>CAVXSX010000013.1:0-268580 GCA_963764545.1 uncultured Solirubrobacterales bacterium | reverse complement strand
CTGAAGGACGGGGAACGAACGGAGGCACCCGGGAGATGGGCAGCCGGGGCTGAGCGGTTCGGGCTCAACCCATCTCAGCCGGTGACAGGCGAGCAGCTGCTGACGTTGATGGACGTCCGCCGGCCGGACACCAGGGAGGCATTGCGCCGGGCGGGCTCTACGGGCGAGGCGGTCGCGGCGGTGGATGCGACGTTCTCGGCGCCGAAGTCGGTCAGCGCGGTGTGGGCGATCGCGGACCCGGTTCTGCGGGAGCGGATCGAGCAGGCGCACGAGGCCGCGATCGACCGAGCGCTGTCTTATGCGACGCGGCAGGTGCCGATGCTGCGTCGCAGGGTCAGCCAGGACACGGTGGTGCATGAGAAGGCCGGCGGTTTGGTGGCTACGAGTTGGCGGCACACGACCGCGCGGGCGGTAGACGGTCAGGCGCCCGATCCGCAGCTTCACTCGCATGTCCTGTTACACGCGGCGGTCCGCCGGGACGGTGAGCTGGTGGCGATCGATTCGCGCTCGTGGCTGGTGCACCAGCGGGAGCTCGGCGCGGCCTATCGCACCGAGCTGGCCCGGGAGCTCACCGCGCTGGGATTCCAGGTTCGCCGCGGGGTGGGGCGCGGCGGGCGCTACTTCGAGCTCGACGGTGTGCCGCGAGCCTTGCTGGATCGCTGGTCAAGCCGACATCGTCAGGTGCAGGCCGCGATCCGCGAGCGGATATCCGAACGGTACGGGGCGCTTGAGGCGATGATCGCGGAGGGCGGCGCGGCCGCCAGCGAGGCCGCCGAGCAGCTCGAGGTGCTCCAGCGAAACGGTCAGCTCTCCCCCAAGGAAGAGCGAATGATGGGCACCGCGACCCGCAGCGCGAAGGGACCGGTCACGGTCGGCGATCTCGATGCGGCGTGGCGGCGGACCGCGCTCGGGTTTAGTCTGAGCCGCGAGCGGGTCGAGGTGCTCCGCCACCAGCCCCACCCAGAGCTCGCGCCGGCGGACCCCGGGGAGGTGTTGGACGCGTTGACCGAGTTCGATGCGACCTTTCCAGCGCGGGTTGCGCGCGCGATTGCGCTGGAATCCTCGGCCGGCGCGCCGATCCAGGCCGCGCTCGAGCAGCTCCGCGTGCTGCGAGCCAGCCGGGACATTCTCGTGCTCGCCGACGGAACGGGCACGACCCGAGAGCACCGGGGCCGGGAGAGCACCGTCATACAGATCACCGAACGACTCACGGCGAACAAGATCGAGCCGCTCCCCGCCGGCTTGGCCGTCCACGAAGCGGACCGGCTCGACCGCGAACTCGCGAAAACCGGAGGGCACCTGTCTGAGGAGCAGCGCGCGGCGATCGAGCTGGCGTGCGGCGAGCACCGGCTGGTGGTGATCGAAGGACAGGCCGGCACGGGCAAGAGCACCACGCTGACGGGAATTGCGCGCGCCCATCAAGCATGCGGCCGGGAGATTCTGGTCGCTAGCACCGCCGCGCTCGCCGCCGAACGACTCGCCAACGAACTCACCGACCACGGCCTCATCTGCCGGGCATTCTCGACCGCGGGGCTGCACGCGGCGATCGCCGGCGGGCGGGTGCGGCTCACACCGGATACGACGGTGATCCATGACGAGGCCGCGCTCGCGTCCACCCGCGAGCAAATCCGGTTGCTCCGCGCGGTCGAGGTCTCGGGCGCCCGCCTCATTGCGGTGGGCGACCCCCGGCAGAACCAGCCCGTCGGCGCCGGCGGCCTCTGGACCAAAATCGAGCACAGCGCCTGCGAAGCCAGCGCGCACGTCGAGCTCACGCGTAACCAGCGTGCGCGTGACCCGGCCGACCGGCGCGACCAAGCGAGCTTCCGCCAGGGACGGGCGGAGCTGGCGATCCGCGGCTACGCCGCCCGCGACCGCGTCCACATCGAAGGCGACCAGCAGCGCGCCGAGGACCAGGCGCTCGACGCCGCCCACCACGACCGCACCAGCGGCCGAACCACGATCGTGATCGCCCAGACCTCAAACGAGCACCTCGACGAGCTCAACGCCCGCGCCCAAGCCATCCGCCGCCAACACGGCCAACTCGGCAAGGACAGCATCCCGGTGCCCGGCCGCCCCTACCCGCTACACCCAGGCGACCACGTGCAAATCCGCCGCACCATCCACCAAGAGCAACGGCAGCTGCGCAACGGCACCATCGCAACGGTCGCCCGTGTCGACCCTGGATCGGACAGCCTCGATCTCCGCCTCGCCGACGGCACCGAACTACACGTCCAGGAGCACGAGATCGCGCAGGCCGATCTGCGGCTCGCCTACGTCCAGCACCCGTTCCCCGCCCAAGGGCACACCACCGACACCGCTCACCTGATCATCGCCCGGGCAGCGACTCGAGAGGGCAGCTACGTCGCGCTCACCCGCGCCCGGGACGAAACCCACATCTACGCCGCCGACGCTCCGGACCGCTCGGCCGACGCCGATCGCCTGCAGGATCTCGCGGATCGGGTCAGCCGCACCGAGCCAGAGCTCCCGTCGATCCAGACCCCGCTCGCCCACGAAACGACGATCCTCGCCACACAACAGTTGACAGAGGGTGAGCGCGTGCTCGAGCGGGACGACCAACGGTTCGACGCCGCCCCGGAAGCCCAACCGCGACCGCCGGAGCCTGAGCCAGTAACGGAGATGATGGCGCGCGACGACGCCGACGCGCATGCGAACAACGGTGCTGAAGATGACGGCCAATCCTCCCGACTGTGGCCGAGACGAGCCGCCCGGGACCCCGCTGCGCCCCAACGCGGCATCGAAGAACTCGACCGAGACCGGTCCCCCGGCTGGGGGTCCTGACCAGCCCGCCCACGCCGGCGACGCCGCTGCCGAGCTCCCCCGCTCGACAGAAGCGCGCTTCAGCCAGAGTGAGCCCAATCCTAAGCCGACGCTCGACCTCGCCAGTCTGTGACATCCGGCTCCGGCGGGGGAGAGCGAGCCCAGAACGGCCGCGCGTTCCCGGCCGGGTCCGGGGGGTCTGACTTGTCGCGGCTACTACTCACGGCAACTCGCCATGTTCGTCCTGGTGGACGATCAGTTGGTCGGTGAAGAACTCGAACACGTCGCCTATGCCGAGGGCGCTATCGCAGCGATCAACCTCGCCGACCAGCTCCACTGCCTCGCCGGTGATGCGATACAGCTGTGCTTCGAATAGCGCGCCCACCCGCTCGTCGCGGTGAAGCTTCAAGGTGTATGTGCGGTCCATTGGTCCTCCGGGTCTCAGGTGGCGATCGATTGAGCGCAGTCCCGCGCCAGCGGGACACAGGTGACCAGCAGCGGAGGGCGGGCGGCCTGTCAAGGTCGGCCCAGCCATCGACCCGCAACCCCCGCTCGAACAACCGGGCCGGCCTTTACAGGACGCTCGCCCTCCGCTACGCCTTATAACCGCACAGCCAGAAGACTGGGCTACCTCCGGGACCGTCCCGCTCACTCACCGGCGCGCCACAGCCAGCCGATCGTGAACCGCAACAGCTGGGGCGGGAACAGCAGCTGGCAAGGCGCGCACACTCGGCAGGTAACGATGAGCGTGATCCGAACCGCGAGCCAACAGAACGTCGACCCGATCGATTTGATGATCACAGCCCAGCAGGCACGCCAGCCGACCGCCGACAAGCTGCTCGCCCTCCCCGCCCGCGCCTCGCCGAGCAGCCGGGCCGCCTGAAGCGATGCCCGAGGCTCCCGAGCTCCGCTACCGGATCGTCTGCTTCGAACTCGAAGGCGACACCGAGACGGTCATCCTCGATACCACCGCCCGCGCGTTCATCGCCGTCACCGGCACCCTCGACGACCGCGGCACAATGCGCGGCGAAGGCACCCACGCCGGACCGCGACCGCTACTCATGCGCATCGTCCTCCTGATCGGCGAAGGCGAATACCTCGCCAGCTGACACCGGCCGACCCGCTAACTCAATACGTCGCGTGCTTTCCTCAGTAAGTAGCTGGACAACGGCTGCGCGGGTCCCCTGGCCGACCGTATCACTGCCTGAACCGGCCGACACCGTCGCGTCCGAAGACGAGGAAGCTCGGTCCGTATTGCCAGGAAATGCGTCTATCCATCGAGACAATACGGTCGGGGGGACCTAGCGCCTGGCAGGCCCGCGTTACCGAGAGCCGAGCGCCGAAGATAATCGCGTACGTCAAATGCGGAGCGGTCCTCGGTATCCCCATGCAGCCTCGCGCAGGGGAAGGCTGCTGCGCTCCATGCGCTGTCACGATCGCGGGAATCGCCGCAGCAACCGCAAACGCCCCTAGCGCAAAAAGCATCACAGCTCTTCGGCGTAGAAGCATTTTCACGGCAACAGGATACCGCAGATACTCGCCCGCGTCTTCGCTCGCTCCGTCAGGCACGACCTCCGCGCTGGGTGCCCGGTCAATCTTCATCACGGTACACGTTCTGAACTGCTTCCTTGAAAGCTTGCGCACTGACGCCGCATTCGGAAAGGCACGCCCTCCCCGTTGGATCCTCTACCGCAGCCAAGAGGACATCTGGCACACAAACGCGTGCGCGCCCGGCCCTTCCCGCCAGTCGCTCCGCTGCGTTTATCAATCGCCCGACACTCTCGGTGAAAGTAACCGAGCCGGATTTTCCGACGAACAGCCGGTCTACCGCAAAAGGTCGCAGGTCGCGGGCTATGACTACCTGAATCGCCTCGGCCCGAATGTTCACTGGGCTCACGCCGAGGTTCATGAGAATCCGGCTGGCGGTGCCGTCGACCCGTGTCGTGACCGCAACAAGGAGGTGCTCTGGCTCGATGTGGTCCTGCCCGAGGACTTTTGCGGCGTAGAGAGCGGTAGTTAGCACCTCTTTCGCTTCTCCGTTGAGGAGCGCCTCGTTCGGGGTTGCCAGGGCGCCTCGCCCCACAGCACGCACTACCTGCATCTCGACAGCGGACTCGACGACGCCGGCGCGGCTAAGCACGCCTCGTGCGATGCCGCAATCCTCGGAGAGCAGGCCCAGCAGAAGGTGCTCCGCTCCGATCCACGAGTGCTCCAGCAGCCGAGCACGTATCCCAGCAGAGTCAAGGACCCGTCGAGCATCCGGTGAGAACCTGTCCATCACTCCGTGAGTCCAATTGTACGTCGCGCCCACCGCGCGCGACTTGCCGCGACCTCTCGCCTTAGCTTTGCGGAGGCATTGTGGGCGCATCGCTGCCATGGGTGGCGTGGTCCAGGGCCACCTCGGTGGTCGCTCTCCGCGTGCTTGGCGCTCGGCACTGTGCCTATGACGCTCAGCTTGCTCTTGCTGCCGGTGACCGCCCGTTTCTGCTGCTCCTCGGGATCAGTGCATTTCTCGCACTGCGCTCGCGGATGCACGAGGCGCATGGTTTGCCCATCGCTCGGACCAGTCCGCAGGATCTCCACCTAGATCATGCGCTAGTCAAACGCGATGCTCCGCACCCGGCAGTGAACCGTTGTCCCATGAATTAGCTGGCAGCGCTGACCACTTTTCACCGTCCGTGGATCGTCCGTGATGCCGAATATGTGCTTCGTTGGATCGCCGTGGAAAGTGACGGTCCCGGCAAAGTAGATAGCGAGGCCACGTTTCGCGCTCGTGTACGTACCCTTGCTTGTGCAGTCCTCTGTATATCCGCGGCACTCCGACCCGGCGGTGAGGGGATATGCCAGGCTGGGGTATGGGTCGAGCCACGCCCGGAAGTTGACAGTAACGTCCGCGTTGCAGCTTAGCCGTGCACTGTAGTGATACGTAGAATCACTCTGATCGTAGCTGTGGCTAAAACTCAGGCCACATGTCACGAAAAGTGGCTCTGGTGCATCTCCGTTGAGGTCCGTCGCGTTGATCGGATCTTGATACGCATAGTCATATGCGTTAGCCGAACCCCCTGCAATCGGGTCAACCTGGTCGAAGCGCCCGAGCTCGGGGATGTATTCGCGATCACCCATGTCCAGCACGCCTGTGGGCAGTGCGGTGGTCAGGCGCTTCCCTCCCAGCCAGTCGTAACGCTTGACCGTGGCGGTCGATGCAGGGACGCCGAACTCGTCGGTGTCCTGGGACATGCTTGGCGTGGCGGTGGTTGTGTCGGCTACGGTCCCGATGACGTCGCCGTGAAGATCGACGACCTGGAGAGTGATGCTGCCTCCGCCGCTCTGGGTGGCGGCGAGGTTGCCGTCGATGCCTTCGATGTTGCGGGTCCAATCGCTGGCCGTGCTGGTCCAGCTTGGGCTATCGGCCGAGTCTGAGTAGTGGTCGATCTCGTCGCTTGAGGTGTTTCCTGTGCCGACTCGCTCGCGGACTCGGCTTGCCGGGTCGAGGCTATAGCTGATCGTCTCGCCGCTTTGGGCTTGCGTGTGGAGCGCGCCGGTGGCGTAGTAGGTGCTGGTGAGCGCGTAGCCGCCAGCATCGGCTGCTGGCAGGGTGAGCGTGTCGCCCCAGGCGTCGTAGCTCACGCTCTGGTCGGTCAGGCGGTCTGCGGCGTCGTAGCTGTGGCTGACCAGGGTTCCGCCGGTGGTGGAGCAGCTCCCGCCTGAGCCGGCTTGGATGGTTGTGAGACTGAGGCGGTTGCTGTCAGGGTCGTATGCGTATTGACGGGTGGTGCAGCCTTGGTCTGACGGCGTGTCCTGTGCCTGGGTTAGGCGGCCGGCTCCATCGTAGGCGTAGTCGCGGACGCCGAGCGTGTCTTGCTCGTGCAGCCATTGGCCGTGGATGGAGGAGCGGACGGTATCGGTGAACCAGGTGCAGTTACTCGAGCAATTCGCTGAGTTCTGCACGTAGGTGAGGGCTGTCGGTGCGCCGGTTTCGTCGAAGCTGTAGCCGGCTGTCATGCCGTTGGGGTATGTCTCGGAGGTCATGGCGCCGTCGGCGTTGTAGCCGGCGGTGAAGGCGCCGGCGGCAGAGTCCGTCAGGGTAGTGAGATCGCCGGTGGTGACGTCGTAGCTGTAGGTTTGTGTGCCCTTTCCGTCGTTGACACTCGTGACGCGCCCGTCGATGTCGTACGTGTAGCTCGAGGTGTTGTCGTCGGCGTCTTGGTAAGAGGTCATCCGTCCGAGGCTGTCGTAAGCGGTCTTGATGTTGCGCCCGTCGCTTGTGCTTTGCTCGATCTGAAGTCCTGTGTTGGGGTCATAGCTGTAGCTGACGGTCGGGACCGGGTCGCCTGAGGTGGCGCTGATGGCGGTGCTGCTGAGGCGTCCGGCGCTGTCGTAGCTGTCGGTGGTGGTGCGGGTTTGCCCGCCGGAGGTGTCTGTGGTCGTGGTCGACTGCCCCCAGATGTTGTAGGTGTAGGTGGTGGTGGGCAGATCGGGCAGCCCGGCGGTGCCAGGCTGTGCCGCCGGGAGCGTCTCGCATGGGAGATTCGCCCATTCGGGATGCCCTCCGCACGTCGGGTAGCCGCCGTTGGGGGCGTTGGAGTAGTAGACGGTGTCGGTTTCGTGAGCGTCACCGCCGGTCGGGTTGCCGGGTTGGATCGTTTCGACGGGGTTTCCGGTGGAGTCGTCGTAGACGGTCGTGTGGGCCAGGTTCAGCCCGCCGGCGTCGGTGGTGACCGTCAGAGGCTCACCTAGGGCGTCGTCGTGTGTAGTCGTGGTGGTGCGAACGTCCTGATCGCCGCTCTGGCCGGCGACCTGCGCGCCTTCGGTCACTTGGGTTGGCTTGTGCGCGGCGGTCGCGCTTGTATCGCCGTAGGTGTACTGGGTGTCCTCGCGAGCCTGTAGCACGGTGCCGTTTGCCAGCTGTACGGAGTGTTGCGGCCCTAGCTCGTCGGTCAGGTCGATGCCGTTCGTGGCGTAGGTGTCCTCGGTGTCGATCAGCTTGGCTTCGTTGGCAGAGTTGAGCCCGGCGGCGAGCGCTTCGGCGCGGTTGGCCGGGGTCAGCGTGCGGATGACGTTGAAGTGCGAGTCGTACTCGGTGGTCGAGATCCTTCCGCCCGGCGCGGCCGTGTTGACGGTGTTGCCCTGGGCGTCGAAGTAGTAGATCGTGGCGCGGTTGTAATCGGATGGCGGGGTGCTGCCGGGCACTTCGTCGGGCGGGAAGATCGCGGTGGCGTTCGCTGGCTCGTCGGTCTGGGCCCACGCGCTCACGTCCGAGCTGCCCATCGCGTAGGGCGCGCCGGACCCGCTGAGGGGAACGTTGTAGGCGACGGTGGTGGTCGCGGTTCCGTTCGTGGGGTCCGGACGCGAGACGGAGAGGAGGCGGCCGGGACTGGAGTCCCCCGGGATGGTGCCGTAGTTGAACGTCCACGCCGCGAGACCAGGGGGTGTCAGTCCGGTGACGTGCCCGGCGGCGTCGTAGCTGTAGGTCGTCTCGAGTGCCGGGGAGATGCGGGGGTCCCATTCGGCCACGAGGCGGCCCTGGTTGTCGTACCGGTATTGGGCGACCTGGATCTTCTGCATCGCGCTGGTCGACGGGTCCCAGGCGGTGTAGTAGATCTGCGAGAGGCGCCCGGTGTAGTCCCCGGGCGTGTTGCCGGTGGCTGTGGTGCTCGCCGCGTAGGTGTAGGTGAGCGTCCGACAGCCTCGCGTGGTCAGGGCGCCCGATCCCGTGCACGTCACCCCAGGGGCAGCAGAAATAGTTTCCTGCGGCTCGGCGACCAAGGTGGACGTTCCATCGCTGCCGGGCACGGTGGTGTAGCTCGAGGAGGACGTGACAGTGGGCGATCCGGCGGTCGGAGCGGTGTCCTGCGTGGGCGCGTACTGTCCCGTGGAGGTGGGGGCGAAGGTGCGCGTGTATCCGTCGGTGTCGGTGAGCTTGTAAGTCCCGAGGCTCACACTGGCTAGCTTTGAGGTGTTCCACTCCGCGACCCAGATGCTCCCTTCTGAGCCGCTAATCAGCCCATGTGGGCTAGCATCGCTCGTAGGCAGCCCGTACTCGGCTATCCCGTTTGACGTTCCGGGTGAGACCGCCGAAAGGTTCATGCTCGCGACGTTCCCGGCACCTGACTCGGTGAACCAAATCTTGCCGTCCGCTCCCGCTGCGACGTCGAGAGGCTCGCTGTTGGCCGTCGGGATCGTGTACTCCGTGACCGTACCGTCAGTCGTGATTCGTCCAATCTTGCCCGTGCTGTACTCGGTAAACCACAACGCGCCGTCCGAGCCAACAGCTATGCCCGTGGGGGTGGCCCCCGGGGTCGGAATCGGGTATTCGTGCACCGAGGGCGTCGAGCCGGTCGTGATCGTGCCGATCTCGTTATTGCCGTCATCGCCGAACCACAAGGCGCCATCCGGCCCTACCACCAGCGCCCGGGGTGCCGAGCCCTGCACTGCGGTCTCGGTGATCGCTCCGGTCGACGGATCGAGGCGTCTTATCTTGCCGCCCGACAGTTCGGTGAACCAGATCGCGCGATCCGGGCCCGAGGCGATGTCGACCGGCCCGCTATTGGCGGTGGGAACCGTGTATTCCGTGATCCCGTTCGACGTGCCGGGCGATGCCTTACTCGGATCCAGGCGCCCGATCTTGTTCGTGCCGTACTCGGTGAACCAGATCGCGCGATCGGGCCCTACTACGATCCCGTAGGGCTCGGCGCTCGCGGTCGGGATCTTGTACTCCGTGACCGCGTGGGTTGAGGGGTCCATACGGCCTATCTGGTCAGCGCTCCACTCAGTAAACCAAAGCGCGCCGTCGGGCCCCACAATAGGGTCGACGAGCCCGGCGCCGCTGCTCGGGCCGCCGTACTCTTGCGCTGTCCCAACCCCGCCCGACCCAGTCAGCTGGAAACCCTCATACCCCGCGGGCGGGTTGAACGAGTTGTTGCCCGCGGATGCCCAGATGCTCTGGTTGCCACCAGCGTCGGTGAGGACGGCTCCGCCGCCGGGAGAGACGCTCAGCGACTGGAAGCTCCCGACCTGGGAGCCCTGAGGCAGAGCAAGCGACCAACCGGGGCCGAGCGGCCCGGTCGTGCCCGCGGACAGATGCTGGCTAGCGTAGCTGCGCGTCACGTCCAGATCACCGGAGAATCCCGGAAGGGACACGTCGGTGCTGCTGAGGTCAAACTCCCCGGTCTGGAGGTTCACCGTGCCAGGCCCGACCGGCTGGCTGTCGGCGTGGTGCACCGTGACGGTAAGCGTCTTGGTGCTCACGTTCGAGGCATGGTCGGTCGCGATGACCGTGACCTGATGCTGCCCCTCAGCCCAGTCCGCGCCGTTCATCGTCCACGTGCCGCTCGTCGAGCACGGCCCCGGCGAGCACGGCGCCGGCGCGAACCCCGACACGTCCTGGCCATCAACCTCGATCTGCACCGAGCCGACCCCTGAGCTTCTCGTTCGCGCTCGTCGCGTCGTTCGCCGAGACGTTCAGCTGATAGGGCTGATCGGTGATATTGCCGCTAGGCGCGCTGGCCAACGCGCCCGAGAGGCTGATCGTCGGCGCAGTACGATCGATCTTGACCTGCCACCGCGCAGCCGCCGCATTCGGGTCCGACGCGCCATCGCCCGCGGTCGTCGCTCGAATCCAAACAGTATGGTCGCCCTCCGTCATGTCACCGGTGTCGTAGGTGAAGGACGCGGTCGGATCGAACGGGCACGGCGGCAAGCCGCTGCCACAGCTGCTTGGGGAGTCCTGCTCGTCAGGCGGCACTTCGTCGAGGTACATGTCCTCAACGCCGAGACCCGCAGACACCGTGGCTTTCGCCGTCACCGTATCGCTCACGTTCTGGACCCACTGACCAGGGGTGTAGCCCGAATGGCTAAGCACTTGCACCGACGGGGTAACGTCGTCGGACAGATAAACCGAGGAGTCATCATCGCCCTGGTTTGCCGGATTAGCCGACTGCGTGCCCGAGTACCATTGCTCGAGGCCGAATTGAGCCTCGTTGCCCGTGTCGATACCGGAGTTCGGGCTGCAGTCTGATTCGACGCAATAGACGAAGGTGTCGTAGCTGAGCGCGTTGCCGGCAAAGTAGTCCGCGCCGCTGCCCGAGTTTCCGTTGGCGTCTTGCCAAACGCCCGGCTCCCACGCAGAGCCCGAGTGTTGTGCGATGCCTCCAAATTCCAGGCTCTCATCGGCATGATGCCCGACATCTTGCTCAGTCAAGGCGTAGATGTAGGAGCCAGGCGGAGCGGTGAAGATGAACGCCGCCCACGCACCACCCGAATAGTACGTGTTGGCGTGCATCTCCAACCCCGACCAGGGAAACGAGCCGTACGGAACAAAGCCCCCAGGATCATTGGTGTACTGAGGCCAGTACAGGTAGGTGTCCTCGTTGGGATAGTCGGCCTCAGCCGGATCGAGATACACGGTCGGGTCGACCAGAATCGGATACGCATAATCCCCGCCCTGAGCCGCGACGTTGACAACAAGCTGCGTCGCACTAGCGATCTGATAGCTCGTTGGGACGGTCTGGCCCTGCGCATCGGACGCCGCCGGAGGAAGCCGTCGCCACTGCCTTGCCCGAATTGTCAAGCACCTGCACCATGCCCGAGCCATCGCCCGGATCATTCAGCCGCCAACCAGCCGGAAAATCAAACGACAAAGTCTGCGACTCCGGGCTAGCCTCCGATCTGAGCACATACGAGATCTCCGCTCCGCCCGCCACCGCCCGCACCACCGCATCCGTGTCACTCGCCTGCCCCGCGATATTCGGATAGAACACCGATCCGCCCGCCTGCTGACCCGCGGAGCCCGGCCACGCACCGAACTTCACACCGAAGTTGGCGTCACCGAAACTCACCGAGCCTCCGGAACCACCTGGGATCGACACCGGAACAAGCGCGCTTGACGGGACGAACGCCCCGTTTTGATTGACCAGGCTGAGATCCAGCGGCGCAGCGCGGCCATCCGGCGTTTGTCCGTCAACCGGGAAAGTGCTCTCAACGAATCCTCGCTTACCCGCGGACTCCCCGACGATCGCCCCATTCGCGCCTACCTTCCGCAGAATCGTCTCACCCGACTTGGTGAGCGTGCGTAGCCCGGGCGCACCGACCTGATCTGGAAAAGCGCCACGGGCCGTGGTTTCCGCCTGCGCATTCGACTCCTGCTCGTACGCGGTCTTCGACTTCACCCGCGCCGCGATCGCCTGAGCCGACCCCAACCACGCTCGCCACGCATCGAGCTTCGATTGAGCCTGGCTGAGCAACTGCGACTCGTTATCGACAACGCTCCCGGACGACACGGCCGGATTGCCCGAAGCAGCCGTCACAATCGCCGCCGACGACACGAACATCCCAGCGAGCAGCGCCAGTACGACCGTCACCGTTCGCTGGAACCCGCGGTCGGACACCACGTGACCACGGCAAACAATCGCCCTCAACAACTTCAGCCTGCGACCGAACCCCACGCGCACCGACCTCCCAGCACTGCGTCCATCACGCCTCACCGAGTCGAACCCCTTTATTCAATCGAGTGCCCGACGTCCCGCCCGAAGCGCATCGCGGCGGCCATCCAGTTGCAGCGAGTCACTGAGCAAATAGCAAAACCCAGGCCTCACCACAGCTGCCGGCGAGCAACCACATGCCCCGACAAGAAACGACGAGCCTCCACAACCGACCCGTAAGCCCTCAGACCAGCAGCTAACCAGGACGACGCACAGTAGTTCTCCACTTTAGGAAAAACGCGGCCCCAGGTCCCCCCGCCGCGATCCGGCCGGAACAGTACACACAACAATTCGCGACCGTCAAGGCCCAATCATCCGAATGGACAAATGGACGATAAGCCGGCGCCGCCGCACCCATCCCACGCCGCACCAACTCGCCCCATATCGCAGCAAAGTAGAGCCCACAGGAGCGCCTGGGAGTGTCCTAGGAACTATCTAGCTAGGGCTGAACGAAAAGAGACGTTCATGCCTTCAACCACAAGCAGGAAATCACTAGATCGCGCCCACCAGGCCTCCGGTCGAGAGATTCTCATCACGAGCACCGCCGCGCTCGCCGCCGAACGGCTCGCCAACGAACTCACCCACGACGGGGTCTGCTGCACGGCTTATTCCACGGCCGGGCTTTACGCGGCGATCACCGGCGGGCGGGTGCAGCTCACGCCGGACACGACCCAGCTCGGCGACGAGCACATCCCCGTAACCGGCCGCCCTTATGAGCTGAACGCGGGCGACCACGTCCAGGTTCGCCGCACGATCCACCATGAGCAAGGGCAGTTGCGCAACGGCACAAGCGGCACGATCGCCGGCATCGACCCGGGATCGCGGGCCGCGGATCTCCGGGTCGCCGACGGCACCGAACTGCGCCTCGAGGAGCGCGACATCGCCCAGGCCGATCTCCGCCTCGCCTACGTGCAGCATCCCTTGCCGGCCCAGGGACGCACCACGGACACCGTCACCTGATCCTCGCCGGGAGCGTCACCCGCGAAGGCACCTACGTCGCCCTCACCCGCGCCCGGGACGAAACCCACATCTACGCCGCCGATGCTCCCGACCGACCGGCCGGTGCCGACCGACTTCAAGACATCGCGGATCGGATCAGCCGCACTGAGCCAGAGCTACGTCAATCCAGACCCGCTCGCCCGCGAAACCGCAGTCGTCGCGACACTCGAGCCGGCAGTTGAGCCCGGCCTCAACCGGGCCCGACACGAGCTCGTCCCCGCCCCGTCAGCGCAACCGCGTCCGTCGAAGCGGGAACCCGTCGCCGAGATCACGACCAGCGACGACTTCGACGATGATAAGGAGCAATCCTCCCGAATGTGGCCCCCAAAACGGCCCGTAACCTCCCTGCGCCTCAACGCGGGCTCGAACAAATCGAACGACACCAAGCCCCTGGCTGGGAGCCCTGACCAGCGTGGCGAAGCGGGTCGCACCGCTACTGGAATCCCCTCTCGGAGCCGATGCGATCGGTGCGTGAGTGAGCCCAACTCGGCCGGACGCTCGACGTCGCCATTCCCGGACACCGGCTCAGGGGGCCGGTGTGGGCCAGCGCAGCGATGCCCTTAGCGCCGGTCCGGGGCGAACATCCTACGTCGCGCTGCTCCTCAGGGCAGCTCGCCATGCTCGTCCTGGTGGATGATCATTTGGTCGATGAACGCCGCGAACACATCGCCGATCCCGAGGGCGCTGTGGGAGCGATCAATCTCGGCGACCAGCTGCACTACGTCGTCGGTCATGCGGTACAGCTGCGCCTCGAACAGGGCGTCCACGCGCTCGTCGCGGTGGAGCTTCAGGGTGTACGTGCGGTCCATTGATCCTCCGGATGTCAGGTGGCGGTCGATTGAGCGCGGTCCCGCGCCAGCGGGACCCAGGTGACCATCAGCGGCGGGCGAGCGGCCAGTCAAGAGAGGCCCCCAGAGATTGACCTTCACGCCCGTTCGAAGAACCGGGGCCGACCTTGACGGGCCGCTCGCCCGCCGTTACGCCGTTCCCCCACCGGCAACCAGAGGAGGCTGGGATAGGAACGGACCGTCTCGATCACCCCCCCACGCGCGACAGCCAGCAACGGCCGTCCCTACCTTGCTGCTTCCTTGCAAACGCAGTTTGAGCGCTCGTCGCCGCGCGGTCCGCTTACACGATCATTGCCCACAAGGGTTCGCTGCGTTTACACGGAAGCGAGCGCCGCCGTCATCCGTGAGTCGCGCCGCCGCGCGGCACCCAAAGCATGTTCCGTTATTCGGCGCGTCAACCGCGAGCTGCAGCCAGCTTCGTCAGCCATCAAGTGCCTTTGCTGCAGCCATGAGGCGCGAATGGATCTCCGGCCACGCAGCCTTGAGCTCCGGCATTCGGTCTTCGCCTAATCGTTCTGCGTAGCCGGCCGCCCCTTTGACTGCGTCGCGAATCTCTGGAGGGACGGGCAGAACCTGGAGCTGAGCGGTAGCTGTGACTAGGCGAGCGGCAAGATCGCGGTGAATCGTGCTGGGTCTGATGGAGGCTCTGGCGTTTGTCAGCGAGCCAGGACCTGGTCGTCCTGGCGGGTAGCGTAGAACCTCCCCTCGAACTCGGCGGGTGGCATGTCTGCGAGGTAGCCATGCAGCCGCTGGGTGTTGTGCCAATGCACCCAGCCGAGCGTGGCGAGTTCGACCTCCTCGATCGTCTTCCACGGCCCTCTTCGAGCGGGACCGCGGATCAGCTCGGCTTTGTAGTAGCCGTTGATGGTCTCAGCCAGCGCGTTGTCGAACGAGTCGCCGACCGATCCGATCGACGGGACGGCGCCGATCTCAGCCAGCCGCTCGCCGTAGCGGATGGACGTGAACTGCGACCGGCATCGCTGTGGCAGCGCAGGCCGTCGTGACGCAGCCCGCGGTTCCAACGGGCCATCTCGATCGCGTCGAGCACCATTGGGGTGCGCATGTGGCCCGCGAGACGCCAGCCGACGATCATCCGCGAGAACGCATCGACGATGAAGCACACGTACGCGACCCCGGCCCAGGTCGCCACGAACGTTAGATCCGTCACCCAGAGCTGGTTCGGACGATCAGCCCGGAACTGGCGCTTGACCAGATCCGGATGGCGGCCGGCGCTGCCGTCCCGGCGCGTCGTTCTGACCCGCTTGGTCCGGCTGGCGCCCTGGATGCCGGCCTTGGCCATCAGCCGGCGAGTCTGGTCACGACCGATGTCGATCCCGGCGCGCCTGGCGGCCTTCCAGAGCTTCCGCGACCCGTAGACCTCGTAGTTGGCCTTCCAGATCTCCACCAGCCGCGGAACGAGCTCTTGGTCGCGCTGGGCACGCGCGGACGGCGCCCGGTCCTTGGCCGCGTAGTACGTGCTCGGAGCCACCTGCAACACCTCGCAAATGGGCTCGACTCCGAGTCTGCGGCCGTCCACCACGTCGTCCTTGTTCGCCTCGATGAACGCGACTATCTGCGCTGTTGGCGGTCGAGCTCCGCCCCGAAGAAAGTCGCCGCCCTCCTGAGGATCTCGTTCGCGCGGCGCAGCTCACGCACCTCCTGCTCGAGATCCTTCATCCGTTCAGACTCGCCCGTGCTCACCCCCGGTCGGACACCGGCGTCGACCTCGGCCTGCTTGACCCACGAGCGGACCGACTCAACCCCGTATCCGAGCTGCTCAGCGACCCGGCGGACCGCCCCATGCGTCATCCCCGTCTCGGCCTGCAACGCGCGGACCATCCGCACGGCGGACGCCTTCTCCTCGCTCGAATAACGACGAGTCGTCGGTTTCCCAGCTGTGTGCTCTGTTGGCATGAACTCCGTCCTTGATTTTCCAAGGCCAGGAGTCTCCAACCACCCCAGGACGGTTCAAAGCGTCGGAACGATCGGCCTTGGGGTAGCCATTGGCACGGGTTGTGAAACGCTCTCCGGTGGGTCCGCGACCCCGTGGTGTGTAGTTGCTGGTGGGGAGGTCGCCAGCGCGGGCCTCGTCGGGGCCTACGCAACTTATAGAGAAGCAACCCGCTGAGATCAGAACCGCTGTCCGTGCGTCAAACTGTCGATTGCTGCCCACTTACCATTTGCGTTTGAGCCCGCCCCCAGATCACACGAACGACGAGCGACAAGGCACTCCTCCGCGAGCGTCAATCATCTCGATGGCCCTCATACTGGTCGTGGGCTCCGTATTGATTGGGGTGATCGACGGAAGGGTGGCAGCGGGTATGACCGTTGGTGGCTTAGCATCAGCTGGTTACACGCTGGCTATGCTTTCCGTGCCGTGGGTTCACATCTCGCAAACTCTCCGCGCCATGATCTGGATGGCGGTAGCCATTTGCGTTGTATCGCTGGTCATCGCGGGCGCACTGCACTTCGCGCACGAGCCGGATACCGCCCCATTTGTCGTCGCCTTTGCGGCAGCTATGGTCTTTGGAGGCGCATCCATCTATGGCGCCATTCGCCCTTGAGGCTGCGGCTCACGGCAGTGGCATTTCAGGCAGCGCAGTGCGCTGCGGGCTCGACGACGTCGACCGACCTGCGTCAAGATGCTGTTGTTTCACCTTTGGGGTCCGACGGGAACCGGCTCAGCAACTGCTGCCGCCTATGCTGGCTTTGCAGCACAACTCTTGTCTGGATCGGGAGCTGGCGGCGGCTCCGAGGGCAGAAGCCGCACGGGGGGCATATGCCATAGGCAGTCTCGGCGCCCGCGCGCTCGTGCCCCAGGGAACGGTGTTGATGCCAATGATCACACGGTTCGGTGCCACGTCGTTGTGAATGGGTGATCGCTGGACATACGCGTTTGAGATGCTCCGCTCCATGACCGGAAGCCCGCCCATCACCACGAGGCGCGTAGCCAGGTGCGGGTGATCCCCTCGAGATGCGGACGTCATGAGCGAACCGCCGGTCGTGACCCACGACGGCGAACTGCTCGTGGGCAACGTGCCGCATGAGAGGTCACGTGATTGGCTAGTGCCCGCTTGGATGACTGGGCCGTACTAGCATTACCGGTGGCCCACCGCCGTGCTCACACGTACGGTCAATTTCTCCGTTGCACGGCCATCCGCGCACGCCTACCACGTCCCAGCGCGTGGCTGGATAAAATGCTGTCGAGAGGGTCGGCATCGAGGCCCCCCGAACACTAAGAGGCGTCCGCGCGGGGTAATTTGCGGTGCCGGCCAGCCTCCGCCCGAGAGAGAGAGAGAGAGAGAGAGAGAGAGAGAGAGAGAGAGAGAGGAGCGCCCAGCGTCACGATGAGCCCGCAGGTTCAAGGCTTCGGCTTTTTCGGCTGCTTAGCCATCTGAGCCGGACCGGGTTAGTTAGAGAGACGGTGGATGCCTCGGCTGCCGGCGCGCGCCCTGCTCAATAACTACGTCTTCATCAGCTACGCCGACAGGATGTGGAGCTGGCGTCCCGTCTCGCAGACGACCTGCGCGCGCACGGGGACGTCAGCTTGGCGCGATGTCGAGCAGATTAGGCCGGGGCAGGATTGGCAGAAGACGCTCCGCAAAGGTGCCGCTGGTGCGTCCGCCGCGCTATACGTCGCGAGTGCGAATTCAAGCGCTGCGCATTGGGCGGAGACGGAACTCCGAGACTTCCTCCGGTTAGGCCGGCCGGTCGTTCCTGTCGTCATCGATGACGTGGGGGCCGCGAACGTGCCGGCGCCGCTCCAGGAGAGGGCATGGATCGACTTTCGCGGGGACTATCAGGAGGCATTCGGTCGGCTGGTGCGACGGATTCCGGACCTGCTCAAGCGTGAGACGCCCGTCGCTCCTGCCCCGGAGAAAGTTAAGGGATATGTCTTCCTCAGTTACGCGGAAGAGGACTCGGCCTTTGCTGACGACCTGAGGCGTTTTCTCGGCGGGCGCGGCTACGCCTACTGGGATTACAGCGAGAGCGACCGCAACTACCACACCGGATTCGCCATCGAACTGGAACAGGTGATCAGCCAAGCGGCCGCGACGCTCAGCCTCCTATCGCCGGAATGGAAACGTTCGACCTGGGCAATGAAGGAGCACTTCTTCTCGGACGAGATGAGAGTGCCGGTGTTCCTCCTTCGCGTCAAGGAGGTACCACCGACCCTCGCGATCGCCGGACTTCCCTACATCGACTTCGTGCTCGACCCGAGCGAGGGCTTCAAGCACCTCGACCGAGAGCTAGCGCGCGCGTGGCTCTAAGCCTTCGACTCGCTCTCAGCCTGCAACGAGGACCAGCCCCGGGGCGATCCCGGCGCCTAGCCTGCGGTTGCCACGGACGGACTCAACGGTTGAGGGCCATCCTGGCCTTTCAAGAATGAGCCTAGAAGTTTGAGTCAATCGTTGCCCGTGAACGTTGCCCGCACGGAACGAAAGACTCGACGGTTCCGCTCTACGTCGGGAAACGAAGGGCATTTGCAGGCAAATCCCCTATGGGCGGTACTGGGCTCGAACCAGTGACCTCCTGCTTGTAAGGCAGGCGCTCTACCAGCTGAGCTAACCGCCCCGCGCGGCCGATGGTATCGGCGGCGGGCGCTGTCGCCGGACCTGGCGAGACGATGTTGCTTTGTAACCTTCGGACGGGCCGACGGCTTGTCTTCTCGGTCCGGCCACCTACATTTCGTATCGCGCCGCTCGAGGCTGATGTGGCCGGTCGTGCACTGGCAGAGCAGAGCGGCGGAAAGCAAATAGGAGCGTAGATCCGTCTCTGGGCACCGGGGTCACAGGGGACGAACCCAACGAGCAGGATGAGACTGATGAGGATGCAAGAGGAGATGTCCGGAAGCGTGCACGATGATGGACACGCCGCAGGCACGGCAGTCAGCGAGCGCAGTCCGATGCTCGAGATCTCGAACGCGATGGTGCGTTTGTACAAGGACGCCTTCGGTCGGGGTCCGACCAAGGCCCGGGCGCAGTTCGCAGGCCAGGACACGCTGGTCGTGATGCTGGAGTCCAGCCTGACGGTGGCCGAGCGCAACCTGGTGGCGATGGGCGAGCACCAGCGACTGCGCGAGGCGCGGTTGTTCTTCCAGTACGCGCTGGAGGATCAGTTCCGCGCGATCGTGGAGCAGGCGCTCGGTCGCCGGACGCTCGCGTTCATCAGCGGCATCGACACCGCCCGGGACGTCGCCATGGAGGTCTTCACGCTCGAGCCCGTCGGCGACCAGGACCGGGCAGGCGACGTTTAGCCACCACCGCCGGCGACGCTCAATGCCCCGCGCGGGCTCGTAAAGGGCAATCAGGTCAGCCTTCGTGCGCGCGGGCGTGATCGGCCTGAAGTTCGACAGCGTGCGCGTGGAGTCTGTCGGCGCTGGCATGCCTTTCGGCCTCGTCACGATGCGCCCTGGCCGATTCGGGTCGGAGGCCTGTTCCGCCCTTTGGAGCGCGATGCGCCCGTGCTCTCGCGCCCGTGTCTAGCGCTCGCTCGCGCACTGTTCGCACGCCCGGCCTGGGCGGCCAGGTCCCGACCGTTCATACCTGCCCAGTCCCCTGCACCGACGCACCCAATCAGCCGGGCGCGCCATGACAGTTGTCCCCCCTTCACCAGCCTGACCGGACGTCAGCGCGCAGCCAGCGGCTCGTCTCGCTCCCAATCCGCCAGCGCGCGACGAACCGCCCGAACGAACCCGAGCGGCCGGAAGCCAAAGGTCTCCGCCATCTCTCGGGCGGCGTCGGCTGATCGCGGCAGCACGTCGGCGTTGAGGCTCCCCATCAAGGCCCGTACCAGATCGGTGTCCGCACCGGCGATCGCCGCCGCCACCGCGCCGAACGCCGGCGCGGTGAAGATCGGCAGGGCGACTTCGGGCCGATCGATCCCCAGCTCGCCGGCGATGCCCCCCAGGATCTCGGCGTAGGTGAGCGCATCGGGGCCGACCAGATCGATCGAGCATCCAGCGGTGGCGTCGATCAGAGGCGTGCGGACCAGGCACTCCACCACGTCGCGCTCGGCGATCGGCTGAGTGCTCCGTTGACGCCACGGGGGGAGCGGCAGGACCGGGATCCGCTCGATCAGCCGCACCATCAGGCGAAACGACGGACTCCCGGCGCCGATGACGATCGACGCCCGCAGGCCGGTGACTCCGGGCAGGCTCTCCATGAGGATTTGCTCGACCTCGAGCCGCGAGCGCATGTGGGGCGAAAGCGGGCCGGTTGGCTCGATCCCGCCCAGATACACCACACGATCGACGCCGGTCCGCTGACAGGCGCCCACGAAGTTGCGCGCCGCGCGACGATCCCGGGCCTCGAAGCTGCTCGCCCCGGCCTCCATCGAGTGCACCAGGTAATACGCCACGTCGCACCCCTCGAGGGCCGCTTCCAGACCCTGGCCGTTCAGCACATCGCCGCGGAAGGTCTCGATCGATCCGCCTGTCGCTACGTGTCGCGGTCGGCGCGAGAGCGCCCGTACGGCCCGGCCCTGGGCGACCAGGGCATCGCTCAGGAGGGTGCCGACATAGCCCGTCGCGCCGACGATCAGGTCCACGCGAGGTGTGAGCCGGCGTCGAGATGCACCACCTGGATCGTAACCGCGGCGCCTTCACCGGGCTCTGCAAGAATCGACGGGATGCCCGGGCCGACAGCAGCAAGCGTCGTCCCGGCGAGAGCTGCCCACACACTCGCTGACGTGTACCGACGCTTCGGCGAGTTCGACGCCGCCGGGACATCGCCACTGTACGGGCGCATCGCCATCGCCCTGAGTGAGTCCGAGGCGGCGCTCCGCGCCATCGAGGCGGCGCCGGCGCGCAAGCGGCACCCCAGGATGATCCTCGCGGCGCTGCACGATCTCGCCCTCGCCGGACGGGCGCCCGCGCTGGCCGCGGCGTATGCCGTGACCGACGGCGACGCAGCCGCCGGCGCGGCGATCGACACGCTTCTGCGAATGGCCGATCAGGTCGTGGCGATCGCCACGCTTCGGCAGCCGAAGGCCAACGAGACCGGATGCTCCGCGGTGCTGTATCCGGCCATTGCCGAGGCGGCGCGGCGGGTAGGGGCAGGTGCGGTTGGGCTGATCGACGTGGGCTCCTCCGCGGCGCTCAATCTCATCGTCGATCGCGTTGGCATCGCGTACAGCACCGGACAGTCGTTGGGCGACCCGTCATCTCCGGTGCAGCTGACGTGTTCGCTCGTCGGCGGCCGGCCGGTCCCGGCGCGGGACATGCCCGAGGTCGTTGCCCGCGTCGGCGTCGACCGAGATCCGGTCGACGTGACCGACGCGGATGACGCGCGATGGTTGCGCGCCTGTCTGCCGCCGGATCAGCCGGAGCGGATCGCCAGGCTCGAAGCCGAGATTGCCTTGGCTGCGACGGCCCCACCACTGCTGCTGAAAGGAGACGCCATCGAGTTGCTGCGCGAGGCGCTGGACCGGGTGCCAACGGACGCCCTGCCCGTAGTCATCACGACCTGGGCCCTGTCGCACTTTCCCCTTGAGGGTCGAGTCCGCTTCCTGCACCGCCTCGATCAGGCGGCGGGCGGCCGGCCGGTGGCGTGGGTGTCAGCCGAGGGGGTCGGCGTTGCGCCGGCGATCCCGACCCTCGGTGATCGCCGCGCGTTCGGGCACAGCATCGTCGCCATCGCGCTGTTCGATCGCTCGGCGCTGCGCGCTGAGGCCATCGGCCGGTGCTGGTCCCGTGGCCGCTGGCTGGCGTGGCTGGCCGACTCCTAGCGGCGGCGCGCCTTGTCGCGCGCCCTGGGGCGCACCACCCGGACGGCCCTGGTCACGCTCGCGGTCTCGCCGAAACTGTCGCGCACGGTCAGCGTCACGCGGTAGATCCCGGCCCGGGCGAAGATGTGGGAGATCTTCTTGCCCACGCTGCCGGCGCCGTCGCCGAAACGCCACCGGTAGGAGACGATCGGGTCGTCGTCGGTAGAGCGCGCGCCGCTGAACAGGACGGCGTGGCCCCGCGCCGGGGGCCTGCTCAGCACGGCCATCGCCGCGACCGGCGGACCGTCGATGACCGTCACCAGCTCGCTGACGCTCGAGGTCAGCCCGCGTCCGTCGGTCACCGTGAGCGTGACCCGGTAGCTGCCCGGCCGCGCGTAGGTGTGGGAGGCGGTGGGTTCGCCGGCGGTGGTCCCGTCGCCGAAGCTCCAGTCGTAGGCGGAGATCATGTTGCCGGGATCCGATCCCGACGAGGTCGCGCTGAACGTGTTGGCCACGCCCTCCACCGGCAGCTGTGGCGAATAGCTGTAGGTGGCCTGCGGCTGGGCATAGACGGTCACCGGCCTGGTCACCGTGGCCTGCTGGCCGCCGCGATCGACCACGGTGAGCTGAACCTGGTAGGTGCCCGGGCCGGTGTAGGCGTGGGTCGGGTCCGGTCCGGTGGCGCTCGCGCCGTCGCCGAAGTCCCAGGCATAGGAGACGATCGCGCCGTTGGGATCACTCGAGGCGCCGGCGTCGAAGGCGACCGGCTGCCCCGGGATCGGCACGGCCGGACTCGCGCCGAACTGGGCGACCGGCGGCTCGTCGAGCACCGTGAGAAGCTGAGTCGCGCTGGCGCTGGCCCCGGATCTGTCGGTCACGGTCAGCTTGACCGTGTAGGTGCCGGGTGATGCGTAGGTATGGCTCGCGGTGGCCCCCGTGCCGCTGGTGCCGTCTCCGAACGACCACGCGTAGCTCGCGATCGCCGCGCCGGCTGCACCGCCGGCCGAGGCGGTGGCGTCGAAGCCGATCGCGCCTCCTTCGGTGACGCGCGAGCTCGGCGGCGTGAAGCGCGCCGCCGGCCCGGCCAGCACGGTCAGCTGCCGGGTGACGCTGGCGCGCTGGCCGCTCGAGTCGGTCACCGTCAGCGTCACCGGATAGGTGCCGGCGCTGGCGTAGGTGTGGCTCGGCTTCTGGCCCGTCCCGGTGTGTCCGTCGCCGAACCTCCAGGCGTAGAGGCCGATCGAGCCGTCGCTGTCGCTCGAGGCCGACCCGTCGAACGAGACCGATTGGCCGGCCTCCGGTGTGGCGACCCCGGCGGCGAAGGCGGCCACCGGGGGCTCGTCGGTGACTGTCACGGTCGTCGTGGCCGTGTCGATCTCCCCGAGGCTGTCGGTCACCGCGAGCCGAGCCAGGTAGGTACCGGCCGTGCTGTAGGTGTGGCTGGCCGTCGCGCCCTGCGCAGTCGTGCCGTCGCCGAAGTCCCACGCATAGGAGACGATCGACCCGCCGGTGTCGCTTGAGGCGCTCCCGTCGAAGCTGACCGGCTCGCTGCCTTCCTCGAGCTGAGTGGGCGTGGCGGTGAGGGCCGCGGTGGGCGCGGCGCCGACCGATATCTCCTCGCTCGCCGTAGCGAGGTTGCCGCGGTTGTCGACCAGCGTGAGCGTGACCGGATAGTCCCCGGGGGCGGAGTAGGTATGGCTGACCGTGGTCAGCGCGCGGCCGGCGTGAAAGCTCGTCGCCGTGCCGTCACCGAAGTTCCAGGTCTCGCTCGTGAACGGATAGGTCGCCGTGCTCCGGCTCGGATCGAAGGTCAGGGCCGAGCCCGCGGTGCGCGGCCCGGACGGGACGCCGAAGCGCGGCGTGATCGTCCCGCTCGCCGGCGCCATCTCGCAGTTCGAGCCGCCGTTGCTCCACTCGCTCTGGAGGTAGTACGGGTCTCCGTCGATCAGCTGGTCATAGAGCGTGCCCGCGCTCGCGTCACCGCCGAGCGTCGGCGCGAAGGCGTTCGCGTTGGTGTCGTAGTCGTTGCAGTTGTCGCCGTCCTCGTAGCCGGTGTAGTCGCTCCACCACGCGTTGCCCAGCGGGTCGGTGATCGTCTCGTTGTCCTCGTGGCTGATGTACTTGAGCGCCACGTCGCCGAAGCTGCCGTTGGGCTCCTGGACCATCGGGTTGCCGTCGTACTGACAGGCCTTCGCATCCGACGGGCCGTCGAGCGCGACAGTGGGGATCGCTGCGTACAGGACATTGTCCGACCCGTCGGCGTAGGAGGAGTGGTAAGCGCAGAAGTCGTTCGAGGCGCAGGTCCCGGATCCGTCGCTGAAGCACACGTCCACGTCGCTGGGCAGCACGACGAAGTAGATCGGCGCGGCGTCGGGCAGCTCGCTGGCCGAGCTCGGGCCGTCGGACGGAAGCCGAGCGGCGGCGATCACCGAGGAGATCTCGGATTGGAGCTGGCCGTCGGTGAGGCACGTGGTGTAGGCACTGCTTGCACAGTTGGTCGCGTCGCGCGCCGGGTAGGGATCGACGTCCTGAACGACCTGGCTGCCCGAGCTGAACGTCTGCCGGTAGTCGGCGAACCCGGCGGTGTCGGTGTACTGCCGGCCCACCGCATAGACGTTGGTGGCCTTGGTGCTGTCGGCCGCCACATCGGTGAAATAGCGCTCGATCAGCGATTGCCAAGGCGCGGGAACCGTCTCCAAGCTCGGCGCCCAGAAGATCACATAGGGGGTGCTCGAATGCAGCACCGGACCGCCCTGGTAGTTCAGGTTCTCCCACGATGAGCCCGCGGCGGTGACCGCGTCCTTCCCGGCAGCGGCCACCGAGCCGGAGATCGCGGCTGGTGCCACGCCCGGACGCGGCGCCACGCCGAGGAACTGGCCGGTTCGGCTGTGCACGACGACTGCCGATGCGCTCGGCGCGAGCGCGCAGGCCACGACCAGCACCGTCCACACGGCGCCCAGAATCCGATACTTAGCAGGCACTACGTACCGAGGATCGGCCGCTGGGAGCCCTTGGTTGAGCCGAGGACCGGTCTGCATGGTTACATGGCACCTCTGACCCAGTTCGCCGCCGTCGTCGAGACTTCCGGGCTGCTGGCCGCCACCAGCTCGCGCTCGCGCAAGACCGCGCTCCTCGCCGAGCTGCTGCGAGCCCTCGATGGCGACGAGGTCCCGATCGCGGTCGGATTCCTCTCGGGTGTGCCCCGGCAGGGGCGGGTTGGCATCGGCTACGCCACGATCTATGGCCTCTCGATCTCACCGGCCCCCGAGCCGTCGCTGAGCATCGACGAGGTCGATCAGGCGATCTCACAGATCGAGGAGACGACTGGCACCGGGGCGCTCGCCGCGCGCCGCCGGCTCCTCGAGAACCTTCTGGGCCGGGCCACCGAGCCCGAGGCCGACGTTCTGCGCCGCCTGCTGACCGGTCAGCTTCGCCAGGGCGCGCTGGCCGGGATTATGGCCGATGCCGTGGCCCGGGCGGCCGGTGTCCCGGGCGAGCTCGCCCGTCGCGCGCTCATGCTGTCCGGTGATCTGACCGAGATGGCACAGGTCGCGATGACCGCGGGAGAGCCGGGCCTCAAGCAGATCGGCTTGGAGATCTTCCGCCCGATCCTCCCCATGCTTGCCGCGACCAGTGCGAACGTGACCGAGGCGGTGTCGAGCTTCGAGCTGGCCTCGGTGGAGTGGAAGCTCGATGGGATAAGGATCCAGATCCACCGCCTGGGCGACGAGGTCCGCATCTACACCCGCAACCTGAACGAGATCAGCGCGACCCTGCCCGGCATCGTGGCCGCGGTCCGCCGCCTGCCGGTCGGACAAGTGGTGCTCGACGGCGAGGCGCTGTGGATGGGCGACGACGGGCCGAGCTCGTTCCAGCACACGGTCTCGCAGATCGACGGCGACGCGCCGGCCAAGGGAATCGTCACCTTCCTGTTCGACCTCCTGCATCTCGACGGCGAGGACCTGCTCGACTCGCCGCTGCACGAACGAGCCGCCCGGCTGGCGGCGATCGCCCCCGAGCTTAAGATCCCGGGCGTCGTCACCTCCGACCCGGCCGAGGGCGAGCGGGTGCTCGAGGCCTCTCTGGCGGCCGGCCACGAGGGCGCCGTGGTCAAGGACGCAGCTTCGACCTACGCCGCCGGCCGGCGGGGGAAGGCGTGGCGCAAGGTCAAACCGGTCCGCACCTACGACCTGGTCGTGCTCGGCGCCGAGTGGGGACACGGCCGCCGCCGGGGCTGGCTCTCGAACCTGCACCTCGGCGCCCGGGACCCGAGCACGGGCGCATTCGTGATGGTCGGCAAGTGCTTCAAGGGCCTGACCGACGAGGTCCTGCGCTGGCAGACCGACGAGCTCCTCGCGCGCGAGACCGACCGCCGCGGGATCGCCGTGCTCGTGCGCCCAGAGCTCGTGGTGGAGATCGCCCTGGACGGCGTGCAGTCCTCCACCCGCTACCCCGGTGGCATCGCTCTGCGCTTTGCCCGGGTCAAGCGCTACCGCCCCGACAAGCGCGCCGAGGAGGCCGACGTGATCGACGACTTGCGTGCGCTGCTTAGCCCGGGGCCGGTCAGCGCGCGGCCGGACGACTGACCGCGGGCCGACTCGTCCTCAGCCGGAGTCGCGCTGGAATGTTCGAGTTCCGAACGCCATCCCGACGGCGATCAGCGCCGCGCCGACCAGCACCCCCAGGCCCACGGTGCCGTTGAGCACGTGACCTTGGAACAGCGCCCTCAGGGCATCGACGATGTGCTTGACCGGGTTGACGTTCGACAGGATCCGCAACCAGCCGGGAGCCAGCGTCATCGGCAGGAGGATCCCCGAGAGCAGCAGCAGCGGCACCGCCAGGCTGTTGGCGATCGAGGCCATCGCGTCCTCGGTGCCGGTCAGCAGCGCCACCGCATAGGAGGCGGCGGCGAAACCCGCGCCCACTGCGCCCACCAGCACGACGGCCAGCACCACCCCACCGAGCGGGGCCCGCAGCCCGAACGCGTAGGCGGCGGCCAGGAGCAGCGTCGACTGGACGAGGAGCACGAGCGCGTCGCGCAGCACGCGGCCGGCCAGGAGCGCCATCCGCGAAGCCGGCGTCACCCGCATCCGTTCGATCACGCCATCGCGCACCTCGGCGATGAGTCCGAAGCCGACGAACAGCGCCCCGAAGATCCCGAGCTGCACGAGCAGGCCCGGGGTGAACACCTGCCACGAGCTTCCCCGCGGGAACCCCGGAAGACCGGCGATTCGCTTGAGCAGCGGGCCGAACAGGGCCAGGTAGAGCAGCGGCTGCATCACACCGATGACCAGCCACACCTTGTTGCGCAGCGACAGCCGCAACGACCGCGCGAAGATCAGCCGGGTCTCTGTCAGAAAACGCATTGCGGAACCTCCTCAGGCGGCGATTGGTTGGTCGCGGAGCTCGCGGCCGGTCAGGGACAGGAACACGTCGTCGAGCGTCGGGCTATGGACCTCGATCCCGGCCAGACCAACGCCCTGGCGGGCGAGGCCGTCGAGGAGCCCCGGCAGCGCGGTCGCCACGTCGGGCAGGCTGACGTCGAGCAGGTCGCCCTCCGCGCGCAACAGCGTCGCGGCACCGATCCGCACCGCCACAGCCCGTGCCGGCTCGAGTCCGGCCGCATCGGCCAGCCGCAGCGCAACGCGATCGCCCGACAGGCCCGCCTTGAGCTCGGCCGGCGTGCCCCGGGCGACGATCTCGCCGTGATCGATGACCAGGATCCGGTCGCACAGGGCGTCGGCCTCGTCGAGATAGTGGGTGGTGAGGAACACCGTGACTCCGTCCTCGTCGCGCAGCCGGCGGATGTGGCTCCACAGGTTGGCTCGCGACTGCGGATCCAGTCCCGTCGTCGGCTCGTCCATGAAGAGCAGCGGCGGCTGGTTGATCAGGCCGAGCGCGATGTCCAGGCGCCGGCGCTGGCCGCCCGACAGGCTTCCGGTGGGGCGCTCCCAGGTTCCGTCGAGATCGAGCGCGCCGAGCAGCGCCCGCCCGCGGCGCTCCGCCTCCTTGCGGTCGAGACCGTGCAACTGCCCGTGGTCGGCGAGCTCTTCGCCGACCTGCGCCTGGGGCGTGGTGCTCCCGCGCTGAGGCACGTAGCCGATGCGGCGGCGGACGCCCACCGGCTGGCGGGCCAGGTCCTGCCCGGCCACCGCTGCCTCGCCCCCATCAGGGGCCAGAAGCGTGGTCAGCATCCTCAGCGTGGTGGTCTTGCCGGCGCCGTTCGGCCCCAGGAATCCGACGATCTCACCGGACCGAACCTCGATGTCGACGCCGCGGACCGCCTCGATGACGCCGGTGCGGGTCCGAAAGCGCTTGCTCAGGCCATGGGCCTCGATCATGTAGTCAAAGTTGAACATGGCCGGGTAGTCAAACATGAATAATCACGTTTGTCAACTATCATTCGGCTCCGATGTCCGCGACCCGTCTCCTGCTCCTCGGCACCGTCCGGATCTTCCAGCCGGTGCACGGCTATTTCGTCCGCCGCGAACTGCTGAGCTGGCACGCCGAGTCGTGGGCCAACCTCAATCCGGGATCGGTCTACAACGGATTGCGGTCACTGGCCCGAGACGGCTTTCTGCAGGAGGTCGGAACCGAGGCCAAGGGTGGGCGACCGGCGCGCACCAGCTTCCGGCTGACCGGTGACGGTGAGGTCGAGTTCATGCGCCTGGAGCGCGACGCACTCTGGAAGGTGTCCCACGAGTCGGCCGATCTGATGGCAGCCTGGAGCTTCGCGTGGGCGCTCAGCCGCGACGAGGTGATCGCCGCGCTGGAGTCGCGGGTGGAGCAGATCGAGGGCTCCGAGAGGGCGGTCGGCTTCGCGATCGACGACATCCCGGGCAATCCCGACATCCCTGACACCGTGGCCGAGCACTATCGGCTCGGTCAGGCCCGGCTTGACGGGGAGGCCGCGTGGGCGCGTCAGTTGCTCGAGCGGCTGCGCGGCGGGGAGTACTGGTTCGACGGCGAGCCGAATCCGCCCTGGAGCATCCCGCCTCCAGGCGCCGCGCGGACGACGAATGGCGCGGCGCACTAGCTTCCAGACCCGGGTCCAGCTCGAACACGGCGCAACGGACCCGGGAGACCGATGCCGGCGCGGTCAGGCTCGGCGAGGTGGCGCTGGTCGACGGAACCTCGACGATCGGTGCCCGATCTGCCGTCGGACCGGGCCGGCCGGGAGGAGCGCGGCTTCAACCTGTCGGTATCCAGCATGACCTGATGATCGGCGGCCCTGAGGTGGCGGTCGACGAGCTCGACACCGCAGGAAACGCAGCGCCGATCCTGCGCGACAACTTATGGGTGCTTCAGTAAGCCGCTACGCCGCGACCGCGACCGCGATCCGTTCCGCGGCCCGCGGCTGTGCCGGCGCCACCGGCGGCCACTGGTTGATCGGGTGGCGCGTGCCGGCCCACAGATGCTGGACGGCGTACGCCCGCCAGGGCCGCCACCGCCCCGCGTGCGCGATCAGCGCTGACCGGGCGCCGGGCAGCCCCAGCGCCTCCGCACCCCTGCGCACGCCGAGGTCGGTGGCCGGGAAGGCGTCGGGATCGCCGAGCGCTCGCATCGCCACCACCTCGATCGTCCACGGGCCGATTCCCGGCAATGCCGCGAGCGTGCTCCGGACCTGCTGGCGGTCGGCGCCCGGACTGAGCTCGAGCTCGCCCGAGCGCAGCGCGGCCAGGAGCGCGCGCATGGTGGCCTGACGGCTGGCCGGCATGGCCAGCTCGATCTCCGAGAGCGCGTCGGCGGTTGGGAAGACGTGGGTGAGCGTGCCGCCGGGATCGGACACCGGCTCGCCGTACAGCACGACCAACCGGCCGGCATGGGCTCGAGCCGCGGCGGTCGAGATCTGTTGGCCGAGCACGGCGCGGATCGCCATCTCGGGGCCGTCGACGGCTCGCGGCACGCGGCGCCCGGGGGCTCGTGCGACCGGTGGCGCCAGGTCGGGATCCTCGGCGAGGCGGCGGTCGATCGCCTCGGGATCGGCGTCGAGGTCGAGCAGCCAGCGACACCGGGCGATCGCGGCGCTCAGGTCGCGCAGGTCGGTCAGCCACAGCCGGCAGGCAATGTGGTCCGGCTCGGGTGTGAGCTCGACCACCGCGGCCCCGAGGGGGAGCCGGAGGGTTCGGCGGTAGGTCCGGCCATGGATCTCCTCCACACCGGGAACCGCGGTGGCGGCCAGGTGGCCGAACAGGTTCTCGGGGCAGAGCGGCCTGCGGAAGGACAGCCTGAGACGCAGGCCGTTCCCTGGCGGAGCGCAGCGGGCACCCGCGCCTGAGCGGGCCGCGCGCCGGCGCAGTTCAGTGGGCGCGAGCGCGAACACCGCGCGCACGGTTGCGTTGAACTGCCGGATGCTCTCGAATCCGGCCGCGAAGGCGATCTCGGTCATCGGCAGCGAACTCGTCTCGATCAGCGTGCGCGCCGCCTGGGCTCGTTGGGCGCGAGCCAGGGCCAGCGGGCCGGCACCCACCTCGGCCACCAGCACGCGCTGGAGTTGGCGCACGCTGTAGCCGAGCGCGGCGGCCAGACCCGGCACGCCGTCGCGGTCGATCACCCCGTCGGCGATCAAGCGCATCGCGCGGCCCACGACGTCACCGCGCGAGTTCCATTCCGGGGACCCGGGAACCGCATCGGGCCGGCAGCGCTTGCAGGCGCGAAACCCGGCCTGCTGGCACGCCGCCGCGGACGCGTAGAAGCGCACGTGCTCGGGCTTCGGGGTCCTGGCCGGGCAGCTCGGCCGGCAGTACACCCCGGTCGAGGTCACGGCGGTGAAGAACCAGCCGTCGAAACGCCGATCCCGGGCGTCCAGCGCCCGGTAGCAGAGCTCGAAGTCCTCGATCACCGCGCCGAGCGTGGCAGACCTCGGGTGCGGCGTCTAGCCGGTTTGCGACATGATCCGCCCGTCGGGGACGGGGAGCGGCTCGAGCGCCAGGCGTATGGGGCCGGTGGCCGGGAAGCGCACCTCGACGCGCAGCCCGCCGTGGTCGCCAGGGGCGATGCCGAGCGCGGCGTCGTGGGCGGCGGCGATGGCGGCCACGATCGAGAGCCCCAGGCCGAACCCGCCCGCGTGGCCGAGCCGGTCGGGCGCCAGGCGCTGGAACGGCGCGAGCAGCCGGTCGATCTCGCCGGCCGGCACCACCGGTCCGCTGTTGAGAACGCTGAGCGCGGCCACACCGTCGCGGCTGCGCATCCGGACGCGCACGTATCCATCTGGAACGTTGTGCTGGATGGCGTTCTGGAGCAGGTTCGAGATCAGCCGGACGAGCAGGCGCCGGTCGCCGCGCACTGTGGCGGGCGCCAAAGCGACGTCCAGTTCCACGTCCCCGGCGGCGCGCTGATACGCGCGCAGGGCATCGCCTACCACCGCCTCCAGATCCACGACCTCGCGCCGATCGATCCCCTGCTCTCCCTGCGCGAGCGCGAGCAGAGCATCGATCAGCTGCTCCTGCTGCTCGTTCTCCTCGAGCGCCTCGCGACACATGTCCCGGAACGTGGCCCTGGTGGCGTGGGGATCGGTCATGACCATCTCGAGCAGCGCGCGCGAGGCGGTCAGCGGCGTTCGCAGCTCGTGCGACGCATTGGCCACGAAGCGGCGCTGCGCGTCATAGGCCCGCTCGAGCGGGCGGAGCACCCGCCCGGCCACGAGCCACCCGAGCCCACCGGAGATCAGCGCCATGATGGCCAGCGCGATGGCCGACTCGACCTCGAGGTGGTGCAGATCGGCGATCCGTTGGCTGGCGCTGACGTACCTCACGGTGGCCCGGCCGGCGGGCGTGGTCAGCACACGCCGGATACCGGGCGGCACCCCCTGCCAGGGCGGCGTCACCTTCGCGGCCCCGGCGCGGAAACGACGTGTTCGGGTGGGGCTTGGTCTTGCCGTCGATCGTGAATACCCCACCCGGATCGCCGGTCACGGTGGCGTGCGAGACGAGCGCGTAGGTGACCGCGAGCAGCGCGGCGCCGCAGGCCAAGAACAGCCCGCCGTAGAGCAGCGTGAGCCGCCAGCGAACCGCCGTCTTGGGGTGCCGCAGACGGGCCGCCCCGATCATGCCGCGCTCCCATACGGCGCATCCCCGATCCGGTAGCCGACCGGCGTGACGGTCTGGATGACCGGCGGATCCCCCAGCTTCGCCCGCAACCGGCTCATCGTCATCCGCACCGCGTTGGTGAACGGATCGGTCGCGTCATCCCACGCCCGCTCGAGGATCTCCTCGGTGGAGACCACGGCACCCTCGGCGCACAGCAGCACCTCGAGCACGGCGAACTCCTTGGGGGTGAGCGACAGAAGGCGTCCGGCGCGCGTGACCACGCGGCCCGCGCTGTCGAGCTCGAGGTCGCGGAACGCGAGCCGGGGCGGCAGGACGCGGCGCGAGCGGCGCGCCAGCGCTCGGATCCGCGCCACGAGCTCAAGGAGGTGAAACGGCTTGGCGAGGTAGTCGTCGGCCCCGATGCCGAGCCCCTCCACCCGGTCCTCGACCGAGCCGGCCGCGGTCAGCATGAGCACCGCACTGCGACCCTCGGCGACCAGCGAACGGCAGACCTCGTCGCCGTGTACCCCGGGAAGGTCGCGATCGAGCACGACCACGTCGTAGTCGGTGAGGGCCGCGCGGTCGAGTGCCTCTCGTCCATCGAACGCCATGTCGACAGCCATGCCCTCACGGCGGAGCACCGCGGCGACCGTCGCGGCCAAGCGGGCGTGGTCCTCCACCATCAGCACTCTCATTGCGCCTTGATCCCTGGTCTGTCGGAGCGCCGGCGCGGAAGCGGTCCCGCGCCGGCGTCGATACCCCAGGATGCCGCACGGCCGGTAACAGGGGCATAACAGCGTTACGGGGCCGTTAGCGCCGTCGGTCGTAGATCTTTCGACCTATGAGCAACCAGCCTCACCACAGTCGCCTTGGCCGCCCGGCGCTGCTGGCCGGCGCTGTTGCTGATCGGTGCGCTGCTCGCCGGTTGCGGAGGATCTACCGGCCAGCCCGTCGGCACCGGCACCGGCGCCACAGACACCCCGCCGGGCGGCAAGTCCGGCGACGTGGAGTTCTCCGACTGCATGCGCTCGCACGGCGTGACGAACTTCCCCGATCCCGGTCCGAACGGGCTTCAGATCCCGCTGGGCATCAACACCCAGTCGCCCAGCTTCCGCTCCGCGCAGGAGGCCTGCAAGCAATATCTGCCGAACGGCGGGGCTCCGCCGGCAACTTCGGCGAGCGAACGGGGGGCCGCCCTGGCCTTCGCCAAGTGCATGCGCACGCACGGCGTCCCCGACTTCCCCGACCCCGCCTTCAGCTCGCCGACCAATGCTCCACGCGTCCTCGTGTTGCGCGCGATGGTCTTCGCGATCCCGCCCTCGGTCGATCCCAAGGCACCGGCCTTCCAGCACGCGGCCCGCGCCTGTGGGCTGGGCAAGCCATGAGCGGTCGCGGTTGGTGGCTGGCCGGGATGCTGCTCGCCGTCGGGCTGGCCGCCTGCGGCTCGACAACCAACAGCGGCACGACCACGAACGCCTCCTCGCAGCTGGCCCTCTCGCAATGCATGCGCTCCCACGGGGTACCGGACTTCCCCGATCCAAGCGCCGCCGGCGGCTTCTCGATCGGCGGCGCGCCCGGCGGCTCGACCTTGACGGTCGACGGAACCACGTTTGGCGGACCCCGGTTCGAGTCGGCCGTGAAGACGTGCAAGCTGTTCGGCGGCGGGACATCTCCGCCTCCGCCGTCGGCCCAGCAGCGTCGCGACGCGGTCGCGTTTGCCCAGTGCATGCGCAAGCACGGCGTACCGAACTTCCCCGATCCGACCTTCCCGGCAAACGGCGGGATCGCCAGCAAGGTGCCGTTGACCAGCCAAGCCTCGCCGGCGTTCCAGAAGGCCGCTCAGGCATGCGGCCGCCGGGGCTAATGCTCCGTAACCGCCGGGAGACCGACCGTCACCACGAGACCGCCGGCCGGGCCGGGCTCGGCGGTGATCTCGCCGTCGTGGGCGAGCACGATCGCGCGGGCGATCGAGAGGCCGAGGCCGTAGTGGCCATTCGACGCCGTGCGCTGTGCACCGCCGCGCTCGAACGGCTCGAACAGTCGCTCCAGATCACCGGGATGGATCGTCTCACCGCCGTTGGAGACCCGGAGGATGGCGCGTTCGGATTCGACGCTCGTTTTGACCTCGACCCGGCCTTGCTCGCGGTTGTGGCGGACCGCGTTGTCGAGCAGGTTGGCGATCAGACGCTCCACCATCGCGCGGTCGCCGCGGACGCGGGCGGGGCTGAGATCGAGCGTCGTCTCGATCCGTCGTTGCTCTGACTCGCCCCGCACCACTTCGAGCTCGCGACGCACCAGCGCCACGAGGTCGACCGGCTCGCGATACTCGAGCCCCCGCTCGCTGGTGGCCAGCGTCAGCAGCGCCTCGAGCAGCCGCTCCTGGTTGCGTCCGGAGGCCAGCAGCTCCTCGCACACGGCGCGCAGGCTGGCCGCACTCGCGTCCGGATCCGACAGAGCGACCTGGAGCAGGGTCCGCTCGAGTGTCAGCGGCGTGCGCAGCTCGTGCGCGGCGTTGGCCACGAACCGTCGCTGCGCGGCGAACGAAGCCTCGAGTCGCGTGAGCAGGTCGTCGACGGTGTCGCCCAGCTGCTTGAACTCGTCGTCCGGTCCGGCCAGCCCCAGCCGCTGCGTGCAGGTTCCCGGCGGTGATCGCGCGGGCGCCGGCTGGTCATCTGACGCAGCGGGCGCAGCACCCTTCCGGCGGCGAACCAGCCGAGCACGGCGGAGGCGCCGGCCGCCAGGACGAGCGTGAACCACGACACGGCGAGCACCCGGGCCACGTCGGCCGAGTGCTGCTGGGTGACGACGTTGTGCACCGTCGAACCCCCCTGCCCCGGCACAGCGGACACGGCCGAGCTACCGCTCACCTGCAATCGCGGCCCCGGTCTGCACCACGACGAAGATGACCACGACGATCGCCGTTCCGAGGAGCAGGAACAGCCCCGAGTACATCAGCGTGAGGCGCAGCCGCGCGCTGCGCAGCGCTAGACGCCGCCACCGGCGCGGGATCAGCTTCCTGCGCATCGCGACGGTCGTCATATCCGGTATCCCGCTTCGCGCACGGTCTCGATCAGGGGCGGGTCGCCCAGCTTGGCCCGCAGACGACCCATGGTCGTCTTGACCGTACTGGTGAACGGATCGGCCGCCTCGTCCCACACGCGGACCAGCAGCTCCTCGGCGGACACCACGCGCCCGTCGGCCGCCAGCAGATACTCGAGCAGGGCGAACTCCTTGGGGCTGAGCGACAGACGCCGCGGGCCGCGGAAGACGACGCGGCGCGCCGGGTCGAGGCTGAGGTCACCGTGCTCGAGCTTCAACGGGAGCGCGGCCACCGCGCGGCGGCCGAGCGCCCGCACCCGGGCCACCAGCTCGGGGAACTCGAACGGCTTGGACAGGTAGTCGTCGGCACCCAGCTCGAGGCCCTCGACGCGGTCGCTGATCGTGCTCGCCGCGGTGAGCATCAGCACGCGGGTCTCCCGGTGCTGGTCGACCACCCGGCGACAGACCTGATCGCCGTGCACCCCGGGCAGGTCGCGATCGAGCACGACCACGTCGTATCGCGTCACGGCGACATGGGACAGCGCATCGGCGCCATCCAGGGACACGTCGACCGCCATGCCCTCCCGCCGCAGCCCGTCGGCCAGCGCGCCGGCCAGTCGCTCGTGATCTTCGACGATCAGCACCCGCATAGTCGGCTCTAAGCATCCCGGACTCCAGGTGACAGTGCGGTCACAGGCACGGTCACCGTGCTGTCACCGCTCGTCAACTACAACCGCTCACCTCACCAACCCCGCCGAGGAGGACGACGCGATGAGGACCCTGATGAGACACCGGCTGGCGCTGCTGGCGCCGATCGCCGTGCTGGCCGCGCTCGCGGCCGGCTGTGGGTCGAACGGCCCGACCAGCACCACCAACACAGACCGCGCAGAACGGGCCGCAGGGCGGGGGCCAGAACGTGGCGAGCGCCGCGTTCGCCTATACCCGCTGCATGCGCACCCACGGGGTTCCCAACTTCCCCGACCCGCACGTCTCGGTCAGCCCCGGCCATGCCGCGGTCGGCTTCGCCGTGACCCCATCGGAGACCGGCTCACCGAAGTTCAAATCCGCCGACAAGGCATGCTCGGCGATCCTGCCCGGACCGCCTAGCCCCGCCCAACAGCAGGCGCAGCAGCAGGCCCACAAGCGCGACCTGCTCGCGTTCGCGCGCTGCGCGCGCACGCATGGGCTGCACGACTTCCCGGACCCGGACGCGTCGGGCCGGTTGACCCTCCAGATGCTGACCACCGCCGGGGTGGACATCCACTCCCAGCAGTTCCTCGACGCAGCCAAGGCGTGCGTCGGAGTGTCCGGCGGCGCCGTCACGATGCCTCAAATCGAGGCGGCCGTGCACGGCGGCCAGTAACGGCGCATAACAGACGGATAACAACGATACGTCCCTGTTACCGCCGCCTCGCAACCATATGCACCGTCGATGAGGGGTCCACGACTATTGACGGCCGGGAGCTGGCGGCGCAGGATGGCCGCGACGCTGGCGCTGGTGATCGCGATCGCGGTGGTGATCGCGATCGTCCTCGGCACGCATTCGCCGGCGGCCCCTGGCGCCAACAGCAGCCACGACCAGGCCTCGGGCGCGACCACCGTCCAGCGCCGGGACCTGGTCGAGACCGACACCGAATCGGGCACGCTGAGCTACGCGGACCCCGAGACGGTCTACAACCGCCTGAGCGGGACGATCACCTGGCTGCCCGGCCGTCGGCCAGGTGATCAAGCCCGGCCAGGCGCTCTACGACGTGGGCGGCCAGCCGGTGATCCTGATGAGCGGGACCACGCCGGCCTACCGGGACCTGAACTCCTCTGACAGCGACGGCCCGGACATCCTGGAGCTCAACCGGAACCTGATCGCGCTCGGCTTCAACTCGGACGGGATCGTGGCCGACGACGTCTGGCAGGCGGCCACCACCGTACGGCGTCGAGCTGTTCCAGGAATCTCTTGGCGAGACGGAGACCGGGGATCTGAAGCTCGGCCAGGTCGTGTTCCTCCCGCACGACCGCGTGATCTCCTCCCTGGACTCCTCCCTCGGCTCGACCGGCAGCGGCAGTGGCTCGTCCGCTGCCGGCCGGCCGGCCACCGGTCCCGAGTTCGTGGGCCTGACCCAGACCACGACTCCTCAGAGCGGCACCCAGCCGGGCAGCGGACAGGCCCAGAACCCGAAGAAGAAAAAGAAGAAGAAAAAGCCGCCGCCAACCTCCACCAATGCTCAGGACGCTTGCCGCCCTGCTCGCGCTGCTCCGGGCTCAGCAGCAGCAGCTCCGGCTCCAGCAGCAGGAGCTGAACGCCGAGCGAGGCGCCGGCAACGGGAACGGCAGCGGCAATGGCAATGGGAACCATTCGAACTCGGGCGCAACAACAACTCGGGCAACAACAACAGCTCGGGCAACAACAACGCCAACAACAACAACTCGGCCAACAACAACTCCGGCGGCGGAAGCGGCACCGCGATCCTGGAGACGAACGCCACCCAGCTCGTGGTGACCGTCGATCTCGACGCCACCAAGCAGAGCGAGGCCCAGTTCGGCGAGCCGGTCACGGTCGAGATGCCCGCCGGCAACACCGTGAACGGAAAGATCACCGCGGTCAGCCGCGTGGCCCAGAGCTCGAGCAACGGGGGCAACGGGAATAGCGGCAACGGCGGGAACGGAAACGGAAACGGGAACGGAAACGGAAACGGGAACGGCTCGAGCAGCTCGACCATCCCGGTCACGATCACGCTGAGCGGCAGGACGACCGGCGCCGGCCTCGACCAGGCGGCGGTCAGCGTGAACTTCTCCGAGGCCAAGGCCAACGGCGTGCTGTCGGTCCCGGTCACCGCGCTGCTGGCCGTGTCGGGCGGGAACTACGCGGTGCAGGAGGCGAGCGCCCCCCATTCGCTGATCCCGGTCAGCACCGGGCTGTTCGCCGCCGGTTACGTGCAGATCTCCGGCCAGGGGATCTACCCGGGGCTCGCCGTCACCGACTCGCAGGGCTGAGCCAGTGGCCTCTCGCGCGAGCGACCACTATGGCGATCCAGGGCGTGCTCGCGAAGCGTCCCGCCGCGATCAGCGCCCGCCTGCCGATCCGGGAGCTGCTGGGCACCGCGCTCCAGGGGCTGAGCACGCGGCGCCTGCGCGCGTCGCTGTCGGCGCTGGGCATCGCGATCGGCATCGGCGCGATGGTCGCCGTGGTCGGCGTGTCCGCCTCAGCCCAGGCCAACCTGCTGGCCGAGATCGACGCGCTGGGCACGAACCTGCTGACGGTGACACCCGGCCAGACCTTCCTGGGCGCCAACGAGGTCCTGCCCGACACCTCGGTCCCGATGATCGGGCACATGCTGAAGGTGGAGGACGACGCGGCGGTCTACCAGGTGTCGAGCGTCCAGGTCTACCGCAGTCCCTGGGTCCCCGCCGCGGAGACGGGCGGGATCGGCGTCGACGCGGCCGGCGACGACCTGCCCGAAGGTCGTCGGCACCACAACTGGCCTCGGGGCACTTCCTCGACGGGCTCGCCAGCTCGTTTCCCGAGGCAGTCCTAGGAGCCCAGGCGGCCCAGGTCCTCGACATCACGAACGTGGGCGGGCACGTCATGGTGTACCTGGGCAACACGTGGTTCAACGTCATCGGCATCCTCAAGCCGGTGGTGCTCGACTCCAACCTGGACTCCACGGCGTTCATTTCGCTGCCGGTGGCCGAGCGGATGTTCGACACCCAGCCCAACCCGTCCGAGATCTACGTGCGCGCGAACCAGAACGACGTGATCGGCGTCTCCAACCTGCTGGCCGCCACCGCCGATCCCCAGCAACCTGACGGCGTCCAGGTCAGCCGCCCGTCCGACGCGCTCGAGGCCCGCGCAGCGGCTCAGGGCCAGTTCACGACGCTGCTGCTCGGGCTCGGCGCGGTGGCGCTGCTCGTCGGCGCGATCGGGATCGCCAACATCATGGTCATCTCGGTGCTCGAGCGACGGGGCGAGATCGGCCTGCGCCGCGCGCTCGGAGCCACCCGGCGCCACATCAGCCTCCAGTTCCTGACCGAGTCGGCGTTGCTGGCCGCGCTCGGTGGGATCGCCGGGCTGGCGCTGGGCGCGGGCGCCACCGAGGTGTACGCGATCACCCGCAACGAGCCGTTCGTGGTCCCCCTCTACGCGCTCATCGCCTCGCCGGCGGCCGGCCTGATCATCGGAACGCTGGCCGGTCTCTACCCGGCGGCCAAGGCCTCGCGCCTCAGCCCGACCGAGGCGCTGCGGGCCACCTGATCCCGCGGCCTACGGGGTCTCGGACGGCAGCGCGACCGTGCCCTGCCCGACGATGTCGCTCGACGAGCTCCCGACCATCACCTGGTAGTTCCCGGCGTATTCGGCTCGCGCCGGACCGCTGTCAAGCGAGAACCGTCGAGATAAGGCGTCCCGCTCGCGGACTAAGGCGAACGGGCGATCGACTCGCTCCATCTGCCCGATGTGCGCGCGGTGTCTTAGCCCGATCATGAACGCATGACTACTTCGCTCGACATCACCACTTCGCCTGACCCCATCCTCGCCCTGCGCGTCGCCGACCCCGACGACGCAGTGGTGCTCCGCCGCCTCGCCGATCTGGACGACGCGCCGCCCCTCGACGGCCCGGTGCTGCTCGCGCTCCTCGACGGGGTGGCGGTCGCCGCCATGTCACTGCACGACGGACGCGTGGTGGCCGACCCGTTCCGGCCCACTGCCGACACGGTCCGCCTGCTCGCTCTTCGGGCCTGCCAGCTGAACGGCGATCATCCGCCGGTCGCCGCGAGCCGTCGTCAGTCGCTGTGGACGGGCCGCCACCCGGTGACCGCCTTGAAGCGCGTGTTCGAGATCCGCTCACCGTCGCGACAGACGTTGTAGATCCCGCTCGGCGCTTCGAGCGCGGCCAGCAGCGCAGAGCCGGCGTCGGCCACGTGCAGCGTCGTGCCGTAAACGTCGTAGCGCCGGCCGTGGCCCGTACCGGGCCCGTCGAGCAGGCCGAAGCGCAGGACGATCCCGCGCCGCCGGCCGGCGGCCGCGAAGCGCTGGGTCTCCGACTCGGCCACGAGCGCCGAGCGGAGATTGGGCGCGACCTCGCCGACCGGCGTGTCCTCGTCGACCGGCGTGTCCTCGTCGACCGGCGTGTCCGCGTCGACCGGCGTGTCCCCGTCGGCCGGCCCGGCCTGCGGATACACGAACGCCACCGTCGGCTGCACGAAGGTCTCGACACCGGCCGTGAGCGCCGCATCGACCAGTGCCCGGGCGGCTTCGGTGCGCAGGCGGTCGTTCTCCTCCCAGGCCTCCGGCTCCGCGAAGCGCTCGGGGGCCGGGATCCGCGTGGCCAGATGGAGCACGACGTCCGCGCCACTCACCGCGCCGGCGAGGGCCGCTGAGTCGTACAGGTCGAGCGCCTCATGCGACGGCGCGCGCAGCTCGTGGCCGGCCGCGGCGGCCAGCGGCTCGAGCGCGCGACCGAGCACGCCGCTCCCACCGGTGGCAAACAGCCTCACGCTTCGCGGCACTAGGCCCGCGCGGACAGCGTCCGGTCGAGCAGTGCGCTGAGCTCGCGGAAGTGACGCTCCGCCGAGGGCTCGTCGTAGGCGGCCGTGTCGGCCATCGTGTAGCCGTGCTGCGCTCCGGGATACACCTCGGAGCGGTACTGCGCGCCCGCCTCCGAGAGCGTTCGCTCGAACGTGGCGATCTGCTCGGCGGACATGCTGGGGTCATTGTCGGCGAACGCGAAGTACAGCTCGGCCGAGATATCGCCCGCCGACTGGTGCGGGCTGTCGGGCTCGTCGGTGGCCAGGCCGCCACCGTGAAAGCCGGCCAGCGCGGCCACGCGATCGGGCATCGCGGTGGCGATCCGCCAGCCCACGCGGGCTCCCATGCAGTAGCCGCTGATCGCGACGGGGCCGGGGCCGGCCGCCTCGGCGAGGTAATCGAGGTAGGCAGCGCCGTCGGAGTCGATCCGCTCCGGCGTGAGCTGCTCCAACATCGGCCGCAGCGACTGGAAGAAGCTGGTCCGCTTCTCAGGATCGCTCAGGTCGGGCATCGGGGTCACGGGCGCGCGACCATTGCGGTAGAAGAAGTTGGGCGCCAGCACCACGTAGCCGTCGGCGGCGATCCGCTCGATCATCTCGCCGATCGTGGGCCGCAACCCGAACGCGTCCATGATGAACAGCACACCCGGATGGGGCTGGTCATCGGGACGCGCCAGATAGGCGTCGGCCACGCCGTCGGGCGTGGTTATGTCGACGTTCTCGACCGGCATTCCCGCATCGGCACTATACGCGCGGCCCGGACCTGGTGACCCGCGGGGGCCCGCGGAACCCAACCCGCTAGTCCGCGATGCCCAGTCCCCAGCCGCCGTCGATAACGATCTCCTGACCGGTGATGTACTCCGACGCCGGCGAGGCGAGGAACAGCGCGAGCGCCTTGATGTCGTCCGGCTGGCCGACCCGGTGCATCGGGATGTCCTTGGACATGGCCGCCTGCACGGCGGGGTTGTGGGCGTGGCCGCCGCCGATGTTGGTCACGAAGAACCCGGGGGCGATCGCGTTGACCGTGATGCCGTCCGCCGCCAGTTCGAGCGCCGCCGCGTGCATGAAGTGCCGCGCCCCGGCCTTGGCCGCCAGGTAGGCCGAGCCGATCGCTCCCTCGACCGTGGTGGCGGCCAGCGAGGTAGTCACGACGATCCGGCCGAAGCCACGCGGGCGCATGTGACGCGCGGCCGCCCGCACGGTGGCGAAGATCCCGTTCAGGTTGATGTCGATCACACGGTTCCAACGTTCGTCCGCGTAGCGCTCGAGCGCGCCCTCCGGCACGCGCGGGCGGGTGTCGCCGGCCCACGCTCCGACGAAGCCGACACCCGGATCGATGCCGGCGTTGGCGAACGCGCGTCGAGCCGGCCGTACTCCGCGGCGGCCTCGTCGATCGCGCGATCCAGCGCGGCGTGGTCGGTCACGTCGGCCACGGCTCCGCGCACGTCGAACCCCTCGCCGACCAGGCGGCTCGGCGTGGGCTCCCACCGCCTCGGCGTCCAGGTCGATCAACGTGACACGCGCGCCGTGGGCGGCCAGCACCTCGCCGTAGGCCAGCCCGAGGCCGCTGGCACCGCCGGTCACGATCACCCCGAATCCGGCCACATCGAAGCGCGAAGAGACGTTCATGGGCGCGCGAGCCTATCGCTCCGGCGCGCCTCGCAGCACGAGGTCGACCAATCGGCCGGCCTCGCCGGGATCGAAGGGGCGTTCGGTCATCAACCGGCGGTAGAAGATCGCGCCGAGCAGGGCGGTGGTGGCCAGCTCCGGGTCGACGTCCGGGCTGATCTCGCCCTCGCCGACGCCGCGGGCGATCAGATCGATCAGCGCCTGCCGGCGCTCGGCCGAGTAACGGTGGTGGAACTCGCGCACGCGTGGGTCGCGCTCCGCGCCCTCGATCAGCGCCGGGATGCAGCGCGAGAACGTCGAGTCCACGACCACCTCGGCCACGTGGCTCAGCAGCACGGCGACGGACTCGAGCACGGAACGCTCGCCGAGGTCGGGAACCATCCGCTCGTGAAAGGTCTCGAACGCGTCGGCCAGCAGCTCGAGCTTGTCGGGCCAGTGCCGGTAGATCGTCGACTTGCCGACGCCGGCGCGGGCGGCGATCGACTCGATCGTCACGCCGCCGTAGCCGACGGCCGCGAGCTCCTGCACGGCCGCCCTCAGGATCACCGCCCGCGAGCGCTCGATCCGCGGATCGGTCATCGTGTCAGAACGAAACGTTGAAGTATCGCTGCGCAACGCATACGTTCTACATGTAAACACGGCGAGGGAGACAACATGGCCAAGGTGAGCGTCCGCTACATCGTCGATGACGTCGATGCCGCGATCGACTTCTACTGCCGCGAGCTCGGCTTCCACGAGGTCATGCACCCTGCTCCCGCCTTTGCGATGCTCTCGCACGGTGACCTGCGCCTTGTCCTGAGCGCGCCGGGTGGCGGCCCCGGCGGCGGCGCGGCCATGCCGGACGGGACCGTGCCGGCGCCCGGGGGCTGGAATCGCTTTCAGCTCGAGGTCGAGGACCTCGAGGGCACGGTGGCCGGGCTGCGCGAGCACGGCGCTCGCTTTCGCAACGAGATCATCACCGGCGTGGGCGGCAAGCAGATCCTCGTGGAGGATCCATCGGGCAACCCGATCGAGCTGTTCCAGCCGACGCTCGCGGAGGCCAAGCTCTGACCGACCCGGCGGCTGCCGCACTGCTAGCGTCGGCGCGGCGATGGCGGGACAGATCAATCAGGTCGTGCGAATCATGTCCGTCGGGCGGGTGCTGATTGGCGCGACGATGTTCGCCGCGCCCGATCTCGTCGCCGTGCCGTGGGTCGGTGCTGATGCCCGTACAGCGGGCGCGCGCGTTGCCGTCCGCTCGCTGGGGGCACGCGACGCCGTCCTTGGTGCGGGAACCCTCGCCGCGGGCGGCGAGCGCGCCCAGCTGCGGCGATGGCTCCTCGCCTCGAGCGTCAGCGATGCCGCCGACTTTGTCTCCACGCTGGCCGGCCCGCGCTCGCCCGCCCGCACGGCCGTTCTGGTCTTCGCGGCGGCCGGCGCGGTCACGGGCTTAGCCGCGGCGATAGCCGTTTAGCAGCCTTCGCAAATTCTTCGCGTGCTCTAACCGAGATCCGACGCGGAGTCCCGAAGCTGACCCGGTCCGAACTCACCGACCCCGAGGCTTCCCATGCAAACACTCACGGACGAGCGAGCGAGTCAGGCGCCCAGCGCGGGGATGCTCGACGTCGAGATCGTGATCCCGGTCTACAACGAGGAGCGCGCGCTCGCGGCCACGGTCCACCGCCTCCACGATTTTCTCTCCGGTGAGCTGCCGTTCTCCTGGCAGATCACGATCGCCGAGAACGCCAGCACCGACCGCACGCCCTGGGTCGCCCGGGGGCTGGCGGGTGAGCTCGACCGGGTGGCGGTGCTCGGGCTCGAGCAGAAGGGACGCGGGCGCGCCCTGCGCGCGGCGTGGTCGGCCAGCCGCGCGCGCGTGGTGGCCTACATGGACGTCGATCTCTCGACCGATCTGCGCGGGTTGCTGCCGCTGCTGGCGCCGCTGCTCTCGGGACACAGCCAGCTGGCGATCGGTTCGCGCCTGGCCCCTGGATCGCGGGTGCTGCGCGGCGCCAAGCGCGAGTTCATCTCGCGTGCCTACAACCTGATCCTGCGCACTGTGCTGCGCGCCAGGTTCAGCGACGCACAGTGCGGGTTCAAGGCGGTGCGCGGCGACGTGCTCGGTGAGCTGCTCGGAGCGGTGCGCGATGAGGGCTGGTTCTTCGACACCGAGCTGCTGGTCCTCGCGCAGCGGCGCGGGATGCGCATCCACGAGGTGGCGGTCGACTGGATCGACGATCCGGATTCACGCGTCGACATCGTCTCGACTGCACTGGCCGACCTGCGCGGGGTGGCGCGCCTCGCCGCGGCCGCGCCGATCACCCGGTTTCTCGGCATCGGCATCGCCTCGACGCTGGCCTACGCGCTGCTGTTCCTCGCGCTGGCCGGGCTGCTCGGCCCGGCCCTGGCCAGCGCGGTCGCACTCGCTCTCACCGCCGTGGTCAACACCGCGGTCAACCGCCGGCTCACGTTCGGGATCCGCGGTCGCGACGGTCTGGCCCGCCAGCACCTGGCCGCCTTCATCGTGTTCGTGATCGCGCTTGGACTGACCAATGGCGCGCTCAGCGTCCTGCACGGCCTCGATCCCCACCCGGCTCGCCTGCTCGAGGCCGCCGCGCTGGTCCTCGCCAACCTGGCCGCCACGGTCACCCGGTACTTCGCGCTGGCCACCTGGGTGTTTCGCGCACCGCCGGCCGCGCATCACGAGCCGGTGGCCGCGCGGATCAGGTGAAGAAGGCGAAGGTCCGGAACTCGATGCTGTGCCGCGGCGTGGCGGTATCGACCGTCGGATCGCGGAACGCGGTGTGCACCACCCGCCAGGCTCGGCTGTGATCGGAGTCGTTGAACACGAAGAACAGGAGCTCGTCGCGAGTCATGTCCGGGAAGTACCACCACTCGTGGTCGGGGCTGTAGACGAACTCCGAGCCGCTCGTGACCAGCTTGGACTCGTCGACCGGCTCGGTCATCGGGTCCTCGGGCAGCCGGTCCACGAAGTACAGCTGGTTGGCCAGGCCCTCGTCCTCGCGCACGCTGCGGAAATCGCACAGCGCGAGCGGCCAGTCCTGGGGCGGCCCGCTGAACACCCGCCACACGCTGGTGGCCAGCACGCGCCGGTAGCCCGGACCGTCGGGGAACTGCTCGGCGTACACGCGGGCGGCGGTCATCGCGGCGCCCTCGGGGCCGTAGTCGATGTGCACGAGCGCCGCCTGGGGCTGAGAGGCGTTCTCGGCCGGAGCGGCCGAGCGGCGCAGGACCCATCCGCGGGAGACCACCGCATCGGCGCCGGTCCGCTCGCGCACGAACTCGATCACCTCTGGGATGTAGACCTCGTCCAGCTCTGCGCGATCGGTGAAGTCGCGCACCGCGCTCGGATGGGCGACGAGCTCGAAGCCGTGGGTGTCCAGCCGGAAGGAGTCCTGCACCGGGCGGGCGTTGCGGATGGGCACCACGTGCGCGTCGTAGCTACCGGTGTTGATGCTGGCGCCCGGCGCCGTGAAACGCCGGAGCACTCTTGACTCCGGCGAGAGGTAGTGGAGCTCCCCGGGGACGCTCGTCACCTGCTCGGCCACGCTGCCCGTCGTCATGGCTGGTCCTCTCCTCGTGCTCGGATGGCACGCCGACGGTCTACTCCCGGCGGAAGTAGGCGGCGTTCTTCTCGATGTAATGCTCCCACTCGGGCGGCACCATGTCCTCCGGCGTGATCGCGTCGACCGGGCAGGCCTCCACGCACGCATCGCAGTCGATGCACTCCTCGGGATCGATGTAGAGCTGCTCCGCCTCGGCGAACTTCGGCGAATCGGGCGTGGGGTGGATGCAGTCGACGGGGCAGACCTCGGTGCAGCTCGCATCCTTGACCCCGATGCACGGCTCGTTGATCACGTACGCCACGGCGTACTCCTTTCTTACAATGCAGGTGTGAAAAAACTAGCACCGGTGCGAGGAAGTTGCACACTCACACTGGGTAAATTCGCCGCGGTCGCCCGACCGCTATAACAGCGGCCGTGGCCCGGCTTCCCTACCTCGATCCCGATGAGGCCGACCCGCGGGTCGCCGAGACGCTGGCCAAGATGCCCGATCTGGGCGTGTTTCGCATGGTGGCCAACGCCCAGCGCGCCTTCCCCAACTGGGTGCGGTTCGGCTCAGCGATGCTCGATCCCGACGAGTTCGACCCTCTGTTACGTGAATTCGCCATCACCCGCGTCGCCGCCATGACCCCCGGCGCGGACTATGAGTGGGTGCAGCACGCTCAGGTCACGCTCGACGTGGGCGGGACCCAGGAGCAGCTCGACGCGATCCAGCGCGGTGAGCTCGATTCCGCGGTGCTCGGTCCCGACGGTCAGCTCGTGGTCCGCTTCACCAGCCAGGTGGTGCGCGATGTCTCACCCGACGAGGAGACCTTCGCGGCGATGACAGCCCGCTTCGCACCGCGCCAGATCATCCATCTGCTGCTGGTCATCGGGCAGTACATGATGCTCGGCCGGATCATGGCCACGACCCAGATCGATCTCGATCCGAGCGTCGGCGTGGCGGCCTTGCAGAGGTCCTTCCGCGACCGCCCGCCGACAGCCGGATAGACGGCGGGTAGCTGGTAGCTACGCGGCCTCGACGATCTCCAGGCCGTTCCCGTCCTGGTCGTGGAGACCGAACATCGGCGGCACGCCGATGGTCAGCACGTCGTGGCTGTTGCTCGTCTGCTCGTTCATCTCGTCCTCCTTCACCGCTCGAGCGCGTCTTTGAGCACGCTGAGCCGCTCGCGCCAATAGGTCTTCATCGCCTCCGCCTCGGCGGCATCGGACAGCCGCCTGTGCTCCAGCGCGACCGTGCTCCTCGCCTCGCCTCTGTCGAGGAAGGTCACGTTCACGCGCGTCGGCCCGTCCGCCCAGTCGAAGCGGGCCGATCTGGGCTTGGTGGCGGTGCGCTGACTGAGCCGGGCATCGGGCAACCAGCCCGAACGCGCGGACTCCGAGACCACCGCCTCGTACAGGCGCTCAACCGGGACGCCCACGGTCCGCGACGCGCTGATGGCGAATCCGTCGTCCTTCTCGCCGACCTCGCGCAGGCCGCGGACCAGCTCGTAGCTCGCCGTGATCGCCTGCGCGTTCCAGGCCAGGGGGTGGCTGTCGAGTTGCTCGGCCACCCAGCGGGCGATCTCCCGATGCGGCCGATCGGACGCCCCCCACTCGTCCAGCAGCGCGAACCACTCCTCCCATCCGCGGCCCGTCCGGGCCCGGATCTTCTCGTCGGAGGTCTTCAGAGCGGGCGCAGCGCTGCCGTCCGGCGACTCAGCCCGCAGCAGCATGGCCCGGGCCGTGGTGTAGCCCTCACCGGTCTTCGCCATTCGTGCCCGAACCAGGCGCATGAACGACTTGTGCTCGGTCATCTCGGTGCTCCTTTCGAACCAGCGCGGCTCGCGACTCACGCTCACGTGCCCCGCCGGAAAGGGCAGCAGGCTGACCAGCATCCCGAGGGCACGTGCCCCCTTTGCCCCCGCTGAGGCCGGCGGCGTGAGCACCGGAAATCGAGGGTTGGGCGCGGGACGGCGCCCGGGAGTTCGATTGTTATCACCTTAGACCGCGCCTGCGGAGGAAATTCATCGCGAGGCGGTCAGACTCGGCGCCGGCACCCCGATCACCGCTGGTGTTTAGGCCAGACGGCCGGCCTCTTTAGGCGGTGCCGCACCGATTAATGGGCGTCTGACCAATAGGCAGATCGACCCGCGGCTGGAACCATCGTCACACAAGGACGACTAGCCCCCCAAAGCCGACGGAGCCCCCCATGACCCTCACCACCATCGCCGACCCGCCCGGCGGGTACGCCCTCGACCCGACCTGGCACGCCGAACGTGCGCGCCTGGACAGCCTCACCGCCCTATACGACCCCGGCACGCTCGCGATCTGCGAGCGGCTGGGCCTGACCGCCGGCTGGCGCTGCCTCGACGTGGGCGCCGGCACCGGAACGCTGGCCCAGGCGCTGCAGGAGCGGGTCGCCCCGACCGGGACGGTCGTGGCGCTCGACTTCGACACCCGCTTTCTCGAGCCGCTGGCTGGACCCGGGCTCGAGCCGGTCGCGCTCGACGTGACCCGGTCCGAGCTGCCGGGGCCTGACTACGACCTGGTGCACGCTCGCCTGGTGCTCGAGCACCTGTCGGAGCGCGGTCACGTGCTCGCCAACATGATCCGGGCCACCAAGCCCGGCGGCTGGGTGCTGATCGAGGACTTCGACTGGGCCACCGCACTGGTCGTCGACCCTCCCTCCGACGTTCACCGCCGCGTGGCCAGCGCGATCCGCTCGGTGTTCTCACGCCGTGGCTACGACCCCCACTACGGGCGCTCGCTGCCGCGGCGCCTGCGAGCGGCCGGGCTGACCAACGTCGCGACCCGCGCCGAGTCGATCCAGGTGGACGCCGACCCGGACGAGGGCATCCCGCAGTGGGAGCTTCTGGCCGACCAGCTCGCGCCGCAGCTGCTGGCCGCCGGCCTGACCGACCAGCACGAGCTCGACGCGTTCCACGCCCTGCTGCACGACGGTCGCACGGTGTGCTTCGCGCCGCTCATGGTGAGCTGCTGGGGACAACTCGCGCCGTGATGACGCTCTCGCCGTTCAGCGGAGGTGCGGCGGGAGCTTGATGGTGTCGAGCCCGGGCGGCGGCTCGGGCCACACCAGCAGCACCTGACATGGAGCGTGGTCGAGCACGAAGCGGGTCTGCGGGCCGAGGCTCCCCGGCTCCAGCCGAGGCTCGCCGTCGCGCGCCAAGACCAGCAGGTCGGCGTCGGCGCACGCCTCCAGAACCTCGCGTTCGATCTTCCCCCGCCGCGCGCTGATCTCGGCTCCTCGCCCGAGACGTTCCCGGGCGGCCTCGAGCAGGGCGTGCGCCTCCTCCTCGGCGATCGCGCGGGGCGGCGGTCCGGGAGGGGGCGGGGGATGACGGCCGAGCAGCCGCGCGCCCCCGCGAGAGGCGACCGCCTCCAGGTCGCTCGGCGCGACGTGCAGCAGCGTCACCGCGGCGTCCTCGCCCAGCACCGCGCCGGCGCTATCGATGCACCCCTCCCAGGTGTCCTCGGCGATCCAGACCACGACGCGCATCACACCACCTGTAGAGCCAACCACAACGAGACGGTCGAGGCCAGCAGGATCGGCACCACCGTGCGTACTCCCAGGCGCGTGAACTCGCCCATGTCGGTCTCCTGATCGTGCGCGTGAACGATCCGGCGCCAGAGCAGCGTGGCCAGCGATCCGACGTAGGTGAGGTTCGGTCCGACGTTGACCCCCACGAGCATGGCGAGCACGCTGCCCGGTCCGCTGCTCACGGCCACCGGCAGGATGATCAACGTGGCCGGCAGATTGTTGACCAGGTTGGCCACCACCGCGCTCACCCCGGCTACGGCCAGGAGTGCCGGCAGACCCGATCCGTGCGGGACCAGCGAGTCCACCGCATTCGAAAGGCCGTGCTGGCCGGCCCCGTGCACCACGATCCCGAGGGCCAGCACGAACACCAGGAAGGTGGGCTCGGCGGCGCGCACGAGCTCCAGCGGGTGGGGACGCTGGCGGATGGCCAGCGCCAGTGCGCCGGCCGCCGCCACCCAGACCGGAGCGATTCCCAGGGGCGAGCTCACCACGAACCCGGCGAGCGTCAGTCCCACCACCGCGAGAGCGAAGCGGGGCAGCTCCGGACGGTCGGCGATCCGGGTGCCGCGCACACGCCTGAGCTCGCCGGCGAACGACGCCCGCAGGACCACCCACTCGATCGCCAGGGCGACCAGCCAGGGCAGCAGCATCAGCGCGCCGAACCGGGTGAACGACAGGCCGCTGGCCTGGAAGGCCAGCAGGTTGGTCAGGTTGGAGACCGGCAAGAGCAGCGACGCGCTGTTGGCCAGATGCGAACAGGCGTACACGTGCGGGCGCGGATTGGCGTGCAGCCTCGCGGCGGTCGCGAACACGATCGGGGTGAGCAGCACGATCGTGGCGTCGAGGCTGAGTACCGCGGTGGTGCCGGCCGCGACCAGGAACACCATGCCGAGCAACCGTCCGGACCGCCCGCGCGAGCCCAGCGCCATCATCGAGCCGAGGGCGTCGAACATGCCGGCGCGGCGGCATCCGTCGGCCAGCACGAGCAACGCGGCCAGGAACCCGACCGTGGGCCCGAGCGCGCGCAGCGCCGAGCGGGCACCTGAGGCGCTCAGCACTCCGACGGCCACGAGCAGCAGCGCGCCGAGTGCGGCCACCACCCAGTCGGGCGCCCAGCGCCAGCGTGCGATCGCCGCCAGCAGGCTGACCGCTAGCACCACGAGCGCGAGGAATTCGCTCATGGTCGCGGCGCTCGGATCATCGCGCCCGGCGTCCGGGTTTCACCCGCCCATCATGACGACGGACTCTTGGGCGGCGCGCCGTGAATGAAGGCGCCGCAGCCTGCGCTCGGGGCGGGCTAGCCGCGGCCCTTGATCCAGTTGAGCAGCACGTTGTAGGAGGGCCGGATCTTTCCGTTGGCCTGGATCAGACCCGAGTCCCAGCCCGCCGACGGGTTGGCCTGCCACTGGTAGTGGTAGATGCGCGCGATCCGGCGATAGCGCCGGGTCAGGTTGAGCAGATACTGCTCGTCCCTTGCCGCCGCCGTCGCGCTCTGGTTGCGGTACTGCCAGTGCCCGCGCCGCAGCACGCCTCCGGTCTCATCGAGCCAGATCGGGCCCGAGGTCATCGACTCGAGCACGTTCAGCTGCGAGGTGTTGTGGGCGCGGATCTCGGTGTAGTCGTGCAGTGCCCACCCGGCCGGCTTGTGATGCAGACCCTTGATGTACGCGCGCAGCCACGGGCCGAGCGTCGCCACCGCGTGGTCGATGGTCGCCGCCCCCGTCGCCGGGAGGTACACATCGCCGGCCAGCACCGTGCAGCCGTGGCACATCTTGTACATGGCGTTGAAGTAGTTCGCTGCCAGCGCCGGGTTGCGGGCCAGGCTCCGATAGGAGAAGTCGGGCTCGTTCCAGGCCGTGTAGTCCTTGATCTGCGGGAAGTCCTTGAGGAACGCCTTGACGGCGGTCTCGTACTGGCCGACGGTTGGCACGTAGTTGGCTGCCGGGTTGGTGTAGTCGGCCCCGAAGGAGATCAGCGGGGTCACGTGGTCGGCCTGAGCGGCGCTCAGCCAGCCGCGGAAGGCGGCCAGATCACCTCGATCGGCGCGCCGCGTGATGATGTCCCAGGGGATCACGTCACGCGCGGTCTTTACGCCCAGCGCGGTGAACAGAGGACTGGAGAACATGGATGTGTTCGAGTCGCCGATGCCGATGACGACCGCTCCCGCGGCCGCCGGTATGGCGGCTCCCAGGCCGATCGCGCAAACGATCGAGACGAACAGGCGTGACATGCGTCTGGACATACGAGGCTCCACTTTCCCGCCTCTCTAGGCGCTCGAGTTCGCGATGGGCGACCAGGACGTCGTCGACTCCCCTACCGACCACGTCGCCGGTTGATCCCTTAACCGCATGGCCCCGCGAGGAGTTGCGGCTGGGTCCGACGCTAGCAGGACCGGCCGCCGGGAGCGGTCGCCGCGTTGCACGCTGGTAGCGTCCGCGCATGGCGACCCGCGGCGTGTGCGTGCTGGCCGGCCGGATGGCCGACACGATCGAGATCGCGGCGGCGGCCGACGCCGCCGGTCTCGACGCCGCCTGGACCAGCGAGTTCAACGACCGCTCGGCGATCGTCGCGCTGGCCGCGATGGCCCAGAACACGGAGCGCTGCCGGGTGGGCAGCGCGATCGCCTACGCGGTCGGCCGCTCACCGCTGATCCTGGCCAACGAGGCGCGCGGAATCGACGAGCTGAGCGGCGGGCGTCTGGTGCTGGGCCTGGGCACCGGCACCAAGGGAATGCAGATCGGCTGGCACGGCGTGCCGGATCCCCAGTCGCCGGCGGTGCGCCTCGAGGAGCTCGTGCCGCTGCTGCGCCGGATCTGGCGCCTTCACGAGGGACCGGTCAAGCACGAGGGGCGCTTCTACTCGATGAACCTCACCGCGACGGCCGAGGTTCTCCCACCCGTCCGCGAGCAGATCCCGATCTTCACCGCGGGCGTCAACCGGCGCATGATCGAGACGGCGGGCCGCGTTTCGGACGGGCTGGTCTGCCACCCCACGTTCAGCTCGCGCTACGTGCAGGAGGTGGTGCGTCCGGCCATCGCCGCCGGCGCCGAACGGACCGGGCGCGATCCATCCGATATCGAGATCGTCGGGATGCTGCTGTGCTCGGTGGCCGACGACGAGGAGCAGGCCCGCCGCGAGCTCGCCGGGCAGCTCGCGTTCTACGCGGCGCCCCGAGCGTACGCGCCGATGCTCGAGGCCAGTGGGTTCGGCGCCGAGGCCGAGCGGATCCGCGAGGCGTTCGCCGCCGGCGACCGGGAGGCGATGATCGCCGCGGTCAGCGACGAGATGCTCGACGCGATCGGCGTGGCCGGCACACCCGAGCAGGTGCGCGCAGGCATCGCCCGCCGCGAGGCCGACTTCGACCACCTCTCGCTGTACTCGCCGAGCTTCACGATGAGCCTCGAGCGCGTGCAGCAGAACACGCTCGAGCTGATCCGAGTCGGCGTTTAGCTGTAGGGCGCCGGTGTCAGCGGGCGGCGCGAGCAGCCAGGGATGTGCTGAATTTGGTCGGCATAGCCGACCTTTTTCAGCAACGCCCCTCTAGCGGCTGGTCCCGACCCGCTCTCCGGAGCGGTGGATGTACTGGCCGCGCGCGCCGTCCACCACCTCGCCGCCGCGCAGCACCGGCTGGCCGCGCAGGATCGTGTCGGTCGGCCAGCCCTTCACCGCGATGCCCTCGAACGGCGTGTGGTCCTGCGCCGAGTGGCACAGCTCGGGCGTGACCACCTGCTCGCGGTCGAGGTCGACGACGGCCAGGTCGGCATCGGAGCCGACCGCGATCGTCCCCTTGCGCGGGTACAGGTTGTAAGCCCGCGCAGGCGCCGCCGAGGCCACCTCGGCCACGCGCGCCAGCGACAGCCCGCGCTTGTGGACGCCCTCTGAGATCAGCACGGGATAGAGCAGCGCGGTGCCGCCGAACCCGGGCAGCGCCGGCCACAGGTCATCGCCCTTGGAGTCCTCCATGCAGCACGCGTGGTCGGAGGCCACCGTGTTCACCAGGCCATGGCGCAGCCCGTCCCACAGCGCCTCGTTGTCGGCCCGCGTGCGGATCGGCGGGTTGACCTTGCCGCCGAGCCCCTTGCCCTCCAGATCCTCGTAGGCCAGGGCCAGGTGGTGCACGGTGGTCTCGCGCACCATGTCGATGCTCGGATACCGCCGCGCGACGTCCACCGCCGTCTTCAACGCCAGCTCGCTCGAGAGGTGCAGCAAGTTGAGGTTGACCTGGGTCGCGTCGGCCAGCACGCCGGCCTCTTCGATCGACAGCCGCTCGGTGAGCGGCGGCCGGGCCGCCGAGTACTCGGCCAGGCCGCTCAGCCGGGGGTCGGCCTTGGCCCGCTCGATGAACACCCGGAGCAACTCGGCCTGCTCGCAGTGCAGGCACACCGAGATCCGCCCGGGCGTACGTGCGTTGACGTCGGCGACCTGCTCCATGATCTCGAACAGGTGGCCGAGGTCGTAGTCCTCGGACATCGTGTAGGACTGCGCGTCGCGGCTGTCCGCCGCCAGGTTGAAGCCCTTGTAGAACATGTAGTACTTGAAGCTCGAGACGCCCATCTCGGACACCAGCCACGGGATCTCCGCGATGTGCTCGGCGGTCATCGGGGCGAGGTGGAAGCCGTAGTCGATCCGGGCGTGCCCGGCGACGCGGTCGAGCACCTCGGGAAAGATCTCGCGGTAGGGCCCGGACTTGTTCAGATAGTGCTGGCCGGTGCGGAAGTAGGAGATCGCGGTGGTCACGCCGCCGACCGTCGAGGAGATCGTCTCGCTCTCGGTGTCCTCGGTGATGTCGCGATAGATGCCGAGGTGGAAGTGACTGTCGACCCCGCCCGGGAGCACCGCCTTGCCGGCGGCGTCGATCAGCTCCTCAGCGTCGGACGGGATCGATCTGCTCCTCCAGGGCGGCGATCCGTTCATCGCGGATGCCGATGTCCATGCGCAGTTCGCCGACGTACGGGATCACCACGAGGCCGTCCTTGACGACCAGGTCGAAGCGGGGCATGCTAATGCACCTCCAGATCTGTCATGGGTGAGAGAACCGACTCGATCGCGGGCTGGCGATCGAGCGAGAGCACGTTTTCCTGGACCTCGCGCAGCGCCCCCTCGCCGAGCAGCCGGCCGGCGTTGTCGACGAACTTGAGCTCGAGCTCGCGGTCGCTGAGCGGGCGCTCGGGACCGCCGCGGTTGCTCATCACGGCCTCCTCGAGCACGCGGCCGTCGCGCAGGCGGGCGGTGAGGATCGCGGGGAACTGGTTGGGGAACACCTCCGAGCACTCGGTGCGGCCGACCACCGTGACCTTGGCCATGTGTCGCCGGCGCTCGGGATCGGCCGCCAGCTCGTCGGTGAAGTCGTCCAGCCCGAGCCCGAGCCCACTGCCGCCGAGCAGGGCGGCGATCACCGTGTAGGGCCCGCTGAACTGCGCCTGGTAGCCGGTCTGCGGCTCGCGCTTGACCTCGATCGGCTCGCCGATCGTGCGCACAGTCGGCTCGGCCACCCCGAGCTCCAGCGCGTCCACCTCCTCGAGCGCGACGCCCTGCTCGCGCAGCGCCGAGTGCGGCGTCGATCCCGCCGTGGGTGAAGTGATTGGCGGGATATGGCTTGAAGAAGATCCGCGGGACCTCCCAGCGCTCTCCCAGTCCGGCGTCGATCGCCTCGGCGTCGTAGTGCCCGTCCAGGAAGGCGCGGAAGAAGCCGAAGCGGCCTTCGAGCACGGTGGGCGGTCCGGTGATCCCGTGGGCGGCCAGGCGCGCGGCGGAGATCGCCGAATGGGCGGCCCAGCCGCAGTGGATCCGCTTCACGGTCCCGCCCGTGCGGTTTGCCTCGATCACCCCGCCGGCCATGCTCACCGCGAGCCCGATCGCGTGGACGACGCCCTCGGCCTCGAGACCGAGCAGCACCGCGGCGCTGGCCGCGGCGCCGATCGCGCCGCACATCGAGGTGGCGTGCTGGCCGCGGTCGAAGTAGGTGTTGTTGCGCGCCTCGCGGTCGTAGCCGGCCATGCCGATCCGCACGCAGATCTCCAGTCCGACCGCGATCGCGGCGATCAGCTCGCGGCCGTCGCGCCCGGCGGCCTCGGCCATCGCCAGCGAGGCAGGCACGATCGTGGCACTCGGGTGCAGCACGGAGGGCAGGTGGGTGTCGTCGTAGTCCAGCGAATGCGCGAGCGTCCCATTGACCAGTCCCGCGAGCTCGGCCGGCAACGCGTCGAGGAGTCCCACCGCGTGCGCTTCGGCACGCCCGCCCTGGCAGCGCGCGTACTCGCGCACCGCGCGGCTCGTCTCGAGCGGAGTCGCGGCCACCATGATCCCCAGCGTGTCGAGTGTCCGCTGGCGCACGCTGTGGCGGACCTCGTCGGGGAGGTGGTCGTAGTCGTGCTCGACCGCGAAGCGCGCCAGCCGCTCGGCCAGCGTGCTCACGAGGCGCCGCCCGAGCCTGACGCCACGATGGCCAGCGGCCGCACCGGCGATCCGGTCGCTCCGACCAGCACCAGCGGCACGAGCACGAACGTGAACTCGTGCACCCCCGCCTGGGCCAGCGCCTCGAGGTCGAGCGTCTCGATGATGTGGATGCCCTGCTCGACGAGCAGCACGCGGTGCGCCGGCAGCTGGGCGTGACCGGCGCCGGCCGGCAGATGCTCGAAGGCGATCGTGTCGGCGCCCACCGCGCGCGGGCGCAACTCGGCCAGCCACTGCGCCCCCGCCTCACCCGGCCCGGGGACCCCGCTGTCGTGCCCCGCGTACGCCACCGGATCGCCCCACCGCCGGGCCCAGCCGCTGCGCACGAGCACGACGTCGCCCGGACGGCTTTGCACGTTCTGGGCCCGGGCGGTCCTCGCCAGGTCCTCGGGCGTGATCTCGTAGGCCGGCGGGCAGGCCTCGAGTCCGAGCGCGGCCGGGACATCGAGCAGCCAGCCGCGGCAGACCATCGGCTCGATCGTCTCGACCCCGAGCTCCGCGAACCGGCCACCCCGCTGCGCCTCGGCGGCATCGATGCCGCCGTGCAGGCGGCCGTCTTGCGAGACGTGGCTGAGCGCGTCGATGTGGGTGCCGACGTGACCGCCGGTGACGATCAGCTCGCTGGCCGCCGATCCGCCGCCGGCGCGCACCGAGTCGCCGTGCCGGCGCACCAGCGCCATCCGGAACTGGGGGTGGTTTGGCGACTGCGGCATCCCGGCCACCATCGGCCGCCCCAGGTCGAAGATGCGCACTCCGGCCTCGATCGCCTGAAGGAGTCGATCGCTCACGGCCACCGCTCCCCGGCCGCTGCGCCCTCCCCGGCCGCCTCGAGCACCCGGCGCGCGCGCGCCACCACCGCCGGATCGACCATCTGCCCGTCGATGGCACTGGCCCCCGCGGCGCGCTCGGCCTGGTCCAGCACCCGGCGCGCGCCGGCCAGCTCTTCCTCGGTCGGCGTGAACACTTCGTGCACGGGCTCGATCTGGCGGGGATGGATCACCGACTTGCCGAAGAAGCCGAGCTCGCGGGCGAACCGAGCGGCGCGGATCAGCCCCTCGCGGTCGTCGAGGCGGGTGTACACGCTGTCCAACGGCGCCCCGATGCCCGCCGCGCGCGAGGCCAGCACCAGCGTCCCGCGCGCCACCAGCGTGCCCGGTCCGTCGCCGGCGCCGGGTGCGCCGATGTCGGCCAGGAAGTCCGTCGCACCGAAGCCCAGGCGCGCAACGCGTGGCGCGGCGGCGATCTCGGGCGCGGCCAGGACCGCGGCCGCGGTCTCGATCAACGGGTAGACCCGCACGGTTCCGGGCGGCATTCCGGCCCGCGCCTCGAGCTCGTCGAGGAGCTCAGCCAGGGCGCGCAGCTCCTGCCCGGAGCCGACCTTGGGGACGCGCAGCGCGGTCAGCCCAGGTTGGGTGACCGCCGCGACGTCGTCACGATCGACAGCGTCCAGACCCCGGTTCACGCGCACATGAATCTCCAAGCCCGGCGGCGCGCCCGCTTGCGCGGCCCCCGAGACCATCGTGGCCACCTGGTCGCGGGCGGTCCGCTTCTCGCCCGGCGCCACCGCGTCCTCGAGGTCGAAGATCACCGCGTCGGCGCCGGCCCTCAGCGCCTTCTCCATCACGGCCGGATTGGAGCCTGGCGCGTACAGGTAGCTGCGGATCATCGGAGGCCCAGGCTCAGGCAACGATCCCCCGCTCGCGCAGATCGGCCACGTCGAGCCCCAGCTCCTCGCCGAGGATCGCGTCGGTGTCCGCTCCCAGGGAGCGTCCGGTGAACCGGATCGCGCCCGGGGTGGCGCTCATCCCGAACAGGAGGTTCTGCATCCGGACCGGCCCGAGGTCCTCGTCCTGCACCGTGGTGATCGTCTCGCGCGCGATCACGTGCGGATCGGCCATCAGGTCGGCCACGTCGTACACCGGCGCGATCGCCGCCCCCGCGTCGGTGAACGCCTCGAGCACCTCCTCGCGGGTGCGGGCGGCCACCCACTCGGAGACGAACCGGTCGAGCTCGTCGGCGTGCTCGGCGCGACCGCCGCCCGTGGCGAACCACGACTCGTCGATCACCTCGGGGTGCCCGACCAGCGTCAGCACGCGCTCGGCGATGCGGTTGGCGCTCGTGGAGACCGCCACCCACTTGCCGTCGGACGTCCGGTAGGTGTTACGGGGAGCGTTGTTGACCGACCGGTTGCCCGTGCGCTGCTGAACCTCCCCGAGCTGGTCATAGACGATCGGCTGCGGGCCGAGCGCGGTGACCAGCGGCTCGAGGATCGCGAGATCGATCTCCTGCCCGGCGCCGCCCCGCGCGTCGCGGTGGTAGAGGGCCATCGTGGTGGCTGCCGCCGCGGTCAGGCCGGCCACGCTGTCGGCCAGCCCGAAGGGCGGCAGCGTCGGCGGACCGTCCGGCTCGCCGGTGATCGCGGCAAACCCGCTCATCGCCTCGGCCAGGGTCCCGAACCCGGCGCGCTCGGCATACGGCCCAGTCTGACCCCAGCCGGAGATCCGGACGAGCACCAGGCCCGGGTTGATCTCCTGCAGCGCCGGGAAGCCGAGCCCCCAGCGCTCGAACGTTCCTGGCCGGAAGCTCTCGACCACCACGTCGGCCGTGGCGACCAGCCGGCGGAACACCTCGGCGCCGTCCGGATCGCCCAGGTACAGCCCGACGCACCGCTTGTTGCGCGAGACCATCTTCCACCACAGCGGGACGCCGTCCTTGGAGCGTCCGTGTCCGCGCATGCTGTCGCCGCGCGGATGCTCGATCTTGATCACCTCGGCGCCGTAGTCGCCGAGGATCTGACAGGCCAGCGGACCGGCCAGCACGGTCGAGACGTCGAGCACGCGCAGGCCGGAGAGCGGCCCCGGGGCTGGATCGTTCGCAGTCATAGGCTGGTCTCTGCCTCCGGGAGAGTGCGCAGAACCTCGGCGGTGGTGAGCACGTCGGCGTACTTCTGGGCCATGTCGAACAGATTCACCGCGTGCACGGTCGGGCTGCGATCGTAAACGGCGTCGTGGGGACGGTGACGTGGAAGTTGTAGGCGAACGCATCGACCACCGAGGCACGAACGCATCCGCTCGTGGTGCAGCCGGTCACGATCAGCCAGTCCACCCCGAGATCGATCAGGTAGCTGGTCAGCGCGGTGGCGAAGAACGCGCTCGGGTGGCGCTTGGGAATCAGAATTTCGCCCGGACAGCGGTTGGACCTCCTCAACGAATCGGTAGCCCCGCTCCGGCACGTCCATGATCGAGGGCACCTTGGCCGCGAGCCGGCCGGCGTCGTAGGCCTGCTTGGGGGCCACGTGGGGATAGAGCACGGGCAGCGACTGCTCGCGGAACGCCGCCAGGAGCGAGGCGATGCGCGGGACCGCGGCCCAGCCGACCTCGCCGCAGCTGGTCGGGTAGTCCGCCACCGACTCGAAGAATGGCTTCGACTCGATCCCCCACCGTGCGGTACTGGACGTCGATGATCAACAGCGCGGGACGCGACCCGCGGCCTGCCGGCTTGCCGAACCCGGCCGCCTCGTAGCGCGCCTCGTCCTCGGCGGTGATTACGCCGGCCCACGGCACACCGACGCCCGCGCCCGTCACGCGGGCACCTCCGCCAGGGCAGCGGCTCCGCTCCGACGTCGGCGCTGAAAGCGCCCGCCGCCGTCGCCGTCGTCGCGCACCAGCTGTCCGTCGCGCAGTACGAACTCGCCGCGTACCAGTGTGTGCTCGACCGCGCCGGTCAGCTCCCAGCCCTCGTAGATCGAGTACCCGGCGCCGCTGTGCTGCGAGTCCGCCCGCACGGTGTGCCGGCCGTTCGAGATCGACGATCGCGAAGTCGGCATCTGCGCCGACCGCGACCTGACCCTTTCGCGGCCATAGCCCGAACGTGCGCGCCGGCGCCCGCGTGACGAGCCTCGGCGATCCGCGCCAGCGAAACACCCCGGCTTGTGGAACCCCTCGGAAAGCAGCACCGGAAGGAGCGTCTGGAGCCCCGGGAAGCCCGCGCTCGCCTTCCAGATGTCCCCCTCCTTGGCCGAGCGATGCCGTGGGACGTGGTCGGACCCGATCACGTTGATGCGGCCGTCGCCCACCGCTCGCCACAGCGCGTCCCGGTCGGCGGCGGTGCGCAGCGGCGGGTTGACCTTGGCCACCGGGCCGAGCTCGGAGTCGATGTCGTGGGTCAGGTAGTGCGGACAGGTCTCCAGGTACACGTTCGGGTAGCGCGCCCGCTGGCGCGAGAGAACGTCCAGCGTCTGGGCATTGGTGACGTGGACGGCGTACATCGAGGCGCCCGCCACGGATGCCAGGAAGGCCGCGCGCTGCTGGGCCTCGGACTCGACGAAGTCAGGCCGCACGTGATTCCACACCGCCAGCGGCCCGAGCCCGTCGGGCGGCGGCTGCGTGCGGAGGTTCCAGACGATCTCGATGTTCTCCCCGTGCGGGTCGACCATCGCGCCGGCCGACGCGGCCGCGCACATCAGGTCGTACAGGAAGCCGTCGTCGTTGCCCGGTAGCCCGAGGTAGCGCCCCTCATCGCCGCGGAAGTTCATGAAGAACTTGAACGACGAGACGCCGAGCTCCTCCACATACCGCGGTAGCGACGCGAGTTGCTCGCGCGTGACGATGCAGAAGTGAAAGCCGAAGTCGATCACCGCGTGAGACTCCATCAGCGACACCGCGGCGTCGAACACGTCCTCATACGGTTCGGCCCTCATCAGGTAGGCGATCAGCGTGCACACGCCCCCGGCGGCGGCCGCCCGGGTCTCTGCGCTCGCGTCCTGCGGCGTCTTTGGCACGGTGATGTCCTGTCCGAGGTGGACGTGCGCGTCGATCACTCCCGGGAGGACGGTCAGCCCGCGCACCGACACCTCCTCCTCGGCGTCGGCGCGCGCGCCGGGCGCGCACAGGCCGGCGACCTGGCCGCCCTGCACGAGCACGTCGACCTCGCGCAGCGAGCCGTCTGCGAGCAGCACCTGACCGCCTGACAGCCGCAGGTCGAACTGCCGGCTCACGACGCATCCTCCGGCGTCGCGTAGCGCTCGCTCAGCTCGTCGTAGAACGGCTTACCGACCAGTCGCTGGCGCTCCTCCCAGTCGATCATCTGCTCGAGCGCACCCGCCGTCGACCCGGTGCGCCTCAGCTCGTCGAGGACCGACCGCGCTCCCCACAGCGCGCCGCGCAGCGCGGCGTTGGCGTAGAGCACGATCGTGAAGCCGAGACGGCCGAGCTCGTCGGCCGGGAGCTGCGGCGTGTGGCCGCCCTCGACGATGTTGACCAGCAGCGGGCCGGGCAGGCGCCGGCCGACCTCGGCCAGCTCCTCGCGCGAACGCGGTGCTTCCACGAAAATCACATCCGCGCCTGCCTCCCGGTAGCGCTCGGCCCGCTCCAGGGCAGCCTCCAGGCCATGCGCCTGGCGGGCGTCGGTCCGCGCCACGATCAACAGCGAGTCGTCCCGCCGGGCGTCGAGCGCGGCATGGAGCTTGGCCACCATCTCCTGCGCCGGGACCACCTCAGTCCCCTCGAAGTGCCCGCAGCGCTTCGGGAACACCTGATCCTCGAGCTGGATCGCGTTGGCTCCTCGTTGCTCGAGCAGCTGCACGGTGCGCCTGACGCCCACGGGGTTGCCGAAGCCGGTGTCCGCGTCGACCACGATCGGAATCTCCACTGCGCCACGGATCGCCTCCACGTGATCGGCCAGCTCGCTGAGCGTGATCAGGGCGAGGTCGGGCATCGCGAGGTGCCGGTTGGTGACTCCCGCGCCGGTGACGTAGACCGCCTCGAACCCGAGCTCCGCGACCAGGCGGGCGGTCAGCGCATCGGATGCGCCGGGGAGGATCAGCGGCGTTGCGTTGCGGTTTTCCAGAAGCTCTCGCATCCGCTTACATCCGGGCGCACATAGCGGGATGACCCTGCCAGGGCCGGGTACCCGACGGGCTACGATATTGCCTGTGCTCGGTGGTCCTCTTCCTGCGCGTAAAACCAGCACGATGGTCGCCGAGGTCATCCGCGACGGAATCCTGCAGGGCCGCCTTCGGCCCGGCGAACGGCTGAAGGAGGACATGATCGCGCGCGAGCTGGCGGTCAGCCGCACACCGGTCCGCGAGGCGATCGCGATGCTTCAGGCCGAAGGGCTGATCGAGGCCCCCCAGCACCGGGGCGCGCAGGTGCGCAGCTACAGCCCGTCCGAGCTCGAGGAGATCTACGACCTGCGCAGCATTCTCGAGGGCTACGCCGCTCGCCGCGCGGCCACCCGCATCACCGACGCTGAGATCACCCGCCTGCGGCGCAGCTGCGAGGCCATGGAGAAGCTCCGGCCCGACGACCTCGAGCATCTCGTCCTCCAGAACGGAATCTTCCACGACACGATCCTCGACGCGGCCGACGCCGGGCGCCTGACCGCGATGGTCACCCAGGTCCGCGCGGTCCCGCTCGTCTATCAGTCGTATGCCTGGTACACGCCCGACCAACTTCAGCTCTCGCTCGAGTACCACTGGCGCGTGCTCGCCGCTCTCGAGCGCCACGATGCCCGGCGCGCCGAGCGCGACATGCGCCACCACCTGAGCAACGCCCGCGGGGCGCTCACCAGCGTGTATGCCGAGGCAGCCGCCGCAGGGGCCGAGCCGCCTCCGCTCCGCGCGCTGCGCTGAGACCCACGCTGAGGCCCAGCCCGACCTCCACCGCAGCGACTGCGGCCGACCGGCCGGCGGGGAGCCTTGCGCGTGGACCACTGCCTGCGTATTGTATGGAAAGTACAAGAGGGCGAGGTGCTCGTGATGGCGGCGGTGAACGGCTCTAGAGGTCAGGTCGTTTTGAGATGACCTCTAGAACTCTGCGGGAGCGTTTGGAGGAACCACGCATCGTCGTGGCGGTCGGCGCACACGACGGGCTCACGGCCACCCTGGCCGAGCGCGCCGGCTTCGAGGCCGTCTACCAGGGCGGCTATGCGGTGGCCGCCCATCACCACGGCGTGCCGGACATCGGCCTGGTCGGCCTGAGCGACGTGGCCGAGAGCCTGCGCCGGATCACCGCGGTGGCCACTGTGCCGGTCATCGTCGACGCCGACACCGGCTACGGCTCCGAGCCGGGCGTGCGGCGTGCGGTGCTGGAGCTCGAGCGAGCCGGCGCGACCGCCGTCCAGATCGAGGACCAGGTGTTTCCCAAGCGCTGCGGCCACATGGAGGGAAAGCGGGTCATCCCCCGCGACGAGATGGTGCTCAAGGTGCGGGCCGCCGTGGCGGCGCGCCAGCGCCCTGAGACGATCATCATCGCGCGCACCGACGCCCTCCAGGTGCACGGCGTCGACGACGCGATCGAGCGCTGCAACGCATACGCCGAGGCGGGAGCCGACGTGACCTTCGTCGACGCGCCGCCCACGCGTCAGGACCTCGCCGAGATCGCCCGGCGCGTGCACGCGCCGTCGCTGGCCAACATGTCCGAGACCGGGCGCTCGCCCACGCTCACCGCGTCCGAGCTCGAGGAGCTCGGCTACCGGATCGTGATCTTCCCGAGCACGCAGACATGGCTGTTCGCACGCGTCTACCAGGAGCTGCTCGACGAGCTACGCGCCACCGGCACGAGCACGGGCCTGCGCGAGCGGATGATGCCGTTCGACGAGGTCAACGAACTGCTCGGCCTGACCCGCTGGGAGTCATGAGCGACGCCGGCCAGGTGTATGGCGCTCGCGGCTTCGGTGGCCGCCAGGGTGCCGGCCGGCGCCCTGCCCTCGTCGTGGTCGATCTCAACTACGCGTTCACCGACCCCGCCTCGCCGCTGCACTGCGACACCGACGCGGCCGTCGAGGCCACCGCTGCACTGCTTGAGGCGGCGCGCGCCAACGGCGCGCCCGTGGCCTTCACCACGCTCGAGTACGACGAGGGCGCCAAGCGCGCGGCCCGTGCCTTCCTGGCCAAGGCACCGGCCTTGGCGATGCTCACGCCCGGCTCGCGCTGGGCGCAGATCGACGAGCGGATCGCCCCGCGCGAGGATGAGCCGGTGCTGCTCAAGCTGTTCGCCTCGGCCTTCTTCGGCACCTCCCTGCAACCGATGCTGACCGCCGCCGGTTGCGACACGCTCATCGTCACGGGCGCGTCTACCTCGGGATGCGTCAGGGCCACCGTGGTCGACGGCCTCCAGCACGGCCTGTCGGTGCTCGTGCCCCGCGATGCGGTGGCCGACCGCGCCCAGAGCGCGCACGAAGCCTCCCTGGTCGACATCGACGCCAAGTACGGCGACGTGATCGGGCTCGAGGAAGCAGTCAGAGTCCTCAGCGGCTCCGCTCGCGCAGCCACGGGATGAGCCCGCCTGCGTCGACCATGCCGCGCATGAAGTCGGGCATCGGGGCGATGGCAAACCGCTCGCCTTCGACCGCGACCACGCCGTCGTCGAGATCGACCTCGACGCGCGCGCCGGTCTGCGGCACGGGACACGGCTTCGGGACAGTCGACCAGCGGCAGCCCGAGATTCAGGCAGTTGCGCCGGAAGATCCGCGCGAAGCTCTTGCCGACCAGGCACGACACGCCCGAGGCCTTCATGGCCAGCGGCACGTGCTCGCGCGAGGAGCCGGTGCCGAAGTTCTCGCCTACGACGAGGATCGTGTCCGGGCCGAGCTCGTCCCGCAGCCCCGGGTCCAGGCCCTCGAACAGGTGCGAGCTCATCTGATCGGGATCGTCGATGTTCAGATACGAGCCGGGATACAGGACGTCGGTGTCGACGTTGTCCTGGCCGATCGCCACCGCCCGGCCGGCGATCGTCATCGCGCGGGCGCCTCGATCAGCTCACCGGGGTCGATCAGCTCACCGGCCACCGCGGCCGCGGCCGCCACGTAGGCGTTGGCCAGGTAGACCTCGGCATCGGGCGAGCCCATCCGCCCGCGGAAGTTACGGTTGGTGGTGGTCACCGCGGTCTCGCCCGGCGCCCGGCACCCCCATCCCGCCGCCGAAGCAGGCGCCACAGGTCGGCGTGGAGACCATCGCTCCGGCCTCCACGAACGCATCGAGCAGCCGCTCGTCCAGAGCCTGGCGGTAGATGCTCTGGGTGGCCGGGACGATCACCGCGCGCGAGCGCGGGTGCACGCGCCGGCCGCGCAGGACCGCGGCGGCCTGGCGCAGGTCGGTGATCGTGCCGTTGGCGCAGTTGCCGATGTACACCTGCTCGACCGGCCGGCCGGTCACCTCGGCCAGCGGCACCACGTTGCCCGGTGAGTGCGGCGCGGCGACCAGCGGCTCGACCGAGCCCAGCTCGATGTGCAGCTCGCGCGACGACCTCGCGCATCGTCATCGGAGCGCAGCTCGTCCCACTCGCGCGAGACCCGGTCGGCCAGATACGCCAGGGTCACGTCGTCGGCCGGCGAACAGCCCGGTCTCGGCGCCGGCCTCCACCGCCATGTTGGCCACGGCCAGCCGCTCGTCGACCGACAGCGCCTGCGCGCCGTCGCCGACGAACTCGAGCACCGCGCCCGTGGCGCCGGCCACCCCGATCTCGGCGATCACGGCCAGGATCAGGTCCTTGCCGCTGACGAATCCCCGCGGCTGCACCGGTGAAGGCGACGCGGATCGTCTCGGGCACCGGCTGCCAGAACTCGCCGAAGGCCAGCGCGGCGGCGATGTCGGTCGACCCCAGGCCGCTGCCGAACGCGCCCGAGCGCACCGTAGGTGCAGCGTGTGCGAGTCGCCGCCGACGATCACGTCGCCGGGAACCACCCATCCCTCCTCGGCCAGCAGCGTGTGCTCGATTCCCCCTCGTCCCTGGTCGTAGAAGGCCACGCCCTGATCGACCGCCCAGTCCTTCAGCCGCCGCTGCAGCGCGGCCGAGCGGGCGTCCTTGGCCGGCACGAAGTGGTCGGCGACCATCACCACCTTCTCGGGGTCGAACACCCGCTGCGCGCCCATCTTCTCCATCTGCCGGAAGGCCACCGGTCCCGAGACGTCGTTGGCCATGACGGTGTCGACGCGCACCATCACGATGTCGCCCGGGGACGAGGTCGTCGACCTCGGCGTGGGCCAGGAGGATCTTCTCGGCCAGCGTGTGCGCCACGGCGCGGCCCGTGGTCAGCCCGACGCCGGTCGCGAGCGGCCGGCCAGGCGGGCGTCGAACTCGCGCCGCTCGAAGGCGATCTGCTCGCGCAGCTCCTCCATCGAGGGCAGCGGGCCGAAGTCGAACTCGGGCGGGTCGGCGCGCTCGGCCGCGCATCCTCTCGCGCTCGCGCTCGGTCGCCTGCATGGTCGATCACGCCGTCGGGCGAGACGATCACGCCGTACTCCGAGGCGGCCGCCTCCACGCTGACCAGACCGGCGTGAACGTCGGCGGCCGTGCGCTCGGGCTCGCGGTCGAGCGGATCGCCGAGCCCGCCGGCGCCCGCGGTGGAGAAGATCAGCCGGTCGTCTCGCTTGACCGGGAACGTCTCGACCTTGGAGGGCAGCCGCTCCTCGGCGCCGTCGGCGTGGAGCACCAGCTTCTCCGAGCTGGCCCCGTGCCGGCCGCCGTTGTAGCCCCACGGGAAGGTGTCGGGCGCGGTCGTCCTGGAAGGAGATCGTCCCGTCGGTGAGGAACCGGTACGTCTTGGCGACGCCGTGGCCGCCGCGGTGGTAACCGGCGCCGCCCGAGTCGACCGCGCACGCGGTATGACTCGATCAGCAGCGGATAGTACTTCTCCAGGTACTCGGTGGGCACGGCCTTGAACAGCGGCCACCAGGAGTGTCCGTCGAGGCCGTCACCCACCGGCCGGGCCGGGATCCCGCCGTAGAGGATCTCCAGGACCTGGAACGGCTCACCGCGCTCGTCGGTGCCGGCGAAGATGAAGTTCGGGCTGGTGCCGTAACTCCCCGGAGACGGCGAACTGGGCCAGCGCCTTGGAGAACACCGCACCGACGACGTCGAACTGGCGGGCCATCAGGCTCAGGCGGTTGCCGACCGGCGCCGGGAACTCGGGGCGCAGGACCGAGTTCTCGGGGAGGGTGACGTTCACCACGTCGTAGTAACCGTCGTTGAACACCAGATCGGGCGAGAAGGCCATGATCAGGAACACGCCCATGAACATCTTGAACATCTCGGGGTTCAGGTAGAAGTTCACCGACCCGGGGACCGGCCGGGCTGGTGCCCGTCCAGTCGATGTTCATCGTGTCACCGTCGCGCCAGAACGCCATCTGGAGCTTGATCGGGCCGTTGCCCAGCCCGTCGTCGTCGGCGTAGTCGGTGAACTCGAAGCGCTCCCCGTCGGGCAGGTGGGTGCGGATCAGGTCGATCAGCCCCGGACCGCGTGCGGTCGAGCATGGCGTCGCACGCCTCGAGGTAGGTGTCCTTGCCAAAGCGGGCGCACAGCTCGCGCACGCGTGCCGCGCCGGCCGCGGTGCCGGCGGCGATCGCCTTGATGTCGGCCTCGACCATCTTCGGCGTGCGGGTGTTGTGGCAGAACAGGCGCAGCGCCTCCTCGTTCAGCCGCCCCTGGTCATAGAGCTTGATCGGGGGCATGCGGATGCCCTCGTAGTAGATGCTGCGCGCGCTGATCGGCATGATCCCCGGCGCGGTGCCGCCGACGTCCATCAGGTTGCCCCACTGCGAGGAGTAACCGACCAGGTCACCGTCGTAGAAGATCGGGCGCAGGATCAGCAGATCGGGACAGTGCGAGATCGCGCCCTCGCACAGGTAGGGATCGTTCATCGCGATCACGTCGCCGTCGCGCAGATCGGACGCCTCGTAGGGCGAGTTGCGCAGGATCGTGTTGATCGCGCGAGCCGAACTGGCCGATGACCATCCGCCCGTGGCGGTCGGCGATCAGCGGGAACTGATCTGACTGCTCGCGGATGACCGGGCTGATCGCGGTGGTCTCCACCACGCGGTCCATCTCGAACCGGGCGTTCGACAGCGTGTTCTCGATGATGTCGAGGGTGACGTGGTCGATGTCGTGTTCGCGGACGAAGTCCGGCAGCTCGGCCGGGCGCTGAACCTGCGTGGCCATGGTCACTCCCTTCCCGCTTCGCGGATGATCAGATTCGAATAGCCGTCGACGGTGGCGCGGTAGCGCGGCTCGACCACCGCGGTCGTGTCCTGCTGGACGATCACCGCCGGCCCGTCGATCACCTGCCCGGCGCGCAGCTGGCGGCGCTCGTACATCGGCGTGTCGAGCCACTCGCCGTCGAACACCACCTGCTCGTGGCGGTCGATGCCCTCGCTCGAGGAGGCCCCGTCGGCCTCGGAGCGCGACAGCGTGAGCGGCCGCTCGCCCCGGCCGACGCAGCGCAGCGTGGCGATCTCGATCGGGGCGTCGAGGTCGAACCCGTAGCGGCGCCGATGCTCGCCCTCGAACTGCTCGCGCAGCCGGGCGGCGTAGCCGTTGCCGAGCTCCTCGATGTCGACCTGGCACGGGATCTGGATGTCCTGCATGTGGTAGCGGCAGTCGGCGAAGAAGTCGTAGGCCCGGGCCTGCTCGGCGATCCCCTCGCGGTGCCAGCCACTCGCCGGCCTCGGTGCGCAGCCCTTCCATCTGCTCCTGCAGCTCGCTCGCCGGCGGTCTCCTCCACGATGCGCAGGTAGGTCTGCGCGAACTCGTTCTGCACGTCGGAGGCCAGGAAGCCGAACGCGCTGAGCACGCCCGGCGTGGCCGGGATGACCACCGGATCGGCGTGGATCAGGCGGCCCAGGGCGTTGGCGTGCAGCGGGCCGGCGCCGCCGAAGGCGATCAGGCCGAAGTCACGCGGGTCGTATCCGCGCTCCACGCTCACCACGCGCAGGGCGGCGTGCATGTTCTCGTTGGCGATCGACAGGATCGCCTCGGCCGCGGCGATCAGCTCGATGCCCAGCCCGTCGGCGATCGTCTGCACGGCGCGCTTGGCCGCCTCCTCGTCGATCTCGAGCGTGTCGGCCAGCCTGGACCCCGGGCGGAATGCGGTGCAGCACGACGTTGGCGTCGGTCACCGTCGGCTCGGTGCCGCCCGCGGCCGTAGCACGCCGGGCCGGGATCGGCGCCGGCGCTGCGCGGCCCGACGCGCAGCGAGCCGACGTTGGTCAGGTAGGCGATCGAGCCGCCGCCGGCGCCGACGCTGTGGATGTCCACCGAGCGCGACTGGAACTGGTAGTAGCCGAGCTGGGCATCGCGCTTGATCGGGGGCGTGCCGCCCTGGCACAGCGCGACGTCGGTCGAGGTGCCGCCCATGTCGATCGTCAGGACGTCGAGCAGGTCGATCTCGCGCGCCAGGTAGGCCGCGCCGACCGCGCCGCCCGACGGGCCCGGAGAACGCGATGTCGATCGGCCGCTCCTTGGTCGAGGCCACCGACATCGTGCCGCCGTCGGAGCGGACGATGTCCAGCCGGCCCGAGAAGCCGGCCTCGTTGAGCGAGACTCCAGACTGATCGACGTACTTGGTGACCTGCGGCTTGGCGTAGGCGTTGAGCACCGCGGTCAGCGTGCGCTCGTACTCGCGGTACTCCGACACCAGGTCGGAGGAGATCGACACCGGCAGGTCGGGGTAGGCGCTCAGCGCGATGTCCCGGGCGCGGCGCTCGTGCTCGGGGTTGACGTAGGAGTTGAGGAACGCGATGGTCAGCGACTCGATGCCCTCGCCGTCGAGCTCCTCGAGCGCGGCGCGCACCTCGTCCTCGTCGAACTCGCGCACCGCCTCGCCCGCCGCGCTCATGCGGGCCGAGATCGGTGCGCGTCCGCCACAGCTCGACCACCGGGCTCGGCTTGATCATGCCCATCCAGCCATACAGCGGTCCGGGCGTCCAGGCCCGCGCCAGGTGGAGGATCTGCTCGTGACCCTGGGTGGTGAGCAGTCCGCCGGTCGCGCCCTTGCCCTCCAGGATCAGGTTGGTGACCACGGTCGAGCCGTGCAGGATCGCGTCGAGCTCGCTCGGCTGCCACGCCCAGTCGCTGACACGCCTGGCGGACCCCCTCCAGTACTCCGATCGACTGATCCGCGGGAGTCGAGAGGACCTTCTCGAGCGTGAGCGTCCCTTTCTCCTCCTCGAGGACGAGCACGTCGGTGAACGTGCCGCCTACATCCACGCCGAGCCGATACGCCATTAGCTCTGCTCCTCTCCTGCTCTGGTTTCCGATCTGGCGCGAGACCGCCTTGAAGTCGCCGGCCCGCTGCACGCGGCCGGGAATCGGCGTGGCCGAGCTGCTCCTCGAGCCAGTGCGAGACCTCGATCAGGGCGTCGAGATCGATCCCCGTGCTCCACCCCTCGCCGTGGAGCATGTACACGAGATCCTCGGTGGCGATGTTGCCGGTCGCCCCGGGCGCGAACGGGCAGCCGCCCACCCCGCCCACCGAGGCCTCGAGCGAGCTCGCGCCCGACTCGATCGCGGCGTGCGCGTTGGCCAGCCCGGTGCCGCGCGTGTCGTGCAGGTGCACGCCGATCGGGACGCCGAGCTCGCTCGCGCCGCCCACCAGCGTGCGCACCTGGCGGGGCACGCCGACCCCGATCGTGTCGGCGAAGACCAGCTCGTCCGCGCCCGCGGCCGCCGCCCGCTCGGCCACCGTGAGCACGCGGCCGCCGGGTCCACCGCGCCCTCGAACGGGCAACCGAACGAGGCGGCGATGATCACCGCTGGCCCGCCGTCCGTCGGCGTGGGCCCGCTCGACGATCTGCTCGGCGTCCTGCGAGCGACTCCGCCACGCTCGCGTTCTGGTTGCGCCGGTTGAGCGTCTCTGAGGCGGCCACGCTGAAGTGGACCTCGTCCAGCCCGCACGCGGCCAGCCGCTCGTAGCCGCGCACGTTGAGGACCAGGCCGCTGTAGGTGACCTCGGGCCGGCGCTCGATGCCCGCCACGACCTCCTCGGCGCCGGCCATCTGGGGAACGAGCTTCGGGTTGACGAACGACGCCACCTCGACCCGGGTGACGCCGGTGCCGGTCAGCCGCCTCACCAGCTCGGCCCGCATGGCCGGCTCGAGCTGGGTCGGGTCGTTCTGCAGACCGTCGCGGGGCGAGACGTCGCACACCGTGACGTTCACAGCACGCCCTCCTCGCGCAGCTCGTGCGCGCTCGGCGGCCGACAGGCCCGAGCAGCTCGCCGTAGATCTCCTCGTTGTGCGAGCCGGCCTCCCAGGTGGCCGACCAGCGCACCGCGCCCGGGGTGGCCGACAGCTTGGGCACGATCCCCGGTCCGATGTACTCGCCGAACTCGGGGTCCTGGTGGTCGAGCAGCATGTCCCGCGCCTTGAAGTGCGGGTCGGCGAAGATGTCCGCGATCGTGTAGATCGGGCCGCACACCACGCGGGCCTCGTTGAGCACGCGGTCGATGTCGGCTCGGCGTCGTGCTCGGCCGCCCAGTCGCGCGATCAGCCCGTCGAGCTCCTCCTGGTTCTCGCCCCGCGCCAGGTGAGTCGCGAAGCGCTCGTCCTCGGCCAGCTCGGGCCGGCCCATCGCCTCGCACAACCGGCCGAACACCTGGTTCTGGTTGGCGGCGATGACCATCCACTTGCCGTCGCGCGACTTGAAGATGTTCGACGGCGCGACGCCCTTGAGCGAGGTGCCGCTGGGCTCCCGCACGATGCCCAGCCGGTCGTACTCGGGGACCGCGCCCTCGAGCAGGGCGAAGCAGGCCTCGAGGATCGAGCGCGTCGACGACCTGGCCGTGGCCGTAGCCGAGCGCGTCGCGCTTGTAGAGCGCGGCGAGCACGCCCTGGGCGGCGAACATCCCGGCCAGCGAGTCGCCCAGCGAGATGCCCATCCGCGGCGGCGGGCTGTCGGGAAAGCCGTTGATGTAGCGCAGGCCGCCCATCGCCTCGGCCGCCGAGGCAAATCCCGCGCGCGCGGCGTAGGGCCCGGTCTGGCCGTAGCCGGAGACCCGGGCGAGGATGAGACCGTCGTTGACCGAGCGCATGCGCTCGTAGCCGAGGTTCCAGCGCTCGAGCGTGCCGGGCCGGAAGTTCTCCACCACCACGTCCGAGCGGCGCGCCAGCTCGAGCAGCAGCTCCTGTCCGCGCTCCTTGCGCAGATTGAGCGTGACGCACTTCTTGTTGCGCGAGAGCACGGGCCACCACAGCGAGTGCTCCTGGTAGCGGGCGTGGCCCCAGTCGCGCATCGGATCGGGCTGCCCGGGCGGCTCGACCTTGATGATCTCCGCGCCCATGTCGCCGAGCAGCCGGCCCGGTGAACGGCCCGGCCAGCAGCTGGCCGAGCTCGATCATGCGCACCCCGCCCAGCGGTCCGGCGCCCGGGTCGGACTCCCGGTCCGGTGCGCGAGCTCGGGCTCGACCGCGGTCATGCCGCCAGCTCCGTCGCGTAGCAGCGCTCGATGATCCGCTCCTTGGTCAGCGCGTCGCCGGCCAGCTCGCGAGGCGATCTGGCCGTGGCGGAAGACCAGCACCCGCCCGCAGATGCGGGCCAGGTCCTCGTACTCGCAGCTGCACAGCAGCACCGACCCGCCGTCGGCGGCGATCTCGGAGATCACCGCGGCGATCTCCTCGCGCGCGCGCACGTCGACGCCCTGGGTCGGCTCGTGCATGAGGAAGATGCGCGGCCGGCGCTCCAGCCACTTGGCCACCAGCGCCTTCTGCTGGTTGCCGCCGCTCAGCGTCTCGAGCTTGCGCGTCGGCGCCACCGGGCGCACGTCGTATTGGCGGAGGATCTCGAGCACGCGCGCCTGCTCGCGCATCGGGCGCAGGAAGCCCGCCGGCGAAGAACCGCTCGACGCGTCGGCAGCGTGACGTTCTCCTTGACCGACAGCGAGCCGGCTCCGCTCGCGCCCTGGCGATCGCCGGGCAGCAGCGCGACGCCCGCGCTCATCGCCCGGCGCGGCGTCATGTCCCCGACCGTCACCTCGCCGTCATCGAGCTCCAGCGCACCGGTGCCGGACGCGGCTCCGAACAGCAGGTAGGGGACCTCCTCGTGTCCCATGCCGATCAACCCGGTGAGGCCGAGGACCTCGCCGCGGTGCAGCTCGAAGCTCACCTGGCTGGCCACCTGGCCCGACAGCGAGCGTGCCATCAGGCACACCTCGCCCGCGCGCGGTACCTGGTAAGTCGTGGCCGCGATCTTGCTGCCGACGATCATCTCGACCAGGTCCGCCTCGCTCACCTCGGCGGTCTCCGCGGTGCCCGACGAGCCGCCCGTCGCGCAGCACCGAGACGCGCTCGGTCAGCACGCCGATCTCCTCCAGGCGGTGGCTGACGAACACCACTCCGGCTCCGTGCTGGGCCGCCCGCCGGACCGCGTCGAACAGCCGGTGCACTCCGTCGCGCGGGAGGTAGGCGGTCGGCTCGTCGAGCAGCAGCACGCCGCCCGGCGCGTGCTCGAGGTCGGAGAACGCGCGGACCATCGGCCACCAGCACCCGCTCGATGCTCGACAGCCGCTCGACCTTCGTCTCGGGCGCGATGTCCAGGTCGAAGCGCTCGAGCGCCGCGCGCACGGCTGCGCGTTCATCGCGCCAGCTGATCCGCCAGCCGGGGTGCGCGGTGAAGCGACCGACCCGCAGGTTCTCGAGCACGCTGAGCTGGGGATCAGCCCGAGGTCCTGGTGGACGAAGCTCAGCCCCAGGCGAGTGGCCCGGTCAGGCGGGATCGGCAGCGGCGCGTCCTCGCCCCGGACGCGCAGCGAGCCGCCCGGGTCGGGAGCGTGGTAGCCCGAGAGGATCTTGATCAGGGTGGACTTGCCCGAGCCGTTGCGCCCGACCAGGCCGTGGATCTCCCCAGCGTGAGCGCTGATGCTGACGTCGTCCGAGGACGCGCACGCCGCCGAACGACTTCGAGAGGTGCGCAGCCTCCAGCGCGAGGCTGTCCGCACCTCTCTCGGCCGACATCGTCACGACCCGATCAGCTGCAGGGCAGCCCCCACAGCTTGTGGTACTCGCAGATCGGGTTGACCGAGCCGTACCACGTCGACTCGTCCTTCTTGACGTCGATCGAGCCGATGTTCTGGCGCGTGAACAGACGCAGCGGGACGTTCTCGTTGGCCACCGGCGGTCGCGCCGCTCAGCACGCGCAGCGTCTCGTCGGCCAGCGCCACGCCGTACCACTGGTTGGGACCGCCGACGTCGGCGGCCAGCGGCGAGGACTTGGCCAGCTCGTTCTGCATGACCACCGGGGTGGCGTTGAACGAGGCGACCTTGACCGACTTGGCCCAGGTCAGGTTGCCGCTGATCGCCGGCACCATGTAGATCGTCATGCCGTCGTACAGCGGCAGCATGTACTTGAGGTTCGGATTCTGCGTGAGCAGCGACCGGGTCAGGGTGGACAGGTTGGTCGGCCAGTCCGGGATCAGCACGTTCTGGACCGAGGGCACGCTCAGGCTCGGGCACAGGCTCTTGACCTCGCTCTGGATGCCCGCGACCTCGGCCGCCGACGGCTGACGGCTGCTCGTAGAGGTGATGATCTGCGGGCCGCCCGCCTTGCAGCCCGAGTCGGCCACGAACCAGTCGGCCAGCATCTTCCCGACCGCCGGGTAGTCGAAGGTGACCTCGGCCACGTCGCCGGGGATGGTCGGAACGCCCGGCGTTCCCGTCTGCGCGGTGATGAACTTGATGCCGGCGGCCTTCGCGCGCGCGATGTAGGAGGCGATGAACTTGGTGTCCAGCGCCTGGGCGACGATCACATCGGGATGCGAGGAGAGCGCCTGCTGCAGGCAGCTAGTGATCCCGTCGGGGCTGCCCTTGGCGTCGCACTTCTGGGTGCTGACACCGGCTTCCTTGAGCTGCTGGGCCAGCACGACGCCCCACTCGTGCAGCGCCGGGATCTCCTCGGTCAGGCTGACGTAGTAGACCGTCTTGCCCTTCGCCTTGGCGATGTCGACCTTGCTCGTGGGACCGGTCCAGGTCGGCTCCTGCTCCGCCTTGGCGACGGCCTGCTGCGCCTGGGCGACGCCCGACGACGCCGACGAGCTGGACGACCCGCTGCTCGAGGATGTCCCTGAGCTCGCGCCGGAGGAAGAAGACGATGACGACGACGAACTACTGCCGCACGCCGCGAGCAATACGGCAACGACGGCAAGCAACACCAGCGAGGCAAGACCCCTCGGTCGGCTCATATAGGCACCCTCTCTTTGCCTTCGGCTCGTCCGCGGTAGACACGCGGTTTCCGGATCGCTACGCTACCAAAATCGTATGCAATATGCGAATGTGGCATGCAGTATGCGATATGCGATGGCCCGTGCCCACACGCGGCGCCACCGCCGACTGACGCCGAACCCGTGACCGAAACGCGCGAGTCAACGACGAGCCCGACCGAGTCGCGCGAGACCCCTCCGGGGCAGCGCGCGGCGAGCGGCGGGCGGTCGTTCTGGAGCCCGATCGAGCTGAGCGAGCGCTACGGGATCCTGGTCCTGTGGGGCGTGATCATCGTGGTCTTCTCGCTCCTGCGGCCCCACACGTTCCCAACCTCGACGAACTTCGAGACGATCTTCGGGACCCAGTCGGTGCAGCTCGTGATCACCCTCGGGCTGATCGTGTCGCTGACCGCGGGCGAGTTCGACCTGTCGGTCGCCTCAGTCATGGGCTTCGCGGCCACGTTCGTGGCCTTCCTCAACGTCAACCACCACTGGGCGATCGTGCCCGGCGATCGTCGCGACGCTCGTGGTCGGCCTGATCATCGGCGGCTTCAACGCCTTCCTCGTCGTGCGTATCGGCGTCTCATCGCTGATCGTCACGCTCGGCATGGGGACGTTCCTCAGCGGCCTTGGCTACGGGATCAGCAACTCGGTGACGATCGGCGGCATCTCCCAGAGCCTGCTCAACGCCATGCAGCACACGCTGCTTCGGCCTGCCGATCGCGTTCTTCATCGGCTCTGGTCATCTGCATCCTGCTCTGGTACATGCTGGGCTACACGCCGCTGGGTCGCCATCTGCTGTTCGTCGGCGAGGGACGCGACGTGGCGCGGCTCGCCGGCCTGCGCGTGAACGAACTGCGGGCGCTGTCGCTGATGGCCACCACGATGATCTGCACGATCGCCGGGATCATGCAGGCCGGCGTGGTCGGCGCAGCCGACCCCGGAGGCGGGCCGCCCTACCTGCTGCCCGCGTTCGCCGGGGCGTTCCTCGGCCAGACCGTGATCAACCCGGGCCGGTTCAGCCCGTGGGGCGTGTTCGTCGCCACCTACTTCCTGGTCACCGGCATCACCGGCCTTCAGCTGCTGGGCGCCCAGGGCTGGGTGCAGGACGTGTTCTACGGCGGCGCGCTGGTCATCGCGGTCACGCTGGCCCGGCTGGCCGCCCGCCGCCGCCAGGCATAGGCGGCCCGGTCAGTCGCTCATCCGGACAGTCGGGACTCCTCCAAGTCGAGCTCGTGCTCGATCCGGCGTACCGACTCGGACGAGATCTTCCGCCGCCGCCGCAGCTCGGACAACTTGCGCCGCTCCGCCGCGATCAGGTCGCGGCGCAGCTCCCGCACACGGTGGGCCACGGCGGCTTCGTCGCCGGGCGCGTCGTCGTCGAGCTCGCCCTCCAGGCGGTGGATCCGCTGCTCGTAGGTCAGCCGGAGGGGGTCGGCGATCGCTTCGCCCAGCTCCTCATTCTCGGCAAGCTCGTCGATGCGGGTCAGCGCGGCCTGGGCGAGCGCCACGCGCGTGCGCGCCTCCTCGCGGGCCAGCTCCTCCTCCTGGCCGACGCCGAGCCGCCGAATCAGGGGCGACAGGGTGAGGCCCGGGATGACCAACGTCGCCGCGATGGCCACGAAGGCGATGAACAGCACGTTCGAGCGGTCGGGGAAGGGCTGACCGCCGGCAGTCAGGGGCAGGGCCAGGGCGGCGGCCAGCGACACGCCGCCGCGCATCCCACTCCAGCCGAGGATCGTCAGCTCGCCCGCTGTCGGCCGCGACTCGCCGCGAACGGGCCGGATGATCCGGGTGACGGCCGGCACCGTGAACATCCAGGCCATCCTGACCACGACCAGCGTGACCACGACCACCGCCGCGTAGGTCAGCGGGCGGCCGACGGCCAGGCCACGCGTTATGTGCGGGAGCTGCAGGCCGATGAGCAGGAACAGCAACGACTCGAGCACGAACGTGAGCGCCTCCCAGAAGCCCAGCGTGCGTAGCCGGGAGGCGGGCGACAGCATCAGCCCGGTTCGCCCACCCGTGTACAGGCCGGCCGCGACCGCGGCCAGCACGGCCGAGAAGCCCAGGCGGTCGGCCGGCAGGTAGGCCAGGTAGGCAGTCAGCAGCGAGATGCTGATCTCGATCTGCGGCTCGTCGATCCTCCTGCGGACCTCGACCGATAGCCATCCAGCGACCAGACCGATGGCGACGCCACCGGCCGAGACCCAGATGAACTTGACGACCCCCGCGCCGAGCGAGAAGTGTCCCGAGACCACCGCGGCTACCGCCAGCCTGTACACGGTCAGGCCGGTTCCGTCGTTGACCAGCGACTCGCCCTCGAGGATCGTCGAGATCCGGTCCGGCGCGCCCAGGCGCCGTAGCACCGATGTCGCCGCCACCGGGTCGGTCGCGCCGAGGATCGCGCCCAGCACCATGGCCGGCCCCCAGCGCATGTGCGCCACCACGTGCGCGACGACCGCGACCGCCCCCATCGTGAGGAGCACCAGACCGACGGCCAGGAGGGCGATCGGTCGCGCGTGTGCCCGCAGGTCCTGGGTGGAGGAACCAAACGACGCGGCGTAGATCAGCGGCGGCAGGAACACGAACAGCACGATGTTCGGATCCATGTGGGGGGCCGATCCGCCGGACACCAGGCCCACGATCAGTCCACCGAGCACGAGCACGATCGCGTAGTGGACGTTGATGGCCCGCGCCAGCCCGGCCAGCGCCGTCGAAGCCAGCAGGAGCGCGACGATCAGCTCGATGCCTCGCATCCCTCCGTTTGTACCCCACCGACCTCCGGTGGGCGAGACCGGTCACCGCTTCCCGGTCGCGCGCTTGTGTGCTCTAATTGTCACTAGGGAGGCGCGGCAGGGCCGCGCCTGGGAAGACCGGAGCGAGCGTTGGTGGACGCTACGCAAGGCTCGGCTGCAATTGACGCTCCAGATGTAACAGATGCACTCACGGAGGCACACGGGGGAGGTGTCGGGATGAATCCGGCCGACGAGCGGATCGCCGACTCCGTGCGGCGGCTCGACGCGGTCCAGGCCCTGCTCGACGTGCCGGTCCCGTCGCTCGAGCTCGACGACTTCCTGACCGCGCTGCTGGAGCGTCTGATGACGCTGCTCGAAGCCGACGCCGTCACGCTCCTCGCGCGCGAAGGCGGCCGGTTCGTGGTGCGGCTGTCCCTCGGAGCGGCCGCTGCGCCGGCGCCCGGACGCGAGGTGCCGATCGACCGGGGCATAGCGCGGCACGTGGCGGACCGGCGCCGGCCGGTATCGATCACCGAGTGCGGTGAGGATCACGCCGCATCCGATCCGCTGATGCCCGACCGGATCCGCTCGGTCCTCGCCGTACCGCTGCTGTTCGGCGAGGAGCTCACCGGCGTGCTCGCGGTGGGAACCGTGGCGCACCGGGATCTGGGCCCGGACGCCGTGCTGCTGAACTTGGCTGCCCGGCGCGCCGCCAATGGGCTGGCCGGGGACCAGCTCGACCAGGAGCGCGAGCGTCAGGTGCGGCGCCTGCATCTCCTCAGCGAGTTCTCGCATCACCTCACGCTCGACATCGGTTCGCTCGATCGCGCGCTGCAATTCGTGGCCGAGCGAATGGTGGAGCTGATCGGCGACGGCTGCGTGCTCTACGTGCTCTCCGAGGACCGCCAGTGGCTCGAGCCGGTCGCCCTGCATCACCGCGACGCCGCTGCGCTCGAGCTGGCGCGCGCCGTGCTCGACCAGCGCGTTTCGGTGTCCGGCGCCACCGGCGAGGTCGTACGGACCGGGAAGACGATCGTCCTGCGCGACATATCGCAGGCGCAGTTCGAGGCCATGCTGACACCCGAGCAGCATGCGATCTTGAGCGGCCGGTTCTTCCTGCGCGGGCTGATCAACGTTCCGCTCCGCGCACGTGGCCAGGTGATCGGAGTGGCCACCCTGATCCGGATCAGCGCTGAGGCTCCGCCCTACTCCGATGCCGACCGCGAGCTGCTCGAGGAGCTGGCGGCGCGGGCGGCGGTGGCCATCGACAACGCGAGCCTGTACCGGCGCGTGCACGAGAACGAGCAGCGCTTTCGCGCGCTGCTCGATTCGACGCGGATCGGCTTCGTCGCGCGTGATCGTGCCGGTCTGGTGGTCGAGGCGAACGCCGCGTACGCGCGGATGGTCGGGTATCCGAGCGTCGAGGCACTGATCGGCACCGGCATAGAGGACGTGGTGCCGGCCGACGAAGCCGTGCGGCCCAGGGAGACGGTCAGGCGACTGTTCGAGTCAGAGCAGGACGTGGTCGAGATGCAGAGCGACTACGTGCGGCCGGACGGCACGATCCTGCATCTCGGGACGAGCACCTCACCGGTGCGCGATGCCGAGGGACGGACGCTGTACACGCTGTCGGTGGTGGAGGACCTGACCGAGCGCCGGCGCCTGGAGGATCAGTTGCGCGAGTCGCAGAAGATGGAGGCCCTGGGACGGTTCGCGGGCGCGATCGCCCACGACTTCAACAACGTGCTGACCGCGATCATCGGCTCCAGCGAGCTGCTGGCCAGCGAGCTCGAGTCCAGCCACCCCCTGTGCGAGGAGGCCCGGGAGATCCGCGTCGCGGCCGATCGCGCCGCCGGGCTCACGCGCCAGCTGCTCACGTTCAGCCGGCGGCAGATCACGCAGCGGGAGATTCTCAGCGTGAGCGAGGTCATCGAGGCGCTCGCCCCGATGCTGTCCCGCCTGCTGGGCGAGGACGTCGAGCTGGTCCTCGACCTCGCGACTCCCGACAGCGCCGTGGAGGCCGATCGCCACCAGATCGATCAGGTGATCATGAACCTGGCCGTTAACGCGCGCGACGCCATGCCCCACGGCGGGCGCGTGGCCATCGAGGTCACCGCGACCGAGCTCGACGAGGAATTCACCCGGCAGCGGCTGTCACTGGAGCCGGGACGCTACGTGGTGATCGCGGTCTCGGACACCGGTCGCGGGATCGACGCCGAGATCCAGCGCCACATCTTCGAGCCCTTCTTCACCACCAAGCCGGTCGGCCAGGGCACCGGCCTCGGTCTCTCCACGGTGTTCGGCATCGTCCAGCAGTCCGGAGGCACGGTCTCGGTCTACTCCGAGCCCGGACGGGGCAGCACGTTCAGGATCTACCTGCCCGCGTGCCACAAACCGGCGCCGCCAGCCGGCGTCCGCGCACCGGCTTCCGCGCCGGCGTCCGAGACGCCGACATCGACCGTGCTCGTGGTCGACGACGAGCCCGCGGTCAGGCGCATCGTCCAGCGCCTGCTCGAGCGCGCCGGCTACACGGTGCTGGTGGCCGCCGAGGGCGACGAGGCCCTTGAGGTGGCGGGTCGGGAGCCGGGTCCAATCGGGTTGTTGATCAGCGACATCGTGCTGCCCGGCCTGCCCGGTCCCGAGATCGCCGAGCGCCTGCGCCAGATTCGCCCGGAGGTCAAGGTGCTGTTCAGCTCCGGGTATCCGGGCGACGAGGTGACCCGGCGGGGCCTGCCCCCGGATGCGGCGTTCGTGGCGAAGCCGTTCGCTCCCGACGACCTGATGCAGGCGGTGTCCGAGCTACTCGACGGCACGAGGCCGGCGACTGACCTCAGGTGATGTCGGCGATCATCATCGTCGCGCCGCCCGTCGCGAAGGTGCCCACGTCAGCCCCGGCGGCCTGCCCCTCGGGGCTGGCGAACGCCGCCTCCACGTCCTGGGCGCTGTCGAACCAAAGCTCGGCCAGGTAGTAGTTCGGCGCCGGCGAGCCGTCCGGTGTCCCCAGGACCTTCCCGTGTTCGAAGCGACGCATGCCGGGGATCTTCTCCGCGAGTGCGACGTGCGTCTCCGCGTAGTGCTGATCGAACGCCGCCGGGTCTTCGGGCGCGCCGTACGCAACCACGAGCTTGACCATGATGTGCTCCTTTTCCGGGTTTCGCGGCAGCCTATACCGGAATGCCCCGCGCATCCCGCGGAGCTGGGTGCTCCGTCCGCTTCCCCGCTTCCCCGCCTCCGTTCTTCCCCGCTTCCCCGCTTCCCCGCTTCCCCGCTTCCCCGCTTCCCCGCTTCCTGGTCGCTACGACACCCGCCGCGAGAGCGTGGCCAAGTCCACACTCGGCGCGACGCCAGCGTCGAGCGTGGACTTAGGTGCCGTATAGCGGCACTTTCCCCACACTCGAGCCACGCGGCCGGTCGAGTGTGGACTTCGCCCGGCGCGGCGTGCGCCGGGCCGGCTCAGGCCGCCCGTCCGCGTGACCAGGCATCGAGGCCGACGGCGAGGATCATCAGCACGCCGAGCGTGATCTGCTCGTAGAGCGGATTGAGGCCGAGCAGGTCGTAGCCGTTGCCGATCAGCGCGATGAACAGCACGCCGACGACGGTTCGCCACACGGCCCCCTCGCCGCCGAGGATGCTGGTTCCGCCGACGACGATCCCGGCCAGCACCGTGAACGTGAGCGAGCTGTTGTCCTGCGACTGGGCGCTCAGCACCCGGGAGGCGTCGATCACGCCGGCCAGCCCGGCCGCCCCGCCGCTCAGCGCGAAGCTGATCACCCTGACCACGTTGACCCGGACGCCGGCGATCCGCGCCGCCTCGGGGTTTCCGCCCGCGGCGTACATGTAGCGGCCGATGGTCGACCGGGCGAGGAACAGCCCGAGCGCTATCACCGCGACGAGCATCAGCCAGATCGAGCTGTCGACCGTGAAGATGCTCGTGCGGGTCAGCTGGGAGAACGACTGGTGGGTGAACAGGTTCAACAGGTTCCCCTGGGTGATCAGCGATCCCAGGCCGGCGAGCACGAACGACATCGCGAGCGTCGCGATCAGGGCGCTGATCCGGAAGTAGGTGGCGACCACGCCGTTGATCAGCCCGGCCGCGAAGCCGACCAGCACCCCGACGATGATCGCCAGACCGGCAGGCCAGCTGTGGATGGCGAGCTCCGCCGCAACCACCCCTGAGAGGCCGTAGACGGAGCCGACCGACAGGTCGATGCCGCCGCTGACCAGCACCAGCGTGCCCGCCGCGGCGATGATCAGCGTCGCCGACTGCTGGTCGAGGATGTTGAGCAGGTTGGCCTTGGTCGCGAACGAAGAGCTCGCGATCGGTCAGGACGATGAACAGGATCAGGAACGGGAAGACGATGCCGGCGGCTCGCCACCGTCCCTGTCCCAGCGTCTGAACCCGGCCGCCCGAGGATCCGGGCGCCTCCGAGTCGCGACGGGGTCGTCGGGTCGTCGGTGCTCGTGGGCGTCGTGCCGGTGCCGGTCGTCATGCCGCGCTCCGCTCGTGCTGCCTTCTCCGAGAACGCCGCGGACAGGATCGCCGACTCGGTCATCTCCTCGCCGCGCAGCTCGGTGACGATGCGCCCGCGGCTCATCACCAGCACGCGGTGGGCCAAGCCGAGGATCTCCTCGACCTCGGAGGAGATCAGCAGCACGCCCATCCCGTCGGCGGCGAGGCCCACGAGCAGGTCGTAGATCGCCCGCTTGGCGCCGACGTCGACCCCGCGCGTCGGCTCGTCGGCGATCAGCACGCGGGGACCGCACATGAGCATCCGCGCGAACAGCACCTTCTGCTGGTTGCCGCCCGACAGGGCCGCCACCGGGGCGGCGTAGTCGCCGCCCTTGACCGCGACGCGGTCGAGTGCCTCACGTCGCGGCGGCTCGCTCGGCGCGGCGGTTGACGATGCCCAGGCGGCTGAACTCCTCCAGTCGCGAGAGGCTCACGTTCTCGAGCACCGAGCGGCTGAGCAGCAGACCCTGGTCCTTGCGCGACTCGGGGAGCATGGCCAGGCCGCGGCGCAGGCTGACGCAGCGGAGCCGTCGCGCCGAGCGAGCCGCCGGCGAGCTCGACCTCGCCGTCCTTGCGGCGGTCCACTCCGAAGATCGCGCGCGCCAGCTCGCTCCGGCCCGCGCCGACCAGACCGGCGATCCCGACGATCTCGCCCTCGCGAACCTCCAGCGACGCGTCGCTGACGCCGGGCGCGCTCAGCTCCCGGACCGAGAGGAGAACCGGGGCGTCCGTCCGGTGCGCGGGCTTCGGCGGAAACGCGGCGTCGAGCGGCCGGCCGAGCATGGCCTGGATCAGCGTGGCCTCGGTCTCCTCCGAGGCCGGGCTTGGTGTGGACGAGCTTGCCGTCGCGCAGGATGGTCACCGTGTCGGCCAGCTCGAGCACCTCGCGCAGGAAGTGGGACACGAGCAGCACGCTCTTGCCGGCCTGGGTCAGCGAGCGGATGATCTCGTGCAGGCGCACCGTGTCGGGCTCGCTGAGCGCCGCCGACGGCTCGTCCATCACGATCAGCCGGGCGTCGCGGGCCAGCGCCCGCAGGATCTCGATCTGCTGCTGCTCGGCCGTGCGCAGCGAGCCCGCCGGCCGCTCGGCCGGGAGGCTGAAGCCGGCCTCGGCGGCGAGCGCGTCGAAGCGCCGGCGCAGGGCGCCGCGCTTGACCCATCCGCCCCGGCGCGGCTCGGCGCCGAGGAACACGTTCTCGGCGACGGACAGGCGCGGGACGACCAGCAGCTCCTGGGCGATCGCGGCGATCCCGGCCGACAGCGCCTCCCGCGGCGAGCGGAACGACACCGCCTCGCCGTCGACGACGATCTCGCCGGCGTCGGGCTGGACGGCGCCGGCGATGATCTTCCCGAGGGTCGACTTGCCGGCGCCGTTCTCGCCGATGACCGCGTGGACCGTGCCTTCCTCGACGCTGATCGAGACCGCGTCGAGCGCGCGCACGCCGCCGAAGTGCTTGTCGATCGCGCGAAGCTCGACAAGCACCCGGCGGCTGGGCGCGGCGGACCCTATCCGGCCCATTCAGGATGGAACTGACTGACGTTCGACTTGAGGATCGTGCCTCCGTTGGGCAGCGAGGCGAGCGGATCGACGGCCGCGGCGCTGGTGCCGCTCTGCGCCGCGGCGATCACCTGCTGCATGCCCAGCTTGCCCTCGGTGGCGGGGGTCTGCTGGACCGTGCCGAACCACTTGCCCGACTTCACGCCCGAGATGCCCGCGGCCGAGCCGCCGTAGCCGACGAGCACGACCTTCTTGCTCGTGTTCGCCTGCTGGGCGCCTTCGATGCCCTGGTCGGATCCGGCGATCAGGTTGATGCTCGAGTTCGACTGCAGCATGTCCTGGACGGCCTTCAGTCCTTCAGCGGGCGTGAAGAAGTCCTGGCCCTCCGCGACCACCTTGACCGACGGGTCGGCTGCGATGGCCTGATTGAAGCCCGAGCGCAGCGCCACGTCGAGCGCGGACGCCTTGATGTCATAGAGGTAGCCGACGTTGCACGGGTTCAGGTTGTTCGCCTTGCACGCCTGGACCACGAGCGCGCCGAACTTGTTGCCGAGCTCGGTCGGGACGAACGTGACGTTGCCCGACAGCCCAGGCACCTGCTTCTGGAAGGTGTTGAGCTTCGGACCCAGGATCTGGTCGATGTTGACCACCTTGATGCCCTTGCTGATCGCCTGCTGCACAAGCGGGATCAGGTTCGTGCTCGTGATCGGCTGGGTGATGATCCCCTGGTAGTTGCCGCTCGTGATCGCGTCCTGGAGCTGCGAATACTCGGTCGCGGGGTTGTTGTTGGCGTCGAACACCTTGACCGTGGCGTTGTCGGACGCGGCCACGGCCTTCGCCGCAGCCAGCATCGGCGCGTCGTAGGTGTTGGCGACCGCGAACGACATGTAGGCGATCGTCACGTGCTTGCCCGAGCCGCTGCTGCTGCTCGTGCTACTGCTAGCCGAACTGCTGCCCGAGCCGGTCGCCGCGGCGCTGCTGCTCGCGCTGCTGCTCGAGCTCGATGACGACCCACACGCTGCCAGCAGAAGCGCGGCCGCGGCCAGGCCGGCGACGCTCGCCATCCTTCCGCGCGAAAGCCTTCCGGCGGTGCTTCTCATGTGCGGTACTCCCTCCTCGACCTCGTCCGCCGCAGCCCTGTCCCTCAGCCCGGTGTCCTCTCATGTGTTCACCGAAGCGTGGCGCGGGGATAAACAGTGGTGTCGCGTGATCATAAACAGGCCGTTTCACGGCAGTCAAGAGCCTCTCCGCGCACACTTGGCCGCGCCGGCGCGCCGCGGGACCCTCGCCCGCGGCGCCCGCTCGGTCTGCCTACAGCTCGCCCGAGGCGATCTCGGCGCCTTCGGACAGCGACTTCAGCTTGAGCCAGGCCACGTCGGGATCGACCAGCGACCAGCGGATGAACGTGTCAAACCCGCAGTCGGTCCCCGCGAGCAGGCGCTCCTTGCCGATCAGCTTGCCGACCTGGACCAGGCGGTCGGCGACCACGCGCGGGTGCTCGATGTAGTTGGTCTTCACGTCGATCACGCCGAGGATCAGCTTCTTGTCGTCCGGCAGCTCGGTGTCGCGGAAGACGCGCCACTCGTGCGCGTGGCGCGGGTTGGCCCCCTCGACGTAGATCGTTCCCGCGTTGACCTTGAGCACGTGATCGATGATCTGCTCGAGCGGGATATCGCAGTGGTGGGGGCTCCCGATGTTCCCCCAGCACACGTGGAAGCGCACCCGCTCGGCCGGGATCCCCTCGAGCGCCCCGTTTAGAGCCTCGACGGCCATCGGCAGATGCTGATGCCAATCCGTCACGCTCGATCCCACCGAGCGCGAGTGTGCGGCCATCGCCATATCCGGCGAATCGACCTGCAGATTCAGCCCCGCATCGATGATCGCGTTGTACTCGTAGGCCAGCGCCTCGGCGCACGCGGCCAGGTACTTCTCGTGCGAGCCGTAGTGCTGGTCGGGATAGTTGAACGCGATCTGCCCCGGGCTGATCGTCCCCATGAACGCGGTCGACGGATCGGCGTCCCCCATCGCCCTCTTCAACCGTGCGATGTCGCGATGCACTGCCTCCTTGTCGGCCACCTCGACCGGTCCGACGCAGTTGGCGAAGATCAGATGCGCCATCGAATCCGTGGCGAACAGCTTCATGGCCAGGTTCGGGAACGGCGCCACATCGTCGGCCTGGAACTCCGAACGACCGGCGAAGCCGGAGAAGCGATCGTTGATGTAGGTGCTGAAGCCGGTCTTGCTCATCTCGCCATCGCTGATCACGTCGATGCCGGCCTCGTGCTGCTTGGCCACGACCTCGCCGACGGCGGAGTCGATCATCGACTGAAGCTTCGCCTCGTCGATCTCCTTGCCGTCGATCCGCTCCCAGATCGTGTCCGCCAGCTCGTTCGGCCGCGGCAAGCTCCCGGCATGCGTGGTCAGGATCTGCCCGTTTCCGCCCGCCATCTCTCTCCTCCTGGTGTCAGGTGTGTGTCCCGTCGCTGTACAGCTCGGCAAAACGGCTTCTATCAGAGCGCCGCAGGGCAGGCAAGCGCGCCATTGGCCGCGGCGATCCGGACTCACCGACCTCGCTCCCGTAAACTGCCGCTAAACACACGAGGAGAGGACGGATGGCTACAGGAGAGAACGGGGCAGCGGGCTCGACCCTGATCGTCGGGGGCACCCGGGGGATCGGAAGACGGCTCGCCGAGCAGTACGCCGAGCGCAGGGGCCACGTCGTGATCACCGGCCGCGACCGCGACCAGACCGAGGCGGTCGCGCGCGAGATCGGCGCCGGAACCACCGGCGTCGCCCTCGACCTGAGCCGAGCCGACGCAGATCGCCTCCGCGCTCGAGTCGGTCGGCGCCGTCGACCACATCGTCCTCGCCGCGATCGAACGCGATTCCAACAGCGTGCGCGAGTACGACGTGGACCGGGCGATCCGGCTCGCCACGCTGAAGCTCGTGGGCTACACCGAGGTGCTCCATTGCCTGTGCACGCGCATGCACGACGACACGTCGGTGCTGCTGTTCGGCGGCCTGGCCAAGGACCGGCCGTACCCGGGCTCCACGACGGTGACCAGCGTCAACGGGGCGGTGACGACGATGGTGCGCACGCTCGCCACCGAGCTCGCCCCCGTGCGCGTCAACGCGCTGCACCCCGGCGTGGTCGGAGACAGCCCGGCGTGGATCAACGCGACCGAGTTCCTGGGAGCGTCAAGGAGCGGACGCCGACTGGACGCCTGGTGACGATGGACGAGGTCACCGACGCCGCGCGGTTCCTGCTCGAGAACACCGCCGTGAACGGGGTCAACCTGGCGGTGGATGGCGGCTGGGTGCTGGCCTGAGACCTGCGATGCCCGACGGACCAGGCGGCTGCGTCCAGCATAGACTGCACGTACAGCGTTGATTGACAACAAACGATCCGGCGCATTAGTGTCAGGCCGACCATGGATCTGAACCGGCTCTACCACGTCCAGCGGGCGGATGAGATCGAGCCGATCGTTCCCGAGGCCCTCGGCGACCGGGCGAGCGGCCTGCGCCGCGCCACGCTGGTCGGCCGGCACGTCGGCTCCGTCCACACCGGCTTCGCGCTGGTCGAGCTCGACCCGGACGGCCGGGTCGACACGCACGTGCACTCGACCGAGCAGAGCTTCTACGTGCTCGAGCGGCAACCCGAGCCTGACCGTCGAAGGTCGCGCCTACCGGCTGGCCGCCGACGAATGCGGGCTGCTGCCCGTGGGCGTGCCCCACGCCTGGGCCAACCGCTCGACGGAGCCCGCCAGGTGGCTCGAGGTGAACGCGCCCGCTCCGCGCATCTCCGGACCCCCTGACACGTTCTGGACCGGCGAGCCGGTGCCCGCGGACGCCAGGCGAGCGCGCTCGACATCCGCGATCCCCGCACGCGGACGTTCTTCCGCCTCGGGCCCGGGCAGATGGACGTCGACAACCTCAAGATCGGCGCCCCCGTCGACGCGCCGACCGTCTCGGCCAGCATGGCCACCGCGCTGCTCGCCTACAGCGGGATCGCGGTCAAGATGCTGGTCGACCAGCGGCTGGGCGCCGCGCTGCACACGATGTTCATGGTCGAGTACCAGCCGGGCGGCGTGGCGCAGCCGCACGACCACCCGCTCGAGGAGACCTACTACATGCTCGAGGGCGAGGTCGAGGCGATGGCCGACGGCGAGACGTTCACGCTCGGTCCCGGAGACGTGTTCTGGACCGGCGTCGGATGCGTGCACGCGTTCTACAACCGCAGCGACGGCCGCGTGCGCTGGCTGGAGACGCAGTCGCCGCAGCCGCCCGGCCAACTACTCGTACCGCTTCAACCGCGACTGGGACCACCTGGCCGAGCAACTGAGCAAACGACACACGGGGGAGTCGAGATGATCGCCTCGCGCGGAGCCACCATGGCGGTGGACTGGGAGCAGCGGGTGGACTATCCGCGCTTGCGCACCGAGCGGCTCGAGCGAGCGCGCGCCGCGCTGCGCGCCTCCGATCTCGGCGCGGTGCTGCTGTTCGACCAGAACAACATCCGGTACGTGACGAGCACGCACATCGGCGAGTGGGCGCGCGACAAGAGCGCCCGCTGCGTGCTGCTGCCGCGCGAGGGCGACCCCGTGCTGTGGGACTTCGGCTCGGCCGCCCGGCACCACCAGCTCTACGCGCCGTGGCTGCCGGAGACGAGCTGGCGTCCCGGCGTGTCGAGCATGCGCGGCGCGATGCCGGAGCAGACCGGCGTGCCCGACCTGCTCGCCGGGCACATCCACGAGGAGCTGCGCGAGCACGGCCTCGAGCGCGAGCCGCTCGGGATCGACCTGACCGACATGGAGACGCTGGCCTCGCTGCACCGCCTCGGCATCGCGACCGCGAACGCCGCGCCGGTGATGCTGAGCGCGCGCAAGATCAAGACGCAGGACGAGATCGCGCTGCTCGATCACGCGGCGGCGATCGTCGACGCGGTGTACGAGCGGATCTACGAGCTGCTGCGCCCGGGCGTCCGCGAGCACGAGATCGTCGCCGAGGCCCAGCGGCTGCTGTTCGAGCTCGGCTCCGAGCAGGTCGAGGCGATCAACGCGGTCTCGGGCGACCGCTGCAACCCGCATCCGCACGTGTTCTCCGACCGCCTGCTGCGCCCCGGCGATCAGGCGTTCTTCGACATCATCCACTCGTTCATGGGCTACCGGACGTGCTACTACCGCACGTTCTGCGTCGGCGGCGCCACCCGGTCGCAGCTCGACGCCTACAAGCAGTGCCGCGAATGGCTCGACGCCGCGATCGAGCTCGTCCGTCCCGGGCGTCAGGACCGACGCGATCGCCGCCGTCTGGCCGACCGCGCGAGGAGCTCGGCTTCGCCAGCGAGGAGGCCTGCTTCGGGCTGCAGTTCGGCCACGGCATCGGCGTCGGGCCTGTACGAGGCGCCGATGATCTCGCGGCTGCACTCCTTCGACGATCCGGTCGAGATCGAGGAGGGCATGGTGTTCGCGCTCGAGACCTACTGCCCGGCCAGCGACGGCCGCTCCGCCGCGCGGATCGAGGAGGAGGTGCTGGTCACCGCCGAGGGCCCGGAGATCCTCACCCGCTTCCCCGGCCGAGGAGCTGCTCGTCGCCGGCCGCCAGTACGTGCGCGGCGCCGACCTGGTCCGCGAGGACCGCGAGTCGGTACCGGTGAGTTGAGGGGCGCCGTCGGGCTCGCGGCACGGACTGCGCCGCTGAACCCGCTGTACAGTCATCGAGTTGAAGCTGCAGGCGGAGATCGAACCGGTGGATCAGGAGCGAGCAGGGGGACTTGCCGAGCTCGCCGGGACGCGACGGCGTGGCGCCCGAGGCGGTCGGCCGGCGAGTACGCGAGGAGCGCCTTCGCCAGCAGATCGGCGTGCGCGAGCTGGCCCGGCGAGTCGGCGTCTCGGCCAGCCTGATCTCCCAGGTCGAGCTCGGCAAGGCCTCGCCCTCGGTCGGGACGCTGTACGCAATCGTCAACGAGCTCGGCCTGTCGCTCGACGAGCTGCTGCTCGGCTCCTCGGGCCGGCGCCGGCGCTCGGGCCAGGCTCCGCCGCGACGGCGAGCGCCGTCCGCCCGCGACCACGCCGGCCGAGCGGCGTCGAAGGCCCGGTGATCGGCCGCTTCGACCCGGTCGTGCGCGCCGGAGGCGGCAAGACCATCGAGCTCGCCTCGGGGGTCCAGTGGGAGCGCCTCACGCCGCAGACGCCGCAGGACGTCGACTTCCTCGAACGTCGTGTACGAGGTGGGCAGCGAGTCGTGCCCCGAGGACTCGCTCATGCGCCACTCGGGGTACGAGTACGGCCACGTGCTGACGCGGCCGCCTGGGCGTCACGGTCGGCTTCGACACCTACGAGCTCGGCCCCGGCGACTCGATCTCGTTCGACTCGACCATGCCCCACCGCCTGTTCACCGTCGGCCACGAGCCGGTCGAGGCGATCTGGTTCGTGGTCGGGCCGCCGCGGCGACCCGCGGATCGTGCGCAACCCGGGCGACTGACCTCGGCTCAGTCCTGCTCGAGCCGGCGCCGATCGTCCTCGGCCTGCTGGAGCCGGCGCACGAACAGGATGCTCGTGAGCGCCGCGCCGGCGCACACGATCCACATGGCCTGAAAGCCCTTGGTGCCGGAGAACGGGCCATTGCTGGTCACCGCGATCAGGATGCCGGCGAGGATCGGGCCGACCGTGATCCCAACGCCGCGCGACAGGCTGTAGAAGCCGGTGAGCGCACCGTGCTCGTCCTTGGGCATCAGGGGCATGAGGATCGCGTAGGCCATCGTCATCACCGCTCCGCCGCCGATCGCGATGAACGGCAGCGCGACGGCCAGCAGCGGGCGGCTGGTGGTGAACACCAGAACCATGAAGCCGAGGCCGTATCCCCACAGCGCGAACTTCACCACCCGGATGCGTCCCCACTTGTCCCCGGCCTTGCCGGTGGCGCCGGCGCCGATCAGGATGACCAGCGCGACCCCTCCGATCATCAGCGATGCCGTGGTCAACTGGTAGCGCAGGCCGATCGTCAGGTACAGGACCACGAACGCCTTGAGTCCGGCCAGCGCCATCTCCCACAGAGCGTTGGCCACGAAGTACGCCCGCAGCGCTGGGTGCTTCTTGACGAGCCCCGGCAGCCGGCGGGCCACCTGGAGCGGACCCTCCGCGCCCTCCTGTGCCTGCTCGGGCAGACCGCGGCGAAGGATCAGCACCACGAAGCCTCCGACGGCGCAGAGGAGGATCAGTGCCGAGACGGCGAACGGCAGCGGGCGGGCGACGCTCAGGAGCAGACCGCCGCCGAGCAGCGCGCACCCGGTGCCCAGCCCACGGGCGAGCGCCTGAGTGCTCTGCGCGCGGCCGGCCACCGCGTCCTCGTCGAGCATGTCGGGATACATCGCCCGGTACGGCTCGTAGGCCACGAAGTAGAACGCGAAGAACACCGCCGCCACCAAGGCGACCAGGGCGAGTGAGTGCACGAAGCCGATCAGCGCCAGCGCCGCCGCCGCGGGCACCGCGCCGGCCAGCACGAACGGCAGCCGCCCGCCGATCTTGGTCCGCAGCGTGTCCGACCAGGCGCCCGCGATCAGCGGGACCCACAACGCCATCACGCCTTCGCCGCCGATGATCGCGCCGATCACCGCGGTCTGCTGGGTGTAGCGCCGGGTGACCGTCGATAGGTAGGTCGAGACCATCGTGATCGACAGCGCCAGCGCGAAGGTGGGGAGCGCGAGCAGGCCGAGGCGCGCCTTCTCCTCGGCGCGCAGCGGGCGAGTCTCGCCGCCCTGCCGCTGATCGCCGTCGCTCTCGCCCCGGTCCGGCGCCCGGTGCGCTTTGACTGAGGTGGACATAGCTCTGTCCGGTCCCTACCCGACACGGGAGCGCTCCGGGGCGCGCTGGTCAGCGCACGAACACGACGGCGTCCAGCGTGCACTGCGCGTCACGGTGCGCGAGCCGGCGTCCGCGTGACGGGTTGTGCACCTCCTCTCTGGCAGGATCCACGAGGTGCCGCCCTCGATGCGTCCGGTGACGATCGTGACCGGCGGTAGCCGGGGGATCGGCGCCGCCACCGTGCTGACCCTCGCCGGTGCCGGCCACGACGTGGTGTTCGCCTACCGCGCGGACGCGGACGCCGCCGCCGATGTGCGGGCGCGGGCGATCGACGCCGGCGCTCAGTGCATCTCGGTGAAAGCCGACGTGACCAGCGAGACCGAGGTCGAGGGGCTATTCGAGGCCGCGGCTCAGATCGGCACCGTGACCGGTCTGGTCAACAACGCCGGGCTAACCGCTCACGTGGGAGATCTGGCCGACACACCGGTGGAGGCGATCCGACGCGTGCTCGACGTCAACCTGCTCGGCGCAGTGCTGTGCGCTCGCCAAGCCGCGCGCGTGATGTCGGTCCGGCGCGGTGGCAAGGGTGGCGCGATCGTCAACGTCTCGTCAGCCGCGGCCACCCTCGGCTCGGCGCACGAGTACGTGCACTACGCCGCGGCCAAGGCGGGGGTCGACGCCCTGACCGTCGGGCTGGCCAAGGAGCTGGCCGGCGACGGGATCCGCGTCAACGCGGTCTCACCCGGGACCGTCAACACGGAGATCCACGCCGCGGCCGGAGACCCTGGCCGACCGCAGCGAGTCGCCGCGCGCATCCCGCTGGGACGGCTGGGCGAGCCTCAGGAGATTGCCCCCGCCATCGCCTGGTTGCTAGGCCCGGAGGCGAGATATGCGACCGGAGCCGTTCTGCGGATCGCCGGGGGCGCATGAGGGCTTGTTCGACGCTCTAAGCCGCGGTGCGAGCCGGGGCTGACTGAAGCAGGGTCCGGACGTGGGCCGCGGCCGTGCCCGCCACGTCGGAGGCACCCTCCTCGGAGTCATCCTCGGCCACCGCCAGGAAGGCCTCGACCACCGCCGGGTCGAACTGGCCGCCGGCGCAGCGGCGCAGCTCCTGGCAGGCAACGTCGTGCGAGACGGCGGCCCGGTAGGTCCGGTCGCTGGTCATCGCCTCGTAGGCGTCGCACACGCTGACGATCCGGGCCCCGAGCGGGATCTCCTCGCCGCGGAGCCGGTCCGGATAGCCCGATCCGTCCCAGCGCTCGTGGCTGGCGCGGACCAGCCGCGCGATCGGCCGCAGGGCAGCCGCGCCGTGGAGGATGCGCTCACCGAGGATCGTGTGGTTGCGGATGAACTCCCATTCGCTGTCGCTGAGGCCGCCGCCCTTGTTGAGGATCGCGTCCGGGATCCCGACCTTGCCGATGTCGTGCAGCTGGGCGGCGCGGAACACCTCGTCGAGCGCCTCGCCGCTCACCTCGAGCCGGCGGGCCACGCGCGCGGCAAGGCGGGCGACGTCGCCGGCGTGCTGATCGAGCTCGGGCTGCTTGGCGCGCATCGCCCGCAGCAGGACCTCGCTGGCCTGGCCACCCGCGCCGGTCGACCGGCGGCGCTTGTGCGCATACATCCGCTCGTCGGCCAGCCGCAGGGCCAGCGAGGTGTCGTTGGCCTCCTGGGGCAGGAGCACCACGCCGAGCGACGCCCGGATCGTGAACTCCGGGCCGGTCTCGGTCAGGGCGCGGGCCGCGGCCGAGATCAGGGTGTGCGGATCGCGGCCGGTCAGGTCGAGATGGGCGCAGAACTCATCGCCGCCCAGCCGGTATGCGCGACCGACGCCGTCCACCGCGCCGCGCAGCCGGTCGCCCAGGCGGGCCAGCAGTTCGTCGCCGGCCAGGTGGCCGAACGTGTCGTTGTACGCCTTGAAGCCGTCGAGGTCGAACAGCAAGAGCAGCGAGGAGTCGGCGTCCGCGGTGGCCTCATCCAGGGCCGCGCGCAGGTCGGAGGTCAGGCGGCGGCGGTTGCCGAGCCCGGTCAGCGGGTCGGTCATCGCCTCCTCGCGGATCAGTTGGTTGTCGATGATCTCGGCCGCGGCGAGCTCGGCCTTGGCGACCAGCTCGGCCATCAGCGCGATCTCGTCCTCCTCGAACGCACGGCCGGCCCGGACCAGCCACAGCGATCCCGTGATCTCCCCCGGGGCCGCGACGATGTGCATGGGCACGCTCAGTCGCCACACACCGGCCCTTCCGATCTGCACCGGACCATCCGCGGCCTCCTCGGCGCGCGCCTCGTGCTGCAGCGCATCGAGCCAGCCTTCGACACCGCGCGAGAGACGCACGGGCGAGGGGGCACTCGGCAGCTCGAGCCGTCCGGCCGCCGCGTCGAGCGCCTCGATCGAGCCGTGCAGGAGGATCTCCAGCAGACCGCCGAGCTCGAGCTTGGCGGCGAACGCATCACCCAGTCGCCGCACCGCGGACTGGAGGCGCACCCGTTCCTGCTCCGCGAGCTTGAGCCGGTGATGCGCCTTGTCGATCCGTTGGCTGCGGTCGCGGGCCAGGAGCCAGAGCAGAACCACCAGCGGCAGCCCGAGCAGGATCGCGGGACCGTGCTCGCGGGTGGCAATCGCGGCCAGGAAGCCGACCGGGGCCAGGCAGGCGTCGACCGTCCAGACCATCGCGATCACACGGATCTGCAGATCGACGTGCGGAACCGCACGGGCCAGGCGCATGCGCGTCAGCGAGCAGCCGAGATCGAGCAGGCAACCGGCAGCGATCGCCCCGGCCAGGAGCGGCAGCTGGCCGAAGCCGATCGTGGGCGACCCGGCTAGGAGCAGCACGGCCGCGGGCGCGACGGCGTGCCAGGAGTCAGGCACCGCCGACAGCAGGCGACGGGGCGGGACCCGGCCGAACATCCAGTCCACGGCGTTCCCGAGGACCATCCCGACGCCGACCGCGGCGGGGACGGCGGCCGGCGGCAGGACCAGCAGCATCGGCACCAGGATCAGCTGGGTGGGCACCACGTAGCCGGTGCCCACCGGAAACTCGATCCTCGCCGCGATCGCGTAGACCACGATCAGGAGCACGCCGGTCCCGGTGAGCGGGCCTGTCTGCCCGGCGTGGGGATGCAGCCCGCCGGCCGCCAGCAGGAGTGCCGCGGCCACCGCCACGAACAGAGCGCCCGCGACCGTGTCGACCAGCAGCTCACGCTGGGAGGCGCGCCGCGCGCGGCGCTCCCAGCTGTGCTCGAGAAGCTGCTCGGTGGCCGACTCGGCCTGGTCGTCGTAGTGCTCCACGGGCCCTTACTCGCTATCCGCGATCCGCGCTGGGCGTCGCCTGTCGCTCAGCCCGACCGCCACGGGTCGACGTACACGTCGTCGATCTGCCAGGCCGCGGACGAGGCGGGCACGCTGAACTGGAGCGCCACCTGGAGCGTCTGACCGTCGGCCAGGCCACTGGTGTCGCCGACAATCGGCTGTGTCGGGGCCCACGACGGCACGGAGCCGTCGGCGAGATCGGCGAGCGACACGGTCTGGACTCCGTTGTTCGTCTGCACGAGGGCCTGTACAAGGAGGTCGCCGCCGGCTGTCGCCTGCTGGGCGAAGAACCGCAGCGAGGCCATCGTGTTGTCCACGCAGAAGTAGGGGGACGTTGCGCTGCCCCCGCCGGCGATGGTCAACGACTGACTGTCGCCTGGGTCGTTGACGTAGAAGGGCTCGTTACCCGGGGTGAGGGTCGCGCCGGACAGGGTCCAGCCCACCTGATCGGCGGTTCCCTCGAACGAGCCTCCCGGCGCGAGGTAGTAGCTGTTGGTGTCACCCCACTGCGAGAACGGGGTGCTGACCGGCTGGGCCGGGCACGTCGCGAGAATCGAGTTCGACGCGAAGGCGACACCAGGGGCGACAAACAAGCCCAGACAGGCAACAGCCGCGATACAAGTGACGGCGGCGCGCAGGCGTGAGCGGACGAAAGCAGACAAGGCTGGAACCTCCATGCAGGGCGGCCAAAATCCATGGCCACGATCTCCTGAATGTCGGTAGCTGGGCCGTCTCCCCCTGAGACCCCTGGCTTTGCGTCCCCACCTCACGACGGGTTTGCCTTTTTCGACACTCTCGGGATCGGCACCAGCCCGGCGTGCTTCAAGGGTTCCCGGCCGACGTGGAGATTTCGCACAGGTTTCGGGGTTCAAACGGTGCGCGGCTTGCTCATCGACCCGGCTAACTCGTCACGGCAAGCCCGCCGACGAGAAGCAACTCGTCACGGCAAGCCCGCCGACGAGAACCTGACGGGTCAGCCGCGTGACCCAGAGGCGGTCAGCCGAGGACCTTGCCGGGGTTGAAGATCCCGTGCGGATCGAGCGCGCGCTTGACCGCGCGCATCATCTCGACGCCGGCCGCGCCGTGCTCGGCGGTCAGAAAGCGCGACTTGCCGTAGCCGACGCCGTGCTCGCCGGTACACGTGCCGCCGTGCGCCAGCGATCGCTCGACAAGCCGGCCGTGGAAGGCCTCCGCGCGCGCGATGTCCTCGGGGTCATTCGGGTCGACGAGGACGCACACATGGAAGTTGCCGTCGCCCACGTGTCCCACGATCGGCGCGATCAGATTGTGTTCGGCGATGTCGGCCTGCGCGGCGGTGACGCACTCGGCGAGCGCCGAGACCGGGACGCATACGTCGGTGGTGAGGCCGGCGCGGCCGGGCTTCAGCGCGCGAGCCGCGTCGTAGGCGCGGTGGCGCGCGTGCCACAGCCGCCGGCGCTCCCCCTCGTCGGAGGCCCACGCGAAGTCGCCGCCGCCGAACTCGGCCGCGATCTCCGCCGTCTCCTGCGCCTGCGCCGACACGTCCGCCTCGGACATGCCGTGAAACTCCAGGAACAGCGTGGGTGCGACCTGGAAGGAGGTTTCGTCGTGCCGGTTGATCGCCTCGATCTGGAGCTCGTCGGCGAGCTCGATCCGCGCCACCGGGATGGCGTACTGGGCGACGGACACCGCGCACTGGACCGCCGCGGCCACGGTCGGGAAGGTGCAGGCCGCGGCGGCGATCGCCGGCGGCACGGCCTGGAGACGCAGGGTCAGATCGCAGATCAGGCCGAGCGTGCCCTCCGAGCCGATCATCAGATGGGTCAGGTCGTACCCGGCCGATGACTTGCGCGCCCGCGAGTGCGTGCGCACCACCTCGCCCCACCCGTTGACGATCGTGAGCGCGAGCACGTTCTCGCGCATGGTCCCGTAGCGCACGGTCTGAGTTCCCGAGGCGCCGGTGGCGGCCATCCCCCCGATCGTCGCGTCCGCGCCCGGGTCGACCGCGAAGAAGACACCCTCCGGACGCAGGCGGGCGTCGAGAGCGCGACGGGTGGCACCCGCCTGGACCACCACGTCGAGGTCGTCCAGCGAGGGGCGACCGATCGCGTCCATCTCGCGCATGTCGGCGCTGATCCCGCCGGCCAGCGCCGCCACATGGCCCTCGAGTGATGTTCCGGCTCCGAACGGCACCAGCGGCAGCCGATGCTCGAGGGCGATGCGCACGATCCCGGCCGCCTCCTCGACGCTGCGTGGCCACACCACGATGTCGGGACGGGCCTCGGGATGAAACGACTCGTCGTGGCCGTGCTGGGCAAGGATGTCCGTCCCGGTCCCCACCCGGTCGGCTCCGAGCAGGTCGCCCAGCGCGTCGCGAGCCGCCTGCACGCTCGCCGCGTCGGGACGGCCGAGCCCGGGGACCTCCGCCACGCTCATGAGCTGAAGGTTGCCAGACCGGCGGCGGGAGTCACTCGCTGGTGAGGTAGGCGACCACGGTGTCGCCGAGCATCGTCCGGTAACGGTCGCGGAGCTGACGGCTGCGCAGGTCGCGGCCGAAGATCGCACCAAAGGTGTGCCGGTTGGCGACCCGGAACACGCAGTAGGAGCTGATCAGCATGTGCAGGTCGAGCGGGTCGACGTCGCGCTTGAACTCGCCCGACTCCCGGCCCCGGTCGAGGATCCGGGTGATCAGCTCGATGACCGCGGAGTTCAGAGTGCCGATCCCGGGTGCGCGCCTGAGATGCTCGGCGCGGTGGATGTTCTCGATGCTGACCAGCCGGATGAAGTCCGGGTTGGCCTCGTGATGATCGAAGGTGAGCTCGGCCAGCCGGCGGATGGCCGCCACCGGGTCGAGATGCTCGACGTCGATCTCCTGCTCGGCGGCTCGGATCCCGGCGTAGGCCCGTTCGAGCACCGCGATCCACAGTCGCTCCTTGCCCCCGAAGTAGTAGTAGATCATCCGCTTGGTGGTGCGCGTGCGCTCCGCGATCTGATCAACGCGCGCGCCCGTGTAACCGCTTTCGGCGAACTCCCGCGTCGCCACCTCGAGAATGTCAGCCTGGGTCTGCGCCGCGTCGCGCTGACGCGCCGGCGCCGAGCGGCGCCGCGGTCGGGAACCATCCAGCTCCTGGGTCCGAGGCATGAGCGCCGATTCTAAGCAGGTTTTCCGATGATCGATCGTGGATAGTACTAACTAGTTCGTACATTACGACGAGCAAGGGAGGAAGAGCGTGGAGACCACAGGTGATCACCTGACCCCGCCCCAGCCCGAGCCCGAGCGCTGGGCCAAGACTCCGCGGACGGCGGTCGTCGCGAGCTGGATCGGCAGCGTCCTCGAGTACTACGACTTCTTCATCTACGGCACCGCCGCCGCGCTGGTCTTCGGCAAGGTCTTCTTCCCGAAGGCCAACCCGACCACCGGCACGCTGCTGTCCCTGGCCACCTACGGGGTCGCGTATGTCGCCCGTCCCGTCGGCGCCCTGTTCATGGGCCACCTCGGCGACAAGTACGGACGCAAGCGCGTCCTGGTGCTTGACCGTGACCGCGATGGGCATCGCCACCTTCCTGGTCGGGCTGCCTGCCGACCTACAACGACATCGGTCTCTGGGCGCCCGCGCTGCTGGTGGCGCTCCGGCTGCTCCAGGGCCTGGCCGCCTCCGGCGAGCAGGCCGGCGGAAACTCGCTGACGCTCGAGCACGCGCCGGACCGGCGCCGCGCCTTGCACACCAGCTTCACGCTGGGCGGTACGCAGGCCGGACTGGTGATCGCCACCGGCGATCTGGCTGCCGATCGGGTCGCTCCCCGACCACTCATCTGGACACCTGGGGCTGGCGCATTCCGTTCCTGCTGAGTGCGGTCGTGACGATCGCCGGCGTGATCATCCGGCGCAAGCTCGACGAGACGCCGGCGTTCCTGGCGGCCGCCGAGGAGGGGAAGCGTCGAGCGCGTCCCGCTGGGCGAGCTGGTCTCCGACCATCGCGCGAACGTGATCCGCGTGACGCTGGGCGCACTCGCCTCGACGGCCAGCACGATCATGACCGTCTGGGCGCTGTCGTTCGCGGTCAAGACGGTGGGCCTCGACGACACGACGATGCTGTGGGCGCTGATCGCCGCCAACGTCGTCGCGCTCGGTGCCATTCCGGCCTGGGCGATCCTGGCCGACCGCATCGGGCGCAAGCCCGTCTTCATCTTCGGCGCCCTCGGCAGCGGTGCCCTGATGTTCGCCTACCTGGGCGCGATCGCCAGCCGCGACTACCTGCTGATCTTCGCTGGCCGCCGTAGCCATGAGCGGGATCGTCTACAGCGCGCAGAACGGCATCTGGCCCTCGCTATTCAGCGAGATGTTCCCCACCCGGGTGCGGCTGTCCGGTGTGGCGATCGGGACTCAGATCGGCTTCGCGCTCGGCGGGCTCGCCCCGACCTTGGCCACCGCGATCGCCGGCAGCGGCCCGGGAGGCTGGGTGCCGGTGGCAGCGCTGACGCTCGGTGCGTCCGTGCTGGCCGCGATCGCGATCGCCACCGCGCGCGAGACCGCGCAGGTGCCGCTTAAGGATCTCGACGCCGTCGCGGCGCCGGGCTCACGGCGCGGCGATGCGGCGAGGCCGGTCCGGAACACCGGAGTTCCCGCGTAGACCGCGCTCGCGCCTTTTGTCCGGTGAGCGCCCCGGCGGCGCTCACCGAGTGGCGCTTGCCGAGCGGCTCTTGGCGACCGGAGCTTGCCGCCGAGCCCCGCAAACAGATATAACTAACTAGTCCGTACATTATGCGTACTGGGATCGCCACCGTCTGCCTTAGCGGCACTCTCGAGGAAAAGCTGGCCGCCGCCGCGCGCGCGGGCTTCGACGGGGTCGAGGTGTTCGAGCCCGATCTGATCGGCTCGCGGCTGTCTCCCCGGGAGGTCGGCGTGCGGGCCGCGGAACTCGGCCTGACGATTGACCTCTACCAGCCGCTGCGCGACTTCGAGGGCGTCGGGCCGGAGCAGTTCGAGCGAAACCTCCGCCGCGCCGAGGCGAAGTTCGACGTCATGGAAGAGCTCGGCGCGAACCTCGTGCTCGTCTGCTCCAACGTCTCGAGCGACGCCATCGACGATGACGCCCTGGCCGCCGCGCAGCTGACCGTGCTCGCCGACCGCGCGGCCGAGCGCGGCGTGCGGGTCGCCTACGAGGCGCTTGCGTGGGGTCGGCACGTGAACGAGTACGACCGCGCCTGGCGGATCGTGCGCGAGGCCGATCACCCCTCGCTCGGGGTGTGCCTCGACAGCTTCCACATCCTCTCCCGCGGGACGGGGCTCGACACGATCGGCGAGATCCCCGCCGAGAAGCTGTTCTTTCTTCAGCTCGCGGACGCGCCCCATCTCGTGATGGACGTGCTCCAGTGGAGCCGGCACTACCGCTGCTTCCCCGGCCAGGGTGGGTTCGATCTGAGCGCCTTCACCTCGCGCGTGCTCGACGCTGGCTACGCCGGCCCGCTCTCGCTCGAGGTGTTCAACGATGTCTTCCGCCAAGCCGACCCGGTGCGCATGGCGGTCGATGCCAAGCGGTCGCTGCTGATCCTCCAGGAGGCCATCGACGCGTCCGGCGCCCGGCGCCTGCCGCCGCCACCGGCCCTGCACGGCTACGCGTTCGTCGAGCTCGCGGTCGAGCCGACCTCGGTCGGCGAGACGCAGCGCCTCCTGAACGCGATGGGCCTCGCGCCGTCCGCGCAGCATCGAACCAAGCCGGTGACGCTGTGGCGCCAGCGAAGGCATCCGCGTGCTCCTGAACGCGGCCGCTCCGACCCCCCCGGGCATCGCGGCGCTCGCGGTGGAAAGCGTCGACCCCGCTCGCTCCTCGGAGCGCGCCGAGCGGCTACTGGCCCCGGTCCTCGGCCGGCACCGAGGCCCCGGAGAGGCCGACCTGTCGGCCGTCGCGGCGCCGGATGGCACCTCGGTGTTCTTCTGCCGCACCGATGAGCCGGTGCAGGCCGGCCGCTGGCTCGAGGACTTCGAGGCGCTGGCGCCGATCGGGGGCTCATACGCAGGGCTCGATCGGATCGACCACGTCGCGCTGGCCCAGCCCTTCGACTATTTCGACGAGGCCGTGCTCTTCTACCGCTCGGTGCTCGGATTGGAGCCGCTCGAGAGCCTCGAGCTGGCCGCGCCGAGCGGCCTCGTGCGAAGCCGAGCGGTCACCAACGTCGAGGGGAGCGTCCGGCTGGCGCTGAACGTGCGGGTGCTCGCCCACGACTCCAGGCACGCGCACGGGGCTGCAGCACGTGGCCTTCGAGTGCGCGGACATCCTCGCCGTCGGTGAGGAGATGCGCGCCCGCGGGCTCGTGCCGCTCGAGATCCCCGGCAACTACTACGAGGACCTCGCCGCCCGAGTCTGATCTCGATCCGGATCTGCTGAGCGCGATGCGCGAGCTCGGCGTCCTCTACGACCGCGACCAGGCCGGCGGCGAGTTTCTGCACCTGTTCACGCCGACGATCGGCGGCCATCTGTTCTTCGAGGTGGTCGAGCGCCGCGGCGGTTACGCCGGATACGGGGCGGCGAACGCGCCGGTTCGCATGGCCGCCCAGCGGGCCGGCGCCACGGCCGCCCCGGTTGCGCCACTCGCGGCCACGAGGCAGAGCACCTGAACCGATGAGCCCATCGACCGAGCCGATCCTCCGGGTCAGGGACGTCTCCAAGACGTACGGCGGTCTGCGCGCCCTGCACGACGTAAGCCTCGACGCGTTCCCCGGAGAGGTTGTCGGGCTGGTCGGCGACAACGGGGCCGGCAAGTCGACCCTGATGCGGATCGTCGCGGGCGCGCAGCCCCCGACTTCGGGCGAGATCGAGGTCGACGGCGAGCGCCGTGCCTTCGCCAACCCGATCGACGCCGTCGAGGCCGGAATCAGCACGGTCTACCAGGACCTCGCGCTCGCGATGCAGCGGGACGTGGTCGCCAACTTCTTCCTCGGCCGTGAGCTGATGTCGAACGGCTGGCTCGGTCGGCGGCTCGGGTGGCTCGACCGTCCGACGATGCGAGAGCGGACCAAGGAAGAGCTGGCCAGGCTCCACACGCGCATCCCCAGCGTCGACGTCATCTGCCGGGACCTCTCGGGTGGTCAGCGCCAAGCGCTCGCGATCGCCCGGGCGGCTGCCTGGTGCCGGCGGGTGCTGCTCCTCGACGAGCCGACCAGCGCCCTGGGGGTCAAGCAGCAGCACGAGGTGCTCGAGCTCATACGCCGGATCCGCGACCGTGGCGTCGCGGTGGTCCTGGTGAGTCACCAGATGCAGGACGTGGTCAGTGTGTGTGACCGGGTCACCGTCCTGCGGCTCGGGAACGTTGCCGCCAGGCTGCGCAAGGACGACATCACGGTCGAGAACCTCGTGGCCTACATCACCGGCGCGCGGGTCGACGAGCGGATCTCCTCACCGGAGCAAGAGGCGTGAACGACCGAGGCGCAGATCGGCGAACCGGCGCAGTCGCCCGCCCCGGCGGAGCACGACGATGGCCAGCCGCAGAACCAGGCACGCGCGCTGGCGCTACTCCGCGATGGCTGGATCTTCGGCGTGCTTGTGGCGATCGTCATCGCTTTCTCGATCGCGTCGCCGAACTTCCTGACCCAGGCGAACTGGCTGAACACCTCCTCCACCGCAACCGAGGTGCTGCTCCTCGCGGTCGGTCAGACGTTCGTGATCATCTCGGGCGGCATCGACCTTTCGGTGGGGGCGCGCTCGGGCTGTCGGGGATGGTCGGCGCCTGGGTCATGGCCCATTTCTTCGCAAGCGGCGGCACTCCCGGCGGGATCGTCACCACGATCGGCTTCATCGTCGCGATCGTCGTCGGACTGCTGGTCGGGCTGGTCAACGGCATGCTGATTGCCCGCTACGACATTCCGGCGTTCGTGGTGACCCTCGGCACGCTCGGCATCGGAACGGGTCTCGCCGACCTGATCTCGAACGGCCAGGAGATCTCGACGTTGCCGGTGCTGATCGGCAACATCGGCAACGAGAACATCTTCGGCTGGATTCCGGTCGTGGTGCTGGTCGCGGTGGTGATCACCATCGCCGCCGGCGTGATGCTGGCCAGGACAAGGTTCGGGACTTACACCTACACGATCGGCGACAATCGACAGGCGGCGGTGCGGGCCGGGATCAACGCCAGGCGTCACCTGGTCAAGGTGTACACACTGTCAGGGCTGCTCGCGGGGGTGGCCGGTGTCACTGTCATGACACGGCTTGGTGCGGCATCGCCTACGTCCGGGTCAAACGACGAACTGAATGCGATCGCGGCCGTGGTCATCGGGGGCGCCAGCCTGTTCGGTGGCCGCGGCACGATCGTCGGCTCGTTGATCGGCACCTGCATCATCTCGGTGCTGCTCACCGGGCTGATCATCGTCAACGTCCCGCCGTTCTGGCAGCTCGTCGCGGTGGGCGTTGTGCTGATCGCCGCGGTGTACATCGATCAACTCGGCGGCCAGGGCCGGGAGAGCAAAGAGCGGTGAGCGTGGCGCGGGACACGCACCGTATGCACAACCATCAATCACGAGGAGGAGAACCCGTATGAGTAGACGCACACCGGGCGCGACGGCGCGATCGTGCTTGGGCATCGTCGTGTGTGTCGTTGCGCTGGCTGCATGTGGAAGCAGCAGCAGTAGCAGCAGCGGCGGCAGCAGTGGGTCACGAGCTCGGCGGCCGCGAGCACCAGCTCGTCGGGATCGAGCTCTTCTGCAGGCAAGCACTATTCGGTTGCCTTCATTCCGGGCGCCACCGGCGTGGCCTTCTACAACTCGCTCGGCGCGGGTGTGCAAGCCGAGGCGACCAAGCTCGGCATGAGCTACAGCACCCAGGGGGCCGCGGACTTCACCCCGGCGGCGCAGACCCCGGTGGTTGATGCGGTGTGCTCCCGCCACCCCAGCCTCCTCCTGATCGCCCCCACCGACCCGGTGGCGCTGCGCCCGGCGATCCAGCGGTGCATGAACGAAGGGATCGCGGTGGTCCTGGTGGACACGACGTTGACCAACAAGCAGGGCATCATCAGCGCGATCTCGTCGAACAACATCCAGGGCGGTGAAGCGGCCGGCAAGATCATGGGCCAGGAGCTCCACGACAAGGGCGAGGTGGCGCTGATGAGCCTGAGCCCGACCGCAAGCACCCAGGTTGAGCGAATCCAGGGCGCGAAGCAGGAGCTGAAGTCGGCCTACCCGGGGATCTCGATCGCCGCGACCGAGTTCACCCAGCAGGCCCCGACCTCCTCTGAGACGACGGCTCGCGCGATCTTCAGCGGGCATCCCGGAGTGGGCGCGTTCTTCGGCGCGGCCGAGCCGAACGCCGAGGGCGTCGCGCAGGCCACGGGCTCCACGGGCAAGCACGTGATCAACGTGGGCTATGACGCCTCCCCGACCGAGGTCGGGCTGCTGAAGAGCGGCAAGATCTCGGCCCTGGTCATCCAGCAGCCGGCGCTCGAGGGACAGCTCGGCGTGCAGTACGGCTACGACGATCTGACCAACAAAAAGTCGGCGATCAAGGCGAGCGTGCTTCTTCCGAACGTGGTCGTCACCACGCAGCAGGCCGGTTCGCCGAGCGCGACCAAGTACTACTACACGGGCACGTGAGGGCTGCGCTCCTCGTCGCCCCCGAGAGGCTCGAGCTGGTCGACGACTGGCCCGAGCCCGAACTGCAGGCCGGAGCGGTCATCGTCCAGATGACCGCTCTGGGCATCTGCGGCTCGGACCTCGCGGTGTGGTCCGGCCAGCGTCCGCCCGACAGGTTCCCGTGGATCATCGGCCACGAGGCGATTGGGGAGATCGTCGCGGTCGGGGACGGTGTCACGGACCGAGCCCTGGGCGAGCGCGTCGTGATCGAGCCGAACTACCCGTGCGGGATCTGTCCGTCATGCCGGCGCGGGAGCACATCGACGTGCGTGAACCGGCTGGCGGTCGGGATCAACGCCCCCGGCCTGCTCCGCGAACGCGCCGCCGTCCCGGCCCAGTTCGCCTGGCCCGCACCGCCCGCCGTCTCGGACGAGGACCTCGTGTGCGCTGAGCCCGTCGCGGTCGCCCAGAGCGCCATGGAAACCAGCGGGCTGGCCACCGGCGGCCGCTGCCTGGTGGTCGGCGCCGGCGCGCAGGGCCTGTTCGCCTGCCAGCTGGCGGTCGCGCTGGGGGCCGGCGTGTCGGTGATGGAGCCTCAGGACGCGCGGTTGAGCCTGGCCGAGGAGCTCGGGGCACGCCGCGCGGAGCCCGACGAGGAGTTCCCGCTCGTGTTCGAGACCTCGGGTTCCACCGGCGGCGTCCTCTCCGCATTGCGTCTGGTCGAACCCGGCGGAACGGTGATCCTGATCGGCATCCCCCACGGCGAGATCCCGATCCCGGTCGCCTCGCTCGTGCGCCGGCAGGTTCACGTCATCGGCTCGCTGATCTACGACCACCCTGGAGGATTTGAGCGCACCCTGAAGCTGCTCTCAGTGGGAGCGACAAATCCCAGCCGGATCCTCGGAGAGCCGTTCGGTCTGGCGGCCGCTCAGGAGGCGCTGTCCGGCGCCGCCAGCTACGCCGGGAAGTCCTGGATCTCGTTCGACGGCTCACTGCCCTAGTCGGACGGGGTTGACATGCAGCTGGATGGCTGCATATAGTCATGCAGCCAGATGGCTGCCTATCCCCCCGATATCGATGGGGTGTTCCGGGCGCTGGCCGACCCCGGCCGGCGCCGGCTGCTCGACAGCCTCAACGCCCGCAACGGCCAGACCCTCCGCGAGCTGTGCGCCGACATGGCCATGGCCCGCCAGTCGGTGTCCAAGCACCTCGCGGTGCTCGAGGCCGCTCAGCTCGTGACCACGCTGTGGCGCGGGCGGGAGAAGCTCCACTACCTCAACCCGGTACCCATCAACCAGATCGCCGAGCGGTGGGTCAGTCGATACGACCGCGACCGGGCTCGCGCCCTGTCGGATCTCAAACGAGCCCTGGAGGACCACCCCATGGACAAGCCCGCTTTCGTCTACACGACCTTCATCCGCACCACCCCCGAGCGCCTGTGGACGGCACTCACCGAACCCGCGTTCACCGAGCGTTACTGGGGCCTCACGCTCGACTCCGACTGGGAGTCCGGATCGCCCTTTACCCTCCGCCAGTGGGGCCTGATCATCGCTGACCCCGAGCAGGTCGTCCTCGAATCCGATCCTTACCGCCGGCTCGCCTACACCTGGCACACGTTCACGCCGGAGTGGCAGGACAAGGCGCGCGAGCTGGTCGGCTTTCCGCAGGAGTTCCTCGACCGCGTGGCCGCCGAGCCTCGCTCCAAGGTCGCCTTCGAGATCGACGACCTCGGCGGCTTCGTCAAGCTCACCGTCATCCACGACGGGTTCGAGCCCGGCAGCAAGGTCCTCGAGACGATCAGCCAGGGCTGGCCGCACATCCTCTCCAACCTCAAGACCCTGCTCGAGACCGGCGACACCCTGGCTGCGACGCGTTGATATCGGCAGTTAGCTGGCCACGCAGGCGTCGAAGTAGATCTTCTTCGGGACGAGGTGCTTCTCGCAGGGTCGCGTTCGGACCACGGTCACCCACCGAGTGCCGCGCCGCAGTCCAGCGGCGATCGCCCGCTTGGTACATGGGGGACGTTTCGCCGCGGCCGCGGCCGGGCTGACCGCCACTACGCCCACTAGGGCAACCACAAGCGCCGGGATGGCGGCGGCTCGCCGCCACGCATGTAAGGCCGATGCATACCTCCTCCTTGGACGGGTGTCGGGATAAACCGGCCCCTTCCTCAAGCTTCGCCCCCGAACGCGCCGAGGTCAAGCCGGTATGGGCCAGCTTCGTCATCGGCTGCCGATCCTCGCCGTGCTGGCTCGCACAAGCGTCGCACCGCTGGTACTGCTGATCGGCACGGCAATCCACCACATGGTCATGTTCGGACCGGTCGTCCACATGGTCGTGGTCGGCGCGGCCGGCGCGCTCGCCGGCACCGCGTCGGTGCTCATGTCGATCGTCGCCGCCCGGCGCAACGACGGGCGCGCGGTCTGGATCGGTCTGGCCTTTTCGGTCATGGCCACGATGCTCGTCATCCATGGGCTGGCCACGCCCGGCGTGATCCTGGGTCCCAACGGTGTGGTGCAGATCGCGGGCGCTCTCAACCTGCCGGTGGGCGGGACGATCCTGGCCGCCTCGGCGCTACCGCTTCTACGCCGCCCGCGCCGCGTAGGGCTGCTCCTGGTCGCGCAGTTCGCCGTGGTGGGATTGCTCGCGACCGTCGGGGCGACGGTGCTCCGGTTCGCCGCCCGGGTGCCCGTGGTCCCCACCCCGTCATCGGTGGTGGCCAACTTGATCTTTGTCGCCGGCGCGATCCCGCTTGCCGTGCTCGCGTGGCGCGCCGCCCGGACCTATCTGCTCACCCGGCGCTCGTCGGACCTTCTCGTGACGCAGGGCGTGGTCTGTCTGATCTTTGCCCAGTACGGACTGCTCAACTTCGGGATGATGGACTGCAGCTGGTGGGCGGCGCATCTGCTCGAGGTCGGCGGTGTTGGCATGGTCGGCATCCCCGCAGCCCTGGACCTCCGCCATGCGGTCGGATCCCGCCCCCTGGTCGGCGACCTACGCGCGAGCCACCTGGTCGAGCACGAGGAGGCGTTCCTGGGCGGCCGAGTCCGCGCGCTCCTGGTCCGGCTGGGTGACAAGGATCCCTCGACCGAGGGGCACACCCGCCGCGTCGCCACGCTCGCAGTGGCGATCGGCGAGCACCTCGGGTTGCCCGAGGGACGTCTGCACGAGCTCGCCCTCGGGGGCCTGCTCCACGACGTCGGCAAGCTCTCGGTGCCCAACGCGATCCTCAACAAGCCCGGCAAGCTGACCGACGAGGAGTTCGCCGAGATCCAGCGCCACCCGGGCGCCGGCCGCGATCTCCTGACCGAGCTCGGCGGATTCCCGCCGCTCGTGCTCGACCTGGTGGAGAGCCATCACGAGCGGCTCGACGGTCGCGGCTACCCCAACCGCGTTCCGGCGGCCCAGCTCGACCTCGCCGTCCGCATCCTCACCGTCGCCGACGTGTACGACGCGCTCACGGCAGACCGCGTCTACCGAGAGGCCTGGCCGGCCGAGCGCGCCCTGGCGCTGCTCGACGACGAGACCGGAACGGCCTTCGATGCCGATTGCGTCGCGGCCCTTCGCAACGTCGTGGCTGAGGACAGCCGGGAGTCCGACCCGACGCCTCCGGTCCTCGAGCATCGTGCAGCGCCGGCGCGGGCTCGCACCTCGCCCAGCTACGGAGAAGCCGCCGCGTAACGCCTGAGACTGACCAGGGTTCTTATCGCCGCGTTGGCCTCGCTGTTTCCCTGCACGACCAGCTGGACGAACGATGCGGGGATGTGGTCCTGCGAGCGAGACAGAACCCGTCTCTCGATCGTCAAGGTCGTCCGCCAGGTCGTGAGGCGGCGAAGCGCGCGCTGCACGCTCGTGAACGGCACGGCGACGAGCCCGCGCAGAGACGCTTGTGCCGCCGTTACCGCGGCCTGTAGGGCCCAGAGCGACCGGAGGGCGCGCCGCATCCGACTTCGTCTGACCCGGCCGGCGACCTGACGGACAGCGTTGTCGACTTGGCGGTTATCGCGAGATAGCGTCGCGGTCAGCGTCGCGAGGCGTTTCACCGCCGCCGCCTCAGACGAGATCGTCGCGGCCGGCGGCTCTACGGTCGCACCTTCCTCGCCGGTGCCGGGGGTGGAAACAATGCTGCCGGCCGCCCCGCCAGCGACTCCCGATCCCCCACCCGCGGTTATCCCTCCCCCATCCGCCCCCTCTCGCGCACCCGTCGCGTCGGGCTCCATCCACGGCGCGGCCGCGACGTTGTCACCAGCCCGCCACTGCAGCTCCCCGTGCAGGACGCCGGTGGATTGGCCGCACCGCTGCTGGTAGGTGATGTCCGCCGAGGTCAACTGTCCGTTTGGGTCATAAGTGGCCGAGATGACCTTGAACTGGCCGCTGACCGTGTTGCAGCCCCATTCGTCGTAGTCAATGTCCATCCCGGCGCCGCTCCGGTTGTACGGATACCGGCTGACGTCGGTCCATGACGAGCCGGTGGTCAACGCCTGTCCGGCGGGCGGCGCGAACTCCCCCTGGAATCCGTCCGTGCCGTCCGTCGCCGCGAACCGGATCAGCTCCGGGGTTCCGCTCGCCGACACATCGTCAGCAGGGCCGCTGAATGTGTAGCTGTTGCCCCCGGCGAGCTGGTCGCCCGGGTCGCTGTTGGCGATAAAACGCGTCGTCCCGCCATAAGCGAACCCCTGGAGTGGTACGGAGTGCGTAGCGCCGGAGGCATCGGTGACCGTCAGACTGGCGGTGCGGGTGCCGGCCGCCAGAGGATCGAAGTCGACCCACACACTGCACTCGGCGCCGGCAGCGAGCTCGAGGCCGGTGCATCCATCTCGGGTGATTCGGAAGTCGTTTTCGTCATCGCCAGTGACCGCAACACCGGCGATCGTAGTCGACTGCGCGGCTGTGAACAGGACCGGGACGGGGGTCGAGATCGCCCAGAAGTTCTCGGCCGGCCAGCGGACAATCGACGGCGTGAACTGCAGCGTCTCGTCGTCGCTTGGCTCCCCGAACCGAAGCTCACCGAAGACCACCCCGGACCCGCAGTCGAGCTCGAACAGCACCCAGAAACGAGTCGGCACACCACTCGCGTCGTAAGTCAGGTCCTTGATCTCAAACCGGCCGGTTCCGGGGCAGCTCAGCCCTCCGTCCGTGGCGCTCAGCGTGGCCGTGCGCGCCCCCGGGATCGGCCCGGCATCGTCGTAGACTCCCGGCTGCAAGGTCTGGCCCGTGGGCGCGTGAAATTCGAAGTACCACGGGCCACCCGCCCGCGGGGAGGTATTCACTGTGAGGTCGTTGGGATACCCGCTGAGACCGCCAAACGCGGGTGTCCATTCCGTTTCCACGCCCCCGCCTAACTGGCTGGCGGGATCGCTGAAGATCGCCGCCTGGCCATAGAGATCAGTCGAGAAGTACCCGGGGCCATAGTCGGCCGACGCCGGCGAGGCGGCCACTGCTCCCACGAACATGGTCGCGACCAGCCCGGTGAGTACTCCGCCAACCCGCCTCAGCACCATCGACCGCGAGGACAACACGACCTCACCCTCTCACCGGCATCACCCAAAAAACGGTCCAGCGACCGGATATACCGCGGGCGCCCTCGCCGCGCAACCGCGGACCGTCAACCGGTCAGGGATCCGACAGGCCTCGGATGTCTCGCGTGCGTCGAGCCATCCGGAGACAAGCACCGGTATTTGTCAAATACTGGACTCATTCCAGTATTCGCTAGAGTGCACCCCCATCGGTGGCTGGCCCGGTTGACAATGCGGCGGTACTCCGCCAGCACGGACTGCAGGTCACGGCCCAGCGTCTGGCTGTCCTGGGGGCGGTGGCCGCTCGGCCGCACGCCACCGCGGCTGAGATCGCCGCGGTCGTGCGCTCCGAGATCGGCGCGATCTCGCTCCAGGCGGTGTACGACGCGCTCTCCGCGGTCACCGACAAGGGCATCATCCGCCGCATCCAGCCGGCAGGCTCCCCGGCACGCTATGAGGACCGAGTCGACGACAACCACCATCACCTCATCTGCCGCACCTGCGGCCGGACGGTCGACGTCGACTGTGCCGTCGGCGCGGCACCTTGCCTGACGGCGGCAGACAGCGCGGGGTACGAGATCGACGAAGCCGAGGTCGTCTACTGGGGCCGGTGCCCCGAATGCGTGGCGGCCGCGGTCGAGGCCGTGACAACCGACTGAACAATGAGCGAGTAGGAGAACGACGTGACAGATACCTTCAGCGAAACCGAGAACCCAGCGATCCCGTCTCCCAACGCCGGCGCAAACCCGCCCCAAGACGAACCGGGATTGGTGGCCGAACCAGCCGAACCTCCAGGTCCTCCACCACAACTCACCCCAGCCGACCCCGCTGGGCGAGCGCTTCAACTACCGGGAGGAGTTCGCGACCCTCGACCTCGAGGCGTTGAAGCGGGACGTCTTCGAGGTGATGGAGACCTCGCAGGATTGGTGGCCGGCTGACTACGGCCACTACGGGCCGCTCTTCATCCGGATGTCGTGGCATGCCGCCGGCACGTACCGCATCGCCGACGGCCGGGGCGGTGGCGGCACCGGCGCTCAGCGCTTCGCCCCGCTGAACAGCTGGCCGGACAACGCGAGCCTCGACAAGGCACGGCGGCTGCTCTGGCCGATCAAGCAGAAGTACGGCCGAAAGATCTCCTGGGCCGACCTGATCATCTTCGCCGGCAACTGCGCCATGGAATCGATGGGCTTCAAGACGTTCGGCTTCGGCTTCGGTCGCGAGGACATCTTCGAGCCCGAGGAGATCTTCTGGGGTCCGGAGGACACCTGGCTCGGCGATGAGCGCTACAGCGGCGACCGGGATCTCGCCAGGCCTTTCGCGGCCGTGCAGATGGGCCTCATCTACGTGAACCCCGAGGGCCCCAACGGCAACCCGGATCCGCTGGCCGCAGCCAAGGACATCCGCGACACCTTCGCGAACATGGCGATGAACGACGAGGAGACGGCCGCGCTCGTCATCGGCGGCCACACGTTCGGCAAGACCCACGGCGCGGTCGCTCCCGATCACATCGGCCCCGAGCCCGAGGCTGCTCCGCTCGAGCAGCAGCTCCTCGGCTGGAAGAACAGCCAGGGGACCGGCAGCGGCGCGTACGCAATGACCAGCGGCCTCGAGGGCGCCTGGACCAACGAGCCGACGAAGTGGGACAACGGCTTCCTCGAGAACCTGTTCAAGTACGACTGGGAGCTGACGCAGAGCCCGGCCGGCGCCCATCAGTGGACCCCGAAGAACCCCGAAGCTCAGGGCACGGTGCCCGACGCGCATGACGCGTCCACGCGCCACGCCCCGATGATGCTCACGACCGATCTCGCCTTGAAGGTCGACCCGATCTACGGGCCGATCGCCAAGCGCTTCTACGAGAACCCCGACGAGCTCGCCGACGCGTTCGCGCGGGCCTGGTACAAGCTGCTGCACCGCGATATGGGACCGGTCTCGCGCTACCTCGGGCCCTGGATCGCCGAGCCGCAGCTGTGGCAGGACCCGGTCCCGCAGGTCGACCATCCGCTGGTCGACGAGCAGGACATAGCCGCCCTCAAGAGCCAGATCCTCGCGTCGGGCCTGTCGATATCGCAGCTCGTCAGCACCGCTTGGGCGGCGGCCGCGAGCTTCCGCGGCACCGACAAGCGCGGCGGGGCGAACGGAGCGCGGATTCGTCTCGCGCCGCAGAAGGACTGGGACGTCAACCAGCCGGCCGAGCTGGCGAAGGTGCTGGACACGCTCGAGCGCGTCCGGGAGGAATGGAACAGCTCGCAGTCGGGCGGCAAGCAGATCTCGCTCGCCGACCTGATCGTGCTCGGCGGGTGCGCCGCCGTCGAGCAGGCCGCGAAGGCTGCCGGCCACGAGGTGACGGTCCCATTCGCGCCGGGTCGGGCGGATGCCTCACAGGAGCAGACCGACGTCGAGTCGTTCGCCGTGCTCGAGCCGAGCTTCGACGGCTTTCGGAACTACATCCAGTCCGGCGCGCCGTTGTCGCCGGAGACCTTGTTGGTCGAGCGGGCCAACCTGCTGGCGCTGAACGCTCCCGAGATGGCGGTCCTGGTCGGCTGGCATGCGCGTCCTTGATGCCAATCACAAGCAGTCCCAGCACGGTGTGTTCACCGACCGGCCCGAGACCCTGACCAACGACTTCTTCGTGAACCTGCTCGACATGGACACGGAGTGGAAGGCCGACGCGTCTCGCAACGGGGCCTCGACGCAGGTGTACGAGGGGCGCGATCGAACCAGTGGCGAGGTCAAGTGGTCCGCCACTGCGGTCGACCTCATCTTCGGGGCGAACGATCAGCTCCGAGCGATCGCCGAGGTCTACGCATGCGAGGACGCGAAGGCAGCCTTCGTCGAGGACTTCGTGGCCGCATGGGACAAGGTCATGACCCTCGACCGGTTCGATCTCGCCTGAGAGCGAGTCCGGGTCGGACCGCGACGGGACGTGGAGACGGGACACGACAACCCGGTCGTGCCCCGCCTTCGGCCCCCAGTTCGCGTCCGTGGCTACCAGGGGAGAAGCAGCGACTGATGGGTCTGGTAGTTCGTCATCCGCGTTCCACCGACCTCGCACGACGTCGCGACGAAACCGACCGCCTCGAGCGCCTTCGACTCACGCTGGAGCTGCGATGCGGACACACGGATCCCTTGCTTGTGCGAGCCTGACGACTTGGCGCTCGCGTCGCTGACCGCCACACCGGAGATCGTCGCGACACACACGCCGAGGACCGCGATCGTGTTCCCGGCATGGCGCCGGAGCCAGCGGCTGCCGGCGGGGCGGACGTCCTGAACGTCCGGACGGGTGACGATGTTCTGGTGCTGGTTCCGGATCGTCTGGGCGTAACGCAGTGAGTACATGGTGTCTCTCCTCGGATGGCGGCCGCTTGGCGGCGAAAGGTCCCGGTCGTTTGGCTCTGTGGCGTCCGGGCTTGTGCCAAGTACTGTCGCGCCGGCGGCCGGTCGCGCCCACGTCTCCTGACCCGGTGCTTCCGCGTCCTTTGACGCAGTGACTCGAGGACGATCCGGGGGTCCGAGCGTTCCAAGCCGGTCCGCGCGCGGGTCAGCGCCGATCACATTCAGCGGGAGCACGGACTGGCCCAGCGTCGCACGAGACCGACCCCGCCATCATCGTTGCACGCCCGGGTCGTCGACCGCTCGATGGGTGCGGTGTGAGCGCGTGGTAGCGTCGCCCAGGTCATGAGCTCGCCGAAAGGAGGATCGTCGTGCCGATGATCATCAACGGCCGCGAGGCGCCGGTTCCCACCGACGCTCGGGTCTCGCTGCTCGACTTCCTGCGCGAACACTTGGAGCTCTTCGGAACGAAGAAGGGCTGCAACCAGGGAGCTTGCGGCGCGTGCACCGTGCTTGTCGATGGCGAGCGGGTGCTCTCGTGCCTGGCGCTCGCCGTCCAATATGAGGGGCGCGAGGTGGTCACGATCGAGGGCCTGGCCGATGGCGGCGCGCTGCACCCACTGCAGCAGGCGTTCATCGATCACGACGGGTTTCAGTGCGGCTATTGCACCCCGGGCCAGATCTGCTCGGCGGTCGGCATGGTGGAGGAGCTTCGCCGCGGCGTCCCCAGCTACGTGACCGACGACGTCACGACTGTGGACATCGGGTTCGACCACGATGAGCTGCGCGAGCGGATGAGCGGCAACCTGTGCCGCTGTGGCGCGTACAACGGGATCGTCGACGCGATCACCGACGTGTACGGAGGACAGCGGGCATGATCGAGCTCGCGTACTCTCGCGCTGCCGACGTGGAGGACGCGGTGCGCCGCGCGGCCGACGGGAAGGGGCGCTACCTCGGCGGGGGCACGAACCTGGTCGACCTGATGCGCGAGACGGTGGAGACTCCGTCGGCGCTGGTCGACGTCACGGGGCTATCGCGCGAGATCGCGCCGACTCCCGGCGGCGGTCTGATGATCGGTGCGGCGGCGCGAAACACCGCGGTCGCCGAGCACGAGGCGGTTCGATCCGGCTACCCGATGCTTGCCCGCGCGATCGTGGCCGGGGCCTCGGCGCAGATTCGCAACATGGCGACGGTCGGGGGCAACCTGCTGCAACGCACGCGCTGCCCGTACTTCTACGACACCGACGGCTCGCGTTGTAACAAGCGCGCACCGGGCGAGGGATGCGACGCGATCGGGGGTTTCAACCGGATCCACGCGATCCTGGGAGTGTCGCCCGCGTGCGTGGCCACTCACCCCTCGGATATGTGTGTCGCGCTCGCCGCACTCGACGCGCTGGTCCATCTTCGCGGCGTGTCAGGTGAGCGCACCGTCGAGCTGTGCGATCTGCACAGGCTGCCCGAGGATCGTCCCGATATCGAGACCGTGCTCGAGCCCGGCGAGCTGATCACGGCCGTGGAGCTGCCGGCACCCAATCCCGCTGAGCGCTCGACGTATCGCAAGGTACGCGACCGCTCGAGTTACGCGTTCGCGCTGGTTTCGGTTGCCGCCGCGCTCGATCTGGATGGCGACACGATCGCGGGCGTACGCCTGGCCCTGGGCGGGGTCGCTCCGAAGCCGTGGCGGGCGCGACGCGCCGAGGAGGCGCTCCGCGGTCAGCCGGCGACCGAGGCCACCTCCCTGGCCGCGGCCGACGCGGAGCTAGCCGATGCCCGCCCGCTTTCCGGCAACGCGTTCAAGGTCGAGCTTGCCCGCCGCACAATCGCCGCTGTCCTCAAGCAACTCACCGAGGGAGCCCGCCCGTGAGTACCGGAGAAACCCGACCTGCTGTGGCGACTGTGCCCGAGGGCTGGACTCCCGCCTCTGGTCCTGATCCGTTGGTGCGCGACAAGCACGGGCTCATCGGGGCGCAGGTGTCCCGTCTCGACGGGCCGTTCAAGGTCCAGGGCGAGGCGCGCTTCGCCGCCGAGTACGCGATGGAGGGCATGGTCTACGCGGCGCTCCGTTACAGCACCATCGCCCGCGGCCGGATCACGACGCTCGACACGGGCGCCGCTGAGGCAGCGGCCGGCGTCGTCCTTGTCATGACCTATCGCAACGCGCCGCGGATGCAGCCCCCGCCGCTGTTCCTGACCGGGCCCAAGGCGGCCGGAGGTGCCGACTTGCCGGTGATGCAGGACGACAGCATCCACTGGAATGGTGAACCGGTCGCGGTCGTCCTGGCCGACACACAGGAGCAGGCCGACCACGCCGTCTCGCTGATCGAGATCGCCTACGAGTCCTCCCCGCCCCGAACCTTCGAGGAGGCCAGGACACGTCCGCGGACGCCGGACAGTCTCGTGGGACAGCCGGTCGAAGTTCTGGTCGGCGATGCCGAGGCAGCGCTGATAGATGCGCCTCACTCCATAGATCTGACGTACACCACGCCGCGTCACAACCACAACGCGATCGAGCCCCATGCGGTGACGCTCGCCTGGGACGGCGACGAGCTCACCGTCCACGACGCCAGCCAGGGTGTGAAGGGACACGCGTGGACGCTCGCACAGGTGTTCGGAATCGACGAGGAACAGGTCCATGTCACCTCGCCCTACGTAGGTGGCGGCTTCGGCGGCAAGACCCTGTGGTCCCACCATCTGGTCGGGGCGGCCGCGTCGAAGCTCGCGGGCCGTCCGGTACGGGTCACCCTCTCGCGCGAGGGGGTCTATCGGCTGGTCGGCGGCCGCACGAACACCGAGCAGCGAGTGGCCATCGGCGCGGATGACGACGGCCGGTTCAAGGCGCTGATCCACACCGGCCTCTCGGCGATGACTCCATACAACGCGCTCGCCGAGCAGTTCACATTTCCCGCGCGGCACATGTACGCGACCGAGACGCTGAAGACCGATCAGCAGGTCGTGGACATGGACATGCTCGCCAACTCGTTCATGCGCGCGCCTGGCGAGTCGGTTGGTACGTTCGCGCTGGAGTCGGCGATCGACGAGCTCGCGATCGAACTCGGTCTGGACCCGATCGAGTTGCGGATCCGCAACGAGCCCGACCAGGATCCGAGCTCGGGTGCCCCGTACTCCTCGCGGAACATCGTCGAGGCCTGGCGCGCGGGCGCGGAGCGCTTCGGCTGGGAACCGCGCACGCGGCCCGGTACCCGCCGGGAGGGCGAGTGGCTGATCGGAACGGGCTGCGCCCTCGGGACCTATCCCTACCACCGCTTCCCCGGCGGCGTCGCGCGGATCACGCTCGACAAGACTGGCCACGCGACGGTCGCCGTGCCGGCCGCCGACATGGGGATGGGGACCTCGACCACCCAGGCGATCCTCGCCGCCGACCGCTTCGGCCTGCCGCTGGAACGCGTGACGGTCGCCTACGGCGACTCCACGTTCCCGGGCAACCTGCTCGCCGGGGGGTCCTCCCAGACCGCTTCGATCGCCGGCGCGGTGATCGCGGTCCAGCGAGCGCTCGTCGAGCAGCTGCTCGCGCTCACGAGCGACGAATCGCCGCTGGCCGGTTTGACTGCCGACGAGGTCGGCGGGCGCGACGAGGGGCTGTGCGAACTGGCCGACCCCAGCCGCTTCGAGAGCTACGCGGAGATCCTGGGACGGGCGGGCCGTGACGAGGTGACCGTCGAGGCATCCGCCTCGGACCCCGAGGAGATGCAGACGTACTCGATGCACTCCTACGGCGCGATCTTCTGTCAGGTTCGAGTCAATGCGATAACCGGTGAGCCACGCGTCGACCGCGTCCTCGGCTCCTACGACTGTGGCCGCATAATCAATCCGAAGACGGCCGCCAGCCAGTTCCGCGGCGGGATCATCATGGGACTCGGCCTCGCGCTGATGGAAGACACCAACTTCGACGAGCGGACCGCCCGGATCATGAATCCGAGCCTGGCCGAATATCACGTGCCAGTCCACCTCGACGTTCCGAGCATCGAGTTGATGTGGACCGACATTCCCGACCCGCACGCCCCGGCCGGTGCGCGCGGAATCGGCGAGATCGGGATCACCGGCGTCGGCGCGGCCGTCGCCAACGCGGTCTACAACGCGACCGGCCGCCGCGTGCGCGACCTTCCGATCACCCTGGACAAGCTGCTCTGAGCGTCTCGCCTCGACGGAATCGCGTGACCCCGTTGGGGGAGCTGATCGCCACGCCGGAACGAGGCCTCGTCTATGGCAACCGTGGGTGTCTTCACGATGAGCACGGCGTGATCCGCCGGTCCTACGCCACCAAGCGGTGGATCGCGTGTCGGCTGTCCTTCCGGGGCCGGCGGCGCTCGCCGCTGATGGCTGCCGGCCGGTTTACCGAGCTGTTCTTCCTCGACGAGGCAACGGCGCTGGCAGCCGGTCACCGGCCGTGCGCGGAGTGCCGAAGGAGCGACTACAACCGATTCAGCGACTTCTGGCTGGCGCTCCATCCGGGCCAGATCGGAGCGGACGCCATCGACGCGCAACTCCACGGGGAGCGCCTCGCTCTCGCTCTCGCTCGCGGGAAACGACAGCGTCTGCTTCACGAGTTCCCGTACCGCAAGCTCCCCGATGGGGCATTCGTGCTCGAAGCGGGCGGACCACATCTCGTCCTCGCGCGTCAACTGCTGACCTGGTCACCCGGCGGCTACCGCGATGGCCATCGCCGGCCGAGGAAGGGGACGGCCACCGTGATCACGCCCCCGTCGCTGGTCGCGGTTCTGCGCAGCGGCTGGTCGTCAAGCGTGCCGCTGCTGCACCCGAGCTCGGATCGTGGCTCCACGAGTAACCCCAATTAGCGTCCGCACCAGATGCGTGCATGCTTCGGGTCTAGTGTGGGGCACTAGTATGCGAGCGGCGATGCGCTGGCGCGTGGGGATCGGCACGGTTCTGTCACTGTGGCAGCACGGCTCATCGCAGCAGCGCCAATACTGGCTGACAACCGGCTACCGGAGCGGGCGACCCAGCGCCTGCAACACGTTCGCCAGCCCATAGCCAACCCTTGGCGCGGCGAGATCCTGTCGCTCCCCCGAGCGACGGCCGAGCCGCCTGTCGCCGAAGGCGATTGCCAAGAGCAGGTCATTGGTAGCGGAACACTGCGTTGACGTTCGGCATGCTGACGCCTGCGCGCGTGGCCACTGTCACGGCAACGGTTCCGTGGCCCCGCGGTACGATCGCGACGAGGTTGCCACGGACGTGACGGATGCGTGCGTTGTGGGCGCCGAACTTGATCCAGTGAACGGGGGACAGCGCGAGCCCGGTGATGCGGATCTCCTGGCCGGCCCTGCCGGAGCTTTTCGATAGGTGCAGGATGGTGGGCGGCTGGCCGCGCGCAATCACGAGGGGCACAACGTTGCTCTTCGTCGCGTGCGCCGGCTTGACGAAGATCCAGGCCTCGCCCAGCCGGGCGTGGCGCGGCAGGCGGACGAGGACGCCGGTGGCCGACCAGCGGAGCACGCTGACACGCGTCGCTCGCGTTGCGCCCGCGAGGAGGATCGAGACGCTGCCCTTCCGGCGGCCGAACCCCGCACCCATCAGGCGCACGGTTGTACCGGGACGCGCCCAGGCGCGCGAGAGCGCTGCGATGATCGCGGTGTGCGCCAGCCGTCCCGGCGCGCGTGTCTTGATCTGGTAGCCCGGGGTCAACGGGATCACCACGGGATCGAGCGCGGCCGTGTAGTCGGCGGTCCCCTCCGCGCCCGACGCCTCCGCGACGCCGTCGAGGTACGAGCTGACCCAGATCTCGTTCCACTGCTTCGGGTTCAGGACCTCGGGCAGCACGTAGCTCGGGGCGGGCGGAAGCGGCTTGCCGTTCAACCATGTCTGCTCCGACTCGAGTGCCGTGAGGTCGTGGCTGTCGTTGTCGTAGGCGACGTTGCGGGCCACCGACCCCGTGAGCGTGTTGCCCTGGAAGCTCGCCTCCCAGTCGCCCGAAACGCTGCCGTTGGACACGCCGAGCGTCCCGATCGCCGTGTTGGCGGCGAAGCTCACCACCACCTCGGCCTGGATCGGCTTATCCGGGATCGGCGTGATGACCCAACTGTCGGTGCTCTCGGTCCCCCCGTCGGCGGTCCCCGTGCCGTCCTTGTCGGTGTTGGTGAGCAGGTTGATCGCCGCTCCAAACGGCTCCGCCGATGAGTTGGCGGCGGCGCTTGCCCCGGACACGAGCACGTTGGTCTGCGCTTTCGCCGGCCCCTTGCCGAGCGGGCATCCGAACAGATGGGTGCTGAAGACGCAGGTCCCGGCGCCGGAGTTCGGCTGCTGGTCGTGCTGACTCGCGGCCGTCTGGGGTCCCGTGGCGGCGGAGTCCGCCTCGGCCCAGGCCGAGAACGAGCAGTTGCCGATGTTCTCGCACGGGCTCGGTTCATAGTCGAACGGGAACTGGAGCTGAGAGCGTCCATCCGCCGTGCTGACCGCGACGGTCTCGCGTCCACTGCCGGGCGGCACCTGCACCTGGGCGCGCGTGGGTGAGAGCACGCTCGCCCCGACGGTCGCGCTTCCGAACGTTGCCGTCATCCCGGGTGTGAAGTTCGAGCCGATCAGCGTCGCGGTGTAGCCGCCGGCGCTCGGACCCGCTTCGGGTTGGATGTCGTCGAGTTCCGGTGCGCTGCCGTAGGACAGCGAAACCGTGTCCGAGCCCGTCGGCGCGGTCACGGTCAGCGGCACCGAGCCGTATCCGGGCGGCACGTTCACGCCGATCCACCCCCACCCGTCATCAGCCAGACCGCCCTGCCCGCGGCCCACGATCGGGACCGACTGTCCGTTCACCTGAACGCCCGTGACGTGCTCCAGCGCGATCCCCTGAATGGAGAGCAGCCCCCCGCAGCATGCCGGGACGTCCGACGGCAGAAGCTCGTACACGTCCGGATCGTCGAGGTAGGTGAACGTCGCGGTGTAGGTGGCGCTCGGCGTGAACACCGTCACGGGCTCCGGTCCGTCGGAGTGGGGAGGCGTGAGGAGACTGATCTGGTTGTCCGAGTCGACGTGGAAGTCCGTTATCTGCTGTGCGCCTATCCACACGCTGGTGGTTCGCTTGAAGTCGCTGCCCTCGATGAGTAGGAACGTGCCGCCCTGGCTCGAGCCGCCGATCGGTGCCAGTTGCGCATTCGCCAGCGGTGGACCGGAGGGCGTCGTCGTCGTGGCTGTCGTCGTCGTCGGCGGTGGTGGTGTGCTCGTGGTGGTCGTGGTCGTCGTACCGGTCGACTGATCGGACACCGGGGTGGTCAGCGTGCTCGTCGGGGCCGTCAGCGTCTGCTCGTCGGTGACGCCTCCGCTGCCGTAGTACTTAGCGGTGGCGTTGACCACATTCGTCATCGTCCCAGTCGTCGTGGGCGTGGCCGAGACGGTCTCACTCGTGGAGCTGTTATCGGGCAATGTGGTGATCAAGCACTCCACCGTGTCGTTGCCCGTGCCGCCGTCGCCATTGTCGGAGCAGTCCGGCGTCTCCGAATCGGCGGTGAGCCCATCCGGGAGCGTGTCTGTGACCGTGATCGAGTGCTCATCGGTGCCGGTGCCGTCGTTGTGGACGCCGATCGTCCAGGCGAACGGCTGGGAGACGACGCCGCTGGCGGGCGCCGTCTGGTCGACATAGAACGAGTTCGTCGAGCCGCTGGCGAGCACCGCGGTAGCGCTGCCGGCGACGCATATGACCACGGCCCCGGTCACCATCATGAGCGACCGCACCCAACCGCCACGCCCGCGCAACGCACGCATCGCCCGCTGCATCAGCGTCAACCCCATGTCTCTCGGTTTCGTTACAGGGTTGGCTGGCCGATGGGTGCCATCGGGGGCCCGATGATCTCGACGCCAAAGTCCTTACCGACGCGAGCTAGCAAGGCCGCGTCGACGGGAGCGGCTGGCGGCAGCCCGGCGCTCTCCGCCGGTCGACCGGCCGCGACGAAGTACTGCTCGAGCCCTCCCGGGAAGCACATCGAGAGGATCCGCGCCGGCACCTTTCCCTCGACGACGAAGGTGTGTGGGATATCGCGCGGCAGGAAGGCGTAGGAGCCGGGTCCCGCGGCGAAGGTCTCATCGCCGCAGCGCACGGTCAGATGCCCCTCAAGAATCCAGAACGCCTCGTCCTCGCGGTGATGCACATGGAGCGGAGGGCCGGACCCCGCGGGCGCCAGCGCTTCGATCAATCCGTACGCCCCGCCGGTGCTCTGTGACGTGCCCTTCAAAACCATCAGGTTATTCGTGAACCAGACCGGCTCACCCTCACCCGCGGGGATGTGCGAAGGCGCGGGTGTTCCGGATGTGCCCTGAACTTGGTTTGCCTGGATAGCTGCGGACATGCGTTCTATTTCCCCCTGCTTATGATGAGACAGGAACTCCCTAACGAGACGAGAGTCTCATTACGAGAATAAGGTACCGTCTGCGTCGTGTCAACCTCAGAAAAGCAGACAGGCGCCCCGGGACCGGACCCGGGCTCCCCTAAGACCCGGGACCGGCAAACACGTCGAACGAAACGCGCGCTCCTGGCCGCCGCCGACGAGATCTTCGCCGAAGGGCGCGTGCCCACGGTCACGGATGTCGCCGAACGGGCAGACGTCGCCCGGGCGACGGCCTACCGCTATTTCCCCACCCAGGAGGCGCTACTACTCGAAACCACCTTTCTGGGCGACAGCGGACCGATCAGGTCGCTGTCGGAACTGGTCAACGAAATCCAGGACCCATCGCAGCGGATCGCCGAGGCAGTCAGGCGCGCGGCGGCGTGGACGCTCGGTCGCGAAGCGCGCCTGCGCACGATTCTCCGCATGTCACTCGAACACGAGAGTGTCCAACGGCCCGCTCGACGACGGCACTACATCGCCCAACTGCTCGGGGACGTCGAAGCGCAGATGCCCCCTGACACGTACGAGCGGCTCACAGGCTCGTTGACGCTGCTATTCGGGATCGACCCGATCATCTCGATTCGCGACAACAGCGACCTACCGCCGGGGCGGATCCCCGATGTACTCGCGTGGGCGGCCTACGTGTTGGTCCGCTCCGCGCTGGAGGACTCACCCACAGGCAGCTCGAAGCGCTGATATCAGTACCCCAACCGGATTCGAACCGGTGATCTCTCCTGCGTGAAAGGCAGGCGCGACGGTCGGTGCGTGCGGGTCTCTGAGGCGAATCGCCTGTAAATAGGGCCTTTCGCTCATGCGTGAGGGTGGCTGTGGATGCCTCGTCAGGCGCCGCGCGCTTCCATCAGGCTTCCATCCAGCAAGCGCGAGGACCGGTCGACGATCCCGCAAGCAGCCGCTGGTCGGATGCCGGACTGCGGCACGCGCTCTTGGCCCCCGGCCCCTCGTATTCGTGTTAATGTCGTAAAAGGGGCCTATCGACACGAGCAGCTGAGGGCTGATTGGATGAGGAGGCAGAGCTAGTTGCGACGCGTGGGCCCGTGGCTGCTCGTCCTCGCCGGTGCGGCCATCCTGATCGATGGGATGATCCGTAAGGACGACACCTCAATGATCGCAGGCGTTGGATTGATGGCGCTCGGCGTCTTCGGCTCGCGTCTGCGAACCTTCAGCGCTGGCCCAGTCACCGCTGAGCTGGAAGCTGTCGCCAGAGAGGAGGTCGTGGCCCGCGTAAAGGAATCTGCGATGCGCGAGCTCGACCCTGACGAGGCCGAGGATGCCATCGCCGCAGCGCGCGAATTGATGAGAGAGACTCGGATCTTGGTTGCGAGCAGTGGCCAGGGACCATCCTCACCGAACACCGAGGAAGCGCGGGCACAGGTCGCCGAGGTATTAGCTGAGGGCATCCTCCGCGCTGCGGAGAACCCACCCGCAGATCCAGGAGCAGGCCGCGAGCCAGAGGAGGGGTTCGCCGTTGATTAGGGAAACAGCTTCAGAAACTCACACGGACCCGAAATCCCGCGGAGCGAGTTGTGCTCAAAACTAAGTCCGCGGTGGAGGCTGGCGGCTGTAGCTCTGGCCGGGTCCACCGATTAAGACTTCACACAGGCGGGAAGCATCCTCGTCTCGACGCTCTCCAGCCTCAATCGACCAATGGAGACAATGATGCCGCTAGAGATCGCGAAACCACCAGTGCCGGCAGATGTGGAGAAGGAGTACTCCGGCCTCTGGGTCGCTTTGCGAGACGGAGTTGTTGTCGCAAGCGAAGCGGATTTCCAGGACCTGGTAGCCAATGAGCACGTTCGTGAGACCGACGTGCTCTACCACGTCCCACCTGCCCCCGCGGTGATCTAAGTCGCCACGCCTTTCTAGCACCTACCGGGCCGCCCGGCCCACATTGGCGCTTGAGCTGTCGAGTGACAAAGGCCGCGTGGCGGGGGCCGCGATCGTCGATAGCGCGGTAGACCGTTCCCTCTTTCCAAGGGAATACGCGGATCAGCTCGGACTCGAATTGGCTCCCGCAAAGGATCCCCCTCACGACCTCTACGACAACCCGCTTACCGCGTGGCGCTCACTCGATCCGGTGCGCGGTCGAATCCTCGCCAGCTTCTCGAAATCGCTCGAGCCTTGGGGGCCTGAGTTCGAGCTTCAGCCTTTCTTTATGGAGGCGCCCGTCAGCGTCTTAGGTCGTGCCGACTTCTTCTCCAACTTCACTATCACCTTCCATAGATCGGGCCACGACCATCACATGCATCTCGATTACGGCTTTATGGGGAACCATGTCCAGCGCGGACTCACTGCGCTCGGTCGTGTATCGCCGATGCACCGGATCGAGGATCTTCCAATTAGCCTCAAACGACTCAGACGGAGCGCCGGAGAATGAGGATCAACGGCTCGGAGGAACCATCCTGTCGCTAGAGATGAGCACGTACGACCTTGTGAGCGGCCCTCTTTCGAAGACCGTCCGCGCCGCCTACTTTGGGAACAGGTCCCCAAACTCGGCGATCATGCGTGAGCGGCGCATCGAGCGCCGCCGCGCGTCAGCAAGCTCCCGCACGTAGACGGCGCGGGTCACGTTGGCATCGCGGTGGCCCAGCAGGAAGGCCACCTCATCGATGCTCTCACCCGCCACCAGGGCGCGGCTGGCCACGGTGTGCCGGAAGCTGTGCATCGACGGCAGCGCGCCCTGAGGAACCGCCAACGGCCGGCCGTCCTCGTCGCGCTCGTGCAATATCGGAAACGTAGGTCGGCCGTGCTCATCGGTCGCCTTCGTTTGAGCGACCCTCAGCGCGCGGCAGACGTTCCGCTGGCGCAGGGGACCACCAGTGCGCGTTGCAAACACGAAGTGATCAGGCTGCGCGAACCCAGACGCCAGCTTGTGACGGACGAGCATCCGCGCGAGCTCCCGAGGGATCGGGACCGTCCGCGCCGATCCATCCGTCTTCGTCGGACGTCGCTGCCCGTGGCGGTCGACCTGCCACGCGAATTCGATCTCGGCATCGTCGACGTCTTCCAGACGGACGTCCGACCATGTCAGCCCGAGAAGCTCGGACACCCGGGCGCCGGTAAGCGCAGCAAGGGTGAAGAGCGTCCGCCACGGCTCGTCGGCCGCTGCGATCGTCTGCTCGAGCTCGGCGCCTTCGAAAATGCGCCGCCGCTTGGACCGCCCCGGCTTCGGACGCTCGGAGGACAGCATCAACGACACCGGGTTGTTGCCAGACCAGCCGAGCCGCCGCGCCGCGTACCGGTAGATCCGATTGACGACACCGAGGACGATCACGAGCGTCGACTCAGACAAGCCCTCCGCGCGCATCTCCCGAACCAGCCGAGCCAGATCATCGGGCGAGACCGAGTCGAGACGGCACCTAGCGAAACGAGGAAGCAGATGCGTCGTAAGCGCGTTCCGGTAGCACTCGTCCGTCCTGGGGCGTAGGTCCTGGACCGGCCCATCGAGCCAAGCGCCGGCCGCGTCGACGAAGCGCAATTTCGTCCTCGGCTGGACCGGCTCCCCGTCAGCACGACGAGCGAGCAGCTGATCACGGATCGCCCTCGCCGCAGTTATCCCACCCTGAACGGTCCGCCAGCGCTGTTTGCCCGTCCCGTCCTTGAAGCCGACCTCGTACACGCCGGAGGCGCGTCGGTAGATGTTCCGCTCCACGCGGACGCGCCGCGGCTGCTTCGAATTCTCAGCCATGACCCCATCCCCCTACGCCGCATCAGCGATCAGGGACGCGAGGTGCACGCCACGGCCGCCCCGTTCGCGCCACTCGTCGAGATCGGAGCGGCGGAAGAAGAGCTTGCAACCATGACCGCCCTGGTGAACCGGGATCGCGTGCTCGGCGGCAAGCTTCCTGAGAGTGTCGCGGTGAACGCCGAGGTATTCGGCTGCGCTTCGAGAGTCCAGCCATTCGGCGGGGTCATCGCTCGCCGTGCGACCGAGGTGCTCGACCACCGCGGCGGCAACGCGAGCCACGAGCTTGTCGACGAGAGCTTCGAGGACCATGAGCTCCGTGCCCGGTTCGTCGGCGAAAGGCATTCGGCGGCCCCCCTTGGTCGCTCGGTTCGCGACCTGCAGAGAAACCCGTGACGCGCTGAAAGTGCTGGGAGAAAAGGATCGCCCGATCTGGGCGGTGGCGTAGGCTGACATTGTCGGGACCCCCTAACGGTCTCGGCCGGGCCTCGGGGTGTTCCACCACCGCCGAGGCCGCTTTATGATTACCTAAATAGTCTAAGCCACGTGCCGGACAGAAACGATCCGGCTACAGATGTAATCTCGACTGCTATGAGTCGGATGGTGGCTCTAGACGACCTCCTCGACGCGCACGGCGTCGCTGAAGTGCTCGGTCTCTCCCACTACAACACCGTCAGCGTCTACCAGCACCGCTACGAGGACATGCCTCGACCCGTACTGGACCTTGGCAAGGGCCGAATCAAGCTATGGCTCCGGCCCGAAGTCGAGAGCTGGAAAGCGAGCCAACAGTCCAAGGGCCGCACGCGCCGACGCCGACGAGCCGCTGCTGGCTGAGGCGCTCCCAGGCGTCCCAGTAGACCCACGGGACCACTCGTGAGCCGCCACGGCGGGAGAGACTTCTGTTGATCGAGCGAGTCCCTCCGCCTGCCCAGCAAAGACGCCCCGGCGTGATGCGGGCTCGGATGCCCGCATTACGCCGGGGCGTAACCTGCCGGAGGCGACGTTGGAAGCGAAGCAGCGTCTCGCGAATCGCAGCAGCCGCCGCCAACCCCCGGGCCGGATGAGGCACTCCATCCCGCTCTCGGAAGACTAGCGCGGCAGTTGCTTTGCGTGCCGGGCGTCGTTACGATCCTGTCGGGGCCGAAGGAAGAGGGGAAGGCGACGTGGGCGACGTGGTCTGGCTGAACATCTCGCGGGTCAGCCGATTCGCGAACGCGGTTGCGATGCTAGTGACCGCTTGCACGCAAGCAGTCAGAACGGAGATACAAACGATTCCGGCGAACCAATTCGTCGGATAGCGGCATGAGTCTCCACGCCCATGACGACGCGACTGCATGGTGACCCACCGGCCTAGGCCATAAGTTCGACCCACACCCCACCTTTGAAAGGCCGCGCTAACGCGTGGCGACGCTAGCGAGATCAATCTCTGGGCGTCCGTCTGTCGCCCGCGGTACACAGGACAAGTGATGTCTGCATCCAAGACCAATTCCGATCCTCACCTACTCGCTCGCGTCCTTGAAGACGCTCGCCGCGCGGATGAACTTGGCGCGCGGTCGCACGGCGAGATCCGCGAGCGACAGCTGCTCCGGAACCACGAGTTGTTTACTCATTACGCGGAGCTCACGGGGGGCCGACGGCTCGTTGCTTATTTCGCGAAGATTGAACACGAGGGCGCTTCGATGCAACCGTCTGACGTGGCTCCAATGACGGCGCTACTCGAGCGGCAAGCGGCGACGGACAACCTCGATCTCTGGATCAACAGTCCGGGCGGCAGCGCTCAGACAGCAGAGAAGATCGTCGCGGCATGCCGAGCAGTAACGAGTAACGAGTTCAGGGTCGTAGTCCCAAACATGGCGAAAAGCGCGGCGACGATGACGGCTCTCTGCTCAGATCAGATCGTCATGGGGTATCTCTCCGAGCTCGGTCCTATCGATCCTCAGGTCCCTGTGCGCGTCGGCGGCCTGATCAGGCAAGTCTCAGCGCAGTCCTTTCTGGATGGTCAAAGGGCGATCCTCGCCGCTGTGCGTGTTGCGCAGCAGAACGGAGAGCCTGTGATTGGCCAACTCCAGCTACTGAACTCGCCCGATATGGGCGCCGCGTGGATCCAAGAGATGGAGCGCGAGATCAAATTCGGCAAGGACGTCGTGAGCAAGCAGCTACGCAAGCACATGCTGCCCCGGCTGCACCCGAATGACGACGCCCGTGCCCTGGGTCGTCGCGCAGCACGAATAGCCGGCAATCTCTCGCAAGCGAATACTCGGTTTAGTCATGGGAGGATGATCGGCGCACTCGAGTGTCGCGACGAACTCCACCTCGACGTCGAGGTGCTAGAGAAGGATGACGAACTCTGGAAGACGATCTGGGAGATCTGGGTGCGGATGGAGATCTTCATCCAGACGTACCCGGGCGCCTCCGAGTGGAGCCCAGCGAAGATCTTCGCCGACCAAGATCAGATCCAGCTTTCCGGCTAGGCGGCTACAACCGCCGAATCAGAGAAGAACCCGAGACGGACGGAGATGGTCTGCGTGGCGATCGAGGTCGTCCGCGTTGGCAGCAGCCAAGTCTCGGAGGAGGGCAAGGTCCTCGGGCGCAACGCCAGCTTCGCGCAGAACCCTCTCGTAGCTTCGTACGGACGCGCAGCTGACGACGCCTTCGTCAGATCGGCGAGTAGCCGCTGCGGATCGCTGTTCGTTCTTTCGGCTCATACGCATCAACTCTAGGTACCAAACGTAAGAATCGCCTATCCCATAGGCTTTTGCAAGATCCATCGGCAAGTTGGCGGGACCTGATCAACTTGAGGTCCGCGGCGAAACCGGGATAGCTGTGCCGCTCCGGGCACTGTTCTGAGCGCTGACGGTCCCTCAGCGCGCCGGGTTTTCCCCAGGGCTGCGCGACGGGGATGGCCCGGACGGCGGATGGGCAGAAACGCGATCGTCCGGCGATAGTGCGTGGCTCGCCTGGTGGTGCCACACCGAGGGTCGAAGCCTAAAACTCCCGCTGCTCAGGAGTTGCGGCATCCGCGAAGCCAGATCGCAGCATCCGGCTCAGCGACAGCTGCGGCTAGCGCATGCCACTCGGGGTCGCCGGCTCACGATGCGAGCCGTACGCGCTGCCCAAGCCTCGTCGACTTCTCCTCGGCGACAAAAACGAAGTAGCACCTCTGATTGAAGAACGCCTCTGCAACGAAGCGGTGCACGGCAAGGTCTTTGTCGTGAAGCGCGAGGACTTTGCTCGGGGGATCAACCGCGGTTCGCGATGCAGTCACGATGTCCGAGAGGGGCGCGTCCTGGCCTGGAGTCAAGAGCAGCTTGCCCATCGGCAGGTGGTCCGCCAGCCGGCCAAATCGGCGGCGGAAGTCCAGCGACTCGACGCTCCGCCAGATGGGCACGGAACCGTCCGCGTGCGGATATCGACCGAGGATGAGGAGTCCGACCGCGAAGGGGTGCTCCTCCACGTAGTAGTGCAGAGTGGCGTGCCTCGAAGCGCCGTAGTCGCCGCTGAGCGCCAGCGGAGTACGAATCGATACCTGATCTTTCAGCGCTTTGCGATGGAAGCGTCCTCCCTGGAACACCAGATGGCCAGCGCCGTAGTTCGCCTCAGCCTCGATCCTGATTTGGAGCCGCTTGAACAGCGTGTCCTCGTTGTCGAGTCGCAGCACGTCCGAGTGCCACGGGCACATCACGTGCGTTGCCTCGTGCGCCTCCGTCCAGAACTGACGGGGCTCAGGCTGATTCCGGTCGATGAAAATGACCCGCTCGTCGTGCCAGTACGCCCCCAGGATACGAGACCAGATCCGCGGCTTTTTCGCCTCGAGCGCCTTGGGGAGCTTTCGCATGTCGATCCGTTCCCGCACGCCGAGCACCTTCTGCACCTCGGCGATCGGCGTGGGGAACTCATCCACGGCCCGTGCCTTCCGCAGCGCATCTTCCGCTAGGCGAGTGATCCGCTCGCGAGTAAAGGGCGTCAGGGGCTCCTCAATCATCGTCACGCTGGGCTCGTAGCTCCGCCATGTACCGCAGCGCCTGCTCTTGCTCTGCCGGGGTTAGTTCGCCCATCGCGCGCATCGCCACCGACATCCGGCGTCGTTGACGCCCAGATGATTCGTTTGCAGCGCCGTAACCGGCGAGGCCCAGGAGCCTGGTGTAGTCGAGCTCATACAGCGCCGCCAGCTCCCACAGCATGGCCATGTCGGGCTTAGTGATCGTGTGGTTCTCGATCTGGGAAAGGTGCGCGTTATGAATGCCGGTGGTCCGCTCAACAGCCCTCAGACTCAGGTCACGATCGATCCGAGCCTTTTTGAGCAAGTCGCCGAGCAGTTCCGCCATGTATGTCTCCCTCGCGTGGTGGTCATGCGGCGAGTATGGCATAAGCGCTAACCGAATTTGCGCCGGCCGCGCATCGGTCCACGCAGATGCTAAGCGCATTAGCGCAACGTGCTAAGATGGTTAGCACACAGCTACGGCGCCGCCGTGGCGCGACAGACAGAGGTACCTCCGATGGACATTGCAGAGCAGGTGCAGCACCACATCGTCACGGTCACCCTCGGGATCACGACGGAGGACGGGCAAACGGAGACGGTCGAGAAGGAGATTCGTTCGGGCACAACCAAGGTGCCGGAGCTGAAGGACGAGCTCGGCGTCCCCGAGGATTCTTCGCTCTGGGTGATCGAGAAGAACGGCAAGAAGAAGCTGCTCGGGGACCACGAGACCCACGACGCGAAGGCCGGCGACCACTACGAGGCCCTCGTCAAGGGGGGTGTCTCCTGATGGAAGGTCCGGTCGAGGGCATCGTCGAAAGGCTCGCCCGCGCATTCGGCGCCGCGTCCGATGTGACGCCGGCGCCGGACCAGCCGTTGCACGTCTTGATCCCCGAACTCTGTCTTCCAGAGCCGTGGACGCCGTCGCGAGCCAGGGTGCTCACCATTTGGGTGGGCTGGCCAGGCACGAGGCCCCAGTTCCTCATCGACCAGAAGGTTGTCGGCGAGAATGGGGAGCCGCCACGCAGCAATAGCCTTGAGTACCACCTTGGGGAGCCGTGGCGACAGTTCAGCTATGGCTTCCCTTGGTCTGGAGACGATCCCGTCCGCGCAGTGCAGATGTGGATGACGCGGTTCGTAACGGAGCGTTCGTAGTGCAGCCCCTCGGATGGCTCCGGCTCGCTCGGCGCCATCGGCGAGCGGCTACCTCGCCGCGGGTGTCGGTCACGGTTCCGGCGACGGCGGAGACGCCACGGGACGTCGACATCCGGATCACCGCCGACCTGCTCAAGCGAGTGCGGTGGCACGTGGAGAACTTCGCCAAGGGCGAGGAGGCCGGGTTCCTCCTCTGCTCGACGAGCCAACTCGACACCAGCGATGTCCTGCTCGCGCGCGACTGGTGCCCGGTGCCCGAGGCCGAGCTTCCAGAGAAACGCCAACGGGTCCGTGCTCTCATGGTCGGCTAGTTTCAACTCGGAGATCGTGGAGCGGTCCCTCGCACTCGACGCCGCGCCTGTGCTCGTACATTCTCATGGCGACCTTCGCCCGCAGTTCTCGCCGGATGACCGTAGGAACGAGCGCGCGCTGCTCAGCGTGGTGAGCAGGCTGGTAGCGCCCGTCCCGGCGGGGACACTTCTCCTAGGCCGGGACTGCGCTGTCGGATCATTCTGGGTCGCCGGAGCCAATACGCTCGAGTTCCGCCGGCTCGAGGTAATTGGCGACTCGATCGCCACATGGCCTTCACTCGATCGCGACTACGACCGGCCTCATCGGCCGCGGCTTGTCCGCCAAACCGCAGCGATCGGCCCTCGAAGCGACGCCAGGCTCGCAGCGTCGCGGGTAGCGGTGGTCGGCGTCTCCGGAGGCGGCTCTCACGTCTTTCAGCAGTTGGCGTATCAGGGCGTAGGGACGCTCATCGCCATCGACGATCAATGCGTCGATGAATCGAACCTGGGCCGGATGGTCGGCGCGGGGTTCAGCGACATCGATGTCACGCCGAAGACGGAGGTAGCCCGCCGCGTCGCCCACGCGGTCGATCCAGGCATCAACGTGATCGAGGTCCACGAGCGCTTTCCCTCGACGGCCGCCATCGATGCCATGCGCTCCGCCGACGTCGTGATCGCGTGCCTCGACACGTTTCGTGCTCGAGCGGACGTCAATGCCTTCTGCCGGCGATACCTCATCCCGCTGGTCGACATCGGCATAACCATACGTTCGCGCGGTGAGCACTTGGCCCTCGCTCAAGGCCAAGTGGCGGTATCGCTGCCAGGCCAGCCCTGTTTGCGATGTTGGCTCCTAACCGACGCGGTGCTTGACAAGGAGCGCCGCGAGCGGCCTCCCGGATACGACCGAAACCCTGACGCCCGAGGCGAGCCCCAGGTCGTATCGATGAACGGGACGCTGGCCTCCGAGGCTTGCAACTGTGTGCTTGATCTCCTTACTGGATACAGCGGCGGCGAGCGCGGTGGCAAGGTGTGGCTCTATGACGGTCGAGCCGGCTCGCTCACTCCAACCGACCTGCCATCCGCACGACCCGGGTGCCCCGCGTGCGCCGAGGAGGGCCTCGGCGACCCGGAGCGCGCATGCTCGGCATGAAAGCGTTACTTCGCAGGCACGAACGTTCCGCCTGCTCGTGAAATTGAGGTCCCTGGCCGAGTGATCGTGCTTGTACCCCGGGTCGCGTTTGCATCGTTCGGTTGGTCGACGACGCCGACAGTCCTTGTGTGCACGCGTCCGACGTCGGCGCCGCGTGGCGCACGCCTCGCTTAGCGCGGAGCGCGACTCCTCGACCAGGTGGCGGTAGCCGCCGGAGCGTGCATCGGAGGTAGGCGCGCTCCCCATCGTTTTCCCGGTTAGGGCGGAACAGGAGCCGGCCAGGTGCGGCGAGGACGTGAATCGAATACGCGAGAAGACGAGGGCGCCCGTCGACTGGGTTCCGGCCGAGTTCTTCCGAGAGCGGGATGGAGTGCCTCATCCGGCCCGGGGGTTGGCGGCGGCTGCTGCGATTCGCGAGACGCTGCTTCGCTTCCAACGTCGCCTCCGGCAGGTTACGCCCCGGCGTAATGCGGGCATCCGAGCCCGCATCACGCCGGGGCGTCTTTGCTGGGCAGGCGGAGGGACTCGCTCGATCAACAGAAGTCTCTCCTGCCGTGGCGGCTCACGAGTGGTCCCGTGGGTCTACTGGGACGCCTGGGAGCGCCTCAGCCAGCAGCGGCTCGTCGGCGTCGGCGCGTGCGGCCCGAGGTGCAAGTGTTGCGTGCACAAGCGCTTCCATAGCGCTTCCATCGGAACTCGCCTGCGCCACTTCAGGAGCCGGGCGGGAGAACGAAACCCCGTCGACCGGGCCATTCGGGTAGTACCCCCAGCCGGATTCGAACCGGCGATCTCCTGCGTGAAAGGCAGGCGTCCTAACCGCTAGACCATGGGGGCGGGTGGCGTGGTCATTGTAGGAGCCGTGGGCTGAGGCCTTGCGGTGGTCTGCGTCGGTGCACCGGCAAGCGGGTAGGGACTCAGGAAACAAGCTCGCACGTTGACCCCCGTCGGCCCAATCCAGGTGGCCGGGCGGGGTTGAAAGGAAGAGATGCACCCACTGCTATTCGTCAACTGGTCCTCGGTCAGCTCGATGTTCCGCGGGCTGATGTGGATCGTGGCGATCGTGCTGATCGGCGTGATCGTCGTCCACCTTGTGCCGGCGGCACCGGAGACGCACCACGCCTTGCGATTGATGCGCTGACGCACCCGGGTGGGGCCACCGGGGCACAGCAAGTTCAAAAGCTAGCTATCCCAACGAGATGAGGGCGATGCCGGCCACAACGGCCACCGCCCCGAGGAAGCGCGCCGGCCCGAGCTGTTCGCGCCCGCCGATGGCCAGTACAGCGGCGGCCATCACGACGCTGGACTCACGCACGGCGGCGACCGAGGCGGCCGGCGCCAGCCTGAGCGCGAGCAGGACCAGCGCGTAGGAGCCGTAGAAGCCGACGCCGGCAATCAGCGTCCGCGGAGTCGCGGCGGCGCGGAGCGCCGCGGCGCCGCGCATGCGCAAGATGCCAAGCACGTAGACGATCGCGACCAGCCCGAACACGACCTCGAGGTAGGCGAGCGGATTGGCATGGGCGATCCCATGCTTGTCGACCAGCGTGTAGCCGGCGATACACATTCCGACCGAGAGAGCGAGCGCCATGTCACGGGGGCGACCGGCTCCCCGGAGGCCGCGCACAAGCACGATTCCGCTGGCAACCAGCACCACCCCGATGGCGGCCGGGAGCGAGACCTGCGCTCCGGTCACGACCGCGCCGAAGATCAGGACCAGAACGGGAGCCGATCCGCGAGCGATCGGATACACAAAGCTCATGGCCGCCACCGAGTAGGCGGTCGCGAGCAACGCGAGGTACAGCGTCTCGAGGCTGCTCGAGGCGGCGACGTAGGGGATCGCCGCGGAGTGAAAGCGCCACCCCACCGCCGCGACCGGCGCAAACACGAGCGTGCCGACTACAAGCAGGACGGCGCTGGCGCTGTGCGTGTCCTCGGTGCCGGACAGCAGGAGGTTCCAGGTGGCGTGGACCACGGCGGCGGCGAGGGCAAGCAACAGCGCGGAGAGCGGCATGCCGTGTTTATAGACGTGTGATCAGGTCGGCCGTCTGCTTGGATGCCCGGCATGGACATCCTCTCGACGCTGAGCGAGGAGGAGCGCGACCTCGTCGCGCCCGCTCCTCCGCCGCGGACAGCGGGCGCCATGAAGGCGGTGCTGACCGACGAGCGCTTCTCGGATCCGGACTGGATCTTCGAGCGCAAGCTCGACGGGATCCGCTGCGTCGCGATCCGCGCCGGCGCCAGTCTCGAGCTGCTCTCGCGCAACGATCTGCGCCAGAACGAGCGCTATCCCGAGCTCGCGGAGGCCCTCGGCGCGGAGGAATGCCGTCAGTTCGCGATCGATGGCGAGGTGGTCGCCTTCGAGGGGTCGCAGACCAGCTTCGCCCGCCTGGCCCAGCGCCACCAGCGCTACGTGCCGGTGTTCCTGTACGTGTTCGACGTGCTGTGGCTCGAAGGCCACGACGTCCGCAAGCTGCCGCTGCGCACCCGCAAGCAGCTACTCAAGCGCGCTCTGCATTTCCACGGCAACGTGCGGTGGACTCAGTACCGCAACGGCGACGGTGAGGCTCTGTACGCCGAGGCCTGCCGGAAGGGATGGGAGGGCCTGATCGCCAAGCGAGCCGACAGCCCGTACGTGACCACGCGCTCGCGCGACTGGCTGAAGCTCAAGTGCGAGCACGGGCAGGAACTGGTGGTCGGCGGCTACACTGCGCCGCGCGGCTCTCGGGTCGAGTTCGGGGCGCTGCTCCTCGGCTACTACCGCGACGGTGAGCTTCAGTACGCGGGCAAGGTCGGCACGGGGTTCGACACCGACATGCTCCACGAGTTGGGCGCCCAGCTGCGCAAGCTCGCGCGTCCCGATGCGCCGTTCGCTGACGCCCGCGCGATCAAGGAACGGCAGGTGAGCTGGGTCGAGCCCGAGCTCGTCGCCCAGATTGGCTTCACCGAATGGACGCGCGACGGGCGTCTGCGCCATCCGCGCTTCCTGGGTCTCCGAGACGACAAGGCAGCCGCCAAGGTGGTGCGCGAGGGATGACCGAGACGCTCACGATCCGCGGCCGGGGAATCGGGATCACGCACCCCGACCGCCCCGTCTTCCCAGATGCGAAGCTCACCAAGCTCGACCTGGCCCGCCACTACGAACGCGTGGCGGCGCTCATGCTCCCGTACGTCCGCGACCGCCCGCTCGCGCTTCAGGCCTATCCCCAGGGCATCGAGGGCGATGGCTTCTTCATGAAATCGGTGCCGGGTTATTTCCCGGACTGGGTCAGGCGGGTGACGGTGCCCAAGAAGGGCGGGACGATCACCCACGTGCTGGCCCAGGATGCCGCCACGCTGGTGTACCTGGCCGGGCAGAACGTGGTCACGGTGCACACCTGGCTCTCCAAGGCCGACAAGCTCGATCAGCCGGATCGCCTCACGCTCGACTTCGATCCTTCCGGCGGCGGCTTCGCCGAGGTGCGCGCGGCCGCGCGGGCGGCCGGCGATCGGCTGCGCGACCTCGGGCTCACCCCGTACGCGATGGTCACCGGCTCACGGGGCATCCACGTGATCTGCCCGCTGCGGCGCGGTCCGAAATTCCCCGAGGTCCACGCCCTCGCGCGCCAACTGGCCGAGGAGATGGTGGCCGACGATCCCAACCACCTGACGCTCGAGTGGCGCAAGGCCGACCGCGGCAAGCGGATCTATGTCGACGTCAACCGGATCGCCTACGCCCAGCACGCGGTCGGCCCGTACACGGTCAGGCCCCGCCCCAAGGCCCCGGTGGCGGTGCCACTCCACTGGGAGGAGCTCTCGGACCGGTCGCTCAAGCCGGATCGCTGGACGATCAAGAATCTGCCGGCTCGCCTGGATGACGGTGACGCGTGGTCGGGCATGACCGGCGCGCGGGCCTTGCCCAAGCGGACCTCCAGCTGACCAGAAGCTAGAAGCCGCGCCGCTGGCGCCGGCGTAGTCGCTTACCCGCTACCTGCCAGGGACCGGGTGTGTGATCGAGCGCGAGGTTGACCAGCCAGACGATCAGCGCGGCAGCCACCAGCGTCCCGAAGTCGCGAATGTGGAAGCCGCTCACGATCCCCTTGGTGATGTCGAGCATCAGCATCGAGACGAAGAACCAGGCGATGCCGAGCGTCAGGATGGCCAGCGGAAGGGTGACCACCCGCAGGATCGGCTTGAGCACCGTGTTCAGTACGCCGAACACGGCCGCGGCGGCCAGCAGCGCGCCCACGCTCTTGACCGTCACCCCCGACAGCAATCCGGCCACGATGGCCAGGACGAGCGCGTTGGTCAGCCAGGAGATGCCCAGGCGAACCACCAGCGGCGGCGCCGGGTCACGCTCCTCGACGACGACCTGGTAGTGGCCTGGACTCATCCGCTCAGGGTACCCCTGCGCCCGGCCCCCCCACAAGTCCGGCCGAGCGCAGGCGGTGTCGGCTCAGCTAGCCGAGCGTCAGCTCGCCGTTGGCGTAGTCGATGCTGATCGTCCCGAACTTCGAGAGCACGTCGGAGCCGAGCAGCCCGAAGGCGTGCCCGTTGGCGCCGGCGATCACCGAGCTGGTGGCCACGATGTTCGGAAGCGTCTGGCCGCCGATGCTCCAGTTCTTCAGCCGGACATTGCGAGCGCCCTCCGAGCAGCCGACGCCGGTGACCTTGATCGGCTTACCGACGGTCTTCAGATGCAGTTGCTTGGCCAGCGCATCGTCGACGAGGGTCTTCGATGAGCCCGTGTCGATCAGGAACGGGAATCGCCTGCCGTGGATCCTGACGACCGCGAGGGCCAGAACCTCCCCGTCGCGCGCCTTGATGACGTGCAGTGGAACAACCGAGGCGGCATGCGCCCCGCCAACCGCAGCTTGTCCCCAGCCCGTGAACCCGACGAGCACGAACGAACCAACCAGCCCTGCGACAGCGATGAGACGACGCATCCTTCCTCCCTTCAGGTGGCAACCAGTGGCGCGAGCCTAGAGCACGGATGGCCGCAACGGCAGCACGGCCGTACATGCGTCCAACCCGAGGCTCAAGCTCAAGTTTCTCGGTATACCGTTCGAAGCCCAGAGAGAGTTTGGTGGTCATGTCGAGCTATGGATGGCTGACGTGTTGATTGACGGCTCACCGGTTCGCGTGCTGGAAAGCGCACCCGGAACCGAGAAGGATCTGGAGGCGCCGGCGAGCGTCGTGCATGAGTACCTGGCGCCCTCGTCCGGGCGACACGTGCCGCAGATGTTGATCGCGACCGCGCTGGTGGCGGTCGTTCCGCTGGCGGTCTCGCTCGCCCTGCGGGCCTCGGGCGTGGTCTCCGGCTGGGTGTCGGTAGGACTGGCGGTGGCCCTGTCGCTCTCTGCTTCGACCGCTGGGAGTGCCTTCTGGCGCAAGCGCGGCGGTAACTCCGACGTGCTGTTCGGCGAGCTCCTGGTGTGGGGATGGATCAGATGCCGGCGTCAGGAGCGGGAGCTGGCCAATGCCACGAGGTTGCTTCACCTGGTAGGTCCGGCCGCCACGTCGAGTGTCGTAGCGAACGAGCTCAGCGTCGAGGAGCGCGAGCATCTTCTGCGCCAGCTGGCAGGCGCCCTCGAGGGTCAGGATGTCTACCTGAACGGCCACTCCCATCGTGTGGCGCGCCACGCCACGATGATCGCCCGCGGGATGGGCCTGTCCAGCGAGGAGGTGGCTCGGGTTCGGGTCGCGGCAGCCGTGCACGACGTCGGCAAGCTGCGCACCCCGAAGTCAATTCTCAACAAGCCAGGCCGGCTCACCGACGCGGAGTTCGAGGTGATCAAGCGCCATCCGGTGGACGGCGCCCAGATGGTCGCGGCGCTCGGAGACCCTGAGCTGACCCGGATCGTCCGCCACCACCACGAGCGGCTGGACGGTGCCGGCTATCCGGATCGCCTCAAGGGTGAGGACATCCCGGTCGGCGCGCGGATCATCGCGGTCGCCGACACGTTCGACGCGATCACCTCCGCCCGGCCGTACCGCGAGGCCGCTCCCCATCAGAAGGCCATCGACATCCTGCGCAAGGAGGCCGGCACGCAGCTCGATCCGGATGCCGTGCGGGCGTTCCTCGCCTACTACTCGGGCAGCCGGCCGACTGTCGTGTGGGTCATCGTCACCTCCTCGGTGCGCCGGGTCATCGCCTGGCTGAGCGGCGATCCGGCAGCAGCCGCGACGCTCTCGGCGAGCAAGCTGGCTGCGGCCACGGCTGCCACCGCCGCGATCGGCGCCGCGGCCGGAGCTGCCCCGGTCCCGGTCGTGCACCACGCCGCTCGGCCCGCTCGTGCCCACACGACGGTGGCCCGGCGGCGGACGACGACGATCGGGTTGCGCCGGCATGGCGCTTCGGTCGCGGTGACGGTTCCGATTGCCTCGACCCCAGTCGCGAGTGCCCACAAGCCTGCCCCTGCCACATCGCGCCGCGCCGGGGCGCATGCCGCCGCCGCCCGCCGGCCCCACGTCCGCTCGGTGCACGCCGGCGGGAAGGCAAATCACGGCGCATCGAGCGCGGGCGGCCGCTCACCGGCCACCGGCCACACGGTCACCAACAACCCCTCCGGCAACGGCTCCGGCTCGGCCGGTTCGAGCCCATCCGCGCCGAGCACCACGAGCGACACAAGCGCCGGCCAACCCAGCGTGAGCGGCGCCGGCACGACCAACCCGTCGCAGACCACACACACGTCCGAGTCGCAGGGCTCGAGCGCCAACGGCAACGCGTACGGCCACACAAAGATGCTCGGTGACGGGCACGGCAAGGGCCTGGCCAAGGGTCACGGAGATGCCAACCCCGAGCCCGAACCCTCCTCACCAGTCGACCACCCCGACGACGGTGAGCGCGCCGACCAGCACCGGCAGCCAGTCCAACGCGGGCGGTCAGGGCAACGGCCCCAACAGCGCCGCCGGCCATGGGAACGGCAACGCCAACGGGCAGAGCAACAGGCAGGACAACGGGAACGGGAACGGGAACGGGAACGGGAACGGGAACGGGAAGGCGAGTGCCGGCGCTATCGCCACCCCCAGCCCGAGCGGCACCGTCAGCACCCCGGCTAACAGCGGCCAGGGCGCCGCAGCCAGCCTCCCCAGCGGCTCAGGCAACAGCGAATCCGGCAACGGTGGCGCGAACCCGGGCGTCGGCAACGGGGGCGGCGCCCACGGGCACGGCCAGGGCCACTAGCCGTCTACGGTGGTGAAGCTGGTCGAGAGCTGCCGGGCCGCCGCTCAGCGTCTGGTAGACCACGCAGTAGCGTTCGGTCAGCCGTTTGAGCGTCTCCAGCTGGGTCTCGTCGGCGTCGGTGTCGAGCTCGAACGCGAGCCGAATGGCGCTGAAGCCGACCGGCGCCGCGCGATCCACGCCGAGCGTGCCGCGGAAATCCAGATCGCCCTCGGCCCGCACGCGACCACCGCTCACCGGGATGCCCAGTGACGTGGACACCGCTCGCAGCGTGACGCCGGCACATGCCACCAGTGCCTCGAGCAGCATGTCGCCGGAGCAAAGCAGCGATCCGTCGCCTCCCGTAGCGGGATGAAGCCCGGCCTCGGCGAGGGCGCGCGCGGTATGCACCGAGCAGGCCACTCCTTCGCCGAGCTCGCCGTCGGCCGACAGCGTGATCTGCGCCGCCTCCGGCTCGGCCTTGTAGCGCTCCTTGAGGGGAGCCTGGAGCGCTCGCGAAGCTGGTCAGCGTCCATCACGAATCCTGCGGTTCGTCGAGCTCTCCGTCGACATCGCTCTCACCGGCGTACGACGTCTGAGCCAACCCAAAGGTGTGCTCGATCGCGCGCGTGAGGCGATCCAGCGCGTCGGTCACATCCTCGCGGTCGGCTTTGCGCTCGAGGGTCAGGCGAATGCCAGCGATCTCACGCGCGAGGTACTCGGTGTCCGCCATCGAGCGGGCGTTGCGCTCGCGATCGCGCTCCAGCTCAGCCTTGTCCCGGTCGGCCTGCCGATTCTGGGCCAGCAGGATCAGCGGCGCCGCGTACGCGGCCTGCGTAGAGAACAAGAGGTTGAGCAGGATGAACGGGTAGGGGTCCCATTTGAAGACGATGCCGGCCCCATTGAGGATGAGCCACACGACCACGATGGCCGTCTGCCAGACCAGGTAGGTGACCGTGCCGAAGAATCGGGCGAACCGCTCCGCGGCCGGACCGAACAGGTCCGGGTCATACGACGTCGCACCGGGGGTACCGCGCGGCGTGCTCAGATCGTCGCGACGCGCCATCAGCCGCTCACGCGGGCCGTGCGCCAATTCGCGGGAAGCATCCGGTCGAGCACATCATCGATCGTAACCGCCCCGACCAGCCGCTTCGCCGTATCGGTCACCGGCAGCGCCACGACGTCGTAGGCGGCGAGCCGTTCGGCCACCTCGCGGTCGCTGGCATCGGCCGCGATCGACTCCCACTCCTCGTCCAGGCAGCGTGCGAGCGGCTTGCTCGGTGACTCGCGCAGGAGGCGCTGAATCCCCACCACGCCCTGATAGCGACCGGTCGGGGTCTCGAGCGGCGGCTGGCACACGAACACCTGGGCGGCCAGCGGCACCGGGAGGTCGGGATCGCGGATCCGGGCCATCGCCTCGGCCACCGTCGCGTCCGGGACCAGTATCACGGGCTCCGGGGTCATCAGGCCGCCCGCCGTGTCCGGCTCGTAGACGAGCAGGCGACGCACCGGCTCGGCTTCCTCGGGATCCATCGCGCCGAGGAGCTCGGCCTGGCGGGTCGCGGAGAACTCGCCGAGCAGGTCCGCCGCATCGTCGGCCTCCATCTCGTCGAGCACGCGGGCCAGGCGCCCCTGGTCGAGATCCTCGACCAGCCGCACCTGCTCGTCCTCGGAGAGCTCTTCGAGCAGGTCGGCCAAGCGGTCGTCCTCGAGCGCCTCGGCCAGCACGCGGCGGCGGCTGAGCGGAAGCCGGCGCAGCGCAGCCGCCATCTCGGCCGGGTGCAAACCGCCCAGCGCCGCGGCCTGACGATCGATCGAGCGCTCATCGGCGAACAGCTCGCCGGCCTCGCTCCAGTCGACCACCTCGGGCGAGCGCCGGCGGCCGGTGAGCGCTCGGCTGCCGCCCAGCGCGAGCGTGGCCACCTCCCAGGCGAACGGCTCGGGCGCCGGCGTGATCCCAAGATCGACCACGCGACCGCTCCTGACGCGCCCACCGAGCAGCTCACCGATGACCAGGCGCTCTCCGGGCCGTAGCTCAAACTGGCGCATGTTGACCGACCCGCGGCGCAGCCGAACGCCCTCGCTCGCGATCTCACCCACCCGGCCGCCGCCCGACGAACACCCGCCGGCGGCCCGACCGCCACCACGAACCCGTTGACCCGTGGCGGGCGGCCCCCCAGATCGAGCACGACATCGACGACGCGGCCGACATCGGCGCCGTCCGCTCCGACCAGCGGCAATCGCGTTAGGCGGCTCACGTAGACGATGCGGTCGGACACGGTGACAGCGTAGAGCGCAACGGCCCGCTGTGTGCAGCGGGATCCCGGCCGGCGCGTGGCAGACTAAGCGGAGATGGTCCAGCGTTGCAGGCTCGCGCTCCCGATAGTGGCGTCCGCACTCTCGCTCGCGTTGGCCGGGTGCGGCTCCGCCAGCGACAGCACGACGACGGCCCTCGCCGGGGGGTGGCGGCGGCGTCCCAAGGCCCATCCCCAGGCCATCGACCCGACGGCCGGCCAACAGCCGGCGGCGGTGACACCGCAGCAGACGCCGATCGGCGATCCGAACGCACACGCCCCGTCGCTGACCGAGGTAGAGCACCTGCTGCACCTCGAGCACGTGGCGGCCACGGTGAACAACGCGTCCTACATCGATCCGCTCCAGTACGTGAATCATTGGGAGCGCACCGACCAGGGCGTCGACGCGAACATGCCGGTCGGCGCGCCGATCCTGGCCCCCTGCCCGGTCAAGATCCTGGCCGTCATCCCGAACTGGTACGCCGGACAGCCTCTGATCTACTTCGAGCTCCTCGACGGCGCCGACGCCGGCAAGGTGCAGTACGTGGCCGAGGAGATCACCGACCTCGCGCCCGCCGGCTCGATCCTCCAGCAGGGGCAGGTGATCGCCCGTTATGCGGCGTCCGGGACCGGCATCGAATACGGCTGGTCCACGCTGAATGGAGTTACCCTCGCCCGCGCGACCACGGGCTACGAGGAGGGCCAGGTCACGCCGGCCGGCGTGAACATCCGCAACTGGCTGAACGCGCTGGGCGCCAACGCCGGCCCGAGCTGACGCTCACACGGTCGATCGCCGGCACGCGCTCCAGGACATCCGGCCTGTCACCTTGCCAGGATCTCCGCCAAGCGGGCGCGTGTTCAGCACCGAGGTCGCGGTGGCCCCGCCGCGCCGGGCGGTGGCGACCGCGAAGGGCATGTTGCCCAGCCCCCGCATCGAATGCGCGTCGGTCGAGCACACGATCTCGAGCCCGGCGTCGAGCGCCTCGCGGACGTGCTCGCCGCTCAGGTCGAGCCGATCGGGCAGCCCGTTGACCTCGACCGCCACGCCCTGTTCGAGCGCCACGGCGAACGCCCGCTCCAGGTCGAGCGCGTTCTCCGGTCGGCGATTGATGTAGCGCCCCTTCGGATGGCTGAGGCACCGCACGTAGGGGTTCCGGAGCGCGGTCTCGACCCGGCCGGTCATCTCACGGCGCGGCATCCGCTGGCCGCCGTGCACGCTGGCCTGGACCCAGTCGAGCTCGGCCAGCACGTCGTCGGGCAGATCGAGCCGCCCGTCGGGCAGGATGTCGCACTCGATCCCGCGGAGGATCCGGAAGGGCGCCAGGAGCTCGTTGGCCGCAGCGATCTCCTCGCCCTGACGGCGAACATCGTCCGGCGTGAGGCCCCGCACCGCGCCCACGGCTGGCGTGTGATCGCAGATAGCGAGGTACTCGTAGCCACGCTCGATCGCCGCTCGGCCCATCTCCTCGACGCTGGCCCGGCCATCGGACCACGTCGTGTGGGAGTGCAGGTCACCTCGGATCTGGTCCAGCCCGAGCAGTGCCGGCGGTTGGCCGTCGAACGGCGCCTCGCGCAGCTCGGGGGGACACCACGGAATGCCGAGGGCGGCGTAGACGCGCGTCCTCGTCAGGCGCCACGCGGCAGCGGCTCGAGCGCCTCCACGTACGTCGGAGCGCCGGTCGCCCTGAGCAGGGCCGTCCCGCATTCCCGCGGCTCGGCCACGGTCAGCTCGATCGGCACGCCGTCCACCGTCACGCCCACCGCCCGCCGGTCGCCCGCTTCCACCAGGCCGACGATCTGGGGCAGCTCGCCGAAGCGCGCCGAGCACCGGCACCGGATCGACTGCGGCGCACACCACAGCGAGCTGCTCGCACGAGTCGCGCCAGCGCCGCACATCGCCCGCGACCGCGCCATCGAGCGCGGCCGCCACGCCCGCCGACCAGCTCCTGCGCGCGATTCAAAAGCAGCCCCTGGCGAGGCCGCGGACTCGCCAGCGCCGGCCAGCGCCTCGAGCAGGCGCGCCTCCATCTTGGGACCGATGCCCGGCGCCGACCGTAGCCGCCCTGCCGCCGCCGCCTCGCGAAACTCCTCGGCGCTGCGCACGCCGAGCGCTCGGGCCAGCTCGATCGAGCGCCTGGCACTCAGGCCCAGGTAGCGCCCCAGCCCCACCATGTCGGGCGCGAGCTCGCGCTCGAGCTCGGCCAGCTCGGCGATCTCTCCGGTCTCGACCAGCTCCCGCAGTCGCGCCTCGATCCCCGACCCGATGCCACGCAGCTGGCGGACCCGGCCGGTCCGCACCAGCTCGACCACCGGCAGCGCCGCGCCGCGGATCGTCTCGGCCGCACGCCGGTACGCGCGCGCGGTGTACGGGTTGGCCTCGGCCAGCTCGAGCAGCGCCGCGAACGAATCGAGCCGGTCAGCGATGTGGCGGTTGTCCACCCGCCATAGTTTCCCGACCGGCGCCGGCGGCCGCGCGGGCTGGCTATTGCGCGCTCGAGTGGCGAACGGTCCCCGACCGACCAGTTGTGCCCGAACGGGTCGTGAAAGCCGCCCTGCCGGTGCGTTCCCCACGGCGCCTGGTGATCGACGACCTCTGATCCCGGCGTGGCCCCGGCGGCGAGCGGCCCGCTCGACGAACGCGGTCGGGGTCGTCCACGAACAGCTCGATCCGGACGCTGGTGACGCCGGCGCGATCGGGGCTGGTCTCGGCCGGATTGGCCGGGTTGTCCTCGTGCAGGAAGAACGGCGCGCCGGCGATGTGCAGCCCGGCCACGCCACCCAGGTTCCAGAGCTCCTCCGCACCGAGCGCGTCCTTGTACCAGGTGATCGCCGCCTCGGCGTCGGGAACGATCAGCATCACCGAGAGCGCGGGGCCGGCGGCGGTCATCGGTCCTCGCCCCGGGCCGATGCGCGCATCCCTGGTCCCGACGCCCCGCCCCAGTCCTCCGGCGCGACGTCGGCGACCGACTGCGAGAACGTCCAGTGATTGCCGCCCAGATCCTCTGCCGTGTACTGACGCTCGCCGTATGAGAAGTCTTTCGGCGGCGCGAGGATGCGGGCACCGCATGACAGCGCCCGTTCGTGGTGCGCGAGGGCATCCGGCACGCGGACGAGCAGCGAGAGTGGGCCGGCCAGCGCCTTGGAGGTTCGCGGCTCGGTGATCGTGACCGTGCACCGGCCGATCGAGAGCTGCGCCCGATGATCGCCGACCCGCCAGCGCTCGATCAGCCCGAACGTGTCACAGAGCCACTCGATGGCCGCCGTGACGTCGTCGAAGACCAGCTCCGGGATCACCGTGCAATCGGGCATCGTCCGGTTGTCGATGGTGGTCGCGGGCTCGGCCGGGGCCGGCGCGTGGTCGTGCTGGACGATCCCGAGGAGATTGCCGGCCGGATCCGCAAACGACGCGAGCAGTCGCGGACCGTCGGGCATCGGACCGTCGCGCAACTCCCCGCCCGCAACGCGGGCATCCGCGAGCGTGCGCCGCACGTCCGGCACGTGGATCCAGCCGACCGGGCCCGCGTCTGGCGCCGGCGGCCGATCGGTGATCCATTGCCCGATCAGCCCAGGTGCCTCGAATCCGCTGTCGGGAGGATCCACCGCCCATCCGAAGATGCGCTCGTAGAACCGAGCCGAGGTCGTGATGTCGACGGCCGGGATCTGCAGATAGCACAGCTGTCCGTGCACCAGACCCGGGATCGATGTCGACTGCTCTTGCGGTTCGGTCATGTTCCGCTCCGGTGTCGCTTGTGTCGTCGCTCAGGCCTAAGCTTTACAGCGTTGTCAAGTTTTTCGGCAAGGTCGAACCGAGCTGACGCCCGGCGAAACGCCGAGCTGCATCCTCGACGCGACGGCCGCGCTGCTGGCCGCGGACCCGGGGACGAGCCTGGAACAGGTGGCGGAGCAGGCCGGGGTCTCCCGAGCGACCGTGTATCACCACTTCGCCGGACGCGACGCGCTGCTGGATGCCCTGACCGAGCGCTCGATCACGGAGGTGGCAGCGGCGGTCACGAGCGCCCGGCCTGCGAACGGCACCGCAACCGAGGCCATGGAGCGCGTGCTACGGGCCGCCTGGCAGGTGATCGGGCGCTATCGCGGACTGGTCATCGTGAACCCCCGGCGGCTCGAGCGCGCCGAGCTCCGGGCCCGGCTACAGCCGGCCCTGGGACCGATCCGGACGCTGCTTCGCCGGGGTCAGCGCAGCGGCGAGTTCGACTCCGAGCTGCCGGTTGAGTGGACGATCGGCGTGATCACCGACCTGATCCACACCGCCAGCCAGCAGGTCAGCGGCGGCGCGATGCGCCCCTCAGCGGCCGAGCGCGTCCTGTTGCGGACCGCTCTCGGCGTGCTCGCGTCTCACCGCGCAGCGGAGTGACCGAGCGTTAGCGCCCGGTCAGCGCGCTGGCGCACGACGTCGATATCGGGGCGTTGGTTGACAGCTTGAAGAAATCGATCGACGGCTTGCCCGGGTTGACCTTCCAACTGATGCCGAGCCCCGCGATTTCCCGCTGCAGCTGAGGGATGCACGCCGCGTAATCGGCGAACTCGCTGCGCACGCCCGCGACCTGGGCCTCGCTCGGGACGCTCTGGAGCGCCCAGCCGAACCGGGCCAGCGCGCGGCGGGCACTGCCAGCCTGGGCGGCGACGAGGGCGACGTGCCGGCGGTCGTTGGTCACCACCTGCTCATCGGCGGCGATCCGTTGCTGGAGCCCGGCCATGTCGGCCTGCAGCGCGGCGATACGCGACTGCTCGTGGCCGGCGCGAACGTAGGCCTCGATCCCGAACATGCCCGCGGCCACGGCAACGATGACCGCGATTCCGGTCACGAAGCGAACCCTCCCCTGCGGATACCCGCGGCGCGCGTATCTGGCCCGGCGCGCTCGGCTCCCGACACCCGGCTCAGGAGCACGCGGCGCCTCCCGGAGCCGTCGCCCGGCTGTGCCCACCTCAGCCGTGAAATGGCTGGTCTGCATCTCTCTCATCCTTCACCCTCCTTGGCGAACCCCACCAATAACGTACCGACTGTCCCTAAAACGGTCAACCTTGCGGAATTGCTCGCAGATCCCTAGCGTGTGACACGTGGGCGATATGGGGGCTTTGCTCGACCGGCTCAGGCAAGCCGGGGATCTGAGCGCGGACGGAGTGATCGAGGAACTGGCGCGGACGCAGCAGATCCGGGCCGTCAGTCAGGTGCTGCGTCACCTGGTCGACAACGACCAGCCGGTGCCGGACGAGCTGCCTCCGTCGATCGCGCGCTGGCTGGTGGAGACCGCCGAGCTCCCGGCCTGGGTCGACCGCGACCGGTTCGAAGGAGGGTGCAGACTCGTCGTCGAGCACGGACCACAGGTGTGCGTGGTGCTGGCCACCGCGTCGCTCGTGTACTGCTACGCCGGCTATCCCGGCGTGAAGGTTCTGACCTTCAGCCGCCGGCTCGACCACGACGCCGTCCGCCGGGTGGGTGAGACCGCGCAGTTCGTGCTCTCGGTGATGGCGCCCGGGTCGCTCGAGTCCGGTGGGCGCGGCATCCGCAAGATCCAGAAGGTCCGGCTGCTGCACGCGGCGATCCGCCACCTGGTGACCGCCAGCCGGCGCTGGGACGTCGAGGCCAACGGAGTTCCGATCTGCCAGGAGGATCTCGGCGGCACGCTGATGTCGTTTTCGGCGATCGTCGTGGACGCACTGCTCAAGCTGGGCGTGCGGGTCGATGACGAGGAAGCCGAGGACTACTACTACCGGTGGCGAGCGATCGGCGAGATGCTTGGCATAGACCGAGCCGTGATCCCGCCCGACCTGGCCGCCGCGCGGGAGCTCACCGATCTGATCGCACGGCGCAACCATCGCCCCTCCGAAGAGGGCATCGAGATGACCCAGGCGCTGTTCGAGCTCCATTCGTCCTCGCTGCCCCCCGGCTTTGGCGGGGCGGCGCCCGCGCTCACGCGCTACCTCATGGGGGATGACATGTGCGCGATGCTAGACCTGCCCCGCACGCGCTGGGACCGCAATGTCCGCTGGCACGCGAGTGTCGGACGTGCGCTCGACCGTGCCCAATCGGCCCGTGGCCCGATCGGCTCGCTGACCAAGCTGGTCGGCGCGGGCATGCTCAACCAGCGCGTCGCGGATATGGCCGGCGGGCGAAGCGCCAGCTTCTCGATCCCGATCCCCTCCGAGCTCGAACGCAGCTGGACCGCCAGCGGCGTGTTCCCCGCCATCGACGCCGAGCTCATCAAGATCGCACAGGCCGCGCCGGCATGACGCCGGTCGCCCAGACCTCGATCGATCCCGCGGCCGTGCGCGCCGCACTCGACCGGGCGCAGGAGATGCTGTGGCGCGACCAGCGTCCCGACGGGTCATGGGAGTCGCTCTGCGACATGGGCGTCGCACCGACCGCGCAGGTGCTGGTTGCGCTGCACCGCGTGAGGGCGCTATCGCCCGAGGACGCAGCCGAAGGCGCGCGCTGGCTGCGCGACCGGCAGGAGTCCGACGGTTCGTATCGCTCTCATCCCACCGCGACGCACGGCGACCTCGGCACGACCGCCTCTGTCTGGGCGGCCCTGCACGCGTGCGCGGCGCAGGACAGCGCCGAGTCCATCGCCGCCGCGTGCGCCTACGTCGATCGGCAGGGAGGAACCCAGACGGTGATCGACGCGTTTGCCCGCGGCGACCCAGCCGTGGTGTTCCTGGCACTGGCCGGGCTGGTCGAGCCGGCCCAGCTGCCCTGCCCGCCGATGCTTCCAGCGCTGATCCCGCCGCTGGTCGGCTTCATGGAGCGGCGCTTTCACTCGGGGATCCTGATGGTGAGCGGTGCGCTGACGCTGATCGTCCATCGCCTGCGCGGCGACTGGGGAGCGGACGGCGCTCCTCCTCGAGGCGAGATCGCTCGGCGGTTCGCCGCCCGGACGCTGGCCCTGCTCGCCACCTTCCAGAACCGCGACGGGAGCTGGAACGCCAACACCGTGCAGACGGCGCTGATCCTCCCCGCCCTGCGCGCCGCTGGCCTCCCGCCTGAGCACCCGATGGTGGCCAGGACCGTGGCCTGGCTCGAGAGTCAATACGTCCGCGACGACGACGGCCTGCATCTCGAGGCGTTCGGTAGCCCGGTGTGGTGCACGGCCGCCAACGTCCGCGCGCTGGTCGCGGCCGGCGTCGCGCCGGGGGACCCCCGGATGGTCCGCGCGCTGGACTGGCTGATCGCCGTCCAGTCGTGCATCGAGCAGCCGGTCGTCGACAACCGCAACCCGGCAGCGCCGCGCGTCGGCGGCTGGGCCTTTCAGCCCGGCAACGAGACGATGGTCGACAACGACGACACCGGCGCGGTGCTGACCGCATTCGGTGACGTGGTCAAGGCCGGCACGCTCGAAGCGGATGTCAGCCAACGGGTCACCGGCTCGCTCGCGCTCGGACGCGACTGGCTGCTCGGGATGCAGAATCCCGACGGCGGCTGGTCGGCCTTTGTCTTCGGGCTGCCGGCCAAGCGCCCGGGGCCGCTGTTCACCGGGCCGATCGAGGTCTCGCTCGAGGATCCGGCGGCCGCGCTGCGCACGCTGTTCGATCCTCCCCGCGAGCTTGGCGACCCGTCGACCGAGGATCTGACCGGACGCGTGCTCGACGGCCTCGGGCGTACCGGCCTGACCATGTCGTCGCTGTCCGTGCAGCGCGCGATCGAGTTCCTGCGCGCCCAGCAGTTCGACCACGGTGGCTTCTGGGGCCGTTGGACGGTCAACTATCTGGCCTCGACCGCGTGCGTGCTCCAGGGACTGGCGCGCGTCGGGGTCGACATGACCGAGGCGTGGGTCAGGCGAGCGGTGGGCTTCTTGTTCGAGCGCCAGAACGCCGATGGGGGCTGGGGCGAGCTGCCCGACTCTTACCGCGACCCGTCGCTGGCCGGGCACGGCCCGAGCATGGCGCCGCTCACCGGGCTCGTGCTCCTCGGCCTGATCGACGCCGGCGAGCAGGCGTCCGACGCGGTCACGCGGGGCGTCGCCTACCTGCTGGCCGGCCAGGACGCGGACGGCGGCTGGCCCCACGGCGACTGGCTCCAGGCCATCGTCCCGCCCGACACGTTCTACATCCTGGCCGAGGCGGCCAAGCACTACCCGACCGAAGCGCTCGCCCGGTATCTCGCCACCGAGTAGCCCTTAAGCGTCAATCTTGTCTACGTGATTGTCGCCAATCCTGGGGTGCCGATCACGCCCCGGTCAGGCCACCTCGTACTCGTCGTGGCGCCGGACCCAAAGCGGCTCGGATGCCTCCTCGGCACGCCCCCTCGGTGTCCGGTCGAGCAGCCCGTAATAGGGCATTCCCAGCTCGAGTCCACGTGCGGTCGTCGCATAGGTCCGGTAGACCGCTCCGTCGGAGAGGGCGAACACGCTCAAGCCCGGACGTTCGGCAACATAGCTCCCGACGTCGGTCCCGCACATCTGGGCGTTCTCGGTGACCGTTGGGGGGATCTCGCCCTGCAGGAACGGCGCCAGTTCCTCCTGCGTGGATAGGAAGCCGAAGTCGCGGTTGAAGTTGCTGCCGGCGCTCGAGACCCAGGGTATGGGCCAGCCCATCCGCTCCCGATAGGCCAGAAGGCTTTCGAGCGGCGCCCGCGAGACGAGCATCAGGGTGGTGTCCCTGGCCTTCAGATGCACGGCCTGGGGCGCAAGGGTGTCGGCGATCGAGGAGCAGACGGGACATCCCCCATCCCAGGATGGCCCGAACATGAAGTGGTAGAGCATGAGCTGGGAGCGGTCGCCGAACAGGTCGGCCAGGCTCTCGCTGCCGTGCTCGGTGTCGAATCGGTAATCCGTCTCGACCCGCACCCAAGGCAGCTCGCGCCGTTTGCGGGTCAGCTCGTCGCCGCGCCGGGTGAGCTCCTTCTCCTCCCGCAGCAGCTCGTCGCGCTGCGCCTGCCACTCCTCCTGCGTACCGATCCGGTGCTCGGGCATCACGTGCTCCTCCTCTGTGGGTCCGCCGGGCTGAACTTTATAGTTAGCAGAATGGCTAACGATACCTTCAGAGCACTGGCCCATCCACTTCGGCGCGACATCGTCGAGCGATTGAGCGGCGGAGCGGCCACGGTCGGCGAGGTCAGCCGCGGCTTCGGCGTCTCCAAGCCGACGATCTCGCGCCATCTCAAGCTGCTGGAGGAGGCCGGCCTGGTGATCCGCGTGATCGACGGCCGGACCCACCGCCTGGCCCTGCGGCCGGAGGCGCTGGTCGAGGCTTCTGGCTGGATCGAAACCCAGCAGACACGCTGGTATCGCCTGTTCGACGTGGTCGGTGAGTATCTGGAGGAGCGCAAGGCGGCGAACCGGTGACCGATCCATCGGGCCGCGAACTGAGGATCGAGCGAACCTTTGCGGCGGCGGCCGAGGAGGTGTTCGACGCGTGGACGAGTCCAGAGGTGATGCGCCGCTGGTTGCACCCCGGCGCCGACTGGAGCACCCCGGTGGCGGAGGTGGATCTCCGGGTGGGCGGAACGGTGCGGATCGTCATGCAGCGGCCCGACGGAACCCAGGCCGGAGCCCACGGCGAGTACACGGCGATCGATCGTCCGCGCCGGCTGCTGATGATCTGGACCTTCGACGTCGACCCGGCGAACCAGCAGCTGATCGAGCTCACGTTTGCAGAGTCCGGGGGCGCGACCACCGTTCTGCTGATAAACCGCGACATCTCGACCGACGAGCGCCGCGACTCCCAGGACACGGGCTGGCGCGGGTGCCTCGACCAGCTCGAGCGCGAGCTGGCCGACTGACGGCGCGCGGCGCCGGCCGCTCAGGCCGTGCCGACCATTGACTGCTGCGCCGACGGCCGATCGGGCACGACGCACACCATGCCCTCCGAGAAGCCGGCCGACCCGATTCCAAAGGCGGCATTCAGCCGGTCCAGGTTGACGACCGTCAGAAGCGCCGTGAGCTCGACTAGCTGCTCGTTCGTGAAGTGCTCCTTCATGCGTGCGAACACCTCGTCGCTGACCTCCACCGGCGTGCGCATCACACCGACCGTGTAGTCGAGCGCGGTCTTCTCGCGCTCGGTGAACAGGTCGCTCTGCCGGTAGCGGGGCAGAGCCAGCAACTCGTCGTCGGAGAACCCGGAGTTGCGGCAGATCTGCGAGCCGAGATCGACGCAGAACTCGCAGCCGATCATCTGCGCACCCTTCAGCTCGACCAGGTACTTCAGCCGCTCGTCGACCGAACGTCCCTTTCGCACCGCCTGCTGGAACTTGCCCATGCCGCTCATCATCTTCGGCTGGTAGGCCCAGATCTCGACCGGCTCGATTCCGCTCCCGCGCGCAGGCGCACGCCCGGTCATCTTCTTCATGCCTCGGCGCATGAACCGGTAGACGAGCTTGATCATCGGACTGGCCTGGCTCTGGGATACGCCCTCGATTCGTGCCATCGGTCGTCCTCCTTCGGTGGATTTGCCTGCGTTACCGAGCAAGACCCGCGGGCCGCCAGAGTTGTGACGAGACGCGGTCCTCGACCCGATGCGGGACCGTCAAAGGTGGCGGCGAACGACCCCTACGCGGCCCAGCTCACGGCCGTCTTCACGAGCTCCGCGATCCGTGCCTCCACGTCGGGTGTCAGCTCCATGAGTGCATAACTGGTCGGCCACACGTGACCGTCGTCGAGGCTTGCGTGGTCGCTGAAGCCGAGCGTCCCGTAGCGCGTCTTGAACTTCTGCGCGTTCTGGTAGAAGCAGACGACATCGCCGTCCTTGGCATAGGCGGGCATGCCGTACCAGGTCCGCGGCGCCAGCTCTGGCGCGGTGGCCGTGATGATCGCGTGAAGCCGCTCCGCGATGGCGCGGTCGGGCTTCGGCATCTCGCGGATCCTGTCCAGCACTGCGCGCTCGTCGTCATCCTTGCTCGCGGCCGCCTTCAGCTCTCGGGCGCGTTCCCTCATCGCCGCCCGTTCCTCGGCGGTGAACCCGGTGGCCTTGCTGCTGGTGCGCTTGGCGGTCGCCCGCGTGCGCTTGTTCGTCGCTTGCTTCTCAGCCATGATCAATCTCCTGAACTCGTGGCGGTCTTCATGTCGATGACGGCCACGGTAAAGCCGGTCGTTGATCGGCGCTTCTTGAAAACTGATCACTTGTCGTGGGGGCGGCGAAGGAGATTTCCACGGCCAGGCCGCCCTCGGGGCGTGCCCGTGTCACCAGCTCCGCGCGGTGCGCGGCGGCGATCGCCCGGACGATGGAGAGCCCCAGGCCATGTCCGCCCGTGTGATCGGTACGGGCAGCGCCAAGTCGTTGGAACGGCTTGAACAGACGGTCCAGGTGCTCGGTCGGGACGACCGGGCCGGCGTTGGCGACGGCCAGGAACGGTCGGCGGTCGGGGGTGTCGGTGGTGAGCTCGACGTAGCCGCCGCGGACGTTGTAGCGGATCGCGTTGTCGATCAGGTTGACGACCAGGCGCTCGATCAGTCGTGGATCACCGGCCATCGGCGTCGGGGCCAGGCTGGCCCGAATGTCGAGGTCTAGCGCGGCGGCCTCTGACTCGCGAGCGCGCAGCGCGTCGGCGGCGATGGCCGCGAGGTCGAGCGGCTCGCGCCGCTCCAGTCCCGCCTGACCGCGGGTGAGGGCGAGCAAGGCGTCGATCAGCTGCTCGAGGTGCCGCTCGGAGGCGAGCACGCGCTCGTGTGCCCTTCGCAGCGAGGCGACGCTCGCCTCAGGGCTGGCGAGCGCGACCTCGATCAGTGCTCGCTGGCGGGTCAGCGGCGCGCGCAGCTCATGCGAGGCGTTGGCCACGAACTGTCGCTGCGCGTGGTAGGCGTCCTCGAGCGGCTGCAGTACGCGCCCCGCCATGAGCCATCCGAGCGCGAGCGACAGCAGCGACATCCCGGCGAGGGCGATTCCGGACTGGATGAGGAGCCCTTGCCTCACCTGCGTACGTCGGGCGCTGTCCTGAGCTGCCTGCTCGCCGTCGATCAAACCGCAACTCGTCGCCACCTGGTTGAACGTCGATGACTGCGCGTCCATCGTGTCCGGGATGACCAGTACCGCTCCGTCGCGATCGTCGATTTGACCAAGAAAGCCGAAGCGCGGGACCGAGGTCGTTGGGTCTGGGAAGCGGGAGACGCCGTGCCGGCGCATGCACTGAGCGACGCCTCGCCAGTGCGCCATGGTCTGGCTCGAGGGGTGGGTCGTCGCGCCGGGCCTGGGCAGGCCAGAGGGCAGCCCCCCCCGGACCAGGCCGGCGGGCTGAGCCGTGGCTCCGTTCTCCAGGCTGAACACGAACCCGGCGTTGACCAGCAGCGCGTAGGCGATCGCCATCAGCGCGGCGCCGGAGAGCAGGAACAGCCCGCCGTACAGAAGCGTGAGGCGCATGCGGACGGTTCGGTACGGGAGGTGTCGCCCGACCGCGAGCTGGGTGATCCGCGGGTTGAGCCGCGTCGCGATGCTCATATTCGGTAGCCGGCCCTCGCCACTGTCTCGATTATCGGGGGGTCGCCAAGCTTGGCGCGCAGCCGGCTGATCGTCACTTTGACCGCGGCGGTGAACGGATCGGCGGCCTCGTCCCAGACGCGCTCGAGCAGCTCTTCGGCTGAGACGACCCGGCCCTGGGCGGCAAGGAGCAGCTCGAGCACTCCGAACTCCTTCGGCCGCAACGCGAGCGGCCTACCGGCCCGGTGCACGGAGCGCTTGGCGGTATCGAGCACGACATCGCCGTGCTCCAGCACCGGAGGGATGCTTGGCTGGGCCCGACGGGCCAGGGCGGAGATCCGCGCCAGCAGCACGGCAAACGCAAAAGGCTTGGTGAGATAGTCGTCGGCACCCAACCCCAGCCCGTCTACGAGGTCCTCCATCTCGGAGGCGCCGGTCAGCATCAGAACCCGGCTGCGCCCTCCTGCCGCGACGAGCTTCCCGCACACCTGATCGCCGTGGACGACCGGAAGGTCCCGGTCGAGCACGATCACGTCGTAATCGTGGACGAGCGCCCGCGCCAGTCCGGCCTCGCCGTCCAGCGCGACGTCGACCGCAATGCGCGCGTCGCGCAAGCCGGCGGCGACGGTCTCGGCCAACTCCTCGTCGTCCTCGATCACCAGCACGCGCATCGGCCGCTCCTTCAGCTGAAGGTACCGCGCCGACGTTTCACCACGGTTTCACGGGAGTGATACCGGGCGGAAACCGCCCGGCGCGTACAACCGACGACTCCGGCGTGAGGACACCAGAACGAGGCCGAATGCAAGACAGCGTCGATCCGAAGCGGATGACTCACCTGCCGCAGCCCCGCCTGCTCGCACTCGCGGTGCTGCTCAGCGGGATCCTGCTCGCCGGCTGCGGAGGCTCAGGCAGCCCGAGCTCGACGATCACCACCGGCGCGAGCGCGCCGGGGTCGACGGTCGCGACCGGCACGGGCGCGACCAGCTCGACGCTCCCGGCCACCGTCAGTCCGGGAGTGGCATTTGCCAGATGCATGCGTGCCAGTGGCGTGTCCAACTTCCCCGATCCACAGCCCGGCGCCGGACTCCTCTTCAGTGTCACCGGACTCGACCGCTCATCGCCGGCGTTCAAAGCGGCGCAGACGAAGTGCATGCACCTGCTGTCGAGCGGCGGTCCCCCTGGCCCCGGCTCGACCACGCACCCTTCAGCCCAGACGGTGGCGAAACTAGTCCGGATCGCCCAGTGCATGCGCGAGCACGGCGTCCCGGACTTCCCCGATCCCAGGACATCCGTGCCGCTGAACCCGTTCCCCTCCGGCGAAGGCGTGATAACCGACTACGACGGAGCGATCCTTCTGTTTCCCAGCACCCTCAACCTGCAGTCGCCGGCATACACGCGGGCGACTGCCGAGTGCGGAACGCTGTCCGCAAAGCTCGGCCGCGGTCCGCACGGATGAGAACCCGACGGCTGCTCACAGGGACCTCGAGACCACCGACGGCGAGCGGCGCAGGGTGAAGGCGGGACGCAGGCGGGCGATCCGGCGAGTCGGTGCAGGCGTGGCTCGCTCGGCCCGGATCGAAGCGGCGTGCCTCCGTCTGGGTTGGTTGACTGACGGTGGGAACGATCTCGCTAAAAGGGGTGCGCTACATCGGCCAGGTGGCCATTTGTGATCTCCACCCTGGGTTAGAGGCAGCTTCTACCGTGGCGCCGATGTGGAATCGGCAGCGGGACAGGACGATCCGGTCGTACTCTGTCCAGACCGACTGGGAAGGGCCGCTCGGTGTTCACTTCGCTTACAAATCTCGCTCTGCGCCATCCCCGCCGGATGGCGGTCCTGATGGTCGCGGTGTTCATCGCCGCTGGGGTGTACGGCGGCCCCGCCGCGGGTCTGCTGAAGGCACGCAGCGGCTTCGTCGCCCCGTCCTCGCCGTCCGCCCGCGAGCAGCGCGCGATCGAGCGGGCGACCGGGACAGAGGACGGCGCTGGCGTGCTTGCGCTCGTCAGCGCCCCGCCCGCCAGCCCGGCCGTCGCCGCGGTTGCGGGACGATCAGGACGGTGCCGGGGTCGCTACCGTCACCACGCCGCCGCCCGGTGCGGCGGCCGGGCGCTCGCCGCTCGTCTCGCGCGACGGCCGCTCGTCCCTGATCGCCGTCACGCTGCGCTCGGCGCCCGACCCCAACGCCGTGGTCTCATCGATCGAGACCGCGCTGCACGGGCGCAGTGACGTGGTGCTCGGCGGATCGGATGTCGCCGGCAAGGAGATCAGCGGGCAGGCGAGCAAGGACCTGGGGTTCGCCGAGCTGCTGGCGTTCCCGCTGCTGGCGATCATCGCGTGGTTGATCTTCCGCGGGATTGCCGCCCTGCTCCCGATCGCGGTGGGCGGCGTCAGCGTGCTCGGTTCGTTCGTGATCCTGCGGCTGGTCAACGAGTTCGTGTCGCTCTCGAGCTTTGCCTTGAACCTGGTGATCGGCCTGGGCCTTGGGCTCGCCGTCGACTACAGCCTGCTGCTGGTGTGGCGCTTCCGCGAGGAGCTGAGCACGGGCGCCGATGTCCCGAGCGCGCTCGCCACGACGCTTCGAACCGCCGGCCGGACGATCACCTTCAGCGCCGTCACGGTCGCCGCCGCGATGCTGACGCTGACGCTGTTCCCGCAGCGGTTCCTGATCTCGATGGGGATCGGCGGTGCCGCCACCGCGCTCGTCTCGTGCGCGGCGGCCCTGCTTGTCGTGCCGGCGCTGCTCGTGCTGCTGGCCGGCCGGATCGGACGCGTGAAGCCCGCGCCGGAGGGCACCGGACGCTGGTACCGGGTGGCCCACCTGGTGATGCGCAGGCCGGGGCTGGTCGCGGCCGGCACGGCGCTCGTGCTGCTCGTGATCGCGTCGCCGACGCTGCAGGGTCCAGTGGGCCGGGGTCGACGCGACCGACCTGCCGTCCGGGCAGAGCGCGCGCGTCGTCTCGGATGCCCTCGCTCGCGAGTTCCCCGCCCAGGAGCTCAACCCGATCACGATCGCCGCGACCGCGTCCGCCTCGGCCGGACCGCAGCTCGACGCGTATACGCAGCGGCTGCGCGCGGTCCCGGGCGTGACCGGAGTGCAGCCGCCGCGCTACCTGGGCAGCGATACCTGGCAGATCCGGCTCGGCGCCGCCGGCGATCCGATCTCCTCGGCAGCCCAGCGAACGGTCGCGCAGATCCGCGCGCTCCCCGCGCCCGCCCCGGTCCTGGTCGGCGGGACCGCCGCGTCGTTCGTCGACCAGCAGGCGTCGATCGCAAGTGCGCTGCCGCTCGCCCTGGGCGTGCTCGCGGTAGTGACCCTGGTGATCCTGTGGCTGATGACCGGCTCGGTCGTGCTCCCGGTCAAGGCGCTGTTGATGAACGTGCTGACGGTGGCGACTGCCACCGGCCTGCTCGTGTTCGTCTTTCAGGACGGCCGCCTGGAGAGCGTGCTCGACTACACCAGCCAGCGAGGGATCGAGCAGACCGACTTCCTCGTGCTCGCGGCGATCGCGTTCGCGCTGTCGACCGACTACGGCGTGCTGCTGATGGCGCGGATCAAGGAGGCGCGCGACGGCGGCCGCGATAACCGGGAGGCGATCGCGGTCGGGCTGGAGCACACCGGGCGGGTGGTCAGCGCGTCGGCGGTGCTGCTTGCCGTCGCGATCGGCGCGTTCGCCACGTCCCAGATCATCTTCCTCAAGGAGATCGGCGTCGGCGCGCTGGTCGCGGTGCTGGTCGACGCGTTCGTCGTACGCTCGACGCTGGTGCCCGCACTGATGGCGCTCCTCGGCGAGCTGGAACTGGTGGTCGCCGTCCGCGTTGCGCACGGCTGCACGACCGGGTCGGGCTCGACAAGCGCGAGCATGCGACATCGCGACCGGAAGTGGCGGAGACGGGCCGGGCGCTCCTGACCGCGCCGCCGACGGGATCGTGACCGCGGACCGGCCGCTGGCTCGCGAGCTCCGCTGGCCCGCGGTCGGCCTGCTCGCGGCGTTCATGGTCGCCGGCGCGCTCACGCGGGAGCCGCGGGATCTCGGGCTGAGCGTCGCTCGGCTCCGTGGTGGCCGTCGCTGCGGCGAGCATGGTGTGCGCGCGGGGCCCGCGCACGGCCCTGGCTCTCGCCTTTCTCGCCGGCGCCGGCGTCGCGCTCGCCGCCGGAGGACGCGGACAGAGCCTCGCCTGGTTCGGTCTCTGCGTGCTCGCGTTCATGGTGATGATCGTCGCCGGTCCAAGGCACGGCGATGCTGTTCCTGCTCGCGGCCGAGGTGCTGCTCATCGCCCACCTGCTGTTCCCGCACGTCGACGCCGGCTGGACGCCGTGGGTCGCGGGCGTCGCCATCTCCGCCGGCGGGGCGGCGCTGATCGTGCGCCAGCAGGAGCTGGTCATCCAGCTGCGCGCGGCCCAGGCCGGGCTGGCCGAGCGCTCGCGCGCGGAGGAGCGCAACCGAATCGCCCGTGACCTGCACGACGTGATCGCCCACAGCCTGACCGTTTCGCTGCTGCACATCTCGAGCGCGCGGCTGGCCGTGTCCGAGGATCCGGGCGATGCGGAGCGAGCCCTCGCGGAGGCCGAGCGGCTCGGACGCCAGAGCCTGGAGGAGGTCCGGAGCATCGTCGGACTGATGCGCTCCGAGCGATGGCGAGAACGGCTCGCGGCTCGTCCCGGTCCAGGGAATCGAGGCGCTCGGCGAGCTTGTCGAGCGCTTCCGTCGCGCCGGTGCCGAGGTCGGGCTCGAGCGCTCAGGCGATGTCGCATCGCTCTCCGCCACGGCGGGCACCACGCTTTACCGGATCGCCCAGGAGGCATTCACGAACGCCGCCAAGCACGCCCCGGGCAGCCCCGTGCGGGTCCGGCTTGCCGCCACGGCCGGCGGCGTGGAGCTCACCGTCGAGAGCGACGGCACCCCCGGAACCGGGCGGGGAATGGGCCTCGACACGATGCGCGAGCGCGCCGAGGCGATCGGCGGTAGCTGCGAGGCCGGGCCGGCCGGTGCCGGATGGCGAGTGCATGCGTCGGTCCCGGCCAAGGGAGAAGCGTGAGCGCCGCGGAGGGTCGGAGCGATCCGCGTCCTGCTGGTCGACGATCAGGAGCTGATCCGCGCCGGCCTGCGCGGGATCCTGCGCGCGAGCTTCGGCTTTCAGATCGTCGGAGAGTGCCGCCACGGGGGCGAGGTCGCCGGTGCCGTCCGCGCACTGCGGCCCGATGTCGTGCTGATGGACGTGCGGATGCCGGTGCTCGACGGCATCGAGGCGACCAGGCGGCTGCGCGAGGACCCGAGCGCCCCGCCGGTGCTGGCGCTGACGACGTTTGAGGACGACGAGGTGCTCGCCGGCATGCTGCGGGCCGGAGCCGCCGGGTTCGTGCTCAAGGGCCTGCCGGCCGAGGACCTCCAGCGTGCGGTGCGCGCCGTCGCCGCCGGCGACGCATGGCTCGATCCTGCCGTCACCGGACCGCGTGCTCACGGTCTACCGCGACGCCCCCGGCGCCCGCGCGGCAGGTGCCGGCGCGGAAGACCCGATCGTGGCGAGCCTGACCGCGCGCGAGCGCGAGGTCCTCGAGCTGATCGCGACCGGACTGACCAACGACGAGATCGCCGAGCGGCTCGTGCTCGGCGCGGGCACCGATCAAGACGCACGTCAACCACATCTTCCTCAAGCTGGGCGTGCGCCACCGCGCCGAGGCTGTGATCTTCGCGTTCGACCACGGCCTAGCCAGGCCGATGAGATGATCACGCGTGGCGATCAGGCTGCCGCTGGGCCACGGATCCGGCTCGCCGTTTACGGCACGCTCGCACCGGGGCGTCAGAATCACGGCCAGCTCAGCGAGCTGTCCGGGCGATGGATCGCCGGCCAGGTGCGGGGTGAACTACTCGAGGTCGGTTGGGGCGCAGAGTTCGGCTACCCAGGTCTGATCTTGGACCCGGCCGGGCCGCCGGTCGAGGTGCTCGTGTTCGAGTCCCCCGAGCTACCTGACCACTGGGACCGGCTGGACGCGTTCGAGGGTGCCGGCTACCGCCGCGTGGCGGTCGACGTCTCGACCGCCGGCGGTGCTCTGTCTGCCTCGATCTACGTACTGGCCGGCGATCAGCTAAGCGGGCGGTCGTAATCGCGCGAGCGCGGCCGCCAGCTCGGTCCGGTTACCGACCCGGAGCTTCGTGTAGACGCGCGGCAGATGGGTCTTCACCGTCGAGCGAGACATGTACAGCCGCTCGGCGATCTCCGGGTTGCTGGCACCGCCGGCGGCGAGCTCGGCGACCTCGGCTTCGGCCCCGGTCAGGCCGCCCCAACCGTCCTCGCGCGCGCGTCGCCGCGCACCGCGACCCCGAGGGAGTCCTGCGCGGCCATCGGATTGCGCATCAGATCGAGCTCGCCGATGAGGACCAGCGCACGCGCGGTCAGGCTCGCGTCCCCGGTACGTCGGGCGCTGCTCACCGCCGCCTCGACGACCGGTCTCGCGGCAGCCAGCTCACCGTTTGCCACCAGCATCGACCCGAGCGCCCAGTGGGCACGGGCGCGAAGCTCGGGCGCGAGCGTGTCCGGCTCATCGAGGAGCGCGGCGAGCTCGTGATGCCCTTCGATGAAGCGGCCGCGCACGTGCCAGTAGAGCGCCATCGCACTGGCGATTCGCAACCCGAGCGCCGGGTCAGCCGTCCGGGTCCAGATCAGCGCGGCGCGCACGTTGTCCGCCTCCCGATCGAGCGTCGAGAGAGCCTGTGCCTGTTCGCTCCCCATCAGCTGTCGCTCGGCGTGCTCGACGAGCGATTGACACCAGGCGGCGTGCGCGACGCGGGTCGGCTCGGCATCGGAGCCTGCCTCGAGGCGCTCCCGGGCATGGGTGTGGATCGTCCGCAGCATTCTGAAGCGCATCGGCGTCGCCGCGCGCTCAACTGCCACGAGCGACCGGTCGACGAGCCCCGCGAGCGGCTCGAGCACCTCGCCCGCCGGCACCGGCGCACCGGTGGACAGGCGGTAGTTGGGGGCGCCGTAGGGGCGCACGGGGGAGCGGCGCTCACGGTGCGGATACCGTGGGCGCCGCTCGTTTTCTCGGGCAGGCAGAATCCACGCCATGAAATTCACCGATTTCGAAGCGTTGAGCTTCGACTGCTACGGCACGCTGATCGACTGGGAGGCCGGCATTGCCGCCGTGCTGCATCCGTGGGCGCAGCGGAGCGGCCTCGAGCCCGACCGCGAGCAGCTCCTGGAGACCTACGGCGGCGCCGAGGCTAGGGCTGAGCTCGACCACCCCAGCGAGCGCTATCCGGACATCCTCGCTCGCGGCTTCCGCTCCGTGGGGGAGGAGCTCGGCGGGCCGGTCTCTGAGGATGACGCGACGAGCTTGGCGACCTCGGTTCCCAACTGGCCCGCCTTCGCCGACTCGAGCAACGCGCTGAAGGTCCTCGGCGAGCGCTTCAAGCTGATCATCCTCTCTAACGTCGACCGCGCCTCGTTCGCCGGCTCCCAGGCGCGGCTGGGCGACGAGTTCGCCAGCGTCCTCACCGCCGAGGACATCGGCTCGTACAAGCCCTCGCCGCGCAATTTCGATGCGCTGGCCGCCGAGGTCGCGCGGCTCGGGGTGGCTGACGGAAGGCTTCTCCACGTCGCTCAGAGCCTGTTTCACGATCACCTACCGGCAAAACGGGCTGGGCTCCACACGGTGTGGATCAACCGAAGGCACAACCGACCCGGCTGGGGAGCCACCCCTGCCCCGCCGGCCGACGTCGCTCGGGACTGGGAGTTCCCGTCGATGGCCGCATTCGCCGGCGCCGTGGAAAGCGAATAGGCGCGCGTGGAGATCAGCACCACGGACTATCACACCGCGGGTGAGCCATTCCGGATCGTTCAGGCGGGCACGCCGGACATCCCGGGCGCGACGGTCCGCGATCGGCGGGAGTACGCCGCGACATCGGAGGAAGTCGAACGCGTTCGTCGCCTGCTCTGTCACGAGCCTCGAGGACACGCCGACATGTACGGCTGCTTCCTCGTCGCACCCGACGACGAGGAAGCCGACCTAGGAGTGCTGTTCTGGCACAAAGACGGCTACTCGACGGCGTGCGGACACGGCACGATCGCCCTCGGGGCATGGGCGGTCGAGTCCGGTCGTGTGGCGGCGCCTGACGACGGCAGCGTGGAGGTGACGATCGACGTGCCTTCCGGTCGCGTCGTGGCGACAGTTCACCGTCGCGCCGGCGCGGTCGAGAGTGTCGTGTTTCGCAACGTGCCGTCGTTCGTCGTCGCGCGCGGAGTCCCCGCCGGGGAGGTGGAGGCCGATGTGGCCTACGGCGGGGCGATCTACGCCTTCGTGCCCGCCGCGTCCCTGGGACTTCGGGTGGTGCCGGCGGACCTCCCGAAGCTGATCGGGGCGGGTCGTGCTGTCAAGCACGCCCTCGAAGGCAGCACGGCTGCTCGGCACCCGGACGACGATCGACTTTCGGGCATCTACGGAACCGTCTTCTACGAGGAGCTTGGCCCGCGCCATCAGCGCAACGTGGCGATCTTCGCCGACGGCGAGGTCGACCGCTCGCCCACCGGATCGGCGACGTCCGCACGGACCGCCCTGCTCGAGGCCGACGGCGAGATCGCGCTGGGAGAGACCTGGCGTAACGACTCGATCGTCGAGACGACCTTTCACGCGCGAGCGGTCGGCCACGCGCCCGACGGCGTACTCACCGAGGTCGAAGGCACCGCGTTCCGAACCGGCGAGCACCGCTTCGTTCTCGACGCTCGCGATCCACTCGGGACCGGCTTCGTCCTGCGGTGAATCTGCGGTTCATATCCGACGCCGAGGTGGCGCGGCGTCTCAGCGCCGCGCAGGCGATCGACGCTCTGCAGGACGCGCTCGTCGGCGGCCTCGACCCAGAGGCCGACGCACCCCGGCGGGCGGTGGAGCTCGCGAGCGGCCAGTTGCTCCTGATGCCCTCTGCCGCGGCGGCCCAGCCAGTCGTCAAGCTGGTCACGGTCGGAGGGGAGCCGCGGATCCAGGGCATCTGTGTCGTCTTCGACGGCGCGACTCTCGCGCCCGTCGCACTGGTGGACGGAATCGCGCTGACCAACCTCCGCACGGCCGCGGTCTCGGCACTGGCCGTCCGGCACCTCGCGATACCGAACGCGAGTCGGCTGCTGGTGTTCGGCCGGGGCCCGCAGGCACTCGCGCACGTGAGCGCTCTGCGCGCGGTACGCCCGATCGGACACATTGACCTGATCGGCCGGGACCACGAGAATGTTGATGAGCTCGTCGCCGCCGCAGACATCATCTGTTGCTGCACGACCGCACGCGAGCCGCTGTTCGATGGCGAGCTGGCGCCAGCCCATTGCACCGTGGTGGCCATCGGGTCACACGAACCCGACGCCCGTGAAACCGACGACGCGCTCGCACGCCGCGCCACGATCGTCGTCGAGTCGCGGGCTTCGGCGCTGCGCGAAGCCGGTGACGTGATCCTCGCCATCGACGCCGGCGCGACCACCGCAGATCGGCTCGTGACGCTCGCGGAGCTGGTCCGCGGCCGGGCGGAGCCAGACATGGATCGGCCTCGGTTCTTCAAGAGCACCGGCATGTCCTGGGAGGACGCCGTCGTCGCATCCGCGGTCGCCCATCCCGCCTGACCGGCGGCCCGCTGACAAAATCGCCGCAGCGACGCTTCACGGTGGTTGCGCCGGGTAGCCCGTTGCCGTGCGACGAGCACGCGCTCATGCGCTTGGGTTGACGGTGACGGCATTGCTGATCGCTGCTGGCGCGATCGTGGCCATCGCCGCGGCATACGGCTTCGGCTCGTTCGCGAATGCCTGGTCGCATCCGAACTGGCCGTGGCTGGTGCTGGCGCTGTGTACGGCGCTGCTGGCGATCGCGACCTATGCGCTGTGCTATCGCGCTGTGGCGGCTGCCCGCGGCGGCGCCAAGCTGCCGATGACACTCGCGCTTCGCGCCGTGATACTGGGCTTTGCCCCGTTTGCCCCGGGCGGCGGCTTCGCCCTCGACAAACGGGTGTTACACGCGATCGAGGACGATGAGCAGGCCGCGGTCGTGAGGGTGCTGGGCTTGGGCGCGCTCGAGTGGGCGCTGCTCGCACCCGCGGCTTGGCTTGCCGCGGTCGCGTCGCTGCTCGTGGGGGATCGCCGTCCGATGCCGTCGCTGCTTTGGCCATGGGCGATTGCCGTCCCGGTCGGATTTGTGCTCGGCCTGTCGCTCGCCACCGAGGCTCGCCGGAAGCGGATCGAGGCGAAGGGCGGCCGCTGGCGCGGCCGACTGGCGCGCGCCATGAACGCGATCGAGATCCTGCGTTCGCTTGTGCGGAGCTTTGGCTGCTGCTGGGAGGCGTGGGCAGGGATGGTCCTGTACTGGGGACTCGACATCGCGTCGTTCTATGGTGCGACTCGCTTCATCGGTCTTCGGCTCAACCTCGCGGAGCTGGTCGTGGCGTACGCCACCGGGTACGCGCTGACCAGGCGCTCGATGCCGTTGGGTGGCGCCGGTGTCACCGAGGTACTGATGACTTTCTCACTCCACTGGGTCGGACAGGCGGTCCTACCAGCGCTTGCCGCGGTCGTGGTCTACCGCGCCTTCAACCTGGCCCTGCCGACGGTCCCGGCGCTGTTGGTCCACCGGCGCATGCAACCGATGCTGGATGCCGCCGACCGCGGTGAGACTCCGGCCGTCGAGGAACGCCGCCGCGCGGCCGCTCCGCTCGATCCGATACGGCAGTAGCGCGTTGATTCGCACGCCTCTGGCGTGGGTACGGCAATGCCATGGCACAAGAGCTGAACGTCGCAGATCTACGCATCTCCTCACCGGCCTTCGAAAACCACGGGCGCATCCCGGACCGGCATACCGGCGACGGCGAGGACGTCGCGCCGCCGCTCGAGTGGTCGGGCGTGCCCGAACGGACGAAGGCCTTCGCCGTCGTCGTGCACGACCCCGACGCGCCGTTGGTGGACGGCTTCACGCACTGGGTCGCGTACGGAATCGCCGGTGATGCCACGGGCCTTGGCGAAGGCGGCGACGGAGTCACCTCCGGGAAGAACTCCTTCGGCAACACCGGCTACAACGGGCCGGCACCGCCGCCCGGACACGGCACCCATCACTACTACTTCTGGGTGTACGCGCTGGATGATGATCTGAACCTCGAGCCCGGTCTGGATCGGCGCGCGCTGATCGACCAAATCGAGGATCACGTGATCGAGCAGGCGCGGATGGTCGGTACCTACAAGCACTGAGCGCTCGCGAGGCCCAGCGCTCTACTCGTCGGGTGCGTGCACCTCGGTCGCCCGCGCGCGGGTGTAGGGGTCCTTCGGCGCCCGGTTATCCGATAGGGACTCGCGCGAACCCGTCGTCAGCGCCTCGATCGCATCGGCCAGGTGGACCGGCGCGATGTTGTAGTCGCCGCGCTCGACGCGGATCCTGTGGGCCTTCAGCAGCACGTCGGCGTGGGTGAACCCAGCCGCCGGCTCGAAGCGGTAGGAGGCAAGCTCGATCAGCAGCCCGAGCGGGTCGCGGAAGTAGATCGAGTCCATGAACCCGCGGTCCTTGACGCCGCTGTGCTTGATCCCGCGCTCGTCCAGTCGCTCGACGGTCTGGCGGAAGGTGGCGTTTGAGAGGTTGAACGCGATGTGGTGTACCGACCCCGGATCGGCTGCGGTGTGGGTCGCGTCGAGCGCACGTTGCTCGTTGGTGAAGACGGTAATCAGCCGCCCGTCGCCCGGATCGAAGTACAGGTGGCTTTCCTCTGCTCGGTCGAGGTTAGGCTGCTCGAAGACGAACGGCATCCCGAGCACCCCCTCCCAGAAATCGATCGAGGTCTGCCGGCCGGCACCCACCAGCGTGATGTGATGGACGCCCTGGCTCTGGATCTTGCGCATGGTGCTCATGACTTACGCCTCGGCGCGCTGGGCGGCGCGCGGGTTGCTCAACGGGGTCAGCAGCCGCTCGAGTTGCGGGCGCAGGTGCTCGTGCTGGCTCGGGAGCCGAAGCTCCTCCCCGAGATGCTCGGGATCCTCATCGATCGCGAAGCCCGGTGAGGTCGTGGCGATCTCGAACAGGACGCCCTGCGGCTGGCGGAAGTAGATCGAGAAGAAGTAGTCGCGGTCAATCACCGGCGTGACCTGCATTCCCGCGTCGGCGACCTGCCGCTGCCACGCGGTGTGGTCCTCGTCCGGTGAGTGCCAGGCGATGTGGTGGACGTTGCCGGCCCCCTGGAGTCCGCGCGCATCCGGCGCCTCGTCGTAGCCCCAGTGGAAGTGGCGCTCCTTGCCGCCCAGGCGATACTCGCCCTCGCCGAGCTCGGTGAAGGCGAGCGTCTCGGTGAGCAGCTCGCGGTCGGCCTCCAAGCCACGCGAGATGTATGCACGCGCGCCCTCGACGCCGAGGATCGCGTGCTCGGCCGGCACCTCGGGATGCCAGGCGCGCAGCGGGGGGTTCCCGTCGTCGGCCACGACGAGCTCGAACCGCAAGCCGTCGTAATCCTCGAATGCCAGCGCGCCCTCCGCGCGCTGGCTCTCGTAGCCCTTGCTCGCGAGCCGGTCGGCCCAGAAGTCGAGCGCCGCCTCGGAAGCGACTCCGAGTTGGATGGTGTGGATCATGCCCGCCCCGGCGCGACCCCTGCGTGCACCGGCGAACTCAAACCATGTGAGAATCGAGCCGGCCGAGCCCCGCTCATCGCCGAAGTACAGGTGATAGGCCTCCGGCGCATCGAAGTTGACGGTCTTCTTGACCATGCGAAGACCCAGGACGTCCGCATAGAACTCGACGTTCTTGCGCGCGTCCCCGGTGATCATCGTGATGTGGTGCATGCCTTCCAGCTTCATCGGGGTCCTCCTCGGGATGGCCGTGGTCAAGTGGTCGGCCACGTATAGTTGCAGGTACAACTATAGCAGGTGATTGCGCATACAACTACATGCTACGCTCTTCGCCATCGTTCGCGTCCCCGACACCGACTCAGCCGGGGCCCTCTCCGAGCAGGAACTTGCCGCCTGGAGGGGGATGCTTCAGGCCCATGCCCTGGCCACCCAGGTGCTCGATGCCCAGATGCGCTCCGAGCACGGCCTGTCGGTCTCCTCCTATGAGGTCCTCATGTTCCTCGCCGACGCGCCCGACCACCGCATGCGCATGTCCGAGATCGCCAACCGCGTCCTGCTCAGCCGCAGCGGGCTGACCCGCCTGATCGATCGCCTCTGCCAGCTCGGCTACGTCACTCGCTGCGCGGCCGAAAGCGATGGCCGCGGTCAATATGCCGAGCTGACCGGCGCCGGCGCCGAAAAGCTCCGAGCCGCCCGCCACACCCACCTCCGAGGCATCCGGGAGGTCTTCCTCGGGCGCCTCAGTACGGCCGATCAAATCCTGCTGGGTGACATCTGGAAGCGCTTTCTCGCCGCCGAGCCGAGGTCGGTACTCACCGCGCCCAGCTTGGCCAGCGGTGGGTAGCGGCTGCTGATCCCCGAATCGGTGACCTTCCCGGTCCGGGCGTCGACAACGAGCGTTATGACCGTCCCCCTCAGTGCCGTTGGTTCTGGGGGTGGCCCTGCGACGGTCACCTTGAAATGGCCTCGAACGGCGATCAGATACGACCAGTTCCACGCGAACACCTGATCACCGGAGGAGAGCAGGACGGCAGTGAACCGCGTGCCCTCGGCGTGCTGGATCAGGGATGGATTCGGGTCCCCCGAACTGCGCGCCGCTCGGTCCGCCAGGCTCAGGACCTGGCGCTCGGTCAGGATCGGCGTTGACCCCGGCCTGAACGCGAGGACATCCAGACCGGCGTACACCGACCGCACCTGGGGGCCGGTCAGCGTGCCCAGGTTCATAGCGTTCACGGGCGCGTAGCGCACCGTGATGCGGTACTTGCCGGCGGGTAGATCGTCATACAGCGGAAATTCGTCACGCTCACGAGCGCCGGAAGCCTCCGGCTCGCCGGCGCTCGCGGGGCACCGGACCCGGATCCCGTGGGTCCGCGTCACGGCCACCCACCGGCCGGCGTCGCGGCGCTGCAGGCTGAAGCAGAAGGCGCGCAGGACCGGCGACTGTGAGTCGTTGACGACCGTGACGGCAATCGATTGGCCAGCTCGATAGGAACGATGAGCCAAGCGGATCCGGACACCCTGGGTCGAGGGCGACGCCAGCGCCGGCCGGGCGGTGAGCGCGCTCGCGACGGACGCGGCGATCAGCGCCGCGACGGGCACCGACCCGAAAACGCTCCGCCTCGCGCGCATGGGCTAATTCTCCACTTAACGCAGTTGGAACGGGGGGGTCAGGAGCAGCTTGCGGGTGGCGGAGGTAGCCCCTCCTGTACAGCCGACCCGGTGCTGCGCGCACTCCGGCACGACGCGGGATGGCTCCCGGCGTTCTCGCTTGTCGCGATTCGCGACGGACGGACTGTGGGCCACGTCGTGTGCACGCGCGGATGGGTCGGTGAGGTAGAGGCGCTCGGCCTCGGGCCGATCAGCGTCCTGCCGTCGTGCCAGCGACAGGGGGTCGGCCAGACTCTGATGCATGCGGTCATCGGAGCCGCGGATGCGGCGGGCGAATCGTTGATCGCCCTGCTCGGCGCGTCACTTCTACAGCCGCTTCGGGTTCGTGGCCGCATCCGAGCTGGGCATAGCAGCGCCCGATCCCGAGTGGGGTGAGCACTTTCAGGTTCGGACGTTGTCCGGCTGTCCGCCCTCGCTCACCGGAGTGTTCCGGTACGTCGTGCCGTTCACCAGCTTGCCGGACGTGAAGCCGGCTTGAGAGGCGGCATCTCGCTATTTGAGCGAGGTGAAGTCGAAGTCCCAGGTGCCGCCGTTCCACATCTGATTCACGCCCGCCACGTCGCGGCTCTCGATGTTCGCCTGGCTGTTGAACGTCTCGGGCACGGCGACCGCCTTCTCGACGAGCAGCCGGTCGACTGCCGCCCACGCTTGCGAGCGCGCGGAGGGATCCGGCACCACCGTCGCGCTATCGATCGCCGCGTTGATCTGCGGATCGTCAACCTGGCCGAAGTCGTCGTCGGCGCCGGTTGAGGTCGGCGGTCCGTGGAAGGTCGGCTCGAGCACCGTGCCGGGGTCGGCGAAGTCTCGCGTCCATCCGACTGACGGGCAGACATCGACCTCCTGGGTGCGGACCGCGCAGTACTTGGTGTACATCAGGCTCGGGTTGACGAACGTCAGTTGGGTGTGGAACCCGAGCTCGGTGAGCGCGTTGTTCACGATGTCTGCGACCGCCGGCTGCACCCCGGTGCTCGCGGCCACCACCGAGACGGTGGCGGTGCCGGTGTACTTACCGCCCGGGTAACCGGCGAGCTTCATGTACTCAGTCGCCACCGCCGGGTCACCGCTCGGGTTGACGTTGTAGTCGGAAGCTGGTCCGGCGTAGCCACCTGCCTCATCGAACCCGTCGACACCCGGATAGATGAAGTGGGTCATCGGCTGTGCGAATGACGGCCCGCCGCGCGCTTGAACAATCGCCTCGCGGTCGAGCGCCGCCCACAGAGCCTTGCGAAGGTTTTCGTTCGTGAACGGGCCGGCGGCGTTGTCTAGCCCCACGAACTGCTCACCAGCTCCCGGCGTGAGCGTCGAGCTGGGCCCGATAAGACCCGTACGCCAGTGACGCAACCGAGGGGTCCGGAGGGTCGAGCTGAACCGCCGCCCTGCCGGTCAGGACCTGCCTGCCGATCACGGACGGGTCGCCTCCGAAGGCGATGTCGATCCGATCCAGGTACGCGGGCCGGAAGTCGCTGGCGGCGTTCCAATTGGGATTGCGGACGAGTGTGAGGTGACCGATCGCCCCCACCGTTTGAGGCTGTGGCTGATAGCCGACTCCGGCGACCATGCCCGCCGCATCCGACGCGACCATGTACGGACCGGTCGCGACCAGGTATTGCCTTCCGTACCCCGTCGGGTTGTGCGCGTCGAGCGGCGCAGCGAACGATTGGGGCACCGGCGCGGAAAGCGGCAAGCTCAGCGCTTGGACCAGGAACGCACCGGACGGCTTGATCGTGTGAAACACGATCGTGAACTTGTCCGGGGTCTGGATCCCCGGGATCGGGGCGCCAGCGTAGGAGGAGGTCTGCGCGCCCTCTAGCGGAGCCGCCGAGCGCCACCCGAAGTAGGTCGCAAAGTACGGGTTGGCGACGTTTGGATTCGCGCCGCGCTCGATCGCATATGCGACGTCGCTCGCGGTGACCTCACGGTTAACGGGAGGACTGAAACGGACGCCCTGCCGGATGTGGACGATGATCGTCTCCCCGTTATCGCTGATCCCGCCGTTCGCGACGCTCGGCACCGCGCTCGCGAGGTCTGCGACCACCTGGGTCGGGTCGGTCGGCAGGTAGGAGAACAGGGGCCGCTGCGTAGCGGCGTCGATTGCGTAGTCGTTCGAGAACGAGTACGACTCTCCCGGGTCGAGGCTCTCGAATCCCTCTGCGCTGTCCGCGGTCAGCGTGCCGCCGCGGGTCTTTCCGTAGAGCTGCTCGCCGGCGGCCAGCTCGGGACTGCCGGTCGCGCCCATGAAGAAGCCCAACATCGAACGCTCGAAGTGTCTGTAGAACGCGGCGAAGCACTCGGCATTCGACTGTGCCGCAACCAGCAACCGCTGCTCATCTCGTGACCGGCTCATCCATGATCCATTAGCGCGACGTGACGGGTTGTGACCATCGCAGGGCGAACATACGCGACGGCCGCAGCCGAGAGCTAGCCTCGCGCGTCGAGGCGGATCGGTGGTCTAGCCGTCTTCGTCGTCTTCGTCGTCTTCGTCGTCGACGGCGTCGGCCTCGAACGGCGGAACCTCATCCGCGAGGAGGCGCTTGCACTCCCCGTCCCAATCGACATCACCGGGCAGAAGCGTCTTCACGACGGCGAGCTCCACCTCGACAGCGCGAACCTCGTCCCGGAGCAGCTCACGCCCCTTGTCATTGACGTCCTCGCCACGTTTCTCGAGTGCCTCCGCGACGTCTGCAATCGTGTCGCCTGACGAGGCGAGCAGCTGCCGGAGTCGCCAGGCGAGCTCCTCCGACTCTGCGTCGAGGACCGAACCGGAATCGGCCCGGGGACCGGAAGCGTGCTCGGCGGGTAGCTCATTGCGCTTGTGGACGAACAGGCGAATCTCGGCAGCCCCCGCCTGCTCGTCGTCAAACTGCCGCAGGAGCGCCTCGCACACCGCCGCGAGCGCCTCGGCGCGCTCCTCGGGCAGTGACGGCCGGTCCGACTCTTTCGCCGTCCCATGAGCCTCGATGAGCCGCTGGATGTCGGCGCGCAGGCGCGGGTCGCGGATGCCCGCAAGGGCGTTCCGGATCCCCCACGAAGTGACGCGCCAGCGTCGCGCGATCGCTTCCAGCGTGTTCGGCCCGGCCGCACTACGACCGAGAATCTTCGTGTTGCTGTTGCGATCGGTGATGCACATTGATAGCGCCTCGCTCAGGACGGTCCGCGTTGTTATCCATTCGTGTAGCAGCGAGTCCACGGCTCAGGCCGAACCCTTATGGAACTCCTAAGCTCGCATGCCCTTTGGAGACTTTCTGCGAGGGTCTTGGGCGCCTCGGAGTCGAACACGCCGTGCGCTGGAGCGGCCTATCGAGTGTCCGCCACCAACCCGACTGATTGGGAGGAGATCTCAGTCTGAGGACCTCGAGACCGGGAGATCGGACGAGGCGCCCCCTGACATTCGATGCCTTCCCGAAATACCGACCGATAGACGAGCGTGTCGACCGGTCACCGTGGCGGCGCGCTGGCCGCAATTACCTGGGCTGGGCGCGGAACGGTGATTTTGACGGGCGCGCCCAGTGCGTGTGGGAGACACGTCACGACGAAACTGACATTGCTCGCTTTCTGGACCGGTGCAGAGACGAATTGCACTTTCCGGATCACCGAGTTGCTGTCGACCCACACTCCAGCGCTCCATTGCGGTCCCGCGGCACGAACGATGCCGGATACGTCCCCACCGAGCGCACCAGCCTCACTCATGTTCGCTGTCGTCGCAAACTCAGTCGTCGCAACACCATCCACCAACCCACCGGCCTCGGTGGCCGAGGGACTTGGCGACACGGCGGAGAACGCGTCCAGCGGAGACGCCGCTATACCATTCAAGACATTCAAGAGACGCTGCCGAAGGCCTTTCGACAGGCCTGGAGCGCTACGCGCTGCTCCTGGGCTGTACTTCAGCCACTCTCGGTGGCGTTCCGAAACCGGCAACGTGCTCTGCACCTTGCTGGTCAAGAACAGCGGCGAACCCAGGTAGAGCGCGTGGTGACGCCCATCGAAGACGATGTGAGTGACCAGGTCGCCCGGCTTTACTCCCGGATCCAGGCTTGGGGTCGAGCCTGAGAAGACGGCTGTAGTCCAGCGTGACCGCGCTGAGCCGACGCGGGAGATCGAACGCAAAACGATCAACGATCAGGGCGACGGACTGGCCATCTTTTCTGCCCGAAATCGTCACGCTCAAGCGTCCCGACTTCACCTGCTCTGCGTTGAGGAGCGCCGCCGCGAGCGACGGAGAGCCTGCGGGGGCCGATGCGGCCGGACCCGCCAAGGCGAGCGCACAACCCACAGCCACGAAGAATCCAACGATTGCGAGGGACACGCGACCGGGCGCACAGAGGAGTCTCCGCCCCGCCCGCATCGTCAAACGGTCCGTCAGAGAAAGCATCGCCATCACCCCGGTTCACCTTCGTGGCGCTCCCAGCCGTCTGCTGGAGAGGAGCGTACCGCGCACAGGAGCGTGCGTCCACCGCTCGGTGGGGGAGTCCCCCGATGCTGCGGGGTGCCACGATGCTTGCTGATGGACGTCCGTGAGAGTTCGTTGGGGATGTTTCCGTGCCTGGTGGCCGGGTCGGGTCCTCCATTGGTGCTGCTTGCCGGGCTTACGCCGGAGCCTGGCGTGTCTGCCGGTTCCCTTCGCCGCATGCACGAATCGGCGCTGCGACCCTGGGCGCGGGAGAAAAAGGTGTTCTATGTCAACCGGCGCCCGGGGCTGCCGCGCGGTATGACCTTGGCCGCGCTCGCGGCCGAGCACGCGCAGGCATTGCGCGAGGCGTTTGACGAGCCGGTTGATGTGCTGGGGGCCTCGACCGGCGGCAGCATCGCTCAGCAACTCGCTGCCGAGCACCCTGACGTGGTGCGCCGGCTCGTGCTGGTCAGCACCGGGTGTCGGCTTGGTCCCGACGCGAAGCTCCTTCAGCGCCAAATCGCGGCGCGGGTGCGCGCGGGTGCGACCCGCCAGGCGGCGGCGGTGATGGCCGGTGCGCTGGCCCCGCCAGCACTGCGACTGCCGGTGTCCTGCCTCGGATGGTTACTCCCGCCCCATTTGTTCTCCGAGAGCGGCTTGCAGGACATGGCCACCACGATCGAGGCCGAAGACGAGTTTGACCTCGCCCGGCTGCCGACCGTGCGATCACCGACCTTACTGGTGGGAGGCGGGCGTGACCGCTTCTATGACCAGGAACTGTTTGAGCAGACCGCCGGCCTGATCCCCGGATGCGTGCTCGAGATGCATCCCGAGCGTGGACACATCACGGTGCTCTCAGATCCACGGGCAGTCGCCCAGATCCTCGGCTTCCTCAACCGCGCCGCAGGCTGATCCGCTTCGGCCAGTGACTCATGTTCGCCGCTCCGAGCTTGGACGAACGAGACCGGAGTACGGAGACGTTACCGCGCGAGCAATTCCTTGAAGGCGGGATCGTCGCGGATGGGATCGAGGTCGGAATCGCCTTCAACGAACGACCGGACCCGCTCCGATAGTTCGACCGCGCGTCGAAGGTGCGCGATGGCCTCATCCTTCTGACCGGCGAGGCTCTCGCAGCACGCGATATTGAAGAACAGGTCGGCGTACGGTGGATCATTCGAGAGCAGTTCCCGCCCGCGCTCTGCCGCCTCGGTGTAATCGCCCGCCTCGTATAGGGGGCGCAGTGGCGCAAACAGCTCCCAGCCGCTGACCTCATACGGCTTTCCGGAAGCCCCACCGACCGCAATGACCGTTGTCCCGGGCTCCTCGCCGAACGCCGTGCGTTTGACGCCGGGCCGCACAAAGACGAACGTCCCAGCGGGCGCGTCGAACTGCTCGCCGTCGACTTCGAAGGATGCGCGCCCACGTAGCACGAGATACAGCTCCTCTTGGGAATCGGGCTCGGACTCATCGTGTTCGTTGATGATCCGGGCTCCCGCCTCGCCGCCGGTCCAGGCGTTGACACCGAATGACGTGATGCCGAAGTGGTGTCGCACGGCGCGCATCGGCGCCCGGCCGTCGTCTATCTCCGCGATCTCATCGACATGGGCCACGGTGTAACGATCCATCTGCATTTCCTTTCGCTACGTTCTCTCCAGCCGCGAGACTGGGCGAGTCTACGGGCATCCGCACTCGTGAGACGGCAGGCCAGTCCATTACAAGCCGGCGGTCGCTCCGTGATCAATGGTTGGCGAGCGTGACCACGTGAGTGCAATTGTCGATCAGTTCAGGGTCGCTGCTGGCGATGATCACGATCGCACCGGCGCGCGCGGCATCGAGGAGGTGATTGATGACAGCTGTGCGAGACGCCGCGTCGAGACCGGCGGCAGGCTCGTCGGCGAGGATCAGCTCGGGGTCTCCGGCCAGCGCTCTGGCGACCGCCACGCGCTGGCGCTGTCCGCCGGAGAGCTCCCAGATCAGATGATGGGTCTGATCGCCCAATCCCAGGGCGGCGAGTGTGCGGTCGCTGCGCTCGGCGACCTCCGAGCGGCCCACGCCACGGGCTTGCAACGGCAGGCTGACCGCCTCGTGGGCGGTCAGCATCCCTGGGAGATGATGGTGCTGGAGGACCAGCCCCAGTGCCGCACCGCCGCGCGGCCCCACCGGACGATCGGCGTGGAGCACGCGACCGGAGTGCGGCGCGGCCAGACCTGCGAGGACATGGATCAGGCTGGACTTGCCCGTGCCGGACGGGCCGGTGATGCCAAGCACTTCGCCGCACCCGATGCTGAGCGAGAAGTCGCTCACAAGCACGGTTTCGGCGTTGCAGACGGTCACATCCTCGATGACGAAGCGGGACATTTCAAGCATCACCGGCCTCCCCCGAGCTGTCCTGTCGGGCCCGCAGGATGACCCCACCGGCGTCGAGATGGACGGCCAGAAGCGTTCCGCTCGGGTAGCGGGCGAGGACTTCCGGGGGCAGTTGGATCATCCCGGAGCCGCTGACGACCGCGAAGCGCTCAGCGCCCCGGCCTTCAGCGCCTATTGCCCCGTTCTCGATCGCCAGCGAGCGGGGAAGCGCCTCTGAGACGGCCGGGTCATGGGTGACCACGATGACCGTGGCGCCGCTCAGCTCACGCGCGTCGTGCAGCGCTGCGATCACCATGTCGCGGCTGCGGGGATCGAGCTGGCCGGTCGGCTCGTCGGCCAGCAGCACGCGCGGAGATGTCGCCAGCGCACCGGCGATCGCCGCTCGGTTCTGCTGTCCTGCGGAGAGTCGGTACACGGGTCGGTTGGCGAGCTCAGCCAGACCCATCCGCTCCACCAGCTCCGCGGTCGACCAGCGCAGCGCCCAGCCGCGCCGACGGGCGCCGCGCGCGGCGAAGCTGATGTTTTGGCTGATCGTGGCATAGGGCAGCAGGTTGCGCAGCGGGTCCTGGAGCAGCAGCGAGAGCTCGGTGGCGCGCAGTCGGCTGAGGCTGGCCGCGTCGAGCTGGGTGATGTCCTGACCGCCGATCAACACCGAGCCCGCGGTCGGCTGCAGCAGGCCGCTCAGCAGCAACATCAGCGTGGTCTTGCCCGATCCGGAGGGACCGACGATTGCGAGCATCTCGCCGGCCTTGACGACGAGGTCGGCGTTGCGCAGGGCGGCAACCGATCCTTGCTCGCTCGCGTAGACGTGCAGCAGTCCGGCGCACACCACGTCCGCGCCGGCCGATGTCTGTGTCTCAATCGACGTCATCGGCCGCGATACGCAGGAGGGATGGAGACATGCTCGTCAGGATGCCGCGCGCCGCCAGTGCGGTGGCGACCATGACCACCACGACCGCGCCCACCGCCACTGCCAGGATGAGCGAAACCGGCAGCGCATACGACAGAGGGGCGTCGGTGGGCCCGGCGAGCTGAGGCAGGGACGGGAGGACGATCGCGGCGGTGCCCGCGCCCGCCGCCACCCCGAACAGCGCGGTCAGCGCGAGGATCCCGGCTTCTATCGCCAGGGAGCGCGCGAGGATCGGTCTTCGCACCCCGGTGACCTCCAGCGCGACCATCTCCGTGGCGCGTTGACGGCCACCGGCGGCAAGCACGCTGAACGTGCCGACCGCCGCGACGAGCAAAGCGACGAGCGTGGCCAACAGCATGAAGTCATAGGCCAGAGTCGGACCGGAGTGCTCGGCCTGGCTGATGAGCGTCGACGAGCGTTGCACCTGGTCGATATGCAGCCCGGCCATCCCTAAGCGGCTGACGGCATTCGGCGGCGCCTGCGGCCCCAGCCATACCTGCTCGCTGGCCCCCGAAAAGGTCGGGCCGGTCTGGGCGCGTTCGAGCGTGCCCAGGTCGACGATCACGCCGCCGGGACCGATCCGCGGCACCGAGACCGCTGCAACAACCGGGCGCACGGTGATCGTGTTGCCGTCGAGACCCTGGACCTGCAGAGTACCCTGCTGCCCGCCGTCCACGGCAAAGGACTCGGCGCTGCTACCGGCGACGGCGGGGAGAACCGAGGGTTGGCCGGCGAGGGACGCCATCACGGCAGACTCGCCCTCGTACGGGCCGATATCGCCGACCACGGCACTCATCGGAATGTCAAATCCCACCCCTGAGCCGGTTGCGATGACACGGACGCCGGCCGTGGTCGAGCGCCAGTCCGCTCGGGTGAGCTCAGCACGGGCGCTCTGCGGCACTCCCGTGCCGGAGCGGTAAGTGAGCGCGTTCAGACCGACGTGAATGTGACCGGCGCTCGGCGCCCGCTTGGCGCTGGCCAGCACCCCCATGCCGGCCAGGCGGCAAGGGCAGTTCGTCTGCGGGGCGTCCTGGTAGGTGGACCTGCCGGAGCGCAAGCTGCCAAGATCGATGATGCGCGTCCCGTCCGGCGGATCAAACAGCCAGGCCGCGAGGTAAAGGTGCGCCAGATCTCGACTCGCCGCCCCGGAGGCCGACACATTGGCCGCAACCGTCAAAGCGCCGTCGCCCACGTTGACGTCGGAGACCGTCCTCGGGGTCAGCGTGCGGCTGACCGCGGCGGCGCTCTCGTGCGTCGTCCCGCCGGGCCAGTCCGCCACGGCCGCCAGACGCGTGGCATCGACTCCAATGAGCGGCGTGCCCGGCCCGGAAACCTCGATCGCCGCCATGGCGAAACGCCTACGCGGGTCCACGGCGTCGACCGCCTGATCGAGCAGCCGATCATCCGCGGTAACGGTGACGACCGTGCGCGCACCTATCGAGAACCTCGCGGCGGTGCGCCGATTGGCTCGCGCGACCGACCAGGCAGAGACTGCGAAGCAGGCAAGACCGACCGCGATCACCAGGGTCCGTCCCTCTCGCAGCGCCGTCGGCCGCCGGACGACCCGACGGACGGCCAAGAAGACGGCCACGGCGGACGAGTCGAGAGTCGCGGCGCTGAGCCGGCGACAGAAGTATTCGACGACGCGGATCGCGATGACCGAGGTGCCGAGACCAACCAACGCAGGGGCGGCGGCCGCGACCGGATTGGTGCGAGAGCTGAGCACGCCACCGGTGGCCGCGGCGACCAGCGCGACGACGGATACCGTGAGGATCGAGACGTCGATTGCGACTCGGGGCCGGCTGCTGGCGGCCTGCGGGGACGCCGCGAGCCCGGAGCTGCGCAGCAACCGGATCGAGCTGAGACCCAGAACGGCGCAGATCGTCAGCACCACCGCTCCGAAGCCGACGAACGTCCACGTGTCAAGCCCCACGGTGGTTCCGGGCGTGAACAGAATCGAAGCGGCGACAAGCACGACGACCCAACCGCCAACGATGCCCAGCACGGCCCCGATCGCGCACAGAGCTGCTGGCTCGGTGATCGACACCGCGAGCAGGGTGGGGAGCGGGAATCCGCGCAGGCGGGCGACCCGCAGCTCCGCACGCCGAAGGTCGGCGCTGCGCATGAGCACCGAGGCGAGCACCCAGATCGCCAACACGACGAGCTGAAGGGCGGCGACCACGACGATCGTGCCCATCAGGCTCTGCTGATGAAGGGGGCCGGAGAGCAGCGCTGGAAGACCCGTTTCGATCTCGAAACCGGCGGCCGCGGCGCGCCGTTGCACCGCGAGCATGGCCAGCCTGACCGCCGACGCATTCCGGATGCCAAGCACCCCTGACCGCAACCCGCTCTCGATGGCGAGCGAGCGCACGTAAGCGGAGGGGAGTGCAAGGGCGGCAGGGCTGGCCACGAACAGATCGTCGACCTCGTTTAGGAAAAAGGGCTTGCCGGTGTTCTGCCCGAAGGCAAAGTAGGGTCCCGGGGCGCCGAACCAGTAGGCGCTCTGCAGGTTCGGGAGGTCAAACACGCCGGTGATCCGGATCCGGACCGGCTGCGCGTCGTTTTTGTCCTTGACGGTGATCGTGGACCCGACGGAGATCCCGAGTCTTCGTGCGGTGCGGCTGCTGACGACCGCATCCCGGCGATCCGTTCGACACCCGCCGGTGCTGAAGTGGAGAATCGAGCAGATGCCGGTGCGGTAGGTCACCCGGCTCGCATAGGGATGGCCGTTCATGCTGGTGAGGTGCACGTCGGTCAGCATCGTCTGCACCACCGGGGGCCCGTAGAGCCGGGTCAACTGCCCGCTTCGGAGCAGTGAGCGCCGCTCGGCCGCGAGCCCGTCGAGCGTCGCCGCACCAGTCACGGGGACGAGCTCGAAGCTCGTGTCAGAAGCCGCGGCGGCTCCTACGGCCTGCCGGACCAAGGAATCGCCGCCGGCTCGAAGGAAGAGCGGGCCGACGATCGCCGTCCCGACCGCGATCGCGGCGGTGATCACGACGAGTAGCGATCCCATCAGGCGCCAGCGGATACCGCGGACCAGCACGGACCTCGCCCCGCCTCTCACGCCTCTATCGACCCTCTCTTACTCGTCGATGCCGTGACCCTGCCGAATCGGACCGAGGATAAGCGACACCGTGGCGAATGCGAACCGACTCGGCACCGCCGCTCCCCCATCAACGCAGCAATCTCGCCGCCGACGGCGACGGCCGGCAACACTGCGCGTCAGCCCTCCGCGATGGGCCGTAGCTCGATAACGCCGAAGCGTGCGATCGGGTGCTTGGCGGAGATTTCGATGGCTTCGTCGAGGTCGGCGCAGTCGAGGATGTTGAAGCCGGACGCTGGCGCATCCATGGGGACCCGCGGACCACGTTCGACCGATACTTCGCCGCTTCGCACAGACACGGTCGCGGTGTCGTCCACCGGCGCTAGCACGTCCCCTTGCATTCGCACCTCGCGCTCCTCCATCTCCGATACCCAAGCCTGCACTTCGGGACCGATCTTCCGCCGATCGTCGGGTGTGAATTCGATCGACGCATCCCGGCAGACCAACATCAGGAACCTCATGACCCTCCAGTCTCGGTTGGGTTAGACACAGCACCCCCGGCGGATGAATCTTGCTGGCTATGACCGCTGCGCATCACCAAAATCATCGCCGCCGCGTGGGAGGTTCGTCGTGCCCGAAGCTATTCTTCCGCCGCGTGAGCTACGGGCCGTCGCGGGAGCATCTCGGGCGTTACGCCCACCTGCTGGTCAACTTCGGGCTCGCCGAGGGCAAGGGGATTTCGCCCGGCGACGTCGTGTGGGTTAACAGCCCGGAGACGGCCAAGCCCCTGTTCGTCGAGGTGTGCCGTGCCGTGTGGCGCGCTGGCGGGCATGTGCTGGGCGACTACAGGCCAGCCGATGACGACGACCAGAAGCTGACCAGAGATTTCTACGCGCTGGCGACGGACGAGCAGCTGGAGTACTTCGCCGAGCGCTTCTGGCGCGGGCTGATCGATCAGAGCGATCACGTCCTCCAGATCCGAAGCACAGCCGACCCACACGCGCTGCGAGGGATCCCGCCGGAGCGGATCATGCGCCACAACCAGAGCTTCGCGCCACGGCTCGAGTGGCAGCAGGCCAAGGAGGCGGAGAGTCGATTCTCGTTCACGATCGGGCTGTACGGCACCGAGGCGATGGCCGCTGAGGCCGGCCTCTCGATTGACGACTACTGGCAGCAGATAATCGCCGCCTGCTACCTGGATGAGGCCGATCCGGTCGCCCGCTGGCGCGACATCAGCGACCAGATCGCACAGCAGTGCGAGTTCCTCAACTCGCTCCGGATCGATCGCCTCCACACAGAGGGCGAGGACGTCGATCTATGGGTCACGCTCGGCGACAGGCGTAAGTGGATTGGTGGATCCGGGAGGAACATCCCCAGCTTCGAGGTGTTCACCGGCCCTGACTGGCGCGGCACCGAGGGCCGGATCCGCTTCAGCGAGCCGCTGTACATCTTCGGCTCGTTGATCACCGGCATCGAGCTCGAGTTTCGCGAGGGGCGTGTCGTCTCAGCCCGGGCAGACGAGAACGAGGAGCTGCTCGTGCAGATGATCGAGACCGAGGGCGCCGATCGCATCGGCGAGTTCTCGCTCACCGACGCCCGCCTATCCCCGATCACGCACTTCATGGCGGACACGCTGTTCGACGAAAACACTGGCGGCCCGTTCGGGAACACCCACGTTGCCCTGGGGCTCGGTGTGCGCCACGCCTACGATGGCGATCAGAGCGCCCTCACCGAGGAGCAGTGGGCAGAGCTCGGCTTCAACAAGTCCACGGTCCACACCGACATCGTCTCGACAACGGATCGCACCGTGACCGCGGTCCTGGGCGACGGGAGCAAGCGCGTGGTCTACGCTGCTGGTCAGTTTCAGATGAAGTGAGGGACGGCGGCGAACCCGTCCCCCCGGCGGAGCCCGCCGACTGGATGGCGAGGTCAGGCGTCAAGGCTCCCGTGCTTTCGGGAGGTCCGTCGCTCGAGGGGAAATGAGCCGGGGCGACCCCACCGAAGGAGGAAGTCATGCATGAAGCGCACTTGGAGGAGACCCCGGTCGGCCGGACGCCTGCCGACGACGGGTGGTTCATCCTCAACTTGTCCGAGATCGCGTGGGAGACAGCGCCCGGCGGCGGGACTTGGTGCATTTTTGAATCGAAGGCGGCGAGATCCCCCAGGCTGGGGATCGGCGTCCACGTGCTCGGTCCGGGCGAGGCTCCGGGCTTCTATCACGCGGAGTCTGAGCAGGAGGGCTTCCTTGTACTGAGTGGGGAGTGCATAGCAGTGGTCGAGGGACAGGAGCGGCGGATGAGACAGTGGGATTACCTTCATTGCCCGCCAGAGACCGAGCACATCACGATCGGCGCCGGCAAGGAGCCGTGTGCGATTCTCATGGTCGGCACTCGCGATCCCAGCCGGTCGATCCGCTACGTCGTCAACGAAGCCGCCGCTCGTCATGGCGCAAGCGTGGCTCGGGACACCTCCTCCCCCCGCGAGGCGTACGCCGCCCAACCGCCTATCACCCCGGCCCGAGCGCCCGCCCCCTACGAACGGTCTCCGTAACGTCGGGCGCCCGCCATGCCTGCGTGAGCAGACGCCGGCGGGGCAGGGCCTTCACAGTGCCGCCGGCAGGATTCGAACTTGCGACCCTCGGATTAGAAGCGGCTCCTTTGCAGGGCAATGCCGCAATTACGGCAGATCAGTGCAACTCAGTCCAGTTGCCTCAAGTCAGAATTGTCGATTTCCGGACACGGTTGGGGACATGGTCAGCGCACCCGAGCGTTTGGCGTGGCGCCAGCGCCTTGGCGAACTCCAAGCCGACAGCCCTGAAGGCGACTCGCTGGCGTAAGCCCCAATTCCGGCGCCGCCGCAGATGGCGTAGCCGGCTTGTCGATCAGGTGCTCGGATCGGCCTCGTTCTTCGCACGGTACCTGGCCTGCTCGCGCTCCCATTCATCGTCAGACGGCGCCGCCGCCTCCGCGATGTATTCCGGCGCCGGCTCCTGTTCCGAACGGCCCGCGGCGACGTCGTCAGGCAGCCTGCCCACCGACTCCAGCTGCATCCTCGCATCCGCTGCACGCGACCCGGGAATCCGTGCTCCTCTTCCCTTGAACAGCTTGAACATGAAGCCATCGTAGACCGGCTGGGAGGTCACGTCCCCCAGCCACAGTGACCCAGTGCAGTCAGTCACCTCCACAGACGGCCCCAGGCTACGAGGTAGCCAGCAAGCGTGGTGCGCGGAGTTGACGACGAACCCCCGCAGGCGCTGAGGAGCAGCGCGACGGCGACCGCGAGGACCCCCAGCCAGCTCGCGCCCAATAGCGACGGGCGGGGCAAACGCCGGCGGCCGAGCGGACGCGTCGCCTGCGTCGCCGACGCGTTCCCGAGCGGTGACCGCTCGGCGCTGGAGGGATCGCCGTGGGCGCGGACCCAGTCCGCGAAGGCCTCGATGCCGTCGATCACCCGCTCGAAGCGGACGGACTGCAAAAGGTCGAAAGTGTGCTGGGCCCCGGGCAGCTCCGCGTAGACGACCGGTCTCAGCGAGACGCTGCGCAACGCGTTGGCGAAGCGCGCAGCCGACGCGGCAGGAACGAACGTGTCGTTGGCGCCGTGCGCGACGAAGAAAGGGAGCGCATCTTTGTGAATGCACCCATGCGGCGACGACGGCAACCGGCTACTGGGGTCACGGTCCCCGTAGTAGCCGTACAGGCAGACCGCGGCGCTGACCGACGTGTCCAGACGATCAAAGCCGGGCTGGAACGCCGGGTCGTTGGGCGTCAACGCCGCCATCGCTGCCAGATGCGCGCCGGCGGAGCTTCCTGCCACAACGATCAGCGATGGGTCGATGTCGTACCCGGTCGCGTGGTGGCGTGCCCACGCGATCACCTGCTTGGCGTCGATCAGCGATACCGGGAACCGGCCCGCCGCTCCGAGCCGATAGTTGGCGCTGATGCACACCCAGCCTCGCGGTGCGAGCCGGTAGAAGAGAGCTCGCGCCTCCCGGCTCTTGCTGCCCATCCGGAAATGACCGCCGTGGAAGTGGATCAGCACCGGCGCGTCGGCGGGACACGAACGGTGGCGATACAGATCGAGTCGATGGTGCCGACCGGCACTGCCATAGCTGATGTTTCTGAGCCGGTGCACGTCGCGGGGTCGGATCGGGACTGGCCACAGCACGGTCCGCGCGCGCACCGGCCGATCAAGCGACGAGGAGGTCGACTCGATGTCAGACCCGAGATCGCGGCGGAGCGCCGACGCGACGGCTGGGCCAGCCTCCAGCGCCCGCCGCACGACGAGCGCGAGGCCACCCGCGGTCAGCACCGCCAGACCGATGACCGCGAGACCGCCCGTCGAGTCGAGGCTCTGGTTTCCGAGCGCCAGCAGCGTCGCCACCACCAGCCAGCAGAACGCAAAGAACGGGAACTCGTTGACCAGGTAGCCGAGCCAGAAGCTCGCAGCCGCGGCCAGCCGAGGGCGGCTCGCCGGCACAAGCGCGGCGAGCGTGACCAGCGCGACGGGCGCGACCGTCCACGCATGAGTCATCGCCAGCTCCTTTGCTGGGAGGTGGCTGCAGCGCTCGGCGCGGCGGTGACCGGATCGATCTGATGTGTGGTGCTCATTCTGTCCTTCTGCGGTTGGGTGAGTGTGGTCCGCTGCGCATGGCGTGGTCGAAGAGCTGGCCGAGTTCGCGCGCGCTGACGCTCAGATCGAGCTCGGGGCCGGTGGCGATCTCGTAGGCGACGGCGTCGATCGAAGCGCGGATCGCAAGCGCCATCACGCGGGTGTTGAACCGGCGCAGCTCCCGGCTGCGCTGCCCCTGGCGCATATAGCGCTCGAGTCGGGCGATGCCGCGCTCGTGCAAGTCGGCGTAAGGTGCGGGCTGCCCGGAGCGTTCGCGCGGCAGCGCCGAGAGGACGTATGCGACCGCCGTGATGTCCTCGGGATGCGTGGCCATGAATTCGATGTTCGACTCGATGTAGGCACGCAACTTCTCGCGCGCGCCGTCGGCGGCGTCGACGCGCGGCGCCTGGTACGCCTGTCCGGCGGCGACCACCTCGGCGACGACCTGTTCGATCAGCTCGTCCTTGCTGTGGAAGTGGTAGGAGATCAGCCCGGTGCTGGAGAGCCCAGCGCGCTTGGCGATCTGGGCGTAGGACGCATTCGCATAGCCGAGGTGGGCAATCGTGTCGATCGCCGCCTGCACGATCTGGGCTCGACGCGCGGTCTCGATGAACGTCCGGCCCCCGCCCTCGGGACCATCATGCGTGTGCGCGCGCTTGACCATCACACCTGCTTCGTACTGCGCCGGCAGACAGCAGACCTGTTTGCTTGCATGAGCAAAATCTAGCATGGCCAAGCTAATGAGGCGAGCGCTCCGATCGCCCAGGTGCTTGCGTTGGCCCGCGGCTTGATCCAAGCGTTCGTCCGGGAAACCAGCGGCGGCGGATGCCGCGGAGAGATCCCAGCCCCAGAAAGCCCCGTTTTACAGGCCCATCACGATGCCGCCGGCAGGATTCGAACCTGCGACCCTCGGATGAAAAGGTGCCTATATGCAGGGCAAATGGCGTAGCTTTGGGCAGCTGAGAGCAGTTAGCGCAGGTTATAGCGGGTCAGAATTGCCGAGTTCGGGACATATCTGGGGACACGTCAGGCGGTGTCACGCGGTCGACGACGAGCAGCTGCACCCACCGGCACCCGTGAACTAGTTGATCTTCGGCTCGTCCAGCGTGCGACTGAGCAATAGGTGTCCGTTCGCGTCAAGGGCACGCGCGACGATCGTGAACGGTCCATGAGACCTTGCATTCAGCGAGAGGATGGCGGAGCCATCCTGGCCGACGGCGGAAAGCCCTGATGCGAACACCCGGGCGGGGTTCGTAGATGCGATATCCGCAGTGACTGTCGCACCATCAGGCAAGTGCGTCGCCCGCATGCTGGAGTAGACCTCGGGGCCGTCGCGCGCGACGCTGACGGCAAGCGTCTTTGCTGGGCGAGCGATCGCGTGAGCAGCCAAAGGGAGCAATGCCAGCGGGATCGATAAGGCGAAGAGCGTTCCAGCGATCCGGATGAGGCGCCCCCGACGTTTGATCTGATCGGCATACCACTTGTCCATCAGGTCCAATCGCCCGGGAGAAATCGTCGCACGCACTGGGATGAGGACCCACGCGGCCACCGCGATGCTGCCAGCAACACACAGCAGCGCGGGCAACGCCCATCCATACCCGACGTTGGCGAGCGCGCCAGCGCTGACGAGCCCAAGGCCTCCGACAATCGTGCCGGCAATGGACACGCTCGCCAGCAAGTACCGCGCGCTGTCATCGACGACCTTCAACGAGTTCGCCGGCGTGAGCCCTTAATCGAATCGCGCAGCAGCTGCTCGCGCGTCGACGGACTCGGGCGCTGCGTCGTACTCATGAGGTCGAGTTGATTACGACGTCGTGGCCAGCTGGACAGGTGATCCAGACCGACCACCCCGTCGGCTGGGAGGCTCGTCGCGTGCGGAGCATTTCCATCTGCTGGTCGCGCTCGGCGAGCACTTGGGCCGTGACGTCGCGACGCGGATCGCATTGCTCGCAATAGAAAGGTCCGTCATCGGTCACGGGCTCGCTCATGTCGCCACGCGTGCATGAACCGCGACGTCGATACTCAGCGGCGTTAGGTTCACCGCAACTTCTCGCGTCCGGTCGTAAAGGTCGACGTCAGCTGGAGCAATGGCAGTCGCGACGAGCACGAAGGGCAACTCATCGGCGACCTTGACCAATTGCCCTTGCTCGCGCGCGAGCATGTGCAAGTCGACGGCAGGGTCGAACAGCGATGAAGCCCGGAACGTCTTATCGACGCGGATGACGGTCTCCCATTTGCCGTCACGAGTGCGCTGCTCGACCTCGGGCGCCCACCCGGGTTTCGACAACGATATGGGATGGTCGGCGCGGGTGAAACCCTGGGTCTCGGCGTATGCAATGACGTCCGCGTCATTCGGGTCGTCGAGGTTGTACGGCCCCTGCGAATCTTCGCCTTCTTTGTTGAACCTGAACCGACGAGCATGCGGACGAAACACGGTGGTGAGCCCAGCCTGACCGTAGTCGACGGTATTCGAGGGCTCGACGGCGGTGAAAAAACTCAAGGTCCACCGTAGCCGAATGTTTCGACCGCCAAGCTCGCCGAGCAGGTCGCGCGGCAGCGGAATGGTCATGCGAGCCTGCTCGCCGCGACGGAGAACGTCGCGGTACAGCACGGTGACTTCGTTGCGATTATGTCCCAGCCGCTCGGCGAAGGAGTCAGGCAGACGCCCGTATCCAATTTCGGCCGGAGTGCAACCGGCCGTGTCCGCGGCGTTCCCCAGAATCCGGTCAGCATGATGGATCGCGAACGCTCGCAGTAGGTTGGCGTCGGCGCCGTCACCCAGAGCCAGATGCAGTTCAGCCACGCTGCGCGCGACAACCGGGGCGGCCATGCTCGTGCCTTCGTGGGCGGCGATAACCCCTCCAGGCAAGAGTCCGCCAAACGGGGCAGGCACGCTGAGATCGCCGCCGAACTGCACCCCCATCGGTGCGGTTCGTGCTCCCGGCCGTCCCGGCCCGACGCTGCTGTAGGCGGCGCGCCTAATCTCGCCTGTTGGATCGGTGCAAGCTCCAACGCTCAGAGCATTCGTAGCGTCAGCTGGGATCAGCAAGCGGTTCGTGCCCGACTCAGGATCGAGGTCGCCGGTGTTGCCGGCCGCAATGACGAAAAGAACGTTGTGTTCGGCGGCTAGACGATCCAGCTCGACTGTCCAACGGTGCGGTTCATGCTCTTCGGAGACGTTAAGTTGCGGCGCAAGACTTATGACGACGACGCGGTGATCACCCTTTTCGACGACCTCCACAATCCGATCGAGCACCCAGTCAAGGTCCGCGTCGTAGCGGTGGTCGTCAGGAGGCGGCCACACGCGGTACATGTCAACCGCGGTATGCGGCGTAGCTGGCGGCGCTCCACCAGGATCCAGCGGGCCGAACAATACGGCACCAGTCACACTAGTGCCGTGCGCGACATGTGCCGCGAGGCGAGGGGTTCCAGGCGTCAGGTCGTGTTCAACAACGTAGCCGTCGAACGCCGCTAGGGACGTGTCAACGCCGCCATCGAAGATTGCGACGCGACGCCCACCGAGCGGTGGGAGCTGCGGCGTGCTAGTGAAGTTGTACAGCTCGGTCCCGACAGGTCTGGGTTCACGCATCCTCGGCATGAAGCGGAGCGTCCGCAATTGCCCGAAGCCAGCGGCCTCGCGAATCCGATCACCCGGTAGCGCCACCGGCACGAAAGTCAGGCCATGTACTTCGCGTCTAAATGCGTCGTTCAAGCGACCGCCGAGCTCGTCGACCAGTTCACCAAACTGGTCGAGAACCCGGTCGGTCATCTCCTCATCGGGATCGCCGTCGGATCGCAACTGTGGATGGATGACCGCCTCAAGCACGACGCGCCCGTCAGCTAGTGTCCGAACCTCATCTGTCGCGGATCGCAGGAGGACAGTCTCAGGGCCGCTCAGCTGCAAATCATCAAGCTGCGTCAGACCATGCTCCAGACGCTCGGTAAGCTCCCCGCCATCCGATAGCAGGTCCGCGATGCGACCAATGGACTCCGTCGCAGCTGAAAGCAGGTATGTCTTCGCGGGCTGGTCATACTCGGGTTCCCGGTGGCGGAACTCGTGGGTGCCACGACTGGCACGGCTGCCAACCGGGATAAGATCGGCAGCCGCCCAGAAGGCTGCTGCGTCCTCGACGTGGCTTGCCGCGAGGAAATTCGGCCGAACCTTGGCCTCGACGATCAGGCGATCTGTTCTCTGCCTCGGAGATAGCGCCTCAGCCTGGGCGAGCATGCGTGCGGGCGCGTCGGCCAGTCGTGACCGCACCTGGGCCACGGTCTGCGGACGGAAGACATCGCTGGAGCCTCCCTGTACGAGCCTAATGGGCTCACGGTACGCCTCGCCACCTCCCAGAACAGGGCGTTCGAGCCCAGCGCGAAGCGCGTCACCTACGCTCATCGCCCACGCGGCCATGGTTAGCTCGCAAGATGTTGCCGACCGTGACGTGGGAGACCTCGAGCAACTCGGCGATCTCGCGTTGGCTCATCCCGAGAGTCTCATGACCGAACAGCGCGACAACTTCGCGGACCTCTCGCGCCCGTACCGACCGACCCTTCACCCGGTCGCGCACGAACTCTTCGACAAGAGCCCTTTCGATCGAGCAATCGCCCAGAACAGCGGCGCGGAGGGCCTCCAGTGTCTTTGTCTTAAGCTCGCTCCCAGACGCACCGTCAGTTGCGGCGCCGATGATCTCCAATACCAACTCGTCGACCGTCCAACCGGTATCGGCGAGCACTTCCGCGACGATCCGGCGCCGAGCATCCTGAGAAGGCAACGGGAGAGGGATCACAGCCTCGAACCGGCGCATGACCGCGTGATCGAGCAGATCCGGGTGATTTGTCGCTGCGATCAGCACGCTACCGGCGGGCCAACGGTCGAGCTCGAGCAAGAGCGTGTTGACCAGCCGCTTCGGTTCGGCGATGTCATGCTCGTCGTCTCGCCGGCGAGCATAGGCATCCAACTCGTCAAGGAGTAGGACGCAGGGCTGCTGTCCCGCGTACGTGAACATTCGTGCGATGTTGCGGGCGCTTTGTCCGAGGAGGCTTGTGATGATGACCGACGGCTCGGCGCGTAGAAGTGGTAAGCCGAGCCGTCCCGCAATGTGCAGAGCGGTCATCGTTTTCCCGGTGCCAGGCACGCCGATGAGGAGTATGCGCTCGGTCGGCGCGAGACCGGATGCGACGAGCCTGTCGCGCATCTGGTGTTCCCGCACGAGGCGGTCCACGCGCCGGTGCAGCACGTCCGGCAGGACCGGCGCCCGGATCACCTCGGGCCATTCGGAGGCCATGAGCGGCGTGGCGGTCTGGTCGTCGCGGGGCACACCTGCCAGCGCCATCGGCCCGCCAGTCGCGGTGGTGCGCATAGGTGCGGAAGCATCGCTGTCGGTCAACAGCCGACTCAGATAATGCCGGGCCGGCTCGGTGAGAACGGGATCGCTCCCCCCTCGCAGTAGATTCCTCACCCGCTGACGCAACGACCGACTGTCCCCCCGGAGCGCCAGGCGAGCAATGTCGACCAACGCCCCCTCTCGAGGGTCTAGGTTCTCGGGCTTGGTAAGGACAGCCATACGCCCCGCCAAACTTACCGCTTGTCGCGGCGGGATATCCGCATGGGCGGTAACCAGTCGGCTTCCCGTCGTCGAACTTACCGGTAGCCATCTCCGCTCGAAAGCCACTGCTGTCCGATCGATGTTGCAAGGCCCGAGCCATCCCAGCAGGCGCTTCCTGCGAGTCTGGGTCCTGGCGAGCTGATGATCTGGTCGAGGGCACGTAAACCGGCCTTGGCTGGCTCTGCGCGTGCCGGGTACCCGCGCCTCCGCGAGCCACGACCTGCGCGTGTTGGAAGCATCGCCGGACAGATCGCTTCGATGGCTAGGTAGCGCGGCCGAGCGTCGCTGTCAAGCAGCGCCCCGATCGCGGCTGCTACTCCCAAGTCGCTGCGATGCGCCACCGTTTCGGCGCTGCTTGACAGCGACGCCCGTCCGCGCTGTATCTCACCTGTGTTGGGGCGCTGGCGCGCCCCAACGTCATCAGCACCCTCAGACCGCATCGCCGGCCCCGACAGCAGGGACACACTCCACGCACTGGCGTGCTGACGCCAAGATGTCCCGAGATGTCCGGCGGGTGCAGCCCTCGGGATGGCTGCGCGCCCGGTCCAGGGCTCACGGTGACCCGTCGTTGGCGCGCAGATTGAAGTGCCGAACTACGTGGAGCGGGTCGAACGAGTCGCGATGTCCCGGGATGTCTACGAAGTTGTCCCAAGATGTCCGGACTTGTCCCGAGATGTCCGGCCGTCCAGGCCTTCGACGCGGAACGCCTCGGCGACCAACGCCGCGTCCTCGGCGTGGGGCGCGTAGTGGAGGTAGCGCATGGTGGTCTGGATGTCCGCGTGGCCCATCCACTCCTGCACCCGACGGATGTCCGCCTTGGCGATCATCCGGGTCCCGAAGGTGTGGCGGAGGTCGTGGAAGCGGAGCGGGCGGAGACCGGCTCGATTCAGGGCCTCTTTGTAGCGCCGGCGCAGCGCGGACCCGTCGAGGTAGCGGCCGAGCTCGCCGGAGAAGACCAGGTCGTCGTCGCCTACCCAGTCGTCGCGCCGGCCGAGCTGGGCCAGCGCCGAGGCGACGTCCGGGGCCATCGGGACCGAGCGGACTTTGCCGGACTTCGGCGTCGTCAGGTGGCCGGCGGCGTAGCTCCCCCGCACGCGAATCGTCGCGCCGGCGAAGTCGACGTCCCGCCACCGCAGCGCCAGCAGCTCGCCCATCCGCAGCCCGGTGAAGGCGGCAGTCAGGAAGATCGCGCCGTCCTGCTCGGACCCGGCCGCTCGAACGAGCGCCCACACCTCCTCAGGCGAGAACACCTGAATGTCGCCGCTCGCCCGCATCGGGTGCTTCTCGACACGCGCCAGCGGATTGGCCTGAAGCCCCCACACCATCTGCGCGCGCCTGAAGATGCCGTGCAGCTGAATCAGAAGCTTGTTCTTGCTCCGGTTCGACAGGCCGGTCAGGCCACGCCGCCACTGATCAATCCCCTCGGGCGTGATCGACTCGAGCGGCTGCGGCCCAAACGCCGGCAGCAGGTGCGCATTCAATGCCGACCGGTAGTCGTTCAGCGTCGACGGCTTCCGCGCCCGATCCTCCTCGATGAACCGGAGCCACTCGGCAGCTGCGTCCGCGAACGTCGCGCCGGACCGCACCAGCCCCGGCAGCGTACCGCGGCGCGCCTGGTCGAGGAGGTCGCGCAGCCAGGCCTCGGCGGTGCGCTTTGTGAACCAGCCGGCTGCCGGGCGGCCGCGCTCGGTCCACGCCGGCCCGATCTTCTTCTGGACCTGTCGCCCGTCAGGCAGCCGGTACTTCGCGTACCAGACCGGCCCATTCGAACGCTCGACCCGGAAGACGTGACCAGTAGGAGGACGAAGCGCGCTCACGCGCAGATCGTACGCCAATCTCGGGACATATTGGGGACACGAAATCTTTCCGCGGAAAGTCCCCGCTCCCTCAACCGCGCGATTACAGGGCCATCGTAGTGCCGCCGGCAGGATTCGAACCTGCGACCCTCGGATTAAAAGTCCGCTGCTCTGCCAACTGAGCTACGGCGGCGAGACGGCCATGATCGCGCAGGCGCGGGAACTTTGGCGCTGGGGTTGCCATATACGACACTCAATCGCCAAAGTTCGCCGGTTGCGCGGGGAGAGCCGGCCCCGCCGCACGCCCGCGCAAACCCTCAGTGACGGAAGTGGCGGCGCGCGGTGAAGACCATGGCCGCACCGGCCGCGTCGACCGCGTCGACCACCTCGTGGTCGCGAACCGAGCCGCCGGGCTGGATGATCGCGATCGCGCCGGCCTCGAGCGCAAGCTGGGGGCCGTCGGCGAACGGGAAGTAGGCGTCCGAGGCGATGACGGAGCCCTGCAGAGAGGAGCGGGCTTTCTCGATGGCCAGCCGGACCGAGTCCACACGGCTCATCTGTCCGGCCCCGATCCCGACGGTGGACAGGTCGCGGCACATGATCACCGCGTTGGAGCGGACGTGCTTGCAGACCTTCCAGGCGAAAGACAGCTCGCCCCACTCGGCCTCGGTTGGGACGCGCTTTGAGACCACCTGCATCTCGGAGCGTTCCTCGAGGTCGTAGTCGCGATCCTGGACCAGCATGCCGCCCACGACCTGGCGCAGGACGGGATCGATCATGTCCGGATTGCGTCGCTCGCGGTCGTCGAGGATCCGCATATTCGGCTTGCTCTCGAGCACGGCCAGGGCGTCCTCGTCATAGCCGCGCGCGAACAGGACCTCGACGAACTGGCCGGCGATGAGCTCGGCCAGCTCGCGATCGACCCGGCGGTTGAGGCAGACGATGCCGCCGTAGGCCGACATCGGGTCGCATTCGAACGCCTTCTGGTAGGCCTCGAGCGCACTCTTGCCCACCGCCACGCCGCACGGGTTGTTGTGCTTGATGATCGCGCAGGCCGGGATCTGGAACTCGCTGATCGTGAGACGGCCGGCGTCCAGATCCAACAGGTTGTTGTAGGAGAGCTCCTTGCCACCGAGCTGGGAGATCATCGAGAGCACATGGGTGCGGGTGCCCACCTGCGAGTAGTAGGCGGCTCGCTGATGGGGGTTCTCCCCATAGGGCAGCTCGAGCACCTTCTCGAATGCGCGGACCATCAGGGCCGGGAAGTCCGCCCCCTTCTCCTGGAACCAGCGGGCGATCGCCGTGTCGTAGCGCGCGGTGTAAGCGAACGCCTCAGCGGCCAGGCTCTCGCGGGTCGTCGACGACAGCCGGCGCGAGGACTCGCGCAGCTCGGCCAGGATCGCGTCGTAGCTCTCCGGACTGACCACCGGGGCCACGAACTGGAAGTTCTTGGCCGCCGCCCGGATCATCGAGGGGCCGCCGATGTCGATGTTCTCGATCACCTCGGAGTCGTCCACCCCGCGACGGGCCGCCGTGCGCTCGAACGGGTACAGGTTCACGCACACGAGGTCGACGAACTCGACGTCGTGATCCTCGGCTGCCTGCATGTGCCGGCGGTCGTCGCGCAGGGCCAGCAGCCCGGCGTAGACCTTCGGATGGAGGGTCTTCACGCGGCCGTCCATGATCTCCGGGAAGCCAGTGAGCTCGGAGATCTGGCGGACCTGGAGCCCGGCGTCGGTCAGCTCCCCGGCGGTTCCGCCGGTCGAGACGATCTCGATCCCGAGCTCGGCCAGGCCGCGCGCGAACTCGACCAGGCCGGTCTTGTCAGACACCGACAGCAGGGCACGCGACACCTGTACCTCGCCGGCCGCAACCGATGAATAGCGGTCGACGTGCTCGGTACCCCGCTCCATATCGCCCCGGACTCTACCGTTCGATCACGACACGGCGTGGGTTGGCGGGGTCGAAGCTGACCGCGCCACGGGCGATCAACCGCACCGCCTCGGGCAGCAGCTCGTGCTCGATCGGATGCAGGCGCTCGAGCACATAGGCCACGTCTTGCGCCTCGGGCAGCTCGATCGCCCGCTGGAGGATGACCGGGCCAGAATCGACACCCCCGTCGACGAAGTGGATGGTCACCCCGAACACCTTCACGCCGTAAGCCAGCGCTTCGTCGACCGGCCGCAGCCCCGGGAACGCCGGCAGCAGGGCCGGGTGGACGTTGATCACCCGGCCCGGGAAGCGGCCCAGGAACCCGGGGCTCAACAGGCGCATGTAGCCGGCCAGAACGACCAGCTCGACCGCCCGCTCCGCCAGCCAGTCGGCCATCGCGGCATCCCGCGGCTCGCGCCCCGCGAACGTCGTTTCGGGAAAGGAGGCCACCTCGACCCCGGCGCCCCGCGCCCGGTCGAGCGCGAGCGCATCCGGCTTGTCGGAGGCCACGGCGACGACCTCGATCCCCTCGCTTCCGTGAACGCGATCGAGCAGGGCCTGAAGGTTCGTCCCCCTGCCCGAGGCCAGCACCGCGACGTTCATGCCGTGCGGAGCTTGGGAAACCGGCCGCCGGTCGACCGCAGGCGGCCGTCCTCGAGCAGCTGGTCGACCCGCGCGAGCACCTCGCGGGAGTGCAGATGGGCAAACGTGCCATACGCCGACAGACCGTCATAGGCGGCCTGGGCAATCACCTTCGACCGGCCGCCGCGGAGGATCTCGACCGCTCGCGTGCGGCCGACCGGCGGGGCCGCGGACACGACAACGTCGAGGATCGCCGCGTCGAGGTCGCCGGCAGCGTGCGCCCCGGACCCGGCCACGCCGGCGACGCCGGCCACCGAAGCCACCGAAGCCACCGGGGCCGGCAAACGGGGAGCCACGGCCGGAGCGCACACGTCGCAGCACGGCACCGACGGCATCGTCTGCGAGCGATCCCCGAAATGGGCCAGCAACGCCCCCCGCCGGCAGCTCGAGCCCTCCACGTAGCCCCAGACCGCGCGGTACTGGCTCCACCGCGCACGTTCGGCATCCCGCGCGGATCCCAGGCAGCGGGTCAGCGCGCGACCGTCCCACTCACCGACCACCAGTCCGGCCGCGCGGTCGGGCGGAGCGGGCTGGGGCACCAGGAGGCCGGCCCGGGTGAGATGGCCGATGATCGAGCGCACCTTCTCCTCGTCGCCGCCCGGTCCCACGTCGGCGGCGAGCTCACGGACACCCACGTCATAGCGGCCGTCCAGTCCCGCCCAGCGCAGCCGCTCGGCTACCCGCTCGAACACCCCGCCGTCGAGCCGGGAGCGCTGGATGAAGAACACATGCAGGCCCTTGTCGCGCTGTTCGGCGAACAGCAGGCAGCGCGCCGGGGCGCCGTCGCGTCCGGCCCGCCCTGCCTCCTGGTAGTAGGCCTCGAGCGACCCCGGCACGCTCGCGTGACAGACCGTCCGCACGTCGGCCTTGTCGATCCCCATGCCGAACGCATTGGTGGCCACGATGACCCGCGCCTCGCCGGACATGAACCGCTCCTGGATCGCCCCACGAGCGCCGCGCTCAAGACCGGCGTGGTAGGCGAGCACCTCCTCACCGAGCGCCCGCGTCAGGAAGCCCGCCAGCTCCTCGCTGGCCCGCCGCGTCCCGGCGTAGACGATGGCCGGGAGTGCGTCAGGCTCGGCCAGTGCCGCCGCCACGCGCCGGCGTTTGTCGACCGCGGTGCCGCAGCGGACCACGCTGAAGCTGAGGTTCGGCCGGTCGAAGCCCGTCGTCACCCGAGCCGGATCGCGCAACGCCAACCGCCGCGCGATGTCGTCGGCCACAGCCGGGGTCGCCGTCGCGGTGAGCGCGATCGTGGCTCGGGCTCGGACCCGGCGGGCGGCCTCGGCCAGGAAGAAGTAATCGGGCCGGAAGTCGTGGCCCCACTGCGAGATGCAGTGCGCCTCGTCGACCACGAACAATCCCACCCGGACGCGCTCGAGCGCCGAAGCGAAGCGCGGCGAGGCGAACCGCTCGGGCGCGACGTAGAGCAGGCGGAGCTCGCCCGCGGCCGCCCGCTCCAGCGCCTCGAGGTTCGCGCCCGCTCCCCGCTGGGCGTTGACCAGCTCGACCCGTCCAGGAGCCACGTCACGAACTGCCGAGACCTGGTCCTGCATGAGCGAGACGAGCGGCGATACGACCAGCGTCAGGTCCTCGCGCATCAACGCCGGGAGCTGATAGCAGAGCGACTTGCCCGACCCCGTGGGCATGACCACCAGCGCGTCCCGATCGCTCAGCGCGGCGGTGACGGCCTCGGCCTGGCCGGGTCGGAAATGCTCAAAGCCGAACAGGCGCCGGAGCGCGACGCGGGGATCCATCGGGCGCCCGACTGTAGCGGCGCGACCGGCGGCCCCGGACGGGCCGGGGAACTCAGCTGTACTTGCCCTTCCGGCTGCGCTTGACCGTGACGGTCTTGGACTCGCGATGCGCGCTCCCGCCGGCCGGCGTGAACGTGACCGCGATCGTCACGACCCGGCTTCCGAGCACCTTCAACTCAGCCGCGGCACGCGCAGAGAGCCCGATCACGAGCTTGAACGTCCCGCTGCCCGCGCTCGCCACCGACGCCGAACCGTACGTGAACGTCGCCGAACCTGTGCTGGAGTCCCCGAGGGTCCTCACCGTGTACGTCGGCCAACGCCGGCGCAGCGGACCACACCAACCAAGCCACCGCCACCCGCGAGCGCCACGCGCCCACGCCGCATCAACCCCTGCATCGCGCCTCCTTGTTCAACGCAAACCAAACGCCCCGGCGGCGGGCGATTTTACGTGCTAGGCGCGGATCAGGGGAAGCTCGAGCGCGTACTTGCCGCGATGGTCCTCGGTGCCGGGGAGCGGATAGTCGCCGCTGAAGCACGCGTCGCAATGCGTGTCGCGCGACACTCCGACCGCCTCGTACACGCCCTCAAGCGACAGATAGTGCAGGGAGTCGGCCCCGAGCTCCTCGGCGACCTCCTCGACCGTGCGCCCGTGGGCGATCATCTCCTCGCGGCTGGACATGTCGATCCCGTAGTGACAGGGGTGCTTGATCGGCGGCGCCGAGATGCGCAGGTGGATCTCGGACGCACCGGCGTCGCGCAGCATCTGCACGATCTGGCGCGTGGTGTTGCCGCGCACGATCGAATCGTCGACCACGATCAGCCGCTTGCCGGCGACCACCTCGGGCAGCGGGTTGAACTTCAGTCGCAGGCCGTGGCGGCGCAGTTCCTGGCCGGGCTGGATGAACGTTCGGGCTACGTAGCGGTTCTTGATGAAGCCGTCGTCCTGGGGGAGGCCGGCCGCCCGGGCCAGCCCGCGCGCCGCAGGGTTGCCCGAGTCGGGCACCGGGATGACCACGTCGGCCTCGACCGGCGCCTCGCGCCACAGGATCTCGCCCATCCGAGAGCGCGCCACCTGGAGCACGGTGCCGGCCATCTTCGAATCGGGCCGAGCGAAGTAGATGTATTCGAACACGCAGAAGGCGCGGCGCTCAGCCTTGCCGACCATCCGCGTCTGGACGCCGCCCTCGGTGAGCGTGATCACCTCGCCGGGCAGAACCTCGCGCAGGTACTTGGCCCCGATCAGGTCGAAGGCACACGACTCGCTGGCCACGCAGTAGGAGGCCTGGCCGGTCTCCTCATCCTCGACCATCCCCAGCACGAGCGGGCGCAGCCCGTGCGGATCGCGGAAGGCGACCACCTCATGCTCGGTCATCACCACGGCTGAGAACGCACCGCGAAGCCGCGGCAGAACGGCGACCACCGCGTCCTCGATCCGCTCGGCGGGATGCGTGGCCAGGAGCGCCGCGATGATCTCCGAGTCGGAGGTCGAGCTGAACGGAACGGCGTGCTCGCGCAACTCGGCGTGGAGCTCGACCGCGTTGATCAGATTGCCGTTGTGGGCCAGCGCGAGTGCACGCCGGTCGTGGCGGACGATCGGCTGCGTGTTCTCCCACTGCGAGGCGCCGGTGGTGGAGTAGCGGACGTGGCCGATGGCCAGATCGCCGACCAGTGAGCGGAGCTTGTGCTCGTCGAACACCTGCGCCACCAGTCCCTGGTCGCGGATCGCCATGATCCCACCCCCACGGGGAGCGGACGCGATCCCGGCCGACTCCTGACCGCGATGCTGCAGCGCAAACAGGGCAAAGTAGGCGAGATTGGCGACGTCGTGTCCCGGCGCGTAGATACCGAAGACACCGCACTCGTCGCGCGGTCCGTCGCGTTGGTCAGTCACGAGAGGCGCCATGCCCAGCCGGTAGCGAAGGCTAGCAGCGGGCTCAGACCCATTCGGCGAGCCCACCATCCCTGGCCAATCCCAGCTCGGACACCGCAACCTCGAGCAACCCCTCGATGGCGAGCGTGTCGCCGCCCACCTGCCCGATCACGTCGAATCCAGCCAGGGCCTCGGGCGGGCCCGCGACGATGAACGCGCGACCCGGTGCCTCCCCGAACGGATCGAGGCCCTCCGGCAGCCGCACGGATGCGCCCACACCGCCGGCGATGCAGCACTCGGCCAGGGCCACCGCCACGCCGCCTTCGGAGATGTCATGGGCGCTCCTGAGCACTCCCGACCGGATCCCATCCCGGACGGCGTCGTGCGCCTTGCGGACCGCGCCCGCGTCCACCGCCGGCAGATCTCCAATCGGTGCGCAGCCCAGCAGCTTTGCGAGCTCGGACCCGGCGGCAGCGGGCTCAAACGCCCCAACCACGGCGATCGCGTCCCCCTCGGCGGCGAATCCCAGCCGCCCCGCCCGGGCAGCATCCGGGAGCTTGCCGACGATCCCTACCACCGGCGTGGGGAAGATCGGACCGCTCGGCGCCTCGTTGTAGAGCGAGACGTTCCCGCCCACGACCGGCACGCCCAGCGTCTCGCACGCCTCGGCCAGCCCCTCGACCGCCTCGGTCAGCTGCCAGGCCACGTGCGGCTTCTCTGGGTTGCCGAAGTTCAGGCAGTTCGTCAGCCCGAGCGGCTCGGCCCCGACGCAGGCCAGATTCGCGGCGCACTCGTACACCGCCTCGGCCGCGCCGCGGCGGGGATCGCAGGCCACCCGCCGGCCATTGCCGTCGATCGACACGGCGATCGCCGTGCCGTCCGGGAGCGCCAGCACGGCGGCGTCGGCCTCGTCGGGCCGGCGCACGGTGCGCGACTGGACGATCGGGTCGTACTGCTCGAAGACCGGCCGGCGCGAGGCCAGGTTGGGCGAGCGCAGCAGCGCGAGCAACGTCTCGGCCGGCGACTCCCTCCCGCTCAGCACCGCGGTCGGGGCGCCGTACACATCGCTCGAAGGCGGCGCCGGGTACAGGTCGTACATCGGGCAGTCGTCGACCAGCACGCTGACCGGCACCTCGGCCACCGCACTCCCGCGATGGAGCACCTGCAGCGTGTCGCCCTCGCTCACGCAGCCGATCGTGGTGGCCAGGACCTCCCAGCGCTCGCACACGGCCAGCAGCTCGCCCACGCGCTCTGGCCGCGCCACGCACAGCATGCGCTCCTGGGACTCGGAGACCATGATCTCGAACGGCTCCATGTCGGCCTCGCGCAGCGGGATCTGGCACAGGTCGAGCGTGATGCCGACGCCGCCGCTCGCGGCCATCTCCGAGGCGGCCGACGTGAGCCCGGCAGCGCCGAGATCCTGGAGCGAGACGAGCAGCTCGCGGTCGAGCAGCTCCAGACAGCACTCGAGCAGCTTCTTCTCGGTGAACGGGTCGCCGATCTGGACCGACGGACGCTTGGCCTCGTCGCCCTCCCCGAGCTCGGCGCTGGCCAGCACCGACGCGCCGCCGATCCCGTCTCGTCCGGTCAGCGCGCCGAGCAGCACCACGACGTTGCCGGCTCCCGCCGCCGCGCTGCGGATCAGGCGCTCGTGCGGCGCGAGCCCCAGGCACATCGCGTTGACCAGGCAGTTCTGCTCGTAGCTCTGCTCGAAGTAGATCTCCCCGCCGACCGTCGGCACGCCGATCGAGTTGCCGTAGTGGCCGATGCCGGCGACCGCGCGATCGAGCAGATACCGCGACCGCTCAGACGACGCGGGCTCGCCGAAGCGCAGCGAGTCGAGCACGGCGATCGGCCGAGCCCCAACCGCGAACACGTCGCGCAGGATCCCGCCCACGCCGGTGGCCGCGCCCTGGAACGGCTCCACCGCGCTGGGGTGGTTGTGCGACTCGACCTTGAAGGCCACCGCCAACCCGTCGCCCACGTCGACGGCGCCGGCGTTCTCGCCCGGGCCGAGGAGCAGGTGCGGCCCCTCGGTGGGCAGCCGGCGCAGCAGCCGGCGCGAGTGCTTGTAGCCGCAGTGCTCGGACCACATGAGCGAGAGCATGGCCAGCTCCACGTCGCCCGGCGTCCGTCCCGAGCCGGTCGAGGATGCGGGCGTACTCGTCGTCGGTCAGCCCGAGCTGCCGGTGACGCGCCTCAAGCGAGGACGTGCTGCTCGACATGCGCTCGCATGGAGTCGAAGATCGTCAGGCCGTCCGTCGATCCGCCCAGGGGATCGACCGCGTGCTCGGGATGGGGCATCAGCCCGAACACGTTCCCGGCCTCGTTGCACACGCCGGCGATGTCGCGCAGCGACCCGTTCGGGTTGTGTCCCGGGGCGTAGCTGCAGCAGCACCTGTCCGGCCGCCTCCAGTCGGTCGAGCTCCGCCTCCGGCGCGTAGAACCGCCCGGTGGTGTGCTTGACCGGGATCGACAGCCGCTGGTCGGGCGCGGCACGCGCCGCGTGAACGGGGTGTCGGCGCGGACCACCTCAAGCTCGACCTGGCGGAAGACGAACCTGAGCGAGACGTTGGGAAGCAGCGCTCCCGGGAGCAGATGCGCCTCGCACAGCACCTGGAAGCCGTTGCAGATCCCGAGCACCAGCCCGCCCTCGCGGGCGAACTCCTCAACCTGGGCCATGACCGGGGCGAACCGGGCGATGGCGCCCGCGCGCAGGTAGTCGCCGTAGGAGAAGCCACCCGGGACGATCACGGCGTCGACCCCCTGGAGGTCGTGGTCGGCATGCCACAACAACACGGCGTCCCCTACCCGCTCGGCCGCCTGCAACGCGTCGATGTCATCGCAGGAACCGGGAAAGCGGACGATCCCGAACTTCATCGGGTGGGCTCCTCCACCTCCGTCGACTCGATCTCCCAATCTTCGATCAGCGGGTTCGTGAGCAGGCGGTCGCACATCTCGGGCAGCCGCTCCGGGATCCTCCACGTCGAGCTCGATCAGCCGGCCCACGTGCACGTTGCGCACGCCCTGAAAGCCGAGGGCGGGCAGCGCACGCTCTACCGCCTGGCCCTGCGGATCGAGAATTCCCGCCTTGGGCCGGACGAGCACCCGCGCCCTCATCGGGTCCGCTTGAGCCAGTCGTCGAACGGCTGGCCGGTGATCCGCTCGTACGCCTCGACGTACTTCTCGCGCGTGCGCGCAACGACCTCGTCGGGGATGGCCGGCGCCGGAGGATTGCGATCCCAGCCGGTGGACGAGGCCCAGTCGCGCACGTACTGCTTGTCGAAGCTCGGTTGGGAGCGACCCGGCTCGTATTCGTCGGCCGGCCAGAAGCGCGAGGAATCGGGGGTGCACACCTCGTCGGCCAGGGTGAGCCGGCCGTCGGAATCGAGGCCGAACTCGAACTTGGTGTCGGCCAGGATGATCCCGCGCTCGCGGGCGTGATCGGCCGCGTGCTGGTAGACGGCGATCGACACCTCGCGCAGCCGCTCGGCCAGGTCGCGGTCGCCCGGCCAGCGACACCGTCCCTTCGAAGTCGATGTCCTCGTCGTGGCCCACCTCGGCCTTGGTGGACGGCGTGATAGATCGGCTCGGGAAGCTGGTCGGACTCGCGCAGGCCCGCCGGCAACTCGATGCCCGAGACCGTCCCGGTCCGCTGGTAGTCCTTCCAGCCCGATCCGCTGATGTAGCCGCGGACCACGCACTCGACCGGGAGCATCTCGAGCCTGCGCACGAGCATTCCGCGGCTGCGAGCCTCGGCGGGCACGCCGTCGGTCACCGAGATCATGTGGTTGGCGACGACCTCGGCCGTGCGCTCGAACCAGAAAGTGGACAAACCAGTGAGCACGGCGCCCTTGTCGGGGATCGGCGTCGGATGCACGACGTCGTAGGTCGAGATCCGGTCCGACGCGACGATCAGCAGCGTCCGATCGCGCTCACCCTCGTAGATTTCGCGGACCTTGCCCGAAGCGATCAGGGGCAGGTCGGCGAGGGCGCTCACTGGGCCGATCCTAGCAACGGCGGCGGCGACTCCGCCGCCGACAATCTAGCTCTTTGCGACCAATAGGCTGGCGGCGCACGGGGCGGTTGTGCCGGGCATGAAGATCGCGTCGATCACGTAGGCCTCGTACGCATCCGGGGCCGCGACGAAGTCCTCGAGCGTGCCGCCGGCGTTGTCGGAGAACTGGCTGTCGGGGCCCGCGTCGTCGATCTCCTGGGGGGTGCCGGCGGTCAGCGGGTTACCGGCGACCTCGCTGTTCGAGCTGCTCGAGTTGACCGTCACCTCCGAGTCGAACGTGCCACCGCCGTCGTCGTTGCACTGGAGGCTCACCGTGAACGGCCCGAACGTCCCCAGGGTCACGGTCTGCCCGCCGCTCGCCGTGACCAGACCGCTGTGGACGACGGTGGACGCGCCCTGCTCGAACGTGCTCGCGGGATGGCCGCCCAGCTCGTCCGCGTTGGTGGCGTGCTTGGCACTCGGCACCTGGCCCAGCGAGCTCAGCTTGATCTGCTTGCCGGTCACGGTGGCGTTGCGCAGGCGATTGCCGGACAGCGAGTTCCGCTTGATCAGCGAGTCCCCGCTGACCAGCTTGTCCGCCGCCAGCGCGGTCCCCGACGCCGCCACCACGAGCGCGATGATCGCGACCACCATCGCCGCCGAAGGCTTCCGTCGCCCAAGCTGCCGCATGGTCCGTCTCCCTCACTTGTCGGATCTCCCCATGAGATCCGTGTGCCGTATGGCCTGACGCTACCGGACCGGCGGCCACCGGCCGTTAAGAAAATGTGGGGCTCCCCCGGAGGAGAGCCCCACGATTTCTCCCTGTCTACGGAGCGGTGCTTGCCGCCGGCGCGCAGATCGCATACGCGTACGCGGTGGTCGGGCCGCCGCTGTAGTCCTGATAGGCAATGGTCCACCCGGTCTTGCCGGAGGGATAGCTCCCGCCAAAGTAGGCGTTGCCCGTCGTGTCGTTGATGCTGGCGCCGCCACCGGTGACGTTGGTCCCGGACGGGCATGTGGCCGATCCGGTGGTGTACGTGCCGTCGCCCGGCACCGTGACCGGCGTCGTCACATACGTGATCTTCGAGATCGAGGCCGAGCCAGCCGTGGTGGCGGTCGTCGCAGTGGCTGCGGTGGCCGCGTTCTTAGCGCTCGGCACCGTGCCCAGCGAGCTCAGCTTGATCTTGCTGCCGGTGACCGACCGGTTCTGCAGGCGGTTACCTGACAGCGAGTTCTTCTTGATCAGGCTGTTGCCGCTGACCAGCTTGCTGGCCGCGACCGCCGTCCCCGACATGGCGACGACGAGCGCAGCGATGGCAACGATCATCGCCGCAGACGGCCTACGACGCAAGAGATGCCCCATGGCATTTCCCCCTTTTTGGACCCCCCAGCCCCGCGCGGTAAGTTGTGCGCGGGCAGCGTAGCGATCCACACAAACCTTCGATGGTCAGAGTGCAGACCGCTTTTCGGAGCGGCACGACTCAGGGCGCGGGCATGACCGGGCTCTCGAGAGCCGCCTCGATGCCCCGCCGGGCGCCCAGCGCGACCAGCATCAGCGCCGTGTCGGCGATCGCCACCCCGGTGAGGTGCTCGGTTCGCTGCTCGAAGTCGCGCACAATCGCGGTCAGCGCAGCCTCGTAGCGCGTTCCATCGCTAGCCGCCAGCGCAGCAAGAGCCTGTGCGGTGCGCCCGAACGCATCCGCCCCGGAACCCATCCGCTCCGCCCAGCGGCGAGCCTGGTCGTCGTCCTTAAGAATCAGCGCTGCCAGGGCCTGGGCGTAGGAGGCGGTGACGGACTCCGGATCGCGCTCCCCTAGCGCGCGCCGCGCGTAGCCAGCCTCGTCACTGCCTTCCCCGGCCAGCACGGCCGACTTGAGCATCCCGACCAGCCGCCCGTAGGCACTCGGCGGCGCGTGCTCCCAGGACTGCCGGTACAGGTCGGCGGCCTCGGAAAAAGCCGCGCGAGCCCCATCAAGATCGCCGGCGAGTAGCGCCTGCTGCGCCTTTCCGTCCCGCTCGACTGCTGCCGTCATCAGCTCCTGATGCTTGTGTGGGGGCACGGCGGCGCAAATCGTAGAGGGAGTAGGTATCCATACTGAGCATGGCGACCGGGAATCCATTCAGAAACAGGGTCGCGCTGGTCACGGGCGCCAGCGGCGGCATCGGGCAGGCGCTGGCGCGCCGACTGGCCGGCGAGGGCGCCTCGGTGGCGCTCGCCTACGGGGCCAACGCCAAGCCGGCGCAGAAGCTCGCCGACGAGCTCGTCGCCGGCGGCGGACATGCGCTCGCCGTCGGAGCCGATCTGCGACGCCCCGAGGCGCCCGCCGAGCTGGTGGCCGAGGTCGAGCCGCAGCTCGGCTCGGTTGACATCCTGGTGGCCGCCGCCGGGCTGGGTCGCCGTCAGGCGCTGGAGGAGATTTCGATCGAGGACTTCGACGAGATGCTGGCGGTCAACCTGCGCGCACCGTTCCTGCTCGCCCAGCAGACGCTTCCGGGCATGCAGGCCCGCGGCTTCGGCCGGATCATGTTCGTCTCCTCGGTGGCCGCCTTCACCGGCGGGGTCGTGGGCCCACACTACGCGGCGTCCAAGGCGGCCCTGCACGGCCTGACCCACTCTCTGGCCAGCCGGGTGGCCGGCGACGGCGTGACCGTAAATGCGATCGCGCCGGCCCTGATCACCGACACCGGGATGCTGCCGGGCGAGCCCGACGAGCTGCGCGCGCATGTGCCGGTGGGCCGGCTCGGTCAGCCCGATGAGGTCGCGGATCTGGCCCTGGCCATGCTGCGCAACCCGTACATGACCAACCAGGTGGTCGCGCTCGACGGCGGGATGTACCCGCGGTAGGGCGCGGCTCCTAGGGTGCGTTGGCTGGCCGTCGGTCCAGCGGACGCGCATAACACGTCACGACACCGTCGAACTGGGGAGCGTGACGCGTTAGCCGTCTCCCAGGCGGATAACCCGTCACGGCGGGCCGTCCACCGGTCTCGTGACGGGTTAAGCAGGGCACGGCCCCGACCCGCATGATGTATGCGACGCGTCCACACCCCACCCCAACACCGAGGGGTGGTGCGTCACGCACACCAGTGGATCCTGGTACGCCACGCCCCAGCATCGGAGGGGTGTCGGGCGTGATGCACGCGGATCGGCTGGCGGTGGCGGCCCTCACGCGGCCGTGGAATCAACATCTAGGCGGCTACGCGCGGCGCGACGATCGCGTCCAGGCGGGCGACGATCTCGTCGGCGTGGCGTACGAACGCGCCGTAGTCGAAGATCGCGTCGAGGTCCAGGCCGGCCCCGGCTGGATCGACCTCGAGCAACTCCCGCAGGGACACCCTGGAGTCGAGCGCCTGCTGAGCCAGTCGCTGGACGACCCGGTAGGCGTCGTCGCGGCTCAGGCCGGACTCGACCAGTGCCAGCAGCACGCGCTGAGAGAACAGCGCGCCATGGGTGAGCTCGAGGTTCTCGCGCATCCGATCCGCATCCACGACCATCCCCTCGACCAGCGCCAGGACCCGCCGCTGAAGGTGGTCGAGCAGGATCGTCGAGTCGGGCAGGATGACCCGCTCGACCGAGGAGTGGGAGATGTCGCGCTCATGCCAGAGCGCCACGTCCTCCAGAGCGGCCATCGCGTTGCCCCGCATGATCCGGGCCAGCCCCACGACCTGCTCGGACTTGATCGGGTTGCGCTTGTGTGGCATCGCGCTCGAGCCCTTCTGGCCGCGGCCGAACGGCTCGCGCACCTCGCCCACCTCGGTCCGTGCCAGGTGGCGTAGCTCGGTGGCGAAGCGCTCCATCCCGGCACCGGCCAGCGCGATCGCGCTCAGCAACTCCGCGTGGCGGTCCCGCGGGACGACCTGGGTCGACACCGGCTCGCGAGCCAGGCCCAGCCGGGCCAGCACCCGCTCCTCGAACTCGGGCGAGGTGGCCGAATACGTGCCGACCGCGCCCGAGATCGCGCCGACGCAAGCCTGGGCAAAGGCGCGCTCGAGCCGGTCGGCGTTGCGGTCGGCCTCGAATGCGAAGCTCGCCAGCTTGATCCCGAACGTGGTCGGCTCGGCATGGATGCCGTGGGTGCGGCCCACGCAGAGGGTTTGGACGTGCTCACGAGCGGCCGCCGCGAACGCCTCGACCAGCCGGCGCGAGTCCGGCAGGACGATCTCGCCGACGCGGCGCAGCTGGAGCGCCAGACCGGTGTCGAGCACATCGCTCGAGGTCAGCCCGTGGTGGATCCAGCGCCCGGGCGGACCGGCCGAGGCGGCCAGCACGTCTACGAAGGCGGCCGTGTCGTGGTCGGTGACCCGCTCGCGCTCGGCGATCGCCTTGACCGTGAACGTGGCCGAACGGATCGCCTCGAGATCCGATGCAGTCGGGCCGTCCATCTCCTCGCAGGCGGCCACCTCGACCTCGCGCATGGCCTCGAAGTGAGCGTGGTCTGACCACGCCTCGGCCAGCTCGCGTCGGGTGTAGCGCGGGATCACGCCCCGAGCCTAGCGAGCAGGGCGGCCGAGGCCGATCACCCGCCCGCCAGCGACACCGATTTGACGACGAGCATTACGAGCGCGACGACCATGTAGCCGGCGAGAACAAGCAAAGCCGCGTGACGCCAGGCGGAGAGACGCGGCCGCAAGAGCAGGGCGGCCGGCGGCATGGTCCACTGCTCCTTCGGTACCTCCGGCCTCGTCGCCGCGCCCTCGTCCGTGCTCACGCGCCTCAGCCTGGAGCACAGCGCGACCACACCCATCGCCAGGAACACCGACGCCAGAACCGCGGCGCCGATCTCGGCCAGCGTGGTCACGTTGATCCCCGGCAGCAGGGTGGTCAGCGTGAGGATCAGCGAGAGCATCATGAGCACGCCGACGATCACCGCGGCCAGAGCCTTCAGCCACGGCGGATTTGTCCATGGGCCGAGCACCTCGCGGTCATTGCAGAGCATCAGCAGGAACAGCGTCGTCATTGGCAGCACGATCCCGCACAGCGCCTGGACGGCCTCGGTGATCACGCCCAGCGGCGCCCGAGGGATCAGCACGATCCCTGCTGCGACCAAGATCACCGCACTGAACACCGCATAGAAGCGCGGGGCCTCCAGGAAGCTGCGGTGCAGCGAGCCCCGCGTCCCGAACACATCGCCGACCACGTAGCTGGTGGCCAGCGTCACCGCGCCGGCACCGATCAAGGAAGCGTTCAGCAGGACGATCGCAAAGAACGCGCCGGGCACCGAGCCGATCGTGTGATGGAGCGCTCGGGCCACCCCGCCCGCGTCGGTGAAATCGCCGAAGAACGGTGTTCCATCGAGCGCGAACGCGGTCACACAGATCAGCGCTCCGGCCCCGATGACCACCACGGCCGCGCCGAGCAGGGTGTCGATGCGCTCGTAGTTGACCCAGCGCGGGGTGATCCGCTTATCGACGATATTCGACTGCTGGAAGAACAGCTGCCAGGGCGCGACCGTGGTACCGACGATCGCGATCAGCAGCAGCACCGCGGTCGAGCTGGCACCGCCTCGGATGCCCGGCACGAAGAGGTGGTGGACGATCGGTCCCGGATGTGGATGGCTGAGGAAGAAGAGCGGTATCACGAGCACGTTCGCGAACGCGAACAGGAACATCGAGCGCTCCCAGACGCGGAAGCTGCCGCTGGCCGTCACCGCTACGAGCGCGGCGGTCGCAAGCGGGACCGACACATCCGGCGAGACCCCGAAGTAGTCCAGCGCCAGACTCACGCCGATGAACTCGGTGACGATGATCAGGAAGTTCTGGAGCAGCAGAAAGGACGACTCAAACCAGCCCCAGAAGCGGCCGAACCGTTCGACGATCAGACGGGCATGGCCCACGCCGGTGACCGCGCCGAGCCGCACCACCATCTCCTGGTTGACGACGAGGACAGGGACCAGCAGCAGGAGAACCCACAGCAGGCTGGGCCCGTACATCTGGCCGGCCTGTGAGTAGGTTGCGACGCCGCCGGCGTCGTTGTCTCCGATCATCACGATGAGGCCGGGGCCGATGATGGCCAGCAGCGCGAGTACCCGCGAGCGCCAGCTGCGGTGCGTCTCCTCGTGCTCACGGATCGTTCCGAACGCGCCCTGGATGTCGCCGACGTGCGCGCTGTCGAGCACGAAGCGCTCGCGCTCAGACGTCGTCTCGCCCGCCATGTGCTCGACCTCCTTTCGCCGGTCCACCGCGTCACCGCGGGCCGGGCCGGAGGCCGCTCAGATTTCCGGCTTACATCCCGGAGGCTGAGGCCACACCAACGGCGCCGGCCGCAAGCTGACTACTTCGCGGTAAGTCGTCGCCGTCTAAGAATCCGTCGTGGTGCTCCATCGCAAATCGATGGTATCTGCTCCACAATGCCGCTCCAGCCATGACACACGTCTCCGATCGCCCCAACCATTGGCAAGCCCTGATCCACGAGCTGGCCGCGATGGACCGGCCCTCCGCGTCCGAGGGCGAGCGACGCGCTGCCGAGTTGATCGCGGCGCAGTTGGAAGGCCTGGGATGCAGGGTCGCGGTCGAGGAGGAACGGGCCCACGGGGGGTACTGGTGGCCGATCGGGCTGGTCAACGTTCTGGCCGCCGGCGCGGGCGCGCTGACACTGCGCAAGCACACGGCTCGGCTTCGGACCCTGGCCGCCCTGCTGGCCGGCACCGGGGCAGCCGCCCTGTGGGACGACCTCGGACACGGACGGCGCTGGTTTCGCCGCGCGCTGCTCCCGCACCGCTCCACGTTCAACGTGGTAGCCGAGGCGGGCGACCCCACCGCCGAGCACACGATCGTGCTGATCGCCCATCACGACGCGGCCCACTCGGGGCTGATCTTCCACCCGATCCTCCCCCGGATCCCCATGAAGCTGATGCCGCGCCTGCACGGCAAGGCCGGCCGCAGCTTCCCGCTGCTCTACACCGTCTGGCTGGGGCCCGTGATGGTGTGCGCAGGGGCACTGCTCGGGATCCGGCGCCTGCTGCGCGGCGGCGTTGCCCTGTCCGTCGCAGCGGCCGCGGCGATGACCGACATCGGGTTGCGCGACGTCGTGCCCGGCGCGAACGACAACCTGAGCGCCGTCGGCGTGCTGGCGGCGATCGCGCACGCGCTGCACGAGCGGTCGCTGAGCGGAGTGCGCGTGCTGCTCGTCTCGACCGGCTCGGAGGAATCGTTCAGCGAGGGGATGCAGGGGTTCGGCCATCGCCACTTCGCCGAGCTCAATCCCGAGCACACCGAGATGATCTGCCTGGAGTGCCTGGGCGGCCCGACGCTGATCGTGGTCGAGGGCGAGGGCATGCTCCGGATGCGCGACTACCCACCCGACATGCGCGAGGAGCTCGACCGAGTGGCGGCTGACGCCGGTGTCTCGGTTGTCCGCGGACTGCGCACCACGGCGGCCACCGACGCGATCATCCCGTTGCGCGCCGGTTACCGCGTGGCCACGCTCGCGTCGGTCGACGAGACCAAGCTGCCGATGAACTACCACTGGCCCACGGACCGGCCCGAGGCGCTGCACTGGTCTACGATCGAGCAGGCGATCGCGGTGTGCGAGCGGTTCCTGCGCACGCGCGCCGCCGAAAGTCCCGGCCAGCCCGGCGATGAAACCTAGTCCCGCGCCACCCCGGCCCGCCGGCGCCACTCCTCGGGCACGAGCAGCTCGAGCACGTCGTCGACCGCGATGATGCCGACCGGCCGGCAGTCACCGTCCAGCACCGGCATCGCGATCAGGTTGTAGTCGCTCATCAACCGCGCCACCTCGGGCACCTCGGCTTCGGGGGCCACGCTCGGGGTGGTGGCTTCGACGAGCTCGGACACCAGGGCACCGTCGTCCGCGCGCACGAGCTCGGCCAGCGACACGGTGCCGAGCAGCTTGCCGGCGGCGTCGAGCACGCACACGATCGACACGTGCTGCTCGCCCAGGTCGCTCGCCTTGATCCGAGCCAGCGCGTGACCGGCGCTCACGTCGCCCGGAACGGCCACGAAGTCCGGGTTCATCATCCCGCCCGCGGTCGAGGGGTTGTGGCTGAGCAGCGAGCGCAGCTTGGACTGCTGAGCGGATGGCATCCGGTTGAGGATGGGCAGGCGGCGCTCCTGGTCGAGCTCGAGCAGCAGGTCGGCCGCATCGTCTGAGGCCATCCGAGCCAGCACGGCGGCCGCCTCCTCGTCGGAACGGTCGCGCAGGAACTCGACCTGGTGCTCGTCGTCGAGCTCCTCGAACACGTCGGCCTCGAGCTCCTTGTCCTGGCCGACCGCCTGGAGGATCTCCTCACCCTCTGCGTGCGATGCGGCCTCGACCAGATCGGCGATCTGCGCCGGATGCAGCCGCACGAGCCTGCGCGCCGCCATCTTCAGCCGCGAGGTCGGCACGTGACCGACGAACGGCTCGATGTCGCGCCAGGGCACGAACTGCCGGTGCTCGGTGTCGTGCCCGCGAAATCTCCGGGGCAACAGGCGCCACAGCCGGGGACGCAGGCTCGGATCGATCCCGGCCACCCGCCACGCCCCGTCCTCGCCGCGCACCAGTTCGACCTCGTGCGCGGTCACCAGGCGCGCCGTGTCGACGTTGATCAGGCTGCGGTCGAGCACATCACTGCGCAGCAGCACCTCGCCGGGCCGGCGCTCGAACTGGGCCAGGTCCAGCTTGGTCGTCGAGGTCTTGACCGAGAAGGGGCCGAGCTGCCGGACCCGATCGACCGGCACGAACATCTCGCGCCCGGCGATGCGCGCGGTCAGCCCGATCACCGTGGCCGAGCCGTCATCCAGACGCGCCACGACGTCCTCGACCTTGCCGAGCCGATCGTCGGCCGAGTCGAGCAGTGGACTGCCGGCCAGCGATGAGAGATGCGCGATTTCGGGCATCGATCCCGTCGCGCAAAGGCTAGCGCCGCGCGCGGGTGGGCCCCGAACTTCAGCTCTCGAGAATCCGGGCCGCCAGAACCGCGGCGTTGCGGGCGTTGTCCACGCCCACGCAGGCCACCGGTACGCCCGGCGGCATCTGGGCAATCGACAGCAGCGCATCGAGCCCGCCGGCCACCGAGGTGCGGCTGGTCAGCGGCACGCCGATCACCGGCAGGTCTGAGTGCGCGGCCACCACCCCGGGCAGTGCGGCCGACAACCCCGCGCCGGCGATGATCACGCGCAGCCCGCGCATCCGAGCGTTGCGGGCGTACTCCGCGACCTTGTCGGGCTCGCGGTGGGCGGACATGACCCGCACCTCGCAGCGGATGCCCCGGTCGATCAGCTCCTTCTCGGCCGCCCCCATGCGCTCGAGGTCGCTCTTTGATCCCATCACGATCCCGACCCGCGGCGCATCGACCTCGAGCTCCTCGAGCTCGACCACCGGCTCGGCCAAGATCTCCTCCTCCGCTGGGCGGGGCGCCTCGCTCACGACCGCACGCCCGCGGGTGCAGCCACGCGCAGCGCGATGTCCCGCCGCATCTGCCTGCCATCGAACTCGATCATGTCGGCGGCAGCATAGGCGGCCTCGCGGGCGGACGCCGCGTCGGCGCCCAGGCCGGTCACGCCCAGCACCCGCCCGCCGGCGGTCACCACCTCACCGTCCGGGTTCAATGCCGTGCCTGCATGGGTCACCTGAGCGTGCGCAGCCACGCGGTCAAGCCCCGTGATCACGTCCCCGCTTCGGGACGAAGCCGGATAGCCGGCGCTGGCCAGCACCACAGTCACCGCGATCTCCGGCGACCACTCGAGCGAAACCCCCTCCAGACCACCCGGCTCGGTCGCCGCCTCCAGCAGGCCGAGCAGGTCGGAGCGCAGCCGCGGCAGCAGCGCCTGGGTCTCGGGGTCGCCGAAGCGGGCGTTGAACTCGAGCACGCGCGGTCCGTCTGCGGTCATCATCAGCCCGGCGTAGAGCATCCCCTGGAACGCGACGCCGCGGCGCGCCAGCTCGTCCAGCACCGGCTGATGGACCGCCGCGCAGATCTCCCTGGCCCGCGCGTCGTCGACCGCGGGCACCGGCGAATAGGAGCCCATGCCGCCGGTGTTCGGCCCCTCGTCACCGTCATAGATCCGCTTGTAGTCCTGGGCCGAGGCCAGCGGCACGGCCCGCCGGGCATCGCACAGCGCCAGCAGCGAGAGCTCCTCGCCCTCGAGGTACTCCTCCACCACGACCTGGCGTGTGTCGAACCGCCGCTCGACCAGCAGCGCATGCAGCGCCTCGCGCACCTGCACCTCGTCGGTGGCGATGATCACGCCCTTGCCGGCGGCCAGGCCATCGGCCTTGATCACCGCCGGGTAGCGGTCGATGGCGGCCAGGCCGGCCTCGGGGTCGCTGACCACGGTGTAGCGCGCGGTCGGTACCCCGGCCGCCTCCATCACCTCTTTGCAGAACGCCTTGGAGCCCTCGAGCCGGGCGCCGGCCGCCGTTGGGCCAAACGCCCGGATCCCGGCGTCGTTCAAGGCGTCGACGAGCCCGGCCACCAGCGGCGCCTCGGGTCCGACCACCACCAGGGTGACCTGCTCGTCTCGGGCCACGCGGACGATCCCCTCGATGTCCTCGGCGTCCACCGGCACGGTCCGCGCCTCCCGGGCGATGCCGGCGTTGCCGGGCGCGGCCAGGATCTCGGGCCGGCGAGGCGAGCGGGCCAGCGCCTGGATCAGCGCATGCTCCCTGCCGCCTCCGCCGACGACCAGGACCTTGTCTGCGGAGTCAGATGGCGCCAATGAAGTCGTCGATCGGGATTGCGACTCAGCGTCTCGTACTTGGCCGTCCCGCGTGAGCCCAGCTCGAGCGAGATCCGCGCCATCGTCTTCTCGTCCGGCGCCTCGACCACGTTGACGAAGTCGAACTGACCGAGCGTCGCCCACTGCGCCTTGACCGTGGCGCCGAGCTGCTCGACCTCGCGGTTGACCTCCTTGATCCGCGACGGGTTGTTCTTGATCGTCTGGACCCCTTCGGGGCTTAGCGTGGAAAGCATGATGTAGGTCGGCACGGCTCGCTCCTTTTCGCGTGGGAGACGGTCGTGCCGAAGCATCCCACGCTTACGCGTGGACCGGCTCCGCGGCGCGCTCGAGCTGCAGCTCGCCCTCGGCGGCGTCCACTTTGACGACGTCGCCGGACACGAACCGGCCCTCGAGGATGGCCAGCGCGAGCTGATCGACCAGCCGCTTCTGGATGATCCGCTTCAGCGGCCGCGCACCGTAGGTCGGGTCGTAGCCGAGGTTGCCGAGCAGCGTCCGCGCCGCATCGGTCAGCTCGACCTCGATCCCGCGCTCGCGCACCCGCGCGATCAGCCGCGCCACCTGGAGATCGACGATCTCGCAGATCTGCTCGCGACTGAGCGAATGGAACTCGACGATGTCATCCAGCCGGTTGACGAACTCGGGGCGGAAGTGAGACTCCACGCCGGCGCGGCCGCCCGGGAATGTTCGAGGTCATGATCAGCACGGTGTTCTTGAACGACACGGTGCGTCCCTGGCCGTCGGTCAGCCGTCCGTCGTCCATCACCTGGAGCAGCGCGTTGAACACGTCGGGGTGTGCCTTCTCGATCTCATCGAGCAGCACCACGCCGTAGGGCCGCCGGCGGACCGCCTCGGTCAGCTGGCCGCCCTCGTCGTAGCCGACGTAGCCGGGCGGCGCGCCGACCAGCCGCGAGACCGAGTGCTTCTCCATGTACTCCGACATGTCGATCCGGATCATCGCGTCCTGCGAGTCGAACATGAACTCGGCCAGCGCGCGGGCCAGCTCGGTCTTGCCGACCCCGGTGGGACCGATGAACAGGAAGGTGCCGATCGGCCGGTCGGGGTCCTGGAGCCCGGCGCGCGAGCGCCGCAGGGCGTTGGATACCGCCTCGACCGCCTCGTCCTGGCCGATCACCCGCTGGTGCAGGCGCTCCTCCATGTGCACGAGCTTCTCGATCTCGCCCTCCATCAGGCGGGTGACCGGGATGCCCGTCCACTTGGCCACGACCTCGGCCACGTCCTCGGCGTCGACCACGTCCTTGAGGAACCGCGGATGCGTCCCCGTCGCGGCGACGTCGTGCTCGGCTTCCGCCGCGGCCGCGAGCTGCTTCTCGAGCTCGGGGATCGTCCCGTACTGGAGCTCGGCCGCGCGGCCCAGATCGGCCTCGCGCTGCGCCTTCTCGAGCTCGAGCTTGGCCTCCTCGATCTTCTCCTGAAGTTCGGCCACCGCGCCCACGGACTCCTTCTCGCGCTGCCACTCGGCGTGCATCGCGTCCGAGCGCTCGCGCTCCTCGGCCAGCGCGCGCTCGAGCTGCTCGCGCCGGGCAACCGTCCCCGGGTCATCGTCCTCCTCGGAGCCCAGCGACTGGAGCTCTATCTCGAGCTGCATGATGTGCCGGTCGACCTCGTCGATCTCGGTCGGCTTGGAGTCGATCTCCATGCGGATCCGCGAGGCCGCCTCGTCGACCAGGTCGATCGCCTTGTCGGGCAGGAACCGGTCGGCGATGTAGCGCTGGCTGAGCGTGGCCGCCGCGACCAGCGCGGAGTCCTGGATGCGGACCTTGTGGTGGACCTGGTAGCGCTCCTTGAGCCCGCGCAGGATCGCGATCGTGTCCGCCACGGTCGGCTCGCCCACGTACACGGGCTGGAAGCGGCGCTCGAGCGCCGGGTCCTTCTCGATGTGCTTGCGGTACTCGTCGAGCGTGGTCGCGCCCACCGCGCGCAACTCGCCGCGCGCGAGCATCGGCTTGAGCATGTTCCCGGCGTCCATCGCTCCCTCGGCCGCGCCGGCACCGACGATCGTGTGCAGCTCGTCGATGAACACGATGATCTGGCCTCGCGCGTCGGCGATCTCCTTGAGCACGGCCTTCAGCCGGTCCTCGAACTCGCCCCGGTACTTCGAGCCGGCCACCATCGCGCTCAGGTCGAGCGCGACTAGGCGCCGGTCCTTGAACGGCTCTCGGGCACGTCGCCACTGACGATTCGTTGCGCCAGGCCCTCGACGATCGCGGTCTTGCCCACGCCCGGCTCGCCGATCAGCACGGGGTTGTTCTTAGTCCGTCGGCAGAGGACCTGGATCACGCGGCGGATCTCGTCGTCGCGCCCGATCACCGGGTCGAGCTTGCCCTGGGCGGCGGCCTCGGTCAGGTCGCGGCCGTAGCGCTCGAGCGCCCGGTACTTGTCCTCGGGGTTCTCGTCGGTGACGTGGTGGCTGCCGCGGACCTCGGTCAGCGCCTTGATGAGCTGTTCGTGCGTGGCGCCCACGCTGCGCATGACGCGGCCCGCCTCGCCGGGATGCTCCGAGATGGCGAGCATCAGGTGCTCGGTCGAGACGTACTCGTCCTCGAGCTCGCGCATCTCCTTCTCGGCGGCGCTCAGGATCTGGACCAGCTCGGTCGAGCCGCCGGCCGGCTCGGGCGTGCCCGAGCCCTGAAGCTTGGGCAGCGCGTCGAGCGCTCCGTTGTTCGTCTGGCGCACGGCGGTCGGGTCGACGCCGAGCTTGCGCAGCACCGGCACGACGATCCCGCCGTCCTGCTCGAGCAGCACGGCGAGCAGGTGCTCGGGCATCGTCTGGGGATTGCGGCGCTCGTCGGCCAGCCGCTGTGCGGCCTGGAGCGCCTCTTGGCTCTTGATCGTGAATCGGTCTGGTTGCATCGGCGTTCTCGGTCTCTGTGTCTCGTTGCGAAATCTAAGTGTAAGAGACTTAGATTATGACATATTTTCAGGGGGTCGCAAGCGGGCGGACACGCCATCGAGCCACTGGCGCGCCGGACCGCCGGCTCATTTCTTCTTGCCCTTCTTGCCCTTCTTGGCCTGGCCGGGCGGGGTTCCGCCTTGACCGGGAGGGCCGGGCGGCGCGGCGGCGCCCGGTCCTGGCGGCCCGGTCGCCGTGGTGGTCGTGGTCGTCGTGGTCGTGGTCGTGGACGTGCTCGGCGTCGAGGTCGACGTGGAGGGCGTGCTGGTGCTGCTCGTCGGCGTCGAGGTGGAGTGAGAGCTCGAGGCGGTGGACGCCGGAGCGGAGCGGGTCGAGGAGCGCGAGGTCGTGCTCGTCTGACCCGAGCCGCCGCCGCTGGTCAGCGCGTAGGCCACCGCGGCGCCGAGCAACAGCAGCGCCACCACGGCCAGGAACGCCCACGGGCCGGCATGCCGCGAGCGACGGGGCGGCGGCGGCGGCGGCGAAATCCGCGTCGGGCGAGTGCCCGGCGTCCCGAGTGTCGAGAGCCGCGGGATGGTTCCGGCCTGGGCGACCGTGGCGACCTGGGGGACCTCGGCCGCCGCGGCCAGGGCCTCGGGTGCGCTGAGCGGCCTGGTCGGCTCGGTCGCTACCTCGAAGTTGGCCAGCCGGTCGCGGACCTCGGCCGCCGTCTGCGGGCGATCCTCCGGCGCCTTGGCCAGCATCTCGAGCACGAGGGCGTCGAGCGCGGGTGCGACGCTCGGCGCGAGCTCGCGGGGTGGCTTCGGCGCCACCCGGACGTGCTGATGCAGGACCGCGGCGGCCATATCGGCCATGAACGGCGGCTTGCCGGTCAGCATCTCGTACAGCACGCAGCCGAGGGAGTAGATGTCCGAGCGCGCGTCGGCCGTGTGCCCCATCGCCTGCTCGGGGGACATGTAGGGCGCGGTGCCGAGCACCGACGCGGTCTGGGTAAGCGTGACCGCGCCGGCAGTGTGCGCGATCCCGAAGTCGAGGACCTTCACCTCCTCGCCGGTGCCGACCATCACGTTGCCCGGCTTGATGTCACGGTGCGTGATCCCAGCCGCGTGGGCCGCGGCCAGCGTGCCGGCGACCTGCTCCGCGATGCGCGCCGCGCGCGCCGGCTCGAGCGGACCTTCATCGCGCAGGAGGTGCGCGAGATCCGACCCCGGGACGTACTCCATCACGATGTAGCGCGTCGGCCCGTCGGCGCCGGCGTCAAACACCGTAACCGCGCCGGCGTCGTTGATCGCGGCTGCCGCGCGGGCCTCGCGCTTGAAGCGGGCCGCGTACACGGGGTCGCGCTCGAGCAGCGGGTCCATCGCGACCTTGACCGCGACCTCCCGGTCGAGCGAGGAGTCGGTCGCGCGGTAGACGGTGCTCATCCCGCCGCGCCCGATGACCTCCTCCAGCCGGTACCGCCCGGCCAGGGTCCGCGGTAGTCCAGCCGAGCTCACGCGCTCGGCCGTTGAGTCCCGTCGTCGGGCCGCTGCACCCTGACCGTGAAGCGCTGCACGTCGGCGTTGCGCACGATCGCGCCGCCCTTGACGTAGGGCACGATCTCGGCCCGCAGCTCACGGCGCACCCGCTCCAGACGCTCGACCTCGGACCCCAGCTCCGCGGCCCGCTTCTCGAGCAGCCTGAGCTTGCGTTCCATGCCCTGGAGCTGCTCCTCGAGCTCGAACACGCGCTCAACGCCGGCCAGGTTCATCCCGAGGTCGGCCGTCATCTCCTGGATACGCCGCAGCCGTTCGACGTCCTTGTGGGAGTAGAGCCGGGTGCCCTTGGGTGAGCGCTTGGGCTCGATCAGGCCCCGGGCCTCGTACATGCGCAGGGTCTGCGGGTGCATGTCGGCGAGCTCAGCCGCCACCGAGATCATGAACACTCCTCGGTCGGAGGCCACCTCCACGCGGGCCCGTACACGACGCGTGGCCATCAGTTCTCCCTCCCTTTCCCGCCGGCGGATCCGGCCTGCGTGAACAGCCCGGCCCGCGGGTTTCCGTTCATCACCTTCGAGAGCCGGTCCATGGCCTCTTCCTGCTCGGGTGAGAGGCTGTCCGGAACATCGATGACAAATCGGTAGTGGATGTCGCCGCGGCCCTTGCCGCCGGCGCGCGGCGGTCCTTCGCCCCGGAGCCGCTGGACCGTCCCGTGCCTGGTCCCGGCGGCGACCCGCAGGCGCTTTGATCCGTTCAACGTCGGCACCTCGACCACCGCGCCGCGTACCGCCTCGGGGATGGTCAGCGGCACCTCGACCTCGAGGTTCTCGCCGACCGACTTGAACACCGGAGAGGGCTGAACGCGGGTGATCACGTAAAGGTCTCCCGGCGTGCCCCCGCGCAACCCGGCCTCGCCCTTGCCGGCCAGGCGGATGCGGCTGCCGTCGTGCACCCCGGCGGGGATGTTCACGCGCAGCTTGCGGATGCTCCGCTGCGCGCCGGTGCCCGAGCATGTGGGGCACGGGTCCTCGATCACCGTGCCCGATCCGTGGCAGTTCGAGCACGGCTGCGAGATCGAGAAGATCCCCTGGCTCTGGGACTCGATCCCCCGGCCGCTGCACACCGGGCACACCTTCGGGGTGGTTCCCGGCTTGGCTCCTGTCCCGTGGCAGGTCGGACACGCGGTCGAGGTGGGGACCGACAGCGGGACCTGGGCGCCGTGCACCGCCTGATCGAAGCTCAGCGAGACCTCGGTCTCCAGATCGCGGCCCTGCGGCTGGGCTCGCTCGTTACGGGCGCCGGTGGCCCGCCCGCGGGCGCCACCGGTGCGACTGGGGCCTCCCGCGCCGCCGCCGCCCCCGAACAGGTTCGAGAGGATGTCGCTGAAGCCACCGCCGAACGAGCTCGGGTCAAAGCCGCCGGCGAACCCGCCCAGCGGACTTCCGCCCCGGTCGTAGGCCTTGCGCTTCTCCGGATCGGAGAGCACGTCGTGGGCCTGGGAGATCTCCTTGAAGCGCTCCTCGGCCTGCTTGTTGCCCGGGTTGCGGTCGGGGTGGTACTGCCGGGCCAGCTTGCGATAGGCCTTCTTGATCTCCTCGTCGGTGGCGCTCTTGCCTACGCCAAGGGTCTTGTAGTAGTCCGGTCTACCGGCCATCGGTTCTCGCTTTCAGCTCAGGCCGCGACGACGACGCGAGCCGGCCGGAGCACGACCTCGCCGAGCCGGTAGCCGCGCTGGTACACCTCGACCACCGTGCCGGACTTCGCGCCCTCGACGGGGAGCTGCGCCACCGCCTCATGCAGCTGCGGATCGAACCGCTCGCCCTCTGGCGAGAAGCGCTCGATGCCGGCGCGAGCCAGCGCCGCGATCACGTCGGCGTGGACCAGCTTGATGCCCGAGACGAGCGTGTCCGCCGTTCCGTTGGGAGCGGGCGCGGCGCCGTCGGCTCCGGACCCGGACGCCGACTGCGCGGCCTCGAGCGCCCGGTCGAGGTTGTCGACCGCCGGCAACAGCTCCTTGGCCAGCTTGGTGATCCCGCGGTCCTGAGCGGCCGCCGCCTCGCGCGAGGCGCGCTTGCGGTAGTTCTCGAAGTCCGCGCGCGTGCGCTGGGCGAGCTCCAGATACTCGTCGGCCTTCTCGGCCTTGGCGGTCAGCTGCTCGAGATCGCGCTCGAGCTTGCGCCCGTGGTCCTCGGCCGCGTCGGGCTCGGCGGCGTCCTGCCCGGGGGGCTCGTGGGCCCGACCGGGGCCTCGGGCTCGCCGGCGGGAACGGACGGGTCGGGGGCGCCCTGAGGCGGGTGGGCGGGGTCCGAATCAGCCTCGCCGGCCGCCTTTTCCGCGGCCTCCGCGATGTCTGGTTCGCGCGTCATCACTTCTCGTCCACTACCTCAGCGTCGACGACGTCCTCCTCAGGGGCGCCGGCGCCGTTGGTCGAAGCCGCCGCACCATCACCGTCGCCGTCGACCGGGGCGCTTGCCGCCTGCTCCTGGGCGCGCTGGTACATGGCCTCGGAGACCTTGTGGAACGCCGTGTGCAGCGTTTCGGTCCTGGCGTTGATCTCAGCCGCGTCATCGCTGGTGAGCACCTCGCGCACACCCTTGATCGCCGCCTCGATCTCCTCCTTGGAGCTCGAGTCCACCGCATCGCCCAGGTCCTTGAGCTGGCGCTCGGCCTGGTAGGCGGCGTTCTCGCCGTTGTTGCGGGCCTCGGCCAGCTCGCGCTGGCGACGGTCGTCCTCGGCGTGCGACTCGGCGTCGGACACCATCCGCTTGATCTCGTCGTCCGACAGGCCGGAGCCCGAGCGGATCTCGATCTTCTGCTCCTTGCCGGTGCCGAGGTCCTTGGCCGACACGTTCAGGATGCCGTTGGCGTCGATGTCGAACGCGACCTCGATCTGCGGGATGCCCCGAGGCGCGGGCGGGATGCCGGTCAGCTGGAACTTGCCCAGCGACTTGTTGTACATCGCCATCTCGCGCTCGCCCTGCAGGACGTGGATCTCCACGCTCGGCTGGTTGTCCTCAGCCGTCGAGAAGACCTCGCCCTTGCGGGTCGGGATCGTCGTGTTGCGCTCGATCAGCTTCGTCATCACGCCGCCCTTGGTCTCGATGCCGAGGGTCAGCGGGGTCACGTCGAGCAGCAGGACGTCCTTGACGTCGCCGGCCAGCACGCCCGCCTGGATCGCGGCGCCGACGGCGACGACCTCATCGGGGTTCACGCCACGATGCGGCTCCTTGCCGGTCAGCTCCTTGACCTTCTCCTGCACGGCGGGCATGCGGGTCATGCCGCCGACCAGCACCACGTGATCGACCTTGTCGACGCCCTTCTCCTTGGCGTCGTCGAGGGCCTGCCGCACCGGCGCCACCGTCCGGTCGAGCAGCGCGGAGGTCAGCTCGCCCAGCTTGGCCCGCGTGAGGCGCGTGTCGAGGTGCTTGGGGCCGCTCGCGTCGGCGGTGATGAACGGCAGGTTGATCTGCGTCTCCTGCGTGGTCGAGAGCTCGATCTTGGCCTTCTCGGCCGCCTCGTAGAGCCGCTGGAGAGCCATCGGGTCCGCCGCCAGGTCGATGCCCTGCGACTTCTTGAACTCGCTCACCAGCCAGTCGACGAGCGCCTTGTCGAAGTTGTCGCCGCCGAGGTGGTTGTCACCCGCGGTTGCCTTGACCTCGAACACGCCGTCGCCGATCTCCAGCACCGACACGTCGAACGTGCCGCCGCCCAGGTCGAAGATCAGGATCGTCTGGTCGGTCTCTTTGTCAAGGCCGTAGGCCAGCGACGCCGCCGTTGGCTCGTTGATGATCCGCTTGACGTCGAGTCCGGCTACCCGGCCGGCGTCCTTGGTCGCCTGGCGCTGATCGTCGTTGAAGTACGCCGGCACGGTGATCACGGCGCTGTCGACGGTCTCGCCCAGGTACGCCTCGGCGTCCGCCTTGAGCTTGCCAAGGATCATCGCGCTGATCTCGGGCGGGCTGTACTGCTTGCCGCCGGCCTCCACGCGCGCGTCACCGTTGGGGCCGGAGACCACCTTGTACGGCACGATCGACTCCTCCTCGCGCACCTCGGCCTCCTTGCGGCCCATGAAGCGCTTGATCGAGAAGATCGTGTTCTGCGGGTTGGTGACGGCCTGGCGCTTGGCTACGGTGCCGACCAGGCGCTCACCGGACTGCGTGAACGCCACCACGGACGGGGTGGTCCGGCCGCCCTCGGCGTTCTCGACGACCGTCGGCTCGCCACCCTCGAGCACCGCCATGCACGAGTTGGTCGTTCCGAGGTCGATTCCAATGGTCTTTCCCATGTGGGTTCTACTCCTCTTGGTTCACTAAAATCTCAGCCAGAGCGTAGCAGATTTGGGGCGGCGGGCAAGCGGGTCTGGCCGCCCGGTGGGCGCCCGCTGAATCGTCCGGCGCACTGTCCGTGTGCCCGAGGGCGGCCAGATCCGCTCCGCCTCCCCCTACGGCCGCCGAGCGCTGCCGGCCCTCCTTCCGAACCCGGATAAGTCCTCACTCGAGCCCGCCGCAGGAGTGAATTCGGGTTCACCCGGCTCTGGTGCGGAGAACGCCGCATTCGCGCCGGGGCGGGCGACGAGTGCGGGGTTTCCGGCCCCCCGCCACCCGAGGTACCCGACACTCGGCCCGGTACCAGACGCTCGGCCCGGTACCCGACTCCCGGCCCGGGACGGCGCCGAGCGCCAGGTTCTTCGCTCCCGTCAGCCCACCTGAAAGGCGCTGGGGCACATCCGCTGCAGCGCGCAGTCGCGGCAGGCGGGCCGGCGGGCGAAGCACGTGCGACGGCCGTGGCGCAGGAGGTTCAGATGGAGCTCGAGCTCCTCGCCGACGGGCGTGATCTCGAGCATCTCGTCGTGCATCTCCTCGAACGGCGCCCCCGGGCGGAACAGCGCCAGGCGCGTGCCCACCCGGGAGACGTGGGTGTCGACCGGCACGTCGTGCATGCCGAACGCGAACAGCAGCACGCAGGCCGCGGTCTTGCGGCCGACGCCGGGCAGTGAGGTCAGGTAGGCCTGCGCCACCGGAACCGGCTGGCCAGCCAGCCAGTCCAGGGAAAGGGGCGAAGCGCCGGGCGAGCGCCGGGCGGGCGCGTGCTCGGGCGCGGTCTCGGTGATCGCCGCCAGGATTGCCTTGATGCGGGCCGACTTGACCTTCGAAATGCCTCCCGGCCGGATCGCCTCCTCGACTTCGTCGACCGGGGCATCCCGGACGTCCTCCCACTCCGGGAACCGCTCGCGCAGCGCCAGGTAGGCGACATCCCGGTTGCGGTCGTTGGTCGACTGCGACAAGACCGTGAGGATCAGCTCGGCGATCGGGTGCCCGTGGGGGCGAGCCAGCGGCTCGCCGTAGACCAGGCGCAGGCGGTCGCGGATCGTGCGTACCCGGCGGCGCGAGGGCCGCTTCCAGCTATTCAAGGGCGCCCCACCGCTCGCAGGCCAGCGAGGACTGCCGGACCGCCTCGGGCAGCGCGGCTGCTGCGGCCGCCGGGTAGTACCCGGACGAAGCCAGCTTGGCCAGCAGGACGCCGGTCAGCACGTCGCCGGCGCCGATCGTGCTGAGCACGGTCGCGGGCCGGCCGGGTACATCGAGGCGCAGCTCGCCGCGCAGGATCGCGCCGTCGGCACCGAGCGTGATCACCACCATCCGGGCGCCGGCCTTGAGCAAGGCCAGTGCGGCGCGCTCAGGATCCTCCTCGCCGGTCATCAGCGTCGCCTCGGCCGCATTGGAGCGAACGAGCAGCGCACCCGGGACACAGGCGTTGACCGTGGCGGCCGCCTCCGCCCGCGAGCGCCACCGTTCCAGGCGCAGGTTGGGATCGAACACCAGCGACCGCCCGAGCGCCAGCGCCCGGTCGCGCGCCCGCATCGTCACCTCCCGCTCCTCCTCCCCGACCAGGGTGTTGGAGCTGAAGAACAAGCCGGCCGCCCCCGCGATCGCGTCCTCCACCCGACCCGCCAGCCCCAGAACCACATTGGCGATCGCCTCGCCGTAGATCTGGTAGCTCGGCTCCCCGCCGCGACCGACCGCGACGAGCGCCACCGGCGTCGGCGCTCCCGGCACGAGCTCGAACAGCGAGACCCCCACCCGCTCCCGCACGAGACGGTCGCGCAACCAGCGCCCCCAGGCATCGTCGCCGGCGCCGCTGGCGAGGGCGATGTGTGCACCGTGCCGAGCGGCGGTCACGGCCACGTTGGCCACCGCACCACCGAAGTGGGGGACGAACGCATCGCCCCCGGTCAAGTCCTCGAGCGGGCGCTCACAGATCAGGTCGACCAGCACCTCGCCCAGGCACAACGTGGGCGCGCCGGGGGGCGGCGCGGGAGCCGGATCGGGCGGACTGTCCGACCTCGTACCTGCTTGCCCATTGGGGCTCGTGCCGCTCATGCGCGCGGACGTTATCCTCGCCGGCGGGTGCACGTCGACGAGCACACGATTTCCCTCGACGACTCGCCCGTTTACTACCGCGCCGCCGACCAGCCCGGCATGCCCACGCTGTACCTGCACGGGATCCCCACGAGCAGCGACGATTGGCTGGAGTTCCTGGCTCGTACCGGTGGGATCGCGCCCGACCTGATCGGGTTCGGCCGCTCGGCCAAGGGCGGCCATCTCGACTACACGCCGGTCGGATTGGCCGCCGTGGTCGAGCGCCTGCTCGAGCACCTCGGCGTGCACGAGGTCCAGCTCGTGGGCCACGACTGGGGAGCCGCGGTCGGCCTGGCGCTCAGCGCCCGCAATCCGGGCCGGGTACGCCGGATGGTGCTGTGCAACCCGCCGCCGCTCCTCGACGGATCCGCATGGCCCCGGATCGTCCGCATCTGGCGCACGCCGGGACTCGGCGAGCTGGTGATGGGGTCGATCCCGAAGTGGATGCTGGCACGGGCGCTGCGCCGCGCCAGCCCGCGCGAGGACGCGTGGCCCGACGCCCGGGTCGACACGGTGTGGGACCAGTTCGACCAGGGAACCCAGCGAGCCATCCTCCGCCTCGTCCGGTCCGCGGGGGAGACCACGTTTGGCAGTAGTGGGCCGCGCGCCCCCCACGAGAGCGCCGATCCGGGGGAGGCGGTGCCCACGGTTCTGATCTGGGGCGAGGCGGACCCGTGGTATCCGCCGGCGGTGGCCGAGTCCTACGCCGCGCGGCTCCCGGGCGCAACGGTGGAGCGAATCGCCGGCGCCGGACACTGGCCGTGGCTGGACCGGCCCGAGGTGGTGGACCGTGTCGCGGCGCTACTCGAGGGATAGGCGCCGGCCCCCCGTCAGGCGGGTGCTGCCCACGGCGGTCGCGGCCGTGATCTCGGCCGCCTACGTGATCATCGCGCCGCGCAGCGAGGACCTCGCCGCCCACCTCCTGCGCGCCAAGCTGTTCGCCGCCGCGGGGTTCGGGCTGTGGAACAACTGGTGGTACGCAGGGCACAACGTGCCTGGCTACAGCGTGCTGTTCCCGCCGCTCGGGGCACTGCTCTCCCCGCAGCTGGTCGCGGCGATCAGCGTGCCGGTGAGCGCTGCGCTGTTCGAGGCGCTGGTCCACCGCCGCTTCGGCGAGGACGCGTGGCTGGGCGCGCTGTGGTTCGCCGTGGCCGCCAGCACGAGCCTGTTCACGGGCCGGCTGACGTTTGCCCTGGGCCTGGCCCTCGCCGTCGGGTCCGCGCTCGCCCTTCAGCGCGAGCGGCCCGGCCTGGCCGCCGCACTGGCTGCCCTGACCGCGCTGGGCAGCCCGGTCGATGCATTGTTCGCGGCGCTCGCCGGGGCGGCACAGGCGGCCGCGGCTCTCTGGCAGGAGCGAAAGGTGCGCGCCGCATTGCCGGGCATCGGGGTCATCGTCGCCTCCGCCGCGCCCGTGCTAGCCCTCGCGATCGCGTTCCCCGAGGGCGGGAGCGAGCCGTTCGCATTCTCGGCGCTGTGGCCGCTCGTGCTGATCTCGCTGCTGGCCGTGCTCGCGATTCCGCGGCGCGACGTGGCGCTCCGCATTGGCGCGCTGTTCTATGCGATCGGATGCGTCGCCTCCTTCGCGGTGGCCACGCCGGTCGGCAGCAACGTGACCCGCCTGGGTCCGCTCATCGCCGGGCCGCTCGTCGCGCTGCTCTGGTGGCCGCGCCGCGCATGGGCGGTGGCCGCGGCCGCCCTGCCGCTCCTCTACCTCCAGTGGCAGGCGCCGGTGCGCGACATCCGCACCGCCGATGACAACCGCGAGGTGACATTCGCCTACTTCCAGCCGATGATGAGCTTCCTGAGCCGCCAGCCCGGCCCGCCGTTTCGCATTGAGATCCCGTTCACGCTGTTTCACTGGGAGGCCTACGCGGTGGCGCCGGAGTTCCCGCTGGCGCGCGGCTGGGAGCGCCAGCTGGACACGAAGTACAACTCGCTGTTCTACGACGGCCAGCTCACGCCGGCGCGCTATGACGCCTGGCTGCACGAGGTCGCGGTGCGCTACGTCGCGGTCTCGGATGCCGAGCTCGACTACTCGGCCAAGCAGGAGGTTGCCCTGATCGATCGCGGCCTGCCCTTCCTGCGCCTGGTCTACCGCACTCGCCACTGGCGGATCTATGAGGTCGTCGATGCCACCCCGGTCGCCCAGGGCGCCGCCACGCTTCGGGAGCTGGGGCCCAACTGGCTTCAGCTCCAAGCGCAAGCCACGGGCACGACGATGATCCGCGTGCGCTGGAGCCCGTACTGGGCGATCACGCAGGGTGCCGGCTGCCTCGCGCCGAGCGGCGGCTTCACGCGACTGACATCAACCCGGCCCGGCCCCGTGCACATCGCGATCAGCTTCTCGCTGACCCGCATCGGCGCCACCACGCCGCGCTGCAGTTGACGGCAACCGGACCTATCGGCCCGCTAGCATCCGTCGCGCATGGGGTCTCGACCCGCACGCGTCCTGGCGTTCATTGAGGCGCGGCTCCTGCCGCGTGGATGGATGGATCTGCTCAGACAGATCCTGCTGTTCGTCGGTGCCCTGCTCCTGTATGACCTGGTCCGCGGCATCGTGGCGGGCGACAACCCGTACAAGCCGTTCGGCGACGCCATGCGGATCATCGACCTCGAGCGCACGTTGCACGTGTTCGTCGAGCCGAGCGTGCAGGCCTGGGCGCTCAACAAGCACTGGCTGATCGACGGGGCCGATTGGATCTACCTGAACGGGCACTTCTTCGTCAGCCTCGCGGTGCTGGCCTTCATCTACGCGCGGCGCAACCAGTCCTTCTACTTCGTGCGCAACATGTTCATGATCGCGATGGGGTTGGCCCTGATCGGGTATTGGCTATACCCGACGGCACCGCCTCGGCTGATGCCCGAATGGGGCTTCACCGACGCGATCTCGCAGTTCGTAACCGGCGGTACCGGCTTCATCGACGACGGACCGACCAAAGCGTTCATGAACTTCTACGCCGCAGTCCCATCGATGCACGTGTGCTTCGCGGTCATGATCGGCGGATCGATGTGCCGGCTCGTGTCGTGGCGTCCGGGCAAGATCGCCTGGGCGCTCTACCCGTTGGTGGTCACGTTCGTCGTGGTGGCCACCGCCAATCACTACCTCACCGACGTCTTCCTCGGGGCCCTCACCGCCGGCGTTTCCGCGCTGCTGGCGCAGAGGCTGCTGGCGCGGGCCAGGCCGGACGCGTGGGCGTTCGTCCGCGCCACGGCGTGAGCTCGCCCGAGCGAACCCGTCCCCCGCGCGTGGACAAGAACGGCGCGCCTCGCCGCACGCGCCCGGGTGGGCGCGGCCCCATCCTCGGTCCGACGGCGCAGGAGATGATGCGCAACCGGCTGATCGAGTCGCGCCTGACCCCGAACGCGATCTCGCTCACCGGATTCGCGCTGAACGTCGCCGCCGCCGGGCTGCTCGTCGGGCGGATGTTCTTCCTGGCCGGCATCGCGTTCATCGTCGGTTCGATCATGGACACGCTCGACGGGCGCTACTCGCGCATGTCGGGCAAGGGCACTCCGTTCGGGGCGTTCCTCGACTCGACGCTGGACCGCCTGGAGGAGGGGATCGTCCTGATCGCGGTCGGGGCCTACTTCGCCTCGCGCAACAACCAGGTGGCCGCCGCTGCGACGGTGGCTGCCGTGCTCGGGTCGCTGATGGTGTCCTACACACGGGCCCGGGCCGAGGCACTCGGCGTCGAGTGCAAGGTCGGGCTGGCCACACGTCCGGTCCGGGTGGTGATCCTCTCGATCGGCCTCGTGTTCGCCAAGGGCGCGTCGCTCGGTCATTTCGAACTGCTCGCTCCGGCGGTGTATGTGCTGGCCGGGCTCGCAGTGTTCACGACCCTCCAACGGATCTTCCACGTACGCCGGCAGCTCAAGGCCATCGCCGAGCAGCCGGTGTAACGAACGCGCCCGCGCGGACTATCTAGCAGTGGGCCTGCGGGACCTCTTTTGAGAAAGGCAGACAGGGAAAAGTGAGCACGACAAACGGTCATACCAACGGCGCCGCGCGCTACCAGAACGGAAAGGTCCGGGTGGCGATCATCGGCGTCGGCAACTGCGCAAGCTCGTTCGTGCAGGGCGTCCACTACTACCGCAACGCCGACGCGCGTGAGTCCGTGCCCGGGCTCATGCATGTCGACGTGGGCGGCTACCACGTGCGCGACATCGAATTTTCGGCCGCGTTCGACATCGACGCCGACAAGGTCGGCAAGGACCTCTCGGAAGCGATCTTCGCCGGACAGAACAACACGCTGAAGTTCGCTGAGGAGGTGCCGGCGCTGGATATCCCAGTCCAGCGCGGGATGACCCACGACGGCCTGGGCAAGTACCTCAAGGAGAAGATCACCAAGGCTCCCGGCCCGACGGCCGACATCGTCGAGATCCTCAAGGACACGCACACCGACGTCGTCGTGTCCTACCTCCCGGTCGGCTCCGAGCAGGCCACCAAGTGGTACGTCGAGCAGGTGCTCGAGGCCGGGTGTGCGTTCGTCAACTGCATCCCGGTGTTCATCGCCCGCGAGGATTACTGGAACAAGCGCTTCAAGAAGGCCGGGCTGCCGATCATCGGCGACGACATCAAGTCGCAGGTCGGCGCCACGATCGTCCACCGCGCGCTGGCCCGGCTGTTCCATGAGCGCGGGGTGACGATGCGTCACACCTCGCAGCTCAACGTCGGCGGCAACATGGACTTCTACAACATGCTCGAGCGCGAACGGCTGGAGTCGAAGAAGACCTCCAAGACCAACGCGGTGACCTCGATCATGGGCCACGTGCTGCCCGCCGACGACGTCCACGTCGGACCGTCGGACTACGTGCCGTGGCTGACCGACCGCAAGTGGGCCCACATACGCCTCGAGGGCCAGGCGTTCGGCGACGTGCCGCTGAACGTCGAGCTGAAGCTCGAGGTCTGGGACTCGCCGAACTCGGCGGGGATCGTCATCGACGCCGTGCGCTGCTGCAAGCTCGGGCTCGACCACGGGCTCTCCGGCCAGCTCGACGGCCCGAGCTCGTACCTGATGAAGTCGCCGATGAACCAGCGCCCGGACGCCGAGGCCCGCGAGCTGACCGAGAAGTTCATCGCCAAGTACGCCCGCAAGACGACAGGTGCCCCGGCGAAGGCCAAGTCCGCCAAGAGCTGACGCTCCCGGTAAGTAAATAGACTGCCGCTCGTGGCCAGCGAGGGGCTCGCGATCGCGCAGGTGACGCCGTTCGCCTGGGAGGTGGCACACGAGGTGGGCGACTACGTCGCGCGCGTCTCGGAGGAGCTCGCGCGCCGCGGGCACCGGGTGCTGATCATCGCCCCCTCGCAGTCCGGCGTCCTGGTGCGCGACAGCCGCCGCGCGATCCGCACCGACCCGGGGTCCCTGCTCGAGCGGGCCGAGGGCGAGCCGCTGGTCGTCGGCGTGGGCGAGGTTCTGCCGTTCTCGCCCACCCGCCGGCGCGCGGGGTCGCTGCCGGTGGACGTGGCCCGCACGATCGAGGAGGCCCTGGCCGCGCTGGCCCTTGACATCGTCCACGTCCACGAGCCGTTCGCCCCCAGCGCCTCGAGCGTCGCCCTGCGCCACTCGCGGGGCCTGAACGTGGGGAGCTTCCACGCGCCCACCGAGCGCATCCTCTCGACCCAGCTGACCCGCCCGCTCTCGCGCCTGCTGTTCGGGCGACTCGATGCCCGGATCGCGAGCTACGGCGCCACCCGGGACCTCATGCAGCGCTACTTCCCGGGCGACTACCAGGTGATCCTGCCCGGCGCGGAGGTGGAGCAGGCGACCGAGCCGGCGCCGGACGCCCCCGTGCGCCTCCTGTTCAGCGCCGGCGAGGAACGGGCCGCCCTGCGCCTGTTCCTGCGCGCGTTGCGGGAGCTCGGTTCCGACCCGGCCTGGCGGGCCACGGTCTGGGCGCCTCGTCCGCTCGCCGTTCCGGCCAGCCTGAGCCGTGCCCTGCGCGAGCGGCTCGAATTCGTCGACGGCGATCAGATGACCGAGGCCCAGGCCATGGCAGGCGCCGACGTGCTGGTGCTGGCCTCCGAGGGGCTCCGTCCGGTACCCGGCACGCTGGTCCGCGCGCTGGCCGCTGGCGTCGTGCCCGTCGCCTCGCGGCTGGCCCCCTACGAGGAGCTGCTCGGGCAGGGTGAGTACGGGTTCGAGTTCGAGCCGGGCGATGTGCAGACCCTGGCCAGCCATCTCGGCCGGGTCATCGCCGAGCCCGAGCTACGGGCGCAGGCGCGCACCCAGGGGGAGGAGCTGCGGCCGCGGTTCGCGTTCTCGCGCGTGGCGGACGAACTCGAGCACGTGTACGAGGGTCTGGTGGGCCGCCGGCACGATACGCGCGCCAACGGTGCACTGCGCAATCGGCTGAGCCGGCGGCGCCTGATCGACGTCGATCTGCACATGCACACCGATCACTCCTACGACTGCGCCACCCCAGTCGAGGTGCTGCTGGCCGAGGCGCGGGCACGCGGTCTCGGAGCGATCGCGGTCACTGACCACAACGAGATCTCGGGCGCCCACGCGGCGCGCGCCCAGGCCGAGGGAATCGCGGTGATCGTCGGGGAGGAGGTCAAGACGGCCGAGCAGGGCGAGGTCATCGGGCTGTTCATCGAGGAGAAGATCCCCCGGGGAATGACCCTGCAGGAGACCATCGCCGACATCAAGCGCCAGGGCGGCCTGGTTTATGTCCCCCATCCGTTCGACCGCATGCACTCGGTGCCCGACTACGAGCACCTGCTCGACGTGCTCGACGACGTGGACGCGATCGAGGTGTTCAACCCACGTGTGGCGATCACCGAGTTCAACGACGAGGCGGCCCGGTTCGCGGCCAAATACCGGATCCCGGCCGGGGCCGGCTCTGACGCCCATGTGCCCCAGGGCCTCGGCTCGGTGCGGATCCGCATGCGCGAATTCAACGGGCCGGAGGAGTTCCTCGAGTCGCTGCGCGATGCCGACATCATCCGCAACCCCGCCAGCTTGCTCTACGTGCAGGCGCTCAAGTTCCTGCAGACCAAGGCGCTTCCCGAGGCCGCCCGCCGGGCCTCGCGCGAGCGCCGGGTGCGTCGCGCGACGGGGCGCGACCGGCGCCAGGCGGCGCCCCCCTCGGGCCGCAACTCCTGATGCACCCGCAAGGACATGCTCGCCAGCCGTCCAATCGGACAGCGATGCCGGCAACCGACGACGAGATCCGGGAGAAGTACCTCGAGCGGGCGATTCGCGAGTTGAACGCTTTCTCGCGCGAGGTCCAATCCTGCACCGACTGTCCGCGCGGTTCGCTGATGCCGGTGCTTGGCTCCGGTCATCCCCAGGCCGACATCTTCCTGATCAAGCATTCGGCCCGGCCATCCGAGGTCGAGGAGGGGGTGGCGTTCTACGGCCGGGCTGGCAATGCGCTGATGAAGTCCCTCAAGCGGCTCTCGATCGACCCGCTGGCGGTCTACGGGACGCTGTGCGTAAAGTGCCCGGTGGCCGACCCGGTGATGGCCGATCCCGGCTGTGTGGGCCGCCTCGTCGAGGAGCTCGCGATCGTCTCGCCAAAGATGGTCGTGGTCATGGGCCCCGAGGCGCTGTCGGTGGTCAACGAGCTGGACCTCCCGCTCCGGCGAGATCTCCGCGCCGCCCCCGGTGAGCTGCAACGCCTCACCCCGAGCATCGAGGCGCTGTACGTGCCGAACATCGACGACTCGCTGGACGAGGAGGAGACCAAGCGGTCGTTCTGGGGCGCCTTCCGGGTGCTCGGCCAGTGGTGGGCCGATCTTCCCCCGTATTGAGCCCGGGTCTACGATCCGCGCATGGCCGACCCGGCTTATCCGCCGCTTCCGGAACGGCGCGCCTCCGACGCGGATCGTGAGCGAGCCGTCGAGACCCTGCGCCACGCCGGCTCAGACGGTCAGCTGAGCGTCGACGAGCTCGAGCGATAGCTACCCGAGCGCGAACCGCTCCGAGAAGCTGAGCGCCCTGGCCCCACCGGCCGGCGTGAACACGATTGTTGCGCGCAGCCCGCCGGCGCGAGCGCCCAGGAGCCGTCGACCGGCGCCGGTCAACGTCACATGCAGCCTGTGCCGACCGGTACTCACGATGTGCAGGGTCGCAGCCGCTACCAGGACGCCGTGAGACCGCCACACGAGACGCAGCCTGCCGGGGAGCAGCCCCCGGAAGACCGTCGTGAACCCGTGTTGCGCGACGATGGCGGCGTACCGAGCCGCCCGGCCATGCGGAACGCCCGCGTTTAGCAGCGTGCTGCGGATCTGCTCGACGGTGAGCACCGGGCCGGCGCCGGCCGAAACCGCCGACGCGGAGCCGACGGAATTGGTGGCGACGATCTCCACGCGGATTCGCGCGCCGGCGTCGCGCTGGCGGACCAGGTACGAGGACCCCGTGGCACCGGACAGGGCAGTGCAGGACCGGCGGCAGGCCTGCCACTGATAGGCGTAGGCCAGCGGAGCCGTCCCGGACCACGTACCTGGAGCGGCGTAGAGCCTGCGGCCGACGATCGGCGCGCCCAAGACCTTCGGCCCGACTGAGACGCCCGGCCGTGACTGGCTTGCCGGCGCCGACTGCCCCGCCGGCACGGCCGAGGTGGCACCCGACACGGCCGGGGCGCTGGAGCCGCCGGCGTTCGTCGCGGTCTCCTGCACGCGCAGGGTGTGGCCGGCGTCCGGGGCCTGGACGGTGTAGGTCGGCGCCGTGGCGCCGGCAATCGCCGTGCATGCGCCGCCGCTGGCGTCGCAGTCCTCCCACTGGTAGGCGAAGGCCACAGGATCGCCGCTCCAACCGGCATGCGACTCGGTCACCGACTGTCCGATTGCCGCGGTCCCGGTGATCGTGGGAGCGCCGGTGGTGCTCGGCGCCGACGGCGTGCCCACGACCACGTTGCCGAGGACGTCGAAGGCCACGCAGAGCAGCCCGGGAGAGCAGGTCACGCCGTTGAAGCCGGCCATGTTGCCGTTCTCGATGTTCTGCGGCGCCGACCACGAGTCCGCACCGCCGGCCGGGTCCGTCGACCCCGAAGCGTTGTCGTCGAAGTCGACGGCGGTGCACGTGGAAGCGGGCCGGCAGGCGACGCCGGCAAAGCCGTCCCCATTGTCGACAGTCTCCGGTTGCCAGTCGCCTCCGGTCGGGTCGCTCGAAACGAACGCGGTGCCGTTGTCGTCGGTCACCACGCACAGGCTGGTACTCGCGCACGAAATCCCGTAGATGTTGTGACCGGAAGTGATCGGCACCGGCGCGCTCCAGGCGCTCGCGCCGCCGGTCGGATCCGTCGTCGTCAACACGCTGCCGTTGCCGCCGGCAGCCACGCACAGCGACGCGCTCGGACACGACACGTAGAACAGACCGTGGCTTGGGTCGATTGAGGCCGAAGACCAGGCACCCGCGCCCCCGGTGGGATCGGTGGAGGTCCACACGTCGCCTGCGAACCCATCGACGGCGACGCACATCGAACTGGTGGGACAGGAGATCGACACCAGTGAGTCGCTGGTCAGGTTGACCGGCGCACTCCAGGCGCCCGCACCGCCGGTCGGATCGGAGGAGGTGAGGATGTTGCCCTGGTGATCGCCGAGCACGCACAGCGACACGGAAGGGCACGAGGCCGAATCGATGGAGCTCGAATCGATCAGCGCGCGCTGCCACGAGCCGGCTCCGCCTGCCGGCTCGGTGGAGCTGAGGACGGCTCCGGCGTCGTCGCCGCCCACGCACAGCGACGCGGAAGGGCAGGACACGGCGTCCAGCTCGGAACTTCCGTCGACCCGCGTGAGGGTCCACGTGCCGGTGGGGTCACCGGCGGTCAGCGCGTTGCCGCCGTCGTCGCCGGCCACGCACGAGCTCGCAAGGCAACTCACGGCCAGTTTGGCATGGCTGCTGGGGTCGACTGACTGGACGGTCCAGTCTGTCGACTGGCTGCTCGTCGGGTTATCGCTCCCGGCTACGTAACCGGAAAGACCGGCGGCCGCGCACGCCATGGCCGAGCACGAGATGGCGGTCCAGGCTCCGTTGGTCCCGACGACACCCACGACCACGGAGGTCCAGCCGCTCGAGTATGTGGATCCGTTCGAGTGCCACACGTTCCCCTGCCCATCCGCGATCCAGCACTCTCCCGAGCTGACGCAGCTCACAGCCTCCAGCCGGTTGGAGCCCGCGACGTTCGTCAAGGTCCAGGTCGCGCTGGTATCGGTGGGATCGGTGGAGTACGCGGCGAAGCCGTGCGCATCGATGGCCATGCACAGCGAGGTGGATGGGCACGAGATCCCGGTCAGCGGCTCGATGCCGTCGATGTCGGTCCGACTCCAGGATGTGGCGTTGGTCGGGGTGCTCGTGGTCCACACGTCGCCGGACCCGTCGACCAGCGCGCAGAAAGAGCTCGACACGCAGGAGACACCGGTGACCCCCGAGACGGAGAGCGGCGCGGCACGCCACACCGACGCCCCACCCGTCGGGTCCGACGAAGTGGCGATGATCGGGTTGGAGTTGAGGTCCGTGCCGACCGCGACGCAGAAGGGACCGTCCGCGCACGACACACCGGCCAGGCTGCTGACTCCGGGCAGCGACGCGAGCTGCCAGGCGCCCTGTCCGCCGGATGGGTTGGTCGTGCTCACCACGTGGCCGAAGCCGCCCACCCCGACGCACAACGGGCCAGACACGCACGAGATGCCCTCCAGATCGCCCAGGTCGCCCCACGGCGCCTGCGTGTCCACCGCGGCCGGAGCGCCCCAGGTGATCGGATCCGTGGCCGCGGACGCGGTCGCCGCGACCAGCGCCGGGAGCAACGCCCCCACCGCGATGGCCATGACCAGGAGCCCTCGACGAAGCACGCACCTGATGATGGTCCGCGCGGCCGTATCCCGCATCGGACAAATGACTCATTCCGGGTGCGTCATGTGTCGTGGTCCTGACCGCGAATGCCCGGTTAGACTCGCCCGCATGGACCTTGAAGAGAAGTCCCTCGAACAGATCGGCGACCGCTGCGAGGAGTGCGGCGCGAAGCTGACCAAGGCGGAGATCGAGGCGGCACTCGACGCGGGCGGACCGGCCCTGTGCACGGTCCATGCCGAGGAGGTCGTTCCGGTCGCCGACGAGGATGGCGGGTTCGAGGAATAGCCGACGCTCAGAGCTGGGCTAGCCGGGGACTAGCCCATCTCGAGCACGATCTTGCCGAGCTTTCCGCCCTCGGCGAAGCGGTCGTACGCGGCCGGCGCCTCCTCCAGCGCGTAGGTGGCGGCGATCGGCACGCGCACCTCGCCCGAGGCCAGCAGTGGCAGCACCGAGCGCTCGAGCGCCCGCGCGGTCAACGCCTTTTCCTCGAGCGGTCGCGCACGCAGCGTGGAGTTGTAGATCCGCGCCCGCTTCTGCATGGCAAGACCGAGGTTGACCTCCGCCTTGGCCCCGGCGCTGATCCCGATCACCATGATCCGCCCCCACAGGTTCAGCGCCTGCAGGTTTTCGGGGAAGTTCGGCGCGCCGACCAGTTCGAGAATCACGTCGAACGGCCCATGCTCCTCGAACCCCTCGGGTGCGATCACCTCGGCTCCGAACTCGGCCACGGCCTGGCGGTGATCCGGGTTGCGCACGGTGGCGGTCACCCGTGCCCCCGCGGCCCGGCCCAGCTGAATCGCGGCGCTGCCCACGCCGCCCGCGCCGCCGTGCACGAGCAGCCGCTCGCCGGCCTTCAGGCCAGCCTGGCTGAACACGCCGTCGTGCGCGGTCGTGAACACCTCGGGCACCGCGCCCGCCTCGGTCCAGCTCAGGTTCTCGGGGGCTGACATGAGGATCCGCTCGTGGACCACCGCCAGCTCGGCCTGGCCGCCGCCGGCCACGATCCCCATCACGCGATCGCCGACGTCGAACCGATTCGCCCCGGGACCGCGGTCGATCACCTCGCCGGCCAGCTCGAGTCCCGGGATGTCCTGGGGCGCGCCGGGTGGCGCCGGATACAGGCCGCGCCGCTGCATCATGTCCGCGCCGTTCAACCCGGCGGCGCGGACCCGGACCAGGCACTCACCGGCGCCCGGGGCGGGATCCGGGTGGTCCTCGACGGACAGCTTCTCGTCTTTGATCGTGACGGCACGCATCTCGGCGAAAGCGGAACCCTACTGACGCTCCAGCAGCGCCACGCACTCGATGTGCGGGGTCTGCGGGAACATGTCGACCGGCCTGACCCGACGCAGCACGTACCCGGCCTCGACCAGCTGGGCGGCGTTCGGGGCCAGCGTGGTCGGATTGCACGACACGTACACGATCCGGCGCGGCGCGGCCTCGATGATCCGCCTGACCACCTTCTGGGAGAGCCCTGAGCGAGGCGGATCGACCACCACCGTGTCCGGCCGGCCGGCGCGCTCGACGAGCTCCCGCATGGCCAGCCGCACGTCACCGGCAAAGAACTGGGCGTTGTCGACCTCGTTCAGCCGCATGTTCGCGATGGCGTCGGCGATCGCCTCCTCGACCAGCTCGAGGCCCCACACCTCGGCCACCCGCGGCGCGATCAGCAGCCCGATCGTGCCGATCCCGCAGAACAGGTCGTACACCCGCTCGGTGCCGGCCGGCTGCGCGTACTCGATGGCCAGTCCATACAGCCGCTCGGCCATCTCGGTGTTGGTCTGGAAGAAGGCATTGGGGGCGATCCGGACGCGCATGCCGCCGATCTCCTCCTCGAGGCGGTCGCTGCCGACCAACAGCTCGGTGTCCCCGTCCTGGGTGGTCTCGGCCACGCTGTCGGTTTGGGTCCAGAGCAGGCCGCTGAGCGGGCCGGCGGCGGCGACCAGGCCCTCGCGGTCGAGCTGGCCCGGCGAGGTGACCATGCGGACCTGGAGCTCGCCGGTCCGGCGGCCCTCCCGGACCACGAGGTTGCGCAGAAAGCCCTCCCGGGTACGGCGATCGAATGCCGGCAGGCCCTGGGCGCGGCACCACTGCACGACCCGCTCGCGCGCGGCATTGGCCGGCTCGGAGGCGAGCAGACAGTCGGTCAGCTCGACAATCTCCTCCCAGTGCCCGGGCGCGTGGAAACCGCACAGCAGACGGCCATCGGCGTCGGCTCCAAACGAGTACTCGAGCTTGTTGCGGTAGCGCCAGGTCTCGACCGCGGGCACGATCGGCTCGAGCGCGAAGCCCTCCAGGCGCCCGATCCGCCTGAGCGCCTCCTCCACCTGGGCTTGCTTGACCTCGAGCTGGCGCTCGTACGGGAGGACCTGCCAGGGCGCGCCGGGATGAGCCGCGCGCGGCGCGATCCGGTCGGGGCTCGGCTGGACGATCTCGACTGCCCGGGCCTGGGCATAGGCACGCTTCGCCTTCTGTACCTCGGCCCGGACCCGGTCGCCCGGCATCCCGTCCTGGACGAACACGACGTAGCCGTCCAGCCGGGCCACCCCGGCGCCGCCGAACGCGAGCGAGGCGATCGTCAGCTCGAGATGCTCACCCCGCGCAGGCCGGCGTCCGGTTGGCGTGCTGACGGGCTCCACGAACTCTAGGTTAGGTCGCGGCGCAGCTCGGGGCGTTTCAGCCGCGGCCCAAGGCGGCGCGGACGTCCGCCGGGTCGACATCGAGCCCAAGCAGGATGCGCGTCGCGGCACCGTCCGGGGCGTGGACGAGCGCGAGCAGGATGTGGTCGGTCCCGACCTCGCGCTCGTCGCGGATCGAGGCCTCCCGGCGGGCGCGGTCGATCACATCCTGCGCGCGCCCCGTGAGCGCCACCGCTTCTTGAGGGTCCTCGAGGCCCAGCCCCATCATCCGGACCACGGCCGCGCGCACATCGGCGTGGGTCACACCAAACGTGCCAAGCACCTGGGCAGCCGTCCCGTCGGGCTCCAGCAAAAGGGCCAGCAGGATGTGCTCGGTGCCGACGAAGCTGTGGCGCAGCTCGCGCGCCTGCCCGTGGGCATGGTCCAGTGCGCGGCCGGCGCTCTCTGTGAAGTGCTCGGTCAGTCTGAGGAAAGGTGCTTGTCGATGGCGGCCAACACCGACTTCCGGTTGGCGTGGCGTCGTTCGTAGTCTCGCACCTTGCGCAGCTCAGCCGGCGAGAGGCCGTCCAGCCGAGCCTGCACCTGGGTCGCGGTCAGTTCGTCGTAGCCGAGGATCGGGAACGTCTCGCCGGTCCCCACGGTCCTCCGGGCCCGGTCGGCACTGCGCATGATCAGATCCAGCGACTCGCTGCGCCGGGCCCGCGCACTGGCCCCGATCTGCTGGCGCCCCTTGCCGAACATGCGCTCGACGTCCGCGAGCAGCTGCTCGGTCTGCTGGCGGCCCCGGTTGACCAGCTCGGCGGCCAGGTCGTTGGCGTCGGAGCGAGTGACCCGGCCGCGCTCGGCCGCGTCGTCGAGGACCTCCTGGATGCGGTCGCGGGTCAGAACAACCAGCCCGAGCGGCTGGATGATCCGATTCAGCAGCTGTTCGGCCAGGCTGCCCGAACCGTCGTGCGTGGTGTCCGGCCGGCTCGACGAACGCGATCGACTGCTCGAACGCGCGCCACCGGAGGGGGACTTGGCTGAGGGCATGGTCCGCATCTCTCCTTCCCAGAAACCTCGCCCTGAGCCTACCCCAACGCTTTCGGATCAGACGCCGGTCGCAGTCGGCGAGAGCCGTCGCCCAATAAGCAGCTCGAGCAGGGCTTTCTGGGCGTGGCGGCGGTTCTCGGCCTGATCCCAGATCCGCTGGCGCTCGCCGTAGAGCACCTGCTCGGTGATCTCCTCGCCGGGATGGGCGGGCAGGCAGTGCAGCGCGATCGCACCCGGCGCGGCGAGGTCCAGCAGCTCGTCGTCGATGCGGTAGGGCGCGAGCGCCCGACGGCGCTCGGCAGCCGAAGCGGGGTCGTCGCTCATGCTGACCCACACGTCGGTGTACACGGCGTCGACGCCCCGCGCCGCCTCAGCCGGATCGGCGGTCAGTATCCCGTGCGGTCCCGGTTCGAGCTGGTAGCCGTCCGGTGCGGCGACCCGGACCTCGATGCCCACCGCGGACCCCACCTCGACCAGCGAACGGGCCACGTTGTTGCCGTCGCCGACGTAGGCGAGCTTCAGCCCCTTAAGCTGGCCGAACGTCTCGCGCAGCGTGAGCAGGTCAGCCAGCGCCTGACAGGGGTGGTGGCTCGGGCTCAGCATGTTGATCACCGGAACGGTGGCGTGCTCGGCCAGCGCGTCGACCATCTCGTCCTCGCCCGTGCGGATCCCGATGGCCACGGCGTGGCGCGAGAGGACATAAGCCGTGTCGCGGATCGACTCCCCGCGCGAGACCTGAAGATCCTCGGGGCGCAGAACCATCGGGTGGCCGCCCAACTCGGCGATGCCGGCCTCGAACGAGACCCGGGTCCGGGTCGACGGCTTCTGGAAGATCAGCGCCACCGTCCGCCCGCGCAGCACGTCGGGGTCGTACGGCGCGGCCTTCAGCTCGAGCGCACGATCGAGCAGCGCGTGCAGCTCCCCCGCGCTCAGTTCAGTCCCGGTGATGAAGTGGCGCGGCAAGCAGCGAGTGTACGTTGCGCCGATGCCGTTGCGCGTCCTGACCTGGAACCTGCTGCATGGCCGGTCGGTGGCGGGATCCGGACGGGACCTGTTCGAGGAGTTCTGCGCGGCGATGGCCAGCTGGACATGGGACGTGGCGCTGCTCCAGGAGGTGCCGCCGTGGTGGCCCGCACTCCTGGCGAACCGCTTAGGAGCGCAGCAGCGACGCGTGCTGACCTCGCGCAACGCTCTACTCCCGCTCCGGCGCGCGATCGCGGTCCGCAGCCCCGACCTGATCAAGTCCAACGGTGGCGGTGCCAACGCGATCCTGGTCCGCGGCGACTCCGTGCAGGCCCATCGCGTGCGCCGGCTATGTCTCTGGCCCGAGCGCCGCTGGGTCCATGGCGTGCTTCTACAAGACGCCGGCCTGTGGGTGGCCAACCTGCACGGCGGCGGCCCGATGCGCGACGCCGTGCGCGCGGCGGCCAGCGTCCTCGCATGGGCAGGCCCCGACACACCCGCTGTGCTCGGCGGCGACTTCAACATCCGCAAGCTCGCGCTCGACGGCTTCGAGTACGCCGGGGGCCACGACGTGGACCTCGTGTTCGCGCGTGGGCTCGCGCCGGGGGGCGAGGCCGAGGTCCTCGACCGGGGGCCGCTGTCCGATCACGCCCCGGTAGCGGTCACATTCCGGTAGCGGTCACGCTCGCGGACGCGCCAGCTCCACGATCCTCGGGGAAGCCTTCGCCGTAGACCCGCTGTCGAAGGGCGGCTGCGGGTCATACTCGATGAACAGCTGGATCGCCTGCGCGACGTCCTCGCCCGCGATGCGGGCGGCGAGTGTGAGGGCCATGTCGATGCCCGACGACACACCGGCAGCGGTGATCACCTTGCCCTGCTCGACCACCCGCCGGCTGACCGCAGTTGCGCCAAGCGCGGCGAGCTTGTCCAGCTGCAACCAGTGGGTGGTCGCCTCGAGGCCATCGAGGATGCCGGCCGCACCGAGGACGAGCGCGCCGGTGCACACCGAGGTGGTCCACTGTGACGTCTCGTGTGCGGCCCGCACCCAGGCCAGCATCGCCTCGTCCTTCATCAGCGGACGCGTCCCGTAGCCACCGGGGAAGACGATCACCTCGGGATGAGGCACGTCGCTCAGCGCTCGATCCGCGCTCAGCGCGAGCATCCCGTTGTCGGTCCGCTTGGGTCCCGGCTCCAAGGCCAGGAAGTGGACGCGCGCGCCGGGCAACCGCGAGAGCACCTCGTACGGCCCGACAGCGTCGAGAGCTGTGATGCCGTCGAAGATCGGGATCGCGATCTCGAGGGTCATGAGCTCCGCCCGCTCCGGAGCCCGAAGCCGCGCAGCACGAGCAACGCCTTCTCGCCGAGGGTGCCATGTCCGGGCAGGACCCCGAGCTGGGTGGCCGCGTCGTACAGGTCGAAGAACCCGCGCACGCGCAGCAGCCGGTTGCGGCGGATCTCGCAGTAGAAGATGCAATGCAGGACCACGAACCGGTTGGTGGCGGGCAGCCCCTCGAGCGCGGCCCGGTGGGTGCCGAGCAGCTTGCACGGCGCAGCCACGAACCGGTCGTTGGTCAGGCGCTCCCCGGTCTGCTCGATGCGGGCATCGGGGAAGGCCGCCCACAGGCGGGTGGGGTGAAGGGCGAACTGCTCGAGCCCCTCGAGCGGCTCGCTGGTCAGCGGGTCCTCGTAGTGGATCTTGCTCGAGCAGACCGCGCCGAAAGCCGCCTCGTCGCGACCCGACCAGGCGGACTCCCAATCGTCGATCAGATCATCGACGGAGCGGTCGGTCACGGGGAGGCGGTGTCGGTCACGGGGAGGCGGTGTCGAACACCGGGAGCCCCTCGTCGGGCGTCGAGGCCTGGGCGTAGCGCCGCCGCGGTATTCGGCCGGCCTCGCGGGCAAGCCAGCCCGCCTCGATCGCGAGCCGGATCGCGCGCGCCATGGCGGTCGGGTCATGCGCCCGCGAGATCGCGCTGGCGCACAGCACCGCGTCGCAGCCGAGCTCGATCGCCAGCGCGGCATCGGAGGCCGTGCCGACGCCGGCGTCGAGGATCACCGGGACGCCGGCCCGTTCGACCACGATCGAGATGTTGTACGGGTTGCAGATCCCCATCCCGCTGCCGATCGGCGAGCCGAGCGGCATCACCGCGGCACAGCCCACGTCCTCCAGGCGCCGGGCCAGGATCGGATCGTCGGTGGTGTAGGGCAGCACGGTGAAGCCGTCATCGACCAGCGCCTCGGCGGCAGCCACGAGCTCAACCGCGTCGGGCAGCAGCGTGCGGTCGTCGCCGATCACCTCGAGCTTGATCCAGTCGGTCTCGAACGCCTCGCGGGCGAGCCCGGCGGTGATGATCGCGTCGCGCGCCGTGTAGCAACCGGCGGTGTTCGGCAGCACCTCGACGCCGGCGGCCTCGAGCACGTCGAGGATCGACCCGCGGGCGGCCGGATCCAGCCGGCGCAGTGCAACCGTGCACAGCTCAGCGCCAGATGCCTTAAGCGCCGAGCCCAGCACCTCGTGGTTCGTGAAGCCGCCGGTGCCCAGAATGAGCCGGGAGTCGAGCTCCCGGCCGGCGATGGTCAGTGGTGCTGATGTGTTCATCTCAGGTCAACCTCCCTGCACGGCCACGACGACCTCGATTGCTGTTCCGTCCCGCAGCTCCGTGGTCGGCCACTGAGCGCGCGGGACAACCTCACCCTCCACGGCCACCGCCACGCCGCGGCCGTCGGGAGCATTGTGAAGCGAGGCGATCACGCTCGCCACGGTGGCGCCCGCCGGCAGCTCGCGCAGCTCGCCGTTGACGGTTACCGCGACGCTCATGCCGCCACCGGTACGCCGGAGAATCGGGTTGGCGCAAACTCCGCCGACGCCACGCCCGGGTCCTCGCCCGTAATCCCAGCCAACGCGATCTGCGCGGTGATCGGGGTGAGCAGGATCCCATGGCGGAAGTGCCCGGTCGCCCAGTGCAGCCCGGCGCGCGCGCCAGGTCCAAGCGCCGGGAGGTTGTCGGGCGTGGCCGGACGCAGGCCGGCGGACAGCTCGTCGATGACCAGCTCGGTCACCGAGGGCAGCAGCTCGAAGGCGTCACGCAGAAGCTCGAACACCGCGCCGGCCGTCACGGTGGTGTCGAAGCCGCGCTCCTCCATGGTCGCGCCGAGGACGTAGCGCCCATCGCCGCGGGGAACCAGGTAGCCGCCGGTGAACCGCACCACACGGGTGAGCAGGCCCGGTCCGCTGGGGTCGTGCAGGCGGAGGATCTGGCCCTTGACCGGATGGATCGGGACCCGGGCCTCGGCGGGCAGCCCGTCGAGGTCCTGCGACCACACGCCGGCGGCCACCACCACGTGCTCGGCCGTGATCTGCTCGCCGGTATCGGCCAGGCGGACGCCGCTCACGCGCTCACCGGCCCCGATCCCGCCTCCGATCCCACCTCTAATCCCAGCTCCGATCAGCTCGGACACGGCGGCGCTCGTGCGCAGCTCACCGCCCGCTTGGGTGAACGCCACGGCCAGGGCCGCGGCCAGCTTGCGCGGATCGATTGCGTGATCGTCCGGCACGTCGAGGGCGAGCCTCAGGGTCGGGGCGAGCGCCGGCTCCAGCCGCCGCGCCTCGCTCGCGCGCAACCGCTGGACTGCCAGGCCAAACCGCTCGCGCAGGGCGAGCTCACGGCCGAGCGCCTCGGCCTCATCGCCGTCACGAGCCGCCAGCAGCGTGCCGCAGCGCAGATAGCCGGTGTCCATCCCCGTGGCCTCGGTGAGCTCCTGGACGAACGCGGGATAGGCCTGCACGCTGGCCAGCCCGAGGCGCATCAGCGGCAGCTCGGTGGCCAGCGTCTCGCTGATCGGGGCGAGCATGCCCGCGGCCACCGACGAGGTTTGCTTCGCCGGCTCGGGGCCGCGCTCGAGCACGATCACCTTCAGGCCGCGCTGCGCGGCACGCCAGCCCACGACGAGGCCGATGACGCCCGCGCCTACGACGGCGACGTCGAATGTGCTTGATCGATCGGGCAAGGTGTGCTTTCCCTGCGCCGGCATTATCCGGTTCAGGTTCAGACGGTCGGCGGAGGTGGGTGGATACCCATGTCCGCCCTCTCAGCCCACTGGTAGGGCTCCCGTTCAACCAATCCTAGCGCCATCGTCCTGGCACACTGAACGCGTGACCGAGCGCAGACAACGCCTCCGGACCGCTCATCTCTACCTGGTTTGCGACGAGCGGCCGGACCAGTTCCTCGCCGCCGTCCTGGGGGCCGGGGTGGACATCCTCCAGCTGCGCATGAAGGACGCCGCCGACGCCGAGATCGTCGCCACCGCAAAGCGATTCGCGCGGGCCGCCGCGCAGCACGGCGCGCTGTTCATCCTCAACGACCGCCCGGACCTGGTGGCCGAGGCCGAGGCCGACGGCGTGCACGTCGGCCAGGACGACCTGTCGGTTGCCGGGGCCCGCGCGATCGTGGGCGCGGATCGCCTCATCGGTCTGTCAACGCACACCCCCGAGCAGGTCGATACGGCCGCGGCGCTCGATGTCGACTACATCGGTGTCGGGCCTGTGCACGCCACGCCGACCAAGCCGGGGCGGCCGGCGGTCGGCCACGAGCTCGTCGGATACGCCGCCGAGCACGCCACCGTGCCGTTCTTCGCGATCGGCGGGATCTCACCTGAGAACGTCGACGCGGTGCGTTCGGCCGGAGCGCAGCGGATCGCGGTCGTCCGCGCCCTGACCGAAGCCGCGGAGCCCGAGCCCGTGGCCCGCAAGCTCCGCCGAGCGATCTTCCCAGCCTCCGAGGCCCGCGTTGGCTGGGCGTAGCCGCAAGCGGCGCCGGCATCCGAGCGCTTCGGCCCGGGCGCGCCCGACCGCACCGACGACCCCACCAGGCGCACCGACGACCCCGCCAGGACCTCGGACTGCCGACGCCCCTGCTCGGGCACGCCCACCCGGCCGCTCTGAGGCGCGCAATGCCGCCGTCCGCGCGACCCTCGCCCCACTTGGTCCAGGCGAGCGACCCTGGGCGCTCAAGGTCGCGGCGCTGCTCGCGGTCCTGATCGGCGCCGGCGACCTGGGCGCGGTGATCGTCAACGGCAGCTTCAGCGTCGGCAACGCTCACGCCGGCGCGAGCGGCGTGATCCTGTTCTCGGTGGTCATGCTGGTCTGCGCCGTCGGCATGTGGCAGCTGCGCTACTGGGCCGTCCTCGGATTCCAGGCCATCCTCGCGTTCGTGATCCTGTTCTTCTCGCTGCTGCTGCTGCGCGCCAGCAACGTCCTGGGCGTCGTCGCGGCGGTGGCGGTGGTCGGCGGTAGCGGCTACCTGTTCTTCAAGCTCGTCCGCGTGCTCAGCCGCCTCCAGATGCCCAAGCCCCCAGGCCGCGCCTGACGCTCGCCGACGCGTCCGAAACCCCCCGCTCAAGACGCCCTTCTATAGTCTCCGGCCGCATGCCAGACAGCACGTACGACTGCGTGGTGATCGGCTCGGGCCCTGGCGGCTACGTGGCCGCGGTTCGCGCCGCCCAGCTCGGGATGAAGACCGCGGTGGTGGAGTCCGACCAGGTCGGCGGACGGTGCCTGAATTACGCCTGCATCCCGGCCAAGGCGGTGCTGCGCGTGGCCGACGTCCTCGCCGAGGTCAGGGAGGCCGGGGACTTCGGGATCAAGGTGGGCGACCCCGAGGTCGACTGGAGCGGGGTCATGGAGCGCCGGCAGAAGGTCATCAAGACCCTGACCGGCGGCGTGGCCGGCCTGTTCAAGAAGAACGGGATCGAGCTGATCGAAGGCGCGGGCTCGCTGTCCGGCAACGGCACGATTAAGGTGGGCGAGGACACGATCACCGCCAAGACGATCATCCTCGCCACCGGCTCGGTCAAGCGGCCGATTCCGGGCACCGAGTTCGGCGGCCGCGTGATCGGGACCGAGGAAGCATGGGCGCTGCCCGAGCGACCAAGCAGCCTCGCCGTCGTGGGCGCCGGCGCGTCCGGGGCCGAGATCGCCTCGGCCTACGCCCGCCTGGGCACGCAGGTCACGCTGTTCGAGGCGCTCGATCGCGTGCTTCCGACCGAGGACGCCGACATCTCGAAGCTCGTCGATCGCGGCCTCAAGCGTCAGGGCATCACGCTCCACATCGGCACGTTCGTGGAGAACATCGAGTCGACCGAGTCGGTGTGCCGCTACACCCACGGTGATAACCAGGGCGAAGCCGACTGGCTGGTCATCGCCACCGGCCGGGGCCCGGACGTCGAGGCGCTGGGCCTGGACGCGGCCGGGGTCACCCGCGGCACCGCCGGCCTGATCGAGGTCGACGGCCGGATGCGCACCAAGGCCGACGGCGTGTACGCGATCGGCGACCTGGTCCCCGGCCCGGCGCTGGCCCATAAGGCCTCCGACGAGGGCGTGATCGCGGTCGAGGACGCGGCCGGGCTCGAGACTCACCCGATCGATTACCTGGACGTGCCTCGCGCCACCTTCTGCACGCCGAACGTGGGCAGCTTCGGCCTGACCGAGGAGCAGGCGCGCGAGCAGGGACACGACGTCGTGGTCGGCAAGGTCCAGTACGGCGCGGTGGGCGCCGGCACCGTTTACGGGGACCGCACCGGCCTGGTCAAGATCGTCGGGGAGAAGCAGTACGGCGAGCTGCTGGGCGGCCACATCGTCGGCACGCGGGCCACCGAGCTCATCCAGGAGCTGGTCAACGTACGTGCGCTCGAGGGAGGCTATCCCGAAGTGGCGCGGATCATCCACGGCCATCCGACCTTGTCGGAGGCGGTCATGGAAGCCGGTCGCGCCGCGGACGGGTGGCTCATCCACGGGTAGGGTTCGCCGGTGAAGAAGGTGTCGGAATGAGGGGTCCGAGGTGCGAGCGGGGCGAGGACGCAGGCGGCGTGGCGCAGCAGCGCTGCGCGAGCCGCCGAGGACGACGCATCCGCGACGCTCATCGGGCGCCTTCAGCGACAACTCATTCGCCGACGGGCCCTTAGTAGGCGTCCACCTGATCCGTGGACGACGTCCAGCAGCCAGTCTTCTACTACGACCTCGGGAGCCCACAGTGCTACCTGGTCGCCGAGACGATCATGACGGCGCTCCCCGTGGTGCCCGAATGGGAACCCGTGCTTGGACGGGAGTTCGGGCAACCGGCGCTCGACCGGGAGCACATCGAGCGTCAGGCGGCCGCACTGGGACTGCAGTCGGTCCGGTGGCCGGCGGGGTGGCCACCTGACACCGAGCGGGCGATGCTGGCCGCGGCCTACGCGAAGAGGATCGGCCGTGCCGTGGCGTTCTCCCTGGCCGCCTTTCGCCAGGCCTTCGCCGGCGGTCGTGACCTGACCGACGAGAACACGATCCTGATCGCGGGCGCGGCCTGCGAGATGCATCCGACCGCGCTGCGCAAGGGCATCGAGCTGGCCGGGACACGAACCGCCCTGGAGGATGCGACGCGTCGCGCGCGCGAGGCCGGGCTGAGCACCTTGCCCGCGATCCAGGTGGGCGGCGACGTCTACGCCGGCCTGGACGCGATCCACCAGGCTACGGTGGCCTTCCGATGAAGGCCAACCGCGCCTACGAGCTGATCGTCTCGCGCGGCGGACGCGAGCCGGCCTTCCTGTCTGACCCGAAGCGCACCGACCGCATCGAGATCGTCTCGATCGACGACGGCGAGGTGATCCTCTACTGGAACCTGCACGCCAAGGACGCGTCCAAGCTGGTCAGGCTCCTGCGGGTCGATCTGGCCAGCCTCGACGCCGAGGAGTTCTTCGACAAGTGGCTCGACGCCGACTGCGGAGGACTTCTAACTTCACCATGTCCCCCCGCCAGGCGGCCGAGCTCGCGCACACCCTTCGCCCCGCCATCGCCGATGAGCGCGTACTCGCGGCGATCGCCAGCATCCCCCGGGAGTGGTTCGTCCCGGAATCCGAGATCAGCCGCGCCTACGAGAACGTGGCGCTGCCGATCGGCGCCGGCCAGACGATCTCGCAGCCGCTGGTCGTGGCGCCGCATGCTCGAGGTCCTGGCGCTCGAGCCGACCGACCGCGTGCTCGACGTCGGCACCGGCTCGGGCTACCACGCGGCGCTGCTATCGCTGCTCGCCGGCCACGTCTACACCGTCGAGCGCCACCCGAAGCTGACGGCACAGGCAGAGCAGACGCTGGGTGACCTGGGCATCGCCAACGTCACCTTCAAGGTCGGCGACGGCTCCGAAGGCTGGCCCGAGGAGGCGCCCTTCGACGCGATCAACGTCGCCGCCGCCATCGGCGACGAGCCCCCGCGCGCACTCGAGGAACAGCTCGCCAACCACGGCCGCATGGTCGCACCGGTGGGCACCAAAGAGCAGCACCTGATGCTGAGCGAGCGCTCAGCGGAGCGGGTCAGCCGTCTCCGGCTAGAGGCAGTGCAGTTTGTCCCGCTGGTCCGCGGGCGTCCGCGTCGCGCCTAGGACCACCGGCGAGCCGGGTGCGCATGACCTCGATCGCCTCCGGGCTGCGATCGACCAGCACGAAGCGCCGGCCGAGCGCCCGGCACACCGCCCCGAGCGTGCCCGAGCCGGCGAACGGATCCAGGCACCAGCTCCCCGGCCGCGACGACGCGGCCACCATCCGCCGCAGCACCCCCTCGGGCTTCTGGGTCGGGTAGCCGGTCTTCTCGCGGCCGTTGGTCGGGACGATCGTGTGGAACCACACATCGGTCGGCCGCTTGCCCCGCGCCGCCTTCTCGGCCGAAACCAATCCCGGCGCCATGTACGGCTCGCGCTCGACCGCATCGGCGTCGAAGAAATGCGCCCCCGGCGTCCGCACGTAGACCAGGATCGTGTCGTGCTTCGCGGGCCAGCGCCGACGCGGTTTGGCCCCGTAGTCGTAGCTCCAGATGAGCTCGTTCAGAAACGCGTCGCGGCCGAACACCTCGTCGAGCAGCAGCTTGACGTAGTGCGCCTCGCGATAATCGATGTGGAAGTAGAGCGTCCCGTGTGGCGGCCAGCAGGTCTCGAGCGCGCCGCAACCGAACCTCCAGAAACGCCAGGTAGTCATCGAACGCGTCATCGAAGGCCAGCGTCCCCAGCACCCGCGACCGGTAGCGCCGCCCGCCGAACCCGACGCGATCACCGTCGGCCGCGAGCCTCCACGGCGAGCGACCGCCGCGCCTGCGCCCGGCCGGTGTTGAACGGAGGATCCATGTAGATGAGATCGAAGACCCCCTCCGGCAGTCGCTCGAGCACGCCGGCGTTATCCCCGGCGATCACCAGATCGTCGTCGAGCACCAACGGATCGCCCGCCACCTGAATGCGCATACGTCACAGAACGTACCGGGACCCCCGGCGCCACCCCCCGATGGGCGCCCACGCACCCACCGGTGACACCGACCTGACGCATAAGCCGCTACGATCGCTGTTCGGTGATCACCAACCGCTACCACGCGATGCGCAATTCCCCCCTGGGCCTGCGCCTCGCGAATACCCGGATAGCTCGCCGCATCACCGAGTCGCCCCTCGGCGCGCGCATCACCCGCTACACGCTGGGGTCGGTCGTGGCCGCCGCGACCAGCGCGATCGTGTTCGCGATCCTCTACGTGATGGGCGCCGGAACCACCGCCTGCTCGGTCGTGGCGTTCATCGCCGGCGCCATCCCGAACTGGATCCTCAACCGCCGCTGGGCCTGGCGGGTCGAGGGCCGAATCGCGTTCGGACGCGAGATCGTCGCCTACGTGATCGTCTCAGCGCTGACCCTGTTCGTCACCTCCGAGACGACCGCGTGGACCCAGCGCCACGTGCAGAGCATCCCGGCCCACCACGGCATCCGGGCGCTGCTGGTCACCGGCTCCTACCTGGCGGTGTTCGCGGTCCTGTTCGTGGCCCGCTTCGCGGTCTACGAGGTGTGGATCTTCTCGGGCCGCAGCCGCGTGCGCGCCGCCGTGCGGTCGCGCATCCAGGTGCGCAACGCCGCCCGCGCGAACCGCACTCCGTAGCCGAAGTTCCCGCCCTTCTTGGTCTGAGTGGCGTGCACGCCCCGGTCGCGCATCGTCGTCGGCACCTCGGCCAGCCGGTAGCCGTGCAGCGCGGCTGAGATCATCAGCTCGGACGCCTGGTACTGGGGCTGCTCGAGCTTGACCGCCCCGGTCACCTCCGCGCGCATGGCGCGGATCCCGCACGCCGGGTCGGTGATCCGATGGCGCACCAGAACGCTGATCAGCGCGCCGAACACGAGCACCCCCAGATGGCGAACCTTGTCGGTGGTCAGCTCGGCGCCGAGCCGGCGCGAGCCCGAGACGAAGTCCGCCTGACCGTCCAGGATCGGCTGCACCACCCGAGCGATCTCCTCCGGCTCGTACTGCCCGTCCGCGTCGATCGTGGCGATGAACTGAGCGCCGCGAGCCCGGGCCAGCCAGTAGCCGAGCCGCAGCGCGGCGCCCTGGCCGCGGTTGACCGGGACGTCGCACACCAGCGCGCCGGCACCGGCCGCGCGCGAAGCCGTGGCATCGCGCGCCCCGTCGACCACGACGATCACCTCGGTGCGCAGCCCGGCCGCCGTGCGCGGGATCTCGGCCACCACCTCGGCCACGGTCGGCTCCTCGTTATAGGCGGGGATCACGATGGCCAGCGGCGCGCCCAGCCCGGGGCCGTGGACCGACAGGAAGGCCGTTGCCGCTCCCCGCTCATCGGCCGAGAGCCGGCCAGAGCTCTGCCTCCACATCGAACCCGGTCCGGGCGGTGGTCGACTCGCTTCGGGAGACCGTGCTCATGACGCGCTCACCGGTGCCACGGGCATGCCGGACACGATCGTGTCGATATCGGCCACCGACCACTCGTCCCACACGCCACGGACGCCTTCGGCGAAGTCGAAGCGCGGCTTCCAACCCGCCGCCAGCGCGCGCGAGGGGTCGACGATCACCGCCGGCATCTCGCCGGCCCGGGCCGGCCCGTGGCGGACCTCCAGAGTGGCGCCGGTGACCGAGCGCACCGTGTCCACGACATCGAGCACCGACAGCGACTTGCCCGAGCCGATCACCACCGGCCCGCTCCAGTCCTCGGCTGACCAGCCCCAACCGCATCGCCGCGACCACATCCGAGACGTGCACGTAGTCGCGCACCTGCTGGCCGTCGCCGTAGATCTCGAACTCGCGCTCGAGCCGGATCGCCCGCATCAGCCGGGCCACGATCGAGTCCTTGGCCTCCATGCCCGGCCCGTAGACGTTGGTCAGCCGCACGCAGACGCAGCGCACGCCGTAGGACGCGGTGTAGGCCGACATCAACATCTCGCCCGCCGCCTTGGTCGCGCCGTAGGGCGTGAGCGGCCTGAGCGGCGCGGTTTCGACGATCGCGGGCGCCTCCATGGGTCCGGTCACCGCGTTGGTCGAGGCAAACGCCAGCGGAGCCCACCCCCGCGGAGCGACAGGCCTCCAGGACCGCGTGCGTCCCCGCGACGTTCGTGGCGAACGTTCCCTCGGGGTTCTCGACCGAGCGCAGCACCGAGGTCACCGCGGCCAGGTGCACGACTGAGTCGATCCCGCCGGCGAACGCCCCAGCGAGAACGTCGGGATCGCCGATGTCCCCGACCACGATGTCCACGGCCGGATCGGGGTGCGGCTTCAGGTCGACCACGCGCACCGACGGCGCCGGCACGGGCCAGCTCGGCCACCGCGTGGCGCCCGATGAACCCGGAGCCGCCGGTCACCAGGACGCGGCGCCCCTCGAGGCCCGGCGAGGAGCTCACGTCTGGGCCAGCGCCCGGGTCGAGGTCTGGGGCAGCTCGCTGGTCGTCTCGCGCCAGCTGACGGTCGGCATGACCGCCGCCACGTCCACGCGATCCCTGTGGCGCTCCGACCACGTCGAACAGGTGGTCGATCAGCGTCATCGACAGGAGCGTCGGCTTGAGCCCGAGGTCGACAAGCGCGGTGTGCTTGGCGCTGTAGTAGTGGTCCTCGGCCTCGACGCGGGGGTTCTCGACCGTCTCGATCGTGGCCTCGCCGGGGAACTCCTCGGCGATCGTCTCGGCGATCTGGCGCACCGACAGCGACTCGGTGAACTGGTTGAACACACGGAACTCGCCTCGGTCCGCCGGGGTCTCCGAGGCGAGCCGGATACATTCGACCGTGTCGACGATGTTGATCAGGCCGCGGGTCTGCGAGCCGTTGCCGTACACGGTGAGCGGGTGGCCGAGCACCGCCTGGATCGTCATCCGGTTGAGCACCGTGCCGAACACGCCGTCGTAGTCGAAGCGGGTGGCCAGGCGCGGGTCGAGCTTGGTCTGCTCGGTATCCGCCCCGTACACCACGCCCTGGTTCAGGTCGGTGGCGCGCAGGCCCCAGATGCGGCAGCCGAACTCGATGTTGTGGCTGTCGTGCACCTTGGACAGGTGGTAGAAGGAGCCGGGGCGCTTCGGATAGAGCATCCGGTCCTTGCGGCCGTTGTGCTCGACCTCGAGCCAGCCTTCCTCGATGTCGATGTTCGGCGTGCCGTACTCGCCCATCGTCCCCAGCTTGACCAGGTGGATGTCGCGGTCGGTGTCGGCGATTGCGTACATCACGTTGAGCGTGCCGACCACATTGTTGGTCTGCGTGTAGACGCAGTGCGCCTGGTCGATCATCGAGTACGGCGCGGCACGCTGCTCGCCGAAGTGGACGATCGTCTCGGGCCGGAAGTCCCCCACCATCTCGTGCACGAACGCGGCGTCGCACAGGTCCCCGACGTAGGTCTTGATGGTCTTGCCGGTGATCTCGGCCCAGGCGGCGACCCGCTCCTCGAGCGTGCAGATCGGGACGAGGCTCTCCACCCCCATCTCCTCGTCATAGCGGCGGCGGGCGAAGTTGTCGTTGACCGCTACCTCATGCCCGAGGGCGCTGAGGTGCAGTGCGGTCGGCCACCCGAGGTATCCGTCACCGCCAAGAACCAAGATTTGCATATAGCCGCTCCAATGCCTGACATTCGACTAGGGGATCTTCTTCAGCGCTCTCGGCCGGTGAGGCGGCGCGTCAGTGGGCCAATGTCCAGGCGATTCATGGCCCGCGAGCGCACGAGGATAGCCGACGGACCGTACGCGAGACGTAACAGGCAGCGCCGACTGAAAGAAGAGATTAGAGGACCTTCACCGTTCTTGGGGCCGCTCCGCGGCATCCTTGGGGCCATGTACCCCGTCCGGTCAGGACCGGCGGGGCCTCGATTGCTACCGTCAGCGCGGCCGCCGTGTCCGAGCAGACCCTAGACGTCCCTCCGATCGAAGCCCCCTCCGAGCCGCCCCCCGCCGCGCGGCGAACGGGGACCGACTGGCGCGCGCTGACCCACCGCTATCGCTGGGTCCTGGCCTCGATCGGCCTGCTGGTCGTCTCGTTGGGCATCGTGCTCTACGCCCGCGCCCGGCCGGGTTACGACCCGTACGGCTGGCTGGTGTGGGGCAAGCTGAGCATCCACCTGGCCCTCGACACCAACGGCGCGCCGTCCTGGAAGCCGCTGCCGTACCTGTTCACAGTGCCCTACGCGGTGGTCGGGCACTACGCCCTGTGGCTGTGGATGGTCACCTCGGTGGCGATCTCGCTGAGCGGGCTGATCTTCGCCTGGCGGATCGCCTTCCGGCTGACCTACTCGCGCCCCGAGCGCCGCTACGCCTCCTACGTGGCCGGGCTGTTCGCCGCGGCCTGCCTGTTCCTCATGCAGGACCCGGTTGGCAACCTCACCACTGCATTCAGCTACACGCACTACGTCCTGAGCGCCGAGTCCGACACGATGATCGTGTCGATCTGCCTGCTGGCCATCGACCTGCACCTGTCCGGTCATCACAAGGCCGCCTTCTGGACGTGGTGGCTGGGCTCGCTGGGACGCCCCGAAGTGTGGCCGTTCTGGGGACTCGCCGGCCTGTGGCTGTGGTGGAAGCGGCCCGAGTACCGCAAGTGGCTGTACGCCTCGGTCGTCGGACTGCTGTTCCTGTGGTTCGGGATCCCGGGCCTCACCTCCAAGAGCCTGCTCACTGCCGGCAACATCGCCGAGAACTCCCCGCGGGCGATCCACGGCAGCAAGATCACCGGCACGATCACCCGCTTCCACCAGGAGCTCCCGAACACGGTGTGGGTGCTCGCCGTGCTGGCGGTGGCGTGGGCGGCCTGGCGCCGGCGCATCGCGCTCCTCGTGCTCGCCGCGGGCGTCGTGCTGTGGGTGATCATCGAGATCGCCTTCGCCCTCCACGGCTTCCCGGCGGTCCCGCGCTACATGTTCGAGTCCGGCGCGGCGGTCGTGGTGCTGGCCGGCGTGTTCATCGGCCGGATCGTCCACGAGCTGCCGACGCTGCTCACGGAGGCGGCCCGGCGCCTTGGCGGCGGCCGCCTCGGTTCGCGGCTGGTCTGGCACCTCGGTACCTGGGGTACCGTCCTGGCGCTGGTCGTCATCGCGGGATCGCTCTTCGGGGCTGCCCACCGGCAGTACCGGCTGGAGCGCGCCGACCTGCGCCAGCAGCGCGCCCGCACCGTCCTGATCGGCCGCCTGTCCGGCGTGGTCAGAACCCTCGGCTCCGCGAACATGTTCGCCTGCGGGCAGCCGAACGTCCCGATCGGCTACCAGAGCGTGTTCGCCTGGTACGCCGGCGTGAAGACCGGGGTGCTGTACGTGAGCCGCACCTACATCGCCAAGCACCCCCACCCGCTGGTCAACGTCTACCCGACCGCGGGCGGGGGCTGGAAGGTCTTCCCGAGCATGGTCGACTCGGCGCACGCCGCGGCCTGCCAGCGGATGTTCCTCGTCTACCACTGATGAGGACGTGCGGTCCCGCTCTAAGGCCGCTGGTCGCAGGCGCCTGGCGATCGCAGGCGCCGGGCTCGTCCTCCTGATCGCGGTCCTCATCGCGCTGCTGCGCTCCCCGGGCGCCAAGCCGGGCCCCCCGCCGCTGCCGCTCCCGGGCATCGGCCAGCCGGCCAAGCCCGGCGATCCGTTCGCCTATGTCTCCGACCGCGAATCGGACTTCGTCGCTCGGGCCACCGCGGGCTCGGCCAACGTGCTGTACACGAAGAGCCCCGGAGGCGTGCTGGCCACGGCGGCCCGGGTGGCGCAGTACCGGCCGCTCATCGACCGGGCGGTTGCCGGCACCAACCTTGACCCGAGCCTGGCTCGAGGCGCTGGTGTTCGTCGAGAGCGCCGGGCGGCCCGACGCGATCGTCGGCGATGACCCGACCAACGCCTCCGGGCTGACCCAGATCCTGGCCCAGACCGGCAGCTCGCTGCTCGGCATGCACATCAACCTGGCCCGCAGCCGCCAGCTCACAGGGCAGATCCTGCTCGCCTCGGCGCGCGGGCAGAGGAGCCGGGAGGCGCGCCTGGAGCGTGCCCGGGCCGCGGCCGACGACCGCTTCGATCCGCGCAAGGCGCTGGCCGGCACGGTGCGCTATCTGGAGATCGCCGAGCGAGACCTGGGGCGCACCGACCTGGCGTTCGAGTCCTACCACATGGGGATCGGCAACCTCCAGCGCGTGCTCGACCTCTACGACGGCGGCCACGCGGTCCCCTACCCGCAGCTCTACTTCGACACCGCGCCCGATCACAACCCGGCCGCCTACGCGCTGATCTCGAGCTTCGGCGACGACTCCTCGCTGTACTACTGGCGGCTGCTCGGCGCCGAGCAGATCATGCGCCTGTACCGGACCGACCGCGCCGCGCTCGAGCGCCTCGACGCGCTCCAGACGGCGACCGACTCGAACGCCTACGTCCTGCATCCCCCGGCCACCGTCAAGCCGTTCCCCACCCCCGGCGCTCTCGACAGCGCCTACGCCGACCGGACGATCCTGCCCGCTGCCCTCGGACCCCGCTCGGCTCGGGCTGCGCTACGACCCCGGGATCGGGCAGCTCGCCCACCAGGTGGGCGCCACGCCGGCGCTCTATCGCGGGCTGCGTCCCGACGCGCTGGACATGCTGGTCGAGCTCGCCGCCCGGGTGCGGACGCTCTCGCACGACCCCCGGAGCACGCTGACGCTGTCGAGCGCCGTGCAGGACGAGCGCTACCAGCAGCAGCTCGGGGTGAGCGATCCGCCCGCCGCCGCGGGCTGGTCGTTCACGATCGCTCGCCGGTATGCCAACCGCGCCCAGGCCGCCGCCTTCCAGGCCGTGCTCGACCGCCTCCAGGCGCTCGACCTGATCGCGTGGGAGCGCTTCCCGTCCGAGATCGAGGTCACGGTCGCCTCGGACGCCTCGCAAGCCCTCGTGCACGGCCCGTGAATCTCGCCAGGACGCTCGCCGGGGAGGTAGTTTCACAGCCCGTGCCCGGCATCGTCCAAACCCCCGACAATTTCCTGGCCCGCGTTCCGGACTTCCCGTACAAGCCGCGCTATCGCAAGTTCGAGGGATTGCGGCTGGCCCACATCGACGAGGGGAAGGGACCGCCGGTGGTGTTCATCCACGGCGAGCCGACCTGGTCGTTCCTGTGGCGCAAGGTGATCCCGCCGGTGCGCGACGCCGGTTATCGCTGCATCGCCCCCGACCTGCCCGGCTTCGGACGCTCCGACAAGCCGATCGACCTCGACTGGTACACGCTACGACCGCCACACCGACGCCGCTGGCCAGCCTGTTCGCCGAGCTCAAGCTGCGTGACGCGACGATCGTCGTGCACGAGTGGGGCGGCGCCATCGGGCTGCGCGTGGCCGTCGAGCACGCCGACTGGATCGGGCGCATGGTCGTGCTCGACAGCGGCCTGTTCACCGGGCACCAGAAGATGAGCGAGTCGTGGATGGCGTTCCGCGAGCTGGCCAAGCGCAGCGAGGACCTGCCGGTGTCGTTCCTGATCCGCGCCGGCTGCAAGACCCAGCCGCCGCCGGGCGTCCTCGCCGCCTACGAGGCGCCGTTCCCGAACCCGGCCTCGAAGGCCGGAGCGCGCGCCTTCCCGCTGATCCTGCCCACCACGCCGCAGATGGACGGCGCGGCCACCGGACAGCGCGTGCTGGCCGCGCTCGGCTCCGACCCGCGCCCCAAGCTGATCATCTGGGGCGAGGGCGACACGATCCTGCCGATCGACGCCGGGTGGCGCTTCGCCCGCGCGATCGGCGCCGAGGTCGACCACGTGGTCAAGGGCGTCGGCCATTACCTCCAGGAGGACGCCGGCCACCAGGTCGGGCGCATGATCGTGCGCTGGCTGAAGGCCTACGCTCCCATCCGGCAAGCGATGACCGACGCGATCCGCACCCCCGACGAGCTCCTGGCCGGCCTGCCCGACTTCCCGTTCGAGCCGTCGTATCGCGAGTGGCACGGCTTGCGTCTCGCCCACCTCGACCTCGGCGAGGGCCGGCCCGTGCTGTTCGTGCACGGCGAGCCGACCTGGTCGTTCCTCTGGCGCAACGTGATCGGGCCGGTGCGCGACGCCGGCTATCGCTGCATCGCCCCCGACCTGCCCGGCTTCGGGCGCTCCGACAAGCCGATCGACCTCGGCTGGTACACCTACGACCGCCACACCGCGAGCGTGCTCGCGCTGGTCGACGAGCTAGATCTGCGCGACGCCACCGTCGTGGTCCATGACTGGGGCGGCCCGATCGGGCTGCGCGTGGCGGTCGAGCGGCCGGAGCGGATCGCCCGGATCGTGGTGCTCGACACCGGCCTGTTCACCGGCCATCAGCCGATGAACGACGCCTGGATGGCGTTCCGGGACTTCGTCGAGCGCACCGAGGACCTGCCCGTCGGGCTGCTGGTGCGACGAGCGTGCTCGCACGATCCGGGCGACGCGGTGATCGCCGCCTACGAAGCACCTTTTCCGAACGCCGCCGCCAAGGCCGGCGCCCGGGCGTTTCCGCTGATCCTGCCGCTCACTCCCGATGCGCCGGGCGCGCAGGCCGGCATGCGCGTGCTCGAGGCCCTGCGCCGCGACGAGCGCCCCAAGCTGATCCTGTGGGCCGAGTCAGACCCGGTGCTGCCGCTTCGAGACCGGCCGGAAGTTCGCCGCCGCGCTGGGCACCCAGGTCGACCACGTGATCGCCGGGGCCTCGCACTTCCTCCAGGAAGACGCCGGCGAACAAATCGGCGCTCTGATCGCCGATTGGCTCCCGTAGCCGGAGCCTGGTCGAGAAACCGGAAAATACGGCGGGTTTCTCGACCAGCCCCCGGGTCAGGCCGCGCTGCGCTCCTGCTCGGCCGGCGCGCCGGTGCCGGTGATGCGGGCCTCGTAGGCCGCGCGGGCGGCCGGGTCGGCGGCCAGGAGGAGCTGGTCGCCCTTGGTGAAGCGGATGATCGCCTCGGCCAGGCGGCGCGGCATGAGGGCCTGCATGCGGGTGATGAGACCACCTTCCGCGGCACGAACAGCTCGAACTTGCCGGTCTGGAGCAGTTCGACGATCGTGTTGGCCACGTCCTCCGGCTCGGCCGTCGGGAACCCGCGGGCCGCCGACACGCCCGAGTAGAGCTCGGTGTTGACGCCGATCGGCAGCACCTGGTGCATCTCGATCCCGGTGCCGCGCAGCTCGGAGCGCAGGGCCTCGGTCAATCCAACGACGGCGTGCTTGGTCGCGCAGTAGGTCGCACCGCCCGGGAAGCCGCCCTTGCCGGCGATCGACGCGAGCTGGACGATGTGGCCGCGGCCGCGTGGCTTGAAGCGCTGGATCGCGAGCTTGGAGCCGAGGATCACCCCGTGGATGTTGATGTCGACGAGCCGCTGCGCGCAGTCGTCGGTCTCGTTCTCGAACGGGCCGACGGGCATGATCCCGGCGTTGTTGATCAGCACGTCGAGCGGACCAAGCTGGCGCTCGGCCTCGTCGAGGAAGGCGGCAAAGCTCTCGCGATCGGTGACGTCGAGCGGCAAGCCGATCGTTCCCGACCCGAGCTCTGCCGCGGTCTTCTCCGCCAGCGGCGCGTCGATGTCGCCGATCGCCACGCGCGCCCCCTGGGCGATCAGCGCTGCCGCGGTGGCACGGCCGATCCCGCGTCCCCCGCCGGTGATCGCGACCACCTGACCATTCAGCGATCGCAGCTGCTTTGCCATTGAAGTCCTCCTCGTGGTGTACCCCAGCACGGTACCGGGCGCAAGACTGGCTGACTAGCCAGTCGACATCTAAGGGTATCCTGAAACCGGTGCCGTACTTCCGCTACGAGGGCCATCGGCTCGCCTACACGATCCACGGCAAGGGACCGCGCACGACGGTCCTGATGCCCGGATTGCTGCTCTCCCAGAAGATGCAGAGCGCCGCTGGCCGGTGATCTGGCCCAGCACGGCAACCGGGTGGTGACCCTCGACTTCCTCGGCCACGGCGACTCCGACCGCCCGCAGGAGATGGGCCACTACTCGATGCCCGAGTTCGCCCGCCAGGCCCGCGCCCTGCTCGACCATCTCGACCTCGAGCAGGCGGTGGTCGGCGGGACCTCGCTCGGCGCCAACGTGACGCTCGAGCTGGCCGCGCTGGCCCCCGAGCGCCTGAAGGGCATGATCATCGAGATGCCGGTGCTCGACAAGGCGATCCCGGCCTGCGGAGCAGCCTTCACTCCGCTGCTGTTCGCGCTCACCTATGGCGAGCCGGTCATGAAGGCGCTGGCCCTCGGCGCCCGCCGGATCCCGCGCGCCTTCGTCCCGTTCACGGTCGAACTCGTGCTCGACTGGATCGCCCAGGACCCGGGTCCGAGCGGCGCCGTGCTCAGGGGGATCCTGTTCGGCCGCACCGCCCCCGAGCGCACCGTCCGCGAGGGCCTCGAGGCCCCGGCGTTGGTCATCGGCCATCCGCGCGATCCGCTGCACCCGTTCTCGGACGCCGACATGCTGGCCGCCGAGCTCCCCAACGGCCGCCTGATCGACGCCAACTCGATCATCGAGCTGCGGGTGAGCCCGGAGCGCCTGACCGGCAAGATCGCCGCGTTCATCGACGAGTGCTGGGACGAGGCCGGAGCCCGCTCGGCCGGGCACCGGGCCCGGGCCGCCGGCGCCTGATTCCCTGACCTAGAGACCGGCGGGCACCGGCAGACCGGCCCGCTCGGCGATGGCCCGCCAGCCCGGCGAGCGTCGGGCAATCGATCCCGTGCCGGGCGCGCCGCGCGCAGGATGGCGCCGGGGATCGCCTCGACCTCGGGCTCCCGGCCCGCGGCCAGGTCTCGCTGCATCGAGGAGCCGAGCGTGGCGTGGGCCGACTCGAGCTCGCCCAGCGGCGTCGCCGGATCGATGCGAGCCCCCTCGGCATTGGCAACCGCCACGACCTCGTCGATCACAGCGCACATTACGGCCCGCCAGTGCGGATCGGAGCGGATGTAGCCGATCGGCTCATCGGCGACGCTGGTCGTGCAGGCCAGCGGCGCCAGCCGCACGAGCTTCGACCACAGCACCTGGGCCTCGCTGGTCCCGATCTGAGCCGGGATGCCGGCCCGGGTGAGTACCTGCGCCAGCCCGTTCAGGTCCTCGTGGCGTGACCGATCATCGGCGGCGAGCTCGACCCGCACGCCGGGGCTGGACTGAACCACGTGCCCGGGAGCCGGGCAGTCGGCCTCCATCCGGATCACCCCGGCTGCGACGCGGCCATCCCCGAAGTAGGAGCGCAGCGCGGCCACGTGCTCGAACCCGTTCAGGAACGGCACCACGAGCCGCGGCGCGGTCTTGATCCGCTCGAGCGCCTCGGGCAACGTCGGTGCCTTCGTGGCCACCAGCAGGACGTCGGCCGGGCCGGCCAGCTCGGTGCGACACCGGCAGCCGCGCCGCTGAAGCGCCCGAACAGCCGGCTGTCCACCGAGATCCCGTCGCGGGCGATCACCGCGGCCTCGGGCTCGCGACCGACGGCGGCGACGTCCACTCCGGCCCGCGCCAGCACGGCGGCCAGGAAGCCGCCAACCCCGCCCGGACCGAGAACCACGATCGAGGACACGCCCGCAAGGCTGCCAGATCGGAGCCGATCCCCTATGTTTGGGCGCATGCCCGGCTCACTCGACGCCCCCCAGCGGGTCCGCAACCGCTTCACCACCAAGGCCCAGCAGTTCGACGACCTCTACGAGGACGAGCGGCCGCTGGTCAAGCTGCTGCGCCCGGGGCTGTTCCGGCGCCGGCAGCTGGCCGTCGACACGGTGGCCGCCTACGAGCATCCCGCGGTCCTCGACATCGGCTGCGGCTCGGGCCGCATCGGCGAGTTCGTGCTCGAGGCGGGCGCCGGCCGCTACGTCGGCATCGACTTCTCCGAGCCGATGATCGAGATGGCCGAGCAGCGCCTCGAGCGCTTCGGCGATCGCACCACGCTGATCACCGACGATTTCCTCACCGCCCAGTTCGACGGGCGCTTCGACGTGCTCCTCGCCCTCGGCCTGTTCGACTACCTGCCCAACCCGGAGGCGTTCGCCGCCCGCATGTTCGAGCTGTGCTCACCGGGCGGATGCATGGTCGGCTCGTTCCCCGCCTGGTCGCTGATGAAGGGTCCGGTCCGCAAGGTCCGCTACGAGTGGATCGGCGACTGCCCGATCTTCAACTACACCCGTGACGGCCTCGAGCAGATGTTCCGCGGCGCCGGGTTCTCGCGGGTCGAGATCCTCGCGCCGGGCCACAGCGGCTTCCTGCTGCGCGTCTTTCGCGACCGGTAGCGAGCCGAAGCGCGTGCGCATCCTGATCACGGGCGCCTGCGGCGTGACGCCGCGCGCGATCGCCCGCTCGACTCGGCATGAGCGAGCTCGCTGCGCGACGCGAGCCTGATCGGCACCGACCGCGGCGGGAACTGGTACGGCTTCTACGAGGGCTGCTATGACCGCGTCTACCGGGTTCCCGGCACCCGCGATCCGGGCTATCCGGAGGCCATCGAGGACGTCTGCCGCAAGGAGGCGATCGACGCCGCGGTGTTCTCCCCGGAGGCCGAGGTGCTCTACTGGAGCTCTCGCGCCTTCCCCGTGCCCACGCTCCTGCCCTCGGAGCGCTTCGTCTCGGTGGCGATCAGCAAGAAGCTCCTCTACGACGCCCTGGAGGACAGCGGGCTGATTCCGCCCTACGGGACGGTCAGCCGCGACGATCTCCTGGCCCGCCGCGGGCTCGAGTTCGCCGGGGAGCCGATCTGGCTGCGCGACTTCTCCGACGCGTCCTCGAGCGGACTCGGCGCGATCAAGGTGACCGATCCCGAGCAGGCCTACGCGTGGGCGTGCCTGAATCCCGGCATCGATCAGTACATGGTCGCCGGCTACCTCCCGGGGCGGAACCTGGCCTGCTGCCTGCTGTTCGCCGACGACGAGCTGCTCAAGGTCGCCCTGTACGAGCGCCTGGACTACTTCCAGGGTCACCTTGTGATGCCGGGAGAAGAGCTGGCGCATTATCTGGTGATGGGCGAACTCGCGCTTGATGGCGGCATCCGCGCTGTCGCCGGTGTTCTGCCGGCAGCTATCTCCGCTTTCGGCCAGCAATCGCGGCATGATCTGTCCGGCGGATTGCGGCAGTGAGGCTGTGTGGGCGGGCGACCTTGATGTGCTCGCGCCGCAAAACTTAGTTGCGCTGATGATTCATATGAAAGGCATGCAAGTGCTCTCGCGTCCGCAGGCGCAGATGTCCCCCAAAATCCGCACGGCTTGATCTCGCTGATGTCAAGGGGCAGGAGAGCGCCAAGCGCGCGCTCGAGCTCGCGGCCGCCGGCGGCCACGACCTTCTTCCTGTCGGCCCGCCGGGCTCCGGAAAGTCGATGCTGGCGGGGCGGCTCCCCGGATTCTGCCGCCGCTGGCGAGGCGGCCGAGCTCACCCGACGTGTCGATGACGCCTCGGTGGCGGGCGAGCTCGTCGGGCGGCGGACTCACCGATTCCGTACGTTCCGCGCCCCGCACCATTCGCCCTGCATGCCGCCGCGCTCGTCGGCGGCGGCCCGCCCGTGCGGGCCCGGGAGGTATCGCTGGCGCATGGCGGCGTGCTCTTTCTCGACGAGCTTCCGGAATTCCAGCGGCGGGCCCTCGAGTCGCTGCGCCAGCCGCTGGAGGCCGGCGCGGTCGCCGTCGCGCGCGCCAAGGACCGCGTGGAGTATCCGGCGCGCTTCCTGCTGGTCGCCGCGACAAATCCGTGCGGCTGCGGCCGCGGGGCGAGGCCGGCCAGGCCTGCCGCGCGGCCGAATGCCCGCTACGTCGCGAATATCTGGCGCCGCCGTCGGGGCCGCTGATGGACCGCATCGATCTCCAGGATCGCGGTGGGCCGGTCGGCGCCCCGACCATCGATCATGCGGCCGCCGGCGGAAGGCTGGCGCGCGGTCGCCGCCCGCGTTGTCCGCGCGCGCGCCGCTGCGGCGCGGAGCGCTACGCGCGCTCGGCCTCGACGGCGTTGCGCTCCAACGCGGCTTGGCCGAGCGGCGCCGTCCTCGGGGCGGCGTAGCCGGGCGCCGCCCCGGAGGCGCTCAAGCGCGGGGCCGCCGAGCGCCTGCGGCTCTCCGCGCGCGCCTTTCACCGCGTGCTGCGCGTCGCCCGCACCCTCGCCGACCTCGACGCCGCCGCCATCAGGTCCGCGTGCATTTGTGCTTAGCCGAGGCGCTGTCGGCTACCGCGCGCTCGCGGACGAGATCCCGCCGCGCGGCGTTGAGGATAGGCGGCGCGCCGAGGGATTTCCTGTTTCATTGAGATCGGCTTTGACATCGGGCGGAGTGTCCGGTGCCGTGTGGCAGCAATTCGTTCCCGGAGGGCAAACTGGAGCGGGGCGCCGATCTTCTGCGCGCCGATCGTTGGCGCGCCGTTAATGCGGGCACCGGCGGGGCGCGGTGTATTTGTTTTTCAGAATGGGACCGTCAGCGGCGGCCCGATGGCGGGAGAGAGCGTTCATGGATGCGCCGCCCGACCGGCGTCCGTCGCGATTCGTTCACGGAGAGCAAATCGGGACACCCGTCGACGCTCCGGATGCGCCGGTTTGTGCCCCGGAAGGCTTTAACAGCTGCAGCCTACCGGACCGGCCAGGAGCGACAACGAGCGATCAGCTTCACAGCCTTGTTCAAATGCGCAAATCAAACAAACAAATCAGGGTCGCTGCGCGCCGCCGGGATTAACAGGGACCGCTAACCAATTACGGCCGTTTACCGTGTTTGGTGCCCGATGGGCCTGTTTGTTTTGTCACCGCGTAGCCCCACCCGGCAGGAGCCACCATGGCGCGCATCCGAGACCGGCTGCAGGCGACGTCGCTTTTGCTGGTGCTGCTGGATTGCAATTCCGCTCGGCGCCCAGACCACCCTTCCGGCGTCCGCCCCGACCGAGGGACACCGCTCTCGTTCCCGGCCTCCGAGGGCGGGCGACCTATTCGCCTTCGCCCACGGCCGCGAGAGCCGACGAGGTTATGCGGTCCGGATCCAGCCGATACCGGCCGCCCGCGCCGAGCCTGCAGCATTCAAGCTGAGTCGACGATCCGCAGGGATGCACGATGTGGTGCTGGTCGACGAATGAGGCTCGCCCGCCGACGGGCCGCCCGACGGGCCGCCCTGCGGGGCGACGGCGGCCATCCGCGTCGGATGAAGTCGTCGATCGCCGGACGCGCGCGCGGATGTCTTCCAATACTTTATCCAGTGTCAGGGCGGGATGGCGGAAATGCAGCTCGTTGAAACGGCGGCGCGCACGCTCTTCAGCTGTTGCTGTCACAAACAACTTGATATCTGCGGTTGGGCAGACTGCCGTGCCGATATCGCGGCCATCGAGTACAGCGCCGCCGACATCACCGGGCGGGTTCTCTGTAATTTGCGTCTGAACTTGAGCCAGGCGCACTTCCGGTAGGGCTGTAACTTTCGACGCCCGCTTCGGAAACATCATTGCGGCGGAGAGCCGGACTGTCGAGCAGTTCGAGTGTGAGGTTGCGCTTGACGATACGTAGCGCCGGTTGGACATCTTCAACGCGCGACGGATTACCGCCCATTTCCAGCACCGCGAGGGCAACCGCGCGATACAGCGCGCCCGTATCAAGAAAAGCATAACCGAGACGTTCCGCCAGCTTACGTGCCAACGTCCCCTTGCCGCTCGCCGCAGGCCCATCGACTGCGATCACGACTTTGCGCTGCGAATTCGGCGCTGCTTCTGGCGCGGCAACAGGCGTGTTTTTAAGCTGTGTAATAGCCATGACCGAATCCCCTTAATTCTTTAAACCAGCGAAACATTAACATAACGCATAGGGTAAAACAAGGGAAAATATGATCTTAACGCCGTTAGGGTGTCAAATCATCGCCATGCCGCCGTTTACATGCAGCGTCTGGCCCGTGATATAGGCCGCTTCCGCGCTCGCGAGATAGACCACCGCCGCGGCGATGTCTTCGCCCGTTCCGAGCTTGCCCATCGGCACGCCGGCGAGAATGGCGTCGCGCTGCTTGTCGTTGAGCGCCTCGGTCATCGGACTTGCGATGAAGCCCGGCGCGACGCATTGACCGTTATTCCGCGACTTGCGACTTCCTGCGCCAACGCCTTCGACATGCCGATCATGCCGGCCTTGGCGGCGGCGTAGTTGCCCTGGCCGGGATTGCCGGTGACGCCGACGATCGAGGTGATGCCGATGATTCGTCCGTGCCGGCGCTTCATCATGCCTCTCAGGCTCGCGCGGGCGAGGCGGAAGCCGGCCGTCAGATCGACGGCGAGCACCGTGTCCCACTCGGCGTCCTTCATCCGCATGAACAGGTTGTCGCGGGTGACGCCGGCGTTGTTGACGAGAATGTCCAGCGTCCCCATCGCGGCTTCCGCCGCCGGGACCAGCGCCTCGACGGCGGCGGAATCGCTGAGATCGCAGGCCAGCACATGCGCGCGTTCGCTGAACTCCGCGGCGAGCCGCTCGAGCGCCTCGCGACGCGTGCCCGAGAGCGCGACGATCGCGCCCTGGCCGTGCAGCGCGCGCGCGATAGCGCCGCCGAGGCCCCCCGAGGCGCCGGTCACCAGCGCGGTCTTGCCGGTCAGATCGAACATGGGCAAATCTCCTAGCGCGCCGCCTTGAACGCCTCGACGTCGGCGGGCGTCCCGACGCTGATCGCGCTCGCCCCGTCGGCGATGCGTTTGACGAGGCCGGCGAGCACCTTGCCGGCGCCGATCTCTAGGAACCGCGTGACCCCCTGATCCGCCATATAGGCGACGCTCTCGCGCCAGCGCACGGCTCCGGTCACTTGGCGGGCCAGGCTTTCGCGAATCGCCGGGGATCGGTCAGCGCCGTCGCGCTGACGTTGGCGACGAGCGGCACAATGGGCGCGGCGATCTTGGTCTCGGCGAGCGCCTTCGCCATCGCTTCGGCCGCCGGCGTCATCAGCGTGCAATGGAACGGCGCGGAGACGGCGAGCGGCAGCGCCCGCTTCGGCGCCCGCCTTCTTGGCGAGTTCCATCGCGCGTTCGACCGCCGCTTTGGCGCCGGAAATGACGACCTGGCCGCCGCCGTTGTCGTTGGCCGCCTCGCAGATCGCGCCGGAGAGATAATGCGCCTTCGCCGCCTCAAGCGCGATCAGCGCACCTTCTCGAAGTCGAGCCCGAGGATCGCCGCCATCGCGCCCTCGCCGGCGGGAACCGCCTGCTGCATCGCCTGGCCGCGCAGCCGCAGCAGCCTCGCCGTGTCGGTCAGGTGGGATCAGCGCGCCCGCCGCGCAGAGCGCGGAATATTCACCCAGCGAATGACCCGCCACGCACTTGATTTTGTTCGAGGCAAACAGGTCAGGCTTCGCCTGGCTCAGGATGCGCGCCACGGCCACGCTCACGGCCATCAGGGCGGGCTGGGTATTCTCGGTCAGGTTAAGGTCGCTCTCCGCGCCCTCGAACATAATCTTGGAGAGTTTTTGATTGAGGATGTCATCCACTTCCTGAAAAACCTCCCGGGCAGCCGGAAAAGCTTCAGCCAGGTCCTTGCCCATGCCGACGAACTGGCTGCCTTGTCCGGGAAATACAAAAGCTTTCATTTACATATTCCTGATGTGCGCTATAATACAGAGGCCTTTTGATAGCCGCTTTGGGGCGAATGTTCAAGAGAGGCTACAACCATAGCTCAGAGAATATTGAAAACCCTTGCACGCAAGCCCAGAATTGCTATAGATCACCCCCTGTGCATGTTTTTACATGTGCGGAAGACGACCCGCTATCTGATTAATCAGGTGGCTAAACGGTCTGTGCGGCTGGTGGCTCAATGGTTGAGCGAACAGCGGCGGGCCGCCTAGACAACCAAGGGAAACATCAATGGCTCTGTACGAAACCGTGTTTATCGCACGGCGGGACATTTCCGCGAAAACCACGCGGAAGACCTCTGCCAAGGACTTCGGCAAAATCGTCACCACTGGCCGTGGCGGCGAAGTCAAGAAAAACCGAAAGCTGGGGTCTTTCGCAACCTCGCTTACAAAATCAAGAAAAAACCGCAAAGGCCACTACACGCTGCTGCACATCGACGGCCCCGCTTTCCGCCGATCGTCGAGAATGGAGCGCAACATGCGCAACAACGAAGACGTGCTGCGTTACATGACCGTACAGCATCGAAAAACTGCCGGAAGGCCCCTCGGCCGTCCTGAAGCACTCGGAAGACGACCGTGACGACCGCGAAGGCGGCTTCTCAGCAGCGGGCGAGGCGACCGTTAAGGCGGCTTCTCGCGTGATCACGGCGTAGGTGAGGCGATCGCGGCGGCTTCTCGCGCGACCGTGGCGACCGCGCCCCGGCGCGGCAGCAGACGAACATGAAGAACCCTCAAAAGCAGAAGGAGCTGAATAATGGCTTTCGAGAAATAAATCGTTCGGACGATCGTAAACCCGGCGGCGAAGGCCCCGTCCGGCGAGAAGCCCGGCGGCGGGAGGCGCCGCCCGTTTCTTCAAGCGTCGCAAGACCTGCCCCTTCTCAGGGCAAGAACGCCCCCCACCTCGACTATAAAGATTACCAGACTGCTCGGCCGCTACATTTCCGAGCGCGGCAAGATCACGTCCCGTCCCGCATCACTGCCGTATCGCAGAAAGTCGCAACGCAAACTGGCCCGCGAAATCAAGCGCGCCCGTTTCCTTGCCCTGCTGCCTTACGTCGCCGCGTAACCGGGCATAAGGAGTAACAGAACATGCAGATGACCATCCTCTCTCGAACGCGTCGAGAGCCTCGGCCAGATCGGCGAAGTCGTCAACGTGACAAACCGGCTACGCCCGCAACTTCCTGCTGCCGCGCTCCCAAGGCCCTGCGCGCCACGAAAGACAACGTGGCCTTATTTCGAAACGCAGAAAAAAATCACCTGGAAGCCGACAACCTGAAACGCCCGCGGCGAAGCCGAGAAAAACTCGGCAAAAAGTCGACGGCATCAAGGTGGCGATCATCCGCCAGGCGTCCGAAGCCGGCCAGCTTTACGGCTCGCGTCCTCGGCTCGCGACATCTCTGACGACGATCACCACACAGCCGGCTTCAAGGCCGACCGCAGCCAGGTCCGCATGGACCGTTCCTACAAGCTGCTCGGCCTCTACCCGGTGAAAGTCGAGCCTCCATCCTGAAGTGACGGTCGAAGTGACCATCAACATCGCCCGTTCGGAAGAAGAGGCGAAGATCCAGGAAGAAAAAGGCGAAAGCCCTCATCAGGCAAGGCCGACAACGCCAAACGCGGAAGCCTATCAAGCTCGACGAAGCGATCAAGAAGCTCGAAGCCCGAAGAAAAAAGAAGCCGCCAAAGCCGCTGCGACCACGAAGCTCCGGCTGAAGCCGAAGAAAACCGCTTAAGCGGTTTCCGTTTCGAGGACGCACGACAAGAAGACAACCCGCCGCGCGAAAAGCCGGCGGGTTGTTTTTTTATTTAACTGAACCACCCAGTAGCGCCACCCCGGCGCAGGCCGGGGTCCGGACCTGAACATTTCAGCATAGCAGGCGCCCGCCAGTTCTAAGCCGTTCTTCCATGTCCGTGGACCCCGGCCTGCGCCGGGGTGGCACGTAACGGGAACGGCGGCGCGGAAATTTCGATAGTGCGCTGGATGCGGTAAAATAAGGCCTTATGTGACTTCAAGGGCGTCCCCCGGAACAATTCTTTTGTTAGCTTGAACCCTCATGACCGCAGACACCCGTAAAATTTTCCGACATCGCCACGGCCCCGAGCAGACGCAGAGGAGCCGCAGTATCCGCGTTGATGCCGCATAACGAGGAGGTCGAGCAGGCGCTTTTGGGCGCGCTGCTGGTCAACAACCCAGTTCGCTCGAAAGAGTTTCCGAGTTCCTCCGGCCCGAGCGTCGCTACAACCCCGTCCACGGGCGCATCTCTCGCCGCGATCACGAAGCTTCGTCGAGCGCGGGCAGGACGCGAGCCCGATCACGCTGAAAGCCTATTTCGACAAGGAAACAGGATCTGAGCCCACGTGGGCGGCGGCGCGGTATCTCGCCGATCTCGCAGGCAGCATGTCATTTCCGTCGTCAACGTCGAGAGACTACGGGCGCAACCGATGCACGAGCTGCACCTGCAGCCGCGCGCTCGTAGACGCTGGGCGAGGACGTTGTCAACGAGGCCTATGACCACGGCGTCGAACAGACCGCCTCGCAGCAGATCGAGCAGACCGAAAAACGCCTCTTCGATCTCGCGACCGCCGGCGATTTCAAGGGCGGCTTCACCGCCGTTCTCGTCGCGTCGCTCGCCGCCGCGATCAAACACGAGCGCAGCTCGCCTATCAGCGCGAAGGGCGACATCACCGGCATCACGACCGGTCTTGACCGACATCGACAAGAAAGATGGGCGGCTTGCAGAACTCCGACCTTGATCATCCTGGCCGGCCGCCCCTCGATGGGCAAGACCGACGCTCGCCACCAACATGGCCTTCAACGCGGCCAAGGCCTAACCTGCGCTCGAACGGCAATGAGGCGCGGTCGTCGGCTTCTTCTCGCTCGAGATGTCGGCCGAGCAGCTGGCCACGCGTATTCTCGCCGACCTCGCGGCGGTCGCCTCGGACAAGATCCGCCGCGGCGAGCTCAAGGACACCGACTTCCACCCAATTTCGTGAGGCCGCTTCGCAAGCTCACCCCACTCCAGCTCTTCATGGAGCAGACACGGCGGCCCTGTCCATCGGCGCCCATCCGCACGCGCGCGCGCCGCCTCAAGCGCCAGCACAACCTCGGCATGCTCGTCATCGACTACCTGCAGCTCGTCACGGGCTCGGGCCAGTTCGGCGGCGAGCAGAACCGCGTCCTCGAGATTTCCGAGATCACGACGCGGCCTCAAGGCCATCGCGAAGGAACTTGAAAGTCCCCGTGCTGGCGCTCTCGCAGCTCTCGCGCGCCATCGAGAGCACGCGACAACAAGCGCCCGCAGCTTTCCGACCTGCGCGAATCCGGCTCCATCGAGCAGGACGCCGACGTCGTCATGTTCGTTTACCGCGAGGAATATTACCTTCAGCGCGTCGATCAGCACACGCAGGCATGGGCGAAGGGGGCGACAAGTTCTTCGCAGCGCCACGAAGACTCGGTAGAGGCGCTCAAGGATACTTCTTCCAGATAACGTCGCCGAATGCATCGTCGCCAAGCAGCGTCACGGACCCGTCGGCACCGTGAAGCTGCAGTTTCGAGGGCGAATTCACGCGCTTCACCGATCTTGCGAATTCTTCGATCGAAAGCGATGAATAATTACGCGGGCGCGCTGCTCTCACGCTCGACGTTCATCTCCGACCGCTATCGCGCAGCAATTACCTTCTCCCTGAAAAAGAAACTTGATTCGAACGGGGCCGACTGCGCCGCCATCATGAAGGCCCATAGCTTACGGCCTCGGCGCGGACCCCATGTCGCGCCCGCCTTGTTTCGAGCCAGGGCTGCCGCCACTTTTTCGTGGCGCCGATTTCGATCGACGGCCAGGCGGCGCTGCGCCCCGTCCTGTCGCGCCAGAGGCGCAATTCTTTATGTCCCTCAACGGTCCCTGAGGGGCGCCGCCGGCGCGCGACTTTACGGTGCTGGGACTCCGTGCCCGTGCTGAACTCCCCGGACGACCTGCAGCTACTGGGCGGAAATAGCAAGGAAAGCGGAGAGGCAAGCGCCTGCCCGCACCTCCTGCATCTCGATACCGGCATGAGCCGCCTCGGTCTCTCTGCCGCAGGAAGCGGCCGCGCTCGCCGAGGCACGATAAATCGGCGCTGCAGGGCATTTGACCTGCGGTATGTCATGAGCCATCTCGCCTGCGCCGACGAACCCGATCACCCCAGAAAATCCAGCCAGCAGCTCAGAGGCTGTTCCGGCAGCTGACGGCGGCGACTAGGCCATTCCCGGCAGCGCTACAGCTTCGCCAATTCAGGCCGGGATCTTTTTAGGCCCCGATTACCACTTCGATCTCGCCCGTCCAGGCTGCGCACTTTACGGAATACGCCCGCAGGACAAGGGGGTCCAATCCCCATGCAGGGAGACGGTCACCCTCAAGGGCCCGCATCCTGCAGACGCGAGATGATTGACATATACATCAACCGTTGGCTCAGGGGTCCTCGTTTACAGGCCTCTTGCCCCTGCAAATTGCGCCACGGTTTCAGTAGGATATGCCGATGGTATCTTGAGATGTATCGGTGAAAAAGGCACGGTCGCCATTGGCGGCCAGAAGTGTCCGATTGTTGGCCGCGGTGCTGCTGGC
>CAVXSX010000012.1:0-1059608 GCA_963764545.1 uncultured Solirubrobacterales bacterium | reverse complement strand
CCCTTGCGACGGCAGGTCTGGATCGCCTGGTCGAGCGACGCGCGGTCGGCCTCGGGCAGCCAGTTGCGCAACGTGATCAGCCGCCGGAGCATGATTCCGACACGCCGCCCATGGAGGCCGCGCGCTCGATCTCGGAGACGGTCGAGTTCCGCACCGATGCGGACGCGTCCGGCAGCCAGCCAGACACGCTTCCCGTGCCGCCTCCTCGCCGGCCTGGAGCAGCGCGGCGCCCATCACCGCGCGATGATCTTCCGGGAAGGCCTCCGCCATTTCGTGGAGCTGCGATGAAGCTCGAAAGGATCGCCGCCATCTCGCGGACGAGGTCGCCGAGATGGGCGTCCACGGCCTTTGCATCCGGGATGCCCGGCGTGCTCGCCGCTGCCTGTGCCGCGAGATTCTCCATCAGGTCTCGAAGCTCGGGGCCGGCGCTGAGCTTGGCCTTCGCGAACTCGCGCAGGATCAACAGAACCAGGGCGGGCTCGGCCTGCCTGTCCTTGTTGAGGTCGAGGAGCCGCTGGCGCGCGGCGTCCACCAGCCCGGCCGCGCCGGCCTGACCGTTCTCGATGGCGAAGCGTGCGCCCTCGAGCGCCTGGCCGATCATGGAGACGTAGGCGGCGATGAGCCGCTCGTTCCGCCGCTTCTTCCGCCTCTCGGCCAGGAGCATGTCGAAAAGATCGAGCAAAGCCTCGGGCCGCGTTGCGAGAACTCGAAGGCTGCCCGCGAGTCCGGTCCCGGCTCCCCCGCGACGATCTCGGCCCGCACGAGCTTGCCAAGGCGTGCGAGTGCCGTGCGATCAGCCATTGCGGCGTATCCCCCACGTTTGCCCGCGCCATAGCACCGTCTGGACAGAAGGTCAGCTTCTAGCCCGCATTTCTCACTGGGAGTAGGTGCATCGGGGCTCCGATCCGGCGGAAGTTCTCCTGCAACAAAGCCTTAGCGCTGAGCGGAGGAATTCCCCGATGCCGACGGAGTGTAGCCCGAGCCTGTTCCTGTTTGCACGCGTGGAAGGGCGTGCGGTGGTGGCATCCTTCGATGGCGGACGGCTCACCTCGGACGCCGGGCGCTGCTGCTGGGGGCGGCGGACCAGGTGATCGGATTGACCCGCCGGCTGGCTGCCTGGTTCACCGATGCGCGCAATCCCGCCTTGGTGGAGCATGGGGTTGAAACGCTGATGCTGCAGCGGGTGATCGGCATTGCGCTCGGCTATGGGGACCTGATCGACCACGACGAACTGCGCCATGACCCGGTGCTGGCCACGCTGGCTGGCAAGCTGGCTGCCCGGCGCCGCGACTGCGCGCCGCTGGCAGGCAAGAGCACGCTGAACCGGCTGGAGCTGAGCCGCCCGGAGTTGACGCGCTACACCCGGCTTGCTGCCGATCCGGCTCGCATAGAGATGCTGTTTGTCGAGTTATATTATTTCTCGACGCCATCGCACAGCGCCGAGCAGATCATCCTCGATCTCGATGCCACTGACGATCCGCTGCACGGTTATCAAGAAGGCCGGTTCTTCGATGGCTACTGGCCTGATTCGTGCCCGCTGGCCGAAGGTCCGCATCCTGCTGCGTGCCGACAGCGACTTTGTCGGTTGCTGCGGCCCAACGTATTGATCAGCCGCTATTGGCTATCATCAGGGCAAGCATCAGCGGCAGAGACAAGGCTGCCGACCACGTCGAGACGGCGACGAGGCCGGCCACCTCGTCCGGCTGGTTGTCCCACCGCTGCGCGAAAACGTAGCTGCTGACGGCAACCGGCATCGCGCATTGCAGGATGAGGACGTTCCGTGCCGTTGGCGAAAGCCCGAACAGGAGGGCGACGGCAAAGCCGATCGCGCCGCCCCCGAGGCTGCGCGACAGCGAGAACACGACGGCGCGCCGGAGCGCATTCGCCCGGATGCGCGCAATCGACGCACCTACCATCATCAGCATCAGCGGGATGGCAATGCCGCCGAGCAGCGAGACACCATGCCCGACAAACTGGGGCAGCCTAACAGGCAGGATTGAAGCAGAGCCCAAGCGCAATGGCGTAGATCAGCGGGGTGCGCGCCAGGACGCCGGGTTTTATCGTACCTGCCGAGATCGCCTGGCTGAACACCGCATTGAAAGCATTGGAGACCGCGGAAAACGCGATGGCGTAACCAAGGCCGGGCTGGCCGACGCATAGCGCCAGCGGGATGCCGAGGAAACCGGCATTCCCCCAGGTCACCGATGGAAGATAGGTCTGTAGCCGCAGTCGCGCCAACCGCAGCGTCACGGCGCCGCCGACGGCGAGTCCGACAAGGCAGACGAGCGTCGCCGCGGCGCTCTCGAAGAACGCGGTGGCCGGCACCGGCGCGCCGGCCAACGCCGAGAGAGCAAGGCAGGGCATGCCGAGGTCCAGCGACAGCTGACCGAGCATCGCATTGTCGAACGGCCGTCCGAGCCTGACCCAGCCATAGCCCAAGCCGATGACTGCCGTCAGCGGCACGAGCGCGTTGAGGAGGGTGGGCAACATTCAATGCCTCCGCGGTCCAGCGCTCGTTGTTTTCCCGGGCAGCAAGCGGGTCGATGACGTCGGGGGGCTCGGCGCGGTCCGGTGTGTCCTGACGGTGCAGGCGGCGATCACCCGCTGGGCAAATCCAATCACCAACCGGCCAAGGCGGTGACCCGGAAGCGGAGCATCAGCCTGTTCATACCAATAGCTGACATACCAGGACGGCGATGGGCGGAATGGCAGGACCGTTGCCACCGACACACGCTCGCCTCCGCGCCACCCGCAAGGATCCGCGCCGTCGGACGAATTGGGTCTGCGCGGCAGCTCTGAAGCCGTTTGAATGTCCCCATGGTGCCCGCCTGCGACATTTCGGCTCCATGTGGCACCCCGCTCGATGAACCGCACCGCCTCCCCCACCCCATCCTCGGTACGGATCCGGGCGCCCAGGGCGGCGGCGGCCTGGCGCACCGGCGGACACTCGGCCTCGCGAATGGCAGCCGCCAAGCGCTCGGCCGTCAGAGTTCGGCGTGCAAGCGGTGCCGGCGCGGCGCCCAGCGCGTGCACGCGGGCGGCCCAGAAGGGCTGGTCGCCCAAGTGGGGGATGATGACCTGCGGGATTCCGGCCCGCGCCGCGGCGGCCGTGGTGCCGGCCCCGCCATGGTGGACGGCGAGGGCGCACGCGCGGCAGCAGCCAGTCGTGCGGCGCTGCCTCGATCGGGCAGACATTGTCCGGCAGCGCCGCAGACGCGAGCCCGCCCCAGCCGGCGGCGACTACGGCCCGGCGCCCGTTCAGGGCGTCTGTCACCAGGCGCATGGTCGTTGCAGGGTCGAAGCCCGCCATGCTCCCCGAAGCCCACATACACGGCCGGCGGGCCGGCCTCCAAGAACTTCGCCAGCGCCGCCGCAGGCCGGTAGCCGTCCGCCGCCTCCAAGTACCAGAAGCCGGTCATGTGCACGAAGTCGGGCCAGTCACGCGGGCGCGGCACCAGCGTGGGACTGACTGCCGTCAGGGCCGGCATGCGCTGGCGTAGCAGCTGTCGCATTGGCCCGTACCAGGGCCAGGCCGGCAGACCCAACACGGATCGTCGGAGCCGCTGCACCGGCCGTGCCGTCAAAAGCCAAGCCGCCTCCATCAGCAGCCAGTGCAGCGCCCGGTAAGATGCCCGCGGCAGCCGGGCCGAGGGGATGATGGTCGGGCTGAACTCCCGGGTGGGCGTCATCGGCTGGAGCGCCACCCCGACAATGGGAAGGCCGAGAGCCTCGGCCACCGCGAGGCCGATGTAGAAGGCGGCGCCGGCCGCAACCACCAGGTCGGCACTCGATGCGATGTCGTGGAACTGCCGGCCCCAGGTTTCGGTGTTCCGGCCCACGTGCTCGAAGACCGCCTGCATCAGCACCTTCGGGTTGAGCCCGCGCTCAAACAGCGCGTCCCAGGTCGAGCGCATGGCCGGGTCGCGCAGGCTGCCGCCGGCGAGCGGCGCGAACGCCACCCCGGCTTCGGCCGAAAGCGCCGCGAACTCCGAGTCCTCGCGAGCAGCACCGATTGGTGACCTGCCCGCACCAGCCTCTGGCCTAGGGCGACCAGCGGGCGCACGTCGCCCTGCGACCCGAAGGTGATCATCGCGACGCGCATGGGCCGACTGCTCCCTCGCTGCCAACGTCCGCCGGATCAGTGCTGTCTCGCCATCCCTCGTTTGGGGCGGCGCCGGATCAGGAGCGCCCCGCCGCCTGGCGCCCGGGCCCGCGCCCCAGGGCCGCCGCGGCGGCCGAGAGCGCCGAGCCGACCACGCTGGGAGCCCTGGCCCAGCGGGACGGCCGGTGATCGGTCTCGCTCGGCGCGCGCCGGGCGGGGCCGGCTTGCCCTCGGCGAACCAGTGCTCGCGTTGGGACCAGGAGGGATCGACGTGAAATGGTCGGAACGCGGCTCTCGTGTCGTCTGTCATGGCTCTGCTCCCTTACGGCGGCATTGCAGGCGCCAATTCCCTGCTCGACCTCTTGTACGGCGCGCATCTCGCAAGGATTCTGTGACGCGCATCACGCCTCTCTACGCGTGATCACTGCGCAGATTTCGTGAGGGACAGGCTAATGAGCCTGTGAGCCTGTGCCGCCTATGTTTCGCGCGGCTCCGCACCGTCAGGCGCTATCAGGTTGGTGCGACCCCTCTCATGGCAGAGGCGCGCAGCGAGGCCGAGGCAGCCGGCAAGCCGGCGCGGCGCTTCCGCGACTTCACCTGGCGCACGCTGAAGAGCTGGGGCTGCGAGCGGCGGGTGATCGGCAAGGCCGAGTGGGCCGCGGGCGAGGCCAGCCCGCGCTTTGTCGTGACCTCGCTCCCGCCGTCCGAGGCCCATGGCGCGGCATCTCTATCAGGCGATCTACTGCGCGCGCGGCGAGATGGAGAACCGCATCAAGGAATGCCAGCTCGACCTGTTCGCTGACCGCACATCGGCCGCCACCATGCGGGCCAACCAGGTGCGGCTGTGGTTCGCCTCTGCGGCCTACGTGCTGCTCTGCGCCTTGCGCCGCATCGGCCTGGCGCACACAAGGTTTGCCAGCGCGACCTGCGGCACAATCCGGCTCCGGTTGCTGAAGATCGGCCCTTTGGTCCGCAACCAGCGTCCGCCGCATCAGCGTCGCCATGGCCTCGGGCTGTCCGGCACAGCACGAGTTCGCCCAGGCATACGGGAAACTGCGAGAAGCGGTGGCCCGAGCCGCACGAACCAGACATCGCAAGGCAACATCGCGCGCTGCCGCCTCGCCCCATCCCCACTTGCGCCACCGAGCGCTCAGCCCACCTCCCGGACGCTGATTTGGCATTCTATACCCGGTGAGAAATGCGGGCTAGCGGGTGCTTGGACTTCCTGCGGCCGGGTGCAGACCCGGTCAGGCCGGCGGCCCACGCATCCGCCACCAGCTTCTGGCCCGCACGCATCGCGAGCGCCTGCTGGCGCCGGACCTCCTTCATCCAAGCCGCGCGCACTGACCCGGCCCACGCATTGGCCCCACTCAGGAACAGGCTCATCGCAGGGTTCTTCTTCATCAGAGAGTTCGGCATGGGTGCTCCGCTGCGTTATAGGCGGAGATGGTAGCACCGACCCTACCTGCCCGCGAGGAGGGCGGTATGCGACGCAGCGGCGAAATAGGCCTCGACCGCGTCGCGCATCGCCGCGGCCACCGTCGCGCGATGTCCCGGCCGGCGCAACTGCGCCTCGTCAAGCGGGTTGGACATGAATTCCATCTCGACCAGGACGCTCGGGATGTCGGCCGCCTTGAGCACGACGAAGCCGGCGTGGCGCTCGGGATTCGGCAGCATCGGCAAGGACCGGTCCAGGCTGCCGACCAGGCTGTGCGCGAGCCGTGCCGAGCCGACGCGGGTCTCCCGTTGCACCAGGCTGGTCAGGACGCGGGCGACGTCGGGCGAGACGCCGAATGCCGGCCCGGCGAAGCGGTCGGCGCTGTTCTCCCGCTGCGCGAGCTGCGCGGTCTGCGCGTCCGAGGCCGTTCTGGGCCAGGGTATAGACGCTGGCCCCGCGCACGCCGTGATCGCTCAGCGCGTCGGCGTGCATGGACACGAACAGGGCGGCCCCGTGCTCCTGCGCACGCCCTACCCGCTCCTCCAGCGGAACGAAACTGGTCCGTGACCCGGGTCATCGCCACCCGATACCGCCCGCCTCCCTCAAGCAGGCGGCGCAGCTCGAACGCGGTCGCCAGCGAAACCTGCTTCTCGTAAGTGCCGGACACGCCGATCGCGCCGGGATTCCTTGCCGCCATGCCCCGGATCGAGCATGACCAACGGCGCGGGTGGACGCGCGCCGCGAGCCGGCAGTCTTGCGCTCGCGCTGCCGCGGGTGGCCTCCGCGAAGCGCGGCGGCAGCAGAAAGGTGCCGATGACAGCCAGGCCCGAGCCGGCACGGCTGAGGAGCATTCGGCGCGCGATCGGACAGTCGGTCATGGTGCGAGCTTACCATATTGGGTGCGGCGGTGCATCTTCCGCGTTGAAACGGCATGCCGGCTTCGGCCCGCCCCCGGTCCGAACTTGCGGTCAGTGCCGGTTTGCGCCATGTTGGAGGCGTCCGGCGACGCGTCGGGCGGTGGCGCGACCTGTTGATCCGTGCGGCGTTCGACCGCGAGGCTGGTCCGGGTCCCAGGCCGCTGTCGGCCCGCATCGTCGTCCGTGCCGCGCCGAATCCGGCGCGCCAAGCCGCCCGCCTTCAGGCCGGCCGGCAGATGAACTCCATGGCGCCGGTCCCCGGGCCGCGCCGCACCGATGCCGAGGACGGATGACCGCCGCCGTGTACGCCTGGCCCGCCACGACGGGCCTTCCTCTCCCGACACACACATCCAGCCGCTCGCCGGCCCGCGCCCCCATTCGGATGGCGCCGTGCGGCCCTGCGGCGCACCGGATATTTTTTAATCCATGACCAAGCGTATGTTGATCGACGCCCCACGCACGCGGAAGAAACCCGCGTGGTGGTGCTGGACGGTAATCGCCTCGAGGATTTCGACGTCGAGACATCGACGCGGCGGCAGCTCAAGGGCAACATCTATCTCGCGAAGGTCGTCCGCGTCGAGCCGAGCCTGCAAGCCGCCTTCGTCGAGGACCGGCGGCAACCCCCACGGCTTTCTCGCCTTCGGCGAGATTATTCCGATTATTACCAAATCCCGGTCGCCGACCGGCAGCGCCTGCTGGAGATGCAGGCGGAGGAGGTGCGCCACGAGCAGGAAGAGGAGGATCGTGCCGCGGCCGGGGAGGATTTCGCCGCTCCGAACATCGATGCGTTCTCCGTCGAGACGCCCTTCTTCGAGCCGGCATCCCTTGATGCGCCCGTCCGTGCCGACGACGGTTTCGCCGGGACGGACCTGGTAACGGACAGCCCAGAGCCATCGGACGAACCCGAGCCCGATCTTGCCCTCGGTCGGCCGCGCCGAGCCGTTGGACGACGACGAGATCGGGGTGGGACGCCAGGCCGTCCCTGTCCCGCCGCCCAGCCAGCGGCGATTCCAGCGGCGATCATCGTCGACGTGGTGCGTGGCACCGATGATCCCGACGCGACACCGCCCGCCGAGCCCGCCATGATACAGGCCGCTCAATCGTCCGAGATCGAGCAATCCGATCGCGCGGAGCCGGGCGGGTTCGCTCCCCCCGTCGAGGCCGTGGTTCCGGACGAGAACGCGGGCGGCGACCGCTTGGCCGAGGCGCCGCCCGAGATGCCGCCGCCGGAGATGGTGGGCGGCGACAACGACGCCGTGGAGGAATTGCGGGAGCGCCGGTCGCCTCCCCGGTTCAGCCGCAACTACAATATCTAGGAGGTCATCAAACGGCGGCAGATCCTTCTCGTCCAGGTGGTCAAGGAGGAGCGACGCGCAGACCAAGGGCGCGGCGCTGACCACCTATCTTTCGCTCGCCGGGCGCTACTGCGTGCTGATGCCGAACTCCCCGCGCGGCGGCGGCATCTCGCGCAAGATCACCTCGGCTGCCGACCGGCGGCGGCTGAAGGAGGTGATGACGGAGCTTAACCTGCCGCACGGCATGGGCCTGATCGTGCGGACCGCCGGCGCCAACCGTCCGAAACCGGAGATCAAGCGCGACTGCGAGTATTTGCTGCGGCTGTGGGACGACATCCGCGAGCACACGCTGCGCTCGATCGCTCCCGCCCTGATCTACGAGGAGGCGAACCTCATCAAGCGGTCCATCCGCGACGTCTACTCCCGCTACGGTCACGAGCTGATCGTCGATGGCGAGGAAGGCTGGCGGGCGGCGCGCGACTTCATGCGGATGCTGATGCCGAGCCATGCCAAGAAGGTGCAGCTCTGGCAGGAGCCGCAGCCGCTGTTCGCCCGCTATCAAGTGGACGCCCAGCTCGATGCGATGCTGACGCCCATCGTGCAGCTCCGCTCCGGCGGCTACCTGGTCATCAACCAGACCGAGGCGCTGGTCGCGATCGACGTCAACTCCGGCCGCTCCACGCGCGAGCGCGGGATCGAGGAGACCGCGCTGCGGACCAATATGGAAGCGGCGGAGGAGGTCGCGCGCCAGCTCCGCCTGCGCGACCTCGCCGGGCTCATCGTCATTGACTTCATCGACATGGAGGTGAAGAAGCACAACGCCCAGGTGGAGCGCCGCCTGAAGGACGCGTTGAAGGCGGATCGGGCGCGCATCCAGGTCGGCCAGATCAGCCATTTCGGCCTGTTGGAAATGAGCCGGCAAAAAGACCGCGCTCCAGCCTCGCCGAGACCAGCCTCGTGCTGTGTCCGCATTGCGCCGGCACCGGCCACGTGCGCAGCACGGAAAGCGCGGCGATCCACGTCCTGCGTGGGATCGAGGAGGAGGCCGCGAAACGCCGCGCGGCCGAGGTGGTGGTTGACGTCGCCCTGCCAGTCGCCATGTACATCCTCAATCACAAGCGCGACCGCCTGGCGGAGATCGAGCGGCGCTACGCCATGCACGTGACCTTCATCGGCGATGACGCCATGATCGCCCCGCAATTCAGGATCGAGCGCGTGCGCGCGCAGCTCGCCTCCGACATCCCCGTCGCGGTGCGCCCCGAGGCCGGGGCGGCCTTGGCAAGCGTCGAGCCTGAGTTCGACGAGGACCTCGACGATGCGGCCGATGTCGAGGAGGTGGAGGAAGCCGAGACCGAGACCGAGGCGCAAGCCAGGGACGTCCAGGAGGACGAGCCAGCCGGTGCGGCCGAGACCGCGGCGGAGGGCGAGCGTCGCCGCAAGCGCCGCCGCCGCCGGCGGCGCGGCGGCCGGCCGCTGGAGAGCGGGTCGGACGTGGAGGCCGAGGCTGGAACGGAGGATGGTTCCGAGGAAACCGACGACGAGCCGGTTCCCGTCGCGGTGGGCACGGCCGTCTCTCCTCGCTCACCGAGATCGCCGCTGTCGAGAGTGCCCCGGGCGATATTCCTGACCTGTCGCATGTCGAGGGAGTGCCCGAGCATGTCGAGCAGGCTCCGGCCGGCGACGATCCGCGCGGCAACCGTCGTCGCGGTCGACGCGGCCCACGGCGGCGCCGCACCGAGGAAATCGCCTGCCCGAGGTGGCCGCTCCGGGTGCCGAACAGCCTTACCTGCCGGCCTATGTCGGCCCGACCCCGGCCGACCCGTTCGGTGGACAAGGCTTCGACATCTTCGACGTGCTCGAACGGACAAGAGGCCGCCACCGCGGCGGAGCCGCCTGCCCTGCCCCGCGTCATCGAACCGCAGATCGCCCCCGAGCCGATACCGGACATCGCACCCGAGCCCGCGACGGCATTCGAAGCGGCATCGGCCGAACCGGACGGGATGGGCGGCGCCTGCCGGGAGCGGGACGGTGCATCATGCCCGCTCGGATTCCGGCGCCAATCGCGCCCGAGCCGCCTCCCGAGCCGCCCCCTGCACCAGCGCAGGAGCCATATCCAGCCGAACCGCCGATCAGGCCGATCCTGGTCGGCGCGGATGACGCGCCTCCGGCCGAGCGCAAGCGCGGGTGGTGGCGCCGGTGCTCCCTGGATGATAGCCTGAAACCGTATCCGGTGGAGACGCGCCATGCTCACCCGCTCCCAGACCAACGAGGACCGACGACATCGGCGCCATCGTCGTGCCCGACGTGCTGAGCGGGGAGGAGGTGGCCCGGCTGCGCCGCGTGACCGACGCGTTCGTGGACCTGGGGCGCGCGGCATCACCGCGCATGACGAGATCTACGATCTGGAGGCCAGCCACATGCCGGAAGCCCCGCGCGTCCGGCGGATGAAGGCGCCGCATCTGCATGATCCGGCTTTCGCCGAGCTGGTCCGTCATCCGGGAATTGTCGCGGTGCTGCGCGATCTCTGGGGACCGGACATCCGCTTCGACACCGCCAAGCTGAACATGAAGTCGGCCGGTTTCGGCGCGGCGGTGGAATGGCACCAGGATTGGGCCTTCTACCCGCACACCAACGACGATCTGGCCGCGGTGGGCGTGATGATGGACGACATGGCCGACGGAGAACGGCCCGCTGCTCGTCCGCCCGCCTCCCATCGCGGGCCGGTTTATGACCACCACGCCGAGGGGAAGTTCTGCGGCGCCATGGACCCAACCCGCCGCGAGGTGGACTATGCCAAGGCGATCCCGCTCACCGGCAAGGCCGGCGCGATCACCGTCCATCACGTCCGCGCGGTGCATGGCTCCGCGCCCAACACCTCTTCGCGCGACCGCAGGCTGCTGCTGTTCCAGTTCCGCGCCGCCGATGCCTGGCCGCTGCTCGGCTTCCCAGCCGGCATCGAGGCGTTCGATGCCCTGATGGTCTCCGGTTCGCCCACGCTCGCCCCGCGGCTCGCCCCGGTGCCGGTGCGGCTGCCCCTGCCGCCGGCCGGCAAGCAGGGCTCGATCTACGAGAACCAGAAGGGACTGCGCAGCCGCTACTTCGAGACAAGCAACGCGCCGCGCCAGGCGGCCGAATAGAACACCAAGGAGGACTCGATGACCGCGCTGCGCAACGCCGCCCGCGAGAAGCTCGAAGCTGGGCGAACTCGCGCTCGGCTTCACCGTCAAGCTGGTCCGCAGCGTGGAGGTCGCGGGCGCGGCGAAGGCGGCGGGCTATGATTGGCTGTTCCTCGACTGCGAGCACGGCACGCTCGGGCTCGACGCGGCGGCGCAGATCGCCATTGCCGCCCTGGACGCGGGCATCGCCCCGATCGCGCGGGTGCCGAACGGCGAGTATGCGATCGCCACGCGCCTGCTCGACAACGGCGTGCTGGGCATCGTCGTCCCGCATGTCGACACCGCCGATGAGGCGCGCGAGGTGGTGCGGCGGCTGAAATTCCCGCCCGTCGGGCATCGCTCCATCGGCGGCATCGGGCCGCACCACGGGTTGCGCGCGCTGAAGCTCGGCGACGCGGCGGCGGCGATGAACGAGGGCCAACCTGACCGTGGTGATGCTGGAGACCCCAACCGCCATCGAGAACGCCTGAGGCGATCGCCGCCGTGCAGGGGATCGATGTCCTGCTGATCGGCACCAACGATCTGTGCTTCGAGATGGGCATTCCCGGCGAGTTCACCCATGACCGCGTCGCCAACGCCTATCAGCGCGTGGTCGCCGCCTGCCGCAACAGCGGCAAGCACGCCGGGATGGGCGGGATCTACGTCGAGGAGATCATGGAGCGGTACATCCGCATGGGCTGCCGCTTCAACCTGGGCGGCGCCGACCAATCCTTCATGATGGCCGCCGCGCAAAGCCGCGGCGCGGCGCTGCGCCGCATGGTCTCCGCCTAAGCCGCGCGGCCGACGCCGCGATCAGCTTGTCACGAAACCTTCTCTGAACTGCAACACGGACGCCGCGTGTCGCATCTAGAACGTCGGATGACCGCCGCATAAGGGGAAGGCATGGGCCTGGCCAGTGAGACGCAGAGCAGTCCAGCCGAACCAGCCAGGAGATCGCCGCAGCTCGCCATGGCCCGCGCCGGCGAAAACGTCGCGCACGGCGCCGCGCATCAGCATCCGCAATCTCGATTTCTTCTACGGCGACACGCGGGCGCTGAAATCGATCAACCTTGACCTGCCGGAACGCCGCATCACCGGCCTGATCGGCCCGTCCGGCTGCGGCAAGTCGACGTTGCTGCGTGTGCTGAACCGGGATGCACGACTCCATCCCGGCCAGCGCGCCACGGGCGAGGTCATGATGGATGGAGACGAAGTGAAGATTGCGGTTGTTCACAACCTGCCGTCGGGAGGTGCCCACCGCCGGCTCGGCAGCCAGATGAAGCATCTTCAGGGCGAAGTGACCGAAATTTGCCTGCAGACCGCGACGCCGATTACGAATGACGCGCGGATCGTCGCACTGCGTCCGTATGCGCCGCGACTTCCTCGCCCGCTGCGGCCTCCGCTCCGGTATCTAGATTTGCTCGCGCTGCAGCGAGCCTGGCGGCAGGCCGCGCACGAGATCCGCCACGTGCGCCCGGACGTGGTGTACCTGAATCCGTGCCGGTATCTGAACGGGCCACCGCTTCTCGGTCCGGATCTGCCGCGCGTGGTCTATTTCTGCGACGAGCCACGTCGCATCGACGCCGAGCCCGCGCTCCGATCGACCAGGAGTTCGCTGACTTATGCGCTGTACGCCCCTCTGTACGCACACGAACGCCGGGTCGATCGGGCAACCGCAGCGCGTGCTGACACCCTGGCGACGAATTCGAACTACACGGCGTCGCAGATCGAGCGGGTCTATGGACGCCATGCGACAGTGATCAGAATGGGCGTGGCCGATGCGCTCCTCGAATCAGGCTCACCAACCCTCGAGACGAGCAGCCGCTTTCTCCTATCGGTCGGCGCGCTCGTTCCGACAAAAGGTCACGACCTGGCGCTTCGCGCCGCCGCGAGCTCCACGAGCCGCTTGCCGCTGCGCCTGGTCGCGCCGCGACCGGACCCACCCGAGGAGCAACGCCTGCGCGGCCTCGCGCGAGAGCTCGGCATCGAGCTGTCCGTCGAAATCGGCATCAGCGACCGCGAACTCGCAACCCGGTACACGACAGCATTCGCCACGCTCTACCTCGCCGAGCGTGAGCCCCTGGGACTGGTCTCGCTCGAGGCTCAGGCCTCTGGGTGTCCGGTGATCGTGGCCGCCGAGGGCGGACTCCCCGAGACCATCGTCGATGGAGTCACCGGGTGGCAGGTCGCCCGTGACCCCGCCGCCGCCGCCATCGCGATCGACCGGCTAGAGCAGCCGGAGGTACGTGAGCGAGCATCCGAGGCGGCGCAGGCACATGCCCGGGGCTGGACCTGGCGAGCTTCGGCCGCGCAGATCCAGACGTTGCTCGCTGAGGCCGGCGACTCGAAGGGAGCGACGTGATGGACAGCCCCTCCCCACTCGATCTTCTCCGCGCCGACATCCGGGCCAGCATCGACGCCGACCAACGCGTTGGCGGCTCCAGACGGGTGGCGACGATCATCGGCAAGGTCTTGCTCACGACGCGCTTGCAGGCCGTGATCCTGTTCCGGCTCGCTCAGGCGCTCAGCCGCTCCTTTGCGCCGCTCGCGCCGTTGGTCAGATACCTCAACGTGGTGGTGACCGGCGCGGACATTGCCACTGCCGCCACCATCGGTCCCGGCCTGCAGCTGTTTCACCCAGGCGGCGTGGTGATCGGACCCCACTGCGTCGTGGGCGCCCGGTGCACGATCATGCAGGGCGTCACTCTCGGAGCCGGGGCAGGAGGCTCTCCCATGCTCGGCGACGATGTGTTCGTGGGCGCCGGTGCCAAGGTGTTCGGCCGAATCCGGATCGAAGACAGGTGCGTGATCGGCGCGAACGCGGTGGTGCTCGAGACGATGCCAGGGGACTCGTTCGTGGCCGGCGTTCCCGCCAAGGCGCTGAAGCGCATCGAACGTCCTCATCATCTGCGCGACGTGTCATGAGCGTCGCCGAGACGGTCGTTTCGCCGAGCACTGCCCGTAAGCGGGTGTTGCTCCTCAGCCCGGCGTTTCCCCCTTCAGCCGGGGGAATCGAGCGTACCGCCGCCGCGCTCGCTGACGGATTACGCGACTACGAGGTCGAAGTGGTATCCGGCCATCCACCTTCGCCGGTCGGCATGCGCCCTCCCGCGGGGATCAGGGTGCACTGGGCCGCGAACGAGCCACCCTACGGCCGCCGCGCCACCATCGCGCTCAACCGGCTGGGGATCGGCGTAGGCCTGCGCTTCCGACCGCATCTCGTACTCGCACTGCACACGCGGACGATGCCGGCGGCTCGAGCGGTGGCTCGACTCTGCGGAGCCCGAAGCATCCTCGTGATACATGCCCGCGAGGTGCCCTCGCAGCCTCGACTTGCCCGGGCGGCGGTGCACTGGGCCGATGCGGTCGTCACAGTGAGTGACTTCTCACAGAGCTTGGCACTGTCGGTGTCAGCGGACCCGACGCAAGTACGGATCATTCACCCAGGTGTCACCCTGCCCGCTGCCACAGCTCCGCCGCTGACCGGCCGACCTGGCCCGCCCACAATCGTCACCGTCGCCCGGCTCAGCGAGCCGCACAAGGGCCACGATGTGGCACTGGCCGCGATGGAGCGTCTCCGCGCGCACGTTCCCGAGGCACGCTGGATCATGGTCGGTGAAGGCAAGCTCCGCAGCGAACTGCAGAGAGAAGCCGAGCGACGTGGTCTCGGCGACTGCGTGCAGTTCCCGGGTGCCGTCGATGACGCAGAGCTCGAGCGGTTGCTCGACATGGCACACGTGTTCTGCCTGCTCAGTCGTCAGCCACCCGGCGCCGGCGCCGGTGAAGGTTTCGGCATTGTCTTCGTCGAGGCTGGGGCGCACGGCCTACCGGTCGTCGGGGGACGGATCCCCGGCGTTGTCGACGCCGTTCGGGATGGAGTTACCGGACAGCTGGTCGATCCGACCGATCCCGATCAGGTCGCCGCTGCACTCGCGGAGCTGTTGTGCAATCGCAAGCATGCGCAGCTACTCGCCGACGGAGGCCGTCGGTGGGCCGAGGAACTAGCCTGGCCTGCAGTGGTCGATCGCTACCGCACGGTGATCGAAGGCGTGCTCAGCGACTCGACGCGCGCTCGCTCGAGCCGGCGGTGGGGATGGGTCCGCGATCTCGCGCTCGGGCCGGTCCCAGGGACCTGAGCGCTTGGTCTCCGAGCACCGCATCGGGCTATCCATCGCCGGCGACGCCCGTGATCCCTCGGCGTACTCCGGAGCGCCGGCGTCATTGCTGGGCGCGCTCCGAGACCGAGGGCTCGATGTGGAGCCGATCAGTGCCGATCTCGGCGCGCGTGGGCAGCGGCTGCTGACCAACGTCCTCGCGCTGGGGTTCATTGGACCGGGAACGGCAACGGCGCTGCTCCGTCGTGAGAACCCGCGGCTCGCCTTCAGGGCCAACAAGCCGAAGCTCCTCCCGAGCCGCGAAATGACCGCCATCCGCTCGGCGATGGTGGCGAGACGGCTGCAAGCCATGCAGCCCGTGTCGCGGGTGATTCAGTTCGGAAGCGAATACCGTTTACCTCGCGGGACCGATTACATCACGCTGGACGATGCAACGATCGTGCAGTTGCACCGTTCCTATCCCTACCCCTGGATGCAGGCCGTCTCACCCCAGGCGCTGCGCCGCATGATTGCCCGGCAGCGCCAGATCTTTCGTGGCGCCCGAGCCTGCTGTGTGCTGAACGAGTGGGCCGCGCGGAGCGCAATCGAGGACTACGGCGTGCCTGCCGAGCGCGTCCACGTCGTGGGTACCGGTCCGAACCGCGAGGTGCCGGGCGCGCAGCGCAGCTGGGCGGCACCACGCTTCCTGTTCGTCGGCAAGGACTTCGAGCGCAAGAACGGCCAGCGCGTGGTCGAGGCGTTCTCGGTCGTCCGCGCGCAACATCCCGACGCCGTGCTGGCCGTGGTCGGCGAACACCCGCCACTCGCCGTGGCCGGCGTCACCGGGTACGGCGCCCTCCGTCTTGACCGGCAGGACGAATCAGCCAAGCTGAATGACCTGTTCGCAGACGCCACCTGCCTGGTGATGCCCTCGCTGCTGGAGCCCACCGGAAACGTCCACGCCGAAGCGCTGGCCGCGGGCATCGGCTCGATCGGAACCACGCGCGGCGGCGTGAGGACGGTGATCGGCGATGCCGGCGTACTCGTGGATCCCGAGGACGCGGCGGCGCTCACGGAGGCGATGCTGCGCTTCTGCGACCCTGAGACGATGGCCGAGTACGGCCGCCGCGCCGAGCGCCGCGCCCCGCTACTCACCTGGCGCGCCGTAGCCGAGCGGGTGATCCGCGCGCTCGAGCTTCCGGACGTCGAACCCGAGGCATTGGAGGACTTCCTGTGATTTCAGCGAGACGCCATGAGTGACGTCAGTGATCGATATCTCAGCGGTGCCTACGCCTGTGCGAATCCTGATTGGCATGCGCAGGACTCGCCGTATAAGGCACACTATGTGATGCGCCTGCTCGACCGGCAGAGGGTACGACCGAGCAGCATCCTCGACCTGGGGACCGGGGTCGGCGAGATCCCGCGGCTATTGGCCGACCGCTATGAAGAAGCTCGTATCGATGCGTACGACATCGCGCCCGAGGCGATCTCGGCGGCCAGGCCGCACCCGCGGGTGAACTTCCACGTCGGCGCGCTCCCCGACGATCGGAGCCGCTACGACGTGGTCACGCTCATGGACGTCATCGAGCACGTAGTGGATCCCGTGGCCTTCCTCGCCGACGCCTCCGAGCATGCCGACTGGGCGGTACTTCACATCCCGCTCGATCTCTCACTGCAATGGTTGTGGAAGGCGACGCCGTTGGTCGAGGAGCGGCGCAATGTGGGCCACCTGCACCACTTCAACCGCGAGCTCGCGTTCGAGATCCTGAGGGAAGCGGGACTGAGTGTCTCGCAGTGGTGCTATACGCCCTGGGCGATCGAGCTTTCGACCCCCGGTTCTCGGCGTACCCGGACGTTGATGCGCATTCACCGGTTCGCGTTCGGGACATGGCCGGATATCTACGCGCGGGTGGTACGCGGCGTCTCGCTGATGGCGTTGGCGCGGTGCCCGCCACCCACGACCAGTACCTGATCGTTCAGGCCTGAACTCCTCGTACGTGTGTCCAGCCGGGCCACGTGAGGGTTGACTTCGGCGCCCGTCATATGTTGGTCCAAGGCCTGTCGGGCACATGCCCCGGCCGACTTCGAATGCCGATCACGATGGCATGCCTCCCTGGTGCTCCGCACGGATGCGACGCGCCGCGATACTCGCCGCCGCCACCTTGACGCTCGGTCTTGCCCTTGGCGGATCGTCGGCTCAAACCGCTGTCGCCGACGTCGCGAGCAGCGCGCTGACGTCCACGGGAAAGCAGGTGCTTCAGTCATACATGACGCAAAGCAGCCCCACGGACACGCGCTACTACGCGAACGGCGTCTGGTATGCCACCGATGGACCGTCGTGCTGGTACTGCTACGACTCGGCCGCCGTGGGTGCAGCTACGCTTTCGCAGCAGCCGAGTGGCGACCCGCAGTTGCGGCAGGTGGCGATCGACACGTTCAACGAGGCGATCAGCCAGCACCAACTCCCGAGCGGGGCGTTCGACGATGGCTCCGGAGCGGCCGACGGCCTGGGCACCGGTTTCTTCACCGTGGACCTCGGGGTCGCGTATCTCGAGCTTCGCAACACGCTCGATGCGCAGACGCGTGCGAAGTGGAGCGCCGCCATCGGTGCCGCGGCCGACTATCTGATCAACAGCGGCAACACGACGTGGTATGTGAACGGCAACGTCAATCTGCGCCAGACGGAGGTCATGTGGCTGGCATGGGTCGCGACGCAGCAGCCGCGCTTCCTCACCGCCTACGACTCCGAGTGGTCGTTCACGATCAGTCCGAGCCAGACGCGTTGGCCGGGTTTTGGGCTGCAATTGACGAAGACGCCCACGCGCGCGGACGGATCCGACGGAGCGGGATACCTGGCGGAGTCCGGAGGCGGAGCGCCCGGCTTCGATCCTTCCTACACCGACGCGCAGCTCGACACTGCGACCGATCTGTACGTTCTCACGCACGATCCGAAGTACCTGTGGTTGATGAATCTGCTGTTCAACCAGATCCGGCCGCTGATCGATTCCACCTGGACGCTCGACGCGTTGAACGGCACGCGCAAGAACGACCTGGAGCCGTTCCTCGATCCCGCCCCCTCGGTTCTCGTCGACAGCGATGATCGTCCGGATGTCGCTCCAGGGCTGGCCGCTCAGATGACGAGGTTGCAGCAGGAGTACGTCGGGGCGGAGAGCTTCACGAATGTCAACTATTACAAGGGGTTCGAGTCGTGGATCTCCACGCCGTTGCTGAACCTCCAATGGCCGCAGGGGATGGCACCTGACCCGCGCGTGCCGCAGACAGGCAACTCGCCGTCGGGCAGCTCAGGATCGCCCTCGACCGCACAGCCGGGCACGTCGTCGATCGCCGTGACAGTGGTCGCTCCCACGTCGCCCAGCCCGAGGACCCCCGGTGCAGGCGGCACCGGCGGTTCGGCAAAGACCCAGCCCGCGACGGGCTCGAAGGCCAGCATGGCGAGCGTGCGATTGAGCGTCGCGAAAGGCGTACGCGGAGCCGCGCCCCAGGTCACGCTCGTGAACGCGCCTCTCCGGGCTACGGTCACCATCTCTGTGACTGCGCGGACCAAGGTGCGTACGGGCAAGCGGCATACGCCGACCCAGGTGCTGGTCCGGCTACGTACGCTACGGATTCACATCACGAAGCCTCGCGTGATGCTCAGCCTCAGCTTGACCCGCCACGAGCTTCAGGCTTTGAGCGGCCACCGCTGGACGTTGCTTACCAACGTCAAGATCGTGCGCGGCCGAACGGTCAAAAATCTCAGCAAGGCGCTGTTCGCGGTCATCTTGCCCTGAACGGGACCCGTCAGAGCGTGGTCCGCGTCCGCGCCGATCGACTCATCCTCTGTGTGTCCGGATCCGGTCCACCCCGGACCAGAAAAACCGTCGGGCCCGGTTGCGAACCTGCGCTCCGAGTGCAGCGTTGGCAAGGTTCTTTTCCCACAGCTTGGGATGTACGAGATCCAGCAGGATCGGCGCCGGGCTCGGTTCAAGGAGGTACAGCAGGACGTTCTGGGCATACCAGGGCTCGACCCCCGGGTCGTTCCACACCACGGGCCGGATCGCGTCGTGGGGGTGGTAGCCGTGGACTGCGAACATCCGGGCCCAATCGCTCTGCCATCGCTCGTTGATGTGGTCGGTGCCTGACTGCCTCGGGATGGCGGCGGAGAACAGCACTGCGGGGGCGAGCGCGGTCAGGCGCTGCACGAGCGCGTCGCTCGCCGCAGGTGGGAGGTGCTCGCCGACCTCGAGTGAGACCGCGAGATCAAAGCTGCCGGCGGGCTCGCCGTTTCTGAGCGCGGCCGACAGGTCGATGGGGTGGAAGCTTTCGGGCGGGATCTGCAGGAGCTTGCGATCGACGTAGTCGCCGTCGTAACCCTCGACGCGCTCAACCCCCAGGCGCTGGAAGGCGGCGAGCCAGGTCCCGACCCCGCAGCCGAGGTCCACGACGGATTTCGGATGCAGGTTGTCGACGATGATCGCGGCGATCCGGTCGGCCGATTGCCGGGACCCCGGGGCCTGAGTCTGAAAGAACGCGCTCGTGTAGCTCATCGTGCGAGCCTAGCGGCCCATCCGGTGCTGATTGCCACATTCGGGGGACCGCGTCTCCTGCCGGCCCACCGGCTCGGGCCGGTGTGTCAGCGCGTCGCTCCTGGCAAAGTGCGCAACGTAGTGCGGGGTTTGCGACTTATTGCGCCTACCCCTCTGCGCTGCGCCACGCGCGTCCTATGATGGACGGTTCACGTGAGACGCGACGTCAAGGTCCTAACCGCCGTCGTGTCGCTTATCGCTGCCACAGCCCTATCTCTCACTGCTTGTGGCACCGCAGCGCACCGACACGACCCAGTACCGAGCTCGCCGCAGCCGGAGAACGCCGCGACCCCGCAGGTTCGCCAGATCGCCGGCCTGGCTCGTCGGGTCCTGCAGAGCTACACGGTTCGCAGCAGTCGGCACGATCCTCGCTACTGGCAGAACGGCTCATTCGTCGCCACCAATGGAGCATCATGCTGGTCGTGCTACGACACGGCCGCAACAGCTGCGGCCGTGCTCTCGACGATGGGGAGTGGCGACACACGTCTGCGAGAGCTGGCTATCGGCACCTTCAGCCATGCCATTTATGCCCACCAGGCTCGGAGTGGCGAGTTCATGCCGGACGGGATCACGACCGGCTTCTTTTCGGTAGAGCTGGGATCAGCTATCTGGAGCTCCGGGATGTGCTGCCGGCGGCAACCAGCACGCGGTGGCGTATGTCACTTGCGCGGGCTGCCGACTGGCTGATCAACACCCACCAGACCACGTTCTACATCAACGGCAACGTCAATCTCCGCCAGACGGAGGTGCTGTGGCTGGCGTGGGCAGCAACCGGAAATCGTCGTTTCTGGAACGCGTACCAGAGAGAGTGGACTTTCACAATCTCGCCCCCGGGGCCCCGATGGAGCGCGTACGGATTGAAGTACACGCGCGTCCCGACCGTCGCGGACGGGGTCGACGGCGCCGGATACCTCGCAGAGTCAGGCGGGGGCACCCCGGGCTATGACCCGAGCTACACGATGGCTCAGCTCGATACGGCGACGGAGCTCTACGTGTTGACGCGCAGTCCCCGCTACGTGCGGCTGATGAATCTCCTGTTCAACCAGGAGCGCCCGCGGATCAACCGGGCATTCACTCTCAACGCAACCGACGGAACGCGCAAGAACGACGACATTCCCTTCCTGACCAGTGCTCCCGGGGTGCTCGTGTTGACCGGACAGCGACCGGCCCTGCGCAGCTTCTGGCTGGGCCAGCTCAAACGGCTCCGGCACGAGTACCTCGGTGCGACGGTGTACACCGCACCGGACTATTACAAGGGTTTGAGTGGCTGGTTGATGATGCCCGTACTGGCGCTTCAATGGCCTGACGGACTCGGTCCCCCCGGCGCGTAGCCGACCCCCATGAGTGAAGCATCGACGGGCTACCCTCGGGGTGTGGCATCGAACGCAACTGGAGGAGCACCGGACATCCTCGCCGCCGGGGCGTCACGGGGCGGCGTGTCGGACGTGTTTCGGCGCGTGGTGCGTGAGCCTCCGACAACGAGGGCACCACGTTGACGTCGTCACGTTCGGGCAGCGCGGAACCGCGGCGTTCTCAGCAGCGGCCGCCGCCCGTCGCGCCGGCCGGTCGGTGCGCAGCGCGCAAACCGTGCATATCGAGTTCGGCTCGAACGACCTCGACGCGTTCTGGTTCGCGCTGATTGCCGTGCTGATGCGCCGAGACTGCGTGATCGTCGCCCACGACTATCCGAAGCTCGCACACGTGCCCTCAGCCGGACTCGTGCCGGCCGGGCGCCGTCGCTTGAGCGCACTCGTCCATCGCCTCATTGCCCCCGTGCTCGACCCGCTCCTGATCCGGGTCGTCATCCGTCGCGCCGGGGTCGTGTGCGTCTTCGGCCGGGAGGCCCAACGGGCGTGGCAGGCCGCAGGCGCTGCCGCCGTCGAGATCATCCCCCATGGGAGTGACCCGAACGGAGGAAACGTGCCGCCATCACATGGAGAGTGCGTCCTGTTCGCCGGCTTCCTCGGGCCCCACAAGGGCATCGACACGCTGCTCGAGGCGTGGGTGCGGGCGCAACACGAGGTTGACCTTCCGCTCGTCATCGCCGGCGGTGTGGATCCACCCCATGCCGAATGGCTGCGGACGCTAAAGCGACAGTTTGCTCACCTCGCGAACCGACCGCGGTTTCTAGGCGCCATACCTGAAGAAGAAGCATTCCAGGGCCTGTTCGATCGCGCGGCGATCGTGGTGCTGCCGTACCGCTTCTCCAGTCCGGCGAGCGGCGTCCTACTGCGAGCCATGGCCGCCGGCAGACCGGTAATCGCCACCCCAGTGCGTGCCGCCACCACGGCGATTGTCCACGGCGAGAACGGCATGCTCGTACCCATGGACGACGCGGATGCTCTGGCCGATGCGCTCCTTACGCTGTACCGCGCTCCCGAGGAACGTGATCGCCTGGGCACCTCGGCCGTCCTGACGATGGCCGAGCAGTTCAGCTGGCCGAGCCACGTTGATGGGCTCGAGCGCGCCTATGGCGCCACACGCGCTCGATGAACGCGCACGCCGCCCTCGGGAGCGGACCCGTAGCGCGCCCGCCCAACGGTGACGGGGCTCGCATCGTCCTGGCCAGCAGCGCACTGATTCGCGGCGGGGTGTGGCGGCACATCGAGGACCTGGCAACGAGCCTCTCCGAGGCGGGACACGATGTCGTGATCGCGCTACCGGAGGCAGCCGAGGCGCCACGCGCCTCCGCGCGGGCCCTGGGACTGAGCGTCGTCGAGCTGAGGCGAGCTCTCCGGTGGCGGCGAGCGATCCTCCACGTCCATCTTCACGACACGTTCGATCGTGAACTGGCCGCCGCCGTCCTCATGCGGCGCTTGATCGGCCCCACCGTGATCACCGAACATCTACCGCGCTCCAATGCATCGGACGAGTCACTGCTGCCCGGTCCACGGACTGCATTTGCGCACTTGGCCAAGACCGTATTCAAGCGAGCACAGTATGTCTGCGCCGATGCGGTCATCGCAGTAAGTCCAAGCTCGGCCGACTTTCTGGCCGGACGCTATGGCATCGCCCGCGATCGCCTGGATGTTGTGATGAACGGCATCAAGGGCTTTCACGAGTCACCTGAGCGAGGCGCGGGCGGCGAGGCGGTGGCCGTCGTCAGCGTTGGGAGCGTGATCTACCAGAAGGGGCATGACGTGCTCCTGCGGGCGGCTGCGCGCGCACACGGCACGTGGGCCTCGACCGTGATCGGCGATGGAGCGCTGCGGGAATCACTCGCGCGCGATGCGCAGTCGAACTCCCTGCCCGTAACGTTTGCCAACTGGACCGACGACGTTGGCGCTGCGCTCACGCGAGCCCAGCTGGCCTGCTTTCCATCCCGATGGGAGTCGTGTCCCTATGCGGTCATCGAGGCAATGAGCGCGGGCCTACCGGTCGTGGGCAGCGACGTCGATGGCATTCGCGACCTCGTGGAGGATGGGGTCACCGGTCTGTTGGTTGCTCCTGACGATCCACACGCGCTGGCGAGCGCGCTCGACACCCTGTCACGTGACGGTGATGCTCGGCGCAAGATGGGAGTAGCCGCACGGAAGGCTGCCGCCGGACTCACGGTCGAGCGGATGTGCGAGGCGACGTTGGGAGTGTATGCACGGGCGCTCCGCCGCCGGCGTGGCCTGAGCTCAGCGGTCAAGTGAGGCCGTAGGCATCGACGCAGCGCCGCGCCACCGCGCTCCAGGTGAACCGCTCCCTGACCGTCTCGACGGCCGCCTGGGACATCCTGCGACGCAGGCCGTGGTCATCTCGGATCTCAGCCACCGCATCGGCCAGTGCAGACGAATCGTTCGGGGGAACGACGAACCCGTTCTCACCGTGCTGGACTATCTCGGGAATGCCTCCTACGCTCGTGGCCACCACCGGGGTGCCACAGGCGAGCGCCTCGAGGATCACCAGGGGGAAGAATTCGCCGACGGACGGAGCGCCGTAGCGACTCTCGGACGTGGAGGGCAGGACCGCGACGCGCGCGTTCTGATAGGCACTCACCAGGTCACCCTGCAACGGCGGCGGGTGGAAGATGACTTGCTTGCCTCGCGCGCGCTCATGCAGCACCCGCAGATAGTCGCGGTCATACGACGGACCGTATAGATCGAGCCGCATGTCGCCACGGAGGGCGTCGATCAACACGTCGACGCCCTTGTAGTAGTGGAGCCTGCCCACGAACAGGACGTCGCCCTGCGGGTCGCGGCCGCTCGGCTTGAATACGCCGGTATCGACACCACCGTAGATCGTCGTGTGACGATCGGAGAACTCCGGGAAGCGACTGGCCGCGAAGTCGCTGACGGCAAGCAAGCCATTCACCCACCTGTCCAGTCCCAGCTTGTGCGCAAAGTTGCGTCCCGAACTGTTGTGATCTGTCACGAACACGCCCTTGCCGGCGACTCGCCCCTCGAGGACACACAGGTTCGTGACCACGCTGTGGTAGTGGTGGGCATGAATCACCTCGCCGGCGAGGAGCTCGAGCGGGAGCAGCTCGGAGATCGGGTTCACGTCGTGGCCGCGATATCTGCGACGCAGAGGGAGCATGCGTATCTCGAGGTTGCCGTACCGGGCGCGTCGCGCTCGCGAGCCGAAGGTCAGCAGTCGCGTGGGAACGCGCTCCGCCGTATGCCGGGCCAGCTCCAGCGCGTATCGCTCGCCGCCGCCCCACATCCCGTCATCTCCGAAGAACAGTGGTGCCACGTGCAGTACTCGCGGATGGCTTCGCCCGCGGTGCTCAGATCGCAACATCATCGGCAGAGCCATTTCGTCAGCCTCGAGCGCCGGCGGAGGCGTGACGACGCGGACGCGGAAGCACGAACTCCTCCGGCCAGCCGCGCAAGGCGGTGAGCGTCATGAGAAACCCGGCAATCGCGATGGCCATCGCGACCGGGACCGTCGCGCGAAGGGCGAAGCCGAGCAGCATCAGCACAGCCGTTGCCGCGGCGGGGCGTCCCAACCGAGACGTGACGCGCCCCAGGTCAACCGCGTGACGAAGGACGATGCAGGCCCACGCGATGACAAACAGTTCCGTGGCCAACGTCAGCCACGCCGCGGCCGCGACGCCGAAAAGGGGAACCAGCGCGATGTTGCCACCGACGTTGAGCACCATGGCCAGGGCATTACACGTCACCTGGGTGCGGACCAGCCGCTTGCTGACGAGTGCGGTCCCGAATACGTTTCCGAGCGATGCTGCCGCGGCCGCGCCAGCAAGGATCCGCAGGAGCGGCGCGGCGGCGTGGTATCCGGGGCCGAACAGGATGGTGGTGATCGGGGCCGCGAACACGACGATGAATCCGCACAGCGGGAGCGCCACCGTGGCGAGCCACTGCTCGACGCGACCCATCAACTCGGAGAAGTGGGCCCGGTCAGCGCCGGCCAGCGACAGCCCCGGCAGTGCCGCGCCCACGACAAGGCCGGGAATCGTGACCAGGATGGACAGCACCTTGCACGCGGCGCCGTAGCGTCCGACCGAGGGGCCGCCGACCAGCCACGGGATGATCACCATGTCGATCGTGAAGTAGACGCTCGACAGGACGGAGGCGATCCCGACGGGCGCCGCCTTGCGGAGGATGGCCCAGTGCTCGGAGAGCCGCGGCCTGCGCGCGGGGGTGGAGCGAAACGCCGCGATCGCGATGATGACCGAGTTCGTGGTCAAAGACAGGGTGAACATCGCGGCGATCGCCGGTGGGGGCGCGTGCAGCAGCGCGAGCACAACGGTGACCGCACTCTGAATCAGGTTGACCGTCAAGTCGACGATCACCAGAAAGCGGATGCTGAACCTCGCGTTGTAGAGCTGGCGAGTGGCGGCGAAGGCCGATGCCGCTACGGCCGGCGACACGATGAGCAGCGTGGCTCCCCGCGCGGTCCCCACGCCGGCGAGGAGTCCCATGATCAAGACGCCGAGCGCCAACAGCAGCGTCCAGGCGAATTGCACCTCGACCACGGTCCGCAGGAGCAGGCCACGGCCCTCGACGTCGGGCGCCAGGTCCCGGCCGAGAACGAGGCTGAACCCTAGGTCGCCGAACGAGATGAAAAGCTGTGCGGTGGCCAGCGCCGACACGTAGGCGCCAAACGGTCCCGCCCCGAGCTTGCGGGCGACCAGCGCTGTGGCAAGGGCGGACAGACCGGTGATGATCAGGTTGCGACCGCCGGCGGCGAGCGCAACCCTCCCGATCTTCTTCGCCAGGTGCTCGGCGTGTGCGCCATGCACCTCGCCGATGCCGTGTTCCTGTGCGACGCTCAAGCTAGTGGTCTCCGCCGTAGGTACGGTCGCACCGAGAGGTGCCGATGGTGGATGCTGCGCCAGGACGCATGATCCGACGTGTAGCAGCGCTACACGAGGATCCGAGGACAAAGCGCAGCGCCGCCAGAGGCGCCTCGAATGCGAGCGTATTTGCGGCGGCGACCACTACCGACGAGCCTCGCTGGGTCGCGGAGCGGGAGCTAATGCCCGAGGCCTGAAGCGGGAGTTTTTCGAAGCGGCCGACGCAGCCGACGCGCGACGGCCGCTTCCAGCGATCATCCCGAACAACATCCCCATGTAGACCGCGACACCGGAGTACCTGATCGTGACATCGGTCAGCCAGCACACGAGCATGGCCACGAACGACCCGGCCAGTACCGCCGCCCAGAGACGGTCGGCTCGGAACAGCCGACCGAGGTCGCTGAGCGCCGCCCAGAGGACGGCCAACAGCCCCGCGATCCCGAGCAGGCCGGCCTCAGCCGCGACCTGCAGATAGGTCGACTGGGCTTGTGACTGGAGGCCGGCCGGCGCGAACTGAGAGCTCAGTATCTTGACCAGCCCCCCGAAGCCGACGCCGGCGACCGGATGATGTTCGGCTACCGAGAGTGCCTGGTTCCACACGTCGACTCGGAGCACGTCTTCGTTCGCGGTGCCACTCTCGTTGAGCGGATGTGTGATGGAGCCGAGACGCTGGAGCACCGGGGAGTGCCCGCCGAAGAGCCCGAGAACTGCGGCCGCCCCGATGGCGATGACCAGACCCGGAAGCACCCGTCGACGCTGCGCCGGAGGGAGCAGGACCGCGGCGACGATGATCCCGGCCACCGCACCGATCCAGCTCATTCGCGACAGGGTGATCTCGAGGCCGGCCACGATCAGAGCAGCGGAAAGAACCGCGATGCAGGTCGGTACCCACCGTCGAATCCGCCCGTAATACAGCGCGAGGCCGGCACACAGCGGGACCGAGATGGCCAGCATGTTGCCGAGCGATATCGGGTCATAGAACGCCCCCGGCGGACGCGTCGTACCCCCGACGTAGCCGAAGAAGTAGTTGCCCCCCGCGAAGGTCTGCAGCCCTGCGTTCCCGTACAGGCTGAGCCTGTGACCCGTCGTGTTCTCCCACAACGCGAGCGCGGCCTGAACGCACGCTGAGGCGACAAACGCCCAGGCCAGGGCCAGGAAGCGCTGCCGCGTGCACGAGGCCACGGAGGCGAGGTAGGCGCCCCCGAACAGGCTGGCGAGCACGGCCAGCGTGTCGCCCCGTGTCGGGCTCTGGACGATCGGGAGGATGAACGCCAGGAGCGCGAAGATTCCAGCCCAGGCCAGGGCCGACCGCCGATTGACCGGTCGCTCGGCAAAGATCACGACGGCGGCGGCGATGACCGCGATCGGCACGAGCAGCGGTACGTGCTGGCCCTTGAACGTCATGCTGAACCCCGCGAATGGTGCGGCGAATATGAGCAGCGCGCCGATCATCATGACCGGGTCCTCGCTCATGAACAGGCTCCCGATGAACAGCGGGCCGACGATCGTGACGGCGTACTTCAGCGTCGACGCCTGATGAAAGACGTGCGCCTCGGTGATGCCGGCAGCCCCGACGAGCGCGACGAGTCCCGCCAGGACTACCAGAGCCTGCCGTTGGCCGAGCGACAGCGTCATCTCAGAACGCTACGCCACGGCGGCGCCGCTCGATCATCGTCAGCACCTGAGCCGCGACGAACGCAGCCACGGCGAGCGCGACGATCGCGTACAGAGTTGGCCGAGGTGAGACCTTGCTGCCGCCGGCGGCAGCCTGCAGCTGCTGGATGACGGGAGCGCTCGACGCCTCGCGCTCCGCGAGGTCGGTTTGCAGGGTCTGCTGCTGGCTCTGGATGGAGGCGATCTGGCCTTCGAGCACGGTCGCGGTGCGGGTGCCGCTGGTCCCGTTCAGCTGGCCCTCGAGCTTGCCCAGACGCGAGGTCATGCTCTGTATTCCGTTCTGCAGAACGTGCGTGTACGACGCAGCCTGGAGGCTGGCGTCGTGGCGCATGTAGCTCAGAAACGCGGCGGTCACCGTAGCCGCCCGCTGCTGTGCCTGCGCCGGCGAAGACCCGCTGGCACTGACCTGGAGCAGGTTCTCCTGCGCGACGCTTCCGACCGAGGTGGCGCTCTGAAGCGCCGACGGCGACATGCCGAGCTTGGCCGCGGGCTTGGCCAGCACCGCATCCGTCGGCAACAGCTGAACCAGCTGCGCGGTCAACTCGTTCGACGCCTGAATCGAATCCTGGCCCAGGCCGGTGCTGCCGTTGACCGAGACCCGTAGCTCGCTGAAGGACTTGTAGGTCGCCGGCACCGAGCCCGACACTGCATAGGTGACGGCACCGATGAGCACCACCACAACGGCCGCAATCGCGATGCGCAGGCCCAGCCCGCGTGGTTGCGGCCGAGGCACAGTGCCATTGGACGTATTGACTTGATCTCTCTTGGTTGTGGGTGTACGTACACCAGTCGGTGTCATCGTGCTCCTAACAGTTGGCTCTCACGGCAACTGCGCGACGCCGGGCGCCACGTCATACCCCGTGTCCACGGGGTCGGGGTCCGGCTCGCCTCCGAGCCGCAACCCCCCGAGAGCGGGCGGCGCTTGCGGTACTTCTCAGCCGCGCCGGCTCCGGGGTCTCAGGGATGGTAGCGGCTTCGCTGCCGACATCGGGGGGCTTGGGTTCGTAAATCACCTGACGGCCGCCAGCAGGTGGGAATTGGCTGCGGCCGCGGGTTGGACACCCGCGGTCTCTCCAAACAGCACGCGCGACCAGTCGTTCCAGCGTGTCTCCCACGACTGGGTCCTGGCCCACGAAGCACGCTCTGTCGCGCAGGGCTGTGGTTCGTTCGAAGCCGCGAGAACGAGCGCGGCGAGCGCATCGGCGTCATTGCCGGACCGCAGGTGCGGAGGCGCTTCGCTGATACCCGCGGCAGCTCCCTCGCTAGCGACGATCGGCCGTCCTCGCGCCGCGTAGTCGTACACCTTCATCGAATCCTGGCCTCGACTGTGCTCGGCCCGGTTTGGCAGAAGCAGCACGTCCGCGCTGTCGAGCACCGCGGCGAGGCGGTCGCGCCATACCGGTCCATGCCACCGAACGCGCTCCTCGCCACGCGCCAGCAGCCTCACCAGCTCGGCTCCCGGCCGCGCCCCCATCTGCGGGTACCGGCACTCGCCGAAAAGGTCCAGCCGCCAGTCCGGTAGCCGGTCGAGCAACTCCCCGGTGAGGGTGGCGTCGAAGCGCTCCGAGAGCGTGCCTACGTAGACCATCCGTCGCTCGCCCGGTACAGACGAGAGCGGCGTGTCGAGCAGCACGGCGTCGACGGCATTTCGCACCACGGTCACGTCACGGCCCGGAAACAGATCGCGGAGGGATTCGGACACCACCGAGATCGCATCCGCCTCTTGAGCGGCACGCTTGTACAGCTCGCTGATCCGGCACGAGCGCGCGGGGATGAGAGCACCCCAGTCATCGGTGACGTCGAGCACCCTGCGCACGCCGCGCAACGGCGCTGCGGCGCTCCAGTTCCACGGGAGCGTGACCACGATCGTCGCGGTTCGCTCGTCGACAGAGCGCGTCATGACACGCCGCAGAAGTCGTGTGTCGATCGCTTCGGACAGGCGGTTGCGGTGAACCGGAAGCAACGTGCTGCGTGCGACCAGCTCGATCCCCAGGCCGCCGTCTCGACGCTCTGGATGGGTGAGCCGGCGAGTCCAGCCGACGCCATCGCGGCGCGCGGCTCGAATGTCGCCGGCCGCCTCGAGAAACGTGACCGGATGTTTGTTCCGGCTCGCCAGCTTGGCCAAGGCATGCTCGCGGCGGATCGCCGGCGTCCACGGGCTCTTGGAGGCGACGAGCAGACCGGTGCGGCGATTCATCGCGCGAGCTCCTCGTAGCGTTCGAGGTACCGCTCGGCAACGCGATCCCAGGACATCGCAGGCAGAATGTGGCGCGGGGCGGACTCCCGGATCCGGGCCAGCCGTGCCGGGTCGTCGAGCAGCCGCAGGACGGCGCTGGCGATCGCTCCGGCCGATACGTCCTGCGTGATCAGACCGGGATCGACCGGGCCGAGCAGCTCCGGTGTCGCTCCCGCGGGCGTTCCGACGACAGCGGCGCCGCAGGCAAGGGCCTCCGCCGTGGTCAAGCCGAAGCCCTCGAGTTCTTGCGTCGGAAGCACGACCAGTGTCGCGCGGCGATACCAGCCGGTCAGCTGCTCGTCTCCGACCCGTCCGAGGAAATCCACCTGACCGCGAACACCGAGCTGACCGGCGAGCGCCTCGAGGTCGGCCTGCATGCCACCGGCGCCGGCGATCTTCAATGTCGTTCCGGGTCGCGATGCCGTGATCGAGGGCATCGCCCTGATCAGCTCGTCGACGCCCGTGCGAGGGGTAAGCCGACGCGCCGCGAACAGCACCGGCGGATCGTCGGACCGTGGATCGCGGGACAGCGGACCGTCCGTCGCCGGATGAAAGCGGCTCGAGTCGATGCCGCCGGGGATCAATGTGGCGCGCTCAGCGGCGTCGGGATCGAGGACCGCGAGCTCGCCGCGCATGAACTTGCTCAGCACGGTGGTCCCGGCGGCGCGCCGGGCCACCACGCGCTCCACGCCCCGCAGCGCTGCCACCGACGGACGCTGTACGAGGCGCGGCAGCAAATAGCTGCCCTGACGCTCGTCGAGCAGCTCGCGCCACACCGGCGCATGGAAGGTGAACAGGTAGGGCCGGCCCCTGAATGCGAGCGGCAGCGCCTGCGGGGCCATGTGTGCGTGGACGATCGTGCTCCGGCCCGTTCTCACCGTGCGGACGGCAACTCCGCGCAGCACGTAGGGCACAAACGCTGCGGCGTACAGCGGATTGCGCTTCGACGGAACGGCGTAGCGTTCGATTAGGACTCCGTCCGAGCACTGCTCGCGTTCGGGTGCCTCTCGCGCCCAGCGCTTCGCGATGATGCTCACATCGAGGTCCCGCTGCGCCAGCGCCGACGCGAGCTCGCGCACGTAGCGCTCGTGGCCGCCCATTTTGTCCTCCAGGGCGTTGTTGGTCACCATCACGATCTTCATTCGTCCCCGCGCGGACCTCCGCGGGGTCGTGTCCGCAGGTTCGTGCGTGCGCCTGTCGATCGCGCTGAGCGAGCTCATGTGACGCTCACCTGCCGGTAGGTCTCCTCGATCCGCGAGATCATGTGCCCGAAGTTGAACCGGCTCAGGAACCGCTCCCGTGCCGCCGATCCGAGCCGCGCGGCCTCGTCCCGATCGCGTGAGAGCTCCCTGAGCCGACTTGCCATCGCCGCGAGGTCGCCGGGCTCGACGAGGTAGCCGGTGACTGCATGGTCGATCTGCTCCGGCAGGCCACCTACGTCGTAGCCGACTACGGGCAGGCCGGCTCGCATCGCCTCGAGCGTCACCAGCGGCAATCCCTCCCACCGCGAGGTCACCGCGACTACGTCGGCCGCGGAGTAGATCAGCTCGGGCGCAGCAGATTCGCTGACCAGGGCGCCAAGCCCCGTGAGCTCACGCCCAATCGCGCTGTCGGGCATACCGAACCCCAGAACCGCGAACGTCACGTCGCCCAGCAACTCGCGCGCAAGTGGGGGAAGGTGCTCGGCCTGCTTCTGAGGACCGAGACGGCCGACCCAGCCGACGACGAAGCTGTCGGGCGCCAGACCGAGCTGGGTGCGCGCCCACGTACGATCCGGGAGCACCGTGTCGCGCAGGCCGGTGTGGACGAGCCGGACACGAGCCGGATCGACCACCTTTGTGCGCTCCGCCTGCGCGCGCTCGGCGTCCGTGACGGCGATCACACGCGCGTGTCGCCGGCCAAGGAGCCGCTCGACGGTTACGTAGGCGCGCTCGCGTGAAGGGGACAGCTCCCGCTGGAACGACCACGCATGCGGCGTATAAACCGTCGGAATCCCGGACACGCCACCGACCACCGCAGCCAGCGCCCCGGCCTTGCTGCTGTGCGCGTGGATCACCTGCATTCGTTTACGCCGGCACAGCGCGAGCAACTCCCCGAGCAGCCGCACATCGGCCTTGGGCGCGACACCCGCGGGCGTGTCAAGCGCAATCGTTTGGTCAGCGACGCTGCGGAGACGGTCTATCACCGGCGTTCGCGAAGGTGCGGCGACCGTCAGGTCCCACCCGCGCTCCCGCAGGCCCTCGGCCAGGCTGGCGACGTAGTTCGGCACGCCTCCCACGTCCGGCTGGAAGAGCTGAAGCACGTGTCCAAGACGCGTTCCACGATGTTGTGTCTGGCTTGCCAAGTCGATCGACCTCCTCAGACGGCCCCCGCCCGGCCCGTCAGCAAGTTCGTGGTGCGCAGGAGAATCAGGAAGTCCAGCTTGAGCGACCAGCTCTTGACATAGGCCAAGTCCAGCCGGACCCGCTCGTCGTATCCGAGCGCCGAGCGGCCGCTGACCTGCCAGTAACCGGTCAAGCCCGGTCGGACACTCAGAAGGTCACCCGCATGATCGCCGTACCGCGCCAGCTCCGGGGGCGTTACGGGCCGCGGGCCCACCAGGCTCAGGTCCCCGCGCACGACGTTCCACAGCTGTGGCAGCTCGTCGAGCGACGTGGCGCGCAGGACGCGCCCGATCCTGGTCACTCTCGGGTCGGGATCGAGCTTGTGCGTCCGCTCGTACTGCTCGCGCAGCTCCTCGTTCTCCGCCAGGAGTGCGAGGAACGCTTTCTCCGCTTCGTCTCCGCCGTACCCGGAGCCGTGGCAGAGGTACGCGTGCATGGTGCGGAACTTCAGTTGCTTGAAGTCTCGGCCGCCACGACCCAGCCGTGGAGCGTCGTAGATCGCCGGGCCCGGCGAGTCCAGCTTTACCAGCGCGGCGATCAGGCCGAGCACCGGTGCCAGGAAGAGCAACCCCAGCGAGGCGAGCAAGACGTCGATCGCGCGCTTCGCGCGCCCCGCCGCAGCCGCGTTCCGCAGTCGCGGATGGACGATCAGCGGCACGCCGTCGAGCGAGTGGATCTCGTCGGTTGGCCCAACCACGTCGAACAACCGCGGGACCACATCGATCTCCACATCGGAGTCCCTGAGCGACCGTACGAGTCGTTGGGTCCGCTCGTCGGAGCTGAGCGAGAACGCCACGATGACCCGCTCGACGCCCCACACGTCGATCAAGCCCGGAAGCTCGTCGACCCGGCCGAGGATCGGAACATCGACCACGGGCAGATGCGCCGGCGGCGGGGCATCGTCGACGAAGCCGACGAGACGCAAGCCATGCACCCGCCGCTGGATGAGCTTGTCAGCCAGCAGCTGTCCCACCGCGCCCGTGCCCACGATCACTGTCTTCTCCTCGGATCCTGGGTGGCGGCGGTGCCAAGCCCGGGCGAGCGCCCGCGCGGCTGGGGTCACGACCAGGGTTACCCCGAGAAAGACGAACAGTGCAGCGAAATCCACGCTGCGATGGCCGAGCCACGTCGCAAGTGCTGCGATCCATGTGACGATCAGCATCACATGCAGGATCGGGACCAGATCCTCCGCCGTGGTGTGGTTGAAATGACGCTCGTCGCGGGAGTACAGGCCGTGTGCGCTCGAAAGCAGCGTGGCGGATAGGAGGACGAGCACGAATATCTCGACCTTCGAGGCGTACGACGTAGATGAGCCGATGCCCGCGGCAAGCGCGGCGGCGTACGCGACAATCAGCGCAAGGACGTCGGCGAAGCGCAACGCGCGTGTGTTCGCCCGGCGTCGCCCCGACGTCGCGAGTCGGTGCATCTCCGCGCCGAGGTCGACCCCGCTGTTCGCCTGCGCCGGGGTTGCGCGCTGCCGGGCGCGCGTCTGTGTGGCATGTGCCTTCTGATCGCCTGTGTGTCTAGTTCGGCGCGACGGCGGGCCTTGGCGGGCACTCCGCTCTGATCCCGCCGTACGTCCTGTGCCTAGCTGCGCCATGTAGCCCTATCGGTCCCTTGGATGTGTGCAGCCTGAGATGTCGCCAGCCGGAAGCCGATGACATTCCCCTGTGTCACCCCGTACAACAGCTGTCTCCCCTCAGCCGGCCGCACCGACCGGCGTGTGGCGAAAGTCAGCAAACCTGTATCTTGTGTCGCGTTGCTCACTTGCTTTTCCTCACGGCGCAGTTTTAGGGCTTCATTGGGCGCACTCAGGCCCGCTGTCGAACGTACTTCCCCTACTGGCCGCCCGATTCTTGTTGCGGGCGGCGAAGGAAGTTGCGAGCTGGTGAACTCGCTCTCCGATCCGACTACTTCTTCAGTACACAACTGAACGACGCCCGAGTTGCGGCGTCGCTCAACTTCTTACCTGCGACTTAGATATGTCCGGTTCCGGCGTCCACACGACGGACCTTCCCCGCGGTCGACACTAGCACCTTCCCTCGTCGCGGCTCGGCGCATTGTCCCCAATTGATCGTGCCGGCGCATTATCCAGCGGACGAACTGCACGCTGGGCGACACGTCCCAGTGGCCTAACAGTCCGGCAGTGATGGGTTTACGGCAGTGCCACGTGGCACCTTGAGACATGTGCAACGTCCACTGATCCGCTGAAAGACCGCGTCAGCGACGGGTGACGTACACGTGTCCAAAACCCACTATCACTTTTCACCCTGAGGTAGTCCAACGTGTGCCGACGCCCGCTGGCCCGCGTGATCCGCCGGCGGTGGGGTGCCAATTGCACCGCACCGCTTGATGCATGTGCAACTTTTAGTCAGCTGCCAAACCCGCGAGCGCCGTTCGTCGTTGGTCGATGCTCGATCACCCGGTCGACCAACCCGTAGCCGACCGCCTCGGCGCCTGTGAAGAAGCGGTCGCGCTCCATGTCGGAGTGAACGCGCTCGAGCTCCTGACCGGTGTGCTTGGCGTACAGCTCGTCGATGCGCGCACGCAGGGCGAGGACCTCGCGCGCGTGGATCTCGATGTCGCTCGACTGCCCCTCGAACCCGCCCGAGGGTTGATGGATCAGGATCCGGCTGTTGGGCAGCGTCAGGCGCTTGCCCGGCGTCCCGCCGGCCAGTAGCAGCGACCCCATCGACATCGCGATCCCGTAGCAGATGGTCTGCACGTCGGGCCGGATGAACTGCATCGTGTCGTAGATGGCCAGCCCGGCGTAGATCGAGCCGCCCGGAGAGTTGATGTACAGGTGTATGTCCTTGTCGGGGTCATCGGACTCGAGGTGCACGAGCTGGGCGACGATCAGGTTCGCCACCTCCTCGTTGACCTGCCCACCGAGGAACACCACTCGGTCGTTGAGAAGCCGGGAGTAGATGTCGAACGAGCGCTCGCCGCGAGCGGTCTGCTCGACGACCATGGGAACGAGTGGCATGCGAATGGCCTCCTGGGTGTCTGCTAGAGTGCAACCAGCTGGTTGCGACTAAAGCTAGCACATCTGCAACCAGACGGTTGCGCAATGTGGTCCGAGATCGTAGGAGGACGCGATGAACGAGCGAATCGAGCGTGAGCTGTGGCTCCCCGCCTCTCCGGAGGCGGTGTGGGACGCGGTGACGAGCGACGGGTGGCTCGCCGAGCGCGTGACGCTCGAGCTGCGCCCTGGCGGCGAGGCGGAGTTCGAGTCGGATGGACGTGCACGCAGCGGTTGGGTCGAGGACGTGGGGGCCCCCGAGCGCCTGAGCTTCTGGTGGTCGCTAAAGGACGAGCCGGCCAGCCGGGTCGAGCTGCGGATCGAGGCCCACGGCGAGAGCACCCGGCTGCGCATCGTCGAGACCCGTCCCCTCGAGGTCCTCGACCTGGTCGGCGTGCCCCTGCCGGGCGCCGGCGGCTCGCGGTTCGGACCCGCGCTGGTCGCGGCATGAGCACAGGGGGTCGCGACGATCGCGCCGGTGCCGTGTTCGGCGCGCTGTCGGATCCGACCCGGCGTGCGCTGCTCTCCGCGATCGCCGCGCATCCCGCCGCCACCGCGACCGAGCTCGCCGCCCAGATGCCGATCTCGCGCCAGGCCGTGGTCAAGCATCTGGGCGCGCTGACCGACGCGGGATTGCTCGACCGCCGCCGAGCAGGACGCGAGGTCCGCTACCGGTTCACGCCCGGTCCGCTCTCGGACGCCGTCGACTGGATGACCGCGGTGGGAGCCGAGTGGGACGAGCGCCTCGCGGTGCTGCGCCGGCAGCTTGGCGGGGGCGCGGCGCCGTCCGGATCTGGTCCGGCCGGCGGACTAATGTCGGGGCATTAGCGAGGCGGCAGCCCGAGGTAGGGCACGGCCCACCCGACGATCTGCTGGAACGCCGGCGCGGCCACCGAGCCGCCGAAGATCGATCCCTGCGGCTGGTTGACCACGACTGCGACGAGCAGACGTGGATGGTCGGTCGGGACCATCCCGATGAACGAGGCGACGTACGCGCTGTCCGAGTAGTGGCCGTCGACCGCGATGTTCGCCGTGCCGGTCTTGCCCGCCATGTCATAGCCCGAGATCTCGGCGCCCGACGCCGTGCCGCCGTCAGCGAACACGCCGCGCAGCATGTCGCGCAGCTCGGAGGCCGTGGAGGACGAGATGATCCTGTGTCCCGGGGGCAGTGCCGGCGGCTTGCCGCCCACGGACTGGACGACATGCGGCGCCCGCAGGATGCCGCCGTCGGCGATCGCGTCGTAGGCGGCCACCATCTGCATTGGCGTGACCGATTCGCCCTGCCCGAACGGGAGGTTGGCCATCGACGAGCCCGAGTACTGCCACCAGTGCAACACGATGCCGCTCTGCTCGCCGGGCAGGTCGACGCCGGTCGGCTGCCCGAACCCGAACCTCCGCACCCAGTAGTCGAACCGCTTCGACCCGAGCCGCCGGCCGATCAGGTCCGCACCGATGTTGCTCGAGTACTTCAGGATGTTGGCCACGCTCAAGGTCTCGTAGCCGTGGTCCTCGGCATCGTGGATCTGTCGATCGGCGAACTGGAGTACCGGCGGTATGTCGAACTGCGTGTTGGGCGTCACCAGCTGATCCTGGAGCGCGCCGGCCACCGTGATCGCCTTGAACGTCGACCCCGGCTCGTAGTTGAGCCCGATGGCCAGATCGTCCGGGCCGGCCGAGCTGTCGGCCGTCGCCGAGCGCCAGTTGGCCAGGGCGAGGATCCCGCCGGTGTTCGGATCGACCGCGATCGCCGTGGCGCTCTTGGGCGAGTAGGTGGTTCCGACCTGGGCCAGCACACGCTCGACCTCCTGCTGCAGGCCCGAGTCGATCGTCAGCGCGACGGTCTTCCCCGGCCGGGTCGCGCGCAGATCATTGATCGAGATCGGCTGGCCGATGGCGTCGCTGACGATCCGCCGCAGCCCGTTGCTGCCCTCCAGGATGTTGTTGTACTGGTACTCGATGCCGCTCGCTCCCTCGCCGCTCGAGTGCACCAGGCCGACCACCTGCGCCGCCTCGCTACCCCGTGGATAGACCCGCCGAGTCTGCGGAATGAGATTGATGCCGGCGATGTGCAGGCCGGCCACGACGTTCGCCTGGGCGCTGGGAACCAGATGCGCGAGCAGCACGTAGCCGGTGTGGGAGCGAGTGATCCGCGAGAGCACGGTGAGCCGCGGCATGCCGAGTGCCGCCGACAGCTCGGCCGAGGCTGCCGCCGCGTTCTTGATCAGGTAGGGGTCGGCGACGATGTCATCCGCGGACACGTTCATGGCCAGTTCGGCCCCGTTGCGATCGGTGATCGCGCCGCGCGGGGCGGGCACGACCACGTCTGAGACCTGCTGGGTGGCAGCGGCGTGCTTCAGCGATCCGGCCTGGACCGAGCCCAGGTAGGCAGCCCGAGCCAGCGCTATCCCGAGCAGCGCGAGAAACCCGATGAACAGGACCCCGATGCGCCGGTCGATGAGCGCCAAGCGCTATCCCCCGCCGCTCTGCTGACTCGAGTCGGACGGTTGGATCGCCGCCGCACCGGAGTCGGTGGTTCCGTTCGACGGCGCCGTGGACTGCGGGGTGCCGGTCGATTGGGTCTGCGAAGTGGCGGGGGTGGTCTGCGACGTAGTCGCCGGCTGCTGCGTGCTGGTGGCGGTGGTCGCCTGGGAGCTGGTGGCCGTCTGCGAGCTCGTCCCGGTCTGCGGGCTCGTCCCGGTCGTGGTGACCGTCGCTGCGCCCGCGCTCGACGAGGTGGCGGCGCTGGACGACGTGGGGGCGCTGGTCGACGTGGTCGCGGCGGGTGGCGGCGGCGCGCCGGGGCTCGGCGGCAGCGTGGACGTGCCGGGACCGGTGATCATGGCCCCGTTCTTCGCGGGGATCATCACGAAGGCCGCTGAATCCGGCGTGTGGATGTTGCCCAGCGCACCGGCCACGTTGCCCGTTGCGGAGGCCGTCAGGTAGCCGACGGCTCCCGGAGGTGGGAGGACCAGGCCCATGGCGCCGGCCAGCCGCTCGATGCGCTGATCGTCGCCCAGCATGGCGACGCTCCCCTGCAGCTGCTCGTTCTGGGTGGTCAGGGTCGAGGTTTGCTCGAGCGAACGGCCCATGCTCGCGCCAAGCTTGAGGATCTCCACCTGCGTAGCCACGATTCCGGCGAGCAGGACGCCGAGGAGCGGGATCCACACCCGGCCGCGGACGACGCGATCGAGCCAGGAATGGTCCGGCAACGACACCACGAACCGGCCCAGCCGACCGGCCAGTCCCCCGGCCGGTGCCGAGCGCTCGATGGCCGGCGCCGGCCTCGGCCGGGGCCGGGGCCGCGGCCGGGGGCCCGGGTCGGGAGCGCGCTTGAAGGCGGGGAGCGGGAGCGCAACCGCCGCAGCGCGGGCGGCCGCGGTCGCACGAACGGCCATCGTCGGTCCCGCGGGCATCGCAACCCGTGCCGTCCTCGTGCTTGCGCCGGCCCGCGGTGTCCGAGACGACCTCGGCGCGGCACGCTTGGCGTTCTTGCCGGCGACCGGGCCGGATACCCGGCGCGGTTTGCGGGTCGGATGCTGCGAACGGCCTTCGTGGCGCGGCGAGGGGCCCTCGCGGCGCGCCGCTGCGCTCCGCGCGGCCTGCGTCAGCGCGCCCGGCTTCACCGCGCAGCGTCCCCGAGCTTGCGGGCGGCGCGCAGATGCGCGGACTTCGACCGCGGGTTGGCCTCGACCTCGCCGGCGGTCGGAGCCAGCGCGCGGCGCGTCAACAGCTCCGCCTCGGGCTCATGGCCGCATACGCACACTGGCAGCTCGGGCGGGCACACGCAGCCACGAGCCCGCTCGGCCAGGAAGCGCTTCACCCGACGGTCCTCCAGCGAGTGGAACGAGATCGCGCCGAGCCGACCGCCCGGACGCAGCACCTTCCACACCGCCGGCAGTGCGGCGTCGAGCTGGAACAGCTCGTCGTTGACCCCGATGCGCAGCGCCTGAAAGGTCCGCCGGGCGGGGTGGCCGCCAGCGAACTGGGCCGGCACGGGCACCGCGCTCTTGATGACCTCCACCAGCTGCTGGGTGGATTCGAGCTCCTCGCGCGCGCGGGCGCGCACGATCCCCCGAGCGATCCGGTTCGCGTAGCGCTCCTCGCCGTATTCGCGGATCAGGCGCGCGAGCCTGCGCTCGTCCCACTGGTTGACGATCTCCCGGGCAGTCAGCTCCTGCTCGGGACCCATCCGCATGTCGAGCGGCGCGTCGTACGCGTAGGAGAACCCGCGCTCCCAGGTGTCTACCTGCATCGAGGACATGCCCAGGTCGAGATACGCCAGATCGGCCCGGACCCCTTCTGCGTCGAGCCGTTCCAGCGCGCTGACGAAGTCGGCGCGAATGAAGCGTGTGTGGCACGGAAGCTCGGCGGCCATCTCGCTGAAGCGCTCCTCGGCGACCGGATCGCGGTCGATCCCGATCAGCGTGCCCGCGGGCCCCAGCCGATCGGCGATCAGCCGCGCGTGACCTCCGCCGCCGAAGGTGCAGTCCACCGCCGTCTCGCCGGGGTGCGGATCGAGCAGGTCGATCAGCTCCCCGGCCAGCACCGGGATGTGCGTTCGGGTCATGTCAAGCAGTGTGGCCAAGCTTCGCTGCGATGTCGGGGACTCGGGAAAGCACGTCGTCGCTGTAGCCCGCGTATCGGGTGCGGTCGAAGACCTCCAGGCACTCGCCGGAACCCACGACCACGACTTCACGATCGAGGCTGGCGTATTCCATGAGGCTCGGCGGGACCATCACGCGGTGGGCGGAGTCGAGTTCGGTGTCATGGGAGTAGTTGAAGAAGAAGCGCCGCAGATCGCGGGCCTCGGGTGAGATCGGACTGATCCCGGCCAGCGCCGCCGCGGTGTACGCCTCGTACGCGTCGGGCGTCCATACGGCGATCGAGCGCGGCGTCGATGCGGTCGTCTCCGGCGAGGCGGCCAGCACCACACCGCCGGCCAGCGCCGCGCGGAACTTCGAGGGCACCGTCAGCCGGTGCTTCGCGTCTAGCGCGTGTTCGAAGGTCCCGCGGAAGATCAAGGGTTCTCATGCGTCCGGGCGAAAAGTGAACCCGGGTGGCTGGGTGGGAGGAGCCCTGCCACCCGGGTTCCGCAATGCATGACCATGCGCATGCCCCACTCTACCCCACTCCTTCCCACAATGCAACTCAGATCCCATGTCCTCTCCCACCAGACCCCATTCCAGGCCTGTTTTTCGCCAATCGCCCGTCAGCGCTGAGAACCGCGGCTGCGGGGACCGAGCGCAGCGATTGCAGGAGGCGTTGCAATCGGGACATCTGAGAAATGCGTTGCAGATTCACCTCCGCTCCGTCCGGAGCGTGTGCCACGCTTACCCGGGGAGTGGTGGCGGTCAGCTAGACGTCCTCGCCTGGCGTCTCACCGGCGTCGACCGTCTCGCCGGTCGCCATCGCCGGCAGCTCCAGCACCAGCCGCGCCCCCCGCGGCGAGGGAGCAGCCGCCAGCCGACCACCATGGCTGGCCACGATCGCGGTGGCGATGGCAAGGCCGCGGCCGCGCCGACCCCGTCCTCGCTGCGGCCGGCGCGCCAGCTCGGCCACCGGCGCCGGCAGACCGGGGCCCGCGTCGCTCACCTCGACCCGAACCCGGCCGGCACGGGCCGACCCGCGAACCTCGACGGCCCCTCCCCCGTGCTCGATCGCGTTCGCGATCAGGTTGCCGGTGGCCTGGGCAAGCCGCAACCGCTCGCCCCAGACGCAGACCGAGGGACCCGACCACGTGGCGTCCAGCTCGATCCCGCCGGCGGCGGCCGCCGGGCGCCAGGCCTCGACCGAGTCGGCCAGCAGCGCCGCGAACTCGACGGGCTCGGGTGGATGCCAGCTGACCAGCCGCCGCGTGCGAGCGATGTCGAGGTCCTCGAGCGCGAGGGCGGCGCGGCCGAGCTCGAGGTCGATCGCGCGCAGGCGCGCGGGCGAGAGATCGCCGGTGCTGGCGCCGAGCTGAAGCCCCAGCCGAACCGCGGTCAACGGCCCGCGCAGCTCGTGGCAGGCGCGGGCGACGGACTCCATCCGGCCGATCAGCGCTCGCCAGGCGGCGCCGGCGGCGAGACCGGCACCGCCGGCCGCCAGCCACCCCCCGAGCGACAGTGCGATCACGACTCGAGGCCTCCGTCGACCAGGCGATAGCCGACGCCCCAAACGTTCACGATGAACCGGTCGCCGCTGCGGTTGAGCTTCTGGCGCAGCCGGAACGCGTGCGAGTCGAGGGTGCGGGTCGTGCCCATGGCCATGAACCCCCACACGCCGCGCAGTAGTTCCTCGCGCGTGAATACACGCGTGGGCTCGGCGGCCAGCGCGCGCAGCAGCGCGAACTCCTTCTTGGACAGCGCCACCGGCTCGCCGCGGACCCACACCTGGCGGCTCAGTGGATCGAGGTCGAGCGATCCGATCCGCAGGCGGCCGGTTCCCGGCCGGCGCTCGGTGCGGCGCAGCAGGGCGCGGACGCGGGCGCTCAGCTCGTGGTAGGAGAAGGGCTTCAGCATGTAGTCGTCGCACCCGCGATCGAACCCGCGCAGGCGGTCGAGCTCGCTCACCCGGCCGGAGAGCACGAGCAGCGGGAGGTCGGGGTCGAGGCGGCCGGCGATACGGTCCGCTGCACGTACGTGGGCGAGCAGCTCGAGGCCGTCGCCGTCGGCCAGACCGAGGTCGACGATGGCCAGGTCGGGAAACGCGGTGTCGAGCAGGTGCTCGCGCGTCGCCCACACCCTCGGCTTCGATCACCTCGTAGCCGTCCGCCGACAGGTTGTCGGCCAGGAACGTGCGAGTGGTTCGGTGGTCCTCGACGACGAGGATCGTGGCGCGATTGTCCCTTCATGCTGCGTCAGAGCCTCTGACGCAGCCAAATTCACCCCCCCGACCGAGGGCGGGTCAGCCGACCCGCGCCGCCACCGGATCGAAGATCGTGAACCACACGGTCTTGCCGGACTCGGGCGCCGCGTCCACCCCCCACCCCGCCGAGAGCATGTCGATGATCTTCAGCCCTCGGCCGCTCGCATCGGTCGGCTTGGGCGAACGCATGGTCGGCGTGCCGCCGGCGCGGTCGGTCGCCTCGACGCGGATGTCGCGCCCGCTGCGGATGATCGTGAGCGCGAAGCCGCTGTCGGTGTGGCGGATGCAGTTCGTGGCCAGCTCGGAGACCATCAGCTCAACCGCCTCCAGGATGTCGGCCGAGGCGCCGCGCAGCACGCTGATGGCGAACCGGCGCGCTGCGGGTACCGACTGCGGCTCGTGCGGGAAGGTCCGGGTGTCCTTCACGACCCCACCTTCAACGTGTCCGCGAGCCCCATCGATTCCACGACGCGGCGGAGCAGAGCGGGGACGTCGCGCAGCTCGATGTCGGGCACGCTCGTGGCCCACTGCACCCACAGTGCGATGGCCGAGCTGTCGGCGAAGCGCAGGTCGCGCACGTCGATGATCAGGCGAGCCGGCTCGCGCCCCAGATACGGCGCGACCGCCGCGGAGAGCGCGTCGATGTTGGTCATGTCGAGCTCGCCACGGATCGTCACGGTCACGCTCCGATCGTCGGCTTCGACGACATCGAAGGTCATTTCGGTCTTGTCGCCCACGATTAGTCCAGCCATCTCAGAGCGGCGATCGCGGTGTCGTCATCGCCGGCATCGCCACGTAAGTCGTCGAGCAGCCGGCCGAGGAGGTCGTCGAGCTCGACGTGGTTGGTGCTCGCCGCGTGCTGCAGGCGCGCCAGCCCGGCATCGATGCTCTCGCCCCGTCCTTTCGACCAAACCGTCGGTAAATGCAAGCAGAGTCGCCGACGGAGGGGTGTCGATAGACGTCGAGGTGTAGGTGGCGCTCGAGCGCACCCCGATCGGAACCCCGATGTCGCTCTCGACGAACATGCTGGTGCCATTGCTGATCAACAGCGGCGGAAGGTGGCCGGCGCTCGTCACGGTCAGGCGGTGCGCTTCGATGTCGACCACCGCACACAGGATCGTGGCCAGCTGCCCGCCGCGATTCACGTTCATGATCTTCGAGAGCTTGCTGAGGATCACGTCCGGCGGGTCGTCCTGCGCCGCGTAGGCCTGAATCGCGAAACGCAACGCGGCCATCGTGGCCGCGGCACGCACGCCTCGTCCGGAGACGTCGCCGACGACCAGCAGCAGGCGGCGGTCGTCGAGCGCGATCAGGTCGTACCAGTCACCGCCGATCTCGACCCCCTTGACGCCGGCCTCGTAGCGCGCGCTGGTCTCCACCCCATCGACCGTCGGAAGGCGCTCGGGCAGGAGCGCATGCTGCAGGGTCCGCGCGATCGTGCGCTGCTCGGCGTACAACCTGCGGTTCTCCTTGGCGATCCGCTCCAGCGACGCGGCCAGCCGTTCGGCGTGGCGTCGGCGGTCGATCAGCCGCGCCGTCAGGGCGGCCGCGCCGAGACTGAGCAGCAGCCCCACGATCGCCACCAGCCACGGCAGTCGCTGCGCGAACGTCCCGCCCAGGGGGTGCCGCGGCGTGACCACGAACGTGAACGCGTTGTCTCCGAACGGGATCGAGATCGCGGCGTGCCGCCCCCGGATGGGCAGATTCCTCAGGTCGCTGACGATCAGGTTGGCATTGGTCTGTGCCCGCCCGAGGTACAGCGCGTAGTCGAGGTCGGCAAAACGACGAGGAGCTCTGGAAGCGCGAGCGCCGGGCGGCGGGCAATGCGCTCTCGCCGTAGGCCACGTAGCGACCGGTGAGCCCGGGCGAGCTGAACGCGTAGCCCAGGCGAGGGTGCGACGAGGACAGCATCGCGGTCACGCCGATTTGACCGGTCCGGGCGGCGTGCTGCGAAGAAGCTCGCGGCGCGGCCGGGCGCGGCGGTGAGGCCAGGGGATGGCGCCGACGACCGCCAGCAGGCGCGGCTGGCCCGCGCTCGAGCCGCCAGAGAGAAGCCGAGACGAAGCTTCGGCTTCGGCCCGACCGACGGCGCGATGAAGCTCTTGAACCGGCTGACGTCGCCGCCGGTGGCGTCGGCCAGCGCGGCGGCCGAGGCCAGCGGGGTCTGGACGCTCGGGGAGCGCTTCGGCGATCAGCGCGCCCGCGTCGCGGACGCGCAGGCTGAGCAGACGGTTCTCGTTGTTGGTGTAGGTCGAGGCAGAGATCCAGACCAGCACGCCGGTGACCACGAGGCCCACCGCACACACGACGCGGCCAGCCAGTACGGCCAGCCCGCGCGGCTGTTCGCGCTCGCACGCTCCGTGCGCCCCTGGTTGAAGCCCCGCCGCCTCGGCCACCGCGACCGAGGTCGGGGCACCGTCGCTCATGGCCAGCCCGCCATCATGTCGGCAAGGGTACGGCACCGAGGCGCGTACATCGAGTCCCAGGCCCCTCCTGGACCCCATTCTGCAACGTTGCTTTCAAGCGCTGCAGGCACGGAGGAATCCACCATATGATGCCGACGCCTCATGTACCAGCGCGGGAACTACAGCTCGGGCGAAGACTTCGTGCTCGAGTATGGCGAGCTTCGGTTCACGTTCAACGAACGTGACTTCCGCGAGCGCTGCGAGCAGGCGGCGCGCAAGCTCGGCTTCATCGGCGGCGCGGTCGACGAGGACGAGGGCGAGGACCTGATCAACCTGGTGGTGAACGGCGAGGTGAGCGAGCCCGCCTCGGCGCTCGGTGAGCACGTCAACGACTGCTGGCCGGATCTCGTGGGGCCGTCCGATCGCTCGCTCGTGCACTGGCTGCGCCGCCTGATCTTCCGCGGCGCCTGGCTCGACCAGCGCGTCAAGGAAGGCGAGCTCGACGTCCGCTTCGATCCCGACACCCACTCGTTCGTCTACATCCAGCCCGACCGCGGTGGCGAGCCGATCCAGCTCGCGCCCGAGCCGAGCTGGAACCGCGTCGCCTACCAGCGCCGCTGACCGGCTCCCGGGTCGACGGGAGATCGCAACCCCCGGTCCCGATCACCGACGCGATGTTCTGCACTCGCGGCGCCGGGTTGTCGAGCAGCAGCCGGGGAACCGTGACCAGGCGGTAGTGGCGGCGGCGCAGCCCGGCGATGATCTTCGGCAGGGCGGCCACCGTCTGCGAGCGATTGCCGCCGGCGTCGTGGAGCAGGATGATCGCGCCCGGGCCGCGCACCGCTCAGGGCGGCCTTGACGATCGCCGCGACACCGAGACGGCGGTAGTCGCTGGTGTCGACCGTCCAGAGCACCATCAGCATGTGATAGCGGTGCAGCAGCGCGAGCGTGGTCGCGTTCCACATGCCGAAGGGCGGCCGGAACAGGCGCGGGAAACGCGCGCCGTGGCGCTCGATCGCGGCCGCCTCCTCGAGCAGCTGGGCTCGCTGGCCGGCCGGCGACAGGCGCGACATCGCCGGGTGCGTCTCGGTGTGATCTCCGATCACGTCGCCGGCGGCCACGATCGCGGCGGTCGAGTCATAGAAGTAGCGCTCGAGCACCCCGACCTCGAAGAACGTGGCCGGGACGTTCTCGCGTCGCAGGACGGCGAGGATCGTCCGGCGTGTAGGGCCCGGGCCCGTCGTCGAAGGTCAGCGCGATCTCTCGGTGCTGGGCCCCGGCGATGCGTACGTATGGGGTGTAGGCCAGCGTCCGGTTGATGGCGGCGTTCTCGGCGGCCGCCTCCCGAGCCGTCAGTGAGCCCGGCCCGGATCCGGCCAGCGTCGCGGATCTGGCCGAGGAAGCCGTCGCGCGCCGCGCCGGCGGACGCCGGGGCATGGACGCCGCGGCCACCCCCGCCGATCAGCAGGACGGCCAGCAGTGCCGAGCGCGACCAGCGACAGAGATCGCGACCGCGCGCCGGCGCCGGTGATGCGGCGCCATGCTTCGCCGCCGAACCGGATGATCGGGTCGGAGAAAGGCCGGACGAGCCGGCGGGTTGCGTACTCCTGCGCCGCGTTCCATGAAGCTGCCCCGCCGCCATGATGCCGCGTCCGGGCAGGACTCGCATCACGCGCACGATCTCGACCAGATCGGCGCGCCCCTCTGAGCGCTCCGGCCGACCAGGCGGCCGCCCGTCCCATTACGCTCCCGGGCGATGCATCCGCCGGTCTGCGTCGTGATTCCCACCTACAACGAGGCGGCGAACGTGGAAGGCATCGTCCGGGCGACGATCGCCGAGCTCGAGCGTCTCGTTCCCCAGGCCCACCGGGTCCTGATCGTGGACGACAACTCTCCCGACGGAACCGGCGCGATCGCCGACCGATTGGCCGAGAGCCTGCCGCAGGTCGAGGTGCTCCACCGCGCCGCCAAGACCGGCCTGGGCCACGCCTACCTGGCCGGGTTCGAGCGGGCGCTGAGCGGCGATGCCGAGCTGGTGATCGAGATGGACGCGGACTTCTCCCATGATCCCCGGTACCTGGAGGCGCTCATCACCGCCGCCGCAGGAGGCGGACCTGGTGCTCGGATCGCGCTACGTCGAGGGCGGCGGGGTCGAGGATTGGGGCCTGCTGCGCCGCATCATCAGCCGGGGCGGCGGCCTGTACGCGCGCCTGATCCTCGGCGTCCCGATCCACGACCTGACCGGCGGCTTCAAGTGCATCCACCGGCGCGTGCTCGAGACGATCGGGCTCGAGACGGTTCGTGCCGAAGGCTACGTGTTCCAGATCGAGGTCACCTATCGCGCGGTGCTGGCCGGCTTCCGCGTCGTCGAGGTGCCGATCGTGTTTCGCGATCGCAGCGTCGGCACCAGCAAGATGTCGAGCCGGATCGCCGCCGAAGCGATGTGGGCGGTCCCGTTCCTGCGCCGCAGCGCCCCGGCCGCGGTGCGCCGGCGAAAGCTCGCGGCGGATGCGATCGGCTCCCGCGATGACGGGTAGTGGGTAACCGAGGAGGCCCGTGCGCGGAGCCGGCAGCCGGGGAGGCGAAGCAGCGGGCAAAATGTGACGACGGAGAGGCCGCGCCCGTGGAACATTGCGTCCGCAAGTTCCCTAACGTAATGGCAACAATGATCAAACTCTTGCCGGCCGCCGGTCAGGCAAGCTACATGCGATGAGTGTGAACAGTCCGCTTGGCGCCACCCAAAGCGGCGCATTCGAGCTGCGGGCAGCGCCGCGCTCGAGACGCGGACTGCGCGATCTCAGTCTCGCCTGGGCCTCCTCGGGCTGACCGGCGTCCTGATCACCGGGCGTGCTGGTGGCCATCTCCGCGGGCAGCACGACCAACCTGCTGCCCCAGACGCTGTGGTCCGGAGCGGGCGCGGTGGGGCTCCAGGGTCCGTTCGGCAACACCGGGATCGACCTCGGAGGCATCGGGCTGATCGCGGTGATCGGCGTGATGTTCGCCTCCTACGTGCTGGCCGTCGGTACCGCGAGCCGGCTCTCCCCCCTGCTCGTGCTCGGCGCGATCGCCGCGCTGCACGCGCTGATGCTCCTGGCCCCGCCGCTGTTCTCCACCGACGTGTTCAGCTACCAGTTCTACGGACGCATCGGCGCAGCTGTACGGCGGCAACCCGTACCTGGCCGGCCCGGTTGCCCTGCACCTCGATCCGGTCTACGCCTATATCGGATCGAAGTGGTACGGCACGCCGACCGTCTACGGGCCGCTGTTCACCGCGCTCAACTATGTTCTGGCGCCGCTCACGATTGCCGCCAACGTGCTCGCCTACAAGGCGGTCGCCGCGGTCTCGAGCCTGGCCGTGGTTGCGCTGGTCTGGAACGGCGCTCGGCTGCGCGGAGTCGACCCGGTCAAGGCGGTCGCGCTGGTCGGCCTGAACCCGCTGATCGTCGTCTATGGCGTGGGCGGCGGACACAACGACGTGTTGATGATGGTTCCGCTGCTCGCCGGAGTCGTTCTCCTGCTGCAGCGCCGGGGGCGCCTGGGCGCGCGGCTCGATCGTGCTCGGCGCGGCGGTCAAGGTCACGGCCGGACTGCTGCTTCCGTTCGCGCTGGCCGGCGCGCGCGGGTCGACTGTTCCGCGCTCGCCGGCGTGATCTGCTGATCGGGGCCGGCGTCACCGCGGCGCTGACCAGCATCTTCGCGGTCGTCCTGTTCGGCGACCGGACCCGCTGCACCTTCCGGCCACGATCGAGAAGGTCCAGAGCAAGGGCAACTGGCAGAGCATTCCCGGCTTCATCGGCACCCGCCTGGGTCTCGGGACCGTCGGCCACCCGGTCGAGCTGATCCTCACCGGCCTGTTCGCGGCTCGTGCTCGTGTGGCTGCTCTGGCGCGTGTGGCGAGACGAGCTCGACTGGATCGCCGGCTCCGGCTGGGCCGTGCTTCGCCCTGCTCCTCACCGCCGCCTCGCTGCTGCCCTGGTACATCGCGTGGCTGATGCCGCTGGCCGCGCTCGGCCGCGACCGCCGTCTGTGGAAGGCGTCGCTCGTGCTCACCGCCGTCATGGTCTGCTTCCAGCTCCTGTCCTACATCCCGCACGGAAGCACGGTCGCGCTGTGACCTCGCTGCACGACTCTGACGTCGGCCAGCCGGTGGACCCGGCCGACGGCGGCCGGTCGCTGAAGCTGCTCAGCGTGGTCGCCCCGGTCTACAACGAGGTGGCGCATGATCGAGCAGTTCTATTCCCGGGTCTGCGCAGCGCTGGATGGGGTCAGGTTCGAGATCGTGCTGGTCGACGACGGCTCCAGCGATGGGTCGGACATCGAGCTCCAGAAGCTGGCCGGCAACGATCCCGCGCGTGCGCGTGGTCCAGCTCTCGCGCAACTTCGGCCACCAGACCGCGCTGACCGCGGGGCTCGACCATGCCCGAGGCGACGCGGTCGTGATGCTCGACGCCGATCTCCAGGATCCGCCCGAGCTGATCCCGCGGATGCTCGACCACTGGCGCGCGGGCTGCGACGTGATCTACGCCGTGCGCGAGCAGCGCGAGGGCGAGTCTCGCTTCAAGCTGACCACCGCACGCTGGTTCTACTCGCTGTTCGACCGCCTGACCCAGGTCGAGCTCCAGCACAACTCGGGTGACTTCCGGATGCTCGATCGCCGGGCGCTCGACGCACTGCTCTCGATGCGCGAACGCAACCGGTTCCTGCGCGGCATGACGGTCTGGGTCGGCTATCGCCAGGCGGCGGTTCCCTACACGCGCGACCGCCGGTACGCGGGCGTGACCAAGTACACGCTCCCCAAGATGCTGCGGTTCTCGCTCGACGCGATCTCCGTCCTTCTCGCACCGGCCGCTCCAGCTCGCGACGCTGCTCGGCTTCCTGATCTCGACGCTGGCCTTCATCGCGATTCCCGTGGTGATCGTGCTCCGCCTGCTCGGCTCCTACCTGCCGGGCTTCAGCTCGCTGACGATCGCGGTGCTGCTGCTGGGTGGGATCCAGCTGATCGCGATCGGGATCATCGGCGAGTACGTGGGGCGGATCTACGACGAGGTCAAGGGCCGGCCCCTGTACCTGGTCCGCGGACGGGTGAACATCCCCGACGACGAGGCGCCCGAGGCGTCCGTGCCGTCCGGCCTCCAGCGAGCCGGGCCGGACGATCTAGGACCCCAGCCGCTAGCCGTCAGCCGCTAGCCGCCGGCCGGGTTCGGCCCCACCGAGCGGTTGACCCGGTGGGCGATCTCGGTCTCGGTCGGCTCTTCGTGGCCGTCGGCCGGCCGCAGGGGACGGACGTTGCCGTCGCCGGAACGCCGTCGGCCGTCTGCTCCAGCACGGCGATCCGGCTCGCCAGGCTCTTGATCGCATCGGCGATCGGGTCGGGCAGATGGACCCAGTCGGCGTCGGGCCCCTCGGGACGGCGACCCTCCACCCGCACCGGGTGTCCGGGGTTGCCGACCACCGTCGAGTTGGCCGGGACGTCGTGGATGACCACGCTGTTGGCCCCGATCTTCGATCCGTGGCCGACCGTGATCGGGCCGAGCAGCTTCGCCCCGGATCCGATCGTGACGTTGTCCTGCACGGTCGGGTGGCGCTTTCCGGTGGCGAACCCGGTGCCGCCCAGGGTCACGCCCTGATACAGGGTGACGTCGTCGCCCAGCTCCGCTGTCTCGCCGATCACCACCCCCATGCCGTGGTCGATGAACAGCCCGCGCCCGACGCAGGCGGCCGGATGGATCTCGATCCCAGTCACCGCCCGGGACACCGCGGCGATCAGGCGCGGGACCAGCGGCACGCCGGCTTCGTGCAGAGCGTGCGCTACGCGGTGGGCGAGCAGGGCGTGCACACCCGGCCAGGCGGCCAGGATCTCGAACCAGCCGACGCCGCGCGCGGCCGGGTCGCGGGTTCGCGCGGCGGCGATGTCGCGGCGCACCTCGGTCGCGACGCGCCCGATCAACCCGAAGCCGAGCATCTGGAAAGCGTAGCTAGTGTCGCTCGCCGGGCTACGGTGCGAAGAACGGCGTTGACACGTAGCGCTCGCCGGAGTCGGGCAGGATCGTGACGATCCGCGCACCGCGCGACTCCGGACGGCGAGCCAGCTCGATCGCCGCCCACACCGCCGCCCCGCCGGAGATCCCAGCCAGCACGCCCTCGGTGTGAGCCAGCGGCACGGGCAGTCTCGATCGCCGCCTCGTCGTCGACAGCGATCACCTCATCGAGAACCTCGCGGTCCAGCACGACCGGGATGAACCCGGCGCCAATCCCCTGGATCTTGTGCGGGCCCGGGCGACCCCCGGAGAGCACGGCCGACGCGCTCGGCTCGACTGCGATCACCCGGCACCGAGGGTTGCGCTCCTTCAGCAGCTCGCCGGCGCCGGTGATCGTCCCCCCGGTGCCGACGCCGGCGACGAACGCATCGACATCGCCGTCCAGTGCCTCCCAGATCTCGGGCCCGGTGGTGCGCCGGTGGATCTCCGGGTTGGCCGGATTGGAGAACTGGTCGGGAAGGAACACATCGTCGCGCGAGGCCATCGCGCGGGCCGCGTCGACCGCCTCGTTCATCCCGCCCATCGACTCGGTGATCTCGACGCGCGCCCCGTAGAGCCTGAGCAGTCCCTCGCGCTCGCGGCTCATGCCCTGCGGCATGGTCAGCACCAGGTCGTAGCCCTTGGCCGCGCACACGAAGGCGAGCGCGATGCCAGTGTTACCGCTGGTCGCCTCGACGATCGTCGTGCGCCCGGGCTCGATGATGCCCTCCCGCTCGGCCGCCTCGATCATCGACACGCCGATGCGGTCCTTCACGCTCCCGCCCGGGTTGTACGCCTCGAGCTTGGCGAACAGGCGAGCGTGTCCGTCCGGCACCATCCGGGTCAGCTCGATCATCGGCGTGCGCCCGACGTGGGCCGCGATGTTGGTCGGGATTTCCGCCATTTGGCGGCTAACGGTACGAGAGCGCGGCGGTTCCTGCTTCGCGCGCAGCGCAGGGCGGATATCCGGCCGAGGGATTCAGATGTGGTACATCGCTGCGCCGGCCGCACGCGACTCGGCCTCGGCCACGTCGGCCACCGTGGACTGGCCGAGCACGCCACGCGCCGCCTCGGCGGCCTCGGCGAACACCCCGGTGGCGCCGCCGCCCACGGGTCCGTCGAGGAGCTCGACCAGCTCCAGCACGGTGATGTCCGACGCCGGGCGCGCGAACGAGTAGCCGCCCTTGACACCGCGCTGCGAGCGCAGCACGCCGGCCCGCCGCAGCGTGGCGAACAGCTGCTCGAGGAACTGCACGGGGATCTCGCGCCGCCGCGCCAGCTCGGCGATGGGCACGGGGCCCCGGTCGCCGTGGTGGTGCAGCTCAACCAGTGCGCGCAGGGCGTACGGCGACTTGGTGGTGATCGAGATCATCGGCCGCGCCGATCATCGCACGACAGCACACCGCGATGCGGGCGAATACGACTGCCCGCCGGTCTGCCTCCTGACCTCGGCGTGCCCCGGCCGGGGCCGTGCGTGAGGCCTAAATCCAGCCGCGTTCGGTGGCGATGAGCACGGCCTGAGCCCGGTCCATCGCGCCGAGCTTGCCGTACACGTTGTGCAGGTGGGTCCGCACGGTGCTGGTTGAGAGTCCGAGCTCAGAGGCGATCTGCTTGTAGACCATGCCGCGGGCCAGCCGCCGCAGGACCTCGACCTCGCGGGTCGACATCGGGCAGGGATCGATCTGGCGCCGGCGGCCGCCGGAGCTCGGCAGCGGTAGGTCGTACATGACCGTGCGCAGCTCGGACGGGGCGATCCCGACCAGACGCGCGACGGCCAGCAGCTCAGACGGGGATACCGAACCGCCGAGCGTGTAGTGCGCGAGCATGTCGGCCAGGCGCACGAGGGCGGCTTCGCCGTCGACGTCCTCGGCGTGGTGACGCTCGATCACGCTCGCCACCGACTTGGGCAGGCCCCAGCGGCGAGCCAGCACGCCGCCGACCAGCGCATGGTCGACGCCGAGCTCACGACGCTCAGACTGGATCCGCTCCTCCGGCGTGCGCGCCTCGGCGTGGATCTGACGGGGATAGCCGGGATAAGCGTGGACCAGGACCAGCTTGCCGATGTCGTGCAGCAGCGAGGTGACCATCAGCCGATCGCGGGCCTCGTAGCCGAGCTCGCGGGCGATCCGGTCGGCCGCGCGCTGGGTCGCGACGGCGTGCAGGCGGAAGCGCTCGGGCACTCCCTGCCACACCGCGGTGCGCTCGAAGAAGTCGAACGTCCGGGCCTTGGAGGCGATCGAATGGACGGTGCGGGGCGAGAGAACCTCAACGCCCTTGACGGCGCTCTCGACGCGGCCGCGCATGCGGCCGTCGACGCGGTTGGCCAGGCGAAGGACGGTGACGGCAAGCGCCACGTCGGCTTCGACGGCGGCCACGACATCTGCCGTGGAGGGCTCGCCGGCCTCGAACAGGCGGAGCACGCGGTTGCGCGACTCGGCCAGCATCGGGAAGGCCTCGAGGGCCTCGAAGGCGGCGGTCAGGCGCCGCCCATGGCCCTCGTTGTGATGGCGCTCACGTGAGGCGTATGGATCGGTGGGAGTCTTTACTGCAGCTAGGGTGGCCACGACAGGCGTGTTCGTCTTTCTCGGTGTCTCAGATGGGGTCGGCGGTTCCACGGAGCTCATGGACGCCTCAGCCCGGATTATCGGCAGGCATACGATGTTCGTTTAGTCGGAAGGCATGATGTTTGCCTTCGTGACGACGGGCACAGTCACTGCACATGGTCCAGGGCACGGTCGATGCGGGCAAGAGTCTCGTCGCGGCCGAGCAACGCGACGCTCTCGAAGATGCCAGGCGAGATGGTCGTGCCGGCGATCGCCACGCGCACGGGCTGGAACACCTTGGCGGGCTTGCTCCCCCGCTGCTCGACCACCTCGCGCAGTACGGCCTCGATGTTCTCGACGGTGAACGGCTCGGCGCGAGCCAGCGCCTCGCGGGCCGCCTTCAGGCTCTCCACCCCGCCGTCGGAGGCGATCACCTTCTGGAAGGCGGCCGGATCGTCGCTCGGCCCGTCGAACAGAAAGCCCGCCAGCGGCCAGAACTCGGTCAGGGTCTGGATCTTCTCCTCGGAGATCGCGACCGCGTCGTGCAGGCCGGTTCGCCCGGTGAACTCCTCCAGGCGCTGGGTCAGCCCGTCGGTCCCGAGCTCGCGGATCCAGCGGCCGTTCAGGTGGCGCAGCTTGCGCTCGTCGAAGATCGCGGGGTTCTTGGACACCCGCTCGAGCCGGAAGCGCCGCGCCAGCTCCTCGAGCGAGAAGAACTCCTCATCGGCGGCAAACCCGGCGCCGAGCAGCGCGATGTAGTTGTCGACGGCCTCGGTCAGGTAGCCGGCGGCACGCAGCTCCTGCACCGATGCGGCGCCGTGGCGCTTTGACAGCTTGCGTCCGTCGGGCCCGTGCAGGAGCGGCAGATGTGCGTAGCGCGGCGGCGCGATGCCCAGCGAGCGCAGCACGAGCAGCTGCTTGGGCGTGTTGGAGATGTGGTCCTCTCCGCGCACGACGTCGGTGATCTCGGCGTCGAGATCGTCGACCAGGTTGGCGAACACGTACAGCACCGAGCCGTCGGCGCGAGCGATCACCGGGTCGTCGATGCTCGCGTTGGCGAAGCGGATCTGGCCGCGGATCACATCGTCGAACACGGTCTCGCCGTCGTCGGGAACGTGCAGCCGGACGGCGCCGTCCGGCTCCTCCTGGCCGCGGAACCCCCGGTCGGCGCCATGGCGCTCCTTGTAGGTCCGGACATCGTCCGCGGTGGCGCTCGAGCGGTAGGCGTGACCGGACTCGAGCAGCTGCGCGAGGACCTCGCGGTGACGCTCGGCGCGCTCTGACTGGAACACCGGCCCCTCGTCCCAGTCGAGCCGCAGCCACCTCATCGCGTCGAGGATCTGCTCGACGTTCTCGGCGGTGGAGCGCTCGCGATCGGTATCTTCGATCCGCAGCACCAGCATCCCGGGCTCACCATCCGGGCCGTACGCCCGCCCGCGGGCGAGAAGCCAGTTGTAGAGGGCCGTCCGAGCGCCACCGATGTGAAGCGCTCCGGTCGGGGACGGAGCGAAGCGAACACGCATGATCTACAGAATCTGCATGCTAATCGGCGCACACGTTTCGAACGCCGGTGGGCTCCCAAGGGCCGTGGAGCGCGGGACCGAGCGCGGGTGTGACGCGATCCAGATCTTCAACCAGTCTCCGCGGATGTGGCGGCCCACCGCCTACGGGGACGACGACTTCGCGGAATTTCGCGACGCGCTCGCGGACAGCCCGATCGAAAAGGTCCTGATTCACGCCGTCTACCTGCTGAACTGCGCCACCGAGGATCCCGACATGCGGGAGAAGACGCTGGCCTCGCTGATCCAATCGCTACGGGTCGGGGCCGGGATCGGCGCAGTCGGCGTGGTCCTGCATGCGGGCTCGGCCAAGCAGGGCGACGTGGGGAAGGCGATCAAGCGCGCGGGCAAGGTGATCAAGGAGGCCCTGGCCGAGACCGAGCGCTGCGCGTTGCATCTCGAGGACACCGCCGGCGCCGGAGGCACGCTCGGACGCTCGTTCGAGGAGCTCGCCGCGCTGATCGACGCGTCCGGTGGCGGAATGCGCCTCGGTGTGTGCCTCGACTCCTGCCACCTGCTCGCCTCCGGCTACGAGGTCCGCACCCGCGAGGGACTGGCCGAGACGATCGACGCGTTCGATAAGGCGGTCGGCTGCGACTGCCTCGGCTCGCTGCACGTCAACGACTCGGCCGTGGCGTTCGGATCCAACCGCGACCGGCACGCGATCATGGGCGAGGGCGAGCTCGGCGAGAAGGGCTGTTCGGTGTTCCTGTCCGAGCCACGCTTCGAGACGCTGCCCTGCGTGCTCGAGACCGGGCGCGACGGCGGCGCCCCCGCGGCTGAGGACGTGGCGCTGGCCAAGAAGCTGCGCACGCGCGGTGCCGCGGCCCGCCGGCGCTCTGCCAAGGGTGCCGGCCGAAAGAGCACCGGCGGATCGAAGTCCCGCTCCAGGCGATAGCTTCCCGGGGGTGAGCGCTCCCCAGGCCGACGCCCTCGTCATCTTCGGCATCACCGGCGACCTGGCCCGGAAGATGACCTTCCGGTCGCTGTACCGGCTCGAGCAGCGCAAGCTGCTGGAGGTTCCGGTGATCGGCGTCGCGGTCGACGACATGAGCGACGAGCAGCTGCGCGACCGGGCGCGCGAGTCGATCGAGCAGACCGGCGAGAAGATCGACCAGCAGGTGTTCGGCCAGCTGGTCGACCGCCTGCGCTACGTCAAGGGCGACTTCGGAGACGATCAGACCTACAAGCGGCTCACCGACGCGCTCGGCGACCTGAAGCAACCAACGTTCTACCTGGAGATCCCCCCGTCGCTGTTCGCCACCGTGGTCGAGGGACTGGCCAAGGCCGGTCTGGTGTCCAAGGGGCAGCGGGTGGTGGTCGAGAAGCCGTTCGGGCACGACCTCGAGTCCGCCCGCGAGCTCGCGGCCGACCTGCACAAGCACATCGACGAGACGCAGCTCTACCGGATCGACCACTTCCTGGGCAAGATGGGCCTCGAGGAGATCCTCTACCTGCGGTTCGCCAACACCATGCTCGAGCCCGTATGGAACCGCCACCACTTGGCGTGCGTGCAGATCACCATGGCCGAGAACTTCGGCGTGGAGGATCGTGGTCACTTCTACGACCCGGTCGGCGCGCTGCGAGACGTCGTCGTGAACCACCTCCTTCAGCTGCTCGCGACCGCCGCAATGGAACCGCCCTCGGGGCGCGATCCGGAGACGCTCCGAGACGCCAAGCGGGCCGTGTTCCGGGCGATGCCGGACGCGACCGCGGCCCATTACGTCCGCGGCCAATACGACGGCTATCGCGATACCGACGGTGTCGCTGAGGACTCGACCACCGAGACCTACACCGCGCTGCGCTTCGAGATCGACAACTGGCGATGGGCGGGCGTGCCGTTCTTCGTGCGCACCGGCAAGCACCTCGCGGTCAGGCAAACCGAGCTCCGGGTGCTGTTCAGGCGCCCTCCGCGACTGCACTTCCTGCCAGAAGGACATCGCCGGCCCGAGCCCAACCAGATCGTGTTCAAGCTCGATCCTTCGACCGGGATCAGGATCATCCTCGACGCTCAGCGCGCGGACAAGACGGGGGCCAACGAGATCGAGTTCGACATGGAGTTCGCGCAGGAGGGCGGTGAGGGCGCGACCCCCTACGAGGTCCTACTGCACGCGGCGCTTTGCGGCGATGCCACTCACTTCACCCGTCAGGACAACGTCGAAGAGTCCTGGCGGATCGTCCAGCCACTGCTCGATTCGCCTCCGGCGGTGCAGCCGTACGCCCAGGGCTCCTGGGGACCCGACGAGGCTGAGCAGCTGGTCGCCGGCTACGGCGGCTGGCGCGGTCCGTGGCTGCCCCCGGGCGAGGACTGAGCGGATCGTGTCCGGACGGGGCCGCTTGGCCCCAGGGACGCCGAGCGAAGCGAGGCCCTAAATCAGCAGGTTGATCGGCTGCTCGAGCAGCTGACGCACGCGGGCCAGGAACTCCGCGGCCGGCGCGCCATACAGGATGCGGTGATCGCAACTCAGCACGAGGCTCATGCGCACGCCCGGGACGAGCTGCCCGTCGCGCACCACGGCGAGCTCGCGCAACTCGCCCACGGCGAGGATCGCCGCCTGCGGCGGGTTGACGATCGCCGTGAAGCGAGTCACGCCGTACATGCCGAGGTTCGACACCGTGAACGTCGCGCCCGAGAGCTCGGCCGGCGTGATCTGGCGATGACGCACGCGATCGGCCAACGTCGCGCGAGTCGCGCGCTATCTCAAGCAGCGACTTGCGATCTGCGTCGAACACGGTCGGGACGATCAGGCTGTCCTCGGCGGCCACCGCGATCCCCACGTTGATGCGCTCGTAGAGCTCGAAGGCGCCGTCGCGGTAGGAGGCGTTGGCCCGCGGGTGCTCGCGCAGGGCCAGGCCGCAGGCCTTGACCACCAGGTCGTTGTAGGAGGGGACGACGTCACCGGGACGGCCTGCCTTGCGCAGCTGGTCGCGCAGTGCCACCGCCTGCTGCATGTCGACGTCGGCCTGGAGGGTGAAGTCGGGGATGGTCGCCTTGGACTCGGCCATGCGCTGGGCGATCTGCACCTGGGTGCGTGTGAGCTGCTGGACGGTCACCTCGCCCTTGTTGCCGGCGGGGCGGGCGGCGGGCGCGGGCGAGGCCGAGCTCACGTCGGCCTTGACGATCCGTCCGCCGGGCCCGGACCCCGACAGCTGCGAGAGGTCGATGCCGGCATCGCGCGCCATCCGCCGGGCCAGCGGCGAGGCCTTCACCCGGCCGTTGTCCGCACGCTCACGCGGCGGCGAGACGGGCGCCTCGCCGTTGCCCGAGGATGTGGGCGGCGCCGGGACGCGCCGCTCGCGGTTACCCGCGGACACCGCGCGCTCGGGCGCCGCCGACACGCCGGCCTCGCCGATGCGGGCGATCAGCTCGCCGATGCGTACCGTCTGCCCCTCGGCGACAAGGATCCGCAGCGTGCCCTCCGCGTCGGCGTCGAAGGTCACCGTGGCCTTGTCGGTCTCGACCTCGGCCAGCGGCTCGCCCTCGGACACCTCCTCGCCGTCGGACTTCAGCCAGCGGACGATCGTGCCCTCCTCCATCGAGTCCGACAGGCGGGGCATGACGACCTCGGGCATGACTCCTCTTCAGCCCGCGCTGAGCACGCCGGCGCGCTCGCGGACGGCCGCGACGATCGCCTCGGTGTCCGGAATGAATGCGTCCTCGAGCGTGGGGCTGTAGGGGATCGGCAGCTCGCCGGTCGTCAGGAGCCAGGCGTCGTCGAGGTCGTGCAGGCCGTGCTCGGCCACCCGGCCGAGCAGCCCGGAGGCCCAGCCGCCGGTGGCCGGGACCCTCCTCGACGGCCAGCAGGCGGTTGGTCCGCGCGACCGACTCGAGCACGGAGTCGAGATCGAGCGGGCGCAACGTGCGCAGGTCGATCACCTCGGCGTCCACCCCGTGCTCGGCGAGTTGCTCGGCCGCGCTCAGCGCGTCCGGGACGCCCTTGCCGACCGAGACGATCGTGATGTCGCTGCCCGCCCGGGCGACGTCGGCGCGTCCCAGCGGGATCACGGTGTCGGGCTCAGGGGCCGGTCCCTTGACCGAGTACAGGCGCTTGTGCTCGAGGAAGATCACCGGGTTCTCGTCGCGGATCGACGCCTTGAGCAGGCCCTTGGCCTCGGCCGGAGACGACGGGAAGGCGATCTTCAGACCCGGAACGCCCTGGAACCAGGTGGCATGCGTCTGGGAGTGGATCGCGCCGAAGCGTCCCCCGCCGCCCACGGCCGAGCGGACCACCATCGGCACGCTGCGCTGCTCGTTGGACAGATACCAGTACTTGGCGGACTGGTTGACCAGCGAGTCCATGGACAGCCCCATGAAGTCGCCGAACATGATCTCGATGATCGGCCGCAGCCCGGTCACGGCGGCGCCGAACGCCGCGCCGGTGATCGCGAGCTCGGAGATCGGCGTGTCGAACACGCGAGAAGCGCCGATCTGCTCCTGGACACCCGGGGTCACCGCGAACACGCCGCCCTGCTCGGCGGCGATGTCCTCGCCGAAGAACACGACCGAGGCGTCGCGCTCCATCTCCTCGATGATCGCCTCGCGGATCGCCACGCGGAACTCGAGCTGATCGCTCATGACGCGAACTCCGTGGGGTGCTCCTCGGCCGGATCGGGATACGGAGCGGCCAGGGCGGCCTGCACCGCCTGCGCCATCCGGGCCTTGGTCGCCTCCTCGGTCTCGGAGCGCTCCTGCTCGGAGACCCCGAGATCGGCCAGCCGCGCCTTGGCCACGTTCAGCGGGTCGCGGGCCAGCCACTGCTCGACCTCCTCGGGCGGGCGGTACTTGGCCGGATCGGCCTTGGAATGGCCGTGGTGGCGGTAGGTCTGGCACTCCAGCAGCGTCGGTCCGTCGCCCTGGCGAGCGCGTTCCACTGCCTCGAGCGCCGCCTCGCGCACCGCCCACAGGTCGTTGCCGTCGACGGTCCGCGCGGGGATCCCGTACGCCGCGGCGCGCGAGTTGATGTCGCCGCCCGCGGTCACCTTGAGCATCGGCGTGAACTCGCCGTAGAAGTTGTTCTCGCACACGTAGACGACGGGCAGCGCGAGCACCTTGGCGAAGTTCAGGCACTCGTGGAAGTAGCCCTGGTTGGTCGCGCCGTCGCCGAACATGGCCACCGCCACCCGGGATTGGCCCTTGGCCGACAGCGCGGCCCCGGTGGCCGCGGCGATGCTCCCGCCGACGATGCCGAAGCAGCCGACCAGGCCGTGCTCGACGTCGATCACGTTCATCGAGCCGGCTCGCCCGCCGCACACACCGGTGGAGCGGCCGAGCATCTCGGCCAGCAGTGCGTCGGGGTCGGTGCCCTTGGCGAGCGCGTGGCCGTGTCCGCGGTAGGTCCCGGCCAGGTAGTCCTCAGGCTCGAGTGCCGAGCACACCCCCACCGGCACGGCCTCCTGGCCGGCGCACAGGTGGGTGGTGCCGTGCACCTCGCCCTTGAGGAACAGTCGCTGCATCTCGGTCTCGAACAGGCGGATGAGCAGCATCCGCCCGTAGCGCTCGAGGTAGGCGGCCGGCGATTCGGTGGCGGGCTGCTGGTCGACGGTCATTTCGACTGAGAGGCTACGCCGCTCGCCCGAGCCCGTCCGAGACCGGCGCGGATTCCGACTGCAGCAGAAGTCCCGAGGCCTTGGCCTGGAGCTCGATCAGCGCGGCGAAGTCGACGTCGGTGTAGCCGTGGCCGATCAGCGCCTGGACCACCTGCTGGGCGGCCGCCGCCACAGGCATCGGCACCTCCAGTTCCCGCGCCGCCTCGTGGCCGAGGTCGAAGTCCTTGAGCAGGAGGGGCGGCGTGAACGTCGGCGCGAAGTCGAGGTTCACGTAGGCCGGGGTCTTGTAGCGGGTGAAGGTCGAGCCGAGCACGCTGTTGTTGAGGAACTCCATCATGGCGGCGCGGGAGATACCACCCTTCTCGCCCAGGACGAGGATCTCGGCCAGGGTCTGGGAGATGATCCCGAGCATCAGGTTGTGACAGACCTTGACCAGGCGAGCGCGGTCGCCCTCGCCGACGTAGGTCACCCCGCCGCCGGCCATCACCTCGAGGTAGGGCAGCACGAGCTCATGCGCCGCCTGCGGTCCGGAGGTGACCATCGTCAGGCGGCCGGCCTTGACCACCTTGGGGTTGCCGCTCACCGGCGCGGCCAGCAGCGCGGTCCCGCACTTGTCCGCCTCGGCGCGCACGGCCGCCGACGCCTCGGCCGAGATCGTGGTCGAGTCCACGATCACCGAGGGTCGCTTGCCGTCGCCGTCGCCATCGCCCGAGAGCAGGCCATCGGGGCCGATCAGGACCTGCTTGAAGTCGGTCGGCCCGGCCAGGGTGGTGAACACGATGTCTCGGTCTGAGAGCTCGGCCGGCGTGTCGACGATGGTCGCCCCGTGCTCGACCAGCGGCTCGGCCTTGGACCGCGTGCGGTTGTACACGGCCACATCGCAGCCCGCATCGAGCAATCGGGTGGCCAGGGCCTGGCCCATGCGCCCGGCTCCCACCCAGCCCAACGTCTTGTCGCTCAGCGTTCCCTCCGGCATTCGGTCAGCTCCTAGCCCCGGTATTCGGACACGCACCCCGTCCAGCCGGGGGCGCGGGTCGCTCGCTCGTCAAGTGCAATCGTTTGCACGGTATCGGACTTGCGGTTGTGTCGTCAAGCAGATGCGGGTCCTCGGAGTGTTTCCCCGCATGGCCGCGGGGTGGGAGGCTGGTGGAGAAACGTCCCTATATGTGTCGTTTCTCGACCAGGCTCCGTGTTCCTGCGCCAGGCGGCGTGCTGCAAACGATTGTAAGATCCCTGGCGCGATGGGACTTCCCACCTACGGAACGATGGCGGTCGACTGGGAGGAGCGGATCCGCTTCGACCGCCTGCGCGAGGAGCGCCTGGCGCGGATCAGCGGCTTGCTGGCGGAGTCGTCGATGGGCGCGCTGCTGTGCTTCGACATGACCAACATCCGCTACATCACGGCCACCCACATCGGCACGTGGGCGCAGGACAAGCTCAACCGCTTCTGCCTGCTGCCCCGGGGCGATCAGCCGATCATGTGGGACTTCGGATCGGCCGCCCGCCACCACCAGCTCTACAACCCGTGGCTCAGCGACGGCCGCTCGCGCGCCGGGATCTCCACGCTGCGGGGGGCGATGTCGCCCGAGTCGGGGCGGGCCGAGGACGTGGCGGCCAAGATCCGCGTCGAGCTCGAGCAGCGGGGGCTGTTGAATGAGCCGCTCGGGGTCGACGCGGTCGAGCCCGCGGTGATGTTCGCGCTCCAGAACGCCGGCATCGAGGTCGTCGACAGCCAGCAGCTCATGCAGCAGGCACGCGTGATCAAGACCCGGGATGAGATCTCCCTGCTCACCCACGCCTGCGCGATGGTCGACGCCGCCTACGAGGAGCTCTACCGGGCGATGCGCCCGGGCATGCGCGAGAACGAGTGCGTGGGCCTGGTCAACAAGGTGCTCTACGACATGGGATCGGAGTTCGTCGAGGGGGTCAACGCGATCTCCGGCGAGCGGTGCAACCCCCACCCCCACGTGTACACCGACCGCGCGCTGCGCCCGGGCGACCCCGCCTACTTCGACATCCTGCACAGCTTCATGGGCTACCGCACCTGCTACTACCGCACGTTCGCGGTTGCCAGCGGGTCGAAGGCCCTCGTCGACGCCTACAAGCGCTGCCGCTACTACCTGGACGCGGCCATCGCGCTGATCAAGCCGGGCGCGACCACCGGCGAGGTGGTCAGCGTGTGGCCCAAGGCGCAGGAGTTCGGCTTCGCCGACGAGGAGGCCGCGTTCGCGCTGCAGTTCGGTCACGGGGTCGGCCTGTCGATCTGGGAGAAGCCGATCTTCAGCCGGCTGGTCTCGCTCGATCATCCCGAGGAGATCAAGGAGGGCATGGTGTTCGCCCTCGAGACGTTCTGGCCGGCCAGCGACGGCTGGTCGGCGGCCCGCATCGAGGAGCAGCTGGTCGTCACCGCGGATGGGTGCGAGGTGATCACCCGCTTCCCGGCCGAAGACCTGGTCATCGCCGGCAAGCCGTACTACACGGTCGGCGGCTCGCTCCCGCTCGAGCGCGAGGTCACCTCCGAGCGCAACACGGTGCTCGATCACGACGCCCGTGAGGCCGCGCCGGCGAACGGGCGCCCGGTCGCCGACCAGGGCGCCACGATCGCCTTGTAGCGATACCTATAGATCTATAGGTATCACGAGTCAGGGGCGCGCCTCGAGCATCACTATGCCTCGTCCCAGACCTCGAGCACGGTCTGCGCGGAGATCAGTCCGCCGTCGAGCTCGAGCACGGTCCCGCACAGCACGTTGGTGCCGTCCGGGTACCGGCAGGCCTGGGTGTAGGCGGCGCCGCTGTCGTCGGGCACCCGGTGCTTGACCGAGTGGGTCATGTCGCGGCCGTACATGTCCTCCAGCCACGACTTGATCTCCTCGCGCGTCGCCAGTACGCGCGGCGATCCCGGCTGGGCGAGCTTGTTGTTGATCGTGACAACCGCGTGCGGCCCGTACATCGAGAGCTGGGTCGCGGCGTCGCGCTCCTCGGCCGCACGCGCGAAGCGGTCGAGATCGAAGGTGATGATGGTGCCCATGTGGCCCCCTCCTTTGAGGATGGACAGAGCCGGCCCGGTCCCGGAGCGGCCTGCGTCAGTTGGAACGATGGTCTACCTACTAGTAGGTAGACTCACTGCCTGGCGAAACCTACCTTCTAGTAGGTAGACTGTCAAGCCCGAGGAGAAAATTCATTCCATGGCAGTCCGCAACCGAAAAGAGTCCAGCACCGCAGAGCGCGCGCTCGACATTGCCGAGCGACTGACGCAGGTCCGCGGCTTCAGCAACTTCAGCTACGCGGACATCGCGGCCGAGCTTGGGATCACCAAGGCCAGCCTGCATTACCACTATCCCGGCAAGGCTGAGCTCGGCGAGGCGCTGATCACCCGCTACTCGGAGCGGTTCAACCAGGCGCTTGAGAAGATCGATCGAAACCTGCCGCACGCGCGCGCGAAGCTCGAGGCGTACGCCGACCTCTACGCGGGCGTCCTGCGCAACGAGCGGATGTGCATGTGTGGCATCCTCGCCGCGGAGTATCCGACGCTCCCGGACGCCATGCAGTCGGAGGTCATCCGCTTCTTCGACGAGAACGAGAAGTGGCTCACGAAGCTGCTCAAGGACGGCACGGCAGACGGGACCCTGAGCTACCGAGGGCGCGCCGCCGACGTCGCGCAAGGCATTCTCGGCACGCTCGAGGGCGCGATGCTCGTGGCCCGGCCCTACGGCAACCTGGCGAGGTTCGAGGCGGGCGTCAAGCAGCTAGTGGCCAGCCTGATCCCGTAGCGCCCGCCACAGCTTCTCCGCGGTGAACAGCGGATCCGGCGCCACCCCGCCGAGGGCGTTGGCCACCGCGTTGGCGATCGCCGCCCGCAGGTGGACGGCCCGCCGCGTGCGTCAGGCACCCAGGTACGCCTGGCGCAGGCGCTCGTCGCCGAACAGCTCGCGGGCCGGGCCTTCGTGGACGAGGCGTCCGTCGCTCAGGACATAGCCGTGGTCGGCGACCTTCAGCGCGGTGCTGTTCTGCTCGACAAGCACCGTGGTGGTTCCGTGCTCGCGGATGTTCGCCACCGCCTCGAACACCTGCCGGGTGACGATCGGGGCCAGTCCCAGGCTCGGCTCGTCGAGCAACAGCACGGCCGGGTCGGTCATCAGCGCACGGGCGATGGCCAGCATCTGCTGCTCGCCGCCGGACAGCGAGCCCCCGGGCTGGCCCATGCGCTCGCCGAGCAGGGGGAACAGCTCGACCATCTCGCCGATGCGCGACTCGAGCTTGTGGCGGCTGAGCAGGTGCCCTCCGACGCGCAGGTTCTCCCGGACCGAGAAGTCGGGGAGGATCCGACGGCCCTCGGGTGACAGCGCGATGCCGCGGGCGAGCTTGCCGGCGGGGTCAAGGCGGGTGATGTCCTTGCCGTCGAGGACCACCCTCCCCCGGCGCGGGCGCACGAGCCCGGCCATCGCCTTGAGCGTGGTGCTCTTGCCCGCCCCGTTGGCCCCCACGATGCACACCACCGAGCCGTTGGGGGCCTGGAGCGACAGATCCCGGACCGCCTCGATCGGACCGTACGCGCAGGTGATCTCGTGCAACTCGATCATGACTGTTCGGATTCCTCAAGTCGGCGACGAGCGTCGGGCGCCGGCGCGGCGCCGTCGTCGCCGAGATAGGCGGCCACGACCTGCGGGTTCGACCGCACCTCCTCGGGCGTGCCGTCGGCGATCTTGGCGCCGAAGTCCATCGCGACGACGTGCGAGGCGACACCCAGGACGAGCTCCATGCTGTGGTCGATCAGCAGCACGCTGGCGCCCCACTGCGCGGGCATCTCGCGGATCAGGCCGGCCAGCGCGCCGTGGCGGTCCTCGGGCATGCCCGAGGCCGGCTCGTCGAGCAGCAGCAGGCGCGGGTCGCCCGCCAGCGCCCGGCCCATGTCGACCAGCTTGCGGTCGCCGAACGGAAGGTCGCCGGCCCGGCGGTGGCGTAGGTGGGCGATGCCGAGAAACTCGAGCACGCGTTCGGCGCGCCGGCGCCCCTCGCGATTGTGCCGGCGCGCCTTGGGCAGGCGAAACAGGTTGGTCAGGAGCAGCGGGCGCCGCACGTGGTCGGCGCCCACGAGCAGGTTGTCGAGGACCGCTGCAGCTCGTTGAACAGCGCGACGTTCTGGAAGCTGCGAACGATCCCGTGCTCGATCACCTGATGCGGCTTGAGCCTGAGCACGTCGACGTCGTCGAAGCGCACCGAGCCGTCCTGCGGTTGGTAGTAGCGGCTGATCACGTTGAGCACCGACGTCTTGCCGGCGCCGTTGGCCCCGATCAGCGCGCTGACCGTCCGGTCGCCGATCTCCAGGTCGAGCCCCTGGATCGCACGGACTCCGCCGAACGAGAGCGAGACCCCCTGCAGGCTAAGCACGGCCGCTCCCACCGTCCACGTGGCGCGACCCGACCACGTCACGCCGGCGCATGACGATGGCCTGGAGCCGGGCGACCGTGCGGCGCCCGAGATCGGCCAGACCGCCCGGCGCGATCAGCAGCAGCACGACCACGGCGCCCCCGAGCAGCACCGGCTCGAGCCCGCTCGTGCTGCTGGTCTTCGCCTCGATCACCGCCAGCAGGATCGCCCCCGCCAGCGAGCCCCAGACCGAGGCCAGCCCGCCCACCACGACCGCGGCCAGGAAGAACAGCGACAGCGAGAACGGGAACGAGTCGGGAGACACCAGTCCCTGCAGATGAGCGCTGAGGTCCCCGGCCACCCCGGCGAAGAACGCGCTCACCGTGAACAGCACCACCTTGGTGACGTTCACGTTGATGCCCATCGCGGCCGCCGCGGGCTCGCTGTCGCGCACCGCGGCGAACGCCCGGCCGCTGCTCGAGGCGAGGATGCTGAAGATCGCCACCAGGCAGATCACCAGTACGATCAGCGCGAAGTAGTAGATGTCGGTCGAGGTGGGGAACACGGTGTTGGCGATCCGCGGCGCCTGGACCACGAGTCCCGTGCGCCCCTGGGTGACGCTGCTCCAGTTGAGCGCGAGCTGCGGGATCGCCAGCCCGAAGCCGAGCGTCACGATCGCGAGGTAGTGCCCGCGCAGGCGACCGGTGGGAAGCCCGAGCAGCAGTCCCACCATCGCCGTGACCGCGCCGGCGGCCAGGACCTCGACCGGCACCGGCAGCGTCGGCGCATGCTCGCCGAGCAGCGCCGCGGTGTAGGCGCCGACCGCGAGAAAACCGGCATGGCCAAGGGAGATCTGGCCTCCGTAGCCGATCAGCAGGTTCAGCGCGACGACCGCGAGGCCGTAGACCAGCGCCTCCGTGGCGGTGTACATGACGAAGCCGTCGTTGCCCTCGACCACGCGGAAACACCACAGCGACGATCGCCACCAGCGCGATCGCGGCGAGCTTCGGCCGCAGAAGGGCGCCGAGCGTGCGCGGAGCCGCGACACGCTCGGGGGCGGATGTCTCGGTCACTGCCGGGACACCTCGCGGACGCCGAACAGCCCCTCGGGACGCATGTAGAGCACGAGCACGATCACGGCGAAGATCAGTGTGAGCTGGAGGTTGGTCGACACGTAGGCCGCGATCAGGTTGCTGGCCACGCCGATCAAAAAGCCGCCTAGACCGCGCCGAGCAGCGAGCCGAAGCCGCCGACGATCGCCGCCGCGAAGGCGAACACCGCGACCTCGTCCATCATCGTCGGCTCGAGCCCGACGGTCGGCGTCACCAGGATCGCTGCGACCCCGCTGAGCGCCGTGCCGACCGCCCACGCTCCGGTGACGTAGCGGCGAGTGCGCACCCCCATCAACGCGGCCATCTCGCGGTCGGCGGCGATCGCGCGCATCGCCAGGCCGATACGCGTGTACGTGGAACACCACCGCCAGGCCGACGCCGAGGGCGACCGTCAAGCCGATGATGAACAGGTCGTTGGGCGTGATCAGGAACGACGCCAGGCTCACCGCGCTGCCCCGACAGCGGCTGAGGGAGCGTTCTTCGGCGCGTAGCCCCACAGCACGCCGGCGAGTCCTTCGATCAGGATCAGCAGACCGAGCGTGAGCACGATCTGGGTCAGCACCGGCGAGCGCTCCAGCCGCCGCAGGAGCAGGGCGTTGGTGAGGCCGCCGATGACCATGGCCAGCGCCATCGCCACGACCCAGGCGAGCGCGAACGTCAGCCCGGCGTGCGCGAACAGCGACCACAGGATCAGCGTGGTCACCGTCGCCATCGCCCCGAACGCGAAGTTGACCACCCGCGAGGTCTTGAAGATCAGCACCAGGCCGAGCGCGGCCAGCGCGTAGATGCCTCCGAACCCGAGGCCGCTGACGACGTACTGGATGAAGTTGTGCATCTACCGCCGCGGGCCGCGGTCAGCCTCTCGTCACTTGCTCACGCGGCACCAGCTGCCCGTCCGGACGCCTGCACCATGAACATCTTGTTGCAGCCCGACATGGCTGCTGGACGAATAGCTGACGGTGCCGCCGAGCGTCTGCAGGTTCGTGACGCTCTCCAGACCGCTTGATGTAGCTGGCTGCGAGTGAGGCTGCCACTGACCTCCTTGAGGCCGGCCACCGCCACCTGCGCCTCGGTCCACCCCCACGCCGCGAACACCGACACCGGCGCGTCCCGGCTGATACTTGCGCCATCGCCTGCTCGAACTGCGTCACCTGGGGATTGTGGGACTTGTACAGCGACGGGATGAAGGCGCCGATGTAGCTGCCGGGGAACTCCTGCGGCGCGGACGAGAAGCTCTGCGGTATCGCCGACACCTGGCTCATGATCCGCACCGGCTTGAAGTTGATCGCCGCCATCGCGTTCAGGAACGAGATCGTCGGCTTCGGGATGGCCAGGATGATCACGCCGTCCACGCCCGCCGACTTGAACTGCTGAGCGTCGGGGCTGAAGTCCGTCTGGGTCGGGTCATAGGTGATGACCTTCGCCGGCTTGAGCCCGGACGCCAGCACCCCCTTGTACAGGCTCTGCCCGAAGTCGTCGTTCTGGTAGAGCACCCCGACCTTCTTCAGCCCCTTCTTCTGAGCGAAGCTGCCGAGCAGCTTGCCTTCGATCGTGTACTCGGGCCAGACGTTGAACAGGTTCTTCGGCGTGTTCTGGAACAGGTAAGTGGCGCCCGACTGCGGACCGACGAGCGGGATCCCCTGCGGCTCGAGCACGTTGAGCACCGCCTTGGTGGTCGCCGAGCCGTTGACCGCGACCTCGCCTAGCTCCTGCGAGATCAGCTTGCGGGTCTGGGAAACCGCAACCGGTGGCTCGTACTGGTCATCGAGTGCGACAGCCCCAGCTTGCGGCCGTTCACACCGCCCTGCGCGTTGACCATGTCGAAGTAGGCGCGTACACCCGCGGTCGACTCGCCGTAGAGCGCGGCCGGACCGGACTCGGGCACGGTCTGCCCGAACGTCACCGAGCTTTTCGTGACACCGACCGACGAGCTGCTGGACGAGCCTCCGGCCGCTCCGGTCGCACTGGATGCGCTCTGACCACACGCCGAGACGCCGAGCGCTACCACCCCGCAGCCAATGACGAGTGCGACCGCCAGACACCGTGTCCGAACCATGACAGACCCTCCCTCTGTGTTCGTCCCTCTGTGTTCGGCTGGCAAGGGACAACTGCTGTTACCCAGATTTGAGTGTTCGAGCGTTACGGTTCGGTTAGCTCAATTCATAACTGTCGATTCGCGCTATCAGTCAGTGATTCAGTGCAATCAGTTGCAGTCGGGCGTCAACCCCGCTCTTGCGGTGCACGCCTCGCCTGCAGTGCGCGCCACAGCTTCTCCGAGGTGAACGGCGGATCCGGCGCCACCCCGCCGAGCGCATCGGCCACCGCGTTGGCGATGGCCGCCGGTGTGCCGATCGCGCCGCCCTCGCCGATGCCCTTGGCGCCCAGCGGATTGTGCGGCGTGGGCGTCTGCACGAACGCGGTGGCGATCGGCGGCACCTCGACGGCGCTCGGCAGGCCGTACTCCACGAACGAGGCATTCCGGGGCTGGCCTTCGGCGTCGTACACCGCCTCCTCCATGAGCACCGCGCCCAGTCCCTGCACGGCGCCGCCGAGAACCTGGCCCTCGGCCAGGAGCGGGTTGATGATCGTGCCGGCGTCGTCGACCGCGACCAGCTGACGGACATGCAGCGCGCCGGTGTCTCGATCGATCTCCACCGTGGCTGCGTACGCGCCCGAGCCGAACACGAAGTCGGACTCGAAGCGCACCTCCGCCTCGAGCCCGCCCGCGGCGGCCGCGGCTGTGGACAGGGGGACCGAACCGGCCTGCGCGAGGATCTGATCGGCCGCCTGCACAAGTGCCGCCCCACCCATGGCCACCGACCGGCTGCCGTACGTCCCGACCCCTGGCGGCACATCCGCGGTGTCGCCGAAGCGCAGCTCGACGTCATCGAGATCGACGCCCAGCCGCTCGGCAACGATCTGCGCGAACGTCGTCTCATGGCCCTGGCCGTGCGGGCACGATCCGCTGCGGGCCGTGACCCGGCCGTCGGGGCCGACGCTGATCCGCGCGCTCTCCCAGTTGCCACCGGCGCGCTCAACGTACATCGCGACTCCGGTGCCGATCATGCGCCGGTTATCCCCGCGACACTCGGGCTCGGAGTTCAACAGCTCCAGCGCCCGATCCAGGCAGCGCTCGAAGTCGCCCGAGTCGTAGGTGAACCCGAGCACGCTGCGGTATGGGAAGGACCGGATCAGGTTGCGTCGCCGCAGCTCGACCGGGTCGATGCCCAGTTCGCGCGCCGCGGCGATCCACCGTGAGCTCCATGAAGTAGGCGGCCTCGGGGCGGCCGGCGCCCCGGTAGGGCCCGGTCGGCACCTTGTCGGTGCGGGCTCCGCGCACGGCGACGGCCGCGACCGGGATCTCGTAGCAGCCGGTCATCAGCATCGCGGTCGTGTGGGGCGGTATCGCGGTGGTCGGGAGCAGGTAGGCCCCGAGGTCGGCCAGGATCTCCGCTCTCAGCGCCAGCATCCGCCCGCCGGCGTCGAGGGCCAGCTCCACCTCGGCTTCGATCCCGCGCCCCTGGTAGGCGGCGAGGAAGTTCTCCGAGCGGTCCTCGACCCACTTCACCGGACGCCCCAGGTCCATCGCGGCCACAGCCATGGTCACGCCCTCGACCCCGATCATCCCCTTTGAGCCGAACGCCCCACCCACGTCGGGGACGACCACGCGGATCCGCTCGCGCGATCGGTCGAGCGCGTGCGCGAGCTGAGACAGCGGCCGGTGTGGATCCTGCGCCGAGGCCCACACGGTGAGCATGTCCTCGCCCTCGTCGTAGGCGACGATCACGCCGCGCGGCTCGATCGGCGCGGCCACGAGGCGCGGGATGCGGTGCCGGGCGCGTACGCGATGGGCGGCGCCGGCCAACGCGGCCTGCACGTCCCCCGCCGTGCGCTCCCAGCGCAGGAGCGTCTCCGGCGCCTCGTGGGGATCGACCTACCGCGGCCAGTGGCTCGTACTCGACCTCGACCAGCTCCGCGGCGTCGATCGCCTGCGCGCGGGACTCGGCGATGACGGCTGCCACGGGCTGGCCGGCGTAGCGGACCTCCTCGGAGGCCAGGATCGGATGTGGCGCGTCGGCCAGCTCGACGCCCTCGGGCACCTGCACCGGAAGCGGTCGCGCCCGCCCGGTCAGCTCGGCGGCGGTGAGCACGCGCACGAGACCGGGAGCGCTCGACGGCACTCCGATGCCGAGGACGCGCGCCCGGGCATGGTGGCTGCGCACGAACGCCACGTGGGCGGCTCCGGGCGGATCGAGATCGTCCAGGTACCGGCCGCGGCCGCGCATCAGCGGCAGGTCCTCCCGCCGGCGCAGCGGTCGCCCGATCATCGAGCCGTGCGAGCTGCTCGGCCATCCAGTCCGCCACCAGCGGGCGGTAGCGATACGGGATGTTGCTGCACACGTGCGAGCCGTGCTCGAACAGCACGAACGTCCCGTTCGGCGTCTCGCGCGCGGCCCGCTCGGTCTGCTCCCAAGGCACGATCCGGTCAAGCGCGCCGGTGACGTACAGCGCCGGCTGCTCGATCCGCGAGGCCACGCCGCTCAGCGTGAGCGCGTGCGCCCGCTCGCGTCCGTCGGACTCGTCCCGCGCTCCCGACTTCACGATGAACGCGTCGCGCGTGAGTGGCGGCAGCACGTCCCACTGCTCGCCGAAGTCGTATGGGCCGCTGATCCCGGCCACCGCGCGCAGCCGGCGCTCGAACGCCGCAGCGCGAGGCGCGTAGTAGCCGCCCAGGCTGACACCAACGGCGCCGACGCGAGCAGACGTCGAGGTCGTCACGGTCGTCGAGCGCGTCGAGCATGGCGGTGACCGCCACCTCGTAGTCGGGGCGGATGGGCAGGGCAAACCCGCTCTCGCCCTGGCCCGGGCCATCCATCGACAGCGTCGCCATGCGCCGGGACAGGAACGCGTTCTCGTGATGGAAGAACTCCTCCTTGGTGGAATCGAGACCCGGGATCAGCAGCACGAGCGGCGGGCGCACGATGCCGGGCGGCCGGCGGAGGTTGCCCGCCAGCAGCTCGCCATCGAGGCGTGCCTCGATGCGCTCGGCACTCGGGTCGAGATGCTCGTGCGCGCGGTACAGCGCGTCGATCGCGCGCTCGGTGGCCGTGCGGTGCGCGGCCGCGTCGAGCAGCCACACGAACTTGCCGAAGTGCAGGCACAGCGAAGCGTGCAGATACGCCTCGCCGGCGCTGCGCCTGCGCCCAGCCCCCTCGGCCTCGCGGGCCAGCGCGAGATGCTCGTCGGCCAGCTCGCTCCAGGCTTCCAGCCACAGCTCCCAGCGCTCGATCCGGGCTGTGGTGCGCACGAAGTCGTTGTAGTCGACACCCATCGTGATGAAGCGGGGCGCCCAGTGCTCGATGGCGGCCTGTACCCGCGGGTCGGGCATCAGCCGGCCGGGGTGCTCGATACCGCCCCGCCCAGGTACAGCGAGCCGATCTCGGGATGCTCGAGGACCTCGCGTCCGGTGCCGGTCAGGCGCACCCGGCCGTTCTCGAGCACCAGCCCCCGCGTACTGAGCTTCAGACCGGCGCGGGCGTTCTGCTCGACGAGCAAGATCGTTCGGCCCTGCTGGTTCATCAAGCGAATCATTCCGAACACGATCCGGCGGGTGGGCGGATCCAGCCCGATCGATGGCTCGTCGAGCACGATCAGCGACGGATCGAGCATCAGGCTTCGCGCCAGCTCGACCAGGCGCTGCTGGCCGCCGGACAGGCTCCCGCCCTTGTCCTCCGCGCGCTCGCGCACGAGCGGAAAAATCTCCTCGACCTCCTCGCGCCGGCGCCGGACGAGCGCCGGGTCCCGCACCGTGTAGGCGCCCATCTCGACGTTCTCGCGCACGGTCATCTCTCCGAACAGGCTGTGGGCCTGGGGCACCAGCACCATGCCCTTGCCCAGGATCTGGCGCGGCGGCAGGCCGACCAGCGACTCGCCCCGGAAGGCGATCTGCCCGCGCCGCGGGCGCAGGATGCCGCTGATCGTGGACAGCAGTGTGGACTTGCCCGAGCCATTGGGACCGACGATGCACATGATCTCGTGCTCGGCCACCGCGAACGAGACGCCCTTGAGGATGTCTCCGCCGCCGTAGCCCGCCGTGACGCCCTCGACGGCGAGCAGCACCTTTCCGTGCGCCTCCATGCCCGTTGGCCTTGCCGGGCTCAGACGCTCATCGTCGTCGCCTCCGCCCAGATAGGCGTCGAGCACGGCGGGGTTGGCGCGGACCTCGGCGGGGGGCCCGCTGATCAGGGTTCGTCCCTGGTGGAGCACGGTGACCTGGCTGCAGAGCCCCATCACGAACTCCATGTTGTGCTCGACGACCAGGAACGTCTTGCCGGAGCGGTTCAGCTCGCGGATGCGCTCGGTAAGCTGGTTGATCAGCGTCGGGTTCACCCCGGCCGTGGGCTCGTCGAGCAGCAGCACCGCGGGGTCGGCCACCAGCAGCGAGGCCAGCTCGAGCAGCTTGCGCTGCCCGTAGGACAGGTTGCCGGCGGGGCTGTTCGCGAAGCGCGCCAGGCCGACGAACTCGAGCAGCTCGAGCGCGCGGGTCCGTTCGGCGACCGAGCCCGCGCGCCGCGCCACCGAGCGGATCCAGCCTTCGTGCCGCTGCGTGGCCACCAGCATGTTCTCGAGCACGGTGAGGCGGAAGAACAGGCGGGTGATCTGAAACGTGCGGCCCACCCCGAGCCCGAACACCCGCTCCGGGCTCGCCCGGGTGATCGATTCGCCGCCGAGGCGGACCTCGCCCTGGTTGCAGCGCTCGTAGCCGGTGATCACGTTGAACAGCGTGGTCTTGCCCGAGCCGTTGGGGCCGATCAGCCCGGCGATCGATCCCTCGGCCACCGACAGCGAGCAGTCCGATAGGGCCTGGAGGCCGCCGAATGACTTGCTGATGCCCTGTGCCTCGAGCAGCGGGCTCATCGCGCTCCCGCCGTCCCGACCACGTCCGTCGTCCGTCCGGGTTCTTCGGGGCCGGACTCCTCGCCCGGCCCCGAGCGGACGCGCCAGCGTGAGATCAGCTCACCCACGCTGGGGATGATTCCGCGGGGCAGGACCAGCACGACGACCAGGAACAGGGCGCCGTAGATGATCAGGTAGGCCTGGCTGGCGCCGTACTGCTGGGTGAAGTACTGCTGAAGGGACTCGAGTACGAGCGCCCCGAGCAGTGGCCCGGCGACGGTGCCCAGTCCGCCGATGAAGGCCATCAGCGCGATCGACAGATCGAACAGTGGATCGAACGCGAACTGCGGAAAGATCTGGCCCAGGAAGTAGGCGTAGATCCCGCCGACCATGCCCACCGGGATCGCGGACAGTACGAACGCGCGTGAGCTTCACCCGCCCGACCCGCACCCCGAGGCCCCTGGCACGTTCCTCGTCGTCGCGGACCGTCAGCAGCTGCAGGCCGAAGCGCGAGCGGCGGACCAGCCAGGTCAGGGCGACCGTGGCCACGAGCACGATCGCCGTGACGTAATAGAAGTTGAGGTTGTAGCCCTTGATCGACCAGAGTGGCGTCGGCGGTTGAAGCCCCGAGGTGCCGCCAGTGAAGCTGAGGTTGGACGCCGCGAGCTGGAAGATGAACATGAACGCGATCGTGATCACCACGAACGTGTGGCGACGGGCGCGCAGCGCGATCAGCCCGGTGGGGATCGCAACCAGGCCGGCCACGATGCCCGCCACCGGGACGAGCGCGAAGATGCCCCAACCGGCCGCGAAGCCGAGATGGTTGGCCAGCAGCGAGAGCGCATAGGCGCCGATGCCGAAGTACACCGCGTGCCCGAGCGCGATGTAGCCGGAGCTCCCCGAGAACAGGTTCCAGGACGAGGCCGCGACCATGTAGATCAGCGTGAGTACGGCGATTGAGGTCGTCGCCGGGTTGCTGAAGACCAGCGGGAACACGACCGAGGACGATGAGGCCGAGCGCGACCAGCGCCAGGCGTGCCGGTGCTCGCAGGCTCACTGCACCCCGATCCGGGTGCTCATTGCGCCCGGACCGCCGCCTTCCCGAACAGGCCGCCCGGCCGGAACGAGAGCACGACGATCAGCGATGCGTAGAACACGAGCGTGGCCCAGACCGGTGACCACACCACGGCGACGATGTCCTCGAGGGTGACCATGAACAGCGCCGCGACCAGGGCTCCGCCGATGCTGCCCAGTCCGGCCAGGATGACGATCGAGAGCAGGCGCGAGATCAGGTCGTAGCCGCTGCCCGGGTTGAACGCGTTGGTCGCCCCGAACACCATCCCGCCGGCCGCGGTGACCGCGACGCCGATTCCGACCGAGAGCGTCCGCACGCGGTTCACGTTCACGCCGATCAGCTCGGCCGCCGTGCGGTTCTGGAGTGACCCGCGCACTCCGCGCCCGAAGTGCGTCCGGTACAGCGCGTAGTACAGGGCGCCGAGCAGCAGGAGCGCGAGCACGAACCCGAGCACGTAGATGTAGGGCAGGTAGAACCCCAGGAGGTGGATCGAGCTGTCCACGTAGGACGCGTGGAGCTGCAGATAGTTGACGCCGAAGATGACGCTGACGATGCCCTCGATGATGATCGCCACCGCATAGGTGACGAGGATCGACATCGCGGTGCGGTCCTGATCGCGCAGCCGGCGCATGAACGCCCACTCGATGAACGCACCCAGCACGAAGAAGGCGGGAATCGTGATGATCAGACCGAGGAACAGGTCGATCCCCAGGTGCACCGACAGCACGTAGCTCATGTACGCGCCGAGCACGACCAGCGCGCCCTGGGCGATGTTGATGATGTCCATCACGCCGAAGATCAGCGTGAGTCCCGCTGCCATCAGCGCATAGACGCCTCCGGTGAGGATGCCGTCGATAACCGCCTGGGCAAGCGAAGAAGCGCTCAGTGGACCACCTATCCCCAGTTCGGCTTCGGGAAGGTGGGCGGCTTGGACCCGGTGGCCCCGACCGGGAGCACCTGAACCTGGTTGCCGTTCTGCCACTGGAACACGAATGCCGCCGCGGCACCGTTCTCACCGAGCGAGTCGAACTTCACAGGCCCCTGAACGCTGTTCAAGGTGACGCCGCTGTGCAGGTAGGAGATGATCTTCGAGTTGTCGAGGCTGTGGGTTGCCGCGACGGCCTGAGCGACGATCTGGCCGACCGAATATGCCTCGGCCACGTCGGCGCCGACGTCGGCGGCGGTCCCGCCGTACTTGGCCACGTACTCGCTGACCATCTTCTGGCTCTGGGCGTTGTTGTAGCCGGGGTACCAGCCGTTCGGGTACATGATGCCGGCGGCGTTGGCGTTGCCGCCGACCGCCTTCACGAACGGCGCCCCCTGATCGGGGCCGGCGGTCGCGATGAACGCCTTCGGGTTGTAGTGCTGCTGGATGAAGGCGTGGACGAAGGCGGACGCCGTCGGCACGTCGACGGAGCCGAGCACCACGACGTCGGCCTTGGCGCTCGCGACCGCGCTGGCGATCGGGGCGTAGTCGGTCACCTCGGCCGGGAACACCTTGCTGTACACGGTCTTGACCCCGGCCGCGCTCAAGATCTTCTGCGCAAGCGGAATCTGCGGCTGGGTGAACGGGTCGTCGCTGGTGGCGTAGGCCGCGGTCTTCGGCCTCTGCGCGGCGGGCAGCGAGGCGACCCACTTGGCGAACGGCACGAGGTTGTCGATGACCGGGAGGCTCACGTCGAAGATGTTGTGCAGCCCGTTGCCGAACGCGGCCGGCGCGCCGCCGGCGCCCTCGACGAAGGCGTAGCCGTAGCGGTTCACGACCTTGGAGGACGGCACGGTGAGGAGCGTCGAGAACGGTCCGAACACGAGCTGCGCGTGGTCGGAGGAGATCAGCTTCTGGTAGTTGGTGACCACCTGGGCCGGGCTGCTCGCGTCGGAGACGATGTCGAGCTTGACCGGGTGGCCGAGCAGACCGCCGGCCTTGTTGATGTCATTGGCCCACAGCGTGTAGCCCTGCTTGAAGTTCTGGCCGTCGGAGGCGAAGTCACCGGACAGGGACAACGACGCCCCGATCACGATCGGCGATCCCTTCGCCGCGCCACTCGAGCCGCTGCTCGAGCCGCCCGAGCTCGAGGCACCGCTCGTGCTCGACGCGCTGCTACTGCTGCTGCTGGATCCCCCGCATCCGGCCAGCGCCGCGACGGCAGCCACCGCCACGATCGACGACATCCAAGCCCTTCGCCTAGTCATCTGGACGCTCTCCTCCCCGCGCGGGGTTACCTCGACGTGCGGATACCGATGGATGGCAGGCCGGCTCGCGAGCCGCCGCACCGGCACAGAGCGCGGCGCATCGACCGGACTGCAAACGTTTGCTGCAATCGTGTGCGACCCTATCGTCGCGGTTATGAGGTGTCAAGGGATGCCTTGTTGTGATCTGCTTGTGGTGGAGCCGCGAACCACCAACTCGGGAGCGAGCAGCAATTGCCGGGGCGGGAGGTCCCGGCCCCGCAGTTGCTCGAGCATCAGCGCGGCGGCGGTCGCTCCCAGCTCGTAGTGCGGAACCCGCACCGTGGTGAGCGGCGGGCGGAAGCGATCGACGAACGGCATGTCGTTGTAGCCGACCACCGACACGTCGTCGGGGCAGCGCAGGCCACGCTGCTCGAGCGCGTCGTAGCAGCCCAGTGCCAGCAGGTCGTTGCCGGCCACGACCGCGGTGAACTCACGCCCGGACTCCAGCAGCTCGCCGCAGCAGCGCCCGCCCTCGCGCACGGTGAACCCCTGGCTGTAGACGATCAGGCCGGGATCGAGCTCGAGTCCCTCGGACCGCATCGCATCGATGAAGCCCTGGTGCCGCGACCACCCGGTGTAGAGCGTCTGGGAGCCGGCCACGTGGGCGATGCGACGGTGGCCGAGCCGGACCAGGTGCTCGACGGCCAGGCGGATCCCCTCGTGGTCGTCACCGGTGACCGCCGGAAGGGCATCGCTGTCCACCCGCCGGTTGACCAGCACCAGCTTTACACCGGCCCGAGCATCGTCGGCCAACAGCCAGTGGTCACGCCGGGCGGTGGCGGCGATGAAGCCGTCGACCTGCCGCGCGTTCATCGCCTCGTAGGCAACCTGCTCACGCTCGGCGTCGTTGTCGGTGTTGGCGATCAGCGGCGTGTAGCCGGCCTCACGCAGCCCGTCCTCGATCCCTCGGACGACCGCGGCGAACAGCGGGTTCATCAGATCCGGCACGAGCACGCCGATCGTGTTCGAGCGGTTGGTGCGCAGCCCGCGCGCGATCGGGTTGGGGCGATACCCGAGCTCCTGGGCGGCCTCGAGCACCCGGCGGGCCGTGCGCTCGTTGACCAAGCTGCGCGTCTGCGGGTTGAGCGCGCGAGACACCGTGCCCGGGTGCACTCCCGCCACCCGAGCCACGTCTCGCAACGTCGCCGGGCCTTCCAGGCTCAGCTTTCTGATCGCCATGGGTGTCGGATTATGCACACGATTGCAGCGCGCGTGGGGCGGCTGCGTGTTCGATTGCCTCCCCGCGCTCTCGCGGGGGCGCAGACTAACTCGGACGGAGCCCCGGCTCGCGGCCGGCGGGCGACGGCGGAGTAGGCCGGTTGGGCGCCGGCGGGACCGCGCAGGAGAGCGGCTCCTCAGACGTCACGGTCACGCGCTCGCCGTGGTGGACCAGCTCGAGCGGCTCGCCGTCGAGCAGCTCGTAACGCGCATAGTCGGGCCGGACCTCGACCCGCAGACGCCGTCCGCGATAGATCACGCCGAAGCCCAGCCGGCTGAGGCGCGACGGCAGGCGGGGCGCGAAGGTCAGCGTGTCGCCGTCGTCGCGCATCCCGCCGAAGCCGGCGACGACGACGTGCCAGACGCCCGACAGCGAGGCCAGATGCACGCCGTCGCGGGTGTTGAAGGCAAGGTCGCGCAGGTCGATGAAGGCGGTTTCGGTGAGATAGTCCCAGGCCAGGTCGAGATGTCCCACATCGGCCGCCACCACGCCCTGGATCGCGGCGGAGAGCGAGGAATCGCGCACCGTCACGCTCTCATAGAAGGCGAAATCGCGGGCCTTCTGCTCCTCGTCCCAGCGGCTGCCGAACAGGTAGATGGCGAACACCAGGTCGGCCTGCTTGACGACCCGACTCGAATACAGGATGTAGTTGTGGTAGTGCAGGAGCAGGGGGTAGTCATCGGGCGGAGTGGTATCGAAGTCCCAGGGGCGCAGGCGGGTGAAGCCGTTGCACTGCTGGGTGATCTGGGCGTGCTGGTCGAAGGGGACGACGATCGCGGCAGCGGCGTCGCGCCAGCTGGCGACCTCCTCTTCGGTCACGCCGAGCTCGGCGGCATGGCGCATGTGACGCACGGCCATGTCGGCCGCGACGTCCATGTTGCGCGCAGCGACCAGGTTGGTGTAGACGTTGTTGTCGACCAGTGCGGTGTACTCGTCGGGGCCGGTGACCCGCTCGATCCGGAAGCCGCCCTGGGCGTCGTGATGGCCGAGCGAGCGCCACAGCCTGGCGGTGGCCACGAGCAGCTCGAGTCGCAGGCCCGACCTCGAACTCGCGATCGTCGGTGGCGAACAGGTAGCGCCGCACGGCATCGGCGACGTCGCCGTTGATGTGGAAGGCGGCCGTGCCGGCCGGCCAGTAGGCCGAGCATTCCTGGCCGCGGATCGTGCGCCACGGGAACGTCCCGCCCTTCGAGGCCGAGCTCCTTGGCGCGCGCCTCGGCCATGCCCGAGCGTCGAATGGCGCCACAGCAGCGCGTCACGCGCCGCGTTCGGCGAGACGAATAGGTGAGCACGGGCAGCGTGTAGGCGTCCATGTCCCAGAAGGTGTGGCCGTCGTAGCCGCTTCCGGTCAGTCCCTTGGCCGGAATCGCGCGCAGCTCCGCCCGGGCCGCTGCCTGGATCACGTGGAAGAGCGCGAAGCGCACGGCCTGCTGCACCGCGGCATCGCCATCCAGCTCGATGTCGGCCCGCTCCCACACCTCGGCCAGATACTCGTGCTGCGCCTTGACGCAGGCCGTCCCAGCCGGTGCGCCGCGCGGCTGCCAGCGCCAGGTGCACCTGATCGCGCAGCGCGGGCAACGAGCGCCGGCTCGACCATCCGTAGCAGAGGAACTTCACGATCCGCAGCTTCTCGCCCGCTTGAAGCTCGGTGCTGACCGTGAGCCGCCCCAGATCTGGGCCGCTCTCGGCCGCGGTCACCGTCCCGTCCGGGCCGTCGATGACGTGGTCCATGCCGGCGGCCATCCGGAGGCCGCTTGCGCGCGTGCGGTGTACGAGCGTGACCCGCAGCTCGTGCACGTAGTGTTCCTCGGACACGAGGGGCGCCTCGAGCGCCGCCGCCTCGCGGGGGTCGCTGAGCATCGCTGGTGAGCTGGACCGGCTCGTTGGCCACCAACTCGGACTGGACGCCGATCCGGGCCGACTCGTCCAACGCCTCGACCTCGAACAGGATCGCGGCGATCGAGCGATGCACGAACGACACCAACCGTGTAGAGCGGATGCGGATCGCCTGCCCGGCCGGCGAGATCCATTCGAGGCTCGCGCCGCAGCACTCCGTCGCGCAGGTCGAGCGTGCGCTCGTGGCGCACCAGCTTTCCGTAGCGCACGTCGAACGGCTCATCGTCGACGAGCACGCGGAACACCTTGCCGTTGGTGACGTTGATCATCGTCTGGCCGGCCTCTGGGTTGCCGTAGGCGGACTCGGCGTAGGGCAGCGGGCGTACCTCGTGGAAGCTGTTGAGGAACGTGCCGGGCGAGCCCGCCGGCTCACCCTCGTCGAGGTTGGCGCGCATGCCGATATGGCCGTTGGACAGGGCGAAGATCGACTCGGTCTGGGCCAGCAGGTCGAGGTGGAGCTCGCGCTCGGTGACGCACCACGGCTCGACCGCGAACACGTCGTCGCCGATCACGCGCGTTTCTCCAGCAGCTCCGCGAGATCCTGGACGACCACGTCGGCGCCGTGCCGGCGCAGCGCGTCGGCGTGGCCGGTCCGGTCGACGCCGATCACCCAGCCGAAGCTGCCCGCCCGCCCGGCCTCGACGCCGGCCAGCGCATCCTCGAACACCGCGGCCTGCGCGGCCTGCACGCCCACCGCCCGGGCACCGGCCAGGAAGGTGTCGGGCGCGGGCTTGCCGGCCAGGTGCTCGTGCTCGGCGACCACCCCATCGATCCGCGCCTCGAACAGGTGCTCGATGCCGGCGGCCGCCAGCACGTCGCGGCAGTTCGTGCTCGAGGACACCACCGCGGTGCGCAGTCCTTGCCGGCGGGCCTGCTCGGCGAAGCGGACCGAGCCGTCGTAGGGCTCCACGCCCTCGTCGTGGATGAGCTTCAGGACGATCTCGTTCTTGCGCGTCCCCAGGCCGTAGATGGTGTCGGCGTCGGCGGGATCGTCGGGCGTGCCGAGCGCCAGGTCGATGCCCCGCGACTGCAGGAACGAGCTGACGCCGTCGCGGCGCGGCTTGCCGTCCACGTACTCCTCGTAGTCCTCGGGGACCGCGAACTCCCGGAACGGCTCACCGGAGCGCTCGGCCCTGGCACGCAGGTACTCGTCGAACATCTGCTTCCACGCCTTGGCGTGGACCTTCGCCGTCTGGGTGAGCACCCCGTCGAGGTCGAACAGGCAGGCGGTGATGCTCTCGGGCAGGTCAAGCACGCCGGGAAGCTTCCCGCAAAGCGACGCGGAGAAAAACCCGCGCCGACGTTTTGACAGCGCGCTGTCAGGCGGCACGCTCGGCGCCGCCGGCGCTCGCTCTCGGCGCTCACGTTGTGCGCCTCGGAGGCCGCGCCCGGGAGGATCGCCTCGCCGAGCAGGGCTTCGAGCTCGGCGTGCAGCCCCGGACCGTGAGCGACCCGGAAGTCGGAGCCGAGCTTCAGACGGCGCTCCCCCACCGAGGTGCTCAGCTCGATCACCACCTCGGACTCGCCCGGGAAGCCGGCCAGCACCTCCTTGAGCTCGGACAGGACCGTGGCGGCCAGCGCCGTGGCGTCGAGCCGGAGGCGCAGGGCGTTCGGCCGGACCGGCCGGCGCGCGGCCTCCTCGGCGGCCGCCGCCACCTCCTCGGCCGACGGCTCGAAGCGCTCGACCTGCTGCACGACGATGCACGTGGTTTCCCGGTCCTTGTGGTCGACCCGGCCGCGGACGAGCACGATCGAGTCGGGGGCCAGTTGCTCGCGGGCGGTGCTCAGCACGTTGCCGAACACGAGCAGCTCGACCGAGGCCTCGAGGTCGTCGAGCGTGGCGAACATCATCGGATCGCCCTTCTTGGTCCGGATCGTCTTGTTCTCGGCGATCATCCCGCCGACGGTCACCCAGTCTCCGTCGCGCCGGCCGGACAGCTCCGACAGCGGGCATTCCACCCGGGCGTCGAGCGCCGCCCTGACCTCCTTGAGCGGATGGGCCGAGATGAACAGCCCGATCGACTCCTTCTCGGCGGCCAGCAGCTCGGCCCGGTCGAACTCGATCGGCCGGGATCGGTGCGTGGCTGGGGGTCACGAACGCCGCCGCCGCCGCTCGTCGCCGCTCTCGGACGGGCCGGCCGGACTCGAGATCGAAGATCGATCCCTGCCCGATCAGCGCGTCCTGCTGGGCCTTCTGCCCCGCGCCCTGAGCCTGCTCGAGCATCATCAGCATGCCCTTGCGCGTCGCGCCCGTCGAGCCGAACGCGCCGCACTTGATCAGCGCCTCGATCGCCTTCTTGTTGACCGCGCGGCTGTCCACCCGCGCGCAGAAGTCGAACAGGTTCAGGAACGACTTTGTCTCGCCCGGCTGGCCCGGGTGAGCGGGGCCCGATTCGCCGTCGCCCCGCGCGCGCTTGATCGCCTCGACCGCCTGATAGCCCACGCCCTTGACCGCGTCCAGGCCGAAGCGGATGTTGCCGTCGACCACCACGAACTCGTGGTCTGAGAGGTTCACGTCGGGCGGGAGGATCGAGATCCCCATCTGCTCGGCCTGGGCGACGAAGAACGGCACCTTGTCCTTGGTGTCCATCACCGAGGAGATCAGTGCGGCCATGTACTCGGCCGGGTAGTTGGCCTTCAGCCAGGCCGTCCGGTAGGCGATCAGCGCGTAGCAGGCGGCGTGGGAGCGGTTGAAGCTGTAGTCGGCCGAGCGCTCGTTGGTCGTCCACAGCCACTCGATCACGTGCTCGCTCGTGCCCGACGCCCGGCAGCCGGCGACGAACTCCGGCTTGAGCTTGGCCATCGCCTCGCGGTTCTTCTTGCCGATCGCCTTGCGCAGGTCGTCCGCCTTGGCGCCGCTGAAGCCGGCGATGTCCTTGGCGATCTGCATCGCCTGCTCCTGGTAGAGGATCACGCCCTTGGTCGCCTCGAGGATCGGCCGCGAGCCGCTCGTCGGGGTAGGTGATCGCGTCCGGCTGGTGCTTGCCGCGGGCGTAGGTCGGGATCTGGTCCATGGCGCCCGGCCGGTACAGGGCGTTGAGCGCGACGAGGTCGTCGAACTCGTCGGGCCTGACCTTCTTGAGCGCCTCGCGCATGCCCTCGGACTCGAACTGGAACACGCCGACCGAGTCGCCGCGGGCCATCATCTCGTAGGTCGGAGCGTGATCGAGGGGCAGCGTGACCATGTCCGGACGCTCCCCGGTCGAGCGCTCGATGATGTCCAGCGCATCCTCGATCACGTCGAGGTTGCGCAGCCCGAGGAAGTCCATCTTGAGCAGTCCGATCTGCTCGACCGGCTTCATCGTGAACTGCGTGACCGTGCGGAACACCCGCTCGCCGTTCTCGTCGCTGCCGGCGTCGGCGATCTGGAGCGGCACGATGTCGGTCAGCGGCCGGTCGGCGATCACCACCGCGGCGGCGTGCAGCGAGGAGTTGCGCACGATGCCCTCGAGGCCCTGGGCGACCTCGACGATCTGCCGGGCGATGGGATCGCGATCGACCTCGGCCCGCAGCGGCTGCCCCGGCTTCAGGCAGTCCTCGAAGCTGGGCGGCCGGCCCATGATCGGGTCGGGGATCAGCTTGGCCAGCCGGTCGCCGGCGCCGTAGTCGATGGCCGAGCACCCGCGCGGCATCGCGGGTGGCCGCGCGCGGGAACATCTTGCCGAACGTCACGATCTGGGCCACCGACTCCTTGCCGTACTTCTCGATCACGTAGCGGATCACCCGCTCGCGGCCGCGCACCGAGAAGTCGATGTCGATATCCGGCATCGACACCCGCTCGGGGTTCAGGAAGCGCTCGAACAGCAGGCCGTAGCGCAGCGGGTCGACATCGGTGATCTGCAGCGAGTAGGCGACCAGTGACCCGGCGGCCGAGCCGCGCCCCGGCCCGACCGCGATCCCGGTGTCCTTGGCGAACTTGACGAAGTCCCAGACGATCAGGAAGTAGCCGCTGAAGCCCATCCGCTCGATCACGCCGAGCTCGTACTCGGCCCGTTCGAGCGCCTCGGCCGGCGGCGGGTCGCCGTAGCGCTCGCGCATGCCCCTCGAGCACCAGCGAGCGCAGGTACTCGCCCTCGCTCTCCCCGCTCGGCGTGGGATAGCGCGGGATCAGCTGGCGGCCGAGCTCGAGCTCGACGTCGCAGCGCTCGGCGATCTCCACGGTCGAGGCGATCGCCTCGGGCCACTCGGCGAACGCCCGCGCCATCTCCTCGCTCGAGCGCAGATAGAACTCGTTGGCGTCGAAGGAGATCTTCGGCTGGCTGAGCGTCGACTTGGTCTGGACGCAGAGCAGGGCGGCGTGGTGGCTGTAGTCCTCCCGGCGCAGGTAGTGGACGTCGCCGGTGCCCACCAGCGGCCGTCCCACCTCGCGGGCGATCTTCACGATCCCCTCGTTGGCCTGATCCTGCGCCGCGACGCCGTTCTTCTGGACCTCGAAGTACACGTTCTCGGCGCCGAACGCTCCCATCAGCTCATCGGCGTGCTCGCGGGCCTGGGCGAAGCGGCCGTCGAGCAGGTGCTGGCAGAAGCGCGACTGCAGGCAGCCGGTGAGCGCGATCACGCCGTCGGCATGGGCGGCGATCTGGGCCAGGTCGACCGACGGCTTACCGCGCTGATAGCCCTCCAGGAAGCCGGCCGAGGACAGCTTGACCAGGTTGCGGTAGCCGGTCGGGGTGGCGGCCAGCAGCGTCAGGTGAAAGCGGTCGAGCCGGCCGGGGCCGCGCCGCGTGTGGTCGTCGACCACGTACACCTCGCACCCGAGGATCGGCTTGATCTGATGCTTTCGAGCGGCGGTGAACAGCTCGACCGAGCCGTTCATCACGCCATGGTCGGTCAGCGCCACGGCGGGCTGCTCGAAGGCCGCCGCACGCTCCACGATCGCGTCGATCTTGCAGGCGCCGTCGAGCAGCGAGTACTCGGAGTGGACGTGCAGATGGACGCAGGGGGAGCTCACGGAAAGGGCGGTTTCGGCTCAGACGAAGTCCGTCATCCGAGCATAGGCATCGGCACGGATGGACGCGGCTCGGGCCCGGCGTTTAGCCGCACTGTGCGCGCTCGAGCCACTGCTGGAGGAGCTTGAGCGGTCGCTCCTCGCCCGCCAGCTACGACCCCGGCGGTCTCGCCGCCGAGCGCCCCCAGGAGCGCTGCCCCGCGGCAGGCGATCACGCTCGCCACCGGTCCATGCGGCGCCTCGGCCGAGGCGAGCACCGGCCGGCCGTCGCGGACCTGGAGAAACGCTCCTGGTGCGGCCTGGTGCGGCTCGCGATGGGCGATCGTGAAGCGCTCGCCGGCCGTCCACGCCGGCTCGACCATCAGCCCGGCCAGGGTCAGGGCCAGCAACGGGTCGAGCTCGACCCCGGCCGCGGCCAGGTCGCGCAGCGCGAGGGGAGCGGCCAGGAGCTGGTCGAGCGCGGTGATCCGCCGCCGCTCTCCCCGTACCCGGGCCGTACGGCGCCGCGGCGCGAGCCGTCCCAGGCGCCGGCGCAGGCGGCCGGCGGCCAGCAGCCGGGCGATGCTGGCCAGATCGCCCACGAGCTGGAAGTCGACCTCGGACAGCGGGCGGCGGGTGGCGTCGAGCTCGACGTGCGCGGCCGTGCTGCTGACCGTGACGTGGGCACACAGCACATCGCTCAGGACCAGGTCGTAGGCGACGGGATGCGGATCGGCGGCCCGCTGGGCGGGCAGCAGCGCCAGCAGCAGCCGGCCCGCGCTCGAGGCGTCCTGGGCGGTCAGCCCACGGAAGGCCGGGGCCAGCCACGGCCTGACCGGCCGGTCCGGGGCGGGCGGCGGCTCGGGCACGGCGGGCGGCTCGGCCGGCGCTGCGGCGGCTCGAGCTGGGCTCGTCTGGCGCTCGTCGGTCTCTCGGGCTCGCGGTACGGGGTCCGCTCGCGCAGGCGCGCGAGCGCCTCGCTCAGGCGCTCGGCCTGGAGCCGGCTCGCCCGGCGCGGGTGGGCGCGCGCCGGCTCGGCGCGCCGGCCTGGCCGGCTCGGGCGGCGGGGCGGCTCGGGCGGGGGCGTCTGGCGGCGGCTGGAGCCGCGGCCGCCCGGAGCTGGCGCAGCTCGGCGCGGACCAACTCGATCGCCTCATAGGCCCGAGCCGAGCGCCGGCGCTGGGCCTCGGCCTCCTCGCGGGCGGCGGCAAGCTCGAGCTCGAGCGAGCTCACTCGCTCCAGGTCCGGCTCGGCGGCGGGCATGCCCGGCCGGCCCGGGCGGCCATCGCGGTCTCGAGCGCGTGCGCGGCGCGGCCGGCGGCGGGACCCAGCAGGATCGCGGGCCGGCGCGGATGGCCGGGCCAGGGCGCGGGCGGCGCCGTCGAGCGCGCGCTCGCGCCGGGTCAGCTCGGCCCGCGCGCGGTCGACGGCCGCGGCGGCGGCGGCGGCCGGCGGCTCGACGCGTCGCGCGGACTCGACCGGCGCGGGCCTCGACCGGCGCCGGCTCGACCGGTTGGCGCTCGGCCAGCCGGCGCTCGGCCTCGGCCAGCCGGCGCTCGGCCTCGGCCCGCCCCGCCTCGGCCGCGGCCGCGAGATGCCCCGCCTCGTCCACGGCGCGGCGCATGCGGGTGAGCTCGCGCTCGAGGTCGGCCACCCGTTCGTGCAGCACGCCCAGGTCGTGCTGGGCCGCGCGCGTGCGCCGGGTCAGCTCCTGCTCGATCTCGGCGCGCAGCGACCGTTCAGAGTGGGCATGCTGCTCGGCGCCGCGCAGCCTGCCGCTCGCGCTCGGCGATCTCGCCTGCGCAGCCGATCGGACTGCTCTCGGGCCTGGCCCAGCTCGCGCTCCAGGCGCTCGACCTGCCCCGCCAGCTCGGCCGCTCGCCGGCGGGCGCTCTCGGCCGCCAGCTCCGAGCCGCGCGCCCGGCGCGCCTCGAGCAGCTCCGGATCCGGCCCTTCGGGGATCGTCACCTCGGCGATCGGCAGCGGCACCATCACCCCGCCGAGCTGCAGGAACGTCCGGCCGGGCAGGGCCGGAGCCAGCTCGGCCGGCACCGAGAAGGTCATCCGCCAGGTCCCGGGCGCCGCTCCGGTCAGCGAGGGCGGCTCGGGCATGGCGGGAAATCGCTGCCGGCCGGCGTCGGCCTCGACGATCAGCATCGCCTGACCGCGCGGCTCGGGACGCCGGCGCAGCCAGCGGCCGGTCACCCGCACGGTGAGGCTCGCGCCCGCCCTCGGCGACGCACTCGACCGCCTCGATCCCAAGCGAGGAGGGCAGATCGCTCATCGACGCGGACGGTAAGCCCGCCCGCGGACGTCAACTGGTTCTAGCGTCTATTCGTCGTTGCCGTGCCGCAGCGCGATCGCCGCGCCGCCGACCAGCACGCGCGCCGGCCGCGCCCGCGATCGCGAGCTTGCGGCTGGCGCCCGGGAGCTTGCGGCGCAGGTACCACTTGGCGCCCTGCCAGACCGCGAAGCCGAGAAGCTTGTAACCCATGGGGCCGAGGCTACCCGCTGTCGCGCTCGCGCAGGCGCCAGGCCATCCGCGACTGCAGCGACCACAGCTCGATGAACCCGGGCGAGGCGGCCTGGGCGAACAGCCCGCCGGACTCGGCGAAGGTGGCCAGCTGCGCGTCGTACACGGCGTGCGGAGAGGAGCGGGTGACCGCCCGGGCCGATCCCTTGTAGAGCTTGATCCCGATCGTCCCGGTCACCTGGGCGTTGGCGGCGTCCATGTAGGCATCGAGGTCGGAGCGCAGCGGGTCCCACCACAGCCCGGCGTACACCAGGTAGGCCCACTTCTGGTCGAGCACGGGCTTGAGCTGGTTCTGATGGATCGTGCCCACGAGCTTCTCGAGCTCGCGGTGGGCGAGCAGCAGGATGGTTGCCGCCGGCACCTCGTAGATGTCGCGCACCTTGAGGCCGACGATCCGGTCCTCGATGTGGTCGACGATCCCGATCCCGTGCCGGGCGCCGATCTCCCCGGCCCGCTCGAGCAGCTCCACCAGGTCGAGCCGCTCGCCGTTCAGCGCGACCGGCACGCCGCGCTCGAACTCCACGGTGACGATCTCGGGCTCGTCGGGGGCCTCCTCGGGACGCGTGACGAGCTGGAAGACATCGTCCTCGGGGGCGTGGTCGAGTTCCTCGATCCAGCGCCCCTCGCTCGAGCGCCCCCACAGGTTGTCGTCGATCGAGTACGGCGCGTGCTCGGAGCCGCCCTTGACCGGGATGCCGTGCTCGCGGGCGTAGGCGGCCTCCTCCTCGCGACCCATCCGCCATCCGCGCACCGGCGCGATCACCTTGAGCTCGGGCCCGAGCGTGGCCACGGTGGCGTCGATCCGCACCTGGTCGTTGCCCTTGCCCGTACACCCGTGGGCGATCGTGTCGCACCCGGACTCCCGCGCGTATTTCACAGCCAGCTTGGCGATCAGCGGGCGGCCCAGCGCGGTGAACAGCGGATAGCCCAGTCCGTAGGTCCCGTTGGCCTTGATCGCCGGCACGATGTACTCGCGCGCGAACTCCTCGCGGGCGTCGACCACGTAGCAGTCGAGTGCGCCCAGGTTCATGGCCTTGCCGCGGATCACCTCGTAGTCCTCGCCGGGCTGCCCAAGGTTGACGGTCAGCGCGACCACCTCGGCCTGGTACTGCTCCTGGATCCACTTGAGCATCACGCTGGTGTCCAGGCCGCCGCTGTAGAGCAGCAGCACGCGGTGGACGTGCGAGGGGTCGGCCTCGTAGGTCGTGGTCGGCAGGTGTGCGCGATCGGTGCTCATCGAGGCGAAGAGTATTGGTCAGCCGAACGTGTCCTTCACCAGCCGCCGTTGCTCGCTCGGACGCGAACTCGGCGAAGCGCTCCGCGAACTCGCCGCGTGCGGCACGCTCGTCGTCGGCCAGCCGGCCGACAGCGCCCCCATCGCCATCAGCGTCGCCGCTCGCGTCGCTCGGCAGCGCCCACCTCTGCCGGCGAGACACCGCAGCAAGGCGACCTGCACTTCGCGGTCCTGGTGGCGGCCGAGGACGTCCTGCAGGCCCTTGAGCGTCTTGATCATCGGCTTGACGACTTCGCCTGGATATAGCGAAGCGCCGAGCAGCTCGAGCAGGTAGCGCAGCTCCTTGCCCTTCTTGCGCAGCTCGTGGTAGTCCTCGGCGGGGCTGGACGCGAGGATTGCGTCGCCCATCCGCACCATCCGCCGGTACACCTTGCGGATTCGCTCGCCGGCCACCTCGCCGATCGGCCGCAGTGCGTCGGGCCGCTCGGTCTCGTTCGGCCTCCTCGAGTCGGTCCAGGAACGTGCCGCCAATCCGACAGCAGCCTCGTGACGCGCTTTGAGCGCAGGTCCCGGACCAGCCTCATGTGCGCTTTGCGTGCGCCGCGCGCGCAGCACGTCGAGCAGCGGATCGAGGTCGGCCTGCATGGATTCGTAACCAGGTCCGCCCACCAGCGCACGCATGGCGTCGAACTCGAGCACGTGGACGTCAAGGTCGCGGGCGACGCCGGTCGCCTGTTGCAGCCAGCGGAACTCGGCGCGGAAATGGGCCAGCTCGGGCGGGGGGAACACGCCCTTCAGCTCGCGCTGGAGCGGCTCGCGAGCGCCGCACCGAGACTCTCAGGTCATGCAGGAACTCGCTGTCGAGGTCCTCGATCGTGCCCTCGAGGTTGGCCTCGATCACGGCGAGCAGGGCGCGCAGAACCGCGGCAGCGGCCACGTCCGCCCGCTCCTCGAAGCGGAGGGGAACCTCGATCTTGGCCGGAAAGCCACCCGGGACACCGCCCGCCACCCGGACCGCCTCATCGACCAGCGGCTCGTCCGCGGGCTTGAACCCGAGCTGCTGCTCGAGCGTGACCTGAACGCTCTGGCGCTCTTTGTCGTAGCCGCGGATCGGGGTGATCCGCAGCCGCGGTCGCAACCGCGAGGCTCCGTCGCGCCGGTCCGGCCAGCGATGTCTCCTCGAGCGCGAGCCGAACCACGGTCTTCTGCTCGCCGTCGAGGACCGACATGCGCCGCTCCCGCAGCTGAATCTGGACCAGCGGCAGCAGCACCCGGACATCGGTCAGCTCCCGCAGTAGCTCGCGCAGCGGGCTGGGCTCCAGGTCGGCCGGCGAACAGCGGCACGCGCGGCGGCGGCGTCGTGAGCGACGCTCGCACCATGACCCGCCTCCCGCTCGATCAGCGTCAGCATGCCGTCCTCGTGGACCAGCGACAGCCCGGCGGCGTGCAGCAGCCCGTCGAACGTGTCGTAGTAGTTGCGCTGGTGCTCGCCCTGCATGCCGTCCTGGATCTGGAGCGCGCCCGCGACCGCCTCGCCGGCGCCGCGCACCGTCATCCGCTCGGGCAGCAGCATGTCCGAGCCGCTCACGGGGCCAGCGCTCCCAGCCGGGCGACGGCCTCGTCCACCTCCTCGTCGGTGACGATCAGCGGCGGCTCGAGCCGGATCGTGGCCGGCCCGGTCGCGTTGACCACGAGCCGTTGCTCGAGCAGCGCCCGCCGCGCCAGCGCCGCCGCGTCGACGCCGTCGGCCACGTCGATGGCCAGCATCAGCCCGCGGCCGCGCACGGCCGAGACGTACGGCAGGGCAGCCAGGCCCGCGGCGAGGCGCTCGCCGGCGACCCGCACCCGGGCCAGCAGCTCGGGGTCCGACGCAGATCTCGAGCGCGGCCAGCGCGCGCGGCGGCGATCATCGGCCCGCCGGCGAACGTCGAGCCGTGGTCTCCCGGGCTGCAGCACGTCGCCGAGCCGCGGCGAGGTGATCAGCGCACCGATCGGCAGCCCGCCTCCGAGCGCCTTGGCGCTGGTCATCGCGTCGGGCACGACCGAGGTCTGCTCGTAGGCCCACAGCGTGCCGGTCCGCCCCATCCCGGTCTGGATCTCGTCGAAGATCAGCGCCGCGCCGGTCCTCGTCGCACGCGTCGCGAGCAGACTCTGCAGCAGCTCATCGGAGAGCACGTGGATCCCGGTCTCGCCCTGGATCGGCTCGAGCAGCACCGCGGCGGTGTGCTCGTCGACGGCGGCGCTCGAGCGCGGTCGGATCCTTGGGGATGACCTCGAAGCCGGGCACGAGCGGCGCGAACGGCGCCTGCTTGGACTCCTGCGGCGTGGCCGACAAGGCGCCATAGGTCCGGCCATGGAAGGCGCCCTGGAGCACCACCACCTTGCCCTGCGGCCGGGCCCGCCGGGCCAGCTTGATCGCCGCCTCGTTCGCCTCGGCGCCCGAGTTGCACAGGAACACCTTGCCGCCGAGCGAGCTCTCGGCCAGCCGCGCCGAGAGCCTCAGCGCCGGCTCGGTGTAGTACAGGTTGGTCACGTGGGTGAGCCGTCCGACCTGCTCGCGCACTGTCTCGACGATCCGCGGGTGACAGTGGCCGACGTTCAGCACCGAGATGCCGGCCAGGAAATCCAGGTACTCGTTGCCGTCGGCGTCCCACAGACGCGCACCCGCGCCGCGCACGAACTCGACCGGGTTGCGCACGTAGGTGGGCACGGCATGCGCCGACTCCAGCTCCTGGAGCTCGGTCAGGGTCACGGTGAGAGGCCGATCTTGGTGCCCTGGCCTGCGTTGGTGAACAGCTCGAGCAGCAGTGAGTGGGGCACCCGCCCGTCCACGATGTGCGCGAACGACACCCCGCCGTGGATGGCGTCCACGCAGGCCTGGAGCTTGGGGCGCATGCCGCCGGCGATCCCGGGCAATAGCTCCTGCACGGTGTCGACGCTGGCCTCCGAGACGACGCTCTCCGGATCGGCCGGGTCACGCAGCCAGCCCGCAACGTCGGTCAGGAACATCAGCTTGTAGGCCTTCAGCGCACGCGCCACCGCGCCCGCCGCCTCGTCGGCGTTGATGTTGTAGGAGTTGCCCTCGGCATCGGCGCCCACGCTGGCCACCACCGGGATGTAGTCCTGGGCCACGTGCGAGAGGACCTTGACGTCGACCCGCTCGATCCCGCCCACGAACCCGATGTCCTGCCCGCTCGGCGCCACCTTCCGGGTGGCCCGGAACAGCAGGCCGTCGTCGCCGCACAGGCCGATGGCCGGCTGACCGTGGCGATTGATCAGCAGCACGATGTCCTTGTTGACCTTGCCGACCAGCACCATCTTGGCCATCTCCACCGTCTCCGGGCTTGGACACCCGCAGGCCGTCGACGAACTGCACGGGCAGACTCAGCCGCTCCATGTAGCTGGTGATCTCGGGCCCGCCGCCGTGCACGACGACCGGGTTCATCCCGACGTACTTGAGCAGCACCACGTCACGCGCGAACTCCTCCTTGAGCGCAGCATCGATCATCGCGGCGCCGCCGTACTTGATCACCACGGTCTTGCCATGGAACTCGCGGATGTAGGGCAGCGCCTCGAGCAGCGTGGCGACGTCGCGCACGCGCTCGGCGTCATACACGGGTGGGTCAGGTGGTGTATTCGGCATTGAGCGTCACGTACTCGTGGCCCAGGTCGGAGAAGAAGCGCTCGGCCTCGACACCCTCCCCGGGCAATCCGATCTCGTACTCGATCTCCTTGCGCTGCACGGCCTCGGCCAGGGCGTGTTCGTCGTGCCGCGACGTACTGGCCGCGGCGACACACCTCGACCCCCTCGATCGAGACGTCGACCGGCAGCGGCGCGGTGTCCGGCATGGCCATGCCCACGGCCTGGACGATCCGACCCCAGTTCGGGTCGCCGCCGTACAGCGCGGTCTTGATCAGCGGCGAGTCGGCGACAGCGTGAGCGACACGATCGACCGCGGATGCCTCTCCCCCGCGCACCACGACGCGACAGGTGCGGCGCGCGCCTTCGCCGTCGCGCACGATGTACAGGGCGAGCTGGCGCAGCAGCGCGTCGAGGGCCTCGCCGAAGCGCACCTCGTCCTCGGTCTCGGGCTCGATCTGCACCCCGGACTCGCCGCTGGCCTGGAGGATCACGGTGTCGCTGGTCGAGAGCTGTCCGTCGACGCTCACCCGCTCGAACGAGCGCCGGACGGTGACCGTGAGGAGCAGATCGCAGGTCTCGGGCGAAAGCGCCGCGTCGGTCTGCACGAAGCAGAGCAGCGTGGCGAAGTTGGGCGAGATCATCCCGGCGCCCTTGGCCTGCGCGGTCAGCCGCACGGTGCCGGCCTTAAGCTCGACATCCAGGCACGCGTGCTTGTCGAGCACGTCGGTGGTGCGGATGGCGTGCGCGAAGTCGCCCTCACCGTCAGGGCGCAGGGCGTGCGTGGCGGCCACGATCCCCTGCATGACCGCTCCCATCGGGAGCGGCACGCCGATCACGCCGGTCGAAGCGACGGCCATCGCGCTCTCGGCGCCGATTCCGGAGGCGAGCGCGGCGGCACCCTGCATCTTGGCGGCGTTCTCATAGCCGGAGCGCCCGGTGGCGGCGTTGGCGTTACCGGCGTTGACCACCATGCCGCGGATCGCCTCAAGCGCGCAGCGCTCCCGGCAGAGGAGCACCGGAGCCGACTGCGTGCCCGACCGCGTGAAGCGCGCCGCGCTGGTGGTCGCCGGCGCGCTCGAGACGAGCAGGCCGAGGTCGAGGCCACCGCTCGGCTTGATCCCGCAGGCCACCCCGGCAGCCCGGAAGCCGCGGGGCAGCCCACCCGCCAGCTCCGTCACGTTGCCGGGCGCCTCGATCCAGCGCGAGGAGAAGAACGGCTGGGTGGCGGTCACGACACGACCTCGTGGGTGCGCGACCGACTCGGACCGATCCCCTCGTCCTCGGGCAGGCCGAACATCAGGTTGAGGTTCTGCACGGCCTGGGAGGCGGCTCCCTTCCACAGGTTGTCGAGGACGCCGAACACGATCACCCGTCCCGTGCGGGGATCGCGGTGCAGCGAGATGCGACAGATGTTGGTCTCCCGGACGTCGCGCACGCCCGGCGGTGTGGCGGCCAGCTCGACGAACGGCTCGTCCGCGTAGGCCTCGGCGTACAGGGCGGCCAGCTCGTCGCGGTCGCGCGGCGCCGCCGCGGACGGCGTCACGTAGCAGGACACGAGCTCGCCCTGGTCGAGCGGAACGAGATGGGGCACGAACGTCACGCGCACGTCGGCGCCCAGCGCGCTCAGCTCCTGCTCGATCTCGGGAATGTGCCGGTGGGCCGGGACGCCGTAGGCGTTGACGTTCTCGTCGGCGCTCACGAAATGCGTCTTCTCGCTCGGGGCGCGCCCGGCGCCCGACACGCCCGACTTGGCGTCGATGATCACGTCGTCGATCAACCCGGCGCGGGCGAGCGGCGCGAGCGCGAGCAACGTGGCCGTCGGGTAGCAGCCGGGATTGGCCACCAGATCGGCCTTGGCGATCTGTTCCCGGTAGCGCTCGGGCAGGCCGTACACGGCGTCGGCCAGGAGCTCGGGCGCCTGGTGCTCGCGATACCAGCGGCCGTAGAGATCGGCGTCGTGCAGCCGGAAGTCGGCGCTCAGGTCGACCACCCGCACGCCGCGGGCGCGCAGCTCGGCGACCAGCGGTGCGGCCGCGCCGTGTGGGTAGGCGACGACGGCGCCGTCCACCTCGGCGTGGCGGTCGAGATCGAGCTCCTCGAGCAGGATCGGCACCCGGTGATGCGGGTAGAGGTCGTCGAGCCGGCGGCCGGTGTCGCTGCGGGCAGTCAGGAACTTCAGCTCGAACGACGGATGGCGGTGCAGCAGGCGCGCCGTCAACGCACCGGTGAAACCGGCGGCACCGAACACCGAGACGCTAGGCGGCACGGATCCTCCCTTCGAGCTCGCGTTCCAGGGCTCCGGCGATCGCCGCGCGGCGCTCGGCCACCTCCTCGTCGGTCAGCGTCCGGTCGGCCGCGCGGTAGGTCAGGCGCAGGGCGAGCGACACGTTGCCCGGGCCGAGCTTGTCCGGATCGCGGTAGACGTCGAACACGCCGGCGTCGAACGAGCAGCGGGCCGCCCGCCTTACGCACGGCCGCGACCACCGGCCGCCGCGCTCACCGAGTCCGCCACGACGACCGCGAGGTCCTCGCGCACGTCGGGGAAGCCGCTCACCTCGGCGTACAGCGGCGTCGGCGGCTCGGGCACCGCGTCGAGGTCGAGCTCGAACGCGGCCACCGTGTCGCGCAGATCCCACCGTTCGGCCACGAGTGGATGGACCACGCCGATCCAACCGATGGGCCGGCCGGCGGCCTCGATGCGCGCTGATTGTCCCGGGTGCAGGAACGGCTCGGTGGCCGGCGTGAGCGTCCACGGGACTCGCAGCGTGTCGAGCAGCCCCTGCAGGACTCCCTTGGCGGCGAAGAAGTCGACGGCGCGCGGCTGTGGATCGCGCCAGCTCGGCCGGCCGGCCGGCGCCGATCAGGACCGCGCCGACGTGATAGGGCTCGCGCGGCAAACTCGTGTCGCCCTGGGGCAGGTACACGGCCCCGGCCTCGAACAGCCGGACCGTGGCGGCGCCGCGCGCCCGGTTGTGGCGTGCGTTGTCGAGCAGCGAGCCGAGCAGTGTGGTGCGCAGACACCGACAGGTCGCTGGACAGCGGGTTGCTCAGCGTCACCGCCTCGTGCAGAGGATGCCCGGCGTCCAGGCGCAGGCGGTCGGCCAGCTCGGGGCTCGTGAAGCTCCAGCCGACGATCTCGTAGCAGCCCGTGCGCCACGAGCGCGTCGGCGGCGCGCCGGCGCAGCTTCTGGCGCAGTGTGAGCTGGGCGTGCGCGCCGTGCCGGGAGGGCAGCGTGGCCGGCAGCTTCTCGAGCCCGTCGAGCCGCGCGACCTCCTCGATCAGGTCGGCCTCGCGGGTGACGTCGGCGCGGCGGAAGGCGGGCACGGTCACGTCGAGTCCGTCGTCGGCGTCCGCGGTCGAGAACTCGAGCGCCTGAAGGATCTCCCGGCAGCGCGCGCGGGGGATCTCGGCGCCCAGCAGGCTGGTGATGCGCGCGTCGCGCAGCCGGATCGTCTGGAGCGGCGGTCCTTCCCCGCCGATGTCGATCGTGCCCGGCGCCAGCCGCGCGCCGGTCAGCTCGAGCATCAGCGCGGTGGCCAGCGCCTGCGCCTCCATCGCCTGCTCGGGCTGGAGCTGCTTCTCGAAGCGGCCGGATGCCTCGCTGCGCAGCCCGAGCTTCAGCGAGGTGTGATGGATGTTGGCGCCGTGCCAGTTGGCCGCCTCCATCAGTACGCGCGTGGTGCCGTCGTGCACCTCGCTGCGGGCGCCGCCCATGATCCCGGCGATCGAGGTCGGGCCCGTCGGCGTCCTCGATCAGCACCATGTCGGAGTCCAGCGTGCGGATCTGACCGTCGAGGGTCTCGATCTGCTCCCCCTCGGCGGCGCGACGCACCGTGAGCCGAGCGCCCGCGACCCGATCCAGGTCGAACGCGTGCAGCGGCTGGCCGGTGAGCAGCATCACGTAGTTGGTGATGTCGACGACGTTCGAGATCGGCCGCTGGCCGGAGGCCATCAGCCGCGCCTTCAGCCACAGCGGGCTCGGGCCGATCTTCACGTCTTCGAACACGCGGGCGGTGAAGCGCGGGCAGAGATCGGGGCAGTCGACCTGGATGGTGGCGCCTGCGAGCGCTCCCGGCGTGCCCGGGTCCTCGCTCCAGGGCGCCGGCGCGAGCGGCGCTCCGGTGGCGGCGTGCACCTCGCGCGCCACGCCGTAGATCCCGAGGCAGTCGGGCCGGTTGGGCGTGATCTCGAGCTCGAGCACGTCGGTGGCGATCGGGAGCACCGTCTCGAGCGGTGTCCCCGGCGCCAGGCCGTCTGGCTCGAGCACCATGATCCCGTCGTGGTCGGTGCCGATCGCGACCTCGTCCTCGGCCAGGATCATCCCGTTGGACTCGATCCCGCGGAGCTTGGCCCGGCCGAGCTTGGTGCCGTCGGGCATCACGGCGCCCGGGCTTGGCCACCGCGACGGTCTGACCGGCCGCGACGTTGGGAGCGCCGCACACGATCTGCGACGGCGCCTTGTCGCCGATGTCTACGACGCAGACTCGTAGCCGGTCCGCGTTGGGGTGCTGCTCGGCCTCGAGCACGCGCCCGATCACGAAGTTCTCGAGCGCGGTGACCCCGTGGCGCTCGACCCGTTCGACCGCGGTGCCGGTCATGTCGAGCCGCTCGGCCAGCGCGTGCACGTCGAGATCCGGCTTCACGTATTCATGCAGCCATTCGAGCGGTACGCGCATCAGCCGAACTGCTCCAGGAAGCGGACGTCGTTGTCGTAGAGCAGCCGCAGGTCGGGGACGCCGTGCTTGAGCATGGCGATCCGCTCGATCCCCATCCCGAACGCGAACCCCTGGATCTGCTCGGGGTCGTAGCCGTACTCGCGCACGTACTCGAACACGTTCGGGTCGACCATGCCGGAGCCGAGGATCTCGATCCATGCGCTGCCTCGGCAGAGCGGGCAGCGGCTGCCGTCGGGCATCACCCCGTCCTTGCAGTTGAAGCACGAGACGTCGACCTCGACGCTCGGCTCGGTGAACGGGAAGAAGTGCGGGCGCAGGCGGACCTGCCGGTCCTCGCCGAAGATCGCGCGCGCGAAAGCCAGCAGCGTGCCCTGAAGGTCGCCGAGCGTGATGTCGGTGTCGACCGCCAGCCCCTCGACCTGGTGGAACTGCGGGGTGTGGGTGGCGTCGTTGTCGGGCCGGTAGGTGCGACCGGGGACGATGATGTAGAGCGGCGGCGGCTGGCTCTCCATCGCCCTGACCTGCATCGGCGAGGTGTGCACGCGCAGCAGCCGCGTGTCGGGATCGAAGATGTCGCTGGTCGGCGCGACGTAGAAGGTGTCGCTCATCAGCCGCGCCGGATGGGTCGGCGCGTGGTTGAGCGCGTCGAAGTTGTAGTAGACGGTCTCGACCTCGGGGCCCTCGGCCACGTTGAAGCCCAGGCCGATGAACACGTCCTCGATCTCGCGCCGGGTCTGGCTGATCAGGTGAAGCCGGCCGATCTGAGGCGGCGGGTCACCGGGCAGGGTGACGTCGACGCGGTCGCGCTCGAGGCGCTGGTCCAGCTCGCTGCGCCGCGAGCTGCTGCGTGCGCTGCTCGATGGCTGCTTCGAGCGCCTTGCGGGCCTCGTTGGCCGCCTTGCCGGTGGCGGCGCGCTCGTCCGGCGGGAGCTGTGCGACGCTGCGGAGCAGGTTCGGCAGCTCGGCCTTGCGCCCCAGGTACTGGATGCGCACGTCCTCCAGGGTCTGGGTGTCGGTGGCGGCGGCGATCGCGCCCTCGGCCTCGGTGCGGATCTGGCGATGCGGTCGGTCATTCCGTCTCGCGCCATCCTACGGCTCAGTTCGTAGAGGGCGATGGTGGCGGCCATGGCCGCGTTCAGCGAGTCGGTGGCGATCGGGATGTGCGCGACATGATCGGCTCTGCGCCACCACGTCGTCCGGTAGGCCCGTCACGCTCTGCGCCGACCATCAGGCCGATGGCGCTGGAGCTATCAAATACGTAGCTAGATCGCCAAAGTTCCTCGCCGGCGCCGGGCACGAGCGCGATCTTGGCCCCCGGGAGGTCCGCCACCCCGGCGCGCGCGAGCGGCACCGCGAACACCGCGCCCATCGACGCCCGCACGGCCTTCGGGCTGTACGGGTCGGCCGTCCCCGGGCCGAGCGCGACGCACGAGGCGCCGAACGCGGCGGCGCTGCGCAGGATCGTTCCGACGTTCCCCGGGTCATGGACACCGTGGAGGTACAGGCACAGCGGACCGGCCGGCGCGTCCGCCCAGCGCTCCTCGTAGACCGCGAGCGTCCGCGTCCCTGACCCGAGGCCCGACGCCGAGGCCAGCAGATCGGCGGCGACCTCCACCCCGGCAAGCCCGCTGCCCGCCGCGGCATACCGCTCGATGGCGATCCACCCTTGCCCATCGGCCACTGACAACAAATCCTCACCCTCCGCCACGAACAACCCGGAGCGATCGCGCCACCGCCGCCGCTGGCGCAGCTTGCGGATCTCCTTGAGCTTCTGGTTGTGGTGGCTGGTGATCGGTGGGGTCATGAACGAAAAAAGGCGCCACTCCTGAGGGAGGGCGCCCGGGTGGCGGTGCTGGTTGGTCGGCTTGTTCGCTCAGCCGGCCGCCAGCGCCTCGCGGGCGCGGTCGGCAAAGCGTCGGAAGGTGTCGCTGTCATGCACGGCGATGTCGGCCAGGATCTTGCGGTCGAGCTCGACACCGGCCAGCTGCAGGCCGTGCATGAACTGCGAGTAGGACATGTCGTTGAGGCGCGCCGCGGCGTTGATCCGGGTGATCCACAGCCGGCGGAAGTCGCGCTTGCGGTTGCGCCGGTCGCGGTAGCGGTACTGATCGGCCTTGAGCAGCGCCTCCTTGGCTACCCGGTAGTGCCGGCTGGCGTCGCCCCGGAAGCCCTTCGTGAGCGCGAGCGTCGCGCGCCGCTTCTTGCGCGCGTGAACCGATCGCTTGACCCGGGTCATCCGCGCTGCCTCCGCTTGGCGCCGAGCAGCGTCTTGACCTGCGGGACTCATCGTGCTCGCTGATCCACGACGGCTTCGCCTGGCGGCGCTTGCGCTTGGGCGTCTTCTTCTCGAGGATGTGGGTCGAGAACGCGCGGCGCCCGCGGACCTTGCCGTTGGCGGTCAGCTTGAAGCGCTTCTTGGAGCCGGAATGGGTCTTCATCTTCGGCATGGGACTGCCGGCTAGTAAAGCAGACGTCAGCGAGTTGACCGTGAATGTGGCGGTGCCGAACGGCTTGGTTGGGCGCTCCAGGTTTCCGTACCGGCCGAGGTCCATCACCGTCGCGCTGAGGCGATATGTCCCGGGGCACCAGGCCTGGCCGGCGACCGCATCGACGCCATCGCTCCAGATCCGCCCGCGCAGGTCGTTGGTGCCGCCGCCGTCGCCGCCGTTGAGGTGATCGCCGGGCACCTGGTCCCGGACAGCCGGTAGCTGTAGTCGGCGTCGTTCAGGAGCACCTGGAAGTGGACCCTGAAGTCCGTGTGCGGCCCGCCGACGCGTGGGGTCACCCACACCCGGTTGGGGGTCGAGGGGTCGCGCTCGGCCGCGCGCGAGCGCACCGTCTCCGGCCCCGGGCGCGGAGTCGCGCCGGCCCGAGGTGCGGCTCCGCCGACTCGCCTCACCACCTGCCCGTGGGCTCCCCTCCAGATCATCGCCGGCGGGCCGGCGCAGCAGGCCTGGGCCACCTGCACCGCGGCGACGTTGGCGTGCACGCGCACCGTGACCGGGTGCGGGAGAACGAACTCGACGGTCGCCACTCCGTCCGGAACGAGCACGGTGATCCGCGTCCGGGTCGAGCCTCCGGCGTACGAGCGGCCGGCGCCCTCGGTCGTCTCCTGTCCGAAGCGGGCGATGTCGGCCGCCAGCGCACAGCAGCCGCCGCCCGACCCCACGAGCAGGCTGATCGCCTCACCTCGTCCAGGCTGTTTCACCGGTATCACGTAGACAGGCTCGCCCCACGGGGTGACGATTGCCCTCCGGATCAGCTGTGTGTCCACCGTACCCCACCTCGGAGGTATCCACCGGTCGGCCTCAGGTCGACACGCATCTGCGGACGGCGCAGCACCCCGAGGAGGTCGAGCAGCGCCCGGCGGCCGGGAACCGCCGCAGACCGAGCCGGCGCGGGGTGCGCAGGCTGGCGCTGCCCGTGCAGTGAAACGAGCGCGCCCAGCGCGACCACGACGGCAAGCCCGGCGAGCACGACGGCCGCGAACGCGCCCATCGATCCGCGCCGCCGGCGCACGCGGCCGCGAACGTCTCGGCGGTGAGGTCGAGCGCGACCTCGGCGCTCGCACCCCGGCGCCGGAAGAACGCGAGCACGCCGCGCACGTGGCGACGGAAGAACGTTCCGAACGCTTCGGGGTCGGTCGCGGTAGCGACGAGCAGTTCCCCATCGGTACGAGGGTCGGCCCCGTCCATACCCCCTTATTGTCGAAACCGCGCGGTTTGTGACGGGGGTCAGGCGGTCTCGCGCGGACCCGAGGAACCGGACACTGCCTCCGGCTCGGACTCTTGCTCGGACTCTTGCTCGGGCCCGGACGGCGGGTCGGTCTCGGGCGCGGGCCGTCCGGTCGGACGAGGCCTCGGGAACGTCCTGTCCGTTGGACGCCGCCTCGGGAACCTCCTCCGAGGCGCCCGGCTCCTCCGCCGAGTCGTCCGTGGCGCCCTTCGGCCGGCGGCCATCGGCCGGCTTCTCCGGCTTAGCGTCCTTCTCGCCGGCCAGCACCGCCTTCGACGGAGCCAGCAGCATGGTCATGTTGCGCCCGTCCTGGATCGGCGACTGCTCGATCACGCCGATCTCCGACAGCTCGCCGGCCAGCTTGTCGAGCAGCGCGGTGCCGCGCTCGGGGTGTGTCACCTCGCGCCCGCGGAACATGATCGTGATCTTGACCTTGTCCTTGTTCTTGAGAAAGCGCGACACATGGCCCTTCTTGGTGTCGTAGTCGTTCTGAGCGATCTTGGGCCGGAACTTGATCTCGCGAACGGTGATCTGCTGCTGGTGCCGGCGCGCGGCCTTCTGCTTCTGGGCCTGCTCGTACTTGTACTTGGAGTAGTCGAGCACGCGACACACGGGCGGCCGTGCGTCGGGAGCGACCTCGACCAGATCCAGGTCGCGCTCCTGGGCATAGGCGACGGCCTCGGAGGTCTTGACAATCCCGATCTGCTTGCCGTCGTCGCCGATCAGGCGCACTTCGGGCACGCGAATGCGGTCGTTGATCCGAGTCTGGTCCCGTTCGGGCGGGCGCCGGTCGAATTTTCTGGGGACCGGCACTAGCTGCGAGGAGAGGCGAACGTCAAGCGGTGACGGGCCCTATGTGATGTTGCGCGTAGATCAACGAGGTTGAGTATAGCGGCGCAACTAGGGGTTGGAGCGACTTTCGACGCGCTCGTTCAGGCGCTCGACGAAGTCGCCGACAGGCATCGATCCGAGGCGGCCGCGGCGATGCTCGCGGACGTCGACAAGCTCGGCCTCGTGCTCTTTGTCGCCGACGATCAGCATGTACGGGATCTTGCGCAGCTCGGCGTCGCGGATCTTGCGGCCGACCGACTCGGTGCGCTCGTCGAGCTCGACCCGCGCGCCGGCGGCGTGGAGCTGGTCACGCACTACGCGCGCGTACTCGAGGTGCCGGTCGGAGATCGGGAGGATGATCGCCTGGACCGGAGTGAGCCAGACCGGCAGCTCCCCGCCGTAATGCTCGATCAGGATCGCGATGAACCGCTCATAGGACCCCATCAGGGCACGGTGGATCATCACCGGCTGATGCTCGACGTTGTCGGCGCCGGTGTATGTGAGTCCGAAGCGCATCGGCATGTTGTAGTCGAGCTGGACGGTGCCGATCTGCCACGAGCGGCCGAGTGAATCGGTCATGTGGAGGTCGATCTTCGGTCCGTAAAAGGAGCCGTCCCCAGGATTGACGTCGTAGCTCAGCTCCTTGCGGTCGAGCGCCTCGATGAGGTGTCCCTCGGCCTGGTCCCACTGCTCATCGGAGCCCAGGCGCTCCTCCGGGCGCGTCGACAGCTCGAGGCGAACGTCGAAGCCGAAGATCGCGTAGGTGTCGAACGCGAAGTCAAGACACGCCTCGAGCTCGTCCGGGACCTGTTCCTCGGTGCAGAAGACGTGGGCGTCGTCCTGGGCGAAGTTGCGGGTGCGCAACAGCCCATGCAGCGCACCGCTCAACTCGTTGCGGTGCAGCAATCCGGGCTCGGAGTACCGGATGGGCAGGTCACGGTAAGAGTGCGGCTGCAGCGAGTAGAGCTGGCAGTGACCCGGGCAGTTCATCGGCTTGACGCCCATCGGGGTGTCTGCCGACTCCGTGATGAACATGTGCTCCTGGTACTTGTCCCAGTGGCCTGAGGTCTTCCACAGCGAGCTGTCATAGAGCTGTGGCGTCTTGACCTCGGTATAGCCCCGCGGTCACGCCCATCTCACGGCTGAGCGCGACCAGTGAATTGAACACCTGGGCACCCGGCGGGAACCAGAAGGTCATCCCGGGCGCCACGTCGGAGAAGTTGAACAGCCCGAGCTGCGGGCCGAGCCGGCGGTGATCGCGGGCCCGTGCCTGCTCGAGGCGCTCGAGGTATTCCTGGAGATCCTTCTCGGAGAAGAACGCGGTGCCGTAAACGCGCGTGAGCATCGGCCGGTTCGAGTCGCCCCGCCAGTACGCACCGGCCACCGACTGGAGCTTGAACGCCTTGATCCGCTTGGTCGACGGCGCATGTGGCCCGCGGCACAGGTCGGTGAACGGGCCGTTCGTGTAAAGCGACACGGTGGGGACGCCCTGGTCACGGACCAGGTCCTCGATCAGCTCGACCTTGTAGTCCTGGCCCTCCCGGAGAAAGCGATCGAGCGCGTCGCGCGCGGCGACGTCCTCGCGCACGAATGGCTCGTCGGCCGCGATGTGCTCGCGCATCTTGGCCTCGATGGCCGCGAAGTCCTCCTCGGACAGCGTCACCCCGTCGGGGAAGTCGAAGTCGTAGTAGAAGCCGTTCTCGATCGACGGTCCGATCGAGATCTTCACCCCGGGATAGAGCTCCATGACCGCCGCCGCCAGCACGTGCGCCGTGTCATGGCGGATCAGCGCCAGCGCGTCCTCGCCGCTGCGGTCGGTGATGATCTCGAGCTTGGCCGGGCCATCGCCGTCGGACTCGGGCAGGTCCCGCGCGAGGTCGCGCACCTCCCCGTCGACCTTGACGGCCAGGGCGGCACGGGCCAGCCCGGGGCCGATCGCCGCCGCCGCATCAGCGCCGGTGGCGTCGTCGGGCAGCGTCAGGATCTTGCCGTCGGGAAGCTCTAGCTCCATGCGGTTTCGGATGCTAGTGCCGAGCGCGGGGATCAGCCGCGCGTGACGCGGAACGTGAACCTGCCGACCAGACGAGGGGCGGGCGCGATGGCCGGACAGGCCTCGCCGATCGGGCATGGCTCGCTGACGTCCCACACCTGGCCGTGGAAGGTTCCCGCGCACCAGCCGCCGGGTTCGCCGGGCTTCAGCACGCCGTGGACGGCCGCCCCCGCCTCCGTAGGCGCCGGCATCACCGCCGCATCGGACTGGCAACCGCTGCGGGTCCGGCTGCTCGCCGTGATCCGGTACAGGTTGTCGGCCGAGCGTCCGGTGGTCACGGCGGCCCGGAAATGCACCGTGAAATGCGTCGTCGCCGAGCCGGCATGGGGCGCCACCGACACGCTGAGCATCGCGGCGTGCGCCGGCGCCATGGCGTCCGAGGCCGCCGGGACGGCGGCCATCCCGGACAGCGCGATCAGCGCTGCGACCCTCCACCTCATCTCGCGGGCCACTCTACCCCGGTCCGGGGCACCCAGGTACATTTACGACTCCCGGGCGATTAGCTCAGCTGGGAGAGCGCCGTCTCGACAAGGCGGAGGTCGCTGGTTCGAGCCCAGCATCGCCCATAAGGTTGGTTGCCGGGGATTCGCTGGGTGGGGTTGGTTCAGTCTCCTGGGGAGTGCGCACAGATTGCGCACACCTGAGTTGGCTGCGAGCCTCCCGGATGGCCTCGGCGGCGGGAATCCGGGGGTTGTCTTCGAGCTCCTCGAGCACGCCGGCGTAGTGCTTGGCAAGCGTGGCGACGCCGTGGCGGGTCTGCTCGGCAACGAACGTGAGGCTCCGACCCCTCCCAGAGCAATAGGGAGACGAACGAGCTGCGCAGGCGCTTGCGCGATTTGACGATGAATTCGGGATCAGGTACGCCGTAGCCGGCGGGTTTCTGCACGGCGAGGTCGGGGCGAGCCCGGTGCTCGACCTGCAGGGCGAACGCGCGGTCGCGAAATGGGAGTGGCCGGCCGAGCGCGGCCTGGCACTGGGTCGACCCGGCTGTCCGCTATCGCCACGCACACGAACTGCTCAGGCCTGGAGGACACCTCGCCTTCTGGCACGCGCTGCACGCCGCTAGGCCGCGGCACCCCACGCGTCCGCCCGGCCCGCCGCAAGCGCTTCGGCCACGACCTCATACACGGCGCGCATTGACCGCCATGCCGACATGGCTCGAGCGCACCTCGACGTGGCGCGCGTGTGGATCGAGGCAGGCCCGCCAGTCGACGATTCCGTCGCTGCGCGAGTACACCGAGGTGAACGCGACGTGCTGCGGCCACTGCGCGGTGGCGTCGAGCCGGGCCTGGCGGCAACAGGCGCCGAAGCGGCAGGCATGCGAGAACAGCCCGCGGACCCCGAGCGACCCGAGCACGGCGACCGCCTCGACCTGCGCCCTGCACGAACGGATGGACGGCCAGCGGGTCGATCACCGGGGCCCCGAGGCAGACGATGCCGGCCACGAGGTCCGGGCGGCGTACGGCGAGGATCCGGGCCAGGGATCCGCCGCGGCTCTGACCGACGATCGTCACCTCGCGGCCGTGGCGCTCGGCGAAGCGCTCGAGCTGACCCTCCAGGCGCTCGAGCGCGCGCGAGGTGCAATCGACGTTGGCACGGATGCCCGCCCGGCACGGCCGGTAGCCGATCCGGTCAAGCCACTGCGCCATGACCGCGAGCGAGACATCGCCGGCCAGGAAGCCCGGCACGAGCAGCACCGGCGCACCGTCGCCGCGGGACCACGCCCTCGCCACGGAACACCGGATGGCGCCGGAGCGCGGCGTGCTCGAGCGCGAAGCGAGCCTCGCCCCAGATCGGGATGCGCAGTTGATCGATCACGTCGAACCCTCTACCCGCGCCCGTCTACCCGCCCCGAGCCGAGCGCTACGAGCTCGCGGAGTAGGTGACGGTCAGAGTGCTCGAGGCGTAGCGGGGCACGATGCAGCGGTGCACCTTCTTCAGCTTGGGCTTCTGCCCCTTGACCGGTTTGCCCACCAGTTGCTCGATCATGCCGCAGTACTGGCCCGGGCCGAATGGCCCAACCGTGGCAAACGGCCCCACTCCGTAGAAGGGATTCGCTGTGTCGGAAACCGAGATCACGCTGTCCAGCGTCAGACCGACCGCCTTGGCGTAGTCCTCCGCATATTCGTGCGCCTGCCTGAGCGCTCCCGCGATCGAGGCCCTCCGGGCCCGATCGACCGCGGCGGCGATCGACGCATTGCTTTGACGGTTCTTGGGCTTCACGCGCGACTGCGCGCTCCCGGTCGCGGTGACTGTCGGGACGGTCGAGCTCTGCGTGGTCTGCGCGATGGCCGGTGCCGCGCCGAGCAGGGTGGCGATGACCGCGATGGTCGACACCACATGTCGTTTCATCCGAGGCTCCTCCCCCACGTAACGCCTGCTGACCGGCAGGCATGGATGATCGAGGCCGACCTTACTCGCTTTTCCGGCGGATCGCGAGCGTTTCAGCCGCCCCGGCGCTCCTCCACGACCTCGTGCCAGCTGGTCTCGGCCGGTCGCGCCTGCAGGCCCTCGAGGCGCTCGCGCGTCTCGCGGAAGGCCTCCTCGTTGTGCCACGCCTCCCAGTGCTCCCGCGTCTCCCAGGTCCCCACGATCGTCCGCAGCATCGGATCGTTGACCGGGCGCAGCAGCTGCCCGCCGACCCAGCCGGCCTGCTCGCGCGCGGCGCTCAGCCGCTCGTACATCGCCGTGTCCCATTCGCGCGCCGCGGACTCATCGCGCAGCGCGACGTGCGTCATGACCGTCATCGCCATGCCAGCTCCTTTCGACACCCCGGATTGTGCCGGACGGCGACGGGTCCGGCGTCAGCGCGGCGGCACTTCCTGCACGGCCCAGCGGTTGCCGTCGGGATCGCCGAAGAACACGAACGAGCCCCATGGGAATTCCTGAACCTCGCTCACCTCCACCCCACGCCCGGCCAGCTCGGCCCGTGCCTGGTGGATGTCCGAGACGACCAGCTGCAGGCCGACCACCGAGCCGGGCGCGGCCTCGGTGATGCCGGTGCCGATCGCGATCGAGCAGGCCGACCCCGGCGGTGTGAGCTGCACGAAGCGGATCCCACCACCGGGCGAAGCGTCGTGGTCCGCGTTGAACCCGACCTTCTCGGCGTAGAACGCCTTGGCCCGGTCCACGTCCGACACCGGCACGGCGACGAGCTCGAGCTTGTAGTCCACGACGGCCTCCTCTCGGATTGGTGCCCCGCCCGAGGCGACGGGTTCGACTGTCACCCTACGAATGATCGCGGTCCGTTTTGGTCCGCAGGCCCGCGCGCCGGTCGAGCAGCCCCGAAGTGCTGTTGACCGGTCAACTATAATTTGCCATATGGAGGCGAACACGGTCCATCCCGGCGAGACCACGGTCCTCGCGCCGGCCTGCTCGCTGGCCGACGAGGAAGGCGGCGACTCCAGCCTGGAGGGTGCCGCGCTCGAGGCGTGGCGAAGCTTCCTTCAGAGCCACGCGACGATCCTCCGCCTGCTCGACGCTGAGCTCGCCTCCGAGCACGCGATCACCACGCGCGATTACGAGGTCCTCCTGTACCTCGCCCAGGCCCCCGATCGCAAGCTGCCGATGTCCGCCCTGGCTGAGAGCACGATGCTGACTCGCTCGGGAATCACCCGGCTCGTGGACGGCCTGGTGGCCGGCGGGTTCATCGAGCGCACCTCATGCGCCAGCGACGCCCGTGTGTCCTACGCGGCGCTGACCGACGAGGGCCTGGCCAAGCTACGCAGCGCGGGCTGCACCCACGTGGGCAGCATCCGCCGGCTGTTCCTCGAGCACTTCACCCCCGAGGAGACCAGCCAGCTCGCGTCCCTCCTCAGCCGGCTTCCCGGCGCCCAGCGCGGCGGCGCCTGCACGGTCGAGTAGCGGCCCTCGAGTCCGCCGGGCCTCAAGACCATGTGCGGATCGCTGCGATTGATCGCACAATACTTGACGCCGCAATCAAATCTGCTAAGATGGTTGCAAGCTCAACCACTACGAATGGAGATTCCCTTGAGCACGACCGCACCTCCCTCGAATCGATTCCGGCCGGCACCTACAACGTCGACCCGGCCCACTCCAACGTCGGCTTCGAGGTTCGCCACATGGGCATCGCCACCGTGCGCGGCGCCTTCCGCAAGTTCCAGGGCACGATCGACGCGACCGGCAGCGCCCCGGTCCTCGAGGGCACGGTCGAGGTCGCCAGCATCGACACGCAACGATCCCCAGCGCGATGCCCACCTCGCCTCACCTGAGTTCTTCGACGCCGAGAGCCACCCGGCGATCACCTTCCGCTCCGCCGCCGGCGAGCCGCTCGACGGCAACCAGATCCGCCTGAATGGCGAGATCACGATCAAGGGCATCACGCAGCCGATCGAGCTGACCGGCGTCGTCGCCGAGGGCGGCACCGATCCGTGGGGCCACGAGCGCATCGGCCTCGAGCTCTCGACCACGATCGATCGCCGCGAGTTCGATCTGAAGTGGAACCAGACCCTGCCCAACGGCAACCTCCTGGTCTCCAACGAGGTCAAGCTGCTGCTGAGCGTCTCGGCGGTCAAGGCCGCGTAGGCCGATGCGGATCCTGACCATCTCGGGGAGCCTGCGCGCGGCGTCGCACAACACCGCGCTGCTGCGCGCGGCAGCCGAGCTCGCCCCGGCGGACGTCGAGGTCCTGGCCTACCAGGGCCTTGACCGTCTCCCCCACTACAACGAGGACCACGACACGGACGCTGCCGCACGACCGAGGTCCGGCGCCTGCGCGAGACGATCGCCGTCGGCCGATCTGGTCCTGATCTCGACCCCGGAGTACAACGGCAGCATGCCCGGGCATCTCAAGGCCGCGATCGACTGGGCCTCGCGCCCGTTCGGTCAGGGCTCGTCGCTGTGGGGTAAGCCGGTGGCCGTGATCGGCGCGAGCGTCACCGATTACGGCGCGGTGTGGGCGCAGGACCAGGTGCGCAAGTCGCTCGGGCTGGCCGGCGCCCGCGTCCTCGACGCGGAGCTGATCGTGCCCAAGGCGCGCGATCGGTTCGGCGGCCCGGCCGGCGAGCTGACCGACGCCGAGACCCGAGCCCAGCTGGCCGCGCTGCTCGAGGATCTGGTCGCCCGGCGCACGGACAAGCCGCTGCCGCGGCGGCTTAGAGGCTCGTAGCATGAGCACCACGTCGACGCACCTCGAGAACGCCGCGCCGGTCAGCATCGATCCCGAGCACCACGCTCGGACCGGTCCGGCTCACGGTGAGCGACCTCGACCGCTCGCGCGTGTTCTACGAGCGCGCGATCGGTCTGCGCGCCACCGAACTCGACGACGGCACGCTCGCGCTGGGCGCCGCCGGGCGAGTCGCCGTTGCTCGAGCTGCGCGGCGACAGCTCGGCGCCCCATCTGAACCGGCGCGCACCGGGCCTGTACCACCTGGCCATCCTCGTGCCCACGCGGACGGACCTGGCCTTCGCGCTGGCCCGTCTGGCGCAGGCCCGCTGGCCGCTCGACGGCGCCTCCGACCATCTGGTCAGCGAGGCGCTCTACCTGTCGGACCCGGATGGCAACGGGATCGAGATCTACCGCGACCGCCCGCGGGCGGATTGGCCGCGCACCGGCGACCAGCTGCAGATGTCGACCCTGCCACTCGCGCTGGACGACGTCGTCGACGAGCTGCGTGACGCGTCCGAGCTCCAGGCCGAGGTCGCGCGCCGGAACCCGGATCGGGCACGTGCATCTGCAGGTGTCCGACCTCGGCGCGGCGGAGTCCTTCTACCACGGCGTGCTCGGTTTCGACGTCATCGTGCGGGCCTATCCCGGGGCGCTGTTCGTCTCCGCCGGCGGCTATCACCACCACATCGGCCTGAACACCTGGCACAGCGCGAATGCCGCGCCGGCGCCGGCGCGTTCGGTCGGGCTTCGCTCGTTCACGGTCGAGCTGCCCGATGACGCGCGAGCTCGCCGCGGCTCCTCGCCCGGCGTGGGACGCCGCCGGGGTCACGGCCGACTGAGCTCTCCGCGATGGCATGACTCGTGCGTGACCGCGTTCGACAACTGCGTGCCCCTGCGCGCCGCCGGCCGCCGGCGGTAGCGCCGTCGCTACCCTTCGCACTCGCGGCGACGTGGCGGAGTGGTTACGCAGCGGCCTGCAAAGCCGTCTACACCGGTTCGATTCCGGTCGTCGCCTTCGTTTTTGCCTGCAATCGCGGGTTTGTGTGTAGGCAGTCGGCTGTTGCATCCCATACGGCCCAGAAAGCCGTCTACGGCGGCACCCGCCTCCCGCGCAAGCTCGGAGCAGCCGCCGTCGCGGCTCGTACGCTCATCACGTGACCGACATCCCATCGATCGTCTACGAACTGGCGCTGCGGTCGCTCGACCAGCTTCGTGCCGCGAGGACCCGGGATCAGCGGGGCCCGGGCCGGTCTGCTGCGCCGCAGGAAATGCGTGACGCTCCGTGGCGCTCCTCGCTCGCCCCAGAGGAGGCGCGGCGACGCTTCGACGACTCGGTGCAGTCGTTCAGCCGCGCCAGGGCCGGGGTGAGCGTCGTGGTCATCTCTCAGGCGTTCGGAGAGCTCTCCGCCGCTGCGTGGGATCTCGCTGACACCGTTGAGCAGCGCCAGCGACAGCAGCCCCTGGGCCGCGCCGGCTGAGGGATCGCCGCAGGCCTGCGCCGATCGGGTCGCGCAAAGACTCAGAACAGCCGAACCGCCTTCGGGCGGTTCCCCTTGTGTGGACGGGCGACAGCGCCAACACTTGCCGAGGCCGTCCTCCGTTTGCCGAACCTCTGGGCCGCGGCCGCACAGGCAATCAGGACACGAAGATGGTGCGCTTCGTGAGCGGGCAGCTTCGCGAGGCGACTCGTCATGCTGCCGGCGCCGTATACACGGCTTCGACCGGGCAGGCGAGGAGAGTAGAATAGGTATTCGCTTCGCCTCAACATTCGGCGGGCACCGATGTTCCGGCTCAAGCCACTCGGCCGGCGTGTGCGAGACCTAGACGGTTGTCGCGAACCCAGGCACGTCAGGAGCCAAGACCATGGTTGTTGTCTATGTGATCGTCGTTCTAGCCATCGTGGCGCTCATCGCGATGGCGATGTCGGCACGCGTCATCAAGCAGTACGAGCGTGTCGTGCTGTTCGAGCTCGGGAAGGTCAAAGGCAAGGCGCGAGGCCCGGGATTGATCTTCATCATCCCGTTCGTTGACCGCGTTCATCGCGTGTCGCTGCGGATCATTACGATGCCGATCCAGTCCCAGGGGATCATCACCAAGGACAACGTCAGCATCGACGTGTCTGCGGTCGCGTATTACCGGGTGGATGACGCGATCCGGTCGGTGATCGCGATCGAGAACGTGGAGGCGGCGATCAACCAGATCGCGCAGACCACCCTTCGGGCCGTGGTGGGGCGTCACACATTGGATGACACGCTGTCGGAAACGGATGCGATCAACCAGAACATTCGGGAGATCCTCGACGTGCAGACCGAGGAGTGGGGGATCAAGGTCACGGTCGTGGAGCTCAGGGATATCCAGTTGCCCGAGAGTATGCAGCGCGCGATGGCTCGCCAGGCCGAGGCCGAGCGCGAGAAGCGTGCCAAGATCATCGCCGCGCAGGGCGAGGCGCTCGCGGCCGGGGAGCTGGCTCACGCCTCGGATGTGATGATGGCCCACCCGCTGGCGTTGCAGCTGCGCAACCTCCAGACCCTGGTTGAGATCGCGGTCGACAAGAACTCGACCGTGGTGTTCCCGGCGCCGCTGATGAGCACGATCGGGGAACTCGGAGCGTTCCTGGCCCGTGAGACGGCCGCCGCCGGGCCGAGCCAGCCGATCCCGAGCGGATCGATCAACGGAGAGCTGGTGCCCTCATGACCGTGATCGATCAGCCTGATCGGTCTGCTGCGCCCGGGATCCTCCCCGAGCCGGTCCACGTCCGCGATGATCCCTGCACGCTGACTCCTGAAGACAAGCCCGCGGATGAGCATCCTCGGCGCAAAGGCGTCGTTAGAGCTGCCCTCGCCAAGGTCGCGAGCGCTCTACGAGGCGACAAGTACATGGTCGACGCATACGCGGCCGCGCAGCCCAAGGAGGCGAATACCTCAGACAACTGCGCCAGCTCGATGGCGGGCAGGCGCTGAGTCGTGCGCGAGCGACATTTCCCCCGTTCGTGCCGTTCGTGGGAGGCACCGATGGCACGCCAGGAGAACGCCTGCTGGCGCTGCGGGGCACCGTGGATCATCCGCGCGCGAGCGGGCGGGACCCCGCCACCCCGGATTCCTGCCGCGGCTGCTACTGACCTGCCAGTCCCGGTAGCAGCGTGAGGTTGATGGCAGCGAGCCCCGCGTCGCCCGACCCCCGCAAGCCGATCCCGCGAGATCACCGCGGGTGGCGGGTGGCGCCCGGCCCGGACGGGCGGGGCGCGCCGGACCCGCCACGGCCGCCTTCGCCACATCGCTCCCGCTGGTTTTTGTGGTTCGCGGTCGGGCTGCTGGCGATCAACCTGTCCTCGGTGTTCGTACTCTCGCCCGAAGGCCAGCAGCGGGTGAAGGTCCCGTTCAGTCCGTTCTTCCTGGCCGAGGTGCAGTCGGGCCAGGTGGCCCGGATCGCTTCCAAGGGCGACACGATCCAGGGAACGTTCAAGTCACCGGTGCGATACCCAGCCGCCGACACGAAGGCCACGCCGACGGAGCTGTTCTCGACGGAGGTCCCGAGCTTCTGGAACAACGACCAGCTGACGGCGCTGCTCAGGATCGAGGGAGTCCAGGTCAACGCGCAGTCGGCGACGCAGACCACGCCGCTGATCGTGTCCGTGCTGCTCGGCTTCGGCCCAACGCTGCTGATCGTTGGGCTGTTCGTTCTGCTCGCGCGTCGCGCGGCCAAGAGCGGGGGCATGGGCGCGCTGGGCAACTTCGGGCGCTCCAAGGCACGACGGATCGACCCCGCGGCGATCAGGATCACCTTCGCCGACGTCGCGGGGATCGACGAGGCGAAGTCGGAGTTGACGGAGATCGTCGACTTCCTGCGCACCCCCGAGCGCTATGGCCGGCTGGGTGGGCGGATGCCCCACGGCGTCCTGCTCTCCGGCGCACCTGGGACAGGCAAGACGCTGCTCGCGCGGGCGGTTGCCGGGGAGGCACACGCCGCGTTCTTCTCGATCTCGGCTTCGGAGTTCATTGAGGCGATCGTCGGTGTGGGCGCGTCACGGGTGCGAGATTTGTTCGCCAAGGCCAAGGAGGCCGCGCCCTCGATCATCTTCATCGACGAGCTCGATGCCATCGGCCGCTCGCGGCAGGGATCCGTCGCGTTCACCGGTTCCAATGACGAGCGCGAGCAGACGCTAAACCAAATCCTGACCGAGCTGGATGGATTCGAGTCGATCGAAGCGGTCGTCGTGCTGGCGGCGACCAACCGGCCCGAGATCCTCGACCCGGCGCTGCTGCGCCCCGGACGCTTCGATCGCCGCGTAGCCGTGCAACCGCCCGACCGCCTCGGTAGACGACAGATCCTGGAGGTTCACACGCGCTCGATCCCACTGGCGGCCAGCGTCGACCTGGAAGCGCTCGCGGCCACGACGCCCGGAATGGTCGGCGCCGACCTCGCCAACCTCGCCAACGAGGCGGCGCTCCTCGCCGCCCGCCGCAACCACCACACCGTCCAAACCGGCGACTTCACCGACTCGCTGGAGAAGATCCTCCTAGGCGCCCCCCGCGGAATCGTACTGTCAGCCGCAGACCGCGAGCGGACCGCCTACCACGAGGCCGGCCACGCGCTAGTCGGCATGCTCACTCCCGGTGCCGATCCGGTACGCAAGGTGTCGATCATCCCCCGCGGCGCCGCTCTCGGCGTCACCCTCTCCACGCCGGATGACGACCAGGTCTCCTACACCCGGGAGGACCTACTGGCCAAGATCAAGGTCGCGCTTGGAGGCCGGGTAGCGGAGGAGCTCGTATACGGCACGATCACCACGGGAGCCGAATCCGACATCAACCAGGTCACCATGATCGCGCGCCAGATGGTCGGCCGCTGGGGGATGAGCGATGCGATCGGATTCGTCCGGGTCCTGCCCGCAGACGGGGCCGGAGCATTCTTCGGTGGCGCCAGCGAGAAGCTCTGAGGCAACCCAGCGCGTCCTCGACCAGGAGGTACGTCAGCTAATCGACGCAGCCCACAGCGAGGTGAGCGCCGTGCTGGTCGAGCACCGCGCTCGGCTCGAAACCGTCGCCCAAGCACTGCTGGAGCACGAGACGCTCGATGAGCTAGACGCCTACGCCGCGGCTCAGATGCCACCTCGCACGGTGGACGCCGCCTCCTCCGCGGCCATCCGCGACAGGCCGTCGCGACCCGACGCGAAGCTACGAGAGGCAACGTGATGCCTGGTATCCACGACGACGACGCCGTGAAACGGTGGCGCAGACGATCTTGCTCTGCGTTGACCGGTCCGAGGATGCTCGAGCGGCGATCGATCATGCTGGCGGCTGCTGAGCGGGCAGCGCACGACGGTGCTCACGGTTTGGGCGCCTTTCATCGAGGTTCTCACCCGGGCTGCCTACGTCTTCGGAACGACTGCGGGGATGCTGAACACCGAGGAGATCGACACGGCCAACCGCGACGGAGCCGAACGCGAAGCCGAGGAGGGCGCGCGGCTCGCGCGTCATTTGAGACTGAAGGCTCAGCTACGGGCGCCTGCTCGTGTCACAGCAGTCGCGGACGCGATCCGCGTGACGCGAGGGAGTTGAGTGCCAGCGCAATGGTCGTCGGGTCTCGCGGGCTGACCGGTGTCAGGTCGCTCCTGCTCGGAAGCGCCTCTCACGGGATTATCCAGCACGCCGATCGCCCACTGATTGTCGTTCCGTCGGCGGAACTCGCGGCGGCCTGGATGGACCATCAGAGGAAATGAAGCCGACGAGCGGGAGGCCATGCAGATCCTGATCATCGGGGCCGGCGTCATCGGCACCGTCTACGGGGCTCACCTCGGCGCTGCCGGACACGCGGTATCGGTGCTCGCGTATGGCGACCGCACCGACTCGATCGGGAACGGCGGCCTCGTCGCTCTCGATGTGACCAACGGCGTGTACATGCGCTCGCCGGCCAGGGTGGTTGGAGTCGCGAGCAATGGAAGCTTCGATCTGGCAATCGTCGCCCTTCGACGCGACCGTCTTCACGCTGCAGCCAGCCGCTGGCCGTGCTTGCGGACGATCCGCTCGTCTTGTTCCTTGGGAACAATCCAGCGGGAAGAGAGGCGCTGCCGGTGGAGCTTGACGCCAGGGTCAGCATTGGCTTCCCGGGGTCGGCGGCACGCTAGTCGATGAGGTCGCGCACTACGTGAAGATCTCCAAGCAGCCAACGGCGCTGGAGGAGACCGAAGAATCTCTGCCAGGCGAGGGATGGGCGTAGATGAAATTCAGGCCGGGCGTCGTCCCCCAATGTCCGAGCAGCCGTGGCTTGATGTGCTCAAGGGTCAGCGGCTCGCTCAGGAGCGGGTTATCCAGCAGATAGATCTGGCCAACCGACAGGTAGCTCGCCGCGCGCCAATAACGATCAAGGAGTTCCAGCTCGCCCTCAACAGGCGCTGCCGCCCCGTTGTGGCTCGGGGCGCTGGCCGCCAGAGGTGTAGGCGGCTGTTGGGCTGGCGTTCGCTCATGGCTGAAAACGGGCGCAGGCGTCGCGCCAGCTCGAGGTAGCAAACTCAACGTCGACCTGGTCTCGGCCGACAGTGCTCGCGGCGGCGAAACCGTCGCGGAACACGGCGAGCATGTCGCGGTTCTCAGGGAGTACCTCGGCGAAGAAGCGCGGGATCTGATGCTCCTCGGCAAACTGCGCCAACCGAATCATCAGCAGCGTTGCCAGCCCGAGGTGGTGCAGGTCGTCGGCTACCTCGACGGCAACCTCCGCTCTCTCCGCCGCCGGAACACGCACATAGATCGCATGGCCGACGACCCCCCGGCCTGGCGCGAGCGCCACGAGGCCGTGGTGATCCGCGTCATCACCGGCGGCTCCGCGGCGAGCCTCGCTGCGGAGGTCCGCCGCAACGCTGAAGAACCGAAGCCGCCGAGAGCCCTCGCAGAGATCGGTCAGGAACTCGAAGATCGCTGCTTCGTCCTCGGGGGTGACCGGCCTGACGGTGACGGTTGCGCCGTTCCGCAGATAGTGCTCTTGCGTCTGGGCGGCAGTAGCGGTCAAAGGAGCTCGTTCACGGCCGCGATCCGCCGGCCCGAGACCGTGTTGGCGCGGATGCGGATCCAGTGGCCCTTGCGGCCCGGCGCCCACGGCTCGAGTCCGAGGCGGTCGATCCGCCGCAGCTCGGCTACGTTCATGATCTCCTCGCTGACGCCGGCGATGATCACGCTCCACCCGACGCGTCCGGCGGGGTCGATGCCGTCGATCTCGAACGTCGCCCTCGTCGAGCGCAGAATGGCGTGGAGCTTCGATCCGGGCGCCGTGCGGATGAGCACCGACTGCGAGGCTCCGTCGAACAGGTAGTTGACGGGTCGAATCACGGGGTGATCCCATTCGGGGACGCTGACCGCGATCCGCCCGACGCCTGTCGCGGCGAGCAGTCGCAGGCATTCGGATCGGTCCAGCTCGAGCATCTCGGTTGTCGGACGTGTCGGCCGTTCAGATTCCGCCGCGCCGATCAGGGTGCCGTTTGATTGGGTAGTTGCTGTCTTGCTCATGCTGGCGGTCCTTCCGCGTGCTGTGTCCGGTAATGCTCGCGCCAAATCACCTTGTAAATCGGGATTCGTCGTGGGAGGTCGCGCACTCCCGGCAGGAACGGGATCAGGATGAAGGCGAGGCTCAGTACTCCCATCACGGCCATCACGAGGATGTCGGCGTTAGCCGAGGTCGAGAACGGTTTGATCTGATACCAGAAGGTGTAGAGCCACAGCCATGACTGTCCTGGGTAGCTGCCGGTCTCGTTCATCATTCCCCACTGGGTGCCGAGCAGGTGTTGTTGCTCGGCGCGGCTTGCCAGCACTCCACCGTCGGCCATGAACAGCAGCGGCTTGGTGTAGTCGGTCTGGTAGAACTGCTTGCTGGTCAGCAGCGCGCCGTCGAGCCCGCCGCTCTGGGCGAAGGTGAGCAGCGAGTTCATCATCGTGGGGAGCGGCCCGTAGTTGCCGGGTTTGACTTTGATCGAGCCGTCCGGGTTGGCGGTTGCGTTGCCGAGCGCCTTTTCGTACGCGCTGGTCCAGGTCGTCTGAGTGTTCGCGGGGGCGGCCTGATAAGCGGAGACGGCGGTCTGGAGCGCGGGCTGGCCGGTGATCGAGCGCAGTGGCGCGAGTACGAGGTCCTGGGCGGTGTTGATCGGGTGGCTCACCCCGAGCCACTTCGCCGGATAGACGAATGCGATGTGCTGACCGTCCGCGGCGTGGTTGTACGGCGGCCCGTAGCCGCCGGTCCCGCTCGTGCCGTCGAGCTCGGTCGTGGCGGTGGTCGCGAAGTCGACCGGGTCACCGCGCGACCACGACTGGATGGTGCTCGGCTTCAGATCGGGCGAGGAGAACAGGATCGTCAGCACGACAGAGAGAGCGAGCACCACGCCGAGCGCGATCGAGGCTTCCCTGAGGATGTCGTAGGGCCGATAGGCGCCCTTCCACTCGCGGGCGGCTTCGTCCTCGCGCCGGCGGCTCTCGCGGCTCACGACGCACTCCCCGCCGGAGCGGAGTCTGGCTCTGGAACCCGCGCGTGCTCGGGATCTCGGACTGTCGGCTCTTCGCGATCGGTCAGCTCGAACGGCGGCACGATGCCGTGCCTGCGCACGAGCAGGACGTGGGCGATCACCGTCGCGACGACCGCGAGCGGCAGCAGGTAGACGTGGTAGCTGTACATCTGGCCGAAGTTCGTGACGTTGAAGAACGAGCCAACCCCGGCCGCGTTCAGCCCGTCCTTCGCCTGCGTCGAGATCCACTGCGCGTCGAAGTTCTGCTGCGAGACGTAACCGGTCAGCGCACATGGCACCGCGACCACGAACGCGACCGCACCGGTCATCCAGACTCGGGCTCGACCACCCCGCCACGCAGCCATCCAATACTTGCCCCACAAGTGGATCACCATGAAGAAGAAGAACAGCTCCACCGACCACAGGTGGATGCTGTTGAAGAAGTGACCGATACCCGTGAAATGCCACCACCCCGGCCCCTTCAGCGCAAGGATCGAACCCGACGCGATGATCACGATCAGCGACGTGAGCGTCAACACCCCGAACACGTAAATCCACGACGACATGTACGACGGCTGGCTGTCGGGCAGCAGCTTCTCCGGCGGCAACGCCCCCACCGCACGTTCACGCGCCCTGGCTGTCCACGACTTACCGTCCACAGACGACTTTCCGTTCACAGTGCTCATCGCGCCGTTCCTCCACGGCCCGGGAACGGCGCGAGGATCGCCACGGCAAACACGACCAACATCAAAACGAGCACGACCACGTTGGCCACCGACATCGAGAAGAAATGCCAGTGCACAGTGTTCGCCGGATGATTCAAATTGACGATCGCGGCGATCATGCGCTGCTCCTGGCAAGACGGTCGAGTTCCTCCAGGTACGGCGAGAGGTACTTGGCGGCAATCTTGCTCGCCAGCGACCACGTCGGCGTCTCGGTCATCTCTGAGCTCGAGCCATGCCCGCCGGTGATCTGTGCCCTGAGGTAGCGTGGTTTGCCGCCGGTCAGCAGGACTCCTTGGATCACCGGACGGAACGGCGCGGGCTGGGGGGCCAGTCCGGCCAGTGCCGCGATCGACTGTGCGGCGACGTCGGCCTGCTGCGCGGCGATCCCGCCGTGCTTGATCGCGAAGTCCGTCGCGTCGCCCGCCGCGTACACACGCTCTAGCGAGCGCACTCTGCATAGAGGGTCGACGGCGACGAAGCCGTGCTCGGAGCGGCCCGGCACACCAGACGCGGACGGCCCGACAAGCTCCGGGAGCGCGACGATGCGATCGGCGCCCAGCTGACGCGAGCCCGGGCTGATCGCAACGCGCCCCGATTCGCGAACCTCGCAATGGGCCGAGGTGATCGTCGCGATGTCTCTCTCCTCGAGCAGCTGACGGACGCCGTCGCTGACCGCCCCACCAAAGATCGCTAACGGCGTGTCTTCGGGAGTGGCGATTGTGATTGACAGCTCGACGTTCGCGTGGCGGGCGCAGGCGGCACAGAGGAGCGCGAGCTCGTAGATTGGCAGCGGCCATGTTCGGCCCGAAGGAATCAACAACGCGAGCCGGTGCACGTAGCCGCCCTCGATGTCCTGGATCAGGCCGTGCAGCTGATCGTCGATCCGCGCGTCGTCGATCGTGGTCGCATGCTTGAAGCGCGGGTACAGCCGTGCCCCGAGAGCGATCAGCAGAGCGTCGTAGGAGAGCCGCTCCCCGGCGACGGTGTGGACCGTTCGCTCGGTTGGCTCCAGCCACTTGAAGCTGTCCACCCGTAACTCGACGTCGAGCTCTCGCGCGATCTGCTCAAGCGGGTAGCGCTGAGCCAGCGGGTAGGAGAACGGCTCGCGCACCGTCATCGGCCGGTACACGAACTCCGGGTTGGGCGCGATCATGGTCGTCGCGATGCGCTCGCCGCCGAGGTCCCGCAACGCCAGCGCCCCCTCGAGCGCCGCGACGCCACCGCCCACGATGAGGACATTGAACGGTCTTTCGGAGAAGCTGAGTGAGGTCATTAGATGACGTCTCCTAACGGGGCGAGGTGGGGCTCGGCATCCGCTTGTGGCAGCCAGCTCTCGCCGTACAGCACACGAGCGGGCAGCCGAGAGCCGAACAGCTCGACGATCGTGCGCGAACGCGCCACACACCGCGGACAGTGCCTGATCGCCAGCCAGCGCGAGCGCACCGCAATGCTCAAGCCACAGCGAGGACAATTGAGATAGGGCGTGGTAGGGGCCGAGTTGGTCATCCAGCACCCTCCCGAGTTCGTGGCGAGGCAGGTGAACCACGCAGCGGGTTCGGGTAGTCCGATAACCGGACTAGAGCTGGTCTGCGGGCCCCTGGACTACCTGAACCCAGACGAGCGCTCGCGGCGCCACACTCATCCGCTGAGCATCGCCGACGGATTGGCGGGCGCGATCGCGAACAGCCAGCCGAATCAAAGGATGCCACGACACCACGCCGCGCGTCGACTGGCGCGCATGGGCTGACCCAGCCCGCCGGATCCCAACGAGCGCAGATAACGGTCTGGCGCGCCCACACGGCGGTGCGGTGCCGTTTATCCGGCGCTTCGGTGAAAGAATGGATGGCTCGGCTCCTGACGCATGGTTCACGTATTGACCGCTCGGGTCGATACGCCCATACCGACCGAGAAGCTGAAGCCGGACCACCGCCCGCCGAAGGTTGAAGCGAACGACGTCTTCATGATACACCCGCTGGTGACATCGGGCGAGCCGGGTCGAAATGCTCTGTCCTTGATCTAGACTTCGACTGTGGAGTCGCGGATGAGCAACCGCGAGACCGATCGTCTGCGGATACTAATCGCCAACGAGCGCAAGGACCGTCTCGCGCTCGTTGCCGCTGTTGTGGTGGCTCTCGGCCACGAGGTGATCGCCAGAGAGATCGAAGTCGAGGACGTGGCAGCCGTAACCCTCCGGGAGCGACCCGACGTTGCGCTCGTCGGCCTGGGCGCGAGCTCTGAACATGCGCTAGATCTAATCGACAAGATCGTGCGGGAAGCCGCCTGCCCCGTGATCGCCCTCCTCCACGCGCCCGATCCCAGCTTCGTCAAGGAAGCATCCAAGCGAGGGGTATTCGCCCACATCAGCGACGACGACGTCGAGGACTGGCAGAGCTCGATCGACATCGTGCTGCGCCGGTTCGCCGAATATCACGACCTCGAGGGCGCGTTCGGGCGCCGGGCGCTGATCGAGCGGGCCAAAGGCATCCTGATGGAACGCCACTCGATCGATGAGGACTCCGCATTCGAGCTGCTGCGCGAGCGCTCCCGTGTCGCCAACCGCAAGCTTGTCGACCTCGCCGCCGCGGTCGTCGATGGCCACCGCCTGCTCCCCAAGCAACCAGCCGCTTCTCAGCAGCCGTGAACCGGCTCCGCCCGCAACGGGTGGCGGTTGCGCCGCCAGCGCGACGGAGAGGATTGCGTGTTGTTGTGGCAGGAGCGCAAGAGTGACCTGCGCGCCTGGGTCGCCCTTGGCGGCTACCTCCGCGCGCGGTCGTGGACCCGTCCAGCAGATCCTCGTCGAGTGGCTGCGCGTACGCCGGCTATGCGATGGCGGTGCCGAAGACATTGCCCACGCCGTAGGTGAAGGCGAGTCCGATGGCACCCCCGATGACGACTCGGAGTACCGCACGACACGTGGCGCTACCGCCGATACGGGCGCTAACCGCGCCTGCGACGCCGAGGGTAAGCAGGACGGCAGCGAACGTCACAGGCACCCGCCAACCGGCAGGAGGCAACAAGATCGCCGCTAACGGGAGTAGCGCTCCGAGAACGAAGGATCCGGCCGACGCGGCGGCGGCCTGCAGAGGATTCGCCAGATCATCTGGGTCAAGATGCAGCTCGGCATCCAGATGCGCCGCCGATACGTCGTGCGCCGTGAGCTCCTCTGCCACGGCAGTAGCTGTCGCCTCCGAGAGTCCCTTAGCTTGATATATCGCCGCCAGCTCGGCCAACTCCCGCTCAGGAGACTCCTCAAGCTCCCGCTTCTCCTGAGCCAGCAGCGTGTCCTGGCTGTCGCGCTGACTGCTGACCGATACGTACTCACCCAACGCCATCGATACCGCACCGGCGACCAGACCAGCAAGGCCCGCCGTGAAGATCGGGCCTCGCGCCGAGGTGGCGCCAGCCACACCGACGACGATTCCGGCGACGGACACGATCCCGTCAATAGCCCCCAACACGCCCGCGCGTAGCCAATTCAGACGCCCCGCGGCGTTCGTGGCGTGAGCTTCAAGATTTGGCCCGCGAGCGGCGCCGGCAGCGCGAGCCTGGACTGACGACGTCTGCTTATCGGCGCTCACGGCATAACTGTAAGCGGAACGAGCCGGACTGGATCAGCCCCTTTTCCCAGCTCTGCGATGGCGATCTCAGAACCACGACGGACAGGCAGCGACGGGGGGCCAAACAGCCTTCGCGGAGACGGTCCGGCGGGATGCACTAGACTCGCATCAGAAGCAGATCAGTGCGTGGCACTTCTGGATCCCGCGTATGGGGTCGTTTCCGCCTCGCCTCGATCGCCGCTTGCGCTCCTAGCAGCCGCGTGGTGACCCTCGGGAGACCTTGAACGGCGCCGCCGGCGCCCACATGCTGTGTCGAGAGGAGTGCGTGCCCATGAACGAGCACGTCGCATCATCTGTGTATCCGCTGCGGGTCGAGGGGGAGCTTGATGGCCGCCTCAGCCGCTGGTTGTGGCTGGTCAAGTGGCTTCTAGTGATCCCGCACGTCATCGCGCTCGTGTTCCTCTGGGTCGCGTTCGTCGTCCTGACCGTGGTCGCGTTCTTCGCGATCCTGTTCACGGGCCGCTATCCCCGCGCGATCTTCGATTTCAACGTCGGTGTGCTGCGCTGGAGCTGGCGGGTGGTCTTCTACTCCTACAACGCGCTGGGAACCGACCGCTACCCGCCGTTTACGCTCGCTGACGTCCCGGACTACCCGGCCCGACTGAGTGTCGCCTACCCGCAAGCCCTCTCGCGCGGTCTGGTCCTCGTGAAGTGGTGGCTGCTCGCGCTACCGCACTACCTGATCGTCGGCGTGTTCGTCGGGGGCACGTGGGCCGGCTTGAGCGCAGCCAACGGGCACGAGGGATGGACCTCCGGCGGCGGACTGATCAGCCTGCTCGTCCTCGTGGCGGGCGTTGTCCTGCTGTTCTCCGGTCGCTATCCGCGGAGCATCTTTGACTTCGTCATGGGCATGAACCGCTGGGTGTACCGCGTTGCCGCCTACGCGACCTTGATGACCGATGCTTACCCGCCCTTCCGCATCGACATGGGCGGCCGGGAGTCGGAGCCCGACGCCGTTACGGCCCCGCCCATCACGCCCAAGCCAACAACGGCGATCTCGTGACCGTGGCGCTGGCCGATGAAACGCTTGCTACGAGATCCGAATGAGCTTACGCTGCGACAGGCTCGGCTGTTCGAACCTCGGTAGCCGTCGCTGCGAGGGTATTGCCCGTGCAGAGGAAATCGCGTTGGGCTCCCACATCACGCCTAAGCCAGCACCGACGACCTCATGACCACGAATTTCTCCGCTTGCCCCCAAGTAGAGCCGACTGAGACATCGCCAGGCACGACCGGAGAGACCTGATGTTCTCCCCGGAGATGAAACGGTGAGAGCCCAATGCAGAGGAGCATGAGGCGGCGGCCATCCGGACACCGCACCATCAGGACTGCGCCACCAGGACTGCGCTCGGAGGTTCCATGAGGCGCCCGGGACTGCATGATGCGCGATTGATCCTATTCGGAGGTACGGCCGCGATCGGTGTCGCCCTCCTAAGGGCGCGGTACTTTCGATGGGGCGCCACCGACCCCGAGCTGAACATCGCGCTGCCCGGCGACGAGCTTGTGCCCGTTTCGGACCTGACATCGACCCGGGCGGTCACCATTCGCGCCGCCCCCGATGAGGTGTGGCCATGGATCGCGCAACTCGGCCAGGGACGTGGCGGGTTCTACAGCTACGACCTTCTCGAGAACCTGGTGGGCTGCGACATCCACAGCGCCGAGCGGGTCGTTTCCGAATGGCAGTCGATCGACGTCGGCGACGCGGTGCACCTTCATCCCGAGGTCGGTCTGGTCGTGGCCGTCATGAAGCCGGGGCGAGCTTGGTCCTGCGCGGCGGCGTCCCGGTCGGGCGAACGCCGCCCCCGTATGACTTCACGTGGGCCTTCGTCCTGCGCGACCAGGCGGATGGCAGTACTCGGCTCGTCGTGCGGGAGCGCTACGGCTATTCGCTTCGGTGGGCGCGCTTGCTCGTCGAGCCGGCCGAGCTGATTAGCTTCGTCATGAGCCAGCGAATGTTGCGCGGCATTAAGGAACATTCGGAGCGAGCGAGTCGCGGTGCTCCAACGGTGGTCCTCGTTCCGTCGACGCCCATGACTACGCCCCCCACGGGCGTGCGGGCGTGACGACAGCCGCCGTCCCGGCGCGCTTCACCTCGGATATCCTCGCGGGTCTCGACGAGCCCGTCCGACGCTACTTCAGCCACGCCATCAGCGATGGCGCTGCACTCCTGAGCGGTGTCCGCATAGCGATGACCGGGCACATCAAGGTCGGGCTCTGGCTGCCGTTCACCGCCGAGCAGACAGTCGATGGTCGATCCTTCGAGTGGCGAGCCCGAGTCGGGCGTGGACCGCTGACGCCGCTGCGTGTCACAGACCGCTACGCAGACGCCACGGGCAGCACCGAAGGGGTCCTGCTTGGGCGCGTCACCCTGTTTCATGCCAAGGACGTCAACACGGCCCGGTCGGCGGCGACGCGGGCGGCGATCGAGAGCGTTGTGTTCGCGCCGCTCAGCGTGCTGCCCGGCCGCGGCGTGACCTGGCGAGCCGAGACCGACAACGTCATCGTGGCTTGCTTCGTTCTGCCGCCCGAGCACCCCGAGGTTCGGCTGCGCATCGACGAACGCGGCGCGATACGAACCGTCAGCGCCCTGCGCTGGGGCAACGCCGGCGAGCAGACGTTCCAGTACCTTCCCTTCGGAGGCGACGTTCACGCTGAGCGCCGCTTTGGCGACCTCGTGCTCCCCAGCACCATCAGCGTCGGCTGGCGATTCGACACCCCGCGGTACGCGCCGTTCTTCCGCGCCGAAATCACTGCGGTCACGCCAACGCTCGAACCCATCACATATGGCCACGCGCCGGACCCCGATAGCTGGGGTCAAGAGGATCGGCCCTCGGTGGGCAGTCGACGTCGCTTCTACAGACAGCCGGACCCTGGGATCGCTGGCACGTGACGATCTCGGGAGCAGGTGCACCCAACAGCGCTGCGGCAGCTTTTGAGGGCCCCGCCGTCGACCTGTACTGGCTGCCCCTCGGCGCCGGTGGCCATTCCGTTCGACTCAATGGCCGCGTGTTCGAAGCGGCGGCGGCGCGTGCTGCGCGGCGCCCCGCGTGCGATCTGTACCACTCCGCGCTGGAGGTCCGAGTCGCGGCGGCTCGCTTTGTGATCGAGCAGGCGCCGGTCCGTGACGCCCACGGCGAGCAGCGCGGCGTGGTCGCCGAAGGTCCTGTCGGGATCCGTTGGGCCGCCCGGTTTCGGAGCTTTCGCTACGAGATACGCCGCTGGCGCAACGGGCAGATCCCTGACGTCCGCGAGGCCGTGGAAAGCCCGCGAAGACTAACCGACGAGGAAATTCGCGCACACAGGAAGCGGAGATGCGCCCCGCGCATCTAACGCCGCGGTGACGAGCCTGCCGCGGGTCGCTCGGGACCTGCATTCAACGCGCTGCGGGCATCAGAGAGAGGTCGGCCGTCCCCCTGCTCCGCGCGCGGAAAGCGACCACGCGCCGGCTCGAGGTGCTCATAGGTCATAACGATCTGCTCAGAGCAGAAACTCGCCCCGGTCACGGTGGCGGCCAGGAGTGCCGCCGTGCTGCTCGTTCTCGCTCAAGCGGGAGACAGGGAGTGCTGCGGGATGGCGGGCCTACCTCCTTGGTACCGCCTTCGATCCGCGGTCACAGCAGGGTGCACCACCACCGCTCAATGGCAGGACTCCCGACGGCTCGGGCCCGAGGTCTCCCCAAAAGGCTCCCCAAACTCACGAGTTCTCAGAGCACCGAGCAGAACTCAGAGCACCTGGCAGAACTGAAAGCCGCTGCAAATCACTCACATGCCCTCAATTCCGCGCGCTGCAAAGCCGTCTACACCGGTTCGATTCCGGTCGTCGCCTTCGTTTTTGCCTGCAAATCGTGGGGTTGTGTGTAGGCAGTCGGCTGTTGCATCCCATACGGCCCGGAAAGCCGTCTACAGACCGACTCAGGCGTTCGTAGGGGAACGGTCACTGCAACGAGGCGACGACCCGAGCGGCCTGTTCGCGCAGCACAACACGGAGCGGGAGACTCCCCGGCGGGGAGGTGGATGTCGCCGGCGGTGGAGCTGCCGCGATGGAGAGCTGGCGGCCGGCTGATGGGCGCTGCGTGTGACAGTGGTCCTGTGTTGGGCGTGGTGTTGGGACCCGCGCTTGGCCTCGGTGAGCAGGGAGTGGGATTTGGAGCTGCTGGAAGCTTTCGTTACGTGCGCGATTGGCTCGGCACGGTTCGGTGGGCCTCCTCGAGAGCGTGGGCCATTCGTCGCGCGAGCGCGGGCCAGCCCCACCGCGCGCCGGCGGTCCTGTGTGCCGCGATTCCTCGTCGACGTCGCTCGGAATCGTCGTCGACCGCGGCGACCATCGCGTCCGCGAGTTGGTTGACGTCGTCGGGCTTGACCAGCCAGCCGGTGCTGCCGTCGTCGATGATCTCGGCGGGCCCGAGGCGATCGACGCCGATTGCTGGCAGGCCGGAAGCCATCCCCTCGACGAGCACGAGGCCAAATTGTTCGCGCACCGATGCAAGCACCTGGGCGTCCGCGGCGTTCAGGAAGCTCGGGAGCGCCGAGTGCTCTTGCCAGCCGGCCAGGAATACGTTGCCTGCACCGGTGCGCTGCACGGCGTCCCACGGGTGCTCGCCCTCGCATTCGCCGGGATAGCCCCCCACGATCACGAGCCCTGGAACACGTCGTGCGCGACGCTCCGCGCGGGCGAACGCGTCGATGAGCAGGCCCAGCCGCTTGACGGCGGTATAACGTCCGACTGCGACCAGAACGACGCCTTGCGCTAACACCGTGATCTGCTCGGGTTCGTACGCGACGCTGCCAGGTTCGCCGCCGGGTCGCCAGCCTTGGGGGTTCTCGACGAGCGCTCGCTGCCAAAATCCCGCCCGGTCGATGATCCGCGGCGCGAACAACGCCGCGTCAAAGCCGTTGGCGACGATGATGCACGCGGCGGGATCGATCCCGAGGAGGTTCACCGCGCGAGTGACGTTCCCGGGCGTCTGAACGACGATGCCTGCGCATTGCCGGGCCCAGCGCCGCATCCGCCGCGCCCACGCAGCGGCGTGGGTCCAGTGAGCTGGGGCACCGTCGTCGATCTCCTCGAGCAGCATCAGCTCTGTCCCGTGCAGGTGGCCGACGATCGGGACCTCTGGAGCGACCTGTGCGGCTGCCTCGTTGAGCGGCGTGAGGTGGTTCAGCAACAGTACGTCGAAAGACCTGGCGTCAGCATCGCTCAGCGCTCGCGTCCAGGCAGCGACATGGGTGCGGTACTCGGTGTCGTTGATTACGGCGAAACAGCGGTCGGGTGTGCCGGGGTGATCCTCGTAGGAAGGGTGCATCGGGGCCTCACCCGCGTTGAAGTTCACGGCGTGGACATCGAGGCCGCTGTAGAAGCTCTCTGCGTCACCGGGACCCCCGGGCAACGACCCGCTGAGGATGCGCACATCCAATCCGTTGCCCACTAGCTCCTTCGACAACGATCGGGCCACGTGAGCGGATCCTCCGCGCGGAAAGAAGAGGATGCCGTTCAATACCCGCACGCGCCCACCATACGGAGCCGGGCATCCCGACCCGATCGCCGAAGCGATCCGGAGTCAGCGCGGCGTAAATACGAGCGCGGTCGCGATCGCCCTGCCGCCCGGGACAGAGATCTCGTGTGCCTCCCGCGGGTGGTTGCGTAGGCGACCCGCGCAAACGAGGGAGGTCGAGCCGCCCCCGTCAAGGTTGATCGCCTCACGCGCGCCCAGAGCGACCATCGTCGCCGCGAGTTCATCAAGCGTGAGCCCAGCCTCGTCATTCGCACGACCGTCGCAAGCCAGAGCGATCAGATGCTCGTCATCGCAGCCAAGCGCCGCGCGCGGATGCCGCCCGACAGTGATATCCGAATCGAATTGCTCAGCCGCGGCCGAGAATCCTTCCTCGTCGCCGCTGATGGCTCGTCCATCGCGAACCAGAAGCGGACCGGCTTGTAAGAGATCACCCGCGGGGTCCGCCGGAAGCTCATCGCGCCGGACGATCCGCACATCGCCGGCCTCTGCGACGCTGATGCAGGCTCGCCGCCTCCCCCAGGGGTGTGTGAAAGGAACGAACGGCTGCTCCTTGCCGCCGAGCCGTAACTCGCCGAGAGGCAGCCCGGTGAGCGGCGGCGCGGGCGGCACTCCGGCCCAACGCACATAGAAACCGCCAACCAGCGCGTCGCTCACGCCGTGCTGCGTGCACCACGCCTCCAACCGGACGAGAGCTGGAAGGCGCTTTACTCGCAGCGCCGTCTCCGCGAGGCGATACCGCGCAACATGCGCCGTGGTCGCCGCCTGATCGTCCAGGCTGAGCCGCACACGCTCAAGCCGCGCCAATGGCAATCGCGTCCGCACGTCATCAGCCGGAAATCGAGTCACCGGAACCGCGCATGTTGACATCCGGAGTCCACCAGTATGTTGAATTCGTGTTCCCACCCACCTTTTATCCTCGTGATCGGGGAGGCCATCCACACGCTCGCGCGGCGAGTCGTGAACGTCGGTCACGATTCGCCTCCGGAGGCACGATCTGCTAGACGAGTAGTCCGAGCGTCACCGTCACCGAGGCAAAGGCTGCTGCCACCACGGAAGGCGCCAGCAGCGGGGCGTCAACGTCCGCGGTCATGAGGAGGCGAACCGAAGTGTCCGCGGCGGGCCGGACAAGACCGTGCGCGCCTATGCGTGTTTTCGCGGAAGGTTCCCCGGCCGTTGCGCTATAGTCGAGTGTGGTTGGCACTCTCGGGCCTAGAGTGCCAAAACCTCCTCAATCGAGCCCCCATTGGAGGCCGCATCTCATGAAGCTAAAGCCCCTTGGCGACCGCGTGATTCTGCGCGCGATCGAGGAGGAAGAAACGACTGTGGGCGGGATCGTTCTGCCCGACACCGCGAAGGAAAAGCCCCAGAAGGGGAAGGTTCTCGCGGTCGGCGACGGCAAGATCAGCGAGGACACCGGCAAGCGCATTCCGCCGGACGTGGCTGAGGGTGACGAGGTCCTCTACAGCAAGTACGGCGGCACCGAGATCAAGGTCGACGGTGACGAACTGCTGGTCCTACGCGAGTCCGATGTACTCGCCAAGGTCCAGTCCTAAGGAAATCAGGGACACATGCCCCACAAGGAACTCAAGTACGCCGAGGACGCCCGTAAGGCGCTCGAGGGCGGAGTCGACGCGGTAGCCAACGCTGTCAAGGTGACGCTCGGCCCCAAGGGCCGTTACGTCGTCCTCGACAAGAAGTTCGGCGCGCCGACGATCACCAACGACGGTGTGACGATCGCGCGCGAGATCGAGGTCGAGGACGTCTTCCAGAATCAGGGCGCACAGCTCGTGCGCGAGGTGGCCACGGCCACCAACGACGTGGCCGGCGACGGCACGACGACCGCGACCGTGCTGGCACAGTCGATGGTCCACGCCGGCATGAAGAACGTGGCTGCGGGCGCGAACCCGCTGGGTCTCAAGCGCGGGATCGAGAAGGCCGTCGAGGACGTGGTCAAGAACATCGAGTCGCAGTCGACCGAGATCTCCGGCAAGGACCAGATCGCCCGCGTGGCGACGATCTCGGCCGGCGATGAGGAGATCGGCGACGTGATCGCCGACGCGATCGATAAGGTCGGCAAGGACGGCGTGGTCAACGTCGAGGAGGGTCAGACGTTCGGCATGGACCTCGAGTTCACCGAGGGCATGCAGTTCGACAAGGGCTACATCTCGCCCTACATGGTCACCGACCAGGAGCGGATGGAGGCGGTGCTCGAGGACCCCTACATCCTCATCGCCAATCAGAAGATCGGCTCCGTCCGTGACCTGCTCCCGGTGCTCGAGCAGACGATCCAGTCCGGCAGGCCGTTTCTGATCCTCGCCGAGGACGTCGAGGGCGAGTCGCTCGCGACGCTCGTGGTCAACAAGCTGCGCGGCACGTTCACCGGCGTCGCGGTCAAGGCTCCGGGGTTCGGCGATCGCCGCAAGCGGATGCTCGAGGACATCGCGATCCTGTCGGGCGGCGAGGTGATCACCGAGGAGATGGGGCTGAAGCTCGAGAACACCCAGATCTCGCAGCTCGGCCGCGCTCGTCGCGTGGTCATCGCCAAGGACACCACGACGATCGTCGATGGCGCCGGCGAGAGCGACGCGATCAAGGGCCGGATCAACCAGATCAAGACCGAGATCGAGAACACCGATTCGGACTTCGACAAGGAGAAGCTCCAGGAGCGTCTCGCGAAGCTGTCGGGCGGCGTTGCCGTGGTCAAGGTCGGGGCGGCCACCGAGACCGAGATGAAGGAGAAGAAGCATCGCGTCGAGGACGCGCTCCAGGCCACTCGGGCGGCGCTCGAGGAGGGCATCGTGCCCGGTGGTGGCGTCGCGCTGCTGACCGCGCAGAAGGCCATCCACCTGGACCGGTTCGAGGACGAGGACGAGAAGACCGGCGCGAGGATCGTGCTGCGCGCGCTCGAAGAGCCACTTCGCCAGATCGCGCACAACGGCGGCCTCGAGGGCTCGGTCGTGGTCAACGACGTCCGCAAGGCCAAGAAGGGCCACGGCCTCAACGCAGCCACCGGAGAGATCGTCGACCTGGTCGCCGAGGGCATCATCGACCCGGCCATGGTCACACGCTCAGCGCTCCAGAACGCCGCGTCGATCGCCAAGAACATCCTCACCACCGAGGCCATCGTCGCCGAGATCGCGGACACCAACGGCGGTGGCGGCGGAATGCCCGACATGAGCGGGATGATGTAGCCAGAGCACGTCGACTCCCCACGACCGTCCCATTCGATCTCCCAATCGCCCAGGCGCGCAGGTCGGAAGGGGACGGTCGTACGGGGATCTTGCCCAACGGTCGCCGGAACTCGCCTTGGACGTCGCGTGATGTGCTACGCACTGCGGCCAGCGCTGGTCCCCGTCACCGACAACGCGCCGATGGACGCGCCGCCGTCGCCGGCGAGAAACAGCCGGCCGCGCTGCAATGGGCTCGGTGACGAGGACCAGGTTAGCCGTTGGCAGATACCCGGAGGGAGGCTGGCGACGTGTCCGCTCTGGCGGGGGTTTCCAGCGCGAAGAACTGTCGGCTGGCGCATGGGCCCAACAGGCACTGTTGGGCTCCGCTTAACCGCGTGGGACCTCGGACCTCGCTCGTGCTCGCTCCGGTCAGTCCACCGTGACCGGCAGACCATTGCTCGGTGGCCGGGTGTGCCGGCTGCGGCCGATGGCCGCGCCGGCCGTCATCTGAGGTGAGTCCACCGGTCGGCCGGCGATGCCGGCCGCGACGTAGGCGTCGCTCTCGTCAAGCGTCTCGTCTTTCAGCAGCGCTTGGGCCAGAGCCTCGAGTTGGTCGCGGTGGGCGGCGACGACCGCGATGACGTCCTGGTGGGCGGTGTCGATCAGCTCGCGCGTGTGCACCTCGAGAATCTGCCGACGACCGAGCCGGTCCGGTGGCTGCACGGCGACGCGACGGTCGAATCTGCCTGGGCGTAGGAGTGCCGAGTCGAGGATCTCGGGCCGGTTGGTCGCGGCGAGCACAATGACCGCTTCGGCGGGTGGCAGCCCGGCGCATGAGCAGGATGATCACCCCCACGATCAACAGCGTTGGACCGAAGCCCCAGAGGAGCGAGCCGAGCAGCGGCGTGGCCTGTGTCGTGGACTGGGCGTTGATCTGGACCTCGTGCGCCTGCAGCAGTGCGATCAACTGATCGTTTGTTCCAGAACGCCGGAACCTCGGTGGCGAACAGTGTCGTCGGGGTCGCCTTCGTGTCACCGGTTGGGTAGCGGACCGATGACTTGAAGGTCCCCTCGATCGCGTCGCCAGTGGACCGGATCGACGCGACCCGCCCGGCCTGCACCTGGGACACGAAGTACGGACTGAACGGCACCCTCACCCGCGGCTGGCCGGCGGGCGAGAACATCAGAACCGAGGCCAGGTTAAAGGCCAGCAGCAGGACCGCGAAGAGGGCGAACCACGCGAGCGATGAGGCGCCCGCTTCTTCGGCGATTCGGGCGTCCAGCGCGGTCTCGAGAGTGGCTTGTGCCCAGGTGGCCCATCGGCGATCGTCCCAGTTGCCGTCGAGGACGAGGGTGCGGTAGGTCTCGGGGTGGCCGATCGTGAAGATCGCGGCGGCGGCTTGATCGATCGTCAGCCCGTCGCGAAGGGCACCGTGCTGGTCAAGTCGTCGTGCCGCGCTCTTGTAGTTGCGCAGTCGCTGTGCGGCGCGGTCGCGGTCTAGCGTGGCGGCTTCGGGTTCGATCCCGGCGGCGTCGCGGATGATGCGGAAGACAGGTGCGGTGCGGGGGAGGGCTCCCCTTTGCTCGCGCATGAACCGCGGGACTGGCAACCAAGCACGAACTCGACCCGACCGGGATCATCGAACAGCTCGTCGAGTTCTGGGAGTGGTGCGCGCGCGCCGGCGGCGGCGGCGGCGGCGGCGAAGTCGAGCACCCGCGAGAGGACGTCTCGCTTGGAGCCGATCGAGTTGTAGACCGTCTGCACCGCGTCGCCTGCGTTCGCGGCGATCTGGCCGATCGAGGTGGCGTGGTAGCCGCGGTCGAGAAATAGCTGCGCGGCCGCCTCGACGATAACCCGCTGGGTCTCCTCGGCAGCGATCGGCTGCCTGGTCTTGACAGAGCTGCTCGCGCGCCAGCTTGGTGCGCCGGCGCCTGATCTACGTGTCGGGGCCTCGGGTTGAGTGAGTCGGGTAGTCGACGGGGGGTGTCGCGCGGGCGTAAAATCGGGGGTGCGTGAGGGTTGTGATGGGAGACGAGGCGTGAGGTGATGAGCGAGCATCAGCGGGACTCGGAGTGGAACGTCGCGGAATGGCACGGCAAGATGCTGATCGACCGTCACGGCGAGAAGATCGGCAAGCTCCAAGACGTCTACGTCGATGTGGAGACCGACGAGCCGCAGTTCGGGACGGTGAAGGAGGGGTTCATCGGGCGGCACTTGACGTTCGTGCCGTTGGGCGGGATTAAGGTCGGTCCCGATGACCTGCAGGTGGCGGTCTCCAAGGACCAGGTCAAGGACGCGCCTAACATCGAGCAGCACGGCGAGGAGCTCTCCCAGGCCGACGAATCGGTCCTCTATCACCACTACGAGCTCAACTACACCCCACCCAGCACGCAGAGCGGACGCCGACTCGCCCGCCGCTGAGGTGCCGGCCCTACCGCGCGACTGCAAGCAGGCGACGGCGCGCGGCGACGCGACGCCGGGCAGGGGCGAGGGCGCCGGCGGGGGCGTGTGAGGCGGCGAGCAACGTGTCGGGCCGGGTTCTCAGCTCGCTAGACGGCTTTCAGCGCCGGCACCGCTGGGCCGGCTTTCCGCTGGCGGTGGTCTACAAGTTCGCCGATGACCAGGGCGGCTACCTGACCGCGCTGATCACCTACTACGGGTTTCTGTCGCTGTTTCCCCTGCTGCTGTTGCTGGTGACGGTCCTCGGCTTCGCGCTGCACGGCGATCCGCACCTGCAAGCACGGCTGTTGAACTCGGCGCTGGCCCAGTTCCCGGTGATCGGAAGCCAGCTGCGCGAGAACGTACACGCGCATTCTGGCAGCGGCCTGGCGCTGGTGGTCGGGATCGTGGGCGCGCTGTACGGCTGCCTCGGTGCCGCCCAGGCGACCCAGAACGCGCTGAACCGGGCGTGGGCCGTGCCGCGCAACGAACGACCAAACCCGATCAAATCACGCCTGCGGAGCCTGCTGCTCGTCGTCGTGCTCGGCGTGGGCGTGCTCGTCACGACCGGACTGTCAGGTCTGACGACGGGTGCGGGCGCGTTCGGCGCCACCGTCGCCGGCGGGTTGCGAGTCGGCGCCATCCCGCTCTCGGTGCTCGCGAACTTCGCCCTGTTCATGCTCACCTTTCGCGTCCTGACAGTCCGCGACGTCCCCACCCGTCACCTGCGCCTGGGCGCTGTCATGGCCGCCATCGGCTGGCAAATCGTGCAGCTGCTGGGGACCTACTTCGCCTCCCACGCGCTCAAGGGAACCCGCGAGGCGTACGGAGTCTTCGGCCTCGTGCTCGGACTGATCGCCTGGATCTACCTGCTAGCCCTCGTCACCGTGCTGGCGGCAGAGATCAACGTCGTCGCCCAGCGGCACCTCTGGCCTCGCGCGCTGCTGACCCCGTTCACCGACGACGTGCAACTGACCTCGGCCGACAAGCGCAGCTACACCGCCTATGCCGAAAGCGAACGCCACAAGGGCTTTCAGACCGTAAACGTCGACTTCGAACCACCACAACCACCCAGCCCCCACGATCACGAAGAACCCGGGTCATAAAGCCAGCGGCGCCGGCAACCGACCGGCGCAGCTGGCTCAAGGACACGTTTTGCGCTGGCGCAGAATCAGCGCTGGCGGGGAAAACGACGGAGAACCGTCGAGAGGATCACGGTCAGTGACGCGACCAGCAGGCCGATCACCCAACCGGATGCGCCGACAGCACCCAGGATCGCGCCCGCTATCAACCCGACGACAATGATCCCGATCAGTCCAACAGACACCGTTTCACCGACCAGGAGGCGTCCTCGCCGTGCCGGCCCGCTTGGCTGCGGCGCGCTCTGGTGGAGACGTTCGCCGGAGCTCGCGCCACGCTCCCGACGGTTCCCCTCCCGCGCGACGGCCTCGCGCCCCTCCTGCGCGACGGTCTCCCGCGTCACCGCGTCCCGCGCAACGGCCCGCTGGTGTCGCCGCTCGTCGCGCTCGGTGGCGACGGAACCAGGCCCCGGGTCGGACTGACCTGGCGCTGCGGATGCCTGCTCCGGTGCGCGATCCCGGTCGGCCGCGGTTGGCGATCCGTTGCTGATCGGGCCCGTGGTCCTGTCGGGGATCACTCCCGGTACCGGCGAGCGAACGGTTGTGCTGCGGATCTTGGAAAGCATTTGAGGACCTCCTCAGGCGGTGCGAGGGGATCTTCATGTCCTCTCACGAGATACGTGACCAACTTAGCATGAAAATCGAGTCCGGATACATTAGACTCGTGTGTGTGGCTTATGAGACCGCACCCGATTGGGCTTTCTTGACCAACCACGCTCGGGTACTGGTGTGCATCGCGCACGATCCCAGCATTCGCATGCGAGACATCGGCGAGCGTCTCGGGATAACCGAGCGCGCCGCGCACCGCATCGTCAGGGCGTTGACCACGGCGGGGTACATCACACGCCAGCGAAACGGTCGCCGCAACCTTTACACGATCAACGCCCACCTCCCGCTCCCTGACGCGATCGCTCGCGAGCAGAGCATCGGCGAGCTGCTAGCGATCCTGACCGGCGCCTCCGCGAGCAAGCGCTCAGTCGATCACACCGTAACGGCCGTGTGATCGCACGCCTACTCTTGCGGTCGGCTGCGTGGTGGTGCGCAGCGTGGCGGTGCAGCTCAAACAGCGCGGTCGCAGCACCGACCGTCCTCGCGCGCCATCCCCTGCGCGGCGCGATCAACCTGTTTGGCTCCAAGTGGACGGGGGGCGGGTTGCTCGCTCGGTGCGTGGCTGTTGCACGTCATCGTGGTGGCGGATTTTTGATGCGGGACGAGCCCGCTTCGCCGGGGGCGGTGCGGGCATCATGCCGGCGTCCATGACCACGAAGCAGAACTCGAGCAGACGCCCGACGACTGTGTTGGCCCGGTCCCGATCGGGTCGTGGAAGGCGAGGATGCCACCGCTGATCGCGACGACGTGGCGGGCGACCGAGGTGAGCGCGATCACCTCGGGTCCGGGACCAAGTTGCAGGCTGCGCGCCGCGGCGTAGAACGAGACCACCATCGCGAGCAGTGCTGCCAGCGGCCACGGGCTGACAGGGGCCAGCACACCGCCGTGTGCCGAGTGCGTCAGGACGAGCCAGCCGATCGTCCAGCATCTCGAGCGGAACAGGTCGGCGGCGCTGTGCAGGGGGTGACGGCCATCGACGGCGGGAGCCGCGATCGCGCCGCGCTGCTTCAACAAGAACGCGGCGCTCGTCGCCACCGCTGAGGCCAAGGCCAGGACCCTCCGAGGAGCACGATCTCGTCCTAAGCGGGTGCGGCCATCACAGTCTCAGGATCCAGCGGCCGATCCGGGCGGAGCGCTTGTTCGCCGCCCGTCCCGGCGGACGCATCGGATACTCGGGCGAGACGGTCGCGAGCCGCTCCGGTAACGTGACCGTGGGGTCAAGCAGGCGCGCGGCGCCGGCGGCGAGCACGTGCCACTCGTGGATGCTCAGCGCTGCGGGGAGACCCCCGGTGCGGGCTTCGAGCACCCAATCGTTCTCGCCCGCTCCCCGGTCCAAGAACAGGCCCGAGTGGTGGTCGAGGCGCACCAGGCCGGGGCTGGTCGGACTCTGGCGCAGCTTGGGGTGCATGTGCATCGTGAGACCCAGCGTTCGCCTGAGCAGCGCGACGTCGCCGTCGCTCATCGCGCTGGCGAACGAGATCCGAAACAGCGTCGTTGGTCCGCCCCCGCGGGGTCTCGAGACGCCGGTGGGCTGGGACGGACTGTGGGCTGGCCGAGATGATCGGCCACGAGCCGATCGGCGGGTGAGATGTGGGGTACCCGCTTGTCTCGATCGAGATGATGATCACCCGTTCATGCAGGACGTGGTTATGCTGCAACGTTGGCGCGCAGGGCGAGCGGAGTGGTCTGCGGATTGGCGTTGAGGAACACGGCGGTGCCTGCTCTTGAGGCTCGCCCGTCCAGCAGCGCGATGAGCGCCATGATCCCGCCCTCCTCCCCGTTGTCAGCGCGCATGATGAAGCTGACGTACTTGACGAGGGTCGCAAGACCAGCGAAGGATCACGCCGCATCACGCGCCCGAACCTCGGGGGATATCCGCGTGGCGGCTGATGAGCATCAGCGCTGCTGTTGATCCTGGCGCGGAACCTCGTCACCAATCTCGCGTCGCCCGCGCGGCTCACCGACGCCGATGAGCGCCTGATCTTCTTCAACGAGGCCGCCGCCTCGATCCTTGGGCCGAGCTTCGAAGAGGTCGGAGGCCTACGCCGAGACGATTGGCTAACACGCCTCGGACCGTTCCACCAGGAAGGCAATCCAGTCGCCGCCGATGCGCTGCCGCTCGCGGCAGCCATACGCGAGGGACGCGCCTCTTAGGGACGCTTTCGACTCCGCGCGCACGACGAGCACATGATCGACGCCGAAGCGACCGCGCGGCGTCTGATCGAGCCGGACCGCTTCGAAGGCGCGTGGTCGTGCGGTGGCCAGATCCCGCCCCGATCGACGCGACCGACTAAGCGATGCGGGACAAGTTCTGGGCCGTACGAGGACCGGTCCCAGGCGCCAGATGGGCGCATGATGCGCTGCGGCGGAAACACCTCCTGCGTCCAGGTAACGCTCACGGACGGCACCGATGATCCTCGATGCGGAGGACCGGGATCCGAGGCCTCAGCGAGGCCCGGTCGCGAGAGCTCGGCCCAGACCCTGCTGCCCCATCTCCACCTCGACCACATCCAGGGCCTCTGTTCTTCTCCCCGCTGTTCGACCCCCAGCATCGGGTCGAGATCGATGGGGCCGCGCGCGATGGGTCACGATCTCGAGGTGCGACTCGCGGGCTACCCGCGCTTGGGGGGAAACATCGACCCGACAAACCCGAATGGATCTCCGGCCTCGGCCTTGCCGAGGACGCGTCCTGCTGATCCACGACTGCCAGTACAGCGACGATGAATGCCACGCGCACGTTGGCCCAGGCCACTCCGGACCCTCCGACGCAATGCGCTCGCAGGCAAGAGAGCACTGGCGAAGCAGCGGCCGCGACGCCTGCACGGTCTCCGTAGCGCGCGAGCAAGCGGTGTGCAACTCGGCGCGTAGCAGGAGAATCGATCGCGGGTGTATGGTGACAATGAGGCCATGCCCTGGCTTGCGGACACCGACGTGGGCGCGGCGCACGGGTTCGCCCGGGCGCTCTTGGAAGCCCGCACGGTGAGCGAGCTGCGGCGCCGTGCGCTGCTGGGCCTCGCCAAGCTCGTGCCCGCGGACCTCCTCACCTGGGATCGTGTCGAACTCGGCACCGGCGCCGTGCAACACGAGGCAATCCCCGCCGAGGCCGAGCCGCCGGGAGCGTTCGCGGCAGTCGTGGGCGACGCGGCGGGCCATCCGCTCCTGTCCGCCCATGCCGCTCGAAAGCGTTCGGCGTTGCGGCTCTCCGAGGCCGTCGAGCCCCGAAGCCTCTCCCATACGGACCTGTATCGCGATCTGCTTCACGCGTCGGGCATCGAGTACAGCATCGCGATTGCTGCTCGCACCGAGCATGGCGAGATGATCGTCGCGGGGCTGGGGCGCACCGAGCGTCAGTTCTCAGAGCGCGACCGTGACGTCCTCGATCTCGTCGTACCCTGCCTCGAGCGCAGGCTGCGAGATACGCAGGCTCGCGAGCGGCTCGTTCGCGCCCTCGCCGCCGACCCACCGCCGGGCACCGCCGTCATGCTGCTCGATCGCTACGGCGAGATCGAGCAGTCGACCCTCGCCGGCGAGCGCTGGCTCGCCGAGCACTTCGGTGCGGCCGAGCACGCCGGCTGGCTGCCCGAGGCCGTCGCCGAGTGGCTCGCGCTGCCGCCGCGCCCGCCGCTCGTCAGCGTCCGCGACGACCGGCGGCTGACCATCCACCTGCTGCCCGGCGATCCCCACGCATTGCTGCTCGAGGAGGAGGTAGCGAGCTTCCGCCCCGATGCACTCGACCGCCTCGGCCTGACCGCGCGCGAGGCCGAGGTCCTCTGCGCCGCAAACGTGATCGAGGAGGAGATGGACATCGCCTGGGAGCTATGCCTCAGCTTGCACGCAGTCCGGGAGCGGTTTGCGCGCTTGGAGGCCAAGCTCGACGTGCGCACGGCCGCCGAGGCCGTAGCCCGTGCGCTCCGCGAGAGCGCGTAGACAGCTGCGTTACCGGCGCGGTGACGTCACGATGCCATGGCCGCTCGCTCACGCGCAACGATCAGTCGCGAGCGCGAGACGTGCTCCTGCTCGGCTCGGCGCAGGCGGGCCTCGGCACCTTGATGGCCGCGCTCGGGCTCCCGGAGCCGACTCATGCTGGTAGGACGCTGACCGTACATCTTCGCTCGGTATAGCGTGGTGTCGCGGGCCGCATCGCGCTGCTCAGTTGCGTGGGGCGTCCTGGGCATCTTCCGGCTTGTCAAGCGTTTCAAGGGCAGCGCCCGACGGCGCCACGCGCCTTGAATCCTCGTCCGATTGCTCCCTCCAGCAAATCCAGCAGCGCGGGTCGTTCGGCCACGTCGCGGCTGGCGTGCGCTCGTTGGGGGCGAACGCGACCACAAGACCTGTACTGCCGGATCACGCTCTCTCCACCGCTCGTGGTGATCTGGACCTCGCGCTCGATCACCGTGACCCATGCGCTCTCGTGCACCTGGTGATCGTCGAAGCTCTCGCCTGCCGGGATCATCAGGGCAATTGCCCGCGCCTCGTCTGTCGAGGCGAGTCGGCGCCAGCGCGACGCGGGCGTCGGTCTCTGGCTCTGAGTTTCGGAATTGGGGGCCGCCGCTCCGCTAGGTGCGGGGATGATCGCGCTGTGAGATCAGCAGGCAAACAGTCCGGCCTGCCAGCTCGTGTTCGTCCCGCCGCTGCTGTGCTCGATCGCCCAGCACGCGCCCGGATCCACGAAAGCGGCGCAGTTGTGGCTGCACTCCAGATCCGGTCGCGGCCAAAGGGGCGCGTCCACACCCGTGCTTGGGCCTACGGCGGTGGGGCCGCGTTGGAGGGGCGCGCTTGCGAGTCGCCGTGCCAGTCGAAGCACAGGACGGTGGCGTCGTCGCTCAGCTTCCCGTCACATGCATGCACGACGGCCTGTGTCAGCTGTTGGACGGCCTCCCGTGGATGCAGGTGTCGACAAGCCGTCAAGAAGGACGGGATGTCCACCGATGCCGCGTTGCGCTCGAGCATGCCGTCCGTGAGAAAGACGAGCCGATCACCCGCCTCCAAGGCTATCTCTTGCACGCGATAATCCCCAGTCATCGGTATCGACTCGCACGAGCTGCCCAGTCACGAACACATAGCCAGGCGCAAATCCCGAGAGGGCCTCGTAGGCCAGGCGGGCCTGCTCGGCAAGGCCGACCCCACGGCGGCGTGCGTTGCGGAGCGCTCCGACGAGCACCGTGGCCAGCAATGCCGCTTAAAGGGTGTGCCCCATCGCGTCAGTCATCGAGAGATGCAAAATGTCGCGCTCGAGGCTGAAGTCAAAAGTGTCGCCGGCCACGTCTCCCGCGGGTTCTAACCAACCCGCGAGCGTGAACTGTCCAGCCTCGCAGGTGTAGGAGCCCGGAAGCAGCCGGTGCTGGATCTCCGCCTCCAGCGAGAGCGGCACCGAACGCTGCCCCCAATCAAACAGGTCCGTAAACCGGCGGTTAGCGATCACGATGTACGCGAGGGCGTGCGCCGCGCCCGCGGCGCTGGCAATCGTCTGCTCGTCGGGCTGCTCGTCGAGCCACAACTCCAGGACGCCAACCGCCTCGCCCCGACTGGACACCGGGGCGAATAACCAGGCGCCACCGTTCTCAGTGAGAACCTCGACCTTCTGCTTCGCCAGGGCCTGACCCTGAGGCGTCCCAACCAGAGGCACCCTCTCAGTGCGCTCGCGCGCTAGGGCGCCCTTCGCGTCCCTCCGAGACACGTGACTCAGGCGCACGAGCGCGCGGCCGCTGAAGTCAGCGATCAAGAAACTGATTTCACGCGCAGCGAGGCTCTCGGCCGCGCAGCGCCGATGACCTCAGCGGCTGCAATCGGCGGGGCAGCATCCACCGCGGCGAGCAGCGCACTCAGATTCAACGCGGAACGCCGCTCACTCACCCCGACTCCCCAAGCTGCAGGTGTCCTCACGACGCCGGTGTAGCAGACACCGCCGTAGACGACAACGCTCCGCGCGGCGGGGCCAGCCCCCGCGATACGTCGGGCGTTGTGTCTTCGGACATGGGCTAACCCTCCGTCTTCCCTTTTGACTGACAGTCGACGTTGCGCTCAGTGAGCCTCGCAATGGCCACCGCAACAAAGAAAGCTCGCCTTGAGGCATCCGAGGTTTGATGCGACCAGCTAAGCGCGCGCGGTCAACACGCGGCGGTCAGCACGCGGGTCATGTTCTCAATGCCGCGCGCGACCACGTCCACCTCCCCGCCCGCGGTGGCGGCCTGCGCGAGCGCGCCACGTACAGCGTGCGTGCCGGGACTCCGTGGCCGGGATGTCCTTGAACTGCCCGCGGCAGCTATCCGCCGCCGTCCGTAGCGCGCTGCGATCACAGCACCTTCCGTCACAGCCTTCTCCGATGGGGGTGACACCTCATGCATGCCCCTGCGGCCCAGCATACGATGCACTTTGACACCACCCGCGGAGGCGCGGGCCGCGCCGCTCGGCTGCTCGCGCGCCCAACGCGTCGCCGCCGCGTTCACGCTGTCGGATTACGACCGCGCCTGCGGTTGCTTGGGGAGTAGGCGGTGGCCGTCGACGACGGCGGAGGCGACATCGACGAGCTTGCGGTTGGCGGTTCGGGAGTGCTCGCGCATCATTTCAAAGGCGCTTGCCTCGTCGATCGAGTGGCGTTCCATGAGGATGCCCTTGGCACGTTCGGTGAGGGCGCGACGCCCGAACGCGCCTTCGAGGTCGTGGTATTCGGCGAAGCGCCGCAGGACGATGTCGATCGAGCTTTGCCAATCCTCGCCGTCGGCGTCGCTGATGTGGGCGAAGACGCCGCGCTTGGACGCCTCCTTGACGAAGGCAGAATCGGGCGTGTGGAGTAGGACGATCACGGGACAGGCGGCTTCCTTGACGATCTTCTCGATCAGGCCGAGCGCATGGTCGGAGCTTTCCCCGAGGCCGACTAGTGCGACGTCGGGCCGCTCGCGGGCGGTCACGGCTCCGACATCTGCGACCTCGATCTCACGCGCGATCACCTCGTGCCCGAGGGCCGCGACGATCGGGGCGACCAGAGCCAAGCGATCCTTGCGCTCGTTGGCGATCAGCACGCGCAGATGCTCGGTGTCGCGATAGCTCATGAGGGCCCAAGCCACCGGAATTCTATCTCCGGACAGCGACTCTCGAGACTACCGCCCACGCCTCGCGACTTGGGTGTATGGTGGAGGTTCGACTCCGCCCTAGAGTTCGGCGGACGAATTTTCCGGCTCCAACTCTCGGTCGGCATAGCGCATTGACCTCAGCGGTCAGCGCCGACCCACGTCAGCGTCAGGAGCCGAGCATGTCCATCTCCACACCGAACCGGGCCAATGGGGCGCCGCCAACATCTGCGGGCCTTTCCGAGGGTTTGCCTCAGTACGTCCAGGATTTCGTTCGCAAGCCGCGCCGTTTGCTGATCGACGGCGAATGGGTGGAGGCGGCGAGCGGAAAGACCTTTCAGACGCTCGACCCGGCGACCGAGGAGAGTCTTGGGTGGGTGGCGCATGGCGCGGCGCAGGACATCGAGCTGGCCGTGGGTGCGGCTCGTCGGTGCTTTGACGACGAGCGCTCGGACTGGCGGCGGATGACCCCGTCGGAGCGCGGGAAGGTAATCCATCGGATCGGCGATCTGATCGAGCGCCACGCGGACGAGCTCGCCCTGCTCGAGACGCTCGATAACGGCAAGCCGCTGACGATCGCCAAGGCGGCGGACGTCGCGCTGTCCGCCGACCTGTTCCATTACATGTCGGGCTGGGCGACGAAGATCGAGGGCAACACGATCCCGGTCTCCGCCGTCACCTCGCCCGGGTCGGAGTTCCTGGCCTACACGCGTCGAGAGCCGGTCGGCGTCGTGGGGCAGATCATTCCGTGGAACTTCCCGTTGCTGATGGCGGCGTGGAAGCTCGGGCCGGCGCTCGCGGCCGGAGTGACGGTGGTGCTCAAGCCCGCCGAGCAGACGCCGCTCTCGGCGCTGCGACTCGGTGAGCTGATGCTCGAAGCTGGGCTGCCCCCCGGTGTGGTCAACATCGTGACCGGGTTCGGGGACGCTGGAGCCGCGCTCGCGGCCCACGCCAGCGTCGATAAGGTCGCCTTCACGGGCTCGACCGAGGTTGGTCGGCTGATCGTGCAGGCCGCGGTGGGCAATCTCAAGAAGGTCACGCTCGAGCTGGGTGGCAAGAGCCCGCAGGTGCTCTACAAGGACGCCGACATGGACGTGGCGATCCCCGGCGCGGCGAACGGCATCTTCTTCAACCAGGGCCAATGCTGCAACGCCGGCTCGCGCCTGTACATCGAACGCGACGTGTACGACGAGGTCGTCCAAGGAATCTCCGAGGAGGCCAAGAAGATCAAGGTCGGCCCTGGGCTCGATCCGGACACCCAGATGGGACCCCTGACCTCCGCCGAGCAGCACGAAAAGGTGCTCGGCTACCTGTCCTCAGGGCTCGCGGCCGGCGCCCGCGCACCGGCCGGCGGCGGCCGGGCGGGCGACCTCGGGTACTTCGTCCAGCCGACCGTGCTCACCGACACAACGCCCGACATGAAGGTGGTCCGCGAGGAGATCTTCGGCCCGGTCGTGTGCGCGATCCCGTTCGGTTCCGAGGACGACGACGTCATCCGCAGCGGCAACGACACGAACTACGGCCTCGCGTCGGGGATCTGGACGCGCGACATCAACAAGGCGCACCGGACCGCTCACCGCCTGCGCGCCGGGACGGTGTGGATCAACTGCTACAGCGTGTTCGACGCCGCGATGCCGTTCGGCGGCTACAAGGAATCTGGCTGGGGCCGCGAGATGGGCCACAACGCGCTCGATAACTACCTCGAAACCAAGTCGGTGGTCACCCAGCTCGCTTAGCGAAGGCCCGTGCGATGGCGGGGCTCCGCCTAGCCCCGCCGTCGCCGTCACGATCAATGAGAAGTGACCGCTTGGACCACTGAGGCAAGGAGACAGCATGTCAGCAACGATCACGACGACCCCGGAAACGACCGTTCACCGCCCGCGTCTGCACGGCCGCGTCGCGTTCGTGACCGGGGGCACCCGCGGCATCGGCGGTGCGATCTGCCACAGCCTCGCCGAGCAGGGCGCGGACGTCGCCGCCGGCTACAGCCGCGACCGCGGAACGGCCGAAGCGTTCATCGACAAGCTCACACAGGAGGGCCTGAAGGGCAGCATCCACCAGGGCAACATCGCCTCGGCGGAGGACTGCCGACGCACCGTGGGCGAGGTGATCGAGCAGCACGGACACCTGGACATCCTCGTCAACAACGCGGGGATCACGATCGACAAGACGGTCCTGAAGATGACCGACGAGGACTGGTACAAGGTGATCGCCGTCAACCTATCAGGAGCGTTCTTCATGAGCCAGGCCGCGCTACCGCATATGATCGATCGCGGCTCGGGGCGGATCGTGAACATCTCCTCGATCATCGGTGAGATGGGCAACATCGGCCAGGCCAACTATGCAGCCTCGAAGTCCGGTCTGTTCGGGCTCACCAAGTCGCTAGCCCTCGAGGCGGCGTTCCAGCTAAAGCGCGTCGGCAAGCTCAAGGACGACGGCATCGGCATCACCGTGAACACGGTCGCCCCCGGGTTCATCGCGACCGAGATGCTCGAGCGCGTTCCCGAGAAGGTGCTCGACGGCATCAAGGACAAGATTCCTGTGGGACGGCTCGGTCGCCCCGACGAGATAGCCCGTGTCGTCCACTTCCTCGTCGCAGATCAGTCATCGTTCATCACCGGGGCGATCTGGCCCGTCAACGGCGGAATGGACATGTGAGCGATGAGTAACGGCGGCGCTCTCCGCCGGCTCGTAAGCCCCTAACGGCGCGGAGTCCGTTTGTCGCTCGAGTTTCAACCACTGACCGTCGGCTGCATCGAAGCTGATGAGCGTAGTTTCGGCCTGACATCGTTCCGCCGCCGGGTAATGCTGAGTGTGCTCGGGGCTCTTGCCGTCACCGCTGTGCTGGGATTCGTGCTCGCTCGCCGGCGCGGTCAGTTCACCACCGCGCTTCACACGGCACCGGTCTCGCTGCTGGCGCTCGCGGCCGCGCTACAGATCCTCGCGCTGCTGGCTCGTAGCGAGGCCTGGAACGTGTGCGTCCGTGCCGCCGGCGGAACCGTCACCCGCCGGCTGCTATTCCGCGCTGCCGGCATCGGCTATCTCGCGAGCCTGGTGAACGGGTCGGTCGGAATGGCCGTACGCATCGTCTCCCTACGCCGCATCGCGCCGCAGAGCACTCCCCGTGTCCCGGCGCTGGTGGCGGCCGAAGTTCCGATCATCACCATCGAAGTCGCGCTGGCGGCGATCTTCTCGTTCACGCTGATCGCACCGCTCGGCGTCCCCTGGTGGGCGCCCGTGATCGCAGTCGCGAGCACGATCGGGGCCGTGGCAGCTCTTCGGCGGGTCTCGGAGCGCCATCGAGCGGGACTCTGGGCCGGACTGGCGATCGTGCGCAAACACAGCCGTGGACGCGTGATCGCGTTCACAGTGCTGGCCGTGTCCGCGCAGGTCGCGCGCAACTGGCTGATGCTGCACGCGATCGGCGTAAACGTCTCGATCTTTGACGCGATGGCCTTGCTGATCGCGATGTTCACGCTCGGCCAACTTCCGATCGGACCGAGCATCGGACCTGCCGCCGCCGTGCTGATCCTGGGTAATCACGGCATTGCCGCGACCGCCGCCGCCGGCGTGCTGCTGACAGTCACCGGTGTGGCTGGATCGCTCTGCTACGCCGCGTGGGCGATCACCGACCGTATCGTCACGGGGCGACGCAGCGCCGGTCCGGAGGCCGTCGTGACACCGCTAGCCGTAACGTCCACCTCGGCCTGAAGGCAAACCGAGTTCTTCGCCGAGGCTCGCTGCGCGACCCGACGCCCAGCTAAGGTCTCGCAGGCCTGGTGAGGATACGGGCGTCAGCGAGCCGCTTGACAAGACCCAGCGCTGTTCGGACGCCCTGAGTCTTGGTTCATGCAGATCGCAGCGTGCAACTCGGTGGTGAGCCGGGCGATCTCCTCGGTGAGCTTGGTGTTTTGCGCGAGCAGTTTTAGTCGGCGCTCGTCCGGCTAGGCAGCGGGCGAGACCCTTCTAAACGCCAACCACCCAGCGGCTTGAGGCTCTTATGCTCGCCGCCCACTAGCGGCAGCACGACGACGCCGCGGGCGGCGGCCCCCGAGTCGAGGCCGAATCCTCACCTCTTACAACCAGCAGCCCGCGCTACGAGACAGGAACAATTGCCTCCACCCCACGGTAAGAGCGTGCGGTTAGTGTTACTGGTCGCCGGTGCCGGGGTTGTTCGGTGGTGGGTCGACGAGCTCAAGGGCGCCGAATCCGGCTAGCGGCCCGTCCATCAGGAAGATCTCGACTGTGAGGTCGGGTTCAACGTGCGCCTGGCTGAGGAACGCAAGCACCTTGCGGCCGGTGAGCTCCTCGATCATTTCGCTGTAGCGCTCCTTCATCATCCGTTGGAAGTCGCGGCGCATCTCGATGACCGGAGCCCGTTCATCGGTCCACCTGCTGTGAGAGCTGATGGTTGGTGATTGTTGTTGTTGTTGTTCCAGCCAGTCCTTGCTCTGAACCACTCAGCGGAGAGAGGTGTTCGCTGGCCGCCTGGTGGGCGGTGCGGTAGCCGGCGCTGAACGCGCTGGGCGTCATCATCCCGAGCGCTGAGTGTGGCCGGCGATGGTTGTAGTCCTGGCGCCAGTCCTCGATCAGCACGCGGGCTTCGGTCAGACAGGAGAACAGCTCGACGGCGAGCAGCTCGTCGCGGATGCGGGAGCCGAAGCTCTCGACGTACGGGTTCTGCCACGGCGAGCCGGGGTCGATGTACGCGCTCCCGGCCCGGCTGAAGCGGCACCAGTCCCTGATCGCGTTGGCGGTCATCTCCGGCCCGTTGTCACAGCGCAGGAACCCCGGAGCAGTGCCACGCTCCGCGACGAGCTGGTCGAGCACGCTGACGGTCCTGTCGGCGTCGATCCGGCGGTGACACTCGATCGCGAGCGCCTCGCGGGTGAACTCGTCCACGACGTGCAACAGCTTGAGGTTGTGCCCGTCGGCGGTCTGGTCGAACTGGAAGTCGATCGCCCACACGTGGTCGGGCCGCTCGGCTCGCAGCCGGTCCGCCGGCACCGTCGACTCGCCGAGGCGCTGCCGTTTGCGGCGCTTGCGCGGGACACGAAGGCCTTCCTCGCGCCACACCCGGCGGGTCCGTTTGATGTTCAACGACCAGCCATCGTCGAGCAGCAGGCGGTGCGCGCGGCGGTAACCCCACCGCGGTCGCTCCCGCGAGATCCGGCGCAGCTCCGCTCTCAACGCGGCGTCATCGGCCGCGATAACCGGCTCGTGGCGCTGAGTCGAGCGATGCTGCCCGGCCAGCCGGCACGCCCGACGCTCCGACATCCCGAGCCGGTCCCGCAGAGCGAGCACGGCCAGGCGTCGACGCGCCGGGCTCAGAAGTTTCCCTTCGCCAGCTCCTTGAGCCCCTCGATGTCCAACAGCTGGTCCGCCACGATCCGTTTCAGCTTCGCGTTCTCCGTCTCGAGCTCTTTCAGGCGCTTCACATCGTCGGCCTTCATCCCACCGTACTGCGCCCGCCACCGGTGATACGTCGCCTCCGACACCTCCAACTCCTTCAGAACGTCCGGCAGCTCGAACCCCTCGCCCAACAGCCGGTCGGCCTCCCGAAGCTTCCGAACGACCTGCTCCGGCGTATGACGTCGTCCCTTCATCGATGCGCTCCTCTGACCCATTCAACAGGGTCGTCGAAGCTCTCACACGGGTCGGACCGATCTCAGGGGCCCGGCCCATCGAGCACGCGGTCGGGTTCGCCTCCTTCCATCATCGTGCGCTCGATCGCGGTGAACCCGTCTGAGAGCACGCAGACGATCAGGTTGTCGAGGACGTAGGTCTTGGCTTTGATCGGTCCGCGGCCGTAATGCTCGCGCATGAACGCGACGATCCGGTTGGTGATCTCGGCCAGCAGCCTGCCCCCGACGAGCAGCCGAGAGGCGCGATCCTCTGGCCCGGCGTCGCTCATCGCCGACCTCCTCGTGCTCTGCTGACTGGGCTGCTCACGGGTGGGTGTAGTCCGCTGCCATTTCTGTCCCGGGTGACGGTCGCGAGTCTTCAATGTCGACGCCGCCAAGATGTTTACCCAGGCGGTCGCTTTGACCCCTTGTATTCGGTTGGGATCGGAGTAGTGTCGGACACGGACCGGTTGAGGTTTGGCTGCGCCGTCCGCGGGCGGGGCGGCCAGGCATCAACGCTGGAGTTGCCGCGCCGCGAGCACCAAGCGCTTATCTCAACGAAGCGTTTTTCAGCGGCCGCGGGTGGGGCGGTGCACCGGCGACGGCGCCCGACGCCAGGCCGATCCGGCGAGCGCCGAGACAGTCCGGCTCGCGTAGCCGAGACGCAACGCCCCAACGGGACTACTACGACCCGCGATGCCAGCAGATCGGTGGCGCTCGCCACTAAAGCTGTCATCGGCTGGACGCTTGATCTGCTGATCAGAGAATTCGCTCGCATGGGTCGACTCCGAGGTCGCGGGCTATAGGAGACGGCAAGGCCAGCCGCCCGCGGTGATCTCCTCGCGGGGCCTGGGGCGACCCACGAGCAGACCGCGCGACCGCTCGAAGGAGGGCTCGTCCGCCGTGCGCGACATTTACCTGCACAGTGCAACAGTGGGTGAATCGTTCGGTTCGACCTGGGATCCGACAGCGAACGCCACCGCCTCGCGCGGTCGCAGCTCAGAGCTGCGTCCACTTCCGTAGGTTTGCGAGCTGCTCCTTCTCGCGTGCGGTGCGCTTTTTGCGCCCGGCCTTCTGCGCCTCCTCGTTGCGGCGCGCGATCTGCTTCTTGACTTCGGCGACCGCCGCTTCTGACGTCGATCGACCAGGGCCGGGGAGGTCTGGCTCAACCATAAGAGTGCACCCCTTCCAATGCTCCCTCAACGGTTGACCACGGGAGAATGCGAGAGCACGACACTCGGCGGTGGAGCTGCACCTCTGAGTCTACGCTCCGCGTGACACGCGGGCGCGCGTTGACGCAAGCAGCGCGGCTGGATTCACCGGTCATGGCGGCGCGGGGCGAGCTTGCAGCGGTCACGGTCGAGTCTCATCAACAACCCCCCGGAAGCAAGCGTGTGGAGCGCAAGACCCACCCTCGGACGGCGGGAACCCTGCCCCGCGCGGAGGGAAGGGCCATCGGCATCATGTGCACTCTGGTGGTCTGCTGGCTGGCGGCGCTCAATGCGCCTGTGCGCTAACTCGCGCGGGGATGGCGGCGGCACTAAGTCCTCGGGGTCGTCCACCATGAAGAGGATCTCCTCTACGGCGGTCAACTCCAACACTCGCTGGATGGCTTTGCGGCCCCGTACGACGGCGAGGTTGTGCCGATTCTGGTGCGCATAGTCGTTCTGACGGATCAGCTCATGAAGTCCCCTCGCGTCCATGAACGTCAGCCCGCGCAAGTCAAGGACGACATGACGCACGCCAGCCGCGTCGGGTGCCAGGCGGTCAAGCACCTCGGCAACCTCCAAGACCAAGGCGATGTCCAGCTCGCCCCCGCAGCTCGACCAATGCAGTCCCGCCGGTGAGTTCGAGCCTCAACTCCAAGGATGTCAAGCGCCTCCGTGCGTCCGCCGGGTTCTGGCTCGGACGTGTGGCGACACCCGCCGCAACCACCTCCCGTCCAATGCGTCCGATGGTTCGGTGGCGGAAGGGTCGACGAGTTCGAGCGCGCCGAACCCGGATACCGGTCCGTCCAACAGGAACATCTCGACCGTGAGATCGGGCTCAACGTGCGCATGGCTGAGGAACGCGAGCACCTTGCGACCGTTGAGCTCCTCGATCATCTCGCTGTTGCGGACTTTCAACATGCGCTGCAAGGCGCGGCGCGTCTTGAGCACGCGCTCTGATTCGCGCCCTTCCATCATCGTGCGCTCGATCGCGGCGAAGCCGCCTGGGCACGCCAAACGATCAGGTTGTCGAGGGCCTTAGGTCTGGTTTGATCGGACCGCGTCCGCGTCCGCGACGCTCGCGAATCGCCGCGACGATCCGGTTGGTGATCTCGGAGAGCAGCTTGCCGCCGCCAAGCGGCCGCAGCGCCGGGTCCGCGCTCATCTCCGGTCTCCTGGCGCTTAACCAATTGCTGTACCGCTCATCAGTGCTGCGTGCTTCGCCGTCCGAGCGTGCGCTCGGAGACTCGCTCGGGGTCTCGAAAAGCGATGCGTGGTGATTCCCACGACTACGGGTTCGTAAGCGGCCTTGTATTCGGTCAGGATCGGAGTAGTGTCGAGCGTGTTGAGGTCGGGCTGCGCCACCTGCGGGTAGGGCGGCCAGGCATCACCGCAGGGACTAAGCGCGCTCGCGGCGGCCAGTGGCGGCATGTGGGGGTGTTGCAAGGACAACATCCGCCCCATCATGGGAGTTGGTCATGCCACACGCTTCGCGCACCGATCTGAGCCACGCGTTCTGCAGCTATTGTGGGTATCCGCCAATGGGGCCGTGGCGTGTCCGTGCCCACCGGGTGTGTATGCGCTGTCAAATGGGCGTGGTTCTGCGGGCGCCCGCGGGGAAACAGCCGCGCTACGACGATCCGTTTGTGATCGTCGATCGGCAGCTTGCGGTCCAGGCGGTTTCACGCCGTGCCGAGGCGGCGCTGTCGGTCCAGGAGCCAGCCGGCCTCGATGCCCCGCTCGAGGAGTTCCTGATCTGCAACAACGGCGAGCACGACCGGGACGAGTTGGCGGCACTGGTCGAGCTCGTCTTCGCTGGCGCCGAGCCGTGGAACAGGCTCGAGCTACGCACGGTCGCCGACCCGGAGATCCGCGTTGAAGCGCGGGTCACCAGCTGCGGCCCCCCGCCGGGCGCGCTGCTCGTACTAACTTCGCTCGCGGTGCACGCAACGGCGTCACCCAACGGACGACCGGCCACCAACGGGAACCTCGTCGGCGTTGGTGACCCGAACAGCGGGGCATGAGCGCGCGCGAGCACCCCATGACTCCAGCCACGCAGCCGGCGAACGGAGAGCTCCCGCGCAACGTGCGGACGGGAAACGTGTTGACCGTGGAGCCGAACCGGCCGCGCCGCGTCCGAATGGGTGAGGTCGGCGACTGGAAGCTTGACCTGCTGATCAGAGATTTTGCTCGCTTCATCAACTCCGAGGTCGCGCTGCTTTGCCAGGGCGGCGGCAGAGGGCAGCCGCCAGCGGTCGTCTCCTCCTGGGGCCTGGGGGCAACCCGCGAGGAGGTTGCGCGACCACGCGGAGGGCTCGTCGGCCGCGCGCCGCCTCTGGCGCGCGCGGCCCTCGAGCCGCTTCATCCCCTGCTCGACTCGAGCCTGGTGTACGCGACCCACCCACCGCTGCGGTACGCCGCCGCGGTCGGCGGTCGCGAGCAGCTCCTCGGTTGGCGTGCCGGGAGTCCATTGCGCGACTCCGAGCGATGCTTTAGGGGGGTCGATGCGGCCCGCTATGCGCGCGCGTACGCTTCCAGGCGATGGTACGTGGAGTCGTAGAGGGAGCACCAGCCTGACGCGGGCGCCTGCGAGTGACAGCGCCAATCTGATCCCCCGGAATAGCTACGCGCGCGCGGAGTTCTGTCTTGTCGCTCGAGTTTCACCCGCTGACCGGCGGCTGCAACAAAGCTGATCGACGCCGATCTCACTGCTCGTGCTCGCCGCGCTGCTAGAGATCGTCGCGCTGCTGGCTCGCAGCGAGGCCTGGCACATCTGCGTCCGTGCCACAGGCGGGCACCGTCAGCCGCCGGTCGCTGTTTTGGCGCTGTCGGCATCGGCTACCTCGCGAGCGTTGCGAACGGTTCGGCCGGGGCAACAGGTGCGCGAGGCCACCCAGAGGTAGCGCGCGCGGATGCAACATCTCTCGGTCGGATGGCCTAGCAAATCCACCAGGAAAGCGCGATGATCGCGACGTGGAGCGTGGTGACGACGAGAACGAGTTCTACCGCGAGATCATTCGCCGCGCCAAGAAGGTTCGTGAGCGCGCGGCCGAGTCGCTGAGGCGGTCCCGCCGGCGCGCAAGAGGCAAGGATAACGTCAGAGCCGCGCCAAAACCTCGGCGGAAGGCCTGAACGCCGCCCTGACAGCGCAGAGTTCTGCGACCCGCTGAAGCTCGGCCTCCTACGGAGAGCGAGGCGGACCCGCCGTCGGCTGGGGTCGGGCGTCGAGCCCACGGGCTCGGTCTGCTCGGGGCTGGCGAGAGGGCCCGCTCGCGCGGGCCTTCTCGCTGACGCAGCGGGTCGGGGCGGTTACGCCTCTACGAGCTCGGGTCTTTTGCGCCACTACCTGTCCCCGCGTGATCTTCGGCGGCTTCGGGAGTGCCTTTTTGAGGTTCTCCTCACGCACCCAGTCGGACGCGACCCGGGTTGACTCCTCGGCATGCTCGGCGGTGTCGAAGAACCCGATGGAGCTGATGACGCCGTTGCCTGCAAGACCGAGACCAGCATACTTCGTAATGACTTATAATTACGTTTATACGTTTAGATACGTAATCGCGTAGCTTACTATGTGCCCGTTCTCCGTCACCGTGCAAAACGTTCCGATCGGGAACTCGGCCCCCTGCTGACGCGGCTCTCCGAAGCTGGCTTTGATACACCGATCATCACGTCTGTAGGCCCCGGCGGCGTGTCCGACACCGTCGGCGCACTCGCTCCGGCGCGGACTCCCGACCTCCCAAATGATTGGCGCGTGGTCAGGGAGCGCGACGGAGAGGCGTATCGATGGCCGAGCGGCCGCGATCACTGCTCCCCGTACCGCGTGTTCGTCGGCACGGCACGCGCCGAGGGCGCAGTTCAGATCGGGCTTGGCGAAACGATTCGCAAGAACAAATGGGGACGCGACCGCAAATACGTCGTCGCGTTCCTGACCGGCGGATCCCCGCAGCGCCCGCTAGCCGAGTTCGTCGCAGCGGACGACTATGAGCAGACCCGCGAGCTCGTCGCCGTCATCCGCGGCAGCGACGGCGGACGCCGCATGTACGGCGCCGGCGACTCCCTCCCCACGGTCTACACAGAAGGCTTCCGTACCCAGATCTACAGCGAGCGCGTCGACCATCCGGGCGCATGGAACAAGCTCGCCGTCGTCGCCGGTGAAGACGAGGACCCGGCGATCCTCAACCACGCGCTGATCCAAAGCCGACGACGCCGCCGAACCTAGCTCGAGACGGACTGGCAGGCCCAAGCCACATGCACCGTGCCCCGCTGCCCGCAGGCGCGTTCGAGCTCGCGCAGGCGCGCCAGGCTGGTGGCGCGTTGTCCGTAGACCTGGCCTAATAGAGCTGGTAGCGCTCACGGGCGTGCTGAGCCTGTGCTCGCAGATCGTCCAGATGTCGGGTAGACATAGCCTCAGTGCCCAAGAGCGCAGCGATCGCCGGTCTGTCGTGGCGCTGAGATGTCAGCCGCGGGCGAGTCGGCGCCCGCTTTCAGTGTCAGGCGGGGTGTAGTTGAGCTCGTAAGGTGATAGGGCGCCGACTCGCCGGCCTGCGACAGCTCCTCGCCGTGCTGTTCGATGTTCGGCGCGGACTTGACTTGCTCCGTCGTCACCGCCACCTGCAGGTCATCGGGATCGAACCGTGATCCCGCCCAACGGCACCAAGGTCAAGTGGCGGCCAATCAAACCCTCCTTCACGGTTGCGAACCTCAGATGACCTAAATCCCACGCGCTGCAAAGCCGTCTACACCGGTTCGATTCCGGTCGTCGCCTCCTTCCGGCTGCGCTGCGACAGTGGGGTCTGCGGCTGACCGCTTCCAAGAGGCTGTCGAGGCCCTGAGTCACGCGAGGACGGGCGTGAGCGTCATCGCGGTCTCGCGTTCGGCGTCCTCGCCGACGCCCCCTGCACCCTCACCGCCGCGATCGATGATCAGCAGCGCGCGGACCTTACAACGAGCGCCGCATAGCCTCGCGAGAGCTTTCTGATCACCGTTAGCTTCGAGGCCATCACAGTCCTCGAGATCGGTGATTTGTGTCCTCGACGATCTCGCACTTTCCTGCTGTATCCGTAATCCCCAGCGGGATCCGGAGTGCAGCTACCTGCCCGCACCCGCCCCCCACACACTGGATTCGAGCAGCTGTCAACAAGTAGTCGAGGCGGACTATCTGCACACGTAGTGGGCGGGTAGTCCGGCTCGGCTGCCCACCAGGACGTGCGGCGAGATCCCAGCACTGGCGGGGCGGGCGCGGGATCATGGTCAAGCACGAACTCAGGTCTATTCCTCCGGACTTCGCGTCGTACTTGGCGCCTGAGCGTTCAGCGGCTCGGCACTTGCCACTCGATCGACCGGCCCGGCGGTGGCTGATCCGCGACCCGCTGCTCGCGCGCACCTAATGCCGCGGGTTTGGCGACGAGCGGGGGAGAACCTAGGCCGTGGCGCAGTCGTGGTCCCCGAGCAGCAGGGGCCTGCGGGGCATCAGTTACGCCCGAGCGCAGGGTGCCGTTCAGCCCGTTGGGGGCCTCTGCCCAGGACCTATTTGACCGGAGGAACCGCGATGTTGGAGAGCGCGGTTTCTCGCTTTAACAAGATGACACTGCTCACGAGCACGAAGATCAGCAAGAGCACGAACCCGATGAGGTCGAGAACTAGCCCGAACGAGGCGATGACGCCGCCGAGGCCGAAGCCTTGAAGGAACAGCGCAATCCCGGCGAGGATCGAAACCCACCCAAGCCACCGCGGCAGGGCGGCGCTCTTGATCACGAGCAAGCCCGCCGCGAGAAAACAGAGACTGCCGAAAACGTCCCCGACGCTTTCCAGCGCGTACGTCGTCAGGAAGAGCGTGTAGGGGACGCCTGGATCGTGTTGAGAGCCAAACGACGCGAGCTTGGCGCCGACAAGACCGGTGATGCCGATGTCACTGACGGCATGGAGAGTGACAAAGAGCACTCCGCCGATCAGCACCAAGGACCCGAGGATCCGGTGCCGGTCGGTGTCCCCCCGCAGCGAGTTGTAAAGGCCGCAGAGGTAGATCAGAAACGCGGTGGCGTAGACGACGGAGAGGTAGGCGATCACCAACAGCCGCTCGTGGTGCTCCTGGAGTCCTCTCGCGATCTTCCCCGCCGAGTCGTCCTGGGTCAGTCCGACTCCGAGCGCGACCACAATCTCCGCCAGCAGCGCGATCACGAAAACGATGCCCGCCACCCAGGCATACCGCTCCCACGTGATCGAACTTCGCGCCGCTACCACGATGCGATCTTCCGCTCGTGCTGTGGGCGCACTTTCGTCGCCGTCCGCCGCAGGTGTCGGGCTCACGCCGGTCATGTCCTGCGTTGCGGTCATGGCTGCCCCTCTCTATCGGTCCCAGTGTCGAGAACGCGTTGCCTTCGTCCACACCTAGGCTCGAGATTTTCCGGTGCGACACTACTCCGCCTTCCGCAAACTAGCAAGGCATTTCTAGAACATAATCTTCTATATTTGTGCGATGGTCGAGTGGAGTTTCCTGACCAACCACGCCCGAGCGCTCGTCTGCATCGCCCGCGATCCCGGTGTTCGCCTACGCGAGATCGCCGACGCGCTCGGCGTCACCGAACGCCGAGCGTTCGGGATCGTGAACGACCTGACCGAAGCCGGCTACGTCGTCAAGGAAAAGGACGGCCGTCGCAACCGCTACCGCATCCAGAACCACCTGCCCCTGCCGGCACCCATCGGTCGAGAGCCGACGATCGGCGAGCTGCTGGGAGTCCTGGTCGACACCAGCACAACCGAATCGGTCGCCTCGGAATGACTGCCGTAACCGTGCTGTTCGTCGTCCTGGCGGTCGCCCTGACCGTGCCCGTGTACGCGTTCGCCGTACGCCGTCTCCTTGGCCTGCGCTCTCGCCGATGCGCGCGACACTCGGCGGGCTGGTCGCGTTGGCGTGCGCCTCGCCGATCATCACCGCGATCGGCAGCTCGATCGCCAAGCACAACGGCAGCTGGTCGTTTCTGCCCGCCGTATGGTTCGTGACCCTCGGGGTCGCGATCGCGCTGCTGATCGCGATGCTGGTGCTGGTGATCTTCGAGGCGCTGGTGCCGAGCGGCACGATGCCCGAGCCGCTCTATCTCATCCGAGGGCTGCGCAAGCGAACCCGGCGGATCCGCCGCTACTCCCAGATCAGCCGGATCCTGGTCCGCCGCGGAATGCTCCCGTACCTGCGCGGCACCCGCCGCTCCGAGCTCCAGACCCACGACGGCCGCGCCCAGCTCGCGGGCTCGCTGCGGCTCGTGCTCGAAGACGGCGAGGTCACGTTCTGGTGTCGAAGCTGCGCGACCTGTTCGATCGTCTGGTCATCAATGGGCACGAGGCGGACCGCGGCCGGCAGCCGCGCAAGCTCATTCAAACGACGTGCTCCCCACCCACCCGTGAGCGCTCCGTATCTCGCCTCGGCTACGGTCTGAGGTGCCACAGCGAGACGTCGCCCGAACGTGTGCCTGCGGTACTGCGCTTCGAGCGGGCGGTCATTTCGCAGCGGACGCGGCTTCCAGAACCTGGCGTTCGCCTCCTCGATCGCGTCTGGCTTTGGTTCAGGGTCGGAAATCGCTTAATCAGTCTACATCCGGTCTGGTCGGACCAGCCGAGGCTCCCCATAGCTCCCCAAACTCAGCAGTTCTGACGAGCTCGAGCGGAGCTGACCGCGACTCCATAGCACGGTTTTATCGGGCTTCAGCGCGCTCAGCTCCCGTCGCATCCCCCTTCGGACCCTCTGCAAAGCCGTCTACACCGGTTCGATTCCGGTCGTCGCCTTCCGGTTGCCCGCGCCCAGGAGGCTCACTCAGCCGCGACTGCTCAGGCGGCGGCGGGCACCCGCTCGCGTCGGAGCGCGCCAAGCTCTCGCGCAGCTCTCTGACCAGCGGAGAATCCGGGATGCGCTCCTCGAGCAGGGCCAGCGAACGGCGATAGTGCGTCACGCGCCGAGTACGCAGCCTCCGAAGCGAACCCGTGTGGCGTCCTCCCCGGAAGCAGCCGCCGCGTCGCGGGCGCAGCTCTCGCAGCTTTGAGCGCTTGTCGGCGGCGAACAGCGTTGTAATTTCGCATCGCGTCCTTGACAGGGCCGGCTCCGTCCATCACGCACCACGAGACGGCGTGGGGCCGCGCGCGACGTGCGTCGCCGCCCAGCACCGCGGGCCGCCGTGGCAGCGCTCGAGCCGGGACAGCTCGGAGTGCAGCAGCGTGAGCTGGGACGCGGTGAGCTCGCCGGCCACGTTGTGCAGCTCAAAAGGATCGACGCGGAGGTCATAGAACTCCCGCTCCCCGTCCGCATACTCGACGTAGAGGAACTGAGGCGTCCGCATCGCCTCGTAGGTCGTCGGATTGCCGCTGGGGGACTGCTGGTAGTCGGGATCGAGCACGGACATCACTCCACCGTGGTGCTCGACCAGGATCGCATTGCGCCAGCCCGGCGCGGCTTCGCCGTGGATCAGTCTGAGCAGGCTGTGCCCGTCGGAGCGCAGGGTCGTTCCGCCAATCGCGGTGAACGTCTTGGCCAGGTCGATGTTCTCGGCCATGTCCGTGGTGGTCCGTCCAGCCGGGACGCCGGGCCCGACGACTACGAGCGGGACGTGGATGTCGGTGTCGAACGCGGTCAGCTTTCCGGGCATCAGCCGGTATTGGCCGGTGTGAAGACCGTTGTCTGAGCTGAAGATCAGATACGTGTCGTTCGCGATGCCGTCTGCGGCGAGCGTCTGCTCGATCGCACCGATCATCCGATCCACGGCCTGGACCGACTCGGCGCGGCGGCGGAAGGCCGAGTCGTTCTTCGTGATCTGCCGGCGGGTCAGCCGTCGATGGCCGGCTAGCCACTTGGGCGGGTTTGTCGGGAGCATGTCGAAGTTCGGTGTGCGCGGGACTTGCAGCCCGGGAAAGTCGTGCGCATCCCGAGGAGCCGGGACGTACGGCGAGTGCGGCGCGAACGTGGCCAGCTCCAGGAAGAACGACTTGCCGCGCTTGGCCGCCTGGTTGATGAAGCTCACCCCGTCGCGCGCGATCACGTCGGTCAGGTAGTCGGAGGGCTGATGGCCGTATCTGTGCAGCGTTCCGTTCTGGTTCAAGGTGTAGTTGAACTCCGGGTAGCCCCACCCGGCTACGTCCCACTCGTTGAACCCAGGCGGGACGTAGCTTGCCGGAACCGAGCTGATCTGCCCGTCGGCGGAGTGACCGGACGGCTCCAGGTAGCCGTTCAGGAACTTGCCCATCAGCGCGGTCAGATAGCCGGCTCGCTGCAGGGCGATCGGGAACGTGTGACGCTGGTCACCGCGTGTGTAAAACGCGTTGAAGCCGCCACCCGGTCCGAAGTTGCTGAACACGCCGTCGTCGTGCGGAAAGTCGCCGGTGAAGATCGACGCCCGCGAGGGGCAGCACAACGAGTCGGAGACGAAATAGTTCTCGAACGTGAGCCCCTCCTGCTCCATGGCCTGGACGTGGGGCATGAACCGCAGGAGGTTCATCGACAGGTCGTCCGTCAGGACGAACACGATGTCGGGCCGCGGGGGCGTGACGCCACGGCGACTGTGGTTCGGACCGCCCGATCTGGTCAACGCGACGACACCACCGATGACGATCACCAAGGCACACAGGCCGAGCGCGATGAACAGCCGGCGATCTCTCACGACCACACAAACGTGGTCATCACGGCGCCAGCACCAACTCGAGGACCGACAACGAGCGCTCCGGACATCGCGCCCCGCCGGTGAGGCTCTCGGAACTCACCTGCGCCGGAGTGTCGCATGGGCACCGGGCAAACGCTCCGGCGACCGACGCGCTACCGGAAGCCTACGTCGTCGAGGCGCTTGCCGAGCGCGCCCGGGCCACGTTGGCCGAGGCGAGGTCGACGGACCCCGCTGAGCGGCCGATACCTAGAAGTCCGTTTGGTGTGTGCCCGGTCGCCGCACCACCGGTCATCCACCCGGCGCCGAGGCGCGCAGTGTCGCCTCGAAGTCGGTTTTCGAGATCGGGCCGAGGCACGGGAGGGTGGCGCCCGCCTCCCGGTAGCGCTCGACCCCGGCTCGCACCGCCGCCTCATCGCCCACAGCGGTGAGCGCGTCCAGGAAGTCGTCGGAGATCGCGCCGCGCATCGCGTCGACGTCTCCATGGGCGGCGTCGTAAGCGGCGATGTCATCGCCATAGCCGGAGCGGTCGAGCATCGTGCGGTAGAAGGGGAGCGCGAAGTAGGTGAGCAGCTCGCCTCGAATCGCCTCGTAGGCGCCGGCGCGGTCGTCGGTCCGCGCGGCCGGGACCGCGGCGACGATCTCGAAGCCGTCCAACGACCGGCCCGCCCGCTCGCGCCCCTCGCGCACCGCGGGCACGACCACATCCCGGATGTAGTTCGGGTTGCACAGCCAGAGCATCACGCCGTCTCCGATCTCGCCGGCCAGGCGGAGCATCGCCGGCGACAGCGCGGCGATGAAGATCGGGAGCCCCGGGCGTGGCTCGAGGCCCGAGAGCGCGAAGGTGGTGTGCCACTTCTCGCCGGCCGGCGCCTGCTCTCCGTGCAGGACCGCGCGAATGATTTCCACGTACTCGCGCATCTCGGCCACCGGGTGGTCGATGGTCTGGCCGTGCCAGCCCTCGACGATCGCGCGATGCGAGACGCCCAGACCGAGGCTCAGCCGGCCGCCTGAGAGCTCGTCGATGGTGGCCGCGGTCTGCGCCATGGTGGCCGGGCTGCGCGTGTAGATCGGGACGACGCCGGTGCCCACCCGGATGCGCTCGGTGGCGAGCGCATAAGCGGTGACCACGGTTAACGACTCGCGACCGGCGATGTGCGTGACGAACGCCGAGTGGTAGCCGAGCGACTCGGCCAGTTTCACGCGCGCGAGCGCCTGGTCAAGCGAGCGGCCGGTGGACACGAAGCAGCCGGTTGGCACCGGCGGAGCCTATCGTCCGCCGTCTTGATCGGGTCGAGCATCGGTGGAAGGATCTGTCAGACAGAAACGCCGATCGAGGAGCCGTGGAACCGATGCTCGACAGCACGACTAGGGCCACCCGGCCGTTCACCGGAGCGGAGTATCTGGAGAGCATCCGCGACCGGCGGGAGATCTACGTCTACGGCGAGCGCGTCCAGGACGTGACCACCCACCCCGCCTTCCGCAATACGGCGCGCTCGATCGCCCGGATGTACGACGCGCTGCACGACGAGGCCCGGCGCGACGTGATCACCACTACGACCGACACGGGCTCGGGCGGCGTGACCCACAAGTTCTTCCGCGTCCCGCGCACGGTCGAGGATTGCGTGGGTGACCTGGAGGCGATCGCCGAGTGGGCGCGCATCGGGTACGGGTGGCTCGGGCGCAGCCCGGATTACAAGGCCGCCTTCCTGGCCACGCTGGGAGCGAACGCCGACTTCTACGACCCCTACCAGGACAACGCCCGGCGGTGGTATCGCGAGGCGCAGGAGCGCGTCCTGTACTGGAACCACGCGATCATCCATCCGCCGGTGGATCGCAATCGGCCGCCCGAGGAAGTGGGCGACGTGTTCATGCACGTCGAGGAGGAGCGTGACGAGGGCATCGTGGTGAGCGGCGCCAAGGTGGTGGCCACCGGGTCGGCCCTCACCCATTACAACTTCATCGCCCACTACGGTCCGATTCCGCTGCAGAAGAAGGAATACGCACTGGTGTGTGCCGTGTCGATGGACACACCCGGGTGTGAAGCTGATCTGCCGCCCCTCCTATGAGATGACCGCCGAGGTGATGGGCAGCCCGTTCGACTATCCGCTGTCCAGCCGGCTCGACGAGAACGACTCGATCTTCATCTTCGACCGCGTGCTGGTGCCGTGGGAGAACGTGTTCGTCTACGGCGACATCGAGAAGGCCAACAACTTCTTCCCGCACACCGGGTTCATTCCGCGCTTCTGCTTCCACGGCTGCGTCCGCCTGGCCGTCAAGCTCGACTTCATCGGCGGGCTGCTCCTGAAGGCCGTCGAAGCGACCGGGACCAAGGACTTTCGAGGCGTCCAGGCGCAGGTCGGCGAGGTCCTAGCTTGGCGCAATCTCCTGTGGGGACTGGCCAGCGCCATGGCCCGCGAGCCGCAGCCATGGAAGGAGGGCGCGCTGCTGCCCAACATGGACTACGCGATGGCCTACCGACTGTTCTCGACGATCGGCTATCCCCGGGTCAAGGAGATCATCGAGCAGACCGTGGCCAGCGGTCTGATCTACATCAACTCGAGCGCCCGCGACTTCAAGAACCCCGATATCCGGAAGTATCTGGACCGCTACGTTCGCGGCTCGAACGGCATCGAGGCCGTCGAGCGGGTCAAGCTCATGAAGCTGTTGTGGGACGCTCTGGGCACCGAGTTCGGCGGCCGCCACGAGCTCTACGAGCGCAACTACTCGGGCAACAACGAGAACATCCGCATGGAGGTCCTGTTCGCCGCCACCGGCAGCGGCCAGACCGAGCGCTACAAGGGATTCGCCGAGCAGTGCATGAACGAGTACGACCTCGACGGCTGGACCGTGCCCGACCTGATCAACCCCGACGACGTGAGCGTCCTGGCCCGATCGCGCTGAACCAACGGCGCGTCCGCAGGCCAGCTGCCAGCGCTTCGCGGCGGCCGGGACCGGCTTCTATACTTTCCGCCGTCCCATCGCGGCTGTAGCTCAGTTGGCTAGAGCGTCTGCTTGCCATGCAGAAGGTCGAGGGTTCGAGTCCCTTCAGCCGCTCTTTCAAGAAGCCCCGCAAATCGCGGGGTTTTTTGTTGCCCGAAACCTTCCAATTGACCGGTTCACGTCGTTGTACAACAACTCTGTACAACAAACGGGCTTCGGGCGCGTCCGCCGGCCGGGGGCGCGACGCCCGTCGGAGCACGGCTCGAGGACGATGCGGGCTGGCGATCGAGTTTGTGGCGAACCAGCAGCCCGATGCCCTACCAAAGCAACAGCGCGGCGTCTGACGTCAGCCTCGCGCCGTTCGGCTCGCGCATCTTCCCGGCGATGCAGCCGTCCGCCGCGCGCCGCAAGACAGCTCAGTGCGTGGCCGAGCGCTCGTCCGCCAATCGCTCTGCCGGCGACTCCTTTGTCGCCCGCGACTCATCCCCCAGTGAGCGAGCGGACGATCGCGTTCCCGGCATCCGAGCCGTCCGGCGCCATGTAGTTGGCCGACCGCTTCGTCGTCATCGCACACAGGCATGCACCGCGATCTCTCGGAACAAGGCGAAATTGTGTGAAGGGCTTTCGTTTTCGTCCCGGAGCGGGGCGGTGGCTCTCGGGCCGAGGGTGCTGTCCGAGCCTGAAGGCGCGTCGAGCAGGCGATCGGGTCGACCGAACGTCGGTCCGCCCCTCTGAGGGCTCCGCGACCTGCCGTGTCTTGCGAGCATCACGAGCTAACAGAGCGCCCTGACGCCAGCCACGGCGGAACGGACGAACACACGGTCATGGTTACCGGTCGAGTGCTGGATATCCCATGCGCACCGCTGCCAATGCCTAACGCTATGCCAGAGCCCCTGCTAGCGCCTCGTAACGTGGGGAGCGCCGCTCCGCCCAGGCGGCCGCACATGCCACGGATGGCACAGTTAATCTTGAGTCTGCCGCAAACCCAACCATGTCGTCGGCCATGCGGAGATTGTTGCCGCGCGCCGCGCTGAGGACCAGATGGCCGCTAGGTAGATCAAATCAGCACTTTCGTCGCCAAGATAGGCACGGCGACGGCGTCACGTCGATGGGACCGGGGATGGCATGGCACACCGCGCCTCAAGAGTTTGTCCATCCATCCTGAACTCACTGTATGCTGTGGGGATCCTAATGCAGGAGGCAGTGGTGGCAGTCAGCGACATGATCGCCGAGGCCTGGAAGGCAGTGAAGGACGCGGGTATACCGGAGCCCCTTCAGGAGGTCGCTTTTAGGGAGGCGATGGCGGTGCTGGCTTCCAAAGCCGCGCCGGCGTCTACGCAGCGCGCCGCGGCGGCTGGGCGCGGCTCGAAACCCAACACATCGCCCACGGGACCTAGAACCGGCCTTCGTCCTAAGGCCAAGCCTAAGGCGCTAGACAACGATGTGATCGGGACCGTCCTCCCAGATGACGAGCTCTTCGACAAATTTTCTAACGAGACGGGCATCGCCCGCCATGAGTTAGAAGAGGTTTTCTACTTCGATAGCGGCAAGCCGATCCTGAACGGCCCAGCTCGCCAGCTCGGTGCCAATGTGGCTGCACAGGCTCGTACGGTGGCGGTCGCTCTCACTGCGGCATACCACTATGCCCTGGATGTTCGAGACGTGCCAGCGTCCAGGATCGCCGACGAGTGCAAGCGGCTCAAGTGCTGGGATACCGACAATTTCTCTGCGTACATATCGAAGGAAAGGGCGGTCAATTACGTCGGGCCCCGCGGGAAGAAGGTGTTTCGCGTCAAGCAACCTGAAACTGTTGAAAGCCTCAAGGCCGCTGTCGCCTTTATCCGCGGGGTCCAGTCCTAGTGCCCGCGGCGGACGCCGGCTCAATCGAGGCGGGCTTCGCTGCGGCTGGCATGCCATCTGTTCTCGCGCATGAAGTTCTCGCCGCGTTCACCCAAGCCAAGCAACGGTTCTACCTCAACGACTTCATGCCCAATGCTGTCGAGGGCGGCCGATTTTCAGAGGCCGTGCTGCGGGCTTTGCAGTGGGCTACTACGGGCAAGTTCACCCCGCTTGCTGACCCTAGGTTCAAGGCCGACACCGTTATCACGGCGCTGGCAGGACTCCCGGCAGGCTCCCATCCAGAGAGTGTCCGTCTGCACATCCCACGCGCGGTCAGGGTGATCTACGACATCCGGAACAAGCGAAATACCGCACATCTCTCGGACGGCATCGACCCGAATTTCCAAGACGCAAGCATCGTTGTCTCAATTCTCGGATGGGTGCTCGCAGAGCTCGTTCGGCTCTACCACTCGCTGTCGGCAAACGAGGCTCAAGGGATCATCGACGCGCTCGTGTCGCGCGAGGTGCCCCTGATTCAGGTGTTCGATGGCGCGCCGCGGCTGCTAAAGACTTTGGGCGCCTCGGACCACGTTCTCTTACTGGTGTACTGGTCCGGCGCGGGCGGCGTGGACCGCAAGGTGTTGACTGAGTGGTTGCCCAAGCCCATGCGTACCAACGCCGTGCGGACGCTAAACCAGCTGCACGCCAAGCATCTCATTCACTTCACCGACCCACTGGTGCGGATCACGATCGCCGGTCAAAGGGACGTAGAGGCTCGAGAGCTCATCCAGCCCATCTAGGCTCGCTGCCGCTGTCCCGGGCTCACATTGACCGAAGGCCGGGTACGTGCACAAACCAGGCCATTTCGCGATCTCGGCGGCAGCCGTGTGCCTTCGGCCATCGGCATGCGTTCGGTTTCGGACGCTTTGCGCTCTGGCGGCGAAGCGCTCCCCGACGCTGCGGGTAGCAGACGAGTCCTATGCCCCCGTCCGCAGCCAACCCGCCAAGCGAGTGCGACGGCGACGCAGAGCCGCGTATCGCGTCCGTCAGGCCTTGGATTTGAGCGGGTAGCGATCGGGATGCTCGATGGAGTCGATGGCGAGATCGACGTCGAGGTCGGGCCAATGGAGGTGTCCAGGCGCCGGCCGCTCGAGGCGCAGGATTGCATCCACTGGGGCGTGCTTGAACCACGGGAAATCTTCGAATGGGAGAAACAGCTCGCGTCCGTCGAGCAGCAGCCAGAAGCCGTGCTTGGAGATGTTTGTGACTTCAAGTGTCGAAGTGCTTGTGCCAGGCATCTCGAATCTCCTGCTCATGATCGACGACCAACTGTAGGGCGCGACTCAAGTCCTGATCGCTCAGCTCATAGTTCCGCGCGAGCTCGATCTGCGGCTCGATCCAGAACTTGGCCTCGCCATCAGGCGACTGGACGTGGATGTGGAGTCGCTCCTCCTCGCGCGAAAAGAAAAAGAATCGGAACGGCCCGTCGCGGAAGACAGTCGGACTCATGCGCCTACGACGATGCCACGCAGTCCGGATGGGCCGCCAGCCGTGCGTGTCGATGGGATTGATCTGTGCGATCGCCCGTCTGCACCGCGCGGTCGCGAACCAGCGCGCGTCGGCTACGCAGATCCGCGCGATCGTCGCCGAGCTTCCCGGGAACCGGTGGCCCTCGAGGACGCGGGGATCCTGCTGCTTCGTGCCGTTATGGTCGATTTTACGCCGTCGATACGGTCTGCCTCATATTGACGATATGGTCGGTTTCGGACTGCCGTTTTGGTAAGCTGCTGTCGCGTGTCTGATGGTGAGCCGTACCGGCGTCGCATCGTGGACGACGAACTCTCGGAGCTCATCTCCGAGCTGGCCGCGATCGCGCTTGAGGGCCCGAAGGGGGTTGGGAAGACCCGGACGGCATTGCAGTACGTCCGAACGATCCGCCGGCTCGACGACCCAGCCGAGTTCGCGGTCGCCCAGGCCGCCCCGGAGCGCTTGCTCGATGGCGAACCGCCGGTGCTCCTCGACGAGTGGCAGCGCCTCCCGTCTGTCTGGGACCTCGTCCGTCGCCGGGTTGATGAAGGCGCGCCGCCGGGCAGTTTCCTGCTTACTGGCTCTGCAATGCCGGACCCTCCGCCGACCCACTCGGGCGCGGGGCGCATCGTCAGCGTCCGGATGCGCCCGTTCTCGCTCGCCGAGCGGCTGGAAGAGCCCACCGTCAGCCTCGCAGAACTCCTCGCCGGCGGAAGAAAAGCGGTCACGGGCACGACGGAACTAACCGTGGAGGAATACGCGTCCGAGGCGCTGGCTTCCGGGTTTCCGGGTATACGCGGGCTCTCCGGGCGCGCCCGGCGCCAGCAGCTCGACGGCTACATCGAGCGGGTTGTGGACCGCGACATTCCCGACGACGCGGGCGTGACTATTCGCAACCCGGCCGCGCTGCGTCGCTGGATGGTCGCGTACGCAGCCGCGTCGTCGAGCACGGCATCGTTCGAGAAGATCCGAGACGCGGCGAGCGGCGGTGAGGACCACAAGCCTTCCAAGGAAACCACGCAGAACTACCGGGATGCGCTCACCAGAGTTTGGATGCTCGACGAGGTATCCGCCTGGCTGCCTTCGGGCAGCACCCTGCGCGAGCTCGCTCAGGCACCCAAGCATCAGCTCGCCGACCCGGCGCTTGCTGCGGAACTGCTCGGCGCCTCCCTCGAGACCCTGCTCGGCGGCCGTGGCCGGCTCATTCCCGGCGCGGCGCCTGAGCGCACGCTGCTTGGCGCTCTGTTCGAGAGCCTCGTGACGCTGTCGCTGCGGGTCTACGCGCAACCCAACGAGGCGCGAGTGGGACATTTCCGCACCGCCCGGGGACGCCACGAGGCCGACCTCATCGTCGAGGCCCGCGACGGGGGTGTCGTCGCGTTCGAGGTCAAGCTCACCCGCACCGCGACGGATACGCACGTCAACCACCTGGCATGGCTCGGCAAACAGCTCGGCGAGCGGCTGCGGGACGCCGTCGTCATCACGACGGGTCCGACCGCCTACCGGCGTCCGGACGGTGTCGCCGTCGTCCCAGCGGCATTGCTCGGTCCCTGAGACCCTTTGGTGGCGGAGCCCAGCTCGTCTTCGACCCCGAGCGGCACGTCAGCCGGAGCGGTGGCGAACGCGCGATTGAGACGCTCGAAGTCCTCGGGGCGATGCTTGGCGCTCACGTAGCGGTCGGTCGTGCTGAGCTTTGAGTGGCCCAGGTAGTCGCGGACGAATACCGGGTCGGCTACCCGCGCGAGGATGCTGCCCGCAGCGTGCCGGAGGCCGTGGAGGCTCCGGCCCGCCGTCGTCCGCTCGCCCCGCTTGTACGCGACGCCCGGCTCGCGCAAGAGACACGCCTAGTCACGGATCGTCGAGGGCTTGGCACCCCGCACCTGCTCGAGCCACTCAAGCCCCTCCTGGCCGAGCTCGCGGACGGTGATCTTCCGCTCGGCCGCCTCCCGCTTCGCGCGCTGCTCTTCCCCCACCTCCTGGGCGGTGCGATGATCTTGTGATGAGCGGACGAGATGACGAGAGCTTTGAGAAGAAGGTTCGCGCTATCGCGACTGAGCTGAGCCGGTCGGTCGAGCGCGCCGTGAAGAGCATCGACGTGGACGAGATTGCGCGGCAGATCGAGATGGGTGGTGAGCGGTTCAGGGAACTTGCCGACTCGACGGGGCGGTGGATCAGCGACCGACTCAGCGATCCCCAAGCTCACCACGCGGCTCAGGCGCGGGACTTGGAACCTGAGACGGCTGCAAGGACCCTGCCCGTCGCTGGTCCGCATCCGCTTGATCTTCCCAGCGACGAGCAGGGGCGTGCGCTCAGCGCCCTTGACTCGGGTCGCTGGAGGGTTGAGCCGGGGACTGACGTACTGGTTGCCGGGGGTGCCGATGCGAGTCCGACCGATCCTGGTGGGCTGGTCGGCGAGTTGCGTGCTCGTGACTGGATCGCCGCTAACGGCGAGGTCACGTTGGTCGGACGTGAGGCGCTGAAGCGCTGGTCAGAAGGCTCGACCGGGACTGAAAACGCACGATGATGAACGGGGCCTCGCTGACGGTCGGTTCCGATCCGACCGTCGCCCCCCGGGGGATCGGCACATCAGCGAGCGTCCGCGGCGGTCGGTGGTCAGCCGCGCTCGCCGACGTCCACGTACTCGCGGTCGAGCGCGCCTGTGTACAGCTGAAGCGGTCTGAACGTCGTCTGCTCAGGGTCCTTGACCATCTCGACCCACTGCGCGATCCATCCGGCGCTACGGGCGAGCGCGAACATCACCGGGAACATCGGCTGCGCGATGCCGAGCGCCTCGTATGTGAGGCCGGAGTACAGATCGAGGTTCGGGTACAGCCGGCGGGAGGTGAAGTACTCGTCAGCCAGCACTCGCTGTTCGAGCTCGTCGGCGATCGCGAACAACGGGTCGGGCCGGCGGTGCTCGTAGAGCTGCTCGAGCTGCCGACGCAGCACACGCGCCCTGGGGTCGTACGTCTTATAGACCCAATGGCCGAAGCCCAGCAGCCGTTCGTGCGCTGACTTGACGCGCCCGAGGAACGCCGGTACCTGGTCGGGCGATCCAATCCCCCTCAGCATCGTCAGCACTCCCTGGGCGGCTCCCCCGCGCATCGGCCCCGACAGCGCGGTGACACCGGCAGCGACGGCCGCGTACGGATTCACATGCGTGGACCCGACCGCGCGCACGGCGGTCGTGGAAGCGTTCTGTTCGTGGTCGGCATGCAGCATCAGCAGCACGTCCAGCGCGCGCTCGACCACCGGGTCCGGGATGTAGCGAAGCTCGCTCATCCGGAACATCATCGACAGCAGGTTCCCGGTGTAGCTGAGGTGGTCCTCAGGGTGCACGTACGGCAGCCCCCGCCGGCGGCGGTAGGAGAAGGCCGCCAAGGTCGGCAACTTCCCCAGCAGGCGGACCACCTGCAGCTCCCGGGCTTCCTCGTCGTACACCTGGTCGGCGTCGGTATAGAAGCTGGAGAGTGCACCGACCGCCGCGGCCACCATCGCGATGGGGCGCGCGTCATACCTGAATCCCTCGATGAAGCCCTTGACGTTCTCGTGGACGAAGTTGCGGGTGCCGATCGCCTGCAACCACCACTCGTACTGCTCCGCGGTCGGCAACTCCCCGTTGATCAGCAGATACGCCAGCTCGAGGAAGTTCGAGCGCTCGCACAGCGCCTCGATTCGGTAGCCGCGGTGCTGGAGGATCCCGGCCTCACCGTCGATATGCGTGATCGCGCTGCGACACACGGCCGTGCTCGAAAGGCCCGGGTCGTATAGCGCGAGCCCACCTGCCTGCCGTCCGAGCTCCGAGCTGCGGACCGCAGCGTCCTCGATCGGCAACTCGAACCGCTCCCCCGTGCGGTTGTCGATCACGGTCAGCGTGCTCCGGCTCGCCAATCGGTCGGCCTTCTCGCCCGATCGTTGCTCTACCCCGCCAATCTTGCCCGCACTCATCTGCCGCTCCGCTCGCTGTTGATCACATCACGCCCCTCACGATCGCACACCTGGCCTTCGGACCGCACGCAGACACGGGCGATCCGGAATGAACGCTCTGTGAAGGACGTGCCGCAGCACCCTACGCCAGCCGCGACTAAGTCTCGCACCTCGTTGTCCACGTCGACCGCAAGTCCAGGCTTCTCCCGACACCAGCAGCATGCGGGACGCGGCACCATGCTCGTGACCAGAACGTGGGACGCGCCGCTCCTTCGCGATCGATGCAAGACTGACCGCATGCCGACCTACATCTACTTCGCCGGCCCGGGCGTGCACGTGAAGGTTGACGAAGAGCCGAGTCGCGTTGCTGAGGCGTTTACGTCCGCCGGCGGCATTCCGTTTCGACTGACGGGCCACGATCAGCGCGGTGATGTGTACATCAATCCCGCAACGGTGGCGTTTTGGTCAGCCTCGGAATCAAACCCTGAGCTAGAGGCTCCGGAGGACTCGTCGCCGCCGGCGCGGGACCGACAGGCCGTCACAGACATTTGGGGGAAGCCCCTCCGCAAGAAGCGGGACCGCCGAACCTGATGTGAGCGTTGCCAGCAGAGCGGGGTGCGAGAACAGGCTTGCGCCCGGTGACGATCCGACGCCGGCCGCGCAGCGGACGCCGTCGCAGGAGCAGGCGTTCGACCAGGAGCTGAACGCCGCGGCACGCATGCGGGCAAACGGGGTCCCTGCCGGGCGTGCCGCTCGCTGGGACCCTCCGGCCGGGGTGATGACCCGGCACGGCGCCGGCGGTTCGCGATCGCGAACCGCACGGACCTCGAGCCGCTGGCTAGCCCAAGAGGACCCCGTAATAACCGACGCTGTGAGACCGGCCCTTGCTGGGCGTGAAGGTGACCCAGATCCTCACGAGGGTCTCGGGCCTGTGACGGGCCACGAGCCGCCGCCCCTCGGCGTTGGGAGTTACCTGGATCTGGAGCGTACCCGCGTGAGTGGCGCCAGCGTGCGCGCGCGCGAACACGAAGCGCCCAGGCGCGGGCTGCAGCAACCGGAACAGCCTTGCCCCGAGCGCGCCGTGGACGCGGTTTCCATTCCACGCGGTGATCATCACGTCAACCCGCCCGGGGCTGGGCACTTTCACCGACAAGTCGAACGAGCCGTTGCTGCGGGCCTTGTATCGCGGAGGATCCACGAAGTGATTCGGGGCCAGAACCGAGACGGGTGTGGAAATGCCGGCAGCGGTCTGCTGGCCGGCGGCCGGCGCGGTGACGGTCACCGTCTGCCGGCTCGGAGTCGAGGCAAGGTGGTTGGCGTCGCCCGCCTGGCTTGCGTCGACGACGCACGTTCCTGTTCCCGTAAACGAGACGACGGAGGCGGCAAGCGAACAGACTCCGGTGCCGCTCGAGGGGTCGATCGCAAACGCGACAGGCAGGCCCGAGTCGGACGTCGCGGCCACCGTGTAGCCTCCGCCGACCTGCGGCTTGGCGGGCGGCCGAGAGGTGAACGCAATCGACTGAGGAGCCTTCGCGAGGGAAACCGCCGTCTGCGGAGAGGACGCCGAGTTGTAGTTCCCATCTGCGGCCTTCACTGCCGTCACCAGGCACGTCCCCGCGCTCGACACGCTCAACACGCCGGCGCTCAGCGAACAACCAGACGCTGTCCCATCCGCCACAGTGTAGGAAACCGCACCCGACCCGGACCCGCCCGACGTCGTGAGCGTCAACCCCGAGCCGTAGGTCCCGCTCGTGGAACTCACCGCCAGCGTCGCCTGATCAGCCTTGCCGAACGCCACCGGCGTTTGCGGCGAGGACACCAAGTCGTAGTTCGCATCTGCGGCCTTGGTCGCCGTCACCAGGCACGACCCGGCGCCCGCCACGCTCAACACGCCGGCGCTCACCGAACAACCTGACGCCGTCCCATCCACCACCGAATAGGAAACCGCACCCGACCCCGACCCGCCGGACGGGATCAAGGTCAAGTTCGAGCCGTAGGTTCCTGCGATCGAGGTCAGGGCCAAGGCCGCCTGGGAGGCCCGGTTGAGCGTTATCGTGAGGTCCTGCGTGACTGTCCCTGCCACGTTGGTCGCCTGGAGCGTCACGACGTGGGTGCCGACCTGGTTGAGGTCGGGTGTCCCGGATATCGCCGCGGTGCCGTCGCCGTTGTCGGTAAAGCTGAGTCCGGTCGGGAGGCTTCCTTGCTTGATCGACAACACAGCGGCAGGATTGCCCGTGGTCCGAACCGTGAACGAACCGCTCGTGAGCTCGGCGAAAGTTGCTGGGCTGCCACCCGTGAATTGGGGCGGCACCGCGAGCGTGAATGACGCCGTCGGATCATCGGCGCTCGCGACGTTGAGCTGGCCCCAGGCGTCGTCCACGACACCTGCGGGAACGTCGACCGTGATCGTCCCGTCCTGCGTCATCCCCCCGACCGCAACCGTGTAGGTCGACGGGCCTCCGGTGACGGCGATGCTCGGCGTCGCCGCGCCGAATGCCGAGCCCGACACCGTCAGGTCCTGGGCTCGCAACCCGATGTCGGACGGCGGGCTATAGGTCACGGGCGCTGCACCCTGGTCATCGGAGAACGAGACCGTGAAGTCAACCGTGCCTCCGGCGGGCGCGACCGCCGGGTCGGGCGCGGCCACGGTCGGGCTCGGCACCGACGGCGGCGCTCCACCCGTCGGCGTGGCCCACAACTCGTTCACCTCGACCGTGAGGCTGCCTCCTCCCGTGTTTGAGGCCGGATATTCGAAAGTGATGGTGAAGTGGGTGATGTGGGTGAAATCCAGCTGCCCGTGCTCGGCGTTACTGCATGTGTCGTTTGTGCACTGAAAGCCATTGGGGCCGGTGAACGGGAACGCGGCGTTGAACGCGAAGTAGTTTCCGACGGCGTCGCTCGGCTCGATCGCCGTCCCGCCACTGCTGTCGGTTGCCGACATGAAGACCGTCACGCCGGTCGCGAACTGGCCCTGTGCCGGGACCTGATTGACCAGGGCAAAACTGACGAGCACCTGGGTGTTGTTGCCGCCGCCGGTCATGTCGATCGAGCCGCCGGAGGTCGGCGTGTAGTCGAGCTGGGTGCCGGCAATTCCATTCCCGGAGCCGCTCATCGTCATCGTGGCGAGTCCATCGCTGGCCGAGAACGTTCCTTGTGGCGTTGTCGAAGTTTCGGGAAGCGGAAGCGGCGTGACCGTTTCCGTGAACGGGGAGTGAGCAGCCGTAGAGCTTCCGAAGCCATCGATGACGACTGGCGTACCGATCGCCGAGGCGGACGGAGCGAGCACTCCAACAGATCCGAGCGCAGCTACCAACGGGACGACAAGACGCAGCAGGCGACGGGCGCCCACCAGGTGGCGATGCTGTCCGGTGCTCAACTTCCCTACCCCCATAACTGGTGCGATGGCTGGTCAACGCTCCCCAAAGCGTCGCCCCTGCCACGGCCTCCTTGCCTTGACTGCACGATGCCTTAGCTACGCGGCTGACCGCAGGTTTCTTCCGCCTTGGGGCTGACCGCCGCCCGCTCCGGCCCGGGTTCCTGCGGTGAGACATATGTCTCGATGTGACCTGACTCGGGTCGAAGCCGCTTATGATCGGCCGCGATCGCCACCCGCCCAGTGACTGATGGCGGGATCGAACGACAGTCACGGACTGCGCGACCTGTGTGAACGCCGATCCCCGAACCGCAATCCACCTCGGAAGAGAGCAATCGCGAATGAGAATCAAATCCCGCCTGATCCGGAGAGCTGCGGTCATCGCGGCAACCGTGGTGGCGATCGCCGCGAGCGGTTCGGCCGCGGCGCTGGCCACCGGGCTGGTCTCCCAATCCACGAACGTCTACGAAGGCTGCCTGAGCCGCGGCGGCAACCTCTACCAGGTCCACCTCAACCCCCGCTCACGTCCCCAGTGCCACAACCACGACAAGCTCGTCAGCTGGAACCAATCCGGTCCTAGTGGACCCGCGGGGCTCCAGGGACCAAAGGGCAGCCAGGGCGCGACCGGTCCGCAGGGACCAACCGGGCAGACCGGGGCCGCGGGCACGCAGGGCACGCAGGGCACGCAGGGCCCGCAGGGTCAGCCTGGAAGCAACGCCACGATCAACGGCGTCGCGGCCGGAGGCGACCTCACCGGCACCTACCCGAATCCGACGATCGCTCCGGGGACGGTCGGAGCCGGCGACCAGAGTGCACTCCCCCACGGGTTTGCGACCGACTCGACCACGCAGAGCTTCCAGAGTGGCGTCGGCACTCCGATCAACCTCGACCAGCTCTCCGATACTTCACAGGTAACTCTCGCCAACAACGAGCTGACGATCGATCGCAGCGGCCTGTACATGATCACCGCCTACGCCGAGTGGTCGTATACCGGCGGTGGCACTGGCAGCAGAGTCCTGGAGGTCTTCGTCAACGGCCTTCTCGCACCCGGATGGTCTGATCTCCAGAACGCGTTCGCAGGCGGTGGGGACACGATAAACCACGTGACCATCATGGTCCGCGTCGCCGCTGGCAACACGGTCAGCCTGTACGGATCCCAGAGCAGCGGCGGCACGCTCTCCACGCGCCAGGTCAACGGATCGGCGGTCGGCCTCGACGTGGCCTGGCTCGGCCCGTGATGCCGGGTGGCCGCCCCTGTCGCGCAGGCCGGCGACAGGGGCGGTATGGTTCGAAGCGGGAGGAGTGATGCTTTACGTACTGCTGATCATTCCGCACCTCGCCGCCATCGCGGGGCTGCTGCTCTACGCCCTGCGTTCAAACCCCACGGATGCGAGGGAAGACGCCCAGGGCGGATCGTTCGGTTCAGACACCGAACCGCCGGCGGCGCCACCGCCCGCGCCTTCCGGGCCGTCGCCGCAGTCGCCGAGAGAGGTGCCGCCGCGACACCGGCTTCGCGACGCGGAGCACTCCAGGCGGTCTCCTCGGCTGCCAAGGCGCGAGCACCCTGTCCGTCATCCCGATCCGGTGCCAGAGGCGGACATCGGGGCGCAGGCTCAGTAGCCCTGGCCGGTGTCCTTCAGGGCGCCTGCGTTGATCATCAGCAGCCATATCCCGGCCGCAACGATGCTCAGCAAGACGATCCATACGGCGTGCCGAGATCGCAGTCTCGCCGAGAGCGCCAGCACGATCCCGATCGCAAAGCCCAGCGGCGGCATGGCGACGGCGAGGATGTAGCCGACGACGAGGACCCGCTGCCGGGTGCTCTGATCGAGGCGAGGACGAGTCCCGTTGTTGCTTGACGCGGATTCTGAAGGCAAGGGTGGCGGACGATCGTAGCGATCGGCCTTTCCGAGCTCATCCTGACGTTCTCAGCATCCGTAAATCTCAACAAAGCTCGCTTCGGCTCACCACAGCAGACCGTCGATGCGGACGGAGACTCCCTAGTGGGGCTCCTGGACACGTTCCAGCCGTTATGCCGGACCGGGTGACCATCAGGCTTTGTCCTCGGATCCTCGCGGAGCGCTGCTACGCGTCGGATCCTGCGTCCTCGCCTAACGGCCCCCGGCCTCGGCCTTCCGGGCGAAACGTTTCCCGTCGACCCACTAGGATCGAACTCATGCGGGAGATGCGCGGGTTCACGGCTGCGCTCGGCGTCCTGATCGGCGCCGCAGTGCTCCTGCCGGCAGCGGCGTCCGGGGCCGGTAACCCCGGGGGACACTTCTACGTGCCGCCGGCGGGGCGCGCGGTCGATACCGCCCATCCCAACCACGTGATCGGGCACGGGACGCCGGCCAGTTGCACATCGGCTGGCGTGGTGCGGGCGGTCGCCGCCGGCGGCGTGATCACGTTCAACTGCGGGCCCAAACCGGTCACGATCGTGATGACCGCCACGGCCCAGGTGATCAAGACCCGGCACCTCGTCGTGCTGGACGGCGGCGGCCTGGTGACGCTGAGCGGTGCCGGGAAGCGCCGAATCCTCTACTCGGATACGTGCGCCGGCAAATGGTCAACCGACGACTGCGTCGACCAGCCGTATCCGCGGGTCGTGGTGCAGAACATCACGTTCGAGGACGGCTATGCCGGTGCCCCTCAGGCCACCTGCACCACCAACACCCCGAAGTGCTGGTACGCCGGGGTCGATGGCGGCGGGGCCATCTACGACCAGGGCGGCCAGTTCAAGGCGGTCAACGCGCAGTTCATCGACAACCGCTGCTACGCCTACGGCCCGGATCTTGGCGGCGGCGCGATCCGCGCCCTGGCCCAGTACGACAATCGTCCCGTGTACATCACGGGCGACACGTTCACCGGCGGGCGCTGCTCCAACGGCGCGGCGCTGAGCAGCATCAGCGTTCAGTGGAAAGTCCTCAACAGTGAGTTCACCGACAACGAGGCCATCGGCTGGGGGGCCAACCCGGCATCGCGTGGCACGCAGGGCGGCGGCAGCGGCGGTGCCATCTACCTCGATGGCGTGGACGACAACGTGCTGATCGCCGGCACCGTGATGGACGACAACACGGCCCGGGAGGGCGGCGGCGCCGTGTTCGACGTGGTGGACCGCGGCTGGGGTGCGCTCACCTTCAACCAGTCACACCTGCACCACGACACCAGCGGCGTGTTCCAGACCTTCCCCGGCGTGTATTACGACCTCGACGGGCACGACAGGCCGCCGGCGATGATCAAGTCGACCGATAGCTAGAACGGCGTGGAGGAGGCCAGTCCGAGCGCACGCTGGAGCTGGAACTGGCTTGCCGCCCCGAATAGCCAGGGCCGCCCCGCCCACACATACGCATCGACGTAGCGGAAGGCGAGGCTGGCGTCAGCACCCGACAGATGCCACCTTGGACTCGCGACCTGGGTGGTCGGAGGGATGCCTAGCGTCACGCATAGGGTGTCGTAGCGGCTGCGGCACACCCTGGGGTCGTTCACGTTCCCCGGGTACTGGCCGTTGAGGAAGCCGGCGCCGTTCTGCGCGGTGCTGATCACGATGTGCTTGCCCGGATAGCCGGTGGCGGCCAGGGCCTGGGCCAGCTTCGCCCCGTACTCGATCTCGCTGCTCGTGGTGTCGTACTCGCTGGTGTTGAGCGAGAAGCCGCGCGCGTAGCGGATCCCGGCCCGCTCGAGCATCGTCACCGCCTGGCTGAAGGCCGGCCAGTAGCGCGCGCCGGCGTCGATGTACACCGTCGTGTGCGGCAGCGCGTTGAACCGCTGCGCCGCGTAGTTGACCAGCTCGAGCGGCACCGGTGAGGGCGCGCACATCGCGAACGGCAGGTCAGGCTGGAGGACGAGCGCGACCCGCGCCTTGCCGATCCCGGCCGCGAAGTTGTTGATCCAGGTCCGGTAGCTCTGCTGATCGGCCGCGTTCCACGAGCCGCCCGGGCAGGCCGCACCCTCCCAGGGATCGAGGCGGAAGATGGCCACCTGGCTCAGCACCGCGGGGTTGCCGTGCGTGGAGCTCGCGATGAAGTCCTGCGCGACGCTCTTGGCGTCACTGTCGGCGAACCAGGCCCCGAACGTATACATCAGCGGGCGCAGCGCGATCGTGGCCAACAGCTGCCGGTTTCTCCCCCGGGCCTGCTGGTAGTTGGGATAGATGCTGTTGTAGTTAGGGCCCTTGTAGACCCCCCACTTCATCCCGGCCAGCGGGTTCGAGGGAGAGGCATGCGGGAGTCCGGCGTTGGCCACCCCGGCGTGTGCGGTCGGAGCGAGCAGGCTCAGGGCCACCCCAAGGGCCACCATGGCCACAAGGCAACGGCGAATCGCGATATACGGCTTGCTCGAAGGGGCGCTCAACATTTGCTGGCCGCGCCAGCATATCCGCAGGGGAGAGACAGCCGCCGCAGACAGCCGGCACGGCGGTAGGCTCCCGGCGCGGCTCTAGTGTCAGTCGCTCTCGCCACGACCGAGTTGCTCGAACGCGAGCGCGCGCTCGGGACGATCAGCGCCGCGCTGGCCCGGGCGCGGTCAGGATCGGGCTCGGTGCTCCTGATCGAGGCGCCCGCCGGGGTAGGCAAGAGCGCGCTGCTGGCGCGCGCCCGGATCCACGCACGGGAGGTGGGGATGCGCGTGCTCGAGGCGCGCGGCGCGGTGCTCGAGCGCGACTTCGCGTTCGGCGTGGTGCGCCAGTTGTTCGAGCAGGAGTTGAACGCGCTCGACGCCGAGCAGCGGCAGGCCGCGTTCGCAGGCGCTGCCGCCCTGTCGGCGCAGCTGTTCGCCGACGGCGCTCGCGACGCGCCACCCGACTCAGGCCCTGATCATGGTGTGCGTGTTCACGAGTTTCGTGCTCAACGGCGACCCCGTGGTCAAGGAGTTCGGAGTCGGGCTGGCCGTCGCGATCGCGATCGACGCCACGGTCGTGCGTTGCCTGCTCGTCCCCGCAGTGATGACCCTGCTCGGCACGGCCAGCTGGTCGATGCCGAAGTGGCTCGACCGTCTCCTACCGCGGATCAGCATCGAGGGCGAGGAGTACTTCGCCGCACGGGACGCATCGACGGGCACGCTCGAGCCGGCGCCCGTCGCGCCATGAGTGACGTGGAGCGACCGCTCAGTTCGGCTGCGGAACGATCCGGATGTAGGGCTTCGGCTCCTGCCACTCGCCGAAGATCTCCCGGGCCTGCTCGTTCGACACCGAGCCCGAGATGATCACGTCCTCCCCCGGCTTCCACTGCGCCGGCGTCGACACCTTGTGGGCGGCGGTCAGCTGCAGCGAGTCGATCACCCGCAACACCTCATCGAAGTTGCGGCCCGTGCTCATCGGATAGATCAGGATCAGCTTGATCTTCTTGTCCGGCCCGATCACGAACACGTTGCGCACCGTCTGGTTGTCGGCCGGCGTCCGCGTCGACGGATCGCCCGAGGCGTCCGCCGGCAGCATTCCGTAGAGCTTCGACACGTGGAAGTCGGTGTCGGCGATGATCGGATAGTTCGGCGCGGTGCCCTGCGTCTCCTCGATGTCGCCCGCCCAACGGCTCTGCTCGGCGGTCGGGTCGACGGACAGACCGATGATCTTCACACCACGCCGATCGAACTCCGGCTTGATCTGCGCCATGTAGCCGAGCTCGGTCGTGCACACCGGCGTGAAGGACTTGGGGTGCGAGAACAGCACCGCCCACGAATCACCGATCCAGTCGTGAAAGCGGATCGTTCCCTCGGTCGACTCCGCCTCGAAATCCGGCGCGGTATCGCCAATCTGCAGTGCCATCGTCGCTCCTCGGTCGCTGTCCAGTTACTCGGTTACCCGGCCCGGACGATAGCGGGGCGTCAACCGCAGGCCCCGGAGTCACGAGGCCTTTCTAGAGCTCAAGCTCGTAGAAGTAGTTGATCGGCCCGTCCGGCTTCCCCTCGCGGTTGCTGAAGCCGAGGCTCTCGTAGAGCGCCCGGGCCACCACGTCGGCCTCGCTGGTTCCGAGGTCCATCCACGCGGCGCCGGCTTCGCGCGCGAGCTCGATCGCGGCGTTCATCAGCGCGCGCCCCAGGCCGCGCCCGCGCACGGGCCGGAGCCACGTACAGCTCGGCCAGGTAGCACTCGAGCGCCTCGGCCCAGATGGCCGGCCGGAAGCGCAGCACGGCGAGGCCGTCCGGACCCGCTGCCGGCCAGGAGCACCGCGGTGTCGCCGCCGGCCAGCAGCGTCGTCGATCCGTTCGGCGAGGCGCTCGGGCCCGGGCGTCGGATCGTCGTACTCGCGGTTGAAGTCGTGCAGCAGCCGGCCGATGTCCGGCGCGTCGGCCGGCGTGGCCCGGCGCACGGCGCCATCCCCGCGATCGCTCATCGCGCAGCGCGGAGCAGGTCGAGCTGGCGGTCGACCGCGGCGCTCACGCGCTCAAGCTCGCCGGTGGCCAGGAGATCCAGCATCGCGCCGCGCAGCACGGCCAGGATCAGCGTTCGCTCGGCGGCGTCGCCGGTCAGCTCGCCCAGCAGCTCGAGCCAGTCGGTGACGGTGGCCCGGGCAAACCCCGCCCAGGGACCGTCGGAGTCGAGCAGCGAGCGGCCATAGCCCTCGACCCACAGCCTGAGCAGCCCGCGGTGCTCCTCGGCGGCCAGCCAACCCCACAGCTCGGCTGCGACGGCCAGGAGATCGTGCTCGCCGGCGCCCGCCGCCCGGGCGCGCTCGAGCAGCGCCAGCTCGTCGCGGCGGGCTCGGTCGAGCAGCGCCTGGACGAGGCCGGCTTTCGAGCCGAACAGGAACAGCAGCACGCGCGGGCTCGAGCCGACCGCGGCGGCGAGCGGTCGCAGCGACATGTCGGCTCACCCCGTTCTCGAGCGCGTACCGGTAGGCCCGCTCGAGCAGCTCCTCCTGGCGGGGGGACGCGGTGGCGGCCATTGCGCTGTAGTGTAGGCTACTGAAACGACTGTTTCAGTAGGAGAGCGCGATGAACCGCCCGCAAGTCACGATCCGTCCCCTCGACCGACCCGGCGACCTGGGTTGGGTGGTGATGGCCCACGGCGAGGTGTACGCCCGGGAGTTCGGCTGGGACACGAGCTTCGAGGCACTGGTGGCGCGGATCGTGGCCGACTACGCAGCCAGCCGCGATGGGGATCGCGAGGCGGCCTGGATCGCCGAGCTCGGCGGAACGCGGGTCGGATGCATCTTCTGCGTGAGCGACCCCGAGCACCCGGCCACCGCGCTGCTGCGCATCCTGCTCGTCGCTCCGGCCGGCCGGGGGCGCGACCTCGGACGCCGGCTCGTCGACACCTGTCTGCGCTTCGCCCAGGACGCCGGCTATGAGCGCATGCGGTTGTGGACCAACCATCCGCTCGCGGCGGCCCGCCACCTGTACCTCGAGCGCGGCTTCCGGCTGATCGCCGAGGAGCCGCACTACAGCTTCGGGGTCGACCTGATCGGCCAGACCTACGAGCTGGAGCTCGTGGCTCGGACACTCAGCGCGACTGAGTGCGGGGTAAGGCCAGACGAGGCGGACGGCGCCGCTGCGAGGGCCGGCGCGAGCCCTTCTTCATCTTCGAGGCGATCGGCGCGCCCCGGGCCATCCACGGCCCGCGCGTCATAGCCACCGCGATCAGCGCCCGATCACGGGCGCGCTCAAACGCCCGCCGGCGAAACCGCCGCTCTCCGTCGCCGCACTCTCCCTGGGTCGCCGCCTCCAGCGCGCCCCAGCGCGACAGCGCGACAGCGGCGTCCTGCTCGTTCGCGGCCGCTTCGCGGCACAGGGCCAGGGCACAGGGCTCACCGCCGCCGGGGGCGTTACATCCGCGACCCGGAGGGCAGCACAGGGCCATGCTCGGGCTCTTACCCGACCACGAAGCGCGAGAATCGCGGGTGATGCGGGCGATGTCAGCGGGAGTTGACGCTCGGCTCCGGCTGGCTGTCGGAGCCGCGATCGCGGCAGTCCTGTTACTGGCCGGCTGCGGCGGTGGCCGCGAGGTGGGTCCGGTCCAGCGCGACCCCTCCCCCACGGCGCGGCTGGACGGCGGCGCCCCGGCCCACGTCGCGGTGATCGTGATGGAGAACGAGGAGTACGGCGACATCCTCGGCTCCTCCTCGGCCCCGTTCATCAACTCGCTGGCCCGGCGCTACGCGGTGGCCACCGGGATGTACGCGATCACCCACCCGTCGCTGCCCAACTATCTGGCGCTGACCGGCGGCTCGACATTCGGGATCGACAGCGACTGCACCGGCTGCTCGGTGAGCGCGTCAAGCCTGGTCGACCAGCTCGAAGCCGCGCACCTGTCCTGGCGCGCCTACATGGAGGATCTACCCCGGCCGTGCTTCACGGGCGCGAGTGCGGGCGAGTACGCCAAGAAGCACGATCCGTTCGCCTATTACACGCGCGTCACTCGGTCGCCTGCGCGTTGCGCGAACATCGTCCCGCTCAGCCGGCTGGCCGCGGACGAGCGCGGCGGGACCCTTCCCCGGTTCCTCTGGATCAGCCCCAACCTGTGCCACGACATGCACGACTGCTCGGTGTCGACCGGCGACCGGTTCCTCGCCGGCCTCGTGCCGAGGCTGCTGGGCGCGCTGGGCCGCCGAGGGCTCCTGTTCCTGACCTGGGACGAGGGCTCGAGCGACGACGGCTGCTGCCGCCTGGCCCGTGGCGGGCACATCGTGACGATCGTGGCCGGCGACGGCGCCCGGCCCCACGCTCGCCTGACCAAGCCCACCGATCACTACTCGGTGCTCCAGACGATCGAGGACCTGCTCGGGCTCGAGCGCCTGCGCGGGGCGGCCTGCCCCTGCACCCCTTCGCTCCAACCCCTGCTGCTAAGGCGCTGAACGAGACCGATGCGCCGCCTGATCGTCAACGCCGATGACTTCGGCCTGACCGCCGGGGTCACCGAGGGCATCGTCGAGGCGCACATTCACGGGATCGTGACCAGCACCAGCCTGATGGTCGATTGCGCCGCGGCCGGGCACGCGGCCGCGCTCGCCCGCGCGCATCCGGAGCTGTCGGTCGGCCTGCACTTCGTCGACGACACGCCAGAGCTCGACGACGCCGGCCACGCCGCGCGCGAGCTCACCCGCCAGCTCGCGTGCTTCCGCGAGCTGATGGGCCGCGAGCCCACCCATGTCGACTCCCACCACCACGTCCACGTGACGCGCATGCCGACCTTCGCCTCGCTCATCGAGCCGCTGAGGGTGCCGCTGCGGGGCGACGGGCGGGTGCCCTACCTGGGCGCGTTCTACGGCCACCCGCAGCCCGGTGTGTCCGAGCCCGACCGCATCGGCCAACCGTTTCTCCTGCACCTGCTCGGCGAGCTGGGGCCTGACATCGGCCTCGCAGAGCTCGGCTGTCACCCGGGCCGGGTCACCGATGAGCTCACCTCGAGCTACCGCGGCGAGCGGGAGATCGAGCTCGCCACGCTGACCGATCCGGATCTGCCCGGGAGGATCGAGGCGCTCGGCCTGACCCTGGTCAGCTACCACGACTGGACCGTAGGGTCCGCCCGTTCTCAGGCGCGGCCCGGACCGATCGCCCCGACGGTCGACTCCTCCGGGACCTCCTCGAGCTCCTGGCGCGGTCCGAACCCGACGCGCAGGACCGCCCCGCCGTCGGGGGCGTTGCTCGCCTCGGCGAATCCTTCGTGGGCCTCGGCGGCCTGGCGGACGATGGCCAGCCCAAGCCCTGAGCCGGGCTTGGAGCGTGCGTCCTTGGCCCGGTGGAATCGGTCGAACACGAACGGCAGGTCGTCGTCTTTGAAGCCCGGACCGTGGTCGCGCACGGTCAGCGTGCCGCCTTGCAGGGTGACCTCGACCACGCCGCCCTCGCGGCTCCACTTGGACGCGTTGTCGAGTAGGTTGGTCACCGCGCGCGAGATCCGGTCGGGCTCCCCGCGCACCAGCGTCGGCTCGATCACCTGCTCGAAGGTCAGCCGGGGGGCTCGGCGCCGCGCCCGCTCGATCGCGTCGCGCACCACGGCGTCGAGTCGCACGTCGCCATGCTCGCCGCTCGGCTTGCTGCCGCGGGCCAGCTCCACGACGTCACCGACCAGCGCGGTCAGCTCGTCGAGCTCCTCGATCACGTCCGCACGCAGCGCCGCGCGGTCCTCGGGACTGAGCAGGGCCTCGTCGCGCATGAGCTGCAGGTTGGCCCGGATCGTGGCGATCGGCGTGCGCAGCTCATGCGAGGCATCGGCCACCAGGTTGCGCTGAGCCTCGACCGAGCGCTCGAGTGCGTCGAGCGTGCGGTTGAAGGTCCGGGCCAGCCGGGCCAGCTCGTCGGATCCCATCACGTCGAGGCGCTCGTGCTCGATCCGCTCGGGATTGGCCGCGATGTTCTCGGTCTGCCGGGTGAAGCGGGTGATCGGCGCCAGTGCGGTCCTGGCCACGAGGAAACCCAGAAGCGCCGCGAGCAGGATGCCCGCTCCCCCGATGATCAGCAGCAGCACCAGCTGGCTGCGCAGCGCGTTGTCGACGTTGGTGAGCGGCAGCGCCACCGCGATCGCGCCGTCGACACCCAGCCCGGTGGCCAGCACCCGGATGTGGACGCCGCCCACGCGCATGTCGCTCAAGAACTGGCCGTGACCGCTACGGGCAAGGTTCCTGATCTCGTCGGTCTCGGGAATCCGGTAGCTCTGGCCGGGAGGGACGTCCGTCCCGCCGTCGCGCCTGAACAGCTGATAGATGCCGCCAGCGCCACCGAACGCCTGAGACGGCAGCTTGTCCAGGCCGAGCCCCTCATCGGGATCGTGCTGGTCATCACGGTCCGGCCGCGGAGGTGGCTGGCCAGGGGTCTGCGGCAATATGCCTGCACGCCCAAGCAGCGGCTGGGTGAGATTGCGCAGGGACTGGTCCACCTGCCCCTGGAGCTCGGACCTGGTCCCCGCGTAGGACGCCACCGCGACCGCGATGACCGCGATCGCCACCGCCACGCCGGCGACCAGCACCATCCGCGTCCGCAGGCTCATTCCTGAGCCTCCCGGAGCGAGTAGCCCACGCCGCGCACCGTGTGGATCTGCGCCTGCGCACCGGCCTCCTCGAGCTTTCGCCGCAGGTAGCCGACGTACACCCGCAGCGCGTTCGAGGTCGGGCCGAAGTCGTAGCCCCAGACCCGGTCGTAGATCAGCGGGTGCGGCAGCACCCGGCGCGGGTTGAGCATCAGCAGCTCGAGCAGCTGGTACTCGGTGCGGGTCAGCTCGATGAACTTCTCCGCGACCATCACCCCGTGGCGTGCCGAGTCGAGCGTCAGGTCGGAGAACTTGAGCGCGCCGTCCACGCTGGTCTCGCCGCCGGCGCGACGCAGAAGCGCCCGCAGGCGCGCCTTGAGCTCGTCGATGTCGAACGGCTTGACCAGATAGTCGTCCGCTCCGGCATCGAGGCCGTCGATCCGGTCCGACACCGTGTCGCGGGCGGTCAGCATCAGAACCGGGACACGGTTGCCCTCCTGGCGGAGCAGCCGGCACACCTCGAGGCCGTCGATGTCGGGAAGCCCCACGTCGAGCACCACCGCATCGGGCAGGCTGTTCGAGATCTCAGACAGCGCCCCGGCGCCGCTCTCGGTCAGCCGCACCTCGTAGCCGGCCAGCGACAGCGCGCGGCGCAGAACGTCGCGCAGGGCACGATCATCATCGACTACGAGCAGCCTCATCTAGATGAATTGTGCCCGCTGCGGCGGTGTACGCGAGTAGCTCCTACTTACCTCTTACCCCGTCCAGCTCGCGCAGGACCGCGCCGAGGATGCCGTTCACGAACCCGGGCGCGTCCGCGCCGCAGAAACGCTTGGCCGTCTCGACCGCCTCGTCGATCGCGCCTTCGGGCGGGATCGCGTGCTCGCCCGGGAGCTCGCCCGCGTGCAGCAGCTCGGCCAGCCCGACCCGCAGGATCGAGCGCTCGAGCGGTGCGATCCGCTCCAGTGACCAGCCGCTCGCGTGCTGGCGGATCAGCTCGTCGAGCTCGCCCTGGTGATCTCGCACGAGCCGAGCCAGGGCACGGGTGAACCCGGGGGTGTCCCGGGGAAAGGTCTCCTCGAGCGGCCGACCGAGCAGATCGCTCTGATACAGCGCCCAGATCGCAGCACGGCGCTGCTCGGTCCTTCGCACGGCGACGAGTGTAGTCGGGGGCGCGACAGACCTTTTACGCGACCCAGGCCCAGATCGCCCACAGCGCGCTGAAGCCGGCCAGCAGCGCGGCCGAGGCCGCGATCACCCGGCCGTAGAGCCGCGGCCGCTCTCCGAGCCACGCCCCCCACCCCATGAACACCGGGAAGATCACCAGCAGGTAGCGCGGGAACGACTCGAGCGGCTCGAGGACGATTGGGTAGCTGAGCGCCTGGGCCAGCAGCGCGAACGCGTAGACGTGGTAGGCGAACGGGATCCGCCGTCTGGACAGGACCAGTCCGGCGGCCGCGAAGCCGACCAGCGCGAGGTCGATCAGGTTGTGGGTCTGCCAGCTGACCGGCGCCGCGCCCCCGACCACGACCGTGTGGCCGGTCAGACCAAGACGCAGGTCGGTGGGAGCGGCCGCCAGCGCCTTGACCAGGCCGCCGAACGGCCCGGCGAACTGGCGGCCCCAGACGGCTTCGGCCTGGAAGGCCGCGAGCGGAGCGTGGTGCGCCAGCCCGAGATATCCCATGTAGGCGAGCAGGCCGGCCGGAACGAGCGCGAGCCATCCCGCCGAACGCGCGAGCGCGTAGCGCGGACGCCAGCCGCCGCCCGTCGCGACGAGCTCGCCGCCGCTCCGCGGGCCGTACAGGTACAGCCAGAGCAGCGGCAGCACTAGCAGGACGCCGCCCGAGCGGGTCGCGGCGGCCAGGCCGCCGAGCACACCGGCCCACACCCATCGCTCCTGACGTGCCGCGTAGATCGCGCCGACCGAGAGCATCAGGAACAGGGCTTCGGTGTACAGGGCGGACAGGAACAGGGCAGCCGGGAAGAACGCGACCAGCATCACGGTGGCCCGGGCCTGGGCATGGCTGAGATCCAGCCGCATCAGCCGGTACAGGAGGTAGAGACCGGTGGTCATCGCGACGAACGAGATCAGCGTGCCGACGATGAGATCGGAGCCGAGCAGCAGCGCCCCGCCGTGGATGAGCAGCGGGTAGAGCGGGAAGAACGCGCTCGACGCGGGCGTCGGGTAGCCGCCGTGCGCGATCGTCAGATACCACACCGAGTCCCACCGAGCCGCCGGCGCGAACAGGAAGTTGGCCGCCGCGCTGCCGAACGGCGCGGTGAGATGGTGCACATCCATCGACGAGGACACCGAGGTCTTCTGCCCGAACAGCGCCAGCGCGAGGAGCCCGGCGCCCCACACGATCGCACGTGATCCGAGCAGGGCTCGAACGGTCACCTGGGTCGCGGCGTCGGCCTCGGGCGAGCATGCGGCGGCCCGCCGCGCTCGCCAGGCCGCGGGCAGCGAAGGCAGAACAGCGGTTCGTGTGCTCACCAGGGTCCGTATCGACACGCGGGGCCGGGGGTGTGAGCCGGCCGGGTACACGGCGGACGGGCCAGGCACCGGTGGAGGCGGCGCCACCAGATCAGTCGGTGACGATCAGCTCCTTGGACAGGCCGGTGAGGATCTCGCGGCCCTCGGCGGTGAGAACCACGAGGTCCTCGATCCGCACCCCGAGCTCACCCGGCACATACACCCCGGGCTCGACCGTGACCACGTTGCCGGGCTCGAGCACGGAATCGGAGCGTTGGGCCAGGCGGGGCGCCTCGTGGACCTCGAGGCCGACGCCGTGGCCGAGCCCGTGGCCGAAGCGCTCGCCGTGCCCGCCCGCCTCGATCAGCCCGCGCGCCACCTGGTCCACGTCGCGTCCACTTGCTCCGGGGGTCACCGCGCCAAGCCCCGCGAGCTGGGCGCCGAGCACGAGCTGATAGATCTCGCGCGCGTGCTCGCCCGCCTCCCCGGCGGCGTATGTGCGCGTGCAGTCCGAGCAGTAGCCGTCGAGCTGAGCGCCCCAGTCGATCACGACCAGATCCCCGCGGCGCACTTCGACCTCGCGCGGTGAGGCGTGCGGCAGCGCGCCGTGTGCCCCGGCGGCCACGATCGGCGGGAAGCTCGGCTGCTCGGCACCGCGGCGGCGCATGTCGAACTCGAGCTTAAGGGCCAGCTCGTGCTCGGTCCTCCCCACCAGACCGCCGGCGATCAGCTGCCTAAGCGCTGCGTCGGCCAGCTCCGTCGCCGCCCGGATGGCGGCCACCTCCCCGGGCTCCTTGACCGCGCGCAGCCCCTCGACCAGCCCGTGCACCCGGACCAGCTCCACCCGCTCGGGGAGCAGGCCGCGCAGACGGCCGTGCTCGCGCACGCTGACGTGAGCCTCCTCGAAGCCGAGCCGGAGCTTCCCGGGCGGGAGCACATCCTTGACCGCCTCGAGCAGGTCCACCGAGGCGCGCCGGCGCTCGAACGCTGCCTCGACCTCCTGGGCGGCCTGCTCGACGTAGCGAAAGTCGGTGATGAACTGGCGGATGTCGGGGCCGATGAGCGCGAGCCCGTTGCTGCCGGTGTACCCGGTCAGGTAGCGCACGTTGACCAGGCCGGTGATCAGCACGGCATCCACTCCGGCGCCGTCCAGCCGCTCGATGAGACGCTCCGGCCGGGCGCTCATTGGTCCACGATCTGCGCGCGCAGGTGCTCGAGCGCGTCGCGGTAGCCGTCGGGACCGTTGCCGGCCACGCGGGCAATGCAGAGGTCGGTGATCACCGAGCGTCTGCGCCACTCCTCGCGCGCGTCGACGTCGGACAGGTGCACCTCGACCGCCGGCAGACCGGTCAGCTCGAGGGCATCACGGATCGCATAGGAGTAGTGCGTCCACGCTCCGGGGTTCAACACGATGGCATCGGCCATACCCTCGAGCCGGTGCAGGTGCTCCACGAACTTCCCCTCGTGGTTGGTCTGGAAGAAGCGAACCTCGAGCCCGAGATCGCGCGCGGCGCCGCTGATATGCCGCTCGAGCCCCTCGAGCGTGAGGCTCCCGTAGTGGGCCGGATCGCGCCGGCCGAGCTGGTCGAGGTTGACCCCGTGCATGACCTCTATCCGGTTGCGCATGCCGCTCACGATGCGATCAACTCTTGCACGGCGGCGCGCAGGTCGGCGGGCTCGACGCTGCACCCGGTGCTCGCCCGCCCCGGTTCTCCGCACAGCACGAACGGCACCGGCCCGGCCGACGTGCGCTTCTTGTCGCGGCCGGTGGCGTAGATCACCGCATCGACGTCGGTGCCCTCGAGCGCCACCGGAAGCCCGGCGGAGCGCAGCATCTCGCTGACCTCGGCGCGCAGCTCGTCCGCCCCGGAGAGCCGCAGCTCAGCCAGCAGGCCCAGGCCGACCGCCTCGCCGTGCCGGTAGCGCGCGTAGCCCGTGGCGGTCTCGATCGCATGGGCCACCGTGTGGCCGAGGTTCAGGAGCTGGCGCAGGCCGAGGTCGCGTTCGTCCTGGGAGACGATCCGCACCTTGACGTGGGCGCACGCGGCGATCACCGCCGGGTCGGTCGCCGGCGCCCCGGCCCGCAGGCGATCCCACAGCGCTCCGCCGGCGATCAGCCCGGTCTTGACCACCTCGGCGTACCCGGCGGCGACCTCCTCGGGCGGCAACGTGGACAACGTCGCGGGGTCGGCGATCACCGCACTCGGTTGATGGAAGGCGCCGACGTAGTTCTTGGCCTCGGCCAGGTCGACCCCGGTCTTGCCGCCGATCGCCGAGTCGACCTGGGCCACGAGCGTGGTCGGCACCTGCACGACCCGCATTCCGCGCTGGTAGGTGGCCGCGCAGAAGCCGGCCAGGTCGCCGACCACACCGCCGCCCAGGCTGACCACGACGTCTGAGCGGGTGGCCCCATGGCGGACCATCTCGGTCCAGACGATCTCGGCGTGGGCGATGGTCTTCGACTGTTCGCCCGGCATGATCCGCACCTCACCGAGATACGGCTCCAGCCGCTCTCCGTAGAGGCGCCCGGCGTGATAGTCGGTGACCAGCACCCGCCGTCCGCCAACCGTCGAAGGCCAGAACGAGTGCTCGGTCACGAGCCCCGAGCCGATGTAGACGGGATAGTCCGAGGACGCGCTGGTCGCCCAGAGCATCTGGGTGTCCCCCCGGGGCAGGCCGGCCAGGGCATCGACCACCGCGCGCATCTGCCTCGAGCGGGTGGCGGGAACGATCACGTCGGCCAGCGACTCGTAGATCGGATGCCGTTCCTCGTGCAGCTCGGTGAAGCGGCGCATGTCCGCCGCCAGCGGGCGGATGCCGTTGCCCGCGACCCGGGCCCACGCCTCGTCCGACACGGTCTCCAGCCAGATCACGCGGCAGCCGGCGAGGGCTTCCCGGACCCGCTGGGAGCCGATCGCGCCACCGCCGAGGGCCACGACCTCGTACGCCGGATCGGCAAGCAGCTCGAGCGTGACCTGCTCCTCGACCTCGCGGAAGGCGGCCTCGCCCTCCTGGGCGAAGATGTCCTGCACCCGGCGTCCCCGCCGCGCCTCGATGATCTCGTCGACGTCGACGGCGGTCTCCCCGAGCATTCGGGCGGCGGTCGTCTTGCCCGCCCCCATGAAGCCGATCAGCGCGGTCTGCGCCACTCGATCCGCTCCTCGTAGGACCGCACCGCGGCCCTGACGTCCTCGATGTGGTCACCGCCGAACTTCTGCCGGTAGGCATCGGCCAGCACGAACGCCACCATCGCCTCCCCCACCACGCCGGCGGCGGGCACGGTGCACGAGTCGGTGCGCTCGCGCAGCGCCTCGGCGGGCGCGTGGGTGGCGATGTCGACCGAACGAAGGGGTTTGGTGAGCGTGGGCAGCGGCTTCATCGAGGCGCGCACGACCAGGGGCGCGCCGGTGCTCATGCCGCCCTCGAGTCCGCCGGCCCGGTTGGTCTCGCGGTAATAGCCCCGGTCGTCGTCGTAGAAGATCTCGTCGTGGGCCTGGGAGCCGGGAAGGCCGGCCACCTCGGTCCCGTCTCCGATCGAGACCGCCTTGATGGCCTGGATCGAGAGCATGGCCTGGCCGAGGCGGCCGTCCAGCCGCTCCTCCCAGGAGACGTGCGAGCCCAGCCCCGGGTGCCAGGCCGAAGGCCCGGACCTCGAACACCCCGCCGAGCGACTCGTTGGCCTTGCGCAGCCGGTCGATCTCGGCGACCATCGCTTTCGAGGCCTCGGGGTCCAGGCAGCGGACCGGCGACTCGTCGACGCGGGCGAAGTCCTTTGGGGTGAGGTCCTGGATCTGCGGCGCCTTCACGCCGGTGATCTGGATCACGTGCGAGAACACCTCGACGCCGAGCGCGCGCAGTAACGCCTTGGCCACCGCGCCCCCGGCCACCCGGGCCGCGGTCTCCCGCGCGCTCGCTCTCTCGAGCACGTTGCGCACGTCGCTCAGGCCGTATTTCTGGGTGCCCACCAGGTCGGCGTGGCCGGGCCGCGGCAGATGCACCTCCGGGACCTGGGCCTCGACCGGCCACGGGTTCATCCGCTCCTCCCAGTTGGCGTAGTCGCGGTTGGTGACCTGGAGCGCGATCGGGCCGCCCAGCGTCCGCCCGTGGCGGACCCCGGCCGTGACCTCGGCCTGGTCGCGCTCGATCTTCATCCGGCCGCCCCGGCCGTGGCCGAGCTGGCGGCGAGCGAGGTCGCGATTGATCGCGTCGCGGTCCAGCTCGAGGCCGGCGGGCAGCCCCTCGAGAATGCAGGTCAAGCCGGGGCCATGGGACTCCCCGGCGGTGGTCAGCCGCAACGACATGGCCGATGTAGGTTACGGAGCCCTCGCGCTGGAGCGGATCCGCCGCCGCTGCCGGCCAATCCGGGCTAAAGGTCTCGCGCCGCCCGGCCGATGCGTTGTCTGTGGTCTCGATGAGCCCGCTGCGCCTACCTTGACGCGATCCCGATGGACGACCCGCTCGAGCATCTTGCAGACAACGACCTCCTGACCGGCGTCAGCAGCCGGTCACGGCTGGTCTCCGAGCTCGACCGCCAGCTCTCCTATTCGGCCCGCTATTCCCGCGCCGGCGCGCTGCTGACGCTCGATATCGACAACTTCAAGGTGTCCAACGACACCTATGGCCGCGCCGCGGGCGACGTCATGCTCAAGGCCGTCTCCGAGATCCTCCGAGCCCGGGCCCGCTCCACCGACGTGGTGGCCCGGATGGGCAGCGACGACTTCGCGGTGATCCTCCCCGAGGCGACCGAGGACGAGGCGCTGATCGTCGCCCGCGACATCCGCGCCGTGCTCTGCGAGCGCCAGCTCGGGCCGCCGATCATGGTCAGCATCGGGATCGCGCTGCTGACCGGCGACGAGGAGGTCGGAGCCGAGGACATCCTGACCCGGGCGCAGATCGCGCTGTATGAGGCCAAGGAGCTCGGCGGCGATCAGGCTCACGTGTTCACCGGCCAGGCCACCGGCGCCCTGACCTGGGTGCAGCGCATCCGCACCGCGCTGGCCGAGGATCGCTTCGTCCTGTACGGCCAGCCGATCGCTGACCTGCGCACCGGCCGGATCACGCACCATGAGCTGCTCGTCCGCATGCTCTCCGAGGACGGGGACATCATCCCGCCCGCCGCCTTCCTGCCCATGGCCGAGCGCTTCGGCGTGATCGGCGAGATCGACCGCTGGGTGACCAGCGCCGGCCTGCGCCTGGCCATCGACGGCGAGGGCGTCGCCGTGAACCTGTCCGGCTACTCGATCGGCGACCCGGCGATCGTGGCCGAGATCCGCTCGGCCATCGCCGATGGCGTCGATCCCGGCAAGGTCATCTTCGACGTCAACGAGGCCGCCGCGATGAGCAAGCTCGAGGCGACCCGCCAGTTCGCCGGCCTTCTCTACGGCCTGGGATGCCACCTGGCGCTGGACGACTTCGGCACCGGGTTCTCCTCGTTCACCTTCTTGAAGTACATCCCGGCCCGCTACCTGAAGATCGACATGGGCTTCATCCGCGAGCTCGCCAGCTCCAAGCTCGACCACCAGGTCGTCAAGTCGATCGTCGGGATCGCCCGCTGCCTCGACAAGCGCACGATCGCCGAGGGCGTCCAGGACGCCGACACGCTCGGCGTGCTCAAGGCCATCGGCGCCGACTACGCCCAGGGCTTCCACTTCGGCGCCCCCAAGCGCCTCTCGCCGCCCACGGCCTTCGAGCGCCAGCTCCGCGCCGCCCGCGCGGCCGCCGCTCCCGCCGTCTAGCGGCCAAACTCCGCACTCGCCGCTTCGCCCGGCGTCCGCCGCGTGAGTCGACGCCTGCGAGCCGGCGCCTCGCCGCTCATCGGGTGGCCAACCCCACGCTCGACCTTTCGCGCGGCTCGAGAGTGGGAAAAGCGCCGCTATACGGCACCAAATCCACTCTCGACATGGACACATGCGCCGAGTGTGGACTTGGCGCCGTTCGGATGATGGGCCTCGCTTCGCTCGGCGTCCGTGGGGCCTTCGCGGCCCCGTCCGGACAGGACGCGCCCTGACCGGATGAGGCCGCCCGGCCCCAGGGACGCCGCGAAGCGGCCCCAAATCCGCGTACCGCTCCCCGGAAAGCAAGCGACCCCGAGAGCCACGATGGGCGCCCGGGGCCGCTGGCCTAGAGATCTGAGCTGGTGGCTAGTACCGGCCGGCGGCGTCGATCGAGAGGCTCTGGTTGCCGGCGGCGACGAGCTGCAGGCGCAGCGTCATCGCGACGTGCCCGAGGTGGGCCAGCTTCTTGGCCATCGCGCGCGACAGGTGCAGCCGCAGCGTGATCGTGCCGTTGGTGATCGACGAGACCGTGCCCAGGCCGATCCGCACTGCGCCGGCCTTGCCGGGCTTGATGTGCGCCCGCTTGGCGGCGGCGCGGGTGATCCACAAAGTGGCGATCCCGTTGGCCGCCCGGTTCGAGCTGACCCGGACCGCGATGCCGTTGCGGATGACCGACTTGAGGCTCTGCGGAAGCAGCTGCAGGTGCACGTTCAGCGACGGGCCGGACTTGGAGCCGGAACCCGAGCCACCCGAGCCACCCGGGCCGCCCGAGCCGGAGCTCGGCGACGAGGTCGCGGGTGCCTGCTGAGAACCGGAGCCCGCGACCTGGATCGTCTGGGTCAGGGTGCTGGCGTTCCCGCCGCGGTCGGTGACGGTGAGCTTGATGTTGAACGTGCCCGACTGGGTGTAGGTGTGCGAGACGCTCGGGCCAACCCCGGTCGCACCGTCACCAAAGTCCCAGCGATAGTTGGCGTTGGGGATCGCCAGCGAGGATGCGGTGCCCGAGCCATCGAGCTCGACGGTGTCGCCGGGATTGATCAGAGACGGCGTGACGAACGCCGGCTGGAGCACGTCGGACGGAAGGCAACCGTCGTAGGTCCACGGATCGTTGTTCACGACCGTCGTGTTGTTGGACTCGCGCTGCAGGTAGTACGAACCCTGGCCGGTGGTCCCGAAGTTGAACGTGTCGAGTCCGTGACCGATCGGCTGGCAGGCGTTCTGGTCGTCGATTTCGAGTCCGTCGAGGCCGAACCAGCCGTTCAGCTGCGGGTTCACGATCGCGGCCATCGAAGACTGACTCAGCGGGCTCGCCAGACGCTGGCCGGCGCTCTTCTCCACGACGCTGGGCGCGGCATACGGCGGAACCGTCGGGACGTCCGGCTCATCGCAGATCGTGAACGCACTCCACGGCTGGACCACGTAGCTGATCGTCTGTCCGCTGCCCGGATCGACGACGCTCGAGTGGTAGGAGCAGAACGAGGCGGCCCCGAGCGGTGGCGCTGGCCTGAAGATAGAGTCGTCAAGGTCACAGCCTGACCGATCGTGTTCGCGGAGCCCTGGCGATAGTAGGTGAAGCCGTTCGGAGCGGTGACGTAGGCGTACCACTCGTCGTCCGAGCCGTCGTTGGGGGGCGACGGGATCGTGATCGTCGACGTGGAGCTTGTCGCTGACGTCTCGATGTCCGCCGGCGCGCTCGGCGCCGACTCCACGCGGGTCGTGCTGTTGTAGTAGGTGACGACCACCTGGTAGGCGCCGGCTGGGACGTACCCGCCCGTGCCGGCAGTGGACGGATCCGGCGGCGGGGGAGCGACCAGACCGTTCGCCGAGCACAGCTTGCCCCCGGTGTCGAGGCACACGACGACGCCGGGCGGGGTCAGCACGGTCACGAGCGGGGTGTGCCCGGGCTGCGTGTGCGCGATCAGGGAGTCGTTGTCGACGAGGCTCTTGACCTCGTTCCGGACGTCGGAATCGGTGATACACAGGTTGTTCAGGATCGACACCGGCCCACCGCCGAAGCTTCCGCCGTCGATGTTGTCTCCATCGACTGGACAGTCGCTCGAGGGCAGCGGGTTACCGGGCCCGGATCCCGTGATCGAGCCGAACTTGCAGTTGGCGGTTCCGTTGTCGTCGCAACCTCCGCCGAACACCGAGCTGTAGTGCCGCGCGTGCACTGGAGGGCACGCCCGAGGTGACCGGGTTGTTGTCCCAGTACTGGGTCGTGTCGGAGTAGGGGTTGTTGAGCTGACCACTGTTGCTCGCCACGTCCTGGAGGAAGTTCTGTACGTACTGCTTGGTCGATGACCAGTAGTCGTTGGGCGACGCCCCCTCCCACTCCAGGGCGAAGGTCTCGTTGGCGTGCATCACCGGACCGCTGTGCCAGCAGATCGGCTCGGCCAGGCCGTCAGCCAGGGGCGGTACCGGCCAGGTCCCGCCGGTGAGGATGTCGGACTCGGTACGACGCGGCCGGGTCCGAGCAGGATCCACTCGAGGTGTCAACCGTGACCCCGGTGCCACTCAGATAGGTGGTCGGGGCGCCCGTGCCGCGCGCGTCGGGTACGAGCGCGACCCCGGCGGTGGTGCCGGCGTCGGTGACCACGACGGCCTGGGCGGCCGTGGTGGCCACGCCCAGCGAGGCGACCAGGGTCGCGCCGAGGGCGAGCAGCGTCGTTCGAAGATTGAGCGAGTAGCGGCGCATCAGTTACCTCCAACCGTCAGATTGCGCAGGTCGACGACAGCGCCGACGCTCGGGTCGTACTGGAACAGCGAGACCGAGCTGAGCGGCGTGCCCGCCAGCAACTGGCGGCCGGCATCGTTGGCCGAGCGACGAGCCGCGTCAGCGGCAGCGACGGTCGGATGATCGACCGCGCGGATCGCGTCCACGGCGAACAAGGCCACCGGGGTCGAGCCCGTCGCGGTCTGCTTGGACACACCCTCGGTCTGACCGGGCGACAGCGACATGACCTCGCAGTCGATCGGACCGGGGGTGCACGTGCCGGGACCGCTGACCGCGGCGCCCGGCTCGACGGCGAACAGGACGTGCTTGCCGCCCTGGAGCACGCCCAGCTCGACCAGCAGGGGCTGCTGGACGCCGGGCAGGACGCTCAGGCGCTCGAGCGGATCGATCGTGTTCACGCCGCCGTTCGAGTCGGTGATGGCCAGCGACACCTGGTAGGACTGCTTCGCGGTCAGGCCAGCCGGCGCGGGGGGCGCGGGCTTGGGCGGGGTCAGGGTCGGCGTGGCTCGTGGTCGCCGGCGGCGGGGTGCTCGAAGTGCTCGGAGTGTCGTGGACGCCACCCGAGGAAGACGAGCCGGTCGAGGACCCCGTGGACCCGGTGCTCGTGCTCGTGGTCGACGGCGACGTGGTCGTCGAGGTCGTCGTGGTCGTCGTGGTCGTCGCGGTGGTGGCGACGTCCTGGGGCGTGAACGGGTTGCGCCCGCGCCCGGCCAGCTTCGACGCGGCCGGCGTGGTCTTGATCGAGATCGCCGGCAGCGTGGTTCCGGTCGAGTAGGGCAGGCCGCCGGTCGGCTGGGTGACCAGCGTCGGTGGGGGCCTTCTTCGAGAGCAGCACGGGCACGGCGACCAGGGCGACGATCAGCCCGATGGCGATCGGCCACAGCTTGCGCTCGCGCAGTTCTTTGATCAGGTTGGAGAAGACGCTCATCGGAGGGGTGAGGTGATTGCGGCAGAAGGCGTGCCGGTGGAGGACGAGGACGTGGAAGCCTGCGGCGAAGACGACGTGGCCGGGCCGGCCGGGGTGGCCCCGCCGAACGCGCCCTGGCTCGCCGGGACGATGTAGGTCGTCGCGGAGATGCTGGCCGTGATCTGGGGGAACCCGGTGGCAGCCGGAGCGAGATCGATGCCGTTGATGGTCATCAGGCGGCCGCTGATCAGCAGCGTGCTCCCGCGGGCGCGTGACGAAGCTCTGCAGCCGGTTGAAGAAGTCGGCGAGACGGAAGAAGTTGCCGTTCAGCGTGAAGGTGAACTGCTCGGTGGGCAGACCGGCCGCGCCGACCGCCGCACCCGGCGGAAGCTGCGCCGCGGCGGTGGCCGCGGAGCTCGAGCTCGAGCTGGAGCTGGAGCTCGAGCTCGACGATGAGCTCGGCTGCTGGCCGCGGGCGAGTTGCCGAGCTGCAGGCCACGGAAGCTCACCTTGGCCCCCTGCGCGGCGTTCTGCACCTGATAGATCAGCGACGGGACGTCGTCGTCCGGCGGAACGGCCTCGCCGAGCTTGGCGAGCTGCTCGTACTGCCCGGCGAACGCGGAGCGCGCGGCCTCACCCGCGGCCAGCTGGCTGCGGGCGGCGTCGAGCTGGCTCTGCTGAGCGCTGATCTGCGTGCCGAGGGTCGAGGCCTGCTGACGCTTGGGCGAGACCACCAGCATCCAGCCGGCGACCACGGCGCCCACGGCAAGCACGACCATGATCACGATGCGGTCGCGGCCGGTCACGGGGTAGCCTCCGGTCGTCGTCGTGGTGGTGCTGGCACCCGTCACCGAGGTCACGCCGGCCGGTCCGGCGTTGGCGACGGGCGAGAAGAACACGACGAGGTCGAAGTTGGGACTGTTGGCGCCGCAGCCCTGGGTCGAGCCGCTGGTCGAAGCCGCCGCCGAGCTGTTCGACATCTGCGAGTCGCTGATCGTGACCCGGGTGACGCCGTTGATCAGTCGCAGCTGCGACATGAGCTTGGCCACGTCATCCTGCGTGCGGGTGCAGCCGCTCAGCTCGAAGGCCGGCGCCGAGATGTCGCTGCGGATCGAGCCGGTGCCGCCGGCGCCGGTGCCGCCGGAGTTGGCGCCCGGGACGACCGTGCCGACCACCGACTGGAGCGTCGTGTTGGCCGGGATGACCTTGGCCAGATCGGACAGCGCCCCGTGCCAGTCGAAGCGCGCGCTGGCGATCGACTGCACGGTGCCGATGCGGGTCTGGGCGAGCTGCGAGAACTTGGTGAACTCACCGAGGCGCGCCACGGCGGCCTGCTCCTGCGCGACCTCGGTCTTCAGGTTGGCGAGCGTGCGCGGTGCGCGAGCTGATCGAGTTGTTGGTCAGCACGTAGATCGTGACCAGCGCGACGCGCAGCGGCCAGGAAGCCGAGCAGCACGTACACCGGGACCTGCATGCCGGTTGCCGGACCGCGGCTGCGCGAGCCTCCGCGCGAGTCCGCCGGGATGAGGTTTACGGCCCTCATGCCGGGACCTCCTCGACGGTCAGGCCGGCCGCGACGGCCAGCCGTCCGGCGTCGATGCCTCCGAACCCGCCGGGCGAGCTCTCCTGGACGACGCCGACCTCGAGCGGGAGGCCGACCTGCTCGCCGAGCCGCTCCGGGAAGCCGGGGATGGCGACGGCAGGACCGGTGAGCACGACGCGCTCGACGACCGCCGAGGCGTCGGTCATGGCCAGGAAGTCAAGTGAGTTGCGCACTTCGTCGGCGATGCGGCGGACACCGTCGCCCAGCACCTCGCGCGCTTCGAGCACGATGTCCTCCTCGCCCTCGATCTCGTCCACCGGCGTCAGCAGGCCGACGTGGCGCAGCCAGCCGTGGGCGTGCTCGAGGGTGAGCGCGCGGCGCTCGGCCAGCTCGCCGGCGATCGACTCGATCCCCTGGCCGGCGACGCGGGTGAAGGCGCAGGTCTGGTCGACCGCGACGGCCAGGTTGGTCAGGCCGCCGACGCTCGTGTAGAGCGTGTGGCCGGTGAGCTCCGGGCGGTAGAGCGCGCGGATCATCGCGAAGGCCGAGAGGTCGACGCCGACCGGGCGCAGCCCCGCCTTGCGGGTCGCGTCGAGCAGGCGCTCGATCATGTCGCGGCGCGCGGCCACGACCACGACGCGGGTGCGCGGGCCCTCGGGCGTCTCGACGATCCCGAGCGAGTGATGCTCGAGCACTGCCTGCTCGAGCGGCATCGGGATGTGGTCGGGGGCCTGGAAGCGGATGGCCGAGCTGATCTCCTTCGGACCCCTTGAGCGGCGGGAGGTCGAGCGTGCGCATGACGATGCGCTGGTTGGCCACACCGAGGCGGACGCGCTTGCCGAGCTTGTGGGCGGCGAACAGATCGCGCAACGAGGTGGCCAGCGTCTCGACGTCGACGACCTCGCCGTCACGGACGATGCCGGCCGGCAGCTGTGCGCTGGCCGCGCGCTCGACGGTCACGTGACCCGGCCGGGTCTCGACGGCGGCGACGTAGCCGGGCTCGATATCGAGGCCCACGACAGATTTTCCCTTGGCATACCCCATGGTGGCTCAGGCCAAGTGATCGACCGCTACCCGCGTCGAGTTGAGGGGATCAATCGTCCACTGGACAGGCACGGCCATTTCGATCGCCTGTCCAGGCGTGAGGAAGCTCACGCCACCCACGCCCAGGTAGCGAACTGGAAGGTCCAGAACGCGAGCAGCGCGGCGCTCAGCAGCAGCACCGGTCGGGCCACGGCGGCGCTCCGACAGCCATGCGCCGGCGGCCATCCACAGCGGGAAGATCGTGAGCGCGTAGCGATCGAACGACTTGAGCGGCTGGCCGTCCACCGGGCTCCAGGTGCAGACCAGCAGCACGGCCAGCGAGTAGGCGCCGTAGGCGATCGGCAACCGGCGAAACGCCCAGAGGAGCGTCACGATCGCGATCCCCAGCACGGCGAGCAGCAGGATGCTGTCGGTGCTGGGCGCGAACGGCCCACCGAGCGACGGCTGGTAGAGCGGCTGCGTCAGGAGCGCACGCGCGCCCGAGGCCGCGGATTGGACCGCCGACACGACGGTCTGCAGCGACCCGGCCATGTGGTGGTGGTATTGGGTGCTGCCCTCCCCCGCGAACGGCGCCATCAAGCCGTAGCCTTTCGCGGCCGTGAAGCCCAGATAGGCGATCAGCCCGGCCGGCACGCCGGCCAGCCAGGCGAGCCGGCGATCGACGCCTCGCTCCTTGACGTACATGAGACCGAGCACCAGAACCAGGCCCACGCCGGTCACGCGCGTGGCGGCGGCCAGTCCGCCGAGGACGCAGGCCGTCCTCCAGCGCTCTGCGGCGTGCGGCGTACACCGACCCGACGGACAGGACGAGGTACAGCGACTCGGTGTAGACCGCGCTGAAGAAGAACGACAGCGGCGCAAACGCGAGCAACATCACCGTGACGTCCGCCGCGCGCCGTCCCAGCTCGAGCTCGGTCAGCCGGTGAAGCAGGACGAGCGCCACGGCCAGCGCCACCAGCGAGATCAGCACTCCCGCTCCGACCTCAGAGCCCAGCACGACTCCGACGACACGCACGAGCAGCGGATAGAGCGGGTAGAAAACGGTCGAGGCGGCGCTCGTGTATCCGTGCTGGGCGGTCTGCAGGTAGTGGATCGAATCCCATCTGACCGCCGAGGCGGCGAGCACGTTGCCCACCGACCCGAGGCTGCTCGCTCAGCCGCAGCGGATCGGCCGACGGCCACCACCCGGTGCGCGGGGGAACGGCCAGGGCGCCGGCGACACCGGCGCAGAGCACGAGCAGCCGCGAGGCGAGGAACGCGCGCAGCGAGATCGGGACGCGCGCGAGGACAGCGACGGCGCGCGTGAGTGGCGGGCGGCGGGCGAGGCCCCCGGCCTGCGCGGTGGCGCTCATCGAGCGGGGGCGGGCGCCGGGTCGAGCGCGCGCGGGACCAGCACCCGCGACTCGGCCGGCTCCGGCTCGGTCTGCTCGGCGTACAGCGCGTAGCACACGAGCGGCACCACCCAGACCAGATACAGGAACGCCCAGTAGTCGGCGGACAGCTGCAGCCCGATCAGGATCGACGCGCTGAGCGCGGCCATCCGGGCGCGGTCGCGTGCCAGGTCGGGCTCGCGGCGAAGCTTCACGACGGCGCCGGCGATCAGGCCGAGGACGACGGCCTGCCCGAGCGGCTGGAGCGACTCGATGCCCAGCGCGCTCCACACCGATTGCAGCGACCCGCGCGAGAACTGATAGGCGACCGCGTGCGCCATCTCGGACGGCCCGTCAAGCCCGCCCATGGCGAGCAGGATCGCCATCGCGCCGGCCGACACCGCGGCGATGGCCGCGACCGCGCCGGCCAGGCGCCGGCCGCGCAACGGCGCCAGCGACACCGGCAGCAATGCGAACGGCGCGAGCTTGAACCACCCGGCGAGCGCCAGCATCCCGTGACACGCGGCCGGTCGCCGCCACAGCAGCACGGCGACGGCCAGCATGGCCGCGAGCACGACATCGGTCGTACCGGTGGACGCGGTGATCAAAAGCGGCGGAAAGGCCAGCCATGCGATGGCCGCCCGCAGGCCGGCCTCCTCGGCGTGCGCCGCGCGCCCGCCGCCGCGTCCGGCTCGGGCACCGGCGATCAACCGAAACACGGCCCAGGCCGCGACGAGCGCGGCCAGCACCGCGACACCCAGCCCGGCGTAGACCGGATCCCAGATATTGGTGACCGGCCAGAGCAGCGCGAGCGGCGCGTACAGCGCGTAGCTCAGGATCGGGTAGGTGTCGCCATGGAGGATTCCCGGTGGCATGTGGCCGTACGGGAGCACGCCGTGCACCAGCCGGGTGGCGCCCTGCATGACCGCGTAGATCACGTCGACCGGGTCGGTCGAGCTCAGGGCGACCATCACGAATACCAGTCCGAGCACGACCAGCCCCACGCGCAGCCAGCGCACCCGGCGCGCCGGATCGATGCCGGGCGTGATGGCGGCCAGCAGCGGCGTCGAGGGCGGCTCAGGCGCTGGCGGCCCGAGCGCCCGCCGCGCGCAGCGCACGAACAGGTAGACCATTCCGGGCGCGATCGCCTCGAGGCTCGCGCTCAGGTAGCGGTGCTGGAACAGGACCACGCCGAGAACCAACGAGAGCGAGGCCACGACGTCGAGGTTGCGAACGCGCCGCCACGGGGTGACGCCGGTCATCAGCACGAACAGCGCGCACAGCCCGACGATCAGCGCCGGCTCGTAGGCGATCCAGTCGCCGTAGGGCACCGGCAGCGCGCGGTCGTCCACGCCGGCCATCACCGTGCCGTTCCGGTTCAGCGCGTCCTCGGCAACAAGCTGGTCGCCGGCGTAGAAGCTGACGCGCTCGGTCTGGGCATCGAGCGGATCGGCTCGCGCGCTCGTCCAGTCAGAACCGGCCAGGGCCTGGCGCGTGTGCGGGTCGCGCAGCGCGAGCTGGACGGCTCGCCGCGCGGGAATGGCCGGGCGCGCCGTGTGGTGCGTGACCATCAGCGCCAGCCCGGCGAGCAGCGCGAGTCACCACGCCGACCGTCAAGGGTGTGCGCATGGAGCGCACCGCGCGACGGCTCGCTCGCACGCATCAGAGACCGGCGTGCAGGTACCAGTGGATGATCGCCGGGCCGGCGAACAGGGCGATCAGCCCACCGGCGGCGAGGAACGGCCCGAACGGAACGGCCGTCTTACGACCCTTCTCGACCCCGACCCGGGCCATCACGGCAGCCCCGACGATCGTGCCGAGGAGAACCCCGCAGAGCAACGCGACCGCGACCGAGCGGCCCAGGAACAGACCGAGGACGCCGGCCAGCTTGACGTCGCCGATGCCCATGCCTCGCGGGTAGAGCAGCGCGAACGCGAGCAGGAAGCCGCCGGCACCGGCGCCGGCGATCAGCTGCTCGGGCACGCCGCGCAGGTCGAGCGCGATCCCGATGGCCACCCCGGCCACTGCGGCCGGGAGCGTGATCTTGTTGGGGATGATGCGGTGATCGAGGTCGATCAGCGCGACCGGTACGAGCACGCCGACCAGCACGAGGCCGAGCACGATCTCGACCGCGGAGTGCTTGGTCAGCACCACGGCCACCGCCAGCGCGGCGGTGGTCGCCTCGACGATCGGGTAACGCGGTGAGATGGGGATGGCGCAGTTGCGACAGCGTCCGCGCAGCAGCAACCAGCCGAGGACCGGAACGTTGTCGTAGGGCTTGATGTCGGTGGCGCACCCCGGACAGCGCGAGCCCGGTCGCACCAGCGACTCCTTACGCGGCAGCCGGTAGGCGACGACGTTCAGAAACGATCCGATTATCGCGCCGAACACGCCGGCGAAGGTGGCTGCGAAGGCGAGCGGCATATCGATCGCCTCAGGCGGTCCCGGCCAGGACGGGCGTGGCGCCGGCCTCGTCGACCGCCGAGACGCTCCACGGTCTCCAGCGGCTCACCGCCTTCGCGATCGCCGGTGCAGAGCACCGCGATCAGAACCAGCGGCAGGAACCACACGATGTACATGTAGAACCAGTGCAGGGCCGGCAGCTGGACCGCAATGATCACGGCGGCGGAGAGCGAGGCCACCTGCACGTGGCTGCGCGGACCGCGGGGACGGAAGGCGACGACGACGGCCAACAGCACGGCGGCGGCCTCGACGGCCAGCTTGAGCGGGGCGAGCGTCGGATGCAGGGCCCAGATCGAGAAGATGTCCGAGCGGGTGAGCTGGTAGCCGATCGTGTGGCTCCACACCTCCTGCAGACCGCCCGGCGGCATGAAGACTGCGAACGAGGCGCCGGTGGCGATGACGAAGCCGGCCAGCACCTTGCGAATCGCGCTGCGCGGCTCGGTGCCCGGCCCGACCGCGGCCAGCGGCAGGAGCGCGGCCGGGAAGAACTTCGACGCGGCGCCCAGGCCGATCACGATTCCGCGCTTGATCGGGCTGGTCAGTACCAGCATGAATGCCACCACGATCAGCGCCACCAACCCGTCGTTGGTGCTCTTCTCCATGCCCAGCACGCTGAACGGGCAGGCGGCCCACAGCCATGCGAGCAGCAGCCCCAGGCGCCAGCCCGCGTGGCCGCCGCGCAGGCGGACGCCTACCCAGATGAGTCCGGCGATGGTCAGCAGGTCGAAGGCGATCGTCGCCTCGCGTACGGGCAGCAGGTAGCTCCACGAACCGGAGAAGCCCGCCATGAACGGCACGTAGGCGAGATACGCGAGCGGGCCGTAGGTGTCCGGGTGGCCGAGCGAGGGGTAGTAGATGCTCTGGCCGAGCAGGATCTTGTGGGCGCCGAGGGCGGAAGCCGTGCCGACGTCGATGACGTTCGCCGGCAGCAGCGTGACCGCGATCCGGCCTCCTACCAGTGCGAGCAGGCCGATGACCATCAGCACGGTGGGCAGGCGTACCTCGATGCGGCGGGTGTACGAGCCGGGCTTGAAGCCGCGGATCAGCATCCGGGCCAGCAGGTACAGGAGCGGCGGGTAGAACAGCCACACCGACGACTCCAGGTGGGCTGCGTCGAAGCGCCAGTAGGAGACGAAGAACAGCAGCACCACCCCGATGTCCAGGCGGGTGATCCAGGAGGCTCGGCGCAGCAGGAGCAGCGGCAGCAGGAACATCAGCGTGAACGGCACGAGCACCCACGGTGAGTCGAATACCTGGCCGTAGTGGCCACGGGCATAGATGCCGAGGATCAGCCCGCCCGTAAAGGTGGGACCGAGGTGACCGTCGGCAGACACGATCTGGTCCGCCAGCGGCTTGCCGTGGTAGAGGAAGTAGATCTCGTAGTGGTTGACGCCCCACACGTCGACGACCCATTGGAGCGGATGGTGAGCCCGGTGGATCGCGTCGAGCTTGGGCGCGGTCTCCGCGATCGCGAGGGCGTGGCGCGGGGTGATCTTGAAGCCGGCCGGGACGCGGTCCAGGTTGTACACCCGGAAGATCGGGGGCTCCACGTCGGCGGGCGGACGGGCGCCGGCCGAGGTGGCCGCGCTGGCCGCGGCCGGCGCGAATGCGCCGATCAGCGCGAGCAGGGAGAGGAGCGCGATGAGCGTTCGCCGCATGTCTTCAGTGATCGGCGCCGGTTCGGCGTCCTTTACCGCACGCCGCGCGCCGTTAAACAAACCGAGGCGGCCCGCAGGCCGCCTCGGTTGCGCAGCGGGTGTGGCGGTCGACTACCAGGAACCGCCGGCGTTGCAGGCGCCCGCGCCGACGGGCGTGCAGCTGAACGACTCGGTGCCGTTGTTGTTGCTCAGCGTGAACGTCTCGGTGTCGGTCGGTGAGATGGCCGAGATCGAGTAGCTCGTGCCGGTACCGCCAGCGGCCGACAGGTAAGCCTGGCCGTTGGTGGTGCTCGTGTTGAGCGCCGGCGTGATCGAGTTCAGCGCGGCCACGGAGGCGTTGCTGTAGCTACCGTTGTTGTTGGTGGCGTACGTCTCCATCGCGGTGGCGGCGTTCCGGGCCAGAGACTCGGCCGACGCGTCATTGGCCTTGCTCTTCTGGTTGAGGAACGTCGGGATGGCGATCGCGGCAAGGATGCCGATGATCAGGATCACGACGAGGAGCTCGATCAGGGTGAAGCCCTTCTCGTCCTCGGCGCGATGGCGCAGCTTATGAAGCATGGAGCCCTCCTGGGATTTTGATTGGGTCTGTTGCACCAGATCCAAGGCCCCAATCGGTCATCCATGACATGGTCACGTCCCCCATTGGTGGTAACCCGGCTTCCTCTCGATCCTTTCGGGAGGTCCGTGGCTTTGCGTCCCGCCCTCGCGGACGGTTTGCCCTTGGCACCGCAGTGACTCTGGCGTGAGCATGTATCGACATGCCCCCGACCTAGCCTGACGCGTTTGGACGTTTATGCGACTTCCGTTTAGGACTCGCTCGAGCCCGTATCCGGCCGCTCCGCCGGAGCCTCCTGCGCATCACGCCCAGCGGTGAACGTTCCCGTTCCCCCACACCACGGGCACGTCACCTCATGAGGGCTCCCCCCCAACCCCGAGCTCAGCTTCCCCGTCCCCCGACAAGGGGTGCACTGGCTTCTCCCACCATCTGGCGTCGCGCTCATCGCCGGGGCGACGATAGCGAGAGAGCCGCGACGAAGCGCACGCGGCGAGCTGGGGTGGGGCCGCGCGTCCGGCGAGCGTCCCTCGCGCCTACGCACGTATCGACCGCGCGGGCAGTCCACCGGCGCACCGGGACGCCCGCCGGACGCGGGGTCCCCGCCGCCTACTTGATGCTGTTGTAGATGCTGAACAGCGGGAGGTACATGCTGATGACGATCACCCCGACGATGCCGCCGACGAAGATGATCATCACTGGTTCCATGATCGAGGTCAGCGCCTTGACGGCGGCCTCGACTTCGGAGTCGTAGAAGTCGGCGATCTTGGCGAGCATGGAGTCCAGGGCGCCGGTCTCCTCGCCCACGCCGACCATCTGGGCGACCATCGGCGGGAAGGCCGAGCAGTCGCGCAGCGGCGCCGAGATCGTGCCGCCGGACTTGACCGAGGTGATCACGTCGTTCATCGACTTCTCGATGACCGCGTTGCCGGCGGTCTTGCCGGTGATCTCGATCGCCTGCATGATCGGCACGCCGGCCGAGGTGAGGGCCGACAGGGTGCGCGACCAGCGCGCGATGGCCACCTTCTGCACGACCTCGCCGATCTTCATCGGGATGCGCAGCTTGAAGGCGTCCCAGGCGTCGCGGCCGCGCTGGCTTCGCTTGAGCGCGATGTAACCGCCGATCGCGCCGCCGAGCGCGAGGATCAGGAGGTACCACTGGTGCGTGACGATGTGAGAGAAGTTCACCATGAACTGCGTGAGCGCCGGCAGCTTGCCCGGGAACTGCTTGAACACGCCGACGAAGACCGGGATCAGGAACGCGACCAGCGCCAGCAGCACGGTGACCGCGAAGGTGATCACGATCGTCGGGTAGACCATCGCGGCGCGCACCTGACGGCGCAGCGCGGCGTCCTTCTCGAGCTGGTCGGCGACCCGCATCAGGCAGTCCTCCAGCACGCCCCCGGTCTCGCCGGCGCGCACCATCGAGACGTACAGCGGCCCGAACACCCGCGGGTGGCGCCCCATCGCGTCGGACAGGAGCAGGCCGGCCTCGACGTCGTGGCGCACGGAGGCGACCGTCTCGCCCAGCAGCTTGGAGCCGGTCTGCGTCTCCAGCACCTGGAGCGCGCGCATGATCGTCATGCCCGAGGTAACCATGGTGGCCAACTGGCGCGAGGCCACCGCCAGGTCCTTGGCGTTGACGCGCGAGAACAGCTCCAGGTTGATCTCCTTGGAGCGGTACTTGGCGGCGATGTCGACCACGACCAGGCCGCGCTCCTTGAGCTGCTCGGCGACCGCCTGCTTGGACTCCGCCTCGACCTCGCCCTTGGCCTGGACTCCGGCGAGGTCCATCGCCTTGAAGACATAGGTGGCCATGACTTATGCCGCCATCTGGTGTCCGCCCCCGCCAGCGGCCACCAGCCGGCGGAACTCCTCGACGGAGTGGGAACGGGTCTCGGCAAGCTGACGGTTGACCTTGCCGGCGCGGACCAGCTGGGCCAGCGCCGCATCCATGGTCTGCATGCCATGCGAGGCGCCGGTCTGGAGCACCGAGTAGATCTGATGGGTCTTGGACTCGCGGATCAGGTTGCGCACGGCCGGGGTCGGGACGAGGACCTCGGCGGCGACGCAGCGGCCGGCGCCATCGGCGGTCGGCAGCAGCATCTGGGTCATGATCCCCTGCAGCGCGACCGACAGCATCGCGCGCACCTGGCCCTGCTGCTCGGACGGGAACACATCGATGATGCGGTCGATGGTCTGCGGCGTGTCCTGGGTGTGCAGCGTGGCGAACACCAGGTGGCCGGTCTCAGCCGCGGTGATCGCGGTGCCGATCGTCTCCATGTCGCGCATCTCGCCGACCAGGATCACGTCCGGGTCCTGACGCAGGGCGCCCTTCAGCGCCTCGGCGAAGCTGACGGCGTCGGAGCCGAGCTCGCGCTGGTTGACGATGCACTTCTTGTGTGAGTGCAGGAACTCGATCGGGTCCTCGACGGTCATGATGTGCTCCTCGCGCGTGGCGTTGATCACGTCGATCAGCGAGGCCAGCGTGGTCGACTTGCCCGAGCCGGTGGGGCCGGTGACCAGGACCAGCCCGCGGGGCCGATTGGCGAACTCGGCCACCGCGGCGGGCAGGCCGAGGCGCTCGAGCGGCACCACGTCGAACGGGATCAGGCGCAGGGCGGCGCCCACCGCGGAGCGCTGCATGTAGGCGTTGACGCGGAAGCGCGCGCGGCCGGGGATCTGGTAGGCGAAGTCGAGCTGCCAGTTGTTCTCGAACTTCTGGCGCTGACCCTCGGAGAGGATCGAGTAGACGATCTCGCGCGTGTCGTTCGGGGTGAGGACGGGGAAGCCCTCCATCGGAACCAGGCGACCGCGCACCCGCACGGTCGGCGGTGCGCCTGCCGTGATGTGGAGGTCGGAAGCCCGGCGGTCGATGACCTCGAGCAACACGTCGGCGAAATCGAGCTGCATTCGTATCCGTCCTTGGGTTCGAAAAGTTCGTGGATGTATCGGCAGCGGAGCCGGTGGCGTTTATGGCTGGGCGCCCCGCTGGACGCCGCTGGACGCCGGTTTGACGCCTCAGCCGCCGCCCGTGCCCGTCACGCGGGCGATCTCGGCCACCGAGGTCAGGCCGTGCTTGACCTTGTCGAGGCCGTCCTCACGCAGGCGACGCATACCGCCACGCACGGCCGCCGCCCCGAGCTGATCAGCCGACGCCCGCTGCAGGGCGAGCGAGCGGATCTCCTCGTTCATCACCATCACCTCGTAGAGGCCGATCCGGCCGCGGTAGCCCATGCCGCCGCAGCGCACGCAGCCTCCCGGCTCGTAGGCCTCGATCGGGAACTCGGCCGGGAAACCGTGGTCGCGGAGCACCTCGGCTCCGATCAGGGTCCGCTTCTTGCAGTGGGCGCAGAGCGTCCTGGCCAGTCGCTGGGCGACCACGCAGTCGATCGCCGAGGCGACCAGGAACGGTTCGATGCCCATCTCGACCAGACGGGTGATGGCCGACGGCGCGTCGTTGGTGTGCAGCGTCGAAAGCACCATGTGACCGGTTAGCGCGCCTTCGATCGCGATCTGGGCCGTCTCGGGGTCCCGGATCTCGCCCACCATCAGGATGTCCGGGTCGGCGCGCATCATCGAGCGCAGCCCGGCGGCGAACGTGAGCCCAGCCTTGTTGTTGACCTGGACCTGGGTGATTCCCCCGATCTGGTACTCGACCGGGTCCTCGATCGTGATGATGTTCTTCTCCGGCGTGTTGAGCTCCTGGAGCGCGCCGTACAGCGAGGTCGACTTACCCGAGCCGGTCGGACCGGTGGTCAGCACGCAGCCGTAGGCGTTGCTGAACGCGCGACGGAAGCGCTCGAGCTCGTGCTCCTGGAAGCCGAGCTTGTCGAGCTCGAGGCGGATGCTCTCCTTGTCGAGGATTCGCATCACGACACCCTCGCCGTGAACGCTCGGAATCGTGACCACGCGCACGTCGACGTGGCGACCGTCGATCGTCATGCCGACGCGCCCGTCCTGAGGGATGCGCCGCTCGGCGATGTCGAGGTCGGCCATGATCTTGATGCGCGAGACGACTCCCGGGACCATCTTCTTGGGCACCGTGGTGGCCTCGGTGAGTACGCCGTCGACCCGCATGCGCACGCGCATCTCGCGGGCTGCCGCGGCCGGTGGCATCGGGCTGCGGCTCGTAGTGGATGTCGGACGCTCCGCGCTCGGTGGCCTGGGCGATGATCGAGTGAACGAGCTTGATGACCGGGGCATCATCAGCGGTCTCTTTCAGATCGACGACTTCCTCGTAGGCCGCGGCTTCGCCTTCCTCGACCGCCTCGGCGACCGCGTCCTCGAAGCGGTTCATGCGCTGGATCAGCGCGCCGATGTCCTCGGCCGAGGCGACCGCCGGGCGAACATCCAAATGGGTGAGCAGGGCGACGTCGTCGACGGCCAGCACATTGGCCGGGTCGGACATGGCCAGCAGCAGGGTGTGCTCGTCGAGGTAGGAGACTGGCACCGCGGCGTAGCGCTTGGCCGCGGCGGCGCTCAGCAGGTTCGCGGCCGCCATGTCGACCTTGAAGATTCCGAGATCGAGATGATCGAGGCCGTAGCGCTCGGCGATCGCGCGGGAGAGCTGCTCGGCGGTGATCGCCTGCTGGTCGAGCAGCATGCGCTCGGCGGGCACGCTGGCGGCACGGGCGGCCTCGACCGCGCGATCGACGGTCTCGCGCTCGGCGAACCCGAGCTCGACCACGACATCGGTCAGATGCCGGCTCGAACCACCGCGACGCGTGGGTGGCGTGATGCCGGTGAAGGTCTCGGGCGGTTGCGCTTCGCTGATGCTCATCGTCCGTCCACCGCGCGGCGCATCACGTCGATCGGCGCCGCACGACCCGTGAACTGCTCGAAGCTGAGGGCGCCTTGGCGTACGAGTAGTTCGCGCCCGCCCACCAGGCGGACGCCGCGTGCCCGTGCGGCCTGCACGAGCGGGGTCTCAGTCTCCGTGTACACGAGATCAACCACGCATTCGTAACCGTTCACGTCATCGGCACCGATCGGCAGTGTCTTGAACGCATCCTGGCCCGGATCGAGGCCGCTGGCGGTGCAATTGACGAGCAAATCGGCCGCCTCGGCCCGCTCCACCGCGACCCCGCCGAGCTCCGCGCACAGCGCGCGAGCCCGTTCGGCCGCCCGATTCCAGACGCGAACCTCGCGCGCGCCGGCTCCGAGCAGCGCCCAGACGACCGCCCGAGCGCTGCCGCCGGCCCCCAGGACGAGGGCGGTCCGGCCCTCCGGGGCGAGCGGCAGCGCGGCGATGAGTCCCGGCGCGTCGGTGTTGTCGGCGCTGATCCGGCCGTCCGGTTCGAACAGCAGCGTGTTTGCGGCGCCGATGGCGGCCGCTCGGGGGCTCGGATCGGTAGCCAGCGCGAGTGCGGCCTCCTTGTGGGGAATCGTCACGTTGATCCCGCGAAAGCCGGCGGCGACGAGCGCCGGGACCGTCTCGGCGAACAGCTCAGGCGGGATCGGGAGGAGCTGGAAGTACCAGTCGGTCAAGCCCACGGCCTCGAGCGCCGCGTTCTGGATGGCCGGCGAGCGGCTGTGGGCCACGGGCCAGCCGGCGACGCCGAGACGGGTGCGTGGACGCTCCACCGCGGCGCGCGCTACTTGCAGCGCTCGGGCGAGCGGCCGCCCCGGGCGCTGCGCGCCTGCTGGTACTTCGCCTCGTCGGCCAGGAACTGGTTGTAGTTCGACTCGAACACGCTGGAGCCGTTGCCGCACACCTTGGCCACGAAGTACAGGTAACTCGTGTGCGCGGGGTGCGCGGCGGCCTGGATCGCGGCCAGACCGGGGTTGCTGATCGGCGTCGGAGGCAGGCCCTTGTGGTTGCGCGTGTTGTACGGCGAGGGCGAGTTCAGCTGCGACTGGGTGAGCGGCTGGGTGTAGTTGCCGGTCGCATAGCGCGTGGTGGAGTCGAACTGGAGCGGCATGCCGTCACGCAGGCGGTTGTAGACGACCGAGGCGATCAGCGGCTGGTCGTGCGAGGTGGCTGCCTCCCCCTGGACCAGCGAGGCGATGATCAGCACGTCGTAGGGTGTCAGGTGCCGGCTGCGCGCATAGCTCAGGTTCACGCGCGAGAACTGCTGGCGGAACGTGCGCAGCTGGTCGTCGACCAGCTTCTGAATGCTGATCGGCTCGACCAGCTGGTAGGTGTCCGGGAACAGGAAGCCCTCGAGATCCGGCGTGTGGCGCGGAGCCCCTAAGGCCGCGAGGTTGATCAGCGGCGAGTGGCGGGTGGCCGCGAAATAGCTGCCCTTCACGCCCTGGACGCGCAGCAGCTCGTTGATCTGCGCCCGCGTGCGTCCCTCGATGATCGTGATGTTCGTCGTCTTGGCTCCGACCGGCGGCGTCGTCAGGATCTTCAGCACCGCGCCGTAGGTCATCCCGAGCTGCAGGTGGTAGGTGCCGGCCAGCAGGCTGCCGCGGTCGCCGGCCAGCGTGGCGCGCAGCTCGAAGAAGAAGCCCGACGGGACGACGCCGTCTTTGGCCAGCCGATCGCCGATCTGCGTCGCGTTCGAGTGCTGGGGAACGGTCACCGTCACGCTGCCGTGCGGGGAGCCGTGGAACGGCTGGAAGAGCTGGATGACAAACCAGATCACCGCGGCGGCGACCGCGAGCGTGAACAGAGCCAGGGCGCGACCGATGAGCGAGTGCTTGCGCTTGGGCCGCACGGTTCGCACGGGTCGCCGTCGCGGCGGCGGCCGGCGGCCGGCCCGGGGTGGCGGCCGGCGCGCAGCGCGGCCATCGCGGCCATCGCGGGCATCGCCACCATCGCGGGCATCGCCACCATCGCGGGCATCGCCACCATCGCGGCCATCGCGGCCATCGCGGCCATCGCGGCCATCGCGGCCATCGCGACCGTCAGCGTCGCCCGGCGGGACAGTCCCGCGCAGGCGCTCGCGCTCGAGCCGGGCCCGATCGCGCTCCTCGGCTGTGCGCTCATAGCCGTCAGGCAAGCGACTCCCCGCCCTCCTCCGGGCCCTTCATGCCTTGCTGGCTGGCCAGCCAGCTCTCTAGGAGGTGCGCCGCGGCCCTTGAGTCCTCAGCCGCCGAGCCGCCGAACCGCTCGGCCAGGCGCGTGGTGAAGCGCTCGTCGTAGAGCTGGACCGGGATTGGGAGCTCCTCGGCCAGGTGATCGGCGAACGCCCGCGTCTCGGCGGTCTGGGCCGAGTCTCGCCCCGACAGCGACACCGGCAGTCCCACCACAACCTTCTCGACCTCGAGCTCCCGCACCAGCGTGCGCAGGCGCGCCAGACCACGCCGGGTCATCGGCGCACGAACCGGTTCGATCGGGGACGCGAGCACTCCGGTGGGGTCTGATACCGCACAACCGCACCGCGCCCGGCCGTAATCGAGCGCTAACACGCGCATGACCTTACAAGTTGACGCGGAAGGCGGTCACCCGGCGAGGGCGGACTCGATCGCGGCGCGTGCTGCGTCGAACGCGCGCGGGAGCCCGGCGGGATCACGTCCGCCGGCGCGGGCCAGCGTGTCACGTCCCCCTCCACCGCCGCCCACCTCGGCCGCGGCCAGCTTGACGATCTCGCCCGCCCGGACGCCCCGCAGCACGAGCGCGGGAGCCACGCTGGCCACCAGGTCCACGCGATTCTCGCCGGTCGAGCCAAGGACGATCGCGGCGTCGCCCAACTTGTTCTTGAGACGATCGGCCACGTCGAGCAGCGCCTTGCCGTCGAGCGAGGACACCTCGCTGACCAGCACGCGGGCCCCGTCACGCTCCTCGGCCGCCGCGGCGAGCGTGTCGACATCGACGGCCTGTTCGGTGGCGCCGCGCCGCTCGGCCCGCTCGAGGTCGCGCAGGCGCGAACGCAGCTCGCCCACCTCGCCGGCGACCCGCTCGGGCGGGACCCGGAGCACCCTGGCGGCTTCGACCAGCTCGCTGTCGTGACGGCGCATCAGCGCAACCGCCTCCGGCCCGGTGAGCGCCTCGATGCGCCGCATGTTGGCCGCGCTCGATCCCTCGCTGGTCACCTTGAACAAGGCGATCTCGGAGGTGTTGCGCACGTGGGTCCCGCCGCACAGCTCACGCGAGAACGACCCATCGCCGACCTCGACCATGCGCACCACGTCCCCGTATTTCTCGCCGAACAGGGCCATGGCGCCGAGGCTGCGTGCCTCGTCGAGCGTGGTGGTGATCGCTCGCACCGGTTGGGCCTCGAGGATCCAGCGGTTGACCTGGTCCTCGATCTCACCCAGCTCCTCGGGGGCGAGCGCCTTGCCGTGGGTGAAGTCGAAGCGCAGCTTGTCGGGGCCGACGTAGGAGCCGGCCTGACGCACGTGGGTGCCGAGCCGCTGGCGCAGCGCCGCGTGCAGCAGGTGGGTGGCGGTGTGGTTGCACTCGGTGGCGTGCCGTGCGGAGCGATCGACGTAGGCGCGCACCCGTTCCCCGGGCTCGATCGCGCCCTGCTCGGCGACCACGGCCACGACCTGGTCGTCGCCAAGCCGCAGGACATCCTCAACGCGAGCGCGGCAGTCACCCTGCAGGCACTCGACGTAGCCGGAATCGGCCACCTGCCCGCCGCCGGTGGCGTAGAACGGCGACTCCACCAGCTTGATCAGCAGCCGGCCGTTCTGGGGCGCGGCGGCGCCGATCGTCGTCTCCCGGTCGGTCGTCTCGTAGCCGACGAAATCGGTCCTGAAACCGGCCGCCCGGGCCAGCGACTCGGCGTGCTCACGTACCTCCTGGACGCCGCTCCCGAAGCGCCCGGCGCCGGCACGGGACAGCCTGCGCTGGTCCTCCATCAGGTCCTCGAAGCCCTCCTCGTCGACCCCCAGTCCCTGCTCGGCCAGCAGCTCGATGGTCATGTCGATCGGGAAGCCGTACGTGTCGTGCAAGAGGAACGCGTCGGCCGCAGCGATCCCCTCTGCGCTCGACTGGCGAGCGCGCTCGATCAGCTCGTCCAAGCGCTTGAGCCCCTGCTCGAGCGTGTGCCCGAAGGTCTGCTCCTCGGACTCGAGCCACCGGCGCACGCCGTCGCGCTCGCGGTACAGCTCGGGGTATTCGCTCCCCATGAGCTCGGTCACCATGTCCTGATAGCGGATCAGGAAGCCGGGTGAGAGCTCGAGCGAGCGGCCGTGCTGGATCGCGCGGCGCATGATCCGCCGCAGCACGTACCCGCGATCTTCGTTCGAGGGCACGACCCCGTCGGCGATCAGGAACGTCATCGCCCGGCTGTGGTCGGCCAGCAGCCGCAGCCCGCGATCGGTCGGGTAGTCCTGTCCGTAGCGGCGCCCCGAGATCTCCTCGCCCAGCGCGATCAGCGGCGCGAACTGGTCGGTCTCGAACACCGAGGCCTTGTCCTGCTGGATCAGCGCGAGCCGGTTGAGGCCCAGCCCGGTGTCGATGTTCTGGGCCGGCAGCGGGGTCAGCGTGTTCACCGGGTTCTGATCGAGCTGCATGAACACCAGGTTCCAGTACTCGAGGAAGCGCTCGTTGTCGCCGCCGGGAAGATCATCGGGCTTGCCGAAATCGAGGCCGCGATCGAGATACAGCTCCGAGCAGGGGCCGCATGGGCCGGTCGGGCCGGCCTGCCAGAAGTTCTCAGAGCGCGGGCACTCGACGATCCGCTCGCGCGGGAGGCCGATCTCCAGCCACGCCTCGATCGCCTCCTCGTCCGGGCCGAGCCCCAGCTCGTCGTCGCCGCCGAACACCGTGATCCAGATGTCGTCCGCCGCGAACCCGAAGCCTTCGGTCGAGAGCTCCCAGGCGAAGCGGGCGGCCTCGCGCTTGAAGTAGTCGCCGAACGAGAAGTTCCCGAGCATCTCGAAGAACGTCAGGTGCCGGCTGGTCGTGCCGATGATGTCGATGTCGACCGTGCGGAACGTCTTCTGGCAACTCGTCACGCGGGGATGAGGCGGGCGCTCGCGGCCCTGGAAGTAGGGCTTGAGCGGATGCATCCCGGCGATCGTGAACAGCGCCGAGGGATCGTGCTCGGCCGGGACCAGCGAGGCCGAAGGCAGCCGCAGGTGATCGCGCTCGATGAAGAACTCGAGAAAGGTGCGGCGGATCTCATCGGATGACGTCGCCATCGGCCTACGTGAGTGTAGGCGGAGGTACGTCGAGGTCCGCCCGCTGACATCAAGGTCGGGCGGGGGCGCGCCGAACCTAGAGGCGTGATCAATCGCCTACGCCTCGCCTTCCTCCCACTCGTCCTGCTCGGCGCGCTGCTCGCGCCGGCCGCCGCCCACGCCGACGCCGCCTCCGACCCGAGCGGCTTCAGCCTGCAGTCCTCCTCGCTCTACGTGCACGAGAATGCCGGCCAGGCCGTGATCACGGTCGTGCGGGGCGACACCAGCGAGGATGCGCAGATCCGCTACATCACGCTCGGCGATGGCGTGAGGTGCGGACTCGCCGAATGCACGGCGGTCGATCCCTACGACTTCTCGTCGGTCAAGGGCATGCTCGACTTCCCGGTCGGCGCGGCCTCGGAGACCTTCAGCGTGCCGATCGTCGACCACAGCGTGCAGAGCGCCCCCAAGACGATCGCGGTGTCGCTGTTCGGCCCCTCGCCGATCGGCCTGGCCTCGCCGAACAAGGCGGTGCTGACGATCCTCAACGACGATCCGGCCACGCCAACTGATCCGGCGAACCCGCTCGCCCTGCCGGTTGCTCCGTCCGCCGGCAACCCGCTGGCCGGCGCAACCTTCTTCGTCGATCCTCAGAGCGAGGCGGCACACGCGGCCAAGTCCAACCCGACCCTGAACGTGATCGCCCGCGAGCCCGGGACCGCCCGGTTCGGCAAGTTCAGCTTTGGCTCAAACGGCGTGCCCGACATCCAGACCGCGGTCTCCCGCTACTTGTCGCGCGCGGCGGTCGAGGAACCCGGCAGCGTGCCGCTGCTGGCCACCTACCGGCTCGTCGACGGGCATTGCGGTCACTGGGCCGACCCGCCGGCCGACGTGGCCTCCTACCAGAGCTTCATCAACGGCTTCGCGTCCGGGATCGGCTCCTACCGGGCGGTGCTGTTCCTGGAGATGGACTCGCTGATCACGATGCCCTGCCTCTCGCGGCACGGCCAGGCCGTCCGCGAGGCGGAGCTGCGCTACGCGATCAACACGCTGACCGCGGAGGACCCGCACCTGGTCATCTACCTCGACGCGGGCGCGGCCGACGCGCTGCACGCCCGCGACGCGGCGCGGTTCCTGCGCGCGAGCGGCGTGGCCAAGATCCAGGGCTTCTTCCTGAACGCCACCCACTTCGACTGGACCTCGAACGAGATCCGCTACGGCCATCAGATCTCGCGCATGATTGGCGGCAAGCACTTCGTGGTCAACACCGGCGAGAACGGCAGGGGACCGCAGCGCCCGGGGGACATCGTCCACCAGGGCATGGAGGTCCTGTGCAACCCCCGCGCGGGGCTCGGGCCGCTCCCCACGGCGAACACGGGCTACCGCAACGTCGACATGTTCGCCTGGACGAGCAACCCGGGTGAGTCCGGCGGGCGCTGCGGTGCCGGCGCGCCGGCCACCGGCGAGTACTGGCCGGCCTACGCGAAGCTGCTCGTGCAGAACGCCGACTTCAAGGTCCGGTAGTCCGCGGCTTCGCGCGCGCGGACGATCGTCCCCCACCCCACCACCAGCTCGCCGTCCATCAGGCAGGCCAGCTGCCCCGGCGCGGCTCCGTCCACCGGCTCGGCGAGCTCGAGGCTGAGCGCCGCGTGAGTGCCGGGTCCGGCGTCGCTCGCGACCGCGCACGGCAACGCGCGTGAGCGGTAGCGAAGCTTGACGCGGTTCACCCGAGCGGCATCGCGGTACAGCCTGGCGTGCCGGATGCTGACGCTGTTCGTCTGGAGCGCGGTGCGCGGGCCGACGATCACGCGGCCCGTCTTGGCGTCCTTGTCGAGCACGTACAGCGGCTCGCCGGAGGCGGCGATGCCCAGGCCACGCCGCTGGCCGACCGTGAAGCGGTGCTGGCCGGCATGGTGGCCGATGACCCTTCCGCTCGTGTCGACGATCGGGCCCGGGGTGTCGCCGACGCCCCCGTGGCGGGCCAGGAATCGCGCGCGGTCGGTACCGGCCAGGAAGCAGAGATCCTGGGAGTCGAGCTTGCTCGCCACCGGCAGGTCGGCCTGCGCGGCGATCGCCCTCACCTCGGGCTTGGTCAGCTCGCCGAGCGGGAAGCGCATCCGGGCCAGCGAAGCCGGAGCCAGCGCGGCCAGCATGTAGGTCTGGTCCTTGGCCGGGTCGGCGGCGGCGCGCAACAGCGGCCCAGCCTCGTGCTCGACCTCCGCCGTGCGGGCGTAGTGCCCGGTGGCCAGGTGCATGCAGCCGAGGCGTTCGGCCAGATCGAGCATCGCGTCGAGACGAACATGGCCGTTACAGCCCACGCACGGGTTCGGCGTCTCGCCGGCGGCGAAGCCGGCGATGAACGGCTCGACCACCCCGGCCCGGAACTCCTCGCGCAGGTCGATCGTGAAGTGCGGTAGACCCATGCGGCGAGCCAGCGACCGTGCCTGGGCCACGGCTGAGGCCGAGCAGCAGCTGCGCTCGGCGTCGTTCTCGGGGTCGGCCCACAGCTCGAGGGTGACCGCGGCGGTCTCCCCGTCGCGAGCGCACAGGAGCGCGGCCACCGCGCTGTCCACGCCGCCGCTCATCGCCACGAGCGTGCGGCTGTTATCCGTTTCCGGCACGCGCGCGTGGTTGCGGACCGCTGCGCCGAGCGCGCGGGCGAGCGCGTCTGCGGCGAGCTCGGCGGCGTGCAGCTTGCCAGGGCTGAGGCCGCCCAGCTCGGCGGCGATCTGGTGCGGCCCGATCCTCGCCGCCTCGAGCACCCCGCTGCCGCGGGCGAGCGCGATTGCCGCGCTGCCGGCCGCGGTCGTCGCGCCACAGCCGCTGGCCTCGAACCCGGCGTCGGTCACGCGGTCGCGCTCGACGCTGACCGAAACCATGATCTCGTCGCAGCAGGCGGCTCCGCCGGCGCTCGCGCTGTGGGCGCCGGGCGGGCGCCGGCCATGGCCCTCGGGCGAGGTGAGGTGATGCTCGAAGGCGATCGGGTCCATCCCGGGCGAGGATAGATGCCCCGGGTTCTGACCCCGGCGCTCTGGTACGGACATCGGGGTCGACTACCGTAGACGCGCGTGCCCACGATCGCGACGATCGGCGTCTACGAGTTCGACGCCGCCAGCTTCATCCGCGCACTCGACGCGGCCGGGGTCACCCAGGTGATCGACATCCGCCAGCGGCGGGGCGTCCGGGGCTCCGAGTACGCCTGGGCCAACGCCCAGCGGCTCCAGGGCCGCCTGGCCGACGAGCGCATCGGATACGAGTACCACCCAGAGCTCGCCCCGGACACGGACATGCGCCAGCTCCAGTACCGCGAGGATGCGCGCCAGGGTGTCGGCAAGCGCTCCCGGGTGCATCTCTCGCCTGAGTACATCCGGGTCTATACCGAGGAGATACTCGACCTCGTCCCGCTCGAGCCGCTCGTCCGCCGCCTGCCCGTGCACGGGATCGGCGCGCTGCTGTGCGTGGAAGCCACGGCCGAGGCATGCCATCGATCGCTCGTCGCACAACGGTTGGCCGAGCGCTTCGATTTCGAGGTCGTCAACCTCGAGCCGTCCGAGCCCGCGGAGTGGGACCTTCACTGACCGCCGGCGCGGTTAAGGCGCGATTAGGCGTGGTTGGGCGCGGTTACTTGGACGCGAGCGCGTCGTCGATCCGCTGAGCGATCTCGACGCCGTCGGCGTAGCCGATCAGCGAGGTGGCCTGGCGGGCGTGATCGATCAGCACCAGCTCGGGCGCGGTGTCGACCGGGATCTGCGCGGTGACGGCCGAGAACTGGATCAGCTGGCTGACCGGGACGGCCACCCTGACCACCTGACCGTGGTGGGTCGGGATCGCGGCCAGCTCGGTCTTCATGGCCCGATCGTCGGCGGCGGCGTCGTTGTAGAAGAGGATCGCGACGACCTTGCCGGCGCGGATCGCGCTGTCGACGTTCTTCGCAGCCGCCGCGGCGGCGGCCGATGTCTTCGCGGCCGCTGCCTTCGCTGCCGCTGCCTTCGTCGCGGCCGCCTTGGTCGCGGCTGCCTTGGCTGCCGCTGCCTTGGTGGCCGCGGCGGTGGCCGCGGTGGCCTTGGCGACAGCGGTGGTCGTGGTCGTCTTGGCGGCTGGCTTGGTCGGCGACGTGGTCGCCGAGGTGGTGGCCGTCGGCGCTCCGAGCTTGGCGTTGGCCTGATTCGACGTCGTGACCGCCTGATGGGCCTTGTTGATCGACGACTGGTACTGGCCGAGGCCGCCCTGCGAGCCGCCGCCTGACGACGAGGAGCTCGGCTTGAGCGCGACCATCCAGATCGCGAAGAACGCGACGGTGCCCAGCAGCAGGCCGATCAGTGGTTTGGGCAGGTTGGCCATCAGGCCTGTGTTCGGCAGATGAGGGCCGTGTATTTAGCCCCTGGTCGTCTAACGGACGCTTCTGTCGAGGTTCGGGAGGCCGATCGCGGAGTTCAGGAGGCCGATCGCAGCCCGAGCTCGCGCATCTGGGTTGGGTCGACCGGCGCCGGGGCGCCGGTCAGCGGGTCGGCGCCGCTGGCCGCCTTGGGGAAGGCGATCGTGTCGCGGATCGTGTCGACCCCCGCCAGAGCCGTGACGATTCGGTCGATACCCATGGCGATCCCGCCGTGCGGTGGGGCGCCGTAGCGCAGCGCGTCCAGGAAGAAGCCGAACCGCGCCCGGGCCTCCTCGGGGCCGATCCCGAGCAGCTCGAACACCCGCTCCTGAATATCGAGGCGGTTGATGCGGATCGACCCGCCGCCGATCTCGGCGCCGTCGAGGACGAGGTCGTAGGCGCGGGAGCTCAGATTCGCGGGATCGTTCAGGTCGCCGGACGGCGCGGTGAACGGATGGTGCGCCGCGTCCCAGCGCTCGGCGTCGGCGTCCCAGAAGAACGCCGGGAACTCGACGACCCAGAGGATGTCGTGGCGCTCGGCCGGGATCAGATCAAAGCGCCGGGCCAGCTCGAGGCGCAGCGCGCTGAGCGCCTGGCCGACCGTGGTGATCTCGTCGGCCACGATCAGCAGCAGATCCCCGGCCGAGCCGCTCAGGCGTTGGGTGATCGCCGCGATCTCCGCCTCCGACAGGAATTTGGCGATCGGGGAGCGCCAGCCGTCGTCCTGGACGAACGCCCACACCAGGCCCTTCGCGCCGTGCTGCTTGGCCAGCTCGGTCAGCGCCTCGAGATCCGAGCGGGGCAGCTCGCGGGCCCCGGCGTTGATCCCGCGGACCACCCCACCGGAGGCCAGAACGTCGGCGAACACCTTGAACTCGCTACGCGCGACGGCCTCCCCGAGATCGTGCAGCTCGAGCCCGAAGCGGGTGTCCGGTCGGTCGATGCCGTACCGCGAGACCGCCTCGGCGAAGGTCATCCGCGGCCACGGCGGCGCGGGCACGTCGAACCCCTCCCGCTCGAACACGGCGCCCATCACGGCCTCCATGCATTCGATCACGTCGTCCTCGTCGACGAACGCCATCTCGACATCGAGCTGGGTGAACTCGGGCTGGCGATCGGCGCGGGTGTCCTCGTCGCGGAAGCAGCGCGCGATCTGGTAGTAGCGCTCCATCCCACCGATCATCAGCAGCTGCTTGAACAGCTGGGGAGACTGCGGCAAGGCGTAGAACGAGCCCGGCTGGATGCGGGCCGGTACCAGGTAGTCGCGCGCGCCCTCCGGCGTCGAGCGCGTCAGGTACGGGGTCTCGATCTCCAGGAAGTCACGTTCGTTGAGGACCTCGCGCATGGTGGCGATCGCGCGGTGGCGCAGCGCGATCGTGCGCTGGAGCTCGGCCCGACGCAGATCGAGCGAACGGTGGCGCAGACGGATGATCTCGTCCACGTCCGCGCCGTTGTCGACCGGGAACGGCGGGGTCTCGGCGTCGGCGAGGATCTCGAGCTGGCTCACCGCGAGCTCGATCTCGCCGGTGAGCAGATTGGGGTTCACGTTCTTGGGATCGCGCCGGGTGACGGTGCCGGCGGCGCTGATCACGTCCTCCGAGCGCAGCGCGTGGGCACGCTCGTGCGCCTCGGGCGCGTTCTCGGGGTGAAACACCAGCTGGACGATCCCCGAGCGGTCGCGCAGGTCGATGAAGATCAGGCCGCCGTGGTCGCGGCGGCGGTGCACCCAGCCGGCCACACGAGCCTCGGTGTCCGCCCGGTCCGCGGTGAGCTGACCGCACCAGGCGTCGCGGTAGGAGTTCGGGCGAGGCGCATGCTTCACGGCGTACCTCCGCGCAGGATGGTTGGGATCACGTTCTGGACCGGCGCGTCGTGCTGCTGTCCGGACTCCATGTCCTTGAGCGTGACCACGCCGTTCTCGCCGATGATCGCCACCCAGCGCGCCCGGATGCGATCGGCATGCTTGAGCTGTCCCTTCAGGGAGCGTCCGGCCAGCTCGAGTTGCGCCTGCAGGCCGGCGCGCCGGGCGTCGCGGGCCAGCTCGAAGGCCGTGCGCGTGCCGTCGGGCTTGGCCAGCGCGACGAACAGGTCGACGAGCTCGGCGGGAGCAGCAAGGTCGCGGGCGGCCAGCAGCATCCGCTCGACCCCGGCCGCCCAGCCGACACCGGGGGTGGCCGGTCCGTCCAGCAGCTCGATCAGGCCGTCGTAGCGGCCGCCGCCGCCCACGCCGGACTGAGCGCCCAGCTCATCGCTGGTGAACTCCCACACCGTACGCGTGTAGTAGTCGAGGCCGCGCACCAGCGTCGGATCGAGCTCGTAGACGATCCCCGCATCGTCGAGCAGCGCGCGGACCTGCGCAAAGTGCTTGGCGTCCTCGTCGGTGAGGCGGTCGAGGAGTCTTGGTGCGCCCCGCATGACGGCCTGTGTGCCGCGGTCGTCGGAGTCGAACGCGCGCAGCGGGTTCAGGTCGATCCGGCTGCGCACGGTGTCGGCCAGCTCGCCCTCGTGCGCGCGCAGGAACGCCGTGAGCTCCTCGCGGTATTCGGCGCGGGTCTCGGGGGTGCCCAGGCTCGAGAGGCGAAGCCGCGTTCCCTTGACGCCGAGCGCGTCGAGCAGATCGGCCAGGAGCACGATCAGCTCGGCGTCGGTCTCGGGAGCGGTCGACCCGATCGCCTCCGCCCCGACCTGCCAGAACTGCCGGTAGCGCCCGCGCTGCGGCGACTCCGCGCGAAAGCAGCTCGACAGGTACCACAGCTTGACCGGCTGGGCGAGCTTGTGCATCCCGTGCTCGAGGTACGCTCGGCAGATCGGGGCGGTGATCTCCGGTCGGAGCGTGAGCGAGCGCCCGCCGCCGTCGTCGAAGGAGTACATCTCCTTCTGCACGATGTCGGTGGCCTCCCCCACTCCCCGTGCGAACAGATCGGTCGCCTCGAACGTGGGCGTCTCGATCCGCCGGTAGCCGGCAGCCCCGAGGATCTTCTCGGTCTGCTCCTCGACGACCTTCCGCTGCGCCGCGGAGTCGGGCAGGATGTCGAACGTGCCGCGCGGGGCTTGAATCACCGCTCTGCGAGCTCGCGCAGGAACGGGTTGGTGGCGCGCTCACGCCCGAGCGTGGTGATCGCCATGTGGCCGGGATACACGGTCGTCTCGGCCGGATAGGTGCTCACGAGATTCTCGATCGACGCCAGCAGCGTGGGCCAGTCCCCGCCCGGCAGGTCGACCCGGCCGACCGACCCCTCGAACAGCACGTCACCCGAGAACATCGCGTCTTCGTCGGGCACCGCGTACGTGACGTGGCCGGGACTGTGGCCCGGGGTGAAGATCACCTCGAAGGTCATGCCGGCGATCTCCAGCGTCTCGCCGCCGGCCACCGTGTGGTCGGCGTCGTAGCTCTCGAACGGGCCGAAGCCGGGCCACGGGACGTAGTCCATGACGTTGGCCAGCACCTGGGTCTCGAGCTCCGGGCAATAGACCGGGGCGTTCGTCGCCCGCGCCACCGGCGCCACCGCGCCGATGTGGTCGAAGTGGGTGTGGGTGATGAGGATCGCGTCGATCTTCTCGATGCCCAGCTGCTCGATCGCTTTCAGGAGCGTGTCCGCCTCGTCGCCCGGGTCGATGATCACCGCGTTCGGGGAGTTGGGGCGGCGCACGATGAAGCAGTTCTCCTGCACCGGACCGACCGTGAACATGCGAACGTCGAGCGCGCTCACTTGCGGGCCTGCTGCCCTGGCTGCCCCTGCTGCGCGCGGCGCTGGCGCCGGCGGTACATCATCAGCTCCATGTAGTAGCCGCCCGGGATGTACAGCGCGAGCGCGACCAGGCCGAATATCGCCGCGCCGACGATCGGATCCTTGCCCTTGCCGATCACGGCGAACAGGACGAACAGCAGAATCGCGGCGAGCCCACCGCGCGTCGCCGCACCCTTCCAGGTCGGCGGTGTGTTCAGGCGCTGCTCACGAGCTTGCTGGCGCGACTGCTTCTTGCGCTCCTCGGGCGAGGGCGGGCGGCCTGTCCGGCCGCGGCTCTGGATCGTTCCCGCGGCTGTCCCGCGATGCTTGGTCCTGCGCTTGCGCTTTGTCTGGGCCATGGTGCTTGGAGCTTAGAGCGTCGAACAAGATGAGCGCCAGACCGGGATGGTCGGGGATCGAGTGAGGCGGTCAGGTTGATCGGCGGGGCGTAGCAGCGCCACGGGAGCCGATCGACGCGGCCGCATCGCGAAGATCATCCGGCCGGAGCCGGGCCGCGCTCATCTTGTTCGGCGCATCGTGAGTAGACGCGACGAGGTGTGCGCCACCGCCAATGCTTCACCGGACCCTGCACAAGTCGCCAAACTCCCGGCCGAAGGTCCCGCGTTGGCGACATAAGCATTGCCTCGCTGCTTATCTCGCCAGAGTCCGGGCAGTGAGGTCGACTTTGGCTCGTTTTGCAGGGGCGGGCCGTGCTACTGGGCGAGCGCGTCCTCTACGGTGCGCCGGTTGGCCACCGGCAGATCGTCCGGGAAGCCCTCGAAGGCCGCTGCCGGCGCCAGCCCGACCAGCTCCGCGCGGGACGGCCTGGCGTGCCGCGCGATCGCGTCGACCACCCGCGCCAGCGGCATCGCCCGATGGTCCTCGACGTTGGTGGACACCTGGGCCACCCCGCGGGCGTCGAGCCACAGGCCGATCGCGCGCACCGACTCGAGGCCCTCCGCGCCGCCCTCCCGGATGCGCGCCGCGATCTCCCTGGCGTCCTCGACCGTGGCCGGTGGCGCCAGCTCGACGTTGAAGGCGAGCAGCGGAGGGCGGGCGGCCACCAGCACCGCGCCGGCGCTCGGGTGAAGGCGTCGCGGGCCGAAGTCCGGCCGCAGCTCGCCGGCGGCGATCCGCTCAGCTAGCCGTGACGGTCCGCCGCGGCGCAGCTCGGCGCGTGTGCGTCCGGCCGCGAGCTCGCCGTAGAGGAACACGGGGAGCTCGAGCTCCTCGCCCAACCGGTCGCCGAGCACCAGCGCCTCCGCGCACGCAGCTCCCCTTTGCGCCGGGTGGAGGTAGACGATCGGCGCGACGTCGATCGCGCCGACGCGCGGGTGGATGCCTTCGTGCCTGGCCAGGTCGATACGCCGGATCACCTCGGCCGCACCGCCCAGCACCGCACCGGCCAGGCCACCCGGGGACCCGGCCAGCGTGAACACGCTGCGGTGGTGGTCAGGGTCGGAGTGGATGCCAAGCAGCCGCGCGTCGAAGGCGGCGCCGATCGCCTCGATCGCGCGCTCGTCGCGGCCCTCCGACACGTTCGGAATCGCGAGCAGGATGATGGACACTTAGCTACTCAGTCGAGCACGTAGCGGCCGCGATCGAGTACCGCGCGTCCATCGACCTCGAGACTCGCCTCGAGCACGACCACGTCGAGGTGAATGGGAACCGACACCGTGCCGCCGATCCCCGCGCTGGCGCCGAACGCAACGTGCACGGTGCCGAGGATCTTCTCGTCCTCGAGCACGTTTCCGGTGAGCGTCGCCCGGTCGTTGGTGCCCACGCCGAGCTCGGCCAGGTTCGTGCCGAGCTGGCCATGAGCGAGCAGCATCTCGATGAACTGCGGACCAAGTCCGCTGTCGGCGGCCACGATCCGCCCCTCGGCCACGGTCAGCCGGGCCGGTTCGTCGCTCAGCCCAAGCGGCGCCAGGCTGGCCGCCACGACTGAGCCCTCGCCGTACGCCGGCGCAACGAAGCCCTCGCCACAGGGCAGGTTGCCGAACGCGCCGCGGGTTCTCAGCTCGCCGTCATCGGACATCCCGGCCCGCCCCTCCAAAGACAAATGAAGGTCGGTGCCGCGCGGGCAGGTGACGTGCGCGGTGCTGCCCTCATCGAGCACCGCCGCCACCGCCTTCGAGCGCGCGGCCATCGTGTCGAAGTCGACCGCCATCACCCGCGCCAGCATGTCCTCGGTCACGCCCGGCATGGTCGCGCCGCGCGCGCCGCCGTCGGTGGCGCGCTTGCGGGCGCCCGTGTGGCTGAGCGACCGGCTGGTCGGCGCGATGAACACGTCGCAGGCGGCCAGCGCCGCGGCCACGCTCGCCGGTGGCTCGCTGCCATCGGTGGCGCGCGGGTCCATCACGGTCAGCACGACGTCGGCGCCCGCCCCGCCGGCCGCGTCGCGCAGCGCCTCCCCGATCGTCCGCGTGAGCGGGTCGACCACGACCAGCACCTCTTCGCCAGCCTGCACGCCCAGGCAGCGGTGCAGCACGGTCTCGACAGCCGCTCGGAGGTCGCTCATCGCGGCGGATCATAAGCCCGCCGCGTGGCCCGCGATCCGCCGCGAGGGCTACACTCGCTCACCGCGCCGGAGTAGCTCAGTCGGTTAGAGCAGCGGAATCATAATCCGCGTGTCGGGGGTTCGAGTCCCTCCTCCGGCATCGAGAAACGCCTGCAAACAGGCTCGTTTCTCTCCTTGGACGCGGCAGGCCCGCCCGAATGTGTCCCCGATGTGTCCCAGGTTCGGAGGCGCGCCGTGGCCCCTCCCCCGTCTCCTGGCTAGCCGGCACTGATCCACACAGCTCGGGACCGCCGCCGCGCCGCAATGAGGTAAGGCAGGAACCGGCGCGAACGGAACGTGTCTGAAGCGGTGGCCCAGGGCATCATGGCCGCGCGAGGCGATCGTGCCATCGACTCGGTCCGCGTGATCGGATCCGTGGCGAACCAGCAGCGCGACGCCCTGCGAAAGCAGCAGTGCGGCGTCTGACGTCAAGCGTCGCGCGGTTCGGCTTGCGCATCTTCCGGGCTATGCAGTCCGCGGCGCGCGTCGAGACAGCTGAGTGCGTGGCATTGCGATCGTCCGGAGCCCGCGCCGGCGGATGACTCCTTTGTCGCCAAAGGAATCGCACACACCGAGAGTCGGCCTCGACGAAAGCGCTCGTGCGGCTGATCGACATGCTGGCGAAGGACGATGCGGCTGAAGGATGACGCGGCTGCTAACGGCAGGCGACCGCCTGATCCGGTTTGAGCCGTTGGCACTGCGGCGTAGGATGGTTGTTCGGAAATGACGGCAGGCGAACACCGCGGCGGCTGGGTTGACCCCTGGGCGCGCAAGCACGTCAAACAGGCGATCGTCGTGCGCGCCCTTCTCGCGCCGTGGATCCTCTTTGTCACCGTCTTCCTCTGTGTGAAGGGCTACTGGTGGGGACTCGTGTTCCTTCCGTTCCTCGCACTCGACCTCTGGCTTCTGCGTAGCCTCGTACGCTCCGCACGCACGCAAGGCCGGTGACTCTCACAACCGCGCCCGTCGTCGGCGTCGTCATCGCCACCTCGATCGTCGTGCCAGCCCATCTGGCAACAACGCAGGAGCTTCCGGGTGGTGGCCAGCCCGGCCCGTGCGGGGCGGCACGCCGACGTGCGAGCGGCCGCCTTGTACAGGCCCCCGTTTGCGAAGGCGTCGAGGTCGGGATCTTCCGTTTCGACCGGAGGGGGAGCGAGGCCCGTGAGCTGGTGTTGGCGATCGCGCCGGGGCCCTGAAATCGGCCCCTTCGGCTCCTGCACGAAACCTCATAATTCTTACTCAAGGTTTCTGGACGAATTGCCGATACCGGTGGTAGGGAGCGTAAGAAGGACTCAGTAGGGGGCGTGTGGGCTGATGCGGCGACGGGCGGGGCTGCCTCGTCGACGCATCGCTCGCAGCGGATCTAGACGAAAGCGGCTCTCGGTACGTCAGGGACGCTCTCTCTGTCAACCTCAACTCCGGGGACGCCCCGAGCTTGCGCCCTTCCTGCCGAGGGCTGACTGGCCGACGAACGACGCCGGCGCCTCCTCCGTCGCCAACGCACTCGTCGGCCCTGTGCTAGTCGAATCGTGAGAGCACTCGTGAGGGAGGCGCAAGTGCGCTTCCGCCCGGGATCGCACCGGCGCCTAGCTCCGCTCAATGTCAGTCTCGGCAGTCTCGATCTTCACACCGAGTTTCAGACGTCTTACTTCGGTAGAACTCTCACCCGGCAGGTCGCGAGAAGCGCTGCCTAACGGTGAGGCCCGCTCACGTGCCAGCTGACCAGCTCGGCGCGACTGCCGCACGTGGTCCGCTGCTGCTGCAGCGGCCCGGGACCCGGCAGATCCAGCGGACGGCACACATACCCGGCGACGTGATACGGCGGCCCCCAGCGGTAGTACACGAGGACGCCGCGGTTGACCTTGCCATTGCCCCCATACGGAAGCTTGTCGTCGTTGGCCTCGCGCTCCCACTTCCGCGTCAGACCGCGCGCCTTTCATCCTGGATCCGTCCCCGCAGGACTCTAACGCGCCCGTGCCCGCCGGTGCGCCGCCCGCTCGCGCAACCAAAGCGTCTCCTAGAGTCGGGACGGCGACTCCTCGAATGCCGCGTCGAGCCCGTCCAGCGGGGCGTCCTTGGGCTTGGGGAAGACCGGAACAGAAATTGGCGCGAAGCGGCTCAGCCTTCGATCTCGCGGCCCTTGTCATCGACCTCGGTAGTTGTGAGCGAGACCTGCTGACTCACCGGATGGGGCTACCACTCGAACCGCTCACCTCCGATCGACGTTGCCTCGCTCGACGTCACCACATCCGAGCATCAGGCGGCTCGCGCACGATTATTGGCCGCGCCTGAAGTGCTCCTCTTCCTCGATGGTCCGCTCGGCGGTTGGCAATGCCTCCAAGCGCGCGTCGGGAATCGGCTCGCCGCTCTCGACCGACAGACCATAAGTCCCGGCTTCCAGCCTCGCCTCCGCACGCTCCACCGCGGCCAGCTCGTTGCGCAGGTCCTCGCGCCGCCCTGCATCGAACTCGTCCTGGTAAAGATCCTCGGAATCCTCGTCGCCCGGCTCAATCCGGTCGCCGCCCTCCAAAGGTCCCTCGCGCTCGAGCGCCGCGAGAGACTGCTCAATGCGTAGGCGCTCGCGCGCCAGGAGCTCGCGGCCTCGGTCAGGATCCATTGGCGAAGCGTATTCCCTTTTACCGCCTGACCTAGAAACGCCGGCGCGTCCTCCAGGCCAAGACTTCATTTACCAGGCCGGCGTTCCCAGCCCGGCCGGCGGCCAGGCTGACGCCAATGCGATCACGCGGCTCGTGCCATGTCGCGACAACCGGCGTGATCGAGATGTCGCCAAGGCGATCGTCGCACCGCCGCTCCGCTCGGGGCAACCGCCCACGGAGTTCGGGCGCAAGTGAGCGCCCAACGTGACGGGCGCGACGCTCAGGACGGCGGTTCGTGACCACCTCGCCGGTCGCACGTTGCAGCTCGCGCTCAATGCTGGCCAGGACGACGTCGCTTACGCCGCGGCTGAGGGGACCGCGGGCAACAACTGGACTCCAGACGGCGGTTGGTCCCAATGGGGAAGCTCGGCCGGAATAGGCGGAAACATCGCCCCAGCGACGACAATTGTGAGATGCCGCCCACCGTGAGGCGTTAGGAGATCCAGGATCTCGTCGGCCGCCGTCCAGGCCTCACGGAGGGGTCCGCCGACGACGCTTTCGACTCGGGCCTGCCATACGCCTTGAACCCAGTAAATTCCGATGGCGCCGTTCCACGTGATTCGCACGATCCAGTTGTTGCCGAGCCGGGCGTCCGCCGAGCGGATCTCGAACATGCGCGCGTCTTGGGATATGTCCGGCAAGATCGTGGGCCCGCCCGCCTGAGTCAGTCCGTCCTGGCTCAGAACGGTTTGGATGCTCGAGACGACGCAGAGCTCAAAGTGGTGGCTGAACAGGCGTGAGCTGATGTCGGGCGCGTATCCCGCTGCGGACAGCCCGAGACCGAACTGGATGTGTGTGTCAGCATGATGCGGGTGGGAGAGACCACGCCTGAGCATGTCGACCGCGGCATCGTTCGCCTTGAGCTCGGCACCTCGCCGAGCCTGATCGCCACGAGCGAAGAGCTCGGCGAGGCGTAGCGGCTCGGTAACCGTGATGGTTCTGCCGGAGACTCGCTCGTAGACGATAAAGCCGCCGTATCTCCGCCCACTGCTCCACGCCGACCACCCTTCCTCCTCGCCGATCGCCAACGATCCAACGAGGGTCCGGACCCGGCCGGACGACCCCGACCCCACGCCAGGTGGGTCACTTTTGGACCGGCGCAGGTGGGTCACTATTCAGTCGGCGCCCACAACCCGCGATGGCCAAGAGAAACATCGAGTTCGTGCTGCCTGTCGGCCCAAGGCGTTGGATATTGCTGGCGGTGGCCATGGGCGTGCCGCTCAAGTTCACATTTGACCTAGAGCCGGCCGCCGACGGCACGCGCGTCACGGTGGTGGCATCGCGTTTTGGCTTACTGGCACCGCCGGGGACGGGCCGTTCGCTGGAGGAGCTAGGGGACACGCTCCTATACGAGGTTTCGCGGGAACGCCCGAGCCCGGAGACCACGGACCCTTAGGAACTGGGACCCAGCCGATCCCACCGAGCGTGATGTAGAAGATGATCGCGCCCGATACGGTTGCTGCTCGTACCCGGCTCGACGCACGCCCCGGGTTACGAGGCGGTTTCGTCGACGGCGTGCCTCTGGCGGCGATCTGGAGCAAGTCGAGCGTCGCTTGGTCGCCCGCAGCGATGGTTCGCGGACAAGCCGTCCCGCGGCTGAGAGCAACGGCTGGCTCCTGCGACGTTCGGACTGGCGGGCGCGGCGGTGGCACTCTCCCGACTATCAGGAGTCACGTGCCGATTTCGCAACCTTTGCGCCGGGGCGTGTTCTGCACGCGAGTTGCGCGAAGGGCGCCCAGTGTGATAGGCGCGCCGGCTCGGCCGGACGGACTCCAGGCTGTTGCGCGCTCCCATCGGGATGATCGTGTCACCCGTTCAGCGTGGCCAGTGAAACCGTCGCCGCTGGCCCTGATTTCCTCGCACGACGCGCGCCTGGCGCTAGGCGCCGGAGTCTTGCAATGCGCGGAAAGCTCGCGGCACGCTGGCGATCGCTTTCGTGTCTGAGACGGCCCCGTGGCGCACGAGCGCTATGGCGACGATCCAGCACTTCGACCGCGCCGGCGCCAGGTTGCGTAATGCCACGAAGGCGTTCGCCGCCTCCGGTCTAGCGCGCGCGACCGCAAAGGCGACAGCGGCGATGCGGATGTCCGGAACGTGTCGGTGACGGTCGGCGGCGGTGCGCTACCCTGAAGGAGTCAGATAGCGATGGCAACCAGAGGGCGAGACCTTCTTCTGAACGTCCCCTTGCCGCGAAAGCAGCCTGATCTTCTGATGGCCGAGAGTCCACCCAAGGGTGGGCTTTCCGCGTTAAGCGGGCGCTGAGCCCGGATGTCGTCGGTCAGGGCAGGATGTCGTTCAGCGTTGCTGTGAACCGGTCGCCCGACTCCTCGAGTTCGCCCTCGATGTGGAGGCGCGCGGGGCCGGTCTCGGTCCACAGATCGAGGAAGTAGGCCCAGCCCGGCAGGTCCGGATCCTCGGACTTGGTGATCGCCTCGACTCCGTAGACCTCGCGCGGTGGCAGCACCAGCGCCTCGGGGCAGTCCTCCTCCACGCGTCGGCGCAGGTCCTCGACGCTGAGCCGACCGCGCGACAGGTCGTGGAGCTCGTCGTACTCGCCGTCCACGACGAGGCCGACGACATCTTCCAGCGCCCGGTACATCGGCTCGGGCATCAACTCAAGCGGTTCGACGATCTCTCTCCGTCCGCGCAACTCGTACCGCGGCGTCAGGTCGAGCCGTCGGTAGAAATAGTCCTCGCATGCCGCGCGCGCTTGACGAGTGATGCCCTTGGGTAATCCCGCGGCGCTGAGCGCAAAGGCCGTCGCATCGATCGCTTCCTCAAGCGTTCCGTGCCGGCGGGTCAGCTGCGCGGTGACCGCACGACCGTGCTCAGTCTCGCGCGCCATCGAAGAGCCCTCTAACAGGATCGAGGGCGCGTCGTGGCGGCTGTACCCCGCCAACGCTCGCACCGCAGAGTGGAGGACGAGGAGATGGTCGCCCATTACATCCCGCGGAGGGACCGGTCGACGGACGTCATCCCGACCGGCTAGCTCGCCGAGAGCGTAGTCGTAGCGCTGCCACGACCGAGCATCCTACGAAGAAACACCTCCCGGCCATGTTTGACTAGGGCCCGAGCAGGCCCTGGTCGGACAGCCCCGAGCGAAACCACTTCGACTAAGCGGCCGCTGCCGCCTTGGACGTCGGCGCGACCGCCGTCGCGACACTGGCGATCGCTTGAGCCACGGAGCGATGACAAGATCGGCCATACTCGTCGTGGCCGGCCGTCCTGCCGGTAAGCGGCTACACCGGTTGCCTGGGCAGGAGCGAGACCCGGGTGGCCCGCCGGCCGGCCCGATTGCTCTTTCTCATCCAGGCGCCGCCGTCGCGCTATCGCCTTGGCGACATCTCGATCACGCCGATTGTCGCGTCGCGGCTCGAGCCGCGTGATCGCTTTCGCCCCGGCCAGGCGGCCCGGGCCGCGCTTGCGCATCGCCAGGTTTCCGATCACGCGGACGAAGTCGACCGCATGATCCGTCCGCGTCTTGCGGCCTGCTCGACGCCCACGCCACCGCGTCGGTCAATAGGCGATCGCGCGCCATCGCGCGGGGCGGATCCGATGACGGATCGATAATCCACGGCTCGTAGCGCGGCCGGTCGTCGCTGTAAAGCAGCGCCTCGATCGCATCCGCAGCACGCGAGTCGCCTTAATGCACCACTGGTCTCGGCGCTGATTGGCACCCAGGTTGGGGCGCTGGCGCGCCCCGACGTCTTCGGAACCATGAGTGCTGCAGTTGTCCGATTAGCAGCCATACACCACGCACTGAGTGCTGGGAGCAAGATGTCCCAAGATGTCCGTCTGAGCCGGAAACGGGGCTGGCACGCTGCGGAGTGGCCGAGAAACGCCTGCTCAGGGCAAAGATGCCGCAAGATGTCCGCGCCAGCAGAGGCTCAGACGGCGCGCGCTTCGACCATCCCGACCGTCGAAGACGGCTCAGGGACCGCCTCTCCGTGCTCGCGCAAGCTTTCGATGTGGGCGTCGATCGCCTCGCGGATCGGTTGCTCGACCTCGGCGCGCGTGTCACCGGCGGCCACGCAGCCGGGTAGATCGGGCACCCATGCGCCCCAGCTCGTTGGTCCCTGCTCGTAAATGACCACGTATTCGCTCAACGCAATTCGTCCTCTAGCCCCGACTGACGCCGGATGGATCCCAGCGTACCCGGCGGAATGTCGGTGTTCGCCTTGCCGGCCACCGTCACCGTACCGGGCCGCGTCTCGTGGCGGAAGATGCGATGGCTGGCGCTCCAGACGCCAGCCGTGAGCCTCCAGGACCCGGATCACGTCGCGGACTTCACGCGCGCGCAGCGCGCTCGAGGAGCGCGTCGACGGCCGAGCTCGACTCGACGCCGGCCGCGGCCCGCAGCGCCCGCGACAGCCGGTCGGCCGCGTCGAGCTGCGGCACGTAGTGGACATAGATCATCGTCGTCGCGATGTCAGCGTGACCCATGAAGGCCTTGACGTCGGAGAGCGGGAACACTTGGACGGCGAGCGTCCCGAAGGTGTGCCGCAGGTCGTGGAAGCGGATGCGCTTCAGGCCCGCGGCGGAGCGCGCCGCGTAGAACCGACGCCGAAGCGCCGAATCGTCGAAGTGGTCGCCGACGTCATTGCAGAACACGAGATCGTTCTCGCCCGTGAACCACTCGCGGCGACTGAGCTGGTCGAGCACCTTAGCGACCTGGTCGATCATCGGCACGCTCCGCACCCTGCCCGACTTAGGCGCGTCCTCGGCGCGCTCCACATAGGAACGACGCACGTGGATGAGGCGCTTCGCGAAGTCGAGATCGTGCCACCGCAGCGCCCTCAACTCTCCGAGCCGCAGCCCGGCGTAGGCCGCGGTGGCGAACAGAGCGGCGTCCTGCGATGACCGCGCGGCGCGAACCAGCGCCTCGACCTCCGCGGCCGACAGAACATCGAAGTCGCCTGACCGCCGCGCCGGCTGTCGCTCGACGCCCGCCGCCGCGTTGGCCGCGAGGCCGTAGACGCGTTGGGCGCGCTTGAGGATGCCGTGGATGAGCGCCAGGTACTTGTTGATCGTCCTCGGCGACAACCTCCCCTCCTCGACCAGGGCGGCGCGGAAGGCGTCGATGTGGCCGCTGGTGATCGCGTCGAGCGGCGCGTCACCGAGCGCGGGCACCAGGACGCGGTCGACCACGATGCGGTAGTCGCGCACGGTCGACGGCCGCCGGCCACGGTCCTGCTCCACGTAGCGCAGCCACTCGGCCGCGGCATCGGCGAACGACACGCCGCCCGATGGGCGCAGGGGTAGAAGCAGCTGGCCTCTGCGCGCGTCGGCGAGGATCTCGTCCAGCGCGTGCTGAGCGGTTCGCTTGGTCAGGTACCCGCCTGCCGGCTTGCCGCGGCTCGTCCAGACCTTCCCGAGCACGCGCTGGTGCTGGCCGGCGGCATCCCGCCACTTGACCATCCAGCGCTCCCCGGAGGCGCGGTGTCGCACGAAGACGTGCCCGCTGACCGACGCTGGCTTAGCGATTGAGATCTGCTCCGTCGAGGCCCCCACGCTACTCCTCCGATCGGCGTTTGTGTCCCCGATGTGTCCCAGGATTTGCAAACAGAGCCCAGGACTACCCGCCGAAAAGCCTATAAACAAAGGCTGTTCTGCGCTGGCTTCGCGCTCACGAGGGCGGAATCATAATCCGCGTGTCGAGGGTTCGAGTCCCTCCTCCGGCATTGCCGTCGTTGCGGCGGAACCTCAGCTATTGCAGCGGTTTCTGTCGGAGACGGTCATGGACGGCCGGCGTTCAGCACGGTCCACGCGCTGGCGGCGAACAGGTCCGCAGCGGCGGTCAGCCCCGTAACGGCACGGATCTCAGCAGCGGACCCGCCCCCGAGACCAGTGACCGCGCCGGCCAGCGCGCCGACCATCAAAACGACGCCGATCACATGGAACCCGGCCCAGAAGGCTCGGCCGAAAAACAGGAAGTGAACGCCGACGATCAGCGCGAACCAGGCGATGTTGTAGGCGGTCGCTCCCGTCGCGCTGAGGATCGCCGCGCCGCCGAACAGAGCGATCACTTCCACGGCCACGATCCGCCGGTAAGCCGGCGAGGAGAGCATCGACGGTCCGTCATTCGCAGGCGGACTCCTTCGGCGCACCACCACGGCGCGACCGATCAAGGCAACCGCGGCTAGCACCGCGACGATTCGGATCACGGACGCACCGGTTGCCAGCCCGGAGCTCCCCACATTGCCCACGCCAGGGCGAATCCGGCTGAGATGATCGCGCCCGTGAGGGCTTCAGCGGAATCGACACGTGCGCGTGGTGCGGTCATTCACTCCATGGCGGGCGGGGTCAGTGAGCCTAGCGGCGAGCGGAACCGCAACGGACAGCCGGACCCCATCCCCGATCAGCTCCGGCACGATGTGCAAGAGGATCTCATCGACGAGCCCGGCGGCGACTGATCAGGCGGCCTGCCAGCACCGCCCCGGTCCTGGTGATGACCTCATCCACGACGCCCCGGACCTCGAAGGCAGTGTGTCCAGATACCCGTCGAACTTGCAGTCGGTCACTCGCGTAAGCCCGACCTGCCGCCGATAGCCACCGGACATCTGCTCCGGAGGAGGTCGTCGTATGAAGACCCTTGGCAAGACATCGGCTGGTCTGTTCGCGCTTGCGACCGCGCTGGTTTTCGCGGGCGGCGTGTACGCCGAGACTCACCGCGCACCCGGACAGCCCTAGCCGCCCCCCGATTGGCCGCCGGCGCGCGTGACTACAACTCGCGCCGCTCGAAGCTGGCCACGGCGGCGATCAGCACGATCAAGAACCAGCAGACCACCCACAGCAGGTAGGGCCAGGCGGGCGCTCCCTGCGCCGAGAACGGGTTCTGGCGGCCGACGGCGTCCTCGGCGATCAGCGAGGCGGGCTGGAGGTAGTAGATGGCCGCATGCCACAGCCCATCGGTGGGCAGCAGGAATCGGCCCACCTGTCCGATCGTGCGCAGCGCGCTGATGTTGAACGCGCTGCCAAGCGAGGCGACGACACCGGCCAGCCAGCCGGCGCCGAACACGGCCACGCTGATCACGCCGACGGCGATGGCCGGCAGACGCGTGCTGAGCAACAGGGCCAGCGTGAGCAACAGCGCGCCCTCGGCGAACAGGTACACGCACACCAATACCGCGTTGGGTGGCAGGAAGCCGCTCACGATGCGGACGACCGCGAACTGGAGCACGCACACTCCGACGGCGTAGCCGGCGAGCAGGGCCGCGAGCCCGAGCCATTTGCCGATCAGCACCTCGCTTCGCCGGACGGGACGGGTCACGATCGTCATCAGCACGCCGGATTCGAGCTCCGCCGAGATGGACGGAGAGGCGACCGCCGAGGCGCTGAGGGCGAGCACGAAGCTGAACATGAACATGAACAGGATCAGCGCCTGGGGAACCGCGAGATTGCTCTCGCCGGAGGTGAGGCTGTGGGAGTGGGCCAGGCGATCGAAGCCCCAGGCGCTGATGCCGACGACGATCACCGTGATCGACAGGAAGGCGAGGAGCAGACGGCGCCGCACGGCCTCCTTGATGGTCAGCGAGGCGATGATCAGGGTCGGATTCATCGCTCGCTCAGCAACTCGAGGAAGCGGGCTTCGAGAGTCTGGTGCTCGGGGATCACGGCCTCGACCCGTCCCCCGAGCGCAACCAGCTCATCGACCAGATCGGCGATTCGCGACGGGTCGATGCCCTCGACGATGTCCCACTCCGCCTGCCGGCGCCATCGACCGAAGCGCCCCAGATCACTCCACCAGCCCTCGCCCAGCCCTCGCACCCTGAGTCGCACCGTGCTCTGGCGAGCCAGCAGCGCGTCCAGGCTGCCGGTGGCGACCGCCGTGCCCTTGTCGATGACCGCCACGCGATCACATACGTGCTCGGCCTCCTCGAGCAGGTGCGTGTTGAGGAACACGGTCGACCCGCGGTCGCGAAGGCCGCGGATGATCTCGCGCACGTCGTGTCGCCCGACCGGGTCCAGCGCGCTCGTAGGCTCGTCGAGCACGACGAGCGCGGGCGTGCCGAGCAGCGCCACGCCGAGCCCCAGCCGCTGCTGCATGCCCTTGGAGAAAGTGCCGACGCGGTCATCGCCCCGGTCGAGCAGACCGACGGTCTCGAGCGCGCTCACCACCTCGTCCTCCCATGCGCGCTTATGCATCGCGAGCAGCCGGCAGTGCAGGCGCAGCACCTCCCGGGCGGTGAGCAGGGCCTGGAAGCGAAACAGCTCGGGGAGATAGCCGATCTGCCGCCGCGTCTCGCGATCGCCCAGCGGCGCGCCGAGCACTAGTCCCTCGCCTCCGGTCGGCCGCGCCAGCCCGAGCAGGAGCTTGACCACCGTGGTCTTGCCTGCGCCGTTCGGGCCGAGGAAGCCGAAGACCTCTCCGCGCTCCACGGTCATCGACAGCGAGTTCACGGCGGTCGTGGTGCCGAACCGCTTGGTCAGCGCCACCGTGTGGATCGCGGGTGACGCGGCGAGCTGGGGCGAGCGAGCTTCGAGCGAGAAGCTCGCTGGCCCTGACGGCCTGGCTTCGGCGTCGACCACGGACCGCTCGGGGGCGGTGCCCTCAGCCCAGTTGGCCTGCGACATTCAGGACATCTTGAGCATCGAGGATTCCCGCGACCACGTGGAGCATCCCGTGGCTGTCCTCCCAGACCACCGCGGCGGCCGTGTTCGAGGAGTCGGAGAGGAGCACCCCCGGCCAGCCGGAGACCTGTACCGAGCGGACCGCTGCGCCTGACGGCACGGGAACCGGAAGCGTCGTCCGCAGGTCGCCGATCAGGCGAATCTCCTCGGCCAGGGCCGGCGGAATGCCGGGTTGGGCCAGCAGGAAGGCTTCGATCTGGCTGAGGCTCGCGCCCGAGGAGACGGCCGTCGGACGCTGCATCGTCGCGACGGTCAGGGTCGGCGCATCTGTCGCGCTCGTCCCACCGTACTGCGCGATCACGACCGGGCCCGCGTGAACGGTCACCGCGCTTCCGGCCAGGCTTGGGGCGGCGGAATCGAACTTCACGGTCGCGGCCGCGCGCGGCTGAACGGTGAACTGCCGCACGGCCCCTACTCCCGCGGGAAGGTGCGTGGGCAGGGTCACATTGAAGCCGGCGTCCGAGACGGCCTGGTCGAGCGAGGAGACCGGATGCGGTGCGGCCGAGGACCAGCTGATGGTTCCGAACCGCAGCTTGCTCGAGCCATCAGGAGTCGAGAAACCGCCAAGCGAGTTGCCATTCCCCAGCCCCATGAACCCGGCGATCGCGCGCAGATCGTTCTGACTCACTGACACCGGAGCCACGTGCGTCGGCGCGAAGATCGTGGTGAGCGTCGCCGCCGCGGCCGTGCCCGCGACCACGACTCCGACCGCCCCGATGGCCAGGCCGGCCCGCAACGACAGCGCCTGGAATCGCCACCGCCGCCGGACCGCGGGGACCGGCTTCCATCGCCGGCGCGCCTCCTCCTGGGGGCGGCCGTGCAGCTCGCGCTCGAGGCGAGCCCACGCGGCGTCTACGTCGGGGGCGACCTGCGGGGCGGACAGCAGCCGTGCAGCGCGCTCCGCGTCATCGGCGATCTCGGCGCGCCGCTCAGCGCACTGCGCGCAGTCGGCCACGTGCTCGGCGACCCTGTCCGGGACCGACAGGGGCTCGTCCTCGAGCCGCCGAAGCATCCCGTCAGGAACGTGTCTCACGGTACATCTCCTTTCGAAGAGCGGACTCGGCTCGTCTGAGCAGGGTCCCGACATTTCCGGCCTTGACCCCGAGCGCGTCCGCGATCTCCACGTAGCGCATGCCGCCGTGGCGCATGACGAGCACCGCCGCCGTGCGGCGCGGAAGGCGAGCAAGGATCTGGCGAACCTCCGCCCGTGCCTCGCGCTCGATCACCGTATCGTCGAGGCCGGGTGTGCAATCGCCGGCGGGGAGCATGAGCTCGCGCCGGTCACGACGCCGGTCGGCACGCAGTACGTTGAGCGCCGTGTGCACCGCGGCCACCCTGACCCATCCGGCCGCTTGCTCCCAGTCACCAGGGAAGCGCCGATAGGCGGCCAGGAAGACCTCCTGGGCCACGTCCTGCGCTCCTTGCGAGTCGCCGAGCACGTTCTGGGCAAGTCGCACGACCGACCGGTGATGGGCACGGAAGAACGTCTCGAAGCCGGCGAGGCCGGACGGGTCAGCCGGCCAAGCCAATCCTTCATCCTGTCGTGCCGGGAACCCCATCACATCCATTAGCACCGCGCAGGCGCCAAATGTGACAGGTCGGCTCCGGAACGTCTATCGAGCGGCGTCGCCGTACTGCTCATCGGTGACGTGCTCGCCCCATGTGACCGCGCTGCCGTTCTCGTCGGTCGGCTGGATGGCGACGTGGACCATGAATCGGTCTGGTGCCGCGCCGTGCCAGTGGTTCTCGCCCGCCGCGAAGAAGACGCGGTCGCCGGGACGGATGACCTCCACCGAGCCGCCCTCGCGCTGGCACAGGCCGACCCCTTCGGTGACGAACAGCGTCTGGCCGTGGGGATGGGTGTGCCAGGCGGTGCGGGCGCCCGGCGTGAAGTGGACGATCGCGGCGGCGGCGGTAAACGTGCCGGCGGGCGCCGCGAGGGCATCGATGTAGGCGTCGCCGGTGAACGAGTCGGCCGGGCCCTTCTGCGTGGCGATGCTGCTGCGCGTGATCTCCATGTCGGTTCTCCCTTTCTGAGACCTACTGCCCCCTGGAGGGCGGACTACACGATCGCGTAGTGGAGATGAACGACGCCGTTCTCGAACCGGCGCTGATCCAGGAGCGCGAGCTGGGCTCGTACCCCAGTCGGCAGCGCGCGCTTGCCGCCACCGACCACGACCGGCCCGAGGAGCAGGTGGCACTCGTCGACCAGGCCGGCGGCGATGGCCTGGCCCGCGAGCTCGGCCCCGCCGACCGCGATGTCGCGCTCCACGCTTGCCTTGAGCGCTCGGATCGCCTCCGGCTCGAACTCGCGCTCGACCCGCGTGCGAGCCGTGGGCGCGCTCTGGAGCGTCCGGCTGTACACGATCTTCTCGGCGGCCCGCCAGATCTCCCCGAAGTCCCGGATGACGGGCGCCTCATCGCCGTCTGAGCCCATGGTCTCCCAGACCCTCAGCGTCTCGTACATGCGCCGTCCGTACAGATGGGTGCCGATCGGCCGCTCGAGGTCGTTGACGAAGGCGAACACCTCCGCATCGGGCCTCGCCCAGTCGAAGTTGCCGTTCTCGTCCTCGACATATCCGTCGAGCGAGGCGATGGGCGCGTAGATCAGCTTGGCCATCTCGTCTTTAGTTCGCGCGCGTTGGAGATTCAAACCGCGCGGGCCACGCGGGCCAAGAACGCTAACCGGCTCAGGCGGCCACGCGGCGTCGCTGGACCCAGGCGCGCAGCTCGTCGCCCGGTACGGGGCGACTCAGATAGTAGCCCTGCGCAGCGGTGCATCCGAGCTCCCGCAGCCGATCCCACACCCGCTCGCTCTCGACGCCCTCGGCCACCACGTCAAGCCCGAGGTTGCGGCCGAGATCGATCGTCGAGCGAACGATCGTGGCGTCGTCCTCGTTCCGGTCCATGTTCATCACGAACGACCGATCAACCTTGATCTCGCTCACCGGGAGACGCCGCAGATAGGCCAGCGACGAATACCCGGTCCCGAAGTCGTCGATCGACAACCGGATGCCCATCTGCGAGAACTGCTCGAGGATCAGCTTGGTCCGGCCGGGGTCGGTGAGCATTGCCGACTCGGTGATCTCGAACTCGAGCAGGCCGGGGTCGATCCCCCAGCGATCGAGCATGCCGCGCACCTGGTAGGGGAAGTCGCCGTCGAGAAGGTTGCGCGCCGACAGGTTGACCGCGATCGCCAGCGACAGCCCATCTGCCAGCCAGGCGCGGCACTGCCTGAGCGCCTCGTCGATCACGTACAGGGTCAGCGGCTTGATCAACCCGGTCTGTTGGGCCATCGGGATGAACTCGTCAGGCCCGACCAGACCGCGCTCCGGGTGCTGCCAGCGGAGCAGGGCCTCGACGGCGTGCACCGCGCCGTCGGCCAGGACCGCCTTGGGCTGGTAATAGAGGACGAGCTCGTGCCGTTCGAGAGCGCGGCGCAGCTCGCCCATCAGCGTGACCCGCGGCGTGCCGTGACGGATCAGGCTGGCGTCGTAGAACGCCCAGCCTGAGCCCTCGTCCTTGGCGTGGTACATGGCGGCATCGGCGCAGCGCAGCAGCGTCTCGATGTCCTCCCCGTCCTGCGGGTAGAGCGCGATGCCGATCGAGGCCTCGAGCGAGAGCGACAGCCCCTGGAGGGCGATAGGCGTCTCGATGGCTTCCTTCAGTCGCTCGACCGCGTGCAACACGTCATCGCGGTTGCGGATCTCGGGGAGCAGGATCCCGAACTCGTCACCGCCCAGGCGCGCCACCATGTCCGAGCTGCGCAGCCCCGCCTCCAGGCGTCCGCTCAGCTCGACCAGCAACTCGTCTCCCGCCGCATGGCCGAGCGAGTCGTTGATCTCCTTGAAGCCATCGAGGTCGACCACCACCACTGCGGCGCGATCGTCGGTTCGGCGACGTGGGTTGATGACTTGACCGATGCGTGAGTGAAACAGGGTGCGGTTAGCCAGCCCGGTGAGCGCATCGTGCTGGGCCTGATGCTCGTTGAGCGCCGACTGGGAGAGCAGCGCCGCCTCCGCCTCCTTGCGCTGCGTGATGTCCTGGATCATCACGATGGCGAAGCTCGGCGCGCCCGCGGCGTCGGGCACCAGAGACGCGCTCGCGTCGACCCAGATGACCTGGCCCTCGCGCCCCGTGAACCGATGCTGCATCCGCATCGCGCTGCCCCCCGTGCCGATCATCCGCAGATACGCCGAACGCGTCCTGCGGCGATCCGCCTGATGGACGAACTTCGCCAAGCGCTTACCCGCGAGCTCCTCGTGGGTGTAGCCGAGCAGCCGCTCAATGGCCGGATTGGAATCGAGGACCTGACCCTCGGGATCGAGCAGCACCATGCCGGTCATGGCGTTCGCGAACGTCGCCTCGAAGCGGGCCAGCGCCTCCACCTGGTCGCGCTTGGCTTCGAACTCGGCCGCGTGCGCCATCGCTCCGGACAGCACGACCGAGAGCAGCTCCATCGTGGCCAGCTCGCGTTCCCCGAACACGCCGGCTTCCTTGCCATAGAGCAGAAGCAGACCGACCGCATCGCCGGCGTGCAGGAGCGGCACGGCGATGATCGACCGGACGCCGCGAGTGCGCGACAGCGCCGCGTCGGCGCGCTCGTCGGTCTCCGTATCGCGGCAGAGCAGCGAACGACCACTGCGCATGGCGTGGCCGGACAGGTTGTCGCCGATCGGGAGCCGATGCGGCTTGGCGATCTCGGGCGGACCGCAGATCGCGCCGCACACCAGCGCGTCGCCGTCGAGCAGCCGCACTGCGGCGTAGGTCCCCCCGGTGAGCTCCCGCGTACGGTCAGCGATTCGCTGCATGACCGCCTGGAGGTCGAGACCTACCGCGGCCAGCTCATGCTGCATCTCGATGACGGTACGCAGCACCGACACATCGACCGTCGATGCATCGCCGCCGCGCGGCCTCTCACGTGGTTTCTTGTCCATCACCGCAGGCGTGCATCGGCCCAAATCACTAAAGGTTTTAGCCGCGGTGGCAAGGCGCGGACGCACTGGATGGACAGCGGGTGCTGGGCCCCGACGCGCGAGAAATAAGCCTCACCCACCGTTATCTGGTGCATAGCGGCCGGATGCAGCGGCTGCGGGCCCGTCGGTCGGGGCGATTCCGAGACAGGAAGACAAACCCCGGAGATTTCCGTGGAGGAACGCCACGGCGTGAACTCTGGCCGAGCTCGCCCCGACAGCGGACTCACACCCACCCCCGCGCCTCGCGCGGCGTCAGGGTTCGAGGTCGTACGGGAAGTCGGTGAGCAGCTCGGCGCCGTCGTCGGTCACGACGACCAGATCCTCCAGGCGGCAGCCGCCGAACCCCGGGCGGTAGCAGCCCGGCTCGAGCGTCACCACGTCACCGGCCACGAGCTCGTCCGGTGCGCGGCCGAGAGTCGGGGCCTCGTGCACCTCGAGGCCCACGCCGTGCCCGAGCGAGTGGTAGAAGCCCTCCTCGAGCACCTGGCCCGGCGTCTTTGAGAGCTGCGTGGGCAGCCCGGCCTGCTCGTAGGGCTCGCACGAGATGCGGTGGACCTCCCGTCCCGCGGCGCCGGCGCGCACGGCGGCCAGGGAACGCGCGAGCGACTCGCGCGTGAGCTCGTGATAGCGGCGCAGCTCGGCCGGCGCCTCGCCGATCACGAACGTGCGGGTCATGTCGGCGAAGCAGGCCGACTCGGGATCGCGCGGCCACAGGTCGATGACCACCGGCTCGCCGGCCGCGATCGGCCCGGAGCCCATCTCGTGCCCGAGTGCCGTCTGGGCGCCGTGGGAGACGATGAAGTCGCCCGGGCTCGCGCCGGCTCGCTCGACCGCGTCGCGGATCGCCTCCTTGACCCGCTCGCAGGTCAGCGGCTCACCGCCGGCGAGCACGGCGTCGCCATCCGGCTCGGCCTGGCGGAGCAGCTCGGCGGCGGCCCGCATGCCGGCCTCGGCGGCCGCCTGGGCACGCCGGATCCCGGCCAGCTCAGCCTCGGACTTGACCCGCCGGCGGGCGTCGAACAGCGGGCGATCGACGGTCAGCTCGATGCCGTCGGCGCGCAGCCGATCGGCCAGCTCGAGCGGGAACTGGGCGGGCACAGCCGCGCGCTCGACGCCGAGCGAGCGGCACGCGCGGGCCATCACCTCAACCATCGCCGCGGCCCGGTCAGCGCCGCCGAGCACCAGCTCGTCGTAGCCGTACTCCTCCAGCGCGTGCACCTCGACATCCACGCCCAGCGCTGCGATGCGCGTGCCCTCGATCGAGGCGACCACGGCGTGACGGCCGCCGGCCGCCTCGGCGTACAGGAACGGATCGGGGACCATCAGCGGGAGCTCGTGGCGCATCTCGGCGTGGCGGATGGTGTCGCCGCAGATCAGGGTGTCGGGCATCGGCCGGCCATGTTGTCAGCTCGCCGGATGCAGCACCAGCATCGCCGCGCTGTCGGCGGGCAGCGGCACCGGATAGCGACCGCCCGCCTCGGATGCTGGAACCGTGTCCGGCGATCCGGTCAGCCGCCCGGTGAGGGTTTGCGAGCCGAAGCTCTGCCCGGCCAGGGTGACCCCGGTGTGGGCGTCAACCGTGGGAGCAGTGAGCCGCTGCAGCACCGCCCGCCCCGGTCGCGCCCCCGCCACCCCCACGTCCAACAGCCGCGCCTCCGCGCCCGCGTTGACCAGCACGATCCGGATCGTCCCGTTACGCGCGCGCGTCGCCCACGTCCGCACGGCCCCGCTGCTCGCGCCGGCGACCGTGAGCAGATGCGCGCCGGCCGGCGCGGAGCGGGCGAACAGCAGCAGCCCGTAGTACTCGGGCGCGACCGCCGCCTGCCACCGTCCCCCCGCCCGAGTGATCCGGAACAGCTCGTAACCCGCCCCGGGAAAGGTGTGGATGTCGACCCCGTGGATCCCGACGCGGGCCATCTCGAACAGCGTGTCGAGCACCCACAGGGCGGAGGCGAACGTCTGGCTGACCGCCGGATCCGCCCCGCAGGACACCGAGTTGAGCTCGTCGACGCGCAGCGAGAGCCCGTGCGCGCGGGCGACCGGCGCGTAGGGTGCGAAGCTGTCGGCCAGCCCGATCGACGCACGGGGCGCGAGCAGATGAGCGATCGTCGGGTAACGCGGCGAGCTCCGCCCGATGTAGCAGAGCTGGAGCGGATAGCGATGGAGCGTGACCAGCCCGACGCGCGGCTCGGCAGCCAGGAACCGGCCGAGTTGCCGGGTCCATCGCGGGGCGCCCAGACTGGGCCCGGCGAGGATGCGCTGCGCCGGCAGAGCCGCCGCGAACCGGGTGAAGTCATCGATCAGCGACGACACGTCGTAGTTGGCCGGACGCCCGGTCACGTGCCGGCCACCGGGCGTGCTGTACCAGGGGAAGCTCGCGTACAGGTCGGGCTCGTTGCCGAGCTCGAACGCGCGCACCCGTCCCGGACCGATGCCCGCCAGCATCGCGTCCGCCTCGGAGGCCGCCAGAGACGGGTTGTCCGCCTCGAGATTGAGGCCGAGGATCAGCCGCGCGCGCAGCGCGTCGGCCAGCGCGCGAGTCACCGCCAGCCAGCGCGGCGTGATCGAGTACTTGATCCCGGGCGGCGCCGCGATTCCTGGCGTCGGCCACCATGTCCGGTCCGCGGTGTCGCCGCCGATCCGGAACACGGGTGCCTGACCGGGGTCAAGGTTGCGCACGAGTTGCTCGAACACCGGGTCGACCGCACGCGGGTCGCTGCCGGCGTATGCCTCAACCGCCGGATACTCGAGCGACAGGCCGAGGAACCCGAACGGGACGCGCCTTTCGGGCTCGGCTGCCTGCACGGTGACGGGCGTCGGCGTGAGCGCAGCTGGCCTGCGGGTTCCCGATCCGCAGCCGCTCAGCCCGGGCAGCGCAACCGCAGCCAGGAGGAGCGCGACCGCGAACAGTCCGGCGCGCCGCGGAACGAATACCATCGCGACCCCTTCTATCAAGGAGCTGCCCGCGTGGACCTGTGCCTGATGATCGAGGGTCAAGAAGGCGTCAGCTGGCCTCATTGGCGCGCCCTGGCCGGAGCCTGCGAGCAACACGGGATCCCGACCCTGTTTCGCTCGGACCATCTGCAGAACCTCGACGGGCAGCATCCCGAGCGTGGATCGCTGGATGCCTGGGGCACGACGATCGCGCTATCGGCGCTGACCACCAAGCTCCGGTTCGGGACCCTGGTCACCCCGACGAGCTTCCGTCATCCGTCGGTGCTGGCCAAGCTCGTGGTCACCGCAGACCACGTCTCGGATGGCCGGATCGACCTCGGGATCGGCGCCGGCTGGCACGAACGTGAGCACGAGGCCTACGGATATCCGTTCCTGAGTGCCCCCGAGCGCATCGACGTGCTCGAGGAACAGCTGCAGATCCTCATGGGGCATTGGGGCGAGGAAGCATTCTCCTTCGACGGGGCGCACTACAGGCTGTCCGGCCTGAACGCTCAGCCCAAGCCGGTCCAGCGCCCGCGACCGCCGATCATCATGGGCGGCAACGCCGGACCTCGCAGCGCGGCGCTCGCGGTCCGATTCGCCAACGAATACAACACGGCGTTCCCCGCGCTCGAGCAGATCAAGGAGCGCAAGGCCAACATCGACCACGCCTGCGAGCGCGCCGGCCGCGAGCCGATCCCGTTCTCGGTCATGGCCGGCGCGGTCCTCGGCGCGGACTCCGCCGAGGTCGAGAAGCGGGCCGGGGTCGTGGCCGCTGCGACGGGCTGGGACGCGGATGGCCTCGTCCGCGAGCCCCCACCGGGCTGGATCGTGGGCACACTCGAGCAGGCGGCCGAGCAGCTCGCCCCGATTCGCGAGGCTGGGGTCAGCCGCGTGATGTGCAACCAATTCGTCGAGCCCGAGGTCGAGCAGGTCGCACGGCTGGGCGAGCTGGCCTCCCTCCTCGGCTGACCTGGCGCTTAAAGAGAGACGCGCCCCGGATTCGGCGGAACTTCTGGCCAAATCGGCGGGACGCGCTCTCAGGGAGGAGAGGGTGTGCCGCCATGATGGCGGCCGAGCTTTCATATGTCAAAGACGAACGTTCGCAGCTATCTATACGCTTCGCTTATGGACGTTCGGCAGCTGCGCTACCTGGTCGCGCTGGCCGATGAGCAGCACTTCACGCGCGCCGCGGCACGCGAGCACATCGCCCAGCCCGCCCTCTCTCAGCAGATCCGCCGGCTCGAGCAGGAGGTCGGCCTCACGCTCGTCGAGCGCACAACCCGGCGAGTGACGATCACCGAGGCCGGCCAGACGCTTGTGGCCCGGGCTCGGCGAATCCTGTCCGAGGTGGATGCCGCCACCGCCGAGATGCAGGCGCTGGCTGGGGTGCGCACCGGCCACGTGATGGTGGGGACCATGCACACGATGGGCCCGGTCGACGTGTCGCTGGCGCTGGCCATGTTCCACGAGCGCCATCCCGGCGTGGAGCTCACCGTGCGCGAGCAGTCCAGCGAGGAGTTGGCCGAGATGCTCCGCGACCACGTGCTCGACCTGGCCTTCCTGTCGGTGACCGAGCGGATGGAGAGCCACGGCCTTGGCTTGCACCAGCTCGTCTACGAGGAGCTCGTGGTGGTCCTCCCGCCCACTCACCGGCTGGCCGGCCGCGGCACGCTGCGCATGGCCGACCTGAAGGACGAGCAGTTCATCAGCTACCGAGAGGGCGCCCGGCTGCGCGAGCTGCTCACGTTCGCGGGCCGCCATGCGGGCTTCGAGCCCCAGATCAAGCTCGAATCCAACGAGAGCGAGCGGATCAAGCGCCTGGTGGCCCGGGACATGGGAGTGGCGATCCTCCCGCGCTCCGACGCCGATCGCCCGGGCACCGAGGTCGCCGTGGCGATCCTGATCGAGCCCGCGCTGCGACGCGACATCACGCTCGCCTGCCGTGAGGGTCGCCGGCTCGCCCCGGCCGCCGCCGAGTTCCTGGAGCTTCTCCAAGGAGCTGTTCACCGACGCCGGTGCGTGAGGGCGAGATCTATAGGCGCGGCCGGTGGTGCGCCCAGGGCCGGGCCTCTTCGATCTGGCCGGCCAGGGAATACAGCAGGTCCTCCGCTCCGGGCCGGCCGACCAGCTGCACGCTGACCGGCAGGCCATCGACGCCGAAGCCCGCGGGCAGCGTCACGGCGGGTTGCCCGGTCATGTTCCAGGCCGGCGTCCACGGCGTGAACCGGCTGGCCTTGTCGATGGCCACGGGCGCCGCGCGGCCATAGCCGCCTTCGGCCGCGATCGCGGTGCTGGCCAGACCGGGGGTCAGCAGCACATCGATCTCCTGCCACAGCTCGAGGATCCGGGCACTGACCTCGTGGAGCTTGGCGATCAGCTTCCCACGGCGGCGATCGGGCACCAGGTAGCTACCGGCGCTCGCCATCTGGCGGGTAGAGCGCTCGAGCTGGGATCGATCGGGAACCTCGCGCGAGACCTCGTAGGTGCCACGCAGCCAGGCCTGCGTGAAGACCAGGCCGGCCAGGCCGTAGGCCGGGTCGCGTTCGATGACGTCGTGGCCGAGATCGCTCAGCAACGCCGCGGTGCGCTCCCACGCGCCACGCTGATCGCCGGACAGCCTGGCCAGCACACCGGGCGGGGGCTTGCGTGACACCGCCACCCGCAAACGGCCCGGACCGGCGCGGGCCGCCGCGGCGTAGCTGCCGGTGAACGGGGGCGCGACGTCGACGTCGCCGGGCATCGGCCCATGGATGACGTCGAGCAGCAGAGCGCTGTCGCGCACCGAGCGGGCCAGCGCCCCGTACACGGTCAGGCCGAGCCATCCCTCGCCGATCGGAGACTGCGACACGCGCCCGCGGGTTGGCTTCATCCCGACCAGCCCGCAGCACGCGGCCGGGATGCGGATCGAGCCGCCGCCGTCGGCCGCGGTGGCGGCGGCCGCGAGCCCGGCCGCGACGGCTGCGGCGGACCCGCCCGATGATCCGCCCGGCGTGCGCTCGCGGTTCCACGGGTTACGGGTGATGCCGTTCGCGTCGCTCGCCGTCCACGGGAAGATCATCAGCTCGGGGACGTTCGTCACCCCGATCGGAATCGCCCCCGCGGCTCGCAGGCGGCGCACGATCTCAGCATCGGCGGCCGCGGGCGGCCCATACGAGCGAGACCCCATCGTCGCCGTCTGGCCGGCGAGCGCCATCTCATCCTTGACCCCGATCGGCACTCCGGCGAGCGGACGGTCCGTAGCATCGACGCCCGCTGCGTCGGCTTCGGCCAGCGCCTGCTCGGCCAGCGTGACGCGGAACGCGTTCAGCTTCGGATCGATCGCCTCGATCCGGCGCAGGAACAGCTCTACGAGTTCGCGCGGCTTGACCTCGCGCCGGCGGACCAGGTCAGCCAGCGCTGCTGGACCGGCGAAGGCGAGCTCGTCGGACGCCGTGGCGGTCATGCCTGGAGCGCGGTCACGAGCTCTCGGATCGCGCCCGGGTAGCGGTAGGTGATCCCGCCGTGCTTGCCGTCGAACAGCTCGAGCGTGTGGGCCGCGCCGATCTTCGAGAGCTCCTGAGCGAACGCCTGCGCACCGAGGTCGAGAAAGTCCTCGTCGCCCTTGCCGGCGTCCAGGTAGATGCGGCGCATGCTGCGCAGCGCGTCGGCGTGGTCGTGGGCCATGCGCACCGGGTCGTGCTTGAGCCACAGTGCCCACACGTCGTCGTCCAGGCGCCCGGTCGAGGGATCGAACGGCAGCAGGGCCGCGCCGGGCTGCGACAGGTCTGGCGAGTAGGCGCAGGCGTAGCCGTACATCTCGAACGGCGGCCCGTGGCGCGCGTACTCGAAGTGGTCGGCCGCGGCCAGCCGCTCGAAGAACACCTCGTAGGAGCCGCCGAAATGGTCGCGCAGGGTACGCGCGACGTTGCGAAATTCGGGCAGGTAGGCGCACTCGAACAGCGCGTCGCCGGCGTGCGAGGCGAACGCGCCGAACACGTCGGGCCGCAGCATCGGCACGACCATCGCCCCGTATCCGCCCGATGACTTTCCGGCCAGTCCTCGCTGGTCGCGGCTGGCCGCGGTCGGGTAGCGCTCGTCGACGAACGCCACCACCTCGTCGCACAGGTAGTCCAGGTAGCGGCCGATGGAGGCCGAGTTGATGAACTGCGAGCCGCCCCGCGAGGTCCACGCATCGACGAACACCAGGATCGCGTCGGGACAGGCGCGGGCGGCGAACATCGCGTCGACCCGCTCGACCATGGTCGGCTCGAAGGCCGAGCGCGAGAGCCACATGTCGATCTGCCCGGTGAAGCCCTGGATGATGAAGACCGTGGGCAGCGGCTTGGGGTGGTCGAGCTCGATGCCCGGTGGCCGGTACACGTAGAGCGGACGCCGCGCGGGATCGCCGAGGGGGTTTTCGGCCAGCGCATCGGACTCGACCACCAGCTGGTCGAGCGTGCCCGCAAGCGGCCGCGCCCAGGGCGCTCCGACGACGCCGTCGAGTTCTCTCAGCGACACCCCCCAACCGTAGGGGAAATCGCGCCTCCCGTGCGAGCTGAGTGATAAAGCCCCGGGTATATTGAAATTCGGCCCCCGGCCCAGCCGGGCGGGGGAAAAACCGTCCCAAGCGCATGACCGATTCGCTTCACAAACCAAGCACCAACGGCGCCGGCGCGGATATCGACGCCGCCGAGACCACCGAGTGGCTCGAAGCCGTCGATGCGGTCGTCGAGCACGACGGCCCTGACCGCGCGCGGCAGATCCTCGCCCGCGCGGTCGAGCGGGCCCAGCTCGCCGGAAGCGGCCCGATCGCCAGCATCACCACGCCCTATGTGAACACGATCCCGGCTGAGCGCGAGGCCAAGCTGCCGGGCGACCCCGCCGTCGAGCGGCGGCTGCGCTCGATCATCCGCTGGAACGCGATGGCGATGGTCGTTCGGGCCAACAAGACCTCATCCGAGCTGGGCGGTCACATCGCGAGCTTCCAGTCGCTGGCCACGCTCTACGAGGTCGGCTTCAACCACTTCTGGCATGCCCCCTCCGACGAGCACGGCGGGGATCTCGTGTTCTTCCAGGGACACTCCTCGCCCGGCAACTACGCGCGGGCGTATCTCGAGGGCCGGCTCACCGCGGAGCAGCTCGACGGCTTCCGCCAGGAGGTGTCCAAGCCCGATGGACTGAGCTCGTATCCGCACCCCTGGCTGATGCCGGAGTTTTGGCAGTTCCCCACCGTGTCGCTCGGGATCGGCGCGATCACCTCGATCTACCAGGCGCGCTTCATGAAGTACCTCCAGGCGCGCGGGATGACCGACACCGACGAACGCAAGGTGTGGGCATTCATCGGCGACGGCGAGGTCGATGAGCCCGAGACGATGGGCTCGATCGGGATGGCCGGCCGCGAGAAGCTGGACAACCTGATCTGGGTGGTCAACTGCAACCTCCAGCGCCTGGACGGCCCGGTGCGCGGCAACGGCAAGATCATCCAGGAGCTGGAGGCCGACTTCCGCGGAGCCGGCTGGAACGTGATCAAGGTGATCTGGGGCGCGCGCTGGGACCCGCTGCTCGCCGAGGACCATGACGGCCGGCTGGTCAAGGTCATGGAGGAGTGCGTCGACGGCGAGTACCAGACCTACAAGTCACGCGACGGCGCGTATGTCCGCGAGTACTTCTTCGGCAAGGACCCCGTGCTCCTCGACCGCGTCTCGCACATGTCCGACGAGGAGATCTGGCTGCTCAACCGCGGCGGGCTCGATCAGCAGAAGGTGTACGCCGCCTACCACGAGGCGGCCCGGCACACGGGCCAGCCCACGGTGATCCTGGCCAAGACGATCAAGGGCTACGGCATGGGCGTCTCAGGCGAGGGCCAGATGATCACCCACCAGGCCAAGAAGATGACCGAAGACGCGCTGCTCGCCTTCCGCGACCGGTTCGAGCTACCCCTCTCCGACGAGCAGGTACGCGCGGCCGAGTACTACAAGCCGCCGGACGACTCGCCGGAGATGCAGTACCTGCGCGAGTGCCGAGACGCGCTCGGCGGCAGCCTGCCGGTGCGCAGGCCGAGGTCGGAGTCGCTCGAGGCACCGCCGCTGGACACCTTCAAGGGCCAGCTCGAGGGCACCGGCGATCGCGAGGTCTCGACCACGATGGCGTTCGTCCGAGTGCTCGCCGCGCTGCTTCGCGACAAGCAGCTCAGCCGCCACATCGTCCCGATCGTGCCCGACGAGTCGCGCACGTTCGGCATGGAGGGGATGTTCCGCCAGGTCGGGATCTACTCGCCGTTCGGCCAGCTCTACCAGCCTCAGGACTCCGAGCAGCTCATGTTCTACAAGGAGGACAAGCACGGGCAGATCCTGGAGGAGGGCATCACCGAGGCCGGCTCGATCTCCTCGTTCATCGCCGCCGGCACGTCCTACAGCGCGCACGGCGTCCCGATGATCCCGTTCTACATCTACTACTCGATGTTTGGCTACCAGCGGGTTGGCGACCTGGTGTGGGCCGCGGCCGACTCGCGCACGCGCGGATTCATGCTGGGCGGTACGGCCGGTCGGACCACGCTGAACGGTGAAGGGCTCCAGCACGAGGACGGGCACAGCCACGTCCTGTTCTCCGTCGTGCCCAACGTTCGCGCCTACGACCCCGCATTCGGCTACGAGGTGGCGGTGATCATCCAGGACGGCCTACGGCGGATGTTCGCCGAGCAGGAGGACGTCTTCTACTACCTGACGCTGATGAACGAGAACTACCACCACCCGGCGATGCCGGAGGGCTCCCAAGAGGGGATTTTGCGCGGCATGTACCTGCTGCGCGCCTCCTCGCGCAAGGACGCTCCGCGCGTCCAGCTCCTGGGCTCGGGCACGATCCTGAACGAGGTACTGGCGGCGGCTGAGCTGCTCGAGTCGGACTTCGAGGTGGGCGCCGACGTCTGGAGCGTGACCTCGTTCACCGAGCTGCGTCGCGACGGCATCGAGGTCGAGCGGTGGAACATGCTGCACCCGCTCGAGGACACGCGCCGGGCCTATGTCACCGAGCAGCTGGACGGCCGGGGACCGGTCGTGGCGTCGACCGACTACATCCGGGCGCTCGCCGACCAGATCCGTCAGTGGGTGCCCGGCCGCTATCGCGTCCTCGGGACCGACGGCTTCGGACGCAGCGACTCGCGCCGGGCGCTTCGCAGGTTCTTCGAGGTCAACCGGCACTACGTCGCGCTGGCCGCACTTAAGGAACTGGCCGATGACGGTCTCATCGAGCCGGGTAGGGTGCAGGAGGCGATCGATCGATACGAGATCGACCCCGAAGCCCCGATGCCGACCACCGTATGAGCACGACATCCGACGCCGTAGCGGTCGAAGTACCTGACATCGGCGACTTCGAGGAAGTCCCGATCATCGAGATCCTGGTCTCGCCCGGTGACACGGTGGCCGCCGAAGACCCGCTGGTGACGCTCGAGTCCGACAAGGCCACGATGGACGTGCCCGCCCCGTTCCCGGGCACGGTCGGCGAACTCGCGGTCAAGGTCGGCGACAAGGTCTCCCAAGGGACCAAGCTCCTGACGCTCTCGCGATCGGACGACGGCGACGGTGCCAGCGGAGACGGTGCCGGCGGCGGCGCCGCTCCGTCTACCGGGGAGAAGGCCGCCGACTCGGTCGCGAGCGCAACCGAGGCCGAGGAACAGGCCGAACCGTCAGCGCCAACACCAGCATCGGCACCGTCCCGTGCGGAACCCGCCGAGGCGGAGTCCGCGGCGCCGGCCCGCCAGGCTTCTGAGGGAAACGGCGGAGGTCCCGTGTACGCGAGCCCCGCGGTGCGCCGGATCGCCCGCGAGCTCGGCGTCGACCTGCATCAGGTGAGCGGGAGCGGGCGCAAGGGACGGATCACCAAGGCGGACGTGCAGTCGTTCGCCGAGCGGGGGCCGGCCGCGGACGGCGGCGCCGCTGCGCCGGCCGGCGGTCCGGGCCTTGGCCTCAATCTGCCGCCCTGGCCGTCGGTCGACTTCTCGAAGTTCGGCGAGATCGAGCGTGTCCAGCGCTCCCGGATCCAGCGGATCTCCGGCCCCGTGCTCGCCCGGAACTGGGTGATGATCCCCCACGTCACCCACAACGACGAGGCGGACATCACCGAGCTGGAGGCCTGGCGCAAGCAGCTCAATGAGGAGCACTCGCGCGAGGGGGTGAAGGTCACGATGGTCTCCTTCCTGATCGTCGCGTCGGTGGCGACGCTCAAGGCCTTTCCGGCCTTCAACGCGTCGCTGGACGGCGAGGATCTGATCCTCAAGCGCTACTACAACATCGGATTCGCCGCCGACACCCCGGGCGGGCTGGTCGTCCCGGTGATCAAGAACGCCGACCAGAAGGGGCTGCTTGACATCGCCCGTGAGCTCACCGAGCTTTCCGGCAAGGCCCGCGAGGGCAAGCTCGCGCCGGGGGACATGCAGGGCGCCTCGTTCACGATCTCCTCGCTCGGCGGCATCGGCGGCACCAGCTTCACGCCGATCATCAACGCGCCCGAGGTCGCCATCCTCGGTGCGACCCGTTCGGCGATGAAGCCCGTGTGGGACGCTGCTCGCGGAGAGTTCGTCCCGCGGCTGATGGTGCCCCTGTCGCTGTCCTACGACCATCGCGTGATCGACGGCGCCGCCGCGGCCCGGTTCGTGGTGCACCTGGTCAAGGTCATCTCCGATCTGCGCAGGGCGCTGCTGTGAGCGAGGTGCGCGTCCCGGACATCGGGGATTTCCAGGACGTCCCGATCATCGAGATCCACGTCTCGCCCGGCGACGAGGTGGCCGCCGAAGACCCGTTGGTGACGCTCGAGTCCGATAAGGCGACGATGGACGTCCCGGCCCCGGAAGCCGGGACGGTGAAGCAGCTGAGCGTCAAGATCGGCGATCGCGTCTCCGAGGGCAGCGTGCTGCTGACGCTCGAGTCAAACGGCGCCGGACCCAGCGATTCCGGTTCCGAGGCCCCCGCAGAATCCGAAACCAAAGCCTCGGTCGAACGTGAACCCGCTCCTCCCCCGCCCCCGTCGTCCGATGGCGCCGGTGGCGATCACGATGCCCAGGTGGTCGTGATCGGATCGGGCCCGGGCGGCTACACCGCTGCGTTCCGCGCGGCCGACCTGGGGCTGAAGACCGTGCTGATCGAGCGCTACGACACGCTCGGCGGTGTCTGCCTGAACGTCGGCTGCATTCCCTCCAAGGCGCTGCTGCACGCCGCCCGGGTCGTGTCCGAGGCCGAGGAGATGGCCGAGCGCGGGGTCAAGTTCACCAAGCCCAAGATCGAAGTGGATGCGCTGCGGGACTGGAAGCAGTCCGTCGTCAAGCGGCTGACCGGCGGGCTGGGCGGGCTGGCCAAGCAGCGCAAGGTCGAGGTGATCCACGGCCGGGCTGAGCTCACGGGACCCAACACGGTGTCCGTGGGCGACCGCACGGTCTCGTTCGACAACTGCATCATCGCGGCCGGCTCCGAAGCGGCGACGCTCCCCGGAGTGCCCGACGACACGCGGATCATCGACTCGACCGGCGCGCTCGAGCTGCCCTCGGTTCCGAAGCGGCTGCTGGTGGTGGGCTGCGGGATCATCGGCTTGGAGATGGCGACCGTGTACCACGCGCTCGGCTCCAAGGTGACGATGGTCGAGCTGCTGGAGCAGCTGATCCCTGGCTGCGACCCGGACCTGGTCAAGCCACTCCAGAAGCGGATCTCGGGGCGGTATGAGGCGATCCACCTCGGCACCAAGGTCGAGTCGGTCGACGCGACCGACAAACACCTCGAGGTTGCGCTCTCCGGCGGCGAGAAGCACAAGTTCGACGGGATCCTTGTCGCGATAGGCCGCCGGCCCAATGGCCGAGCGGTCGGCGCCGATCAGGCCGGCGTGAGCGTCGATGACGCCGGGTTCATCTCGGTCGACCGCCAGATGCGCACGAACGTCCCGCACATCTACGCGATCGGTGACGTGGTCGGAGGCCCGATGCTCGCCCACAAGGCCTCACACGAGGGAAAGGTGGCCGCCGAGGTCATCGCCGGCGTGCCGGGGGCCGAGTTCGATCCACGCGCGATCCCGTCGGTCGCCTACACCGATCCCGAGGTCGCCTGGATGGGCCTGACCGAGACCGAGGCCAACGAGCAGGGAGTCGAGTACGACAAGGCCGTGTTCCCCTGGGCGGCGTCCGGCCGCGCGCTGTCGCTGGGTCGCGACGAGGGCATGACCAAGCTGCTCTTCGAACCGGAGTCGCGTCGCCTGCTCGGCGCGGGCATCGTCGGGGTTAATGCCGGCGAATTGATCGCCGAGACCGTCCACGCCCTCGAGATGGGCGCGGATGCCGAGGACATCGGCCTCACCATCCACCCCCACCCCACGCTGACCGAGACCATCGGGTTCGCCGCCGAGATGGCCGACGGGACGATCACGGACCTGATGCCCCCGCGCAAGCGGGAGCGCACCAAGGCCTGACGGATCCCCGGCGGCGCTACGAGCGCCGCCGGCGCAGAGCCCGTCTGACGAGCAGCACGACCGCGGCCAGGGCGCCGATCCGTGCCGGCGTGGCCGCCCGCGCGGCGATTCCGGCGGCACCGGCCGGCGAGACCGGCGAACGGGGCGCCGGCATCGCGAACTCCTCGGCGGCCAGGACGTCATGGGGCTCGGCGATCCCGGTCGGATCGTCGGGCAGGGCGATCGGCTGGTGGCGCAGAGACGGGTCGGCGGTCGGAACGGCGAACGCCTCGGCCGCCAGCACGTCGTGCGCCTGATCTCCTTCGGGCGGCGGGGACTCCCGGCCTGACATCGCGCTGATGATCCCAGAACTGGAGCTTGGACGTCATCTCGCGCGGCCACGCTCGAGACGACGGTGCTCCGGTCGACAGGATCTCAGCCTAAGCGACTGAGATTCCGGTCTGCCTGTTGGTATCCTCTACTTATCTACCGTAAGCAACTATCGAAAGCGAACGCCCTTTAGATGTCCAGTCGCCTTCTCCTCATCCCACTCGACGACGTCGTGGCCTTCCCGGGCATGTCGCTGACGCTCGCGGTCGACGCCGGCGAGGAGGAACGAGTCCTGCTCGTTCCCAGACACGAAAATGATTTCGCCAGCGTGGGCACGGTGGCGCAGGTGGCCGACCGCGTGCGGCTGCCCGGCGGTGCCCGCGGGGTTGCCCTCCAGGGCTTGCACCGCGGCGTCGCCGGTGCCGCCCACACCATGCCGGATGGCCGCCTGTACGTCGAGGTCGAGGAACGGCCCGATCCGGTTCCGGTCGACGGCCGAACACGGAACCTCGAGCGCGAATACCGCGCGGTCGTCGAGGAGGTTCTCGAGCTGCGCGGCGACGACGGCCGGATCTCCTCCTTCCTGCGCAGCATCACCGAGCCCGGCGCGCTGGCCGACACCAGCGGCTACTCGCCCGATCTGGGCTACGAGGACAAGGTCCAGCTGCTCCAGACGGTCGCCGTGACCGAACGGCTCGAGCTCGCCCTGCGCTTCCAGCGCGAGCGGCTGGCGGAGCTCCAGGTCCGCAAGCGGATTCGTGACGATGTCGAGTCGGGTGCCGAGAAGCAGCAGCGCGACTACTTCCTGCGCAAGCAGATGGAGTCGATTCGCAAGGAGCTCGGCGAGGACGACGCCTCGGTCGTCGAGGAGTACCGGACCAAGATCGAAGAGGCCGGGATGCCCGAGGCCGTTCGCGAGCAGGCCGAAAAGGAGCTCGGTCGCCTCGAGCGGATGGGCGAGCAGTCCGCCGAGTCGAGCGTGATCCGCACCTACCTGGACTGGCTGATCGCGGTTCCGTGGAGCCAGCGCTCGGACGAGCGCCTGGATCCTCAGCATGCGCGAGCGGTGCTCGACACCGACCATGCCGGACTGGATGACGTCAAGGACCGGATCGTCGAGTACATCGCGGTCAAGAAGCTTCGTCTCGACCGCGGGATCACCGAGGACAAGCGCTCCGGGGCGATCCTCACCCTGATCGGGCCGCCCGGCACCGGCAAGACCTCGATCGGAGAGTCGATCGCCCGCGCCACCGGCCGCGAGTTCGTCCGGATGTCGCTGGGCGGCGTGCGCGACGAGGCCGAGATCCGGGGACACCGGCGCACCTACATCGGCGCGCTGCCCGGCCGGCTGGTCCGCGCCCTGCGCGACGCCGGCACGATGAACCCGGTGATCATGCTCGACGAAGTCGACAAGGTCGGCGCCGACTGGCGCGGCGACCCCAGCTCGGCGCTGCTCGAGGTGCTCGACCCGGCCCAGAACCACAGCTTCCGCGACCACTACCTGGACGTCGAGCTCGACCTCTCGGGCGTCATGTTCATCGCCACGGCCAACGTGGCCGACAGCATCCCGGGCCCGCTGCTCGACCGCATGGAGGTCATCCGCTTCGACGGCTACACGACCTCGGAGAAGGTGGCGATCGCCCGCGGCTACCTGTGGCCGCGACAGCTCGAGCGCAACGGACTGCGCGCCGAGGAGGTCGAGATCGCCGATGAGCTGCTGGAGACCGTGGCCACCGAGTACACCCGCGAGGCGGGCGTGCGCCAACTCGAGCGCGAGCTCGGCACGCTGCTGCGCAAGACCGCGACGAAGATCGCCTCTGCACAGGCGGAGGTTCCGGTGGCGATCGACACCGACGCGGTCCGCGAAGCGCTTGGCCGTCAGCGCCACTTCCAGGAGTCGGCCATCCGCACGGCGGTCCCGGGCGTGGCCACCGGCCTCGCCGTGACCGGCACGGGTGGTGATGTCCTGTTCGTCGAGGCCACGGCGATGCAGGGCAAGCCAGGCCTCACATTGACCGGCCAGCTCGGTGACGTGATGAAGGAGTCGGCCCAGATCGCCCTGTCTTATGTGCGCGGGCACGCCGCCGAGCTCGACACCGATCCGGCCGTGTTCGAGGAGCGCTCATTCCACGTGCACGTGCCCGCCGGCGCGATCCCCAAGGATGGTCCGAGTGCCGGCGTGACCATGGTCACCGCGCTCACCTCATTGCTGAGCGGCCGGCCGGTCCGTCACACGGTCGGCATGACCGGCGAGGTGACCCTCCAGGGTCGCGTCCTGCCAATCGGCGGCGTCAAGCAGAAGGTGCTGGCCGCGCACGCCGCGGGCCTCACCGACATGGTGCTCCCCGAGCGCAACCGGGGCGACCTCGATGAGGTCCCGGCCGAGGTGCGCGAGGCGATGAGCTTCCACTTCGCGATGAGCATCGACGAGGTCCTCGCCGTCGCGCTCGAGCCGGCGCCGATTCGGCAGGCCGCGTGACTGTCAGACCCCGGGGGACGGCTGTTTGTGGCCGTTCCCCGGTGGTAGGTTCAAAGCATGAGCACGATCACCGCCCCAGAAGAACAGAAAATCGTTGATGAGGTCCCCAAGCAGCTCTACATCGCAGGTGAATGGCGAGATGGCGCCAAGGGCACGCTGGGGGTCGAGGATCCGGCGACCGGCGAGACGCTGTGCGAGGTCGCCGACGCTTCGACCGAAGACGCCAAGGCGGCGCTGAGCGCCGCGGTCGACGCCGGGCCCGAGTGGTTCGAGCACCCCCCGCGCGAGCGCGGGGAGATTCTCCGGCGCGCGTTCGAGGCGATCGTCGCGCGCACGGACGAGCTGGCGCTCCTGATGACGCTCGAGATGGGCAAGCCGCTGGCCGAGTCCAAGGCGGAGATCGCCTATGGCGCTGAGTTCTTCCGCTGGTTCTCCGAGCAGGCCGTGCGGATCGACGGACGCTTTGCCACCGCGCCCAACGGCCAGGGGCGGCTGCTGACCATGAAACAGCCGGTGGGCGCATGCCTGCTGATCACGCCGTGGAACTTCCCGCTGGCCATGGGGACTCGCAAGATCGGACCGGCGATCGCCGCCGGCTGCACGATGGTGGTCAAGCCGGCCCAGCAGACGCCGCTGTCGATGCTGATGCTGGTCAAGATCCTCGAGGAGGCGGGCCTGCCCGGCGGCGTCGTCAACCTCCTCACCGCCTCGTCCTCGAGCGAGACGATGGCGCCGCTGATCGCCGACCCGCGCCTGCGCAAGCTGTCGTTCACCGGCTCGACCGAGATCGGACGCAAGCTGATGGAGCAGGCGTCGCAGAACCTGCTGCGCCTGTCGATGGAGCTGGGCGGCAACGCGCCGTTCATCGTGTTCGACGACGCCGACGTCGATGCCGCCGTCCAGGGCGCGATGATCGCCAAGATGCGCAACATCGGCGAGGCGTGCACTTCCGCCAACCGCTTCCACATCTCCGAGAAGGTTGCCGACGAGTTCGCCGAGAAGCTGGCCGAGAAGATGGGCGCGATGAAGGTCGGCCGCGGCACCGAGGAGGACGTGCAGGTCGGGCCGCTGATCGACGACAGCCAGCGCGGCAAGGTCGCCGAGCTGGTCGAGGACGCCCTCGGGCGCGGCGCCAAGGCAGTCGTCGGCGGACACGCCCGCGACGGCGCCGGCTATTTCTACGACCCCACCGTGCTCACTGACGTGCCCGACGACGCCAAGTTGCTGCAAGAGGAGATCTTCGGCCCCGTGGCGCCGGTCAAGGGCTTCAGCGACGAGGACGAGGCCATCGCCGCGGCCAACAACACCGAGTACGGGCTCGTGGCCTACGTCTACACGAGCAATCTCAAGCGCGCGCTGCGCGTCGTCGAGCGGCTCGAGACCGGGATGGTCGGCCTCAACCAGGGCATGGTCTCCAACGCCGCCGCGCCGTTCGGCGGCATCAAGCAGTCAGGCTTCGGCCGCGAGGGTGGTCCCGAGGGAATCGAGGAGTACCTCGAGACCAAGTACGTGGCGATCAACCTGTAGCGTCCGCGCCCACCTTCAGCACGATGAGAAGCGGCCCCTTCAAGGGGCCGTCTCTTCGTTCCGTGAAGTCCTAGTACATCTGTCCGTAAGCGACAGTTGACGGGGATAGAACATCCGTCCAGCACTCGGGGTATTGGCTAAAGGTATGGGTAAGCCAAGGTCGCGCACGAAGGAGGTAGAGGAGCAGGGAGGTCCAACGCGTTACCGGCGCGGCCGCTCGGGCTGGCCGCGTCGGCGGCGCGTCACGACAGCGCAGGGACCTCGTTTCCAACGGCCGGGAACGTCGTAGTCAAATCAAGATCCAGGAGGATCAATGTCAATACGCAAGCTAGGAGTCGTTCTCGCCGCAATGTGCGCGGCCCTGCTCATCGTCCCGGTCGCCGCCGGCGCCGCGACCACCCCGTCCACGGGGGTCCCAACCACGTCGTTCTCGCACATCCCTGTGACGAGCACGGCCAAGAACGGCAAGGCGTTCACGGGTCATTTCGATGTGAGCCAGTTCATCACCAAGGGCGGCAAGACGTATGCCCTCGGAACGCTGACCGGCAGGATCGGGAACCGCGTCGTCACCAAGAAGAACGTCGCCATCCCGGCGTCGATCGGCAGTGGCAGCACCACCCCGACCACCGGCTCCAGCAAGGACAAGGTGGCCAGCCCGGCCGCCACGTGCCCGATTCTCCATCTGGTGCTCGGGCCGCTGAACCTGAACCTGCTCGGGCTGACCGTGCATCTGAATCAGGTGGTGCTCGACATCAACGCCCAGTCCGGTGCCGGCAACCTGCTGGGCAACCTGCTCTGCTCGGTGGCCAACCTGCTGAACGGGTCGGGTCTCTCGACCTCGGAGCTAACCGGCCTGCTGAACATCGTCCAGCAGCTCCTGAACGTGCCGGGTCTGCTGACGCTGTAGGCGTCCGCCCCCAGGGCGCGGGCGGCTCGGGTTGAGGGAGCCGATCCGTCCGCGCCCACCCGGCGGGGCAATCCCCGCCTGCGTCCCTCCGACGGGCTGCAAGCGGAATCTCACCGCACGGTGGGCAAACCGATACGGTTTGCCCACCCGGGGGCGCCGGCACGGCAGGAGGAAGGGGACGCCTACATGACCGATCAGCTCGAGGCCAGCCGAAGGGGTCCGGCGGAGCCCGACCCGGAGCGCGGAAAGAGCATCGTCACACGCCTGATGGACAAGGGCAGCGACGAGACCGATGCGCTGCTCGAGGCGCTCGGCATGCGCGCGCAGCTGAGCGGCGAGGCGAAGGACCTGGCCCGACTGGTCGAGCGGCGGCTGGCTCAGATCGAGTGGGGCACTCACTCCGAGGCGCTCGACCAACTCGAGATCCAGCGCTCGTTCCTGTTGCACCGGTTCGTCGAGCCGATGAAGCACTTCGAGCGAGGCAGCCGGGGCTACGCCTACCTCGACAACTTCCTGAACCTGACCTCGATCCTGGCCGGCGTCGGAGCGTCCCTGGCCGCCGCGCTGAACTTCCCCAAGGTGTGGCCGATCGCATTCGGGCTCGTCGTCGGCTTCCTGCAGAGCATCAGCCAGTGGCTCAAGCCCTCCCAGCGCGCCACCCGCCGCGGCATCGCCGCGATCGAGCTGCGCGGGGAGATGTGGGCCTTCCTCCAGCGTCGCGACCGCTACCGCGGCAAGGACGACAAGACCGCGTGGGGCCTCCTTTGCGACCAGGTCGACCACGTCGAGGACCGGGAGTCGGTCGAGCAGGGCCAGGAAGGGGGCCAGGCACAGGTGCACGCCGGCGCATCGCACGCCGGCGGGACGTAGCGGATCCCGGTTACTCGACCCACATGCCGGAGGCGATCCGGGCCTGCACAAGGTGCGGCCCGTCGTCCGCGGCGATCGCCTCGCGCAGCGCGCCGGCCAGCTCGTCCGGCTTGTGCACATCCTGCGACGGGACGCCGTACGCCCGCGCAACCGCCGCTGTGTCCAGCCCGGGCAGCTCGAGCCCGGGCGCGCCCTCGACCTGCTCGAACGAGGCGAACCACTTGAGGATCATGTACTCCTGGTTGCGCAGGACCAGGAAGGTAACCGGCACCTTGTAGGCGGCGGCGGACCACAGCGCGGTGATGCCGTACTGGGCCGACCCCTCCCCCACCACGCAGATCACCGGACGCTCTGGCTCGGCCAGCTGGACCCCCACCGCGGCGGAGATCGCGAACCCAAGGCCGCCGCTGGCGCTCTGGTAGTAGCTCCCCGGCTCGGACAGCCTGAGCCGATTGCGGAGCGCCGCCGAGCTGGAAGGTGCTTCAGCGACGGCGATACCGCCGGCCGGCCAGACTTCGGCCAGCGCGGCCATTGCCTGTGAGCCGCTCATCGGCTCCTGCTCGTCCGGCGCCGGCGGGTCGGGCCGCGGATCTGGCGCGTGCCGATCGGACTCGCCGACCAGCTCGACCAGCTCCTGCAGAGCCAGGGCCACGTCACCGACCAGCGCGTCGCCCATCGGCGCGCGCGCCGCCTCGTCGGGATCGCTCGTGAGCAGCATCAGCGTCGTGCCCTCGGCCAGCAGCGGACCGGGGATGTACGCGTAGTACGGGAAGACCTGGCTTCCGGCCACCAGCACCACGTCGTGTCCCTCCAGCGTCTGGGCGAGCGGTCCGATGGCCGCGGGAAGCACGCCCATGAAGTTCGGATGGCGCTCGGGGAAGCCCAATCGGCTCGACGCGGTTCCCGGCGACGCCCACACCGGCAGCCGCTGCTTCTCAGTGAGCGCCACCGCGGCGCGCCAGCCTCCACTGGCGTCGATGTCCGGGCCGGCCACCAGCACCGGATTGCGGGCGGACTCGAGCAGGCTGGCCAGCTGCGCGAGCTCGGCCGGGTCGGGCACTGCGCGGGCGCCGACCATCCGCCGGCGGGCATGGGCGGAGCGATCCTCGTCCGCCTCGGCCTCCCAGTCGTCCATCGGGATCGACACGAACGCCGGGCCACGCGGAGCGAGCGTGGCGTGGTGAATGGCCCGCCCGATCGCCCCTGGCACATCCTGGGCGCGCGGCGGCTCGTGGCTCCACTTCACGTACGGCTGCGGGACGAGCGTCGCATCGCGATTGGTCAGCAGCGCCTCGTGGGTCACCTGGGCGCGCACCTGCTGGCCGGCGGTGATGAGGAGCGGCGCCTTGTTGGCTCGGGCGGTGCAGATCGCCCCAACCGCGTTGCCGACTCCCGGAGCGGTGTGCAAATTCACGTGGGTCGGCTGCCCGCTGGCCTGCGCGTACCCGTCGGCCATCCCCACCACCGCCTGCTCCTGGAGCCCCAGGATGTACCTAAAGTCCTCGGGCAGCTCTTTGAGCATCGGCAGCTCGGTCGAGCCGGGGTTGCCGAAGATCGTCGTCATGCCGTGGGCCCTGAAGAGCTCGAGCGTCGCTTCTCGGACGGTCGCCATGTGCGCGGGGACGCTACAGGGTGCGGGGCGGGTGGCGCCCCCGCCCGCGGCACGGTGCGCCGTCCGCCGGTCGCGCGGTGCCACTGGCCGTAGGCACGAGTGCCGCTGGGCGGGGGCATCCACCCACCCCACCCCGGATCGGTGCCCGCATGGCCACCGCCGCTGGGCTGAGAGCCAGAGGCCGCCGGCGGGTGTGCTGAATTTGGTCCGAATAGCCGACCTTTTTCAGCACACCCCTAGCAATCGCGGGATCTCGCATGGTTTATGACTGCGTCTGCCGTGGACAGGTCAAAGTCGCCGTGATCGGAGCCGAGGCCCTGAGCGACCAGCGCCGCCGCCGCGCAGCCGAGCAGCGCGGCTTGCGGACGCGGGCGCCCGAGCGACAAGCCGCGCAGGAAGCCGGCCGAGAACGCGTCGCCACACCCGGTCGTGTCGAGGACGTCGACTTCGAACGCCGGCACGTGCGTTTCGCCCTGGCCGTCCACAACCACCGCACCGTCGGCCCCGCACGTGGCCGCCACGCAACCCACGCCGCGCTCGAGCAGGGCACGGCAGCCTACGCCCAGGTCGCTCGAGCCGGTCAGGGCCAGGACCTGCTCCCGGTTGGGCAAGAGATAGTCGAGCTGCGCGAAAGCCGGCGCGATCCAGTCGAGGATGGCCGCCGCCTGCTCGGCGGGCGCGAGGATGTCGGCCGACGTCACCACGCCGTGCTCGCGGGCGTAGCCGAGGATCTTGGCCGCCTCCTCCCCGCCCATGAACTCCGGCGCGCCGAGGTGCAGATAGTCGGCAGCGGCAATCGCCTCCCATGGCGCGTCGACCGAGGAGTAAGTGGCGTTGGCCCCGATCACGTGAAAGGCCGGGCGCGACCCGTCGGGCCTGATCGGGAGCACGCTGGCCGAGGTCTGGACCTCGGCCCGGCGCACGAGCAGCGAAGCGTCCACGCCGAATCGGCCGAGGAGGTCCACCAGCACGTCGCCGAGCTCATCGGTGCCGATCGCGCCCGCGCTGCGCACGCCGGCTCCCAGCTTGGCCAGCGTGACCGCGGTTCCACCGGCCGGTCCCGCCGGGGTGATCCTGATCTGCTCTACGAGCGCTCCGCCCTGGCCCTCGGGAATCTCCTGGACCGGCCGGACCAGCACATCGACCACGTGCACGCCAAGGGCCAGCGCCCTCAAGGCTCGCTCCGGCGGGTGATCCCGTACCCGCGCCGGCTGACCGTCTCGACGAAGGCCAGCTGGTCGGAGGCGTCGAGCGTGCGCGGCTCGCCGATCGCGCGGGCGCGCCAGTACACCTCGCACGCCCACTCGAGCAGGCGCGCCTGCTCCAGCGCGACCTCGAGATCGGGGCCGTAGGCGATCGCGCCGTGATTGGCCATCAGCGCGGCACTGCGCCCCTCGATCGCCTCGAGCGTCCGCTCGGCGAGCTCGGGCGTGCCGAACGTGGCGTAGGGCGCCACGCGAACCGGGCCGCCGAGGGCGAGCATCTGGTAGTGGACGACCGGAAGCTCATCGATCACGCAAGACAGCGCGGTGGCGAAGCGCGCGTGCGTGTGCACGACGGCGCCGGCGTTGTGGCGGCGGTAGATGCCCAGATGCAGGGCGAGCTCGGAGGTCGGGGCCAGCTCCCCGGCGATCTGCTGGCCGCCCAGATCGACGACCGCGATGTGCTCCGCGGTGAGGTCCTCGAGGCGCGCGCCAGTAGGCGTGACCGCGACCATTCCGTCCGTGCACGCCGACAGATTGCCTGCGGTTCCGGTGACCAGACCATGCGCAGCCAGACGGCGCGCCGCCGCAGCGACGCGCTCTCGCTCCCGCTCGAGCGTCCCTGACACGATTGGGATGATTACGTGAAGGGAACCTCATTTTCAAGTTCTGACCGTGCCGGGTTCCTCGTCCTCTGATCGCCTCCGCAACGCGCCCATGCAGGCGCGCAGCCGGGAGCGCCTGCGCCGGGTTCTCGACGCGGCCGACGAGGTGCTCGCCCGCGATGGCGCCGGCGCGTTCACGACCACGCGGGTGGCGCAGGCCGCCGGTGTCTCGGTCGGCTCGATATACCGCTTCTTCCCGAACAAGCAGGCGATCGTCGAGGCGCTCGCGCTGCGCTACTGGAGCGACTTCGAGGACCTCGTGGCCGGCGTGGCCGAGGCTGACGAGGCCGAGCCCCTCGATGATCCGGTCGGTGCCGTGGTCGATGTGCTGGTGGCCGGCTTCCAGGCCCGGCCCGGGTTCCTCAGCCTGTGGTTCGGCGGCCTGCGAACCGAGCGCGTGCGCGACGTGACCCGCCCCACCCGCACCGCGATCGCCCGGTCGATCGAGCACATCCTCCACCGCCACTGGCCGGCCGCGCCCGCGCGCACCCGCGCGCAGGTGGCCGAGATGGCCGTACTGGCCGGCGACGGCCTGCTGCGCGAGGCATTCCGCCGCGATCGCGGCGGCGACAGCACGGTGCTGGCCGAGAGCCGCATAATGCTCGGCGCGTACATCGCGCGGCGCCTGGGCTGAAGCCGCCGGGCCACTATACTTTGTAAAGCGTGCTGATCTTCCGGCGACTTCTCGGCTTCCTGCGCCCGTACCGGGGCGCGGTCGTCTGGTCGTTCCTGCTGGCCGCCGGCGCGATGGTCATGACGGTCCTGATCCCGTTGCTCACCGGGCAGGCGATCAACTCCGTATCCCGCCATCACCGGCACGATCTGACGATGTGGGCGGTGGCCATCGGCGTCGCCGGCATCCTGCGGCTCGGCTTGAGCGCCGCCCGCCGGCTGATCGCCGGCCGGGTGTCGCTCGGAGTCGAGTTCGACCTGCGCAACGGGCTCTACGAGCACCTTCAACAGCTCGAGCTCGGCTTCTTCGATCGACAGCAGACCGGTCAGCTGATGTCGCGCGCGACCGTGGACCTCCAATCGGTCCGCTTCTTTCTCGGCTACGGGCTGATCTTCATCGCGCAGTCGATCCTGACCATCGCGCTCGCTGCGGTCGCCATGTTCGCCCTCCAGCCGGCCCTGGCCGCGCTTGCCCTGGCGCCGGTCCCATTCGTCGTGCTGATCGCCAACCGGTATGGCAAGCACTCGCGCCCGGCGCTCCAGGAAGCCCAACAGCGGATCGCCGAGCTGACCGCCGAGGCCGAGGAGAACGTGTCCGGCGTGCGCGTGGTCAAGGCGTTCGCCCAGGAGGAGCGCCAACTCGAGCGCTTCCGCCACTCGGTACAGCGCGTGTTCGACCAGCAGCTCTATGCGACCAAGATCCAGGCGCGCTACACACCGATGATCAGCTTCCTGCCCAACCTCGGGCTGGCTCTGATCCTGCTGGTCGGCGGGCGCGACGTGATCCACGGATCACTCAGCCTCGGCGCGTTCACCGCCTTCTACGGCTACCTGCTGATGCTGATCTCGCCGATGCGGACGCTCGGCTACATGCTGAGCGCCGCGCAGCGCGCCACCGCCTCCGGAGCGCGGATCTTCCAGGTCCTCGACCGGGCGCCGCGGATCGCCGCACCCTCGGATGCGCCGCCCCTGCCCGAGGGGTCGGGCCGGATCACGCTGTCCGGAGTCGGCCTGACCTTCGAGGGGACCACGCGGCCGGCCTTGCGGAATATCGATCTCGACATCGAGGCGGGGTCGACCGTGGCGCTGGTCGGCGCGATGGGCTCGGGCAAGACCGCGCTGGTCTCGCTGCTCCCTCGGCTCTACGAGGCGAGCACCGGATCGGTGCGGATCGATGGTGCCGACGTGCGCGAGGTCGATCTGGTCTCGCTGCGGCGGGCGATCGCGGTGGTGACCGACGATCCGTTCCTGTTCTCGGCCACGGTGCACGAGAACATCGCCTACGGCCGTCCGGAGGCCACGCGCGAGGAGGTCGTGCGCGCCGCCCAGGTGGCGCAGGCCGACGGCTTCATCTCAGGGTTGCCCAAGGGCTACGAGACCCGTGTGGGCGAGCGCGGGTTGACGCTGTCCGGCGGACAGCGCCAGCGAATCGCCATCGCCCGCGCCGTACTGGCCGATCCTCGGATCCTGGTGCTGGACGACGCCACCTCGTCGGTCGACGCCTCGACCGAGCAGGAGATCAAGACCGCTCTTCGCGACGTGATGGCCGGGCGGACCACGTTCGTGATCGCGCACCGGCTCTCGACGATCACGCTGGCTGACGAGATCGTGGTGCTCGAGGATGGCCGGATCGCCGCCCACGGCGGCCATGACGAGCTGCTCGAGCAGTCCGACCTCTACCGGGAGATCGTCGAGAAGGGCATGCCCGACCAGGTGTTCATGACCCGCAAGCCGGCCGGGGCGGTGGGGCTGTGAGAGCGCGTTTGACCCGGACCCACCCTCCCCGCGGCCGGGCACGCAAGCTGCGCGGGCTGATCGAGCTGCTCGCGCCGTACAAGTGGCGCGTGCTGGCCATGCTCGTTGCGCTCGTGGCCGCGACCGGCGCCGCGCTGGCTCCGGCTCCGCTGGCCAAGCTGGCCATCGACGACGGCATCCTCCGGCATGACGTGGGCGCCCTCGATCTGATCGTGGTCGCGTTCCTGGTGTCCGCGCTGGTCTACGCCGTGGCCTCCTACGCGCAGACCTACCTCGTGGGGTGGGTCGGGCAGCGCGCGCTCCAGGACCTCCGCGTGCGGCTGTTCACCCATCTGCAACGGCTGTCCATCGGCTTCTACTCGCGCAACCGGGCCGGGGTGATCATCTCGCGCATCACCAATGACGTGGAGGCGCTCGACCAGCTGGTCGAAGACGGGATGGCGACGCTGTTCCAGTCCGGGCTGACCCTGATCGGCGTGGTCGTGATCCTGATGGTGATCGACTTCCACCTGGCGCTGTTGACGTTCCTCGCGCTTCCGGTCCTGTTCGTGGGAGGCCTCGCGTTTCGGATCGCCTCGGCTGACGCCTATCGGCTGACGCGGGAGAAGATCGCCTCGATTACTGGATATCTCCAGGAGACGCTCTCGGGGATCCGGGTGGTCCGCGTGTTCGGGCAGGAGCCGCGGCACATCGATCAGTTCCGCGCACTGAACGAGGAGAACCGCGCGGCCAACATGACCACGGTCAACCTGAACGCGGCTTACTTCCCGGCCGTCGAGTTCCTCTCGGCGCTGGTCACCATCGAGATCCTCGTCGTGGGCGGGATCGAGGCCATCACCGGGCACGCAACGACCGGCGTGGTGTTCGCATTCATCGCGGCCCTGAACAACTTCTTCGACCCGATCCAGCAGCTCTCCCAGCTGTACACGACATACCAGTCGGGAATGGCTGCCCTCGACAAGATCTTCGAGCTGCTCGACGAGCAGCCGGACCTCCTCGACGCGCCGGATGCGCTGACGCTGCCCGGCCTGCGGGGTGAGCTCCGCTTCGAGGACGTCTCGTTCCGCTACGGCTCAGGGGACGACGCCCAGTACGCGTTGCGGGATGTCGACCTGGTGATCCCGCCCGGCCAGACGGTGGCGCTGGTCGGCGCGACGGGGGCCGGCAAGTCAACGTTCGCGAAGCTCGTGGCGCGCTTCTACGACCCGTCCTCGGGGAGCGTGCTGGTCGACGGCCACGATCTGCGATCGGTGAGCGCGCACTCGCTGCGCTCCCAGATGGGAATCGTTCCGCAGGAGGCGTTCCTGTTCAGCGGCACCGTGCGCGAGAACATCGCGTTCGGGCGGCCTGCGGCAAGCGACGGCGAGGTTCGCGCCGCGGCCCGCGCGGTGGGCGCCGACGGCTTCATCTCCGAGCTCGACGACGGTTATGAGTCGCAGATCGGTGAGCGTGGAGTGCAGCTGTCGGCCGGTCAGCGACAGTTGGTCGCGTTCGCCCGCGCGCTGGTGGCCGATCCGCGCATCCTGGTTCTGGACGAAGCGACCTCGAACGTCGATGTGCACACCGAGTCGCTGATCGAGGAGGGGATGCGGCGGTTGGTGGCCGGCCGGACGGCGATCGTCATCGCCCACCGACTCTCGACGATCCGCGGTGCCGGCCGGATCCTGGTCCTCGAGCGCGGGCGGGTGGTCGAGGACGGCACTCATGAGGAGCTGCTCGAGGCCCAAGGGCGCTACTGGCGGCTGTATCGCGACTGGGCCGAGCAGGCGGCGGCATAGGCCCGTGCCGAGCGTCGTCGGACTCGCGGTTACGCCGGTCAAGGGTACGCGCCTGCATGTCGTCGACCAGGTGCGGCTCGGACCCGAGGGCGTGCGGGAGAACCGGCGGTTCTACGTGATCGACAACCGCGACCGGATGATCAACGGCAAGCACACCGGAGCGCTCCAGGAGGTGATCGCCGACTACTCCGATGCCGAGCGCCGGCTCAAGCTCACGTTCCCCGATGGCCGCGTCCTGGAGGACGACATCCGGCTGGGCGAGCCGGTCAGCACGCGTTTCTTCTCACAGATCGCGGAGGGACGCCTGGTCGAGGGACCATGGTCAGAGGCCCTGAGCGATGCCTGCGGCCAGCCGCTGCGCCTCGTGGAGACCGAGCGCCCGGGCGGAGGAGTCGATCGCGGCGCGGGCGGGGCTGTGTCGGTTATCTCACGCGCGTCGCTGGCGCGGCTCGCCGAAGCCGGTGGGATCGGTGGGATCGACGTGCGGCGCTTCCGGATGCTGGTCGAGGTCGATGGAGTCGACGCCCACGCCGAGGACCACTGGGTAGGCGGCGCTCCGGTCCGCATCGGCCAGGCGGTGGTCGCTTTCGGCGGTCATGTCGGGCGCTGCCTGATCACCGGCCGCGATCCCGACACAGGGCACGTCGACCTGCCCACGCTGGACATCCTGGGTGGGTACCGAACTGACCTCGGGACGACCGAGCCGCTGCCGTTCGGCGTCTGGGGACGAGTCCTCGAGCCCGGCACGGTGCGCCTGCACGACGAGGTGACCCCGCTCGACGGATAGTCTTCGGGGCGCCGTGACCGATGTGGCCACCCAAGAACGCGTCGCGATCTCGATCGACGATCACGTCGCGACAGTCACGCTGACGCGACCCGAGAAGCACAACGCCCTGGACATAGCCATGTTCGAGGCGATCAGCGCCGCCGCGGAGCGGGTCGGCGCCGAGAGCGGCGTCCGGGCCGTGGTCATCCACGGCGAGGGCCCCAGCTTCTGCTCGGGTCTCGACGTGGCCGGCGTGATGGCCCAGCAGCCCGGATCCGATGACCTGATGGCGCCGCTGCGCGGGCCGTTCCCCAACTGGTTCCAGCGTCCCGCGTATCGCTGGCTCGAGGTCCCGGTGCCGGTCATCGCGGCCATTCACGGCCACTGCCTCGGTGGCGGCCTTCAGATCGCCCTGGGCGCGGACGTCCGCTTCGCGGCGCCCGACGCTCGGCTGTCGGTGCTCGAGGTCAAGTGGGGCCTGATCCCCGACATGGCGATCACCCGGACGCTCCCCCGGCTGGTGGGGATCGACGTGGCCAAGGAGCTCGCCTTCACCGGCCGCGTGGTGAGCGGGGCAGAGGCCGGTGAGCTCGGGCTGGTCACCCATGTGACCGATGACCCCCTGGCCTCCGCCCGGACGCTGGCGTCTGAGATCGCCGGTCGCTCGCCGCATGCCGTGCGCAGCATGAAGCGGCTGTTCAACGAGTCCTGGACCGGCTCGGCCGAGGAGACGCTGAAGCTCGAGGCCGAGCTCCAGCTGGGGCTGCTCGGCACGCCCAACCAGCTCGAGGCGGTGCGCGCCGGCGTGACCAAGGAGCCGGCGCAGTTCACGGATCCCGACTGAGCGGGAGCGGCACTAACTCACGGTCAGCGAGAGGCGGCGCGCCAAGCGTCCGGCCCCCAGCGTGAGCGTTGGGGGAGAGCCGTCGGCGCCGGGGAGATCCGGCGCGTCACCGGGCCGGCCACCCGATGACGCGCCATTCGATCATCCCACGGCGACCGTTACGCCGGCCTCGCGCTGTGCGTCGGGACCGAGGTCCGCGGTGGCGTGCACGACCTGGTTGCTGGCCGGCTCCCAGCTCGGCGGCGTCACCTTGAACGTGGCCACCGGGGCCTTCCGCGGGCTGACTCGCCGGAACGACGTCTTGCCCGCCGACCGCGCCGACCAGCCCTGCGGGAGCTGAAGGGCGATGTTGACGTCGCGGAGCGTTTGGTTACCGGCCGCGGTCAGCGTCACCCGAACGGTGTAGGTCTTCCCCGCCTTCATGTTGCCGGGGGCGTTGACCACCACCTGCCGGGCGCCCGCCGTGCGGGTCACGAAGAACCCGGCGCGCAGAGGCAGATCGCCGAGCGCCGAGGAGTCGCCCACGTACACGCGGTAGACGCCGGCACTCTGGTTCCAGCCGTTGGCGTTCTCATCCCACCACCACGTGTCGCGCGGGGTGACCGTGAACTGCACGCGAGTCGATTCGCCGGGGCTGAGCGACACCCGCTGGAAGTCGACCAGCTGCCGCGGTGGCTCGCCCGCCGCCGACGGATCACCCAGATACAGCTGGGCCACATCGGCGCCGGCCCGGTCGCCCACGTTGGTGATGCGAGCCGAGACCCGCACGTCGCTCACCCCGTCGCTCGCCGCCGGCCCGACGCGCAGGTCGCTGAAGCGGAACCGCGTGTAGGACAGGCCGAAGCCGAACGGGAACAGCGGCTTGACGCCGGTGGCGTCGTACCAGCGATAGCCGACGTCGAGCCCCTCGGAGTACTGCAGCTCCCCGTTCATGCCCGGGAACTGCGCCGGATTGGATGCCGGCACCTCAGACAGGCTGGTCGGGAAGGTGACCGGGAGGTGCCCGCTCGGATCCGCCTGGCCGAACAGCACGTGGGCGAGCGAGGTCCCGCTCGACTGGCCCGGATACCAGGCGTCGAGCACCGCGCCGACCTGGCCTAGCCAGGGCATCGCCACCGGCGCGCCGGCGTCGATCACCACGGTGGTGTGCGGGTTCGCCGCCGCCACCTTGGAGATCAGCTCGTCCTGGGCCGATGGCAGGTTGAGGCTGAGCCGATCGGTCGCCTCGGATTCGGTGTCGTCGGACACCACCACTACCGCGCTCGACGCCGACTTGGCGGCGGCGACCGCCTGGTCGATACCCGGCTCGAGCGCCGAGGGCGTGCCCCAGGCCAGGACGCTCGAGGCGCCCGAGATCTGGAGCTGGTACTGCTGGCCCGCGGTCAGGTTGACCGCCACCGAGTACACGTTGACCGGCGGCGTACTCGGGTTGTCCAGGATCTGCTGACCGTTCAGCGACAGGTAGGTCGGCGTGTAGCAACCGCACGGGTTGGTCACCGCCAGCACGTATGTGCCGGTCTCGGGCGCGGTCAGCGTGCCCGTGTAGCTCCCGCCGTAGGGGGTGCCACCCGCCGGGTAGGTGGGGCTGAGCGCCGAGGCCGGGATCTGCGGCAACGACGCATCGGTGGGCAGGCCCTGCTGGTAGACGACGTTCGTCCTCGGCCCGACCGCGGCCTGGATGCCCTGAAGCGGGGTCACGGTCTGAGACGGGACGACGTATGCGCTACCCCCGCCGCCGTAAGTCGGCGAGGCCGAAGCCGACGGGCCGATGACCGCCACCGAGCCGGCGTGATCGGCCGGCAGCGGAAGCGTCCCGTTGTCGTTCTTGAGCAGCGTGGTACCCGTGTCGGCCACCTGCGTGCCGAGCGCCTGATGCGCCGGCGTGGTCACCGTCGCGCTTGTCGTCGGCGCCAGCGGGTGGTCGAACAGGCCGAAGCGGAACATCTGGGTGAGGATCCGCTGGACCATCGTGTTCAGGATCGAGCGCGAGATCGTTCCGTTGTTGACGTCATTCTCGAGCGGAGCCCCGAAGTACGTGTTGAACGGCTGCTCCTGATCGAGCCCGGCCAGCGCGCCGCCCATCGTGTCGTGCAGGGCGCCGTAGTCGGAGGTGACGAACCCCGGGAAGTCCCATTCCTCGTCGAGCACGTTGCTCAGCAGGTATTTGTTCTGGCAGCTGAAGCTTCCATTCACAACCGAGTAGGCGCACATCGCCGACGCGGCCTTGGCCTGCTTGACCGCCGCCTCGAACGCCGGCATGTAGATCTCGTGCAGCGTGCGCTTCGAGACGATCACGTTGTCCTGGGGCGTGTTGCGGTTGGTCTCGTTGTTGTAGGCGTCGTAGTGCTTGACCTGCGACATCTCGCCGGTGCTCTGCACGCCGTTGATCTCACCCGTGGCCAGCGCCGAGTTCAGGAACGGGTCCTCGGTGAACGCCTCGAACGAACGGCCCCAGCGCGGATCGCGATCGATGTTCACGGTCGGCCCCAGGTTCACCGCGGCGCCCTTGCCGAGCTCCTCCTGCCCGATCACCTGGCCGTACTGGCGGGCCAGGTTCGGGTCGAACGTCGCGGCCAGATCAACCCCCGCCGGCAATTGGGTCACGCCGGTGAGCTGGTCGGCCACGCCGGCCGGCCCGTCCTCCTCCCCCAGGTCCGGGATGCACAGCGTGGAAATCCCCGGCATCCAGAACACGTACGGGTTGGGCGAGGGGTTGGGACCCTCGTTGGTGGTGCCGTGTCCTTCGACCAGAAAGTCCTCCTGGTCGACGGTCATCTGGCCCATCAGCTCGGCGACGCGCTGCGCGATCGGCTGACTCGAGCCGACCCACGGGCAAGCTGCGCTCGTCTGGTGTGCCCGACCGGCGTGATGAGCCGTCGCGGCGCCGGCTGACAGCGGCAACGCCATCGCCGCGGCGGTCGCCGCGCAGGCAACCGTCGCGGCGGCGAGCCCGCGTGGACGCCTTCGCCCCGAAGCCCCCCACATAGATCGACAGTCGGATCGACGATCACGGATATGAAGCATCTTGCGCCTCCCTCATCAGCGCTCGATCTTGTTTTTGGACGGGAACCGGTCAAAAACGGCCGCTTCGCGAGGGCAACGTAGCACACGACAGCTGAATCATGTGTGGCCAGCCGTGAACCTCGTGACAGCTCGTACGGGCCCGCACGCCCGGCGCACCGCTCTCTATACTCGCGCCCGATTAGCGAGACCTCACCACGAGGCGCCTTCGCGGCATCCGCGCAGCGCTCCGATCTGCGTGCCGGGTGGAGTAATTGGCAACTCGCCAGGTTCTGGCCCTGGAATTCAAGGTTCGAGTCCTTGCCCGGCAGTTCGGAGTCCCGCTCGCGCAGGTGGCTGACGTCCCCTACGGGGTCACTCAGATCGACGCCAGGTCGCTCGAGACGTCCTGGAGATCGCCCACGCGACCGCGACACGTCGGTCGCCGCGGTCGAGCAGCCGGCGCGCGTGCTCGAGGTCGTCGGAGCGGCCGACGGACAAGGCCCCCGCCACGCGCCCGTCGTGCAGATAGAAGATCGTGAACTCGCCGTCGTCGATCGAGCCGCGGACGAGCTCCTGCTCCCACTCCGTAGCCGGGCCGACGTACTCGAGCGAGGCCCAGTCGGAGAGGTCGGAGAAGAAGTAGGGCACGGCGTCGTGCGGCTGGTCGCGGTCGAGCATGTTCAGCGCCGCCGTCTTGCCGTGGTTGAAGGCGACATCCCAGTGCTCGACGCGTAGCCGCCGGCCGCCGTGCACGACGCTCTCGTACTCGGCGATATCGCCGGCCGCGAAGATGCCGGGGACCGCGGTCTGGAGGCGGGAGTCGACGAGCACGCCGCCGTGGTCGCCGATCTCCAGGCCGGCGGTGCGCGCCAGCCGGACGTCCGGCACGGCACCCACGCCGATCACGACCGCGTCGGCGTCGAGCTCGCGGCCGGATTTGGTCACCACGCGCGTGACGCGGCCGTCGGCGCCCTCGAAGCGGTCGAGCTCGTCGTCCCCGTGGACCTCGATCCCGTGCTCCTCGAGGCGGCCCTGGAAGAAGCGGCCGGCCTGCTCGCCGAAGTGCGCGGCTGAGGGCGACCGGCTCCATCATGACCAGCGAGCAGGTGCTACCGCGCTCGGTCAGTGAGGCGGCGACCTCGGTGGCGATGTAGGAGCCACCGATCAGGACCACGCGCTTGCCGGAGGCGTCCTCGCGAATCGAGTCGCTGTTGCCGAGCGTGCGCAGGTAGTGGATCCCCTCGAGCTCGGCGCCCGGGACCGACAGACGGCGGACGCCGGCGCCGGTGGCGACCAGGGCCTTGTCGAAGCTGACCGACTGGCCGTCCGACAGCTCGACGCTCCGACGGACGGATCGAGCGACTTGACCGAGACGCGGGTGAGCGCCTCGACCTGCTGCTCCTCGTACCACTCCGGCGGCCGGAACAGGGTGTCCTCGCGCGACTCGTTGCCCTGGAGGTATCCCTTCGAGCACGGCGGGCGGTTGTAGGGCAGGTCGGATTCGCGCCCGACCAGCAGGATCGTCGCCGTCGGCGCCCGATTCCCGCAGCCAGCGCGCGCAGTTGCCGGCCGCCAGGCCGCCTCCGATCAGGACATAGCGACCTGGCGGTCGGCCATCATCTGACCGGGCCCGACGCCGTTCGGAGCGAACTGCGGCGTGATCTGGGCCTCGAGCCCCGGGTCGAGGATCAGGAGCACCTGGTCGCCGGGCTGGATGACCGAGTCGGCCTTGGGGACGAAGCCCGCCCCGCCGCGCAGCACGGAGATGATCAGCGAGCCGTCGGGCAGATCGACGTCCTGGACCCGCCGCCCCGCCGCCGTGGAGCCCTGCCCCACCTCGAGCTCGATGATCTCCAGATGCTCCTCCTCGAGGGCGAGCAGCTGAACCAGCCCGTACTCGGGCACCTCGTGCTCGATCAGCCGGAGGATCAGGTCGGTGGCGGACACGGCGGGCTGGACGTCGAGCAGCCGGAAGTGCTGGAGGTTGCGCGGGTTGTTGACCCGGGCCACGATCCGCTGGACGCCGTACTTCTCCTTGGCCATCTGGCAGATCAGGATGTTGTCCTCGTCGTCGCCGGTGACCGCGATCACCAGGTCCGCGCGCTGGATGCCGGCACGCTCGAGCACCCACAGCTCGGTGGCGTCGCCGTACTGGACGGCGTGCTCGAGCTCCTCCTCCACCACCCGGTAGCGGGCGTGGTCGGACTCGACCAGCGTCACCTCGCGCTCCTTCGCGATCAGCTCTCGGGCCAGGTTCCAGCCGACCTTGCCGGCTCCGGCGATGATCACGTACATGGGCGGTCCTCCCGGCGGTCGCCTGGGCGCGCTCCCGGAGGTCCTCATGCCAGCACCACGCGTGACGCCTCGTCGATCGCGACCTGCGTCGGGCAGATCGTCAGCAGCCCCTGCTCGGCGTACCAGGAGGCGCGGCCGGGATCGGCTACGCGGACCACCACCCGCTTGACCTTGAACCGGCGCTGCGCGATCTGCGCGATCACCAGGTTCGTGTTGTCGCCGCTGGTCGCCGCCACGAACACGTCGGCCTGCTCGATGCCGGCCTCGATCAGCCCGTCGATCTCGAGCGCGGTGCTCACCGTGAAGCGCCCGCCGGCGTCCTCCCAGGTCGTCAGCTGATCCTTGTCCAGCCGCTCGTGCGACAGCGGGTCGGAGTCCAGCACCGAAACCTCGTGGCCGGCGTCAAGCGCCCGCTTGGCCACCGCTGATCCAACCCGCCCGGACCCGACGATCAGGATGAACATGCTGTGCACTCTAGACAACTCCGGCCCAGCCTACGCAGCCAAGCGCCGAGCCAGCGGGATCGCGTGACGATCCTCGCACGGGGCGCCCCGGGAGGGCGCGCGCCCCGATCAGGTGATGAGCGGAATGATCAACAGCGCCACGATGTTGGCCACCTTGATCATCGGGTTGATGGCCGGCCCAGCGGTGTCCTTGTAGGGATCCCCGACCGTGTCGCCGGTCACCGCTGCGGCATGCGCCTCGGAGCCCTTGCCGCCGTACGCGCCGTCCTCGATCAGCTTCTTGGCGTTGTCCCAGGCGCCACCGCCGGCGGTCATCGCGACGGCCATGAACAGGCCCACGACGATCACCCCGATCAGCAGCCCGCCCAGCGCCTCGACCGAGATCACGCCGACGATCACCGTCACCACGATCGGGATGAGCGCGGGCAGGATCATCTCGCGCTGGGCCGCGCGGGTCACCAGACCGACAGCGGTACCGTACTCCGGCGTCTCAGTGCCCTCCATGATGCCCGGCTTCTCGCGAAACTGCCGGCGCACCTCTTCGACCACCGCGCCCCCCGCGCGGCCGACCGCCTCCATCGCCAGCGCCGTGAACAGGTAGACCATCATGCCACCGACGAGCAGCCCGATCAGGACCGGCGGGTTGTCGAGCGAGAACGAGGCGCTCGTGTAGCGCGACGGCAGTTCCTGCTTGAAGGCGTCGAACAGGACAAGCGCCGCGAGCACCGCCGAGCCGATCGCGTAGCCCTTGGTGACTGCCTTGGTGGTGTTGCCGACCGCGTCGAGCGGGTCGGTCACGTTGCGGACCTCCTCGGGGAGGTCAGCCATCTCGGCGATGCCGCCGGCGTTGTCGGTGATCGGCCCGAAGGCGTCGAGCGCGACGATCAGCCCCATCAGCGAGAGCTGCGCCATCACCGCGACGCCGACGCCGTAGATCCCGTTGCTGCCACCGCCGGCGAGCTTCCACGAGCCGAGGATCCCCATCGCCAGCACGATTGCGGGCAGCGCGGTGGCCTGCTGGCCCGACGCCAGCCCCTGGATGATGTTGGTCGCGTGGCCGGTCTGGGACGCGCGGGCCGTCCGCTGGACCGGTGAGAAGCGAGTCGAGGTGTAGTAGTCGGTGATCACGAACAGCAGGCCGGTGACGCCCAGTCCGATCAGGGCGCACAGATAGAAGTGCCACCAGGCCGGTGCGGCGGTACCGCTCTTCAGCGTCAGGTTGTGCATCAGCCAATAAGTGGCCGGGATGAACACGAGCGCCGCGAGCCCCCCCGACAGGACCAGTCCCTGGTACAGCGCGCGCTCGACGTTGCCTGCCTTCGAGCGGACCGCGAACGTGCCGATGATCGAAGCGACGATCGAGATCGCGCCGAGCACGATCGGGTACATGGCGAGCGCCGACTGCTCGCTGAACAGGATCACGCCGAGCAGCATCACCGCCACCGCGGTCACGGCATAGGTCTCGAACAGATCGGCCGCCATGCCGGCGCAGTCGCCGACGTTGTCGCCGACGTTGTCGGCGATGACCGCCGGGTTGCGCGGGTCGTCCTCGGGGATCCCGGCCTCGATCTTGCCCACCAGGTCCGCGCCGACATCGGCGGCCTTGGTGAAGATCCCTCCACCCAGTCGCGCGAACACCGAGATCAGCGAGCCGCCGAAGCTCAGACCGACGAGTGCGTCGACCGCGTGTCGCTGGCTCTCCCCGACGATCCAGGTGAGGATCCCGTAGTACGCGGCGAGGCCGAAGAGCGCCAGTCCGACTACCAGCAGCCCGGTCACCGCGCCGCCGCGGAAGGCGACCGCGAGCGCCTTGGAGACTCCCCCGCGCGCCGCTTCCGCCACCCGGGCGTTAGCCCGCACCGAGACGTTCATCCCGATGTAGCCGGCCGCCGCCGACAGCACGCCGCCGATCAGGAAGCCGATCGCCACCCGGATGTTCTGGAGCGGGATCAGCAGGATGAACACGACCACGCCGACGCCGGCGATCGTCGTGTACTGGCGATTCAGATACGCGCGAGCACCCTCCTGCACCGCGGCTGAGATCGTCCGCATCGTCTCGTTGCCGGGCGACAGCGCAAGCAGCGCGCGCGAGGTCAGGACGCCGTAGACAACGGCAGCGCCGGCGCAGACGAGCGCAACGATCACGCCGTGATGGGCAAGAAAGCTTGACAAGGAGGTCCTCCGAAGAAGGTCTGAATTAGAGAGAGGGCGCGCTAGGGCGCAGCCAACACAAACGGGAAAAGGGCCGCCACCCGTGCTGGTCGAGCGGAGGCCCGGAACGAGCGAGTGTAGCGTGCGAGGCGGCAGATCGACGGCAGGTGCCGCTGTCACACCGGATCCAGGACCGGCGCCGGGACGCCTAAAAAACGCTACGCCGCGAGCCGGAAGCGAGCGACCAGCGCGGCCAGATCCCCCGCGGTCTCCGCGAGCATCGAGGCCGACGCGGCGATCTCCTGGGCGGAGGCCGACGTCTGCTGGGTCGAGGCCGAGACCTGCTCGGCGGAGGCCGAGGCGCTCTCGGCCACCGACGCCGCATCGGTCATCCGCGCGTGGACGCTCTGAGCGCTCTCCGCGATCCGCTCGACCACCCCGGCGATCTCCTCGACGTGGTCGCTCATCTCGGTGACGCTCGCGCCGAGCGCCAGGAACGCCTCGCGGGCGTCATCGACGATCTGGACGCCCTCGCCGGTCTGCCGGGCTCCGTCTTCGACGACCGAAACGGTGGTGGCCGTCTCGGCCTGGATCTCGTCGACCAACTGGGAGATCGACGCGGCCGCCGTCTGCGACTCCTCGGCCAGCTTGCGGACCTCCTCGGCCACCACGGCGAAGCCGCGGCCGCTCTCGCCGGCCCGGGCGGCCTCGATGGCGGCGTTCAGCGCCAGCAGGTTGGTCTGCTCGGAGATTCCGGTGATCGTGCGGACGATGCCGCCGATCTCCTCGGACTTCTCTCCGAGCTGGGAGATCGCGACGGTGACCGCGGCCGACGACTCGCGCACGGCGCTCATTGCCTCGGTGGCACGGGTCACGGCGGTGGCCCCGCGGGAGGCCAACTCGCGGGCACGTTCGGCCGCACCGGCCGTCTCCTGCGCGATCGAAGCGCCCGACTGGGCGGCGCCCGCGACCTCATTGGACAGGCGGGTCGCCTCCTCGAGCGACTGAACCTGGCGCTCGGTGCCGGCCGCGACCTCGCCGATGGCGGCGGCCACCTCATCGACCGCGCGTCCGGTCTCGCGGGATGACGTGGCCATCTGCTGCGTCGAGGCGGTCACGGTGCCGGTGGCGTCGTTGATCTCTCCGACCAGGCGACGGAGGTTCTCGGTCATGGCGGCCAGCGACGTGCCGAGCACGTCACGTTCCGAGCGCGGCTGCGGGGTGCTCGACAGATCACCGGCGGCAATCGCCTCGGACACCGCGGCCATGCGCTTCAGGTACTCGATCATCTCGCCGAAATCGTGCGCCACCGCACCCAGCTCGTCACGCGAGTGCACTTCGACGCGCTGGTCGATCTCGCCGCGTGAGATGGCGGTGGCGGCCCGGCCGATGGCACGGACCGCTCCGACCACGCGGCGCGAGAGGAGCACAGCGGTGGCCACGGCCAGGACGACCGCGACGAGCAGCAGGACGATGGTGAGCAGACGACCCGACGCATAGCTGGAGCGCGACGAGGAGGCCGCCGCCTTCGCGACGCTGCTCTCGTGGCCCAGCCAGGACGCGATGGCCGTCTTGAGCGTGTTGAAGGCGTCGTCCCCCGGGCCGGTTCCGACCACGGCGCCGGCGGCGACGATCTGACCCCGGTCGGCCAGCCTGCGGAAGCCCGCGGTCTTGGCGACGTAATCGGCGAAATCGGACTGGAAGGCGCGCATCAGCTGGGTATCCGCGGCGTCCGAGCCCAGCTTCTGCGAGCTGTACGAGGCCAGCGTGGAGCTCATGTCGCTCAGGTCACCCGCGAGATCTCCGCTCACGCCCTGCGAGCCGGCGCGATCGGCGGGCGTGGCCAGGATGTAGTGCAGCTCGTCCTTGCGGTACTTGTTCATCAACGCCGAAGCCTGGCCGACCGCCTCGGTGGCGGGGACGACCTTGCCGGCGAGCTCGCCTACATGCTGGTCCTCGCTGCCGAGGCTGGAGATCGCGCTCACGCCGACCACGACGGTGAGCAGGACGACGAGTCCGAAGGCGGCCAGGAGCCGGCTGCGCAGAGAAAGCGTGATACGAGGATGCATGAGGCCTAACTTGGTCGAGTGGCCGGGTCCGCGCGTAGCTGAACGGCAGGGACGAACGGCAGGGTCAACCCCGTCTTCGTCCGGGAGCCCTGGGGCCTTGAGCTGCTCGCCGCAGGCGACGACCGATGAGGTCAGAGCGCTTACCGGCTGACTACTGGCCCGGCACCCAGAGCCGCCCGCTGCGCTGCGCCGGCCCGGGCTCGCCCGGCTTGGCCCCAGGAGCCGGAGGTGGCTCGCCGGCCGCGCCCGGAGCGCCTTCGCCGCCGGGGCGAGCCGCTTCGCCCGATGACGCTGCCTCGCCCGCACCCTCGGATGGCGCTCCCGGCTGGCCCCCGATCTTCACGAACGCGATCTGGAGCTGGGACACCGCGTCGCGAATCGCATTGATCTGCGTCGGCGCCGCCTGCTCGAGCACGGGCAGCAGCGCGCGCACGCTCTCGATGGCCATCCGAACCTGAGCGGGATCGCGCTCTTCCTCGGTGCCGGGCGCCAGGCCGGTCCGGCGCATGCCGAGGTTGATCAGCGCCACCACGTTGTCGAGCAGGACATGCTCAACGCGCAGGCGCTTGAGCTCGGCCTCATAGGCGGCGCGGAGCTCTTCCTCGGAGGGCTGTCTGGGATCGCTGGTCATTGGATTGATCGGCGGCGCCTGACGGCGGCGCCTTAGCTGGTCACCTCCGCGGCACTCGCGGCGTAAGTGTCGCGCGTCTCGGCCACCACCGCAGCGTAGGCCCCGGGCAGGCTCACCCCGGTGTCGGTCATCCGCCGCTGGCGCTGGGCGCCGTTCAGCTCCGGCAGGGCAACCTCGATGCCGAGCTCGGCGCGCACCGGCGCGCACCAGGCGAGCAGCCGGTCGGTCGCCTCCGCCGCGGGGTAGGCCTTGCCGCTTTCGAGGTCGAGCAGCTCGCCGTCGAGCCCGTGGCGGATGGCCCGCCAGAAGTTCTCCTCGATCAGGCGGCGCGGCAGGTCGGTGAACGGCACGCCCTCGTCGACGTCGCGAGAGGCCTGCGCGACGCAGGCCACGATCAGCCCGGACAGCGCCTCGGACTCGGGGGCCGTCATCTGGGCGTCGCAGATCCTCACCTCGACCGTGCCGAACGAGAAGTGCGGGCGCACCGACCACCACACCTGGGTGTACTCGACGATCGAGCGCGTCCTGACCAGGAAGTCGATGTACCCGGCGAACGCGCGCCAGCTGCCGAACGCGTCGGGCACGCCGCAGCGCGGGAAGCTCTTGGTGAAGATCTGCGTTCGCGCGCTGTGCAGCCCCGAGTCGCGTCCATCCAGGAACGGCGAGTTGGCCGAGATCGCCAGCAGCAGAGGCAGCACCGGGCGCAGCCGGTCGCACACCAGCACCGCGCGGTCGGCCCCGCGCACGCCCACGTGAACGTGCAGGGAGAACGTGTTGTTGCGCCAGGCCACGTACTTCAGCCCGTCTTCGACGCGGCGGTAGTGCTCGGTGTCGATGATCTGCTGGTCGCGGTAATCAGACCACGGATGCGTACCGGTGGCGCCCAGCGCCACGCCGTGCTCGGCGGCCAGGGCGAACAGACGCCGGCGCCGGTCCCGCTGGGCCTGCAGCGCGGCCCCCAGATCGATACATCGTCCCGAGCGGATCTCGATCTCCGAGGAGATCAGCTCCCCCGCGATCGACTCGGCCAGCACCGGGTCCGACTGCCCCGCGTTCCGAAGGTCCTCGAAGCGCGCCACCAACCCCAGTGAGTTCGGGTGAAGCAGCGCGAACTCTTCCTCCAGGCCAACCGTGAAATCGGTCGAGTCCTCGAACGCGGCGTAGGCAAATTCCAGGTCGAGACTGCTCACGCGTTGGGTCACCTTCGTAGGAACCGGTAAGGATCAGGTGAGATAGAAGTACAGCGCGTAGAGAAGGTCGACGGCGGGGCTCGAGGTGTGGACCGTTACCTCGGGCGGCACCTGCAGCAGCGCGTCTGAGTAGTTGAAGATGATCTTCACGCCCGCGTCGACGAGTTCCTCGGCCAGCCGCTGCGCCGAGGCCGAGGGCACGGCGAGCACGGCCACGACGATGTCCTCGTCGTCGATCACCGCGCGCAGCTCGGAGTTGTGACGCACCTCAAGCGGTCCGATGCGCTCCCCGACCTTGCCCTGATCGACGTCGAAGATGGCCACCACCCGGAAGCCGTGGTCGGCGAAGATGTCCGAGGTGGCGATCGCGGTGCCGAGGTGGCCGGCGCCGAACAGCGCGATGTTGTGCTGGCCGGAGGTGTGGAGGATCTTGCGGATCTGGTTGACCAGCGACTCGACGTTGTAGCCGACGCCGCGCTTGCCGAACTTGCCGAATCCGGACAGGTCACGCCGGATCTGGGTGGAGTTCACGTGGGTGTAGTCGGCCAGCTCTTGGGAGGAGATCGTCTCCTTGCCCATCTTGCGAGCCTGGATGAGGACCTGCAGGTAGCGCGAAAGCCGCGCGGCAACGCCCAGCGCGAGCTTCTCGCCCGGCTTCTCGACGCCGGGCTGCGCCGTGTCGGCGTCGCTCCCGACCATGTAACTCATCGCGTGTGCACCATACCTAGCCGGCGCTCGAGCTCGGGTTCGTCCACGAACAGCTCGAACGCCTCGACTCCGTCGATCGTAACGACCGGGATGCGCTCCAGATATGCCCGGAGCAGATCCTCGTCGCGATCGATGTCCCGCTCCTTGAGATCGAAGGCGTGCCTGCGGCGTACGCGCTCGAGCACCGCCCGGGCGTCGTCGCACAGGCAGCACCCCTCGCGGCCGTACAGGACAACGGTGCTCATCTCCTCGCCAGTAGCCGTTCGCCGGTCGCATACACATCGAGATCGAGATATTCCGGGTATGGGCGCGCGTCGACGAACCGGGCGGCGCTGGCGATCATCGCCGCGTTGTCGGTGCAGAGCGCGCGTTCCGGCACGTGCACCTCGACTCCGAGCGCGGCCATCCGCGCGCGCACCGCTCCGTTGGCCGCCACGCCACCGCCGATCGACAGCCGCTCGAGCCTCGTGTCCGACAGTGCCCGCTCCACCCGGATGGCCAGCGACTCGACGATTGCGTGCTGGTAGGCGGCGGCCAGGTCGGCCCGCTGGCGCTCGGCCGCTTCGGGCCCGAGGTCTCGTACCTTGTAGAGCAGCGCGGTCTTCAGGCCCGCAAAGGAGAAATCGAGTCCCGCCACACGCTCCGCGGTCGGGAAGCGAAACGCCGACGGATCGCCCTCGAAGGCCAGTCGCTCGAGGGCCGGCCCGCCCGGGTAGCCCAGGCCGAGCAGTCGCGCGCCCTTGTCGAACGCCTCACCGGCAGCGTCGTCGAGCGTCTGCCCGAGGACCTCGTAATCCGGGCCGCGGTCGGTCACCCGCGCGAGCAGCGTGTGCCCTCCGCTGGCGATCAGGCTGAGAAACGGCGGCTCGAACGGCGTCGGCTCGAGGAACGCCGCCGCCACATGACCGTGCAGATGGTCGACGCCGGCCAGCGGGAGCTCATGCGCCGCGGCCAGCCCCTTGGCGGTGGCGACGCCGACCAGCAGCGCCGCGACCAGCCCCGGGCCGCAGGTGACCGCCACGAGATCCACCGACGGCAGCGACACTCCGGCGCGTGCGAGCGCGTCATCCACGACGTTCCCGATCAATTCGAGGTGGTGGCGCGACGCGATCTCGGGGACCACGCCGCCGTAGCGGTCGTGCACGCCCTGCGAGGAGATCACGTTGGAGCAGATCTCTCCCCCTGGTGTGACGACCGCCGCGCAGGTGTCGTCACAGCTCGTCTCGACGGCGAGGATCACCCGGAGGCGCTCGAGGTCGAGGCCGTGTCGGCCGTGCGCCACATGATCACGGCGTCCTCTCCCGTGTCCTGGTAGTAGCGCCGGCGAGTCCCGGCCGACCGGAAGCCGAAGCGCTCGTACAGCGTGATCGCCGACCCGTTGGAGGGACGCACCTCGAGCGTGTACGAGGCGTCGGCGCCGGCCCGGGCGATCATCTCCTCGAGCAGGACGGTGGCGATTCCCCGCCGCCGCGCCGGTGGATCGACGGCGATGTTCATGAGATGCCACACGTCGGCATAGCGCGAGCAGATCAGGTAGCCGACGATCCGGCCCTCCTCGATCGCGGCCAGGCACACCCCGGATGGCTTGGACAGCTCGAGCACGAACATGGCCAGCGACCACGGGGTCGGAAAGGCGCGCCGCTCGATCGAGATGACCTGCGGCAGGTCCGAGTAGCCGAGGGAGCGGATCGTGACGGGCGGCGTGCTCATAGCGTGCGATGGGCTGGCGTGCGGTGGGCGATCACGGCGTCAGGAGCGCGCAGGTAGTCCGGACGGACCTCGTCAGGGACGCCCCCATCCAGATGGTCGGCGAGCCGACAGTGGTTCACGGCCGTGACCTTGTGGAGCGGGGAATCGTCCTCTGGGATGAAGGCCCCCGAACGCTCGAGAACCTCCCTGAATGCTACCGCCCCGTCTCCGATCGCCAGCGTGGCCGGGCCGAGCGGCGCGGCCAGCTCGGCGAGGGCTTCGGGCGCGAGCACGCGCTGCGGGAGCAGGGCGCTGTCGAACTCTCCAACCTCGTCCGTCCGCCAGCTGGCCGCGAACACCTCGCCGCGCCGCGCGTCGAGCACAGCCAGAACGGCATCGAGCCCGGCCGGGACGCCGTCCGGCGCCGGCCGGGCCAGAGCCAACGACTGCAGCGTCGAGACACCGACCAGCGGCAGCGACCGGGCGCGGGCCAGGGCCCGCGCGGTGGCTATGCCGATACGTAGCCCGGTGAACGTCCCCGGGCCTACGCCAACCGCGATCCGATCCACTCCCTCCCACCCGGTTCCGGCCCGCTCCAGCACGAGCGCGACGAGCTCCAGCAGGTGCGTGGCGTGACCCGGGCGCTCCCCGGGCAGGGGATCGTGCCGGCCGGTGACGATCACCTCGCCCATCCCGGACAGTGCGACCGTGGTGGACGGCGTTGCGGTGTCGAGGGCGAGAACGGTCAAGGCGCTCACGGTCGCGCGGTCGTGGCCTCGAGTGGGCCGGCCGTGAACGGCGCCTCGATCGTCACCACTCGCTGGTCTGCGCCGGAGTGCTCGATGAGCACGCGGGCCGCCACGTGAGCGAGCCCGGCGATACTCGCCACCGCGCCGCCCGGCCACTCGACGAAGGCGATCCGGTCCGGGCCGAGGTAGTCGGCCAGCAGATCGGGATCCTCATCGCTCAGGTCGGCCACCCGATAGAGGTCGAGATGAGAGACCGGGACATGGCCCGGGTAGCGCTGGCCGATTGTGAAGGTCGGGCTGGTCACCAACCCGTCCACCCCCAGCGCCCGGCAGGCGCCGCGCACGAACGTCGTCTTGCCGGCGCCGAGCTCACCCTCGACGAGCACCACGTCGCCGGGCGCGAGACCTGCCGCGAGCTCGGCGGCGAGGGCTTCCGTCTGGGCTGAGGAGCTGGTCTGATGGCGCTCGGACATCGCCGAATCTCAATGTAGACGAGGCCGCCGGCGCCACCGCTCCGGGCGGTTCGGTACCGTCAGGCCCAGGATGAAGCTCCCGCATCGGTTCGAGCCACACCTTTCCCGCGTGCGCGGCTCCGAGACGGCCAAGGCGGCCGGGCTGGCCGGGGCGATGGTGGCCAACAACGTGATCGCGCTCGGGTCGGTGATCGTGTTCTCGCGGCTGCTCCCCGACTACGGGTCCCTCGCGGCGCTGGTCAGCTACTTCCTGATCCTCGCTGTAGCCGGATACGCCATGCAGGTGGCCACCGCCCGTGAGGCGGTCCTCGGCCACCTCGGTGTCGGCACCGGCCTGGCCGCGACGATCCGGACCTGGACCAAGTCGCTGCTGGTGTTCACCGCCGGGATGACCGTCATCTCGATCCTGGTGCGCCATCCGATCGCCCAGGCGGTCGGGGTCAAGCAGGAGTGGGCGGCGGCGTTGGGGATCCCCGCTGGATGCCTGTACCTCCTCCTGTGCATCATGCGCGGGGTCCTCCAGGGGCTGGGCGACTACCGCGCGGTCGGAATCAGCCTGGTCGGCGAGCAGGCGACTCGCCTGGCCATCGGCGGTGTGCTCGCCGCCGTCGGGTTCGGCGTCACGGGCGCCTATATCGGAACGCCGCTGTCGTTCGTGGCCATGATGCTCTACTGCGCGGTGCCGCTCCGGCGCCGGCTCGGCGTGGCCAAGCCGGGCGAGAGTGCCGCCCTCAGCCTCTGGCTCCACGTCCGTCGCGCGTGGGTCGCGATCGCCGCCCTGGCCGTGATCGCGGTCCTGCAGAACATCGACATCATCGCCGCCAAGCACCGCTTCGGGACGTCGCTGGCCAGCTCCTACAGCGCCACGGCCGTGGCGGCCAAGGTCCTCATCTGGGTCGCGATGGGCGCCGGGTTCTACCTCGTCCCGGAGGTCGCCCGCCGCCGTGCATCAGGGGAGGACACCCGCCCCGTGCTCGCCCGGGCGCTCGCCATCATCGCCGTGGCCGCAATCCCCTGCCTGCTGATCTTCGCCGTCGCCTCGCGCCTGCTCATCCGCCTGGCCTTCGGAGCCAACCGCCTGGAGGCCGTGAATTCGCTGCTCATCCTGGGCGTTGCGTTCACCCTGCTGGCCGCGACGTATTTGGCCGTTCAGTACCTGCTGGCCCTCAAGCGCACCTGGTTCCTGCTGGCGATCGGCTTGGTCGCCGTGGCCGAGCCCATCTTCCTGCTCCAGGCATCGCGCAAGCCGACCGGGTTTGCGGTGGTCGTACTCGCCGTGCAGCTGGTCGGCGCGCTGTTCGCCTTCGCCCTCGCACTGCGGCCGGAAAAGCCGCCACCGCCGCTCGATCCCGACGAGCGCAAGGTGCGTGAGGTCGAGCCCGAGCTGGTCGGCGCGACCCGGGTGTAACGGCTTAGAACAGCCCGAGCTGGGCGGCCGGCTCGAGTTCGTAGCCGGCCGGCATGCCCTCGGGATCCGGCGTGTCATCGAACTCGGGCACCGGCTCGGGTGCCCGCGGCTGCTCCGGGGGCCCCAGGGCGAGCAGCTCCGGGATGCGGTGAAAGTCGGCCCGCAGCGCTTCGAGCATCGAGGGCGTGTAGAGCGCCGCCGCCGGGTGATACAGGGGGTACAGGCGAACCGCGCGCGGACCGATGATCCGGGTCTCGTCACGGCCGTGCAGCCGAGAGATTCCGGTGGGATCGGCGCGCAGCAGCTTGGTCGAGAAGTTGCCCAGCGTGCAGATCACCGTCGGCTCGATCAGGTCGATCTGCCGCCACATGTAGTCCTGGCAGGCCTCGATCTCGTTCGGGTGCGGGTCGCGGTTCTGGGGAGGCCTGCACCGCAGGACATTGCCGATCCACACGTCCTTGCGGTCCAGTTCGATCTCGGCCAGCATCTTGTCGAGCAGCTTCCCGGCCTGGCCGACAAACGGCAGTCCCATCCGGTCCTCGTTGGCACCCGGCGCCTCCCCGACGAACATCAGATCGGCGTCAGCGTTGCCGGCGCCGAACACGACCGTGGTGCGCGTCTGGTGTAGCGGGCACCGGGTGCAGTCCCGGGCCTCCTCGTAGACGCCCTTCAGCAGCTCGCGTCGCTCCGCGGCAGTCCGCATTGCCGGCGATGGTAACCCCGCACACGGACGGGGCCGCCCGGCGTCCCCGGTATTTGCGGAGGCGGATTGCGGGTAAGAAGCCGGACGCATGTGATGGATCGCACGCGTAACTGCGGTACGCCCGGGGGTATCCTGTTCCCTGAGGCCGTCACGCGGAATACGCGGACGGATCTCGACGCCAAATTCATCATTTCGACACGCCGACCGGTATCTCGGATGCGGGAACTGGAACGGGACACCACCTCAGACACCCCTGCATGTAGGCGGCTGGCCATCGTCGGCCACGGCCGCGTCGGCCGCGCACTCGCGCAGGCGCTGGCCTCGGCGGGCTTCATCATCGAGGGCCCACTCGGCCGCGATGCGGACGGCGCCGGCGCGGATGCCGTGCTCCTGTGCGTCCCCGACGGCGAGATCGCCCGCGCCGCGGCACACATCGCGCCCGGTCCGCTGGTCGGCCACTGTTCGGGCGCAACCGGTCTGGACGCCCTGGTTCCCCACGAGGCCTTCTCGCTTCACCCGCTGATGACCGTGACGGCCGAGGGAGCCGACTTCGCCGGCGCCGGGGCAGCAATCGCCGGCCGGACCCCACGCGCGCTCACGCTGGCGCGAGAGCTCGCGCGTGCCCTGGGAATGCGGCCCGTCGAGATCGCCGAGGCCGATCGGCCCGCCTACCACGCCGCCGCCTCGATCGCCTCGAACTTCCTGATCACGGTGGAGGCGGCGGCCGAGCGGCTCGGCGCCCACGTCGGCCTCGAGCGCGAACAGCTCGTCCCGCTCGTCCGTGCCACGGTCGAGAACTGGGCGCGGCTCGGGTCCGAGCGGGCGCTCACAGGCCCCGTGGCCCGAGGCGATGAGGCCACGGTGGCGCGGCAACGCGTGGCGGTCGCCGAGGCTGCGCCCGATCTGGTCGGGCTGTTCGATGCGCTCGTGCTCGCCACGCGCGAGCTGGCCGACGAGCGCGACCGCGAGGTCCAACCGGCATGAAGATGATCCGCTCGGTGGTCGAGCTGCGCGATGCCCTGCGGACGCCCCGGCGCGCCGGCCTGATGATCGGCCTGGTCCCCACGATGGGCGCCTTCCACGAGGGGCACCTGTCGCTCATGCGCCAGGCCCGTCTGGACTGCGACGTGGTCGTCGTCTCGCTGTTCGTGAACCCAACCCAGTTCAACGACCCGGCCGACCTGGAGAGGTACCCCACCGATCACGAGCGCGACGAGGCGCTGGCCGCCGAGCTCGGGGTCGATCTGCTGTTCGCGCCGCCCGCCCGGGAGGTCTATCCCCCGGGGTTCGCCACCACCGTCTCGCTGGCCGGGATCACCGAGACGCTCGAGGGCGCGCACCGCGGCCGCGCCCACTTCGACGGAGTGACCACCGTGGTGACCAAGCTGCTCAACATGGTCGGCCCCCACGTGGCGTACTTCGGACAGAAGGACGCCCAGCAGGCGCTGGTCATCCGCCGGCTTGTCCGCGATCTCGACATGCCGGTGCGGATCGAGGTCTGCCCGACCGTGCGCGAGTCCGATGGGCTGGCCCTCTCGAGTCGCAACGCCCATCTGTCGGCCGACGAGCGGGCGCGGGCCACCGCGCTCCATCGCGCTCTGTCCGCGGCCCAGGAGGCTCTCGCCGCCGGCGAGCGCGATCCGGCCATCCTGCGCGCCCGGGCGCTGGCCGAGCTCACCGCCGCCGGGATCGATCCGGATTACCTCGAGTTCGTGTCGGCCGACACGCTCGAGCCTGTGAGCCAGATCGACCGCGACGTGCTCGCCGTACTCGCGGCGCACGTCGGCGGCACGCGCTTGATCGACAACCAACTGCTCCAGCCATCGCTCAACCACGACCGCGAGGTGGCGACCCCGAAGCGGGCGCCAACCACCGCGTGAAGGGAGAACCGAACGTGTCTGCCACGCCCCGCATCCCCATCCCCCAGAACCTCGACTCGCCACTGCCCATGACGCTGCCGCGGCTGGCCGAGAAGAAACGGCTCGGCGAGCCGATCGTGATGGTCACCGCCTACGACTACCCCTCCGCCCAAGTGGCCGAGGCGGCCGGCGTCGACCTCGTGCTGGTGGGCGACTCGGGCGCGATGACCGTGCTCGGCTACTCGTCCACCGTGCCGGTGTCGACCGACGAGATGCTGATGCTCGCGGCGGCGGCCAAGCGCGGCCTGCAGACCCCGCTGCTGATCGGAGACCTGCCGTTCGGCTCCTACGAGACATCGGATGAGCAGGCGATCGCCACCGCCCAGCGCTTCATCAAGGAGGCCGGCTGCGACGCGGTGAAGCTCGAGCGCGGCGGCTCGAGCGTGCAGCGCGCCCGCGCGATCGTCGATGCCGGGATCCCGGTCATGGGCCACGTCGGACTGACGCCACAGACCGCGACGTCGCTCGGCGGCTACCGCGCCCAGGGCCGGACGGCCGAGCGCGCGCTGTCGGTGGCACGGGATGCGGTGGCTCTGCAGGAAGCGGGCTGTTTCTCGCTGGTGTTCGAGGCGATTCCCGCCGCGGTCGCCCAGCGGCTGATGGAGCGGCTCGAGATCCCGGTGATCGGCATCGGCGCCGGCCCGGCCACCGACGGCCAGGTGCTGGTGTTCCACGACCTGCTCGGCATCTACGACGGCCACGCGCCCCGCTTCGCCAAGCGCTACGGCGAGCTCCGGGAGCAGATGGTGGCCGGTGTGGCCGCCTACGCCTCCGAGGTGCGCGGCGGCGCGTTCCCCGCGCCGGAGCACACCTACTCGATCGACGACGACGAGCTGGACCGCTTCGAGGCCGGCTTGGCCGAGATCGCCACGTCGTAGCCCGTCGTAGCCCGCCGGCCAATACCATCCGGCGGGATGCCGCGGCTCGGAGACCTGTTCGCTCCGCGCGACCGGGCTTACTTCGAGCTGTTCGAGGAGGCCGGCCGAAACGCCGTGCTCGCGGCCGAGCTGCTCGAGCGGCTGCTCGTGAACTATCCCGACAGCGGGGAGCTGGCTGCCGAGATCCGCGATTGCGAGCACGAGGGAGATCGGATCACCCACGAGATCATCGATCGCCTCAACCACACGTTCGTCACCCCGATCGACCGTGAGGACATCCTGGCGCTGTCCTCGGCCCTGGACGACATCGTCGACTACACCGAGGAGGTGGCCGACTACCTCGGCCTGTACCGGATCGAGGCACCGATGGACCAGTCGATCAGCCTGGCCAACGTGCTCAGCCTCGCCTGCCGGGAGATCGCCAAGGCGATCCCGCTCCTGCGTGGGTTCAAGACGGAGATCTCCGAGCACACGGTGGAGGTCAACCGGCTCGAGAACGAGGGCGACCGGATTACCCGCGAAGCGGTTGCTTCGCTGTTCGACGCGCGCATCGACCCGATGGTGGTGATCCGCTGGAAGGACCTGTTCGAGCGCCTCGAGGCGGCGATCGATTCCACCGAGCACGTGGCCGACATCCTCTACGGCATCGTCATTAAGAACTCGTAGCCCCTCGTGTCTCACTATTGGCACGCGCCTTGCGCTGTTGTAGCTTGCGCGCGTGGAGATGAGGGAGCCGAGGGAGCCGCTCACCGCCGCCGGCGGGCTATCGGTCCGCGACGTCGTGGTCTCGTTCGGGGGAATCCGGGCGCTCGAGGGGGTGTCGGTCGACGTATCGCCGGGCGAAGTCCTCGGCGTGATCGGCCCCAACGGCGCGGGTAAGACCACCCTGTTCAACGTGATCTGCGGGTTCGTGCGCCCGCAGGCAGGGACGCTGAGTTGGCGAGGGCAGCCACTGACCGGCGTCCACCCGGCCCGCCTGGCCTCGCTCGGGATCGCCCGGACACTCCAGGGCGTGGGGTTGTTCCGCGGCATGACCGTGCTCGAGAACGTGATGATCGGCGCGCAGCGCTTCCGCCGCGCGTGGCTCCCCGCTGCGATGCTCGCGCTCCCCTGGTCAGACTTCGACGAGCGCCGGCTGCGCGACCGGGCGCTGGCCGCCCTCGGTCGCCTGGGCTGCGAGGACGTCGTCGATCGCCTGCCGGGCACGCTCCCCTACGCGGTGCAGAAGCGCGTGGCGCTGGCTCGCGCCCTGGCCTGCGACCCGGAGCTCCTGATGCTCGACGAGCCGGCCGGCGGTCTCGACGCGCGCGAGCTGTCCGAGCTCGGCGAGCTGATCGGCTCGGTCGGCTCATCGGTCGCCGTGATGCTGGTCGACCACCACATGGACTTCGTGGTCTCGGTGTGCGACCGCCTGGTCGTGCTCGACTTCGGCCGGGTGATCGCCGACGGCGACCCCTCCACGGTCCGGCAGGATCCACGCGTGCTGGAGGCCTACTTGGGACGCGAGGCACAGGACGCCGACGCGCTGAGCAGCGAAGGAGCCCATGATGCTCAAGATTGAGGAACTGACCACCGACTACGGCCCGATCCGCGCGGTCGACCGGGTGTCGCTCGAGGTCCCGGAGGGCACGGTCACCGCGGTGCTGGGCGCCAACGGCGCCGGCAAGACCTCGCTCCTGCGGACCGTCTGCGGCCTGGTCCGGCCGACCTCGGGCCATGTGAGGGTGGAGGGCGAGGACATCACACGCTGGGCGGTCGAGGACATCGTCCGCTTCGGGGTGGCGCACGTGCCCGAGGGCCGCGGGGTGATCGCCGAGCTGACCGTGCAGGAGAACCTCCGCCTCGGTGGCCTGTGGCGCGGGCGCGACGCGATGCCGCTGCGCGAGGTCTACGAGTTGTTCCCGCGGCTCGAGGAACGCGCGAGCCAGCCGGCCTCGAGGCTCTCGGGCGGCGAGCGCCAGATGCTCTCGATCGGCCGGGCGCTGATGGGACGTCCACGCGCGCTGCTCCTGGACGAGCCCTCGCTGGGGCTCGCCCCGGTGCTGGTCGCCCAGATCATGAGCCTGGTCCGCCGCCTGGCCGACACGTTCGGGCTGGCAGTGCTGCTGGTTGAGCAGAACGCACGCAGCGCTCTGTCGATCGCCAACCGCGGCGTCGTCCTGAACCTGGGGCGGGTGGTCACCGAGGAAGATCCGCAGAAGCTCGCCGACGACGACCGCCTGCTCCACGCCTACCTCGGGTTCTAGGAAGCCGTGACCAAGTTCATCGACCTCACGCTGAACGGGATATCCACCGGAGCGATCTACGCCGCAGTGGCCCTGGCCCTCGTTCTGATCTGGCGCTCTACCCGGATCGTCAACTTCGCGCAGGGCGCGATGCTGATGATCACCACGTTCATCGCCTCCGCGGTGATCAACTCGAGCGGCTCGTACGTGCTCGGGTTCGTGGTGGCGCTCGCCTCGGGGCTGTTGCTGGGGGCGATCGTCGAGCGGGTGACCGTCCGTCCGGTCGAGAATGCGCCGCCGCTGAACGCCGTGATCCTCACGCTGGGGCTGTACACGCTGCTGGTCGCGGTAGCCGGGATGATCTGGGGCAACACCCCGCGCTCGTTCCCCGCCGCCTTCTCGCTGCGCGGCTACCGGGTGGGCGGCACCAACCTGCTGTTCACCCCCAACGACACGTTCACCGTGCTCGTGGTGATCGCGGTCGCGGTGGCGCTCGCACTCCTCTTCCGGGGAACCTCGCTCGGGCTGCGCATGCGCGCCGCCGCGTTCGCGCCCGAGGTGGCGCGACTGCTCGGAGTGCGGGTCGGACGGATGCTCACGCTCGGGTGGGCGCTGGCCGCGGCCTGCGGCGCGCTGGCCGGCGTTCTGGTCGCCCCGTCGGTGTTCCTCGGACCGAACAGCTTCGACCCGATCCTGATCATCGGCTTCGTGGCCGCCGTACTGGGTGGACTGGACAGTCCGCCCGGCGCAGTCATCGGCGGGATCGTGCTCGGGCTGGCCCTGTCCTACGTGTCCGGCTACGAGGGCTCGGCCCTGGTGCCGCTGGCCGCGCTGGTCATTCTGGTGATCGTCCTGATGATCCGGCCTACCGGCCTGTTCGCAGCGACCCGGGAGCGGCGGGTGTGATGGCACGCGGACGCGCGATCCTCGGCTCGAGCACGCTGCTTCGCTCGCTGCTGCTGGTGGTGCTCGTGGGAGTCGTGCTGCTCTTCTTGAGCGACTCGCTCGGCGCCTACCGCGATACGCAGCTGGCCGACGGCGCCTACTACTTCTGCGTCTTGGCCGGCCTCACCGTGCTGGCCGGCGCGAGCGGGCAGATTTCGCTCGGCCACGGGGCGTTCATGGCCGTCGGCGCCTACACGGTGGCCAAGCTGTCCGGCGCCGGGTGGGCCCTGGTGCCCGAGCTGGCCGCCGGCGCGCTGATCACGCTGGTCGTCGGGATCCCGGTGGGCGTGGCGGCCAGCCGCCTGCGCGGTCCGTACCTGGCCGGTGTCACGCTGGCCTTCGCGGTCGGCTTGCCGGCGCTGGCCGACAAGTTCCCCTCGGCGTTCGGCGGCGAGAACGGTCTGACCATCAATCCCCCCACCCCGCCGCCATCACTCGGCGCCACCTTCCCGCTCGAGCGCTGGCAGGCCTGGATCGCGTGCATCTGCGTGCTGGTCGTGCTGTTCGTGTTCTACAACCTGATCCACAGCGGGCTCGGCCGGGCGATGCGCGCGGTCCGCGACGACGAGATCGCAGCCTCGCTGGCCGGCCTGCGCATCGGCCGCTGGCAGACGCTCGCCTTCGCGCTCAGCGCGGCGGCGGCCGGGCTCGGGGGCGGTCTGCTGGCCCTGGTGAGCGGAGCCGTGGCGCCCGGGGCGTTTCCCCTTCAGCTGTCGCTCACACTGCTGACCGGCGTGGTCATCGGGGGCTTGGGATCGCTCGTCGGCGCGGTGTGGGGAGCGGCGCTGCTGGTGTTCCTGCCCAACTGGACCAACGACATCGCCGGCTCGTTCTCGCTCTCATCGAATGTCTCGCACAACCTGCCGATCGCGGTGTACGGGCTGGTCTTGATCGTGGCCATGCTGGTGTGGCCCTCGGGGATCCAGGGAGGCGTCCGCGCGATCACGCGGGCCGTCCGGACGTCATCCTCCGGACGCGGCAGGACACGGGAGGAGTCCGTGCGCACCGCCGGGCCTGCGGCGGAGCCCGCCGCGCCTGCGACGGAGCCCGCCGGGGACGCCCAAGGTGTTCCCGACGCCGCCACCAAGTCGCCGTCTGAGAGCTAGAGCTCGTGCTTGCGAGTGCGCGACCGGGGCGGACGGCGCGGGATGCCGAGCAGCGCCGCCTGGACCGCGCGCAGCCGCTCGTAGTCACCCCGAACTCCGTTCGTGGCGTCGTTCCACAGGAAGGCGTGACGAAGGTGGACGAGCGCGTAGGCGAGCGTGGCGGGGTCGGTCGGCGGCTCGTAGTCGTCAGAGGCCATCTCCCGTTCGATCAGCGCCTCGACGCAGGCCACCGCCCGGGGCTCGACGACGCCTGCGCTCGAGGTGAGCATCCGCATCGCGGTGTCGCGCTCCTGCTCGAGCAGCCGGCGCACGGCGCGCGATCGGATCAGCGTACGGTTGACCCGGTCGAGCACCTCGAGCAGGCCAGGGGCGCCGCGACGGCGAACCTCGGCCCGCTTGCGAGCTACCAGCAGCTCGAGCTGGCGTGCGACGACCTCGCCCAGAAGCGCCTCGCGCGAGCCGAACCAGCGGTAGATCGTCGCCCGGCCCAGGCCGAGGCGGGCGGCGACCACGGTGATGTCGACCCGCCGCCCTTCCAGGTAGAACTCAGTCACCAGAGCGAGGACGTCGTCAGGCGAGGCGGTGGCCGGTCGGCCCCGCTTACCGGACCGGACCGGCCGGTCGGCGGGCGCATGGTTCGCCCCTAGATTTGTCTCCGTCCGCATTGCGGTCCCCATCAACGGAAATTAATATTTGAAACACCTGAGGGAAAACGTATCTAATTAGAGTTCGCGCGTCGAGTCGCGCGATGTCCCAGTCGGGTCCACCATGTTGGAGGAGGAGAGGTATGAGCTTTCGCGGCACCAAGAAGTTGGCGTACGTGGGAGTGATCGCTGCGGTCGTGCTGGCGGTCGCCGCGTGCGGTTCGTCTTCGAGCAGCACCACGACCAGCAGCAGCGCAGGTAGCAGCGGTGGGAGCAGCAGTGGCAGCAGCAGCGGGAACAACGGCGGGGCGACCGCGCCCGGTGTGACCGCAACCAGCATCACGTTCGGCACCCACCAGCCGCTTACCGGTCCGGCCGCGCCCGGCTACAGCGAGATCGCGCCCGCCTCACAAGCGTTCTTCAACTACGTCAACGCCCACGGCGGCGTGTTCGGGCGCAAGATCCACCTGATCATCAAGGACGACGCCTACAACCCGACCAACACGGTCAACGTCGTGCACCAGCTCGTGCTCCAGAGCAACGTGTTCGGGATCTACGAAGGGCTCGGGACCCCCACTCACACCAAGGTCGTCGGCTTCCTGAACGCGTCTCGGGTGCCCGACATCTTCGTCGCCTCGGGCTGCCCGTGCTGGGACGAGGGGACCAAGCAGCCGTACACGTTCGGCTGGCAGCCCAACTACACCATCGAGGGCAAGATCCTCGGCCAGTACATCAAGCAGCACTTCGGCGGCCAGAAGGTCGGGGTCCTCTACCAGGACGATGACTTCGGCAAGGGCGGCCTGGCCGGTATCCAGGACGAGGTGCCCGCCTCCGACATCGTGTCCAAGGAGCCCTACGAGTCCGGCACGACCACCCTCGCGCCGGAGGTCACCGCGCTCAAGTCCTCCGGGGCCAAGATCCTGGTCGACTTCACGGTCCCGATCTACACCGCGATCGGTCAGCTGACGTCGTTCACGCTCGGCTGGAAGCCGCAGCTGGTCGTCTCCAGCGTGGGTATCGATCCGATCACGGTGTCGGGCCTGCTGAAGTCGATCTCCAAGGGCAAGGCCTCCGGCACCGCGCTGATCGAGGGCGCGATCACCGACGGCTACCTGCCGTCCAACACCGACACCACGAATCCGTGGATCCAGCTGTTCATGAAGGTCCATTCCCAGTACGACGCCAGCGCCCCGTTCGACGGCAACGTCGAGTACGGCATGGCCAGTGCCTACACGCTCGTGCAGGCGCTCGAGGCCGCGGGTCCGCACCTGACCCGCCAGTCGCTGATCGACGCGATCAATACGCACGGCGCCAGCTGGATGGGCCCGGGGCTCGTCCCGTTCCGGTACTCAACCAGCGAGCACGGCGGCTTCGGTGGCGGGGCGATCGGCATGGTCAAGGGCGGCAAGATCGTCGTGACCGGCAAGCCGCTGGTCACCACCCCCGCCTCGGGCAGCCCGATCACCCCGTTCACCGGCACCCAGCCGGCGCCTCCGGCCAGCGGTATCCCCAGCAGTTAGAGGGACTGTGACGTCCCGCCTGCGGCACCGTGCGCCGGCTGCCGGTGCCGCAGGTTGGGATGTCCGCGGGCGCGAGGTGCCGCAGACGGGGATCCCAGCCCCTTTCGCCGGCGCACCGCCACGCCTCGGCGCGTAGCCAGCGCCCTCTCGCTGAAGAGAGACGGAGGCGGGCGCCTGCCGGTCTGGTGGCGCCGCGTGGTGGCGCGGGCCTAGGCGAAGCGTTTGGTCATCGGGGCGCCCAGCGAGCCTCGATGCCGCTCGGACGCCCCTCGCGTGAAGCGCGCGCCCTGCGGCGGTGCAAGCGCAGCATGGCCGCAGGTTCGGCGGTGCAGACGCCCAGTGAGCCCGGGGCGTCAGGGCGGCGTCGAGGCCCGCGGGAACGCCTCGAGTCAGTACGTAATCGTCCGAATCACCCGCGCCGGGGCTCCGGCCGCCACCGAAAACGGCGGGATGTCGCTCGTCACGACGCTATTAGCCCCGATCACGCAACGTTCGCCGATCGTCACACCGGTCGTCACCACGACGCCCCGCCCGCACCACACGTTGTCGCCGATCCGCGTCGGCCCCTTGGTGGTGAAGCCCTGCCAGGGCACGGGGCGGTTCGGATCGTCGAAGCGATGCGAGGAGTCGGTCACGTAGCAGCCGTTGGCCAGCATGCAGTGATCCCCGATCTCGACGAGCTCGAGCGACGCCACCATCACTCCCAGGTTCAGGAACGTGCCGCCGCCGATCCGCACGCGCGCATCGCCCGGAGCGGTGATCCACACGCCGGGCTCGAGCACGGTGTGCGGCCCGATCTCCAGGCGTCCCTCGCGCAGCGCCTCGAGCACGTTGCCGTGGACGGGCCAGCGCACGAACGCCTGCCGGCGCATGAACTCCCAGTGGATCTGCGCCCGGTTCCACGGGAGCGCGTTCCGCTCGTACCAGCGCCACTTCTGTAGCCACAGCTTGAGCGCCGCGGCGTCCACGCGGGGTGGGGGCTCGCTCAACCCGCGCCGATCAGCGCGCGGTCGCGGTGGCGCGCCGGTGCGCCGGCCGTCCGTTGCCGGAGCCGTTCGCCGCCTTGGTCGTCTTCGCCGTCTTGGTGGCCCGGACGGGCAGCACGTCGGCCAGGAACGCGCCGGTGTGCGAGCCGGTCGCCGCGGCCACCTTCTCCGGCGTGCCGGTCGCAATCACGCGACCGCCCTCCTCTCCCCCTTCCGGGCCGAGGTCGATGAGCTGATCGGCCACCTTGATCACGTCGAGGTTGTGCTCGATCACCACCACGGTGTTGCCCGCCTCGACCAGCCGCATGAGCACCTCGAGCAGTCGCTGGATGTCGGCGAAGTGCAGCCCGGTGGTGGGCTCATCGAGGATGTACAGGGTCTGTCCGGTGGCCACCTTGGACAGCTCGGCGGCCAGTTTCACCCGCTGGGCCTCGCCGCCGGACAGCGTGGTGGCCGGCTGGCCCAGCCGCATGTACCCGAGCCCGACGTCGTTCAGCGCCTCGACCCGGCGGCGAATCTTGGGTATGTGGGCGAAGAACTCGAGCGCCTCCTCGATCGGCATCTCCAGCACGTCGGCGATCGTCTTGCCCTTGAACCGCACATCGAGGGTCTCGCGGTTGTAGCGCTTGCCGTGGCACTGCTCGCAGGGCACGTACACATCGGGCAGGAAGTGCATCTCGATCTTGATCTGGCCGTCGCCGCGACACACCTCGCACCGCCCGCCCTTGACGTTGAACGAGAACCGGCCGGGCTTGTAGCCACGCGCCCGCGCCTCCTGGGTCTTGGAGAACAGCTCCCGGATCTGGTCGAACAGACCGATGTAGGTGGCCGGGTTCGATCGCGGCGTGCGCCCGATCGGCGACTGGTCGACCGAGATGATCTTGTCGACCTGCTCGAGCCCGGTGATCCGTTTATGCGCGCCCGCCTTCTGCCGGGTCCGGTGCAGCCGGTTGGCCACCGCCTTGTAGAGCACCTCGTTGACCAGGGTCGACTTGCCCGAGCCCGACACCCCGGTCACGCAGCACAGCACGCCGAGCGGGATCTTCACGTCGATCGTCTGCAGGTTGTGCTCGGCGGCGCCCTCGATCGCGACGTATCCGCTCGGCCTGCGCCGCTTGCGCGGGACCTCGATCGTCCGGGTTCCGGCCAGGAACTGCCCGGTGAGCGACTCCTTGACCTTCGCCACCTCGTCGGCCGTGCCCTGGGCCACGACGTGGCCGCCGTGCTCGCCGGCCCCCGGCCCCATGTCGACCAGATGATCGGCCGCGCGCATCGTGCCCTCGTCGTGCTCGACGACCAGCACAGTGTTGCCGAGGGCACGGAGCCGCTCGAGCGTCGCGATCAACCGCTCGTTGTCGCGCTGGTGCAGGCCGATCGAGGGCTCGTCGAGGATGTACAGCACGCCAACGAGCGAGGACCCGATCTGGGTGGCCAGGCGGATCCGCTGAGCCTCACCGCCCGACAGCGTGGCCGCGGCCCGGTTCATCGAGAGGTAGCCCACGCCTACGTTGTCGAGGAAGCGCAGGCGCTCCTGGATCTCCCGCAGGACCAGCCGGGAGATGCGCTGATCGTGCTCTGAGAGCTCGAGCCCGTCGACCCACTCGAGCGCGCGCCGCGCCGACAATGCGGTGAAGTCGTGAATCGCCGTGCCGTTGACGAGCACCGCGCGCGACTCGGGCCGCAGCCGGGCGCCTTTGCACTCCGGGCAGGGGCGCAGCGTCATGTACTCCTCGATCTTCTCGCGCGCCAGCTCGGACTCGGTCTCCCGGTAGCGGCGCTCGAGGTTCGGGATGATGCCGTCGAAGTTCGTGGAGTACGAGCGCCGGCGCCCGAAGCGGTTGCGATAGGTCACCTGCACCCGATCGCCGTTGGTCCCGTACAGGAAGAAGTCCCTCGCCTGGTCGGGCAGGTCCTCCCATGCCGTGTCGAGGTCGACGTCGTAGCGCTCGGCGATCGCCTGAATCAGCTGGTCGTAGTAATCCGACGCGCTGGCCGCCCACGGCGCGATCGCACCCTCCCCGATCGACAGCGTCGGATCGGGGACGACCAGCTCTGGATCGATCTCCATCTGCGAGCCCAGCCCGGTGCAGCGCAGGCACGCCCCGTGCGGCGAGTTGAAGCTGAAGATGCGCGGCTCGAGCTCGACCAGGCTGGGGCCGTGCACCGGGCAGGCGAATTTCTCCGAGTAAGTCCCGATCTCGCCGGTGTCAACCAGCTCGACCTCGACCAGGCCGTCGGCCAGCGCGACGGCGGTCTCGATCGAGTCGGCCAGCCGCTTGCGCAGCTCGCCCTTCATCACCAGACGATCGACCACGATCGCGATGTCGTGCTTGAACTTCTTGTCGAGCACGATCTGCTCGTCGAGCCGGCGCAGCTCGCCATCGATCTTGGCTCGCGAAAAGCCCTCTCCGCGCAGCTCCTCGAGCTGCTTGCCGTACTCGCCCTTGCGACCGCGCACGATCGGAGCCATCACCATGAAGCGAGTCCCGTCGGGCAGCTCCATGACCTGGTCGATGATCTGCTCGGCCGATTGGCCGGTGATCGGGCGACCGCAGATGTGGCAGTGCGGATGGCCGATCCGCGCCCACAGCAGGCGCAGGTAGTCGTAGATCTCGGTCACGGTGCCGACCGTGGACCGTGGGTTGCGCGAGGTCGTCTTCTGATCGATCGAGATCGCGGGCGACAGCCCTTCGATCGAATCGACGTCCGGCTTGTCCATCTGGCCCAGGAACTGGCGCGCGTAGGCCGATAGCGACTCGACGTACCGGCGCTGACCCTCGGCGTAGATCGTGTCGAAGGCCAGGGAGGACTTCCCGGACCCCGACAGGCCGGTGATCACGGTCAGCGCATCCCGCGGAATGGCGACCGTGACGTCCTTCAGATTGTGCTCTCGCGCACCTGAGACGACGAGTTTGTCCACATAACCGAGTCTAATCGATCGAACAGACGTTCCCTTTGCTCGGGAGTCGCTGTTTGCGGACAAACGCCGACGCGGGGTCGGCCCCCGCTCGTTCAGGCTTCGAACCCGGGGCTCAGTGGTTGAACGACGAGTACACCTCGTCGAGCAGGCCGCGGCGGTCGGTGAGCCGGAAATGCTCGGCCAGGTAGCGCTCGATCTCCTCGCGGGGCGTGTTGTTCATGACCATGTTCAGCGCGATCAGCCGCGCGCTCTCGTCCTCGCCGCCGTTGGTCGGCTGCCCCGCTCGCCGCTCACCGGCACTGTCGGCCAGCACCTCGCCGCCCGCGGCACCCGCCACGTCGACCGACTGCTCGAACGGCTCCGCCGTGGGCACGGCCGGCGCGGCCTGAGCGACGGCGTCCGCGGGCGCCCCCTCTGGGCGCTGGCCACCGGAGCCGGCCTGCTCGGGCTCGAACTGCGGACGCGGAACCACGGCATTCTTGACCGCGGCCAGGTTGCCCTCGAGCAGCTGGAGATCGGCGTTCAGCCGGTTGGATCCGGTCCGCAGCGATTCGATCAACGCGGTCAGCTCGTTCTCCATCGCGTCGATCCGCTCGAGCATGCCGGTGGTCGACTCCGACACCTTGCCCACGTAGTCGCGTGCCTCGGTGGTGGCGTGCTCTCGCGTGGCCTCAGCCTCGTGGCTGGCCTCGCTGCGGATATCGCGGGCCTCGTCCTCGGCCTGACGCTGAATGTCCGCTGCGGTCGTCTCAGCGGCCTCCACGATCGAGCGCACCTGCTCGCTGGCCGCCGCGGCCAGCGACTCGCTGCGCCGCCGGTTGGCGCGCTTGAGCTCGTCGAGCTCGTCGGCCAGGGCCCGCAGGTGGTTGTCAACTGCGTCCGGGTCGTAGCCCCGGCGCCCAATGGGGAAGTCTTTTTTCTCGATGCTCTGTCGGTCCAGCGCCACGGAACTACCTCCGGGAGGAAATAGGGGGTCGGCGGCGCCTGACGGCGGCGCCTTGAGGTGGGGAAGCGTCCGCAGAGTACCGAACGGGGAGGCGGGTACCCGCCCGTCGCCCGCAATTTGCGCAAGCGATCAGCCCGTGGGCGCGTAGCCCTCCGCGATCGCCTGGTCGAGTTGGCGCTTGAGATCGCGGATCTCGTCGCGGAGCTTCGCCGCGTACTCGAACCGGAGCTCCTCGGCGGCGGCCAGCATCTCCTCCTCCAGCGCGACGATCGTCTTCTCGATCTCGGCCGGGGGCATGTCGCTCACCGGCCGGCGCCGCCGGCGGGACCTGGGCACCTTGGACTCGGACTGCAGGAACTCGGCGATGTCGGAGATGCCCTTGACGATCGTCTCGGGGGTGATCCCGTGGTCTTCGTTGTACTTGACCTGAATGGCCCGGCGACGGTCGGTCTCGTCGAGCGCCGCGCGCATCGCCGCGGTCTCCTTGTCCGCGTACATCAGCACCTTGCCCTGGATGTTCCGCGCGGCGCGGCCGATGGTCTGGATCAGCGAGGTCTCCCCGCGCAGGAAGCCCTCCTTGTCGGCGTCCAGGATGGCCACCAGTGAGACCTCGGGCAGGTCGAGCCCTTCGCGCAGGAGGTTGACGCCGACCAGGATGTCGAACTCGCCGAGGCGCAGCTCGCGGATGATCTGGATGCGCTCGAGCGTGTCGATCTCGGAGTGCAGGTAGCGCACGCGGAAACCCATCTCGAGCAGGTAGTCGGTCAGGTCCTCGGCCATCTTCTTGGTCAGCGTGGTCACCAGCGTCCGCTCGTCGCGCTCGACCCGCACCCGAATCTCGTTCATCAGGTCGTCGATCTGGTTGCGCGTCTCGCGCACCTCGACGTCGGGATCCACAATCCCCGTCGGGCGGACGATCTGCTCGAGGATCCGCCGCGAGTTCTTGCGCTCGTACTCGCCCGGCGTGGCCGACACGAACACCATCTGCGGCGTGATCGAGAGGAACTCCTGAAAGGTCTGAGGGCGGTTGTCCATCGCGCTCGGCAGGCGGAACCCGTAGTCGACCAGGGTCTGCTTGCGGGAGCGATCGCCCTCGTACATGCCGCCGATCTGGGGCACGGTCTGATGGGACTCGTCGATGAAGCAGACGAAATCCTCGGGGAAGTAGTCGAGCAGGCAGTACGGGCGCGAGCCGGGTGCGCGACCGTCCAGGATCCGGGAGTAGTTCTCGATCCCGCTGCAGAACCCAAGCTCGCGCAGCATCTCCATGTCGTACTGGGTGCGCTGCCGCAGGCGGTGGGACTCGAGCAGCTTGCCCTGGGCGTCGAGCTCGGCACAGCGCGCGTTCAGCTCGCGCCCGATCTCGGCCACCGCGTCCTCGATCATGCCCTCGCGGACGTTGTAGTGCGAGGCCGGCCAGATGCCGACATGCTCGATGTCGTCCTGGAGCACCTCGCCGGTCAGCGGGTCGAACTCCTGCAGGTGCTCGACCTCGTCGCCGAACAGGACTATCCGGTAGGCGGTCTCGGCATAGGCGGGGAAGATCTCGAGCGTCTCGCCGCGAACCCGGAAGTTGCCGCGGGCCAGGGCGGTGTCATTGCGTGTGTACTGGATCGAGACCAGCTTGCGCAGCAGGCCGTCGCGGTCGATCATCTCCCCCTTGCGCAGGGTCTGCAGGTTCTCGTCGTAGGTCTGGGGCGAGCCGAGGCCGTAGATGCACGAGACGCTGGCGACGATCACCACGTCGCGGCGGGCGAACAGCGCGGCCGTGGCCGAGTGGCGCAGCCGGTCGATCTCCTGGTTGATCGCCGAGTCCTTCTCGATGTAGAGATCCTTGCTGGGTACGTAGGCCTCGGGCTGGTAGTAGTCGTAGTAGGAGACGAAGTACTCGACGGAGTTGCGCGGGAAGTAGGTGCGGAACTCGTTACACAGCTGGGCGGCCAGCGTCTTGTTGTGCGCGATGATCAGCGCCGGCTTCTGCACCGCCTCGATCGTCGCCGCCATCGTCATCGTCTTGCCGGTCCCGGTGGCGCCGAGCAGGGTCAGGTTCGGCTCGCCGGCGAAGATGCCCTCGGCCAAGCCGGCAACGGCCTGGGGCTGGTCGGCGGTCGGGCTGTAGGCGGCGTCGAGTTCGAACTTGGGCATCTTGCGGCGAAGACCGGAAGGGACCTTTTAGCGTAGCGGCGGCTCCGGACGGAAAACCATGACCGCTCAGAGGGGCGGGCGTCGCTCGAAAGGTCTCATATTGCGACCAAATCGAGCAACGCCCTCGGAGCTCGCAGGACGCACACCCTCCCACTTCGCGGACCACACCGAAAAGATGGGTGTTTTCCGATAACCGCAACTTCGCGGCCCACGCCTCGTTGTATCCGCCGGACCGGGGCTAGCTACAACCAGCGATCCGAGGAGAGACCCACTTGCACAGCCACACCGCGCGCTCTGCGCGCACCACCCGGCTGTTTCGGACCGGCTTGACGGCCGCGCTCACGCTCGCCGTCTTGCAGTCCACGGCGGCGCTCGCCGCCGCAAAGACGACGACCCTGTACGTGTCGCCCACGGGCAAGGACGCCGCAGCCTGCACGCAGAAGGCGCCTTGCAAGACGATCGCGCACGCGGTCGCCAAGGCGACCAAGGGCGATCTGATCAGCGTCGCCCACGGCACCTACGCCGAAGGCGTGAAGATCACCAAGGACGTCAGCGTGGTCGGGGTCGGCCATCCGGTCGTCAACGCCGCCGGTCAGGTCAACGGCTTCCTGATCACCGGTCCGGGCGCATCCGGGGCCCTCGTGCGCGGGTTCGTCGTCGAGCACGCGACCGAAGAGGGGATCCTCGCGCTCAAGACCACGCACGTGACGATCGAGAACAACACCGTCGATGCCAATGACCGTGGCGCCAGGGCGGCCAAGCCGACCGGCGAGTGCGCGGCATCCGGAAACGTCCCGGGCGACTGTGGCGAGGCCCTGCACCTGATGTCGGTCACCCGCTCGCTGGTGACGGGGAACACGGTCAAGGACAACGTCGGCGGCATCCTGCTCACCGACGAGCTCGGACCCACGGCCGACAACACGATCTCGCACAACAACTCGAGCGACAACGTGTTCGACTGCGGCATCACGCTGGCCGGCCATAACCCGAAGGCCACCGTGAACACTCGCGTTGGGGGCGGGTCATGGAACAGCAAGCCGCAGCCGAAGGTCGCGGGCGTCTACGGCAACAAGATCCTCGACAACACTGTCGACAACGACGGCACCAAGGGCCAGGGCGCGGGCATCATCATGGCCGGCGGCGCGCCCGGGGCGGGCGTGTACGACAACCTCGTCGAGGGCAACACCGCCAAGGGCAACGGTCTCGCCGGCGTCGAGATCCACAGCCACTCCTTCGGACCGTCGGCTCCTCCCGCCGACCTGAACGGCAACCAGATCATCGGCAACACCGTCAGTCATGACGGCGTCGCCGACAGCTCCGACGCGGAGTTCAGCCCGGCCGACTTCGCCAAGGGCGCGACGGTTGGGATCCTGGTCGGGAGCGACGTGGTGAAGCTCCACGGCATCGTGATCCGCAAGAACACGGTCAGCGACACCCACTTCGGGATCTGGACCAAGAACGACGCGAGCAAGGTCAGCGCGACCAAGAACGCGTTCCACAAGGTGAGCGTGAAGGTCAAGCAGAGCTGACCCTCGCGCGGTACTGAGACCGGTTCTAGAGGGCGTCGCTCCGGCGGCGCCCTCGCCGTTTCCGCCGCGGCTCGGCCCCGGCCCGACCCCGCTACCCGTACAGCTGGCTGGCGTACTGCTGCCGGTACTCGTTCCGAGCGTGCAGAACCCGCCCCACGTAGGCGCGGGTCTCGGGGAACGGGATGTCAGCCGACGTCAGCGACTGCCCGTCGGCTCGGGCCTCCGCCATCCAGCGGTCCACATTGGACTCGCCGCCGTTATACGCCGCGAGCGCCAACGTGAGGCTGCCGTGGTACTCGTTGAGCAGGTAGCGCAGGTAGTAGCTGCCATAGGCGATGTTCACCTGGGGATCCGCCAGATCGGCGGTTGTGAACGTGGTGGCACCCGAGCGGTGGGCCAAGAACAGGGCCGTCTGCGGCATGACCTGCATGAGGCCGACCGCGCCGACCGGGGAGTCGCGCGGCTGGAACTTCGTCTCGGCATAGATCACGCCGGCGATCAGGGCGGGATCGAGGTGCTTCTCGGCCGCCTGCTGGCGGATGACGCCCGTGTCGCTCAGCGGGAGCCCGAGCTCATTTACCGCCTTGCGCACCAGCGGCATCGAGAGCAGCACGGCGATGGTCACCGCGAGCACGCCGACCCCGAGGACGAACAGCCGACGCCGACGCCGAGCGACCGCACGCCGGCGGCGCCGGTCGGCCGCCGACCGCGCGGCCGCGGCGTTCCCGCGCCCGGCGCGAGAGCGGGTGGCGGTACCCGTGGCCGACGGACTCACGAGGGTGTCCTATTTCCGGGGGTGACCACTACCGCAGCATCTCAAGCAGGGACGACAACTTCGACTCCAACTCCTCCAACGTACCGTCGTTAACGACCACGTACGTCGCACGGTGCGCTTTTTCCTCCTGGGTCAGCTGCCGTGCCGAGCGCTCGGCGAGTGCCTCGTGGCCCCGAGCCCCGGCCCGCGACGCCCGCAACTCCTCGGCCGCCACGACAGCGATCGTGGCGTCGAATTGGCCGTCCATGCCCGACTCGAACAGCAGCGGGACCTCCACCACCAGCGCACGTGGACGATCCGAATCCGCCTCGACGGACTCCCGCCACGAAGCCATCCGCTCCCCCACCCGCGGCCACAAGAGGCCCTCGAGCCATTCCCGGTCCTCGGGCGTTGCGAAGGCGACGCGGGCGAGCGCCCCTCGGTCCACGACCCCATTCCGCTCGATGGCGTCCCCAAATCGCTCGCGCACAGCTGAAACAACATCATCATCCTCGTACAGCTCGTGCACGACCCGGTCGGTCGAGAGGACAGCGGCTCCCGCCCGCTTGAGCGCATCGAGTGCCGCCGACTTGCCGGCGCCTATCCCCCCGGTCAGGCCGAGGAAGGGAACGCGCCCCCGGAAGTCGGGTCGATCAGGCGTCCGGGTCAGCCTCGGAGGGCTCGTCGGCCGGGTCCTCGGCCAGGTCCTCGGCCGGCGCAAACTCGTCCTCGGCCGGCGCAAACTCCTCCTCAGCCGGCGCAAACTCCTCGTCAGCCGGCGCAAACGCCTCGTCAGCCGGGGCGGCCTCAGCCTCCGGGAGAGCAGCAGCCTCGTCCGCGCCGGCGAACACGTCCTCTGACAGGCCGAGCTCGGGCACGTTGTCGAGGTCGCCGGCATCGCCGTCGACCGGCGCGGTGATCGGCCGCACGGGGAGCACCTGGCCCTCGACCCGCTTGATCGACAGCGACAGCCGCCGGCGCTCGGAGTCGATCTCGAGGATCTTGACCCGCACCGGGTCGCCCGGCTGGATGATCTCGCGCGGGTTCTCGACGTGGTGCTGGGCCAGCTCGGAGATGTGCACCAGGCCCTCGACCCCGTCGAGGATCTCCACGAACGCGCCGAACGTGACGACCTTGGTCACCGTTCCCTCGAGTTCGTCGCCTACGTTGTAGGTGTCGACCACCCGCTGCCACGGGTCCTCCTGGGTCTGCTTGAGACCCAGCGAGATGCGCTGGCGCTGGCGGTCGATGTCGAGCACCTTGACCGTGACCTTGTCGCCGATCGAGAGGATCTCGCTCGGGTGGTTCACGTGCGACCAGGACAGCTCGGAGATGTGGATCAGGCCGTCGATCCCGTCGAGGTCGACGAACGCGCCGAAGTCGACGATGTTGGAGATCGTGCCCTCCACGACCTGTCCCGGCTGCAGGCGGTCGAGGATCCGCTCGCGGTCCTCCTTGCGCTGCTCCTCCAAAACTGCCCTGCGCGACAGGACGACGTTGTTGCGCGAGCGGTTGAGCTCGATCACCTTGCACTCGATCGCCTGGCCCATGTACTCGTCGAGATTGGGCACGCGGCGGATGTCGACCAGCGAGGCGGGCAGGAAGCCGCGCACCCCGAGGTCGATGATCAACCCGCCCTTGACGACCTCGATCACGGCGCCCTCGACCGGCTCGCCCGACTCGGCGGCCGCCTCGATGCGACGCCAGGCCTTCTCGAAGCGCGCGCGCTTCTTGGAAAGAATCAGGCGGCCGTCCTGGTCCTCCTTGGTCAGGACCAGGGCATCGACCTCCTCGCCCAGGGACACCTCGTCGCTCGGATCGACCGACTTGCGGATCGAGAGCTCCGATGAGGGAATGACCCCTTCAGACTTGTAGCCGATGTCGACCAGGACCTCGTCGTTGTCGATGCGGACGACCTGGCCGGTGACGACGTCGCCCTCCTGGAAGGGGTGAACGGTCGCGTCGTAATTGGGGACGATCTGGCCGTCGATCTCGAGCAGCAGGCCGTCAGAGCCCTCGACGACCTTGGCGTTCGATTGATCGGTGGCGGGATTAAGCGTTGTGGTAGAAGACATGCGTTCAGCGGAGGATAGCCGCAGTTGGAGGGATGAGCGCTGCGATACGCCGTCCCTATCATGCGCTGCCGATGCCGATCAGAGCGACCAAGCGCGGGGCGGACCGGACGCCTCTGGACCGCGACTGCGACGTGCTGATCTGCGGGGCGAGCTTCGCCGGGTTGGCCGTGGCGCGCGAGCTGCGCGAATCCGGTGCCAGCGTGCTGGTCATCGACCGCTACGAGATCGGTGAGCGGCAGACCTCGGCGTGCGGTATCCCGACCGGCTGGCTGGAGCAGCTCGAGCTGCAAGGGGCTATGCAGCAGGCGTTCGGCGAGCTCGTGATCCACACCCCCCACGCGACGGTCAACTACCCCCTGCCGTGGACGTTCTCGACCTTCGACTACCGCACGCTGTGCGGTCTGCTGGCCGACCAGGGCGCGTTCGCGTTCGAGACGGCCAAGGTAGACGGGCGCAGCGGGCGCACCGTGCACACCGACCGCGGCGACATCAGGGCCACCCACGTCATCGATGCCCTGGGCTGGCGCCGCGTCCTGGGCGGCGGCGAGACCATCCAGCCGCCCGACGCCCTGCTCTCGCGGGGCCTCGAGGTCCATCCCCACGGGCGCGGCAATGACATGGAGGTCTGGATCGACCGCTCCTACGTGCCAGCCGGCTACGGGTGGAGCTTCCCCGCCGGCGAGGAGCTCCGCATCGGTATCGGCTCATTCGATCCCCGCTTCCACGTACGCGAGCCAACCGAGCGCCTGGCCAGCACGCTCGAAGCGGACCGGATCCGCTACCAGGGCAACTGGATCCCGCACGCGCTGCGGCCGGCCGCTGAGGACGACGTGTTCTTCGTCGGAGACTCGGCCGGCCATTGCCTCCCGCTCACCGCCGAGGGGATCCGGACCGCCCTCTACTTTGGGCTCGCCGCCGGTCGCGAGCTGCGCGAGGTGCTGGCGGGGCGGCGCTCAGCCGGCGCCGCACTCGCGCGCTACGGCGCGTTCAGCGCCTCGCACGCCAGGCCGTACCGCTGGATGCTCCACCTCCAGCGCCTGATCCCGCGCGTCGCTCCGCGCCTGCTCGCCGGCTCCCTGCGCGCGATGCAGAGCAAGCGCTTCCTGGACTGGTCGTTCGGCCACTATCTGGAGATCGCCCACCCGCGGTTCGCCGCCGCCGGCCCGCGAGAAGGCCGCCCGACGGCGATCAGCCTGCCCTGATCCGGACCGTCTTGGCAGCGAAGGCCCAGTTGCCCCAGCTGTCAGTCGACCGGAGCATCACCCGGTAGGTCCCGGGGATCCGGAAGACGTGCGATACCCGCAGGCCCGAGCCCACGCGGCCGTCGCCGAAGGTCCACTGGAAGCCGACCAGGCGCCCCTCGGGATCGGATCCGCGGGCGGTGAACGACATGAATCGAAGCCGCCCTGGGGATCGCGTCAGCCCGAACGACAGCGCATCCGGCATGGCGCGCGGTTCGCAGCCGGAGTCGGCGTTGCTCCACTCCTCCTGGAGGAAGAAGTGCCCGCCGTCGATCGACTCGTTCCAGGCGTGGCGGGGATCCACGCCGTGGCCGCTCAATCTCGGGCCGAAGTTGGTCAGGCACAGATCGCCGTCCTCATCGCCCCGCGCGTCGATCCAGGCATCGCCCTCGGGGTCGGTGACCATCTCGTTGTGCTCGTGGCTGATCGTCGAGATGGTCGGATCGGCCGTGCTCGAGTTGGGTCGCGGATTGTTCGACTGGCAGTGCTCGCGGACCGCGTTGTACGGAATCACCGCGTAGAGGATCCCGCCCGGCGTCTCGGAGTGATAGCCGCAGTAGCCGCTCATGCTGCCGCCGAGCGCGCAACTCGAGGAGCTGGCATCGGTGCAGCTGCCCATTCCGTCGGGCATGACCAGGAAGTACACGTCCCCGTCCGCGGTGGGCAGGTCGCTGGTGGCGATGACATGCTCGATCTCGGATTCGAGCTGGTCGTCGGTCAGGCACACGGTCCAGCCCGGGCCGGTCGCGGCCGGCTCCGTGCAGTCGCTGGGCGGCAGCGGATCGGTGGCGATCACCGCGCCGCCGTAGGTCGAGGCGTAGGCGGCCGGCCCGCCGCTGTCGGTGTACTGGCCGCTCAGGCTGTACACGTTGTTGGTCCGGTGGCTTTCGGCGGCCACGTCGCTCAGGAACGACTCGATCAGCGACTCATAGCCCGGATCGAAGGTCAGGCTCGAGCCGGCTGGATCCCAGAAGATCACGTGCGTGCGATTGTTGTGCAGGACCGGACCGCCGCCGTAGGGCAGGTTGGCCTGGTGCGAGGCCATGTGGGCCTCGAGGAGCGCCCCTCCGGCCGCGGTCCCGCTGGGGACGTCGCGGACCATCCCGCCGAAGAACTTGGCCTGGGCGACCGCCGGGCCGAGGGCAGCCAGGGCCAGCGCCATCACCGTGGCTGCGATCAAGCGTCTGCTCGCGCTCACTTGGCAGCCAACCAGTCAGCTCCCACGCCCGCCTCGACCGCCAGCGGCGGGTCCATCTCGAATGCTCCGCCCATCTGCTCGACGGCGATCCGGGTGACCTCGTCGGCCTCCTCGGGCGGACCCTCGAACAGCAGCTCGTCATGGATCTGGAGAATCATCCGCGAGCGCAGCCCGGCGTCCTTGATGGCCTGATCACAGCGCACCATCGCCACCTTCATGATGTCGGCGGCCGTGCCCTGGATCACCATGTTGACCGCGAATCGTTCCCCCTGGCGGCGCAGCTCCCAACGGCGCGCCCGCAGCTCGGGGACCTGGCGGCGCCGGCCGAACAGCGTCGAGACATAACCGTGCTCCGTGCCCTGCTCGATCGTCTCCTCGATCCAGCGCGCCACGGCGGGGAACCCGGCCATATAGCGCTTGATGAACTCCTCGGCCTCCTCCTGCGGGATGTCCAGGCGGTCGGCCATCCCCCATGCCGACAGCCCGTAGACGATGCCGTAGTTGATCATCTTGGACTTGGATCTCATCCCGGGATCGATCTGCTCGGGGGTGACGCCGAAGACGCGACACGCGGTGGCGGTATGGACATCTTCGCCCTTGCGGAAGATTTCCTTTAGGGCATCCTCGCCGGCGATGTGGGCCAGCAGCCTGAGCTCGACCTGAGAGTAGTCGGCCGAGACCAGCCGATCGCCCGGCTCGGCGACGAAACAGGCTCGGATCTCCCGCCCGAGCGGCGTCCGGATCGGGATGTTCTGCAGATTGGGGTTGTTCGAGGACAGCCGGCCCGTGGTGGCGGCGGTCTGGTTGAACGTGGTGTGGATCCGCCCGCCCGAGTCGGTCAGCAGCGGCAACGCGTCCAGGTAGGTCTGGGCCAGCTTGGTCAGCTCGCGCCAGCGCTCGATCTTGGGGATCACCGGGTGCTCGTGGCGGATCGCCTGGAGCACGCGGGCGTCGGTCGAATAGCCGGTCTTGCCCCGCCGCTTGCGCGACAGGCCGAGTCGGCCGAACAGCATCTCCTCGAGCTGCTTGGGCGAGCCGAGCGTGAACTCCTCGCCGCACAGCTCGAAGATGTCGCGCTCGAGCGCGTCGGCCTCGGCCTTGACCCGGGCGGAGATCTCATGCAGCCGCTCGATGTCGAGCTTGCAGCCGGCCAGCTCCATCTTGCGCAGGATGCGGACCAGCGGGAGCTCGACCTCGTGGAGCAGGTCGGTCAGGCCGCGCCCGCGGATCTCCTCGCGCTGCCAGGCGGCCAGCGCGCCGAGCAGCAGCGCGTCGCGGGCGGCCTCGTCCGCCACCTCGGCACCGAGCCCACGCTCCTCGCACAGCTCGCGGAACGGATAGGCGCGCCGGGCCGGCTCGAGCAGGTAGGCGGCCACCTCGGTGTCGTGGGCCAGAACCGCGGGCACCTCCCCCAGCGACTTGGCGTCGTGGGCGATCACCGGCCGGCGGCCGATCGCCCGAACCACTTCGTCCGGTGCGGCGGCCTCACCCGCCAGCACATCCCCCGCGCCCTGGGCGTGCACGCCGAAGCGCCAGGCCAGATCGGGCGAGAACAGCTGGTCGGGCGGCGCCTCGGGCGCTCGCACCGCGATCGCCACCTCCTTGTCGGGCATCCGGCGCAGGTCGGCGACTCTCGCCGAGCGCAGCCGGGCGGTGAGCGCCTGCTCGGCCTCGGGCGCGGGCGCGGCCGCCTCGGCCGATCCGAGCGCCTCCTCCAGGCGGCGCAGCGGCTCGCGCAGCTCGAACTTGCGGAAGGTGTCGCGCAGCTTGGAGCGGTCGGGCGCGGTGGTGGCAAACGTCTCGAGGTCGAGCTCGACGTCGATGTCGCGCTTGGCAGTGGCCAGCTGCTTGGAGATCCGCGCCACCTGAGCGTGCTCGGCCAGGTTCTGCTTGCGCTTGGCCCCGCTGATGTCGTCGACGTGGCCCAGCACTTCCTCGAGCGTCCCAAAGCGCTGGAGCAGCTCCGCCGCGGTCTTGTCGCCGATTCCCGGTACGCCCGGGATGTTGTCGCTGGTGTCGCCCTTCAGCCCGATGAAGTCGGGGATCAGCTCGGGCGGGATCCCGTAGCGATCGATCACGCCCTGCCGGTCGTACACGCGGGTGTCGGTGATCCCGCGCGAGGTGGTCATGATCTTGACCACGCCGTCGTCGACCAGTTGATAGGCGTCGCGATCGCCGGTCACGACCATCACCGGAATCGGGGGGTTGACGGTCCGCGCGCGCTCGACGATCGAGGCGATCACGTCGTCAGCCTCGAAGCCGTCCACCCGGAGGTTCCGATAGCCGAAGGCATCGACCAGCGGCTCCAGATGCGGCCACTGTTCCTTGAGCAGGTCCGGCCGGGTCCGGCGCTGCGCCTTGTATTCGGCGTACACCTCCCGGCGGCCGGTGTCGCCCGCGTCCCACACCACGACTGTCGCCTTCGGGCCGTAATCGGTGAGGATCTTGACCAGCATCGAGGCGAACCCGAAGATCGCGTTGGTCGGCATCCCGGTCGATGTGGCGATCGACTCGGGCAGGGCGAAGAACGCCCGGTAGGCCAGGCTGTTGCCGTCGATCAGGAAGAGCTCGTCAGGCGCAGTGCTCGCCACACCCTCAGGCTATCTAGTGGGTCCCCACAAGATGGTTGATTCCACGGCCGCGTGAGGGCCGCCACCGCCAGCCGATCCGCGTGCATCACGCCCCACACCCCTCCGATGCTGGGGCGTGGCGTACCAGGATCCACTGGTCTGCGTGACGCACCACCCCGCGGTGTTGAGGTGGGGTGTGGACGCGTCGCACACATCATGCGGGTCGGGGCCGTGCCCTGCTTAACCCGTCACGAGACCGGTGGACGGCCCGCCGTGACGGGTTATCCGCCTGGGAGACGGCTAACGCGTCACGCTCCCCAGTTCGACGGTGTCGTGACGTGTTATGCGCGTCCGCTGGACCGACGGCCAGCCGAAGCGCCACTAGTGGGGAGGCAGCGAAGGGGGCCCGCTGGCAGCCGTCCGGTCCGATCGCGAGACTGCCCCGGGTGCGCGCCGCAGCCGATCATCCCCGCGTGCGGGGCCGGGCGAAGCCTGACCGTGCCCAGCGCCGCGCCGCTGCGCTGGCCGCGCGCCGTGCGCTCCTGCGTACGTTGCTGATCGCCGCGGCCATCGCGGCCTTCGTCACCCTGGCCGGCCGCGGCGACGCGGTGTGGATTGCCGTGCCGGCCGCGCTGCTGGCCGCCGGAGCCACGCGAGGGCGAGTGGGAGGTGCGCTCAGTGCCGCGCTCGTCATGGCGGCCGCCCTCGTGGCCGAGCGCACCGGCGGCCATGGGGTTCCCCAGCCCTCGATCGCCTGGCTCGTGCTCGTCCCGGCCGCCAGCGTGGCGGTCCTGCTCGCCGGGCGTGAGCGGCTCGAGGGCGAGCGCGACGCGCTGCGCGCCTCGGCCCTCAGCGATCCGCTGACCGGCGTGGCCAACCGCCGGGCGCTGCTGGCGCGGATCGACTACGAGATCGCGCGCCACGAGCGCAGTCAGCGCAGCTTCGCCGTGCTGATGCTCGATCTCGACGGCTTCAAGCTGCTCAACGATCGCTTCGGCCATCCGGCGGGCGATGACCTCCTGCGCGAGGTGGCCGGGGCTCTGGCCCACGCGATCCGCGATCAGGACACCCTGGCGCGTGTCGGCGGCGACGAGTTCTGCGTGCTGGCCCCGGAGACGGATCAGGCCGGGGCGCGGCGGCTGGTCGCGCGCGTGGAGGCGGCGGTTGCCCGGGTCGTGGCCGGCGTCGACACGCTCGGAGCGAGCGCCGGTGCCTCGCTGTTCCCGCACGATGGCCGGGCCGCGGACGCCTTGCTCGAGGCGGCCGACCAGCGGCTGCTCGGCGCCAAGCGCCGCAGCGGCGCCGAGCAGCGCCGGCGCCGGGTTGCGTAGCGGCGCGTAGCGCCCTCGCCTTAGAGCACGCGCGGCGTGATCGTCCGGGCGAACACCGGGTTGCCGCTCGGCCCGACCTTGTAGAGGCCCAGCGCCCACAACGTTGTGTCGCCGTTCTTGTCGAACCCGTAGGTCCCGAGCACCGAGTGCCGGTCGGTGATCGAGAACAGCGCACCGAGCACCGCCGACTTGCTGTCGCCGTGTGCGCCCAGGCTGGCGATCGTGCTCAGCGCGAGCCTCATCGCCTCGTAGCCGAGGATCGCGTAGGGGCTCGGATCCGGCACGCCGTATCTGGCTCGATAGGCCGTCTGGAACGCCCGGCCACCCGGGTAGGCGGGCAGGCTCCGAGTCACCGAGACACATTCGATGAGCGGATCGATGACGGCCGGGACACCGCCATCGAGCGGGTTCGTCCACGCGCTCGTGCACATCTCGCTCGGGGCGAAGATCCTCGCCGTCGGGGCGGCCGCGTGGAGGTCGCGGGTGAGCTGCACGACGCGCCCGGAGGCGACCCCCGCGAGCAGCAGGCAATCGGGCCGCGCGCTGCGGATTGCCGCCACGTAGGCCCGCAACTTCGGGCCGGCGGGCGCGGTGTCGGTCCGGCTCACCATGGCGATGCCGTAGGCGCGGCGCTCGAGCTCGACCAGGCCGGCCAAGCGCAAGCCGTACGGATCCTGGTCGGTGCCAACCGCGACCTTGGCACACCCGGCCTGTCGCATGGCCAGGAGGATCCCCGCACTCTGCACCGACTCGGTCGGCACGATCCGCAGGTAGGTGCGCGTTCCCGTGGGCGCGTAGGGCGGCTGGCTGGAGGAGCTGCCCGGCTGGCCTGTGGTCAGCCCGACGTAGGTGTTGGCGGGACTGACCTGGGCGATCCCCGCCTCGTTGAGGATCGGCATCGATACCTCGCTGGCCTCGTCGTCGAACGCCCCGATGTAGTAGACGGCCCGCGGGTCGGCGGCGGCCTTGCGGGCATCGGCGGCGGTCTGACCGGCGTCCCAGCCCGTGGCGCCGATCGAGTCGTCGAGCGGCGTGTACTGGACGGTGAACGGGCCGGCCCGATCGCCCGCCTGAGCCAAGGCGAGCCGGATCCCGTTGGTCAGCGCGAACGTCTGAGCGGCATACGGACCCCGCATGGGCAGGCTCGAGTAGATGTCCACGACCTTCGCGCCGGCACCGGCCGACGCATTAGCCGCGCCGGCCCGGCTGCTCCCTGAGCTTCCGCCGCACGCGCCGAGCGCGGCCAGGCAGAGCATCAGGAGGCTTGCGGCGAGCGCCTTGTCACGAGCGTGCCTCATTGACCTTCCTCGGGTGCAGAGTCCGCGTCCTCCGTCGCGTCGGACCCTGCCAGCAGCGTAATCCGGGCGCTTGAAGGCGCCAAGCGGGCCCGCGGTGCCCTAACGCAACGCCAACCCCGCGCTCGCGAGAAGCGCGCGCGAGCGGCCTTCAGCCGGCTCGGAGAGGAGCCGTCAGCCCCGCCGGGAGCGGCGCGGGAATGGGCCTTCCACCTTCCAGCGCGACCGTGGCCGCCCCGGCAGGAACAGCACGATCAACAGGCCGATGACCGACAGCAGCAGCCCGAAGGTCAGGCCCACGCGTTCGCCGTAGCCCTTGCGCTCCGACAGCCACGATGCGATCGCGGCTGAGATCAGCCAGAGAAACAGCAGGTAGAGCGCCTTGGCGCCGATGGTGGCGTAAACGATCATCACATTCCGAGATACGCGCGCTGGACCTCGGGGTCGTCGCGCAGGCGGGCGGATTCGTTGGACAGGACGATGCGGCCGGTCTCGAGCACGTAGCCGCGGGCGGAAATGTCGAGGGCATAGTTGGCGTTCTGCTCAACGAGCAGGATCGCCACACCGGTGCGGTTGATCTCCTGGATCGTCTCGTAGATCCGGTCGACCAGGTTCGGAGCGATCCCCATCGACGGCTCGTCGAGCATCAACAGGCGCGGCCGCGCCATCAGCGCCCGACCGATCGCGAGCATCTGCTGCTCGCCTCCGGACATCGTGCCGGCGGGCTGACGCTCGCGCTCCTTCAGGCGCGGGAACAGCGTGAACACCTTCTCCAGGTCCTCGGCCACGCTCTCGCGTCCGCGGTGGTAGGCGCCAAGATCGAGGTTCTCGCGGACAGACATGCGCGGAAAGCAATGGCGCCCCTCCGGGGAGAGCGCGATGCCGCGGCCCACGACGTCGTGGGCGGGGACGCGGGTTATCTCCTCGCCCTCGAAGGTGATCTTTCCGCCGCTGGCCGGCGTAAGCCCGCAGATCGAGCGCAGCGTGGTCGACTTGCCGGCGCCGTTGGCCCCGATCAGCGTCACCACCTCCTCGGGCTCGACCGTGAGCGACACGCCCTTCAGCGCTTCGATCGCCCCGTACCGGGCGCGGACATCGGATACCTCGAGGAGTGCCATCAGGCTTGCTTCCCGAGGTACGCCTCGATGACGGCCGGATTGGCCCGCACCTCCTCGGGCGGGCCCTCGGCGATCTTGTTGCCGTGGTCGAGCACCGTGACCCGCTCTGAGACGCCCATGACCACCTTCATGTCGTGCTCGATCAGGAGGATGGTCAGATTGAGCTCGCTGCGCAGCCGGCGCATGAACTCGGCCAGCGCGGCCGACTCGTAGGGATTCATGCCGGCGGTCGGCTCGTCGAGCAGCAACAGCGATGGGTCCGAGGCCAGCGCGCGCGCGATCTCGACCCGGCGTTGATCGCCGTAGGGGAGCTGGGCGGCGAGGCGGTCGAAGCTGTCCTTCTTCAGCCCCACGAAGTCGAGCAGTTCGCGCGCGCGCTCGACGACCTCATGCTCTTCCCGTCGCACCCAGGGCGGGCGGAAGATCGCGCCCCAGATGCCGGTGCGCATCCGGGCGTGCCGGCCGACGACCACGTTTTCGACCGCGGTCATCGCGCCGAACAGGCGGATGTTCTGAAACGTCCGGGCCACGCCCAGCTTGGTGATCACATCGGGGCGCTGGCGGGTGATGTCGCGCTCACCGAGCAGAATCCGTCCCGAGGTCGGCTTGTAGAGCCCGGTCAGCATGTTGAACACCGTCGTCTTGCCGGCACCGTTCGGTCCGATCATCGAAACGATCTGGTGGGTGGGGATGTCGAGCGACACGTCGTCGACGGCGACCAGGCCGCCGAACGCCTTGACCACGCGATCGACGCGCATGACGGCGGGCACGGCCGGTGACTCAGCGGTGGCGGTCACTCAGCCACCTCCAGGGCCGAGAGCGCGCTTGGGTCGGCCATCTCGCTGTCGGTGGCTGCGACTCGTCCCGTGAGCTCGAGTCGGCGCCGGCGCTCCGGAATGATGCCCTGCGGGCGCAGGATCATCATGATCACGAGCAGGAAGCCGTAGATCCCGAACTCGATGTCGGTGAGCTGGAAGTTCAGCCCGATCTTGGACGGCAGCGTGTTGAGCACGTCCGGGATCAGGTAGTAGTTGATGTAGCCGAGCAGCAACCCGCCGGCCACCGCTCCCCAGATCGATCCGATGCCGCCGATGATCACCATCGCGAGGATGAAGATCGAGAACCCGAACTGGAACTGCTCGGCGTTTACCACGGTGAAGTACGTGCCGAAGAAGGCGCCCGCCATACCGCCGAAGGCCGCGCCGATCGAATACGCCATGAGCTTCGTGCGCACCAGCGGGATGCCCATCGACACCGCCGCGACCTCGTCCTCGCGCAGCGCCACCCACGCCCGGCCCAGGCGCGAATCGCGCAGGCGCAGGTTGACGAACAGCACGAGCAGCATCACGCCGAGGATCAGCCAGTACCACGGCCTCAGGTTGAGCTCGGTGAATAGCCCGATCCCCGGAAAGTAAGGTGAGTCCACGCCGCTGATCCCGAGGTTGCCGGCAGTCAGGGTCATCCCGCCACCCACGTGGATGCTCGTGCCGTTGACCGCGACGACGCCGATGATCTCGCCGAAGGCCAGCGTGACGATCGCGATGTAGTCGCCGCGCAGGCGCAGCGTGGGCAGCCCGATCAACATGCCGGCCACCGCGCAGATCAGCGCCGCGGCGATCAGGATCAGGATGAAGTTCAGGTGGATCCCGGGCAGCGTGCTGGCCACTGGCGAGACCAGCGCGTGCAGATGCGCCTTGAAGAAGAAGTCCGAGCCGAACCACCCGACGGAGTACGCGCCCAGAGCGTAGAACGCGACGTAGCCAAGGTCGAGCAGGCCGGCGAACCCGACCACGATGTTCAGGCCGAGCGCCATCACCGCGTAGGCGACCGCCTCGATCGTGGCGCCCATGAAGCCGCTGTCGACCGAAAACAGGAACGGGAGGACGATCCCGAACACGATCAGGACCGCGGCCAGCGCGCGGCCGAACCAGGGTGGCAGCACGCCGCTGACCGCCGCTCGCCACTCGCCGATCTGGGCTCGCAGCTCTTCCCAGCCGGACGGGCCGGGCTCACCCTCGCTCACCGTCACCGACCGCGTCGCGGGCTCGTCACGCTGTCCGAGGTCGCTCACCCGGCCTCCCGAGTCTCCTCGCCCAGCAGACCACGCGGTCGCAGGACCATGATCATGATCAGGTAGCCGAACACGACCGCCTCCGTCCACTGCGGTCCCATCCGGAAGTCGGCAATCGCCTGGATCACCCCGATGATCAGCCCGCCGAGCACGGCGCCGCGGACGTTGCCGATCCCGCCCATCACGGCCGCGGTGAACGCGAACAGGCCAGCCCTGAACCCCTGGAAGTACCAGATGTTGGTCTCGAACAGGGCATAGACAAGGCCGGCGGCGCCGGCCAGCGCGCCCCCGAGCAGGAACGTCAAGGAGATCGTCTGGTTGACGTTGATGCCCATCAACCGGGCGGCCTCGGGATCCTGGGCGGTGGCGCGCATGGCGCGTCCCATGCGCGTGGTACTGATGAAGCGCGCCAGGACCAGCACGAGCGGGATCATCACGCCGAGCGCCAGCAGGTAGCCACGCACGATCGGCACTCCGAAGACGTGAAAGACGGTGTCGCCCTGCCCGATCAGGTCGTTGACGCTTTGCTGCGAGCCGCCCCGCCAGAGCAGCCCGACGTTCTGCAGGATGAACGAGAACCCGACCGCGGTGATAAGCGGTGCGAGCTTGGGCGCGCCCCGCAGCGGCCGGTAGGCCACGCGCTCGATCAGCGTGTTGAGCGAGCCGCACACGATCATCGAGATGACCAGCGTGGCCAGCAGCCCGCAGATGATCCCGAACGCGCCGGTGCTGGGACTCAGCCCGAACACGCTCCACAGCCCGACCGCGGTGAACGATCCGATCATGAACACGTCGCCGTGGGCGAAGTTGATCAGCTCGATGATCCCGTAGACGAGCGTGTAGCCGATCGCGATCAGCGCCCAGATTGCGCCGTTGGAGAGCCCGGTCGCGAGGTTGAATCCGAGCTGGGTCAGGTCGTGATGGATGGTCGGATGCCCGGCTACCAGGCCGGCCTGATAGCCATGCACGAGATCGCGCACGCCGTAGTAGATCGGCAGCGCGGCGAGGGCCACGATCAGCCCCCAGCGGCCGAGGTACCGGCGCACGAGCGCCAGTGGTCTCATTACGGCCGCAGGCGGCGTCGGGGAGAGCGATCCTGCTTCCATCAGTGGTCCGTCAGTGGTCCGGTTCCGGCGGCAGTATCGAGGATGTGAGGGGGCCGCGCCTGCTCGGGGCGGCCGGCCCCCCCAATCCTCAGCGATGCCGTGCGATCAGTGGACGGTCTGGGTCGGCGTGAGTGTCTTGTCGAACACCAGGCTGCCGCCCGGCCCCGTCTTGTAGAGGCCGTACGACTTGAGCGTCGTGTCCCCGTTCGCGTCGAACCCGTACGTACCCAGCACCGAATTGCGGGACTTGGTGGCGAACAGCGCCTTGAGGACGTCGGCCTTGTTGTTGCCGTTGGCCCCGAGGCTCGCGATCGTGTCGAGCCCGAGCTTCATCGACTCGTAGCCGTAGATCGCGTACGGATCCGGTGGTGTGGGCCCGTATTTGGCCTCATAGGCGGCCAGGAATGTCTTTCCGCCCGGATATGCGGCCAGGTCCAGGGTCGCCACCGTGCAGTAGATCAGCGGATCGATGCTGGCAGGTACGCCGCCAGCCTTCGCGCTGGTCCACGTGCTGGTGCACATGCCGTCCGGCCCGAAGATCTTCGCCTTCGGCAGTGCCGCGTTTACGTCCTTGGTGATCTGGACGCCGCCGTTGGAGACGATCCCGGCGAACTCGAAGCAGTCAGCTCCCTGGTTCTTGATCGTGGCCGCGTACGAACGGAAGTTCGGCGCGGTCGGATCGATCCCCGTGTTGCTGACAATGGTGACTCCGTAGAAGCCCTTCTCGAGCTCTAGCAGCGTGGCCAGCCCGGCGCCATAGGCCTCCTTGTCGTTGGCCACCGCGACCTTCGTGCAGCCGGCCTGCTTCATGGCCAGCAGGTCCGCCGCCGCCTGGATCGAGTCGATCGGCACGATCCGCAGGTAGGTCCGCTTACCCGTCGGGAAGTACTTCTGCGGCTCTCCCGGCGCGCTGCCCGGGAGGTTGGTGGTCAGTCCGACGTAGGTGTTCGCCGGGCTCACCTGCGGCACCCCGGCCTGGTTCAGGATTGGAATCGAGACCTCGCTGCACCCCGAGTTGAACTCGCCGAGGTACAGCACGGTCTTCGGATCCGAGGCCGCCTTGCGTGCGTTGGCCGCGCACTGGCTCGGATCCCACTTGCCGGCGGCCGCCGTCGAGTCGTCGAGCGACTGGAAGTTGACCGTGAACTGGCCGGCCTTTCCGCCGGCCTGCGACAGCGCGAGCTTCATCCCGTTGACCAACGGGTCGGTCTGCGCGGTCGACGCTCCCTGCAGCGGCAGGCTCGAATAGATGTCGATGGTCTTGCCGCTGCCCCCAGAGGAGCTGCCCCCGCTGGAGGCGGCACCGCCGCTGCTGCTGCTGGTACTGCTGTTACTGCTACCGCACGCGGCGAGCGCGAGCACTGCCCCGAGCGCCGCCAAAGCAGGGAACGCCCTGCCGAGAGCTACGAACCTCATGCATCCTCCTCTACTTTCGTTCCCCAGACGTTCCATCGCCCAATGACGGCGCAGAGTAATCCGGTGGGCGGACGGCGCCAAGCGTCCGCGGCGCGATCCTAACGCAATGCCAATCACGTACGGCGGCCAATCTAGGCAGCTGTCGGACGGCCCGGAGAGGCCTCACGCGGTGATGGCCTCCCGGAAGGTCAGCTGCCCATCCGCGATCCCGTAGACCCCGTAGCGCCGCAGGGTCGTGTCGCCGCCCGGGTCGATGTTGTAGGTCCCGAGCACGCTGCGGCGATCCCGGGTGGCGAACAGCGCGGCGCGCACCGCGGAGCGAATCGCGGGCTTGGTTCCGCGGTCGGTGGCACGGTCGATCGCGCTCAGCAGCAAGCTCATCGCCTCATAGCCGAAGATCGAATCGGGCTCGACCGCGCCGAAGCGCCGCTCATAGGCGACCGTGAACGCGCGGGCCGATGAGGGCAGCTCGGCGAGTGGAAGCGCAGGAACGGTGAGCACCACGCGGGAGGCGATCGAAGCGGGGATGCCGCCCTGCTCGGGGTTGATGTAGCTGGTCTCGGCGAGGCCGGCCGACCCGAAGATCTCCACGTTCGGCATCGTGGCGGCCAGCTGCGCGGTCAGGCGAACCGCGCCCGACTCGGTATCGCCGGAGATCAGCACGCAATCCGGGCGGTACTGGGCCGCCCCGGTAGCCAGCGCCGCGTAGCTCAGCGCCTGCCGTGGGTACGCCTGCCCCCCCACCACGGACAGATGCGCGGCCCGGGCGGCCAGCTCGAAGCTCCGCGCGGCGTCTCCGCCGTCGACCTCCCCGTCGTTCAGGACATAGGTCCGGTGGCATCCCGCGCTCTGCTGCACGCGAACCTGGGCGATCGCCTGGATGGCGTCGTTGGGCACTACCCGGACGAACGTGCGCACCCCGGAGGGGTAGTACTTCTGGGGCTCGCCAGGGAACGTGCTCGCCGTGGCCGCCGTCAGGCCGACAGCGCTGCTGGTGGGGCTCACCTGCGGAATGCCGGCGCGGTTGAGCGGCGGGATCGAGACTGCGCTGGCCCCCGAGTTCATCTCGCCCAGATAGGCGATCGTGCTCGGATCGAGCACCGCGGTGCGCGCGTTGATCGTGGTCTGGCCGGGGTCCCAGCCCCCGCGCGCGACGGTGGCGTCGTCGAGCACGGCCAGGCGGATCCGGTACTCGCCGACGCGCTCGTGCGCCTGCGACAGAGCCAGCTGCGCCCCGGAGACCAATGCCGCCCCGCTCACCCTCGAGACGCCGCGCAGGGGCACGCTGGCGTAGATCGTGAGGGTGCTGCCCCGGACTCGCCCGGCGGCGTCGTGCTTGGCGCCGCAGCCGGCGAGGGCGACGAGCGCGGCCAGGAGCGCCGGCGCGATCCGCGCGCACCTCACCAGCCTGTTGCGCCCCGTGGCCGGTCTCACCCCTGGATTTGGGCGAACGGAACCAGCTTGCCCTGCTCCAGGCGACTGAACACGAATGGGGCGAGGCTCGTGTCGCCGCTCGGGCTCATCGAGTAGGTGCCGAGCACGGACTGGCGGTCCTTGATCGAGAGGAAGTCATGCACGACCGTCGCGCGGTCGTTCACGTGCGAGCCCGCCTCGCGCAGCACCGCCAGGACGGCGGACATCGCCTCGTAGCCGAAGATCGCCTGGGGCAAGGGCGCGTGCCCGTACGCGGTGGTGAACTCCGAGACGAACGTGTGGCCGGCTGGCGTCAGGTTCTGCGCCAGGAAGCCGGGCGCGGACACGTACAGATGGCCCAGGCTCGCCAGGGTGGCAGCGATCGTCGGATCATCGAGCGCGGAGGGCGCGAACAGCTTCAGCGACGAATTCGACGAGGCGGCGCTCTCGAAGAAGCGCTTCGCGCCGGCCGCCGAATCGGTGCCGTAGAACACGCCGTCGGCGCCACTCGCGCTGCCCACCACGCTGATCGTGCCGGCGGCATCGCGTCGCACGGCGTTCGCGATGGTGGCGCCGTACGGCCCGCCGTCGTCGGCCACGTAGAGCTTGGTGACGCCGAGCGAGTGCATCTCCTGCACCTGGACCTTGGCCTCCTGCGAGGTCGTCCCGACCACCCGCGCGAACGTCTGTCCGTACGAGCTGAAGGATTCGTAATAGCTGCCCGGGGACCCGGACACCATCGGGGTGGCCTGGGTGAGCTCGAGCGCCGTGTCGGTCGGGCTGACCTGGAGCAGATCGGCGGCGTTGGTGATGCCCAGCGACGCGTATGAGGAGTGGGGAACGATCTCGCCCAGGTAGGCGATCGCGCTCTGGTCCTGGATTGCGGTGCGAGCCGCATCCGAGACCTTGCCGGTCAACACATTCAGTCGCAGCGTGTAGCCGTCGAGCGAGCCCCCCGACTCCTTCGTGAACGCCAGGCGTTCGGCGTTCAGGACATCCTGGGCGACCTGAGGCTGACTGTTCGCGGCGTCGCTCAGATAGATCGTCAGCGACTTACCCGAGACGGTCACCGTCGAGCTGCCGCCGCCGCTCGAGGTGCAGCCCACGATTCCAACCGCGAGCAGCGCCCACGCGCAGGCCGCTCGTCCGCGTGCGAGCACCCGATTTGACACGGTCAGCCCAGACTATTCCCGCCGGCCAGGCAGGAACGGAAGGAGCTGGCGGACGCCGATCGCGATCAGCACCATCACGATGGCGATCAGGATGGAGTCGAAGCCGCTGATGTTCAGCGACCAGAGGATGATCCACAGGCAAAGGCCCGCGGTGGCGGTCAGGATGAGGCCCATCGCGACTGGGATGCTAACCGAGAGCGCCCCGATCGATCGCCGCGTCAGCGCGCAGCGGCCAGACCGCTCGCGAACTCGCGCACCAGCGCGCCGACCGCCGCCACCGGCGCCTCGCCCGCGCCGGCGGCGCGCACCAGCCGAGTGCCCACGATCACCCCGTCGGCACCGGCCGCCGCGGCCGCCGCGGCCTGCTCGGGAGTCGAGATGCCGAAGCCCACCGCGACCGGAACGTCCGTGCATGCAGCCGCGCGCGCCACGACTCCGGCCAGCCCATCCTGCACGCCGGTGCGCTCGCCGGTGGTGCCGGTCAGCGACACCGTGTACAGGAACCCCCGCGCCCGCGCCCCGATCCGGGCGAGGCGCTCATCTGGGGTGGTAGGCGCGACCAACGGCACCAGCGCCAACTCGCGTTCCTCGCAGGCCCGCAGTACCTCGGGGGCCTCTTCGAGCGGCAGATCGGGCACGATCAGGCCGCTGACCCCGGCGTCGAGCAGCGCGTCGGCGAAGCGCTCGAGGCCGCGGACGAGAATCGGATTCGCGTAGCACATGACGACCACCGGGACGTGCGGAGCGATCGCGCGGGCGAAGCTCGAGGACGTCGGGCAGGCGGACGCCGGCGCGCAGCGCCGCGGTGTCCGCGGCGTGGATCACGGGACCGTCGGCCAGCGGATCGGAGAACGGGACACCGAGCTCGACCAGGTCGGCGCCGGCGCGGGCGTACTCCAGCCCGATCTCCAATGAGGTCTCGAGGTCCGGGAAGCCGCCCATCATGTACGGCATCAACGCTGCCCGCCGGCCGTCCGCGCGGGCCGATTCGAAGGCCGCGGCGATCCGCTCGAGGCCGGTCATCGCGAGCGGTCGCGGCCGAGGTGATCGAGCGCTTCGGCCAGGTCCTTGTCACCCCGGCCCGACAGGCACACCAGGTCGAGCTGGCTGGGGCCGTTGGCCATCGCCCAGGCGATGGCATGGGCGCTCTCGAGCGCCGGGATGATCCCCTCCAGGCGCGCGCAGGTGGCAAACGCGTCGAGCGCCTCACGGTCGGTAATCGCCACGTAGCGGGCGCGCCCGCTGTCGCGCAGCCAGGCGTGCTCCGGTCCCGTGCCGGGGTAGTCCAGCCCGGCCGAGATCGAATGCGCCTCGAGGATCTGACCGTCCTCGTCCTGCATGATCGCCGAGTACGCCCCGTGCAGCACGCCGGGCAGCCCGCCGACGGTGAGCGGTGCGCCGTGCCGACCCGTCTCGATCCCCTCGCCGGCGGCCTCCACTCCGATCAGCTGCACCTCGCGATCGTCGACAAATGGGACGAACACCCCGATCGAGTTCGAGCCGCCGCCCACGCAGGCGATCACGCGCTCGGGCAGGCGCCCGGCCTGCTTGAGGATCTGAACGCGCGCCTCGTCGCCGATCACCCGCTGGAGCTCCCGCACCAGCGCCGGATAGGGCGCCGGCCCGACGCACGAGCCGATCACGTAGTGGGTGCTCTCCACGTTGGTCACCCAGTCGCGAATGGCCGCCGACACAGCCTCCTTGAGCGTGCGCGCACCTGCCTCGACCGGCTCCACCCACGCTCCCAGCAGGCCCATCCGCTCCACGTTCGGCTTCTGCCGGCGCATGTCCTCGGTCCCCATGTAGACCGTGCACTCGAGATCGAGCAGGGCGCAGGCGGTGGCCGTGGCCACGCCGTGCTGGCCGGCTCCGGTCTCGGCGATGATCCGTCGCTTGCCCATGCGCTTGGCCAGCAGGGCCTGCCCGATCGCGTTGTTGATCTTGTGCGCGCCGGTGTGGTTGAGATCCTCGCGCTTGAGGTAGATCGGGTGGCCGGCGGCTTCGCTCAGCCGGTGGGCGTGGTACAGCGGGGAGGGGCGGCCAACGTAGTCACGCAAGAGGGCGCTCAGCTCGGTGTTGAAGGCGGGGTCCTGGCGAGCTGACAGCCAGGCCGCCTCGAGCTCGGCCAGCGCGGGCATCAGCGTCTCGGGGACGTACTGGCCGCCGTAGGGCCCGAAGCGATGCTCGATCGTGCTCATCTCGTGCCGACCGTCTGCGCGGCGTGCACCGCCTCGGCAAACGCCGACAGCTTCGACGGGTCCTTGTGGCCCGGACTGAGCTCCACCCCGCTGGCCACGTCGACGGCGAACGGTCCGACTGCGGCGATCGCGTCGGCCACGTTCTCAGGGGTCAGCCCGCCGGACAGGATGACCGGGATCTTTCGGCGGTGAGCGCGCGCGATCTCCCAGGCGAATGTCTCGCCGGTCCCGCCGGGAACGCCGGCGGTGTAGCTGTCGAGCAGGTGGTAGTCGGTGTGGAAGGAAGCCAGCGCCTGGACGTCGGCCCCGCTGCGCACCCGGGCCGTCTTGATCACCCGGCACCCGGTGCGGCGGGCCGCCTCGGCGCAGTAAGCCGGCCCCTCGTCGCCGTGGAGCTGGAGCAGGGTCAGGCCGACCGAGTCTGCGGTCTCGGCGACGTGGTCGAGGGTGGCGTTGACGAACACGCCGGCGATCTCGGCCCGGCGCTTGACCGCGGCGGCGATCTGGGCCGCCGCGCCGGGCTCGCAGCGGCGAGGCGAGCGCGGCCAGAAGATCAGCCCGATCGCCCACGCTCCGGCGGACACGGCCAGCTCGGCGTCACCGAGCGTGGTCAGCCCACAAAACTTGATCCGAGTCACGGCCACAATCGTAGGCGCCGCGATCAGCGTGCGGTCAGGGCCCGGGTGGCAGCCTCGAGATCGCCCGAGCGCATCAACGCCTCGCCGATCAGAACACCGTCGATCCCGGCCTCGATGAGCTCGTCGATCTGCTCGGGCGCGCCCCAGCCGGACTCGGCCACGACCAGCGTGCGGGCGCGGGTGGGTCCCGGTATCCGCGAGGCCAGCTCGAACGTCCGCTGGGTGTCGACCTGAAGCGTTCTCAGGTCACGGTTGTTGATCCCGATCAGCGCGGGCTTGACGGCCAGGGCGGCGTCGAGCTCGCGCTCGTCGTGGACCTCCACCAGAACGCTCAGCCCGAGCCCGACCGCCTCGCGATGCAGCGCGTCGAGCTCGCCCGGCGAGAGCGCGGCCACGATCAGCAGGATCGCGTCGGCACCCGCCGCCGCCGCCTCGTGGACCTGATAGGGGTCAACGACGAAGTCCTTGCGCAGCAGGGGCAGGGCGACGGCGCGCCGGGCGGCGCGCAGGTCGTCGAGCGAGCCGGCGAAATTTGGTCCTTCGGTGAGGATCGAGAGCGCGGCAGCTCCACCCCGCTCGTAGGCGCCGACGACGTCCTCGAGCTCGAGGTCCGCGCGGATCTGGCCCGCCGAGGGCGAGGAGCGCTTGTGCTCGGCGATCAGCGACAGGCCGGGCCGGGCGATCGCGTCCGCAAAGGACCGGACGTCCCCGACCGCGGCGCGCGCTGCCGCGGCCGCCTTTAGCTCGGGCAGCGGGGCGAGGACTCGCCGCTGCGCCACCTCCGCGCGCGTGGCCGCCACGATGGGGTCGAGCCGGTTCATGGCTTCTTGGCCGGCGCGAGCTCGTTCGTTCGCTGGACGAAACGGTCGAGCGCGGCGGCCGCCGCGCCGTCGTCGATGGCCCGCTCGGCCGCGCGCACGCCGGCCTCGAGCGTCTCTGCCCCACCGCCGGCGTAGATCGCCGCGCCGGCGTTGAGCGCGGCCAGGTCACGCGGAGCACCCTGCTCACCGCTGAAGATCGCGCGTGCCGTGTGCGCGTTCTGCCCCGGATCGCCGCCCGGGATCTCCTCGGCCGGCGCGCGCGGGAGCCCCACCTCCTCCGGCGTCAGCGTATAGCCCCGGATCTGACCCCCTACCACCTCGACCACTCGCGTCGGGGCCGAGATGCTGAGCTCGTCCAGCCCGTCCTCGCTCGAGACGAGCAGCGCGTGCTTGGTGCCGAGCAGGGCCAGCGCCCCGGCCATCGTGTCGAGGTAGCCGGGATCGGACACGCCGATGAGCTGGCGGCTGGCGCCCGCCGGGTTGGTCAATGGGCCCAGGAAGTTGAAGATCGTCCGCACCGCGAGCTCGCGGCGCACCGGGATCACGTACCGGGTGGCCTGATGGTGAGCCGGGGCGAACATGAAGCCGAACCCGACCTCGTCGATGCAGCGCGCCACCTCGTGGGGTCCAAGGTCGATACGAGCCCCGAGCGCCTCCAGCACGTCGGCCGACCCGGAAAGGCCGGTGGCCGAGCGGTTGCCGTGCTTGGCCACCGTGCAGCCGGCTCCGGCGGCGATCAGCGCCGCTGTGGTGGACACGTTGAACGTCCGGCGCCCTCCCCCGGTCCCCGCGGTGTCCAGCAGATCATCGCTTAAGACGGCAACTCGGGAGGCCATCGCGCGCATCGTGCGGGCCAGACCGGCCAGCTCCTCGACGGTCTCCCCCTTGGTCCGGAGGGCGATCAGAAAGCCCGCGATCTGGATCTCGGTGGCGTTCCCGGCCATGATCTCGCGCAGAACTGCGGCGGTGTCCTCGAGCCCGAGATCCTGGCCGCTGGCCAGCGTGTCGATCGCCCCGGTGAGAAGGTCGAGTGCGCCGCTCATCGCGTCCCGGCCAGGAAATTGGCCAAGAGCTCCCGGCCCTGCTCGGTCAGGACCGATTCAGGGTGGAATTGCACCCCCTCGGCAGGCAGGTCGCGGTGCCGAACCGCCATCACCACCTCGCCACCATGGGCGCTGGCCTCCAGGCAGTCAGGGAGTGCCGGGTCGACGACCAACGAGTGGTAGCGCCCCACCTCGAGCGGCCGCCGCAGGCCGCGGAAGATCGTCCTGGCGTCGTGATCGATCACCGTGGTTTTGCCGTGCACGGGCTCGTGCTGCACGACCTTGCCGCCCCACGCCTGCACCAGCGCCTGGTGGCCCAGGCACACGCCGAGCGTCGGAACCCTCGCCTCGGGGAATCGCCTGACCGTCTCCAGCGAGATGCCGGCCTCGTTGGGCGTACACGGCCCGGGTGAGACGATCACCCGGTCGTAGCCGCGCACCAGCAGTTCGTCCACCGAGGCGTGGTCGTTGCGGACCACCTCGACCTCCGCGCCGAGCTCGCCGAGGTACTGGACGAGGTTGTAGGTGAAGCTGTCGTAGTTGTCGAGAACCAGGACGCGCATCGCTGACCCACCCGTGAGCCACCCATGAGCAATTAACGGGTGCCAAACAGTAGGGCGCTGAGCCTGGACTCGTCGACCCGCCCGGGAATAGGATGGGCGCCGGGCAACGGGATATCGAGAATAAGGGGGCTCGGCGATGAGGGTCGCGACGTGGGCGGTCGTGCTGGGTGGGCTGTGCGGGCTGGTGGCCGGGTGTGGAGCCGGCGGCTCGGCTTCGAGCACATCAGGGGCGAGCACATCCGGGGCGAGCGCATCGAACGCCGCGGCGACCTCGAGCGCATCGGGCGGCTCGAGCGCCCCGGCCAAGTCCGGCGTCACCTCGCCGGGTACCGGCTTGACCGCCGGTCAGACCGCGACCGTCCCCTATACGCCGCTGACCTCCTCGGGCACCGGTAAGGCACGCACGCTGAAGGTGACCGTGGCCTCGATCCGGCAGGGCTCCGCCGCTGATCTCAAGGGGGTCGACCTGAGTGGCGCTCCGAAGGGGGCCGTTCCGGAATACGCGACGGTCACCGTGACCAATCTCGGCCCGGGGGCGATCGACGTGGATGGCACCTCGGATGCCATGCAGGGAATCGACCACGGCGGAAACCAGCAGGACCCGGTCTCGTTCATCGGCGATTTCCCTCCCTGCGACCAGGACTCCGCCACGACGCCGGTGGCGGCCGGTCAGAGCTTCCACACCTGCCTGACCTACCTGGTGTCGGGAGGGATCACCAAGGTCGCCTACACCGGAACCGACAGCTACACGACCTCGCCGGTGACCTGGTCGGCGGGCGGCTGATCAGGCTTCAGGCGAAGTCGGGCGTGGTGTAGCCGGGCATCACGTCCGGCAGCCCGTCGCTGATCCTGTCCGGGAACTCGGCCGAGCGCTTCTCGAGAAAGGCCCCGATGCCCTCGGCGGCATCGGCCGAGCGACCGCGATAGAGCATGCCGCGCGAGTCGGCGCGGTGGGCCAGCATCGGGTGCTCGGCACCCAGCATCCGCCACATCATCCGGCGAGCCAGGGCCACGGACACCGGCGCGGCGTTCCCGGCGATCTCGCGGGCGAGCGCGGTAGCGGCATCCAGCAGCTCGCCCTTCGGATGCAGGCTGCGGACCAGACCGGCCTCGAGGGCCTCTCGCGCGTCGAACACCCGGCCGGTGGCCACCCACTCCATCGCGCGGCTGATGCCGACCACGCGGGGTAGGAACCAGCTCGAGCAGGCCTCGGGCACGATGCCGCGGCGTGTGAACACGAACCCGATGCGGGCGTCGTCGGCGGCGAGGCGGACGTCCATCGGCAGCGTCATGGTGGCGCCGATCCCCACCGCCGGACCGTTGATCGCCGCGATCACCGGCTTGGTCAGATCGAAGATCCGCAGCGTGAGGCGGCCGCCGCTGTCGCGCGGAATCGCATCCGGATCGTCGTGCTCGCGCTTGGTGAACGTCTCGCCGCCGCGCTCGAGGTCAGCGCCGGCGCAGAACCCGCGGCCGGCGCCGGTCACGATCACCGCCCGGACCTCGTCGTCGGCGTCCGCGCGGTCGAACGCTTCCAGCAGCTCGCCGAACATCGTCTGCGTCCAGGCGTTCAGCCGGTCGGGGCGGTTCAGCGTGATCGTCAGCACGTGGTCGGTGAGGTCGGTGGTGATCTGCTCCATGGCGCTCCTCGGTCGTTTGGGCCTGGTCGAGAAACGTCACGCATAGTCGCGTTTCTCGACCAGGCTGCAGTACTAGGGCCAGTCGGGCTGCGCGGCGGCGAGCTCGATCGCCTCGAGCACAGCCTTGGCCTTGGCCTCTGACTCGCGGTACTCGAGCGCGGGCTGGGCATCGGCCACCGTTCCGCCGCCGGCCTGCACGTGAGCGATGCCGTCCTTGATCACGACCGTGCGGATGTGGATGCAGGTGTCCAGATCGCCGGTGTAGCTCGCATAACCGATCGCGCCGCCATAGCCGCCGCGCTTGACCGGCTCGAGCTCGTCGATGATCTGCATCGCGCGCACCTTCGGCGCTCCCGACAGGGTTCCGGCCGGGAGCACCGCGCGCAGCGCATCGAGTGCCCCGATCCCCTCGCGCAGCTCGCCGACCACGCTCGAGACGATGTGCATGACGTGGCTGTAGTTCTCCACGGCCATGAAGCTCTCGACCTCGACCGAGCCGTATCCGCACACTCGACCCAGGTCGTTGCGGCCAAGGTCGACCAGCATCACGTGCTCGGCGCGTTCCTTGGGATCGGCCAGCAGCTCCTCGGCGATGCGCCGGTCCTCGTCGGTCGTCGCTCCACGCGGTCGGGTGCCGGCGATCGGGCGCGTGGACACCCGCCGGCCGGCCACCGTGATCAGCGGCTCGGGGCTGGCCCCGGCGATCTCGAAGTCGCCGAAGTCCAGGAAGTACATGTACGGGCTGGGGTTCACCGCCCGTAGCCCGCGATAGATCGAGAACGCCTCGACCGGCACCGGGCCCGACCAGCGTTGCGAAGGGACGACTTGGAATGCGTCGCCGGCGTAGATGTACTCGATGATCCGTGACACGTTGGCCTCGAACTGCTCGCGGCTCATGTTCGATTGCAGGGCCGAGACGGACCGGTCGGGGCTGGGCGGCTTGGGGGATCTTGGAACCGGACCGGCCAGCCGCCAGCGCACCTCGGCGATGGTCTCGAGTGCGCGGGCGTAGGCGACATCGAGGTCGTCGTCGGCGTACACGTTGGCGATCACCGTGACGGTGTGCTTGAGGTGGTCGAAGGCCACCAGCGCGTCGGTCAGCATCAGCGCCAGGTCGGGCAGCCCGATCGGGTCGGGGTTCGGCTCACCGAGCGGCTCGACCGTCCGCACCAGGTCGTAGGCGAACAGACCGACCGCCCCCCCGGCGAACGGCGGCAGATCGGGCAGCGGGGCGGCCCGGACGCCGCTGAGCTCGGCATGGGCCAGCCGGTAGGGGTCGCCGGAATCACCGAGCGACCAGCGCAGCACCTTGCGGGGGCGGATCCCGATGAACGAGTAGCGCCCGACCCGTCCCTGGTCGGCGGACTCGAGCAGGAACGCCGGCCCAGTCTCGCGCAGCTTCAGGAACGCCGAGACCGGGGTCTGGCAGTCATCGATGAACGCCTGGCGGACCGGGATGACGTTGTAGTCGCCTGCCAGCGCCCTCGTCTCGGCCAGCGTCGGGGTGACGCCCGTCTGCCGGGTGTCAGCGTTTGCGACGGCCATCGAGCACTCGCTCCGCGTCGGCCAGCGATAGCCCCCGGCCGCGCAGCAGCACCGCGAGGTGGTAGATCACGTCGGCCGCCTCCTCGGCCACGCGCTCGTCGGTCTCCTCGCGCGCAGCCCGGACGACCTCCTCGGCCTCCTCCTGGACCTTGGCGCCGGCGTATCCCGGGTCGGCCAGCAGCTTCGTGGTGTACGAGCTCTCCGGCCTGGTCGCCGCGCGCTCGGCGATCGTGCGCTCGAGCGCAGGCAGCGTCTCGTACGGGGCGCCGCCGTTCACCTCCCCGTTGTGAAAGCAGGAGCGCTCACCGGTATGGCAGGCCGGGCCGGCCGGCTCGACCAGCGCGAGCACCGCGTCGGCGTCGCAGTCGTAGCGGATCGCCTTGACCGCCTGGGTGTTCCCCGAGGTGGCGCCCTTGTGCCAGAGCTCCTGGCGCGAGCGGCTGAAGAAGTGCATCTCGCCGGTCTGGCGGGTGCGCTCCAGCGCCTCCTCGTTCATGTAGGCGAGCGTCAGGACCTCGCCGGTCCGCCAGTCCTGCACGATGCAGGGCACCAGGCCGCGCTCGTCGTAGGCGATGTCCGCGTCGTCCATGCCGCGGTCGATTCTAGGCTGGCGGGCCAGCGGGTCGGGAGCCCCCCTAGGCGGCTTCTTCGAGGTAAGCGGGCTCGAGCTCGTGCACGTCGAGTTCGGGCGCCTGGCTCCGCTCGGGCGCGCGGAGCGCCTGGAGCGGCCGGCTGGCGCGGAGCAAGACCAGTCCGACGGCGATCGCGACGAGCACGAATCCCGCGGCGATCGTGAACGCGAGGTGATAGCCGCCGGTGAGCGCGGTGGCGCTCGCGACGCCGCGCCCGGACAGGGTTGCCGTCCGGCTGCTGGCGATGGTCGCGAGCACGGAGAGGCCGAGCGCGCCGCCGACCTGTCGGGTGGTGTTGACCAGCCCTGAGGCCAGCCCTGAGTCCTCAGCCGTGGCCCCGGACATGGCGAGAGTCGTCAGTGCGGGGAACACGAGTCCGGCTCCGATCCCGAGCGGCAGCATCGCCGGCAGCAGGTCAGGGAGATACCGCGCGTCCACCGGAGCGCCGCGGAACACCAGGAGTCCCACGGCGACCAGGATCAGTCCGGCGATCATGGTCCTGTCGGCGCCGTGGCGCAGGATCATGCGGGGCGCGAGCCGCACGGCCACCGCGGCGATTCCCACCGCCACCGGAAGGAAGGCGAGCCCCACTTCGACGGCGTCGTAGCCCAACACCCGCTGCAGGTAGAGCGCGCCGAGGAAGAACACCCCGAAGATGCCCGCCACCATCAGCGCCATCACTACGTTCGCCACCGCGACCGTACGCGAGGCGAACATCCTGGGCGGGATCAGCGGGCTGGCCGCGGTGGCCTGACGGGCGACGAACGCGGCCAGCAGGCTCGCCGCCGCCGCACCGTAACCGAGCGTGTGGGCGGATCCCCACCCGTAGCGGCTGGTCTCGACGATCGCGTACACAGCCAGCATCAACGACGCGACGAGCAGCAGCGCGCCCTGCGCATCGGCACCGCGCCCCAGCCCAACGCCGGAATCGGCGGGCAGCAGCCGCATGGCCACGACCCCGGTCGTCACGCCGACCGGAAGGTTGACGAAGAAGATCCAGTGCCAGTTGATGGCCTGGGTCACGATCCCACCGGCCAGCAGGCCGATCGCGCCGCCGGCGGCGGCCACGAAGCTGTAGATCCCCAGCGCCCTGGTCCGCTCGGAGGGCTCCGGGAACATCGTCACGATCATGCCCAGGATCACGGCGGAGGTCATCGCCCCGCCGATGCCCTGGACGAACCGCGCGCCGATGAGCAGCGCACGGCTTTCCGCGATGCCGCACGCGAGTGACGCCAATGTGAACACGGCAAGCCCGGCCAGGAAGATCCGCCGGCGGCCGATCAGATCGCCGAGTCGACCGAATGCCAGCAGCAGCCCGCCGAACGCGATCAGGTAGGCGTTGACCACCCAGGCCAGCCCCGACTGGGAGAACCTCAGGTCGCTCTGGATCGAGGGCAGGGCCACGTTCACGATCGTCTGGTCGAGGACGATCATCAGAAACCCGGCGCACAGGACCACCAGCGCAATCCATCGGTGTCGCTCGGCGCCTGCGGGTGAGGTCTGGCTCTGGCTCATCGGTCTCGTCTCCTGGGCTCGTTGAACTCAGACGAGAATGAGCTACGCCGGCCCGCCTCACATCGGGCGTTCGCTGCGGATCTCGGCGCTTAACCCCTTACGGGGCGGTCGGGTCCCCTTACTACTCGATGCCGAGCCGGTCGAGCAGATGCTCGTCGGCGCGCCAGTGACGGCGCACCCGAACCCGGAGGTCGAGGTGCACCGGCCCGCCGAGCTCGCGCTCGATGGCGCGCCGGGACGCGATCCCGATCGACTTGACCATCTGGCCGCCGGCCCCGATCAGGATGCGCTTCTGGGACTCGGTCTCGGCCAGGATCACCGCCTCGATCCGCGCTGGGTCGCCGTGCTCGATGGCCTCGACCACAACCTCCACGGCGTGCGGCACCTCCTCGCGGGTGCGGGCCAGGACCTGCTCGCGGACGAGCTCGGCGAGCAGGACGTGCTCGGGCTGGTCCGTGTACTGCTGGGGCGTGAAGTAGAACGGGCCCTCGGGCAGGAGCGACACGAGATGGTCGACCAACGCACGCACGCCGGAGCCCTTCAGCGCGGACACCGGGAACACCTCCTCGGCGACGTCGAGGTCGGCCGCGGCCTGCAGGGCGCCGGCCTGTGCAGCGCGGTCCGCGCGGTCAACCTTGTTGACCGCGATCAGGACGGGCACGGAAGCGCTCGAGAGCAGGCGAGCGATGAACCGATCGCCCGGGCCCACGCCCTGCTCGGCGTTGAGGACGAACAGGCACGCGTCGGCGTCCTCGAGCTCCTGCTCGACGCGGCGCTGCATCCGAGCGGTGAGCTCGTCGCGGGGGCGTTGCACCCCGGGCAGGTCGACCAGCACGAGCTGCCAGTCCGGCCCGGTGGCGACGCCGCGAATCGCCCGGCGTGTGGTCTGCGGCTTGTCCGACACGATCGCCACCTTGGCTCCCACGACCGCGTTGGCGAGCGTCGACTTGCCGACGTTGGGACGTCCGGCCAGCGCGATGAAGCCCGACCGCGTGCGTGCCGGCGAGCGCGCCTCGCGCATGCCGGCGCCGGTCATCGGGCCCAGCGCAGCAGCTCGACCTGGAGCGCGAGCATCTCGCCGTCGTCGGTCTCGTGGTCCATCCCGGTGAGGTGCAGCGCGCCGTGCACGACCGCCTCGCGCAGGTCAGCGGTGTGCTCGGGACAGATCACGATGTCGCCAAGCTCGCGGGGGCCGGCGCTGTCGCCGCCGCCGTCGACCGCAAACGACAGCACGTCCGTCGGCTCGTCGAGGTCGCGGTGCTCGCGATTGAGCGCCTGGATGCGCTCGGCGTCGACGAACTCGATGGCCACGTGCCCGTCCTCGATGCCCGCGGAGGCGATGGCCAGCGCGCACAGCCGCTCGAGCTCGGCGGCGGTCGGCACCACGAGACCCACCGCGCGCTCTCCGTCGAGCCCGATCCGGTCGATCCCGATGACTTCGATCTCGAGCACGGTCCCGGGCCGGTTCAGCCCCTCGGGGTGGCCGCCCGCGGGCGCAGCTCCGGCGCCAGGCGCTGAGAGTGCTCGCCGTAGGCGGCGACGATGCGGCGCACGAGCTTGTGGCGGACCACATCCTCCTCGCCGAAGCGCACAAAATCGATCCCTTCGACCTCGCCCAGGATGTCGCTCACCAGCACCAGCCCGGAATCCTGATCGCGAGGCAGGTCGATCTGCGTGATGTCGCCGGTCACGACCATCTTGGAGTTGAAGCCGAGCCGCGTCAGGAACATCTTCATCTGCTCGCCACTGGTGTTCTGGGCCTCGTCGAGGATGATGAAACTGTCGTTAAGGCTTCTACCGCGCATGAATGCGAGCGGCGCGACCTCGATCACACCGCGCTCCAGATGCGAGGAGACGCGCTCGGGGTCGAGCATGTCGTGCAGGGCGTCGAACAGCGGCCGCAGGTAGGGATCGACCTTGGCCATCAGATCGCCGGGCAGGAACCCGAGCCGCTCGCCGGCCTCCACCGCGGGGCGGGTGAGGATGATGCGGCTGACCTCCCGCCGGCTGAGCGCCGCGGCGGCCAGGGCCACGGCCAGGAACGTCTTGCCGGTGCCGGCCGGGCCGATGCCGAAGGTGATCGTGTTGCGGCGGATCGAGTCGACGTAGCGCTTCTGGTTGACGGTCTTGGGCGAGACCTTGGTCGCCCGGTGGCGCCAGACGACGTCCTCCAGGATCTGCCCGGGCGACTCGTGCTCGTCGAGCGCGCGCTTGACCGCCTCGATCGTGCCCGGCGCGATCTCGTGGCCCTGGGCGATCAGCCTGGAGAGCTCGTTGACGACCGAGGCGGCCGCCTCGACCGCCGCGGGCTCGCCGTCGAGCGTCAGCACATTGCCGCGCAGGAACACGTCACAGTCCAGATGTCCTTCCAGCGCTCGCAGCACCGCGTCCGTGCTGCCCGCGAGCTCGGCCGCAACCGGGTTATCGAGCTCTATCTGCCTACGCACCCACCGTGTCCCGTCTACGCTCCGAGAGCCTCCCGGACGCGCGCCGAGGCGCGCTTGCCATCTGCCCGGCCGCCGCCCTTGGCCATCACGACCTTCATCACCTGGCCCAGGTCCTTCGGGCTGCTGGCCCCGGTCTCGGCGATTGCGTCCGCCACGATCGTCTCGAGCTCGGCGTCGTCGAGCTCGGCCGGCAGGTAGCCCTCGATCAGCTTGGCTTCCGCCTCCTCCTGCTCGGCCAGCTCGGGGCGCCCACCACCGCGGAACTGCTCGGCCGCCTCCAGGCGGCGCTTGCGCTCGCGGCGGAGAACCGCCAGCTCGTCGCTCGAGCCCTCCTTGTGAGCCTTCTGCAGCTCGGACAGCACCAGGCGCAGCGCGCCGACGCGACCCTTCTCGCCGGCCTTCATTGCGCTGGTCATGTCTCCGCGTACCTGATCGATGACGCTCACACCCTCAGGATAGCCCCGGGGCCCTACGTAACCGAGCAGCGGATCCCGTCGGCCTGCAGCTCCAGGCAGCCCACATCGACCACCTCGCCCCGCCGGCCGGAGCCCGCCGGCACGTAGCAGCGGGTGTAATCGGCGGTGTAGCCCGAGCACTGGGTCTCCGCCACCTTGTCGATCATCACCCGCTCGGCCCGGCCGAGCTTGGCTGTCCGGTGGTGGCGCGAGCGCACCTCGGACCGGGCCCTGAGCTCGCGCGAGCGGCGCTTCTTTTCCTGGGGAGAGATCCGGTCGCCCAGGCGCTCGGCGACCGTCCCCGGCCGGGGCGAGTAGGAGAAGGTGTGCACCCGAGTGATCCCGGCTGCGTCGACGGCATCCAGGGTGGCTTGAAAGGCCGCTTCGGTCTCGGTCGGAAAGCCCACGATCACGTCGGTCGTGACGTTGACGTGGGGCACAGCTCGCCTGAGGGTCGAGATTGCCTCCAGGTACTCGCCGGCGCGGTAGTGGCGACCCATCGCATCGAGCACCGCGTCGTCGCCGGACTGCATCGGGACATGGAGGTGCGGACACACCTTCGGCTCGCTGGCGAGCGCCTCGAGCAGCGAGTCCTTGACGTGGATCACCTCGACGCTCGAAAGCCGCACTCGCTCCACCCCGGGCACCCCGGCCACCGCCACCATGAGCTGGCCGAGCTCGAGGCCATGCTCCGGATCGCGGTAGTCGCCCACGCTGATCCCGGTGAGCACCATCTCGGGTTGACCCTGCTCCACCCGCCGGCGCGCCTCGTCCAGGATCGCGGAGGCGGGACGGGAGCGGGCGCCGCCCCGGACCGTGGGGATGATGCAGTAGGCGCAGTGGCAGTCGCATCCGTCCTGAACCTTGATGAAGCCCCGGGTGCGGTCGGTTGCCGGGGTCTGATGGCGCGGCGCGGCGCTCGGCGCCCGGCGGGCCAGGACGTCGTGGTCGAGGTCGGCGCAACCGCCCAGGCCCGCCGCCATCGCGCCGGCCACCTCCTCTGCGGTCCCCACGAACGCGCTCACGCGCTCGTCGATCTCCTGGAACCGCGCTCCGTCGAGGTTGACCGCGCATCCGGCTACCAGCACCCGGTCGGCCGCCTTGAGCGAGCGCCGGACCGCCTGGCGCGACTTCGCCTCCGCCTCGCTGGTGATGCAGCACGTGTTGATCACGTGCAGCTCGGCCTCGTCCTCGGCCGCTTCGCGGTGACCGGCGGCGAGCAGCGCCTGCCGGGCGATCATCGCGTCAGCCTGCGAGACCTTGCAGCCGAGGAACTTGACGGCAAACGAAGCCACGGTGGCCGCACGTTAGCGCGGCCACCGTGGACATCCGGCTTTCAGTTGAGTCGCACGCCCGCGGCCGGCGGGATCCCGTACTCCTCGTGGACGGCCTCATGCCGCGGTGTCCTCGAGACGGCGCGGGAAGAGTGCAGCGATGGCTCACGCGCAACTCCGGCCCGAGGCTTTGGCCGTGGCACCAGTACGTCGAGGAGCACACCCCCGAGCGTCACACCGATCGCGAGCGGGTTGGGCAACTGGGCACCTCCTTTGCGAAGTTCTGGCTCTGGGCGTCATCGACAGGATGCGCCAGGCGGCCGCCGGCGCCATCGGCCCGGTGGACAAGATCCGGCGTCGGCGGTTGTCCACGGAGGCTGGGACTCAGACCAGGCGTTCCAGGAGCAGCGCAGCCCAGTCGCCCTGGTCCCGCCGTGCCCTCTCCGATAAGCCAACTGCGGCGAACGCGCCGGCGATCTCGTCGGCCTCGCTCACGAGCAGCCCGCTGGCGATGACGCGCCCAGGAAGCTCGGGCGCCCCGCCGAGCCGCGAGGCCCAGGTCAGGAGCAGAGGCCGCAGCAGGTTGGCGACCACGATCGGTGCCACCTCGACCGGGTCGGCGCGCAGGTCGTGCCGGCGCACCTCGATCGAGACCCCGTTGACAACCGCGTTCTGGGTGGCCGCGGCCACCGCCAGGGGATCGAAGTCCACGGCGGTCACGGGCCCCCAGCCCAACCGCGCGGCGGCGATTGCCAGCACCCCTGACCCGCATCCGAGATCAAGGAGCGGGCCGGACGCGGGCAGATCCAGCATGAGCTCCAGGCACAGTCGCGTGGTGGCGTGCGAGCCGGTCCCGAACGCCTGCCCCGGATCGATGACGAGCTCGAGCTCGGCTGCCACCGGCTCTTCCCACGGAGGTCTCACCGCCAACCGCCCGCCGAGGAGAACCAGCGGACGATGGAACGAGCGCCACCGCTCGTCCCAGTCGTCGGCCACCTCCGAGGTGGTGACCTCGACGAGCGCCGAGCCGGCCACTGCTCTGACGTCGGGTAGATCCGGCAGCTCGCCCGGCGCCCCGTACACGGCGTACTCGATGACCTCTGGTGAGACGGCGACCTCCTCCACCCCGCTCGGAGCCAGCGACAGCAGCTCGGCCAGCACGATCTCGGCCTGAGCCCGCCGGACCCTGACCGCGAGACGGATCACCGACCGCCCCGGCGGCTCAGTGCCCGCCGAACGCGCGCCTGAGCTTCCCGAACACGCCCTCGTCGGTGCGGAGGTTGTGCTCGGTCAGCGAGTCGGCGAGCTTCTCGTAGAGCTCGCGCTGCTCGCGGTCCAGATGGCGCGGGGTGACGACGTTGACGATCACCCTGAGATCACCCGTCCGTCGCCCGCGCAGCGCGGGCATCCCGGCCCCGCGAACGATCAGCGTGTCGTGCGCCTGGGTGCCGGCGGGAACCTCGACCTCGGCCCGGCCCTGCGTGACCGTCTCGACGTCCACTACGGTCCCCAGGGCGGCCAGCGGGCCGGACACGTCGACCGCGGTGACCAGATCGTCCCCGTCGCGCACGAAGCGGGGGTCCTGGCGCACGCGGACCAGGACGTACAGGTCGCCGGGCGGGCCGCCGCGCTCGCCGGCGTGCCCGCGCCCCGAGATCCTGATGCGCTGGCCGTCGGCGATCCCGGCCGGCACGTCGACCTTGACCTTGGGTCGCTCCACGCGACGCCCCCGGCCGCGGCACACCTTGCAGGGATCGCGCGCGACCTTGCCGTCGCCGCCGCACACGTCGCACGCCGTGGTGCGCATGACCTGCCCGAACGGCGTGCGCGAGACCGCGCGCAGCTGACCGCTCCCCTGGCAGCGCGAGCATGTCTCGATCGGCGTACCGGGCTCGGCCCCGTTGCCGTGACAGTGCTCGCACACCGCGACGGCCTCATAGCTCACGTCGACCGAGATGCCCTCGGCCGCGTCGGCCAGTTCGATCTCGGCCGTGACCGCGACATCGCCGCCCTGCACTGGCCCGCTGGCCCTCGCGCCGCCCATGCCGAACAGATCGCCGAAGGCACCGCCACCCCCGAAGAACGCCTCGAAGATGTCGGACACCGACCCGAACGCCTCGAAATTCGGGGCATAGCCACCGCTGCGCAGCCCCTCGCGGCCGAATCGGTCATAGGTGGCTCTCCGCTCGGCGTCCGAGAGCACCTCGTAGGCCTCGGCGGCCTCCTTGAACTTGTCCTCGGCGTCCGGGTCGTGCCGGTTGACGTCCGGGTGCAGTTCGCGGGCGAGCCGCCGGAACGCCTTCTTGATCGTCGCCTCGTCGGCGTCGCGCGGGACGCCCAGCACCTCGTAGTAGTCGCGCGTGGAGCTCATCGCTCGTCGTAGACCTCCGCGATGAAGCTCGACAGCTGAGCGGCCGCGTCACGCACCGCGTGGATCGCATGGCCGTAGTCCATGCGCAGCGGCCCGATCACCGACACCGTCCCCAGCCGCCGTTGGGGCAGCCCATAGCCGGCCGCCACCAGCGCGAGCGAACGCAACCCCGGGGCCTCGTTCTCGGCGCCGATCCGCACCAGCACGTCGCGCTCGATCAGCGCCGACTGGAGCACTCCGAGCATCGTCACCCGGCGCTCCAGCATGTCCATCAGCGTGTTCAGCTCCGAGACCTCGCCGAGGCGCTCGTCGCGCAGCAGACGCGAGGTGCCCTCGACGTACAGGCTGTCGTGGGCGCCGGCCTCGAGCTCGGTGAACACCGGCGAGAGCGCCTCCAGGAAGTCGGATTCGCTCCGCGCCAGCGAGGGGTCGTGCAGCCGCTTCTGGAGCATGCGCGCGCCCAGACCGAGCCCGACCAGGCGCTCGTTCAGATAGCTCGCGGCCCAGTCGGCGAGCCCCGGATCGACCGGCCGGGCGAAGGTGAACATCCGCTTGGTCACCCCGCCCGTAGAGGTGATGATCACCACCATCAGCACCTGGGGCTGCAGCACGAGGACCTCGATGTGGCGGATGGTCGAGGTCTCGATCGGCGGGGCGGTGACGATCGCCAGCAAGTTGGTCACCTGCGAGAGCGTCTCGGTGGTGACGCGCATGGCCTCGTCGAGCTCGCGGCGCACGAGCGACAGCGACAGGCGCGGCCCGACGTCCTGGCTGGGCAGCAGCCGATCGACGAAGTAGCGGTAGCCGGCCTCGGTCGGAACGCGCCCGGCCGACGTGTGGGGATGGGCGAGCAGACCCAGCTCCTCGAGGCTGGCCAGCTCGGTGCGGATGGTCGACGGTCCCCACTGCACGTCGACCGACAGGGCCTTCGACCCCACCGGCGAGCCGCCATCGAGATATTCCTCGACGACCTTGCGCAGCACGAGCTCCTGGCGGGAGGAGAGCATCGGATTGATTGTAGGTCGCGTCCTGGCCGCCTCCGGAGGCAGTTCACAAACCATGTGACGCCGGCCACGCCCGCTTCTGGTACATACGAACGAGGCGCCGGAACGGGCCGGCGCCGAGCCCGACCACAGGAGCAGGGAAATGAGCCGTTTGATCACTCGCCGTGAGGTCCTGCGGGCCGGCGCTGCGACCGGTGGCGCGCTCGGGGCAGGCGCGTTGGTGTCGAATTCGCTGATCGCCCGCGCCCTGGCCGCCGCGCCCCGGTGCGGGAGCCTCGACGACATCGAGCACGTGGTGATCCTGATCCAGGAGAACCGGTCCTTCGACCACTACTTCGGGTCCTACCGCGGCGTGCGGGGGTTCGCCGATCCGAACGTTCTCAAGCTGACCGACGGGAGCGGCCTGTCGATCTTCGCCCAGCCGGGCTATCCCGGCGGCTTCGACGGCGGCCACCTGTACCCGTTCCATCTGGACACCTACAAGAACGGCGAGTGCACCAACGACATCGACCACAGCTGGGGTCCGCAGCACACCTACTGGGACGCCGGCAAGCTCGACGGGTTCGTCACCGGGCACCTGGCGGCAGACGGCAGCGCCAACGGGCCGCTGGCCATGGGCTACTACACGCGGAAGGACCTGTCGTTCTACTACGCGCTGGCCGACGCGTTCACGCTCTGCGACGGCTACCACTGCTCGGTGATCGGGCCGACCGATCCGAACCGGCTCTACAGCATGTCCGCGTGGCTCGATCCCGCCGGAACCCAGGGCGGCCCGATCCTGTCGACCAGCACCACCCGGGTGGAGCGCTTCGGAACGCTCAGCTGGACGACCATGCCCGAGCAGCTCCAGACCCGCGGGATCAGCTGGAAGGTCTACGGCGACCCGGACGGCAACTTCGGCGACAACGTCCTGCCGTACTTCAAGCAGTACCAGACCAATCCCACGCTGGCCGCGAACGCCTTCACCCCGACGTTTCCGGGGACGTTCCAGGCCGACGTCGCCGCCGGCACGCTGCCCCAGGTCTCCTGGGTGCTGGCCCCACTTCTGTCGAGCGAGCACCCGCCGGCGCCGACCGAGTACGGCGAGCTGGTCAGCGCGCAGATTCTGCACACGCTCGTGTCCAACCGGGCGCTGTGGGCCAAGACCGCGCTGTTCATCACCCACGACGAGAACGGCGGGTTCTTCGACCATGTTCCACCCCCGGTCGCCCCGGCCGGCACATCCGGGGAGTACCTGACCGTGAATCCTCTCCCGAGCGACGCCAGCGGCGTGGCCGGCCCGATCGGGCTTGGCTTCCGGGTGCCGCTGCTGGTCGTCTCACCGTTCAGCCGCGGCGGGTTCGTGTGCAGCGACACGTTCGACCACACCTCGCTGCTGCGCTTCCTCGAGACCCGCTTCGGCGCCGAGGTGCCGAACCTGAGCGCGTGGCGCCGGGCGGCGACCGGCGATCTGACCAACGCGTTCAACTTCGCCAAGGTCGACCCGTCGGTTCCCTCGCTCCCCCAGCCCTCGGCCAGCGACAGGCGAGTGACGATGAGCAGCTGCGCCACCAGCGCGCCGTTCGACGAGCTCGAGGGACCGACCAACAGCTTGTCCGTGCTCGAGCAGTACCTGGTCGCGAACTATCCGGTGACCGTGAACTCGGCGCCGCCTCCCCAGGAGCCGGGCGGGGCGCGCCGGCCAAGCGGACCCGTGGCCTGCAAGACATAGCTATAGATCTATACGTATAGCTAGTTCGGCAGGCCCGTCGCCGCGGCGAGCTCGGCTACCGCGTTACGGATGAGCCGGCTTCCGGCCTGCTCGGCCTGCGACTCGACCACGGCGATCCCGTCCGTCACCTCGCGCACGGTGCCGCTGACCACGATCTCCTCCCCTATCCGGCCCATGCCGCGGAACTGGACCGACAGCCGCTTCAGGCTCTCGGGTCCGCCCGCGGCGTCGGTGTGGGCGCGCGCGACCTGGGCCATCGTCCACAGCCCGTGCAGGATCCGGCCGGGCAGGCCCACCGAACGCGCGAACTCCTCATCGATGTGGATCGGGTTGAAGTCGCCCGAGGCGCCGGCGTAGCGCACCGTGAGGTACGGATCCGGGGTCACCCGCAGCTCGATCGGGTCGCCGGCCTCGAGGCTCATGACTCCGTGCCCCGCACGATCTGACGCCAGGTGCCCGTGCAGACGATCTCATCCCGCTGGTTGCGCGACTCGGTGGAGAACACGTAGAACCCCATGCCTCCGCGCTCGGAGATGTCGCCGACCTCGGTGATCGTGGTGATCTCATCGCCGGCCACCACCAACCTGGGCCAGTCGAACTCCTGCCCGGCGTGGAGCATGTTCGCGAAGTTGATCCCCACCTCGGGGTCGAACAGCGCCGGCGTGATCGACCGGCCGGCATACACGACGGCGAACATCGGCGGTGCCACCACGTCGGCGTAGCCGGCCGCCCGGGCCGCATCGACGTCGAGGTACAGCGGATTGGTCTCGCCGACCGCGTACGCGTACTCGCGAACCTTCTCCCGACCCACTGCATAGGACGACGGTGGGTACCGCTTGCCGATCGCCTCGGTGTTGACCGCCATCGCGAGGGCAATCTAGTGGGTCGCGCGCGCGGACCGCGCGCGGACGGTACGGCACGCCGACGCGCTGGCACGGCCCGGTCCGGTGGTGTCGCGGCCCAGTGCGACCCCCCGGTCACGACTCCGCTTCTTTTCTGCAACGAATTGGTTGCTTTCGGGTGGGGTGGGCGTTTGGGTGGACACTGACGCCTGTATCGCGATCGCGGCGCGAGTTTTCTGCCATTGGGCTCGGCGATCGGGGTCGATGGCAGTTCGCTCGGCCATAGCGCGAGTGGATTGCCTCTCGGCTAGGGAGCGTGGTCGAGTGGCAGATGACTCGCGGGATCGGGCGGTCACGCGGATCGCGGGCGCGCTGCGCATCTGGGCACCACCGGGCAGTTGTGGGGGTGCAGGCCGGGCAACGACGCGCTGGCGCGCCGGGGTCAGGGCCGGGTCAGGGCCGGGTCAGGGCCGGGTCAGGGCCGGGTGGCTTCGCCTGGTGCTTCACGGCGTGTACGCGGTGGGCGGGGGTGAGTTGCCGGCGCTTGGGCTCGAGCTGGCGGCTTTGCTCTCATGCGGGAAGGGGAGCTTCACCCGTCATCGCTCGGCGACGTTCGTGTGGGAGATGCGCACTCGCCCAGGCCCTGGCGCGCCGAAACGCCGCCTGGTGGGGCTCCCTGAAACATTCCGCTCGTAAAGCCGGCCCGGATGACCGACCTCGGCCTTGGAACGTTTCCGGTCGACCCACTAGATGATGATCGGCACGCTGCCGCCGTCGACCGACCAGGCCGCGCCGGCCACGTTCGACGCGGCCTCCGAGCAGAGGAACACGACCACCGCCGCGATCTCCTCCTCTGTGCCGAGGCGTCCGAGCGGCACCCGCGAGGTGACCGACTCGAGCACCGCCTCTCGGTCGACGCCCTGCGCAACGGCGTTCTGGTCGGCCAGCCCGCCCGGCGCGAGCCACAGATCGCCACCGATCGGACCGGGCGAGACCGAATTCACCAGCACCCCGCGGCCGGCGAACAGATCGGCGAACGAGCGCGAGAGCGACAGCTCGGCCGCCTTGGTCACCGAGTAGGCCATGTTCGTGCCAGACGGGCGCTTGCCCGAGGAGGAGCACACGTTGACGATCCGACCCCACCCGCGCTCGGCCATGACCGGTCCGGCCGCGCGCATCAGGCGCATCGGCGCCATCACGTGCAGCTCCCACTGGTCCTGCCACTCCCGGTCGGTCAGCTCCTCGAGCGAGCGCACCGCGCTCGTCCCGGCATTGTTGACCAGCACGTCGAGCCGGCCGAATCGCTCCTCGCACGCCTCCACGACACGCCCGCCGGCATCGCCATCGGTGACATCCAGGGCCAGCGGCTCGCCCGAGCCGCCCGCCGCCGCGCAGGCCTGCGCCACCTCGGCGAGCACGTCCGCCCGCCGCCCGACCAGGACCACCGACGCGCCTTCGCGGGCCAGTGCCACAGCGGTGGCCCGGCCGATCCCGCCCGACGCCCCGGTGACGACGCAGACTCGATCGCGCAGGCCCAGGTCCATCCCGGGCAATTGTCGCTTACTCGCCGGGGATCGGCGCGCCGGCCGGCACGCCGCGGCGCTGGTACTCGTCGTAGCGCTCGCGCCAGCCACCGTCCGAGCTTCCCGCCGCGGGCGGGTCGGTCCCGTCGAGTCCTCGCTCCAGGTGGTCCAGGCAGACGTGCCAGCCGGCCGCGTCGCGCGAGGCCTTCTCGCGCTCGTCGAGCAGCACGGTCAGCCGCAACACGCAGGCCTCCTGGGCGCCGCCCACCGGCTCGAGCTCGAATCGCAGGTGATCTCCACCCCAGTCGAACGCGAACCAGCGCGGCGGGTCGAATTCGGTCACCCGCCCGCTCATCGTCGAGGGCGCGTCGAGCGGCATTTCCTCGAAGCGGAACGTCATCTCGGCGCCGGGGCGCAGTTCGTCGATCTCCACCCGCGAGGGGAACCAGTGCGCGAGCCCCTCGCTCTGCGTGATCGCCCGCCAGACCACCTCCACCGGATGCGAGAGGCGCCGCTCGAAGCGCAGCGCAGGCCGGTTCTCGATCGTGTCGTACTCGGCGTACATGGTCATCGCTCCTTCGAGGCGGAGGGTGAGGTCGAGGTGGAGGTGGAGGTAGAGCTCGAGCTCACGGTCTGGTCCAGATGACGCTCGAGGGCATCGAGGCTCCGCTCCCACGTGCGCCGGTACGGCTCGAGCCAGGCGTCGAGCTCGGCCAGCGGGCGCAGGTCGAGGGCGTAGATCCGCCGCTGGGCCTCCGTCCGCGCGATCACCAGGCCGGCCTCGCGCAGCACCCGGAGATGCTTCGAGGTTCCAGGCTGGCTCAGGCCGGTGTGCGCGACCAGCTCGCCCACCGGGCGCGGAGATTCGCGCAGCAGCTCGAGCATGGCCCGGCGGTGGGGATCGGCAAGCGCCGCCCAGGTCGAGGTCATCCAAGCATATAACCATCAGGCTATATGCTTGTCAAGGCATACACCTCCCGCGTCAAGGCATACACCTCCCGCCGCGTCAAGGCATACACCTCCCGCCATATCCTTTCAGGACCATGCCTGGCGTCCTCAAACGGCGCATCTCCGGGGCGTTCGAGCGCCACGTGGTCAACCCGATCGTGCGCCGGCGCGTGTTCGCCGGCCGGCTGGGCTCGACGTACGCGGTACTCGAGACGACGGGCCGGCGGACGGGGCTCGCCCGACGAACCCCCGTGGCCAACGGGCTGCGGGGCGACACCTTCTGGCTGATCTCGGCGCACGGCCGTCAGGCGGCCTACGTGCACAACCTGCTGGCGAATCCGCGGGTGCGGATCGGCGTCGCGACCGGCGGTCGGTTTCGCTGGCGAACCGGAACCGCCGAGCCGCTCTGGGATGACGACGCCGCGGCTCGCCACCGAGACCTCGGCCGGGGCCGCCTCGGCTACCGGCTGGACGGGCTGCTCCTACGGGGCACGGCGACCGCGCTGACCACGATCCGCATCGACCTCGACCCCGACCCCGAGACCTCGACCCCGACCCCGACTCCGGCGGAGCGCTTGTGAGCAACCACCGGGCGCGATAGCCTCGGTGGCATACACACGGAGCGTTGAGGCGGCGACGAGGAGCACACGGAAATGGCACGGCGAGCGACCCTGAAGGCATCAGACGCGGATCGCGAGCAGATCGCCGAGCGTCTGCGCAAGGCCACCGCCGAAGGCCGCCTGCTGGCCGAGGAGCTCGAGGAGCGCCTCGAGGCCACGTTCTCCGCCCGCACCTACGGCGAGCTCGATGCCGTCGTGGCCGATCTCCCAGGCGCCACCGTGCGCCGGCGCGAGCGGCCCCGGCCGCCTGCGCCGGTGTTCGACCCCGTCCACGTGCTCGCGCTGTTCATCATCGCCCCAGTGGTCGTGGCGCTGGTCATCGCCGCCGCGGTCGTCGTGGCCACAGTGTTCTCGGCCTGGGGCCTGTTGCTGATCGTCGGCTGGTTCATGTTCGGCCGCGGGCGCCTGCACCACTGGGGCTCCTATCGCCGCACGATCCACGCCGCCACTCGCTGGCCGAGCCGGCGGGATCCCGGGGCGCGACCCTGGATCTAGCCCTCTAGCCCGGCCCTCCCCGCCCTGAGACGCGACCCGTACACGGTCCTCGGCGTTCGCCCCGGCGTCTCCGACGAGGAGCTCCGGGCCGCGTACCGCCGGCTCGTCCAGCTCCACCATCCCGATCACAACCACGGGTCGGTGCAGTCCGCCCGCCGCTTCGAGGAGGTGCAGGACGCCTACGCGGCGATCATCCGCGAGCGACGGCGTGCACCGACGCCTCCGCGCGCGGCGCCTCCCCCGCCCCCCAGCAGCCCCGACGTGGAGGAGCGCGTGGCGCAGATGGAGCGCGAGCTTCGCGACAAGGCCCGCGCGGCGCGCGAGCGCGCCCAGCGAGCCGCCCGGCAGGCCGCGGCAGCGGCCAGTTCCAAGCGGGCCGACCCCAACCGAGCCAGCGACGAGGAGCTCGGCTACGTCAAGTCCGACGACAGCCTGGGGAAGATCCTGGCCGACGGCCTGGACGAGTTCGCCGACTGGCTCCGTCGCCACGACTCACACGGCGACTCCCATTGACCACCTACGGGGTGCCATGCGGCTGACCCGCACAGCACCCCGTACGCAACGGAACGCTCAGCCCGGGTTCTTCACCGTGAACGAGAGCATCCGAGCCTGCTGGTTGACCGGAGTCACCGTGACGGTGACCCGCAGCGTGCCCGCCTTCTTTCTGGCGGCCTTCGCGGTGAGCTGGGTGCTGACCTGAAGCGCCGGCGAGCTGATCGACACGGTGAGGGCCTTGGCCGGTGAGGCCAGGGTCACCACCAGCTGCCCGCCGGTCACCTTCTCGGTCACCTTCCCGCCGCCGGTCACCTTCACGCCCCGTGCCAGCTGAGCGGCCACGAACGACAGACCCGCCGGCAGCTTGACCTTGAACGAGCGGAGCTTGTGCCCGCCGTTCGAGCCCGAGACCAGGCGGAACTTGATCACCGGCTTGTCCTTGCCGAGACCCGACACCGATCCGCCGAGCACCCGAGGCGGTCCGGCAATCACCTGAGCCTGGTGAGCGGGCGGCGAGGGCGGCGGCGGCGTGGTGGTCACCACCGGCGTCGCGGGTCCAGTGGACTGGGTCGAGACTCCCGGGATCGTCGCCGAGCGCGACGCGAGCGCGAGGTCGATGCCGGTCGTCGTGGTCCCCTCGGAGATCGTCACCGGCGCTGCGGTGGACAGCGTGCTCCCTCCGTAGAACCCCACCCGAGCGGTGAGGGTCCTGCCGAAGAAGATGCTCCCGGAGAAGTCCAGAGCCTCAACGTAATACGACCCGGGGGCGATGCCGGAGATCTCGTAGTGACCGCTCGGATCGGTGTATCCGCTCGTGACGAGGTTGTCCTGGGCATCCAGGACGTCCACATAGACGTCGGGGGCTGGCTGGCCGGTCGACGGATCAGTCACCACGCCCTTCAGCGTCCCGCCCTCGGTCAGCGCGGCGTCTATGTTCGTGATCGCCTGACCAGCGCTGAGGTTCACGCTGCTCGCGCCGCTCAGCGTGCTGGCGTCGTTGTAGTACTGGAACGCGAGCGCGCCCTCCCCAGCGAACTGCACCTTGTAGGAACCCGGAGGGAGATTGGTCAGGTCGTAGGTCCCGTCGGCCGCGGTGTCGACATCGGAGGCATTGGCGACCTGCTGACCGGCGTCGTCGGTGAGCGTGACCGGCACCCCGGCGATCGGGTAGCCGGTGGCGGCGGCGGTCACGACACCGGAGATCGAACCGCCCGCGCTGAGCGTCTGGTCGATGTTCTGGGTGGTTTGACCGACGGTCACCGGCACGAGCGTCGCGGCTGCGTCGGTCGCCACACCCGGGTAGAACTCCGACGCCAGACTGGAGCCCTGAGCCGGGAAGAACTCAACTCGGTAACTCGTCGATGTGCTGAGGGCGGGCAGGGTGTAGTGGCCTTGGCTGTCGGTGGTGGTGTTGGAGTACTCATACCCCATTGCGTCGACGGCTTCGACCCCGACACCGGCGGCCGGCCCGTTGGTCGTCCCGTCCGTGACCGTCCCGCTGATCTGGCCGCCGGGGGTCAGCGCCGCATTGATGTCCGAGGTCGTCGATCCCGCCGTGAGCGTGATCGGGGTCGGCGGATCCTGACCGCTCACGTCGTTGTAGTACTGGACTGCGTAATTGCTCCCGTTCGGCGGGCTGAACTCGGCCTCATACGTGCCGGTCGGGAGGGCCTCTACGCTCCAGCGCCCGTTCGAGTCCGTGAAGACCCCGGTGTTGGAGACCCCGCTCGGCTGTTGGCCACCGTAGTCGTAGACGTTCACGAACGTCCCGCTCACCGGATTGCCCGCGCCGTCGGTGACCCGGCCGGAGACGATCGCGCCGGTGGCGAGCGTCGCATTGATGTTCAGCGTCGTCTGCCCGCTGGCCACCAACACCGGCTGTGCCGCCGCCGAGTTCGGTTTGTCGGGGTAATACTGATTGACGTAGTTCTCGCCGGCGGGCGGGCTGAAGTAGACCTGGTAGCGGCCGGGCGTGAGGCCGCTCGCGGTGTAGGTTCCCCCGGACCCCGTAAGGACATCGGAGAAGTTGCCGTTGTCGAGGTCGTAGAGCTGCACTTCCACATTTGAGAGCAGTCCACCGGCCGCATTCTCAACCGTGCCGCTGATGGCGCCGGTGCTGTCCGCCGACGCGAGCTGCGGTGCCAGCGCGGCCACCGCGAAGATTCCGAGCAGCTGGGCGAGCATGCGCTGCATTCGCATTCCCATGAGTTGTTTCTCCTTGAAGTTGTTCACCCCTAGCGCGCGACCCGGGCTGGACCGCGAGCATGCAGCGACGATGCTGACGGACGGCGCCGCGCCTGCCATCGGGCAATCGCCCATTTATTCGGGCGGCTATTTAGATGGGCGCGGCAGCCTCTTTAGGCGAGGCGCCCCGAGGTGCTCTCAGGCCTTGGCCTTGTCGCCGAGCTCGAGCACGGCCAGGAACGCCTCCTGGGGCACCTCGATCCGCCCCACCTGCTTCATCCGCTGCTTGCCCTTCTTCTGCTGCTCGAGCAGCTTGCGCTTGCGGGAGATGTCGCCGCCGTAGCACTTGGCGGTGACGTCCTTGCGGAACGCCTTGATCGTCTCGCGGGCGACGATCCGCGAGCCGATCGCCGCCTGGATCGGGACGTCGTACTGCTGGCGCGGGATGGTCTGGCGCAGCTTCTCGGCCAGCGTGCGCCCGGCGTCGTAGGCCTTGCTCTTGTGCACGAGCATCGACAGCGCGTCGACCTCGTCGCCGGCCAGCAGGATGTCGAGCTTCACCAGGTCTGACTCGCGCAGCCCGATCAGCTCGTAGTCGAGCGAGGCGTAGCCGCGCGTGCGCGACTTGAGCTGGTCGAAGAAGTCGAGGACGATCTCGGCCAGCGGCAGGTCGTAGGTGAGCTGCACGCGCTCGGCGCTCAGGTAGTGCATGCCCGAGTGCTCGCCCCGGCGCTCCTGGCAGAGCTCCATGATCTGCCCGATGTACTCCTTGGGAGTGAGGATCGAGGCGCGGATGTAGGGCTCGCGGACGCTCTCCACGCGGGCTGGATCCGGCATGTCGGCCGGGCTGTGCACCGGGATCACGCTGCCGTCGGTCAGCGTCACCTCGTACTCGACGCTCGGCATCGTCGCCAGCAGCTCGAGGTCGTACTCGCGCTCGAGTCGCTCGCGCACGATGTCCATGTGCAGCAGGCCCAGGAACCCGCAGCGGAAGCCGAACCCCAGCGCGTCGCTCGTCTCGGGCTCCCAGGACAGCGCCGCGTCGTTGAGCGAGAGCTTCTCGAGCGCGTCGCGCAGGTCGGGGTAGTCGTCGGAGTTGATCGGGAACAGGCCGCAGAACACCATCGGCTTGACTTCCCGGTAGCCAGGGAGCGGCTCCGCGGCGGTGTTGCGCTTGGCGGTCAGCGTGTCACCGACGCGGAGCTTGGTCACGTCCTTGATCCCGGTGATCAGGAAGCCGACCTCGCCGGCGTGCAGCGCGCTGGCCGAGGTCATCGACGGCGTGAAGAAGCCGATGTCGTCGATGTCGGACTCGGTGCCCGCCTGCATCGCCCGGATCGCCTCGCCCTTCGTGAACGTCCCGTCGACCACCCGGATGTAGGCGATCACGCCGCGGTACTGGTCGAACTCCGAGTCGAAGATCAGCGCTCGCGGCGTGGCCTCGGGATCGCCAGTGGGCGGCGGCACGCGCGCGATCAGCTCGTCGAGCACGTCGGTCACGCCCTCGCCGGTCTTCGCGCTGATCCGTCGGACGCTGTCGGCCGGCTCGCCGAGCAACTCGGCCACCTCCTCGGCCACGCGCTCGGGCTCGGCCCCGGGCAGGTCGACCTTGTTCAGGCACGGGATCAGCTCGAGGCCGGAGTCGATCGCCAGGTAAGTGTTGGCCACCGTCTGGGCCTCGACGCCCTGGGAGGCGTCGACCACGAGCAGCGCGCCCTCGCACGCGGCCAGCGAGCGCGACACCTCGTAGGTGAAGTCGACGTGGCCCGGGGTGTCGATCAGGTGCAGCTGGTAGGTCTGCCCGTCCTTCTGCGAGGTGTAGAACACCCGAACCGCCTGGGCCTTGATCGTGATCCCGCGCTCGCGCTCGAGCTCCATCGAGTCGAGCACCTGGGCGCGCATCGAGCGCGGGTCGACCGTGTGGGTCAACTCGAGGATGCGATCGGCCAGCGTCGACTTGCCGTGGTCGATGTGGGCGATGACGGAGAAGTTGCGGATGTGAGCCTGGTCGGCCATGGCATAGAGAGTATTCAGCCGGACGAGGCTTCCCCGGCCCCATGGACGCCGCCGCAGGCGGCCCCAAAAAGATCAGGTCTCGCGCTTGATCAGCTTCGGGAGCAGACCCAGCTCCTGGAGGGCCGGCCGGCCGGCCGCGCCGATCGTGAGCAGGCCGGCGAAGATCGCCACCGCGTCGATCGACTTGCGGCCCTGCTTGTCCCAGTAATCGTCTTTGAGGTCGAGCCACAGCGCGAACTCGTCGAGGGTGAGCGCGGAGGCCATCCCGTACAGAATGGTGGTCGCCCGCGAGGGCCAGCGCTTCCCGGGCTCGGGGCCGAGCCCCCACCGGTAGGTCCACGCGTAGCCGAGTCCGAGCAGCCCGAAGATGCCGAACGTCGAATGGTGGATGTGGGTGCCGCCCTCGCTGAGGTTGTGAAACGGCCCCACCCCGGCGCGGATGGCGTGGGTGATCCCGCGGGCGGTGGCGAACGTGGTCGTGAAGGCGATCGCGCTGAGAAACGCCCGCTCGCGGCGTGAGTCCGAGAAGTGGCGCTCGTAGAGGCCCACGGGCAAAGCCTACCCGGGGCGCAGCCGACTGACCACGAGCTGCTGAATCTGGCGTGCCTCGGGAATCCTCATCCGCAGGGCCATCCAGCCGTACAGCACGCACGCGGCCGCGCAGGCCAAGCCCAGCGACACGATCTGGGCGGCCAGCGAGCGGCCAAGGCCGAGATCGAGCACGTACCACAGCCCGCGGGCCACCGCAGCCATGATCACGGTGGCAACCAGGATGCGCGCGGTGATCATCACGGTCTGGCCGCCCTCGAGCCGGCCGTTCAGCCCGATCCGCAGACGGTGGAGCTGAAGCGCGGTCATCACCAGGTTGGCGCTCGCCGTCCCGATCACCAGCCCCGCGATCCCGAGCGGCTTGTACAGCGCGATGCTCACCACGGCGTCGACGACCATGTTCATCGCCGCGAGCTTGGTCGGGATCCAGGGCCGCTGGACCGCGAAGAAGGTCCGGGTCAGCAGCAGGTTAAGCCCCGCGAAGGGCAGGCTGAACGAGAACCAGAACAGCGCGGTCGAGACGTAGTGGGTCGAGAGCGCGGTGAAAGTTCCGTGCTGGTAGACGAGCCGCGTGATCGGCGTCGCGAGCACGAGCATCAGCGCCGCCGAGGGGACCAGCAGCAGGTTGATCTGGCGCATGCCGTTGCCCACCGAGCTGCGGATGCCCCCGGCGTCCCGGCGCACGGCCATCCGGCTGAGCGTCGGGAACAGCACCGTGGCGACCGCGACGCTGAAGATCCCCTGCGGGAGCATGTAGATCCGGAAGGCCTGGTTGATCGCCGCCGGCGCGTAACCTCCGACCAGTGATCCGAACCCCGAGTTGATGAAGATGTCGAGGTTGACGATCCCGATGCTCATCGTCACCGGCAGGAACAGGAAGAGCACCTGGCGCACGCGCGGGTCGCGCCAGTCGAAGCTGAAGGCGAGCCGGAACTCGATCCGCCGCAGTGCCGCCGCGACCATCAGGAACTGCACGACCGTGGCCGCCAGCCAGGCGATCGCGTACGCGTAGACCTTGTTGTCGCCGTGGAAGCGCCCGCGCAGGACGATGAGGCCGACGAGGATCACGATGTTCCACGCCGCCGGCGCCAGCGCCGGCAGCGTGAACTCGTCGTAGGCCTGGAGGATCCCGACGAGCAGCCCCGTGAGGCTCAGCAGCAGCACGACCGGGAACAGGACGCGAGACAGGCCGGCGGTCAGCGCCGCCGGGATCCCGCTTCCGGTGAACAGCGGCGTGACGAAGCCGGCGATCGCCAGCCACACCAGCGTCAGCGCGCCGAGCGCGACGAGGATGACCCAGAACAGGGTCGCGGCCAGGCGGAACGCCTCGCGCTTTCGCCCCTCGTGCAGCAACTCGGTGAACACCGGCACAAACGCCGCCGATAGCGCCGCCTGCGAGAACAGATTGCTGAACAGGTTCGGCACCTGTGATGCGAGCGTGAACGCCGAATACGCGGCGCTCGTGCCGAAGAACGCGGCACCGGCTACCTCGCGGCCGAGCCCGGCGATGCGCGAGAGCGCGGTGGCAATCGCGAAGATCGCGGTGTTGTCGGCGATGCGCCGGCGGGGCCGGCCGCCTGCCGGCGGCTCGCGGGGCGGCGCCGTGCCGGGAGGCTCAGGCGGCTCCGAGGGCGGGCGGGACCCGCCTCCACCGCTGCTGGGGGTATCGATCTGAACCAGGGCGGCTATAGTAGGGCCGCGCCGGGGCGGAATGCCCGCGGCACCTCACGTCCCCTCCCGCCTATGGCCAACATCAAGTCACAGAAGAAGCGGATCGTGCGCGCCGAGCGCGAGCGACTCGAGAACCGCCGCTACACCTCCAAGATCAAGACGTACTTCCGCCGGCTCGAGCGCGCGGTGGCCGACGGCGACGGAGCGCAGGCGGACAGCGAGCACCGCGAGCTCGTGCAGACGATCGACAAGGCGGTCAAGCGCGGGGCGCTTCACCGCAATGCCGGCGCTCGCAAGAAGTCGCGCGCGGCGCGAGTGCGGCGCGGCTGATCCTGCGCCTTTTGCTGCAATCACGGTTGCGAGCGCACCCCCGCGCGCGTAAGCCGGTAACTTTCGTGACCTGATGGCGGAGGCTGTCGAGCCGGCAACCACCGGAACGAACGGCGTGGCCTTCGAGCTCGATCGCATCCAGATGGCGGGCGCGGATCGGATCGAGGTCAACGGTCGCTGGTTCGGCGTGCGCGGACGGCGGTTCATCCGCCCCAGCCTCACGCTGGTGGCCGACGAGGAACAGCGGCGCCTGCTGGCCGATCTCGACCACAAGCCGTGGGCGGCCGAGGACGGCGAGCCTTGGCTGGCCACCTTCCCGTTCGAGAACGACGAGGACCACTGGGTCGAGGCCGAGCTGAGCGTGGCGCCCGACATCACGGTCACGCTGCCGCTGCCCGACGACAAGCCGCGCGGCGGCCGGCGCCGGCGCCCCGGGACCGCCGCGACACCGGCCCGCGCGACATCGGCGCGTCGCGGTGCGCCGTCGGCCGAGCTGGTCCGAGCTCGTCGCGAGATCCATCAGCTCCAGCGCGAGGTGCAGCGCCGTGACGCCGAGATCGCCGAGCTGTCCGGCGAGCTGGAGAAGCGGGGCGCCAAGCTCGAGGAGATCGCCGGCGCGCGCGACGCCGCTCGCGATGCAGGCGTCGCCGCCTCGGAGGAACGTGAGCGGCTGATGCGCGCGCGCGGCGAGGCTCTGACCCTGCGCGACGACGCGGCCAAGGAACGCGACGCCGCCGAGAAGGAGCGCAAGGAGGCAGTGCGCCTGCGCGACGCCGCGCTGGCCGCGCGCGACGAGGCGCTATCCGAGCGGCGAGCCGCGATCGAGGAACGTGACAAGATCGCCACCAGGCTGAGCGCCGCGCTGGCCGCTCAGGAGGGTGCCCTGGGCGAGCGAGACGACTTCGCCGGAGAAGCTCGACGCGCTGCGGGCTGAGCGCGACGAGGCGGCACACGCGCGCGATGACGCCCTGGCCGCCCGCGCGCAGGCGGCCGCCCAGCGAGACGAGCTGTCGACAACGATGGAGCGGCTACGGCTGGAACGTGACGACGCGATGGCCTCGCGCGGTGCGGCGCTCGTGATGCGCAACGCGGCCAACGCGCCACCGAACTTCCGCCGCGAGAGCAACCGCCTGCTGCATTTCGCGCCCGCGGTGGTCGTGCTGATCATCGCGATCATCGCCGCGCTGCTGCTGCACGTGATCTAGGTCTAGGGAAGCCGACCCGACCAGCGGGTCGAGGCCGCTCCCGCCAGCAGCAGGAACACCAGGCCGCCGATGGCGAACGCGACCGTGACCTCGCGCTTGCGCGTGACGCTCCCGAGCCGGTCGGCGAGCTGCTTGTAGATCGAGCTGAGCTGCATCGGCGCTCTGCGCGTTGAACGAGCGCCCGCCCGACAGCTGCGCGATCTGCTGCATGAGCTGGGGATCCGGGGGGACGGCCACGGGCGCGGTGAATGGGTCCGGGCTCTGCAGGACGCCGTTCGGCGTGCCGAGCGCCACGGTGTCGATCGGGATCTTTTCGCGCGCGGCCTCCTCGGCCACGGTTGTCACGTTGACGCCGGCGTTCGCCGCACCGTCGGAGAGCAGCACGATGGCCGAGGGCGGATGCTTGGGGTCAGACCCGCGCAGGAGCTGGAGCGCCAGCGCGAGCGCATCGCCGGTGGCCGTGGCCCCGTTGGCGACCTGCCCGTCGATGATCGCCTGGGCGACGGCGTGGTTGGCCTGCGGCGACTGCACGGCGTCGGGCGCGTCCGAGAAGGCGATCGCGCCGACGAGAACGCTCGACGGCAGACGGTTGATGAACGTGTCGGCGGCCTGCTCGGCCGCGACCAGGCGCGTGGGCTTGACGTCGTTGGCGGCCATCGACCCGGAGTGGTCGGTGACCAGCATGATCGAGGCCTGGTTGACCGCTGCGCTGTAGCTGACATGCGGACGGGCCAACGCGAGAGCGAGCGCCGCGATCGCCGCGAGGGCGAAGGCGGGCGGCAGGCGGCGGCGCCATGAGCTGCCGGCGCCGGCGGCGGCCAGCTGCAGCGTGGTGATTGCCGGGAAGCGGACCGCATAGCGTTTCGTCCGCCTCCGGGCGGCGATCGACGCGGCGATGGCGAGCGGGATCAGCCCGAGCGCCGCCAGCCATATCGGCGCCGAGAAGCTCATCGCAGGTGGCGCCCGAGGGACAGCAGCCAGTCCTGATCGGTGCTCAGGGTCACGTGGTCGACCCGCAGGCGGCGGAGCTCGCGCGCCAGGGTCTCGCGCCGTTCGCGCTCGAGCGCGGCGAAGCGCTCGCGTAGCCGGCGACTCGAGGTGTCGACATCGATGCGGGCCCCGGTTTCCGGATCGACCAGCGCCAGGTGGCCGACGGCCGGGATCTCGGATTCGCGTGGATCGACGATCTCGGCGGCAAGGACCGAGTGGCGGATTCCCACCGCGCCCATCGCACGCTGCCAGCCGTGCTGATCGCGGAAGTCGCTGATGACGACGACCAGGCCCGGTTGGCGCGCCATCCGGGCGACGCGGGTGAGGGCCTCAGCGAGCGCGCTCGCGTGGTGCTGACCGTCGGGGGCAACGCCCTCGGCCAGCATCCGTCGCAGTGCCACGATCCCCGGCTTCGCGCCGCGCGGGGGCAGAACCCGCGGCGCACCGGCTCCGAACGCCACCAGCCCGACGCTGCCCGCTCGGCGCACGCCGAGCCGTCCGAACACCAGCGCCACGCCCTCCGCCACGTCGGCCTTCAGCCGCAGGGCGGTGCCGAACGCCATCGATGGCGATACGTCGATCGCGATCCAGGTGGTCAGCGCGCGCTCGGGGACGTGCAGGCGAACGTGGGGCTGCCCGGTGCGGGCGGTCGCCGCGGCGTCGATGTGGCGCACGTCGTCGCCGATCTCGTACGGCCGGAGCTGGGCGAGCTCCGTGCCCGGCCCCACGCCCGACGCGCGGCGATCTCCGGGGAGGGTCCGGGCCACCAGCCGGCTGAGCGCGAGATCGAGCGCCTCGACCAGCGGCGGAGCCAGCGGACCCGGACCCTGCCGGGCCGCCGGCGGCTCGAGCCGAGCCTGGGTCACAGCGCCCTCGCGATTCGCGGTTGCTCGCGAATCAGGTCTTGGTTTCGGGGCTCCGGAACCGCGGCCAGGACGCGTTCAAGCAACTGATCGGCCGTCACGCCCTCGCTCAGCGCGTCGTAGGAGAGCACGATCCGGTGGCGCAGCACGTCCTGCGCGAGATCGCGCAGGTCCTCCGGCGCGACGTGACCGCGACCGCGCAACAGCGCGAGGACGCGCGCCGACTGCACGAGCCCGATGGGACCGCGCGGGCTGGCGCCGAACTCGATCATCGGCGCGATGTCGCTCAGATTGTGCTTCGCGGGGTTACGCGTGGCGTCCGCGAGCGCCACCGCGTAGCCGATCGTCTCGCGGTCGACCAGCACGGTCGCCGCCGCTCTCGAGTACCGGCTCAGGTCGTTCAGGGCGAGGCGCTCCTGCACGACCGCCGGCTCGCGCAGGCTGCGCCCGACGACCGCCGCCTCCTCGCCCACGTCGGGATAGTCAACGAGGATCTTCATCAGGAACCGGTCGACCTGGGCCTCGGGCAGCGGGTACGTGCCCTCGGACTCGATCGGGTTCTGGGTCGCCATCACGATGAACGGCGCGGGAACCTCGTAGGTCGCGCCGCCGATCGTCACCTGCTGCTCCTGCATCACCTCGAGCAGCGCCGACTGCACCTTCGCCGGAGCTCGGTTGATCTCATCGGCGAGCAGGAAGTTGCAGAACACCGGACCAAGCTCGGTCTGGAAGGTGCCGGTGTCGGGCCGGTACACGCGGGTGCCCACGAGGTCGGCCGGCACCAGGTCGGGGGTGAACTGGATCCGGCTGTAGGAGCCGCCCAGGACGGCTGCGAGCGTCTTGACGGTGAGCGTCTTGGCGAGACCGGGGACGCCCTCGAGCAGCACGTGGCCGCCGGCGAGCAGGCTGACCAGCAGCCGCTCGAGCATCGCGTCCTGCCCGACGATCACACGTTTGATCTCGTAGAGCGCTTCGCTCAGTGCGGATCGGGCTTCACGCCGAAGCCCCTCGGGATCTTCGATTTCGGTCATCTACTTCTCCTTTTCATGCGTCTCGATCTAAATCAGGCGTCCAAACCAGGTGAGCGACGCGACAGCGCCGAGCACCAGCAGGGCCAGCCCGCCGCCGGCGAAGGTCGAGGTGATCTCGCGCTTGACCTTCTTGTGGGCGAGCTGGGTGCCGAGACGCTTGTAGACGCTGTCCAGTCCCTCTGCGTCCGTGGCGCTGAACGAGTGCCCGTGCGTGATGCTGGCTATCTGTGCGAGCTCCTGGGGATCCGGTGGGACAGGGACGGTGACGGTTCCGCTGGCGCGCTTCTCGGTGACGGTCCCCTGCGCCGTGCCGAGCACGACGGTGTAGATCGGGATGTGATCGGCGGCCGCCTGCTGAGCCGCCGTGATCGGATTCGATCCAACGTCCGAGCCCCCGTCGGACAGCAGGACGATCGCCGCCGGCGGCTGCTTGGTGCCCGCCTTCTGGTTGGCGGTCAGCATGCGCAGCGAGGTCTTTATGGCGTCGCCGATCGCCGTGCCGCCGGTGATCTTCAGCTGCGCTAGCGCCGAGCGAACGAGGTCGTGATCGGACGTCGGCGACTGCAGGACGGTCACCTTGGAGTTGAACTCGAGCAGGCCCACCTGGACGGAGTCAGGCACGTTGGCCAGGAAGCTGCTCGCCGCGTGCTGGGCCGCACGCAGACGGGTGGGCGCCACATCGGTGGCCGCCATCGAGCCGCTCGTGTCGTTGGCCAGCATGATCGAGGCCGTGTTGATCGGGACCGCCTCGACCCGCTGCGGACGCGCCGCCGCGATGATCAGCACGGCCAGCGCCAGCGCGAGCACGAGCATCGGGACGTGCCGGCGCCAGCGCGGCCGCTGCGGTGCGACCGAGGCGGCGAGCTTCGGAGCCGCGAAGGCGGATGCCGCTTCGGCGCGCCGGCGCTGCTGGCCGGCGTACCACCAGATCAGCAAGGGAATCGCCACCAGCGCGACCAGGATCAGCGGGTGGAGAAAAGTCATGGCGTGCCGAGAGGACGACTCGCGAGCGCGACGCGGACGGTGTGCTCCGTCGCGCCGCGCTGGAGCTCGATGTCCACCGTCTCACCCGGCTGCATGCCGGAGATCGCCGATGAGAAGGTGGCCGACGCCTCGATCGGCTCGGTGTCGAGCTGGGTGATCACGTCGCCGGGCCGGATGCCGGCCGCCGCGGCCGGGCTGCCCGGGACGACCTTCGCGACCAGCGCGCCGCGAATCGGGGCGCTGGCCAGCTCGACGCCCAGCCAGGGCTCCGACCCGGTTTGAGCGATTGGTTGGGGGTGCTGGGAGTTGCCCTTGTTCGAGATCACCGCGTATCCCGCGCCCGCCACGGCGAGGATCAGGATGCCCGCCAGCAGAATGACGCGGAGCCGGCGGCGGGTCCAGATGCGGAGGGCCGCGAGACGCTGGCTGAGCCGTCGTCGTGTCGGGCGGGTCTGGCTGGTCGGGCGGGTCGGGCGGGTCGGGCGGTGGCGCGGTGCGGCGGGCTCTGTCGGGGGCTCGGGCTCGGGGTTCGCGGGCGGATTGGCGCGTCGCGTGGCCAGATCGTCCGCGTGAGCGGAGGACTCGAGTTCCCAATCGCCGGACCAGAGGTGCTTAGGAGCCGTCATCTGCCCACAGCAAGCTAGGCGGTATTGATGAGATGTTCTTAAGAAGGTAAGGCCGGCGTCGGATCGGTCAGCCGACCCCGGTGGCGATCTGCCTGATCGCTGTGAGCGCGGCCGTATCCTCACCGGCACCGCCGCTCCCGCCTCCGCGGGAGGCCAGCTCGAGCTCGGCGAGCTGCTCGATCGTCCGCTGGAGGTTCTCCGCACCGCTGCGACCCGCGTCCGCGATCAGCCGGTCGGCCGCCTTCGAGGGCATCCGCAGGCGGCGCTTGATCTGCGCCGCGGGCTCGCCGGCCTCCAGTGCGATGGCGATCTCGTGCGCGGTGCGCACGCGCTGGCTCATCCAGTAGAGCAGCCCCGGCAGGCGCTCGCCCTGGCTGCGCAGCGTGAGGTACAGCGAGGTGGCTGCGCGGGCGTCCCCGCTGACGATCGTGTCGGCCAGCGACCATGCCCGGTGCTCGGCCGACGGCGCGGCCAGCTCCTCGAGCATGCTGGTGTCGATGCGGGTGCCGGGACCGGCGTACAGGGCCAGTTTCTCGAGCTCGCGCAAGAGTCGCTGCTGGCGATCGCCGACCTGGGCGATCAGCGCCCGGGCGGTGTCCGGCTCGAGCTGCAGGCCGAGCTCGCGGGCACGCGCGATCACCCACTTGGGAAGCTCCCACGGCTTGACGCTCGCCTCGGCGCTGATGTCGCCGCCGGCTTTCTTGACTGCCTCGTGGAGATTGTTCGGGGCCTTAGTGCGACCGTCCTCGCGGGCGAAGAACGTGATCGTGGTGTCGGGCGGGATGTCCTTCAGGGCGGCCTCGAGCGGGGCCAGTTGCTTGTCGGTCCAGCGCTCAACGCCGTCGACGATGATGAAGCGCCGCCCGATGGCGAACGTGAGGGCATTCAGCGCGTTGGATACCGCCTCGGGGGTGGCCGCCTCGTTCTCGAACAGCTCCACGCCCTGAGAACCGCTTTCCTGCTCGGCGAGCGTGCGCAGGCGGCGCCGGCGCTCGGCGATCCTGCCGTGGTCGTCGCCGTGGATCAGGTAGGCGGGCTTGAAGGTGGGCACGACGGCTTCGGGTCGGAGTCTATGAGCGGGCGCGGCCGCTCACCGGACGACGACGTTGACCAGCTTGTCCGGGACCACGATCACCTTGGCGACCTGCTGGCCGTTCAGGTGCGACTGCACGCCGCGGGATTCCAGGCACAGTTTTTCGAGCGCCTCGCGCGGCGCGCCCGTGGGCGCGCTGACCCGGTCGCGCACCTTGCCGTTGACCTGGCAGACGAGCTCGAAGGTCTCGGCCTGGAGCATGTCCGGGTCGGCGTCGGGCCAGGGCTCCTCCCAGACCCGGCGTCCGGTCAGCATCTCATAGGCCTCGGCCCCCAGATGGGGCGCGAACGGGAACACGAGCGACGCCGCGGTCGCGGTGGCGAACCGCCGCGCCTGCGGATCGGCGTCCGGGTAGCGGTAGACCTCGTTGATCAGCTCGATGATCGCCGACAGGGCGGTGTTGAACGCGAAGCGGGTCGCCGTGTCGCGGGTGACCTTGTCGATCGCCCAGTTGGCCTTTCGCACCACGGCCAGCGCCTCGCCCTGTGGGCTTTCGGGCTGCTCGGCCCAGGTGGTCCGGTCCGCGTCGCTCGCCGCTTCGCTCGAGAGCTCGTCGGCCAGGCGCCACAGGCGTCCCAGCAGCCGGCGGTGGACGCCTTCGATGCCGGTATCCGACCACGCGGCGTCCTGGTCGGCCGGGCCGATGAACAGCACATAGCAGCGCGCCGCATCCGCCCCGAAGCGCTCGATGATCTCGCTGGGGGCGATCACATTGCCCTTCGAGCTCGACATCTTGTTGCCGTCCGGACCGAGGATCATGCCCTGGGTGAACAGGGCCTGGAACGGCTCCTGGACGTCGAGCAGCTGCATGTCGGCCAGAGCCTTGACGAAGAAGCGCGAGTACATCAGGTGCAGGATCGCGTGCTCGACGCCACCGATGTACTGGTCGACGGGCATCCAGCTGCGCAGCACCTGGTGGTCCCACGCCTCGGCGTCGTTGCGCGCGTCGCAGTAGCGCAGGTAGTACCAGCTCGAGTCCACGAAGGTGTCCATCGTGTCGGTCTCGCGGCGCGCGGGACCGTGGCAGGACGGGCAGCGCGTGTTGACCCAGTCCTCGGCAGCGGCCAGCGGCGAGCGGCCCTTCGGCTGGTAGTCCTCGATGTCGGGCAGCTCGACCGGAAGGTCGGCCTCTGGGACTGGGACCATGCCGCACTGCTCGCAATAGACGATCGGGATCGGGCAGCCCCAGTAGCGCTGCCGGGAGACCAGCCAGTCGCGGAGCTTGTAGCTCACCGAGAAGTGGCCCTGGCCCTCGCGGTCGAGCCATTCGACGATCGCCCGCTGGCCCTCAACCGTGTTCATCCCGCTGAACTGGCCCGAGTTGACCAGCTGCTCGTTCTCGGTGTGGGCCACGAAGGCCTGGCCCGTCTCTGTCTCGCCTTCCGCGCTCCCATCGCCGCCCTCGCCCTCGCCGCCGTCGCCGTCCTCGCCGACGGATGCGGGCGCGACGACTCGGGTGATCGGCAGATCGAACGCCTTGGCGAAGTCGTAGTCGCGCTGATCGTGCGCGGGTACGGCCATGATCGCGCCGGTTCCGTACTCCATCAGCACGTAGTCCGAGACGAACATCGGGATCTGCTCGCCCGTCACCGGGTTGGTCACCGTGCGGCCGAGCGGCACGCCGGTCTTCGGCTTGTCGGTCGCGCCGCGCAGCTCCGGCGTCTCGGTCAGCGAACGATTGACGTACTCGTGGACCCGGTGCTCGTGCTCGGTGCCCTCGGCCAGCCGGAACACGTCCGGGTGCTCGGGGGCCATCACGAAGAATGTGGCGCCGAACAGCGTGTCGGGGCGGGTGGTGAACACCGAGTAGTCGATCCCGAGCTCCTCGCAGCGGAACACCACCTCCGCGCCCTCGCTGCGCCCGATCCAGTTGCGCTGCATGGCCTTGACGTGCTCGGGCCAGTCGATCGTGTCCAGATCGTCCAGCAGCCGGTCGGCATAGTCGGTGATCCGGAAGAACCACTGCTCGAGCTGGCGCACCTCGACCTCGGCCCCGCACCGCTCGCAATGGCCGTCGATCACCTGCTCATTAGCCAGCACCGTCTGGTCGTTCGGGCACCAGTTGACCGCCGCGGTCTTCTTGTACGCCAGGTCGCGCTCCAGCAGCTTCAGGAAGATCCACTGGGTCCAGCGGTAGTAAGACGGCTCGTGGGTGCCGAGCTCCCGGCTCCAGTCGATCGAGATCCCCCAGCGGTGGAACCAGTGCCGGTAGGACGCGATCGACCGATCGGTTGCCACCCGGGGGTGCACGCCGGTCTTGATTGCGTTGTTCTCCGCCGGCAGCCCGAACGCGTCATAGCCCATCGGGTGAAGCACCCGGCGGCCGATCCGCCGGTGGAAGTGCGCGATCGCATCGCCCAGCGCGTAGTTCTTCAGATGCCCGATGTGCGGCTCGCCGCTCGGGTAGGGCAGCATCTCGAGCACGTAGGACTTCTCCCGGCCGTCGTTGCCGTCGGGATCGTTGGAAACCTCCCAGGTGCGCTCGCGCTCCCAGATCTCCTGCCACTTGGGCTCTATCTGCTTGGGGTCGTAGCGCCGGTCGGACACGGTAGTCGGGAGGTTACTTCGAGACCCGCTGTCCAGCCGGTCTCGCCGCTGTGCGGTCCGCTCGGTTGCCACCCGGCGGCAGTGCACCCTCGGTCGCGGCCATCCCCCATCTACCATCCCCCCGTGGCTGAGAACCCCAGCCCTCCACAGGACGAGCCTTCTCAGGGCGCTGTTCCCGACGCGGGCGCCGTGCCGTCCGCGGGCGCTGGGTCTCCGCCCGGGGCACCTCTCACGCCGGCGCCGCCCTGGCGGCCGAGCGGGTGGCCGCGATCGTGGCCGCCGCCGAGGCGACGGCTGAGCAACTCCGACTCGAGACCGAGGAGCGCGTCCGCGAACGGATCGCCGAAGCCCAGCGCGCCGCCGACAACCGGGTCAGCGCGGCCGAGGACGAGGCGTCCGAGATCCTGCATATGGCTCAGACCGAGGCGACCCGGCTGCGCGAGGAGGGCCAGACCGAGGCCGAAGCGGCCAAGAGCGCGGCCACCAGCGAGGCCCTGGCCGTCGTCGCCCGAGCCGAGGAGAGCGCCTCGAACATCGTCAGCGAGGCGCAATCGTCGGCGGCCGCGGCGCGTACCGACGCCGAGGCGCGGGCGCGAGGACTCCTGGAAGACGCCCGCGCGACCGCCGACGGCGTGCGTTCGGAGGGTCTGGAGCTCGTCGCCAACCTGCGCGAGATGGCGGGCTCGCTGCGCTCGAACGCCGAGCGCCTCCTGGGCGACGTTCAGCGGGTGCACTCGCGCCTGGTGTCCCAGATCGAGCGGGTGGAGCGCGCGACCGGCGGCGCTGGTTCGGCGCGGTCCGGCGGAGGCTCCTCCGTGCGAGCCTCATCGGCCCGGGCAGACTCGCGGCGGCGTTCACCGGGCGATGAGACCCCGGGCGAGCCGGCCGGCGAGTCCGAGCGCTTCGGCCCCGTCCCCGCGGACGACGGCCTCGACGTACCCGAGTTCATCCCGCCCGGCTGAGTCCTCCCGCTCTGGTTTCGCCTGCATCTCCTCAGGTTTTCCGTCCGACCCCCATGCGAACATACGTTCGTCATGGAGATGAACTCCAACATCAAGGGAGCCGTCGCCGAGCAGGCGATCGTGCTCGCCGCGATGAAGGCCGGCGTTCCGGTCCTACGACCGGTCGCCGACCACGGCCGCGTCGACTTGGCACTCGAGATCGGTGGCGAGCTGTGGCGGGTCCAGGTCAAATGGGGACGACTCAATCGGAGACGAGACGTCGTGATAGCCGCGTTGCGGACGTCTCGGTGTACGCCACACGGCCACATCTACAGCACGTACTCCGAACAGGAGGTGGACCTGTTCGCGGTCTACTGCGGAGACCTGGATCGTTGCTTCCTGTTGCCGGCACGACTCCTCGCAAACCGGACGGTCATCTACCTCCGACTGACTGCCGCGCGCAATGGACAGCGGGCATGCGTTAACCTTGCAGAGGACTTCACCTTCGACGGGGCTGTAGCTCAGTTGGCTAGAGCGTCGCGCTGGCAGCGCGAAGGTCAGGGGTTCGAGTCCCCTCAGCTCCATTCCGCCTTGCATGATGCAGCTGTGACGGTCGGCGCCGATGCCTGTCGCGACGCGTTCGGGTCATGGCTCGACCGAGTCGCTTCCGGTGAGGACGCCGTCGTCACCCGTCGCGGGAAGCCGATGGTCAGGCTGACCGCGGCTGAGCCACCGCCCGCTGCGGTGAAACCGGCGCCCTCCGAGGCGCAACCCGCGCCGACAAGCCAGGAGGAGCGTTGACTACAGCCCCTCCTGCTTCGCGGCCTCGAGCGCCGCCGGTGGATCGAGATCGCCGGCGCGAAGCGCGAGCTGGAGGGCGCGGTCGGCCAGCTCGGCCGCCTCCGCGCCACCGACCGACTCGTCACGCAGGGCGAGCGCGAGCAGCACCTGACGCAGCAGCTCCGGGCTCTGGGTGTCCGGTGGTCGCCCCGCGGGTGGGAGGTCTCGCACGGACGCGAGCAACCGCGGGGCGCTCGGGGCGCCCCCGAACAGGCGCCCAGGCGCTTTGTCCGGGATCACGGCGACGATTCCGCCGGTGGCCGGGTTGACCACGCTGACCTTGCTGCGCAGCCCCGCTCGCTCGAGCGCCAGGCGGTATCCCGACAATCGAAGATAACCAAGCTGGGCAGCGAGCTGGGCGAAGGCCGCGGCCTCCGTCTCATCCCGCAACCGCGGCTGGTGCAGGGCGATCTGGGTCCCCGCGTCAGGGAGTGAGGGATCGGGGTCGGACGCGACGAGCAGGAACCCGTGCGAACCGAACCGGCCGGCACCCACACCGGCCACGTCGACCAGCAGCTGATAGCCACCCAGGCCGAGCGCGCCCACGATCCCCGAGGGCAGCGGGTGCGCGGCCAGATGCCCCGGTGCGAAGGTCATCGGACGTCAGTTGTCGAGCAGTCCACCGATGAGGCCTCCGATCGTGTCGCCGCCGCGGCGCTGGGAATCACCACCCGCGCCCTCCTGCACGGGCGGGTGGAAGTAGGCGCTCTGGAGCCCGACGCGGCCCGGACCGGTGAAGCGGTTGAACACGAGGTTGCCGGCGCCGCTCAGGAAGCCGGTCTTGAACCCGTAGACCTCCTGGCTCATCTCGACCGAGTGGTCGCGGTAGAGCCAACCGCCGGGCTCGATGTCGATCGACTCGCCAGGTTCGAGGGTCTTCTCGAACACGTTGCCGTAGCCGTGCATCCAGACGACGCCCTCGTGGTCTCCGGCGAAGAAGTGATCGACCCAGAAGCCTCCGCCGTAGAGCATGTTGGCGAAGCCCTTCTGGCGGCTGTAGTCGTACTGGACGCCGCCGGTGGCGGCCAGGAACTGGTGCTCGCGAGCCATGATCCCCTGGCCGGGCTGGAGGTGCAGAGCGACGATGTGACCGGGTGAGTCACGGCTGAAGGCGATCTCGCCCGGCGACTGCGCCTCGAGCAACAGCAGCGGCATCCCGCCGAACACCCGGCGCTTGAGACCCCGGCCCAGGGGATGCAGGCCGATCTGCATCTGCGGGTACTTCCAGAGCAGCACGTGATGCTCGAAGTACACGGGCACCTGGCCGTCGAGGGCCATGTGGAGCACGGGCACCAGCTCGCCCTCCAGGCGGTAGTTCACGCCGGGCGCGCTTCCCTGCTGGATCTGGGTCGGAAGGATCTGGGGGGCGGACGGCATGGTCTCTCTCCGTTCAGGTGTAATCCGGCAGCAAGGAGCCGCTGCCGCGCAGTTCGCCGGAGACGGTATCCCAACACTGCGACGAGCGGCGATAATCGGCCGCCATGGCCACGATCTACGTCACCGGTCATCGCAATCCCGACGCGGACTCGATCGCGTCGGCCATCGGCTACGCGGAGCTCAAGGGCCGGCTGGACACGCGCAACACGTACGTCCCGGTGCGCCTCGGCGAATGCAACGCGCAGACCCGCTGGCTGCTCGAGCGAAGCGAGGCCCCCAAGCCCAGGTTCCTCCCCCATGTGATGGTTCGGGCCTGCGACGTGATGCAGTCGGACTTCCCGGTCGCCCACCTGCAGGCGCCGATCCGCCAGGCCGGGCTCGAGATGGCTCGCGCCGGCCTGGAGCTCGTCCCGGTGGTGGACGACGACGGTGCGCTCGCCGGGGTCATCACCGAGCGTGCGCTGGCTCGCCGCTACATCCGCGAGACGCGCGAGGCCTCGACCCTCCGGGACGCCCCGACCCAGGTGTCGGCCATCGTCGATGTGCTCGCCGGCAGGCTGCTCACCGGCGAGGACAATCTGCTTTCCGGCCGGGTGTGGGTGCACTCGATGGATCCCACGCGAAGTGGCGCCTCGCCAGGCGACGTGGTCGTCGTCGGCAACCGCGCCGATGCCCAGCGCCTGGCCATCGAACGCGGCGCACAGCTGCTCGTGCTGTCCAACGACTCCGAGCCCACCCCGGAGATCCTGGCGCTGGCCGCGCAGCGCGGAGTGGCGGTGATCGTCTCGCCTCTGGACAGCTACGTCTCGGGCCGCATGATCACGCTGGCCGCGCCGTGCAGCGCGCTGATGGAGCGCGAGCCGCTGACCGCCACCAGCGAGTTCCTCGTCGATGAGATCTCCGAGCAGATCAAGGAGAGCCACTACGGCGGGGCGGTGGTGATCGATCCCCAGCGCCGGCCGGTGGGGCTGGTCACCCGCTCGAACCTGGTGGCCCCGCCCCGGCGGCGCGTCCTGCTCGTCGACCACGCCGAGCAGGCCCAGACCGTCTCGGGCGTCGAACAGGCCGAGATCGTGGAGATCCTCGATCACCATCACATCGGCTCGATCGAGACCCGGATCCCGGTGACCGCGACCTTCGACCCGGTGGGCTCGACCGCCACCCTGGTGGTCGAGCGCTTCCGCCAGAGCGGGATGGAGCCGAGCCCGCCCACCGCGATGATGCTGCTCGGCGCGGTCATGTCGGACACGATCATCCTCAACTCCGCCACCACCACCGAGCGCGACCGCCGCGTGGTCGACTACCTGGAGCGGGTGCTGGCCATGGACGCCGGCGAATACGGGCGCGAGATGTTCGAGGCCACCTCCGACGTGTCCGAGGTGAGCGCCGAGGAGATCATCAACCGCGACGCCAAGCAGTACCACGCCTCAAGCGGGCACCAGATCTGCATCGCGCAGATCGAGGTCGTCGGAAAGGCGCTCCTCGAGCGCAGCGAGGAGCTGGTCTCGGCGATGCGCAAGGCACGGGAGAGCCGCGATCTTCAGCTCTACGCGCTGATGGTCACCGACGTCCTGACCAAGGGCACCGACCTGCTTGTCGCCGGCGACGTCACCGGCGTAGCCAGGGCGTTCGGCCAATCCGCCCATGACGGCCAGATCGAGCTGCCGGGCGTGATGAGCCGCAAGAAGGAGGTCGCGCCCACGTTGCTGGCCGCGATGTAGGAGCTGACAGCCGCCCGGTCCGGGTAACCAAGGCCGGCGCCCTCAGAGCACGACGCTCAACACCAGCCTCACCCCGAGCGCCAGCAGCCCGACCGCCAGCAGCCGCTGGATCACCGTGCCGCTCAGGCGTTGCGAGAGCATCGCCCCGAGCTGCGCGCCGAATACCACGCCGACGGACAGCGCGGCGGCGCGCCGCAACCCGACCCCGTGGTGGAACGTGCCCGTGGCGATGTGGGTGAGCGTCGCCACCAGCGCCATCCAGGCCAGCACGAAGTGCGAGGTGGCGGTGGCCACGTGGGTCGGAAAGCCGAGCACGGTGACCAGCAACGGCACGTGAACCACGCCTCCGCCGATCCCGAGGAAGCTCGAGACGAAGCCCACGCCCACGCTGAACAGCGCCCCCAGCCGCACGTTGGCCCGGTAGCGGTACTCCTTGCCGTCCCGGTCAACGATCACCCGGTCCACCCCACGGCCGCCATGATCCCCGGCCGGCTGCCGGCGCCCGCGCACGAGCCACCAGGCCAGCCCGGTGAGCGCCACGCCCATCATCACGTCGAACCCGGGCCGGGACACCGTGTTGGCCACGAGCACCCCCAGCACCGCCCCGGGCAGCGTGCACAGCGCGAACACGCTGCCCGAGCGGTAGTCGATCCGCTTTTGCCGGGCATAGGCGACCGATCCCGAGCCCGCGTTGAAGAACACCACGATCAGGCTGATCGCCGTGATCAGGGCCGGGGTCGAGCCGGGATAGACCAGCAGGAGGACCGGGGTGAGGATGAACCCGCCGCCGGCGCCCACCAGCGTGCCGAAGACGCCGACGCCGAACCCCAGCAGGCACAGCAGAACGGCGGTCAGCGGCGTGAAGTGCGAGACCACGGCCGCCGCGTACGGCTAACTCGAGCCGTCCCCGACAGCCAGTGCCGGCGCCTCCCCCCACAGCTGCTCGAGCCGGTAGTACTCGCGGGTCTCAGGCACGAACACGTGGACGATCACGTCGAGGTAATCCATCAGTATCCAGCGCGCGCCCGGGAGGCCCTCCACCCGTTCGGGCAGACGCCCGTGGGCTGACTTCATTCCTTCGTGGATGGCGTCATGGATGGCCTTGGCCTGGCGTTCGCTGCGACCCGAGCAGATCACGAAGTAGTCGGTGTAACCGATCATCTCGCGCAGATCGAGTTGCACGATGTCGAGCGCCTTGCGATCCACGGCGTAGTCGACGATCGCGCGAGCCAGCTCCTCAGGAGACATCTGATCGGCCGCTCGGGCGCGCGCGGGCCGGGTCATGTGACCGACTCCACCCCGCCGTATAGGCGGTTGCGCTCGATGTAGCTCACGACCGGCTCCGGGAGGTAGTAGTGGATCGGCTGACCCGACCGGGCGCGGTCCCGCAGCATGGTCGAGGAGATTCCGATCCGGGGCATCGCGAAGTAGCGGGCACGGTCCCCTCCCCGCAGGGACCCGAGCGCGGCATCGACGGCTTTGCGCGAGGTGCCTCGGCGCTTGGCCACCGCGAGCGTGGCCAGCGACAGAACCCGCTCCGGCTCATGCCAATCCGGCAGGCCCGCGGCGATGTCACCCCCGACGATCAGGAACAGCTCGTGGTCTGGCGCAGAAGAATGCAGTTCCTCAAGGGTATCGACCGTGTACGACGGTCCGTCTCGGCCGATCTCGATGTCCGAGACGGCCAGGCGATCGTCGCCCTGGATGGCCAGCCGGCACAGCTCGAGGCGCTGCTCGGCGCCCGGTTCTTCCTCCACCGGTTTGTGCGGCGGTATCCGGGCCGGGATCAGGATCACCTGGTCCAATCCGAGCTGAAGGTACGCCTCCTGGGCGCAGATGAGGTGACCGAGATGTGGCGGATTGAACGTTCCGCCGAGAATGCCGATTCGCACAGGCTCCGTCAGGGGCGAACGTGACCCGCGCCCTCGATCAGGTACTTGAAGGTGCAGAGCTCGCGCAGCCCGATCGGACCGCGCGCGTGGAGCTTCTGGGTCGAGTTGCCGATCTCGGCACCCATCCCGAACTCGCCTCCGTCGGTGAACCGGGTGGACGCGTTGACGTACACGCACGCGGCGTCCACCCCGAGCTGGAAGGCGCGGGCGGCCTCGGTGTCGCGGGTGACGATCGCCTCGGAGTGACCCGACCCCCACCGGTTGATGTGCTCGATGGCCTCCTGCACCGAGCCGACCACGCGCACGGCCATGGTCATCGCGAGGTATTCGGTGGCCCAGTCCTCCTCGGTGGCCTCGGCTACCTCGACGCCGCCGGACACCGAGCGCGTCGACGCGTCGCCCCGTAGCGAGACGCCGGCATCTGCCAGCGACCGCAGCGCCCCGGGCAGGAACTCGTCCGCCACCGCCTCGTGCACGAGCAGCGTCTCGACGGCGTTGCACACGCTCGGCTTCTGGATCTTCGCGTTCAACGCGATCGCCAGTGCGTCTTCGAGCGATGCGGACCCGTCCACGTACACGTGACAGTTGCCCGATGCGGCGTAGATGACCGGCACGGTGGCCACGCCCTTCAGCGCCGCCTTCAGACCCTCTCCCCCGCGCGGAATGATCAGGTCCACCACACCGGTCTGGGTAGCGAGCTCGGCTAGCTCGTCGTGGCCGCCGCCGGCCACCAGCCCCATCGCGCCCTCGGGCATCCCGGCCGCCAGTCCAGCCTCGATCGCCACCGCGGCCAGCACCGCGTTGGAATGGGCCGCCATCGACGATCCGCGCAGGACCACCGCGTTGCCGGACTTCAGGCACAGCGCGGCGGCGTCGATGGTCACGTTCGGGCGAGCCTCGTAGACCACTGCGATCACGCCCAGCGGCACCCGGACCTTGCGCACGTCGAGACCGTTGGCCAGCCGCCGGCCTTCGATCACCTCGCCCACCGGGTCGGGCAGCGCCGCGATATCGCGCACCTGGCCGGCGACGGCGGCCACGCGGCGCTCGTCGAGCGCCAGGCGGTCCATCAGCGTCGCGCTCAGGCCCGCCTCACGCCCGCCGTCCAGATCCCGGGCATTGGCCTTAAGGATGTCCGGCGTGTGCTCGAGCAGCGCCGCGGCGATCGCCTCGAGCGCGGCATCTTTGACGCCGGAGGACAGCGCGGCCAGCGCCCCGGCAGCGCGCTGCGCCGCCAGACAGGTCTCGGCTACCGATGTCGCGATCACCGCCATGCTCGCCCCGAAGGTTACGCCAGCACGAAGTAGTCCCGGTGGACCGCTTCCTCGGTGGCGCGCGGGAGCCGATCCCGGACCTCGGCCGATTTCAGCCCGCGGACCCGCCGGAGCTCGCTCGCCGAGTAGTTGCAGATTCCCTTGCCGACCACGTCCCCGTCCACGGCTATCTCGACCGCGTCACCGGCGTCGAACTCGCCGGCGACCTCGACGACGCCCACCGGGAGCAGGCTCGTGCCGCCTTCGCGCAACGCGCGCGCCGCGCCGGCGTCGACCAGGACCCGGCCGCGGGTCGGCTTGGCGTACTTGAGCCACAGCTTGAAGCTCGAGTAGCGGCCCGGCCGAGCTGAGAACCGCGTGCCGATGCCTTCACCGCCCGCCGCCCCGAGCAGCGCCCCGGGGGCCAGCCCGCTGGCGATAACCGTGGGGATCCCGGCCGCGGTGGCCATCTCGGCCGCCACCACCTTCGAGCGCATGCCGCCCGAGCCCAGAGGCGAGGTGGCATGGCCGATGGTCAACTCATCCAACTGCTCGAACGAGGTCACCTCGGACACCAGCCGGGCGTTCGGGTCGGTGCGAGGATCGGCCGTGAACAGCCCGTCGGCGTCGGTCAGCAGAACGAGCAGCTCGGCGGCGATGAGGATCGCCACCTGCGCAGCCAGGAAGTCGTTGTCGCCGAAGGAGATCTCATCGGTCGTCGTGGTGTCGTTCTCGTTGATCACCGGCACCACGCCCCACTCGAGCAGCCTGCCGAGCGTCTGGCGGGCGTTTAGGTAATGGCTGCGCGCGCTCATGTCGAAGAAGGTCAGCAGCACCTGCGCGGTCTGCAGGCCGCGCGCTCGCAGCAGCTCGTCGTAGACCTGGTAGAGCTTGCCCTGGCCCACCGCGCTGGCCGCCTGCAGCTCGTCCATGGCCCGCGGCCGCAGGGGCAGGCCCATCACTCCCATGCCACGCGCGATCGCGCCACTGGTGACGATCACGGGCCGGCGTCCGGCGCGCTGAAGCTCGGCCAGCTCGTCGCAGATCCGGGCGAGTACGTCGAGCCGCACCTCGCCGTGATCGCGAGCAACGATGCTCGAGCCGAGCTTGACCACCACGGCACCCATGTCGCCTCAGGAGGTTAGGACCACAGGGGCGCGGTCAGCGGCAGAGCGCGTTGCGCGGGACGCCGCGGCACGGCCGTGGCATCGTCGGCTGCGGTCGCGGCGCTGCCTGCGCGCGCTGATGGCGGTCACTGGACTGACCGATCAGCTTCAGGATCTCGAGAAAGAGCGCGGTGCCTCCGTTGGGCGTGGTGACGTTCTGGCAGCCCCATGTGCCCTCGACGTCAGCGGGGCTGGAGGTCCCGAATGTGTTGCCCGAGAAGCAGTTGTTGACCGAGTTCTTGGCCCCGAACTCGCCGCCCTCCAGCCCGATGTCATCGGTGCCGGACTCTCTGGCGTTGCCCGTGATCGTGTTGTCGGAGATCTGGTTGCCCGAAGACTGGAAGTAGACGGTCTTAGACGTCGGCGGGAACGGGTCGGGCCGCTCGAGCACGAGCACGCCGAAGGACGGATTGCCGCGGATCGTGTTGTCCTCGATCAGGTCCCCGTAGTCGCCGCCGAGAATGATGCCGACGCCGAACGGCGCGCCCAGGATGTCCGAGTTCGCCGGCGTCGACAAGTTGCCGTTGTCCTCGATCAGGTTGTCGCGGAAGATCGTGCAGTGGCTGATTTGCGTCGAGCTGAACGGGGGCAGCTTCGCGCGGTTCGAGGCCGAGTTGCAGGCACCGTCCTGGGGAGGCGGCAGGTCTGAGTCGGGCTCCGAGTCGGGGGCGACGCCGACGCTGTTGTGGGCGAAGGTCGAGTCTTCGACAATCAGGTGGCCGCCGGCGTTGGTGCTCGACCAGCCCAGGGCGTTTCGCTCCATCACCGCGTCCTGCACAAGCGCATGACAGTCGCGGCACCCGCCCACGTACACGCCCGAGTCGTTCATCCCCGAGGCATAGATGTGCTTGAAGAACCCGTCGACGGAGTGGCTGGCGAACTCGCCGTAGCCGCCGAGCAGCCCGGTGTCATAAGCGGTGAGGTACTGCCCCCACCAGCCGTGGATCCCGATCCGGCTGCCGTGGGGACCGGCTCCCTCCCACCAGATCTCGTTGCCGTTGGCCGAGTCCTCCCGGTTGCGGCGGTCGAAGTTGCGCACGGTCAGGTTCTCGACCCACACGCCGCTCGAGAAGATCGTGATCCCGTTGCCGACCCGGTGGCGGCCGTCGAGGATCACCTTGTTGCGATTCATGCCGCGCACGTGAAGCCGCGGTGTGTGGATCGTCACCGCACCCGTGTACACGCCCGGGGCGATCAGGATCCAGTCACCCGGGTGGGCCGCATTGACCGCGGCCTGGATCGTCGTGTAGTGCGGGTAGCCGACGTGTCTCCCGTTGACGATCAGCACGCGCGCCGACGCACTCGTCGCCGCCAGCAGCAACACCGCGAGCGTGAGCGCCGCGACACGAGATCCGATCCGGGTCAGCACCGGTGGTAGATCCTGGCAAATTTCACGTACTCGTGATGGCCGCGCACCGTGATGCGCTCCAGGAACCGCACCCACACGTTGTGGCTGCGCCCCGAGCCGAGGTCGAGCCTCAGCCGCAGGCGACGCCCGTGGGCCTTGTGGCGGCGCCACTTCCCACGGGCAATCTTCACGGATACCGATCGGAAGCTCTCACGCTTGGACACCGTCAGGCGGACCGTGACGAACCGGGCGCTGCAGCGGCCCGCGGTCGGCATGCTCACCTGACCGCTGCACCACGGGTTGGCCGCCACGCCCGAGCACGGATCGGGCATCGTCGGCAGGCCCTGCGGCACCGGGTGCATGACCACGGCGCTTCGCCGCGGGTAGTTCGCTCCGGGCGGGCAGACGTTCCCGAAGAATTGCGCGTCGCAGTTGACCTGGCTGATGAATGTGCTGTTCGGGTCGGGCGCGGTCGCGGTCTGCCCGCACGTGCCGTTGGTCTGCTCCAGGTTCGAGGGCGAGCTGGTCAGCGTGCCGCTGGTGTCGGCGTTCTGGCCGTAGCAGTTGATCGGATGTCCGGGCGTGGTCGTCGACTCGGCGAAGTCGCCGTTGGTCTGGTTGCCGAAGAAGCCGTCGCCTGAGAACGTGTTGCCGTACAGCGTGTTGCCCCAGTCGTCGTAGTTGCACACGTTGCCGGGGCCGCCGACGCCGCCGGCGCACGGATCGGCCACATCTGGGGGCGGCGTCTCGGTGTCCGGGTAGGGGACGAAGATCACGCCCCAGGCGCCGTTGTTCACGAACCGGTTGTCCATGATCGTGTCGTCGCGCCCGCCCGAGACCGACAGCCCGGTGCCGGTGGGGCCGGCCGCCGCCGCGCCCGCCGAGGGTACGTTCGGGTTGTTGTTGTCGTGGACGTAGTTGTCCATGAACACCCAGCACGAGTGGGTGTGGGTGATCGGGCTGATGCCGTTGCCCGGGCACGCCCCGTCCTGGGGCGAGGGCCAGTCGTCGTTGTTCTGGCTGTTGGTGTCGAACCCGTCCTCGTTGTTGTCGAACTCCGAGTTCTCGACGACCAGCTGCCCGCCGGAGTTCGTGCCCGAGTAGCCGAGCGCGTTGTACTCCGACCACCCGTGGTCGAGCGTCTGGTCGCACACCTGCTGGCAGGCGCCGATGTAGTACCCCGAGTCGTTGAAGTTCGAGACGTAGGTCTGATCCCACGTGCCGCCGCTCCAATCGCTCGAGAAGATCCCGTAACCGGCGGCCGTGGACTCATCGGCGAAGTACGTGCTGGTCGCGGTCAGGTAGTCACCGTCGAACCCCCAGCCGCCGATCTGGCCGCCGCCGTCGCCCCCGTTCCACCAGATCTCGTTGCCGGCGTTGCCCGAGCCGCTCAGGAAGTTGCACGCGGTGAGGTTCTGGACGGCCACGTTGTTGGCCTTCCACACCATGATCCCGTTCAGCCCGGAGCCGTTCGGCCCGAGGTTCTGGTCGCCCGCGCTCGAGCTGCACTGGGGCGAACCCGGCTTGGTTCCGTCCACCACCACGCCGCTGCGGTCCATGCCGCGCAGCGTGATCCCGGGCGTGGTGATCAGGACCGCGGCCGGAGTGTCGGTCGCGGCCGACGGGGCGCTCGAGCTGGTCGTCTTGTAATCGCCGGGCGCTATCAGGATCGTGTCCCCGGGCTGAGCGGCATTCACCGCGGCCTGGATCGAGTTGTACTGCCCGGGGATGCCGTTGTAGGTCCCCACCCGCAGCACCTGTGCGCCCGCCGCCGGCGCGAACGCCAGTACCGCACCCGCCACCAGTCCACCCCACAGTGAACGCCGCATCCGACTCCTCCTCTCCCAGGCCACAGATGCGGGATGCTACATCGCTACTCCGGATCGAGGTCGAATACGATGCCGGCGATCTCCACCTCGTCGCCGGGCTCGAATCCCTCCTCCTGGAGCGCCCTGATCACTCCGATGCCCCGTAGCCGCCGCTCCAGGTAGGCCAGGGCATCCGCGTTCTGTAGGTCGTAGCGCGCCACGAGCCGCTCGATGCCCTGCCCGCTCACCCGGTAGACCCGATCGGCCACCTTGGCCACCTGGTAGGCGCGCGGGGCGGCCGGGCGGAAGACCCGATGCTCGGCCAGCTCCTCGCCGTCGGGGACGATTTCGATCGCCGCCTCGGGCTCCTCGGCCACCGGGACGCGGCGGACCAGCTCGAGCGCGAGCTATCCAGACCCAGCCGAGTCGCCGATGAGGTGACGATCACCGGCGTGTCGCGCCCGACACGCGCCGCCCACGCCTCGCGCGCGGCCTCCCGGGCGTCCGGGTCAACCAGGTCGGCCTTGGAAAGGGCCAGCACGCGGGGCAGCACGGCCAGGCGCGGGTTGTGCAGCTTAAGCTCGCGTTCGACCGTGGCGTGGTTCTCACACGGATCGCTGCCGTCGAGTGGCGCCAGATCGAGCACGTGCACGAGCAGGCGGGTGCGCTCGATGTGGGCCAGGAAGTCGTGCCCCAGCCCAGCCCCGGCGCTTGCTCCCTCGATCAGCCCAGGGATGTCCGCGATCACCAGCTGGCGGTCCTCGGCGTCAAGCGTGCCCAGGGCCGGCTCGAGCGTGGTGAACGGGTAATCGGCCACCTTCGGATGGGCGCGCGTGAGCCGTCCGAGCAGCGAGGACTTGCCGGCGTTGGGCAGGCCGACCAGGCCCACATCGGCCAGCAGCTTCAGCTGCAGGGTGATCCATGTCTCATCGCCGGCCAGACCGCGTTCGGCGAACCGCGGCGTCTGATGGGTGGGGCCGGCGAAGCGCTTGTTACCGCGCCCGCCCGGACCGCCGCGCGCCACCACGGCCCGCTGCCCGGGGCGCACCAGGTCGTGCACGGTCCCGTCCGCCTCGACGCGCGCCTCGGTTCCGGGCGGCACGCCGATCTCGAGCGTCTCCCCGTCCTTGCCGTGACGCAGCGATCCCTGGCCGTGACCGCCGCGCCGGGCTTTGAAGTGCGAGCTGCGCCGGAAGCTCTCCAGGTCGCGCAGCGAGTCATCGCACACCAGCACGACGTCGCCGCCGCGGCCCCCGTCGCCACCATTCGGTCCGCCCTTGGGCACGTGGGCCTCCCGGCGGAAGCTCAGACAGCCGTTCCCGCCGCCGCCGGCCATGACGTGGATTCGAGCTCGGTCCTGCATGGGTAGTCATCGTGGCATGTCCGACCCCGTTTTCCTGATCACCGGTGCCTCGAGCGGGATCGGCGCCGCCACCGCCCGCGCCGCCGCAGGGGCCGGTTACCGCGTGGTCCTGGCCGCCCGTTCGGTCGATCGTCTGAGCGATCTCGCCGACGAGCTCGGCGGCGCGGACCGCGCGCTGGCCCTCGAGTGCGACGTGACCGAGTGGGAGCAGCAGCAGGCGGTGGTGCGGAGCGCGCTCGAGCGCTTCGGCCGCCTCGACGTCGCCTTCGCCAACGCCGGGTTCGGCTCGGCGCGCAGCTTCCTGGGCGACTCGCCCGAGCACTGGCGCGAGATGGTGCTGACCAACGTGTACGGGGTGGCGCTGACCATCCGGGCGACGCTCGAGGCGCTGAAAGAGACCCGGGGCCACCTGATCCTCACCGGCTCGGTGGCCGGCCGGCGGGCGTTGCCGGGATCGCTTTACTCGGCCACCAAGTGGTCGGTGACCGCGATGGGCGAGGCGGCGCGCCAGGAGCTGAACGACACCGGTGTGCGGGTCACCGTGATCGAGCCCGGCATGGTCGACACCCCGTTCTTCGAGAACCCCGTCTCGGACGCGCTCGAGGCCGACGACGTGGCGCGCACGATCATGTTCGCGGTGACCCAGCCGGCCCACGTGGACATCAACGAGATCCTGGTCAGACCGACCGCCCAGGCGAACTGAGCCGCCGGATCACGTCGCCGGCCACCAGTGCCGGCTCCTCCTCGAGCTGCACGGTGCCGTAGCGGAGGGTGTCGAAGCCGGCGCCGCGCAAGCGCATCTCGTTGCTCCGGTCGCGCTGGATCTGCGCCCACGAGCTGTGGTTGTCGCGTCCGTCGAGCTCGACCACCAGCTTCTGCCGCCACCACACCGCGTCGACCAGGACGCCGGCGACCAGGACGTTGACGTCGTCGGGAAGCGGTATCCCGTATCGCTCGCAGAGCGGGAGGAACAGCCGCTCGAGCGGGCTGCGCGTACGGGCCATCTTCGGTTCGTGGCGCTCTAGCGCCTTGCGGAGGTTCGTACTGCCCGCGCGGCCATTGCCGGCAATCACCTGGAGTGCGGTGATGTCGAGCACCTTGTGGTAGTCGGCGTTGGCCAGTACGTGGCGTACGCGTTCGAGCGGGGCGGTCGCGGCGAAGTCGAGCACTGCCTGCTCGATGGTCGTGATGGGCAGGCCCTTGTGGAGGATGCGCTCGCACGCGCGCCGGGCGTACACACGGATCCCCGGCTGCGACTGGCAGCGGCGCGGCGTACTCACCTGGAGCGGACGCGGCTGCGCCTCGATCAGGCCGCGCCACCACAGTGCGGTCGCGTGGCTGAGCATCGCGCCCGGGCCGGCGTAGAGCACCGCCGTCCACAGGTCCGCCTCCACGCTTGGCGCGCGGTGACCAACTGCATACACCCGGGGACACACCTGGTGCAGATAGCCACCATCGACCCACCGCGCGATCACCGCGGTCGGCACCCCGAGCGCTGCGAACTGCGCCACGCTCACTCGCCCCGCCTGACGCTCCGCCAACCGCCGAACTTTGGCGATGCGGCTACGCATGTGATAGCTGAATCGCCATCCGCCGAAGGATCGTCGGGCATATGTGACGAAACAAGACATGGATTGGTTCCAAAACTCCTCACGGACTTCAGGCGCTTCCTGTTCCGCGGCAATGTGGTCGACCTGGCGATCGCGGTCGTGGTCGGCACGGCGTTCACGGCGGTGGTCAAGTCGCTGGTGGCCGACCTGCTCACGCCACTCATCGCCGCGATCTTCGGCGCCCACGACTTCGCCGCGCTGAAGTTCAAGATCAACGGCAGCACGTTCGCCTACGGTGACTTCATCAACAACCTGATCACGTTCGTGTCGATCGCCGCCGTCGTGTTCTTTCTGGTGGTGACGCCGATCAACGCGCTGATGGCCCGCCGGGCCACGGAGGATCCGGACACCAAGCAATGCCCGGAGTGCGACTCGGCGATCCCGATCAAGGCGCGCCGCTGCCCCGAGTGCACCTCGCAGTTCGAGCAGGCCGCTGCGGCTTAGGGGCCTCGCTGCGCTCGGCATCCCTGGGGCCGTTCCGCCGGGCGTCCATGCCCGGCGGGCCACCGTCCCGCGCCTAGCGGACGCGCCCGTGCGGCCGAGGGAGTCCGCAACCTCGCCACCGGACGCTCGTTAAACCTGTCCCCGATGCGGCTGCGGCTGTTGACCTGCGCCCTCGCCCTGTCCATCGCCGGCGCTGCCCTCGGCACCGTTCGGCTTCGGCAATCGGCAGGCGGTGGGGTCGTTCGGAGCGTTGACCGGCTCCGGCATCTTGATCCCCAGCCTGCGCCGTTTCACGTTCCAGGTCGCCGAAGAGTGGGGCATGCCGGTCCTCGGCCCACGGCACCTCTAAATGATTGACGGCCGCGGCAGCCTATGGGCAGCCGCGTTTCCCGGGTCCCGCCGGGCTGACGGCTGACGCGGCTTAGGGCTCCGAGTCGGCAGCAACGACCGAGATGACCCGACCGCGCCGGCCGCGCGTGAACTCCACCGTGCCGGCGGCCCGGGCAAACAGAGTGTCGTCCTTGCCGATCCCGACGCCGTCGCCCGGCTTGAAGCGGGTGCCGCGCTGGCGGACGATGATCTCGCCGCCGGTGACCGCCTCGCCGGCGAACACCTTGACGCCGAGTCGCTTCGCGTGGGAGTCGCGTCCGTTGCGCGAGGAGCCAAGTCCCTTCTTATGAGCCATCGCTCGCCTCCTTCGATGCGGTAGACGCCGCGCGCCGCGAGCCGCCGCGCCCGGAACCCGAGGCCACGCCGAGCGCGGTGATCTCGATCCGCGTCAGGTTCTGACGGTGGCCGGTGCGGCGCTTGTAGCCGCGCTTGGGCTTGAACTTGACCACGCGCAGCTTGGGGCCGCGTTCGTGGGCCACCACCCGCGCCTTGATCGAGACGCGGGAAAGATCCTCACCGTCGACCACGTCCGACCCGTCGACGAACAGCAGCGGCTCGAGCGTCACGTCCTCGCCGTCGCCGACCGCCAGCCGCTCCACCAGCAGCGACTGGCCCTGCTCGACGCGGTACTGCTTACCGCCGGTTTTGATGATCGCGTAGGTCATTCGGATGAGCTCACGGATTCGGCCTTGGCGCCGGAACGGCGCCGTCCGCCTCGTCGGCCACGGCGCCGAGGCTTCGATTCTAGGCCATCTGCGTCGCTATCCCCGTCGGCCGAGGCTGCGGGAGCCGATGACGGCGTCGCGTCGAGCAGCGTGGCCACGGCCGAGGTCCGCCCGGCCTCCTCGATCCGGACCAGGTGCTTCTCGCCCACGTAGTCGCCGGCGCCGGTGATCTGAATCATGTAGCCGTCGACTTTGGCCACCGCGTCGCCCGGGTTGTACATGTGCGGCTCGACGATCTCGACGTGGACCTCCTCGCCGACCCGGAAGGGCACCGAGCGCTCGATCACCTTGTCCCGCGTGGACTCGAGAACGACCGCGAAGTGGTCCAGGTGCAGACCCTCGGAGCCCTCGAAGGTGAACCACTTACCGGTGTCCTCCTCGACCTGGCGCAACACCCGAGCGTCGTCGCGGATGAACTCGGCGCTGACCCGCGGGTTCATCTGGAGCAGGATCGCCTCGGCCTCGGTCTCCTTGGCCAGGTCGCGCATCCGGCGCTCGAACTCGATGGCCAGCGTCTCCTCGGACTTGATCACGCCTTCGCCGTCGCAGGTCGGGCAGGGGCGGGTCATGATCTCGCGCACGCCGTCGGTCACGTTCTGGCGGGTCATCTCGACCAGCCCGAGCGGCGAGATCTCGACCACGAACGTCTTGGTCCGGTCCTCGTCGAGCGCCTTGCGGAGCACCTTGAGGACGGCGTCCCGGTTGCGGGCCCGGGCCATGTCGATGAAGTCGATCACGATGATCCCGCCGATGTCCCGCAGGCGCAGCTGGCGCACGACCTCCTCGGCCGCCTCCAGGTTGGTCTTGGTGATCGTGTCCTCCAGCCGGGCCGCCTTGCCGCGGCCCACGAACGAGCCGGAGTTCACGTCGATCACGGTCAGCGCCTCGGCGTAGTCGATCATCAGATAGCCGCCGCTGGGCAGGTCGACCCGGCGCGAGAGGGTCGAGTCGAGTACCGCCTCGACGCCGAAGGCCTCGAACAGCGGCTGCTCCTCCTCCCACAGCTCGACCTGCTCGACCAGCTCGGGCGCCGTGCGGGTGAAGAACGAGACCAGCCGGTGGTGCTGCTTGGGGTCATCCACGATCGCTCGCTCGAACGTCGAGGAGAAGATGTCGCGGACGACCCGCACCGACAGGTCGGCCTCCTGGAAGACCAGCGAGGGCGCGGCGGTCTCGGCCACGCGCTTCTGCAGGACCTCGTTCAGCTTGAACAGGTAGAGCAGCTCGCGCTCCAGATCGGCCCGGTTGGCGCCGTGGGCGGCGGTGCGGATGATCGCGCCGGCGCCCTTGAGGTCGAGCTTGGCCGCCTCCTTGCGCAGGCGCTCGCGCTCTGAGTCCTCGAGCCGGCGCGACACGCCGACCCCCTCGCCGAACGGCGCGTAGACCATGTAGCGCCCGGCGATCGTCAGGTCCATGGACAGCCGCGCCCCCTTTGTCTTCAGGGGGTCCTTGACGACCTGGACGATGATCTCCTGGCCCGGCTTGAGCATGTCGGTGATCTGCCGGTTCTCGCGGCCCGAGCCACGGCCGCGGCGTGGGGCCTCGACGCCGGGCAGGACGATCTCGTCGACGTGCAAGAAGCCGTTCTTCTCCAGGCCGATGTCGACGAACGCGGCCTCCAGGCCGCCCAGCACGTTGTCCACGCGGCCCTTGTAGATGTTGCCGACGATCGAGCGCGCTCCGCGGCGCTCCAGATACAGCTCGGCAACGTGATATCCGGCGGCCGGCTTTGATGTCCGGCGACGCCGTCGAGCGCCTGACTTCGGCGCGCTCTTACGTGCGGCGACCTGTCCGGTCGCCTCCAACAGCGCGACCCGGGTCTCCCCACGGTCGACGCTGACCAACACTTGCTTCTTCAATTCTTGTCAGTCCTTTGTGAAGTTTTTGGGACGTTCGGGGAGGCAGCGCGAGCATTGAGAGCTCGAGCCTCCGGGGCGAACGCGGTCGCCGCGCCCTGTACGCCTGGGCCGCGGGCATTACGGGGGCCGTCAAACCAATCCTCTGGTCTTCGACGCAGCTGTCATCCGTGCCTGCACGTATATCGACTGTAGAAGACCGACGCCGATGAATGTCACGAGCACCGACGATCCGCCATAACTGAGCAGCGGGAGGGGCACTCCGGTAATCGGCATGATGCCGATGGTCATGCCCGCGTTGACGAACACCTGAAACATCACCATGGCCAGGATTCCCCCGGCCACCAGCGTCCCGTAGAGGTTCTTGGCCATGGTCAGGATCCGCAGGGCGCGCCAGATGAGCAGCGCGTACAGGGACAGCACGATGGCGGCCCCGAGGAATCCGTACGTCTCCCCCACCACCGCGAAGATGAAATCGGTGTCGGGGGCGGGCAGGAAGTGCAGGTTGACCTGGCTGGCCCCCTGCACGCCGAGCCCGCTCTTGCCCCCGGACCCGATCGCGTTGAGCGACTGGGTGATGTTGTAGGTCTGGTTGCCCGGATCGTGGGAGGGATGCAGGAAGCCGGTCAGCCGCTGCATCTGGTAGGGCTTGAGCAGGTGATGCCCGGTGGCGGGAGCCACTACGAGCACCAGCACGATCGCGGTCACGAACAGGACAGCGAGCGCGGTCAGGTGCTTCCACGAGGCGCCGGAGAAGAACAGCACCGCGAAGCCGACCGCGATGTACACCAGCGCCGTGCCCAGGTCCGGCTGCGGGATGACGAGCATCGCCGGGATGATCGCCAGCAGCATGATCCGGGCCGTGGTGCGCCGCTCGTGCACCCGGCGCGAGCGGTCCACGGCGAAGGCCGAAACCGAGACGATCAGCAGCAGCTTGCCGAACTCGGAGGGCTGCAGCTGGAAGAACGGCAGCGGGATCCAGCGGGCCGCACCCGCGACCTTCGGCATCCCGAGCACGACCAGGTTCAGCGCGATCATCACGCCGTAGCAGCCGTACTTGTACTCGCGCAGGCGGGAGTAGTCGACATGCGCCAGCACCAGGGCGACGAGCAGTCCGATCCCGAAGTAGATGCCCTGGCGCTCGACGAAGTACATGTGGTTCGCCGAGTCGAGCGAGGGCCCCTCGCCTTTCAGCATGATCAGCGAGCAGGCAGCCAGCCCGAATGCGGCGAGAAACAGCAGCGGGTCCATGCGCAGCCATACCCGCGGGCGTGGCTGCGCCGCGACCTCGTCGGCCGGCCGGATCGCGCCTGAGCCGAGCGCGCTCACAGCGTCTTCGAGCTCCCGGCCACGTACGCGCCCTTGCTGCCGAAGAACCACTGCGAGAGGAGCTGGCGCGCCACCGGGGCTGCGCCGACCGCGCCGAAGCCACCCTGCTCGACCGTGACCACGACCACGATCGGCTTGCTGGTCGCGCTGGCCGGGACGAAGCAGGCGTACCAGGCGTAGTCCTGCTGGCCGTTGTACTGCGCGGTTCCCGTCTTGCCGTACACCTGCTCGGGGAAGTTCGCGAACACGTCAGCCGAGGTGCCTCCCGGCTGTGAGGCCGCGGCCCGCAGGCCGGCCCGGATGGTCTCGAGATACAGCGGGTTGATGTTCAACTGCCGCTTCGGCGGGGGGTTGAACGAGCGCTGGACGAACCCGTTGGCGTCCTGCACGTCGAGGCCCAGGTGCGGGGTGACGATCGTTCCGTTGTTGGCCAGCGCGGAGTAGGCCACGGCAAGTTGCAGCGGCGTGACCTGCACATCGCCCTGGCCGACGGCGAGGTTCTCGTTGTCGCCGGCCGCCCACGAGCGGTCGGTGCCGTCGGCGAGCCCGCATGCGCCTGCCGCGCGCTGGGGACCCCGATGCCACCCCGGATGCATCACCGAGCTTGTGTTCACCCCGTTGGTGTACTTGAACGGGCCGGTGGCGTGGTCGCACTCGCTCTCGAGCTCGTTGCGCTGATCGCGCCACGCGGCATCGGGCAGCGTCCCGGCGCTCTCGTCGGGCAGGTCGATTCCGCTCTTCTGACCGATGCCGTACTGGCGCGCCCAGTTCTGGAGCGGGCCGCCCTTCGGGGCCGGTGAGTTCGTCAGCACACCGAGGTTGTAGAAGAAATCGTCCGAGGAGACCTTGATCGCTGACTCCAGGTCGAGGCTGCCGTCGACCGCGCCGCCCGCGTTGCGGCGGCATTGGCCGCTGAAGCAGTACTGGCCGGTGTCGTCGAAGCTGCTCCCGACGCTCCACGCGCCGCTCTGAAGCGCCGCGGTCGCGGTGATCGGCTTGAACGTCGAGCCCGTCGGCCCGGCACTCTGGTAGGCGCGGTTGACCTGCGGATCGCCCGAGTTGGGCCCGAACAGCGCGTTGTAGGTCGTGTAGGGCACCGGCTTGGTGAACACGTTGGCGTTGTACGTCGGCAGCGAGCCCATCGCATAGACCTCGCCGTTCTGCGGGTTCATGGCCACGAACGCGCCGCCGTTGGCCGGGTAGTTGGAGTCGATCGACTCCTGGAGTGCCTGCTGTCCGACCGCTTCGAGCTTGGCGTTGAGCGAGAGCTTGAGGTTGTCGCCGGCCGTCGGAGGCGTCTTCGACTCCACGCCGACGAAGTTGCCGAAGGCGTCGACCTTCACCTTCTGGGCGCCGTCGATGCCGCGCAGATAGCGGTCATAGGAGGCCTCCAGGCCCGACTGGCCCACCGAGTCGTTCTGGTCGACGCCCTTGTAATAGGGGTCCTTGGTCTCGGGACCGGTGATGCGGCTGACCAGTCCGAGCACCTGAGATGCGACGTCGCCGAGCGGATAGGTGCGCTGGTAGATCTGCTGGACGCTCACGCCCGGCAGCGACGCCTGATGCTCGGAGATGTACCAGAGCTGCGGGTTGGTGATGTCGCTCGCCACCGTCGCCTCGCCATAGGAGAGCGCCACGTAGCCCTGAACCACCCGGCAGGCGATCTCGGACATGCGCAGCAGCCCGTGGCCGTTGACCGGGCAGGGCTGGCGCCTGGTCGGGAGTCCCACCACGCCGGCCAGCCGGTCGTACAGCGCGGCATCCGCCTGCGGCGGGTGGGCTAGATTCTTGTCGGTGATCGGGACCGGGAGGGCTGGAGGCGCGATCTCCACCGCGTAGGCTCGCCGGCTAGAGGCCAGGATCGCCCCGGTCGAGTCGAGGATCTGACCGCGCGGCGCCTGGACGACGACGTCGCGCCCGAAGTTCACGCTCGCCGCCTTGGCGTACTGGTTGCTCGAGAGCACCTGCAGGAACCACAGGCGGAAGAACAGGATCGCGAACAGGCCGAGGGCGAGCATGCCCACCATCGCCGCCCGCCGCGCGAGCTGCGGGCTCATCGCGGGTCGGTCCTCCTGCTTGACGAACCGCAGCTGCTTGTCTTCCGGTAGCGGCGGCATCACGTTTGCAGTCGGGACACGCCGCCGCGTCGGCCGGTGCCCTGCTGGAGCGGGCTGAGTCCGCCGGTGGTGTAGGCGCGCCGGCGCCGGCGGCGGGGATCCTCGGGCAGCACCGGCCGGATGATCCGCCGGATCAGCGCGTAGACCGGCAGAGAGATCAGGGTGTTGACCAGCACCACGATGAAGATCTGCTGGAGCAGCAGCAGGCTGACCGGCGCGTCGACTCCGAGCAGGAACTGGATCAGGGCCATCCCCAGCCCGGCGAACGTCGAGGCCAGCGCCCCACCGGCCAGCGGCACGAGCTCGTGCGAGGGGTCGCGCAGCTCGCGCAGCCGCCCTGCCCAGTAGCCGATCGCGATGTAGAGCAGCGACGTGACCCCGAGCGTCTGGACGAGCACCAGGTCGATCAGCAGACCGGTGGCGAACCCGAAGATCGCCCCGGTCAGCGAGCCGCACAACAGACCCACCGACATCACGACCAGCGGCGTGATGTCAGCGCTGACCCCGAAGATCGAGATCTGGGAGATCGCCGACTCCTGCACGAGCACGGCGAGGAGCGCCAGCAGAACGAGGCGCAGCGGGAGCTTGACCGTGTTGGGGATCTCGCTCACGGCAGCTGCGCCCGCGCTGCTCCGGGTTGGGCCTGGGTCAGGACCTGCACGCTGTCGAAGTGGCGCAGGTCGGCGGCCGGGGTGACCGGAACCTGGCCGTTGTTGAGCAGCTCGTTCTCGTCGAACGAGGCCACCGTGCCGATCGGGATGTTGGGCGGGAAGTAGGACTCGAGCGAGTTGGACTTGAAGCCCGCGGTCTCGACCAGCAGGCCCTGCTGTGGCCCGTTCTGGACCTGGCCCGGATTGGGCGCCGGCAGGTACTGGAGCACGAGCTGGTTGGGGCTGCCGACCGCCGGCACGAGCTCGCCGGTGTCGCCGGCCGAATCGGTCACCCGCGCGGTGACCGACACCGTGTGGTCGGTGATCAGCGACACGAACGACGCCGTGGCCGACACCTCGCTGACCTCGCCGACCAGGGCGCCGTCGGACAGCACCGGATCGTGCAGCGCGACGCCGTCGTCGGTCCCCTTGTCGATCCCCACGGTCTGATACCAGAGGGTCGGGTCGCGCAGGATCACCTGGGCGGTCACCGGGTGATACGCGCTGATCCCGATGCTGTCGTCGAGACCCACCTCCTTGCGCAGCTGCTGGTTCTCGATCTCGGCCGCCTTCGCCGCGGCGTACTCGCTGGTCAGCTGGTGCACCTGCTTTTGCAACGCAGCGACCTGCGACTTGGCATGAAACGTGCTCGAGAACCAGCCGGCCACCGAGCGCACCGGCGAGAGGACCTTGCTGGCCCCCTGCTCGACCGGCGAGAAGACCTCCACCACGCCCCTCTGGACGTTGTGCAGAGGACTGCTCGGCGTTTCGCCGAAGTACGCCGTGAGCAGGATCAGGGAGACCACGACGAGCAGGACGAGGACCACCCGTCGTCGCCGAACTTGCTTGTCATGCACGTGCTGTGGTCTCCAAGATTGTGGCTAACGCCACCCCGGCAACCTAGTACCGACGACGGCGATTGCGTGAATTCTTGCTCGAACGGTGGATCGCTTCGAATTCCTCCAACGATCTCCCCGAGCCAACCGCCACGCAGGTCAGCGGTGACTCGGCCAGGTGCGCGGGCATCTGCGTCTCATGGCGCAGGCGCTCGTCGAGCCCCTGGAGCAGCGAGCCTCCTCCCGCCAGCATGATGCCACGATCCATGATGTCGGAGGCAAGCTCGGGCGGCGTGCGGTCCAGGGTCTCCTTGACCGCGTCGATGATCTGGGTCACCGGCTCCTCCAGCGCGCCGCGGATCTCCTCGCTGGTCAGGACCACCGTCTTGGGCAGACCGGACACCATGTCGCGGCCGCGGATCTCGGCCTGGACCTCCTCCCCCAAGGGGTAGGCCGAGCCGATCTCGAGCTTGACCTCCTCGGCGGTCTGCTGGCCGATCAGCAGCTTGTACTCGCGCTTGACGTAATTCATGATCGACTCGTCGAGCTCGTCGCCGCCGACCCGGATCGACTGCGAGACGACGATCCCGCCGAGCGAGATCACCGCGACCTCGCTGGTCCCGCCGCCGATGTCGACCACCATCGAGCCGGTCGGCTCGCCGACCGGAAGCCCCGCCCCGATCGCGGCGGCCATCGGCTCCTCGATCAGATAGGCCTGCCGCGCGCCCGCGCTCAAACACGCCTCCTCGACCGCGCGCTTCTCCACGCCGGTCACGCCGGAGGGAACGCAGACGACCACCCGGGGATGCGCCCAGCGGTTCTGGTGGACCTTCTGGATGAAGTGCCGGAGCATCTCCTCGGTGACCTCGAAGTCGGCGATCACGCCGTCCTTGAGCGGCCGGATGGCCTGGATCGTGCCCGGGGTGCGGCCGAGCATGCGCTTGGCCTCGATCCCCACCGCGTGCACCTCGCCGGTCCGGGAGTCGACCGCCACGACGCTCGGCTCGGACAGCACGATGCCGCGCCCGCGTACGTATACGAGCGTGTTGGCGGTGCCGAGGTCGACCGCCATGTCGCGACCACCGAAACCGGTCAGGTACGTGAAGAAGCCCATCGATAATTCAGGTAGGAGTAAGCAGCGGACGGGGAACTGGGTGCCAGAGGCCACGCCACGCTGCCAGCGCCGTCCGAGGACGATTGTACGGGCTCGGTGCAGGCAAAGTCTGCCCGCGCAAGAGGACTTGTCATGTGGGCAGAAGCTCCGGAGCCAGCTCGAGCAGCGTGGCCACCGGGAGGCCCACCACGTTGGAGTAATCGCCCTCGATGGCGGCCACCAGGGCCGCGCCCGCCCCCTGGATGGCGTAGCCACCGGCCCGCTCGCGCCACTCGCCGGTGGTCAGGTACCAGTCGATCAGCCCTTCGGACAGGGCCCGGAACTCGACCAGAGTCTGAGCCGCCGCGCTGCGCACGTTGCCGTTCTCGATCAGGCAGACGCCGCTGATCACCGCGTGGCGCCGTCCCGACAGCGCGTTCAGGGTCGCTCGCGCCTCCTCGGGATCGACCGGCTTGCCGTACAGCCGGGCTCCCAGCGAGACGATCGTGTCGACGCCGATGACGAGTCCCTCCGCGGCGTAGCCGGCGACCGCCGAAGCCTTGCGGTAGGCGTTCTCGAGGGCCACGTCATACGGCGGCCCGGACTCGAGCTCCTCGACGCCGGGCACCTCCACGACGAACTCGACGCCGAGCTGCCTAAGAATCGCCCGCCGCTGCGGCGAGCGCGACGCGAGGACCAGTCGCCCCACGGAAACCTCTACGGGCCCGGGCCTAGGCCAGGTCCGGGAAGAACAGCCCGACTTCGCGCACCCCCGATTCGGGCGAGTCCGAGCCGTGGACCATGTTCTGGCCGACCTCGATCGCGTAGTCGCCGCGGATCGAGCCGGTCGTCGCCTCGAGCGGGTTGGTGGCCCCGATCACCTGGCGGGCGGCCACCACGGCCTGCTCGCCCTTTAGCACCATGGCCACCAGGGGCCCCGATGTGATGAACGTCACGAGCTCGTCATAGAAGGGCTTGCCCTCGTGCTCGGCGTAGTGCCGCGCCGCGAGATCGCGGGTCATCGTCATCAGGTTCATGGCCACCAGGCGCAGGCCCTTGCGCTCGAACCGGGCGATGATCTCGCCGCTCAGGTTGCGCGCGAAGGCGTCGGGCTTGATCAGGATCAGCGTTCGCTCCATGGGTCTCCTTAGGCATGCGGGCGCACGTGAGCGCCGGTCGGGTCGAGAGGGCGGCCGGAGACTCTAGTGGTCTCTCACGTTGGCGCTGGGAAGCGCCGGGGTCGGGTCAGGTGGCCGCGGGGCCGCCGCGCTCAGCCGGCGCGGGCGTCGGCTTGGGCGTGCTGGTTCGCTCGGCGCGCATGGTGGCGCCCGCCACGGGCTGCTCGGGGACGCCGTCGCGGCGCCGGCGGCTGCGTCGCGTCGGTGCCGATGAGCCGACCTCGGCCTCGCAGAACGGGCAGATCTTCCACATCGGATCGAGCGGCTTGCCGCACGAGGCGCACGGGTCCTTGAGCTTGCGCATGCAGTGCGGGCAGCGCAAGAAGTCCCGCTCGACCTCATAGTCGCAGTACGGGCAGACCTGGAAACCGAGCTCGGCCAGCCGGGCCTCGGCGGCCTGGATCTCGAGCTCGCGCTCGCGCACGTCGTCCAGGAACTCGGGCGGTCTGACGATCATGTACACAATCGTGCCCACGAACGGGAACAGCGAGGCGGCGGTCGCGCAGCCCACCAGCAGCGGATCGGCGATCCGGCGCCGGGCGTCCGCATAGGTCCAATACAGGAGCGCCAGCCAGATCACGACCAGGAACAGGATGATCAGCTCGACGGCCGCGCTGATCGTCCCGTTCTTGATGCCGAAGACCCCCGCGAACTCAAGCATCAGTACACCTCGACTGCCGTCGTATTTGCGAAAGCGGGCACTTGAGGCAGCGAGTGTAGTGGTCGGCCAAGTCGGAACGTCGCGGTCGGCAAATGAGGATCGTGTGGATCCTCACACGATCAACCCCGGGGCAGGCGCGGCGGACTTTACAGGTAGGCCCGCCCGAACAGATACCCAATCCCGAAGAACACGAGGATCACGACGGCCACGATCAGGGCGACCAGGCCGAGCATCAGGATGAAGCGGGGTTGTCTGCGCTCTTCGTTCACAACATCGAGGCCCGGCCGGCGCCGGCCGGACGGAGCAGGTCAGCCACCAGGTAGATCGTGCCGGTCGCGATCACCATGCCGTCCGTGCCGGCGATCTCGCGCGCTCGTGCCACCGCGGCGTGCGGTTCGCGGACGACCTCGGCCGGCGGCCCGCCGAGCTGCCCGGCCAGCGAGGCCAGCGTGGGCGGAGGCAGGGCCCGCGGGTTCCGGCTGGCGGTCAGCACGAGCGCGTTGCATTTGGGCAGGAGCGTGCTGAGCATGCCGGCGGCGTCCTTGTCGTCGAGGATCGAGATGACCCCCACCACCGGTCGCCGTCCAGCCGCGAACGGGTCCTCGAGCGCCTCGGCCAGGGCGGCCATGCCCTCGGGGTTGTGCGCCCCGTCCAGGACGGTGAGGGGCTCTGAGTCGACGACCTGGAGGCGCCCGGGGACGAGCGTCTCGGCCGCCGCGGTAGCCACGGCCCCGGCGTCGAGATGCCCCAGGTAGGCCTCCGCGGCCGCGCGGGCCAGCGCGAAGTTCCGCCGCTGGTAGCCGCCCAGTGCGCCCAGTGGGACGCCCGGATCGGCCCCCGCCTGCACGATCGTCGCTCCCCTCTCGGCGGCCACCCGCTCAGCGACGGCCACCGCGTCGGGATGCAGGCCATACCCGAGCACCAGCGTCCCGGAGGGCTGCACCACGTCGAGCTTCTCGGTGGCGATGGCCTCGATCGTCGGGCCGAGCCACCGGGTGTGCTCGAGCCCCACGCTGGTCAGGATCTGCACGCGCGACGGGATCACGTTGCTCGCGTCATAGCGGCCGCCCAGCCCGGCCTCGACCACGGCCACCTGGACTCCGCGCCGGGCCAGCTCGGAGTAGGCGGCGGCGGTGAGCAGCTCGAACTGGGTCACGCGGTCGTCGCCGACCAGCGAGCGATCGACGAGCTCGGCCGCGTGCGCGGCGCGCTGCACCGCCGCGGCGAACTCGGCCGGCTCGAGGTCGACGTCCTCGACCCGGATCCGCTCCGCGAACGAGACCAGGTGGGGCGACAGGTACGCGCCGGTCCGCAATCCGTGCCGGCGGAGGATCGCGGCGGTCATGCGAGTCGTCGAGGACTTGCCGTTCGTACCCACGACGTGGATCGACTGGAAGCGCAGCTGGGGGTTTCCGAGCGTGGTCATCAGCCGCCGCATGCGGTCCAGCCCGAACCGCATCCCGAACAGCTCGCGGGCGAGGATGTAGCGCTCGGCTTCCTCCGGGGTCATGGCGTGTCGAGCTCCGCTCGCAGTCGCTCGAGCTTGTCGCGCTCGGCCTGGACGACCTCCGGCGGCGCCTTGGCCACAAAGCCCTGGTTGGCCAGCTTGCGCTCGGCCCGCTCGATCTCCTCCTGGAGCTTGGCCCGCCGGGCCGCCAGGCGGCGCTCTGCGCTCTGAAGATCGACGTCGTCGGAAGGCAGGATCTCCACGGTGCCGCCGGGCACCGGCACGGTGGCCACCGGCTCCGCTCCGTCCGAGGTGAACGCCATGCGCGCGAGCCGCGCCAGGTGCTCTCCCGTCTCCTCGTAGCCCTCGGCCACCAGCCGCGCCGGGACTGTCGCCGCGGCTCGCACACCGGCGAAGTCGCGCCAGCCGCGGAGCGCCTGCACGGCCTCGATGGCCCGTCCCACGCTGGCCTCGGCGCGCTCGTCGACGGAGGTGGCCGGCGCGTCCGGAAGCCCGGCCGCGAGCAGTCGGAGGGAATTGGATTCCCGCCCACCCGGGATGTAGCGGTAGATCTCCTCGGTGACGAACGGGATCATCGGATGGGCGATGGCCAGGGTCTGGGTCAGCACGTGCAGCAGGGTGGCCCCGAGCTCGGGCTCGCCGGCCCGGAGGCGCGGCTTGACCAGCTCCAGGTACCAGTCGCACAGCTCGCCGTAGACGAAGTCGTAGAGGCCCGTGGCGGCGTGGGCGAAGTCGAAGCGCGCGATTCGGGCGTCGATCTCTCTCCGAGCCCGCTCGAGGCGCGAGAGGATCCAGCGGTCCTCGACCGCGGCCGGCGTGGGCGCGGCGCGGACGTCGGGAGACACCCCGAGCAGGATCAGACGGGCCGCGTTCCACAGCTTGTTGGTCAGCTGGAGGCCCTGCGCGAGGCGCTCCTCGCTGAAGCGCACGTCCTGCGCGGAGGACATCACGTACAGGCCCCAGCGCACGGAGTCGGCCCCGTAGGGCGGGAACTCTCCGCCCTCGTCGAACACCGGCGGCCGCGGGCCGCCGTTGATCAGGTCGAGCGGGTCGATCCCGGTGCCGAGCGACTTGGACATCCGCCGTCCGTCGGGGGCCTGGATGATCGAGTGCACGTACACGTCGGTGAACGGGATCTGGCCGCGGAACTCGATCCCGAGCATGATCATCCGCGCCACCCACAGGAACACGATGTCGCGGCCGGTGGCCAGCACGTCGGTGGGATAGAAGGCGCGCAGCGCCGGCGTGTCGTCGGGCCACCCGAGCGCGGCGAACGGGAACAGTCCGGAGCTGAACCAGGTGTCGAGCACGTCGGGATCGCGTTCCCAGCCCTCGCCGTCGGGCGGCTCGGTGCCCACGTGCTGCTCGCCGGCGCGGTACCAGACGGGGATCTGGTGCCCCCACCACAGCTGGCGCGAGATGCACCACGGCCGGATGTTCTCCATCCAGTTCAGGTACACGCGGGTGTAGTTCCGCGGCCAGAAGCGGACCTGGCCCGAGCGCACCACGTCGATCGCCGGCGCCGCCAGCTCGTCCATGCGCATGAACCACTGCAGCGAGACCAGCGGCTCGATCCGCTCGCCCGAGCGCTGCGAGAACGGAACCTCGTGCGTGTAGGCCTCGGTCCGGGCGATCAGCCCCTGCTCGTGCAGCTCGGCCACCACCTGCTCGCGGCACTGCTCGACGGTCAGCCCGACGAAGCGCTCGGGCGCCGCCTCGGTGATCAGGCCGTCCTCCCCGATCACGCTGATCTCGGGCAGCCCGTGACGGCGCCCGATCTCGAAGTCGTTGGGATCGTGGCCGGGAGTGATCTTCAGCGCACCGGTGCCGAACTCGGGCTTGACGTAGTCGTCGGCGATGATCTTCAGCTTGCGGCCGACGAGCGGCAGGATCGCCTTCTCCCCCACCAGGCGGCCGTAGCGCTCGTCGTCCGGGTGCACGGCGACGGCCACGTCGGCGAGCATCGTCTCGGGGCGTACGGTGGCCACGGTGATCGCGCCCGACCCTTCGGCCAGCGGGTAGTCGATGTAGTACAGGGTGTCGGTTTCCTCGCGGTCCTCGACCTCGAGATCCGAGATGGCCGAGCGCTCGCCGGGGTCCCAGTTGACCATGTAGCGGTCGCGGTAGATGTAGCCCTTCTCGAAGAGCTCCACGAACACCTTCTGGACGGCGCGGGCGTAGTCATCATCGAGCGTGAAGCGCTCGTCCTCGTAATCCAGCGAGGAACCCAGCCGCTTGAGCTGCTCGATGATCTGCCCGCCGTAGTCCTCGCGCCACTGCCACACGCGCTCCACGAACGCTTCACGCCCGAGCTGCTCCTTGCTCATCCCCTCGCGCACCAGCGCCCGTTCGACCTGGATCTGGGTGGCGATCCCGGCGTGGTCGGTCCCGAGGATCCACTTGGTACGCCGGCCGCGCATCCGGTGGTAGCGGATCAGGCAGTCCTGGATCGAGTTGTTCAGCGCATGCCCCATGTGCAGCACGCCGGTGACGTTGGGCAGCGGGATCGCGATCGAGTAGTTCTCGCTCGGCTCGCCGCCGGGCTCGGGGCCGAACAGGCCGCTGTCCAGCCACACTCCGGCGATCCGCGGCTCGACCTCGGACGGGTCGTAGCGGGTCTTGGCTTGAAGATCGGAGCGGTCAGGCATGGCCGCCGATCAGTCTAGGGAGGCGCGTCCTGTCCGGACGGGGGACCGGGCCCCAGGGACGCCGCGCCGCAGGCGCGGCCCCCAAAAAGTGCGCTAGGCGGCTTCTTCTTCCGGGACCGGGACAGTCACGAGGGTCGGGGGGGTGCCCTTGTCGATCGTGTCCCGGGTTACGACGCACTTGCGCACGTCCCTCCGGGAGGGGAGCTCGAACTGGACCTCGAGGAGGACCTCCTCGATGATCGAGCGCAGGCCGCGGGCGCCGGTCTCGCGCTCGAGCGCGCGGTCGGCGATCGAGTGCAGCGCGTCCTCGGCGAACACGAGCTCGATCCCGTCGAACTGGAAGAAGCGCTGGAACTGCTTGACCAGGGCGTTGCGCGGCTCGGTGAGGATCTGCATGAGCTCGTCGCGACTGAGCTGGTGGATCGCGCTCATCACCGGCAGGCGGCCGATGAACTCGGGGATCAGGCCGTACTGGATCAGGTCCTCGGGCAGGCAGTGCTCGAAGATCTCGCCGGTGTCGCGCTGGTCCTTGGACTGGATGGCGGCGCCGAACCCGACCCCCTGGTGGCCGATCCGGCGCTCGATCACCTTGTCGAGCTGCGCGAACGCGCCGCCGCAGATGAACAGCACATTGGTGGTGTCGATCGACAGGAACTCCTGGTGGGGGTGCTTGCGTCCGCCCTGGGGCGGGACGCTGGCCGTGGTCCCCTCGAGGATCTTCAAGAGCGCCTGCTGGACACCCTCGCCGGAGACGTCGCGAGTGATCGACGGGTTGTCGGCCTTGCGGGCGATCTTGTCGACCTCGTCGATGTAGATGATCCCGGTCTCGGCCTTCTTGACGTCGTAGTCGGCGGCCTGGATCAGCTTGAGCAGGATGTTCTCGACGTCCTCGCCCACGTAGCCGGCCTCGGTGAGCGCGGTGGCGTCGGCGATCGCGAACGGGACGTTGAGGATCTTGGCCAGGGTCTGGGCCAGCAGCGTCTTGCCGCAGCCGGTCGGCCCGAGCAGCAGGATGTTGGACTTCTGCAGCTCGATGTCGTTCTCATCGGACTGCATCATCTGGACGCGCTTGTAGTGGTTGTAGACGGCCACCGACAGGCTCCGCTTGGCCTGCTCCTGGCCCACCACGTACTCGTTCAGGACGTCGTAGATCTCCCGCGGCTTGGGGAGATTCTCGATGTCGAAGCTGGGCGGGGCGGTGAGCTCCTCGTCGATGATCTCGTTACAGAGATCGATGCACTCGTCGCAGATGTAGACGCCTGGACCGGCGATCAGCTTCTTGACCTGCCTCTGCGACTTGCCGCAGAAGCTACATAGCAGCTGTTCGTTGGAGTCGGTCGGACGTGCCATGTATTAGCCCTCTCCCGGAGTTGCCTCGCGCCGCCTGGTCCGCTGCACCGAAGGTTAGACCCTCAGTGCTGCGAAATGACGCGGTCGATGATTCCGTACTCCTTGGCCTCTTCGGAGCTCATGAAGTAATCACGTTCGGTATCAGCCCTAACTTTCTCAAGGTTCTGGCCGGTGTGATGCGCGATGATCTCATCGAGGCGCCGCCGGATGTCGATGATCTCCCTGGCGTGGATCTCGATGTCGGTGGCTTGGCCCTGGAAAGCCGAGGAGACCTGGTGGATGAGGATCTTGGCGTTGGGCAGGGCCATCCGCTTGCCGTTGGCCCCGCCGGCCAGGAGCAGCGCGCCCATCGACATCGCGATGCCCACGCAGATCGTCTGAACATCAGGCTTGATGAACTGCATCGTGTCGTAGATGGCCAGGCCGGCGTAGACCGAGCCTCCGGGCGAGTTGACGTACAGCGAGATGTCCTTGTCCGGGTCTTCCGATTCCAGATGAAGCAGCTGGGCCACGATGAGGTTGGCGATCTGGTCGTCCACCGGGGTCCCCAGGAAGATGATCCGCTCGTTGAGCAGACGGCTGTATATGTCGAAGGCACGCTCTCCGCGAGAGGTCTGCTCGACAACCATCGGTACGAGTGGGCTCATCGTCCTCGCTTCTTTCACTTCCTCGGCCGGAATCCTGCCGACTGTAGCAATCGCCCCTGCGGTCTGGCAGGGCTTGCCGTACCTCACGTCCAGCCAGTCCTGGTCAGGCGCCGGGCGTCCACAGCTGGCCCGAGCCGGCTTCCTTGCCCTCTTTGCCCGGGGTCCACAGCTTCTGGCGCGCCTTGGCCTGCTCGACGGTGATCGGCGTCGCCGCGGCCACGAGCATCTCGACGGCCTGGCGGGTGGCCACCTCGTGGCGCAGGCGGTCCAGGCGCCCGGTCGACTGCAGCCGTTCGAACAGCTTCTCGACCGTGGTGCCCTGGCGCTCGGCCGTCGGCTCGATCGCCTCCCGGACCTGCTCCTCGGTCGGCTCTATGCCCTCGGCCTCGACGATCGCGGCCAGGACCGCCTCGCGCTTGAGCGCGGCCGCCGCCTCGGGCTCGGCCTCGTGAGCCAGGGCCTCCTCGTCGCGGCCGGTGAAGCGCAGGTAGGACTCCTTGGATATGCCCTGGCGGGCCAGCATCGACCAGGTGTCCTCGAGCAGCTCGTGCGCGCGCGCGTGAACCAGCCTGTCGGGCACCTCGATCTCGGCCTCGGCCACCGCCGCCTCGATCACCGCGTCCTCGAACTCGCGCTCGAGTGCGCGCTCGTCCGCCTTGCGCAGCTCCTCGACGATGCTCTCGCGCAGCTCGGCCAGGGTGTCGAACTCGGTCGCCTCCGAGGCGAAGTCGTCGTCGGCCTCGGGTAGCCGCTTCTCCTTGACCTCGGAGACCGTGACGGCGAACTGGGCCTCCTGGCCGGCCAGCTCGGTGGCCTGATAGTCCTCCGGGAAGGTCACGTTCACGGTGCGCTCGTCGCCGGCCGCCGCCCCGACGAGCTGCTCCTCGAAGCCGGGGATGAGCCGGCCCGAGCCGAGCTCGAGCAGCTGATCGCGGCCGGTGCCGCCCTCGAACTCGGTGCCGTCGACCGAGCCGACGTAGTCGATGACCACGTGATCGCCCGTGTCGGCGGGGCGCTCCACCGTTTCGAGCGTCGCCAGGCGCTCGCGCAGCCGCTCTATCTGCTCGTCGACCTGGGCGTCTTCGACGGTCGGCTCGCGCCGGCCCACCTCGAGGCCCTTGTAGTCACCGAGCTTGGCCGCGGGGCGAACTCCGATCTCGATCGAGAACTGGAGCGGCTCGCCCTCGGCCGGGCAGCTCTGACGGAACGTCGAGGTCGGGCTCGCCCACGGGGGCGATCCCGGCGCCGTCGATCGCGTCGGCGTACCAGCTGCCAAGTGAGCTTCTGAGCGCCTCATCGAGCACGGCGTCACGACCGAGCCGGCGGATGACCACCGTGGCCGGCACCTTGCCCTTGCGGAACCCCGGCACGCGCATCTGCGCGACCGAGCTCGCGCGCGGCCTGCTGGATGCGGCGCTCGACCTCCTCGGAGGTGACCTCGGCCTGGACGCGCACGCGCGACTCGGGAAGCTCGGTGACGGTGGTGGTGACGGTGTCGGGCATGACGGTGCGCTCGGAGACGATAGCTTGGCGGCGTGCTTTCACGAGTCGCAGGGCGTCTGGTGACGGGACCGGCGGCGTTCTTCGTCGCGGGGCTGCTTGACGTGGCCCTGATGCTGGTGCTGTATGCGCGCTGGCGAGTGGCGCAGCGGCGGGCGAAGTCGCGGGCCGTTACTCGGCCATCGTGACCGACCCGACCGGCTGACCGGTCCGGCTGGTCCCCCGCAGCAGCGAGCGGATCTCGCGCAGCGCCACCGGCAGCGTGGTGTTGTCGTAGATCCGCGAGGCCCGGATGTCGGCCACCATCCCGAGCGCCCGGTCGAGCGTCTCGGCGTTGCGCTCGGTCCAGTCCTCGATCGCCGCCTGCGGGTCCGCGTCGCGACCGCCGGTCTCGAGCACCTTGCGGGTCAGCTCGCGATACAGGTTGAACAGGTCGTCGCGCAGCGCCGCCCGGGCCAGGGCCTGCCAGCGGTTGGCCCGCGGCAGGTCGATGATCCGCTCTCTGAGCCAGTTGAGGTCCAGGCGCGAGCCGAGCCGGAAATAGACCTTGAGGACATCCTCGGCATTGCGCTCGGTGGCGGCGGCCACCTCGACGATGTCGAACAGAGCGAGCATCGATTGCATCCCGGCTGCCCGGCGGGCCAGCGCGGCCGGGACGCCGGCGTGCTCGAGCTCGCCGGCGCGGGTCTCGAACTCCTCGCGATCGGAGCCCTCGAGTGCGTCGGGCAGCGCGGCGCCCAGCATCTCGGCTCCGGGCCGGAAGCGCCGGATCGTCTGGGCGATGCTCACCTGGTAGGGGTTGGCGCGTATGAGCCAGCGGGTGGAGCGCTCGACCAGCCGCCGGCCCTCGATCAGGATCTCGATCTGGGTCTCGGCCGAGACCTGGTTGTCGAGCGCTTCGATGGCGTCCCAATAGGAGCGCATGTCGAGCACCTCGCGCGCCGCCGCGTAGGCCCGGGCGAGGACCGCCGGCAGCGCGCCGGTCTCCTCGAGCAGGCGGAAGGCGAACGTGGTCCCGGCTCGGTCGACGAGCTGGTTGGCCACGACGGTGGCGATGATCTCGCGCTTCAGCCGGTGCTTCTTCATCTGCTCGCCGAACCGCTCCGGCAGCGGTGGCGGGAAGTAGCGCTCGAGGTCGTGGCTCAGGAACGCGTCCTCGGGGAGGTCTGACTCGAGCAGCTGCTGGTAGAGGTGGATCTTCTGGTAGGCCATGACCACCCCGAGCTCCGGCGCCACGAGGCCCTGGTGGGCGGCCTTGCGCTCGTCGATCACATCGTCGGAGGGCAGGAACTCGATCTTGCGGTGCAGTCCGGCGGTCTGCTCGAGGTTGCGGATCAGCCGGGCGTGGACGTCGACCATCGAGCCGGCCTGGGCCATGGCCAGGCTGAGCGCCTGGGTCTGGGTGTAGCTGCCGTAGAGCACCTGCTCGCCCACCGAATCGGTCATCTCGGCCAGCAGCTCGTTGCGCTGCTTGGGGGTCATGTCGCCGTCGGCGATGAGCCCGTCGAGCAGGATCTTGATGTTCACCTCGTGGTCTGAGCAGTTGACCCCGGCCGCGTTGTCGATCGCGTCCGTGTTGATCCGGCCGCCGTTGTTTTCCGGGCCGCCTTTGAGGGTGTATTCGATGCGCGCCTTCTGGGTGAAGCCCAGGTTGCCGCCCTCGCCGACCACGTGGCAGCGCAGATCTTGCGCGTCTACCCGCAGGGCGTCGTTGGCCTTGTCGCCCACGTCGGCGTGCGACTCGGTCGAGGCCTTGACGTAGGTCCCGATGCCGCCGTTGTAGAGCAGGTCGACGGGGGCTTTCAGGATCGCCTGGATCAGCTCGCCCGGCGCCAGCTTCTCGGTTTCGATGTTCAGCACCTCTCGGGCCTCTGCGCTCAGCTTGATCGACTTGGCGGAGCGCGAGTACACCCCGCCGCCCTCGGAGATCAGTGACTCGTCATAGTCGCTCCAGGCCGAGCGCGGAAGCTCGAACAGCCGTTTTCGCTCCTCGTAGCTCTTCTCCGCGTCCGGGTCGGGATCGATGAACACGTGCATGTGGTTGAACGCGGCGATCAACCGGGTGTGGCGCGAGAGGAGCATCCCGTTGCCGAACACGTCGCCGGACATGTCGCCGATGCCGACCACGGTGAAGTCGGTGGACTGGATGTCGGTGCCGAGCTCGCGGAAGTGGCGCTTGACCGACTCCCACGCGCCGCGGGCGGTGATGCCCATGACCTTGTGGTCGTAGCCCTGCGAGCCACCCGAGGCGAACGCGTCACCCAGCCAGAAGTCATAGTCGGCGGAGACCTGGTTGGCGATGTCGGAGAACGTCGCGGTTCCCTTGTCGGCGGCGACCACCAGGTACGGGTCGTCGTCGTCGTAGCGCACGACACGCTTGGGTGGCACGACCTCACCGTCGACGATGTTGTCGGTCACGTCGAGCATGCCCGACAGGAACAGCCGGTAGCAGCCGATGCCCTCTTGTTGGAGCGCCTCGCGGCCGCCGGTGCGGGGCGGCCGCTTGAGCACGAAGCCGCCCTTGGCCCCGACCGGCACGATCAGGGCGTTCTTGACCATCTGGGCCTTCATCAGCCCGAGGACCTCGGTTCGGAAGTCCTCGCGGCGATCCGACCAGCGGATGCCGCCGCGGGCCACCTTGCCGCCGCGCAGGTGCACGGCTTCCACCCGCGGCGAATAGACGAAGATCTCGTACTGGGGTCTTGGCAGGGGCAGCACCGGGATCTGCTCGGAGTCGAGCTTGATCGACAGGTAGGGATGCGGCTTGCCATCCGTGTCGGGCTGGAAGGCGTTGGTGCGCACGATCGCGCTGACCACGCTCAGGAAGCTGCGCAGGATGCGGTCCTCGTCGAGACTGGGCACCGCGTCGAGCGCCTCCTCGATCTCGGTGGTGATCCGGTCGGCGGTGGTCCGGTCATGCCGGTCGGGGTCGAGCCGAGCGTTGAACAGCTCGACCAGCAGACGCGCGATGTCGGGGTGCCCGGTGACGGTGCGCTCGATGTAGGCATCCGAGAACCCGAGCCCGGCCTGGCGCAGGTACTTGGCGATGGCCCGGATGATCGACACCTGGCGCCCGGTGAGGGTCGCGCCGAGCACCAGGCCGTTCAGGCCATCGTCCTCGAGCTCGCCCCGCCAGACACCCAGGAACGCGTCGTGCAGCAGGTCGCGGACCCGCTCGGTGTTCTCGGGGTCGGCCTGCAGGCCGAAGTCGTAGATCCACGACGACGCGCGGTCGGCCGGGGTGATCTCATACGGTCGCTCGTCGGCCACCTTGGCGCCCAGGTGCTCCAGCGTGGGCAGGACGTCGGACAGCAGCACGCCACCCGCGCTGAACAGCTTGAGCCGCACGGTCCCTTCGGGCGCTTCGAGCGGGCGGTAGAGGCTGGTGATCGGCTCATCGGTGCCGACCAGCTCTTCGATCCGGGCGATGTCAGCCACTGCGGAGCGGGCCACCCAATCCGAGCGATAGCCGGCCGGGAAGGCCTGCTCATAGCGCTTGAACAGCTTGGTCCCGTCCTCCTCGCCATGGTCCTCGACGAGCGCATCGCGCAGGTCGTCGCTCCAGGCCCGCACCGCCTGTACGAGCCGCGTCTCGATCGTGGTGGCGTCGTAGTCGCCGGCGGGCTCCTCGCCGCAGCGGATGATGTAGTGCACGCGCGCGAGGCGAGACTCGCTCAGCTGCAGCGTCCAGTCGAGGGCCTGGCCTTTGAGGGCGTCAAGCAGGATGCGACCGACGCGTTCGCGGTTCTCGGTGTTGAAGCGGTCGCGCGGGATGCAGACCAGGCATTCCACGAAGCGCTCGAGCGGATCGCGCCACATGAACAGCCGCAGGCGCTGGCGCTCGCCCAGGCCGAGGATCCCGATCGCCACGCCAAACAGCTCCTCGGTCTCCATCTGGAACAGCGAGTCGCGCGGGTATGACTCGAGGACCTCCTCGAGCGCCTTGCGGTCGTGGCTGGCCGGCGGGAACCCGGCGTGCTGGATCACCCCCTGGACCTTGCCGCGGATGATCGGGATCGAGCGCGGGCTGTCCTTGTAGGCGGCGGTGGTGTAAAGCCCCAGGAAGCGCCGTTCGCCGGTGAGCGTTCCGTCCTCGGCGTACTTCTTGATCCCGATGTAGTCGAGGTAGGCCGGGCGGTGCACGGGAGACGCGGAGTTGGCCTTGGTCAGCAGCAGGATCTGCGGCTCGCGCCCGTAGGCGACCACCTTGGGGGTGAGCTTCTTGGGCGGCTTCGTGGAATTCGCGCGCAGGATGCCCAGGCCCGAGCCCTCGACCGCGCTCATCAGCGTGTCGCCGCCGTCCTCGACCAGGTCGTACTCGCGGTAGCCGAGGAACGTGAAGTTGTCGTTGACCAGCCAGTTCAGGAAGGCCGTGGTCTCGTTGTTGGTCGCCTCCTCGACTGGCGCGGGGTGCTCGGCGAGCTCCTCGCTGATCGAGATGGCCCGGGCGCGCATGGCCTGCCAGTCCTCGACGGCGGCGCGCACCTGGCCGAGTACGTTCTCGATGCTCCGCCGCAGTTCGTCCAGCAGGCCGAGGTCGTGCTCGCGGCCGATCTCGGCGTGGAGGATCGACTCGGAGGCGGCGTCCACCTCGCCGGTCTCGGGGTCGAGCACGTCGACCACGTGGCCGTCCGCGTCGCGGCGGATGCGCATCACCGGGTGGATCACCAGATGGATCCCGTAGCCCTTGCGGCTCAGGTCCATCGTCACCGAGTCGACGATGAACGGCATGTCGTCCGAGACGATCTCGATCACGGTGTGCGGCGACTGCCACCCGTGCTGCTCGAAGACCGGGTTGTAGACCCGCACCTTGGCCTCGCCCGGCGCCCGCTGCTGGGCCAGATTCCAGTGCGCGACCGCGGAGCCGTAGAGGTCCAGCGGGTTGCGGTCGGCCAGGTCATCGGCCGGGACCCACTGGTAGTACTGCCGGACGAACGCCTCGCACGGCGTGGCCTGATCCGGGGGCAGCCGCTCCCGGATCCGCTCGCAGACCGTGTCGATCAGCTCGGACTCGAGATCCGCCCCCTTGACTGCCATTCCACGACCTCCTCGGTTGTGCGCTCCTGCATCCCGGGACCGGTCGCGACTTCCTCGTTCTCGTCCTCCGTCGTCCCGGGACCGCGGTGGGCCGGCACCGCGCTTGGGCGGAGCCTACTGCGCTCTGTAAAGCGGTGCACGTCGTGAAATCCTTGTTTCGTCAGTCTCAATCGGTCTGGCGTGGCCGTACGTCCGGTGTTCAGGCGAACATACGTTCGCATGACGAGCGACGGGAATCCGTACGCGCGCTTTCGGCGCGCGCTGGCCACCGGGAACGAGACGCTCGTGGTGGCCGCCGCGCGGGAGTTGCCCCAGGTGTCGTTGGACGATGCGCTGCGGATCTGCCTGGTCCTGCGCGGCGGGGACCCGTTGCGCTACGAGCGAGCCGCCGTGCGCTGGCTCGGGCGGTTCGCATTGGAGGGGCGGGGCGTGACGATCGAGGACCTCCGGACCGCCGCCCAGGCGCTCGACGAGCTGCCGGCGCGGGCCGCGGAGGCGATGGAGCGGCTGCAGCGGCTGTGTCTGGCCCGGGGGGTTGGGTGAGGGTTGGCGCGGTGCTGCGGGGGTCGCGGTGGCGGGCGGTGTGCGCCGCCGGGTCCCGCCGAGCTCGACGTCCACGTGCAGATCCGCTGCGCGCCACCGTCGGCGATTGCGCCGGCCCGCTCGGCGAGATCCGCGCGCCGCGGCTCGCGCTCCACGATCGCGGCGAGCGCGGCGGGCGTCACGAGGCGGCGGTAGAGCGCCTCCTGGAACGCCCGCTCGGTATCGCGCGCGGACGCCGCGGTGCAGCCGCTGCATCGTCCGAGCCTCGACGCGATGCGCCACCGCGTCGCGACCGAGCCCCGCCCCCAACAGCTGCTCCAGCGTGATCACCTTGTCCTGGCGACGCGCGATCCGGGCGACGCGCGATCCGGGCGACGCGCGAGCCGGGCGATGCGCGATCCGGCGACGCGCGATCCGGGCGACGCGCGATCCTGGCGACGCGCGATCCGGGCCATCGCCCGCTCAACCGCGCGCATTACACGTCACGTCACGCCCCGCCCGCTTGGCGTGACGTGTTAGCCGCGTCCCAGACGGCCAATCCGTCACGCCCCCGGGATGCGGCGTCGCGTGACGTGTTAGCCGCGTAGGCGGATACCGTGCCGTGCGTGCTGCCCGAGTGGCCCGCCGGCACCGTCACGATCCTCGCCACGACGGGCGAGGCGCCGCACGCGATCCCGGTCTCCGCTGCTGTTCGGGCGGGGACGCGGCACGTGCTGCTCGGCCTGGGCGCCGGCCGCGAGTCGCTCGCGCGCCTGCGGGAGAACCCGCGCGTGTCGCTCGTGATCATCGCCGAGAACGTGGCCGTCACCGCCCACGGCCGCGCACGGATCGTCGACGAGGCGCTCGTCGACGGCGTGGCGGCAGTGGAGGTCGAGGTGAACGAGGTCCAGGACCACGATCGGCCGACGTTCGCGATCGAGGCCGGCGTGCGATGGCGCTGGACCGACGCCGAGGCCGAGCGCCGCGACGCGCTCGTGCACGCGGCCCTGGCGCGGCTGGCCGAGCGCCGGGCGCAGCGCGACTGACCGAGGAGGCCCCGGCGACGTGTGAGGTGTTCAGTCAGGCAGCAGTGGCACCCACACCCCCGGGTCGCGTCCCACCAGCGCTCCGCGCGTTATCGCGCCCGAGCCGAACCGATCACGCACACGGTCGACCACCAGATCGAGCTCGCGAACGCGATCGAACGGCAACACCAGCTGCACCGCCCCCGCGTCGGACAGGTTCGTGAGCGCGATGCCGATCAGCGTCAACCCGCGCTGCTCGATGAGGGGCCGTGAGGCGCGCAGCAGACCGGTCACGCTCTGGAGAATCGTGGGCGTCTGATCAGTCGCCTCGCGGAGCGTGTAGGAGCGGGTCGCGCGCGTGAAGTCCTCGAAGCGCATGCGCAGCACCACGGTCCGGCACACCCGGTGAGCCGCTCGCAGCCGCCGCGCCACCCGGTCGACCAGCGCGATCAGCACCCCGGCCAACTCCTCCTGCGATCGGCGCCGCCGCCCGAGCGCGCGCTGGGCACCGATCGACCGGCGTCGCCGGCGGGTCTGCACCGGGCGCGGGTCGTAGTTGTGAGCCAGCGCGTGCAGGTGGCGGCCGGAGGCGCGCCCGAGCATCGCGACCAGCTGGCCCTCGGCCATCAGCGCCACCTGCCCCACCGTGGTGATCCCACGTTGGTGGAGCTTCTCCGCGGTCACCCGACCCACCCCCCAGAGCCGCTCGACCGGAAGCGGATGCAGGAACTCGAGCTCGCGCTCCGGCGCCACCAGGAGCAGACCGTCTGGCTTGGCCACCGCACTCGCCACCTTGGCCAAGAACTTCGTCCGCGCGACACCCACCGTGATCGGCAGCCCGACCTCCTGGCGTATGCGCCGGCGCAGGCGAGCGGCGATCTCCAGCGGCGTTCCCGAGATGTGGGCGAGCCCCCGAACGTCCAGGAACGCCTCGTCGATCGACAGTCCCTCCACCACCGGCGCGGTGTCCTCGAACACCGCGAACACGGCGTTGCTCGCCTCCGAGTACGCGCTCATCCGGGGTGAGACGACGACCGCGTCGGGACACAGGCGCCGCGCCGACGCTCCGCCCATCGCCGTCCGGATGCCCCTCGCCTTGGCCTCGTAGCTCGCGGCCAGCACCACCCCCATCCCGACGATCACCGGCCGGCCGCGCAGGCGCGGGTCGTCGCGCTGCTCGACCGACGCGTAGAACGAGTCGAGATCGGCGTGCAGGATCGAGGCTTCCGGGCATGACACGAACATATGTTCGCGTGAGGAGCGGACGGACATCGCTCAGCCGGCACGATCGCTCCCGCCCCAGCCATCGCCCGTCGACATGTCCGGCGTGAACAGCTACCCCTGGGTTACTACGCTGCCGTGATTCGCGGCGACGTTCACATCCATGGCGCCAACCACTGTGAGCTGCTCGACTCACGGGCCCTGGGTCGGGCCACCCTGGCCCGGCAGCTGCTGCTCGAGCGTGTCCGCGTTTCGGCGTCGGAGGCACTCGAGCAGCTCACCGGCATGCAGGCCCAAGCACCGCTCGCTCCGTATGTCGGGCTGTGGTCACGGCTCGAGGCGTTCCGGGCCGAGGAACTGGCGGAGCTGATCAGCTCAGGGCAGGCGGTCCGAGGCCCGATGATGCGCGCCACCCTGCACCTGGTCACCGCGCGCGACTTCCGACGGCTCCGCCCCGTGCTCCAGCCCGTGCTCGAGCGGGGGTTTGCCGGCGCGCCGTTCGACATCCGAGGGATCGAGCCGGGCGCGCTGCTGGCCGCCGGCCGATCGCTGCTCGCCGAGCGTCCACTCACGCGGCCCGAGCTCGGCGCGGCTCTAGGGCAATCGTGGCCCAACCACGATCCCTCCTCACTCGCGCACGCGATCACCTACCTCATGCCAGTGCTGCAGGTGCCGCCGCGTGGGTTGTGGGGTCGCAGCGGCGCGGCGCGCTGGACGCCGGCGGAGACATGGCTGGGGGACGCGCCCCCTGCCGCTGCCTCGCTCGAGGACGTCGCGCTGCGCTATCTCGCGGCTTTCGGCCCGGCGACCGTTCGCGACGTTCAGACATGGTCTGGGCTGACGCGTCTGACCGAGGTCATCGACCGGCTCCGCCCGCGGTTGCGGACGTTTCGCGACGAGTCGGGAAGCGAGCTGTTCGATCTCGACGATGCGCCCCGGCCCGACCCTGCCGCGCCGGCGCCGCCGCGCTTCCTGCCCGAATACGACAACCTGCTGCTCTCACACCGCGACCGCACTCGGTTCATCCCGGGCCGGCAAGCGGTCCCGCTTCCCCCGGGTATCGGTGCGCGTACCGGCACGCTGCTCGTCGACGGCGTCATCCGAGCAACGTGGACGATCGACCGCACAAGTGCCGCCGCCGTCCTCGGGATCCAGCCGTTCGATCGACTGCCCGAGGAGCAGGCGATCGCCGACGAGGGCGCTCGCCTGCTCGGCTTTGTCGCCCCGGAGGCCGACTCGCACGACGTTCAGGTGCTCGCGGCCTGACGCTGAGTGGGCCGGGCACGCGAGTTCGCCTCCAATGCGGCGGCCAGCGCGTCGGCCACTGCCTCCAGCTCGAGCCGGTGCTCTGTGCCGGCCGCGATCCGGACGAACGGCGTGTCGCACCCGGCGTTCGCCGCGGCCAGATAGATCCGGGTCGTGTCAAACCCGAAGCTCGCCCCGGCGAGGAGCCGAACCCCGCGTCGCGCCGCCTGTGCCACGGCCGCGCGAACCAGAGCTTGCTCGGGCGCGAGGCCATGCTCATGGGCCGGCAGCACGACCGACAGGCAGCCGCCGAGCCCCGGGTAGACGATCGCCACCCCCGGCGGAGCGCGCTCGTCCAGGCATTCGGCGAGATGCCGGGCGTTGCGCTGCAGGCGCGCCAGCCGACGCTCGAGCACCGGGCGGTGCGGCGGCGGCAGAGCGTGTACCGCAACGTCGGGGATGTTGGTGCCGAGATGCTCGCGATACCCGTCCAGCGAGTCGGCATCGGAGGGCCGCGCCGAGACCACCCCCGCGTTGGTCCGGTCGAGCCCCAGCTGCGCGTACTTCAGGAGGCTTTCGAACACGATCAGCCGCACCGACTCGCCGGCGAGCGCGAACGGCTGCCAGCTGACTGACAGCAACGTGTTGTCGAGCACGAGATAAGTGTCGGTGCCGCGCAGGTGCTCGATTACCGCGCGGAGATCCGGCACCGGCATCCACCGCGTGTTGGACAGCGAGTCGAGGAACACCGCGCTCGGACGGGACTGCGCGATCGCCCGCAGCAGGCTCGCCGTGTCGGACTCGTCCACGAACACCAGCCGACCCGGCAGCATCCGCTCGAGCAGCAGCTTGGTCTCGTGATAGAGCCCGCGACCGGCCACCACTGACCGGGCAAGCTTGCGCTCACCGAGCAGCCATCCCAGGATCGTGGTGAACGCGGCCATCCCGCAGCCCGTGAGCAGCGCGCGCAGCTCACCAGAGCCGTCGAGCATCTCCTGCACATAGCGGCGCTCGTACGCCTCGGCGTCTGTGTGCCGGTCGCGCTTGTAGTCATTCCAGTGCGCGATGGTGCGCCCCGCCTGCCGTCCGGCCGCGGGCGTCAGCGAGTGCAGAAACGACGGGGACTGCCAATCCGGCGCGGTAATGAGGCCGGCCAGCAAGGCCTGTTCGACCCGAAGACGGTCGGCCAGCGCCGTCCGCTCGGCGCCGAGCCGTTCAGCCAGCGCCGGCGAGGGAGGCGCGGAGCGGGCTTCGCGTCGGAGCAGGCACAACCGGAGTCCGAGCGATCGATAACGACGGCGCGCCGATGACGCGGTGCGGCGAACGAGCTCCTGCGTCTGCGGCTGCGGGCACGCCTCGGCGAGGACCGTGACGAACTCGGCAAGTTTGTGCTCAGCGGCGCCGCAGAGAAAGGCCAGCTCGGTGAGGTCGCCCTCGAGGTCAGCCAGGGCACCGGCCAGCAGGTCGGGCGCCGCGTGGACGGCGTGCGGCGCAGCGCTAAGCGGAGCGACAGCCACCCCAGCAATACGTTTGCGCACCCGAGTGGAGTCCCCGCGTAGTGTGGCTGAAGGCCACGAGCAAGAATCACCGCTATTTGCGCGGGCGTCGTCGATGGCCGCTTGCCACGGCGCGTGCGGTGTCATAGGTTTGCCCCCGGCGCGAGCGATTGACTTAGCGAAGCGCAGAGGTCAGGAGCCGCGGTCTGCCGCGCAGCTTGTGTTCTCACTCTTCCGAGTGAGTGACTTCAACTTATGCGCGCTCCAGTGTCACGCTCGCGCCCGCTTTTTCTCGGTGACAGGTTCGGAGGCCTTGATGGGAGAGGCGTCGGTAGAGGGCGGGGTGCCGGTGACGGCCGGATGGTTCGTCGTCAATGTGCGCGACGCGCGTTGGATGCACAACCGGATGCGGTCGGTGTGCCGGTTCGGCGGCGAGGGCGACGCTCACTTCGATGACCTCGGCGTAAGCCTCTACTCGCTCGAACCCGGGCAGAAGATGTCGCTCTACCACCACGAGGCCGGCCAGGAGGACTTCCTCGTCCTCTCGGGCGCCGGCACGCTGCTCATCGACGGCGAGGAACGCTCGCTCGAGCAATGGGATTTCGTGCACTGTCCGCCCCGTACGGGGCACACGATCGTCGCCACGGACGAGCCGATCGTGGTGCTCGCGGTGGGGGCCCGCAAGGAGAAGGGCAGCGCGCGTTACCCGGTTGAGCCGACCGCGATCGCGCATGGCACAGGCGTTCCCGACGAGGTCACGCCCGCGCCCGACGTGTACGCGTCCTTCGGCGAGCCTACTCGAGGTCCCGCGCCCGACGTGTTCACGCCCTAGCCGACATCAGGCAGCGGAAGGCAGGCGTCGCCGATGCTGCCCCCGGCGTCGATCTGAACGAAGTCGAGCTTGCCGTTGCGCCACGCGATCCCCGTTCCCGGTCCGCCCTGCCCGAGGTCGGTGTAGGTCTCGCCGCGGCAGCTCAGCACCTGCCATCCCTTAGCGCGCAGCAGCGGCTCGAGCTTTGCCAGCCCCTGCTGTAGCGGGTGCCCGTAGAGGAGCGCGGCGCGAGACTGGGTGTCCACCCCGTCGACCCGGCCGGCGGTGTTGTAGCTGACGAGGATCGTGATCGATTCCGAGCGATACGAGTAGAAGCCTGCCCAGTCACCGTGGCGTAGGTGCCGGCCATGACCGAGCTCGGCTTGCACCGCGGCCTGCTTCTCGCGCAGGCGCACGCCGGCGATCCCCACCTTCGGAGTGATCGTGGTCGCGTCGCGTCGGGCCGCCAGCGCCGGTGCGCCGACCAAGATCGTCGAGCCGACGATCACGCCGATGATCGCCCTGCGGGCTGCAGACATCACGACAATCCTACCGGCCATGTCTCACCGCTCCGGTTGCGCTGGCCCCGTGACAACCGTTGAAAGCAGGTTGCGTAAGCGTAAAAATGCAGGACACTCAGCCGCCAGGCGTGGTCGTGGAAGGGCAGATGTCTCAACTGCAGACGAGAGCATCGGAGAGCCGCGAAGCCGTCGTCCACGAGCTGGCTGGGTCGGCAGGGCTGCGGATGCGATGGGCGTGGTACCGCGCCGCTCGGCGACTGGGCTTTACGGGGTCGGTGGCACTCGCCGCCGCGCACACTGGGGTCGTCGATTACGACGGGATCGGCGCACCAGCGCGCGGACGAGCGGTCGCGATGCGGTGGCTCACGCAGGAGGGGTTTCCGGACCATGCCCTGCTCGTTGTGCTCCGCTCAGCTACCGAGCCGGCGGGCGGTCATCCTGGTTACCGAGACGAAGGTGAGCGATGGGACTCGAACCCACGACCGCCTGGACCACAACCAGGAGCTCTACCAACTGAGCTACGCCCACCGCGGGCTGTTGAATCTAGCATTGCCGCGCATCTCGATTGGGCAACTTGGACGATTGGAGCGTGGTCTCGATGAGCCTTCCCCCGCCGGCGCCTGACTCGATCGCGCTGGTCACCGGAGCGTCGTCCGGGATCGGTGAGCAGTACGCGCGCCAGCTCTCGGCTCGCGGCCACCGCGTGGCGCTCGTCGCGCGACGAGAGGACCGTCTGACCAGGCTCGCCGAGGAGCTCGGCGGGCAGGCACGCGCGGTCGCCATCGCCGCTGATCTGGCCGTCCCGGGGGATCGCGATCGCCTCGCCACTCAGCTGGCCGCGCTGGGGGCCAGCGTGGAGATCCTCGTCAACAACGCGGGATACGGCATCTACCGGCCGTTCGTGGAGTCCGGTCGTCAGGCCGAGCTCGACCAGGTGCGCCTCCTGGTGGAGGCGCCGGTTGACCTGATGGCCCGCTACCTGCCGGCAATCGGTCGAGCGTCGCCGGGGCGCGGTCATCAACATGTCCTCCTCGGCCGGGTTTCAGCCGCTCCCTTACAACGCCGGTTACTCGGCGGCCAAGGCGTATCTGCTGACGCTGTCCGAGGCCCTCCACGCCGAGGTGAAGGAGCACGGCGTGACCATCACCGTGGTCGCTCCGGGTCCGGTCCCGAGCGGGTTTCAGGAAGCCAGCGCCGCGGGCTATTTCGCCGAGCGGCTGCCCAAGTTCACGTTCGTCGCACCGGAGCGCGTTGCCAAGGACGCCCTGGTGGCCGCCGATCGGGGACGTATCTCGGTGATCCCCGGCGGTCCTCACGTGAAGGCAGCCCTCGGGCCTAACCGGAGATTGCCCCGCTGGCTGGTCCTACCGGTCAGCAAGCGGATGACGGCACGCCGCTGAGGTCCTTCAGATGCAAGGATGAGCGCCATGGATACCTCAACTATCGATCAGGCCTACCAGCAGGTCCAGGGCGAGTTTCAGGACGTCGCCAACTCGATCCAGGGACTGGCTCAGAAGCTTCAGGCGGCCGCTCAGGCCGGAGACGCGAACGCGAAGGAGTGGCTGCTCGACCTCAAGCAGATCGCACTCGACGTCAAGGACGAGCAGATTCAGGTCAACGGCCTGCTGCAGGCAATCCACGGCTTCGTGGACAACACGCACCAGCAATACCAGCAGCAGTACCAGCAGATGCCACAGCAGGTGGTCCAGCAGATGCCTTCCGGCATGCCCGGCATGTTCGGCGGTCGCGGTGGCGGCGGCGGGCTGGGCGGCTTCCTCAACAGCGGCTTCGGCCGGGCCATGGAAATGGGTGCCGGCATCGGGCTCGGCGAGGACCTGATCAACAGCATCTTCTAGATCTAGAGCACTCGGCTCATCTGGGGCCCGGGCGTAACGCCGGGCGACCGCGCGTCAGGCGCCGAAGCCCTCGACGTGCAGTCGCGCCGGCGCGACTCCGGCTCGGCGTGCGGCCTGGACAACCATGTCGGTGAACGGCTCGGGACCGCAGACGAACACGTCTCGCTCCGGCAGGTCCGGGATGTTGATCCGGAGGGTGTGGGGATCGAGGGCCAGGCTGTGGCGCGATCCGAACGCGCCGAGCACGCGCCCGCCTCGAGCGCGCGCGAGCTCTCTCACCTCGTTGCCCAACAGAACCTCCTCCTCGCTCGAGGCTCGGAGCACGACGACCGGGTCGGCGCCGGGCGAGAGATCCTCGAGCAGCGCGCGTACGGGCGTGACGCCGACTCCGGCCGCGATCATCGCGACGCGGCGGTCGCCGAGAGCATGCTTGGTGAACGTCCCGTACGGGCCCTCGATCGCGATCCGGGTGCCGGGGGCCAAGCGCGCGACCGCGCTCGAGTGCGCGCCGAGTCCCTTGATCGTCACCCGCATGTAGGGCGGACGCGGCAGCGCTGAGATCGAATATGGGTGAGCGTGTAGCCACAGCCCGCGCGCCATGAAGCGCCAGTGGAAGTACTGGCCGCCGGACACCGCCAGCCGCTCGAGCCTGCGGCCGGATACCACCAGTGAGACGACGTCATCGGATTCGCGCACGACCTTGACCACGCGCAGGCGGTGGTAGGCCGTCCTCCACGCGGGCAGACCAACCCGGCAGATGAACACAAGCCCGGCAGTCGACAGCCACAGCAGAGTCCAGGCAAGTCGCGCCAGCGGGTGATGGACGAACGACGCCCCGGTGGCGATCTGATGGGAGAACGACAGCGCGAGCGCGAGGTACGTGAGCAGGTGGAGCTGCCACCACGTCTCGTGGCTCATCCGCCTCCGGGCGGCACGGATCGACAGGGCCGCGGTCGCGAGCAGCAGCACCATGGCGATGACCGCTTCGAGCATGCCCTCGTAATGGGACAAGGCCAACGCGAACTCATGCCACAGGCCCGCGCGCTGAAGCTTCGCGTAGCCGATCATCGAGGTTGCCGAGTGCACGAGAAGCAAGAGCAGCGGCCATGGCGAGAGGCGCCGGTGCCAGCGGGTCAGGCGGGGATGGCCGATGAGGCGCTCGAGCGCCGGCAGTCGGGCGACCAGCACGACCATGACCAGCAGGAGGTAGGCGCCGACCAGGCCGGTGAACCGTCCGATGGCCACGTCCACCCCACCGGGTGCGTCCAGAACCCGGGCATTCAGCGATCCAAGCGCGCTCGCGACGGTGGCGCCCAGTCCGAGGCCGGCCACCGCGAGGATGGCGTCGGCCGCCAGATGGTTGGGCGCGCGGCCGGCGCGATGCGCTGAGCGCTCTGGCGCGGGCGTGCGAGCCGAAGGTGGAGGGATCGACTGTCGAGGATCACCGAGGGCGGTCACTGAGGACTACTTCGGCACGAACACGTCCCGTGACGAGAGTGGTGAGCAGATTCACACTTGAGTCTTACCTTTCCGGCCGATCAAAGGGCCATGGCCAGGAGGACCACGCCCTCGATCGGACGCATGCTGGCGATCGCAGCCGGCGCGGCGGGGATCGGGTTCGGTTCCGCCGCGGTGGCGGAGCGCGACCGGACCGCGGTGCGCGAGCGGTCTGCTCCCGTGCGTTTCGCGGAGCGCGTGACTCCAGTAGCCGCGCCGCCGACGCCCACATCGAAGCCCAAGCCACATGCCCGGGCGGCGACGATCTCGCGTCCAGCCAAGCCCCACCACGTAGCCGCCGCCTCCAAGCGTCGTCCGGTCCCGCAGCCCACTCCGGCACGCAACTCGGCCCCGCCGACGGCTACGGCGTCGGTCACGACCGTGGCGCAGGCACCGGCGCCCACGCTCCAGGCGCCGGCGCAAGCTCCCGTCGCGGCCACCCCGGCACCCACCTCGGTCGTCTCCGGCGCGTCGTAGAGCTCGCGCTCGCGCTCGCGTGGGCGGCCGGGATCCCCGGCATACGGAGCCCGGACACGGACGGGGCCATACTCGTAAGCCGGACTCTCGAACGTGTTCAATCGGTCTGCATCGGTCAATCGTCTCGTGGGCCGCGAACGGCGGCCCCTGGAGACGTCCACAGAGGCCCCGCGAGGCTCAGCCGTGGTGCGTTGGAGCCGCGTACGGCGGCGCCTCTGGCTGCTCGGAGCGGCCATGTTCGGCCTGATCGTGGCCCTGTTCGCCGCCGCCGCCATCTACGTCGCCATGCTGCCGAGCGTGTCTGACGCCGAGCAGCGCGTGCATCGGATCCTCGCGCTGCACCACGGCACCTACGCGGGGCCCGCCCCGGCGGCGAAGCTCGGCGACTCGGTGATAGCCGTGGAGGACGAGCATTTCTACTCAAACGTCCTCATCAACGTGCTTGACGGCACCGGGCGGGCCGCCGTGGCGACGTTCGAGGGCAGCGGGGATGCGGGCGGCAGCACAATCGCCCAGCAGCTCGCCAAGCAGCTCTACGGTCGCGCCGGCGGTCTGTCCGCGACGCTCCGCGAGATCGGGCTCGGCGTCAAGCTGTCGCTCGACTATCCCAAGCCGCAGATCCTCGGCATGTATCTCAACGCCGTCTACTACGGTCACGGCTACTGGGGCGAGGTCGCGGCGTCCCGCGGATATTTCGGCAAATCGCCGAGCGAACTCGATTGGGCGCAGGCCGCGATGCTCGCCGGCCTGCCGCAGGCGCCCTCCGCCTACGATCCGCTCGAGCACTATGAGCTCGCCAAGCTGAGGCAGCGCCATGTGCTCGATCAGCTCGTCGTCAACCACTATCTCACCGACGAGCAAGCCGACGCCGCGTACGCCGAGCCGCTGCAGCTCCGGTGTGAGCACGGGTGCCTCGGCGCACCGGCCGTGCTCACGACCGTCAGGTGATCCTAGGCACCAGAACGTTGCCCTGTCCGGCGGCGAGTCACAGACCGTGACGTCCGCGCTCAATCGGGCGGTCACGCGTGGAGCGAGTACTCGTTCCAGTCCCAGTCGGTGACCGCGCGCCGCTGGCGCTCCACCTCGTGGCGCTTGAGCGCAACGAACGTGCGCGCCAGCTCAGGACCCAGCGCATCCACGATCGTCGTGTCGGCCTCGAGCGCGTCGAGCGCCTGCCCTAGGTTCCGGGGCAGCGGAGTGCCATCGGACGGCGTGCTGTCGCCAGCGCGCGCCGCCGGCGGTGTCAGCCGCCGCTCGATCCCGTCCAATCCCGCGGCCAGCACGACCGCGCTCACGAGATATGGGTTGGCCGATGCGTCGCCGGCGCGGATCTCAACGCGCGCGCCGGAGCCGTCCTCGGGCGGGATCCGGATGTAGCCGAACCGGTTGTCAGAGCCCCAGTCCGCGCAGATCGGGACCAGGCCCCCCGGCACGAGCCGCGCGTAGCTGTTGACCGTGGGCGAAGCGATCGCGGTGATCGCCGCAGCATGGTCGAGCACTCCGGCCACAAACCGGCGGCCCAGCTCCCCGATGCCAGCCGATCCCTCCGCGCCGGCGAAGACGTTGCGGTCATCACGCAGCAAAGAGACATGTAGGTGCAGGCTCGAGCCCTCGCCATCGTCGAACGGCTTGCCCATGAAGTTCGCCTGCAGCCCCTCGCCGGCGGCGAGCTCGCGCAGCGCCTCCTTGAGCAGGAACGCGCGGTCGGCCGCCTCGCCCGCCGGGCCTTGGTGGAGGTTCATCTCGAATTGGCCCGGCGAGAACTCGTGATGCGCCGCGGTGACCCCGATTCCCAGCTGATGCAACGCGCGCTGGATGCGCCCGAACGAGCCGTCGGGGTCGGCTCGGCGCCCCGAGACGTAGGCAAACCCGGCGCCGCTGCCATGGCGGGCCACGGCGCCGTCGGGCCCCCGGCGGACGAGATAGAACTCGATCTCGGGCGCGGCCACTGCGCTCAGCCCGGTGGCGGCCAGCCGCGCGCAGGTGCGCTCGAGCGCGCTACGCGGCGACAGCCCTCGGTCGGAGCGCAGGTCGGCCACGAGCCATGCGGTGTCGGGTTCCCAGGGCATGATCCGCGCCGTCGAGAGGTCGGCAACGGCCTGGAAGTCCGGGAACGGGCTGTCGCCCGCGAACCCCGGCAGCTCTAGCGGATTGCCGTTCAGGTCCTCCAGGAGGCTGATGAAGCAGTAACCGAGTCCTTCGGTCGCCCGCCCCAGCTCCGCAAGCGGCAGCTCCTTGGAGCGGCACTTTCCGTGGAGGTCACAGTGGCTGACCCGGATCACCCGGACTCCCTGCCCGCGCAGGGTCTCGCTCAGGCTGCTGACCCGCTTGGCGTCGCCCTCGGCCGGCGCGGCCTCCACCAAGGGCTCACTCACCGAGCGTCCCACTGGAACCAGCGGATGCCGATCCCGCCGAACACGATGATGTAGCCAAGGCACGCCACCAGCGAAAGCGTGTCGCGGCTGTACCACGAGTGGAGCCTGAGCACGCCGGCGAACAGCGTCATCACCGCTCCAACCGGAGTCCAGCGCGCGACCGAGCTCCAGAAGGAGCCGAGCGCCCCGCTCTGGCCGAGAATCCCGAGCAGGATCAGGACGGCGAACAGCACCCGCGCGACGGCCTGGACACTGTCGGCTGACCTCACCAGACCAACCAGCGCCTGGGCGATGCTGAGGAACACCGCTCCCGCCAGGATCGAGACCAGCAGCACGAGTGCGTACTGCCCGGGAGAGGGCGAGATGTGATGGATCTGGCTGCCTATGATCACGACGGCGACCGCGATGATCAGGTTCGCGACCGCTTGCATGGCCAGACGACTGGTCATGATCGTCCAGGTGGGGACCGGGGTGACGCGCAGCCGCTGAAAGACGCCCTTCTCCCGGTCTCGCGCGACCGTCAGTGCGTAGCCGATCAGCGACGTCGAAAGGAGTCCGTAGGCGATCGCCAACCCGATCACGAACTCCGCCCCGCCGAAGTTGTGGGTGGCCTTGTCGCCGCTTGTGCTGGCCAGAACGAACACGGGCAGCAGCATGCTGATGATCAACGCTCGGCGGTGCTTGAGGAACACGAGGAAGTCCGCGCGCAGCAGTGAGCTGAACACGAGGCGCAGTGCCGGTTCGGCCGTGGCTCTTGAGCTAGTCACGGATCTCGCTCCCGGTGAGTCCGATGAACACGTCCTCGAGCGTGACCTTGCCGTGAGCGACCTCCTGGACCCGGGGATCGTTCTTGTGCTTCTCGATCAGGTCATGCGGCGTCTCGGTCGTCAGCAGCGTGCCGTTGTCGATGATCGAGACGCGGTCGCACACAGCCTGGGCCTCCTCCATCGAGTGCGTCGTCAAGAGGATGCTTCCACCCTCCTGGCGGATGTGCTCGATCCGGCTCCACAGCTGGCGGCGCGATTGCGGATCGAGACCGGCGGTCGGCTCGTCGAGCAGCAGCAGCGCGGGGTCGTGGACGACCGCGATGTACAGAGATAGGCGTTGCTGCTGTCCGCCCGAGAGCTGCTTGAACGGCTTGTGTGCCTCTTCCGCGAGCCCGATGCCGCGCAGGCCGTCGGCGATCTGCTGGCTGGAGAGCTCGACTCCGTAGAGCCCGGCGTACAGCCGCACGATCTCCCTGATCTTCAGCTCGGACTGAAAGCTGGTCGCCTGAAGCTGCACGCCCATTCGGGCCCGGGCCTGATTCGGATGGCGCCGGCTGTCGATGCCGTCGAGCCGGATCGTGCCGGACTTCGGCGTGACCAGCCCTTCGATGGCGCTCAGCGAGCTCGTCTTGCCCGCCCCGTTCGGTCCGAGCAGACCGAAGATCTCGCCCCTGCGGATCTCGAAGCTGACCCGGTCGACCGCCGTCTTGGCGCCGTAGGCGACGGTCAGGTCGTGAACCTGGAGGATCCCCGCGGCCTGAGGAACCGCGACGTCACCGGCGGCTGCGCGGCCGCCGTCGGCCGGCACAGTCTCCGGGGTGCCGAGGACCGGCTCGGGCACCAGCAGCAGCGATCCGTCCTCGTGCTCTTCCGCGACGACGTACTCGCGTGCCTGGCCGCCCCTCAGGACCTGCACGGTCTCCGTCACAGGCGCTCAGACTACCGCTTCGAGTCACGGCGGCGAGGAGCTAGTCCGCGTGCTGGCCGAGGTGGACGCGGATCGTGGATGTGCCTCATGGCGGGAGACGGCCCACACGTGAGTGCGGGCGTGGCGCTTCGCTGTGAGCAGCTGGCCAGGTGGGTGCGACGAGGGGTGACGCTCATGGCGCCTCTCGTTGATCTGATGTTGTGTCGCCACGGGGCCGGGCGATCGATTCGCCGTCGCGTCCGCCGATCGCCTCCTTGAACTCGCGCAGACCACTGCCCAGGGCACGCCCGGTCTCGGGCAGGCGCCTTGGGCCGAAGATCAGCAGCAAGACGGCCAGCACGATTGCGATGTGCGTGGGGGTAAGCAGTCCAGTGACCATGGCCTGACCTTCCTCAGCGATAGACCCCGGGTGAGACAACGCCGGCGTAGTAGAGGAAGTGTGCGCGGGTGTAGGTGCGGTTGCCCGTGATGTTGGAGTCGAGGTTGGGCCCGAGCTTGAGGTCGGTGCCCAGGAACGCCTTGAAGCCCGGGTAGACGCTCAGATAGCTGGTCGGGTCCGCGCGCAGCAGGCCGATCAGCGTCTCGGTGACGATTCTGGAGCCCACCGGCCCGAGGGTCAGCCCCCCGGTGGTCGCCTTGGCCTCGGCGAGGACGTAATACCAGAGCGGTGTGCTGGTGGCGAATGGGGCATAAACGCCGCCGATGTCGGACAGGTCCGCCACGCTCAGCGCGTCGAAGCCCATCGTGCGCGCAACGGCTTGGCCGGAGGGCAGGCCCCAGGTCAGCTGACGCAGCAGGTTTCGCTGCGGCAGCACAGTGGGGCTGGTCTGCGTATGGGGCGCGATCGCCGGCACGGGCAGGGTGAAGAGGACGCTGGAGACCGTGGTATCGATCTTCTTGTTGTTCTTGACCTGACCGTCGCCGAGGTCGAAGAAGGTCTGCCAGCCGATGTAGCGCCGTGGCGCGGGGTAGCCGCCGAGCAGGTCGTCGCGGTCGTAGCCAGGCGCTGCACTGAAGTTGGGCTCGGTGGCGTCGAACACCAGCGCGAAGAACGGGTTGGCCGTCGGGCTGGTGCTGTCGCCGGTGCCGCTGGTGAAGTTCGCCCGGTATGAGGGACGGACCATGCTGTGCCCGAACCGGTAGGCGGCCGCGCCGAACTCGATCGGCATGAAGGCATCCCCCGGCGGCGGCTTGTAGAAACGGTTGCCGCGCTGGAGCACATCGTTGACGACCGCCTGCCCGGCGATCTGTGGCAGGTGCTCGTTGACCAACAGCCACTGGTAGTGCCACAGAGTCACCTGCCGGGCGATCAGGAACGCAACGTAGCCGTTCGAGCGGTCGCCTGCCTGCGCCGCGGGGAAGCGGCTCACGTCAAACTCAGACAGCTCCTCGAGCACCCGGTTGTAGAACAGGATGTGCGCGCAGTGCAAGCCCGCGATCATCACGTTCTCGTCGTTGCGCGGATCGCCCAGCAGCGCACTGTAGGTGCCATCGCCGTTGGCGACCCGGGGGACATCCTCGTGCGCCCCGCCCGAGCCGATCTTCAGCTTCGGCCCGACCGACCCATCCGGGTTATCGACATACAGATCGGGGCGCAGCCCCGGCCCACCCCCGAACACAGAGTCCAGATCTAGCGCCGGCGTCCGCGTGTTGGGAGAGGTCAGCGGATTCTGCGGCACCCCGAGCTGAGAGGTCTGATCGAACGTGATGTCGTGGTCGGTGAACTGCCCCACGAAGGTCGACCCCGCCGTCATCGTCGGGTTGTCCGGGTTAGTCCCGTATGGGTTGGTGGCCGTCGGGTTGCCGTTCACGGTCGGATCGACGATCAGCGCCTTTGGACCCGCCGTCAGGTCGTCCTGCGCGTCCACGATCCCGCCCTGCCGCCCCACCTCGAGCAGCGCCGCGCGAACCGTGTCGCTCGCGTCGGCAAACGGCGGCAGACCCGGGAACATCCGTCCGAAATCGACGCTGCTCGCAGGAACCCCGCGGGCACCCGGCGCATAGCGGCGCGGCGACAGCGGCGAAGGTGCTGCCTCCGCGGCAGACGCCCCGGTCGCGGCCGCCCCAACCGAACCGGCCACCAGCCCCGCCCCGGCCGCGCCAACCCCCTTCAGGAACTCCCGGCGCGACGGCCCTCTTTTCGTGGTCATGCGAACTCTCCCCGGTCGAGGCTCGATTCGTACCGCGCCGACCCTACGAACCGGGGTGGCCAGTTCGCTTCCGGGGGCCACCTAGTCGCGGTTAACGGGCACTTGGTCTGGCTTTGGATTCGGGCCCGGCCGCGCGAGCTCACGCGCGTAGCCTCGCTTTAGAAGCGAGGCTTGCGGACGGGCGGCGACGATCGCCTCAGGGGGTTTGAGCGACCGCTTTGAGCATCTGCTCAAATGCGCTACGATAGGCCCATGTCCGAGGTCGAGAACGCAAGCCACGACGCGGTGAGCGAGCCAGCCGGTACCAAGGGGCGCCTGATACAAGCGGCGATCGCCACGCTGCAGGCGAAGGGGTTCGGAAGGACGAGTGCGCGGGAGATCGCCGCGACGGGGGGCCTGAACCAAGCGCTGGTTTTCTACCACTACGGCAGCGTCCAGAATCTGCTGCTGGCCGCGCTGGACGTTGTCAGCGCGAGGCGGCTCGCGAGCTACGGTCCGCGGTTTGAGCGGGCAAGCACCGTTGGGCAGCTGGCGGTTCTAGCGAAGGACATCTACCGGGAGGATCTCGAAAACGGATACGTCACCGTCCTCGCAGAAATGGTCGCCGGCGGTGTGTCAGACCGGGAGCTCGGCCTCGCGGTCGTGGAGCGGATCGAGCCGTGGATCGAGATGGTCGCCTTGAAATTGTCTGAGCTGACTGCTGGGACCGTGCTCGATCCGCTGATCCCGGCACGCGACACGGCGTTTGCGATCGTGGCGCTGTACCTCGGTATGGACCTCTTGAGCCACCTGGACAACGGTCACCGGCGAGCTGAGGCCCTGCTCGAGATCGGGATCCGTAACGCACCGCTGGTCGATCTGCTGGCGGTGCAACTGAAAGGAGATAGCGATGAGCGAGCATGATCCCCTCGACGTGGTCACCGGTGCCTTCAGCTACACAGGTGGCGAGATCGCGCGGCATCTACTCCAGTCCGGCCATCGGGTACGGACGCTGACATTCCATCCTGATCGCGAGCACGCGCTGCAAGGTGAGGTCGAGCCGCTCGCCTATAGCTTCGATGACCCGGTCGCGCTGGCCCGAAGCCTGGACGGGGTGAGCACCCTCTACAACACTTACTGGGTGCGCTTCGATCACGGCCGTACGACGTTTGCGGACGCGCTCGAGAACTCGCGTGCGCTGTTCGCGGCCGCGCGTCGGGTGGGCGTGGAGCGAATCGTGCACGTGAGCATTACCAACCCGTCGATCAGCTCCCCGCTGCCGTATTTCCGCGGCAAGGCGCTGGTCGAGCGCGCGCTGGCACAAAGTGGTGTGCCGTTCTCGATCGTGCGGCCCACCTGGATCTTCGGCGGCCGGCACGAGATCCTGGCCAACAACATCGCTTGGATCCTGCGCCACCTCCCCCTTTTCGCGATTCCCGGCGACGGCGAGTACCCGGTGCAGCCAGTTCACGTCGACGATCTTGCACGGCTATGCGTCAAATCCTCACGCGCCGACAGCGACGTGATCCTGGATGCCGCTGGACCGCAGACATTTCGATTCAAGGACCTCGTCGGGGAGATCCGAACCGGCGTCGCAGCACACGGTCCCGTGCTGCAGCTCCCGCCCCGCGTGATGGCGATCGCGGCCCGAGCCCTCGGGCAACTCGTTGGCGACGTCGTCCTCACGCCCGAAGAGATCGCTGGACTGCAAGCCGGACTGCTCGTCTCCCACCAGCCACCTCTGGGGATCATCCGGTTCACCGACTGGCTTGCCCAGAACGCGAACACCCTCGGACGCACGTACGCCAACGAGCTGCGCCGCCACTACAGGCAGGCGGTCGTCTGACTAGAAGCGGCGGCTTTCCGCGGAGCTGGGTATCCACTCCGCTTCCCCCGATTGTGAGGTCGGGGTGCGAGTCCGGGTGCGGGTGCGGGTGCGGGTGCGGCCTAAGTCCACACTCGGCGCACCCGTCAGCGTCGAGCGTGGACTTGGGTGCCGTGGAGCGGCACTTTCGGCACACTCGAGCCGGGCGGATGGCCGAGTGTGGGGTTCGAGTTGCGCTGGTCACCAGGTTCGCCGCCGAGCCGATGAGCCAAGACGTCGGCTCTCGGAGCCTGATCACCGGAGCCGCCCTTGCCATGCCCCCGGACGGGGCCGGCTCACTTATGCCGTGTCAGGCTCCGCCGCGGGTTACCGACCGAGTTACGGATGAGCGACGCTCTGTCTGAGTGGCTCGCCTCGAAGCGGCGGATCCTGTTCTTGACAGCGCTCGTCCTTTCGGGATGTGCAAGCAGCAATGTCCCGGCATCGTCGACAAGGGCACCCCCCACTTCTCAGGCGGCGCCTACCACGACGTCGCTCTCGGTGGCAAAACGTGCACCGCGTCGCGCGCCTCCAGCGCATCGTCTTCGTCCAGCGTCGGCGTTGAGCCACCGCCCTTCGGGCTCCCTCCCCGCTTCAACGGCCCACAACGCGGTCGTGCAGGCGCAACCCGCCCCGGGCTCCTGTCACGCGATCGGCTCGGGGCTCTACTCGCGGCCGGACGCGGCCTGCACTCCCGGCGCGCTAAACCCGGCGGTCACGCAGAACACGATCAACCGAACGATCTGCGTGGAGGGCTGGACCCACACAGTCCGCCCACCGGAGAGCGTCACCGAGCAGGAGAAGTCTGCGAGCATGGCCGCGTATGGCGACACCGGCTCGCTGGGTTCCTACGAGTACGACCACTTCGTGCCGCTCGAGCTCGGTGGTGCGACCAACGATCCCCGCAACCTCTGGCCGGAGCCGGGCGCCTCGCCAAATCCCAAGGACGCCGTCGAGGACGATCTGCGCCAGGAGGTATGCGACGGCGAGCTGACCCTCGCCGAGGCGCAGCACGAGATCGTCACCAACTGGATCTCGCTCGCCCATCGCCCGCCGACATCATCGCCGGGCCCCTCATCGGCCCGCTCGCCGCAAAGCCGCGGGGCCGAGTGCACGGTCAGCGCGTCGTACAGCTCCCGCTACGGCGATTACGACGTCTACGTCCGTTCCAACCAGCCCGATCAGACGGTCACGGTCACCGACGCCGACGGCCACTCGGCCAGTTGGCACACCGACGGCTCCGGCCACGCCGACGTCTACTTCAAGTCGGGCGGCTATGCGCCCGGGCGACACGTAACTGCGCACGTCGGCACGGCGACTTGCTCGACAAGTCTCTGAGCGCCGCTCCGGACGTTGTCGCGCTCGGATGCCGTAAGCCGCGCGACCGCTGCTAGGTTCCGGCAGCGGCGACCAGCAAGTTCGCGGGCGATGACGAGGCCTTCCGCCAGTGGATCGGCAAGCGTCCGCGGGGGTATGTGCTGAACACCGACAGCGGGCTCTCGGACCGCGCCAGCACCCGCGGGCTCTCGGACCGCGCCAGCACCCGCCTGCACCGGGCCGGCTGCTACACGCTCGAGCCGGGCTTCGGTGGCGGCAGCCGTCAGACGGCGGATTTCATGTGCAGTGGCCCGCTGTCGGGGCGGCCATAGTCGCCCCGAGACCAACCCGCACTCGCCCGCTCGCCGGATGCGATGGCGCTCGTGCTCGGTGCCGTCGCGGTCCTCATCCTGGTCGTGGCACATGTCCTATTGAAATCGTCGACAACCAGGGCCTCGAGCAGGTCCGCCCGATTGCTGAGTGAGACTCAAGAGTTGCGCCGTGCCTCACGTGCCGGGCGATCTGCTCGGCCCTCCTCGGTGTGGTCGCACCCTCGGCCTGCCAAGGATGCAGCCTCGCCGATCCGTTCGAGCACGGCCTGCCGAATGTCTTCACTGGCTTCGATCCCGGTGATTGCGAGCAGCGCGGTGCAGACCGCGGTGCGATCGCCGCGCACCAGCCGGTCGATCATCTCGGCGTCCTTGGCGGCGAGATTCACGGGAAGTGCCGCTGGCGACGCCGCACACCGAGCGGCGTGAGAACGCGCTTGCCCCGGCGAGCGTTTGGCGCTCGTGCCGCGAGAGGTGTCCGCTCCGGTATCCGGGACACTTGGTGAAAGGCATCTGCGAAACCTCCATTGCTGTGAGTTGGTCTGTCGCGTCGCCGGCCATCGGCCGCAGAACGACGAAAGACCCCGGAGGGCCGCCCTGAATGGACGGTCCGTCCGGGGTCATAGAGCGATTCGGGCTGGTTGGTCACGCGGTCGCGCCGAGCAGGTCAAGCCCCCCCAATCGGGCAGCACTGCGAGCCTGAGCGCGGCGGTCGTCAGGGCGAGGCTGCCGAGCAACCGCCGGACGAGCCAGCGCGCACTGCGGTCGTCACGACCGGCAAGACCGAGCCCGAAACCGCCGCTGCCGACGGCGAGCCGTCGCAGTCGCGCACGGTTAGCGGCTCAAAGCGTCGAGCACTTGGTCGACGTCATCCTCGCTGTTGTAGACATGCCATGAGGTGCGCAGTCGTCCCCCTCGCGTCGCGGCGATGATCCCAGCATGCTGCAGGCGCTCGTCGGCGCCTGGCAGGTCAGCGCACACGATTGCGCTGTTGCTTGGCTCGAGCCCGAGGCCGGCCCGGAACCGGTTGGCGAGCGCTAGGTTGTGATCGTGGATGGCGTTCACGCCGATCTGCTCCACCAGATCGAGCGCGGGCGCGGTTCCCACCCATGAGAACCACGCCGGGGAGAGGTCGAGTCTCCGCGCGTTTGATGCCAGACGCAGCGGCGGTCCGAAGTAGCTCCCATGGACGTCCTCGCCGGCGTACCAGCCGGCGCTGTGTGGAACGGCTCGCTCGAGCAGTCGGTCAGAGATGGCGAGGAACGCGCTGCCGCGCGGCGACATCAACCACTTGTACCCGCCACACACGACCGCATCGAGCCGCCTCGCTTGCAGCGGCAGCCAGCCGAGCGCCTGGGTGGCGTCGCACAGCGTGAGCGCCCCGACGCTGTCCGCCGCGGCGGCGATCCGATCGAGGTCGGCAACCTCACCTGTGCTCATCTGCACGGCGCTGAACGCGACTGCTTCAACGCCGTCAGCAATGGCGTCAATGAGCCGTTCTGGCGCAACGGTGCGGACGTCCAGTCGCCGCTGCACCAGCAGCGGGAACAGTATCGACGTGAACTCGATGTCGGGGACGGCGATCCGCGCACCGGCCGGAAGCGCGGTGATGACCGAGCCGAACAACTCAGAGACCGTCGAGCCAACAGCGACTCGCGCCGCGTCGACGCCGACGAGTCGTGCGAAGGTGGCGCGGGCAGCCTCGGTGCTCTGCCCCCAATGCTCCCAGCTTGTTCGGCCACCGTGCCAGTCAGCCAAAGCGGACTGGAGAGCCTCCCAGCCCGGCCGGGGTGGCAGCCCATAGCTGGCTGTGTTGCAGTAAACGCCCGCCGGGTCCCATAGCGCTTGGGCTTCGGAGATCCTCACCGCTTCATGCCGGGTGTCGCGGGTCGCCGTCACGGCCGGACCCCTCCGTGATGACCGGTTGACTTCTTGCCGGAGCTTCTTGACTCACGCCGGCCTTGCCGGCGGGCTCTCTCGGCCCTGTCTGAGCGCGCCGTGTGCGGCGCCCCTGGTCCCGGAGGGAGCTCGATCTCGCCGCGGCCGACGGGTTGGCGGCATCGCTCGCAGGTCAGGTCGGCGCCGACGTTGCCGCCGCAACCGGCGTGAAGGGTGAGTCGTGGGGGCCCCCCCGGGGTCGGGTAGTGGCGGTCGCCCCATTTGATCAGCACGATCAAGGCGGGCGCGAGCTCGCGGCCCTTGTCGGTCAGGACATATTTCGGTCGGCCGGGGCGCTTCTCGTCGGGTCCACGCTCGAGCACCCCCTCGTCGCAGAGAAGCTTGAGCCGGTTGCTGAGGACATTGGACGCGATCCCGAGCTTCTCCTGGAAGTCCTCGAAGCGCTCGATGCCAAGGAGCGCGTCGCGGAGGATGAGCAGCGTCCAGCGCTCGCCGATCACCTCTAACGATCGAGCGATCGAGCAGACCTGTTCTGGATAGCCGCGCTGAAGCACGGCTGAGACCGTAGCTGACTTGCTTGACAAAAGTCAAGCCTCGAAGGTATGTTGCCTTGCGTAAAGCAAGTTAGCGTCCTCTGACCCCTCTGACCCCTCTGACCCAAGGAGAACCGGTGGCCACCACCGTCTCACGCCCACGGCCCCGCCAGCTGCCCGTCTGCCGTCGGCGGCAGGGCAGCCACGTCCTCACGCCACAGTCCTACCGCCATCAACATCCCGCCCGCGCGCGGATCCGTCGCGTCATGGGCGCCGCCAACCGGGCTCCGGGGACCCACATCACGGGCCCTGACTCAGCCGGCGGCGTCGGCGTCATGGGCAGACCTAACGCCGCCCCGCGCGCCTACGTGATGGGCGGACCTGACGCCGGCGCGCGTTTCGTCGACTCGCTGTTCACCGGAGGCACAACGCGATGACCGGCGAGCAGTCCACACCGTTTGACGCCGCCGGCTCCGGCGTCGGCCAGGCGACCGGGTTTGAGCTGGCGAGCCGCGCCCGGCCGGGCGCGGCTGGCATCGAGCCCGCGTTGGAGCGCAACCGAGCGTTTGTGGCCGCCGGCGGTCACGAGGGCGCCGTCGTCTTCCCCAACCTGCGCCTGTTCGTGATCACCTGCCTGGACCCCCGCGTCGACCCCGCGCACTTCCTCGGCCTCGGCCTCGGCGACGCGATCGTCGCGCGCAACGTCGGCGGACGGGTCACCCCGGAGGTGATCAAAGACATCGCGTTCATCGCCCAGATCGCCGAGAACGTGCTGCCCGCCGGCGCACTGTTCGAGGTCGCGGTGATCCACCACAACCAATGCGGGACCGGGGCGCTCGCCGACGACACCTTCCGTCACGACTACGCCCGGCGTATCGGTGTCGAGGAAGGGAGCCTGCTGGGGCACGCGGTACTCGTCCCCGCCGCGACCGTCACCCATGACGTCGAGCTGCTGCGCGCCGCACCCGCGATCTCCTCGCGCGTGACCGTTTCCGGGCACGTGTACGACGTCACTACCGGCCTGGTCCAAACGATTCTGCCAGCGGCCCATTGAGCGTCGCGGCAGCGCACACAGTCAATCCACACCCAAAAGAGGACACCATGAATCATCTCCCTGCATATCTGTGGGCGCTCACGTACGCCGAGGTCACAGGCATCGCCGCGGCGACCGCATACGCGCTGTATCGCGGCGCTCGCGCCGCCGGTCTCGGCAATCCAGTCTCGACGAGGATGGGGTTGGGCGCCGCCCTTCTATTCGGCGGCTGGCTTGCCGTCAGTAGTTTGCTCGCAGCCAGAGGCGGCTACCGCTCACGGCTCGGGCACGGCGTCCCCTGGCTGCCACTGGCAGTCCTCGCCTTCTTCGGCCTGCTACTCGCATTGACCGGTGTGCCGTCGATCAGGCGAGCCCTGACCGCCCCAGGTGCGGGGCAGCGGCTCCTCTCGCCGCACGCGTTCCGAGCAGCCGGGATCGTGTTCGTCATAGCGATGCTGCTCGGGAAGCTCCCAGCGCTCTTCGCCGTGCCCGCCGGGCTTGGTGACATCGCCGTCGGCATCGCGACGCCATCGGTCGCGCGCAAGGTACGCGAGGGATCGCGGGCCAAACCGCTCATCTCGTTCACTCTCCTTGGACTCGCAGACCTCGTCTCGGCGCTGACCCTGGGAGCGCTAACGGGCTTCCTCCAGATCGTCCATGTGAACCCGCCCGCGACTCTGAACGCTGACCTGCCGCTCGCCATCATCCCCACCGTCGGCGTGCCCTTGCTCCTGGCGATGCACCTCACCTCGCTGCGAGTCCTCTTTCGCGATCGCGCGGGCGACCGAGTCCGGGACGAGCTGGTCGCCTCTCCGCTGACGGCGTAGCGCCGAGGCCAACCATGACATCCAAGCTGACAGGACAACTCGACTGACGGTCATCGCGGCAAGCGCCCGATCTAGCCCCTCGTGCGCACGGCCGGACGTCCCCGCCTCAGACAGTCAGCGCCATCCCACGAAGGCGAGGTCGCGCGGCTCGGCGCCGCTGTTCGTTGACGGTTTCTCTACGGAAACCGCTCCCGTCACTCGCTCGATCTCGGCCGACTCGGGCTGCCTGGATCCGCAGGCCAGTCAGCTTGGCGACGCCGGTTACACCGCCGTCGGCGCGTGCGTGCTTGCGGTGACGGTGTCGCTTGCGCACGAGTGCTGCTGCGTCCAGAGCGGCGGCCGCGGTCGCAAATCCTCGGGCCATGAATGTCCCATCACCGTGTTAGCCGCGGTGCAATCGACGCCATCAGCCCTCGCATGTTCGACCTCATCGAGCTATGGACGGATTCAAGGGAATTGCAGGACTTGCAGCACCTTGCAGGTACTCTCCAAACGCCCCCGGCAGGACTCGAACCTGCGACCCACGGCTTAGAAGGCCGCGGCGCCGCCTCTAGTTCCCGTATTTACTGGCGATTCAATATCCCAAACCCAGTGTTTCGCGGCGTTTCTGAGCCAGATGGTTGCCCGACACGGTTGCCCGAGGCAACGGTTGCCCGACAGTTGCCCGGTGTCTGAGGCGAGTTGTACAGTGACGGCGTGCCCGTACCTCAGCCGACCTCTCGACCGTTCATTCGAGAGCGTGCGACCGGCCCTCATTGGTACGCGAAGTGGTACCGCGACGGCCGCCCTGTGATCCGCGCGCTGGGGCGCGCATGGGTCGAACCTGACGGCGGCGGTGGTTGGCGCCGGCGGCGCGGCCGGGTCCTCGGCGGCGCGCTGACCGAGACCCAGGCCGCAGTGCGCATGCTCGAGCTGGTCCGCGATCACGACGCTGAGCAGACCCGACTCGAGGTCGACGCTGAGGAGCGGCGCCGGCGAGGCGTGACGTTCCGGGAGCTTGCCGCCGAGTGGATGGAGTACCTCGAGCACGAGAAGGGCGCGAAGCCCTCGACGCTGCGCGACTACCGATGGCTGCTGGCCGAGCCGGATCAGGCGCACCGGCGTGGTTCCGGCCGCTCGCCCGGGTTACTGATTTCCGCCCTCGGCGACCGCCCTGCGAAGGCGGTCACGACCAGGGATGTAGCCGAGTACCTCCGCCGGCTCGATAAGGCCGGTGCCACTCCGCGGACCGTGAACAAGCACCGGCAGGTGATCAGCGCAATCTATGGCTACGGCATGCGCGAGGACACATATCGACTCGCGCTCAATCCCGCGGCGGCCACGACCAAACGACGCGAGCCGCCGCCAGCGGTGCTCGACTTCTACGAGACCGAGGAGGTGGAGACGATCGCCCGCGCCGCCGCGGTCGGGGCTCACCGCGAGGTCACGCGACTGACCTACGACGATGCGGAGCTGGCGGCGCGTGCGCGAGAGGACCTCCAGGACGGCGAGCTGTACCGCATCGCGGCTTACACGGGGCTGCGGCTGGGCGAGCTGCTCGCCCTGCGCTGGGCTGACGTGAACCTCGTCGACCGCCGCCTCGTCGTTCACCGTGCCTTCAGCGACCGAATCGAAGGTCCGACCAAAGGCTGGCAGGCGCGCTTCCTGCCAATCGCCGATCCGGCCGCCGAGGCCTTCGCTCGCCTCGCCGAGCGTGGCGAGTTCCTCGGCTCGAGCGACTATGTGTTCTGCTCGCGATTCGGCCGGCCACTGGATGGCTCGGCGCTGCGCCGACGCTTCAAGCGCGCCGCCGCGGCCGCCGGCCTGCGGGTGCTCCGCTTTCACGCCCTGCGGCACGGCGCCGGATCGCTGGTCGCTCGCCAGGCGGACGCGCGCTGGGTCCAGGGCTTCCTTGGGCATTCCAAGCTCACCACGACCGAGCGCTACCTCCACGCCAAGGCGCGGCCGCAGGACGTCGACGTCTTGAATCGCGCGTTCGCTGCCGGTTCACAGCTGCCGGCGGGGACCCTGCAGGAGGGGGCCGTACCTGCCGCGAGCTTCGGGACATCTTGAGACATCTCTGAGGACATCTTCGGACATCTTCGGCAATGACTCACTCGACGTGCGAGTGCTCCACGGTTCCGCTCGCGATACCCCCGACCAGAACGCTGCGCGCGACCAGTCGCCGCTGGACAACTTGGGACATCTTGAGGGATCAGCACTCAGTGCGTGGAGTGTATGGCTGTCCGGAGAGGCTGTAGCGGTGGGAGAACGCGATGAGGTTGGGGCGCGCCAGCGCCCCAACACAGATGCCAAACGGCACGTACGGGCGTCGGTGTCAAGCAGCGCCAGGAACTGGGGCGGACCGGGGCGACTTGCGAGTGACGGTGCGATCGAGGCGCTGCTTGATAGCGACGACCGGACGTGCCAGGGAGCACCGTGGCGAGCCGGGACGCACGAGGGACACCCGTCCGCAAGCCACGCTTCTACAGCGAGGCTACGCGCGTGTCGCTGTGGGCTCGCGAACCGTGCGCCGACGAATCCGGACGCCGGAACCTGGTTCGTGCCGGCTGTAGAGCACCTCCGAATCGAGGTCGACCTCCCCCGGCCACTCGATCGTGTGCGTCTCGGGATTCACGCGCACCTGTTCGAACAGCTCCCTGCGCTCCCGGATCGGTTCGAACACGCCACCGCGGTCAAGGACCTCGCCGACGTCGACGTCCTTGACCGCGCCGTCGGAGAACGTGAGGCGCAGCCAAGAGCCTTCCAGCGGCTCGACGCCCTCGATCTTGATCAGATCGGTCATGTCAACGGCGCCACGGGTTCAGTTGGCTGTTGGGCACTCGCGCGATTCCAGTTTGCCATGACCTCGGCCCTATGCTCTCCGAGCCAGTCCCCGGACCGACGGTGGCGGATGGTCGGTGAAATACATGTCGATCACGATCCCGTAGAACTCACTGATCCTCGGCACCACACGATGCCGAACACCGCGGATGGCGACGGCAGGCCCTACCGAGCCTCGGCATTGAGCACCGAGACGACCTGCTCCCCTCGCCTACCGCTTCCTTTCGAAGTCACACTCCCGGGCCGGCGCCTGGTGTCCGCGCGAACCGAGGTTCTGACCGCGCCGTTCGAAACACCTCAGCCGAGACGAGGGCGGTCCGCGCATGGAGCTCGGGGCCCGTCTGTCTGGCGCGGTCAGGGTTCGTGTCGGGCGATGGTGCTGATGCGATCGATCGACTTGTCGAATGAGAGGATCTGCTCGATCCCGGTTGCTTCGGCCTGCGCGACTAGGTAGGCCTCTGCAAAGTCCAAGCGGTCGACCTCGTAGACCTCCAGGGCGCGTAGCAGAGTCGCCGAATCAAGTGTCTTGATCGTCGGGAGCGCGATCGCGGCCCGCATCAGTTCCGCGACACGCTCGCGGGGTACTTCGTAGAAGGACTCGAGCACGTAGACGCACTCCGCCACGATCAAGTCGGCGAGCAGCAGCCCATCAGAGCCGGCCAGCGCGTCGGTAGCGCGAGCGGCCATCTGCGGCGGGTCGCCGGTCAGATGGCGAATCAACACATTGGTGTCGAGGAACTCGGTCAGCGGCGCTGCCCCGCGCGCGCGGCGCGTGTCTGGCGCAAGACCTCATCCCATGGAGTCCCACGCTTGGCGGCTGGCACCGCGACGCTGCCGGCAAGATCGAGGAAGTCTGGGGTTTTCGCGAGCACTGCCCGCGAACGCTCGACCCTGAACAGGATCTCGTCTCCTTCCTGCAGCCCGAGCGCATCCCGGACGCTTTTGGGGATCGTGACCTGTCCCTTTGAGGTGATCTTGGCGCTCGAATCCAATCTGCGACTCCTTACTGATTGCAACAAGTAAGGATATCATTCTCGCGGCCCCCTTTCTCTGCGACGCGAGCAGGATCGAGTGGCTCCTGATTGGCCGGCGCGCGCCCTGGAGTCCGCGCATCGGAGGGACGCTTCCCGCGCGGCGGAGATCCTGGTCGCCGGGCCAAAGGAGGAACGCACGGCTCGCTATCCGCGCTGCGGGCCCCGACCGCATGCGCGGTCTGTGGAACCTTCCCGAGTTTTGTCGGTGACGTGATCATCGATGGGGTGGGTCGGCGGGGTGGCCGCCGCATGGGTGTTCAGCGAGGTTTGAGCTTGTATGGGCTCCGGGTGGCTGCGGTCCAGACGAACGCGAAAGTGTGCTTTAGCTTGACGCAGAAGCCCACGTGTAGGTTGTCGCCGATCTCGCTGGCGGGGTGGGTCTGGTCGAAGGTTGCGGCGCACAGGTAGCCCTGGCGGGCTATGGAAGAGATAGCCGTAGCCGGGCGGGATGAAGATCCCGTCGAAGTTGAGGCCGGTAACGGAGCGATCGGGCCTCTCGCTGGTCAGGCGGTGCATCAGCGTGTGAGCCAAGCGGCAATCTGCGACGCCTCCCGCTGACACGGTGTAGTGATCGCCGCTGGCCGGCCGTCTTGCTCCGGTCAGGCTCCGTGACTGTATTCAAAGAAGAAATGCTTGACATGCCCGGTGGCCTCGCTGCACCAGGCGGGACGCGGCCTGGTGCTTCTCGCCTCGGTCGCGGTCGACGCTCCGGCGACGCCCAGAACGAGGAGCGTTGGCACGATCAGCCAGGACGCCAAGCGCCTTCGCCTACGACTGCCCGGTTTGCGCGTGCTGCCGGCGGTGTTCGCCGGGGAGCCTCGGGTTGGGTAACGGCCTGGACGCCAGTAGGGTGCTGAGGTTCATCGGTTCACTCCTTGGGTTGGGCTGCCTGATGGGTGCGGATCGGTGATGTGGACGTCGGTTCAGCGAGAGGTGAGCGCGGGCGGGGTCGGGGCATGCGTGCCCGTGGGGGCGCGGCTGTGCGCGTTGAGAAGTGTCTCGATGTGGTGAGCGGCGGCAGTCGAGCCGCCCGTGGCGGCGAAGCCTTCGGCGACGCGGTTCGCCCCTTCTCGTTTGGTCATCGCCTCGCGGATCTTGGCTCGGAGTCGGTCGGGGTTCAGGCGTCGTGCGGGGAGTCGGGTGCCGGCGTCGGCGACCTCGACGCGGCGGGCGACCTCGAGCTGATCTCGGCCGAACGGCACTACGCAAACCGGCACTCCGGCGGCGAGCGCTTTCTGGGTCACGCCAGCTCCGCCGTGAGTGACCGCGCACGCGGCTTTGGCGAGGATCGGAGCGTGGGGTAGGAACTGCTCGACGTGGGCGTTGGCGGGCACGCCGGCGCGCGGTATCTCGGCGGCGGGGATGGTCGCCACAACGTGCACGTCCTCGTCAGCGAGCGCGTCGAGCGCGGTGGTGACGAGCCGGCCGTCGTCTTGGAACTCTGATGAGGTGCTGACGAGGACGATCGGCGGCTCGATTTCAGCCAACCAGGATGGCGGGTCAGCGGGCGGGTCCCAGCAGCACGGCCCGACCATCCGCACGCTGTGCGGCCAGTCCGATCGCGGGTATTCGAATGGCTCAGCGGTCATGTAGAGCAGCAGCGGAGCGGCGGTGAACATCTCGGCGATCGACCCGAACGGCGGTTGAGCGACCACGTCGCGGACGGCGTTGACCGAGGGTAGGAACACCTTTTCCATCGAGCTGAGCATCAGCGGCCGCAGCGCCCGGTCACGCAGCCGCCCGAGCGGGCCGGAAGCCGGCGCGAGACCGGGACCGAAAGGGGGGACGTCACGCGAGGGCACGGGCAGCGGGTAGGGGAACCACTGCGCCCACGGGCCATCCCAGGCCGCTGCGGCGGCCGACGCGCCCCAGCTCATCGCGTCGACCAAAATCACGTCCGGGCGCTCGGCGTCGATCGCCGCACGGAGATCGGCCACCTCGTGCTCGGCACGCGCGGCGAACTTCGCCACCCCGCGCCGAAGGCTGCCCTGAGGCGTGCGCGCCCGGTAGTCGTCGTGGACCAGCTCCTCGACACGCGGCGAGATCGGTCCGGCGGCAAACCCGTGGTCCTGCATCAGCGCCACCTGCGAGGCGAGCGTCCGGAGCGAGATCTCATGGCCGCGCCCGGCGAGCTCGTCGAGGATCGGGACCAACGGGTAGAGGTGCCCGCGCGCGGGCGAGGTGTAGGCAAGGACACGTGCCATCAGGTCTGCTCCAATGCTTCGATCAGTTCGATGATTGCCGCCTGGGTCTGCGCGCGCGACAGCTGCATGTCGCGGCGAAGCACCTTCCATGCGTAGACGTCGGTGATCGCGGCGAGCTGGGCCAACCGTCGGCGGCTGGCGGCGCCGGTCTGGCGATCGAGCTGAGGCGCAAAGGTGTGCGCGACCCACTGGTGGTGGAACGCTCGACCGCGGTCGAGGATCTCGTGCATGAACGGGTTGCGATCCTCTTCGGCCAGCCAGCGCAGGACCATGTCGCCGCGGTCCTCGTAGTGCTCGATGAGGTTTCGCACAGCGCCGGGCACATCGCCAATCGGTGCCTGCATCCGCTCATCACGGACGCGGTCCATCGCCCGACCCATGGTCGCGCGCAGCAGCCCGTCCTTGGACCCGAAGTGGCGCAGCACCGTCTGGACCGTGGTGCCCGCCCCGCCGGCGACATCCTCGAGCGAGAAGCGGTCGCTGGCCAGCCGCTCGACCAGCCGCTCGGTGGAGTCGACGATCCGCTCGCGCAGCTCGGTGCTGGCCTTGGCTCGAGCGACCATTCGGTACCCGCGGCGCTGCTCGGTTCCAGATTTCATGTTAGTCATACTAACGGCAAATACCTACTTGTCAAACCGCCGTGGGTAGCGGGGCTTGGTAGGAGTGGTCCTCGACCGTTTCGACGATCCTCAGCCGCGGAGCCCCGATCAGCGCTGGGGCGCCCTGCGGCGAGCCCCACAGCTCGCGAAGCGCCGCGCAGCAGGTCTGCGCCTGCGCCGCGGTATCGAACTCGAGCTCTCCGAGCACGTAGTTAGGGTCATCGAGCGGGCGCGCCACCCGGTGGCGGCGCACGCCGAGGCCGCGCCGGTCGATTGGGTCGCGGTCAAACGCCGCCTTCCACATTGCGAAGTCCTTGATTGCATGCTCGAACCGGACGGTTATCATCAGTCCCCCTATTCACTACACGATCGATAGAATCACTACGCAGCTACTGTAACGAAATGTCTGAACCTGTCAACCGACCTCGCCGATACAACTCCGAACTGCGCAGCGAGCAGGCCGCGCACACCCGCCGAAAGATCCTCGGAGCCGCACAGGAGCTCTTCGAACGCGACGGCTACGCGGCCACCTCGATGGCCGCGGTCGCATCAACCGCTGGCGTGTCGCTGAAGACGGTCTACCTGGCCTTCGAAACCAAGAGCGGGCTGCTCCGCGCGCTGTGGCACCAGCTCCTGCGCGGCCAGCGCGACAGCGCCCCCGTCGCCGAGCAGTCCTGGTATCAGGCCGTCCTCGACGAACCCGACCCCGAACGCCAGCTGCGGCTCAACATGCGCAACTCACTGACCGTCAAAACCCGCGCCGGGACGATGCTCGAAGTGATCCGCAGCGCCGCTTCCGCCGACCCCGAGATCGGCTCGCTCTGGGCCCGAATCCAAGCCGAGTTCCACGACAACCAGCGCGCCGTCGTGCAATCCATCGCCGACAAGCACGCGCTCGCCGACAACCTCGACGTCCGCAGCGCAACAGACATCCTCTGGGCGCTCAACCACCCCAACCTGTACACGCTGCTGGCCCGCGAGCGCGGCTGGACACCCCAACGCTACGAGCGATGGGCCGGCGACCTGATCTGCTCCCAGATCCTCCGCGACGGCAACCCCGAAAACCGTTGAGCCCGCCCCCACGGGAGTTGACGCGCTACTGCGCCGAGACGAAACCAGGTCTCAAGCGCACGTGATCGGTGAACGTGCTCGTCGCCAATAGCGGGCTCGTACGCGCCTCCGCCATGGGCTTACTGGGGCAGCCGCCGGATACTGGGGAGAGCGCAACCCGCGGCCTGGCGGCGCAGTTCACGCGGTCCGAACCCTGCAATGGTTGCCCGGAACGGTTGCCCGTCCACTGGAGGGTCCTAATCGAGCGGGCCCAGAGAGAGCAGAACACGCCTATTTCCAGGGCCTTCCTACTACGCCCCCGGCAGGACTCGAACCTGCGACCCACGGCTTAGAAGGCCGTCGCTCTATCCAGCTGAGCTACGGGGGCCAACCCCTAGAACAGTAGGGACCCGGAAGGACCTCGTGAGAGGCCGACGCTCCGGCCAACCAGGGCAATGCGGTGCGAGCGGGTGATCGACGAGCGCGACAACGGTCGGCAGAGGAAACATCGGGGCGCCCGGATTCGAACCGGGGACCTCAAGCACCCAAAGCTTGCGCGCTAACCAGGCTGCGCTACGCCCCGACGATGTCCGCCGAGTTTAGGGCCCGGCCGTGATGTACATCGCCACCCCGGCGACGGTCCATCATCACGGTCGGGTAGCCTCGCCGGCGTCATGGCCGATGTTGAACCGCTGCGGGCGCTGCATTACGACCTGGACCGGACCGGAGGTCTCCAGGACGTCGTGGCACCGCCCTACGACGTGATCGGCCCCGAGCAGCGCGCCGAGCTCGAGGCCCGATCGGCCTACAACGTCGTGCGCATCGACCTCCCGGTCGGCGAGGACGCGTACGAGACCGCGGCCCAGCAGCTAGACGGCTGGCGATCAACGGGCGTGATCGTCCGCGACGAGCAGCCCGCGCTGTGGGCGCTCGAGCAGGACTACGTCGGTCCCGATGGCAGCCAGCGCCGGAGGCGCGGGTTCCTCGCGCGCGTGCGCGTGGACGAATACGGGCCGGGACGGATCAGGCCCCACGAGCGCACCCATCCCGGGCCCAAGGAGGACCGGCTCAAGCTGACGCGGGCGACCAGGGCCAACCTCTCCCCCATCTTCTCGCTGTTCGACGACCCGCAGGGCATCGCCACCGGAGCGCTGGAGCGCACCGCGCAGCTCGCGCCCTGGGGGCAGGCCACCGACGAGGACGGGACGGTGAACCGGGTGTGGCGGATCGCCGATCCCGGGGCGATCGCCGAGATCACGGGCGCGGTCGCACCGGCCGAGCTGCTCATCGCCGATGGCCATCACCGCTACGAGACCGCGCGCGTGTACGCGGACGAGATCGGCGGCGAGGGGCCCCACCGCTACGTGCTGATGTGCCTGGTGGCGCTCGAGGATCCCGGCCTGACCGTGTTCCCCACGCACCGTTTGCTCAGAGACCTACGCCCCGACCAGCACGAGGCTCTCGCGCAAGCCATCCGCCGCGACTTCGACGTCCGCCCGCTACAGGACACCGCGGAGCTAGCCCCCACGTACGGCCAGCCGGTCCGGATGGGCTACATCGACGCGCACTTCCGCCAGCCGTTCATGCTGACGCTCAAGGACCCCGCCGTTGCCGAGGCGGCGCTGTCCGACCACGCCGAGCCCTACCGCCGGCTCGACACCGCCGTGCTCGAGGCGCTGATCCTGAAGCGGGCCCTGAAAATGACCGACGACGACATCGACCACATGGCCGGCCTCGACTATGCCCGTGACTTCGAGCACGCACTCGAGCTCGTCCAGACCGGCGCCCGAGACGCCGCCTTCTTCGTCGCGCCCACCCCGATCGAGGAGGTCCGGGCGGTGGCCGGCGCAGGGCGAGAGCATGCCCCCCAAATCCACGTATTTCTTCCCCAAGGTCCCGACCGGCTGCTGTTCAACCCCCTGGCCGAGTGACCAGTCGGCAGGCTCGATAGACCAAGCTACGATGAGAACACAGGGCAACTTCTAACGACGAGGACCACGCAGATGAAGGCCATCGCGCGCCGCACCGCACGGAATGCATTCACCCATCGGATCGACATCCGCCAGCACCAGCTGACGGCGGACGAGCCATCCGAACACGGCGGCGAAGACGACGGCCCGAGTCCGCAGGAGCTACTCGCCGCCAGCCTCGCGTCGTGTACCGCGGTCACGATGGAGATGTACGCCAAGCGCAAGGGCTGGGACATCGGCCCGGTCGAGGTCCAGTGCGAGTACACGCCCGCTGACCGGGGCTGCCTGACCAACTTCAAGCTGACCCTGCGGCTGCCGAGCGCCTGCACCGAGGAGCAGGTCGAGAAGCTGCGGATCATCGCGGCCAAGTGCCCGGTGCACCGGACGCTCGACGGCGAGGTCAGCTTCGACGAGCGCATCGAGCTCGTCCAGCCCGCGGCCGCCTAACCGTCGCGGCCCGGCGGGACACCTCTCACTCCACCACCTCGACGCCGGCCGCGCGCAGCTCCTGGACGGCGCGCTCGCCGTCCCCCGGCTGCACCTCGACCGCCCGCGTGGCGCCGAGGTGCACGGTGACCTCGAGCCCGGCGCGCCTGGCGTCGAGCGCGGTCGCCATCACGCAGTAGTCGAGCGCGAGGCCGGCGACGTCGACCACATCCACTTCGTGCTCGCGCAGCACACGCTCGAGCTCGGTGCCCTCGAAGCCCGAGTAGCCCTCCCGGTCGGGGGCCTGCCCCTTGTCGATGATCGCATCGAGGAGCCCCGCGTCGATCCCGGCGTGCAGCTCCGCCCCCGGCGTTCCGGCCACGCAGTGCACCGGCCACGGGCCGCCCTGATCACTGAACGATCCATGGTCGGCCGGATGCCAGTCACGCGTCGCGACGACGAACCGCGACTGGGACGCCAGGCGGTTGATCGGCTCGACCACCGAGTCGCCGTCGGGCACGGCCAGCGCGCCCCCGGGGCAGAAGTCGTTCTGCACGTCGACCACGATCAGAGCCCGCACGGCACCCGAATATAGTCAGCCGATGCCCGCCGGCAACGACCACCTGCAGGACGAGCTTCGGCAGGTGCTGCTGAGCGCCGAGGATGCGCTCGGGCTCGAGGTCCGCGGCGCTACCAATGCCGCCGTGCTGGTGCCGCTGTACCTCGACGGCGGCCGGCTGCATGCCGTGTTCACCCGCCGCCACGACGATCTGCGCCGGCATGCGGGCGAGATCTCGTTCCCCGGCGGACGCTACGACGAGGGCGAGCCGGACCTCAGGACGACCGCGCTGCGCGAGGCGAACGAGGAGATCGGGCTGCCGCGCGACGCGGTCGACATCGTCGGAGCGCTCCAGCCCACGCCGACGATCGCCACGGGGTACGCGGTCTACCCGTTCGTCGGTCTGATCGAGGCGGGGCGAACCTGGACGCCCAGCGCACACGAAGTCGCGGAGGTGCTCGAGTTGCCGCTCGACGCGCTGCTGGCCGGCTACGCTCGCCGGCGCCTGGTGCGCCGTGGGATCCCGATCCGCACCGACACCTACGTGGTCGGCGAGAACCTCATATGGGGAGCAACGGCCCGGATCCTGGCCGACCTGTTCGACCGGATCGGGCCGCTGCTCAACCGAAACGGACTCAGCCCTTCTCGATCGGGACGTTGACCAGGTTGCCCCACTCGGTCCACGACCCGTCGTAGTTCTTGACCTCCTGCTCACCGAGCAACTCGTGCAGCACGAACCAGGTGTGCGCCGAGCGCTCGCCGATCCGGCAGTAGGCGATGATCGGATCGCCGGAGAGCACACCCTTGCCGCCGTACAGGTCGCGCAGCTCGTCGGCTGACTTGAAGGTCCCATCCTCCCTGACCGCCTGGGCCCACGGGATCGACTTGGCGCCCGGGATGTGGCCGGCGCGCTGGGCTCCCTCGCTCTCGTAACCCGGCATCGCGATCAGCTCGCCCGAGTACTCCTGCGGCGAGCGCACGTCGACCAGCTGGTGGTGGTCGTGCAGCGCGCCCAGGACCTCGTCGCGCTTGGCGCGGATCGTGTCATCGCCCGGCTTGGCGGAGAACGTCGCCGAGGCGTAGTCAGGCAGGTCGGTGGTGGTGGGCCGCCCCTCCGCGATCCAGCGCTCGCGCGGTCCGTTCAGAAGCTTGACGTTGGCGTGCCCGTAGTACTTCAGGTACCAGTAGGTGTAGGCCGCGAACCAGTTGTTGCGATCGCCGTAGAGGATCACCTGGTGCTGATTGGAAATGCCGCGGCTCCCGAACAGTGCTCCGAAGTCCTCCGGGCCGAGGAAGTCGCGCTTGACCTGATCCTGGAGATCCAGGCGCCAGTCGAACCCGATCGCGCCGGGGATGTGCGCCTCCTTGTACAGGGCGGGGTTTTCGTCGACCTCGACGATCCGGATCGTGTCGTCGTTCAGGTGCTGCTCGAGCCACTCGGGCTCGACCAGTACGTCGTTCGCGTAGTCAGCCAACTCGCCCTCCAAATTCCGATCGACTTTTATCTATTTTGTGTTCAGTTTATCGCGGGCCACCGGGGCGGCCATCGAGCGAGAGGTCAACGGCGGCCAGCGCCGCCGCCCTCCAGGCCTCGTGCTCAGCCGGGTCGGCACGCAACAGCGCATACGGGATGCGCGAGTCCTCACACCGGTCGCGCACGAGCGCCGCGCCCCTGTCCAGCACCCCCGGATCCACCGTGCCGGCGCACTCGTAGACGACCCCGCGCACGGTCGAGTCGACCATCCGCGTGAGCAGCATGTCGAGCCGCGGCCCATGCAGGGCGGAGAGGCTGTCGAGAGCGCCCTGGGCCGAGCCCAGCAGCACGCAGGCCACCCCGACGTGCTCGAGCGAGCGCGCGAGGGTGCCCACCCGGTCGGGATCGCCCAGCACCGCCTCCGCCCCCACCGCCTCGATCTCGCCCAGGCGGCCCGGGTCCCGCGTGGTCGCGCGCACGGCGTGCCCGGCATCGATCAGCCCGCGGGCCAGCGACCGACCCCGGCACCCGCAGGCGATGATCAGGCAGCGGGCCATTGCCGCAGCGCGCCGCACCGGCTCACGTGATCAGCGCTCACGCCGCTGCTGACGCAGCTCGCCGAGGATGCGGGCCTCGAGCTCCTCGGCCGTGATCGTCGGCTCGCCGCGGGCGCGCTTGCGCTCGTTGTGCGCGGTCAGCATCTGATCGAGATCCTCTGCCTCCAGCTCCTCGCGCCGTTCGGTCAGCTCCCGAGCCGACCGCAGCCCCAACTGCTCCAAGCCCGACCCCGGGTAGTAGCGCCCGAGCAGCCAGAACACGAGCACCAGCGCGGCAAGGCCACCGACCACCACGAGGGTAAAGGGATCCACCGTCGTGCAGTCTAGTTGGCGGCGGCGCAACTTCGTGGCCAACGCTGTGTTTTCAGGAGCGTCCCATTCGCCACCGCATGGTAGGGAGCCGGGAACCCAGCGGAGGCACCACATACTCCACGCTTGGAAAGGAGCGCACATGCGCCCACGCCTTGCTGTGCTTGCGATGGTGGTGACCACGCTCTTGGCTGTTGCTGTGCCGAGTGCAGTCATGGCCGCGCCGAGTCACAATCGCGGTCTAACCATCAACGCCATACCGAACCCCATCGATGCCGGTGAAGGGGTGTTCATCTACGGTCACCTGAATGTCGGCCCGGTGGGTGGCCAAACCATCATCCTCTACCACCACCTGGCGGGCTCCGGCGCCGGCTACACGAGAGTCGGGCAAACGACAACCGACTCGCGCGGCTTCTACGAGTTCACTCGCGCAGAGGACGTCGTGATGACGAACCGCAGCTGGTTCGTCCGGGACGCCGGCATTCACCAGATCCACAGCCGGACGGTGTTCGAGCGCGTCGCCGCTTCGGTCAGCATGAGCGCCAGCAGCTCAACCGCCGTGACCGGGCAGCCCGTCGTGTTCACCGGGCAAGTCCAGCCGAATCACGCAGGCGAGCGCGTCGTGCTCCAGGAGGAGACCGCATCTGGCGATTGGCGTGACCTTAAGAGCGACCGCCTGGACGGTGGCTCGAACTACTCGATCACCTACCGGTGGCGTTTCGCCGGCGATCACACCGTCCGGGTGCTGTTCCCGAGCGACCGCCGCAACGTGAGAGGCTCCGCGAACCCGGTCACCGTGACCGTGCAGCAGAAGCAGCGTCCCGGATTCACCATCAACTCGTCCGATCAGCTCATCTCCTACGGCCAGTCGGTCACGATCTCGGGCGTCCTGGATACCGCTGCCTCGGCGACCACGCCGGAGCCCGGTGTGCCGGTCACCCTGTGGGCCCGGAACGCCACTCAGAACCAGTTCACTCCGATCGCCGATACCACCACTGGATCAGACGGTAGTTACACGTTCGCGCCCCAGAGCCCGACGTATAACACCGTCTACCAGGTGCGTCTGACTCTGGGCCCGGGCCGTCGCAGCGCGGTGCTGTTCGAAGGCGTCCAGGACGTTCTCTCGATCACCCCCAGCTCGACCACCTCGCAGGTGGGCGGACACGTCACGTTCACCGGCAACGTCCTCCCCGACAAGGCAGGCCATGTCATCTACCTCCAGCGCCTCGGCGCCGATGGTGACTGGCACAGCGAGGAGATCAGGATTGTCTCGGGCGCCTCGACGTTCCAGTTCGGCTGGACGTTCGGCAAGGCGGGCACCTACCAGTTCCGCGCCCGCATCACCAGCGGCGGCGGCAACGTGGGTGGCGCCTCGGCGCCGGTGACCATCCAGGTCTCGCCTACCACGAACCCCGCGGCCCTGCCGCCGGCCTCGTAGGGACCAACTCGGACGGGCAGTTCAAGCAGCCGGCCCCCGTCGCCGTCGCGCGGCGGGGGCCGGTTCGCTAGCGTGCCGCGCCATGGATTTCGAGCTGACCGACGAACAGCGCCTGGTCCGCGAGACCGCGCGCTCCTTTACCGATAACGAGATCGTCGAGCGCGCGCGGGAGAACGATCGCAACGAGCACTTCGACCTCGAGCTGGTGGCCAAGATCGCCGCGCAGGGCTACCTCGGAGCGATCGTGCCGCAGGAATATGGCGGGGCAGGCCTTGACTACCTGACCTATGGCCTGATCGTGGAGCAGCTCGGCCGCGGTGACTCGGCCATGCGGACGGTCGTCTCGGTGCAGACCTCGCTCGTCTGCTCGGCGATCCTGCGCTGGGGGACCGAGGAGCAGAAGCAGCGCTACCTGCCCAAGCTGTGCTCGGGGGAATGGCTGGCCTGCTTCGCCCTGACCGAACCCGACACCGGATCGGACGCCGCAAATCAGCGCACCCGAGCCAGGAAGACCGACTCGGGCTGGGTCATCAACGGCGCGAAGATGTTCATCTCGATGGGCAGCCACGCCAAGCTCGCGTTGGTGTTCGCCCAGACCGATCCCGAACTGGGCTATCGAGGCCTGGCCTGTTTCCTGGTCGAGACCGACCAGCCGGGTTACCAGCCTCAGGAGATCCATCACAAGCTCGGTCTGCGCGGCTCGGACACCGCGGCGATCTCCCTCGATGACGTCGAGGCAGGCGATGACTCGATCCTGGGCGAGGTCGGCGACGGCTTCAAGGTCGCGATGGGCGCGCTCGAGTCCGGCCGCTACAGCGTCGCCTCGGGATGCGTGGGGATCTGCCAGGGCTGCCTGGACGCCTCGATCGCCTACTCCAAGGACCGCCAGCAGTTCGGCCGGCCGATCGCGGCCTTCCAGCTGGTCCAGGAGATGATCGCCGACATGGCGCTCGAGACCGATGCGGGCCGGATGCTGGTGTGGCGCGCGGCCTACCTCAAGGACCACGGCAAGCCGAACAGCACCGAGACCTCGGTGGCCAAGCTGTTCACCACCGAGGCCGCGGTGCGCTGCGCCAACCTGGCGATCCAGGTCCACGGCGGCTCTGGCTACGTCGACGACTACCCGGTCGAGCGTTACCTGCGCGACGCGCGGGTCACCACGCTCTACGAGGGGACCTCGCAGATCCAGAAGCTGATCATCGGCCGCGCGCTGACCGGGGTCAACGCGCTCGTGCCGGCGTGAGCGCCGGAGCCGGCCCCGCCAAGACGATCGGAGTCGCCGGCGCCGGCACGATGGGCGCCGGGATCGCGCAGCTTGCCTGCCTGTCCGGGGCGCGGACGCTCCTGCACGACCCGGCCCCCGAGGCCCTCGAGGCCGGCCTCGACCGGATCCGCGGTCATCTCGCGCGGGGCGTCGAGCGCGGGCGCCTGAGCGCCGAGGATGCCGAGGCGGCGAGCGCCCGGCTCGCCGGCGCCCCGGCCCTTAAGGACTTCGCCGAGGCCGAACTGGTGATCGAGGCCGCCCCCGAGCGACTCGAGCTCAAGCGCGATCTGTTCGCGCGGTTGTCCGAGGAGGTCGTGAGCGAGCGGTGCGTGCTGGCCACCAACACGTCCTCGATCCTGGTCACCGCGGTGGCCGGCGCGGCCAAGCGGCCCGAGCGCGTGGTCGGGATGCACTTCTTCAATCCGCCCCCGCTGATGCGCCTGCTCGAGGTGGTGGCCGGCGAGCAGTCCTCCGACGCGGCTGTGGCGCTCGCCCGGGCCACCGGTGAGGCGATGGGAAAGCACGTGATCGTGGCCGCCGACGGCCCCGGCTTCCTGGTCAACCGCTGCAACCGTCCGTTCGGGCTGGAGGCGCTCAAGCTGCTTCAGGAGCGGATCGCGCCGCTTGAGGAAATCGACCGGATTTGCCGCATCGCGGGAGGCTTTCGCATGGGGCCGTTCGAATTGATGGACCTGGTCGGGGTCGACGTGGGTCTCGATGTCTCCAAATCCTTCTACGAGCAGAGCTTCGGCGAGCCTCGCTGGCAGCCGTCTCCGATCAGCGTCCGCACGGTCGCCGCCGGACGGCTGGGACGCAAGTCCGGTCGCGGCTTCTACGAGTACCCGGCGGGCTCCGGAGAGCACCGCCCGGCGGACCCCGAGCCGCTGTCCGCGGGCGGTGGCGAGGGTCTGATCGTGATCGCCGGGCATTCGGCGCTGGCCCATGCCCTGGCCGGCGCGGCCTCCGCGGCCGGGTGGGAGGTGGTGCGTCCCGAGCAGGCGCAGGACCGCGAGCCGCCGTTCCTGATCCTCGATCTCAGCTTCGGCGAGGACGTCGACGCGCCACTGCAGGGCGGGCCCCAGGCGATCTGCTGCGCCGCCGGCTCGCTGAGCATGCTCGATCCCGGCGGCGGCGCGGTCGGCTTCCACGCGCTCCCACCCTTCGAGGAGGCGAGCCTGGTCGAGCTGACCCGCGGACCCGACAGCGCCCAGTCGGCCGCCACGGCGGCCGAGCGCTTCTTCGCCAGCCTCGGCAAGCACACGACTTGGGTGGGCGACGCCCCCGGCCTGGTGCTCGGCCGGATCGTCTGTCAGGTGATCAACGAGGCGGCCTTCGCCCTAGCCGAAGGCGTGGGCAGCGCCGATGACGTCGACGCTGGAATGGTCCACGGCCTGAATTACCCGCGAGGGATCCTGCGGTGGGGAGATGAGATCGGGCTCGACCACGTGGTGGCCGTCCTCGACGCTCTCTACGATGAGCGGCGCGAGGAGCGCTACCGAGCGGCTCCCCTGCTACGGTCGCTGGCGATGTCGGGTCGGCTGGGATACCTCACCGGCGAGGGATTCTTCCGGCATGAGGACTGACCGCAACCCTCGCGGATTCAGGCCTCGCGCGGCGTCGCCCGCTGGTCCCGGCGCGAGAGTTCTAATTTGCGCCAAACCGATGGATCGGGATCAGTTTCGCAACGGTTAACTGGACGAATTGACTATTTAAGCTGACCCGCGAGTGAAGGATCCGGCCGTCCTGCCGATTGTTGGACTATGCCGATCCCTCACGCTGGTCATCGACCAACCCCCAACGATCGGCATCGTCGCCCCCTCCGCATCTTGCTCGCCGCGCTGACCATCTTCGCCAGCGCCGCTCTCTCCGTGGTCCCCGCCGCGAACGCGACTACCGCCAGCCACAAGCGCCGGCGTAGTCGAACCGAGCACGTCGCGAAGTGCCCCGGCGCCGATGCCCATGTCGGAAGCGCCCCGCGGAAGCTCCTGCAGTCGGCCGTGGTGTGTCTGATCAACCAGGAGCGCGCACAGCACCACCTGCCGCTGCTCCAGGCCTCGTCGCTGCTGAACCGCTCGGCGCAGGGCTGGACCAACGTGATGGTCTCGAGCGACCAGTTCACCCACGGCACGAACTTCGCCTCGCGGATCACCGCGGTCGGATATGTATGGCGCTCGGCCGGCGAGAACATCGCCACCGGCTACTCCACCCCCCGCGGGGTCGTGAACGCCTGGATGGCCAGCACCGGGCATTGCCAGAACATCCTGAACCCGGGTTATCGCGACATCGGCACCGGCGTGAGCAACCGTCCCGTCAAGGGCTGGGCGACGGGAGCCGGGACCTGGACCCAGGACTTCGCGCTCGGGATGAACGAGTCGCCGCCGTCGAGCAACGTCGGCCCGATGGACGGTTGCCCTTACAACTGATATGGAGAGTCGTTTGTCAAGTGGGGCGTCGCGATCTTTCTCGCTTGCGCGGGTTGGTTGAGGGGGGTGGGGTCGGCTGGGTGGGTGGCGGTCCGGCGTGCTGTGCGCGACGCGTGTCAGACTGATATACGCGGGTGTTGGGTGCCGCAGGACCATGGTTCGTCGTGGGGTGCCGCTGTCTAGTATCGGGCGTGGCCTGGCTCGGGTGGGGCCGGGGTGCTCATAGTTGTGTCGCGGGTTCCCCGCGCGTGCCGGGCCGCCACCGACCCAGCCGACGGGATGATGGATCTCGGGGGTGTGGGTTACTCGATCTGGGTGATCGCCCAGCAGAACCCGGCGAGTTCGCGGGCGGCGGCAACCGCGATCAGGGTGCGGCGCTTGGCTCGGGCTTCGAGCCGGGTCCAGGTGCGGTGCAGCCGCCGCTGCGCTGACCAGGCGATCGCGACAGCTTCGGGGGGCTGATCCTGTTGGCGGTCGCTCAACGCTCGCCCGAGCCTTGGTGCGGAGCGGTAGTGCCACGCGGCCTCGATCAACAGCCGTCGCGCGTGCGGGGATCCGGTCTTCGTGATCGATCCAAGCCGGCGTTGCTGTCCGGTCGTGGACTCGCTCGGTACCACGCCGAGGTAGCTCATTAGCTGCTCCGCGCGCGCGAAGCGCTCGAAGTCGCCGACCTCGGCGCATAGCCCGACCGCGGTCAGGGTGTCGACCCCGCGCAGACATCTGAGCCGTCCGACCTGGATCGTCCACGGGCAAGCGGGCAGAATCGCGACGATCTCGCGCTCGAGCTGCTCGCGGCGCAGCGCGAGCGCGTCGATCGCGCCCCGCGCATCCAACAGCGTCGCCTGGGCCGCCGGCCACTCCAGCGCCACGGTGTCAAGCCACTGGCGGTGACGCCCGGTCCACGCGTCGCCGTCCTCGAACCGGATGCCGTGCCGCAACAACAGCTTCGAGACGCGGTGCCGACAGCGCATGAGATCCATCCTGACTGCCTCACGCGCCCTGACCAGATCGCGTAACGCCTCCTCCTCCGGGCCCGGGACCCGGACCGCGTGCAGCTTGCCGGCCAGCAGCAGCCGGGCGAGCAGCTCGGCGTCCCGCCGGTCAGTCTTGACGCGATCCCCTGCTGCGCGTGGAATCTTCGACGGGGCGGCGACCACGCACCCCACACCCCGGCGCGCGAGCTCCCGCGCGAGCCCGTACCCGGTCGGACCAGCCTCATACGCCACCCGCACCGGCCGCGGCAGCCCGGCGCAGAACCCGACCGCCGTGTCCGTCTCCCCGCTCAAGGCAAAGAACTGCAACTCGCCCGTCTCGACATCCAGGACCGCCGCGACGATCTTCGTCGCGTGCACATCCAGACCGACGATGGTCCTAGCCTTCGTCATGGCTGGTTCCTCCAATATGCGGTTGTGGACCGCCGCGCGGGTATCAGCCGCGCGGCTGAACATCACCCCCACGATCGTGGAGGGACCGGCCCGTTTCTACAACACGGCCCGGACGACGCTCAATCCATATTGTCTAGCCGAGGGCCGACGGCCTTACGCCGTCGCCTCAGCGGCCGCGGCCGCCTCCAGCGGGAAAGGGGTATCGCGCAGATACCACTCGGCGTCCAGCGCAGCCTGACAGCCGGAGCCGGCGGCGGTGATCGCCTGGCGATAGGTGTGGTCGACGAGGTCTCCGGCGGCGAACACGCCCGGGATCCCGGTGAGCGTCGAGCGGCCCTTGGTGACCACGTAGCCGGCGTCGTTGGTCTCGACCTGCCCCTCGACGAGCTGCGACTGCGGCTCATGGCCGATGGCGATGAAGGCACCGGTGACCGGCAGCTCGCGCGTCGAGCCGTCGACCGTGTGGCGCAGGCGCGCCACGGACAGCGAGCCGTTCTCGCCGCTCAACTCCTCGACGGCGTATGGCGTGAGCCACTCGATGTTCGGGATCGCCCGAGCTCGCTCGAGCATGATCTTGGAGGCGCGGAACTCGTTGCGGCGATGGACGATCGCGACCTTGGACGCGAACTTGGAGAGGAACATGGCCTCCTCCATGGCCGAGTCGCCACCGCCCACGATCAGCGTGGGCGCCTCGCGGAAGAACGCGGCGTCGCAGGTCGCGCAGTAGCTGACGCCCCGGCCGGCGAGCTCGAGCTCCCCGGGGATGCCCAGCTTGCGGTGCTGGGCGCCCATGGCCAGGATCAGGGTGCGCGTGACGTGCACCTCATCGCCGGTCCACACCTTGTGCAGGCCGCTCTCACGGGATACCTCGATTTGCGTGACGTCGTCGGTTTCCAGGCGCGCGCCGAAGCGCTCGGCCTGGTCGCGGAAGTTCTGCATCATCTGCGGGCCCATGATCCCCTCGGGGAAGCCCGGGTAGTTCTCGACGTCGGTCGTCTGCTGCAGCAGCCCGCCCCAGGCGAAGCCCTCGATCACCAGCGGCTCGAGGTTCGCGCGGGCGGTGTAGAGCGCCGCCGTGTAGCCGGCCGGCCCGCTGCCCACGATGATCACGTTCTCGACGCGCTGATCGGTCACTTCATAAAGTATAGTCGCCCGGCGCAGGTCACGACGCCGGCTCCGATGCGCCGCGGAGCATCCCGGGCCGCTCGTCGGTCCAGCGATGCACGGTGCGCCTCAGCTGGAGATACGCGACCGCACCGGGCAGGGTTGGCAGCCAGAACGCGAATGCCCGGTAGGCCAGCACCGATACGACCGACAGCTCGACGTCGACCCCGAACGCGGTGAACGCGCCGATCATCCCGCCGTCCACCCCGCCGATCCCACCCGGGAGGGGCAGCGTGTTGCCGAGCATGCCGACGAAGTAGGACATCACGATCACGCCCTTGGGCGGAGACGCGCCGAAGGCGTGGAAGCACGCCCACAGCACGGAGATGTCGAACCCCCACCACGCGAGCGCCCCCAACAGGCTCGGGTGGCGCGTGCGCAGCAGGTCGATCGCGGTTCGCACGCCGCTGGCCGCCGTGGCCGAGGCCGCGACCAGCCGCACGGCCAATCGTGAGGTACGCCCGTCTCCGGCCGTCCACGACCCGACGAGCCGGCTCACGTCGCGCGGGAGCATCGAGATGCCGAGGAACAGCGCGATCACCACCGCTCCGAAGATGGCCGGGATGATCGTGATCGCGAACGGCGCCGGGCCGGGGATCAGCCCGATGTAGAGGCCAACGCCGCACAGCACCAGCGTGACCATGTAGACGCCGTAGAGCAGGGCCATGAACGCGATCATCCGGCGGGCGACCGTCCGCCTCGCCATCCCGGAGCGGCGCAGGGCCCAGGCGGTCAGGGCGATTCCCCCTGCGCCGGCGGCCGCGAACAGGCGCGTCGCGGCCAGGCTGGCCATCGTGATCTGGTAGCTCTCCGACCAGTCGATTCGCGACTCCCCCCGGATGAACACGCCCCGGAACAGCGCCACGTAGCCGAAGAACGAGCAGATCTCGAGGACCGCGCCCAGGGCGAGCCACCAGGCGTTGCCGTGCTGGATGCGGTTCCACGTCTCGTTGAGGCCCAGCAGCTTCGGCAAGACGAAGTACAGGAAGCCGAGGGCCGACCCAACGAACAGCAGCGTGCCGAGGACGCGTCCCCGGGTCAGGCGGATGCGCGGGAGCTCATCGCCGTTCGTGTGCCTGCCGTCGCGCTCGCCGTAGCCGGCGCTCGGCCGCGCGACCAACCGCCTCAGCCCGGGCACGAGGGAGCTAACCCGCCGCGCGGGCTTCGAGGGCCTGGATCGCCGCCGAGAACCGGCGGTAGAGGGGCGCCGTCCGCGGAGCGATGTAACGGATCCCCTCTGTCAGCGCGGCTCCCGCGATCAGGTCGACCGCATAGTGCTCGCCCAGGTAGACGAGGGCCAGACCGAGGGTCAGCGCGTAGGTCCATCCCACGGCGCCCGCCACTGGGTCGACCTCGGTGAGCAGGTGCGCGCCCATGAGGGACGTGGCGAAGTGCAGCGACGGCATAGCGGCAAGCGGATTTCCTCCGAGGACATCGTAAAGGCCGCCCCAGCGGTCACCCCAGAACTGCTCCCCGTACTCGATCATCATGCGGCGCACCCGGAGCGGACGGCCGTCGTCGAGCCGCCCGTGCGCGGCCGCCCACCACGGCGGAGCGGTCGGGACCGTCCAGTAGAACACCGCTCCCACGTCGAATACGGCGTACATCCGGGTAGCGGCACCGGCGAAGCGCTCCGGCGCCCGCCACCACACGTAGGCGAGGCTCGCGTGGGGCACCGCGAACCACACCCAATGGCACCACACCAGCACACGCTCGAAGCGGTTGATGGAGCCGGGGGACGAGAACGTCCGCTGGAGGCGAAGCGTGGGCGGCGTCCCCAGGCCGAGCAACCGGTCAACGGCGATCGGGTAGTCGACTCGGACCCTCGCGGCCAGCCGCTCGGGGTCGTCGTGGGGCATCTCGTAAGCGGCCAGGTAGGCCCACATGTTGAGCACGCAGACCGCCGCGTCACGCGCCCGCGACCGGGGCACGGCCACGCACAGGGCAACCGGCGCGAGTCCCGCCCCGGCCAGCACCGCCCCCGGCCGGAGTTTGGTCCGCCGGCGGACCGCGGGCAGGGCTACCCCGGCCGCGACGAGGACCCAAGCAGCGGCTCGAATTCCCCTCCTCGTGCGCAAGGGCGGCGAGTATATGCGGCCCGGCGCCTCGGGCTCACGCGCCGACACGGGCCCGTCACGGGGCAGATCAACGCACCGACGCCCTGGCTAGAATCCCGCGCCTTGCGACCCGATGCCTCCGCCGCCACGCGCCGCCGCCGCCGCACTCGGCTCCTGTGCGCAGCACTGGCGACCTCGGTTCTCTCGCTCGCCCTCGCGCCGAGCGCGCTGGCGAACCTGATCACCCCCAAGGCGGGCGGGTCGCCCAACGCGGATCAGATCCACTCGCTGTACGTGATCATCCTGTACGTCGCCGCGGTGGTGTTCGTGGGCGTCGAGGGCGCCCTGGTCTATTCGCTTTACAAGTTCCGCGCCAAGAAGGTGCGGGTGGCAGCCCAGATCCACGGCAACACGCGCCTGGAGATCGGCTGGACGATCGGGGCCGCGCTGATCCTGGTGATCCTCACCGTGGTCACCTTCGTGAAGCTGCCCAGCATCATCAACCCGCCCAACTCCAGCGCGCCGTTCCTCGAATCGGCCCTCACCTCGCCCACCCCGCCCAACGGCAAGCGCCTGGTCATCTGCGTCCAGGGCCGGCAGTACATCTGGCGCTACGTCTACGGCGCGGCCTGTGAGACCAATCCGTTCAAGGCCGGCCTGCCCTACTCCTACCAGACGATGTACGTCCCCCAGGGCGTCACGGTGGTGCTCAGCATCACGTCGGTCGACGTCATCCACTCGTGGTGGGTGCCGTCGCTCGGCGGCAAGGTCGATGCGGTCCCGGGCTACACGACCTACACCTGGTTCCAGGCGCGCGGCCCGGCTCTCTACCACGGCCAGTGCGCCCAGCTGTGCGGCCGCCAGCACGCGTTCATGACGGCACTGGTCGACGCCATGCCGCCCGCTCAGTATCAGGCGAAGATCGCCCAGCTGGGGCATGACATCCACACCGCAAACTCGCAGGTGACCCAGCTGCGCTCGTACCTGACCAGGACCGGAAACCTCTAGGAGACTCGACCATGTCCGTGATCACAGCGCCAGTGGCCAGGCCGGTCCCCCAGGTGACCAGCCGGGCTGTGACCGCACCCCGTCAGACCAAGCGCTGGATCGACTGGGTGACGACCACCGATCACAAGAAGATCGGGATCATGTACATGGTCACCACGTTCGTGTTCCTCATGCTGGGCGGCATCGAGGCGCTGCTCATGCGCGTCCAGCTGGCGGAGCCGAGCAACACCCTGCTGAGCGGCGAGCGCTACAACGAGCTGCTCACCCTGCACGGGACGACCATGGTCTTCCTGTTCCTCGTGCCGGTGTGGGCCGGGTTCGCCAACTACTTCGTGCCGCTCATGATCGGAGCGCGCGACATGGCCTTCCCGCGGCTGAACGCGCTCTCCTACTGGCTGCTGCTGTGCGGCGGCATCGTGTTCTACATCACGCTCTTCTACCACCCGCCCGAGGCCGGCTGGTGGAGCTACCCGCCGCTCTCGAGCATCCAGTACTCGCCGAGCGGAGGCCAGGACGCCTGGATCTTCCTGATCCACCTGACCGGCATCTCCTCGCTGCTGGGCGCGATCAACTTCTACGCCACGATCGTCAACATGCGCGCGCCCGGGATGAGCTGGGGCCGCCTGCCCCTGTTCATCTGGGCGATCCTCGTCTACGCGATCCTGCTGATCATCGCGCTGCCGGTGGTGGCCGCGGCGGTCACGATGCTGCTCACCGACCGCCACTTCGGGACCCACTGGTTCGACCCCACCGCCCACGGGTCGCCCGTCCTGTGGCAGCACCTGTTCTGGTTCTTCGGCCACCCCGAGGTGTACATCATGGTCCTGCCGGGGTTCGGGGTCATCTCCGAGGTCATCCCGGTGTTCTCGCGCAAGCCGATCTTCGGCTACAAGGCGATCGCCGCCTCGACCGCGGTGATCGCGTTCCTGGCCACGCTGGTGTGGGCGCACCACATGTTCGCCTCGCCGATTCCGATCGTCGTGCTCGGGTTCTTCATGCTGAGCTCGTTCCTGATCGGCGTCCCCACCGGGGTCAAGATCTTCAACTGGATATCGACGCTGTGGCGAGGATCGCTGGTCATGACGACCTCGCTCTACTACGCCTGCGGGATGATCTCGATCTTCCTGTTAGGCGGGATCACCGGGATCTTCCTGGCCGTGTTCCCGGTCGACTGGCAGCTCAACCGACACCTACTTCGTGGTGGCCCACTTCCACTACACGATCTTCGGCGGCGGGGTATTCCCGGTGCTGTCGGGGCTCTACTACTGGTTCCCGAAGATGACCGGTCGCCTGCTCAACGAGCGGATGGGCAAGATCTCGTTCTGGTTCACGTTCATCGGCTTCAACATGACGTTCTTCGTCCAGCACGCGCTCGGTCTGTCCGGGATGCCGCGGCGGATCTACACCTACCAGCCGGGCCTGGGCTGGTCGACGTACAACTTGATCTCCACGATTGGCGCGTTCATACTGGCCACGGGCATCGTGCTCACGGTCATCAACGTGGCGATCAACTACAAACGCGGGGCGCTGGCTGGGCCTGACCCATGGAAGGGGAACACCCTCGAGTGGTTCGTGCCCTCGCCACCGCCGGTCAACAACTTCGACGAGATCCCGCGCGTGCGCTCGGTGGAGCCGATGCGCGACATCCGCCGCCAGGTGGAGCGGGCGACCGGAGTGACCCAGAAGACCGGCGGCAGCGAACGCTTCGCGCGGGCCTAGTGGTCGCCCACTGCCGTGAATAGCTCGTCGTCCGCGACCTCGGTCCGCTCGACGCCGGCCGTCGCTGCCGCGCGTCAGCTGCTGGCCGACTACTTCGAGCTGACCAAGCCGAAGGTCCAGACGCTGCTGCTGTTCACCACGATCACCACGATGGAGATCGCGGGCAACCCGCCGGTGAGCAAGATCGCGCTGACCTGCCTGGGCGGATACCTGTCCGCCGGCGGAGCCGGTGCGGTCAACCACTACTACGACCGCGACATCGACGCGCAGATGAAGCGCACCGCCTCACGGCCGATTCCGGCCGGGCGGATCTCGCCCCGCGCGGCGCTCGTGTTCGGCTTCGTCCTGTGCGCGCTGTCGTTCGCGGTGCTCTGGGGGACCGTGAACCTCCTGTCCGCCGCCCTGGCCCTGGGCGGGTTCGTCGGCTACGTCGGCGTCTACACCGTCTGGCTCAAGCGCCGCACCGCCCAGAACATCGTGATCGGCGGGGCGGCCGGCGCGGTGCCGCCGCTCGTCGGCTGGGCGGCCACGCGCGGGTCGGTGTCGTGGACGGCCGTCTACCTGTTCGCGATCGTCTTCTACTGGACCCCGCCCCACTTCTGGTCGCTCAGCCTGCTGATGAAGGACGAGTACGCGAAGGTCGGGGTGCCGATGATGCCGGTGGTCCGGGGCGAGGCGCGAGACGCGCCGGCAGATCCTGCTCTACACCCTCCTGCTCTACGCGATCTCCCAGCTGCCGTTCTGCGCGGGCGAATTCGGGGTCGCCTACCTGATCGGCTCGATCGTGCTCGGCCTGGCCTTCGTCGGCGGCGCGGTCGCTGCTGACGCGCCGAGCCGACCGGCGCACCGCCCTGCGGCTCTACCTGTTCTCGCTGGCCTACCTGGCGCTCCTGTTCGGCACGATGGTCGCCGACGTCGAAGCTGTAGCGCTCCTGGGATCATGGACAGAAGGCTTGCCCGCAAGAACATCCGCTCCGGCCTGATCGCCGGCGCGCTCTGCGCCGTCATGTTCGGGATCACGTTCGTGGCGGCTGCGATCTACGTTCACCCGTGAACGAGTCAGACCACCCGGCTCCGGCGCCGCCGCCCGGGGAGGAGCTCCACCTACCCGGGCCCAGCCTGCTCCCGTTCCTGTGCGCGATCGCGATCACGCTGATCGTGGTCGGCACCACGCTCAGCCTGGTCATCAGCGTCGTCGGGCTGGTAGCGCTCGTGATCATCGTGATCCGCTGGGTGGCCGACACCCGGCGCGACGTAGCCGAGCTGCCCGAGTCCCACCACTAGCGCCGTCGGACCGCGAGGCGGCCGATCTAGGCGCCGGCCGGAACCTCGCAGCTGGCCCCGTCCCCGGTCCAGCAGCGCACGATGTCGCGCATCGAGAGGACCCCGGCGAGCTCGCCCGAGTCGACCACGACGAGGTGGCGGAAGCGCCCCCTCACCATCGCCGCCGCTGCGCGCTCGAGCGACCACTCGGGTGACGCGAAGGTCAGCTCGGCGGTCAGATGGTCGGCCACCAGCTCCCGATCGGGATCTTCGCCCGAGCCGACCGCCCGGAGGATGTCGCGCTCGGTGATCACGCCCGGTCCGGGAGCCTCCGGGTCGAGCACGACCGCCGCGCCGACGTTGCGCCGGCACATCGCCTCGGCCGCGTCCCGCAGAGTGTGACGCGGGCCGATGGTCAGGACGGTGTCGGACATGCCTTCGCGTACCTGCATCACGCCTCCTGGACTGGCTTGCAACAATTGCCTCAATCATAGTCGAGGGCCGCGCTCGCGCGGAATCGTTGTTGCACCGCGAGCGCACGGCGCTCTGCCGGCCGTGCCCGGTTCATCCTCGTCCTGAGCGGGCTCAGGGTGACGTCTTTCGTCGCCCAGAAGGCTTAGGATGCGGGCCGAGTGACGCCCGCGCGCCAGCAGAGCGAAGATCATCGTGCGTAACCGTCCGATCGTCCAGATGGTCGTGTTCGTCGTGGTCGGTTCGGCGATCGGGATCGTGCTCGCGCTGCTCATCCCGTGGTTCCCCACGAAGGGCTCGACTCAGGCCGGCAACGTCAGGACCCTCTACACGGTCCTGTTGATCGCCACGATCCCGATCTTCGTGCTCGTGGAGACCGTGGTGCTGTTCTCGGTGTGGAGATTCCGCATGCGCCCCGGGCAGGAGGACATGGATGGCCCGCCGATCCACGGCAACACCCGGCTGGAGGTGCTGTGGACGGCTCTCCCGGCGTTTCTGCTCATCGGCATGTGCACCTACGCCTACACGGTGCTGCGCTCCAACGAGGCGAACAAGACGGGCGCGATGACCGTGAACGTCACCGCCCGCCAGTTCGCCTTCGAGTTCTCCTACCCCGCGACGGGCGGCAAACAGGTCATCTCCTCGGTCCTCTACCTGCCAATCGACCGTCCTGTGGTGTTCAAGCTCCACTCGCTCGACGTGATCCACAGCTTCTTCGTGCCGAACTTCTCCGAGAAGCTCGACGCGGTCCCGGGGATCGTCACGACGCTCCGGGTCACCCCGACGGCGGCCGGCACCTACCCGGTGGAGTGCACCGAGCTCTGTGGCGCCGGCCATTCGCTGATGCGCACGAGCGTGCGGGTGGTGAGCGCATCGGCGTTCGCTAGCTGGCTGCGCTCCCAGCCCGCCAATGGACCGCCGCCGGTGGGAGTGACGCCACCGAACGTGACCAACGCGGTTCCGGGCTACGGCACACCGGGCTCGTCCTCGAGCGGTTCGTCGGGCTCGTCCTCGAGCGGTTCGTCGGGCTCGTCCTCGAGCGGTTCGTCGGGCTCGTCCTCGAGCGGTTCGTCGGGCTCCTCGAGCAGCTCCTCCTCGGGCGCCGGCTCGTCCACGAGCTCTTCGAGCGCGGGGTCGACGTCGACCGCGAGCGTCGCCACCGGGAAGGCCCTGTTCTCCGGGGCGGGGGGGTGCAGCGGCTGCCACACGCTGGCCGCGGCCGCCGCGACCGGGACGGCCGGCCCGGACCTCGACTCCAGACTGAGGACCGACTGCGCCAGCGCGGCCTCCAAGAAGGCCCGCGGCGCGACACTCGAGCAGTGCATCCAGACGGCAATCACCAAGCCCTACGCATTCCTGCCGACCGGCTACAGCGCGGGGATCATGCCCTCGAATTTCTCGCAGCGTCTGAGCTCTGACCAAATCCAGGCCCTGGTCGCGTTCCTCGCGAGTGCAGCCAAATGACCAGCGATGGCGGCCAGACGAGGAGGTATGGTGCAGACGATGGATAGTGGTCCGCGCCGCGGGTTCGCCCCGGCAGTTTCGGGTCGCCCGCCCCGGGCCAGGCTTGATCAGGAGGTCGACTGATGGCAGTCACGGCAAGCGCAGCTCACCAGACCCCCACCGCGCGCCCGACGCGCGTGCCACTGCCGCCTAAGCTCCGTCGCCCCGGCTGGTACCGGGCGGCCCTGTTCGAGCTGCTCGGCTTCGGCTTCGGCTTCGGGCTCGTGGTGCTGATCCGCTGGCTCATGCACCAGCACCCGGTGATCGACGGCCACGCGATCACGATCGTCGAGCTGTTCTCGGTCCCGCTCTTCTTGCTGCTCGGCCTCGGCGCCGGCGACTACTGGCTCTACTGGGCCGTCGGGCGTCCCACGCGTCCCGAGGACCACTCCGGGCACGGGGCCTATAGCTGGCGCGACTACTTCCGGGTCAACACAGACCACAAGGTGATCGGGGTCCAGTACACGGTCACCTCGTTCGTCTTCCTGTTCGTGGGCGGGATGCTGGCCATGCTGATCCGGGCGCAGCTGGCCAAGCCCGGCATGCAGTTCCTCACCCCCGAGCAGTACAACGGCGTCTTCTCGGTCCACGCCAGCTTGCTGATCTTCGCGTTCGTGATCCCGGTATTCGCCGGGCTGGCGAACTTCGTGCTGCCGTTGATGATCGGCGCGCCGGACATGGCCTTCCCGCGCCTTAACGCCCTGTCCTACTGGCTACTGCCCCTGGGCGGCGTGATCATGCTGATGAGCTTCCTCGCCCCGGGAGGCTCGTTTGCCGCGGGCTGGACTGCCTACGCGCCGCTCTCGACGACGATGCCGGTCGGCCAGCTGTTCTTCTCGATCGGGGTGCAGTTCCTGGGGTTCTCGTCGATCTTCACCGCGCTCAACTTCCTCGTGACGATCATCACGATGCGCGCCCCCGGCATGAGCTTCTTCCGCATGCCGCTGCTGGTGTGGGCCAACTTCTCGACCTCGCTGCTGGTCGTCATCGCCACGCCGTTCATCGCCGCCTCGCAGTTCTTCATCCTGCTCGACGTGGCGCTTCACTTCCACTTCTTCGACGCGTTCGTAGGCGCCGACAAGAATGGAAACGTGCTCATGTACCAGCACGTCTTCTGGTTCTACTCACACCCGGCCGTCTACATCATGATGCTGCCCGGGTTCGGGATCATCTCGGAGGTCCTCGCGGTCAAGGCGCGAAAACCGATCTTCGGCTACCGCATGATGGCCTTCTCGCTGCTGGCCATCGTGGTGCTCGGATTCACGGTGTGGGCGCACCACATGTTCGTCTCGGGCATGCAGCCCTGGATCCGCATTCCGATGATGATCACGACGGCGATCATCGCGGTCCCCACCGGGATCAAGATCTTCTCCTGGCTCGCCACGCTGTGGCGCGGCGTGCTCCATCTCGACACACCGATGCTGTTCGCGCTCGGCTTCCTGACGATGTTCACGCTTGGCGGGATCAGCGGCGTGATGTTGGCCATGATCCCGTTCGACATCCACGTCAGCCAGACGTACTTCATCGTCGCCCACATCCACTACGTGCTGTTCGGCGGATCGCTGTTCACGATCTTCGCCGGCGTCTACTACTGGTTCCCCAAGATGACCGGCCGAATGTTCGACGACCGGCTGGGCAAGCTCCACTTCTGGATGACCTTCATCTTCTTCAACCTGACCTTCGGTCCGATGCACCTGATCGGCATCCAGGGCATGCCGCGACGGGTGGCCGAGTACGCCGCCAAATTCGCCGCGTGGAACCTGTTCATCTCGATCTCGGCGTTCATCCTCGGGCTGAGCACGCTGATCTTCCTCTACAACATGGTGGTCAGCTGGCGAGGCGGCCCGCGCGCGGCGGGCAACCCCTGGCGGGCGCTCACGCTCGAATGGCAGGTGTCCTCGCCGCCGCCGGTGTTCAACTTCGATGCGGTGCCGACCGTGGTCGGCGGCCCCTACGAGTACGGCGTCCCCGGCGCGGTGCACGGGATCTTCAAGTCGCCCGGCTGAGGCCGAGCGCGTCACCGCCGGCACCTTCACCACGCCACCGAGCCAGCAGGCACACGAATGAGCGCGGGCGCGAATCCGAACATCGCCTCGAAGACGATCCTCGTCGTCGCCAACGAGACGCTGGGCGGCAAGGAGCTGCTTGACGTCGTGCAGCGAGCGCGCGGACCGCGACACGCGGTTCATCCTCTGCGTGCCCGCAGAACAAGACGGGCGCCGGTCTCGTGGTCTACCACGACGCGGTGTTCGACGCGGCCCAGGTTCGGCTCGACCTCGCCCTCGAGGTCGTGCGGAGCATGGAGATCCGGGCGATCGGCGAGGTGGGTGACCCCGACCCGTTCAGCGCCACGCTTGACGCGGTCCGTGAGTACAACCCGCAGGAGATCGTCATCTCCACCTATCCGGCGACTCGCTCGGGATGGCTGCGCCGGGACCTCATCGAGCGGGTGAGCGATGCCACCGGGCTGCCCGTCGACGCACGTCGTCAACGACATCGACAGCGAGGGGCTGCCGTTCCACGTGACGCTGGCCGTCGCCAACCGGACGGCGTCGGGTAACGAGCTGCTCGAGGCGCTCCAGACCAAAGCCGAGGCGTTCAGCCACGAGAACCTGCGGCAGCTGTTCATCGTCGTCGTGCCCGCCGAGGGCGGGCAGGGTGCCGCGGTGCAGCGGGCGCGCACCCGGCTCAAGTTGGTCCTCGACCGCCTGCACGTGCGCGGCCTGTACGCGGCCGGGATGGTCGGCGATCCCGATCCGTTCACCGCGATCACCAACGGGCTGCAGTACTTCCGGGTCGACGACATCGTGATCTCCACGTTCGCCGAGACGAAGTCCGGCTGGCTGCGTTCGGACCTGATCGAGCGCGTGCGCCGGGCCAGCGGCAAGCCGGTCGAGCACGTGGTCCACGAGGACGTACCGACGCCCATCACCTAAAAGTGCCCCGACCTAGGAGCCAGCATGGAAGCCGCCTCGATCGCCCACGGCGAGCATCACGGACCGCCCCCTGCGCACCGCTCCTCGCGGGTGCACGCGCCGACGCTCGGAATGCTCCTTTTCATCATGTCCGAGATCATGATCTTCGGGGCGTTCTTCACCGCCTACTTCTTCATCCGGATCGTCAGCCACAACCCCTGGCCGGCGCACGGCACCGTGGTGCCCGAGGGGGTGGCGGGAGTCAACACCCTGATCCTGCTGTCCTCGTCGCTGACGCTGCACTGGGCGCTCGTCTCGGTCCGCAGCGGCAACCGCTTCGGGCTCAGAGCGGGGATGATCGCGACCTTCTGCCTCGGCCTGACCTTCCTGTTCATCCAGGTCAACGAGTACATCCACCTGGGATGGCCGCCGCACGCCTCGGCCCAGGCGACCGTGTTCTACTCGCTGACCGGCCTGCACGGCGCCCACGTGGTCATCGGCCTGTGCGCGCTGCTGATCGTGACGACCCGCTCGTTTCGCGGGCACTACTCGCCCGAGCATCACGAGGGCCTGGAAGTGCCGGGGATCTACTGGCACTTCGTCGACATCATGTGGGTGATCGTCTACACGACGGTCTACGTCCTGTAGGAACGGGCGTTCAGCCGAGCCGTGTTCACCGAAGACCGCGCCTTCCGCATCCTGTGCGCGCCGTCGTGACCCTGGCTGTGATCGTGGTGCTCACGGTGATCATCCGAGCGCTCACGTAGCAGGAGCGCCCGTGCCCACCATGGAAGGCGTGCCTCTGAGCGCACTGCCGATCGCCGACGCCAACCCGATCAACGGGATCGTCCCCTCGGTCGTAGTGCTCCTGTGGTGGCTGCCCTATCACGCCCGCGTCCGGACCCTGGCCCGGCACGGGCGGCCGGTGCCCGGCTGGCGCCAGGCCTGCTTCGCCGCGGGCCTGCTGACGCTGGCCATCGCGCTGAGCGCGCCGGTGGACTCGATCGCCGACGAGCTCCTGGTCGCCCACATGATCGAGCACCTGGTGATCGGCGACATCTCGGCCCTGCTGATCGTGCTCGGCTTCACCGGGCCGCTGCTGGCGCCGCTGTTGCGCAAACGATGGCTGGCGCCACTGCGCGTGTTCGCCCATCCCCTGGTCGCGCTGCCGGCCTGGATGATCAGCTTCTACGGCTGGCATCTCCCGGTCATGTACCAGCTCGCCCTCCGCCACGATCTGATCCACGGCCTCCAGCACGCCTGCTTCTTGGCCTTCGGGATCGCGGTGTGGATGGCCCTGCTCGGACCGCTGCCCAAGCCGGCCTGGTTCTCCAACGCGGCTCGCCTGGTCTACGTCATCCTGGTCCGCCTGGCCGGAACGATCCTGGCCAACGTGCTGATCTTCTCCGGCACCGTGCTCTATCCGATCTACCGCGTCGGGGACGCGAAGTGGCACATCAGCCCGATGGGCGATCAGATCGCCGCCGCCGGCGTGATGATGGTCGAGGAGAGCCTGCTCACGATCGGTCTCTTCTGCTGGCTGTTCCTGAAGGTCGCCCGCGAGGCCGATGAGCGCCAGCAGCTGCTCGAAGCGGCCGCCGCCCGTGGGGTCGAGCTGGACGAGCAGCGCGCGGCCCGCGCCGTGGCGGCGGGTCGTGGCCAGGAGCTCCTGATCCGCGTCACGCGAACGGGATCGGCCGACCTGCCCGACCGTCCCGCGGAAGCCGAGCCGGCCTGAGAGCCCACGTGGGGCCGGTGGGCGCCCGCCGCAGCCAAGCCCCGCTCCATGGGCAGGGGTCAGTGCGTCGCGGAGGAGAGGAACGCCACCAGCGCCTGGATCTGGCTCGGGCTCAGCGTCTTGGAGAACGTGGCCGGCATGATCCCGGACTTGTATCCCGGCGGGATGTAGGCGTAGGGGTCGGTGATCGCGGTGTGGAGGCACTTCTCGAGCGTCGAGCCGCGGACCTTCTGCGAGGCCGGCGCCGCGCAGGCCGCCTTCAGGGTGTTGAGGTTGGGCCCAACGGTGCCGGTCGTGTTGGCGGCGGCCAGCGTGTGGCACGAGCCGCAGGAGCCCACTCCGGTGAAGATCGTCTTGCCCACCGCCGGCGTCGGGTTGACCTTCGCCGCCACCGCGGCCGCCAGCGCGCCGGTGTCCTGACCGGGCTCAGACGCCACCGCCGCCACATAGTCGGCCACGTCCTGGGCGTCCTGGCCCTTGAGCAGCATCGCCGGCATCACGCCCTCGGTATTGGGGTACTGGATCCAGTAGTCGACCAGCCCCTCGATCGAGGTGCTCTTGACCCCGTCGATCCGGTCCTGGCGGAATGCGTCGTCCAGGTTGGGGCCGACCGTGCCGGTCGAGTTGGCGTGGCTCAGCGTATGACAGGACGCGCAATTCGTCGCGAACAGCTTTTTGCCGGTCACGAGGTTGCCGGTAGCGTGCTTGAGCGCGCAACCACCCAGGCTGACCACGATCAGGGCACCGGCCATGAGCGTGTAGATGCGTCCCAGCGGCTTGACCATACCTCGACCGGCGGCACTCTATCCAAGCGCTCGGCCGAGGGGCTCACCGGCCGCCTCCACCGGCCGGCGGCTCGCACGGCCCTCCCACCCCCGGCTCCGCGAGGATCCGGGGGCTGCTATACGATGGCTCGGGATATGAGGCTGCGTCAGAGGTACCGGATGCGGACGCCATCCACCGGGCGGGAAGTCGTGATTGAGGCCGAACCCGGGCGCGCGTACGTCGATCGGGAGACCGGCGAGCCGCTCGAGGTGGTGGCACAGCTGCTGCCGCTGGCCCCGACTTCATCGGAGCTGCCCTGGGCGATCGAGAACCTCCGCTTTTGCAACTGGTGCGATCAGCTCTGCCAGAAGGATCTCAACGACTGCCCACACTGCGCACGGCGGATGGAGCCGCTCGACGTCTGAGATTGCGGGTTGTGCCGTGTCGTCGAGTCGTGTCGAGCGCTGAGGTGCTCAGGCTAAAGCCACTGGCCCGGCTGGCCGCGGGCCTGGCGGTGTGCGCCGGCCTGGCCGCCTGCGGCGGCGGCGGACCTGCCACCGACACCGCCGGCGCGCCGCCGCTCACCGTGCCCACGGGGACGATCGCCGCCGCCCAGCCCGCCTCCTCCGCGAAGTCGACGACGTCGACGACGTCGACCACTTCGACCACATCGAACGGCGCATCGTCCTCCGGCGCGTCCTCGAACACCGGCGGCTCCGGCTCAGCAGGCACCTCATCGGGCACGAGCGGCGGTACGGGCTCGAGCGGCACAGGCGGCACGGGTTCCGCCGGGGGCGCCACCGGCCCCACCGGCGGCGGCGTCGCACCCGGTGGCGGAACGTCGGGATCCGGCGGCGGAACGTCCGGGTCAGGCGGGTCTGGCTCCGGCGGCTCGGGCAGTGGCGGCGCCGGCATCCCCTAGCCGGAGGCGCCGGCGTTGCCTAGCGGGAACGCACCACCCTAGCCCTGGTCCGGACGACAGCGCTCGACCTTCCCGACGAGTTGGCTATCCACCGCCAGCCCTGGTCCGGACGACAGCGCTCGACCTTCCCGACGAGTTGGCTATCCACCGCTCGCAGGCGGCGTCGGGCGCGCGCAGACCTGGGAATGGAGGCATGATCGGGTGAGAAGTGGCAGGTTCTGCGTGGCGCTCCGATCACGCGGCCAACGCCGCATTCGCCGCCGGCCGCGAGTCGAGTGCGGGGTTGTCCGCGCCCTACGCCCCCCAACCCAGCGTTCGTCGCCAGCCGCGAGTCGAATGCGCGGTTGGCCACCTACCCGCCCCGGCTCTGAATCTCCCCACGCCGCAGTCACCGAGCCGTTTCTGGCGCGTCAGGCTGAGCGCGGCATCCCGAAGGGGGCGGCGCACGCAGAATCTGACCGGATCAGCGCGTCAGTCGATCAGCGCGTGCGCCGGACCTTCGTCTTGGTCGTGGTCGTGGTGGTGCCGCTCGTCGGCACTGGGTTGGTGATCTCGGTGGCGCTGTACTCGACCCGCGTGCCGGGGTAGTCGCACACGTACCGGGCGCTACCCCCGACCGTGACCTGGGCCTGGCTCGTCGACGGTGGGTTGTTGCAGTTGCGGCTGCGGCTCTGCCGATAGGCGAAGTGGGACGTCGAGAGGTCGATTGAGAGGACCGGTGCCCAGGTCGGCGTAGTCAGCGCGATCGTCTCGCCGCGCACCACGGGAATGCTCGTCGTGAGCGGGAACTGGGCGACCTGGCCGAGGTAGGGCTGCACATCGACGACCGGGCTCGAGGCCACGACCGACCAGGTGCGCAAGATCGACTTCCCGACCGGCTTGAGGATCGTCACCTCGACCTGGGCGTCGCCCCCGTACTGGCCGTCCAGGAACTTGACGTCCTTCTGCGCCGTGGTGGCGTTGGTCGACAGCGAGGACAGGCCGACCGTGAACGCCACGAGGCGCCCAGCCTGCTTGACCGTTGACGGATAGGCGACGTTGTCCCTGATCGTCTCGAGTGCGGTGGCGCGGGTCAGGACGATCGTGCACTGCGTGGGCGCCACGCCCTTGGGACAACTCGGGGCGACCAGCGGCGTGGTGGAGATTCCCAGCTCGACAGTCGTCGCGCCAGCGGAAGCAGGAAGGGCCACGACCAGCGCGATCGCGCCGGACAGGGCCAACAAAGAACGTTTCATGCTCAGATTCAACACGACGTTGCGGCGCCAGTTGCGCCAGACCCGCACATTGGGTCCGACGCTGCAGCGCCGGTCGACCGGATTTCGAGGCCCGAGTCGGCCGGCGCGACCGCCGCTCAGAGCTTGTTCACGTTTACTGCCTTCGGTCCCTTGGGACCAGCTTCCTCCTCGTAGGAAACCTTCACACCCTCGGACAGCGAGCGATAGCCATCGCCCTGGATGCCAGTGAAATGAACGAACAAGTCACGTCCGCCGTCGTCGGGCGTGATGAAGCCGAAGCCCTTGTCGTCGCTGAACCACTTGACGGTACCCGTTGCCATGTACTCCCCTTAGATTCCTGCTTTCGGACACGACTGGTTTCGGTGCCCGAGGGCCCCGACCAACCCGGGGAAAGTAGCAGGGAAGCGGCATCGCGTGGGTTTTCGGTGTGCTTCCGTGCAAGTTCCCGCCCGCGGACAGGGCGCGGAAAAGACGACGGCCGGGGCGCGGAAAGGCGACACGTATCGCCTTTAGTCGGCCGCCGAAGAGCCGCCGACCACGCCGGCCAGCTCACGCGCACGCTCGATCGCCTGCTCGGGCGAGCTGATCTCCCCCGCGAAGCTCGCCTCCTCTAGCTCGGCCAGGATCCGCCCGAGCTCGGGTCCCGGACGCAGCCCCACCGCCTGCGCCAGCTCATCGCCCCGGAGCGGAGGACGCGGGCGAGCAGCGTGCCAGGCAAGCGCCTCGCCCAAGAGCTGGCGCGCCAGCTCCAGGTGCCTGAGCGATCGCCTCCTCGGCGACCTTGCCGCGAGTGGCGAGACGATCGGCCACGCTCAGCAGCGTCACGTCGACCTCGACCGGCTCGCAGGCCCGCAGGTAGCGGTAGATCGTCCGGCGCTCGAGCGGCATCTCGTGGACCAGGAAGCCGAGGCGCAGGTGATGGCGCGTGAGCGCCGCGACGTGCTCGCGCAGGCGCTCTGATGCGCGCAGACGGGCGAGCACGCTCGCCGCCGTCTCGGCCCCCATCGCGTCGTGGCCGATGAACGTCACCCGCCCTTCGGCGGTCACGTCGCGCGTTGCCGGCTTGGCCACGTCGTGCAGCAACGCGCCGAAGCGCAGCGCCTGCCCTCGGGTCAGCTCGTTCGCGAGTGGCTCGGCCAGGAATCGGGAGACCGCCTCCCCGTGCTCGCCCACCCACCGCTCCGGGCCGCGCTCGAGCTCGATCACGCCCGCCAGCACGAACCGTGTGTGCTCGTACACGTCGAGGTGGTGATAGACGCTCTGCTCCACCCCGCGCAAGCGGCTGATCTCTGGGAGGACCACCTCGGTCGCGCCGAGATCGTCGATCAGCGCCAGACCTCGCAGCGCGTGCTCGGCGACCACGATCCGCTTGAGCTCGGCGAAGACCCGCTCGGGAGCGACCGCGCTCAGCGCGCTTGAGCTCGCACGAGCCGCCGCAACCGTGTCGGCGTCGAGCGAGAACTCGAGCTCGCCGGCCAGGCGCGCGAGGCGCAACGTGCGCAGCGGGTCCTCCGCGAACGCCCGCGGCGAGACCATCCGCAACCGCCGCTCGCCGCAGATCGCTCGTCCCCCCGAACGGGTCGACGTACGGCCCCCCGCCGAGCGGCTCGGCCATCGCGTTGATCGTGAAGTCGCGCCGCGCCAGATCGGCCTCGATCGAGCCTCCAGCCACCGGCAGCACGTCGACCTGCCAGGCGTGATCGCGGGCCACCACCCGCCACACGCCGAACGAGTCAGAAAGCGCGAACACGTGCGCGTCGGCCGCCCTGGCCAACGCGCGGGCCAGCTTGCGCGCGTCGCCCCGCACGGCCACGTCGTAGTCGTCCGTGGGGCGCCCGAGCGCGCGGTCGCGCACCACCCCGCCGACCAGCCACGCCGGCTCCTGCGCGGCCCCCACCAGCGCATCCAACGGCTCGCCGTTGGCTCACGCCGGCACCCCGTCGCGGTGATAGATGCGCGGCACCCGCCCCGATATGCCGCACACGATCTCGTAGTTGATCGTCCCCACCCGCTGTGCGAGCTCCTCGGCGATGATCCGCTCGTCCCCGTCCGCGCCGATGATCGTCACGCGCTCGCCGCAGGCGACGACATCCGGCGCACCGACCTCGACCGTGATGTTGTCCATGCTGACCGTGCCGATGAGCGGATAGCGCCGCCCGCCGATCAGCACCTCGCAGTTGTTGCTCAGCGCGCGGCGGATCCCGTCGGCGTAGCCGATCGGCACGGTGGCGATCCACGTCTCGGCGCGCGCGATCCACCGGCGGCCGTAGCCGGCGCTGTCCCCCGCGGCCGCCGCCTTGACCGCGGCCACGTACGAGCTCAGCTCGAGCGCGGGCTCCAGCCCGTGCAGCGCGGGATCCTCGTTCATCGGATCGCAACCGTAGGTCGCGATCCCGCAGCGCACGAAATCGAGATGGCTGGCGGGCGCGCGCAGGGTCGCGGCGCTGTTCGCCGCGTGGGCGGCGATCCCCGGCAAGCGGTCACGCACCGCATGCACGAACGGCTCGAATCGGGCCAGCTGCGCTGCGGTGAACTCGGGATCCTCGTCGGCGCTCGCGAAGTGGGTCATCACCCCGGCCAGCTCGAGCCCGGGCGTGGCGGCCACCTGCTCGGCCACGGCGATCGCCTCGTCAGGCACCCGCGTCCCCAGACGCCCCATCCCGGTGTCGAGCTTCACGTGCACCCGGACCGGCTGCCCGGCCTCGCCGCGCCCGGCCTGCCGGGCCAGCGCCGACACGAACCGCTCGTCCCAGGCGACGATCTCCGCGCGCGCCTGAGCGCCACCGGCACCTCCACGGCGCTGAGCGCGCCCATGACGAGCACCGGCGCGTCGATCCTCGCGCCCCGCAGCTCGGCCGCCTCGGCGGCGGCGACCACGGCCAGCAACCGGGCGCCGCCGGCGAGCGCGGCCCGGGCCACCGGCACCGCGCCGTGCCCATAGCCGTTCGCCTTGACGACCGCGCACAGCCCCGTGCCCGGACCCAGCACCAGCGCACAGCCGCGCCACGTTGCGCTCCACGGCCGCGAGGTTGACCCGCGCCAGCGCCCGCACGCTCACGTTTTCATCCCCTCCAGTGACGCTCGTGCGCGCGGCAGGGCCGCGATCACATCGCTGGCGATCACGCCTTCGGGGCCGATCTCGTCGCGCGGTGAGCTGGCCGGCCCGGGCGTGCACCAGCACCCCGGCGCACGCCGCCTGCCATGGTCCATGCCCTTGGCCAGGAAGGCGCCGATCACGCCCGAGAGCACGTCGCCGGTGCCGGCGGTGGCCAGCGCGGAGGCCCCGCCCCGGTTGACCGCCACGCGGCCGTCCGGCGTGGCCACCAGCGTGTCGTCGCCCTTGAGCACGACGATCGCCTGCGCCTCACGCGAGGCCGCGCCGCACGCCCTCCAGGCGCCTCGCTCCCACCGCCGCGCTGTCTGAGTCGAGCAGGCGCGCGAGCTCGCCGGCGTGCGGCGTCAGCACGCTCGGCGCAGTCCCGGCCGGCCAGCGATGCCAAGCGCGCCGGCGTGCGCGTTCAGCCCATCGGCGTCGAGCAGCATCGGCAGCTCGACCTCGCGGGCGGCCGCCCGCGCGAACTCGAGCGCTCCCGGGGCACGTCCCAGCCCCGGCCCGAGCACGAACGCGTCCGCCCGCTCGGCGCGCGCCACGACCTGCTCGACCCCGGCCGGCTCGAGCGACCCATCGGCGTCGGGCAGCGGCGCGGTCATCACCTCGAGCAGGCGCGCCTCGAAGATCGCGTTCAGCGACGCCGGCACGAACGCGGTGACGTAGCCCGCACCCGCGCGCATGGCCGACTCGCAGGCCAGGCACGGCGCACCGGTCAGCCCGCGCGAGCCGCCGCACACCAGCACGCTGCCGGCCGCGAACTTGGTCGACTCCCGGCCCCGGCGCGGTATCCCCTCGACCACGCGGCTCGGGGATCAGGCCGATCCTCGGATCAGCCGGCCCGCCGTCCGGGATTCCGATGTCGATCACCCGCACCTCGCCCGCCCGGCGTCTTGCCCGGGTTGATCCACAGCCCGGGCTTGGCGGCGTGGAAGGTGGCGGTCGCCCGGGCCTGCACCGCCGCCCCGAGCGCCTCGCCGGTCGAGGCATCGACGCCGCTCGGCACGTCGCAGGCGACGACGCTCGGCGCCATCCTCGCCCGCCGCGTTGATCGCCTCGATCGCTCCGGCGGCCGGCTCGCGCGGCTCGCCTCGGAACCCGGTGCCGAGGATCGCGTCGACGATCCCCTGGGCACCCGCCAGCGCCTCGGCGGCAGAACGGCGCCGGCGGCTCGCCGGGCAGGCGCTTGAGGTTCCTCGCAGCGTCGCCCCGCAGCTCGCCCGGATCGGCCAGCAGCAGGACGTCCACCTCGCGTCCCCGGGTCCGCAGGACCCGGGCGACGACCAGGCCGTCCCCGCCGTTGTTGCCCTTGCCGCACACGACGACGATTCGGCCGGCGGGCACGAGCGAGCCGGTCAGCTCGGCCAGGCCGGTGCCGGCGCGCTCCATCAGCTCGAGGCCGGCGATCCCGCGCTGGCCGATCGCCCATTCGTCGAGCGCCCGCTGCTCGCCGGCGTCGGGAAGCGGGTCAAGCCAGTCGGGAAGGCTCGCCATCGCCGGGAGCCTAGTGGGTCGATGGGGAACGTTCGGCCGGGGCCCCGGACACTTCCCGGTCAGCCGATCGCGGCCACCGCGACCGCAGCCGCATCGCGGCCGGTGTGCGTCAGCGATATCTCGACGTGAACCCCCAGCTCAGCCGCGCGGGCGGCCGCCGCGCCGTGCAGCCGCAGCTCGGGTGGGCCGCCCGTGCCCAGCACCTCGACCTCATGGAAGTTCCACGAGGTCAGATCGAGCGCCTTGGCCACGGCCTCCTTGGCGCAGAAGCGCGCGGCCAGATGCTGACCCGGTCGGCCGCGTCCCGCCGCGTACTCGCGCTCGGCGTCGGTGAACAGGCGCTCGGCCAGGCGCGGAGTCCGCTCCAGAGCGCGCTCGAGTCTGTCGATCTCGAGCAGGTCGATTCCGACCTGAAAGTGGCCCGCGCCCACTCCTGGATCACTCGACCGTGACGGTCTTGGCCAGGTTCCTGGGCTGGTCGACGTTCAGGCCGCGGCGGCGGGCGATGTAGTAGGCCAGGAGCTGGAGCGGAATCACGGCCAGCAGCGGCGCGAGCATCCACTGGGTGCGCGGCACCTCGATCACCTCGTCGGCGTGCTCGGCGATCTCGGTGTCGCCCTCGCTGGCCACCGCGATCACCCTGGCGCCTCGGGCACGGACCTCCTGGATGTTCGAGATCACCTTCTCGAGCACCGGCGACTCGGTGGCCACCACGACGACCGGAGTGCTCTTGTCGAGCAGGGCGATCGGGCCGTGCTTCATCTCGCCGGCGGCGTAGGCGTCGGTCGCGATGTAGGAGATCTCCTTGAGCTTGAGCGCGCCCTCCAGGGCCACCGGAAGGCCGACGTGGCGCCCGAGGTACAGGAAGAACTCGGCGTCGCTGACGCGGTCGGCGATCGCCTCGACGGCGCCCATGCCGCGGTCGAACATCTCGGTGATCCGGTGGGGCAGCCGCTTGACCTCGCCGATCGTCTCCCACAGGACTTGCCCGTCGAGCGTGCCGCGGAGCTCGGCCAGCCGCAGCGCGAACAGGTACAGCGCCACCACCTGGCTGACGAACGTCTTGGTGGCCGCGACCCCGATCTCCAGGCCGGCGCGCGTGTAGAGCACGCCGTCGGCGTCGCGGGTGGCCTGGGAGCCCATGATGTTGGTGATCGCCAGCACCTTCGCGCCGCGCTCGCGGGCAGTACGCATCGCGGCGAGCGTGTCGGCCGTCTCGCCGGACTGCGAGATCCCGATCACCAGATCGCCGGGACCGACCACCGGGTTGCGGTAGCGGTACTCGGAGGCGATCTCGACCTCGACCGGCACCCGCGAGAACTCCTCGATCGCGTAGCGCCCGATCAGTCCGGCGTGGTAGGAGGTTCCGCAGGCGACGATCACGACCCGCCGGGCGGTGCTCAGCAGCTCGTCGTCGATCGCTCCGAGGTCGCCCGAGGTCGATGCCCACGCCGCGCGCGGCCCGCTCGCCGATCGTCTCGGCGACGGCGTCCGCCTGCTCGTGGATCTCCTTGAGCATGAAGGTCTCGAAGCCCTGCTTCTCGGCCGTCTCGGTGTCCCAGTCGATCTCGACGACCTCGCGCGGTACCGGGTTCCCCTCGGGCGTGAAGAACTCCACGCCGTCGGGTCGCAGCGCGACGATCTCGTCGTTCTCGATGTACTGGACGTGACGGGTGTGGCGCAGGAAGGCCGGGATCGCCGAGCCGACGAACTGCTCGCCCTCGCCGCGGCCGATGACCAGCGGGCACTCCTTGCGCGCCCCGACCAGCAGCCCGGGCTGCATCAGCGGTCATGGCGACGAACGCGTAGTGGCCGCGCAGATCGTGGTAGGCGCGGCGTACGGCCTCGACCAGGTCGCCCTCGTCGTAATGGGCGACCAGGTGCGCGATCACCTCGGCATCGGTCTCCGAGGTGAAGTCAGCACCCTCGGCGACCAGCCGGCGCTTGAGCGAGATGTAGTTCTCGACGATCCCGTTGACCACGACGTGGACCCGATCGGTGGTGTCGAAGTGCGGGTGGGCGTTCTTCTCGGTCACGCCGCCGTGGGTGGCCCAGCGGGTGTGGCCGATGCCGGTACCGGGCTGGGGCCGCTCCGCGACCGCTACGACCCCGGAGGCGGGCTCAGACGCATGGGTCGCCCGGCTCGACTCGATCGCCTCGCGCAGCGCGCTCAGGTTTCCGACCGCGCGCACGGCATCGATCCGGTCGCCCTCGAGCACCGAGATGCCCGCGCTGTCGTATCCGCGATACTCCAGCTTCTCGAGCCCCTCCAGCAGAAGTGGGCGTGCCTGGCGTGGACCTACGTACCCGACGATTCCACACATACGTCCTAACTTCCCCTTTCGTGGCGGAAAACCGCACGATTGCCGTCCGGTCACCGGCGTACGCAGCCAGTGATGTTAGCCGCAAGACCCGTGCCCGATTAACGCACGACCCAGGCCGGAGTTCGCGCGCCGGGGCCGACTTCCTGGTGCGTTGCGGCCACTACTTGGGGAGAACGGTCTCCACGACCTCGCGCAGCCGGTCGCAGATCTCGTCGGTTTCCTGCTGGCTCGGAGCCTCCACCATCACCCGGATCAGCGGCTCGGTGCCGGATGGCCGGACCAGCACGCGACCCCGGCCGCTCAGGCCAGCGTGCTCGCGCGCGATCGCCTCCTCGACCCCCGGGTCGGCCAGCGCGGCGGCCAGTCCGGCCCGGTCCGAGGCCCGGATGTTGACCAGGCGCTGCGGGAGCTTGTCCATCGCATCGCGCTCGGCCAGGTCGCGTCCGGCCAGCGCCTCGAGCGTGAGCAGAGCGCTGGCGATCCCGTCACCGGAGGGACCGAAGCCCAGGTCGATGATGTGGCCGGACTGCTCGCCGCCCAGCGCCCATCCACGCCGGCGGAGCTCGTCGAGCACGTAGCGATCGCCCACCGCGGTGGTCGCCACCTCGATGCCGGCCGCCTCCATCGCCCGATGAAAGCCGTAGTTAGTCATCACGGTCACGGCCACGCCGTTGCCCGGGCAGGCGGCCGCTGCTCACGGAGGTGGATGGCGGCCAGCGCCACCAGTTCGTCCCCGTCGACCACCGTTCCCGCTCCGATCGACCGCGAGCACGCGATCGCCGTCGCCGTCGAAGGCAAAGGCCACGTCGTGCTCGCCGTGCGAGACCCGCTCGATGACGCCATCCGAGATGGGTCGAGCCGCAGTCCCGGTTGATGTTGAGCCCATCCGGCTGATCGGCCCGCACCTCGACGGTGGCGCCCAGCCGGCGGAAGATCTCGGGCGCGGCCTGGAAGGTGGCGCCGTTGGCGCAGTCGAGCAGCACCCGCATGCCGCCGAGATCGAGCGCGGAGAAGCGCTGCTTTAGACGGCTCAGGTACTCGGCCAGAGCGCCCTCGAACGACTTGATCGTGCCGATGTGCGAAGGCGGTGGCGGTGGCTGCTCGAGCTCGGCCTCGATCGCGTGCTCGGTGTCGTCGTGCAGCTTGAAGCCGTCCGAGGCGAACAGCTTGATGCCGTTGTCCTCGTAGGAGTTGTGCGAGGCGGAGATGACCGCGGCCAGGTCCAGGCCGCGGCCTCGCACGAGCAGCGGCGCCGCCGGCGTGGGCAGCACTCCGGCCAGCCACGCGTCACCGCCGGCCGCCGCCACACCGGCGGCGATGGCCGACTCGAGCATCTCGCCCGACTCGCGGGTGTCGCGGATGATCAGCACCTGCGGGCGCTCGGCCTCGAGCCGGGTCACCGCGGTCGCGGGCCAGCTTGAGCGCGAGCTCGGCCGTGAGGAAATGTCCCGCGCGGCCGCGGACCCCGTCCGTGCCGAACAACTGGCGCGCCATGCAGGACTAACGCTTGGAGAACTGCGGGCGCTTGCGCGCCTTCTTGAGGCCGGCCTTCTTGCGCTCCTTGACCCGTGGATCGCGGGTCAGGAAGCCGCGGCGCTTGAGCTCGCCGCGCAGGTTCGGATCGGCCACGATCAGGGCCCGCGAAATGCCGTGGCGCAGAGCGCCGGCCTGGGCCGAGACGCCGCCACCGTGCATGCGCGCGATCACGTCCATCCGCGACTCATACCCGACGGTCTCGAGCGGCTGGCGGATCATCCGCTGGAGCGTCTCGCGGGGGAAGAACGCCTCGAGCGTCTTGCCGTTGATCACGTAGCTGCCGCTCCCGGGCTTGAGGATCACGCGGGCCACGGCGGTCTTGCGCTTGCCGGTCGCGGTGTAGCGCGCCCCGGCCGCGAGGTCGATCGCGGCGTCGGCGATCGGGCGCGACTCCTGCTCGTCGGCCTCGGCCCGCTCGCGGGCGGCCATGGCCTCGGCTTCGGCCTCGGCGGCGGCCTGGGCCTCGGCGTCGAGGAACTGCTCGCCCTCGGGGATGATGTCCGGAATCAGGTCGGCACCGGGGATCTCGGGCTTGACGCGCGGGGCGACCTCGAGCTCCTCCTCGCCATCGGCGTGCTCGCCCTGGGCGGCCGGCGTGGGCTCCTGGGCCGCGGGCTGAGCGGCGGGTGGCTCCTCGGCCACGGGCTCAGCCGCGGGAGGCTCCTCAGCGGCGGGTGGCTCCTCAGCGGCGGGTGGCTCCTCAGCCGCGGGCTCGGCCGGGGGAGGCTCTTCGGCCACGGGCTCAGCCGCGGGTGGCTCCTCAGCCGCGGGCTCGGCCGCGGGAGGCTCATCGGCCACCGGCTCCTCAGCGGCCGGCTGGTCAGCCGCCGGCTCCTGCGCCGGCTCTTCGGGCGCGGGGGCCTCGGCGGCCGGCTGCTCGCCGGCCTGCTCCTCGTCGCGCTGCTCGTCCTCGGGCCGTTCGGTCACTGCTTGATCTCCATCGGTTGCGGCTGCTGGGCGGCGTGCGGATGCTCGGGACCGGCGTAGACCTTCAGCTTGGTCAGCTGCTTTCGGGCCAGGCGGTTGCGGGGCAGCATGCCCTTCACGGCCAGGCGGATGACCTCCTCGGGCCGGCGCTCGAGCATCTCATTGAGGCTGCGGGACTTAAGGCCGCCCGGATACCCGGAGTGCCGGTAGTAGCGCTTGTCCTGCCGCTTGTTCCCGGTGACCGCGATCTTCTCGGCGTTGACCACGATCACGAAGTCGCCGGTGTCGACGTGCGGGGTATAGGTCGGCTTGCGCTTGCCGCGCAGCGTGTCGGCGATCTGCGTGGCGAGCCGGCCGAGCGTCTGCCCGGAGGCGTCGACAAGGAGCCAGTTTCGCTCGCGGTCGGCAGGGGTGGCAACGTAGGTCTTCATGGCACGCACAAACCGCGCGGCGACCGCGCGGCTCCGAGCAATGATAGGCGATCCGCCACGAACGTCCGCGACTGAGCTGAGTGGCCCTAATCTCACCCGCATGCAGCTTCCCGTGGAGGCACGCCGAACCGCGATGCGGGTTGCCTACGCCGGCCTGCGCACGTACTGGTTCCTGCTCAGACCGCAGATCGTCGGCGTCAAGTGCGTCCTGACCCACGGCGACGACGTGCTGCTGGTGCGCCACACCTACGGAAACCGATCCTGGGATCTCCCAGGCGGCACGGTTCGCCGCCGCGAGATCCCCCGCGACACCGCCCGGCGCGAGATGCAGGAAGAGCTCGGCCGTGAGATCGAGGACTGGACCTCGCTCGGCGAGTTGTTCGTCAACGCCAACCACCACCACGACAACCTGCATCTGTTCCAGACGCGCGTGGCCGACCGGAACATCGCGCTCAACCTGACCGAGTTGTCCGAGGCGGATTGGTTCCCGCGCGACGCGCTGCCGTCCGACCTCGGCCGCTTCGTGCGCCAGATCGTGTCCCGCGTCAGGGCAACCTGAGGGCCGCGACGCGCGTCGTCGTGGTCGTGCGAATGCCCCGCGAGGCCGCGCTCAGCGTCAGCTTGAGCGACACGCGCTGGTGGCGATGAAGCGCGGCGCGCAACGTCGGCAGCACCCCGGGGGCGGCCCTTGACCACCAGCACCGTGGGACGTCCGGCGCTGACCTGGGAGCGCACCGAGCCGAAGCGAAGCGAGAACGCCTTGAAGCGCTTGGTGCGTGTCGCGCGGGCCTGGCCGGTGATCTGGACGGTGGTGTGCGCGTCGCAGGTCACGAGCACGCCCATTCCGCGCGGACGCAGCCGGCGCGAGAGCACCTTCAGCGTGCAGCGCTGCCGTTGGACGTCAACGGCCGTCGTCGCGGTGCTCGGTCCGTGCGCGAGGTCGCCGCCGTAACTCGCGGTGATCCTGGCCTGGATGGGCGGAAGCTGCCCTGGGCTGAACTGCACGAAGCAGATCGACGTGCCCGCCGAGGTGGTCGCGCCGAGCGTGCAGCTGGCGCTCGAGCGGGAAGACGGCGCCCGGCGTCGGAGTGCTGAACGTCACCAGCCCGGTGGGCGTCAACCCTGCGCCCCCGTCGGACACCGAGACGGTGCAGCTGGCGATGGCCGACACGGCGACCGCCGAGGGCGAGCACGAGACGGCCGTCGAGCTCGGCGCGGTGGAGACATTGATCTCGGTCTGGGTCGTCTGCTCGACGCTCGAGAAGTCGCTGACGGTCACCGTCGCGGTGTAGCTCCCCACCTTCGCGTAGGAGTGGGGACCGGTGACCGTGAAGCTGCCGTCCGGCTGCCTGGCGATCTGGCCGGAGGTGGTCGTCCCGTCGCCCCAGTCGATCGTCGCGACGAAGTTCGACGGGGCGGCGCTCGGGTCGGTGTCGGTGAACGTGTCGAGGACGGGCGAGGTGGACTGCCCGACCGTGTCGGTCATCGCCGGGCGCGCCGGGGCCGGCTCGCCCAGATACACGTCGTCGGCCGCGACCAGGTTGTTCGAGCCCGAGTCCGGTCCGCCGGACGTCACGGTCTGGCCGTCGTAGCTGAAGATCGTGGCGCTGCCGAGCGTGATCACGACGCGGTTGACGGCGGAGTCGCCGAACAGCAGGCCGGCGAACGAGGCACCGCCGGCGTCGACCGGCGCATACACCTGCCCGAGCAGGATGTCGCCGTTGTAGTACTGGATCTGGGTGGTGCTGGCCAGGCCGACGTTCAGGAACACGACCCCGAGCCCCCGGCTCTGAGCCGGTACCGGAGTGGGCGGCGAAACCGACCCGCTGGCCGGAGCGACGATCCGCATCTCCGCCGTGTCCGAATTGAACGGCGCCCACACGTCGGGCGAGCTGAACGGGGTGAAGAGCCCGCCGGCGTTCGAGTTCACCGACGTGAAGCCGTCGTCTGCGACCGCGATCTGCCCGGCCAGCTCGACCCCCCACGGCTCGAGGTCGGTACCCGTGGTGGCCCGCGCGTGCGACGTGATCGGGGTTGGGGATCCGCTCGCGGGGGACAGCCCGTACTGGTCCCAACTCACGTGGCGAAAGCCGCTGCCCTGCTCGCCGTTCGCCTGACCGTTGTCGCCGCCGCCGGCCGCCCGCTCGAAGGCTCCGATCGCACTCGCGACACCGGCCGTGCCGGCCCCCGTGTAGGTGGTGGCCGGACCACCGGTGGGCACGCTCAGCGACGCCTGCGCAGCGGTCACGCCGGCGGCGAGCACGCACGCCAGCGCGCGCCACTAACGCCACAAGCCCCCGAGTCGCCCGCTTCACGCCCACCAACCCGTGCCTCAAGTCAGAAGTCAGATTACTCCCACTCGATGGTGCCCGGCGGCTTGCTCGTGATGTCGAGCACCACCCGCCCGACGGGCCGGATCTCGCCGATCATCCGCGCGGCGATCCTCTCGAGCAGGTCGTAGGGCAGGCGCGCCCAGTCGGCGGTCATCGCGTCGTCGCTGGTCACCGCTCGAATCGCGATCACGTTGCCGTACGTGCGCACGTCGCCCTGGACGCCGACCGTGCGGATGTCCGGGAGCACGCAGAACGACTGCCACAGCTCGCGGTACAGGCCGGCCTGGCGGATCTCGTCCTGGAGGATCGCGTCGGCCTCGCGCAGGATCTCCAGGCGCTCGCGCGTGGCCTCGCCGCCGACGATCCGGATGGCCAGGCCGGGGCCCGGGAACGGCTGGCGCCACACGAGTCGCTGGGGCAGCCCGAGCTCCTCGCCGACCGCGCGGACCTCGTCCTTGAACAGCGCCCGCAGCGGCTCGACCAGCTCGAACTCGAGGTCCTCCGGCAGCCCGCCCACGTTGTGGTGGGACTTGATCGTGGCCGCGCCGGTGCTGCCCCCCGACTCGATCACGTCGGAGTACAGCGTGCCCTGTACCAGGAAGTTGACCTCGTCGAGCTTGGCGGCCTCCTCCTCGAACACGCGGATGAACTCGGCGCCGATCCGCTTGCGCTTCTCCTCGGGGTCGCTCACGCCGGCCAGCCGGCCCAGGAACCGGTCCGAGGCGTCGACGGCGATCAGCGGCACGTGGAAGTGGTCGCGGAACGCCTCGATCACCTGGGCGCCCTCGTTCTTGCGCATGAAGCCGTGGTCGACGAACACGCAGGTCAGCTGCTCGCCGATCGCGCGATGCACGAGCAGCGCGGCCACGCTCGAGTCGACCCCGCCGGACAGCCCGCAGATCGCGCGCCCGTCCCCGACCTGGGTCCGGATCCGCTCGATCTGCTCCTCGATCACCGACGTCGGGCTCCACGTCCGCTCGCAGCCGCACACGTCGGTCAGGAAGTTGGTCAGCACCTGCTGGCCGTAGGGCGTGTGGACCACCTCGGGATGGAACTGGATGCCGTACACGCCGCGCTGCGCCGATTCGAACGCGGCCACCGGCGAGGCGGTCGACGCGGCCAGCGCCCGGAAGCCCGGCGGCGGCGCGAACACCGTGTCGCGATGAGACATCCAGCAGGTCTGCTCGGCCGGCGTGCCCGCGAGCAGGCGTCCGGGATCGCCCACGGTCAGCATGGAGCGGCCGAACTCCCCCACCTCGGCGCCCTCGATCCGCCCGCCCAGAGCCAGCGCGAGCAGCTGCATGCCGTAGCAGATGCCGAGCACCGGGATACCGAGCTCGAGCAGCTCGCGCTCGAGCGCCGGCGCGCCCTCCTCGTACACCGAGGCCGGGCCGCCGGACAGGATCACGCCCTTGGGCCGCCGGCGGCGCACCTCCTCGAGCCCCACGTGGTGGGGCAGCAGCTCGGAGAACACGCCGCACTCGCGCACCCGCCGGGCGATCAGCTGCGAGTACTGCCCTCCGAAGTCGAGGACGACGACCTCTTCGGTGGTCGTATCTCGATCACTGTCCGGACGGGCCCGCGTGGCCCCACGGACGTCGAGCGCAGCGAGACCCGAATCAGTCGACACTTACTGCGGCGGCCGTCGGCTTGGCGCCCATCCCGACGCCCTGCTCGCGCTGGAGTGCTTGCCTTCGGTCTGGAGCGCCGGTGCCACCGCCAGCTCCGCCCGGTTGAACTCGGCGATGTCGCGGTAGCCGCAGGTGGCCATCGAGGTGCGCAGCGCACCCATCAGGTTGAACGTCCCGTCGTTCTCCCGCGCCGGGCCCTTGACGATCTCCTCGAGGCGTGCCGTTCGGCGTGGTCTGCACGCGCGCGCCGCGCGGCAGCGTCGGGTGGAAGGTTGCCATGCCCCAGTTGTATCCGCGCCCGGGGGCCTCGTAGGCCCGGGCCAGCGCGGAGCCGAGCATCACCGCGTCGGCGCCGCAGGCGATCGCCTTGGCCACGTCCCCGCCGTTGCGCATGCCGCCGTCGGCGATCACCTTCACGTAGTCGCCGGTCTCGAGCATGTGCTGCGAGCGGGCGGCCGCCACGTCGGCGATCGCGGTGGCCTGCGGTACCCCGATGCCGAGCACCCCGCGAGTGGTGCAGATCGCGCCCGGACCGACGCCCACCAGCACGCCGGCGGCGCCGGTGCGCATCAGGTGAAGACCGGTGTGATAGGACGCGCAGCCGCCCACGATGATCGGCGTCGGCGCGAGCTCGCGGATGAACTCCTTGAGGTTCAGCGGCGGACGGCTCTCGTCGCGCGAGACGTGCTCGGCCGAGACCACGGTGCCCTGGATGACCAGGATGTCGAGCCCCGCCTCGAGCGCCACCTCGTAGTAGCGGCGGACCTTCTGCGGGGTCAGCGAGGCGGCGGCCACCACGCCGTGCGACTTGATCTCCGCGATCCGCTGGGCGATCAGCTCAGGCTTGACCGGCTCGCTGTAGATGTCCTGCATCTCGCGCGTGGAGATGTCCTTGGAGAACGTCGCGATCCTCTCGAGCTCGGAGTCGGCGTCCTCGTAGCGGCAGAAGATGCCCTCGAGATTGAGTACGGCCAAGCCGCCAAGCTTGCCGATCAGCCCTGCCGTCTCGGGCGAGACCACTCCGTCGAGCGCGGCCCCGAGCAGGGGCAGCTCGAACCGGTACGGACCCAGGGTCCAGGAGATGTCGACATCGTCCGGATCGCGCGTGCGCCGGGACGGCACGATCGCGATTTCATCGAACCCGTACGCCCGCCGGGCCTTCTTGCCACGTCCGATTTCTACTTCCATTGCGGCATCGTACGAGTCGGCGCGGACGGCATGCCTGGTCGATCGTAGCAGTGGCTTGCCGGGCTCCAGCGGGAGGGTGGGCCTGCCGAGCTAGCGCGCCGCGCCGACGTGAAGATGCTCGAGCTCGACCTCGCCCAGCAACCGCTCGACGGCGGCCGGGTCGATCAGGCCGGCCCCGAAATGCTGCACCGATTCGGCGCCGCAGGCGACGCCGTAGCGCAGGCACTCGACGGGGGATCGCTCCAGGTAGCGAGCCGCGATGTAGCCGGCCAGGAACGCGTCGCCCGAGCCGATCGTCGAGCGCGCCTCCTGCTCCTCGATCCGCACCCGGTACAGGGACTGGACGCCGCCGTCCATCACGTACGCGTAGCAACCGTCGGAGACCGTCATGATCGCCTCGGCCGGGCCCAGGCGGGTCATCTCGACGACCGACTCGGCACGATCGCCCGAGTCGTTGAACTCGTGCCCGACCAGCTCCTCGGCCTCGAGCTCGTTGGGCGAGATGATCTCGGGCTCGGCGCGGGCGGCCATGCGCAGCGGCTCACCCTCGGTGTCGACGATCGTGACCACTCCGAGCTTCTTGAGCTCGCGGATCAGACCCGCGTACACGTCGGGTGGCACGCCGCGGGGCAGGCTCCCGGCGAACACGCACATGCTCGCGCCCTTGGCCAGGTAGAGCAGCTTGTCGCGGAACAGCTCGAGGTCGTGCGCGGACACCGCCGGGCCGCGCTCGTTGATCTCGGTGTGTACGCCGGTCGTCGGGTCGAGCACCGCGGTGTTGGTGCGCGACTCCTCCCGGATGCGCACGAAGCCGTTGAGGATCGCCTCGTCGTTCAGCGCGTCGACGATCCGGTTTCCGGTCGCACCGCCGACCAGCCCGGTGGCGATCACCGGCTGGCCCAGGCGCTTGAGCGCGCGGGCGATGTTGACCCCCTTGCCGCCGGGCATGGTGGTCTGCTCCACCGAGCGATGCCGCCGCCCGACGCGGAAGTTCGGGACCTCGAGCGTCTTGTCGAGGGCGGCATTCAGCGTGACGGTGATGATCATTGCGGCTCAGGAACCCCCGCCGCTTATCCCCTCGTCGATTCGCGCCAAAACATTCGAAGGCCGATTGCCGCGCCCGCCGCCAGCACCAGTCCCGACAGCGTAACCGATAGGACAACCACCTTCTTCAGGCCCTTCGAGACGCGGATCTGAGGCAGCGCGGCGGCCAGCTCGAGCGGGATCCGCGCCTGCACCCGGCTGCCGGCCATGACCAGCGCGGAGCCGACCACGGCGTGCGCCGGGAGCGGACCGGTGAGCTCGGCCGGCACCCGGACGCGGACATGCACGCGGGTGGAGCGCGGGAACACATGCGTGTAGCTGCCGCCCGCGATCAGGCGCGCGAGCTGGCCCTTGGGAGCGTTCTTCACGGGCACCCGGGCAAGGAGCTGGCCGGCGTGAACCGGCGTGCGCAGGCGGTAGTTGGCGAATCCCGTAGTTGAGCAGCGCCAGAGCGTTGGCGTCGCGAGCCGCCTCGCTGTCGGTCCCCAGCACCGCCCCGATCAGCGTCATGCCGTCGCGGGTGCCGGAGGCCACCAGCACGTAACCGGCCTGGAGCGTGTGCCCCGTCTTGACGCCGTTGATCCACCCATAGCGAGACACCAGGTCGTTCAGGTTGACTACGTGGCGGACGTGGTTGCCGGTCCGCAGCACGGCGCTCGGCTTGGCGACCACGAGCCCTGAAGAACGGCTCGGAGCGAAGCAGGTAGCGCGCCAGCGTGACCAGGTCCTGAGCGCTCGAGTAGTTGCCGGGCGTGTCGAGCCCGATCGGCGTCGTGTAATGGGTGTGGGTGAGGCCGAGCTCGCGCGCACGAGCGTTCATCATCGCCTCGAAGCGAGACACCGACCCGTGCCCGACGTTGTACGGCGAGATCCTCCGCCGCGTCGTCCGCGCTCGGCAGGAGCATCGCGATCATCAGATCGTGGACGCTCATCCGCTCCCCCGGCACCGAGCCCGATCTGCGAATCCTCCGCGGCCGGGATGAAATCGGGGTCGGTGAACACGTCGCGCAGCTGGGCGTGGTGCAGGGTCACGAGCGCGGTCATCAACTTGGTCGTGCTGGCGATGGCCAGCTCGGCGCTCTGGTTGACGCCGTAGAGCGGCTGCCCCGTGCTCTCCTCGATGAGCGCCGCCGCCCGGACGCCGAGCGGGGGCGCTCCCGCCGCTGCGGCACTCGGGCCTATCAGCAGCCCGAGCGCCACCACCATCGCGGCGAGCGCGCAGCGAGCCGGCCTGCCCACCGCGGTCCCCACTGCCGACCGCGTCCGCACCAGCCCTACCTCATCGCCGCAGCTTGAGGCGCTGCTGCGGATGAAGCGAGTCGGGGCTCACGCTCGGGTTGAGCGCCTCGATCGTGCTCAGCGAGACCCCGGTCCGGGCGGAGATCTTCGACAGCGTGTCGTTCGGTCGCACGGTGTAGAACCTCGCCCTGGACACCGTGTGCCCTGCGCGCGTGGTGGAGGTAGTCGTCGTCGGTTGCACGATGGAAAGGGAGGCTGTCGTGTGCTTGTGGGCGAGCGCGGAATGGACGATCCCATACGCGGCCACGGCCACCGCGGCGATCGCGAGCGGGGCCACGTAGCGCGCTGGATTCCTCCACCCCTCCATCCCGCCGGCGATCATACAGTCGCCCGGACCCCGGATCATTGCGCGCCCGCCGGCTCTCGAGGCTTCGCCGGCCGCCGGCCGGCACCGCGGACCGTCATGCGCGCGCGGGCTCACGCCGCCAGGCGCCAGCCGAGCTCGCGCAGGCGAGCCGCCTCGGTCGCTGCCGCTGAGGCCGGGTCGCCACCAGCGCGCTCGTGCGCCGTGACGATGCTGCGCGAGGCCGAGATCAGTCCGCTCGCCGGCCCGGCCGCGAAGGCCGGCGCGAGGTCCTCGACCCGTCCCCCCTGCGCGCCGATCCCGGGCAGCAGGAACACGGCATGGGGCATGCGCTCGCGCAGTGCCCCCAGCCGGTCCGGCGCCGTGGCGCCGACCACCGCACCGATATCCGACAGCCCGTGAGCGCCGATGCCGCCGGCCCCGATCTCCTGCACCAGATCGGCCAGCCGATGACTGACGGAGTGCCCGTCGGCCAACTCGCGCTCCTGGAGGTCGGCCGCGCCTGGGTTCGAGGTGCGCACGAGCACGAACAGGCCCGCCGCGCTCGCCCGCGCGGCCTTCACGAACGGCGCGAGCGAGTCGCCGCCCAGCAACGGGTTGACGGTCATCGCGTCCGCGCCCAGCCCGGGCACCGGACCGTAGGGCGTCGGCGTCTCGCCCAGGAACGCCTGGGCGTAGGCCGCGGCGGTGACGTCGACATCGCCGCGCTTGGCGTCGGCGATCACCAGCAGCCCGCGCTCGCGGGCCAGCGCCACCGTCTCGTTCAGCGCGGCCCAGCCGGGCGCCCCGAGGCGCTCGAAGCAGGCCACCTGGGGCTTGACCGCCACGCAGTGCTCGGCCACGGCCTCGAGCACGAGCGCGCAATGCGCCGCCACGGCGCGCGCCGCGCGCATGGCCGGCGACGCGGCCGCCTCTCCCCGGCCGAGGGTTCGGCCGGGCCTTCCGGCAACTCGGCGGGGCCTTCCGGGGCGTCGGGCTCGAGCGCCTTCGGCCACAGACGGGCCGGATCGGGATCGAGCCCGAGCACGAGCTGTGACCCGCGCGCGGCGACGTGCTCAGCCAGCCGGTCGCCGAAGCTCGCGGTGGCGGTCTGCGCCCCTGTGATTGTCGATCACGCCGTCGATGGACGCCACGGTCACGGCATCCCGCACGCGACCGCAGCATCCGGATCCGGCACGAGACCCGTGCCGCGATTGGAAACGGCTGCCCCGGCGGCCGGGCTAGGAGTCGGTCTCAAAAGTCCGAGTGCGTGGCTGGCGAGCGCCGGATCAAGCGGCGCGAGGACGCAGGACCGAAGGAATAGCAGAGCTATTTCGAGGGTCCGAGAACGAAGCATCCGCGCAGATCCGCCGCCGCCAGACGCGTGCTCGGGTTTTGAGACAGGCTCTAATTGACCGCCTTCTTGAGTCCGGCACCGGCGCTGAACCGCGGCACATTCGAGGCGGCGATCTGGATCCGCTCGCCGGTCGCGGGGTTGCGCCCCTCGCGCGCCGCGCGCGCCGAGACGCTGAACTTGCCGAAGCCCGAGAACGACACCTCGCTGCCCCGTTTGAGCGCGTCCTCGACCGTATCCAGGAAAGCGTCGACCGCACCCGCCGCGTCCTTCTTGCTCAGTCCGGCACGATCGGCGATCTGGTCCACGAATTCTTGTTTGGTCACTTGCTCCCTCCTTCGAGGTGGTAGGAATTCCCGAAGCTAACACGAGCGGCGGACAGCCGAAGTGCCGTAGCCTGGGGGCCGGGGCATTTCCCCGGTGCGCCGGACGCCCCGCACGGCCACATAGCTCACTTTTCCGGAATTTGCGTACTTCCCCATCGATCATCAGCCAAACCGACCGCACTGAGCCCGCCGAGGCCGCACCACCGGCTCCGGAGCCCCCAGCGCCGCCCACCCAGGCTCCGCCGGCGACCGTCGGCGGCGCCGAGCAGAATAAGGTTGTGGACCTCGGTCGAATCGCCTGGCTGGGAACCGTCCTGGTGTGCCTGATCGTCGTGACCGTCCTGGTTCTCGAGGGCTATCTCGGATACGCGGCCGTGACCCTCGCGGTGGCGCTGGCCGCGTTCATCAACCTGCTCTAGGGGCCGGCCGGTCTAAGGGGCCGGCGGTCTCGGCGCCGTTCGGCCGCGCCAGCGCGCGAGTAAACCGCCACTCGACCACCACGCCGGCTCGAGTGGCAATTCAGGTGCGCTATGGCCGAGCGAAAGAGACATTCACGCCCGGCGAGGCGCCGAGTGGCAGAACACTCGCGCACTGCCTGCCGAGAGACGCGCCGGGCGCAGCGGTGCCAGCGGCCGCGTCAGGCGCAGCGACCGCGACGGGCGCGGCGGGCGCGACGGGCGCGGCGCAGCGACCGCGACGGGCGCGGCGAGCGCGACGGGCGCGGCGCAGCGGACGCGACGGGCGCGGCGCGACGGGCGCGATGGGTGCGACGGCCGCAGCGGCGGCGGCCAGCTCAGTTCACGGTGGCGCGCCGGAGCTCCTCGCCCGGTCGCACACGATCCTCCGGTTCCAGGTGGATCAGCACGTCCGCCCCACCCAGCTGGGCCCCGATGAGGTCCTGGAGCTCGTGCGCGGTGCGATGCGCATCCTCGAGCGAGGTGCCGGAGCGGAACTGGACGTGCAGATCGACGTAGCGGCGCGCGCCGGCCTGGCGGGTACGCAGCTCGTGATAGCCGACCACGCCGCGCACTCCGAACTGCTCGATCGCGTCCCGGATCATCGCCACCTGGTCGGTCGGGAGCGACTCGTCGACGAGAACGCGCCCGGACTGCGCGAGCAGGCGCACGCCGGTGAACACGATCGTCGCGGCCACCACGAGCGCGATCACCGGGTCGAGCCACTGGGCGCCGGTGGTCTGGACCAGGCCCAACCCGATCAGCACCGCCAGTGAGGTCAGCGCATCGGTCCGCAGGTGAGCGGCATCGCCTTCGAGGGCGGCCGAGGAGGTGGCGCGAGCGTTCCGCGCGATCACCGTGGAGACGATCAGATTCGCCACCAGGGAGAACCCCACCACCGCGATGCCCAGGCCCAGCCGCTGGACACGCCCGCCCCCGGCCAGGTGGCGGATGGCCTGAAACGCGATCGCCGCCGAGCCGACCAGGATCAGCACGCCCTCGATGGCGGCGGCCAGGTTCTCGAGCTTCTCGTGGCCGTAGCGGTGGCTCTCGTCGGCCGGCTCGCCGGCCTTGCGCACCGAGAAGAAAGCGACCATCGAGGCGACCAGGTCGATGCTCGAGTGCACGGCCTCGGTCAGGATCGCCACCGATCCGGTGATCGACCCGGCCACGACCTTGAGCAGGATCAGAGTGGAGTTGGAGACGACCGACAGGGCAGCCGTGCGGAGCTTTGTCTGCGGATGGGCCGTCGTACCGTCCGAGCTCAGAGACGGATCCATCGCAACAGCGCGCGCACCGCGTGACCGCGATGACTGATCGCGTCCTTCTCGGCGTCCGTGAGCTCGGCCATGGTTCGATTGTCCCCCGTTGCGTCAGGAACGAACACGGGGTCGTAGCCGAAGCCGTTCGTGCCGGCCCGCGCCCGGGCCATCCGGCCGCGGCAGTCGCCGAAGAACACGCGCTCCTCGCCGGTCGCCGGATTGACGTAGGCCAGCGCGCACACGTAGCGCAGGCGGCTGTCCGCCGGAACCTCGCCCTCGAACTTCACGAGGTTCTCCTCATCGCTGGCGTCGGCACCGGCGTACCGGGCCGAGCGCACTCCCGGGGCGCCGGACAGCGCGGTGGCCTCGATCCCCGAGTCGTCGGCAATCGACGCCAGGCCGGTGGCGCCCGCCGCGCGTCATCGCCTTGGGCAGCGCGTTGTCGGCGAACGTGGCCCCGTTCTCGGGCGGCAGCTGCACGTCGTCGGGCAGCGGCTGCACCGTGATCCCGGCCGGCTCGAGCAGGCGCTGCATCTCGATCAGCTTGTGCGGGTTGCGCGTCGCCAGCACCAGCGAGCGTTCGGGTGATCCTCCCTCACCGGGCATCGGGCATCGTCATCCCCTCAGCTCGCGGCCGCCGCCACCGCGGCGTCCTGGGCGCCCGCAACTCCGCGATCCCGGTTGCCGCGAGCGCCAGCAGCTCGTCCAGATGGGCTCGCGACAGCGGCGTGCGCTCCGCGGTCGCCTGCACCTCGACCAGGCCGCCGTCGCCGGTCATCACCACGTTGGCGTCGACCTCGGCCGTCGAGTCCTCGCTGTAGTCGAGGTCGAGCAGCGGCATGCCTTTGACGATCCCGCAGGACACCGCGGCGACCGTTCCGGTCAGCGGCGACTCCTTCAGGGCGCCGTCGGCGATCAGACGCTCGCAGGCCAGCCGCAGGGCGACGAGCCCGCCGGTGATCGACGCGCAGCGCGTGCCGCCGTCGGCCTGGAGCACATCGCAGTCGATGTACACGGTCCGCTCGCCGAGCCGCGTGAAATCGACCACGCCGCGCAGGGAGCGGCCGATCAGGCGCTGGATCTCGACCGTCCGCCCGTCGGGGCGACCGCGGCTCACGTCGCGCTGCTTTCGCTCGCCGGTCGAGGCGGGCAGCATCCCGTACTCGGAGGTCACCCAGCCCCGGCCCGATCCGGCCATCCAGCGGGGCACGCTGTCCTGCACCGAGGCGGTGCAGATCACCCGGGTCTCCCCCATCGAGATGAGCGCCGAGCCGGTGGCCGTGCGCACGAAGCCGGGCTCGATCGACACCGGCCGCAGCGTGTCGGCCGCGCGTCCGTAGCTTCGCCCCGAAGCGCCAGAGGGCCCGGTGCGGGATGCGAAGCGCTCATGCCGCCGCCCTCGCCGAGAGCTCCACGTGGGCCACCTCGCCCAGCGGCATCTGCAAAAAGCGCGTCCCCAGAGCGCGGAAGGACTCGACTTCGCCGGTGCACAGAAACCGGTACGCGCCCTCACCGCGCCGCGGATTGAGAAGCCGCGCGAGGCCAGCGCACGCTCCACGCTGCGGGCCACGCCGGCGCCCGAGGAGACCAGCGCCACGCCGCGCCCGAGCGAGCGCTGCAGCATCGGCGCGACGAGCGGATAGTGCGTGCGAGCCCAGGATGACCGTGTCGACCTCGGCGTCTCGCAGCGGCACGCAATACGCCGCGCATGGTCTCCACCACCTGCTCGTCGAACGGGAAGCCGCCCTGGATGATCGGAGCCAGATCGGGACAGGCGACGCACTCCAGGTGAACGTGAGGATCCGCGCCGTACACCGCGCGCTCGTAGGCCTGGCTGGCCACGGTGGCCGGCGTGGCCATCAGCCCGATCCGGCCGCTGTGGCTGCCGGCCACGGCCAGCTGGGTGGCCGGGCCGACCACGCCGATCACGTCGATCTCGCGCCCGGAGCGCCGGATCGCCGACTCGACCGCGCCGAGCGCCGCGGAGCTGGCCGCGTTGCAGGCGATGACCAGCAGCTTGGCGCCGGCGGCGAGCAGGTAGTCGGCGATCTCGATCGCGAACGACTCGCAGCTCGGACTGGGTGCGCTCGCCGTAGGGGAACCGCGCGGTGTCGCCCAGGTACAGGTAGTCCTCGGCGGGCAGCGACACGAGCAGCTCGTGCAACACGGTCAACCCGCCGACGCCGGAGTCGAACACGCCGATGGGCTGGTGGGCGAGGGACGCCATCTCGCGGGATGGTGCCAGAGGACGACCGATGTACGCTCGCCCCCGGCCGATGCGCGCGCTGATCGTCACAAACATGTATCCGACACCGGCTCGCCCGGCCCTGGGCAGCTTCGTCCGCGACCAGGTGCAGGCGCTGCGCCGGATCGACGGGCTCGATATCGAGCTGTTCTCATTCAGGCCGGGGGGCGGGCGCGCCTACGCGACCGCGGCGCGGGATCTCGCCCGGCGACATCGGAGCGAGGGCTACGACGTCGTCCACTCCCACTTCGGGCTGAGCGCGTGGCCGGCGCTGGCCGCGCGCGGGGCGGCCCATGTCGTCACGTTGCACGGCACCGACCTGGTGCACCCGCGCTCGCGGGCGATCACGGTCGCGGCGCTTCCGTTCCAGGATCTCGTGGCCACCGTGTCGGAGCCGCTCGCGTCGCTGCTGCCGCCGTGGGTGCGCGGCCACGCGGCGATCCTGCCCTGTGGCGTTGACGTCGAGCGATTCACGCCGCTGGGGCGCGCCGAGGCACGCAGCGCGCTCGGCATCGAGACGGCTGGTCGCTACGTCCTGTTCGGAGCCGATCCGCGCCGACCCGAGAAGCGCCACGACCGCGCCCGGGCCGTGGCCGGCGATGCCGAGTTGCTCACGCTCGGCAACGTCGACCCGCAACAGGTCCCGCTCTACGTGAACGCGGCCAACGCGGTCCTGGTGCCCTCCGAACGCGAGAGCTTCGGCCTGGCCGTGCTCGAAGCGCTGGCCTGCAACGTGCCGGTATTGGCCACGCCGGTGGGGATCGCGCCAACCGTGCTCGCCGGCGTTCCGGGGACCCTGTGTGCCCCGTTCGACGCCACCACCTGGCGCGCCGCGCTCGAACCGCACCTCAACGCCGACGACCCGCGCGTCGAGGGACGCGCGCAGGCCGAGCGCTTCTCAACCGACCTGATGGCCGCGGACGTCGTCGCCGCGTGGAGATCGATCACCGAGTAGCGGCACTCAGCGGAGCGCGGGCCACCAGTCGGACAGCCGCTCGAGCGCCGCGGGAACGGCCGGCGGGTCGGGTGACCCGGTGCGCTCGGCCGGGTTCTCGGCGCCAACCGGCTCCTGCAGCGCGGCCAGCGTCGCCGCCACCGAGCGGGCCAGCGCGCCGAGGTCGTAGCCACCCTCCAGCACGCATCCCACCGGCACCTCGAGGTCCTCCGCGACCCGGCGCATCGAGCGGGTCATCGCGGCGTAGCCCTCCTCGGTCACCGCGCATTCGCCGAGCGGGTCTTCGTGATGGGCGTCGTAACCGGCCGAGATCAGCACGAGCTGGGGGGCATGGGCACGGGCCAGCGGGACCGCAACGCGGTCGACCAGCGAGCAGAACGCCGCATCGCCGGAGCCGGGTCTGACCGGCAGGTTCACCGTGAATCCCCGGCCTGCACCCGAGCCCACGTCGTCGGCCGGGCCGGTCCCCGGATACAGCGGTGACTGGTGGATCGAGACGAACAGGACCTCGTCGGAGTCGTGGAAGATGTCGCTGGTCCCGTTGCCGTGATGCACGTCCCAATCGAGGATCATCACCCGCTCGAGGCCGCGGGCGTCGAGCGCGTGGCGCGCCGCGACCGCCACGTTGTTGAACAGGCAGAAGCCCATCGCTCGCGTCTGGGTGGCGTGGTGCCCGGGGGGACGGTGCGCGCTGAAGGCGTATGGGACGGCGCCGTCCAGGAGCAGGTCGACCATGCGGACGGCTCCGCCGGCGGCGTGCAGCGCAGCCTCGAACGAGTCGGGGCTGACCACCGTGTCCATGTCCAGGAGGCCGCCGCTGCCCGAGCACGCGCCCTCGATCGAGTCAATGTACGCCGCGGGATGGACGGCTTCCAAAGCCGCGCGCTCGACTGGCGGCGAGGTCGACCCGTTCGAAACCGAGCCAGTCGCGGGCCGAGAGCTCGCGCTCGATCGCTTCGATGCGCGCAGCGCGCTCGGGATGCGCCCCGGTGTCGTGGCGCAGCGAGGAGGGATGCTCGAGCCACACGGGCGCGGAAGCCATCGGGGTACGGTATCGAGCCACGTGCAGGCTCCGGGCGCATTCCCGCTGGCAAGTACGCAGGTCACCGTGGTGGGCGCCGGCGCCGCCGGCCTGTACACGGCCCTGTGCGCCTCGCGGCACGGCGCGCGCGTGACGTTGGTGTCGGCCACCCCGCTGGCTGAGTCCTCGAGCTGGTGGGCGCAGGGCGGTCTGGCCGCCGCGGTGGCCGCGCAGGACAGCCCCGAGCAGCACCTGCGCGACACGATCGCCGCGGGCCGCGGCGCGGTGCGCGCGTCCGCCGCCCGCGTGCTGTGCGAGGAGGCGCCGGCGGCGGTGAGCGACCTGACCCGGCTGGGGGTGCGGTTCGACGCCGACCGCGACGGGCACCTCGCCCTCGGCCTGGAGGGCGGCCATTCCGTCCGGCGGATCGTGCACGCCGGAGGGGCGGCCACCGGCAGACGCCTGGTCAGGCAGCTCAGCGCGGTGGTGGCCGAGGATCCGGGCATCGAGGTGCTGGAAGGCCGGCGGGTGATCGAGCTGCTGGTCGCCGAGGAGCGATGCCTCGGCGTGCGCCTGGACGACGAGGGCGTGATCTCCAGCGGTGCCGTGGTGCTGGCCACCGGCGGGGCGGCCGCCCTGTGGGCGCGCACGACCAACCCGGCCGGCGCGGTGGGCGGCGGGCTCCTGCTCGCCTTCGCCGCCGGAGCGGCGCTGGCCGACCTCGAGCTCGTCCAGTTTCACCCCACCGCGGTTGTGGGCGCCAACGGCGGCGACGGCCTGCTGGTCACCGAGGCCGTGCGAGGCGAGGGCGCTCTGCTGATCGACGCGAGCGGCCGGCGCTTCGTCGACGAGCTGGCGCCGCGCGACGAGGTGGCCCGGGCCGTCCGGCGCCAGATGGCGCTCGACGGAACCCCCTCGGTCGGCCTCGACATGCGCGAGGTGGATCCGGCGCTGTTCCCGAACGTGGTCAGCGCGCTGCGCCAGGCCGGGCTCGACCCCGAGCGCGAGCCGGTGCCGGTTGCGCCGGCGGCCCACTACGTGATGGGCGGCATCGCCACCGACACCCGGGGGCGCGCCACTCTCGCCGGGCTCTACGCGGTCGGCGAGTGCTCGTGCACCGGCCTGCACGGAGCCAACCGCCTGGCCTCGAACTCGCTCACCGAGTGCTTCGTGTTCGGTGCCCGCGCGGCGCGCTCCGCTGTGGCGGAGCCGAGACCAGATGCCGGCACGGTCCAACCGCTCGGCCGTGCGGTGGGGCGGACCGGCCCCCCACCGATCTCACCCTCGAGTCGCCAGGCTCTCTGGCGGTATGCGGGCCTCGAGCGCGACGGTCCCGGCCTGGAACGCCTGGCCGAGGACGAGCATCCGCTGGTGCGCCTGATCGCGGCGGGCGCGCTCGCCCGCACCGAGAGCCGCGGCGCCCACCAGCGCTCGGACTTCCCCGAGCGCGACCCCGCGCTCGACGGTTCTCACTTCACAATCGCCGCCGGCCGGCGCCCCAGCCGCCGAGACCTGGAAGTGAGCGTTCACATCGCACCGTCTTTCCGATAAACCGTTATTCCGGGCATTCGGCGGCATTCGTGACTTAACACCAACTTAATAATTGCTGCGGGTCGAACTTCATACACCCCGGGTAGCCACGCTCCGCGCTAATCAAGGACGCCCTTTGGCAGGGGCATGGGAACAGGAGTGGTGTGTCGCATGTATCGGTTCAGCCGAGCCATCTATCGAGAACTTGCCGACGAGATCATCGAGGACCCCTACTGCGGGTCCCACGTCAACCATGAGCGCGTGCTGCGCGCCTGCGAAGCCGCCGTCGAGCGCCTAGCGACCGACCGGCATTACTTCGCTCGTCCGTCGCGGACGCTGTTCAACGACGTCCGCGTCTACTTCCCGATGACCTCGCAGCTGCGCGTGCTGCGCGTCATCCAGCGCTACCTGGGACTCGCTGACGAGTTCCTGCGCCGGCTGCCGCAGAACGGCTTCGACGCCTACGGGAACCCGCTGCAGTGCCGGGCCAGCACCCGCAAGGGCACTCCGTGCCAGCGGATGCCGCTGCCGCACAACGGGTACTGCCCGTCGCATCAGCACCTGGCCGAGACCGAAGAGCTCGAGACGCCCCTGGCGGCCTAGCAGGGCGAGCCGCACGGGACGGTGCGGCTCGGCCCTCGCCCACTGCGTTAACGTCGCGCCATGCTGATCGGCGTCGACGTGGGGGGCACCTTTACCGATGCCGTACTCGCGCTCGACGGCCGCCTGATCACCGCCAAGGCTCCGACCACGCCCGAGGATCAGTCCGAGGGCGTGATGGCGGCCATCGAGGCCGCACTTAAGAAGGCCGGCGACTCGGCCTCGACCGATCAGATCAGCGAGTTCTCGCACGGCATGACCGTGGCGACCAACGCGCTGCTCGAGGGCAGCGGCGCGCGCACGGCGTTCGTGGCCACCGAGGGGTTCACCGACCTGATCGCGCTCGGCCGTCAGGACCGCCCGCAGCTCTACCGGCTGTGCGCCGACCGGCCTGCGCCGCTGGCCGGCGATGAACTGCGCTTCGGCGCGCCCGAGCGGATGACGCCCGACGGGCCGCTGCGGGAGCTCACCGAGGACGCGGCCAGAGACCTGGCCGAGCGGGTGGCCGGGGCCGAGCCCGAGGCGGTGGCGGTCACGCTGCTGCACTCCTACCGCCACCCCGAGCACGAGCAGGCCATCGCGCAGGCGCTGGCCGACCGCCTCGAAGATGTTCACGTGTCGCTCTCGCACGAGGTGGTCGGCACCTTCCGCGAGTTCGAGCGCGCCGCGACCACCGAGATCGATGCCGCGCTCTCGCCGCTGCTGGCGCGTTACCTGCGGCAGCTGGTCGAGCGCGCTCGCGATGCGGGGATTCCCGAGCCGGCGATCATGCAGTCCAACGGCGGGCTGATCGACATCGCGTCGGCCGCCGGACACGCCTCCTGGACGGTGCTCTCCGGACCGGCCGGTGGCGCGGCCGGAGCCGCCTTTGTGGCGCGCCGCGCGGGTGCCGAGAATGCGCTCTGCCTCGACATGGGCGGCACCTCGTGCGACGTGTGCGTGGTCGACGACGGCGCGGTGCAGGAGCGATCGAGCGGCGAGGTCGCCGGGCGTCCGCTGGCCCTCCCGATGCTCGCCGTCCACACGGTCGGCGCCGGCGGCGGCTCGATCGCGTGGCGCGACGCCGGCGGGGCGCTCCGGGTCGGTCCGCGCTCGGCCGGGGCCGATCCAGGACCAGCCTGCTACGGCCGCGGCGGGACCGACCCGACCGTGACCGATGCCAACCTTCTGCTCGGCTATCTCTCGACCGACAGCCCGCTCGGGGGCGGCGTCGAGCTCGATCGCGGCGCCGCCGAGCAGGCGGTGGGACGGCTGGCCGACGAGCTCGACCTCGACGTGGTGGCCTGCGCCGAGGGAATCCGTCGCGTGGCCGGCGCCGAGATGCTCCGGGCCCTGCGCGTGGTGACCGTGCAGCGCGGGATCGACCCGCGGCGCTACGCGCTGATGGCGTTCGGTGGCGCCGGCCCGCTGCACGCCGCACAGATCGCCGACGAGCTCGAGATCGAGAAGATCCTGTGCCCGCGCGCCTCCGGCGTGCTGGCCGCCCTCGGACTCGTGGTCTCTGCGCGGCGGCGCGACGTGCAGCGAAGCGTGCTCTGGAGCGGGGATGAGCTCACCGCCGAGGCCATCGCCGACACCGTCGGTGAGCTCGGCGAACGCGCCCGCGAGGCGATGCACGACCCGGAGGCCGAGCTGCGCGTGGTCTACGAGCTCCGCTATCGCGGCCAGTCATTCGAGCTGCCGATCGCGGCCGAGGCGGAGGCGACGCCCGAGGAACTGCGCGAGGCGTTCGAGCTCGAGCACGAGGAGCGCTACGGCTACCACGACGGCGAGCAGGAGCTTCGAGCTGGTCACGCTCCGCGTCACCGCCAGCTCGCACGGCACCGATGTCGAGCTGGCCGGTGATGGCTCCGACGCCGAGGAGCCCGAGCGCTCCACGCGCGAGGCCACGCTGAACGGCGAGCGCGTCGAGCTCGAGGTCCTGCGCGGAATCCCCGCGCCCGGGACGGAGGTCCAGGGCCCGGCGGTGGTCGAGCTGCCCGAGTCGACGTTGCTCATCCCGCTCCGGTTGGAGCGCCGAGGTCGACGACACCGGCACGATCGTCATGACCCGGGGCCGATGATCGACCCGGTCGAGCTCCAGGTGTTGACCGGCGCGCTGCGCGCGGTGTGCGAGGAGATGGGCGCGGTCCTGATCCGCTCCGCTCACTCGGCCAACATCAAGGAGCGCCGCGATGCGTCCACGGCGTTGTTCGACTGCGACGGCGAGATGGTCATGCAGGCCGAGCACATCCCGGTCCATCTCGGCGCTATGCCCGCGGCGGTGGCGGCGGTGCTCGACGAGGATCACGCACCCGACCGCAGCTGGATCCTCAACGATCCGTACGCCGGCGGCACCCATCTGCCCGACATCACCGTGATCACGCCACTGTTCGCGGGCGACGAGCTGATCGCGTTCGCGGCCAGCCGCGCCCATCACGCCGACGTTGGCGGGCCGACCCCCGGCTCGATGCCCGCCGACAGCCGGACGCTCGAGGACGAGGGCGTCGTGATCTCGCCCCGGGTCCTCGATGAGGAGGCGATCGCCGAGCTCAGCGAGCAGATGCGCCAGCCGGACCAGCGCAAGGCCGATCTGCGCGCGCAGCTGGCCGCGGGACGGGTGGGCGGCCGCCGCCTGCTCGAGCTGCACGAGCGCTTCGGCGCCGAGAAGCTGCAGCCAGGCGTTCAGCGAGGTCCTCGACTACGCCGAGCGCCGCACGCGCGCGTGCATCGAGGAGCTGAAGGACGGCGGCTACACGGCGCGCGACGTGCTCGAGGCACGCGAGGGCGACCTTCAGATCGTGCTGAAGGCGACCGTCGAGGGCGACCGCATGACGCTCGACTTCAGCGAGACCGACGCCCAGCACGAGGGCAACCTGAACTGCCCGCTCGCGGTCACCCGCTCAGCGTGCTACTTCGCGATCCGCGTGCTGACCGATCCCGACATCCCGCCCAGCGCCGGCGCCTACCGCCCGATCGAGGTGATCGCCCCCGAGGGCTGCCTGCTCAACGCCAGCTCGCCCGCCGCCGTCGTGGGTGGCAACGTCGAGACATCCTCGCGCGTGGCCGACGTCGTGCTGCGCGCGTTCGGGCGCGCCCTCGGCCAGGGGACCATGAACAACGTGACGCTGGGCTCAGACGACGTCGTGTACTACGAGACGATCGGCGGCGGCCAGGGCGCGTGCCCGGACGCACACGGTCCGAGCGGCGTCCACGTCGCGATGAGCAACACGCTGAACACGCCGATCGAGGCCCTCGAGCTCGAGTTCCCAATGCGCATGCGGCGAGTACGCGCTGCGCCGCGACTCCGGCGGCGCCGGCGAGTTCCACGGTGGCGATGGCGTGATCCGCGAGCTCGAGGCCCTCGCGCCACTCAGCTATTCGCTGATCACAGAGCGCCGGCGCCACGCGCCGGCCGGCGCCGACGGCGGTGAGCCCGGCGCCACCGGCCGCAACCTGCTCGACGGCGAGGAGCTGCCGCCCAAGGCGATCGGCAAGCTCGAGCCCGGCCAGCGCCTGCGCATCGAAACGCCCGGCGGAGGCGGCCACGGCAGACCGAAATAGGTCCGCAAGGCCGTGATCCGTGCGCCCGTTCGCAGACCGCGCAAATGTTCGACATCCGGTTTGAGTCGGTCGCTGCGAGCGGAAAGGGGCACGTGCAGATGATGCGTGCTTTTCGCCACGGATCGGCGCTCGCTCGTGCGGTCCGATACCAGCAGCTGTGCCGATTCGCACACACCTCTGACAGTCGCTGCACCGCTTCGGCCCACCGCCCAACGGTAAACCCACTGATTTGCGGTGAGATTTGGCGATTTGCTTTGCTCGCGTACAATCGATTCGTCCTGTGCCGCAGTAGCACGAGGTGCCGCGCACAGGACTTTCCCTCGTTTTCAACCCCCGTTTCCTCAACTACTAAATGCCGATTGCTTTCAAAGAATGGGCCGTGACCGTGCGAGCCCTTGCCGAAGGTGAGCAGCTGCTCACGCTTCGCAAAGGCGGCATCCGCGAGCCCGAAAAACACTTCAAGCTCGACTACGAGCAGTTCTTCCTCTACCCGACGTTCGACCACCAATGCTCGGACCTGGTGCGCGAGTCGCATCAGCCCGAGCTCGCCCGCGCGCTCGAGGAGGGCGTGTGGAGTGACGGCGAGCCCCCTCCCCATGCCCTGCGTCGCGGGACCGAGATCCCGCAGCCGGATCGCGTTCGTATCCGGGCCTGGGCCGAGGTGGCCGCCCACTACACGATCACCGACCGGCGGACGGTCGACGCCCTGTCGCCGTTCTACGTCTGGACCCCCGACTACGCGGAGAAGCGCCTGGCGTGGAAGCGCCGTCACCCGCTCCACGTGATCCTGCTGCGGACCTATCGGATCCCGCGGCCGGTGACCGTCAAGGTGCGCGACGAGTACGGCGGCTGTCGGTCGTGGCTCGAGCTCACCCGCGAGCTGCCGTTCGAGGGCACCCCGGTGCTGTCGGACGAGGAGTTCGAGCGGGCGTCCGAGGAGATCGCGTCGATCGCCTCGGATCGCGTCCCGGTTTTGGTCTGACCCTCGAGGGGATCAGACCCACCTAGCGTCAGTGGCATGGGTCGAGTCGGCGTCGGGCTCGTTTCGAGCGCGGCACGAGTCGACCCATGCCGATGACGCCGATCGCGTCCTGCACTCGCTCGAGCGGACCCGCGAGTACCTGGCCGCGTACTTCCCGCGCACCGTCGACGGGCTCTCGGTCGTGTTCCACCCCAGCGTCGCGTCGCTGACCATCGCGCGCCCGCTGCTCCCGCTGAGCTGGATCGCCGCCTCCCCGGCAAGCCGCCGCTACGTCGCGGGCTGGGCCGGACCGAACGAGCTGCACGTCCTGCTTCCCGAGGCCCTCGAGGCGCGTGCCTCCAGCGTGCCCGGGTCGCGCGAGATGCTCGATCGCGCCGTGCCCGCGCTCTACGCCCGGCGGGTCATCGTCGAGAACAACCCGGATCTCCCGCGTCGCCTCAGCCCGCGGCGGATCGGAGCCGAGCTCCGCTGGGCGTGGCTGATCGAGGGCGCGGCGCGATGGTTCGGCGGTCAGACCGCGCACGCCCGACCGGCGATCACCCGCCGCCTGCGCGATGGGCGCCGGCCGGCCTTTCCACCCGGCGTACGAGATGCACCGCTGCTGGGCGGGACGCTGATCGACCTGCTGGTGCGCGAACGCGGCGAGACAGCCGCCGCCGATCTCGCCTGCCGCCTGCATCCCCACGGCCCATCCGGCGCGCTGCGCGACGGATTCGGCGGCCGCTCGCCCGCCCGCACCGAGGAGGCCTGGCGAGAGCACCTCGCGCGCATGGCGTCCGCGGCCTGACCGCCGCGTCAATGCGCGGCCTGACTGACCAGCCAGACCACGAGCGCCCCGAGCGCCAGCGCCACCAGCAGCCCGGCAAGCAGCCGGCCGGGAGCGACCACGCGGGCCGGCGGCTCCTCAGAGATCAACTCGCCCTGAAGCAGCACCTCGCGCGCGGTGGGCAGGGCCGACTCCGGAACGAGCACGTCGCGCGGGCCGGCGGCCAGGAAGTCGGGCACGTCGAAGCCGGCGCTGCGGCGCAGCATGCTGGGCACGCCCTCCTCGAGCAGCAGGCCCTGGATCAGCTCGGCCTCGGCCTGGTTGCGCGCGCCGGCCACGCGCACGAGCCGGCCCTCGGTCATCTGCGGCTTGATCTTCCGCGCGCGCTCGTGGCGCTCGCTGACCGACTCGATCACGCCCTCGGCGTGGACGAGAGGAAGCTTGCAATCGGGACAGAACCGCTCCGCTTCGGTGATAGACCGTGCCGCAAGCCGGGCAATGGAGCTCACCCTCGGTTGCGGACTGTCCGGGCATGGCTCAGCTCCACGACCAGCTCGGCGTCCGACACCTTTCCGTCGTCGATTCGCCAGGTTTGCACGTCGACCTCGTCCCCATTCCAGGCCCACGATGATCCACAACACGCCGGGCCACAGCTTGGCGAAGTTGATGTCGGTCTGAGACGGCCGTGGTGCCGTGCGGGTATGCGAGTGGTAGATCGCGCCGAGCTCGAGTCCGGCGTCGTCGATCCGGGTGTGCAGCTCGTACTGCTCGCGAGGATCGATGCGGAAGCGCAGCGGGCTGGCCTCGGCGTTCACCGCCCGGTACACCTGGACCGCGCTCCCGTCGCTCGAGCCGACCATCCCGCAGCACTCGTTGGGAGCCTCCTCGCGCGCGTGCGCGACGATCTGCTCGTAGAGCTCGCGGGCGATCCTCATAGCGGCTTCGAGCCTACCAGCCGTTCATTTGCTGCCGAACACGAACGGCCACGGCACCGCCTTGACGTACTGGCCGGGATTGCGCAGGCCGCTCAGCACGGTCCAGTGCTGGGCCTCGCAGGCCATGATCTGGGCGCTCAGCCGCAGTAGCTCGGCGCTGCGGAGATCCTTGAGCGCGGTGAAGTGAACGCCCTCGGCCGCCGACTCGAGGTCGACCAGCAGCTTCAGGCAATCCTTCTCGGTGTGCAGATCGGTCAGGCTGCCGGGCACGTGGTGCTGGGCCATCGTGGTGGCCGCCGTCTGTAAGTCGACCGGTCCGGTGGGCGCCGGGGCGCCCAGCGCGGTGAGTTGCGCGGCCAGCTCCGCGACGTGCTCGACCTCGTGGGCGAGATGAGGCTCGATCGCCTGTTCTAGATCCCGGCGTGAGCGCTCCTGAGGCCAGCACGCGGCGATAGGCCAGCACCATCACCCGCTCGACGGCGAGCGAGTTGGTCAGCAGCTGCGCGTCGCTGGGCGGCGGCGTGTCGGCGAGCGCGGCGCCGGAGAGGAGCCCAGCGCCGGCACCGGCACCGGCGCCGGCCACCGCGCCCACCATCAGCTCGCGTCGCGTCGGCCGCCGGTCCACGCCTCACTCCCGGCCGGTTACCAGCGCCGAGGGAACGGCGGGCTGGCCGAGGGCGGCCCGCACCACGGCCACGTGCTGCGCGTCGTTGGCCAGGATCGCGGCCACCGAGCGCCTGACCACCGCCGGGGCGAGGTTCGGGAGCGCCGCCAGGTAGGCGGCGATCTGCGCGGCCTCGACCTGGTGCAGCAGCGCCAGCACCTCCTGGCTGCTTCGCGGGTGACCGAGGTCGTAGCTCGGCGCGGGCTTGATCGGCTTGCCGCCGGCCGCCTTGATCAGCCCGGCCAGGGCGCCGGCGTGGACCAGCTCGTCGTTGAGGAAGAGCTTCCCAGCCTTCTCGGTGGCCGGGTGCCAGCAGCGGCGTCCCGGCGGTGTAGGCCGCGATCGCCTTGTGCTCGAGGTCGCAGAAGCTGGTTGAGCAGGTCCACGTCGGTGTCGAGGATCGGCTTGCGAGTTGTGGACCTCCGCGCTTGATCGATGCTTCGCCACAGCCCGCCACGATCGCGGCGGCCAGACCCGCCCCCGCCGCGCGCAGCAGGCCCCTGCGTGATTCGGATCCCGGCTCGCCGGCCTCCGAAGAGCCCTCGCTCACCACCAGACGGTGGAGTCGAGGTTCTCGATCTCCTCCAGCGGGCGCGTGTAGATGCCCGAGGACAGGTACTTCCAGCCGTCGTCGGCGACCAGGAACACCACGTTGCCCTCGTCCAGCTCGCCGGCGATCCGCACCGCGACCCGGGCGATCGCGCCCGAGGAGACGCCCACGAACAGGCCCTCCTCGTCGAGCAGCCGCCGGGTGAACACGATCGCGTCGCTGTTGGTCACGAAGATCTTGCGGTCGAGCAGCGACAGGTCGATGATCGGCGGGATGAACCCGTCCTCGAGCGAGCGCAGCCCCTGTACGGGCTCGCCCTGCATCGGCTCGGCGGCGACGATCTTGACCTGATCGCCCAGCTCCTCCTTGAGCCGCCGCCCGTTGCCCATCAACGTGCCGCCGGTGCCCAGTCCGGCCACGAACGCCGCGATCTCGTCGAGCTCCTCGAGAATCTCCAGTGCTGTCCCGTTGTAGTGGGCGAGCGGGTTGGCCTGGTTGCCGTACTGGTAGGGCATGTAGTAAGAGGCATCCTTCTCGGCCATGTCGAGGGCCAGCTCGACCGCGCCGTTGGAACCCTTGGCGCCCTCGGAGTAGACGATCTCGGCGCCGTACATGCGCAGCAGCTCGGTGCGCTCCCGCGTCACGTTCTCGGGCATGACCACCTTGAGCGGGTAGCCCTTGCGCCGGCAGATCATGGCCAGCGAGATGCCGGTGTTGCCAGAGGTCGGCTCGAGGATCGTCTGCCCGGGCCGGATCAGGCCCTTCTCCTCGGCGTCCTCGATCATCGCGCGGGCCACACGGTCCTTGACCGACCCGGTCGGGTTGCGCGACTCGAGCTTGGCCCACAGCCGCACTCCGGGCTTGGGGCTGAGGCGCTTGAGCTCGATCAGCGGCGTGTGGCCGATCGACTGGACGATGTCGCCGTAGCGGCCCCCACAGGGCTTGTTCTCGAGGCGCTCCGCGGCCATTGCTTCACGAAGTATAGGTAGGCGGGCAGGCCCCGAGGGTTCGGGACCCGCCTGCCAACCGAACGCCCTAGTACCCGTTGGGGTACGGGTTCGTCGAGGTCGGCGTCGTCTGCATCGGCGTCGGCTGCGCCGGGGCGCCGGCCGCGCCCGACGCCTTGACGATGTGCCAGATCGAGCCGAACGTCTTCAGCTCGTCGCCCAGCGCCTGGTGCTTGTTCTTGGCCTTGATGTCCGGCGTGAAGTAGTACAGCGGCTGCCCGTTCAGCGTGAGTTGCGTCACGCCGTGGTTCTTGAAGGTCCCGAGCTTCCCGCTGATCCCCGACTGCTTGCTGACCGCTCCGCCCGAGGACGGCGACACCGGCGGCCAGAACGCCCAGCAGTTGGTCTTGGCGTTGGTCGTCTTCTGGCAGATGATGTGGTGGGTGGTCTCGCCCTGGAAGGTGTAGACGGCAAAGCCGGACGGGCCGACCGCCACCGCCTCGTGCGTGTTGACCGCCTTGACCCGGAAGGCCATGGTCGGGGTGTTGGTGACGTGCACGTTCTTGGCCACCCGGAGCGTGAACGACTTGGCGACCGCCATGCCCGCCAGCGCAATCACGATGATGGCGGCGGCACCCCCGAGCGCCGCTATCGACGACCGGCCCCGATGGCAGGCTATGGCCCTGAGAACTCGATTTGGCATCCCTCTGGCTCCCTTCACTGGTGGGTTTGAGCAAAGGGACGCCCGGCGGGGGCCAAGCCTTCCCGCCGGGCGAAGGGTTGCGGCTATGTGCTCAGGCCGGGCGACGGCGGGGCCGTCGGGCGGTTCGCGACGCCGCCTTGGCCTCGCGGACCAGCCAGCGGGTCTCGACATGGCGGAGGCGCTCGTCGGAGATGGCGCGGAGGATCTGGTGCGAGATGTACATGGTGGGTTCTCCTGGTGGTCTTGAGGGACGAGATGGATTCAGGACACGGCCGGACTCGGAGGTTCAGACCGGTCGCGCCTGCCGATCTCATCGCGCAATCCATGGTCGGCAAATAGATGTAGCCTCTGGCTAAATGGTCAGATTCGAGCTCGGCGTCGAGGACCTCGCCTGGACCCGGTTTGGCTTCTCGCCGCTGGCCGAGACTGTCCACAGCCTGGTGGCCGTGTCGGACCCGAGTTTTCACGCGCTGCATCTACCGTGGCTGCGCGCGATCCGGCCTCGCCTCGACGGTCTCGAGCTTGGCCTTCTGCTCTCGCTGGTCGGGCCCATGCGCGGGCGCGAGCGGTTCGTCAGCGGGCCGAGCCGCGCGCTGGCGGATTTCCTCACGCCCGTCCCGGCGCGCTTCGTCCCGAGCTTCGAGGAGGAGCTGGCCGTCGTCAGGGAGACGCCGCCGGCGATCGTCCGTCGCGATCTGCTCGCCACCTACGCCCCCGACCCGGTCCCCGACCCCCTGGCCCCCGCGACCCGTCGCGCGAGCCGGGCTCTCACCGCGCTACGCGATCGGATCTGCGACGAGCTCGAGCGCTATTACGAGTCCGTGATAGCGCCGGCGTGGCCACAGATGCGGCTGGTGCTGGAGGCCGACACGACCTACCGGGCGCGTCAGCTGGCCACGGGCGGGGCCCGGCTGCTGTTCGCAGACATGCACCCGAACCTCCGCTGGCGCGACGGCGTGCTTGAAATCGAGGAGATGATCAGCGAGCACACGGTCAAGGCAGCCGGGCGGGGCCTGCTGCTGATGCCCTCGATCTTCGCCGTCAAGCCGGTGCCCCCGCTCGTGCCCGACGAGCCTCCTTCACTCGCCTATCCGAGTCGCGGGATCGCCACCCTATGGGCCCCTCCGGCCCGTGCGCCGAGCACCGCGCTCGCTTCTTTGGTCGGTGCACCGCGTGCGCAACTGCTCGACATGCTGGCCGAACCGCTGCCCACGATCGAGATCTCCCGCCGCCTGCAGGTCACGCCGAGCGCGGTCTCCCAGCAACTCAAGGTGCTCCACGAGACCGGGCTCGTGTCCCGCGCGCGCGACGGCCGGCAGGTCCTCTACCGCCGCACGAGCCTCGGCGACCAGTTGATCGGGTGAGCTCGCCCGGGCCTAGGACCGAGCCCGTCCGGGACGAGGACCGATCCGGTCCGCAATCACTGCAAGGCTGAGCACATGAGCCCGACACGCACCTATCCCCACGGCGTCCCGAGCTGGGTCGACACCGAGCAGCCCGACCCGGAGGCCGCCCAGGACTTCTACCAGCGCCTGTTCGGATGGACGTTCGAAACCGTCTCGCCGCCGGACGCGCCGCTGTACGCGATCGCCATCCTGGACGGGCGCGATGTCGCCGGTCTGGCACGCGTCGAGGATCAGGCAGCCGCGTGGAACACCTACATCGCGGTCGACGACGCCGACGCCACCGCGCAGCGCGTCGCCGACGCAGGCGGCACGCTGCTCGCCGGTCCGTTCGAACCGGGGCCGGCTGGGCGGGTCGCGATGTGCGCAGACCCGAGCGGCGCGGCGTTTCGCCTCTGGCAGGCGGGCAAGCGACTGGGGGCGCAGGTGGTCAACGAGGCCGGCAGCTGGAACTTCAGCGATCTGCACACCGACCACCCCGAAGGAATCGCCTTCTACGCCGAGCTGTTCGGCTGGTCGGTCGAGGACCTCGGCTTCGCCACGATGGTCCGCGCACCCGGCTACGGCGATCACCTCGAGGCGACGGTCGATCCCGGTATCCGCGGGCGTCAGGCGGGCGTCGTCGCTCCGCCCGGCTTCGAGGATGCGATCGCGTGGGTTGCCCCACTCGAGCCGGGCACGGAGCCGCACTGGCACGTCACGTTCGCCGTCGCCGACCGCGACGCCGTCGCGGCGAGCGCTACTGAGCTTGGCGCCGAGGTGATGGCCACCGAGGACACGCAGTGGACTCGCACCGCGCTCGTCCGCGACCCGCAGGGGGCGCTCTTCACCGCGAGTCAGTTCACCCCGCCGGCCTAGAGCCCGCCGCAGCGCTGGTGCAGGCCGCCCGGGCTAGTGCAGGCCGCCGGCCATGGCCGGCAGGATGACCAGCGTGTCGGTCTCGCCCACCGAGGTGTCGAGCCCATCCAGGACCCGCACGTCCTCGTCGTTGAGGTAGACGTTCACGTAGCGGTTCAGCCCACCATCGGTGGCGAACAGCTGCGACTGGGTGTCGGGGTGAGCGTCGGCCACCGAGCGCAGGACCTCGCCTACCGATGAGCCCGACGCGCTCAGCTCCTTTTCACCGCCGACCGAGGGGCGCAGAACGGGCGGAATCCGGATCGTGGCCATGGTGGACAGCGAACCCTAGTGGGCCCCGGCGCAGAACGCCTCGTAGTCGGGGAACACGCCGAGCTCGTCGTCGGAGATCTCGTTCGGCTCGCGCGAGCAGATCGGGCAGTCAGGGTCGCGGCGGACCTTGACCTCGGTGGTCGTCGCGGCGAGTGCGTCGTACATCAGCAGCCGGCCGATCAGCGGATCGCCCTCGTCGAGGATCAGCTTGATGACCTCGGTGGCCTGGAGCAGGCCCATCGTCCCGGGCAGCACGCCGAGGACGCCGTTCGCGCCGCAGGAGGGCGCCAGCTCGGCCGGCGGCGGCACGGGGAACAGGCAGCGATAGCACGGCCCGTCGTAGGGCTTGAACACCGAGAGCTGGCCCTCGAAGCCGAGGATCGCGGCCGACACGACCGGGATGCGCAGCCGAACCGAGGCGTCGTTCAGCAGGTAGCGGGTGGGGAAGTTGTCGAGGCCGTCGACGATCAGGTCGTAGCCGGAGATGATCTCCACGATGTTGTCGGCTCCGAGTCGGACGGGGTACTTCTCGACCTTCACGTCCGGGTTCAGGGCGTTGATCGTCTGCTCGGCCGAGTCGACCTTGTGGACGCCGATCCGCTCGCTGGAGTGGATCACCTGGCGCTGGAGGTTCGACAGGTCGACCTCGTCGTTGTCGACGATCCCCAGCGTGCCGACGCCGGCGGCGGCCAGGTACAGGGCGGCCGGTGAGCCGAGGCCACCGGCGCCCAACAGCAGCACCTTTGCGTCGAGCAGCTTCTGCTGGCCGTCCATGCCGACCTCGGGCAGAAGCAGGTGGCGCGAGTAGCGCTCGCGCTGCTCGGCGGTCAGGGTGCGAGGCGTGTCGACCTCGTAACCGCGATCCTTCCAAAGCGTGAAGCCCCCGGTCATCGACTCGACGTGCTCATAGCCGAGATCCTCGATCAGCGTGCGAGCCGCCCAGGCCGAGCGATTGCCCGACGCGCAGTACAGGACCACGTGCTTCTCGCGGTCCGGGATGGCACCCTCGATGCGCGACTCGAGATAGCTCTTGGGTACGTGGATCGCGCCGGGGATGTGCCCGGCCGACCACTCCTCGGGCTCGCGGACGTCGACGATCACCGCTCCGTTGCCGACCTGCTCGCGCACGGCGGCCGGATCGACCTCGTCGATCCTGCTCTTGATCTGGCGGAGAACTTCGGCTCCGGACGGGCTCATCAGGACAAACTCCTCAAATGCGGTAGGGATTCAATACTTCAGAGAGTATAGCGAGCGGAGAGCAATGAGCGACCCTCTTTTTCCGGTGCTGGGCAACCCCGATGATCGCAAGGCATTGCGGGTCGGCGAGCAGTCCATGACCTATCAGCGAGCTGGCCGGCGCGGCGGCCGCGGTAGCCGACCGCGTGGCCGGCTCCGGCCGCCTCGCGGTGTGGGCCGAACCCACCGTCGAGCTGTGCGTGGCGGTGGTCGGCGCGCTCGCCGCCGGCGCGAGCCTCGTGCCGATCAATCCGGGTCTCGGCTCGCGCGAGCTCGGGCACATCACCGCCGACAGCGCGCCTCGGAAGCTGCTGGCCTGGTCCGGCGTCGAGCCGCCGTCGGAGCTGGCCGGCCTCGAGCGGATCGACGTCGACCCCGGTGCGCGCTCCACGAGCGCTCTCCCCGATGAGCTGGCCGACGACGACGTGGCCTTTGTCATGTACACCTCGGGCACCACCGGCCCGCCCAAGGGTGTTCAGATCCCGCGGCGGGCGATCGCCTCGAACCTCGATGCCCTGGCCGAGATCTGGCAGTGGACGGCCGAGGACCGGGTGGCCCACGCGCTGCCCGTGTTCCACGTGCACGGCCTGATCCTCGGCACGCTCGGCCCCCTGCGCCGCGGCGGATCGTTCGAGCACGTGGGTCGTTTTTCGCCGAGCGCCCTCGCCGCGGCGGTCACCCGCGGGGCGACGATGGTGTTCGGCGTGCCGACCATGTACGGGCGGATCGCCCGCGAGACGGATGCGGACCCCGATCTGGCCGAGGCGCTCGGCCGCGCCCGGGTCCTGATCTCGGGGTCGGCCGCCCTGCCCGTCTCGGTGCACGAGCGGATCCGCAAGCTCACCGGGCAATCGATCCTCGAGCGCTACGGCCTCACCGAGACGCTGATGAACGCCGGGGCGCGGTTGGGTTCCGACGTGGTGCCCGGGCGGGTCGGGCCGCCGCTGCCGGGCGTGGAGGTCAAGCTCATCGGCGAGGAGGGCGCGCCGGTCGACGCGGACGACGACGAGACCATCGGGGAGATCGCCGTGCGAGGACCGAACGTTTTCACGGGCTACCTGAACCGTCCGGACGCCACCGAGGAGGCGATGCGCGACGGATGGTTCATGACCGGCGACATGGCCACGCGCGACGGCGCCGGCTCGCTGCGGCTGGTCGGGCGCAAGAGCACCGACCTGATCAAGTCGGGGGGCTACCGGATCGGCGCCGGCGAGATCGAGGGCGCGCTGCTCGAGCACCCGGCGGTGGCCGAGGTGGCCGTGACCGCCAAGCCCGACGAGGACCTCGGCGAGCGGATCGTGGCCTGGGTGGTCCTGGAACCGGGCCGCACCGCCCAGCCCGACGAGCTGACGCAGCACGTCGCGACTCTCCTGACCAGGCACAAGCGCCCCCGGGAGGTCCACTTCATCGATTCGCTCCCGAGAAACGCCATGGGCAAGGTCGTGAAACGCCGGCTGACGGATCGCTGACCAGAGCGTCACTCGGGAAGAAACCCAGACATAGTCACAGTTTCTTCCCATCCGACCGGGGGCGGGGCGCCCCGAAACCCCTAACGGGGCGCCCCGCGCAAGATCAGACCCAATTCGCAGTCTCGCGCTAAACGCTTGTGGAGAGCTTGCAGTAGCAGTTATCGGCCCGGCCGAATCCGGTCGATATCGGGCGAGGACCCCATATCGCGTCCGCTCGCCCATGAAATCCCGCTCGCTGCTCGTACAAGTCCTATTCGTGAACCTGCTCCTGGTGGCGGGCACGACGGTCGTGGCCGCAACCGCCCTCTCGCACCGGATCGACTCGCTCGGGGGCAGCGAGGGGCTGGTCCTCGGCCTGGCGCTGGTGGCCACCCTGCTCGGTAACTGGCTGCTCCTGCACCGCCGGTTCATCCCGCTCGACCGCCTGATCTCGGCCATGGAGCAGGTCGACCTGGCGTCCGCCAACCAGCAGCTGATGGCCTGCGACCGGGTGGACAGCGCCGAGGCCCACCGCCTCGAGGCCGCTATCAACCGGATGCTGGCTCGGCTCGAGGCCTCCCGGCGCGAGGCCGGCCGGGCCGCCGTCCAGGCCCAGGAGCGCGAGCGCCGCCGGATCGCCCAGGACCTCCACGACGAGGTCAACCAGGCTCTGACCGCGGTCTCGCTGCGCCTCCAGGCCTCGATCGAGCACGCCCCTGAGGACCTGCGGCGCGAGCTCAACGAGACCAAGCGCCTGGCCGGGCAGGCCATGGAGGAGCTGCTGGCCCTGGCGCGCCATCTGCGCCCCGCAGTGCTCGACGACCTCGGCCTGCTGCCGGCGCTCAAGACCCAGGTGCGCGACTTCGCCGACCAGACCGGCATCCAAGCCGCGTTCAACGTGCGCGGCCCGGTCGGCGAGCTGGCACCCGAGCAGCAGCTGGTCGTCTACCGGGTGACGCAGGAGAGCCTGTCCAACGTGGCCCAGCACTCGGGAGCGGGCAAGGTCGACGTCGAACTGTCCTTCGAGGCGGGCACGAAGCTCCGCATCGTCGACAACGGATGCGGCTTCACCTCGCGCCGCGAGGGTGGGCTGGGGCTGTCCGGCATGCGCGAGCGCGCGCTGCTGGCCGGCGGCCAGCTGTCGATTTCCTCGAGCCGGAGCCAGGGAACGCGAGTGGAGCTGACGCTCGCATGAGCACGAAAGGATTCTGATGCGCATCTTGGTGGCCGACGATCACGGGATCGTCCGATCGGGGATCAAGCTGCTGCTCGAGCGCCAGTCCGGGCTCGACGTGGTGGCCGAGGCATGCGACGGGGTCGAGGCGGTGGAGCAGGCGCTGGTCACCCGTCCGGACCTGTGCATCCTCGATGTGGGCATGCCGCGCATGACCGGCCTGCAGGCCGCGCGCGAGATCCGCTCGCATCTCAAGGACGTGATGGTGCTGATGCTCTCGATGCACGACGACGAGCACTACCTGTTCGAGGCGCTGAAGGCCGGCGCCTCGGGTTACGTGCTCAAGCGCGAAGCCGACCAGGACCTGGTCGGGGCCGTGCAGGCGGTGGGCCGCGGCGAGGCGTTCCTGACCAACGCGGCCGAGCGCGAGATCATCCGGCGCTGGATGGAGGACGGCGAGAGCGGGCCCGCGGTCTCGCTCACCCCGCGCGAGGAGGAGGTGGTCAAGCTGATCGCCGAGGCCTACACCAACGCGCAGATCGCCCAGATCCTCCACCTGGCCGAGAAGACCGTCGAGTCCCACCGGGCCAACGTGCTGCGCAAGCTCGGCATGCGCGACCGGGTCGAGCTGGTGCGCTACGCGATCCGGCGGGGGCTGGTCGAAGCCTAGGCCGTGCATTTGGGCTCGCTTCGCTCGGCATCCGTGCGGGCCATGCGGGCCCCATCCGGACGGGGCCGCCGGGCGGTCGCGGCAACGGCCGCGCTCAGCGTCCACGCTTCGCCGACGCGGCCTGCCGCGCCACATCCGACGGACGCCGCCGAAGGCGGCCCCAAAATGTGCTCAGGGCCCGAAACCTCCCCTCCGCGACCCCCGCTCCGGGACCTGAGCACCCCCCAGGTGCTCATCTCCCGAAGGGAGCGACCCGCGACGGACTTTCGGGCCTCATGCACAGTCGCGGGCGCTGCGCGTGTCCGCACTAGCATCGGGCGCGCATGCGCGCCCCGGTTGACCACATCGCAGCTCCACCGTTCCCCCGCGGCCTGACCTGGGTGAATTCCGGGCCCCTGCAACTCGAGCCCGGGCGGGCGATGCTGGTCGAGTTCTGGGACTTCTGCCGGCCGCAGTCGATCCGCACGCTCCCGTACGTGAAGGCGTGGGACGAGCGCTACCCGGAGCTCGAGGTGATCGGCGTGCACGCCGCCGGCTTTCCACCCTCGGCCGATCCCGACGCCGTGCAGGCCGCCGTGGCCCGACTCGAGATCCCCTATCCGGTGGCCATCGACGCCGAGTACGAGGTGTGGGAGCTGTACGGCAACCTGGGCTGGCCGGGCCGCTATCTGTTCGACCAGCGCGGCATGCTGCTCGACTACCACTACGGCGAGGGCGCCTACGTGGAGACCGAGGAGGCCATCCAGGAGCTGCTCGGGATCGAGCTGCCGCTGCTCGATCCGCGGCGGCCCGAGGAGGCGCCCGACGCGCGCCTCGAGCCCCAGTCAGACGACGTCGAGGGGCCGTACTCGGGCCCGTATCACGCCGGCGCGGTCTGGGCGGTGCTCGACGGTGCCGGCACGGTCACCGCCAACGACCGGACGATCAGCGTCGATCACCCGGGCTGCTACGAGCTGATCACCCACCCGCACGCGACCGCCGGCGAGCTCGCGCTCGACGTCGGCCCGGGCGTCACCTGTCACGCGGTGTGCTTCACGCCGGGTCTAGCAGGTTGACCAGCTCGGGCGGTCCAGAGTCGCCCACGATCGCGGCGAACCCAGGGCGGTAGGGACTCTCTCCCGGCGAGTCGCCGACCCAGCCGCGGTCGTGCACCCAGCTGCCGGTGTTGATCACCCGCCCCCACTCGCCCAGCTCGTCGCCGGGCAGCGGCCCCGCGCGATGGGTGTGCCCGAACAGCACGTGCGCCCCGGCCGGAACCTCCAGGCGCGCCAGGGCCTCGCCCAGCGCGCGCAACCCGGAGCGCCGCAGCTCGACGGCCGAGACATCCGGGCGCAGCGGCCCCATGCCGGCCCGGTTCAGCACAGCGACCACGGCCGGAAATGCGGCCGCCACGGCGCGCCGGCGCAGGCCGCCCCGCCCGCCCGCGCCGCTCAGCGCCCGCCAGGCCCGGACCTGAAAGCTGCCGTCGCCGCCCGAGCCGCGCAGGCCACCGCCCTCGGCCACCGTGTCGATCCAGGCGTACATCGGCCCAAGCGCCGCCTCGTAGTCCTCGGCGCGGCTCGGCCCGCCGGCCGGCTCGCCGGCCAGACGCACCGTCAGCCCCGCCCCCACCCGCTCGATGATCGGAACCGTGTGATGGCGGTCCAGGTAATGGCCGTGGATGGCGTACACGTCGTCGCGCAGCCACACCCCCGGGTACGCGACGCGCACGCGAGCCGGCTCCAGCGCCCGCGCCACCGCGCCGAGCGCCTCCTGTGGATCCCATTGCACGGGCGACTCGAGCCCGAGCGGCACCGGGTCCGTCCCGTTGCCGCGGCGCTCGAGCCAGCCCCGCAGCAGCCCGTGATCGTGGTTGCCGGGCACCAGCACCACCTCGCGCTCGGAGCCGAGCGCGGCGCCGAGCTCCCGCAGCACGGGCACCGCCGCGTCGAGCGTGGCCCGCCGCGGCCCGTGGCGCAGCTCGAGTGTGTCGCCCAGCAGCACCAGCCGCTCGAACCCGGGCACCGCCTTGAGCAGCGCCGCTCGCTCGCCCGCCCGGCGCAGGACGTCCTGGCCGCCGCGGGCGCCCAGATGCAAATCGGAGACGACGAGCGTGCGCAGCTGATCAGCGTCTACGCGCCGGCGGCCGCCATGTCCTGGCGGATCACCTTGGGGAGCATGAAGCGGACGTCCTCGTCGACCACCTCGAGCTCCTGAACGTCGTCCGTACCGCGCTCGCGGAAGAAGTCGACCAGCCGCTGGACCAGCGACTCGGGTGCGCTCGCCCCCGAGGTGATGCCCACGACCCGCTTGCCGGCCAGCCAGTCCTCGCGCACCTCGCCCTCGTAGTCGATCAGGTGCGAGTCGGCGCCGTGCTCGCGGGCCACCTCGACCAGCCGATTGGAGTTCGAGGAGTTGCGCGAGCCGATCACCAGCACCAGGTCGCACTGGACGGCCAGCTGCTTGACCGCCGCCTGCCGGTTGGTCGTGGCGTAACAGATGTCGTCGGTGCGCGGCCCGATGATGGCCGGGAAGCGCCGACGCAGCCGGTTGATGATGGCCCGCGTCTCGTCCACCGACAGGGTGGTCTGGGAGATGTAGGCGATGCGCTCGGGGTCGGGGACGTCGAGCGCGTCGACGTCCTCCTCGGTCTGGACCAGCACGATGCTCTCGGGCGCCTCCCCCATCGTGCCCTCCACCTCCTCGTGGCCGGCATGGCCGATGAGGATGATCGTGTAGCCGTCGGCGGCGAACTTCTTGGCCTCGACGTGCACCTTGGTCACCAGCGGGCAGGTGGCGTCGATCGTGGCCAGCGATCGCGTCCGGGCATTGGCGTGCACGCTCGGGGCGACGCCATGGGCCGAGAACACCACGGTGGCGCCCTCTGGCACCTCCTCCTCGGACTCCACGAACACCGCCCCGCGCTCGCGCAGCTGCTCGACCACGGTCTTGTTGTGGACGATCTCCTTGCGCACGTACACCGGGGCGCCGTAGAGCTCCAGCGCCCGCTCCACGGTCTGCACGGCACGGTCGACGCCCGCGCAGTAGCCGCGCGGCGCCGCGAGCAGGAGCTTCTCTGGCGTCGACCCCACGGTCAGGAGTGTAGGGCGGGGGTGCGAGAACCCGGTAGTTGCTCTGCGAACCTTAACGAGGGGCTAGGCTTGCCCTTCCTCGCCGTCTCGGGACCGGAGCCGACCGCATGCCTCAACGCCATCTCGATCGCCTGAGCTCGACCGACGCCTCGTTCCTGCACCAGGAGGGACCGACCTCGCACATGCACATCGGCGGGGTGCTGGTGTTCGAGGGCCCGCCGCCGGATTTCACCAAGTATCTCGATCACGTACGCGGCCGCCTGCACCTGGTCCCGCGCTACCGGCAGAAGCTGAGCACGCCGCCGCTCGAGACCGGTCGCCCGCTGTGGGTCGACGATCCGGACTTCAACCTCGAGTACCACGTGCGCCACACCGCGCTGCCCTCCCCGGGGACCGAGGAGCAGCTGTTCCTGCTCGCCGGGCGCATCGCCTCCCAGCCGCTGGATCGCTCCAAGCCGCTGTGGGAGAACTGGATCGTCGAGGGGCTCGAGGGCGGCCGCTTCGCCCTGATCTCCAAGACCCACCACGCCGTGGTCGACGGCGTCTCGGGTGTCGACCTGGCCACCGTGCTGCTCGACCTGGAGCAGTCGGCCCCGCGCCCGCCCGAGGACCTCGAGCCATGGCAGCCGCGCCCCGAGCCCTCCGCGGCGGAGCTCGTGGCCGCCGGCGTACGCGGAGTGGTCGGCGTGGCCGGTGGGCTTATGTCGCGCGCGGTGGCGGCGGCCACGCGGCCGGGGACGACGCTCGAGGCACTGCGTGACGCCGCCGAGGGCGTCGGGGAGATCGTGTGGGCCGGCCTGAATCCCGCCCCGGAGACCCCGCTCAACGTCGAGATCGGCCCCCATCGCCGCTACGCCGTGGTCCGCCACCAGCTCGAGGACTACAAGACGGTGAAGAACGCGCTCGGAGGCACCGTCAACGACGTGGTGCTCACGGTGGTGTCCGGCGCGCTGGCCCGGTGGCTGAACGGGCGCGGCCTGCGGACCGAGGGCATCGAGATGCGCGCGCTCGTGCCGGTCTCGGTCCGCACCGAGGCGCACAAGAACACGCTCGGCAACCAGCTGACCGCGATGCGCGGCCCGCTGCCGGTCTACATCCGCGACCCGGTGGCCCGCCTTCGCTTCGTGCGCCGCGCGATGGACGGGCTCAAGGAGTCAAAGCAGGCCGTGGGCGCGGCCACGCTGGCCGCGGTGAACAACCTGGCGCCGCCCACCGTGCTGGCCCAGGCGTCCCGGCTGCAGTTCTCGACCCGCCTGTTCAACCTGCTGGTGACCAACATCCCGGGGCCCCAGTTCCCGCTCTACGTCCTGGGCCGGGAGCTCCAGGACCTGTTCCCGCTCGCCTTCCTGCCGCGCAACCACGCGCTGGCGGTGGCGATCATGTCCTACAACGGCGGGCTCGACTACGGGCTGCTCGGCGACTACGACGCGCTGCCCGACATCGACGTGATCGCCGAGGGCATCGACGCCGCGCTGCAGGGAACTGCTCGAGGCTGAGCCGCGCGAGCGCCCGCCCCGCGGCGCGATGGTGCCCGCGTCAGCGGCGGCGAGCCGAGCGCAGGCGCCGCCGGCCATCCTCCCGGGCCCGCGCACCCGGCCCAAGCGCGGTCCGGCCGCCGACATGCGGGCCAAGCGGAGCCGGTCGAGGCTCCGCCCGCAAGCCACGCCGAGCTGAGCCCGAATCCGCCGCTTGCCGTTTCGCCTGCACAGGGCTACCGTTTGCCTCCATGGACGACCTCATCGCACCCGACGAAATCGCCTACCGCCTCGAGCTCACAGCCGCTCAGCTTAAGATCGTGCACACCGCACTCAAGTCGCTGTATGACGATCTGGGCCACGAGGAGCGCGACGTGGCCGGAGTCGTCCAGGCAGTGCTGGCCAAGCTTCCCGGCGAGCACGAGATCCGTGCGATCGATCTCAGCCGCGAGCTGCGCCGGGGCGACGCAGCCTGAGTACGGCCGAGCGCGCTCGCAGAAGCCGAGCGCGAACTTGGCGTCCTCGCTCATCCGCTCTGGCGTCCACGGCGGCGAGAACGTCATCACGGGCTGGACCTCCTCGACGCCGTCCAGCTCGCTCACGAACTCCTCGATCTGCTCGGACACCTGGGGTCCGATCGGGCAACCGGGACTGGTCAGCGTGTAGGTGACCTTCACGGTGGGGCCGTCGATCTCGACGTCGTAGATCAGCCCGAGCTCGACGAAGTCAAGCCCCAGCTCGGGGTCGATCACGTCGCGCAGGACATCGGTCACATCTTCGACAGTTGCCATCGGGCGATCAGTTTAGGGACTCTGCGGTGGTTCCCCCTTGCGGCCAGTACACCATTTTGTGTAGGTTTTGCCGCATCGTCGACTTCGATGAACACTCCGCCACCCTGCGTTGCTGCGGAGACGAGGACCGGTCAACCCAGGGAGGCAGGCGCCGCGCGATGATTCGAGCGCTGCGCGCGCAGACCAACGTCGTCGTCGACCTCACAGAGCTCGCCTTTGCCGACTCGTCGGTGATGCTCGACTTGGCCGTCCTGGCCCGCCGCCTGCGGGCCCGCGGGCGCGAGATCCTCGTGCGCGGCGCCCAGCCTCAGGTGCTGGCGCTGATCACCCAGGTCGGACTCCACCGGCTGCCGGCCATCCGGCTCGAGCCGGCGCCGGCGTTCGCCTAGTCCCAGCCGGCCGTTCCTCAGCCGGGGACGACCTCGGCGCTGCCGTTCGACTTTTCGGACGGGGCCGCCTTGTCGTGCATCAGTCCGGCCGCCACGGCCGAGCCGGGATCGCGCAGCAGCTCGGCCACCTCCGAGCCCTCCTCGCCGAAGCGCGGGAAGCGCTTGCCCTCGGCCTCGCCGATCGCCACCAGCTGCTCGCCGACCGCGCGCATGTCATCGATCAGACGACGTCGCTCGCGCCACACGGTCTCGGCGCTGCGGGCCAGCTCGCGGGCGCGCGTGTCGGCTTCCTCGATCGTCTCCTCGGCGTCACGGCGGGCCGCCGAGCGCATCTCCTCGGTCTCGCGCTCGGTCGCCGCGCGCAGCTGCTGGGTCTCGCGCTCAGCCGCCGCTCGCAGCTGCTGGGTCTCGCGCTCAGCCGCCGCTCGCAGCTGCTGGGTCTCGCGCTCGGCCGTCTCGCGCAGCTCGGCCACCTCGGCCCGGATCGTCTCGCGCAGCTCCGCGACCTCTTGCTCGGTGCTCGCACGCAGCTCACCCGTCTCACGGGCCGCCGCCTCGCGCAGCCGGGTGGTTTCCTGGCGCGCGGCTTCGCGCAGCTCGGCCGCCTGCTGCTCGGCCGCTTCACGGAGCTCGCGGCTCTCGCGCTCCGCCGTCTGCAGCCGATCATCGGCCTTTCCCCGTGAGCGCGCGGTGATCTCCTCGGCGGTCTGATGGGCGCGCTGAAGGATGTCGCGCGTCTCCTCGCTGACCTCGTCGAGCGCGTGGCGGACGGCCGCCTCGGGGGAGGAGGACATCTCGAGCTCGGTGATCAACCGGCTCATCTTCTCGACGTAGCGGTCGACCTGCTCGCGGTCGTAGCCACGCAGCGCGACCGAGAACTCCACCGTGCGCGCGTCCTGGAGGATTCGGTCTCGATCGGCGGCGCTCAGCACACGACTGGCTCCGAAACGCCGACCCGCACGCTCATCCTCCTTGCCCCGCGCGGCGACGAGCTCGGCCGTCTGGGTCTCGACCTCCGGCGAGATCCCGGCGTCGATCCCGTTTCCGGTCTCGTTCCTGTCCGCACGCCCCATGACGTGGCTCCCTTCCTCGCATTGCCGCTCGACCGCGCCCGCCCGTGACAGTTGACACGAGCTCCCAGCTCCACGCTAGCGCCTCGGTCAAGGGTGCGAAGGGCGCTCGACGATAGCCTTTCTGGTGTGATCCTCGCCTTCCTTCCGATCATCTGGCTGATCGCCGAGCTGTTCGTCGCGATCCAGGTCGCACACGCCATCGGCGTGCTTGCGATGATCCTGTTGCTGCTCGTGAGCTGGCCGCTCGGCGGGTGGGCGTTGCGCTCGCAGGGGCGCGCCGCGTGGCGCCGCCTGCGCACCGCCGTGGCGGCGGGCCGTGCCCCGGGTCGCGAGGTGCTCGACGGCGTCCTGATCCTGATCGGCGGCCTGCTGCTGATCGTCCCCGGCTTCCTCTCGGACCTGCTCGCGATCTGCGCGCTGCTGCCGCCGACCAGAGCCCTGCTGCGCGGCCAGCTTGCGCGCCACCTGCACAGCCGCTTCTTCGTCGGCGCCACCCGACTCTGGCCAGGTCGCCCGGCCATACGACGTCGATTCGACCGCCACCGACGTCGACCAGTCCCAGCTGCAGGCATGACCGCGCTCCGCACGTTGGCCTTCGGCGATGGCTCGGTCTGGGGGGCGAGCTGGTCCTCGGGTCCGGACGGCGCGGCCGCTGCGTCGGCGCCGAGCAGGAGACGACGATCCCGCCTGACGTCCGCCTACGCGATGGCGAGGGGCGGCGACGGCCGGCGAGTGGCGCCTGGAGGGCGATGACCTGGCCCTCCTCGTCTCCCCTGCGGGCGAGCTCGTCGACGTTCAGGGGACCGAGGACGGGATCGAAGGCGCCGATCAGCTCTGCCGCGTGACCGGGCGGTTCGGGCGCCACGAGGTCGATTGCCTCGGGCTGCGCTCGACGTGGTCCGACGGCCTGGATCTCGGGCACTTCGAGTCGATCCGCTCGGCGTCGGTCTGGTTCGAGCCGGCCGAGGGCTTCGCCCTCACCGCGTTCCGACCGCGCAAGGCCAAGGCTCACCAGGACGACGTGCTGGCCGCCGCGGTGATCGCCGCCGACGGCTCCACGCAGGTCGAGGACCCGCGGCTGTCGACCACCTACGCTGCCGACGGCTGGCCGACCCGGGCCGGTCTCGAGCTGTGGCTCGCCGCGGCCGGAGAGGCGGATTCCGAGGAAGAGCAGCAGCAGTACACGCGCCGCGCGTCCGGAGAGGCCCTCGCCGCCCGCGCGCAGGCAGCCGCCGGCGAGCTGGAGCTCCGCGCCCAGCCATTTCGCTGGCACAGCCGTGGCAAGGTGGGCGCCGGGATGTACCTCCTGGCCCACCGGCGATGAGCGCCGGCCCTCCGCCAGCCGACGGCCACAGACGAATCGAGGCGATCGTCTCGGACTTCGGCGGCGTGCTCACCTCCTCGCTGGTGGACTCGTTCGTCGGCGTGCTCGACTCCTCCGGGGTCTCGTTCGAGGAGCTGGGCAAGGCGATGGCCGCGCTGGCCGAGCGCGAGGGATCGAACCCCCTGTTCGAGCTCGAGACGGGCCGCCTCAGCGAGGCCCGCTTCATGGGCTCGCTGTCCGACGAGCTGTCGGCTCGCCGTGGCAGCCGGGTCGATCTCGACGGCTTCGGTGAGCGCTACTTTCGCCACCTGGAGCCCAACCAGCGCGTGATCGACTATATGCGCGGACTGCGCGAGGACCGGGCTACAAGCTGGCCATCTGCACGAACAACGTGCGCGAATGGGACGCACGGTGGCGGGCCATGCTGCCGGTCGACGAGATCTTCGACGTTGTCGTCGACTCCGCGTTCGTGGGGGCCCGCAAGCCGGAGCCGCGGATCTATGAGATCACGCTCGAGCGGCTCGGCACCGCTCCCGAGGCGACGCTGTTCATCGACGACGTGGACGTCAACTGCCAGGCCGCGCAGGAGCTCGGGATGGCCGCGATCCACTTCCGCTCCACCGACCAGGCCATCGAGGCGATCGAGGCCGCCCTGCGCTCGTGAACTCGGAATCCGTCCAGGCGATCCTGACCGTCGCGCGCAACGGCTTCGTCTCGCTCGACGCCGCGGGCCTGGTGCTCGAGTGGAACGCCCAGGCCGCGGAGCTGTTCGGCTACTCGCGCCAGGAGGCGCTGGGCGCCGATCTCGCCGAGCTGATCGTCCCACCGCGCTATCGAGAGCAGCACCGCGCCGGCCTGCGCCGGGCGGCCGAGCTGCCCCCGCCGGTCGACCGGCGCCTGATCGTCGAGGCGCTGCGTCGGGACGGCGCGGAGTTCCCGGTCGAGGTATCGATCACCTCGTCCGCAGATGGGGACGCGATCGTGTTCCACGCCTGGATCGAGGATGTATCAGAGCGCACTCAGCTCCTCAGCGCGCTCGAAGCGCAGCTGCGCGGGCGTGACCCCGGGTTCGGCGAGATCCTCGACGCGCTGGCCGAGGCAGTGACCATCCGCGACCCCCACCACCACATCCTGTACGCCAACCGCGCCGCGCTTGAAGACATGGGCTTCTCGTCGCTGGCCGAGATGCAGCGCCAGCCGCCCCAGGCGATCTTCGCCGACTACCTGGTGCACGACGAGCAGGGACGCGAGCTGACCATGGAGAGCATCCCCTCGGTGCGGCTGCTGGCCGGCGAGGCGGCCGCATCGCTCGTCATGCGCAGCATCCACCGCACCACGGGCGAGCTCAAATGGGAGCTGCTCAAGGCGGCGCCGCTGCACGACCCCGACGGCCGAACCGTCGCAGCCGTGACGATCATCGAGGACATCACGCGCGAGCGGGTGGCCGAGCTGCGCGACCGGTTCATGGCGCATGCCTCCGAGGTGCTGATGTCCTCGCTCGACTACCAGGAGACTCTGCGCAACGTGGCCTGGCTGGCCGTCCCGGAGATCGCCGACTGGTGCGCGGTCGAGCTGGTCGACGAAGGAGGAACGCGCCAGCAGATCGTCGTCGCCCACCGCGACCCGAGCAAGCTCGAGCTTGCCAAGCGCCTGCGCCAGTACCAGCCCGACGAGCTGCGACCGGACCGTGGCGTGGGCCGGGTGCTGCGGACCGGCGCCTCCGAGATCTACCAGGACATACCGGACGACGTGCTCCTCGAGGTCGCGGTCAACGAGGAGCATCTGAGCCTGCTGCGCGAGGTCGGGTTCCGTTCGGTGGTGATCGCGCCGCTCAGGGCAGGTGGGCGCGCGTTTGGCGTGATGACCCTGGTCAACGCCGAATCCATGCGCCGGTTCGACGACGCCGACCGGGAGTTCGCCGAGCAGCTGGCGGCCCGTGCCGCGATCGCCGTCGAGAACGCCACGCTGGCCACCGCCCGCCGCCAGACCGCGGACACGCTCCAGCGCAGTCTGCTGCCCGACGTGGTTCCGCAGATCGCGGGCTGGAACGTCGCCACGTTCTATCGGGCGGCACCTGCGGCGGCGGAGGTCGAAGTCGGGGGCGACTTCTACGACTTCTATGCCGGGGAGCACGGCTGGCTCGTACTGCTCGGCGACGTCACCGGCAAGGGCGTTGCGGCGGCGGCCCTCACCTCGCTGGTGCGCCACGGCGCGCGCTTCCTCGGCCGCTATGAGCACAGCCCGGCTCGGATCCTCGCGGGTCTGAACGAGGCGTTGCGCGAGCAACCGGGACTGTGGCTGTGCACCGCCCTGTGCGCTCGCCTGCAGGGCGACGGAGCGGTGCTCGCCTCGGCGGGACATCCGCCGGCGCTCGTCGTGCGCGACGACGGACGGGTGCGGGAGATCGGTGCCGTCGGGCCGCTCCTCGGCGCATGGGGCGGGGAGGGCTCGGCCGATCGCACGGTGCCGATCGCCGGCGACGAGACGCTGTTCCTGTACACCGACGGCGTGATCGACGCGCAGGGCGAGCACGAGCGCTTCGGCCTCGCCCGCCTGAAGCAGGTCCTGCGCGAGGCCGCCGGTCGCGCGCCAGAGGACCTGCTCTCCTGCCTCGAAGCCGAGCTCGAGCGCTTCCAGGTGGGAGCTCAGGCCGACGACACGGCCGCGCTGGCCCTGCGACCGGTGTCGCCCGCCGGACAGACCCGCGACGTCGCGCGTGCATCCGACGCAGGGAGTTCGTACCCTTCCGGATGTACTGACTCAGAAGAGGTGACGTGGCGGCGCTGCCCAACTTCCGGATCGACACCCAGTCCACGGGATCCGGGACGACGATGTATCTGGCAGGCGAGCTCGACAGCGCGACGAGTGGCGAGCTGATCGAGCGCTTCGAGGCCCTGATCGCGGACGACCCCTCCGGCGACGTGGTCGTCGACCTGACCGCGGTCGCGTTCATCGACTCCGCGGGGCTGCGGGCGATCATCGTGATCGAGCGGAGCGCAGCGCGCGCGCGGCGTCGATCTGGCCATCCGCTCGCCGGCCGGGCCGGTGGCCGATCTGATCCAGCTCACCGGGATCGGCGAGCACGTCACGCTGGCGCCCGCGGATCGACGATCCACCGGCGATGGCGCCGTTCACGGAGCGGGTCGAGCTCGAGCTGGCGCGCGAGCCGAGCGCACCCGCGCGGGCCCGGGCCGAACTGCGGGCGGCGGTCGGCGATCGCCTGAACGAGACCGACCGCGCCACGCTCACCCTGCTCACCTCCGAGCTGGTGACCAACGCCGTGATCCATTCCGGCCCCGACGCCGGCGGCTCGGTCGGCCTGTGGATCACGGTCTACGCCGACCGCGTGCGGATCGAGGTGACCGATCCGGGGGCCGGCTTCGAGATCGGCACTCTGCCGCCCCGGCCCCGCGACTTCGGGGGCCACGGCCTGGTCGTGGTCGAGGGGCTCTCCAGCCGGTGGGGCACCAACCGCACAGGGGCCGAGGGCGGGTTCCGCGTCTGGTTCGAGCTCGACGTCCGTCCCCAATCATCGGACCAGCCGACCGCGGACGAGCGGGTCGCGGACGAGCGGGTCGCGGACGAGCGGGTCGCCGACGAGCCGGGCGAGCACTCGATGGCCGCCGAGGTCTGACCTCGCCTTAGCGTCTCTCAGGCGCCCGGCGCGCGCCGGTTCAGGGTCGGCCTCAGTTCTCGACGCCGAGACGGTCCCAGCAGTACAGCTCCAGGCACTCCTTGGCCAGCTCGACGCACCGGGCCTCCGAAAGCCACGGCAGCACGGTGTCGAATGCCTGGTCCTCCCCCACACCGGCCTCGAACGCCTCCTCGCCGCGGAAGCCGGCGGCGATCTTCAGCGCCTCGCGACGATGGTCCCCCAGGGAGGGGAACACGTTGACCAGGAACTCGCGATTCGGCAGCGGATGGCCCACCTCGAGCGAGGCGTGCCAGGCCGCGAGCAGCGACAGGTCGTGCTCATCGAGATCGGCCAGCGCCTTGGCGTAATGCGACTCGAGCTCGGACTCCGGAATCTCGTCCACCCACGCCCGCACCACCTCTCCGAGGATCTGGCGGCGCGCCTCGCGCCCGACCGACTCGGCGATCACGCGGATGGCGTCCTGCGGTTCGATGAAGCAGAGTGACATTGCGGCTCCGGTCCGGGAATGCGAACGAGGCAGAAGGTAAGCGGTGCATCGGACGTAATGGGCCGCCGGACGGCGAGCCAACCGGGTCTGGATGCTTCTACTGGGTCGACCGGAATGTTGCCGGGAGCCCCGCTAGGACTTGACGCTGACCTTCAGCGTGGGCGAGTCCGATTGCAAGTTGCGGCTGTCGCCGCGCAGGACCACCCGGAGCTGGACCGAGCCGGACTGGGCGAAGCTGTGCGAGATCGAGTAGTTCGAGCCGTGTCCGAGCCGAGCCCGGCCGATCACGTGCCACGCACTGCCGCGCCGCACCTCGATCAGCACGACCTCACCGGCATGCGAGGGCGTCACATGGCCGCGGAGCACGATCGCGTGCCCCACGACCGTCGAGCGCGCCGAGGCGGCCAGACCGACCAGCGCGTCGACCTCCTGCGTCGCGGTGGCGCTCTGCGAGCCGTTGGCGGTCACGTAGTACTGCTGGTCGGCCAGCACGACTCCGCGGCCCATCGTGAACGTGTACTTCCCCGAGCTGTCCGTGGTGGTCTGGGAGAACTGATGGAAGCTCGTCTGGCCGGCGAGCTTTCGCCACAGCACGACCGTCGTCCCAGCCGTCGGGGTGGTGAGCGCACCCGAGATCACCACCTTCTGCCCGGCCTGGGAGGGATCCGGCGAGGACGCGATCGTCAAGCTGCCCTGGGTGCACGTCGGGGTGCAGCAGCCCGACGATGGACAGCACGTCGCCCGGTGCAGCAGGTCGTGCTCCCGCTCGTGCAGCACATGGGCGTCCCGTTCGCACAGCACGTGGGGGTCGCGTCGCAGACCGTGCGAGCACGCACCGGCGCCGCTGGCGCGCGTCGGCCGAGGATCCCGTCGGCACCGGACAGCACGAGATGTAGTGCGCTCGCTCCTGCGGGCACATGATGTGCGGCGACTGTGGCGCCGCGCCGGCGGGACCGGCCGCGGCCAGGATCCAGATCGCGGCGCCGGCGGCGGCGAGGAGAAGAAGCGGTTGAACGATCGAGCGTCGCATCGCAAGCTACGAGCGGTGGCGAGACCGTTGCGAAGGCTAACGCCTTTTCACAACTCGAGCGCCGATCGAACCGCGGCGAGGGTCTCGGGGTCGGCCTCGGCACCCGGGCCCAGGCCGGCGGTGGCCCGCTCAGCGCGCTGCCAGTTGTGCAGAGCGAGATCGAGCGCCTCGAGCGCCACTCCGCAGGCCTGGGCGAGCTCCGAGGCGCGCCGGCTCGAGCAGCATCGGATCCCCGATCCCCAGCGCTCGCTTGGCCCCCACCGTCACATCGTCCGAGCCCCCGAGCGCGAGCGATCCGCCCTGCATCTCGTACACGCCCAGCCGGCCCAGCGTCACGAGCAGGTCGAAGCGGGCGTCGCGATGCAGGCCGGGCAGGGCGAGACGCTCGAATACCCGCGCGAACCGGCGCTCGGCGGTCCAGCCGGCGTCGCCGCCGAAGGCGGCCGCCTGCGAGCCCGACCTGGCCGCCCAAACGCGGTAGGCGTCGAGCGTGCGCGTGCCCCGCGATGGATCGTGCGCGGTGCGCGGCCCGGTGCGCACCTCGTCGAGGTTCGGCATCTCCTCCGACGCCCAGGTGGTTCGCACGCGCGCGATCTCGGCGAACGGATCCTCCTCCTCGAGCGGGCAGAGGTAGGCGATCAGGAAGGCCAGCCAGCTGCGCTCCTCGATCGCGCCCGCCGGGTCGGCCACCTCCAGGTAGAGCCCGGGCGGCTCGTGCTCGAGCACGCGCAGCCGGTGCTCGGCGAACGCGATCTCCTCGGCCAGGCGGCCCGCGTCGACGCTCGATTTCAGGCCGAGCACGAGCGAGCTGCGATAGCCGTCGTCGCGCGCCCCGGGCGACCCGGCGCACGCACGACGCCGCCTCGCCGCCGCCCCGCGAGCGCGACGTCGCGCTGCCCGCTCGGGCCGGCCGCGGCGCGCTCGGGCGGGGCTGGGTGGTGCGCGGGGCGCTCGAGCTGACGATCGGCCGCATCTCCACCGCCTGCTCGCGGGTGCAGATCGGGCAGTTCTGGATCAGGTGGTTGTGGCGGCAGAAGGTCGGCAGGATGCCCAGCGTAGTGGGTCGATCCTCGGTCCGAGCTTGTGCGGCACGGCGCGCGGTCAGCCACTACCCTCTCGACGCTTGAGCGCCGATCCGCCGACCTTCGATCTGCAGAGCCACTCGCTGCACTCCGACGGCGCGCTCGAGCCAAGGGAGGTGGTCGCCGCCGCCGCCCAGGCCGGCGTCGAGCTGCTGGCGTTGAGCGACCACGACAGCGTCGACGGGGTGCAGGCCGCCGCCGAGGCGGCCGCCGGCCTCGGCGTGCGGCTGGTTCCCGCGGTGGAGGTCTCCTCGGTCGACGGCAGCCAGCAGGACCTGCACGTGCTGGGCTACCTGGTCGACCACCACGATCCCGCGCTGCGCGAGCGCCTGCACGCCTGGCGCGCGGATCGCGAGCAGCGCGCCGAGGCGATGGCCGACGCGCTGCGCGAGCTGGGCTACGAGCTCGACGAGTCCGAGCTCGCCCGCCGCCGGGCCAAGGGCCAGTCGATCGGGCGCCCGCACCTGGCCGACGCGGTGGTGCGCCACCCGGCCAATGCCGAGCGGCTTGCGCTCCGAAGGGCTCGCCGAGCGCTCGGCGTTCCTCGTGGAGTACCTGATCGACGGCCAGCCGGCCTTCCGGCCCCGGACCAAGCCGACCGTGGCCGAGTCGATCCAGACGATCCACGACGCCGGCGGCGTGGCCGTCTGGGCCCATCCGTTCTGGGACGTCAAGGACCCCGACGCGGTGCTCGAGGCGATCGACCGCTTCCGCGCCTGGGGCCTCGACGGCGTCGAGTGCTTCTACGCCACCCACACCCGCGAGCAGGCCGAGCTCCTGGCCGATCGCTGCTCGGAGCTCGGGCTGCTCAGCACCGGCTCCTCGGACTTCCACGGGCCGGACGCACCGCCTGTTCTCGCGCTTTCGCGCGTTCAGCACGCACGGGCGCACGCCCGAGCTCGGCCCGATCGCGGGCTGACCTCGCGGCCGCCCGGCTGCCCGCTGAGCGCCGGCTGGGCCCGCACCGAAGCACGCCGCCGCGCCTCGGAGCGCCGCGACCACTCAGCCTGCTCGACCAGCTCGTCGAGCGGGCGCTCGGCCGGCCGCAGCTCGACGTCCGGCTGCGCCGGCGGCTCGTAGGGCGCGTCGACCCCGGTGAGGCCGTGGAGCTTGCCTCCCCGAGCCCGCGCGTACAGGCCCTTGGGATCGCGCCGCTCGCATTCCGCCAGCGGCGTGTCGACGAACACCTCGAGGAACTCCAGCTCGCCCCGCTCGTGGATGGCGCGCGCGAGCTCGCGATCGACCGCGTAGGGACTGATCGCGCTGACGATCGCGATCGTCCCCGAGTCGGCGAACAGGCTGGCCACGTGGGCCACCCGGCGGATGTTCTCCGCGCGGTCGGCCGGATCGAACCCGAGGTCGCTGTTGAGGCCGTAGCGGAGGTTGTCGCCGTCGAGCCGGTAGGCGCGGTAGCCGTCGCGGGCCAGGCGCTCCTCGAGCGCGGCGGCGATCGTCGACTTACCGGCGGCGGGCAGGCCGGTCAGCCACACGGTGGCGCCGTTCTGGCCGAGCAGCGCCCAGCGCGCGCCGCGGGCCAGGCCGCTGCGATCCCAGGTCACGTCGCCCTGGCGGGCATCGACCCGCTGCATGTGGGCCTCGATGATCATGCCGGCGCCCACCGTGCCGTTGGTCGCCTCGTCGATCAGGATGAAGCTCCCGGTGGTCCGGTTGCGGCGGTACTCGTCGAAGATCAGCGGCACGGTGGTGCGCAGGCGGATCCGGCCGATGTCGTTGAGCCCCAGCTGGCGCGCGTGCTCGTCCCGGTGCAGGGTGTTGACGTCGATCCGGTAGCGGACCTCTTCGACGACCGCCCGCGCCAACGCGCGTCGTGTGCTTGATCGCGTAAACGCCGCCGGCGACCACGCGGCTCGTCGGCCATCCAGCACACGATCGCCTCGATGTCCGGCTCGACCGTCGGGCGGTTGTGCGGCCGGCAGATCATGTCCCCGCGCGAGATGTCGAGGTCGTCCTCGAGCCGCAGCGCGATCGACATCGGCGCGCACGCCTCGACCAGCGGTCCGTCGAAGCTCTCGACCGACGCGATCCGCGTCTCCTCGCCCGAAGGCAGCACGACACCGGATCGCCGGCCCGGAACACGCCGGCGGCGATTTGACCGGCGTACGCGCGGTAGTCGCGAGCGGCCTGCCCGGCTGCGCCCCAGCCCCGCACCAGGCCACATCGGCGGCTCCTCGGCCGGGCCTGAGCCGGGGCCGGTCCTGATCACCCACTGAACGGGCAGGCGGCAGTCGATCAGGTTGCGATCGGACGCGATGTGGACGTGCTCGAGGTGGTAGAGCAGCGCCGGCCCCTGGTACCACTCCATCCGCTCGGAGCGCTCGACCACGTTCTCGCCGTCCACGGCGGAGATCGGGATGAACGTCACGTCGGTCGTCTCGAGACGGGCGCAGAACTCGCGGAAGTCGTGCTCGACCTGCTCGAACGCCGCCTGCGAGTAGTCGACCAGGTCCATCTTGTTGACGCACACCACGAGATGCCTGATCCCGAGCAGCGAGGCGATGAACGCATGACGCCGTGTCTGCTCGACGACGCCCTGTGCGTACGTCGATCAGGATCACCGCGAGATCGGCGGTCGACGCGCCGGTCACCATGTTGCGCGTGTAGCGCTCGTGCCCGGGAGTGTCGGCGATGATGAACTTGCGCTGCGCGGTCTGGAAGTAGCGGTAGGCGACGTCGATCGTGATGCCCTGCTCGCGCTCGGCCCGCAGCCCGTCGGTGAGCAGCGACAGGTCGAGCGCGTGCTCGCCGTTGCGCCGCTCGGAGGCGGCGCGAAGCGCCTCGAGCTGATCGGTCAGGATCTGCTTGGAGTCGTAGAGCAGCCGCCCGATCAGGGTGCTCTTGCCGTCGTCCACCGAGCCCGTGATGACCAGTCGCAGCAGCGCGCTCGGCGCCGTCGCCGTCGCCGACTCGGCCCCCGCCGTCATGCTCTGCCCCGCACCGTCTGACTTCATGCCGCCGACCGTAGCGTAGGGCACGGATGCGGGGACGCTCAGGCTGAGGACGGCGCGGCGGCGCCCGCCGCCTGCCCGCGCGGCGGCACGGGCAGCCGAAAGCCGGCCAGCTCTCGCCCGGCGCGCGCCGGCTCGGAGCTCCCGGCGAAGCGCGTAGAGGTAGTCGTCGAAGTCGACCTCCATCGTGTGGCGCTTGGAGGCCACGTAGCGGCGGCGCATGCGCTCGTGCTCGCGCCGGATATCGCGCTCCATCTCGTCCCTCGACGGCAGGTGGTACTCGCCGCGCAGATACGAGGCGATCCACCGCCCCTGGGCCTCGGCCAGCGGCATGGTCGCCCCCAGCGGCTGGAGCAGCGCGATGAAGAACAGGTTGTCGATCCCCGGCTTGAACACCCGCCGGTACAGCGGCAGCTCGTTGTCCGGCGCCGACACGAAATCGGGGTCGAAGAACGGGAAGCTCACCTTGTAGCCCGTGCACCACACGATCACGTCGACCGGCTCGGCGCTGCCGTCCACGAAGCGAACCTGATCGCCGGACAGCTCCGCGATCGCCGGCTTCCAGGTCACCTCGCCCTGCGCCACGCGCCCGAGGAAGTCGGCCGACAGGGTGGGATGGGACTCGAGCAGCCGGTGATCGGGCGTCGGGCAGCCCGTAGTCCTCGACCCGTCCCACGGCCAGGCGGTAGACCGCGCGGAAGAACGCGTGGCGCACCGGGAACGGGATCAGCGGGGTGAGCGGGCTGACCCCGATCTGGTCGATCGGGCGACCGAACGCGTACTTGGGCACCACGTGGGCGCCCCGGCGCGCAGACAGCAACGTCCGCCGCGCCACGAAGCTCGACTCGACCGCGATGTCCATCGCGCTGTTGCCGATGCCCACCACGAGCACGTTCTTGTCGCGAAAGTCGGCGGCGTCGACGAACCAGTGCGAGTGCATCTCGACCCCGTCGAACGAGCCCGGGTAGGGCGGCTCGGGCCAGCGGGGATCCCAGTGGTGACCGTTGGCCACCAGCAGCGCGTCGTAGCGCCGCGTCTCGCCCGTGTCCAGGGTCACCGTCCACACGCCGTCGGCGCGTCCCGCACGGCGTGCTCAACGCCGGTCTCGAACGTGATCCGCTCGAGCAACCCGAAGTGGCGGGCGTAGTCCTCGAAGTACTGCGCGATCTGGGTGTGGTGCGGGTAATCCGGATACGAGCGCGGCATCGGGAAGTCCGAGTAGCCCATGCGCTCGCGCGAGGTGTTCGAGTGCAGCGCCCGGTAGGCCGACGACATCCCGTTCTTGTTGGCGAACACCCAGTTGCCGCCGACCCGGTCTGACTTCTCGAAGCAGTCGACCGGGATGCCCCGCTCGGCCAGCCCCTTGAGGGCCGCGATGCCCGACGAGCCGGCGCCGATCACGCACGCGCTCGGAAGGGCAGCCACGCCGCGACCGTAACGGTCCACCGCCGGCACGGTCAAGCGCGCACCGCCACGCTCTCCTCGCGCCGATGGGCCTTGCCGCGGGCGATCACCTCGCGGAAGCTCCGGAAGCGGAAGATCAGCACGAGCGCCCCGAAGCCGCACGCCGTGGTCAGCACCGCGGTGGCGATCTGCTGCCCGACCGAGAACGAGGCCACGTACGGGCTCCGGGCGAAGATCGTCAACAGCAGCGCCTGCTGGACGCCCGGCGCCCCCGGGCGTGAACGGGAACACCGAGGCGATCACCTGGACGGCGAGCACGAGCAGCACGCCCGGCACCGAGCCGCCGATGTGGAACGCGTCGAGCAGCGCCCAGTACGAGGCAAAGCGCGCGACCCAGCTGGCGAGCTGCCAGCTGGCCATCTCCCGCCGGTAGCGGGGAAAGTCGCGCACGATCTCAAGCCCCTGGCGCACCCGCTCCCAAAACGCCTTGACCCGCGCCGAGAGCAGCGCGAACCCGACCAGGAACGCCATGCCCGCCACGGTCAGGACAAACAATGTGAAGCGCATGTGCGAGGCGAAGAAGCTGATGTCGAAGGCGGGCAGCTTGGAGAAGTCCGGCGGCTTGGGAAACACGCCCTGGGTGAACGCGAAGCACATCACCAGCAGCCCCATGAACCAGTCGAAGATCACCCCGGTGGCCAGTCCCGCGGCCACCGTCGGATAGCTCGACGCCGGGATCGCCATCCGGGTCAGGAACAGCTGGGCGATGCTCCCGCCCCCGAGCGGGAACACGTTGTTGATCGCATAGCCGACCATGTACGCGCCCCAAACGTCGCGCCAGCGGATCCGCTCGTCGGGATAGGCCGCCCGGAGCGCCACCCACAACGCCCGCGACCGCAGCAGCAGATACACCGCGTACAGCGCCAGCCCGATGACCAGGGCGACCCAGCCGAGGTTGGCCAGCTGCGAGAGGAACGTCCCGGCCGAGTCGAGCAGGCTGTCGACCGTCGAGCCAATCGACGAACCATGGTGAGCGACCGCCGCCGAGACGACCGCCGTTACCCCAAGCCCTGTCATGCACGTATTAAACGGGCAGCGACCCCAAGACAGGCGCTGCCGCCGTCAGGGGCCGCCCGAATGTGGCGCAACCTACGACGGTCGCGGCATTAAAAGGCCCGGGGGGCCCAGATCCATCTGGGCCCCCCGGAGAGTCAGGGAAGTGGGGGCGCAGTTCCCTGACCGACAGGGGCGAGTTTCCCCGTCCCAAGCTCTCTCTAAACCGAAAAGTTTCTCAGTCGGTCTCCATAGGCCGCTCCGCCCACGGATCCCGGCGCAAGCCTAGCATTCCCGGGCCTTAGCCATATCAAACTTGCGTAGCAACTGCACGACTTTCCACGTTCTAAAGCAACCCGCGGCGCTGCCCCCGCCCGACCCCCGGGGCCAGCGCCACGTAGGTTCAGGCGGCGAGTGCCTGGAGACTCGAGAAGATCGTGGCCGGATTGAGCAACACGACGAGCCGGTCGCCGATCTCCGCGATCGAGTCGATGATCGTGCTGTCGGCACCCGGCACGGGCTCGACCTGATCACGCTCGATCGTCAGCACCTCCTCGACGCCGTCCACGATCACCCCGGCGACCTCGGAGTCGGTCTCGAGGATCACGATCTTGGCCTGCTCGCCGGCGACCGAGGTGGTCCCCAGGCGGTCGGCGAGGTCGTATACCGGCACGATGTGCCCGCGCAGGCTGAGCACCCCCCGCACCCATGGCTCGGCCGAGGCGACCGAGCGGGGCCGGGTGTAGCGGATGATCTCCTGCACGTGCTTGATCGGGAGGGCGTACTCCTCACCGCCGAGCTTGAAGATGACCAGCTGCATGGCTGCTCACTGCACCTCGGTCTTGAACCGAGCGACGAGCTGGTTCAGGGTCTCGGCGTTCCCGGCGAGCTCCTGCGCGGAGGCCGAGATCTCCTGAGCCGACGCGGAGGTCTCCTCCGTTGAGGCGGACACCTCCTCGGTCGACGCCGATGATTGCTCGGCGACCGCGGCGATCTCGCCGACGCCGTCCTGCATGACCTGGGCCGAGGCCGCGATCTCCTGCGAGACGGCGGCGATCTGCTCGATGCGGTCGCCCATGTCCTCGACCGCGGATCCGATCCTCAGGAACGCCGCGCGGGTCTGCTCGACCACGGCGGCACCGTCCTGGGTCCGCTGTGCGCCGTTCTCGACCACCTCGACCGCGCGCCCGGTCTCGGCCTGGATCGCGGCGATCAGGTCGGAGATCTCCTGAGCCGCGTGCTGGGACTCCTCGGCGAGCTTGCGCACCTCCTCGGCGACCACGGCGAAGCCGCGGCCCTGCTCACCGGCTCGGGCGGCTTCGATCGCCGCGTTGAGCGCGAGCAGGTTGGTCTGCTCGGCGATCCCGGTGATGGCCTGCACGATCTGCCCGATCTGCTCGGACTTCTCGGCGAGCGCCCGGATCGCGTCGCTGACCTCGGCCGAGGACTCGCGCACCGAGCGCATCGCGTCGTTGGCCTGCTCGGCCGCGCTGACACCCTGCTGGGCCACCTCGCGGGCCTCCTGGGCCACCTCGGCGGTGTGCTGGGCGTTCTCGGCCGCCTCGGTCACGGCGCGGGAGACCTCCTCGGCTGAGCGCTTGGTCTGCTCGACCATCTGGACCTGGCGCTCGGCGCCCTGAGCGACGTCGCTCACAGCGTGGGCGATCTCGTTCGTGGCCCGGCCGGTCTCCTCGGAGGTCGCGGCCATCTGCTGCGAGGCAGCCGACACGGCGCCGGCCGAGCCGGACACCTTGCCCACGAGGTCGTTCAGATTGACCCGGGTCTGGTTGTAGGCCTCGATCGTGGCCACGAGCTTCTCGCGCATCGCGTTGACCGCCTGCGCCACCTGTCCGATCTCGTCGCCCGAGGGGTTCTCGATCAGCGGGGTCACCGGGGTGACCGGGATGGTCAGGTCACCGGCCGCCATCGCCTCGATGGCCGCCTTCAGGTTAGTCGCGCAGTGATCGCGCAGCGAGCTCAGCCGGTTGAGGACCTCATCGACGGTCCGCTTGATCGCCCGCGAGACGAAGAACGCGAGCGCGCCACCAATCAGCACGGAGAGGATCAGCACCACGATCGTGAGCGTCGTGCTAAGGGACTGGTTTGCCTTGATCGCCTGGACATCGATGCCGGCCTGGCCGTCGTTGACCTTGACCAGCTGCCCGAGGGTCTGGTCGAGCTGCCCGTTGAGCGAGGCGGCCTTACCGAAATACGCGCTGTTGGCCGACTGGGTCTCGCCCTTGCCGGCCAACTCGACGACCGATTCGCCGGCCGCCCTGTACTGGGTCCAGAGCGACTGGAACTGCTGAGCGTTGCTCAGCTCGGTTCCGGACAGCGAGCTTCCGCGGTACGCGCGGAACGCCTGCTCGAGTGCCGTGGAATCGGCCTGGAACGCCTGGCCGTACTGCGCTGCGTTACCGCGCGTGGAGAAGCTCTTCAGCAGGTCGCTGTCGACGTTCCCCAGCGACGTCTCGACCAACTCGAGCTGCTCGATCGGCACGGTCGCGTTCTGGTAGAGGTCGTCGCCCTTGGAGGCCGACGAGCTGATGTTGACGATCCCCAGCACACCGGAGATCACCATGAAGCCGACGAGGATGCCGGCCAGCCCGAGCAGCTTCCAGCGCACGGACAGGTCCCTCAAGAACATTTCTCACTCCAAATTTCGTTTTGACCGGCAGTCCCGTCCCTAGAGATCGTCTCCGAGGCCCGGTGCTGCATCCGGGCCGCGTACGGGAGACCGTGCGTTGGCAATACGGGAAGGGCTGCGTAGCCCTACGCCACGCAGTGCGTAACAACTACGGGGCGGGACCCCGTGATACGCCTCAGTGCCCGCTCAGCGACCCTGCGCGCCCGGGCCGGTGAAGAACTCTTCGCCGGCCCGCACCGTTCCGGCCGCCTCGGCCTCGTGGCGCAGCGTACGGTCGGCCTCCCCGCTCCAGGCGCCGATGGCCAGCATCTCCCGGTCGGCGTCCATCGGGCTGCCGCCGAGGTCCTTGTTGACCACCCGGGCGCACTTGCGCCCCTCGGCGATCGCGGTGACCACCAGCGACTGGCCGATGCGGGCGTCGCCGCAGGCGTACACGTCCTCGGTCGAGGTCCGGTAGGTCTGCTCGGTGCGGATGTTGCCGCGCTGGTCGAGCTCGAGGTCGAGCTGTTCGACCGTGCCGGCGTACTCCGGCCCCGAGAACCCGATCGCGATCAGCACCAGGTCGGCCTCGAGCACGAACTCCGAGCCCGGTACCGGGGTCAGGTCGCGCGAGGAGGTCCCGGTGACCTTCCGGGCGTAGACGTGGCTGACGTGGCCGTCGCGGCCGCCGAACCCGGTGACCTCGGTGCCCCAGCGGCGCTTGCCCCCCTCGTCGAGCGCGTAGGTGGTGTGCGTCCGCTTGGGCGGCAGCGGCCATGGGTGGCGCGCGTCGCGGCCGCTCTCGGGCAGCGCCATGTACACGTCGAGCATGACCACCGCCTGGGCGCCCTTCGCGATGGGAGTTCGAGATGCAGTCCATGCCGGTGTCGCCGCCGCCGACCACGATCACCCGCTTGTCCGCCGCGGTGATCTCGCTTCCCGGCTCGGGGTCCCGATAGCGGCGGCCCTCCTGCTTGGCCACGAACCGGTTGCGCTGGTACAGGTAGTCCATCGCGAAGTGGATCCCTTGCAGCGAGCGGCCCGGGGCGTCGAGGTCGCGCTGCACGCGCGTGCCGATGGCCACCACCACGGCATCGTTCTGGTCCCGGATCTCCTGCGCGGTGACCGTCCGGCCCACGTCGGTGTCGTAGACGAACTCGATTCCCTCGGCCGCCAGGATGTCGACCCGCCGGTCGATGATCCGCTTCTCGAGCTTGGCGTCGGGCACGCCGAAGCGCAGCATCCCCCCGGGGCCCTCGTCGCGCTCGTACACGGTGACCGAGTGGCCGCAGCGGTTGAGCTCGGCGGCCGCCGCCAGTCCGGCCGGGCCCGAGCCGATCACCGCCACCCGCTTGCCGGTGCGCCGGTCCGGGGGCTCGGGCACCACCCAGCCCTCGTCGAAGGCGCGCTCGGCGATCGCCATCTCGATCTGCTCGATCGTCACCGGATCGTCGTTGATGGCCAGCACGCAGGCCGACTCGCACGGCGCCGGGCAGATCCGCCCGGTGAACTCGGGGAAGTTGTTGGTCGCGTGCAGCTGGTCGATCGCCTCGCGCCACTTGCCGCGGTAGACGAGGTCGTTCCAGTCCGGGATCAGGTTGCCGAGCGGGCAGCCCTCGTGGCAGAACGGGATCCCGCAGTCCATGCACCGCGCGCCCTGGCGGCGCAGCTCCTCCTCGGGCTGCAGCTCGTAGTACTGCTTGTAGTCGCGCACGCGCTGCTCGCGGGTCGCGCTTGTCGAAGCCGACCCGGTGGATCTTGAGGAACGCGCCGAGCTCGCCCACTGGTCAGGCCTCCGCCGTGCTCGCCGCGCGCCGCGCTCGGCCCGCGGCGGCCAGCGCGTGCTTGTAGTCGCGCGGCATGACCTTGACGAAGCGCTCGCGGGCGCCGCGGTCCCAGGAGGCCAGGACGTTGCGGGCGACCAGCGATCCGGTGCGCGCGGCGTGCTCGGAGATCAGCTCGCGCACGACCGTCTCGTCCTCGTCGTCCAGCTCCTCGAGGTCGACCAGCTCGAGGTTGCAGCGCCCCTCGAAGCGCCGGTCCACGTCGTACACGTAGGCGATCCCGCCGCTCATGCCGGCCGCGAAGTTTCGGCCGGTGCGCCCGAGCACGACCACCCGGCCGCCGGTCATGTACTCGCAGCCGTGGTCGCCCACGCCCTCGACCACCGCGGAGGCGCCCGAGTTGCGCACCGCGAAGCGCTCGCCGGCCAGCCCGCGGAAGAACGCCCGGCCGGCGGTCGCCCCGTACAGGACCGTGTTGCCGACGATCATGTTCTCCTCGGCCCGGAAGCGGTGCTTCTCGGGCGGGCGCACCGACACCACGCCGCCGGACAGGCCCTTGCCGGCGTAGTCGTTGGTCTCGCCCCGCAGCGAGAACGTCACCCCGGGAGCCAGCCAGGCGGCGAAGCTCTGGCCGGCCGAGCCGGTGAAGGCGATCTCGATCGTCCCTTCTGGCAGGCCCTCGGCGCCGTGCCGGCGCGCGATCTCGCCGCTCAGGATCCCGCCCACGGTGCGGTTCACGTTGCGCACCGGGATCGGCCCGAGCTTCACCGCTCGCGCCGCTCGACCCCCGGCGCGCAGCGGCGCACGAGCTCCCAGTCGAGCGCGTCGTCGAGCACCGGCTGCTGGGGGCGGGTGCGCCGTCGCGGGGTGCCGGCGGGCAGGTCCGGCGTCTGCAGGACCATCGAGAGGTCGACCCGGCTGGCCTTCCAGTGGTCGATCGCCTCGTCCATGTCGAGCAGCTCGGTCCGCCCGATCATGTCCTGGAAGCGCCGGATCCCCAGCGAGGCCATGATCGAGCGCACGTCCTCGGCCACCAGCATCAGGTAGTTGACCACGTGCTCGGGAGTTCCGCGGAAGCGCTTGCGCAGCACCGGATCCTGGGTGGCGATCCCCACCGGGCAGGTGTTCAGGTGGCAGACCCGCATCATGATGCAGCCCATCGCGATCAGCGGCGCGGTCGAGAAGCCGAACTCGTCGGCGCCGAGCAGCGCGCCCACCACCACGTCGCGCCCGGTGCGCATCCCGCCGTCCACCTCGACCACGATCCGGCTGCGCAGGTCGTTGAGCAGCAGCGTCTGCTGGGTCTCGGCCAGCCCGATCTCCCAGGGCACGCCGGCCCCCTGGATCGAGGACTGCGGTGAGGCGCCGGTGCCGCCGTCGTGCCCGGCGATCGTCACGTGGTCGGCGTTGGCCTTGGCCACCCCGGCCGCGACCGTCCCCACGCCCACCTCGCTGACCAGCTTGACCGACACCGAGCTCGGTCGGGTTGGCGCAGCGCAGGTCGTAGATCAGCTGCTTGAGGTCCTCGATCGAGTAGATGTCGTGGTGCGGCGGGGGCGAGATCAGCCCGACGCCCGGCGTCGAGCTGCGCAGCCAGGCGATGTAGTCGTCGACCTTGTGGCCGGGGAGCTGGCCACCCTCGCCCGGCTTGGCCCCCTGGGCCATCTTGATCTGGAGCTGGTCGCAGTTGACCAGGTAGTGGACGGTGACGCCGAAGCGGCCCGAGGCCACCTGCTTGATCGCCGAGCGGCGCAAGTCGCCGCTGGGGTCGGGCGTGTAGCGGCTCGGATCCTCGCCGCCCTCACCGGTGTTGGAGCGCGCGCCCAGCCGGTTCATCGCGATGGCCAGCGTCTCGTGCGCCTCGCGCCCGAGCGCGCCGAGGCTCATCGCGCCGGTCGTGAAGCGCTTGACGATCTGAGGTGGCCGGCTCCACGTCGGTCAGCGGGATCGGCTCGCCGGCCGGCCGGAGCGTCATCAGCCCGCGCAGCAGCGCGTGGCGCACCGACTCCTCGTTGGCCATCCGCGCGAACTCGGCGTAGGTCTCCCGCGGGTCGCCGTTCTGTCCACCCTACGGCGTGCTGCAAGGTCGCGATCGTGTCCGGGTTCCACACGTGGCGCTCTCCGTGCCGGCGCCACTGGAGCACGCCGCCCACCGGCAGCACCTCGCGATCGGTGCGCGGGTAGGCGCGGAAGTGGCGCTCGAGCGCCTCCTTGGCCAGCTGCTCGAGCCCGACCCCGCCGATCCGCGAGGCGGTGCCCGTGAAGTGCCTGTCGATCAGCTCGCGCTCGAGCCCCACCGCCTCGAAGATCTGCGCGCCGCAGTAGGACTGGATGGTCGAGATCCCCATCTTGGAGATCGTCTTGAGCAGGCCCTTGCCGATCGCCTTGACGATCCGCTTCTCGGCCTCCTCGCGTCCCAGGTCCTCGGGCAGCAGGCTGCGGTCCGCCAGCTCATCGAGCGACTCGAACATCACGTACGGGTTGATCGCCGCGGCGCCGTAGCCGATCAGCGTCGCCATGTGGTGGATCTCGCGCGGCTCGCCGGACTCGCATCACCAGGCCGGTGCGCAGCCGCGTCCCGCGCCGCACCAGGTGGTGGTGCACGGCGGCCACGGCCAGCAGCGAGGGCATGGCCACCCGCTCGGCGCCGACGTTGCGGTCGGACAGGATCAGGATGTTGGCCCCGTTGTCGACGTAGCCGGCGGCCTCCTCGCACAGCGCCTCCAGGCGCGCCTCCATGCCCTCGTATCCCTGCTCGATCGGCCACGTGATGTCGAGCGTGGCCGCGTCGAAGATCTCGTGCGAGACCTGGCGGAGCTTCTCGAGCTCGTGGTTGCGCAGGATCGGCTGGTCCATGACCAGCTGGTGGGCCTGCTCGGGCGACTCGCTGCAGCAGGTTGACCTCGGCGCCCACGCCGGCCTGCAGCGACATCACCACGTTCTCGCGGATCGGGTCGATCGGCGGGTTGGTGACCTGCGCGAACAGCTGCTTGAAGTAGGCGAACAGCGGCGGCTGGCGGTCGGACATGACGGCCAGCGCGGCGTCGTTGCCCATGCTGGCCGTCGGCTCCTCGCCCTTGGTGGCCATCGGCGCGATGATCAGCCGCAGGTCCTCCTGCGAGTAGCCGAAGGCCAGCTGCTTGGAGCGCAGCGGCTCGATCCGCGGCGTGCGCGGGTCGCGGTCGGGCAGGTCGTCGATGTGCACGACCGAGCGCTCGTACCACTCGCCGTAGGGGCGCTGGCGGGCCACCCGGCGCTTGACGTCCTCGTCCTCGACGATCTTGCCCTCTTCGAGGTCGACCAGGAACACCTTGCCCGGGGCCAGCCGCCCCTTGCGCTGGACGTGCTCGGGGGCCACGGTCATCACGCCGGTCTCCGAGGCCAGCACCACGTAGCCCTCGGTGTCCTGGATCCAGCGGCCGGGGCGCAGGCCGTTTCGGTCGAGCACCGCGCCGGCCACCCGCCCGTCGGTGAACACCACCGCGGCCGGGCCGTCCCACGGCTCCATCAGGCATGAGTGGAAGTCGTAGAAGCCCTTGACGTCGGGATCGAGATCGCGCGCGGGTCCGATAGGCCTCGGGGATCATCATCATCACCGCGTGCGGGATGTCTCGCCCGCTCAGCACGAGCAGCTCGAGCACGTTGTCGAAGATGGCCGAGTCCGAGCCGCCCTCGCGGACGACCGGGATCACCTTCTCGAGGTCCTCCCCGAACAGCTCGGAGGCGAGCTGCGACTCGCGGGCCCGCATCCAGTTGACGTTGCCGCGCAGCGTGTTGACCTCGCCGTTGTGGGCGATCATCCGGTACGGGTGGGCCAGCTCCCAGCTCGGGAACGTGTTGGTGCTGAAGCGCGAGTGGACCAGCGCCAGCCGCGATGCCACCCGCGGGTCTCGGAGGTCGGTGAAGTAGCGCGGGAGCTGGGGCGCGGTCAGCATCCCCTTGTAGATCATCGTCCGGCTGGAGAAGCTCGGCAGCGCCAGGTCGCGCCCGGCCGCGCGCTCGATCACCCGCCGGATCACGTACAGCTTGCGCTCGAACGCGTCCTGGTCCTCGGCCAGGTCCTCCGAGGCCCCGATCAGCACCTGGCGGATGACCGGCGCGGAGAGCCGCGCGGTCTCGCCCACGTGGCGATCGTCGACCGGCACGTCGCGCCACCACAGCGCGCGCTGGCCTTCGGCCTCGATCGTCTCCTCGATCAGCTGCTCGAGCACGGCCCGCCGCTCGGGGTCGGTCGGCAGGTAGCACACGCCGACGCCGTAGCGGCCGGCCGGCGGCAGCTCGACCCCGGCGACCGCGGCCCTCAGGAAGCCGTCGGGGATCTGAAGCAGGATGCCGGCGCCGTCGCCGGTGTTCGGATCGGCCCCTTCAGCGCCGCGGTGCTCGAGGTTCTCGAGCGCGTCGAGCGCCTTCTCCACCACGGCATGGCTGGCCTCGCCCCACAGCTTGGCCACGAGCGCGATGCCACAGCCATCGTGCTCGTTGGCGGGGTCGTAGAGGCCACTGGCCCCTGGCGGGATGATACGTCGGTACATGGGGAGAGGGTGCAGACGGGCGCACGGACGGGGCGGTCGCCGAAGAGTACCAATGGGTCTCGCTTCGCTCGACATCCCTGGGACCGGTTCCGCCGGACATCCATGCCCGGCGGCGTTCCGCGTCAGCTCTTGGCCTTGGCCCGCGACCGTGAGCCGCGTGCGGGCGCGCCGTCCCCGTCCGTGCTCTTGGCGGCCGCCCGCCGGCGCGGCTTGGGCGCCGGCTCGGGCTCGTCCTCGGGACCACTGCGCACCGCGGCCAGGCTGGCCTCGAGCGCGGCCATCAGGTCCGGCGCGGCGGACGGCTCCTCGACCTGCGGCGCCACGGCGATCTCCTCGCCGTTGGCCTTGCGCCTCGATCAGCGCCAGCACCTGCTCGCGGTACTCGTCGTGGAACTTGGTCGGCTCGAAGTCGGCCGACAGCGACGCGATCAGCTGCTCGGCCATCTTGAGCTCGCGGTCGGTGGCCTGGGCCTCCTCGATCTCGCCGATCTCGTCCAGGCGGTCGGGCGAGAGCACCTCGTCGCCCCACAGCATCGTGGTCAGCGCGAGCACGTCCCCGGTCGGGCGCAGCGCGCACAGCTGCTGCTTGGAGCGCAGCACGACCTTGCCGATGCCGACCTTGCCCGCCTCGCGCATCGCGTCGAGCAGCAGCCGGTAGGCCTTGGCCCCGCCGGCCGTGGGCGCCAGGTAGTAGTTGTGGTCGTAGTAGATCGGGTCGATGTCGGCCAGGTCGACGAACTCCTCGATGTCGACCGTCCTGGTCGCCTTCGGATCGAGCGCGTCGAGCTCCTCGTTGGTGATCGTCACGAACCGGTCGGGCGTGATCTCGTAGCCCTTGACGATGTCCTCGTAGGGGACTTCCTCGTCGGTGGTCGGATCGACCCGCTTCTGGCGGATCCGCGCCCCGGTCTTGCTGGAGAGCTGGTTGAAGCGAACCGTCTTGGGCGAAGTCGCGGTGTACAGCTTGACCGGCACGTTGACCAGTCCGAAGCTGATCGCACCTGACCAAATTGCTCGAGCCATAGGTGTCCTTGTATAGCGAACGGGGTTTGGTGGCAAGTGATGATCGGCGTCTTGCCGGCGCCGCCGTCTTGTCAGACGCGATCCGAGCCGTGAATTCATCGGTCCGCCCGCCCTCGCATGTAAAACCGGGCAAACCGCCCCTCCGGATCGCCGCCCTGGCGAGATAAGCATTGTGTCCATGCTTATGTCGCCGAGCGGGCAGACGGTCGGGGACTTTGCTCCGTTTTACCGGTGCCGCGGGTGCGCCACCATCTCACGTGATGGCCCGCCGGCGCGTTTCAGAAGCAGTGCGGCTTCCGCCCTTCCAGACCCTGCTCGACGCCCACGGCCCCGCCGTTCACCGCTTCCTGGTGGCCAGCGTGGGCCGCCATGACGCCGACGACTGCTACCAGGAGACGTGGCTGGCCGCGCTGCGCGCCTACCCGCGGCTGCGCGACGCCTCGAACCTCACGCAGCTGGATCTTCACCGGTCGCCTCGCGCAAGGCGATCGACCACGTGCGAGCCCGGGGGCGCCGCGCCGTACCGGTCGGCGACGTGCCCGAGCCCATGAGCGCGTACCACGCGCCGGCGACCAACGACGGAGCGTTCCCGAACGACGGCCTGTGGAGCCGCGTCCGCGAGCTTCCGCCCAAGCAGCGCACCGCACTGGCGCTGCGCTACGTGGCCGACGCCGGCTACGACGAGATCTCGGAGGTGATGGGCACCAGCGAGGAGGCGGCCCGGCGAAACGTCCACGAGGCCCTCAAGCGACTGCGAACGGAGTACCAACCATGAGCACCCCAGACCCGCTCGAACACGATCTGAGGCGGCTGGCGCCGCCTCCTGAAACGCCCCCCAACGTCTGCGAGGCCGCGGCCGCCGCCGGCCTGCTCGACGTCGCCTACGCGACGCTCGACTCGCCCGCTGGGCCCGCTGCTGCTGGCCACCACGCCCCAGGGCCTGATCCGCCTGGCCTACCTGACTACACCTGACGAGTCGGAGGTGCTCGAGCACCTCGCCGACGCACGTCTCGCCGCGCATCCTGGCCGCGGCCCGCCGGCTGGACGAGCCCCGCCGCGAGCTCGACGAGTACTTCGCCGGCCGCCGACGCCAGTTCGACCTGCCGCTCGACTGGCGCCTCACCCGCGGCTTCGCCCGCCGCGTGCTGCAGGCGACCGCGAAGATCCCGTTCGGCGCCACCGCCACCTACAAGCAGGTGGCGGGCGTGGCGGGCAACCCGCGCGCCTCCCGCGCCGCGGGCAACGCGCTCGGCTCCAACCCGATCCCGATCGTCGTGCCCTGCCACCGCATCCTGCACTCCGGGCGGCGGGCTGGGCGGCTACACCGGAGGCCTGGAGCAAGAAGCGCCGGCTGCTGGCCGTCGAGGGCTACAGCGGGTTGAAGCAGCCGTAGATCACGAACAGCGGGTTGACCACCTGGTGGCCCGCGGCGTCGCGCATGGTCTGCTGGCCCACGAACGACGGCGGCGACTCCGCCTTGTAGCACCCGTTGGACTGCAGGCTCACGTCGTAGGTGACCGGCGTCTGCTGGAACGGGTCGGCGCCCGGCTGCGGGATGAACACGTCGAGCGTGCAGATCCAGTCCCCCGGGCCCGACGGGGTGCTCGCGCGCCGGCTGCAGCTCGGGAGCACGTTGAGCTTGGTGCCCGCCGGGACGACCCGGCCGAGTTCGCGCTGCTGGAGGATCGTGAGGTTGTTGAAGTTCGGGCGTGATGCTCGCCTTCAGCCGCGCCGACGTGTCCCCGACCGGCCCCCAGTTGCTGGCCACGGCCAGGAACGCGATTAGCACCGCCGAGCCGACCGCCACCCGAACCGGCACCACCCAGCCCGGCCGGCGGCTCACCGGTGTGCCCGCGAAGTCGCGCCGGCGCAGGATCAGCCACGCGCCGCCCAGGCAGGCCACGATCCAGACCAGGCTGACGAGGCACGCGATCACCATCGGGCCGTAGTAGTGGTGCGCGGTGAACAGCGCGTACCAGCCGCCGAACGCCGAGCCGACCAGCAGCATGTGCAGCCACACGCCGGTGCCGACCAGCAGCAGCAGCTGCATCACCAGGGCGAGCAGCGGCCGGCCCGATCACCCCGACGATCCCGTTGCGCGTGGCCACCGAGAGCAGCACGGCGAGGCTGACGAACGCCAGCATCGGCGGGATGTTGAGCAGCCAGGCCGCCGCCACCAGCACCAGGCTGTGGCCGGCCGACAGCTCGACGCCGCCGAGGCTGACCAGCTCGCCCGCGCCCACCAGGAGCAGCCCGGCGGCCAGGCTCGAGACGGCCAGCAGCACGAGCAGGCCGACCGAGAAGCTCACCGCCGCCAGGAGCTTGCCGGCGAACAGGGTGCCGGCGCGTCGAGGAGCGGGTGAGCACCATCTTCCAGGTGCCGTAGCGGTCCTCGGAGGCGAAGATGTCGCCGCACGAGCACGCCGGCCAGCACCGGGAAGCCCCACGACCCGCAGAACCCGAGCACGACCAGCGACAGCGGCGAAGCCCGACTGGTGCACCCACACCCCGAACAGCGTGTCGGCCGGGCTGCCGGTCTGGATCTTCAGCACGCCCGCGAACGCGAACGGCCCGAGCACGCAGATCAGCGCCAGCAGGCGGGTCGCGAGCTGCGCCGGCGAGCTTGCGCCGCTCGGCCCGGTAGACGTGCCGGACGCCGGCCGGCGACGCGGCTCGGCCGCGCCCCGCGGCGCATCGCCCGGGCCGAGCGCGTGCGTGGCGCTCATGCCTCGGCCATCGCGGCTTCGATCAGCTCGGTCAGGGCCGCCCGAGTCGAGCTCGACGTCGCTGGTCAGCGCGAAGAACATCGACTCGAGCGGGCTCACGACCAGCTCGAGCCGGCGTACCGCGACGTCCGCCCGGCCGAGATCGAGCACGAAGGCGTCGACGCGGCCCTGCACGGCCAGCCGGAGCTCGCCGGTCGCGGACCGGGTGGCGTGGATGCCCGGGTGCCGTTCGGCGATCTCGAGCGCGCGGGCGTCGTCGCTGGTGGCCAGCCGGTAGGCCGAGCCCGGAGCCTGCTCGCGCAGCTCCTGGGCGCTCCCGTCCCACACCACCTTGCCCAGGCGCAGCACCGTGAACGCGTCGCACACGTTCTCCAGATCGCCGATCAGGTGGCTCGAGAGGAGCACCGCGGTGCCCTCGGCGGCGAGCCGGCGCACCAGCCCGGCCATGTCGCGGGCGCCCGCCGGATCAAGGCCGCTGGTCGGCTCGTCGAGCAGCAGCAGCCGCGGCGAGCGCAGCAGCGCGGCGGCGATCCCCAGGCGCTGGCGCATGCCGGTCGAGTAGCCGCTGACGCGATCCTCGCCGCGCCCGGACAGGCCCGACCAGCTCGAGCACGCTCCTCGACCGCGCTCGCGGCCGACGCCGCCGTCGAGCTCGGCCAGCAGCTCGAGGTTCACGCGCCCGGACAGGTAGGGATAGAACGTCGGCTCCTCGACGAACCCCCCCACGCCGTCGAGGTCGACCGCGTCGGCGCGTCCCGAGCGGATGGCCGAACAGCTCGACCTCGCCCGCGTCGGGCGCGACCAGCCCGAACAGCAGCCGCAGCAGCGTGGTCTTGCCGGCGCCGTTGGGGCCGAGCAGGCCGCGCACCTCGCCCTCCCGCACGACGAGGTCGACCCCGTCCACCGCGCATCGTCGTCTCGAAGCGCTTGACCAGGCCGCTTGCCCGTACTGCCGCCACGCGTCGCCACTATAGGACGGGAGGCATTTTCACCGGATTAGTCGGGTATCTACCTGACCGTGGACTTGCTCGCCCCCGTTCGGAAGTTCGATCGCTTCCAGCAGAAGCACAAGGGCTGGGCGATCCCGATGGCCGTCATCCGGAAGTTCGGCAACGACCAGGCGGGCAGCCTGGCCGCGCTGATGGCCTACTACGCGTTCTTCTCGATCTTCCCGCTGCTCCTGGTGTTCACCACGATCCTCGGGTTCGTGCTCCAGGGCCACCCGCATCTTCCAGCGTCGGTCCAGAAGCTCGGTGCTCGGCCACTTCCCGGTCGTCGGCAAGCAGATCAGCTCCCACGCCCTGACCGGCAGCGTGACCGGCGCTCGTCATCGGCCTGCTCGGCTCGCTGTGGGGCGGCCTCGGCGTCACCAACGCCGCCCAGAACGCGTTCGACCGCGTGTGGGCGGTGCCGTTCAAGGACCGCCCCGACTTCCTCCACGCCCGCCTGCGCGGGCTGCTCCTGCTGATGGCCCTTGGTCTGCTGTTCGTCGTCTCCGTCGCGGTCACCGGCGGGGTCACGACGATCGGCGGGCCGTGGCGTGAAGCTCGCCGGTTACGTGATCTCCCTGCTGCTCAACTTCGGGCTGTACGTGGCCGCGTTCCGCTTCCTCACCGCTGCCACCATCCCCACGCGCTGCCTATGGGTCGGCGCGGGTGCCGGCGCGGTGTTCCTGACCATCCTGCAGCTGGTAGGCGGCATCTACGTCAAGCACGTGGTCAGCCACGCCAGAACACCTACGGCACGTTCGCCACCGTGATCGGGCTGCTCGTCTGGCTGCACCTGATCGCGCAGATCAGCCTGTATGCGGCCGAGATCAACGTGGTGGTGGTGCGCAAGCTGTGGCCGCGGAGCCTGATGGGTCCGCCCGAGGCGCCGGCCGACCAGGAGACGCTGGCCGCGCTGGCCAAGGTCGAGGAGCGCCACGACGTCGAGCAGGTCGACGTCAGCTTCACGACGGAAGCGCCGCAGCCCGGAAGCCGTCTTAGAACAGCCGGTCGGCCGCCTCGCGCCGGGTCATCTCGAGCGGCCAGGAGCACAGCCCGCCCTCGGCCGGGCAGCCGTCGCACACGCCCCGGTGCGGCGCGTCGGTGACCGTGAACTCGCGTCGCAGGACGCCGCCGGCCAGCTCGGCCAGAGCTCGTCCTCCAGCGCCGGCGCCTGCTCGCGCGTGAAGCGAGCCACGGCGGGCCGCTGCGGAAGCTCGAGGAACGTGTGCACGACCTCGACCTCCTCGGCGCCCGCGCGCAGCGCGGCCAGCGCGTACACCAGCCGCTGCGTGCCGTACGCGGTGTCGGCCAGCGCCTGGGGATCGGCGCCCTCCAGCCGGTCGGTCTTGTAGTCGACGATCAGCGTCCGGCCGCCCGGCTCACGGGCGATCACGTCGAACACGCCGCCGATCAGCACGCTCGCCGAGCAGGAACCGGAAGCGCTCCTCGCGCCGCACGCCGGTGGCCCGGCCCAGGCGCCGGCACAGCTCGCCCGCCGCGAAGCGGTCGACCAGCTCGATGATCTGCGCCGCGTCGGCGCCGCCGGGCGCCACCGTCAGCCCGCAGCGCGCCGCTGCGGCCGCCACCATCGCCTCGGTGACCACGGCCGGTCGGCGGAAGTCGAGGCGCTCGAGCAGGGCGTGCACGAGCGTGCCGCGCTCGGTCGCGCTCAGCGCCGGCGCGCCCGGGACGGCCTCGCCGCCGCCGCCAGGGCTGCGCGGACCGCGGGCAGCCGGAGCACGCGCTCGGCGTAGAAGCGGTAGCCGCAGCGCTTGTACTCGGCCAGCGAGGAGTAGCTGAGCGCGGCCACCGGCGGCGCGGAGCGGCGGCGCCTCGGCGGCGGCGACGGGGCGCCGCGACCGGCCGCGTCGGTGCCGGCATCGCCGGCAGCCCCGGGCGCCGGTCCTCGATCCGCATCGACGGCTCGGCCTCGGGCGCCGCCGGCAGGTCCTCGGGCCCGACCAAGCTCACCGCCACGTCCGTCGCGCTCGGCCACGCGCCGGCCCGATCCAGGCGATCGGCCCGCCGCCGCCCCCGCGGCCCGTCGATCGCCGGCCACGCCTCGAGCTTGGCCGCCCCGCTCAGGATCAGCCGCTCGCGGGCGCGGGTCATGGCCACGTAGAACAGCCGCCGCTCCTCGCGGGCCTCGGCGGCCTGCCGCTCCTCGCCGAGCGTGCGGTAGTCGAGCGCGGACTCGCGCCGGCCGGTGCCCGGCTCGGACAGGCGCAGCCCGAAGCGCCCGTCGCGTCCGACCCGCATCAGCTCGGCGCGCCAGCGCGGCCCGCGCCCCAGGTCGGCCACGCACACCACCTCGAACTCGAGTCCCTTGGCTCGGTGGATCGTCATCAGCCGCACCGCGTCGAGCGCCTCCCCCTCCACCGGCGCCTCGGACTCGCGCGCCTCGCCGGCGCCGGCACCGGCGCGGCCCGGCGCGCCACCAGCTCGAGGAAGTCGTGCAGATCGGGTCCGTGCGCGGCCTCGTGCTCGCGGGCCAGGCGCATCAGCTTGCGCACGTTGGCCAGCCGTCGCTGCCCGCCGGGCATGGCGAGCACGGCCAGGTCATAGCCGGTGCGCTCGATCACCCGGTCGATCAGCGACTCGACCGCCGTGCGCCCGGCCACTCTCGCGCTCGATGCGCGAACCAGCCGGCGAACTGCGACAGGGACGCCCGATCCGCGCCCCCAGCTCGTCGAACGCGCCGTCGGGCTCGCGCAGCACCGACCACGGATCGGTGCCGCGGGCGCGCGCCACCGCGGCCAGGACGACGAGCGCGTCGGCCGAGACGCCGACCAGCGGCGAGGCGAGCACCGTGTAGAGCGCCTCCTCCTGCGCGCGGGTTGGCCAGCGCCTCGAGGTAGCCGACCATGTCGATCACCTGCGGATGGGCCCAGTAGCCGCGCCCGCCGATCACGTAGGTGGGGATCCCGCGCTCCTCGAGCGCGCGCTCGTAGACCCGCAGATCGGTGGTGGCGCGGGTGAGCAGCACGACGTCCCGGGCGGCCGCCCCGTCGGCCAGCAACCGCTCGAGCCGCGCGCGCCAGCGCACGCGCCTCGGCCACCCGCCACGGCGCGCCCAGCCCCTCCATCGCCCAGTCGGCTCCCTTGTCGGCCACCAGCAGCTCGACCAGCGGCTCGCGCGCGAACTCGGGCCGGCGCCGCCGGCCGCCCGGCCCGCAGCGGCTCGGAACTCGCTCGCCGAGCAGCCCGCTCGAAGCACCCGTTGATCACCTCCAGGATCTCCGGGCGCGAACGGAAGTTGGTCTCCAGCGTGGCGCGCGCGCCCCGTCGCCGCCAGCTGCTCGCCGCGGCGTTCGAACAGCTCGACGTCGGCGTGGCGGAACCCGTAGATCGACTGCTGCGCGTCGCCGACCGTGAACAGGTTGCCGCGCGCGATCGACTCGATCAGCTCGAGCTGCACCCGGTTGGTGTCCTGGAGCTCGTCGACCATGATCCGGGCAAAGCGCGTCGCGTATCGCTCGCGCAGCCCGGAGTCCGAGCGCAGCGAGCTCGCGCGCCTCGAGCTCGAGGTCCTCGAAGTCGAGGCCCGAGGCCTCGCGCTTGGCCCGCGCGTAGCGCTCGCCGAACGCCCGCAGGAGCACGATCGAGCAGCGCATGGATCCGGATGGCCCGGCGGTGCTCGCAGGCCTCGCGGAAGGCGGTGAGCGCCTCGCTGTAACGCACGCACGTCCTCGGTCGAGAGCGCGGCGCCGTTGCCGCCGGGCAGCCCCACCGCCCACAGATCCCCCGGCCACGGCTCGTCCGACCGCGATCACGCCGAGGGCAGCGCTCGAGCCGGGCCAGCGCCTCGATCACCTTGGCGCCGGGCTCGCCGATCGCGCCGAGCTCGGCGGCCGCGGCGGCCGCCGCCGCGGCCAGCTCGCGCCGCGCCGCGTCGAGGTCGGGCGCCGGCGGCGAGCGCGGGCAGCCGCGGGCGGCGCTGCGCCCCGCGAGCGCAGCTCGTCGTGGACCTGGAGAATCGCGCTGCGCAGCCCCCCCGCCGTGTAGCCGGCGATCAGGTCGATCATCGTCGGGAGCCGCGCGCGCGAGCGCCTCGAGCGCCTCCTCGAAGGCGGCGTCGGCCAGCCGCTCGGCCTCGGGCGCGTCGAGCACCGCGAACGCCCGGGTCGAGCCCGGCGGCCAGCGCATGGGTGCGCAGCAGGCGGGCGCAGAAGCCGTGAATGGTCGAGATGAACGCGCCCTCGGTGGCGCGCGCCGCCTCGTCGGCGCCGAGCTCCGCGCAGCCGCCGGCGGATCCGCTCGCGCATCTCGGCGGCCGCCTTCTCGGTGAAGGTGATCGTGAGGATCGCGCCCGACGTCGATCTCGTCCTCGAGCACCGAGCGCACGAACCGCTCGACCAGCACCGAGGTCTTGCCGCTGCCCGCGCCGGCGTCGAGCAGCAGATCGCCCTCGCGACGCTCGATGGCCACCAGCTGCTCGTCGGTGAACTCCCGCTTGGACGTGTCGGCCTCCAGATCAAGCACGGCAGATCCCGGGGTAGCTGCAGCCGTCGCGCGAGCACGTGGCCGGGCACGGCTCGAGCTGACCCGGCCCGCAGCCGCGCGGCCAGGGCGAGCGCACGCTCGCGCGCGCCGTCGAGCAGCTCCTGGAGCTCCTCGGGGTCGCGGCCGTCGTTGCCCACCAGGCGGTCGCCGGGCGCCTCGCCGCGCAGGAACACGCCGCGCGCCCGCAGGTCGCCGCCGCCCAGCGGCTGGTAGAAGCCGGCCACCGGCTCGAGCCCGAGCAGCTCCCGCACCGCGATCATGTACAGCGCGACCTGCAGCTGGCGGTCGGTCTCCCACCGCGCGCCCTGGTGCTCGGGGCGCGCCGAGCCGCTCTTGTAGTCGCGCACGATCGCGTGGCCTGGGTGAGTCCGAACTCTCGACGTCGACCCGGTCGATGATCCCGCGCAGACGCACGTCGTCGCTCAGCTCCAGGGCCGGCAGCGAGGCCGGCTCGTCCTCGGTCGTCGAAGCCGAAGCGCAGCTCGATGCCCGCGCAGCGGCCAGGCGCACCCGTCGCGCGCCTCGTAGGCCAGATAGCGCCGCAGGTCGGCGGCCACCGCCCGCGCCCATCCCGCCCGCACCGCCTCGCCGCGGCCGGCGGCGATGCCGTGCGTCTGCTCGCCCAGCACGGCGTCGAGGAGCTCGAGCGCCCGCGGCAGCGAGTCGGTCGGTGACCGGCCCGCCCAGGCGCCGGAGCACCTGCTCGAGCACCGCGTGCATGTAGCTGCCTCGGGCCAGCGCGTCGGGATCGGGCTCGAGCGGAGCGGGCTGGAGCTCGCGCTCGACCAGCCACTTGACCGGGCAGTTCGGCGTACGTCTCGAGCGCGCCGGCCGAGAGGATCTGGCTGTGGCGCACGTGGGCCAGCGCGGCCGGACCCAGCGAGCCGATCGGCGAGGGGACCTCTCCCGACGCCGGTGCGCGCTCCGCCGCCCGGCTGCGCGCCCGCTCGCGCTCGGTGGGGGCGCTGTCCGCCGGCCACACCACGTCGGCCAGCATCCGCCGGCGCCGGCGGCCCGGCCAGTCCTCGGCCAGCAGCTCGGCCACGTCGTCCAGGAACGGCGAAGGCAGCGCCAGGTTGCCCTCCTCGTCGGAGCTCCGGTAGCTGAGGATCACCCGCTCGGTGGCGCGCGAGACGCTGGTGTAGAACAGGTAGCGCTCGCGGGCCAGCGCGTCCTCGCGCGGGCGCAGGCGCAGCCCGGCTTCCGCGGCCAGCTCGCGGCGCAGCTCATCGGACAGGAACGGCTCGGGCGCGGCGGCCATCGGGAACTCGCTCTCCTGAAGGCCGCATACCAGCACGGCGCGAAAGCGCCGGGCCCGGATCGACAGCGGATCGGCAACGAGCACCGCGTCGGCGCGGCGAGCGACGCGCCGGGCAGCTCGAGCCGTTCGAGCAGCTCGATCAGCTCCTCGCCGGCCGGCGTGGATCCCCGACCTCGGCCGAGCTCGGCCAGGGCGCGCTCGAGCGCCGCCACCGCGCGGGCGTCGAGCTCCTCGGCCTCGTCGAGCACCGGCGCCCGGCCCTGGTGGGGCGCGGCCAGCAGCCGGCGGCCCTGGCGCACCAGCTCCTCCCCGGGCGCCTCGGCCGCGCGCAGTGCGTCGATCTCGTCGAGCTCGAATCCATGCCGCGCCTGCGCCCGGGACATCGCCTGCCCGGCCGTGCGCAGGCCCTGCCGGCGCACCTCGGCCTCGAGCCGGTCGATGTCATCCGGTGACTCGCGCCGCCCCGGCGTGCGCAGGTACTCGAGCAGATCCTCAGCGCTCGCCCGCCCGGGCCCGAGCAGCGCGCAGCGGGCGAGCGCGAGCAGGCCGCGACCGAGCGCGCTGGCCCCCAGCGCGGTCCGCCGCTCGCGCGCGACCGGGATCCCGTAGCGGCCGAACACGCGCTCGACCAGCGCCCCGCTTCGCTCCGGGGAGCGATAGACCACCGCGATCTCCTCGCCCCGCAGGCCGGCGCGCAGCAGCTCGAGCACCTCGGCGGCCACCAGCTCGGCCTCGGCCAGCTCGCCGCCGGCCTCGAGCAGCCGGACCGCCGCGCCCGGATCGACTCGCTCGGGCGCCGGGCCTGGTTCGAACAGCCGGCGTTCGAGCTGGTGCAGCGCGGCTCGCGATCCAGGCGCGTAGTGCTCGCCCAGCGCCGGCAGCTCGAGCACGCGCTGGGCCAGCGGGCGGAGCTCCTCGACCGCCTCGGCCCGGGCCGACAGCGCCGCGCGCCCCGGCCTCGTAGGTGAGCGACACCGTGACCTCGGTGCCGACCACCCGGGCCAGCGTCTCGATCGCATCGCGCTCGAGCGGGTGCAGGTCATCGAAGCCGTAGAAGAACACCGGCTCGGGTCCCCACCGGCCGGGCGCGGCCCGCAGGGCGTCGAGCGCCCGCCAGCGCGTACAGCTCGCCGTCGACCCGCCCGAGCTCGTCCAGCCGCGCCGCGTAGGCCGTGTAGATCGCGGCCACGTCGCGGGCGTAGGCCGCACGCCGCGGGTCCCGCTCGGGCCCATCTCTCCATCGCCGCCGCAAATCGCTCGGGGGTCACCAAGCGAACGTTGCAACTCCGCGATCAGCTCGCCGGCCGCGGCTCGGGAACCCATCCGTGCCTGCCGCCTCTGCGAGCGCATCGAACCGGAGTCTCGGCACGGCCTGCTCGAGCACCCGCTCGCGCTGCAACGGCGTCAGGCGCCGCCCGGCGTAGCCCGCCCGGGCGGCGATCTCGCGGGCCAGCCCGCTGAACGTGAGCACCGAGCCCAGCACCGCTCCCTGGTCGGCCAGCTCGCGCGTGTAGTGGCCGGCGTCGGCCGCCGTCGGCACGACCAGGACCGCGCCCCGGGTGGCGGCCGCCGCGAATGCACCGAGCACCTCCCCGGCCTTGGCGGAGTTGGCGGGTCCCAAGACGAGGGTAAGCGGCATCATGTCGATGATGGCGCTTGGCGGTGACGGCACGAGGAGGAGGAGGCGACTGGGGGCCGCGGTTGCGCTGGGCTCGATGATCGGAGTCGCCTGGGCGGCCGGCGCCGCCGGTGCGTCCGGAGCGCCCGACCATCCCGGAGCGGTCACGGCGGCGCGCGGCGTCGTCGCCGCCGCCGCGCCCACGCTGCTGGCGACCGTGCCCGATGACAGCACCGGGTTCCTGACACGGCCAGGGTTCATGTCCTTCCTTCAGAACCGACCGAACCGGACGCCCGACTATCTCGAGGGCCCCGGATTGACCCAGCAGGGGTTCGAGGCTGGCCGTCAGCCGCCGGTCGTCTGGACACATTGGGGGTCGCGCGCCGCCGGGCGCGCGACCTATTGGATCGGCCATGGCACGTCCTGCCACGGCTGCCACTACAGCCCGCGCGCCGTCAGCCTCGCGGCCTGGCGAATCGTGGAGGGCCGCTACACCCGGTTCTCGATCACGTATCCCACGGGCCGGAGCCGGGTCACCACCTACGAGCTGGCCACCGTCCGGGTCCCGGCGAGCGGGGTGGCGCGCGGGGTGCCGGCCTACGCGTGGTGCAACGCCCGCGTATCGCGGGCGTGCTCCCCACCTTGATCGCCTCTGTTCAGCCCCCGGTGATCACGAACCCCACCGTGACCGGCCTGCCAGTACCGCCACCCGATGTCGGAGTGACGATCAGGTCGTAGTTGCCCGGGATCAGCGCCACCCCGTCGAGCCGGCCGACGACGTTGAACGTATTCACCCCGGCGACGGCCTGGCGGCTGATACTGCCCGGCACCCGCACGACCCGCGTGCAGGCCGCGTGCGTCCGGTTCGCCCTGGTCGCAGCCACGCACCGACCGTGGACCTGCCGGCCGGCAACCACGCGCTCGAGCCCGAAGGTAACCGTCCCGGCCTCGCTGTCGGTGTAGGAGACGAGCAGCCTGACCTGGCGAGTGCAGCGCGGGCGGGCACGATTGCCCCCAGTCACTGCGACACAGCGCCCGCGGACGCGCCGCCCCGCGATCGAGAACGTGCCGGGGTTCACGCGGAGTCCCGAGAGTACCGGCGCTGTCGCCGGGGAGGTGATCGTCCCCGTCCCGGACGTGCCGGTCCCGGGCGACCCGACAGTCGACGCTGCGCCCGCCGCAACCGTGAGAGACACCGTCGCCGGCGCCGAGGTTCCCACGCCGGACGCGGCGAACGTGAACGAGTCGGTACCGGAGTAGCCGCTCGACGGCGTGTAGATCACGGTGGCGCTGGTGGGAGAGACCTGGTCGACCGCACCGAGTGTGCCGTGGGCCGGCACCGAGGCCACCGCGAACGTCTGGGGCTGGAAGCTCGGATCGCTGCAGCTGAGCGTGACCTGCTGCGACGCGTCATGGGGCACCGAGGCGCTCGACCCCTGGCAGGTGGGCGGCGGAGCGAACACCTCGACCTGTTCGTTGGGGATGTCGGTGAAGTACATGTCGTCGGTGACCGGCGAGAATGCCACTCCGGCGGGCGCCGAGCTGGACGCCTGCGCGGCGAAGCTGGTCACGAACGAGCCTGTGGGGGTGAACTCGAGCACGTCGCGGCCGGCGCCGTTGCCGACGTACACGTTGCCGCTCGCCGGGTCGATCGCCACACCCTCCGGATAGGTCAGCTGCTGGTTCGTGAACGCGCGGAGGAAGCCCCCGGTGGCATCGAACTCGTCGACGTTGCCGCCGGTGTCTGAGACAAACAGCAGCCCGCCGCTGGCCGGATCGAAGGCGATCCCATGTGGCTGGTTGCCGCCGAAGTCGGTGCTGCCGAAGGCTCGGATGAAGTTGCCGTTGGCATCGAACTGCTCGACGCGGCGGTTCGAGCTGTCGGTGACGTAAACGTCCCCGGTCGACGGGTCGACCGCGTCGTAGGCGGGGTTCTCAAACTGGCCGTTGCCCGACCCCGAGCCCCCGAACGAGCCCAGGCAGCTCCCGTTCGGCGACAGGTGGTCCACCTCGTCGGTCGCGAAGTCGACGACGTAGACGTCTCCGGTGCTGCCGTTCACCGCGAGTCCCTCTGGCGCCTGGAGCGTCGTGCATCCCACGCCGATGCCGAACGTCTGCCCCAGCCAGCCCCCGGTGGGGTTGAAGATCTGCACCCGGCTGTTGCTGGTGTCGGCGACGTACACGTCGCCGCTCGTCGGGCTGACGGCTACCCCGTAGGGCCCGCTGAGCTGGCCGTTCTGCGGGCCGTAGCTCCCGAATGAGAACGCATACGAACGCTCGGTCGAGGCGAGCGCCCCCGGTGCGCACGCCAGCGCCCCCACCGCACAGACCGCCAAAGCCGCCGCCGCTTGCCGCCAGGACTTCCTCATCACACCGCCCCTTTTTCGCTTTACCCCGCTCGCTCACACGACCGGGACTACCGAGCGTGAATGCTCGGACTAAAGCGCGCTGCGCACATCGGGCGAATAGCCATTCTTGGACGGCGGCTGTTTAGGGCCGTCCGACAACCATTTAGGGCGAAAGCGCTGGGCGCTCAGGCGGCTTCCGGCTGCTCGGCCGCCTCGGCCGCCTCGGCCGGCGCTTCGGCTTCCTCGGCCTCGGGGGGCTTGGCCCCCTCGCGCGCCCACGGCTCGTCGAACTCGACGCGCCATTTGCCGTCCTCGGTCTGTTGGAGCGCCAGCCGAGCCCGGAAGCTCTTGCCCGATCGGCCCTTGAAGCCGGTGACCGCCTTCTGGGTTCGGCCGGTCTTGATCAGCTCGCGCGCCACCGTCACCGGAAGGTTCTTGCCCGCCTTGGACTTCCAGATCACGAAGCCGCAGCCCGGGTCCTCGCGAGACCAGCACGAGTAGCCCTTGCGGTTCTCGACGATGTCGCGCCCGCATACCGGGCAGGGACCCAGGTTGGCGCGCGGGATCCGCACGTCCTTGAGGTTGCGGTCCAGTTCGCCGACCGTGTCGGCGGTGAACTTGACGATGTCGCCCATGAACGCCTCGCGGGAATCCGCGCCGGTCTCGATGCGGGCCAGGCGGTGCTCCCACTCGCCGGTCAGGCCGGGCGATGTCAGGGCGTGCTCGCCGAGCAGACGGATCACGTTCAGGCCCTTCTCGGTGACGACCAGGGCACGGCCGTCGCGCTCCACGTAGCCGACCTGGATCAGCCGCTCGATGATCGCCGCCCGGGTCGCCGGGGTGCCGATCCCGGACTCCTTCATCGCTTCACGCAGCTCCTCGTCGTCGACCAGCTTGCCGGCCGTCTCCATCGCACCGAGGAGCGAGTTGTCGTTGTAGCGCGCCGGGGGCTTGGTCAGCTTCTCCTCTGATCCGATGTCGGTGACGTCGACGCGCTCCCCTCGCACGAGCTTCGGCAGCTGCTGCTCGCGGCCCTCGTCCTCGTCGGTCTGCTCGGCGTCGGGCAGCTCGCCGTACACCGCGCGCCACCCTGCCACCAGAAGCACCTTGCCGCGCGTCCGGAGCACGTGCTGGGCGACCGTGGTCTCGACCCGCGTGTTCTCGAACACCGCGTCGGGGTGGAAGATGGCCAGGAACCGGCGGACGACCAGGTCGTAGATCTTGCGGTCGTCGTCGCTCATCTTGTCGACGGGATGACGCTCGGCCCGGGTCGGGATGATCGCGTGGTGGTCTGAGACCTTCAGGTCGTTGACCACGCGCTGGAGGGGAAGCTTTTCGAGGCCGAGCACGTATTCGGACGCCTTCCGGTACTCGGACTGGGAGCCGAGCAACCGCGCGATCGGCTTGATCTCGGGGATCATGTCGCCGGTCAGATACCGCGAGTTCGTGCGCGGATAGGTCAGCGCCTTGTGCTCCTCGTAGAGACGCTGGGCGGCGGCGAGCGTGCGGCGGGCGGTGAACCCGTAACGGCGGTTCGCGTGCCGCTGGAGTGAAGTCAGGTCGTAGAGCAGCTCCGGGCGCTCCTTGCGCTCGGACTTGTCGAGCTTGGTGATCTCGCCCGCCTGCCCGCGGCAGGCCTCGACGATGGCGGCGGCCTCGGCAGCGGTCTTGATCCGTGGATTCGCGCCGGCGTGGTAGCGGCCCTCATATGTCCGCGGCTTGTCCTCTACGGGATCAAGCACCGCATCGACGAGCCAGTACGGCTCGGGCTTGAAGTCGCGGATCTCCTGCTCGCGCCTGGCCAGGATCGCGAGCGTCGGGGTCTGCACCCGCCCGAGTGACACCGCCCCGTCGAACGAGGATCGAAGCCGGATCGTCGCGGCGCGAGTCGCATTCATGCCGACGATCCAGTCGGCCTCCGATCGCGAGCGGGCGGCCGCCTCGAGCGAGGCAAGATCGGCGCCGGGGCGTAGATCGCCGAAGGCCGACCTGATGGCGTCCTTGGTCATCGAGTTCAGCCACAGCCGCTGGACCGACTTCTTCGATCCCGCCTTCTCGTACAGGTAGGCGAAGATCAGCTCGCCCTCGCGGCCGGCGTCACACGCGTTCACGACGTGGTCGATGTCGTCGCGGTCGAGGAGCCGCTTGACGACGTTCATCTGCTTCTTGGAGCGCTCATCCCGGACCACCAGCTTGAAGCGGTCGGGCACGATCGGCAGATCGGCCATGCGCCACTTCTTGAAGCGATCGTCGTACTCGTCGGGATCGGCGAGCTGGACGAGGTGGCCGACCGCCCAGGTGACGACGTGCTCGGGCGCCTCGAGGTAGCCCTCGTTCTTCATGAAGGCTCCAGGAAGCACCGCGACCAGATCGCGACCGACGGAAGGCTTCTCGGCGATGACCAGTGTCTTGCCCATGAGTTCGCGAGGGTAGCGCCCGAGTCAACCGTCGTAGCGGCGACGACCGCCCATCGTGCTTTTCTGACGGCGATGTTGCGAGCGATCGGCGTACCCGGACTGGCCCTCATTACCGCGGCGCTCCTCGCGGCCGCCCTACCAGCCGGGGCCGCCACGCGCCCCGATCCACCGAAGACGATCACGATCGGCGGGCCGACCAGCTCCCGGCCGATCCCGGCCGGCTTTCTCGGCCTCTCGTTCGAATACTGGGCGGTGCCCGACTACGCGGGCCCGAACCCGCGGCGGGTCAACCCGGTATTCCTCCAGCTGATCCGGAACGTGACCGGCTCGGCTCCGGTGCTCCGGATCGGCGGCGACACCACCGACGACACGTGGTGGCCGACGCCAGGCGCGAGCAAGCCGACCGGGATCGTGTACTCGCTCACGCCCAGGTGGATCGCGACCATCGGGGCGATGGCGAAGACGCTGAGCGCACGGCTGATCCTGGGGATCGACCTCGAGGCCGACAGCACCCGGGTGGCCGCGGCCGAGGCCAGGGCGCTGATCGCCGGGATCGGGCGCCAGCGGGTCGAGGCGCTCGAGCTCGGCAACGAACCCGAGCTCTACAACGCGTTCGAGTGGGGCTTCTCGGGGGCGCCCGGCCGCCCCGCGGGCTGGGACTTCGCTGGGTTCGACAGCGACTTCGCCCGCATCAGCGCGGCCCTGCCTCACGTGCCCCTGGCCGGGCCCGTTGTCGGCCAACCCAACTGGTTCGGCTACACGGGCCGCTTCTTATCCGACCAGCCGCGGGTGAGCATCGCCACGCTTCACCGCTATCCGCTCCAGCAGTGCTTCCTGCACCCCTCGCAGATCAAGTACCCGTCGATCGCCCACCTGCTCGCCCCGGCCAATTCGCGCGGGCTGGCCGACAGCGTCGCCAAATCGGTCATCGCCGCCCATGCCCGTGACGACACGCTGCGGATCGACGAGATGAACACGCTCTCGTGCGGCGTCGTGCCGTCGGTCACCGACTCATTCGCCTCGGCGCTGTGGTCGCTCGATGTCCTGTTCGAGATGGCCCGGGTCGGCGTGGACGGCGTCAACGTCCACACGTACCCGGGCGCGAGCTCCCAGCTGTTCACGTTCACCCGCCCCCACGGACGGTGGCGCGCCGTGGTCGAGCCCGACTACTACGGCCTGGCCCTGTTCGCCCGGGCGGCGCCGCCGGGATCGCGGCTGCTGAAGGTCTCGAGCACCGGCACAAGCCAGCTTGAGGTGTGGGCAACCCGCGCGCCCGACGGCACCCTGCGGGTGGTGGTGATCAACGAGGGAACCCGCACGAGTCGCCTTGCCGTACGCGCGCCCGGCGCCGCGACCGCGCCTGGCACGCTCGAGCGCCTCCAGGCGCCGCGCATCACGGCCACCGGCCGGGTCACGCTGGGCGGCCAGCGTTTCGGTGCCGCCACCGGCCGTCTTCTCGGCGCGCAGCGCACCTCGACGGTGACGCCCTCCCGCGGCGGCTACGTGCTCGACGTCCCGGCCGCGAGCGCCGCCCTGCTCACCATCGGCTGACTCACCATCGGCTGAGACTCACCATCGGCTGAGACTCACCATCGGCTGAGTCAGACACGCGAGCCGGGCTGAGCCCGCAGCGTCGCCACCTTGCGGGCCACCGATCCCAAGTCGTGCTGCATCGCCGCCTTGCTGGCCGCCTTAAGCAGCTCGTCGGCTCGCCGGTCGCTGCCCAGCATCCGCGCGTAGTCCACCTGAGTCCGGGCCAGGCAGGCCGGCGCCGGCAGCGCCGCGTTCGCGCTCAGCGCCCGCTCGAAGTGCTCGGTGGCGCGCTCGGTGTCGCCCATCGTGGCTGCCAGCTTGCCCAGGAAGCTGGCCGCCGAGCCCAGGCACACCGCGGCCAGCCCGATGACGACGTTGACGTCCGCATAGGGCTCGAGCTTGGCGTAGAGCAGGGCGGCGCGCGCGGCATCGCCCAGATCGGCGCACACGTCGCTCAGCAGCGTCATCGCGATCATCCAGTCGAGGTCCTTGGGCACGTCCTCGAAGTCGTGGGCGGCGAGACGGTCGAACTCATCCCGGGCCTCGTCCAGACGGCCCTCCTCGCACAGCAGGTTGGCCAGTGCGGCTCGCCAGGCCAGCCGTCCGGGGTTCTCGGACACCATCCGGCGTGCGGCCACCTCGAGCTCGCCCATCCGCCCCTGTTCGCGGCGGACGGCCAGGATCTGGATCGCGTGGTACTGCGAGGCGGTGACCGCCTCGGCCGGCGCTCCGGCGGCCAGCGCCTCGGCCGCCAGCCGCTCGGCCCGGTCGAGCGTGCCGGCCAGCACCGCCCGCATGGCCCGCCAGATCAGCGAGGTCCACTCGAACAGCGACTGGCGCAGGCGCGCCGCGCCGTCGGCGAACGCCTCCATCTGGGCGTCGACCGCATCCCGGTCGCCCCGCTCGAGCAGGTCGACGACCAGCCACGCGTGCGCCTGGAGCTGGAGCTCGAGATTGCCGATCTGCCGGGCCAGCGTGAGCATCTCGGTCGACGCCTCGATCCGGTCCTGGAGATGCGGTGCGTCCCACAGCACCCGTCGCTGCGCGCCGCAGGCGTGGGCCCGCGCCTCGGGGTCGCCCAGCTCGGTGGCGATCTCGATCGCCTCCTGGCTGAGCGCCGGCATCCGGCCGCGCTCGGCCGAGTAGTAGATCGCGCCGCACAGACAGGCCAGCAGACGCACTCGGGTCACGGTCCGTCCGGTCTCGAGCTCGAGCGCGCGCTCGATCGTCTCGATCAGCTCGGTATCGACCACGCCCGGGGGCTGCACGTAGCGCCGCGACGCACCGATCGCCGCCCGGGCCAGGGCAGTGCCGTCCCCGAGCTGCTCGGCCAGCGCCGCCGCCTCGCGGAAGGCCGAGGAGGCCTGGGAGCGTTCCCCGCCGCGGACCCTCGCCTCTCCGAGCGCGAGCAGCAGCTCACAGCGCTGCCGCGTGGCCTCGGGCTGAAAGCGCCCCTGCACGTCGAGCGCGCGGGCGTAGAGCTCGGCCGCCTCCTCGTGCGCCAGCATCGCGGTGGCCACCTCGGCGGCGCGCAGGGCATAGGTGATCGCCTCCTCGGCGTCCTCGGCGTCGACCACGCCGCGGGTGTAGTGGTGGGCCAGCTCGGGCAGGTAGCGCTCCTGCCGGCGATCCTGCGTGGCCTCGATCGCCTCCCCCACCCGCTTGTGGATCCGCGCCCGGCGCGGCGCCGACATCCCCTCATACAGCGTCTCCCGGATCAGGGCGTGCGAGAACACGTACGAGCCGGGCTTCTCGTCGGACTCGACAAGCAGCCCGGCCGCGAGCGCCTCCTCGAGCGCGCTCAGGAACTCCTCCTCGGCCAGCAGCACCACCCGCTCCAGCAGCGTGGCATCGACCTCGCGACCGATCACCGCCGCCACGCGCAGCAGCTCGAGAGCCGGCGCGTCGAGCCGGCCCAAGCGCCACGCGATCACCTGCTTGACCCCCTCGGGCAGCCCGAAGCGCTGGAGCTCGGAGGCGCTGGCGCTGCCCGCGTGCACCCCGGCCTCCAGCAGGTGGCGGACGATCTCCTCGACGAAGAACGGGTTGCCTTCGGTTTCCTCGTAGAGCGCGTGGGCGAACGCGCGTGACGGGGTCTCGCTTGCGCGGAGGGCCACCAGCTGGGCCGTCTCGGACTCGCTCAGGCCGCGGATGTCGAGCTGCGAGGCCAGCCGGTCGCGCCGGAGCTCAGCCAGCGCGTTGGTGAACGTGTCACCGCGGCGCTCGGCGGAGCGATATGCGCCGAGGATCAGGACTCGCGCCGGGCTTGTGGCGCGGGCCAGGTGGCGCAGGAGCAGCAGGGTGGGACGGTCAGCCCACTGGAGGTCGTCGAGCACGAGCAGTACCGGCGCCGAGCGGGAGAGCTCGGTGAGCAGCCCGACCACGGCCTCGAACAGCCGGTAGCGCTCGGTCTCGGGCTCATCGGCCGGGGGAGGCGGCAGGTCGGGCGCGCGCCGGCGAAGCTCGGGAATCAGGCGCGAGAGCTCGGAGCCGTACTCCCGCGCGATCGTGCTGAGGTCGCGAGCCGGCGCGTTCAGCGCCCAGTGGCGCAGCGCCTCGAGGATCGGCTGGTAGGGGACCACGGTCTCGCGCGGGGAGCGCCCGGCCAGCACGATCGCCCCGGCGTCGTGCACGCGCCGGGCCACGTCGGCGGTCAGCGTGGTCTTGCCGATACCTGCGTCGCCGGCCATGAACACGAGCTGGCCTGAGCCCTCGCGGCCGCTGGCCATCTCCCACAGCTCCTCGAGCTGGGCGAGCTCGTGCTCGCGGCCGATCAGCGTCCCCTGAGCGCGGTGGCGCAGATCGGCGGGCAGCGGGATGGTCGGGCCGCCGGGCCCGGCCTCCCCCGCGTGGGCCGGCGCGTCCGCGCCGTGCGCGTGCGGCCGCAGCAACCGCTCGTGGACGGCGATCGCCTCGGGCGAAGGGCTCGTGCCGAGCTCGTCGCGCAGCAGCGTGCGCAGGGCCTCGAAAACCCGCATCGCCTCGGCCACATTGCCTCGGGCGGCCAGCGCCTCCATGAGCAGCACGTACCCCGACTCCCGGTAGGCCTCGGTCTCGATCAGGCTGCGAGCGGCGCGCTCGGCCGACTGAAGTTGCGTGCCGCCCATGGCCAGGCCCGCGCGGCCGATCACCTCGAGGGCCAGCAGATGGACCTCCTCGAGCTCGCGGCGGGGAGGCTCCAGCCAGTCGGCCTGGGCGCCCGGGAGCAGCCCCCGGGTGGCGATGTTCAACGGGACCTGGGCGAGCGCCCAGGCCCGGCGGTGGTCGCCCCGCTCGAGCGCATCGCTGGCGCGGCCTACCTCGGCCGCCGCCGCCTCGATGTCGATCCACACCGGCTCGGGCAGCTCCAGGATCACCTCGTCGCGCCCGGCCACCGTGTCCGCTCCCAACGAGGAGCGCAGCCGGCTGAGCAGCGTCCGCAGGGCGGCGTCCTGAGAAACCGGTGCCTGATTGGGCCACAACGCGCCGATCAGCTCGTCGCGCGAGACGTGCCGGCCGCGGTTGAGCACCAGGTAGGCCAGCAGCAGCGGCACCTGCTTGCCCCGCAGCCGCTCGGATAACTGCACGCCGCCGATCTCCACGGACAACCGTCCACAGAGCTGGATACGGGTCGTCTCGGGCGGGCGCTCTGCCTGCGGCAACGTTTTGGAAACGTATCGACAACGTCAAAGCGGCAAACTTTTGCCCAGTGGACACCGAGGTGAGATGCAGCGACGTTCTCGGCGGGGCGCAAGAGGAAGCGCAGAGCCGCATCGACGACGGCCTGACGGCTGCCGTCAGTGGGCACCGGCGAATCGCCTACTGCGAGTGCGGGGCGCAACTCGCAGGCGACGATGAGTCGGAGCTCTTCTCAGCGGCTCAGCGTCACCTCGCTCACCATCATCCCCACCTGCTGGGGGCACTGGGGCCCAGGATGGTGAGTCAAATGGCCGAGGACGTCGGGGGGCTATAGCACCTAGGAAGTCCCCCGGGGGCAAATGCACCTAAGGGGCGGGCGGCGTGCAGACCACCGCCCGCCCTATAGGGTCCGGGCGGCACAGCCGGGTTGGCCGCGTCGCACATGCGCTTCCCGGGCACCCCTCAAACGGCGCACTCGACGCGCGGCGGGGCTCGAGCGTGCTGAAAACCGCGATATGCGCGGGTTTTCCTCCACTCGCGGCTCCAGCCGGGCCGAGTGGGCCGTTCCCGCCACCGGGATGAGGCCGGCGATCCCAGACACCTGTGATCCCGGAGGCCGGCGGCCTAACCCGCGCAGGCGCCGGTCGCGACGGTGTGGGCGCGGTGGCGCGCCAGCGACAGCTGGGTGCTGACCAGCGGGTTGGGCACCGCGAAGCCGCCGTTGCCGTCCGGTGAGCCGGTGATCGCGGCGAACACGGTGGCGACGACGTGCCCGCTGCCGTCGATCATCGGTCCGCCCGAGTTGCCCGGTCGCACCCGCCCGCGCAGGGCGGTGATGCTCCGCAGCACGGGACCGTTGCCGTAGGCGTCCTCGGTGCTCACCGTCTCGGTCTGGCCGATGCGTCCCGGCTCGACGTCGAACGGTCCGTCGAGCGGATAGCCGAGGATGGCCGCCGCCGTCCCGGCTTGCGGGTCGGCCGCCATGTGCAGGACCGGCTCGTGCAGGTCCGGCACGCGCAGCACGGCGATGTCGTCGTGCGGGTCGAAGTCGATCACGTCGGCGGCCAGCCCGGGTGGGTTGCCGCCGACCTGGACCTCGGTGTCCGATTCGCCGGCCACGACGTGGGCGTTGGTGACGATCAGGTGCGGCGCGGCCACCCAGCCGCTGCCTTCGATGCCGAGCCCGCAGGCCGTGCCGAGCACCTTGACCACGCTCGCCGAGGCGGCCTTGACGGCCGGCGCGGTGGCGATGCCCGGCGGCGGCGCGGGCACGTTGGCCGCGGGACCGCGCACCGAGGGCAGCGGGTCGATGCGGGCCAGCGCGTGGAGGATCGGCCCGGACGGCGGCAACAGCTCGTTCAGCCCTCGCAGGATGGCTGACCGCTGGATGTCTCGCTTGAGGACCGGCGAGTTGGTCGACTGGAAGGCGATCGCGCCCACGATCCACGCGATCCCGAGCGCCACCGGCGGCGGTCAGGCCGGCCCCGAGCAGCCCGTCGACCGTGCGCAGCCCTGGCAGGCGCAGGAACACACGCGCCCGTGCCCCGATCCCCTCGAAGCCACTGGCCAGGACCGCGCCGGCCAGCAGCGCACCGAGCAGACCGAACAGCGGCGCGTACTGGGAGTGCGAGCCGGCGGGCAGGATCAGTGGCGCGAGCCGGGTGCCGAGGAACGCACCGATGCCGAAGCCGAGCAGCGAAAGCGCCCCGACGATGAACCCCTGGGCGTAGCCGTACATGGCAAGTAGCACCGCGAAGGCCACGATCAACCAGTCGACTTTCGTCACCGGCGGGAGGTTAGGGCCAGCGTTCTTCTACCGTTCCATATGAGGTGGCACGCGGGGTTCTGATGGAGGGGGTGAAAAGAGGTCGTCCTCGACGTCGCCGGTGGCGCCGTCGCCTGCGTCTTCTGATCCCGCTCGCCGTGATCGCAGCGGCCGCCGTCGCGGTCGTGCTCGTCATCAATGCGGGTCCCGGCCGAGCCGAGCGTCAGCTGGTGAGCAGCTATGTGCGCGCGTGGACGGCCGGCAACTACTCGCAGATGTACTCGCTGCTCAGCCCCGCCTCGCGCCAGGCCATCAGCGAGACCCGCTTTGCCGCCGAGTACCGGCGCGACGAGACCACCGCCACGGTGGTGTCGCTCACCCCGGTGCGGGTGGGCCGGCGCCAGGCCGGCGCGATCCCGGTCCGCATGCGGGTGCGCACACGGTTGTTCGGCGTGCTGGCCGAGACGCTCGACGTGCCGCTCATCGGCAGTGGCTCGAGCGCCACCGTCGACTTCGTCCCCTCCCTGCTGTTTCCCGGGTTGACCGGACATGAGCGGCTGGGTCGTCACATGTCGCTTGCTCCGCGAGCCACGCTGTTCGCCGCCGACGGCACGCCGCTGGCCCAGGGCCCCGACCGGACCTCGCCGATTCCCCTCGTGGCCATCCAGATCGCCGGGGTGCTCGGCCCGATCCCGTCCGCGGACGCTGCCACCTACGCGGCCGCGGGCTACCCGGCCAACACCAAGGTCGGCCAGGATGGGCTCGAACGCGTCTTTCAGAACCAGTTGGCGGGCAAGCCCGGTGGCGTGCTGCTGGCCGGCCACCGGGTACTGGCCCGCGTCGCGCCGAAGCCCGGTCACGACGTGATCACCACGATCGTGCCGTCGATCGAGACCGCGGCGATCGACGCCCTGGCGGGCCGTTTTGGCGGCATCGCGGCGATGAACCCGCGCACCGGGGCCCTGCTCGCCCTGGCCGGGATCGCCTACTCGGACGCCCAGCCGCCCGGCTCGACGATGAAGATGGTCACCTCGACTGCCGCGCTCCAGGCCGGAATCGTGAAATTGAGCACGGTGTTTCCGTACAGCACGGAGGCAGTCCTCGACGGCTACACCCTGCACAACGCCAGTGGCGAGGATTGCGGCGGCACGCTCCTGAACTCCTTCGCTGTGTCGTGCAACTCGGTGTTCGCGCCGCTCGGCGCCAAGCTGGGCGGAAAGCGGCTCCTTGCCATGGCCGACCGGTTCGGCTTCAACCAGACGCCGACGATCCCAGGCGCCGCCGAGAGCTCGATCCCGCCGGCGAGCCTGGGCAGCGACCTCGAAGTCGGGTCATCCGCGATCGGCCAGGGCCAGGTCCTGGCCACCCCGCTCGAGATGACCGACGTGGCGGCCACGATCGCGATGGGCGGCCGGCGTCCGCTGCCAACCCTCCAGGCCCACCTGCCCCCACACTTCTCGCCCGTGACCAGCCACCACGTGGCGAACGAGATGCAGACCATGATGGTCGCGGTGGTGCAGTTCGGAACCGGCACCGCGGCGGCGATCCCCGGCGTGACCGTGGCCGGTAAGACCGGCACCGCCGAGCTGGCCAGCACGACCACGTCGAACGGCCAGAGCGTCGCCAACGCCAACCAGCTGACCGACGCGTGGTTCGTCGGCTACGCGCCGGTCGGCGCACCGCGGATCGTGGCCGGGGCGCTGTTCCCCAACCAGGGCGCGGGCGGCGGCACGGCCGCGCCGGCCATTCGCGAGGTGCTCATCGCCGGGCTGCAGGCCATGCACTGAGCGGCCGGGCGCCGAGGAGCCACTAAGCGCCCGGACGGCCACCCGAGGGGCTGACCGCGCGTCAGAGGTCGAGCGAGATCTCGCCCTTGCCCCCGCCCGGCGCGAAGATCTCCAGCGTGAGCGGCCGGTTGGAGTAGACCGAGGTCGGCAGCTTGAACAGCACCAGGCCGCCCTGGGTGGGTCCGAGCGCGGCGGTCGTGCTCGGGCCCGGCTCGATCCCCGAGGGGCCAAGCGTCTGCTGGGTCCAGGCGTACCCGTTGACCGACGAGTCGAGGTGGATCGGGTTGTAGCGGTTGCCGCTCGAGTCGACGATCTGGAAGCTGCTCGCCGTGGACTGCTCCTGGTTGGTCTGGTTCTTGGCCCACAGGAACACCCCGTACCAGAGCTCGTTGGCGCCGATGCTGCGCGTCCCGGCGGGCAATCCGGCCAGGTACTGCCGGTCCTCCACCGCGAACGGGTTGAGCTCCCGGGAGACCTGGAGCTGGTAGCTGATCGACCCGGCATCGACATAGACGCCGTTGTTCAGCAGGCTGGTCGGCTGCGATACCTGACCGCAGGCGGCCAGGCTGACGGCCACTCCCACGGCGCAGGCGATGATCCACAGACGGCGCGCGCTCACGGGTGCCCTAGTCTAATCAGCGGCCCGCGACCGTGGCTCGCCGGCCGCGGTCGCGCCCCTCCTCGAGGATCGTGCGCAGGCGCCGCATCGCCTTCCTGGTCTTGCGCCGCAGCCACGCACTTCCGCCCAGCGCCTCCATCAGATGGTCGGAGGGCATCACCGGCACGGTCTCGATCGTGTACTCCACCCGGGTGCTGCCACCCGCCCCGGGTGAGAGCGTGTAGGTGCCGAGCATCCGGATCCGGTTGTACTTGCCGCCCCGCCCACGCTCGACGATCCGGAACGGCGGCTGGACCTCGGCAAACGACATGTCGGCCCAGTTGAAGCGGGCCCGGGGCGCCTTGATGCGAAATCGTGCCCCGGCGCCGAGCCCGTAGGAGTCCTCCCGGGTGAGCCGCCAGTCGACCAGGTAGTGGTCGGTGAACTCCGCGTGGTTGGCGATGTCGGCGAGGTACTCGAACACTTCCTCGCGAGGTCTCGAGATCGTCGATTCGACGGTGAAGGGCTCCACGTGTCCGGATTCTAGGTTCGACGGCGGCTTGGCGGATCGACGGCGTCAGGCGGCGCGGTGATCGGTCAGCCGCATCGTGTGCCCGAATTCGGGTCCGTGCACGATCCGCGAGCCCAGAGCCAGCTCGGGGTCCAACGCCCGGCACAGCTCGCAGTACACCGTCCCCGACTGGTCGAAGTACACGCGCTCGCCGATCAGCGGCGTCCGGCGGCAGCCGTCGCAGCGCTCGCGGACGGCATCGCAGCGATCCACCGCCCCACGGACGAGCGCCACCTGAAGCTCCAGGGCGACGTGCTCGTCGGGATCGGAGTCCGGGAGCATGGCCGAGGGTTTCGCCGCTGTGCAGGGGGTTCCTTCCCCCGCCTTGAGGAACGCGTTATGACGCGTTGCTAAACAGCTTTGCAAGCCTCCGCCATCCGTCCAGAAGCTGCGCGGGAACTTTGACTCGGGGGCTATCATGGCTGAACCGGCTTGTCCAAGTCGGCAAGTCAGTACCCCGTAACAAGGAGAAAGCGCCGTCTATGAAAGCTTGGATGTCGGGCAATGTTGCGGGGACCGGAACCTTCAGATGTACCGATTGCGACTATCCGGTATCGCTCGATGCCGTCGATGAGCTGCCGACCTGCCCCAACTGCGGCGGCACCGAGTTCGTACGGGCGTCGCTGTTCACCACCGCTCAGACAAGCGTGATCGAAATGGCGGGCGAGGACGACGATCAGGGCTGGCTCGAGGAGGTCCGCGAGGGCCTGCACGAGCCGGGGCAGTACCTGGCCTACCGGGCCGACGGCGAGGAGCCGATCGCCTACGCGCTCCAGCGCGAGTGGACCCGGATCGGCCGCAGCCTGGCCGCCGACATCCGCTTCGACGACCCGACCGTGTCCCGCCGGCACGCGCTGATCGTCCGCCAGCCGGACGGCCTGCGAGTGCTCGACGACCGCAGCCTCAACGGCGTGTTCGTCAACAGCGAGCGGGTCGAGTGGAGCACGCTGGCGGACGGCGACGAGATCGTCATCGGTCGCCACCACCTGCACTTCGTGGACGTCCCGGTGGTCACCGGGATGCGCTACAGCCACGCCGCCGAGCACGGCGCCACCGCGCACACCGGCTGATCTGGCGCACACGGGCTGATCTGACGCCGCCGGACGTTATGGCGACCGGCGGCGGCGCCCCTCGCCTATAGTGCTGCTGCGGCGATGGCGACCACGATCTCGGTTCTCTCCCAGAAGGGCGGCACGGGCAAGACGACCGCTACCCGCACGCTGACCGACGTGTTCCGGCGGGTCGATCTGCGCGTGCTGGTGGTCGATCTCGATCCCCAAGGCAACCTGTCCGACTATCTCGACGTCGACCCCGAGGCCTCCCCCACGATCGGCGATGTCCTCGCGGGCCGGGCCAAGGCCAAGGCCGCGGTGCACGACGGGATCATCCCGGCCAACCTCGGCCTGGCCGAGGCCGAGCTCGCGCTCGGCGGCAAGATGGGCCGCGAGCTCGCGCTGAAGAAGGCCCTGCGCGAGGTCTCGGGCGGCTACGACCTGATCATGATCGACTGCCCACCGGCCCTTGGCCTGCTCACGGTCAACGCCCTGGTGGCCTCGGACCACGCGCTGATCTCGGCCGAGGCCCAGTACTTCTCGCTCCAGGGGGTCGAGCAGGCCCTCGAGGTGATCGAGCTGGCCCGCGAGAACCTCAACCCCGACCTCGAGTGGCTCGGGGTCCTGCTGAACATCGCCGACATGCGCACCCGCCACTCCCGCGAGGCCTTCGACTCGCTGCGCCAGCACTTCGGCGAGAAGCTGCTCGAGACCACGATCCGCGCCTCGATCGCGTACGCCGAGTCGGCCGAGCGGGCCGTGTCGATCCTCGACTATCGCCCGGATCTGGCCGCCGACTACCTCGACGTTGCCCAGGAGCTGCTGGGGCGCCTCGGGCTGGACGGCCCGCGCCGGCGTGCGCGGGCGCTGGCCAACGAGCTCGTCGGCGTTTCCTAGCGACCTCTCAGCAACGCCGCGCAGACCGCGCCGGCCGTGACGACGCAATCTCCGACCGTGCCGGAGGCGCTGCAGAGCGCCCTTCACCTGACCGCGCGGCTTCGGACCGGCCGCGCTGGTCGCCCGCCACGCGCATGCCGGGAAGCTCCTGCGCGATCTGATGATGCGCCTACTTCGTGTTCCACACCGGCGACCTCGGCGCCAAGGCTGTGTGGCAGGGCCGGCTGTCCGGCGGCCCGCCCGGCGGCGGTGGGGGCGGAGCAGTCCCGCAGCTGTTCGGTCCGAGCGGCGGTTGATGGGCCGCGCTGACGCGCGGCGTCCCTGGGGCCGCTTCCGCCGGGCCTCCTTGCCCGGCGGCGTGACCGCACCCCGTCAGACCGACCGCTGATAGGAGCGGAACGCGTTCGTCGCGAACGCGAGGCAGAGCGCCAGGAGCGCGGCCAGGAACCCGGCCCGCGAGGCCGCCAGGCCCCAGTCGGGGTGAGCCGCGGTCGCGGTCCGGCCGGCCACGACGGCCCAGTTGACCGGGTTGAAGTCGGCTACGTGCTGCATCCAGCCCGGGATCAGATTGGCGGCCAGGAACGTCGTGGACAGGAACGTGAGCGGGAGCAGGATGAACTGGGTCGCCCCGATCAGGGCCTCCTCCTGGCGCATGATCAGCGCAAACCCGTTCGACAGCGCCCCGAACGTGGAGCCGAGCAACCCCGAGACCGCGAACAGCACCACGACGCCGCCGACGCCACCCGGGAACGTTGCCCCCACGATCAGGGCCAGCGCGACGATGATCAGTGACTGGATCATCACCACCACCGCCTCCTTGAGGATCCGGCCGGCGATCAGCGCCTCGCGGCGGACCGGCGAGACCAGGAAGCGGGCGGTGACGCCCCGGTTGATGTCCTCGATCAGCGACATCCCACTCCAGGCCGCGTTGAACATCGCGCTCATCACGACCACGCCGGGCGCCAGGAACGCGATGTAGGAGTGGCTGTGGAAGCCGGGGATCTCGATCACCCGCTTGAACAGCGCGCCGAACAACAACAGCCAGATCACCGGCTGCACGAGCGTGACCGCGACGAACCAGGGCTGGCGCCACAGCTCTCGCAGGTGGCGCAGGGTCATGTACAGGGTGTGCCTGATCAGCGTCATCGGCTCGCCTCCTGTTCGGCTTCGGCCGCATCGAACGTGCGCCCCGTGTACTTGAGGTAGACGTCATCGAGCGAGGGCCGGGCCACCCGTACCGAGGCCACCGCCACACCGTGGGCCTCGAGCGCCTGGAGGACCTGCGGCACCGCGCGCCCGCCATCGTCGGCCCGCGCCCGCAGGCTGCGCCCCTCCACGGCTATCTCGCGGATGGCCGGCAGGGCCCTCAGAGCGCCGCTGACCTCGCCGTTGTAATCGCCGTCGAGCTCGACGTGGATCGCGTCGCCCTCGAGCTCACGCTTGAGGGTGTCCGGGCTGCCCTCGACCACCACCTGGCCGCGGTCGACGATCGCCACCCGGTCGGCCAGCTGATCGGCTTCCTCGAGGTAGTGGGTGGTGAGCAGCACGGTCTTGCCGCGCTCGGAGGCCAGCCGGCCGATCACCGACCACATCTCGGCCCTGACCTCCGGGTCCAGGCCGGTGGTCGGCTCATCCAGGAACAGCACGGCGGGGTCGTGGACCAGCGCCATCGCGATGTCCAGCCGGCGCTGCATGCCGCCGCTGTAGCCCTTGGCGATGCGGTCGGCGGCGTCGGCCAGCCCGAAGCGCTCGAGCAGCTCCTGAGCGCGCTCCTCGATCGTGCGGCCGCGGATCCCGTGGATCTGGCCCTGAAGGCGCAGGTTCTCGCGGCCGGTGGCCTGGACGTCGACCCCGGAGCCCTGGGACACGACGCCGATCGCCCGCCGCACGGCGTCCGGCTGCGCGAGCACGTCGAGGCCGGCCACGCTGGCGCAGCCGGCGTCCGGGGCGCTCAGCGTGGTCAGGATCTTGACCGCGGTCGACTTGCCGGCGCCGTTGGGGCCGAGCAGCGCGAACACCCCGCCGGGCGCGACCGCAAACGACAGGCCGTCGAGCGCCTTCACCCCTTTGGGATACGTCTTGACGAGGCCGTCGGCCTCGATTGCATACTCCACTTGCAACACCTCCGAGAGCTAAGATTGCTTACGCGGCATGTATCTTAGTATCTAAGAGATTTAGATGTCAAGAGAAATTTCTCCTGAACGCGAGCAGCTGTACGCCGAGCTCAACTACGAGGTCCGGGCCAATCAGCGCGCCACCGACGTCGTGGACGAGCTCGTCAGCCAGCTGCTCGGGATTAACCGCACCGACGCCCGCTGCCTGGATCTGCTCGACCAGCTCGGCAGCATGAGCGCGGGCGACCTGGCCGAGGCCAGCCGGCTGACCACGGGGGCGATCACCGCGGTCGTCGACCGCCTCGAACGGGCCGGCCTGGCCCGCCGGGTGCCGGACCCGTCCGACCGCCGCCGCGTGAAGGTCGAACTAACGGAGAAGGCCTACCGCCTGGCGACCGAGCTGATGGCCGAGCCCATGCGAGAGGCCTGGGCCCCGATGGCCGAGCGCTACACCGGCGAGCAGCTCCGGCAGATCCTCGACTTCACCCGCTGGGGGCGCGAGCTCCAGGAGCGACACGCCGAGTGGCTGCGCGCCCGCCTGGAGGAGCGCCGCGGCCGCACCGCCTAGGCTAGAGCGATCTGACGTCGGCGCCCTGAGGCTCGAAGCGCCCGCGCATCACGTGCGCCCAGCCCTCGGTCTCCCGGGTCAGCGCCTCGACCAGCGGGCCCGTCTGGTCATACGTGCACCACACCAGCACGGTCGGCCCCGCGCCGGAGATCGTCGCGCCGAGCGCTCCCAGCTCCTGGGCGCGCTCGAGCAGCTCGGCCGAGCGGGGATACAGGTGCGAGCGCTGGGCGTGGTGCATGCGGTCCTGGAGCCCCACCGAGATCAGCTCCCAGTCGGCCGTGGCCAGCCCCAGCATCAGCATCGACGCGTGGGCGATGTTGAACACCGCGTCGTCGATCGGCACTTGGTCCGGTAGCGCAGCGCGAGCCCGATGCGTGGGAACCGCGGCGTCGGGAACCACCAGGACCGCCTCGAGCCCCATGGGCGGCTCGAACCGGTGGGCCACCGCCCCGTTACAGACCACGAACCCCCCGCGCAGGGCGGCGGCCACGTTGTCCAGATGCCCCTCCAGCTCGGCGGCCATCCGCAGGACGTCGGCATCGAGCTCGAACAGGTGATCGGCGGCGAGCAGGCCGGCCACGATCGCCGCCGCGCTCGAGCCGAGGCCGCCGGACAGGGGAATGTCCGAGGTGATCCGGAACTCGAAGGCGTCGGCCGGATGCAGCCGCTCGAACGCCCGAACCACCAGGTTCTCGCGCCCGTGCGGGACGTCTAGCTCGGTGTGCACGGCGAACGTCCCGGTCTCCACGACCTCGAGCTCGAGGTGCAGGGCGATCGCCGCCGCCAGCGCGTCGAAACCCGGCCCGAGGTTGGCTGAGGAGGCCGGCACGCGCACGACGCGCCGGCGGGACAGGCCGCTGCTCACTCCAGCACCGCGCGCTCGATCGCGCTCAGCTCGGGATCGCAGGGCACGACTGCGCCGGCGTGCTCGAGCGCGGTCTGCGGATCCTTGAGGCCGTGGCCGGTGAGCACGCAGACCACGCGGCGCACCCCCTCGCCGGCGCCATGGGTCAAGAGACCGGCCACGCTGGCGGCCGAGGCGGGCTCGCAGAACACCCCCTCGGCCGAGGCCAGGAAGCGGTACGCGGCGAGGATCTCGCCGTCGGTCACCGCCTTGACCGACCCGCCGCTCGAAGTCATGGCGTCCATCGCCTCCTCCCAGCGCGCCGGATTGCCGATCCGGATCGCGCTGGCCACGGTCTCGGGGTGCTCCACCGGCTTGCCGTGGACGAGCGGCGCCGCGCCGGCGGCCTGAAAGCCGCACATTCGGGGTCTGTGACCGACCTCCTGGAAGCCTTTCCAGAATGAGGTGATGTTGCCGGCATTGCCCACCGGGATGCACAGCGCGTCGAGTTCGCCGGCCAGCTCCTCGACGATCTCGAAGGCAGCGGTCTTCTGCCCCTCGATCCGGAAGTCGTTGACCGAGTTGACCAGCGAGATCGGGTGGCGGTTGACCAGCTCGCGCACGAGCCGGAGCGCCTCGTCGAAGTTGCCGCGCAGGGCGACCACGCGGGCCCCGTGCATGAGCGCCTGGGCCAGCTTGCCGGTGGCGATCTTGCCCTCGGGAACGATCACCGCCCCGCGCAGGCCGGCCCTTGCCGCGTAGGCCGCCGCCGAGGCCGCCGTGTTCCCGGTCGAGGCGCAGATCACCGCCTCCGAGCCCTCGCGCACCGCCGCCGACACCGCACAGGTCATCCCCCGGTCCTTGAACGAGCCGGTCGGGTTGGCGCCCTCGATCTTCAGCCACACCTCGACCCCGGCCTTCTCGGACAGCCGCTCGGCGAGGATCAGCGGGGTCGAGCCCTCCTGGAGCGAGATCACCGGATCGCCGCTGGCGAACGGCAGCCGCTCTCGATATCGCTCGATGATCCCGGGCATGGTTCCGGGGAGAATGTCAGTTCCGGGCGGGCCGCTACAGTGCCGCCGGTGCGGTGGCGCAGAGGACGCCTGGCGGGGGTGCTGGTCGGGATCGGCATCCTGGCGCTGCAGCGGTAGCTGCGGCGGCCACGATCAGCGAGTCGTTCTCGCCCGCGGGCGTCGCCCTGGGCGCCACCGCGACGCCGACCTTCACGATCGACAACTCGCGGGACCCGCTGCTGCACACGATCCAGTTCGACGACACGCTGCCCGGCCGGGTGCAGGCCGTCTCAGGCTCTCAGTCGGCGACCTGCGCCGGCATACCGTCCAGCGGCGCCCCGAACGACCTCGCGTTCACGGGCGCGGTGTCGGGATCGTCCACCTGCACGGTCTCGGCCACCTTGCAGGGCGTGCAGCCCGGAGCCTGGGACAACCCCACGTCGATGGCGATCGATGCCGGTACCGGAGGCACCGCCGGCACGGACGCGTCGGTCGACGTCGTCGCGCCACCGTCGAGGCCGCCTTCGGCACAACACGACTCGGCCTCGACGGGACGACCCCGCTGACCCTCACGATCACCAATCCCAACGTCACAGCCACCAGCACCAAGGTGCTCTCGGCCGAGGGGGGAATCGGCAACACCGCCCAGGCGGCCCTGACCGTGATCGGCGCGGTCCGGATCACGCTGACCTCGCCGGTGCCCGGACATGTGTATGCGCTCGGGCAGAAGCTGCGGGCCGTGTCAGCTGCGCCGATGATCCGGCCGGCCCGGGCGTCAACTCGTGCGTCGGCACCGTGTCCACCGGGTCGCTCATCGCCACGGGCAAGCCCGGCAGCCACAGCTTCACCGTGAGGGCGACCAGCCAGGACGGCGGCGTGGCCTTGACACCGTGTTCTACTCGGTGGCCCCCGACAACCGCTTCAAGGTCTCGGCGGCCCACGCCGGCGCCGACGGTTCGATCAGCTTCGCGCTCGTGGTTCCAGGGCCTGGGCGGGTGAGTGTGCTCGAGACCGTGGTCGGCGACCGCGGGCTCGTGTTCGCGCGCGCCGGCGCCACCGCCCGCCGGGCCGGCAACGTGCGCCTGACGCTCCGGCCGACCGCCCGCGGCCGGCTGGCCCTGCAGGGACGTACCGCCGCCCTGCGCGTGGCCGCCACCATCGGCTACACGCCGAAGGGCGGCACCCAGAGCACCGTCCGCCGCCGGCTGACCGTGCCCTAGTCGCGCACGTCGAGCACGACCTTGCCGGTCGCGCCGCGGCCGTCGATCAGCTCGAGCGCCTCGGACGCCCGCTCGAGCGGGAAGCGGGCCCCGACGATCGGCCGGATGGACCCGCCGGCGATCAGCCCGTCGATCGCGCCCCCGATCTCCACGTTGAGCTCGGGCTTGGAGAGCACGTAGGCGCCCCAGCCGGCGCCGATCACCTCGGTGTTGCCGAGCAGCAGCCGGTTGACCCGGACCTCGGGGATCGAGCCGCCGGTGAAGCCGACCACGATCACGCGCCCGCCCTCTCTCAGTGAGCGCAGGCTGTCGGTGAAGCGATCCCCGCCGACGGGGTCGACCACCACGTCCACGCCGCCCGGCGAGATCTCCTTGGCCTGATCCTTCCAGGGCCCGTCGCTGCGCACGACCTCGTCGGCGCCGGCCTCACGGGCCACCCGCTCCTTCTCGTCGCTGGAGACCACCGCGATCGTCCGCGCACCGAGGCCCCGCGCCACCTGAAGCGCGGCCGTCCCGACCCCGCCGGCGGCGCCGTGGACCAGCACGGTCTCGCCCTCGGCCAGCCGACCGCGCATCTTCAGCGTGAAGTAGGCCGTGTGGTAGTTGAGGACGAGGCCGGCGCCCTGGGCGAAGTCGAGCTCGTCGGGCAGGCCGAACGCGAAGAACGCCGGCGCCACCGCGACCTCGGCCCAGCCGCCCAGCATGCAGAACGCGGCCACCCGGTCACCGGCCTTGACGTTTGCGCCCTCCGGGGCGGATCTCACGATCCCGCCGACCTCGCTGCCCGGCGTGAATGGGACCTCGGGCTTGACCTGATACTCGCCGCGGGTCTGGAGCACCTCGGGGAACGAGACGCCCGCGGCGTGGACCTCGACCAGCACGCCCTCCCCGGGCGTGCTCGGATGGCTCGGCTCCGGCTCGGCCACGTCGCGGAGCTTCAGCGCATCGCGCGGGCCGCTCAGCTCGACGATCTGGACCGCCTTCATCGCTGCGGCACCCTAGCCGAACCGCCCCCGACCCGCGTGGCCAACCCCACGCTCGACGCCCCCACCGGAGGTGAACGCGGGTTCAGCCACCCCTGGTGTGGCCAAGTCCACGCTCGGCGTCCGACGGGAGGTGAACGCGGGTTCAGCCACACGGCATCCGCCGGCCTAGCCGAACTCCTCCTCGAGCACGCGGATCGCCCGCGGCGGCTTGCGGAGCACGTCGAGCCGAGCCAGCGCGGCCATGGCCCCTTCGAAGCGGGACTCGAGCACGGGGTGCAGGACCATCACGAGCCGCGCCTGATCGCCCAGCCCACGCTGCACGACCGACTTGACCGAGACCTCCTCCTCGGCCAGCACCTGGGCCACCGTGGCCAGCACGCCGGGCTGATCCTCGACCTCCAGGTGCAGGTAGAAGGCCGAGACCACGTCGGCCACGATCTCGAGCACCCGGCTCGTCGGCGGCGTCGAGGCGGGCGGGATCATCGCGCTGATCACGTCACCCAGCACCGCGCTCGCGGTCTGCGGGCCACCCGCCCCCGGACCGGACATGGTGATCTCGGTGATCGCCTCGGACTCGACCGTGACCGCGTTGTAGGGGCCGCTCACCGAGGCCAGCGGGTGCCCGGGATACAGGAACGCCGGGTGCACCCGCACCGACAGCCCGTCGCCCACCCGCTCGGCCGTGCCGATCAGCTTGAGCTGGAGCCCGAGCTCCTCGGCGTAGGCCAGGTCGTCGGGCTGGATGTGCTCGATCCCCTCGTAGCGGACCTGGTCGAGGTGCACCGGTGTGTCGAAGGCCAGCCGGGCCAGGATCGCCATCTTGGCCGCCGCGTCGCGTCCGTCGACGTCCTCGGCGGGATCGGCCTCGGCGTAGCCCAGCCGCTGGGCCTCGCGCAGCGCCTCCTCGAAGGTCATCCCGGTCCGGGCCATCTCGGTCAGGATGAAGTTCGTGGTGCCGTTGACGATCCCGTGCACGCGGTCGATCGTCGCGCCGGCCAGGGCCTCCTGGATCACGCGGATGACCGGCACCACGCCGGCCACGGCGCCCTCGAAGCGCAGCTGGACCCCGCAGGTCCGCGCGCACTCCCACAGCTCCTCGCCGTGCTGAGAGAGCAGCTGCTTGTTGGCGGTGACCACGTGCCGTCCCGACTGCATGGCCCGGAGCAGATACGAGCGGGTCGGCTCGATCCCGCCCATCAGCTCGACGATCAGATCGGAGCCCTCCAGGATCTCGTCGAACGATCCACTGCGGCGGGTCATCACCCCGGAGAGCTCGGGGCGCAGACCGGTGAGCCGCTGGATGTGCTCCGCGCGGCTCGGCAGGAGCTCGGCGAACGCCGACCCCACGGTGCCGTGGCCGAGCAGGCCGACCCGGAAGCGCCCGTCAGCCGACGTCACGTCCCGCCAGGTCCTCGTAGCTCTCGCGGCGCACCACGACTCGGGCCTCTCCTTCCCGGCAGAAGATGACCGGGGGGCGCGGGACGCCGTTGTAGTTGTTGGCCAGCGAGTAGCCGTACGCCCCGGTCACCGGAGTCGCGATCACCTCGCCGGGAACCGGCTCGGCCAGCCGGGCCTCGCGCACGATCACGTCGCCGGACTCGCAGTGCTTGCCGGCGATCCGGCACGGCTCGCCCCCGCCGGCCAGCGGCCGGTCGGCGATCAGCGCCTCGTACTCCGAGCCGTAGAGCATCGGGCGCAGGTTGTCGGACATCCCGCCGTCGACCGCGACCCAGGTGGACACGTTGCGCTTGACCGTCTGCACCGTGTACAGCGTGACCGCCGAGTTGGCCACCAGCGCGCGGCCCGGCTCGAGCAGCAGCCGCTTGTCCTCGCCGAGCTCCGCGTGCACGGCCGACACGATCGTCTCGACGTAGTCGGCGATCGCCGGCGGCCGATCCGAGGCCGTGTAGGCCACGCCCAGCCCACCGCCCACGTTGTAGACCGGGAAGTCCCCGAGCGCGGCCAGCGCCCGTACCGCGGCCCGGAAGGGTTCGAGCGCGAGCAGCTGCGAGCCGATGTGGAAGTGCAACCCGACCAGGTCCAGATGAGGCGCTCCCGCCAACCGCTCGATCGCCACCCGGGCGTCGACCGGGGCGAACCCGAACTTCGAGTCGGTCTGGCCGGTCGAGATCGCGTGGTGGGTATCGCCGGCCACGCCGGGCGTGATCCGGATCAGGACCTCCTGGCGTCCCCCCGCCTCGGCCACCACGCGCTCCAGGCGCTCGAGCTCGTGCAGCGAGTCGATCACGATGTGCCCGACGCCGACCTGCACCGCCTCGCGTAGCTCCTGCTCGGACTTGGCGTTGCCGTGGAGGTAGATCCGAGCCGGGTCAAAGCCGCCGCGCAGGGCCAGGAACAGCTCGCCGCCCGAGGCCACGTCGCAGGCCAGGCCCTCCTCGGCGAGTAGCCGGTACACCGCGGTGCATGGGAACGCCTTGGAGGCGAACAGCACGTCGAAGTCGGCGTGGCGGGCGGCGACCGCCTCCATGAACGCACGGGCGCGCCAGCGCAGGTCATCCTCGGCCACGACGTAGGCCGGCGTCCCGAACTCGCGGGCGAGCTCGACCGCGTCGCAGCCGCCGATCTCCAGCCGCCCGCGCTCGTTGACCCGCGTACCCAGGGGATAGACCGGCGACAGGGTCGAGACGGCGCTCATGCGGTGGCGATCATGCCACGAGTTGAGCCTGCGATCATCGGCGCGTGCCTCGTCCGCGCCCGGTCACGGTGGAGCTCCCGACCGAGATCGGCCGGCACGGCGGCCTGGCCTACTCGCTGTGGCTGCCTCGCTCGGACCGGCAGGGCCGCGGCGGCGTGGTCGTGCTGCACGGCGCGGGCTCGGCCAAGGAGAACCACCACGACTTCGCCCGCGCCGCGCTGGGCGCCGGCCTGGGCGCGCTCGCCTTCGATCAGCGCGGCCACGGGGACAGCGACGGTCCGATGGACGGCCGCGCTCTGGACGACGTGGTCGCGATGGCCGAGCTCCTGCGCTCGCACCTGAACGCCGACGCGGCCACCGAAGCGCCGATCGCCCTGCGCGGCTCGAGCATGGGCGGCTACCTGGCCCTGGTGTCGGCCGAGGCGGCACGAGCCGCCGCGGTCGTGGCGATCTGCCCGGCCAGCGCGGATGGCCTGAGTCGTGGCCTGACCGAGGGCCGGTTCAGCTTCGCGGCCGACGCGGGCGCCCTTCAGGACTTCCTGGCTGCTCACGACGAGCGCGCGGCGATCGCGCGGCTGGACGCGCCGGTGCTCCTCCTGCACGCCGAAGGCGACGAGCAGGTCCCGGTTGAGCAATCGCGCGAGCTCGCCGCCCTCACGCGTTCTCCGCACAGCCGGCTGATCGCTGTGCCCGGCGGGCACCATCGCTCGGTTCAGCACGACCCCGACCTGCAGGCGGCCAGCCTCCGGTTTCTCACCCGCGAGTTAGGTGCTGCCTGATACGGCTACTGGCCGAGCCCGGAGAGCGTGCCGGCGATCCCCTGCGTCACGCCGGTCACCGTCTTCGAGACACCCGAGCCGACCTGGTTGACCGCGCCCGCGGCCGGGGGACTCACCGGCTGCACCGCCCCACCCACCGCCCCGGTGGTCTGCTGGACGACAGAGCCGACCTGGTTGCCGGTCCCCGACACGACCTGCCCGAGCGCACCGGTGGCCTGCTTGACCACCTGCTGGAGCGGCTGTGTCGACCCGGAGCCGCTCGAACCCGACGGCGTCGAGGCGGAGCCGCATCCGCCGGCCGCGCAGGACGGCGCGCTGCCTGCATTCGAGGCCTGCACCGGGATCGCGGTGGAAGCCGGATGACCGATCGTGCGTGGCCCGCCACCCGGCTGGGCTCCGCGGAGAGCACCGGGACGCCCAGCGCCCGGCGGCGCTCCGGCACCTCCGCCGCCGCCGGCTCCTGCTCCGGCGCCTGCCCCCGCTCCGGCGGGTGCAGCCGCCGCGATCACCGCGATCCGCCGGGAGACCAGCGAGCCGGCCGCCGCGGTCGGCCGCGGCGAAACGACCACCTCACCCGGGGAGGGCTGCGCAGCGACATGCGGCCAGCCCCGGAAGGCCACCAGCGCGCTGGCCACGATGAACATCAGCGCCGCGCCGACCAGCAGGGACCCGGCCGTGCCGAAGCCGGCCAGGTAGCCCTGAGCCGACCGTGCCAGGCGCACGACTCGCCCGGGCGCGTCTCTAATCATGTCCAGCGGCGCTCGCACTTCTCCCGCTCATACTTCCCATTCAGGGACCCCTTAGCCGGTCTGTCAACATTAATGCACGATGGCACGCCCTAAATCGTTCGGCCGCGATACCGGCCTTCAGACTCGGATGCTCCTCACGCTGTTTCTGCTGGGGCTCGTCTACGCCGTGCTCGTCGCGGTTTTGATCGCCGCGGGGGCCGGTGCGGTCACGATCGCGATCGTCGCCGCGGCGCTGTTCGCGCTCCAGCTGTTCACCTCGGACAAGATCGCCCTGTACTCGATGGGCGCCAAGGAGGTGGGCCCCAACGACAGCGCCGAGGCGCACAAGCTGCACGGGATGATCGAGCGCCTGTGCATCCAGGCCAACCTGCCCAAACCACGGGTGGCGATCGCCCAGACGCCGATGCCGAACGCCTTCGCAATCGGCCGCTCGCCGAAATCGGCGACGGTGTGCGCCACCGTCGGGATCATCCATCTGCTCGAGGACTCAGAGCTCGAGGCCGTCCTCGGCCACGAGATCACCCACGTGATGAACCGCGACGTGGTGGTCATGACCGTGGCCAGCTTCTTCGCCTCGATCGCCGCCTTCATCACCCAGTGGGGGTTCCTGTTCGGCGGCGGCTTCGGTGGCAACCGCAACAACCAGAACAACAACAACAACGGGTTCATCGTCGTGATCCTGGTCTCGGCCGCCGTGTACGTGATCTCGTTCCTGCTCCTGCAGGCCCTCTCGCGCTACCGGGAGTTCGCCGCCGATCGCGGCTCGGCAATCCTCACCGGCCGGCCGAGCGCTCTGATCAGCGCGTTGATGAAGATTGACAGCGGGATGGGCCGCATCCCGCAGCGCGACATGCGCGCCGCCCCCGGCGAGCTCGCCGCGTTCTACATCTTCCCGCCCAAGGCCAAGCAGAGCGTGGCCACCCTGTTCTCAACCCACCCGCCGCTCGAGGCCAGGATCGCGCGGCTGCAGCGGCTCGAGGCGCAGCTCCAGGGCACCGCCTGAGCAGTGGCCGCTAGCCGGTGGGTTTCCTCGACACACTGATCGGTCGCCGCAAGCTGGCCCAGCCGGCGCCCGATCGCCTGTTCGCGATCAGCACGGCCTACGTGACCATGGAGACCTCGCTGAACATGAGCTCGCGCGGGTCGGCGGCGATCGTCTTCCAGCCGCTGGCCACCGCCGACTTCGAGTCGATCGTGCGCGACATGGAGGAGGTGGTTCGCGCCACTGCCGGCGACAGCGGCGCGACCGTCACCAGCTCCGATGACAGCTACGGGTTTCGGTGGCTCGTCCTGCGAGGCAGCGACTTCGATGATCTGGTGGTCGGGATCAACGCGGTCAGCGGCTCGCTCGAGGCGGGCGGCTACGGCGAGCGGATCCTGTGCGCGGTGTTCGCCTTCAACGACTCCCAGCAGCGCCCCGTCTATTGGATCTACAACTACAAGCGGGGGTCGTTCTACCCGTTCGCCCCGGCCGGGGGTGGCGAGCAGCGCGACAACGAGCGCGAGCTGATCCTCAAGGCCCAGCTGGGCAAGGAGCTGCCCGTCGAGCCGGAGCTCGAGCGCTGGTTCCCTTTGTGGGGGATTCCGATCTAAGGCGGGCTCCGACGGCTGCGGACTGTGGGAGCCCGCAAGCGGGAACCGATGGCTTTCGCTGAGCCGCTAGGTTCGTTTGGTCACCCGGCCGAGGAGGAAGCCTCCGAGGAAGGCGCCGATTGCGGCTGTGGGGACGGGGTTCTCCTTGGCCTTCTGAGTGGCTTGGGAGGCGCCGGCGCTGACGCTGTCGGGAGAGCCCTCCTTGGCCTTGCCCATCAGGTCGTCCTTCTTCTGCGCGGCGGACTCCTTGGTGGAGGAGATCTTCTCGCGCATCCGCGCCTTGACGTCCGCCTTGGCCGCCAGGGCCTCGACGGTGTCGCCCATCTCGCGGCGGGTCTCCTCGATCTCCTCGCGGATCTGCTCCGGATCCTTGGCCTCGGTCACTGGCGCGCCTGCTGTGCCCGGGTCTTGGCCCATTGCACATCCTCCTTCACGCTCTCGGTCGCCTCCTGGGGCACCGGCGGGGTCGCCTCCTGCACCTTTGCCTTGCCCTGCAGGGCCAGGATGCCGGCGATGGCGGCCAGCACCACGGCCACGATCAGCGCCGCCAGCCACGCCGCCACCGCGGTGGCGAGGGCCAGCACCGCGGCCGCGATCAAAACGCCCAGGCCGTAGAAGCCGAAGGCACCGGCGCCGCCGAACATCCCGGCGCCGATCCCGGCTCGCTTGCCCTTGTAGGCCAGCTCGGCCTTGGCGAGCTCCACCTCCTGACGGGCCAGGCGGCTCGATTGCTCGGAGAGCTGCTTGACCAGCTCAGCGAGCGAGGCGTCCGAGGCAGCGCCTGGACCCCGTTCGGTCGTGCTCGACATGAATGACTCCTCCCTGCTTCGGTCCGGTCAGCGATCGCCGTTGCGCTCGCGGGGCGTCGCCTGCGGGTCGCCTGTGGTCGACGGGGACTGCGTGGTGGCGTATTCGCCCTGAGTGCCCTCAATGCCCTGAGTGGTCTCGTTCTCGTAGGTCGTGCGCTCCTCGCGGGTGGTCCGCTCCTCGCGCATGAGCTCGCCATCGCCCAGGCCCTGCTCGTGGGCACGGGCGCGCTCCTCATGCAGCCGTGCCTCGGCGCGTTCGCGCTCGGCCACGGCATTCGCCACGCGGGCGCGGTGCTCGGCCTCCTCGGCCGCGCCGGTTCGAACCTCGGCCGCCTCGCGATGCTCGCTCACGGCCTGCTCACGGCGCTGGGTCAGCTCGCGCTCGCGACGGCGCTCCGCCGCCACGCGCCGACCGCGGGTCATCGCGAACAGCAGGGCGACCAGCACAATCACTACGACTACGACAATTACGACGATTAGCCCGGTGGACATCCTCTACCTCCTTGATGGTTATCCGCAGGCTTCCCCGTGGCAGGCCGGTGAAACGACCCGTCAATGCCTGCTCACGGCGGGCGCAGCCGCCCGCGTCAGGACTCTTCTGAGGTGCGAGGCCGGCGATGAAGCAGCGGCCGGAGCTGCTGATGGGCGATCAGTGCCGGGGCCGCCACCACACCCAGGTTGAACACGCGGTAGGCGAGAACGGCGGCCAGCGACGGCGCCAGCGGCAGCCGCACCCAGTAGAGCGAATAGGTCATCAGGAACTCGGTGATCCCCGCACCGCCGAGGGGAAGCGATCGCCGGGTGGCCGCGTATCCGGTGGCGTAGGCGATGATCACCCGGCCGAGGCCGGGGTGCAGCCCGAACAGGCGAAGCGCGCCGTAGAACGCCGCGATGTCCGCAATCCAATAGAGCACCGTGCCGAGCCAGGCCAGGAAGTGCTCCCGGGGCTTGCGGATCAACTCGTGCAGCACAGCGACCCCCTCGAGTGGCTGGGCCAGCCACTCGCGCCGCTTGCCACCCAGGTTCGAGATCCGCGCGAGCCGCCCGCCTGAGCTGGCCCACAGGCCGAACGCGAAACCGAGGGGGACCGCGATGACCCATGGCCAGAGCAGCGAGGCCATGACGTTCGCCCCCTGCAGCAGCAGCACGATCGCCACCACGCACGCCAGCGGGGCGAGCACGGCCCACTCGAGGACGCCCAGCGCGATCACCCGCACCCGCGTGCCGCGCTCGTCCTGGTGCACCGCGTGAAGCGCCTGCTGGTCGATCCCGAACCCCCCGGACAGCGAAAACGGACCGAACCCGGCCACCACGAGGCGCGCCACGAGCGGAAGCGCCATCGGGGCGTGCCCGTGGATGCCCGCGATCGACTGGTAGGCCAGCATGTAGGCGGGATAGGTGAGCAGCGAGGCGCCGGCCAGCAGCGCCACCCACGGAGCGTCGAACCCCTCGAAGGCGTGCCCCACGGCGTCGGCTCCGGTGGCGCGCGCGATCACCAGCACGACCACGCCGGCGATGCCGACGGCCACCGCCGAGGTCGCCAGCGGGTGTTCGTTCAGCCAGCGCCGCACGACCTCGACCGTACCCCAACCGGGTGACGTTTAGGCCCGGCGCTATCCGGCGGCCGCGCGCCGGCGCATCCGGCTCGCCCGGGCCGTGCCGCGGGCCATCCGAACCCCGAAGCGGGCCATCGCGGCGGGCATGCGCTCGGCCTCCTCGACCACGGTGCCCAGGGCATCGGCGAAGTGCCGCACGTCGTCCTCCTCGACCAGAAGCGAGGGAAGCGCCTTGATGACGTTGAGCCGGTGACCGGCCACCTGGCAGAGGATCCGGTGATCGTGAAACAGGGGGACGGTGATGAGCTGGGCGAACAGACCCGGCTGGAGGTGGTCGACCGCGCGGAACAGCGAGCGGCTGGCGGGACCCGGTGGCGGTCCTAGCTCGATCGCCCACATCAGCCCGCGCCCGCGGACATCGCGCACGACATCGTGGCGCTCGACAAGCGGCACGGTGAGCTCGAGCAGAAGCTCGCCCATGCGCTCGGCGTGGGCCACCAGGCCGTCGCGGTCGAGCACCGCGAGCGTGGCGAGGGCCGCCGCGGCGGCCAGGTCGTTGCCGCCGAACGTCGATCCGTGACGGACTGCGCGCTCCATCCCGTCGAACACGCGGTCGAAAGCGGCCCGGGAGACGAGCACGGCGCCAACCGGCACCAGGCCGCCCGAGAGCGCTTTCGAGAGGCAGATCATGTCCGGGGCGAGGTTCCAGTGCTCGAGCGCCAGGAACCGCCCAGTGCGCCCCAGGCCGGTCTGAACCTCGTCGCACACGAACAGCGTCCCAGCCTCGCGGCACAGCCGCTGTGCGGCGGCGAGGTAGTCGTCGGGCGGAAGGTTGACGCCCTTGCCCTGGATCGGCTCGAGGATCAGTGCCGCCACGTCCTCGCGGGCCAGCTCCCGGGCGAGCGCGTCGGCGTCGCCGAACGGCACCGCCTCGCACCCGGGCAGGAACGGGCCGAAGCCGGCCCGGAACTCCTCGTTGCCGTTGATCGAGACGGACCCGAGCGTGAGGCCGTGGAACGCGTGATCGGCGTAGAGCAGTCGCGGCCGGCCGGTCGCGGCCCGTGCGATCTTCATCGCCGCCTCGACCGCTTCGGTGCCGGTGTTCGCCGGCACCATCGCCCCGACGCTGTCGGGCGCGCGTGCCAGCAGCTGCTCGGCCAGGACGCCGGTGAGCAGCGTCACCCCGAGCTGCGGCAAGTTGGCCGTGCCCGCAGCCATGACGTCCTGGACGGCGGCCACGACGTCGGGATGGTTGCGGCCCAGGGCGAACACCCCGTAGCCGGAGATCAGGTCCAGATAGCGCTGTCCGTCGGCGTCGATCAGGTGCGTCCGGTCGCCTCCCACCCACCGCCGGTCGAAGCCGAGCGTGCGCAGGATGCGGCCCATCTGCGGGTTCAGGTAGCTGTCGTTGAGCGCCATCTCCTCGCCGGCGCGGCGCGTCAGCAGCTCGCGGATCGACTCGGTGTCGCTCATCGGTCCGCGCTGGGGGCGAGCGAGGGCTCACTCGGCCACGCTTCGCCGCGCGCCGAACCCGCCGGAAGGTCGAGCCACACGTCGGCGCCGCCCCCATCTCGATTGCGGGCGTAGGCGCGTCCGCCGTGGATCTTGGCGATCACCTCGACGATCGACAGGCCCAGGCCGGCCCCGCGCTCCGAGCGCGCATGGCTCGCCCGAGCGAACCGCTCGAACGCGTGCGGCAGGACCTCGGGCTCGAACCCCGGTCCGTCGTCGAGCACGTGGATGTCAACGCGACCCCGCGCGGTGCTCGCGCGCAGTACGACGTCGCCGTCGCCGTGGCGCAGCGCGTTGGAGACCATGTTGGTGAGGGCCTGCTCCAGGCGAGCCGGATCGGCCTCGACCCTGACCGCCCGGGACTCCTCCACTCTCACCACTCGACTGGTCTGCGTCGCGGCGGTGGCAAAGCGACCCGCGAGCGTGCCGAGCAGCGGCTCCACCTCGATCCAGCGCTTCTCGAGCGGCAGGCGACCCTGCTCGGCCCGGGCGATCACCAGCAGGTCCTGGGCCAGCCGGTTGAGCCGGTCGACCTCCTCGGCGACCGAGCGAAGGCGCTGCTGGAGCTCCTCACGGGTGCTGTCGGTACTCAGCGCGAACTCGAGCTCGAGCTTGAGGATGGCCAACGGCGTGCGCAGCTCGTGCCCGGCGTCGGCGACGAACGCCCGCTCGCGGGCCAGCGCATCGTCGAGCCGGCAGAGCATGTCGTTCATCGTCTCCCCCAGCCGGCGCAGCTCGTCGTGAGCCTCGGGGACTGGCAGACGGGCACCGTCCGGAGCGCCGCAGATGCCGGCCGCCCGCTCGCTCATCGTCTTGACGGGGGCCAGGGCCCGGTCCATCAGCCCGTAGCCGATCAGGCAGGTAAGGATGAGCATCGCCGGCCCGCCGATGAACAGCAGCTCGCTGAGCGTGGTCAGCGCGCCGTTTCGCTCGGCCAGCGAGGCACCGACCACCAGCACCGCCGGCGGCTGTGTGGTCACCGGCTGGGCCAGCAGTCGCGCGGGCGGGGTGTCGATGAAATGCGGGCCACGGGCGGCGCGCCGCAGCTCGGCACCGGTCAGCAGCGGCTTGGCGTATCCAGGCGTCGAGACGCGCACGCTGCCCGTACCGAGGTTGAGGACCTGGGCGAACGCGCCATCGGTGGCCGGCAGTGCCGGGAGCTGCTGGTTGCCGCGCACCAGCGAGGCCAGGTCGCCGGCGTGCGTGCGCAGCGAGCGGTCGATGCTCTGGTCGAGCCCGGCCTCGAAGCGCGCGTGCAGGAGCAGGGCCAAGCCGCCGAACAGCAGGATCATGAGCCCGGCAAAGCCGAGTGTCAGCCGCGCGCGGAACGGCAGCAGCGACCATCTCGCGCTCGCGGTGCGTGTCTCGCTCATGCCCGCAGCCGGTAGCCGACGCCCCGGACCGTCTCGATCGCGTCGCGGTCGAGCTTGTCGCGCAGATAGCCGACGTAGACCTCGATCACGTTGGAGCGGTTCTCGTAGCTGTTGTCCCACACGTGCTCGAGCAATTCGAACCGGGTGAGCACCTCACCGGGACGGCGCATGAACAGCTCGAGCATCGCGAACTCCCGCGCAGTCAGCGACAGCTCGCGCTCTCCATAGGCGACACGCCGGGTGGCTGGGTCGAGCTCGAGCTCGCCCACGGTCAGCAACGTGGGCCTGGGGTGCGCCCCCCGCCGGACCAGCGCCCGGATGCGCGCCATCAGCTCCTGGAATGAGAACGGCTTGGCCAGGTAGTCATCGGCACCGCTGTCCAGGCCCCGGACGCGGTCGTCAACGTCGTCCAGCGCGGTCAGCATCAGCGTCGGCGACCACACCTGGTTGGCCCGCAGTTGGCGGCAGACCTCGAAACCGTCCTGGCCGGGCAGCATCACGTCCAGCAGGATCACGTCGTAGTCGGTGGCGGTGGCCCGCATCACCGCGTCCTCGCCCGTTCCGGCCACATCCACGCCCATGCCTTCCCGGCGTAAGCCCTGGCGCAGCAGCACCGCTAGCTTGGTCTCGTCCTCGACGACAAGGACCCGCACTCGTGCCCGTCCTCAGTGTTCCACGAGCGCCCGCAGGGACTGCTTCAGGGAGCCGGTCGTGGCCAGTACGGCGGTGGGCTCATAGCCGCAATGCGCCATGCAGTTGTCGCAGCGCGAGTCGCGACCCCGGCCGTAGGCATCCCAGTCGGTGGTCTCGATCAGCTCCTTGTACGTCTTGGTATAGCCGTCCCCCATCAGGTAGCAGGGACGCTGCCAGCCGAAGATCGAGTAGCTGGGGATTCCCCACGGCGTGCACTGATAGTCGACCTTGCCCTCGAGGAAGTCGAGGAACAGGGGCGTGTGGTTGAGCCGCCACTTCTTGCGCCGGCCGTCGGCGAACGCGGCCGAGAACAGCGCCCGGGTCTGCGCCACCCCGGGGAAGTGCTCCTGGTCGGGCGCCTTCTCGTAGGCATAGGCGGGCGAGATCTGCATTGCGTCGACCTTGAGCTCGTCGTTGAGGTAGTCGAGCACCTCACGCACCGTCTCGGGAGTGTCGGTATTGAGGAACGTGGTGTTGGTCGCCACACGGAAGCCGCGCGCCTTGGCCTCGCCGATCGCGTCGATCGCCTTGTCGAAGATCCCCGCGCGCTCGACAAACTTGTCGTGACGCTCGCGCAACCCGTCCAGATGGATGACCCAGGTGAAATAGGGCGAGGGCTTGAAGTTGTCCATCTTGTTCTTCAGCAGGATCGCGTTCGTGCACAGGAAGACGAACTTCTTGCGCCTGAGCAGCTCGGACGCAATCACGTGCACCTCGGGGTGAACGAGTGGCTCGCCCCCGGCGATCGAGACCATCGGCGCCCCGCATTCCTCGATCGCGGCGATCGCCTGATCGACCGGCATCCGCTGTTTGAGGATGTGATCCGGATGCTGGATCTTGCCGCAGAACGAGCAGGCCAGATTGCACTGGAACAGGGGCTCGAGCTCGACCAGCAACGGGAACTTCTCGCGCCGGCGCAGCTTCTGCTGAGCGAGATACGCGCCGATGCGGACGGATTGCCTCAGCGGGACCGCCATGCCATCACCTCCGAGGTTCGGACTTTTGGTGGAAGCTTGAAATGGACATCCTCGCGCGCGACCTCGCGCTCGGACACCGTGACCTCGCCCAGCCCGCCGAGCGCGCCGATCACACCGTCGACCAGCGACTCGGGCGCCGACGCGCCCGCGGTCAGGCCGACCCGTCCGGCGCCGATCAGCAGCTCGGGTTCCACGGCGGTGGCGTCCTCGACCAGGGCGGCCCGAGTGCCGGCACGCTCTGCCACCTCCACGAGCCGGCGCGAGTTCGACGAGTTGCCCGAGCCGACCACCAGCACCAGATCGCAGTCGGCCGCGAGCGCCCGCACCGCGTCCTGCCGGTTCTGCGTTGCGTAGCAGATGTCGCTCGCGGACGGACCGACGAGTGCCGGGAAGCGCTTGCGCACCTCGCCGACCAGTCCAGCGGTCTCATCGACGGCCAGCGTCGTCTGCGTCAGGTAGGCGACGCGGGCGGGATCGCTCACCTCCAGGCGGTCGATTTCCTCGGCAGTGGCCACCACGTGGATCCGGTCGGGCGCCTCGCCCGAGGTGCCGGCGACCTCTTCGTGACCCTCGTGACCCACCAGCACGATGTCGAAGCCCGCTTCGGCGAAGCGGCGCGCCTCAGCGTGCACCTTGCTGACCAGCGGGCACGTGGCGTCGATCACGTCGAGGTTGCGCTGCGCTGCGGCGGCGCGAACCGCGGGCGAGACGCCGTGCGCGGAGAAGACGACGGTCGCGCCCGCCGGAACCTCATCGAGCTCCTCGACGAAGATCGCGCCCCGGGCCTCGAGGTCGGACACCACGTGGGCGTTGTGGACGATCTGCTTGCGGACGTAGACCGGAGCGCCGCGATCCTCGAGCGCGCGCTTGACGATCTCAATCGCGCGCACGACGCCCGCGCAGGACGCGCGGGGTGACGCCAGCACGACCTCTCGCGGGCCGAGCGCGCGGGCCCAGTTCTCGGCCAGCGCACTGGCCCGGCGTAGCGTGCGATAGGCGATTGCGGCGCCGGCCACCGTGCGCAGCGGGCGGTGCAGCTCGTGGCGGTGCGTGTCGAGGACCACGCGCAGGGTGATCAGCGGCTGGCCGTCGGTGGCGGCGGCCAACCACGCCGACTCCATGTCCACGGCGAGCGCGCCGCTGCGCTGCAGCGCCCGGCGGCGATCGCGGACCACGAGGCGCTGGCTCGAGGCGATCGGCCCGAGGCTGACCCGCAGCCCGCCGCGCCGGAGCACGCCGGCGAGGATCGACGGGTCCGGACAGCTAACCGTGCCAGTGGGACCACGCAGTTCGCTGGCCAGTACCACATCCCCCGGCTCCAGGTCCGGATCGAGTGCGCCGCAGAAACCGGCGATCAGGATGGGGCCGTTGTCGACGGCACGCGCGCCCCGGGCCGCCCGGCGGGGGCCCATTCCGACGCGTTCGACGTGGGCCCACGCCGCACCGGCACGAACGGCGCGCGCCTCAACCGACAGCGGTGCGACGACCGTGAGCCCGCTCATGCCGCCACCGCCGCGCCGACTTCGGGTTTGCTCACGGCGCCGCGCAGCGCCTCGTTGGCGGCCGCCAGACCGCTGCGCACCGCACCCTCCATGGTCGCCGGCCAGCCCGTGTCGGTCCAGGCCCCGGCAAGCACCAGGCCGGGAATCGCGGTCCGTGGGCCGGGCCGCAGCGCGCGAGCCCCTGGCGAGGCGCGGAAGGTCGCCGCGTGCTCGCGCGTGACGAAGAATGTCTCCACCTCGGCGCCTCGCGCGGCCGGCAGGAGCTCGGAAAGGGCCGGCAGGAAGCGCCGGCGCAGCTCCTCAACCGTCATGTCCAGCTCCGCGTCGGCGGCGGACAGCGAGATCGCCAGGTACTGCCCGCGCTCGAGGTGGGAGCCGGCCGTGCGGTCGAAGACCCATTGCACCGGCGAGCGCACGCCCGCCGCGAACGGCAGGTCGAACACGGGGCGGTCGTACACGACGTGCAGGTTGACGATCGGCGAGGTCCCCAGCCGGGCCAGCTGCGCCGCGTCGACGCCGCTGCCCGGGGGCAGGAGCCGCCCGGCGCGAAGCTGCGAGACGGCGAGGATCACGCCGTCGGCCATGAGCGGCACGATGGCTCCCGCCTCGACGCGGAAGCCGTCGCTTCCGGGCACGATGGCGGTCACGCCCTGGCGCAGGCGTACCTCGACGCCGGCCTTGGCGAGCGCCCGCCGCGCGGCGACGTCGTGGATCTCGCCGAGGGGAACACGGGCGAAGCCGATATCACCGGCCGCCTTGTCGCGCAGCAGGCCTTCTTGGAACACGTACGCCGCCTGCGCCAGGGAGGCGTCCCCGACCAGCAGGTTCAGCGTCGGGCGCGCGATCAGGTCCCACATCGCCTCGACCGTCGCGGGCGACTGATGGTGCGCGGTGAGCCAGTCGCCGAACGAGCGGGCGTCGGCGGCCGGATCGTCGGAGTCGATCGCTCCGAGCGCGCGCATGGCCAGCGCGAGCGACGCGCGTTGCCGCGCCGGGAGGAACGGATAGCGCATGAGTGCGCCGGCCAGATGCAGCGGCGCCGGGAGACCCGATCGGCGCAGCCAGGCAATCTCGCCGCCGGGCGCGAGTACGGGAATCGACAGGCGAGGCTGCAGCGTGACCAGATCGCTGGCCTCGATCCGGCGCAGCAGATCGCGGTACGCGGTGCAGCAGCGCAGGAACACGTGCTGGCCGTTGTCGGCGACGATGCCCTCCCGGGTGAACGAGTACGCCGCACCGCCGAGGCGGCCACGCGACTCGAGCACGGTGACGGCGGCACCGGCCGACGCGCACTCGAGCGCGGCGGCGATGCCCGCCAGGCCTCCGCCCACGACCACGATCCGCTTCACGAGCGCACCCCCGCCAGGCTCTGGGCCGCGACCCACGCCTTCTCCCAGGGCGGGAGCGAGATGCGCCGCTGAAGAATCTCGGCCGGCTCGCGCGTGATCCGTTCGAGGATGCGGCGGTAGATGCCGGTCATCGCGAGCACGCACGAGGCGCTGCGCGAATCGAGCACGTCGACGAGGAGCAGGCCACGATCGAACCACTCCGACGCCCGCTGCGCCTCGAAGCGGACGAGCTCCGGGGTGACGTCGGGGCTTGTGCACTCGAAGCGACGCAGGTCCTCAGCCGGCAGATAGACCCGGCCGCGTGCGTAGTCCTCGCGCACATCGCGCAGGATGTTCGTGAGCTGCATCGCCACGCCGAGATCGTCGGCCAGCTGGGCGTGACCGTTTGCGTCCCCGCCGGTGAAGATCGCCAGGCACAGCCGTCCGATCGATCCCGCCACGTCGCGGCAGTAGACCACCAGATCATCGAACGTGTCATACCGGGTGTCGCGCACATCCAGCTCGACCCCGTCGATCAGCAGGTGGAGAGCCTCGAGCGGGATATCGAAGCGCCGGTGAGCGTCGGCGAGGGCAACCGCCACCGGGTCTCCGGGTGAGGCGCCGTCCACGACGGTGACGAGACTCGCCCGCTCCGCGTCGAGAGCGGCCAGCTTCGCCGACGCGTCGCCATCCTCGTCGCCGATGTCGTCCACGCGACGCGCGAACGCGTACACCGCGCTCATCGCGTGGCGCTTCTCGCGAGGCAGCAGACGTATCCCGTAGTAGAAGTTCGCCGCGGCCGCGCGCGTGATGTCCTCGCAGGCCCGGTACGCGTGCTCGACTTCGAGGGCGGGCATCGTGATCATCTTCCGGCCAACGCTGTCACATACGCCGGCGCGAATGACGACCGGCGTCCCTCAAGGTGATCGAGCGCGACTCTTCCCCCGGCCAGGAAGCCGGCCACCGCGAGGCGGGCGCGGCCGTGCAGTTGCGCCACCAGCGGCGCCCCCTGCTCGAGCAGCAGTCGCGCCTGCGCCGGGCCTGCGAACGCACCGACGTACACCCGCCCCCGCGCGCGGTCCTCCTCGACGTCCTGGAGATGCTCGACGATCTGCAGCGCGTTGCAGATCCGGTCCGAGAGCGCGATCCGCTCCGGGGTGGCGACCCCGAACACGTGCAGCACGAGCTCGCCGACCGGCGCGGCGGACAGCTGGCAGTAATCGAGCAGCTCGTCCAGCGATTCGTAGCGGGTCACGAGCTGATCTCGCCGGTTGGCTTCGATCAGTCGCAGGAACGGGCCACGGGGAAGCCGGCACTCGCGGATCGTGTCCGCCAGCACGCGCATCACCGCATGACGCGGATGGTCGAGCTCGCGCTCGACCTGGTCGAGCAGCGCGAGCCGGTCGCCCGCCGCTTCGTCGCCGACGTCGTCGACGAGCCGCGCGAACCCGTAGATGGCCAGTAGGTGGCGGCGTATGCGGGAGCCCAGCAGCCACAGCGCCACGGGGAAGTTCTCGTCCCGGGCCTGGGCCATGACCGCGTCCCGGGCCGGCAGCGCACTGTCAGGCAGCGTCTGTGTGGTGCTCATTTCGCGCACCTGCCAAGAGCCATGATCGGGAACACCAGTCGATACAGGTGGTAGTTGATGTAGAAGTCAGACGGAAAACCCGTACCCGTGAATTGCGGCTCGTCCCAGCCGCCGTCTTCGCGCTGACTTTCCACCAACCAGGCGATGCCCCGCTCCACGGTGTCCGAGCGCTCGCCAGCCGCCTCGAGCGCCAGCAGCGCCCATGCGGTCTGCGATGCGGTGCTCTCACCGCGTCCGATCCATGATGGATCGTCGTAGGAGCGGCAGTCCTCGCCCCATCCACCGTCGGCGTTCTGGTGACGCTCGAGCCAGCGCACCGCGCGGCGGATTCGCCCGTCCGTGGCAGGCACCCCGGCCGCGATCAGCGCGGGCACGGCCGCGCCGGTCCCATACACGTGGTTCACGCCCCAGCGACCGAACCACGACCCGTCGGGTTCCTGAGCCGCCCACAGCCACTCGAGGCCGCGGGGGTCCGGGCGCCCGAGCGCAGCCTGCATCTCGAGCACGTGCGCGGTTACGTCGGCGCTGGGCGGATCGATTACCTCGCCGAAGTCGCAGAAGGGAAGGTCGCGCACCAGCGCACGGCAGTTGTCGGCATCGAACGCGCCCCATCCGCCGTCCGAGCTTTGCATCCCCTCAGCCCAGCGGGCGCCGCATTCGATCGCGGCGTGTAGCTGCTCGGGCTTGGAATGCTCGACGCGGAGCAGGGCCAGCACGACCTCGGCCGTGTCGTCGATGTCCGGATAGTTGGCGTTGGCGAACTCGAACGCCCAGCCGCCGGGCTCGAGCCCCGGGCGCTTGATCGCCCAGTCGCCGCGGGCCAGGATCTGGTTCCGAAGCAGCCAGTCAGTAGCCCGGATCATCGCCGGGTCATCACCGGATACACCGGCGTCGCTGAGCGCGATCACGGCCAGGGCGGTGTCCCACACCGGGGACTGGCAGGCCTCCAGGCGCCGCACGCCGTCCTCCTCGATCGTGAACGACTCCAGGCCTTCGAAGCCGCGGCGCATGGCCGGGTGGTCGAGCGAGTAGCCCCGCAAGTGCAGCGCGATCAGCGAGTACACCCACGGAGGCTGGATCCCGCCCCACGAGCCGTCGGCCTCCTGGCGGTCGACGATCCAGCGCTCGGCACGCGCCAGGGCCAGCTGACGCAGGCGCCGCACGGGGCGGCGCTGGTACAGGTGCAGGATGCGGTCGAGCGCCACCAGCCCACGCCCCATCAGCGAAGCGGGCTTCGGCGCCGAGAAGCCGTCGGGTCCGTGCAGCTCCTCCAGCCCGAACGGCAGCGAACGGCACGGCCGGTAGGAGAGCACCACGGCGAGCGCGACGACCGTCTGGCGCGCCCAGCATGCGAAGTCGTAGGGATTGAGCGGCACCCACGGCGGCAGGAGCATCATCTCGGCGGGCAGCGCTGGCACGTGCTCCCACGGCCATGCGCCGAACAGAGCCAGCCAGATGTGTGTGAACACGCGTGCCCGCTCGATCCCGCCGCCGGCCCGAGCGAACGCGGCGGCAGCGCGCATGTGCTCCGCGGCGGGATCGTCCCCGGCCAGTCGCAGCGCCACGTATGCCTCGATCGTGCTCGAAAGGTCGCCGGGGCCCCCCCGGAAGTTGCTCCACGATCCGTCCCCGTTCTGCTGCGAGCGGATCCAGGCGGCCGAGCGCTCGGTGGCGTCCGGCACCCGGATCCCGAGGAACTCGCGGAGCAGGAGGTCCTCGGCATCCATCGTCACGTTGGTCTGTAGCTCCCCCTTCCACCATCCGCCGGTGCTCTGCAGTGACAGCAGGTGCTCCCGGGCGCGTACCAGCGCAGCCTGTGCCCCGGTTCGCTGTTCGAGATCGACGCTCACTACAGAGGAGCTAATTACGCTTCCAACATGAGAGGAAGCTGAGTACGTAACCCCGTGACGGGTGTCAGCCCGGGATCAAGCCCTCTCCGCTGAACTCCGACCGGGCCTCCTGGAAGGACACGTCGGGCGGCGGGATGATCACGTCCGAGGGGTCGAGCCGCTCCTCCGGCACCGGCTGCCCGTTCTTGCGGACGAACTCGATCAGCTCCTTGAACGCCTGGTTGAACTGCTGCTCGTCCCCGCCATCACAGGCCGCCACGGCCTGGTTGTCGAGCTCATTCAGCACCTCGGCGTCGCTCTCGGTGAGCTCGTACTGCCCCTCGGTGGCGATCCGGACGATCACGACGCCTGCCCCTGCTCAGCGCTCTCACCCGAGCCTGAGCCCGCGCCCAGCTCGCCCGCGCTCGGCGATGACCCGGCCCCGAGCTCGGCCTTCATCTTGGCCAGCTCGGAGTCGACCTCGCTGCCGGTCGAGAGCTGGCGCAGCTGGCGGTCGATGTCGTCCTCGCCCGAGCCGAGCTGGGTGAGGTCGTCGAATGTGCCGGCCGCCTCGAGCTCCTGGACCGCGTCGGCTCGCGCCTTCATGTTCTCGGTCTTGTCCAGCGCCCGCTGCATGGCCAGGCCGATGTCGGCCATCTCCTCGCCCACGCCGCTGGCCGCCTCGGAGATCCGCACCTGGGCCTCCGCGGCCGAGTACTGCGCCTTGATGACCTCCTTGCGGGAGCGGAACTGCTCGATCTTGGTCTTGAGCTTCTGCTCGGAGGCGGTCAGCTGCTCCTGCTGCTGCTCGAGCTGGGCGACCTGGGTGTCGAGCGACTGCAGCTCGGTCTGGGCCACGTTCTTGCGCTCGAGCGCGGTCCGGGCCAGCTCCTCGTTGCCCGCGGCGAGCGCCTGCCGGGCCTGGGTGTCGAGTTTGACCACCTGGTCGCGCAGCTTCTGCTCCTGCATCTGGAGCCGCTTCTTCGAGGTGACAACGTCGGCGATGCCCTTCTTGACGTTCTGGAGTAGCTCGATCTGCTTCTGGTAGCTGTACTCGAGCGTCTCGGCGGGATCCTCGGCGCGGTCGAGAAGCTTCGAGATCTTCGCTTTGATGACGGTCGACATGCGCCCGGAAAGACCCGGCATCGCATCCTCCTTGGCGGGTTGCTGGACTAGTGGGCCCGTCCGTGAGGATCGGTGCACCGAGAGCGGTCACCGGGGGATGCCTGGCGAGGACGCAGGAGGCGACGCGTAGCAGCGCTGCGCGAGCCTCCGAGGACGACTCCAGGCGCCGCCGGGGGCGGCTCGAATGCGCCGATGCTCACGGACGGGTCCACTGCCCCCTAGCGTAGCCGAGGGCAGGTGCGCGCGCAGGCCGTGAGCGACAGCTACAGGCCCAGCGGATGCCGGGCCACGAAGCCCGTTGTGCTGGTCATCAGCGGGCGCCAGCGCGGGCCGGTGCCGGCCGGCGGATTGGGATCCTGCTCGGCCGAGGTGTCCAGGCGGATCCCGGCGATCTCGATGAACGCGTGCCCGGGATTGGTGTACACGGTCATCCACTGGCCGGCGCCGCGCCGTCCCCAGCTCATCATCTCGCCGGAGTCCTCGGAGATCTTGAGCAGGCCCGCGGCGTGCAGCACGTAGGAGACGGAGCCCGAGCAGTCGTACGCCGTGTCGTTCCACTTGCCGTGCCCGCCGCCCACCCGGTAGGGCTTGAGGCGGATCCGGTCGCCCGCCCAGATCGCCTCCTGCACCTGGAGCGGCGCATTGACCGGGGCGTAGGCCAACCCGTCGATGATCTGCGCCGTGGTGCCGGGCACGGCGGGGTGCGGGCATGGCATCGCGGGAGTGCTGGCGCTGGCGCCGCCGACGCCGGCGCCGCCGGAGGTGGCCGTGGCGCTCGGCGTGGACGTGCACTGGCTGGGGCTTTGCGTGGTCACGCCCGAAGGGGGCTGCGTCGTCACGCCGGGGGAAGCTGACTGAGTGCCTGCGCTCGTGCCACCGGCCGACGGGACCGCTCCGCCTCCGGTGCTGGCGCTCGCGCTCGCCGTGCCCGCCAGCGCCATGGCGGCCAAGCTCGGAAGTATCAGGTGGGCTACCCGCAAGCGGTCTCTTTCGTAGGCCTGCGGGGTTAGCTGACGGGCTGGCGCTAAAAGAGCCTGCGCCTTCCGCGGCTTCACCGCGGAACTCGCCCCAAGAAAATGGGTCCCCCGCTCCGCGGATTTCGAGGGCCCGCGGATTCGGCGTGGCGGCAATATATCCATTGCCGGGGCGAGAAGATCCTTCGCCGCCGACACGACGCCTCCTCTTTTTCCGCAACTTGCGGAGTTCCGGAGACGCGGCCGCACGCAGTCTCCGTGGTCGTTGAGATGCGCCGATACGCAGGCACCATCGCTACTGTCAGGCTCCATGCGATCGCCCAAGTGGCTTCTCTTGCTGCTCGCGGCGTGCCTGGCCTTGGCCGGGTGCGGCGGCGCGACCACGCTGATCCGCACGAAGACCGAGAGCGCAGCGCAGAACCCGGTGTCGGCGAGCGGGGGGATCGGCTTCCCGGTGCTGGCCACCAAGAACACCACGCGCGTGTCCTACGCGGACCCGACCGCCAACGCCGCCGCGGTGGCCCTGGCCGTGTTCCCCTCGAGCGTGGCCGGCACCCACCCGACCGCGGTGACGATCGCCCCCAGCGACGACTGGGAGGCCGCGATCGCCAGCTCGGTGCTGATGGCATCCCCGATCCGCGCTCCGATCCTCCTGTCCGGCAGCGGCGCGCTGCCTCCTGCCAGCGCGAACGCGCTCAACCAGCTGGCCCCCACCGGGGCCGGCTCGATCCGCGGCGCGCAGGTCATCCGGGTCGGCAACGTCGCGGCGGTCAAGGGCCTGCGCGCGGCGAGCATCCCGGGCAGCGACCCATATGCCCTCGCCGCCGCGATCGACCGGTTCGCCACCGCGGCAGCCGGCGGCAAGCCGACCCCGGACGTGGTGATCGCCTCGACCGACGACCCGGCCTATGCCATGCCGGCCGCCGGATGGGCGGCCGAGAGCGGCGATCCGGTGCTGTTCGTGTCCTCTTCGGGCATTCCGGCGGCCACCCAGGCGGCGCTGATCGCCCACCAGCGGCCCCACATCTATGTCCTCGGACCGCCCAGCGTGGTATCTGACAGCCTGCTCACCCAGCTGCGCCGGTACGGCACCGTGGCGCGTGTGGGCGCCGAGGACCCCGCGGCCAACTCGGTGGCTTTCGCGGCCTATCGCGACCCGCCCTGCCCGGTCGACCAGGCCTGTGTCCACGTCCCGGGCAGCTTCGGCTGGGCCATGCGCAGTCCCGGCCACGGCTACACGCTGCTCAACGGCAACGACCCCCTCGACGCCGCCGCGTCCGCGCCGTTGTCGGCCAGCGGCAGCTACGGCCCCCAGCTCGTGCTGGACACCGCGAACCAGCTGCCCTCCTCGGTGCTGAACTTCTTCCTGGACTACGCCACACCGGCCTACACCCAGGAAGGACCCACAGCCGCCGTGTACAACCATGGGTGGGTGATCGGCGACCCGAGCACGATCGCGGTCTCAGTTCAGGCCGAGATGGATAGCCTTCTGGAGGTGGTGCCGCAGAAATGAGCCAGGCCGAGCATCCAGATCGCCTCAAGCCCGACCATGAGGTCACGCTCGAGGACGTGCGCCAGCTGATGGGCGCCTCCACCCCGCACTTCGCCCTGCAGCTGCGCGAGCGCATCCGGACCTTGATCCGCGGGCTGCCCTCCGACCACCCGGCTCGGGTCGAGGGCGAGCGCGAGATTGCCCGGCTGAACCGAATCGCGTTCGCCGGCGAGGTGCGCGGTCACCAGGCCGAGGCCGGCCTCGAGCCGCTGAGCAGCGTCACCGCGGGCACAGAAGTCTGAGCCCTGCGCGAAGGCGCGGTCAGTCTGAGCTCGTGAAGCTGAACGTGCAGCCGCGAGCCTCGAGCTCGGCGAACATCAGGCCTGGCTCGATGCAGCGCTCGGGTGGGTGAACGCCGGCGGCGGTGAGGGCGCCGCGCGCGAACAGCCGAACGCAGGCGGCGGCCGGGGTGGCCGTCGAGATCACCGACCCCCCGAGACCGAAGTGCGACCGGGTCACGGCCCGCACCGTGACCGCCTCTCCGGCACTCGAGACGGCCCTGACCAGATGGACCGAGACGGTCTCGTTCGACGGTGAGGCGGCCTCCCGCGCGGCGCGCGCCACATCCTCGGCCGGTGCCTCGGCCAGCTGCTGGAGGCGCTCGAGCAGCGCGGGCGCCAGCGACAACCTGAAGCTCGCACTCCGGCAGCCGAAGCTCTGGCCGAAGGTCGCCAGCTCGGAGTGCAGCGTGTAGATCGTCTCGCCCGGGCCGATTGGCTCGCCATAGTCGACGATGCCGCCCGGGCTGAGCGGCGCGATCTGCTCGGGGCGCCCGTCGCGCAGCACCACCGGCTCGAGCGTGAGCTCGTCGAGCAGGGTCTGAATCGCGTAGGGCGGGCGCAGCCGGCCGTCATCGGGCGCGGCCGGGTCGCGCCCGCCGGCGAACACGTCGATCGACTCGACGTTCGCGGGCGCGGTGCCTGCCCCCGCGCCCAACCGGCGCACCGCCGCGGCCGCCATCAGGTTGGTCTTCCCGGGGCTCGAGCCGATGCCGAGCACGGCCAGCCGCCCGGCCTGCCGGAACTCGCCGTCGAGCTCCAGCTGCTGGCGGGTCATCCGGTACAGGCCGCCGAGGTCGAGGTAGTGGCACCTGGCGGCCAGGCACGCGCGCATGGCCTCCAGGTTGATCCGGTAGGAGGCCGTGTTTAGCAGCACGTCGGCGCCCTCCAGCGCGCGCGCCAGGGCCTCCACGTCGCGCGCGTCGATCGCCGACGCGTTCGCCTTGCCCTCGCCGTGCGCGTCTGCCACCGCGCTAGCCTTGTCGGCGTCGAGGTCGAGGAGGGTCATCGCCGAGACCTCCTCGGAGCGCGCCAGGTCGTGGATGATCGCCGGCGCGATCGTGCCCGCCGCGCCCAGCACCGCCACCGACAGGAGGCCGTCGTCCATCGCGTCGCACGGTAGCGGCCGCCCGGTTGGACGCAACGTCCAAAGAGGCGATAGTTTCTGATCCACCCGCAGCATTGCCGCCCGCATAGGTTTCGCATCGCTTTGGAGTCGACGACAGTTCCCAAGCCCACTGAGGGCACCGTGGACATGAGCGCACCTGGGGCCAAGGGCCTCAAGGTCGACGCGATCGGCTACATCTCGAACCTGGTCATCGCGGTCGCCTCGACCGCGCCGGCCTACAGCCTGGCCGCCACGCTCGGTTTCATCGTCGCGGTGGCCGGCGTCGGGGTCCACTCGCCGGCCGTCCTGATCGTCTCGTTCATCCCGATCCTGTTCGTGTCGGTCGGCTACCGGTTCCTCAACCTCGCCGACCCGGACGCGGGCACCACATTCGCCTGGACCACACGCGCGTTCGGGCCGCAGATCGGGTGGGTCAACGGCTGGGCGATCTTCCTGGCCGACATCATCGTGATGGCCTCGCTGGCCGTGATCGCCAGCCAGTACACGTTCGACCTCTGGAACGGCCACCCGCACACCTGGGCGATCATCGTCGGCGCGGTGATCTGGATCGCGGTGATGACCTGGATCTGCTACCGCGGCATCGAGCTCTCGGCGCGCATCCAGACGATGCTGCTCGGGCTCGAGATCTTCACGCTGGTCCTGTTCTCGGTGGTCGCGCTGGTCAAGGTCTACAGCGGGCACCCCACCGGCTCGATCCGCGTCTCGGCCGAGTGGTTCAACCCGTTCAACCTGAGCTGGAGCGCGCTGATCGACGGCGTGCTGCTCGGCGTCTTCATCTACTGGGGCTGGGATTCTGGCGTGGCGGTCAACGAGGAGTCTCGCGACCGCCACCGCGGCCCGGGCAAGGCGGCGGTCATCTCGACCCTGCTCCTACTGGCGATCTACGTCGTGGTGACCGCGGCGGCGCAGTCCTTCCACGGGACGAAGTTCCTCTCGGACAACTCCAACGACGTGCTCAGCCCGCTGGCCCACGGCGTACTCGGGCCCGTTCCACATCCTGCTGATCATCTGCGTGCTCACCTCGGCCTCCGCCTCGACCCAGACGACGATCCTGCCGACCGCCCGCACCACGTTGTCGATGGCGCGCTGGGGTGCGATCCCCAGCGCCTTCGGCCGCGTGCACCCGCGCTTCTTCACCCCCACGCTTCTCGACGCTGCTGATGGGCGGGCTGTCGATCATCTGGACGATCGCGCTGGTGGCCTTCAACCCCAACCAGGACGTGCTCGGCGACACGATCTCGGCCCTCGGCTTCTCGGTCTGCTTCTACTACGGGTTCACCGGCCTGGCCTGCGCGGTGTACTTCCGCCGCGACCTGCTGAAGAGCGCGCGGAACTTCTTCCTGGCCGGCGTGATCCCGGTGGTCGGCGGTCTGATGATGGGCTACGTGGCGATCAAGGCCTACGGCTACTACAACACGGCCGGCAACAACTACTCAAGCCGTTGCTAGGGCATCCAGACGCCGATCTTCGTCGGAATCGGCGGGCTGATCCTCGGCGTGATCCTGATGTTCGCCTCGTGGCCGTTCTACCAGGGCTTCTTCAGCCGCCGGTGGTGGGAGACCGCGGATCCCGCGGTGCTCGAGGCGGACGTGCGCCACGGCGAGCCTCCGCACTACCGCGGCGAGCCGGAAACGCCGTAGCGCGACCGCGCCGGACGTTGAACGACCGGCGCGGGCCGCGAGCGCTTCGGGATGAACCCGTGGCGCACATCGGGTGAATGGCCACACTTCGACGGCGCCTCTTTAGGCCCCGGCAAACGGTCTTCAGAGCCGGCCGACGCGGCGGCCCGGTTAGGCGCTTGCCGAACAGCGGCGAAGGAATAGGTTCGCGCCTATCGTGACAACGCGGCCCGTTCGGGGACGGGCCCCTTATCTGGGAGGGCGCAGATGAGCGCATGGGTGCCAGTCTCCTGCAGGCGTCGAGCGACGTGCCGGTGGGTGATGCTGCGATATTGCGGCCGGCCACCCAGGACCGGATCTCGGGGGAGGCGACGCATGCGTAGGCGCATCGTCGGTACGCGGTCGGTGCTGTTGGCCCTGGCCGTGCTGGCGCTCGCCGCCATCGGGGCCGCGCCGGTGGCCGCCGGGAGCACCCACAAGCTCCGGGCCCACGAGATCAGCCCGACCACCACCTATGGCCCACTGACGCCGACGTTCGTCGGCCCCGCGGCGACCGGCTGCAAGAACAGCGGCTGCTCGCTGCTCAGCGGTCCATACACGACCTCGTCGACCTCCCCGTCGGCGGCGACCAACGCGCCGGCCGCTCAGCCCCAACCCGGCGATCCCGCCTGCATCCGATGCCGGCCCCGACGACGGCGGGCCTGATAGCGCAAGGCTACGTCAAGCAGAGCCGTATCCGCGAGAGCCGTATGCGCGCCCACGCAGCGCCGTTCCAAACCCCGACCATCCCGACCGTCAGGTGCGAGCCGCTCGCGCTGGGCTGCGACACGATCAGCAACTCGGCGGCCGGCGCGGTCGGCGTCAAGGGGCTGAACGCCGTCGACAGCGCGGAACACACGACCAACGAGTTCTCGGACGTCGAGCCCCCGGACCAGGGCCTGTGTGCCGGCAACGGGTCCGTCGTCGAGACCAACAACATCGGCGAGATCCTGGTGTTCAACAGCTCGCTTGCAGCGCACGTCCGCGCCGATCTCCATGGACAGCATCATGGGCCTGACCAGCCGGGCATGGAGCAGCGGCGGCGACCCGTCGTGCGAGTACGACCCGAGCAACGGCGGGCACTGGTTCTACACCGAGATCGTCTCGGCGAGCCCGGAGAGCACCGGCGGCGCGTTCACCGGCTGCTTCGCGGCCGTGGCCAATGGGTGCTACGAGGGCATCGCGGTGAGCCAGGGCTCCAACCCGCTCGGGCCCTACTACGTGTACTACCTGAACGCCGACTACAACCCGAAGGAGCCTGGGTATCCCTACCTGCTGAACGACTTCGCGAAGATTGGCGTGACGCGAGATGCGTTCGAGTTGTTCTACGACGAGTTCCCGCTGAACACCAACAAGGCGCCCGGACTGGGCGGCGGCTTCTTCAACGGCGCGCAGGAGTTCGCGTTCGACAAGAGCGCGCTCGAGCACGGCCGTAAGGTGACGCTGTCAAACGGAGGACCGAACACCAACTTCAACGTTGCACGCGAGAACATGGGCCTGCTTCCGACCCCGGACGGGACGTGTGCGGGCACTGGTGGCGTTGACTGCTGGGTGGCGGTGATCCCCACGCAGCCGGCGGACGCCGGTCAGTTCGATAACCACTACGGCGGGTCCGGGTTCATGATGGACGTCCTGGACTTCGCCAGCTTCGCCGGACTCCCGTCAGTCCCCTCGAATGGTGATAACCGGATGGCGACGTGGTACTGGACCGGCCTTCAGAACCTGGGTACGAGTGGCTGCGGCGGCTGCAGCGCCGTTCAGTTCGGCGGTCAGCTGTTCACCGGGACGAACCCGTACTACGACCCAGAGACGCCCAACGGGTTCATCGCTCCCCAGAAGGCGGGGCCGATTCCGCTCGGTAACGAATGCGGTGCCGCGGGTCTGAGCAGCGACGCCTCGTGTCCCGAAAACGGACTCAACACCAACGGGGACTTCATGTTCCAGGCCTCGCAGGCGCAGGGTGAGCTGTGGGGTGCGACCCCGACGGAGGTAAACCAGCAGTGGAACTCCGGCAACGAGATCCACGCAGGTGCGCTGTACTTCGTGGTCGATACCGGCTCGTTCGACAAGACCCACCAGTTCACCCTCACCGATCAGGGATACGCCACGGCGGCCCACGAGGACATGCTGTTCCCGGCCGTGGCTGCTGAAGGCACCGGCGGCAACGGCGGAGCGATCATGTCGTTCACGCTCAGCGGTAACGGTGGGCTGAACTCCGTCGACAACGGCGGCTACTACCCAAGCAGCGCGTACGGCCGGTTGACGGCAACCTCGAGCGGGCTGACCGGGGTGATCAACATCGCGGATCTCGGTAAGTCCCCGCAGGACGGATTCAGCGAGTACCAGGGCTACCCGGGCGGGACCCGCCCCCGGTGGGGTGATTACGGCGAGGCCATCTTCTTGGCCGGCACCGACCGGTTGTACTTCTCCAGCGAGTACATCCAGTACCCCAACTGCACCGGCAGCGCGTTCACGCTGACGATCGCCACCTGTGGCGGAACCCGCGACGGTAACGCCAACTGGGGAACGTCGGTCAACTACGTAGTGCCGTAGCAGTTGTGCCTGGCTGGGGCGCGGGTCGAACGGATTCGGCCCGCGTCCCCGCCGGCCTGCCGGCGTGACCCGCTAGACGCCGGCCAGGTCCGCGACGCGGTCGCGGTGCCAGCGCGAGTCGCCGAACGCGTGCGCGTTGGCGTGGGCGCGCTTGAGGAAGAAATGCAGGTCGTGCTCGTAGGTGAAGCCGATCCCGCCGTGCACCTGGAGGGCGGAGGCGGTCACCCGGAAGCCGGCGTCGCCGGCGTACGCCTTGGCCATCGAGGCCGCCCGCGGGCCGGTCTCGGGCTCGTGGTCGAGCGCCCAGGCCGCCCAGTAGCACAGCGAGCGCGACCCCTCGATCTCGAGCAGCATCTGCGCGCAGCGGTGCGAGACCGCCTGGTAGGAGCCGATCGGTCGGTCGAACTGGGCCCGGTCCTTGGCGTAGGCGACGGCCATCTCCATGGCCCGTTGTCCCGCCCCGACGTTCTCGGCCGCGAGCACGGTGACGATCGTGGCGTAGGCGCGAGCGATCGCCTCGGGCGCCACCTCGAGCGGCTCGGCCGCCGCACCCGATAGCTCGACCCGGTAGAGCTTGCGCGTCGGGTCGATCGCCTCCTCGGGCGAGATCGTGACGCCTGCGGCGCCCGCCTCGATCAGCCAATGCCGGCCGTCCGCGCCCGACACGATCAGGAAATCGCACGATCCCGCGTCGGGCACGGCGATCTTCGTAGCGGTCAGCTTGCCGTCGCCGTCGGGCTCAACCTCGGAGTGATCGGGCGCCCACCCGGCGTGCTCGTCCCACACAGCCAGCGTGCCGCGCGCCTCGCCCCGGGCCAGCGGTCCGAGCCACCGCTCACGTTGGGCCTCGGTGCCCGCCGCCACCAGCATGAGCGCCGCGGACGTGGTCGAGAACCAGGGGCTCGGGACCAGCGCGTAGCCCATCTCCTCGGCGATCACCACGAGCTCGACCGTCCCCAGCCCGAGCCCGTCGCTCTCCTCGGGCACGATCACCCCGGGCCACCCGAGCTCGGCCACCTCCTGCCATTGCTCGTCGCTGAAGCCGCGCTCGTCCTCGGCCAGCCGGCGCACGGTGGCCGCCGGGTAGCGCGCCTCCAGGAACTCACGGGCGGTGCGCTTGATCGCCTGCTGGTCGTCGGTGAAGCCGAAGTTCATCGCATCCGGGGCAGGCCGAGCACGCGCTCGGCCACGATGTTCTTGAGGATCTCGGTCGTGCCGCCCTCGATCGAGTTGGCCCGCGCGCGCAGGAACCGGTAGGTCCAGTTCCCCTCGGACTCCGAGAGCATCGCCCGCGGTCCGGCGATCTCCATGGCCAGCTCGGTGAGCGACTGGTTGACCTCCGACCAGTGCCATTTGCCGAGCGAGCCCTCGGGGCCGGGCACGCCGCTGCGCATGATCGCCGACAGACCCCGGTAGGCATTCAGTCGCAGGACCTCGGACTCGATCATCAGCTGGGCGAGGCGCTGACGGATCACCGGATCCTCGGTCGTCACCGTGCCGTTCAGGCCCCTGGCGTGGCCTGCGGTCTCGATCAGCTCGCGCAATGCGATCTGCACACTGACCTGCAGGCCGAAGGCGAGCGTCGCGCGCTCGTGCATGAGCGTCGTGATGGCCACCGCCCAGCCCTCACCCTCGCGGCCGACGATGTTCTCGTCGGGGATCCGCGCCTCTTCGATGAACAGCTCGTTGAACTCCGACTCGCCGGTGATCTGGCGCAGCGGCCTGACCTGGACGGCGTCCTGCTCCATGTCCATCAGGAAGTACGTGAGGCCCTTGTGCTTGGGCGCCTCGGCGTCGGTGCGCGCCACCAGCATGCACCACTTGGCGTGGTGAGCGAACGTGGTCCACACCTTCTGCCCGGTGACCACCCATTCGTCGCCGTCGCGCACCGCCCGGGTCTTCAAGGAGGCGAGGTCCGATCCGGCCCCCGGCTCTGAGAAGCCCTGGCACCAGATCTCCTCGGCCGACAGGATCCCCGGCAGATAGCGCTTGCGCTGCTCCTCGGTCCCGTGCGCGATCACCGTCGGGCCGCCCATCGCCAGGCCCAGCACGTTGGCCACCGAGGGGGTGCGCGCGCGGACCATCTCCTCGTTGAAGATCGCCTGCTCGACCAGCGTGGCACCGCGGCCTCCGTACTCCTTGGGCCAGGACACTCCCGCCCAGCCGGCGTCATGCAGCTTGCGCTGCCAGGAGCGGCGGAACTCGAAGGCCGCCTCGTCGCCGGCCGGCTCGCGCCCGGGGTGGTTGGCCTCGAGCCAGGCTCGCAGCTCGTCGCGGAAGGCCTTCTCGGCCGGTGAAAGCGTCAGGTCCATGGCGCCCCATCCTATCCGTGGGGGCCGGCCGGTAGCCTCGATACCCGAGATGACTCAGCCCGCGATCGCCCTCGCCGCACCGGAAAGCGAGCTGCCCGGCCCGTACGAGGTGGGCACCTACGCCGCCCGGCTCAAGCAGAAGCTGCTCGAGTTCGCCCGCGTCCAGCTCGTGGGTGAGGTTTGGGGAGTGCGCACCAGCCGCGCGCGGGTCTACTTCGAGCTGCGCGACGCGCGCGGCGCCATCCCCTGCTCGATGTGGCTCTCGGACTTCGAGCGCCTGGGCGTCCCCCTGTCCGACGGGATCAAGGTGGTCGTCGGCGGCGGCTGCGACTACTACCCGGGCAGCGCCTCCTCCTCGCCCTCGTTCACCTTCGCGGTGAGCGGGCTGCGGGCAGCTGGCGAGGGAGATCTGCTCGTCCAGCTCGAGCGCCTGCGCCGGCGCCTGCAAGCGGATGGGCTGTTCGAGCCGCAGAAGCGCCTGCCGCGCCCGCTCCTGCCCCGCACGATCGGAGTGGTGACGGGCGAGAGCGGGAAGGCCCGCGACGACGTGCTCGCCGCACTGAAGCGCCGGGGCTGGGCCGGGCGGCTGATCTGGGGCTTCGCTCCCGTGCAGGACCGCCTGGCCGCGCCGGTGATCGCCACCGCCCTGCGCGACCTGGCCGCGATCCCCGAGGTCGAGGTGGTGATCGTCGCCCGAGGCGGCGGCTCGCTGGCCGACCTGTTCGCGTTCTGCGACGAGGCCCTGTGCCGCACGGTGGCACTGCTGCGCGTCCCGGTGATCTCCTCGGTCGGACATCACACCGACCGCACCCTGATCGACGACGTGGCCGCCGTGTGCTGCTCGACCCCGACTCACGCCGCCGAGGTCGCCGTGCCGATCGACTGCGCCGTCGCCCGAACGGACCTGAACGCCGCGGCCCGGCGCCTGCACAACCACAGCCGGCGGGCGATCACCGACCGTGCCCGCGCGCTCGAACGCCTGGCCGCCGCCCCGGGCCACCACGTCGCGCGCCAGCGCCGGCAGCTCCACCAGCTCCTGCGCGAGCTCCGCGCGAGCGCCCGCCGCGGCCTGGCCAAGGGCCAGGAGCGAGCCGGCGTCCACGCCAAGGTGCTCGGACGCGCCACCGAGCGCGCGCGCAGCACCGACCGCGCCGGCCGCCGGCGCGAGCTCGAGCGGCTCGCGCTTGCCCTCGCCGCGCACGACCCTGAGCGCACCCTGGCCCGCGGCTACGCGCTGGTCGAGAGCCGCGACGGTCAGGCGCTCGGCTCGGCCGCCGCTGCCCGCAGCGCCCACGACGTGCGCCTGCGCTTCCACGACGGCGCAATCGACGCCGAGGTCGTGCGATGAGCACGGGAGAGCGAACCTACGAGAGCGCCGTGGCTCGGATCGAAGAGATCATCCGGCGCCTCGACTCCGGGGAGGCCGGCCTGCGCGAGACGCTCGCGCTGGTCAAGGAGGGGCGGGACCTGGTCGAGTACTGCGCCGCGGAGCTCGAGGCGGTGAGCTCCGGGCTCGAGGAGCTCCGCCTCGATGAGTTCGTCGCCCGCCTCGAGGGAGCGGGTCAACGGCCGTGAGCACGTTCGAGCTCCTGGCCGACCTGCCGCTCGAGATCGACGGCTACTCGCTCGAGGGACTCGAGGCGAACGTCTCGAGCGGATTCGAGCGGTTGAGCACGGTCGTCCACCTGACAGGTGACGGCGTCGAGGGCATCGGCGAGGACGTCGTCTACGACGCCCTGGACCACATCGCGTTCCAGGACGCCGGTCCGGTCCACGCCAAGGCCCTGTCGGGGCGCCGCACCCTGGCCGAGTTCTGCGAGCTCGTCGACGCGCTCGACCTGTTCCCGGTGGAGCCCGTCCGCGACGTCTCCCGGCTGTACCGGCGCTGGACGTTCCACAGCGCCGCCCTCGACCTCGCCCTCGCACAGGCCGGACAGCCACTGCACGCGCGGCTCGGCCGCGAACCTCAGCCGGTCACGTTCGTCGTGTCGCTCCGCCTCGGCGAGCCGCCGACGCTCGCTCCGGTGGAGCGGCGCCTGGCCCGCTACCCGTCGCTGCACTTCAAGCTCGACCCGACGAGCTCGTGGACCCCGGAGCTGATCGAGGCGCTGGTGCAGACTGGAGCGGTCGACTCGGTCGACTTCAAGAGCCTCTACACGGGGACGATCGTCGACCAGCCGCCGGACCCGGTGCTCTACCAGCGCGTGATCGATGCGTTTCCCGACGCATGGATCGAGGACCCCGACGTGGTCACGCCCGAGACCGCCGCGGTGCTCGCGGACCGTCACGACCGGATCACCTGGGACGCCTCGATCCACTCGATCGACGACATCGAGGCGCTCCCCTTCGCGCCTCGGATGGTCAACCTCAAGCCGTCGCGCATCGGTGGCCTAGAGAAGCTGTGCGCTACCTACGACTACTGCGCCGAGCACGGCATCCGGGCGTACAGCGGCGGTCAGTTTGAGCTCGGCCCCGGCCGGGGGCAGGCCCAGTACCTGGCCTCGTTGTTCCATCCCGACACCCCGAATGACCTCGCCCCCTCCCCATTCAATGAGAACGACCCGCCGGAGGGGTTGCCGGTGAGCCCGCTCCCGCCCACCCCGTCAGACGTCGGCTTCCGATGGGAGAGCCAGGGCTTGGGAAGAAAGTCGGAATGATCCCGACCTTCTTCCCGAGGACCCCGGCCTGATGGCCGGACGTCCTCAGTCGACGGCGCTCGACAGCTCGGCCGTGCTCACCTCGAACACGCCGCCCAGTTCTTCGAACGCCACCGTGAGCGGGTCGACGTCCGGCTGGCCCCGCACGTCGAGCGTGACCGCGACCGCCGGCCGGTCGTGGACCTCGCGCGCCAGCGACTCGGTCCGGACCCGCACGATCGAGAAGCCCAGCCGCGTGGCCTCGGCCAACAGCTTGCGCAGGATCCCGCTCCCGTCCTCGTACACCACCCGCACCCCGAACTCGAGGTAGCGCGAGCGCGGTAGCCGCGCGGCCAGTCCGGGATAGACGAACACGACCACGAAGTGCGCGGCGGTGACGCCGATGGCCAGCAGCGGCAGACCGGCGCCGCACGCCATCCCGATGGCCGCGGTCACCCACACGATCGCCGCCGTCGTCAGCCCCCGCACAGCGTCGCCCCGGACGAAGATCAGCCCGCCGCCGACGAACCCGATCCCCGTGACGATCTGCGCCGCCACGCGGGAGGGGTCGAGTGTCACCCGCGGCCCCAACACGTCGCTGAAGCCGTACTTGCTGACGAGCAGGAACAGGGCGGCTCCGGTCCCGACCAGCGTGTGGGTCCGCAGCCCGGCCGACTTCTGGCGCCACTCGCGCTCGGTCCCGATCAACGAGGAGAGCACGAACGCCAGGGCCAGCTCCCCGAACTGCTTGAGGCCTTGGTCTGACGGGACGCCTGCTACCGCGACGTGCAGCACCACCGGGCGGTGTTCGCCGTCACCGCCCAGCGGTCCTGCCTGCTAAGACCTCAGACGCGCTGGATCAGCGTGCCCGTGCCGAGCCCGCCGCCACAGCACATCGTGACCAGCCCGACCTCCTTGTCGGAGCGCTCGAGCTCGTGCAGCAGCGTGGTGATGAGCCTCGCGCCGGTCGACCCGAGCGGATGGCCGAGCGCCATCGCGCCGCCGTTCACGTTGACCCGATCCATGTCGGGCCCGAGCTCGCGCCGCCAGGCCGCGACCACCGGCGCGAACGCCTCGTTGATCTCGACCAGGTCGATGTCGTCCATGGTCATCCCGTTGCGCTCGAGCAGCTTTTGGGTGGCCGGGATCGGCCCGGTCAGCATGATCACGGGGTCGACGCCGACCGTGGTCTGATCGACGATCTTGGCCCGCGGCTGCACGCCGAGCGCGTCGGCCTTCTCGCGCGCCATCAGGAGCACGGCGGCTGCGCCGTCGGAGATCTGCGAGCTGTTGCCGGCGGTCACCTTGCCGTCCGGCTTGAACGCGGGCTTCAGCTGCGAGAGGGCCTCGATCGAGGTGTCCGGCCGGATCCCCTGGTCAGACACATAGGTCGAGCCGTTGACCTTGAACGGGATGGTCTCCCGCTCGAACCGGCCTTCCTCGGTGGCCCGAGCGGCGAACTGGTGCGAGCGCAGCGCGAGCTCGTCGAGCTCCGAGCGCGGGATCTCCCACTGGTCGGCGATCATCTCGGCCGACAGGCCCTGGGGGATCAGGTTGTAGCGCTCCATCAGCTCCTGCGGCCAGGGTGAGCCGACTTCGTCGACCCACTTGAAGCCGATCCCCATCGGTACGTGAGCCATGTGCTCGACGCCCGAGCCGATCGCCACGTCGTGCACTCCGGCGGCAATCAGCGCGGCCGCGAAGTTCACCGCCTGCTGGGCCGAGCCGCACTGGCGGTCGACTGTCGTGGCCGGCGTCTCGATCGGCAGCCCGGCCTGCAGCCAGGCATTGCGGCCCACGTTGAACATCTGCTCGCCGTACTGCTGCACGCAGCCGGCCACCACGTCCTCGACCTCGCCGGCGTCGATCCCCGCCCGGTCGATCACCTCGCTGTAACAGCGCCCCAGAAGCTCGTTCGGATGGGTGTCCTTGTAGTAGCCCTTCTCCTTGTGGCCGCGTCCGATCGGAGTGCGGACCGCCTCGACGATGACTACCTCGCGACCGGCTTGTGGCATTCACGGCTCCTTTTCTTTACTACTGTACTGAAGCTTTCTGAGGAGCCAATCGAACAGAGGAGCTGACTTGCCCGAAAGAGTGGGAATCGCCGGCTCGGGCGTGATCGCCTGCGGGCTCGCGGTGGCCGCGGCCGAGAGCGAGGAGGTCCTGCTGTGGGCCCGCTCGGACGATTCGGCCGACCGCGCGCGTACGCGCGTGAGCAAGACCTGCGCCAAGCTGGACGGCTTCGACCCCGCGCGCGTACGGATCGTCACCGACCTTGATGAGCTGGCCAGCGCCACCTTCCTGGTCGAGGCCGTGGTCGAGCATCACGGCTCCAAGACCGCGATCCTGGCCGACCTCGGCGAGCTGGCCCGGCATGCCGGGGCCGGCGCCGTGCTGGCCACCACCACCTCCTCGCTATCCATCACCGAGCTGGCACAGGCCAGTGGCCACCCCGAGAACTTCGTCGGGCTGCATCCCTTCAACCCCGTGACGAAGATGCAGCTGGTCGAGCTGGCCTTCCCCCCTCAGGCCAGCGAGCAGACGCGCGAGCGCGCCCGCGCGCTGTGCCAGGCGCTCGGCAAGACCGCGGTCGAGGTGCCGGACATTCCCGGCTTCGTGGTCAACCGGCTGCTGTTTCCCTACCTGTTCAGCGCCGTCGAGCTGCTGAGCGAGACCGGGCTGGCCCCGGAGGACATCGACAACTGCATGACGCTCGGCGCCGGCATGCCGATGGGACCGATCGCCCTCCTCGACTACGTCGGCCTCGACGTCTGCCAGGCCATCGGCGAGTCGATCGGGGTGCCCGTGCCGAAGGCCTTGCTGGACCTGGTCGAGGCGGGCTCCCTCGGGCGCAAGACCGGCGCGGGGTTCTACCGCTACGACCGAGGCGAAGGCGATTCAGCCGGATGATCGCTTCCCGGCCCCAGGGACGCCGAGCGCAGCGAGGCCCCAAATCTGGACGCTGACCAACCTGAGAAGAACTATTTAGGACGCGTTCATCTGCGGAGCGCACACTCCATACGCGACGTACCTCATAGCAGCACCTCCTCCCCAGAAGCACGAAGCCGGCCCGTCCCCAGCGGGCCGGTTTCTTTTTGTCCTCCACGAGGTCTAGATAGTTGAAGCCGGCCCGATGCGGGGCCGGCTTCTCACTCTCCTCTCAACCACCGGGAGATCTCGCAAAGGGTCTCCGGCCGTTGCCTTGAGCCGCGTAATGTAACGAATGACGCGAGGCGGCCGGTTCTCGGCCCTATGCCGCTGGCGCGCCGTCGGTCGCTAGGCGGCCGCGCGTCGCTGCCGGATCCGCACCGCCTCGATCCGGTTCTGCCGGACCGATTCGACCCGGATCGAGAAGCCGTTGGCCGCGATGGTGTCGCCGCGCTTGGGTAGCCGCCCGAGCTCGGCGAACACGAACCCGCCCACCGAGTTGTAGGCATCGGTGTCGACCGGAAGCTCGAGCCCGTAGTCCTCGAGGTCGGACACGGCCACGTGCCCGCGGACGAACCAGTCGCCGTTGGCCAGCCGCCGGACCGCCCCGCCGGCCGGATCGGTCTCGTCGGAGATCTCCCCCACGACCTCCTCGATGATGTCCTCGATCGTGACGATCCCCGCCGTGCGGCCGTACTCGTCGATCACGATGGCCAGCTCGGTCCGCTCGCGCTGAAGATCGGCCAGCAGATCGTCGAGCGGCTTGGTCTCGGGGACGATGGGGGCCTCGCGAACCAGCGGGTCGAAGTTCGCGTCCATCCCGTCGCCCAGCATCTTCTTGACCAGCTGGTTGACGTGAACGATGCCCTTGACCCGGTCCTGATTCTCGTCCTCAGTCACCACCAGCCGCGAGTGACCGGTGGACACGCAGCGCTTGAGCGCCGCCTCCACGGTCTCGGACACGTCGACGGTGACCACGGCCGGGATCGGGGTCATGACCTGGCGAGCCTCCTGCTCGTGCAGGTGAAAGACGCCGGTCAGCATGTTTGCCTCGCCCACGTCGATCTGCCCCCCGGACGAGGACTGCGCGATCAGCCGCTTGAGCTCGTCTGGAGTGCCGCCTTCGGGTTCGGCGTCCGGATCGGTCCCAAGCATGCGCAGGATCGAGTTCGAGGCCGAGTTCAGCACCAGGATGAACGGGTTGAACAGCCACCGGAAGAACTGCATCGGCGGTGCGATCCGGCGCGCCAGCCCCTCGGCGTGCTGGATCGTGTACAGCTTCGGGACGATCTCCCCGATGATGCTCTGCGCGACCGTGATCAGCAGGTAGGCGATCACCACCGACACGGCCACCGCCGCGGTGTGCCCGATCGGGCTGCCGAGCAGTGGCTCGAACACGTGGGCGATGGCCGGCTCGCCCAGGGCACCGATGCCGATCGAGGCCATCGTGATCCCCACCTGGCAGGCCGCGATGTAGTCGCCGATGTCGTCGATCTGCGTGAGCGCGAGCCGCGCACCTCGGGCGCCCTCCTCAGCCAGCGCCTCGAGCCGGGGCTTTCGCGAGCGCACCAGCGCGTACTCGGCGATCACGAAGAACGCGTTGACCAGCACCAGCAGCGCGGTCAGGATGATGAACAGGGCCTTCACGGACTGGCTATCCGCCACGCCCGCACTGGGGCGGCCCCGTACTCCGTCCTCGGTGGAGAAGCTCCTCGGCTGTGAGCTGCTACTTCGGGATGGGTCGTCGTCGTTCATGCAGCGACGGGGAAACGGTAGCAGCCGGATCACTCGTCCCCGCCCGGTTGGGACGGTGGCTCCTCCCTATCTATGCTCCTGGTCGTGCGCATCGTGAGCCTGATCCCCTCCGCCACCGAGATGCTGTTCGCGCTCGGATGCGGGTCCGACGTGATCGCCGTGACCCACGAGTGCGACTACCCGCCGGCCGCCGAGGAACTACCCAAGATCACCCGCGACGTCCTGCCCAGCGGGCTCAGCGCGGGTGAGATCGATGCCGCGGTCAAGGAGCGCACGCTGGCCGGCGAGTCGATCTATGAGCTCGACCACGAGCTGCTGCACGACCTGCGCCCCGACCTGATCGTCACCCAAGCGCTGTGCGCGGTGTGCGCGGTGTCCTACGACGAGGTCCGCGCGCTGGCAGAAGAGATCGAGACTCGGCCGCGGGTGGTCTCGCTCGATCCCCACACGGTCGGCGAGGTCCTGGGCGACGTCCGCACACTGGCCCAGCTCACCGACCGCAAGGACGAGGCCGTGGACCTCGTGCGCGACGCCTCGGCCCGGATCGACCGGGTTCGCCTGGCCGTGCGCGGTGCACGGCGACTCCGGGTCGCCGCGCTGGAATGGCTCGACCCGCCGTTCGCCGCCGGCCACTGGACCCCACAGCTGATCGAGTACGCCGGGGGCGAGGACGTGCTCGGGTTCGCCGGCGAGAAGTCCGAGGAGACGAGCTGGCCGGTTCTCGCCGCCGCCCAGCCCGACATCGTGATCGTCATGCCCTGCGGCTTCGACGCCGAGATCGCCCATCGCGAGGCCGAAATGCACCGCGAGGAGCTGAGCCGCGTCGGCGCCGGCGAGGTCGTGGCGGTCGATGCGGCGGCCTACTTCTCGCGGCCCGGACCCCGGATCATCGACGGGCTCGAGCTGCTGGCCCACCTGCTGCACCCACAGCTGTTTCCCGACCCGCCCGAGGGCGCACAGGCGTTCCCGGTCGAGCTCTAGAACCCGGGGGGCCCGGGGCCGGGGCCGGGCGGGGCTAGATCGTCAGCCCGTTGGGCGTGAGGCCGGTGCTCCCGGCGACGGCCAGCGCGCCGATCACGCTGGCGACCGCGATCACCAGGCAGCCGGCCATGGCCAGCGCCGGCTTGCGGCGCCGCTCGCCCAGCTCGATCACCAGCCAGCCGGCGATCAGCCCGCCGACCAGGCCGCCCACGTGGGCTCCGATCGAGATCCCGCGCACGCTGAGCGAGAACACCAGGTTGACCACCAGCACGAACCCGAGCCCGCTCTGCCAGAACGGGATGCCCCGGTAGCGCGCGACCACGATCAGCGCGCCGAAGACGCCGAAGATCGCTCCGGAGGCGCCGATCGAGGGATAGCCGGGCTGGAACAGCAGTGCGCCGAACGAGCCGGCCAGCAGCGAGGTCATGTACACCACGACGAAGTTGCGGCTGCCGATCGCCGGCTCGAGCGCCGAGCCCACGAAGTACAGCGAGAGCATGTTGATCGCGATGTGCAGGAACCCGTCGTGCAGGAACGCGCAGGTGACCAGGCGCCAGTACTCGTGGGTGCCGGTGTAGAACACGGACGCGTTCGTGCCGGTCACGGCAGGACCGTAGAGCGCGCCGTGGTTGAAGACCGATCCGCCGCCTCCGCCGCCGAGCGGCGCGCCCGACGCCGTCTCGGCCAGGAACACGATCACGTTGATCACGATCAGCGCCTGCGTTGCGCGCGGCAGCACCGGGCCCGAGCGCACTCCGCGGGTCACGCGTGTGCGCTCGCGCGAGCATTCGGGGCAGCGCATCCCGACCGGGGTCGGGGTCATGCAGTCGGGGCAGATCGGCCGTCCGCACGAGGAGCACGAGACGCCGGTCTCACGGGAAGGGTGGCGGTAACAGACGTCCATCAGGTGCTCACGAGTTTCACGCTATCAGCGGACGATGCGCCCCCCGATGGGCCTGCCGCGCCGCGGCGTCCGGTGGCCCGCGCGCGCCGGGTCGCTCAGCGGCGGCGCAGGATCCGCCTGGCCTCTTCGGCGGCGTCCTGGAAGGTCCGCTCGACCAGCTCGACCGGGTTGTTCGAGCGCTGCTTGCGGACGCGATGACGGGCGCGCACGCGCAGCACGACGAGTGCCGTCCCGGCGCTCACCCCGACCACTGCCGCAGCCGCGGGGCGGACCCAGTTGCGTGGATCGCGCATCGCCGAGAGCTCCCAGGCATCGAGCTCGTCGTGGGCGAGCTCGGTCAGGCTGACCAGCGTCACCTCGACCCGGTCGACCAGATGAGCCGGCGGCTCGATCGGCGTCAGGGCCTGGCGCAGGAGAGCCTCGAAGTCGGTGGCGCCAGAGCTCACGGCCGCCCTCTTTCGGCGTAGCTCATCGCTCCGCTCCTGACCCGTCGGCGACGGGCTCGGAGACCATGCCCTCGAGCTGGCGGATCGCGCGGTGCAGCAGCACCTTGGTGGCGCCGTCGGTGCGTCCGAGCGCCCGGGCGATCTCCCGGTTGTCCATGCCCAGGGCGAAGCGCATGATCAGCGCCTCGCGCCGGTCGTCGGGCAGCTGCTGCACGCCGTCGAGGATCGCTTTCGAGCTGCTCACGGCCTTCCACCAGCGACTCGGTGGTGTGCGGGGCGGAGATCATGTCCGCGTCCTCGATGCCGGACTCGGGCTTGCGAGAGCGGTCCCGGTAGAAGTTGGCCGCCAGGTTGTGGGCGATTCGGATGAGCCACGGGCGCAGCGGACGGCCGCCCGACTCGCGCAGCGCCCGCTCGAAATGACGGTAGGCCTGCAGGAACGTCTGCTCGGTGAGGTCCTCGGCATCATGGTGGTTGCCCACGCGGTAGTAGCTGTAGGAATAAACGTCGCGCAGGTGCGTTCTGTACAGCTCCGTAAAGCGCGCGTCGACCTCTGCCTTGCCCTTGGGCAGTCCGCCGTCCACGACATCCGGTAGTTCGTCGGCCACGACACGGGAGCCTAGTCCTGTCAGGCCGCCTGGATGGAAGACTTGCGCGTGGGCCGCGGCGGGTCGGTCACGCTGGCCGTCCATTGCTCGGGTTCGATCCGGCCTTCGATCAGCGCGGCAAGGCTGTCCAGCGCCGGCGTCTCGAGACGTGCGTCGCGCGCCGCGGTGGCCAGGAGCGGCGCCGCGTCGACGCCCTCGACCGCGTGGCCCAGCGCGTTGTCGAGCTCGGCCGCGGGCACGCCCTGGGCGAGCAGCTCGCCGGCCCGGCGGTTGCGCTCGTTCGGCGAGGCCGCGAACGCGAGCAGATCGCCCGCCCCGGCCAGGCCGGCGAACGTCTCGGACCGGCCGCCGTGCGCGCGCGCGAGTGCATCGACCTCGGCAAACAGCTTGCCGGCCGCAGCGCCGGCCAGGTTCGGTCCCGCCACCGACGCCACGGCGGCCGCCAGCACGGCGACGTTCTTGGCCGCGCCGGCGAGCTCGACCCCGGTCACGTCGCCGGTGGTGCTCACCTCGAATCCCGCGGCCGTGAGGGTGTCGGTGAGCTGCCGGCGAAACGCTCGGTCGACCGACGCGAGCACGACCGAGGCACCGTGCTCAAGCACGTCGGCCGCGTCGGCCGGGCCACCCAGCGCGGCGACCGCGCGGGCGGCGCAGCGCTCGGCCACGAACGCCGAGGGGAGCGTGCCCAGCGGCGGCACGAGGCCCTTGGCCAGGACCAGGACGCCGGCCCGGCGCGCGATCTTCTCGCCGTGGGCGGCCATCACCGCCGGCAGCGCGCGGGCGGGCACGGTGAGCGCGATCAGGTCGTGGGTGTCGAGCTCGAGGTCGGTGGCCTTGGCGACCGTGATCGTGCTGGGCAGCTCAACCTGAGGAAGGTAGGCCTCGTTCGTGCGAGTTGCCTGTATGGCTTCGGCCTGCTCGCGGGTGCGGCAGCCGAGCTTTACCTCGAACCCGGCCCGGGCCAGCAGCACGGCCAGGCTGGTGCCGGACGCGCCGGCCCCGATGATCGCGGCGCGGCGGATCGGCGGCATACCGCCCAGCCACTCCCACTGGAGCATGACCATCGGCCAGATGCGATCGGTCACCGCGCCGGCGAGCGCCGGCGAGGCGTTGTCGATCTTCGGGAAGTTCAGGGGGCGCCCGGCCCGCAAGCGCACCTTGCGCGGGCGGATCCGCCAGCTCCGGCGGATGTCCTCGGTACCGAGGATCGCGATCGGGACCACCGGCGCGCCGGTCTCGAGCGCCAGCCGTCCAACCCCGCGCTTGGGCTTGCCCAGTGAGCCCGGGCGGGTGCGCGTGCCCTCGGGGAACATGAGGACAATGTCGCCCCGGTTCAGGATGGCCTTGGCCGTCTCGATCGTCTGCTGGTCGCCGTGCCCCCGGTCAACCGGGAAGGCGCCCAGCGCGTTCAGCAGCCAGCTCAGCAGGCGGTTGTAGGTGAACAGCTCCTGCTTGGCCACGTAGTACACGGGCCGTCGCGTCATCGTCCCGATCACGAACGGATCGAAGAAGCTCCGGTGGTTGGCCGCCAGGATCACCGCGCCCTCGGCCGGGATGTGCTCCCGGCCCATTCGCCTCATCCGGAGGTAGGTCCAGAAGAACGTCGTCAGGAGCACCCGGACGATCAGCAGTACGAGCCGATTGACGCCTTTTTCCCTGGCCCGCCGGTGCAGCGCTTCGTGATCCATCGCACTTTGGCGTACCCACCCCAGCCCTGCCCGTTACAGTTGGCCGCCTTGAGCAACGGCACTGTCAGCACCCGGACGCTCAAAGGAGCCTTCGCCGGAGCCGTGGCCGCGCTGGCCTGGGCCCTGCAGCAGCCACTGGACAAACTCGTGTTCCGCAGCCGCTACGACGACGTCGAGCTCCTCGGCCGCGCCGTCCGCCCCGACGCAGGCTGGTATCGCGCCGGCCTCGTGCTCCACGTCCAGAACGGCGCCCTGTTCGGAGCCGTCTATGCCAACCTGACGCCCGGCCTGCCCATCCCGCCCGTCCTCCGCGGCCCCACCGCCGCCGTGGTCGAGCACATGACCCTCTGGCCCCTCGTCGGCCTGACCGACCGCTTCCACCCCGCCCGCGACCAGCTGCCCGTGCTCAGCGGCAGCCGTCGCGCCTACGCCCAGGCCACCTGGCGCCATCTCCTCTTCGGCTACGTCCTCGGCGAGCTCGAGCGCTGGCTCAACGCCGATGAGCCCACGTCACCCGGCCCCGCGCCCGACTACGCCTCAAACGGCCACGGCTCGCTCGAGCGCGCGGTCTCCGCCGTGCGAGACTGAGCGGCATCCGCCCGCCTAGCTCAACTGGTAGAGCACTTCACTTGTAATGAAGGGGTTGGGGGTTCGAGTCCCCCGGCGGGCTTGACGAGGTAGCTGCCGATCGGCGAGATCCAGACAGGTCGCCTGGACCTTTCCGCGGAGCCGGGTATCCACTCCGCTCCCCCAACTCTGCGGCACACGGCCGTGGAGCTCCGGTGGGCAGATCCGGGTGCAGTTGCCTGTGGTCAACCCCGCACTCGACCCGCGGTCGATGCCGAGATCTGAGTTAGCCGCGCCAGGGTGGGGCCAACGCCGCACTCGACTCGCGGCCGCTGCCGAATGCGGGGTTGACGACGCAACCGCAGTGAGCGGAAGGCATCTGTCGCGCCCCAGCCGAGGCAAGCACCAGCCGGCGCTCGTCACGGGAGAACGAAGTGGATACCCAGCTCCGCGGAAAGGTGTTCTCGAAGTCGGTGACCACGCGCTCGCTCCGCAGGCGATTACGACGAGCTGATTCTCGAGCAGATGGAGACGACAGGGTCGTCACCCATTCGGCGACCTCCTCCGTCAAGCGCTCGCCCCTGGGTGGTCGGGCGGGCTCTGAGGTTGCTTGTTGGCCCCGTTGTTATCTGCGACGCGACCCCTTCGGCGGCGAGGGATGCCCGTGACTGCGATGTCCGCTGCCCCGGGGAGCCCGATTCCGTAGCGCAGGCCGGCCATTCGCATAAGGAAACACACCGCGGCACCGACGATCGGGAAGAGGACGGTGTGGTCCCCGGCGTGGTAGGCGACGACGACGATCCCGGCACCCACCAGGGCGGGGATCGCGTACAGGCCTCCGCGGAGGACCGTGGGGATCTCGCCCACGAGGATGTCGCGCAGCATGCCGCCGCCGATCCCGGTGATCGCTCCGAGGATCACGGAGTCGACGACGCCGAGGCGATGGGTCAGCGCGGTGGCCGCGCCGGTGACACAGAACAGCGCCAGCCCTCCGGCGTCGAGCGCGTCGATCGGGCGCTGGAGGCGGTTGATGACCGGGTGCGCGAGGCTGGTCACGAGGCCGGCGCCGGCAGCCACTGCCAGGTAGCGCCAGTCGCGAAACGTCGCCGGCGGGGTGCCGATCAGCAGATCGCGGATGGTGCCCCCCGCGACGCCGACGACCACAGCCAACACGATCGCGCCGAAGAGGTCGAGCCGCTTACGGACACCGGCCATGCCGCCACTCAGGCCGAACGCGAACGTCCCGACCAGATTGAGGACGAGGAGCAGGGTGGAGCTGAACCCGGGCAGCAAGGACGGGGGCGTCATCGGGGAGCGACGTCGGCTATGCGACGAGCCAGGCGCAACTCGCCGTCACGAGCGTCTCTACCCCAGTTTCGAGCGTCGGGTGGATGACCGGCGCGAACTTCGGGTTGTGGTTGGTGGGGATCTCGTTCAGCTTTCCTTCGCGTTCGGCCGTCGCATAGGTCTCGGGGTCGATCCCGCCGATAAACCAGAACACGGAAGGCACGCGCCATTCCACGCCGAAGGATCCGAAGTCCTCGCTCGCGGAAGCCGGATCGCTACGGGTCACCCGCTCATCGCCGAAGCGCGCTCGCAGCGCGTCATGCACCCGCTCGGTTGCCTGATGGTCGTTGACCACCAGGTCGTATCGATCGAGCGGCGTGATCTCGGGTGGCTTGGGGGCGCCGGACGCCTCGGACTCCGCGTTGACAATCCGCTTGATTGCGTCAAGCACCCGCCGGCGCACGCCTTCGTCGAAAGTTCGCACATTGAGCTTGATCACCGCGTCGTCCGGAATCACGTTCTCCTTGGTCCCGGCCTGCAGTGCGCCGACCGTGACCACCGCCGCGTCCGACGGCCCGACCTCCCGCGAGACGATCGTCTGCAACCGCAGAACGGTCGACGCGGCCATCACCACCGGGTCGATACTGGCCTGGGGCATCGAACCGTGCGCGCCGCGGCCGAACATCCGGATCTCAAAGCTGTCGCCGGCCGAGGTGACCACCCCGGATTTGCTGGCGATGATCCCCGCCGGCATCGGCATGACGTGCTGGCCGAGAATCACATCCGGCTTGGGAAAGCGCTTGAAGAGCCCGTCGTCGATCATCGCCTGGGCGCCCGCGGCGATCTCCTCCGCAGGCTGGAAGACCGGCATCAGCGTTCCCCGCCAATCATCCGTTGCTTCCGCCAGCAACTTGCTCGCGCCAGCCAACCAAGTGACGTGCATGTCGTGGCCGCAGGCGTGCATCACCGGTGTCTCGTTCCCGGCGGCATCAGTCGCGGTCACCGTGCTGGCATACGGCAGGCCGGTGGCCTCCTTGACCGGCAAGGCATCCATATCCGCTCGCAGCATGACGGTCGGCCCGTCGCCGTTCTTCAGCACGCCCACCACGCCGGTCCGCCCCACGCCTTCGGTGACCTCAAACCCCGCCGCCGTCAACCGCTCGGCAGCCAAGCCGGCCGTCCGCTTCTCCTGCATCGACAGCTCCGGGTGGCTATGGATGTCCTTATACAGCGCCTCCAGGTCATCCAGGGCATCGTGCAGCCCTCCGAGAATCGACTCGCTAGCGGACCCATCAGTCATGGCTACTCCTCTCGTGTCAACGCGTGCCAGGGCTACGCGCTAGCGGATGGAAGCCGCCTTCGTGCGACCGTACCACTGCCCACATGGGGCGATCTGCGAAAGCCGGGTCAGCGACCAGCCGCGTTCTCGCACACAGGATCGGCGCACCACCGATCCACGTGAGCGAGCGCCGCGACGTCTCGTTCGTTCTCGACGCCGCACGACCACAGGGCCGGGACCGGCGCCAAACGCAACGCCGCGCCAAAACCGTGTCCCGAAATATGTCCCGAACCCGGCACTTCTGACCCGCTCCAACCTCTCCTAACTATCTAGAAGGAAATCTCCCCGTATCGACGGCAATTGTCCTGCAAATGGGCAACTTCTAACGAAAGGGTTGGGGTTCGAGTCCCCCGGCGGGCTCTTAGCTAAGTCCACACTCGGCGCACCCGCCAGCGTCGAGCGTGGACTTAGGTGCCGTGGAGCGGCACTTTCGGCACATTCGAGCCGGGCGGACGGCCGAGTGTGGGGTTCGCCCGGCGCGGCCTGACGCCCTGACGGGGCAGACCCAGCATCCCGGTCATCCCGCGGGGGAATGAACTGGATAGCCAACTCCGGTTCTCGGAGTCATCAAAGAGCGGGTCGTGCTTGGGTTGATGATGAGCAAGCTCGTCTGTTTGGCCCTCCACGACAACTGCCGCATTGGGCTCAGAAGCAGCAGCCAAGCCGCTTCTAGTTCGCGCGGGCGTGAAGCCCGCGCGCTGCTGATCCCCAGCGGCGAATCACAACAACGCTCAGACGCGGATCCCTCGCTCGAGTTCAAGAATCACCCGCATCCAGCCAACCCACCTCGCCGCGCTACCTCCCGTCCATGGCCGCGCGCACTTTCAATGTTTTCTACGAGGACAGCCGGCGACGGCTGGGTCTTCGTGCGCGGTCCCGAGCTGCCTGAGGTTCACACGCAGGCCGGACGCTGGACCAGGCCCGCGAGATGGTCAAGGACGCTATTGGACTAGTCCTCGACGAGCGCCGGGCCCGCGACGAGGCGATCCCGCCGACCGGGCCGGGCGCTGCTCGAATCGGTAGAGATCGCTGCGTGAACAAGCGCCAGCTCGAGCGGCAGCTGACCAATCACGGCGGGCTGGCAGCGCAAAACGGCCGGGTCGACGATGATGTGTGCGTGTCGGAGAACCCGAAAGCCCGGAGCGTCAAGATCTCTGCCGACGAGCGCACCGGCTGGTCATCGGAGCGCCCACACCGAAGCGGCGGCCCGGCACGCCCGGTCGACGTGTCAGTCCGGTGCCGCGTCCTGGCTCCGTCACATCGATTGCGCTACTCGCCCGGGAGCCTTCTCATCATCGTCGGCGCCGATGCGTCAGAGCCCGCGCAGTTCGCCGAGAGAGCCGTGGAGGACCGCGGCGCGACGCTCGCACCCAGTCGAGTACGAGCGCTGCTCGCTGGTCGGGTCGCGGAGAACGAGATCGAGGAACGTACCAGCGACTTGCTCGCCCGCGCCGTACTGAAGCGTCTGCAGTCTGAGCAGAACGTTGTACTGCCGCTCAAGGGTTTCGACGCTCTAGAGCGCGAACGGTACGTGCGACTTGCGCATGACCTTCGGCGCCCGCGACACCTGATCTTGCTGGAGGCTCCGCGCGAGCAGGTACTCGACAACGAGCGACCGGCGCTCGACGAATTCCGGCGGTCGCTCGACGCCGGCGACCTCGGACTCGAGGGCTTTCATAGCGCACTGCGTCTCGGTGGGCGCGCACTCGTCGAGCTCAAACGAATCGTCTTTCAGCCTCCGCCACGAGACGACTGATCCTCGCCGATCGCTGGCCGGTGTCGACGCGCCGATATCGATCGTAGTCAGCGCAGCCAACAGCGCGGCGGCGGACGCGAATGCGAGCGCCGCCGCCCGCCTGAAGCCGCGACGCCGTGGGGCCCGCAACCACCGGCGACCTTGCGACACCAACGTCTCACGTTCCGGGGGTCTACCTCGAGCCATATCGCTCGGGTATCGTCGTCATGCCCGCGCGGGGCGTCGGTTAAGCGCCGGCTCGCGTCCAATCGACTCGACTGGTCGGCCCGACCACGGCTGTCGCCTCACCCGCGAGGCCCTCAAGCACGGGCTCTGGGCACCTGGCGACAGCTCGCGGGGTGTGTGGGCCCGATAGGCCGGCGGCTAACCCGTCACGCCACGACCCCCGCCCCAACCGTGACGCCTTAGCCGCCCCCCACGCGGATAACACGGCACGCTCCGACCGGCGGCCCAATCGTGACGCCTTAGCCGTGCATGTGCAGGTAGGCGTGGATGATCTGACTCACTCCAACCTTCTCCTACCTAGAAAGAAGCTGCGGAGACCCCACGGCAATTGCCCTGCAAATGGACAACTTGTAACAAGGGGTTGGGTTCGAGTCGCCCGTGGGCGCTTTCCGCGGAGCTGGCTATCCGCTCCGCTTCGCTCCGCTGCTACGGACCAGCCGGTCGGTTCCCAACGGGCGGTTTGGGAGCGACGTGGATGCCGGCCTCGTCCGCGTTCTCAGGTCCTTTCTAAAGGCGCTCCGGGGGCAGACCGATCTTGTCAGGACCGGGGTCGGGCCAACGCGAGCATCGGCGAACTCGAGGCATGAAAGGATTGACGTAGGTGGCTGACGCGCAGGCAGATCCCGGCGCTGCCAAGGACAACGAGAGCCCACGTGCCGCGACGATCGTCGCGGAGCTGGCCGGAGGCCCGTCGGCCAAGGTCGTCTTCGTCGACGATGCGGTCAGCGCTGTGGCCGGACTCGAGCGTGAGAGTGCGCTCGAGTGGACGCTCGACGATCTCCTCCGAGCCATCGCCGTCGACGAAACCGAAGTCACCAGGCTTCGCGGCGCGGTCACCTCAGGGGCGTCGGCCGAAGCTCGAATCGAGCCGGGTCGATGCGGCCCGAACGGCGTCCTTGCCAGGTTGGTCGCGGTCGACCTGAATGCGGGCGGGTGCCCGAGCCATGTCGTGTGCACCTTTGCCCCCGATCTCAGCGAGTCGGCGCAATTGGCCGAGATCGACTTGGCGGGTGGGCTCGATCCGCTGACAGGTCTACTGAATCGGCCTCAGCTCTTCAGGCGCCTGGAGTCCGCATACGCGCGGGCGACGAACGACAATCCGGTTGCGGTCCTGTTCGTCGACGTCGATCACTTCAAGCTCGTCAACGATTCCCTCGGCCACGAAGCCGGAGATGCGGTGCTGATCGAGGTCGCCGCGCGGCTGCGGGCCTGCACGAGGCCCGAGGACGCCGTCGCACGACTGGGCGGGGATGAGTTCGTTGTCGTCTTGGAGGGCACTTCACCCCGGGAGGCGTCGGATGTCGCACACAGGGCGATCCGGGCGATTTCGTCACCGATCGCTTTCGGCCGCCGCGAGATCTCGCTCACCGCGAGCATCGGCCTCTCCGTCTCGGGGCCGGAAGCCGAGGGTGTCGATCAGCTGCTGCGTAATGCCGACACCGCTCTGTACGAGGCGAAGCGAGCGGGTCGAGCCCGGGTTCAACCGTTCAACAGCGATATTCACCGGCGCGTCTTACGACGCGTAGAGCTCGAATCGGAGATTCGCCGCGCCCTGCGCGACGACGAGTTCGCGCTTCACTACCAACCGCAGGTCGATCTCATCAGCGGAAGGATCGTCGGAGTCGAAGCCCTGCTCCGATGGACACACCCGACGCTGGGCTCGATCCCGCCGTCCGAATTCGTCCCCATCGCAGAGGACACCGGGCTGATCGTTCCGCTCGGTCGCTGGGTGCTTCGCGAAGCTCTCGAACAACTGACCGCGTGGTCCGCAGCCCGCGAATGCCGCGGTCTGGGCACCGTGACCATAAACATCTCCCCCGTCCAATTCGGCGACCCGAACTTCGTCGAAGACGTCCGCTGCGCGCTCCGGGACAGCGGGGTCGAGCCCTCGGCGGTGTGCCTCGAGCTCACGGAGAGCGCGCTCATGCAGGGCCCAAGCCGAACGATCGACGTGCTGACCGACCTCCGGTCGCTCGGGGTGTATATCGGGATAGACGATTTCGGAACCGGGCATTCGTCCCTCGCGCGCCTCCGCGATCTGCCCGTGGAAATCCTGAAGATCGACCGGAGTTTCGTAGACGGCCTCGGCCGCGATGGGCACGAGTCCGCAATCGTCGCATCGATCATGAGCCTCGCGTTCGCGATGGGGCTGCATGCGATCGCGGAGGGGGTCGAGCAGCCAGCCCAGGCCAAGGCGCTAACCCGCCTCGGTTGCACGACGGCCCAGGGCTTCCTGTTTTCCGCGGCGCAGCCGCCATCAGCACTCCCTGCCCTCTGCGGCACGCGCCTCTGGCGGCCGATCACCGCACGCCCGTCGCGTGAGGCCGATCGGACCGCGAACTGGAAGACCCCGGGACGACGTGGTCGCCGGGGCTTCATCGACGAGTTCCTCGACCACATGGGCGTCCACATGTACACGGTCGAAGGGAGGGGGCGATGAGCGTCGTGTTCGCCGCCGTCAGCATCGCGCTCGGCTTGGCGTACCTCGGACTGGCTGTGATTGCCCTCATCGAGGTCAAGCAGGCGCGCCGCACCCGCGGCGTCTCTCGGTTCGGGCTCGCCTACGTCGGAATGGCAATCAGCTGCGGCCCGCACCACCTTCTTCATGGCGCTGAGGCTCTCCAAGGCTTCAACGCCAATTGGCCGATGATCGCGTCGGTTTTCGTCGGGCTGCCAGCCGGAGTGATCTTTGTCGGACTGCGGATCGAAGCGATGGCGGGTGGTCGAGGTGATCGTCACATCCGTGCGACTCCTGCGTTGCTCATCATCGGCGCGGTCGCGTTCTGCTTCGTAGCCGGCGTGCTGGTGACGGTCGCGGCCTCGGACTTCGGAGGTGGGCGGCGACCGTCATTGCTGGCCGTAACCCCGAATCTGTTCGTTACGGTGACCTATTCGGTGGTGGGGATCCTGTTGTTGCGCACCCAAGCTCTGCGGCGTGTCGCGCTCGAGGGCTGGTCGCTGTCCGGCTTGTCGCTCGGTGCGATCTTCCCATCGTGCGCGTTGATGCACCTCGTCTACGCCCTCTCGGCCAGGGGAGATCTGGCGATCTGCCCGGTGGATGTGTTCGGAGTGCCGGCGTCGGCGTATTTCCTCTGGGTGGTCCACGGGCTGTACAAACAGTCGATCATCGACTGGAACCGCCGTCCGATTGTCGGCGCCCCGGGCCGGGCTCCGCGTGCAGCACCGTGGGCTCAGCGAACCGAGTCGCTCGAGGAGCTCCTTGCGATTCCGGCGACGCAGGGGAGCATGTGATTCAGGAGTGAACGCCGGCGATCACCGAGGTGCCGGTTACCCGATCGCGAATCGTTCGCCCGCCGCGTGATCCCGGGACGAGGAGCAACTGCGAGACGATCGGACCGGCAAGCTGCCACGCGCATCCGGTGGACACCTTGACATCGTTCGCCTCGTAGAACTCCGTCATGGCTCGCTGGCGCGCTTCTCGAGCGCCGTGCGTGCGCTGAACCGCTGCGAGCTGTGGCCCAAGCGCGCTCAGGCGATCTCGCCGGCGCTGAACGCGTGATCGGAAGAGTGATCTGCCGGCCGCTTGCCGCGCTTGGTCGAACAACACTCCGATGAGCGCGCTCCGAACGGTGACGATCCCACCACTCCGAGCATCGACGCGACGAAGCCCGACCACCCGAGAGCCCGGGCTGCGCCAGTTGCGGCTGGCCACGGCGAGGCCGGCTGAGGCACCCCACACCGCAGCGCGCAGCTCCGGCGATTGACGAAGCCGCCGGGCCGTGGGAGCGATCTCGGAAGGCTCGTCGGCGTCGGTGGCCTGATCCTCCCCATCACCGCGAACGCGTGCGTATGCGAGGGCTCCCGCGATCCCCATGCCGATGACGACGGCCATGCCTCCGCCGAAGACTGCGGCATCTACCAGAGCTGCCGCCAGCCGGAGGCGTAGCGACGCCACATGCATCGGGCAAGCCTCCCACAACGCGTAGCTCATGACCACGGACGCCGAGCTACTGCTCTCAACTCGGGCCGGTATCAGACGCTACCGGTGCCCCTGCACCGCCACCGCCTGGTAGAAGGTGCCGCGGTTGTCGAACGGCCGCGGCGGGATCGAGATCGCGCCGGCACTGGTGGGCACGATCTGATCGCAGGTGGCGGGCGTGGTGACCGCGCACGTGGTCGGGAGCTTCCAGCCCGACATCGACGGCCCGTACTTGGCCGCCAGCTCAGTCGCGGCCTCTAGCAGCGTGCTCGACAGCAGCGCCCGGCAGCTGCCCAGCGATCCGCCGCCGCAATAGGTGCGGGAGAAGCGCCCCTGGACCGTTTGGCCTAGGACCTGGCGCAGGTCCTTCTGGACATCCATCTCCCAACCTTCGAAGAACCCGTTGCCCGTCCCGTCCCGCAGGCCGTCGGGGACGATCGAGTTGAAATTGTCGTTGATGAAGTCCATCAGCGGGGCGCCCATTGCAGGCTGGAACTCGGCCCGCACGAGCAGCGGCCACCATGTGTCCATCAGCAGCACCGCGGGGCTGTCATCGACGGTGCCGTCGGATGTCGTGGCGCGCCGCTGCGCGCCCGAGTGGGCCCATCCGTTCAAGAGCGCGATCAGCTGCGTCAACGCCGAGCTCGATCCGCCGCTGCCGAGCACCTTGTGCAACCACGGCCACACTGCCATGCCCCGCAGGTCGGAGGTCAGCGACGGGCCGGTGACCATGTCGGTCAGCTTGGCCAGGTCGACGGCGCCGCTGCCCCGTGCCGCGTTCAGGTCGTCCTGGAGCATCGTCGCGCGCACCACCGGGCCGTCCTCCCAGTCGCCGGCCGCGACGCGCCAGCCGTGCGCGATCGCGTTGTTCCAGTTGACCAGGTAGCCCTGGGCTGGATCGATCGAACGCGGGTTGGCGCTCGCGGGCAGGCGGTCGTAGGCGTCGCGATTCGGATCGAAGCCTTTCCAATCCCACTGCCCGGTGCCCCAGATCGGCAGGTCGGGGTTGCTTCCGGATGCGTGCTGCGGGAACCAGCCGGACTGGTAGACGGCGATGTTGTGCTCATCCACGTAGAACCAGTTCTCGCTGCCGGTGTAGGGCGCCATCGCGGCGATGAACGACTGGGGCGAGGTCGGCACGTTCTCGGCCAGGCGCATGAAGGCCACGTAGCTCTGGGCCTCGTGGCCCGTGGTGTCGGCCGCGGTGGCCAGTGCGACCGGCACCCCGTGCACGGTGGCAAAGCGACCGATCGGGCCATGGACGGAGTTCAGCGTGTGCAGCGTGACCGTCTCGGGCGCGCCGGGACTGGTGGGCGACACCGGCGTCTGCTCGGTGATCGTGCGTGAGCGCAGCGGAACGCAGCTGCCCTTGTACAGGTAATGGGTGGAGCTCAGCGAGGGCTTCGACCCGTCCGGGTTGCACAGCCGCTCGGCGAAGATGTCCTCGTTGGCGGAGAAGGCCGAGGTGCCCGTCCACGCGAAGTCGATCCCGTGCCCGATCAGCGGATACGGGTCAGCGCCGGGGAACGAGACGCCGCTCACGTCGATGCCGGGTGCGTGCAACTCGTACTCGAGCATCACCTCGGGCGTGTAGTAGCCGACCTGCGGACCCATCACGGCCAGCGCCTGTCCGGTGCCGCTGTGAGCGCCGTCGACGAGCACCGCATTCGACTCCAGGTGGGGAAGTCGCAGACCTTCGGTGGCCAACGACTGCGCCCACCCGGGCAGGTGACCCACCGCGGCGCCAGCGCTGCCGGCGCCGAGCGGCGAGGTGCCACCTGTCTGCGCGTTGCGGGCCACGAGCGAGGACGGGTCGATCATCGCCTCCGATGCCGGGTTGACCGTCCCGGTCGAGTCGGAGGCGAAGCTCTGAGGCAACGTCGTGGCGGCCTCGGGATCGGCGGCCAGTCGCAGGTCGTCGTACACCGCCTGCCCCTTGGAGGTCCCGAGGCGCTGCTCGGCCATCCGCAACGCCTCGGCCTGCTGGGGCTGCTGGCCGCCGAACACGGTGAACTGGCCCACGAGGTAGACGCCGATCGCGGCCGAGTCGGCCAGCGTCCACGGGCTGGGAAGCGTGCCGAGCGCCGGGTACTCGGCCGGCAGCCGGGTCGGGTCGATCCGGGTCAGCCCGATGAACGCGTTGATCCCGTCGACGTACTGCTTCATGTCGCCCAGCGCCTTCGCGCCCTCGGCCCCCATGGTGCCCGGCAGGGCGTTCATCTGGGCGGTGAGCTGCTGCGGCGACTCGTCCTGTACGCCGAGCTGAGCGCTGTCCTCCGGAACCGCGCTTGGCCCCAGGAGCTCGGCCATGCTGCCCTCGGCCGTGTGCCGGAGCACGTCCATCAGGAACAGCCGGTCCTCGGCGCTCACGTAGCCCGCAGCCCACATGCCCTCGGCGCGGGTGTCGGCATAGATTCGCGGCACGTCGTACGGCGGCTGGCGAACGACCAGCACTCCCGGCTCCGGCGTCTCGACGCTCGGTGGAGAGCCGGTGGCCGCGCCACTCGCCCCCGCGGCCTCGATGCTGGCCAGCTCGCTCGGGCTGGGCTCGGGCGCGAAGTCCGAGTCCTTGTAGTAGGTGTCCAGACCCGCATCGGTGACGCCGGGCCACGCCTGCTCGAGTCCCTCGTACATCTGATCCTGGCTGAGATCGGCCGCCGGCACCGTCCCGTTGGCCTCGAACAGAGCCAGGTCCTGGTCGGATGTCCCCTCGCCCTCGCCGAACGCGAGCACCGAGTGAAAGCCCCCGAAGATCGGCGACGCCCCCGCTCCGGCCGTAGGGGTCTGCGTGAGCGTTCCGGTCGTAGGCCCGGGATGGAGCGCTCCGCCGGCCGGGTTGTGCTGGAGGATGCCGGGGAGGGTCCCGGCTCCGGGCAGCGGGGGCACCGGCGGAAGGGGCGGAAGACCGGCCGACGCGGCCTCGGGGAGCGCGAGGGCGGCCACACAGGCGAGCGCTGCAATGCACCGGATCACGGGTCCACGACAAGCTAAGGATCTCCCCGCCGGCGCGCGCCGGTTAGCTCGAGCGCCAGCCGGCGTGACCGTCGATCCCGCCGGGGCCCCGTGTCGAGTTACTGACTGGCCCGCGAGGCGCTCGCCTCAGCGACCGGGCGCGGCTTTCGGATGCTTCGGCTCGCCCGGGTCGCGGACAGCAGCGCCGCGATCACCATCAACCCCATCGAGGCGTAGAACGCGGCGTGCAGGCCGGACGTGAAGGCTGACGCGAGCCGGCCGTGCAGACTGGCCGACCCGACGAAGATCGCGAACGCAAGCGAGCGGCTGATCGAGCGTGAGGCGATCAGGATCGCGAGCGAGAAGGAGAACACCATCCCGACGTTCGAGAACGTGCGCAGCATCCCCGAAGAGATGCCGAACAGCGCCCTTGGCGAAGCCTTCATCACCGCCGAGCTGTTGCCGGGGAAGAAGAAGCCCGCGCCGACGCCGTTGGCGATGCTCGCGATGACGACCACCCACAGCGCGGTGTGCAGCGAGAGCTGCGCGTAGATGAGAAGGGCCACGACCTGGATGGCGAGTCCGAGCGTGGCGGGCAGCACCGGAGAGACCCGGTCGGCCAGCCGGCCCGCGTACGGCCCGGTCAACCCGCCGATCACGTAACCCGGAACGAGCAGCAGCGAGGCGTGGATCGGCGACAGGCCGCGCGGCCCCTGGAGGTACATGATCACCAGGAACAGGACCGCGTAGTTGGCCAGCGCCTGGAAGAGCGAGGCGAGCAGCGATGGCGACATCATCGGCACGCGGAACAGCGACAGGTCGAGCATCGGCTCGGTCACGCGCCGCTCGATCGCCACGAACACGACCAGCAGAACCAGGCCGCCCACCAGGTAGCCGATCAGGGTCGCGTCGAGCGAGGCGGTAGCGAGCCTGGTGATTCCCCACAGCAGTCCGAACAGCCCCAGTCCGAGCGTGATCATCCCAGCGGGGTCCATGCGCCGGCGCTGTCGCTCGCCGTGGTCGTGCAGGACCCGCAGCGCCAGCGCCACCGCGCCGATGCCGATTGGGACGTTGATCCAGAAGATCCAGCGCCACGAGATGTAGGTCACGATCGCGCCGCCGAGCACGATCCCCAGCACGGCGCCGAGACTCCAGCCGACCCCGGTGTAGCCGTATGCCCGGCCGCGCTGCTCGGGCGGGAACAGGTCGGCGATGATCGCGCCGCTGTTGGCGGTCACAAACGCGCCACCGATTCCCTGGAGCACGCGGAAGGCGATCATCGACGCCTCGTTCCAGCTCACCGCGCACGCGGCCGAACCGACGACGAACACCACGAACCCCGCCTCGTACATGCGCACCCGCCCGTACATGTCGCCGAGCCGGCCGACCTGCGTCGCGAGCAGCGTGATCACCAGCAGATACCCGATCACCACCCACACCACGGACCCCAGCGCGATGTGCAGGGCACGCTCGATCTCGGGCAGTGCGAGCACGACGATCGTCGTGTCGACCGCGGTGATCAGCACCCCGGTCATCACCACGCCGAGGGCCAGGCCCGGACCACGTCCCGGCGCCTTCGGCGGGGCCGGAGCCGGGACGGTCTCGATCATGGCGCCCCCGAGGTCATGAGCCGAGTCTACGGTGGCCCGGCGTGGTCAGTCATGCAGACCGCGGCCGAGCTGCACGCGCATCGTCACCCCGACCCCGATCAGGAGCGACACGGCCGCGAGGTAGCAGGTGATCAGCACACCCCTGAGTACCAGGAAGAGCTCGACGGGGGTATTGCCGGCGACATAGCGCAGGTAGTAGCCCGCGGCCGTCGGCGTCACCTGGAGCAGGACGCCGCCCGCCACACCGCCGAGGAGGGCGGATCTCCAGCGCACCGGGCCGCCACCTAGCACCCAATAGACCCCCCCGCAGAGCAGCGAGGTGAGCGCGACCGAGGCGATGGGCAACGCGATGCGCGTCAGTACCGAGTTCAGCCGAAGCTCCCGCACCACGCCCGTACCCGCTGAGGCAACGACGACCATCAACACGACGAGCACGGTCACCGCCCCCGCGACGCCGATGTTGCGGAGCTTGCCCACGACCGCGGGCTTGCCCGCCCCTCCCAAAAGGCGCGACAGGCTGCGTTCGAGTACGCCCACGGCCCCTGAACTCGTCCACAGCATTCCGGCAATCGAACCGGCGATCAGCAGCGGTGAGTCGCGGTGGGTCCGCAGGATCAGCTGCACGATCTCCTCATGGACGCTGTGCGGAAGACCGCTCGACAGCCTCTCGGCCACCTTCTGGGCCTGCGAGTAGTCGCCGAGGACGACCGTGGCCAGCGCGGTGATGCCGAGCGCGAGCGGCACCAGCGACGCCAGCAGGAACCAGGCGAGCGCGGGGACCTCGTTGGACAGCCCCGAGCCCCAGTAGAAGCCGATCGCCTCGCGGGCTGCGTGCTGAAGCTTGTCGCGTCCGGCCACGCTTTGTAGCATCGCGCTATCGCGCCGGTGTGTGGGGATCACCGCAACGGGAGGTCGCGCCAGCCCATGTCCGCCGGCCCGAGGCTTGTCACCCTGCGTGGTCGGCTCTCGCCGGCTGGCTTCCTGGCCGCGTGCGCGCTCTCCGCGGTCTCGGCGCCCGCGGCAGCTGAATCCTTGACAGGTTAGTACGACCGTACTGATTTTCTCTCATGCGTACTAAAGGTACGAGCGCTGATCAATTTCGTCTCGTTCGCCTTCGAGTTCGTCCAGTGGCAGGAACGCCGCGCCGAGGCCACCCGCTCCGAGAAGGGCGGCCTGGGGCTGCTGCTCACATGCGCCGCGCTCGGGCTCGGCGTGCTCGCATTGGCCCCGGCGATCGCCCCATCCGCCGCGAGCCTGCCTACATCCGTCGCGTTCGCAGCCGGCATGGCGGTGTACGTCGCCGGGTTCGGGATGCGCAGGTGGTCGGAGATGACGCTCGGGCGGTATTTCACGTTCAACGTGATGACGAGCACCGACCAGCCCGTGATCACCTCCGGGCCATACCGCTTCGTGCGGCATCCCGGCTACACCGGGGTGGTCCTGGTCGTGGTCGGGGCCGGCCGGATCGCGGGGAACTGGGTGGGCCTCGTGGGATGGACGCTCCTCGTAACCGCGCCTCTCCTGTATCGCATCCACATCGAGGAGAACGCCCTGCTAACCGCGCTTGGCGACCGCTACCGCGCCTATGCGGCTCAGCCCAAGCGGCTCGTACCGCTGATCTGGTAGCCGCCTACCAGCGATCGTGAACGAGCGGCCGCAACTGACGCTCGTACACGTCACGGACGCCGGCCAGCTGCTCCTCGCGCAGCGGCGCCAACGCCGCGCTTGCCACATTGCCGCGCACCTGCTCGGGATTGCGCGCCCCGGGGATGACCGTGCTGACCCCGGGCTGGTCGATCACCCAGCGCAGCGCGAACTGGGCGAGCGGCACACCGGGGTCGAGCAGCGCCTTGAGCTCGCGGACGGCCGCCAAGCCGATCTCGAAGGGAACCCCGGCAAACGTCTCGCCGACGTCGAACGCCTCGCCGCGCCGGTTGTAGTTGCGGTGGTCATCGGGGCCGAACTGCGTGTTCTCGTCATAGCGTCCCGAGAGCAGTCCCGACGCGAGCGGAACGCGCGCGATGATCCCCACGCCGGCCTCCCGTGCCGCGGGCAGCACCTCCTCGAGCGGCTTGAGGCGGAAGCAGTTGAGGATGATCTGGACGCTGGCCACGTGCGGGCGCGCGATCGCCGCCATCGCCTGAGCACAGGTCTCCACCGACACGCCGTACGCGCGAATGCGCCGGGCGCTCACCATCTCGTCCAACGCCTCGAATACGGCGTCGTCCTCGAACACCGGATCGGGCGGGCAGTGCAGCTGGACGAGGTCGAGCTCGTCGACACCGAGGTTGGCGCGGGAGCGATCATTCCATTCGAGGAAGCTCTGACGGTTGTAGTTCTCGGGCAGCTGCTCGACCCGGCGGCCCATCTTGGTCGCGATGAACAGTTGCGGATGGCGCCGGTGGAGCTCGCCGCAGAACTCCTCGCTGCGCCCGTCGCCGTAGACGTCCGCGGTGTCGAAGAACGTGACTCCGGCATCGACGGCGGCCTCGAGCGTCGCGCGCGCGTCGTCGGGCTCCACGGATCCCCAGTCGGCGCCGAGCTGCCAGGTGCCCAGACCGACGACGCTGACCTCGCGGCCGAGCCGCTCGATAGTGCGCTGCTCCATCCTCCCCATCCTTCCAGACCGGATCGCCGTGCGTCGCCCTGCCCAGGCCGGGGCTCGCCGTAGCTCAGTCGCCGGTCGGCACCACGCCGGCGGCCTCGACCATGAGGATCGAGGTGCGCCGCGGGGCGCGGGTGCGGTGCTCGACCCCGCGTGGGACGGTGAAGCCCTGGTGGGGCTCGAGCGTCACGGTCGCGCGGTCTTCGAAGTCGATGAGCAGCTGACCTTCCAGGACTAGGAAGAACTCGTCGGTGTCGTCGTGGTGGTGCCAGTGGAAGTCGCCCTCGAGGACCCCGAGGCGCACCACGGAGCCATTGACCGACGTGAGGGTCTGGTTGAACCACGGCTCGTGCGCGGCCGCCTCTCCATCGATGTCGATGAGAGCCAGATGGCCGAACTTGTCCTCCAGATGAATGTCGTAGCGGTCCTCGGCGGTCACGCCACAACTCTAAGTGGTTTCGCCGCCAATAACCTGGGCGTCGCTCATGCGACTGCGCTCTGCTGACGCCTCAGATGCCGAAGCCGTCGCCGCGCTTCATGCTGACAGCTGGCGAAGGCACTACCGCGGCGCGTACTCCGACGCCTTCCTCGATGGCGACGTGGAAACAGATCGCGTTCGCGAATGGACCGAGCGGCTAGGCCCGTCGCAAGCCAACACATGGACCATGCTCGCCGAGGACGATGACGGTCTGGTCGGGTTTGTGCATACCGTGTTCGACGCGGATCGGAGGTGGGGAGCCCTGCTCGACAACCTCCACGTCGCCCACGGGCACCAGCGGCATGGGGTCGGCTCCCGGCTGCTCACCCTCAGCGCTCAGGCGGTCGCCGAACGGGGCACGGGCCTGTACCTGTGGGTCCTACAGCAGAACCTGAACGCTCAGGCCTTCTACACCGCGAGCGGCGGCGAGCTCGTCGAGCGAGCGCTGACCGAGCCCCCCGGCGGCCTTCCCAGTCGGCTCAACGGCACGCCCATCAAGCTGAGATGCGTCTGGGCCCTGCGCACGTTGCGGGCATTCCCAGGGATCGAACCCCTAAGGTAGCTCGGGCCGCCGCATCTGAGGCACCTGAGCCCAGAAGTTAGGGCCGTTGCCCGATGTGCGCTATGGGGCCTTAGGCGCATGCTGGCAGCATGACGAATTCAGCTTGCACCACACTGATCGCCCGCCGCCCGGTGGACGAGGCGCGACGGTTCGCATTCCGGCCCGTCCGTAGCCTCACCCTCGCCGTCGCGATCCTGGTGGTTGCCGGCTGCCTTGGAACCTCAGCGGCGCTGGCCAGCACGTCGACCACGCTCTGCGTCCATGACTCGGACTACACCTGCCCGGCCGGCAGCATCGATGAGGGAGCACAGCTGCAGCAGGCGCTCAACGCCGCCAGCCTCCTGCCGGCCTCGCCGGACGCTCCAAACGTGATCGACATCGGTCCGGGGGTGTATTCCTCGGACCCCCCCGGCTTCTCGTATGCCTCATCCAACCCGCTGCGGATCATCGGCTCGGGCACTGGTTCGACGATCCTGTTGTCAGTGCCGTCGTCCTCGCCGGGCGTGACCGACGTACTGGCGCTGGGCGACAGCGACACCGCCGAGACCGTCTCGGTCTCGGACCTGTCGCTCACGGTCGACGACGGCGGGGGAACTGGCCTTGCTCTCACGGGTGGAACCGCGGACGACATCGACGTCGGGTCGGACCAAACGCTAGCGACGGGCGTCGTCCTCGATGGCGCGACCCTCTCAGGGTCAACCGTCGAAAGCAACAACTTCGATTCGGCCGTTCAGACTGGCGGCCAGCCCAGCGAGCTCGACGATGACACCCTCAGCGCCACACCCGATAACGGAGACGGAGTCCTCGCCAAAGGGCCGACAACGATTCATCGCGTCAAGGCCACTGCGATGTACGGCCTGTATGACTCGCGTGCGCAGGTTTCGGTCGACGACTCTCTCGTCGAGGCCACATGGGGACTCGCGAGCTACACCGGATCGATCAGCGCACTCAACGACACGCTGATCGGGACAGCCGCGAACTCAATTGGCGTCATCTCAAATGAATCCGACGTTCGGATCGTGAACTCGATCATCCACGGCTTTCCGAACTCGTTCGTCACCCAGGACGGGGCCACGATCGAAGCCAACTCGGACAACTGGGATGGAGGGTCTTCGGGCACCGGCATCTCTCGCAGTCAGCAGATCGGCGCAGACCCCGGCTTTGTCAACGCGGCGGGTGGGGACTACCACCTGGCCTGGTACTCGTCGCTGATCGACGCCAGCGCCATCACGAGCCTCAACTCCGACAACTCGAGCACCGATCTGGACGACAACCCGCGCGTGGTCGTCGACGGGAACGCGGGGACCCCCGTGGACATCGGCGCCTACGAATATCAGCATCGCGCCCCCGATGCCCAGGCGACAGCCACGCCATCGAGCGGAGCGCCGGGAACCGTGTTCTCGTTCGACTCGGCCGGCTCCCACGACCCCGACGACGGCGACTATCTGAGCTACAGCTGGACCTTCGACGACGGCACGATCGCCGCCGGCTCTACCGCCAGCCACGCATTCACGAGCCCTGGACAGCACACCGGCGTGCTAACCGTCACCGACAGCTCAGGGCTCACCTCGACGGCGACCGCGACCGTGAACGTGACCGGGCCCGTCCCAAGTGCCGGCAACGGAAATGGCGCTCCGGGCAACGGCGCCGTCACCAACGCGGGTACGCCCGGCACCGGGCTCGGAACCCAGACCACCACCACCAGCGGCAACCACAGCGGCGGGCAGCGTCTGACCGGTAGGGCCACGCTGCGCCTCGTGCACCACAGCGTCCACGGCGAGACCATCGCGGTCACCCTCTCCTGCGGCCGCGCCGCCGCGTGCAACGCCATCACCCTGACCGAGACCACACAGACCCATCACCACATGACCACCCTCGCCAAGCTGCACACGCACCTGCGCGCCGGCCAAACCCGGACGTTCGCTCTGACGCTCAGCCACAGCGACCGCGCACTCCTCGCATCGCTCGGCAAGCTCGCGGTCACCATCGCCGCCGGTCTCGGCAACGCTCACACCACGACGTCGCCCGCGACCGCCCACGCCACCATCAAGGCCTGAAGCTGGCTAGCGCTCGGTCCGTGATTCCTCGACCGAGCGCTGAAAAGCGTGGGTGGTGAAGCACTGCGGTTCGGCGAACCCCTCGATCGCGATCCCTGCGCCCAGGACGCGTCGGCGGCGGCGCGCGCCCTGGTCGACGCCATGGTCAGGGAAGCCGGCACAGAAACGCGATTATCAAAAGCCCCCGGGGTAGCCTCACCGGGGATGGTTCCCAGAACGACACGTCGCCGCCTACGAGTGGTCGGTGTGCTGCTCGCGGCGATCGTCGCTCCCAGCCTGCTGGCCGGCGGCGCGGCTGCCCGCGGCCACCGCCCGCAGTGCGGGTACGGCGTCCACATAGCCGCCAGCTACACGCTCCACCTCCACACGCAGTACACGTCCGGCGTGTTCGGGATCTACCTGACCGCCCCGCAGCCAGTCCGAGGAGCGCCAGAGGGCACGATTTGCGTCAACGTGATCAGCCGGCGGAACCTCCCACTCGATCGCATGTACGAAGGAAGCCACGGCTCCAGGATGGACGTCGTCCACAACCGCCGGAGCATCTTCCGCGGCTTGGGTCTGCACCCACAGCTGTTCAGCGACGGTATAGACATCACGCTGCTGCGCGGGACGCTCGCCGCGATCGAGCAGTGCCCGGGCTGCTACCGATTCGAGGTGTGGCCGCTCGGCTATCGAGGGACTCGTCCGGAACTCAGCGGGAGGTTGTAGATGGCGAAGATCGCCGTGACCGGTGGCAGCGGCAAGGCCGGGCGCGCAGTCGTCCGCGACCTGCACGAGCGCGGGCATCAGGTCCTCAATATCGACGTCGTGCCATCGCCGGAGTCGTCTCATCCCGACGATCCGATCCCGTTCCTCAAGGCCGATGTCACCGACTTCGGCCAGGCGCTCGAGGCGCTGAGTGGCAGCCACACGCTGCCGGGAATCGAGGCGATCGTGCACCTGGCGGCGATCCCCTCACCTGTCCATGCCACCCCGGATCAGGTCTTCCGCACCAACATCACCAGCACCCATGCGGTGTTCTCCGCGGCCGCCCGGCTAGGGCTCGCGCGCGTGGTCTGGGCCAGTAGCGAGACGACGCTCGGCCTCCCGTTCGAGCAACCGCCTGACTACGCGCCGGTCGACGAACCCCACGTTCGCCCGGAGACCAGCTACGCGCTATCGAAGGTTCTCAGCGAGGAGATGGCGCGTCAGTTCCACCGCTGGCACGGCACCACGATCATCGGGCTGCGCTTCTCGAACATCATGGTCCGCTCGGACTACGAGCGGTTCCCCGGGTTTTGGGACGACCCGCACCTGCGCAAGTGGAATCTGTGGGGGTACGTCGACGAGAGCCACGTGGCCGAGAGCGTGCGGCGTGCGCTCGAGGCCAGGATCGAGGGCACCGACAACTTCATCATCGCCGCGGCCGACACGGTCATGAAGCGCCCGAGCCGCGAGTTGATGGCCGAGGTGTTCCCAAGCGTGCCGGTCGCCGACCGGGTCGATGGCACCGAGACGCTGCTCGACATCGCGCACGCCCGCGAGGTCCTGGGTTACGCCCCGGCGTTCAGCTGGCGCGAGTTGTTCTGAGCGGGCGGCGGAACTCTCACCTCGCCCCTGGCCTCCCAGCCCTCGAGCGACCGGGACAGATCGGCGCGCGGATCGTCGAGCTGCGCCAGCGCCTCGGCGAACTGATCGCGCACCATCGGCGAGACCGGGGCATCGAACTGCAGGCGCTCGAACAGCGAGCTCGCGATCCGCAGATCCTTCACCATCAGCGCCAGCTGGAAGCCCGCCGCGTAGCGGCGTGACATCGCTTCGTCGATCAGCGTGTTGGCCGTGCTGAAGTTGCGTGCCGTGCCGGCGTTGAACACTTCGAGCATCGTCTCGACGTCAAGTCCGAAGCGCTGGCCGGCGACCATCGCATCGAGCGCGGCGGCGAGCCCGGCCGCAGACACGTAGTTGTTGAGCGTCTTCATCGCGTGGCCGCACCCCAGCGGGCCGGCCCGGAACACCTGCTCGGCCATCGCCTCGAGCAGCGGCATGACCCGGTCGATGGCGTCGTCGTCGCCGGCGACCATGAACGTGATCCGCCGCGTGTTGTTCCCGACGGCTTCCGGCCGGGTGACCGGCGAGTCGAGCAGAACCAAGCCGAGACCATCGAGCTCGCGTCCCAGCTCCCGGGTGCCGTATGGATCGGACGAGCTCGTGTCGACGATGATCGTTCCCGGTCTCAGCCGCGAGGCGATCCCATCGTCGCCGAGCAGGGCATCGCGGACCACCTGCCCGTTGGGGAGCATCGTGATCAGGATCTCCACCTCGGCCAGAGCAGCCGGGTCGTCGCCGCAGGCGCGGCCACCGTGCGTGCCGACGAACGAGCGCTCGCGTTCACGGTCGGCATCGCGGACGATGAGGTCATAGTCCGCGTCCACCAGGTTCGCCGCCATCGGGCCGCCCTGTTGGCCGAGACCGACGAAACCGACGGGGGTGGAGCGCGGATCGCTAGCTGAGTTCGGTGTCATGGCTCGAGACTGACACAGATCTCCGCTTTCCGCGGAGCCGGGTATCCATTCCGCTCCCCCGACTCTGCGGCACACGGCCGTGGAGCTCCGGTGGGCAGATCCGGGTGCAGTTGCCTGTGGTCAACCCCGCACTCGACCCGCGATCGATGCCGAGATCTGAGTTAGCCGCGCCAGAGTGGGGCCAACGCCACACTCGACTCGCGGCCGCTGCCGAATGCGGGGTTGACAACGCAACCGGAGTGAGCAGAAGGCATCTGTCGCGCCCCAGCCGAGGCAAGCACCATCCGGCGCTCGTCACGGGGGAACGAAGTGGATACCCAGCTCCGCGGAAAGGTCACCGCTGTGACCGGACCCGATTAGGCTGTGCAACCGTGCTGCGCAGACGCCGACGGGTCGTGGGGCTGGTCGTCCTGGTTGCGCTCGGCGCAGCGGCGGCGAGCGGCGCGTCATTCGGGCGAGCTGCACACCGCCAGCGCGGCCGGGGCTACGGCGTTGACATCCAAGCCGTCTTCAGCGCGACCGGCAATCCGCTGCTCGTCGCCGACTTCTCTCCGAACGGCGCGCTGGCCATTCCGCGGTGGTCGATCTGCGCGCCGGCCCCGCAGAGCACGTGCACATCCGCGGCGTCCAAGCATCGCACGCTCACGCCGGGCCCTGAGCCGGCCGGAACCCGGTTCGTCGCGCGCGCACGCTACGCCGGTCGTACGTATTCCGCCGCCGTGACCTGGCAGGGCCGAGTGCAGGCCCTCACCGCTCCGGCACTCGAAGGCCCTCTCCGCGAGGGCGGGACCGTCACCCCACTGCCGGCACAGTGGACCGGCGGATGGAGTGGCGATTCCGACCAACTCGGAGTCGAGGTCTGCCCCACCCGGAACGGGACTGGATGCCGGATGCTCGGCGGCGGCGAGCTCGGATGCCCCGATGGCACCTCGCGGGTCCGGCTCCGCGGCTGGTTCACGGGCTGGTACGTGTTCGCCCTCGACGCGCGGTTCGGCAGAGACAGCGTCTGCGCGGGCACCGGCTACGGCGCGAACGAAGACCTCCCGCTCTGGCCGGTCGACCAGACGATCGTCAGGTCATCTGCCATGGGCCCGATCACCGGCCCACCTCGCCCAACCGTCAGCTTCCTCAGGCCGGGCGTTCTCAATAATCGGACCCTGTACGTCGCCCGCGTGAGCTGCCGGACACGCTGCACCGTCGGACTCGACGTCGAGGGCGACAGCAGCGGAACATCTCGACGCTTCGCATTTCGCGGGACAAGACGCCTCGGCGTGAGCACGACCAACCTCGCTCCCGGCCGGGTGACGGTTTACCTACACGTCGACGACAGCCCCCTGATCAGGGCGCGGTCGACCTTCCCCTGACCCCGCCTCAGGCGAGGATGTTCACGAGCGAGCGCTCGGAGGCCAGCGCCCTCTGCAGCACGGCCACCTGGACGGCCTCGTTCGCCGAGCCGCCGCCGGAGCCATCGGCCGCCGCACCCACGTTGGACGCGGCTTGGGCCGTGGCACCGAACATCGCCTGGGCCATGACGGCGCCGCTCATCGAGCTGACCGAAGAGATACCCATGCGCTGCGAATCGACGTCTCCGCGCAGCAACATTAGGATCGGATTCGCGACTCAGCGAGCGTTGGCGAACACCCAAACGCCCGGTGACGGCCGCTAATCGCGCAGCTCGGCGGCGTTCGTCTCCTGGGCGTCGTCGAACATCGCCGCCGCCTCGGCATCCAACTCGTCCGTCGGTACGTCACGGGGAGGTCGCCGCGTGCTCTGGCGCGAAAGGCGGCCGGCGCGGCGAGCCTGGTCGGTGAGCAGGTATTCGATCTGGGCGTTGATGCTGCGCAGGTCCTCGTCGGCCCAGCGGCGCAGGGCCTCGAACAGACGAGGATCGAGCCTGAGCAGGAACCGTTTGCTGTCCGGCATCTCGGCTCCTATCGCTTACGTGTAGAGGGTGCCGGTGTTGATCACCGGGGTCGGCGTGTGGTCACCCGAGAGGACGACCATCAGGTTGGAGACCATGGCCGCCTTGCGCTCGGGATCGAGCTCGACCAGGTCGCTGTCGGCCAGCTGGGCGAGCGCCATCTGGACAAGGCTGACTGCACCCTGCACCATGGTCTTGCGGGCGGCCAGGATCGCCTCGGCCTGCTGACGGCGGAGCATCACCTCCGCGATCTCGGGCGCGTAGGCCAGGTGGGTCAGCCGGGTCTCGAGGATCTCGATCCCTGCCAGCTGCAGGCGGATCTCCAACTCGGCCTGGAGCGCGTCGCGGACCTCGTCGCCGTTGGCACGCAGGGAGATCGTTCCCGGGTTGTAGTCGTCGTATGGGTACTCGTTGGCCAGGTGTCGCAGCGAGCTCTCGCTCTGGACGGTCACGAACTGCTCGTAGTCGGCGACGTCGAACATGGCCTTGGCGGTGTCGGTCACCCGCCAGACGATGACCGCGGCGATCTCGATCGGGTTGCCGCTCGCATCGTTGACCTTGATCCGATCGCTCTGGAAGTTGCGCACCCGCAGCGAGAGCTTCTTGCGTTTGCTGAACGGGTTGCACAGCCACAGACCGGGCTCGGACACCGTTCCGATGTAGCGGCCGAACAGGGTGAGCACCCGCGACTCGTTCGGCTGGACGACAACGACACCGCCCAGGCTTACGGAAGAGATGACGAGCAGGATCGTGCCGACCAACGTGTCCCACTTGCCGAGCACGATCAGCCAGATCCCGACGCCGACCCCCACCCACAGGCCGAGCGCAAGGGCCAGACCGGGGAGGGCTGCTGCCGGTCGCTGTTCGTGGGCCTGACCCGAGGAGACGAGCTTGCGCTCGAGCGACTCGAGCGGTGCGGCATCCCTGTCCGATATCACAGACATATCATAGCTCTAGTAGCAAAACGATATCAAAAAAGTATTGCGCCTGAGCCGTTCGCGTGATATCACATCGCTATCGCAGCCAGAAGAACAAGAGGAGCCATGTCCGCAGCACCATTGATCTGGACGGAGCCCGAGCCGTCCCCCGTGCCAACCGGCGAGCGCTCGCCCGCCCCGGTGATCGAGGTCGCGCAACTCCACAAGGCGTACGGCACGACGGTCGCCGTCGACGATGTGGGTTTCAGCGTCAACGCAGGCGAGATCTTCGGCATCCTCGGCCGCAACGGCGCCGGCAAGACCACCACGGTCGAATGCATCACGGGCTTGCGCACCCCGGACCGAGGGGCGATCAGCGTGCTCGGACTCGACCCTGGCCGCGACAAGCGCGAGCTGCATGAGCGGGTGGGCGTGCAGCTTCAGCACAGCGCGCTGCCCGACCGGATGCGCGTGGCCGAGGCGGTGGCGCTCTACGCATCGTTCTACCGAGACCCCGCCGACGGGGGCGAGCTGCTGAGCGCGCTCGGTCTCGACCAGGCGCGCAGCCACTACTTCGGCAAGCTGTCCGGCGGTCAGAAACAACGGTTGTCGATCGTTCTGGCGCTGATCGGCCAGCCCGAGATCGCGGTGCTCGACGAACTGACCACCGGCCTGGATCCCGAGGCCCGTCGCGACACCTGGAAGCTGGTCGAAGGGGTACGAGACCGCGGGGTCACGATCGTGCTCGTGACCCATCTGATGGAAGAAGCCGAGCGGCTGTGCGACCGGGTTGCCCTGATCGATCGGGGCAGGGTCATCGCGCTCGGCAGTCCGGGCGCGCTGGGCCATCAGGCCGCGACAAGCAAGCGCGTTCGTATCACGGCACCCGGACGGCGGGGCGAAGCGGCACTCCAGGCGCTTCCCGAGGTCAGCGCGCTCGAGCCCCACGGCGCGGATCTCGTCGTGTCCGGCTCCGGCGATCTGCTGACCGCTGTGGTGCTCGCGCTGCACGACGCCGGTCTGCGCGCCGAGGACGTCCGCACCGAGACGGCGAACCTCGAGGACGCCTTCCTCCGACTGACCGAAGAGTCGACCCACGACATCACGAACACGGAGACACAGCGATGAGCACCCTGGCCATTGACCTGAGCAGCCGGCGACGCCGTGCCTTCGGGCTGCTCGTTGCCACCGAGATGAAGATCGGCCTGCGTCGTCCGGTCGCCCCCTTGGTTGCGATCGGCATCCCGCTCGTGCTGCTGGTCATCTTCGGCAGCATCCCAGCGACGACGCAACCGACAGCGGCGTTCGGCGGAATCTCCTTCTTCACGCTGTACGTCCCGACGCTGCTCGTGTTCGTGCTGATCGCCGTCGGCCTGGGCGGGCTCCCCCAGCAGCTGGCGGCCTACCGGGAGCAGGGCGTGCTGCGCCGGCTCTCGACCACGCCGGTCCCGCCGTCCTGGCTGCTGGCCGCCCAGCTCACGAACAGCGTGATCTTTGCCGCCATCGGGATCGCGATCCTGCTCGGTGTGGGAGCCGCTGCGTTCGGGCTCGCGCTCCCATCGACCATCGGCGGGTGCCTCGTCGCGCTGATCACCCTCGTGCTCACCGTGGGCGCGACGCTCGGCCTCGGCCTGTGCGCGGCCGCGCTGGCCTCGAGCCCACAGGTGGCCGGCGCCATCCAGGCGCTGTTCTTCTATCCGCTGGCTTTCTTCTCGGGCCTGTACGTCCCGCTCCAGGAGATCCACTCGGCGCTGATCACCGACATCTCCAAGGTGCTGCCGACCGGTGCGGGCTTCAATGCACTGCACGCCTCGTTCCTCGGACACCCTCCGGGCGCCGAGCCGTTGCTCGTGCTGGCCGGCTGGGCGATCGGCACCAGCCTGGCCGCCATCCGCTTGTTTCGCTGGGAATGAGGCGCGCGGTCAGCGCCCGACCGACACCTGCACCACGACGTGGCTGGATGCAGCCGACGCATGCTTGAGGCTTCGCACGACGTGCAGCGTGTGCACCACCTTGAGCGCCACCGGCAACAGGAACGGCGCGATCATCAAATCGAGCCAGTCGCGGAAGGTGTTCCCGGTGAAGCCGGTCCACGTCCAGCCCCAGTGGTAGCCACCGAGGACCAGCACGACGAATCCGCCCACCCCGATCATCGCGCTCAAGCGCGCCCACGGCCCGAACGGCTCGCCGCGGCGAATCCATTCCGGCAGCAGTACGACAACGGCCGGGAACAGCAGCAGGCTGAGCCAGTCCCAAAGCTGCTTGCCCGGAAAACCCGTCCAGGTCCAGTGCGCGCTGTAGCCGGCCACGATCAGAATCAGCAGCAGCAGCGCCCCAAGCAGGCAGACCGTGCGCCCGATTCGCAGCGGCGCACCCGTGAGTAGCCGGACCGTGAGGAAGGGGCAGCGCCGCCGCCGGTATCACAAGGTTGCCCGCCTCGTCGACCCAGGCGTCGACCGCCCTGGACTGGGTCAGGCCGACGGGAATGCGTACGGCGCTAGCTGACATTTCTGGAAACCTCCGGTCCGATGGTGCCTCGCCGGCAGCCCGGCGATCCGACGGAAGCATCCCGCCCAAACCCCCCGCGCACATCGGTCAAACACCCATTCTTTGCGACCCGATATTTAGACCGCAGGCAGCCGCATTTACGCGCATGGGCACGCGGGAATGAGCCCGAAACCCGTCGTGCCTGGTTGACGATTTCGGGTAGCGCCCGGGGGCCATGGGTAAGCGATGCACCGTGGGGGACGGTGTGCTGGTAGCGCCCCCGCTTCCCTCATGCTCTGCGCCGCGCTCGGCCCGGCGCTGCTCGACGGCACGCTCGATCCGTGCCGAGACGCCGCGTAAGCCGCGCTCGCCAGACGGTTTGCCCGCTAGACCGAGGCCCGGCTGAGCAGCGAGCGCAGGGTGGCGCGCTCCTCGTCGCTGAGCGCGCCCAACAGCTCCTCGCCCAGACTCTCCTGGGCGCGCTCGGCGCGCTCGAGCGCGCTGCGTCCGTCATCGGTCAGCTCGACCAAGTGGCGACGGCGGTCGGCGTGATCTCGCCGGCGTTCGACGTAGCCCATGTCCTCCAGCTCGTTCAGGAGCAGCACGCAGTTGTTGGCGTCGAGCCACAGGGCCTCGCACAGCTGTTGCTGGAGCGCCGGTGCCCCGGCGTTCAGGTAGCTGAGCAGCATGAGCTGGCGCAGCTTGAGCCCGAGTAGCTCCTCGGTGCTCCGCTTCTTGATGGCCGTCGCCAGGCGCATGAGCATCACCACGGTCCCGGGCGAAGTGTCTACGGCCATTGCGAATTGCACGGTATCAGGATTATCATCTTGCATCAGCTGATAGTACATGTTACAGGGATCATCCCGGCGCTCGTCCTGCTCGCACGACTGCCCGCACACGCGGCATATCTGCCGGCGATCTCGTCACGCTGCTGTGGCGGCGCCCACCGGCCCAATCCGAGACGGAGATCACCCGCCCCGAGGAAGAGGAATCAGTCGAGTTCGAATTGGAGGCCGCATGATGAATGCCGTAACCGAAGCCCCTGTGCGGCGATCGCTCGATCGAGCTCGTCATCGCAAGCCCCTGAGGCTGCAAATCACCCGCCGGCGGAAGCGCCATCCGGGCAGCGCGGAGCGGTTCGTTACCCAGGTCCGGTTCGGCGGCCGAGAGGCCGTGGTGGTTCCGTGGGAGGCCGGAGCCGACGATGTCGGCTCCGAGCCCCGCGGGGCCCGCGTGAGCGCCTGAGCAGATCGCCTGTCGAGACCGGCCTCGCGCCGCTACATACCGAGGCCAAATGTGCCGAATATGAGCCCAGGAGGACTGCTCAACAGCATCCCATGGCACCACCGGCCTTCATCGCTCGCCAGCCGATCTTCAACCACAAGCTCGATGTGGTGGGCTACGAGCTGCTGTTTCGCGGCCGCGGCTACGCTGCCGGCGCCCAAATCGACGACGCCGAGCAGGCCACCGCGACGGTTGTGCTGAACACGCTCACCGAGCTCGACATGAACCGGATCGTGGCCGGCAAGACGGCCTGGTTCAACGTCTCGCGCGAGTTCGTCCTCGACGACCTGATCCTGGCTGTGCCGCCCACGGTGGTCGGTCTGGAGATCCCGGAGACCGAGCAGTTCGACGACGAGATGATCGATGCGCTGCGTGAGCTCAAGAGCGCGGGGTACCGCCTGGCCCTCGATGACTTCCGCTGGCGGGACGGCTCGGAGGCCGTGCTCGATCTGTTCGACGTGGTCAAGCTCGGCATGCCCGAGCTGGGCCGCCAGCAGATGCGCGAGCTCGTGGCCCGCCTGCGGGCGGACGGGGGATTTTCCGGCAAGGTTCTGGCCGACAAGCTCGGCACGCGCCCCGATCACGAGGTGTGCATCGCCGCCGGCTGCGACCTGTTCCAGGGTTATTTCTTCTGCCGTCCGGCCGTGGTCGGAACGCGCGGGATCACCGCCAACCGGCTCGCGCTGCTCCAGGTGGTGGCCGCGCTCAACGACCCGGACATCGATCTCGCCGACATCGAGCAACTGGTCGTGCGGGACGTGGCCCTCAGCTTCCGCCTCCTGCGCTACGTGAACTCGGCGTTCTTCGGCCTGCGCGGCGACGTCCGCTCGATCGGGCAGGCCCTCGCGCTGCTCGGCCTGGAGAACGTGCGGCGCTGGGCAACGCTCAGCACGCTGGCCACGATCGACAACAAGCCAACCGAGCTCACGCTCACCGCGCTCATCCGCGCCCGCTTCTGCGAGCTGGCCGGCGCGCACCGGGGAATCGGCTCCACCGCAGAGCTGTTCACGCTGGGCCTGTTCTCGGTGATCGACGGGATGATGGACGCGCCGATGCACGACGTGGTCGCGTCGCTTCCCCTGGCCGAGGACATGCGCGAGGCGCTCGTCTCGCGCCACGGGCCGATGGGGCAGCTGCTCGACTGCGTGACCGAGCTCGAGACAGGCGAGGACGGACCCGCGACCGCGACGATCGCCAAGGCCGGCGAGCTCTACCTCGAAGCGCTGATGTGGGCCAACAGCGCGGCCGAATCGCTGTTCGGCGACCCGGGCACGGCGCCGGCCGGCAAGCGCGCCGCTCGGAGCGCGCCGGCCAGCCGGCGGCCCCTTGTCGCCGTCGACGCCGCCGCCAGCACCGCACCCCCTGTCTCGGACGACGTGCCCGTCTTCGCGATTGGTGCCCCCCGGCTCCGCCTGGGTCGCCTCCGCCGGGTTTGGGCCCGCTGCCTGGCGCTGTTCGGGCGCCGGGTCAGCGAAGCGCGCAGCTGACGTACGCGCGCGCCGCTTACTCTCTGCGGCCTGACCCCGCCCGTCTGGCCCGACGCCTCGGAGCTTCGCATCGGCCTCGGCTGCATGCGCCTGTCGACCGAGCCCGAGCCCGAACGCCACGGCGCGCTCGCCGCCGAGACGATCGCCGCCGCGCTCGAGGCTGGCATCACGGTGTTCGACACCGCGCGCGCCTATGGGCGCGACGGGACCGAGCTGGGCCACAACGAGCGGCTCCTGGCCTGTGCCCTCGGCTCTAGGGGCGGCGGCGCGGGTGTGGGGGCAGCGCGGCCGCGGGTCGTCACCAAGGGCGGGATGACCCGTCCGGCCGGCGCCTGGGTGCCCGACGGGCGGGCCAAGCGGATCCTGGCCGACTGCGAGGCCAGCCTGGCCGCGCTCGATGGCCCGGGCATCGACCTGTACCTGATCCACGCGCCCGATCCCCGCACGCCGTGGCGTACGTCGGTGCGCGCGCTGGCCCGGCTGATCGACGAGCGCATGGTGACCAGCGTGGGCCTCTCCAATGTCAGCCGTCACCAGCTCGACGAGGCGCTCGAGCTGGCTCCGGTGGCCGCGGTGGAGGTGGCGCTGAGCGTCTACGACGACCGCGCGGTGCGCGGCGGGATCGTCGAGCGCTGCGAAGAGCTCGGCATCGCGCTCATCGCTCATTCGCCGCTCGGCGGACCTCGCCGTGCCGGCACGCTGGCCCGTCGCGCGGCGCTGGCCGAAGCCGCCGCCGAATGCGGGGCGACGCCGGCCGAGGCCGCGCTGGCCTGGCTGCTCGCGCTCTCCCCGGCGATCGTCCCGATTCCCGGGGCGCGGCAGCCCGCCACCGCGCGATCGGCGGCACGGGCCGCCGCGCTCGCGCGCGACCCGGACATCGCCGCCACCCTCAGCCGCGCCCTGGACCCCGGCCGCGCGCGACGCGCCGCGCCCGCCCAAAGAACCGCAGCGCCTGGCGCCGAGGTCGTGCTGATCATGGGGATCCCGGGCGCGGGCAAGAGCCGGCTGGTCGAGGCCTATCTCGGCCGGGGTTACGTTAGCCTGAACCGCGATGAGCGCGGCGGCGCTCTGCGCGAGCTGGCGGTCGAGCTCTCGCGCCGGCTCGAGACCGGCGCACGGCGCGTCGTCCTCGACAACACCTATCTGACCCGGGCGGCGCGCAGCTACGTGATCGAGGCCGCCGGCCGCGAGGGGATTCCGGCGCGCTGTCTGTGGCTCCAGACGCCGCTGGCCCAGGCACAAGTGAACCTGGTCGAACGTCTGCTCGAGCGCTTGGGCACCCTGCCCACGCCGGACGAGCTGCGCACCCTGGCCAGGCGCGAGCCGGGGGCGCTCGCCCCCACCCAGCAGATGCGTGCGCTGCGCGAGCTCGAGCCTCCATCGGTCGACGAGGGCTTCAACGTCGTGGAGGAGATCCCGTTCGCCCGCATGCCGATCCCGGGCCGCACCGGGACGGGCGTCCTCGTGGCCGGGCCGGCACTGGACGGGGACGAGTGGAACGACGCGCTCGCGGCCGCCGCGGATCCAAGCTCACCCCACCTGCTCTTCGACTGGCGCCCCGACGCGCCGCCTGACCTTCTCACTCCGCTGGCCGAGCGACTTCGGGCCTCGGTCAGCGGATCGGTCGAGGTCGCACTCTGCCCGCACGGCGCGGGACCGCCGCGCTGCTGGTGCCGGCCTCCGCTGCCCGGGCTGCCGCTCGCCTTCGCCCACGGACACGGCCTCGACCCGGCGCGCTGCGTCCTGCTCGGCACTTCGTCCGCCCACCGCACGCTCGCGAACGCGCTGGGCGCCCGGTACGTGCCGGTGCCTACTGGACCCGATGATCGTCGCGCCGCAGCGCGTCGGTGAACCGCTGAGGCACCGCCGCGTCCTCGCCCTCCTCCCACAGGGTGATGACCACCAGCTCGCCGCCCTCCTGGCGGCACACGTAGAACAGATCGCGTCGCCTCTGGTCGCGCACGCGCAGCGTGCCGCCGGGATCGCGCTCCACCCGGCCCGCCGCGTGCGCGCGCGCCACCGCCGAGGCGATCTCGGTCTTCGCATCGAGCGTGCCGCGCACCCGCTGGCGGTAGCGCTCGGCCGCGTGGTCGGTCACCGCTACCAGCACGCCTACATGAAGTCCTCGCTCGCCACCGCGGGCGCGACGGTACTACACGTCGCGCGCCTCGACCGATGCACGCAGAAGCGCGCGTACGTCGGCCACCGGCCCGAGGTGGGCGATCTTCTCGGGGTTGATGATCGAGCGCACCCCGGCGATCTCCCCACCGACGACGTCGAGCGCCCACACCCCGATCAGCCGATCCTCGCCATCGAGCAGCAACGCGCCAGGGGCGCCGTTGACCTCGACCGGACGCATCGACGCCCCCGGGATGCGCGACGCCACTCGGGTCCAGTTGACCAGGGCGCGTGCGACGCGGCTGCGTCCACGCAACGGGCGGGCCAGCGCGGGCACCTTGCCGCCGCCATCGCCGGTGAGCTGGACCTCATGGGCCAGCAGCGCCTCGAGCCCGGCCAGGTCGCCCTGCTCGACGGCCGCGAAGAACCGGCGGCCGAGCTCATCGCGCTCCTCCCGCGAGGTCTGAAATCGCGGCCGTCCCTGCTCGACATGCGCCCGGGCCCGGCTGGCCAGCTGGCGCACGTTGGCCTCATTCTTGCCCACGATCCGGGCGATCTCGTCGTAGCCGTAGTCGAACACGTCGCGCAGCAGGAGCACCGCCCGCTGCTCGGGGGACAGGCTCTCGAGCAGCACGAGCAAGGCCAGCGACAGCGAGTCCGCCATCTCGGCCTGGCTGGCGGGATCGTCGCGGCTGTCGGTCAGCAGCGGCTCCGGAAGCCACTCCCCGACGTACTGCTCGCGGCGTACGCGAGCCGAGCGAAGCGAGTCGATGGCCAGCCGGGTGGTCACGGTGGCCAAGTAGGCCCGCGGCGACTCGATCCGCTCGCCGCCGTCGAGCCTCCGGTGCATGCGCAACAGCGCCTCCTGGACGACGTCCTCGGCCTCGGCCACGCTGCCCAGCATCCGGTAGGCGATCGCGAACGCTGCCGGACGCAACTCCTCCAGGAGCGCCTCTCGGCTCGGCTCGGTCACGCCGCCAGCCCCTCGCGCCAGCTCGGATGCTGCGGCTGCCAACCCAGCTCGCGCTTGGCCTTCGCGTTCGAGGCGCCGCGGATCTCGGTCATCATCACCGCGCCGGCCTCGCCGGCCAGCAGGCGTCCGACGAACCGCGAGACGCGCAGCGGCGGCTTTACCCCCAGGGTCTGCGCCACCGCCGGCAGCCACTCGGCGACCGGAGCCGGGTCGTCGTCCACCACGTTGTAGACCCCGCGGTGGCCGCGCTCGATGGCCGCTACCGTCGCCTCGGCGGCATCGGCGATGTGGACGAACGACCACACCCCGGCGCCGTTGCCGACGACCGGGAACTTGCGCTGGCGGACCATCTCGAGCTGCTCACTGCCTCGGGCCATGCTCGTGCCCGGACCATAGAACGCTCCGTAGCGGAGCACGATCCCCTCAGTCCAGTCGGCGCCCAGCACCGCCTGCTCGAGATGACGGATCGCATTCAACGACTCGCGCATGTCACGCGCCGGCGAGGGATCCAGCGGATCGTCTTCGCTCTTGACCGGTCCGCCCGTACGCTCGTAGGGCCACGCGGCGTAGCTCTGGGCCACGAACCGCGTCACGCCCGCCGCGCGTCCAGCCGACAGCAGATGGTCGGTTCCTTCGGTGCGCAGCCGGTTGGTCGGCGCGAACGCGCGATCGAAGTGGCGAAGGTCGAGCGTCCCGATCGCCGTCAGCTGGTGGACGATCACATCGGGCCGCGCCAGCGCGACCGCCTCGGCCAACTGCACGGCATCGAGCCCGTCGGCCACAACCGGCTCGGCGCCCATGTCCCACAGCTCCCCCTGCTTGGACTCGGTGCGGGTCATGCCGATCACCCGATGACCCGCCGCCACCAGCCGCGGGACGAGCTGCTTGCCCATCGCGCCGGTGGCGCCTGCCACGAACACTCTCATTTCGGCTCCTCTGTTCGGTGTCACACCACTGAGACGAGGCGGTCGGGGTGCGTGTGACACTTCTCCTCGACGCCGCACTGGTCGAACCCCAGTGCCAGCGCCAGCAGGCGAGCGAGAGAGCGCGAGCAGCCCGAACTGATCGCCACGGTGGCAGCCGCCCCCGCCGGTAGGTAGCGGCATAACATCGGGTCGGTGGCCGGCTTCTCCGCAAGGACGATCTTCAGCATCGACACCCTGGTTGGCAACGGGGTCGAGGCGGCGGTGCGCGCCAAGCATGCCTGGCGCCTTCGCCGCCTCGGCTGGAGCCACGCCCTCGCCCCGCCCGACGACGGGGTGTGGGCGAAGGGCGACCCGCCGCCGCGCGAGGGTTGCTCGCTGGAGGTGCTGATCGACGGCGCCACGCTCTTTCCCCGGATCGCCGAGGCCATCGCGAGCGCCCGCGATCACGTCCACGTGACCGGCTGGCACGTCGCGCCCTACTTCGAGCTGATCCGCAGCGAGCGCGGCCGCGCGATCGGCGAACTGCTGGCCGAGGCCGCCGAACGCGTCGATGTGCGGGTCCTCGTTTGGGCGGGCGCGCCGGTACCCGCCTTTCACCCAACGCGCAAGGAGGTCCGCGACGGGATCGAAGAGCTGATCCGGGGAACGCGCATCCGCTGCGAGCCCGACCCGCGCGAGCATCCGTTCCACTGCCATCACGAGAAGACGGTGGTGGTCGACGGCGAGGTCGCGTTCGTGGGCGGGATCGACATGACCGACTACGCCGGCGATCGATTCGACGTCTCCGAGCATCCGGCGCGCCGGCGGCTGGGCTGGCACGACGTCGGCACGCGCCTGCGCGGTCCGGCGGTCAAGGACGTGCACGACCACTTCGAGCTGCGCTGGCGCGAGCTGACCGGCGAGCGACTCGACCGCCCGGGCGCCCCGGCGCCTGCCGGCGAGCACACGGTCCAGGTCGTCCGCACGGTCTCCGAGGACATGTACAAGGCGGTCCGGTCCGGAGACTTCCGCGTGCTCGAGAGCTACGTGCGGGCGATCCGCAGCGCGGAGCACTTCATCTATCTGGAGAACCAGTTCCTGTGGGCGCCCGAGATCGCCGACCTGCTGGCCGACAAGCTGCGACGGCCACCGCGGCCCGACTTCCGTCTGGTCCTGCTCCTCCCTTCCCGGGCCAACAACGGCCACGACGACACGATGGGCCAGCTCGGGCAGCTCCTCGCCGCCGACGACGGTGCCGGCCGGCTGCTGGCCGCCACGATCCGTTCGCTGAGCGGGCATCGCGACGACCGGCTGTATGTGCACGCCAAGGTGGGGATCGTCGACGACCGCTGGCTGACCGTCGGGTCGGCCAATCTGAACGCGCACTCGCTGCTCAACGACACCGAGATGAACGTGGTCAGCGACCATCCGGACCTGGCGCGTGACACCCGGCTGCGGCTGTGGTCAGAGCACCTCGGGGTGGATGTCGCGGGCGAGGATCCCTCCCGGACCGTCGACGAGCGCTGGCGCCCGATCGCCTTCGAGCAGCTCGAGCGGCTCCGCGCCGGCGTGGAGCCCACCCACCGCCTGCTCGCGCTGCCCGGCCTGTCCAAGCGCTCGCGCCGGCTACTCGGTCCCCTCGTCGGCTTGATTGACGATGGCTGATTCTGGGCCGCCTGCGGCGGCGTCCGTCGGAGGTGGCGCGGCAGGCCCGGAAGGCGAGGCATGGATGCCGGGCGGGCCGTCGCCGCGACCGCCGGGCACCCCATCCGGACCCTGTTCTCGGACCCACTGACCCACGAGCCCGCGCAGGTGGGCCACGAAGCGCTCCTGCTCGTGAGCCGGGTAGGTGGCGCGGACGGTGTCGAGAAGCAGGCGGTCGAAGTCGCCGGACTGCACCCATTCGAGCACGATCTCATCCACGTGGGCGAGCCGACTGGCGCAGAAGTCGTGGTAGCGGTCGGTTTCGAAGTGCTCGTCGGCCAGCCGGCGGTATGCGGCGAGCTTCTCCTCGTAGGACAGGTCCGCGCGATCGCCGATCTCGAAGTAGCTGCGGGTGTCGAGGTCGAGGTGCGGGCGCCGTCCGGTGACCAGGCAGAACGTGCACCACTTGAGCAGCGTCTTGATCGCCCACGGGAAGTAGTAGTGCAGGCTGGTCAGCGCGACGTCGGGCGAGGCGTTGGCGTAGTCGATCGGGTGGACCTCCTCCCCGCGGACCAGGCACTCGCAGGAATTGAAGTCCCAGCGGAAGAACGCGTTGACCAGACGGCTGATAGTCAGCACCTCCTGGCCGAGCTCGGGCGTGAGGAAGTCGTGGGCGACCTCGTAGCGCTCGTGCATCGGGCGGTCCGGGCGGAACTTCATGACCATCGTCTCCGGACCGATCGACAGCGACCGCGCGAACACGTCGAAGCCTTCCACCGCGGCCTGCAGGTGCATGATCCGGCGTCCCGACGCGTCGTAGGCGCGCTGCAGCTCGACCCGATCGCGGATACGGCTGACCCCGATCCATTGGCCGCCGTCGTAGGGCTTCATGAACAGCGGATAGCCGATCTGCTCGGCGATCGCCGCCAGGTCGAAGCTCTGGTTGTACTTGGCCGCCGTGTACTGAAAGCGCGAGTTCTCCGGCGGATCCTTGTGCGGCACCATGACCGTCGGCGGCACCTTCAGGCCGAGGCGGATCATCGCGCAGTAGGCAGCGTGCTTCTCCATCGACTGGAACGTGAACGGGCTGTTGAGCAGGTACACGTCGTTCATCAGCGCGACCTTCTTCAACCACTCGCGGGGGACGTGGTACCAGTAGGCCAGGCGGTCGATGACGAGCTCGTAGGCCGGCCGGGAGCGCAGATCGAACGGCTCGATCGTGATTCGCTCGGTGGCGATCCGGTGACGGTGGCCGGATGCGTCGGTGATGGTCCCCAGCCGCGACACGAGCGTCTCGAATGCCCGCGGCCAGTCCTCCTCGGTGCCGAGCAGCAGGCCGATCAGGTGCGTTGTCTCTCCCATCAGCAGAAGCGTCGCAGGTGGTGGACGAGCTGTGTCCGCCACCACGGCCAATCATGCGCCACATCGTGGCCCCACACGTCGAGCTCTCCGATCGCCGCGACCATCCCGCGCTGCTCGAACTCGCCGGCGTCGCCGCCCTCGGTCGGGAAGGCCAGAACCGGTCGGCCCCAATGTCCGTAGCTCGCGACGCCGTTCATCGCTGCCGCCACGCGTCGGCCAGCAGGCGCGTCAGGTGCGGATCGAGCGCATCGCGCCAGCTGGGCCAGTCGTGGACACCGGGCATCTCGACCAGCGTGGCGTCGTAGCCCTGGCCGCTGAGCGCCCTGGCCATCAAGCGGTTGTTGCGGATGTTCTCCTCCGGCGCGCCGCAGGTCATGGCCACCGGAACCGGATCGTCGTGACCATCGGCATGCAGCGCGCCGCGGACGAATCGCACGATCCGGCCGTACCGCGGAAAGCCGGACTCCTGGCGATCCAAGCGCGGGACGAAGAAGCTTCCCGACTGGAGGAACAGGCCGGCGAACGTGCCCGGCCATGCGCGCTGGGCCTGAAGCATGGCGAGCGCGCCCAGGCTGGCGCCCATGCCGACCGGACGCCCCGCCACCGGCACCACCTCGCGCAGCAACGGCAGGATCCGGTGCGCCAGCGCACGCCCGTAGGCGGCCGACGCCGAGTACCACTCGTTCCGGTCGCCGGGCGGCAGCAGCACAACCCGGAACGGTGCCAGTGCCTCGGTCTCGATCATCGCGCCTGCCCAGTGGATGAGCGCGGCCCGTCCGGCGTACTCGGGGCCATCGTGGACCAGCAGCAGCGGGAGCTCGCCCTCGCCGGGCGACCATACCCGCAGGCGCAACGAGCGACCGAGCACCCGGACCACGATCCGCTCGGTCCGGCCGCGAGCCGCCGGCTTCTCCATCCAGGCAAGGTCGGGGGGCACCACCGGCCCGACGGTATCGATACGGTTCCGGCATGGGCTACTCCGTCGTACACGTCGAGGACATCGAGCCCGCCGGCTCGGGCGGGGCGATCCGCTTCGTGCGCCGGGAGCTCGGCGTGGAGGCGTTCGGGGTCAACTGGTTCGAGATCCCGCCCGGCGCGACGGGCCACGAGCACGACGAGGTCGAATCCGGCCAGGAGGAGGTCGTCGTGGTCGTCCGCGGCAGCGGTCACTGGCGGATCGACGAAAACGAGGTGCCGGTGCGGACCGGCAGCTTCGTGCGCATCGATCCCGAGGCCACGCGTTGCCCGGTGGCCGGGCCCGAGGGATTGACCTTCGTCGCGATCGGCGCCCGTCCCGGCGCCTACGAGGCCCGCGGCCCGTTCTGATGTGGCGCCACACCCGGGGGCAACCGGGACCCCGGGGGACCAGGTATACCTATAGATCTATAGGTATAAGGTCATGTACGTGTTGTTCGGGCTCGCCCGGTAGTCGGCGAACGGCTCGCACCTCTCGAAGCCGGCGCCGGCGTAGAGCGCACGCGCCGGCGCGAACTCGGGCATCGATCCGGTCTCCAGGCTGAGGCGCCGGTAGCCGGCCTGGCGCGCCACCGCGATCAGGTGCTCGACCATGCGCCGGCCGATGCCCTGCCCCCGCGCCGGCAGGACGGTGTGCATCGATTTCACCTCGGCGTGGTCACGATCAAGGCGCTTGAGCGCGGCCACCGCGAGCAGCTCACCATCGCGCCGGAAGCTGAAGAACGTGACAGCCGGGTCGAGCAGGCCGTCGACGTCCAGTGCGTGGGCGTGCTCGGGCGGAGTCAGCCCTCGTGCAAGGGCCAGGTGCACAGCCAGCAGCCGCCGTACGTCCGGCGAGCCCGGATCGTCGATCGTGATCTCGCCGCCGGACCCGACCACCGCCAGGCGCTCAGCCCGTTGCAACGGTGACGCTCGACATCACCACGGACGGCGTCGGAGCACCGTCGCCCGGCGGGCTGGTGGGGAGCGCGCCGATCCGCTCGACCACGGCTATCCCCGAGACGACCTTGCCGACGATCGCGTATTGGGGCGGGAGGCCCACGTTGGCGCCGGTAACGACGAAGAACTGACTCCCCGATGCGCCGGACGGGTCGGTCTGGGTCTTGGCCATCGCCACGACACCTCTCACGTATTGGGTGCTTTGCGGCGGGGGCTCGACCACCGAATAGCCCGGGCCCCCCGAGCCGTTGCCGAGCGGGTCGCCCCCCTGGATGACGAATCCGGCGGCCACCCGGTGGAAGGTCAGCCCGTTGAAGAAGCCGCGCTTGACCAGGTAGTAGATCGACGCGGAGGTCTTCGGCGCCTGCTTGACATCGAGGGCGAAGGCAAACGTCCCGCAGTTGGTGACCACGGTCACCGTGTAGATCCGCGCGGAGTCGAGCTTGACCTTCGGCGGCGCGAGGTGCTGGGGACCCTTTGGCGCGGGCGCCGCGACCGACCGGCACCGCGCCTGGCTGGAGCCGCCCGCCGCCGCCGTGCTCGTCGCTGAGCCGGCGGCGGCGCTGCTGCTGGTGCTCGCGCTGTGCGAGCTAGTGCTGCCGCTGCTCCCGCAGCTGGCAACTCCGAGGACGATGAGGAGGGCCAAGCATGCTCTGCGCACGGCCTCCAAGCAAACCAGATCGCGTTACTGCGAGCCGCTGGACCCCGGCAGCATGTGCACGGTGTTACCTCCGTCGAGACTGGTTGCGGTGCCGCCTCCCGGGCCGCTCTTGGGCGCGCAGGCGCCGCCCTGGTCGGTCGGTCGGCATACATCTGCCATCACCGTCTGCGTCGCGACTCCCGCCGGGCTGGTGACGAGAGCGGTGCTGACCTCTTGCGCGCCCGGCCACCAGGCGAGGTACCAGCCGTTGCTCACCGTCGCCTGCACCTTGGTCCCGTCGGCCAGCACCAGGGTCACCCCGCTCACTGCGGCACCCGTCCGGCCATCGATGAGCGAGAACACCGGACCCCGGTAATTGGTCAGGTGGGCGCGGGTCAGCAGGATCCGATCATCCGGCACGCTCACCGGTGAGCTCGACCCGCTGCCCTGCACCACCGTGTTCGAAGGTCCCTTGATGCACGTCGCGCTGCTCTGGCTGTCGGCGTAGATCGAGACCGTGAACGGCCCACGCGTGTCGGTGAGCTTCAGCGGCGCACCGGCGGTCGGCGAGCCGGCGCATCCGGCGGCCGCGGCAGCCAGTTGAGCGGGCGGCGCCTTCGTCGGTTTGGGCGTCCAGCCGGCAAACGCGGTTCCGGCTCCGGCCCCGAGGGACAGGACGAGCACGGCCGTGCCGGCTGCCGCAGCGGCGAGCGCGGTTGCGCCGACGGCCACTGGGGCACGCAGGCGGCGCGTCCGAGGGCGGTAGTCAACATGGCTCAGGCGGGCGGCGGCCGCGGCGGGCACGACGCCAGCGCGCTCGTGCAGAACCGCGCGCAGATCGGATTCGAGTTGCTCGTTCATGTCGCGATGCTCCTTGGGTCAGTGGTGGGGCGCAGTGCCAGCTCGAGTCGCGCGAGTCCACGAGAGGCAGTGCTCTTGACGGTGCCGAGTGAGCACTTCATGGCGGCCGCCACCTCGGCTTCGGGAAGGTCCAGGAAGTAGCGCAGGACGAGCACGGTGCGCATGCGCGGCGGAAGCTGGGCCAGCGCGAGAAGCAGCTCGTCGCGCTCGTCGATCGCGCCCTGGGCGCTCGACTCATCCGCCCGCTCAGCCGACGGCGACTCGACCAGCTCCCGCCGGCGCTGCGCTCGCCGGCCGGCGCCGCCCAGCGCGCGGTTGACCAGGATCCGGCGGGCGTAGGCGACCGGCCGCTCCATGCGGCGCACTCGCGGCCAGCGCCGCGCCACCTCGAACAGGGTCTCCTGAACCAGGTCCTCGGCCTCGCCCAGGTCCCACGCGATCAGATAGGCGGTCCGCAGCAGCGTGTCGGCGCTGTCGGCGACGAAGCGGTCGAAATCGGCGCGGATTTTGTCCATCTGCCCCGGTTAAGGGGTGACCGGCCCGGAAAGGTTGAGCGCCCTGCCTACAGGCGCGGCAGCCGCCAATACTTCGTGTCGACGTCCTCGCCGGACGGCCCCATCCGGACGTACCAGCGCACCGGGACCGCCAGCAAGCCAATCCCCATCGCCACGAAGCCGATGGAGCGCCCGGACACGACCACCAGCACGACCGTGGCGAGCAACCCCACGGGGAACACCAACGGCAGCATCCACGTCTTCACGTCCGGCAAGCCTACTGCTGCTCCCGCGCTCTCACCAGTGCTCGGAATCCGAGACGAAGATCCCGCGTGATCACGTTCAACCGGCACATCCCGCCCGCCTCAAGGATTTCGCGGCCGATGCCGAATGTAGAGAGTGATCGCAGGCGGGCGCCCAGGCTGGAAGGGACGTTTGCTCGGGTGAGTCTCGGCGCCTCACCGTCCGCCTCCCGATCTCTTCTCCTCTCCTCGTGAGCCGGCTCGCCCGCGGGCCGGCTCATGCTTTTGAGCCGACCCGCGAGTTACCGTCTCCCGCTCAGCCGAGCCGGATGACCTTCTCGAGCGACTGGGCGAGCAGTGACTGCCCGGCGAAGCTCGGATGGATCCCGCAAGGCGTCGACGCGTTGACGAGCTGGGTGAGCAGCCCGGCGGTGCAGGTGTTACCGCCGGAGTGCAGCGCCCCCGTCTCGAACTCGCCGAAGCCGTCCGCCACCTCGACGTGGAACGGGCGCGCAGCACCATCGACCGACTGGTTCAGCAGCGCCGACTGGCCGTTGGCGGCGCTACTCGCGTAGTTGAGCGAGTAGTAGTTGACGATCGCGATCTGCCCGTTGTAGTGGGCCCGCTTGCGAATCGCCGACAGGATCGTCTTGATGTTCTTCTCGATCCCCGTGGCGAGCGCCGCCTGCTCGGTGAGGCTGGCGCAATGATCGGCCGTGGTCTCCTGGCAGACGAACCCGTCGTTGGCGCCGATCATCAGCGACACCAGCCGGACGTTGTGGTGCTTCTTCAGATACGACACCGCGAAGGCGAGCTGCGATCCCGCGTAATGGACGTGCAGCGGATACAACGTCCGATAACCGACGTTGCCCTTGCCCGGCGTGTTCTCGCACCCGTTGCTCTGGGCGGCCGTGTTGATCAGGCTGGACGATGTCTCGCCCGAGCAGGCCGCGTTGACGACCTTCAGGTGCAGCTCACGCCCGAGCAGCTCGGGATAGGCGACGAAGCTCGCCGCGTCCGGGTAGTTGGGCGCCGGAACGACCTGTGCTTCCTCATAGCCGAACGTGACCGAGTCGCCGAGGGCCAGATAGGAGGCCCCCTTCGTGACCGGAGTGGTCGGCGTGATCTTCGATTTCGGGTTGGCTGCCGGCTTCTTGTGGGTGGCCGGCTTCTTGGCTAGCGCCGACGAGCTGCCGGCCGCGAGCAGCCCGGCCGCGCACAGGAGCGCGACCATGGCCTTGATGACACGACGCGCCGCCATGGGCGGCGTCGCAGGGACTCCGTTCATGCATGTACCTCACTCTCACCACGCTACGAGTTCGCGCGCGTCCGGCCGACCGCGCGCCCGTTTGGCGCCGGTGATGCTAACGGGATGTGACGTGGTGGTGAGCGCCGGCCCCGGCCGCGCGGATTACAATGCTGCCCGTCTCGACTGAGCTTTCGATCAGCCGCAGGGAAGATGACCGGGGCGTCGTGCTCACGCTGTCCGGCGAGCTCGACGTGGTCTCGGCACCCCAGCTCGAGCAATGCCTTAAGGAGGTCCTGGCGCAGCCGGGCGCCCGAGTCCTGCTCGATCTGAACAAGCTTCGCTTCGTGGACAGCGCCGGCGTGAGCGTACTGATCAAGGCCAAGCAGGATGCCGAGGCGAACGGCCGCACGGTCGTGTTGCGACGGCCCGCCGAGCAGCTTCACCGGGTGTTCTCGCTGCTCGGGCTGGCCGACTGGCTGGTCTACGAGGACTGACGCCTTCTCGCGCGCCACCGCGCGTACTGTTCAGGGCGTGAGCTATGTCGAGCACCGAGTCCGGTCGCGGCTGATCTCCTGCACCTGGGAGCAGTGGACCGAGGTCGAGCACGAGCAGCGTGTCGTGCCCGATGGCTGCGTGGATCTGATCTGGTCAGGCGGGCGGTTGACGGTCGCCGGTCCCGACACTCGTCACCGGCTAGTCGCCCTCCCGTCCGGGACGCGCGTCGTCGGCGTTCGCCTGCGACCCGGCGCGGCCGGGCCGGCGTTCGGACTGCCCGCCTCGGAGCTGCGCGACACCGTGGCGGGCGGCGCGGACGTGCTGGGCCGGGAGGCGACCGCGAAACTGCTGGACGAGCTCGAGGCCGCCCGCGATCCCCACGCGATCCTGTTGTGCGCACTCGAACGCGGTGCCGACGCCCTCCCCGACCCCGTGGTGCACGCCGTGGTCCTCGCGCTGGGCCGGCCCGAGGCCCGTGTGGGTTCGGTGGCCGCCGAGCTCGGGCTGAGCGCACGCCAGCTCCAGCGCCGGGTCACCGACGCGGTCGGCTACGGCCCAAAGACGCTGGCCCGCGTGCTCCGTTTCCGCCGGCTTCAGACGCTCGCCGCGGCCTGTACCGACCGGGCCGGGGCGAGAGCGGCCGGGCTGGCCGAGCTCGCGCTCGATGCCGGGTACGCCGACCAGGCGCACATGACCGCCGAGGTGACACGGTTGGCCGGGCTCTCGCCTGTCCGATTTCTCAAAGACCGCACGCCCACCGCCGCCTAGGCTGCGGCGCATGCCGGTCGATCGCACCGCCGCCGAGACGTTCATCTGGTCAACCGCCCGCCTGGTCGACCGCCACCGCTACGCGATGCTGTTTGCCGGCGGCCCGGTCGCGCCGATCATCGCCGCCCTGAGCGCCTATCAGAACCCCGACGGCGGGTTCGGCCACGGGCTCGAGCCCGACCTGCGCTGCCCGAGCAGCCAGCCCGGGCCCACGCTGTACGCGCTCGAGGTCCTTAAGGAAGCCAGGATGCTTGACACGGACGTGGCCCGCGCGGCACGGGCGTGGCTGGCTCGGATCGCCGAGCCGGACGGCGGCGTCAGGGCCGCGCTGCCCGGGTTCGAGGCCTATCCGCACGCGCCGTGGTGGTCTGGCGAGCCCACGTCATCGATGCTCACGTTCGGCGTGGTCGCCGTACTGCACGCCGGCGAGGTCGTCGAGGACGCCTGGCTCGCCGGCGCCACGGATTGGTGCTGGCGCGCGATCGAGGCCGAGCGAGCGCCCAGCGCCTACTGGCTGAAGTTCGCGTGCGCCTTTCTGGACAACGTTCCGGATGCCGACCGGGCGCACGCCGCGCTCGAGGCCCTGGCCTCGACCGCCGACCCCACCGCGATCGCCCCGGAGGGTGGCGCCGAGGGCGAGGCCCTCCGGCCCCTCGACTTCTCGCCCCGGCCGGACAGCCGTACCCGCGCCGTCCTGGTCAGCGACCCCCAGATCGAGGCTCACCTCGACGCGGTGGAGGCTGAGCAGCGCGACGACGGCGGCTGGATGTTCGACTGGCCGGCGTGGTCGCTGGCACAGACCGCCGACTGGCGCGGGATCGTCACGCTCCGCGCGCTCACCTGGCTGCGGGCGAACGGTCGCTCGGTCTAGGCGCGCGGGTCAGGACGGTCGCTGCGGCCGGACGCCCAGGGTCCGGCATACGAACTCGTGCTCGGCGCCGAGGGCCACCTCGGCCACGCTCATGGGCAGCGAGACGAACCCGTGGGGCGCCTCGGACCAGATCCTCAGCTCGGTCTCATGGCCGGCGTGGCGCCAGCGGGCCTCCATGAACAGCGAGTCGTCGAGCAGGGGATCCGCGGTCCCGATCGTGAAGATCGCCGGCGGCATGCCCGACAGGTCCGCGAACAGCGGCGAGATGTCGGGATCGCGGCGCCGCTCGCGATCGTGCTCCGGGAGGAACTGGTCGCTGAACCAGACCATGATCGGCCCCGAGAGCACCAGGTTCCGCTCGCCCCACAGCCGCTGGCTCGGGGTCATCGACAGGTCGAAGCACCCGTACTGCAGGACGGCGGCGCCGAACGCGCCGGTGATGCCGTGCCGGTCGCGAAGCCGCAGCAGCGTGCAGGCGGTCAGCTGCCCGCCGGCGGAATCGCCGCCGATCGCCCGCGGGCCCGGCGCATTCAGGGCGGCCCGGCCCTCGTCTCCGATCAGCCACAGCGCGGCCGCCTCGCAATCGTCGGGCCCGGCCGGGTACGGGTTCTCGGGCGCCAGCCGATACTCCACGCTGACCACCGTGAGGCTGGTCTCGCGCGCCAGTCGCTGGAGGCGAAGATCCTGGCCGTCGCTCTCGCCGAGGGTCCAGCCGCCGCCGTGCAGGTGCAGGAACGTCCCCTGTGGCTCGCCTTCCGGTGCGATGATCCGCAGCGGGATCGGGCCGTGCGGGCCCTCGATCTTCAGCGTGCGCGCCTCGGGCACGTACACGGGGGCAGGGAAGATGCCGCGACCTTCGCGCCGCGCCTTCCGGCTCTCGGCCGGAGGGACGGTGTTCACCGGCGGGATCGTGGCCAGCAGGCGCTCGAGTTCGACGTTGAACGCGCGCGTCTCGGCGAGGAGGGTGTCGGGATCCGGGGGGCTGGTCATGGGCGGCGGGGGAGCGACTGTATCCGCTGGCCGCGCCGGATTCATATCAACCCTCTTGACACCGGCGACACGCGGCGACTAGCGTACGCCCTGTCGTTCGCGTGGTAGACGCATTGTGCGGAGTACGAACAATCTCGCTCAAGGCACAGGGGCCCACGGACGACAACCCCAAGTAGGTCCGGCTCGTTGAAGCCTGACGCTCAGCTGTGGTGCCAGCCCGGCGGCTGGGGCTGAAAATGCCCGCTGCCGGGGCACCACGGCTGAGCGTGCCGTCCTGTCCCCCGGGCCGACGGTACAGTCGCCCGCGATGCTCGACCTCAAGGCCTACCTTGCGCGCATCGGGCTGGACGGTCGTCCCGGCGCGGCCGAGGTGCACCGGGCGCACGTCACGTCGATCCCGTTCGAGAACCTCGATCCACGGCGCGGCATCCCGGTGTCGCTGGCCCTGGAGGACCTCGAGCGAAAGCTCGTGCGCGAGCGTCGAGGCGGCTACTGCTTCGAGCAGAACCTGCTCCTCAAGGCCGGGCTGGAGGCCCTCGGCTCGGGGGTAGAGCCGATGCTGGCGCGCGTCCGGGTCGGCGCCACGCCGGGCAATCCCCGGCCCCGCAGCCACCTCGTGCTCCGCGTCCAAGCCGACGGACGCGACTGGCACGCCGACGCCGGCTTCGGCCACGGAACGCTGCTCGAGCCGATCCCGTTCGGGCCGGGCGGTCCCTACGAGCAGTCCGGCTGGCAGTTCCGGGTCCTCGAGGAGGGCCGTGAGCTCGTCCTTCAGAGCGCCCAGGACGGAGAGTGGATCGATCTGTACGCCTTCGAGCCCGAGCCTGTCCCGTTCGTCGACATCGAGACCAGCAACTGGTTCACCAGCACTCACCCACGCTCCCCGTTCGTGACTGGCCTGATCGTCAGCGCCCAGCACCCGGACGGCACCCGCATCTCGCTCAGCGACTGGCAGGGCCTCGCGCTCAGCGAGGAGACTCCGGCGGGTGGCTCCGTGCGCCCGGTCGAGCCGGGTGAGGTCGGCGAGCTGCTCGCCACGCGCTTCGGCTTGAACGGATCCGATGGGTAGCGACGGGCTCACGGTCGCCGTCACCGGGCCCACCGGGACGTTCGGGTTCGGTCTGGTGCCCCTGCTTCAGGCCGACTCCCGCATCGAGCGCATCGTCGGCGTCGCCCGGCGCCCGTTCGATCCCTCGGCGCACGGCTGGACCAAGCTGGAGTACCGCCGCGGCGACGTGCGCGACCCGGAGGCGCTGCGCGACGCGTTCACCGGCGCCGACGTCGTGGTCCACCTGGCCTTCATGATCACCGGCACCGCCTCACGACAGACCATCCGTGCCATCAACGTCGAAGGGACGCTCGGCGCGTTCGAGGCGGCGGCCGCGGCGAAGGCCGCGCGGTTCGTGTACGCCTCGTCGGTGGCGGCCTATGGCTTTCATCCCGACAACCCGGTCGGGATGAACGAGGAGTGGCCGGTGCGGCCCGCCGCCCGGCTGTTCTACGCCCAGGAAAAAGCCGAGCTCGAGCATCTCCTGGGCGAGCAGGAGCAAAAGCATCCGAGCGTCGGCCTGTACCTGCTGCGCCCGCCCGTCGTGCTGGGCCCGCACGCGGTGGGCGCCAAGGATGTCCTGCCCGCACCGATCGCGGCAGCGGCTCGCCGGATGCTCGACCTCGCCCACCAGCTCAGGGTCCCGATCCCCGTCCCGGCGCCCGAGCTGCCGATGCAGTTCATCCACGAGGACGATGTCGGCCAGGCCCTGCTCCGGTGCGTGCTCGGCGAGGGCCCTCCGGGCGCGTACAACATCGCCGGCGAGGGCGTCCTCACAGCAGTCGACGTGCTGCGCGAGCTCGGACTGACACCGATTCCCGTGCCGTCCGGCCTGGCGAGCACCGTTGCCCGCGCCGCGGCGCTGATCCCGCCCCTGCCGTTCGTGCCGCCGGCAACCGAGTGGGTGGAGGCGGCCAGCCATCCCGCGATCATGGACACGAGCAAGGCGATCACCGAGCTCGGCTGGAAGCCGCGCTACACCGCGCTCGAGGCTCTCCGCGACACGCTGCGCCGATCGGGCTGAACCATCCCTGGGTGGTGGACAGCCCGCCCCGGGTGCGGGACACTCCCAAGGTGCTCGGACCCGGAGCGCACAGGCATCGCCTGGCCAGGACCCTGAACGCGGCATACGCCGAGGGATTGCTCAGCGAGCAGACGCTGGCCCACCGTCTCGACGCGCTGTTCGGCGGAGTGCTGATCGATCCGGCCGGCCTGGTCGGCGACCTGACCCGACGCGCGTCCCGCCGCGCGCGCCGAAGAGACATCGTGCATGGCCTGACCTCGCGCATCCGCGGGCGGACCGGCGCGAGGGTGGGCGAGCCGGGAATCCTGCTCGCGCTCGACTGGGCAGGCGGCCCCGAGGAGTTGCTGATCGGACGTCATCCGAGCTGCGACGTGGTCGTGGCCGACGGGACGGTGTCGCGCCGGCACGCCCTGCTCACCTTCCGCGACGGCGGCTGGATCCTGCAGGATCTCGAGTCGAAAAACGGGACCCGGCTGAACGGACAGTACGTGGGCCGCTGCCGGCTGCGCCCGGGCGACCGGCTGGCGCTCGGCCATCAGCTCCTGCGGGTGGATTGAACGGGCCGCGAGCACGGCCGGATAGGCGGTCTGAGCGGGTGAATCGCGCTGCTAGCCTGGGGTTCGTATGAGCCTTCTCGTGTACCTGATCGTGCTGGCCGTCTCGGGTCTGTTCGTCGGCGCCCTGGCGCGGCTCTCGCTGCCCGGTCGCGACCCGATGACGATCCCCCAGACGATCCTGCTCGGCCTGGCTGGCAACTTCATCGCGGGGATCGTCGTGTGGCTCCTCTGGGGACACGGCGTGCCCGGCCTGATCCTGTCGGTGGCCTGCTCGAGCCTGATCCTCTACTTCATCCGCCGCCGGCGCGGCGGCGGCCTGGCTCGCCCGTCCGCCTAGGCGCCGGGCTGGACCGCCCGAACCGACACGACGACCCCGGCGTCGAGCGGCACCTCGACCGTCGCGTAGCCACCGGCCGGGTCGTTCATCCGCTCGCGGAAGGGATCCTGCTCGCTGTCGCCGGCGCTCAGGTCGGCCACGACCACCGCCCCGGGTGAGAGCCTCGCCTCGAGCAGGTCGAGGACCGCGAGGTAGAGGTTGTTCCAGCCGTCGAGGAACAGCAGGTCGACCTCGCCCACGTCGGCGAGCGTGTCCAGCGCGTCGCCCTCGCGCAGGTCGACCAGGTCATCCAGCCCGGCCTCGGCCAGGTTCTGCCGGGCGAGGCGAGCCTTGTCAGGCTCGAGCTCGGTGCTGATCACCCTCGCCCCGCCAAGGTCGCGCGCCGCGGCCGCGAGGTGAAGGGTCGAGAATCCGAGTGAAGCGCCGAATTCGACGATCGTGCCGGGGCGGCGGGCCATCGTCAGTATGTAAAGGAGCTCTCCTACCTCGGGTGTGATAGCGAGGGGCGCGAGGCCGTAGACCGCGCCTCGCTCGCGTCCGTACACCCGGTGTCCGAGTTGCTGCTCGTGGCCGCGCACGCGCGCGATGGCCGGCGGATCTTCGCTGCGCGCCTTGTCGGCCAGCTCCCTCAGCACACGTTGGACGGCTGGACAGCGGAGCGTCGAGGCCATGGCGGAGCCGCAGCTTAGTCAGCCGACGGGGCGCCCGCGTGGGGCGCCCCGTCGACCCAGCGGAGCGCCACTCGGGCGCCCCGCCAACACGGCGGGCCGGACGCCGTGCGGCTTATGACTTCGGCGTGCGGGCGATCACCCGGGTCTGCTTGAGGCCCTGCACGACCGCCACTCGCTGCCCGCTGCTGAGCTGCGACAGCGACGCGGCCTGACCGTTGTCGCGCACCTTGGCGCTCGAGGGGATGGTCAGCGTCACGGTCTTGTAGGTCGCCTTCTTGGTCCCCTCCCGGATGGTCAGCCGCTGGCCGCTTACCGACTGCACGAAACCGCGGTTCAGGGTGACGGTGACAAAGCCGCTCTTGGTCGCGATCACCAGGTCGCCCTGCACCGCGCGCGCGGCCAGCGCGCGCCGCTTGGCGTGCCCGGTAGCCGTGTGAGTCGACGACGAGGCGGTGTTGGGGCTCGTGCCGGCGGCGCCGGCGGTGGCGATCGCGCCGGCCCCGGCACCGGCCACCGCGCAGACCGCGCCAACTGTCAGGAGCTTCATGTGCTTGCGTGGAAAAGTCATCTAGCCCTCTCTTGCTTGGCTGAGCTTGCCCGGCAAGCTTGGCGCACGCCTGCAAGGGGGCCGTCAGCTCGAGGTCAGCGGCGTGTAAAAAGTGCGGCCGGACGGAGCGGGCCTCTGCCTACGATGTCGCCATGGCAGCCACGGTTCTGGTGGTCGAGGACGAGCCGAACATCGGCGAGCTGCTGCGTACCTATCTCGAGCGCGAGGGCCATCGCGTGGTGTGGGTACGCCGTGGCGAGGATGCCCTGGTCGAGCTCCGGCGCCATCCGATCAAGCTCGTGCTGCTCGACATTCGCCTGCCCGGAATCGACGGGTTCGAGGTGTGCCGGCGGATTGGCGGCAGCGTCCCGGTGATCATGCTGACCGCCCGCGACGAGGAGGCCGACCGGGTGGCCGGGCTCGAGCTGGGCGCCGACGACTACGTGACCAAGCCGTTCTCCCCGCGCGAGGTGATGGCCCGGGTGAAGGCCGTGCTGCGGCGGAGCACCGCCGCGCCGCCCCCCGAGGACATCTCACAGGTGGGGCCGGTGACCGTGGCCCGAGGCGCACGCGAGGTCCACGTCGACGGTCGCAAGGTGGCGCTCACCCAGCGCGAGTTCGACCTGCTCGAGTACCTGGTACGCCGGGCCGGCCGGGTGGTCACCCGCGACGAGTTGCTCGAGTCGGTCTGGGGGTTCGTCTCGCCCGGGGAGACGCGAACGGTCGAGGTGCATGTCGCCCAGCTGCGCAAGAAGCTCGGCCATCCCGACCTGATCGAGACGGTCCGCGGCCTCGGCTACAAGGTGGCCGGCGCGGGATGAGACTCCAGCGCCGGGTGCTCGGCTACCTCGCGCTCGCGGCTATCGCCTCGTGCGCGCTGACGGTCGCGGTCGGCGTCGTCCTGGTCAGGCGGCAGGTCGCGGCGCAACGTCTGAGTGCACTGGAGACCCAGGCCGACCTGGTCGCGGTGGCCGGTGGACCGCCGGCCGCACTCCAGCCCGGCGGCCACGTGTACCGCGTCGGCAGCGGGCGCGCTCGCCGGGTGGGACGCCGGCTGACCGCGGCGGTTCTGGCGGCGGCTCCCGCCTCCGGCTCGGCTCAGGGCACGATCGACGTGCAGGGTCGCTCGCTCCTGTACGCGTCGCGTCCGACGGCGAGCGGACGCATCGTGCTGGTCCGCGCCGCGGCCGTGGCCTTCGCCGAGTGGCGACCGTTCATCGGCAGCCTGTTGCTGGCCGGGCTGGGCGGGACGCTCCTGGCCACCGTCCTCTCGTTCCTTCTGGCCCGGCGGCTCACGCGGCCGATCGGCGAGCTTTCGGAAGCCGCCCGTCGGCTGGCGGCCGGCGAGGACGAGGTCAGCGTGCCGGTGCGCGGCCACGACGAGCTCGCCGAACTGGGTGGGGCGTTCAACGAGATGTCCCAGGAGCTGGCGCGCGCCCGGCAGGCTCAGGCGAGTTTCCTCGAGTCGGTCAGCCACGAGCTGCGGACCCCGCTGACCTCGATCCGCGGATATGCCGAAGGCCTCGCGGAGCACGCGATCGAGCCGGCAGAGGCGGCTCGAGTGATCGGGACCGAGGCCGGGCGCCTGGAGCGGCTGGTGGCCGACCTGCTCGAGCTGGCCCGTGTGGGTCGCGCGGACTTCTCGGTCGGGCGCGAGCCGGTCGACCTCGCCGACGTGGTGCGCCATGCCGTGGAGCGCCATGCGCCCCAGGCGCGCGAGCTGGCGGTGGAGCTATCCGGCTCGGCGCACGACGGAAGCCTGGTCCTGGGCGACGAGGACCGCATCGTCCAGGCGGTATCGAACCTGATCGAGAACGCGCTGCGCCTGACTCCGGCCGGCGGCGCGGTCGCGGCGCACGCCCGGCCGGGCGAGATCATCGTGCGTGACACCGGCCCCGGGCTCGCGGTCGAGGACATTCCCCGCGCCTTCGAGCGGTTCTACCTGCACGGGCGCTACCGCAGCGAGCGCCCGGTCGGGTCGGGCCTGGGCCTGGCGATCGTGCGCGAGCTCGTGGGCGCGATGGGAGGCAGCGTCGAGGCCGCCGCCCCCGATGGCGGCGGCGCTCAGTTCACTATCCGGCTACCGCCGGCACCGGCGCGCTCCGCTCCGCCAGATGCGCTCCGACCTTCCGCTTGACCCGCTGCAGCGCGTTGTCGACGGTCTTGCAGTCGCAGCCAATCCGCCGGCCGACCTCCTCGTAGGAGTATCCGTCGAGGTACAGCGCCAGCACGCGCGACTCGAGCTCGGACAGCGCGGTCGAGATGCACGCCACCAGGGCCCGCAGCTCCTCCGAGCTGATCACCTGGTTGACCGGGTCGTGGACCGGCGAGCCGGGGATGATCTCCTCCAGGGTCGGCTCGCCCTCGGAAGCCGCGCTGGGCGAGCTCGAGAACGACACGAACTGGTTGAGCGGGGTGTGCTTGTTGCGCGTCGCGGTCTTGACCGCGGTGATGATCTGGCGCGTGATGCACAGCTCGGCGAAGTTCCGGAAGCTCGACTCCCGGTCGGTCCGGTAGTCCCGAACCGCCTTGTAGAGCCCCACCAGGCCCTCCTGGATCAGGTCGTCGGAATCGCCGCCGGCCAGGAAGTACGACGAGGCCTTCAGACGGACGAATCCGTAGTAGCGGCGCACGATCGCGTCATACGCCGCCGCATTTCCCTGCTTGGCGAGCGCGATCAGGTAGCCATCCTCAACCTGAAGTTGAGGGTGCGAATAGGCGGAAAGCCGGGCCACGAAACTCCCTTCTCGACCCTGCCGAACGGCAGAAGGGTCCGAAGTCGTGACGCACTCACCCTCCCGTGGGGCGCCGTTATGTATATGACGCGAGCGCGAGCCGGTGGGGCGCACCCTCGACAGGTGGATTCAGCCTAAAGCTTTACTCCACCGTTATTCTCCCGCGCGGCAGGGTGACATAGCACCGCTCGGAAGTCAAGTGGCGTAGGGGGCGTCCGGGTTCGAGGGTGCCGTGCGCCGTCCACCGCTCCCCCAGCACCGACGGCCGTAGGCGCGAGGCACCCTCGAACGGGACGCGCCCCTCCGCCGCTTCGACCGTCCTCGTTAAGCGGCGGGGAGCAGGTCGGGGCCGTCTGGTCCGTCGCGGACTTCCCAGCCGTGGGCCTGGATCTCGGTGCGCAGCCGGTCTGCCTCGGGCCAGTCGCGCTGCTCGCGGGCCCGTTCGCGGGCCTGCACGAGATCGTGCACCTCGGCCGGGGCGTCGGCCTCGGTTGCGTCGAGCAGGTTCTCCAGGCCGAGGACGCCGAGCATCTCGCGCAGGTCGGCGTCTCCGGTGCCGGCCGGGGCCCGGTTGGCCTCGCGCACCCATTCGAACGTGGCGGCGAGAGCCTCGGGCGTCTTGAAGTCGTCGGCGAGGGCGTCGAAGAAGCGCTCGCGCAACGGCGCCGACCAGTCCGGCGAGGGGCCGGGAATCAGTCTCCGGCCCGCCTCGCGGATCCGTTCGACCCGCGCCTGGGCCTCGGTCAGCCGCTCGTCGTCGAACTCGACCGGCTTGCGATAGTCGCTTCCGGCGAAGTACATGATCAGGGCGTCCCGCCCGTGGGCGTCAAGCGCCTGATGGAGCAGGAAGATGTTGCCCACCGACTTGGACATCTTCGCCTCGTCGAGCCGGATCATCCCGTTGTGCACCCACAGATGGGCGAGCGGGGCGCCGCGCGCGGCCGACGTCTGGGCAGCCTCGTTCTCGTGGTGGGGGAAGATCAGGTCGACTCCGCCGCCGTGGATCTCGAAGCCGACCCCGAGCAGCGCCTCGGCCATCGCCGAGCACTCGATATGCCAGCCCGGGCGGCCTCGCCCCCACGGCGCGTCCCAAGCCGTGTCCTCTCCCGGCTTCTGCGCCTTCCACAGGGCGAAGTCGGCCGGATCGCGCTTGCGCTCGACCCCCTCCACCCCCTCCCCCTGGTCCAGTTCGTCGAGGTCGCGGTGGGACAGCCCACCGTATTCCGGGTAGCTGCGCACCGAGAAGTACACGTCGCCCTGCACCGCATAGGCATGCCCGCCCTCGATCAGCGTCTCGATCAGCTCGACGATCCCATCGATCGTCGCGCTGGCCAGGGGCTCGTGGTCGGGCCGGCCGAGGTCGAGCCGGTCGGTGTCCGCCACGTAGGCGTTGATCATCTCCTGGGCGAGTTGCTCGCTTACCACCCCGGCCGTCTGCGCGGCGGCGTAAATCTTGTCGTTGACGTCCGTTATGTTCGTGACGAATGTGACGTTGTAGCCCTCATGGACGAACACGCGCTTGAGCAGCGAGAAGACCACGTACGGTCGAGCATTGCCTACGTGGACCCGGCCGTACACGGTGGGTCCGCAGGCGTAGATGCCGATGCGATTGCCCGAGCGCGGCTCCACGGGCAGCACCTGGCCGGTACGCGTGTCGTGCAGGCGGATGGTTCGACCCACGGTGCGGCAACCCTAGCGCCGACCGGCGCTTCCGGCCGGGTCGGAAGATAAGGTGCCGACCGTGGCTGGGAGGCCTGAGCGGATCGAGCGGCTGAGGATCGTGGATGAGGCTTTTCGCTCCCTTCCCGACCGCTTCCTGGGTGCCGATCCGGGGTTCGACGCCACCTACCACATCACCCTGGGCGATCTCGGTCATACGTGGGAGGTTCGTTGCACGAGCCGCGCCCGCGTGCGCCGGGGCGCGACCCGCCGGCGGCCCGACGTCACCATGTCGACCGACTCCGACACCTGGATCCGGCTGCGGCGGGGCGAGTTCTCCGGCGTGGAGGCATTCCAGCAGCGGCTGCTCGCCGTGCGCGGCAACCTGGACCAGGCGATCGCCTTCGAGGGCATGTTCCGGCTGGTGGGCGACCGCCCACCGCTGTTGGAGATCCACGACATCCCGGTCGGTCGCCATCGCATCTCGACTCTCACTATGGGCCACGGCCCCGACGTGCTCCTGCTCCATGGGCTGGGCGGGACGCGGGCCTCGCTGTTCGAGACGGCCGCGGCCCTGAGCCGCTCCTACCGCGTTCACGCGCCCGACCTCCCCGGCTTCGGCTGCTCAGGCAAGCCGACGCTCGGCGCCTACAACGCGCCCTGGTTCGCGGACATCATGCTCGGCCTGCTCGATCAGCTCGGCGTCGAGCGAACCCACGTGGTCGGTAACTCGATGGGCGGTCGCATCGCGATCGAGCTCGGGCTGGTCGCGCCCGAGCGGATTCGCGCGCTCGGACTGCTGTGTCCGGCCGTGGCCTGGCTCAAGCGCGGGCTTCATCCGGTCGTTCGGCTCCTGCGCCCCGAGTTCGGCCTGCTGCCCCACGCGTTGCGCCGCTCGACCGTCGCCTCGCAGTTCTGGCGCATGTTCTGCGACCGCGACCTGATCGATCCCGCCGTCGCCGACCTGGTCGTCGACGAGTTCCAGCGGATCTACCACACCGCCGGCGCCCGCTACGCGCTGCTGGCCAGCGCGCGCAACATCTACCTCGAGGCTCCGTTTGGACGGGGTGGGTTCTATCGCCGACTGGCCGATCTCGAGCCGCCTGCGCTGTTCGTCTGGGGAAGCCACGACTGGCTGGTGCCCGCCGGCTTCTCGCGCCACGTGCGTAAGTGCCTGCCCCAAGCGGAGCAGGTGACACTCGAGCGCTGTGGCCACGTCCCGCAGGTGGAACGCCCGGCGCAGACCAACGAACTGCTCCTCGGCTTCTTCCGGCGCACCGAGAGCGCGGAGGGTCAGCCCACCCTCAGGCTCGCGACCGGGACCGAGGCAGCCTGACTACGGTCGCATCATGATCCAGACGCACGCGACGGGAACCGCGAGCCGGAACGGTCACGACCCGGGAGCCTCGGTTCGTCCCGACCCGCCGGAGGCGCACGGAATGCTCTCTCGGGCCTGGAGCGAACTGGCCGGCCTCGTCCAGCGCCGCATCCCCCGAGCCGACCTCGACGAGCGCGATCCTGACTACATCCGGGAGCAGCTTCCGCTGTTCTGGCTATTCTCCAGCCTGTGGTTCCGGGGCGAGGTGCGGGGTCTGGGCAACATCCCGGACGAGGGCCCGGTGCTGCTGGTCGGCAACCACTCGGGCGGGAACATGATCCCGGACACGATGGTGTTCACAGTCGCCTTCAGCACCTACTTCGGCGTGGAGCGGCCGTTCTATCAACTCGCCCACAACCTCGTCCTCTCGCTGCCCGGGCTGAGCTGGCTGCGCAAGTTCGGCACGGTGGCCGCGTCGCCCGAGAACGCCCGCAAGGCGTTGCGCAGCGGCGCTGCCCTGCTCGTCTACCCCGGTGGCGACTACGAGGTCCACCGCCCCAGCTGGCAGGGCAACCGAGTGGACTTCGGCGGACGCAAGGGATTCCTGCACCTCGCGCTGGAGCAGAACGTCCCGATCGTGCCGGTGGTGGCCATCGGCGGCCAGGAGACCGCACTGTTCCTCACGCGCGGTGAGCGCCTGGCTCGGCTGCTGGCCCTCGATCGCCTGCTGCGGCTGAAGGTCCTGCCGGTCTCGATCTCGCTGCCCTGGATCATCAACATCGGCGATTTCGGACATATTCCGCTACCGGCCAAGATCACCATCGAGACGCTGCCGGCCATCGACCTGCGCGCCGAGTTCGGTCCCGATCCCGACGCCGAGGACGTATATGACCACCTGATCCGGCTGATGCAGGACGCGCTCGACGCACTGGCCGCCGAACGCCGCTTCCCGGTGCTCGGATGAGGATCGCCCACAACCGCCTGCTTGCCGCTCCGATCGAGGACGTGTGGTCGCTCGTGACCGATCCCGAGCGCGTTCTCAGCTACATGTCGGGCGTGACCCGGTGGGAGGTGATCAGCGAGCAGCCGACCGGGCTGGGCGCCCGCTACCGCATGCTGTTCCGCGTCGGGGCCGCCGAGGTCGGGGGCCTGGTCGAGGTGGTCGAGTTCGACGGCCCCTGCGACTTCGCCTGGACGTCCATCACCGGCCTGGATCACCGGGGCCGCTGGCGCCTGCGCGAGGCGGCCGGCGGCCGCACGCTGGTCGAGCTGCGCCTGTCCTATGTCGTGGCCGGCTCCGGCCTGAGCGGCTGGCTGGCCGAGCGCATCGCCGCCCCCACCGTCTCAGGCCACGTTCGCCGCACGCTCGAGCAGCTCGAGCGGCTGGTCGAGCACGAGCAGCTCCGGGCGCGCGCGGCCCGCCGCCGCTCAGCAGTCCGACCCTAGCTCTCACCCGGATTCGCCTTGCGCTGGGGGATTCTCCTTGCGCTGGGGGACAAAGCAGTAGGGTCTCGCCCGTGGGAAGGCCTCAACGGTCTGCGTGGGGCCGCTTTACAACATTCAAGAGGAGGAAGTGCCTATGACGGTTCATCAGCGTCGCAAGCTGATGATGCTGGTATTCGCAGCGGCGCTCGTCGCTTCGGCGATCGCGGCGTCGAGCGCGTCGGCCATCATTAAGGTGCTGCCGAACGGCGAGACGGTGTCCTACATGCCGCTGCAAACGCAGCAAGCCAGGAAGGCCCTGGCCAGGCTGCGGCCGTTCGACGTGACCTTAAACAACATGGATTACAACGGCGGCCCGATCATGCCGTCGAACACGGACTACATGCTGATGTGGAGTCCGAGCGGTCTTGGGGCCTACCCGCAGGGCTTCACGTACGGCATCGCCCGCTATTTCACCGACCTGCAGCACGACAGCGGCGGGAATCAGAACGTCGACTCGGTCGACCCGCAGTACAACGACCTGACTGGCGCGGTGGCGAAGTACGAGGTGCGCTTCGGCGGCGTGCTGGTCGACACTGACCCGTATCCGCCCGCCCAGTGTCCGGTTGGCGGGACGGGCGAGACCGGTGTGGTGACCAACTGCCTGACCGACGCGCAGATCCAGACGGAGATCCAGAGCTACGTCACGAGGCACCACCTCCCGACCGATCTGAGCCACGAGTACTTCATGCTGACGCCCCCGCACGTCGAGAGCTGTTTCACGAATCAGGCGCCGACCTACGGTTTCTGCTCGGCCGGAGAGCCGCTGGACATCGCCGGCTACTGCGCCTATCACCAGAACACGGCGACGTCGACGATGATCCTCTACGCCGAGATGCCGTTTGACGCCACAAACCCGCTGTGTGAGGACGGGAACTACCCGAACGGCCTGATCTCGGACGGCGAGATCAACGGCGGACTGGCCCACGAGCACAACGAGTCGGTGACCGACCCGTTGCCCAACGACGCCTGGACCAACGGGGCAGGCGCCGATCAGGGCATGGAGGTCGGCGACGAGTGCGAAAACGGCCAGATGGGCACCCCGCTCGGCACCGCGCCGGACGGCTCGCCGTACAACCAGGTGATCAACGGTCACCCCTACTGGTACCAGGAGATGTGGAGCAACTACACCCACAGCTGCGTGGAGCGGGTGACGCTCCCGCGGCCCCTGCCGGTGGCGATTGAGACGGTCACCGCGGGCGGCGGGACCAACATGACGTTCGACGCCAGCCGATCGTTCGTGCCGGGCGGCGCGTCCGAGTTCAGCTGGCAGATGAACGCGATCCCCAACGCCCAGACGGTCGAGACGACCACACCGACGTACTCGTATGCGTTCCCGGCTCCGGGCGCATACTCCACCGGTGTGGCGGTGTTCCGCTCCGACGGGCTGTCGAGCGGCACCGGCGGCATCGTGGTCACCGGAAAGAACGGTTTCCAGCCGGCGTTCACCTACTCCCAATCAAGAGGAGGCTGGGATTGGCGCCGTGGCCGCGACCGGACCGTGCAGTTCAGCGCGCTCACGACCGTGAGCGGGCAGCCGGTCATCAACTACATGTGGGAGTTCGGCGACGGCACCACCGGCTCGGGACCGAACCCGACCCACACGTACGACCATCCGGGCAACTACCGGGTGACGGCCGTGCTGTTCAGCGGCGTGGGATCGGCGTACCCGGGAGCGGGCGCCGGACCCGTCTACGCCCAGTGGATCAACGTCGGCGAAGGACGTGACAGGAGGTAGCCGACCTGACCTACGGGCCCATCAGGGCTCGCCCGTAATCGTGTGGAGCGGCCGCGCAAGCGGCCGCTCTACGCGTCTTAGGGCCTTACCGCAGTCCAGCGGAACGACCGGCCGCCGCGCTTGACCTCGCGCACGGCCAATCCAGCCGCCTCCAGGCGCCCCGGAAGCTCATCCGGATCGATCAGGTTGAGCGTGTCGCCGACGTGGATCGTCTTGAACAGCCAGCCACTGCCGATGCTGTCGGTCCCGGCGAACGTCCCGCCCGGCCGCAGCACCCGCGCGATCTCGGCGAACGCCTGATCCTGCTGGGCCACGGTCGGAATGTGGTGGAGCATCGTGAAGCACAGCACGGCCGAGAACCGGCTGTCGGGATATGGGAGCGCCGTGGCGTCGCCCTCGGTCACCTCAACCGTGCCGCCGAACTCAGCGCGCAGCCGCCGGCAGTACTTCGCGTCGAGCTCGAGTACGTTGAGGCCGTTCAGGCGCGGCGCGAGCACGCGCGTGGTAGCGCCGAAGCCCGGCCCGATCTCCAGCACGTCGTCGCCGAGGTCGATCCCGTCGATGCCGAATGGCACCAGCTCATGCTCGGCCCGCCGCGCCCACCAGCCCGACGAGCACAGGACGTTGTGGACCCGGTTCATGACCGGACCGTAGCAATCCCCCTCATCGCTCGACGGTGGCGATGGCGAGCGCAGCCACGCCCTCCTCGCGCCCTACGAACCCCATCCCCTCGCCGCGCGTGGCCTTCACGCTGACGTGCTCGGAGGAGATACCGATCGCCTCGGCCAGCGACCGGCGGATGCTCTCCCGAACCGGCGCCACGTGAGGGCGCTCGATGATCACGGTGGCGTCGACGTGCAGGATCCGCACGCCCCGGTGGGTCAGCATCGCCACCGTGGTGCGGAGCAAATCAAGCGAGCTGGCATCGCGGTACTGCTCGTCGGTGTCGGGAAAATGCGCGCCGATGTCGCCGAGGGTGGCCGCCCCGAGCAGCGCGTCGATGATCGCATGGGTGAGCACGTCGGCGTCGGAGTGACCGGCCAGGCCGCGATCGTGCGCGAGCTCGACGCCGCCCAGCACGAGCCGCCGGCCCGAGGCGAACGCGTGGCAGTCGTAGCCGAGACCGGTGCTTACCATCCCCCGGTCATCGGGACGCGCGATCACACCCGCGCCTCCGCCAGCAGCAGTTCGGCCAGCGTCAGATCGGTCGGAGTGGTGATCTTGATGTTGGTCGGCGAGGACTCCACGACCTCGACCCGTCCGCCGGCCTGCTCGACCAGCCAGGCGTCGTCGGTGGCCGCCTCGAGCACATCGTCGCCGACCCCCATCAAGGCGCGCTCGAGGGCATCGCGCCGGAACACCTGCGGTGTCTGCACCGCCCACAGCCGCGCCCGGTCCAGCGTGCGCGCCACGGTTCGCCCGTCGGAGGCGTCAACCTCCTTGATCGTGTCCGACACGGGAGCCGCCGCGATCGCCGCGTCCGCGCCCGAACGCTCCAGCTGCGCAAGCGCTCGCTCGAACAATCGCGCCGGTGCGAGCGGCCGGGCCGCGTCGTGCACTACGATCGGATCCCCGTCCGGGCAGGCTCGTAGCGCCTCGCGCACCGACGCCGAGCGCACCACGCCACCCGGCACGGCAACCGTCCCTTCCGGGGCATCGCCGAGCGCGTCGGCCGGAAGGGCGACCACGATGCGCTCGATCGCCGGCACGGAGCGCAGCGCCTCGACGCTCCATTCGAGCATCGGCCTGCCTCCCAGCGTGACGAGCGCCTTGGGCCGGTCCGACCCAAGGCGCTCCCCACGGCCTGCGGCCACGATCAACGCGACCGCCACGAGCTCTGCCGCAATGGCTTACTTGGCGGCGACGGTGACCTTCCCGGCCTTGCCGCGCTTGCCGTCGTAGGACTCCAGCAGGAGGCTCTGGAGGTGCTCCTCGACCTCGTCCTCGTCCATCTCGAGCGCGTACATGAGCTCGGAGGCGAGGATCTTCTTGGCCCGCGTGAACATCTGCTTCTCACCCGTGGACAGACCCTTCTGGGCTTCGCGAATGGCTAGGTTGCGGACGACTTCGGCCAGCTCGTAGATGTCACCGGTCTTGATCTTGTCGCGGTTGTACTTGAAGCGACGGTTCCAGTTCTTGGGCATCTCGGAACACTCGTCCTGGAGGACCGCCAGGACCTTCTGGACCGTTTCCTCGTCGATCACCCGCCGCAGGCCCGCGAGGGCTGCGTTCTCGGTGGGAACCATCACGGTCATGTCGTTGTGCAGGATCTTGATCGTGAGGTACTCGCGGCGCTCGCCCAGGATCTCCTTCTGCTCCTTGCGAATCACCTTGCCCGCCCCGTGGTGTGGGTAGACGACGTTGTCGCCGATCTCGAACTCGATGTGCGGAAGCTCCTCCGCGAGCTCGAGGTCCTCCTCCAGGTGCTCTTCCATTAGCTCTGTGATGGTGTCCTCCTCTTATACGGGACGGGCGGGGCTCTAGACCCGCACGCCGTTTTCTCTCCCATAGGAACTACGTGTCCCGGTGGCTGTCACGTTTGCAGATACCTATCCACCAGGTTGATCTCTTGCTGGCGGCGAAGCCCCTCGCGGATGTCCTTCGCCCGGATCTCGCCGACTCCATCGACGGTTTCCAGCTCGCCATCGGTGGCGGCCAGCAGCTCCTCGAGCCCTCCGAACTCGCTCACGATGCGCTGCACGACCATCTTGGGCAGGCGCGGGATGCGCCCCAGGATGCGGAAGCCTCGTGGCGAGGTCGGGTAGTCCAGGGTATTCAGCTTGCGGTCGTAGCCCAGCAGCTCTGCCAGTCGCCCGAAGTCAAGGAGGTCCTGGTTGGGAAGGCGCACAAGCTGATCGAAGGCCGCCGCGAACGTCTCGTCGTTGTTCTCCATCAAGTAGTCGTGGACGAGCGCGACCTTGTCGGCCGACACGCCCACCATCGTCTCGTCCAGCTGCATCTCGATCAGCCGGCCCTCGGTGCCGAGTTCGACGATGTAGCGCTCGATCTCGACCGCCATGCGGGTCACGAGCTCGGCCCGCTGGAGCACGGTGAGCACGTCGTGCAGGGTGGCGCCGCCCTCGAACTCGAGCGCGGTCAACCGGGTCGAGACCTGGTCCAGGCGGCTGCGGTACTTGTCGAGCGTGGCCAGCGCCTGGTTGGCCTTGGCCAGCACCACGGGAATGTCCTCCAGGATGTACTTGACGCCGTCGACGTAGAGCGAGACCACCTCGCGGCGTTCGGAGATCGCCACGACCAGCGCGTCGGTCTGCTTTGAGACGCGTTCGGCGGTGCGGTGGCGGGTTCCGGTCTCCAAGGTCAGGATCGTCGGATCCGGCGTCGAGCTGGACGTTGACCTGGGCGATCTTGGTGGCGTTGGAGCTCAGCACGATCGCGCCGTCCATCTTCGCCAGCTCGTAGAGCAGCGCCGGCGAGTAGTCGAGATCGAGCTTGATCCCGCCTGAGAACAGGAAGGCGAGCTCGTCGACGTCGCCGATCACGATCAGTCCGCCGGTATGGGCATGCAGGATGTTGTCGATACCCTCCCGGAGCGATGTTCCGGGGGCGACCATCTCGAGCGCCCTTACCAGCCGGGAATCCTGTCGAGATTCGAGCTCTCCCTTGAGCTCTTCCCCGGAACGCGGCGGCATGAGAGCCAATTTTACCGGGACGGGGGGGTCCCGTCACACTCCGAACCCACGTGCGCCGCGCGCGAGTGCGTTCGGCGCGTGACCGGACCCCCCGTCCCAGGTCGCTTGCACAGCGATGCCCCCTACGTTCACGCGGCCAGAGCGGTTCGGTCGTTAGCCCCCAGAGCGGCTTTGAGCGCTGCGCGCAGCGTGCGGTGCGATTCCGGGTGCAGGACCGGGCCCAGGCCGAATTTGGCCGCTTCGGCCAACCGGCGATCGGCATGTGCGACGGACCGGAGTTCGCCCGTCAGCCCAAGCTCGCCGAAGCAGGCCAGCGGCTGGCCCGCCGAGCCGCTCAGCGCCACCCCACGCACCGCGCTGGCCACGGCGAGGGCGACGGCCAGATCGACTCCGGGCTCGTCCACCCGGACCCCGCCGACCACGTTTACGAACACGTCCGAGGTTCCCGCCCCGATGCCCGCGTGACGTCCGAGGACGGCCAGCACCAGCGCCAGACGGTTACGGTCGAGGCCCGAGACCACTCGCCGCGGGGGCACGAGCTCGGAGCTCGAGACCAGCGCCTGGACCTCTACCAGCAGCGGTCGCGAGCCCTCGATCGCGCACAGCACGACGCTCCCGGGCGCTCGCGTGGCCTCGCCGACGAACCGGGCCGAGGCGTCCAGCACCTCGACCAGGCCGTCGTCGCGCATCTCGAATACGCCGGCTTCGTTGGTCGAGCCGAAGCGGTTCTTGACCGCCCGCACCGTCCGATAGGTGCGCTCACGCTCGCCCTCGAACTGGAGCACGCAATCGACCAGGTGCTCGAGCACACGCGGTCCGGCCAGGGCCCCGTCCTTGGTCACGTGCCCGACCAGGAGCACTGCGATGTCGAGCGCCTTTGCCACCCGCATCAGCGCGCCGGCCACCTCGCGGACCTGGGCCACCGACCCGGCCGCGCTCGAAAGCTCCATCGTGTGCAGGGTCTGCACGGAGTCGATCACGCAAACCTCGGGCCGCTCGACCTCGAGCGTGGCCAGGACGCTATCCAGATCGGTCTCGGCCAGCACGGGGATTCCCAGCGCGCCGGTGCTCAGGCGCTCGGCCCGCAGCCGGATCTGGGCCGCCGACTCCTCGGCCGAGACGTACAGCGTGCGCCGGCCCGCTTCGTGGAGGTTGGCCAGGACCATGGTGGTCAGCGTCGACTTGCCGATCCCGGGCGAGCCCCCGAGCAGCACGAGTGAGCCGGGCACGATCCCTCCGCCGAGCACGTTGTCGAGCTCCCCGATGCCGGTGCTCAGCCGCGCCTGCTCGACCGCGGCCACGTCGCGCAACGCCACAGGCTTGATCGCCGCCCCGCGGCTCGAGCGCGCGCCGACGGACCCACGACCCGCCACCGGCCGGCGCACCTGCTCGACCAGCGTGTTCCACTCTCCGCAGCCCGGACAGCGGCCCTCCCAGCGCGTGCTCTCGTGCCCGCAGGCCGAGCAGACGTGGATGGAGGTCGGACGCGGCATGGTCAGCACGAGGCTACGCCGCACTGCCGACGGAACGCGGGTGCGCAGCGGCTGCGGAGTCGTCATCCGCTGTGGGGTGACTCGCGCCCGCGGCCGGTGGCCTACCGGCGCAGATGCAGGCGCACGTCACCCCAGAGGGGATGGCGCGAAGCTACTCGGTCTCGGTGGGCGCGTCGGTCACGGCCGGCTCATCCGGCCCGGGCTCCTCGCCACCCTCGCTGCCCTCGCCGGCGCCCACCGCCACGGGCGTGGGCTTCGGCGCGGGCTCGATCACGGTGAGCTTGACCTCGTCCGCGCCCTCGCCGGCGCCGTCCTCGGACGTCGTGCCGACCATCACGGTCGAACCCGACGGCACCTGCTGGCGCAACACGAAGTCGGCCAGCGGATCCTCGACGTAGCGCTGAATCGCGCGCCGTAGCGGGCGGGCGCCCATCGCCGGATCCCAGCCCTTCTCGACCAGCATGTCCTTGGCCGGCTCGGAGAGCTCGAGCTGGAGCTCGCGCTCGGCCATCGACTCGCGGATCCGCCGCAGCAGCAGGTCGACGATCTCCTTGATCTCGTCCTTGGTCAGCTTGTGGAAGACGATGACCTCGTCGATCCGGTTGAGGAACTCGGGGCGGAACACCTTCTTGAGCTCGCCCGTGATCCGGGTCTTCATGTCGTCGTAGGTGATGCCGGTCTCGTCGTCGGACACCGCGAACCCGAGCGGGGTGTTGCGGGCGATCTCCGAAGCCCCGATGTTCGAGGTCATGATCACGATGCAGTGACGGAAGTCGACCGTCCGGCCCTGCGCGTCGGTCAGCCTGCCGTCCTCCAGGATCTGGAGCAGGATGTTGAACACGTCGGGGTGGGCCTTCTCGATCTCATCCAGCAGCAGCACGCTGTAGGGCTTGCGTCGCACGGCCTCGGTCAGCTGACCACCTTCGTCGTAGCCGATGTAGCCCGGAGGCGACCCGACCAGACGCGACACCGCGTGCTTCTCCATGTACTCGGACATGTCGATGCGGATCATCGTGTCCTCGTCGCCGAACAGGAACTCGGCCAGCGTGCGCGCCAGCTCGGTCTTGCCCACGCCCGAGGGGCCCAGGAAGATGAACGAACCGGTCGGCCGCTTCGGGATCCTTCAGGCCGGCGCGCGAGCGCCGGATCGCCTTGGACACGACCTCGATCGCCGGGTGCTGTCCGATCACGCGCTTGTGGAGTTCCTCCTCCATGCGCATCAGCTTGGCCGTCTCGGCCTCGGTCAGCTTGAACACCGGGATACCGGTCCACATCGAGACGATGTCGGCGATCTCCTCCTCGCCGATCGAAGGACGCTCGGTCGACTCGCCGGCCTCCCACTGCTCGGCCAGCTCGCGCTTGCGCTGGGTCAGCCGGCGCTCCTTGTCGCGCAGGTTGGCGGCCTTCTCGAACTCCTGGTTCTCGATCGCCTCCTCCTTCGCGCGGCGGGTCTCCTCGATCTCGTCCTCGAGCTCGCGGTACACCGGCGGCGAGGTCATCGACTTGATCCGCATGCGGGACGCGGCCTCGTCGATCAGGTCGATCGCCTTGTCGGGCAGGAACCGGTCGGAGATGTAGCGGTCCGCTAGCTCGGCAGCCGCCTCGAGCGCCTCGTCGGTGATGTTCACCTTGTGGTGCTGCTCGTAGCGGTCGCGCAGGCCCTTGAGGATCTGCACGGTCTCCTCGGTGGAGGGCTGGTCGACGGTGATCTTCTGGAAGCGCCGCTCCAGCGCGGAGTCGCGCTCGAGGTACTTGCGGTACTCCTCGAGCGTCGTGGCGCCGATCGTCTGCAGCTCGCCTCGGGCCAGCGCCGGCTTGAGGATCGAGGCCGCGTCGATCGCGCCCTCGGCCGCGCCCGCGCCGACGAGGTTGTGCAGCTCGTCGATGAACAGGATGATGTCGCCGCGCTGGGTGATCTCCTTCATCACCTTCTTGAGGCGCTCCTCGAACTCGCCGCGGTACTTCGAGCCGGCGACCAGGGCGGCCAGGTCAAGCGTGTAGATCTGCTTGCCCTTGAGCAGCTCGGGCACCTCGCCGTGCGTGATGCGCTGGGCCAGGCCCTCGACCACGGCGGTCTTGCCCACGCCCGGCTCGCCGACCAGCACCGGGTTGTTCTTGGTGCGGCGCGAAAGGATCTGCATGATCCGCTCGATCTCGGTCTCGCGACCGACCACCGGGTCGAGCTTGGACTCGGCGGCGAGCTTGGTCAGGTTGCGGCCGAACTGGTCGAGCAGCTTGGAGGACTTCTTGCCCTCGCCACCCTGACCCGCGGCCGCCGCGCCCGCGGCGCCGGCGCCGCGCTGGCGGCTGCCAGGCCCGGACAGCATCCGGATCACCTCGTTGCGGATCTTCTCGGAATCTGCGTCGAAATCGAGCAGGATGCGGGCCGCGACGCCCTCGTTCTCGCGCACCAGCCCGAGCAGGATGTGCTCGGTGCCGATGTAGTTGTGGCCGAGGCTGAGCGCCTCGCGCAGCGCCAGCTCCAAAACTTTCTTCGCCCGCGGCGTGAACGGGATCTGGCCGGAGGTGACCTCTTCTCCGGACCCCACGATCCGGACCACCTGGGCGCGCACGCGCTCCACGGTGATGTCGAGTGACTCGAGTACGCGGGCGGCCAGGCCCTCCTCCTCGCGCAGCAGCCCGAGCAGGATGTGCTCGGTGCCGATGTAGTTGTGCTTGAGCGTCCGCGCTTCTTCTTGAGCCAGGACAACTACCTGACGGGCTCGCTCTGTGAATCGCTCGAACATGATTCTTCTCTCTGCGTGTGGCGGGTCTCGGGCTAAGTCGGTCGAGGTGTTTTCCGGTCTTCTCCTCCGCTACCTGCAGGTCTACATGGTAGTTCGGGACTTCGGGGACACCGACGATTCCGTTTTACCCACCTAATCGGCCGCTAGGCGCCGGTTGATGAGCGAAACGGTCTCGATTTATCGGGCCATACGCCAGTTTACCAACGGGTCTCTGCGTCTCCGGCGAGATGGGCCTCCTCCGTGTGCCCAGGTTCACAGCCCGTTCATGTTCGACGCCCGAGCCTCCGGATCCCACTCGTACTCGATCTGCCGCGCGGTCCTGACGGCCAGATCGCGCTCGGCGAAACGCTCCACGAGGTGCAGCGCCATGGCGATTCCGCTGCTCAGACCGCCCGAGGTCACGACCTCGCCGGCGTCGACCCAGCGCACCCAGGCCTTGCCCTCGCCGGCTCCCTCGGCCCGCGCCGCCAGCGCCTCGACGTCCTCCCAATGGGTCGTCCAGGGCCGGCCCTCGAGCCGCCCGAGCGCCCCGAGCACGAACGCCCCGGTGCACACCGACGCCAGCACCGAGGCGCCTCGGCCGCGGCGCCGATCGCCCCCACGAGCTCCGAATCGCCCACCACGTCGTCGATCCTGATCGCGCCGGGCACCACCAGCACGTCGAGCGGCCCGGCCTCGGCCAGCGTCGACTGCGGCGGTCAGCCGCAGCCCGCCGTACGAGCTGACCCGGCTCGCCGGACAACCCCAGCGTAAGCACCTCAAACGGCGCCTCGCCCCCGTCACGCTCCACCAGCCGCGACGCGGTCAGAAGACCTCATACGGCCCGCCCACGTCGAGCAGGTCGACCTGCTCGAACACCACGATCCCGATCCTCATCCGCCGGTGCATAGCACGTCACGCGGGCCGACCTGGCGTGACGCGTTGCGCCGCCCGCGGCTCGTCCGCCGCGCCCGCGCGGCGTGACCTGTTATCTAGGTCCGTCCGGACCCCCTCGCGTCGTCCCGCGATCAGCGGTGGCCCGCCTGGTGGCTGAGCACGGGGGCCCGGACGGGCCGCCGCGCGCGTCCCGAACGCAGGCCCTAATCCCGCATGGCCGGGAACAGCACGACCTCGCGGATCGAGCTGCCGGCCCGGACATGCACCATCACCAGCCGGTCGATGCCGATCCCGATCCCGCCGGTCGGCGGCATCCCCTGCTCCAAGGCCTCCACGAAGGCCTCGTCGTAGGGCTGGGCCTCCACATCGCCCGGCCCCGGCGAGCGCCCGCTGCTCCTCGAAGCGCCGGCGCTGCTCGTCCGGATCGTTCAGCTCCGTGAACGCGTTGGCGATCTCCATCCCCCCGACGTAGGCCTCGAAGCGCTCGACCAGCCCCGGGACCGAGCGGTGGCGCTTGGCGAACGGGGACAGGGCCACCGGGTAATCCATCAGGAACGTCGGCTCGACCAGCGTCGGCTCGACGTGCTTGGTGACCAGCTCGTCGACCAGCTTCGGCCAGCCCTCGTCCTCGCCCTCGGGACGGCCAGCCCCCGGGCCCGCATGGCCTGCGCGAGCGACTCCCGATCGGCCGCGTGCCATGATGTCGATGCCAGTGCGGGCCCGGATCGCGTCGGGCAGGGTCTCGCGCCGCCACGGCGGCGAGAGGTCGACCTCCCCGCTGTAGCCGACCTCCGAGGCCACAAACGCGACCAGGCGCTCGCAGCGCGCGGCGATGTCCTCGTAGTCCGCGTAGGCCTCGTAGAACTCGAGCATCGTGAACTCGGGGTTGTGGGTCGAGTCGACGCCCTCGTTGCGGAAGTCCTTGCCGAGCTCGTACACCCGCTCGAGCCCGCCCACGATCAGCCGCTTCAAATACAGCTCGGTGGCGATACGCAGGAAGAACTCGCGGTTCAGCGCGTTGTGGTGTGTGGTGAACGGCCGCGCCGCCGCGCCGCCATAAAGCGGCTGCAAAACCGGCGTCTCGACCTCGATGAACCCCTCGCCGTCGAGGAACCGCCGCACCGCGGTGATCACACGGGCGCGGAGCATGAACAGCTCGCGGGCCTCCTCGTTGGCGATCAGGTCGAGTTCGCGCCGGCGAAAGCGCGTCTCGACGTCGGTCAGCCCGTGGTGCTTCTCGGGCGGGGGCCGCAGCGACTTGGCCAGCAGCGCGAACGACTGCACCCGCAGCGTGAGCTCGCCGCGCCGGGACATGAACGCCATGCCGTCGACCCCGAGCAGATCCCCCAGGTCGAGCCCGACCAGCCGGTCCATCCCGTCCGGCCCGAGTTCGTCCACGCGGGCCTGGAGCTGGATCCGGCCCGAGCGATCGACCAGGTCGAGGAACGCCATCTTTCCCTGGCCGCGCCGGGCCGCCAGCCGCCCCGCCACCCGGTGGCGATCGGACGTCTCCTCGCCGGTCGGCAGCCCGGCATGGGCCGAGCGCACGGCGGCGATCGGCTCGACCCCGTCGAACTCGTGGGGAAACGGCTCTATGCCCGCAGCGCGCAGCGACTCGAGCTTGCGCCGTCGCGCCTCGAGCAGCTCATCTGCGCCGTCGGCCCGTTCGGCCACGGCAACAACCTACTTCGATTCGACGTCGATCTTGGTGATCTTCAGCCGCCGCTCGCCCTTGGGTGTGGCGAGCACGACCTCCTCCCCGCGCTTGCGGCCGAGGAGCGCCTTGCCAACCGGCGACTCGTTGGAAAGCTTGCCGTCGCCGGGACTGGCCTCGGCCGAGCCGACGATCGTGTACTTGACCGACTTGCCGCCGTCGTCCTTGACGTGGACCACCGACCCGACCCGGACCTGATCGGTGCCGAGATCGGACTGGTCGACGACCGTGGCCGAGCGCAGCTTGTCCTCCAGGGAGGCGATCCGCGCCTCGAGCATCGCCTGCTCGTTCTTGGCGTCGTCGTACTCGGCGTTCTCCGAGATGTCGCCGAACTCACGCGCCTCCTTGATGCGGGCGGCGACTTCGCGCCGGCGCGTGGTGGTGAGGTGGTCGAGCTCGGCCTTCAGATTGGCGAGCCCTTCGGGAGTGATGATGACGTCCTTGGGCATGGTGCAGACCTGTATTCGATGAGCGCGGCGCCGGAAGCGTTCCGGCGGTTCGGACGAGAAAAAACCCGCCTGCTAAGCGGGGAGTTTCCTACGCAGCGCGGCTGCGTGGGCGGATGAGTATAGAGCCCTCGTCAGCCGGTTCTGGGACGAGTTCTCCGTGCAGCAGTTCCCGCGCGATATCGAGCGTCGGCGCGGTCTGCAGGGCGGCCTGCAGCGCCCGGCCGGCCCCGAGCCGCTCGACGTACCAGGGATAGAACTTGCGTAGGTAGCGCGTCGCGCGGTCCTCCCCCAGATGCTCGACCGCGCAGCCCATGACCCAGTCGAGCTCGGCGAGGATCTCCTCGCGGTCGGGCTCGGCCAGCCGGCGGCCCAGCACCTGCTCGAACAGCCACGGATTGCCGAGCGAGCCGCGCGCCAGCAGCACGGCCGCCGCGCCGGTCTGCTCGAACGCGACCCGCACCTGCTCGGCGCTGTGCAGACCGCCCGAGATCAGCACCGGCACCGGAAGCTCCTCGCACCAGCCCGCGCGCCAGCTCGTAGTCCGGCTTGCCCTTGTGACGCTGCGAGGCATGGCGGGGATGGATGCCGATGCCGGCCACGCCGCCGTCGAACACGAGCCGCCGGGCCACCTCCAGGCCGCTGTTCTCGCCCGGGCGCTGGCCCGAGCGCAGCTTGACCGTCACCGGCAGCCCGCTGCCCCGCGCCGCCGCCCGCGCCACCGCCACCGCCCGGGCTGGATCCTCGAGCAGCGCGGCGCCCGCTCCCGTCTTGCACACCTTGGGCACCGGGCAGCCCATGTTGATGTCGATCAGGTCGGCGCCCGCGGCCGCCACCTGCTCGGCGGCCGAGGCCATGACGTCGGGATCGTGGCCGAACAGCTGCACCGAGACCGGGTGCTCCTGCGGGTGGATCCGCAGCAGCTCGCGGCAGGTACGCTCGTTGCGGTAATGGACCGCGAAGCTCGAGACCATCTCGGAGACGACCAGGCCGGCCCCGTGGCGCTTGGCCTGGAGGCGCACGAACCAGTTGCCGATCCCGGCCAGCGGCGCCAGTACCACCCGGTTGGGAATCGCCACGCCGCCGAGGCGCCAGGAGTCGGTGAGGGACCGGGGCATGCCGTTTCATGGTATGCATGCTCGGTATGAATCTGTTCGAAGCGCTGCGCCCTTGGGCTGAGGTCGTCTTCGAGCAGGTTCCGGGCCTCGAGCTTTTCGACGCCCACACTCACCTCGGCCAGAACGATCCAGACGGCATGAAGCAGTCGCCGCGAGGAGCTCACCTCCGCGCTGCGGGCTGCCGGTGCACGCGGCGCGTTCACGTTCCCGTTCCACGAGCCCGACGGCTACTCGGCAGCGAACGACGCCGTGATCGAGGCGGCCCGCGAGGCTCCCGACGGGCTGCTCGTCCCGTTCTGCCGCGTCGACCCGCACGACGACCCGCTGCGCGAGGCCGAGCGCAGCCTGGCCAACGGCGCCCGCGGCGTCAAGCTGCACCCGCGCGCCGAGCAGTTCACGCTCGACCACCCGGGCGTCAAGCCGGTGTTCGCGGTGGCGCACGAGCGCTCGCTACCGGTGCTGATCCACGCCGGCCGGGGGATTCCCGCCCTCGGCCTGCATGCCGTCCAGCTGGCCGAGGAATTCCCTGACGCCCGGCTGATCCTCGCCCATGCCGGCATCTGCGACCTGTCGTGGATCTGGCGGGTGGCCGGCGATCTGCCCAACCTCCTGTTCGACACCGCTTGGTGGATCCCGACCGACTTCGAGACGCTGTTCTCGCTCGTGCCGCCCGGACAGATCGTGTTCGCCTCAGACGCTCCCTACGGCAACACCCTGATCTCGGCGGCGTTCCAGTTGCGCTGGGCGCTTCAGCTCGGGTTCTCGGCCGACCAGATCCGCTCGATCGCGGCCGAGCAGTCGCTGCGCGTCGCCGCCGGCGAACCGCTCCAACCGGCCGGGCCGGCGCTCGGCGAGCGGGAGAAGGCGCCGCACCTGCTGCTTGACCGCGTCGCCTATTTCCTGCTGTTCAGCGCGATGGGCTCGATGCGCGGCGTCGATCCCACCGAGATGCTTGCGCTGGCCCGCCTGGCCTGCGATGTGCCCGACGAGATCGACGACGCCCCGGTGTTCGCCGCCATCCGCGGCCTGCTCGACGACTACGAGGCGTACGCGGCCGAGCACCCCGACGAGCGTCGGCGGATCACGTTCCTCATCCTGGCTGCGACGGTGGCGCGGACGCCGGACGTGCCAATCCCGCCGGGCGTACTGGATCGGGATCGCGATTCCGCTCCCAGATCAGCCGCAGCCCGGTCAGCGTGAGCAGATCGTCGACCTCGTCGATCGTCTCGTGGATGAACGGCACGAGCACGCGGGCCAGGCCGCCGGTCGCGATCACGCACGTGGTCGGGCCCAGCTCGTGGCGTAGCCGTCGCACGATTCCCTCCACCTGACCGGCGAAGCCGTAGACGATCCCGCTGCGGATCGCGTCGACCGTCGACTTGCCGATCAGCGCCCGCGGCTCGGCCAGCTCGACCTTGGGCAGCTTGGCCGCGCGGTCATACAGCGCATCGATCGATATCTCCGCCCCCGGGGTGATGATGCCGCCCAGGTACTCGCCGGCCGACGACACGATGTCGTAGGTGATGGCGGTGCCGAAGTCGACGACCACGCACGTGTCGTGGACCTTCTCGTACGCCGCCACCGCGTTGGCCAGCCGGTCGGCGCCCACCTCGTGCGGATTGTCGTAGCGGATCGGCATCCCGGTGCGGATCGACGGTCCGACCATCAGCATCTCGTGGCCGAGGTAGCGCCGGGCCATCTGCGTCCACTGCTCGGAGAGCTGGGGGACGGTTGACGAGACGATCGAGTTCATCGATGTCGGCGAACGACAGGCCGCGCAGCTCGAGCAGGTTCGACAGCCGAGATCCGAGCTCGTCGCTGGTCGACTCGCGCACGGTGGCGAACCGCCAGTGCTCGGACACCGTCGCTCCGCTGTCCGGGAAGAGGCCGAAGTGGGTCTGGGTGTTACCGACGTCGACAACCAGCAGCATCGGCGGAGCGTACCTGCCGCTCGTGGCGCCCGCGAGCTTCGCTCAAGGGCGCCCCGAACGGCATCGCACGCTCCACTTAGAGCAATGGCGCTCCGGTGCGTTGCACCTCCTGGCCCGGGCGGAGTGCTCGCAGGGCGTCGGCCAGGCGCGTCCCGTCCGGCAAGGCTCAAATCGGGGTCCAGCTCGAGCAGCGGCACGAGCACGAACCGCCGCGAGCTGACCTCGGGATGCGGGCAGCGTCAGCCGGTCCGAGGCGTACTGCAAGTCGCCGAGCAGCAGCACGTCGACGTCGATCGGCCGCGGCCCGTGCCGCGGCCCCCCGGCTCGCGTCCCAGCGTGCGCTCCACCGCCTTGCAGGCGTCGAGCAGCTCCACCGGGCCGTGGGCGGTATCCACCCGCAGGCAGGCGTTGTAGAACTCGCGCTGATCGAGCACGAGCCCGACCGGCTCGGTCTCGTAGACCGACGAGGAGGCGATCACCTCGACCCCGTGCCTCGGCAGCTCCCGCGCGGCAGCGAGCAGCTGCTCGCGCCGATCGCCGACGTTCGACCCGAGGCCCAGATAGCCCAGCGTCACCCGCGGGCCCTCACTCGGCCTCGCGCCACACCTCGACCGACACCTCGCTGACCGGCAGCGCCATGGGCGGCTCGGGCTTGGCCGCCTTGACCCACACCGCGCCCAGCGTCGTAGCGCTCGAGCAGACGATCGGCGATCGCCGTGCACAGCCGCTCGAGCGTCTTGTAGGAGCGCTGCTGGGCGACCAGGTTGGCCATCTCGCACACCTGGGCGTAGTCGACGGTGTCCTCGATCCGGTCGGTGACCGTGGCGTCGCACTCTCCGACGTCGAGTCGGAGGTCCAGCAGCAGCCGCTGTCCGACCTCGCGTTCGGCCGCCGTCACGCCCACGTGCGTGAACAGCGACAGCCCGCTGACCTCGATCGTCACCTCGGGCTCGGAGTGCCCTCCTCCTCGTCGTCTTCCTCTACCTCGTCGTATTCGTCCGGGTCGTCCATGGCGCGGCTGACCGTAGCAGCCGTGACCGCCAGGGCGTCGTGGACCGGGGCCACGTCGTGGACGCGGAACACTCGCGCTCCGCGCTCGTAGGCCAGCACGTTGGTGGCGATCGTCGCCGCCACCCGATCGTCCGGAGACTCCCGTCCGGTCAGGCGGCCCAGAAACGACTTGCGCGAGGTGCCGATCACCACCGGCCGGCCGAGCGCGACCAGCTCGTCCGAGCCGGCGCAGCAGCTCCAGGTTGTGCTCGGTGGTCTTGCCGAAGCCGATCCCGGGATCGAGCAGGATCCGCTGCTCGGCGATACCGGCGCGAGTCGCTGCCGCCAGCCGCTCGTACAGGAACGCCTTGATGTCGTCGACCACGTCGTCGTAGCGGGGATCGCTGCTGCATCGTGCGCGGGTCGCCGAGCATGTGCATCAGACAGCAGTCGGCGCCGGCCGCCGCCACCACACCGGCCATCTCGGGATCGCCCCGCAGCGCGGTCACGTCGTTGACCAGCGTCGCGCCGGCCTCGAGCGCCCGCGCGGCCACCGCGCTCTTGGAGGTGTCGATCGAGATCTGGGCGCCGGCGCCGCGCTCGCAGCAGCCCCTCGATGACCGGCAGCACCCGGCGGAGCTCCTCGTCCTCGCGGCAACCGGATCGGCGCCCGGCCGGGTCGACTCGCCGCCGACGTCGAGGATCGCCGCGCCCTCGGCCTCGAGCTCCAGCCCGTGCGCGATCGCGTCCTGGGCGGCCAGGTAGCGCCCGCCGTCCGAGAACGAGTCCGGCGTGACGTTGATCACGCCCATGATGCGAAAGTCGGCGCTCACTCATCGGGCCACCGGCCGTGGCGATCGAAGTACTCGCGCGCCTCCTCCTCGCGGTCGCGCTCGCGGTTGGACGCGACGCTCATGCGGAACATCCAGTTGATCATCCACACGATCAGGGCGACGATGACCAGCCCCACGCCCGCGCCGGCCGCCGCGCTCTTGCCGTGGCCGATCACGATCCCGACGATGCCGGCGATCGCGATCAGCCACCGGCACCCACACGCGGGTGGCGGCCAGGATCACACGCCCGAGCGTGCCTGTCTGCTTGCGCTGATCCGCGATGACGCGGAGACTATTCGGCCGTGCCGCCGGCCAGGCCGGGACGCGGCAGCGGCCGCGGGCCCTCGCGACGCTCGCCCGCCGGCGTGCCCGGGAATCGGCACCTCGGGCGGGGGCGGCGCCTCGGCGCCGAACACGTCGGCCTCGCTGCGGCCGTCGAGCAGAGCCTCGAACTGCTCCTTCTCGATCGTCTCGCGCTTGATGAGGATCTCCGACAGCTTCTGGAGCGAGTCGCGATGCGAGCCCAGGATGTCCTTGGCCTGGACGTGTGCGGCCTCGACGATCCGCCGGATCTCGTCGTCGATCTCGCGGGCGATCTCGTCGGAGTAGTCGGGCTCGGCGCGAGAACTCGCGGCCCAGGAACGGCTGGCCGTGGTCGTGGCCGAACACGCGCGGGCCGAGCTTCTCGGACATGCCGAAGCGCATGACCATCTGCTTGGCCGTCGCGGTGACCTTCTCCAGGTCGTTGGACGCGCCGGTGGTGACCTCGCCGAACACGATCTCCTCGGCGGCGCGGCCGCCCAGGGTCATCGCCATCGTGTCGCTCAGCTCCGCCCGCGTGGTCAGGAACTTGTCCTCGCCCGGCAGCGAGATCGTGTAGCCGAGGGCCTGCCCGCGGGAGATCACCGAGATCTTGTGGATCGGGTCGGCGTTGGGCAGGTAGTGGCCGACCATCGCGTGGCCCATCTCGTGGTAGGCGGTGATCCGCCGCTCCTTGTCGGACATCACGCGGGTCTTCTTCTCGGGACCCGCGATCACCCGCATGATCCCTTCCTCGAGCTCGACCTGGGTGATCTCGCGCTTGCCGTTGCGCGCGGCCAGCAGCGCGGCCTCGTTGACCAGGTTGGACAGGTCCGCGCCGGTGAAGCCCGGGGTCTGGCCGGCCAGCGCGTCGACGTCGATCTCGCGCGCCAGCGGCTTGCCGCGGGTGTGGACCTCGAGGATCTTCTTGCGGCCGTTGCGGTCGGGCCGGTCGACCACGATCTGGCGGTCGAAGCGGCCGGGACGCAGCAGCGCCGGATCGAGGATGTCCGGACGGTTGGTGGCCGCGATCAAGATGATGTTGTCCTTCATCTCGAACCCGTCCATCTCGACCAGCAGCTGGTTCAGGGTCTGCTCGCGCTCGTCGTGACCGCCGCCCAGGCCGGCGCCGCGGTGGCGGCCGACGGCGTCGATCTCGTCCATGAAGATGATGCACGGGGAGTTCTGCTTGGCCTGCTCGAACAGGTCGCGCACGCGCGAGGCGCCCACGCCGACGAACATCTCGACGAAGTCCGAGCCGCTGATCGAGAAGAACGGGACGCCGGCCTCGCCGGCCACGGCGCGGGCCAGCAGCGTCTTACCGGTGCCCGGCGGGCCATAGAGCAGCACGCCCTTGGGGATGCGCGCGCCCAGCGCCTGGAATTTCTTGGGGTTCTCGAGGAACTCCTTGATCTCGTGCAGCTCCTCGACCGCCTCGTCGACGCCGGCCACGTCGCGGAAGGTGATCTTGGGCGAGTCGACCGACATGCGCTTGGCGCGCGACTTGCCGAACGACATCACCTTGGACCCGCCGCCCTGGACCTGGTTCATCAGGAAGATCCAGAACCCGATGAAGATCACGAACGGCAGGATGTAGGTCAGCAGCGACAGCCAGCCGTTCGAGGCCTTGCCCTGGATGTCGAAGTCGCCCGGCGAGAGGTCGGTCTTGGCCTGGCCGATGATCTGCGAGACGTAGCCGTCGGGGTAGCCGACCGTGTACTTGGTCCCGTCCTTGAGCGTGACGTTGGCGGTGTTGTCCTTCTCGTGCAACGACAGGCTCTGGACCTGCCCGTTCTCGAGCTGGTACATGAGGTCGCCGAACGTCTGCTTGGTCGAGTGGCTCGAGCTCCCGATCAGCTTTTGGGCGAAGAACGCGAGCACGACCACGATCAGGATCGGGAATGCAGCGCTCTTGAAAAACCTGCTCATACGAGGGAAATGCGGCGTGCGCCGCGCCTGGACTCGGAGTCTGGGACTGTCAAGCGTAGCATCTGGGTTGCGGCCGCCAAACCGCTTCGCACGCCGCCGTTCATCGCCCGTTCACTCCTTCAACGCGGCCACGTAGGGCAAGTTGCGGTAGCGCTCGTCGAAGTCGAGCCCGTAGCCGATCGCGAATCGGTTGGGAATCTCGAACCCCACATACTTCGTACGTAAATCGACCTTTTGCCGCTCGGGCTTGATCAGCAGCGCGCAGACCTCCAGCGATCGGGGGTTTCGCCCCTCCAAATTGCGCAATAGGTATTGCAGGGTCAGGCCCGAATCGACGATGTCCTCGACGATCAGCACGTCCCGGCCCTCGATCACCGCATCGAGGTCCTTGAGGATCCGCACCACCCCCGAGGACATGGTGGCCGACCCGTACGAGGCCACCGCCATGAAGTCCACCTCGCAGGGGACGTCGAGCCGTCGCATCAGGTCGGACAGGAAGAACACCGCACCCTTGAGTACGCCGACCAGCAGCAGATCCTTCCCGGCGTAGTCCCGGGAGACCTCGGCGGCCAGCTCCCCGATGCGGCGCGTGAGATCCTCGGCCGGGACGAGGATCTCCCCGATCGCGTCGTCGCCTTCCACGTCGGTGGATTCTATGGCGCGCCGTCACAGACGACCGTCTCGCTGCAATAGACCGATCGTGAGACGCGCAATCGCTGTCCTTGCGAGTGGCCTGGTCCGCCGCCCCGGCGCCGGCCCGGAGGTCGCGTTCAGCGCAGCTGAGCCGGACCGCCTCGCGCGTGGCGTCCGTCACCTTGAAGCGCTCCGAGGTGGCCACGCCGGCCACCCAGGCGATCTCGCCGCCGGCCTCGACCACCGGCACCCGGGCGCGCTCGAGCCGCGGCACCCGCCGCGCCGTGAACAGGTCCTGGAGCGACTTCGTGCCCGCCCAGCCCGAGCGGCGCCATCCGGTCGCCCGGGCCGCCACGCCCGCACCACCAGCTCGCCGCAGCCGAGGCGCCGCGCGGTCGAGCACGCCCGGCTCGCGCGCGCGGCGGGCGCCACGAGCTCGCAGCGCACCTCGCGGGCGCCGAACGACACGCGGCCCGGGATCGCCAGCGCCACCGGCGCGGGCGCCGGCCCGTCATCGCCGCCCGACAGCCGCTCGATCCGCAGCACGCCGTACTCGGCCACCGCCCGCAGCCCGCCGCCGATGTCGAGCATCGCGGTCCCGGCGTCGGCCAGAGCCGGCCACGTCATCGGCCCGCCGTGCCGCGCCCCGGCGCGAATCCGCCGGCCGCCTCGTCGGCCAGGCGCTGGACGACCAAGCCGCCGCAGCGCGCGCCGGCAGCGCGCGCAGCGCGCTCGAGCGCCACCGACGCGCTCGGCGCCGAGCACCTCGTCGACCAGCGCGTCGAGCACGTCGGCCTCCCCGCGCAGGATCTCGGCCAGCGCGAGCACGTTGTCCTCGGCGGCCGGGATGGATCGCGCGCAGCGCGGGCAGCAGCTCGCTGCGGACCCGGTTGCGCGCATAGGCACCGGACGCGTTGCTCTGGTCCTCGCGCCAGCTCAATCCGCGCTCCCGGCAGTACGCAGCCGTGTCCTCGCGCGTGAACAGAAGCAGCGGACGGACCAGCCGGCCCTCGCGCGACTCGCATGCCGAGCAGCGCGCGCCGGCTCGGCGAGGAGGCCAGCCGGTACAGGATCGTCTCGACCTGGTCGGTGGCCGTGTGCCCGGTGGCGACGTCGGCCGATCCGCGCCCGCGGCCAGCTCCTCGGCCGCCCGGTAGCGCACCTCGCGCGCCCACGCCTGCAGGTTCCCGCGCGCGCGAGGCTCCGGCCGCCGCACCTCCAGCGCGACCCCGAGCCGCGCGCAGAGCTCCGCGCAGTGCCGCTCGTCCTCGTCGGACGCCGTCCCCCGCAGCCCGTAGTTCACGTGCAGCGCGCTCACCGCGCCCGCCCCGGCGATCCGCACCGCGAGGTCGAGCAGGCAGGTCGAGTCCCGCCCGCCCGACAGCAGCACGACCACCGCCCGCCCCGGAGCCAGGAGCCCCTCCGCGCGCACGCGCGCGACCATCGTCGCGCCTGCGGTTCATCGCCCGTTCCGCGCCGCCGCGACGAACACCTCGGTCGACTCGGTGAATCCCTTCAGGCGGATCTCGGCGATCTTGTCGAACTCGAGGTCGCCCTCGAGCCCGCTCGACCACCGGCCGGGTCACCAGCACCTCGCCGCCCGCCGCCCGCGCCGCCACGCGCGAGGCGATGTTCACGTCGCGCCCGTAGTAGTCGCCGTCCCGGTACAGGGCGTTGCCGTAGTGGATCGCGATGCGGGCCAGCATCCGCTCGTCCTGGCCGTCCTGGAACTCGACCGCCCACTCGGCGAGCGGGGCCGGGTCCGAGCCCACGACCATCACCTCGTCGCCGATCGTCTTGATCACGCGCGCGTCGTCGGGCAGCGAGCCCTCGACCGCGTCGACGAACCGCTCGACCGCGTCGACCGCCTCGAGCTCGCCGCGCCTCCTCGGTCAGCCGCGTGTAGCCGGCCAGGTCGGCGAACGCGATCGCCACCCGCATCCGCCCGAGGTCGACGCTGTCGCCGTCGAGGTCGGACTCCATGTGGCCGACCACGTCCTGCTCGACGAAGTGCTGGAGGTAGCGCTGGTGGACGTGATCCATGACCGGCGAGGACAGCGGCAGCAGCTCGCGCGTGAGCTCGAGCATCTCATCCGCGGTCTCGAGGCCGGTGGCGCCCGAGCGGATCAGCGGCTCGTGGACGTAGAGGTGGAACAGCCTCACCTCGGCGTCGGCCACCCGCGCCATCGCCTGCCCGTACACCCGCACGAGCTGGAGCAGGGCGACCAGCGGCAGCCCGGCGTCGAGCACGGTGGCGACGTAGCGCAGCAGCCGGATGTCCTCGGCCGAGACGCGATCCGATCTGCGGCGGGGACGGTGCCGAGCGCGGCCATCACCCGCTCGATCAGCGCCGGCTCGAGTCCCGTCTCGCGCGCGGCCTGCGCCAGCGTGTAGACCTCCTCGCCGGTGTCGAAGAGCTCCTCGACGTAGCCGAAGGCCAGCCGCCCCTCGTCGCTGGCCTGCCGGATGTCCTGCAGCGAGTGGCCGCGCTCGCGCAGCCGGGCCACGATCCGGGCGTGGCTGACGGCCGCCGGCGACCAGCTGCCGTCGTAGGGCGGGATCAGCCCCTCGCGCAGCCACCGGCGCAGCGTGCTCGCGGCCACGCCGACTCGGTCGGCCGCCTCCTGGAGCGACAGGGCCTCCGGAGACCCGCCGTTGCTCGCGTTTAGCGGCTGCACTGGACATCCCTGACTGCAGTCTCCTACCCAGCGACGGCGCGCCCGGTTGCGCGGCGGGCGTCCAAGCGATCCCAGGCGGACACGGCCGCCCAGACGCTCTTCAAAGTCGGCGGCGGGGCCTCGACGAGCACGAAGCCCCGCCGCCCGCGGGCGTAACGGCCCGCTGCGTCGGCCGTTGGCGCTCGTCACGTTTCCGGCGGCGCCTCGCGAAGGTGCTCCCCAGCTGGCCTGGGTAGCGCCTTCACGCTCCGGCCTGTTGCCTTATTTGGGTGCCCTAGGTCTACTCGCCCGCGCCGGATCTGTCAATGGCGAGCGGGGCCTCAGAGCTCATAAATGACAATAGGCGAGACATGAGCGCCCCGATCGGCCTGCAACCCACCGCCGAGCTCGCCGAGCGGGTGCTGCTCCCCGGCGATCCCGGCCCGCGCGCTGCTCCTGGCCGAGGCGCTGCTCAAGGGGACCAGGATGTTCAACCACCATCGCGGGCTGTGGGGGTACACCGGCCTCGCCGCCGACGGGGCGCCGCTCACGATCCAGAGCACGGGGATGGGCGGCCCCAGCGCGGCGATCGTGATCAGCGAGCTGGCCGAGCTCGGCGCGCGGCGGCTGCTGCGGGTCGGTACGTGCGGAGCGCTCGGAGCCCGACCCTGGCGCTCGGGCGACCTCCTGATCGCCGACGAGGCGATCGCCGCCGACGGCACCAGCCGAGCGCTCGGAGCCGGCGAGCGGATTGCCGCCAGCCCGCAGCTGCTTGCCGCTGTGACCGCATCTCTGAGCGTCGACGCCGCGGTCCACGCGCGGCCCGGTGGTGTCGACCGATCTGTTCTACGACGCGCCGGGCCTCGAGCCTCAGTGGCAGGCGGCGGGAGCGCTGGCCATCGAGATGGAGGGCGCCACGCTGTTCGCGCTGGCCGCGAGCTGGGCTTCGAGGCGGCCGCCCTGCTGGTCGTCTCCGACCTCGTGCTTCCGGCCCGGACCCGGATCGGCCAGGACGACCTGCGCGCGGCCGAGCAGCGGATGGGCGAGGCGGCGCTCCGCGCGCTCAGGCCAGCTCGCGAGCCTCAGCCCTGAGCCGACCTGCGCCCACCACTGCGCGGCGCCCGCCTTGCGGCGTTCGCCGGCGCGGCGGGATCTCGACGACACGGCCGTCGGCGCCGCCGCCTGCGAGGTGATCGCCGCCTCGAGCCGGGCCAGCAGCTCCTCGATCGCGGCCAGCCGCCTGTCGATCGCGCTGGTCGAGCCGAGCTGGTCGATCCGGCTCTCGAGCCGGTCGAGCCCGTCCTCGATCGTCTCGAGGCGCTGCGAGACGCTCCGCAGACGACGAGTCAGCCGTTCCAGATCGCCGGCCGAGGGCAGGTTGAGCGCGCTCATCGCGAGCTCCTGGGCCCGGGTGGCCCGCTCTCGGGCCTCGAACGTGGCCGCCAGCGCCCGGCTGACCATGGGGTTCTCGAGCAGCTCCTGCGCCACCTTGCCGATCGCCTCCTCCCCTTGCCGCGCCATCTTTCCTCGGAGCCCCTTGTCGTCGTCGTTCATGTCGCGCCTCGCTTGATTGTTCGCCTCATCGTCGCTCGAAATTCATCTCCAGCGGCACTCTAACGCTCGACTTGAGGGTTACCTGACGCCCGCAAGACGTCTACCACGCTACAGTGGCCGCACCTTCCTGCCGATTCAGAGGAATGCCTGGACGTTCGTGAACCGACTCGGGTCACGACGCCGGTACCCGAACAGACATCCACCACACCGACGGTTCCCAATTGCAAAGCTCGGCGGCAACTTGTAGCGTCCTCAGAAGCGTACCTGTGATAGCTGGGACGACGACTTTGCGCGTGGCATTCCGCGGGAGGAGCAGGCCACAGTGTTGACAAGGCGGAAGCTGACCATTGCTGCCGTGACCATGGGATGCATGGTCGCCGTGCTTGGTCTTGCCGCGCTCCCGAGCGCGTCCGCGGATGGCTGCACGGTCGTCGTGACGATCGTCGGCGGCCAGACTCTCACGTTCCAGAACGTGGCATCGGGCACCCCGGTGAGCTCGCTGCCGCTTCCCGTGGGCCGCCGATCATCAGCACCTCGTGGTCCTGCCCGCCGGTCTCCGCCACCACCCCGGCCGCGACGGTCACGACCAGCACCCAGTCGCAGACGACCTCGACCTCAACTTCAACCTCGACGTCGTCGTCGAGCACCCCCAAGCCGAAGCCCTCCGGCTCAGGTTCCTCCTCCTCGACGTCGTCGACCACGACCGCCACCAAGAAGCCCTCGCCCAACTCGGGCTCGAAGGGCTCGGGCAACGGCAGCCAGAAGCCACCCCGCTGAACCCGGGCACCGGGCAGGCCGGGCACAACGTCACGCTGCCGAGCACCAAGCCGACCACCAAGAAGAAGCCGAGCAAGGCGAAGAAGCCCACGGCCACCCCGCCCCCGCCCGTGACCAAGAGCGGCGTCCCCACGCCGGCCAACCCCACCTTCTCCTACGCGCTGCCCGGCGCGGCGCCGATCGGCGTCCCGAACTTCTTCATCGACAGCTTCCAGATCCCGCCCTTCCTGCTCCCGATCTACCAGGCGGCCGGCATCCAGTACGACGTGCCGTGGCAGGTCCTGGCCGCGATCAACGAGATCGAGACCGACTACGGCCGCAACCTGTCGGTGTCCACCGCCGGCGCCGTGGGCTGGATGCAGTTCCTGCCCTCGACCTGGAAGCGCTACGGGGTCGACGCCAACGGCGACGGGATCGCCGACCCCTACAACCCGGCCGACGCGATCTTCACCGCCGCGCGCTACCTGCACGCGGCCGGCGCCTCCAAGAACCTCTCCCAGGCGATCTACGCGTACAACCACGCCGGCTGGTACGTGCAGTCGGTGATGCTCCGCGCCGAGCTGATCGGCGGGATGCCGAAGCAGTTCATCAACGCGATGACCGGCCTCGTCGAGGGCCACTTCCCGGTCGCGGCCCCGGCCAAGTACGCCGACGACGCGGTGCTGAAGCTGGCCAAGACCCGCGTCAAGACGGCCAACGCCGCGGTCACGGTCAAGTCCGAACCCGAACACGAACGGCACCGCGATCTACGCCGCCCAGAGCTCGCCGGTGATCGCGGTCAACGACGGCAAGATCGTCAAGATCGGCCAGAGCAAGCAGCTCGGCCGCTACGTCGTGCTCCAGGACGCCACCGGCAACACATACACGTACGCGAACCTGGGCTCGATCCCGACGCTCTACCCGGTGCCCAAGCCCGTCAGAAGGTGAGCGCCACCTCGATCGCCAAGGCGCTGCTGGCCCCGGCCGCGCCGGCCCCGAGCCGGCCGCCAGCGCCGGCTCCCAGCAGTCGCCGCCGCCGCCGAGCACGGCCAAGGCGACCAAGGAGACCAAGAGCACCAGGTCTCGCTGCCGGTGACCGCCGGCGAGCACCACCCAGCCGGCCAGCGCCACCTCGGCGCCGGCCGGCACGCCGACCATCACGGCCCCGATGGTCAAGGAGCGGCTGTTCGCCAACCCCAACGCGCCCGACCTCCTACGCCGCCGGCGGCAAGCTCCAGATCACGCCCGAGCGGCCCGCAGATCTCGAACTTCCAGGACTACTTCTCCGACGTGCTGCACCTGGCCAAGAACCAGTACACGCTCGCAGCCGCTCAAGGCCGGGCTCGGTCGTGGTCGCCGGCACGATCCTCGGCCGCCTCGGCGCCGGCACGCCGACCAACGCCTCGCACCTGGAGTTCATGATCCAGCCGGCCGGCAAGAACGCGCCGTACATCGACCCCAAGCCGATCCTCGACGGCTGGAAGCTGCTCGAGGCCACCGCCGTCTACCGCGCCGCCGGCGTCGACCCGTTCTTCGGCCCGGGCGCCAAGAACCCGACGATCGGCCAGATCCTGCTGATGTCCAAGGAGCAGCTCCAGAACCGCGTGCTCGCAGATCCGAACGTCCAGATCTACGCCTGCGGCCGCCGCGACATCCAGGCCGGCGCGATCGACCGGCGGATCCTCGCCGTGATCGAGTTCCTCTCCGCCTCGGGCCTGAAGCCCGACGTGACCGGCCTGAAGTGCGGCAACACGCCGACCGGTTCCAACGGCATCGACCCGGCCGGCGCCACCGGCGCGAGCGTCGACATCTCGGCGATCAACGGCATCCCGATCCAGGGCCACCAGGGCCCCGGCTCGATCACCGACATCACGATCCGCCGCCTGCTCACCCTCCAGGGCGCCATGCAGCCCGACGAGATCGTCTCGCTGATGAGCTACAAGGGCCAGCCCACCGCGATCGACCTCTCCGACCACGCCAACCGCATCCAGATCACCTACACCCAGCTCTACGGCAAGAACAAGAAGCTCGGCCGAGGTCGCGGCAGCATCCTCCAGCCCAGCCAGTGGACCCAGCTGATCAACCGCATCAGCCAGATCAGCGAGCCGATCGTCCCGATCTCGCCGAGCAAGTACGCGATCAAGACCGGCGCGCAATAGCCTGCGGCCCATCGCTGCCGCTCTTTCGCTTCACCCAGCTCGAGCTGCCCTGGACCCTCGGCCCGCCCGACGGCCGCTACCTGATCCGCCGCGACGGCGACGCGGCCGCGCCGCCCGGCGTACGTGCTCGTGCTCGACGCACGCTGGGAGCGCCGGAACGCCGCCGCTTCGGCGCTCGCCGGCGCGCTTCTAAGGCTCAACCTGAGCCTGAGCCTGCGCCGGTCGACGACGACCGGGCGACGATCGATCGACGTCGGCGAGCCGCTTGCCCGACGCCGAGCACGCGGCGGCCTGGCTGAAGCGGGCCGGCGAGCCCGAGCTGGCCGCCGGCCTCGCCGTGCTCAACCGGGCCCTGCACGCCCATCGGCTCGCGGCCGCCGATCCGTGGGCCCACGGCGTCGGCCGCGAAGACGCGCTCGTCGCCCGCCTCGGCTACGGCGCCGGCGAGCAGGTGGCCGACGGGCACTGGACCGACGCCCGCGAGCTGATCGACCCCGGCCCGCGGCAGCGGCGCACGCGGATCCCGGCGGCCCAGGCCCGGCTGGCCGCGCTCCTCACCGGGCGCGAGCGGGCGCTCGCCTGCGAGGAGCTCGCCCTGCGGGCCCGGCTCGACCTCGACGAGCGCCGCGACCGCGAGGCCGCCCTCCAGGTCCTGATCGCCCTCGACGCGGCGCTCGCGGAGCTGGCCGCCGACCCCACCGCGCCGCGCTCGCCGACCGCCTAGCGGAGCTGCGCGAGCTGCGCGCCGGCGTCGCCGCGCCGCGCAGACGGCGCTCGAGCGGCCCTGACCCGGCCGCGCGGGAGCGGTCGCGTTCGCGCTCGCGCGGATCGAGGCGGCGCTCAGGGCCCGGGCGGCGGCGCTGGCCGAGTAGCCGGCGGCTCGGCGGGCGCCGGCGGCTCGGACGCCGGCCAGCCCGAGCGCGGCCGCACCGCCTCGAGCTCGTCGCACCACGTCGCCGCCCATCCGCACCGCCGCGCGCCGGTCGAGCGGCGTCGGCCCCTGGGTGAGGATCGCGATCTGCCCGCCCGCGGCCAGCGTCGTCTCGGGCAGCCCCGCGACCGGATAGACCTCGAGCGAGGAGCCGATGCACAGCATCAGATCGGCGCCGGCGGCCAGCTCCTCGCGCCCGCGCGATCGCCTCGACCGGCAGGTACTCGCCGAACAGCACCACGTCGGGCTTCAGCGGCTGCGCCGCAATCGCACCGCGGCACCCCTCCGCATCCCCCTCCTGGCGGGCGCGCACGTCCGCCAACTCGTACCGTAGACCGCAGACGAGACAGACGAGTGGGCGATCGTCCCGTGCACCTCGACCAGCTCGCGGTGCCCGCGCGCGCGTGCAGCCGGTCGATGTTCTGGGTGATCACCGCGTCGAGCAGGCCGGCCCGCTCGAGCTCGACCAGCGCCGCGTGCGCCGCGGTTGGGCGCTTGTCCTCCAGCGTCTGAAAGCGCTGGCCGTAGAAGCCCCAGAAGCGCTCCGGGTCGCGACGGAAGGCGTCGATGTGGGCCACCTCCATCGGGTTGACGTTGGTCCACAGCCCGGTGCCGGGCGAGCGGAAGTCGGGGATCCCGGACGGCACCGAGATCCCCGCGCCGGTCAGCGCCACGACCGAGTCGGCCTGCCGATCAGCTCCGCGAGCCGGCCGCTGCGGACGCGGAGTCGATCATCGGTCGCGACTCTCGACGCGACATCGGGCGGGCAGTCTAGGCAGTACGCTCCGCACATGGCCGAGACCCTGCCCGACGACATCGAGCCGTATCCCGAACATCTCCTCCAAGGCCTACGAGCATCCGGCCGACCGCGCCGCCACCGCCGCGCTCAAGGCCATCCCGATGCTCGACACGGTCGTGCGCAAGCTGATCGAGTGGCGTACGAGCGCGCGCTGCGGCAGTTCTACCTCGGCAACTCGGTCCGCGTCGGCGAGCGCCAGCTGCCCGAGCTGTGGGCCGCACACTCGCGGCGTCTGCCGGATCCTCGACATGCCGCAGATCTACGACCTGTACGTGACCGGCGCGTCGCTCGGCAACGCGCAGGCGATCGGCTCCAGCAAGCCGATCGTCGTGTTCGACTCGCCGCTGCTCGAGCGGCTCGGGCCCGGCGAGCAGCGCGCCGTCCTCGCCCACGAGGTCGGCCACATCCTCTCCGACCACGTGCTGTACATGACCGCGCTGACATCCTGCTGCGCCTCGGCGGCAACGTCCCGTTCCCGCTCGGGCATCCCGGTCCGGCCGTCCGGGCGGTGCTGCTCGAGTGGTTCCGGGCCGCCGAGCTGAGCTGCGACCGCGCCGAGACGCTCGTCGTGCGCGACCCCACGGATCGTGTGCCGCACGCTGATGGTGCTCGGCCGGCGGCATGCCCGCCGACAAGCTCAACCTCGACGCGTTCATGGCCCAGGCGATGGAGTACGAGGACTGGGACGACCCGTCAGACCGCGTGCGGCGCTTCTTCTACGAGATCAGCCACACCCACCCGCTACGCGGTCAGGCGGGTGTCGGAGGTGATGAAGTGGGTCCAGAGCGGCGAGTACGACCGCATCCAGCGCGGCGAGTACCTCAACCGCGGCCAGGAGACCGACGTCCGCGAGGAGGCCGGCGACGCGTTCGAGTTCTACGCCGAGCGCTTCCGCGCGATCTTCCGCGACATCGGCGAGAACATCACCACGCTCGGCACCCAGATCGGCGGCGTGGCCGAGCAGGTGGCGGACTGGATCCGCACCGCGCGGCGCCGAACGAGCGCCGGCGAGAGCCGGCGCCCGCACCCAGCGCCCGCACTGACCGCCACCGCCGCCGAGCCTGACGCGCCGACACCGCGCGGTTAGCCCGTCGCGCGAGGCCCCGCGCCGGTCGTCCGTGACGCGTCAGCCGTCGCCCGCACGCGCATGGGCGTCACGTCCCGGGGATTCCGCGCTGCCGTGACGCGGTTATGCACGCCGACGCCATCGCCGCGCACCCGCCGTAGCCCCGCGAGCCGCGCCCCCGATGCCCGACCTCACTTGACAAACGACCGTTAGCGATATATCGTGATACATCGTCGACAGCACGTAGAACGATAGGAGGAACCACATGACGTACGACGAAGCTGTCGCAGGCACGGCCGATGCTCGCGCGCCGAGCGATGTGCAAGGGCGGCGGCCGCGGCCGCGGGCGCCACTCGCGACATCGAGCACCTCGCAGCGGCTCGCGGCGCTGCGCGAGCTGTCGCGGCGGCCCTGCGGCCTTCGGCCCGTTGGCGGCGGACCGGGCCCGAGGCCCGTTCGGCGGCGGCCGTGGCCGCAGGCGCCGCGGCGATGTCCGCATGGCGCTCCTGCTGCCTGCTGGCCGAGGAGCCGCGCAACGGCTACCAGCTGATGCAGGCGATCGAGGAGCGCAGCGACGGACGCTGGCGCCCGAGCCCCGGCTCGGTCTACCCGGCCCTCGCCCAGCTCGAGGACGAGGGCCTGATCCGCGCGACCGAGCGCGACGGCTCGAAGCTGTTCGAGCTCACCGAGGCCGGGCCGCGAGCATCTCGAGCCGAGCGCGAAGACGACCCGCGCCGTGGGAGCACGAGGACGACGACGCGAGCACGCGACCGTCGCCGAGCTCGCGTCGCTGATCACGGCAGATCGCCCAGGCCGCGATGGCAGGTGCGCCCAGGCGGGCGACGAGCAGCAGATCGAGCGGGCGACGTCGAGACGCTGACGAGACCCGCCGGGCGCTGTACCGGATCCTGGCGGAGGACGAGCGAGGCGACGCACGCGACGATCGTGACCGCCGCTAACCGATGTCGGAGCGACATCGGACGGACGGCAACGGCAGCGCGCCGCCTACCGCGATCGTCGTCCGCGGCCTGACCAAGCACTTCGGCGAGATCAGGCCGTGCGCGGCGTCGACTTCGAGGTCGCCGACCGGCGAGGTGTTCGGCTTCCTCGGCCCGAACGGCGCCGGCAAGACGACCACGATCAACATGCTGTGCACGCTGGTCAAGCCGACCGCCGGCTCGGCGACGCGTGGCCGGCCACGACGTGGTCCCCGAGCGCGACGACGTGCGCCGCAACATCGGCCTGGTGTTCCAGGACCCGACGCTCGACAGCTACCTGACCGCCGAGCAGAACCTCAAGCTCCACGCCGAGCTCTACGGCCTGCAGTCGCGACCTCGTCGGCGCCGCGGATGCGGCAGGTGCTGGAGATGGTCGGGCTGTGGGAGCGCAAGGACTCGCCGGTGGGCACGTTCTCGGGCGGCATGCGCCGCCGGCTCGAGATCGCCCGCGGGCATGATGCACTCGCCGCGGGTGCTGTTCCTCGACGAGCCGACGATCGGGCTCGACCCGCAGACGCGCCGCTCGATCTGGAGCTACATCCGCGAGCTCAAGGAGCGCGAGGAGATCACGATCTTCATGACCACCCACTACATGGACGAGGCCGAGTGGTGCGACCGGATCGCGATCATGGACCACGGCCAGATCGTCGCGCTCGACACGCCCGAGACGCTCAAGGCCCAGGTCGGCAAGGACCGGGTCACGATCCACACCGACGACGACGAGGCGGCGATCGCCGCGCTCGAGCGAGCGGTTCGGCATCGAGGCGCGCGATCGCCGAGGGCGCGGTCACGTTCGGCGTGCCCGGCGGGCGAGCAGTTCGTGCCGCGGCTGTTCGCCGAGCTCGGAGTGCCGATCAGGGCGGTCAGCGTCTCCCGCCCGACGCTCGACGACGTGTTCATGTCCTACACCGGCACGCACGATCCGCGACGCCGAGGAGGACGCCGTCCAAGCACCGCAACCGGGTGATGATGCAGATGATGCAGCGGAGGGCAGGCGATGAGCACCACCACCGGCACCGACCACGGCCGAGCCGCGCCGCGCCGCGCGCCGAGGTCGTCCGGGTCCGCGTCCCGCAGCACAGCATCGCCTCCGAGCTGCGCGCGATCCGGATCGTCTGGCGGCGCGACCTGATCCGCTTCGTCAACGACCGGATCCGGATCGTCGCCACGCTGGTCCAGCCGCTGCTGTTCCTGTTCGTGCTCGGCTCCGGGCCTCCAGCAGCCTGTCGAGCGCCGGCACCCACGGCGTCAACCTGAAGACGTTCATCTACCCGGGCATCCTCTGCATCGCGGTGCATGTTCACGGCGATGTTCTCGGCCGCGTCGATCGTCTGGGACCGGGAGTTCGGGTTCCTGCGCGAGATGATGGTCGCGCCGGTCCGCCGCAGCTCGATCGTGATCGGCAAGTGCCTCGGCGGCGCGACCGTCGCCAGCATCCAGGGCATCATCATGATCTGCCTGGCGCCGCTGGTCGGCGTCCCCTACAACCCGCTGCTGATCCTCGGGATCTTCGGCCTCCAGCTGCTGCTCGCGTTCACGATCACCGCCTTCGGCGTGATGATCGCGATCCGGATCAAGCAGATGCAGTCGTTCTTCGGCGTCATGCAGATGATCGTGATGCCGATGTTCTTCATCTCCGGGCGCGCTGTTCCCGGTCGCCGGCCTGCCCGGCTGGCTGACCGTGCTCAACCGGCATCGACCCGCTCACCTACGCGGTCGATCCGATGCGCCGGCTGGTGTTCAGCCACCTCTCGATCTCGCCGGCGGCCCGGCACGCGCTCGACCCGGGCGTCACCTGGTGGGGCTGGCACGTCCCGCGCTGCTCGAGGCGGGCGTGATCGTCGCGCTCGGCCTGGTGATGCTCGGGATCGCGATCTGGGAGTTCAGCGCGACCGAGTAGCCAGGCTCGGCGGCTGCTCGGCTCGATCGGCGCCTCTGCATGCTACCGTCCGCGCAGGACTGCACGAGGGCCACCCGGCGGCGGCCCTACCCAGGTCGGTCAGGCGTGCGCCGGCGCCGGCTCCTCGACGCGCCGCGGCAGCAGCGTCTCGCGCGCGATCACCAGCCGCTGGATCTGGGCGGTGCCCTCGTAGAGCTGGAGGATCTTGGCGTCGCGCATCAGCTTCTCGACCGGGTACTCCTTGATGAAGCCGTAGCCGCCGTAGACCTGGACGGCGTCGGTCGTGACCTCCATCGCGCGTGTCGGCGGCGAACCGCTTGGCGTGCGAGGACTCGAGCGTGTTGCGCTTGCCCTGGTCGAGCAGCACCGCCGAGTTCCAGGTCGCCAGCCGCGCCAGGTGCACCTTGGTCGCCATGTCGGCGATGATGAACTGGATCGCCTGGTGCATCGCGATCGGGACGCCGAACTGGACGCGCTCCTTGGAGTAGTCGATCGCGAACTCCATCGCCGCGCGGGCGACGCCGGTGGCCATCGCCGCCACGCCGGGCCGCGTGCGGTCGAGCGTCATCATCGCGATCTTGAAGCCCTTGTTCTCCTCGCCGACCAGGTGGTTCGAGCGGGATCTCGACCTCGGGGAAGGTGATCGTCGCGGTGTTCGAGGCCCGCTGGCCCATCTTGTCCTCGTGCTTGTCGACGACCACGCCGGCGTCGCGCGGGACGATGAAGCAGGAGATCCCGCGGTGGCCGGCCTCCTTGTCGGTCTTGGCGTAGACCGTGTACCAGTTGGCGTACTCGCCGTTGGTGATGAAGCACTTGGAGCCGTTGATGACCCACTTGTCGCCCTTGCGGGTGGCGGTGGTCTTCATCCCCGAGACGTCGGAGCCGGCGTCGGGCTCGGTCAGGCAGAAGGAGGCCAGCAGCGGCGCCTCGGCGAGGCGGCCGAGGTACTCCTTCTTGAGCTCCTCGGAGGCGGCGAGCGACGATCGGCGCGGTCGCCAGCCCGTTGCAGGACAGCGAGGTGCCGATGCCCGAGCAGCCCCAGGCGATCTCCTCCTCGATCATCGCACCGTCCAGGTAGCCGAGGCCGGGGCCGCCGTACTCGCTCGGCGAGGTGGCTGTTCATCAGCCCGAGCTCCCAGGCCTTCTCGATGATCTCCTGCGGCCAGGTGCCGTCCTTGTCGTACTCCCAGGCGACGGGCCGGATCTCCTTCTCGGCGAACTCGTGCGCCATCTCGCGCATGCTCTTCTGCTCGTCGGTGAGCGTGAAATCAACCACTGTGGATTTCTCCTTGCGAAAGTGGGCGCTGATTGACTAGTCAGTCAGACCAGCTCGACGCGCAAACGGATACTCCGATCGACGCCGGACGCCGGCGACATCTTCCGGCCACTCGGCGCGGCCGCGTGCGCAACACTTAGGACGTGCAGGCAGCGTTCGGCACCGTCCTCTGGATCGTCTGCGGCGTCGGCGATCGTCGTCGCCGTTGCCGCGCTGGTCGCCAGCCGCAAGACCTGGGAGGAGTACGGCAAGAACCGGCTGGTGATGGACCGCGAGGTGCCGCGCGGCCCAGGCCGGCTCGGCGGCCGCGCTGGTCGAGCGCGACGACGGAGATCCGCCAGCTGCTCGAGGCCCGCAACGCCCGCCGCCTGCGGCGCGGCGAGCCGCCGATCGACGTCGAGCAGGAGCTCGCGCGGCTGACCGCGCCGCCAGATCGACGCCGAGCTGCGGGCCGAGATCCGCGACCTGGTGGTCGCCCGCAACCACCGGCGCGCGCGGCCGGCAAGCCGCCGCTGGACGTCGAGGCCGAGATCGAGCGCGAGATCGCGAGCGCTCGAGCGAGCGCTGCTGACGGATAGGCTCGCGCGCGCCATGGCCGATCCACGCCGCTTCGAGCTCGACGAGCTCGTCAACCGCCCGGGCACCTACTTCAACCCCCAGACCGAGGTGCTGGTCGTCGTCGACGACTCGCCCGAGCTCGACGCCGAGATCTTCAACATGGAGGAGTACGAGGGCGCCGACTGGGTCCTGATCTCCGACGAGACGCCGGTCGACGAGCACCGGCGCGACGAGCTGCTCGAGACCTTCCAGGTCCAGCACACGCCCCGCGGACGGCGACGGCGCCGACGACGGACGACGAGGAGCGCCGAGGAGGACGAGGAGGACGCAGGAGGACGTCGGGCCGCGAGTAGCGCTGCAGCGCGCCGCTGCCGTTCAGCAGCGACGCGCACTTCTGCATCTTGGCGACGTCGCCGCCGGCCGCCTGGATGCACTGGCTGTAGCTCTGACGGCTCTCGAGCCCGAGCCCGAGCTCGCGCCGACCGCCGGCGCTCGAGCTCGACCGCCGCTGCGACGCCGCTGCGCCGAGCCGCCCGTAGGCCGCGCCCTGGAGCCGCTGCGACGAACGAGCTCAGCTTCGCTGGAACTGGCTGTACGGGCGCACGCTGGTCGGCGCGGCGATCGTCTGGGGCTGGTTCAGGTCGGCGTACTGCATCGTCAGCCCGATCCGGCCGAGCTCAGGCCGCCGAGCAGCGAGGAGAGCTGGCCGGTGACCGGCAACGTCAGCTCGATCGTCAGCTTGCGCACGTCTTGTCGCTGGTTCCCGGTCCACACGTCGAACGCTGGGGTTGCTGGACCTCGCTGGCGATCCGGCTGCGGTCGCGGGCGAGATGCCCGAGTCGGGAGCTTGCGCGCGCCCGAGACGCCGAGCGAGGAGGCCTTCTGGAGGAACGTGTTCAGGTCGCGAGCAGCGCGGCCACGTTGATCGCCGGCGCGGATGTGGGTGGTGCTGCGTGCCGCCGACGTTCTCGTTGCCGACGACCGTCGGGTTGCCAGCCAGTGCAGCGGGTCGATCCCGAGCTTCGACAGCGTCCGCCGGACCCCGAGCTCGCGCCGGACTGCGAGGCGAGCGAGGAGAAGCTCGACTCGAGCTTCTGGAAGGTCGCGGCGCGGCAGCTGGTAGCTGGTGCCCTGCAGCGTCACGTAGCCGGCGTGCCGGTCGAGAGGATCCCGAGCGAGCCGGTCTTGCCCAGCGCGCTGACGCTGATCGTTGAAGTCCGACTTCGGCAGCTTGCCCTTGCCGAGGCTCTGGAACGGCCCGCCGAAGCTGAGCGTGATCGGGCCGCTGAGCGTGCTCGAGCCCGACGGGTCGATCGTCAGGGTGAAGCTCGAGATTGCCGCTGTTGACCGTGTGCGAGCCGCTGAAGGTCTGCTTGAGCAGGTGCTCGGGCTCGGCGGTCGCTGCTGCTGCTGCCGCAGGCCGCACGCGAGCGATCGCGAGCACCGCGACGAGCAGCGCGCACAAGGCGCGCAACCCCGGATTCGATCTGCATCTGCGACGTCTCCTCGACGGCCCATGGAGCGCCGAATGTAGCATCGCCCGCGGCGAATGCAGCCAGTTGCGCGGCATCGCCGACCCGGCGCAGGCGCGGTCGTAGACTCGCGCCGATCATGAGCGCCGCGCACGATCCTCTACACGGGCAAGGGCGGCGTCGGCAAGACCTCGGTGGCGGCCTGCACCGCCCGCGCGCTGCGCCGCCGCCGGGCTGCGCACGCTGGTGATCTCGACCGACCCGGCGCACAGCCTGTCGGAGTCGCTCGGCGCCGAGCTCGGGCCCGAGCCGCGGCCAGCCGGCGACCGACCTGTGGGGCCAGGAGGTCAACGCCCAGGAGGAGATGGAGCGCCACTGGTCGGGCGTCCAGGACTGGCTCGGCGAGCTGTTCATCGAGCGCGGCGTCGACCGGATCTCGGCCGAGGAGCTGACCGTGCCGCCCGGGATGGACGAGCTGTTCTCGCTGCTGCGGCTGCAGGCGCAGCACGAGTCCGGCGACTGGGACGCGATCGTCGTCGACTGCGCGCCGACCGGCGAGACGCTGCGGCTGCTGTCGTTCCCGGACGTCGCGCGCTGGTGGATCGAGAAGGTGTTCCCGATCGAGCGCCAGATCCTCGCCGCGGCGCGGCCGATCGCGCGCTCGCTGCTCGACATCCCGCTGCCCGAGCCAGGCGGTGTTCGCCGACATCCAGCGCCTGTCGGAGAACCTGATCGCGATGAACGAGATCCTCCGCGACCGCGAGCGCTGCACGATCCGCCTGGTGATGAACCCCGACAAGATGGTGATCGGCGAGGCGATGCGCACCTTCACCTACCTGAACCTGTACGGCTATCTGACCGACGCGGTGATGGTCAACCGCATCTTCCCCGCCGACGTCGGCGACTACTTCGCCGGCCTGGCGCGCGCGTCCAGGAGGAGCACCTCGAGCTGGTGCGCTCGGCGTTCGCGCCCGTACCGGTGCTGTGCGCGCCGTACTTCGACCAGGAGGTGATCGGGCCGGCAGATGCTCGACCGGCTCGCCGCGCGCTGTTCGGCGACGCGGCACGATCCGGCCGCGGTGCTGCACGACGCGCTCACCCAGGAGCTGCAGGTGCTCGAGGACGGCGCCCGCCTGCGGCTGACGCTGCCGTTCGCGCGCAAGGGCGAGATCTCGCTGAAGAAGATCGGGCTCGAGCTGGTCGTCGGCGTCGACGGCCAGCGGCGGACGATCATGCTGCCCTCCGCGCTCGCCGCGCTTCAGCCGACCGGCGCGACCTTCGAGGACGGCGCGCTGGAGGTGAGCTTCGATGGAGCACGCGATCCGACGCCGGATCCGAGGCGTCGCCGCAGCCGAGCCCGGCTCGGCCGAGGAGCGCGCTGCGGCGGCTCGAGCAGCGGCTCGACCGCGCCGCAGGAGGCGGCCGAGCGGCTGATCGGCGGAGGCGGCCGCGGGTGGCCGGCGGGCCGCCGGCGAGCGCGCCGGCGATCCGCGCGGCGAACCGGTAAGCCGCCGCCCGCCGGCTGGCAGGTCCGCCGAGGCGACGCCGCGACGCGGCGGCCGGCGAGCTCGAGCCGCTCGTCGCAGCTCCTCCAGGCGCTGCGCGACCTGATCCCGCCCGAGCTCCAGCGCCGGCTGGCCGAGGCGCTGCGCGAGCTGCTGCTGGCGCTGCGCGCCCTGATCGACTGGTACCTCGAGCGCCTCGGAGCGCCGGCGCGAGCGAGCCGAGCGAGGTTCAGGACATCCCGATCCTGTAGCCTCCGGACCGCTCGGCGCGCCGCGCGCCTACGACCGGCTCGCGGCAGGCTCGCGGGCCATGAGCGACGGGCGCCGACCGCCGCGGGCTGCCGCCGGAGCGCGTGGGCTCGGGCGCGACCCGGCTCGTGCGGGCGCTGGCGCGCGCCTGCCGCACGAGCGCCGGCTGGCCGCGTTCGCGGCGATCGGCCTGTTCCTGACCCTGTTCCTGCCCTGGTACCAGGAGACGGTGATCGCCCGGGCCAGGAGCGCCACGCTGCAGTCGGCGAGCGCCTCGATCACCGGCTGGGGCGCGTTCTCGTTCGTCGAGGCGGCGGTGCTGCTGGTCGCGGCCGGCGTGCTGATGCTGCTGTTCCAGCGGGCCGAGGGCCGGGCCTTCCACCTGCCGGGCGGCGACGGCTGGGTGATCATGGCCGCCGGCGCTGTGGACCTGCGTGCTGATCGTCTGGCGGATCTTCGACAAGCAGGGCGGCACGACGCACGGCCCGTAGGCGACCACGTCGGGGATCGAGTGGGGCATCTTCGTGGCGCTGGCGGTGGCGGCGTTCCTCGCCTATGCCGGCTCTCGGATCCGCGCCGCCCATCGGCCCGAGCCGCCGCTGCCGGGCGAGGACAAGCCGCGCCGTCGGCTCGAGCGCCGCCGCCACGACGGCCGTCCTGCGGCCGCGCACGGCGGCGCCGGCGAGCCGGCCGGCCGGCCGCGACGCCGGCGCCCCGCCGGCGCCGTCAGCGCCTCCGAGCTGTTCGAGCGGCGTCATCCGCCGAGCGGCCCGCCGAGCGATGCCGTTCGGCCGGCGCAAGCGGCGCGGACGTCGACTTCGTCGTGCACGGCCCGTCGCGCCGCACGCCGGCGCCCGACGGTGCCCGCCGAGCGGCGCCCGACCGCGCCGGCCGTCGCGCGCCGGCCGAGTACGAGCAGCTGACGTCCCGTTCGCCGACGATGACGCCACGCTGCCGCTCGGCGACGAGGACCGACCGCTCCGGCTCGCGACGAGGCCGACCGTCCGGCTCGGCGACGACGCCACCGTCCGGCTCGGCGACGACGACGACCCTGCCGCTTGACGCGTTAGCCGCGCGCCGTGCCGGGCGAGCGAGCCGGCGATCATGGCGAGTACCATCCACGGCCGCTGGAGCACGTGCTCGCCGCGTGAAGCGCAGCAGCTCGAGCCAGCGGCCCGACGGACAGATCCTTCTCGCGGTCTCGCTCGAACGACGTCCGGGCCGCGGTGGAAGTTGTAGCCGTCGAGCTCGACCGACCAGCCCCTCGCGGCGCCAGTAGAAGTCGAGCTCGAAGCGTCCGAACGGGACGTTCGTCTCCGGCATGGGCAGCCCGGCGTCGCGGATCAGGCGGAGCAGGGCCTTCTCGAGCTCTAACCGGCGTGAGTCGCGGTCGCGTCCGGGTCGACCAGGATCGCGGCCAGCCGAGCCGAGCCGCGGCACGGCCGGTGGCGCGCGAGCACCGCCTCGCAGTCCCGCGGCGTGAAGCGCCGGTTCGCGAGACCCTCATCGATCGCGCCGGTCGAGCTCCCTGGCGGTCGCGCGTCGCCGAGATGTCGAGCACCGCCCGCGCCGGCGAGCTCGACCCACGAGGCCCTGCTGCGCGGCGCACGCTCGCGCCGGGCGATCTCGCTTGACGCGGTGCACGCGGATTCCCGTCCGCGATGCGCGATACCTTCCCGACGACCGACGACGTCGACCACGGTGGGTCGGATCGCAGAAGCCCCCAGACGCTCGCCGCGGTGTCGTGGCTCAGGAAGGCCCGCTCGCCACACGCCAACAAGGCCGCCTGCTCACGGGCCAGCGGCGGAGCTCACCGCAGCCGAACGAATAGACACCTCGAAACACGAGTGTGCAGGCGCCCGGTCTCGACCCGGTACTTGATCGCCCGACGGCCGAGCCCGCAGGCCTGCAGCTGGGCCGTGCTCGACCATCGTCTTCTGATGCCCGGCGACCCGACTCGACTCGCCGCGTCTCGCGCCGTCACCGGCCACGGCACTTCCCCGCACACTCGACGGACCTCGCGCCGGCCGCAGTGAGCGCGTCCGAGCCGCGCCGCCGAGCACGACTGACGCCGCACTCGGCCGGCGCACGGAGCCGCCGAGTGTGCGCGTTCGGCCGACTGGAGAGGTGGCCCACTCACCCAGTCTCCACCCGCCCCCGACCCTCGAGCCCCGAGTTGTTGCAGACCGGCGCCTATATTTGAACGATCGCCGATGCAGACCGAAGCACGCGACGCCACGACTCCGCAGGACTCGCCGCCGGGCCTGAGGCAGGTCGGCTACCTGCCGGGCGAGTCGACCGCGCTCGTCTCGTTCCTGGCCATCAAGCTCGGCAAGCCGGTGCTGGTCGAAGGACCGGCCGGCGTCGGCAAGACCGAGCTCGCCAAGGCGCTTGCCCGCTACCTGGACAGCACGCTCGTGCGGCTCCAGTGCTACGAGGGCCTCGACGAGGCCAAGGCGCTGTACGAGTGGAACTACCGCAAGCAGCTGCTCCGGATCCAGACCGAGTCCGACGCACGCCGGCTGGCAGGAGGTCCAGGAGGACATCTTCGGCGAGGAGTTCCTGCTGCCCCGGCCGCTGATGACCGCGATCGCATCCACCGAGCCGGTCGTCCTGCTGATCGACGAGATCGACAAGACCGACCAGGAGTTCGAGGCGATGCTGCTCGAGCTGCTCTCAGCGACTTCCAGATCTCCATCCCGGAGCTCGGCAGGATCGAGGCCAAGACCCAGCCCGGTGGTGCTGCTCACCTCCAACAACACGCGCGAGCTGACCGAAGCGCTCAAGCGCCGCTGCCTGTACCTGTGGCTCGACTATCCCGACCTCGAGCACGAGCTCCAGATCGTGCGCCTGCACTCGCCCGAGCTCGACGAGACCATCGCCCGCAAGCTGGTCGAGATCATCCACCAGGTCCGCGAGCTCGATCTCAAGAAGCCGCCCAGCATCGCCGAGTCGATCGACTGGGCGCGGGCGCTGCTGCTGCTCGGCGCCAGCGACATCGACCACGACACGTTCAGCCAGACGATGAGCGTGATCGTCAAGCACCGCACCGACCTCGACACGGTCGCGGCGCGGGTCGGCGTGAAGCTCGAGCAGGCAGCGATGCCGCCGCCTGAGCCCCAACAGCGAGGCGATCTACGGCGGCATCCCCGAGCACCCGCCGGGCGGGCTTGACGGACAGCTGCTCGCGTTCGCCGAGGATCTCCGCAGCGAGGGCGTGGCGATCGGCACCTCGGAGATGCTCGACGCTTCGAGGCGCTGACCCACGTCCAGCTGGACCGAGCAGCGCGACTTCAAGGAGGCCCTGGCCGCCACGCTGGCCAAGTCCCACGAGGACCGGCGCATCTTCGAGCTGGTCTTCGACCGCTTCTTCTTCCGCGCCGCCGAGGCCGAGGCCGCGCGCCGGAAGATCAGCGAGGCGCCCGGGCCAGAGCGACGGACCGCCGAACAGCGACATCAACCTCGACACGCTCCGCCAGCAGATCGCGGCGGCGCTCCGAGACGGCTCGGATGACGCGATGCGAGACCTGGCCCGGCTGGCGATCGCGGCGTTCGGCCGCGGCGAGGGCTCGGGCGTTCTCGGCGTCGACGTGCAGCGGATCCGCCGCGCGCTCGGCCTGAGGACCGAGCCCCAGCCCGACCTCCCCGAGGATGACCCCCGGCACGACGGACTCCCCCGCGAGCAACTACGCAAGTTCGAGCAGCATCTACGGCGCGAGCTCGAGCGCGACCTGATCGAGCGCACCTCGAGCCTCCCGCCCAAGCGCCCGCTGAACGAGCTCGACCGCGCGCTGCCCACCGGCCCGATCCAGGACCTGGCCGCCGTCCACCGGGTCGTCGCCCAGCTCAAGCGTCGCCTCGCCACCCAGGGTCACGAGCTGAAGGGGCGCAAGCGCCACGCCCACGTGGACGTCCGCCGGACGATGCGCGCCAGCGCTCCAGACCGGCGGCGTCCCGATCGCCCTGAAGTACCGCCCCAGACGCCCGCGACGGCCCGAGATCTTCGTGCTGTGCGACGTCTCGACCAGCGTCACCAGCGCGTCCACGTTCTTCCTGTCGCGTCCTGCACGCGCTCCACGACGCGTTCCGCAAGCTGCGCTCCTTCGTGTTCATCGAGCGGATCTCGGAGGTCACCGAGGTGTTCGAGCGCGAGCGCGACTTCCGCGCCGCCAGCGAGGCCATGTCCAGGACGCCGGCGTCGCCGACATCTCCGGCTACACCGACTACGGCCGCGTGTGGCCCGAGTTCCTGGCCCTGATCGAGGACGAGCTCCACCCGCGCGCCACCGTGATCGTGCTCGGCGACGCCCGCACCAACGGCCGCCCGCCCCGCGACGACGTGTTCGCCGCGATCACCGCCAAGGCGGGGCGCACGTTCTGGCTGAACCCCGAGCCGCGGCTGTACTGGAACTACGGCGACAGCGTGATCGCCGCCTACGAGAAGCACTGCACGGCGTTCGAGTGCTGGCGCACCGACCAGCTCGAGGAGTTCGTCAAAGCCCTCACCCAGCCCGAGCGCGAGATAACCCGCGCCTACGACACGGGCTCAGACGACGCCGGGGTCGCCACCGCCTCCAGGAACAGGTTCTGAAGACCGGCCGCCTCGCTCTCACGCGCCTCGGCCAGCGACATCCCGCTGGCGCCGAACAGGCCGTCGGCGTCCCAGCGAAGGGATCCAGCGACACCGCGTACGGGTTGATCTTCTCGTCCTCGCCGGGCGCGACGTCGCCCAGATTCTGAGCGGCGCGCGAGAAGGCCAGCACCGCGAACGCCTCCATCAGGTCGGCGGTCGAGGCCAGCCGGTCGCGGACGCCGTCCTCGTCGAACCCGCCCGCCATGTCGACGTGGCGCTGGTACATGCCGGGGAACGCCTGCGTGGGCACGATCGCCCGCCGCCACTCACGATCCTCCAAAGCATTCCACTCGCGGTACATCGCTTCCAAGCGTCGCGTGATCGCCCAGATCCGCTCCAAATCGCCCCGCACCGAGGCCATGAAATCCACATCCGCGTACTTGTCGTGGAAGAACAGCAGGCACTCGGTGCCCCAGTACAGGATGTTGTTGGCGCAGATCTTGACCGTCATCACCATCGCGTTGTGCCAGAACTCGTACTGGCCCTCGTACTGGGTCAGGTTCACGCGATATGTGTTCAGGTACAGCTCGTCAAGCCCGCGCGCGCGAAGACCACGTCCTCGCCGTCCAGGTAGCGACACACCAGATCGGTGGTCAGCGTGTTGGAGATCGCGATGAAGTCAGACCCCGGCGAATAGAACGGATCCAGGAACGCGCCCGCCTCGCCGACCAGCGACCACCGACCCAGCACCGTTGAAGCACTGCTTGCACCCGTAGGAGAAGTCGGACACCTTCAGGAAGTCCTCGACCTGGTCGAGCCGGCCGTCCAGTGACTCCCCGAGCTGCGGCTCGTGGCGGCGGATCCAGTCCAGCGCGCCATCGAGGCGTCTTCATCTCCTCGTAGGGATGGAATCTCGGGTCGGCGACGATCCCGATCGAGATCGGCCCCGAGGAGAGCGGGATCATCCACACCCAGTAGCCCTGGCCGCACAGGTGGTTGGTCGAATACTTGCGCAGCCCGCGCTCGGACATCCGCCCGAAGAACTCCTCGTCGTCGGGGTCGGCCCACGACTCGATGTCCAGCCCGCCGTCGAGCCGGAACCAGGCCGAGTTGACCACGTGTCCGTTGTCCTCCAGCAGGTCCAGCTTGCGCTTCAGCAAGAACGATCGCCCCGCCGCGTCGACGACCCACCGGGCGCGGACCTCACGATCCTCGACCCTCGAAGGTCACCCGGATCACATGGGGGTCACCGATCTCGACTTCCTGCACCCGGCAGTCCCCGAACCGATCGACCCCCTCCGAGACCGCCTTCTCGCCCAGGTAGTTCTCGAACCGTCCCCGGTCGAGCTGGTAGCTCGGCTCCGGGAGCGGCTTGTTGATGCCGCGCTCGATCCGCTCGGCAAGCGACGTATTCCCGGCGGCCGGAAACCACCACCGCAGCCCGAACTTGTGGAGCTCGTCGGTGTCCATGTGCTCCCGCGCGCCGACGACGTCGGCGAAGTAGTGGGCTGACACCTCAACCGTCGACTCACCGACCTTGAACGCGGCCTCGGGCGCCAGGCCCTTGCGCTTCTCGGCGATGAAGACACTGGTCTCCGGACGGGCAGCCTTCAGCTGAATCCCGAGAGTCAACCCCGCGAGGCCGCCGCCCAAGATCGCCACGTCGTAGCTGTCAGCCGGCTGCCTATCCCCCATCGTGCTCTCCTTTGTCAACCGTCGGAATTTGCCATGCCGTCCCGGGACCCAGCTCGGTCCAGGTCGCATGCCGCGGCCGCGCGTGCCAACGCGACGAGCACCGCTCGGCGTCGCGGGCCCCGAAGGCGGACGGGAGGGATCGCGGCCCGGCATCGACCAGCGCGCCGAAGGCGTCCTCGGCGTGGCTGAGCCCCGGTTACAACCCCCTTGTCGGTCCACGTCCGCCGCCCATCATGACGGAACCGCCATCCCCATTGCAACTCGTCCGAGCTGTCAATTCAGCTCGGGTTCATCAGTGGCGATCACCGACGGGGTCGCGGCCGCGCCATCGGCCGGACCGCGACCTCAGCCCTAGAACAACTGGTTCTCGCCGCCGAACACGGCCGACACCGACCCATCAGTGAAGATCTGACGGATCGTGTCCGCAAGCAGCGAGGCGCACGAGAGCACGACGACCTTGTCGGGTGCGCCGTCGCGCAGCGGGATGGTGTCGGTCACCACCACCTGCTCGAAGGCGGAGTCAGCCAGACGCTCATACGCCGCGCCGGAGAACACCGGATGGGTGCAGGCGGCGAACACCCGGCGGGCGCCCTGCTCGAGCACGGTCTGGCCCGCCGCGGTGAGCGTGCCGGCGGTGTCGATGATGTCGTCGAGGATGACGGCCGTCTTGCCGCGCACGTCCCCGATCACGTAGCCAACCTCGGCCACTTGCTGGGCCGGGCGCTCCTTGGTCATCAGCGCCAGATCGGCACCGACCATCTCGGCGAACTTGTGATTCAGCTTCACCCGCCCGACATCCGGAGCGACGACGACCAGGTCGTCGAGCTCGAGCCCGCGGAAGTAGTCGGCAATCAACAGCAGCGCGGTCATGTGGTCGACCGGTTTGCGGAAGAAGCCCTGGACCTGCCCCGCGTGCAGATCGATCGTCAGCATCCGGTCGATGCCGGCTGTCTCGAGCAACTGAGCCACCAGCCGGGCGGTGATCGGCTCGCGCAGCGCCGACTTCTTGTCCTGGCGGGAGTAGCCGTACCACGGCATCACTGCGATCACGCGGTGGGCCGAGGCGCCGACCGCCGCGTCGATCATGACCAGCAGCTCCATCATCGCGTCGTTCGCGCTGATCCCGGTCTCTGGATTGGCGCACGTCGGCTGGACGATGAACACATCCGCACCGCGCACCGACTCCTCGATCCGGCAGTACACCTCGCCGGCCGAGAACGTCTTCAGGGTGATGTTGCCGAGCTCGATTCCGAGCTTGCGGCCGATGGCGCTGGCGAGTCCTGGGTTGCCACGACCGGAGAACAGCATCAGCCTCTTGCCGGTGACGATCGGCACGCTGCCCGATGCTGCCCTCGCCTGACTCGCTTCCATGTGGGGCGTGAGTCTATACACGCTCGCAGCCACCCACTGCGACGATTTTCGGCCGCCTTGACGCGCGAGTTGCGTGGCGCTTACGCTGGGGCGGATCGTGGCTCGTGACCTCTCACTCGGCGCCAGTCGCCTATTTGAAGGACTGACCGAGGCCGAGCTCGACGCCGTCGCGGCGCGAATGCGCCCGCGGGAGTTCGCTCCCGGTGAGTGGCTGTGCACCGCCGGCGAGCCGAGCGATCGCATCTGGTTGATCACCGGCGGTCTGGTGAACTGGACCGCCGGCACCACCGCCGGCGGGGGGAGATCGAGCTGCGCATGCGCAAGGGCGATGTGATCGGCGCCCAGGACGCGATCACCCGGACCGAGCGCACCGCCACCGTCGCCGCGAGCACGATCACGCACACGCTCGAGCTCGACGCGGCCGACCTGCTCGAGCTCGCGGAGCGCTTCCCGCGGATCCTCATCAACGTCATCCACACCCAGCGCGAGCGGCTGTTCCGCGCCAGTGCCCACAGCGCCGCCCTGTTCAGCGCGACCGCCCGCAGCAGCTCCAACCGCGGCGAGGAGATCGGCATCGTCGCGGGATCGTCGCTGAAGGCGGTGGTCAACCAAATCGTCGCCGCGGCCGGACTGGCCGCCCCCGTCCGATCACGGTGGCCGATCGGTCGCTGTCGTTCGCGGGCGCACTGACCGCGTCCGAGAGCTGGCCAGCCAGAGCGAGACCGTCCTGATTCCGAGCGACCTCGATCCGGACACGCTGGGCGTGCTGCTCGACGAGGTCGACCGGGTGGTGGCGCTGGTCGGAAACGCCGATGAGGCGGCCGGACTGGGGCGCGTCGCGTCGGCTGCGAAGGGACGGCGGCTCGAGATCGTGCTGGTCTCCGACGAGGCGCGCGAGGCCAGCCAGATGTGGTCTCCCGGCACGCTCGAACGAGTCGTACGCGAGTGCCCCCGGCAGGCCGGCTTCCCGCTTGCCGACCGTGACATAGCGTGGATCGCCCGTCACCTCACTCGCACCAAGCTGGGTGTGGCCCTGGGCGCCGGGGGCGCCAAGGGATACGCGCACGTCGGCTTTCTCCAGGCTCTCGAGGAGGCCGGATATTCGGTGGACTACGCGGGGGGCAGCAGTATCGGCGGCTTCGTGGCCACGCAGCTCGCGCTCGGCTACAGCGCCGGCGAAATCGACGCTCGCTTTCGCGAGGCGTTCAACCCGGAGGCCGTGGGCAAGCTGTTCGCCTCGCCGCTGGTCGGCTCGGCCGGCCTCGAGGCACTGACCGAGCTGCTCAAGCAGGCCACCGACGAGCGTCGGTTCACCCAGACGGTGATCCCACTCGTGATCATGGCCGTGGACCTGACCGCACGCGCCCCGGTGGCGCAGCGCGGCGGTCCCCTGTGGGAGGCCCTGCTGGCGGCATTGTCGGTCGCCGGCGTGTTCCCGACCCAGGAGCGCGACGGCCACCGCCTGATCGACGCGATTGCGCTGGTGCCGGTGCCCACAGCGGCCGTGCTCGAGGGCGGGGCCGACATCGTCGTGTCGGTCAACCTGCTCGGCGCGGAGACGCTCGAGCGCTGGCCGAACGAAGCCGAGTCCGAGCCCGAGCCGCAGAAGCCGCGACGCCGCGGCCCCCTCGACACCATCCTCGAGGCGATGGACCTCAGCCAGCTGGACACCAGCGCGCGGCACGCGGCGCTCGCCGACGTCGTGATCACCCCGCGCTTCGGACCGTCCGAATGGCGCGACTTCCACCGCGCCGACCTGTTCCTGGCCGCAGGTCGCGAGGCCGCGCAGGCCCAGCTGCCGGCACTGCAGGCGCTCTCGCGGCCGATCAATCTCGACCGCGCCCGCCGCGAGGCGAGCATCGTTTGAGGTTGGCCCGACGGCCCGGGATGCGCAAGCCCGCCTGCAATTGCGGCGGTAGTTGACGCCCGGATACGGCGGCTGTAGGGTCACCACGATGGCGCGCCACTCGGGCCGGAGGCTGGTGTGCCCGCATTCACTCAAAGAACCGGGGGTTCCGCGTATGGGCAGGTCGGCTGTATCCAAATACGTTCTAGGGAGCGCGTTAGTCGTCGCATTGTCGACCGCCGCGCTCGTCGCGACGCCGGCGCTGGCCGCTCACAAGGGCAGCAAAGCCAAGGCCGTGGGCTTCTTGTTCAGCCAGTCGAACAACGCGCATGGGAACCAGGTCTACGTCTTTAAGCGCTACGCCAACGGCACGGTCAAGCTGTTCGAGACGATCAAGACCGGCGGCAAGGGCACGGCGTCACAGCAGCCGTTCGGATTGCCCGTGGTCGACAGCGCGGACTCGATCATTCTCAGCGCCGACCACAAGCTGCTGTTCGTCGTGAACGACGGCAGCAACAGCATCACCTCATTCCGCGTCAGGTCCGGCGGCATCACCCGCGCCGGCAAGGCGAGCTCCGGCGGAGTGCTGCCGATTAGCCTGGCGGTGCACGGAAACCTGCTCTACGTGCTGAACGGAGTCAGCGGAAGCGTCAAGGGCTTCTCGTTCGACAGCCACGGCAAGCTCACCGCGATTCGGCACTCGACGCAGAGCCTGTCGATTTCCGGCGGGAACGGGGTTGCCGCCGACATCGGCTTCAACCCGACCGGCAAGTGGCTGGTTGTCACCATGCGCGACCTGCCGCTGACCACCGGCACGAACGGGAATCCCGGGGTGATCGACACGTTCAAGGTCGCCTCGAACGGCTCGATCGGACACGCGATCCCCGACGACCGCGGCGACGCCGACTCCGTTCGGCTTCCGCTTCCTGCCCTCGAGCATCATGGTCGATACGAGCGCCGGTACGGTGAAGACGGTACACAACGCACCCCCGCCGCTGACCGACGGAGCGCAGGCCAACGGCTCGCTGCAGACCTACAAGCTCGGCGCCAACGGAAAGCTGAGCCCGATCAGCAACGTGGCCAGCGGTGGCCGCGCGGCCTGCTGGGTCGTTCTCAGCAAGGACAACAGGTACGCGTTCGTGACCAACACGCTATCGGCCACGGCGGCGCACCCGGCTCCCGGCGCCCCGATCGGCACCGGACTGTCTGGCCTGACCCGGTACAAGGTCGCGGCCAACGGGGCGCTGACGTTCCTCGGCAACGTGAACACCGGCCCGGGCACGCCGTCCGACCTCGGTACCAGCCCGGACGGCAAGTACCTGTACATGGCCAATCCGACGCAGGGGCTCCTGCCCTTCGGGAGTCACATCGAGGTCTACAAGATCGGCTCGGGTGGCAGCCTCACGCTGGTACAGGCGACGCCGATGGCGTTGGCCGCCGGGGTGTCAGGTATCGCCGTCTCCTGACGGCCACCGAGAAGGACTGAGGAAGACCGCGCCCCCAGCAATGGGGGCGCGGTTCGTTAAGCGACGTCGATGGCGCGGTAGCCGTACTCCGAGCTCCACCGCGCCAGCACCCGCTCCTGGATCTCCCGCGGCCAGTCCTCGTCGAGCGTCGAGCGCAGCGGAGTGGACTCCGGGTCACCGTCCTCCCGCATCAGCGCGTTGTAGATCACCTTGGTGGTCTTGAAGCGCCGGCGATCGGCATCCGGCAGGAACACCGGGAGGGGGACCATGTTCCGGTCCTCATAGAGCCTCACTCCGTCCGAGGGTGAGTTCTTGGCCGCGAAGGCCCATACGACATCACGCGTGTTCGAGGGATCGATGTCGTCCTCGGTCACCATGATCTTGGCGATCGCGTAGGCGGTGTGGGCGCGATCGTCCCACAGGACCTCGGCGATCCTGTCCATCAGCGCGGCGGGGCTCGGCTGTGCGAACGCGTCACGCCAGTTCGAGGGCACCGTGATCACTAGAAGCTGACAGCCCGACTCGAGCGGCATGAACGCGCTGGTGACCGGCACTTCACCGCGCTGCAGCTGGTAGACGACCTCGGCGCAGTTGGGGATGCCCCACGCGGTGTGGTTCTCCTCGACGGGATGCCCCGCAACGGCGACCGGGAGAATCGGATCCCGACGGTGCGTCAACGCGGAGACGTGGTAGATCGGCTGGCGCGTGCTCTCTCCTGGATAGGTGAAGCCGGCGAACTCGCCCATCGGCCCTTCGGGCGCGGTCTCCGTCATCGAGATGGTTCCCTCGATGACGATCTCCGCCGTCGCGGGCACCTCGAGGTCGACCGTCTCACAGCGCACGACGTCGACCGGCTCCCCGAGATACGCACCGATGAAGTCGGCCTCGTTGACCCCTTCGGGCAGCGGCATGCCCCCGACGAACGGGATCACGGGCTCGACCCCGATCGCCACCGCGACCGGCATGTCCTCGCCCCGCTCCCGCCACATGGCGCGGATCACACCGAGGTGCTGCGTGGGGATGACCAGACTGCTCATCCGCCGCGCGTCCATCGCCTGCGTCCGGGAGATCGACCAGTTGGTCCAGCTCCCGTCCGGGGTGCGGGCGACGACGATCCCGTAGGTGTTGATGAACCTTCCGCCGTCGTGTCCGTGCAGCAGCGGGGCGGGAAGCCGCCCGAGATCGATGTCGTCGCCGAGCGCGATCACCTCCTTGCACGGGCCGGTGGGCACGACCGCGGTGGGATCGGCGGCGCCCCGCGGGCGGCGACCAGCGCAGCGACGATGTCCGAGCCGGACGCCTGCGGCGGAAGGCCCAGGGACAGGGCAACCCGGCTGAGGTAGAGCCCCGGCTGCGCGCTGACGCCGGCGGGCGCCCCGAGCACGCGGAATCCAGGCTCGACGCCCGTCAGGTTCGTGAACAACGGCGCGGGCGCCATCAGGTCGTACGAGCGGCGGACGATCGCCCCCAGCTCGTAGTCGAGGCTGACCTCGGCGTCGATGTGTTGCAGCTCGCCGATCTCGTCGAGCGCGTCGAGATAAGCGCGCAGGTCCCGGAGGCGTCGCATGCCCGGGTACCGTATTGCAAATGCCCAGCGACGAGGAGGGCGCGGTCGAGGCGCGCAAGGCAGAGCACCTGGAGCTGGCCGCGAGGCCCGACGTCGACGCGGCGCCCGCCAGCGCGTGGCACGACATCCACTTCGAGCACGAGGCGCTCCCCGAGTGCAATCTCGACGACGTCGACCTCTCGGTGACGTTCCTCGGTCACCGCCTCGAGGCGCCGCTGCTGATCGCGGGCATGACCGGCGGCCATCGGGCGGCGGAGCAGATCAACGCGGCGCTCGCCGCCGCCGCCGGGCGCAGCGGCCTCGCCCTCGGGGTGGGCAGCCAGCGAGCGGCCCTGGTCAATCCCGAGCTGTCCTCGACCTACTCGATCGTGCGCGCCGTGGCGCCGTCGGCGTTCATCATCGGCAACGTCGGCATCGCCCAGCTCCTGCCCCAGGCCTCCGGCCCCGCGCTGTCGCTCGAGCAGCTGCAAGCGGCGGTTGAGATGGTTCGCGCCGACGCGCTGGCGGTCCACCTCAACTTCCTCGAGGAGAGCGTGCAGCCCGAGGGCGACCGCCACGCTGCCGGGGGTCTGGCCGCACTCGAGCGGGTCGCGAGCGCGCTGCCGATCCCGATTCTCGTCAAGGAGACCGGTGGCGGCATGTCGCAGTCCACGGCGTTCCGGCTCGCGGGCGTGGGGGTCGCCGCGCTCGATGTGGGAGGGAGCGGCGGGACGAGCTTCGCCGCGATCGAGGGGTTGCGCGCACAGGCCCGCCACGACGAGCGGGGGCGCCGGCTGGCGGGCAGCCTGCGGGGATGGGGCATTCCAACTCCGGTGTCGATCGTCGCCGCGCGCGCCGCCGGGCTACCGGTCATCGCCACCGGCGGCATCCGCTCCGGGCTCGACGGCGCCAAGGCGATCGCCCTCGGGGCGACGCTGGTCGGCGTGGCGCGCCCGTTGCTCATGGCGGCGCGTGAGGGAGAGCAGGCCGTCCACGCCTGGATCGATTGCTTCCTGCACGAGCTGAGGAGCGTCATGTTCCTGCTCGGGGCGCGCACGCCCGGAGAGCTGCGGCGGACGCGGTTGGTGGTGACGGGCACCACCCAAGCGTGGCTGGACCAGCTCGGGCTTGAATACGGCGCTCCGGCGCAGGAGGCTTGACGGCACCGTGCCCACCCCCGCTCGGATCATCGTCGCCCTCTCGGGGTCGAGCGCGCCCCACTACGGCGTCCGGCTGCTCGAGGTGCTGAGCGCCGTCGAAGGCGTCGAGACCCATGCGATCGTCAGCGCCGGCGCGCGCAAGACGATCGCCTACGAGATGGAGCGCGACCCGTCGACCGTCGAGCAGCTCGCCGACGTCGTCCACGACGAACGCGACCTGGGCGCGTCGATCGCGAGCGGAACCTTCATCACCAGCGGGATGGCGGTCGTCCCGTGCTCGATCAAGACGCTGTCCGCGGTAGCCAATGGCTTCAACGACAACCTCATCGCCCGCGCGGCCGACGTCTGCCTGAAGGAGCGGCGTCGGCTCGTGCTGGTCGTCCGGGAGACGCCGCTGCACGCCGGGCACCTGCGCCTGATGCTCCAGGCCACCGAGATCGGCGCGGTGATCCTGCCCCCGGTTCCAGCCTTCTACCACCGGCCGGCCACGCTGCAGGACATCATCGACCATACGGTGACCAAGATCCTCGATCAGTTCGGGATCGACGCCGGGCTGATCAGCCGCTGGCAGGGGATCGACGCTCTGCGATGACGCCCGGCGCGCACACGTGAGCCGCGAGCTCGAGCCCGCCGTCCCCGAGCCGGTCAGGCGCCGCCTGCAAGACGAGCCAGAGCGGCAGGAGGGGCTGACGATCCTCGTCCTATCCGAGCTCGAGGGCGGCTGGACGCACCTCGCCATGGTGAGCGTGGGCGAGCTGGTGGTGGCCGCCGACGGGCGGCTGGCGCTTGCGCTGTGGCCGACGAGCACGTCCGCCGCCAACCTCGCCCGCACAGGCCGGGTCACCCTGGCCCTGGTCGCCGACGGCCTCGCCTTCTCGCTGCGCTGCCACGTCGAGGACGAGCTCCCGATCACCGCCGGCGAGGATCCGGCGATGCGGGGGTTCGTGCTGCGCGTCGTCGCAGCCACACAGGATGCCGCGCCGTACGCAGATCTCCTCAGCGGGGTCACGTATCGCCTGCATGACGCCCAGGCGACGCTGGCTCGCTGGCGCCGCACCCGGGCCGTCCTCGCAGCGGTTCTCGCTGAGTGAGCGAGCACCTTGACAGGGGGTTACGCAGTGGAGATGCTAAGCAACCACTCGACCGAACGGGGGCACCATGAGCGACGAGCGCAGCGTTTCCAGCCTCGAGATCCGTCCACTCCACGTCGCCCGCGAGCGCTACGACGTGGTCATCATGGGCGGGGGCCTGGCCGGGCTCACACTCGCCATCCAGCTGAAGCGCCGACGTCCCGACACGGATATAGCGGTGCTCGAGAAGCGAGAGGGCCCTGCTCCGCTCGCGGCCTTCAAGGTCGGCGAGTCCACCGTCCCCTCGGGAGCTCATTACTTCGAGAAGGTGGTGGGGATGGAGGATCACCTCAAGAAGGACCAGCTCATAAAGATCGGGCTGCGGTTCTTCCTCCCCGCCGGCGGCAACGAGGACATCACCAAGCGCATCGAGCAGGGCGCAGCCGGCTACCCTCCCCACGACAACTGGCAGATCGACCGCGGGGTGTTCGAGAACGAGTTGGCCACTCGAGCGCGGGGCATGGGCGTGGATGTCCTTGGGGGGTGCCGGGTCCGGGGCGTGGACATCGATGAGGACCTGCACGTCGTGTCCTTCACCCAGATGGACGAGGACGTCACCACGAAAGGGCGGTGGGTCGTCGATGCCACCGGCCGAGCCAGTCTGCTCAAGCGCAAGTTCGGCCTGTCCAAAGACGTGGCCCACACAATCAACGCGGCATGGATCCGACTGGACGGCGGCCTCGACATCGAGGATTGGGGCCGTGACAGCGAGGCGTGGATGGGCAAGATGTCAGAGTCGGGCCTCCGGGCCTTGAGCACCAACCATCTGATGGGTGAGGGTTATTGGGTATGGATGATCCCCCTGTCCTCGGGCCCGATCAGCATCGGGATCTGCGCGGATCCTCGTGTCCACCCCTTCGAGGAGATCAGCGAATTGGATCGGATGGTGGCTTGGCTGAAGGACACGAGCCCCAGCTCGGGCCGCGGTGGAGCCTCGGATGGGCCAGATCGTGGATTTCCTGCGGGTACAGGACTTCGCCTATGGGGTGAAGCAGGTCTACTCGCCTGACCGGTGGACGCTCGTCGGCGAGGCCGCGGCGTTCGCCGACCCGTTCTACTCCCCCGGCTCGGACTTCATCGGCGTCGGGAATACGTTCACGACGGACCTGATCTGCGAGCGACCTCGATGGTGAGGACATCTCGGAGCGTGTCGACTACTACAGCGACTGGTACTTCCGCACCTTCGAGAAAGTCATCTCGCGCTACACGGACCAGTACCTGCTGTTCGGTAATGCTTGGGTCTCCCAGCACAAGCTGATCTGGGATACCTACCTCAATCACACGGGCAACGTGACCCTCTTCGTCAAGAATAGATACGGGAACTACGAGTTCATGAAGAGCGTGCATGAGGACGTGGAACGCCTCTACCACTTGGACATGAACATGCAGGAGCTCTGGAAGCAGTGGCATGAGCTGCAGCCCCCCGGACCCGGACGAGGAGATACCCGAGGAGGCCCCTCTGGCGAAGCTGATAAGGCCCATGATGTTCGGAGCGTTTGCTGATCTCGTCCGGGAGGTGGACGATGACGAGCTGCGCGAAGAGATCAGCCAGCAGGTGCCGCGCTCGGAGGCGTTGGCCGTGGTCATCTTCGCGCCAGGCCGCCGATGCGCTCGACGAGCGCCCCGACTTCGAGCGCCCGATCAACCCCTACGCAGTCAGCCTGCGCCCGGAGCGCTGGGATGAGGATGGTCTCTACGCCGAGCCTGGTGTGACCCTCAGGGACGCCACCGAGCTGGTCGAGTCCTTCGCCGACGCGATCCCGGCCGCCGCCGCAGGTCCGTCTGAGGAGCCGTTCTTCCTCGCCTGACGCACGCCCCGGGACGGCGTCGCGACGCCGCCGATCACGCCGGCTGGGCGATCGCCTCCATCAGCAGGTTCTCCATCCCGGCCGCCTCTGACTGGCGCGCCTCGGCGACCGTGAGGCCCTCGCCGCCCAGCAGCCCGTCGGCCTCCCAGCGATCGGGATCGAGGCTGACACCGCGTAGGGATTGATCTTCTCGTCCTCACCCGGGGCGGCGTCGCCGAGGTTCTGCGCCGCTCGGTTGAAGGCGAGCACCGCGTAGGCCTCGAGCAGGTCCGCATTCGCGCGCATCCTCGCCTTGATGGCCTCCTCGTCGAACCCCGCGATCATGTCGCGGTGTCGGTCGAACATGGCCGGGAAGGCGCTCGAGGGAACCATGGCCCGGCGCCACTCGCGCTGCTCGAGCTCGTTCCACTCGCGGTACATCGCCTCGAGCCGCGTGATGATCGCCCACATTCGCTCCATATCCGGACGAACGGCCGCCATCAGATCGAGGTCGGTGAGCTTGCGATGGAAGAACAGCAGCCCCAGGCATCCCCAGTAGTAGATGTTGTTGCCGCTGATCTTCACGTTCATCACGGTCGGGTTGTCCCAGAACACATACTGGCCCTCGTACTGGGTGAGGTGGACCCGGTAGGCGTTCAGGTAGAAGTCGTTGTGGGCCTCGGCGCGCTGCACGACGTCCTCGCCGTCGAGCTCCCGGGTGACCAGGTCGGTGGCGAGCGTGTTGGAGAGCGCGATGAAGTCCGAGCCGGGCGAGTAGAACGGGTCCAGGAACGCGCCCGCCTCACCGACCAGGCACCAGCGGTCACGGCCGGAGAAGGCCTGCTTGGCACCGTAGGAGAAATCCTCGACCTTGAGGAAGTCCTCGATCTGGTCGCGCCGCGCATCGACCGACTCGCCGAGCTGCGGCTCGTGCTCGCGGATCCAGTCGATCGTCTTGTCCAGCGTGTTCATCTGGTCCATCGGGTGAAAGCGCGGATCCGCCACGATCCCGATCGAGATGGCACCCGAGGAGAGCGGAATCATCCACATCCAGTAGCCCTTGCCGCACAGATGGTTGGTGCTGAACTGGCGCAGCCCGCGCTCGGACATGCGCCCGAAGAACTCGTCGTCGTCGGGATCCGCCCAGTCCTCGATGTCGATGCCGCCGGCCAGCCTGAACCAGGATGAGTTGACCACGTGCCCGTTGTCCTCGAGCAGACCGAGCTTGTGCTTGAGGATCCACGAGCGACCGCTGGCGTCGATCAGCCAGCGCGCCTTGACCGTCGTCGGCTCCCCGCCCGCCCGCGGCGTGATCGTCACCCGATGGGGATCGCCGACCTCGACATCCGGTCACCCGGGTGGCCCCGAACAGGTCGATCCCAGCCTCGAGATTCCGGTCGCCGAGGTAGTTCTCGAAGCGGCCGCGGTCGAACTGCCAGCTCGGTACCGGGGCATGCGCGGTGGGCCCGCGCTCGATGCGCTCGGCCAAGCTCGAGTTATCGCCGGCCGGGAACCAGAAGCGCAGCCCGCACTTGCGGATCTGGTCGCGCTCCATGTGCTCCATCAGGCCGAGCACCTCGCCGAAGTAGTTGCAGGCGATCTCCTGGGTCGACTCCCCGACCTTGAACGCGGCCTCTGGGGCCCGCCCGGCGCGCTTCTCGGCGATGAAGATGCTCGTTTCGGGACGCGCGTACTTGAGCTGCAGGCCGAGGGTCAGTCCGGCCAACCCACCCCCGAGGATCGCGACGTCGTACGACTCCGCCGGATGCTTGTCATTACTCAAGGTGCCCTCCTGTCGCGAATTGCCCCAGCTTTCGGAGCGGCGTGCCGCCCGGTCTGCCCGGATCTTATCCGCGTCGTGAAGGGCCGGGGAGGTGAATCTCGTGCTAGCGCGCCATCCGCGGCACGCCGGAGCTCTTTTCGATGCGCGGGGTTGCCAGTGCTTCCCGCTTCTCGTTAAAGTCGGGCTCGGACGCACAATCGCAAAGGGGGACCGTTTTTCGTGGCCTTGCTCAGCAGGAGCCACTCGGGGCAAGCAGGTCGGACCGGAACAACCGCTCGTGAAAGTGTGCGGCATCGTCGATTCCGGCCGAGATCGACGTGCTGGCGGCTAACCAGGTCGACCTCGTGGGCCTCTGGCTGGCCGTGCCCGGAGGTCCGCACGACCTTGCCGCCGGAACGCTGGCGTGCGCTCGCAGCGCACGCCGCCGGCATCGACGGCGGCCCGGCGCCGGTGCTCGTCACCTTTGCCAAGGACGCCCGAGCTACTGCGCGTCGCGCTCGACTCCGCGCCGGTGCGCTGGGTCCAGCTGCACGGCTACCCCACCCCGGGCGTGGTCCGCAAGGTCAAGGCGCTCGAGCTTGGCGAGGATCGGTCGAGGTGATCAAGGTTCTGCACGTCAAGGGCGGCGAGTGCGTCGAGGCCTCGCTGATCGGCGCCTACGAAAAGGCCGGCGTCGACGTGTTCCTGTTCGACGTGGTCACCGAGGACGGACGCGTCGGCAGCACCGGACAGGCGCTTGACCCCGCGGCCGTCGCGCCGCTGCTCGACCGGCTGTCGCGCCCGTTCCTGCTCGCCGGCGGCATCTCCGAGGAGAACCGCGGTCAGTACGCATCGCTCGCCGACCATCCGCTGTTCCTCGGCATCGACGTCGACACCAATGCCCGCGACGCGGGCGGCGCGATCTCGGCCGAGCGGGTGCGCTCGATCACCCGCGCCTGGAGGGAGCACGACCGATGCCTAGCGCGTTCATCGACGCCCTGCTGGCCGCCCGGCTGCCGATCATCATGGAGGTCAAGCGCTCCGATGGCGAGGGCGCCGAGCTGATGGGCGAGCGGACGATCGCCGAGATCGTCGAGCAGTACGTGGCGGTCGGCGCACCGTGCATCTCGGTGGTCACCGGCCGCTGGTTCGGCGGCAACGACGCGATGCTTAAGGAGGTCGCCGGCCTGACCGATCTGCCGCTGCTCAAGAAGGACTTCATCACGCGCGAGAAGCAGATCGTCGCGGCCAAGGAGATGGGCGCCTCGGCCGTGCTGCTGACGGCCAAGATCCTGCCCGCCAAGACGTTCCAGCACCTGATCGAGATCGCGCTGCAGCACGGGTTGACGCCGTTCGTCGAGATCGTCGACCAGGACGAGCTCGGCAGCGTGATCCACCCCGCGCGACTGCGTCATCGCGGTCAACAACAAGGACATCAACACGCGCGAGCGCGAGCCCGGCGACATCGACGTGAGCCGCTCGCTGCTCGAGGCGACGATCGCCGCCGGCACACCCTGCCCGGTCAGCGCGAGCGCGATCGTCGATCCGCGGATCGGCGCGGAGCTGATCGACGCCGGGTTCAAGGGCCTGCTCATCGGGACCGGCCTGCTGCGGGCCGAGAGCATCCGCGGCTGGGTCACGGACTTCGAACGCCACCGCGCCGAGCTGCGCACACCCGTCACCCCAGGAGCCTCCGCATGAGCCAGACCGCGATCCGATCCCTGGCCGACCACTTCGCCGAGCAGGTGCGCCAGCAGCCGGACGCACCGGCGCTGATCTGGGAGGGCTCGCCGATCTCCTACCGCGAGCTTCAGCAGCTGAGCAACTCGTCGTTCGCCGAGATCCAGGACGCGAGGCTGCGCGACGGGCCGGCCGGTCGGCATCCGGGCCAAGAAGTCACCCGAGGCGATCGGCCTGATCCTGGCCTGCCTGCGCGCAGGCAAGCCGTTCCTGCTGCCCTCGATCGAGCTCGCGCCCGAGACGCTGGCCCAGCTGTTCGCCCAGGCGGGCACGAGCCAGGTGCTCTCCCCGCACGGGCCACGCAGCGAGAGCGCGGCCAGCCTGCGAGCGCTGGTCGACGACGCACGCGGCGCGCCCGATGCGGCGGGCTCCGAGTGGCCGCCGGTCGGCGGCGGCGAGGACGTCACGTTCATGCTCACCACCTCGGGCTCCACCGGGCTGCCGAAGATCGTTCCGCTCACCGCGAGCGGGATCGACGCGTTCACCGACTGGACGGCCGAGCAGTTCGAGATCGCCCCGGGCACCGTGGTCGCCAACTACGCGCCGCTCAACTTCGATCTCTGCCTGCTCGACATCTGGACCACGCTCAAGCACGGCGGCTGCGTGGCGATGGTCGATCAGGATCGCGCCACGCAGGGCGCCTATCTGGCCGACCTGATAGGCGAGAACCAGCGTGAACGTGCTCCAGGCGGTGCCGATGCTCTACCGCCTGCTGCTCGACGTGCACCGCGAGGACGGACGCACGTTCCCGAGCGTGCGCCACGTGATCACCACCGGCGACAAGATCCCGCCGAGCTCGCTGGCCGAGCTGCCCAACCTGTTCCCCCGCGCAAGGTTCTACAACATCTACGGCTGCACGGAGACCAACGACAGCCTGATCCACGAATTCCACGGGCTGGCCGAGGGCGACGTTCCCGTCGAACGTCCCGGTGGGTCAGCCGATCCCCGGCGTGATCGTCCGGGTGCAGCAAGAGGACGGGACCGCGCTCGAGGGCACGGGCACCGGCGAGTTCATGGTGTGGACGCCGTTCCAGACGCGCGGCTACCTGAAGTCGTCTCTGAACGAGGGAAAGTTCGTCACTCTCGAGGACGATCCCGACCGCATCTACTACAAGTCGGGCGACATCGTGCGCCGGCACGAGGACGGGACGCTCACGCTCGAGGGCCGGGCCGACTTCTACGTCAAGGTCCGCGGGGTCCGGGTCTCGACCCAGGTCGTGGAGCAGGCCATCCAGGAGCACCCCGCGGTCGTCGAGGTCGCGGTCATCGCGGTCCCGGACGAGCTGGCCGGCGCCCGCCTGCACGCGCAGGTGCGCCGCGAGGCCGACGCCAAGCTCAACAGCCTGATTCTCCGCCAGCACTGCGCGACGCGCCTGGCGCGCACCGAGATGCCTTCGACGATCGAGATCGTCACCGAGCCACTGCCCAAAACATCAACTGGAAAGGTCGACCGCAAGGCGGTCGCAGCCGCACTAGAGAGGAGTCGTGCCAATGGATGAGACGACCGCGAAGATCAAGACGTTCATCGTCGAGGAGTTCATGCCGGACGTCCCGGTGGAGGATCTCGAAGACGACTTCGATCTGCTGACCGGCGGCGTCGTGGACAGCCTCGGCCTGCTCAAGGTGGTGGCCTGGCTGGAGGACGAGTTCGACATCGGCGTCGATGACTCCGAGCTCGGTCCGGACAGCTTCCGCACCGTCGCCGCGATCAAGGCCTACGTCGACCAGGCGCGGGAGACCGCGCATGCCGAGTAAGTCCCCGCCATCTGAAGCCCTCGCGGCGCTGGTCACCCAGCGTTACCCGATCTCCGAGGAGGTGTGGGGGGACTTCTGGGACCGTCTCGCGGCCAAGGAGCTGCATCCTGGCGAGGCGCTGGCCGTGCTGTCGTCGCTCACGACGCGCATGCCCGACGGCGCCTCGGTCAGCTCGCTGCTCCAGTCCCTGCGCGCACGTAACCCGCAGGCCGGGTCGCCGGCGCAGCGCACGGTGAACATCGTCGGCACCGGCGGCGGCCCGAGCACGTTCAACCTGTCGACCGCGTCGGCGTTCGTGGCCGCAGCTATGGGGGCGCGTGTGATCAAGACGGGCTCGCGCGCCTACGCCAGCCGGACCGGGTCGGTCGACCTGCTCGATCGGCTCGGCCTGCGCCAGACGAGCTCCTACGAGCAGACCGAGGAGATGCTCGACACGTTCGGGATGGCCTGCGCCGGGCCGTTCGTATACCCGAAGGAGCTGCGCATGCTGGCCCGCCAGATCCTGCCCTTCGACATGAAGACCATCGGAAGGTTCTTCAACCTGATCGGGCCGTTCCTGGCTGCCGTGCCGGTGTCGCTCCAGATCACCGGCGTCTCGGACCACAGCGTGCTGCCCACCTTCCGCGGACTCGTGTCCGAGGATCCCAGCAAGGACTACTGGGTGTGCTGGAACGACGTGGGCGTCGACGAGCTGATGAGCGTCGTCGACTGTCACGTGTACGACAGCGCGCGGGGCGAGGAGTTCGTACTGCGCCCGGCCGAGCTTGGCCTGAGCGAGCGGCCGTTCGAGGACCTGCTCCCGGTCAGCGATCTCGAGGCCACCGTCGATCACTTCCTGGCCCTGATCGGCGGGGATGGGCCGCCAGGAGCGATCGACAGCATCAGGCTCAACGCCGCCGCGCTGGCCATCAACTGCGAGGTCGCGTCCGATTGGAGCGAGGGGCTGCAGATGGCGAGTGACGCGATGAGCGCCGGGGAGCCGGCGCGCCTGATCGAGCGCATGCGGGCGCACGGCAAGCACGCGGCGGCGGTGGCATGACGGCATCGGCGACCCGCTTCTTCGCCGACGCCCGCCCGGGGCGACCCGGCCTGGCCGTGTTCCTGAACGCCGGCGACCCGCCGCTGGACACGTTCCGCGAGCTGGTGCTGATGCTCGACGAGGCCCGCGTGGATTGCCTGGAGCTGGCGATCCCGTTCCCCAACTCGGCCAGCGACGGGCCGGTCATCCGGGCCTCGGCCACCCGCGCACTTCAGGACGGGATCGACCGCGACGCCGTGCTCGAGTTCATCCGTGAGGTCCGCCCCAAGCTCTCGCATCTGAAGATCGCGCTGCTGGCCGACTGGAGCTACTCGATCAAGGGCACGCCGATGCGGGAGTTCCTCGACCGCGCGCAGTCCGCGGGCGCCCACGGCCTGCTGGTGCACGGCCTCCCGCCGCGGCTGAAGCCCGAGTACTACGAGGCGGCGGCGTCCGTAGCGCTGCCGATCGTCACCACCTGCTACGCCACGTCCAGCGAGGACGTGCTGAACGAGGCAGCCGATCACGGCTCGGCCTACATCTACCTGGTCGCCGCCTACGGGCGCAGCGGCACGGTCGGACCACCCGACCACGGCGCGCTCGTGCCAGTCATGGAGACACTGCGCGCGCGGACCGATGTGCCGATCGCGGTCGGGTTCGGCGTCAAGGACAAGAGCCACATCGAGGGACTCGGCGCGGTGGGCGCCGACGCGGCGATCGTCGGCTCGACTTGCGTGGCGCGCGTCACGGACGCACGCGCCGCCGGACGCGACGTCGTCGAAGACTTCCGCGGATTACTCGTGGAATTGGGATCCCTCCCAAACGGGACCCCAGACTCGTAGTCAAATCAAACCAAGGGGCCATACATGATCATTCGGGACCTCGACGAAGTGAAGACGGTCGAGTGGGGCAATGGACTCAGCCGTCGGTTCCTGCTCGAAGCCGACGGCATGGGCTACACGCTCACCGACACCACCGTGCGCAAGGGCACCAAGACGCTGATCGAGTACTCCAATCACCTCGAGGCGTGCTATTGCATCGAGGGAAGTGGCAAGGTCATCGCGATGGACGGCACCGAGCACGAGATCTTCCCGGGCCGGATGTACGCGCTCGACCATCACGACACGCACTGGCTGCTCGGCGGCGAGGACGAGGACCTGCGCCTCGTGTGCATGTTCACGCCCGCGCTGACCGGCGACGAGGCGCACCGCATCAGCGAGTCCGGCGTCCACCCGTCCGTGTACGGGGAAGTCGTCGCCGGAAGCTAGGAGCCAGCCATGGCACTGACCGCCCCATCCGGCGAATGGACCGACGATCAGAAGTCGCTCCGTAAGTCACTGAATCAGCATTTCGACGCGCTCAACACCGGTCACCTCGAGGACGACGCGGCCAACCGCTTCAACCGCGAGAAGTGGCAGCTGATCCGTGACTCGGGGGTGATCCGGATCCCGTTCGACGAGCAATGGGGCGGTCTGGGCCACGACGTGCTCACGCTGGTCTACACGCTCGAGAACCTCGGCTACGGGTGCCGGGACACCGGGCTCTTGTTCGCGCTCGCCACCCAGATCGTGAGCGCGGCCATTCCGCTGCAGAAGTTCGGCTCCGACGAGCTCAAGGAGCGCTTCCTGACCCGCCTGATCGACGGCGAGATTCTCAGCGCACACGCGATCTCGGAGCCGACCGCCGGCTCGGACGCCACCGCGATGATCACCACCGCCACCGAGGACGGCGACGCCTACATCCTCGACGGTCAGAAGATCTGGATCACCAGCGGTCCGCTGGCCGACGTGGTCACGGTGTACGCCAAGTCCGGCACCGAGGGCGGCGCGGCCGGCATCACCGCGTTCCTCGTCCCGACCGACACACCCGGGTTCCAGGTGGGCGAGCCGATCGAGAAGCTCGGGCTGAACACCTGCCCGTTCTGCATGCTCGAGTTCCGTGACTGCCGCGTCCCCAAGGAGAACATGCTCGGCAAGCCGGGCGCCGGCTTCTTCATCCTCGAGCACGTCATGAACTACGAGATCCTCTGCATCTTCATGATGATGGCCGGCGAGATGCAGGAGCGGATGGAGCGGTGCATCAAGTACGCCAAGGAGCGCCAGGCCTTCGGCCGTTCGATCGGGTCAAACCAGTACATCGCCGGCAAGATCGTCGACATGAAGATCGGCCTGGAGAACTCGCGCAAGCATCTGTATGACACCGCGCGGCGCTTCAATCGCGGCCGGAACGTGACCACCGAGATCTCGATGGCCAAGCTGATCACCAGCGAAGCCAACCTGGCCTCGGCCCTGTCGGCTATCCAGATCTTCGGCGCACGCGGCTACACGCGCGAGTATGGCCTGGAGAAGGGCCTGCGCGATGCGGTCGGCGCCCCGATCTACTCGGGCACCAACGAGACGCAGCGCGTCCGCATCGCCTCCATGCTGGGCCTGTAGCCGGTCCGCAGCCGGTGCCGGCTGTGCCACCGCCCGGAGCAAGATTGCGGTGGTTTACGGATGCAGTTCGATGGCACGTGCCGGATGTGCGCGGCAGTCCGATCGGTTACTTTTCCGCGCGACCCGGCTGCGGCGGGGCTGCGCCGGCCGGGTGGGACAACTGAAAACCGGGGTTGAGAAGGGGGCTTGAATGCTGGAACAGACGGACATGCCGGGTGGTCGCTTGGCCAGGCGCCTGATCATCTTCTACGCGGTCATCGTCGCGATCGGCGTGGCGGTCGTGATCTTCGTGATCGACAAGGGCGGCAACGAGAAGGCCCAGCCGTCGATCGCCGGGAGCTACACGCTGGCCGAGGCCAGCCCGTGCATCGGGCCGGTGCCCAAGCCGGCAGGCGGCGTTCCGCTGCCCTCCACGGCGCCAACCCAGGTGGCGGCCGCCGGGCCGTCGTTCAACGTCCTTCAGTCCGGGCAGTTCGTCAACGTCACGAACAACCAGAACACCCTCGGCGGACAGCTCAGGCTCAGCGGGAAGACCCTCGCCAACCACAGCCATCAGCTGACCGGCACCGTGAGCTGTGTGGCGGGCGGGTCGCAAAAGCTCGACGCGATCGCCACTCCGGGCCCCAAGGCGTCGATCAGCGGAACCCTCGGCGGGGCTCCCTTCGTCGCGAACTTCAGCGCCGCGCCCCCGGCCCCGGGCGCAGCCGCGCCGCGGACGCCGCAGAACATCCAGGGCACGTACGCGCTGTCGCCCGCCTCAACCTGCTTCGGCAGCTCGTTCTCGATTCACGGCACCGGCTCGGCCGCCCAGCTGTACTCCTCGAGCGGCACGCTGCTCGGGCCGGTCACCTACTCGAGCAAGACCGCCGGCGTGCTCGGAGACGTCAAGTGCATCAAGGGCGGCACGGCGCGGCTGACCGCGACCGCCAATGACCTCCTGCTCCAGAGGGTCACGGCGATCCCCCTGCAGGTGGCGACGCCGCTTGCCTCCAAGACCCCCGTGGCCAAGCCGGCGCTGATCACCCCGTCAGGGCTGTCCCCGGCCGGTGAGAAGTTCACCGCGACCAAGCAGCGCTCTGACTTCAACAAGCTGGTCGCCGCGATCTTCCTCGCGATCGCGATCGTGCTGATCGTCGCCCGCCTGTTCGGGGTCATCGCGAACAAGGTTGGTCAGCCGCGGGTGATGGGCGAGGTGATCGCCGGACTGTGCCTCGGCCCGTCGCTGCTGGGCGCGATCTCACCCAGCCTCCAGGCGACCTTCTTCCCGAGTGACATCCTTCCGGCGCTCGGAGTCGTAGCCAACCTCGGCCTGATCTTCTACATGTTCCTGGTCGGGCTCGAGGTCGACCGCGGCTCGCTCCAGGGCAAGGTCGCCAAGGCCACCGCGATCTCGAACACGAGCGTGGCGGTGCCGATGCTGCTCGGCATCGCGGTCGCGTTGCCGCTCTACAAGCTCGTCGGCCCGGACAAGAAGTTCGTCGCGTTCGCGCTGTTCATGGGCGTCGCGATGTCGATCACCGCGTTCCCCGTGCTGGCACGGATCCTGGCCGAGCGCCGGATGATCAAGCGGCCGCTGGGCTCGCTGGCGATCGCGTGTGCCGCAGTCGACGACGTCACCGCGTGGTTCCTGATCGCGCTCGCGGTCACGATCGCGTCGTCGGGGACGTTCGGGGACGTCGCCAAGACGATTGCCGAAGCGACCGCGTACACCCTGATCATGGTGCTGATCGTCAGGCGCATCGTCGCCCGCATGGCGACCGCGTTCGACGAGGTCGGACGGATGCCGGGCGCGTGGTTCGCCGCGATCGTCATCGGCGTCCTGCTGTCCGCCTACGTCACCGAGGAGATCAACATCGCGTTCATCTTCGGCGGCTTCGTGTTCGGCATGATCATGCCCCGGCACGCGCGTCTGAACGAGGAGATCACGCGTCGGATCGACGACTTCGTGGTCACGCTGCTGTTGCCGCTGTTCTTCGTCTACACCGGCCTGCGTACGAACATCGGCCTGCTCAACCGACCGGAGCTGTGGCTGCTCACGCTGGTGCTGATCGCGGTGGCGATCCTCGGCAAGCTCGCCGGCGCGGCGATCGCCGCCCGGGTCGCCGGCTACGGCTGGAAGGAGTCGTCGGTCATTGGGACGCTGATGAACACCCGTGGCCTGACCGAGTTGATCGTGCTCAACCTGGCGCTCGACGTCGGCGCGATCTCGAACGTGCTGTTCGCGATGCTGGTGATCATGGCCGTGGTCACGACGCTGATGGCCGGTCCGCTGCTCAAGCTGCTCGACCCCAAGAACGTGTACGGCAGGGGCGTCGAGGACGAGTTCGCCGACGCCGCGCTCGCCGCGGTCCAGGCGCATCCGGAGCTTCCGATTCCGGATCGGTCGATCCTGGTCGCGCCGCAGACGGACGCGGCGATCGGCCAGCTGGTCGCTCTGGCCGAGCCGCTGGCGCGCTCCGAGCCGGCCCGTGAGCTGATCATCGCCCGTCTCGTGCAGCCGCCGCGGGGCGCCGGCGCGGGCGTGCGCGGCGGCCTCCAGTCGGAGAACCTCGCGCTCGAGCGGGCATCGAAGGCGATCAACGACCTGCGCGAGCGGCTGGCATCCGACGGGGTCGTCGCCCGGGGGTCGCGTTGACATCGTCGAGCCCCGGCCTCGATCTGGCCCACATCGTCGAGCACGAGCCGGTCGACCTGGTCCTCACCGAAGGACGCCGGCGACTCATCGGCGAGGGCGTTCCCCTCGGCGACGTCGGGGAGTTGATGGAGCAGGCGGCGTCGCGACGTGGCCGTCCTCGTCGCCAGGGAGGGCGACCCGATCGAGCTCGGGGCCGACAAGCCGATCCTGGTCCCGTTTGGCGGCGCCGAGCACGACTGGGCGGCGCTCGAGCTGGGCTCCTGGTTGGCCGCCGCCACCGGGGCGCCGCTCAGGCTCCTCGGGGCCGCCGGACAGACGGACGAGGGCAAGTCGGTCACCCGGCTGCTCGCCGACGCGGGCCTGCTCGTCCAACAGGCGACGGGCATCGCTACCGAGCCGCTGGTCGTGGCCGGTGGGCGCGACGGCATCGTGGCGGCGGCGGAACAGGCTGGCCTGCTGGTGCTCGGGCTGTCCGAGCGCTGGCGCAAGGAAGGTCTCGGCCCGACCCGCTCGGCGATCGCCAAGGCGGCGCCGGCGCCGGTGCTGTTCGTGCGGCGCGGCACGCGACCCGGGCTGTTCGCTCCCAAGGAGAACGTCACCCAGTTCAAGTGGTCGATGGCCGGCGGGCCCGGAATGCTCGGGCTCTCGCCCCGGTCGCTCTCCGGTGCGCAGCCTGCCCAGCCGGCGCCGGCCGGGCCGGCCGACGGGCCCTCGCCGGGCGAGCCGCCGATCTCGGTCTCCTGACCGTCGTCTCAGCACGCTGACCCACGGGTGGTAGCGGCAGCACCGCTGCCATCCGTGTGGGGCCACCCTCGGCTGAGGTCACCCACAGCCGCCCGCCGGCCAGCAGCGCGCGCTCGCGCATTCCGGTCAGCCCGAACCCGTCCCCCACCGCATCCGGATCAAAGCCTCCGCCGTCGTCCTCCACGGCCACCTGGACGCGATCTGGCAGCTGTGTGACGCGCAGGCTCACCGCGTCGGCCTGGGCATGCTTGACCGCATTCGACAGCGCCTCCTGCACGATCCGATATACGGCAGTCTCGGTGTCGCGGTTCAGCCGGCGCTCGGACTCCACCTCCACGTCGAGCTCGACCGCGAAACCGCCGATGGCCGCCTGGCGCTTGGCCAGCGACGCGATGGCCGGCCCCAGCCCCAAGTCGTCGAGCGCGGCGGGACGTAGCTCGGCGATCAGGTCACGCAGCTTGCGCATCTCCTCCGCCAGATGAGTGTCGGCGGCCTCTGCGGCGCCGCGCAGCGCGTCCGGATCGCCGCGAGCCAACCCGGCCGAGAGCACCATCCGCGCGCCGGTCAGTCCCTGCAGCGTCTCGTCATGCAGCTCGCGCGCCCAGCGCGCTCGCGCCTGATCGGCCGCCTCGACGCTCAGCCGCAACCGGGCGGCGGCCACCGAGCGCGCCGTCGCCACCGCGGTGGCCGCACTGGCCGCCACCGACATCAAGAGCTGCTCGTCCTCCTCCACGAAGTCGCGCTCACCCGCGCCGTTGATGCCGGCCAACACTCCCAGCGGCTCGCCGCGAAACACCAGCGGAACCAGGATCGCGGCCTTGGCGTCCGGCGCCAACTGCTCGAGCTGTGCGGGGTCGGCGTCCGACCCCACCCGCCGAGGGCGCCCGCTGAGTAGGACATCTCCGGCCAGCGAGCTGGCCAGCGGCAAGCGCGGTTGGGAGTTGGAGCGCATGGCGCTGCCGCTCACCGCCGCGAGCTCGCCGCCTTCCGGTAGGTAGACGACAAGCGTGCGGGCGGACACGATCTCCCGGCCCTGGGCGAGGATCAGCGACAGCACCCGCTCGAGCTCGGTCTCGCCGCCCACGGCACGCGCGATCTCGGCGAACGCCTCGAGCCGCTCGACGCTTCGGGCCAGCCCTCGGTTGCTCGCCTCGAGCTGATCGGCGTACAGAGCCAGGTCGCGCTGGGCATCCTGCCGGATGGCCATGTCACCGCGGAGCCGCTCCGAGAAGCGGCCGACGACCACCCCCGTGATACGAAGGCGGCTCCCCGCGCGATGTACCCGAGCGGATGGACGTGAACGCTGTCGATCACGCTCCACGCCGGCACCAGTGCTTCCGCCACCGCGGCGGCGAGCAGCCCGGCCCGCGTGCCGAACTCGATGGCCAGCACTGCGACCGGGATGATGTAGAAGTTCGCCAGCAACGCGTCGGGGTCGTTGATCACCACGCGCGCGCTGAAGGTCGCCGCGTACAGCAGCACGGCAATCACGACGACGGCGGCACGCTTGCTGCTCGAGGGCGGCGGCGGCGCGGTCGCCCTGAGCCGTTCGATCACCCGGCGCTGAGCGGCCTCGAGCTCGATCTGCCGCGCGCGGGCCGCGCCCGCGCTCAGGGGCGGCTCGTCAGCCCGGGCGCCGGCGCTCATCGATGGATCACCCCGTGCTCGAGCGCATAGCGGACGAGCTCGGGTCGGCCACTGAGCCTCAGCTTGGACTGGAGGTTCGCGCGATGCGTCTCGACCGTGCGGGGGCTGATGTACATGCGCGCGGCGATCTCGCTGTTGGTGTGGCCGAGCGCAACCAGACGGAGGACCTCGAGCTCGCGGTCGGTCAGCGCCGCGTCGCTGTCGCTGGTCAACGCCCAACCGCCGATCGCCGGATCGAGGTATCGCCCGCCCTTGGCCACCGTACGGATGGCCCGCACCAGGTCCGTGCGCGATGCCTCCTTGAGCACGTAGCCGGCCGCACCGGCGTTCCAGGCCGGCCCCACGAACGCGGGATCGTCGTCCATGGTCAGGATCACCACGCGCGTGCCCGGCGATGCCGAGCGCAGCTCGAACAGCGCGCTCAGGCTCAGGTCCCGCCCCATGTGAAGGTCGAGCAGCACCACGGCCGGCGTGGACTCGCGCAGCAACGCGCAGGTCTGGTGCGATGTCGCTCGACTCGCCGACCACGGCCAGGTCCTCCTCGGCCTCGAGCAGCAGGCGCAGTCCCTGCCGGACCACCGCGTGGTCATCGGCGATCACGATCGTGATCGGCTCGCTCGCCACGTTCAGCCCGCCTTGGCGAGGTAGGTCTGGCCCGCGCGCACGACGACGGTCTTGTGCAGCCGGAAGTCGAGCACCACGACCACGCCCCTCGGACCACGGTCAGAGTGCCGTCGCAGCGATCGCGCACGCCCCAGTCGGTCCCGCGCACGGTGGCCGCGGCGAACCGCCCGGTGGTGCGGAAGCGGCCCTTGGCCGTGCCCCGGAGCAGCCCGAGCACCCGTCGGCTGGCCGTGCGCTGCGCGCGTCGACCGCGCCTGACCCACACACCGACCGGCTCACGTTGTCGCGAATCACCAGGTTCACCAGGCCGCCGCTGTCCCGGCGCTGTCTCGATCCGGAAGACCCCGCGGAAGAACGGCCGGTCTGGAAGCTCGGCCGCGGGGTCCGGGTCGGCCGAGGTGAGCCTGACCCGTCCCGGCCGTGGTGTCGACCAGCGTGCCGACCGGCACGACGGTGGGCACGCCGGCCAGGCGAACGAACCCCGTAGCGCGCGCCGGGTGACGAGGACGTCACCCGCCGCTGACCGGCGCGAGCACGCACCGTCTGCGCAAACACCGGCCTCGGCAGCGGCGGCCGCCGCGCTGCGGCCGCGCTCACGCCGCCGTTCCCGAGCCCACGGCACCAGCCGCGCACACCGCGACCGCCGCCCAGCTAGTCCCTCGTCGTCCGTGTCCCACTTTTGGTCCCCCGGGGACGGTAGAGCGCCGCCGTGCCGCACGTCAACCCTGGGGTTGTCGGCCACCTGGGTTGGGCGTAGACTCCTCGGTCGCGTCTCGCACCGCCCAGACGGCGGCGCGGACGGGGGCGAATCGGGGCCAACCGCGAGGGGGATCGGACAATGAAAGGCACGCGGCTACTGGGGAGCAACCGGAACCTCAAGGTGCTCCTGCTGGCGCTGGTCGCGATCGTGGCCACGGGCCTGGCGCTCGGCGGTTACGCCGCGCGCGCGTTGCGCACGCTGGATCTGAACACCGTGGACGCGCGCTTCTCGGTCCGCGGCAACGAGAAGCCGCCGCCCAACATCGTGGTCGTCGGCGTCGACGACGCCAGCATCGCGACCATCAACAAGCAGTGGCCGTTCCCGCGTGCCGTCGAAGCCAGGGTGCTGAATCGGATCGGTGCTGGCCGCCCGGCCGCGGTGGCCTTCGACATCGCGTTCTCCGATCCCAGCTCGCTCGGCCAGAAGGACGACCTGGCGCTCCTGAACGCGCTCGGCGCCAACAACATCAACGGCCACGTGGTGCTGTCCTTCCAGGAGACCGACTCCAAGGGCGACGTCCGCCTGTTCGGGCTCGGGCAGACGCAGAAGGCCCTGCTCCAGGCCGGCGTGCAGCCCGGCATCACGCTGTTCCCGTTCGATCCGGGGAACTTCATCCGGCGGATGTCCTACTCGATCAACAAGCTCGTCACGTTCCCGGTGGCCACCGCCGAAGTGGCCACGGGCAGGCGCGTGCGTCCGTTTACGGGCAGCAAGTGGATCGACTACGTGGGACCCGCCGGCACGGTCCACACCGTCTCGTTCGCCGACGTCTATGCGGGCAAGATCCCGGCCAGCTTCTTCCGCGGAAAGATCGTGGTGATCGGTCCAACCGCGAGCGACCTGCAGGACCTTCACCCCACCCCGACCGACCCGGAGATGCCCGGCGCCGAGGTCCAGGCCAACGCGATCGACACCGTGCTGCACGGCTTCCCGCTTTCGGTCGCCCCCGGGTGGGTCAACATGATCCTGATCGTGCTGTTCGGCATGAGCGTCCCGCTGGTCGCCCTGCGGGTGCGCCCGATCGTCTCGATCGGGATCGCGGTGGCCATCGGGATCGTGTTCGCGATCGTCGCGCAGTTGTTGTTCGACGGCGGCACGATCATCTCGTTCGTCTATCCGCTGCTGGCGCTGATCCTGAGCGGGATCGGCTCGCTCGCCGTGGGTCTGGTCACCGAGGCGTTCGAGCGCATCCGCACGGTCGACCTGTTCGCCCGGTTCGTGCCCGAGAACGTCGTCGACGAGGTCCTGAGGAGCGCCGACGGCCTGCGCCTGGGTGGCATCCAGCGCGAGGGAACGGTCATGTTCACCGACCTGCGCGGGTTCACCTCGTTCTCGGAGAAGCTCACGCCGGCCCAGGTGATCGAGGTCCTCAATCACTACCTGAGCGAGATGTCCGACGCGATCCTCGACAACGGCGGCACGCTGGTCGCCTACATGGGCGACGGCATCTTCGCCGTGTTCGGCGCCCCGCTCGCCCAGGACGATCACGCCGACCGCGCGCTGCGGACCGCGCGCGAGATGCTCGAAGTGCGGCTGCCGCGCTTCAACGAGTGGATCCGCTCGCAGGGCCTGGGTGACGGATTCCGGATGGGCATCGGGCTCAACAGCGGCAACGTGATGTCCGGCCACGTCGGTTCCGAACGGCGCGTCGAGTACGCCGCGGTGGGCGACACCACCAACACCGCGTCGCGGATCGAGGCGCTGACCAAGGGCACTCCGCATCAGCTCCTGCTGTCCGACTCCACCCGCGACTCGCTCGTCGCGCCGGCCGGCGATCTGGTCTACGTCGACGAGGTCGAGATCCGCGGCCGGGTGGCGCGGATGAAGCTGTGGGGGCTCGACGAGGGCGCGCCGCCGACCCCGCCCGCCGGCGCCCGCGGCCGAGGCCGAGGCGCCGCCCAGACCCCTGCCTGAAACCGCCCCGTTCTAAACCTCGACTCCACAGATGTTCGGTATACGAACGTTTGTCGAGCCAGCCCCGGCCTGGTTACGGATCGCCGGCTCCGCGACCGACAATCAGATCAACATGGAGCACGGTCTCGACACCTTCCGGCCTGAGACGAGCCCCCCGGCTTTCTCGGTAGCGCATCGGGTGGTGGATGGGCGCATCTGCGTCGTGTCCGTCGAGGGCGATCTCGACCTCGCCTCCGCCCCCGAGCTGAAGTGGACGCTGGTCGAGCTGCTCGACAAGGGCTACGCCCAGTACGTGCTCGATCTCTCCCAGCTCACCTACATGGACTCCATGGGCCTCGGCGTGCTGGTCGGCTTCCGCAAGCGCGTCGAGGGCAGCGCCCAGCTCGCTCTGGCCTGCCTGCCCTCAACGCAGCGCAAGCTGCTCGAGATGACCGGCCTGGACGCCTGCTTCGACCACTTCACCACGCTCGAAGAGGCGCTCAGCAACGGCGCCGACAGCTCACTCCCCTACGGCACCGATGCCGCGATGGCCCTCGGGCTTGCCTCCACCGCGATGCCCTTCGCCGCCTCGCGGCGCTCCGAGGCCCTGCGCTGGCTGCGCATCCTGCGCCTGCACGGCGAGGCCGCGCGCGTGCTGTGCGCGCTCGGCGTCGGCGAGACTCCGCTCGGCGAAGCCGGCCGCTCCGAGGACGCCCGCGTCGGAGGCCGAGCGCAACCGCGACCCGGTCGCTGCGGTCTCGGAGCTCGCGGTCCGCCAAGCCCGCAAGCGCGGCGCAACCACGGTCGGCACGGGCGACGTCCTGCTGGCTGCGATGCGCTTCTACGGCCCCGAGTTCGATCGCGTCCTCGCCGCCCACGGCACCGACCGCGACGAAGTCATCTCGCGGCTGGCCGCCTGACGCCCGGCGCCCCGCGGCTCCGACCATCAGGCGGACCAACTAAAGCTACGCCGGCGGCGGTCCGGTGGGAATCTGGAACACGCCCGACGGGCTCGGCGCGCGCCGCAGCTCCTCAGGGATCTCGATCACCGCGGCCGAGAACTTGCGCGCCAGCGCAGGCGGCCCGCCCGTGGCCAGCTCCGGCGTGAACGGCTGCACCGGCAGCGGCAGATACTCGGGCGCCACCGACCAGTCGGTCGCGCGGAACTCGCCCGCGTCCTCGACCCAGCTGAGCGATATCAGCGGCAGGATCACCACCTTGGTCCAAATGGCGATCACCCAGCTGATCCAGTACACCGCTACCGGCACCCAATGCGACGAGAAGTGGATGCCCTTGAGCACATTGGCGGCCAGATAGACCAGGATGAACTCACCGACCGCGAGCGTGAACGTCAGCCACGGGGGCTGCCAGCGGATGATGAACGGATAGAAGGCGGTGTCGAGCGCCACGCCGATCACGAAGTAGAGCCCGATCAACACGATGTAGCTCGGATTGCCGGTGATCAGCGAGACGATCGTCCAGATGATCGCCGGAATCACCAGGACCGCCCAGCGAGTCTGTACGCGGCCCAGAACGGTCGGACACATTGCTGCTCTCCCCCTTACGCGAGCTGCTGAGTCGGAGTTACGGTGCCCAGCGCGGCGGCCACGTCGCGGCCCATGGAGAACTGCAGCGCCAACCGCGAGCCGAATGGTCGCCTGCGCAGCTTCTCAGCCCGGGCGCAGTCGGCGACAAAGCGACGCGCGATGAACTTCAGCCCGGCGATGGTGTCGGCGTGCGGAATGACGTTGTTGGCGATCAGCCCGTTGCAGCACAGCCTCGACTCGGGTCGATCGAGTCCCGGCACGCCGCAGTTGGTCTGCAGCCGCATCTTCCCGTTCACGACCGGGATCTTGTAGAACTCGACCAGCCGGCGGAGCAACGGAAGTGTCAGGACCGACTTGTTGAATCCGGTGCCCGCGACCACGCCGGTCACGTCGAGCCACCCCGGATCCTCGCCGTGGGCGCTCTTGACGTACACCCGCAGGCCAGCCCGTCCCGGCTCGATCTTGTCGATCTCGCCGATCAGCGCGTCGAAGCGGCCCTCCTGCTGGCCGGTCTTGATCCGGGAGTGCCATTCCTTGCGCTCCGGGCGGGTGCCGCGCAGCACCTGGCCCAGGAACTCGATTCGCTGGTCGAACGGCAGCTGCGTGTAGGCGTCGACCCCGATCGACTCGAACAAGCACCGCGGGACGTTCAGGTCCTGGGTCTCCGGCTGAGCGTTGCGCGTCAGCGCAAGGCACGAAGCGCCGGCGTCGATGACGTTCGCCCACTCGTTGACCGAGGCGATCCCGGCCCCGAGCACGATGTAACGCGCGCCCGCGGCGTACTGCTTGGGCTCATAGGCCTGCACGATCCGCTCGGCGATAGCCGGATCCTTGCGCGCCTGAGCCAGCACGGGCGGGAACGACAGCGGGCCGTGTCCCGGAGAGAGCATCACGTGCTTGGCTCGCCCGATGAAGTTGGCCTGCTCGTCGTACATCACGAAGTGCGGCGTGGGCTGCATCTCTCGCTGCAGCCAGCCGACCCGAGTCGGAACCCGCACGTCGTCCCATCCGATGCGGCGGGCAACCACCGCCGTCTCGGTCAGGATCTCGGACACGCCCGGGTTGTACTTGCGTCGTGTCGTGCGATACAGGGGCCTGAGGCTCTTGTGGGCCCAGGCGTCGAGTTGTGCGAAGGTCGGCCAGTCCGGGCCCAGGAAGTGCGACTCCGATTCGGAGCGCAGGACGGTCTGACCGAGGTTGTACGCGTACTGCTGATAAGTGCCGACCGGGTTGTCGCTCGGGCCGAAGATCGAGATCTCGTCGTTGGTGAAGCCCAGGTAGTGGGCCGTGACATGAACGAGAAGCGAGCCGAAGCCGTCCCCGACAACCGCGATCACCGAGTCCCGTGGTGCGCTAGCTGTCATGGCACCACACTATCCGGAACCTCCCGGGCCTTTCAAGCCCGACGACGTCACTGTTTCGGCCGCGTTCATGGACACGCCCGCGTGAGGCAAACGTGCCATTGCACTTAACCCCTCGGTGAGGATATGCTCGCGCCCATGGCGGGCGAACTCAATCTAGAAGTCATCGAAGGGCCGGACGCGGGCAAGCAGATCATGATCGATCGCCCGATCGTCATCGGCCGCAATACGCAGTCCGATCTCGTGCTGGCCGACGGCGAGGTTTCCGGACAGCACGCACGGATCACCCCCTCGCCGGACGGCACAGCCACGGTCGAGGACCTCGAGTCGACCAACGGGACGTTCATCAATCACAACGAGCTGATGGGGCCGGCCTATCTCGCGCCGGGCGACGAGCTGCTGGTAGGCGTGAGCGTCATCCAGATGCGCACGCTCGACGATTTCCGGGCACGCGGCTCGGGTGTCATCCAGCTCCCACCGGGGATGGCGATGGCCGCGCGAACGCCGACGTACGTCAATCCCGAGATCGCGCGTGTCGAGCAGGCCGCGACGGGACCGACCGGACCGGTCGCTCACCCCACGGTCGATAAGTACCTCGACGTGCGTGTACGCAGGCGCGCCCAATTGGCGCCGCTCGCGTTCCTAGTATTGATCTGCATCGCGCTGATCATTTACTTCAGCATCAAGTAACGGTCGCTTCGGCTACGCGTCCGGTCGGCGTCCCGGGCGCCGGCGAAACGTTGTGAATGGTCCGATTGTGCGCGGGCGCGAGGGACGCCGATCGGACGCGTAGCCTCGCATGCCACTCCGATGCCTCGTGCACAGCCCCGAGGCAAACCCGTGCGCATCACCCGCACGTACAGTTGGGCGTTACGTGTGCTGTGAGAAGTAGATGACGAGTGCGATCGCGACGATGATCACCGTGCCGAACGAGAGCGCCACCGGCACCCACGAGCGCGACGCCAAGCCGCGCTGACGCCGCTGCGACGGCGGGTGAAACGGTGCCACCGACTCGAGCGACCGCGGCGCGGCGGGCGGTGTTGTCACCGGCGTCGGCCGATGCGGTGCTCGCCTGCGCCCCGGCATTCTCGGCCGCCGCCTGCGGGCTCCCGACCGCGGTACCGCCGCGAATGGCGGGACTGACTCGCGTCACATCGCGCGGCTGCAGGTCGTCCGATTCGTGTTCCGATTCCGATGAGCCCATCGGCAGCACCCCCTCCACGACCAGCTATGTGGTCCCGTTGTTCATCTCCGCGCCGTCGCCCAAACCCTGGGCCTGGCATGCCGTTGCCGGCGACGAATGTCCCGGCGGTGCGCAGCCTACCGATGGCGGGAGGCTCCTGCAAGCACTCGGGCAGACGCGTTCAGGGCAATAGGCAGCGCGGTACAGTCCGGACATGAACCAGGCGATGGCCCGCTTCGAGGTCGTGGCCGGACGCGCGATCGGCATGTCGATCCTCGTCGACGACGAGCTGCTGATCGGACGTCACGCCGACGGGGCCGGCCGCCTCGCCGACGACGAAGAGATCTCTCGCTCGCACGCGCGGATCACCCTCGACCGCAGCGGCTTCTGCGCCATCGAGGACCTCGGCTCGACCAACGGCACGTTCGTCAACGGCCTGCGCCTCAGCGGCCCGCAGACCCTTTCGGTGGGTGACACGATCGAGGTGGGCGGCACGACGCTTGGTCGTCCGCGAGCTCCCCATACCCGCCTCCGAGCGCTCGCTCAAAGCGGTGCCGCCGCGGCCCACGCTCGTGCCCGGCACCTCCGCGCCGCAGCCACAGGTGAGCCAGGAGACGCCAGCCGTGTCGGTGGGCGGCGGTCGCCCTGAGCGTGGCGGTCCCGCGACCGAGCGCCCACCGGGCCGCGCCCCGCGCCCCGCACCACCACCGCCCGCCCCGGCGCCCCCGACCGTGGAGAGCGACGCCCCCAAACCTCACGCCACCCTGTCACTCACGTTGAACGTGGACTTCGACGACCCGCGAGGTGACGGTGGCCATCGGCGAGGACGCCGAGCCGATCCGCCTCGAGTACGACGGCGAGGCCTGGCGGCCCGCGTCGTCCTGAACCCGTTCGCCTACACACTCAGCGGCGGCACCAGCAGCCGGTACCCGCCGCCGTGGAACAGCAGCGGCTCGCGTCCGTCCTCGACCTCGAGCTCCAGCACCTCGCCGATGAAGATCAGATGATCACCCGCCTCGTGCGTGGTGTGCAGTCGGCAATCCAGGAAGGCGGCCGACCCTTCGAGGATCGGCGAGCCACTGGCCGCGAATCGATGCGGCACCTCCGCGAACGCGTCCCGGCCCTTCGGCCGGTCGCGCGAGGCGAAGTAGCGTGACATCGGCTCCTGCTCGACACTGAGGATGTTGACGGCAAACACGCCGTTGCGCATGATGTGCTCGGCGCCGTCGGAAGGATTGATCACGCACACCAGGATCAGTGGCGGGTCGAGCGACAGCGACGAAAAGGCATTCGCCGTCATGCCGTAGGCGTGCTCTTCGCCGCGGGTGGTCACCACCGTCACGCCGGTGGCGAACGCCCCCACCGTCGAGCGGAACTCCTTGGCTGAGAAGGTCTGCACGGTCCCGTTGCCCCCTCCTACGTCGTGCCCGGCGCGGCGCCGATGCGGTCCCGGATGATCTGATCGAAATCCGGTGTGGTGCCGAGCGACTGTGCCACGACCGAACGATATGTCGCACTGTCGAGCACGAGCAGCCTGGTCGGTTTCGTCGCCCGCGCGCTGGTGCCCCGCGGCTTGTCGAACAGAATCGCCATCTCGCCGAACAGGTCACCCGGACCGAGGGTCGCCACCGTCTCGCTCGACCCGGCCTCCTCGCGCGTCACCTCGAGCTCGCCGTCGACCACGATGAAGAACTTGTCCGCCGGGCCGCCCTGTCGCGCGACCACGGTGTCGGGCTCGGCGTCCAAGACCTGAAGGGAGGCGGAGATCGTCTTGGCCGTCTGCGTGGGCAGACCGCCGAACACGCTGTAGGACCGCTCACGATGGAAGTCCGCCCCGAACACACCGGGCGAGGAAAGGCTCCGGCTACGGCGGTTGTCGATGAACTGGATCTCGGTCGCAGTGATGCGGTAGAACGAGATGCTCATCGTCGCGCCGGGCGACAGCGACGGGAACTTCTGTCCGAACAGGTCAGCCACCCGCGCGATCTGCTCGCCGCTCAGCAGCACCGAGCACTCGCCGATTCCCTGCACTCCGCGGGTCTGAGTCAGATCATCGCTGTACTCGTCGATGGTGAACGCCACCAGCGGGTTCTGCTCGATGTGTCGAGTGCTCTCTGCCGAGCTCTTCGACCAGAAGTACAACGACGGGCCCTCGTTGACATACAGGAACGTAGCGGCGTGAGGCGTGCCGGTCGGCGACGCCGTAGCCAGCGTGAGCGTGTTTTGCGCGCTCAGATACTCGAGGACAGGGCCCGGTAACTCCTGCTCGATGGTGCTCATTACGAGATCTCCTTGTTAGAAGCCTGGTGTCGATCCTATGGGTTCGGTGGGCAATAAGCGAGCGCGTCGGTATCGGTCAAAATCAGCGCCCCGCCAGCAGGGCAACCAGGAACAGCGCGACGAAGTGAAAGGCCTGATCGAGCACCGCACCGAGCGACGGGTTGGCGTTCAGATCGGCCTTCTTGACCACGCGGGCGTACTCGGTGAGCAGCCGTCCGTCGTCCTGGATCAGGTGGGGGATCGCGATCAGCGCCGCTACCCCGATCACCCCCCAGTTCAGGCTGTCGAACAGCCAGATCAGGCTGGGCACGAAGGCCAGCGTGTAGGTCGCGATATGCGACAAGAGCGCGCGTCGTCTCACGCCCGGGCTGGACAGTCCACCCCGCTTGTGCATGGCCTGCCAATCGGTCTGGAGCAGGTAGTCGCCAACCTGATGCGACACGAAGAACACCGCGAAGACCTCGACCCAGGGCATCGGCCAGAACCTATCTCACCCTAAGGTGACGAAATCCTTACGGCGCTCACGCGCGAGCCGCTTCACCGGCCGGCGGGCTCGTGCTCGTCGCCGGTGCCCCGAGCTCGAGTTGCTGCTCGGCGCGGACGATGTGCATGACCGCGTTGATCAGCGCCAGATGCGTGAACGCCTGCGGGAAGTTACCCAGGTGACGACCGCTGTCGGCGTCGATCTCCTCGGCGTACAGCGCGAGCGGGCTGGCGAACGACAACAGCCGCTCGCACAGGCGCCGGGCCCGGGTCAGCTCCCCGATCTCGACCAGCGCGGACACCAGCCAGAACGAGCAGATCGTGAAGGTGCCTTCCTCGCTGGCGAAGCCGTCGTCGGTCTGCCCCACCCGGTAGCGCAGCACCAGGCCGTTCTCGGTCAGCTCGTCGGCGATGGCCAGCACGGTGGCCCGGATCCGCGGGTCCTCAGACGGCAGGAAGCGAACCAGCGGCATCATCAAGAGCGAGGCATCAAGCGCGTCGGTGTCGTAGTGCTGCACGAACACCCCGCGCTCGTCCACACCGTGCGCGCAGATGTCAGCGTGGATCTCGGCCGCGGCCTGCGTCCACCGGGCGGCCATCCGCTCGTCATTGCGTATCTCGGCCAGCCGGGCCCCCCGGTCGGCCGCCACCCAGCACATCAGCTTCGACGAGGTGAAGTGCTTGGGATCGCCGCGCACCTCCCAGATGCCGCGATCGGGCTCGCGCCAGCTCGCCAGCGCGCTCTCCACCTGCCGCTTGATGATCGGCCACAGGCGGTCGGGGAGCTGGTCGCGCGAGCGGGTGTGCAGGTAGATCGAGTCGAGCACCGCGCCCCACACGTCGTGCTGATCCTGGTCGTAGGCGCCGTTGCCGATCCGCACCGGGCGAGAGTGCTCGTAACCCGAGAGATGCTCGAGCAGCTGCTCCTCGAGCTTGGACTCCCCCCCGATCCCGTACATGATCTGCAGCTGCCCCTCCTCGGTCTCGGCCATGTCCGCCACGAAGTAGAAGAAGTCGTTGGCCTCCTCTTCGAAGCCGAGCGAGTAGAGCGCCCACAGCGTGAACGTGGAGTCGCGGATCCAGCTGTAGCGATAGTCCCAGTTGCGATCACCCCCGGGCGCTTCCGGGAGCGAGGTCGTCGCCGCGGCGATCAGGGCGCCCGACGGGGCGTAGGTCAGGCCCTTCAGGGTGAGCGCACTGCGCTGCAGGAACGTGCGCCAGGGATGGTCGGGGAACGTGCCGTGCGCCAGCCACTCCTGCCAGAAGCGCTGGGTGCGCGCCAGGCGCTCGGCCGCCTGCGCGTAGTCGGTCGGCATCCCATGATCAGACCAGCCGAGCGCGGCGAACGCGACCTCGCCTTCGCGCAGCGTGGTCCGGGCGCGGGCCCGCGGGCCTTCGAAGCCGAGGCGCAGATCGGTGAGGAGCCGCAGCTGCAGGTCCATGCCCTCCGAGCGGGCCACCGCCTCCCCGTAGCCGGTGCCGGTGTACTCCCAGTCCACGGCCAGTCCGCCGTAGTCGAACGCGGGCTCGCACTCGAGCTTGATCTCCGCCGAGCCGTGAATGCATTCGATCATCCGCAGCAGCACGTGGTCGGCGTCGTGGTCGGTCGGCGAGCGGCGGTGGCTGTGCGAGCGCTCGGTGTCGTGGTGCCACGGCCCGATGCACAGGGCATCGCGCACGATCACCCAGCCCGTCCGCGTCTCCCAGCTGGTCTCGACGACCATTGTGCCCGGGATGTAGCGCCGGCCGGCCGGGACGTTGACGTCGGACGGCCCGATCCGGAAGCTGCCCGCGTCGCGGTCGAGGATCGAGGCGAACACGCTCGGTGAGTCCATCCGCGGCAGGCACAGCCACTCGACGTTGCCGTTCGGCGCGACCAGCGCTGTGGTCTCGCAGTCGGACAGGAACGCGTATTCGCCTATCGGCGGGAACGCGCTCATCCGAGTCCCGTGATCGGTGTGAGCCCCCGACATCCCGGCTGTCGATTCTGCCTGCGGCTCCTCGGACGTGTCAAGGTATCCTCGCCCGCCCGATGCAACCGCGAATCCAAATGACCTCGATCGACGTGATCGCGTCGGCGCTCGAACCGGTGACTCCGGCGCTCGGCCGGATGAGCTCGCCCGACGGCGCCGTGACCCTGATGCTGAGCGACATCGCCGACGCGGCGACCGCCGCACAGGCGCTCGGACTCGAGCGCTGGGAGCAGGTCGTGCGCGATCACCACCTGCTGGTCGAGCGCCTCCTAGCCGGGCATGACGGCCAAGTGGTGCAGTTCCAGAGCGACGGCTTCCTGGCATCGTTCAACAGCGCCCACGCCGGCCTGCACGCCGCCGTCGAACTCCAGCGGACGTTCGCCGCCGGCCCGGCCGATCAGCGCTCGCTGGCCATCCGCATCGGGGTGCATTCGGGCTTCGTGCTCGGCAACCCCGAGCAGCTCATGGGTCGCAACGTCGTGCTCGCGGCGCGCGTCGCCGGACAGGCCAAGGGCGGCGAGATCCTCGTCTCCTCGAGCGCCAAGGAGTACACGCAGTCAGATTCGAGCCTGCGCTTCGAGGAGCACGGCGAGTACCACTTCAAGGGCCTGCACGGCGAGCACATCCTGTACTCGCTGCTCTGGCGCTAGCCGGACCGGCGAGCGGTCAGGCGGCGGCGGCCAGCATCCGGGCGTACTCGCCGGCGCTCTGCGGCCGTTTGTCCGCGTCCTTCTCGAGCGCGACCAGAAGCGTCCGAGAGAACGCCTCCGGGATGTCGGCCCGCACACTGCGCGGATCGGGCGGCGGGTCCTGCAGATGCGCCCACAGGATGCGCATGCCCTGAACCTCGGCGAACGGCGGACGACCGCACATGCACTCGTACATCACGCACCCGAGCGCGTAGATGTCGGTGGCCGCGCCGACCTGCTCGCCGCGGATCTGCTCGGGCGCCATGTAGTCCATCGAGCCGAGCGCCTGACCGGGCAGCGTGAGCAGGCTGCCCTGGGTGTCCTTGGCCAGCCCGAAGTCGGTGATGTATCCCCGGCCGGTCTCGTCAAGCAGGATGTTGGCCGGCTTGACGTCGCGATGCACCATGCCGGCGCCCCACAGCGCCTCGAGACCGGCGGCCACGTCGGTGCACACCCGCACCGCGGTCTGGACGTCCAGCGGGCCGTCGCGCTTGAGCTTGTCGTCGAGCGACATCCCCTCGATGAACCGCTGGGCCATGTAGGGCAGGCCCTCGTGCTCACCGGTGTCGAGGACCGGCACGACGTTGGGATGCTGGACCGTCTGGGCGATCCGCGCCTCGCGGTAGAAACGCCGGCGGAACGTCTCGTCCCGGGCGTAATCGTCCTTGACCAGCTTGAGCGCGACGCGACCACCGTCGGGCCCGGTCGCGGTGTAGACCTTGCCCATGCCCCCCTCCCCTAGCACGGCGTCCACGCTGTAGTCGCCGATCTGGCTTCCGATTCGGGGATCGCTCACGCTCATCGCTCACTCACGCTCGGTCTCGAGGTCCGGTCCGGTTCGGAGATCTCCGCGCCTCCGAGGGCCTGAGGATATGGGATCGACTGGTCGAACCGCAACGCCCGCCCCGAGCCCCGGTAAGCAACGACCTAACGGCGCGGGACGAGCCCCCCGCCCAGGGAAATAGAATCCCCCTGCTTTGCTAGCGGAAGGCACGATCGTTTCCGGGTATCGCATCGACGGGATGCTCGGGGAAGGGGGCATGGGCGCGGTCTACCAGGCCACCCAGCTGTCGCTCAATCGGGTGGTCGCACTCAAGCTGCTGGCCGCCAATCTGGGCGACGACCCCGGCTTTCGGGCTCGCTTCGAGCGTGAAGGCCAGGTCCAGGCCGCGCTCGACCACGACCACATCGTCCCGGTCTACGAGGCCGGGCAGAGCGAGTACGGGCTGTTTTTGGCCATGCGGCTGATTGCCGGGCCGACTCTCAAGCAGCTGATCATCGACGGCTCGCTGGACCCGCGCCGCAGCGTGCGCCTCCTGACCCAGGTCGCCCACGCGCTCGACGCCGCGCACCGGGCCGGGTTGATCCATCGCGACATCAAGCCCCACAACATCCTGATCGGCGAGCGCGATCACGCCTTTCTGGCCGATTTCGGACTGATCAAGGCACCCGACGAGGCGCGTCTCACCGGGACCGGCCAGTTCATCGGCACGATCGACTACGTGGCCCCCGAGCAGGTCCAGGGCGATCCGGCCACCCCGGCCAGCGACATCTACGCCCTGACCGGCGTCCTGTACGAATGCCTGACCGGGGAGGTGCCGTTTCCCAAGCCGTCGGAGGCGGCCACGCTGCACGCCCACGTCATGTACCCACCCCCGACCGTGTCAGAGCGCCGGCCCGACCTGCCTCCGGCCCTCGACGGAGTGATCGCCCAGGGAATGGCCAAGGACCCGTGGTCGCGGCCGTCGCTGGCCGGCGAGCTGATCCAGGCAGCCTCTCGCGCGCTGTCCTCGAGCGCGCCGAGCATCGCCACCGATAGAGCGCTCGCTCAGCCCGACGACGCCCCGGCCGAGCGGGAGCGGCGCGTCCAGACGACCAAGGTTCCCGCCGTGGGGTCAGAGCCGAGCCCGACGGCCGGCACGTCCGCCTCCAGCGAACCGGCCCCGTCGCCACGGCGCGATGCGACCCGGCCGATCGAGCGGCCGGACACCGGAGCCATCGGGCCTATCGAGACCACCGAGCCGATCGAGTCGGTCGAGACCCGCGAGCCCGATCGCGCGCTTCCTCCCCGCCTTCTTGCGCTGATCGCCGCGCTCATACTGGCCGCGTTCGCGGCCGGCTTCGTCGTTGGCCTGATCGTCCACTGAGGAGCGCCCCGATCGGCCGGACTGGCACATCCACAACCCCCCCGCCCGGCCAGGACGGACATGTCTTGCGGGATTTGCCCTGCCTCGGTACCCTTTTGAGGGCGGGCGAGGTCTACACGCCAGGGGGTAGAACGGATGGGGCAGGAACAAGCCGGGGTGGTTGCGACGCTTGATCGCGTAAACGAGCCAAGAACGGCTTCTCAGGTACTGGGGAGGACGCTGCGGGAGCGCTACCGGGTCCTCGAGCCGATCTCCTCGGGTGCGATGGGCGCGGTGTACCGCGCGATCGACGTCGAGACCGACACCGAGGTCGCGCTCAAGCAGTGCACCAACCCCCATCACGACCAGCGCTTCGAGGCCGAGGCCAGGCTGCTGGGAAGCCTCCAGCACCCGCGAGTCGTCCGCATCATCGACCACTTCGCCGCGCTGAGCGGCCAGTACCTGGTCATGGACCTGGTACGCGGCATCGATCTCGGCGTGCTGCTCAAGCAACGCGGCCAGCCGGGCCTGCCGGTCGACCAGGCGATCGAGTACGTACGCCAGACCTGCGAGGCGCTCCAGTACGTGCACGACCAGCAGATCGTGCACCGTGACGTGAAGCCGCAAAACCTGATCCTGAGCGAGAGCGGCGTCATTCTCGTCGACTTCGGGATCGCCCGCCTGCTCGACGAGGTCGAGGCGCAGGGAACGGTCGGCATCGGCACACCCCGCTTCATGGCGCCCGAGGTGTTCGCGGGCGGCAACGTGTCGGCACGCACCGACGTGTTCAGCGTGGCGGCCACCCTGTGGACGCTCATCGCGGGCCGTCCACCCGTTTACGCCGACCCGACCAAGCTCTCCTCGATCGCCTCCGACGTCACTCCGGAGCTCGAGCGCACCATCGCCGCCGGGCTGGAGATGATCCCCGAGCGCCGGGTGGCCTCGGTGGCCGCGTTTGCCAAGGCGCTGGGCGCTCCGCTGCGAACCGAGACCGGCGTCTCGCTGGCGGTCTCGATCGACGATCCGGACGCCTCACGGGGTCTCATGGAGGCCGTCGTGCACACGGCGGCCGGCGTGTTCGGCGCCGCGGCCGCTTCGATTTGCCTGGTCGACGAGACGACCGGCGAGCTCGTCTACCAGTCGGCCTGGGGCGCCGGCGCCCGCGAGATCGTCGGCGTCCGGCTTCCGCCCGGGGCGGGGATCGCCGGCCAGGTGGTCGGTGGCGGCGTCGCCGAGGCCGTGCCCGACTGCCGCACCGATCCGCGCTTCGCGGCGCGCATCGCCGCGGGGACCGGGTATGTGCCCTACACGATGCTCGTCGTCCCGCTGCAGCGGGCCGGCCGGGCGATCGGCGCGCTCTCGATCCTCGATCGTCGCGATGGCCGGGCCTATCGCAACGAGGACCTCGAGCCGGCCGGCCTGTTCGCCGACCTCGCGGTCAAGGCGCTCGACGTCACGCCCCACTCGTTCACGAGCCTGGGCATGACCCGGCTCGGCTAGCCAGCACCGCGGGATTCCCCTGAGCAGTTGAACCCTGCCTAATCCTGCTGTAGGGTGGCCCCTGGGCGCTCGGGGTCGCGAGCGGGATTTTCAATACGGGGCCACCTATCGGGGGGTGCACATGACCGGGACCGGGATCAGTCGTTCCTCTGCTCGCCGTGCCGCGAGCCTGATTGCCGCTGTCGCGTCGGCGGCGCTGATCGTCGCGCCGGCGGCGTGGGCGAACACCACGACGATCGGGACGGCCGCGGGCGTTCAGTTCCACGGCTGGGTCGACAGCGACCCGGCGTGTGAACCGGCCGGTACCGCGGTGATCAGCTGGGGGGACAACACCGGGACCTCCGCGGGCAGCGTCGATCCCACGACGGGCAATGTGACCGGCACCCATACCTACGCCAGCCAGGGCACGTACTTCGGCCACGTCACCCTCACCGGCAACGGGTGCGACACCCAGATGACCGACGACTTCACGGCCAACGTCGGGGCGGCACCCCAGTTCACCGAGTGCCCGCAAATCGGTGCTGACGTCGGCTGTCAGTTCCTCATCGACGTCACGCCGGGTGGCACCGCCGTGCTCGGCGACTCGAGCCAGCCGCCCTACGAGAACTCCGAGGATGCGCTGATCGCCGTCAAGAACGACTCCTCCTCGCCGCTCTCCTCGATCCCCCTCTCTACCCCGGGATCGGCCTTGTTCAGCTTCGACAGCGACGGCCTGTGCGACAACGGGACCGGACCGGTCCCGGCCGGGTGCCAGCCGATCCAGGGCGCGCCGGCGGGCACCACATGCGAGCAGGGCGCCGGCTCCAACTGCGCGTTCCCAGAGGCACCGGGTCAGCCGGGCGCGGATCTCGGCGCGTACGCCGGCAGCACGCAGAACGGCTACGAAGGCCCGCAGAACTACTACACGAACATCTCGACCGACCAGACGTCCGGCGTGGTCAACTTCTCGCCGGCGCTGCAGCCGGGGCAATCGACGTACTTCAGCCTCGAGGAGCCGCCGAGCGCGTCGGCCATCAACGTCGGCTCTCAGCCCCAGGGCGTGGGCCTGACCTCACCGCCGACCGTGACCGCGACGAGCGCCGCGTTCGTCGGCGTCGTCAATCCGAACGGCTCGGCGACCACCGCGCAGTTCCAGTTCAACCTGGATCCGCGCTACGGCAAGCTGGCCGACGTCACCCAGTCGACCGCGTCCCAGTCGGTCGGCGGCGACTTTGCCAACCACGTCGTGACCACCATGGTGACCGGACTGGATCCGAACGCGGTCTACCAGGTGCGGCTCGTGGCCACGAACAAGAACGGCCAGACGGTCGGGACCGACGTCACCTTCAAGACCAAGTCGGCGGCGCCTCCGGGCTCGCCGAAGCTCGGTCAGTCGTTCAATCTCGCGCCCGTCCGCGGCGTGGTTCTGATCAAGGTCCGTGGCGCTTTCGTCCCGCTGACCCAGCTCAGGCAGTTTCCGAAGAACACTGTGATCGACGCGCTCGGCGGAACGCTGCGGATCATCACCGCCGCGGGTGGCGGTCCCGCCCGTGACGCAACGGCTGCCAAGGCCAAGAAGGGCAAGGGCAAGGGCAAGACGCAGAGCGGCACGTTCAGTGGGGCGGTGTTCAAGCTGAGCCAGGCGCACAGCGGCCTGGCAACGCTGGCGCTGGTCGAGAACGCCTTCAAGGGCGGACCGTCGTTCGCCAAGTGCAAGGCCAGGGCGAGCGACGTCACGGCGAGCGCGGCGTCGAGCAAGACGCTCCAGTTGCTGCACTCCAGCGCCACGGGCAAGTTCGCCACCAAGGGCAAGTACGCGGCCGCGACCGTACGAGGCACCAAGTGGACCACAGCGGACCGCTGCGACGGCACGCTGGTCCACGACGTGACCGACTCGGTTGCGGTCACGGACTTCGTCCACCACAAGACGATCGTCCTGCACGCCGGCCAGAGCTACCTGGCCAAGAAACGGTAGCTATGGGGTAGCGCCACGACCGGGGGCAAGCAATGACGCAATCGTTGGCACGATCAACTCGGCGGACAGCCGGGCTGATCGCTCTCACAATCGCCGCGGCGCTGCTCGCGGCGCCGGGAGCGCTGGGGGCGCCGCTGGGATCGCTCTCACAGCTCCCCAGCCCAAACAACTGCATCGGTCCGAGCCCGGAGTGCGGCACGACCCCGGTCGGGAGCGTCAGCGGAGCGGAAGCCGTCGTGGTCAGCCCGGATGGCCAGGACGTGTACGTGGCCGACCGCTTCGATGACTCGATCTCCGAGTTCGCCCGCAACGCCGACGGATCGCTGACCCAGCTCCCGAGCCCGAACAACTGCATCGCGCAGAGCGGCAGCTCCACCAGCTGTACGAACAAGACTGCGAACGGGCTTCTAGGCCCGCAGTCGATCGCGATCAGTCCTGATGGCAAGAACGTATACGTCGGCGCGCACGACGGGAGCGGCGTCGGTGCGATCGCCGTGCTCAGCCGTAATGCCGATGGCTCGCTGTCTTCGGTGGGGTGCATCGGCGAGGACGCGGGACAGGGCGTCACGTCGACCTGCGGCTCCACCGGCCACGGGCTGTATGACCCGGCGGCACTGGCGGTCAGCCCGGACGGACAGGACCTCTACGTCGCAGACCCGGAACTGGAGAGCGTCGCCTGGCTGGCGCGCGGGGCTGGCGGATCGCTCAGCCAACCCGGTGGCGCAGGTAACTGCCTGCAAGAGACGAATGCCAATCCCTTCAGCGATGGTGCCGATTGCACCCCCGAGACGGGGCACGGTCTCTCTGGCGCGGACAGCGTCTCGGTCAGTCCAGACGGTCACAACGTCTACGTCGGCGGCGACTCCGCGATCGCCGAGCTCACGCGCAACTCGAACGGATCCCTGACCCAGCCCAGTGCCGCGAACAACTGCATCGAGGAGCCCGGAGGCAGCGACTGCAACACCGATGGCATCGGTCTCCAGAGCATCGTCTCGCTGCAGGTCAGCCCCGACGGAGGCAACCTGTACAGCTCATCCGGTAACTACACCGGTGCTGTGGCGGAGTTCACCCGCAACGGCGATGGCTCCCTGACGCAGCTCGCGAGCCCCAACAACTGCATCGAGGAGAACCCCACCGGAGACGGCCGATACGCGGCCGAGGGATGCGGCACCAGTACGGGGCACGGCCTCGGCGATGGAGGCGAGCTGGCCATCAGCCCCGATGGAGCGGGTCTGTACGTGGCCTCGACGAGTGACGACTGCAACGCACCGTGTCACGACGCCGTGGCTGAGTTCGCGCGTACCGCCGGCGGCTCGCTGACTCAGCTCGCGAGCCCGAACAACTGCATCCAGGAGCAAAGCGACAGCAACCTCGACTGCGGAGACGAGACGGGTCACGGACTCAGCTCGGGCGCCACGCCCGCGGTGGCCATCTCGCCGGGCTCCGACAGCGTCTACGTCACGGGGACCAACCCCGGGGCCATCGACGAGTTCGCCCGGCTGCTCCCGACGTTGACCGTGTCGGTGGGCGGGTCCGGAGGCGGCACCGTTTCCGACGGGACCGGCGCGATCTCGTGCGCCCCGACGTGCTCGCACGCGTACCCGATTGGGACGCTGGTCACGCTCACGGCAAGCCCGGGCAGCAGCTCGGACTTCGCGGGCTGGAGCGGCGGCGGATGCACGGGGACCGCAACGTGTCAGGTGACGATCGGCGCCGACACCGCGGTGACCGCGACGTTCTCGGCGCGGTTTGCGCCATCACCGGTGCTCACGGGAACCCCACCGACGGTCGGGGGCACCACCGCCGCGTTCACCGGCTCGGTCACCCCGGGTGGCCTGCCCACCACGGCGTTCTTCCAGTACGGGCTCGACCCCAAGTACACCGGCGGCGGCCCGGTCGTCTACAACCAGTCGACGCCGGCGCAGTCGGTCGGCGCGGACTTCACCAGCCACACCGTCTCCGCATCGGTCACCGGCCTGGTTCCGAACGCGCTGTATCACGTCAGGCTGGTGGCGACCAACAGCGCGGGCACCAGCTTAGGGCCGGACGTCACCTTCACCACGCTGAAGACCGCGCCACCCAAGCCGCCGACGCTGGGCAGCACGTTCAACATCGCACCGGTCAATGGCGTCGTCCTGATCCAGCTGAACGGCCAGCTCGTCCCACTGACCGAGCTCCAGCAGATCCACAAGAACACGCTGATCGACGCACTTCACGGAACGCTCCAGCTGATCACGGCGCAGGGCGGCACCGGCCCGGCGCACGATGCCGCCGCCAAGAAGCGCAAGAAGCCGAAGACGCAGACCGGGCGGTTCGGCGGCGCGCTCTTCAAGATCACCCAGTCGACCAGGGGGGCCGGCAAGGGCCTGGTCACGGTCGCGCTGGTCGAATCGGCGTTCAAGGGCGCACCGTCGTACGCGACCTGCAAGGCCCGCAAGGCGGCCGATGCCACGATCGCCTCGAGCAAGACACTTCAGCTCCTGCACGCCAGCGCCCACGGCAAGTTCAGCACGCGCGGGCGCTACAGCGCGGCCACCGTCCGCGGCACGAAGTGGACGATCGCCGACCGCTGCGACGGAACCCTGACCCACGACATCACCGACTCGGTCGCCGTCACCGACTTCGTCCACCACAAAACGATCGTGCTCCATGCCGGCCAGAGCTACCTGGCAAAGAAGAAGCGGTGAAGTCGCGTCGACCGGAAACGCTCCTCGCCATCAGCGTCGCCTCGCTGATGTTCGTGGGCGCCCTGGCGCCGAGCGCGCAGGCGTCGCCCGTGACCAATGTCTCGGTGACGAACACCTCGCCGTCCAACGCGGCCGGCGCACGGACCGTGTACGCGATCACGTTCACGACCTCGTCCACCGGCGGCCTCTCGGCGGGGGCCGGCAACAAGATCACGATCAACTTCCCGTCCGGCACCGACCTCAGCACGGTCGACAACAGCTCGGTCCTCAACTCGTCGGGCACCGACGTCGGGTCATGCAGCGAAGCCAAGCTCACCGCCACCTGCGGCTTGTTCGGCGGCACCACCATCGCCGCCAGCAGCAGCGTGACCGTCAACCTCGACGGTGTCACCAACAAATCCGCCACGGCCCCCGGGACCCGTGATGCGCTTCAGGTCGCGACCAGTGCGGACACGAGCACTGCCAACGGATTCTTCCTCGTCGTGGCCGGAAACCCGATCACCAAGCTGTCGGCCGTGAACTCGACGCCTTCCAACGCAGGCGGGGCTCGCACGGTCTACACAATGGAGTTCGATACGTCGGGGACGGGCGGCCTGTCCGCGACCGCCAACAGCCAGATCACGATCACCTTCCCGTCCGGCACCAACCTCAGCACGGTCGACAGCAGCTCGGTCCTGAACTCCTCAGGCACCGACCTCGGCTCCTGCAGCCAAACCGGCCTAGTCGCCACCTGCGGCTTCTTCGGCGGCAACGGCATTGGTGCCGGCTCCGAGGTCATCGTCCAACTCGACGGCGTGACCAACGCCCCAGCAAATCCAACCGGAGGTCAACTGAGCCTCTCGGCCCAGACGAGCTCGGACACGGCCCCGCAGACCGCAAACTTCTCGGTCGTCCAGGGCAACGCGATCACGCAGCCGAGCGTCACCATGAATTCGCCGTCGAACGCGGCGGGTGCGAGGACGGTGTACTCGATCCAGTTCGACACCTCGTCCACCGGCGGGCTCTCCTCGGCGGCCAACAGCCAGATCACGATCACCTTCCCCTCCGGCACCAACCTGAGCACGGTCGACAGCAGCTCGGTCCTGAACTCCTCGGGCACCGACCTCGGCTCCTGCAGCGAAACCGGCCTCGTCGCCACCTGTGGCTTCTTCGGCGGCAACAGCGTCGCCGCCGGCGCCCCCGTCACCGTTGTACTCGACGCCGTCACCAACCCCGCCAGCGGCGCACCCACCCTCACCGCGCAGACCACCTCCGACACCACCGCGGTCACATCCAGCCCCTACTCGATCGTCGCGAACAACCCCCTCACCCAACTGAGCGCGACGATCAACTCGCCATCGAACGCGGCCGGCGCGCGCACGGTCTACTCGATCGCGTTCGACACCTCCTCGACCGGTGGGCTGTCGGCGGCGGCCGACAGCCAGATCACGATCACCTTCCCCTCGGGCACCGACCTCAGCAAGGTCGACAACAGCTCGATCCTCAACTCGGCCAACACCGACCTCGGCTCCTGCAGCGAAACCGGCCTCGTCGCCACCTGCGGCTTCTTCGGCGGCAACAGCGTCGCCGCCGGCGCCCCCGTCACCGTTGTACTCGACGCCGTGACCAACCCCGCCAGCGGCTCGCCGGCCCTCACCGCCCAGACCACCTCCGACACCACCGCGGTCAGATCGAGCTCGTATTCCGTCGTCGCCGCCCACCAGGTCTCACAGCCCAGCGTGTCGCTCAGCAACAGCTCCCCCACCGCGACCGGCGTCACCTATGCGATCACGTTCAACACCTCATCCACCGGAGGGCTGTCGTCGGCCGCCGACAGCCAGGTAGCGATCACCTTCCCCACCGGGACTGACCTCAGCAAGGTCAACAGCAGTTCAGTCCTGAACACTGCGAATACCGACATCGGCTCTTGCAGCGAATCCGGCCTCGTCGCCACGTGCGGCTTCTTCGGCGGCAACAGCGTCGCCGCCGGCGCCCCTCTCACCGTCAAGCTCCAAAACGTCACCAATCCGACGACGACCGAGACGACGACGCTGAGCGCCGCGACGACGTCCGACCCCGCCTCGCAGACGTCGAGCCCGTACGGCGTCGGGAACACTCCGTCCGTCTCGGGGGTCAGCCCGGCGTCCGGTCCGACCTCGGGCGGGACCAGCGTCACGATCACGGGCACGAACTTCACCGCGGGCGCAAGCGTCAGCTTTGGCTCGAGTCCGGCCACCAGCGTCGCCGTCTCCAGCACGACGCAGATCACCGCCACCTCTCCGCCAGGCTCGGGCTCCGTTGACGTGCGGGTCACCACCGCAAGCGGCCCGAGTCCCACCGGCACGGCCGATGTCTTCACCTACAACGCACCATCGACCACGACGCCGCCGACCACTACGCCGCCGGCCGTCACCGGGGGGGCCCCGACGAGCCAGACTGGCGGCGGCGCACCCACGGCTTCGGGAACGGTCAACCCGGAGAACCTGACCACGACCGCGTTCTTCGAGTACGGCCTCGATCCGGCCAAGCGCGGGCCGGGGGCATCAAGCGTGCTCTACGACCAGTCGACCCCGGTGCAGCAAGTCGGTTCCGACGGAATCACCCACACGATCACGGCGTCGCTCACCGGGCTGGTCCCTGGCGCGCTCTATCACGTGCGCCTGGTGGCGACCAACACCGCGGGGACCACGTTCGGCCAGGACCAAACGTTCACCACCGCCGCCGCGCCCGCCCCGCCGCCGCCGGTGCTCGGCAAGAGCGAGGACATCAAGCCGGTCTCCGGCACCGTGTTCATCCGCACGGCCTCGGGGCAGTTCATCCCGCTGACCGGCGCGGTCCAGGTCACCTCGGGCACGGTCATCGACGCGCTGCACGGCTCGCTCCAGCTCCTCGCCGCGCTCGGCAAGGGCAAGACCGACCAAGGCATCTTCGGCGGCGCAGTCTTCCGCCTCACCCAGGCGGCCAGCGGAATCAACCGCGGGCTCACGACCCTGCAACTGCTCGAGGGCGTCTTCAGCGGCGCACCCTCCTACGCCACCTGCAAGGCCCACAAAGCCGCCGACGCCACGATCGCCTCGACCAATACGCTGCAACTCCTGCACGCCAGCGCCCACGGCAAATTCAGCACGCGCGGGCGCTACAGCGCCGCCACCGTCCGCGGCACCATCTGGACCATCGCCGACCGCTGCGACGGAACCATCACCCACGACATCACCGACTCGGTCGCCGTCACCGACTTCGTCCACCACAAAACGATCATCCTGCACGCCGGCCAGAGCTACCTTGCACGCAAGCCATGAACCTGTGCGCAAGTCAGATGCCTGACCGGCCGTTCATGTCAAAGACAATCTGAGACCACGGGGGGTCAAAGTTGCAACGGGACCGGATCCGGTGCGGGCTGCTCGCACCGTTCATCACGGCGATCATCGTGCTCGCCTCGGCCGTGGCTGCCCAGGCCGCGACGATCACCGTGAACACGACCTCGGATGTGGCCGCGAGCGGCAGCGAGTGCTCGGGCGCACCGGGAGACTGCTCGCTCCGACAGGCGATCGACAAGGCGCAACCGAACGACATCATCGTCCTTCCCGGTACGGCGGACGGCCCCCAGGTCTATACGTTGACCCTCGGTGCCACGCTGTCGGTGAGCAAGAGCCTCGCGATCGAAGGCAACGGTCCTGACGCAGCGATCATCGACGGAGGCGGCAACGACGGCGGCAGGTCCGACGAGCCGACCCGGATCCTCACGGTGTCCGGCGGCCAGGTGACGATCAGCGGCCTCACATTGCGCGACGGCGTAGATGACAACGACGAGCAGTTCCAGAATTGCAGCCCGTGCGAGACGCTCAACGCCAACGGCGGCGGCGCGCTGTTCAACAACGCCTCCGTGGCGCTGGACGACGTCGCGTTCACCGGCGACTCGGGTCCCACTGGCGGCGCTGTGAGCAACGGAGCCAACGGGACGCTGAGCATGAACGACGTCTCGTTCGCAAATGACGGCGGCAGCATCGGAGGTGCCCTGTTCACCCACGGCGGGAGTGTGACCGGGACCGGGGTCACGTTCGAGAACAACGGCAACAGCTCGTACGGCGGCGGGGCGGCATATCTCGGCGGCGGCGTAGTCAACCTCACAAACGCCACGATCGTCGGCAACGGCTGGGCCTCGACCTTCGGCGGAGGGATCGACAACGCCGATGCCACCCTGACCTTGCTTGACGACACGTTTTCGGGGAACCTGCGCGGCGCAATCGAGACGGACGCGGGGATCACCAAAGTTGGCAACACGATCATCGGTGCTGGTTTCTCCGACGGCTCCGACTATGCGTGCGTCGCCGCCGGCAAGCAGAACGACAACGGGTTCACGACGTCCGCCGCGATCACGACCGACCTCGGCTACAACATCGACGAGGACGGCCACTGCGCCCTCAGTGGCACCGGAGACAAATCGAATGTCGATGCCCGGCTCGTGCCGATCTTCGACAACACCGGGCCGACCCGCACGCAGGCGGTGCTGGCCGGCAGCCCGGCGCTGGGAGATCCCGCCATCACCAACTGCCCCGACACGGACCAGCGGGGAGTTTCCCGAGGCGAGGGAAACTGCGACATCGGCGCGTTCGAGGCGGTAATCGACGGCGCACCGAGCACGCCGACCACCGGCACGCCGCAGAACGTCACCACGACGAGCGCCGATCTCACGGCGACGATAAACCTGACCGGCGAGGCCGGCGGCTTCCACTTCCTGTACGGAACCTCCCCGACCGATCAGTCGACTTGGACGGCCACAGCCGAGGCAGCGGCCGGGGTCGTCTCCTCCGACACCCCCGAGACGGAGAATGTGAGCGGTCTGTCCCCGGGGACGACCTACTACTACACGGCGGTAGCCGACAACGCCAGCAACTCTGCCCAAGCCGAGAACGTTCAGCAGTTCACGACGGCGTCTGCGCCGCCCCAGATCTCGAACGTGTCCGTGTCGTCGTTTACCGACACGACGGCCAAGATCGACTTCACGATCGACCCGCAGGGCGCCGACACGACCTACTACGTCAAGTACGGAACCGACGGCTTGAACCAGCAAACCACCCCAGGCACCGCTCCCGGGGCGTCAGGTCCTCAGCAGTACACCGCGACGATGACCGACCTGTCGCCCGGGACGACGTACTACTTCGAGGTCGTGGCATCCAACAGCGCGGCGCCGGGCGGCGTCATCAGCGACGAGCAGTCGTTCACCACCGACCATCAGGTCACCGGCACCGCCGGCAGCCCGGTATCGACTACCGACTCCGGGACGATCTGCTGCAGCTGCCCGGCTGCTCCGACCGTGGATTGGGGCGACGGCCAGCAGGATCAGGCCCAGATCCAGTGCACGGACGGCGTGGATGACCAGGCCGACTACACCACGACCGACAGCCACGTATACAACGCTCCGGGCGACTACCTGATCCAGATCGACTACGGCGAGGGCGGGACGGTCGACCAGTACGCGCACATCGTCCCTTCCGGCCCCCCGCCCACGGTGAGCGGGATCTCCCCAAACTCGGGGCCGGCCACCGGGGGCACGTCGGTGACGATCACGGGTGCCGGCTTCACCGACGCCAGCCAGGTCGACTTCGGCTCGACGCCGGCCGCCGGCTTCACGGTCAATAGCGATACCGAGATCACCGCCGTCGCCCCGGCCGGGTCCGCGGGGACGGTCGATGTCACGGTGACGAGCGGTGGCGGGACAAGTGCTACGTCAAGCGCCGACCAGTACACGTACACGGTCTCCACGCCCTCCAATGCACCCACGACGTCCACGCCATCGACCACGTCGACGCCATCCACAACGCCCGCGGCGCCGGCCGTGTCCGGCGGCGCACCGAGCACCCAGACCGTCACGGGCGCGTCGGTGGCGGGAACAGTGAACCCCGAGGGGGCGGCGACGCAGGGGTTCTTCCAGTATGGCCTCGACCTGAGCCAGCGCGGCCCGGGCGCGTCGACGACCCTCTTTGACCAGTCGACGCCGCCGCAGCAGGTCGGCTCGGACTCGACCAACCACACGATCACCGCGTCGCTCACCGGGCTCATCCCCGGCGCGCTGTACCACGTGCGTGTGGTCGCGACCAACGGCAGCGGCACCACGTACGGGCCCGACCAGACGTTCAGGGCGGCCGCCGCGGCCGCTCCGCCGCCGCCTGTGCTCGGCAAGAGCGAGGACATCAAGCCGGTCTCCGGCACCGTGTTCATCCGCACGCGCTCCGGGCAGTTCATTCCGCTCACCGGCGCGGTCCAGGTCACCTCCGGCACGGTGATCGACGCGCTGCACGGCTCGCTCCAGCTCCTCGCCGCGCTCGGCAAGGGCAAGACCGACCAAGGCATCTTCGGCGGCGCGATCTTCCGGGTCACCCAGGCGGCCGCCGGGGTCAACCGCGGGCTGACCACGCTGACGCTGCTCGAGGGTCTGTTCAAGGGGGCGCCCTCCTACGCCACCTGCAAGGCCCACAAAGCCGCCGACGCCACGATCGCCTCGAGCAATACGCTGCAACTCCTGCACGCCAGCGCCCACGGCAAGTTCAGCACGCGCGGGCGCTACAGCGCCGCCACCGTCCGCGGCACGATCTGGACCATCGCCGACCGCTGCGACGGAACCATCACCCACGACATCACCGACTCGGTCGCCGTCAGCGACTTCGTCCACCACAAAACGATCATCCTGCACGCCGGCCAGAGCTACCTCGCGCGCAAGCCATAGGCAAAAACGCCGGCCGGACATCCGGCCGGAGTGATCACGACGACGACCCACGGGGAAGCACTGCGGCATGCTCCGCTTGATCGGCCTGGTCATCTCGATCGGGCTCGCCGACTCGTTGAACCCGACGACGATCGCTCCCGGGCTCTACCTGGCCATGGGACAGCGGGCCAAGACCGGGCTGGTCCAGTTCACGTTCGCGGTGTTCGCAGTGAACCTGGTGGGTGGCGCGGCCATCGCGCTCGGACCGGGACAGGCGGTGCTGGCGCTCGTGCCCAAGCCCGATGCCACCACGCGCTACATCGCCGAGACCGTGGCAGGCGTCGTGATGCTGGTGGCCGCTGCGGTGCTGTGGCGCCGGCGCACCAGCCTGGCCAGCCGCGAGCTCCCTACCCCGCGGTCTGAAGGTCGCTCGGCGATCGTGCTCGGGATCACGATCACCGCGGTCGAGCTGCCCACGGCCTTCCCGTACTTCGCGGCGATCGCCGCGGTGGTCGGGTCCGGGCTCGATCCGGTCCGCCAGCTGATCCTGCTCGGGCTCTACAACGTCGCGTTCACGCTGCCGCTGATCCTGATGATCCTGACCCTGGTCATCGCCCCGCACCGGGCGGAACGCATCCTGCGCCGCGGCCGCGACTTCCTCCAGCGGCATTGGGCGGCGGTGCTGGCCGGGCTCGCCCTGCTCGCCGGCCTGTTCGTCACGGTGATCGGCATCACCGGACTCACTAGCCGTGGTCACGGCCCGATCGCTGGCCTGTCGCGGCGGCTGCGACGGGCGATCACGCGCTGAGCCGGCTCGCTAGCATCCACTGGGCAAACCTGACAACCAGGGGTGCTGGCGGGACAGGCCGGCTGAGATAGCGCCCTACGCAATCTGTGCGACCCGGCGCTGACCCTTCGAACCTGTGGGGTAATGCCCGCGAAGGGAGCGACAAGCGAGATGATCGAGGCTCCGGCGAAGGAGCCTCGCGAGCTTAATCGCGAGGACTCGGTCCGCGTTGAGCTCGTGAGCCGGGCATTTCAGACCAGGCGTGGACGTGTCGACGCCCTGGCCGGCATGTCGCTGCACGCCGCCGCGCGCGAGGTGGTGGCCGTCGTCGGCCCGAGCGGCTGCGGCAAGACCACCCTGCTCGAGCTGATCTGCGGCCTCCAGACGCCCGATTCCGGCCGGGTGCAGGCCGGGCCCGCGGCGCTGATGCCCCAGCGCGACCTGCTCCTCCCGTGGCTGAGCGCGATCGACAACGCCGGGCTGGCCCTGCGCGCGCGGGGTATCCCCCGCGATCAGGCACGGAAGGCCGCCGCTCCCTGGCTCGAGCGCTTCGGGCTCGAGCCGTTCACGCACACCCGCCCGGCGGAGCTGTCGGGCGGCATGCGCCAGCGGGTGTCGTTCCTGCGCACGCTGCTGGCCGGCAAGCCCGTGCTGGCCCTCGACGAGCCGTTCGCCGCACTCGACGCGATCACTCGCCAGGAGATGCAGGGCTGGCTCGGCCACGTTCTCGAGTCAGAGCCCCGCACGGTGATCCTGGTCACCCACGACGTGGAGGAGGCGGTGATCCTGGGCGACCGCGTGATCGTGATGTCGCCCCGCCCGGGCCGCGCCGTCAAGGAGATCGCGGTTTCGCTGGCCAAGCCCCGCCGCCGCACCGACCCGGCGGTGGTCGAGCTGCGCGAGGAAGCGCTGGCCGCGCTCGGAGTGCAGGCATGAACCGGATCAGACGGGCCGCCCCGGCCGCTCTGCTCCTGATCGCGCTGCTCGGCGCCTGGGAGCTCTACGTCGACGTGAAGGGATCGACCTTCTCGCTGATCCTTCCCGCACCTCACCAGGTGGCCCAAGCGCTCTACACGGACCGTGGCCTGCTCTGGAGCAACTTCCTGGTCACCGCCGAGGAGGTCCTGCTCGGCATCGTCGTGGCCACGGTGGTCGGCTTCCTGCTGGCCGTCGCCATCCACTTCTCGCCCACGCTGCGCCGCGCGGCATACCCGTTGTTGGTCGCCTCCCAGGCCGTGCCCGTGGTGATCCTCGCCCCTGTGCTGGCCTTCTGGCTCGGCTTCGGGTTGCTGCCCAAGCTGGTCGTGGTCGCGATGGTCTCGTTCTTCTCGATCGTGGTCACGACCACCGCCGGCCTGGCCGCGGTCGATCCCGACCTGCTCAAGCTGATGCGAACCTTCGACGCCTCGCGCGTGCGGACGTTCTGGCACATCGAACTCCCGGCCGCGCTCCCCGGGGCCTTCACGGGGGCCAAGATCGCCGTCGCGGTGTCGGTGATCGGCGCGGTGTTCGCCGAGTGGAACGGCTCGAACTCGGGATTGGGCTACGTGATCCTCCAAGCGCTGCCTCAGCTGAAGGCCGCGCGGGGAATGGCCGCCGTGGTCATCCTGTCGCTGTTCGCGATCGCCCTGTTCGCCCTGCTCGGGCTCGTCGAGCGGCTCGCGCTGCCGTGGGTCTACGTCCCTTCGGGACGGGAGCAGACGGCATGAAGCGCGCGCTGATCGCCACCGCGTTGCTGACCCTGGTGCTGGCCGGCTGCGGAGAGAAGCAGGAGTCCGTCTCCGGGGCGCCCGGCAGCACGCAATCGCTCACGCTGATGCTCGACTGGGTGCCGAACGCCGATCACGTCGGCCTCTATCAGGGCCTGGCCGAAGGCGATTTCGCCCGCGCGGGGATCAACCTCCACGTCGAGGTTCCCTCCAACCCGGCCAGCCCGCTCGAGCTGCTGGCCGCCGGGAAGGTCGACGTGGCCATCTCCTACGAGCCCGAGGTGCTGCTCGCCCGCGACCAGTACCAGCCGCTGGTGTCCGTGGCGGCGATCGCGCAGGAGCCGCTCACCTCGATCGTGTCGGTCGGCTCCAAGCACATCAAGACCCCGGCCAACCTCAAGGGCAAGCGCGTGGGCGATGCCGGCATCCCCTACCAGCACGCCTACCTGACCACGATCCTCGCTCACGCCCACGTGCCCGCGAGCTCGGTCAAGGAGATCAACGTGGGCGCGAACCTCGTTCCGGCGATGCTGTCCGGCCGCGTCGACGCCACGCTCGGGTCCTACTGGAACGTCGAGGCGATTGAGCTCGCGCAGCTGCACAAGCACCCGAACGTGATCCACATGGAGCAGGCGGGAGTTCCCGACTACGACGAGCTCGTGGTGGTGGTGCGCAAGAACACCATCGTCAACCACCCCGACCTCATCCGCCGCTTCGTGCAGGCGCTCGCGCGCGGATACGAGTCCGCCCGGCGCGACCCGCAGACGGCCGTCAACGACCTGATCAAGGCAAGCCCGGGTCTGGATCCGAAGCTCACGCTGGCCAGCGTGGATGCCAGCCTGCCGGCATTCTTCCCGAGCGACTCGGCCAACCCCTGGGGCTGGCAGGACCCCAAGCAGTGGGCCGCCTACGGCCAGTGGATGCTCAGCCAGCACCTGATCTCGAATCCCAACGCCGTCCTTGACGCGTCGACCAACGAGCTGCTGGCCGGACAGGGCATCTGAGGCCTGATCGCGGCCTCTAAGAAATTTCTCTCCCGCGACCGATGATTTTCGTCCGGGGCGTCAGTCTGATCCCATACGATGAGTCTCATGGCGCAGACCGCTGCCCCCGCTGAGCTCGAGCAGCGGCTCGAGCAGCACCGGTCCGAGCTGACCGGCTACTGCTATCGCATGCTCGGCTCGCCGTTCGAGGCCGAGGACGCCGTCCAGGACACCTTCCTGCGGGCGTGGCGCGGATTCGACCGCTTCGAGGGCCGTGCCGCCTTCCGCTCGTGGCTCTACCGGATCGCCACCAACGTGTGCCTGGACATGCTGAACAGCCGCGCCCGGCGCGCCCGGCCGATGGACTTCGGCCCCGCCGCGACGCCGGATCCGGCGAACCTGAACAGCCTTCCCGAGGTCACCTGGATCGAGCCGGTCCCGATGAGCCTGATCAGCAACCGCCGATGACCCTGCCGAGGTGGTGGCCAGCCGCGACACGATTCGCCTGGCCTTCGTGGCCGCCCTGCAGCACCTCCCGCCCGCGGCAGCGCGCCGTGCTGATCCTGTGCGAGGTACTGCGGTGGAAGGCCAGCGAGGTGGCCGATCTGCTCGAGACCAGCGTCGCCTCGGTCAACAGCGCGCTCCAGCGCGCCCGCGCGACGATCGACGAGCACGAGATCGCCCAGACCGACGCGGTCTCGCCGATGGACGCCGAGCAGCGGGAGATGCTGGCCCGCTACGTCGACGCCTTCCAGCGCTACGACCTCGACGCGCTCACCGCGGTCATCCGCGAGGACGCCAGCCAGTCGATGCCGCCCTACGACATGTGGCTCTCCGGCCGCGACGACCTGCTCGCGTGGTTCTTCGGCGCCGGGATCGGCTGCGCCGGCTCGAGGCTCATCCCGGTCGAGATGGCCAACGGCTCTGTCGCCTTCGGTCAGTACAAGCCGAGCGAGTCCGGCAGTGGCTATGACCCGTGGGCGCTTCAGGTGATCGAGTTCGCGGGCGGCCGGGTCGTGGAGTTCACCTTCTTCCTCTCCACCGAGCGGCTGTTCCCGCTGTTCGGGCTGCCGCCCCGGCTCGACGCCTAGGCACGGTTCGCGCGCGGTTCGCGCGCGGGTTCGCGACCCCACCCACCCGGCCCTAGTCGAGCAGGACTTCCTCGAGGCCCATGAACGCGATCAGGTCGCGCAGCCCATCCGAGGCCCCGCGCAGCCGGATGCGGCATCGGTAGCGCCGGGCCGCCAGCTGCAGGCGGGCCAGCGCGTCGACCGTCACGGCGTCGGCGGAGACCCCAGCGACGTCACACAACGCCATCGACGCGCCGCTGCGCGCCGAGCAGCCCGCACACGCGGGCCGACAGCCCGGGCAGGTCCTCGCGCTCGATCGGTCCCCAGATCGCAAACGTGATCGTGCTCGTCGGCGACGCAGCCATCCAGATACAGACTGCGAAACGACCCCGAAATCATCGGAGTCACCGCACGCTCAACGAACCGCGAAGGCTCGGGCTCAGGCCGCGTCGCGCCGGATCGCCGCCCGGAAGCGCGCCGGATCGGGCAGGGCCGGCTCGGTCGAGCCGATCCAGTCCTCGAGCAGCGCCGTGAAGCGGTCTGGCTCGTCGAGATGGGGGAAGTGACCGGCGCGCTCGAACACCTCAAACCGGCTGCCCGGCACCAGCTCGTGGGCCCGCCGCCCATGATCGATCGGGATGATCCGATCCCGGGCTCCCCACACGATCAGCAGCGGAAGCTCCTGCGCGAGGTACAGACGGTCGAGGGCCTGCACGCGCTGCCCGCCCACGTCGACGGACGCCCGCAGCGTATGGACGAAGGCCGCCCGGCTCTCCGGATCGCCCAGCGATGCGTGCCCCCGCGCCATCTCCAGCGCGTCGTTGCCGAGCTTCATCCCGGCGTGACCGAGTGCCCGGCCCATCGCGCGGCCCGCTCCCAGCAACTGACGGCCGGCCAGCAGCGGGATCACGAGCTCCGAGCCGGGCAGAGTCGCGGCGCGCAGGAAGCCGTGTACCCGGCGCCCCAGGCCGCCGCTCGAGACGAGCGCCAGCCGCTGCGGTCCGCTCAGGGAACTGATAGGCGTACTGCATCGCCACCCCGCCGCCGAGCGAATGGCCGACCACGGTGGCCGGCCCGAGATCCAGCGACAGAGCCAGATCGCGGATTCCCGAGGCGAACGCGCCCATCGAGTAATCCCCGCGCGGCTTGGCGCTCTGGCCGTGGCCGAGCAGGTCCGGCGCGAGCACGGTGTGCTTGCGCGCCAGCCGCGGCCCGACGGTCTCCCACACGCGCGAGGACGCGGTGATCCCGTGGATCAGGATCATCGGCGGACCCTTACCGGCCAGCCGATAGGCGACCCGATGCCCGTGGATCGTCGTCTCTTGCAGCTCGAAGCTCATCCCGCGGGGAGAATCCTAGGGCAATCCGGCATCCTTTCGCCTCATATGAGGATTGCCGTTGCCGGAGGAACCGGGACTGTCGGGCGCCGCCTGGTGGCGCGCCTCGCGCGTGACGGCCACGAGGTGCGCGCCCTCAGCCGCCACGCCGCGGAGCACCCAATCGACCTGACCACCGGCGCCGGGCTGGATGCGGCGCTCGCGGGCTGCGAGGTGGTCATCGACGCCAGCAACGGGCCACCCTCGCCCAAAGCCCGCGCGGTACTGGTGGAAGGCTCGCGCCGGCTGCTGGACGCCGAGCAGCGCGCCGGCGTCGCCCACCACGTGTGCGTATCGATCGTGGGCATCGAGGACGTGCCGCTGGCCTACTACCGGATCAAGCTCGAGCAGGAGCGCGTCGTCGAATCCGGCGAGATCGCATGGACGATCGTGCGCTCGACCCAGTTCCACGACCTGATCGGCGGCCTGCTCTCGGCCGCCGCCCGCATACTCATCCTGCCGGCGGCGCGCGCTCGCTTTCAGCCGGTGGAGGTCGCGGAAGCGGCCCACGCGATCGCCGCCGCGGCCACCGCGCCGCCGCGCGGCGCCAGGGTGAACGTGGCCGGGCCCGAGGTCCACGAGCTGCGCGCGCTCGGGCGCCAATGGCGGGAGGCCACCGGCCGGCGCACGCTGGAGGTGCCGATCCCGCTGCCCGGCAGGCTCGGGCGTGCCTTGCGCGAGGGTCGGCTGACCACCGCCGAGCCCGACGTGCGCGGGCAGGTCACGTTCGCAGCCTGGCTGGCGCAAAAGCCACGATGAGCTCTGCGGAAGCGAAACCAACCTACTGGCAGTCGGCCGACGAGGACGCGCGTCATGCAGGACGAGCACGCCTTCATCTGGCAGGCCATGCTCGACACGATCGACATCGATCTGGCCGGCCGCCGCGTCCTCGACGCCGGATGCAACCGCGGCGGGTTCCTCCGGCTGCTCGTCGCCCGATCCGGGATCGAGGCCGGCTACGGCTATGAGTCCTTTTACCTGCTCCACGACCTCGCCGCACACGCCGCCGCGATCCACGGCGCGCTGGTGCCGGGGGGCGTCTACTACGCGGTGATCGGCGTACACGCCCGCTCGCCCGGGATCCCGCAATGGCACGCCGAGAATGCGCAGCGGCTCGACCTGCCGAAGCCAAGGTCATGCTGCGCGTCGCCCGCCCGCGCCAGTGAGGGCTGGTCGAGAAACGTCCAGATACGGGACGTTTCTCGACCAGCCTCCCGTCAGGCGGCCACGCGCGCCACCGCGACGCTTCCCACGGACCGCAGCGCGTGGAGCCCGGCCAGCCCAGCCCACGGAGCGTAGGGCGCGAAGAAGTCCATGACCTCCTCCTCGGTGGCCCGCGCGTACGGGTCGCCGCCCGCGCGCAGCCGACCGACCAGCTTCAGGTAGGCCACGTCCCCGGCGGGGAGCTGGTCGAGCCGTCCCTGACCGGTCAGGGCCAGCATCTGGACCGTCCAGCTGCCGATGCCGCGGATCGACCGCAGCCGGCGCCAGCCCCGCTCCGCTTGCGAGGCGTCGAGCAGATCGACGCGACCGCTCGCGACCTCGCGCGCGGCCCGCACGAGCGCCACGCGCCCGGCCGCCCGAGAGATCCATCGACTCGAGCAGCGCGGGCGCCTGGCCGGCTAGCGTCGCGGCGCTCGGCGCGTCGCGCAGGCTGCACCAATCGCATCGCCGTCCGAGCCGAAAGATCAGCCGGCGCTCGATCGCAGCCGCCCGCCCGAACTCGATCAGCTGCTCGCAGATCGCCCAGGCGAGCGCCTCGAACGGATCGGGCTTGCCGGACGCACGCAGACCGGGGGATGTCCGCACGGACGCGCCGATCAACGGATCGAACCGGAACCGCTCATAGAAGCCGGAGAGGTCCTGGTCGATCCCCAGGGCCACGCGCATGCGCTCGATGCCCCACTCGGCCGCCTCGCGCTCGGCCGCGCGCGCTCCGAACAGAACCCGCTCGGGCGATAGTCTGCGCCACGCGCACGAGCACCGGCTGCTCGCCGGCGTGCACCAGCCGGTGGAGCACGCCCGCCGCGCACCCGCGTCAAGCCATCTAGCCCGCCCAGCAGCGGCAGCGCGAAGGCCCAGCGCGGCCGGACCTCGCGGCGGACCTCGAGCGCCGGCTCCGCGGAGGACCGCGCTCACTCGGGCTTGGCGAGCACGTGCACGTCGACCAGGAACGACCGGCTGGCGGCGATCGGCAGCAGGTCGACCGCCCGGCGCGAGCCGCCGCGGCCGTTGCGGACCATCTTGCGCGCTGCGCGGCGCTTGACCAGCGCCACCGTGGCCGCCCCGGCTACGAACCCGGTGGCGGCGACCGCCGCCACCTGGACGGCGGGCAGTGACGCCGGCGCCGCGCGCTCGATCGTGCGCACCTCAGCGACCACAGGCAGGCCGTCGACGACCTCGACGTCGGGCTCGGGCGCGTCGGACGACCCCGAGACCGCATCCGTGTCCGGAACCTGAGAGGGGGACAGCAAGGGTCGGCGGTGCTCTCCCCGCCGACCGGGGACTCTGAATTGCTCATCGCCGCGACATGGTGACAGCGCGGCCGGTCATCTTCAAAGGAGCTGCTCGTAAACCCGATAGGTACGGACGACCTTGCCCCCCATCCGCTCCATGGCCCGGTTCATCGGCTTGTTGGACTCGAGCGTCCAACCGGTCTCTCCACGACCCTGATTGGTGCGCTCGCCAGCGTCCCAGTGCATCTGGTAGAGCTTGGCTCCCACGCCGGTGTGCTGGTACTCCGGCTTGACCCCGAGCGCGAACACCCGGACCCGGTCGATCTTGCGCTTGTACCAGAGAAACTTCGCCCATCCGATCGGGAGCAGGCGCCCGTTCAGGTGCTTGAAGACCTGGTTGTAGTCGGGCAGCGTCAGCGCGGCGGCGACAGGCTCCCCGTCCTTCTCGGCGATGAACGCCCAGTTCTCGTCGAGTATCTGCTTGAGGTCCTTGGCGTAGTGGCGGACCTCCTCCTCGGTGAGCGGGACGAACCCCCAGTTGCGCTCCCAGGCCGCGTTGTAGACCTCGAGGAAGCGCCCGATCTCCTCTTCCATGTGCTTCTTGCGCATGTTGCGCACGGTGATCCCATGCTTGGCCTCGACCTCGTCCGCCACCCGCCAGATCGCCGGGTGCACCGAGCGCGCGGTTGGCCACGTCCAGCGACCACATGTAGAGGTCCATGGCCTTGGTCAGCCCGGCGCCCTCCATCAACTCGCGGTAATACGGGTGGTGCCAGTTGGTGAGGATCGTGGGCGGCAGGTCGTATCCGTCCACGAGGATTCCGCACTCGTCGTTGGTCGTGAAGTCCATCGGGCCGACCATCCGGTCGCGCCCGCGCGCCCTCAACCACTCCGCAGCCGCCGACAGGAGCGCCTGCGCGGTCTCCGGATCGTCCTCGCATTCGAAGAACCCGAACATCCCCCACTCGTGATGCTGGAACTCGTTGAAGTGCCGGTCGATCTGGGCGCTGATGCGACCGACCGGCTCATCCCCGCGCCAGGCCAGGAACAGCTCGACCTCGGCGTGCTTGAAGAACGGGTTGCGGCTGCGGTCGAGGAACCGCTTGCGGTCATAGATGAGCGGCGGAACCCACCTTGGGCTCGTTACGATAAAGCCGCCACGGCAGCTTGATGAAGGTGTTCAGCTCTCGCTTCTCGGCGACAGGGCGAACTTCTAAGGCCCGACGAGCCGGCAGGGTCACGTCTAGCGCCATTCGGCCGGAACCTTATATGTCAACCTCGATCGACGTCTTCGCCAAGGCCCGCGAGCACGAGCGCCTGGAGCAGCTGCGAGCCGCCCGCGAGCTCGACCTCGTCCCGTACTTCCGCGTGCTCGAGGGTCCCACGCTGCCCGTCGTGGAGATGGAGGGCAAGCGCCGGATCATGCTCGGCTCCAACAACTACCTGGGGCTCACCGGTGACGAACGTGTCAAGCAGGGCGCGCTACGGGCGCTGGAGCGCTACGGCACCGGGCTGACCGGATCGCGCTTTCTGAACGGCACCACCGACCTGCACCTCGAGCTCGAGCGGGAGCTGGCCGACTGGTTCGGCACCGAGGCCGCGCTGGTCTTCACCACCGGTCATCAAGCCAACCTTGGCTGCCTTGGGCAGATCCTCGGCCCCGGCGACACCGTCGTCGTCGACTCCGGCGACCATGCCTCGATCCTCGACGGGTGCATCCTGTCGCGGGCCAAGCTCCGCCCCTTCCGACACAACCGGCTCGATCGGCTCGAGCACACGCTCGAGAGGGCGTCCGGCGACGGCGGCGGAGTACTGGTCGTCGTCGACGGAGTGTTCTCGATGGAGGGCGACGTGGCACCGCTGCCCGAGATCGCCGAGCTCAGCCACCGCTACGGCGCCCGGCTGATGGTTGACGAGGCGCACGCGCTCGGCGTGCTCGGGCTGCGTGGAGCGGGCGCCACGGAGCTGTTCGGGGTCGAGGATCAGGTCGACCTGCGCATGGCCACCTTCTCCAAGTCGCTGGCCTCGTGCGGCGGGGTCATCGCCGGACCGGGCGAAGTGATCGAGTTCCTGCGCGTGTCCTCGCGGCCGTTCATGTTCACCGCCTCGGCCGTGCCGGCTGCGCTCGGCGCGGCGCTGGCCGCCATCCGCATCTGCCGCTCCCCCGAGGGGCCCGAGCTGTTCGCCCGCGTGCTGGACAACGCCGCCTACCTGCACTCCGGCCTGGCCGGACTCGGGTTCCAGGTGGTCGAGCCCACCCGGCTGGCCGACGGCACCGAGGTGGTCACCCCGGTGGTGCCGGTCGTGATCAAGGACGACTGGAAGGCCGCCTTCCTGTGGAAGGCGCTCTACGACCTGGGGCTCTACGTCAACGTGGCGCTCCACCCGGCCGTCCCGCCGGCCGGCGCGCTGCTGCGCTGCAGCGTGATGGCCACCCACGACCACGACACGCTCGACGAGGCGCTCGACATCTTCGCCCGGGCCAAGAGCGCGTTCGAAGCCGAGCACGGCCCGCTCCCCACGCACGCCTGACGCCTCCGGCGCGCCACCCGCCATCCGAACGGTTGGGCGCCACCCGCACGCCGACAGCTACGAGTTCTGCGGTTGGTCGGACCCCTGACACACCCGACCAGAGGCACTTTCCGCTCCCGCCCTTGTCCACACTCGCACAAGACTTCCGGGGGGAGAAAAAACACGCTCTAAGCGCATGGGCGGCAGTTGTGACGTTGCTGTTACCGGCGCGGATGCCGTAGCTTCTTCCCCTACCGAAACGGCCGAGCAGCGATGAGGACCGGAGGGTAGGGAAGGCCGGAACGGGGGTGGACAGGACCCGCACGCCTGCGCGTGCGGGAACAGCAGTGACCAAAAAGGACCCACGGGAGGGGCCCGCGAGGACCCCTGCCCGTTCGTAAACATGATCCGCCCAGGCGGACCGATTGGGAGGAAGCGAAGGACCAAATGAGTGAGACCGCCATTTTGACCCCAGCGCCGCAACGACTGCGAGCACTGGAACGAGCCAACGCGGTCAGGCTCGCGCGGGCGGAGCTGAAGCGAAGGATCGCCGAGGGAGACGCTTCCGCCGCGGAGGTCATCTTGGAGCCGCCTGCCGAGGCGCTCAGCTGGGCGATTGGGGAGCTGCTGATGAGTCAGCGGCGGTGGGGCACCACCCGGTGCCGGAAGTTCGTCGCCCGCTACCACATCAGCGAGACCAAGACATTGGGGGCACTCACCGACCGGCAGCGGCGGCTGCTGGCCGACGAGCTCGAGGCTTGCGTCGCTCGTCCCCTCGCGCTGGTGTAGCAAGAGAGACCCCTGCCTCGCCCCGCGCCACCGGGTCAGAGCCAGTGGCGCGGAGCGAGCCGCAGACCCGCGACACCAACCGTCGCAGCCTAGAGCTGGATGCCCACGGGCACCGGGCTCGCCCCGGCGAAGAAGAAGAACCAGATCACGAACGCGGCCAGCGTCAGCCCCGCGCTGACCACGAGCACCGCCTCGAGCACGTAGTGCCCGGTGTCGTCAAGGCCGCGAGCCCGGCGGTTGGCCTGGTAGACATTCGAGAGCTTGGCCAGCACCCCGGCGATGAGCATGATCGTCGCCACCACGCCGATGAAGCTCACCCCGAGCGCGGTGCCCAGCGACGAGGTGGCGCCCTGGACCTGGGAGCCCACCCACAGCCACAGCAGGGGAGTGCCGACCCACAGCACCAGGCTGCCGATGAACATGATCAGCAGCACGAGGGTCGCGCCGATGCCGGTCCGCAGAAGGTCGCGCACTAGTGGTCCCTCGCGCGTGGTCGGGCCGTGGAGCCGGTCAGTGGAAGGCGCCCGATGAGTGGGCCGCAGCACCGCTGCGGCCGGTGGCTAATGGACAGCCGGAGGAGAGCTTGACCTGCCACCAGCCCATCAGCATCCCGATCAGTCCGAGGCGAGGCCGAACCTGCCACACGCCGCACCCCGGCTCGCCGATGTCTCGATTGGCGATCCGCACGAAGCGGTAGCGGCCGGGCTCGAGCAGCATGCGCTCGAGTTGAAGGCGGCAGGCGGCCTGTTGGTCGGCCCGTTCGGTGATCGTGGCGCGGGCGATCCGAACCCGGGCGGCAAGCTCGTCGCGCACGCGCTCGAGCTCGCCGAGGTCGAGCAGCCGCGGAGCGGCCGCCGAGCGAGCGCGCTCCCCGTCGAGGCCACCCATCGGGTAGGCGGTCACGAACGCCTCGGCCAGCTCGCGCTCGAGCTTGGCGATCTGGGCACGGAGCGTGCGCCGCGCGGCGCGCTCGTCCTGCTCGGGAGCGATCAGCGCCGCCAGCGGCGAACCGGTGCCTGCTCGGCTGTCGTGTTCGAGGAGCTCCAACGCGGCCTCCTTTCGGGAGCGGGTCCAGCTTAACACCACGATACCCCGCTCTCCGGTATCTACCCAGGCCCAAGCGCGTCGGTGCAGATCCACAGCGCCTCCTCGACGTGGATCGCCGGGACTCCCTCGACCGCCACCGCGTACAGCACGATTCGCCGGGCGTCCCGTCCCGGCGCACACCCCGGCGCCGGCTCTCCGAACAGCGTGGCATGCACCCGAAGCGCGTCGGCCACCACGAGCCGGCCGTCCGCGGACCCGGATCCCCAGGCTGTCGGCCGCCACCGACCGCGCATCCAGCGCCCACACCGGGACACCGGTCTCGATCAGCGCGATCAGGCACGCGTCGGCAAGCAGCCCCTGTGAGTGAAAGCGACCCTGGAGCAGCCGCCGCACGGCCGCTTCCTCGCTGGGGATCCGGGCGGCGTCGGGGTCGAGCCCGACCTGGCGGAAGAAGGCCCGGTAGGCGTGCGGAATCGGCTGGGTTCGCATCGCCACGACTCCCGCCCCGGCGACCCGGTCAGACAGCGCGCGCAGCCGCCGGCGCAACTCGCGCGGCGTGGGGCCGGCCGGTGCCTCGATCGTCGTCCAACACAGCCGTAGACCGGGGAACTCGTCCTGGAGCTCCGGCGCCACCTGCCCGCTGGCGAAGCTCACGGCGTGCGGCCGGGGCCGAGCAGGACCTGCACCTCGGAAGCCAGGGCGGCCTGATTGGTCCAGTGCTCGCCGACCAGCCGCCGGGCCACTGTCCCGCCGCGATAGGCCAGCTCGAGCAGGGGACAGGCCGTCACCCCGTACAGCCCGCCAACCGCGCCGTCGGCGTCGTAGGCCACTGGGATCGTCCAGCCGTGCCGGCGGACCGCCTTGGCGGTGCCGGCATGCGAGCCGTTCACCGCAACCGCCGCGAACTGCACGCCGCGCAGGGCTCGGCCGGCTCGCCAGCGCCTGCATGGTGTCGACCGTGCGCTCGCATTGCGAGGCATTGATCACGAAGAAGTCGAGGACGAGCGGACCCCGTTTGGTCAGCAGGCACACGTTGAGTGCCCGCGGATCGTGGCGCGCGGGCGTGCAGGGCGGATTCAGATTGGCGTCGCCGTTCAGCGTCGTGGCGGCCAGCGGTGCGGCGAACAGATGAAGGGCGCTGCCCGCCGCCACGCCCGCGGTCCCGGGCTTGTGCGAGCTCAGCGTGTAGAGGACGAAGCCGATGACCAGCGCCACGGCCAGCAGGCCGACCCCCCAGCCGTAGCGGCGGTTGTCGAGAGGAGCGGGAGTAGTGGGTGGCGCGGGCGGCCGCTCGCCCGCTGCCGGCGTGCCGCCTCCCGAGGCGCTCACGCCACCCGGGCGCGCCGGCGCCGCGGAAGCCCGCCGGCCGCACGACGCCCGAGCTCGCGCACGCCCTGCCACGCATCGTCGCGCTCGGACAGGGCCAGTACGGCCGGAAGCACGAGCAGCACGCCGAGCAGCGACACGGTCAGATCGATCAGCGTGACCACCCCGAAGTCGCGCAGCATCGTGATGCTCGACAGCGTGAGCACGCCGAAGCCGGCGATCGCGGTGATCCCGGAGGCCAGCACGGCCTGCCCGGTGAACCGATACGTGCGCGCGAGCGCATCCTCAGGCGTGCAGCCGGTGCGGCGCTCGGAGCGGAAGCGCTCGGAGAGCAGGACGCTGAACTCGGTCGAGATCGCGATGACCAGCGCGCCCAGCGTGGCCGACATCGGGTTCAGCGGGATCCGGGTGGCGAACAGGATCAGCGCGGACCAGCCGGTGGCCAGCGCGATCGGCACCAGCGGGACCAGCGCGCGCTCGGGCGTGCGCAGGACGGCCAGCAGCACCAGCGCGACGGCGAGGAGCCCCACCAGCAGCATGACCAGACGACGGGGCGAGGAGGACAGCGAAGCGTCGGCCTGCGCGGCCAGCACCGGCAGTCCGGCCAACTCGGCGCTCACCCCAGGGGGCGGATGCAGTTGCGAGCGCATGTAGTCGATCACCCGCTGCTGGCGCGAGAGGGGCATCAGGCGGATGCCGAAGGCGAGCGTGGCCTCCCGGTGGTCGGTGGTGATCACCGCCTGGGAGAAGTAGCTCGGGACCGCGCGCAGCAGGTCGGTGATCGCGCTGGTCGTCAGGGACTTGCACGAGTTCGTGGCCACCTGCGCCCCGGAGCAGAACAGATCGGGCAGCGACAGCGCCGGGCAGACCGTGGCGCGCGCGCAGCCCTTCGTCTCGGCGTAGCCGAAGTGGGCCAGCAGGGAGTCCTCGTAGCGGAGCATCCAGCCGATCGTGCTCGGCGTGGCCACGTTGCGCGAGTGCACGACCACGTCGATCTCACCCGACACGCCGGTGACGCGCTCGAGCGTGCGCAGGTTCTGGAGCGCCGGCATGCTCGAGGGTACGAGCTTGGTCACGTCGGACTGGACCGAGGTCTGCGTGTCGGCCACCCAGCCCATCACGGCCAGCACCAGCCCCACTGCCAGTACTCGTCCGGGCCGCCGCGCCGCGGCGGCGATCGCCCGCCGCGCGCCGGAGCCCGCCGGCGCGGCGATCCGCCCGCCCGTCTCGCCCAGGATCTCGCCGGCCCCGCGCGCCGACGCGCCCACGACGCCGAGCGACGGCCCCCTTCGGCGCTCCCGAGGATCGCGCACGCGCGTGCGGAGCACCATGGCCGCAGTCCCCGCGGTCAGCGCGCAGCCCAGGGCGATCGCGATGCCCACGATCAGGAGCTCCCCGAACCCGCGAACCATCGGCACCGGCGAGAGCAGCAGCGCCAGGAAGCCGGCCGCGGTGGCCAGTGCGGCGGTGGCGATCGTCGGCGCCGCGGCAATCGTCGCCTCGGCCACGCCCGGCGCGCCGGTCGCTCGCGCCTCCTGCGTGCGCGCCTGGAACTGGACCGCGTAGTCGACGGCCAGCCCGATGAGGATCGGGAGCACCGCGATCGAGGCCATGGTCAGCGTCCCGCCGAGCAGCGACGTGGCGCCGAACGTCACCCCCACCGCGGCCAGCGCAATGGCCAGCGGCAGCAGGCGCAGCCGGCTGCGGAATACCAGGAGCAGCACGGCGGCCATGACCAGGAGGGCGGCGATCAGCAGCCCGGCGATCGAGCCGCTGATCGTGGTGGCCAGATCGTTGGTCACCACGGGCACGCCCGACACGATGTAGGTGCCGTGGTACGCCGATTGGAACATCGGCATCCGTACCACCTGCCGGATCAGCGAGATGGCCCGGGCCTGCTGGGCGGCGGTCAACGACGCCTTGAGCCGGACCTGGATCAGCGCCGAGTTGGCAGTCGGGAACAGGTACGCGAAGCGCGCCTTGGGCTGGTTCACGCCGCGCGTCTGGTCGAACACGATCTCGGGGATGAACTGCGGATCGTCGATCTTGGGCTGCCCGGAGATCCCTGAGTCGAGGTACATCTGGATCAGCTGCTCGTACTGCTGCTGGCTGGCCAGCTGCCCGGCCGCGTTCTCCTCGGCGAGCGCCTGCTTCTTTGACATGTGCTCGGCCAGCGCCAGCTTGTAGGCGCTCTGGCGGGCATTGGTCACCGCCTGCTGGGCGCCGCCCTCCACAGCCAGGACCTCCTGGTTGACGGCGGCCACGGCGCGGTTCAGGAACGTGCCGGGCCCGTATACGACCTGGGCCGGCCGGAGCCGGCTGAGCTTGTCCGCACGGGCTGTTCGGACCGCCGTAGGGGGTCGTCCCGGCCGGGGCCGGCGTGAACGCCTGAAGCTGCTGGTTGGCCACCAGGATCTGGCCGGCCAGACACGCCTCCAGCTCGGAGACCGTGCCCAGGTCCTTGGTCTCGACCAGATCGGTCAGCGGCTCGCGAATCAGGATCACCACCGGATCACCACCGAAGTGGCGCTCGTCGTCCAGGCTGGCCTGATAGGTCGCCGAGGAGCGGCTCACGAACGTGTCGGTGTTGGTGTTCGGCGACAGGCGCAGCGCGAGCGCGCCGCCGCCCAGCGCGAGCGCGAGCACGATGCCGAGCGTCACCGCCGGCCTGCCCGCCACTGCGCGTACGAGCCGCTCCAACATCCTGCGCACCCTCATGGCCACGCTCAGGCTAGCGCCGGCTCCCGCCGCGCGCGCCGATCGCGCCGGCTGGTCAGTCCATCGACAGCGGGCCCTGCGACTCCCCGGAGAGGAACTGGCGGATGAACGGGTTCTCGGAGTTCAGCATGTCCTCGGCCGGGCCGGCCTCGACGATGCGTCCCTTCCACAGCACGTTGATGTAGTCGGCCACCCGCCGCGCGCTCATGATGTCGTGCGTGATCACGCAGAAGGTCGGCAGGTGCTCGCGCTCCTTCTCCTTGGCCTCTTCCATCATGTCGCGGTGGATCTCGAGGATCAGTTCGCCGAGCAGCGCGGTGCGCACGGGGTCGAGGCCGGAGTCGGGCTCATCGAACAGCACGATGTCGGGCTCGAGCACCAGGGCGCGCGCAAACCCGGCCCGCTTGCGCATCCCGCCTGAGAGCTCGTTGGGCATCTTGGTGCGCGCGTCGGCCAAGCCGACCTCCTTCAGACGCCGCATCACGATGTCCTCGACCTCGTCCTCGCCCTTCTCGGTGTGCTGGCGCAGCGGGAAGGCGACGTTGTCGTACAGGTTCATCGAGCCGAACAGCGCACCGTCCTGAAACAGCAACCCGAACTTCTTGCGCATCTCGAACAGATCGTCGTCGCGCATGTTGGGCACCGACTGGCCGTGCACCAGGATGTCGCCCTCGTCGGGGTAGAGCAGGCCGACCATGTGCTTGATGCACACCGATTTTCCGGTCCCCGACGGGCCCAGGATCATCGAGACCATCCCCTCGGGCAGTCCCATGTTCAGCCCGCGCAGGATTTGGGCCCGGCCGAACGACTTGTAGGTGTCGATGAACTCCACCGCGTCCGGCCGCCCCGAGGGATACACGCGATATGTGTGCCACTTGTACTCGTCCTGATCGGCGCCCGGCGGCGGCCCCGGTCGCGGCGGCTGCTCGTCGACCACCGACACGCGCGAGCCGGAATCGCGCTCACCGTCGCGATTCTCATCCCCGTGCTGTCCGGCCGGCTCCTCGCCGCGTTCGCCGACGCCGGGCGCGGGACCGGTCTCGTACTCGTCGTCCTCGCCCTCGTCCATCTCGTCTTCGTCGTCTGAGTCGAACCGCATAGTCAGCCTCCGATTGGTGCCCGGGGATTCGCGCCCCAGAAGAGCTGCGTGCCGAGCATCGAGATGAGATGTACACCGACCAGGTTGAGCACCATCGACTTCGCGGTGGCGGTACCCACCCCTACAGGCCCACCACTCGCGTTGTAGCCGTAGTAGCAACCGACCAGCACGATCAGCGTGGCCATGGCCATCGCCTTGATCAAGCTGAATAACAGGTCCGGTGGGTTCTGGAACTCCCAGAAGATCAGGAAGTACCCACCCGAGGAGACGTCGCCGACCTGCTGCACGACCGCGATGTAGCTGGCCAGGAAGCCCGCGCCGATCGAGATCAGGTACACGAACGGCAGCACGATCCACGAGGCCAGCAGCTTGGTTCCGCACAGGAACGTCATGCCGCTGATCCCCATCACCTCGAGCGCGTCGATCTCGTCCGAGATCCGCATCGACCCGAGCTCGGCCACGATCCCGGTGCCCGACCTTGGCCGCCATCATGTAGCCGAAGGCGAGCGGGGCGAGCTCGCGCAGATCGCACCAGGCCGAGAACACGCCGGAGAACGCCGGCGCGCCCTGGGAGCGCAGCAGGTAGGCGCCCTCGATCCCGCACGAGAGCCCGACGATGAACACCAGCGTGCAGATGACCAGCGCCGAGCCGACGATCAGGATGCCGGCCTGGCGCATGAGCCTCGCCGAAGAACTTGAACACCCGCAACCGGAGCACCTCGCCGACCACCCGCGTGGTGAACTTGGCGATCTCGCCGAAGCTCTCGATCCAGCCCTTGGGTGTGGCGACGACCTCGTTCATACGTGGAACGGTGGTGATCTCCGGGTGGGTGGCCAGCAGCGTCTGGGTGAACGCGTAGTTGAACGCGAAGATGCCCAGGAACGCGATCACCACCGCCTGGTTGACGGCCCGCCCCACCCCCTCGGCCCCGCCCGAGGCGGTCATCCCCTTGTAACAGCAGACGACCGCGATGATCGCGCCGAACAGCGTCGTCTTGACCACCGAGCCCCACAGGTCGGTCGTCTCGGCGTTGTTGAAGAACGTGGCGAAGAACGGGCCGAGCGCCGCGTGGTTGACGAGCGTGGCCAGGATCCCGCCGAAGATGCCGAAGATCAGCGCGTAGATGTCGAACAGCCCGGTGACCAGCATCAGGGCCAGGAACCGGGGCACGACGAGGTTCTTGATCGGATCGACGCCTAGCACCTGCAGCGCGTCGAGCTCTTCGCGGATCTTGCGCGCGCCGAGATCGGCGGTGATCGCCGTGCCGGCCACGCCGGCCAGCACGATCGCGTCGACGAACGGCGCGAACTCGCGGATCGAGGCCAGCACGAAGAACCCGCCCAGGCGATCGAGCGCGCCGAACAGGACCAGGAAGTTGGCCGCCTGCAGCCCGGGCGCCTCGTAGCCGAAGGCGATCGTCGAGATCAGCAGCGGGAACCAGCACAGCTTGAGGGCGAACATGAACTGCCCGACGAACTCGCTGCCGTACGGATACGGCGGCCGGACAGCCGAGACCAGCGTCTTGCCGGTCAGGATCATCATGTTGCCGACCTCTTCGAGCAGCCCCTTGACGGGCGCGTACCCACGATCGGCGACGGCTCTGATCAAGTCTGCTCTGGCCTCCCGGGTCTAGCAGTGCCGCCACGCGGCTGGACCCGAGTAAGCGTACGTTGCCTCGCGTGGAGATGCCAAATGGGAACCGTCGCGCCCCGCGCGCCAACACCCGCTCAATGCCAGATCAACGTGACCGTGGCATGCCCGGGGAGAACCCAGTTCAGGTAGCGCCGCTGCCAGCGGATGGCCAGCCGCGCGCGCCGGGCCGCGTTGTTGTAGGCCACCAAGACCTTCGAGCCGTCGGGATTGACGAACGCGACGTCGTCCACGCCCGCGGGTCACGCCGTAGCCGTCCGGAACCAGGCGCGTTGAGAAGATGCGCACCGCGCCGGGCTCGACGTACTTGGTCGTCTGCCCGTACTGGTAGTAGTTCAGGCCGAGGCTCGGCGTGCCGTTCTGCTCGTTGACGGTCACCACGCCGGTGCACCCGGGGCAGCCCCAGTCGCCCTCGTACGGTCCGCCCGAAGGGTCCAGCGCGAGGTTCCACAGCTGCACTGCGCTGGCCCAGTTGCGGGTGGCGTCGATCGGGATCTCGGCCGTGACATAAGGGCTGATCCCGGGCGAGCACTCGTCGAGCACGATGTCCTCGGCGGGGTACTCGGCGTGCAGAGCGCTCATCTGTCCCGTGCCCTTGTAGCAGTGGAAGGCGATCCCGCCCAGGGTCGAGGCGGCGGGGCCGGAGAGCAGCGCCTGGGCGTCGGCCAGCTCGGTGTCGTCGTCGCCGAAGATCGTCGGGTGAAGGCCCGCGGCGCGACAGCGCCGGCGCCAGGTACTGGGGCAGGAAGGTGGCGTCGTCGGCCGGCGTGAGCGCCGAGCCCGGCCATGTGGAGTCCGAGTTCGGCTCGTTCATCGGCGTGATCGCGTCGATCGGCACGCCCTGTGACTGATAGGCCGCGATGAACTTGACGAAGTACTGCGCGAGCGCCGCGTAGTCCTGGGGCAGCACCGCCCCGGCCAGCCCCACGTTGTCGTAGGTGTGGTTGGCCTTCATCCAGGGCGGAGCGGTCCACGGGCTGGCCAGCGTGGACACGGCCGGGATTGATCGCGAGCATCTCCTTGAGCGCCGGGATGATGTAGGCCTCGTCGTGGGCGATCGAGAAGTCGGCGAGTGTCGGATCGGGCCGACCGGACGGCGGATCGTCGTAGCTGTACGGGCTGCTCGACACCGTGTAGTCCGAGGCCGCCATCGGGATGCGCACGAAGTTCAGACGAAGGCCCTCTGGCCCGAACAGGTCGTTCATCGTCGCCTCGCGCCACGCCGGCGCCAACTCGTCGTAGAGCAGCCACGCCGAGCTGTCGGTCATCGCCGCGCCGAAGCCGGTGATGCGCTGATAGCGGATGCGCGCGTTGACCCGGATGACCCGGCTGCCGGCGGCCCGGCGGGCGGTCGAACGGCTCCGGGCGCAGGATCGGTCAGCGCATCGTGCAGGTCGGCCGTGGTCTGGATGATGGTGACGGCCGCCGCCGAGCCCGGCGCAGCCAGGAGCACCACGGCGGCGAGGACCAGCATGAGCCTGAACCGGCTCAAGCACCTAGGGCAATTGGTATTTTCGGCCGCGGTGAGGTCCAGGCACATCGTTTTCGGCTGCGGAGTGCTGACGGCGCTCCTCCTCACTGCCTGCGGAGCGGCCAGCGTCAGGATGCCACGGAGCCGAGCGGAAAGTTCACAGTCCAGATGACGACCGCGAGCTTCCCCTCTTCGCAGCGCCTGTCCGAGCACACCCATCTGGTGCTCGCCGTCCACAACGTCGAGCGGCAAGACCCTCCCCGACGTGGCCGTGACCATCTGCAACGTGACCTGCGCATATCCGGCGCCCGCCGGCGAAGGGACAAGCGCCGCCGCCTTCAGCCAGAACCTCCAGATGGCCGGGCTGGCCCACCCCTCGCGCCCGGTCTGGGTCGTGGACCGTCCGCCCGGCGCCTGCAACTACGGCTGCTCGAAGAACTCCGCGGGCGGCGACGGCGGACCGGGCGGCGCGGTCACCGCCTACGCCAACACCTGGGCCCTCGGCGCGCTCGGCCCGGGCCAGACCGCCAAGTTCGACTGGGCCGTGACCGCGGTTGCGCCCGGCCACCACGTGGTCGCCTGGGAGGTTGCGGCCGGCCTGAACGGCAAGGCCAAGGCGGTGCTGGCCGACGGCTCGCCCCCGCACGGCACGTTCACGGTCAACATCTCCCACGCGCCGGCGCAGACGTACGTCAACAACAACGGCCAGATCGTCACGACGTCCTCCAATAACCCGCAGTAGGGGTATGGGCCGCGCCTCCGGCGCGGCGTCCCTGGGGCCGCGTACCCCGTCCGGTCAGTAGCGCCTACTCCTCGACTTGACGCCGCCCACAGGTTGACCCCGCCCTCGACCGCGTGGCGGTCGATCTCCTCGAGCTCGGACTGATCGAACTCCAGCCGGTCGAGCGCCGCTACGTTCTGCTCGAGCTGCTTGACGCTACGGGCCCCCAGCAGCGCCGAGGTGACCCGCGGGTCGCGCAGCACCCATGCGATCGCCATCTGGGCCAGCGACTGCCCGCGGGCCTGGGCGATCTCGTTGAGCGCCCGGACCCGGGCCAGGTTCTCCTCGCTGACCATGTCCTCGGCCAGGTAGTTGCCGATCCGCAGGCGGGAGTCCTCGGGCACGCCGTCCAGATAGCGGTCGGTGAGCAGGCCCTGGGCCAGCGGGGAGAACACGATCGCGCCGACGCCCTCGCGGTCGAGCACATCGAGCAGCTCCTCCTCGATCCACCGGTTGAGCATCGAGTAGGAGGGCTGGTGGATGAGCAGCGGCGTCCCCATCTCGCGCAGGATCGTGGCCGCCTCCTCGGTCCGCCGAGGGCTGTAGGAGGAGATCCCCACGTAGCGGGCCTTGCCCTGACGCACCGCGGTGTCGAGCGCGCCCATGGTCTCCTCGAGCGGCGTCTCCGGATCGAACCGGTGCGAGTAGAAGATGTCGACGTAGTCCAGCCGCATCCGCTTCAGGCTCTGCTCGAGGCTGCCCAGCACGTACTTGCGCGATCCCCACTCGCCGTACGGCCCGGGCCACATGTCGTAGCCGGCCTTGGTCGAGATCACGATCTCGTCTCGGTAGGGCTTCAGGTCCTCCTCGAAGATCCTGCCCGAAGTTGATCTCAGCGCTGCCGTACGGCGGGCCGTAGTTGTTGGCCAGGTCGAAGTGGGTGATTCCGAGGTCGAACGCGCGGCGAATCATCGCCCGACTGGTGGCGAGCGGCCGGTCGTCGCCGAAGTTCTGCCACAGCCCCAGCGTGATCGCCGGGAGCTTCAGCCCGCTGCGCCCGCAGCGGCGGTAGGGAAGGCGCTCGTAGCGGCCCTCGTCCGGTATGTATGGGTGCCAGGCGAGCTCGTCGGTTGAAGGGCATGTCCCGAGTATTACATCGGCGCGATAAGCCGACGTTCCTGGCGCAATTTGGCCACACGCCGGCCCCAATTTGGACATCCGGATAATGACGGCGCCCCGCCTCCCACGTTAGGCTCGGGGCCACTCCGAAAAAGGAATCGATGACCCATGCCTCGCATCCGCCAGCAGAACGTCCTTGCGGCCCAGTGGGCTCCCAATGGTGGACGCGCTCGGCGCTCCCGACCTCACCGTGCCCGACAACCAGGTGTTCGGGGCCAACGTGTTCAGCCCGGCCGTCCAGCGACAGCGGCTGCCCACCGACGTCTTCAACCGCCTGCAGGACACCCTGGCCCGCGGTGAGGCCCTCGACACCTCGCTGGCCGACGCCGTCGCGCTGGCCATGAAGGAATGGGCGCTCGAGCGGGGCGCCACCCACTACACGCACTGGTTCCAGCCGCTCACCGGCTCCACGGCCGAGAAGCACGACAGCTTCTACACGCCCACCAGCGAGGGCACGGCGCTGGCCGAGTTCTCGGGCAAGGAGCTGATCCAGGGCGAGCCCGACGCCTCCTCGTTCCCCACGGGCGGCATCCGGACGACGTTCGAGGCCCGCGGCTACACCGCCTGGGATCCCACCTCGCCGGCCTTCATCCTCGAGAACCCCAACGGGACGCTGCTCTGTATCCCGACCGCGTTCGCCTCCTGGACCGGGGAGGCGCTCGACCACAAGATCCCGCTGCTGCGCTCGATGGACGCGCTGTCGAAGTCGGCCATCCGCGCCCTCCGCCTGTTCGGCGACAGCTCCGCCCAGCGGGTGTTCACGACGATCGGCCCCGAGCAGGAGTACTTCCTGATCGACGAGCAGTTCTACTTCGAGCGCCCGGACCTCTACACCACCGGCCGCACCCTGTTCGGCGCCAAGCCACCCAAGGGCCACGAGCTCGACGATCACTACTTCGGGTCGATCCCCGAGCGGATCCTCGCCTACATGCTCGACACCGAGCGCGAGCTGGCCAAGCTCGGCGTGCCGGTCAAGACGCGTCACAACGAGGTGGCGCCCAACCAGTACGAGATCGCGCCGATCTTCGAGAACTCCAACGTCGGCTCAGACCACCAGCAGCTGACCATGCAGGTGATGCAGAACGTGGCCCGCCGTTACGGCCTGGTGTGCCTGCTGCACGAGAAGCCGTTCGCCGGCGTCAACGGCTCGGGCAAGCACAACAACTGGTCGATGGGCACCGACACGGGCAAGAACCTCCTGGAACCCGGGGACACCCCGCACCGCAATCTCGAGTTTCTGTTCTTCTGCGCCGCGGTCATGCAGGCCGTCAACAAGCACCAGGGCCTGCTGCGCGCCTCGATTGCCTCGCCCGGCCAGGACCACCGCCTGGGCGCCAACGAGGCCCCGCCGGCGATCATCTCGGTGTTCCTCGGGGCCGAGCTCGAGCGCGTGTTCGGCGCCCTCGAACGGGGCGAGACGTCCGAGACGCGCGCCCAGTCGTTCCTCGGCCTGGGCACGCCGGTGCTGCCGCAGCTCCCCAAGCACGGCGGCGATCGCAACCGCACGAGCCCGTTCGCCTTCACCGGCAACAAGTTCGAGTTCCGGGCGCTGGGCTCGAGCCAGTCCCCCTCGCTGCCCAACACCGTGCTGAACACGATCGTGGCCGAGGCGATCGACGAGCTCGCCGACGAGCTCGAGAAGACCCTCCAGGACGGACCGCCGGCCGGTGATCCGCTCCGCGACGCCGTGCTCGAGGACGCGCTCCGGCCCATCCTCCAGCGCAGCTACGCGGCCAACAAGCGGGTCGTGTTCGGCGGCGACAACTACGACGAGGACTGGCACGCCGAGGCCGAGCAGCGCGGGCTGCTCAACCTGCGTGCCACACCGGACGCCCTGCCCTACCTGGTCTCCGATCAGACGGTGTCGCTGTTCGAGAGCCACAAGCGTGCTCTCGCGCCGCGAGCTCGAGTCCCGCCACGAGGTGTTCCTCGAGCAGTACGTGACGAAGCTCAACATCGAGGCCGAGACCGCGGCGTCGATCGCGCGCACGATCCTGTTGCCGGCGGCCGCCCGGCACCTCGCGCTGCTGCTCGAGGCTCAGCTCGGCGAGCTGGCCGGCGAAACCTCCGATCTGATCGCCGAGTTCACCGAGGCGATCAAGCGCCTGGAGTCAGCCAACCTGGCCGAGAATCAGCCCGAGGAGCTGGTCTCGCACGCCGAATTCATGCGCGACACCGTGATCCCGGCAATGGCCGCGGTCCGGGAGAGCGCCGATCGGCTCGAGAAGGTCGTCGCGGACGACATCTGGCCACTGCCGAAGTACTCGGAGATCCTCTTCATCAAGTAGGCGGCGGGCGTGCGGAGGATGGCCTCCCGGAAACCCCCGAAAGGCGTTCTAAGGGGTTCCCGGAGGCCATCCTCCACACCCCTCGTGATTCAGGGCTCCTCCTCGTGGAAGAGCCCCGCGCCGCCCCGCCGCGCGCCGCACCGTCCCGCCGCGCGCCGCCCCGCCCCGCGCCGCCCCGCCCCGCCCCGCCATGTAATAAGCGCCAAAGCCCCCCTCGGGCAACCCGCCTTGGCGACATAAGCATGCTCCTCATGCTCATGTGACCAAGGCGGTGGCGAACCGAGGTGGTTTGCCGCGTTTTGCTTGGTGCTCGCGCGGACCGCGGGTATCTCGCGCGCGCGCAACCACGGCCGAGCGCACTCGCAACGCAACTTGCGGGGTGTTGGGTTGTTTTGACATACGGTGGCAGGTCGTATGACGGAACACCGAGGGCGCTGGGTGACCCTGGTCGTGGGGCTACTGGTCACCCTCCTGGCGTTTACGCCGGGCACGGCGCTCGCAAGCAACAAAATTCACAAGGCGGCCGACTCGCTGGCCGGACGGGGCATGTGGATCTGGTACGTGTCGCGCTCCTCGGGCGGCACCGTTTCCGGGATCCTCTCCACCGCGCGCAAGTACGGCGTGAGCACGGTGATGGTCAAGTCGAGCGACGGCCGCACGATGTGGTCGCAGTTCAATTCCAGCCTGGTCGCGAGCCTGCACGCCGGCGGCCTGCGGGTGTGCGCGTGGCAGTACCTGTACGGCAACTTCCCCAAGCAGGAGGCACAGGTCGCCGCGGAGGCGGTGCACGACGGCGCCGACTGCCTGATCCTCGACGCCGAGAGCGAGTACGAAGGCAAGTATGTGGCGGCGCAGACTTACATAACCGACCTGCGCCAACTGATCGGGCAGAGCTACCCGGTCGCACTCGCCGGCTTCCCGTACATCGACTACCACCCCGGCTTTCCCTATTCGGTGTTCCTCGGGCCCGGTGGCGCCCAGTACAACTCACCCCAGATGTATTGGATGGACATCGGCACCAGCGTGAACTCCGTATACGCACATACATATGCGTATAACCGTTTGTACGAGCGCGAGATCGATCCGCTGGGCCAGGTCTACCAGAACCCGCCAACGGGTCAGATCATCCGCTTCCGTCAGTTGTCTCGCACCTATGACGCACCCGGCGTCAGCTGGTGGGACTGGCAGCAGGCGAACGACACTGCCTGGAAGGCGATCTCGATCGGCGCGGGCAACCTGGCCGGTGTCACTGCCAGCGCCGGCACCGCGGTCCTCCAGCTGAAGTCGGTCGGCGACCTGGTGGTGTGGGCCCAGGAGCATCTGGTCACCGCCGGCTGCGCCACCGCCGTCGACGGCGACTACGGCCCGAGCACCCAGAGCGCCGTCGAGAGCTTCCAGACCGCCCAGGGCCTCACCGCGGACGGCGTAATCGGCCCGGCCACCTGGGCTGCCCTGCTGCGCTTCGCACCGGCCACGGTGACCTGGACGCACACCGGCGCGGTGGTGGCCTCGGCGGCCGACGTCGGCCGCGCTCGCGCTGGCCGTACGCTGCGCCTCGCCGTGCCGAAGTCAGCGCACCTGCCGGCCAAGCGCGACGAGATCGCCGGCTCCGGCGGACGCGGCTGACTTACACCAGCTCGTGCTCGCGGGCGTAGGCCACGAGCGCGGCTCGCGTCGTGCGCCCCGTCTTCTGCTGGATATGCGCGCGGTGCGACTCCACCGTGCGCACGCTCAGATACAGACGCGAGGCGATCTCGCTGTTGGTGTAGCCGAGCGCGATCAGCCTCAGCACTTCGAGTTCGCGCGCCGAGAGGTCGTCGGGTGGCCCGCTGGTGGTCTGCGGCTCAGCCGCCAGCCGCGCGCCGAGCTCCGGGCTGAGATACGTCCGACCCTCGGCGGCCAGGCGAACGGCCTGGACCAGCTCGGAGTCGGCGGCCTCCTTGAGCACGTAGCCGATCGCCCCGGCTCGGAGCGCCTCGCGGGCGAAGGTCGGATCGTTCTGCATGGTGAGCACGACGATCTGAGTGTCAGGTGCGAGCTCGCGCAGCCGGGGGATCGCCGGCAGGCTCGATCCGCCTGGCATGTTCAGATCGAGGATCAGCACTCGCGGGTGGTAGGCCGCCACGCGGCGCTCGGTGGTCGAGACGTCGCCCGCCTCGGCCACCACCTCAAACTCCTCCTCGGCCTGGAGCAGCATGCGCAGCCCAGCGCGAACTACCTGGTGATCGTCGGCGAGCACGATCGTGATCTGCCCCGGAGGCGGGACCTCCTCCATCGCGCTGCACAATAGCTCGCGGGAAGGCCCCGTCATCACCCGATCGTCGAGATTATTCGCACGCGACCCGCCTTTTGCGCACGCCTGACGCGCACGATCCCGTGCCCTGACACCCTTCGAGTTGGCACGCGCGCGCGTGTTACGCAAGACTGCCGCATTCATCCAGTCCGAAAGGGAGAAGCAATGCCAGCAGCCCGTAGATCAGCGAGCAAAACAACCGCGCGTGCAACCCGCAGCGTGCGGGCACGCGCCACCACAACATCCGCCGCCACGCGACGCGAGGTCGAGCAGTCGATCACGCGCTTCGAGAAGCGGCTGGACGATGCCAACGACGCGCTCCAGACGCTCGGCAAGCATCTCGGTCGCGGTGCACAGTCGAGCTACAAGGAAGTCACCACCGCGCTTCGCGCGCTGCGCCGTGACGCCGCGAAGACCAACAAGCAGGCCCTCAAGGACTTCGACAAGCTGCGTCAGGCGCTCACCCAGGCCAAGGGTGCTACCTCTTCCTCCTCCTCCTCCTCGCGCTCTTCGCGCAGCACGCGATCGACCTCGGGCGGCACACGCTCGACCAGCCGCTCCACCGCGTCGCGCTCGTCCGGCTCTCGTTCTTCCGGCTCTCGTGCTTCCGGCGCAAAGGCTCCGGCTCGTCGCGCTCGACCGCTTCACGCTCGGCCGGCTCCTCTCGCTCGTCCGGGACGTCGCGTTCGTCCGGCTCCTCTCGCTCGTCCGGCTCCTCGCGCGCGACCGGCTCACGCTCCACCGGCTCCTCGCGCGCGCGCTCCACTTCCTCGCGCGCGAAGAAGAGCTAGCTCCTCATCCCTCCAGCGTGGCGCCGGCGTCGATCTGCATCGGCTCCGGCGCCTCGAGCTCCACCGCGCCACGCACGCGCACGCCGCGGCCGAACGTCACATCACCGTGCACGATCAGGCGCTCGGCTTCGCGCAGTGAGGGCGGCCCGTCGGGGAAGCGCTCTTCGAAGTCGTCGAGCAGCTTGTAGAACTCCGAGTCGAGCTCGACGTAGGGCAGGTCCTCCGCCCGCTCCGGGACCGGTGCCACCACCATGTCCTCCTCGTCCAGCGTGTAGACGTCGGAGCGAAGGACGAGCAGGTCGTCGGTCGTCTTGACCGGCGCGAACCGCGTACGGGGCACCTGGAGCATCTGCGCGCCCTTGAAGCTGCCGATGGCCGCACCCATCGCGGCCTCGAGCTGGATCACCTTGGGCGAGCTCGAGTCGCGCGGATCGACCGTCTTGCGGTTGACGATCAGTGGCAGCTCGAGCACGCCGCCCGATTCGTCCAGCGTCTCCACTCAGCACCCGCAGGTCGACCCACAGGCTGTTGGTGTTGTAGTAGCGCCAGCGCCGGTAGTCGCGGAAGGACTCCTCATCCTCCTTCGGCGTCTGCGCCGTCTCGCGCAGGACCAGCTGTCCGTCCTCGCGGCGGCGCGCGATGTGACCGCCCTTGCGGTCGGCCTCGGTGCCGATCACCACCTCCATCAGGAACGGGATCTCGCCGCGCTCGAGGTGCGTGGCGATCCGCGCGTCGCAGGTCGCGCCCAGGTTGTCGGCGTTCGAGATCATCGCGTAGCGGATGTCCCGTTCGAGCAGGGCGTCGAGCATTCCCGAGCCGCGCAGCGCCGGGTACACGTCGCCGTGGCCCGGCGGGTTCCATTCCAGCGCGGGATCCTTCTCCCAGCTGATCGGCTCGAGCTCCTCGGCCTCGAGCTTGGGCACCATGCTCTGGAGGAAGTCGAGCGGCAGGCCGACGTCGAGCTCGGGATAGGCCTCCAGCGCGCGCAGCGTCTCCTCGCGGGTGGCCTCGCTGTTCATCAGCACGAGCGGCAGCCGCACGCCGTGGCGCCGGCGCAGGGCCAGCGTCTGGCCGACGATGATGTCGAGGAACGAGCGTCCGTCGCGCACCTCGACCAGCGACTTGGGGCTGCGCAGTCCCATGCTGGTGGCCAGACCGCCGTTCAGCTTGATCACCGCCACGCGGTCGAGCACGTCGCATCGGCGTCCGGGAGTTGATCGAGCGCATCGACGTCGCCGGCCGGCTCGAGCTCGGCGCTCGGCAGCATCGCCGACTCGCCCCCGACCATCCGCTCGTAGGCGCTGCGGAAGCTGCGGATCGCCTCCTCGGGCTGATCCGCCTCCCGCATCTTCGCCTCCGCCGCTTTGAGACCGTCCTCGCTGGTCACGCTTGCCCGTAGTATGCCTGCGGGCCGTGCTTGCGCTCGTGGTGCTTGTCGCGCACCGCGGCCTGGAGGGCCTCGGCACCCGGCTCGAGCAGCTTGGTCAGGAGCGTCATCCGGGCGACCTCCTCGAGGGTGATCGCCACCTCGATCGCCTTGGCCGGGGCTCGCCCCCCAGCAGAACGGAGCGTGCCCCCGGGCCAGCGCGCAGGGCACCTCATCCGGACCGCCGCCCTCGGAGATCGTCTCGACCAGCACCGTTCCGGTGGAGCCCTCGTAGTCGGTGTCGACCTCCTCGTCGGTCAGCGCGCGGGTCACCGGGATCGGGTGAGCGCACAGGTCCGCGTGGGTCGTCCCGAGCAGCGGGATCTCGCGCTGGGCCTGCGCCCAGGCCGTGCTCCAGGTCGAGTGGGTGTGCACGACCCCCCCGATCTCCTCGAACGCCCGGTACAGGATCAGATGGGTCGGGGTGTCGGTGGAGGGCCTGCGCTCCGCCTTGCACGCACGTTCCCGTCGAGGTCCACCACCACGATGTCCTCGGCGGTCAGCTCGTCGTAGGCCACCCCGCTGGGCTTGATCGCGACCACGCCCTCGTCGCGATCGATCCCGCTGGCGTTGCCCCAGGTGAGCGGCGCCAGGCCATACCTCGGCAGCGCGCAGTTGGCTTCGAGGACCTCCTCGATCAGACCCAAGGCGCTTTCAGATCTCCACGTACTCGAGGTCGAGCAGTTCGGCCAGGCGGCGCCAGCGGACGGCATGCTCGCCGAGGTTCATCACGAAGTGGTGCGGTCCGCCGAGCGTGAGCCAGTCGTCCATGAATGCCCTCATACCCCGTTCGGGGCGGAAATGAAAGTGATGCATCTCGACCTTGGGCAACTCCGGGGTGTCGAGCACCTCGCCCTGGCCCACGACCAGGCGATAGAGCTCGCCCTCGAGCGGGACGAGCGCAGCGGTCGTGGCCGGGCCGGGCTGGGCCATGAACACCGGCGTGGGCGGGTTGTCCAGGCCCCCGATCCCCAGCGGGCGGTCGATCAGCCGCACCGGACGGTCGGTGCGCGCGATCTTCCAGTTGCCCTCCCCCATGTGGCTGATCAGCACCGAGTCGAGCTCCCAGTCCATCGCGTACATCTCGCTGAAGTGGGCGTCTCCGATCAGGGTCTGGCCGGCGCACATCAGCGTGGCCGTGTTGGTGTCGCCCTCGGCCGCGAATCCGTAGCCGTCGGCCATCAGGTGCCGAGGCGGCCAGCAGCGGCAGCTGCTCGAAGCGCCCGTCGCCGCCGATCGAGTCGAAGTGGAAGGAGAAGCCCGCGTAGCCGTTGTCCTCGAGCAGCCCGCGCAGCGCGACCTCGAACCGGGCCGCGTAGGCATGCCGCTCGCGGGGCAGCTCGGAGGCGATCTCGAACTGCTCGCGGTGGCGCTCGATCACGGCGTCCACCTCGGCGTCGGACACCGCGCCGTATCCGCTCGACCACCGGCCCGAGATCCTCGGCCACCACCATCGCGCCGAGGCGGCGGAGCATCGCCGGCGGGTCATACAGGATGTCGCCCATGCCGTTCATCGGGTAGCCGAGCAGCGCCAACCCGAGTGCGCCGCAGGCCGCTCACCGTCTGTGCGGCGCGGGCCCAGTCCTCGAAGGCCTGCTCGAACTCGGGTGACTGCCAGTCGCCGGTGATCACCGAGAACGGCACCCCGCAGCGCACCAGCGCATTGGCCTGATCCTGGGCGCCGTGGATCCCCTGGTTATAGGTCAGGTCGTCCATGTCCCACTGCGCGGTCACGCTGCGCTCGGGCTGGATGTTGGCCAGCATGATCGGCACGGGCGTGTCGAGCAGCGCGCGCACCGTGCGCATGGCCGGCCCGTAGGTGAGCATCACGATCGCGATCCCGTCGACGCCGGCATCGAGCAGCTCGCGCATGATCGCCTCGACGTCGTCCCGGTTGCGCGCGGGGCGAAGGAAGCGGACATCGGCCACCCCGGCCAGGCGCTCGGCGACCGAACGGGCGTAGTTCGCCTGGTGCTCGGTGATGCCCGGGATCATGTCGTCGTAGAGCTCCTGCATGATCCCCAGTAGCCCGATCTGCGGTAGCCGGCTCATGCGCCTCTCCCTTCGGTTCGGATTCGCTTCAGCTCGTGCATCAGCCGGACCTCGGAGCGGCCGAGGGTGTCGTACAGCGTCCGGTAGATCTCGTACACGCGGTCGTAGGTCGCCTTGGCGTCCAGGTCGGGCTCGTAGGTGCGAACCCGCTTGGGGCGCGTGGCCTCGATCGCCGCGCCGATGTCCTCGAACACCCCGGCGGCCACGGCGCCGAACAGCGCCGCGCCCCGGGCGGGGATCTCGATCACCTCCGGGACATGGACACGGCGCCCGCTGGTGTCGGCCAGGAGCTGCATCATCAGCGGGCTGCGCTCGGCGATGCCGCCACAGGCGACGATCTCCGAAAGCATCAGGCCGTGCTCCTCGAAGTTCTCCATGATCCGGCGGCTGCCGAAGGCGATCGACTCGAGCAGCGCGCGGTAGATCTCCTCCCGCGTGGTCTGCAGCGTCAGCCCGAAGATGGCCCCGGTCAGGTCGGCATCGGCCAGGATCGTGCGGTTGCCGTTCCACCAGTCGAGCGCGACGAGACCGGTTTCGCCCGGGGCAAGCTTCGCCGCCTCCTGCTCGAGCGCGCCGTAGCTGTCGGGGTCCTGGGCGAGCTTCTCGACGAACCAGGCCAGCATGTCGCCGACCGCCGCCTGTCCCGCCTCGTACCCGTAGAGCCCGGGGAGGATCCCATCCTTGACCACGCCGGTGATGCCGGGCAGCCGGCGCTCCTCGGGGTGGACGATCATGTCGCAGATCGAGGTGCCGATCACGATCACGAACGTGCCCGGATCCTCGACGCCCACGCCCGGGACCGACACCCAGGCGTCGACGTTGCCCACCGCCACCGCGGTGGACTCAGAGAGCTTGAGCTTCCCGGCCACCTCGGAGCGCAGCGTTCCGGCGCTCGAGCCGAGCGGGACGAACGTGTCACCCAGCTTCTCTCCCGGCCGGTTGAAGCCAGGGTAGGCAGCCGTGAAGTACTCGGTCGGCGGGAGTCCTTCCTCGGGTGACCACATCGCCTTGAAGCCGGCGGTGGCGGTCTGCCGGCACTGTGACCCGGTCAGCCACCAGATGATCCAGTCGGTCGCCTCGATGAACGAGTCGCACGCGTCGTAGACCTCGCGATCCTCGAGCCACACCTCGATCAGCTTGGGGAAGTACCACTCCGAGGAGATCCGTCCCCCGTAGCGCTCCAGGAAGGCCTCGCCGCGCTCGAGCGCCACCTCGTTCAGCCGGTCGGCCACCGGTTGGGCCGCGTGGTGCTTCCACAGCTTCGGCCAGGCGTGGCGGCGCTCACGCCACTGATCGAGCGTGCACAGCGGTACACCCTCCGAGGTCGTCGGCAGCACCGTGCACGAGGTGAAGTCGACCCCGAGGCCGACCACCTGCTCGGCGTCGACCCCGCTCTCCTTCATCACCGCGGGGATCCCGCGCTGGAGCACGGTCAGCCAGTCATCGGGGTCCTGCAGCGCGTAGTCATCGGGCAGGCGCTCGCCGGTCGAGGGGAGCTTCTGATCGATCACCGCGCTCGGATAGCGCACCGCGTTTGCGGCCACCACGTCGCCGCTGTCGAGGTCGACCAGGACGGCCCGCCCCGATTCGGTGCCGAAATCCACGCCGATCGCGTACGACGATCGACCTCGGCGCGCGCCGGCTTCAGGCGCCGGCGTTCTGCACCTCCTCGAGTTGGCGCCGGTAGGCCGACACCATCAGCTCGGTCAGCTCCTCGATCGACGTCTCGTGCACCTGCACGTCCAAGGTGATGCGCCCGCCGTTCATGACGTTGATGCGGTCGCACAGCTCGAACAGATGCGCGTAGTTGTGGTCGATCACGATGATCGAGACCCGGCCGCTCGAGGCGAGGTCCTTGACCAGGTCGATGATCAGGCGCGACTCGCGCGCCCCCATGGCCGACAGCGGCTCGTCGAGCAGCAGGATCTTGCGCGCCGAGCGGACCGCCCGGGCAACCGCGATCGCCTGCCGTTGACCGCCGGACAGCTGCGCGGCCTCGGCGTCCACGCTCGGTACGTTCACGTTGATGTCGTCGAGGTACTGGCGCGCGAGCTTGCGCATCTCGCCCTTGTTGAGCAGGCGCAGGGGTCCGAGCCGAGTCAGCTCGTGGCCCAGGAACAGGTTCTGGAAGACGCTCAGCTGCGGAATCAGCGCGAGGTCCTGGTAGACCGTCTCGATCCCCTGGGACCGGGCGTTCTCGACCGAGCTGAAGCTCACGCGCTGTCCCCCGAGGAGGATCTCGCCCCCGTCCGGCGCGTGGAAGCCGCTCAGGATCTTGACGAACGTGCTCTTCCCGGCGCCGTTGTCCCCGACGAGCCCCAGCACCTCGCCCTGGCGCAGGGTGAGGTCCATGCCGCGCAGGACCGAGAGCGCGCCGAAGCGCTTGGTCACGCCCCGGACCTCCAGTACGGACGCGCCGTCAGCGGCGGGCGGCGTGGGTTCGGCGGGCTGGGCGGCGGCGCTCATCTGCCTCTCGAGCGGGCGATCAGCCGGTCGAACTGGACGTTCAGCGCCATCGCGATGATGATCACCACGCCGACGTAGATGAAGAACTGGTTCGTGCTCACCCCGGTCAGCGTCAGCCCGTCCTCGAGGAGGCCGATCAGGATCGCGCCGATGAAGGCACCCACCACCGTCCCGCGGCCGCCGGTGAGCGCGGTCCCGCCGATCACGCAGGCGCCGATGGCATACAGGATGTAGTCGACGCCGAAGTTGCCCGGGTCGAGGCTCCCGTACTTGACGGAGTCGATTATTCCGATGAGACCGGCGACGAAGGAAGCGATCACGAAGCACCACACCTTGACGCGCCGGATCGGCACGCCGGCCTCGGCGGCGCCGATCAGGTTGCCGCCTGTGGCAACGATCCGGACGCCGAAGCGCGTGCGATTGAGCGTCACGCCAAGGACGATCGTGATCGCGACCACCCAGAGGATCTCGGCCCACTTCCAGGAGCCCATCGCCTGGCTGATGAAGCCGGTCTGCCCGCTCAGCGGGATCGGACTGCCCTCCGCGTCGTGCGAGGCGACAAGCACCACCCCGTAGAGGATGAAGTTCGTGGCCAGTGTGGTGACGAACGAGGGTACGTTCAGGCGCACCGTGATCAGCCCGTTGATTGCGCCCACCGCGCAGCAGGCGAGCAGCGCGATCACGATCGCGATGACGAGCGGCAGCCCGTCGTTGTGCATCCAGTACATCATCCACGGGGAGAACAGGAAGACCTGGCCGATGGACAGGTCGATCTCGGCGATCACGAGCAGCAGCACCGATCCGACCGCGATCGCGCCGATCGGTCCGGCATAGCCGGCCGCCGAGCTCAGGCTGAGCGCTGCCGGTGAACGTCGACCCGGCTTTGATCGTGAAGTACAGGAACAGCCCGATCGTGATCACGACCGGCGTCAGCTCGCGCTGATACAGGAAGAGCCGCAGGACTCGCATCCCCGGCGACACAGCTTCGCGCTGCTGCCCCGGACGACTCGTCTCCGGGGCAGCAGCGGGAGTTGGAGCGGCTGATGGCACGCTAGAGGGCGATCAGGTCGAGATCGAGGTCGGCGTCGGGAGTGTCTTCTTCGACGAGGAGGTTCCCTCGAACCTGTTCGAGTTCAGGTATGGCCCTACATTCGCCTTGGTGACGATCCCGAGTCCGGTGTCGGTGTTCGTCGGTTTCATCAGCCCGCCCGAGACGTTCCACAGGAACAGCTGCATGATCGTGTCGAAGCCCTGCAGGTAGGCCTGCTGGTCGATCGTGGCGGTGACGTAGCCGGCCTGGATGGCCTGTACGACCGGCAAGCCGACGTCCCACACCGAAGCCCCGACCTTACCCGCCAGGCCCTGCTGCTTGATGAACTGGGCGACCGCGTTCGAGTCCCCGCTGTCCACGGCCATCATCCACTTCACGTCCTTGTTGCCGGCGTACCACGAGGAGATCTTGTTGAGTTCCGGCGCGCCCTCGGTCGCCGAGGTCCCGACCTCCACGAACTTGACCCCGGCGCCCGTCAGGATGGGCTTGGCGCCGTCGATCCGCGGCTGGATGTTCCCCGTCCCCGGGGTCGCGATGATCCCGGCCACGAGATCGCCCGACTTGATGCCCGCTTTGAGGATCGCCTGCCCGACCGCGGCGCCCGCGGTCAGGTTGTTCTGGCCGACATAGGCCATCCGGCTGTTCTTGGTGCCCGCCGAGACGTCGGCGTTGTACGCGATCACCGGGATGCCCTGGCTGAGCGCGGTGTTGACCGGCGAGTTGAAGGCGGTGTTGTCGATCAGGCAGCACCCGATCCCGTTCGCCTTGGCGGCGATCGCGGAGTTGAACGCCGAGACCATCTCGCTGACGATCGAGTTGTTCGAGCCCGTCCACTGGAACGAGGAGCCGGTCAGGGCACAGGCGTCCTGGCATCCGTATTGCGTCGCGGTGAAGAACGAGTTGGTCGTGACGTGATTGACCATCACGAAGTGATAGCTCCTGCCGGACCCGAATACGCCGGCGCCCCCGCCCGACGTCGCCGCGGCCGAGGTCGTGCTTTTGCTCGAGCCGCATGCCTCGAGCACAGTCGCCGCGATCGCCGCGGCGCTACCGGTCAGCGCGGTGCGGCGGGTGATCTGCCGCAAACGCTTGGCCGGAGTGTCGTCGTCTCTGCGCTCGTCCCACTCGAGCCGTTCGATGGCATCGCCCACCAGATCTTCGTCTGACACGTCTACTCCTCCTCTTGTCCGTTCGGAACCGACCTCGGTGCGTACGCCGTCAGAAGCGGCCTTCGCTGCTCACTCCATCCGTCGTCCCGCGTACGGCTGTGGCTCGAGTAGCGCCCCACACGCGCATCCTACGCGCACCGCGCACCGCGGTGGCAGAACCACGCAAAAAGCCCTCCTCTTACCTGTGATGCGGCGGGCATGTTAGCGATCACAAGCGACGGGTGTCAATGTCGCCGGACGACTCCCAAAGCCCTCCTAACATCAGCGCGCCGGAGCCGGTCCGGTGCTGCCGCGGACGACGAGCTCGGGAGGCACCAGCGGCTCCGTCGAGGCGCGCCGCCCGGTCTCGATCGTGCGCAACAGCATCCGCAGGCTACGGCGGCCCATCTCGATGAAGTCCTGGCGCACCGTGGTCAGCGGCGGCTGGAAGTAGGCCGCCTCCGGGATGTCATCGAATCCGATGACGCTGACCTCTCCCGGGATGTCGCGGCCGGCCTCGTGCAGGGCGCGCAGCACGCCGAGCGCCATCTGATCGTTGGCCACGAACACCGCGGTCACGTCCGGGTCGCGACTCAGTTGCTGGCCCAGCTCGTAGCCGGCGCGCGGGCTCCAGTCGCCGACCAGCGGCTCGGGCACCTCGGCGCCGGCTGCCTCGAGGGTCGACTGCCACCCCTCGCGCCGCTGCCGGGCTTCGATGAAGTCCGGCGGTCCGGTGATGTGCCAGACCGTGCGGTGGCCGAGCTCGAGCAGGTGCCGGGTGGCGTTCACCGCGCCGGCCACCTGATCCACCGCGACCACCGGCGCTCCGTGCTCGGGCCCCGCCTCGGCGGCCACCAGCGGGATGTCGGACGGCGTGTGCAGCAGGGCCTCTCCGGCCTCGGCGTGAGGCGCGATGACCAGGATGCCCTCCACTCCCTGGCGGCGCAGCCGCTCGACCGCGTCCGACACCGAGGAGCGGTTGAGCGCCTCGAGGCTGGCCACGATGATGAAGTAGCCCGATTCGTGCGCCGCGCGCTCGATCCCGAACAGCGTCGAGGCGGGTCCGTACAGCGTGGTGTCGAAGCTGACCACCCCGAGCGTCTTCGACCGGCCGGTGACCAGCGCCCGCGCGACCGGATTGGGCCGGTAGCCCAGCTCCTGCATGGCGGCCATCACCCGCGCCCGCGTTTCCGGCCGAACGTGCGGGCTGCCGTTGATCACGCGCGAGACCGTCTGATGCGAGACGCCGGCCAGTCGCCCGACGTCGGACATCACGGGCGCCCGTGCGCGCGCCCGCGGACGTACGTCGGTGGCCGGCAGGCCGTCATCGGTGGCCGGCAGGCCGTCATCGGTGGCCGGCAGGCCGTCATCGGTGGCCGGCAGGCCGTCATCGCTTGATCCGGCTGAGCCTATGTCGTCCCCGGACTCCATCTGCGCTCCTCTCGCGGCTCGCCCGAGCGCGCGGCGGCGTCAACCCGGGAAGTCCTTGCCGATCGCGGCATGTTAGCGCTAACCGACGCCTGGGAACATGTCCGAAAGGACCGTCGGAATAAGATCGCGCCGCACCCGTCGACCCCGAAGGAGCGCCGTATGAAGACCAGCCTCGGCATCTGGGCGTTCGGCCCGATGATCACGCGGTTCGTCCCCGCCGGCTACCAGCCCGAGCACAGCTACGAGCCCGAGCCGGTGGCCGAGAAGGTTCATCGCGCGGTCGAGGGGCTCGGCGATCTGATCGACGGCTACGAGTTTCACTATCCCGACGAGCTCTCGCCCGACAACCTCGACGAGGTCCGGGCCGCCCTCGGCGATCACGACATCTACTGCATCGCGGGCGGCCTGCACCTCAATCCGCGCTTCGGCCGCGGTGGCCTGGTCAACCCGGATCCGAAGCTCCGCGCCGAGGCGCAGCAGATCGTGCGCGACGCGGCCGACTTCGCCGGGTCCCTCGGCGCGCACCTGATCATCTGGCCGGGCGGCGAGGGCTACAACTACCCCTTCCAGTCACCCGTACGCCGACTCCTGGAGCTGGCTGATCGAGGGCCTGGCCGAGGCCGCCAGGGTGTGCAACTCGACACGGCATCAAGCTGTTCCTGGAGCACAAGAACTCCGAGCCGGCCATGAAGATCCTCATGCGCAACATCGGGATGTGCCTGTTCGTCGTCCACAAGCTGCGCGACCAGGGTCTCGACAACGTGCAGATCAACATGGACTGGCAGCACCTGATCATGAACGGCGAGCACCTGCCCGAGTACGCCGCGCTGTTGGCCTCCGAGGGCCTGCTCGGCCACCAGCACGGAAACTCGGGGTGGGGCACGTTCGACGACGACAACATGGTCGGCGCCACCGCGTTCATGGAGACGCTCGAGCTCGCGCTGGAGTTCCGCCGCTGCGGCTACGGCTCGAACGGCGAGCGGCTGGGCTTCGACCTCTACCCGTACACCGAGGATCAGGTCGGCGCGGTGCGCCGGTCGGTGCTCCAGTGGCAGTTCATCGACTCGGTGGCGGCCCGGATCGACGACGCCGCGCTCCGCGAGGCGCAGCAGGCCAAGGACGCGGTGCGCGCGTACGAGATCGTCTACGCGGCACTGGGCGCGTGAGCCGCCCGCCGGCGGGCGAGGATCCGTGCAGCCGCTTCGGCCTCCTCGCCGCGGTCGCTCGTCGATCCGCTCCTCGGTGACCCGGACTGTCACGAGCCCGCGCGCGAGCATGTCGGCATCGCGCTCCCGGTCGTTCTCGAACGCGATCTTGCCCTTGTGGAACGGCCAGCTGTCGAGCTCGACGATCACGCCGCTCGGCGACGAACAGCGCATCGACGATGTAGCCGCCGACCAGGCGCGCCCATGACCGGCGACCGGCAGGCCGTAGCGCTCGCAGAAGGCGGGGAACTCGTCCTCCCAGCCCGACCGGGTCGGCGTGCCGGGCAGGCCGATCAGCTTGGCGATCCGCTTCGCGCCCGGAGCCGCCGGATGGCGGGCCAGCACCTCGGCGAATTGATCCTCGTTCGACCACAGCGAGTTCAGCATGTTGCTGACGACCCGCTTGAGCTGCTTGTCGTTCAGCCGCGGAGACATGTCCAACGCTGTCTGTCGCCGGCGTGGTGACGCGGATGCCGAGTTGCGTGGTCACGTCGCGCCGGCGCAGCGTGGTCGATCGGTGCACGCGGATCCCCGTGGTCCGGCGGTCGCCCACGACCGTCACCTCGATCGGCGTCTCCCAGTGGCGCCAGTACCCCCAGAGCACCATCGCCGACGCGTGGCTGAGCGCGGCACCCGAGCCGCACGCCAGCACGGCGGCGCTGCGCCCACTCCTGCACCGTGATCGGGCGCCGGCCGACCGAGTACACGCCCCGGAAGACGCGGAACAGCCGCCCGATCTTCACCCGGTAGGCGATCGCGTGCGTCGTCGAGCCCGAGATCAAGCAACTGCTGCCTGGTGATGTTCCCGTCCTGCCTCGCCGCCACCGCAGCGATCGCCGCATCGACCCCTCGGGAAGAAACCGCGACATAGTCACGAGTTTCTTCCCGAGGCCATGTCGGGTGGCGGCGGCGTCACGTTCACCAAGAGCCTCTGGCCGCGCCAAATCCACCCCCCCGATGACCGCGCTGTTCGGGATCGACGTCGGGACGAGCGCGGCCAAGGGCGTGGCCATCGATCCGGACGGCGACGTCCTCGCCCGTGTCGAGGCCGAGTACCCGCTGTCCACGCCGCGTCCCGGCTGGGCCGAGCAGGACCCCGAGGACTGGTGGCGCGCCACCGAGACCGTCCTGGCACAAGCTGACCGAAGCCGCCGGCGAACCGGCCGGCATCGGCCTGAGCGGGCAGATGCACGGGCTGGTCGCGCTGGACGAACAACGATCAGCCCGCTGCGACCCGCGATCCTCTGGAACGACCAGCGCACCCAGGCCGAGTGCGAGGAGATCGAGCAGACCATCGGGCTGGAGAAGCTGATCGCGCTGACCGGCAACCGCGCGCTGACCGGCTTCACCGCACCCAAGCTCCTGTGGCTGCGCAACAACGAGCCGGACGTCTACGACCGGATCGCCCGGATCGCGCTGCCCAAGGACTACGTCCGGCTGCGGCTGACCGGCGAGCACGCCACCGACGTCAGCGACGCCTCCGGGATGCTCCTGCTCGACGTCGCGCACCGCACCTGGAGCGAGGAGGTCCTGACCGCGCTCGAGACCTCGACCCGCCTGGCTCCCGAAGGCCCTCGAGAGCCCGGCCGTCTCCGGGACCACACGGAAAACGACGTTCCGGTCGCCGCCGGCGCGGGCGACCAGGCCGCCGGCGCGCTCGGCGTGGGCGTCGACCGGCCCGGGCCGCTGTCGATCGCGCTCGGCACCTCCGGCGTGGTGTTCGCGGCCCTGGACGAATTCGCCGCCGACGACGGCCAGGCCCGCGTGCATGCGTTCTGCCACGCGGTCCCGAATGCCTGGCACGCCATGGGCGTGATGCTCTCGGCCGCCGGCTCGCTGAGCCTGGCTGCGCAACACCGCCGCCCCGAACACCCCGTACGACGAGCTGCTCAAAGAGGCCGACGACTGGCCCCCCGGCACCGAGAACCTCATCTTCCTCCCCTACCTGGCCGGCGAGCGCACCCCGCACGCCGACCCGGACGCCCGCGGCGCGTTCGTCGGGCTGAGCATCCGCCACGACCGCGGCGCGCTGACCAGAGCGGTGCTCGAGGGCGTCGCGTTCGGGCTCAGGGACTCGCTCGACCTGATCGCCGAGCTCGGCGGCGAGCCACCGACCAGCGGGCGCATCTCGGGCGGCGGGGCGCGCAGCGACCTGTGGACGAAGATCACCGCGAGCGTCCTCGAGCTCCCGCTCGAGCGAGTCGCGGTCGACGAAGGCGCCGCGTTCGGCGCCGCGATCCTGGCCGGCGTCGCGGCGGAGACCTGGCCCGACGTGCACGCCGGCGTCAAAGCCACCGTCCGCCCCCGCGACCCGATCGACCCGGATCCGGAATGGGCCGCCACCTACGCCGAACGCCGCGAGCGCTATCGCGCGCTGTATCCCGCCTTGCGCGACCTTGCCTGATTCCCGGCGCCTGTTAGCGCTCACAAATTAAGATTCACCCCCGCCGCAACGGGGTATCGCGGCACCGTTCAGCCGCCGGAGAGGGAGATGGGGAATGAGCCTCAGAATCATTCGCACGCTCGCGTGCATCCTGGCGACCGCGTTTGTGCTCGCCGTGTCGGCCGCCAGCGGCCAGGCCCAGACGACGCAGACGAGCCCGGCCACCCCCACCGACGTCGGGCCGGCATCGCTCGGCGAGGGCACGGGCGATCCGAACCTCGGCGTGGCCAACCAGGCCGGACGCACGTTCAACTTCGACGACGGCTGGCGCTTCAAGCTGGTCAACACCGAGAACACCACCGACCCGAGCGGCGGGTTCGGCAACTCGTCAGACCCCAAGGCCGCCGCGCCCGACTTCCCCGACGGCGACTGGCAGCGCGTGACGCTCCCCCACGACTGGAGCATCACCCAGCTCCCGCAGCCCGATCAGTCCAACGCCACCGGCTTCTTCCCGGGCGGCCTGGGCTGGTACCGCAAGACGTTCACGCTGCCCAAGTGGATGGCCGGCAAGCGAGATCTCGGTCGACTTCGACGGCGTGTTCGACAACTCCTACGTGTACCTGAACGGTCACCTGCTCGGCAACCACCCCTACGGCTACACGGGCTATAGCTACGACATCACCGGCCTGGCCCACGCCGACGGCCACACCCGAAACGTGCTCGCGGTGGTCGTGCAGAACCAGGAGCCGAGCAGCCGGTGGTACTCCGGCAGCGGGATCACCCGCCACGTCCACCTGACCGTGGTCGATCCGGTGCACATCGCGCGCTGGGGCACGTTCGTGACCACCCCGAACCTGGCCACCACGATCAAGTCCGGCTACGCCGACCGTCCACGTGGCCACCCAGCTGGCCAACGACGGCGCCGGCACCACGTCACGCGTGCGTCTGCGCTACCAGGTCATCGATCCCGAACGGCCGCATCGTCGCGCGGTCGGCCGCCGACCGACGCGCCGCGCCGACCACCGCGCGCGACAGACCTGCGCGTCGACGCACCCCGAGCTGTGGTCGACGACCACACCCAATCTGTACACGCTGCGAACGACGGTGATCGGCCACCACCGATCATCGACCAGACCAGCACGACGTTCGGCATCCGCTGGCTCGTCTTCGACCCGAACACCGGCATCAGCCTCAACGGGCATCCGCTCAAGCTGCACGGCGTCGACCTGCACAACGACGAGGGCGCGCTCGGCTCGGTCAACAACTACGACGCGCTGTGGCGCCAGATGAGCGCGCTCAAGGCGATGGGCGTCAACGCCTTCCGCACCTCGCACAACCCGCCCTCGCCCGAGATGATCGACGTCTGCCAGAAGCTCGGCATCGTGATGATGGTCGAGGCGTTCGACGCCTGGGACGTCGGCAAGCTGAGCGAGGACTACCACCTGTACTTCAACCAGTGGAGCGACTACGACATCAAGGAGATGGTCAACGAGGCCAAGAACTCCCCGGCCGTGATCATGTGGTCGATCGGCAACGAGATCCCCGGACTGGACCTCGCCGCAGGCCCTGCCCGATCGAGAAGCGGCTGATCGCCGACATCCGCCAGATCGACACCACCCGGCCGGTCGTGGCCGGCTCGGACCGCTACCGCAGCGTGCCGACCACCGGCTCTGCCGCCGATCAGATGCTCCAGAACCTCGACGGGCTCGGCGTCAACTACGACACCGCCCAGGCGCATCGACGGGCTGCACGCCAAGTACCCGACCAAGTTCTTCTTCGCCTCGGAGTCCTCGTCGGAGACCTCCACGCGCGGCTACTACCAGGACCCGACGCTGCTCAACACCGGCCAGAACTTCACTCCAGGAAAAGAGGAGCTGTCCTCCTACGACAACAACCTCGACGACTGGACGCTGAGCGGCGACTACAGCCTGAAGAGTCGACCGCGACCGCCAGTTCTTCGCCGGCGAGTTCGTGTGGTCGGGCTGGGACTACATCGGCGAGCCGACCCCGTACTCCACCTTCCCGGTAAAGACCTCGTTCTTCGGCCTCGAGGACACCGCGGGCTTCCCCAAGGACCAGTACTACCTGTTCAAGTCCCAGTGGAACCCGCAGCCGATGGTCCACATCGTCCCGATGAACTGGACCGACTACAAGCCCGGGCAGACCGTGCAGGTGTGGACGTACGCCAACGAGCCGACCGTGGAGCTGTTCCTCAATGGCCAATCGCTCGGCGCCAAGTCGTTCACGCGCAAGACGACCACGTTCGGTCAGTCCTACCTCGAGACGACCGAGTGCCCGGGCGATGACAAGAACTACACCGGCGGCGCCTGCCCGGGCAGCTACGAGAGCCCGAACGGCAGCTCGGGCAAGCTGCACCTGACCTGGAACGTGCCGTTCGAACCGGGGCGGCTCACGGCCGTGGCCAAGGACGCGAACGGCCACGTGGTCGCAAAAGACGAGGTCGACACCGCCGGGCACCCCGACCAGATCCACCTGACGACCGACCGCACGCAGCTGCTGGCCGACGGCAAGTCGCTGGCCTACGTCACCGTGCACGTCGACGACGCCCACGGCGATCCAGGTCCCGGACGCCGACAACACCGTGCACGTCTCGGCCACCGGCGCCGGAAGCTTCGCGGGCGCGGACAACGGCAAGCAGGACGACGCCGAGGGCTACAAGTCGACCACCCACGACGCGTTCAACGGACTGATGCTCGCGATCGTGCAGGCCGAGACGCGGCCCGGCCCGATCCATGTCAGCGTGACCTCACCGGGCCTGATCGGCGCCGAGCTCACCCTCCAGGCCACAGATCACCCGCGCGGCGGCGGCACCGCGATCGAGCACCAACTCGGGCGCAGCCCCGCCGCCCCGCCGCCCAGCCAGCTCGCGCCCGACCGCGGACGCCAGCTTCACCGGCGGCGTGTTCAGCGGCTACGGCTCGGACTTCGGCGTGAGCACCACGCTGCCGGCGAACATGCTCGACAACAACCCCTCGACGTACTGGTCGAACCGCTACAGCAAGGTCGCCACGCAGACCCTGAACGCCGTGACCAACGCGCGACCGAGCGACTGGGTGAGCGTGACCTGGGCGCCGGCCAAGCAGGTCGACCAGCTCCAGGCGAGCTTCATCACCGACGCAAACGACGAGCTGCCGGCGAGCGTGACCGTGTACTACCGCTCCGGCCAGGACTGGATCCCGGTGACCAACCAGCACGTGACGCTTCGCCACCGCCTCGAACCAGCCGTCGACGATCACGTTCGACCCGGTCAGCACCACCGCGCTCAAGCTCGACATGACGAGCGCCGCACCCTACGACCCCAACACCGGCAACCTGGCCATCTCGGAGCTGCACATCCCGGGCGTCAACTAACGCAGCGGCCCGACCGCGCGCCTCGACCGCCTCGAGCACCGCGCCCGAGCGCGACCATCGACTCCACCGCGGCCAGCTCGGGCGACAGGAAGCGGTCCGGGCCGGGGCCGGGCACCGCCGAGCGCAGCGCCGTCAACGCGGCCCCGGTCCCGGGCGCCGGCTGAAGCGGCGCGCGCAGGTCGAGTGCCCGCGCCGCGCAGCACAGCTCGACCGCCACGATCCGGGTCAGGTTCGCCACCACCAGACGCAGCTTGCGCGCCGCGCCCCAGCCCATCGACACGTGGTCCTCCTGCATGGCGCTGGTGGGCAGCGAGTCGACGCTGGCCGGCGCGGCCAGGCGGCGGTTCTCGGCCACCATCGCGGCCTGCGTGTACCCGGCCAGCATCATCCCCGAGTCGACCCCGGGATCGGCGGCCAGGAACGCCGGCAGCCCGTGCGAGCGCCCCGCGTCCAGCAGCCGGTCGGTCCGCCGCTCGGCGATCGCGCCCGACCTCGGCGGCCGCGATGGCCAGGAAATCGCACGCCATCCCGACCGGAGCGCCGTGGAAGTTCCCGCACGACTCGACCCGCCCGTCGGGCAGCACCATCGGGTTGTCGATCGCCGAGCGCAGCTCCACCGAAGCCACCCCGGATCCGCGAAGCGCCAGCGCATCCCGCGCCGCCCCGATCACCTGCGGCGCACAGCGCAGCGAGTAGGCGTCCTGCACGCGGGGATCGCCGACTCGGTGGCTAGCGACGATCGCGGACCCGGCCAGGAGCGTCCGCAGGTTCGACGCGCTGTCGATCTGCCCGGGCTGCGGGCGCAGCGCGATCAGGTCCTCGGCGAACGCCCGGTCGGTGCCGAGCAGCGCCTCGACGGACATGGCCGCCGCCACATCGGCCACGCGCAGCAGACGCGAGCAGGTCCCACCCGGCCAGCACCAGCATGCCGAGCATGCCGTCGGTCCCGTTGATCAGCGCCAGCCCCTCCTTGGCGGTCAGCTCGAGCGGCTCGATCCCGGCCGCGGCGAGCGCGTCAGCCGCCGGGCGCACAACCTCATCGGGACAAGTCACGAAACCCTCGCCGGTCAGCACCAGCGCGCAGTGGGCCAGCGGAGCCAGGTCGCCGCTCGCCCCCAGCGATCCGTGCTCGGGCACCACGGGCGTCAGGCCCGCCCCCAGCAGCGCGAGCATCCGCTCGACCACCACCGGCCGCGCCCCCGAGCGGCCCATGGCCAGCGAGCGCGCCCGCAGGAGCATCATCGCCCGCACGACCTCGCGCTCGATCGGCGGACCCATCCCGGCCGCATGCGAGCGGATCAGCGAGCGCTGGAGCGCGACCCGCGCCGCGGCCGGGATCCGCACCAGCGCCAGCGAGCCGAACCCGGTCGAGATCCCGTACGCCGGCTCGCCACTGGAAGCGCGCGCGCGCCACGACCGCGGCGCTGCGCTCCATCTCCTCCCGGGCGCCGTCCCCGAGCACCACCGGCAGCGTCCGAGCGCGCCACCGCCACCACGTCGGCGGCGGCCACGCCGTCCACCCCGCAGCTCGACCACGCGGCTCATGCCGTGCTCACCCGAGCGCCCGGCCCCGGACGCACCTCGACCGCCCCGTCGGGCGCCGCGGCATCCGCGGGCAGCAGCGCGAGCACGTTGCCCCCGAACCCGCCGCCCATGATCCGCACCCCCAGGGCGCCGGCCTCGCTTGCACCGCGCCACCGCGTCCTCGACCGCGTCGGTGGACACCTCGTAGCAGTCGCGCAGGCTGGCGTGCGAGGCGTCGAGCAGGCGGCCGAGCTCCGCCATGTCACCCCGTTCGAGCGCCGCCACCGCCGCAAGCACCCGCTCGTTCTCGCTGACCACGTGCCGGACCCGCAGCGATAGGGGCGACGGCAGATCCGCAGCCATCTCCAGCGTCGCCTCGCGCAGGCTCGCCACGCCCAGCTCGCTCGGCCGCCTCGGCGCACTCCTCCCGCCGCTCGTTGTAGCCGCCGCCGGCGTGCGTGTGCTCCTCGCCCGAGTCCAGCGTGATCAGCCGAAACTCCGCCGAGCGACAGCGGCACGGAGCGCACCGAAAGCGACGCGAAGTCGATCAGCAGGCGCCTGGTCGGGCTGCCCGCACAGCGAGGCGATCTGGTCGAGCAGCCCGGTCTGCGCCCCCGCCCAGTCGTTCTCGATCCGCGAGCACAACCGGGCCAGCTCGATCCGGTCCGGCTCGGGCTCCGCCGGCCACCGCGAGCAGCGCGAGCACGAGCGCCACCTCGAGGGCGGCCGAGGAGGACAGCCCGGCGCCGCGCGGCACGCGTCCCGCTGATCTCCAGCGACGCCCCGCTCAGCGACGACGCCGAAGCGCTCGAGCTCGCCCACCGCGCCGCGCACGAACGCACGCCAGCCCTCGGCCGGCTCGACACGCCGTCGAGCGAGAACTCGTCGCGCTCGTCCAGATCAACCGCCACCGCCTCGATCCGCCGATCGTCCAACGCGCGGGCGCCGCACCGTCACCCCGTCGGCGATCGCGAACGGCAGGGACAGGCCCCTGGTTGTAGTCGGTGTGCTCGCCGATCAGGTTGACCCGACCGGGCCCGAATGCGCTGACGTGAGTGGACAAGATTTCACTAGTGTGCCGGGACGATGTCCGCCGTGAAGTGGGGAATCATGTCGACCGCGCACATCAACCGCCTGTTCCTGGCCGGCGCGCGGGAGGCAAGCAACGTCGAGATCGCGGCCGTGGGCAGCCGCGACCGGCCGGCGAGCCGAGGCAGTACGCGCGCGAGAACGGGATCGAGACCGCGCACGGCAGCTACGAGGCGCTCCTGGCCGACCCCGACGTCGAGGCCGTCTACATCCCGCTGCCCAACTCGCTGCACGTCGAGTGGAGCATCCGCGCCTTGCAGAGCGGCAAGCACGTCCTGTGCGAGAAGCCGCTCAGCCGCCGCGCCGCGGACGTCGAGCGGGCGTTCGACGCGGCCGAGCAGGCACGAGCGCCTGCTCATGGAGGCGTTCATGTTCCGCCACAACCCCCAGACCCGCCGCCTGACCGAGCTGATCGCCGAAGGCGCGATCGGCCGCCTCCGCGTGATCCGCGCCGCGTTCGGCTTCGTCTCGCAGCGCGAGAACGACGTGCGGCTGCAGAGCCGCGCTCGACGGCGGCGGGCTGATGGACGTCGGCTGCTACTGCGTGAGCGGCGCCCGCCTGATCGCCGGCGAGCCCGAGCGGGTGAGCGCCGAGCAGGCGATCGGCGGCGACGGCGTCGATGTCGTCTTCGCGGCCACCATGCGCCATCCCGGCGACGTCCTCTCCCACTTCGACGCCGGGCTCGCCCTCGACAGCCGCGACCTGCTCGAGGTGGTCGGCGACGGCGGATCGCTGCTGCTCGAGGACCCGTGGCACTGCCGCAAGCCGCTGATCCAGCTGCGGCGAGGCTCAGAGACCGAGCGCATCGAAATCGAGCCGGCCAACTCCTACCGCCTGGAGGCCGAGAACTTCTCGGCGGCGATCCGGGGCGAGGCGCAGCCGCTGCTCGGCCGGGCCGACGCGGTCGGCCAGGCCCGCACGATCGAGGCGCTCTACCAGGCCGGCCGACACCGGCGCAGCCCGTCACGCTCCCCTGACCTATCCTGAACGCGATGGCCGGACGCAGCAGAGCCGCCCTGGGCGAGATCATCCGCCAGCAGCGCGAGCTGGCCGAGCTCTCGATGCGCCAGTTCGCCGATCTGGCCGGCATCTCGAACCCGTACCTGTCGCAGATCGAGCGCGGCCTGCGGGCGCCCTCCCAGCAGGTGCTCGAGGGGATCGCCAAGGCGCTCAGCCTGTCGGCCGACGCGCTCTACGAGCAGGCCGGGATGGCGCCGCCCGGGTCACGAGCCCGAGGCCAACCCGGTGCTCGAGGCGATCGCCGTCGACCCCCGCCTGACCGCGCGCCAGCGCAAGGCGCTGGCCGAGATCTACGAGTCGTTCGTGGCCTCGTCCCCGACCGGGAAGACGGAACTCGCAGCTTGACGATTCGCCCAACAAAGGCAAGGCGGCGCTGGTCACCGGCGCCGCGAGCGGAATCGGCCGCGCGGTGGCCGAGCGGCTCGAGGCCGACGGCATGGACGTGCTGGCGGTCGATCTGAGGCCCGACCCGGACGGCCCGGGCACCCCGTTCGAGGCCGATCTGACCGACGCCAGCGCCAACGCAGGCCGCCGTACAAAACGGCCATCGACAAGTTCGGCCGCCTCGACGTGGTGGTGGCCAACGCCGGCATCCAGCACGTCTCGCCGATCGAGGAGTTCCCGGTGCGAGAAGTGGAACACGATCGTCGCGCTGCTGCTGACCAGCCCGTTCCTGCTCGCGAAATACGCCTGGCCCGCGCTCAAAGACCTCGCGGCGCCGGCCGGTTCGTCGCCATCGCCTCCGTCCACGGCCTGGTCGCCTCGCCATACAAGATCGCCTACATCTCGGCCAAGCACGGCGTCATCGGCCTGTGCAAGACGCTGGCGCTCGAGGGGGCCGAGCACGGCATCACGGCCAATGCGGTGTGCCCCGCCTACGTGCGCACGCCGCTGGTCGAGAAGCAGATCGCCGACCAGGCGAAAGCCCACGGCCTGCCCGAGGACGAGGTGCTCGAGAAGGTGATCCTCCAGCCCCACGCGGTCAAGGAGCTGATCGAGCCCTCCGAGGTGGCCGGCGTGGTCGCCTTCCTGGTCAGCCCGGCCGGAAAGATGTTCACCGGCGCGCCGATCACCCTCGATCAGGGCTGGACCGCGCGCTAAGCCTGCGAGGCGACCTCGTCGCGCAGGGGGCGAAGGGCCTCCTCTAGGTGCAGAAGCTGATCGAGCATCGCGTCGGCCGCCTGCTCCATCACCTCGTTGGCTCCGAGCACCCCGTCGTCGTCGATGAACTGCTGGTAGAACGGGATGTTCACCTGCTCGATGACCGGCGTCATCCGCAGCGCACCGACCACCTGCTGGAGCTGCTCGACCGAGCGGGTCCCGGCCGCCACCCCGCCGTAGGACACGAAGCCCACCGGCTTGTGGCGCCATTCGTTGTGCAGGTAGTCGATCGCCAGCTTCAGCGAGGCCGGATAGCCGTGGTTGTACTCGGGCGTGACGAACACGAACGCGTCGGCGGCCTCGACCTGCTCGCTCCACTCGCGCGTGTGTACGTGGGTGTACTGGCGCAGGCGGGGATGCTTGGGCTCGTCCAGCGGGGGCAGCGCGAGCTCGGCGAGATCGACCACATCGAGCTCGAACCCGCCCCGCTCGGTGGCGCGCTCGATGAACCACTCCGCGACGGGCCGCCGCCCCGACCGGGGCGTGTGCTGGCGATGACGATCATCAGGCGGGGCACTCGAAAAAGGTACCCCGGCGTGCTTAGCGGAAACTCACCAGCGCGATCTGACCGCGCGCGGTGGCGCCACCGTCGGAGATCGTCACCGCAGCGCCGAGCTGGTTGCCGTGGGCGTGGGCGAGCATCGAGCGCCCGGCCGAGGTCAGCGAGAAGATCAGGTAGCCGACGCCGCGCGCGCCGAGCAGCTCAGACCCGGTCTTGGCCACGACCGTCCTTCCCACCGACACCGTGGTCTTCGTGTGGCATGGGCTGTTGGCCAGGCACTGGGCCAGGATCCCGCCCACGCCGCCCGGGGAGACGAAATCGGTCAGCCCGAGGAGCTGCAGCGTCGAGGACTGGCTGGCGTTGCGGGCCGGCGCCGCGCCGCTGGTCGAGAACGGCACCAGCGTGATGAACCGGCTGAAGCTCAGCTTCGAGACGTCCTGACCGGTCATGTGCACCAGCAGCCGGTGACCGCGGGCGTGGGCCAGCGCCGAGCGGCCGCCGCGAGTGAGCGAGAAGTAGATGAGCCCGCCGCCGCTCGGCCGGGATCTGCTCGGGGCCGGTGCGGGCGATCACGGTGCGGCCATCGGTGATCGTCACCGCGATGTGGCAGGTGCTCGAGTTGATGCACACGGCGGGCAGCCCACCCACCCCGGTCGCTGAGACGAACGCGCTCCGGCCCGGCGATCCCGATGTGCGGGCCGACCGTGGTCGTGCCCGACGTGGCCAGCACCTGGCCGCTTGCGAGCCGAGCGCCTGGACGGCGAACACCGGCTCGCCGGTCGACGCCGCCATCCCGGTCTCGAACCCGCCCTTGCCGGCGGTCATCAGCGTCGACAGCGAGCCGGGGTTCGGACCGGCCAGCACCCGCCACGACGACACCGTGGTGGCGCCGTTCCAGCTCGCCCACACCTCGGTGGTGCCGTCGTTGTTAGGAGCCGCGGCGATGCTCGGCGCGGTGTTCGGCTGCCCGGTCCAGTCCATCTTGTACGCCCGGTAGCTCGAGGTGTTCGAGGTGAAGCGAGCGTCGAAGATCTGCTTGCCGGATGCGGAGAACTCGGTGAAGTAGGGCTGCTGGCCCCAGCCGACGAACACGTCGCCGTTCGGGAGGAGCTGGACGTTGCCCTCGAAGTTGGTCTTCAGCGCCGGCGAGTGCTGGTACTGCTTGATCAGCGTCACGGTGTGCTTGGCGGCGTTCACCGACACTCGGACGGCCCGGCCGGCCCGGACCGTGGGCGGCCCGCCGCCGTCGTCGAACATCGTCAGCGAGCCGTCGGGCTGCAGCACCGCGTCGTGCTGGAACGCCGTGCTGGTCCCGGGCCCCTGCGTGAAGCTGTGCTGGTTCGAGCCCAGCACCCACATCACCGCGCCGGTCGAGCGGTTGATCTTGTAGACCGCCCAGGTGTTGCGCAGCGAGACGATCAGGTTGCCGTCCGGATCCAGCGAGATCGAGTTGAGGTGGTAGGGGTCGTAGACGAAGCCCGGCGACTTGGTGTTGAAGAACGACGCGCTGAGCGGGACGTGATCGATGCGCGTGCCATTCGAACAGGACCAGGCCGGTCTTGATGTCGATCTCCTGGACGACCGCATCCATCAGCGGCTTGGTGACGCTCCGGTAGTGGACCGGCGAGACGCCCGCGACGTAGGCGTCGCCCTGCGGGGTGACCAGGAACTCGTGCAGGTCCATGCCCTGGAGCCCGTTGGCCGCCTGCACGGTGGCGATCTGCTGGTAGGAGCTGTTGTAGATCACCCCTTCGCCGCGGCCGGAGCCGTTGTTGGTGTAGCCCTGCCACCAGGTCAGCACCGGCTGGCCGCCGAGCTGCTGGACGCGGAAGTCGGTGGCCAGCTGGTTCGTCGGCAGCGGACTGGAACCAGATCAGGCGGCCCGAGGAGTCGAGGATCATCGGGCCGTTCTGGACGCGGGCCGTACTGCGGGGTGAGGAAGATGTCGCCGTCCGTAGGCGGACTTCGAGGTCTGGTTGATCGTGATCGACGCCGGCTGCGAGGTCGGGCCGGGTGTGGAAGTGCTGCACGCCGTTGGATCCGGCGGGGACCATCGGCAGGTTCATCGGGTTGATCGTCCCGAACGGCGTGGCGATCGTGAACGTGAAGGTCCCGCTCGACCCGTCCACGACGTCCAGCCCGGTCTTGACGGTCACGGTCTCGCCGGCCGCGAACGGCTGGTCGGGCATGAAGCTCCCGCCCTGCCCGTCCGAGTCGGCCTCGATCTTGCCGCTGTGCGCACCGCTGCTCGATCCCGTCACCTGCACCGAGCCGATCTGGTTGGCCGGGATCCCGCGGAAGGTGATCTGGGTCTGCGGCAGCGCGCTGTTCGTCCCGGGCGACGGGTAGACGCTGACCGCCGGCTGGGCGAGCGCGCGCGCCGGCGCCGACCAGCGACACGAACGCCGTCACCACGGTGACGGCGAATGCCCTGCTGAGCCCGCCTTTCAGTTGTCCGAGAACGGCTTGCAACTTCTGATGAAACCCGTCAGCCACGCAAACGTTGCGCCTCGCAGCGTAGCTGGCGGTCCGTACGGTTACCTCGGCTTGGAGCGCAGCCACGTATGGTTCCCCTTCCATGCGCTTCGCCTCTGTCCTGCACGACGGCACGCCCCTGGCCGTCCTCATCGACGGCGACCAGGCCGTCCCGCTGAGAGGGCTCTCCGAGCTGGGAGCGGCCACGCCGTCCTCGCTCCTGCGCGACCCGCCTCTGGACCCAGACGGCGCCCTGCCGGTCTCGGAGCTGCGCCGCCGCGCGGTCGTTCCCCGGCCGGGCAAGGTCATCTGCGCGGGGCTCAACTACGCCGCCCACATCGAGGAGACCAGGCGCGAGCGCTCCGACTACCCGGTGCTGTTCACCAAGCTCGCCACCAGCCTCACCGGGCCCTACGACGACATCCCCCTCCCGCCCGAGAGCGGGCGATCGACTACGAGGGCGAGCTCGTCGCGGTGATCGGCGAGCGCGGGCGGCGCGTGCCTCGCGAGCGGGCGCTCGATCACGTCGCCGGCTACGCGATCGCCAACGACGTGTCGATGCGCGACTACCAGTACAAGACCCACCAGTGGCTGCAGGGCAAGGCGTGGGACGCCTCCACGCCGGTCGGGCCCGACCTGGTCACGCGCGACGAGATCACCGAGCCGATCACCCTGCGCACGCTCGTCAACGGCGAGCAGGTGCAGGAGGCCTCGAGCGAGCTGCTGATCTTCGACGTGGCGACGCTGGTCAGCACGGTGTCCGAGTTCGCCACGCTCGAGCCGGGCGATCTGATCCTGACCGGCACCCCGGGCGGCGTCGGCTACCGCCGCAAGCCCAAGCTGCTGCTGGGAGACGGCGACGTGGTGGTCGTCGAGGTCGACCAGGTGGGCCGGATCGAGAACCGCTGCGTGACCGAGACGCGCCTAGGCGGCCTCGGCGGACAGCGCGTCCCGCACCGCCGCGGCGAAGGCGTCGACGTCCTCCTCGGTGGTGTCCCACGAGCACATCCACCGGACCTCGCTGATCGCCTCATCCCAGACGTAGAACGGGAACTCCCACCGGAGCCGTCCGATCACGTCGGGCGGCAGCGTGGCGAACACCGCGTTGGTCTGGACCGGCCGCGTGATCGTCAATCCCGGAGCGTCCGCCACCGCGGCGGCCAGCCGCGCGGCCATCGCATTCGCGTGCGCGGCGCAGCGCCGCCACAGATCGTCGGCGAGCATCGCGTCGAACTGGGCGGCGAGGAAGCGCATCTTCGAGGCCAGCTGCATCGACTGCTTGCGGATGTACGCGAAGTCGCTCGCCAGCTCGGGGTTCACGATCACCACCGCCTCGGCCCCGAGCAGGCCGTTCTTGGTCCCGCCGAACGACACCACGTCGGCCCCGGCCGCGACCTCTCCCGAGCGACAGCCCGAGCGCGGCGGCCGCGTTCGACAGCCGCGCCCCGTCGACGTGCAGCACGAGCCCGCGCTCGTGGGCCACCGCGGCCAGCTCGCGAAGCTCCTCCTGCGTGTACAGCGTTCCCAGCTCGGTGCACTGCGAGATCGAGAGCACCCGCGCCTGGACCGCGTGCTCGTCCCCCACCCGCTCCACCCGGCGCATCACCGCGTCGGGCGTGAGCTTGCCGTCGATGCCCGGAACGGTCAGCAGCTTGACCCCGGCGATCGCCTCCGGCGCCCCGCATTCGTCGACGTTCAGGTGCGCGGTGTCGGCGCAGATCACCGCGTCGAACGGCCGGCACGCCGCCCGCAGCGAGACGACGTTGGCGCCGGTGCCGTTGAACACGAAGAACACCCGCGCCTCGTCGCCGAAGTTGGCCGCCACCCGCCGCTCGACCTCGTAGGTGTACTCGTCGTGGCCGTAGCCGAACGCGTGCCCCACGTTCACGCGGGCGATCGCCGCGAGCACGTCGGGATGGATCGTGGCCGAGTTGTCGGAGGCGAACCCGCGCGCTGCGTTCACGCGGCGAGCTTAGCCTTCAGCGACGAATAGAAGATCGAGAGCGGGAACTCGTCGTCGCGCACCAGGTCGATGTAGGGGCGCGGATCCTCCACGTCGGTGAAGTCGCGACTCGACGCGGTCCACTTCGAGCCCGCCGCCGCCGGCACGCTCGAGGCCACCAGGTCGTGGGCCGCCTCCCAGTGCTGGAGCTTGGTCCGGTCGATCCCGAGCCGGTAGAGCTCCTCGACCTCGTGGCGCAGCGCGGCCACCCCGTCGGCCACCCGGCCCCACTCGATCGTGAGCTGATTGTCGGTCCAGTGCAGGTAGCCGTGGCGGTGCAGGTAGGCGAACAGCAGCTGCCCGCCCAGCCCGTCGTAGTTGCGCACCCGCGCCCCGGTGATCGGGAAGCGCAGCAGGCGGTCGAGCAGGATCGCGTACTGGACGTAGCGGGCGAACGACACGCCCCGGGCCTCGAGCTCGACCGCCTGGCCGAACGTGGTCAGATCGCAGCGCAGCTCCTCCAGCGAGTACATCCAGTACGGCGCACGCTGGCGGATCATGAACGGGTCGAAGGGCAGATCGCCGTGGCTGTGGTTGCGGTCGTGGATCAGGTCCCACAGGATGTAGGCCTGCTGCGAGATCGCCGGGCTGGCCAGCATGCAGGCGGCGTCGGGCGGGAGGTTCAGCCGCAGCAGGTCGGCCGCCGCGCCGCCGACTCGCCGCAGCCGCTCGGACTCGCGGTCGCAGAAGATCGCGCCGAAGTTCGAGACCGGCCGGCCGGCCACCGAGACCGTCTCGGGGAACAGCACCGCGCACTCGGAGTCGTAGCCGCGCGTGGCGTCGATCAGCTCGACCGGCACGAACTTGGCGTTGTCGAACTGCCCGCGCCTCGAGCTCGGCGATCCAGTCGGGCCACGGCACCCGGACGATCAGCGCCTCGAAGCACGTGTCGCGCGAGCCGTTCTGCTTGTACATCGGGAACACGACCAGGTGCTCGATCCCGTCCACGCGCTGGAGCTCGGGCCGGAACAGCTCGAGCGCGCGCGTGAAGTCGGGCTTGCCGAAATCCCAGGCGCGCAGGTCCTCGACCACGGCGCTCAGGTACTCCGCGTCGTGCGGGAAGCGCGGCGCGAGCGTCTGGATGGCTTTGATGATCTTTTTCAGGTGCTCGCGGGCCGTGTCGTGATCGCCATCGAGCGAACCGTCCGCGGCCTGCAGCGCCGCCAGCGCGTTGGTCTCCTCGCGCAGCCGGATCCACGCCGGGTCGTGCTCGGGGCCGGCGCCGTCCCGAGCCGCCTGGACCGGCCAGGTGCCGCCGTCCGCGCGCGTCACCCAGTAGGCGAGGTTCACCCACAGCTCCCGGTGGTCGAGCTCGTCGATGCAGTCGTCGCCGAACAGGTCGGAGTCGGCCAGCACGACCACGCGGCCGCGGCCATGCTCGGCGGCCACGATCAGCGGCTTCCCGGGCGAGGACGCCGTGGCGTGGGTCCGGGCCAGCACGACCGCGCCGTCCGTGGCCGAGATCGTCGTCGCGCGATACAGGCAGGCCTGGCTGACCCGCGCCAGCGGGTCTCCGGCGCGGCCGCGGCCGCCCTCGGCCAGCTCGGCCAGGATCCAGCTCGGCGCCTCGCGGCAGTGCTCGTAGTCCTGCACGGTGTCGTTCTCCAGGTGCAGGCCGAAGCGCGCCAGCAGCTCGTTGAGGTTGTTGCCGTACTTCTCCTGCTCGGTCTCGCCGAGCACGACCAGCCCCCCGCCGGCGGCCACGAACGCCTCGATCGCGTCGAGCTCCTCCGCGCTCAGGCGCGGCGAGCCGGTGCCGGTCGTCCGCTCCCATGCGCGGGTCGGAGGGATGCGCGATGACCAGCACCTCGCACTCGCTCAGCGTCTCGGCGCTCAGCGGCTGATCGACGTTGGCCGCGACCTCGAAGTCGCGCGCCGCCAGCGCCTCGGCCGCGCGCGCGTAGGAGGCATCGGCCGGATGGGCCGGCTGCATCGTCCGCGCCAGCTCCGGGCGGATCGTCCACGCCTCGCTGTGGGACTCGTCGAACACGACACGGGCAAGCGTTCCTGAACTGGTCATCCCCGCAGCCTAGCTCCGCCTCCGGCGGTTGTCGATGCCGAAATCCATGTAATCTCTGCAAGAAATCGCGCCATGGACGCCCAAGATCGTCAGATTCTTGCGCTGCTCGTCGAAGACGGACGGCGCACCTACGACGACATCGCCCGCCGCGTGGCGCTGAGCGCGCCGGCGGTCAAGCGCCGGGTCGATCGCCTGCGGTCGCACGGCGCGCTGCGGGGCTTCACCGCCGTGATCGACCACGGCGCCCTCGGCGACCACACCGAGGCGCTGATCGAGCTGTTCTACGCGCCGGGGACCCTGCTCGACCAGGTCACCGAGACCCTGCGCCGGCATCCCGAGGTGGTCGAGGCCTGGAGCGTGACCGGCGAGGCCGACGCGATCGCCCGCGTGCGCACCCAGGACAACGCCGACCTCGAGCGCCTGATCATGGACCTCCAGCGCGACGGCCTCGTCCAGCGCACCCGCTCGCAGGTGGTCATGTCGCGGCTGGTCTCCCGGGCCGGACCCTAACCGCGCGGCCAGGCGACAACCTTGACACGAACTTGTCAAGGTTTGCTACAGTCTCGGCCCATGCGTGACTTCCTGGCCGCCACGCGCGAGCGCGTGATCGTCTACGACGGTGGCATGGGCGCCACCCTCGAGCAGTACGACCTCAGCCTGGAGAAGGACTACGGCCTGCCCGGCCGCTGCCACGAGGTGCTGGTGCTCAACCGTCCCGACGTGATCGAGGGCGTGCACACCGAGATGCTCGACGCCGGCGCCGAGGTGCTCGAGACCGACACCTTCCAGGCCTCGCGGCTGAAGCTGTCGGAGTGGGGCCTTCAGGAGCACACGTTCGAGATCAACCAGAAGGCGGCCGAGATCGCCCGCAAGGCCGCGGGCGAGGACCGCTTCGTGGCCGGCTCGATCGGCCCCACCGGCTTCCTGCCGGCCAGCGATGACCCGACGCTCGGCCAGATCCGCTTCCCCGAGCTGTTCGAGGTCTTCCAGGAGCAGGCCCACGCGCTGATCAAGGGCGGCGCCGACCTGATCATCATCGAGACCGCCCAGGACATCCTCGAGGTCAAGGCCGCGATCCTCGGCACCCGCGAGGCGTTCAAGCTCGCCGGTCGCAGCGTGCCGATCCAGTGCAGCGTCTCGCTCCTTCCGCAGGGCGGCAAGATGCTGCTCGGCACCGACATCGACGCGGTGCTGACCACGCTCGAGGCGCTCGAGGTCGACGTGATCGGGCTGAACTGCTCGACCGGCCCCGAGGACATGCGCGACGCGATCCGCTTCCTGGGCGAGAACGGCCCGCGTCCCCGTCCACTGCATCCCGAACGCCGGCCTGCCGCTTCAGGGTCCGAACGGCGAGACGATCTTCCCCGAGCAGCCCGAGCCGCTGGCCGACGTCCTGAACGAGTTCGTCGAGCGCTACGGGATCTCGATCGTGGGCGGCTGCTGCGGCACCACGCCGGCGCACATCGCGGCGCTCGCCGAACGCGGCCGCCACGCACAACCCGGCGCCCCGCCCGGCCAAGCGCCCGCCCCACGTCTCGAGCATGATCGCGGCCACGCCCGCTGGTCCAGGACCCGACGCCCACGCTGGTCGGCGAGCGGGTCAACTCGCAGGGCTCGCGCAAGGCCAAGGAGATGCTGCTGGCCGACGACTACGACGGCCTGATCACCGTGGCCGAGGACCAGGTCCAGGGCGGCGCGCACGTCCTCGACGTGTGCGTGGCGCTGACCGAGCGCCAGGACGAAGACGAGCAGATGCGCCAGGTGGTCAAGCGCATCTCGCTCACCCAGCCGGCGCCGATCCAGGTCGACTCGACCGAGCCCGAGGTGATCGAGACCGCGCTGCAGCAGATCCCGGGCCGGGCGATCGTCAACTCGATCAACCTCGAGGCCGGCCGCGCCAAGCTCGACCGCGTCGTGCCGCTGGCCAAGGCGCACGGCGCGGCGCTGATCGCGCTGACCATCGACGAGGTCGGGATGGCCAAGACGGCCGAGCGCAAGCTCGAGGTCGCCCAGCGGATCACCCAGCTCTGCTGCGAGGAGCACGGCTTCGACCCGGAGCTTCTGATCTTCGACTGCCTGACGTTCACGCTGACCACCGGCGATGAGGAGTGGCGGCCGAGCGCGGTGGCCACGATCGAGGGGATCCGCGCGATCAAGGAGCAGATCCCGGGCGTCAAGACCTCGCTCGGCGTCTCCAACGTGTCCTTCGGCGTGAGCATGACCGCCCGCAGCGTGCTCAACAGCGTGTTCCTGCACCACTGCGTGGAGGCCGGGCTCGACCTGGCCATGGTCAACCCCAACCACATCACCCCGTACGCCGAGATCCCCGAGTCACGAGCGCGAGCTGGCCGACGACCTGGTGTTCAACCGCCGCGAGGACGCGCTCGAGCGGTTCATCGCGCACTTCGAGTCCAAGGGCGAGTCCGAGGCCGAGGCCGAGAAGGCCGATCCGACGGCCGGCATGGAGCCCGAGGAGGCCCTGCACTTCCAGATCCTGCGCCGCAAGAAGGAGGGCGTCGAGGACTGGATCGACAAGAGCGTCGAGAAGATCGGCGCGGTGCCGACGCTGAACGACGTGCTGCTGCCGGCCATGAAGGAGGTCGGCGACAAGTTCGGCGCCGGCGAGCTGATCCTCCCGTTCGTGCTCCAGTCGGCCGAGGTCATGAAGCGCGCGGTCGCCCAGCTCGAGCGCTACCTCGACAAGATCGAGGGCTACACCAAGGGCACGGTCGTGCTGGCCACGGTGTTCGGCGACGTCCACGACATCGGCAAATCGCTGGTCAACACGATCCTCACCAACAACGGCTACAGCGTCGTCGACCTCGGCAAGCAGGTCCCGATCCAGACGATCATCGACGCCGCGGTCGAGCACAAGGCGACGGCGATCGGGCTGAGCGCGCTGCTCGTCTCGACCTCCAAGCAGATGCCCGCCTGCGTGCAGGAGCTCCACTCCCACGGGCATCAGTTCCCGCTGCTGATCGGCGGCGCGGCGATCAACCGCAACTTCGGCTACCGGATCCTGTATCCGAACGGCACCGAGTCCGACGACGTCTACGAGGCCGGCGTGTTCTATTGCAAGGACGCGTTCGAGGGCCTGGCCAAGATGGATCAGCTGGTCGACGGCGAGGCCCGCCAGGCGCTGATCGCCAAGACCCGCGAGGCGGCCAAGCGCCTGCGCGAGCAGCCCGAGCTCGTCGACGACGACGCGCCGCCGGTCACCGACGCCTCGGTGCGCGCGGCCGTCGCCACCGACAACCCGATCCCCGAGCCCCCGTTCTGGGGCGCGCGCGAGATCGAGGTCGACATGGACGAGGTCTATCGCCACCTCGACACCCACGTGCTGTTCAAGCTTCACTGGGGCGGTCGTGGGGTAAAGGGCGAGGCGTGGAAGCGGCTCGTGGGCGAGGACTTCAAGCCTCGCCTCGAGCGCATGTGGCGCGAGCAGACCTACCTGCACCCGCGCGCCGCTCCTCGGCTACTTCCCGTGCAACTCCGACGGCAACGAGCTGATCGTCTGGGATCCCGAAGATCTCGATCCCGCCCGACCCCCGCGAACTGCACCGCCTGGTCTTCCCACGCCAGCCCAAGCACGACCGGATCTGCCTGGCCGACTTCTATCGCCCGGTCGGCTCCGGCCAGGTCGACGTGGTGGCCTTGCAGGCGGTGACCGCCGGCGGACGAGGTCACCCCGCTGATGGCCAGGCTCGAGGCCGAGGGCGAGTTCGCCGAGCAGCTGTTCGTCCACGGGCTCGGCACCCAGACCGCCGAGGGCATGGCCGAGTGGCTGCACTCCCGGGTCGCGCTCCGATCTCGGGATCGAGCCCGTCCAGGGCCGGCGCTACTCCTGGGGCTATCCCGCCTGCCCCGAGCAGTCGGAGCACGAGAAGGTGTTCGACCTGCTCGACGCTCCGTCGATCGGGCTCCAGCTCTCAGGCGGCTACGCCGTCGAGCCCGAGCAGTCCACCCTGGCCATCGTGGCCCACCATCCGCAGGCGGTCTATTTCGGGATGAAGTCGGGCTTCCTGCCCAAGACCGGCCGCCAGGCCGCCGACGAGCTGATCGCCGGCACCGACCGCGACCCAACGCGCCTGTCCGAGCTCAGCGACGCCGAGCCCGAGCTGGTCGACGAGGCCGCCGGCGAGGACGAGCCGGCCATGGCCGAGGCGTAGCCGGGCCGGCGGCGACGGCGCCCGCTTAACGCGTCACGCCGACCGGTTCGACCGAACCGTGACGCGCTACGCGTCCCCCACGCGGCTAAGGCGTCACGGATCCCGGAAGACGGTGGGCGTGACGTGTTATGCACAGTGCGGGGCGGCTACGAGCGCACGCGCGCGGTCGCCCCGGCCGCGCCACCGCCACGCGAACCGACCGGCCGCGCGGGCAGCTTGACCGGCGCGGTGTGCATGGCCCGCAGCCTGACTTCGCGCCAGGACATGCCCTCCTTCAGCAGCGCCGGCATGCCCATGACGATCGCGGTCGTGACCTCGACCGCCTGGAGGATCACGCCGTAGGCCACGCCGTCGCCGTAGCCGATGTGCCAGCCGGTGTGCAGCACCGCGGCGCAGGCGGCCTGGAACACGCCGAGGTTGGCCGGCGTGGCCGGCAGCACCGCGGTGATGTTGACCGCGAACAGGACGGCGGCCGCGGCAGCGATCCCGGCGTGCTTGTCGAGTCCGAGCGCGACCAGCAGGATCCAGCACGACATGCACTGGAGGGCCCAGGCGAGAAGCTGTGCGACGGTGGCCTGAGCGCCCAGGCGCGGGCGGCGGAACACGATCAGGCCGGCGCGCACGCGCGCCAGCGCGCGCCGGATCTGAGCGCTGAGCGCATGTAGGCGCGAGGAGCGGTTGCCGTTCTCGCGCAGCAGGACGGGGGCCAGCATGACCACGATCAGCAGCACCACCGGCGCGATCGCGGCGGCCACGAGCGCGTTCTGGTGGCCGTTGAAGAAGTTGACCGACGAGAACATGATCGCGCCCAGGATGATCAGCGCGAGGATGTTCAGGAGCGTCTGGGACACCACCGTGCCCAGCACGATCGGCAGGTTCTCGCGTGGCCGTCCGGTGCGCCGGGCGACCACCAGGGCGCGCGAGGGCTCGCCCAGGCGGGCCGGCAAGGTCGAGGACATGAGCACGCCGATGAACGTCCCCTGGGCGGCGTCGGCCAGCCGCACCCGAGCCTTCGGCAGAGCGGCGCGCAGGATCGCGTGCCAGGAGAACGCGCGCATCATCATCGCGGAGCACATCACCACCAGACCGAGCAGGACCAGGGTCGGGCTCGCGGTGATCAGCGCGGAGGCGATGTTGGCCAGCCCGATCTTCTGCAGCGCCAGCACGGCCAGCGCCGCGCCGCCCACGGAGACCCCGACCACACCCAACCGCCGAGCCATCGCGAACGCGTTGCTGTGGCGCTCGGGCCCCGTCAGCTTGGGCTCGAGGCTCTCCAGTCGCTGGGGCGGCACGTGCGGCTTGAGATCGGCCGCCCGGGCGCCGACCCGCACCGCGGCGCGCTCGAGGGCGCCGGTCGGGAACCGGCGTCGCGACCGCATCCTCGTAGGCCTCCATCACCTGCTCGGCCACCCGCGGCCAGGCGAAGCGCTCGGCGCCGAGGGCGGCCGCCCGGGCCATCGCCGCCCGGCGAGCCGGCTCCTCGTAGAGGTCGCGCAGGGTCTCGGCCAGCGCCTGGGCGTCGGCGCGGGGCACGAGCACCCCGTCCACGCCGCCCCGCACCACGTCGCGGTAGCCGGCGATGTCGGAGGCGACGACCGGTGTTCCGGCGGCGAACGCCTCGGTCAGCACCATGCCGAAGCTCTCACCACCGAGGGAGGGGGCGCACAGGACATCGCTCGACTCGAGCTCGAGGCGCTTGGTCTCGTCGTCGACCTTGCCCAGCACGCGCACATCGCGCATGTCGAGCATCAGCGGCGAGAGCTCGGCGAGCGAGGGGCCGATCACGGTCAGCTCGGTCGGGATGTGCTCGCGCAGCGCCTCGAAGGCCCGGAGCAGCAGGGGCAGCCCCTTGCGCTCGACGGCCTGGCCCACGAACACGATCTTCAGCTTGTCCCCCTGCGGGCGCAGCGCGGCCAGCGCCGCCCGCTGCGGGTCGACGTGGACGCCGTTGGGGATGACCCGGTAGTGGCCGCCGAAGAAGCGCCGAGCGGTCCAGGCGGCCGCCTCGGAGACGGCGATCCGGACGTGCAGGCGGTTGAGCATCCGCCGCGCCCCGATCGCGCTGGCGATCCCGTTCGAGAGCCGGTTCTCGTTGTAGGTGTGGAACGTCCCCACCACCGGGACGTGGGTCCAGTCGGTGATGCACCACGGAGCGACCGGCGCCAGCGGCTCGTGCACGTGGACCACGTCGTAGCCGCCGGTACGCAGCTCCTGGTGGGCGGTGGACAGGCCGTAAGCGGTGAGCGAGATGTTCGAGACGGCCTGGTTGGCCTTCAGCGACACGGTCCGCCCGAGCGAGACCAGGTACTCGGGGGGCTCCATGGCCTGGGGCCGCGCGCCCCGATGCAGGACCGATGCGAAGCGATCGGGCGGGTCGAAGGGCGCCAGCACCCGAACGTGGTGGCCGTCCTCGATGAACCTCTCCGCGAGCGCCTCGATGTGCCTCGTGACGCCCCCTGGATACGTCCACGAGTAAGGCGACAGGATCGCTACTCGCATGCCTTTAAATGGTAGACGTTGGGGCAACCAGACCTGGCACGCCCACCGTGGCCTCCGAGCACCCCGTGCGTATCATCCGTCGAAGGTCATGCCGGTACGCCAGTTCGTCAAATACACCTTCCTCAAGGTCGATCCGGCCTGGCGCCGGCTGGACGACGAGCGCCGGGCGGCCGACAAGCGCGAGTTCATCGCCGCCTGCGAGGACTTTGCCGACGGGCATCTGCTGCGGGTCTTCTCGCTGGTCGGCACTCGCGGGGACGCTGAGGTGATGCTGCTCAGCCAGGCCCAGAACCTGGAGCGGATTCACGAGTTCCACGTGGTCCTGGCCCAGAGCGGCCTGATGAAGTGGTGCGAGATCCCCTACTCCTACCTGGCCATGACCAAGCCGTCGGAGTACTCCGAGGAGTCTCGCCTCGAGGTCCGGCCCGCCCACGGCAACTACCTGTTCGTGTACCCGTTCGTGAAGACCCGCGCCTGGTACTCCCTGCCGGGCGACGAGCGCTGGCGGATCATGCAGGAACACATTCGTCTGGGCCGCGAGTATCCCTCCGTGGACCTCAACACGAGCTATTCGTTCGGGCTCGACGACCAGGAGTTCGTGGTCGCCTTCGAGACCGACGACCCGGCCGACTTCCTTGACCTCGTGCAGCGCCTGCGGACCACCGAGTCGAGCTCGTACACGCTGCGCGACACCCCCACCTTCACCTGCATCTCGTGCTCGGTCCAGCGGGCGCTCGGTGCCCTCGACGGCGCGGCGCTGACCGTCACCGAGACCGCGTAGCCGTGGATCCGGCCGCGGCGCTGCGCCGCGCCGATCCGGTCCTGCGCAACGTCATCGACTCGATCGGCCCCGACGGCCTGGGCGATCCGCGCGCCGGCCGCCCGGCCGACCATTACGGCGCGCTGGTGCGCTCGATCGTCGGCCAGCAGCTCTCGACCAAGGCGGCCCGTGCCATCTACGGCCGGCTGACCGAGCGCTACGGCGGCCGGACCCCGACGCCGGCCGAGGTCCTGGCCGACGATCCCGACGAGTTGCGCACCAGCGCCGGCCTCAGCCATGCCAAGGTGCGCTATCTGCGCTCGCTGGCCGAGCACGTGCAGAACGGCTCGCTAAAGCTCGAGCGCCTGGACGACCTCCCCGACGAGGCGGTGATCGCCGAACTCACCGCGGTCAAGGGCCTCGGCGTCTGGAGCGCCCACATGTTCCTGATGTTCCACCTCCAGCGCCCCGACGTCCTGGCGGTCGGGGACCTCGGGATCCGCAACGCGGTCAAGCGCCTGTACGGGCTCGACGAATTACCCGGACCCGCTGAGCTGTCCGAGATCGCCGAGCCGTGGCGACCGCACCGGACGCTGGCCTGCCGCTACCTGTGGCGCTCGCTCGACGCCACGCCGGTCTAGGGCCGCTTACGCCCCGGTGGTGGCCGCCCCGCCGGACGCCGCGCTGTGAAGCAGCGACAGCAGGTTCTCGGTCTGGCTGGCCGGCGGCACGACCGGCGCGGGCTGGGCCCCGTACTGCAGGAAGTTCTCGGTCATCGCGATCGCCACCGACTGCCCGTTGACCGTCTCGGTAAAGCTCGACTGCACCCGGCGGACCAGGTGCGAGGAATCGATCCACACGTCCATCGGAATCTCGGACACCGCGCCCTTGCTGCGCAGGGAGTTCAGGAGCTGCTGCATGGCCTTGCGCTGCGAGGCCGGAGCCGCTTGCACGAGCTTGGTCAGGTCGACCTTGGCGTGGTAGCGCGTCGTCGAGATCCCATTCACCGTGGCCGGACCGAGATTCTTGACCGAGCCGCCGGTGGCGGCGCGCAGGAAGTTCAGATACTGGCTGGGATTGCTGAACGATGAGCTGCTGTTGAGCAGCGAGCCCAGCCCCGAGAGCCCGGTGGCCTTGCCAACCTGAGCCAGGTTGATGTACACCCACGGCTTGCCGCCGGGGATCTTGCTGGCCAACGCCGGCGGCCACTTCATGTAGATGTTGCCCTTGTCGAGCACCATCTGCATCTTCAGCGTGCTCAGCCCGGCGCCGGGCGGCAGCGTCATCTGCATGGCCATCGCGGCCTGATGGGAATCCGGCGAGAACGACCCGGTGCCGTTCGTGACGATCGCGCCCGCGCTCGGAATCGTCTCGTGCATCGTGAGCGCAAACTTGAAGCCGGAGGCGGCCGAGGACACGTCCGCGGCCCGCGTGAGAGCCACGGTCGGAACCTGCGCCGAGCCCGAGGACGAGGAGGAGCTGCCGCAGCCGCCGGCCGTCAACCCTGCCGCGAGGACGACGCCGGCTAGCGCGCGCAACCTCATCTCCGCGACGCTACCCGCTCTCCGCCGGAGCTAGACGGCGGAGACTTCTTCCTCTTCGGCGACCCGGAACGACGATCCGCAGCCGCAGGCCGCGACGACGTTCGGGTTATCCACCTTGAAGCCGGCGCCCTGCAGGCCGTCCACGAAGTCGATCACCGAGCCCTCGACGTAGGGCAGGCTGGGCCGGTCGACCAGCAGCCGGATGCCCTTGTCCTCGAACACGGCGTCGTTCTCGCGCTGCTCGTCGAAAGCCAGCGCGTATTGGAAGCCCGAGCAGCCGCCGCCACGCACTCCCACCCGCAGCCCAGCGGTGTCCGCCACCGCAGCCTGTGCGTCCAGGAATTCGCGTACCTTCTCGGCGCTCTTGTCAGTAAGTGTGATCATGAGATCGGTATCGGCTCCTCGCTTCATTCAGTATAGCGACGGTGGCTCGCTACGCTTGGCAGCATGGAAGCCATCGGAGCGGACGCCACCCCCGAGGAGCTGAAAGCCAGAATCGAGGCGGGGATCCCCGGCTCCACCGCGGAGGTGACCGGCGACGGCCACCATTTCTACGCGGTGGTGAGCGCATCCGCCTTCCAGGGACTGTCCCGGATCGCCCAGCACCGGCTCGTCTACGACGTGTTCGGGCCCGAGGTCGGGGACCGCATCCACGCCCTCTCAATCCAGACCAAGGCGCCGCCGTCAGGCGCCGCCGAGAATTCCCATACGGAGAGCATCGCATGAGCGACGAGACCAACACGCTGCGCGACCAGATCCAGACCGCGATCGGCGAGAACCCGGTAATCCTGTTCATGAAGGGCACGCCCGAGCAGCCCATGTGCGGCTTCTCGGCGCGCACCGTGGCGATCCTCCAGTCGGTGGGCCGTCCGTTCGCCGCGGTCAACATCCTGCCCGATCCCCGCATTCGCGAGGAGCTCTCGGCCGTGTCCAACTGGCCGACGATCCCCCAGCTGTTCATCGACGGCGAGTTCGTGGGCGGCTGCGACATCGTGACCGAGATGTACGAGTCGGGCGAGCTGCAGCAGGCGCTCGGCGCCGAGAACGGCGGCGGCCAGTCCGCGCCGGAGCCGCAGGCGCCGGAGCCCGCCCCGCTCACCGATCGAGAACCGCCTGTAGCTCTTTCTGGGCCTCGCTGCGCTCGGCATCCCTGGGGCCGGGGAAGGCCCGTCCGGACCGTCCGCGCCGTCCGGCCCCTGCCCGCCGTTCGGACCCTGCGCGCCGGGGCGCCCAACCCCAATGCACCACTTCCCGGCCGCAACTAAATCGCCACTCGCGGCCGTCCTGAGCGCGAGTGCTCGAACAGCCGCGCATAGCGCAACTGTTCCGCCACTCGCCTGGTGACGGAGCGCGAGTGGCACGAAACGCGCGGTCCGGGTCGATTCGGCTGGCCCGACGCGCGCTGGCCGGCGGGATAGCATCGGCCGATGGCCGTCACGCGGTCCACGGTCCCAGGCGTGCGCGCGCTCCGCTTCGAGGCGGGCGTGCTGCACGCGATCGATCAGACCGAGCTTCCCTGGCACGAACGCGAGCTTGCGCTGTGCAAGCGCCGAGGAGGTGGCCGACGCGATCCGCCGCCTGCAGATCCGGGGCGCGCCGCTGATTGGCGTGGCCGCCGCCTACGGCGTCGCGCTCGAGCTCGCCCGTGATCCCGGGCCCGGCGCGCTCGAGCGCGCCTGCCAAACGCTGCGCGCCGCCCGGCCCGACCGCGGTCAACCTGTTCGGCGCGGTCGAGCGGGTCCGCGCCGCGGTGCAGGCCGCCCACAGCGACCCGGCGGCTGCGGCGCTGCGCGAGGCCCGCGCGATCGAGGCGCAGGAGGAGGCGGCCAGCGCGGCGATCGCTGCCCACGGCGCGGACCTGCTGGCCGGCGCCCGCCGGATCCTCACCCACTGCAATACCGGCGCGCTGGCGGCTCCCGGGCGAGGCACGGCGCTGGCCGTGATCGCCGAGCTGGCCGATCGCGGCGTCCTTGAGCTGGCGATTGCCACCGAGTCCCGGCCGCTGCTTCAGGGCGCGCGGCTCACCGTCTACGAGCTGGCCCGCCTGGGCATCGCGCACGAGCTGGTCGTCGACTCGGCCGCACCGGGGCTGATCGCGGCCGGCGCTGTCGACGCGGTCATCGTGGGCTGCGACCGGGTGGCGGCCAACGGCGACGTCGCCAACAAGGTCGGGACCTACGGCCTGGCCCTCGCCGCGCACGCCGCCGGGATTCCGTTCGTGGTCGCCGGCCCCACCACCACGATCGACCCGGCCACACCGACCGGAGCGGACATCACGATCGAGGAGCGCGATCCCGACGAGGTTCGCTCGGCCGCCGGGCGGATCCTCACGCTCCCCGCCACCCCCACTCGCAACCCGGCCTTCGACGTGACGCCGGCGGCGCTGGTGACGGCCCTCGTCACCGAACGCGGAGTGATGCGCGGGCCGGTCGTCTCCGTCTGATGCGGGTCGCACGGTCGTTCGCCCCCGACGATGTCCGGATCGAGGAGGAGCCCGATCCCGAGCCCGGTCCGGGCGAGGTCGTCTGCCGCGTCGACGCCTGCGGCGTGTGCGCCTCCGACGTGACCGACTGGTACGTCGGTCCGCGACTGCCGGCGGTGCTCGGGCATGAGCTCGTCGGGACGGTGGCCGCGGTCGGAGCCGGCGCGCTCGCCCCGCCTCCCGGCACGGCCGTGGCGATCCACCATCACACGCCGTGCGGCGAGTGCCGGCGCTGCCGGCGCGGGCACGAGACGCTGTGTGATCGCTTCCGCGCCACGCGCCTCGACCCTGGCGGGTTCGCCGAACAGGTCCGGATCTCGGCCGAGCTGACCGCGGAGCTACTCGAGCTCCCGGCGCATCTGGACCCGGTCACCGCCACGTTCATCGAGCCGCTCGGCTGCGTGCTGCGCGCGCAGGAGCGAGCCGGTCTCCATGCCGGAGACAGCCTGCTCGTGGTCGGGACTGGCGTCAACGGTCTGCTCCAGATCGCGGCCGCCCACGCCCGCGGCATCGAGGCGGTGTGGGTGCGCGAACCGCGCCCCGAGCGCCTGAAGCTGGCCGAGGCTTGGGGCGCCGAGCGCCACGGCAACGAGCTGGTCGACGTGGCGATCGTCTGTACCCCCAAGCCCGAGGCGATCGCCGTCGCCGCCGGCGCCACCGCGCCGGGCGGCACGCTCTGCCTGTACGCACCGCCCGCGCCCGGCGCGCCCCTGCCGCTCGACGGCGCCGAGGCGTTCCTGCGCGAGCTGACCGTGACCGCGAGCTACTCGGCTGGACCGCGCGACATGCAGGCCGCGCTCGAGCTGATCGCGGGCGGGGAGATCGATCCCCGGCCGCTGATCTCCCATCGCCTGCCGCTCGAGGAGACCGCTCGGGCACTGAAGCTCCAGCGCACCGCGAGCGCGCTCAAGGTCGTCGTCCAGCCGTGAGGGCCGCCCTGCTGTACGGCCCGCAGGACCTGCGCGTCGAGACCGTCCCGGACCCGGAAGGTCCCGCGGGGATCGTCGTACGGGTTGAGGCGGCGACCACCTGCGGCACCGACGTCAAGATGTGGCGCCACGGGCACCGGGTGCTCGGGCCCTATCCGTGCGCGTTCGGACACGAGACGGCCGGTGTGCGCACCGATACCGGGGAGCGCGTGCTGGTCTCGGACTCGGTGGCGTGCGGCGCCTGCCCGCCCTGCCGCGCGGGCCGGGCGCAGATCTGCCGCGACCCGGCCTGGATCCTCGGCGGCTTCGCCGAGTACATCGGCGCTCCCGAGGCGGCGCTGCATTCGATCCCCGAACAGCTCCCGGCGCCGGCGGCGGCCATGGCCGAGCCGCTGGCCGCGGCGATTCACGCCGTCGATCGCGGCAGCCAGGCCGCCGAGGTGGGCATCGTGGGCGGCGGCCCGATGGGGCTGATGCTCGCGGCGCAACTGATCGCCGAGGGCCGCTCGGTCACGGTCGCCGACCCCCATCCGGAGCGCCAAGCCCAGGCCGCCGAGCTCGGAGCCACCCCGGCCGTGCGCCTGGACAGCCACGAGCTGGTGTTCGAGGCGGTGGGCCGCCCCGCGGCCTGGCGCGACGCAGCCGAGGCCGCCTCACCCGGCGGCATGGTGGTGCTGGTCGGCGGCTGCCCGAGCGCCGTCGAGGTCAGCTTCGATCCCGGGCCGCTGCACTACGAGGAGCTCGAGCTGCGCGGCGCCTTTCATCACGATCGAGCCGACGTCGACCGGGCGCTCGCCAGCCTGGCCGACGGCACCGTGCCGTGGCAGCTCTTCCAGGGCCCGACGATCTCACTCGAGGAGCTGCCGCACGCGCTGGCCACGCGGGGCGGCGGTCCCGCGCTCAAGTGGGTCGTGGATCCTCGACGCTAGCTTGCCGCCGGTACTCGAGGTGCTCGACGATCCGCCGCGAGTCGCAGATCACCTCACCCTCGATGACCAGCACCGGCACCCGCCGCTGCCCGCTCAGCGCCTCCACCTCGGGCCGACGCGAGCGGCGCTGGGGCACGACCACCTGATCGAAGACGATTCCGTCCCGCGCCAGCGCCCGGGCGACCCGGCCACACGGACACAGCCAGTTGGTCGGGGTCGAGCAGCGATATAGCGTCGCCACTGGCGGTGATGCGCTACCGGCGCTCGCGCTGGCGCTGGCGTCGCCCGCCGAAGGCCAGCGCGCCGAGCGCGGCGATCCCCCCGCCGACGACGAACCCGGCCACGGCGGCACCGATCAGCACCTCGCGCTGGTGCTGGCGGATCTGCCCCCGCCAGTCGGTGAGCACGGTGACCTCGCGGCGCAGCTTCTCGAGCGAGTGTCCGAGCTCCTGGCGGTTCTGCTCGATCGAGGCTCGGATCTCCTCCGGACTGCGGGTGGGCATCAGCCCTCCACCTCGCTCTTGGCCGCAACGGTCTCGCGGATCCGCTTGGCCTCGTCGATCGCCATGGTCGGTGTGGGCGGGGCGCCGCGCTTGAGCAGGCGGGTGGCGATGGCGAACGCCAGGACGGCCATGACGGCCAGGACGCCGAACACGATCAGGAAGCCCAGCCAGATGTCGCCGGCGCCCTGGACGAGAACCGCGTCGATCCCCCAGGCCGCCGCCTGCAGCCCGATCACGATGGCGAAGATGCCGAACACCGCGCCGGCGGCGATCGCCACCGTGCCCTTGAGCAGGCTGGTGGCCTTGCGGACGACCTCGACCTTGGCCAGCTCGATCTCCTCTCGGACCAGGTTGGTGACCCGGTCGGAGACCTCGCTCGACGATGTTCACGAGGTTGTCTGGCTTACCGTTGGTGCTAGGAGGCAAGGCGCTTGAGGATCAGGGCGAGCAGCAGGCCACCGCCGAAGGCGGCCCCCACGGCGACCTCGGGGCGGTCGTTGGCCAGCGTGACGGCCCGCTCCTGTACGGAGGGGCCGCCGGTCGTGCCCAGGGAGCCCACCTGCGGTGGGCTCCCCGGTCGAGGTCAGGGTGTCTTCGGTCACTCGGGCGGTTCTTCGCCGAACACGCGCATCCAGATCATGCTGGCCACGCGGGTCGACACGAGCGTCGCGAGCGCGCCGGTTCCGGCGAGCAAGCCCGACCAGAGCAGGCGCTTGATCAAGGGGCTCTCAGTCATCGTCACGGATTCAATCAGACGGGGAGGCGGCGGCCGCCGCTGGGGCTTCCGGCGTCGCGCTCCAGGCCGCGGCAGATCGTCTCGACGATCATCGTCTTGGCCGCGTCGAGCTCGTCGTCGTCGACCCGGTCGCGGTCGAAGATCCACCGGGTTAGGACCTGCTCGATGGAGCCGTAGAAGGCCAGCGCGCCGAACTCCGGCGTGATCTCCGGCCGGAACACGCCCTCGGCCTGGGCCCGGGCGACGATGCCGGCGATCTGCTCGTAGGCCTCGCGGATCTTGGTCAGGTGCGTGCGCCCGAACGTGTTGGCCGCCCGGGTGACCTCGACCACGATCACCTTCATCAGCTCGGGCTCGTAGCGGTAGGAGTCGACGATGAACCCGGCGATCGCCCGGAGCTTCTCGCGCGGGGAGCGGTGCGCTCGATCGGCCTCGGCGATCGCCTGGAGCATCACGTTCCAGCGCTCCAGGAACAGCGTGTCGAGGATCTCGTCCTTGGAGGAGAAGTAGTGGTAGACCAGCCCGTAGGCCACCCCGGCCTCGTCGGCGATGTCCGACACCCGGCAGGTGTGGAAGCCCTGGCGGGCGAACACCCGCATCGCGGCGTCCAGGATCATCCGGCGCTTGTCGGCGGCTGCGGTTCCCGGAGGCGGCCATCACATGCTCCCAGCCGTACGTCTCGGGCCGGCGGTGGGTCAGGGCCGGGATCCGGCGCCGGACCCGCTCGAGCGTGGCCAGGTCCAGATCGGCCACGATCGCGGTCTCTGCGTCGGACGCCTGGGCCAGGATCAGGCCCCACGGGTCGATGATCATCGAGCGACCGCCGCAGCGCGGGCCGGGCGGATGGGGACCGATCTGGTTCGGGGCGACCACGAAGCACTGGTTCTCGATCGCCCGGGCGCGCAGCAGCACCTCCCAGTGGTCGCGCGTGGTGGCCAGCGTGAAGGCGGCCGGCACGCGTCACCACCTGGGCCCCGCGCACGGCGAGGATCCGGTAGAGCTCCGGGAAGCGGACGTCGTAACAGATGCTCATCCCGAGCGGCATGCCGCCGGCCAGCTCGGAGAGCACGACCTCCTCGCCGGGATCCTCGGTGGCCGACTCGGCGTACACGTCGCCGTCGACCTCGACGTCGAACATGTGCAGCTTGCGGTACACGGCGCGAACCTCGCCGTCGGGTCCGACGTGCACGCTGGTGTTGGCGGTCTTCTCCTTACCGGGCACGCGCTCGACGATCGATCCGGCGACCAGGTCGATGCCCAGCTCGCGCGCGGTCGACCGCGCCCATGAGATGAACCGGCCGTCGAGGGGCTCGGCGCCGGCGTCCATGTGCTCGGGCAGTGCCGAGTACGCTCCACTTCTCGGGCAGCACGACCAGCTCGGCGCCGTGCGACGCCGCCTCGCGCACCAGGCGATCGGCGCGTCTGGAGGTTCTGGTCGGTGTCGTCGGTGGAGTTGAGCTGTATGGCGCCGGCGCGCACGGCGTTCACCGGGGTCGATTGACCAGTCAGTCAGGCCAGTCTACCCCTCCGCCCCACCCCTCATGCCATGAACGTCCCCTCCGCCGCGCGCCGCCGGACCGGCGACCGCCCCGCCGACCAGCAGGGCGTCGATCTCCTCGGCGGCGAATCCGGCCTCGGCCAGCACCTCGCGGGTGTGCTCTCCGAGCCCGGGCCCCGGCGCCCGGCCGGGATCCCCCGGCGTCCGGCTCAGCTTGAACGGCAGCCCGAGCAGGCGCACCGGCCGCTGCGCGCCGGGCTGCTCGAGCTCGACCACCATCTCCCGCGCGGCCACGAGCTCGGAGCTCAGCGCCTCGTCGAGCTCCACCACCGGCTCCAGACAGCAGTCGTACTCGGCCGCGAACGCGCTCCACTGCTCGCGGGTGCGCGCGGCGAAGATCTCGCACAGCGCGCGGTGCGCGTCGGAGCCGGGCGGGTCGAAGGCGTGCTCGGCCAGATCCTCGCGCCCCACGCCTCGGCAGAACGCGCTCCAGAACTTGGGCTCGAGCGCTCCCAGCGTGACGTAGCCGTCCGCGCACCGGTAGGGGCGATAGCACACGATCCCGCCGGCCAGCCGCAGCTCGCCGCGCCGCGGCACCGGGCCCCCGGCCAGCATCTCGGCGGCCAGCATGGCCAGGAACGACAGCGAGCCGTCGAACATCGAGCAGTCGACCAGCTGGCCCTGGCCGGAGCGCTCGCGCTCGCGCAGCGCGATCAGGACGCCGACCACGGCCATCAGCGCGCCGCCCCCCAGGTCGGCGATCTGCGCGGAGGAGGACACCGGCGGGCCGTCCGCCTCGCCGCTCAGGCCGAGGATCCCGTTCAGGCCCAGGTAGTTGAGGTCGTGCCCGGAGCGCTCACGGCCCGGGCCGTCCTGGCCGTAGCCGGTGATCGCGGCGTAGACGAGGCCGGGGTTCTCGCTCGCGCAGGCGCTCGTAGCCGACTCCGAGGCGGTCGAGCACGCCCGGGGCGGAAGGACTCGAGCAGCACGTCGGCGTCGCGGACGAGGCGAAGCAGCACGTCCTTGCCCTGCGATGACTTCAGGTCGATGCGGATCGAGCGCTTGTTCCGGTTCAGCGAGAGGAACAGCGCGCTGCGAGCGCTGGCCTCGCACCCCCTCGTAGAACGGCGGCGCCCAGCGCACGTAGTCGCCGAGCCCGGTGTCCTCGACCTTGATCACGTCCGCGCCGAAGTCGGCCAGCAGCATCGAGCAGAAGCCGCCCGGGAGCAGCCGCGTGAGGTCGAGGACCCGCAGCCCTTCAAGCGGCAGGCTCATGGGAGCGTTGCCGATCCCCAGCAGCGCGCGCGCCTCAGCCACGGTGGCCGGGCGCCGCCCGGCATCCTCGGCCATCTGCCGTGCCTTGGCCACCAGCTCGCCGTTGGAGCGCGCCATCTCGCCGTCCGGGAGGTAGAAGTTGTCCTCCAGGCCGACCCGGATCGACCCGCCCAGCGTGAGCGCGGACGCGACCAGCATCCACTGCTCGCGCCCGATCCCGATCACGCCCCAGTGGTGCTGCCCGGGCGGCAGGTTGTCGGCCATCGCCGCGAGGTTGCGGGCGCTCGCGGGCACGCCCCCGACCACCCCCATGACGAAGTCCGCGTGCAGCGGGGCCTCCAGCAGGCCCATGTCGAGAAGCGGCGCCAGCGAGCCTACGTGCCCCACGTCGAAGCACTCGTGCTCGGGCTTGATTCCAAGACGGCGCATCGCCTCGAGCAGCTCGATGATCTCCTCGAACGGGTTGGCGAACACGAACTTGAACACGAAGTCCTTGCGGCTGCGCGAGTACTTGGCGTAGTTCAGCGAGCCCATGTTCAGCGCCGCGACCTCGGGCCGCCCGGCCTCCAGGTAGGCGATCCGCTTGGCCACCGGCACGCCGACCGTGCCGGTGGAGAAGTTGATGATCGCGCCGTCGCCGACCTCGGCCCTGATCGCGTCCCGGATGGCCACGAAGTCCTCGATCTCATACGACGGCGTGCCATCGGGCCGGCGCGCGTGGATGTGGATGTGCACGCCTCCCTCCTCGACGATCCGCCGGGCCTCGGCGCCGTACTCCGGAGGGGTGTAGGGAATCGCCGGGCACTGGTCGCGGTTGGCGATCGCGCCGCTGATCGCGCACGTGATGATGGCCGGGTCGGCGAGGCTCATACCGGGACCACGCCACTTCGCTTGAACGGCCGCTCCACGCGCTTGCCGGCGGCCAGCTCCAGCGCGCGGCAGATCGTCGCCCGCGTCTCGCGCGGGTCGATCACGTCGTCGATCATGTCGTTGCCGGCCGCGATGTACACGTCGATGATCTGGCGGAAGCTCTCGATCAGCTCGCGGCGCTTGGCCGCCGGGTCCTCGGCCTCGAGCACCTGCTTGCGGAAGATGATCTCGACCGCGCCCTCGGCGCCCATCACGCTGATCTCGGCCGACGGCCAGGCCACGATCAGGTCGGGCTCGTAGGCCCGGCCGCACATCACGTAGTAGCCGGCGCCGTACGCCTTGCGCAGCACCACGGTGATCTTGGGCACGGTGGCGTTGGCAGTGGCGTAGAGCATCTTGGCCCCGTGGCGGATGATCCCCGCCTCCTCGACCTTGGTGCCGACCATGAACCCGGGCACGTCCATCAGGTAGACGAGCGGGAGGCCGTAGGCGTTGCACAGGTTGATGAACCGGGCCGCCTTGTCGGCCGAGTCGTTGTCGAGGATGCCGCCGAGCTGACGCGGCTGGTTGGCCACGATCCCCGCCGGGCGCCCACCGAAGCGGGCCAGGCAGGTGATGATCGTCCTGGCCCACTGCGGCTTGAGATCGAAGTACACGCCGTCGTCGACGATCCGCCGGATCACCTCGTACATGTCGTAGGGCTTGCGGTTCGACTCGGGCAGGACGTCGAGCAGCTCATCGTCGCCGCGCTCGATCGGGTCGCCGGTCGGCTTGAGCGGCGCCGGCTCCTCGCAGTGCGCGGGGAAGTAGCTCAGGTACTCCTTGATGGCCTCGATGCACGCCTCGTCGGATTCGACCTCGAGGTCGCCCACGCCCGACTTGCGGCAGTGCACCCGCGAGCCGCCGAGCTCCTCCTGGGTGACGTCCTCACCCACCGCGGCGCGCACCAGATGCGGACCGGCCAGCGCCATCGAGCCCCGGCCGCGCACCATCGGCACGAAGTCGGCCAGCCCCGGGATGTACGCCGTGCCCGCGGCGCACGGACCCATCAGCGCCGCCACCTGAGGAATCACGCCACTGGCCACGACCTCTTCGCGGAACAGGTGCCCGGTGCCGGCGAACAGCGACCCGACCGCCTCCTGGATCCGGGCCCCGGCCGAGTCGAGCAGCCAGATCATCGGGATCCGCTTGGTCAGCGCCAGCTCGCGCAGGCGCGCCACCTTGAGCTCTCCGGTCATCCCCATCGAGCCGGCCATCACCGTGAAGTCGTAGGCCGCCACCGCGGCCGGGCGCCCGTCGATCTTGCCGTAGCCGGTGACCACGCCGTCGGCCGGGGCCTCCTTGCCGTCCATGGCGCGCTGGGAGGAGTGCGGCCGGCCGTGGATCCCCAGCTCCACGAAGGACTCGGCATCGATCAGAAGCGCGATCCGCTCGCGCGCGGTCAGCTTCTCGGCCGCGTGCTGGGCGGCGACCTTCTCGGGACCGCCGCCGAGCTTGATCTGCTCACGGCGGGCCGCGAGGTCCTCGGCGAGCGGGCGGAGCAGGCTGGTCGATGAGGCGGCGTCGGTGGCCATACCGGAAGTGAACCGGATCTGGCCGCTAACGCGCCACCAGCCGCCTCTTCATGTGCCGGAGGTACCGGAACGTGACGATCGCGCCGGTGCCGATCACGACGATCCGCACCGCGGTCGAATCCGCCACGAAGCTGCCCGTGGACACGGTCAGCGCGAGCGCGACCTGGGTGGCGCCGTCGAGTGCGAACGTCAGCCCGATGATCGCGGTGAGGATCGTCACGCCGTGCCGCCGTGCCGGGTCCGCGAGCCTGACCGCGGCCTCCGGGTTGATCCTTCGCGGCGTGCTCGGCCACGACCAGCAGCAACGGCCGCCGGAGCCCCACCGAGGCGAGAAACGCGACTCCGAGGGTGCCGGTGACCATACCCCGGCGCAGCTTGAGCGCCAGCGGATCGCCGCCGGTCAGCGCGTAGACGGCGAGCGCGATCGCCACGGTTACGGTCGACAGGACGGCGATCGGCTCGACCCGGCGGCGGGTGATCGCCGCGAACAGGAGCCACGCGGCCGGGCCCGCCTCGGTTATCGCCAGCGCGCCCGTGGCCGAGCCGATCACGGCACGGATAACCAGGTAGGCCGCCAGCGGCAGCACGAGCCCGGCGGCGAGCCGGCGCGGCGAGAGCTGCGGCGGGCGCCCCTTCATCTCATCGCCTCGGCCGGGCGAACGATGAAGCCGGCCACCTGGCGGTCGGCGTCGAGCACCACGCGACCGACGCCGTCGGCGCGCTCGAGCGAGACCGGGATGTCGACCACGGTATAGCCGTCGCGCACCGACACCGCTGGGGTGCCGAGCGCCTGCACCTCGCCGGCCTCGCGGCGCACCTTCTCGCGCACGTCGGCCAGCAGCTCGACCGATATGGCCTTCAGCATCCGCTCGCCGAAGGTCGATCGCGCATCGTCGAACCGGCCGTCGATGAAAGCCTGCAGCATGGGGAGGGCATGCTCGGCCGCGTCTTCGACCGGAGCCGCGATCCCTTCCTCCTCGGGCTTGGAGCGTCCGCCGCCGAAGCGCTGGAACGCGGCCTGCCGGCTGACGTGGAGCACGTCCCCGATCTCCGCCCACGTGTGACCGGCGGCCCGCGCTTGGTCGACCAGAGCGCGGAGGGTGTCCTCGACGATCATGGCCAGGCTTCGCGTCGCGGCGATCGCCCGCATGACTTGCCCCTCCGCATGCTCGTCGGCACGCAGGACGTCGGCTACCAGCTGCGCGTTGGTGGCGAGCATCATCGCCATGACCTCGCGGTCGAGCGCAACTGGAGACCGGGCTGTTTCCATGTTGTCAAGGTAGCCTTTACAAGCGCTCTTGTCAAGGCTGCCTTTACAAGCCCGGGCGAGCCCGACGCCGGGCCGGCTTCAGAGCCCCGCCGGCTCCAGCAGGCGACGCTTCAGGAAGGGGCTCAGAACGCGGTACTCGCCCCGGCCCACACGCTCGATGACGCCGATGTCGACCAACTTCTTCAGCGCCCGGTCGGCGTCGCCGCGATGCACACCCGCGGTCAGGGTCTGCCCTGCGGCGACACGCCGGGCCAGCTTCAGCCCCAATCGGTGGGAGGAGCGGATGCCATCGATGAACTGCTCGAGCAGGGCGCTGTCGCCGTGGTAGGCGGCGTCATAGCCCTGGTCGACGAGCGAGAGGTCGATGTCACGGCGCGCCAGCAGGACGCTGAGGATGTGGGTGCGCTGGGCGATCAGCATCGTCACCCGGGGGTGCAGCTCGCCCAGCGCCACGAGGCGATCAAGCGCCGCCTCATCGATCACGCACTCGTCTGATTCAAAGCGGCTGCGCAGCCCGTCACGCCAGTCCTCCGCCGCAATGGGCCGCAACGACAGGAAGCTTCCAAAGCCACTGAACGCGCGGTCCTGGGGACCGAACAGGTCGCGCATCACGTGCTCGAGGCTGCCGGCGAACAGATAGCTGACCTGGCTGGAACGCTGGAAGATGGCCCGCATCCGCTTGGTGACGGCATCGGGGTCGCCATACGGCTTGCGCTCGTTCGCGAGCTCCTGGAACTCGTCGAAGAAGACCACGCAGCGCTTGCCGTCGGCGATCGCCACCCGCTGCGGCAGCTCGAGGGCATCGCGCAGCGCACTCTCAGGGTCGCGCGCAGCCAGGCCCGGCTCGAGCGCCAGCTCGACTCCGTCGCCGAGCTCGGTGCGCATCTTCATCACCAGCGCAACCTGGGCCGCCGACAGGGCGCTGCGCTCGAGCTGCCGCGCCTTGCGCAGCAGGTTGCGGACCGCCGGGCGGTTGCGCAGAACCGAGGCCGCGAGCTCCTCGGCGAGCTCCCCGGCGTCGGCCAGATCGAACAGGTCGACCGCGGCGACGTAGTGCCCGCGGGCGGCGACTCGGGTCAGCGCGGCGTCGCAAAAGTTGAGCATTGCTCACAAACCGCGCTCGCTCATCTCCCTTTCCACTCCGGCTCGCGCTTCTCGAAGAACGCCTTGACGCCCTCCTGGATGTCCTCGGTCGAGAAGGCGATCGTGAGCTGGGCGCGCAGGAAGTCGAGCGCCTCGAGGAATGCCATGTCCTGTTGGCGGAACATGGCGTCCTTGCCGAGCTTCATCAGCGCCGGCGACTTGCCGGCCAGCTTCTCGGCCCACTCCCGCACGCCGGCCTCGAACCCCTCGGGCGCGAAGACCTTGTTGACGATCCCGATCCGCTCGGCCTCGGCCGCCGAGATCTGCTCGCCCAGCAGCAGCAGCTCGTTGGTCTTCTTGCGCGGCACGTTGCGATAGATCAGCGCCATGATCATGAACGGGAACACCCCCACGTTGATCTCGGGGGTGCCGAATCGCGCTCCCTCGCGGGCCAGGATCAAATCGCAGGCCAGCGCGATCCCCAGCGCTCCGGCCAGCACGTGCCCGTTGGCCGCGCAGATCGTCGGCTTGCCGAGCTCCCCGATGAGCCGGAACAGCCGCGGGAAGCGCTCGGTGCCGAAATGCTTGTGCACGAGCGACACCTCGGCCGCGAACCCGCCCAGGTTGGCGCCGGCCGAGAACACCCGCTCGTGCGTGGAGGTCAGGACCACGCACTTGACCGCCGGATCGTCCCGAGCCTCCGAGAAGGCCGCGATCAGCTCGTCGAGCAGCTCGTCCGACAGGGCATTGCGCGTGTCGGGCTGATCGAGCGCGATCGTCGCCACACCGGCGTCCGAGGTGGCGTAGCGGAGAGTCGCGTAGGGCATGCTCGCGGAAGCCTACGGCGCGGCCGGCCTCGCAGCGGTGAACCTCTCCTCAGCGGTCCCTTCCGCAGGCTGCCGTCTGCTTGAAGGTGGCGATCGTCTCGGTGCCGACCGGCCGGCCGTTGCGAGCGAGGAAGGCGACGATCTGGCCGCGGCCGTCGGCTCCGGCGAGCGTCGGGATGGTGTAGTGACCGGTCCTCCGCGTGGGGCTCCCGAGCTCCACGCGGCTGTTCCCGAAGCGCCCCCCCGGCCGGATGCAGCAACACGACATAGCTGGTGTCGTTTTGGCGGTCGGTGAAGATCAGAGCGCGGGCGCTCAGGTCATCCGGGCATCCGTTCGGGCCAGCAGGCCCGCCGCCAGATCGGCTCCCCCGCCGCCAGCAGCAGCTGGAGCGCCGTTCCGAGCTGTCCATGCTGCTCATAGTGGGTGGCGGCTCGCACCAGCACCCTTGAGTCGGGCCGCGCCAGGCCCGCCAGGTGATCGCGGACCAGTAGCCGCCTCGAGCAGGCGCGCATCCCCCGCCGACACGTCGAGCCCAAAGCCCGAGCGGCACAGCGTGAGGATCTCGTCTTCGCAGCGCCAGCTCCGCCGCGTCCAGAAACGTGTTCTCCGCGCGACGCAGGCGCTCGGCGCCGGCCGGCAGTGCACGAGCCAACACCAGTAGCCGCTGAGGCGCTTCGACCTCGCTCGCGATTCGCTCGATCAGCGCCGCAGCGTCACGCGTAGCGTGTTGCGCGTCGTCGACGATGATCGCGCACGACTCTCCCTCCAGGGCCGCAAGCATCGCATCCACGGCGCCGGTCGGGTCCGCGCCGGCGCCGGCCATCGATTCGGCGGCATCAGTGAACCCGGCTCGCGCCACCGCTGCGCGCAGCCGGGCGGCCAGCAGCTCGGCTGACACGCCCGCCTGCTCCATGAGGACCTCGATCGGCACCGCTGCCCAGGCGCCCACCAACTCGGCGGCCAGCACCGACTTTCCGTAGCCCGCCGCGGCCTCGACCACCACGACCACGACCACGACGTCCTGCCCGCGGCATTGCTCTGTCAACCGCGGGCGCGGAACGTGATGCGACGGCAGCCGGCCCATGTCGTGATCCGCGCGAGGCGCGCCGGTGGCAGCCCTCGCCCCGGGGCCTACGCTTGCGGCTGGTAAGTCTTACACAGCTTTGGCCAGGGGTCACGTCGTCGATCCGACTCCGGTAGCGTGCAGAAAATGGCCACCGCAGACGTTCTCAAGCCCGACTTCGCCACCCGGCGAAAGCACTTCATCTTCACCGACGAGCACGAACAGCTGCGCGAGTCGATCCGCCGCTTCGTGATCAAGGAACTTCAGCCCCACGCCGAGGAGTGGGAGGAGACCACGTTCCCCGACTGGGTGTTCGAGCGGATGGGCGAGCTCGGCTTCCTCGGGCTGGACAAGCCGGTGCAGTACGGCGGCCAGGGCGGCGATTACTACACGACGCTGGTCCTGGCCGAGGAGCTCGTGCACGCCCACTGCGGCGGGCTCGGGATGGGCGTCGCGGTGCAAACCGACATGACGATCCCGCCGATCCTCAAGTTCGGTACCGAGGAGCAGAAGGCCGAGTGGGCCGTACCCGCCATCGCCGGGCGCAAGATCCTCTGCCTGGGGATCACCGAGCCCGACGCCGGCTCCGACGTGTCCGGCATCAAAACGCGCGCGGTCTCCGACGGAGACGAGTACGTCATCAACGGCTCCAAGACGTTCATAACCAACGGCCATCGCGCGCACGCGATCGTGCTCGTCACCAAGACCGATCCGGAGGCCGGCTATGACGGCTTCACGCTGCTGCTGGTACCGATGGACTCACCCGGCGTGATCCGCGAGAAGCGCCTGCAGAAGCTCGGCATGCACGCGTCCGACACGGCGCTGCTCGCCTTCCAGGACGTGCGCGTCCCGGCCTCGGCCGTACTCGGCGAGGTCGGAAAAGGCTTCTACCACATCATGTGGGAGCTCCAGGGCGAGCGGCTGATCGGCGCCGCCGGCTCCGTCGCCGGTGCGCAGCACGTCTTCGACCGCACGCTGGACTACGCCAAGGAGCGCACCGCGTTCGGGCGCCCGATCGGCCGCTTCCAGGCCATCCGCCACAAGTTCGCCGAGATGGCGACCAAGATCGAGACTGCCCGCCAGATGGTCTACACCACGGCGTGGCGCTTCCAGAACGGCGAGTATCCGGTCCGCGAGATCACCATGGCCAAGCTGTACGCGGCGCGCATCGCCGTCGAGGTCGCCGACGAGTGCATCCAGATCCACGGCGGCAACGGCTACATGAAGGAGTACGGGATCGAGCGCTCCTGGCGCGATCTGCGCCTGAACCGGATCGGGGCCGGCAGCGACGAGATCATGCTCGAGGTGATCGGCCGCTCCTACGGGCTTTAGGAAGTACCCCGCAGTTCTGGACAGACGTCCGACGCCGGCGCGGAAGCGTCGGTTGACTGCGCCCGTTGGTCGGCCGGAATCGGGGCAGGGCCTACCCGGCTGCGCGGTCATCCAGCAGCGCAGGGGTCTGCCCGCGGGCGTGTACATGACAGGGGGTTTGGCTTGCTCGCGCTGCTGAGAACATCGTCGCTGCGCCGGTTCTTCCTGGCGCAGTTGCAGTCTGAACTGGGAACCGGCGCCTCGTAGGTCGCGCTGCTGCTGGTTTCCATCAGCGGCTTCACTCGGGTTGGGCCATCGCGCTGGTGCTGCTGGCCGACTTCCTGCCGGGTGTCCTGCTCGGTGCGCCCCTCGGCGCGCTGGCCGATCGGCTCCCGCGCCGGCGCCTGATGATCGGCGCCGACCTGATGCGGGCTGGCGCGTTCGCCGGACTGGCCGTGATCCCGTCCTTCGGATCGACGATCGTCCTGGCGCTGCTCGCCGGGTCGGCACCACGACGTACCGGACCGCCGTGAACGCGGCCATGCCGGGGATGGTGAGCGAGGAGCAGCGCTCCCCGGCCAGCGCGCTGTACGGCACCAACCTCAGCATTGGCATGACCGTCGGCCCGGCGCTGACCGCGCTGGTCCTGCTGTTCGGGCCCGCGACCATGCCCATGTGCCGTTACTAGTTAGAACGTCGCTGTTCCAACGACCAGCGGGGGAAACATGCCTTTCGTCCCGCGGTTGATCTGAAACCACGAGAAGTATCGGTGACCGTAAACCGAGCCCGGCTCGCGCTCCTGACACGCGAGGCGGGCTCGGACGCTTAGGGCTACCGCATGACGTGCGGATCGATGAATACGTCGTCGATCTGCGAGGACCCGGTCACCGCCGTGAAACGCAGCGCCACCTCGGGCGTCTGTCCGGTGAGTAGGGCGCTGACCGCACCCTGCACGGCCGCCAGGGTGTACATCTGGCCTGATGGCCCCCAGCTCCCGTTGAGCAGGACGGCGCCCATCGGCACTGTCACCGGGAGCCCCAGCTCCTTGTAGACGATCGACACCGCGACCGTCGACAGCAGCCCGTTGTTGCGGGCGAAGAAGCGGAACATCGGATACGCGGCGTCGACGCAGGTGTAGGGCGACTGGGCGCTCGCGCCGGCGGGCAGGTTGAGCGACGAGCTCCCAAGCGAGCCGGTGGCAGCGAACGGGTCGCTGCCGGCCACCCGAGCGGCCTTGCCAGTGAGGGTCCAGCCCGCCAGGCTGCCCTCGAAGTCTCCGCCCGGAACCAGCTTGTAATCGTTCGTGTCGCCGAACGCCGCAAACGGCTGCGTGAGCGTCGCGTCGTCGCACGACGCGGTGCTGATCAAGGCCGCCCTGGCGGAGGCGGCGGGTACGACGGCGAGGGCGAGGGCGCCGAGCAGTCCCAGCGGGAGCAAACGGCGTGTAGAACGCGCGGACGCAAGAGAACGGAACAAGTAAAGCCCTCCTTGGCTTACTGGCAGCCGAGCCATCTCACCCCCCGGTGAGACCTCTTGCTTTGCGTCCCCGGCTCGCGCCGGGTTTGCCCTTTTCAGTTGGGTATGGCGCTCTGATCGGGGAATCCGCGCCTCCTCGGAAGCGGGATTGGCCAAATCTGGACACCTGTACGAGGAATCGGCGGGTTCGCGCAGTGATTGCTAAGGCCGGGATCGCCCCCCATCCGATACGTGGATGCAATGTCGTTCGAGCCAAGCTTCGAAGACCAGGAACTGCTGGCCGACACGGTCGAGCGGCAGGGGACGCGCATATCCCCGCGCGAGGTCGTGACCAGCGCCTTGCTCGCGGCCGCCTTTGCCGGGGCCGTGGTCGGACTGTGGCTGCTGCGCCCACCGCACGCGTTCGCGGTAGTCCCCGCGGCGGTGACCGTGCTCGTGCTTGTGCTGGCCATGCTCGTGTGGTTCGACACCCCGTTCGGCCAGGCCCCGGCCACGCAGCTCGGCTTCGTCCCGCTCGTGTTCGCGATGCCGCTGGCCACCGTGCCGATCGCGGTCACCCTCGCGATGGTGATCGCATGGCTGCCGGCCGTCTACTCGGGCGAGCTGCGCCCCTCCCGGCTGCTGCTCGCGCCGTGTAACGCCTGGTTTGCCGTCGGGACGGTCAGCGTGTTTGCTCTGGCCCACGTCAGCCCCGAGCACGCGGCACCCTGGCTGCTCGTGGCCGCCCTCGCGGCTCAGTTCGCAGCCGACTTCGTCATCTCCTCGCTGCGCTTCCTGGTCCTGCGCGGCGCCAGTCTGTCGTCAGTGCTGCGCTCCTCCTGGGTCTACGTGATCGACGTCGCGCTCTCGGGGATCGCGCTGATCGTGGGCAAGGACATCCACGGAGCGCCGCTCGCCCCCCTGTTGCTGGTCCCCCTGCTCGGTCTGCTCGCCACCTTCGCCCACGAGCGCCGCCGCCGCCTGCAGAGCATGCTCGAGCTCTCGAGCGCCTACCGCGGCACCGCCCTGGTTCTCGGGGACGTGATCGAGGCCGACGACGGCTACACCGGCCAGCACTGCAAGAGCGTCGTGAGCCTGGCCCTCGACCTCGCCGATCACCTCGGGCTGGACCCGACGCGCCAGCGCAACCTCGAGTTCGCCGCCCTCCTGCACGACGTGGGCAAGATCGCGATCCCCAAGGAGATCATCAACAAGCCCGGCAAGCTCGACCCCCATGAGTGGACGATCATCAAGACGCACACCCTGGAGGGCCAGAAGATGCTCGAGCGGGTCGGGGGCTTCATGCGCGAGGTCGGGATGATCGTGCGCTCACATCACGAGCGCTGGGACGGTGGCGGCTATCCCGACGGCCTGGCCGGCGAGCAGATCCCGCTCGAGGCCCGAATCATCTCCTGCTGCGACGCCTGGAACGCGATGCGTACCGACCGTCCCTATCGCGCCGCCCTGGCCGTCGAAGTGGCACTCGGCCAATTGCTCTCGGGCGTCGGCGAGCAGTTTGATCCATACGTCGTGGATACGTTCGTGCGGATGGTCCTCCCGACCAGCGACCCCGTGGCGGTCCCGGCCATGGCGGGTGACCCGGCCCCGATCGCCGCGCCTGAGCCGGCCCCCATCGCCGCGATCGACCCGGCCCCGGTCATGGCCCCCGCGCCGCACACCGCCCCGAGCCTCCTGGCCGGCGCCGCCGAGTCCTAGGCCGACGCGCCGCGGGCTGCACGGCGCGGCGGACAGGTCTATCTTTCCCGATACTGACTAATACCTGAAACACCGTTTTGCGGTGTAATTGTGTTAGCCTAGCTCCGCGTCCAGGTCTGCCCCGTTCCGGACGTCCTGCTGGTCCCTCCGGCGCGGGCACCGAGACAAGCCGCTACGGCACGGCGACTGCGCGATGACCGTGACCCTGACAGCAAGCACTGGTGCGAAGATCCTCGTGTGGCGCGAGAGGGACATGTTCGCTGCGCTGCGGGCCGGCGGCGACGAGGAAGCCCAGATCTGCCTGGGCGTCGACCTGTTCGAGGTGATCGCCGAGCTAGCCGGGCTGGACCTCGACGACGAGGAGCAGGCGGAAGAGGCCACCCAGCTCTCCGAGGGGGCGCGCCAGCGTCTGTCCTCGCTGCCGAGTCAGCGCCCGCGCTGATTCTCGGGCATCCCAGCACCCCCCGTCCGGGCATGCCCGACGCAGATCGGGGTAACCGGGGTCCGTGATGGACTCCGCGCGAGGACAGCTGCTGGTAGCCGGGCCGGCCCTGCTCGATCCGAACTTCTGGCGGACGGTGGTGCTGATCGTCGAGCACAACGAGGAAGGTGCCCTCGGCCTCGTGCTCAACCGCCCATCGGAGACCAACCTCGGCGAAGCCGTCCCCCAGCTCGGCGGGCTGCTCGACCCCGAAGAGCAACTGTTCATCGGCGGCCCGGTCCAGCCCTCGGCGGTGATCGTGCTGGCCGAGTTCGAGGATCCGACCGACGCGGCGCTGATCGCCTTCGACGATGTCGGGGTGCTCGGCACCAGCCCCTCGGAGGAGGATCTGGCGGTCGCCATCCGGACCGGCCGGGCGTTCCTGGGTCACGCGGGCTGGGGTCCGGGTCAGCTCGACGGCGAGCTCGAGCGAGGCGACTGGATCCTCGAGCCGGCCAAGCTCCAGGACGCCTTCTCAGGCGAGTCACGCGGCCTGTGGTCGGAGGTGCTGACCCGCAAGGGCGGCAGCTACGCCCTGGTGGCACGGATGCCCGCTGATCCATCGATGAACTGATCGGGCGGGCGTCGGGCCGTCTAGAGCCGGACTAGCATTTCAGGCCATCGCGCACGATCACACCCACGCGCACGGCCACAGCCACGTCCACCTGAGCCGCGAGACCGAGGTGCGGTCACTGGTGGCGGCGCTGGTCCTGATCCTCGCGTTCATGGCGGTCGAGATCGTGGCGGGCGTCCTGGCCTCCTCGCTCGCGCTGCTCTCGGACGCCGGCCACATGCTGACCGATGCCGCGGCGCTCGGCATGTCGCTGGCCGCCACGCGCCTGGCCGCGCGTCCCGGCCTTCGGCTCGATGACCTTCGGACTCGGACGGGCGGAGATCCTGAGCGCTCAGGCCAACGGCCTGACGCTGCTGGTCCTGGCCGGGCTGATCGTGTACGGCGCGATCGTGCACCTGGTCTCCCCGCCGGAGGTAACCGGCGGCCTGGTGCTGGCCGTGGCGCTGGTCGGCATCCCGGTCAACGTCGGCGCCGCGCGAATCCTCATGGGCACCGGCGGCGAGGAGCGAAGCCTGAACGTCGAGGGCTCCTACCGGCACATCCTGACCGACCTCTACGGCTTCATCGCGACGGCCATCGCCGCGACCGTGATCCTGGCTACCGGCTTCGACCGCGCCGACGCGATCGCCTCGCTGCTGATCGCCGGCCTCATGCTCCACGCGGCGTGGGGGCTCCTGAAGGCGTCGGGGCGGGTGTTCATGGAAGCCGCCCCCGCCGGGCTCGACCCCGAGCAGATCGGTCACGCGCTGGCCGGGCAGAGCGGAGTCGTGGAGGTGCACGACCTGCACGTCTGGGAGGTCACCTCGGGCTTTGCCGCCCTGTCCGCGCACGTCGTGGTGCGGGCCGGCGATGACTGCCACGAGCTGCGCCGCTCGCTGGCGGAGCTGCTCAAGGAGCGCTTCGACATCCACCACACCACGCTTCAGGTCGACCACGAGCCGGCGCCGCTCCAGATCGAGATGACCGCTCCTCCGGGCGGCCAGCGCGAGCAGCGATAGACTCGCCGTCCATGAAGGTCGTCAAGCCGGGCGCGGATCGGGACGTTCCGCGCGGCGTCGTGGGCGGCAGCGAGATCTCTCAAGCCACCACCGGTGCGCAGAACATCTACATGGCGGTGTTCCGCGTTCCGCCGGGCGCGCAGTCGCGTCCGCACTACCACGAGAACTGCGAGAGCGCGGTGTACATGCTGTCCGGCTCGCTGCGCGTCAAGTGGGGCGATCGCCTCGAGCACGAGCTGATGCTCGACCCACGCGATCTGGTCTACGTCCCCCCGCGCGAGACCCACGTGCTCGAGAACGTCTCGGACACCGAGCCGGCCGAGTACGTGGTGGCGCGCGATTCGCCGCTCGAGGACGCGGTCATCGTGCCCTGGGCCGAGGCGCCACCCACGAGCATCCCGGGCTAAGCGGCCGCTGACGGCCGGCGATCAGCTCCCGCGGCCGGGATCGAGCACGACGTAGTCGCCGTCGTCGAGCACGAACATGCCGCCGTGCACGAGGACCTCGCCGGCGCCGGCCGGGCCGCGCAGGAGCGCCGCCTTGCTCAGCATCTCCGCCTCGGCGGCGGTCGGCGCCAGCGCGGTCACCTGCACGACCCCGGTGAAGGCCGGATGCCCGGTTGCCGGATCGAGCAGGTGATGCGAGACGCGGCCGTCCGCATCCAGCCAGCTGCGCTTGCCGATGCCGCTGGTGGCCACGCCACCGCCGCGCCGCACGAACGTGTGCAGGACGGCGTCCTCGAACGGGCTGGCCACGTGCACCTCGCGAGCCGGGGCGTGGCACCCGCCGAGTCGCAGGTCGCCGCCACAGTCGACCACGAACGCCTCGTGGCCGGCCAGCTGCGCGGCCAGCTCATCGGCGAACACGCCCTTGGCGATCCCGCCGGGATCGATCCGCACGCCGGCCGGCCGGATGACCGATCCGGTCCGCCGATCGGTCCGCACGAGCCGCCAGCGGGCCTCGGCGGCCGCTCCACCGGGCCGCCGCGCCGGGGCCATGGCCAGCGCGACGCCCAGCGGCAGCCCGGGTCCCTCGTAGTGCGATGCGTAGCCGGCGCGCTCGATCTCTCTCAGCAGCGTGGGATCGACCAGCCCGCCGGTCGCCTGCGCCGCCTGAAGACCGGCCTCCACCACGCGTCGCATCAGCGGGCTGACGGGCACCGTCTCGTCGGTGGCCTGGTTGAGCCGGGTCAGCTCGCTGTCGGGCTCGAAACGCGAGAACTGGGCATGCCAGCCGAGCAGACGGCGACGGGCTGAGTGGACCGCGGCGGCCGCCTCGGCCGGGCTGGCGTCGGCCACGATCACCGTGCAATGCGAGCCGAAGCAGGCGAACGTCTCGCACTGCTCGATGGGGGCTTCGATCAGCGCGCTCATGACTGGCTCGTGGTCACGCTGCTCACGCCGGAGCCGCTCGAGCTCGTGCCGGAGCTGCTGGTCGCAGTGGTCGTGCTCGGGGTCGAGGCGACGGTGCTCACGGATGAGGTGGCCGAGGTGCGGTTGGCCAGCGCCGGATCGTGTCCGGAGACGAGCACGATCGCGATCATCAGCCAGGCGGCGACGAACAGGGCCACCGCGCCGGAGATGACGCGCCGGCGGATCTTGCGGGCCCGCGCAGCTCGCTCGCTGCGCAGCGCCTGACCGCGGGCCCGCGCGGCGGCGTGGTTGGAGTCGGTCATGGGTCGTGTACCTCGTGGTCGGAGTCGGAAGGAGTTTCCAAGCGTCGGGGAACAGCTTCGACCCCGCCCTTATCAGCCGCGTGAGGAACGACTAAGAGGTCCGTAGGAGCTCGCCGGAGCCGAGCTCCAGCAGGCAGCCGCTGAAGTAGTCCCCGGCCGGCGAGACCAGGAACGCGACCAGCTCGGCCAGCTCCTCATCCGCGGTCCGCGCGCCCGGAGCAACCGCCACCGCACTCACGCCGTATCGCGCCCACTCCACCGACAGCGTGCGGGCCAGGTTCTCGAGCGCTGCCCGCGCCGCGCTTGCGAACGGCCCGCCGGACGGACGCGGCGCGATCAGCACCACCTTGCCGGCGCCGCCCGGGATCAGCGCTCCGTTGGCCACTCCCCGGGTCGCCACCCAGGCGGCCTCGAGCGCCGCGCCGAGCAGGGGCTGTCCACCGCCGCCGAACGTGCGCGCCGCGTCGAACAACAGCGCGTGCAGCGGAGCGATGCTGCGCCGCCCAGTCGCGGACGCCGTCCTCGTCGAGCACCGGATCGAGCTCGTGATTGGTTGCACCCAGTCCGGCCAGCGCGTCGGCGATGGCCGGCGCCACCCCGCCGGCCAGGACCACCGCGCGACCGTCGAGGAGACCACCTCTCAGCACCGTCACCAGACGCACACCGTATCCGGTGGGATCGCGGGAGTAGGATCGCTCCCAACACCAGGGAAGGAGGGAACCCACGATGTTGTCCTACGCACACGGCGCGCATCCGGAGCCGCTGCTCGGCGAGACGATCGGCCACAACCTCGAGCGGACGATCGCTCGTGTTCCGGACTCCGAGGCGCTCGTCTCCTATCAGCAAGGCCAGCGCTACACCTACGCGGAGTTCGGCGAGGCCGTCGACCGGCTCGCCGGCGGCATGCTGGCCGCCGGACTGCGCCGGGGGGATCGCATCGGCGTGTGGGGTCCCAACCGAGCCGAGTGGGTGCTTGCCCAGTACGCCACGGCCAAGGCCGGGCTGATCATGGTCAACATCAACCCGGCCTACCGCGTAGCCGAGCTGCAGTACGCGCTCGGGCACTCGGAGTGTCGCTGGATCCTCTCGACCCAGGAGCTCAAGGGCTCGGACTTCGTCGCCATGGTCGATCAGGTCCGAGCGGATCTGCCGAGTCTCGAGCGGTCCGTCTTCTTCGACACCTCCGACTGGGAGGAAATCGCGTCGGGCGAGGGATTCACGGGCGATCTGCGCGCACTCGGCGACGAGCTCGACTTCGACGACCCGATCAACATCCAGTACACGAGCGGCACCACCGGGTTCCCCAAGGGCGCGACGCTCACCCACCACAACATCCTCAACAACGGCTACTTCATCGGGGGCCTGCTCGGCTACACCGAGAACGACCGGGTCTGCATCCCGGTGCCGCTGTATCACTGCTTCGGCATGGTGCTCGGCAACCTAGCCGCCACCGCGCACGGCGCCTGCATGGTGTACCCGGCGGAGACGTTCGATCCGGTGGCCACGCTCGAGGCCTGCGACCGGGAGCGCTGCACGAGCCTGTATGGCGTCCCCACGATGTTCATCGCCGAGCTCGGGCACGAGCGCTTCTCGGAGTTCGACTACGGCCCGCTGCGCACCGGGATCATGGCCGGGTCGCCTTGCCCGGTAGAGGTGATGAAGCGCGTGATGACCGACATGGGGATCGACGAGATGAGCATCGCGTTCGGGATGACCGAGACCTCGCCGGTCACCACGCAGACCGCGCGCGTGGAGACGATCGAGAACCGGTGCGCCACCGTCGGGCAGGTCCATCCCCACGTCGAGATCAAGATCGTCGACCCGGAGACCGGCCAGACCGTGGAGCGCGGCCAGCCTGGCGAGTTCCTCGCCCGCGGCTACGTGGTCATGCAGGGCTACTGGAACGACCCGGAGCGCACGGCCGACGCGATCGACGCCCAGCGCTGGATGCACACCGGAGACCTGGCCACGATGGACGAGGACGGTTACGTGCGCATCGTCGGCCGGATCAAGGACATGGTCATCCGGGGCGGAGAGAACGTCTATCCGCGCGAGATCGAGGAGTTCCTCTACACCCATCCGAGCGTCGCCGACGTGCAGGTGATCGGCGTCCCCGATGAGCGCTACGGCGAGGAGCTGATGGCCTGGATCATCCCCCGGCCCGGCGCCGCGCTCACCGAGGACGAGGTCAAGGAGTTCTGCAAGGGGCAGATCGCCCACTACAAGATCCCCCGCTACGTGAAGCTCGTCGACTCCTTCCCGATGACCGTCACCGGCAAGGTCCAGAAGTTCAAGATGCGCGAGATCGGCCACCGAGGAGCTCGGACTGGCCGGCGCCGCAGCGATCGCCACCGCCTAAGACGTGCATAACGCGTCACGCGCCGCGGCCCCCAGACGGCGTGACGCGTTAAGCATCCCCCAGATGCACAGTGCGTCATGGCCTCGCAGGTAGCCGCGGCGTGACGCGTTAAGCATGCCGCGGCCGCCGATCTAGGGCGCGGCGGGGGCCGGCCGGCGGCGCTTGGCCCGCGCCGCCCGACGCGCCCCCCGCCGCCCCACGCGCGCGAGCTCGGTGTGCAGCTCGCGGATGCGCTCGAGGATGTAGGTCGCGGCCTCCTGCTGCTGCTCGCGCGTCGACTGCTGCACGGTCTCGAACCGAAACGGCGAGCCGAACTGGATCGTCACCTTGGGGAAGCGCAGCCGCTTCCAGTTACGGACCTGATAGGAGCCGAGGATGGCCACGGGCACGACCGGCACGCCGGACTCGAGGGCGAGGCGCCCGATGCCCGGTCGCGCCTCGTCAGCCAGCTTGCCGGTCCGCGAGCGACCTCCCTCGCAGTACATGACCACCGCCCCACCGCGGGCCAGGATGCGGAAGGCGGTGACGAACGTCTCCTCGTCCTGATGACCGCGCCGCACCGGGAACACGCCGCCGTGACTGAACACCCATGCGCCGATTCCCTTGAACAGCTGCGACTTGCCCATGAACTGGACCCGCCGGCGGATGAACGCGCCGGTGAAGAAGTGGTCCATGAACGAGGCGTGGTTGGGAGCGAGGATGACCGGCCCGTTGGGGACGTTCTCGCTGCCGAACCCGCGGGCCCGGTAGGCGAGCAGCGCCCACACCACGGTGCCGATCCGGACCGGCTCGTAGACCTTGGCCTCGGGCTCGTGGTCGCGGACGATCGCGTGGTAGCGGTCGAACGCCTCCTTGGGACGCGGGTCCCTGTAGACCTGGGGTCTTAGCTCGACGTCGGGCATCGCTCGCGCTCGGTGCCCTCGGCTACCCGCTCAGCGGCAGCACCATCGTGGGCTTCTCGATGTCGTGCTCGCCGGTCGTGGGCACCACCGCCGGTGCCGATCGCGAAGAACTCGATCACGTGCGAGCCCCAGCCGTGGCTGCGCTCGATGATGCGGGCGCCGACGATCCCGCCGGCCTGGAGCTCGTCCGCTTCCCGCTGCATGCGCTCCATGGCCAGCTCGCGCGCCTCGTACAGCGCCTGCGTGTAGTTGGGCATCTCGACGTTGCGCCCCACCTGCTTGAGCGAGGCCAGCATCCCCTGGCGGCCGACGTGGTAGACGCAGTTGCCCATGACCAGGCCCGACGGGCCGGTAGCCCGCCCGCAGCAGCGTGGCGAAGTCCTGGCCGCTCAGGTCGCTGGTGAACGGCCGCCCGTTGGGAGCGCGGTGCAGCTCGCCGCCGCGGTGCTTGACCGCGGTTCCGACCGAGATGAACTCGGCCAGGTCGGCGCCCCATTCGTAGCGCCCGATGTCGAGGCGCACGCCCACGATGCCGTCGGCGCCGAGCTGGTCGGCCTCCTCCTCCATGCGGGTCATGGCCAGCTCGCGGGCGTGGTACATGGCCTGGGTCAGCACGCCGAGCTCCTGGCTCTGGTTCCACCCCGCCTGCTGGAAGCCGATGTGGTAGATCGAGCTGCCCAGCACCAGCCCGAGCGGCTCGAACCCGGACTGCTTGACCAGCAGAAACTCGTTGACCGACAGGTCGCTGGTGAAGAAGCCGCGCGCGACCTCCTGCTTCATCCGCTCGATGCGCTCGCGCCCCGACTCGGGAATGCCCGCCAGCGACCCCGGCTCGTAGGTGGCCTGGTGCGGCGCTTCGGACGGCGCGAGGGTCTGGGGCTGAGCTCCGGCTCCCGTCTGCGGGCGGTCGGCGGCGCCGGCGTCGTCGTCGTCTCGTCTCAGGAATCCCATCGTCTCTCCTTCACGTCACTGGGTTAACAGGCGCTCGAGCGCCTGTCGAGTGGCTTCGCTGCGGCTCGCCTCGGCGGCCAGCGCCTCGCCGAGCGTGGCCAGCCAGGCGTCGATCTCGAGTGCCTCGTTCTTCAGGACGATTCCTGCCCGACAGCTTCGCGCACCTGGTCTGCACCCCTCCGCGCTCGGCCCGCAGCTCGAGCCGCTGGTCCCCGAGGTCGACCGACACGCTGCGCACGGCTCTTCGGCCCGAACATCCCGCTCCGGTGCCGCTCCACCCGGACCCGCCCCGGCACCGCCTCCTCCAGCTTCGCGGCCATGCTCTCCACGAACGCGCCCAGATCGCTCGAGTCCGCTCGCAGCGAAGCGGCCAGCAGGTCCATGTCCAGCGCGGACTCGTCGGGCGTCACGTGCTCAGGCTACTCGACGTGTTTCGTGCGGTCATCAACGGAAAGCTTCTTGATATGACGACTCAGACCACATCGGTCCCGTATGTGGACCTAAATGACGGAAATCGCATGCCCCAGCTCGGCTTCGGCGTCTTTCAGGTGCCGGCCGAGGAGACGGCCGAAGCGGTCGGCCGCGCACTGGACACCGGATACCGCTCGATCGATACCGCCGCTGCCTACGGCAACGAGGACGGCGTACGCGACGCGGTGCTGGCCAGCGGCCTCGACCGCGGCGATGTGTTCATCACCACCAAGCTGTTCAACGACGATCACGGTCGTGATCAGGGACGCCGGGCCTTCCAGCAGAGCCTCGAGAAGCTCGGCGGCGACTACATCGACCTGTACCTGATCCACTGGCCCGTCCCCAGCAAGGACCTCTACGTGGAGACGTGGGAGACGCTGTGCGCGCTCCGCGAGGAGGGCTCGGTCCGCTCGATCGGCGTCTCGAACTTCCAGATCGAGCATCTGGAGCGGATCATCGACGCCACGGGCGTGGTGCCGACGGTCAACCAGATCGAGCTCCACCCGCGCCTGCAGCAGTCCGAGCTGCGCCGCTTCCACGCCGAGCGCGGGATCCTCACCGAAGCGTGGAGCCCGCTCGGCAAGGGCGAGCTGCTGGACGACCCGGTGATCGAGAAGATCGCCTCCGAGCACGACCGCACCCCGGCCCAGGTCGTGCTGCGCTGGCACATCCAGCTCGGCAACGTGGTCATCCCAAGTCCGTGACGCCGTCGCGGATCGAGGAGAACTTCCACGTGTTCGACTTCGAGCTGAGCTCGGATGAGATGGACCGGCTGGGCGAGCTCGACCGCGGCGAGCGGACCGGCCCGGATCCCGACACGTTCGGATAACGCTCACGGGGGTGTGATCGAAAAGGCCCCGTAAATGGGGCAAAATCGATCACACCCCTATGCGCTGCCTGCTCGTATCGCAGTTGCGCTCGCGCTTCTGGCCGCGCCGGTGAAGGTCACGTTGTTGAGCCGGGGCATGTGCCCGGGTCCGCCGGGCTGTCCCGAGTAGCCGGCACTCGCGCCGGGTGGCCGTTCGGCGACGGTCGCATATCCTCCGCCCCGTCCCCCACGAGCACAGGAGGCTGACCAGCTTTGCCCGACGTCGAGGCCCACATCACCGGAACCGTCTGGAAGATCGAGGTCGAGGTCGGCGACAGCGTGCAAGAGGGCGACACCGTGGTGATCCTCGAGTCGATGAAGATGGAGATGCCGGTCGAGGCCGAGGACCCCGGCGTGGTCAAGGAGATTCTCGTTCAGGAGGGTCAGTCGGTCTCCGAGGGAGACGCGCTCGTTGTCCTCGAGTAGCCCGCCGGATGACGGCGAGCCGTCGCCCGGCGGCCGCCTGCTCCTCGACGAGCCGGCACCGGGCGTAACCCGGCTCACGATCTCCAACCCCGGCAAGCGCGGCGCGCTCGACCACGCGATCCTCGACGGCTTCGCCCGAACGCTGTCGAGCCTCGACGCCCGCTGCGTGATCGTCACCGGCGAGCAGTCGACGTTCTCGGCCGGCTACGACATCGGCGACCTGCGAGACGGCGCATTCCAGGACGAGGCCGAGCGACTGGTCGCCCACCCGTTCACCGCCGCGCTCGAGGCGCTCGAGGCCTATCCGTTCCCCACCCTGGCCGCGCTGAACGGCCATGCGATCGGCGGCGGGCTGGAGCTCGCGCTGGCCTGCGACCTCCGGATCGCGGCCGCGACGATCGCGCTGGCCATGCCGCCGGCCAAGCTCGGGCTCGTGTACTCGCACACCGGGATCCTCAAGTTCATCGAGACGATCGGCGCGCCCCGCACTCGCGAGCTGTTCCTCGTGGGCCGGCGGATCGACGCCCGCACCGCCCGCGAGTGGGGTCTGATCAACGCGATCGCCGAGGAGGGACGGATCGCCGAGGAGGCGGTCGAGCTGGCGCGGGAGATCGCCGCCAATGCGCCGCTCGCCCAGCGGGGCAACAAGCGCGTGATCGGTGCGGTGCTGAGCGCCCGGGCGGCAATGGACCCCGAGATCGAGCGCGAGCTGATCGAGCTGCGGCGGGCCTGCTTCGCGTCCGAGGACTTCCGCGAAGGTGTTCGCGCATTTTCCGAGAAGCGCTTGCCGCAGTGGCGTGGGCGCTGATCCGTCCGGCGTCACACTTACGCTGAGACCGCCCGATGCCGCCGCAGGTTGACCCGTAGGGAGACCGCATGATCGAGATCGAAGCCCGTCTGAGCGAGCTGCGCGCGATGGGTCTCTGGCGCCGCATCCGCCTCGTGAGCGGACCGCAGGGGCCGCACGTGGTGCTCGACGGCAAGCCGGTCCTGCTGCTGTGCTCGGACAACTACCTCGGGCTGGCGGACCATCCGCGCGTGCGCGAGGCCGCGGCCGATGCGGCGATGCGCTGGGGGGTCGGCGCGGCCGCGTCGCGGCTGGCCTCGGGCACGATGACCGTTCACCGCCGCCTCGAGGAGCGCCTGGCCGCGTTCGCGGGCCGACGAGAGCGCGCTGCTGTTCGGCTCGCACCTCGAGGCCAGCGCCGGCGTGATCGCCGCCCTGGCCCGGCCGGGCGACGTGGTGTTCTCCGACGAGGACAATCACGCGTCGCTGATCGACGGCTGCCGGCTCTCGCGCGCCGACGTGTTCGTCTACGACCACGGCGACGCCGAGCACCTGGCCTGGGGGCTGGCCCAGGCCCAGGGGCGGGCGGCGCTGATCGTCACCGAGTCCGTGTTCTCCCTCGACGGCGACGTGGCCCCGCTCGAGGACCTCGTCGAGCTCGCCCAGCATCACCGGGTGCGCCTGCTGGTCGACGAAGCCCACGCCATCGGCACGCTCGGCCCGGGCGGTCGCGGTGCGCTTGCCGAGTACGGGCTGGAGGATCAGGTCGACGTCATCGTCGGGACGCTCGGCAAGTCTCTCGGCTCGCACGGCGGCTTCGTGGCCTGCGACCGCGTGATGACCCAGTACCTCTTGAACGCCGCGCGCACGGCGATCTTCTCGACCGCTCCGGCCCCGCCGGCGGCGGCCGGTGCGCTGGCCGCCCTCGGCCTGCTCGAGGAGCGGCCCCGCCTGGTCGACAAGCTCCAGCTGGCCGCGGCGACCCTGCGGGCCGGCCTCCAGGACGAGGGCTTCGACCTGCGCGCGTCGACCACCCACCTGCTCCCGATCGTGGTCGGCGACCCCGAACTCGCCGCTGCGGATGTGCGAGCTGGCCCTCGCCCGCGGCGTGTTCGCCCACGCGATCGTGCCGCCCGCCGTCCCCGCCGCGGGCGCCCGGGTGCGCCTGGCCGTGATGGCCTCACATCGCGCCGAGGAGCTGCGCGCGGCGGCCGTCGTGCTCGGTGCAAGTCGCGCGCGCCGCCGGGTTCGACCCCAGGACGCTCGGTCGCCTTCGACGAGCCGGACGAGCAGGATTACGAGCCCGAGTACGAGCCCGCGTACGAGCGCACGCTGGACGAGCGCCAGGCGCGACGAGCCGTACGAGCCCGCCCAGGCTCGGCCCGTTCGACTACGAGCGGATCGCGCACGCCGCCTAGGCCGCGCCGGGCTACCCGTCGTAGGGCTCGAAGTCCCGCTTGCGCGCCCCGCACACGGGGCAGAACCACGTCTCGGGGATGTCCTCGAACGCGGTGCCCGACGGGATCCCGCCGTCCGGATCGCCCTCGGCCGGGTCGTAGATGAAGCCGCATGATCCGCAGATCCACTTCACGCGGCCGAAGGCTAACGGCGAGTCGGGGAGAATGCGGCGAGATGGGGAGCCCGCGCTGAGCACCGATCGCCCCGGACCCGAGCAGCCGCTCAACCTCGGCCCGAGCACCGAGCCGCGCCCCGCCGGCACGGTGATCCTGCTGAGGGGTGGCGCCACGCGGACTCGAGGTCCTGCTCGTGCGCCGCAACCCGAGCGCCCGGTTCATGGGTGGCGCCTGGGTGTTCCCGGGCGGAGCCGTGAACCGCGACGAGGGGGCAGGCGATCGCGCTCACCGCACCGCCGCCATCCGCGAGCTCGAGGAGGAGGCGGGCATCGCGCTGGGCGATCCGGCCGCGCTGGTTCCGTTCTCGCGCTGGATCACGCCGGCCGAGGTGAGGATCCGCTTCGACACCTGGTTCTACCTGGCTCCGGCGCCACCGGGCGCCGAGGCGCGCCCCGACGGCGGTGAAGTGGTCGACGCGCGCTGGTACACGCCGGCCGGAGCGCTCGATGCCCGCGACCGGGGAGAGCTGTTCCTCGTCTTCCCGACCATCAAGCACCTCGAGCAGCTCTCGGGCTTCGCGTCGGCCGACGAACTGCTGGCCCATGCCCGCGGCCGCGAGGTTCATCCCGTCCAGCCTCGAGTGCTGCTCCAGGGCGAGACGGCCCGGATCGTGCTGCCCGGGCGAGCCCGGTTACGAGGCCTGAACACCCACCGCGTCACGGCCGCGACCATATACTCGCGGCCGTGACGGCCTCGTTGCCCGCCGACGTCCAGGCGGTGTTCGATCGGTTCATCACCACCGAGCTGACCACCGTCGATCGCGCCGGCCAGCCGATCACCTGGCCGGTGACGCCCTACTACCGGCCGGGCGCTCCGTGCATCGACGTCACCACCGGCCTCGGCTACCCGAAGAAGGCCAACGACGCGCAGGCCAACCCGCTGGTCGCCCTGCTGTTCTCCGATCCGACCGGCAGCGGTCTCCAGCAGCCCCCGACCGTGCTCGTCCAGGGCTCGGCCGAGGTGGACGACCGCGACCTCGAGGCCAACCGCGAGCGCTACGCACGCGAGTCGGCCGAGAAGCTTCCCGGCGGCGAGCAAGCTCCAGCCTCCGGAGGCGATCGAGCGATTCTTCGGCTGGTACTACAACGCGGATCTACATCCACGTTCGCCCCGAGCGCGTGTACGTGTGGCGCTCGCCCGACATCCGAGCCCGAGCTCTACGACGCGCACATGGAGGAGGTGCGCTCCGGCCATTCCGAGGAGCCCGAGCGCTTCCACGCCGCCCCCGAGGGCGGCGCCATCGACGTGGCATCCCCGCCTGGGTGAGCTCGGCACGCAGTATCCGACCGCGGTCCTCTCATTCGCTTCGCCGGACGGCTTCCCGTTCGCTGTGCGCGTGCCCGTGCGCGCCGATGAGCCGGCGCGCGTGGATCCAGATCGACGCGCCGGCCGAGGGCGCACCGCTGCAACCGGGCCTGGCCTGCCTCACCGCCCACGCGCACGACCCACGCTTCACCGCCACGCGGAACTTCCAGGTCCGGGGCGATCTCGTCCAACGCGATGACGGCTGGGTCCTGATCCCGCACAAGCTCGTCGGTGGGCTGGAGGTGCAGTCCACACGCCTGGCGCTCATCCGCGCCAACGCCGGCAAGGCCCGGCGCTTTCACCGCATCGCCAAGCGCGAACTGCCAGCGACCCGGCGCTGGATGCCGCGCGCCGGCGGCCGTTCTAGGCCGCCGCCGCCTCCTCTTGGGAGATCACGTGGATGACCGCGTTGATCAGCGCCAGGTGAGTGAACGCCTGCGGGAAGTTGCCGAGGTGCCGGCCCGTGCGCGCCTCGAGCTCCTCGGCGTAGAGCCCGAGCGGCGAGGCGTGGGCGAGCAAGCCGCTCGCACAGCTGCGACGCGCGCTCGGCCTCGCCGATCTCCGACAGCGCGGACACCAGCCAGAACGAGCAGATCAGGAACGTTCCCTCCTCGCCCGAGAGCCCGTCGTCGGTCTCCTCCACCCGGTAGCGCAGCACGAACCCGTTCTGCTGCAGCTCGTCGGCGATCGCCAGCACGGTGCTGCGCACCCGCTCGTCGTCGGCCGGCAGGAAGCGCACGAGCGGGATCAGCAGCGTGGAGGCGTCGAGCGCGTCGGTGTCGTAGTGCTGGCGGAACACGCCGCGCTCGGAAACGCCGTGCTCCAGGATGTCGGCCCGGATCTCCTCGGCGACGCCGCGCCACTGCTCGGCCAGCTCCATCTCGCCCTCGAGCTCGGCCAGGCGCGAGCCACGATCCAGCGCCACCCAGCACATCAGCTTCGATGAGACGTAGTGCTTGGGCTCGCCCCGCGCCTCCCAGATCCCCTGATCGGGCTGCTCCCAGACCGCCATCGCGCCGCGCACCTGGTCCTGCAGCACCGGCCACAGCCGCTGGGGGAGATGGCCGCCCATCTTGCTGTGCAGGTAGACCGAGTCGAGCACGGCGCCGAACACGTCGTTCTGGTGCTGCTGGTAGGCGCCGTTCCCGATGCGCACCGGCACCGCGCCCTCGTAGCCCTTCAGATGCGAGAGCACCTGCTCGTGCAGGTCGCGCTCTCCGCCCACCCCGTACATGATCTGCAGCGCCCCGTCGCCGTCGCGCTCGAGATCGGCCACGAACTGCATGAAGTCGTCGGCCTCCCAGTCCAGGCCGAGCGCGTGCAGCCCCCACAGCGTGAAGGTGGCGTCGCGCATCCAGCAGTAGCGGTAGTCCCAGTTGCGCTCGCCCCCGGGCGTCTCGGGCAGCGAGGTGGTGGCCGCCGCCACGGTCGAGCCGGTCGGGGCGTAGGTCAGGCCCTTCAGGGTGAGGGCCGAGCGCTGGAGGTGCTGGCGCCAGCGATGGTCGGGGAAGCGGCCGCCGGCCAGCCAGTTGCGCCAGTAGTGGAAGGTCGTGTCCAGCCGCTGCTTGGCGTTGGCGCAGTGATCGGGCCCGTTCAGCCCGTGCCTCCACCCGAGCGCCACGAAGCGCTCCTCGCCTTCGGACAGCGTGTGGCGGGCGCGGGCCCGGTTGCCCTCGATCCCGATCCGCAGATCGGTGATCAGCCGCACGATCGCGTCGCCATCGGTGGCCTCGGCGGCCGACCAGTCGTCGGCCACCATCGTCCAGCGCCCGGGCGTGCGCCCGTAGTCGAACATCGGCTCGCACACCGCCTCGATCTGCACCTGCCCCTGGATGCACTCGATGTGGCGCACCAGCATGTGGTCCGCGTCGTAGTCGGTCGGGCGGCCGGGTGTGCGAGGTCTCGTCGGCGTGCTGGTCGTGCCACGGGCCGATGGTCAGCCCGTCCCGGACCAACAGCCAGCCCGACGGCGTCATCCACGTCGTCTCGAGGATCATCGTGCCCGGCACGTAGCGCACCGACAGCGGCACGAGGATCCCGTAGGGACCCACGCGGAAGGAGCCGGCCCGCCGGTCGAGCAGCGCCCCGAACACGCTCGGCGAATCGAAGCGGGGCAGGCACATCCACTCGATGCTCCCGTCGGGCGCGACCAGCGCACAGGTGTGACAGTCCGACAGGAACGCGTAGTCCGCGATCGGGGGAAACGGCGAGCCGCCGCTCAGCGGCGTGTCGTGGGGCGGGAGGGGAATGCTCGGGCTCATCGCGCGGGCAGACTATCCACGATGGGCCACTCGAGCGACTACCCTGTGGGTTCTCGACCGACGGAGGTGAGTGGTGTCAGACGAGGCGAATCGACCCCGACGGCGCTCGAGCAGCGCCGAGGCAGCCGCGACACGCTGGCGGCAGGCGCATCCCGACGAGGACGCCGACCACGATGCGCCCTCCCGGGTGCCCGAGGACGAGAGGGAGTGCCCAACCGGCATTCGGCCAGTGCCGAGGCGGCCGCCTTGCGCTGGCAGGAGCGCCACTCCGGCGACTGAGCGCCGGTTTCAGCCGCCGCCGTAAGTGACGATCAGGTCGGTGAGCACGCCGACCAGGAACCCGGCCGAGAGCATCAGCAGGCCGAGTTCGCGATGGCCGTAGCGACGCATGCCGTTCCACACCTCGCCGATCACGTAAAGGATCGCGCCGCCCGCCGCCGCGTAGAAGGCGAGTTCGAGCGGGTGGCTGGTCACCGCGTAGCCGACCATCGAGCCGAGGAACGTGGGTCCTCCGCCGATCAGGCCGGCCAGGCCGATCCACCGCCAGGACGGCTTCACGTCGCCCAGCGGACCGACGATCCCGAAGCCCTCGGTCGCGTTGTGCAGCGCGAAGCCGATGATCAGCACGGTGGCCAGGCTGATCGCCCCGGCCCGAGCCGAGACGCCGATGGCCAGACCCTCGGCGAAGTTGTGCACGCCGATCGCGCCGGCGATGGTCAGCCCGACGCGCAGCGCGCGCCGGCGGGCGGCCTCCAGCTCGCGCACCAGCGGATCGGCCTCGAGGGTGGCCGTCTCGGCGCCGCCGGCGATCGGCGGCCGGCGCGCGCTGGCCGGGCGCATCCGCCGCTCCAGCGTGGCCAGACCGGAGCTGCCCAGCGCGAACCCGCCGGCCAGCAGCACGACCAGCCAGATCAGGTAGCCCAGCGACTGCCGGTGATGCTTGACCGCGTCCAGCGCGGTGTCCACGATCGAGATGCCGTTCGAGAGCACATCGACGAAGATGAACGCGAGCACGCCGACCGCGAACATCGCGAGCGCCACCCGGGCCCGGTTGCCCAGCAGCTGCATGCGGCCGACCGGCAGGCCCAGGAAGATCGTGAACCCGGCGAGGGCGCCTAGAGCGATGGTCTGTGCGAGCGACAAGTGACCTAACGAAGGATTAGGGGGCCCTAACGCCAGTGGGGCATCGAGCGTACCAGGTTAGGCCGCCCTAAGTCCCACTGGGTGGGTCGGAGATACGTACTCCAGCCGTATATACCCGCTGACGGGGTCCCTTCCTGCCAGGTGGCAGGACGCTCACGTATCGGAGTTGAAGTCCGGCAGCCCCAGCGTGTTCAGCCAGTGGTCGACCGTGCTGTTCAGCTGGTGGACCTCGCCGGTCCAGATCAGCACGCCCATCCCGATCAGCACGAAGCCCCCGACGCCGATCACCACCGGGTAGTGGCGCCGGACCACGGTGAGGGCCGCGGTGGCCTTGCCGAAGGCCAGCCCGGTGATCAGGAACGGGATGCCGAGCCCCGCGCAGTAGATCGCGAGCAGGAAGGCGCCGTGCGCTGCCGAGCCTGACAACCCGGTGGCGCTGATGATCGCCCCCAGCGTCGGACCGGTGCAGGGAGTCCAGGCCAGCGCGAAGGCCGCGCCGGTGAGCACCGGCCCGCCGCGTCCGGCGCGCTGCATGAGCCGCCCCACGTGCCACTCCCGAGACAGCCGGGGGACGAACGGGGCGAGCACGAACAGCACCCCCATCACCACGATGATCGCTCCGCATACCTTCAGCGCGGTGGGCCCGGTCAGAGCGCCGTGGAGCGCCTGCTGGCCGATCAGGCCGAGCGCGATGAAGATCACCGAGAAGCTGGCCACGAAGGCCAGGCTCGGGCCGAGGACCCGCCGTGCGCGGATCTCCGCCGGCGCGACACCGGCCACCGCCGAGATGTAGCCGGGGACCAGCGGCAGCACGCACGGAGACAGGAACGAGATCAGCCCCGCGCCGAACGCCACCGGAATGCCAATGCTCGAGGCCGGGTCCATCGTGCTCGGAGTGAGAGTATCGCCGCTGCGTCGAACCAGACGGGGCGAGATGCTCCCCGGCGTCACCGCGGCCCGGTGGTAGGTTTGCTCGGCCATGGCCACAGCTATCACCACTCTCCAGAACTTCATCGACGGCGAGTTCGTCGATCCCGCCGACGGTCAGACCGAGCCGATCCTCAATCCCGCGACCGGCGAGGCGATCGCCCAGGCGCCCCTGTCCAACCCGGCCGACGTCGACCGCGCCGTCAAGGCGGCCCGCGGCGCCTGGGACGGATGGGCCACCACCACGCCCGGGGAGCGCGCACTCGCGCTGCTCAAGCTCGCCGACGCGATCGAAGAGCACGCCGACGAGCTCTCCGAGCTCGAGTCCGACAACGCCGGCAAGCCGATCAACGCCTTCCGCGACGACGAGATCCCGTTCATGGCCGACAACCTGCGCTTCTTCGCGGGCGCGGCCCGGTGCATGGAGGGGCGCGCCGCCGGCGAGTACGTGAGCGGCTACACCTCGATCATCCGCCGCGAGCCGGTCGGGGTGATCGGGCAGATCGCGCCCTGGAACTACCCGCTGATGATGGCGGTGTGGAAGATCGGGCCGGCCCTGGCGGCCGGCAACACCGTCGTGCTCAAGCCCGCCGAGACCACGCCGCTCACCGTGCTGAAGCTGGCCGAGTACGCGGCCGAGATCTTCCCCAAGGGTGTGTTCAACGTGATCACCGGCCACGGCGACCCGACCGGCCGGGCGCTCGTCACCCACGAGGACGTCGACATGGTCTCGCTCACCGGATCGGTCGAGACCGGCAAGTGGATCGCCCGGGCGGCCGCCGACTCGCTCAAGCGCGTGCACCTCGAGCTCGGCGGCAAGGCGCCGGTGGTGGTGTTCGACGACGTCGACATGGCCACCGCGCTCGAGACGATCGCCGGGCACGGGCTACTACAACGCCGGCCAGGACTGCACGGCGGCCACCCGCGTGCTGGCCAGCTCCAAGGTCCTCGACGACGTGGTCAACGGGCTGGCCGAGCAGGCCCGGGGCCTGGTGCTCGGTGACACCCGTTCCGCCGACACGACGCTCGGGCCGCTCAACTCCGCGCGCCAGCGCGAGCGGGTGGAGGGATTCCTGGAGCGCAAGCCGAGTCACGTCGAGATCGTCACCGGCGGGCGCGAGCCCGACCGTCCCGGCTTCTTCCTCGAGCCGACGGTCGTCTCCGGCCTGCGCCAGGACGACGAGATGATCCAGCGCGAGATCTTCGGTCCGGTGATCACCGTGCAGCCGTTCTCCGACGAGGCCGAGGCGATCGCCTGGGCCAACGGCACTCCGTACGGCCTGGCCTCCTCGGTGTGGACCCGCGACGTGGGACGCGCCATGCGGGTGGCGGGCGCCCTGCGCTTCGGCTGCGTGTGGATCAACGACCACATCCCGCTGGCCTCCGAGATGCCCCACGGCGGCTTCAAGCAGTCGGGCTACGGCAAGGACCTCAGCATGTACGCGCTCGAGGACTACACGGAGGTCAAGCACGTGATGGTGTCGTTGTCCTGACCGGCAGGACCGCTCCGAGCGCCCCGCCGGGCCCAACTCGGCCAAAATTGCGAAACCTTCCCCCGGGCTACACGTTAGAGTGACGAGGGTTCCAACGTGGAAGCGTCCGCATTTCCCGCACCGGCAGCAGTAGCTCGGCCTCGGACTCAAATCGGGACGCCTCTCCTTCGCCTTCGATCGGACGAGCAGCTGGTGGCCCTGTTCCGCGCCGGCCACGACGAGGCGTTCCGGGTCATCCACGACCGCTACCGCCAGCGGCTGTTCGCCTACACCCGCCAGATGCTGCCGCGACGTGCGGACGCCGAGGACGCGCTGCAGGACATCTTCGTGCGCGCCTACTCCGGGTTGCGCGCCAGTCGCCGGGAGCTCGCGCTGCGCGCCTGGCTCTACCGAGTGGCCCACAACCGCTGCATCGACGAGCTGCGCCGTCCGGTGCCGCCCCCGCCGGAGGTCCTGCAGCTCCTGCGCGCCCCGGAGCGCGACCCGATCGCCGAGGCCGACCAGCGTGAGTCGCTTCGGCGGCTGATCGCGGACGTGCGCAGGCTGCCCGATCAGCAGCGCTCTGCGCTGCTCATGCGCGAGCTGGGCGGCATGTCCTATGCCGATCTGGCCGCCGCGCTCGGAGTGACCGTCCCGGCCGTCAAGTCGCTGCTGGTGCGCGCCCGGCTCGCCCTCGGCCAGGCTCGTCGAGGCGCGTGACACGGCCTGCTCGGAGATCCGCGAGGATCTGATCGTGGCCCACGATCGCGGCCTGCGACCGAGCGCGACCGCCCGGCGCCACATGCGCGACTGCGCCGGCTGCCGGGAGTTCCGCCATCAGCTGCGCGGAGTCAGCCGCCGGTTCTCCGCGATCGTCCCGACGCTCGGCCCACTGGGTGTGGTGGCCAACCTGCTGGGCATCGGAAGCGCGGGCAGCGGAGCCGCCGGTAGCGCTGCCGCCGTTACCGGCGCGGCCGGGAGCTCCACCGCGGTCGTCTCGGTCGGAGCGGTGAGCGCCAGCGCCGGCCACGTGGCCACCTTGCTCGCCGCCGCAGTGGTCACCGCGGGCGGCGCGGTCGAGCTCCAGCACACGCTGCCGACCCCGCCGGTCCACCACGCCAAGCCCGCCCTGGTGAGTCACGCGCGCGCGAGCGCGCCGACGCGCAGCGACTTATCGAATCCGGCGATCCAGGCCAGGGACAGCGATCCGGTGGTGCCCTCGCCGGCGATGATCGCCCACGCAGCCGCCCGCCGTCGGCACCGGCGTCGGCTCGGACACCTCGGCGTCCCACTCGACCGCGCTCGGGACCGGTGCGTCCTCGAGCGGGGCGAGCACCGGTCAGACCAAGGTCAAGGTGCGCCCCAGCGGAGGGATCGCGACCGTGATCAGCGGCGGCGGCGTCAGCCCGAGCGCGCCCGCGGATGGCGCCGGCTCGATCGGCGGCGACGGCTCGTCCACGACGCCGACGCTCACCCCGACCTCGACCACGCCGGGGTCCACCACGTCGACCCAGTCGCCCACCACCTCCGGCTCGGGCACGAGCAGCTCCACCGGCTCGTCTGGCTCAACTGGCTCGTCTGACTCATCGGGCACGGGCACGGGCACGGGCACCGGCACGGGCAGCTCCTCGTCCAGCAGCACGACCGGCACGTCCGGCACGGGATCGTCGACTGGCACCACAAACGGCGGGTCCGGGTCCACCCCACCCTCGCAGTGACCACGCTTCCGGCGGCGGCAGCGGACACGACCGACAGCTACCCGGAGAACCTCGACCACGAGGACGTGCTCGTCCGTCGCGGCCGGCGTTCGGGGCTGTACACGTTCGTCGCGGTCCACTCGACGGTTCGCGGCCCGTCGCTCGGCGGCTGCCGTATGTGGGGCTACGCCGACGCGCGCCAGGCGCTGCGCGACGCGCTCAGGCTCTCGCGCGCGATGACCTTCAAGTCGGCGGTGGCGGACCTGCCGCTCGGCGGCGGCAAGGGCGTGATCATGACCGCGCCCGGGGTGGCGCTGCACGGCGGGCTTCGCACCGCCGCGCTGCTCGACTTCGCTGACACCGTTGATGCGCTCGGCGGGCGCTACATCACCGCCGAGGACGTGGGCACCTCGAGCCGGGACATGCGGCTGATCGCCGGGCGCACCAGCCACGTCGCCGGCTTGCCGCGTCGTATGGCGGGTTCGGGCGATCCCAGCCCGTTCACCGCGCTCGGCGTGGAGTCCGCCATCCGGGCCTGCTGCGAGCGCGTGTTCGGCTCGAGCTCGCTGCGCGGGCGCAGCGTGGCCGTGGTCGGGCTCGGACACGTCGGCTCGCGCGTGGCCAAACGCTGCGTCCGGTCCGGCGCCCGGCTCGTGATCAGCGACATCGACCCGCGCAAGCGCCGGCTGGCCGACGAGCTGGACGCGGGCTGGCTGACCCCCGATCGGGCTCTCGAGGCTGAGGTCGACGTGGTCGCACCCTGTGCCCTGGGCGGCGTCCTCGATCACCAGTCGGTCCCGCGCCTGCGCTGCCGAATCGTGGCCGGCGCGGCCAACAACCAGCTGGCCGGCGAGTCGGTGGCCGGCGCGCTGGCCGTCCGGGGCATCCTGTGGGCGCCCGATTTCGTGGCCAACGCGGGCGGAATCATCAACATCGCCGAGGAACAGCACGGCTACGACGCCGCCGCCGCCCGCCGCCGGGTGCGCCGGATCGGCGAGATCCTGCTCGAGATCTTCGATCGCGCCGACGGCGCCGGGATCACTCCGCTGGCCGCCGCCATGGACCTGGCCCGCGTCCGGCTCGGCGAGAGCTGACCCCCGGGGCTTCCGGGCACTGAACGTGACGGACAACGCAACGCTCGTCGCCGGACGGCGCGCCAGTGCGACGAAACCCGTGCCAGAGCCGAGTCACGACGCACTCGGCGTGACGGGCGCCGCCAGTGCGGCGTTAGCCGCCACCGGAAAGCGGTGCATCGGAGGCCCGGCGGTACGTCACGCCTACCGGTGCGCGCTTGGCCGCTCGACCCCGTCGGGAAGCCGTCCCTCGCCGTCCAGCTTGTCGAGATGCGCGGCCAGTGTGACCGTGGCCGCCGGCCGAAGCGCGGCCGGCGCGTCGCTCCACGCCTCGTCGAGCAGCTCCTCGACGCTGCGCTTGCCGTCTTCCAGCGCCGCGAGCAGCCGCCGTCTCCCTGTCCAGGCGGTGGGCGATGTACTGGTCGAGCTTGGCCTGGGGATCATGGATGACGGGGCCGTGGCCGGGACAAAGGACCTCGAGCCGACGCTCCTTCAGGCGGGCCAGGCCGTCGAGGTAGGCGACCAGCGCACCCTCATAGGGCGAGACGAACACGCTGCCCTCCCCGAGCACGGCATCCCCGGTGAACGCGGCCGTCCCGGCCACGAACGCGAGGTGATCGGGCGCATGACCGGGCGTAACCAAGACCTCGAGCGGCCCGAAGCGTGTCCCCGTCGCCGAGTCTCACGTCCACATCGCCGCCGGCGGCGCCGAGCTGCGCACCGGGGTAGCGACTGCGGATCGCCGGCACCGCCTCGTCGTGGTCGGCGTGATCGTGGGTGAGGGCGATGCCCGCCGAGTCCTCCGCGGGCATCGAGCTCGGCCCCCAGCGCGGCGAGGTGATCGTCGAGCGCCGGCCCCGGGTCCACCAGCCACGCCGGCCCGCGTCCCACGATCCACGAGTTCGTGCCGCTCAGCGTGAACGGCCCCGGGTTGGCCGCGCGGATCCCCACGATGTCGTGCTCGGGAAGCTCCAGTCGCGTCATCGCTCGGAGTCCGCGGCGCGTCCGCCCGGCGGAAGTCCCGCGAGCAGCTCAGGCGAGAGCGACCGGTCGACCAGCACCGTCCTCCCCCATGGATCACGACCGGTGGGCTGGAGCCCTGCGCTCAGCGCGGTCCGCTCGGACGGGACATGACCCGGCTGCATCCGCGCGATCACCGCCACCTCGGGCCAGTCCTGGTGTGCCCACGCGACCGCCGCACGCGCCGCGGCGCCCGCGATTCCTCGCCCCCACGCCTCGGCGGCCAGGCGGTAGTACAGGTTGAAGAGCTCCGCACCGGCGGCCTTTATCGCGCGGATCCCGGCGAAGCCGACGATGCGCCGCCTGCTCTCCTCCTCGAGCGCCCAATAGCCCACGCCGCGTCTGCGCCAATCCTCGAGCCAGGCGCCGAGCAGCTCGCGGCCGGCCGCGACATCGGCCAGCGGCCCGAGCGGATTGTGCTCGTTGGTGCGGGGATCTCCGTGGATCGCCATTAGCGCGCCGAGGTCGGCCTGCGTCGGCGCCCGCAGGAGAAACCCGGCGAGGGCTGGAGCGTTCGGGCGGCCTGCGTTCATGGTCGCCCGAACGCTACCTCCCCTAGTCAGGTTGTACCGAGGCTCACCGCCCAGATGTGCATCGCGGTCGCGCCTCCGCTGATCGTGTTGCTCACGTTCGGGAGCGTGATCGACTGGACCGTCTTGCTCGGGTCCACGGGGACGGTCGTCGCGTAGACGTACACGGTCAGCTGCTGCGAGGCGCCCGAGGTGCTGTTGCGGTACGGGAGCGTGGCCGCCGCGGTTTCCGTCGAGCTCGGGCCGCCCGCCCAGTCACCGGAGCTGATCGTCGCCGTCGACGAGCTGCCGTCGGTGTAGTTGATCGTGATCGTGCCCTGCGTGCCTCCATCTGTGGAGGACTCGAGCAGGCCCAGCGTGTTCGCGCCGGTCGGCCCGCTGACCAGCATCGTCTGCCCGGCGGCCAGGATGTTGTCCGGCGAGCACGGCTGCCCGCTCGTCCACTTGAAGGCCAGGCCGACGGCGTGGACCGTGGCACCGGGCGTGAACCCGGCGCTGGCCAGCGCGTCGGCCGAGTAGCTGTAGCCGACACCGTCGTAGTTGGCGCAGCCCTGGTTCGCGTCCGGCGAGGTGCCGGTGCTGTCGTAGTAGTCGCTCGGGTTGGAAGTCGGCGTGATCTCCAGCACCGGGCTGTCCGACATCGTGCCGCTGGCGCTCACCACGGTCACCGAGCCCGGTGAGCCGGGAGATACCGACGAGGGCACGCTGAACGTGACCGCGGCGTCGCTCCAGCCGTCGATCTGCAGGGTGGGCTGTCCCGGCCCACCCCAGCTCGAGCCGTTGTCGCTGAACTCGACGTAGCTCGAGCCCTGGCTTGAGCCGAAGCCGGAGCCGTTGATCGTGACTTTCTGTCCGCCGGAGGCGGTGCCCGGCGTCACCGAGCTCGCAACCGGTGGGCTCAGCGGCGAGGTGGACGTGCCGATCGAGAACACATGCAGCTGACCCATCGAGGCACCGTCGGGCATCGTGATGCTATAGAGCGTCTTTCCGGAATCCACCGGAACCGCCGCATAGAACACGTAGGTCGCCACGTTCTGCTGCGGCGGCGAGCAGTACGAGCAGTTGCGGTAGCTCAGCTTGATCGCGGTCTGGTTGCCGTAGGACGGCTGTGAGCTGCCGCCGTTCAGCGTCCAGTCACTGAAACCGACCCAGTACTGCGCGCTGGAGCCGTCGGAGTAGTGCTCGGTGACCACGCCCTCGCTCGGTCCGTTGGTCGCCGAGCCGAGGAACGCAAGCGTCTGCGTTCCCGCCGGCGCGTTCACGGCAATCTTCTGCCCCTGGGTGATGAGGTTGTCCGGCCACCCCGGAGTCGATTGTGGCCAGGTGAACCGGACGCCGTTCACCGTCTTGGAGGCGCCAGGCGTCCAGCCTTGCCCGGCCAGCGCCTGAGCCGAGTAGCTGGCCCCGCCGCTGTCGAAGTTGGCCTGATCGGCGTTACTGTCGTTGGAGATCCCGGCGTTGTTGAACGCGGCCAGCAGGCTGCCGGGGTAGGCCACCAGGACCTGCAGCTTCACCGTCTGCGTTGCACCACCGGGCATCGTCAGCGTCGCGGTCACCCAGTTGAAGCCAAGTGGCGCTGACGAGCTCGCGGTGATTGTCACCGGGAGCGTGCTCCGCCCGTTCGGCGCCACCGAGATCGTGCCGCTCGACGGGGACACGGATAGGCCGCTGCCGGCCGGGGCCGACACATCGACGTGCACGTCCTGGTGCTGGTCGGTGGCGTTCTGCGCCCCGACCTGGACCGTGTCGCTCGAGCCCGGCGCGATCGTCACGCTCTGATTGGACAGGAAGCCGACGACCGGGCGCAGGCCCTGGGTGTAGGAGGGCGGGGCATCCGCTGCCGCCGCACCCCACGAGGTCGGCGTCGTGCCCACGTTCCAGTCCAGCGAGGCGCCGCGCGCGAGCGTGCTGTAGTCGACCCACGTCCGGCTGTACGGCGCCCCGTCGAGCCTCAGGGATTTCACGTAATAGGTGCTGGGCGACGCGCCCGGCGCCCTGAGGTTGATCGTGTTGCCGTTGCCGAGGTGAATCGTCGCGCGGGGGAACCCGGGACTCGCGAACACCATGGTGCCCCGGCCCGAGTTCTCCGGGTACATGCCCAGCATCTCCCACACGAACGCCGAGCTGTTGGCGCCCAGGTCGTCGTTGTTGGGCAGACCATCCGGTCCGGGCAGATACAGGTTGTTGCGCATGTTCGCCACGGCCTTCTGGGTGCCGGCTGGATCGCCCGCGTAATCGAGCGCGAACTGCTCCCCGAAGTCGAACTCGTTGGTCATCTGGGCATACATCCCGAACCCGTTCGGCTTGGATAGGTACTGCTCGAGCATCGGCCGGACCTTGGCGCTCCCGCCCAGCAGCGCGAACAGCGCCGAGTAGTCGTTAGGCACGTCCCACAGATACTCATAGGGATCGCCCTCGACATACGGCTCGCCGTCGGTCGGGAAAGTCCCGGTGAACGTCGGGGTCACACCCGGCTCGAACTGGCCGCTGGCCAGTCGCGATGTCAACAGGTTGTTGGCTGGGTCGAACAGGTTCTCCCAGTTGTTCGCCCGGCGAGTCAGCATTGCCGCGTCGGAGTGATCGCCCATGTCGGCGGCGAACTGCGCGAGCGCCAGGTCCTCATTGTCGTACTCGAGCAGCGTCGACATGTACCCGTGCGGGTTGCAGCAGCCATACGTGCCGTCCTCGGGCAGGTATCCGTACTGCTGCTCGAGCGCCTCGCCCGGCCGCACGTCGTTGACCGTCGTGGCCTGCGCGAGCATGTCGGCGAGCGCCTGCCTGGTATCGAAGTTGTGCGCCCCGAACGCGTAGTAGTCCGCGATGATCGACTGCGTGGGGTCGCCCACCATCACGTAGTTGTTGAGGTTGTCGTAGCCCCACTGCTGCAGGAGCTTGTCCTCGCTGTAGTAGTTGAGCTGTGACTGAGCCTGGTCACCGGCCGGCTGGGGATCGAGCATCGTCTGCAGCTGAGACAGCGAGTGATAGATGTCCCAGCCCGAGTACATGCCGTACTGATCCCTCTGACCGGACGCCACGGTGTGGACCTTGAGGTCCGCACCCATGAACTGCCGGTTGACGTCGCTGGTGATGTTGGGCTGGATGAAGTCCTTGTAGAGCAGGCTGTAGAACTCCTGCGTCCGGGCGTAGCTGCCGCCCGAGACCTGGATCCTGCCGAGCAGATGGCTCCAGCTCCGCTGGACATGCCGGCGCACCGAGTCGAACTTCCAGCCGGGATTCTCGGTCTGCCAGTCGAGCTTGGCATTGGCCGCGCTGACGTAGGAGATGCCGACCTTGGCCTGGATCACCTGGCTCTTAGTCGTGTTGAAGGTCAGCGCCACCGCAGCGGGATCGCTCTGGCCCGAGTTGGTGATCACGTTCGAGGCCGTGAACGGATGGTCGAAGACGATGTCGAAGTAGGCGGTGTACAGCTGGGGCTGCCCATCGTTGTTGACCTCTCCGCAGAAGTAACCGCTGGTGTCGGAGCCTTGAATCTCGTTGTTGCCAATCACCTTGGCGCTGTCACCGTAGTCGCCGTTTTGGCTTGCCATCAGCTTGATCACGAAGTCGGCCTGGTTCGTCGCCGGGTAGGTGAAGCGCGCCATCGAGCTGTGCGGCGTGGCCGTGAACTCCGAGGTGACCGTATTCGGCTGGTTGGTCTGCGCGGAGTAGTAGCCGGCCTGGGCCACCTCCCCCGCGTGGCTGAACGCAGTCGTGATCGCGTTCGGGTCGCCGGCCGGAAGCGCCCCGGTCAACGGGACCATCGGGACATCGCCGGCCGCCCCGCAGCCGGGACCTGACACGTGGGTCAGGCTGTAGCCCCACAGCTTGGTGTCCGAGTAGTCGTACCCGCCACCGGCGTTGTAGGTCGGCATCGTGTCGGGGCTCCACTGCACCATGCCGAACGGCGCCTCCGCGCCCGGGAACGTGTTGCCGCCGCCCGAGGTCCATGTGCGCGTGTCAACGAGGCTGGCCAGCCTGTCAGCGGCCGGCGCGCTCGTGACCGTGCTTTCGTTCCGGGTCCCGGCGGGCCGGCGTGACGGTGCAACCGGCCGGGCGCAGTGGGCGGGACGTCCGCTCAATGTCCGCACGCAGTTCGGCGGATGAGGCGGGCCGCCCAGGCGCCTGCTCGTAAGGGGTGTTGTGGTGGCCGGTCCCGTTCGTCCGGGTGGCGCGCTGCGCGGCGCAGCGGTGGTGACCCCGGGCGCGGTCGAGGTAGGGGTACCGCTCGACTGACCGGCCAGCGCCGGCACGGCCACAAGCCCGAGGGCGCACGCTCCGCCCAAGCTCAGCAATGCCAGACCGCGACCGAACCGCGTTGAAAGCTTGACTCTCACCGCTTCCCCTCCTCCTCGAGCGTGCGGGCAGTGACCAGCCCCCTGGCGCTGCTCAAGTGGACCGGCTGAGCGTGCGGAGAGTGGTGACCCGCCGAGAGAATGATAACGTTGTCAGCGGGGCTTATAGCTCACGATGACAAGGTTGTCAATCGGGAATGTCCGCAGCCGCGAGACGCCCCCTGCTCAGAGGCTCCTACCGGCCGATCTCGCCCGAGCCGCGCGCCACCAGCTCCACCGGCACGACCACTCGCTGCGGCTCGCCCTCCTGGGCGTCGATGCGGTCGAAGGCCAGCTCGGCGCCCAGCTGACCGATCCGGAACGGATCGGCACGGACGACCGTGACGCCCAACAGGTCGGCCAGCTCGAAGTCATCGAACCCGACCAGAGCGATCCGGCTGCGACGGCCGTCCAGCGCGTGCAGCGCTCCCACCGTGCATCGGTTGTTGCCGGTGAAGATCGCCGTCGGCCGCCGCGCCGGAGGGCGCTTCATCAGCTCCAGTGTGGCCTGCCTGGCCGACTCCGAGGTGCCGTTTCCCACGGACATGAGCTCCTCCTCCACCTCGATGTCCGGCACGCCGCAGCGCACGCCGGTAGCCGACCAGCCTCTCCCGGGCCGTGAACAGACGCACGTCGTCCCCGATGAAGGCGATCCGCGTGTGGCCGGCGGCGAGCAGGTGCTCGACCGCGCGGCGCGCGCCCGCGGCGTTTTCGGCCAGCACCGTGTCCGCCTTGGTCTTGGCCGGCGGCCGGTCCAGGAACACGATCTTGGTGGAGAACCCCGCGTCCCCGATGTAGCGGTGATCGTCCCCGGCGGGAACCACGAGCAGCGCATCCACCCGCCGGCGCAGCAGCGCCATGACGAGCTCGCGCTCGCGCTCGGGATCCTCCCGCGCCGAGGCCGTAATCAGCAGGCTGGAGCGCTCGCGGGCGCACTCCTCGACGGCCTGCGCGATCGCGGAGTAGAACGGGTTGGCGACGTCCTCGATGACCAGACCGAGCGTGAACGACCGGGCCCCGTGCCGGAGGCTCGCCGCCAGGTCGTTGCGCTCGTAGCGCAGCGCGCCCGCCGCCTCTAGCACCTTCTCGGTCGTCTCGGGCCTTACACCAGGCTCGCCGTTGATCACGCGCGAGACCGTCTTGAGGCTCACGCCGGCCGCCTTCGCGACATCGACCATGGTGGCGCGCCCCGCCCTTCCGTGATTGGTTTCGTTACCCCGCATGACCGTCCGTCCGGCGGCAGCATACTCCGCTGACAGCGAAGATGACAACGTTTCCCTAACGAGTTGACTGTTGACATAGACAACGTTGTCAAATATGGTCCCGCACGGTGCCGGAGGGAGCGAGAGACACGGTGCGTGACGACGCGCAGCAGTCGCCGACCGCGAATGGCGCGCTACGGGCGGCGCCGGTGTTGCTGCCCCCCAATCCGCTTGCTCGCTTCTATCGGGGCGGCGAGCGGATCGAGCGCTTGCGCGGTGCCTCAGACCACTCTGGCGCTAGCGATGGACCGGAGGACTGGGTCGGATCGACGACGATCGCGCTCGGCTCAGACCACGACGGGCTGAGCCGCCTGCCGGACGGCCGCTACCTCCGTGATGCGATCGAGCAGGACCCCACGGGGTTCCTCGGGCCTGAGCACGTCCGGCGGTGGGGGTCGAACCCCGCGCTGCTGGTCAAGCTGCTCGACGCCGGCGAGCGGCTTCCGGTGCACTTCCACCCTGGCCGGGTATTCGCTCGCGAGGAACTCGGACTCCGCTTCGGCAAGACCGAAGCCTGGATCATCGTGAGCGCCGAGCCGGGCGCCGTGATGCATCTGGGGCTCAAAGAGCCGCTGCAGCGCTCCACGCTGGAGAGCTGGGTGAGCGAACAGGACGCCACGGTCATGCTCGATGCGCTGCACGAGTTTCCAGTCACACCGGGCACGGTGCTGTTTGTCCCGGCCGGAACGCTCCATGCGATCGGGTCGGGCATTCTGCTGGTCGAGCTACAGGAGCCCACCGACATGTCGGTCGTGCTCGAATGGGACCACTTCGGGGTGACCGACGGCAGCGAGCACCTCGGGCTGGGATGGGAGCGCGTCCTCGACGCCGTTGACCTCAAGGCTGCGCGAGCCGATGATCTGCTCGTCCACAGCGGCCCCACGGCGCCCGAGAAGCCGATGACGGATCTGCTGCCGTCCTCCGCGGCGCCGTACTTCCGCGCCCAGGCGATCACCACGCACGACGATCCGGTGCACCTGGAGCCGGCGTTTTCGATCCTCGTCGTGCTCGACGGTTGGCTGAAGGTATGGAGCGACTCGGCACACCCACTCGATCTACACCGAGGCGACACGGCGCTGATCCCCCACGCCGCCGGGCGAACGACGCTCGACGGCCACGCCAACCTGATCCGCTGCCAACCGCCTGCGCCGGACACAGGAGCCGGAACGTGGTGAACCTCACCCCCGAGCCGATCCTCGAGGTCCGTGGGCTCACCAAGACCTACGGGCACGTCGAGGCCCTGCGCGGGGCCAACTTCAGCGCGTACCCGGGCCAGGTGGTTGCGCTGATCGGCGACAACGGCGCCGGCAAGAGCACGCTCATCAAGCTCCTGTCCGGCGTCGCGCAGCCCGACAGCGGCGAGATCGTGTTCGAGGGCCGGCCGGTGCAGATCGGCTCGCCGTCCGCGGCCCAGCGCATGGGGATCGAGACGGTCTACCAGGATCTCGCGCTCGCGCCCGATCTGGATGGGGCGGCCAATGTGTATCTCGGCCGCGAGCCGCTGCGCAGCGGCGTGCTCGGGAGGCTCGGCGTGCTGGACAAGCGCGCCATGCGCGATCGGACCATGAACACGTTCACCGATCTCGGCGTCGGGATCCAAGATCCCTCGGCGGCCGTCGCTTACCTCTCCGGTGGGCAGCGACAGGGCGTTGCGGTTGCGCGGGCCGCCGTGTGGGCGAGCAAGGTGATCATCATGGACGAGCCGACGGCCGCGCTCGGAGTGGTTCAGAGCGAGCGCGTGCTCGACGTGGTGCGGCGGGTCCGCGACCGTGGACTGGCCGTGATCCTGGTCAGTCACAGCATGCCGCAGGTGCTGGAGGTGGCCGACCGGATCCAGGTGCTCCGCCTCGGACGGCGGGTGGCGACCTTCTCTCGCGAGGAGGCGACGCTCGAGTCGCTCGTCGCCGCCATGACCGGCGCCCTACAGCACGAGGACGAGCGTTGAGCTCGGTACAGAACGAGCCACCGGATGTGAGCGCGCCGGCGCGCCCGGCCGACGACCGCTCCGCGCCGGCCAGCCTGTCGCAGCGGGTGTCGGCGACGTTGTTCTCTTCGACCAGCCCGCTCTGGATCTTCATCGCCCTGGTCGTGATCGTCGCGGTGTTCGGCGTGCTGAAGCCCCACGCGTTCCTCTCGAGCTTCAACATCAAGACGATCTTCATCAATGCGTCGGTGGTGATGATGCTGTCGGTCGGGATGACCTTCGTGATCATCACGGCCGGGATCGATCTGTCGGTCGGGTCCGTCCTGGTCATCTCCGGGGTGATCGCCGCGAAGGTGATGATCGCGGTCGGCGGCGGGACGGCCCACGCAGCGACAGCGGGCTGGGGACCGATCCTGGCCGGCGTCGCCGTCGGGCTACTCGCCGGCCTGGCCTGGGGTCTGATCAACGGCGCGCTGACCGCGCTGCTGGGGATACCGGCGCTGATCGTCACGCTCGGCACCTTCGGCATGGCCCTGGGCGTGGCCGATGTGATCACCTCCGGAGTCGACGTCGCGGGTATCCCGACCGAGCTCAACAGCACGATCGGAAGCGGGCAACTCGGTCCCATCCCATGGCTGGTGGTGATCGCGGCGGTGGTGACGATCGTGTGCGCGCTGATCCTTCACCTGACTCGATTCGGCCGCTACACGTACGCCATCGGCTCCAATCCCGAAGCGGCCAGGCGCGCGGGAATCCGCGTCAACTTCCACCTGATCAAGGTGTATGCCCTGGCGGGGCTGCTCTCAGGGCTGGGCGGCGTCCTCAGCCTCGCCTACTTCACGACCACCACGATCTCCGGGCACACCACGGACAACCTCACCGCGATCTCGGCGGTGGTGATCGGCGGCACGAGCCTGTTCGGCGGCAGGGGAACCATGTTCGGAACCGTCGTGGGGGTGTTCATCCCGGTCGTTCTCGCGAGTGGCCTGGTGATCATGAGTGTTCAGTCGTTCTGGCAGCAGGTGGTGATCGGGGCGATTCTGATCCTCGCCGTGTACTTCGACCAGCTCCGGCGGCGCGCGAGGTTACGGCCCTGATCGTTTACACGCAAAACGCCGTCACGGGTGGTCCCCCTGACCCGCCGGTGGCGCCAATCAAATGATGGAGGAGTAAATGCGTCGCAAGGTTCCCCCACTGATCGCGTTGTTTGCCGCGATCGCGCTTGCCGGCTGCGGCTCGAGCTCGAGTTCCAGCTCGAGCTCGGCCACCGCCGCCGCAGCCCCGAGCTCCAGCACGAGTGCGAGCTCCACTACCAGCTCGAGCTCAGGCTCGGGCGGCAAGTCACTCGCGCTGATCCAGGGCACGAAGGCGGACAACTTCTATGTGACGATGAGCTGCGGGGCCAAGGCCGAGGCGGCCAAGCTCGGCTACTCGATCAACGTCCAGGGCCCGGCCGACTTCGCCGCCCCCGAGCAGATCCCGATCGTGAACGCGATCACCGCCCAGCGGCCCGGCGCGGTGCTGATCGCGCCCACCGACACCCACGCGCTGATCGCCCCGATGCAGCAGATGAAGAGCGCCGGCATCAAGGTCGTCCAGGTCGACACCACCGTGAGCGACCCGTCGATCGCTGCCGCCTCGATCTCCTCGAACAACAACGAAGGCGGTGCCAAGGCAGCCGATGAGATGGCCAAGCTGATCGGCGGGAAGGGGTCCGTGATCGTGATGAACGAGCAGGCTGGGGTCTCCACCACCGAGGCGCGCATCCAGGGCTTCCTACAGGAGATCAAGAAGTACCCGGGGATCAAGCCCCTCCCCACTCAGTACGTGGGCGATAACCCGGCCAAGGCCGCCGCGGCGATCACCGCCGTGTACGCCGCCCATCCCGACCTGGCCGGCGTGTTCGCCACCAACGTGCTGGTCGCCCAGGGCGTCGACACCGGCCTGAAGACCGCGCACGCGGCGAACAAGATCAAGATCATCGGCTACGACGCCGACCCGACGCAGGTCGCGGACCTGCGCAGCGGCGTGGTCGAGGCACTGATCGCGCAGGAGCCCTACCAGGAGGGCGTCGACGGCGTCGACCAGGCGGTCAACGCGCTCACCGGCAAGCCGACCAAGTCCATCCTGACCGGGCTCGCCGTGCTCACCAAGAGCAACCTGGGCACGATGAGCCAGTACATCTACAAGAGCAGCTGCTGAACCCGCGGAGCCCCTGAGTCGCGGCGGGGCAGCTCTCCGGAGCTGCCCCGCACGACTCTCCGCTCGCCCTCCGATCTTCGTGGCCCATGATCGTTGTCGTAGGCGAATCGCTGGTCGACCTGGTCCCTGACGGTGAGGACCGGCTGATCGCCCATTGCGGCGGCAGCCCGTTCAACGCGGCTCGCGCGCTGGCCAGGCTGGGCCAGCCGGTGCGCTTCCTCGGATGCATCTCCGAGGACTCGTTCGGGCGGCGCCTTCGTGCGGCGCTGCGCGACGATGGAGTGAGCCTCGACAGCGTCCTCAGCACCGGATTGCCGACCACGCTGGCGTTCGCCGAGCTCGACGAAGGCGCCTCGGCCAACTATCGGTTCTATACCGAGGGCACCTCCGCGCCGTCATTGGATGAGGCGATGGCGCGCGCCGCGCTTCCCGCCCGGTTCGATGTCCTGCACTTCGGCAGCCTGGGCCTGGTGCTCGAGCCGCTCGCGCAGGCCGTCAGCGCCGTCGTCGAGGCAGCGGCCTCGCGGGCGGGGCTGATCTGCTTTGACCCGAACATCCGGCCCTCGCTGATCGACGACCGAGCCCGGTATCTGGCGCACTTCGACCGCGTGCTGAAGAGAACCGATGTGGTCAAGGCCAGCCGGGACGATCTGGCGTGGCTCGAGCCCGGCGCCGCCCCCGAGCTTGCCGCCCGCCGGCTCCTCGAGGCCGGCCCGCGGATCGCGCTGGTCACCCTCGGCGCCGAGGGCGCGCTCGTGGTGTCAACCTCCGGCGTCAGCAGCGTGCCGGCTCCGCGCGTGACCGTGGTCGACACGATCGGCGCGGGCGACGCGTTCAGCGCCGGCTTTCTCGCCTGGTGGCGGGAGCGCGAGCTCGGCCGCGAGAATCTCTGCGACCTCGACGCGGTAGTAGCGGCCGCGCGCTCCGGGTGTCTGGTGGCCAGCGAAACCGTGACGCACGCGGGCGCGTTCTGAGATGATCGCAACAGCCCATGCATGAACGTGCGCGAGACGATCGTGGGCACAGCGACGACGCCTACGTCCAGTTACCCGATCCGGCGATGGTCGCCGCCAACCGACCCGCCGATCACCCCTACAACTTCGGTGCGCCGACCGGCATGAGCCGCCTGTTGATGGCGCATCCTCGAATCGGCCCCGTGTTTCTGCGGCTGTTCTCGGAGATCATGTTCGAACCCGGCGCCCTCAGCCGCCAGGAGCGCGAGTTCGTGGCAGCCGTCGCGGCATCCGTCCAGAACTGCTTCTACTGAACGACCTCTCACGCGGAGTTTCTGCGTGCAGAGGGCGGCGACGACGAGACGGCACGTGAGATCGAACGCGGTCACTGGAGCGACGCCGATCTATCGGACCGGATGCGGGCGTTCGGCACCGTCGCCGAGAAACTCAGCTTCGACCCGACCACGATCACACCCGCCGACTGGGATTCGCTGCGATCCGTGGGCCTCGACGACGAGGGCTGCCTTGAATTCGCCCACGTCGTCGGGATCTTCAATCACCTCACGCGCCTGGCCGACGGCTTCGGGATAAAGGTCGATCCGCAGACGTTGGCCGCGGCGTCCGGCGGGACCCCGCTTCGCCGCGCTTCAACCGCGGGATGACTCGCTCCCCGCCGATGCCCGCGCATAGAGTACTCACGGCTCCGCCATGTCGTAGACCGAGGAGAAGGCAAGGAGATGACAACCGTTTATCGCGCCGACACAGTCGGCTCGCTGCTGCGTCCGGACTATCTGCTGCGCGCTCGCACGCAGTTCGAGTCCGGCGAGCTGGCTCCGGCCGCTTACAAGGCGACCGAGGATCGCGCCGTCGACCAGGTGATCGCCATGCAGGAGGGCGCCGGCCTCGACGTCGTCACCGACGGGGAGCTGCGCCGGCACACGTTCATCGATCAGCTCCTGGAAGCCGTCGAGGGGTTGACCCAGGACGAGGCAGGGACAGCGAGCGATCACATCCCGGTTCCGTTCCACGACGAGGGCGGCTCCGAGCAAAGCGTGTTCGCGATCCCGGTGTCGGTGACCGACAGGCTTCAGCGCAAGCGGATGATGACGATCGAGGAGTACACGTACGCGCGGGCGCGCGGCGCGGAAACCCGTTAAGGTGACGCTGCCGAGCCCACTGATGCTGTTTCTCGCGTGGTCACCGTCGCGGACGCGCGAGGCGTACAGCGATCCGTTCGATCTGTTCGCGGACGGGCTTACGCTGATGCGCGAGGAGGCCGAGCAACTGGCGCGCATGGGCTGCCAGTACATCCAGATCGATGCTCCCGACTTCGGCCAGCTGGTCGACGAGTCGCAGCAGCGGCTGTGGGAGGCTGCGGGCATCTCGTTCGAGCGGGTGCTGACTGAGGGGGCGGACATGCTCAATGAGCTGGCCAGCGTCCCCGGGGTGACCTTCGGACTGCACATGTGCAGGGGCAACTACGACAGCCACTGGATCAGCGCCGGGGGTTACGACTCGGTGGCCGGTCGCCTGTTTCCGCGGCTGACCAACTACGACCGGATCCTGCTCGAGTACGAGGACGAGCGCTCCGGTTCGTTCGAGCCGCTGAAGAACCTTCCCGCCGACAAGGTGGTCGTGCTCGGCCTGGTGTCATCGAAGTTCGACGAACTCGAATCGGCGGATCAGCTCATCGCGAGGATTGACGAGGCAGCGCGCTTCTATCCGCGCGATCAACTCGCGCTTTCAACCCAATGTGGCTTCGCCTCCGCCGGCCCGGGGAACGCGATCAGCGAGGACGCGGAGGAGAAGAAGCTCCAGCTGGTGGCCGAGGTGGCCCACCGGGCCTGGGGCTGATCAGATTCTGCCGCTTCCGGGAAGGTGAGCTCCCCCTCGAGCGTCTTAAGCACTACCAAGCGCTGGAGAGCTCACCGGCGGTCGTTTATCGCCGGTGCAGGAGCCGGCGTACTCGGAGCCGGCGTACTCGGAGCCGGCGGGCTGTCTGCGGCTCCCGCGTTCGCCAAGGGCAGCCTCACCCTCGGAGATGCGGCGATCCTGCGGTTCCTGGCCGCGGCTGAGATCCTGGAGACCGATCTGTGGCAGCAATACAACGAGCTCTGCGGGGTTCAGGATCGCGAGGTCCCGGGCGGTAGCGGCAACGAGGCGTTTACGAAGGCGGTGGCCCAACTCGATTCGGACATGGCCCAGTACGTCCATGACAACACCGAGGACGAGTTCACCCACTTCACGTTCCTCAACGCCTACCTGCGGTCCCGAGGGGCCGACCCGGTCAACCTCGATCAGTTCCGCACGCTGCCCGGCAGCGCCGCCACCGGCGCGGCGGACGCAAAGCGATTGACCAATCTGATGGAGCTGACCGTCGACACGAGCTGGTGGACTCGCTATCGCTCGCGCCACGGCAACCCCGACCTCGGTGCCACCTTTCCGCAGGCAGTGCCGGGTCTGATGCGCGGCCGGTTCCCGGCCATCCCACGCAGCGACGCCGACCTGAAGCCTGCCAAGCACCTGCAGGCGATCGCCAACACCGCAGGCTTCCACTTCGCCACGATCGAACAGGGCGGCACGAGCCTGTACCCCGCGGTGGCCCAGCGGGTCAGTGACGTCGAGGCGCTGCGCGTCGTGCTCAGCATCGGACCAACCGAGGCAATGCACTTCCAGACCTGGAGCGACAAGGCCGGTAATGCGCCGCCGCTGACCGACCCCACAAACGGTCTCGTGTTCCCAGACCTCAACAAGAAGCCGTTCGGCGGTCAGAACTTCCAGACCAACCTGATCATGCCCGAACCGACGAACTTCCTTTCCCGCAAGTTACCGGTCGTCTCGATCGTCCGTCCCACCGAGACCAAGGGAATTGCGATGGCGGTGGTGCAGTTCCTGACGGCGATGGGCCTGTTCCGCGGACAGTCCACGGCGTTCTTCGCGACGCTGACCACGCTGGCTCAGCAGGCCGACGCCGCACGGCGAGATTGACCGCATCGTTTGAGAGCACGGCAGACTGCTGCTTCTCCCTCTCGCTCATTGGCGTCGGGCAGCGCCAACTTGATCCAGCTTGGAGCGCATGCATGCCAGCAGTTGGTCGTAGGAGTCGCAGAAGGTCCTCACTCCCGCGCGCTCGAGCCGCCGGGCGACCGCGTCGAGATCGATGCCTGCGGCCTTCGCATCGGCCAGCGTTCGGCTGGCTTGCTCGGGCTCCGCGTCAAGCGTCCGGTGCACACGACCGTGGTCGGCGAAGGCGCGCAGGGTGTGGTCGGGCATCGTGCTGACCACGTCAGGGCCGATCAGCTCGGTGACATAGAGCACGTCGGAGTAGGCGGCGTCCTTGGTGCCGGTGCTGGCCCAGAGCGGTCGCTGCGGTCTCGCTCCTCGGCGCTCGAGCTGCGCCCATTGCGCTCCGGCGAATCGCGCGAGGTAGCGCTGGTAAGCGACTCGGGCGCTGGCAATCGCGGCCTGGCCCCGCATCGACGAATCCGCTGAGAGCTCCGGGTCCACCTCGCTGTCGATCCGCGACAGGAAGAAAGACGCGACGGAAGCGATCGTCTCCAGCGCCTGTCCGGCCTCGGCTCGGGCGGTCACTCCGCGGATGTAGGCATCAATCACCTGCTCGTAGCGCTCGATCGAGAACAGCAACGTGATGTTGACGTTCACGCCGCGGCGGGTCAGCTCCTCGATGGCGGGCAGGCCCGCCTCGGTTCCGGGCACTTTGATCATCACGTTGGGCAGGTCGAGCCGCTTCCAGAGCGAGGTGGCCTGCGCGATCGTCGCCTCGGTGTCGTCGGCCAGATCCGGGGTGCACTCAAACGAGATGAAGCCGTCGCGCCCGGCGGTGCGGTCGTACTCCGGGCGCAGCAGGCGAGCCGCGTCACGGACGTCCTCGAGCGCGAGCGCGAAGAACGCCTCCTGCAGGCTGTCCTCGCCCGCGCCGGCGAGCGAACGGAGCTGCTCGTCGTAGAGATTCGAGCCGGTGATCGCCTTCGCGAAGATCGTGGGGTTCGACGTTGCCCCGGTGACGCTGTAGTCGCGCGTGAGCTGCCCAAACTCCCCGCTCTGAAGCAGCTGCCGGGACAAGGTGTCGAGCCAGATCGAGACACCGGCCTCGTGTAGCCGCCTCAGGTTCTCGTTGGGTGGCACGGCACCGGTCCTAGCGAGAATCGGCCGCGACAGGGGCGAGCAGCGCGTCGAGCGGCGTGTCGGGATCCCGCAGAGCCGCCACATCGACGGCCTGACGGGAGCGGATGAGCGCCTGGACGTGCTGGTTGACTTCCCACACGTTGACGTTCATGCCGGCCAGCACGCGCCGGTCCTTGAGCCAGAAGGCGATGAACTCGCCAGCCTCGCGGTCGCCGCGGAACACCACTTGATCCCACTCGGTGGCGAAACCCGAATACTCCATGCCGACCTCGTACTGGTCTGAGAAGAAGTATGGGATGCGGTCGTAGCTGACCGGCTCGTCCAGCATCGCGCGCGCCGCGGCCGGCCCTTGGTTGAGGGCGTTGGCCCAGTGCTCCACGCGGATGCGCCGCTGGTAGAACGGATGCCAGGCATTGGCCACGTCGCCGGCGGCGAACACGCCAGGCGCCGAGGTCTGGAGCTTGTCGTCGGTGACGATTCCGTTGTCGAGCTCCAGGCCTGCCTCCGCGGCCAGCCGGAGGCGGGGTGTGACTCCGATTCCGACGATGAGGAAGTCGCACTCGATGGTTGTGCCCCGATTGGTTCCTACGGCGGCGACTTGGCCGTCTCCGAGCACCGCCGCGACGCCTTCGCCGAGCGCGAGGCGGACGCCGTGATGGGCGTGGACGTCGCGGTAGAAGGAACCGATCTCGGGACCGAAGATTCGCTCGTTCGGGAGCACCAGCGGGTCGATCAGCGTCACCTCCAGACCTTTCTGGCGAGCCGAGGCGGCGACCTCCGAGCCGATCCAGCCAGCGCCTACGACGGCGACACGACCTCCCCGGTCCAGCCGCTGGCGCAGCAACTCACAGTCGGCCAGCGTGCGCAGGTAGTAGATCCCTTCGAGGTCGCTACCGGGCACCGAGAGCCGTCGCGGCTCGGCGCCGGTCGTCAAGAGCAGCTTGTCGTAGCCGAGCGCGCGGCCGTCATCGAGCGTGACGGTGTTCAACGCGAGGTCGATCGCCGTGGCTTGGACGCCAGTGACGAGCTCGATCGCTTGCTCCTCATAGAACCCTTCCGGGTGAACGAAGGCCTTCGCGCGCTCGGATTCGCCGCGCAAGTGATCCTTGCTGAGTGGCGGGCGCTCATAGGGTCGCTCTGACTCGGCGCCGACGAGCACGATCTGCCCGTCGAACCCACGCTCACGCAGCTCCTCGGCCGCCTTGGCGCCAGCCAGGCTCGCGCCGACGATTACGAATGTCTGCTTGCTCATCTGCTTCTCCCTCCAGTTAGGCTCAGGAACTCCTCGCGCGTGCGCGGGTCATCTCGCACCAAGCCGTGCAAGGCTGAGGTGATGGTCCGCGCGCCCGGCGTCTGCACGCCGCGTAGGGACATGCAGAGGTGCTCGCCTTCGAGCACCACACCGACTCCTTTCGGCTGCAGCGCGTCCTGCAGCCATCCGGCGACCTGGATCGTCAGCCGCTCCTGCAGCTGAAGCTCGCGGGAGAAATGCTCGACGACGCGGGCGAGCTTGGACAGCCCGAGGATCCGCTCGCCCGGGAGGTAGGCGACGTGCGCGACCCCGTGAAACGGCAGCAGGTGGTGCATGCACAGCGACCGGAATGGGATGCCGCGCACGAGTACCAGCTCGTCGTAGCCCTCCTCGTTGGGAAACGTCGTCAGGTTGAACCGCTCAGGCGTGAGCAGCTCGGCGTAGGCGGCCGCCACCCGCCGTGGCGTGTCGCGCACGCCCGGGGAATCGAGGTCAGCGCCGAGCGCGGATAACAGCTCGCGCGCGGCCGCCTCGGCGGCAACGAGATCGACCGGCCGTCGCGCCACAGGCGGACGCGCGGGCAGCCCATCGAAATCGGCAGCGCTCCAGCTCTCGCTCACTTCGGCCAAGGGTCGATTCGCTCTCATGACTGTGTTAGCTGCGTGCCGGCCCCGCCTCTTACCCGACCGACCCAACCAGTTGGTCAGTCCGGAAAGCTCAGCAGCTCACGCAGGCTCTCGTGCTCCTCTGCGCACGCCGGGCAGCCCTCCAGGTGCGCTCGCATCCCCGGAACCCTGGCATCGGCGTCCGCTCCCCTCAACTCCGCCTCGACGTACACGTCGAGCAGCTCGAAGCACTCCTCGCAGCCCAGCTCAGGATCAGGGGGTCCAAGCAGCCGCGCCAACAGACGGTCAGGATCTTCGCGGTGATCAGCCATCTCCCTCCGATCCGACGGCATCGCGCAGCTTTCGCCGCGCATCGTGCAATGTCTTGTACAAGGCGCCCCGTGTGGTGTTCAACCGCTCAGCAAGGACGTCGATCGGCACGTCGACCAGCACCAGCGCCGTCAGCACCTCGCGCTGATGCGGTGAGAGCTGGGTCTGGATCGCTGCGGTCACCTCGCGCAGGCGCTCTCGGACGGCGAGATCGTCCGCCACGTCCGGCGTCGAGGCCGACAGCCGCCCCCAGGCCAGTGGATCGATCGGGAGCTCGCGCTCCTGCCAGGCCCGCCGCCGGGCCAGCACCGCCGCCTCGAGGATCGCGAACTTGTACGCCCACGTCGTGAAGCGGCTCTCAAAGCGATAGTCGTCGAGCTTGCCCAACAGCGCACTCAACGCGTTGTCCGCGCTCAGCACAGCGAGGTCATCGACGGTGTCGCCCCGCCCGTTCAGTCCCGCGCGGCGGCGCAGCAGCTCGAACCGGGCCGCCCGGACAAGCAACGCGTGCAGACGCGCCGCCGCCTCCTCGCGGTCGCGGCCGCTCCCGCGCAGCGACCGAATCCAAGACGTTCCCTCGGCGTGCCGGTCCACCGCATCGGCTAACGACTCGTCCTGCGGCACCTGCTTGACGCTACCAACCACGTGGCTCACGACACCTTGGGGCCGTCGTCGATCGGCGCCACGATCCGCGCGGCCAGGTCCGGTGGACAGCCCCGATCGACAAGCTCGAGCAGCGCATGGACGTCAATCCGCTCGTCTGCCGCGAGCCGCGTGGCAAGGGGCTGGGGAAAGCCGGCCGCGAGCAGCCGCCTGGCGCGCCAGGCGACCCACTGAGCCGGATCGTCTGCGGGATTCGACCACCGTTGGCTGTCGCGGCGCAACGCATCCACCCCGCTCACGAGCCCCCTGCCTTGAGCGTCGAGAGCAGCACCAGGACCAGGGGGTCTAGCCGTCCCGGCGTTTCGCGGCTCGGGGTGTCACCTCCGCGTTCACTTCTCATGTCCGGTTAGCTGCCAGCGCGCTGGCTTTCTTACGTCAGCGCGGCGCGTCCGGGGACCGGCGGATCACACGATCCCTTCCGCGCGGGTGCCGGTCGGCGACGGCGGGTCCGGTGGGCAGCGCTTGGGCCTACCCTAGGCACGATGCCCGCAGAGTCGACCACGACCGAACTGCGCGACACCATCGCCCAACAGGCTGCCGGGGAAGCGCGCACGGCGCTGGTCTCGATCGGTGCGGCGACGGTACTCGTGGCGCTCAAGCTCGGCACCGGGATCGTGACCGGGAGTCTTGGACTGGTGTCGGCCGGTATCGAGTCATCGGGCGATGTCGTGGCCGCTGTGCTGACGTTCTTCGCGGTCCGTCTGGGGGTTCGCCCGGCCGACGTCGAGCATCCCTACGGTCACCGGCGCGCCGAGAACCTGGGAGCGTTGGGCGAGGCCGCCATCCTGTCCGGCGGAGGGATCTTGATCGTGATCGAAGCGATCGCCCGCTTGACCGCGGGCGGCCACGAACTCGACGCGCGGTGGTACATCTTTGTGGTCATCGGAATTGCGCTGTTCGTCGACGTCTCCAGGATCGGCGTGTCCGTGCGGACCGCCCGGAGGTACAAGTCTGCGGCGCTTCGCTCCAACGCGTTTCACTTCGCGGGTGACATGGCCGGATCGGTTGCGGTGCTGGGTGGGATCGTCGCTGTCCGGGCCGGCTTCGAGCACGGTGACGCCGTGGCGGCGCTGGTCGTGGCGTGCATCATCTTCGCGGCGGCCGGACGCCTCATCAACGACAACGCGCGGGTGCTGATGGACACAACCCCCGCCGAAGCGCGGGCACAGGCCGAGGCGGCTATCAGCGGTCTCGGCGACGCGATCGAGCTCCGCCGGCTGAGACTGCGGGAATCAGGCGGGCGGTACTTCGCGGACGCGGTTGTCGGCGTTCCTCCCGGCCAGGCTGTGGTCGAGAGCCACAGCACCGCGGACGCCGTCGAGGCCGCGGTTCGCGATGCGCTACCCGAGACCGACGTCGTGGTGCACCTGGAGCCCCGCCGCGAGGGACTCAACCTGCGAGACCGGGTCCTCGCCATCGCGCTGGCCGAACCAATGGTGCGCGAGGCGCACGACATCACGATCTATGAGCACGACGGCCTGGCAAGCGTGTCACTGCACCTCAAGATGGCGCCCGACGTATCCATCGCGGAAGCGCACGACGTCGCCGAACGGGTCGAAGCGGCGCTGAGCGACGAGCCCGCTATCGAGGCTGTCCACACGCACCTGGAACCCCTGGAACAGCCAGTCGCAGCGCGTCCGGACGAGGACGGCGACCATCCCGATGACACCGAGCGACAGCGGATCTCACTTCTCGTGGTAAGCCGGACCTCGGCGCCACCGCGGGAGCTGCGGCTGCTACACGCCTCCGGCGGTCTGGTCGTGTTCGTGAGCGTGGCCGTGCCCTCCGACATGACGCTGCCAGAAGCCCACGACCTCGCGAGCCGGCTTGAGGACGACATCCGCGAGGGCCAACCTCATGTGCAGGACGTGGTCGTGCATACCGAGCCCTAGCGGGTGAGTCACCGGACGTCATCGCGAGGTGGCTCGACGGATCGGCGCCGCGGTGTCGGCCGGATCCGGTGTAGTCGGGTCGCGATTCTCGGCTGCCGCGACGTCGGCCCGGCGAGCAGCCGCTACTCGCTCCATCGGTACAAGTAGCCCGATTCCGACGATCGCCGAGGCGATCGCGTTGAGCCGGAACAGCGATCGCGTTGAGCCGGAACAGCTCGCAGGATCATCGACATGCCTCCTTTCGCCGAGGAAGGCGCAGACGGGCACGGCTGGCACCCGCCCTGCCCCCGCGGTCGATCGCCGTCCTTTCCTAATCCGACGCAGGCAAGATCGCGATCCTTCCCAACCGTTGACTCCTCCGGGCGCCTATCATCACCCGCTCAGCGAATGTAAGCCGGTGCTGGTGGCCCCCACCGCGCGGAAGCCCGAGCCCGCGACAAGCCCGCGCTGGCCTGCTTCCCCGGTCTGGCGCACTCCGGCAGAGTGCACCCAGCAGGACAGGAGAGCATCGAAGGAGGAGCAATGTCAAAGTTCCGCATCTCCAGCCACGGCCGTCTCCAGGACTGGATCGCGGTAGAGCACAGCTATTTCGAGGAGGAGGGCCTTGACTACGTGTTCGATGTCCGGGCGCTCGAGAACTCCGCTCAGGACATCACTTCGGACGCACCCCACGACATCCGCGTCGGCGCATATGAGCTCTATCTCTCGGGTGGTGGCGGAAAGAAGAACATGAGCTGCGCCTGCCACTGGGCGGTGAATCAGGCGGCCGCAGACACGGCGGGGCGGATGTGGGGTCATGCGTACTCGGTTCTTCCGAGCGGCATCTACACACCTGCGGACTCATCGATCCACCGGCCCGAGGAGTTGTCGGGAATCGACGTCGCGGTTGGATACCACTCCGGCAGTCATTTCTCGACGATTCAGGCGCTCGAGCCATTCCTGTCGACCGAGCAAATACAGCTTCGATTCGGAGGCTTTCCCTACGATCGCGTTGACGCACTGCTGGCCGGCGAGGTACCGGCGGCGGCGGTGTGGGGCGCCGCCACCTACCTGGTCGAGCAGCAGGGTTGCAGGCGGATCCTCGACACGACGTTCATGGCCGGATTCATGTTCGGGGGCGAAACGGATCCCCTCGACGTCGAGCGCTACTTCCGCGCGCTTAGGCGCGCCCAAATGGACCTCGACCTCGAGCCAGAGCGATACAAGCACTACTACTTGAAGGAGATTCCGGAGCGCTATCACGCCGACATTGAGGTTCGCTGCTTCGGGCCAGGCGAGCGCGTCGTATTTCTGCCGTACACGGAGGAGATGTACGAACGTTCGCAGAGCTGGATGCAACAGCGCGGCCTGTTCGAGAAGCGCGAAGCGGTTCCGCCGTACCAATCAGTCGTTCAGGTGTGACAGCCGCGCCATCGCAGAACCGCGGCAAGCATCAGTCGAGCAGGTGTCGTTGCGCGGCACCCGCGTGATCTACGAGACCGTGTGGCCAATCCGACAGTTGCAAGCCAGTCCGCGAACGGTCGCGTCCTACGCCTGCCATCCGTCGGCCATACGACCGACCCGCCAACTGACGCTTGTGCTCGAGCGGAACGACCATCGCCGTACGCGACGGCCAGGCGAGACTCGAGTCTGAAATGCAGAAACCCCCGGGTTAGCGGAGGTCTTCTGCAATCGGGGCGCCCGGATTTGAACCGGGGACCTCACCGACCCGAACGGTGCGCGCTACCAGGCTGCGCCACGCCCCGAATGGATCCAGTATTCCACAGCTGCGCGGCAATCCGGGGTGTCGCTCCGGGCGCCGCGCGCGGCGGTCTCGCGGCTTTGCGTGAGCGCTCAGGCCGCAGCCAGCGATCCGGCCGTCGGCTCCACCAGCTCTGGGCCGCTCCCCGCCGCCCGCGCGTGGCGCCGGCACGGCTGGCAGTGGGCTAGGTGGCGGTCGAGCTGGCGACGCTCGCGGACGCCGAGGCGCCTCGGCGCACGCGCCTCCCAGCCATCGATCAGGGCGCGGGTCCGCTCGCAGCGGCGGCCGCTGATGAGCTCCTCGTACTCCTCGGCCAGCCGGCGCCGGGCGCGGAAGAGCGTGCTTTCGACCACCGGCCGTGACATCCCGAGCGTCGTCCCGATCTCCTGGTAGCTGAGGCCCTCGAGCTCGCGCAGGACGAGGATCCGGTGATGGAGCTCGGACAGACCGCGGAACGCGCCGCGCAGGTCCTCGAGCTGCTGCTTGGACTCGATAGCGACGTCGGGACCGGGCTCGCGAGAGACCAGGTCACCGTCGGGCCAATCCTGCCCGCCGACGAGCGGAACCTCGGCGCCGTGCCGGTTTCGACGCAGCTCGTCGATGCAGGCGTTGCGGGCGATCTGGTAGATCCACGGCTTGAACGCGATCGGGTGCTCGGTGTCCCGCAGCCGGCGCAGCGCCGAGATGAACACGTCCTGGGCGACATCCTCGGCGCGGTCGGCGTCGCTGAGGATTCGGCTGGCGTAGGTGCGAATCCGGCCCCGGTAGCGGCCGAACAGCTCCTCGAACGCGCCCTCGTCGCCATGACGGACCCCCGCGACGAGATCATGATCCGTCGGCAACGCGCCCCTAAAAGCGCCTGAAAGCAGCCGTGCCATCGCCAAGTTGTCCCCTTTGCGCCGGGTTCTCCCCTAGCTGCCGGGACTCTATCGGGAATCAGCCATATGTCCAGAGCTTTTGTCAGCCTCGCTAAGGTTTGGATAGCGATCTGGCCGAAAGACCTGTTGAGAGCGTCCGAGGCAAACGGCATACTTCGCGCCCACAACGGCAGGCGGTAAAGGAGGTCCACGACCGATGGCAATTCACCTCACCCCCACCGAGCTTGCACGAGAGTCCGGGCTGGAACGCCGAGACGTGATCGTCAAGTGCGTCGAGTGGGGGATCCCAATCTTCAACGGTCGGATCGACAAGACCCTGTTCCTATCGAGCCTGCGGGAGATTTCGGGCTCGACGGCACAGACCCAGCAGCCCCAGCCCGCCTAGCGGGCTTTCTCAAGCCAACTACTCCTGAGCCGACTGGCGCAGTAGCGTCGAGGTCGTCTGCTCCAGGATCTTCCTCCAGGCCCGCGTCTTCTCGCGCTCGGCCGCGAAGTGCTTGACCACCTTGCGCACCCGGGTGGCCGAGATCTCGATCCCATGGCGCGCGCAGATGTGCTTGAAGCGCGGGTAGTCGTGGGCCAGCTTGAGGGTCACCGACTGGAACCCGTGGCGCGCGATGTCGACTCGCGAGGTGTAGTTCATGATGCTCGTCTGGAACATCAGCTCGTCGTTGGGCTCGGGCTCGACGAGGATCACGTCGACGCCGGGGTAACGCTGCTCCCAGCGCCGCGCCAGGTCGTGCAGCCGCTGGTAGGCGAGCAGCTTGAACGCCTGGTAGCCGATCTGCGGGAAGCCCATGTCCGAAACTCGCCGCGCGCGTGAGCCGGTCAGGGTCGGGATCCGCTTCTCGAAGTCGTTCACATAGGGGACCAGCGGGTTCACGACCACGATGAACTTGGCCCCGGCCTCGACCGCGATGTCGAGGTTGGTCGTCGAGACAATCCCGCCGTCGACCAGCTCCCGATCCTTGATCCGGACCGGCTTGTAGATCATGGGCAGCGCGCTCGAGGCGGCCACCGCGGTGGAGATCGGCACGTCGTCCCAGTCCTCCGCCCCGAACACGATCCGCTCGCAGGTGTCCAGGTCGGTGGCGGCCAGGTACAGCTCGTTGCGCAGCAGCCGGAAGTCGTCGGTACGGTCGGGGTCCGACAGGATCGTGCGCACGTAGCTCTCGATGCCGGCCTCCGAGTAGAGCCCGGACGGCAGCACCTCGGCCAGGCCCACCGCGATGTCCACCGCCGAGATCTGACCCGGGTCCCGAACCAGCGTCCGGATCAGCTGCGCCACCCGGAACGGGACGAGCAACCCCTTGCTGAGAAATTCCCGGTAATTGGGGTGAAGCAGCGAGCTCACCCGCGCGTCCGGGAACGAGGTCGGCACCTGCTGGACGATGACGCGCATCATCTCCTCGGGCGTCACCCCATTGGCCACCGCGGCGGCCACGAACGCTCCCGCGCTGGTTCCCACGTACACGTCGAACTCGTTGACCGTCCGGTTGACCGAGAGCAGATCGAGCGCGCGCAGCGCCCCGATCTCGTACACACCGCCGGTGAATCCGCCACCGCCGAGCACCAGCGCGGTCTTCGATCTGGCCTTTCGGCGCCGTCCCTGGCCACCGCGGGAGACGGCGGTTGGCCGGTCCGTGCCCGCAGTCTCGAGCTTGACCACCTTGCCCATCCTGCCGCGCATTGTACGGAGCAGCCGGGCGGCAGGGCCGGACCGACGTTCGCCGTGCGCGCAGCCGTTCGCGGACAGAGCGGGCATGCCGTTCGCGGACAGAGCGGGCATCGGTCGGGCGCCAGGGCGCTACTTTCACGCCCGCCGGCGGTTATAGCCGCCGATGCGGGTGTTCTTCGCCACCCTGGGGGCGACCATCGCACTGCTGGCCGGAACCGCCGCCGTGGCCGGCGCCCAGACCACTCCCGCCCAGCGCGCGCTGCAGAAGGCACTCGCGGGGTCGATGGCCAACGTCGGCTCGAGCAGCGGCGCCTACGTGGTGGACCTCCAGACCGGTCAGGTGCTGTTTTCCCAGGCTCCCACCACCGGCCGCCTGCCGGCGTCGGTGGAGAAGATCTACACCACGTCGACGGCCCTGCTGAGGCTCGGCCCGACACAGACGTTCGCTACCTCGGTCCTCGGCGTCGGCTCGCGCGATCCGTCCGGGGTGTGGGACGGCACGCTCTATCTGCGCGGCGGCGGCGATCCCACGTTCGGCGCGGTTGGCTTCGACCACGTGTGGTACGGCGGGAGCGCCGGCGCGACCATGCGCAGCCTGATCGGCGCCCTGCTCAGGGCCACCGGACTCACCGCGGTCCAGGGCCGGATCGTCGGCGATCCGTCGTACTTCGATTCAGCGGCCGGAACCCCCGCCACCGGCTACCGCCGCTCCTTCGATGTCGAGGGGGCGCTGAGCGCGCTGGCCTACGATCGCGGCTTCGCCACCCTCCACGGCACCATCTTCCAGTCGCACCCGGCCCTCTACGCCGCCCAGCAACTGGCCGGCGGGCTCCGGGCGTTCGGCGTGAAGCTGATCGGAGGGCACTTCCCGATCTCGGTCGGCCGGACCCCCGCCGGCGCCACGCTCCTGGCCTCGGTGCAGTCGCCGCCGATCTCCGAGCTGATCGCGCTGACCAACACGCCGTCCGACAACTACCTGGCCGAGACGCTGCTCAAGGACATCGGCGCCCGGCTCGGCGGCGGCGGGACCACGCCGTCCGGCGCGGCGGTGGTCCGGGCCGAGCTGCTCAGCCAGTTCAACATCACGCCCCGCCTGAACGACGGGTCGGGGCTCTCGCGCTACGACTCGACCTCCCCCCTCCAGGTCGTGACCGTGCTCCAGGCGATGGCCGACAACTCGGCCTTCGTCGACTCGCTGGCGGTGGGCGGCGAGACCGGCACCCTGCAGGACGAGATGAACAACACGATCGGCCAGGGCAACTGTCGGGGGAAGACCGGAACGCTGCACGACGTCGCCAACCTGGCCGGCTACTGCCGCGCGCGCGACGGGCATACCCTCGCCTTCGCCTTCCTGGCCAACCGCATCGGCAACCCCGACTACGTCCACCAGGTCGAGGCCGACATGGCGGTGACGCTGGCCGGGTACAACGGCTAGAAGGCCGGGGGGCTCGCCTCGTGCGGGCTAGGCCAGGAGCGCCCGCAGTCCCGCCTCGTCGAGCACCGGCACCCCGAGCTTCTCGGCCTGGGTGAGCTTCGAGCCCGCGCTCTCGCCGGCCACCACGTAGTCGGTCCTGCGCGACACCGAGCCGGTGACGCGGCCGCCGGCGGCCACGATCATCTCGCTGGCCTGCTCCCGGGTCAGCTCGGGCAGGGTGCCGGTCAGCACGAACGCCTTGCGGGCGAGTGGTCCCTCGCCCGGCGGCGGTCCGGCTTCCTCGAGGGTCAGGCCCTGGTCCTTGAGGTCTCCGATCAGCTCGATCATCTGCTCGTCGTGGAGCTGGTCGTGGATCTTGGCCGCCATCTTCGGCCCGATGCCCTGGGCCTGCTCGACCTCCTCCTGAGATGCGTTCAGCAGCGCGTCGATGGTCCGGAAGTGCTGGGCCAGGTTGCGGCCGATGACATAGCCGACCTCCTCGATCCCGAGGCCGAACAGGACCCGCCCGAACGGCTGCTGCTTGGACTGCTCAATCGCCTTGACCAGTTTCTCGGCCGACACCTGGCCGAACCCGGGCTGCTCGGCGATCTGCTCGGGCGTGAGCCGGTAGAAGTCGGCGGCCGTCTTTACCCAGTCGAGCTTCATGAACAGCTCGACCTGCTTCTCGCCCAGGCCGTCGATGTCCATTGCGCCCGCAAAGTGCTTGAGCAACTGCCAGCGCCGTCCCGGACAGTCGCGGTTCGGGCACCGGGTGAACACCGAGTCCTCGGGCTTGACCGTCGGCGTGTGGCAGACTGGGCACTGCTCCGGTGGCCGCGCCGGCGGCGGTCGGCCCTCTCGCTCGGCGACGTGCGGGGCCGGGCTGAGCACCTGTGGGATCACGTCGCCGGCGCGCAGGACGATCACGTCCTCGCCCTCCCGGATGTCCTTGCGCTGAAGGTCCTCCTCGTTGTGCAGCGTGGCCATCTTCACGGTCACGCCGCCCACGCGCACCGGCTCTAGCATGGCCGCCGGGTGCAGATCGCCGAACTTCCCGGGAGCCCAGATGATCTGATGGAGCCGGGTGACCGCCGTGGTGGGCGGGAACTTCCAGGCGATCGCCCAGCGCGGCTCGCGTCCGACCGATCCCAGCCGCCGTTGCAGCTCGACCTGGTTGACCTTGACCACCACGCCGTCGATCTCGAACTCGAGCGAGCCGCGCCGCTCCTCCCAGGAGCGGCACTGCTTGACGACTCCTCTTCGGCCTGGAGCTTCTGCACATCGGGGTGGACGGGGAAGCGGTGCTCGCGCAGCCACTCCAGGGCATCCCAGTGCGCGTCGAAGCTGATCCCCTCGGTCGTGCCGATCGCGTAGCACCACAGCGAGAGGGGCCGCTCGGCCGCCAGCTTGGGGTCGAGCTGGCGGATCGTCCCGGCCGCCGAGTTGCGCGGGTTCATGAACGTGGACAGCCCGGCCTGGGCGCGGCGCTCGTTGAGCGCAGCGAAGTCGGGCAGTGACATGTAGACCTCACCGCGCACCTCGACGAGCGCCGGCGGGTCCGGCATTTCCAGGCGCAGGGGGATGGCCGGCATCGTGCGCAGGTTGTGGGTGACGTCCTCGCCGATCTCGCCGTTCCCGCGCGTCGCCCCGCGCTCGAACACGCCGTTGCGGTAGATCAGCGAAATGGCCAGCCCATCGATCTTGGGCTCGGCCACGAACTCGAAGTTCGGCTCGGTGATCCCCTCCCGCGCCAGGTGATTGCGCATGCGCTGGATCCAGGCCTGGAGCTCCTCGGCCGACCGCGCGTTGGCCAGCGAGAGCATGGGCTGCAGATGGCTGACCTTCTCGAGCTCGAGACCGGCTCGGGCGCGACCCGCTGCGTAGGCGAGTCGGGCGTGACCAGCTCGGGATGCTCCTCTTCCAGCGCCTTCAGCTCATTGAACAGCGCGTCGTACTGATCGTCGCCGACCTCGGGATCGTCGAGGACGTAGTAGCGGTAGCTGTGGTACTCGATCGCGCGGCGCAGATCGGTGGCGCGCGTCCCCGGATCGCCCTTCTTCTCGGCAGCCGTGCTCACGGCTCCGCCACCTCTCGCGCCGCCGGCTCGACCAGGCGTTCGAGCTCGTAGCGCTCGAGCACCGACAGGCCCTCCTGGTCGGTCAGATCGAAGTGCACCGGCGTCACCGCGATCTTGCCATCCGCCACCGCCGCCAGATCGGTGCCGGTCTCGCCGGCCTCGTGGCTGGCGTCCCCGTAGATCCGGAACTGGCGCCGTCCGTCGGCCTCGTCGATGAGCGTGAGCTCATCGCGATAGACCCGCTTGCCCAGCCGCGCGACCTCGACCCCGGAGGGCTGGCAACCCGGGACGTTGACGTTCAGCAGCGTGCCGTCAGGCAGAGGTATGCGCTTGAGCTCGGCCACCAGCCGCGCGGTGAACTGTGCCGCCACCTCGAACTCGAACTCCGAACCGACCTTGAAGTCCAGCTCGAGCGCGCAGGACTGCTGCGAGACCGCGATCCCGGGCAGGCCGAGCACGATCGCCTCCAGCGCGGCCGCCACCGTGCCCGAATAGGTGATGTCGTCGCCCAGGTTGGAGCCGTGGTTGATGCCCGAGACCACCAGATCGGCCTCGAACCCCTCGATCAGCCCCAGGTTGGCCAGCCGCACGCAGTCCACCGGCGTGCCGTCGGTGGCGTATCCGACCGTGCCGTCCCCGAAGTCCACCTCGTGCACCCACAGCGGCCGGCGGGTGGTGATCGAGCGCGCCATCGCCGAGCGGTTGCCGTCTGGCGCGATCACCGCCAGCTCGATCTCGTCCAGCTCCTGGAGGGCAGCCCGCAGGGTCTGAAGGCCGGTCGCCTCGATCCCGTCATCGTTGGTGAGCAACACTCGCATGGGGTTCTCCTGATGCTATCCGCGGGTCCGGCTGAGGCTGTGACTGCGACGGTCGAGCGCGCGGGCGATCACGGTGGCGACGTAGACGGGCGCCTCCTCGAGCTGCCTGGCCGTGAACCGCAGCACTTCGTAGCCGGCCTCGCGGTGCACGATGTCGCGGCGGTGGTCGCGCTCGATGGCCGCCCGACTCGAGTGGTACGGGTAGCCGTCGACCTCGACGATCACGCGCTCCTCGGGCCAACAGAAGTCCGCGGTGAAGCCGGCCACCGGATAGTTGGTCCTCGGTACCGGCAGGCGCGCGGAGCGAAGCAGCCGGAGCATCGCGCGTCGGCACCGGAGCGGGTGCGCTCGGCCCCACCGGGCTGGTTGAGGATCGCCCTGACCTGCGCCACGCCGGCGCGGTTGGGCGCGCGGTCGAGCGCGGCGACGAGCTGGGGCTGGCTCATGATCCGCCGCGCGAACGCCTCGGCGATCGCGCGCTCGGCCTCTTCCCGGCTCGCGGTGGCGGCGTAATCGATCGCCGTGCGCGCCGGAGAGGTAACGGGGACGCCATGCTTCTTGGTGCGATCCGCAGGCGCGAGCCGCTCTGCGCGGTGCACGCGAAGGGCAGCGCGAGATTTGCAGTTCCGGCCGACGACCGTCACCTCGACCTCGCCTACCGGAGGCGCAGCCAAGCCCCAGAGCGCGACGGCCGACCGATGGCTGACGAAAGTCGCCCGCCCAACCGCGAGCACCGCACCGAGCTCGTCGGCGCCGGGAGGCGACACGGGGTGGCCAACGAGGTAGACGCCGCGATGGCGACGGTGAAGCGTGCCCGTCGCCAGCCGCCACTCGACCGAACCACGGGAGACCCCGCCCACGTGAAGCTGAGGCGTTGTGATCAGCCCCAACTGCCGGTCCGCAACCCACGCCACGACCGCATCCGGCCCGGCACCAGCCTGCATAACTCGCCAAACCTCCCCGAGCGACACCACCTCGGCGACATAAGCATTGGGTCCATGCTTATGTCGCCAGGGCAACGGGCCCGGGGGGAGTTTGGCCAGTTTTGCAGGTCGGTCGTCGGCCATTGACCCACAGAGCCCGCGAGCGCGGCGACTTCGCCCCTCGGCCCCGGCGGTTGTTGCCGAAACGAGACGAACCCGCGTCGCGCGCGTCACGCGCCGGTGCCGTTCGGTAGCACCCGGGAGCCACCGTAGCCCACGCCGGCCAGGTACAGCCCGTGGGCCGGCGCGGTCGTCCCGGCCTCGGAGCGCGGCCGCCCCTCCAGCAGCGCCGAGAATGACTCCACCGACCGCCGCCGGGAGCCGACCTCGAGCATCGTGCCCACCAGCACGCGGTTCATGGAACGCATGAACGCGTCGGCCTCGATCCAGAACTCCAGGACATCGCCCACCGATCGCCAGTACGCCGCATACACATCGCGCGAGAACCGCTGGTGGTACGTCTCAGAGGGTGTAAACGCGGTGAAGTCGTGAGTGCCGACCAGAGCGGCCGCGCACGCATCCAGTGCACCGACATCCAGCGGCCGCGGCCACCACAGCGCCCGCCCCTCCTCAAAAACGCTCCGCGCCCCCCGCGTAAGCACGCGGTAGCAGTACGCCCGCGAGGACGCGTCACGGCGCGCATCGAAGCCGGGATCCGCGGCAGAACACGACAGCGCCGCCACATCACGCGGCAGCACAGCGTTCAACGACCTTACCGGCGCAACCGGGCCGGAATACGAAGCCACCTGTGCCCAAGCATGCACCCCGGCATCAGTGCGCCCCGCAACCACCAGCGACACACTCTCCAGCCGCAATACCACGGACAGCGCGCTCTCCACGCAGGCCTGAACGGTCCGCTGCCCCGGCTGCTTCGCCCAGCCGGCAAACCCCGATCCGTCGTATTCGAGCAGCAGCCGAGAAGCCAGGCTCTAGACCAGCTCCAGCAGCACCATCTCGGTCGAATCCGACCGACGCGGCCCTAGTTTCAAGATCCGCGAATAGCCGCCCGGCCGTTCGCTATACCGCGGCGCGATCTCCTCGAACAGCTTGTAGACCATGAACTTGTCCTGGCCCAGCGCCGAGAGCGCCTGCCGGCGCGCGTGCAGGTCGCCCCGCTTGGCCAGCGTGATCAGCTTCTCGAGCTCGGGCTTGACCGCCTTGGCCTTGGCCTCCGTGGTCCGGATCCGCTCGTGCGCGATGACCTCCTTGGAGAGGTTCATCAGCAGCGCCTTGCGGTGCGCCGAGTCACGGGAGAGCTGGTATCGGTTGCGTTGATGGCGCATGAAACTCCGAGAAATCCGGCCCAGACGTTACCGGGAAACTACTCGTTCCGAAGACCGAGACCGCGCGTATGCAACGTCTCGATGACCTCGTCGATCGACTTCTTGCCGAAGTTCGGGATCGCGGCGAGCTCGGACTCGCTCTTGCTCACCAGATCTCCCACCGTCTGAATGCCCGCGCGCTTGAGGCAGTTGTACGAGCGCACGCCCAGCTCGAGCTCCTCGATCAGGATGTCGTCCATCGCGTTCGGCGGACGCGAGGGCGCGCCGACCGCGCCGCCCATCCCGGCGTCGAGCACGCCGCCGGGAGCCCCTGCCTCGCGCAGCTCCACCACCCGCTCGGCGTCGGTGAAGATCGCCAGCTGCGAGATCAGGATCTCGGCCGCCTCGCGCAGAGCCGCGTGCGGGTCGATCGACCCGTCGGTCTCGATGTCGAGCGTCAGCTTGTCGTAGTCGGTCCGCTGCCCGACGCGCGCCTGCTCCACGTTGTAGGCCACGCGCCGCACAGGCGAGAAGATCGAGTCGATGGGGATCACGCCGATCGGCTGATCCGGCGACTTGTTCTCCTCGGCCGGCCGGTAGCCGCGCCCGCGCCCGATGGTCAGATAGACCTCGAGCTTGGTCTTCTTCTCCAGGGTCGCGATGTGGGCGTCGGGATTGAGGATCTCGACACCACTGGGCAGGTCGATGTCCTTGGCGGTGATCTCACCGGGACCGGTGACCACCAGCGGAGCCTCGATTTCCGTCGCGTCCGAGTGCATCCGGCAGACGACGCCCTTCAGGTTCAAAACGATGTCGGTCACGTCCTCCTTGACGCCCCGGATCGTCGAGAACTCGTGCGCGACGCCTTCGATGCGCACGGAGGTCACGGCCGCACCGGCGAGAGAGGACAGCAGCACGCGCCGCAGCGAGTTGCCGAACGTGTAACCGAAGCCGCGATCGAGTGGCTCGATCGTGAACGACCCGCGGTTGTCATCGACACTCTCGGAGGAGATTCGGGGGACTTGGAAGTCGAGCATCAGGGTCCTAACGTCGTGGTTGCCTGCCGCCCCTCACCGGGCGGCTGTGAAGCGCCGCGCAAAGAACCGGCCGCGCGGCCTAGAAAGCTTGTTCCTACTTGGAGTACAGCTCGACGATCAGCTGCTCCTGGACAGGAGCAGCGATCTCTCGGCGCTCGGGCTTGCGCAGCACCTTGGCCGTGAGCGAGTCGTGATCTGCCTGCAGCCATGCCGGCACCTGCCCGGTCAGCTCAGTGGCGTCGCGAATCACCTGCGAGGCAGACGAGCGCTGATGGATCGCGATCACGTCGCCCGCGCGCAATTGGTAGCTCGGCACGTTCACGCGCCGGCCGTTGATCGTCCAGTGCCCGTGCAGGATCAGCTGGCGCGCCTGACGCCGGGAGGCCGCGAAGCCGAGCCTGACCAGCACGTTGTCGAAGCGGCACTCGAGCATCCGCAGAAGGTTTTCGCCGGTGATGCCCGGCTGGCGCGAGGCCTTCTGGTAATAGATCCGGAACTGCTTCTCGAGCACGCCGTAGTAACGCTTGGCCTTCTGCTTCTCTCGCAGCTGCACCCGGTACTCGCTCTGGCGCATGCGCCCGCGGCCGTGCTCACCGGGCGGATATGAACGCCGCTCGACGCCGCACTTGTCGGTCAGGCAGCGCTCGCCCTTCAGGAACAGCTTCTGGCCTTCGCGCCGGCACTGCTTGCACTGAGGTGAGGTGTCGCGCGCCATCAGACACGCCTCCGCTTACGCGGCCGGCAGCCGTTGTGGGCCTGTGGGGTGACGTCCTTGACGCCGGTCACCTCGAGCCCCGCCGCCTGCAACGAACGGATCGCGGTCTCGCGCCCCGAGCCGGGGCCCTTCACGAACACCTCGACCCGCTGCAGACCGTGCTCGATGCCCTTGCGGGCGGCCGCGTCGGCCGTCACCTGGGCCGCGAACGGGGTGGACTTGCGCGAGCCCTTGAAGCCGGCTCCGCCGGCCGACTCCCACGCGATCACGTTGCCCTCGCGATCGGTCAGCGACACGATCGTGTTGTTGAACGAGGTCTTGATGTGGGCCTGGCCGACCGGAATGTTCTTGCGGACGCGCCGTCGCCCGCGCTGAGGACGTCTGGGTGCTGGCATTTACTTCTTGCCGGCCTTCTTCTTGCCGGCCACCTGCATCCGCTTGGGTCCCTTGCGCGTGCGCGCGTTGGTCTTGGTGTTCTGGCCGTGCACGGGCAGACCGCGCCGGTGGCGCAGCCCCCGGTAGCAGCCGATCTCCTGCAGGCGCTTGATGTTCTGCGAGCGCTCGCGCCGCAGATCGCCCTCGACCGTGAGCTCGCCGTCGATCCGCTCGCGGAGCTTGATCACCTCGTCCTCGGTCAGGTCCCGAACCTTGCGGTCGGGCTCGATGCCGACCTCAGCCAGGAGCTGGTTGGAGGTCGAGCGACCGATCCCGTAGATGTAGGTCAGTCCGACCTCGACGCGCTTGTTGAGGGGGATGTTGACACCGGAGATGCGTGCCATCTCAACCTTGCCTTTGCTTGTGGCGCGGGTTCGAGCAGATCACGAGGACCCGCCCGTTCCGGCGGATGATCTTGCACTTCTCGCACATCGGCTTGACCGACGGTCGTACTTTCACGCTCGCTCGCTTCGCTCTCGTCGCCTGTTGAAAACCAGTAGTTCCGCGGCCCGGCTCTGGAGACCGGTTCGGCCGCCGCTACCGTGCTGCAGAAGCGCACGCGGCGCGCTGAGGAACGCGCGCGGGCGCAACGAGCGATCTTAGCAGGGGCGGCGCCGCGTGCCGTCGGCGGGTATGGGCCTCGCTTCGCTCGGCGTCCGTGGGGCCGTTTTCCCCGTCCGGACGGGCCTGCCCGGCCCCATGGACGCCGCCGCAGGCGGCCCCAAATAGCCCTATGCGGCCGCGCGTCCGCCCTTGGCCTCGTGCCACGGGGTCAAGACCCGCGGCCCGGCCGCGGTGACCGCGATCGTGAACTCGAAGTGGGCGGCCAGCGAACCGTCCTGGGAGAAGATCGCCCAATGGTCGTCGCCCACCCGCACGGCGTGCCGGCCGGCAGTGACCATCGGCTCGACCGCCATGACCATCCCCTCCTCGAGCGGGATGCCCGTGTTCGGATCGCCGTAGTTGGGGATCTGAGGATCCTCGTGCATCTCGCGCCCGATCCCGTGCCCGACCAGCGAGCGCACGATCGACAGCCCGGCGGCCTCGACGTGCTGCTGGACGGCGTGCGAGACGTCGCCGAGCCGGTTGCCGAGCACGCACTGATCGACGGCCAGGAACAGCGACTCCTCGGTCACGCGGAGCAGCTTCGTGGCGATCGGGCTGATCGGCCCGACCGGGAACGTCCGGGCGGCGTCGGCCACCCAGCCGTCGTAGACCACCCCGATGTCGACCGACAGGATGTCGCCCTTGGCCAGCGTGTAGGGGCCCGGGATGCCGTGCACGATCATCTCGTTGGGCGAGACGCAGATCGAGCCCGGGAACCCCCGGTAGCCCTTGAAGGCCGGCGTCGCGCCCTGGGAGCGGATGAATTTCTCGGCCGCCTTGTCGAGGTCGGCTGTGGTGACGCCGGGACGAATCTTGCCGGCGAGCAGGTTCATGGTCTTGACCAGGATGGCCCCGGCGGCGGCCATGCGATCGATCTGCTCTGGCGTCTTCTTGATGATCACACGTCTTCCTCAAGCCGCAGCGTCGCGATCACGGCGCGGATGTGGTCGTGGACCTCGGCCGGCCCGCGTGTCCCGTCCACGCGACGCAGGATTCCCTTCTCATCGTAGTAGTCGATCACCGGCTCAGTCTGCTCGTGGTAGACCGACAGGCGCTTCTTCACGACCTCGGGCTTGTCGTCGTCGCGCTGCACCAGGCGCGAGCCGTCCTGATCGCACACGTCGTCGTGCTTGGGCGGGTCGAACTCGACGTGGTAGTTGTGGCCCGCCTTGACACACACCCGCCGGCCGCTCAGTCGCCGGACGACCTCCTCGTCGGGGGCGTCGATCAGCAGTACCGCGGTAATGCGCCGACCGAAGTCCGAGAGCTGCTTGGACAGCGCCTCGGCCTGGTGAATGGTGCGGGGGAAGCCGTCGAGGATGAACCCATCCTGGGCGTCCTGGAGCTGCAGCCGCTCACCGGCCATGGCCACGATCAGCTCATCGGGGACGAGGTCACCCCGGTCCATGTACTCCTTGGCCTTCTGACCGAGCTCTGTCCCCTCCTTGACATTGCCGCGCAGCATGTCGCCGGTCGCGATGTAGGGCAGCTGGAAGTCAGAACGCAGGCGTTCGGCCTGCGTTCCCTTGCCCGCCCCCGGCGGCCCGAACAGGATCAGGTTGAGCTCTGACACGCGGGCATCACTGTATCGGTAGCGCACATGCGAGGTGAAACGCGATCAGGCCCGAGTCACCAGAACGACTCGAGCCCGAAATGCCGCGAATGATGCGGAGCCGGTGACAACTACCCCCGGGCGGGCGCCCGGGCCGACATCCCTGCCGACCCACCCCCAAGCGCTGCCAAGGTCACCCCGATTGCCCTAGATGCCCCCTAGGTCAAACCCCCAGCATGGACCGCCGCCCCCTGCCTTGCGTGGCGCGTCCAGCTGTATGTCTGCCCCCGGACGGACCTGCGCCCCCACGCCCCCGACCCGTCCACTTCATTGATTACCCCCACTACAACCCCGAGCTGCGTTCGCATGGCCGGTTGCCCCCACGACGGATCCGCGCCCCCACGGCGCCCCCGACCCGTCCCCTTTGCAGTGCTTGTTGCTCGCGGCGGTCATGCGATGACAGGTAGCTAACTACAGCCTCGAGCCGTTCGCCCCAGGGGTGGACCCCAGGGTTTGCCCGTTGCCGTTCCTTGAGCGCTCGGCCGAGTGCTCGGAGCTCCGCGCCGCCTCGATGGCCCCCACCAGCTCGATCCACCCGCTGAACGGCCGCGAGTTCCCCGCCCCATGCGAGAACGAACCGGTGATCGGATCTGAATCGATGTCGATCGCCAGCTCCAGATGCGTCGTAGCCCTCATCACCTCGGGTGATGTTGACCGCTCGGTCCGGTATTCGCCCCAGGGCGATACCCCAGGATTAGCCGTAAAAGCAATCGGGGTACATTGCTCTATATGCCGGTGCGGGAGGCGCCCGACAGACGTGGACGGTCCCTGCGTGGACGCATGGGACTCCTGGAGCGCGAGACCGCACTCCGGGCGATCACGGCTGTCCTGGATGCCCTCGGCGCCGGTGCCGGCGACGCGCTGCTCCTCGAGGGCTACGCCGGGATGGGCAAGACCCGGCTGCACGAGGCAGCACTCGACGAGGCCCGTAACCGGGGCGTTCGCGTGCTGCGGGCGGCCGGCGCGGAGCTCGAGCAGAACGTGGCGTTCGGGCTGGCCCGCCAGCTCGTCCGGGCATTGCTCCACGAGCTGCCCGAGGCTGTCCGCCGGACCTTCCTGGCCGAGGCGCCGGAGCGCGTGCGATCGCTGGCTGGGCCGCGCGAGGAGCAGCCAGCCCCGGACGAGCCCGGCGATCTGACCGTCGCGCACGGCCTGTTCACCGCGATGGCCGGCGCGACCGAGTCCGGCGCGACCGAGTCCCGCCCGACGCTCCTGGCCCTCGATGATCTGCACTGGGCCGACGTCGCTTCGCTCGAGTTCATCCTCTACGTCCTGCACCGCCTCGACGAGCTGCCGGTATCACTGGTCATGACCCGCCGGCCCGACCCGGCCGGCGATGCGTCCGAGGCGCTCGACCGCATCGCCAGCCATCCGCGGGTTCGCGTCGAGAGCCTGATCCCGCTGGGATCCGAGGCGGTGGAGGAGCTGGCCGTGGCGGCGCTGGGCGAGCGGGCCGACGCCGGCCTCGTCGAGGCGTGCCTCGAGGTCACCGGCGGCAACCCGTTCTACCTCGGCGAGCTGCTCTTGGCGTTGGCCGATGACCGCGTCGCGTCCGCCGCCGAGCTGACCCAGCGCGCGCGGGCATTGGCTCCCGACGCGGTTACCCGCTCGCTGCGCGTGCGGGTCGGGCGGCTGGGCTCGGACGCCGCGGCACTTGCCCGGGCGGTGACCATCCTCGGAGCCGACGTTCCGCTCCGCCGTGCGGCCGCGCTGGCCGGGCTGTCGATCGAGGCGGCCAGCGCCGGCGCCGATGCCCTGGCCGGCGCCGAGGTGCTGCTGGCCCGCGAGCCGCTGCGCTTCGTGCATCCGCTCGTCCAGCACTCGATCGCCCAGGACATCCCGCCGTTTGACCGCGGCAGCCGGCACCTCGACGCCGCCCGACTGCTCCACGCCGACGACGCCGACGTCGAGCTGGTCGCCGCCCACCTGCTCCTCGGCCACGCCGGCGGCGATCGGTGGGTGGTCGAGCAGCTGCGATCCGCCGCCCGCGAGACTCGGGCCGCCCGGCCCGCCGTGCGCTATCTCCAGCGCGCCCTGGAGGAGCCGCCGTCGCCCGAGCTGCGCGGCGATCTCCTGGCCGAGCTCGGGGCGGCCGAGGCCGCGCTCGGCCAGCCCGAGGCCGCCGAGCATCTCGCGCTGGCCGCCGCGGCCAGCTCGGAGCCGCACCGGCGAGCCGAGCTGACCCTCCAGCTCGGCCGCGCCCTCGACGCGCAGGGCCTCCACGAGGAGGCGGCGCGCGCCTACGACACCGCGCAGTCCGAGCTGCCGCCCGCGTCCGAGGAGCCGGAGGAGCTCGAGCTGCGCGACCAGCTCGAGGCGAGCTTCATCTCGAGCGCCTCGATGGTGCCCGATCTGCAGCCGATCGCCCTGAGGCGCTCCACCCGCGTGATCGAGACCGCGGTCAAGGGCCCGCGCACACAGGGCCAGCGGCTGCTGCTCGCGCAGGCCGCTCTGCACGCCACGACCAACGTCGGCGAGTCGGCCCACAACGTGGCCGAGCTGGCCGAGCGGGCCTGGGACGGCGGGCGGATCCTCGCCGAGGACAACCCCCAGCGGCTCGGCTGGCGGCTCGTGGCCGCCGCCTTCCTGCTCAACGGCGAGCTCGAGAGCGCGATCGACGTGGCCGACGCCGCGCTCGACGACGCGCGCGCGCATGCCTGGCCACTGGCCTTCGCCACCGCGAGCTACGTGCGCGGGCTGCCGCACCTGTGGCAGGGACGCGTGACCGACGCCATGGCCGACCTCGAGCTGGCCCGCGACGCCTGCCGCTACGGCTGGCAGCAGTTCGCCCGCTCGGCCGCCGCGCACTACGCGCTGTGCCTGATCGAGCACGACGAGCTGGATCGGGCGCAGGCCGTCCTGGATGAGGACGGCCCGCTGTCCGAGCCGCAGGACATCGAGGACGTGCTGCGCCTGTACTCGCTGGCCGAGCTGCGCCTGGCTCAGGGCCGTCCTCAGGAGGCGCTCGAGGCGGCGCTGACCGTCGGCGAGATCGGCGAGCGCACGGTGCGCTTCCTGGGCTATTGCGCGTGGCGCAGCACGGCTGCCGAGGCCGCGATGCTGCTCGGCGAGCGCGACCAGGCGCTCGAGCTGGTCGGCGCAGAGCGGGCCCGGGCCGAGCGCACCGACGTGCTCCACATGCGCATCCGCGCCCGGCGCGTGCTGGGTCTGTGCGAGGGCTCTCGCGCCGGCCTGCGCAGCCTCCGCGCCGCGGTTCGCCTGGGCTCGAGCGCCCCGCCCCGCCTGGAGACGATTCGCGCGCTGATCGACCTCGGGGCCGCGCTGCGGCGCGAGAACCACCGCAGCGAGGCTCGCGAGTGGCTCGAGCGTGGCGCGGACCAGGCCGCGCGCTGCGGAGCGGTCGCGCTGAACGAGCGGGCTCGAGTCGAGCTGGCCGCCACCGGCGCCCGTCCCCGGCGCCTGGCGCTGCTCTCAGGCCCCGCCTCACTAACCCCTTCAGAGCGCCGGATCGCCGAGTTGGCCGCTACCGGCCAGTCGAACCGGGAGATCGCCCAGGCGCTGTTCGTCACGCCCAAGACCGTCGAGTACCACCTGCGCAACACCTATCGCAAGCTCGACATCCAGACTCGCCAGGAGCTCGCCGGAGCCCTGAGCGTCTAGCGGGCGCACTACTCCCGTCGGCCGTCAGGCGAGGCCTATTTCAGGAAGCCCTCGTAATTGCGCATCATGAGCTGCGCCTCGAGCTGTTTCATCGTGTCGAGCGCGACGCCGATGACGATCAGGATCGAGGTGCCGCCGAAGAAGAAGTTGGCCGAGGTCTGGTCGACGAGGATCGTCGGCAGCGCGGCGATTGCGGCCAGGAAGAGTGCTCCTGGGAACGTCAGTCGCGCCAGGATCCGATCCAGGAATTCAGCCGTCGGTCTGCCTGGCCTCACCCCTGGGATGAACCCGCCGTACTTCTTGAGGTTGTCCGCCTGGTCCACCGGGTTGAACGTCACTGCGGTGTAGAAGTAGGTGAACAGGATGATCAGCAGGCTCTCGCCCAGCACGTAGTGCCAGCCCTGTGGGTTGAAGAAGTTCTGGACGTCGGTGGCGAAGTTGTTTCGGTTCTGCCCGAGCAGCTGGCCGACCGTGGGCGGGATGGCCATCATGCTGGCGGCGAAGATGACCGGGATCACGCCGGCCATGTTCACGCGCAGGGGCAGATAGGTCTGGGTGCCGCCGGTCATCCGTCGCCCGATCACCCGCTTGGCGTACTGGATGGGGATTCGGCGCTGGCCCTCCTGGACGAACACGATGGCTGCCACGACGCCGATCGCGATGAACGGCATGATCACCCGGAACACCTGGTCGGGGTTGTTCCACCACGACTGCACACCGTGCGGGATCCGCGACACGATCGAGGCGAAGATCAGCAGCGAGATGCCGTTGCCGATGCCGCGCTGGGTGATCAGCTCGCCCATCCACATGAGCAGCACGGTCCCGGCCGTGAGCGAGATCACGATCAGCAGCACCTTGGCCAGGTTGAAGTTCTGGATCAGCGTCACGCCGGCGCTGCTCTCGAGGCTCTTGAACAGGAACACGTAGCCGATCGACTGGGCGAAGGCCAATCCGACCGTGAGGTAGCGCGTGTACTGGGTGATCCGCGCCTGGCCGACCTCGCCCTCCTTGGAGAGCTTCTCCAGCGAGGGCACGACCACCTGCAAGAGCTGCAGGATGATCGAGGCGGTGATGTAGGGCATGATCCCGAGCGCGAAGATCGCGATCCGGGACAGCGCGCCGCCCGAGAACAGGTTGAGCAGCCCGAGGATCCCGTTGTTGCCGAGATTCGAGTTCTGGATCTGGCTGAGCGCGGAGGCGCTGATGCCAGGAGCCGGAATGTGGGTGCCCAGCCGGTAGAGCGCGAGCATCGCCGCCGTGAACAGGACCTTGTTGCGAATCTCGCCGACCCTGAACGCGCCGAGGATGGTCGAGATCACGTCGGAAGGCCTCCGCCCTCGGCCTCGACGATCACCTGACAGGTGCCGCCCGCCGCCTCGATCCGCTCCTGCGCCGCCTTGCTGAACTTGTGCGCGTGCACGGTCAGCGGCTTGGACAGCTCGCCCTTGGCCAGGATCTTGACCGGAATGCGCTTCTTGGTGGCCAGCCCCTTGGCGTGCAGCGCCTCGAGCGTGACCGCGGCACCGGACTCGAACCTTGCCTCGAGGTCAACCAGATTGACCGGCTGCGTGTGGGTCCGGAACGGCTCGAACGGCATCGACTTCTTCATGTGCGGACCGCGCAGCTTGCGCATCCGCATGTGAATCGGGTTCTGGCCGCCCTCGAACCGGGCCCGGCGCTTGGCGCCCGAGCGCGATCCCCAGCCCTTCTGACCCCGGCCGGATGTCTTGCCGGTGCCCGACCCTTCGCCACGGCCGATCCGCTTGCGCGGCCGCCGCGACCCGGGAGCGGGCTTCAGGTTGTGCAGCCCGATCCGCTCTTCGCGCTCGGGAGCTTCGTCTTCGCGGGGCTCAGCCACTGGAGTCCTCCGAGACTTCGACCAGATGCGCCACCTTGGCGATCATGCCCCGAATCTGCGGCGTGTCCTCGTGCTCGACGGAATGGCCGATCCGTCGCAGCCCCAGCGAGCGCAGCGTGTCCCGCTGCCGCTGGTCGGACCCGTTGCGCGAGCGCCGCTGAGTGACGGTGAGCTTGCTCACGCCTCGGAACCCTCAGGCTGGTCGGCCGAGGTGGGACCGTCCCCGGGCTCTTCGGAGTTGGACGCTGAATCCGCGTCCGGGCCCCCTCGAGTCACCGTGGCCCCTCCACCTCCGTTCGAACTTGAACCGGGGGCCCCGGACGGGGGTTCAGCGGCCGGCTCAGTGGTGAGCCCGAGCACCTGGTTGACCGAGAGCCCACGGATCTCGGCCACCTCGTCGGGGGTGCGCAGCGACTGCAGGCCGGCCATCGTCGCCTTGACCAGGTTGATCGGATTCTGCGACCCGAGCGACTTGGACAGGATGTCGTGGATCCCGGCGAGCTCCAGGACGGCGCGCACGCCACCGCCGGCGATCACGCCGGTACCGGGCGACGCCGGCTTCAGGAAGACGCGGCCCGCACCGAAGACGCCGGTCGTCTGATGGGTGATCGTCGAGCCGTGCTTGGGCACGCGATACAGGTTCTTCTTGGCCCGCTCGACGCCCTTCTGGATTGCCACCGGGACCTCGTTGGCCTTGCCGTAGCCGATGCCGACGACCTCGCGCTCGTCGCCCACGACCACGAGTGCGGTGAATGAGAAGCGCCGGCCGCCTTTGACGACCTTGGCCACGCGGTTGATCTCGACCACGCGCTCCTGGAGGTCGAGACCGGCGGCGGAAACTGAGCGTTCGCGTAGAGCCATGGCAGGTCCAGGTTAGCGATCTGTCCTAGAAGGTCAGCCCGCCCTCGCGGGCTCCGTCGGCGAGCGCCTTGACGCGCCCGTGGTACTTGTAGCCGCCGCGGTCGAACACGGCATTCTCGACACCCGCCGCCTTGGCCCGGTCGGCCAGCAGCGCGCCGACGCGCTGGGCCTGCTCCATCCGGCCCAGGCCGCGGAGGTCCGTCTCGGTCCAGTTGACCGAGGCCAGCGTGCGCCCGCTGTCGTCGTCGATGAGCTGAGCGAAGATGCCGCGGTTGGAGCGGAACACCGAGATACGTGGGCGCTCGGCCGTGCCGCGGATCTTGGCGCGGACACGACGCCGGCGCCTGAGCCGCTGGGCTGGCTTGGTGAGAACGGTCATGCGCGCTTGCCCACCTTCCGGGCCACGTACTCGCCCTCGTAGCGAATGCCCTTGCCCTTGTATGGCTCGGGCTTGCGCTGCTTTCGGATCAGAGCGGCGATCTCGCCCACCTGTTGCTTGGACGCGCCTCGCACCACGATCCGGGTCGGCTGCGGCACCTCGAACTCGATTCCCTCCGGCGCCTTGACCTGAACCGGATGCGAGTAGCCGAGGGCGAGCTCGAGGTCGCGGCCGCGCAGCTGCGCGCGGTAGCCCACGCCCTGGATCTCCAGGCGCTTCTCGAAGCCTGCCGTCACGCCCTGCACCATGTTGGCCACCAGCGTCCGGGTGAGACCGTGCAGCGCGCGGTGCTCGCCGCGGTCGGTCGGCCGCGTGACGACGATCTGATCGTCTGAGTGCTCGACCGTCATGTCGCGGTGCACGCGCTCGGAGAGCTCGCCCTTGGGGCCGTTGACGGTCACCCGATCGGGCTCGATCGCGATGGTCACTCCGGCCGGTACGGGGATGGGTTGTCTGCCGATGCGGGACATGTCCTGAAACGTCTACCAGACCCGCGCCACAACTTCGCCGCCGATGCCCTGGATGCGCGCGTCGTGGCCGGTCATCACGCCCTTGGAGGTCGACATGATCGCGGTCCCCATGCCGCCCTGGATGCGCGGGATGTGGGCGTGGTCGACGTAGGAGCGCTGCCCGGGGCGCGAGACCCGCTGGATGCCGCTGATCACCGGCTTGCGCGTCTGCGTGTACTTCAGGGTGATCGTCAGCTCCTGGCCGGGCCGGCCTTCGGCCGGGTCGTGGACCTCGTAGGCCTCGATGTAGCCCTGCTCGCGCAGAATCCGGGCGATCTCCGTTCCCAGGCGCGAGGAGGGGATCGTCACATCGTGGTGCTGAGCGGCCGCGGCGTTGCGGATCCGGGTCAGCAGGTCCGCGATCGGATCGGTCATCGTCATGGCGTCACCAGCTCGACTTCGTCATGCCGGGGATGTAGCCGTTGTGCGCGAGCTCGCGCAGGCAGATCCGGCAGACGCCGAACTTGCGGTACACCGCCCGCGCGCGGCCGCAGCGGCGGCAGCGGGTGTAGGAGCGCGACTTGTACTTGGCGGGGCGCTGCTGACGGACAACCTGTGAAGTCTTGGCCATGGGCTCCTTCTACTTCTAAGTGGCGGCCGTCTCCGGACGGCCCTCTTTGGAAAATGGCATCCCGAGCGCCTCGAGCAGCGCGAACGCCTCGTCGTCGCTCTGGGCAGTGGTGGTGATCGTGATGTCCAGGCCGCGGACCTGGTCCACCTCGTCGTAGTCCACCTCGGGAAAGATGATCTGCTCGCGCACGCCCATCGAGTAGTTCCCGCGACCGTCGAACGAGCGCGGGTTCAGGCCACGGAAGTCGCGGATCCGGGGAATCGCCACCGACATCAACCGGTCGAGGAACTCGTAGCCGCGGGCGCCGCGCAGGGTCACCGCGACGCCGACCGGCATGCCCTCGCGGACCTTGAACTGAGCGATCGACTTGCGGGCACGGCGCACGTTGGGCTTCTGCCCGGTGATCGTGCCCAGCTGCTCTGAGGCCGCGTCGAGCATCTTCGAGTCCTGCTTGGCGTCGCCCACGCCCATGTTCACGGTCACCTTGAGGATGCGCGGCGCGCGCATCGGCGTGGAGTAGCCGAAGCGCTCGGTCAGCGCGGGCAGGATCTCGTCGCGATAGCGGGTCTGCAGTCGTGCCTCGGGCATCAGTCGGTCAGTCCAATCTCGTGCCGCTCCGGCGCGCGATCCGGAAGCGCTTGCCGTCGTGAATCTCGACTCCCACGCGCGTGGGCTTGTTGTCCTTGGGGTCGGCCAGCATCACGTTGGACACGTGGATCGGGCCTTCCTTCTCGATCACGCCACCCACGGTCTCGGCGCGCTGCGCGCCGCCCACCTGGCGGGGGCGCTGGTGGCGCTTGACGATGTTCAGGCCCTCCACGTATACGCGATCCTTCTTGGGATCGACGCGCAGGATGCGGCCGCGCTTGCCGCGGTCCTTGCCGCCGACCACGATCACCTCGTCGCCCTGCTTGAGTCGCGCCGGCATGTCAGAGGACCTCCGGAGCCAGCGAGACGATCCGCATGAAGTTCCGCTCGCGCAGCTCGCGCGCCACCGGGCCGAAGATGCGCGTCCCGCGCGGGTTGTTCTGGGCGTCGATCAGCACGGCGGCGTTCTCGTCGAACGCGATGTAGGTGCCGTCCTCGCGCCCGTAGGCCTTGCGGGTCCGCACCACGACGGCGGTGACCACCTCGCCCTTCTTGACCGATCCCTGCGGCGTGGCTTGCTTGACCGTGGCGGTGACGATGTCGCCCACGCCGGCGTACCGGCGGCGATGACCGCCCCGTACGCGAATGACCAGGATCTCCCGGGCGCCGGTGTTGTCGGCCACGCGCAGTCGTGTCTCGTTCTGGATCACGGTCTGGTCCTCACTTCGCCCGCTGCACCACTTCGACCAGCCGCCAGCGCTTCAGGCGCGACATCGGACGCGACTCGCGGACGATCACGGTGTCGCCGGTGTGGGCGTCGTTGGCCTCGTCGTGAACGTGCAGCGTGCTCGACGTCCGCACGATCTTCTCGTAGCGCCGGTGGCGCCGGGTCACGTCGATGCGCACGGTGATCGTCTTGTCGGCCTTGTCGGACACGACCACGCCCTGGCGCGTCTTCTGACGGCCCGGACCGTGCTCGCGGGGCGGAGTGGTCTCGGGCTCGGCGCCCGCTCGTGCCGCGCGCGCCTTCTCACGCGACCGCGTGCGCTCCACGCGCCGGGCCTGGGCCTTCTGGCTCCGCTCGGTCACGCGGTCGGCGTGCCGCTCCTCGGCCGTGCGCGGCTGACGCGCCGGGGTCTTTGCGGCTTTCCCAGCGCGGGCTCGACGACGCCGCTCCTTTGGAGCGAGCACCTCGGCGGGCTCGCTTGGAGCCGCGGACTCGAGCTCGGACGTGGAGGTCACGTCCGGGGCTTTCGAGGCCGTTTCCGCCTCGGACGTGACCTCCACGTCCGGGCTCTCTGGAGTCTCGTTGTTCTCTGTCTCAGTCATTCCGATTCTGGAGTTCGAGTTCGCGTTCGCGGGCAACCGTCAGGGCCCGCGCGATCTCACGCTTGGCGCGCCTCAGCCCAGAGGTGTTCTCGAGCTCGGCCGTCGCGTGTTGGAAGCGCAGCCCGAACAGCTCGCGCCGCGCGGTCTTGATGTGCTCGCGCAGTTCGGTGTCGTTCATGTCGCGCAGGTCTGAGGCTCTCATCTCAACCGTCCTCGCGCATGACGAACTTGGTGCGGACCGACAGCTTGTGGCCGGCCAGGCGCATCGCCTCGCGAGCCAGGGGCTCGGGGACGCCGGCCAGCTCGAACATCACACGGCCAGGCTTCACCACGGCAACCCAGCCCTCGGGTGAGCCCTTGCCGGAGCCCATCCGCGTCTCGGCCGGCTTCTTGGTGAACGACTTGTCCGGATAGACGTTGATCCACACCTTGCCGCCGCGCTTGATCTTGCGGGTCATGGCGATTCGAGCGGCCTCGATCTGACGGTTGGTCAGCCATCCGGCGTCGAGCGCCTTCAGGCCGTACTCGCCGAATTGGACCTTGGTCTGTCCGCGAGACAGCCCGTGCCGGCGCCCGCGGTGGACCTTGCGGTGCTTGACGCGCTTGGGAGCGAGCATCAGCCACCACCACCTTGCTGGCCGCCGCCACCGCCGGCGCCTCCGCCCCCGCCACCGCGCGGACCGCCACCGCCGCCGCCGCGACCACCGCCGCCGCCACCACCGCGACCGCCTGGGCCGCCACCGCGGCCACCGCCGCCACCACCGCCACCGCGACCGCCTGGGCCGCCGCCACGGCCACCCGGACCGCCGCCTCGACCACCCGGACCACCGCCTCGACCACCGGGACCGCCACCGCGACCACCCGGACCGCCGGGTCCGCCGGGACCGCCCCGACCACCGGGACCGCCGGGACCGCCCCGACCACCGGGACCACCGGGACCGCCACCGCGACCGCCCGGACCGCCGCCACGGCCACCCGGGCCGCCGCGACCGCGTCCATCGCGTCCGCCGCGCCCACCGCGACCGTCGCGCTCGGGCGCCTGCGGGGCGGGCTCGTCCATGATCGTCAAATCAGTGCCGGTGTAGCCCTCGGGCATGATCTCGCCCTTGTTGATCCAGCACTTGACGCCGATCCGGCCAAACGTGGTGCGTGCCTCGTGGAAGCCGTAGTCGATGTCCGCGCGCAGCGTGTGCAGCGGCACGCGACCGTCCGAGTAGCCCTCGGTGCGGGCCATCTCGGCGCCGCCCAGGCGACCGGAGACCTGCACCTTGACGCCCTTGGCGCCTGAGCGCATCGCGCTGGTCAGCGCGCGCTTCATCGCCCGGCGGAAGGCCACGCGGTTCTGGAGCTGCTCGGCGATCGACTGCGCGACCAGGCGCGCGTCGAGCTCTGGGCGCTTGATCTCGAGGATGTTGACCTTGACCTGCTTGCCGGTGATCCGGTGCAGGTCGCGCCGGAGCTGGTCGACCTCCGAGCCCGACTTGCCGATCACGATGCCCGGCCGAGCCGTATGGATGTTGACCTCGACCTCGTTCTGGTTCTTGCGGATCGTGATGTCCGACAGGCCGGCGTGCGAGAGCCGCCCGACGATGTGATCGCGGATCTGCGTGTCCTCGTGCAGGTAATCCGAGAACGCGCGCTCGTTGAACCAGTTCGACTTCCAGTCGTGGATGTAGCCCACGCGGAGCGACTCGGGATGAACTTTCTGACCCATATCTAGTGACTAATCCTTCGGCGTGAGCAAAATCGTGAGGTGGCTGGTGCGCTTGCGAATCCGCGTCGCCCGGCCCATCGCGCGGGGGCGGAAGCGCCGGATCGTGGGACCTTCGTCGGCGTGCACGGCCATCACGTACAGATCCTCGCCGACGAGTTCGTGGTTGTTCTCCGCGTTGGCCACGGCCGACTCGAGCAACTTGCTCCAGTCACGCGCCACCGCACGCGAGGTGTGAGCGAGGATAGCTCGCGCCTCCTCAACGCTCTTGCCCCGGATGTGGTCGCACACCAACCGCGCCTTCCGCGCCGATGACCTTACGTACTTGGCCTGCGCCCTGACGACCACATCGCCCCTCTCGCCTCTCCTCCTCCGACGGCTAGGCGCAGCCGCCGGTGCGGGAGCGGGCGCCGCGGCCTCCTCGGCCGGCTCAGCGGCCGCACCCCGTCGCCGGCGCCGCGCGGGCGCGGGCGCCTCCTCGGCTGCCGGGCCCTCATCACCTTCGGCCACCGAGTCGTCCTCGGCGTCCGTCTCGCCCTCCGCCTCCGCATCGGCTTCGAGCATGACGTCAGCCGCGGCCTCCTCGGCCTCCACGTCCTCCGGCGTCTGATCGATTACGTCAGCGGGGGACGCGTCCGCGTCGGAAGCCCCTCGCGTCGTCTCGGACTCCGCGTCGGTCGTGGCTTCCGATGAGCCCGGGGCTTCGGACGCGGGCGCGTCCGCCGGCTTCCGACGGCGCCGCTTAGGCTTCTGCGTGGTCTCTTCCGGAGGAGTCTCGTCAGGAGGAGTCATCGTCTCTTACCAGTCCCCGCATGTCCGCGATACAGGCGCGTGGGCGCGAACTCGCCGAGCTTGTGCCCGACCATCGACTCGGTGACGAACACCGGCACGTGTTTGCGGCCGTCGTGGACGGCAATCGTGTGACCGACCATCTCGGGGAAGATCGTCGAGGCGCGCGACCAGGTGCGGAGCATGCGCTTCTCGCCCGAGGTGTTCATGGCCTCGATCCGCGTCATCAGCCGCTCCTCGACGTACGGCCCCTTCTTGCTCGAGCGACTCATCGCTTGCCTTTACCTCTCCTCCGTCCACGGACGATGTACTTGTCAGATGCCTTGCCCTTGGGGCGCGTGCGGTAGCCGAGCGTCGGCACGCCCCAGGGCGTGACCGGGTGGCGCCCGGGCGTGGTCGAGCCCTCGCCGCCACCGTGCGGGTGGTCGACCGGGTTCATCGCCGTGCCGCGGGTCTGCGGGCGCACGCCCATGTGCCGCTTGCGTCCAGCCTTGCCGATGGAAACGTTTTGGTGGTCCGTGTTGCCGATCGTGCCCACCGTGGCGCGGCACTCGGCCCGGACCATCCGCATCTCGCCCGAGGGCAGGCGGAGCGTGACGTACTCCCCCTCCTTGGCCAGCAGCTGCACGCCGGCACCGGCCGCGCGGGCCATCTGGCCGCCGCGCCCGGGGGTCAGCTCGACGTTGTGCACCACGGTGCCGGCCGGCATGTTGCCGAGCGGCAGGCTGTTGCCCACCCGGATCTCGGCGCGATCTCCGGACTGCACGCTCATCCCCACGCGCAGGCGCTGCGGGGCGAGGATGTAGCGCTTCTCGCCGTCGGCGTAGTGCAGCAGCGCGATGTAGGCCGAGCGGTTGGGGTCGTACTCGATGTGCGCCACCTTGGCCGGGATCCCGTCCTTGCGGCGCTTGAAGTCGATCTTGCGGTACAGGCGCTTGGCGCCGCCGCCGCGGTGGCGCGATGTCTTGCGGCCGTACGAGTTGCGCCCGCCGGACTTCCCCAGCCCCTCGACCAGCGACTTCTCGGGCTTGGTGCGGGTTATCTCGGCGTAGTCGGGATAGGTGACGAACCGACGGCCGGCCGACGTGGGCTTGGGCTTACGGATGGGCATCGGCTACTCCCCTGCTTCCAGTCCCCCGAAGATCGGGATCGTCTGTCCCTCGCGCACCTGCACGATGGCCTTCTTCCACTGACGGGTGCGACCGGCGGTCTGCCCGCGCCGCTTGGGCTTGGAGTGCACATGCGCAGTGCGCACCTCGAGCACGTTGACGTCGAACAGCTGCTCGATGGCCTGGCGGATCTGGGTCTTGTGCGCCTTGTCGTGCACGCGGAAGGTGTACTTCCCGGCCTCGGCCAGCGCGAACGTCTTCTCGGAGAGCACCGGGCGGATGATCACCTGAGTGGGATCCATCAGGCGGCCTCCTCGGATGCGGACTCGCCGGCACCGGCGCCGACCCGGGCCAGCAGCGATTGCAGCGCGGCCTCGGATACGAGCAGCGACGCCGCCCCGACGATGTCGGCCACGCCGGCGTCGTCGACCGGCATGGCGTCGGCGCCGGCCAGGTTGCGGAACGACTTCCCGGCGGCCGCCTCGGTCTCGCCCAGCAGTACGAGCACGTGTCCGGCCGCGGTGGGTGCGAGCCAATCTCTCAGCAGCTCGGCCGCCCGCTTGGTGGAGGGCGTATCGAACGAGCTCGGATCGAACACGGCGAGCGACTCGCGCTGGGCGTGCAGCGAGAGCACGCTGCGCAGAGCCGCCCGGCGCGCCTTGCGGTTGACCTTGACCGTGTAGCGACGCGGCGTGGGGCCGAACACCGTGCCACCGCCGGTCCACACGGGCGAGCGCGAGGACCCGGCGCGAGCGCGTCCAGTGCCCTTCTGGCGCCACGGCTTGGCTCCGCCGCCGGACACCTCGCCGCGCGTCTTGGTCGACGCGGTGCCGTGCCGGCGGGCGTTCAGCTCGGCCCGGACGGCCTCGTGCACGACGGGCATGTTGAAGCCCGACTCGAAGACCACGGGGTCGAGCTCGACGGTCCCTCCGCCGAGCCGCGAGGCGGTCCTAGGCATCGGTCCGCACCTCCACGGTGCCGCCGCGAGGGCCGGGAACGGCGCCGCGCACGAGCAACAGGTTCTGACCCGGAATCACCTCGACCACGGTGAGGCCACGCTGGGTGATCCGTCCGCCGCCCATCCGTCCCGGGCCGCGCACACCCTTGAACACGCGCGAGGGCGTGGCCGACGCGCCAATCGATCCGGGGGCGCGGACGTTGTGCGAGCCGTGCGACTTCGGACCGCGCTTGAAGTTGTGGCGCTTGATCGTGCCCTGGAAGCCCTTGCCCTTGGTGAGGCCGGAGATCTTGATCTTGTCGCCCACCGAGAACGTGTCCGCGGTGACCGTCTGCCCGACCAGCAGCTCGCCGGCCTCGTCGCGGAACTCGACCAGGTGGCGGTGCGCGGAGGCGTCGGCCTTCTTCAGGTGCCCGAGCTCGGCCTTGGTCAGCACCTTCTCCTTGCACGCCCCGAAGGCCAGCTGCACGGCCTCGTAGCCGTCGCGCTCGTGGGTGCGGATCGCGGTGACCGGGCACGGTCCGGCCTCCAGCACGGTGACGCGCTCGACGCGCCCGTCCTCTAGGAAACGCTGCGTCATGCCGAGTTTCTTGGCGAGGATCGCAGGCATGACGCTCAGGAGGCGAGGCGGATCTCGATATCCACGCCGGCCGGGAGATGGTCGAGCCGCTGGAGCGAGTCAACCGTCTTCGGGGTGGGCTGGTGGATGTCGATCAGCCGCTTGTGGGTGCGGATCTCGAAGTGCTCACGCGAGTCCTTGTCCTTGAACGGCGAGCGGATCACGCAGTAGACGTTCTTCTCGGTGGGCAGCGGCACGGGACCGGAGACGGTCGCGCCGGTGCGCGCCGCCGTCTCGACGATCTCCTTGGCCGCCGTTTCGATCGCCGAGTGGTCGTAGGACTTCAGGCGAATTCGGATCTTGTTTTGGGCAATCGTTGCCAACGCGTTTTTCTCCACGCAAAGGTGAGCCCCGAGCTACGGGGCCCACCCCCAAAGGTCGTATCTGACACAAAAAAGGCGGCGGGGCCGCGAGGCCCGCGCCGCCAGATCAATCTATTGGATTACTTCGGTGACGACCCCCGAGCCGACCGTTCGGCCGCCCTCACGGATCGCGAACCGCAACCCCTGGTCCATGGCGATCGGCTGGATCAGCTCGATCTCCATCTGGACGTTGTCGCCGGGCATGACCATCTCGGTGCCCTCAGGCAGCCTCGCCACGCCGGTGACGTCGGTGGTGCGGAAATAGAACTGCGGCCGATAGCCCGTGAAGAACGGCGTGTGGCGGCCGCCTTCCTCCTTCTTCAGGATGTAGACCTCGGACTTGAACTTGGTGTGCGGGGTGATCGAGCCGGGCTTGCACAGCACCTGGCCGCGCTCGATCTCGTCGCGCTTGGTGCCACGCAACAGGCAGCCGGCGTTGTCGCCGGCCTGACCCTGATCGAGGTTCTTCTTGAACATCTCGACCCCGGTCACGACGGTCGAGGTGGTGGGCTTGATGCCCACGATCTCGACGGTCTCACCGGTCTTGATGATCCCGCTCTCGATCCGGCCGGTGGCCACCGTCCCGCGGCCGGTGATCGAGAACACGTCCTCGACCGGCATCAGGAATGGCTTGTCCAGGTCCCGGACCGGCTCTGGGATATAGCTGTCCAGCGCCTCGGCGAGCTCGAGGATCTTGGCCTCGTACTCCTCGTCGCCCTCGAGCGCCTTCAGCGCGGAGCCGGCGACGAACGGGATGTCGTCCCCGGGGAAGTCGTACTCGGAGAGCAGGTCGCGGATCTCGACCTCGACCAACTCGAGCAGCTCTTCGTCGTCGACCATGTCGACCTTGTTGAGGAACACGACGATGTAGGGCACACCCACCTGGCGGGCAAGCAGGATGTGCTCGCGCGTCTGGGGCATCGCGCCGTCGGCCGCCGAAACGACCAGGATCGCGCCGTCCATCTGGGCGGCGCCGGTGATCATGTTCTTGACGTAATCGGCGTGCCCCGGACAGTCGACGTGCGCATAGTGCCGGTTGGGCGTCTGGTACTCGACATGCGAAGTCGCGATTGTGATGCCGCGAGCCTTCTCTTCCGGAGCGTTGTCGATCGATTCGAACGACCGCACCTCGGTGCCGCCGTACTTCTCGTTGAGCACCTTCGTGATGGCCGCGGTCAGCGTCGTCTTGCCATGGTCGATGTGACCGATGGTGCCGACGTTGACATGGGGCTTATCGCGCTCGAACTTGGCTTTCGCCACTTTGGTGTCGCTCCTTCTATTTCAGTAGGTGTGTCCGTCCGCGGACGAACTTATGCAGGATATAAATTCGCGGCAGTCGCTGCTGTACGGCTTCAAGCGGCCGCCTGGGCTTGATCGCCGACCACTCGCTCAGCGATGTTAGGGGGCACTTCGTCGTAGCGCTCGAACTGCATCGTGTAGGTCGCGCGTCCCTGGGTGTTGGACCGCACGTCGGTGGCGTATCCGAACATCTCGGCCAGAGGCACGTAGGCGGTGATGACCTGCGCGTTCCCGCGCTGCTCCATCCCGTTGACGTGGCCACGCCGGCGGTTCAGATCGCCGATCACGTCGCCCATGAACTCCTCGGGGGTGACCACCTCGACGGCGAAGATCGGCTCGAGCAGAATCGGCTTGGCTCGCGCCACCGCTGCCTTGAGCGCCAGCGAGCCCGCCACCTTGAACGCGAGCTCCGAGGAATCGGTCTCGTGGTACTTGCCGTCGGTCAGCGTGGCGCGGACGTCCACCATCGGGTACCCCGCACGCGGCCCATTCTCCATCGCCTCTTCCATGCCCTTCTCGACCGCCGGGATGAACTCGGTGGGGATCGACCCGCCCTTGATCTTGTTGACGAAGTCGAAGCCCTCGCCGGGCGCCGGCTCGACGTTCACGTAGACGATTCCGTACTGGCCCGCGCCACCGGTCTGGCGTACGAACCGGCCCTCGACCTTCTCGGCCGTACCCTTGATCGTCTCGCGGTAGGAGACCTGCGGACGGCCGACGTTGGCGTCGACCTTGTACTCGCGGAGCATCCGGTCGACCAGCACCTCGAGGTGCAGCTCGCCCATCCCCGAGATCTCGGTCTGGCCGGTCTCCTCGTTGGTCCGGACCTGGAAGGTCGGGTCCTCCTCGGCCAGGCGCTGGAGCGCCGTGGCCATCTTCTCCTGATCGGCCTTGGTCTTGGGCTCGATCGCCACCTTGATCACCGGCTCGGGGAACTCGATCGTCTCGAGCTTGATCGGCTTGTCAGGGGCAGCCAGCGTGTCGCCGGTCACCACCTGCTTGATCCCGACGGCGGCGGCGATGTCGCCGGCGTGGATCTCCTTGACCTCCTCGCGCTCGTTCGCGTGCATCATCAGGATGCGCCCGATGCGTTCGGTCCGGCCGGTGCTCACGTTGAGGATGCGCGCGCCCGCCTCGAGCTGACCCGAGTAGACGCGGAAGTAGGTGAGCTTGCCGACGTAGGGGTCGGCCATGATCTTGAAGGCCAGCGCCGCGAACGGCTCGTCGTCGGAGGCGTTGCGGACGGCCGGCCGCTCGTCGCCGTTGCTCGATCCCTTGGCCGGCTCCACGCCCTCCACCGGGGGCACGTCGAGCGGGCTCGGGAGGTAGTCGAGAACCGCGTCCAGCAGCGGCTGCACGCCCTTGTTCTTGAAGCTACTGCCGCACAGGACCGGGGTGATCTGGATCGCCAGCGTCGCCTTGCGGATGGCCTCCTTCAGGCGGTCGGGCGAAATCTCCTGCTCCTCGAGGATCATCTCGGTGAGCTCGTCATCGTGGTGGGAGACCTCGTCGAGGAGGTGCTCGCGCGCGGCCGCGGCCTCGTCGGCCATCTCGGCCGGGATGTCGACGATGTCCTGCTCCTTGCCGAGCTCGTCCTTGTAGAGGATCGCCTTCATCCCGATCAGGTCGACGATGCCTCGGAAGTCGGCCTCGGCCCCGATCGGCAGCTGAACGGGAACCGGGTTGGCGCCCAGCCGGTCGACCATGGTCTGCACGCCGCGACTGAAGTCGGAGCCGATCCGGTCCATCTTGTTGATGTAGGCGATGCGCGGGACGCGGTACTTGTCGGCCTGGCGCCACACGGTCTCGGACTGGGGCTCGACGCCGGCGACCGAGTCGAACAGCGCGATCGCGCCGTCGAGCACCCGGAGCGAGCGCTCCACCTCGACCGTGAAGTCGACGTGGCCGGGCGTGTCGATGATGTTGATTCGGAAGTCGCGCCACTCGCAGGTGGTGGCGGCGGAGGTGATCGTGATCCCCCGCTCCTGCTCCTGGGCCATCCAGTCCATGACGGCCGCCCCCTCGTGAACCTCCCCCATCTTGTAGGTCCGACCGGTGTAATAGAGGATGCGCTCAGTCGTCGTCGTCTTACCGGCGTCGATGTGAGCCATGATCCCGATGTTGCGAATCTTGTTCAGAGGGAACGTGCGAGGCATGTGTGTGAGGTATTCGTGGGCTGCGATTTATTGGTCGTTCGCGGCCAAAATGCACCGGTTTCCCGGCCAAACCTACGGACATGAAAAAGGGCCCATCGGGCCCATTCACGACGCAGGTGGCGGGAAGGGGCGGGTGTCTATCTGGTGGACGACTCCATTACAAAGATCCTGCGACCTCGAGGCTGAGCGCGGATGAACGCCCCACCCGAGGCGAATAGCGAATATAGCAGAGGTTCTGGGGCTTCCGGGCGCCTTCTCCTCCCGCGCTGGCAGAGCTCCTCGCCGCCTGCGGCGGCCGACCCCGAGGCCACCGGACCGGCCCGGGCGGCGCTGGCCATCGGCGCAGCGCTCGGCGCGCTGCTGGTGATCGTCGCGCAATTCGCCACGCTCTATCACCTGCGCTCGGCGAGCAGCTCGGCGGTGGTCAGGACGGTCGGCACGGGAGCCAACCACGCCTGGGCGCCGATCCCGCTCGCGCTGGTCGCGGTGGCGCTCGCCTACGCCGTCTACCGCCATCCCAGTCGCGCCGCGCTGGCCGGCCTGGCCGCCCTCGGCATCGCCACGCTGCTGATCGCGCTGATCGGTGATTGGCCCGACGCACACGCGAGCGGCCTGATCGGCTCGAGCGGCATCGGCTACGTCCAGGCGAGCGCGAGCCCGAGCGCCGGGCTGTACATCGAAACGCTCGGCGCGGTGGTGTTGCTGATCGCCGGCGGGGTGGGGTTACTGATGGTTACGCCACTCAGGCGACCGCTGACTCCCGACGCCATGTGAGTAAGCAACTTCTTACCCCCAGGGCCGAGAGCGGTCGGCTTCCTGACACCATCCCGAATGGACTGCGATTCTTGAGCAATACCCCGGTACCCTTGGGAAACGCGAGGGTTGTCTCACTGCAGCCCCCGGTCCCGTGTGGTGGGCAGCCCTCGCGTTTCGCTCCGGTGGTGTCCGCCTGGGGCCCCGGGCGCTAATGGATCGGTGGGCTACGGTGCGTGCACTTCGCGCGAGGGGCCCCAGACGGACCCCCACCTCCGCTCCAAAGCCCCCTCCCATCCGTGGCACAGGTTCGCCGATCGCACCGTCGGCCTGTTCGCGCGCCGGCCGGCTTCTGGCTCTAAGTGAGCTCAGCGGCCACGTGGACTGGGGCGGTGGCTGCCCGTCTCGGGCGCCTCGCGGAACCCTTGCGCACCTCACACCAACCCCAAACAACACGCACCGGCGCCCGAGACGGGCAGCCTCCGGCGCCGGACCTACCAGCGGTAGTGAGCGAACGCCTTGTTGGCTTGGGCCATGCGGTAGATGTCGTCCTTGCGCTTGAAGGCGCCGCCCTGCTGCTGCGTGGCGTCGAGCAGCTCGTGAGCGAGCCGCTGGGCCATGGTCTTCTCGCGGCGCTGGCGGGCGAACAGGACGAGCCAGCGGACGGCCAGCGTGCGGGCGCGCCGGGCCGGCACTTCGACCGGCACCTGGTAGGTGGCGCCGCCGACGCGGCGCGAGCGCACCTCGAGCACGGGAGTCAGCGCCTTGATCCCGGCCTCGAGCTGCTCGACCGGGTTCTTGCCGCTGCGCTCGCCGAGGATGGCCAGCGCGTCGTAGACGATCTTCTCGGCCGTGGACTTCTTGCCGTCCAGCATGACCTTGTTGATCACCTGCTGGACCAGGCGGTTGCGGTGGACCGGATCGGGCTCGACCGGCCTGATCTGGGCGGCTGCGCGACGGGGCATTACTTGGCCTTCACGCCGTACTGCGAGCGGGCCTTCTTGCGGTCGCTGACGCCAGCCGCGTCGAGCGTGCCGCGGATCACCTTGTATCGGAAGCCCGGGAGGTCCTTGACGCGGCCACCGCGGACCAGGACAACCGAGTGCTCCTGCAGGTTGTGACCCTCGCCCGGAATGTAGGCGCCGACCTCCATGCCGTTGGTCAGCCTGACACGGGCGACCTTGCGCAGCGCCGAGTTCGGCTTCTTCGGCGTGGTCGTGTACACGCGGGTACACACGCCGCGACGCTGAGGCGCCGCGACCTTCTTCTTGCGGCCCTTACCGGACTTCAGGCCCGGCGTGGCGAGCTTCTTCTTGGGCGGCGTGCGGCCCTTGCGGATCAATTGGCTGGTAGTCGGCATGCGGATTGGGAGCGTAGCAGGGGTGCGGAATACGGCTGTGGCCATCGTGTGGCGGGGCCGCCGAGGCCCCGCCGGCGCCCGGCCGGCCTCACGCCGCGGCCACCCCGAGCGCCTCGTCCACGGCCACGCACGGCACCCCGACGGCGTCCGCCACGGGCGCGTAGGTGACCTGGCCGCCGGCCACATTCACGCCGAGCTTCAAGCCGGGGTTCTCGGTGGTCGCGCGCTGCACACCCGCGCTCGTCAGATGGAGCACGTAGGGCATGGTGGCGTTGGTCAGCGCGTAGGTCGAGGTGATCGGCACAGCGCCGGGCATGTTGGTCACGCAGTAGTGGGTGATCCCGTCGACCTCGTAGGTCGGGTCCGAGTGGGTGGTCGGCCGCGAGGTCTCAAAGCACCCGCCCTGGTCGATCGAGACGTCGACGAGCACGGCGTGGCGCTGCATCAGCCCGAGCTGCTCGCGCGTGATCACCCGGGGGGCCCTGGCCCCGTGGACGAGCACCGCCCCGATCACCAGGTCCATGTAGGGAAGGCGCTGCTCGATCTCGAGCGTCGAGGCAAAGCATGTGTCCGCCCGACCGCCCAAGGCGATGTCGAGCTCGCGCAGGCGGTCGATGTTGCGGTCGTAGACGAACACCGTGGCCTCCATCCCCATCGCGATGAACGCCGCGTTCATCCCGACCACTCCGCCGCCGATGATCATCACGTTGGCGGCGGCCACGCCCGGAACGCCGCCCAGCAGGATGCCCCTCCCGCCCAGCGGCTTCTCAAGGATGAACGCGCCGGCCTGGGTGGCGATCTTGCCCGCCACCTCGGACATCGGGGCGAGCAGCGGCAGCCGCCCGCGGGCGTCCTCGACCGTCTCGTAGGCGATGCAGGTGGCGCCCGACTCCATCAGCCCGCGGGTCAGCTCCGCGTCGGCGGCCAGGTGCAGGTAGGTGAACAGCGTGTGCCGCGGCGCCAGGCGCGCGACCTCCTCGGGCTGCGGCTCCTTGACCTTGACGATCAGCCCGGCCTCCTCGAACACCGCGTCCGCGTCGGGCAGGACCGTCGCCCCCTGAGCCGCGTAAGCCTCGTTGGTGATGCTCGAGCCCTCCCCGGCGCCGCTTTGCACGTACACCTCGTGCCCGGCGTCGACCAGTTCGCGCACCCCGGCCGGCGTCAGCGCCACCCGGTACTCGTCCGACTTCACCTCTGTTGGAACGCCTACTTTCACGCCTCAGACCGCCTTCCCGTGTCTCAGCCCAGTTGTGGGTCTCATTCTCATTCTCATTCTCATTCTCATTCTTGGGCCACCAGCTCCCGCCCCCGCAGGGCCAGCCAGAACTCGATCCGGTCGCGCGCCGAGCCCAGGTTTCGCCCGGTCAGCTCCTCGACGCGGCGGATCCGGTAGCGGAGCGTGTGCCGGTGGCAGTACAGCCGCCGCGCCGCCCGCTCCCACTGCCCGTTCTCTTCGATGAACGCCTCGAGCGAGCGCATCAGCTCGCCGCCGTACGGTCCCTCGCTGGCCTCGATCGGGCCGAGGATCGAGTCGCAGAACAGGCGCAGGGCCTCGTCGTCCTGGAGCGAGAGCAGAAGCTGGAAGGACCCGAGGTCCTTGTAGGTGGCCACCCGGGGCCGCTCGGGGGCCGACCCGTTGCCGTTCGAGCCCGCCACCCCGAACGCCAGCGCCTCCAAAGCACATCGCGCCTCGTGGAAGCTCCGCCGCGCGTCGACCGCCGCGATCGCCCGGCCGATCCCGACCCGCACGTCGTCGCGCAGCTCGCTCTCGGCCGCTTCCACCACGCGCTCGCCGAGCGCGACCAGATCCTCGTACGGCGTGCCGGGAATCAGCGCGCACGCGAAGGGACCGACCGACGCGACCAGCGTCGGCGTGGCCTCCTCGCGCAGGGCATTCCACAACGCCCCTTCCACCGCGGCCGGCGACGCGGGGCGACTCTCGCCCGCGACCCCGAGCACGATCGCCGCGACCTCCTCGCCCAATCCGAAGGGCCCGAGCCGGCGCGCGAGCTCCGAGCCGTTCAGCTCGCCACTCACGATCGCGTCGAGCAGATCGCCGGCCAGCCGGCGTTCGGTGTCGCCGGCCACCCGGGACCGAAGCAGCTCGAGCGCCACGATCGTCACCGCCTGGTGCAGGGTCAGCCGGTCGAAGTCAGACAGCGGGCCGGCGTCCTTGATGGCCACCAGCCACGCCTCGGGCGCCCGGCCGGGACCGGCGCCGGCCGGCTGCGGGGTGCCGTCGGAGGCCACCGGCAGGGCCAGCCCGTGGTTGCCCTCGACCAGCGTGGGCATGAACGCCCGCGCCTCGCGGCGGCGGGCGCGCTCGCGCACCTCGCCACGCAGCGTATCGAGGACCCCCGGCGCGATCTCGCGCCGGAACGCGTGCTGCTGCATCGGCTCGCCGCGTGAGTCGAACACGACCACGGCCGCGCCGATCAGCGTGGACAGCGCCCCGACCAGCGCCTCGAGCCCGCGCTCGGAGAGCACGATCCGCTCCAGGCGCTCCTGGGCGGCCAGCGCGCGGCGGAGCACGGCGTACTGCTCGTTGACGAGCTGGCTGAACGCGGCCTCGGTGACCGCGATGAACGGCACCTCGTAGGGCACCTCGAACACCGGGAACTCGCGCTCGGCAGCCAGCGCGAGCAGCGACTCGGGGACCGTGGAGTGCTTGAAGCCGGTCCCGAACCCGAGTCCGGCCAGGTGGTGGTCGGCCAGCCGGGCAACGAACTCGCGCGCCTGGGCCGGCGTCTCGAGCTGCATTCCGGTCGTCAGCAGCAGCTCGCCGCCCGACAGCCACGGCGTGGGATCGAGCAGCTCGGAGATGTGCACCCAGCGGACCGGCAGCTGCAGGCCGCGCTCGCCGGTCAGCAGGCGAACGTCCAGATCGCGCAGCAGCTCGCGTACGGTCAGCATCCGAGCGCCCCCGGGAGCCCTAGGCGGTGCCCAGCACGTGCATGCGCTCGCCGGCCTCGCTCAGAACGCCCCGCAGGATGTCTTCGATCTCATCGAACTGCTCGGGCCCCGCGATCAGCGGCGGCGAGAGCTGGATGACCGGATCGCCGCGATCGTCGGCGCGGCAGATCAGCCCGCGGCGGTAGAGCTCGCCGGACAGGAAGCCGCGCAGCAGCGTCTCGGATTCCTCGTCGTTGAAGCTCTCCTTGGTCGCCTGGTCCTTGACCAGCTCGATCGCGTGGAAGTACCCGGCGCCCCGGACGTCGCCCACGATCGGCAGCTCGCGCAGCGATTCGAGCATGGCCCGGAACCGGCCCTCGTTGGAGCGGACGTTCTCGAGCACACCCTCGCGCTCGAACGCGTCCAGGTTGGCCATCGCCACCGCCGAGCAGATCGGATGCCCGGCGAACGTGAAGCCGTGGGTGAAGCTGTTGGTGCCGGTCATGAACGGCTCGGCCACGCGGTCGGTGGCGATCACCGCCCCCATCGGGGCGTACGCGCTGGTCAGGCCCTTGGCCGTGGTGATCATGTCGGGGAGGTAGTCGTACTTGATCGCGCCGAACCATTCGCCCAGCCGTCCCCAGGCGCAGATGACCTCGTCAGAGATCAGCAGCACGTCGTACTCGTCGCAGATCTCCCGCACTCGCTGGAAGTAGCCCGGGGGCGGCGTGAAGCACCCGCCGGCGTTCTGCACCGGCTCGAGGATCACCGCCGCGACGGTCTCGGGTCCCTCGAACTCGATCTTCTCGGCGATCGACTCGGCGAAGTACTCCTCGGTGATGCCCGGCTGCCTCCGGAAGGTGTTGGTGTTCGGCACGTGCGAGGCGCCCGGGGTCAGCGGCTCGAACGGCGTGCGCAGACCGGTGATGCCGGTGGCCGAGAGCGCGCCCAGGCTGGTGCCGTGGTAGGCGATCTCGCGGGCGATCAGCTTGGTCTTATTCGGCTTGCCGGTGAGCTTGTGGTACTGGCGGGCCAGCTTGTAGGCCGACTCGACCGCCTCCGAGCCGCCGCTGGTGAAGAACACCCGGTTGAGGTCCCCCGGCGCGAGCGAGGCGATTCGCGCGGCCAGCTCGATGGCCGGCGGATGCGCGTAGGACCAGTTGGTGAAGAACCCCAGGTCCTTGGCCTGGTCGGCGCCGGCCTGGGCGATGTCGGCGCGGCCGTGGCCGATGTTCACGCAGAACAGCGCGGAGAGCCCGTCCAGGTAGCGCTTGCCGTGCTCGTCCCAGACGTAGCAGCCCTCACCCCGGACGATCACCGGAACTTCGGCCTGCTCGTAGGCCGACATCCGCGTGAAATGCATCCACAGGTGGCGCCTGGCCAGCTCCTGGAGCGTGCTCTGCTCGACTGCCTGCTCGGTGCTCGCCATTCCCGGTTCCTCCAACTCGTTCGCCGTTTTGTACAACCGTAGCGGCGGAGCGAGGGCGGAGCAATTGTACAGATCGGACTATCCCCCAGTCGGGGGTTTGCCGATCTTGCGACTACGCGGCGGCCGGGGCCACAGCCGGCGCCGAGGCGGCGCGGACCGGGGCCGGCATCAGCCACGCCGCGCCGATCACCAGGGCGAACGCGAGGACCTGCACGACCAGCGAGACCGGGTTGGCCGGGAGCGGATCGCCGAACACGATGAACCCGCCGACGATGCCGGCCACGTTGGCCGCCGTGCCGGTGACCGCGATCACCGGGACCGCGTCGCCGTCCTGCAGGCCCTTGGCCGAGGCGTAGAAGGCGACCACCGAGGCGGCCACGCACACGAACGTCCAGGGGGTGAGCAGGCCGAGCGGACCCGAGGCGGCGACCAGGCCTGAGATCGCCTTGATGGCCACGTCGGAGACCCCGAACAGGATCCCGGAGGCGGCGCCCAGCATGTAGCCATGGTGCTCGGCCGGGGCGCCCATCCGCGGGCCCATGATGAGCAGGCCGCCGGCGGCGATCAGGACGGTTTCAAAGCCGATCATGCCCGGCGTCGAGGCGTGCGAGTGCGCGCCGTGGGTGGCCGGGAGCGTGAAGCCCAGCAGCATCAACCCGAACGCGGTCAGCCCGAGGCCGATCCACTGGCGGCGCCCGATGTGGCAGCCGAGCATCTGCTCGGCCATGATCGCCAGGAGAACCATGCCGCCGGCCAGGACGGCCTGGACGAGCGACAGCGGCGCGACCGACATCGCGGCCACGTGGAAGGCCCAGGCGCCGGCTCCGATGATCCAGCCGATCGTGAACAGCGGCGAGGCGAACAGGGCCTGGGCCGACTGGAGCGGGCGGCGCATGTCCACTGAAGGGGCCGCGCAGGCTCCCCGGTGCTTGTACAGGAAGCCGACGTTGGTCGTCAGGGCGCACAGGAGCGCGAGAGTGATGCCGAAGAATGAGCTCATTGCTAGGTGGCGCGGCGAAGCGATCCGTGCTTGCCTCAGTACGAACTTCGGCAGCGCGGGCGGAGGGCTTGAGCGCCCTGGACGACTACGGCCAGATGAGTACCCGTGCCAGCATCAGTTCACTCATGGGCCGTCCGCTGCTCCTGATCGACGTCGACGGCGTGATCTCGCTGTTCGGCTTCGATCACCGCTCGCCGCCGGCCGGACGGTACCAGCTGGTCGACGGGATCACGCATTTTCTCTCGGTTAGGGCCGGCCAGCATCTGCGCCGGCTATCGGACGCGTTCGAGCTGACCTGGTGCACGGGCTGGGAGGAGAAGGCCAACGAGTACCTGCCGCTGGCTCTCGGGCTGGACGGCCCGCTCCCCCACGTGGTGTTCGACCCGAGCGAGCGCCCCACCCAGGCGCACTGGAAGCTCGGCGCGATCGACCGGCACGTCGAGGCGTCCCGGCCGCTGGCCTGGATCGACGACGCCCACGATGATGGGTGCCGCTCGTGGGCGGCCTCCCGGCCGGCCCCGACCCTGCTGGTGACGACCGACCCCGCGGTCGGGCTCACCGATGCCGAGGTCGATCGGCTGCTGGGCTGGGCTAGGCGCTTGCCGTGACCGAGAACACGGGCGGGAGCCGGGTCGCCACCGTGGACCAGGTCTCGCCGGCGTCGCCCGATCCGAACACATCCCCGGACGTGGCGCCGAAATAGAGCTGGAGCTCGGGCCCTTCGCCGCCCCGGTCGAAGGCGCGGCGCAGGACGGTCAGGTAGGCCTCGTGGTCAGGGAGGCCCTCGCCTCGGGGCCTCCACGTGTCGCCGCCGTCGCGCGTCTCATACACGCGCACGTGGCCGTCGGGCATCACCCGGTCGAAATCGCCGCGCAGGGGGATTACGTACGCGCTGTCGGGATCGCTCGGGTCGAGCGCCAGCGGGAAGCCGAAGTCCGAGGGCAGCCCCTCGCCGATCGCCGTCCACGACTGGCCCGCGTCGTCGGAGCGGTAGACACCGCCGTGGAACTGGATGAACAGCCGGTCGGGCCGGCGGGCGGCGCGCTCCATCCGGTGCACGCACAGCTGGGTGGCGCCCTCCTGGGCGTCCTCGGGCAGGTAGCGGGGCCGGATCCCCTGATTGCGTCGCGCCCAGGTCTCGCCGTGATCCTCGGTGTGCCAGACCCCGGCGGCCGACACCGCCAGCGACAGCTTGTCCGGCTCGCCGGGCCAGGGAACGATCGAATGCAGGCACAGCCCCCCGCCGCCCGGCTGCCAGTTGTCCTCGACCCGGCGCTCGCGCAGCGCCCGGTTGAGCTCCCAGGTCTGTCCGCCGTCACGGCTCTCGAACAGGACGCCGGGGTCGCCGCCGGCATACAGCGCGCCGCCCTCGCCCGGCACGATCACCCAGATCCGCTCGAGCGCCTCCTGGCTGCCGTCCGGCAGCGCGACGCCCTCGGCCTGGGTCCACTCGCCGGCCGGATCGTCGGCGAACCAGATCTTGGGGCCGTAGAACGGCGAGGTCACGGTGGCGATCGCCCGCCCCGAGGCCGGATCGCGCATCGCGAAGTCGACCGGCTCGCCGGGGAACGCCCGGCAACGAGCCTCGAACTTCCCTCCCGGCTCGCCTTCGAGCACGAACAGGCCCTTCTTTGTGCCCAGCATCAGCTCGGTCATGGTCATGCCCCTCCTGTGATCGCCGGCAGCACCTCGAGCCGGTCGCCCGGCGCGACCGTCGTCTCCTCGCCGCCGCGCTCGCCGTTCACGAACACGTTGATGTGGCGCCTGATCGTCCCGCGCTCGTCCAGGATCCAGCCGGCCACGGCGGGATGGAGGTCCTCCAGGCCGCGCAGGACCGCGACGACGGTGACGCCATCCACCTCCTGCTCCGGCCGGCCGCCGGCCAGGTTTCGTAAGGGTCCATGCACGCACACGAGGGCCATAGCGCTCGCATCCTACGACCGGCGGCGCGCCCAAAACTCATCGCTCTCCGAGCCTGGTCGAGAAACCGGAAAATACGTCCGGTTTCTCGACCACCCCCGCTAGGAGAACGAGCCGTGGCGCCCCGCGCCCGACCGGAACCGATCCACGCCGGGCTGCGCGTCGGCCAACGAACGCATCCCGTGAGCGAACTCGTTAGCCAGCGCCGCCGGCTCATCCAACCCGTCCTGCTCCAGGAGAGATAGCCGATCTTCCCGCAGGCACGTCTGGGGAAAGCCAGAAAGCTCTCGGGCGAGCTCCTCGGCGGCGCGGCGACCGTCTCCATCCGGCACGACACGGTTCACCAGACCCATGGCCAACCCCTCCTCCGCCCCAACGCCCCGCCCCGTCAGAACCATGTCCATGGCCCGCGACACCCCGATCAGCCGTGGCAGCCGGACCGTCCCGCCGTCGATCAGCGGCACCCCCCAGCGCCGGCAGTACACCCCGAAGACCGCCCCCTCCTCGGCCACCCGCAGATCGCACCACAACGCCAGCTCGAGCCCGCCGGCGACCGCGTGTCCCGCGACCGCGGCGATCACGGGCTTCGATAGCCGCATCCGGGTCGGCCCCATCGGGCCATCGCCGTCCAGCGCCACCCGGTTCCCCTCGGGCGTGCCGACCGCGGACAGATCCGCGCCGGCGCAGAACACGCCTCCCTCCCCGTGCAGCACGGCGACGCACGCCTCGCCGTCCGCGTCGAACTCCCGGAACGCGTCAGCCAGCGCCGAAGCCGTCGCACCATCGACGGCGTTGCGACGCTCGGGTCGTGACAGCAGGACGGTGTACACCGGCCCGGAGCGCTCGACCCGGACCGCGCCGCTCATCGCGGGCCGGCCCCGATCGCCCGGCGCACAAATGCGCGAATCGACTCCACCACGTCGTCGGCTTCCTCGACGGCCGACAGGGGGCCGACCAGCGCCTCCCCACAGCCGCCGACGAGCGCCGCCGCTGTGAACGCCACGTCCTGCGCGGGGATCTCGCCGGCGGCGACCGCCGCACGAAGCTCGCCCGCCACCACGGCCGCGTAGCGCTCGCGATAGGCCAGGCGCTCGGAGTCGACGAGCTTGTCGACCGGCTCGGCCAGGAGCGCCCAGGCCAGCGAGGGGTTGCGCAGCGCCCGCCGCGCGAACGTCCCGAGCACCGCCTCGATCCGGTCGACCGCCCCCGGCCCGGCCTCATCCGCAGCGGCCCGCATGGCCCGCTCTTCGCCCTCGCAGACGTCCCGGAATATCTCGAGGAACAGCTCCTCCTTGGACGCGAAGTGGCGATACAGCGTCCCCGAGGCCACGCCGGCGCGCTCGGCGATCGCGGCCACGGTGGCCGCCCCATATCCCCCGGTCTCGATCAGATCGCGCGCCACGGCGCGCAGACGGTCGCGCGTCCCGAGAGCGGCGACGTTCACGCCGGCAGTGCCCGATCTACGATCGCGCCGGCGTCGACGCTGGCCGGCAGGGTCCCGTAGACCCGACCGCCGTCGCCCGCCAGCCGCGCCGCGCAGAATGCGTCGGCCACCGCCGGCGGGGCATAGCGCACGAGCAGCGACCCCTGCAGGGCCACGGCCAGGTCCTCGACCACCCGCCGCGCGCCGAACTGCGGATCCCCCGAGGCGATCAGCCCGGAGAGGGTCGCCTGCAGTCCGCTCAGGTGCGCGTCGAGCCGCGCGTCGGCGCCGGCCGCCAGCGAGCACTCCTGAAGGAACGCCGGCAGGCCCTCGGGCTCCTTGACCATCGCCCGCAGCACGTCGAGCGCGGCCACGTTGCCCGCGCCCTCCCAGATCGAGCCCAGCGGGGCGTCGCGATAGAGCAGCGGCAGCCCGGATTCCTCGACGAACCCGTTGCCACCCAGGCACTCGAGCGCCTCGGCCGCGTGCGAAGCGGCACGCTTGCACACCCAGTACTTCATGACCGCGGTGGCGAACCGGCGAAACGCACCGTCGGCGGCCGAGTCGTAGGCCCGGGCCACGCGCAGCGCCGCGGCCGTGGCCGCCTCGGACTCGATGGCCAGGTCGGCCAGCACGTTCTGCATGGCCGGCTGCTCGACCAGCCGCGCCCCGAACGCCGCCCGGTGGCGGGTGTGATGGATCGCCTCGACCACGCCCCGGCGCATCCCGGTCGCCCCGCCGAGCAGGCAGTCGAGGCGGGTGTGGTTGACCATCCGGATGATCGCCGGGACCCCGCGGCCCTCCTCGCCCACCAGCCGGCCCGGGGCGTCGTGGAACTCCACCTCGGAGGACGGCAGCGAGCGCGTGCCGAGCTTGTCCTTGAGCCGCTGGAACTCCATTCCGGGGCCGCGCTCGACCAGGAAGCAGGACAGGCCGCCGGGGGCCTGGGCCAGCACCAGGAACACGTCGCAGGGCGGATAGGAGCAGAACCACTTGTGGCCGTGCAGCTCGTAGACGCCGTCGCCCGCCGGCTCGGCCCGCGTGATGTTCGCCCGCACGTCGGAGCCGCCCTGGCGCTCGGTCATGGCCATCCCGGCGAGCGCGCCCAGCTCGTAGTCGGGCATCGTCAGCCGCGGCTCCCAGCGCGCCGCCAGCTCGGGCGCGCCGTCTCGCAGCGCCGGCACCGCGGCATAGGTCATCGACACCGGGCACATCACGCCGGCATCCGCGTTGCTCCACAGCATGAACAGCGCCGCACGGACCACGTGCGCCCCGGGCGTCTCGGCGCGCCAGGGCAGGCTGTGGATCTCGCGCTCGACCGCCCCGCGGAGCAGCCAGTGCCATGAGGGGTCGAGCTCCACCTGATCGATCCGGTTGCCGTAGGAGTCGTGGGTGTGCAGGACCGGCACGTTGCGCTCGGCCCGGCGACCGTGCTCGTGCGCCTCGACGCTGCCGGCCACGCCACCGGCCTCGCGGGCGCGGTCGAGGCCCCAGTCCCCGCCTTCGCGCTCGAGGCCCTCCTGCAGCGCAACATCGATCTCGAACAGGTTGACCGGCTGGAGCGGCGGCGCCTGGTTCAGTACCTCACGGGAGGGATCTATGACATCGGTGTGAATCGCGATTCACATAGCCTACCGGAGGCGCCGCGGCCGGCCACGCATCCGGTCGAGACCGCGCGGGGCGGAGCGCCGAAACGGCCCCGTCCGCTCGCGGTGTCCATCCTCGTCGGGGTGCCGATCCTCCTCGCGCCGGCGAGCCGCCTGCTCCCTGGCCCGGTCGCGATCCTCGGTCAGCCCGACCTCGTAGAACAGCAGCGCGGTGCCCAGCACGAGCCCGATCGCGACCAGCGAGAAGGCCAGGTTCTGCGCGAGGCCCCCGCTGAACACGAAGGCGCACAGGATCCCGGCCACGACGAGCAGCCCGGCGGAGCCGAAGCCGACGATCCGCGATCGCCGGCTCATCGCACTCCGCCGGTGCTCAGAACCTGCAAATGCGACTTATCGGCGGTTGCAAGTCCGACTCATCGGCGGTGGCCGCCTTAGTCGTCGCCGTCCACGTCGGGGACATCGAGCTCGGCCAGCTCATCGACGAACCCGAGCGAGCGACCGTCGCTGATGCTCTCCAGATCCGAGAGATCGGGCTCGGGCGCGCCGAATCCGGTCAGGCCCTCGCCGTCGGTCAGCCCGAGCTCGGCCGCCAGGTCGTCGTGATCGAGGAGACCCACGTCGTCCATGCCGCGGGGCAGCGGCTCGGACGGCTCGATCTCGATCCGCCGGTAGCGCTTGAGCCCCGTGGCGGCCGGGATCAGCTTCCCGATGATCACGTTCTCCTTGAGCCCGACGAGCCGGTCGATCTTGCCCTCGAGCGCCGCGTCGGTCAGCACCTTGGTGGTCTCCTGGAAGGAGGCCGCCGACAGGAACGAGTCCGTGTTCAGCGACGCCTTTGTGATCCCGAGGATGATCTCCTCGGCCTGGGCGCCCTCGCCACCCGCGTCGATCACGGCCTTGTTGACCCGCCCGTAGTCGAACCGGTCCACATACTGACCGGGGAGCAGATCGGTGTCGCCCTTCTGGTCGACCCGCACCCGCTTCATCATCTGGCGCACGATCAGCTCGATGTGCTTGTCGTCGATGTCCACGCCCTGGGACACGTAGACCTCCTGGACCTCGCGGACCAGGTACATCTCGGTCTCGGTCCGGCCGCGGATGGCCAGCAGCTCGGCCGGATACAGCGAGCCCTCGTTGAGCTGCGTGCCCGACTCGATCTTCTGGCCGGCGTCCACGAACAGCCGCGTCCGGCGCGGGAACGTGTGGCGATGCTCCTCGCCGGAGTCGTCGGTGATGACCACGGTCACCGCCTTGTCGGACTCCTCGATCGACACCTTGCCGCCGATCTCGGCGATCTTCGCCAGGCCCTTGGGCTTGCGTGCCTCGAACAGCTCGACCACGCGAGGCAGGCCGTGCGTGATGTCCGCGCCGGCGACGCCGCCGGTGTGGAACGTCCGCATGGTCAGCTGCGTGCCCGGCTCGCCGATCGACTGCGCGGCGATGATCCCGACCGCGTCGCCCATCTGGGCCAGCTTGCCCGTGGCCAGTGAGCGCCCGTAGCAGGCCTGGCAGATCCCGGTGGGCGCCTCGCACTTGAGCACCGAGCGCACGGGCACCGTGGTCACGTTGCCCTTCTCGGTGTCGTCGTGCCAGGACTCGACCAGGTCGGCCAGCTCGGCGCGATCGATCTCCTTGCCCTTCTCGACGATCACGCGCCCGCGCTTGGTCGTGATGTCCTGCGCGGCGATGCGTCCGATCAGGTTGCCGTTGGGCTCACCGGTCGGCCGCAGCCGCCGGCTGTCCGGACCAGCCTCGAGCTTGGTCACCGGCATATCGATGTACTCCTCGGTGCCGCAATCCTCCTGGCGGATGATCACGTCCTGGGAGACGTCGACCAGACGGCGGGTCAGGTAGCCCGAGTCCGCGGTGCGGAGCGCCGTGTCGGCCAGACCCTTGCGGGCCCCGTGGGTCGAGATGAAGTACTCGAGCACGGTCAGGCCCTCCTGGAAGGAGGCCTTGATCGGGCGCTCGATGATCTCGCCCTTCGGATTGGCCATCAGGCCGCGCATGCCGGCCAGCTGGCGGATCTGTGAGAACGACCCGCGAGCACCCGAGTTGGCCATCATGAAGATCGGGTTGAGCTCGTCGAGGTGATCGTAGAGCGCCTGTCCGACCTCGTTGGTGGCGCGATCCCATAGACCCGTGACCGCCTCGTGGCGCTCCTCCTGGTTGATCTCGCCGTTCTCGTACTGCTCCTCGATGACGGCCAGCTCGGCGTCATACCGCGCCAGGATCTCCGGCTTGGTCGGCGGCGTCTGCACGTCGTTCTTGGAGATCGTCACGCCGGCCTGGGTGGCGAAGTGGAAGCCCACGTCCTTGAAGGCGTCCAGCACCTGGGAGATGGTCGGCGCGCCATACAGCTGCACGAGGTCGTCGACCAGCCGAGTGGTGTCCTTCTTCTTCATCGAGCGGTTGACGAACTCGTACGTGCTCGGATCGAAGCCATCACCCAGCGCCTCGACCAGGGCCCGCTCGATCCGGTCGTTCCACAGGATCCGGCCGACCGTGGTCAGCACGTGGCCGCCCTCGCGCCCGTGCGGGCGGTACTCGGCCAGGTCGTGGAGCTTGGTGACGCCGTGCTCGTAGGACCACTCCGCCTCCTGGGCGGTGCGGTACACGTGCGGGCGCGGCTCGTGCGTGGCCGGGTCGATCTTCGAGAGCGCATCGCCCTCGGGGCCGTAGGTCAGGTAGTACGCGCCGAGCACCATGTCCTGCGAGGGAGTGGCCAGCGGCGCCCCATGCGCGGGGGACAGGATGTTGTTGGCGGACAGCATCAGGATCCGCGCCTCGGCCTGCGCCTCGGCCGACAGCGGCAGATGGACAGCCATCTGGTCGCCGTCGAAGTCAGCGTTGAACGCGTGGCAGACGAGCGGATGGACCTGAATCGCCTTGCCCTCGACCAGCACCGGCTCGAAGGCCTGGATGCCCAGGCGGTGCAGGGTCGGCGCCCGGTTGAGCAGCACCGGGTGCTCGTGGATGACCTCCTCGAGCACGTCCCACACCTCGGGGATCATCGAGTCGACCATCTTCTTGGCCGCCTTGATGTTCTGTGCGGACTTGCGCTCGACCAGCCGGGCCATGATGAACGGCTTGAACAGCTCGAGCGCCATCAGCTTGGGCAGTCCGCACTGATGCAGCCTGAGCGACGGGCCGGCCACGATCACCGAGCGGCCCGAGTAGTCCACGCGCTTGCCGAGCAGGTTCTGGCGGAACCGGCCCTGCTTGCCCTTGAGCATGTCGCTCAGCGACTTCAGCGGGCGGTTGCCCGGTCCGGTGACCGGACGGCCGCGGCGGCCGTTGTCGAACAGCGCGTCGACCGCCTCCTGGAGCATGCGCTTCTCGTTGTTGACGATGATCTCGGGCGCGCCGAGGTCGAGCAGCCGCTTCAGGCGATTGTTGCGGTTGATGACGCGGCGGTAGAGGTCGTTGAGGTCGCTCGTGGCGAACCGACCGCCGTCCAGCTGGACCATCGGGCGAAGCTCCGGCGGGATCACCGGCACGGCCTCGAGGATCATCATCTCGGGCTTGTTGCCCGAGTGCAGGAAGGCCGAGACGACCTTCAGCCGCTTGACCGCGCGGGCCTGCTTCTGGCCCTTGGCCGTCTTGACCTGATCCTGGAGGTCGGCCGCCTCAGCTTCGAGGTCGACCTGCTGGAGCAGGTCGCGCACCGCCTCGGCGCCCATGCCGCCGCGGAAGTACTCGCCGAACCCGTAGGGGGACCCGAAGCGGTCCTTGAGCTCGCGGAAGGTGGTCTCGTCGTTGACCACGTCCTTGGGCTTCATGGTCTTGAACAGCTCCCACACCTGGCGCATGCGCTCGGCCGCGTCCTCGATGTAGGCCTCGGTGTCGTCGATGTCGGCCTGCAGGCTCTTGCGCAGGTCCTTGAGCATCTTCTCGCGCTCCTCGTCGGAGAGCTTGGAGATGTTCACGCCCAGCGACTCGGCCCACATGTGGTCGTCGTCTGAGAAGTCGCGGCCGGTCTTGCCGCTCTGCAGGTGCTCCTCGCGGCGGGCCAGCGACTCCTTGAGCTCGAGCATCCGCTCTTCCTTCTCGGCGGCGTACGCGTCGAGCACCTTGTTGACCTCGCCCTCGAGCGTGTCGAGGTCCCTGGCCCGCGCCTCGTCGTCGATCCAGGTGACGATCGAGGCCGCGAAGTACAGGACCTTCTCGAGCTCCTTGGGCGCCATATCGAGCAGGTAGCCGATCCGGCTCGGCACGCCCTTGAAGAACCAGATATGGCTCACGGGCGCGGCCAGGTCGACGTGCCCCATCCGCTCACGGCGAACCTTCGAGCGCGTTACCTCGACGCCGCAGCGCTCGCAGACGATGCCCTTGTAACGGACGCGCTTGTACTTGCCGCAGTAGCACTCCCAGTCCTTGGTCGGACCGAAGATGCGCTCGCAGAACAGGCCGTCCTTCTCGGGCTTCAGCGTGCGGTAGTTGATCGTCTCCGGCTTGGTCACCTCGCCCGAGCTCCAGGAGCGGATCTGCTTGGAGGAGGCCAGTCCGATCTCGATCGCGTCGAAATTATTGATGTCGATCAAATTGATCCCTTCTTGGTGTCTCTAGAAATCTTTTCGGGGCGGTGGGGATGAGGCCTCGCGTCAGGCCTCATCCTCTTCCAGAACGCCCTCTGCATCGCCGGCGGGAACGTCCTCGTCGATCATCGAGTCGTCGTCGTTCGAGAAGTCCTCATCCTCGAGCTCCTCGCCGGGCTCGAGGTCGGGATCCTCGGCCCCGGCCTCCTCCTCGGAGGCTTCGACCGTCTCGCCTTCGTGCTCGGTCTGCTCATCGGCCGCCGCGCCATCGGTGGCCCGCACGCCGCTCAGGTCGATGCCGAGCTCCTCGGCTGCCCGCAGGAGGTCATCGTCCTCCTCGCGCATCTCGGCCCGCTCGCCTTCCTCGGAGACCACGTTGACGTCGAGCGCCAGCGACTGCATCTCCTTGAGCAGGACCTTGAACGACTCGGGGATCGACGGCTCGGCGATGTTCTCGCCCTTGACGATCGCCTCGTAGGCCTTGACCCGCCCGACCGTGTCGTCGGACTTGATCGTGAGCATCTCCTGGAGGGTGTACGCCGCGCCATAGGCCTCGAGCGCCCACACCTCCATCTCGCCGAAGCGCTGGCCGCCGAACTGCGCCTTGCCGCCCAGCGGCTGCTGGGTGACCAGCGAGTACGGACCAGTCGATCGGGCGTGGATCTTGTCGTCGACCAGGTGCAGCAGCTTCAGGATGTACATGTAGCCGACCGTCACCTGCTCCTCGAACGGCTCGCCGCTGCGGCCGTTGAACAGCGTCGTCTTGCCCGAGGCCTGATCGCCCTCGCGCCGGCGCTTGTCCACGTCCATCCGGATTCGGCCCTGGTGCTCGTCCTGCCAGCGCACGAGCGCCTGGTCGACGTCACGCACGGTGGCGCCGTCGAACACCGGCGTGGCCACGTAGACCTTGCCGCCGTCGTCGTGGGCCTCCTTGTAGGCCTGCGAGCCGTCGTCATACCAGCCGTTGGCCGCGACCCACCCGAGGTGGGTCTCGAGGATCTGACCCAGGTTCATACGGCTCGGCACACCGAGCGGGTTGAGGATCACGTCGACCGGGGTGCCGTCCTCGAGGAACGGCATGTCCTCGACGTCGACGATCTTGGAGATCACGCCCTTGTTGCCGTGCCGCCCGGCCAGCTTGTCGCCCTCGGCGATCTTGCGCTTCTTGGCCACGAACACGCGGACCAGCTCGTTGACGCCGGGCGGCAGGTCGTCGCCCTCGTCACGGCTGAACGTCTTGACGTCGATGACCACGCCACCCTCGCCGTGCGGCACCTTGAGCGAGGTGTCGCGGACCTCGCGCGCCTTCTCCTTGAAGATCGCGCGGATCAGCTTCTCCTCGGCGGTGAGCTCGGTCTCGCCCTTGGGCGTGACCTTGCCGACCAGCAGGTCGCCGGAGCCGACCTCGGCGCCGATGCGGACGATGCCGCGGTCGTCGAGGTTGCGCAGCGACTCCTCCGAGCGGTTCGGGATGTCGCGGGTGATCTCCTCGTCGCCCAGCTTGGTCGTCCGGGCGTCGATCTCGTACTCCTCGATGTGGATCGAGGTGAGCTCGTCGTCCTTGACGATCCGGCGCGACAGGATGATCGCGTCCTCGAAGTTGTAGCCCTCCCAGGACATGAAGGCGACCAGCAGGTTCTTGCCGAGCGCCATCTCTCCGGAGTCGGTCGCCGAGCCGTCGGCCAGCACGTCGCCGTCGGCGACCTTGGCGCCCACGTCGACGATCGGCTTCTGGTGGATCAGCGTGCCCTGGTTGGAGCGCATGAACTTCTGCATGAGGTACTCGTCGGAGCCGCCGCCGTCGTTGTCGACGACGATCTGCTCGGCATCGACGAAGGACACGGTGCCGGCGTTGCGCGCCACCACCACGTCGCCGGTGTCGATCGCCGCGCGGCGCTCCATCCCGGTGCCGACCAGCGGTGCGTCGGTGACCAGCAGCGGCACGGCCTGCGCCTGCATGTTCGAGCCCATCAGCGCCCGGTTGGCGTCGTCGTGCTCGAGGAACGGGATCATGGCCGTCGTGACCGACCAGATCTGCTCGGGCGAGACGTCGATCAGGTCGACCTCGCCCGCGCCCACGCTCACGTACTGACCGGCCTGGGTGCGGCACAGGATCTCCTCGCCGACCAGGTGGCCCTTGTCATCGACCGGCGAGTTCGCCTGGGCGATGATCTGCTCCTCCTCTTGAGTGGCGTCGAGATGCACGATCTCGTCGGTCACCTTGCCGTTCTTGACCAGCCGGTACGGGGTCGTGACGAATCCGTGCTCGGATACCTCGGCGTAGGAGGACAGCGAGCCGATCAGGCCGATGTTCGGACCTTCCGGCGTCTCGATCGGACACATGCGCCCGTAGTGGGTGGGGTGCACGTCGCGCACCTCGATCGGCGCGCGCTCGCGGGTCAGACCGCCGGCGCCAAGGGCGGACAGCCTGCGGCGATGCCTGAGGCCCGCGAGGCTGTTCGTCTGGTCCATGAACTGCGAGAGCTGGCTGGAGCCGAAGAACTCCTTGAGCGCCGCCACGACCGGCCGGATGTTGACGATCGTCTGCGGAGTGATCGTGTCGGCGTCCTCGGTGGTCAGCCGCTCGCGCACCACGCGCTCCATGCGGTACAGACCGATCCGGAACGCCTCCTGGATCAGCTCGCCCACGGTGCGCAGACGGCGGTTGCCGAAGTGCTCGTACTCGTCCAGGTGATCCTGGATCGGCTCGCGCGGCATGGCCAGCGCCTCGGCGGCGTAGTCCTTGGTGTCCACGCCGTCGTCCTCGGGCATCCCGAGCAGACGCGGCAGCGTGATCAGCTCCTTGACCAGCGCGATGATGTCGTCGTGGGTCAGGGTGCGGGTCTCGAGATCGATGTCGAGGCCCAGGCGCGAGTTGAGCTTGTAGCGACCCACGCGCGTGAGGTCGTAGCGCTTGGGGTCGAAGAACAGCTGGTTGAGCAGCGAGCGCGCGGCGTCGACCGAGGGCGGCTCGCCCGGGCGCTGCTTCTTGAACAACTCGATCAGCGAGCCCTCCTCGCTGCGGACCATCTCGGGATCGGCGTCGAGGGTGAGGCGGATGTAGAGCGAGTTGTCGAAGAGGTTCAGGATCTCCTCATCGGAGGCGTAGCCCATCGCGCGCAGCAGCACGGTGACCGGCAGCTTGCGCTTGCGGTCGATGCGAACGTAGACCCGGCCCTTCTTGTCGATCTCCAGCTCGAGCCACGAGCCGCGAGCCGGCATCAGGTTCGCGATGAAGACCTGCTTCTCGCGATCCTTGGGCTCCATCACGTAGGCGCCCGGGGAACGGACCAGCTGCGTGACGACCACGCGCTCGGTGCCGTTGATGATGAACGTGCCGCGCTCGGTCATCCACGGGAAATCACCCATGAAGACGGACTGCTCGCGGATCTCACCGGTCTCCCGGTTGATGAACGCGACTGTGACGGTGAGCGGCCGCGCGTAGGTCAGATCCTTCTCACGGCACTGCTCGAGGTCGGCTACCGGCTCGTCAAAGGTGAAGTCGCCGAACTGGACGGCGAGGTTGCCGGTGTAGTCCTCGATCGGCGAGATGTCGTCGATCGTTTCGCGCAGGCCACCGCCGTTGGGGTCGGTGAGCCATTCGAAGGACCTGCGCTGGATGTCAATGAGGTTGGGGAGTTCAAGGACCTTGTTCAGACGCGCGAAACTCCGGCGCGTCCGGGGGGCATGAGCGGTTGCCAAGACGGCGACTCCTCGGAAACGGTCGAGAGGGAGGCAGATCTGCGCTTCTCAGGGCACGTCGTCCCCACGAAGCGCGACCATCAAAGATAGCACACGGCATCGGTGCCCTGTGCAGGACGGTCAGCACTCACGGACCCCGCCTCCGGATCGCCGCGTATGTGGCGCGGCGCCGCTGTACTTGGGCGGCTACGGCTATTGGCTGACGCGGGGAGTGTAGGGGGTCTGACACGTTCCGGCAACCCCGTACGCAGGCACTCGACAACCGTCCGATTCCAGCCGTCCGGCGGGGACGGCTCAGTGCTCGAGCAGGGCGTCGAGAATCTCGCCGTAGGCGCTCAGCACGAGCGACAGGTGGCCGTCATCGGGACGAAGGTGAGCGTCGGCGCGCACATGCCCGGCCAGCCACTCCCCGTGAGCGATCGGCACGAAGCGATCCTGAGCGCCGTGCCAGATCGACAGGGGCGCGCGGATGTCACTGACATCGAAGCCCCAGTCGCCGAGGATCGCCCGGTCGTCGTCGAACCACCCCCCTACGCCGTTCGACAGGGCCCGGTCGATCTCGCGCGTGATCGACTCGCCGAGGGCGCCACTCAGCGCCCGGCGGTCGACCTCGGAGACCAGCTCGCCGAGCGCCTCGATGATCTGCTCGGGAGACGCCCCCACCATCGGCGCGGCCTGGCGCTTAAGGAAGCTCTTTAGCCCGGCGTCCGGGCCGCGCGCGGCCGCGAACTCGTCCACGTTCTCCTGGCCCATGCCCGCCGTCCAGTCGAGGCCCTCGGCGTCCGCCGGGGCGGGCGAGGCCATCGAGGCCGCCGCGATCACCCGCTCGGGAGCCAGCGCGGCACACGCGATCGTATGCGGCCCGCCGCCGGAGCCGCCGACCGTGTAGAAGCGTTCATAGCCGAGCGCGTCGGCGATGGCGACGACGTCGGCGACGCAGTCGGCCACCGTGCGGCCGGGGTGCCGCCCCGAACCGCCGTAGCCGGGACGTGAGTAGGAGACGTGGCGCAGGCCGCGCTCAGCGCCGGCCGCGACCCGAAGCTCGAAGAGCTCAGCCGCGCCCGGTGTGCCGTGATGGATGAACACCGGCCGGCCGTCCTCAGGGCCGGCCAGTACGACCTCGAGCACACGCCCATCGGCGACGGTCACCGACAGGGTGTCTTGGCTCCAGCTGGCCATCACCGGGCTCTCAGGGGAGCGCGCGCTGCCGCTCGGGCCGCACTCGCGCGTAGCGCACGTGCGGTCCGAGTGACAGGCGCGGTCCCTTCCTACTTCAATTCGACCGTGGCGCCGGCTTCTTCGAGGTCGGCCTTCAGCTTGTCGGCCTCGGCGCGGTCGATGCCCTCCTTGACCGGCTTGGGCGCCTCGTCCACGAGCGCCTTGGCCTCCTTGAGGCCTAGGCCGGTGGCCGCGCGCACGACCTTGATGACCTGGATCTTCTTGTCGCCGGCCGCCTGGAGCACCACGTCGAACGCGGTCTGCTCCTCGGCCTCCGCGCCGCCGCCGTCGGCCGCCGCGCCGCCGCCACCAGGTGCGACCGCTTGGACCGCGGTAGCCGAGACGCCGAAGGCCTCCTCGAGCGCCTTGATGCGCTCGGACAACTCGAGTACCGAGATTGACTTGAGCTCGTCGATCCACTCTTCAGTGCTGGGCATGATTCCTCCTTACGCGCCGTCTTGAACATCCGGCGCAGCGTCTTCGTCAGTTTCACCTGGGGACGGGGGGTCTCCCGGCTCCGCCTCCACGTCCACGATGGGTTCAGTCGGGGCCTCGGCCGCGGGCTCCGCAGCCGCCTCGGACTCGGGCTCCGCAGCCGCCTCGGACTCGGGCTCCGCAGCCGCCTCGGACTCGGGCTCCGCAGCCGCCGCGGGCTCCGGCTCGGGCACGTCCGGCACTTCCGGCGTCTCGACCGTGTCGCGCGTGGCAGTCGCGGCCGGCTCGTCCTCCCGGACGGGAGGCGCCTCGCCGCTCACGAGTCCCTGGTCCGCGATCTGCTGGAGCTGGATCGCCAGGCCGGCGATCAGCGCGTTCAGCCCGCGCACCAGGCCGGTCAGCGGCGCCGCGATCGTGCCCACCAGCTGGCCGTGCAGTACCTCGCGTGCCGGGAGCCGGGCGATCGCCTGGACCTGGGCGGCGCTCAGCGAGGCCGAATCCATCAACCCGCCCTTGAACTCCAGGGTGTGGAATGTCCGGGCGGCGTCGTTGAGTGCCTTGGCCGCCACCGCGGCGTCGCCGGTCACGAAGGCGAGCGCCGTCGGTCCGCTCAGCAGCTCCTTGAGAGCCGCGGCGCCGGCCTCGTCGGCGGCCCGCTCGGTCAACGAGTTCTTGACGATCCGGAAGCGGGTCCCGGATTCGCGAAGCCGGGCGCGCAGATCGGCCGCCTGCGCCACCGAGATGCCGCGGTAGTCCACGGCGAATATTGCGTCGGAGGACCGGATCTCCCCGGCGATCTGCTCTACGACTGCTGCCTTCTGGTCTCGGTTCATGAGTTCCCTTCGAAATACGAAACGCCCGCAACGAAGGCGGGCGTCGGATCCGGGAACCGAGCTGGGCTCCGGGGAACTCGAGGCTCCGCCTGCTCCGGACTTACTTGCCGCCGGAGGTCTCGGGCAGTGCTTCTCTGGTAAGTCTACGCCGCTACGGGCTCCTCCACGATGTCACGGGTCCTCGTGGGGTCGACCTTGACGCCCGGGCCCATGCTGGTGGCAACGGTCACCGTGCGGATGTAGCGACCCTTGGCCGCCGAGGGCTTGGCCCGGATCAGCTCGTCGATCACCGCCGCGTAGTTCTCGAGCAGCTGGCGATCGTCGAAGTCGCGCTTGCCGATGACCAGGTGCACGATCGCGTTGCGGTCGGTGCGGTACTCGACCTTGCCGGCCTTGGACTCCTCGACCGCCTTCGCCACGTCCATCGTGACCGTCCCGACCTTCGGGTTGGGCATCTTGCCGGCCGGGCCGAGGATCCGGCCGAGCCGGCCCACGACCGGCATCAGGTCGGGGGTGGCGATGGCCACGTCGAAGTCATCGAAGCCGTCCTGGACCCGCTGGGCGAGGTCCTCGGCGCCGACCACGTCGGCCCCGGCCTCCTCGGCCTCCCGCGCCTTGTCGCCCTGGGCGAACACGGCAATCTTGACCTCCTTGCCCAAGCCGTTGGGCAGCGCGATCGTGCCGCGCAACTGCTCGTCGGCGTGCCGGACGTTCAGGCCGGTGCGGATGTGCACCTCGACCGACTCGTTGAACTTCACGCGCGCGAGCTGCTTGATCAGCCCGATCGCCTCGGCCGGCGCGTACTCGCGCTCGCGATCGAACCGCTTGCGGGCCTCTTCGTATGTCTTGCCGTGGTTTGCCATGAGCTAGACGACCTCCACACCCATTGAGCGAGCCGTGCCCGCGATGATCCTGGCCGCCGCGTCGATATCGGACGCGTTCAGATCGTTCATCTTCTTCTCGGCGATCTGGCGCAGCTGGGCCTGGCTGATCTGGGCCACCTTCGTCCGGTTCGGCTCGGCCGAGCCCTTCTCCAGCGAGAGCGCCTGCTTGATCAGCACCGCGGCCGGAGGGCTCTTGGTGACGAACGTGAACGAGCGATCCTCGTACACGGTGATCACGACCGGGATGACCGTCCCCAGGTCGCCCTGGGTCTGGGCGTTGAACGCCTTGACGAACTCCATGATGTTGACGCCGTGCTGGCCGAGCGCGGGACCGACCGGCGGCGCCGGCGAGGCCTGCCCGCCGACGGCCTGCAACTTGATCTGGGTCAGAACCTTTTTCGCCACGCCAAGCTCCTAGCTCACTAGATCTTCTTGACCTGATCGAACCCGACCTCGACCGGCGTCTCGCGGCCGAAGATCGACACCAGCACCTTGAGCCGCTGAGCGTCCTCGTTCACCTCGGAGATCTCGCCGCTGAAGTCCGACAGCGGACCCGAGATGACCTTGACCGACTCGCCGATCTGGAACGTCGCCCGGCTGCGCGGGCGCACCTCCTGCTCGCGATGGAGCAGGCGGTTGACCTCGTCCTGGGTGAGCGGCACGGGCTCGTTGGAGGCGCCGACAAATCCCGTCACGCCGGGCGTGCCCTTGACCAGCGACCACGAGTCCTCGTTCAGGTCCATGTTCACCAGCACGTAGCCGGGCATCGTCCGCTTCTCGACGGTGATCTTCTGGTTGTCCTTCATCTCGGAGACGGACTCGGTCGGCACGACGATCTGGCGGACAGCCTGCTGCTGCCCGAGCGAGACGATCCTGTGCTCGAGGTTGTGCTTGACCTTGTTCTCGTGACCCGAGTAAGTGTTTACGACGTACCAGCGAAACATTCGGTTTTCCTAGTTAGGCCCTCCCAGGCCATAGCGCTCCACAGCGCTACTTCAAGATGAACGTTACGAGCTTGCCGGAGACGAAATCCGCCAAGCCGAGAAACGCGGCGGCGATGATGACGAACCCGATGACGACTCCCGTGGCCTGCATCACCTGACGCCGATCGGGCCACTGTACTCGCTGGAGCTCGCGCCAGCATCCCTCGAGGAACCCGATGAGCCGGGCCAGCGGCCCTGCGCGATGCTCGGCGTGTGCCGGTCCGGGCGCTCCCGCGCCGGCCGCCGACCCGTCGAGCTCATCACCAGCGCCGCCGCCTCCGCGCCGGCCGCCCGCTCCGGCGCCGATCGACTCCTCGGCCTCGAGCTCGAGCTCCTCCTCGTCGTAGTCCTCGTCCTCGGGCTCGCTCTCGGCCGGCCGGCCGAACGCGAGCTGAGCCTCGGCCAGCTCGACGTCGGGCGTGGCCTGATCGAGCGGGTCGGGGACGCCGTTCTCCTCGGCCGGATCCAGCCCGTTGTGCTCGGCCGGAAGGTCCGGCTCGTGGGTGACGGTGGGGATGCCGCGCCGAGCGCTCCCAGGCGCAGCGGGCCGGCGGGTCCGCCGGTCTTTGGCGCGTTTCCGGTTACGAGCCACGGATCGCTCCGGTCAGCTCAGCGCGTTTCGCGGTGCGCGGTGTGGCGCCTGCACCAGCGGCAGTACTTGCGTAGCTGGAGCCGCTCCGGATTGTTCCGCTTGCTCTTGTTCGTCTGGTAGTTGCGGCGCTTGCACTCCTCACAGGCGAGGGTGGCAGCGATGCGAACGTCTCCACGAGCCATCTGGGCGCTTCCGTCCGAGGGTCAGAGTCCGGCTACCGGACCGCGGGCGCAGAAACGAACGCCGCCCGGCGCCGGCCCTCAGTGTAGCGGGAGGACCGCCCTATTCGATGAGCTCCACGGGCGAGACCTCGAGGTCCAGCCAGCGGTCGCCGCGGAGCACACGGATCGACACCGGACGGCCGATCGCCTCGTGGGACATCCGTCGTTGCACGTCGTCGACTCGCTCAATCGGCTGTTCGTCGAGCTCGACGATCAGGTCCTCGGCTCGCAGGCCTGCACGCTGCGCCGGGCTCCCCGGGGAGACCTCGATGATCTCGACTCCGGCGGCGCGTCCGACGCGCACGCGCGCGTGTGGTGGAAGCGGTCGGGGTCCGGCCGCGATCCCGATCCAGGCCCGGCGCACCCGTCCGTCGCGCATCAGCGCGCTGACGATCTGTCGCGTGGCCGCATTGATCGGCACTGCCAACCCCAGGCCGACCCCGGCCACCGCGGTGTTGATCCCGATCACGTGGGCCGAGGAGTCAACCAGAGCGCCGCCCGAGTTGCCCGGGTTCAGGGCCGCGTCGGTCTGGATCACGTTGTCGATGTGTCGCACGGTCCGGCCGGCACGCGCCGGCAAGGAACGGCCCAGGGCGGACACCACCCCGGCGGTGACCGATCCGGCGAATCCGTTCGGATTGCCGATCGCCACCACGAGTTGGCCCACGCGGAGCTTCTCGGCCTCCCCCAGAACCGCGGGCGACAGCGAGTCACCGTCGCAGCGGAGCACCGCCAGATCCGAGAGCCGGTCGACACCAACCACCCGCCAGCTGAGCTCGCGCCCATCGACGAACGTGGCACGACCGGCTCGACCCGGCCCCGCCACGACGTGCGCCGAGGTCAGCAGGAAGCCGTCGGGCGACAGCGCCACCGCGCTCCCGGCCCCGGCCGGCACCTGGCCGCCCCGCCCGCGACGCATCACCCGCAGGTTGGCCACGCTCGGCGCGACCCGTTCGGCCACGTCGACCACCACCCGCGAGTAGGCGTCGAGCGCCTCGGCCTCGCGGTGCTGCGCCTCGTCCTCGTGTTGCTCTGCGGTGGTGCTCATCGCCGGCGGGCACTAAAGGCTGACCGAGACCGTGCGCTCCTCGGCGCCGCGGACGATCTTCAGCTTCAGCCGTCCGCCCGCGCCGGCACCTTCGAGCGCCTCGTACAGGACGTCCATCCGTTCCAGGTCTCGCCCGTCTGCGGCGACGATCAGATCGCCGCGTTCGAGGCCGGCCCGGTCGGCCGGACTGTCGCGCTCGACCCCCCGGATGAGGACGCCGTCGCGCTCGGGCAGACCGACCGCGCGCCGCAGTCGCCGCGCCACGCGGGGCGGCGCGATGGCCACGCCCAGGCGCACGCGCTGGGACGCCTCGCCCCGGCTCAGCTTCTCGACCCGTTCACGGATGGCCTGGTCGGCCGGGATGGCCAGGATCAGCCCACCGTCGGCCCGGATCGAGTTGACCCCGAGCACCCGCCCGGTGCGGTCGATCAGCGGACCGCCCGACGAGCCCGTCGGCAGCGGCGCCGTGTGCTCGATCGCGAAGCCGATCCGGTGCCGTCGCGAACCCCGGAAGGTCCGCGCGGTGGAGGACACGAACCCGGGCGTGACCCGCAGGCCGCGGCCGCCGGGGTTGGCCAGCGCAAGGACCGAGCGGCCGATCGGCAGCGACTCGAGGTCGTCCTCCGACCAGGCCAGCGGCTCGATCTCTGCGGTGTCGACCTCGATCACGGCCAGGTCGATGTCCGCGTCGGTGGCGAGCACGCGGCCGGTCTCGCGCCGGCCGTCATGGAAGGTCACGCTGACCTCGTCGCCGCGCAGGTTGTGGGCGTTGGTGAGGACCCGGTTCTGCAGGGTCACGAACCCCGAGCCTCGGCCCCACCCCTGCCCGAGTCCGATCACGGCCGGGCCGTAGCGCTCGGCCGCGGTCTGGATCGCGCCTTCAAGCTCTTCAAGTACAGACATGTTCCTACTCCTCATAACTACTGACTTGCTATTTGCAAGTGACACGGTATCAGCCACTAAGATCTAGATGTGATCAACGAGGCTCTGTCCGATGCCCTGACCGCGATCGGCGACCGCTGGACGCTGCTCGTGATCGCCGCCCTGCTCGACGGCCCTCGCCGCTTCGGCGACCTCCAGAGCGACGTCGAGAGGATCGCGCCGAACGTGCTCACCCAGCGCCTGCGCCAGCTCGAGCGCAACGCGCTGGTGGTGGCTCGCCCCTATTCCGAGCGCCCACTCCGCTTCGTCTATGAGCTCAGCGCCGCCGGCCAGGAGCTGGCCGGCGCTCTTCGGCTGATCGCCGGATGGGGCGCGCGCAACGCAGAGGGCGCGATCGCGCCCCGCCACGTCGTGTGCGACACGCCGATGGAGGCGCGCTGGTGGTGCCCGACGTGCGAGCGCATCGTCGAGGACGGCGAGGACGAGCTCGAATACGCCTAGTGGGTCGACGGGAAGCGTTTCGCCCGGAAGGCCGAGGCCGGGGGCCGTTAGGCGAGGACGCAGGATCCGACGCGTAGCAGCGCTACGCGAGGACCCGAGGACAAAGCCTGATGGTCACCCGGTCCGGCATAACGGGTGGAACGTTTCCAGGAGCCCCGTCCGTCGTCCTGGCGGTGGGCGTCGTTGGCGGGCCTGACCCTGAGCGCGACGAAGCGGCTGGTCAGCGGGCCGCGGTCACCCTCGCGCCAGGAGACGGTCTGCGCCGCCTGGGGCCCGGCCGCGAGCACGAGCGCGCTCAGGCTGGTGGGCTTGTCGGGGTAGCGCCGCTTCGGCGGCCGGCCCCGGCCGCTGTAGGGCGGCGTGATCGGCGCTGCGTCGGCCGGGTGCGCGGAGGTCTGGCCTTTGACCTGTACGACGTACCGAAGGTCGCGCTGTTCAAGACCCACCCGGAAGGCAATGATGTCGCCGTAGCCGCCATCGGCCTGCACGACCTCGCGCTCAAGACCCCACGCCAGCAACTGGTCGATGATGTCCAGCGCCAGCCGCCACTTCTCGCGGTGGCGCACCTCTCCAGCGATCCTGGCCCGCTTGCGCCGCTCAGCGTCTGCGTCCCACTCCTCTGGCACAAACAGCCGCCATCCCAGCTTTCACAACCACTAGCGTGGCCGCCCGAGGCGGTCGTCTTTAGAACCTTCTAACCACCGGCACCCAATCCGCGCCGGGGCGTAGAGAATGCGCGCCAATGCTGCGCCTCATCGGCATCGCGATCTCGATCGGGCTCGCCGACTCGCTGAACCCGAGCACGATCGCACCCGCCCTGTACATCGCCACGGGGGAACGGGCGCGCGGCCGGGTGGCGGAGTTCACGATCGCGGTGTTCGCCGTGTACTTCGTCGGCGGCGCGGCCATCGCCGTGGGCGCCGGCCAGCTCGTCCGGTCGCTGCTCCCCCACCCGCGACACCACATCACGGACGTCATCGAGGTCGCGGTCGGCGTGGCGATGATCGCGGGCGCGGCGCTGCTCTGGGGCTACCGAGAGCGGCTGGCCGATCGCGACCCGCCCGACTTCGACCCGCACGGCCGCTCGAGCTGGGTGCTGGGCGCGTCGATCACCGCGGTGGAGCTGCCGACCGCGTTTCCGTACTTCGCCGCGATCGCGGCGATCGTCGGTTCCGGATACGGACCGGTACGCGAGCTCATGCTGCTTCTGTTGTTCAACGTGTGCTTCATCCTGCCGCTGCTGGCGATCGTGGCGACGCTCACGTTCGCCCCCAACCGGGCCGACCGGCTGCTCTCGACCGGCCGGGACTTCCTCCAGCGCCACTGGCCGGCGGTGCTCGCCGGGCTGGCCTTCCTGGCCGGGCTGTTCGTGGTGGCGCTCGGGCTGACCGGCATCGGCGCCACGCACAGCCGCTTCCTGCGCCGTCTGCACCGCACGCTCCACGGCTAGCGCCTCGGAGGCGATCGATACTTATGATCGGGCCGCGATGGCCACGACCGAGCCGGACGCCACCGAAGTGCGCGCCGAGGACCTGCAGCCGCTTCTCGACGGCCGCTACGCATCGCTGCGCCACCAGATCCGCGAGGCCCTCTGCCGGCCCGAGTTCGAGCCGCCGATCGCGATCCCCACCGCCGAGTACCGCGAGCGCGTGCTCGAGTGGATGCGGGCGTTCGCCGCCGAGGGCCTCACCGCTCCCGGCTTCCCGGTCGAGTACGGCGGCCACGGCGACGCCGGCGCCAACATCGCGGGGTTCGAGACGATCGCCTTCGGCGACCTCTCGCTGCTGGTCAAGTTCGGCGTGCAGTTCGGGCTGTGGGGCGGAGCAATCCAGCAGCTGGGAACCCGCCGCCATCACGAGCGCTACCTGCGCCCGACCGCCAACCTGGAGCTGACCGGCTGCTTTGCGATGACCGAGGCCGGTCACGGCTCCAACGTGCAGCAGCTCGAGACCACCGCGACCTACGACCCGGACACGGATGAGTTCGTGCTCGACACCCCCACCGACGAGGCGCGCAAGGAGTACATCGGCAACGCCGCCTGCCACGCCCACGCGGCCGCGGTGTTCGCCCAGCTGGTCGTCCGCGGCGAGTCGCACGGCGTCCATGCGCTGGTCGTGCCGCTGCGTGACGAGCGCGGAAACGTCCTCCCGGGCGTCCGGATCGAGGACTCCGGCGAGAAGATGGGCCTGAACGGCGTCGACAACGGGCGCATCTGGTTCGACCAGGTGCGGGTGCCCCGAGACGCCCTGCTCAATCGCTACGGCGGCGTCAACGACGAGGGCGCCTACGAGAGCCCGATCGAGAAGCCCAACAAGCGCTTCTTCACGATGCTCGGCGGCCTGGTGCAGGGGCGCATCTGCATCTCGGGCGCCTCGGTCAGCGCATCCAAGACCGCGCTCACGATCGCCGTCCGCTACGGCCTGCGCCGTGTCCAGTTCGGGCCGCCCGACGAGGACGAGGTCGTGCTGCTCGACTACCGCACGCACCAGCGCCGGCTGATGCCGCTGCTGGCCCGGACCTACGCACTGCACTTCGCCCAGGCCGAGCTGCTCGAGGCGTTTCACCGCGCCCAGAGCAGCGAGCACGACACGAGCGAGCGCGAGCAGCGCCAGCTCGAGTCACTCGCCGCGGGCATGAAGGCCGCCTCGAGCTGGCACGCCACCGAGACCATCCAGACCTGCCGGGAATGCTGCGGCGGTGCCGGCTACATGAGCGAGAACCGGTTCGCCGCGCTCAAGGCCGACACCGATGTGTTCACCACGTTCGAGGGCGACAACACCGTGCTGATGATGCTGGTGGCGCGTGGCCTGCTGACCGACTACCGCGACCACTTCGGCGAGCTCAACCCACGCGAGCTGGTCGTGTTCGTGGCCGAGCAGGCCGTCGAGACCGTGGTCGAGCGGTTGTTCGCGCGCAAGATCGCGCAGGTCATCGCCGACGTCGTGCCCGGCCGCGACGAGACCGGGGACCTGCTCGACCGCGAAAGCCAGCTCGAGCTGCTGCGCTGGCGCGAGGGCCACATCATCGCCTCGATCGCCCAGCGCTTCCGGCGCGGAATCGCCGAGGGCTATGACCCGTTCGAGGTGTTCCGTGCGGTGCAGAACCACGCGGCCAGCGCGGCCCAGGCCCACATCGAGCGGGTCATCCTGGAGGCATTCGCGGCCGCCGTGCAAGACGCCCCCGAGGGGCCGATCCGCGAGGCCCTGAGCCGCCTATGCGACCTGTACGCCCTCCATCTGATCGAGTCCGACCGGGGATACCTTCAGGAGCACGGCCGGCTGACCGGTCCGCGGTGCAAGGCGGTCACCCGCGCGGTCAACGACCTATGCAACCAGTTGCGCGGCGACGCCGCGGCACTGGTCGATGCCTTCGGCATCCCCGATGAGGTGCTGCGGGCGCCCATCGCGCTGGCGTGAGCGCCTACCACGACCCGGACCGGATCGCCCAGCTCCACGCTGTCATGGGCGCCGAGGCCGACGCCATGGTGGTCTCGATGCTGGCCAGCCTGAGCGGGGCGGTCGAACGCGTCGGGGCCACGCTGGCCGCCGGCGAGCTCGACTCCGCCATCCAGGTGGCGCACGCGGCACGCAACGACGCGCTGATGCTCGGCGCCGGCCAGCTCCAGTCAGCGCTCACCGAGTTCGAGGCCGCCGCGCGCGCCGACGACGAGCCACGCGCGAAAGCGGCCTTCGAGCGCGTCCGTGCGGTCTGGCCGCCCACCCGCAGCGAGCTGACCGAGGCGGCCGGTCCGCAGTGACTCGCCCGCGCCAACCCTCCATAAATCCTCCCGCTAGCGATCAAGTTTTCGGTTTCCGGTGACGATGAGAACGTCATGGATCCTTCGGGCTATGCCCCGGCCGGCTCCAGCCGGTCCCGTGTCCTCGTCGTCGACGACCACGAGATGAACCTCAAGCTGTTCGAGCGCCTGCTCGAGCTGGAAGGTCGCGAGATCCGCGCCGCCGGCTCACTCGCCGCCGCCGAGCAGGCGCTGGCCGAGGAGGAGCCCGCGATGATCGTGCTCGATCTGAACCTCCCCGACGGGAGCGGCCTGGAGCTGACCCGCAAGCTCAAGTCCCAGCCTCGCACCGCTTCGATCCCGATCGTCGCCTGCACCGCAGCGGTCATGCCGGCCGACGAGGACGAGGCCCGCGCCGCCGGCTGCGACGCGTTCGTGGCCAAGCCGATCGACCTGCGCAAGTTCTCCTCGGTCGTCTCGGCGATCCTCGCCTAGCGCCGGCACAAGCCCGAGCGCGCCGGCCTCCGCGCCGCCCGCCGGTAGTGTTCGCGGCGCGATGGAGTTCGAGTTCTCCGACACCTGCCAGACGCTGCGCGAGCGTCTGCTCGCGTTCATGGACGAGCACGTCTATCCCGCCGAGGCGGTCTACCACGCGCAGCTCGTCAGCACCGGGGACCCGCACTCGCACCCGCCGGTGATGGAGGAGCTGAAAGCCACCGCGCGCGAGCGCGGTCTCTGGAACCTGTTCCTTCCGCACGGCGGCGAGGAGTTCGGCGCCCCGGGTCTAAGCAACCTCGACTACGCGCCGCTCGCCGAGATCATGGGGCGCAGCCACATCGCCTCCGAGGCATGCAACTGCGCCGCGCCGGACACCGGGAACATGGAGGTGCTCACGCTGTTCGGCTCGCCCGAGCAGAAGGAGCGCTGGCTGCGCCCGCTGCTCGAGGGCGAGATCCGCTCGGCCTTCGCCATGACCGAGCCCGACGTGGCCAGCTCGGACGCCACCAACATCGAGCTGCGGATCGAGCGCGACGGCGACGAGTACGTACTCAACGGCCGCAAGTGGTGGATCTCGGGCTCGCTGCGCGAGCGCTGCCGGATCCTGATCGTGATGGGCAAGACGGATGCCGACGGGCCTGCGTTCCGGCAGCAGTCGATGATCCTCGTGCCCAAGGACACGCCCGGCGTCACGATCGTGCGCAACCTGCCGGTGTTCGGCTACGTCGATCAGGAGGGGCACGCCGAGATCCTCTTCGAGGACGTCCGCGTTCCGGCTTCGAACTTGATCAGCGAGGAGGGTCACGGCTTCCTCATCGCCCAGGCCCGGCTCGGACCCGGACGCATCCACCACTGCATGCGCTCGATCGGAGCGGCCGAACGGGCGCTCGAGCTGATGTGCGCCCGGGCCGCCTCGCGGGTCGCATTCGGCGAGCCCGTGGCCAACCGGGCGAACATCCAGGACTGGATCGCCGAGTCGCGGATCGACATCGAGATGGCGCGCCTGCTCACGCTCAAGGCGGCGTGGTTGATGGACACCGTGGGCAACAAGCACGCGCGCACGGAGATCTCCGCGATCAAGGTGGCGGCGCCCAACACCGCCCTGCGCGTGATCGACCGCGCCATCCAGGTGCACGGCGGCGGCGGCGTGTCCGACGACTTCCCGCTCGCCATGATGTACGCCCATCTGCGCACGCTGCGGATCGCCGACGGGCCCGACGAGGTTCACAAGCGCTCGATCGCCCGGCACGAGCTGCGCCGGGTGGCCGCGCCCGAGCCGGTTGCCGACTAGCCGAGGCCGGACTGGCTAGATGATCTAGCGGCGGGCGGCCGCGAACATCGCCACGGCGGCGCTCCAGAGCGCGCCGGTGACGAGCGCGCGCTCGAGCAGGCCGGCGCCGATGCTCAGCACCGCGATGCCGCAGGCGAGCAGCACGATCCCGATCAGGGCGACGTCGTTGCGCTTGGTCGTGCTCACGATGGCCCAAGCATCGGCATCACCCGACCCGTACTTGATAGCTCGATGTACGGTGAGGGCCGATGGGAGTCGAGAGCCCGCTGCGGCGCAATCGCGACTACATGCTCGTGTGGGCGGGGCAGGGCGTCTCAGAGCTCGGTTCCCAGGTCTCGACCGTCGCCTATCCGCTGCTCGTGCTCGCCTTGACCAACTCGCCGGCCAGGGCGGGTGTGGTCGGGCTGGCGGCCACGCTGCCGCTCCCGCTGCTGTCGCTGCCGGCCGGCATGCTGGCCGATCACTTCGACCGCAAGCGCCTGATGCTCGCGTGCGACGCGCTGCGCGCGGCGGCACTCGCCGCGCTCACCGTCGCGGTGCTGAGCGGTGGCGTGGCCTACGGGGTGGTGGCGGCGGTTGCCTTCGTCGACGGCGCGCTGCTCACCGTCTCGTTCATCACCGAACGCGGCGTGCTGCGCCGACTGGTGGCGCCCGAGCAGCTGTCGGCGGCGGTGGCCCAGAACGAGACCGTGTTCTATGCCGGCAGCATCGTCGGGCCGCCCCTCGGCGGGCTGCTGTTCGCGATCTCGCGCGCGCTTCCGTTCCTGGCCGACGCGATCTCCTACGCGTTCTCGGCGACCGCCACGCTGCTCACCCGGTCGAGCTTCCAGCCCGAGCGGACCGAACCGCGCGGAAGCCTGGTGTCCGAGTTCACCTCGGGCCTGCGGTGGCTGTGGCGCCAACCGCTGCTGCGCACCTGCTCGCTCCTCAACGCCGCCGCGAACCCGACCTGGCGCGCGCTCTACCTGATGCTGGTCGTGCTCGCCAAGCGCCACGGCGCGTCCTCCAGCCTGATCGGGGTGATGTTCGCGATGATCGCGGTCGGCGGGTTGCTCGGGGGCTTCCTGGCGAGCTCCCGGTTCGTGGAGCGGATCTCGGCCCGGGCAGCGGTCCGCTTCGACATCTGCATCACCGCCCTGCTCATGCCGCTGCTGCTGATCGGGCGGGGAACGGTGTTCACCGCCGTGATCGTGGCCCTGATCGAGATCCCTGCTCCCCTGGCCAACTCCCAGGTTGCGGGACTGCGCGGCACCCTCGCCCCCGAGCACCTCCAGGGCCGCGTGCACGGCGCGGCCGGCACGCTGTCGCAGTCGCTCGGCTGGGCCGGTCCGCTGGCGATCGGGCTGGCCCTCCAGCACTTCTCGGGTACGACCAGCATCCTCATCCTGTGCGGGTGGGCGCTCCTGTCGGCGCTGGCCGCCCTGCTGCTGCCTAGCATGCGCAGCGCATGGGAGACCTCGACGGCCGGACATTCCTGATCACCGGCGCCAACACCGGCATCGGCCTGGAGACCGCCCGGGCGCTGGCCGGCCGGGGGGCGCGGCTGTACCTGGCCTGCCGCTCGGAGGGGGCCGGCCGCCAGGCCATCGAGGAGATCTCGGCGCAGACCGGCAACCGCTCGCTGATGCTGCTCTCGCTCGACCTGGGCGATCTGGATTCGGTCAGGCGCTGCGCCGAGGCGTTCCTGGCCACCGAGGAGCCGCTGCACGGCCTGATCAACAACGCCGGCCTGGCTGGCGCGCACGGCATGACCAAGAGCGGCTTCGAGATCGCCTTCGGCACCAACCACGTCGGGCCGTTCCTGCTCACCGCCCTACTGCTCGACCGGCTGCGCTCAAGCGCGCCGGCCCGGATCGTGAACGTAGCCAGCGTCGCTCATTACAGCGCCCCCGGGGTCGTCTGGAATGCCGTCCGGAAGCGCACCAGGTCGTTCACCGGCATGCGCGAGTACTCGGTATCCAAGCTGGCCAACGTGCTGCACGCCCAGGAGCTGGCCAGCCGGCTCGACGGCACCGGCGTAACCACCTACGCGCTACACCCGGGAACCATCGCGTCGGACATCTGGCGCCGCGTTCCCTGGCCGGTCAGGCCGCTCATGACGCGGCGGATGAAGTCGGCCGAGGCGGGAGCGAGAACCCCGGTCTATTGCGCCACCGCACCAGAGCTGGCCGGCGCGAGCGGTGCCTACTACGAGGACTGCCGGTCCAAGCAGCCCGCCGCGTCGGTCACGGTCACGCTCGCCGCCGAGCTCTGGCAGCGCAGCAGCGAGTGGACCGGCGCCGGCGAATAGACCACGAGCGCCTGGGCGGCCAGGGCCACCACCGTCGCGGCGCCGAACGCGAGCGCGATTCCATACGGCACGACGGTCACCACGATCACCTGGCAGAACAGCACGAAGCCCCCCATCCCGACGAGCATGCCGCGCAGGAGCGCGATCGCCGCGGGGGCGCCCTGCTCGCGGTGGGTGAACACGGCGAGCACGCAGGCCAGCACTGGCAGGGCGGCGAGCATGCCCCCCGCCACGGCGCCGAGTGCACTGGCCGCGGCCGACAGGAGCGCCACCAGCGCCGCGGTGCTGGCCATCCGCAGCGCGGTCATGCCTCGCCGCGCCGGGGCCGCTCCGACTGGCGCCGGCTCCGCCCCGGCGAGCGTCGGCAGCCCGCGCGCGGCCAGCCCCAGCGCGGCCCCGGCCACCACGAGACCGACCGGCGATCCGGCCGCTGCAGCCAGGAGCCCGACCAGCAGAGCGCCGAGCGCTGCGGCCAGCCAGCCGGCGGCGGCGCTGAGCGGCCAGCCGCGGCCGAGCGCGACCCTGCCGTAGGCGGGCGCGAAGGCAGCCAGCGAGACCAGCCCGAGCAGGGTTCCGTTGGCCGCCCTCGCCGCGAACTGCGTCCCGTGCGACAGCGCGAGGATCAGCAGCACCGGACCGACGATGGCCGGAAACGCGCTGACCACGCCGCCCACCCGCGACCCCCAGCGTCGCGCCACGAGCGTCGAGATCGCTACCAGCGCCGGCGCGAGGAGGAACTCGACGATGATCCTGGCCATGACGTTGCACAGTAGTCACCTCGCGCACGTCGTTCGTCTTCACCCCTGAGCACCGCGGCGGCTCCGGCTCGCCCCTGGTCTGCCTGCACGGCTTCACCGACCCCTGGCGGAGCTGGGAGCTGGCGCTACCGAGACTCGAGCGCCGGCACCACGTGCTCGCGCTCACCCTCCCGGGGCACGCCGGCGGGGCGCCGCTGCCCGACCCGGTCGCCAACCAGGGCCCAGCTGGACGTTCCGCTCGAGACGGCCGAGCCGATCCTGGGCGTCACCGCACGTTGACGATCATGCGTTCCCGACTGCGGGTTCTTTAGACCCCGTCCGATTACGGGGTCGGGGAGGCGGAGGGCGACCACTCGACCCCCTGCCATATGACGACACTTATCGCCACCATCTCGATGCTCGCCGCGCTGATCGGCATCGCGGGCATCGTGCCGCAGCTCATCACAATGCTGAAGGCCCGCTCCTCGGCCGGCCAGTCGACCGTCGGCTGGAGCTTCGGGATCTGCACCAACGCCTCGCTGGCGTTCGTGAACATCCTCGGCTACCACACCCTGGTCCTCGGCTCGGGCAACCTGGCCAGTCTGAGCGGCTGCCTGACCGCCGTGTATCTGGTCCGCCGCTTCCGCCGGCCGAGCGCCGAGTCCGGGAGCGAGCCCGCGCCCGGCACCGTGACCGACCTGCGCACTCAGGAGTTCGAGGTCCTGCGCGACGCCGTGCTGATCGAGCACCACCGCCGCACGGGCGAGCGGGAGCTGGCGCTGGCCTGAGGCGCCGCCGGGCCGAGCCGTCCAGGCCCGGCCCTCGACGGCATCTCTCAGTGCGTGAGCACTCTCAGCGTGTTGTCCCCGTCGTCGACGAAGTAGATCCCGTCGAAGCCAGGCGGCACGGTCAGCCCGAACAGCGCGCCGGCGCCGCTCTGTGAGTCCGCGGCGATATCGGTCTGGGCACCGCCGGGGGTGGTCTCGACGATGTTCCCATCGCCGCCGTTGGCCGTCAGGATGTCGCCGTTCGGCGCGAGCGTCATCCCGAGCGGCCCGTTCAGCTCACCGCCGGAGGAGACCGTTCGCCCGCCGTCGCGCGCCGGGAACTCGCGGAACGATGCATCGGGGATCGCCGCGATCCGGTTGTCCTGCGTGTCAGCCACGTACAGCGTGCCGTCGCGGCTGATCGCGACCCCGGTCGGCCCGACCACGAGCGCGCCCGGATCGGTGCGCTCGGGGAAGCCGGTGGCGATCACGTCCTCGTCGAGCACGAACGGCCGAACGTTCGGGATGGTCAGGAGCTGAATCCGGACGACGGTCCCGTCGTCGACGACGTTCCCCAGACCGGTGGTCGGGTTCATCCCGGCCGCGACCGTGCCGTTGAGCACGTTGGTCACATACAGCGTGGTGAAGAAACCGTGATCGACTGCGGTCATGTCCCACGGGCCGTTGATCGGCCCGCCGGCGATCGTCTCGAGCACCTGCCCGCGGCTGTTCAGGACGAGCAGGCAGCCGGCCTGTGCGGTGGCCGACGTGCCGTCCGTGGTGGGCAGGCTTCCCACGATCACGAACCCGGTACGGGTCACGGCCAGCGCCGTCGTCAGGCCCACGCCGCCGGGGCACGACCCGGGCAGCCTCTTGGGGTTGATCTGGGCGAACACCGAGGCATCGCCCGCCATCCCGTCGTTGCCGTTGGGCGGGATCTGGACGATCGTGGTGCCGGTCCCCTGCTGGTTGGCCGAGTTGTTGAAGTTGCTCACGAGCTCATCGCCGCGGCGCAGCGCCCCGATGCTGGTCGGCACGGTCACGATGCCGTAGGGGTTCACGTCCCCGTTGGGCGGGACGGTCGTGGCGATCGGCGCTGGATTAGGGGCGAACGGTCCGATGAACGGCGCCGCCTGGGCGCTCGCCGCGCCCAGCGTGAGCAGCCCGCCAAGGCAGCTCACCGCCAGCAGGCACGCGCGCCGGGCGAGCGCGAGCGACTGTGTGGTCCGGAGGGTCGAGATCATGGGCTCTTCTCCTTGGTCGCATGGTGGCCCTGTCCCGCATGGACGCCGCCAGACGCCCAAGTCTTCCCGAGGTGGCTGCGTCGCTTAGCGCAGGAGCGAAGGTGCGCGGCGGACCATGGCCGCGAACACGATCAGCCAGACCGCGAGCGCGACCCACACCCACACGCGCGCGAAATCGGTGATCCCTGCGCTGTGGTTGAGCGCGCCATCGATGAAGCTGCAGGCGGCGTACATGCCCACGGGGAACACCGTCGACCACCGCCGCACGGTGTAGGTGAGCCGGGGCCTCGAAGCCTCGGTCAGGACGAGCGCGGGCAGCCACACGATGCTGGCAAACCACAACACGAGCGCGATCGTCTTGAGCGCGTCGTGCCCCCCTGACACGGTGGCGGTCTTCTCGGCGGCGAGCGCGATCCGCCCGGCCGCGACCGTCGAGATCGCGAGGGCTCCGCCGGTCACCCAGTGATCGCCCATCCCGACCACGAGCTGGCGGAACTGAAACCGGCTCAGAACCACTGCGTAGAAGACCAGCCCCAGGGCGAACGGACCGAGTGCGGCATACACGAGCCAGCCGGTGCGCTCGGAGAAGGCGAGCGTCGCGGCCAGGAGCGCCAGCGACTCGGTGGCCACGGTGAGGATGAACGAGGCCCCGATCGTCGGGGTCTCCCAGTGGCGCAGCACATGCGGGACGAGTCCGAGCCAGATCAAAAGCGAGATCACGAGCAGCCCCGTGCCCGCCCAGTTCCAGCCGGCGAGCGTGAGCCGGGTGCCGAAGACGGCCGTTCCGGCGATCGCCGTCAGCGCCGTCGGATGGGTGAGGTCGGCGGCGAACCGCCGGCGGTCGACGAGCGCGCGCGCCGGCAGCAGGATCGCCAGGGCCAGCCAGATCAGGCCGTCGAGCACGAGCAGGATCGTCGAGAGCGCGTGGCGCCCATCCAGCAGCAGCGCCACCGACACGATCCCGGTTCCCATCACCGTTGCGCCCGACGCCGGGGGGATCGCGTTCAGTACGCGCGCGGGCGGTAGCCGGATGGTCGGTCCGCCGGACCTCACCGATTCCGGTACGGCGCGCCGCGCGTGGACCATTGGGCGGCTGGGAAGCGGCGGCGATAGAGGATGTAGGGCCGCCCGATGTACTGCAGCGGAATGCTCCAGGCGTGCACGAGCCGGCTGAACGGGAACGAGGCCCAGAACAGCCAGGCGATTATCGCGTGGAGCTGATAGACGATCGGAGCCCCGCTCACCGCGGCGACGTTCGGGTGCAGGTAGAACAGCGAACGCCACCACAGGCTCATCGTGCTGCGGTAGTTGTAAGGGGCGTGCGTGAGCAGGTTGTGCGCGAACGTCATCCAGCACCCGAGGCCGATCAGCACGGTGAGCAGCAGGTAGGTGAGAAAGTCGACGCGCGTGGTATTCCGGCGCACCCGGTCGGAGGTGATCCGGCGGTAGACCAGGCCGACGAACCCGATCAGCGACACCGCGCCGGCGACCCCGCCCGCGATTGCCGCGATCCAGCGGTAGCCGTTCTCGTGGATCCCGACCGCGCTGGTGAACGAGGCGGGGATCAGCAGGCCGATGATGTGACCCCCGACCGCGGCGAGCAGGCCGTAGTGGAACATCGGGCTGGCCCAGCCCAGGATGCGCCGGTCGAGCAGCTGCGTCGAGCGGCTGGTCCAGTCGAACTGGTCGCGCCGGTAGCGCCACCAGTGCCCGACCACGAATATCGCCGCGGCGACGTACGGGAAGATGATCCAGAGGAGGATCTTGCCGGGCGTCATGTGTGCACCTCGGTGACCGGCATGACCTCGGGCGGGGCGAACGGCTCGAGTCCGACCAGCTCGCTCGGAGGTCCGCTCGCCGCCAACTTGACCGCGCGCGCTCGCTCCGCCGCCGAGGGCTCGCCGAGCGTGGAGCAGACCGTGGCGACGACGTCCGCGTACGGCGTGTCCCGATCCTCGAGCGCACTGCGCAGGAGCTCCAGCGCCGGCCGGTGCTCGCGCAGGACGATCTCACCGCGGCCGCCGGGCGCACTCGCGGCGAACTCGAGCATCACCGGCAGGTAGTCGGGCAGCTCCGGGCCTTCGAGCGGTAGCCCCGCGGCGCGGTACATCCGCTTGAGCCGCAGCAGGGCCACGCCGCGGTCGCGCCGGTCGCCCTGCCCGTAGAAGGTGAGATACAGGCCGCAACGCTTGTGCAGGTCGAACATCTCGACGTAGTGCTGCTGGAGCGTCACCGGATCCTCCGCGCTCCACCAGCTGCAGAACCGCGAGAGCTCGCTGCCGGCGGCCGCGGCGAGCTCATCCCGCGCCGCGAGCAGCTCCTCGTCCGGGTAGCAGAGCAGCAGCGAGCAAACCTTGTAGACCTGCTGCCTGGCGGCAGGCCTGAAGCGGAGCTTCACGGTCGCTCCTGGCGCTCGGCGATCTGCACGATGTCCAGCTGCCCGGGCTGATCGCCCAGCATGAACCCCTGCACCTCGGCGGCCGACTCGGGCACGACCATCCCGCAGTTCCCGGGGCCGCCTTCGAAGTCGAGCCCGCAGGTGCCCTGCTGCTGCATGAGCATCTCGCCGAGCTCGGCGTGCGCCTTTGGGATCACGTAGCGCTCCTCGTACTTGCCAATGGCCAGCAGCCGGTACATGTCCTCGACGTCCTCCACGGTCATGCCCGCACGAGCGACCATCTCGCCGTCGCGCTCGCCCAGCACCTCGCGCTTGCGCATGTAGCCGCGCATCGTGGCCAGGCGCTGCAGGACATCCCGAATCACCGCGGTGTCGCCGGCCGTGAGCAGGTTGGCCAGGTACTCGACGGGTATGCGCAGCCGGTCGATGGCGCCGAACACGTCGTCGGGGTCCGCCTCGTAGCCGTCGGTCTCGAGCGTGTTCACGACCGGCGAGAGCGGCGGCACGTACCAGACCATCGGCAGCGTCCGGAACTCGGGGTGCAGCGGCAATGCCACGCGGTAGCGGTGCGCCAGCGCATATACCGGCGAGCGGCGAGCGGCGTCGAGCCAGTCGTCGGGGATCCCGTCCCGGGAGGCCTGCGCGCACACGGCCGGGTCGAACGGGTCGAGGAACACGTCCTTCTGGGCGTCGAGCAGCTTCTGGGGGTCGGGCACCGAAGCGGCCGCCTCCACGCGATCCACGTCGTAGAGGACGATCCCCAGGTAGCGGATCCGCCCCACGCACGTCTCCGAGCACACGGTGGGCAGGCCGGCCTCGATCCGCGGGAAGCACAGCGTGCACTTCTCGGCCTTGCCGGTCTGGTGGTTGAAGTAGACCTTCTTGTACGGGCAGCCGGACACGCAGAAGCGCCAGCCCCGGCACTTGGCCTGGTCGACCAGCACGATCCCGTCCTCTTCGCGCTTGTACATGGCGCCCGACGGGCAGGAAGCCACGCACGAGGGGTTCAGGCAGTGCTCGCAGATCCGCGGCAGGTAGAACATGAACACCTGCTCGTAGGTCGCCTTGACCTGGTCCTCGATCCCCCTGGTCAGCGGATCCTCGTGGATCCGCTCGGCGGTGCCGGCCAGGTTGTCGTCCCAGTTCGGCCCGGAGTGGATCTCCGCGAGCGCCTTGCCGGTCAGCTGCGAGCGAGCCCGCGCCACCGGATCGTTGTCTGACAGCGGCGCGGTGATCAGCTTCTCGTAGTCGTAGGTCCAGGGCTCGTAGTAATCGTCGATCTGCGGCAGGTTGGGATTGGCGAAGATCGTCAGGAGCTTCTTGATCCGCCCACCGGCCTTCAGGCGAAGACGACCCTTGCGGTCAAGCTCCCAGCCGCCCTTCCAGTGCTCGTTGTCCTCCCAGCGGCGGGGATAGCCCAGGCCGGGCTTCGTCTCGACGTCGTTCCACCACATGTACTCGACGCCGGGCCGGTTGGTCCACACCTGCTTGCAGGTGACCGAGCAGGTGTGGCACCCGATGCACTTGTCGAGGTTCATCACCATGCCGACCTGAGCGCGGATCTTCATCGCTAGAACACCACCTCTGAATTGCGCTTTCGCAGAACCACGACCTCGTCGCGCTGGGAGCCTGTGGGCCCGTAGTAGTTGAAGCCGAACGACAGCTGGGCGTAGCCACCGATGAAGTGCGTCGGCTTCATCACGATCCGGGTGGCCGAGTTGTCGGTCCCTCCGCGCTTGCCCTCCAACTCTGAGAGCGGGACGTTCAGGTGCCGGTCCTTGGCGTGATACATCATGCAGGTGCCCTGGGGGATCCGGTGGGCCACCGCGGCGCGGCAGGTGATCACCCCGTTGCGGTTGACCACCTCCACCCAATCGTTATCGGCGATCTTAAGCGTCCGCGCATCCTCCGGGCTGACCCACAGCATCCCGCCGCCGCGGAACAGCGTCAGCATGTGCAGGTTGTCCTGATACTCGGAGTGGATCGACCACTTCGAGTGCGGAGTGAGGTAGTTGAGCGTCAGCTCCGCCCGCCCGTCGGCGCCGCCCTGATCGCCGAACACCGCCCGGTGGTGTAGCGGCGGGCGGAACGTCGGCAGCCCCTCCCCGAGCTCGAGCATCCAGGCGTGATCGAGGTAGAAGTGCATGCGCCCCGACAACGTGTGCCACGGCTTCTCGCGCTCGACGTTCATCGTGAACGGCGCATAGCGCCGGCCGTGGGCCTCGATCCCCGACCATTCCGGCGAGGTGATCACCTCTCGCGGCTGGACCTGCGCGTCCTGGAACGTGATCCGGTCGCCGGACCGCGGGCCAGATAGATCGGCCAGCTCCACGCCCGTCGTGCGCTCCAGCGAACGGAATCCCTCGGTGGCCAGCCTCCCGTTGGTCGTCCCCGACAGCGCCAGGATCGCCTCGCACGCCTGCTGCACGCGCTCGAGCGACGGGCGTCCGTCCGCCACGCCGCCGCGCACCGCCCCGTTCTTGGCCCGCAGCTCGGCCACCTCCTCGTCCGCGACCCAGCTGGCACCCTTGACCTGCGTGCCCGCCTGCTCGACCAGCGGCCCGAGCGCGCCCCATTTGGCGGACACATTCGGATAGTCGCGCTCGACCACGATCAGCTTGGGCATCGTGCGGCCCGGCACCGGCTCGCACTCGCCCGCCCGCCAGTCGCGCACCTCCCCGAGCGGCTGGGCGATCTCGTCGGCGGTGTCGTGCTGCAGCGGCGCGGCGATCACGTCGCGGCGCACCCCCAGGTGCTTCTCGGCGAGCTGCGAGAAGCGCGCGGCGATCCGCGAGAACGTCTCCCAGTCGGTCTTGTTCTCCCACGGCGGCGCCACCGCCTCATTGAACGTGTGCACGAACGGGTGCAGATCCGTGGAGGAGAGGTCGTACTTCTCATACCACGTCGCCGCCGGCAGCACCACGTCGGAGAACAGCGCGTTGGAGGTCATCCGAAAGTCGATCGTGGTCAGCAGCTCGAGCTTGCCCTCCGGGGCCCCGTCGCGCCAGACCACGTCGCGCGGACGCTCGTCGGGCGGGGTCTCCTCGGCTCGCACGGCGCTCTCGGTCGTACCCACCAGATGCTTGAGGAAGTACTCGTGCCCCTTGCCCGAGGAGCCCAGGACGTTCGAGCGCCACACCGTCATCACCTTGGGATGGTTGCCCGGCGCGTCCGGGTCCTCGCACGCGAACCGCAACCGCCCGGCCCTCAGCTCCCCCACCACGTACTCGCTCACCTCCACGCCCGCGCGCTCCGCCTCCTGGCAGAGCTCGAGCGTCGAGCGATCGAAGCTCGGGAACGACGGCAGCCACCCCAGCCGCGCCCCGAGCACGTTCACGTCGGCGATGTGCATGCCCTCCAGCAGCCCGCGGCCGAGCGGCGAGGCCAGATCCGACGGGCGGTAGCGCTCATACCGCCACTGATCGGTGGCCAGATAGAAGAACGGCGTCCCCGATTGATGCCGAGGCGGCCGCACCCAATCGAGCGCGAAGGCGACCGTCTGCCAGCCGGCTAGCGGCCTGACCTTCTCCTGGCCCACATAGTGGGCCCAGCCGCCGCCGTTGCGCCCCTCGCATCCGCACAGCATCACCAGTGCCAGGAACGTGCGATAGGTCTGATCGGAATGGAACCAGTGGTTGGTGCCCGCCCCCATCGCGATCATCGACCTGCCCTCGGTGACCTCCGCGTTGCGCGCGAACTCGCGCGCGACCCGCGCCGCCAGATGGCGATCGACCCCGGTTAGCCGCTCCTGCCACGCCGGCGTGTACGGGCGCTCCGCGTCGTCGTAGCCCTCCGGCCAGTCACCCGGCAGCCCCGGCCGCCCCACCCCGTATTGCGCAAGGGTGAGATCGAGCACGGTCGTCACGACGCGCCCGCCGATCCTGATCGTCGGCACGCCCCGGCGCATCACGCCGCCACGCTCCCGCTCGCCCGCGTCGAAGCGCGGCAGGTCGACCTGGGCGGCCTCCCCACCCGCTCGGCCGAGCAGTGTGAGCACCGGCTCGACCCCGTTCAGGCGCAGGTTCCAGCGCCCCGGCTCACCGTACCGATGGCCCACCGACCCGGCCGGTACCGCCGGCGTCCCGGCACGCCCGTCGAGTACGACCGGCTTCCACTCCGCGTGCTCTGGCTCGCCACCCGCACCCTCCAGGTCCGAGGCGCGCAACAACCGGTCCGGCACGTACGCGCCGTCCTCCCCCTCGCGCAACGTGACCAGCAGCGGCAGGTCGGTGAACCTGCGCGCGTAGTCGGCGAAGTACGGCACGTCCCGCTCGACGTAGAACTCCTTGAGGATCACGTGGCCCATCGCCATCGCCAGCGCCCCGTCGGTCCCCGGCGGCGCCGCCAGCCAGTGGTCGGCGAACTTCGTGTGCTCGGCGTAGTCCGGCGAGACGACCACGACCTTCTGGCCGCGGTAGCGCGCCTCGACCATGAAGTGCGCGTCCGGCGTGCGCGTGGTCGGGAGGTTGGTGCCCCAGATGATCAGGTAGCCGGCGTTCCACCAGTCGCCGGACTCCGGCACGTCGGTCTGATCTCCGAACGCCTGCGGCGAGGCCGGCGGCAGGTCCGCGTACCAGTCGTAGAACGACAGGATCGTCCCTCCGATCAGAGAGAGAAAGCGCGTGCCGGCCGCGTAGGAGGCCATCGACATCGCCGGGATCGGCGTGAAGCCCACGCACCGATCCGGCCCGTAGCGCTTGATCGTGTGCACATGCGCGGCCGCGACCAGCTCCACCACCTCGTCCCAGCTCCCGCGCACGAAGCCGCCCTTTCCGCGCTGCCGCCGATAGAGCGCGACCTTCTCGGGGTCCTCGACGATCTCCGCCCACGCGTCGACCGGGTCGCCCAGCCGCGCTCGGGCCTCGCGGAACATGCTCAGCAGCGAGCCGCGCACATATGGGTACTTCAGTCGCAGCGGCGAGTACTGATACCAGGAGAACGACGCCCCGCGCGGACAACCGCGCGGCTCGTACTCCGGCATGTCCGGACCGGTGGAGGGATAGTCGACGGCCTGGTTCTCCCACGTGACCAGCCCGTCCTTGACGAAGATGTTCCACGAGCACGACCCCGTGCAGTTCACGCCGTGGGTGGAGCGGACCACCTTGTCGTGCGCCCAGCGGCCGCGGTAGGAGCGCTCCCAGTCGCGGTCCTTGGCCACGAGTTGACTCCACCCCTCGGCGTTGATCGGCCCCCGGCGCAGGAAGCGGTGGGCATCGAGGAGCGGATTGCTAGGAGCGCTCACCCGCCCGCGACCTCCGTCGAGACCCGTGGACGACCACGCCGCTGAGTTAACCACTCAACGCGCGATGGGCAGGGCCCCCCCGTGGCTATCCTGCCGGGGGGCGGGGCCATCCAACGCTCCTGGCAGACCGATGAACGCGCCACCGGACGACGACAAGCTCCGCCGCTTGCTCGATGTCGGCCGCGCCCTGGTGTCCGAGCTCGACACCGAGGCCGTTCTGCACCGGATCCTCGAAGAGGCACGCCAGGTCACGGGGGCCCGTTACGTGGCGCTCGGCGTGCTCGACTCTCAGCGCGCCGGCCTGGAGCGGTTCCTCACCTCGGGGATCGACGAGGACGTCCACCGGGCGATCGGCGATCTGCCCCACGGGCGCGGGGTGCTCGGGGTGCTGATCGAGGCTCGGCGCCGATCTCGCGGGCCAGCTCGTCGAGCGGGTAAGAGCGCGCGGCGGGATAGCCGAACGGCTCATTCACGCGCGCGGGGCGGTAGACGAACGCGTCGCTGGGAGCGAGCAGCGTGACCGTGACCGATTCGCGGGCGAGCTCCCGCAGCGCAAGCGCGCTCTCAAGGGCGGCCACGCCACCACCGGCGATCAGGACTTCAAAGCGTCGGGCGATTGAGTTCATACCGCCACCCTACGTTCGGCTGCGCACCCCGACCGCCGTGGCGCACCGCGGGCCGGCTGCACGAAACTACGTAGTCGGCGCCGGCTCGCCCGGCTCGATCCGCCGGCCAGAAACCGTCCAGACCCGGGACAGCTCGCGGATTACGGTCTGGCGGCTCATGTCCACCAACCTACGAGCGGTCAGGGGCCCCGCCATCCGGGAAAACCCCGCATCGCGCTTCATCAACTCCACGCGCGGCGCCACCTTCCGGCGCGTTACGGCGTGCCGTTCAGGGGTAACGACGCGGACGAGACTCGGCCTTTCAGGGTATTAAGTTCGCCCGGGCCCGGGTTTCCAAGGCGCGAGGAAGCCGGTGCATCGTGAGGTGTGTCGGCGGCCTCGCGCCGCCGCTTATCGGTTACTCGGCCGACTCCACGTCGACCTGTCGCGGCCCGGTGGCGGCGTCCTTGAGGTCGCCTTCGCCGCTGGGCGACGCCGCGGGTCCGCCGTCCACCGTGGCATCGGCGCGGTCGCCGCCGCGCGGATCGATGCCGGACTCGGTCGCGGGCTCCTGCGACTTCGCCGGTCCTCCGAGCACTTCACCGCCCAGCTCGGGATCCTCGGGCAGGCGCTCCTCCGGCGCGTCCGAGCCGCCCAGTGCGGGCGGCACGACGCCTTCGCGCGCGCGGGCTGCCCATGGCCCCTTCTCGCGTGCCTCCTGCTCCCCGGGTGGTGCTCCGCCGCGCTGCTCGCTCGGTTTGGCCGTCATCGCATTCTCCTCGCTTGAAATCCGGTTTCACCCAAGGTCCTACCCAGGTAGATTGCCGCCGATGCGCTACGTCCACACCTGCGTTCGGGTCCGCGATCCTGAGGCCTCGGTGCGCTTCTACGAGGCGCTCGGCTTCGAGCGCCGCGGCCGGCTCAACTTCGAGACCGCCTACAACATCTATATGGGGCTCCCCGGCGACGGCGACACACTCGAGCTGACCGTCAACCGCGGTCGTGAGGAGCCCTACGACCTCGGCGAGGGCTACAACCACATGGCGGTCGTGGTCGACGATCTCGACGCGCTGCTCGAGCAGCTCGGCGCCCACGGCGTCGAGCCCGAGCGCGCGCCGTATTCGCCGGGTGGGCGCCCCGAGATCGGCCGCATCTGCTTCGTCGCCGATCCCGACGGCTACCGGATCGAGCTGATCGACAAGAGCTTCCCGACCCCCCAGGACCCCGAGGACTGATCGTCGTGCCGCGAGTTTTCCGCCATTCGCCGCCCCTGCGACGGCGAACGGCAGTTCGGTGGCGCATAGCGCGAGCAACGCGCCACTCGACTGACGCGGAGTGACGAGAGGCGGATCAGTCGCGTCCTGACCGGACGGGGCCGGCTGGCCCCATGGACGCCGCCGCAGGCGGCCCCAGAAAAACCCCAAGCCCGCCGCTCACCCGGGAGTAGAGTGCCCCCACCACCGGACGAGAGGAGCGGGCATGTACGAGAAGGGTGGCGAGAAGTACTTCGTCGTCGACGGCCATCAGCACTTCTGGGACGCGAGCCCGGACAACTGGGTCAAGGGGCAGGAGCAATACGCCAAGGGGTGGATCGAGTGCTTCCACGCGTACATGGGTCTCGGCCCTCCGGAGACGCACTGGCCGCTTCAGAAGTTCATGAAGTACTCGGAGGAGGACTACGTCCACGACGTGTTCGAAGCGGGACACGTCGACCACGCGATCCTCCAGTCCACCTATCTGAAGGAGTGGTACACGGAGGGCTTCAACACGGCCGAGCGCAACGCGCGCATGGTCGAGAAGTTCCCGGACAAGCTGATCGTCAACGGCCGCTTCGATCCCCGCGAGGGTGAGGCGGGTCTGAAGCAGCTCGAGGAGGACGCCAAGCGTTACAACCTCAAGGGCGTCAAGGTCTACACGGCCGAGTGGCTGGGCGGGTCGCGCGGCTGGAGGCTGGACGATCCCGAGGCGCAGGTGTTCCTCGACAAGTGCCAGGAGCTGGGGATCAAGAACGTCCACGCCCACAAGGGTCCGACGATCTGGCCGCTCGACAAGGACGCGTTCGACGTCAAGGACATCGACGTGGCCGCCACGCGCAACACCGAGCTCAACTTCATCGTCGAGCACGTCGGACTCCCGCGAATCGAGGACTTCTGCTTCATGGCCACCCAGGAGCCGAACGTCTACGCGGGCCTGGCCGTGGTGATCGGCGGCCTGATGCACGCCCGCCCGCGGTTCTTCAACAAGGTCATGGGCGAGCTGCTGTTCTGGGTTGGCGAGGACAAGATCCTGTTCGGCTCGGACTACGGCATCTGGGAGCCGCAGTGGCAGGTCGAGGGGTTCGTCGACTGGCAGATGCCCGACACCGAGGAGTACTCGGACTATCCGCACCCGACGACCGTTACCAAGAAGAAGATCATGGGGCTGAACGCGGCCAAGCTCTACGACATCGAGGTTCCGGCCGAGCTGCAGCTTGCGGACGAGACCCCGGCGGCGCAGGAGGACGCGCAGCTCGTCGAGTCTGCGTGATGATGAGAGAGCGCGTGATCGACGCGCTCGCCGACGTGCACGACCCCGAGCTCGATGAGCCGATCACCAGGCTCGGGTTCGTGTCCTCGTGCGAGGTCAGCGCGGCGGGTGATGTCGAGGTCGTGCTGCGGCTCCCCACGCCGCAGTGCGCCCCGAACTTCGCGTTCCTGATGGCGGCCGACGCGCGCGCGGTCGTGCGCCGGCTGCCCGAGGTCGGCGAGGTGACGATCCGCCTCAAGGACCACTACACGGGCGATGAAATCAATGCCGCGCTCGAGCGCGGGGACGGGTTCGCCGGCGCGTTTCCCGGCGAGACCGCCGACGAGGAGCTCGCGTCGCTGCGCGAGTTGTTCCTGCGCAAGGCGCTGGTCGGCCGCCAGTCGCGGCTGTGTGAGGCGCTCTTGGCCGACGGGGCCACGCCCGAGGAGGTCGCGGCGCTTCGCCTCGAGGACCTGCCGGACGATGTCCCCGACGCGCGGCGGTGCGTGGAGCTCCGCCGCCTGCTCGGGCTCGAAAGCGACCCCGACTCGCCCGCGTTCGTTCTGCCCAGCGGCGAGCCGGTGGCTTCCGCGGAGCTGAAGCGCTGGCTGCGCATGGCGCGCCTCGTCCGGATGAGCCTCGAGGTCAACGGCGGCATCTGCCGTTCGCTTCTGCGAGTACGCCACGGCGTCGAGATTGAGGATCCCGAAGAGGAGGTGCTGTCCAGATGAAGGCCGCGAGGCTGCACGCCTACCACGAGCCCCTGAAGCTCGGAGAGGTCGATGAGCCCAAGGCGGTCGGGCCGCTCGACGTGATCGTCCGGATCGGGGCGGCCGGCCTGTGCCGGACCGACCTGCACATCCAGGAGGGCCAGTGGGCCGAGAAGTCAGGCGTCGAGCTGCCCTACACCCCGGGGCACGAGAACGCCGGCTGGGTGCACGAGGTGGGCTCCGCGGTGACCAACGTGGAGGTGGGCGACACGGTGATCGTCCACCCGTTCATCACCTGCGGCCTGTGCGGGGCGTGCCGGCGCGGCGATGACATGCACTGCGTGAACGGTTCGTTTCCGGGCATCGACCGCGACGGCGGTTTCGCCGAGTTCCTGCACACCTCGGCCCGCTCGGTGGTCAAGCTCGGTCCCGGCCTCGAGCCCAAGGACATCGCCGCGCTGGCCGACGCCGGCCTGACCGCGATCCACGCGGTCAAGAAGGCGATCGGAGTGCTCGGCCCGGGGACGCGCGCGGTGGTCATCGGCGCGGGCGGGCTCGGGCATATCGGCATCCAGTGCCTGAAGGCGATGACGCCGACCGAGGTGATCGTGATCGATCCCTCCGAGAAGGCGCTCGCGCTGGCCGGCGAGATGGGCGCCGATCAGACGGTGCAGGTCGACGGTTCCAAGCACGTCGACACGGTCAAGGAGATGACCGACGGGTTCGGCGCGGACGCGATCATCGACTTCGTCGGCGAGAAGGGAGCGATCGAGGACGGCATCGCGATGGTGCGCGACGGCGGCTTCTACTACGTGATCGGCTACGGCGAGAACATCAACATCCCCACGATCGACGTGATCTCGCGCGAGATCTCGTTCATCGGCAACCTGGTCGGGACCTACGCCGACCTCGAGGAGCTGATGACGCTGACTGCGCAGGGCCAGGTCACGCTCCACACGAGCACCTATCCGCTCGACGCGATCAACGACGCGATGGCCGACCTCGACGGCGGCCGGCTCCAGGGCCGCGGGATCCTGATCCCCGCGGGCGGCTAAGCGGCGGCGCGCTTTTCGCTGCCCTGCGGCTCCCAGGCGATGTCGTCGAGCACGTCAGGGCAGCGGCCCTCGGGCGCCGCGCGGACCAGCTCGAATGCGGCCCGGATCTTGTCGGGCAGGAACTCCAGGCAGCGCAGGTTGCGGCAGTTCTCCACCGCGATGCGCACAGTCGACATACCCATCACGCCCGGGCCGCGCTGCAGCCCGGTGACCTCGTACAGGTCGAGCCCGTCGGTGATGTAGGCCCCGGTCTGCAGCCGCTGATCGCGCTCGATCATGACGCGGACGAGGTCCCTGCCGGGGGGTGATCGAGGATCGCGATCACGGCAGACCTCTTACCCGCAAATCGCCCGCCCTAGCGCCACGCCGTCCGTCGGTGGCAAGCGTTGGGGAGGTTTTGCTGATTGATTTTGTGCGTTGCGCGCACGCCGGCGCTGACGCCATCGAGCGAACTGGTCGCGCCCGGCGGCCGGTCAGCCGCCAACCGCCGCCTGGCACTCGTGCCCGATCTTCTTCCCGTAGGCGGTTTCCGCCGGCGAGCCCGATCGCCCGAGACCGACCAGCTGCAGCGGGCGGATTTGCGCCGCCTTGCCCAGCACGCAATTGACGTACGCCGCGGGGAGGTGGTGGGTGTTCAGGACACTCCGGATCCCGCCGATCCATCCCTTCCGCCACTGCGCGAACACCGCCGGCTTCTGGATGCAGGCGACCGATATGCGCTGTCCGATCTGGCGGGAGTAGGCCTGGCTGCCCGTGGCGCTCCGGTTCAGCGCGAGCGCGAGCTGGGCCGGGGTGAGCTGGTTGACGCCGGCCTCCACGCAACTGCTGAACAGGGCCGGGACCGGTGGGGGTAGCTTGCCGGCCACGACGTCGGTGATCACCCCGCGCACGAACTCGACGCCCTTCCCCTTCGCGACACACCGGGCCAGCAGTGGATCGGTGATCGCGGTGGTGGCGCTCGCGCTGGCGAGTGTTCGCAGGCTGGCCAGCGGCAGCCCGCTCGCCTCCTGCGCGATGCAATTGTCGAGGTCCGGGACGCTCGCGGTCGGCGAGGTTGGGGTCTCCAGGCTGGCCCGCAACGAGGACACCAGGCGCGTACGTTCGACCTGGGCGGCGGTCGTACGTGTGGTCGTCGAGCTGTGCGAGCTGCCCCCGCAGGCACTCAGCCCGACCATGCACACCAGGGTCAGCGCGAGGCGTCGCGGCATCGGCTCATCCCCTACCCACGAACGGCATCCCCGAGGCCATCACGGTCATCGTCAGCACGTTGGCTTCCAGTGGCAGGCCGGCCATGTAGAGGACGGCGTCGGCGACGTGCTCGGCCGACATCGTCGGCTCGGGGCGGACCTGCCCGTCGGCCTGAAGCGCCCCGGCCTCGATCTGGCGGGTCATGTCGGTGGCCGCGTTGCCGATGTCGATCTGCCCGCACGCGATTCCGAGAGCCCGCCCCTCCAGGGCCAGCGCCTTGGTCAAGCCGGTGATCCCGTGCTTGCTCGCGGTGTAGGCGACCGCGTTCGGCCGCGGCACGTGCGCGGAGATCGAGCCGTTGTTGATGATCCGCCCGCCACTCGGCTGCTGGCGGGCCATCTGGCGAAAGGCGGCCCGGGCGCACAGGAACGACCCGGTCAGGTTCGCGGCGATCGTGTCCGCCCAGCCGTCGGGCGGGTACTCGCCGACCGGCGCGCTCGGGCCGAACGTCCCCGCGTTGTTGACCAGCAGGTCGACCCGGCCGGCCCGGCTCACCACCTCCGCGAACAGCGCCTCGACGCTTCTTTGGTCGCCGACGTCCGTGGGCACCGCGAACGACTCGCTGTCGACTGGCAGTTCGGAGCGGGTCTGCTCGAGGGTCTCGAGGCGGCGGCCCGCCAGCGCGACCGTGTAGCCCGCTTGCGCCAGCCGGCGGGCGATGGCGCGGCCGAGGCCGGAGCCGGCGCCGGTCACGACGGCGACGCGCGCGTGCGATGAGCTCATGCCCGGATTCTCGGTTATGGTCGGGCGGCCGTGCGCCAGCATCCCATCCCGACGAGCGTCGTCGGCAGCTACCCCCAGCCGGACTGGCTGATCGACCGCGCGGCGCTCGGCTCCCATTCGGTCCCGCGCGTGCGCGCGCGCCACGCCTGGCGCGTTCTCGAGGGTTTCCTACAAGAGGCCCAGGACGACGCCACGCGCCTGGCCATCCGCGACATGGAGCGCGCCGGGATCGACACGATCACCGACGGCGAGATCCGCCGCGAGAGCTACTCGAACCGGTTCGCCACCGCGCTCGAGGGCGTCGACGCCGAGCACCCGGCGACCATCCACACCCGCGGCGGCGAGGCTAGGACGGTGCCCCGCATCGTCGGGCCCGTCCGCTGGCGCGAGCCCGTCGAGGTGCGCGACATCGAGTTCCTGCGCGCCAACACCGACCGCACCGTCAAGATCACCCTGCCCGGGCCGTTCACGATGGCCCAGCAGGCCTCGAACGAGGCCTACGACGACTTCGACGAGCTGGTGATGGACCTGGCCGCCGCGGTCAACGCCGAGGCCCACGCGCTACAGGGTGCCGGCGCCGACGTCATCCAGCTCGACGAGCCCTGGCTGCGCAACGATCCCGAGGCCGCCCGGCGGATCGCGGTGGCGGCCATCGACCGGGCGCTCGAGGGCCTCACCGCCACCACGGCGGTGCACCTGTGCTTCGGCTACGCCGCGCTGGTCGGCGCGAAGACCGCGCATCGCTACGACTTCCTCGGCGAGCTCAGCGAGTCAAGCGCCCAGCAGATCTCGGTCGAGGCCGCCCAGCCCCGCCTCGACCTCGGCCAGCTCTCCGAGCTCAGCCCCAAGGTCGTGCTGCTCGGCGTGCTCGACCTCGGCGACCCCGAGCCCGAGACCCCCGACACGGTGGCCGAGCGGATCCGCGCCGCGCTCGCCCACGTCCCGGCCGAGCGGCTCATCCCGGCACCCGACTGCGGCATGAAGTACCTCCCCCGGCCCCTCGCCTTCGCCAAGCTCCAGGCCCTCAGCGCCGGCGCGGCCCGCGTCCGCGCCGAGCTCTAGATGTTTCCGTGGAGGATCTCGACGTAGCGCGCGGCCGAGCGCTCGAGGATCCCCTTCGCGTCGCCGCGGATGACCGGCTCCCACCAGCCGCCGTACATCCGGTCGAACGCGTAGGGCGCCACCGCCTCGACCACCCGGCGGGTCTCAGCCTCGGGCAGCGGCAGGCGGTTGGGCGCGCTCCAGATGAACGACACGCGGTCCGCCCCGGGAGTGATGAACATCGTGTCGCCGACCAGCAGCAACCCGCCGTCGTCCGAGCGGTGCAGGACCGCGCTGCCCGGGAAGTGCCCGCCGCACTGGACGAGGGTGACGCCCGGCAGCGGCTCGAGCGAGCCCGCCCAGGTCCGCACCGCGGGATCTGGGCGCATCAGCCAGCCCGCGTCGTCCTCGACGAGCAGCAGCTCGGCGCCGAAGGCGTGGCTCCACTCCACGGCCGCGCCGTACATGTGCGGGTGGCTCGAGCTGATCGCGGCCAGCCCGCCGGCCTCGCGGACCGCCTCGATCGCCGCCGCGTCGACGAACGGCGGTGGGTCCCACAGCAGGTTGCCTTCCGGGGTGCGCACGACCACCCCGCGGTGGCCCACGCCGATGCTCGGCGTGGCGCCGATCCCCAGTAGCCCGGGCTCGATCTCGCGCACCTCGCTGCGCATGCCGTCCCCGGCCAGCCCGCCCATGGTCTTCCACACCTGCCCGGTGGGCGGAACCCACTGGCGCTCGTCCTCGCACAGGGGACAGCGGGCCGGTGGCTCCGGCGCGGGCGGGTAGTTCGCCCCGCAGGTCGGGCAGACCCAGATGATGTCTAAGCTCGTCTCCGGCGTGCCCAGAAGGATTGCACTGCTGCTCAGCGCGTTCGTCCTGCTCGCCTCGCCCGGCGTGGCGAGCGCCCGGATCCTGCAGGTCGGACCGCATGCCGGCTACCGCCGACCCTGCCAGGCGACCCGGTGTTCGTCTCACAGGCGCACGCGCGCACGCGTCACGATTGCCTGACGAAGCACCCCGGCTTCCTCGATCCGGTTCGCTACGACTACCGCCTGTCGGCCGTATCGCCGTGCCGCCACACCGGGGTGCGTCCCGGCTCGGCGCAGGGCTTCTCGCTCGTGCCCCGCTTCCAGTACGTGCCGGTCGCTGCCCACGCCATCCGGACCGACGGCGGCACGGTCGCCGGCGCATTCGGCACGACGACGCGCGCCGCGATCAGCCGGTAGTGCCGCACCGAGGGTCGCGTACCGTGGCCCCCGGCGCCGGATGGTGCATGCCGACGTACACGCGGAAGTTGACCCGGACGTGGTCGACGAGCCGGCCGCCGGGTGCGAACCAGGTCATCGCCGCGGTGGCCGGGAGCGCGTAGATCGCGAAGTTGATCTGGCACTCCCGTCCCGAGCCCTGGTAGAAGAACCGGCCGAGCCGGCTCGCTTTCAGCCGCAGATTGGTCACCGACAATCCGTTCAGCTGGAACAGGGCGACGTTGTCGTGGACCTCGGCGCCGGCACCGGTTTGTGACCGGCGCATCAGCCGAAAATGGGTAGTAGGTTTGTCATTCGATCCAGGCAGGGGATCGTCCCTCGCCGCCCGTCCACGGGAGGAATCTTCATGCGCAAAGCCGTCGGCACCGCATTGACCGTTTCGATCGCCATCGTGGCCATGCTCCTCGGAGCCGGTGCCGCCGGCGCCAAGACCACCCCACGCGGGATCGGAGCGCTCGTGCCGACGCACAAGGGCGAGCGGCTGCCGCTGCACGGCGGAACGGCCGACAGCCTCAACTGGTCCGGCTATGCGGTGACTCCGACCGGCGGCGGCGTGACCGCCGTGTCCTCCACGTTCACGGTTCCCTCGGCCGGGCTGGTTCCCCCGGGCTTCGCCGCCACCTGGACGGGCATCGGCGGCTACAACACCAGCGACCTGATCCAGGCCGGCACCGCCGAGCAGTCGGCGCCCAACAACCCGGTCCTCGGACCTCAGTACTACGCCTGGTATGAGCTGCTCCCGGCCAGCGAGACGCAGCTGACCGGCTGCACCGGCGACGCGAACTGCACCGTCACCCCGGGCGACAACGTCACCGTGAACATCGATCAGGTCTCGGGCGACACCTGGAGCATCGCGATGACCGACGCCGGCAAATGGAGCTGGAGCAAGGACGTGACCTATAGCTCCTCGGAGTCATCCGGCGAATGGATCCTCGAGGCGCCCACACTGGTCGCGCAGACACTGCTCGCGCCAGTGGGGACTGTCCACTTCGGCCCGACCTCGACCTACACGGCAGGTGGCACCACGCACACGATCGCTCAGGGCGACCCGACCCAGATCTTCCTCTCGCCCGGAGTGGTCAACGAGGCCACGCCGTCCGCGCTCGCGGCCGACGGCCAGTCGTTCAACGACTGCGCCTACGCTCAGAGCTGCGCGGCGCCGTAGGCGGGCTCGCCGGCCGACTGCACATCTCGGCGGGTGACGGTCAGGTAGGCGACCAGACAGACGATCGCAAAGGTGAGCGCCAGCGCGACCGTGCCGTCACCCCAGCCGAGTCCGCCGGCCGAGCGCGGCTTGCCCATCCAGTCGGCGAACGACGCGCCCAGCGGCCGGGTGGCCACGTAGGCGATCCAGAAGGAGAGGATCGGGTTCCAGCCAAACCGCCAGTAGCCGACCGCCGGGATCACGATGACTCCGGCGAACAGCAGACCGGAGGCGAGGTATCCGAGGTTGAAGGTGACCGCAGTCAGATCCCCGACCGCGGTGCCCATGGCGAACGTGGCCACGACGGCCGCCCAGTAGAAGAGCTCGCGGCGGTCGGTGTCCACGCTGTGGATCGAGAGCGTCTTCTCGGTCCGCTGCCAGCTGACGAACACGGCGATCAAAACGACGCCATACAGGATGCTGGAGACCGCGTACGGGACCCCGAACCCGACGTGCAGCACGTCCGCGGCCATCGTGCCGAACACGCCGACGCCGACGACCGCCAGCCAGTAGGCCCAGGCGACATACCGCTGTCGCGAGAACTGGATGGCAAGCGCGATCAGGAAGCCGATAAAGCCCAGGAGCACAGCCAGCTGGGGCGCCATCGCGTGGACGAGATAGTCCGATGTCGACTCGCCCATGGCGGTCGACAGGGCCTTGATGGCCCAGAAGAAGACGGTGACCTCGGGGACTCGGCGGGCACCTCGGACGGTCAGACGCCCGAGCCTGCCGAGCGTGGTGCCGGTGCTCTGTCGTGGCATGGTCGCTCCTCAGCGCGTGTGCAATCGGGCCCGAGTCGCGGGCCTCCTACAAAGAACGCCGATCCACGGAGAGGGTTTCCGGCCGCGCATGAGCATTCGCTCATGCAGCGCCGCGTGCCTTAAGGTAGTCACGGGCCAACCGCTTGGGCGCCTGGCAGAGCCACGCCTCGGCGATCACCTCCTCAAGCTCGCCGGGCGCGATGCGCTCCAGGCGCACGAGCACCGCGGCGTAGCCGTCGAAGTGGGGGGTGGTGAAGTAGACCTCCGGGTCGTCGGCCAGGAGCGCCTCCTTGGCCCCCAGATGCTGCACCCGGACCCCGAGGATCGGGCCTTCGGGGGCGGCGTCGCCGAGCGCGCGCAGATCCGCGGGCCGCAGCGGCCGCTCCCACACGAACGGCTTGTCGCGCACCCTCCACGAGGCGTTGCCCCACTGCGGGCGCTCGCTGGTCTCGGGCAATCCGAGCGCGATCCGCCGCACGTCCTCCCAGCTAGCCACTGGATGACTCGAGCACGCCCGGCCGGGTCGGTGGGCTCCAGATTCCAAGCTCCTGGAGCAGCTCGACCTGCCTGCGGGTCACCTGCTCCCGATATTCCGCGTGCGTGTAGGGCGCCCGCTCCAGGTACATGTTCTTGGGATAGATCGGCTGCTCGTAGATCAGCTGGTACTGCTCGGTGGTCAGGTCCTTCATCCAGTTGTCCCACTGGGCGCTCTGGCGGAAGTGCCGCAGCGCCTCGATGTCGATCGTGCCGCCGATCCACGTCGAGCCTGCCCCGTAGGGCACCTCGGTGACGATCTGACCGCGGTAGTCGACGATCTGCGAGCCGCCCGAGAACGTGTCGATCGGGACGGTCGAGTCCTTGTCCAGGTAGTAGGTGCCGAGGTTCATGCCGATCACGTACATGTTGTTGTCCAGCGCGCGGGCGCGGTTCTGGACCGCGAACATGCCGCTCATCACGCCGGGCGCCGGATACGGTCCGCGGTAGGCAATCTCGCAGCCGTTCATGGCCAGACCGCGCGCGTTCTCGGGATAGGACGCCTCGTTGGCCATCATGATCCCGATCCGCCCGATCTCGGTGTCCGCCACGGGGTAGAACGCGTTCAAATCGCGTCCGTACAGCTCGAGCCAGCGGTCCCACACGTTATGCGGCGTGACCGAGTGCTCGACCGGCAGTAGCGGCACGACCTTGTGGTGCTTGAGGACGACCGTTCCGTCCTCGGGCTCGATCACGAAGCCGACGTTGAAGAAGCGACCCGGGAACTCGGGGTGGCGCGCCTTGGCTGTGGCGATCACGTACGCGTCCCACTGCTGAGCCAGCCGGCCCAGGTAGTCGGTCTCGGGGCCCGGGATGTCGATCGCGCACTCGCGTGCGTACGTCTCGTGGTCGAGGTCGAGCACCTCGTCGGTGAATCCCTGCAGTCCGCCTTCGGGGATGCAGATCAGCCGGACCGGCAGGTCCATGCTGGACAGCCACGAGGCCGCCTTGACCATGTGTGAGATGTGCTCGAGGTTCCAGGCGATCTCATCGCGCCGGCGGATCCCGCGCATCGTCTGGATCAATCCAACCGCCTGATACGGCTCGATCATCGCGACCCTCCTGGAGTCATGGCTCGACGAACCGAACCCTAAGGGTTTGACGGCCCTAACTGGGCGCGGTCCGCTCGACAACGATCACCGCGACGTCGTCGGCTTGCGGTCCGCGCGCGAAGCTGCGCAGCGCCGCTTCGATCCGCGTCACCGTGTCCTGTGCGCCGCTGCCCGGACCCACCGTGGCGGCCAGCCGCTCCTCCCCGAAGCGCTCCGCCTCGCCGACGGTGTCGATGACGCCGTCGGTGTAGAGCACCAGCTGATCCCCGGAGGCCAACTCGATGCGCTCCGCGCGCCAGTCGCCCTCCTCGTAAGCGCCCAGGAAGGGGGCGAACACGCCGACCGCGCTCGGCGTCCCGGAGCGGACGTGCAGGGCAGGCGGATGTCCGGCCAGCACGACGTCCGCGGTGGCCTGCGCGCCCTCGGCAAGCAGGAGCACGCAACAGACGCTGACCAGCGACAGCCCGGGCCGCTCGCGCAGGGCAATGTTGAGCTGCTTAAGCGCGGCGATCGGATCGCGCAGCAGCTTGGCTGCGGTACGCAGCGTGTAGCGCGAGAGCGAGGTCAGCGCCGCCGCCTCCGCTCCCCGGCCGGCCACGTCGCCGACCACCAGCATCCACCCGCCCGGCACCTCGAACGCGTCATAGAAGTCACCACCCACCTCGTTCTGCTCGCCGGCCGCCCGGTAGAAGCCGGCCAGGCGGAAACCGGGAATCTCGGGCAGCTCGGGAGGGAGCAGACTGCGCTGCAGCGTGGTCGCGATCAGCGAGCGCTCGTTGTACAGGCGCGCGCTTTCGATCGCAATCGCGGCACGATGCGCGAGCTCGACGGCCAGGGTGAGGTCGACCTCGTCGAAGCGCCGTCCGGACCGCGCGCTGGTCAGCAGCAGCACGCCGATCGGTGGCTGGGCGGGCGCCGCGAGCGGCACCGCGATGAACGAGTCCAGATGCACCGTGGTCGCGTGATGGTCGCCCAGCTCCGCGAGCAGCGCCCGGCCGACCGGTCCCCCGAGTGCGTTCTGGGCCGGGTCGCGATGGGCGAGCGCCACCAGCTCTAACGCCCCGTCCCCGCCGCGCATGGCCACCGCGCAGCAGTCGGCCAGCCCGGGCACGGCCAGCTCGGCCATCTGCTGCAAGGCCCGGCCGTAGTCGAGCGAGGAGGACAGCGCCTGCCCAGCCTCGGCCAGCAGGCGCTGGGCGAGCTCGGCCCGCTTGACCTCGGTCAGGTCCTCGATCACGCTGATCACGATCGACAGCCCGCCGTCCGGATCGAACACCGGGGTCGCCCGATGCATCAGCCAGCGCTCCTCGCCGGTCGAGCGGATCACATTGCGCACGAGCAGCGGAGGGGCCGCTTCCCCGCGCGCGACGCGCTCCGAGGGCAGCTCGCCGAGACCGATCTCATGTCCGTGCTCGTCGAACACCTCGTAGAGCGCCATGAGCTGCTCGGCGCTCATCGCCAGCACCTCCTCGGCCGAGGCCACACCGAGCAGCCGCGCGGCCGCGTCGTTGGCGAACACGAGGGGTCCGTCGCCGTCCCGCACGAGCACCGCCTCGGCGAGATTGCGCAGCGTTGCCTCGAGCCGCTGCTCGAGCCCGCTCACGGCCGCCGACAGTCCGGCGTTGTCCAGAGCCAGAGCCAGGCGCGCCGAGAGCACCTCGGCGAAGCGCAGGTCCTCCGGGCCGTAGTCGCGACCGGACGTGCCGACGCCGCAGGCCAGCGCACCCACGATGCGTCCTCGGGCCAGGAGCGGCACGTCCACCATCGAGCGCAGCTCGAGCGCCCGCAGCAACTGGAAGTCCGCCTCGTCAGCGGCGATCGCCCGCAGGTGCTCGTCGGCCATCCGCTCGACCAGCTGGCCCTGGCCGCTGGACAGCGCCCGCGGCAGGCCGACCGGCGCCTCGGCTATGGGGCGCCGCTGCAGCAAGCCCCGCTCGAGCTCCTCGCGGCCTGGTCCGTGCACCCGCGAGCCGATCCGAGTGAGCTCACCGCGCGGCGAGATCGTGTCGAGCGTGGCGACGTCCGCGAAGGCGGGCACCACGAACTCGAGCAGCCGGGCCACCGCCTCGCCGAGCAGCACGCGACCGTCGGTGACTTCGTTCACCGAGGCCAGCAGCGCGAATCGGTCATGCTCGACGCTCGGGCTCACATCACTCGACAGCTCAAGGCCTCCCTCCACCGCGCCGCGGTCGCGCGGCTCCCCGATGAACCTCCTGCAATTCTAGTGAATGGTCCCGCTGCGCTCAGCTGACCGGCTCGAGGTCCAGCGCGGTCCGCAGCGACGCGAGGTCGCGTGCCCCGAACACCACCCGGTTGCGGGTCGCCACGTAGACCAGGTCGAGATCGACGCCGGCCTTGGCGATCCGCCGGGTGAGATCGGCCAGCACCCCCGGGCGGTCCTCGACGTCGACCACCACCACCTCACGCTCACGACTGACCGCCACCTGGTGCGAGATGGCCAGCGAGTGCCTGGCCGCCTCCGGATGGGGAACCAGGATGTGCAGCTCGGCGCGCTCCCCGGACCCGATGCAAGTGGCCGCCGCGATGTTCACCCCGGCGTCGCTGATCGCCGCCGCGATCTCAGCCAGGGCCCCCGGGCTGTTCTCGATGTCGATTACCAGGTCGTATGCCATGTCGCCGGCGCGGGACCTCGCGCCGAGGCAGCCTACTATCCGCGAACGTGACCGCGCCACCGACCCGTTACGAGCACGTCGTCTGGATCGTGATGGAGAACCACTCCTTCGATCAGATCATCGGATCCTCCGACGCGCCGTACATCAACCAGCTGGCCGCCCAGCACGGTCTGGCGGCGAGCTTCTCCGCCGAGGCGCATCCGAGCCTGCCCAACTACATCGCGATGACCTCTGGCTCGACCCAGGGAATCACCGACGACGACGATCCGGCCTCGCATCCGCTCGATGTGCCCAGCCTGTTCAGCCTGCTTTCGGGGGGCGACTCGCGCTCGCTCCAGGAGTCGATGCCGAGCAACTGCCTGCGCTCCGACGCCGGTGACTACGCGGTGCGCCACAACCCGCAGGCCTACTACGTCAACCTGGGCGGAGACTGCGCCCGCTACGACGTCCCGCTGAGCGATCCGCCCGATCTGTCGGCCCGCTTCACGTTCGTCACACCGAACCTGATGCACGACATGCACAACGGGACCGTGGCCGACGGCGACTCCTGGCTCTCGACCTTCATGCCCCAGGTGCTCTCCAGCAGCCAGTACGCCGGCGGGCGGACCGCCGTGTTCCTGACCTGGGACGAGGATGACCTTCTCAGCGGCAATCACATACCGACGCTGGTGATCGCACCCTCGGTGGCAGCCGGCACGCGGGTCACGGCCCCTCTCGACCACTACGCGATGCTTCGCGCGACCCAGGAGATGCTCGGTGTCGAGCCGCTGCTCGGGGCCGCGGCGGAAGCGGCGGACCTGCGCACCCCGTTCGGTCTCTGAGGAGCCGATGGGTTACGGCCGCGTCCGCGCGGTGACGAAAGGCGAAGAATCCGCCGCGGTCTGGGTATCTGCAATGTATGCAGCCCCTCGCCACCCGCCGCTCATGCCGGCGCTAGTCCTGATCATCGCGTTCACCGTGTTGGCGGGCGGAGCCTGCGCGATTTTCTTTGCCGTCCATCGCCACCGGACCCCGCCCGAGTTGCGGGGCGACTGGTGGAGTCGGTTCGAGGGCGAGTTCCGCGTCTACGCGCGGCAGTCCGCCCGCCGCGACCGTGACCGGCGCGACCGGCCCGACCGCCGGCCTCACCGAGGCGAGCTCGCGTAGCGCTCCTCCGGCCGAGGCACGGCCGGGCCGTTGGGGCCCTCCCGGAGGGCCATCTGTAGGACCTGCGCAAGGTGAAGCGCCCCCCGATCGGTTCCCTGCTCGATCTGCGAGCGGCAGCTGAAGCCGTCGGTGAGGATCAGCGTGTGCGGCGAGGCCGCCCGGACGCGCGGTAGCAGCATCCGCTCTCCGGCCTTGACCGACACCTCGTAGCGCTCTCCGCGCTCGTATCCGAACGAGCCGGCCAGGCCGCAACACCCGTCGTCGAGCACGTCGCACTCGAGCCCCAGCCGGTCGAGCACGGCGCGATCACAGTCCGTGTCGCTCGTGGCGCGCTGATGGCAGTGGAGGTGGACGAGCGCGGTGCGCTCGAGGCGCGGCATGTCCCACTCCCGGGCATGCCGGGCCAGGAACTCCCCGAGCGTGTACGTCTGCCGGGCCAGCCGCTTGGCGTCCTCGTCTTCGGGCAGCATGTTGGTCAGCTCGTTGCGGAACACCGCGCCGCAGCTCGGCTCCAGCGCGACGACCGGCGTGCCCGCCCGGATCTCCTCGCGCAGGCCGTCCAGCACGCGATGAAGCAGCCGGCGGGCCAGCCGCAGCATCCCGTAGTCGTAGAGGGGCCGGCCGCAGCACATCGACCCACCGGGCACCACGACCTCGAACCCGGCGGCCTCGAGCACCTCCACGGCGGCGATCGCGACCTCGGGATGGAAGTAGTCGTTGAACGTGTCGGGCCACAGGACGACGCGGCGCGAGGCCCCGCCGTTAGCGGGGCGGGCCGGCGCTGGCCCGGACCGTCCCTCCCACCAGCGCGAGAACGGCTGGGGCGCGAACGCGGGCATCGATCGCTCGGGGGCGATCCCGGCCAGGCGCTTGGCCACGCCGGCGAACGGACGGCGCTGGGTGAGCAGATTGGCCAGTCGCGGCGCCCGCGAGGCCAGCTGGGCCTCCCAGCGGATCAGGCCGAGCACGTAGGCCTGCCGGGGGCGGATCCGCCCCGCGTAGTAATGCGAGAGGAACTCGGCCTTGTAGCTGGCCATATCGACCCGCACCGGGCATTCGTGCAGGCAACCCTTGCAGGCCAGGCACAGGTCGAGTGCCTCCTTGACCTCATCGTTGCGCCACCCGTCCTGCACCGGGGAGTCGTTGCGCATCATCTCGAACAGCAGGCGCGCCCTCCCCCGGGTGGAGTGCTTCTCCTCGAGCGTGACCTGGTAGCTCGGGCACATCACCGCCTCCTGATCGCGGCAGGCGCCCACGCCAAAGCAGCGCTCGGCCGCCGCCGCGAAGCTCCCGCCATCACCCGGGAAGCGCAGCACGGTCCGGACGTCCCGGGTCCGGTAGGAGGGGTCCATGCGGAGGTTCGTGTCGAGCGGGTAGGGATCGACCACCTTGCCCGGATTCATCCGCCCGTCGGGGTCCCAGATGGCCTTGAACTCGCGGAAGACCCCGATCAGCTCGGGGCCGAACATCTTGGGCAGCAGCTCGGCGCGGGCCTGGCCGTCGCCGTGCTCTCCGGATAGCGACCCGCCATAGGACGCGATGAGATCGCCGGCGTCCTCCATGAACGCCCGGTAGTTGCGCAGGCCCTCGGCGGTCAGGAAGTCCCAGTCGATCCGGGAGTGAACGCAGCCATGCCCGACGTGACCGAACAGGCAGGAAATGCGCCGTCCGTGCTTGTCGCACAGGGCCTCCAGGTCGCGCAGGTAGTCGCCGATCCGCTCGGGGGCGACCGCGGCGTCCTCCCACGATGGCCATCCCGGATGCTCGCCTGGGATCTTGCTGTGACCGACGCCGCCCTCGCGGATCTCCCACACTTGGGCGATCTCCGCGTCGTCTTCGTAGAGCTTGACGCCGAGCGACGGCCCGCCGGTGCCGTCGCGCACGGCCCGGGTGAACCGCTCGGCCTGCTCGTCGACCTCCTCCTCGGAGTTCGCGCCGAACTCCACCAGCAGCCAGGCGTCGCCGTCGGGAAGCAGGTCGGTGCGCCGCTTGCGCCCGAGGATCTCCTCGTTGCGCACCAGCCGGCGGTCGAACATCTCGAGCCCGATCGGTCCGTACTCCATGACCTCTGGCACCTGGTCGGCGGCGGTCGGGCCGTCCTCGTAGCCGACCAGGACCAGCGACCGGCACTGCGGGCTCGGGATCAGCGCGCAGCGCGCCTCGAGCACCAGGGCGCAGGTTGCCTCGGTGCCGACCATCGCGGCGGCCAGGTTGAAGTCGTGCTCGGGGAGCAGCCGATCGAGGTTGTAGCCCGAGATGCGGCGGGGGATCTGCGGGTAGTGCTCGCGGATCAGCGCCCCGTAGCGATCGCGCAGGTCGCGCAGCCGGGCGTAGATCTCCCCCACCCGTCCACCGCCGGCGATCGTCCGCTTAAGCTCGTCCTCGCTCACGGCGTTCGGCAGGGTCAGGCGCGTGCCGTCGTAGAGCAGCACGTCGAGCGACTCGATGTTGTCGGCGGTGACGCCGGCCATGATCGAGTGCGTCCCGCACGAGTTGTTGCCGATCATGCCGCCGAGGGTGCAGCGGCTGTGGGTGGCCGGATCGGGTCCGAAGGTCAGGCCGTGCTCCTCGGCCGCGTCTCTCAGGCGGTCGAGCACCAAGCCGGGCTGGACCCGTGCGATGCGTCGCTCGGCGTCGAGCTCGACGATCTCGTGCATGTACTTGGAGAAGTCGAACAGCACGGCCTGGTTGACCGTCTGGCCGGCCAGTCCGGTGCCGCATCCCCGGGCGCCGACCGGGGCGCCGAAGCGCCGGCAGAGCTCGACGGCCGCGACCACGTCCGCCGCCGAGCGGGGGATGACCACCCCGATCGGCACCTGGCGGTGCACCGAGGCGTCGTTGGCATACAGGGCCCGGCTGCCCGGCGAGAAGCGAACCTCGCCGCGGACGGCCCCCGCCAGCTCGCGGGCCAGCCCGCGAGCGTCGATCTCAGCCACGGCGGCCATCGCGGCCGCGGGATCAGCTGTGGTGCCCATTGCCGCCCCCGGGAAGCTTGTCCTTGGCCCGGGCCAGCACGCCGGCCGGGGAGGTTGCGTACTCCATCTCCCGGGCCAGCACGCGCGACATGGTGAGCGCGATCTGCTCGCGGTTGGGCTGCCCTTGCGCGAGCCCCCAGGCGAAGCCCTTGGCGTGCTCGGGGTTGATCGTCGGCGTCATCGGCATGTCGTGGGGATCGACCACTGCCTCGATCAGCGCCGGCCCATCGGCCTGCAACGCCTCGGCGAGCTGATCGCCGACCGTGGCCGGGTCTTCGATCCTGACCCCCCGGATTCCGCACGCCTCGGCCACCTTGACGAAATCGACCGGCGCGAGCTGCACGCCGTACGCGGGGTTGCCCAGGAACGCCATCTGCTCCCACTTGATCAGCCCCAGGACGTCGTTGCGCATCACGACGACCTTCACGGGCAGCTCGTGCTGGGCCAGCGTTGCCAGCTCGCCCATCATCATGGAGAGCGAGCCGTCGCCGGTCAGGGCAACCACCTGCCGGTCGGGATAGGCGGCCTGCGCGCCGATCGCGTACGGCAGCGCGGCCATCATCGAGCACATCGTCCCGCTGAACGAGAACAGCTGACCCCGGCGCAGCTCGGTGCGCGCCGCCCAGGTCGTGACCGTGCCCGAGTCCCCGCACAGGATCGCGCGGTCGGCCATCGCCCGTCCGAGGTGGAACGGGATCGCATCCGGTTTGATCGGCTGACCTTCGACCGGCTCCGCGCGCCGCTCGGCGAGGGCCCGCCAATCCTTCATCTCCTCCTGGGCCAGCTCCAGGAAGGAGCGGTCGGCGCGCTGCTCGAGCAGGGGGACGAGCTCGCCCAACGTGAGCTTGGCGTCGCCGCAGAGCCCCACCTCGACCGGGTAGCGCAACCCGATCCGCTCGGGCCGATCGTCGATCTGAACGCCGGCTGCCGAGCCAGGCTCGGGCAGGAACTCGATGTACGGGCTCGAGCTGCCCACGATCAGGATCGCGTCGCAACCCTTGAGCGCGTTCTGCGCCGGACGGGTGCCGACCATCGCGTAGCCGCCCAGGCAATACGGGTGCTCGTCAGGGACCGCGTCCTTGCCGAGCATTGCCTTGACGATCGGGGCGCCGAGCTTCTCGGCCACCTGCTCGACCTCCTCACCCGCGCCGCGCGCGCCGGCTCCGATGAAGATCAGCGGCTTCGCGGCGGCGGACAGGACCCGGGCCGCCTGCTCCACGCGCTCGCGCGGCGGCATCCGCCGCCCGTCGATCGCGGCCACCGCGCCGTGGCCCTCAACGTTCTTGATCGAGCGGTCGCCGGTCACCGCCTCGCCGGACTGGATATCGATCGGGAAGGCAATCGCGGACGGCCCCCGCGCACCGATCGCCGAGCGGACCGCCATGTCGACCACGTTCAGGACGTGCGCCTCGCCCATGATCCGCTGGCTGTACACGCACGCGTCGTTCAGTGCAAAGTCGTGGTTGATGTCCTGCAGGTAATGAGTGCCGATCACGTCGTGGTAGGTCATGCCCGTGACGGCCACGACCGGCGACTGATCGATGCGCGCGTCATAGAGCCCGTTCATCAGATGCACGGCTCCTGGGGCCGCGGTGGACAGACAGGCAGCCGGGCGGCCGGTGAACTTGCCGTACGCGCAGGCCGCGAGCGCGGCGGTTTCCTCGTGGCGCACGTGTACGAAGCGGATTTGCTCAGCGTGCGTACGCAGCGACTCCATCACTCCGTTGATCCCGTCCCCGGGCAGACCGAACACGGTGTCGATCCCCCATTCGATAAGGCGCTCCACCAGCTGATCGGCGGCGGTCTGACTGCGGGCCATGCTCACACTCCTCGTTCTCGCTCCGGGCTCAACACCGTTCGCTTACCCACCCCTCGCTCGAGGTCGTGGCAGCGTGTCCGTGTGCGAACGCTTCGCGTGCCTCCTCGGCACACGCATGGACCGAATCGGGTATTCCTGAGCGGTGGTGTCAGTACGGCGACTGTCGGTGCGCGCGTCGCTCGACGATTCCCCGGCCGCTCTGGCCACCGCCGAGGCCCACGCGGCGGCCGGCGATGAGTCATGGGAGCAGTGGGTGGCGGAGTACCGCCGCGGCGAAGCGCTGATCGTGCGCCTGGAGCTCACGGTGGAGATCGACGGCGCCGGCGGCGACGTCCTCACCGCCGCGACCAATGGGTACTTCGTGGAGAACAACGCCCACGCGCCCAAGCTCGAGCAGCAGATCGCCGAGCTCGCCGCGGGCGATCTGGCCGCGCTGGCCGCCGAGTTCGCCGCCCGCGGACACGACCTCGATCTCCAGGCGCTCGGCTCGATGTATGTCCACGTCGAGCTCGCGCCCGAGGTGCTCGATCGCGTTCACGACCACGCTGACTCCGCCTGACGGCGGACGGCCCGGCGCCTCGCCGGCGACCTGAAGGCCACCGGCGAGGCTCATCCATCCGGGGGAACGACTGACCTCTACGCCTACTGACCCTGCTTGACGCCCGGCTCGCCCAGGGCGAACTGGATCGGATAGGTGTGCGTACCGCCGGGCATATTGGCCTCACTGCGGTACTTGCCCACCGGGAGGACCACCCGGCCGAACGTGCTGGCCAGCATCATCGCGCTGGCGGCATAGAAGGCGGTGAATGCCGATGCCATCGTCACGTAGCCACCGACCTTCTCCCAGCCGCTGCCCCCGACGAGGTAGAACACGCCAAGGAATCCGGCGCCCACCCACAACGGGAGCAGCACCGAGGTGAGAGCCAGGCTCTCGGCCAGCGAGGCGATCATCCCGACCAGCGTGATGGCGGCCAGGGCGAAGAACCAGTAGCCCAGCTCCGGAACGGCGGCGTGAGGCGCGGGGGCCGGAATCAGCTTCAAGGCGATCATGAAGTTGAGGAATCCGTAGCCGAGCCAGAAAGCCGCCCAGATGCCGTGAATCGCCGTGGCCAGACCGTCGCGCGCCTTGAACGCGAACAGCGCCGCCGCCCCCTGCGCGATGCCGCCGGCCGCGACGGCGAACGGGAAGATCAACAGAGGGGACTTCGCGTTCCCGTACCACCCGACGAGGTTGGCCGTGACCATGAAGGTCCCCGCCGCGAACCCGTACAGCCCGAGGATCGACGGTGCCGCGATCGGCTGCAGTAAGACGCGTGCGTGATCGCGCCATTCTCGAAACTCGCCGCTGGCGCCGTTCGTGGCGCCGGGTGTGGCTGGTTGCGCGGTTGTACTCATGACAAACCTCCTAAACAGTGTGCTTCGATCCGAATGGATCCACCATCGCGCTTACCCCGATCGAAGTCACTAATCCGTCGCAGCGCTTCGGTTCGTTTGCCGAGTGACACCAGCTGATGCGGACTGTCCTCGCGGTGACAGTCAGACCGCGAGGAAAATGTCAGACGCCTTACTTTTTCACCGATGGCGGTCGTGAACGATCGTGCATCTGCTGCAGCTCGGCCGGGGCCCGGCCGAGGAGCAGCCAGCGCGAGCGCGGCAGCGAGCGCACGCGGCCATCGTCGGCGAGCCGTCGCAGCGCGGTGGTGACCGACGGGCGTCGCGCGCCGGTCACCGCGGCGAGCACCTCGTGGGTCAGGCGCACGTTTAGGCGCACGCCGTCCGGCGTGACCGTGCCCCACCGGTCGGCGAAGTGCCAGAGCACGCTGAGCAGGCGATCGTCGACGCGGCGCAGCCCGCACACCGCGAGGTGGAAGGCCAACCAGTGGGTTCGCTGCATCAGCCGCCGGGCGATCGAAGCCTGGATCTCCGGCCAGCGCGCCACCCTCTCGCAGAAGTGCCGGTCGAGCACAGCCAGGCTGGCCGGCTCGACCACGGCCCAGTCGATGTCGGTCGCCACCGAGCGCTCCTGACCGATTCGCAGCCAGGGCTGGATCAGATCCCCCGGGCCGAGCAGCTCCGCGCAGGTGTAGTCGCCGACCGTGACCTCACGCGCCATCAGGCCCTCGATCAGGAGCAGGCCCAGGCTGGCGGTGCCGTCAAAGTCCTCCGGGCCCACCGCCCACGGCCCACTCGGATAGGCCAGCACGTCGGCTAGCACGTGCCGGTGGGCGAGCTGCTGCTGGTCCTCCGATAGCCCCTCGGCCAGCTCGGGATCCCACTTAAGGATCGGAACGTCGCGCCCGGCCCACCCGTTGCCGGTGTCTGGCTGCTGTCGGCCCATGAACCCGTCGGCTCCCCTTTACCCAGCGGTCACGGTCACGACGCGCTTAGATGACCGGTTCGCGGGCGGGACGCGCCCGTCGACGCCACGGCGAGGTGACTCGATCTCGCCGCGGGATCGGGGTCGACCATCTCCATGACCAGCGCCGACCACGAGAAGCCCGTGGCCCCCATTCCCCGGCCCGTGTAGGGGTCGTAGTACTCGCGCAGGCCGGCGCTCCGCACCGCTCGCGCGATCCTCTCGGCCAGCTCCGTCGCCTCCGCGGCGTAGCCGAGCCGGACAAGGCCGAGCCAGAGCAGCCAGGCGGCGTTGACCCATGTCGGCCCTCGCCAGTAGCGGCGCAGGAGCAGGAAGCGATCGTGAAGCGAGAACCGCGGGTCGGCCGCCGAGACCGACGGCGGCGGCACCGGCAGCCAGAACCGCTCGGGATCGAGTACGTACTCCTCGACCAGGCGACGTCCGATCGCTTCGGGCAGGTCGGGCAGCGCGAGCGGAGACAGGGCGGCCCAGGTGACCACCCGCCGCGAGATGGTCCGCCGCTCTCCGCGCCGGCGGACGAGCTGGTGAAAGACGCCTTGCCGCTCGTCGTAGAGCCGGTCGACGATCGCCGGCGTGATCGAGGCCTGCCCGAGAGCCAGCCGGGAGAGCCCGTGGAACACGTTGGTCGCCGTCCCGCACACGAGCGGTCCGCCGGCCGCGTCGATCCGGTCGGGTTCGAAGTGCAGGCGCCGGTTTCGCCTCACCAGCAACGGGAAGCCCGGCAGGCCGTCGGCACACCACCCGAACACGGAGTCGAACTTCGGCGAGGCGTCGAGTCCTGACTCGTCGGGCTGGACGATCCACAGCAGGCCGTCACGCTCGATCGCGCGCGTGTGCTCGACCCATTCGTGATGCCGGACGATCGCCGGCTCCTCCGCGGGGTCGCCCACCGCGATCCGCCAGGCCCAGGCAAGCAGCGGCGGCTGGATCGTCGCGGTCATGAAGTCGTTGCGCGCGCGCACGTTGTAGAACAGCGAGCGCACTCGGCTGACCGGCTCGGCCCAGAAGATCGTGTGGCCGATGAACCCGTCGGGCGTCGCGGCGGCGAGCAGGCTCTCGAGCTCCGCACGGGCGCGGCTCGGGTCAAAGCGCCGCCAGACGATGGCGGCGAAGCACGAGTCCCAGTACCACTGCCACGGATAACGGCCGCGGCTCGGTGCGGTGTAGGCGTAGCGGACGCGGTCGCGGCGGCCCTCGCGCCAGTTGGCCTCCAGCGTCTGGCGACAGAGCTCGCGCAAGTCATCCGTCCCCGGTACAGACTGATCGACTCCCATTCGGCGATCTGGGGCGAGACTACCCACGCAATCGCGGCGCGACGCGCCGGCGCCCGAATGTTCGTGCGCTGACAAAGGGAGCTGGGGCTCCTAAGCCTCGAGGCCGCTCTGGCGCGCCAGCGCGGTGAGCATCTCCGGCGGCGAACCGCGCAATAGCCAGGTGCGCCGCGCGGTGCGCGAGATCTGTCCCTCGTCCTCCAGACGGACCACCGCCGTGCTCACCGAGGGTCGCTGCGCGGCCACGATGTCGGCCAGCTGCGAGTGGCTGATCGGCAGGTCGAGGACGATGCCCTCACGGGTGACGCGTCCGAAGCGGTAGGCCAGCTCCCAGAGCGTCACCTCGACCCGCTCCTCGATGCGCGGCAGCGCGTTGATCGCCCCTTGGAGGCTGAGCCTGCGTGCACGGTCGATGCACCGCTGGAGCAGTGCGGCGTGAACCTCCGGCCAACGCGCGGTCCGCAGCGCGAAGCGCCGGTCGAGCAGCGCCACCCGAGCGCTCGCGACCACCGAGGCCGTTGCCACGGACGGAGTGGTCAGCTCCATGCCCCGGCCCGCCCAGGGGCTGGTCACGTCGCCCGAGCCCAGCATCTCGATGTGAGAGCGGCTTCCGGCTTCGATCCGGATCAGGATGAGACCGTCGAGAATCAGCGCGCCAAAGCTGCCGCGCTCCGGCGGCGGATCGAACTTCCACGGCCCGCGCTCGAACTCGAACGCAGGCGCGGCCGACGCGCTGCGGGCGAGGTCCCATTGCTCGCGCGGAATTCCGGCGCCGAGATCCGGATCGGCATCGAGGACTCGCACCGCCCGGGATGTGGTCACCGGACGCGTTTCCTCAGCCTGATCGAGGTCGATCAGCACGCGTTAATCGCGGCTCGGTGTCCGTACGCCTAGACACATGCTGGTTTCTACGATAGCCATCCGACCCTGTCAACCGTAGTGCTCTGACAATCTGACTGGTGCCGGCCCGCGCCGCACGGTGACCACACGCACTCTGTGTGAATCCTTATTTCATTGCCCGTGTCACCGCTCACTGAACTCAATCCATCTCCAGGGCGAGCAGTGAACGCAGCACGTGTGCGATGCCCTGCGCCGAGGCACGCGTGGCGTCGAGTGCCCGCCAGCCCACCACGCCGTCGGGGCGGACGAGTACGGCGCCGGCACCGCTGATCCCGTAGGCGTCGGCGAACCGTCCTTCCGGATCGCGCAGCGTGCCGCCGTCGATCACGTGGGCGTCGAGCGGCACTCGCAACTCCTCCGCCGCCGCCTGCGCGGCGTGCCGCCACGCTTCGCCGGACGGAGCCGCCAGCAGCACGAAGCCTGCACCGAACAGGTCGAGCGTCGAGATCTGCTCGCCCGCCCGCTCCAGGAATATGTGCGGCGCACGCGAACCGGGGCGGCCCTTTGACTCCCGCGGATGCTCATGCAGTGGATGCTCCTCGCCCGGCTCGAGAATCACTGCATCGGAGTTGTAGCGATAGCCGATCTCCATCGAGAAGTCATCGACGATCGCCTGCATTCCCTCGGTGCCGAGGTACGGCGCGACTCGAGTCACGTATCGCGAGTACGCCTGCTCGACGGTGAGCGCACCGATTGCGCGCCGTTCTTGGTCGTAGGTGTCGAGCAGCCTCGGCCCGGCCACGCCGTGCAACGCCAGGGCCAGCTTCCAGGCCAGGTTGTGCGCGTCCTGCACGCCCGTGTTGCCTCCGAAGCCGCCGTTCGGCGGCATCGTGTGGGCGGCGTCCCCGGCCAGGAACACGCGCCCGTCCTGGTAGCGCTCGGCGCTGTCGGCCACCGCGCGCCAGGTCGCGATGTCCTCGATCACAACCGGGATGTCCGGCACCCCGATCGCCGCCCGCAGCAGCTCGAGCGCGCGCGCCTCGTCGATCGTCTCGGCCACGTTCGCCCAGGGAGCACCCGGGTAGGCCGCGATGATCTCGGGCCGAGCAGTGTCACCCACCAGGTTCACCACCAGGAACCCGCGGTTGCCAGTGCGATCCAGCCGGAAGAAACCGCGCAGCACCGAGTTGGTGACGTAGTTCACGCCCTGGTCACGACCTTCGAGCAGTGGCGCCAGGTCCACCTCGGCCCGGAAGTAGATCGTGACGCTGTGGGACAGCAGCCCGTGCCCGCGCATGGCGATCCCCAGCTGTTCGCGAATCCGGCTACGATTGCCGTCGGCCGCGACCAGGTACTTCGATCGGACGGTGGTTTCCGCACCGCTTTCGAGATCGCGGAGCGTGGTGGTGACTCCGTCACCGTCCTGCGCGAGCGAGCTGCACTCGACCCGGTAGCGCAACTCGGCACCGAGCTCCTCGGCGCGGCCCTGCAGGATCGGCTCGAGCGCGTCCTGGTCGATGAACAGCCGCACGGTCGGGCTGAACTCGTCGACCCCCGCGTTCAGGTTCGGGAAGTAGCTGGCGATCTCACGTCCGGCCAGCGACTCAACGTTGTTGATCCCGCCGTTCGGCCGGTACTGCTCCTCCCCCTTGCGCCGGACGGCCGGCTCGAGCCCCGCCGAGCGCAGGATCTCCACCGTGCGAAGCTGGAAGTGGCCGGCGCGCGGATGGATCGCGGTGCTGGCATGCCGCTCCACGGCCAGGCAGCTCGCTCCGTGCAGGCGCAGGAACAGCGCGGTGGACAGGCCAACGAGGCTTCCGCCGACGATCAGGACGTCAGGTGAGTCGCCGGCGCTCATGGCGCCGAACCGGCCGACACCGCCTCGAGATCGCCGCGATAGACCTCGTACGCGGCCGAGTACTCCATCACTCTGGCCACCTCGGCGATGAGCTCATCGCCGTAGCCCGCCCGTTGCAGCAGGTGGAAGCCCATCTCCATACCGGAGGTGATCCCGCCGGCCGTGATGATCCGCCCGGCGTCGACCACCCGCGCGCGGCTGACCCGGCAGGCCGGCGCGATCTCGGCCAGCCGGTCGATCGGCACCTTGCCGGCCGGCCCGGACTCGACCCGGTCGGGCTCCTTGCGGTTGGTGGCCGGCAGGCCGTCGAGCAATCCCATCCGCGCGTATATCCACGAGCCGGTGCACACGCTGGTCAGCAGGCACTCCTCGGGAAGTGAGGCCACGAACTCGTGCAGGCGGCGGTTGTACAGCTCCTGGCGGGTGCCGAACCCGCCAGGTATCAGAAAGGCGTCCATCGCCGGGCGATCCTCGAAGGAGTAGTTCGGAAGCACGGTGAACCCCGCCTGCGCCTGCACCGGCCGCATCGCGTCGGCGATCAGGAACGCATCGAGCTCGGGGTCGTAGCGCCGGGCCACTGACCACACTCCGTAGGGCGCGGCGAAGTCGACGATCTCGGCGTCCTTGAAGACGTAGATCCCCAACCGAAAACCTGCCATCGCTTCCTCCTCTGCTGCGGGTGCTCAGCCTATACGCCGCTGACCGACCGAGATCCGGGGTCTGGGGACGAGCCCGACGACGAACCCGGTCCGTGCCTGGGACGCGCGATCTGCAGGATCCGCTCGCTGTCACGCTCCTCCTGAAGGTCACGGAGCCGCCCGGCGAGCATCTTCGGCAGGGTGACGATCCCGACGATCTCGCGTCCCGGTCCGCGGGCGATGACCGGCATGCGGGTGACGTTGTGCTCCGCCATCCGGTAGGCCACGTCACGGAGCGTCTCATCGGGGTAGGCGATCGCGAGATGGTCGCTCATGACATCGCCGATGGTCTGCCCTGTGCCGTTGGCGGACCCTCCGCCTGACGCGGCGAGCAGATCACGTCGGGTGACGACCCCGACCAGCCCCCCGTCCGCATCGGTGACTGGATAGATGCGCTGCCGTTGCGCGGCCGCGGTCAGCTGCGTGCCGTGGCGGAGGAACTCGGTGACAACGTCGGACAGCCGGTCGTCCACGTCGTACACCACGACGTCGTCGGTGTCCATGACCTCGCGCACGAACAGAATGGCCAGCGGATCGACGTCGTACTCACGTGTGAGGTGAAATCCGCGGCGCGCCACCTTTTCCGTCAGCACCGATCGCTTGAGCGTCAGCGCGGTGAACAGATACGCGCCGCTGGCCCCGATGAGCAGCGGCAGCGCCGCGCTCCAGCGACCAGTCAACTCCATCGAGAAGACCACCGCGGTGAAGGGCGCCCGCATCACTCCCCCGATCACGCCGGCCAGACAGATCAGGGGCCAGAACCCCACCGCGACGTGCGGGAGCAGCGGTGCGAGGAGCGCCCCGAATGCCCCGCCGATCATGAACATCGGGGCGAGCACGCCGCCGGAGGTTCCCGAGCCGAGTGACAGCGACCAGATCAGTGACTTGACGATGAAGATGCCGACGATCAACGACGTGCCGGCCTGGCCGTTCAACAGCTCCCGGATCACGTCGTAGCCGACCCCGAGCGCACGCGGCTCGGCGATCCCCCCGACACCGATGATCATCCCGCCGATCGCCGGCCACCACATCCAGTGCACCGGCAGCTTCGTGAACGCGTCCTCGGCCGCGTAGACGAGCGCGGTGAGCACGGCGCCCAGGACGCCGGTGGCCACCCCGACGACCGCACACCACACGTAGACGGGAATCGAGAGGTGCAGCGCGACAGCGGGGACGTGGAAGACCGCACCCGCCCCCAGGATGTGCATCCGCGTCACGGTCGCGACCGCCACGGCAGTGGCCACGGGGAGCATGCTCCGGGGGCGCCATTCGAACAGGAGCAGCTCCACGGCGAGGAGCACCGAGGCCAGCGGCGCGTTGAAGGTGGCCGCCATGCCCGCCGCGGCGCCCGCCACCAGCAGGGTCTTTCGCTCATCCGCGGTCAGCTCCAGGTGCTGGGCGAGCACCGAGCCCACCGCACCACCGGTCATGATGATCGGACCCTCAGCGCCAAACGGTCCGCCCGAGCCGATCGAGATCGCGGCTGAGATGGGTTTCAGGATCGCCACCCGCGGCTCGACCCGGCTGCCGCGGGTCAGGATCGCCTCGATCGCCTCCGGCATACCGTGCCCGCGGATCTTTTCCGAGCCGAAGCGCGCCATCAGCCCCACCACCAGCCCACCCGCGATCGGCAGGCACAGTATGAGCAGCCACGAGTGCGGCCCGGCACCGGGCGCGACCAACTTCGTGGCCGCGCGTCCATAGAAGAACAGGTTCGTGAACAGGCCGATCAGCCGCAGCAGGCACCACGCGGCCAGCGCGGCCAGGAAGCCGACCGGCAGCGCGAGCCCGCAGATCTGGAGCACCCGCGGGGTGAGCGTGAAGTCGCCCAGATGGCGCGCGCGTTCGACGGCTCCCGCGCCGGTGGAAACGGACCGCACACCCGCCGAGGGTGCCGCGTCGGGCCGCCCGTTCTTGGCGCGCGTGAGCCTGGAGTCTGGCCGGCCCGGTTCGGACATCGTTTCAGGCGGTGAGCGAGGACGAGTTACCGGAGGGCAAAGAGAGACTGCGCGCTGCGCTCGACGGGTTCGTCTGGAGCGCCCTCCAAAGCGTGCGCATCGTCGGAGCGAGATGAGCGAGCTCCGCGAGGTGCGTCTCGGCCAGACGGTTCAGCTTGACCGTCCCGGCTCGGGTCAGCGACACCCGGACCTGCGTGCCGTTGCTCGGGTCGGGATTGCGCACGACCAGCCCGGCCGCTTCCGCTCGATCGATCAGCTCGCCGGCGGAATGGTGGCGCAGCACGAGGGAGTCGGCGATTTCGCCAATCGTCGGCGACCCGCCGCCCGGATGGCCCCGGATGGCCAGGAGCAGCTGGTGTTGAGCCGAGGTCAGCCCGGCAGCCTGCGCTTCCTGCTCGCTCCAGCGCAGGAAACGCCGCAGCCCGGTTCTCAGCCGCAACAGATCCTCGAATTCTGCTTGGGTCAACTTCACTGGGTAGACAGTATCGTGACACGACATTTTGCGTCGCCAGTTCGATGACCGTCCAGAATCGATCGACGCCCCGGGTCTTCGCGAGGTTCCACGGCCGGCCGTGGGCCGGGGCGTTCAACGTGGTCATGGCCACCAGCGTGGTGTCCATCGCGCTGCGCGACTCGGGCTTCGAAGCGCTGTCCACCGCGCTGCTGTGGATCGCGATCGCGGCGTTCGTCTCACTGGCCGCACTGGATGTGTGGCTCGTTCGCCATCCGCTGGCAATGCTCCGCCGGGCCGCACATCCGGGTCAGGGCTTTCATGCGCTGGGCTTCGTGGCGGACGGATGCGTGCTCGGAACCCGGATTGTGCGATCGGGGACCGTCGGGCTGAACGTCGCGGCCGTCCTGCTGGCCTGCGGCTTCGCGCTGTGGCTGCTGATCTTCGCCGCCGTCGCCGTCGAGCACGGCCGAGGGGGGGCCACCCTGCCCCGTGGCGAGTGGCTGCTGACGGTCGTGGCCACCGACGGGCTGGCGATCCTTGCCGCCCGGATCTACGACCACAAGCACCTCCCGGCGCTGCACGCCGGGGCGACGGCGCTGTGGATCGTCGGTGGCGTCGCCTACCTCATCGTGATGGCACTACTCGTGCGCCGCGCGGTCCGGCCTGCCTTCGGACTGGCGGCACTCACGCCGGACTGGTGGATCGTGATGGGGGCGCCCGCGATCTGGTGCGTGGCAGCGGTCGCGGTCACCGGCGCCCACCCCGGGACGACGGGAGCCGCGGCCGCAGTGGTGGCCTGGGGCGTGGCGAGCCTGATGCTGCTCGTGATCGCCGCCGCCGACGCCCTGCGCTCTCGGCGCTTCGGCCTGCAGTTCACGCCCGAGCGCTGGACGATGGTGTTCCCGCTCGGGATGTACTGCGTGGCCAGCTGGTCGCTCGGGCAGAGCCTGCACGCCGGCTGGCTGAGCGAGTTGGGTCGACTGTGGCTCGCGGTGGCCTTCACCGCGTGGGCCGCCGTGGCCCTGGGTGAGCTGCGCCACCTCCTCGTCGGGGGCTAGATGGTTGATTCCGCGACCCCGCGTGCCGGATGGATCCGGATGATCTGCGCCGGTCGTCGTCCTCGGGCTCGCCAATACCACCAGTATTGGCTTCGCCCTGTGTCCTTGACCGCCTTGATCCCCGAATCCCCCGGCCTCCACGCGGCCGTGGAATCAACCATCTAGGCCGCCGCCGGGGTCGGGGCGGCCACGACCGGTGCCACCTCGAGCGGCCGGCCGAGCAGCAGCGCGGCGACCACCAGGACGGCCGTGCCGCCGGCGACCATCGCACCGGTCAGTCCGAACGCCGAGACGAGCGGGCCGGCGATCAGCGAGCCGGCGACGATCCCGGAGATCGAGATCGGGAGAACCAGGCCGTAGGCCCGGGCCAGCACCTCGTCGTCGAGCATCCGCGGAAGTGCCGTCTCCGAGAGAACCTCGCCGACGATCATGCCCCCGCCGCCGAGCAGCGCCAGGGCGAGCGCGCTGGCGAGGTTGGGTGCGAAGCCAAGCCCCGCGAGCGGAAGTCCGACCAGCAGCAGAGCGACGGTCAGCGTGCGGCGCCAGCGCGCGGGAGCATCGACCCGGGCCACGAGGCTCGCGCCGATCACACCGCCGACGCCGAACCCGCCGAGCAGCAGGCCGTAGCCGCCGGCGCCGACGCCGATCTTGCGGCCCACCATGACCAGCGTCACGGTGAGGATCCCGTATACGCAGCTGCAGACCACATCGGCGGCGACCAGACGGATGGCGGTCGGCGCGCCGCGGAGGGCCTGGGCGCCCGCCCTGATCTCGGCCAGTACGCTCGGCATCTGTACGTCACCGGTGCGCTCGGGCGGGGCGAATCGCTCGCCACCCTTGATCGCCCCGACGGCCAGGGCCGAGGCGACGAACGTCAGTGCGTTGAGCAGGATCGCCGCTGGAGCGCCGGCCAGCACCATAACCAGGGCGCCGAGCGGGGGGCCGGCGACGACGGCCGCTTGACCGATCCCGGCCCGAAGCGCGCTTGCCCGCTGCAGCTCATCGTCGGAGACGAAGCGCGCCGTGCAGGTCGCGACACACGGCGGGTAGGCGACGCCCGCCGCCGTCGCCGCGGCAGCCAGCATCGGCGCTAGGACGATCGGCAGGCCGACGGCGGCCACGATGCCCAGGGCGATCATCAGGATCGCGCGGATCACGTCGGCGCCGATCATCAGGCGTCGGCGGTCGCAGCGGTCGGCCAGCACACCTCCGAACGGCCCGAGGACGACCATCGGCAGGACCCGGGCGGCGGTGCTCACCGACACCCACGTGGCCGAACCTGTGCGCTCGTAGACGAAGGTCAGAAGCGCGACGTTGTAGAGCCAGTCGCCGCAAGTGGACACCGCGAGGCTCGTGATGAGGAGATGGAAGGGCCGACCGCCCGGAAGGCGGAGGCGCTGGATGAGAGCGGTAGCGAACATGGGTCCAGCATGCGTCTAAGCCCCCACCCCGCACATCGGGCTGGAGCCCAGTTTTTCCAGCCTGCCTACCTCAGATCTGAGCCGCCGGGTACCTCAGTCGAGGCCGAAAGGCGGTTGAGCCCCATCCGATGCGCCTGCGCGGCCGCCTCCCCCCGGCTGGCGACCCCCAGCTTGGAGAGGATGTTCGACACGTGCACGCTGGCCGTCTTGCGGGAGATGAACAGGCGTTCTGCGATCTGCCCGTTCGAGCATCCCTCGGTCACCAGCCCCAGCACCTCGGTCTCCCGGGAGGTAAGTCCGAGCCGCGCGAGCTCGTCCGGCACGCCTTCCTGTCCCTCGCTCGCGGCCCTCTGGCCGACGTCCTGTCCCACACGCAGGCGCGCGCGCCGGATCAGCGCCTCGAGCTCGCCTGCCAGCGGCGACGCGCCCAGCGTCTGCGCCAGGCTGAGCGCCTCGCGCGCCGACGCCGAAGCCGTGTCGAGATCGGCGACCGCGACCGCCGCCTCGGCATGCCGGAGCAGCGCACAGGCCAGTGGATACGGCTCGTTCATGGCTCGAGCGGCACCGACGGCGTCCGCCCACGCCTCGACCTCCCCGGCGCCGAGCATCCGGGCCCGCTCGGCCTTGACCAGCGCGAGGTGGCCACGATCGGCCGCCGTTGTGGCGGGCGTCGCCTCTGCCTCCTCAAGCAGCGCGGCCATGCGGCGGCGCGAGTCCTCGCTTTCGCCCCGTCCGCGGTCGGCGTCCGAGAGGCCGAGCTCGGCCTCAATCCTGGCCGCCAGCGACAGCGCCGGCCACCGGTAGCGATGCTCCTCATCGACCTCGCCCCGCGCCAGGGCACGACTGATGATCTCCTTCGCGCTCCCAAGCTCGCCCCCGGAGCGCGCGAACTCCGCCTCGACCACCGCCAGGGGTAGGGCGAACTGGGCGGCCGAGGACCGCCGCAGGTGCCGCCGCGCGTCGCGCAGATCGACCTCCGCCTCCTGTCGCCGTCCGCTCAGGAGGTGGAGCTCTGAACGCAACAAGAGCAGCGTTCCGGCGAACGTCCCGGGCGCCTCACCGCCGGCGGCCGCGGTTTCCATGGCCTCCGGCCAGCGGCCGGATCGCAACAGGGCCTCGGCCTTGTTGCCGCGCATGAACACCCCGGCGGTGCGTTCGAACCCGGCCTGCTCGACCCTTGCCATGTCCTCGTCGATCGTCCGGACCACGTCGTCGTAGCGTCCGAGCATCAGCTGCATGTCCGAGAGGCTGACGACCGCGCGGGTCGCGAGCCAGGAGCGTCCGCCGCGCCCGCTCTCTTCCCAGACCTCGCGCAGCAGCTCGAGCCCGGCCTCCTCCTCGCCGCCGTAGACCATCGCCAGCCCGAGCATCGATTGCGCTTCGAGCTTCACGTCCACGGCGCCGATCGCCTCCGCGGCCGCGAGCGCCCGTCTGGCGAGCTCTCCGCCCCGCCGCATCTGGTCGACCCGCATCAGGCCACGAGCCCACGACACGAGGATCTGGGCGCCAACCCGGCTGCTGTCGTCCGATGGCAGCAGTTCCATGGCCCGCTCGAAGTCCTCGAGGCCCTCCTCGTCGCGGCCGAGGTCGGCGAGCAGCTCGGCCCGGCGGACGAGGAGCGTCGCTCTCCGTTCGGTGCTGGCCTGCTCGCCGACCTCCGCCAGTGCCTCGTCGACCATCGCCAGTGCGCGTTCGACCGCACCGGCGTAAGCCGCCGCCGCGGCCGCTGCCTCGAGCAGCTCGGAATGATCGATCCCGGCGCGCGCTTCGGCATCGGGCACCTGGTGCCACAGCTCGAGGGCCAGCTCGAAGTGTCGCTGGGCAGCCGACGGCGCGGTTGCCGCCGCCGCTGCGCGGCCGGCACGGACGGAGGCCGGAAGGGCACGCGACAGGTCGTGCGCCGCCAGCCAGTGGTGGGCGAGCATCGAACTCGCGTCGAGGTCATCGGCCAGGTCGGCGCTGCGTTCGATCGCCTCGGCATAGGACCGGTGCAGTTGCGCGCGCTCGCCGGGGAGGAGGTCGTCATGCACGGCCGCTCGGGCCAGCGCATGCCGGAAGCCGTAGCCGCGCCCGGACTCGTCCACCACCAGGAGCTGGTGGGCCATCGCCTCGCGCAGCCCCGCATTCAGGTCGACCTCCGGCAACCCGGCCACCGTGGTCAGCAGACGGTCGGGCACCCACCGGGTCGCCGCCGCGACCACGCGCAGGATGTGCTGCCCGTTGGTCGACAGCAGCTCGGTCCGCGCCAGGACGACGTCGCGCAGAGAGGGCGGCAGAAAGTCCTGTTCGATACGACCGCCGCGCACCGCCCCGAGCAGCTCCTCGACGAACAACGGGATGCCCTCGGATCGCTCGGCGATGGACTCCACCAGCTCGGCCTCGGGATGCTCGCCGAGGATCGCCTCGATCTGGGCCGCGACGTCACGGCGGTTCAGACGCTCGAGCTCGAGGCGCTCCACGAGGCGCTGCTGTTCCCAGCGGGCAGCCATGCGCCGGACCGGGTGGGCCCGATGAAGCTCGTCGGAGCGGGCAGTCAGCACGAGTAACAAGTGGCGGGCGCTCGAGCGCGCCACCAGCAGCGCGAGGAGATCGAGCGTCGGTCCGTCGGCCCACTGGAGGTCCTCGAACACAAGCATCAGCGGTGCATCGCCGGCCAGCCGGGTGATCACCCCGACCATCAGCTCGAGCAACGCCGAGGGGTCGCGCTCAGCCAGCGCCGGCTCAGCCGGACCATCGGCCAGCTCGGGCACGAGCCGCCCGATCTCCGGCCGCGCCGAGCCGAGGACCCGGGCCAGCCGGTCCTCGGGCAGCTCACCCACCAACGCCCGCATCATCTCGACCAGCGGGGCGAACGGAATGCCTCCGCCGCCGAGCTCGACGCACCCGCCGACCAAGACCCGCATGCCCGCCTGGCCAGCCCGGCCGATCAGCTCGTGCACCAGGCGCGATTTCCCGACGCCGGCCTCGCCGCCCACCAGCACGGCGGCGTGCTCGCCGCCCAGGACACGCTCGAGCGCCCCTGCCAAGGATTCCAACTCCGCCTGGCGCCCAACCAGGACGGGGCTGACCAGACTCGCCGCCGCCACATGGCAATCATCGCAGACGGGCATGCGTTCTCATTTATGATAACATTCGCGAGACCGAGATCAACTGCTGCCGCGAAAGGACCACTCATGTCGCGCCCCCCGAAGTCCCGCGCCCGCCGTCGGGCCGGCCTCATCGCCCTCGGCGCGATGCTGGTGGAGACCGCCGGGCTCTGGCTGAGGACACGGAGCGTCGGGGGCAACGTGACCGTCCGCTGCCGAGACGGCCACCTGTTCACGACGATCTGGATCCCCGCAGCGTCGGTGAAGTCTCTGCGCCTGGGCTTCTGGAGGATTCAGCGCTGCCCCGTAGGCCGGCACTGGTCGCTGGTCACGCCGGTCAACCCGGACACGCTGACCGAGGACGAGCGCCGGGCCGCCCGGGCGCATCACGACGTGCGCGTCCCCTGATCGGTAATGCGGCTCGGCGCTTGCTCGGCGATGCTGCCGTCGGATAGGTTCCGCCCATGGCTGACAAGACATTGAGCGTCGTCGAGGAGACGCCCCGGGCCAGCGCGATCATCCATGCTCCGCCGAAGGGCAAGATGGCCTTCGGCGGAGATGGTCCCGACCGGCTGCTGTGCGGCAGTTGCTCCAACGCGTTGGCCGAGGGGGTCAGCGACGGACAGCTGTTCGGGGTGTTCATCGAGTGCCCCGAGTGCGGGGCGCTCAACGACGTGAACCCGTAGCGCTTCGCTATTTGACCGTTTGACAGTGTGGTGCGCCGGCGCCACACCGGATCTGCGCCCGGGGCAACACGACGACCGGGCGACGCAGATCGCGGAGGAACTCCATCTCTCGGTTAGCACCGTGCGCTCTCACCCAACACTCCGATGAGCAATCAATCGCCACGTGGTGGATTGATTAGGTATGGCACGCCGGGGTATCGTTTGATTCACCGGAAACGTGCTGCAAACTCCACGTTCCGGTATCCGCAAAAATCCAGGTTTGCGGATCGACATTTAGGCAGGGAGTGTTACGTGACCAGGTTGTTGGCGAGGGGGCTCGCTGTCGGCGTTTGTCGTGTTAGGTGGGCGCCGAACTGCTCGGGACCTCAGGGGTTGCGACACGTGCGCAGCTAGCAGGAGACGATGAGTCAGCCCGAGTGGATCCATGAGCCAGGACCGGCACCGTCCGAGATCCTGGTCGTCGACGACGACGATCAGGGTCGTAACGTCCTGAGCCGCATCCTCCGGAGCTACGGCTACGTGTGCCACCTCGCCTCCGACTCGGACGAGGCACGCCGGGTGATGGAACTGATGCGACCTGACCTGGTCCTCTCCGACGTCCGCATGCCGGGCGAGTCGGGCATCACGCTGCTGGAGTATGTCCGCGCCGAGTTCCCGTTCCTTCCCGTGGTGCTGGTGTCGGGTATCGAGGGGATCGATGTCGCCCTCGGCGCGCTTAAGCTCGGTGCCTACGGCTGGGTCAGCAAGCCGTTCGATGCCAACCAGGTGCTGATCGCGGTGGCCAACGCGCTGATCCGGGCCCGGCTCGAGCGACAGAGCCGCGACTACGAGCAGCGGCTCGAGGATGCCGTGCGCGTCCGCACCGCCGAGCTCGGTGAGACGGTGGCGAAGCTCGAGCTTTCCGATACCGAGCTGCGCCGCGTCACCCAGGACACGATCCTCGCCCTGACTCGCGCGATCGAGCGGCGGGACATCGAGACCGCCCATCACATCGATCGGGTCAGCCTGTATGCGACCGTATTGGCAAAGCGCCTGGGATTGACCGACGCAGAGTGCGAGATGATCCGCGAGGCATCCCCGATGCACGACGTCGGCAAGGTGGGAATTCCCGACGGGATACTGCTCAAGCCAGGTCCGGTCACCGCTGCCGAGTTCAGCGTGATCAAGCAGCACGTCGCGCTGGGGCACTCGATCCTGTCGCGCTCCCAGCAGCCGCTTCTGCGGCTCGCGGCCGACGTCGCCGAGACCCACCACGAGCGCTGGGACGGCGAGGGATACCTGCAGGGCCTGCGTGGAGAGGAGATTCCTCTGGCTGGGCGGATCACCGCGATCGCGGACACCTTCGACGCGCTCGTCAGTCGCCGTGTGTACAAGCCGCCGGTGTCGCTCGACAACGCACTGGCAGTGATCGAGGCGGGCCGGCGAACCCAGTTCGACCCCCAGCTGGTCGATGCGTTTCTCGATTGTCGCCAGGATGTCTCGGCAATCGTCGCCGAGCATCCCGACCAATAACCGCGCAGTTCAGTTTTCCGGGGTTGCCATCGGGTACCGCGCTCTGGGAGGATCGCGCCCGGCGATCTGAGGACCGGAGCGTTGGAACACTCATTTGACCGACGTGGCTTTTTGGCCGGTGCAGCCGCGGCCGGCGCATCGCTCGGCTGGAGCGCGAGCGCAACTGGACTCGCACGCGCCGCCGCGCGTACCGCAGGCCCACCCATCCGGGGACAGGTGATCCGCCGCGGCGCGTCGGGCTTTAGCCAGGCGGCCCACGTGTACAACATGCGCTTCGACAACGTCCTGCCCACATTGGTGGCGCGACCGCTCGATGCGGCCGACGTGCGCACCGCGGTCAAGTGGGGCGTTGCACACGGAGTTCCGCTGCGGGCACGCTCGGGTGGCCACAGCTACGCCGGCTACTCGACCCTGTCGGGCGGCATGGTCCTCGATCTCCGCAACCTGCACATGATCAGCATCGACCAACGCGCGGGTACGGCGACGATCGGTGCCGGCGCACAGCTGATCGACGTGTACTCCGCATTGGCCGCCCGCGGCGTGACGATCCCGGCCGGGTCCTGCCCTTCGGTCGGGATCGCCGGTCACGCCTTGGGCGGGGGGATGGGACTCGCGGGGCGCCGGTTCGGCCTTACCGCGGACAACCTCCTGAGCGCTCAGATCGTCACCGCCGCCGGTCAGCTGGAGACTGTCAGCGCCCGTGAGCATCCGGACCTGTACTGGGCGCTGCGTGGCGGAGGCGGTGGCAACTTCGGTGTGGTGACCAGCTTCACGTTCCGCGTGCACTCCGTGCCAAGTACGGTTGCCTGGTTCCTGGTCCGCTGGCCGAGCTCGAGTGGCGCCGATGCGCTCGGGGCCTGGCAGGCGTGGGCTCCACACGCCCGTCGCGAGCTCACCTCGATCTTTCACCTGAACGGCGGTGGCGTCGATCCGGCGCGTGTCACCGGTCAGTACTTCGGTCCCGCCTCTGACCTCGGCCGCCTGCTCGCACCGCTCAGCTCGGTGCCAGGTGCGATCGTCAGCACCGGGAACTTGGGCTTCCTGCCTGCCCAGCTCATGTGGGCCGGCTGTTCGAGCGTGTCGCTCACCGCGTGCCACACCGTCGGCACGCGACCGGGCGGCGCCCTGCCGCGCGAGAGCTTCCAGGCCAAGTCCGACTACGTATCCAAGCCGCTGCCGGCGGCCGCCCGCCAGGCGCTCGTCGAAGCCGCCCTGGGCCGCGCCCAGATCCCCGGCTCAGGCGCGATCTTGTTCGACTCCTACGGCGGCGCGATCAACGACGTATCCCCTGCCGCCACCGCGTTCGTCCACCGCAAGGTGCTGTTCTGCATCCAGTACCTCACCTACAACGGCGGCGGGAGCTGGCTCAGTGCGACTCACGCCAGGATGCGTCCATACGTGACCGGCGGCGCGTACTTCAACTACACAGACCCGTCGCTGCCGAACTGGCAGACGGCCTACTACGGATCGAATTACACCCGCCTGGAATCGATCCGGCGCGCGGTCGACCCCCAACACTATTTCAACTTTCCGCAGGCGATCGGCCGCTGAGCCGCCGGGGGCGATCGGGGGCTCGCCGGCCGTGGTAGGGTCGCGCCGCGTTACAAATTGCAGGACGATCACGGGAGGGGGGCTTTTGCCTTTGAAGACTCGTCTGTTTGCCGTATCGGCCGTCGCCGCGGCCTGTGCGGCCGCGATCGCCGCGCTGGTCATCTCCAGCACGCCGCTCGCCTCCGCCAAGCGGCCCAGCGCTCGGCAGCTTGCTGCCAGGCTGGCTACGTCCGCCGGTCATCCGATCCTCACGCCGTTTCGGCATATCCCGCCGTCGGGGCTGAAGCCGAGCCTGGCCTCGCCCGGGACGGCCTCGCCCTGGACGTCGCTCACCAACCCGCCACCGTTCGGCACTCCAGGCACGATGCTGCTGGAGAGCGACGGGACCGTGCTCGTGCACAACGAGCCCGACAACAACACCATCGCCGCCACGAACCAGTGGTGGAAGCTCACGCCGGATGCCAGCGGCAGCTACGTCGACGGGACGTGGAGCCAGATCGCGTCGATGCCGGCGAACTATGCACCCCTGTATTTCGGCTCGGCCGTCCTGCCCGATGGGCGGATGATTGTCGAGGGCGGCGAATACAACGTGGAGAACCCGGTGTGGACGAACCAGGGCGCAATCTACGACCCGGTGAGCAACTCCTGGAGGTCCGTCGCGCCCCCACCAGGCTGGACAAACATCGGTGACGCGGCGAGCGAGGTTCTCACCGACGGCACGTTCATGCTCCAGCAGGCCTGCAACACCTGCCTCACGCAACCGAATCTGACTGTCGACGACGCACTCCTCGACGCGAAACACATGAGGTGGCACGTGATCCCGGCCACCGGGAAGAACGACCCCAACGACGAGGAGGGCTGGACGCTCGAGCCGAGCGGTCAGCTCCTCACCGTCGACACGTGGGCAGTGGGCGACACGCAGCTGTTCGATCCCTCGAGCGACACCTGGAGCTTCGCGGGGGCGACGGCACCGGACGGCAACCCGCTCAACCCGTTCCCGATCGTCGAGCTCGGACCGCAGGCCGAGATGCCGGGCGGCAACGTGTTCGTCGTCGGCGGCGGCACCAGCCAGCAGGAGTACCCGTCGCCGTGCACTGACAACTCGACGACCCAGACCGCGCTCTATCAGTACAAGGGGCCAGGTGCGGGCACGTGGAGCGCGGGGCCGGAGATCCCGACCATCAACAACCAGGAGTACTCCGCCACCGACGGACCGGCGGCCACCCTGCCGGACGGGAACGTGCTGTTCGACGTGAGTGCGTGCACGTACAACATCCCGACGCACTTCTTCGTCTATAACGCGGGCTCGAACTCGCTGACGCAGGTTCCGGACGCGCCGAACGCGCAGAACGACACCTCGTACCAGACCCGGATGCTGGATCTGCCCAACGGGCAGGTCCTGTACAACGACGGCAGCAGCCAGATGGAGGTCTACACGGGCAGCGCCACGCCAAACCCGGGGTGGGCGCCCACGATCACGTCGCTCAGCGACAACAACCTCCGTGCGGGCCGCACCTACAACCTGTCGGGCAGGCAGCTCGCCGGGCTCGATCCGGGAGCCGCCTACGGTGACGACGTCCAGGACAGCAGCAACTATCCCCTGGTCCGAATCACCAACTCCGCCAGCGGCGTGGTGACCTACGCCCGGACCCACGACTGGACTTCGGTGTCAGTCGCCCCGGGCACCAGATCCTCGACGGAGTTCACGCTGCCGGGCAACACGCCCAGGGGCCGGAGCACGCTGGTCGTGGTGGCCAACGGAATCGCCTCATCGCCGACGACGGTGACGGTGACGGTCTCGTGAGGAGGACTTGACCCTTCGCAGGTAGCGAACCCCGCAAGCCGCCTGACCCAGGCCCGCCCCGACAACCCCGGGGCGGGCCCGGTCCGCGTGTGCGAGGCTCGGCCGGCGGGCGGACCCGGGAGACTGTTCGCGAGACTTCTCAACCGAAGGGCCCGACGAACCCCAAAGGAGGCCTGATGCCCTCGATCTTCACTCGGATCGTCAACCGCGAGATCCCGGCGCACATCGTTCGAGAAGACGATGAGTTCCTGGCGTTTCTCGACGTTCGCCCGATCAGCGCGGGACACAGCCTGGTCATCCCCAAGCAGGAGATCGACGATGTCTTCGACCTGCCGGACTCGCTGCTGTCCGGGCTCCTCGTGTTCGCCCGGCCGGTCGCCCACGCGATCCGCGAGGTGACCGGCGCGACCCGGGTCGGCATGGCCGTGCTCGGACTCGAGGTGCCCCACGCCCATGTCCATCTGGTGCCGATCGACGAGATCGGCGACCTCGACTTCCGCAAGGCTCAGGCGGCCGACGACGCCGACCTCGCCGCGATGGCCGGGCGGATCCAGTCCGCCCTGGGAGCCTGACCTAGTCTGAGGCCGGCGTCTCGCCGGGGTGCCGATGGAGCTCGAGCACAGGCAGCTGGTCGCGGAGATGGTCTCACCCGAGACCGGCGAGCTGATGCAGGCCGAGATCGACGTCCGCGTCGATCCGCTGACCGGGCACACCACGAGGATCCTGCCGAACCGCGGCCTGATGCCACCGAGCGACTTCGATCTCGAGGCGTTCGCTCGGGAGAACCAGCCGGCCTGCCCGTTCTGCCCTGAGCGGATCAACCGCCTGACGCCCGGGCTCCCGCCGTCGATTCACCGCGATGGGCGGATCACCCGGGGCGACGCCGTCCTGTTCCCGAATCTCCACGCCTATTCATCACACAGTTGCGTCTCGGTCTACGCGCCACGGCTTCACTACCTGCCGCTGGCCGAGATCACCGAACGCCTCATGTCGGACAACCTGGCCACGCAGGTGGAGTACGCCAAGGCGGTCAGCGCCGGCGATCCGCAGTCGCGGTGGTCGTCGATCAACGCCAACCACATGCTTCCGTCGGGCAGTTCGCTCTTCCACCCCCATCTCCAGGGGCTCGTCGACTCGTCCCCGACCACTCTCCAGCGCCAGTTGGCGGACGTTCCGCCCGCACTCTTCGATGCGTACCTCGACACCGAACGGCGGCTCGGTCGGCGGTTCTTAGGTGACTCGGGCCGCGTCCGCTGGCTGGTGAGCTTCGCGCCGATCGCGCCCGCCGAGCTACGCGCGTTCGTGCCCGGTGTCGCTTCTACCGCCGAGTTGACCGAGGAACTCATAGCCGAGCTGGCGCACGGTCTGACGGTCGTCCTCGGCGCGTATGCCGAGATGGGCCATGAGAGCTTCAACCTGGCCATCTATGGAGCGCCGGCGGGCACGCCCGGGTACCCGCTGAACCTGCGAATCGCCTGCCGGTCGAACCTCAAGCCGTTCTACCGCTCGGACTCCACCTTTCTCGAGCGGCTGCACTGGGAGGGAGCAGTCGACCTCGTGCCGGAGGAGGTCGCAGACCGTATACGGGACCGCTTCCAGACCTGAGCGCGCGCGTTTGCCGCCGAGCCGGCTCGACTATCCTTGACACAGGCGATGAAGCTCGCCTTGGACCGCGCCCCTGGAGGCGCTGATGGCTTCTACGGCTAGCCACACGGCTGATCGGCGTCAGCGACCCAGGAGGTGATCACCACGGAGGACAGGGCGGTGGCCCCGGCAGCGTTCCCGCCCGCGTCGGGCTCGGGCGAGGTCCCGCGGCTGGTCTCGGAGCTCGAACGGCTGCTGCGCGAACCAGGGTGTCCCGCCTGCACCTATCTCGCCGAGATCGAGCGAAGCTTCTTCTCCTGGTTTCAGATCGAGAGCTACTCGAGCCCTCAGGTCCAGGCCCAGCTCCGGGCCGGCCTTGGCATGTGTCCGCTCCACAGCCGGCATCTGGTGCAAGAGCTCGGCGAGGGACACATCATGACCACGGTCATGCGCGAGGCGCTGGCGGCAGCGCTTTCACACGTCAAAGGGCAGGCGCAAACCGGAGCCTGCCCGGCGTGCCAGGCGGCGGAGGCCGGCTCCCGGCGCGCCTGCTCGCTGGTTCTCGAAGGCCTGCTCGATCCCGCCATGGCCCGGCTGTACTCCGAGCACGGCGGGATGTGCCTCGTGCACGTCTTGGAGGCCCTCCCGCACGCCGATCCGCCCACGCTCAACGTGCTGGCCGAGCGACTCCTGGCGCGGCTGTACGAGCAGGCCGGCCCGCCGCTGCTGACCGCCCTCGCCGGCTCAGACGGCGACGCGCGACTTCGGGCACGCTGGCGTGTACGGCTGCCCGAGCTGCCCCACACGGGCTCGACCGTCGATCGGCTACGGGACCTGATCGAGATCGAGGCGTGTCCCGTCTGCCTGTCCGCCGCGGTCGCCGAGCGCGACTATTGCCAGTGGTTCCTGGCCCGCTCGGCCGCGGGCGATCAGTCGCTTCGCCGCGATCCCGGCGAGTTCTGCCCCAGGCACCTGCACGACGTCGCGAGCGCCGGCGCCTCGCCAGCGGGAGGCGTGGCCCTCGATCACAAGCGGGCGGCTCGGATCGCCCATCTCGAGCGGTTCCTCGCCCGCGTTACCCAGCTGCCGGCCGCGGGGAGGCGTGGAAGGCGCAGCCGCGCCGACGAGCTCGGCCAGATGCACGCGGAGCTGCTCGCCACCCCCCACTGCGTCGTCTGCAACGCGTGCACAGGCGTCGAGCGGTCTCGCTTGGAGCTGCTCAGCGCCAGCTTGTCGCTGGTAACGGTCCGCGACCGCTACGAACGCCATCACGGGCTCTGTCTGCGTCACGCGATGCACCTATCCGATGGGCACGCGGCTCGCGTGGCCAGGCGGCACCTCGAGGCGCGACTCGCCGTCCTGAGCTGGGAGGTCGGCGAGACGGCGCGCAAGTACGCCTGGGACTACCGGCACGAGACGAGTGGTCCCGAGCACGACGCGTGGATGCGAGCGCTGGCGCAGATCGACGGGCGTGTGTTTGTTGGAGTGCCGGCGCCGGTCGGTCAGGCCGTCGACTCGCCGGGAGCAGAGTGACCGGAACGTCCGAGCAGCTGACGTTGACGGAGGTGGCCGAGCGCGCCGCGGCCATCGTGGCCGAGGTCGAGCGCGCCGTGGTGGGCAAGCGCGGCGAGCTGGAGCTGGCGCTGTGCGCGCTGCTGGCCGACGGTCATGTGCTCATCGAGGACTATCCCGGGCTCGCCAAGACGCTGATCGCCCGCTCGCTCGCCGTGGCGACCGGCACGACGTTCTCGCGGGTCCAGTTCACCCCGGACCTGATGCCCGCCGACGTCATCGGTGCCTCGATCTTCGATCAGCGCACGGCGTCGCTCGACTTCAGACCCGGCCCGATATTCACCAACGTGCTCCTCGCCGACGAAATCAACCGCGCACCTCCGAAGACCCAGGCCGCGCTGCTCGAGGCGATGCAGGAACACCAGGTGACGACCGAAGATCGCACCCGTCCGCTCGAGCGCCCGTTCATCGTCCTGGCCACCCAGAACCCGATCGAGTTCGAGGGCACGTACCCCCTGCCCGAGGCACAGCTCGACCGGTTTCTGATCCGGATGCGCGTCGGCTATCCGGGCGCGGACGATGAGTGGAACCTGCTGGCCCGCCGCTTGGAGCGGGGCGAGGACGACATCGAGCTGACGTCCGTCGTCACCCGCGACGAGCTCCTCGCCATGCAGCGCGCGGGCGAGGGCGTCCACGTATCCGAGCCGGTCGGTCGCTACATCGTGGCGCTGGTCGGTGCCACGCGCGAGAGCGCGAGCGTCCAGGTCGGAGCGAGTCCACGGGGGACGCTCGCCGTGATGAAGCTGGCCCGCGTAAAGGCGCTGCTCGACGGGCGCGACTTCGTGGTTCCCGACGATGTCAAGTCGGTGGCCGTGCCGGCGCTCGCCCACCGCCTGGCGCTCCGGCCCGAGCTGTGGGTTCAGCAGGTCGCTCCCGAGGACGTCGTCCGGGAGTGCCTGTCCTCGGTTCCCGTCCCGGCCGCGCACGACGGGCCATGAGGCTCCGCGCGGGGGCTCCGGGTCGCGATGGGCAGCCCGTCAGCCGAGTCGGGGCGCGATCACCAGCAGCGCGATGAAGGCCAGCATCAGATACAGCAGGTAGAGGCCGAGCGGCCCCGCCTGCACATTGCGGACAAGCTCGGCGGCGCGGGTGAACGCGCCGGTGATCGGCCGGTAGAGCCAGCCGGGATCGAACAGGCGCGGCTCGGCGCGGATCATGCTCAGTCGCTCCGGGAAGCGCTGGTCACCGATGGTTCGCAGCTGCGTGCGCACCCGGTAGACGACGTTGAAGATGACTCGAACCATGTTCGCGTAGCCGATCGCGGTGTACTGCACGCGCCGATCGGAGACCGCCACACCCGACGCCCACACCGGAACCCGGCGCCCCCGGCGCAGGCTGGCCGCGTAGCGCAGGCACCCGGCACCCAGGGCGAAGCCCATCAGCGCGATGGCCAGCGCGGTCGGGCTGATGCTGGCGAAACCCTGATAGCCAGGCTCGACCAGCCACCCGGGCTGGCTGACGTGACCCACAGCAGCAGCCCCACCGACCGCTGCCAGGCCCTGCTGGAGCACCTTCACGACCCACGGGGCGGCGACGCCGACAAGGAGCGAGGAGAGCGCCAGCAGGCCCATCCCCCACCGGGCCGGCCTCGCCTCCGGTCGGCGGTCGACCGTTTCATCACGCGGCATCCCCAAGAATGTCATCCCGGTCGCACGTACGAACGCGAGTGCGGCCAACCCGGCGGTCAGCGCGACCAGGGCCCCCGCCAGCGCGATCGCCAGATGCGAGCCGGTACCGCTCACGCGAAAGCCCTGCATCAGCGCCTCGAGGCCCAGCCACTCGGACACGAACCCGCTGAATGGCGGCAGCGCGGCGAGCGCTGCACCGCCCACCAACGTGGCGACGGCCGCTGCCGGCAACCGCCGGTACAGGCCCCCGAGGCGTTCCATGTCGCTGGTCCCCGTGCTGTGTTCGACCGCGGCCACCGCGGCGAACAGGCCGCCCTTGGCCAGGCTGTGGGTGGTGATCTGAAACGCGGCGGCGATCAGGCCCACGCCGAGCAGGCCGGGGCGATGCTGGGCCCTTCCCATCAGCGCGAGCCCGAGGTCGGTCACGATCAGGCCGGAGTTCTCGATCGAGGAGTAGGCCACGAACAGCCGGAACTCGCGCTGCAGAATGCCGCCCAGGATGCCGAGCAGCGCGGTGAGCGCACCGACCAGCAGCGCGACGACTGCCCACCACACCGCCGGATGTCCCAGCAAGCCGAACCACACGCGCAACATCGCGTAGAAGGCAACGTTCAGCGACACCGCCGCCACGAACCCAGAGCTGTCGGCGTCGGATTCTCCGTACGCGCCCGGCAGCCACGTCTGAAGCGGGATAAGCGCGGCCTTCACGCCGAACCCTACGAACAGCAATCCGAAGCACACCCCGCGCACGGCCGGTGAGAGCGCCCGGCCGGCATGGGTCAATTGCTCGAACGAGAAGCTTCCGGCCTCCACACCGAGCAGCACCAGCCCGGCCAGCACCGCCCCACCGCCCAGCTTGGCCAAGGCGAGCGTCAGCGACGCCGCGCGCTGCGCGCGCGCATCCTCGTAGCGGACGCTGATCAGCGCATAGATCGCGACCACCGTGAGCTCGAACAGGATCAGGAACTCGAACACGTTGTCGACCACGATCACCCCGACCACGCACAGCACGAGCACCGGCCGCAGCGCGCGCGCCATCCTCGGTCCCTGAGCGCCGGCGGAGAGAAACAGTGGCGCCGAAACGATCCCCGTGAGGATCAGGAACAGCCCGGCTAGCCGATCGACCTGCAGACCGCCCCGGCCGAGGCCGAACCAGTGGAACGGCTGCCACACCAGCTGGTGGTCGAACACCGCGAAAAAGCCCGCGGCCGCCAGCGCCAGCGAGCCGCCTACACCGAACGGCACCCCGACACGCACCGGCACTGCCGCCGCCGCCAGCCCGCCGGCACCCGCGACCATGAGCACGGCGACGGCGTTCATGCCGCGATCGGCGCGTCGGCTTCGCGTGCCCGGCCGGACGCCAGCAGGAGCCCGTGCAGCAGTGCGATCGGCGTGGGTGGATCGCCGGGAATGTAGACGTCGACCGGCAGTACCCGATCGACGCCTCCGAGCACCTCGGGCTCGGACCAGATGCTGCCGCTACAGGCGTCCGTGCCCGCCGCCACCACCACGCGCGGCTCGGGCATCGCCTCGTAGGCGCGCCGCAGCGGACCCTCCATCGGCCTGGTCACCGGCCCAGTGACCAGCAGGACATCAGCGTGCCGCGGGCTCGCCGTGAAGAACAGACCGAGCCGCTGCATGTCGTAGTAGGGGCTCAGCAGGGCGCCGATCTCCTGCTCGACCGCGCCGTCGGAGCCGGTGTCGACGTGACGGATGTGCAGCGAACGGCGAAACGGGCGCGACAGCGGCCGCGGCGAGTCGCCCAGCCGTGCCAGCTCGTACCCTGGGTCCATCGTCAGCCAGTCCGCACACAGCCCGCAGCCAATGCAGCGTTTCTCGTCGAGTGCGAGCACATCGTCTGCACCGACCGAGAGAGCGCGCGGAAGGCAGGCGGCGGCCGCGCGCCGGGCCGCTTCACCGACGATCGGCTCGGGGGGCAGCGCTGCCCGGGCGCGGAACCCGGCGGGCGCAGGCTCCTCCGCCCGCGGGTAGCGCGTGGTCAGCCGCGGTCGCGTGACACCGCGCAGGAACCAGCGAATCATGCGTCACACCCCGCCGGAGACAATCCCAGGCTGTGCTCGATGAACGAGAAGTCAGTCAGCACCTGGGCGTCGAACACGCGGTTGAAGATCCCGAAGTTGACGAACGAGGCCGCGCGCAGCTTGCAGGACCGCAAGGTTCTCTCGTCGTCGGCCTGAAGCCAGTAGAGCGTCTCGCCGCGTGCCGACTCGGCCGCCCCGAGCGCTGCGCTCTGAGCGAGCGGGCCAATTTCCGAGCGGGTCGCGCCGGGGGCGAGCGACCCGATCGCCTCGCGGATGAGTTCGAGGCTGGTCTGCACCTCCTGGAAGCGCACCTCCATCCGGGCCATCGCATCACCGTCGGAGTGCCGCGCCACCTGGAAGCTCGGATAGCCGTCGTAGGGAAGATCGCGCCGGGTATCGAGATCGATCCCCGAGCCCCGCGCCACCGGCCCCACGCATCCGAAGTCGCGCGCATCCTCCTGCGCCAGCGGACCCGCGCTGACCAGCCGGTCGAGAAACGAATCGGTGCGCAGCAAGATTGCCAGGACGCGCTGCCACTCGCGCGACCAGTCCGACAGGGTCGCGTCGATCAGGTCCACCGCGCGGGCGTCGAGGTCGATGCTGATCCCTCCCGGGACCACCGCGCCGCGCAGGTAGCGGTTGCCGACGAGCGCCCCGGCCAGCCTGTGCAGACGCTCCTTGAGCGCGGCGAACTGCGCCTGGCCAACCGCCAGCGACGCATCCTCGCATTCCCGGACGGTGACCTCCAGATGGTTGTACAGGCGCTCGAGCTCGGCCAGGACCCGACGGACCGCCTGCGCCCGGGGCGGCACCTCGGTCTTAGCCAGCGCCTCCACCGCGTGCGAGAAGGCCAGCGCATGGGCGACGCTCGAGGTGCCAGACACGCGCTCGGCGATGAGCACCCCGAGCTCGAGCGGCACCTGGCAGACCCGCCGCTCGGCACCTCGCCGCTTGAAGAACAGGCGCTGAGCGCAGTACGCGACGTCCTCCCCGCCGGTCTGGATCAGGAACTGCGCGGACTCGAATACACCCGAGCGAACGGGTCCATAGGGGATCACGAATACGCCGGGACCGGCCAGCCGTTCGGCCCCCCGGTGGGCCGGGCGCACGTCCTCCGGCTCGGGCAGCATCACCTCGCCGTTGTCGGGCGCGTGGTGCACGAGCGGCTCGAGGCGGGGATGGCCCCGAGGGGTGATCCCGTGCAGGTCATGGATCTCGCGCTCGAACCAGTGCGCGGCCGGGACCGAGGGTGTGACCGCCGGATACGTGTCCCCGTGAACCGGCGCACGCAGGTCGATCACGGCATCGCCGGCGCGCATGAGCGCGCACAGGTCCCGTCTACCTCCGTCCGGGTCGGTGGCGAACAGCACCATCAACCGGCCGCCCAGCCGCTCGAGCTCGTCCGCGAGCGAGCCCGCGTCAACTGCACGCTCCTGCAGCGCGATCACAACCGTCCCCCGATCACGCTCACCGCGCCATGCAGCAGATGGTTCAGCGGGCCGGGCGTCCAGAGACCGAGCACCAGCACCACGACCAGGCTGATCAGCATCGCCGCTGCCATCAGCGGCTGCTCGCGACGCGCGACGCGGGTCCGATCGCCCGTGGCTGGCTCGCCGGGCGAAAGCACCATCCGGTGAAACAGCTGGTAGACCCCGACGAAGGCCACGTTGGCGAACACCACCAGCAGCCCAGCCAGCGCATAGCGCGAGTGGGAGAAACCGCCGGTGACGATCAACAGTTCGGAGCGGAAGATCCCGAACGGCGGCACGCCGCTGATCGCCAGCGCCCCGAGGAGCACCATCACTCCGGTGAAGGGAGCGGCGCGGATCACGCCCCGCACCCCGTCGGCCTCGCGCGTCTCGTATCGGCTGAGCAGCCCGCCCGCTCCGAAGAACGCGAGCGTCTTGCCCGCGGCATGGACGAGCACGTGGAAGAACGCGCCGTAGGCGGCAACCGGACCGCCGATCCCAACCCCGAGCGAGACGATGCCCATGTGCTCGATCGACGAGTACGCGAGTAGCCGCTTGTAGTTCGTCTGGCGCAGGGCGAACAGCGCGGCCAGCACCAGCGACAGGCCGCCGAAGACCAGCAGCAGCACGTGGACATAGGACGGGCCGATGGCCAGCTGCGCGATCGCGCCCATCCGCAGCACCGCGTACAGGGCCGCAGCCAGGAGCGCGCCCGAGAGCATCGCGCTGATCGGGCTGGGGCCCTCGGAGTGTGCGTCGGGAAGCCATGCATGCATCGGCACCAGCCCCACCTTGGTGCCGAAACCGACCAGCACGAAGGCAAACCCGGCGCGCACCAACGGTCGGTTCAGATGCGAGCCCGCCTGCGCCAGCGCTGTGTACGTGGGCGTGTAGTGATCGCCGAGCGTGGCCACCCCGGCGGCGTAGATCAGCACGATCCCCAGCAGACCCACAGCCAATCCGGCCGAACCGATCACGATGTACTTCCAGCCGGCCTCGAGCGACTGGTCTGACCCCTCGCTGGTCACCAGCAGCGCGCTTACCACGGTGGTCAGCTCGACCGCGACCCACAGCACCCCGAGATTGGCGATCACCGGCGTGGCCAGGAGCGCCAGACCGAACAGGTTCAGCAGCGGCCAGTACCAGCGCCGCAGCCGTACGTGCCCGATCCCCGGGAGCAGGTAGCCGACCGAGTACATCGCCACCACCGCGTAGACGAACGCCACCGCGAGCACGAACACCCCGCTCAGCCCGTCCAGGAAGAACACCCTGCCGAGCGCATGCTTGCCGGGCACGACGTCGTAGGCGAAGACCGCCACCAAGGCGGCGGCGAACGAGCCGGTTGCCGCCGCAGCCGACAGCCACCCGCTGAGCGCGCGGTCGCCGAGCAGGGCCCCGGCCCCGGCCGCGGCCAGCGGGAGCGCCAGCATGATCAGCAGCCAGACCGCCATCAGCCGCGCAGGACCGCCATGTCCTCGATGCTCGTGGTCTTCGCCCGGGCCGCGATCAACCGCGCGAACACGCCGTAGAAGAGCACGGCCGGCAGCAGGTCGAGCAGCAGCAGGAACCCGATCGCGAACGGAAGCCCCGGCGCGATTGCCACAGTGGCCAGGAACACACCGTTCTCGAGCGTGAGCAGCCCGACGATCTGGCTGATCACGTTCTGACGGGTGATCATGAAGAAGAACCCGATCAGGACCAGCGACAGCGGCATCCCGAGCGCGGGGTTGGGCAGCAGCGCAGCGTGAATTGGGAGCGCGGAAGCCGACCAGTACGCGAGCCCCGCGAGCGTCACGCCGATCAGCAGCGACATCGGCACCTGCACGACCAACGGCACCTCGTGCTCGGAGACCTGCCGGGTGACCGCGCGATCGATCGCGACCGGGATCAGGACGACCTTGATCGCCGCGGTGCACGCTGCCAGCACGATCAACGCCGCGTCCCCTCGGTCGACCCCGACCAGCAGCGTGTACCCCGCCGCGAACACCGACTGTACGGCGTACGCCCGCACCTGCTCGTGGACCTGCTTGACCAGCAGAAGCGACAGTCCGCTGAGCAGTGCCAGGATCGCGATCAGCGCTGCCGCGGCGTGCGCGAAGTCGTAGTGGGGCGCGACAGGCATGCCGAGCTCAGCCGTTCGCCAGGTAGAAGATGAGGATCGCGAGCACCGAGAGCACGAACCCGGCGCCCATGAAGTCGGGGATCCGGAACAGCCTTAGCTTCGCGAAGCTCGACTCGATCACCACCATGACGAGCCCCAGGCCGATCATCTTGACCAGCAGCCACCCGAGCCCCTCCGCCACCGAGCCGATGGTGCGGTCGCCGGCCAGCCCCCACGGCACCGCGAGCACGTCGAGGAACAGGACGTAGAGCAGGAACTGCTTCATGCTCGACGCCCACCGGAACAGGGCCATCGCAGGGCCTGAGTGCTCGAACAGGCGCGCGTCGTCGATCATCCCGAACTCGAGCGTCGAGCCCTGGCTCTCGATCGGCACCCGCCCGGTGTCGACCAGCAGCATCGCGAAGAAGGCGGCCGTGGCCAGCAGGTGGCTGGGGCGGAAGTACTCCGAGGGGGAGTGGGCCAGCGTGGAGTTGAGGGCATACGGCAGGTCCGTGCCGGTGACGAGCGCGACCGTGAAGAACACGAAGATCAGCGTCGGCTCGACCAGCGTCGCCACCGACTGGGTCCGGCTCGACCCGAGCGCGGCGTACACCGAGCCCGAGTCGACGCCCGCCAGCGCCGTCACGAATCCGGCCAGGCCGAACAGCAGCGCCCCGCCCAGGATGTCCCCAGCGGTCCCCAGCGGGAGCGGGAAGTTCGTCAGGACCGGAATCAGCAGGGCAATCGAGCAGTACGACGCGAACGCGATCAGCGGCGCGAGCTCGAAGAACGGTGACGCGGTCTCGGGGCGCACCGACTCCTTGCGGAAGAACTTCCAGATGTCGTAGTAGGGCTGGAGGATCGACGGCCCCGTGCGCCACTGGGCGCGCGCCTCAGCCTTCGCGATCACGCCGCTGATCAGCGGCGCGAACACGATCAGGGCCAGCACCTGGCAGACCTGAACTCCCCATGGCGGCAGCATGATGCGGTGAGCTGAGACTCCTACGCGGGCGTATTGACGCTGTATGCGTAGGAGCTATCAGCCGGAAGGCGGTTCGGCCGCAAGGACCCGGCGAACTCCATCGCCGCATTGCTGGGCCAGGCAATATAGCGATCGCCGGTCTGGTCCGGTCAGGGCAGCCCGCGGGCCGACGGGGCTCCGCGGGCCCTGGCGCGGGCCAGCCGGGCGATGGCGGCGAACGCGGCCACGATCGTTAGCGCGGCCAGCGCGGTCATCGTCACCGAACGGCCGGGCGCTCCGGTCACCGCGAGCGCCGCAACGGCGGACCCGCATGCGCCGATCGCAGCGACCGCGAGGATCGCCGCCGTCCGCGCGCCGATCACCGCGAACGCCACCAGAGCGACCCCGCGCAGCTCGATCGTCTGCATGGCGAGATCCTCCATGAGCAACAGACAGGCCCCGTAGGCCGGCGCCAGAACCAGCCGATTCTCCTGGCGGAGCAGGAACATCCCGCCCAACAGCGCGACGGCCGTGTGGACCGCGGTGTGCGATCCGGCCGCCAGCCCGACCCCCAACGACAGCGCGGCTGCTCCCGCACCAATCCACGCCAGCTCGCCGGCCGTGCCCGAATCGGCCAGAACCAACGCCGCAAGACCGGCTAGGAGGACGCTCGCGGCGAGCGCGGTGACTAGGCGGGCATGGCCCGCCGGGCGGAGCGCCGGAATCGGTTCACCTCCTCGAGCGCGGGTCCGAGGCTCTCGTCCCCCGCCCAGACCGCGAAACCGATCCCGAGCGCCTGCAGGCGGGCACGCCGCGCATCGCGGGCGAGCCGCCAGAGCCGGTACGCCGTGGCGTCCCCTGCCGACGGCCCGGGAGACAGGCGATCGAGCGGCGAGACCTCGATCACGCTCAGGTCGAACCCCCGTCGGCGCAGGTCGGTGACCAGAGCGACAGAGCGCTCGTCGAGCAGCGGCGAGATCGCCAGCACCAGGGCTCCCGGCGGCAGCACCCGCACGGGGATGCTCTCGATGTTCCGCCACGCGTAGCTGAACGCGATGTCGCTTGCGAGCAGCGCGTCGATGATCCGGTACAGCTGGACGGGCCCAAAGGCCGGCTCGAGCCAGTGCAGCGTGCCGCCGAAGTCGACCAGGGCGACCCGGTCGCGCCGGGCCAGATGTGCCCTGGCCAGCGCGGCGGCGGCGCGGATCGCGCTGTCGAGTGTGCCGCCCGTGTCGTCGCGAGCCTCCTCGAAGGTGTCGAGGAGCAGCACCACGTCGCTCGAGTGCTCGGGATGGCGCTCATTCACCTGGGGCGCCCCGAGTCGCGCAGTCGCCCGCCAGTTGATCTGGCGGGCCCGGTCGCCAACCTGAAACGGGCGGATGTCGGCGAACTCGATGCCCTCGCCGCGGGCCCGGGCGACGTGGACGCCGAGGAACGGCTGGGTACGCAGCGGGGCTACCAACTCGCGCACGCGCTGCTCGCGCGGAAAGGCTCGCAGGTCGATCCGCCGCCCGATCCGGCCCCGCCGCGTGGTGATCCCGAGGGGATCCCGGACGCGGACGACCAGCGGACCGAACGCATGGGCTCCCCAGCGCTCCGGACGCGCGCTGAACGTGAGCTCGATCCGCGCCCGGGCCGGAAGCTGGACCGAGACGGCGCCCTCAGGGTCGAGCGCCAGACGCCTGGTCCGTACCGGCGCCACCTCGATCTGCACCGCCCCCGCGCCGTCGTTGCGCAGCCGGACGGTCGCGATCGATTCCTCCCCCTCGAGCAGCCGCGTCCGGTCGAGCTCGATCTCCGCGCTGACGCGCGGCTCCGGGGCCAGGACCAGCCCCGCGCCGGCGAAGATCAGGAACGGAAGGCCGAGCAGGGCAAGCTCAGGGCGGCCACTGGCCAACGCTCCGATCATGCTGGCGCCCGCCAGCGCGAGCAGACCCGGTGTCCGAGGCGAGAGCGACGGGCTCACAGCCGCTCGAGCCTTTCCAGCGCCGTGGCGAACTCCTGTGGCCTCACGCCCGGAGCGTGCCTGTCCTCGGGGAACGGCCGGCCGGGCCGGACGAGGTCCCACAGGCGATCGCCGAGCAGCTCTTCTCCCGACCGCCTCCGGCATTCGCTCCAGCGTCTGACCGCGCGCCGTCAGCCGGTGCGAGACGATGTCGACAAGCACCGGCCTCAGATAGGCATGAGCATGGGCCGAGCTCGTTCCGGCGGAGTTCACCAGCCGCTCTAGCGCGACGAGTTGACCGGGCCGCGGGGATCCCGGGACCGGCGCCGAGCCGCGAGCGGTCGGCCGTAGCCGGGGCACGAGCGTCACGCACACCATCACCCCGACCGCCGCCAGGAAGACCAGGCCGATCTCGGCCAGCAGCCTCACTCGGCGCCGTCCGCCTGCAGACGAGCCTGCAGTGAGTGGAGCGCCGACAGCGCCACTTCGCGCAGATGCTCGCGAATTGGATGCGTGCTGTAGCGAGCCTCCTCGAACAGCCCGGTAAGGGTTCTCGCCTCGCCCTCGGTGACTCGGCTGGCCACGAGCGCACGACGCAGGAACTCACGGGGCGCCTCCGCCGGCGAGCGGACGACCCCGCGTTCACCGAGCGAGCGCTGCATCGCCGCGTACGCGGCGATCACGGCGCGCCGCGGATCGGACTCGATCTCGAGCGCACCGAGCGCTGCCTCGACGGCCACTCGACCAGCGTCCGCCTTCGTCGCCTCCTCCGGGGGCATGTCGCGGCGAAGCCACAGCACGAAAAGGCCGGTTGCCAGCGCGACGGCGACCAGCGCGAGCAGCGTCCACGGCAGCCACGCCGGCAGGACGAAACCGCTGCCCCCGCTCCGTGTCGGGGAGGAACCCGGTGAGACCAGACCGAAAGGCCGGCTCGCGAACTGCGGGGTCCTGTTGACCGGCCGCGTGCCGATCACGCCGGCGACGACGAGCGCCGCCCCGAGGGCGATCGACAGCACGATCGCCGCGACCTTCGAGATCGCGGAGGCCCTGATCGGCGTCGGCTCGTGCTCGGGGGGATCGTGCTTGCGCCGGCGGCCGCCCCAGGCCAGCGTCAGCAGCGCGCCGAGCATGACGATCCCGACGCCGAGCAGCACGATCACGAGTGCCGTGGTGGGCGCCTGCGCGGATTGCGCGTTGATCGCGGTCGGATGCGAGATGGGCGACCGAGATGCCATCGCCACGATCACGCCGGTCAGGGTGAGCCCGACCGCCGCGATCACAAGCGATGCTCTCCGCGTCACATCGACAGTATCCCCCGTTCGCAGCCTGGGTCAGAGGCCCTCGGTATGATCGGAGCAGGCGATGAGGCCCGCCTCCTGAACCGCCGGTGCGGCTGATGGCTTCTACCGAAACCTGACCCGGTGGAAGCTGATGAGAACACCTGACGGCCGCGACAGCGATGCGGCTCATGCGTTTGGGAGCATCCTGTTCGATCGCGACCTCGCCCGCACCGACGGGCCCACGACCGAGCCGGACTTCTTCGCCGACCTGCGGCTCGACCAGGTCGTGACCTCGCTCACGGCGGGGCGCGAGGAGTATGACCTCGCCGGCTTCTTCCACTTGCCGCTGCATGACGTCGAGGCTGTGCGCTACCGCCATCACGTACTGGCCGACCTCGACCAGGCGCCGGTGCTGCGCGCTGTGCACGACTTCGCCAGAGGGCTGCAGCACATGCGCCGGCATCTGGCGCTGATGGAAAAGCTTCATTACGCCCGTCAGCAGCAGCGTTGGTTCCTCCACGCCGCGTCGGATTACTGCGGAGCGGTTTCAGCGTTCCAGGAGGCCATCAGCGGGCTCGCGCTGCGCTCACCAGGGCTGCTCGGGCTACGCGACTATCTCGCCGACTACGTTGACGCGATTGGCTTCACCACGCTGGCGCGGGACGTGCGGCGGGTGGAGAGCGATCTTGCGGCGGTCAGGTATGCGATCCACCTCAGAGGCAACCGCGTGAGGGTGAGCCTCTACGACGGTGAGCCCGACATGAGCGCCGAGATCGAGCAAACCTTCGCGAAGTTCAAGCGGCATGTGGTCACCGATTACCGAAAGGAGTTCCGCGAACACGCCGACATGAACCACGTGGAGGCGCAGATCCTCGATCTCGTCGCGAAACTGCACCCGGAGGCGTTCGCCAGGCTCGCGGAGTTCTGCGCTACACACGAGCGCTATCTCGACGAGACGCTGGCTCGCTTCGATCGGGAGATCCAGTTCTACCTCGCCTACCTGGAGTACATCGGGCCCTTGAGGAAGAAGGGACTACCGTTTGCGCTCCCGCGCGTGTCGGCGCGAACCAGGGAAATCCACGCGGCTGACACCTTCGACCTCGCACTGGCGGCCAAGCTGACCGGTGACGGTGCCCCGGTCGTCCGCAACGACTTTCACCTAAGTGGCGAAGAACGAATTCTCGTCGTCAGCGGTCCGAACAACGGAGGCAAGACCACGTTCGCGCGGACTTTCGGGCAGCTGCACTACCTCGCGACGCTGGGACTGCCGGTGCCGGGTGCCGACCTTCGCCTGTTCCTGCCCGACCGGATATTCACTCACTTCGAACGCGAGGAAGAGCTCAAGACGCTGCACGGCAAGTTCGAGGACGAGCTCTATCGTCTTCACCGGATACTCGAGCAGGCAACGGGCGCGAGCGTGTTGATCATGAACGAGAGCTTCGGGTCGACCACCCTGCGCGATGCCGTGGTGGTGGGCAGCGAGGTGGTTGGGCGGATCATCGACCTCGATGCGCTGTGTGTATTCGTGACTTTTGTCGACGAGCTCTCGGAGCTCGGGCCGAGCACGGTCAGCATGATGAGCACGGTGGTCCCGGACGATCCCGCCGTGCGTACGTACAAGATCGTGCGCAAGGCAGCGGATGGTCTGGCCTACGCGTCGGCGATCGCAGAAAAATATGGCCTGACCTACGCCGCCTTGCGCCGGCGGGTGCCGACATGAAAGCGTTCCTGATGCACGCCGACCGGGACTTCGACCTGGCCGCCGAGCTGCCGTCGCAGGAACCGGCACTGAGGCAGGACCTCGAGCTTGACACGTTGCTGGTCGCGATGGCGCGCGAAGACAAGCTGATCTTCGAGGTGGCCAAGCGGGCGCTGCTCCTCAGCCTGCGCGACCCGGAGGCGATTGCCTACCGCCACGCGGTGCTGGCCGACTGCGTGGCGCAGAACCAGGTGGTCAGAGACCTCTACAGCCTGGCCGGTGAGGCGCTCGCGGCCGAGAAGAGCATCTGGGGATCGCTGCTCAGGGATTCACCGCGCGCCCTGCTCGGAAACTCCCTACAGAAGATGGAGGCATTGGTCGATTTCCTCCGGCGGCTGCGCCAGGCGGCCGACGAGCATGCCGAGCACTTCGCCTCGACCGCCTTCACGCGCCTGTTCGCGATGCTGCGCGAGGAACTCGATGAGCCCTACCTCACGGAGATCGAGTCGCAGCTGAAGATGCTCAAGTTCAAGCGTGGGACCCTGATGAGCGCACGCCTCGCCGTCGGCAACAAGGGGACCGAGTACACGCTTCGCGAGCCGCAGGAACAGAGCCTGCTCGGGCGCCTGTTCGACCGCTCCGGCTACAGCTTCACGATCGCCGACCGGGACGACAGTGGCTTTCGCGCTGTGAGCGAGCTACAGGAGCGGGGCGTCAATCTGGTGGCCAGCGCGCTGGCTCAGGCCGTCGAGCACGTGCATGGTTTCTTCGTGATGCTCCGGGTCGAGCTCGGGTTCTACATCGGGTGCCTGAACTTGGCCGAGCGCCTGGCGGAGCTGGAGGCTCGCACCTCGTTCCCCGAGCCTGTCGCCAGCGAGCAGCTCGTTCTGTCCGCGCAGGGCCTTTACGACATCTGCCTTCGCCTGACCACCTCCGCGCCGGTCGTCGGCAACGATCTCGAGGCCGATGGCAGGACGCTCGTGATGATCACCGGAGCCAACCAGGGAGGCAAGTCGACCTTCCTGCGAAGCGTCGGCCTGGCGCAGCTCATGACTCAGGCTGGGATGTTCGTGGGTGCGGACTCGCTGCGAGTCAGCCTTTGCCAGGGTGTCTTCACCCACTCCAAGCGCGAAGAGGACGAGAAGATGGAGAGCGGGAAGCTCGACGAGGAGCTCGGCCGCATGAGCGAGATCGCCGACCACATCTCCTCGGGGTGCCTGCTGCTGTGTAACGAATCGTTCGCGTCCACCAACGAGCGCGAGGGATCGGAGATCGCGCGGCAGGTGATTACCGCGCTGCTCGAGGCGGGCGTCCGGGTCGTGTTCGTGACCCACATGTTCGACCTCGCGGGGGGCTTTCACGGCAGCGAGCTACCGGGTGCGCTGTTCCTGCGCGCCGAGCGGGGGGCCGACGGGGCCCGGCCGTTCAAGATCTCGGTGGGCGAGCCGCTGCCGACCAGCTTCGGCGAGGACTCCTACCGCAAGGTCTTCGGTAGGCCGATCGGTGCTGCGGTCGCTTTGACCCCTCAGAGCCGGGGTCGGCGGGAACGGGACGTCCGGCAATAGCATGCTGAGCCGTGGCGGGTCGGGACAGACGCGAGGTGGGGGCGATCTTCGCCGGTGGAGTGGCCGGTGCGCTCTTCCGGGTCGCGCTCATACAAACGCACGCCGGGGTCGCTCCGGGCTGGCCGTGGGTGACCTTGGCCGAGAACATCCTGGGCACGTTCCTGCTCGGTTACTTCGCCACCCGCCTGCAGGAGCGCCTTCCGCTGTCGGCCTACCGGCGCCCGCTGCTCGGCACCGGGTTCTGCGGAGCCTTCACGACGTTCTCGACGATGCAGCTCGAGCTGGTTGAGATGCTCGATGTCCACCGCTACGGGCTTGCCGTGGCGTATGCCGGGTCGAGCATCGTCGTCGGCTACGCCAGCGTTCACCTGGCCACCCTGTACGTGCGGCGGGTGAGGACCGTGGTGTGAGCATGCCGGTCTGGATCGGCGTCGGGCTCCTCGGTGGGATCGGCGCGTCGATGAGGTTCTTCGTGGACGGGCTCGTCGCGGCTCGCATCGGCGGGGCCTTCCCGGCGGGCACGTTCGTCGTGAACCTGAGCGGGGCGGCGATCCTGGGGCTGCTCGTCGGGCTCGGGCTGACCGGCGACCGGCTGTTGCTGGCCGGCACGGCCACGCTCGGCTCCTACACCACGTTCTCCACCTGGATGCTCGAGAGTCAGCGCCTGGTCGAGGACGGCGAGTTCGCGCTGGCCGCGGGTAACGCGCTGCTCAGCCTCCTCGTCGGCCTTGGCGCCCTGGCGCTGGGTCGCCTCATCGGACGCCACCTGTGAATGACGACTGCCTGAAGCTCACCACCTACTTCGGCGAGCGACACCGCACCGACGAGCAGTTCGTGGCCGATGCGCTGCTCGACCTGTACGGGGCGCGGGAGATCGAGGTCAGCGTGATGCTCCGCGGGGCGGAGGGCTTCGGCCTCAAGCACCGGCTCCGCAGCGATCGCCTGCTCACCCTGTCCGAGGATCTGCCGCTGGTTTCCGTCGCCGTCGATACCCGGGCTCGGATCGAGGACCTCCTCGACGATGTGACTCAGGTCAAGCGGCACGGCCTCATCACGCTTGAGCGGGCAAGGATGCTGACCGGCGAGATCGGGACTGTCGCGCTGCCCGAGGAGCTCCACGAGGCGACCAAGCTCACCGTCTACGTCGGACGACAGGAGCACGTCGCTGGTTCTCCCGCGTTCGTCGCGGTGTGTGATCTGCTCCACCGCCGCGGCATCGCCGGCGCCACCGCCCTGCTCGGCGTCGATGGCACGGCCCACGGCGCGCGGCAGCGGGCACGGTTCTTCGGGCGAAACGCCGAGGTCCCGATGATGATCATCGCCGTCGGCGCGGGCGAGCAGATCGCCCAGGTGCTGCCCGAGCTCGGCGGCCTGCTCGGGCGTCCGATGCTCACCCTCGAACGCGTGCGGGTCTGTAAGCGCGACGGCCGGCCGTTCGCGCCGCCGACGCCCCTCCCCGCCACCGACGAGCACGGCCTGGGCATGTGGCAGAAGCTGATGATCTACGCCTCCGAGCAGGCCCGCCATGACGGCAGCCCGCTCCACGTGGCGCTGGTGCGCCGCCTGCGCGAGAGCGGAGCGAGCGGAGCCACCTGCCTGCGAGGCGTCTGGGGGTTCCACGGCGACCATCCACCGCACGGCGATCGTCTGCTCCAGCTCCGCCGGCATGTGCCGGTCGTGACCATCCTCGTTGACACTCCGGAGCGGATCGCAAAATCGTTCGAGATCGTCGACGAGCTCACCGACGAGGCCGGCCTGGTCACCAGCGAGATGGTGCCCGCGATGGCATCGCTCAGCGAGGGCAAGCGCCAGCGCGGCGGTCTGCGCCTGGCCCGGCACCACTTCTGACCGAGGCGTGTTAGCCGATGGCGCTGGCGTGCAGGCCGGCCGTCGGTCGATCCCGCTCGTCCCACCACTGATTCAGGACCGTCAACCCGCCGCCGACCACGCCTTCCTTGAACGCGCTGGTGTCGTTCACGTTTGGCAGCGGCTCGCTCGGCACTCCGACCTCCAGGAAGTCGCACAACGGATCCCACCCGTCGCGCGGATTCCACACGAGCAGACGATCAGCGGGGACCTCTCGCTTGACCCGGTCGTTCCACCGGTGCATCGATTCGGCGAACGCCTCGTCGTCGAACGTCGAGTCCGCCGGGCCCAACACGTCAGCGCCCCAGGTCATGGGGATCATCAGGTCCATGAACCGCCGCCACAGCGGGTCGAGCACCCCGCGGGCCTCGCACACGTGATGCATGACGGACTCGCCGAAGTAGATCGACCACACGGTGTCGCGCATGCTCTTGATCCAACCCTCGGGCTCGCGCACGCTCAGCACGACCTTCGACTCCGGGTAGTGCTCCAGCAGCTCGTCGTAGTAGCGCGCGCTCGGCCAGTCGCAGCAGGACTCGGCATCGCCCATGATCGCCTCCCAGTCCGGCCGTCCCTCCGCCACGGCCTCCCACAGCGGCAGCCCCGACTCGAAGTCCATCATCAGGTCGCGCATGTGGTAGCAGCGACCGAAGCCGAGCTTCTCGAAGGCAATCGCCTGCGTCGTGGTGGCCGTCCGTGGCAGTCCGGCCCCGATTACTTTCATCCGGTTCCTCGCGTTGGGTCGGCTGAGCATAGCCTCGGGTCGGCTGCCTATTCTGGGCGCGTGCCCGGTGCACCGGTTGATCTCTACGCGTCGGCGTTCCTTGCGCGATGCGAGCCGACGCTGGATGCGGGCAGAACGAAGATCGTGGGACCGGGCCTGCAGGGAGTGCTCGGCGGGAACGGGGAACGGCGCACACAGCTCCTCGTCACCGACGATCGGGCCCACGACGCTCTCGCTGCGGTTCTGCCCGACGCCACGGCGGGGTCCATTCGCACCTTCGGCGCGGCCGGGCGGTGTGCCCAGCTCGTCGCTGACCGGTTGAGGTGGAGCTCCGACACCGTGACCGCGATGGTCTCGAGCGACCTTTCCACCGTACCGGCGCTGACGCTGCCGAGCGAGCTCACGTTGCAGCCCGTGCGGCGACTGCCCGATGACGACGGCGGCGGCGTTGCCCTCGTGGATGCCGTCGCCGCCGCGATGTCCGCGACAACGGCAATCAAGGGTCCGCCCGAGGCATTCGCCGAGTACCTGCGGTCGCTGTCATCGAGTTTCCGCCTGTTCGCCGCCGTCGATCGTGACGGCCGGGTGCGGGCGACGTCGGGGTCCGGTGCCTTTGGCTCGTACGCGACCGTCGTCTTCGTGAACACCGATCCAGGCTGGCGCGGTCGTGGAATAGGACGGGCAATGACCGCGCATGCACTCCACACCGCACGCCGCGCGGGAGCACGGTATGCGGCGCTCGACGCGTCGGCGGTCGGCCGTTCGGTGTACCTCGGGCTCGGGTTTGACAGCGCCGGCTGGCTGATGCGCTTCATGAGCCCGAGCTGACCGGCACGTCAGCAATCTCCCAGTCTCCAGGCTAGGTTCGGGGCGGTTCCGCCCTCCCATGCCGGTGCTGACGGAGATCGAGCTCTAGACTGGGTTCTCGTGCCGAGCGCACGAGCAGGGCCAGAAGGCCCGGCGGCCGCGAACGTGCAGCTGATCTAGCTTCTGGATCGACCCCCTTTGGGCCGGCCGGATCCTGGTAGCGCCCGCCCTCGTCGTTCGGCGACAGGTTGGCGACCCCGCGGTGACCGGGAGCCGCGGGCGGCGCTCGCCGTGAGACTTCATCAGGAAAGGACGGACGGCCAATGGCCTCAGGGAGTAAGAAGAAGACGACGTTTGCGAAGCTCGCTCGTGAGCAGAAGCTTCGCGAGCGCAGGCGGGATAAGCAGCTCAGGAAGGACGCGCGCAAACACGCGGGCGAGACTGATCCGGCGCAGCACCCGCCAGCCGCGCCGGCCGCCGGCGGGACCGGCAGTGCTGGCGCGTGATGCCCGCCGCTGCGCTTGAAGTAGTTCTCAAGCCGCGGCTGCGCGGGGTCTTTCATCAGTGGGCGTTCCCGGTGTCGGTCCTCGCGCTTCGTGCTGATCGCCGGTACCTACACGCCATTCTTGCTGCTGGTGAGACACGGCGTCCCCGGCTTGGTGATTCTGATCGTGGTGTGGTCCGCGGCGCTCGCCGGAGCGGTCTTCAAGCTGGTGTGGATCGACGCCCCGGGCCGGTTCGGTACGGCCGCCTGCATCTTGATCGGCTGGATCGCCGTCCTCGCGATCCCCGAGCTCGTGGACCGTCTCGGAACCCCAGCGGTAGGTGTATTGGCCCTCGGCGGCGTCCTCTACAGCGCCGGCGGGGTGATCTATGCGCGGAAGCGGCCGGACCTGGTGCCGAGCGTGTTCGGCTACCACGAGCTGTTTCACCTCCTGGTGATCGTCGCCGCGGCAATGCAGTACGCCGTCGTGGCCTTCTGGGTCCTGTAGGGCTGGTCAGAGCCGCTTAGGGCCGGACGGCTCGGATCAGGACGACGTGTCCGGGGTTGATGGCCAGCTCATCTCGTGTTCCGGACTCGGTGAGCCACGCGAGCTGCATGATCGAACCCCGCGCCGCATCGAGAATGGTCCGTTCGACGTGCTTGACGTCGCCGTCGATGCGGTAGACGGCTCCGGTCACGACGACGATCTCGGTCGTGGGGGTAGTGGACGGGGGCTGGCTCTCGCTTGAGCTCATAAGTCAGTTTGGCTCGTCAGGACCGGCTGTGGGTTGTGAGCGTCGCAAGGCCGCACTCGCCCGTAGGGTCAGCCTCGGTAGGAGAGGCTATCGCCCCGAGCTCCGTCGAGAACCCGCACTGCTACGCGCGCCGCGGTGCTACGGTAATCGGTGCGAGCAGCATTGCCGCCCGTGGGGTTCTCCTAGCCGACGCAGCGAATCTCCCTTCCGACCTTCTTCCGCGCCGGCCAAGGAAGGAGCCAGATGCCTCTCTACGTTGTCAAAGCGGTGGGGGCGCCCGGCGAGGTGACGAGGTGAAGAGCGCTTGGGAGAGAGCCGAGGAGAAGCGCGAGGCGAAGCTCGAACTGATTCGTGAGCAGGTCGAGAGCGGGTCGCTGGTGATCCGCAAGATGACAAAGGAAGAGCGCCGGCAGTACCCGCAACGCCCGGCATCGCCCAAGCGTCCGCGCGGGCGGTGAGCTGTGCGCGCGCCCGAGGGGTTTATCGCGCGGATCCGCCAGATTCACGGCAGGGCAGAAGCTGAGCGGCCGGGACAGTCTCCGAGCGTCGATCCACGACAGGATCAGGTTCGAGCGCTCGAGACTCGAGTCGCACACCTCGAGCAACTCGTGGAGGGGCTCCAAGATTCGGTGCATCGGGAGGCCGCGAGATTCTCCAAGCGAATCGCGGAGCTCGAGACTCGGACGCAGCCGGGGGCTCTCGGCAAGGCGCTCAGCGAGGACGCCCGCGCCCGCGGACTCTAGTCACGCATGACCGCTTTCTTTATCCCCGGCATCGTCGGCGATGCGCGCACGGTCGAGGACGCATACGGCGAGATGCGCAGCCGGATCGAGCTGGACCTTGGCAGTCTGCCGAGCGATCGCCGAATCTTCCGGCTGTGGGCGCGCCGTGGGCACGTTGATTGCATAACCGAGGTCGGCGGCCGCGACCCACTGCACGGCGACATCGTGATCGCGATTTTCGACATGGGTCCCCGTGACCCGTTCGTCGTCTGCCGCCAGCAACAACTCGGGAGCCGCGAAGGGGTCCGCGAGACCCTGGGGTGCCACGCCTACTCGGTGCTGGAGTTCGACGGATGAACTCAAAGCAGATCCAGACTGAACAGAACATGTCGGGCGCCGATCTGCGGGAGCTGGAAGAGGTCAAGGGTCTGATAGCGCGCGGGCTGCAGGTTGGAGTGCTCACATACACGGAGATTGCGAGCGCCACGGCCGAGCTCGGCCTCGAGGAGACCGACGTCGAGGAGCTGCACGGCGTCTTTGAGCAGTGTGAGATCGAGCTGGTCGAGGCGATCGATCCTGCCGCCGAGACGAGCCTGATCCTCGAACGCGCGCCGACCAGGCGCCCCCGCCGAAAGGCCGCATTGAACCTGGAACCGGAAGGGACAACGGATGGTCTGCAGCTGTTTCTGAAGGGCATCGGCAAGGTGCGGTTGCTGACGGCTCAGGAGGAGGTTGACCTCTCCAAACAGATCGAGCGGGGCTCGTTCGAGGCCAAGCAGAGGATGGTCGAGGCGAACCTGCGGCTGGTCGTCTCGATCGCCAAGCATTACCGCAACCAAGGCCTGCCGTTTCTCGACCTGATCCAGGAGGGCACCTTCGGTCTCGTCCGCGCGACCGAGAAGTACGACTACCGCAGGGGCTTCAAGTTCTCCACCTACGCTACGTGGTGGATCCGGCAGGCAATCGCCCGTGCGCTCGCGGACAAGGCACGGACGATCCGGATCCCGGTACACATCGTCGAGAAGCTCAACCGGATCGGTCGGGCGGAGCGCAAGCTCGTGACGGGACTCGGCCGCGAGCCGACCGCGGAAGAGATCGGCGAGGTGACCGGGATCGAGCCCGACGAGGTCGAAACGATCCGGCGCTCCGCCCAAGCGCCGATCTCACTCGAAAAGCCCATCGGTGACGAGGAGCAATCCGAGTTCGGCCACTTGATCGCCGACGAGCACGCCGAATCTCCCTACGAGCGCGCAGTGGAAGCCCTCGCCTCCGAGGCGCTGCGCGAGGCACTCGAGAACCTCTCCTACCGCGAACGACGCGTGATCGAGTTGCGCTACGGGCTTGGGGACCAGCACCCACGGACACTCGACGAGGTGGGGCGCACGTTCAACGTGACCCGCGAGCGAATCCGCCAAATCGAACACCAGTCGCTCAAGAAGCTCCAACAGCTCCGGGAGACCCAGCGGTTACGCAACGACCCTGAGACGACGGCCAACTAGTTGGCCGCGTCCCCTGGGGGGCCACACTCAGACGCTCCGTGACTGCGGAGCGCGCCGGTCAGATCGCTGACGGTGCCAGGCTGCCTGCTGGTTACCAGCGGCCGGTTCCTGCTAGTACTTAGCTATAGAAACCGACCAGTCAGTTTGTGTGGTAGCGACCTGTCCGTGAGCGTGTGCCGAAGCTAAGTCCGGAGACCCGATCCGAGCGTCGCCAGGCGCTGATCGCCGCGGCTTGGCGATGTGCGGCAAAGAGCGGCTTCCGCGATCTGACCGTGGACGACGTGTGCGCCCAAGCCGACGTGAGCAAAGGCGCGTTCTATGGCTACTTCGAGCAGAAACAGGATCTGCTGCTTGCGCTGCTCGAGGATGACACCGTGGCACTCGACCTCGAGTTGGGTCGAATCACGGCCGCTACGCGGTCGGGCGTCGAGCGGCTTCGGCGGTTCGCGCAGGTGATGCTCGCGCGTCGTGAGGATGCGGCGAGGGTGCAGGTGCGAGCGGACCTTTGGTCCGATCTGCTGACCGAGGAGACCGTCCGGCGCGAACTGGCCGTGGCCACGCAGCGCCGGCGCGAGCTGTTGCGATCCTGGATCGAGGAGGCGGTCGCCTCGGGTGAGCTGGTCGAGATCCCTGCGAACGCGCTCGCTTCGATCCTCCTCGCCCTGGCCGACGGGCTGATGCTTCATGGCGCTCTTGACTCGGACGCGTTTCGGTGGCGCAACGTACGCCGAGCCATCGACGTGCTGTTGGCAGGGATCGAGGCGGGGTGAGGCAATAAGCGCGCTCGTCCAGCGCTCCCGCGGTATGACCGTGCTCGCACTGGTGGTCGGCGTGGGGGCCGGCCTCGGCGCAGTGGCATTTCGCTACCTGATCCTGGGCTTCACCTATCTGTTTACCGGGCATCGCGACTACAGCGTTGCTGGCCACGCCGCCAACCCGCTCGTGCCTGGCCTGGGGATGTGGTTCGTGGTGCTGGCGCCGGCCATCGGCGGGCTGCTCTACGGGCCGCTCGTCGCCCGGTTTGCCCCCGAGGCGCGCGGGCACGGTGTCCCGGAGGTGATGCTGGCGGTCAATCGGCTTGGAGGGCGCATCCGTCCGCAGGTGCCGATCGTCAAATCGCTCGCCTCGGCCATGTGCATCGGCTCAGGCGGATCGGTCGGCCGCGAGGGACCGATTGTCCAGATTGGATCGGCGCTCGGGTCGGTGCTCGGGCAGCTGATGCGCGTGTCCGAGTCGCAGCTCAGGCTGCTCGTCGCCTGCGGCGCCGCGGGCGGAATCGCGGCCACGTTCAACGCGCCGATCGCCGGCGTGTTCTTCGCGCTGGAGCTGATCCTGCGCAACTTCGAGACGCAGTCGTTCGGTCTCGTCGTCCTCAGCTCGATCACGGCGGACGCGATCGGACGCGCCGTGTTCGGCAACCATGCCTTCCTCTCGTTGCCGAGTTTCACCTTCACCTCGCCGGTCGAGCTGATCCTGTACGCGGGCCTCGGCGTGCTGGCGGCGGGTGTGGGTGTGGTCTTCATTCGGGTTCTGTATGCCGGGGAGGATGTCGCTGATCGGCTATGGAGGGGACCCGACTGGCTACGTCCGGCCGCCGGTGGAATCCTCCTGGGCCTCCTGCTCCTCGCGGTGCCGCAGATGTATGGGGTCGGGTATCCCGTCCTGCAGCGCGCGGTCGCCGGGCACTACCTGATCATGATGCTGGTCGGCTTGCTGGCGGCCAAGGTGCTGGCGACAAGCCTGACCATGTGGATCGGTGGGTCGGGCGGTGTGTTCGCTCCGTCGCTCTTCATGGGTGCGATGCTGGGCAGCGCCTACGGCGCCGTCGCGCATCGTTTACTACCGCATCTCGCCGCGGCTTCAGGCGCCTACGGGTTGGTCGGGATGGGCGCTGTGTTTGCCGCTTCGGCGCGGGCGCCGATCACCGCGGTGATCATCGTCTTCGAGCTCACCGGTGACTACAACGTGATCCTGCCGCTCATGTTCGCGATCGTGGTCGCGACGGCGCTGAGCAACCTCTTCACGCGGGACACGATCTACACGCTGAAGCTCCGCCGTCGCGGAATCGACGTCGACGCGCCTCGGTCCACCAATCTCATGCGGCAGATCACGGTCGCGGACGCCATGGGACGGCCCCCGCGCGCACTCACCCCCGAACAGCCGCTCAGCGAGCTGATCGACCGGTTCGCGGCGGAGCGAACCGATTCGCTGCCGGTGATCGATCACCAGGACAAGCTGATCGGCATCGTCGCGGCCGGAGACGTCGAGCGGGCGATCGCTCGGGACCCCTCCGAGCCGCGTGTCGCTGCGACGCTTGCACGCGAGGCGCCCGTGCTGCATGCCGGTGAGTCTCTGGAGAACGCCGTGCTCGCGCTCGGAGCGTCTGACGACGAGGGCGTCCCCGTCCTGGGTGACCAGGGTCGCGTCGTCGGCTGGCTGACGCACCGCCGGCTACTGCGCGCCTACCGGCAGCGACTGGGTGATCAGAATGGCGCGGCTCACAACACCGGCGGGGACCGCGGACTGCCATGAGCACGGCGGCCTACCAGCTCGAAGCAGGGGTGGCGGTCGCCGCCGGCGCGGACCGTCGGCCGGGTGCGAGCGTCCGGCCAGTCCGCCTCCTCGAAGTCGATCCCGATCTCGGTGCTGGGATCGCCCCGGAGAACCGGTCGGCGACGGTCAGTCGAGCGGTGGCGGCGGGCCTCGCGTTCAAATGCGGGCCGTGGCAATTTCGCCCACGCGACGAGGGAGGTCTCGGCGCGCTCATCCTCGAGGGCATGATCCTCGTGCGGGTCGAGTTCGCCGGCATGCGCGCCAACCTCGAGCTGCTCGGCGAGGGCGACGTGATCAGCCCTTGGCAGGGAATGGGTCTGCACCCAACCGCCCCGTGCGCCGTCACCGCGCGTGTCATCTCGAACCTCGAGATTGCCTTGCTCGACCGTGGCTTCATGCAGCGCGCGACTGGCTGGCCAGAAATCCACTCGGCCCTGATGCGGCGGCTTTTGGGCCGCGCGCGGATGCTCAGCATGCAGTCCGCCATAAACTCGCTCCCTCGGATCGAGGAGCGGCTCGAAATCACGCTCTGGCAGCTCGCGTACCGATTCGGCCACGTCACGCCAGACGGGATCAGGCTGCAGCTGCCACTCAGCCACTCACAGCTCTTCCCAACCAGCACCGGCAACCTCCTCACCCGCAAAGCGCTGTCCCGCCGGATCACCAAGCACGCCGCCCACGGCGCCGAGCGCTGCCCCTCCCTGACGGTCAAGACGATCACGCCGCACACGCTGCGCCACACCGCCGCGATGCGGCTCCTACACGCCGGCGTCGACACGACGGTGATTGCGCTCTGGTTGGGGCATGAGCAGGTCGAAACCACGCAGATGTATTTGCACGCCGACCTCGCCATCAAGGAACGCGCGCTGGCCCGCACCAAGCCACTGGACAGCAAACCCGGCCGCTACCGTCCGCCAGACGCACTCCTTGGGTTCCTGGATGGACTGTGAGAGGAGGCAATTGACCAAGACCGCGAGGATTGCAGCCGCTACCCCTCCTCGAGGCATGAAACTGCTTCTTGGAGGCTCTGTCCGGCTCGGACCGTAGGTTCCGGTCCATCCGGGACAGGGGCTTCTTGGGAGAACGCGGACGGGTAGGCCGTTTTGATCGATGGGCTTCGAGCCCGTGCTTTTCGTTCGGCCGCCCCTGCGACTTGCCTGGATTGAGCTGCGGGCGTATCGGTCTGTGTCGTTGTCCCGCTCGTTCTCCCGCTGGCTGTCAACCGACTGTTGATGGAGGTGAGAGGTGCCGTTGCCCAGATGGGTCGGCCGCGCGATCGGCGTGGACGTCCACCGCGATTTCTGTGTGGTCGCGATCTGCGAGGACGGGCAGGTCCGCTCCGGCGGCCGCGTGCCGAGTACGCCTGATGGTCTGGCCACGCTGGCGGAGAGCCTGCTGCCGTCTGACCGGGTCGCGTTGGAGGTGACGGGCAGCTGCTGGGAGGTCACGCGGATCCTGGAGCCGCACGTGAATCGGGTGGTCGTGGTCAGTCCCGATGACACCGGGATCACGAGTGCCCGAGCGAAGACCGACAAGCTCGACGCGCGCGCCTTGGCGAGCCTGTTGTGGAAGGGCGAGCTCGAGGCGGTGTGGATGCCCGATGAGCGCTGCCGAATCCTGCGCCGCCGTTTGGCGCGGCGGGAGCAGTTGGTGCGTTCTCGCTCGCGCGCGAAGAACGAGATCCACGCGTCGCTGCAGCGTCGCCTGCAGGAGCGCCCGCCGTGCTCTGACCTGTTCGGGGTCAAGGGCCGCCAGTGGCTGGCCGGGCTCGAGCTGCCGCTTGAGGAGCGCGAGTCGGTCGATGCCGCCATGCGGCATGTTGAGTTCCTCGACACGGAGATCGCCGCGGCCGAGAAGCTGATCGCCCAACAGGCGCTGTCCTGGCCTGAGATCCGCCGGCTGATGACCGTCCCCGGCGTGAATCTGATCTGTGCCGCGTCGTTCATCGCCGCGGTCGGTGACCCGCACCGGTTCTTGACCAGCCGCAAGCTGGTGGCCTATCTCGGCCTGGACCCGCGGGTCAAGCAGTCCGGCGAGGGACCGGCGCGCAGCGGCCGGATCTCTAAGCGCGGCTCGCCGTCCGCCCGGTGGGCATTGGTCGAGGCCGCGTGGACGGCGGTGCTGCAGCCCGGGCCGCTGCACGGCTTCTATGAGCGCACCAAGGCCCGCCGCGGTCACGGCAAGGCGATCGTCGCGACCGCCCGCAAGCTCGCGGTCCTGTTCTGGTGCATGCTCACCCGCTCAGAGGACTACGCCCACCAGCAGCCCTCGCTCACCCGCAAGAAGCTCCGCCGTCTGGAGATCACCGCCGGCGCACCCAAGTACACCCGCCGCGCCGCCGGAATCTGGTCAACCAACGACCTGATGCGCGACGCCGAACTCGAGCTCGCGCGCCAAGCCGAGACCTCCTACAAGCGAATGGTCCAAGACCAGCAGGCGGGCGCCCCAGCGAAGAAAGCGGGCGCGAGCGTGACACTGGAGCGCGCATAAATTACGCCCTCGAAGGGCACAGCCGCGCGGCAGACCACAAGCTCCTGACGTCTGCGCTTCGCTACGTCATCGGCCCGCGCCCACCAACAACCTAACCCGTCACGACCACGCCGACAACCCCGGAGACGTCGGCCCCTGCCCAAATAGCGGCCATCAAGGCACCACTCGACCGCCTCCGGCCGAAACCGACCTCACCAGAGCCGTTCTAAGGCCCTCGGCGAACGACCCCCGAGCGATCACCCCCTCGAAAAAGACTGAACCGAGCCCTTGACTTTCATCGGTCGATCAAAGCGACAGTCTCAGCTAAACCGTATCTCCGCGGAGGGGATGACCCTCACGGTGACGCCGTCGCAAGCGAGGTTCGCGAGGGTCTGGTTGTGGTGGTCGACGATCTGCTCGCGGCTCAGAATCGCATTTTCAGACGTTGTATGGCCGTCTGCGACGAGATCAACGTGATAGCCGAGAGAGGCCGCGATGCGTGCGGTCGTGTCCACGCAGTACTCCGTCTGCGCACCGACGAGCACGAGTCGCGTCACCGCTGCGTTCCGAAGAAGGGCATCAAGGCTCGTGTCGCGGAACGCGTCCGACCAGGTCTTCTCGACCAGAAGGTCCTCCGGCTGCACGTCCAATGTCGGATGCAGAGCCCAGCCGGGCCGGCCGCGGTGCAACGGATGCTCAGTCGCTGCTCCGCAATGCTGGACGAATACAACTGGCACTCCGGCGCTATGCGCTCGCGTAACGAGCTCAGTGATCGTAGGCAGCGTCTGATGCCAGTCGGCCTCAAACCCGTCGATGAGCCCCCGCTGCACATCGATAACCACTACCGCTGACCTCTCTGACACGCCCGCCTCCTTTCCGTACACGTTTGCGACTGCCCAGAAGTATGGGCCTGGTCTCTGGCCAATGTCGCTTTGGGGCTACAAGCAGAAGCCCCTCGTCGGCACCGACGAGGCCGTTCGGCGGCGTCGCGTGCCCGCCGACGATCAGATTATGTGGCGCTCATCGCACCGACCGAGCCAGCTACGCCACCCATCTCAACCCAAGAGGACATAAGCCGGGAGTTCCCATGATCGACTTCTCTAGTGGCTTATAGCTCTTTATAGGTTAATCTACTATAAGGGGCTATAAACGGCTAGACTCCAAAGTCGAGCGATGCCTCGAGGCCCCGACACGCGCAATCCTTACACGACCGATTCCGGCGTTAAGCCGCCTGCGCTGACCGGGCGCGACTCAGAGCTCGAGCACCTTCAGAGCATCATCACCCAGGTCAGCAAGGGCGGCACCGAGCGCCACGTCCTTATCACGGGTCTACGCGGAGTCGGCAAGACTGTGCTGCTCAACGAGTTCGAGGCGATGTGCATGGAGGCAGGCTGGTACGCCGACACCAAGGAAGTCGGGCGCACGACCCCGCTCATCACACTCGTCATGCGCGTCGCACGCACCGCGCTACTCAGCATGGACGTCAAGAAGCGCGCCGGCGACAAGGTCCGCAATGCCCTTCGGGCGCTGAAATCATTCGAGCTGACTTTCGCAGGCGTGGCCGCGCTGAAGATCGAGGTGGACGCCGCTCCCGGTGTAGCGGACTCGGGGATCCTGGCCGAGGACCTCCGCGATCTGATTGTGGCTGTCGGCCAAGCCACCGAGGCAGCGGGGCTCGGCTTCGCGCTGATCCTCGACGAGCTCCAGAACGCCACGAAGGAGGAGTACGAGGCGCTGATCATGGCCCTGCACCGGGCCAAACAGAAGGCGCTGCCGGTGGTCTTCGTCGGTGGCGGCCTGCCCCTGCTGCCGGTGCTTACCACCGACGCCAAGTCCTATGCCGAGCGCATGTTCGTCTTCCCCAAGCTCGGGGCGCTCACGCCGGCAGCCGCCCGCGCCGCCCTCGTGCTTCCCGCCGAACGCCAGGGGGTCCGATGGGAGGAGGACGCCGTTCGGCGCGTGCTCGAACTGACCGAGGGCTACCCGTTCTTCGTTCAGGAGTACGGCCGCCGCGTCTGGAGCCAGGAGGACGACCCGACAATCACGCTCGAGGATGTCGAGGCGGCTCAGCCGGTGGTCGAGGCCCACCTCGACGAGGAGTTCTATGAGAATCGGATAGGCAAGCTCACCAGCAGCGAGCGCCTTTACGTCTCCGCCCTCGCAGATATCGGGGACGGGCCGCAGCAGGTCGGCGCGATCGCCGACCTCCTAGGGCGCAGCACCACCTCACTGTCGCCCCTCCGCGACGACCTCATGCGCAGCGCGGTCATCTACTCACCGCGTCGCGGCTACGTCGACTTCACCGTCCCCCACTGCGCCAAATTCGTGCGCCGCAACTATCCCTTCGACGCATGAGGCCGTCTTGAATCTATCGCTCTATGCCCGCTTATAGGCGATCCGGCTATAAACGCGTAAAGAGGGGTTCAAGCTGCGGCCGCCGCTACAAGTCGGCAACCAGAGAGGCCGCCGCGACGAGCGTGGCGGCGAGTTGCGACGCGGCTGACTGCGCTGCAGAGCTGTACAGCCGTGGCGCTTGATCGTGTGGTCGGCGCGCCTCGGTGCCTGGATCGACGGTCTCGGACAACGCCCTCGCACTTGATAGGGCGGGCGGCTGTTCCGTCCCATTGCAGCTGTGCCCTGGGTTAGATTGATGCCGTGTCCCTTACACGCTTCGTCTCGATGCCGAAACGCGCGGACGGCTCACCCAGCACGCCCGTAAGGCGGGGCTGGCGCCGCGGGCGCTGGCCGTGCGATACGTCGAATAGGGGCTCCGGCACGATGCACATCCGTTGATCCACTTCCTCGACGGACCGGCCGGCCGCCCGCAAGTATCGTCGGCTCGGGTCTTCACGTTTGGGAGGTGATCGCAACCGTCCGCGACAACGACGGATCAGTCGAGGAAGCGGCTGCCTACCTACAGATTCCGGTCGGGCTCGGTCAGCCGCCGTCGCCTACTACGACATGTAGCGCGACGAGATTGACGCGGAGATCGAGCTCAACGACGCCGAGTACCGGCGTGGCTTCGAGGCGGGCGCCGCGGGCGAGCGGGCGCCGCGCCGGTGAGCTCCTCGCTACGGCCCCTTCCGCGCAGAGCGGAGCTGCCTGGAGCCGCAGCCACACCTTCCCGTCGTCCCGGAGCGGCCCGCACCGGCCGCATGCTGGTGCGCGTCAGCTGACTTCGCTGCCGGCGTCCAGGGCCACGCGCAGCGCGCCGCCGAACTCGGCCGTCATACGCGATCGGCGCATTGACCGCCGACGAGCGTCTGCTACCTCGCGCACATACACGGCACGGGTCACGTTGGCATCGCGACTAGCGAGCAAGAACGCGATCTCGTCAACGCTCTCGCCGGCTAGAAGAGCCCGCGAGGCGACCCCGTGGCGGAACGAATGCATCGAGGGCAGCGTCCCGCGCGGAACCACGACTAGCTCCCACCGAGCCAGCTATCGGCCGCCTCGCGCGTTCATCATCGCCGGCGGGGAGATCACCAAGCTGCCCGCAACTGGCTGGGCAACAAGCTCGACACGTCGAAGCGAAGCCAAATCCTCTTCATGGATCGCGACGACATCCTCAACCTCTACGTTGTCACGACCCTCCCTCTCCCAAGCGGCGCCGAGCCGGCAGTGACGGCGTGCGGGGAGACGACACGGCGGTCTAGGTCACGGCGGAACCCGAACCAAACATCGGAGGGCAGCCCCGCGCCCGGGATCGCATTCGTGTCCTCGGTCGTGGCCGCCCCGCGATTGCTATGGCGGCGACATTGCAGCGGTCCGCCGTCGCCGACGTCGGACGACCGCAACGCCACGCGAGCGATGGCCACCGGCGTGGTCGGTCGGACGATCGCAACGCTCGGAAGAGGATGGCGCGCCGTATCGGCTCTGACGGTCGCTTCTCGTCTCGCGTCAGCGGGACGACACGAGTGCTGCGGCAAGAAGGGGGTGGTAGGCGAGGAAAGGCGGGGCCTGGTGTTTCGCCCGACGCGGCCGTGCGGACGTGATCGCCGGCATCTTGTGCGGGATGACTGCAGGCTTCTTCATAGACACCGCACAACGGATGCCGCGGGAAGCGATAGGACCCCGCCGCTGCTCGGCCACTCCGGTCCGCCGGGCGTCTCGGACCGTCTTCGTTCTCCGAGGATTCGAATCGATGCCCTCGTCCGGTCAGGGGGCATGCGGCGGCGGTGGCGGCCCGCGGGGCGCGCTCGCGCTTCAAACGTCGCCTGCCGCGGGCTTACTCCCGATCCGGAGGGGAATCGCTCAATCACGGAAGAGCTCCTTTTGAACCCGAAGGTCCAGCTCGACCGTCGGCACCAGGGCCCGCCCTTGGGCTCACCCGCCGGCAGCTTGGGCTCGAGCGTGGCCGCGATGGATGCCGCGTTCGGGAGCAGGCTTCCAAAAAGCTTCCACACGACCCCGACTCGCCTCACACGAAAAGCGCTACTCAGCCAAAACATCCAAATATGCAGGCAATTCGCGAGAGCCCTCTGTCGGACTCGAACCGACGACCCCTTCCTTACCATGGAAGGACGGGGGTGTTTCGAGCGTTCACAGACGCGCACTAGCGGGCACGAAATGCCTGCAAATCGCTAGAAGTCGGAGTGAACGGCCGCGGTGGCCGGAATCCGGCCGAGGTGAAACTGGTGGACGGAATGTGGACGGAAAACCAGTGACGCTGCATCGGCGCATTTCCGGGGCTGACCTTGGTCTGACCCGGCTGATCGCCGGCGGACCGCTGGGTCCGCCCGATGCTGGCTGAGCAGAGCAGCATCACATCGTCGGCGAGGACGTTCGGCTCGGTGGGGGGTCGCGATGAGCGATCGCGCTCTGTGGCTCGATGAGTGGTGCCCAACGTGTCGGGCGGCGCCGGACGCGCGATGCTGCCGGCTTCCGTGGGGCCGCCGAGGGACAGCGAAGCCGTCGGCGCTCCACGTTGCGCGCGGATGGCGAGCGCGGCTGTGCCCGACGTGCAAGGCGATTCCAGGCGAGTCCTGTCGCACGCCCTCTGGCCGCAAGACGTCGCGGATCCACGACGCGCGGCTCCGCCCGGCTCGACACGAGCCCTTCTCGCGCGACGACGTGTGGGACGAGCTCGAACGGCGTGGCGCGACGATCGCCACCGTGCCGTTCAGCGGCCGCGCCGGCCGCGGCAGAACTGTCGAGCGATCGTCCTGAGTCGACTCCAGGGCGACGAGCTAATCGACGTCGAGCGCTGGTGCGGGCACGATGAGCTGTGCTACGCGCTCGAGGCGCCGATCTGTGACCGGTTCGGGTCCTTCGCCGGTCAGCCGCTGATCGTCGGGACGGTCGTATGGACGGCAGCAGACCGTCGAGTCATGATCGATGGGCGACGCCGCGACAAGCGCTTCGAGGAGCTCGTGTGACTGCATGAAAGGGTTTTTGTTCGGCGCTGATGGCGCCTATGGATGGAAGGCCGGGGTGCCAGCCTGGTCTTTCGGGTCTGTGAGGCTGGTGGCCCTCGCGCCGATCCAGATCTGAGTCGACGTGGTGGGACTACGTCAACACCGTCCGGCTGCTCGACCTGCCCGACGAAGCGATCGAGCTCATCGACGCCGGTGAGCTCGAGCAAAGGGCACGGCAAGGCCTACTCACCGAACCCGACCATCACCGACGTGTCAAAGGAACCGAAAAGAGCGCCGGTTTCAGGAACCGAAAAGTGCACCACCGCGCCGGTTGATACCAGGAGGCGCAGGCCCGGCAGGACTCGCGGACGAGTTCCAGACCACCTTCGTCGGATCCGCCAAAGACGCGGGCGCAGCGGCGGGCCGAGGGGCGCGCGAAGGCGAAGGAGCTGATGCGCCGAGAAGGCGAGCAGCGCGAGGCGGGCGGTCAGTCCGGGCATCGCGGTGTAGGTCGCGAGTTGCGGCCGGAGGATCAGATCGATGAGATCGTCGATCACTATCCGCAGGCGTGCGGTGGGTGCGGCCGGGAGTTCAGCGCCGAGGAGCGGCAGCCCAGGCGCAGGTTCGGTCGCCACCAGGTCGCTGAGTTGCCGCCGATCAGCGTGATTGGACCGAGCATCGCACGCACCAGCTGCGCTGTCGGCACTGCCGCGCGCGGAGCAGCGCCCAGTTGCCCGACCAGGTCGGGCGCCTGCGCGTGCGGGCCCAGGTTGCAGGCGGCGATCGTGACCGTGACCGCCTGGCACCGGGTGCCGTGGCATCTGTGCGGCCTCTAGGATGATCTGTCGGACCGAGGGCGCGACTACAGAGGGCAATGATCTCTTCGTCACGGCCAGCTTCGCCGGGCAAGTGCTCGATCGAGGGCCGGAGATTGCGCGCCATCAGGTCGCACAAGGTCTGCTTCAGTCCGGAGATTGATATGAAGGATCGGCCTTAGCGACCGCGGCGGCAACGGTGACGGCGAGGTTGATGAAGTCTTGGACCAGAGGGTTTGTCGTATCTCGATGCCGAGCGAGGAGAAGGGTGGCGTTCGCTGCCTCGATCAGGGGCACGAATGTCACATCCGGCCAGGAGTAATAGCGGGATATGATCGACGGGGCCGTGTCGACCCCTTCGCCGCGGCCGATGAGATGTAGCCACTCCTCGATGTTCCGGCTGAGATGGGGGCTGACAGGAGGACGACCGCCAAGTTCGTCGGCGAGCATCCAGAAGTCACGCCACCGCTCGGGAGTCGATTCGGATTGCGTGACGAACGTCTCGCCGCTGAGGTCTGCCGGTCGCAGCTTGGAACGCTTCGCCAGACGGTGGGCGCTCGACAGAACCACGACCCGTGGTTCTCTCAGCAATGTCCGAATCACGAGGTCGGGCTCATTCAGCGGGCCGTGAAGAAAAGCGACATCTGCGTGGCGGTCGGTCAAGCCACGAATCGTGTCGTTGAAGTCGAAAGCGCGTACTTCGACGCGTACTCGAGGATGCCGAACTCCGAATTGTGCAAGGAGAGCCGCCAGCATCCCTCCGGGCGCTGGCCCGAGCGAGCCGATCACTAGTTCTCCCTGCTCGCCACGAGCAAGCGCCCGCGCGCGGGCGAGCGCAGCTTCGGTCGCCGCCAAGATGTCGCGGCCGTCGCTGAAAAGGGCCCGGCCCGCAGGCGTCAGCTCGACACGACGCGTGGTGCGAATAAGTAACGGGCCGCCGATCTCCAGCTCTAGCTGACGAACCTGGGAAGAAAGCGCGGATTGCGCCAGATGTAGCCGAGCGGCAGCACGAGAAAAGTGCTGCTCGTCGGCGACGGCTACGAAGTACCTGAGCTGGCGAAAGTCCATGTGGGACCAAATTATCGCGCGGTACGAATAATCGATCGCAAGTTGCTGTTGCAAGACCGCCGCGGCTCCAGGGATCCTCCTTCTTATGCAGCCGAGGCGACGAGCGCGTGGATTCCAAACCACCTACCCCTCGGCTCCGATCGGTCACATCGCGTCGAGCGGTCTGCGAGGCTGGACCATCCGGCAGGCTGGACTAGTGATTCGACCGCGCTCCGCCTGGACCCGGCGATGGGGTGGGCGTCGTGCCGCTCTTCGGCTCATAGCGTCCACCCCGGGCGGCACGGTATGAAGATTCGTGTCGATATGACCTGTGCCAGAGCCACGGCGAATGCGAGTCTGTCGCTCCGGATGTCTTCCAACTGGGCGATGACGACGTCTTGCTATGGCAGGAAGAAGTGTCCGAAGAGCGACGCGCCGACATCGAGGCGGCCGCCAACGCCTGCCCGATGATGGCAATCGGCATAAACGACTAGGCGCCGACGAATGACGCGACTCCAGATCGTTAGACCCGGATTGGTCATCTTCGGCGCCGGCGAGGCCAATCCTCCGGGGCGGTACGGCGACGATGCGAGCCAGGTCGCGGTCAGCAACGCCAACTCGCACCATCGTCTCACTTGTGGCGGCGAGAGGAGTGTCGGGTGAGCGCAACTCAGATAGCGCGACCGATACCCATGGGCGTGGAGTCCGGGGGGGCCGGGCACACGATAACTACGGTCCGAGTCTTGTACCCGGACCTTCATGGCGTGGCTCGTGGTAAGGATGTACCGGCGGCTCAGTTTGATTATGTCTCGGAGCTCGGGCTGTCCTTCTGCTCGGCGGTAATGGGTGCGGATCTGCGCCACACCCCAGTGGTGACCGAGGGTGGGTATCCGGACTTCGTCGCCCGCCCGGACCTGGAGACGATGGTGGCTTTGCCCTGGGAACCGGGGGTCGCGTGCTGCTTGGCGGACCTCGAACCGGCTGAGGGTGGGGCCGAGATCTGCGATCCCCGTGGAGCGCTGCGGCGGGCTGTGGGGCGTGTGCGCGAGTTGGGCCTCGAGCCGATTGTGGGACCCGAGCTCGAGTTCTACCTGCTGGTCCGCGACCCCGCCGTGCCCAAGGGGGTTCGTCGCCACGTCGACAACCCGAGCATGGTCTACACGGTTGGCCCTCAAGCCGACCCCTACGGGGTCGTGCGCCAGATGGCAGAGCAGCTGGCCGACCTCGGACTGGACGCATACGCGGTCAACCACGAGTGCGGGAACTCCCAGTATGAGATCAACTTGCGCCATGGTCCGGCTCTTGCCGCGGCCGACCGCGCTTTCCGCCTCAAGACGGCGGTCAAGGACATCGCCGCTCAGCGCGGGCTGCTAGCCACGTTCATGGGCAAGCCGTTCAACGACCAAGACGGATCGGGCACGCATTTGCACATCTCGCTGACCCGCGAGGAGCGCAACGTCTTCGACCTACCGGGGGGCGAGCATGGCACGAGCCCGGAGCTGCGGGCGTTCAGCGCCGGCGTGCTGAAGCACGCTTCGGCGCTGATGGCGTTCCTGAATCCGACGATCAATGCCTATCGACGGATCATCCCGGACTCGCTGGCGCCGACCCACGCCAACTGGGGGTTGGACAACAGGGCCACGTTCATCCGCGTCCCGCCCGAGCGGGGTAGCGCGACCCGCATGGAGATTCGCGTCGGGGACGGCGCCAGCAATCCGTACCTGGCGATCGCCGCTGCCCTGCTGGCGGGCGCCGAAGGGGTCCGCCAGCGCCTGACGCCGCCCGCGCCAGTGTCCGGCGATGCTTACAGGGCGGACCCCGCGGTGATCGGCGTCCCGCTGCCCAAGACGCTGGACGCGGCGCTTGACGCGCTCGAACAAGACAGACTCCTGCGCGAGGGACTGGGCGACGAACTCGTCAAGACGTTCCTTGGCGTCAAGCGCTTCGAGACTCGAACGTCACCGCGCCTGGGTCTCGGACTGGGAGCTCGACGAGTACCTCCACCACCTGTAGCCAACCAGATATCGAGGCCATGACTACGACGCTTGAAGCTATCGACCTTTCTTCTCACGACGCCTTCGTTCCGGGGGTCCCGCACGATTGGTTTGCACTCCTTCGCAGCGAGGATCCCGTGCACTGGAACCCCGAGCCCGCGGGCCGAGGCTTCTGGGCCGTGACTCGCTATGAGGACATCTGCGCCGTGCATCGCCAGCCGGAGATCTACTCCTCGGAGGCCGGTGGCACCTCCTTGGAGGATCTCGGGCCGGAGCACATCGAGGCCCGCAAGTCGATGCTCGACATGGACCCACCGCGCCACGACGAGCTGCGTGCGATCGTCAACCGCCGGTTCACACCTCGCGCTGTGCGCGTGTCCGAGGAGCAGATTCGCATTGTGGCGAATGAGGTCCTCGACCTGGCGCTCGACAAGGTCGAATTCGACTTCGTGCGCGAGATCTCCTCGGAGATACCGATGCAGGTGTTCGCCGAGATTCTCGGGGTGCCACAGTCCGAGCGACGTCGCATCATCGAGATTGGCGACCGGCTGCTCGGCAACGCCGACCCCGAGTATGCATATGCCGGGGCGAGCGATACGCATCGTCACCTCCCGTTCTCGAGCCCTGCGGCCCTTGAAATGTTCGAATTCGGGCGAACGCTGGCCGAAGACCGCCGGCGTCACCCCCGTGACGACATCATGACCCAACTGGTCGAGGCAGGGTTGAGCCAGCGAGAGATGGATGTCTATTTCGTACTCCTGGCCACCGCCGGTAATGAGACCACGCGGCACACGATCACCCACGGGTTGATCGCGCTGCTCGAACATCCCGACCAACTAGAGAAGTTGCGCGACCAATCCGATCTCACCGCGACAGCCACGGAGGAGATGCTCCGCTGGGCCACGGCCGTGCATCATTTTCGCCGGACGGCCGTCGCGGACACGGAGTTGGGCGGGAAACACATCGCCTCCGGCGACAAAGTCACCACCTGGTTCACGTCCGCTAACCGCGATGAAGCCGTCTTCGACCAACCCGATCGGTTCGACATCGCACGTACCGCCAATCCGCACATCGCCTTCGGTCCGCCAAGCGTTCACCGTTGTCTCGGAGCGCATCTAGCGCGGCTCGAGACGCGTATCACCTTCGAGGAACTGCTCAAGCGCGATGTGCACATCGAGATGACCGGACCTCCAGACCGGCTCCGCTCGAACTTCTTCAACGGCATCAAGCGACTGCCCGTACGCGTACACGTATAAACCAGCGGCTGCGTACTGATCGCCTGATGCTCCGCACTGTTGTCGTGAGCGATGTCCACGGGCCTATCTGGCTAAATCCGTGCTGACTCGATCCGCCGCGCCTGCTTCCGTCCCCACGCCGGCATCCTGCCCTGCCCTCTTACACTGCTCGCTGCCCCATCCCCCCAACAGCCATTTTGCCCTCCCGGGCCAGGCGTCGGCGCGAAAAGGCGATCGATGACGCGGATTCGATCCCTCCCTAACACCTCGCAAGCGCTGCAGCAGGGAGGCGGCAGGGAGGATGAGTGGCGCCTCGTGAAAGCTATGGCGTCGCGTGCTTTGGAGGCGGTGCAAGCATGGGAACAACGGTGGGGTCCCTATCCACAATCAGGCATCGACCTAGATGAGGCACGGCTTTTGTCAGCTTGGCAGACCTTTGCCGAGCGAATGGAGGGTAACCACCCCTTCTTCCACTCTCGCTACGTCGGGCAGATGTTGAAGCCCCCACATCCAGCGGCAATCACAGGCTACCTCGCGGCGATGATGGTCAACCCAAATAATCATGCGCTCGACGGGAGTCCTGTGACCAGTGAGATGGAGAAGGAGGTCGTCCAAGATCTCGCGCAGATGTTCCGCCTTCCCGCCCGCGCTTTGGGACATCTGTGCGCAAGCGGGACGATCGCAAACCTTGAGGCCTTGTGGGTAAGTCGCGAACTACACCCTGGGCGCGCCCTCGGGTTTGGCGAGGCATCCCATTACACGCATGAGCGGATGTGCCGGCTACTCCGTATGCCTTATGTCAAGATTGCCTCTACTCCAGAGGGTGTAATTGACCTCGACGCGCTCGCGCATGCTCTAAAAACTCGTGAGCTCGGCACCATCGTGCTGACGGTCGGCACTACGGGCCGCGGCCGAGTCGATCCCGTCGACGAGGCGGTACTGTTGTGCCAAGAGCACGGCGTGAGGGTGCACGTCGATGCTGCGTATGGCGGGTTCTTTGCGGTCCTGGCTGATGGGATCCGGCGGTGCTCCCCGCGAATGCTTACCGCGCAATAGGGGCCTGCGACTCCGTTGTAGTAGACCCCACAAGCACGGTCTCCAGCCATTCGGCTGCGGCGCGATTCTGTTTGCCGACCCGTCCGTTAGCCGGTTTTACACGCAGACTCACCCTATACCTACTTTTCGTCATCCGATCTGCATCTGGGGGAGATCAGCCTCGAGTGTTCGCGATCGGGCAGCGCCGCAGCTGCCCTCTGGATGACGTTGCAAGTGCTGCCATTGACCGCCGACGGATTTGGCAGACACTTGGCGGCGAGTCTCCGCGCGACGCGGGTGTGGGCGAGGAAAATCGCTGAGAGCGACGATGCTAGCTTGCTGGGGGAACCTGAGCTTGACGTCTTGACCTTCTTCCCCGTGCCGGCCCTACCGACGGTCTCGGGAGTCGACCAAGCGGCGGGCGCCGTCTACTCGGCCGCGCTTGACGATTCGTCCGACCCAATCTACTTGAGCTTGCTGCGGGCTACGTCGGAGGAAATACGGCACTCGCATCCGCACATTCGCTCTGACTCGAATGCTGGTCGCGTTCTAAGGGGCGTGCTCATGAAACCGGAGCACGAACCGTACGTCGAGCATTTGCACACACGAACGATGCGAGTTGTACGGGAAGTGAGGAATAAGCTCGCATCCGGAGGGCGGCATGGGCGGCTGAGGCCAGGCCGCGATGCCACATGTCATCTCCGCCCCTTCGGTGGGTCGCGCGAGGCTCGATTATAGTTCGACGAGCATGCCTAGACCCTTGAGCCGGGCGATGCTGACTGCGAGCTGTGCTGCGGCTAA
>CAVXSX010000011.1:0-70912 GCA_963764545.1 uncultured Solirubrobacterales bacterium | reverse complement strand
GCAGCGGCGTAGACACCACATCGTTCCCGGGGCACGTCCGGATCGGGCTCGGGCTCGGTCCGGACGAGCGCTGCGTCGCCTCTGCGATCTTGCGGCTGGGTCTTGCCGAGCCTCCTTCTACGTCCGAGCCCTCAGTCGGCTGTCTGACCCATCTGCTCGTCCCACGGGTAATCGGGGTCGAGCGCCGGGTTCTGGGCCAGCGCCTCCCTCAACAGCTCGGGCGGCATATGCCGCCGCAGTCGCTCGTACGCCTCTCGCGCCTTCCTAGCTTGGTCCAGCAAGGTCAGGTCGCGGATGATCTGGTCAACGCGACTTTTCACTAGGCCGACGGCGACGGCCATGTCTTGGCGACTGAGGCTGTTGCTGAGCGCCCAGGCCTGCATTTGCCGATCGCGGTGGATCGTGCTGTTGGGGATCTCGTTGTGCATCGCCCGCAGCTTGCGCATGGACTCGGCCTGGACCTCGATCGGAACCCCATGAACTGGATGGGTGGGCTGGAGGTCCTCCTCAGGAAGGACCTCATAGCGAGATGGTGCGGTTGGCATGAGTAAAGAATAATTCATTAGTCAAGCAGCAGGACGCCCACCTAGGTGACCGTCCACGCGAGCTACCAGCCTTGAACGTCAGGGAAACGCGCCGTCGAGACCGTCCTGGACACCACTGATACGAGGCGGAGCCGTACAAGATGCCGATCTCGCCAAAGCCGGGCGCCGAGTCGAGGGCGGGTTGGTCGAAGGGATCGTGAGGACGCGCCCCCCCGGGTGGTGTCGCGTGGTCGCATGCCGGCCTGTCGAAGCAGCTCACGCTCCGACGGGCTTCTGTCCCAGGAGGTGAAGCCGAACGGTCCCGGCTGCGACAGTGACGAGCGGGCTCGGTTTCTCGGTTGGGATGAGAAAGTGGAGTTCGTGCTGGGCGCGTGTGACTGCAACGTAGAGATGGCGTCGGCCGGCGTCGTTGTCCGGGAAAGCGTCTGCACCTACGTAGGGCAGAACTACGGCATCGAACTGCATGCCCTTTGAACGGGTCACGGTCATCACCTTCGACGGCGGCCCGCTCCGACCACGCCGGGCACGCCCGACCGCCTGCGCCGCGAGGATGAGGTCGGGCGCGTCGTCGGGGATGGCCCAGAGTAGGTATGTGGGGTCGCGACGGACGACGTTCCAGCCGATGTTGGCGCGCAGGTCCACGGCACGCTTGAAGCCGCGCAGCCATCCATGCGCGTCCGGCTGGGCGTAAAGGCCGTCGACTATCGGCTTCCAGGGACCGACCTTCTTGCTCGAACTCGCGCTGAACCCCTCGGCCTTGCAGAGGCGGGTGAGCTGGGTTCGCAGGTCCTTCTCTATGCCACCACCCCAGGCCCGCAAGGTATCCACAAGGTGCAGTACGAGCGCTGGCGGGTCGTCCCTCAGTTGCTGCGCGCGCTCGATGCGTTTGAGGGGCTCGGTCGGGTCTCCGGACTCGTAGAGCTTCATCACGTACGGGAGTCGCTTCGCCAGCCCGTAGGCGTGGGCGACGTTCCGTACGAGATGAGCGACATGCCCCGAGCAACCAAGCGTGCGAAGGATTGCATCGCAGTTCGGACAGTGCCCTTTTTGCCCGATGCCCGGCGCGCGCCCCATCCAATGATGCACATGGACGCAGGCTGGCCGCTCGTCGAGGCGTAATGGCTCGCCCGCGACGAGCGCGCCGCGAGCGGAGGCTATGAAGTCGCGGAGCTCCGGCACGTCGTCCCATCGATGGCCGCGCGGTAGCGCGATCGAACCAAACGCATCGACGAGGTCGCTCCAGGACTGCAGCTCGCCCGACCAATCGAAGATGGCCTGCATCGCGTCGCCGAACAGCCGCGTACGAACACATCCAGCGTCGCGAATGCGCCACAACATCTCGTGGTGGTCGCACGTTGTGTCCTGATACTCGTCGCCGAGGATGACCGGATGACGCCAGGCCAGACCCTCGGCGACGGCTGGGGAATCCCGAAGAAGCTCGCATGCGTAACGACGGATTTGGGGAAAAGTTGGCTGCCCAAGATGCGTCGCCTCTGGCGTAATTGGCCGCTGAATGCCGAACCGCGACGCGTAGGTGTCGACGATTGCCAGCGCGAGGGTGTCGAGCGTTTCGGCGCGCACATGTCCACGCCCACGCGCGCGGCGCTCGAACTCCTCGCGGGCGACGTTGGTGTGCGATAGCAGCAGGGCTCTTGGCCGCGCTCCAACCCGAGGCCCATTCTTATCGCCGCCTCCGACGCGCGGTAGGTCTTGCCATGCCCGGCGGGCGCTTCGATGAGCAGGAGGCTTTCCGGTCCGGCGATGCGCTCGGCTATCGGGTCACTCGGCGGAGTCGTCATCTGAGGTTTCAGCCGCGGTCGGGAGGCGCGTCCACGGTGACAGATCCACCCAGAACTCAGCGAGTTTGTCCCGCATTGGGTCGGGCAGCCGCCCGTCGCTGAGCCAGTCAGCGAGGGAGCTCGCAGTACCCGCTTGCTTGAACCAGTTGTGCTCGGCGGCTGTCTTTCCGAGCGCCTCACGGACCTTGGGCCATCCGTGCTCTTCAGCGAGTTCACTCGGTGTCCGTTCGCCCGGAGTGCCAAGCTCGTCATTCAGCTGCTGGCGTCTGCCACGACCGATCCCCGAGAAGACCTGGTCCTTTCCGACGTCCAAGAGTTCATCCAAGAGCGTCTCGCGAAGGTGTTCGGCGAGCGCCTCCTCGGTCGAGCGGCTCCCAAATGAGCCGGTGACCACGCTCGTGTCCTTTTCCAGCTTCTGACGGCGTCCTCTGTGTTCAACCTCCTCGTCGAGGAACGTTCCGATACGGAACTCGGCGTCTCTCAGCGCGTCGATGACACCGAAAACGTGCGGCTGGCCGCCCCCATCGACGAGACGTACGCCCAGGGCGGCTAACGATGCACCGGACGCGACGCTCAGCGGGTCGAGCAGCGCACGGAGAAGCTCCACCTCGGTGCGACCTTCGCATACGACAGGCATGCGAGAAAGGAGCACTTCGGGGTCGTCGAGGGTCAGCTTGTTGAGAGCGCTGGAAAGGAGCCGGACGCGTGGTCGGCGCACTGGTTGCTCAACTCTGGCGTTCTCGGCTGCTACCGACGCGGTCTCGCGATTCGCCTCATCGCCGACTTCTTCCGCCGGCGGGAGGTAGAGCCGGTGGAGTTCCTCGACATCAAGCTCCGCCAACACCGTTGGCGAATGGGTTGTTAGAAACGCCTGGCCGTCGCTGCTTTTCACGAGCTCTCGCAATCTATGCACGAGGAGGCGCTGGCGGTATGGCTCCAAGCCGACTTCCAGCTCATCCATTACGACGAGCGCCGGTGCCTCGGTGAGAGATGTCGCCAACACGAACGAGGCAAGCCGTTGGGCGCCCTGGCCCGAGTTGGCGAGAGGTACCGCCTCCCCCGGCTCCCCGAGGGCCAAACCGAGCAGACCCAGAAGGCTCTGACCTGGCGGGGAGAGCACCTCCAAGCGTGCCTCCTCGGCGGTGACCCCCTCGATGCGAAGGCGCGTGCCCAAGGCGCCAAGCTGTTTCTCGACGCTTTCGGAGAGACTCAGGTCTCGTGAGGCATTCCGCACGGCGCGTGCTGTGGCGCCACGAACATCCTCGCGACCGAGGACCCGTTCGAGAAGCGAACCACGGGCCATCCGGAACTCCCGCGAGCTACCTCGCATTTCACCCACGCGGCAGAGCCCGAGTAGCCGGCGCCGCTCGGAGGAAAAGCTGAGCTCGTCTTCGTTCGGAGAGAGCAACCGATGCTCGACCTCTAGGTCCGCGGTCCCACGCACGACGATTTTGAAGACCGGCTCCGCGCCGTCGACGGCTGCGGGAAGCATGCTCTCATCTGGTCCCCGCCAGCCCCAGAGCGGCGCCACCGGGAATGAGCCAAGCGCCTCCTTCGGAAGGTTGCCGAGCACGCCTAACCTCGAAACCCTCCTCGGTGCGGCGTCGCCAGTAGTCGGTTCAGATGCCGGGCCGGCCGGGGCGGGACTACTCGCGCGAGCGACCGCCTCGAGAATGGTCGTCTTGCCGCTGTCGCCGGGGCCGACGAGACAGTTCACGCCGGGGCGCGGATGCCAGGTGAACGCCTCAAAGCCCCGGAACCGGTTAAGCCTAAGCCGACGAATCTGCATGAGCTGTTGAGGCTAAGCCCGCGGTCGGTCGGCTCCAACAAGCCGCTAGTCACCCGCGGTGAGCAGGCAAGCTGACGTTACGCGCTAGGGCGACATCGAGACGGCTGGTTTGTCATGCGAGGCGGCACTCGAGCACCCCACCCGCCGGTCGGTATGCCCGCCTTGGGCGCCGGCACCCTCAGGAATCGCTTTGGTCTTCAGGACGCGGCGCTAGCCGGCGAGTCCCTTGGCGACCAAGCACCGATCGAACCGGCCGCGAACGCAGCGGCGGCGCGCAGTCAGAGAAGGTCGTCGCGTCGCCGGCCGCTATGCGGCCTCTCGCAGCTGCTCGTAGACCTTCTTGAGGTAGACGTCGCGGACGAACTCGCTGAACTCGTCGTCGTCGAGGATCCGCTTGAAGATCTCGCTGTTGGCGTCCATGCGGGTGACGATCGTGGACATGAACTTGCGCTCGAACGCGAGCGCGAAGTTCTCGATGGTGTTGCTCTGGGCCTGGTCGGACAGCTCGCCGTCGGCGACCCACTCGGCCTCGAACTGGTCGAACAGGAGCTTGTCGGCGTCGGTGAAGTCGGTCCCGAAGCGCTCGTTGAGCTGCTCGACGATGCTCGACAGCGTCTCCAGCTGGAGCTCCTGCTGGCCGCCCTGCCCGCTTCCGAAGAACGACTGGACCTCGCCGCGCTCGGACTCCAGCGCCAGCGACCCTTCGTGGGTCAGCTGGTGGCGCAGGTGGGTCAGCTCGACCTCGGTCCCGAGGTCGAGCCGCTCGACCGTCGACGCGGTCCGCAGGTAGAGCGCGAGCGCGCGGCAGAACACGTAGTCGCGCTCGAGCTTCGGGTCGGTGAACGCGGCGATCTGCGAGACGAACCCGTAGGTCCGCACGAACCGGGTGAGCGCGTCGCGGAACTCGAGCCGCTCCTCCTCGTCCAGCGCCTCGAACCGCTGCCCGCGCCGGCCCGAGCGCCGCGTAGGCCTTGCGCTGAGCGCTGCTCCTGGCTGCCCGTCGGGTCGAGCAGCGCCGGCATCGCGGCGGTGATCTCGTCCTCGCGCAGCACGTCGTAGTGCGTCGAGCTGCGCGCGGCGTGTCGTAGAGGATGTTCGGGTCGGTCGGCGGCGCGACCGTGACGCCGTGGAACTGCTCGAACGCCTCGACGATCGTGTCGGTCTCGTTGCGGAAGTCCAGCACGAACGTCCGCTCCTTCAGCGGGTGGATCCGGTTCAGCCGCGACAGCGTCTGCACCGCCGCCAGCCCGACGAGCATCTTGTCGACGTACATCGTCTGCAGCAGCGGCTGGTCGAACCCGGTCTGGAACTTCTCGGCGACGATCAGCAGCCCGTACTCCGGGCCGGCGAACCGCTCGGCGGTCTGCGACTCCGGGAACCCGTTCATGCCCTGCTCGGTCAGCGGGACGCCGGTGCCGTCGTCGAGCTTGCCGGAGAACGCGACGAGCGTCCTGATGTCGTCGTAGCCGTGCTCGGCGATGTAGCGGTCGATCGCCTGCTTGTAGCGGGCGGCGTGCAGCCGCGAGGAGGTGACGACCATCGCCTTCGCGAGCCCCTGCATCTCCTTGGCGGTGTGCGCGCGGAAGTGCTCGACGATGATCTCCGCCTTCTGCGCCAGGTGGTGCGGGTGCAGGCTGACGAACCGCGCGATCGCCCGGCGGGCCTTCTTCGGGTCGTACTCGGGATCGTCCTCGCTCGCCTTCTCGATCTTCCAGAACGTGTGGTAGGTCGTGTAGTTGGCGAGCACGTCGAGGATGAACCCCTCCTCGATCGCCTGGCGCATCGAGTAGAGGTGAAACGGCTCGTACACGCCGGTCGCCGGGTTCAGCGCGCCCGAACATCTCGAGCGTCCGGCCCTTCGGGGTCGCGGTGAACGCGAAGAACGACAGGTTCGACTGGCCGCCCTTCCGGGCGCCGGCCTGCCGGGCCAGCGCCTCCTCCACCGGATCGACCGCCTCGGCGAGCAGCCCTGCGTCCTCGGCCTCGGCGGCGGTCAGCTCCTGCTCCTCGCGAGGCGCCGAGCGCGACCCGCAGATCCTTGGCCGCCTCGCCGCCCTGCGAGGAGTGCGCCTCGTCGACGATCACCGCGTAGGTGCGCGCCGGCAGCTCGGCGACCTTGTCGAGCACGAACGGGAACTTCTGCAGCGTCGTGATGATGATCCGCGCCTGCTCGCCGGCCAGCGCGTCGGCGAGCTGCTGCGGAGTCTCTCGTCGATCTTCACGACCACCCCGTGCGCGTGCTCGAACTGGTAGATCGTCTCCTGCAGCTGCCGGTCGAGCACGACCCGGTCGGTGATCACCACCACCTTGTCGAACACCTTCCGATCCTCGTCGTCGTGCAGCGTCGAGAGCCGGTGCGCAGTCCATGCGATCGTGTTCGACTTCCCCGACCCGGCCGAGTGCTGGATCAGGTACGACCGGCCGGCGCCGTGCTCGCGCGCGTCGGCCTCGAGCTTCAGCACCGCGTCCCACTGGTGGTAGCGGGGGAAGATCACCCGCTGCCGCGGCGAGCTTCTGCGCCGCCGTGCCCTTCTCCGGGCGCTGCACGTCGATGAAGCGGTGCAGGATGTCCAGCCACGCATCCCGCGCCCACACCCGCTCCCACAGGTACGACGTCTTGTGCCCGTGCGGGTTCGGCGGGTTCCCCGCGCCGAGGTTGTGCCCGAGATTGAACGGCAGGAACCGCGTCTGCTGGCCCTCGAGCCGCGTCGTCATCGCGACCAGGTCCGGGTCGACCGCGAAGTGCACCAGCGCGCGCGCCGGCCAGCGTCACGTTCTTCGGGTCCCGGTCCGTCCGGTACTGCTCGACCGCGTCCTCGATGCTCTGCCCGGTCAGATGGTTCTTCAGCTCGGCCGTCGCGACCGGGATCCCGTTCACGAACAGGCACAGGTCAACCGTCTTGCGTCGAGCCCGGATCGAACGGCAGCTGCCGGGTCACCGTCAGCCGGTTCGCGTCGTAGTGCGCGACCAGCTCCGGCGCGACGCCGAACGCCGGCCGGCGGTACGACAGCCGGATCGTCACGCCCTGGTCGACCACGCCGTGGCGCAGCACGTCGAGCGTCCCGCGCTCGTCGATCTCGCTGCGTCAGCCGCGTGAGGAACCTCTGGCGCGCGCCGCCTCGTCGCCGCCGTGGGCCTTCACCAGCTTCGCCCACGCCTCCGGCTGCGTCGCCTCGATGAACGCGAACAGCTCCGCCGTGTCCAGGCCGAGCCTGCGGGTCGAAGTCGGCCCTGTGCTCCGCCGAGGTGCCGACCTTGCACGCCAGGTAGCCGCCGTGCGCGACCAGGCGACGCGGTGATCTCGTCCTCCAACAGCTTCTCGGTGACGCCGGTCATGCCGGCACCGGGACCCGAAGCTCGCCCGTGACCGCGGCTGTGATCAGCGCTTGACGCCGCTCCGCGAGGAGCGCGATCTGTCGCTCGAGCGCGGCTGCGAGTCGATCGCGACGCGTGCGTCACGCTGACGTCGAGTCTCGCGGCGACGCGACCTGCTCGTCGCGTGGCGGCGCCGGAATCGTCGAGCTCCGGCGATCGTCAGGCCGATCGTTGACGTCGACTGCAGTGTCGCGCCGATGCACCGCTCGACCGTGGCACCATGAGCTGTGCCAGTCGAGAGTGCGAGAGCCAGTCGAGATCAGCGCGGCTCGCGGCCACGATCGCGACGTACGGGCTGATGACGCTCAGATCATGCAGATTGCAGCCTCAGTGCCATCGGACGACACCGACTCGCCGACTCGCGCCATGTCCGGCTCCGAACGAGGATCGTCGCCATCGCAGAGCTGCACGTCGTCAGTTCGATCGCAGTGCGTGATCTCTCGCGATCGTGCAGCCACGACGTCGATCTGCGCGCGACTCGCGAGCCGTTCGGCGTATGCGCGATCATCGCGCAACGGCTCGGGCGCCTCGACGCGACGAGCTCGGCACGACCGACGCCGAGCCATCGGATCGCGACCAGTGCGCTTGAAGCGATCGCCGAGCTGGCGGCCACGACGCGCTCGCGATCGCGAGCTGCATCGACGCCGCTCTCGTCGAGCAGCTCGACCATGCGTCGCTTCGCGGCGATGAGGGCGTCGATTCGTGCGGTCTCGCGGTCGAGGTAGTCGGCGATCGCCCGCTGCTCCTCCAGGGGCGGCAGCGAGCATCGGATCGCCGAACGTCTCGATGCGTTCAGCCGATAGCGACGTCGCGCCGGTCGCAGCTGGCGCCATGCTGGTCGACAGCGTCGACTGCGGCGACGCACAGCCAGCGAAGTACGGCCATCGGCGACTCGGTCGCGGTCGACACGCGCAGGTGGTACGCAACGAGGTCAGCGATCCGTCCACGTCGACCGATGACCGCCAATGGCGTCCGCGGTCTCCGAGCACCTGCTGAGCACGCACGATCATCGCCGGCCGCGAGCAGCCGGACGCTCGCTCGAGCCGGCAGGTCGTCAGTCGTCGCCGTAGCTCCGAGCGACCGTGATCCGCTCGTCGTACGCAGACGTCCGTGAGCTGCAGAGCGTCGCACGCGGTCAGTTCGCCAGTCGACGGCGTCTGGCGACGCCGCTGACGCGAGACGTCGGCGCGATGCTTCGAGCGCAGCGCTCACCCTGGCGACCTCGGCGAGCAGCTCCTGGATCTCGTCCTCGAGCGCGCGGATCTCGGCGTCGATCTCTGCGAGCGGCCGCGGCGGGACGTACTTGTAGAAGTGCCGCGTGAGCGGGATCTCGTAGCCGATCTTGGTCTTGTCGTGGTCGACCCAGGCGTCGGGCACGTACGGGAGGACCTCGTCGCGCATGTAGTCCTCGACCGCGGTCCGGTACTCGAGCGTCGCGAACCGCTCGGTCGGGTCCTCCTCGAACGTCACCGGCACGGCCGGGAGCGGGACGTTCTCCTGGTCGCGCAGCTCGCTGTCGGGCTCGGGGTTGCCCTTGCGGTCGGTGATCACGTCGCGCTGAGTCGTCGCGGACGGCGAGCCCTGACAGCAGCGCCTTCTGCGCCGGCCGCGGGCAGCCCGGCGTCGAGCGATCCGCGGCCCGAGCGCCTTGACGATCTCCTGCTGGGTCTCGAACGTCGAGCCCTGGTGCTCGGCGAGCAGCTCGCGCAGCAGCGCGATCACGGTCTCGGGCTGCTTGGCGAGCGCCTTGCGCGGACAGCGCGACCTGGATCGTCTCCTCGGTCACCTCCCAGCGCAGCCGCAGCGGCCGCTCGACGGTGATCCGCAGGAACCCGAACGCCTCGTTGGGGAAGATCTTCACCCGCTCGCCCTCGGCGAACTCGCCGTAGAGCCGGGTGATCTCCTCGATCTGCTCGGCCGAGATCTCCTTGCGCTTCTCGCCGAGCGACTTGCGCATCTTCACGAACAGCTCGCGCGCGTCGACGAGCTGCACCTTGCCGCGCCGCTCCGGGCTCTTGCGGTTCGTGACGATCCAGAAGTAGGTCGAGATGCCGGTGTTGTAGAAGAGCTGGTCGGGGAGCGCGACGACCGCCTCGAGCCAGTCGTTCTCGATGATCCAGCGGCGGATCTCCGACTCGCCGGAGCCGGCGGCGCCGGTGAACAGCGGCGAGCCGTTGAAGACGATCGCCAGCCGCGAGCCGCCCTCCGCGACCGGCTTCATCTTGGAGATCATGTGCTGGAGGAACAGGAACGAGCCGTCGTTGATCCGCGGCAGCCCGGCGCCGAACCGGCCGGCGAAGCCCTTGGTCTGCGCCTCGGTCCTGACGGCGTCCTCGACCTTCTTCCACTCGACCCCGAACGGCGGGTTGGCGAGCAGGTAGTCGAAGCGCTCGCCCTCGTGGTGGTCCTCGGAGAAGCTAGTTGCCGTAGGCGATGTGGGACGCGTCCTGGCCCTTGAGCATCATGTCCGAGCGGCAGATCGCGTAGGTCTCGGCGTTCAGCTCCTGCCCGAAGACCTCCAGCCGCGCCTGCGGGTTCAGCTCGCGCAGGTGGTCCTCGGCGACCGACAGCATCCCGCCGGTCCCGCACGCCGGGTCGCAGAGCGTCTTGCACGATCCCGGGCTTGGTCAGGATCGTCCTCGTCGTCGATGAACAGCAGGTTGACCATCAGCCGGATCACCTCGCGCGGCGTGAAGTGCTCGCCGGCGGTCTCGTTGGAGAGCTCGGAGAACCGGCGGATCAGCTCCTCGTAGAGGTAGCCCATCTCGATGTTCGAGACGACGTCCGGGTGCAGGTCGATCTCGGCGAACTTCGACGACGACCCGGTAGAGCAGGTTCGCCTTCGCGAGCCGGTCGATCTGGACGCCGAAGTCGAACTTGTCGATCACGTCCTTCGCGGCCGGCGAGAACCCGCCGATGTAGAGGCGGAGCGAGTCGGCGATGTTCGACGGGTCGTCGAGCAGCTTCGCGAACGTCAGCGGGCTCGTGTTGTAGAAGCCGACTCGCCAGCGGCGGCGTTGAGCACCGGCTCGAGGTTCTCGATCCGCGCCGCCGAGCTGCCGATGCTTCTCGAGCACGGCGTCCTTGGTCGGCTCGAGCACGCAGTCCAGCCGGCGGATCACCGTCAGCGGCAGGATCACCTTGCCGTACTCGGACTGCTTGTAGTCGCCGCGCAGCAGGTCGGCGACCGACCAGATGAACGCCGCGTGGTTCTTGATCGTCTCGCTGCCCGCCATGGATCGCGTCGATGCCCTCGTGGTTGATCTGCGATCGGCAGCTTATTCGCCAGTTGGCGATCAGCTCACCGTCGCTTGCCGTCCGTCCCGTTGGCCGCGGCCAGCCCGCCTGATTCCTACCGCGCCGGCCGGCGTCCCGTCAAGCGCCGCGCCTTCGGCGTCGCCTGCGGCGATCCCTGACGGGACGGCGCTTGACCGCCCGCCGCCCGTCGCGGTCGGGGCGGGGCATGCCCGCACCCAACCAACGGAGGCAGCCGATGTCGAGCAAGCCACCCACCGCCAAGCAGCTCGCGTACCTCAGGGCGCTCGCGGAGCGCGCCGGCCAGACGTTCATCGTGCCGCGGACGAGCCGCGAGGCGAGTCGGCGAGATCCGCCGGCTCAAGGCAGGCGCGGCCGCATGAGCCAGCGCGATCGCAGAGATCGAGCGCCGAGATCGCCGACGCGATCGCCGACGGGCCGCAGCGACAGCGCCCGCGTGCGCCCGACGAAGTCGCCGGCTATGGCTCATCCGCGACCTGGAGCCAACGGTCATGACGACGCGCCGACCGTCACCGAGACTGCAGACGAGCAGCGACGACGTCGGCGAGCGGGTCGAGCTCGGCCGCTACCGCACCGCCGCCGGCGGCGACGCGTGCTCTACGGCCAGCGCGTCGCGAAGGTGGTGCGCGTCACCGACGTCCCGGTCGACCGGCCCGGGCCGCGCCTACCTCGTGGAGCGCGGACTCGAGGAGGACGGCTACGCGGCGCTGCTCGCGCTGGTCGCCGACTATCTCGAAATCGCCAGCCAGCTCGGCGTCCCGCCGATGTCCACGACGTCTTCAGATAGCGAGCGCAAGGGCTGAAGCCCGAATCAGGCCGGGACCGCGTACGTGACCGTCTCGAGCACCTCGAGCTGAAGCGCGTCGGCGATCTCCTGCAGCCGTTCGATCCCGACCCCGGAGTAGCTGTTCGCCTCCCAGCGCTGAACCTGCTGCTCTGGCACTCCCAGCCGCCGGCCAGTTCCCGCTGGGTCAGACCGGGCCGCGATCCGCGCCTCGATCAGCGCGATCGGCAGCTCGCGCAGCGAGGTCAACGTCCGCTGCGCCACCCGCCCGGAGCGCAGGTCGTCGTAGCGCTCGAGCTCTTCGCGCAGCTCGTCGCGCTGGCTCGCCATCCCGTCGAGCATCGCTTGGTGGATTCGCGGATGCACTCCAGTCCTCGGCCCGCCGAGGACTGAGCCGCGAGAGCCTCCTCGAAGCGCTTCAGCTCGGCGCGCGTGATCCGGTACTGGCGCTCGTTGGTGATCACGCCGACGCCTCCAAGTCGATCGCGACGATCCCCTTCGCCGCGCCGGTCACACGGTCGCGCTGGAAGAAGTCGGTGAACCGCTTACCGCCAGGCTCGGCGCGGCCAGTCAGCCACGAACAGCTCGCCGCCGTACTTCGCCTTCTGCGCACGCCGGCGGTCGCGCAGGTCCAGCAGCACCGGGTCCAGCAGATCCGCGTCGACGCCGTCGGCCTCCCAGCAGGCGTCGAAATCGCCGGGCAGCGCCTTGTCCGTGACGAAGCTGCCGTCCAGATACACGCGCGAGCATCCTGCCGTGCGCAGCGACTCGATTGCTGCGCGCAGCCCATTCACCAGCTGTTCGCGTCGTTCGTTGGTGGCGTAGCGCTCCACGATCTCATCCCAGGTCGCCCGGTGGATGCCGGGCGGAAGGTTCCCGTGCTCGTCGAACGATGGTATCACGACACTACAAAGCTGTTGGGTTGATCATCGAGGCCGGGCGCATGCCAGGATAACGTCAGTTACGTCCGTTGAAGCCAATAACAATACTTGACGATATACAGCATGACTTAGTAGAATAACCCGAGCGCCGTGGACTACCCGGACACGATCTCGAGGCACCTGAAGACACGGCCGAACAGCACGGCCAGCCCGCCAAGCCGACGACACGAGCCCGGACGTCCTCTCCCCCCACACTCGAGCTGGCTGGGGACGGACGATGGAAGTGGCTCCGCTGGCGGGAGCGCGGACGCGGTAGTCGCCGCAGGCGAGGCGCGATATGTAGCGCCACACGCGGTTCCGCGCGGAGTGGACGGGCGTCGGCACCGCGTGAAGGCGCATGACGATCGTGCAGTCGATGATCTCGGTCAGCGGGAGGTCGTCGGGTACAACGCGGCCGGCGTGACCAAGCCGCGGCGGCGCCGCAGCCAGCACATGAAGTTCAGGGCGACGCCCTTTCCGACCGACTCCTCCGCCTGATGCAAAACCCCTGGAAACAGCGCCCTCTGTCGGACTCGAACCGACGACCCCTTCCTTACCATGGAAGTGCTCTACCAGCTGAGCTAAGAGGGCGTGGGCGCCAGCGTAGCGCGTCGGCGCGGGGCAGGCTATCCGTTGTAGGCGGCTTGCAGGAGAGACAGCATGGTGCCGGCGGTCTGGGAGCCGATGGGGGAGCCGCTGGAGTCGGCGAAGCCGATTTCGAGGTGCGGGCCGGTCGAGATGCCGACGATGCCGGGGCCGACGGAGCTCATGACCTGGCCGGCGGAGACGTGGGTTCCGATCGCCAGCTGGTTCTCGGGGCCGGCGTGGCCGTAGTAGACGTAGCTGTAGCCGTCGAGTGAGCCGTCGCAGTGGAGCACGGGGGCCCAGGGGCCGAAGCCGCCGATCCCGTGCAGGACGATCGTCCCCGAGCAGACCGCGTACTCGGGCGTGTCTCCGGGTGCCGAGATGTCGACGCCCTGATCGGGTGACCAGGAGCCGGGTGGCGAGGCGGCGCTCTTGGGCAGCGGGAAGGCGAAGCCGGCGCTGGAGACGGGACCCGCGCCGCCGGCGCTGGTCGGCGCGGAGCTGCCCCCGCCCCCGCCACCCGACGAGGCGCTGCTGGCCGCCAGCGCGGCCTGGGCCGCCTCGAGCTGACCCAGCTGGTGCTGGAGGTGCCCGACCTCGGCCCGAGCGTTGGCGAGCTGGCTGGCCTTGGCTCCGCGGAAGCTCGCCACCGCCGCGCGCTGGCGCTCGAGCCCGGCGCTGGTGGCGGCCAGGCCGTTTCGCTCGGCGAGCACCTGGGCCACCAGGCTCTGCTCGCGGACCTGGAGCTTGCCCAGCCGGATCGCCTCCGCCGCGACGGCCTTGCGGGCGGTGCGTACCTGGCCGATGATGTCGACGTCCTGCTTTCGCACGCGCTGCATGAAGGCCAGCCGCTCGAGCAGATCGCTGAAACCCCGTCGAGCTGAGCACGACGGTCACCAGATTCGGATTGTCGGCCTCGTAGCTGGCCACGAGCTGCTGGGCCAGCACCTGCTCGGCGTGGGCTTCGTAGGCCTCGAGCTGGGCGAGACGGATACGCGCGGCCTTGAGATCGGCCCGCACCTTCGCCAGCTCGGCACGCTTGGCGTTGAGGTCGGCCTGGATGCGGGTCAGGCGAGCCGCCAGCGCGGCGATGTTCGCATCGAGCTGCCCGATCCGGCCGGACGCGCTCTGCACTGCGCCCGACAGCGAAGAGATGTGACCCCGGCCGGCCCTGATCTGCTGCTGAAGCTGGCCGATACTCGCCGCTCGGGCCGGCGACGGGATGAGCTGAAGGCCGAGGGCCACGGCGGCGAGGACGACGAAAATCACCAGTGCGGCGTACGCGGCATGGGTGAGTGGCCTCCGTCGCTTTAGCATCGATCCTGTGGCGCCCCTGCAGATCGGCGGCGAGCCGCACCCGTGTCTGCGCCCGTGACTTGCCGGCGGCGCGCACGCTAACACGCCGCCCAGCTTCGCCGTCGCGCCGGACGGCTTGTGCAAGAAAACGTGCAAAGAGCAGGAATTGCTGCCCGCACCCGGATCGCCCCGGCGATGCACGCCGACGCACGCCGACACGCGCACACCGACCACCCCGCCCCTACGAGCGCGACACCTCGGCGACTCGCAGATCCGATGGTGCCCCGTCGGCCCGCAGGCGCTTGGCTCTCCCGGACTGCACCCCACCATTTTCGATCCTGGACAGCAGCGCATCCGAGACGAGCACCTGCCCCGGCTTGGCTGCCTCGGTGACGCGTGCTGCGACGTTCACATCGACGCCGAGGTAATCGCCGCCGAGCTTGCGCGGCTGGCCCCAATGGACGCCCGCGCGCATGCGCGGCGAGTAGCCCTCGACGGTGACCCTGCGCACGGCGTCCTGGGCGTCGAGGGCGGCTCCGACCGCCGCCTCGGCGCTCAGGAAGGTGGCCATCAGGCCGTCCCCCAGACGCTTCACGATCCTGCCGTCGTGCTCGGCGATCGCCGCCTCGACCGCGGCGCCCACCTCGCGCAGCAACTCGAGCACGGCCTCGTCGCCGGCCTGCAGCGCCCAGGTCGAGAATCCGACCAGGTCGGTGAACAGCAGCGCCATCTCGAGCTCGCCGCGGCCCCGGCCGGTCGCCTCCGAAACGGACTGCCAGATCTGCAGCGCCGACAGCCCGAGCTCCTTGGCGACACTCGATCGCCCCGGCTGAAGGGCCGAGACGCTGCGCGCGATCACCTCGACGGGAGCCCGCCCCGCGGTGGACAGAGGATCTCCGAACTTCTCGTCCCCCGGCAGCCGGCGACGTATGCCACGCGCAGCCGACAGCAGCCCCGGCTCGCTGTCCAGCCGGACAACCGCGGCACGCAGGCGCGCCAGCCGGGCAGCAGGCTGCTCGACTCGGTCTGCAGGGTCCTGGATTTGCCCGCGGGGCCGGTCCTCGTCGGAGGCCATCGGGCCCCAGGATAGTGGCCGCTCCGGGCCTGACCGCCAGCACCGATGAGTTTTCCCTCACGGCGCTGTCGTAGTTCGCAAAATAGGACGCAGGTTGACCGGAATGCTGTCTAGGGTCTCAGCGACGATGCTCGAAGCAACCAACTCCATGCCCGCCGAATCAACCCCGATGACACGCGAGACTGCCGATGCAGCGGTTGCCGCGCGCTCGCTGCGGCGCACGTTCAAGGGCGGCATCGAGGCCGTTCGCGACATCGACCTGACCGTCTCGGAGGGCGAGGTCTTCGGCTTCCTCGGACCCAACGGCGCCGGCAAGACGACCACCGTCCGCATGCTCTGCACGCTGCTGCCGCCCACCGCGGGCAGCGCAACCGTGGCCGGGCTCGACGTCGTCAAGGACGCCGCCGCGGTACGGCGCCGGATCGGCGTGGCGCTGCAGGAGATCGGGCTCGACCCGGTGCAGACCGGACGCGAGTTGCTCGAGCTCCAATGCGGGCTCTACGGCATCACCGGCCAGCGTGCGCGCGCCCGCGCCGAGGAGCTGCTCGAGCTCGTCGGCCTGACCGAGGCGGCCGGGCGGCGGACCAAAACGTACTCCGGCGGAATGAAGCGCCGCCTCGATCTGGCCAGCGCCCTGGTCCACTCACCCGACGTGCTGTTCCTCGACGAGCCGACGACCGGGTCTCGACCCCGCCTCGCGGCTGACCATCTGGGACGAGGTCCGGCGGATCAACGCCGGCGGCGCCACCGTGTTCCTGACCACCCAGTACCTCGAGGAGGCCGACAAGCTCTGTGATCGGCTGGCGATCATCGACAACGGCCGGATCGTCGCCGAGGGCACGCCCGACAGCTCAAGGCCGAGATGGGACACGACGTCGTGTCGGTGTCGGTCGAGAGCGACGACGTCGCGGCCACCGAGGCGGCGCTGTCCGGGCTGCACGGCCTCGAGCGGGTGATGGCCGAGCCCGACGGGCTCGCGCTGTACGTCGAGGACGGACCGGGTCAGATCGCGGAGATCGTCCGCCGGCTCGAGCGCGAGCAGATCCGCACCGGCGCGATCTCGGTCGCCCGTCCCTCGCTCGACGACGTGTTCCTCAAGGCGACCGGCCGCCGCCTCGAGGGCCAGGAGTCGACCCAACCAGCGACGGAGGTGAGACCAATGAGCGAAGTCCTACTGCTGGGCCGGCGGGCGACCCGCGAGATCGCGCGCTATCCCGAGGCGACGATCCCCACGCTGTTCATCCCGCTGTTCTTCCTCGTGGTCAACATCGGTCAGGTCTCAAAGACGTTCCCGAGCTCCACGCCGTTCCTCAAGGGCCAGGGCTATGTCGCCTTCCAGCTGCCGGTGTCGCTGATGTTCGCCGTGGCCACCGCCACCTCAGGTCTGGCCCTCGTCACCGAGATCGACCTCGGCTACTTCGACAAGCTGCTGGTGGCGCCGATTCGACGCTCGTCGATCATCTTCGGCCGTCTGACCGCCGACCTGGTGCGCGGGATCATGACCTCGGCGCTGGTCCTGCTCGTCGGGCTCGCGCTGGGTGCGCGCATCCAGACCGGGGTACCCGGCGCGATCGTGATCGTGCTGCTGTCCGCCGGGTTCGGCGTCGCCTACGCCGGGCTTCGGGCTGCTCGTCGCGCTGCGCACGCGCAACGTCCAGGCGACCCAGTCGAGCTTCCTGCTGTTCTTCCCGCTGCTGTTCCTGACGCCGAACTTCGTGCCGTTCGACCGGCTCTCGCCGCTGATGGAGACCCTGGCGCGAATCAACCCGGTGAGCTACGTGATCGTCGGACTGCGCTCGCTGGTGATCGACGGCTGGAACCTCGGCGAGCTGGCGCGTCTGCCTGCTCGTGATCGTGGGCCTGGGGATCATCCTCACCGGCCTGTCGCTGCGCGTGATCGCCACCTACGACCGCTGAGCGCGGCCTAGCCCCCGGACACCGGGCAGCACCGGCGTGCACGCCGGGTGTCTGCGGATGGGCCGGGTCGAGCGCGGTCAGCACGTCGGCGTCGGCGATGTGGTCGTAGGGCATCGACAGGTGCTCGCCCTGGTCGAGCGAGCACTGATCCTGGAGGGTGATGTTGGTGACGTTGGGAGCGGGAGCCAGGAAGGCCGAGGTGTAGGGCGTGACCACCTCGTCGTTGGTCGACTCGATCACCGTGTACTTCACGGTCGGGTTCGTCTCGCCGCCGGCGTTGAGCTTGGTGATGAACGGTGAGCCCGCCTCCTGCTCCTGACAGGCCGGACAGTCGGTGAGGAGCGCGTTCGAGCCCGGGAAGTAGCTCGGCCAGCGTGAAGATGCCGTTCAGCGTGGTGCCGTGGTTCGAGGGGGCCAGCCCGACCAGCGTGTTCACCTTCGAGGCGCCGCCCAGGTTCTTGATGTAGTAGCGCGGCATCATCCCGCCCTGCGAGTGCCCCACCAGGTCGACCTTGCGCGCACCGGTGGCGGCCAGCACGCGGTCGACGAACTGCGAGAGCTGCTGGGCGGAGTTCTCGATCGGGCCGGTGGCGTAGATGCCCGACCGAACCGCTGCCGTTGTAGGAGCCGTAGTTGAGCGCGAACACGCAGTAGCCGTTGTCGTAGAGCAGCGGCGAGAGCGCCTGCCAGCTGTCGGACATGTCGCCGAACGTCCCGTGCACCAGGATCACCGGGTCGGGATGGGCCGCCGACGGCCTGCACGACCAGTCGTTGGCGCCGGGCGGGCTCGCCGTCGGGCTCGCGTGCGAGTAGCCGTAGATCCCGTTGTAGATCACCGGCAGCTGATTCGCCGCCAGCGCCGAGGACGCCGTGCAGACGAGCAGGACCAGGCTGAACGCGATCGCGGCAACGATGCGGCAACGCATGACCGAACTCCCTCCCGTGAGTTGACCGTACGCCAGGACTTATACCTACAGCGCTGTCGTTTCGCGCCGGTTCGGCCGAAGCTCAGTGCAACAGACGCGACTCAAGCTGCTGGTAGCCGGGCGAGTAGTCGAGGCTCAGCGGCACGCCGCCGCGCACCGTCCCAGGTCGGTCAGCGAGACCCGCTCGAGGCCATTGCCGGCGCCACCGTCGCTCGTCACGGCGATGGCCAGGGTGTTCTCGCCGCCCGGATCGAGCACCCCGTTGGGCACCACGAACGTGTGCTGGGGTCCGACGTTCGCGATGTACTGCCCCATGTTCCAGCCGTTGACGAAGATCAGCGCTCGGTAGTTCGCGGAGGAGCGCGGCGTCGACGGGTCGCCGATCGTGATCCCCAGCGACGCGTCGTCCTGCCAGGGGACATCGAGGCGGAATGTGGTCCGGTACCACGAGGTTCCGGGGACCGCGCTGGCGGCCGGCACGGTTGCCGTGGCCCAACTGCCGTCGGGGTACCCCGGCAGGTACCAGCCCGCCCGCTCGCCGTAGAGCCCGCCGTTGTTCACCGCGCCGCGGACCGGGTCGACGATGTCCTCGCCACCCTGATCGCCTTGGATCCTCCAGGTGATCGGCGCGCTCAGAGTGGTGCCGGTAGCGTCCGAGATCGTCGCGGAGATGAGGCCGCGTCCCTCCTTCTGCGTGTCTTTGATCCCGCCGTCCTCGTTGTGCGAGTCGTCGCGCACCATCACCGACAGGACGTGCTGCCCGGATCCCTGGACACCGGCTGGGGATCGGGAACGTCGCCGTCCCGGTGGTCGGCGGCGAGCTCACGCCGGTGGCCAGGACGTTCTGCCCGAGGTAGTGGCCGTCGAGCCACGCCTGGAGCATGCCGGCCCCGCCGCCGCCGTAGTAGAGGCTGATGCTGCTCGCGTTGGCCGGAAGCGAGAACCGGCCGCGGTACCAGACGTCGCCGTAGTGGAAGCCGTAGTCGTCGGCGGTGAGCACCGGCTGTCCGGCCGGAGGCGGGGTTGTGCTGTTGGTCTGCGTCCGGTCGGCCACCGTCCACGAGGAGTCGTCGAATGACGGCTGCGCCTCAGGCGATTCGGGTGAGTAGCGCCACACGGACCGCGTCAGATCCGGAAGCGTGTACGGCACCGGGCCGGGAAGCTGGGTCCGGGCGCTGAGAGCTCCCGGAGTCGGTGCGATGCGTCCAGACCGCGCGCCCGTCCCAGGCCACCGGTCGACCTGCCTGGGCGCCCACACCTCGAGGTCGCTCGGCTGCGACGTGTCGCCGGTGAGCGACAGCGTCCGGCCGTGGACGGACGGCGGTGCGCACCAGCTCGGGCCCGCGCTCGAGCACCGGCCCGGCGGCGGTGTCCTGGCGCCAGAATGTGCCCGCGGTGCTGTCATCGGCGATCAGCAGGAGCATCGGCGGGAGATCACGGCTCTGGATGCGCACCTCGGTCAGGCCGTTGTGGACGTAGTCGAGGCGCAGGTCGCCCGTGGCCGGGTCGTAGGTGCTGCTCACCGTCCCGGCCAGCACATCCACGTGCGGGCGCGCGTGGTAGCGCAGCACGGTCTCGCCGTCCTCCCCATCTCTCCCGTGGAGCAGCGCGAGGTCCTGCCGCCCTGGCTGAAGTGCGTCATCAGCTCCGAGGTCGAGTACACGAGGTGCTGGTGGCCGAGCGGATAGTCGGCGAGGAGGATCTTCGAGTCCTGGCCGTTCAGCTGCAGCGTGCCCGACTGCGGAATCGTGTAGCTGCCGTCGGGAGTCGAGATCGGGAACGTGAAAGTGTCGTCGGTCGTGGCACTCGACGGGTTGTGCATCGCGATGTAGAAGTGCGTCCCGGTGTCGGGATTCACGTCGTCGTAGACCTTGACCGCAGGCGAGCTCGGGGTCACCGACGGGACCCGGGTCGACCTTGGCGATCTCCGGGGTGCTCTGCAGGAACAGCCCGATCTCCTTCATCGTCGTCGCCTTCGGGCGGAGCTGGCGGGACTCGCTGATCGCGGCGCCGTAGTCGTAGGAGGTGTAGACGACCGGGGCGGGGAGCCAGCCCCACGAGGTTCCGCCGAACGTCATGTAGAAGTTCTCGAGCGTCAGCCGGTTGGCGATGTTGGTCTCGTAGAAGACGCGCTCGTAGCCGGGGCCCTCGCGCTGGGCCATGCAGTCGTAGGTGCCGACGCTGCCCCAGTAGTCGAACCAGCCCCCACCGAACTCGGCCGCGAAGCCGGGGGTGTTGGGCGAGGCCGACGCGCCGCCCTTGGCGCCGCCGGGTCCCCAGATGCCCCAATCGGGAGCCGCGTTCGGCGAGCCGGGCGTTCCGTCGGTGTGGCACGTCCCACCCGGATAGCCATCGAACGCGTACAGGTCGGTGGGACCCGGCACCGTGCCGGGGACGTTCGAGCTGGCCGGCACCCACAGGCCGTTGCGGCCCTTGTCGTTGTGGAAGATCGGCACCGTGATCCCGTCCGCCCGCGCCTTGGCCGCGAGGTGGTTCATGTAGTTGACCTGCGAGGAGCCGGCGCTGCCAAGCTCGTTCTCGATCTGGTAGAGGATCACCGGCCCGGTGCCGTTGGTGAACTGGTGACGCGCGATGATCGCGTCGATGTGGGTCAGCCACTCGTCCGCCGCCGCCAGATAATCGGGCGCGTCGGTGCGCGCCCGGCCGGCCTGGGTGAGCAGCCAGCCGGGGAAGCCGCCAGCGTCGAGCTCGCCGTTGATGTACGGCCCGGGCCGCGCGATCACATACAGCCCGACCTGCTGCGCGATGTCGAGCACCTCGTCCATGTCGCGCACGCCGGTGAAGTCGTAGACACCCTGCTTGGGCGAGTGGTAGCCCCAGTCGAAGTACATCGACACGGCGTTGTAGCCCTCGGCCTTCATCTTCTCCAGCACGTCGCGCCACAGCGAGGGGCTGGGCAGCCGGAACGGGTGAAACTCGCCCGACCAGATGTACGTGCGCCGGCCGTCGATGATCAGCGAGTACTTGTCGAAGCTGATCGTGTGCGACGTCCGCGTGTGCGCGACCCTCCGGCCGGAAGCGCGCGCAGGCGTGTGGCGCCACGCGACAGCATGATCGCGGCCGCAGCCGGCAACAACCAACGCGAGGAACAGGGGACGGCAGCGGGCCCGCGCAATACGCGCGCTGGACATGGACATCTCGGCACCTCCGGCGGCGGACTTCAGCAGACGGATGTGAACGCTAACAGCAGTACCTGTACGGAGGTCGCATCGCACGGGCGCCAGCCCGGGCGCGCGACAAGGATGGCGGGGGCAGGATTCGAACCTGCGAAGGACTAGCCACCGGTTTACAGCCGGTCCCCGTTGACCGCTCGGGAACCCCGCCGGGGCCCCTGAGTCTAACGTCGGTGGGGCGATTTCGATGGTCACGCCGACGCCTAAGATGGGGGCGGCGCCCGAGCTGCCAACGGCTCGCCGGACTCGACCTCGTACTCGGCGTACTTCGGCCCTCCGAGCACGATTCCGCTTCCGCCGCCGAGCGCACCAGCGGGGATGTACCACCGTCGGCCATCGCCCACGTGAACGAACAGGCAGTCGCATCTCGTGGCATCCAGACGTTTGACGATGCCGTTCCAGCTCTGATTCCCGCCGCGGGTACAGAGCGCGACGACGAACCGGTTCTTCACCCAGCAAGTTGACGTCTTCACCTGAACGCGCACCAGGCGGTCGCCGAAGTCCGCGATGAGGTCGTAGTCGGAGTTCTCGAACAGCGGCTTGGCGACGAGCGCCCCGGCCTGCGTCAGCCACGTCATCGCCGAAAGCTCGCCGGCATCACCCTGCCGTCTCGGTGTCCACACCACATCCATACTCCGCATCATACGTTCGCCACCGGACAGAAACTCGCTGCAAATTGCGACAATTCTGTTACAAATTAGCCGTACCACGATCGCAGCGGCCAGCAACCACACCGGCACCTAACCGCAGCCGGAAACCGTAGGCTCCGACAGCCGGATGCAGGCACCGCCCGCCCTAACCGCCGAGCGTCTCGAGTCAAAACGCCTGATCCTCGAGCCGCTGCGCGTCGAGCACGCCGACGAGCTCGCGCCGGTGCTGGACGATCTCAAGCTTCACCGCTTCATCGGTGGCGCCCCCGCCGACCGCCGGCGGAGCTGCGAGCCCGCTTCGAGCGCCTCCTCACCGGCCACTCACCCGAGGAGCGCGACCGGTGGCTGAACTGGGTGGTGCGCGAGCGCGCCACCGGCCGCGCGCTTGGGCACCGTCCAGGCCACGGTCAAGCCCGACCGCCGCGCGAACGGGCCGATCGCCGAGCTCGCCTGGGTGATCGGGACCGCCCATCAGGGCAACGGCTTCGCCAAGGAGGCCGCCATCCGCGATGGCGCAGTGGCTCCGAGACCAAGGCGTGGGCCGCCTGCGCGCGCACATCCATCCTGAACACGGCGCCTCGATCAGGGTGGCGGGGGCGATCGGGCTCGAGCCGACCGGGACGCTCGTGGACGGCGAGACCGCTGGGAGTCCAGCCCAGCCGGCTAGACTCGCGCCGGCGCGCGTGAAACCCCGCGCCCGGCGCCGGACGCGCGCCTACGACGCGTCGCGCAGCCGCTGCGCCTCGGGCAGCGCCTCGAGCTTCTTCAGCGTGTGGTTCTCGATCTGGCGGATCCGCTCGCGCGTGACGTTGAACGCCCGCCCGACCTCCTCGAGCGTGTACGGCCGCTCGCCGGTCAGGCCGAAGCGCATCTCGATCACCTCGCGCTCGCGCTCGGGGAGCGCGGCCAGCGCCCGCCGGAGATTCTCGCGCCGCAGCCGCTCTGAAGCCAGCTCGAACGGAGACTCGGCGGTCTGGTCCTCGACGAAGTCGCCCAGCTCGGACTCCTCCTCCTCGCCGATCGGCTTCTCGAGCGACACCGGCTGCTGCGCCATGCGCAGCACGTCACGAACCTCGCGCACGTTGGTCTCGAGCTCGGCCGCGATCTCCTCCGAGGTCGGCTCGCGCCCGAGCTGCTGGACGAGCTGCCGCTCGACGTGCACGACCTTGTTGAGCTTCTCGACCATGTGCACCGGGATGCGGATCGTGCGTCCCTTGTCCGCGATCGCGCGGGTGACGGCCTGGCGGATCCACCACGTGGCGTAGGTGGAGAACTTGTACCCGCGGCGGTAGTCGAACTTCTCGACCGCACGGATCAGGCCCATCGATCCTTCCTGGATCAGATCGAGGAAGGTCAGCCCACGGCCCAGATACGACTTGGCGATCGAGACCACCAACCGCAGATTGGCCTCGATCATGCGCTGCTTGGCCACCATGTCGCCGCGCTCGATCCGCTTGGCCAGCGCGACCTCCTGCTCGGCGGTCAGCAGCGCCACGCGCCCGATCGAGCGCAGGTACAGCCGCAGCGAATCCAGGCTCGGCTCGACGGTCAGGTCGATCTCGACCTTCTTCGACGCGCACCTGATCGGCCCGCGGCTCCGCGGCCGCCGCCACGCTCGCCTCGACGCTCGAGGCCTCCGACTTGGCAGGACGCCCGTCGGCATCCACCACCTCGATGCCCTGATCGTCCAGGTAGGCGTGCAGCTCCTGGACCTGCTCCTTGCTGACCTCGGACTCCTCGAGCCACGCCTGGATCTCGTCGATGGTCAGGAAGCCTCGCTCCTGGCCTTCGGCGATCAGCCCTCGCAGCTCCTCCAGCTCCACGATCGGAGCGTCATCAACTAAAAGGATCGACTTATCGCTCACTCGCCCCTGAGCTCCTCCCACGCGCCGACTGACCCCCGGCCCGAGGCCCTCCGGCCCTCTCTCGTTCTCCCAAATGCGCCGGTTACGAGTGATACCACAATTGCGGCGGTTGTCCAGGGAATTCAGCCCGGATGGCCAGGTGTCTACCCTTTAGGGCGACGATGGCCGCCAACCCCGTATCGAGCGTTTCGATCTCCGACGACGTCCAGGCCCGCCGCCCGGCGGTTCAGCTCAGCCTCTCGCGCGTGGGCGTGACCGGCGTCGAGAAGGTGATCCGCATCAAGCAGAACGGCTCCGAGCAGCTGTTCTCGGCCCGCTTCGAGTGCGTGGTCGAGCTCGGCTCAGACCAGAAGGGCGCCCACATGTCGCGCTTCGAGGAGGTCGTCAACGACGCGATCGGCGAGGTCGTACTCGGCGAATCGACGCTCAAGGTCGAGACGCTGGCCGAGCACATCGCGCAGCGTGTCCGCGACCGGCAGAACGCCCGGCGCGCCGAGGTGAACATCGAGGCGCGCTTCCCCGAGCACAAGCCCGCTCCGATCTCCGGCATCCAGACCCAGGAGCTGTACACGCTGCACGGCTCGGCCGCGTGCACCGAGCTCGGCACGCGACGGCTGATCGGTGTGACCGCCCAGGGCATGACCGCGTGCCCGTGCGCCCAGGAGCTCGTCGCCGCCCAGGCCCGCGACCGCCTGGAAGCGCAGGGCTTCGACGCCGACGACATCGAGAAGATCCTCGAAACCGTCCCCGTGGCCACGCACAATCAGCGCGGGCTGGGCACGCTGCACATCGGGTGCACCGAGCTGTGCGACGACGAGATCGACGCCGCACCCTGCTCGCGATCGTCGAGGCAGTCCATGTCGTCTGAGATCTACGAGCTGATGAAGCGCGCCGACGAGGCCCAGGTGGTCGAGAAGGCGCACCGCCGGCCCCGCTTCGTCGAGGACTGCGTGCGCGAGATGATCCGCGGCGTGGTCGAGACCTTCCCGCAGCTGAACGACGCCGTGTTCGTCGAGGCCCGCCAGGTCAACCTCGAGACGATCCACCAGCACAACGTGGTGGCCGAGCGCTTCGGGACCCTGGGCGAGATCCGCTCAGAGCTCACGGACGGCATCGCGCCGGCCCAGCCACACCACCCGCCGAGCCTGGCTCGACGCGGTCCCCTAGGCACGCGCGACACCAACCCGGGGCAGAGCGAATGCGCGCGGCCGTCCTCCAGCAACCCGGCCAGCCGCTTACGGTCACCACGCTGCCGGATCCCACGCCGGGACCCGGCCAGCTCCTTCTGCGCGTCGCCGCCTGCGGCGTGTGCCGCACCGACCTGCACCTGCGCGACAACGAGATCGACGCGACCAAGCTGCCGATCACCCTCGGCCACCAGATCGTCGCCCGCACCGAGGACGGGCGACGCGTCGGCGTGCCCTGGCTGGGCTGGACCGACGGCACCTGCCGAGTACTGCCGCACCGACCGCGAGAACCTTTGTCCACACGCGCGCTTCACCGGCCGCGACATCGACGGCGGCTACGCAGAGCTGACCGTCGCCGACGAGCGCTACTGCCTGCCGCTCCCGGAAACCCTCACCGACGAACAGGCCGCGCCGCTGCTGTGCGGTGGCCTGATCGGATACCGGGCGCTCCGCTTCACGAAAGACGCCAGGAACCTCGGCCTGTACGGCTTCGGGTCGGCCGCGCACATGATCTGCCAGGTCGCGGTCCACCAGGGCCGCACCGTGTTCGCCTTCACGCGACCGAACGACACTCGAACCCAGGACTTCGCGAAAACCCTCGGCGCCACCTGGACGGGCGGTAGCGACGAAGCGCCGCCCGAACCCCTGGACGCCGCGATCATCTTCGCCTCGGCCGGCGAGCTCGTCCCGAGAGCCCTCAAGACGCTGAGCCCCGGGGGCACCGTGGTCACCGCCGGCATCCACATGTCAGACATCCCGAGCTTCCCCTACGCCGACCTCTGGCAGGAGCGCACGATCGTCTCGGTCGCCAACCTCACCCGCAAAGACGGCGAGGAGTTCCTCGGGCTCGCCCCGAAAATTCCCGTCCGCACCACGGTCACGAGCTATCCGCTCGAGCGAGCCGAACAGGCCCTGCAGGACCTCAAGGCCGGCGCGTTCGAGGGCAGCGCGATCATCGTGCCCTGAGCCGCTGCCGTCCCCGGCCAGCGGGGGTGAGTACGCTGCAGCCCATGCCTCTCATCCCGATGGTGATTGAACGGACCGCGCGCGGCGAGCGCGAGTTCGACATCTACAGCCGGCTCCTCAACGAACGGATCGTGTTCCTCGGCACGCCGATCGACGACACGATCGCCAACCTGATCGTCGCCCAGCTCCTGCATCTCGAGTCCCAGGATCCCGACAAGGACATCTCGATCTACATCAACTGCCCGGGCGGCTCGATCTACTCCGGCCTCGCCATCTACGACACGATGCAGTTCATCAAGCCCGAAATCCAGACGATCTGCGTGGGGATCGCGATGTCGATGGGCTCGCTGCTGCTGACCGGCGGGGCCAAGGGCAAGCGCTTCTCGCTGCCCAACAGCCGCATCCTGATCCACCAGCCCTCGGCCGGGTTCGAGGGCCAGTCGACCGACATCGAGATCCACGCCCGCGAGATCCTCAACATCCGCCGGCGGATCGACGAGATCTACGCCCATCACACCGGGCAGTCCGTCGACCAGGTGCACGCTGACATGGAGCGCGATCGCTTCTTCAAGGCCGACGAGGCGGTCGAGTACGGCCTGATCGACCGCGTCATCGATCACCACTGATTAGGCCGGGGCACGCCTGATGCGCCCCGAGCCCTGCCCGCGCGTCTCGGCCGGCTCGGGCGCGACCGGACGCGAGAGCGCCCAGAAGAGCATCAGGATCCCGACCACGAGCATCCCGATGCCGGTCCACAGATCGACGTTGATCCCGGCCGCCTTGTTCTTGATCGTGTGCGAGCCGAACAGCCCAAGCGCGATCAAGATGAGGGAGTACAGGCAGAACAGCCCGCCGATCAGGCGCCGGATGTCGAACCGGTTGGCCGCCTCGGCCGCCTCGACCTCGTCCTCATCGGTTGCGCCGGTCGACTGGAGGCCTTCCCCGCCTGGAACGCCGAACGGCTTATCGGTTGCACTCATCGTCGGCTCCTAGTCCCTAGATGAAGATGATGTTCAGCACGAGCACGATCGCCAGCACGACGACGCCGAGCAGCACCGGGGAGCGCCACCACAGCCGGTCGCGCTCGTCCGCGTTGACCTCGCGCTCCTCCTTGCGGGTGAGGCCCCAGACCAGCCCGCGCAACTCCTCCTCGGGCTTCGGCCTGGTCACCAGCGAGACCACCACGAGCACGAGCGTGCCGACGATGAACGCCCAGATCGACTGCCAGAAGCTCGCGCTGAGCGGCGAGCCGAAGTGGAAGATCACGTGGTACGCGCGCCAGTCGGTTGACCCCGTAGGCGGTGGCCGTGCCCGCCACGAGGCTCCAGAACCCGGCCCATGGCCGTCGCCCGCTTCCAGATCATCGCGACGATGAACGTCGTGAACAGCGGCACGTTGAAGATCGAGAACAGCGTCTGGATGTAATTCATCATGTTCGAGTAGCCCTTGGCGATGAACGCCGTGGCTATCGAGATGAGGATTCCGCCGATCGTCACCAGACGGCCCCAGCGCAGGTAGAACGCCGGGTCGCGGTCCTTCCAGATGTAGGGCTGGATCAGGTCGTAGGTCACGACCGTGTTGAACGCGGTGACGTTCGCCGCCACCCCCGCCATGAACGCCGCGATCAGCGCGACGATCGCCACCCCGAGCATCCCCTCGGGGAAGAACTGGCTGATCAGGTGCGGGATCGCGGTGTTGTACTGGACGGAAAGGCTCTTGCCGACGCCCAGGCCGTGAACGGTGGCCGCCGCGATCAGGCCCGGGAGGATGATGATGAACGGGAAGAAGGTCTTCGGATAGGCGGCGATCAGCGGAGTCCGGCGGGCGGCGGACAGGTTCGTGGCCGACAGGGCGCGCTGCACCTCGGCGAAGTTCGTCGTCCAGTAGCCGAAGCTCACCACGAAGCCGAGGCCGAACACCACTCCGATCCAGTTCGCCTTCAGCGGGTTGGTCGGATGGTGGATGCCCAGACCTTTCCAGGCGTGCAGGCCGGCGTTCCCGAGCGCGGGGAGCTCCTTGATCCGGTGCTCGAGCCCGGGCCAGCCGCCCACCGAATGCAGCGCGACCAGCGTCAGCGGTATCAGGGCGGCGCAGATCACGAAGAACTGGAGCACCTCGTTGTAGATCGCCGAGGTCAGCCCGCCGAGCGTGATGTAGATCAGCACGACCGCCGCCGCGGCCAGGATCGAGCCACCGACCGGCCAACCGAGCAGGAGGTGGATGATCAGGGCCAGCGCGAACAGGTTCACGCCGCTGATCAGCACGGTGGCGACCGCGAAGGTTGCCGCGTTGAAGATGTGCGCGGCGCTGCCGAAGCGCAGCCGCAGGTACTCCGGCACCGATCGGACCTTGGCCCCGTAGTAGAAGGGCATCATGACGATGCCCAGGAACACCATCGCGGGGACGGCGCCGATCCAGTAGTAGTGGACCGCGGACACGCCGTACTGGGCGCCGTTGGCGGACTGGCCGAGGATCTCGAGCGCGCCCAGGTTCGCGGCCATGAACGCGAGGCCGGTGATCCACGCCGGCAGGGAGCGCCCCGAGAGGAAGAAGTCAAGGTCAGTCTTGATCGACAGCCGGGCAACGAACCCGATGCCGAGCACCACCACGAAGTAGATCGCGATGATGATGTAGTCGACCGTTGCCGGATGCAGTCGCAGCATGAGCCTCTCCTTTTACGGAGCGCTCTCTACCCGGCTGACCGCAAGCTCACACCGTTGCGCCGGCCTCGACTTTGCTGGCCGCCGCAACGTGCGTGACCGGCAGCCCGAGGCCGCGAGCCTTGCTGACCAGGTCGAGCTTCAACCAGCGCGAGACGCCCAGCGGCAGCGTCGAGATGATGATCTCGTCGTAGTTGCCGAGGTTGACCGCGTCCTGGATGGCCATCAGCGGCTCGGCATCGCCGACGCTGCCGGTGACCTCGCTTCCCGCTTCCACGGTCAGCTTGGGCAGCGCGGCGTTCAGCACCTGCTGCGCCTCATCCGCGCCCGCGTCCTGCGGATCGACCAGCTTGTGCATCCCGTGCGCCTGCTGGGGCACCACGAGGTGGAACCTCGCCGGGCCGCGCTGGGCCCGCTCACGAACCGCGTCGAGCAACCCGGGCGTGGCCGCGGTTTGATGGGCCACGACGAGGACATGGGCCGGCTCTGACATGACTCACCTCCGAGAGGGATGGACCGGTCGTCCGAGTATTCCACCGCCCCTCCATACCGACAAGGGGCCTCACTCTGTTCGGCGTCCCTGGGGCCATGTACCCCATCCGGACAGCTCAGTCGAGCCGGTACTCCCCGCGCGCCACGATCACGGCCGAGCCGCCGACCACCACGCGCTCGATCGCGTCCGGCGCACCGTCCACGCGCGCCCGCAGCACCGAGCGACGGCCGATCTCGACCCCCTGCACGATCTCGATCTCGGTCCCGAACGCCACCCGCCCGTGCCGGGCCAGGTGTACCGCGAGCGGTCCGGCCGCCGAGCCGGTGGCGGGATCCTCGACCACCCCCAGCGCCGGCCCGAACATGCGCGTCTTGAAGTGCTCGCCGGAGCCGGCAAAGCAACTGATCCCGTAGGTCCCGAGGCGCTCGAGCGCGCCGATGTCGGGTCGCAGGGCCGCCACCGCGTCCTCGTTCGCCAGCTCGACGTACACGTGCGCCAGGCCGTTGCGGTAGGCCTCGATCGGCAGCAGGCCGTCGCGACCCTGCTCCACCCCGAGTGCCGCCAGCAGCTCATCGGCCGCCGGGAACGACTCGGTCGACGGGATCGGCTGCTCCATCTCGCCGTAGACCGGCTCGCCGCCGCCGTCCGGGCGTATCAGCGTGACGGGCACCACTCCGAGTCCGCACTCGAGGCGCACAACCGGTGAGCCCATCGCCCGCCCGACCACGAACGCCGCCCCGAGGACCGGATGCCCGGCGAACGGCAGCTCAGTCGACGGCGTGAAGATCCGCACCTTCAGGTGGGCATGCGGCCCGTCCGAGCGGAAGATGAACACGCTTTCGGACAGGTTCAGCTCCCGCGCCGCCCGCTGCATGACCTCGGCGGACAGCCCGGAGGCGTCGGTGAACACGGCCACCGGGTTGCCCTCAAGGGGCGTGTCGGTGAACACGTCGGCGACCGTGTACCGGCGCATCTTCACGACTGCAGCGCCATCTCGAGCAGGGTGGTCACGGTCGTCCAGTTGCGCGCGGTCGCCCGTACGCCGAGTCCGCTGCCGGCCAGCTTGTTCCACAGCTTCGAGCGGCCGATGCCATCTGGGTGCCATGCGTACAGCTCGCGACCGATGGCAACAAGCCGCTCCGGCTCGGCCTTGAGCGCCGTGATGCGCTCCAACACCGCTGGATCGGGCTCGTCCTCGAGGAAGCTGACCTGGTAGCGCTTGGGATCCACCGCCACGTCGGCCAGGGGATTGCGTGCCACCACGTCAGCCAGCTCGTCGGCGGTGCGCACGATCACGTCGACGTCGAACCCGAAGCGCTCGCTGATCACCCGCTCGGCCTGGGCTCCGACCTTGGCCGGCGCCGCCCGGCTCCCGAGCACCACGTTGCCGCTCTGCACGTAGGTCCGCACGTCCTCGAAGCCCGCCTCAGTCAACACCTCACGCAGGTCAGGCATCGACACGCGCTTGCGCGAACCGAGGTTGATACCCCTGAGCAGGAGGATTCGTGAGGGATTGGAGGCCAAGTTGCGGGTTACTACGGATCCGGTTGCGGGTCATCGCGGATGAAGGTCCGGGCCCACGCGCCGATGTCAGTCTCGCAGGCCGGAACTTGAGCCCGGCGGCGAACTTCCCTCGAGAATACGGAGTCCTGTAATGCGGAAAGCCAAGGACAAGAACGGCCGAATGTCGGCGCAGGAGACGCTTGAGCTGTGGACGCAGTACAAGCAGACCGGTGATGCGCGCATTCGTGACCGCCTGGTCCTCACCTTCGCCCCCATGGTGAAGTACATCGTCTACAAGAAGGCCCGGGAGATCCCGGCCCGCTGTGAGGTGGACGACTTCATCTCGTGCGGCCTGGAGGCCCTGATCCGGTCGATCGACCGCTACGACCCCGCCAAGGGCGCCACGCTCGAGCAGTTCGCGTGGACCCGGATCCACGGCGCGGTGCTCGACGAGCTGCGGCGTAACGACTGGGCTCCCCGCTCCCTGCGCCGCTGGGATCGTGACATCAACAAGGCGAACGAGCAGTTCGTCGGCCTGTACGGCCGCAAGCCCAGCCGCGAGGAGCTGAGCGAGTCGCTCGGCATCTCCACGGGCGATCTGATCACCCGCCAGGACGAGATCGCGCGCTCCCACGTGGGCTCGCTGAACACGGTCGTGCTGGCCGAGGACGACACGACGATCGAGCGGATCGACACCCTGCACTCCGAGGATCGCGAGAGCGATCCCGAGCACGCGGCGATGCGCTCAGATGCCAAGTCGCGCTTCCGCGAGGCCTTCGAGCGCCTCCCCGAGCGCGAGCGCAAGGTGGCCGTGCTCCTCTACGTCTACAACCTCACTCTGCGCGAGATCGGCGAGATCCTCGGCGTGACCGAGAGCCGCGTCTGCCAGATCCACGGGCAGATCACCAAGAAGCTCCGCGCCGAGCTCGAGGTCGACGAGCAGCTCTTCTCCGAGGTCGCCTAACCGGGCCCAGCGTTACGCTGGGCCCTACTGGCCGAGCCGCCCGCTCACATCGGGCAGCTCGGCACTGGCCGCCGCCTCGGCGGCGGCCCGGTTCTCCTTCTTGACCTCGAGCCAGATCTCCTCGCGGTAGACCGGGATCGCCCGCGGGGCGTCAATCCCGATTCGCACGGTTTGGCCGCGGACCTCGAGGACCTCGATCACGACGTCGTCGCCGAGCATGATGCGCTCGCCGGCGCGACGGCTAATTCTCAGCATTCCCGCCGGCGGTCGCCGCGCCGTTGGTCTCGGACCCGGCGTACAACGGGACGCGAAGCTCACATCCGGGCGCCTGGTTGATCACCTGCCAGGCCTGCCCGGCGCGCACCAGGATGGGCGCCTTCAGGTTGGCGGTGAACTCCTCCAGCGTCGACGCGGCGCGGACCGTGGCGTAGACATCCATCGCGCTCGAGCCATCGAGCCCGAGGCGCTCGGCGTCCTCGTCGACCACCTCGACGGCGAAGTCGGCGAAGAACCGGTGAGGATTGATCACCGGCAGGGCGAGCGACGGGTCTTCGAGCGATTGCAGCCACATAAACGGCGCCTCCGGATCGTCGGCCAGCAGGGCATAGCGCGACCCGGCCAGCCCGATCAGGCCCTCGGGGAACTCGAGCACGGAGGTCGAGTCGATCTCCAGTTGCCCGAAGCGCGAGCTTTCGATCGTGAGCGACGACACTAGGGCGGCGAACTCTAGCTGCTGAGGAAGTTCATCAGCGACTGCTGCACGATGTGGGCGCCGGCTTGCAGCGCCGCGGTCAGGGCCGCCTGCTCGGTCGAGAAATCGACCTCGGTCTGAGCCATGTCGGCGTCCTGAGTGTTCGAGAGGCTCGTGGCGTCGCTCGTCTGGAGCGCCTGGATGCGCGAGGAGGCCAGCGTCAGACGCTCCGAGGTGGCACCCATGTTGGCCGTGAGCCCGTTGAGCGAGTTCAGATTGGTATCGAGCTGCGAGAGGTCCGTGTTGCTCAGCGCGGCGGAGTTGCCCGACTGCATGTCGTCGGCAATGTTGCGCAGCGTGTTCAGCAGCAGGCCATCACCGGCCGGCTGGCCCTGCGTGGTCTGGCCGGTACCGAGCACCGAGGAAAGGTTGGCGTTGACGGCCAGGGGGGTGTTCGGCGCGATCTCCCGCGTCACCTGACCGGTGTTGCCGGCGTAGGCATCGCTCGAGCCCGGCTGGTAGGGAGCGGTAGTCGTGGCCGAGCCCGAGAAGACGTACTGGCCGTTGTACTGCGCGTTGCCCTCCTGCTTGATCTCGTCGATCAGCTGGTTGACTTCGGCGGCCGAGGCCTGCATGTCGGCGGTGGTCTGGGTTCCGTTGGCGGCCTCGACGGTCAGCTCGCGGACGCGCTGGACGGCGTTGGTGATGTTGGTCAGCGAGGTGTTGGCCGCCTGAGTCCACCCGGTGCCGTCGGTCACGTTGTTGGAGTAGCTGGTCAGATTGGCGATCTGGTTGTTCAGCTGCAGGGCCAGGCTCGTGCCGTACGGGTCGTCGGAAGGCTGGTTGATCTTCTTGCCGGTCGACAGCTCCTCCTGGGTGGTGTCGAGTCGGTCCAGGGACTGGTTGATGTCGGCCAGCATGGTCTGCGCCGTCATCTGCTGGGTGACGCGACCGATCATCAGATGCCCCCTCCGACCGTGGTGATCAGCGTGTTGAGCGTCTGGTCGATCGCGTCCATCACCCGGGCCGAGGCCTGGTAGGCCTGCTGATAGGTGATGAGGTTGGTCATCTCCTCGTCGAGCGAGACGCCCGAGATGCTCTGGCGCTGGTTGCCGATCGCGCTGAGCAGCGACTGTGAGGTTTGCTGCGCGTTCTGCGCGGATTGGACGTCCGAGCCGACCTGGGTGACAAACGCGTTGTAGGCCTGATCGGCGCGCTTGCCCGCTCAGGTTGGCCACCGCGCCGGCCTCGGCCATCGTGTACGGCGGGCTGGAGCTCGAGTCATGCTCGGGTTCACCGCGATCGTGGCCGCGGTCGTGCCGCTGGCGGCGAAGAACGGCGGCGCGGTCGGCCCCGCTGGAATCGGCACCCGAGATCGCGCCGTTCACGGTGCTCACCAGGGTGTTGGCCACGCCGTCGAGCGAGGCCACGTAGCTGGCGATCTGGCCGTTGCCGGAAGTCGAGTCATACAGCCCGAGGAGCGAGCCGAGCGTGCCGCTCGACCCGTTCAGGTTGCTGTCGGTCAGGTTGTCGGTCAGGTCGACCGAGGACCCGTTGACCAGCTGCGTGGGGTCCGCCGTGCCGTTGGCGGCGGCCTTGGCGGCGTTGCCGAAGCTCACGTCGACCATGCCGTTGGATTGCTGGGTGACGTACACGTTGGAGTACTGCGAGAGGTCGTCGATCAGGTTGTCGCGCTGATCGAGCAGCGTGATTGGCGTCCAGACCGCTGGCCTGAGCCTGGGAGATCTGCGTGTTGAGCGCCGCGATCTGATTGGCGTCTGAGGCCACCGGGCCGCTAGTCGCGTCGGTCAGCGTCGTGTACTGCTCGGTGACCTGCCCCTCGAGTGTGGTCAGCCCGTCCGACATCGTGTTCAGGTTCTCGGCCACGGTCTGTCCGGCCCCGATCACCGCACTCATCGCACCCTGATCCGTCGGGTCGTTCTGCAGCCCGTTCCAGGCCGTCCAGAATCCGTTCAGCGCGGTCGAGAGACCGGTCCCACTCGGCTCGTTGAGCGCCGCCTGGACCTGGCCGAGCAGGCCCGAGGTCGTGCTGTCGCCGTTCTCCTGGGAGTTCTGGTTGCGGTACTGGCTGTCCAGGAACTGGTCGCGGACTCGGCTGATCGTGGTGATGTCCACCCCGAGGCCGACCTGCGAGCCCTGGCCGGTGATGCTCGACAGGCTCGGGATGGTCAGCGGGACGCGGTCGGTCTGGACCACCTGCTGGCGGGAGTAGCCGGGCGTGTTGGCGTTGGCGATGTTCTGGCCCGTGGTGTCGATCGCCGCCTGGGCAGCCTCGAGCCCACTCAGGGCGGTGTTCAGGCCGGCATAGCTGGGGATGGTCATCGCTCGCTCACACTTCCAGATCGAACACGCGGCGCCCCGTGTGCTGGGACGCGGTGGTGGCCAGGCGATCGCCGCCGGCGTTGTAGCTCTCATCGCCGCCGATGCCGGCGAGCTTGAGCAAATGGTCGAGGAAGGCCAACTCCTGGCCCATCAGCGCCCGGTTGACGTGATGCTCGCGCTGGACGGTCTCGAGCAGCCCGCGCAGCTCGGCGCTGCGGGCGCCGGCCAGCCGGGCCGACTCGGGATCCATCAGCGTCTCCAGCAGGGCCAGTGTGACCGAGCCGGCGGGCACGCCGAGCCGGGTGCCGGCGCGCTGGAGCAGCGCCAGGCGCTGGGTCTCGAGCAGCTGACGCCGCTTGAGCTCGGCCTGGAGCACGCCGGTCAGCTGGACGACGCCGCGCACGTCGCGATTGCGGATGGCCGCGCCCTGCTCGAGCACGACCTGCAACAGCCGCCGGGCGGCGACCAGCTGCGCCTCGAGGTGTGCGATGACCTCGTTCGTCAGAACGAGATCAGCCTGCTCGTGCAGCACGACCCCGCTCATTTCTTCGCCCCGATCTGCGGGTCGATGGCGCGGGCGAGCTGGTCGGCGACGCCGACCCCGCCGCCCGACATGATGCTCTGGGTGAGCGCGGTTGGAATCATGCTCGCGAACGCGCTGGTGCTCGGATCGGAGCCGAGCAATCCGCTGGAGGAGCCGCTCGAGTCGCTCGAATCCGAGCTGCCGTCGGTCGAGTCGCTCGAGTCGGTGCCCGGGCTGGTCACGGTGCTGGCGAGCTCCTGGGTGAGCTCCTGCATAAGGACGTCCTCGAAGCCGAGCGCCTCCTGGTAGGCCTGCTTGGCCTGCGCGTCCCGAGTTGCGGATGTCCGTCGGCTCGAAAGCGGCGTTGATCGCCGGCAGCGAAGTATTCACACCAAGCGCGCTCATGGCTTGATCTGGTTGGCGATCGACAGCATCTGAGCCTGGTACTGAACCGCCTGGCTGCCCATCGCGTACTCCTGCTGGGCGCTTTCCATCTTGGCCATCTCGTCGCCGAGGTCGACGTTGGAGCCCTCGAGCGCGCCCTGCTGGAGGGTCACGTTCTTGGCCGCCTTGGCCGCGCCACTGGCCGTGGTGGCGCTGAACACGCTGTCGCCGTCGGCCACCAGGCCGTCGGGCGCCGGGACGTTGACCAGCGACATCTTGCCTACGCTCTTGCCGGCCGCGTCGACCGTGCCGTCGGGGCGGATCGTCACCTGATCGAGCGGGACGCCCGTGGGGATCGTGATCGGGGGCTGGACCAGCATCCCCTCCTGGTTGGTCAGCTGGCGCTTGTCGTTGAGCTGCAGACGACCGTTGCGGGTCAGCCCGATCGAGCCGTCGAAACGGCGGACCTCGAAGAAGCCATCGCCCTGGAGGGCGACGTCGAGCGGCTGGTTCGTGGTCTGGATGGCGCCCTGGGTCTGGTCGCGTCCGACGACCTGAGCCGAGCTGCCCGCGCCCGTGGGCACGTTCGAGCCATAGCTGCCGTTCGAGTAGAGCAGGTCGTGGAAGCCCACGATCGTCGACTGGTAGCCCGGCGTGTCCATGTTCGCCATGTCGTTGGAGATGGCGTCGAACTGCTGCTGCTGAGCCTCCATGCCGGACGCGGCGGAATACAGCCCTTCGAGCATGCCTAGCCTCCTGTGAGCGAGCCGACCGACGAGGAGCTTTCCTGCATCGTCGAGTCGATCGTCTGGATCGCGTTCTCGCCGGCCTGGTAGGTCTGCAGCGAGCTGATCATGTTGGTCATGGTCATAACCGGGTCCACCGCGGAGCTTCTCGAGCTCGCCCTGCTTGACGGTCCCGGTGGCGCGCCCGCCGGCCGCGCCGGTGAAGTAGTTATCGCCCTGCTTGGCCACGCCGGTCACGTTGAACACGCCGAGCGAGGACGCCGGGACCGTCCCCTGCGCGCTCACTGTGATCGTCGCCCCGTTCTGAGAGAGGACCGGGTTGCCCTGGCCGTCGACCAGCAGCCCCTGGGCGTTCTCCTGGAACTGCCCGTCGCGCGTGTAGCGGGTCCCCTGCTGGGTGCGTACCGCGAAGAAGCCCTGGCCGGCGACGCCGAAGTCGAGCGGCTGGTTGGTCGAGTACAGCGTCGACGGGGTCAGATTGGTCACCGGGGCGCCGAGCTGAACGCCGGTGTTGACCTGACCGACCGTCTGGCCGTTGGACGTGTTGGCCATGAGCATCGAGCCGAAGTCCGACTGGACCGAAGAGTCTGATTTGTATCCGGGCGTCGAGGCGTTCGAGAGATCGTTGGCCAGCTGGTCTTCGCGGACCTGCTGGGCGAGCATCCCGGACGCTGCGATGTAGAGACCGGTGTCCATCGTTCCCAGGTAGTCGCCCTTCGGGCATGATCCTTGAGGCATGGACCCGATCGCCGTGGACATTCGTCTGATCCGCGCCGTTTTGGGCACCGAGCTGCGGGTGACGCCCGGTCGGGCCTTGATGGCCCGTGTGGTCGCCGCCGACGGCCAGGGCCGGGGATCTCTGAGCATCGCCGGCGCGCTGATCGACGCCAAGCTCCCCAAGGGCGTGCAGGCCGGCGATGAGCTGCGGCTGACCGTCCGCGACATCACGCCAGAGCGGGTCGTGCTGAGCCTGTCTGACCAGGCCGCCGCGGCGGCCGCGCAAGCGGCGGTCGAGCTGCCCGGCGGCGGGCACGTCAGGGTATCGCCGCTCTCTGACGAGGACGAGGCGGGGAGCCGGGGCCGGCAGTCCGGCCCGGGCCGTCACACGCTGGCCCTCGTCTATGACGCGCCGACCCTCGGCGCGGTCGACCTGCGCTTCGAGCTCGATCCCCAGTCGCTGCGGGTGAGCGCCACGCTGGCCGCGGGCGAGCCTGCCGCACTCGCCGCCGGCGCGGCCGGCGAGCTGCGCGACGCCCTCGGCGCCGCCCTGGGCCGCCCGGTGACGGTCGAGGTAACCCCCCGCCGCGAGCCGCTGGACCTGTATGCCTGACCGCGATCAGCCGCCCGAGCGCCGACGCGCGACCGCGCTGCGCTACGAGAAGGGCGAGCACGCCCCGCGCGTGACCGCAACCGGCACCGGGCTGGTCGCCGAACGCATCCTGGCTGCAGCCCGCGAGGCGGGCATCCCGGTCCGCCACGACCCGGCCCTGGCCGAGGCGCTCGGCCGGCTCGAGCTGGGCGCCGACGTGCCCCAGGAGATGTGGAGCGCCGTGGCCGAGACGCTGGCCTGGGCCTACCGCCTGGACGCGGCGGTGGGCCGCGGGCCCGGCGGCCCGCGCTGAAGCCACCCCAATTCAAGCCCACCGGCCAGGTGCCGATGATCCAGGAGGCTTCCTCCTCGGAAGGCGGTTCCCTCGCATGGCCCTTCGGCTTACTGGCATACCCACGCCCGATGACTCCGCCGGCTCGTCCGGCGACGCTCCCGCACGCCCCGGCGGTGGTGGGCTGAGAATCGCCGCCGCGCCGCAAGCGACCGGCTCCGTTCCCGTCCTGCAATCGGGCAGTGCGTTCGGCGCCCGGTTGCGCGAGCAGGCGCGACTGCAACTGGCCGTCAACCAGCTTGACCGCTACAAGGCCCTGTTCGACCGCGCCGCCGAGCACGAGGACAGCCACGCGCGCTATCACGCCCGTGTGCTGCTGATCGAGGAGGGACTGAGCGCCACCACCAAGGCCGGCTCGATGGCCCAGGCCACCCAGCTGTTCGTCGCCGTGGCCGACGGAGCGCTCCGGGCCCTCGAAGAGGAGCCACGCGAGCCCATCCTCCTGAACTACGCGGGTGTCGCCCTGTATGAGCTATGGAGCCTGGACGCCGCCCGGGCGCTGTTCAAGGCCGCCCAGCGCCTGGATCCCGCCCTTCCGCATCTCAAGGCCAACCTCAAGGAGCTGGAGCGCCGGCGCAAGGGCCACCGCCCGGGCAAACCGCTACACGCCTCCGTCCCGGGCCTGTCCGCCCGCGCCCGCAAGCTGGCGCCGAAGGCGCAGCCGGCCAGGAACCTCACCCTCGGGCTGTGCATGATCGTCAAGGATGAGGAGGAGATGCTCCCCAAGTGCCTTGCCGCGGTCGCCCCCGCGGTGGACGAGATCATCGTCGTCGACACCGGCTCGACCGACCGCACGGTCGAGATCGCCCGCGAGTTCGGGGCGAAGGTCGTCGAGCAGGCTTGGACTGGCTCGTTCTCGGACGCCCGCAACACGTCCTTCGAGCACGCCACCACCGACTGGATCATCTACCTCGACGCCGACGAGGTCCTGGCCGGCGACGACGTCAGACGCCTGCGCTCCCTCACCGGCCGCGTCTGGCGCGAGGCCTTCTACCTGGTCATGACCAGCTTCACCGGAGACGGCGGCGACGGTGAGGCGGTCAGCAACAGCGCCATGCGCGTGTTCCGCAACCGCCCGAACTACCGCTTCGAGGGCCGGCTCCACGAGCAGATTGCCCAGCACCTCCCGGCCTACGCGGTCGGCCGGATCGAGCACTGCCCGGTCAGGGTCGATCACTATGGCTATCTCGGCGCGGTGCGCGACGCCAAGGAGAAGTCGCGCCGTAACCTCGAGCTCCTCAAGGCCCAGCAGGCTGAGAGCAACGACTCCGCGTTCCTGCACTTCAACCTCGGCACCGAGTACTCGGTGCTCGGGGACTACCGCTCGGCCCTGACCGAGTTCGAGCGCGCTTGGGACCTGGTCCAGGTCCACGGCGAGCTGGAGAACGACTACGTGCCGGCGCTGGTCCAGCGCCTGGTCACCGCGCTTCGGTTCTGCGGGCGCCTGGACGAGGCGATCAAGCGTGCCCAGGACGGCCTCGAGCGCTTCCCGGGCTTCACCGACCTGGTCTTCTCCCAGGCCCAGGCGGCACTGGTCCTCGGTGTCGAGAACGACGCGATCTCCTATTGGGAGCGGTGCATCGAGATGGGCGACGCCCCCGCCCGCTACGGCGCGGCCGTCGGCGCCGGCACGTACCGCCCGCGGATCGCGCTGGCCGAGCTGTATCTGGGCCGCGGCGAGCTCGCGCCGGCCCGTGAGCTGCTCGATTGGTGCATTGCCGAGCACCCCGATTTCCTGCCCGGGATCGATCCGTATGTGAGCCTCCAGCTCCGCAGCGGGGTGGACCCGACGGAGATCGTCGAGCAGGTCGAGGAGCAGCTCGGGAGCCTGTCCGCGGCCGTCCACTTCATCCTGGCCGGCACCTTCTATCGCCACGGCGCGATGGCCGCCGCCGAGACGCAGTTCCGTGCCGTCCTGGAGGCCCGCCCGAACAGCGCCCAGGCGCGCGTGCAGCTGGCCGAGTCGCTGCTCAACCAGCGCCGGTACGCGGAGGCCGCCGGCGAGGCCGCCGAGGTGGCCGACGACAACCCGTATGCCGGCCTGGCCGCGCGGATCGAGCTCTCCGGCAGGATCGCCGGCGGCGATCTGGGCGGCGCCACCGAGGCGAGCGCCCGCGCGGTGCGAGTCGGCGTGTCGGCGGCCGAGCGCGAGGTGTTCGCCGCCTGGCTGCAGCTCGCCGGTGCTGGCGGCGAGCCGCTGCGCAGCCTGCCCGTGGTGGCCACCCCGTTGCTCGGCGTGCTGCTCGAGACGCTGCTGCGGGCCCACGACTTCGAGGGCTTCGAACGCCTCATCCCCTTGCTGCAGAACTCGGCCCTGCCCGAGCGCGAGCGGCGCGAGGTGCTCGCTTCGATGTACCTCGACCAGGGCTTCCTGCCCCAGGCCGCCCAGGAGTGGATGGCCGTGTGCGCCGCCACGCCAGATGCCCGGGCCCTGATCGGCCTGGCCCGCGTCGCCCAGCGCAGCGGGCAGATAGCGGATGCCGCCGTGTTCGCCGGCGAAGCGCTCGCGCTCGACCCGGCCAGCCCCGCCGCGCGAGAGCTCGTGCGCCGCTGCCAGCGCCCAACCGGCCCGGAGATGGCGCTCACGGCGTAGTCCCCCCCGGACAACTGATATGGAGAGTCGTTTGTCAAGTGGGGCGTCGCGATCTTTCTCGCTTGCGCGGGTTGGTTGAGGGGGGTGGGGTCGGCTGGGTGGGTGGCGGTCCGGCGTGCTGTGCGCGACGCGTGTCAGACTGATATACGCGGGTGTTGGGTGCCGCAGGACCATGGTTCGTCGTGGGGTGCCGCTGTCTAGTATCGGGCGTGGCCTGGCTCGGGTGGGGCCGGGGTGCTCATAGTTGTGTCGCGGGTTCCCCGCGCGTGCCGGGCCGCCACCGACCCAGCCGACGGGATGATGGATCTCGGGGGTGTGGGTTACTCGATCTGGGTGATCGCCCAGCAGAACCCGGCGAGTTCGCGGGCGGCGGCAACCGCGATCAGGGTGCGGCGCTTGGCTCGGGCTTCGAGCCGGGTCCAGGTGCGGTGCAGCCGCCGCTGCGCTGACCAGGCGATCGCGACAGCTTCGGGGGGCTGATCCTGTTGGCGGTCGCTCAACGCTCGCCCGAGCCTTGGTGCGGAGCGGTAGTGCCACGCGGCCTCGATCAACAGCCGTCGCGCGTGCGGGGATCCGGTCTTCGTGATCGATCCAAGCCGGCGTTGCTGTCCGGTCGTGGACTCGCTCGGTACCACGCCGAGGTAGCTCATTAGCTGCTCCGCGCGCGCGAAGCGCTCGAAGTCGCCGACCTCGGCGCATAGCCCGACCGCGGTCAGGGTGTCGACCCCGCGCAGACATCTGAGCCGTCCGACCTGGATCGTCCACGGGCAAGCGGGCAGAATCGCGACGATCTCGCGCTCGAGCTGCTCGCGGCGCAGCGCGAGCGCGTCGATCGCGCCCCGCGCATCCAACAGCGTCGCCTGGGCCGCCGGCCACTCCAGCGCCACGGTGTCAAGCCACTGGCGGTGACGCCCGGTCCACGCGTCGCCGTCCTCGAACCGGATGCCGTGCCGCAACAACAGCTTCGAGACGCGGTGCCGACAGCGCATGAGATCCATCCTGACTGCCTCACGCGCCCTGACCAGATCGCGTAACGCCTCCTCCTCCGGGCCCGGGACCCGGACCGCGTGCAGCTTGCCGGCCAGCAGCAGCCGGGCGAGCAGCTCGGCGTCCCGCCGGTCAGTCTTGACGCGATCCCCTGCTGCGCGTGGAATCTTCGACGGGGCGGCGACCACGCACCCCACACCCCGGCGCGCGAGCTCCCGCGCGAGCCCGTACCCGGTCGGACCAGCCTCATACGCCACCCGCACCGGCCGCGGCAGCCCGGCGCAGAACCCGACCGCCGTGTCCGTCTCCCCGCTCAAGGCAAAGAACTGCAACTCGCCCGTCTCGACATCCAGGACCGCCGCGACGATCTTCGTCGCGTGCACATCCAGACCGACGATGGTCCTAGCCTTCGTCATGGCTGGTTCCTCCAATATGCGGTTGTGGACCGCCGCGCGGGTATCAGCCGCGCGGCTGAACATCACCCCCACGATCGTGGAGGGACCGGCCCGTTTCTACAACACGGCCCGGACGACGCTCAATCCATATTGTCTAAACAGAAAGGCCAGACCGCGCTCAAGTTCTCCGCGATTCGCTCGATTATCCCTCCTGTACGGGGAGAAATCCCGTACCGAAGATAGGTAGGAACCGCGCATCCAAGGAGGAATGCAATGAGCTTCGACATCGGTTCGGTGGGCAGGACGCCCGCTTCCGCACCGTCTCAGACGGCCCGATCATCGGCGCCCGCGCCCACGCGTGCGCCGGAGACCGACACGGTGACCGTCGACACCATCCCGGCCAGCCCCCCGCCGGAGGTTCAGGACGCCATCGGCGTGGCCAATCAGGCCTACCACAACCTCCAGGCCGAGGGAAGTGAGCTGCGCTTCAAGATCAACGAGGCCACCGGCAAGCTGACCGTGGAGGTCCACGACGTGCACGGAAACCTGATGTTCACGGTCCCGGCCAGCACGGCGCTCGACGTCGCGTCCGGCCAGCCGCTCTCCAGTCCAAGCAACTAGCCGCCGATTACATAGAAGACGATGTCCACCCAGGGGATCAGCAGCGGGAGTACTACGAGCTCGAACCAGTATTCGAGCGGCAGCGCGCTGAGCTCGCTCAGCGGCGGCGGGCTGCAGATCACCGGGCTGGCCTCCGGCCTGGACACCAACGCGGTGATCCAGGCGCTGATGGCCTCTCAGCAGCAGCAGGTGACCAACCTGCAGAACCAGCAGACGGGCCTCACCGCGCTCAACACCCAGCTGACCAGCATCCAGAACGCGCTGCAGACCGTGGCCAACGACGCGCAGGCGCTGGGCAATCCGGCCCTGTTCGCCAACGCCCAGACGATCACCTCGACCAACCCGACGCTGGTGAACGCGACCGCGAACAGCGGCGCCGGCGCGGTGGTGGGCAGCTACTCGATCCAGGTGAGCGCACTGGCCAGCGCCTCCCATGAGACGTACCAGTTCACCTCACCCACAAGCGCCGACCAGATCACGATCGGCACGGGGCAGTATTCGCTTGCCGCCGGATCGAGCGCCGACGACCTGGTCAGCCAGATCAACGCCGACCCCAACGGGAGCGTCTGGGCGACCGTCACCCAGGAGGGTGCCAACGGTGGCCCGGCGACGGTGGTTCTGTCCAGCCGGCAGACCGGCGTCCCCGCCGTCGCCGGCAGCGACACCGCAGTCACCGATCCCGGGGGCAATCTGACGGACTCCAATCCTTCGGTCAACTACGTCGCCGGCACCAACGCCGCCTACACGATCAACGGCGAGAGCCAGACCCAGTACTCCACCTCGAACACGATCACGGGCGCGGCCGTCTCCGCCCCGAACAGCGGCACACCCGGCGCCACCCAGACGATCCCCGGGCTCACGGTCAGCCTCAACGGCATCACGGGCTCGACGCCCGTGACCGTCACCGTCGGCTCGCCGGCTCCGAGCACCCAGAACATCCAGACCGCGGTCCAGAAGTTCGTCACCGATTACAACTCGGCGATCTCGACGATCCAGACCCAGCTCACCACGACGCCGAGCAGCTCGAATCCGAGCCAGGGCGTGCTCTACGGGGACTCAGACCTCCAACAGCTGCTCTACACGATGCGCGATCAGATGACGGCCGCGGTGGGGGGGCTCACGGGCTCGATGAGCAGCATGCTCGACATCGGCGTCAGCACCGGCGCCACCACCGGGAGTGGCACCGTCTCCCAGAGTGCCCTGGCCGGGGACCTCACGCTCGACGCGAGCACCCTGACGACTGCGCTGACCAACAACGCCAGCGGTGTGCACTCGATGCTCCAGAGCTGGTCGATCAGTTTCTCGAACATCGTCAACAACGAGGCCGCGCCGGGCGGGACGATCTCGACCCGCATCCAGGACGACACCTCTCACAGCAGCAACCTGACGACCCAGATCTCGAACCTGACGGCGGCCAACCAGGTCAAGCAGCAGGAGCTGGTGCAGGAGTTCGCCCAGATGGAGGCGGCCCTGTCGCAGAATCAGTCGACGAGCAGCTGGCTGACCAGCCAGCTGGCAGCGCTGCCGTAGCTCGGACCGCTCTCTCACGAGGCTTAGGTTTTGCCCCCTGCCTGCCGATGGACGAGACCATGAAAACGTCATCGGCAGTTACCCACAAACTCTCGGCCCTCGGCATTCGCGGCAAGCTGATCGGGCTCGTCGTCACGCTGGCGGTCATAGCCGGCGTGTGCGTCGGCGTCGCCGTCACCGGCCTCACCAATGCCAGCAGCAAGTCGACCCAGTCGGAGTCGACCTTCAAGATCTTCACCTCCGAGCGCGACGCCTACGAGGGCTGGCTCACCGATGACGATCAGTCGAACATGTACGCCGCGGTCGTGGCGCTGAACGATCCGAAGCAGCGCCAGCTCGCGAACGTCACCTGGCAGCAGGCCGTTCAGGGCTATCAGCAGGCCAAGGCGAACCTGGACTCGCTCGCCACCACCGCCCCCACGGCCGCGACGCGCGCCATGGTTCAGACCCTGCGGTCCGACCTGGCCAGCTACAACGGCTTCAGCCAGCAGGTCGTCGCCTACGGCCGCGCGAACAACGCCAAGGGCGCAGTCAAGGTGATGACGGTGGGTAACGTCAACATCTCCAACAAGACCCAGGTTGACTTCAACGCGCTGGGCGCTGCCCTGACCAAGCAGGCAGCGGCCATCAACGCCTCGGTCAAGTCCAATGTGAGCTCCTCGATCAGCCTGCTGTCGATCATTGGGGTCATCGGGCTGATCATCGCCGTGGCGATCGCCGCCTGGCTGATCCGCTCGATCACCCGCCCGCTGGCCGCGATGACCGAGGCCGCCGAGCGGATTGCCGAGGGCGACGTGGACGTCGAGGTCGACACCTCGAGCCAGGACGAGATCGGGCGGCTGGCCAAGGCCTTCCACGCCTCGGTCGAGTACCTCAAGCACATGGTCGACGCGGCCGGTCAGATCGCCGAGGGCAACCTGGCGGTCGAGGTCGAGCCGCGCTCCGAGCACGACGCGCTCGGCCGTGCCTTCTCCGACATGCGCGCTCGCATCGCACGCATGGTGTCCGACATCTCCAAGGAGTCCGACACGGTCAGCACCGCGTCGCAGGAGATGGCCCACAGCGGCACGCAGGCCGGCCTGGCCGTCGGCGAGATCGCCAACGCGGTCGGATCGGTGGCCCAGGGCGCCGAGACGCAGGTCCGCGCGCTCGAGCGGGTGCGCAGCCTGACCGTCGAGGTATCCGGTGCGGCTCAGAGCTCCGCGTCCGATGCGGAGGAGACCGCTCAGGCCGCTCGCCAAGCCCGTGAGCTGGCCGAGGAGGGCGCTCAGGCCGTCACCCGGGCCACCGAGGCCATCCAGGGCGTGCAGGCCTCCACCGCCGAGATCACCCAGACGATCTCCGAGCTGGGCGCGATGAGCGACCAGATCGGCGGAATCGTGGACACGATCACGGCGATCGCCGAGCAGACCAACCTGCTGGCCCTGAACGCGGCGATCGAAGCCGCCCGGGCCGGCGAGCAGGGCCGCGGCTTTGCCGTCGTGGCCGAGGAGGTCCGCAAGCTGGCCGAGGAGTCCCAGGAGGCCGCAGCCTCGATCGGAGCCCTCGTGGCCCAGATCCAGGCAGGCACCGGCAAGGCCGTTCAGGTGGTCACCGACGGGGCCCGCCAGACCGACGAGAGCGTCGAGACGGTCGACCAGGCACGGGCCTCGTTCCTGCGCATCGACTCGGGCGTCTCGGACATGAGCGAGCGCGTCGATCGCATCGCCCAGGCCCTGCAGTCGTTCGTTGCCTCGGGCACCGAGATGCAGGGCAGCCTCGAGGAGGTCCTGGCGGTGGCCGAGCAGTCCTCCGCCTCGGCCGAGCAGGTGTCCGCCACCACTCAGGAGACCAGCGCTTCGACGCAGCAGATCGCCGCGTCGGCTCAAGAGCTCGCCACAACTGCCGAGCATCTTCAGAGACTGGTAGCCCAATTCACGCTCTGAGGAATCGCTCGAAATGACCACACTCGCCACGCCCAACGCCTATCGGGAGAGCGCCGTGCTCAGCGCGCCGCCCGAGCTCCTCGTAGTGATGCTCTACGACGGCGCTCGGAGGTTCCTCTTCCAGGCGGGCGTGGCGATGCGTGACCACAGGATCGAGGTCACGAATGCCAAGCTCCGCCGGGCCGAGGACATCATCCAGCACCTGCGCGACACGCTGGACATGGATCAGGGCCAGATCCCGGCCAACCTCGAGTCCATCTACGTCTACTGCCTGCGCCAGCTGCGCCAGTCGCGCTTCCAGAAGGACCCGGCCGTCATCGAGCACGTGAGCTCGCTGCTCGGCCAGCTGCGCGAGGCGTTCGCGTCGGCAGGCGCCCAGTGAGCAACGCCCAGCCCTACGAGACACTCGCCCGCAGCCTCGAGCGCGAGCTCGAGCTGATCGGCGAGGGTGCGCTCGAGGAGCTGGACGCGCTCTACGCCGAGCGGGCCGCGCTGCTGGAGAGCATGCCCGCCGTCGCACCGGCCGACGCCCGCCCCGCGCTCCAGCGCGCCGCGCTCATGAACAAGCGCGTCGAGATCGAGATTCTCCGCCGGCGCGAGGCGATTGTCGTTCAGGCGGCCAACGTCGAGCGCGTCGAGCGCACGGCCCGCGGCTACGCGGCCGCGCTCGAGACCCTCTAACAAAAGCCTTAGACGCGGTCGGCTAAAGGTCGGGGCAAACCGGCCGATTTGCGGGACATGCGGCTCGTTTCCACCGCCAATCTTCCCGAAGACGCCCGGCTCGCCCGTGACATCCTCACCGGCCGCGACGCCGCTCCGCTGCTGCGCGCCGGCGTGACGCTGAACGCACGCTTCGTCGAGCACCTGCACAAGGCCGGCGTCCAGTCCGTCTGGATCGACGACGAGCTCGGCCGCGGCATCGACCCCGTCGCGGTGATCAGCGCCCAGACCCGCGCGCTCGGCACCCGCGCGCTGGCCGCCCTCCACGAGGAGGCCAGGCGAGCGGTGGCGATGGGCCGCGGCCTCGACCCCGAGGCCACCGACGATCTGAGCGACGTGGTCGACGCGATCCTCCAGGAGGTCGAGGAGCACGACGGCAAGGCGGTCGTGCTGGCCGACCTGTGCGGCCCGAGCGCGTACAGCCTCCAGCACTCGATCGACATGACCGCCCTCGGCCTGCTCATCGGGCGGCGGCTGATCCTCGAGCACGGCTGGCTCGACTACAAGGGCGAGCGCCAGGACGACCGGATCGAAGAGCGGCTGTTCCGCCTCGGCATGGGCCTGCTGCTGGCCGACATCGGCAAGCTCGCGCTTCCCGAGTCTCTCTTGAACAAGCCCGGCAAGCTGTCCGAGGAGGACTGGGAGGTCGTCAAGGCTCACCCCAAGGCCGGGGTCAAGCTGATCCGCGACGCCGGCGCCTGGTGCCCGCTGGTCCAGGGCTGCGTGCTGCGCCATCACGAGCGCTGGGACGGCAGCGGTTATCCCGAGGGCAAGCTCGAGACCGAGGTCCACGAGATGGCCCGCATCGCCGCCGTGGCCGACGTGTTCGACGCGATCACCTCCGAGCGCCCGTACGCTCCGGCCAAGCCGACCCACGTCGGTGTGCAGACGATCGTCGCCGGCGCCGGAACCCAGTTCGACCCGGTCATCTGCAACGTCTTCGCCCAGCGCGTGGCGCCCTTCCCGCCGGGTATCGAGGTCGAGCTCTCAGACGGCCGCCGCGCGATCGTGGTGAGCGTGCCCGAGTTCGAGCTCGACCGTCCCGTCCTGCGGGTGATCAGCGGGGCGGGTGGGCCGGTTACCCCGTTCGACGTCTCGATGCAGCAGGACCACAGCATCCAGATCGCCGGCTGGAACCCAGTGCCGGCATCGCTTGCGGCCCAGGCCGCATAGGCCAGGACGCAGCTACCGGCTCAAGCTTGCCCTCCGGCAGGCCGATTTCACAAACAAGCATTTCTCGCCCCTGAAAGGACCGAAACCCCCCCGTGTCATTCCTGATCTCATCCGTGCGCCGCCAGCTGATTGGCGGATTCGTGGCCGTGTGCCTCGTCTTCATCGTCGCGCTACTGGTTGGCTGGTCGAGCATCGGCTCGGTCAACGGCAAGGTCCAGTCCGCTGCCAAGGAGCTGCCCACGCTCGAGCAGGCGACCGGCCACGCACGTGACATGGTCGCCTCGGAGGTTTCGACCGTGCTGCAGCCCGGCAGCGCCGCCAACCACGAGGGTGACGTCCAGACCTTCCAGCAGACCGTCCAGTCGCTGAGCACCTACGCGACCTCCCCGGCCGCCAAGAGCGCGATCAGCAAGCTGAACGACGCGTTCAGCACCTGGCAGGGGCTCGACAACCAGGTCGTCGCGCTGTCCAAGGCTCATAAGCCGGCCGCCGCCGGCAAGCTCGCCAACGGCGACGCCAACACGGCCGCCGATGCCCTGACCACCGCGGTCCAGAACGCCAGCAAGGCGATCTCGGATGAGAACACCAGCGCCGCCGGCTCGACCGCGTCGAGCTCGAAGAGCCTGATGATGGTGATCGCGCTGATCGCGCTGCTGATCGCCGCGGCCATCACGTTCGTCCTGGCCCGCGACCTCAGCCGCCGGATCGGCCAGCTGCTGCACGGGATCAACGACCTCCAGGAGCGCGACCTGGCGGCGGTCGGGGCAGGGCTCGACGCGCTGGCGCGCGGCGACCTGACCGTGAACGCCGAGGCGCACAGCCAGCCCATCGCGTCCAATCGCGCCGATGAGCTCGGCCAGCTGACCCAGACCTTCAACTCGATGGTCGAGGGCTCGCGCCAGCGGATCGTGGCCTACAACGAGACCCGCGCCAAGGTCGCCTCGATGCTGCGCGACATCTCGAACAGCTCCGAGCAGCTCGCGCTGGCCTCACAGCAGATGGCCAACACCTCCGAGGAGGCCGGCCGCGCCGTGGGTGAGATCGCCCAGGCCGTGAGCTCGGTGGCCGCCGGCGCCGAGGACCAGGTCCGCTCGATCGCCGAAGCCAAGATCCTCACCGACGAGGTGGCGATGGCCTCGCAGACCTCCGCCGACGGGGCCCAGCAGACCGCCGACGCGGCCACCCAGGCCCGCAACCTGGCCGAGGAGGGTGCCGAGGCGGTGGCCCAGGCCACCGCGGCGATGCACGCCGTACGCAACTCGAGCTCGGAGGCGAGCACCGCGATCCGCAAGCTCGACGCCAAGTCCGAGCAGATCGGCGAGATCGTCGACACGATCACCGGCATCGCCGAGCAGACCAACCTGCTGGCCCTGAACGCGGCCATCGAGGCCGCCCGGGTCGGCGAGCAGGGCCGCGGCTTCGCCGTCGTGGCCGAGGAGGTCCGCAAGCTGGCCGAGGAGTCGCAGACCGCCGCCTCCTCGATCGCAAACCTGATCCAGGAGATCCAGAACGAGACCCGGCACGTGGTCGAGGTCGTCGAGGATGGCTCACGCCAGACCGAGGACGGCGCGGCCACCGTCGAGCAGGCCCGCGAGGCCTTCACGCGGATCTCCGAGGCAGTCCAGGACGTCGGAAACCGCGTGGAGCAGATCGCCGGCTCGATCCAGGAGATCGCCAGTGCCGGAAACCGCGTCCAGGACAGCATGACTTCGGTGGCCGCGGTCGCCGAGCAGTCGAGCGCCTCCTCCGAGGAGGTCAGCGCCTCGACCCAGCAGACGAGCGCCTCCACCGAGCAGATCGCCGCTTCGGCGACTCAGCTGGCCAAGACGGCCGAGGAGCTCGAGCAGCTGGTCTCGCAGTTCACCCTCGCCTAATCGGCTTCCACCGATCCAGGCAATCCGCGCCGGGTGCGGGCTTTCATGGCCCCGCCCGGCGCGATTCGTTTAACCCCCGAACAACCGCCTAGAACCCCCTAAAGGATCCTGGCCAGAGGCCGATTCATGGGAGGACTCGATGGATCGGGTCGTCATTAGCCCAAGGAGGGCGAGGCAGTTCCGGTTTCCTCTATGTCCCTCCTTGACACCACTCAGCTAGCCCTCGAGTCCGCCATGAGCGGCTCCGAGATGCGCAACACGCTGCTGACCAACAACTTGGCGAACGTCGACACGCCCGGCTACCAGCCCGAGGACGTGAACTTCCAGTCGACGCTCCAGTCGGCCATCCAGTCGGGCCAGTCGCCCCTCGGCGTCAGCTTCCAGCCTTACACCGAGCAACAGGCGGTCGGCCCCGACGGCAACGGCGTGAGCCCCGAGCAGCAGCAGGCGGCGCTCTCCCAGAACGGCCTGCTCTACGAGACGCTGACCCAGATCGCCACGCAGCGCGAGTCGATCCTGGAGAGCGCGATGGGCATGGGTCAGTCCTAATGGTGGCCTGGGCCCGATGAGCTTCTTCGACTCGATCAGCATTGCCGCCAGCGGCCTCACCGCCGAGCGCACGCGGATGGACGTCACGTCCGAGAACCTGGCCAACGCCGACACCACCAACGGCGCGAATGGCCAGCCCTACCAGCGCCAGGAGGTCGTCCTGCAGCAGAACGGCGGCGGCTTCAGCGCAGCGCTCTCGGGCGCGATGGGCAGCGGGGTGGGCGGGGTTTCCATCCCGGGCGGTCCGGTCGCCGGCGGGGTCGAGGTCTGCGGGATCGTCAACGATCCCACGCCCGACCAGTCGGTCTACGACCCCGGCAACCCGGCCGCCAACGCCCAGGGCTACGTGAAGATGCCGAACGTCAATCCGGTCAACGAGATGGTCGACATGATCGACGAGTCTCGCTCGTACCAGTCCGACGTGACCGCGATGACGACGGCGAAGCAGATGTTCGAAAAGACGCTGGATCTGCTGAAGTGATTCCGGCGATCTCAGGTGCCATCGGGCCACTCGGCCCCAGCGAGTGGAGCGTCGGCTCGGTCGGCTCGCTCGGCCAGGACCCCGCCGCTCAGGTCAACCCGACGGGCAGCGGCAGCGGCAGCTTCGGCGACGCGCTGACCGGCGCGATCAACTCGCTCGAGGCGACCCAGGCCAACGCCACCACCGCGTCCCAGCAGCTGGCCACCGGTCAGCTCAGCGATCCCACGCAGGCGATCACCGCGGTCGAGAACGCCTCGCTGTCCATGGATCTCGCTTCGCAGGTCCGCACCAAGCTGACCGACGCCGTCAACACCTTGTTCCAGACCCAGGTCTAGCCCCCACCCACCCAACCTCGCCCTAAATGGACCCTCGCCAACTCATCTCCAAGCTGACCCCCAAGGGCTGGGCCATGGTCGGTGGCTCGGTTGCCGCCGCGATCGTGTTCCTCATGCTCGTCATGAACTTCGCCTCGGCCAAGAGCTACAGCACGCTCGAGACCGGGATGGATCCGGCCCAGACCGGCAAGATCACCGCCGCCCTGGATGCCAAAGGCATCGGCTACCAGATCCAGAACGGCGGCACGGCGCTGGCCGTCGACTCCGGCCAGGTCAGCCAGGCGCGGATCGCGCTGGCCACGGCGGGCCTGCTTGGGGATCGGCTCGACGCAGCCCGGCTTCGAGCTGCTCAACAGCTCCCAGCTCGGCGCCTCGAACTTCCAGCAGCAGGTCACCTACCAGCGCGCCCTCGAGGGTCAGCTCGACCAGACGATCGAGCAGATCCAGGGCATCGACTCGGCCACCGTGAACCTCGTGCTGCCCGACCAGCAGGATCAGCTGTTCGGCGACAACGGTCCGTCCTCGAGCGCCTCGGTGCTGCTCTCGGATTCCGGCACGCTCGATCCGAGCGCGGTCAAGGGCATCGCCGAGCTGGTCGCCTCGAGCGTCCAGGGCCTGTCCGACCAGAAGGTGACGATCACCGACTCCAGCGGCGCGCTGCTGTGGCCGACCTCAAGCTCCGACGGCTCGGGCGGCGCCACCTCCAAGCAGGCGGCCGAGAACCAGTACGACGCGCAGATGGCCGCCGCGGCGACCGGCCTGCTCGCCCAGACGCTCGGCCCGGGCAAGGCCCAGGTCGTGGTCAACGCCGACGTGAACGCCAACCAGGCCACCACCCAGTCGCTCGTCTACGGCAAGAAGGGCGTGCCACTGACCCAGCAGACCCAGACCGAGACGCTGAAGGGCGGCAACGGCACGGCCGGCGGCACCACCGGGACGATCCCGGCCTACGCGGCGACCGGCGGCTCGAGCAGCTCCAACTACAACAACAAGTCGGCCAACACCACCTACGGCGTGGACAAGACCGTGACCCAGAGCACGATCGCGCCGGGCGGCGTCAACAGCCAGACCGTCTCGGTGCTGGTCGACAAGTCGGTCCCCGCCTCGTCCCTGACCGCCATCCGCAACGCCGTGGCCGGCGCGGTCGGCCTGAACGCCAAGCGCGGCGACACCCTGTCGATCTCCCAGATCGCCTTCGCCAAGCCGGCCTCGACCACGGCCGCCGCCGCTGGCACGAGCAAGATGATGGGCTACGCCAAGTACGGAATCATCGCCCTTGGCGCCCTGCTCTTCCTGTTCTTCATGCGCCGCAACCTCAAGCGGCGCGAGCGCGAGGTGTTCAACGGCCAGCCCACCTGGCTGCGCGAGCTGGAGACGCCGCGGCCTCTGGCCGCGCTGGCCTCGGGCGACGACGAGGACCTGACCGAGGTCAAGCGGCTGCGCTCGCCGGTCAACGTTCCCAAGCGCCAGGTCGAGGAGCTGGTCGAGCGCGATCCCGATCGCGTGGCCCAGCAGGTCCGGGCCTGGATGAGCGAGGACTAGTCGCTCCCCATGGCCGCTGAGCTCGAACAGGTCCCGCAGGCCGCTGCACCCGTCCCCGCCGGAGCGCCCGGCCCCCCGGGCAAGAAGCAGGCCGACATGAGGGGCCGCAAGAAGGCGGCCGTGCTGCTCGTCTCGCTCGGTCCCGACCGCGCGGCCGAGGTGTTCAAGCACCTGCGCGACGACGAGATCGAGACCCTGTCGCTGGAGATGGCCAAGCTCCAGCGGGTCGATCCGAACACGACCGCGACCGTGCTCGAGGAGCTGGCGGCCACCGTCCAGGCCTACGACTCGCTGCTGGCCGGCGGCGTCGACTACGCCCGCGAGGTGCTCGAGCGGGCACTCGGCCCCGAGCGCGCGCTCGAGATCATCGGGCGGCTCTCGAGCGTGATCGAGATGCGGCCGTTCGAGTTCCTGCGCAAGACGCCGCCCGAGCAGCTGGTCACCTTCCTGCGCAACGAGTCCCCCCAGACGGTGGCGCTCGTGGTCGCCAACCTGCACACCGCGCTCGCCTCGCAGGTGCTCTCGCACCTGCCCTCAGGCGAGCAGGCCGACATCGCGCTGCGCATCGCGCGCATGGGCGAGACCAGCCCGGAGGTCGTCAAGCAGGTAGAGGGCGTGATGAAGCGCAAGCTCGACAGCGTCGTCCAGCAGGAGTACTCCTCGGCGGGCGGGATCAAGTCGCTGGCCGAGATCCTCAACCACGCCGACCGCTCGACCGAGCGCAACGTGCTCGACGCGCTGACCGAGTCCGACGAGGAGCTGGCCGCCGAAGTCCGCCGCTTGCTGTTCGTCTTCGAGGACGTCGTCAAGCTCGACGACCGCTCGATCCAGCTGGTCCTGCGCGAGGCCGACCAGAAGGACCTGGCCCTGGCCCTGCGCGGCGTCAACGACGACGTCAAGGAACGCATCCTGTCCAACATGTCCGAGCGCGGGGCGACGATGCTGGTCGAGGAGATGGCCTACATGCCGCCGCAGCGCAAGCGCGTGGTCGAGGAGGCCCAGGGCCGGATCGTGGCCATCGTGCGCAAGCTCGAGGAGGCCGGCGCGCTGGTCCTCTCGCGTGGCGAGGAAGACGCCGTTGTCTGAGAACGCCGTGGCGAGCTACGCCTTCCGGCAGCTCGACGCACCGGCCGCCGGTACCAGCGAGGGCATCGCCGATGTCCTGTCCGCCGTCCGCGCCGAGGCCGAGCAGATCCGCGCCCAGGCGTGGGCCGCCGGCGAGGCCGAGGGCCGCGCGGCCGGACTGGCCGCCGCCCGCGGCGACGCCGAGCCGGCGATCGCCGCCCTCGGTGCCTCGGTCCAGGCCGTGGAGCAGATTCGCGCGCAGGTGGTGGCCGAGCTCGAGCAGGACGCGGTCGAGCTGGCGCTTGCGCCTGGCCGAGCAGATCCTGGCCGGCGCGCTGGCCGTCGAGCCCGAGCGCGTGATCGACGTCGCGCGCAATGCGCTGCGCCACCTGACCGATCGCCGGCGGGTCACGCTGGTGGTCAACCCGGGCGACCTCGAGCTGGTCGGCGAGTGCGTCGAGCAGCTCCAGTCCGAGCTCGGCGGGATCGAGCACCTCGGCGTGCAGTCCGACCGGCGCGTGGCCCGCGGCGGGGCGATCGCCCGCACCGACGCCGGGGACATCGACGCCGGCATCGACACCCAGCTGGCTCAGGCCCGCGAGATCGTGGCCGCCGCGCTTGAGCGCGAGCCGACCGATGACGACTGACGCGCCGGCCGCCCAGCCGCCCAGCCGCCTGGCCGGCGTGGTCCACGCCGTTCAGGATGCCGACCTGTCTCGCCGCGTCGGCCGGGTCTCCGACCTGATCGGGCTGATCATCGAGGCCACCGGCGTGCAGGTGGAGATCGGCGAGGTGTGCCTGGTCGGCGACGAGCGCGACCGCGGTGGGCGCGAGCAGGTTCCCTGCGAGGTCGTCGGCTTCCGCGGCGGGCGCACGCTGCTGATGCCGCTCGGCGAGCTGCACGGCATCGGCCCGGGCACCAGCGTGTTCCCGACCGGGCAGCCCTTCCTGGTCGCCGTCGGCGACCCGCTGCTCGGCCGCGTGATCGACGGCCTCGGCAATCCGCTCGACGGCGCCGGCACCCCGTCCGGCGTGTCGTGGCGGAGCACCCTGGCCCCGCCGCCCGATCCCCTGACCCGCCCCCGGATCTCCGACCGCGTCGGCCTGGGCGTGCGCGCGCTCGACACGCTGGTGCCGTGCGGCCGCGGCCAGCGCCTCGGCATCTTCGCCGGCTCGGGCGTCGGCAAGTCCTCGCTGATGGGCATGATCGCCCGCTCGACCTCGGCCCAGGTCAACGTGATCGCGCTGGTCGGCGAGCGAGGCCGCGAGGTGCGCGAGTTCATCGAGCGCGACCTGGGCGACGCGCTGTCGCACTCGGTCGTGGTCGTGGCCACCTCCGATCAGCCCGCCCTGGTGCGCATCCGGGCCGCCTTCACCGCCACCGCGATCGCCGAGTACTTCCGCGATCAGGGCAAGGACGTGATGCTGATGATGGACTCGGTCACGCGCTTTGCCATGGCCCAGCGCGAGGTCGGCCTGGCCATCGGCGAGCCGCCGGCCACCCGCGGCTACACGCCGTCGGTCTTTGCCTTGCTGCCCCGGCTGCTCGAGCGCGCCGGCACGAGCGATCGCGGTTCGATCACCGGCCTGTACACGGTGCTGGTCGACGGCGACGACATGAACGAGCCGATCGCCGACGCCGTGCGCTCCATCCTGGACGGGCACGTGGTGCTGACCCGATCGCTGGCCCACTCCGGCCACTACCCGGCCATCGACGTGCTCCAGAGCGTGTCGCGTCTGATCGGCGAGATCGTCACCCCCGAGGTGCGCGACGCGGGCACGCAGCTGCGCGCGGCGCTCGCGGCGTACCGCGAGAAGGAGGACCTGATCTCGATCGGCGCCTACCAGCCCGGGACCGACCCGGTGCTGGACGCCGCCATCCAACTGCGGCCGCGCATGGACGCCTTCCTGCGCCAGCGCGTGGACGAGCCGAACACGGTGGAGGACGCCGACGCCGAGCTGATCGCGCTGGCCGAGGAGCTCTCGCACCGGCCCGGCGTGGTCGGCGAGGTGCTCGACGGTCCGCCCGCCGCGCCGGCCGCCGGTGTGCCGGCGGCGCCCGGCCCGGGCACGCCCGCGGGCGCCGGCCTGGCCATCCCGGGCCTCCAGCTCACTGCGTAGCCCCGGGGGGTCCGGCTAGTGCGCGACGTCGATGACGACCCGTGTCGGGTTTGTCAGCCGGAACACCCGGAAGCCGGCCATGCGTTTGATGCCCAGGCCGAACGACACGGTGCCCTCGTAGTCGCCGGTCTTCGTGACCTGCAGAAGATTCGGGCACAGCGGCGTCAGGCTGTCGGCGAGCAGGTTGGTCCCGCGGTTGTTGTGGCCGCCCGCCAGGTTGAACGCGACGCGGATCCGCTGTCGTGCCGAGCAACGAGACGGGGCGTCCCGACGGGTCGGCCACGATCCGGCGCACGTAGCGAACGTTGTAGCCCGGGATGGCGTAGCGCGCCCGGATGACGAACCGGTCGAACGTGGGGTGGCATCCCGGCGTTGGCGTCGTACAGCAGGGCCGCGTCGCCCCGGGGGCTCGCGGTCTTCGGGGCGGTCGTGAACGCGGGCAGTGGGCGGCCACCGAAACCAGCGCCACGAACGCCCCTTGGGAAGAAACTCCCACATAGTCGTAGTTTCTTCCCGAGCGGTCGCTCGGACAAGTGTCCAGGCGTCGCTTAGGGCCCGAGAGCCGACCGGTCGAGTACAGGGCCATGACCGGACCCTCGTTCCGCTTCCGACTCGAACGGGTGCGCGCCCTGCGCGAGCGTCGTGAAGACGCCGCCAAGGAGGAGCTCGCCGGCGCCATGCTGCGCCATCGCCGTTGCGAGGAGGAGGTGCAGGAGGCGGCCACGCGCATCGCGCAATGCCCGCGCCGCGCAGGTGGACGCCACGCGTCTGCCCGCCAACGCGACCGACCTGATGGCCCGCCAGGCCTACCTCGAGCGCGCCGAGCGCGCCCACCAGGCCACGCGGCAGAACCTGCAGCGCCACGAGTTCGAGCTGGCCCAGCGTCGCGAGGCGCTGACCCAGGCCGCGCGCGACCGCCAGGCGCTCGAGCGTCTCAAGGAGCACCGCCGCGCCGATCACGAGCGCGAGGTCGCTCGTCAGGAGGGCCTGATGCTCGACGAGATCGCGATCAACGGCTACCGGAGGAACGCCGCATGACACCTTCACTCGCCGCTGCCCTACCGGCAGCGCCGGCGCCGAGCGCGGATGCGCTCGCGGCGACCGGCCCCGACGCCCCGGCCGCCAGCGGCGCGCCACCCGGCGTCGGAGGCGCGCCGCCCGGCTTTGCCAGCGTGCTCGACGACCATGTGGCCCGGACCGCCGTTGCGGAAGGCCAGACCAAGAGCGCCGGTGGATCGGCGCCCGAGTCCAGCGACGCCGATCAGACGTCGACCGACGCCGCGCAGGCGCTGGCGGCCGCGGTGGCCGCCGCGCTGAACGCCCCAGGCCGCAGCCGCCGCGCAGCCCACCCCGGCGCGAGCGCTGGCTCGCCCGCGCAGGATGCCCCGGCTAAGAGTGCGAGCGCGCAGGCCAACTCGAGCTCGCAGGCCAACGCGAGCACCGACGCCGACGCGAGCGCCGCCGCCACCACCCCGGCAGCGACCTCGGTCGATCAGCTCATCGCCGCCGCCGCGGCCACCGCGACGTCCGCCAGCGCAGGCCGCGACGACCGCTGCCGCCCCGAGCGCGTCGGCTTCCACTTCCACCCCGTCCGGCTCTGCGCCGGCCCCGGCCGCCCCCGCGGCCACCCCGGCGGCGAGCGCCCTCGACCGGCACCGCCGCCTCCCTGACCGACACCGCCGCACCCACCGGCGGGGGCCCTGACCGACCCGACGGCTTCCCAGCCGACTGACACCCCAACCCCCCTGACCGACACCCCCACCCCCACCCAGAGCGAGAGCCCGGCGGCGCACCGACGCTGCGTCGCCGGCGCTCTCCGCTCCGGGCGCAGCCGACGGCCGGGACCGCGGCGCCCACCGTCACGGCCACGGCCACGCCGGCGTCCGCGTCCGCGGCGACTGCGCAGCCCGCGCCGAGCGCCCCGGCCGCGCAGCCCGCGCCGAACACCCAGGCCGCGCCGAACACCCAGGCCGCGCCGAACAGCCCAGCCCGCGCCGGCCGCACCGGCCGCGCAGCCCACCCCGACCCCCAGCCAGCCCGCGACGGCGCCACAGACGACTTCGACCACCACGCCGGCCGACCACGGCACAGCCGACCACGCCGGCCCAGCCGGCACGCCGGCTCAGCCGAGCCAGGCCGCCGCGACCCCGCAGCCGCAGCCGCAGCACACCAGCGCCACCGACACGCAGTCCTCGGCTCAGGCTCGCCACCGCAGCCCAGCCCGCGACGAGCGCGCACGACCCAGACGGCGGCTCCGTCCCAGCCTGACACCACGACCGCGCAGGCCACGGCGCCGGCCGCCTCACAGTCCGGACCGCAGTCGCAGTCACAGTCACAGTCAGACTCACAGTCACAGTCACAGCAGCAGCCGCAGACGGCCGCCCAGCCGCAGCCGATCGCGCCGCTCGACCGCGCCGCAGCCCGGCACGCCGGTCCAGGCCACCCAGGCCGCCGCAGAACGCCGCGCCCACGCGCTACGGCGTGTCGCTCCAGCACGCGGTCGACGCGGTGCGCACGACGATCCAGCTCGGCACGACCCAGGGCTTCACGCAGGCCAAGATCGAGCTTTCGCCCGCGTCGCTCGGCACGATCCAGATCCAGCTGCACCACACCGACGACGGTGTGACCGCCCACGTGGTGACCGACAACCCCGCCACCGCCGACACGCTCTCGCAGGGCGGCGACGACCTGCGCCGCTCGCTCCAGCAGGCCGGCGTCAACCTGCTGAGCCTCGACATCGAGACCCGCGGCGACTCGGGCGCGCAGACCCAGGACCGCACGCAGGACTCCGCGGCGCGCGCCGCGTCCGGCTCGGGCGGCGAGGTCGACGCGATCGGCGAGCCCGACTCCGCGACCAGCCGAGACCTCCACCATGGTGCTGCCCGGCGGCGCCCTGGTGAACGTACTGGCCTGACCTCGAACTGAACCAGAGACAAGGACTACCTCGATGAGCACGACCGCCTCCACCGCCGCCACCGGGACGACCGGCACCACGGGCACCACCGGCACGAGCGCCAGCCAGAGCAGCCTGCCGATCAACCAGGACCAGTTCCTGCAGATGCTGATGGCCGAGCTCAAGAACCAGAACCCGATGAACCCGAACTCGAGTGACCCGATGCAGTTCGTCACCGAGCTCGCGCAGTTCACCTCGGTCGAGCAGGAGACGAACACCGCCGAGTCCACCTCGACGATTGCCTCCGGCCAGAACAACGCCACCGCGATCGCGCTGATCGGTCACACGGTCAACTACATCGACCCGACGACCAAGGCCGCCGCCACCGGCGTTGTGAAAAGCGTCGACTTCACCTCTTCCGGGCCCACGCTCACGATCAACGGCACCTCGGGGATCAGCGCCTCCTCGGTCAGCGAGGTGTCGTGAGCGGAGTGCTCCCCAACCCCGCGCTGGTCGCGCCCGGGCCCGTCGGCCCGGTCGGACCGACCGCGCCCGCGCAGCGCTCCGGCGCCACGCAGGCGCCGGCTGGACCGTCCTTCGGCGAGGTGCTGTCACGGCACACGAGCGCGCCGACGTTCTCGCGGCATGCGCTCCAGCGGCTGCAGCAGCGCGGGATAACGCTTGATCAGTCGACCCTGGGTCGGCTGTCGGATGGAGTCTCGCGCGCGGCCAGCAAGGGCTCGCGCGACTCCGTGGTCTTCGTCGACGGCACCGCCTACGTGGTGTCGGTCGCGAACAACACCGTCATCACGGCGGTGGGATCAGAGCACATGCGTCAGCAGGTGTTCACCAACATCGACAGCGCCGTGATCGCGTGAGCGAAACGGTCAACAGCAACAGCGGCCGGACCTCATCGAGGAAGCCGCGAAAGGAAATGATGTCCCGATGATGTCAGGAATGTATGCCGCGATCAGCGGCCTCGATGCTCACCAGACGATGCTTGACGTGACCGCCAACAACCTGGCCAACGTCGACACCGTCGGGTACAAGGCCCAGAGCGCCCAGTTCTCCGACGAGCTCTCGCAGCTCGTCCAGGCCGGCACCAGCCCGAACGGCTACAGCGCGGGCACCAACCCGCTCCAGGTCGGCCTCGGCGTCCAGGTCGGCTCGATCGACAACATCATGTCCGCCGGCGGCGTGGAGTCGACCGGCAACTCCACCGACGTGGCCATCCAGGGCCAGGGCTTCCTGCGCGTGGCCAACGGCAACGTGAGCGGCGCCACCCCGTCGTTCGACACCACCCAGTACAGCCGCGCGGGCGACCTGACGTTCAACCCGAACGGCTACCTGACCACCCAGACCGGCCAGTTCGTGCTCGGCTACGCGGCGCAGTCCAACGGCAGCGGCGGCTACAGCCCGGTCACCACGGGCGCCGGCGCGGCCAACAACCCGATCGTCGTGCCGCCGGGCTCGTCCGTCGTCACGATCGGCCCCGACGGCAGCGTCAACTACCAGACGCCGGCCGGAACGACCGTGACCGCCGGTTATATCTCGCTGGCCACGTTCGCCAACCAGGCCGGCCTCCAGCGCGACGGCGGCTCGCTGTGGAGCGCCACCGCGGCCTCCGGCGCCGAGACAGGCCGGCCAGCCCGGCGTCGGCACCTTCGGCAAGACCATCGGCGGCGAGCTCGAGCAGTCGAACGTCGACATGGGCACTGAGTTCACCAACATGATCGAGGCGGAGCGTGGCTACCAGGCCAACGCGTCGACGATCACCACGGCCGATCAGATGATGCAGACGGCCGTGCAGATGAAGCAGTAATTCACCCCCGGCGCGGGTCGGAGTAACGGGGATCGAGGGATCCCGCTTCTCCCGGCCCGCGTCCCCTCCTCTCTCCAAAGCACGAGGACCGAACAATGATCACCTTGCACCGACTCGGGCACAAGCTCGAGCTCTTCCGCCTCAATCCCGACTTGATCGTCACCGTGGAAGCCACCCCCGACACGGTGATCACCCTGGCCACCGGCGCCAAGATCGTGGTCGCCGAAACGCCCGAGCGCGTGGCCAAGGAAGTGCGCGGCTACCGCGTCGACGTCCTCGCCGCCGCCCTGGGCCGCCGTCACGAGCAGCGCCGCGCCGCGGCGCCTCAACTGGCCTCGGTCCGGCTGGCCGCCGAGCTTGGGCAGACCGAGCACGTCGCCGCCGAAACCGCCGCCGACCACGCCGGACACGCCCCCGCGTGATGCTCCGGCGTGCTCAGAGTAGCCGCGCGGTCAGCGGCCCGACCACCCCTGGACGCACGTCCAGACGCCGGTTGAAGGTTTCCATAGCACGGCCGATGACCGGGTCATGAAGGCCGCAACTGGCATCGGGATCGCCGTGGCCGCGGTGGGGATCCTCATGAGCGCGATGATGGACGGGACCAGCCCGGCCGCGTTCATGAACATCCCCGCGCTGCTCATCATCATCGCCGGCACCACCGGCGCGACGATGGCCAGCGTCGGCATGGACGGGATGAAGAAGATCCCCAGCCTGTACAAGCTGGTGATCAGCGCCGAGCCGATCGACGTGCAGGGCCGCGTGGCGCTGCTCGTCTCGCTCGCCGAGCAGGCCCGTCGCGAGGGCCTGCTGGCCCTCGACGCCCAGATCGCCGAGATCGACGACGAGTTCACCAAGAAGGGACTTCAGCTGGTCGTCGACGGCACCGACCCCGAGCTGGTGCGCGACATCCTCGAGGCCGAGATCGACGGCATGGCCGCCCGCCATCACAGCGGCGTGTCGCCGTTCGAGAAGGCCGGCGGCTTTGCCCCGACGATCGGCATCATCGGCACCGTGATGGGGCTGGTGCACGTGCTCCAGAACCTGTCCGCGCCGGCCACGCTCGGTCCTTCGATCTCCTCGGCGTTCATCGCCACGCTGATGGGCGTCGCCTCGGCCAACGTGATCTATCTGCCCGTGGCCAACCGCCTGAAGGCGATGTCCGCCGCCGAGGTCGAGCTCCGCACGCTCACCCTGGAGGGGATCCTCTCGGTGCAGGCGGGCGACAACCCGCGCGTGGTGGCCGACAAGCTGACCTCGTTCGTGCCTCCGGCCGAGCGCGCGGGCGGCGAGGCCGACAACGTCACCGAGATGCCCCAGCGCGAGGCCGAAGCCGCCTAGCCATGGCCGGCCACGGCAAAGAAGCGGCGCGGCGCTGCCGCCGAGCACGAGAACGAGGAGCGCTGGCTCCTCACCTACGCGGACATGCTCACGCTGCTGTTCGCGCTGTTCATGGTCCTGTTCTCGATCTCCTCGGTCAACATCTCCAAGTACCAGGTCCTCCAGCAGTCGCTCAAGGCCGCCTTCTCGGGCTCGATCCTGCCGGGGGGCCGAGCGATCCTGCAGTCAGGCTCTGAGTCGACCGCCCAGCACACGCCGGCCACCGCCGCGGTGCCGTCGATCGTCCCGCTCGTGCCCACGCCGACCTCACGCTCGAGCTCGAGCACCGGCTCGGCCAACTCCTCATCGAGCGCCTCGCTGGCCGCCAAGGCCGCCGCGGCCGCCTCGGCCAAGCCGATGACCACGCGCTCAGCTCCAGGCCGCGCTGAACAGCATGGCCGCCTCAGTCGCCGAGCAGGACAGCTTCGTCGCCCTCCAGAAGCGGCTCAACGCCTATGCCAAGGCGCACGGCTTCAGCTCCCAGGTGCAGACGGTCATCGAGCGCCGCGGCCTCGTCGTGCGGGTACTGACCGACAAGCTGCTGTTCGACTCCGGGCAGGCCACGCTCCAGCCGAAGGGCATGCCGCTGCTGGAAGAGGTGGCGCAACTGCTCAATGTTGACAAGAGTCATCCGATCACCGTGGAAGGAAACACGGACAACCAGCCGATCGCGACGACGCTGTTCCCTTCCAACTGGGAGCTGTCGACGGCGCGGGCGACGACCGTGGTCCGCTTCCTGATCGCCCACGCGCGTGAGCGCCGGTCGGCTGGGAGCGGTCGGCTACGCCGATCTGCACCCGATCGCCACCAACGCCACCGCCGGCGGGCGAGCGCTGAACCGGCGCGTCGACATCGTGCTGATGCGGTTGAACCCCGTCCCTCCCTCCTGAAACCCCCGATCCTGGTACCCCACTCATGAAGAAGAAGATCCTGATCCTCCTCCCGATCCTGCTGCTCGGCGGCGGCTACGTGGCCAAGGGCAAGCTGATGCCGCCCAAGGTCGTCAAGCCCAAGCTGGCCGGCGAGATCTACATCCTGCCCAAGCAGTTCATGTGCAACCTCCAGGACGGCCACTACGCGACCTTGACCGTCGCCCTCGAGCTCGCGCCCGGGCAGAGCGACGGCGCGACGGCGGCCGATGCCGGTGGCTCGACCACCAGCACGGTGGGCACGCTGCCCGAGGAGGCGGTGATCCGGGCGATCATCACCAACCTGATCACCAACCAGACCTCCAGCACCTTGGTCACTGACTCCGGACGCAACAACCTGGAGTCGCAGATCCTCTCCCAGATCAAGTCCCAGACCGACGTGAAGGTAGACGAGGTCTTCTTCACCGACGTCGCTGTCCAATAGGTCAAGCCAATGAGCGAACCACTCGAACTCGAGCAGCTGCCGGCCGGTACCGGCGAGCCCGCACCGATCAGCGCGGGCGCGGTCGGTGACCTTCGCCGGCTGAGCGCCGTGCCCGTCGACCTCAGCGTCGAGATGGGCCGCACGCGGATGACCGTGGGCGAGACCCTGGAGCTTCGTCAGGGCTCGATCATCACCCTGAACCGGATGGCCGGTGAGCCGGTCGACCTGCTGGTCAACGGCACCGCAATCGCCCGCGGCGAGGTCGTCGTGATCGACGAGCAGTTCGGTCTGCGGGTCACCGAGGTGCTCGGTCAGCCCGGGTCGTCGGACGGCGCCGGCGAGGCTGCCTAGACGCCGGTGCCGCGGCGGCGTAGCCGCCGCGTCGCGTACGCGTAACAAAGCGCCGGAAGCTAAAGCTAGCCCGCGCAAGTGACGAGTACCTGTGTACCGACCCACTGATGGGAAGGGCGTTGCCAACCCCCAACGGCTCGTTTGAACTGCAAGGAGCAAAGAACGTCATGCCAGATGCCAACAACCCACGCCAGCTCGTCGTGTTCACGCTGGGGACCGAGCACTACGCGCTCGCCATCCAGCAGGTGCACGAGATCATCCGTTACTCCGAGCCTCGCTCGGTGGCCTCCCGCGCGGACTGGGTCCGCGGCGTGATCAGCCTCCGCGGCCGGATCGTCCCCGTGTACGACCTCGCCGCCCGGCTCGGCGTCCCGTCCGAGCTGACCGAGCAGACCAAGATTGTCATCGTCGAGGCGGGCAACGAGACCGCCGGCGTGATCGTCGACGGAGTCGAGGAAGTGCTCACCGTCGAGGACGAGCAGATGCAGGAGGCGCCGGGCGCCGACACCACGCTGATCGACTCGATCGCGAAGGTCGGCAACCGCCTGGTCGTGCTGCTCAAGCCGAGCGCGATCTTCTCCGAGAGCGAGCTCGCCCTCGCCGCCTGACCCTCCTCAACTCGAGCCTGAAAGCACCCAACCCAACATGTCCACCACCTCGCCGGTGCGAGTCGTCGTCGCCGACGACAGCGCCTTGATGCGCAACATCGTCACGCGTTCCCTGACCAAGGCCGGCATCGAGGTGGTGGGCAGCGCCCGCGACGGAGACGAGGCGCTCGCCCTATGCGAGAGCCAGCGTCCCGACGCGATGACGCTCGACCTGACGATGCCGGGCCTCGACGGGCTCGGAGTGCTGCGGGTCCTGCGTGAGCGGACGGACACGAGCATCCCGGTTGTGGTGGTGTCGGCCTTCTCGGCCGCACACGGCGCGCGCGCGGTCGATGCTCTGGCCGAGGGCGCGTTCGATCTTGTCTCCAAGCCGACCGCCAACGAAAGCCTCGACTCGTTCATCGAGGCGCTCGGGACCAAGGTCAAGCAGGCTGCCGCCTCGCGGCGGGGCCCACGCTCGGCATCGAACGGTGCGCGCTGGCCGCCCGTCCTGCTCCTCGCGCCGTGCAGCCACCCGGCGCTCGCCCCCCGGCGCGCGCCGGCGCCCTCCAAGGTGGCCCGGCTGGTACTGATCGCCACCTCCACCGGTGGCCCCCGCGCCCTCGCCGCGCTGGTGCCCCAAGCTGCCCGCGCCGCTCGGCGTGGGCACGCTGATCGTCCAGCACATGCCGGCCGGCTTCACCGGCTCGCTGGCCACCCGCCTGAACGCCTCGAGCAAGCTGAGCGTGATCGAGTCCACCGGAGGCGAGAAGCTCGACCCCCGCACGGCGCTGCTCGCGCCGGGCGGCCAGCACCTGCGACTGGCCCAGGACGGCCGCACGATGCTGACCGACGAGCCCGCGGTGGGCGGCCTGCGGCCCCGGGCCGACCTCCTGATCCAGGACGCCGCCCGCGCGTACCGCGACCGGCTCCTGCTCGTGGTGCTGACCGGAATGGGCAACGACGGGCTGGCCGGCGCGCGTGAGGTGCACCGCAACGGCGGCCGGATCCTGGTCGAGGCCGAGGAGACCTGCACCGTGTACGGCATGCCCCGCGCGATCGTCGAGAGCGGGCTGGCCGACGAGGTACACCCACTCGGCCAGCTGGCCGAGGTGATCGCCAGCGAGGCACGGGCATGACTCCCGAGCGCGAGACCCGAACCTTCCAGCGGACCACCCTGCCGCGCCATCGCGGCCACGAGGCGGCCGCCGCCGCGCCGCGCAGCGACTTCGCCGCCACCGACGACTACGTCGGCTTCTGCGAGGGCCTGCGCCAGATCTGCGGCATCGACCTGACGCCAGTACAAGCGGCCCCAGATGGAGCGCCGCCTGCGCTCCTACTGGTCGCGCCTGGGCGTGGTCAAGCTGACCGACGCGCTGCCGCGGCTGCGCAGCGACGCTGCCCAGCTCGACGACCTGCTCGACCGGGTCACGATCAACGTCTCACAGCTCTGGCGCCACCCGGACCAGTGGGCGCGGCTCGAAGAGCGGCCTGCTCCAGGAGCTGTCCGCCGGCGGGCGCCTGCGGGCCTGGAGCGCCGGCTGCTCCTACGGGGCCGAGGCCTACACCCTGGCCGCCATCTGCAGCCAGGTCATCCCCAAGGCCACCGTGCGGATCGTCGGCACCGACATCGATCAGCGGATGGTCGCCCGGGCCAAGGCCGGCGAGTTCTCGGAGGCCGACGCCCGCACCGCCCCGGCCAAGGCCATGGAGCGCTGGTTCGAGCGCACCGCTGACGGCTGGCGCGCGAAGCCGGCTCTGCGGTCGATGACCAACTTCGAAGTGGGCGACCTGCTCAAGCTTCGGCCCGCCGCGTCGAGCTATGAACTGATCATGTGTCGCAACACGGTCATCTACTTCGCCGATCAGATCCGGGACGAGCTGCACGCCTCGCTTCGCCCACGCCCTGCGACCGGGCGGCGTGTCTGGTCATCGGCGGAACCGAGCGAATCACCGATGCAGCGTCGCTCGGGCTGGCCCCGATCCACCCCTTCATCTACCGAAAGTCGTAATGGATACCTCCGAGTACATGCCGATGTTCCTCGCGGAGGCCCGCGAGCATCTCGAACAGCTGAACCTCGCCATCGTCCGCCTCGAGGAGGACCCCAAGGATCAGGCGCACGGTCGAGGAGATCTTCCGGATCGCTCACTCGTTCAAGGGCATGAGCGCCACGATGGGCTTCGCGAAGATCGCCGAGCTCACGCACAACATGGAGGACGTGTTCGAGCTGCTGCGCCAGCGCACCAGCGGGCTCCCGTCCGAGGCGATCGACACCGTGTTCGCCTGCCTGGACGCGCTTTCGGCTGCCACGGACTCGATCGAGACCGACGGTCAGGAGGAGCTCGACCCGGCGCCGCTCGTCAAGCGGCTGCGCAGCCTCGTCCGCCCGCGCACCCCCGAGCAGGAGATCGCAGCGCGCCGGCGGCATCGACGCCCCCAACCACGCCGCGGTCCAGGCCGCGCGCGAGGCCGGCGCCCGCGTGCTGCGGATCAGCGTGGCGCTGACCGATGACGTGATGATGCCGGCCGTTCGCGCCCACATGGTGCTGGCCGCCCTGTCCGATCACGGCGACGTGCTGGGCAGCATGCCGGCGCCCGATGGGCTCGAGCAGTTCGCGGGCCGCGAGATCGATGCCTGGATCGCCTCCGACCACGAGGACGAGACGATCAAGGAAAACGTCGGCGCGATCTCCGAGGTCGCCACCGTCGAGGTGACCGACGTGACCAAGCCCGAGGGCCCCCCGGCCGAGCAAACCGCTCCGGAGGCTCCGGCCGACACTGCGGCTGCGGAGACGGCGCCCCGAGGGTGCCGAGACTCCCGCCCCAGAGGCCGAGCCCGCCACCGCCGCCCGAGCCTGCCGCAGTCATCGAGGAGGCCCCCGCCCCGGCCGCGCCCGCAGCCAAGGCGCCGGCCAAGCCCGCCGCTGAGAAGTCGAGCGATTCGCACAAGGCCACCCGCACCGTGCGCGTCGACGCCGAACGCCTCGACGCGCTGATGCACTCGATGGGCGAGCTGGTCATCCACCGTACCGCGGTGGAGGCGCTGACCGCCAACCTCGAGATCGAAGGCCTCCAGCACGCCGTGCAGGAGCTGACCCGCAGCTCCCAGGCCCTCCAGGCCATGGTCATGCAGGTCCGCATGATCCCGGTCGACGTGGTGTTCCTGCGCTTCCCGCGCCTGATCCGCGACCTCTCGACCAAGCTCGGCAAGGAGGTCAAGCTCGAGCTGATCGGCTCCGAGACCGAGCTCGACCGCACCGTGGTCGATGCCCTGGGTGATCCGCTCGTGCATCTGGTCCGCAACGCGCTCGACCACGGCCTGGAGTCGCCTGAGGACCGCGTGGCGGCCGGCAAGCCGCGGCAGGGCACGCTCCAGATCGCGGCTCGTCATGCCGGAGGCAGCGTGGTCATCGAGGTCCGCGACGACGGCAACGGCATCAGTCCCCAAGGCGGTGGCCAAGAAGGCCCTGGCGCTCGGCATGATCGACGAGGACGCCGCGGCGGCCATGGACATGCGCGGCGCGGTCGAGCTGCTGTTCACCTCCGGGTTCTCCACCGCGGAGACGACCAGCGACATCTCGGGCCGCGGCGTCGGCATGGACGCCGTGCGCGAGAAGATCCGCCAGCTGGGCGGCGAGGTCGTGATCGAGTCGACCCCCCGCGTCGGCACGACCGCCCAGATCCGCCTCCCGCTGACTCTGGCCATCGTCTCGGCGCTCCAGGTCGATGTGTCCGGCGTCCCGTTCGCGATTCCGCTCGACCGGATCGAGCGCACGCTGCGCCTGTCCGAGCAGACGGTTCGCTCGGTCGCCGGCAAGCAGATGCTGGTCCTCGAGGATGGCGTGCTGCCGCTGCTCGACGGAGCCGATGTCTTCCGCCGCGACACCGTCGGCGAGCACGAGTTCGTGGTGATCCTCCGCGCCCAGGAGCGTCGCCTCGCCCTGGCCGTGGACGACCTGGTCGGACAGCGCGAGCTGGTCACCCGGCCGCTGCCGGAGATCGTCTCCGACGGCGAGCCGGTATCCGGCGGCGCCGCGCTGGCCGACGGCCGGATCGCCCTGATCGTCGACTGCGACTTGCTGGCCGCCGAGAACGCCTCGGCTCGTGCCTTCGCCACCGACGATTCACCCGGCCGCAGCGCATTCGCGCCCGTGGGCCTCGCCGCTTAGAACAACCAGATCAACAACGAATACAGGAGCCCTGACCCGTGACCCCTCGCTACACCGAATTGCAGCTGGATGCTTTGCGGGAGCTGGCGAACATCGCCTCCGGCAACGCCGCCACCGCGCTCGCGCAGATGCTGGGGCGAGAGGTCGAGTTGAACGTCCCTCGCGTCCTCGCCCTGCCCTTGGCCGACGCCGTCGAGGCGTGCGGCAGCCCCGAGGACTCGACCACCAGCGTGGTCATCCCGCTGGAAGGGGATGTCACGGGCGTGGTGCTCCTGCTGATCGAGCCCCAGTGGCGCCGAGGCGCTGTGCGACCTGCTGGGCGTCAACGCCTGGGACGAGATCGGTGAGTCGGCGCTGCGCGAGATCGGCAACATCCTCGGCACGTCCTGCCTGAACGCGCTGGCTTCGATGACCGGCCTGCACCTCGAGCCGCGCCCGCCGCACCTGACCACCGACATGCTCGGCGCGATCGTCTCCTCGCTGGCGCTCTCCCAGACGGCGTCCGCCGAGCTCGTGCTGGTGCTGGACTCCGAGCTGACGGTGGCCGACGAGCCGTGCTCCATCTCGTTCGTCCTGCTGCCCACCGAGGGCGGCGTGTCGGACCTGCTGGCTCCGCTGGGCCTTGCTGAAGCTGCCTAAGCCATGGGCACGGTACGGATGGGCGAGATCGAGGTCTCGAAGCGCACCGGCGAGGAGCTCGTGGCCCGCGGCCTGGGCTCCTGCATCGGGCTGGCGCTGATCGACCGCTCCTCCGGGGTGGCCGGGATGGCTCACATCGTGCTGCCGGAGTCCAGCGGCCACGCGGCTTCGAACGAGCCGGGTAAGTTCGCCGACACCGGCGTCCCCGCGCTGATCTCCCAGATGCAGAAGGCCGGAGCGGTGTTGCGCCGCCTCGACGCGGTGATGGCCGGAGGCGCCCGAATGTTCGCCCTCGGCGAGATGGATATCGGCGCCCGCAATGCCGAGGCCGTCAAGGAGGGCCTGACCCACGCCGGGCTGAGGGTCCGCGCCGCCGACACTGGCGGCAACCGCGGGCGGACGCTGCGCCTGACCGTGGGCGACTTCGAGGTGACCGTCAAGGAGGCCGGCGGCGAGCCGGTGACGCTGTTGGCCGGCGGCCAGGGCCCGGCCATGAAGAGACAGGTGGTTCGAGCATGAGCGGCGATCGCCTGAGCGCTGACGAAGTCGCCGCGCTGGTCGAAAAGGCCAAGCAGGGCCAGCTTCCCGAGCAGCCCTCCGCCGGCCCGAGCCGGCGCGGCCCCCGGCTGCGCACGGTCGACTTCTCGCGTCCGACCAAGTTCACCGCCGACCACCAGCGGCGCATCTCCCGCGCGATCGACACGTTCTGCCAGACCTCGGTCACCCGACTCTCGACCGAGCTGCGCACGGCGATCGAGCTCGAGACGATCAACACCACCCAGGCCACGTGGTCGGGGGCCCAGGCCCAGCTGCCCGCCGGCTCGCTGTGGGTGACGCTCGATGTGCAGCCGCTCGGCACCCGCATGCTGTTCACCGTCGAGCAGTCGTTCATCCTGATGTGCCTGGACTGCCTGCTGGGCGGCACGCCCGACAAGCCGCCCCGCGAGCGCCGTTTCAGCGAGATCGACACGATGCTGACCCAGCGTCTGATCGAGTCGATGGTCCACCAGATGTCGCTGGTATGGCACGACCTGGCGGGTATCACCTTGTCGATCGTCGAGATCGAGACCTTCAACGACGCCAGCCAGATCGCCGCGGTATCCGAGCCGACCCTGGTGGTCGTGATCGAGAGCCGGATCAACAAGCACTCGGCCTCGATGGCGCTGCTGATCCCGTGGCTGGCCATCGACTCGGTCGCCGATCACCTGTCCGGCAAGGAGAGCGCCGAGCCCGAGGCCGACCTGGCCGGCGCCGCCGAGATCGGCCGTGCCGTGGCCGCCGTCCCGGTAACCCTGCGGGCCGAGGTCGCAGCCGTGGACATGCCGATCGACGAGATCCTCGCCCTCGGTCCCGGCAGTGTCATCAAGCTGGGCATCCAGGCCGAGCAGGGCGTGACCCTGTTCGCCGAGAACGTCAAGCTGGCTCGCGCTCAGCCGGGCGCCAACGGACCCCGCCGGGCCATCCAGGTCTCCGGCACCGAGCGGAGGTACGGATGAGTAGTACCCAGCAGGACATCACGCCGCGCGAGGCGCTGATGCGCCTGGGCGCCTCGACCGCGGAGTCGATCGCCCAGGTGCTCGAGATGTTCGCTCCCGGCGCCGTGCAGCGCGGTGAGGTCACGGTGCTGCCCGACGGCGGCTCCCCGTTCTCCAACGTGGCCCGCGGCTCGATCGCCTCGAGCGTGTCCTACG
>CAVXSX010000010.1:0-100132 GCA_963764545.1 uncultured Solirubrobacterales bacterium | reverse complement strand
CGGGCCGCGACGCGCCTTTGTCGCGGAGCAGCGCTGCATCGCTCCTTCCGGCACAGCGCCCGCTGGGCATGCCGGCGCAGCACGTACCCATGGGTCTTGCCACGGCGGTGCAACGCGTGGTCGGCAAGCAGCAGAGCCGCGCCGTATGTGCCACGGTGGCACGGGCAGATCTACACCACGGAAAATCCTGCTCAGGGTCTCCGCCTGTCGTTCGGTGTGGGGGGCCTCGCCGTACGCCCGTCAACCGCGGTTGGCGCTGGTCTGTGGACCGAAATAGTGACGGTAGCGGGCTATGGAATGGAGCGGCCATCAGCTCACCACGTTGGCGCGGGTGGCGCCGGTATCCACGCGCACGCGGGTGGAGTACCGGTACGGGCCGCTCACCGAATGGTACGCCAACGCTCCGGCAGGTGTCGAACAGGGGTTTACGCTGCTCGGCCCTCCCACGATCAGGGGCGTGGCCGGCGCAGCACCACTGCGCGCGGTGGTGCTGGAACTACAGGTCACCGGCACGGTCAGGGTGGCGATGGCGCGTGATGGACAGTCCATCTCCTTCTCCGTGCGTGGTCGTAGCGATAAGCCCGGAGCGGCCGTGTTGACGTATGGTAAGCTGGCGGTCGTCGATGCAGCGGGGCGCCATCTTCCAGCGCGTCTGACCCTGCGAGGCACGATGCTCCGCGTGGAGATTGACGATCAGGGCGCGCGCTATCCACTGACAGTCGATCCTACGATTTCAGCAGGATCAGAAGTTGACCGCCAGTGATGCAGCCGCCAACGACTACTTTGGCCTGGCCGTGGCCCTGAGGCGGCCGCATCGTCTAACCGCTTAGGAGGTAATCGTGAGTGATCTGATCGCCGTCGCATACCCGGACCGGGAAACCGCCGACACCGTGCGAGAACGACTGGGACAGCTGATGCTCGAGCATGCCATCGAGCTCGAGGATGCGGTCGTAGTGGATCGTGACGAGAAAGGGAAGGTCAAGCTGCACCAGGCGCATCGTCCGGCTATGGCCGGTGCTGCGGGAGGAGCTCTTTGGGGCGGCCTGATCGGTCTGCTGTTCCTCGCTCCGCTCCTCGGGATGGCGATCGGCGCCGCGGCCGGGGGTGCGTCGGGCGCGTTTGTCGATGCCGGCGTCAACGACCGTTTCATGAAGGAGCTGGGTCAGAAGCTCGCTCCCGGCGGCGCGGCGCTGATCGTCCTGGTGCGCAAGGTCACCCCTGACAAGGTGCTCCCGGAGATCCGCCAGTACGGCGGCGACGTGATCCAGACCTCGCTGGACGACGAATCAGAAGCTCGCCTGCGCGAGGTTCTCGAGAGCGCGGCAGGCGCCGTCGCCGTGGCGTGAGCCTCAGACGGAACGAGGAACACCGGTCCTGAGCAGGTTCGCGCAAGACGCCTCCATACCGCCGGCGCCGGGCCGGCGCCCGCCGTGGACGGACGCCGGTCTGTCGATCTATGAGCCACGCCACGATCACCTTCATCGTCCTGGGCGCCACGGTGGTGCTGTTCGTCGTGAACCGCCTCCCGCCGGAGATCGTCGCGATCGGTGCGGCGCTCGCCCTCTACGCCGCCGGTGTCCTGGGCTCGGGCCAGGTGGTAGCCGGATTCGGGGATCCCGCGGTGGTCTTCATCGCGTCGCTGTTCGTCGTGAGCGAGGCTCTTGACGCCAGCGGGGTGACGACGTGGGCGGGACAGAAGCTGATCGCGCGGGCGGGGGGCAGCCCCCGGCGCCTGCTCGTATGGATGCTGGGGCTGGTTGCGCTCGCGGCCGCGCTGATAACCCCCAACGGCTCCGTCGCCGCGCTGCTGCCTGTCGCGGTCGTGATGGCGATGCGCGTCAAGCGTCCGCCCTCGACGTTTCTGATGCCGTTGGCCTTCAGCGCGAGCGCCGGTTCGCTGCTGGCCCTCACCGGCTCGCCGGTGAACGTCATCGTCTCCGAGGCGTCGGGCGCGAGCGCGGGCCAGGGATTCGGCTTCCTCAGCTTCGCGCTGGCGGGCCTGCCGCTCGTGGCGGGGACGATCGTGATCTGTACGCTGTTCGGGGATCGCCTGGTTCCCAGGCGCGCGGCGCGGACGATATCGCCCAACCTGAGTGAGCACGCGCGCACGCTGGTCGACCACTACGCGATCGACGCGGACCTGATCGGGAGCGATCGCCTGCCGGAGGCGCTGATCACGCGGGAAGCCGGCGCGGCCGAGGTCGTGATCCCACCGCGCTCGGATTTGCTCGGAGAGAAGTTCTTTCCCGGGATGGTGACCAGCAGCGGCGACCTCGTCGTGCTCGCCGTGCAGAGAAACGGAGAGGACCGGGACGGCGACACGCGGCTCGCGGTCGGCGACACGCTGCTGCTGCAGGGGCAGTGGGATGCCCTCGAGGAGAATCTCGAGGACCCCGAAGTGCTGGTCGTCGACCCGCCACAAGCCGTCCGGCGTCAGGCTGTCCCGCTGGGCCCGGGCGCCGTGCCCGCGATCGTGGTCCTGGTTGGCATGGTGGCGCTGCTGGCCTCGGGCGCGGTGCCGCCGTTCGTCGCGAGCCTCCTGGCAGCGTGCGCGATGGTGGTGCTGCGAGTGGTCACCGTCGAGCAGGCCTACCGCTCGATCTCGTGGACCACCGTGGTCCTGATCGGCGCCATGTTCGCGGTCTCGCTGGCGATCAAGGACAGTGGCGCAGCCGAGAGGATCGCCCGGGGCCTCGTCGACACGGTCGGGGCCGCCGGCCCGCATGTGCTGCTGTTCGGACTGTTCGCGCTCACCGCGACCTTCGGTCAGCTGATCAGCAATACGGCCACCGCGCTGATCGTGATCCCGATCGCGGTCTCGGCGGCGACCGAGCTGGGCGTCTCCCCTCGCCCGGTCCTGATGTCGGTCGCCGTGGCCGCGGCGGCATCGTTCCTGACCCCCATCGCCACGCCGGCCAACCTGATGGTCATGGAGCCGGGCGGGTACCGGTTCGGCGACTACTGGAAGCTCGGTCTTTGCTTGATGGCGCTGTTCTTCGTCGTCTCGACCCTGCTCGTCCCACTGGTCTGGTCGTTTTGAGCGCCGAATGCCGGTCTGCGAGGTCGGCACGAACGCACACGGGGATGCATGCATCCGTATCGCGTAGCGGCCATGGGACGCACCTAGAGTCGGCGGTCCCAAGCGAAGGAGGAGCCCGTGAGCGAAGTGTCGGTGAGCGTGCAGCATCGGGATGGGATTGGCGACGCCAGGGCTGAGGTCGTGGCTGGCCTGATGCCCTCGCTGCGCGCCAACCTGGATGAGCTCGTGCGGATTCCGTCGATCTCCGTCCCCGGTCGGCTCGATCACGCGCTGCTCGAGGCTCACGACATGGTCGCGAGCCTGTTCGCCGACGCCGGCGTCGAGGTTGGGCGGCTCGATCTGCCCGACACCGCGCCTGTCGTCGTCGGTCAGATACCCGCGCCGCCCGGCGCGCCAACGGTGCTCCTGTACAGCCACTACGACGTCGTTGCAGCGGGCGATGAGACGCAGTGGAACACGCCTCCGTTCGAGCCGACCGAGCGCGACGGCGCGGTGTTCGGGCGCGGGACCGCCGATACCAAGTCGAACGTGATCGCCCACGTGGGCGCCCTGCGCGCGTGGGACGGCCGGCCACCGGTCGGGATCAAGCTGTGCATCGAGGGTTACGAGGAGATCGGCAGCGGCGCGCTCCCCGAATATCCGCTGAGCGATCCCGAGCTGTTCCGCTCCGACGCGCTGCTGATCGCTGACATGGGGAACATCCGCCCCGGCACGCCTACGTTGACGACCGCGCTGCGCGGCATGGCCAACGTCACGCTTGAGCTGCGCACGCTCGAGTCAGGCAAGCACAGCGGGCAATACGGGGGCGCTGCCCCCGACGCGCTGCTCACGCTGCTGCACGCGATCGGCTCGCTGCACGACGAGCGCGGCGATGTCGCCGTCCCGGGGTTGAGACGCAACGAGTGGGATGGCCCCGAGCAGAGTGAGGAGCAGTTCCGCGAGTTGGCGGAGGTCCTCGACGGCATGCCGCTGATCGGCAGTGGCGGCCTGGGGTCGCGGATCTGGTCGGGCCCGGCCATCACCGTGATCGGCATCGATGCGCCGTCGGTCGATGGCGCGCTGAACGCGGTCTCGCCGTACGCGCGCGCGATCCTGAACGTGCGGGTGCATCCCGCGCAGGACGCCGCCGAGGCCCAGGCGGCGGTCATGCGGCATCTGCGTGAGTTCCGCCCCTTCGGGATCAGCCTCGACGTTCATGCCGGCCCGATCGGAAACGGCTTCGCGGCGCCCACGACCGGTCCGGCCTATCAGGCGGCGCGGGCCGCCTGGGCGAAGTCCTGGGACGCGGAGGTGATGCTGGCCGGCAGTGGCGGCTCGATCCCGATCGTCAGTGCGCTGGCCGGTGCGCTGCCCGACGCCGAGGCCCTGCTGGTCGGTACCACCGATGGTTACTCGAACATCCACGGGCCCAACGAGCGCGTGCTGCTCGACGAGTTCGAGCGCGCGGTCGTCGCCGAAGCCGAGTTCTTCCGTGAGTACGCCGCCCGCTCAGCGGCTGCCGCCTGACGGCGCAAGCAGCCTTTCGCCGCCGCCGAAGGACGTGGCCGCGCCGGCCGCCCAGCGAGGGATTCGGCGTGCGGCCGCATGGCTGGCCGCGGCGGCGGCCAGCAACGCCGAAGGCGCCGTTTACGGGGCGGTCATGATCGGCGTGCTGCTCGCGGCCGAGGACGCGCGCCAGGAGACGTACGCCGAGACGATCGCCGCCACCGCGATCGTCGTGGCCCTCTACTGGATGACCAGCCTGTACACGCACATTTTGGGCATCCGACTGCGCACCAACGAGCCGCTCAACGGTTCGCTGATCCGGCGAAGCATGGTCCACGAGTTCCCCGTGATCGAGGGCGCGGTGAGCCCGGTTGTCGTGCTCGTCCTGGCGTGGGCAACCGGCGCCTCGGTGACCCGCGGCGTCCGGGTGGCGGTGTTCGCCACCGCGATCAGCATCGTCGTGCTCGAAGTCGCCGCCGGATGGCGCGCGAAGCCGCGGGGTCAGACCATCTGGCTCCGGGCCACCATGGGGGCGATAGCCGGTCTGGGCATAGTGGGCCTGAAGGTGGTTCTGCATGTCTGAGGGCCCCGAGCGCGCCGGCGCATGAGCCTCCTGAGCCAGATCCTCGCCCGGCGGATGGGCCTGCCCCGCGCCCAGACGCACGAGCTCGTGTGCGAGCGCGACCTGCGCGTGCCGATGGATGACGGTGCTGTCCTGCTGGCCGATCGGTGGGTGGCCGAGCAGGCGCGCGACCGGCCCCAGCCGACCGTGCTGGTTCGGTCATGCTACGGCCGGCGCCAGTTCTTCGGCTTGCTGCACGGACGGCTGCTGGCCGAGCGCGGGCTTCAGGTGGTGATCCAGAGCGTGCGTGGCACGTTTGGCTCCGAGGGGACGTTCAACCCGTTCTTCGAGCGCGCGGACGGGCTGGCCACACTGCGCTGGCTGCGCGAGCAGCCCTGGCATGCGGGCCCGATCGGGATGACCGGCTCGAGCTACCTGGGACTCGTGCAGTGGGCGCTCGCCGTGGATGCCGGCGATGACCTCGCGGCGCTGGCGATCCAGGGCAGCGCCTCGCAGTTCCACGGACAGAGCTATCCGGGCGGGAGCATGTCACTCGAGACCTCGGCCCAGTGGCTGGTGATGATCGCCCTGCAGGAGCGTGGGTGTGCGCCGCTGCCGATGGCGCGCGGGCTCGCGCGACTGCGATCGGTGCTCTGGCAGCCATCGCTCGACAATCTCGACATGCGGGCGACGGGCGGGGAGGTGGCCTGGTTTCGCGACGCCCTGTCGAGCCGGGAACGCGACGATGACTTCTGGGTCAAGCGCGACTTTTCGGCGGGTGTCGGCAAGGTGGAGGCCCCGGTCCAGATGGTCACCGGGTGGTATGACTCGTTCACGCCGTGGCAGCTGGAGGACTTCGTCGCGCTCCAACAGGCCAACCGACCCCGTCAACTCATCATCGGGCCGTGGACGCACACGGACGAGGGACTGTCCGGCGCCGGTGCGCGCGACGGGGTCGCCTGGCTTCGCAACCACCTGCTGGGCGATCCGAGACTGATCGATCCGGCCCCGGTGCGCGTTTTCGTAACCGGCGAGCGCCCTGCCTGGCGCACGTTCGAGCGCTGGCCGCCCGGCGAGAGCGTCGAGCGCCGTCTGTGGATCACGGGGCGCCGCCACCTTGCCTGGGAGCCGCCGACCGAGGATGTGAGCGGTTCAACCCGCTACCGCTACGACCCGACCGATCCGACCCCCTCGCTCGGCGGCCCGGTGATGCTGACCCAGAAGCCCGTCCGCGACAACCGCTCGCTCGAAGCCCGCCCCGATGTCCTGACGTTCACGACTCCCCGGCTGCCACGGACTGTCGAGGCGGTCGGCCCGGTGCGCGTGGAGCTGTGGGCCCGGGCGAGCGAGCCATACTTCGACCTGTTCGTGCGCCTGTGCGACGTCGACCCGAACGGAGCCTCGTGGAACGTATGCGATGGGCTGGCGAGCGTGGCCCCGGGGCGCTTCGAGCGATCTGAGGAAGATGGCGCCTGGCAAGTGCGGTTCGATCTGTGGCCAATCGGCGCACCGCTTCGCGCGCGGGCACCGCATCCGTATCCAGGTGTCCTCGGGCGCACACCCCCGCTACGTGCGCAACCCGGGAACGGGAGAGGACCCGCTGAGCGCGGGGACGCTGCGGCCCGTCGATGTCGAGCTGCGCTACGGCGAGGGCTGCCCGTCCGCGATCGTGCTGCCGGTGCTCTCGCGGCCCGTGTCGATATCGCCTGACGAGCTCCGCACGACTACGAACGGACCCGTACTCTCCGCGCTCGGCCAACCGCGTTCGGGTCCGTAGGACCCTGAGCTCGATCACCGGCGAATGTCGTCGGAGTCACGTTCGGCGGGATCTTCCCCGATGGTTGCGCCGCGCCGCCACCCATGAGCCAGGTCGCCGAGGTTCCCGACCAGGAGCAGAGCGCCCGCGACGGCAAACACCAGCGAGACCGCGAGCGCCCAGTAGCGCTGGCCGAGCTCGACGAGCGCGACGCAGATCGCGACGGTCACCAGCAGCAGCGCCACACTGGCCACGAACGACAACAGCCGCCGACGGGCGAACGCCTCGACACCGGCGAACAGCAGCGCCAGCGCGACGACCGTGGTGCTCCAGGCGAGCGGACGAGCCAGCAGTATCACCGGGATCGAGGCCAGCAGCAGCGGAGTGCTCACCGCCGCCCACACGCGTAGAAAGCGCCTCCGCCGCTGCTGCGCTTCGGTTTGCGGGGCGTGCCGGGTGCTCAGGTGCGCCCCGGGCGCGACCGGCGCGGAGGGTTCCCGCAGTTCGTCGCGGTGCGCGCGCAGCTCCTCGGCGATGCCGGCGTGCTCGGCAATCGCTCGACCCAACTCGGCCTCGAGCCGTTGCAGCTCGGCCCGCCGGGACTCAACCAGCGGCCTCGCGAAATCGTGGGCCTCGAGCGAGCGGACCTCCACCGCCACGCGGCGCAGAGCGGTCCGCTGCGCCGCGATCGCCTCCTCTACGTCACGACGGCGTTCCTCGAGCGCGGCCACGCTGGCTCTGAGGAGATCCGCCGCCTCGGCCTCACCCGCCGGCACCCTGAGGAGCCCGGCCCACCCCAGTGGGTCAGACCACGCGTGACGGACGGTTCCGTCCCGCTCGTATCGCGGCCCGGCCGGCGCGCGCTCGCCACCGAAATGATCCTCGGTGTCGAGCCCCCAGAGTCCGCGGTAGTCACGCACCCACGGCGTATCGTCGTCGATCGGGATCGCCATCCAGCCCTCGGCCTGACCGGGCCCGACGGCCCGACCATCGCCGCGCGCGTAGTCGATGAACGGAATCCCCAGCCCGGGCCCGGGACGCGTCTGGTCGCGCCACGGCGCCAGGAACCGCTGCGCGCGCCGCGCCGCCGCGAGCACCTTTCGCAGCTGCGGCGGGTCGACGGAGATCACATAGTCGCCGGGAAGGAACGCCCCGGAGTGGGAGCCCGCGCCCGGATACAGCACGGGATGATCACCGGATCGGATCAACTCCGGATCATCCCACCGGCGACGCAGCTTCTCGCCGGCGTGATCGTGCGATGAGAAGGCGACCCACGCCGGCCGCGCCGGCGCTCCGGTCCGCTCGGCCAGGTACACCGTCGCCAGCTCCCAATCAGCCTCGTGGTCGTTCACCCCACTGAAGGTCGAGCGCCAGTCGTTCATCGCGTAGAAGTACCAGTACTGCAGGCAGACATAGCCGCCCGTGCGCACCACTCGCCCGTAATAGGTGAAGCAGTCTGACTCCAGCCGCTCGCGATAGGCGATCTCGGCCGCCGCGGCCAGCCCCGCCGCCACCTTCCCACGTAACAGCAGGGACGCGCGCAGGCCGGCCTCGACCAGTCGACCGAACATCCCCGTCGTCGTGAACCGGGCTCCGGCGAGGAGCCGTTCGCGCGGGGCACGCCGCCATCGCCGGTAGTCCGCTCGCGTCAGCGGCGCGGCCACAAACCGCAGAGACAGGGGCCGATCCTGGCGGACGACCGCCTCCTGGCACAGCCGCTCCAAGGTCAGCTCGCCCGCCTGCACCACGCAGCGAGCCTCGCCATCCGGCTCACGCCGCCACAGACTGCACTCCGACACGTAGGGTCCGACGGCGGTGGGGAAGAACAGCTCGCCTTTGACGAACCGGGTGATCGGCTCGTAGGCGCGGAGCAGGCTGAGCTCTGATCCGGTCAGCGACTCGGGCGTCGTGGGACGCGCCGCGCTCGCCGCGCGCGCCCCGGCCATCGCGGGACTGAGCTCGGCCAAGGTGCCGCCGATCCTAGCTCCGCGAGACGTGCGCCTTGGCGATATGGGTGCCTACCAGTCATCCCAAGCCCACCTCGGGAGGGTGGTACGAGGTGAGATGGGGGTGCTGGCTCCCATATCCGAGAACGGCGCGTACGACGGCCTAGGGTTGCTGCGCTGCGCTGCGCAGCCGGGCCCACGGCCCCACCTGCACCGCAATCGCCTCTCCCAATGGCTGCCACAGTCGACACACCACCCGTTCTCGAGACGCCGGGGGGCCCCAGCTTCACCCAGCGGATGCTCGACCGCATCGAGCGCGTCGGGAACAGGATCCCGCACCCCGCGATGCTGTTCGTCTGGCTGATCGTGATAGTGATCGCCGCCTCGCAGATCATGCACTGGGCGGGCGTGCAGACGACCAGTCAGATCGCCGCGCCGCCGCCCGCGCAGGTGCACGAGGGCCAGGACGGCGCCGGAGGTTCGCAATATCCCTATTACGAGCTTCCCACCGAGCAGCCGCAGCCCGGGAGTTACACGATCCAGAAGGAGACGACCAAGGTCAAAGGTCTTTTGACCGGAGGCGGCGTGCGTTTCATCTTCACCTCGTTCACCACGAACTTCCAGGAGTTCACGGCGATGACGCTGATCCTGGTGGTGATGATCGGCGTCGGCTTGGCCGAGGAAGCCGGGCTGATCGCGGCCCTGGTGCGAAAGCTGGTGGCGGTGGCCCCGCCGGCGACGCTGACTTTCATCATCGTGTTCATCGGGATCATCTCGAGCATCGCCTCAGATGCCGGCTACCTGGTGCTGATCCCGCTTGGCGCCGCCGCCTTCTACAGCGTCGGCCGTCATCCGATCGCGGGGATCGCGGCCGGGTTCGCCGGCGTGAGCGCCGGCTTCGGCGTCAACTTCCTGATCACCCCCACCGACGCGGTTCTGACCGAGATCACCAACGACGCGATTCACCTCGTCAACCCAAGCATCAGCCTCCAGCTCACCCACAACCTGTACTTCGGGATCGGATCGACGATCCTGCTGACCGTCCTCGGTGCCCTGGTCACCACCCGCATCGTGGAGCGCCGTCTCGGCCGCTACGACCCGGCCCAGGCCGCTCCCGAGGCGACCGAGGCGGCGGATGCCGAGGCGAAGCTCTCGCCCGAGGCCGAGGGCCGAGGACTTCGGTTCGCCCTCTGGGGATTCCTCGCCGTAGTGGTCGCGATCGCGCTGCTGACGGCGATCCCGGGCGCCCCGTTGCGCAACCCCGAGACCGGCAGCGTGATCGGCGACTCGCCATTCATGGATGCCCTGGTGTTCATCATCTCCCTGGTGTTCTTCGTCGCGGGCTACGCGTTCGGGCGAGGCGCGGGCACGATCAAGTCCAGCACCGACGTGATCAACAAGATCACCAAGCAGTGGGGCACGCTCGTGGCGCTGCTGTTCCTGTTCCTGCTGATCGCCCAGTTCCTGGCCTACTTCAACTACTCGAACATCCCCGCGGTCAGCGCGGTCGGCATCGGGCACGCGCTCGAGCACGTGCACATACCCGCCATCTGGCTGCTGATCCTGTTCGTCGGGATCACGCTCGTGATCGATTTGATCCTGACCGGAGCGATTGCCCAGTGGGCGATCTTCGCCCCGATCTTCATTCCGGTGTTCTTGACGCTGCACGTGAACCCGGCCACCGTCGTAGCGGCCTATCGGCTGGGGGACTCGCCGGCGAACGTGATCACGCCCGCGATGGCCTACTTCCCGCTGATCGTGATCTTCATGAAGCGCTGGCAGAAGGATGCCGGCATTGGCACGCTGATCTCGATGATGCTTCCGTACACGCTGATCTTCATCGTGGTGTGGACCGCCTTCTTCGTGGTCTGGTACCTGCTCGGGGTCCCGCTCGGGCCGGGTGCCGGCATTCACCTCTGACCCCGTCCGACCCGACGTGCGGGCGGCCGTAGGAAGGGCATACGAGGGCCGGGCGCGTGCGCACACCCGGGTCGAGCGAACCCGCTCCCCGTCGCGCTAGCGTCGCCGGTCCTCACTTCCCAAGGAGATCGGTAATGACGTCCGCCAGCGAGATCGTGTTCCGCGATGTGCGAGTGTTCGACGGTTTATCTGACCAGCTCTCTGACCCCGCCGACGTCGTCGTGTCAGGGAACGTCATTCGGTCGGTCTCAGCCGCTTCGCCGGCCGACGCCGGCGATGCGACGGGAACCGTCATCGACGGTGCCGGGCGGGTGTTGATCCCGGGATTGATCGACGTGCATGCGCACATCGCGTTCGCGACGATCCCGCTGCAGGAGCTGGCGGTGGTGTCGGCCGACTACGCCGCCATCTGCGGCAGCGTTGCCGCCAGCCAGATGCTCATGCGCGGGTTCACCAGCGCACGGGACTGCGGCGGCCCGGTCTTCGGCATCAAGCGGGCGATCGACCAAGGCCTGGTGCCCGGGCCGCGCATCTGGCCCTCGGGGGCGATGATCTCTCAGACCTCGGGTCACGGGGACTTTCGGCTCCCGTACGAGATCCCGCGGGGAACCTGCGGGTGGCTGTCGCACAGCGAGCTTGTCGGCGCGGCGGCCATCGCCGACGGAGTCGACGAGGTGCTGCGCGCCGCACGCGAGCAGCTCCGCGGCGGTGCCAGCCAGATAAAGATGATGGCCGGCGGCGGCATCGCCTCCTCCTATGACCCGATCGACGTCACGCAGTTCACCGAGGCCGAGCTGCACGCCGGGGTCGAGGCGGCCGAGAACTGGGGCACGTACGTGATGGTCCACGCCTATACCCCACGGTCGGTCCAGAGGGCGCTGTGCGCCGGGGTGCGCTGCATCGAGCACGGCCATCTGCTCGACGAGGAGACGGTGGCGAAAATCGCCGAACACGACGCGTGGTGGAGCCTGCAGCCGTTTCTCGACGACGAGGACTCGCCCCCGATTCCGAGCCCGGCCAGCCGCGCGAAGTACCAACAGGTGGTCCGGGGAACCGATCGCGCCTATGAGCTCGCCCAGCGCTATTCGGTCAAGCTCGCGTGGGGAACCGACACGCTGTTCGACGCCAAGCTGGCCACGCGCCAGGGCGCCCAGCTGGCCAAGATGACCCGCTGGTTCACGCCGGCGCAGGTCCTGAAGATGGCGACGTCGACCAACGCGCAGCTGCTCGCGATGAGCGAGCCCCGAAACCCCTACCCGGGCCAGCTGGGCGTCGTCGCGGAGGGCGCGCTGGCCGATCTGCTGCTGGTTGACGGCAACCCGCTCGAGCACATCGACCTGCTCGCTACCCCGGACACCTCGTTCCCGGTCATCATGAAGGACGGGGTCATCTACAAGAACCTGTTGAGCGGCGACCGCCAGCCCGGCGGCCGGGCTCACGAGCGCGAAGCGCCCCCGGTCCCTGCTTAGACCTGCGAGATGGCGTAACCGCCGTCGGCGGGGGCGGATGTGGCGTGCGATCGGGAGGCGCGCCTCCCGCCGCCGGGGAGGCACGCACCACAGTTGCTCGAGCGTCGCTCGGAGCGCCCGTACATTTGGCTCATGGTCGACGACGAGCTCGGACCGGTGGATTACCTCGCGGTGGAATTCCCCGCCGGGCGGCTCACGAGCAACGAGTTCGAGCTGCTGCTCGACGCGGTCACCCGTAAGTCGATCCGCGTGCTGGACCTCGAGTTTGTGGCCAAGGGAGACGACGGGGCGGTGAGCGTCGTCGACCTGCGCGAGCTCGACCCGCCCGATGATGTCAACCCGGATATTTGGGACGGCGCAACCACGAAACTCCTCGACGAGACCGACGTGGCCGAGATCGGCAGCGCGATGCGCCCCGGCCATGTCGCCGGCGTCGTGATCTACGAGAACCTGTGGACGCTCTCGCTGGCCCACGACCTGAGCCGGCACGGAGTCCGCTTGATCCTGGATGGACGCATCGGGCCGGACGAGCTCGTCGCGGCACTCGATCTGACCGAGCCCACGCAGCCGAGCCCGGCGGTCTCCGAGGGCGAAACGGACGGATCGTCATCATGAGCCTCATCCGAGGCGCCTCCAGAGTCGCCCTCGCGAGCTCTATCCACGGGCGCGTGCAACGCAGGCAGCGGCAGCGATGGGCGACCGAGCAGCAATGGGCCCATCCCGGGGACGCCGGGATGGCGACAGCATCCGGCAATGCCGGGGCGGCGGGCGATCCGGAGGCGCGCATTGCCCAGCTCAAGTCCCTCGCCGAGCTGCGTGCGGCCGGTGTCCTCACCGAGTCCGAGTTCGACGCCGAGAAGCGGAAGGTGCTCCAGGCCTGAGGCGGTCGTACGGGGGGCGGTCACCGCGCGCCCCCGGTCACCGCGCGCCCCCGGTCACCGCGCGCCCCCGGTCACCGCGCCCCTGATGAGGGGCACCAGCTCAGCGGCGGCTGAACCGCGGGACCGCCCAGGCCAGGAGCGCGCCTAGGGCGGCGCAGATGATCATCACCCAAATCAGGGAGAGCGTCAGATCCCCGAACACGAATGAGACTCTCACGCTCTCGGAGTTCGAGACGATGAACGCCACCAGCCAGATCGCCGCGAGTGCGGCAACCCCGAGGGCGACCATTCGTCTGCGATCGGAACCGCGCGTGGATCTGGTCTGTTCATGCGTTTGCGTGTGCGCTGTTGCCATCGTGCGAACCTACGTGCTCCGGCGCGCGCCGGGGCGGATATGCATGCCGGCACCCCGGTGGCGCTCGTGTTGGCAGTGGCCGAGGGGTGGGCGCCCCACCCGACCGAGACGAGCGTGCGCCCGACTTGGCGACCGGCGAATGCGGGCGACGTACGCTGCACTTTCTCCCTCAACTTGTAGGAGGTTCTCATCCATGTGTCGCTGGCTTGCGTACGCGGGCTCGCCCGTGCGCCTGGACAAGATGCTTTACTCCCACGGCCATTCGCTCATCGACCAGAGCCCGGGGGGCGATGCCCCGCAGGAAGGGGTGCGAGCACGCATATCGCGGAGCGCCGTGGCGAAAGGGCCTACGCTGACGCGAGACGAAGATGAGTGCGCCATCGCTCAGGCTCACCAGTTCGCGGCCGCCGATCCGGGTGGTGCTCGCGGATGACGCGTTCTTGGCGCGCGCGGCCGTCCGGCACCTCCTGCACGGCGTCCCGGCGATCGAGGTGGTGGCGGAATGCGATGACGCCACTGAAGTTCCCTCCATCTGCGATCGCCAGCGAGCCGATCTGCTCATCACCGACATTCGGATGCCCCCATCGGGCGAGGACGAGGGCATCCGTCTGGCCGCGCGGCTGCGCGACACGCACCCCGCGCTCGGTGTGATCGTGCTCAGCACCTACGCCGATGTGACCTATGCGCTCAAGCTGTTCGAGTCCGGCTCCGACGGGCGCGCCTATCTGCTCAAGGACCGGATCCGCGATCGGGCGCAGCTGATTGACGCCGTCGAGGCGGTAGCGGACGGGCGTTCGGTGATCGACCCCCAGATCGTCGAGGACCTGATCCGGGCCAGCAAGAGGATGGCGAGTTCGCGGATCGATCAGCTCACTCCGCGCGAGCTCGAGACACTGGCCCTGGTCGCCGAAGGTCATAGCAACGCCGTCATCGCGGAGCGGCTCGTGCTCACCAAGCGGGCCGTCGAGAAGCACGTCAACGCGATCTTCGCCAAGCTAGAGCTGGGCGATCCCAATCACGTGAGCCGTCGCGTTCGGGCCGCCTTGATCTATCTCGCCGATCGCTCCACCGTCTCCGCGACATAAGCGCCGCGAACCACGAGCCCGGACGGGCCGACCCGGTAGCATCTGTTACGTTCGATGCGAGGGTCAGGGCCAGCGGGTGGGCCCTGGCCGGGAAGGTTCTGCCAAATTTGACCGCGAGCACCCGCGACCGGCCTGCGGCCGGTGAGAACCAGCCCCGTGACGGGCTGGGCGACTCCCAGATGGCGGCGGCGATCCGCGCCTTCGACTGGCAGGCCACGCCACTCGGCCCGCTCGACAGGTGGCCGACGAGCCTTCGGTCGGCGGTGGCCATCTGCCTGCACTCGAGGTTTCAGATGGCTATCTACTGGGGGCCCGAGCTGAACTGCATCTACAACGACGCCGAGCGCGCCGTGCTCGGAAAGCTGCATCCGGGTGCGCTTGGGATGCCGGCGGCCGAGCTGCTCCACGATTCGTGGGAGGTGGTCGGGCCGCAGCTGCATGCGGTCATGGAGCGCGGCGACGCGACCTGGGTCGAGGATCAACCCCTGTCCTTCGATCGCCGCGGCGTGCTGGAGACCGGGTACTTCACCTACTCCTACAGCCCGATCCCCGTCGAGGACGGCGCGGTCGGGGGCGTGCTCCTGGTCACCCAGGAGACCACCGCGCGCGTGCTCGCCGAGCGCCGGTTGGAGCTGTTGCGCGAGCTGGCGACCAGCTCGATGGATGCGCCGAGCGCCGGGGAGGCCTGCCGGTTGGCGGCTCGGGCAATGGGTGGCCGACCGGAGCTTCAGTTCCTCCTGATCTACCTGATCAGCGAGGACGGCAGCCAGGCGATGTGCGTGGGCAGGACCGGCAGGGTGGCCTCCCGAGGTGCGGCGCCGGCGAGGGTGAGGCTGAACGGCTCCGATTTCTTGGCCACGCTGTTTCGTGATCTGGCCGACCGACCCCAGGGCAGCAGGCTGATCGATGACGGTCTGGGTGCGGGGCCCAACCGTTTGAAGGCGGTCACGGCCCACCAGGCGGTGGCTGCTCCCATCCGGCGCGGATCGACGGATCCGGTGGACGGATTCCTGGTGGCCGGCATCAGCCATGGCTTCAAGCCGGATAAGTCGTTTCGGCACTTGATCGAGATGATCGGCCTCGGGCTGGGCCGGAGCGTAGCGGCGGGACGGGCTCGGGAAGAGGAGCGGGCGCGGACACAGGCGATCGCCGCGCTCGAGCAGGCAAAGACCGCGTTTTTCAGCTATGCCTCGCACGAGCTGAGAACGCCACTGTCGCTGATCCTCGGACCTCTCGAACAGGCCCTGGACGACGCGAGCCTGACGGATTACACCCGAGCGCAGTTCGTCCTCGCGCGCAAGAGTGCCTCACGGATGCTGAGGATCGTCAACGGACTGCTCGACTTCTCGCGGATCGAGGCCGGCGAGCGCAAGGGTGCGTTTGAGCCCACTGACCTCGCGCAGCTGACTCGCGACGTGACGGCCATGTTCGGCTCCACCGCAGAGTCGGCGGGCCTGGAGCTTCTCCGTGGACTGTCCGCCGCTTGCGCGCGCCGTCGACGTGGATCGCGAAGCCTGGGAGCAGATCGTCTCCAATCTGCTCTCCAACGCGCTCAAGTTCACACCGTCGGGATCAATTCACGTCAGGCTTCGTAGCGAGCGCGAGCAGGCTGTGCTGAGCGTGACCGACACGGGAATCGGGATCGCAACCCAGGACCTCGGCCAGATCTTCTCTCGCTTCTACCGCGTGGACGATCCGCGCGCCCGAGCGCATGAGGGAACAGGGCTCGGGCTCGCGCTCGTACGGGAGCTGGTTCGCCTCCACGGGGGTTCGGTCGCCGCCGAAAGCTCCCCGGGTAGCGGAACAACGATCGTCGTGCGCGTCCCATTCGGTCGTGAGCGGCCGCCGGACGGCGTGGCGGTGAGACGTGACTCGGGCCTGGACGTTGGCGCGAGCGCTGAACTGATCGTCGAAGAGGCTCGCGATTGGCTCGACGGCGACAGGCCCGACGGAGTCGAATCGTCGGACGCCGCCGCCGGCGCGCACCGCGTGCTGGTGGTCGAGGACAACCACGACATGCGCGAGTATCTGCACCGGTTGCTCGCGCCCCACTACGCGGTCCGCATGGCGACGAATGGGGCCGATGCATATCAAATGGCGGTTGACGACCCGCCCAGCGTCGTGATCAGCGACGTCATGATGCCTGGCACCGATGGCTTCCGCCTGCTGCGCGACCTCCGTTCGAACCGGCGGACCCGGGACCTGCCTGTGATCCTCCTGTCTGCCCGAGCCGATCCCGAGAGCACGCTTGAGGCGCTGCAGCTGGGAGCCGACGATTACCTCGTCAAGCCATTCGGGGCGCGCGAGCTCCTCGCTCGGATTCGAGCCACACTCCACAGCGCGCGGATCCGCTCCGACGACGCCGAGGCCCGCGGACGAGCCGACGAGCGCGCTCGGTCCCGTCACGAGCTGCGATCGCTGCTCAACGACCTGAAGGCGGCGCAACGCCGCATCACTGCCGCGGGCGACGCCGAACGCCGGCGTGTCGAACGCAATCTGCACGACGGCGCGCAGCAGCGGTTGGTGGCGATCAGACTGGAGCTGGGCCTGATCGGCGACCGCCTGGCAGACGATCCGGCCTCAGCACAGACCGAACTCGATCAACTCCGCAGCGAGCTCGATGAGACACTCGAGGAGCTGCGTGAGCTGGCCCACGGCCTGTACCCGCCCGTGCTCGCCAGCGACGGCTTGCGCCCAGCGCTCGCCGCTGCCGCTCGGCACGCGGCAATCCCCGTGGAGGTGACTGGGCGTGACATCGCCCGGCTTCCGCGCGCGATCGAGAGCGCAGCGTATTTCTGCTGCATGGAGGCGCTGCAGAATGCCGCGAAACACGCCGGGCGCGACGCGCGCGCATCCATCCATCTCGCACTTCGCGGGGGCGCCCTCGAGTTCGATGTGAGCGATGACGGCACAGGCTTCGACAGCACCACGGTGCTCCGCGGCTATGGGTTGACCAACCTTGCCGACCGGTTGGAGGCGCTTGGCGGGCAAGTCAGGGTCACCTCGGTTCCTGGGAAGGGCACGACCGTAGCCGGGCAAATCCCGCTCCAGTAGGTGCATCGTGCACCAGCGGGCAGGACACGAGCCACTGCAGCGTGTCCGCACCCATCGGTCGCGAGATCGTTTTCGCCGATGCGGCCGCCGACCGGTAGCTCCGCGGTCCTCCCACCGCGCCTGGGGATGCACACACCCGTATCCGCCGGCTCCCCTGGAGATGCAACTAGTCTCGGGCCAGTCTGGCCGGGTCGCTGATCAGGCGAACGCGGACTTCCCGTACCTGCACTTGTCGAACCACAAGCGATAGCTCGGATGCGCCGGCGGGCGAATAGGGCCGTCCTGGCCAGTCGGCTCGCGGTAGCGTTGGCTGGCCTTCTCACCTTGGCGGCCGCGCCGGCGCTCGCCGCGGCCGACGCATCGCCGGCTGAGCAGCTCGCGGAGCGGTATTCGCCGGTACTGATGATCGAGCCGCAACTGCGCGAGTGCGGGCCGGGCGAGGCATATCGGCCGGCCGATGTTGACATCCTCTTCGGCAGGGACGGCATCGTGCTGCGGAATTCGGCGGGAAAAGTCGTCAAGTCCGCCCCGACCGCGGCCGACCTGTTCGGTCTCGGCGAGGGTTACTACCTCGACTTTCCAGGGAATCCGCTCAGGCCGGGCTGCGGGTACGAGAAGGACTACCGGCGCTGGAACGGCGACCGCAAGCCGGTTGTCTACGCGCACGTCGCAGCCGACAGCAAGCACCCTGGCAAGCTCGCGGTGCAGTACTGGCTCTACTACACGTTCAACGATGCCAAGAACAAGCATGAGGGTGACTGGGAGATGGTGCAGGTGGACTTCGACGCGCCCACGGCGGAGGACGCGCTGTCGGTAGGCCCATACCGGGTCGACATGGCCCAGCACGCCGGCGGGGAGCGCTCCGCCTGGACCGACCACCGGGTTCGCAAGGACGGCACCCATCCGCTGGCCTTCATCGCGACCGGATCGCATGCGAGCTACTTCGGAACGGCGCTCTACCTGGGACGCAGCCCGCACGAGGGGTTCGGCTGCGACAACACGCGTGGCGCCATCGAGCGCGTCACGCTCCAGACCGTCCTGTTGCCATCCGAGATCCCAACCTCGCGATCCTCGTCGTTTGCGTGGTTGGCATTCCACGGCCGTTGGGGTCAGAGGCTCCCCGGCATCAACAACGGGCCCACTGGCCCCTCCGCCAAGGAGCAGTGGATCCACCCGATCGAATGGGCGGATGGGTTGCGACCCGGGAGCGTCACCGTTCCCGGCACCAAGACGCTCGGTCCGTCCCTGACCAACTTCTTCTGCGATGCGGTCACGCAGAGCTCCGCGGCGCTCACCTGGGGGCTGGTGCATCCACTGCCGTTCGTGCTGCTGCTCGTCCTCTTCGCGCTTTGGTGTCTGACCGCGACCCGACGTACCACGTGGCGCCCGCGCGACCCCTATCCGGTTCGGGCACACCGTGGGGGTGGACAGATCCTCGGCGCGGCCTCGCGCGTGTACTCGAGTCACGGCTGGACGTTCGTCGCCCTCGGCGCGATATTCATCCCGCTGGGCGTGCTCGCCGGTGCGCTTCAGTGGGTTCTCTTCCACCTCACGGGTGTCGGAGCGCTCGTCGCGCTCGACGGCAAGCGCGGCGTCGTCACGATCTTGTTCTCTCTGCTGATCGGGGGGATCGGCGCCGCGTTCGCCGGCGTGATCACGACCGCGGCGGTCACGGCTGCCCTTGCGGAGTTGGCCGATGGCCGTCAGCCCACGGCCGGACAAGCCGTCATGACCGCGGCCGCTCGTCTGCGGCCGCTGGCTGCCGGGACCGCCATTCAGTACGTGATCGTGCTGCTGCTCACGCTGACGATCGTGGGCATCCCGCTCGCCATCCACCGGTTCATCCGCTGGTCACTGTTCGCCCAGGCGTGCATCCTCGAAGATCGCGCCAGCCTCTCGTCGCTGGCCAGGAGTTCACAGCTCGTGCGCGGCCGGTGGTGGCGAACCTTCGTTTTCACCGTCCTCGTCGACACCGTGGCCGTCCTCTCGGGCCTGATCTTCGGCATCGCCTTGCTGCTTCTCACCTCGAGCTCACTCAACTTCATCGACATCACGAGCTCGCTCGTCTACACGCTCACCGTGCCACTGGCGGCGATCGCGCTGACCCTCTACTACTTCGAGCTCGAGGTGTCTGGTGAAGTCCGAGGTTAGTCTCGCGCGCGTGTCTGCCCGTCCGCTGACCTGATTCCGATACGCGACACCGTGGAGATCTACCGGGCGCCGATGCGAGCGCGGGATCTGGACCTTCCGCCCGGGCGGCGCGCTGGCCGTGGGGATCGCCCTCTCGGGGCGTGGAGGTCATACGACTCGCGGTAGTTGGCCGTGATGAAGTGACCGTATGCCTTTGGCCGCGCCGTACGCGGAGCGGGGATAGAACGGCGTCAGTTCGTTCTGGGGGGACCTGGCGCACCTTGCCGATGACAGCTCGGCAGCGGGCGCCGTGCATAAGCCAACATTTCGTCGGCCCCGGTCGGCGTGTGACGCGTTATGCACCCCACAGATGCATAACGCGTCACGGTCGCGGCAGAGCGGCGGAGCTGTCGTCTTATGCACGGACAAGAGTCCGTTGGGTGCCCGGCCGTGGGGCGACGGCTACAGGTTCTCGGCGACCCGCGGTGCCTCGCGGGTGAACACCAACCAGCCCAGACCGAAGTGCCGCCCGCGGTGGCGCGAACGTTCGCGCGCGGGGGACGCAACTTCCAGCGCACGCATGACGACGGGGCCGAGCGCATGACCGCCGAGATCTGGCGACGCGAGGGCGGGTGATAACGTGCCGCGCTGCTCCGGCCGAGGACCGGCTGCGAGCGCACAAGACCGTGAAACTCGTCATTGGCATCGTGCGGCCCGAGAAGGCGAATGACGTCCTCGAGGCGCTCTACCGCGCGGAGGTCCGCGGCGTGTCGATGAGCCGTGTGCAGGGCCACGGCGGAGAAGCTCGACCGGGTCGAGACGTACCGCGGCATGACCGTGAAGATGGAGCTCTCGGAGAAGGTGCGGTTCGAGATCGCAGTGTCCGACTCATTCGTCGAGGCGACAATCGATGCCCTCGTGCAGGGGGCCCGCACCGGCGAGGTCGGCGACGGCAAGATCTTCGTCGTGCCGCTTGAGCGCGCGGTCCGGATCCGGACCGGCGAGACCGACCACAGCGCGGTCACCCCCGTGGACGCACCCTGATGGGCGCCGGCTCCGGCGTCAGCGCGGGCGACACCGCGTGGATGCTCGTCGCGACCGCGCTCGTGCTGATGATGACGCCGGCCCTTGGCCTGTTCTACGCCGGGCTGGTGCGCGCCAAGAGCACCCTGAACACGTTCATGATGAGCATCGGCGCGCTAGGGGTGGTGACCGTCACCTGGGCGCTGATCGGGTACTCGCTCGCGTTCAGCCCGGGCAACGGCTTCATCGGCGGCTTCGGCAACGCCCTGCTGCGAGGCGTGACGTTCACTCCGCGCCACGGAACCGCGATCCCGCAGCTGCTGTTCATGACGTTCGAGGCGAGCTTCTGCATCATCACCGCCGCCCTGGTGTCCGGAGCGGTGGTCGAGCGGATGCGCTTCGGGCCGTTCCTGGTCTTCATCGCGCTGTGGTCGATCCTCATCTATCCGGTGCTCGCGCACTGGGTGTGGGGCGGCGGCTGGCTCCAGCAGCACGGCACCCTCGACTTCGCCGGCGGCGTCCCGGTCGAGATGGATTCGGGCTTCTCGGCGTTCGCCGCCGCGATCGTCGTCGGCGCACGCAAGGACTACGGGCGCCAGGCGCTGCTTCCGCACAACGCCGTGTTCGTGCTGCTCGGAGCGGGTCTGCTGTGGTTCGGCTGGTTCGGCTTCAACGGCGGCAGCGGCTACGCGGTGAGTCACCCGAGCGTGCTGGCGTTCACCAACACGCTCTTGGCGCCGGCCTGCACGCTGGTCGTCTGGTTCGTGATCGACGCGTTACGCAGCCGGCGTGTCACCGCAATCGGCGCGGCCACGGCGATCATCGTCGGTTGTGTCGGGATCACCCCGGCGGCCGGCTACATCAGCCCGCTGGCCGCGATGCTGCTCGGTGCGCTGGCGGCGCTGCCGAGCTATGCGGTGATCGTCTGGCGCCCACGCACGCGGCTTGATGAGACGCTCGACGTGCTCGCCGCCCACGGCCTCGCCGGCTTCACCGGCATCCTGTTCATCGGCTTCTTTGCCCGGCTGACATGGAATGGAGTCTCTAACGGGCTGCTCTACGGGCACCCCGGACAGCTCGGCTGGCAGGCACTGGCCGCGCTGGCCGCGCCCGCGTACGCATTCGCTGGAACCTTCGTGATCCTCCGCGTGATGTCGCTGGTGACACCGCTGCGGGCATCCGAACGCGAGCAGTCGCAGGGAATGGACGTCGTGCAGCACGGCGAGGAGGCGTACACGAGCGGCGAGGGAGCGATCCTCGTAGCGCACGACGCGGAGTTCGTGGCCGATCCGAGCGCCACCACCTAGTGGTCGGCACCACTCGGCCTGATCGAGCTCGTCCACCCCGTTGCTTACCCAACACGATCGGGCCGTAAGCTGGGCGGCGATGGGACGCTTTGGCAAGCGCGACGATCTCGTGGTCCACCAGCACGAGCCATTCAATGCGGAGACGGGCGTCGAGTCGCTGGGTGGCTCGGTGACCGACACGGACGCGTTCTACGTCCGGGGGCACGGATCGGTGCCGGAGATCGATCCGCATGGGTGGCGCCTACGGGTGCACGGGATGGTCGAACGGGAGCTCAGCCTCTCGTTGGCGACCCTGCGGGAGGCATTCCGCGAGCGGACCGTTACCGCGACGCTGCAGTGCGCCGGCAACCGCCGCGCCGGCCTGATGGCCCTCCGGGACATCTCCGGAGAGTCACCGTGGGGTCCGGGAGCTACGGGCACGGCGACCTGGACGGGCGTCGCCCTCGCCGACGTGCTTGCGCTTGCCGCGCCTGACAGAGATGCCTCGGATGTCGGCTTCGAGGGTGCGGACGTGAGTCCGGACGCGGAGCCCGCTCAGCCGTTCGGCGGTTCGATCCCGCTCGATAAGGCGTCGCGAGCCGAGGTCCTGCTCGCCTGGGCGATGAACGGCGAGCCGCTCGCCCCCGTGCACGGCGCGCCGCTGCGGGTCGTGGTGCCCGGGTATATCGGCGCGCGGAGCGTGAAGTGGCTCGAGCGCATCGAGCTGCGCTCCGAGCCATGGACGGGTTACTTCCAGCATGTCGTCTACCGCCTGGTCCCACCGGGCGAGACCCCGGGGCCGGGGGTGGGAATGCCATTGGGGCTGGTGGCCCTCAACTCCGACATCCTCTCCCCACGGGGCGGCGACATCGTGCCCGCGGGTCCAGTCGAGGTCCGGGGCTATGCCTTTGCCGGCGGAGATCGCCACGTGGCTCGGGTCGATGTCTCGATCGATGCCGGCGCGAGCTGGACCCAGGCCGACCTCCTGGAGGACCTCGGCCGGTGGGCCTGGAGGCACTGGCGTATCACCGTCGACCTGCCGCCCGGCGAACACGAGGTGATCGTGCGTGCCTGGGACTCTTCGGCGGCAACCCAACCCGAGCACGACGCTGCACTGTGGAACCCCAAGGGCTACGTAAACAACGCCTGCCCGAGGATCCGCGTGCGCGCTGCCAGCAACTGACTAAGGCGATCCCGCCCTCACGCGAGCACGGAGGGCTCCCGCGGAAGGCGTCCGGGATCGAACTCCGCGAGCAGCTCACCCGGCCGCTCCACTCGATCGCGCTCGAGCGCGAGCCCGAGCGTGTGCGCGACTGCGAGCGCGCGAACAGCCATGCCACCAGCGCGGTTCGGAGGCTCCCCAGGTGCAGCGGCGGGCGCCGCCCATCCGTCACAGCCGTGGAGCCCCCAACCACCCGGAGATGCTGCAATGAGCGGCACCCGGTGCCGGCGCGCCCGCTATCGGGCGCGCTCGCCCTGGCTGAGGCTATGAAGGCGCAGCTCGAGCGTGCTCGCTCAGCACCGTGATCTCAGAACGGCTTGTACTTGCCGTTGCCGATCGTGAAGCCGTGCTTCGAGGCGTTCTTGCAGGTCACGGTCTTGCTCGAGACCTTGCACGTGACACCGACGTTGCTCCATGTCGCACCGGGCTTCAACGTCGAGAGCTTGCTCGTCTCGAACTCGTTCTGGCTCACGAGTACGACCTTCGGCTTCCCGTGGCGGCCGATCTGCACGAACGGATCGCCGACCGCGCCCTGGGGCCGCGGGATCCCAGCGGCGCTGCAGAGCACGAGGCTGGCTGAATGATCGGGCAGCGGAGCCTTCACCCCGCAGTCCATTGTGTGCGCCTGGTTCTGGAACAGCAGGGCGTGGGAGGTGGTGCTCCTGGCGGCGGCGACCGGTGCGGCGGCGAGAGCGATCGTCCCGATGCCGGCGAGAAGAAAACGGCGAGAGAACATGGCGGTGCGCTCCTGTGGCGGGTTCGCGGCCATTATCGCGGCGGCTGCACGGCAGCTGAAGGTTTATTTCGGGGACACGTCGCCCAGCAAGGTGAGGACCAGGCGCGAGGGCCGCGCGGCGTCGTGGTAGATCCGGTTCTCAGCGATCACGCCGTCCGTCGCTTCGGTCTCCTCGCCCCCGGTGCCGAGGTTCACGGCGAACTTCGGATGTGCAGAGGAGGCGACCTCCAGGCGCAGGCAGTGGCCGGGCAGGAAGCGCTGCGCGGTATCCCACATGACGATCTCGACCTCATACACCGTCCCCGGCTCAACCGGCTGCGCGGCCTCATGTCCGGCGCGGTAGCGCAGCCGCGCCAGGCCGTCGCAAAGCCGCTGCGCAAAGCCGCCCGGATGCAGGTCGATGAGCTTCGCGGTCACGTCGGTGTCCTGTGCCGAGGTGGACACGAAGGCCACGAGCCGCACGGCACCGACGACATCGAGCGGCTCGCTGAGCGGCTCGCTCGTGTAGACGAGCACATCGCCACGCGTCTCGACCCCGGCGTAGTCGTCAGGCCCGCCGATCTGGGCCGACGACGCCTCGGTGATGAACGGGACCGGACGGTCGGGATCGTGCACCCAGGCGTCCGCCGGCGAGTCCGCCGGCGCGGGATCGTCGCGCAGACGGCCGTCGCCGTAACGCGAGTTGGCACGTCCGCCGCTGTCCAGATGCCACGTGCGCTCGGTGGCGCCCGGAGGCGGCCATGCGGCCACGTCGAGCCACCGGTTGGCCGCCATCAGGAAGATGCGGGCGGGCGGCGGTGGCTCGGGCGGCCGACGGTCCCGAACCATCTCGTCCAGAAAGCCGTTCATCGCCGCGGGCAGGTCGATCAACGCGTCGTGACCGAAGTCGACCTCGCCGATGCTCCGCTCGGTGTTGACGCGGTGCCCCCAGGGGCCCATGAGCAGCCGCTGCCCAGCCCGTCCGGCGGCGGTCAGCTTCGCGAAGTTCGCGGGCGTGCCGATCTCCTCGTCGTCATACCAACCGGAGATGTGCAGGACGGGAACGTCGACCTCATCGATCCGGTGCTGGTAACGGACCGGCTCCCACCACTCGTCGAGCGTCTGGTGACGACACTCCTCGCGCCACACCTCCGAGTGAAAGCCGGCCGCCTCGTCGAGCTCGATCAGAGGCCGATGGCGGTAGACCTTCATCCAGTCGACGGCTTCGGTGTACTGCATCGCGCGTCCGTCGGTCATGCGAAACCAGTGCACGTGCATCGGCCCCGGCACGCCGGTTGGGTTCTCGACGAACGGATCCGCCGGCGTCACCAGCACGATCATCGCTTTCAGCGCCGGCGGCTGATGCAGCGCGGTCAGCCACTGGATCCGCCCCGAGTAGCTCCCGCCGTAGGTGGCAACCGAGCCGTCGCACCATTCCTGCGCGGCCGCCCAGGCGATCACGTCGACGCCGTCGATTCCGTCGTTGCGGTAGGGATCGAACCGGCCATCGGAATCCCCGCGTCCGCGCACATCGACCCAGCACGTGCAGTAGCCGGCCCGGACGAACGCGCTGCCCCGCATGGTCGGCAGCTCGCCGCCGCGGCCGTACGGCGTGCGCATCACCACCACGGGCGCCGGCAGCTTGTCCGGCAAGACCAGGTCGGCGGCGAGCGTGACGCCGTCCCGCATGGGAATGCGGAGGTTGAACCGCCGATCGAATTCACGATGGAGCATCGCGGCAGCCTATCCGCACCGGGGCACGACCCCCGACGATGCCCGCGGACCGATTAGTTTCCTCAGCCCGAAAGGTCCTTACCGCCATGATCACCACACACACGCTCGAAACTCCCGGGGCCGAGATCGCCTACGACGTCCGCGGCCCGCTCCCCACCGCCGACGGACGGTCGGCGCTGTTCATGGTCGGCCAGCCCATGACCGCCGACGGCTTCAGCGCCCTGGCATCGAACTTCCCCGACCGTAGCGTGATCACCTACGACCCGCGTGGCCTGGGCCGCAGCACGCGCAACGACGGCCGTACAGACAACTCGCCGATCACCCAGGCCGAGGACATTCACGCCGTGATCGAGGCGCTCGGCGCCGGCCCGGTCGAGATGTTCGCCAGCAGTGGAGGTGCGGTGACCGCACTCGCCCTGGTGGCGGCGTATCCGGGCGACGTACTGACTCTGGTCGCCCACGAGCCGCCCATGATCCCGGTGCTCCCCGACGCCGAGGCGGCCGGGCGCGCCCAGGCCGGCTTCCGCGATGCCTATGAAGCCAAGGGAACGAATGCCGGGATGGCGGCGTTTATCGCGATGACCTCGTGGCAGGGCGAGTTCACCGACGAGTACTTCGCCCGGCCCCCCGCGGATCCCGCCGCGTTTGGGATGCCGACCCACGATGACGGCACCCGCGACGACCCGCTGCTCTCCGATCGCTCATCGGCCATCACCGCCTATCGCCCCGATGTCGACGCGCTGGCCGCGGCGCCGACCCGCATCGTGATCGCCGTCGGCGAGGAGACCGGGCACGCGTTCACGGGACGGACCGCACGGGCCACGGCGGACCTGCTCGGCCAGGCGGCCACCGTGTTCCCGAGCCATCACGGTGGCTTTGTTGGCGGGGACTCGCCATACGCGGGCCAGCCCGAGGCCTTCGCCGTGAAGCTACGCGCCGTTCTCGACTCCGACTAAGCCGGCGCACCGCCCCGGGTGAGGCAGTCTGCCGTCCTCCCTGAGCCGGGGCGGCCACGAATCTGAGCGGCGATAAGGAGCCTCGACTCCCTGGCTCTTTCGCCGCCGAGACATGCCGTACCGCACGAGAGCCCGGCGCGAGACCCGCGCCGGGCTCCTTTGTTTGTCCGCACCGGTCTGCGAACATGCCCGGGGTGGGAGGAAGCCTTGTAAGCCCCGTCCTGGTAGGGCGCCAGGCGGAGCAGCAGATTCTCGGTGATGCCCTGGCTCAGGTCCTGTCCGGCGAGCAGATCACCGTCGTGGTGGGCGGCGAAGCCGGCGTCGGCAAATCGCGGCTCGTGCAAGAGGTCATTGGCGAGGCGCGCGAGGCCGGGGTGCTGGTGCTCGTGGGTGCTTGCCTCGAGCTCGACGGCGGCGGTATCCCGTTTGCGTCGGTGGTCGAGATGATGCGCCACCTGGCCGCCGAGCTGCCCGCCGGGGAGCTCGACTCCGCCCTTGGCACCGCTCGCCCGGAAGTCGGGAGGCTCGTTCCCGAGCTCGATGACAGCATGCCTCCGGCAGCGGTGGACGATCGCGAGCCGGCGCGCCTGCTCGAGCTCCTGCTCGGTGTGGTTGGCCGGCTGGCGACCCGCTCGCCGCTGATGCTCGTGTTCGAGGACGTGCAGTGGGCCGACCGCCCGACGCTCGACCTCCTGACGCTGCTCGTCGCCCGGGCTGCCGGTCGCCGGCTCCTGCTGGTGCTCACGGTGCGATCTGACGAGCTGCATCGCGCGCATCCGTTCCGGCGCATGGCCGCGCGGTGGGAGCAGCAGCGGTCCGTTCAGCGCCTGGAGCTTCAGCGCCTCGATCCTCGCAGCGTGGCCGCCCAGATCGAGGCCATCCTGGGCAGGCGCCCCGATGGGGAGCTTGTCGAGTTCATCACCGAGCGATCTGAGGGCATCCCGCTGTTCGTCGAGGAGCTGCTCGACGCCACGCGCGACGGACGCGTCGACCGGGACTACCTACCGCCCTCGCTGCGCGACGTCCTGCTCGCGCGCGCCGAGCTGCTCTCCCCGAACGCCCAACACGTGCTCCGCGTGGTGTCGGCGGCCGCCTGGTGGGTGCCGGACCGCCTGCTTGCCCTCGTGGCTCGCCTGTCCGAAGACGAGCTGCATCAGGCCCTTCGCGAGGCGGTCGAGCATCAGTTGCTTGTGGTCGATCCGGCAGGCCGCGGCTACGGGTTCCGTCACGCCCTGGCCCGGGCGGCCATTCACGATGACCTGCTCCCCGGGGAGCGCACCCAGCTGCACAAGGCCTACGCCGAGGCCCTGGAGGACAACGCGGAGCTGGCCGGATCCGGCCTCGACGCCAGCTCGATGCTCGCCCACCACTGGCTGTCCGCGCACGATCTCCCCCGCGCCCTCCCAGCCTCGGTCCGGGCCGGGAAGGCGGCCGCCGCGGCCGGAGGGGCCTCGGCCGCCCAGCGACACTTCGAGCGCGCCCTCGAGCTCTGGCCCCAGGTCCACGACGCCGAGCAGCGAGCCGGGATCGACCATTCCCAGCTACTAGAGGCCGCCGCGTCGGCGGCGACACGGACGGGCGCGGTGGATCGCGGCCTGGCCCTGATCGACCAGGCGCTGGGCGAGGTCGGCTACGGCGGTACGCTCGAGCGCCGAGCCACGCTGCTTGTGCGCCGTGCCGAGCTTCTCACCGATCTCGGGCGCGACAGCGAGTCCCTGGCGGTATTCGAGCAAGCGGAGGCGCTGCTTCCCCGCGATCTTCCCAGCAAGGTCAGCGCCCAGGTCCTGAGCTCGTTCGCCCGGGCTCTGGTCCGCGTCGATCAGATCAACCGGGCCGGCGAGCTGGCCCAGCGCGCGCTGACGGCCGCCGAGGCCGTCGGCGCCATCGAGGAGAAGCTCGAGGCGCAGACCGTGCTGGTGGGGGCGCTGGTCTACGGAGGCGACTTCGAGGGCGGAATGGCCTTGGGCGAGCAGGTGGCCCAAGAAGCGAACCGAGCCGGGCTGTCGTGGCTGGCCATGCGCTCCGACGTAATACTCACCGACGCTCAGCTCATGGTCGGCCGCTACGACGAGGTCGTGCGGACGGCTGACCGGGGTATCGCCCTGGCCGAACAGGCCGGCTTCAGCCGCACCATGGGCGCGTTCATGCGCAGCAACAAGGCCGAGGCGCTGCTGCGCTCAGGGCAGTGGGATGCGGTGTTGGCGGCGGCGGCCCCCGGTGCCGAGGCACCCGGCGTGTTTGCCGGCACCCTCCTTCTGCTGCGTGCGGAGCTGCACACTATGAGCGGCCGCCCCGAACCGGCGAAGGCGGATCTGCGCGAGGCCCGCCGGCACCTGCGGAACTCCGCCGCCGCCCAGTTCGCGCTGCCGCTGGCCGCAGTGGAGGCGGAGCTCGCCCGCGGCGCCGGCGACCTGCCTGGAGCGCGGGCGATCGTCGCCGAGGCGCTGGGGCGCGATGACCTGGGTGCCGAGCACCGCTACAGGTGGCCGCTCCTGTCGCTCGGCGCCCGGATCGAGGCGGAGCGGGTGCAGGCCGCCAGCGACGCCGGAGAAGCCACCGCGGACGCCGAGCAGCGGATCAAGGAGCTGCACAAGGAGGCCACGGGTACGGCCACCACGACGCCGGCCGACCACGGTCACCTGGCGCTTGTCGCCGCCGAACACGCTCGGGTTCGCCGCAAGGGCGAGGCCGAGGCCTGGGCGAGCGCAGTCGCTGCCTGCCGGGCCATGAACGAACCACTGCCGCTGGCCTACGCCCTGCTGCGTCAGGCCGAGGCGCTGACCAGCCAGGGCAGCACCGCGGAGGCGGCCACCGCGGCCGGCGAGGCCCTCGAGCTCGCGCAGGCGATGGGTGCCAGGCCGATCCTCGAGGACATCCAGGCCTTGGTGCGCCGCGCCCGCCTGTCCGTGAACGGACGTGACGCGGACGCGCCCGCTGCGGCGAAGGCGGTCATGCCCGACGAGCTCGAGCGCCTCGGCCTAACCGCCCGGGAGGCCGAGGTGCTGGGCCTGGTGGCGGACGGGCTTTCCAATTCGGAGATCGCGCAGCAGCTGTTCATCTCCCGCAAGACGGCCAGCGTGCACGTGTCCAACATCCTGTCCAAGCTGGGCGTGAGTACACGGGTCGAGGCGGCCGCGATGGCGCACCGGCGCGGCCTGGTTCGCGCCGCTACCGAGGATTGAGCCTTTGCGGGCATGCCATCATCAGTGCATGTTCGGAAATGACGCTGGTGGCGAGAGCTTCGAGGACAAACTGCGGTCGATCGCGTCCGAGCTGGGACGGCAGATCGAACGCTCGCTGGACAACGCCGACATCGACGAGGTCGCCGGCTCGATCGGAGTGGATCCGGCCACGGCCCGGGAATGGGTCGAGACGGCAGGCGGCTGGCTGAGCTCGCACACCGAGAACCTGGGCGACCATCTCGCCCGCCGGATGGACACCCCCTCCCCGAAGACCGCGGGCCGGGTCGACCCGCTCGGTGGCGCCGGGCCGCACCCGCTGGACCTGCCCACCGACGAGCAGGGCCTCGCGCTCGCGGCGCTCGATTCCGCCCGATGGGCCATCGAGCCGGGAACCGATGCTCTGGCGGCGAGGGGCGAGGGCCCAGGGCCCAGCGACGCGCTCGGGATCGTCCGCGAGCTCCGCGTGCGTGACTGGATCGGCAGCGACGGGAAGCTCACGATGGCAGGTCGCAACGCACTCGGCCGCTGGCTCGACGCGGCCGCGTCGAGCTGACGAGCGGACTGCCATCGACTCGGAGCTGTCCGTCGCGCACGAGCTGAAGACGCTCGTGCTCTCACGACATCCGGCGATCGTCCTCGAGACCGCCGAGGAGGAGCGCGCCGACGCGCTACTCGCCGAGGTCGCCCGAGAGACCGACCTGGTCGTCTTCGACTGGACCATCACGCGCGGCCTGGCCCGCCAGCCCGGTGAACAGGCGGTGTACGGGACCCAGGATGCGGCGAGGATGCTGGCCAGCATTCAGGACCTCTCGGTCGAGGGGCTGTTCGTGCTCAAGGACTTCGCTTCCCAGCTGGGCACGCCGGCGGTGTCGCGTACGTTCCGCGAGTTGCTCGAGCAACTCGCCGCGCCGCAGCGCCTCGCGACGATCGTTCTGCTCGGCGTCTCGGTCGAGCTCCCACCGGAAATCGAGCCCGCGGTGGTGCGCTATGCGCTTCGCCTTCCCGGCCGCGATCAGTACCGCCGGGTCATCGACGAGGTGATCACCTCGCTGCAGGCGACCGCGCGGGCGGAGGTTCACCTCCAGGCCGAAGACCTCGACCCGTTCGCGTCCGCGCTATCCGGCCTCACGCTGAACCAGGCACGGCAGGCGCTCGCCCGGGTGGCGGTCGAGGACGGCGCGCTCGCGCCGCAGGATCTGGAGCGGGTCATCGAGCTGAAAGCTCAGGCCCTGCGCGAGGGCAGCATGCTCGAGTACTTCCCGCCGGCGAGCAACGCCAGCGAGCTGGGCGGGTTCGACAACTTCCAGCGCTGGCTCGAGCGAGCCCGCCTGGCCTACAGCGACCAGGCCGCCAGCCTGAACATCCCGGCGCCCAAGGGCGTCCTGCTGGTCGGAGTTCAGGGATGCGGCAAGTCACTCGCGGCCAAGGTCATCGCGCGCGAGTGGCAGCAGCCGCTCCTCAAGCTCGACTTTTCCACGCTCTACGACAAGTACGTGGGCGAATCCGAGCGCAATCTGCGACACGCGCTGGCGACCGCGGAGGCGATGGCGCCCGTCGTGCTCTGGATCGACGAGATCGAGAAGGGCCTGGCGCCCGCGGGCGACCAGAGCGCCGATGGCGGCCTCTCGCGCCGGCTGTTCGGCTCGTTCCTCACCTGGCTTCAGGAGAAGGAGGCCGGGGTCTTCGTCGTCGCCACCGCCAACGATCTCTCCGTCCTGCCCCCCGAGCTCCTGCGCAAGGGTCGCTTCGACGAGATCTTCTTCGTGGACCTGCCGGACCAGGCCGAACGCGCCGCAATCCTGCGCATCCACCTGACCAAGCGCAAGCAAGACGCCTCACGGTTCGACCTGGATCGGATCGCCGCCGCCGCGGACGGCTTCAGCGGCGCCGAGCTCGAGCAGGTGATCAGCTCCGCACTGCTGCGCGCGCTCCAGGACCAGCAGCCGCTGAGCACCGACCTCGTCCTGCACGAGCTCGCCGCCACCGTGCCCCTGTCGCGCTCCCGCGCCGAGGACGTCGCGCGTCTACGTACGCTCGCGCGCGAGCGGTTCGTGCCCGTCCGCTAGCGCGCGGTAGGCTGGAGCCATGCGCACCGCGCCCGGCCTCGAGTACCGCAACCTGCTCGTCGCGGCCGACGGACCCGCCGCCCGGGTCACGCTGAACCGGCCCGATAAGCGCAACGCGCTCTCGCTCGAGCTCATGCAGGAGCTGACCAGCGCCCTGCGCGAGCTCTCGGCCCACCCGGAGACGCGCACGATCGTGATCGACGCGAACGGGCCCGCCTTCTCGGCCGGGCACGACCTGTCGGAGATGATCGGCCGCGAGGAGGCGTTCCTCGACGAGCTGTTCGCCACCTGCACCGTGATGATGGAGACCATCCACGCCCTCCCCCAGCCGGTGATCGCCCAGGTGCACGGCATCGCCACCGCGGCCGGCTGTCAGCTGGTGGCCGCGTGCGACCTCGCGGTGGCCGCGGAGGGTACCCGCTTCGCCACCCCCGGCGTCAAGATCGGGCTGTTCTGCTCGACCCCGATGGTGCCGGTGTCCCGCGCGGTGGGCCGCAAGCGCGCGATGCAGATGCTGCTGACCGGCGAGCCGATCGACGCCGCCACCGCGCTCGACTGGGGACTGGTCAACCAGGTCGTCCCGGCCGGCGAGCTCGAATCCGCGGTCGAGCGCCTGACCGAGGCGATCGCCCGCTCGAGCGCCTACACCGTGGGAGTCGGCAAGCACGCCTTCTACGAGCAGATCGACCGGGCCGAGGCAGACGCCTACGAGCACACCAAGGGCGTGATGAGAGACAACGCGCTGGCCACCGACGCTCAGGAGGGCATGACCGCCTTCCTGGAGAAGCGCGCCCCCCAGTGGACCGGCCGGCCCTAGGGCCACCGGACAGGCCTAGGCCGCCGACAGCCGCGCCACGATCCGCCGGGCCGCCTCGATCAGCTCGGGCGGATCGAGCACCTCCATCGGCTCATCCAGCGTGGCCATCCAGACCAGGAACCCGTGCGACCACGCGCCCCGTGAGGTGACGATGCACGCCTCCTCGCCGTCCGACTCGACGAGCGCGTAACGACCAGGAATCCGCGCCCGCATGCGCGCCGCGGTCGCCCCGAGACGGATCCGCCCAGGCGCGATCTCCGCAGCGTCGCCCACTCGCACGCCGCGCAGGCGCTCGCGCACGAACGCGGCCGGATCGCCCCCGGGGACCACCCGCCGCCGGCCGCGCTCGCCGGGCCGCACCCGCCCGCGGATCCGGTCCAGCCGGAACGTCCGCCAGTCGTCGCGATCGAGGTCGAACGCGACCAGATACCAGCGGTGCCCGCTGTAGACCACGGCAACCGGCTCGACCATCCGCGCGGAGGACTGATCGTCGCGCGCGACGTATGAGAAGTGGAGCCGGACCGAGTCCCGGCAGGCGCCGGCCAGCGTAGCCAGCACCTCGGGGTCGATCCGCGGTCCTTCCATCCCGAACGCCGACGTGGCGACGCTGAGCGCGCTGACCCGACGGCGCAGACGGCTCGGCAGGACCTGCTCGAGCTTTGAGAGCGCACGCACCGAGGTCTCTTCGATCCCCGCGATCCCGCCGCTGGCCGCGGTGCGCAGGCCGACCGCCACGGCGACCGCTTCGGCGTCGTCGAGCAGCAGCGGCGGCAGCTCGCCACCCGCACCGAGCCGGTAGCCGCCGGCCGCACCGGGAGCGGCCTCGATCGGATAGCCGAGCGAGCGCAGCTTGTCGACGTCGCGCCGGATCGTGCGCGGGCCGACCTCGAGTCGATCGGCCAGCTCCTGGCCGGTCCATTCCCGGCGAACCTGGAGCAGTGAGAGGAGGGCGAGGAGGCGAGCGGAGGTCTGAACCATGATGCCTCGCATCTTTCCACACATCGCGGACCGAAGCTGACCTCAATAGCTCAATCGAGGACCGAAACTGACCTAGATGTCAGAGAGAGTTCCGGACATGTCAACCACCACTTTCACCACCTCCCGCCGGGCCGTCTGGCTCGGCTTCGCCGTGGTCGTCGCCGCCTCGGTGATGGACCTGCTGGACTCGACGATCGCGCAGACCGCTGCCCCCGCGATCCGTCACGACCTCGGGGGCTCCTATGCCGCGCTCGAGTGGATCTCGGCCGCCTACACGCTGGCCATGGCGGTCACGCTGCTGCTCGGCAGCCGGCTGGGCGACGTGCTCGGACGCCGCCGCGTGTTGCTGGCCGGTATCGCCGGGTTCGTCATCGCCTCCGGCCTCTGCTCACTGGCACCTAGCCCGAACGCGCTCATCGCGGCCCGCGCGCTCCAGGGCGCGATCGCCGCCGTGATGGTTCCTCAGGGGTTCGGCCTGATCCGGGAGCTGTTCGGCGATGAGGGCCAGCAGAAGGCCTTCGGCGTGTTCGGGCCGGTCATGGGGCTGGCCGCGGTGACCGGCCCGCTGGTCGGCGGCGGCCTGGTCAACCTCGACGTCCTCGGCACCGGCTGGCGCGCGATCTTCCTGGTCAACGTCCCGGTCGGCCTGGCGGCGATCGCCGCGGGCCGCCGCTTCCTCCCGAAGACCGCGCCCGCCACCCCGGGCCTGCGCCTCGACGCCCCGAGCGTCACGCTGGCCATGGTCGGCGGCTTCGCGCTCGTGTACCCGCTGATCCAGGGGCGCGAGCACGGCTGGCCGGCCTGGTCGTTCGCGCTGCTGGCCGCCGGCGTGCTCACGCTGACCGCGTTCGCGCGGCTTCAGGCCCGCCGCAAGCGCCAGGGCCGGGCCCCGCTGGTCGAGCCGTCGATCCTGCGCCGCCGGGCGTACGTGGCCGGCCTGGCCGTGGTGCTCGGCTTCATCGGCGCGATGGGCGGGATGATGATCGCGCTCAACGTGATGTTCCAGACCGGGCTCGGGCTCACCCCGCTGGCGTGCGCCGTGGCCACGGTGGCGATTCCGGTCACCGCGATCGCCGGCTCGATCACCTCCTCGGCGCTGCTGGCCAGGATCGGGCGAACCACGATGCACATCGGGATCGTGGTCATGGCCACCGGCCTGCTCGTGGTCGACCTGGTCATGCGCTCGAGCGGTGGCGGTCTGACTGCCTGGGATCTCGCCGGCCCGCTGGCCATCACCGGCTTCGGCATGGGCATGGTGTTCGTCCCGATGTTCGACGTGATCCTGGCCGGGGTCGCCCCGCACGAGATCGGCTCGGCCTCGGGCCTGCTCGAGTCGATCCAGCAGCTCGCGATGTCACTCGGGATCGCGCTCGTGGGCACGGTCCTGTTCGACTCGCTCGGCCACGGCCACAGCGCGGTGGCGTTCGTGGGCGCCTCCGATCACGCGCTGCTGATGGCCGTGGCGTTCCTGGCCGCGGCCTGCGCGGCCGTGTTCTGGCTGCCCAAGCACGCGCGGGCCGCAACCGCTCATTAGGGGCCTCGCTTCGCTCGGCATCCCTGGGGCCATGTACCCCGTCCGGACAGTGCGCGTCCTGTCCGGATGGGCTACGCCGGCCCCATGGACGCCGCCGCAGGCGGCCCACCGATGAATTCTCCCCTCACCCCGGGTCTAAGGTGCGAAATCACTTTCCGCGAGGAGGTCCCGCAGTGAGCACTACGGCAACTCGAATCGACACGATCAGCCTCGTGTGCCTTCCGACCGTCGACGTCGACCGCTCGATCGCGTTCTACGAGTCGCTCGGCTTCGAGAAGCGCACCGACCTGCCGTTCGGCGGCCAGTACCGCTGGGTCGAGGTCTATCCGCCCAGCGGCAACACCGGGATTGCGCTGGCGCCGCCCCCGCAGGGCAAGGACGCCGAGCCGTACGAGACCGGCATCATCCTCAGCGCCGACGACATCGACGCGACCCACGAGCAGTTCAAGGCGCTCGGCGTCGACGTCGACGCCGAGGTGTCCCGGATGGGCGATCCGGTTCCCCCGATGTTCTGGTTCAACGACCCGGCCGGCTACCGGCTGATGGTCGTGCAGCAGCAGGCCTGAAGCGGCCCCCAGGGCTGAGGCGCCGGCACACCGCCGGCGCCTCGCGCCATGGTTACCAGTGCCGGCTCTTGAAGCGCGGCGACGGGCCGATCCGGTTGTTGGCCCGCGAGGCGTAGCCGATCGCGATGCCCTCGTCGAAGATCCCCGAAGCCGCGTAGTGCTGCGAGCGTCCCGGGCACGTCGGCGATGCGCTTTCGCCCGGCGTCGTCACCCACACGAAGCCGTCCAGGTGCGGCGAGTACATGCCGTAGGACTGGCCGTTGCTCGCGCCGGGCTGTGGACCGAGTGCACGGCCGGGCGGGTTGCAGAGCTGCTCGATCCCCTGGGTGACTGGATGGGCGTTGAGCAGCGGCCCGTTTCCGTCGCCCCGTGTGTCGACCACGAAGTGGAGCCCGTGGGTCAGCGCCGAGACCTTGTTGGCGTACTGGATCTCCTTGTAGGCCCAGTTGAAGTGGGTGTCGTTGGTGAAGAAGCCGCGGATCTTGTACGCGTCGGCCGCGTTCAGGACGCGTGCCGCCTCGGCCGGCGAGTTGGCATCCGAGGTTCCGCCCTCGACGTAGAGCAGCGCATGCGGGAGCTGGGAGAGCTGGTCGATCTCATACTTGAGCAGCGCCGCGCGGCCGTTCACTGCCGCCGAGCTTCCCCAGCAGATCGTGTCGATCGCATCCTCTTCGACGAAGATCAGCGCCGGGAAGTTACCCACGGCTGACTTGACCGCATTGACCTCGGCGTCGAAGTTGGGCTGACTGCCCGAGTTGCAGCCCGCGTGCTTGATGAAGTACGTCGTGATGACCGCCGCCGCGGTGGGATCGGTGCGCTGCATCCGGCACAGGTAGTTCTGCACCTGGGTGTAGATGTTCGGACCCGAGCCGCCCGCCGTGTAGAGGCTGAACTGGTGAGCCTGCGGGAAGCTGGCGATCTTCTCGAGCATGTGCACCTTGAAGGAGGTGTTGCGCGACATGTGCATGGCGTTGACGCGCGCCTCGAACGTGGCCCACGGAATCGGGGTCCCGCTCTCCTCATGGGTGAGGTAGCCGAGGCCGACCGCGCTGGCGATCGCGTTGGCCGCGTCGCCTCCGTATTGCCACGGACTCTCCACGAACAGGTTCGCGCCGGCCAGCGGGTCGGTACCGGTGAAACCGGGCGTGTCGAGCGGGTTGGCCGGATTTTGCGCAGACGTGTCACTCGAGGAGCACGCCGACGCCTGGTGGGCTGCGGGGGAAGCGCCCGAGGCTTCGGTCATCACGACGAGCCCGAGCCCTCCGATCGTGACCAACAACAACATCCACCGCCACCAGCGCATAACGTCGCTCCTGCCTCGGTTGCTCCGGTCCCGGGCGGAGGGTAGGCGATCGTCCGCGCGTCTCCGCGCACTCCGCGCGCGAGATGCTCAGCGATCGATAGCGATGCGCAGTGAATTAATCGAACGTGTCGGGGAGGCGCACGAGGGGTGCGCCTCCCCGGGTGGTTTTCGCAGTCCCCTGACGGGGCTCGGCGTGAGTCGCAGTCCCCTGACGGGGCTCGGCGTGAGCAGGCTCACCCTCGGTGGCGCGAGAGAGTAGGCCTCGCTCACGTGAGCGCGGTCAGAGAGCCCCCGCTGGATCGCCGACTGCTTGCTGCTTGGGCAGGGCCTTGATGTCCGCGATCAGCTCGTCCCAAGCGACGCCCGAGGGCCCCACGCCGCTCTTGTCGAGCATCTCCTGGGTGACGACGACGTGCGCCTCCTGCACGTAGGCCCGGTGGAACGGCGCCGTGAGCAGGAGCTCCGCTCCCCACGTGACGCACTTGAACGTCTCGGCGTCGTACTCCCGGTACGGGATGCCATGCCCGCCCCACGACCCGGGCGCGCTCTTGCCGGTCTTGCCGTTGCCCACCACCGTCCACTCGGTCTGCCCCTGGGCGGTGAGCGGCAGCGCCACGCCGATCTGCAGATCCACGAACTCGTCGATCGCGATTCGGCACTCGTTCAGGTTGCTCGGGTCGACGGCCACGGTCGCGACGATCTTGTGGTCGACGCCGTCGCTGGTGCTCAGGCCGGACGTCTCCCAGTAGTGCATCGCGGCGGACTCGTCGGTTCCCTGGTCACTGTTCGGTTTGTTCGGGCTGTAGCCGGTGATCGCGCTGTAGATGCTGATCGCATCCTGGTCGGTGAAGGCCGGCGGCGGGGTGCCCGCGTCGAGGTGGAAGTCCTCGATCGAGTGGAGCATCATCGCGATCACGCAGTCGCCGAGCTTGTCGTTGGCGAGCATCCCCCACTGGAAGCCCGGGTGCGGGCGCGAGACCGCCGCCGGCGGATTGGCCAGCTCGGGGTGGATGTAGTCGGCCAGCTTGAGCGTCGGCCGGTGAAGCTTGTCGAGGTGCAGACCGGTCTTCGGCGTCGCGGGCAGCGTCGGTGCGGTGTGCTCCTCGCGTAGCCGGAAGGTCGGGTCATCGATGCGGGTCATGAGGTGCTGCTCTCCTCGGACGGACGGTGTGTATGGCGAGACCATAGGAGGGTCGACGCGCCCCGGCCAGCCACCCTAGGTGCAGTTGTGCACACCTCCCCGGCCGGTATGCGGTCACCCGCACATGGCGAGCCGACGGTCCTCCCGGCGAGGAATCCCGCGCCCCGCGGTCAAGCCGCATCGCGCGTTCGACCCTCGCCATGTCGGGACGCTATAGGCCGCCGCCTGGGTGGCGTACTACCGGCGCGAATGGACGGTGCTGCTGCGCTCGGCGGTGGGCCTCACGCACCACACGTTCGGCCTCCGGTGGCCGGCCGCGCTGTGGGGTGCGTGGCTCGTGCTGCGAGCCAACCAGCTGTGGCGCCGTATCCGAACAACGATCCAGAGCGAGCTCGGCAGGCGATGGAGCGCTTTTATCGCCTGGTTGCCAGCCTCGCTCGTGCGCTCCTATGCGGGACTGCTGTCCGCCGTGCACCACCTCTGAAGCGGTTCGCCACCGCCAACCTGGCCAGATCGAGCTCGATCGCACAAGTTTTCTCGCGCACGGTCGAATCACCGCCGAGAAGGTCCGATTACAGGAACCTCATGCAACCGATATCTGAGATGCGCGGACGATGAGCGGCGACGGGTTCCCGTCCCGGCTTCGCACTGCCCTGCCGCCGCGCCGGCGCCAGGTCGATCGGGTTCCCCGCGCGATCTGGCCGCTGTACGCCTTCCTCGCCGTGCTCGCGGTCGGTTATGTCGTACTCGAGCTGCTCGGCGTGCAGTGGCCTTGGCTTGATGGCTGGGGGGTCGATGCCTTCGAGATCGTCGCCGCCGGCCTGTGCATCGGCAAGGCGGCCACCCTGCGCCGTGGCCGGGCGGTACCGGTGCTCCTCGGGATCGGCCTCGTCTGCTGGGCCATCGGCGACATCGTGCTGACCATCCAGTCGCTGGGCGGGGCCACGCCGCCCTCGCCGTCGCTGGCCGACGCGTTCTATGTGAGCTTCTATCCGGTCACCTACTGCGCTCTGATGCTCCTGCTGCGCCGGCACGTCAAGCGCTTCAGCCTGGCCAACTGGCTGGACGGTGGCGTGGCCGGGCTTGGAGCGGCCGCGATCTGCGCGACGTTCGCGTTCAAGGCCGTGCTGCACCACGATGGCGGCAGCGCGCTCGGTGTGGCCGTGAACCTGGCCTATCCGGTCGGCGACGTCCTGCTGCTCGGCCTGGTCGTCGGCGGCGCCGCGATGGTGTCGGGGCGGCGGAAGCTCCCCTGGCTGCTGCTCGCCGCCGGCTACGCGCTCATCACGGTCGGGGACATCTTCAACGTGCTGGGCACGACCTCGTTTGTCGGCACCGTGTTCAACGCGATCGCCTGGCCGCTCTCGATCCTGTTCGTATCGGTCGCGGCGTGGATCCGCACGCCCGAGGTGCGCCCGACCGTCTCGGATGAGCCTCCCGGGTTCCTGCTGCCGGCGCTGGCCGCCGGCTCCGCCCTGCTCATCCTGTTCGTCGGCTCGCTGAACCACGTGGGCCGCGTGTCGCTTGGCCTGGCTGCCGCCACCCTGCTGGTGGCCGGCGGACGCTCGGCGCTCTCGCTCCTCGGACTGCGCTCGATTACCGAGCAGCGCCGGCAAGAGGCGATGACCGATGCGCTCACCGGGCTGGGCAACCGGCGGGCGCTGTTCCAGCTCCTCGAGGCGTTCGTCGCCGAGCAGCGCGAGCCCGATGCGCCGGAGCGCAGCCTGGCCTTCATGTTCGTCGACCTCGATCGCTTCAAGGAGGTCAACGACGCATTCGGCCACCCGGCCGGCGATGAGCTGCTGCGCCAACTCGGCGATCGCCTGCGGAACTCGCTGCGCGAAACCGATCTGGTCGTTCGCCTCGGCGGCGACGAGTTTGCGGTGGCCCTGCTGGACGCCGACGCAGACTACGCGTCGACCGTGGCCGGGCGTCTGGCGGCGCGCATCGAGGAGCAGTTCGTGATCGGCGCCGTCCGCGCCCAGATCGGAGCCAGCATCGGCATCGCCGTCCTGCCCGACGACGCCACCGACGCGGCCGATCTGGTCCGCTGCGCCGATCTGGCCATGTACCGGGCCAAGGTGGCCGGCAAGCGCTTTGCCATCTATCAGGAGGACCTCGACGGTGCGGCCAACCGGATGCAGCTCGTCGAGGAGCTGAGGGAGGCGATCGATCAGGGTCAGCTCGTGCTCCACTACCAGCCGCAGGTCAACCTGGGTAACGGCGAGATCGACTCGGTCGAGGCGCTCGTGCGCTGGATCCACCCCCGCCTCGGCTTCGTCCCGCCGCTCGAGTTCATCTCCCTGGCCGAGGACGCCGGCCTGATGGGAACCCTCACCCGGTTCGTCCTCAATCAGGCGCTCGCCCAGTGCGCGCGCTGGCGGGCCGGGGGCGAGCGGATCACCGTGGCGGTAAACATCTCGGCCAGCGACCTGCTCAATCCCGAGTTCCCCGTACTCGTGCAGGGCCTGCTGGCCGCTCACGGCCTCCCGGCCGAGGCGCTGGTCCTGGAGATGACCGAGACGACCGCGATAGCCGACTTCGAACGCTCCCAGCTCGCCATCCAGGAGCTCCACGACCTCGGCCTGGTCGTGTCGGTCGATGACTTCGGGGCCGGGTTCACCTCCCTGGCCTATCTCGGCAGCCTGGCCGTCAAGGAGCTCAAGCTCGATCGCAGCTTCATCATCCGCCTGGCCGAGGCCGGCGAGGGTCGCGACCTGGCTCTGGTCCGCGCCACCGTCGAGCTCGCGCACGCACTGGGGCTGCGCGTGGTGGCCGAGGGCGTCGAGGACAACCACTGCCTCGGTCTGCTCACCGGCCTGCGCTGCGATCTCGTCCAGGGCTACGTGATCTCCAAGCCCAAGCCGGCCGACCAGCTCGAGCTCGCGCCGCACGTGCTGCCCGCGGTCGCGCCGCTCCGCGCCGCCTGATCCACCCGGGCCGCGCGCCACCCCACCAGAGCACCCCGCGCCTCGGGGCTCGGGGCTCGGGGCTCGGGGCTCGGGAAGAAACTATGACTATGTCCGGGTTTCTTCCCAAGCGATAATCGGGGCGATGCCCTTCGTCACCGGCCTGGTCCTCGCCGCCGGCGGCTCGAGACGCCTCGGCGCGCCCAAGCAGTTGCTCCCCTACGGCGAACGCACGCTGCTCGACGGCGTGCTGGACGCCGCGCGGGCGTGCGACTTCGATCAGCTGCTCTGCGTGATCGGGGGGAGCGCCGACGAGATCCGGGCGCGCGTCGACCTCAGGGACATCGAGGTCGTAGAGAACCGGCACTTCGGCGAGGGCTGTTCGTCCTCGATCGCCGCCGCGCTTGATTCGGTCGATCCGCGCGCCGACGTGCTCGTGCTGATGCTGGGGGATCAGCCCGGGGTGAGCGCCGATACGGTCCGAACGCTCCTGGCCGGTCGGGGCGACGCGGCACTCGCCGCTTGCGCGTACGAGGACGGGCGCGGCCATCCGCTGGCCTTCGCCGATGCGATGATCCCGGAGCTGAAGACGCTCCACGGCGACAAGGGCGTGTGGAAGCTGCTCGACCGCTACGCCGGGGCGGTGGTCGATGTACCGATCGCGGGACCCATCCCACGCGACATCGATACCGACGAGGATTACCGGGCGCTCCTCGCCGAATAGGAAGCGACGGTCCCCCAATCCCGTTACTTCAGTTGACGCGCAATCGATGGCGCGGCAAAGTTCACCATCCAGGAAGGATCGGGAGCGCCCCGGGCGTCCTTCCAGGCGTAGACGAGGAGAGACCAAACAAGGAGGTGTGAGTTGCTCACCGTGATCGGTGCCTCGACCGGTTGGGCAATAGGGCTTGTGCTCGGGGTGGTCGTGACGCTCATCGCCGCGGCCATCGTGATCACGATCGTGATGCTCGCCACCCGAATCGCCAAGCAGGCGCGTGCCGCGGTGGAGGGCGTAGAGAAGGTTCGCGAGCAGACGACCGAGCTCAGCGAGGTCGGCCGGATCAACGACTCCGGGGTGCGAATCCTGCACTCGGCACGCGCGCTGCGCAAGGTGGCGGTCGGCAGATGATCGCCCTCGCCAGCCTCACCAACCACGGCGCTTGGACGATCGCGCTGATCATCGGATTGGTGGCGGCGCTGGCCGTAGCCGGTCTGCTGATCGTTCTCGTTCGCGCCGTGGAGGACATCAAGCGCTCGGTCACCGGCCTGCTCGACGTGGCCGGCAAGGTGGCCGGCAACACGGCGAACATCCCCCAGCTCGAAGCCACCGCCCCGGTGCTCGGCCTGATCGTGGAGGAGGCCGTGATCCAAGACGGCTACATGAACGCACTGACCGACGGCTACGGCGAAGGGAACGGTGCCCGATGACCACATTGATCATCCTCAGCGTCGTGCTCGCGATCGTCGTGATCGCCGTCCTGGCGGCGGCGCTGATCAAGATCCGCCGCGACCTGGAGACCACCTCCGAGGGTCTCGCCACGCTGGCCGGGGCCCTCACCACGGTGGAGGCCGAGCACCTCAAGCCGCTCGAGCCGGCGGTCAAGGCGATCAACGCCCAGTTCGACACTATCCTGAGCGCGCTGCCCGGCATCGCGCACAAGGCCGGCGTGGTGGCAGAGAGGAGGCCTCGATGACCCTCGAATGGATCGGTGACGCGATCCTCCTGCTGGTCGTGGCGCCGGTGGTCGTTTACCTGCTGCGCGGCGTGCTGAACGCGGCGAACAGCATCGTGCCGAGTGTCCAGAACATCGCGACCGCCGCGCACAACGGCTCGAGCGACCTCGACTCCGCGGCCCTCCTGCTGACCACGCAGGACCAGGTAATCAAGACGATCGAGACGGCCGCCAACTACGGCGGATCGCTCGACGTGATCCTCGACGACGCCTGATAGGAGACACGATGCCAGCAGCTGGTGTAGTCATGATCGTCGCGGTCGTCCTGATCGTGGCCGCGCTCGTCTTCTACCTCGTCTCGACGATCATCGCCCTGCGGAAGATCACGCGGTCGCTGGGCGACGCGATCACCGGAGTGGTCGGGATCATCGAGAAGACCGGTCCGGTGAACGAGGTGGTCACCACCATCAACCAGAATCTCGACGCCGGAGTCGACCTGCTCGAGGGCCTGCTCGTCAAGAAGGCGGGCATGGAGGACGCGGTCGGCCTGGTCGACGGCCTGTACCCGGGCGCGGCCAAGGAGGGCTTCCGCAACTTCCCGGAGAGCAAGAGCATCAAGGCGCCGCGGATCAGCGAGGTGTACACGAAGGGCACGCTGACCCTGGCCCGGCTCGGACGCGAGGCGCCGATCGCGGCGGCCAGTCCCAACGGCCCGGCTCTGCGCAACCCGGCCTCCGGCAGCCTTGCCGCCCGCGGGCTCTACCCGGAGGGGCGCCAAGCGCGACCGCAGGCCATGCCGCGCTCGCCGATCATCGGCACCGACTCGCCCGTGCAGTACGTGCCGAGCGAGTCACCCGGGGTGCGCAGCCGCATGCCGGTGCCGGTGGGTGGGCCAGCACCCGATGTCGAGCAGACCGAAGGCGGCCTGGCCAAGTCCGGCCTGGCCTTCCTGCGCCGCTTCAGGAAGGACGACGCGAATACTGAGGACCAACGATAAGGAGATCTGGTGCAGACCCCCGCGCCGTTTGACTATGAGCGAGCGACCAGCGTCGAGGGCGCGATCGCATCGCTTGCCGAGCACGGCCCAGAAGCACGGCTGATCGCCGGCGGGCACAGCCTGCTGCCGATGATGAAGCTGCGCCTGGCCGCGCCCGAGTACCTGATCGACATCAACGACCTAGAGCTCTCCGTACATCACAGAGCGGATGACCGAGGTCCGGATCGGCGCCCTGACGCGCCACAACGAGCTGCTCGAGTCGGACCTGCTCGCTCGGCGCTTCCCGGTGTTCCGGGATGCCGAGGAGGTGATCGCCGATCCGGTGGTGCGCAATCGCGGCACGATCGGCGGCTCGCTGTGCCAGGCCGACGCCGCCGAGGACCTGTCCGCGGTGTGCGCCGCGCTGAAGGCACACCTCGTCATCCAGGGGCCAGCCGGCGAGCGCACGGTCGGCATGGACGGGTTCTACACCGGACCGTTCACCACCGCGGTGGGGGCCGAGGAGATGCTCACCGAGGTTCGCCTGCCGATTCGCCAGGGGGCCGGGAGCGCCCACGAAAAGGTCGAGCGCCGCGCCGGCGACTTCGCAATCGCCGCCGTGTCGGCCGCGGTGTGGCTACAGGGCGGGACGATCGCCGACGCCGGGATCGCGCTCGCCGCGCTCGGCCCCGCAACGATCATCGCCAGCCGGGCCGAGGAGATGCTCAAGGGCAAGGCGCCCTCGGAGGAGCTGTTCGCCCAGGCGGCCGAGATCGCCGCGGAGGACTCGAGCCCCGTCCCGGACGGCCGCGGGCCCGTCGACTACAAGCGCCATCTGGCCAGCGTGCTCACGGTTCGCGCGCTGCGCCGGGCAACCGCCCGCGCTCTACAGCAGGAGGTCAGGTAAGCATGGAGGTCACGCTCACGATCAATGGCGAGCAGGTCACGCGTGATGTCGAGCCGCGCCAGCTGCTCGTGCATTTCATCCGCGAGACCGACGGACTGACCGGCACGCACTGGGGCTGCGACACGTCCAACTGTGGTGCGTGTGTGGTCCTCATGGACGGCAAGCCGGTCAAGTCGTGCACCACGCTGGCCGCCATGTGCACGGGCCACGAGATCCGCACGGTCGAGTCGCTTGAGCAGGGCGGCACGCTCGACCCCGTGCAGATGGGCTTTCACGAGCTGCACGGACTGCACTGTGGCTTCTGCACCCCCGGGATGCTGATGACCGCGCGCGCACTGCTCGACCACAATCCGAACCCCACCGAACAAGAGATCAGGACGGCGATCTCGGGCCAGATCTGCCGTTGCACGGGCTACAAGAACATCGTCAGCGCGGTGCGCTGGGCGGCCGAGCACGAGGCCGCGATGAAACAGGAGGCATAACCGAGCATGGCCACTATCGAGACCGCCCGTACGGAGCGCCCGATCGGCTTCGGCCGCCTCAAGCGCAAGGAGGACGCGCGCTTCATCCGCGGCAAGGGCACCTATCTGGACGACATCCGCCTGCCCGGGATGGTGCACGGCGCGATGCTGCGCAGCCCGTACGCCCACGCCAAGATCCTCTCGATCGACACCTCGCGCGCGCTTGAGCACCCGGGGGTCGCGGCGGTCGTCACCGCCAAGGACCTCGAGACGCTCGGGCTGGCCTGGATGCCGACGATCTCCTACGACACGCAGGCCGTCCTCGCCGGCGACAAGGTCCGCTTCCAGGGCCAGGAAGTGGCGTTCGTGATCGCGGTCGACGAGTACACCGCGCGCGACGCGCTCGGGCTCATCGACGTCGAGTACGAGCCGCTGCCCGCGGTGGTCAACGCCCGCAAGGCGCTCGACGAAGACGCCCCGCTGATCCGCGACGACAAGGACGGCCAGCGCGACAACCTGGCCAGCCCGCTGTGGGAGGCCGGCGACGAGGAGGCCACGGACCGCGCGTTCGCCGAGGCGGACACGATCGTCACGCGCGACATCATCTATCCGCGCTGCCATCCCGCCCCGCTCGAGACGTGCGGGATGATCGCCGACTTCAACCCGAAGACCGGCCAGCTCGACCTCTACAACGGCAATCAGGCTCCCAACGCCCACCGCACGGTGTACGCGCACGTGGCCGGCCTGGCCGAGCACATGATCCGCATCCGCTGCAACGACATCGGCGGCGGCTTCGGCAACAAGGTCCCGGTCTATCCGGGCTACGTGTGCGCGATCGCGGGCTCGATCGTGGCCGGCGTGCCGGTCAAGTGGATCGAGGACCGTTCGGAGAACCTGATGTCGACGGGCTTTGCCCGCGACTACGTCATGCGCGCCGAGATGTGCTCCAAGGACGGCAAGATCACTGGCCTGCGGGTCGACGTGATCGCCGACCACGGCGCGTTCGACTCGACCGCGCAGCCGACCAAGTTCCCGGCCGGCTTCTTCCACATCGTCTGCGGCTCCTACGACCTGCAGGCGGCGCATGTGAAGGTCAAGGCGGTCTACACGAACAAGGCGCCCGGGGGCGTCGCCTACCGCTGCTCGTTCCGGATCACCGAGGCGGTGTACCTGGTCGAGCGCATGGTTGACGCGCTGGCCCTGGAGATGAAGGTCGATCCGGTGCAGCTGCGCATGCAGAGCTTCATCGCGCCCGAGCAGTTCCCCTACGAGACGACCACCGGCTGGACGTATGACTCGGGCAACTACGCCGCGACCATGCAGGAGGCGATGCGGATCGCCGGCTACGACGAGTTGCGCAAAGAGCAGGCGTTGAAGCGCGAGCGCGGCGAGCTGATGGGCATCGGAGCCTCGTTCTTCACCGAGGGCGTCGGCGCCGGACCGCGCAAGCACATGGACATCCTCGGGCTGGCCATGAACGACGGCGCCGACCTGCGCGTGCATCCGTCAGGCAAGGCGGTGGTCTCGATCTCGGCGCAGACCCAGGGGCAGGGACACGAGACGACGTTCGCCCAGATCGTGGCCGAGGAGCTCGGCATCCCGCCCGAGGACATCGAGGTCCGCCACGGCGACACCGACCGCACGCCCTACGGCCTCGGCACCTACGGGTCCCGTTCGACCCCCGTCTCGGGCGCCGCGGTGGCCGTGGTCTCGCGCAAGGTGCGCGACAAGGCCCGCCTGATCGCGGCCACCATGCTCGAGACCCGGACCGAGGACCTGGCCTGGGAGAAGGGCCGCTGGTACGTCAAGGGCGATCCCGAGAAGGGCGCGATGATCGAGGACATCGCGGCCTACGCGTACAGCGGGGATCCAATGCCGGAAGGCCTCGAGGGCGGCCTCGATGCCCAGGTCATCTACGACCCGCCCAACCTGACCTATCCGTGCGGCGCCTACATCGCCGTGGTCGACGTCGACCCCGACACCGCCGCGGTCAAGGTCAGGCGGTTCATCGCGGTCGACGACTGCGGCGTGCGGATCAACCCGATGATCGTCGAGGGGCAGATCCACGGCGGGCTGGCCGAGGGGATCGGCATCGCCCTGATGGAGGTGATCACCTTCGACGAGGAGGGCAACTGCCTGAACGGCTCGTTCATGGACTACCTGATCCCGACCGCGCTCGAGTGTCCCGACTTCGAGCTGGGCGAGACGGTCACCCCCTGCCCGCACCATCCGCTCGGGGCCAAGGGCGTCGGCGAGTCGCCCAACGTCGGCTCGCCCCCGGCCATCGTCAACGCGGTGATCGACGCGCTGCACGAGAGCCACGGCGTCGACCACATCGACATGCCGTGCACGCCGGCTCGCGTGTGGGCGGCAATGCAGGGACGGCCCGAACCGCCGCAGTGATGCTGACCGGCCCACTGAGCGCTCGTGCCCGGGAGCTCACCGCCGAGGGCGCGGCATTCGTGACTGCCACGGTCGTGCGCGTGGAGCACCCGACCAGCGCGGAGCCGGGCAATGTCGCACTGGTGCACGAGGACGGTTCGATCGAGGGGTTCGTAGGCGGGGTGTGCGCGCAGAACAGCGTGCGGCTCTACTCGCTCAAGGCGATCGAGCGGGGTGAGCCGCTGCTGCTGCGGATCCTGCCCGACGGTCCCGGCACGCCCGAGGTCAAGAGCGCCGCAAATGTCGACCCAGGCCACGAGGTCGCGCACGACGAGGGATCGGTGACCGTGCAGAACCCGTGCCTGTCGGGCGGCGCGATCGAGGTGTTCCTCGAGCCGTTCCTGCCGCCGCCGCGCATGATCGTGGCCGGCGACACGCCGATCGCCGCGGCGCTGCTGCGACTCGGACCCGAGCTCGGGATGCGCTCGGTCGACTCGCGCGGCGCCGACAGCGGCCGCCCGGTGCCGTCGGCGGAGGACCTCGCCCTGGTCGTGGCCGCCCACGGACGCGACGAGCGGGCAATCCTGCGTGCGGCGCTCGAGGCCGGCGTGCCGTACGTGGGGCTGGTCGCATCGCGCCGGCGAGGTGGCGCTGTGCTGGACGCGCTCAGAGAAGACGGCGTGTCCGAAGAGCTGATCGAGCGGATCGACAGCCCGGCCGGTCTGGACATCGGCGCGCGCACCCCGTCCGAGATCGCGCTCTCGATCCTGGCCTCGGTGATCGAGGTCCGCCGGCACGGGAGTACCGCGCCGCGCTCGTGGGCCGCCGCTCCGCCGGGCACCGCGGTCGATCCGATCTGTGGCATGTCGGTGCTGATCGAGCCGGACGCGCTGTCGAGTCAGCGGGACGGACAGACCTACTACTTCTGTGGCGACCGCTGTCAGCAAGCGTTCGAGCGTCAGGAACCAAAATGAGAATGACTCCGAGACTCAGTCTCATTTTCGGATGACCCGGGTTACCGGCGCGGCGGCCGACGAGATCCGGCACCTCATACCCGACGTCGAGACGCTGGCCGTGCGGCTGGCCACCGTCGACTACCTGGTCGACGAGGCGCTGGCCACCTCGATGTTCCTCAGCCTGCGGCTGCCCCAGCCGCTGCTGCTCGAGGGCGAGGCCGGGGTCGGCAAGACCGAGGCCGGCAAGTCGCTCGCCGCCGTGCTCGACACCCCGCTGATTCGCCTGCAGTGCTACGACGGCATCGACGCCGCGGAGGCCCTGTATGAGTGGAACTATCCGCGGCAGCTGCTCGGCATCCGCCTGGCCGAGGCCCATGGCGGCGAGCTGCGCGAGCAGGACCTGTTCGCCCGCGAGTACCTGATCCGCCGACCGCTGCTGCGTGCGCTCGAGCACCCGGGACCCCGGCCGGCCGTGCTGCTGATCGACGAGATCGACCGGGCCGACGACGACTTCGAGGCGTTCCTGCTCGAGCTGCTGGCCGAGGCGGCCGTGACGATCCCGGAGCTCGGCACGATCCGCGCGACCCATCCGCCGATCATCGTGCTGACCTCGAACCGGACACGCGATCTGCACGACGCGGTCAAGCGGCGCTGCCTGTACCAGTGGATCGACTATCCGACCGCCGAGCGCGAGGTCGAGATCGTCCGGCGTCGAGTCCCGGCGGCGTCGCAGGCGCTGGCGGTTCAGGTGGCCGACGCGATCTCGCGGATGCGCGGCTCGGATGTCCAGAAGCCGCCCGGCGTGGCCGAGGCGATCGATTGGGTGTCCGCGCTGACCGTGCTCGGCGTGGAGGAGCTCGACGTGGCCGCGATCGACCGGACGCTCGGATCGGTGCTCAAGTACTCCGAGGACCAGGAGGTCATCCGCGCCGCAGGCCTCGAGCAACTGGTGGGACCACGATGAGCACGCAGGCGTTCCGCGTTCGTCCACTCGGGCTCGACCTGCCCGCGGTCGCCGGCGCGTTCAGCCGGCGACTGCACAAGGCCGGCGTGCCGGTGAGCGCCGAACGCGCGGCCTGGTTCGCCCAGGCGCTGACCGCGGTCGAGCCCGTCTCCCGCCGAAGGCTCTACTGGACCGCCCGCGGCGTGTTCGTGACCGAGCCGGCCCAGGTGCGGGCCTTCGATGCGGTGTTCGCGAGCGTGTTCGGCGCGGCGCCCGCGCCGCAGGACGCGCCCGACGCCGTGCCGACCCATCAGGACGAGCCAGCCGAAAGCTTGCCGGCAAACGAGCCACGGCGCAGCGCCAAGGGCGCTGGGGTCGCTCCGGCGGCCGGGGCCACCTCGTCCCCGCAATCGGCCGCGGAGCCCACGCACGATGTCCCCGTGCCGGTCCTCGCGTCAGGCGAGGAGGTGCTGCGCGCCAAGCGCTTCGACGCGCTCGAGCCGGACGAGCTCGCCGAGCCTGTACCGCCTGATGACCCGCATCCGGCTCGCCACCCCGCAGCGCCGCACGCGGCGCGCCGAGCGGCGCCGCCACGGCGAGCGAATCGACCTGCGCCGCACACTGCGAGGCAGCCTGCGCACGGCCGGCGACCCGATCCGGCTGGCCCGGCGCCGGCGGCGGGTGGTGCGTCGGCGGATCGTCCTGCTGTGCGACATCTCGGGCTCGATGGAGCCATACGCACGCGCCTATATTCAGTTCCTCACCTGCGCCGCGGGCGCTGGGCCGAACGCCGAAGCCTTTGTCTTCGCCACTCGCCTGACTCGCGTCACGCGCGCGCTGGCTTCGCGTAACCCCGAGCGAGCGATCCAGCGCGCTGCGGCCACCGCGCCCGACTGGTCGAGCGGCACGCGGATCGGCGACGCGCTGAAGGCGTTCAACGACCGCCACGGCCAGCGCGGGATGGCGCGCGGCGCGGTGGTTGTGATCCTGTCCGACGGATGGGAGCGGGGCGACCCGGCGCTGGTCGGGCGCGAGATGCGGCGTCTGAGCCGGCTGGCCTATCGCATCGTGTGGGTCAACCCACGCGTCGGCGCGCCCGGCTTCGAAGCGCGGGCGGGCGGCCTGGTGGCGGCTCTGCCGTGGGTCGACGCGCTCGTGAGCGGCCACAGCCTCGAGGCGCTCGGTGAGGTGGCCGATGCCATCCGCGCGCCGCGCAGCGACGCCGATCGCGACGTGCCGAAGACCCCACCGCCCGAGGCGGAGCCGGAGGACGAGCCGTGGCCGAGCGCCACCCCGGTGCCCGGCAGTTCGGTGGCCATGCCGAGCGGCTACGGGCCGAGCCGGGGCGCACAACACCAGGATGGTCCCTGGGCACATGAGCGATCCCGCGATCAAGACCTGCATCTACCCCAGGTGCGACCGTCCCGCCGTGCCACCGCACCCGCTGGGCGGCCCGCAACCGAGTTTCTGCGATCTGGAAGAACACAACGCGCTGAGCGCTCACCTGGAGCGCCAGCGTCTGGCCCACGAGGGAACGTCAGAGCAGAACGACTGAAGGAGATGAGTGATGGCGAACGAGGCGTACCGAGCGGTGTTCCTGCGGGTGCACCCGACCGGCAAGATGGTGCTGAGCCTGACCACCGAGTCCGACGGCGAGGAGACGCGGTACGCGCAGCTCGTCGCCTCCGAACTCGGCGTGCCGGCCCTGGACGTGAAGGTCGTTCCCGCCGACTCCGACCGCTTCGGCACCGGGCACGGCTACAACACGGCGCCCTCGGGCGGGACCCCGGAGGCGATCCAGAGCGCCACCGGCAAGATCCGGGACAAGGCCCATCTGCTGGCCGCCGCGGCGCTCGACACCTCGCCGGACTCGCTCACCTGGCAGGACGGCGCGTTCGTCTCGAGCACCGACCCGAACCAGGCGAGAACGATCGCGGACATCGCGCTGTACGCCCACGGCACCGGTCAGCTGCCGCCCGGGGTCGAGGGCGGCCTCGACGCCCAGGCGGTCTACAAGGACGCCTGATCGGCCTCGATCGCCACGCGTACGTCGTCGGCGACCTTGAGCGCGCCGAACAGGGCCGAGTACGGCTTGATCCCGAACGAGGACTGCTTGACCGTGGCGTCGCCGGTCAGCCGGCCGTCGCGCACAGCCAGCTCGAACGTGACCGGGCCTGCCCGTCGCCCAACGCGAGCTCACCCTGCACATTCAGGCCGCTCCCGTCCGACCAGCGCTCGACGGCGCTCGACTGGAACTCGATCGACCTGCCCTTGAGCACCTCGTCGTTGACGGTCTGGTCGATGTTCGCCTTGTCGTCGTCGTCGAGGCCCTTGACCCCACCGGTGCCCTCGAGCACCCGGAACGAGCGCGAGTCGGCGCTCAGCGTGAGCGCGGGCTGGGCGTCGAGGTCGAGCGTGGCCTCCCAGGAGCCCGACCTCGATCAACAGGTCGTGTCCGGCTTTGGAGGCCGCGCCGCTGCGCCCGGTCCTGACCGTGAGCCGTGCGTTGTCGGGTCCGAAATGCTGTGCCATAGGATCAACCCTAACCGACTAGGAGAGACGACCCATGGTTGAACTGGACCATCCCTTTTCGAGCGGCAAGTCGATCGACGAAAACTGGCAGGCGATCCTGGACCTCGAACGGCTCGTGCCGTGCGTCGAGGGCGGGAGCGTCACCGAGAAGACCAGCGATGACAGCGTCAAGGCGCAGATCAAGGTCAAGATGGGCGCGATGTCGCTGACATACGCCGGCACCGTGTCCGTGATCGAGCAGGACCCCGAGCCAGCACCGCGCCGTGCTCCAGGTCAAGTCGCGCGAGACCCGCGGACAGGGCCACGCCAACGCCGACGTGACCTTCTCGCTCGCAGACGGCGGCGGGACGATCCACACCAAGGCGCAGATCACCGGCAAGGCCGCGTCGATGGGCGAGGGTGTGATGGTCAATGTGCTCGACGCGATGATCAAGAACTTCTCCGAGAAGCTGGCCAACCTCTAACTGCTGCTCTAGCGAACCAGCCATGGCGCGAATCGCCATGCGACGCGTCGAGCCGGGCGAGGTCCCACCGGACGGCGGCACGGCGGTCCAGACCGATCCCGACCGCCCGGTGTTCTCGGGCAACGGGCCCGACGACTACGTGTGCGTCTCGTGCGGAAACGTGCTCGCGGTGGCCATGCCGCCCGAGTACATGAACCGCAAGCTGCGCATCCGCTGCGCGCGCTGCCGGACCGTCAACGCGGCCATCGAGGTGCCGGGCGTGGACTACCGCTCGGCGTTCAAGCGCCCGGGCTGATCATGCGCTCGGGCTGCTCAGGCCCCTCGGCCTCGGCGGCGCCAGCCGCGTCGCGCTCGTAGTCGAGCTCGGTGCGCACGCCGAGCGCGTCCAGCGCGTCGTTGGCCTCATCCAGGCTGCCGGCCTCCGACCACCGCGCGGGCCAGCCGGCCGGCGGCGCTGATCGTGATGTCCACGTCGAGGTAGAAGGTGACCGCCGCGACCGAGCTCAGCTCGAGCGTGCGGGTCCCGCCGCGGATCGTGCTCGTGCCCGATGCGCCCCGGAACGCCCGCACCGCCTCGGCGCTGGCCTCGGTGCTGACCAGCTCCATCGCGGCCTCCATCCGCTCGGCCACCGGCCCGGTCAGCCCGCGCGCGCCGCACAGACCGCCGGCGCCGGCCACGATGGCCAGCCGGCCCAGCACCTCGTCGGGCGTCAGCTCGGCGTCGCACCCGATCCCGAACACGCCGAGCAGTACGGGCTGGCCGCTGGTGCTGAGCCGGCCGGCGGCGGCCAGCATCATCGCGTCGGCCAGCGGGCTGCGCAGCCCCGGCTCGTCCCCTTGGGCGAGCACGTCGCCGCCCACGTCGACCAGCACCAGCAGGTCGCACTTGAGCGCGGCGATCGCCTCGGCCAGGCCGGCCGCGACGGTGGGCACGCCGGCGTTGACGTCGACCAGCACGGTCGGCTGGCCGAGGAACTCCGACATGCGCGACTCGGCGAACACCACGTCGCGATCCCGCACCCGCGTCTCGGGACCGGCCAGCAGGATGCCGGGGGCGATCTCCTCCGCGCCGGCGATCTCTGCCGTCGCGCGCGGCCCGGGCACCGGGTCGAACGGCCGGCGCTCCCAGCTCAGCCCGCCCAGCACCGGCTCGGCGTGGTCGTACAGCCGCGCCGCCTCGGCGGTGGCCAGCGCGCCGACCACGTCGCCCCCGCCACCCATCCCGATCACCAGCGGGCGACTCGACCCGCGCAGCAGGAGCTCCGCATCGCGCATGCCCTAGTTGTAGCGAGCGAGCGTGGGGCCGGGGTTTGACCCACCGCTCAGTGGGAAGTCCTAGCGCAGAGTCGAGCTGCCGGAGGAGGGGAGCATGACCGCCGAGCACAAGCGCCGGCCCGCGGCGCCCGCGCGACTGCGCAGGCGTTTCATGGCGGGCGTGTTCCGCCGCACGGGCCGCGAGTTCAAGGCCGACAACCTGACCGACGTGGCCGCGGCGCTCACCTACTACGGGATCCTGGCCATCTTCCCGGCGTCATCGCCCTGATCTCGATCGTCGGGCTGGTCGGGCCACTCCGCCACCAACACGCTGATCCAAATCTCGACAAGCTCGCTCCCGGCACGGCGCGCAAGGTCTTCACGAGCGCCATCCAGGGCCTGGACAAGAGCCGCGGCGCCGCGGGCGTGCTGTTCATCGTCGGAATCCTCGGCGCCCTGTGGTCCGCCTCGGGCTACGTGGCGGCGTTCATGCGCGCCTCGAACCGATCTACGACATCGAGGAGGGCCGTCCGTTCTGGATGACGATCCCGGTCCGCCTGGCGGTTACCGTCGTGATGCTCCGCTGCTGGCGATCAGCGCGTTTGCCGTGGTGATCACCGGCGGCCTGGCCGGACAGGTCGGCGAGCTGCTCGGCGTGGGCGGCAGCGCGGTGCAGATCTGGGACATCGCCAAGTGGCCCGTGCTGCTGCTGGTGGTCAGCTTCATGTTCTCGATCCTGTACTGGGCCTCGCCCAACGTGCAGCACCCCGGTTTTCGCTGGCTCAGCCCGGGCGGGATCCTCGCGGTCGCGGTCTGGGTTATCGCCTCGGGCCTGTTCGCGCTCTACGTGGCCAACTTCGCCTCCTACAACAAGACCTACGGCACGCTGGCCGGCGTGATCATCTTCCTGGTCTGGCTGTGGATCTCCAACGTCGCGATCCTGCTCGGGGCCGAGTTCAACGCCGAGCTCGAGCGCGCCCGGGTGATCGAGGCCGGCCACCCGGCCGACCACGAGCCGTTCGTCGAGCCGCGCCGCGCGCCCAAGCCGGCCCGCGGTTGACCCACTATCCCTGCGCCGCACGACTCGTCACGGGCGCCGCGTCGCTGTACCGTGACCACTCCGGGCCGATATGCGGCTTAACGCGTACACGCCGACCGGGCATGCCGCGCGCGTGCCAGCGCCACCTGCACGCTCCGCGCCGCGCGCCCATCAGCATCTCGATCACCCGCGCCGGGCTCGCGTGCCAGCACCGCCCGCGCTGATCCGGATCGTGGGTGCCCAGAGACAGACGTCGCGCCGGCGTGGTGCAGGCGCGGGCCAGGTCTCCTCCGAGGCGAGGTTCGTCGGCTCGCCGAACCCCCGCGCCACGGCCTGCGCCTCGCGCCGTAGGCATTACCCCTGACCATGCCGGGCGTCGGCGCGCCCGCCAAGTTCGACGCGCGCCGCGGGTCGCGGGGAGGAGCTGGCCGCAGGCGGCCTGACCGTCGCCGCCGACGCGCCGCCGGCGCGCGCCACCGGGTGCGACGTCTGTACGTCCGATCAACCGCGCCGCCTCGGACCCGACCTGGTCGGGCGACCGAGCTTGGCTGCGACCAGGCCGCGATGTCTCCAGACGCCGTCGCTACGGCGGAGCCCGCAGTGAGGAGGGCCAGGCCCGAGAGTCAGCCGACAGATCACCGCCCTGCTCGACCGGACCTCCGGAGCCGCATCGCAGCTCGAGCCGCTAGGCGGCGTCGGCCATCTGCCCGGCGGATCGGCTACACCCACTCAACCTCGAGGAAGTCGATCGACATGGCGCCACGCTTCGGCGCTCGGGGACCAGGGCGAGGCGCGCTTGCGACCCGTCCCCTGGGGGCGGCCAGCACCGGGGTAAGCCACCAGCGCCTGCGTCCCGGAGTGCGCCAGGGCTTCGGTCACCGCCACCGGCACGCCGAAGAGGTCGCGGTCGTCGCTGGCGCGGGCAGCGGCCGGGTGAAGATCGACGACGAGGTCAGAGAGCTTCGCCCGCTGGACGCGGTCCGCTTCGCGCCGGGCTCGGCACGCGCCTTCGAGGCCGGCGCTGAGGTCTCGAGCTCTGATCTTCGGCCCGCCTCAGACGGCGACCCGATCCTCGACCCGATTCCGGCCCAAGGAAGGGCACATGAGCATCACGCCGTCAGCGAGAACCTCATCCAGATCAACCGCTACCGCTTCGTCAACGCCTTCCTGGTCCGCGAGGACGACGGCTTCACGCTCGTCGACACCACGGTCGGCGGCGGCGCCGACGAGCTGATCGCGGCCGCCCGCGAGGCCGGCGGCGAGATCCGCCGGATCGCGCTGACCCACGGCCACGGCGACCACGTCGGCTCGCTCGACGCGCTGAAGGAGAAGCTGGGCGAGCTCCGTGGAGGTCCTGATGCCCGAGCTCGACGCCCGCATCCACGCCGGCGAGCAGGTCGTCGACGGCAAGCCGCCGGGCTCGTGGCCCAAGCTCAAGACCACGCCCGACGTCCGGCTGACCGGCGGAGAGCGGATCGGCAGCCTCGAGGTCGATCCCCACCCCGGGCCACACCCCCGGCCACGTCTCGTTCCTGGACACGCGCGACCGCACGATCATCGTGGGCGACGTGTTCACCTCGATCGGCGGCCTCGCGGTCTCGAACCACTTCTACCTGCGCTTTCCGCTCGCGGCGATGGCCACCTGGGACAAGGGCAAGGACCTCGAGTCGGCCAAGCGGCTGCGCGAGCTCGAGCCCGCGCTGCTCGTCGTCGGCCACGGCGGCCCGGTCCGCGATCCCGCGGACCGGCCATGGACAAGGCGATCGCGCAGCGCCGGCGGCTGAGCAGACCCCGCGCCGGGCCCGCCATGGCCTACACGTTCACCAAGGTCCACCACGACGGCCGCGAGGACGTGGTCGCGGTCGAGGAGCCGCTCGAGATCCGCGTGGACGGCAGGCCGCTGACCGTCACGATGCGCACCCCGGGCAACGACGAGGAGCTCGCGCTCGGCTTCCTCTACGGCGAGGGGCTGATCGACACCCCGCGCGAGGCCGGGCCGACCGAGGACTTCGCGGCCAACATCGTCGAGGTCGAGGGGCCGCTGGCCCGCGATCCCGGGCGAGCGCCGCTTCTACACCACCTCCTCGTGCGGGGTGTGCGGCAAGGGCGCGCTCGAAGAGGTCGCCGTGCACAGCGCCCCGCTTCCCGAGCGGCCCCGCGGTGGCGCGCGCGCTGCTGGCCGCGCCTGCCCGACCGCCTCGTGCAGCCGGCGTTCGAGCGCACCGGCGGGGTGCACGCCACCGGCCTGTTCTCCGCCGAGCGGCGAGCTGCTGCTGGCCCGCGAGGACGTCGGGCGCCACAACGCGATGGACAAGGTGATCGGCCGCGCGCTGCTCGACGGCCTGGTCCCGCTGGGCGAGCGGATCCTGTGCGTGAGCGGCCGGCTGTCGTTCGAGCTCGTCCAGAAGGCGGCGGTGGCCGGCGCGCCGATCCTGGTCGGCGTGGGCGCGCCGAGCTCGCTGGCCATCTCGCTGGCCGACGATCGCGGGATGACGCTGTGCGGCTTCGCCCGCCGCGGCCAGCACGAACGTGTACACGCACCCCGAGCGCGTCCGCGACGACTGACGACCAGCCGTCAGGCGGGCGCGACCAGCTCGACCAGCCGCTCGAGCTCCTCCTCGGAGCTCCACGCGCCGACCGAGGCCCGCACCAGCCCGAGCGCCGGGATGCTGCGCACGACCACCCCTTCGGCGGCCAGCCGCGCGACCTCGGCCTCGGCGTCCGCGGCCGCCCAGGAGACCAGCGTGGAGCGCCCGCGCGGGCGGACCTCGAGCCCTCGCTCGGCCAGGCGATCGGCCAGGCCACGCGGCCAGAGATGGCCGCGCGCTCGTGCACCCAGTCCCAGCCCGCCGCCTCGAGCACGCCGAGCGAGGCCAGCGCCCAGGCGCTGCGCATCCCGGCCGGGAACCCGTGGTCGAGCCGCGCCGCGCCCTCGGCCCAGTCGGAGCCGAGCGCGTCGTGGGCATCGGCCAGCGAGCTGTACCCCGGCCAGGGCACGAGCAGCTCCTCGAGCCGGTCGGGGCGCACGAACAGGGCGCCGCTGCCCTCCGGTCCGCACAGCCACTTCTGGCCCGAGCCGGCGTAGAAGTCGCAGCCCAGCGCGTGGACGTCGACCGGGACGGCCCCGAGCGCCTGCGCGGCGTCGAGCAGGACGGGCACGCCGGTGGCCACCAGCGCCGGCACGTCGGCCACCTCGCCGCCCACCCAGGAGACGTGCGAGCAGGCGATCAGCCGGGTCGAGGCGGACACCGCGCCGGCGAGCTCGGCGAACGGCGCGACGCGGATCTCCACCCCGTGGCGCCGGCGGGCCCGGGCCAGCGGCGCGAGCAGCCCGGGGTGCTCCTGGTCGGAGGTCACGATCTCGTCCCCGGGGCGCAGGTCGAGGCCGCCGATCACCGTGTTGACCCCGTCGGTCGTCGAGCCCGTGAGCGCGACCTCCGACGGTTGGGCGCCGAGCACCGCGGCGTAGCCGGCGCGCGCCCGGTCGCGCAGGCTCATCGTCTCCTCGAAGTACTGCCGCCCGCAGCGCCCGCCGTCGACCTCGAGGTCGATCCGCTGGTGGACGACGTCGGCCGCGGCCCGGGGCAGGGGCCCCTCGGTTCCGGCGTTCAGGTAGGACACCCGGTCGAGCACCGGGAACTGGGCCCGGAAGGCTGGCCGGATCGGGTGACGTGCTCACGAGTGAGCTATTTAGCAGACGCCTTCGTGCCGGACTTCTTCGACGACGAGGACGACTTCGACGAGGATGACTTCGACGAGGACGATTCGACGACGAGGACGACTTGCCGTTCTCCTTGCTCTTCGCCTTGCCGTTCTCCTTGCTCTGCGCCTCGCCGTTGGCCTTGCCGGAGCCCTTGTCCGAGCCGGAGCCCTTGTCCGAGCCGGAGTCCTTGTCCGAGCCCGAGCCCGAGTCCTTGTCCGAGCCCGAGTCCTTGTCCGAGCCCGAGTCCTTGTCCTCCCCCTCCTCGGCCAGCTCGCGCTTGAGCACCTTGCCGGTCGGGTTGCGGGGCAGCTCGTCGAGGAACACGACCTCGCGGGGGACCTTGTAGTTGGCCAGGTTGTCCTTGACGTAGCCCTTGACCTCGTCCTCGCTCAGCTTGGCGCCGTCGCGCAGGACCACGAACGCCTTCAGGCGCTGCCCGAACTTCTCGTCATCGACGCCGATGGCGGCCGCCTCGACGATGTCGTCGTGCGCGCCGAGCAGCTCCTCGACCTCGGCCGGGAACACGTTCTCGCCGCCCGAGACGATCATCTCGTCGTCGCGGCCGTCGATGTACAGCCGGCCCTGCTCGTCGAAGTGGCCGACGTCGCCGGAGGCCATCAGCCCCTCGAGCATGTCCTTGTTGCCGCCGCCGGTGTAGCCCTCGAACTGCGAGAGGTTGCCGACGAAGATCCGCCCGCTCTCGCCCTGCGGGCACCTCCTTGCCGTCCTCGTCGAACATCTTGACGACCGAGCCGCGCACGACCTTGCCGACCGTGCCCGGCTCGTCCGCGAGGTCCTCCGGCGTGGCGATCGTCGCGTAGGCGATCTCGGTCGAGCCGTACAGGTTGTAGATCACCGGCCCGAAGGCCTTCATGCGCCTTCTGCGCCAGGTCGGCTCCGAGCGCCGAGCCGCTGACGAAGATGATCCGCAGCGCCGAGGTGTCGCGCTGCTTGATGGCGTCCTCGCCGAGATCGAGCGTCCGCGCGAGCATCACGGGGACCATGACCATCGCGGTGGCCTTGTGCTCCTCGAGGCTGTCGAGCGTGGTCTCGGGATCGAACCGCCGGCGGACCACGAGCGTCGAGCCCAGGCCCACGCCGACGATCGCCTGCATGAACCCGAGCGCGTGGAACATCGGCACGCACAGCTCGGTGATCTCGTGCGCGCGGAACGGCACCTTGCTGAGCAGCCCGCCGATCAGCGACAGCGAGCGCGGCTCGGAGCGCGGCGCGCCCTTGGGCGTGCCGGTGGTGCCGCTGGTCAGGATCGTGATCTTCGGCCACTCGTCCGGCTTGGGCGGGCCACTCGTGTCGCCACCCTGGATCAGCGCCTCGAGCGTGTCGTCGCCGTCCTCCTCGGCCCAGGCCCGGAACCGGCCGCGCGGCGGATCGTCGATGCCCTTCAGGGTGTCGGAGTACTCGTCGTCGTAGACGAGCAGATCGGTGCCCTCGCGCTCGGCCACCTCCCTGATCTGGGGGCCGGCGAACGAGGTGTTGAGCAGCACGATGCGCGCGCCGCACTTGGCGGCCGGCGAACACCGCCTCGAGGAAGCCGCGGTGGTTGCGGGCCAGGATCGCCACGCCCTCCCCGGCCTTCAGGCCGCGTTCGCGCCACGCGTTGGCCAGCGCGTTGGTGCGCTCGTCGAGCTCCTGTAGCTGAGCTCGCCGCGCTCGTCGATCATCACCGGCCGGTCGCCGTGGCGCACCGCGCCGGCCACGACCGCGCCCCCGAGCAGCCCGTAGCGCTGGAAGCCGAGCGCGAGCTGGGCGACCCGGTGCGGCGGCTCGGGGCCGACCAGGCCGCTGCGGATGCACAGCGCGGCGAAATACGCCTCATCGCCGGCGCGCTCAGCGAGTTTGGCGGCGCCCTCGATCAGCCCCTTGGGGTCGAGCGCGGCGCTGATGATGGCCTTGGGGTCGAGGTTAACGATGGGACTCTCCTCCTGACATTTCCTCGGGAAGGTTCCTCCGCTCTTTGGCGTCGTGCTCGTTGAACGCCCGAAAACCCTATGCATACCGCGAGAAGCCACTAAATATTCGCGCTTGCCGGATCGTCGCGAGCCGGATGCTCGTCCCGTGCCGAGCGCGCAAGCTCGCTGCCGACGTTGCAGCGATAACAGGGCGCTGCCGCCGACCCCACGCGGCGGCGGCGCCCCTGAACTGTCCGGTGAATCGTTTGCCGTCTCATGGGTAGTAGACCCTTGCGATGACCGGCAAGCTCATCATGCTGCCGCTGCGCGTCTGGCTTGGCTCCGCGCGCCTGCTCACCCGCGCCGCCGGCGGTGCGGCCGGGAAAGCGGTGTCGCTGGCGGGACAGGCGATCGGCGTGACGTCGCCCAGCGGATCCGACCACGGATACCGTCCCGCTCCGGCAACCGCCGAGCCGGGTTGGCGTGAGGAGTCGATCGAAGAGCCGGTCTCGCCCGTCGACGTCGAGCATCCCCATCAGGAGCCCGAGCGTCGTCCGGCTCCCCCGCAGCCCCGGGAGACCCGCGCCGCCGTTCGCCCCGTCTCGGTGGTCCAGCCGCCGGTGGTGGATCTGGAGGCGCCGGTGGTCGCGGAGCCCGTGCACGTCTCCGAGGAGCCCGAGCTCGTCCGGGAGGAGGCCGAGCCGGGTGCCGAGGACGGCGCAGGAGCCCGCGTGACGGTGATGGAACCGTGGAACGGGTACGCGCACATGAACGCGCGAGAAGTGATCGCGCGGGCCCGGCAGGCCGGCTCCGCCGAGCTGGCCGCCGTGAGGCTCTACGAATCTCGCCACCGCAGCCGCCAGACCGTGCTCGCCGCGGTCGACCGCCAGCTGAAGCTCGCCAGCGGCCCCCACCCGGCTTGACCCGTCCCGCCTAGGAAAGGAACCGTTGACATGGCTCAAGGAAAGACCCTGAACGAACGCGATACCAAGCTCGTCAGGTGGCTCGGCGAAGCGCACGCCAAAGAGGCCGAGCTCGAGGCCGACCTGACCGCCCACATCGCGATGACCCAGAAGCCGGCCTACAAGAAGCGCCTGCAGCAGCACCTCAAGGAGACGCGTGACCACAAGCGCCGCGTCGCCTCCCGGATCAAGCAGCTCGGAGGTCCCACCGGTCAGAACCTGATCGCGGCCACCGGCTCGGCGATGGGCGAGGTCGCGGGCAAGACCGTGGCCGCCGTCAAGGGCCAGGTCGGCGCGGCGCGTGCGCTGGTCACCGAACAGGCCGAGACGCATCTGCGCAACGCCCAGGAGGAGCTCCGCGAGGAGCACGTGGAGATCGCGCTCTACACCCGGATCGAGGTGTTCGCCACCCAGGTGGGCGATCGCGAGACCGCTCAGCTCGCTCGCGCCATCCGGCGCGACGAGGAGCGCATGGCCAAGTTCCTCACCTCCGAGCTCGAGCGCCTGGTCAAGGAGATCGTCCGCGCCGAGATCCCGCGCGACCAGCGCCCGAGCACCAGGCGCCGTTCGAGCCGCTCGACCAGCCGGTCGCGGGCGCGCACGAGCAGCAGCCGCGCCAGCTCGAGCAGCCGCTCGCGCTCGACATCCGCCCGCTCGGGCTCCTCGCAGCAGGTCCTCGCGAGCTCGTCGGTCCGGTCCCGGCTCGGACGTGCAGCGGCGGATCGACCGCGGCGCGCACTCGCGCCGTCGCACGAGCGATACGGCGAAGCTCATCCGCTGTCGAGCACCGCGAGCCGCAGCCCCGCCCCGACCGGAACGACGGTCTGGGTCAGCCGCGGCTCGCGCTCGATCAGCGCGGTGAACTCCACGAGCTCGTGCGCGTGCGAGAGCACGTTGTCGATCGCGAGCACCCCCCGCGGGGCCAGCGTCCGGACCAGATCCGGCAGATAGCCGGGATAGGCGGGGCGCTCGGCGTCGAGGAACACGAACTCCCAGGCCCCGTCGTCGGCGCCGGCCAGGACCGCGCCGGCGTCCTCGGTCCGCAGCTCCACGCGGTCCTCGAGGCCGGCCGCGGCCAGGTTGGCCCGCGCCAGCTCGGTCCGGCCGGGGTCGAGCTCGACGCTCAGCACGTGGCCGCCGGTGCTCTGCGCCGCGTCGGCCAGCCAGATCGTCGAGTAGCCGTTCGAGGTTCCCAGCTCGAGGATGCGCCGCGCCCCGGCGGCGCGGATCAGCACGCCGAGGAGCTCGGCCGTCTCGGGCTCGACGTTGCGGTAGCGCTCCAGGCGGTCGGCCTGCGCGGCGTCGTGCTCGCGGCTGGCGGCGTACAGCTCCTCGGCCAGGCGCACACGGGGCTCGTTCATCCAGGAGCCTCGCTCCATCTACGAGGCCACCAGCTCCATCGCCGCGGGCTCCTCCTCGGCACGGAGGTCCTCGAGGTGGTCGACCTCGGCCAGGGCCGGGAAGACCCGTCTCCAGCTGAGCGCGATCAGCATGGTCATCACTCCGCCCCCGACCACCGCGGGCACCGTGCCGACCAGATAGGCGGCCAGCCCCGACTCGAACGCGCCCAGCTGGTTGGACGCGCTGACGAACACCATCTCGACCGCGTTGACGCGCCCGCGGAGCCGGTCCGGGCTGGCCAGCGCGACCGTGGTCGAGCGGATGTTCATGCTGTAGAGATCGACGAACCCGCCCACGGCGAGGGCGATCAGCGAGAGCACGAACACTCGCGAGAGGCCGAACACCACGATGCTGGCACCGTACAGGCCGACCACGATCAGCAGCGTTCGGCCGGCCCGCCCGCCCAGCGGACGGCGGGTCAGTACCGCCGCGCCGAGCAGGGCGCCGAGGGCGGGGGCCGCGCGCAGCACGCCCAGGCCGGTCGCGCCGACGTGCAGGATCGAGCGCGCGAACACCGGCAGCAGGGCGACCGCGCCGCCGAACAGCACGGCCAGCAGGTCGAGCAGGATCGCCCCGAGCAGGACCTCGGTGCGGCGAACGAAGCGAAGGCCCTCGAGCACGCTGGTCATGCGTGGCCGGCTGCCCGACCGGCCAGCTCGGCGGCTGCGGCCGCATCGGCCGCCGGCGCGCGGGTGCATGGCCAGGACGCCCAGCGCGGCCAGCACGCAGGAGCCCCGCCGCCATCAGGTAGACCACGGTCGGCGAGACCCCGTACAGGAGGCCCCCGATCGCCGGGCCCGACGACCGTCCCGGCCTGGCTGGCGATCGAGCGCAGGGTCATCGCGTTGGGCAGGACCTCGACGCTGACCAGCGTGGGCGGCATGGCGCGCGCCGCCGGCCAGCCCAGCGCGTTCGCGGTCCCCACTCCGACCGCGAGGGCCAGATACGCCAGCACCGAGCGTCGTGCCGGCCGCGCTGACCACCGCCAGTCCCACGCCCACGCGCGTGGTGAGCACCAGCGCGCCCGCGAAGATCAGCCGTCGCGGCACGCGGTCGGCCAGCTGACCCGGCCGGTAGGGCGAGCACGAACAGGGGCACGAACTCGGCCAGCCCGATCCAGCCCAGGTCCAGCGCGCTGCGGTGGAGGGCGTACACCTCCCAGCCGATGGCCACCTCGACCATCTGCTGGCTGATCACCATGCCGAGCAGGGCCAGCCACCAGAGGCGGAAATCGCGCTCCTCGAGCGCCGGCCCGAGCCGTCTCAAGCGCGTTCGCGTGGCCTGGATCATCGGTTTGGGAGCGTAGCTTGGGCCGCTCCGGGGTATATCTACAGGACCGGAGCAGCGGAGCGGGCCGGTTCCGTGAATGGGGTCCCAGGAGGCGATGGGAACGACGATGGCAGTCCAGAGTCCAGAGTGGTCGGTGGGTGACGGCGAGCATGTCGTGCAGTTCTACGACGACGACGCCGACCTGATTCGCGCCGTGGGCGGCTACCTGAGCCGCGCCGTCAGCGCCGGCGAGGCGGCCATCGTGATCGCCAGCGAGGCCCATCGCCGGGCGTTCGAGGCCGAGCTGGCCGGCACCGGCATCGATGTACGGAAGGCCGCCCGTGACGGAACGCTATGTGGCCCTGGACGCCGCCGAGGTCATGAGCCGGTTCATCCACGCGGGCCGGATCGACCCGGACGCCTTCCGCGACGCGATCGGCGGCGTCGTGCGCGCGGCGCAGCAGGGCGGGCGCCGGGTCCGGGCCTACGGGGAGATGGTCGCGCTGCTCTGGGATGCCGGCGACGTGCTCGGCGCCATCGAGCTCGAGAAGCTCTGGAACGAGCTCGGCCGCGAGCTCCAGTTCGCGCTGTGGTGCGGGTACCACATCCATTCCGCCGCCGGCCAGGAGCACGCCGATGCGCTGCACCAGGTCTGCCATCTGCACACCGCCGTGATCGACGAGGCGAGCGCGCATTTCCGGGCCGGTCCCGACGCCCCGTTTGCGGCTCGCCGGTTCGTCACGGGCCTGCTGGCCCGTCGTCCCTACGCCGGTCGAGTGGTCGACGACGACGTGCAGCTCGTGGTCTCAGAGCTGGCCACCAACGCGGTGATCCACGCTCGGCACCCCGTTCTCCGTGTCGGTCCGCTACGACGGCTCGGCCATCCGGATCTCCGTGCATGACTCGAGCACGATGGAGCCGATCGTCCGCAACCCGGCGCCCGATGCTCCGTCCGGCCGAGGGCTTCGGCTGGTCTCCGCAGTCACATGCGACTGGGGTATCGAACCGGCCCCCGGCGGCAAGACCGTCTGGGCCGATCTGCCGTTGCGCTAGCGACCGCGCCGATCAGACGCCGGTTGCAGCCCCCGCCGGCGAACCAGCGAGTCGACCGTCACGGCCAGGATCAGCACGATCGCGGTGGCGATGTCCAGCCCGGCGGCGCTGATCCCCATCAGCGCCAGGCCGTTGAACACGGTTCCGATGACGAACCCGCCGAGCAGCGCGTGGAGCATCTTGCCCCGGCCGCCGAACAGGCTGGTGCCACCGATCACCGCCGCCGCCACCGCGTACAGCACCAGGTTGCCGTCCGTCCGAGCAGGAACGACCACGCCCCGATGATCAGCAGCGCGAGCAGGACGACCCACGGAACGCCTCGGAGCGAGACGATTGCGGTTCCGCGGTTCAGGTTGCAGATGTACACGACAACCACGCCGGCAACCGCGGCCAGGCCAACCCGCAGGAACACCACGCTCAGGAGAGGTGCACTCAGGCCCCGCCGGCGCCGGCGCGCCGCGCCGTTGATGGCCACGAACGCATAGACGGCCAGGATCACCAACAGCGCGATCCAGCTCACCACCGGGCTCATGTTGGCGTTGGCCAGGTTGTAGACCGGGCTCGTGGTGCTGATCGAGATCACCCCGCCCACCGCTGTCTTGTCGAGCTGAGCGAGCAGGATGATCACCCCCGTGAACCCGAGCAAGCCGCCCAGCGTCACCACGAACGACGGCAGGTGGAGTCGGGTGATCAGGGTCCCCTGAACGAGCCCGACCAGCAGGCAGGCGAACAGGCCGCCGGCGACGCCCAGCCACCACACCAGGCTGCCCGCAGCCCGTCGGCCATAGTTTGAACGCGTAATGGTCAAATGGTCGGCGGTCGAGGCGGGCGCACGGGTAACGCTCCGGGAGTCTTCGCGTCAAGCCGCCTTCTCTGTGACGTACTTCGGCCCGGTCCGGGCCGAAAACCGCAAGATGAGCTAGTCTGCGCTCGTGCCCCGCACCGATGAGGAGTCTGGAGCGCCCGCCAGTCGTACCCCGGCCCACGACGGCACGCCCGCCACCGCACATACGCTGCTGCGCGCGCACCTGGTGACGATGATCCGCGACGACGGCCCGGTCAGCCGCTCGGAGCTCTCGCGGGCGATCGGATTGCCCCGCAGCACCACGACGGCGCTGGTCGCCGAGCTCCTGCGCGAGGGACTGATCACCGAGGCCCCGGCGCGCAGCGGAGGCGCCGGCTCGGGCAGCGGACGTCCGGCGACACTGCTGTCGTTGCGCAAGCCCGACGGCCTGGTCGCCGGCTTCGACTTCGGCCACCGCCACATCCGCGTGGCGGTGGCCACCCGCGACGGGAAGATCCTCGCCGAGGAGAGCACGCTGCTCGACGTCGACCGCCAGGCGTCCGACGCGCTGGAGTGCGCGGCGGACCTGTTCCACTCCGTCCTCGAGCGCGCCGGGGTCCCGCTGAGCGAGGTCCGGTCGGCGGCCGCCGGGATTCCCGCCCCGCTCTCAAGCCGTACCGGTCGGGTCGGCTCGCCCACCATCCTGGCCAGCTGGGTTGATCTCGACCCGGGCGAGGAGCTACGCCGGCGCACCGGGCTGCCCTGCATCCTCGGCAACGATGCCGCCTTCGGGGCGCTGGGCGAGATGACCTACGGAGCCGCCCGCGACCTGCGCGACTTCATCTACGTCAAGGCCTCCAACGGGATCGGCGCCGCGCTCGTCCTGAACGGCCGGTTGTATCGCGGGTCTCAGGGCATGGCGGGCGAGATCGGCCACACCCAGATCGATCCCACGGGCGCATGGTGCCGCTGCGGCAACCGCGGCTGCCTCGAAGCCACGGTGTCGATCGACGTGGTCCGCCGCCAGCTCGAGCCGCTCGGTCTCGATCCGCTCAACCCGGAGGACATGGAGCATCCGGTCGCCACCAAGGTCCTGGCCGAGTCCGGGCGCACGGTCGGCGTGGTGATCGCCAACCTGTGCAACACGCTGAACCCCGAGGCGGTGATCCTCGGCGGCGACCTCGCCTCCACCGGCGCGCACTTCACCGGTGGCGTGCGCGACTCGGTCCGCCACCTCGCCCAGCCCGGACCGGCGCTCGACACGGCGGTCTTGCCGACCAGTCTCCAGGGTCGGGCCGAGCTGCTCGGCGCGGTGGCACGAGCGGCAGCCGCGCCGCACAACGTACTGCCCACGTAGCGCCGGTGCTACGCGCCGGCGCGGGGCGTCAGGTCCATGTCCCCTGACTCGAACACGACGGCGACCGGCTCGAGCAGCACCCGCCGCGGCCCCTCCTCCACCACGCCGGCAACGCCGGCGGACAGCCCCAGCTCCGAGGCGACGCGGACCACCTGCTCCCCCTGGCCGGCCCCGCAGTACACGGCGAACCCGCACCCCATGTTGAACGTGCTGTAGGCGGCGGCCGGCGCCATGCCGGCCTCCTTGACCAGGAAGCCCAGCACCTCGGGGACCGGCGGCAGCCACGCTATCCGGTAGGTCAGCTCGCGTCGGGGACGCATCAGCTTGAGCAGGCCGTGCCCCGTGATGTGGCTGAGGTAGTGAACGTCGATCGAACTCGACACCAGCCGACGCACGAGCCCGGCGTACAACACGCTGCGATCGAGCAGCGCCTCACCGAACGTCCGCCCGCTCGGCAGCGCGGTCCGGTAGCCCTGCGCGAGTCGATCGGCCACCGCCCGCGCCAGCGAGGCGCCGTTGGCGTGCAGGCCGCTCGAGGCCACCAGCACGACCTCATCGCCCGGGGTCAGGTCTGCGCCGAAGACCGCGCGGCGTCCCTCGGGCACCATCCCGACCGCGCTCCCGGCGAGCTCGATCTCATGCGGCGCGACCAGCCCTGGCAGCGACGGGGACTCGCCGCCGCCCCAGGTCGCGCCCGCGTCAGCGCACGCCTCGCGCCAGCCGGCCAGCAGCGCCTCGTGCCGGTCTCGCTGGCCGTACCAGTCCGAGGACCCGGTGGCGAAGTAAGCGTTGACCACGAGCGGCAGCGCCCCCACGCAGCACAGGTCGTTGACGATCGCTGCGACCGTGTCGTAGGCCACGTTCGCGAAGGCATTCACGCCGAGCTCCTCGTCGACCTGGCGCGCGATCATCGACTTGGTCCCCAGCCCCTCGACGACGAAGGCCAGCGTCCGGCCGCCGGCCTCGAACACGAACGCGGGCTCGCCGCGCGACTCGTCGAGCGCCCGCCCGCCGGCGGCGCGGAGCAGCTCCGAGGTGGCGAGCGCCTCGCTCAGCGCGCTGCGCTTGCCGGCGTCGAGGGTCTCGTAGTCGACGCCGGCCGACCGGTACGCGTCGCTCACGACGCGGTCAGTCGGTCGGCCAGTCGTGGACCGGCTGGTTGGAGTGCATGTGCTCGCGGTAGCGGCGCGTCATCTGGCGCAGCGCCTCGTATCGATCCATCGCCTTGTCCTCGTACAGGCGATGGAACATCTGGCTCTGCCAGGCCGCACCGTTTCGCAGAAGCACGCACCGACGCTCGATTATCCCGAGCAGCCGGTCGGCATCCTCGCTGGACACTCCCCAGCGCTCGAGCCCGTCGCGGGCAAGCGGCAGCAGACGCCGGACCACGAGCTCGGCCGCCGGCACCTCGCCCAGGCCGGGCCAGTACAGCCGGGCGTCGATCCCGTCGCGCGCGCCGGCGTGGAAGTTCTCCTCGGCGGCCAAGAAGGACATCTGCGACCACACGGGCCGATCCTCCTCGGCCAGCGTCCGCAGCAGCCCGTAGTAGAAGGCGGCGTTGGCCAGGATGTCGACCACGGTCGGGCCGGCGGGCAGCACCCGGTTCTCCACGCGCAGATGCGGCTGGTCGCGCACCACGTCGTAGATCGGTCGGTTCCAGCGGTAGATCGTGCCGTTGTGCAGGCGCAGCTCGCCCAGCCGGGGGACGTCGCCGCGCTCGAGCGTCTCGAGCGGATCCTCGTCCTCGCACACCGGCAGCAGCGACGGGGAAGTAGCTGACGTTCTCCTCGAACAGGTCGAAGATCGAGGTGATCCAGCGCTCGCCGAACCACACGCGCGGGCGCACCCCCTGGACCTTCAGCTCCTCGGGCCGGGTGTCGGTGGCCTGCTCGAACAGCGCGATGCGGGTCTCGCGCCACAGCTCCTTGCCGCAGAAGAACGGTGAGTTGGCCGCCACCGCGACCTGTACGCCGGCGATCGCCTGCGCGGCGTTCCAGTAGCGCGCGAAGGCCTCGGGCTCGACCTGCTGGTGGAGCTGGACGCTGGTGCAGGCCGCCTCGGGCGCGATCGTGTCGGCGTGGATGAACAGCCGCTCGACGCCGGTGATCGAGATCTCCAGGTCCTCGCCCCGCGCGGCGAACACCTGCTCGTTGAGCAGCGCGTAGCGGGGATTGGCGCTGAACGCCTCGGCCCGCAGATGCCGGGCGCCGATCGTGGGCAGGATCCCGATGATCATCATGTGCGCGCCGACCGTGCGGGCCCGCTCCTCGGCGTCGTTCAGGCTGGCGCGGGCGTCCCGCTCGAGCTCGGAGAACACCCCGCCCTCGAGCAGACGAGGCGGGACGTTGATCTCCACGTTGAACTGCCCCAGCTCGGTCTGGAAGCTCGGATCGGCGATCGCCTCGAGCGCGGCGGCATTGACCAGCGCCGGATCGCCGTCGTCGTCGGTCAGGTTGAGCTCGATCTCCAGGCCGAACGATCGCCGCTCGGGATGAAAGCGCGCCTCCGAGAGCATCCGGGCGAACACGTCCAGACAGGCCCGGACCTTACGTCGGTAGCGCTGGCGATCCTCGCGGCTGAAGGTCCTGGCGGCGACCTGCTGGCCCACGCCCACAGTATCCGGGACACCGCCCCCGGGTACAACCGGCCAGGGTCCGGGACTGAAGTTGCGGCCTTCAGTCGGGCACGAACAGGCGGCCCTGCATCTGCTCCTCGCTCTGGGGGTTGAACTCCCAGAGCGGCTTCACCTGCGCGCGAATGTCCTCTGGCAGGCGATCGACCCCGGCCTGGTCGATCTCGACCAGGTTGCCGGCCGGATCGCGCAGGTAGAGCTGGACCACGTCGCCGGGCAGCTCGACCAGGTGGTTGTTGAACGACCGCGCGTCGAACGCGCCACGGCGCTCGGCGACCCGGTAGACCGGCTCGAGGTCCTCGACGGTGATGCCCAGGTGGTGATGACTGGTCGGCTCGATGTCGCGCTCGAACAGGTGCAGCTGAGTCCGCCCGAGCGCCAGCCACTGGACCGGCAGGCCGAAGTTCGGCGTCGGGATCAGCTCGGCGCCGAGCAGCTCGACCCAGAAGTCGACCGACTCCTGCAGGTCGCGGGCGTTGATGCTGACGTGGTTGATGCGGCTGCTCACTCGTCGCAAGATACCGCCGGGTCTGTGCTCGATCGGGGTCGCATATTCCGGCTAAATCGAGGAATGCCCTTACCTGGAGCGGCATTGGGCCAGCGCGGCCGGGTAGAAGCGCAGGTAACTCACCCAGTGACCGCTCCAGTACGAGCCGTCATGCCCTCCCGGCCAGATGTGGAACTGCACCCGCTGCCCGTCGCGCCGAAGTTCGGCGGCCAGTGTCGTGTCCGCGGCCCGGAACGGATCATCCGTTCCGACGTCGATCCAGACCGCCGTCCCCCGATAGGGGTCGCCAGACCGGGCCGCGCCGATCACGTCGTTGCGCGCGAAATCCTCGGCGTCCTCGAAGGCGCCCGCCGCGCTCTCGCCGCCTGATCGCCTGCGGGATGACCTCACGCAGGACGTAGCCGGCCCAGGCGCCGGCGACGGCCATCGCCAGGGCGACCAACGCCACCCGCCGAAAAACGCGCATTCGATCCAACTCATCGCTTAGTCTGGCGTTGTGAGCGGGCGCGAGACGTTCACCCTCGAGACCACCGCCGGCACGCTGGCCGGCTGGGTGGCCGGCGCGGGGCCCCGCGTGCTCCTCCTCCACGGCGGACCCGGCCTCAGCTTCGATTACCTCGACGAGCTCGCCGCCGAGCTCGTCCCCGGCTTTTGCGTGGCCGCCTACCAGCAGCGGGGTCTCGAGCCCTCAACCGTGGAGGGGCCGTTCACGATCGCCCAGGCGGTCGATGACGCGATCTCGGTGCTCGACGGCCTGAAGTGGGACCGTGCACTCGTCGTCGGTCACTCCTGGGGCGGCCAACTCGCACTGCGGCTCGTGGCCGACCGCGCGGATCGACTTCTCGGCGCGCTGGCCGTCGACCCGGTGGGCGCAGTCGGCGACGGCGGGATGAACGGCTTCGAGACCGAGATCGTGGCCCGCACGCCGAAGGCCGCGCGCCGGCGAGGACGCGAGCTCGACGACCGGGCCATGGCCGGTCAGGGAACGCCCGAGGAGGCCCTCGAGTCGCTGCGGATCGTGTGGCCGGCGTACTTCGCCGATCCCGAGAACGTCCCGCCGATGCCGCCGGTGCGCATGTCGGTCGAGGCGTACTCCGGGCTGATCGGCGAGATCACCGACACTGAACACCTCGCCGAGGCCCTCAGCGCCACGCCGGTGCCCTACGGGGTGCTCGCCGGCGCGTCGAGTCCGATCCCATGGGGGCAGGCTGCTAGGGCCACCGTTGAGCTCTCCGAGAATGCGTTCTTGAAGGTCGTTCCGGGCGCCGGGCACTTCCCCTGGTTCGAGCAGCCGGGCTGCGTGCGGGGTGCGCTGGCTCGTCTCATCCCGGCGCCTGCCGCCGCCTGACGAAACTACCGGCGGGTAGCATCGCCGCCGTGCCCCGCGCCTTCTCGCCCTCCGCGCTGAGCCTTCGCGCCCAGCAGTGGGCGGCTCTGGCCGCTCGACGCGCTCCCTGCCTCGGCGCAGGTGCGCCTGTCCGGACGACCGCCGGTGCAGGTCGACGGCGAGACGCTCGCGCCCGAGGTGCAGCTGGCCCTGGCCATGATCGAGCGCCGGCGCGAGCCGCCGCCAGAGACGGTCTCGCCGGCCGAGGCGCGCCGCCGGCGGCGGCGCCTGTCGGCCGTGTACGCCGGCAAGCCCACGCACGGTCGGCGCGGTGACCGATCTCGAGCTCGACACCGAGCCTCGCCTCCGCCGCCCGCCACTATGCGCCCGCCGAGCTGGGCGGCCCCCACCCGCTGCTCGTCTACTACCACGGCGGCGGGTTCACCTACGGCGACCTCGAGACGCACGATGGCGTGTGTCGCATCCTGTGCCGCCATGGCGGCGCGCACGTGCTGGCGATCGACTACCGCCTGGCCCCCGAGCATCCGTTTCCGGCCGCGGTCGAGGACGCTCGGACCGCGCTGGGCTGGGCGTTCGCGCATGCCTCCGAGCTCGGCGCCGACCCGGCTCGCATCGGCGTGGGCGGCGACAGCGCCGGCGGCAACCTGGCCGCGGTGGTCTCGCAACTGGCGGCGCGCGACGGCGGCTCCGGCGCCCGCGCTGCAGCTCCTGATCTACCCGGCCACCGACTTCACTCGCCGGCGCCGCTCACGCGAGCTGTTCGGCGAGGGCTTCCTGCTCACCAACTCCGAGATGGACTGGTTCGAGACCAACTACCTCGGTCCGGAACGGACGCACGCCCGCGATCCGCGCGCCTCGCCGCTGCTGGCCGACGACGTCTCCGGGCTGGCCCCGGCCTACGTCGTGACCGCCGCCTTCGATCCGCTGCGCGACGAGGGCGAGGAGTACGCCGAGGCGCTGCGCGCGGCCGGCACGCCGGTCACGCTGCGCCGCTTTCCCGGCTTCATCCACGCCTTCATCGCCGGCGCCGGGGTGAGCCGCAGCGCGCGCGATGCGCTGATCGAGATCGCCGGCGTCACCCGCGCGATGTTCGCCGCGGCCGGCTTCGAGACGGCACTCAGGACTCCTTAGATCTCAGGCCGCGAATCGCTGAGCGGCCCGGGCGCGGGCCTTGGCCGCCTCGGCCTCGCGGTTCTTGGTCGGGGCAGCGGTCTCGAGGTCAGCCAGCAGATGCCAGGAGGCGTGGGCGACGGCGTCTACCGCCCGGTCGAACGCCTCCTCGTTGGCGCGCGAGGGCTTGTTGAAGCCGCTGATCTTGCGCACGTACTGGAGGGCGGCGGCCCGGATCTCCTCCTCGGTGGCGGGAGGATCGAAGTTGTAGAGAGTTCGAATGTTTCGGCACATGCACTGGAGCGTATAGCCCGCGACCAACAGCGACCGGTTTCTTGTCGCTGAGCGCAGAATCGACCTCGAGCCCGGGAATCTCGCCCGCGGACGGGTCGTAGGATCGCGGCCCCCATCGTCCAGAGCATCGTCCAGAGAGGAGAGGATGCAATGCGTTCAACTCGCGAGTGCGGGTGGCGTCTTCCGTGCTGCTCGCCGGCGCATCGATCGCGGTCTACGCCGCGGTGACGCAGCGCCACCGCGTCGGCCGGGGCCGGTCATCCCGCCGGCGCCCACGCCGCCAAAGCCGGCCCAAGCGTCAAGCGCTTCGACCTGAGCGGCTATGTGATCGACACCGATTACAGCCTCGGGCGCAACACCGGCAACACGTTCCAGCAGACGTACAAGGCCTCGACGGTCAAGGGCGTCCCGATCAAGGGCCCGTACGTCGGCACCAAGTTCCCGACCGAGGACTACGTCGCGATGCCGATCGGCAACCACGAGCTCTACGTGGCCTGGCAGGACCCGAAGAAGCACGCCCTGGTCGACGTGTTCGTGATGAATTTCTCGACCGGCGTCGTGTACGACTACGCGCCGGGGAGCGCCCACCCGGAGAGCTCGGGCACGGTCACGATCGTGCGCCGGGGGTCACACGCCTCTGCCCTAGTAGATCGACGGGAAACGTCCCACTAGCCAAACCAGGCATCCCGGTCCATCCCCCAGCGACATTCGAGTCCAATCTCGGCCGGTGCATGGGGCTCGTCGGGGTCGGGCCCCTCGCCCAACCACCGGAAGCCCAGCTTCCGCGGCACCCCGGCGCTGGCCAGGTTGGCCTTGTCGTGATGGATCTCCACGCGGTCGATCCCGGGCACGGCGAAGGCCGCATCGGTCAGCAGCCGTGCCGCGCGCGTGGCCAATCCTCGCCGCAGAAAGGCCGGGTGGATCCAGTAGCCGATCTCGAGGCCGGCCGGGCCGAGCCGGCGATGTAGACCGCACCCCCCGGCGATCAGCCCGTCACAGAACACGCCGAGGAGCACGTCGCCTCCCGTGCGCCAGGCGTTCTCCCACTCGATGATCCTCGCGCGCCTGCCCGCAACGCGCATGGGTTCCTCGGCGATCCATGCCATCCAAGGCCGCAGGTGATCGGCGCTTTCGGCCACCGCGCGCCCGAGGGCCTCGGCGTCGGCCGGCACCCAGCGGCGCAGCACCAGCCCACCGGAGTCCTCGAGTCGCTCTGGCAGACGGCGCGCCATGCGATCGACGGTACGCGAGACGGCCGAGGTCCGGCTCGCAGTGCCGCGCTGCGATCCCGCGGAATTTAGCTTCGGAAGCGCTATTTCAAGGGGAGCAAATGCCGCGTCGCTCATCGCTGTCCAAGGTCGTTCCCGCCATCATCCTGGGCACCGCCTGCGCCTTGAGCGCCGCGGTCAGCCCAGCGCTCGCAGAACTGGTCCCGATCGATTCCCCCAGCACGCGCTACGCGAACGGGCTGGTCGGGGTCGCCTGCCCCGCGAGCCGTCAGTGCACGGCCGGGGAAGACGCCCGCACGGCGATTACGTTTGATCCGCAGGCGCCCGGGCACACGCGCCGCCAAAACATCGGCACCGAGATCGCGGGTCTGGCCTGTCCAACCGTCACGCAATGCACCGCGATCGGCGCCGAGTCCGAGACAACGTTCAATCCACGGTAGCCGCGAGTGAGCGCGGCTGGCGCAAGATCACTGTGACGCGACCGCGGCCAGCACATCGAGGTTCGCCGCCCGGCGCGCCGGCCAGGTCGCGGCGAGCAGTCCCAGGAGCGCGGACAGGATCACGAACGCGATCAGGCTGGGCACCGGCACGGCCAGGTTGGTCACGCCGTTGTTGCGCAGGGCCGAGGCGAGCGCGAGCCCGATGCCGGTACCCACGACCACGCCGATCACCGCGCCGAACAGGGCGATGATCACCGACTCCGAGCGGATCATCGCCTTGACCTGGCCCCGCCTCATTCCGACCGCGCGCAGCAACCCGATCTCACGGGTGCGCTCGAACACCGACAGCATGAGCGTGTTGACGATGCCGATCAGCGCGATCATCACGGCCAGCGCGAGCAGCACGTAGATCAGGCCGAGCAGTTGGTTGATGTTCGCCTTCTGCTGGCTCTCGAACTGCGCGCGGGTCTGGATCGTCAGGTTCGGGTACGCCGCGAGCCGGCGATTCAGCTCGGACTGGAAGCCAGGCGTCCCCGGCGCGACCTTGACCAACACGCCGCTTGGCAGCGGGCTGTCGAAATGCGCGAGGAAGAACTGCTCCCCGGTGACGAAGCTGCCGATCAGCGGATTGGTCTTGTAGATCCCGCCGACCGTCATCGTGCCGGCGCCGGTCTGGGCAAAGCGGACCGGGACCACTGAGCCAACGTGCAGATGGTCGGTGCTCGCCGTGGTCGCGTCGACCAGGAGTCGGCCGGAGGCCAGGGCGGAAGCCCCGGAGCCATCGACGACATGCAGGTTGACGGTCTGGGCAAGTCCAGGCGGGGTCACCGCGGCCAGGCTCGAAAGCGAACCCCCGAACTCGAACTGCCCCCGGTACACGGCGGTGGTTGCCGTAACGCCCGACAGGCGGGACACGGTGGCGGGAACCGAGCGGCTGAATCCGCCCGAGCTCGTGACCAGGTAGTCGGCGTTGACCGCGCTGTCAACCTGGTCGGCCGCCGACGTCGACAGTGAGGCGCCCAGCACCGCGATGGTCGAGACCAGGCCGATGCCGATCATCAGTGCCGCTGCCGTCTGGGCCGTTCGCCCGGGATTGCGCATCGAGTTCTCGCGTCCGAGCTTGCCCGGCGTGCCGAACATGCGCAGTGGACGACCCAGCACATCGGCCAGCGGGCGGGCGACGAGCCGTGCGAGCAGCGCCCGGGCTACGAGCAAGGCCGCCGAGCCCACGCCAACCAGGGTGAGGTTGGCACCGCTAACGCCGGCGATCAGAGCGACGAGGCCGACGAGACCGATCGCGGCGCCCGCCACGATGCGCCGGCGCGGCGTGATCGTCGGCTGGTCCTCGCTGTGCTCGGCCAGCGCAGCCACCGGCGGGATACGCACCGCGCGGCGCGCCGGAACGATCGCCGAGACGACCGTCACCCCGACCCCGACCGCGATGGCCACAATGGCCGTGCGGGCCTGGAACACCAGCGGCGCCGAGGGCAGGGAGATCCCGAAGGCGCCCAGCAGCGCCTTGAGGCCCAGCGCGGCCAGCACCCCGAGGCCGAGCCCGATGAGCGACGCCACCAGCCCGGTGAGGGCCGCCTCGCCGAGCACCGAGCGCATGAGCTGTCGGCGGCTCGCGCCGACGACGCGCAGCAGCGCCAGCTCGCGGGTGCGCTGGCCGACGGTGATCGTGAACGTGTTGAAGATCGTGAAGCCGCCGACGAACAGCGAGATCAGCGCGAAGATCAACAGCGCCGTAGAGAGGAAAGACAGCTCGTTGTCAACTGCGCCCGACAGCTCGTTGGCCACGGCCTGGCCGCTGACCACCTCGACACCGGACGGGAGCAACCGGGAGATCGCCTGCTGGAGCTGGACGTTGTCAGCGCCTGGGGCCGCCAGCACGTTGATCGAGTCGTAGCGCCCGCGGGAGTTGAACAGCTCCTGCGCGGTTGACTGCTCGAAGCCGGCCAGCGTGTCGCCAGCCAGGGTGTTGCTGTTCCCGAAGGTGACGATGCCGGTGATCATGAATGTGCTCTGTCCGTTGGGCAGCAGGACGCGGATCGGGTCTCCGACCGCGAAGTGGTACTTGGTCGCGGTCGCCTTGTCGATGACCACGTCCTGTGGCGTCGTCGGTCCGCGCCCGGACACCAGACGGAAGGGAGACAGCTGTGAGTTGGGGTCGTAGGCGAACCCCAGGTTCTTGCCGGCACCGTCATCGATCGAGCTGCCGTCGGGAGCCACGAACTGGGCGTAGCCGCCGACGGACCCGAAGACATAGGCCACACCGGGCAGGCGACGAACCTCGGCCGCGATCGTTTCGGACACCGGCTTGCGGTCGGCCGTCCCGGTCACGCTTTGTGGAGTGTTCTCGTTGAACGCCGCCTTGCCCCTGATCTCGAAGCTGACGTGCTGATAGACGCTCCCCACTAGGTTGTTGAGCGTTCGGTTGAGCGTGTCGCCGAGTACCAGCGTGCCGCTGACGAACGTCACCCCGATCACGATGGCCAGCGCGGTCAGCGCCAGGCGCATCTTGCGGGCGAGCAGTCCTCTGAGCGTGATCCGGCGCATGTCAGCTGCCCAGCTGCTTCATCTGCGCCAGCACGGCGTCGGCCGAGGGGGATCGGATCTCGCCGGCCACCCTGCCGTCAGCCAGGAACACGACCCGGTCGGCGTAGGCAGCCGCGAGCGGGTCGTGGGTGACCATCACGATCGACTGGCCGTGCTCACTCACCGCATCGCGCAGGAACCCGAGGACCTCGGCCGAGGCATTGGAATCGAGGTTGCCGGTCGGCTCGTCGGCGAAGATCAGCTCCGGGCGCCCGATCAGCGCACGGGCGCATGCCACACGCTGCTGTTGTCCACCCGAGAGCTCACTCGGACGGTGCTTAAGGCGGTCGGCGATCCCGAGCTGGCGCACCAGCTCGTCGAACCACTCCTGCTCGACGCTGCCACCGGCAAGGTCGGCCGGCAGCGTGATGTTCTCGCCGGCCGTGAGCATCGGGACCAGGTTGAACGACTGGAAGATGAACCCGATGCGGTCACGCCGCAGATCGGTCAGGTCTGAATCGTCCAGCCCCTCGAGCTCCTGCTCGCCGATGAACGCGCTACCGGCCGTCGGACGGTCGAGGCCGGCCATGCAGTGCATGAGCGTCGACTTGCCCGAACCCGACGGCCCCATTACCGCGGTGAAGCACCCGCGCTCGAGCTCGAGGCTGACGCCGTCGATCGCCCGGACCGCCGCGTCGCCTGTGCCGTAGACCTTGGTCAGGTCGACGGCACGGGCCGCCGGCAACGTCGCTGCCTGCTGCGTCGCAACCATCTTGTCCCCCCGTCCTGGGGCGGCGGATCTCTGCGCAATCGCCGCATCGAGTGAGTTCGTGATCATGCCGGGCAAGCTACGCGCGGCCTGGCCGTTCGTCATCGGCGCGCGGGTCGAACCGTGGTGTCCATCCGCGGGTGGACGGACGCCCCGCAGCCATCCACCCGGCGGCCGATGACGACCCCCCACTCGGGGCCTATCGTTTACCGCGAGATGAGCCGCGTGCGCAGATGGTTCGCCAGCAGCTGGATCACCCGCGGTTACGACGGCGCTGGCACGGCTCCGCTGGAGGCGGTCGCCTGGCGCTGCTTCGGGATCGTCCTCCTGGTGGCGTGCATCGCGGCCACGTTCACGACTCACCCCTATCCACGCTTTCACGGTCGCGACGCGGTCGTCCTGGTCTCGTTCGTGGCGCTCGTCGTGTCGGCCATCGCGGCGCATCCCCAGCGTCAGGACGTTCCGCCCCGGCAGGTCGTGCTGGCGCTTCTCGGCGTCATCATCGCGGCGGCCGTGCTGGGCAGCGCTCAGCCCCATGGGATCTGGGTCGTCGGCCCGTACTACGTGGCGATCGTGGCGGCGCTCAAGCTCGACCGCCGGACGTCCTGGTTGATGCTCGCCGCGACGCTGGCGCTGTTCGTGGCCGGCTACCTGCACAAGGGACAGGCCAGCGGTGCGGCCACGTTCCTCTCGGGCATCGTCCCCTGGTTTTTCGCCATGCGGCTGCTCCGCTACGTCAGCGATCAGCGCGACGCCCTGCAGGCGTCGCGCGAGGCGGAGGCTCGCGCCGCCGCCGCCGCAGAGCGAGGCCGGCTCTCACGCGAGATGCACGATGTGCTCGCCCACTCGCTCTCAGCCCTTGCCCTCCAGCTCGAGACGACCCGCCTGCTGGCCCGCAGCCGGGGGGTCGATGACGAGGTCACGCAGGCCGTCGACCGGGCTCACCATCTCGCCGCCAGTGGACTGGACGAGGCGCGCCGGGCGATCGCCACCGAGCGCGGCGACCAGCTCCCCGGCCCCGAGCGGATCGGAGCGCTGGCCGACGCGTTCGCCGAGCAGAGCGGCCTGCCGGTTGCCGTCGAGGTCCACGGTGAGCCGCGTGAGCTCGGCCCCGAGGCCCGGCTCGCCTTGTACCGCACCGCGCAGGAGGCGCTGACCAACGTTCGCCGCCATGCCACCGCCCAGTCGGTCGAGGTCAAGCTCGACTATCTGCCCGACCACACCGTGCTGGTCGTCGAGGATCACGGGATCGACGGCTCGCCCCCGCCCGTCGCGGTCGGGGTGGCCGGCAGCGGCTACGGTCTGACCGGGATGCGGGAGCGCGCCGAGCTCCTGGGCGGCGAGTTGCTCGCAGCGCCGACCGACGGCGGCTTCCGCGTTGAGCTGCGCCTACCCGCCGCTCAGTCATGAACGAGGCCGGGGCGGTCCGGGTGGTGCTGGCCGACGACCAGCGGTTGGTTCGTGAGAGCCTGGCCACGCTGCTCGGTCTGCTCGACGGGATCGAGCTGGTGGCCACCGCGTCGGACGGCGAGGAGGCGCTGGCGCTGGCCGCCGAGCACGCCCCGGACGTCGTGCTGATGGATCTGCGCATGCCGCGCGTGGACGGGATCGAAGCCACCAGCCGCCTGCGCGAGCATCACCCGGAGGTCCGCGTGATCGCGCTCACCACCTACGCCGACGACGAGAGCGTGCTGGGGGCGCTGCGTGCGGGCGCGCGCGGCTATCTCACCAAGGACGCCTCGAGCCAGGACATCCGGGGCGCGATCCTCACCGTCGCCGCCGGGGACGCCGCGCTCGATCCCGCGATCCAGTGCCACGTGGTCGCCGCGCTGGCCGGCGACGGGGATCACCCGCACGAGCCGCTCCCGGACACGAGGCTCGAGTTGCCCGACGACCTCACTCCGCGCGAGGCCGAGGTGCTCGCGTTGATCGCCGAGGGGCTGACCAACGCCGAGATCGCCGAGCGGCTCGTGGTTAGCCCGACCACCGTGAAATCCCACATCAACCACCTGTTCGCCAAGGCGGGCCTGCGCGACCGCGCCCAGGCGGTCAACTACGCCTACCGAACGGGCATCGCGATCCCTCCGAGCTGACTAACGGTAGCCCCGCTTGAGGAGATATTTCGCACCCGCGTCGAAGCCTTCCTGGCTGAGCACCTGAAAGCCAAACGCATTGGCCAGGCGGTCGGTCGTGTTGAAGGCGAAGCCGACGGCGAGTGCGTCCTCGATCTGCTCGGCGGACACGCCGGTTGAGAGCACGGATCGGATGTCGTCGGCGCTCACCGTTCCTTCGCCGATCAGCTTGCTGAGCATCCCCAGCGTCGCCCGGAGCCCTTCCTCGATCGGCGCGGAGCCGAGGTCGGCGAGTGCGGCGGCGACCCGGTCGCTGTCCTGATATGCGCGCGCTGCGGTTGCTGTGTGCGCGCCGACGCAGAACGGGCACTCGTTCAGCTTGGACACGTAGGCGGCCATGAGCTCACGGTCGCCCACCGACCAGCTCGAGCGACCACGCATCGCCTCGTGGGTGAGCTCCTTCATGTGGGCGCCGTAGAAGTCGGGCCGATAGAAGGTGATCCTGGCCGCATCCGGAAGAGGGCGCCCGGTCATCAAGCGGATCAGCCTGAAGAGCAGCCTCGGTCCGATGCCGTAGCCGTGCTCGAGGACGCTCGGCCGCACTATTCCGACTCCGTGCCGGCGCTAGCTTCAGCCAAGGCGGCCAGGCCCGCCTCGTACTGTCGCGTTGCCTCCCCGACCGCCGCGCAGATCACCAGCTCGAAGAGCTGATCGTCGGTGAAGCCGGCTTGCATCGCCGCGGCAAGGTCCGCGTCGGTCACCTGAGCTGACCTCGTGGCGACCTTCTCGAGCAACGGGCGCACCGCTTCGGGGAGGTTGGCGCTGTCGAAAGCGCTCGCGCGTTGATCTGCCGGCGCTTCGCCGGGTCCTTGCAGGATGCGGTCCACCAGCACGCGGTGGATGGATCGCTGCTTGTCCTCGGCCGAATAGGACATCGCGACGGTTTTACACGAGAGCCGGTAGCGGTTCCAGCCCGCTCGCGGTCCAACAACCCGTTTCCCGAGGACGGCTGGATCGGCCGCACGCTGCGCATCGGCACCGTCGAGCTCCGCGTCGTCGATCGCTGCGAGCGCTGCGTGATGGTCGGCCACCCGCAGGCAGCCCTCGAATCGCGTCCCAAGGTCTTGAAGACGATCGGCCGCGTAAACGACGCGTGCGCAGGCGTCTACGCCCAGGTGATCACACCCGGCGAGCTCAGCCAGGGTGACGCAGTCCTGCTCGCCTAACGGCTACGCGCGGTCCCGGCCGAAGGCGCTTAGGTGCGCTGCGGTGCCCACTGGAAGCGCCGGAGCGCAACCGCGGCGGCGACCACGCCCCAGATGACGACGATCAGCAGATCACTTCCGGCCCAGGCCGAGGCCCCGGGATGGCTGAAGGTCCTGAACACCGCGGTGATGAAGTGGCGGATCGGGAAGAAGGTCGAGATCTTGGCCAGCGTGGAGCCGGACTTGAGCGGGAACCAAAGGCCCGAGAGGAACAGCAGCACGAAGAACACGGTGCTGGTCAGCGGACCGGCGGCCTGCTGGTTGGGGATCAGCGTGCTCATGGCGATTCCGAGCGCCGCGAAGCTGAGGCCGCCGAGTATCAGCACGACGATCAGGGCGCCGATCTCCGATGCGCCCGCCGGCGGCTGAACCCCGAACGCCCAGCGTCCCACGGCGAGCAGCAGCACGACCTGGGCGAACGCGATCAGCAAGGTGCTGAGCAGGATCGAGGTCAAAAGCGTCCAGGTGGGTAGCGGGCTCAGCCGCAGGCGCTTGAGCAGCCCGCTCTCGCGCCGGATGACCACGCTGATCGCCAGGTTGTTGAACGACGCGGACATCACTCCGTACGCGATGAAGCCCGGCACGTAGTACTGGACCAGCTTGATGTTGTGCAGATAGCTGATCCGCGAGGACCCGGCGCTGGCGCCCAGCATCACCACGAACAGGACCGAGAACCCAACGGTGAAGATCGCTCCGACCGGGTTCAGCCAGAAGGTCAGCTGCTCGTAGCCGACCTGCCTGAGCACGAGCCGCAGTTCGTTCAGCATCGAACGGGGCGCGACGATCGATTCGCTGTGCGCGCTCAAACTCGGGCCGGCGTCCCCGGCACCGGCTCGGATTGGAATCGCTCGGCGTCGGCGCCGGTCAGCTGCAGATAGACGTCCTCGAGGGTGTGACGGCTGACGGTCAGACCGGTGATCCGGACATCGTGCTCGAGCGCCCACCTGGTCAGCTCGTGGAGCACCTCGAGTTCACGGTCGGTCCGCACCTCCATGGACTGTCCAGTACCAGTGACCTCCGCGGGCAGATCCGGAACCGTCACATCGGCCGGCAGCCGGAAACGGATCGTCGCCGCTCCCTGGTCGCGACCGCCCAGCGACGCCGGTGGACCCTGGGCCACGATCCTGCCCGACGCGATGATCGCCACCTGGTCGGCGAGTGCCTCGGCCTCGTCCATGTAGTGCGTGGTCAGCATCACCGTCGTGCCCTCGCTCGCGAGCTGGCGCACCAGCTCCCACGAGGTTCGCCGCCCGGCCGGATCGAGCCCGGTCGTCGGTTCATCGAGGAACAGCAATGCCGGATTGCCCACGATGCCCATGCCCACGTCGAGCCGCCGCTGCTGGCCACCCGACAGGGTCTTGACCTTCGCGTCGGCCTTCTCCTCCAGTCCGATCAGCTCAATCACCTCGTCGACTTCTCGCGGCGCCGGGTAATAGCCGGCGTTGCGTCTCAGGACCTGGCGCACGGACAGAAACGGCTCAACGGCAAGCTCCTGCAGGACGACCCCCAGCTGGCTGCGCAGCTGCTGCCCGGACCGGCGATCGCCCGGGTCGAGCCCGAGCACCCGCACCTCGCCCGCGTCGCGGTTCCGAAATCCCTCCAGGATCTCGATCGTCGTCGTCTTGCCCGCCCCGTTCGGACCGAGGAGCGCGAACACCTCACCGGCCTCGACCTCGAAGCTCACCCCCTCGACGGCGCGGACCGACCCGTACGACTTCACCAGTCCACGAACGCTTACCGCCGGCATGCGCTACTCACGGCGAGCGCTTCGCGCTGATTACACGCTGCATGACCGAACACGAGCGACATCACCATACCGAGAGCCACAGCGGCGGCCAAGACACCGCATTACGACTCGATTACCACTCCCTTACGATCAAGCCGAGTATCCGCCATCTCGCATTCGCCGTCGAGGACATCGACACCGTCATCGCCGGCCTGCGAGCCCACGGCGGTGAGCTCGTCAGAGAGCTGGAGCGCTACGAGGACACCCACAGGATCTGCTACGTCCGGTGCCCGTGCTCGGGGGCCAGGTCGTGCTTCTGCTTGTGCCCTTCGCGGGTGACGAGGGCGAGGCGGGGCTGAGTGCTCCACGGTCCCAGGCTCGACAGTCGACGCCCTGACCGATGAGTTCTCGTCGCCGCCGCGGTCGTAGGGGCGAACACGGAACAGGAGGAACCGATGACCGCAAACCTGAGCACCCGCACCCGCTGGCTCGCGCTCGTGATCCTATGCGTGGGCGATCTGATGATCGTCGTCGACACGACGGTGGTGAACGTCGCGCTGCCGTCCATCCGCGCCAGTCTGGGCTTCTCGCAGACCTCGCTCGCGTGGGTGGTGAACGCCTACATGCTGACGTTCGGGGGGTTCCTGCTGCTCGCCGGGCGACTGGGCGATCTGTTGGGGCAGCGCCGGCTATTTTTGATCGGAACCGCCGCGTTCACCACCGCAAGCCTCGTGTGCGGCGTCTCTGACTCGCAGGGAATGCTGATCGCCGCGCGGGCCGTGCAGGGGCTTGGCGGCGCGATCGTCTCGGCGGTCGCGTTCTCGCTGATCGTGATGCTGTTCATCGAGCCCGCCGAGCGCGCGAAGGCGATGGGCGTGTTCGGATTCGTTATGGCGGGAGGCGGCAGCATCGGCGTGCTCGTGGGTGGTGTGCTGACCGACCTCGTCGGCTGGCACTGGATCTTCCTGGTCAACCTCCCGATTGGGATCGCCGTGACGGTGAGCGGTCTCAAGTATCTGCCGGCCGTGGGCACGGGTGCCGGTGAGCGGCGCCTCGACGTCCCCGGCGCGGTGGCAATCACCACCGCGATGGTGCTCGCCGTCTACGCGATCGTGAACGGCAACTCCGCCGGTTGGCTGTCGGCGCAGACGATCGGCCTGCTCGCGGCGGCGTTTTTGATCGGTGCAGGGTTCGTCGCCTGGGAGGCGCGCGTCCCCGCCCCGCTGGTTCCGCTCAGGATCTTCCGCCACCGCAACCTGACCACGGCCGACATCGTCGGAATCCTGTGGGCGGCGGCGATGTTCGCGCTGTTCTTCCTGTCCGCCCTGTACCTCCAGCTGGTGCTCGGCTACAGCCCACTCCAGGTCGGCCTCGCGTACCTGCCAGGCAACTTGTTGATGATGGCGTTCTCGCTCGGCCTCTCGGCCAAGCTCGTCATGCGCTACGGCTTCCGCCTGCCGCTCGCCGGCGGCCTGCTCGTCGCCGCGACGGCGCTGCTATGGCTCGCACGCGCTCCGGTGCACGGCTCGTTCGTGGTCGACGTGCTCCCGGCGATGCTGCTGTTCGGCATCGGCGGCGGCCTAGCCTTCAACCCGGTGCTGATGGCGTCGATGAGCGACGTCGAGCCACAGGACTCGGGCCTGGCCTCCGGCATCACCAACACGGCGTTCATGATGGGCGGAGCGCTCGGCCTCGCGATCCTGGCCAGCGCCGCCGCGGCGCGCACGCACCACCTTGCCGCCGCCGGCGCCGGCACCGCCGCGGCGCTCACCGGTGGCTACCACCTGGCGTTCGTGATCGGCGCGATCTTCGCGGTCTGCGGCGCAGCGGTCGGCGCGGTCTTCCTGCGCGACGTGACCCGGCCAGTTGGCGCGCACGGGGTCGAGCCGGCGCTCGAGCCCGCCTAATAGTCGCACCTCGTGCCCCCACCTCAGTGCCACCTCCGTCATCAAGACGGGGTGGCGCGATGACCGCAGCGGTCGGTGCTGCGCTCCCGCGAGGATCACGGCACGAGCCCTTGCGCCGATCGACCCGTTGGCTACCCGCGCACGGTTTCTGGCCGTCCGGTGTTCGCTTCGGCTTTTCTCGTGTGGCGGTTGGCGCCGGTGCGATTGCCGCCAAGGGCAGAGCGTGCGAAGCTACTGCGACCGCGCGGGCCGTGAACGTCTTCGATCACGAGCTGGAGGAGGGACCCGGGCGCGACGGGTTCTGGTTTCGCGCCGCTCCGCTGGGGGTGTCGCTTGGGGCGGCGCGAATCGGTGCCGGGCTATATGAGGCTCGCGAGGGCGTCCCGATCTGGCCCTACCACTACCACTATCCCGCCGAGGAATGGCTGTATGTTCTGGACGGCGCGCCGATGCTGCGCGACGTCGGCGGACGGCGCGCGTTGGAGACGGGGGATGTCGTGTGCTTCCCGCCCGGCCATCGCGGTGCGCACACGCTCGAGGGTCCAGGCAGATTCGTTCTCTTCTCAGGCGGACAGTCGTCCGGCCCATTCGTGTCGGTCTACCCGGATTCCGACAAGGTCTCGGTCGCTCCCGGCATCGAAGCCGACGGCTTGAACGCGCTGCGACTGGTACGCGCCGGCTCGGTCGACTACTGGCACGGCGAAGGGAACGGTCCTGTCAGCCCGGCGTCGGTGACACGCGAGCCCGAGGCTGTATCCGGCCCGCCGGTGGTCAACGTTCACGATCTGAGCTTCGAATCCGGCGAGGGCTGGCGGTGGGCGGCGCTGGGCGACACGATCGGCGGCCAGCGCCTTGACGCCGCGGTCCTCGAACTCGATCCCGGAGCGGACTTCGGTCCCTACCGTTACGAGTACGGCCGAGAAGTGTGGTTCTTCGTGCTTGCCGGCACGCCGACGGTGCAGCACGCTGAGGGAGACCGGTCGCTGTCCTGCGGTGACATTGTCTGCCTGCCAGCAGGTCCAGCCGGGGGGCGTCGACCGTTCAACAACAGCGGTCAAACGGCCCGCGTCCTGGTGTTGTGGACGACCGGGTACCCGACCGCGATCAGCTACCCCGAGACGGGCAAATGGGTGCTGCGCACCGGCCGTGGCGCCGAAGAGATCCGCCTTCGCGGAGAGTAGCCCGCCCACGCTGGTCCGTTGACGACCCACCAAGCCGGACACCCCCTGCCGCCGCAGTGCCTGACCTGAACGCTCGGGTGGCAGGTCCCAGGCTTGCGCGGCGAGCAGGGCGCCCATGGGCTCGGTCGGCCTTCCGGGCAGCGGCGGCCGCGCAGGTCGCGCGCGAGGAGGTCGCGTAACTGCGCGAACGTTCGCGGTCCGAGCCTGCTGTTCCCGTTCGTCTTCGACGTCTTCCGACGCTGAGTGGCCGGACCGGAATACCGCTCAGGTGACCAGGTCGACGCGCTCGGGCCCTGGTATGGCTCCTTGCAGCGCGAACCGCATCGAGACCCTCGTCCCGGGCGTTCCCACACGGTTTGCGACCCGAGAGTCGTCTGCCATCTGCGCAATCACCCCGAGGCCAACTCCGAGGCCTTGGCTATCGGTGCGCGGGACGAGACCGCGGCCGTCGTCGTGAATCCTCACGGTGAAGCGCCCGTCCTCATCGAGCCACGCCCGCACCGTCATCGCCCCACGCTCGATGTCCACGTACGCGTGCATCACCACATTGGCTAATGCCTCGCCGACCGCCAGCCGTATCGCGGCAGCGGTCTCCTTCGTTGCGCCCAGCGTTGCCGCCCGCCTCGCCCCCGCGTGCCGCCCCGGCGCGTAGCGCCTGGCCGGTCTCACTCTTTGGTGTGGACGGCATGCCGACTCCCAAGGCCCGCCTAGTCGTACGTTCGCTTCAGGTACTCATAGCGGGGATCCCTCGGACCGAGAGGGTCCGCCTTCGCCCGGGCATCGCGCGGTTCCCGCGCGGTCAAACGTCGCTGGGCATCGATCACCGAAGAAATCCGCCGGGACCAGCGATCACGAGCCAACTCGCCGCGACCACGCGCCGCCCGATCGTGCTCTGCACGCGTCATCGTCCTCACGCATCCATCCTCAGCCGAAACTGCGCGTAGGTGCACGAGCACCCGCGCGCGTTCAACCAGGTTGGGACGAAGCCACCGGGCCGGTGGGGTAACGCCCTTAGAACAACTGAACCGGCCCCGCAGTCAAAACCAGTAGCCCAGGCCTCCCGCCTCGTGGCGCACAGGCGCTGTCGGTGGCATTCGGACTTGGGGTGATAGTCCCGGCCGCAGGGGCCAGCTCATTACGACTGTACTCGCATTCGGAGCGCGTGCATACGCCCAACTCAAAAGCTCCTCGACTGGCCGGGCTGCGCAATGGCGTCCGATCCGGCCGCAAGCGTTCGCTTCCGCACGGCGAACAAGAACCCGGGCTCGGCCGCGAGATCTGCCTTCTTGTCCCGTGGTTGGGCGACGTTGGCAAGCAACGCCGAGTCCTGGCCGCGGTTGGCAGGCGCCGTGTTGGGAGGATGATCCCCAGCGGTCCGTGCTCCTCACCGGTCTGGCCACTACTACGACTTCGTCTGGGGCCGCGAGACACCTCCCGGGCGCCGAAGCCTGCGCGGGACGCTGCCCCTACTGTCGCAGACTCCAGACAAGAGCTGGTGCCGGTGCGGGAAGGCTGATAGATTGGCTTGCACGGTCCATCGGGGCATGGCTCCGAGGGGCTGGCGAAGGACGTGAGGTGAGCGGCCGACCGCTTCGACGCAGGCGTTGCTCGGACACCTCCACGACAAAGCGAAAGCCACGTCGAGGACCCGCAGGATGGCCGTCACCAGACTCACCAGTGCGCCCGTAGGCGTTCCGCGCTCGCTGCGGATCGTGACCGTCGAGCACGGCGCCACGAGCACGATCGAACTCGAAGGCGAGTGGGATCTTGCCCAGCGCGATGCAACACGAGACGCTGTCTCGCAAGCCCTCCAGCGGCACCCGGACCGTCTGGTGCTCGACCTCAGCCGTCTTAGCTTCATCGACTTGCCTGGAGTTCACGCGCTGATCGACACTCACAAGCGCTGCACTGAGCTGGGAACTCGCTTGATGATCGTTCCCGGCCAACGCGCAGTGCGGCGCGTGTTTGAGATCTGCGATCTCATCGAGATCCTCCCCTTCGCCGCCGGGTCAAGTTCGGCTCTCACCGACACGCCCCCAACCACCACCCGGGAAGTCGGGGGTCCCTCTCTCCACCCCCAACGGCGCCGCCGGTCCGTCGCTCAGGCGACCGGCGGCGCCAGCCCCCGGGCGCCCCGAAAATGACCAACGCCTCATGCCCTCGCGACACGATGCCCAGGCATGGAGTGCTCCGAACCGGCCTCCGGAGGCCGCGCGCTGTCCGCTCCGGCTTACGTGGAGGTAGATGAAGTGCTCGCCCGCAACGAGACCGCATCGCTTGATCGCTGCCGAAGCGCGCGCGGGCACCGTCAGAACGGCGACATGGCAACGACGGTGCTGCGGCTGGAGCCCGGAGCCTTTGACCCCTCGCCGCTGACGGACGGCCACGAGGATTCGCTGGGGTTGCTGATATTGGACGGACTGATCGTCGTCGAACTCGAGGCCGGACGAAGCCGAGTCGGCTGGTTGATCGGCGACGAGGACCTGATCCGGCCCTGGCAGCTGCCACAGATCTCGATCGCAACCACTCAGAGCTGGCGGGCGGTGACCGAAACGCGCATCGCCGTGCTCGACCACCGCGTGCGCCGGCGGGCCGCCACAACGCCGGGCCTGATCGACGAGCTGCTGGCGCACGCCGCGGACACCACCCACTGGCTGCTTGCCCAGTCACTACTGCTCAGCTCCCCGTCAGTCGAGGAACGCCTCCTGTTGTGGTTCGCTCTATGCGGCGAACGCTGGGGAAAGGTCACACCAGACGGCGTTGTGCTCGAGCTGCCGCTTACCCACGACCTGCTCGGCGCACTCGTGGCCGCAAAACGGCCAACGGTCAGCCTCGCGCTTCGCTCACTCGCCGCTTCTGGCTTCCTGGCGCGAGACGCCACAGGAACGTGGCTGCTCAGTCCCGACAGTCAATGGCATGCCACCAACACCGACCACAGCCCGTTCCCCGCTCCCTATGTGAACGCGCTCGGCCTCCATCTCCTGAGCCGGACGGATGAAATCAAGCCCGTCCAGATCCCCGCTCCTCTGCCGACGCAGTCTGAACCGAGCTGAGCCCGTCTGGGGCCGCCGGGCGTGAGCGTTCGCCCGGACGAAACGCTTCTTTCTTCTGCGCTCTTCGTCCCCCACTCACGGAGACGCTTCAGCCGCGGCCGCCGATCCCCAACCCAGTAACGCGGCCCAGGTCCTCGTTTGCCATGCGATCGTTGGGGTTGGAGAGGGCGCAGCGGTCGAGGGAGAGGCAGCCGCAGCCGACGCACTGGGTCAGAGTGAGGGGCGTGGTCGTTTCGTTGGCTCAGTTGGCGCCGGCCAGCGCGGGCTGCGGCTCGCGGATCGTGGTCTTGGCAACCGCGTCGGAGAGCTCGTCACGGCGGACGAGCGCGAAGATCGCAGGGACGGCGAGCAGCGCGAGCGCGCCGAGCACCCAGAGCGCCTGCTGGAAGCCGCCGGTGAGGGCGGCGGGGGCGGCGCTGCCGGCGTGCGCCAGCGCCTGGGTGTGGCTCGCCGCGAGGCTCGAGGCGATCGCGATCCCGATCGCCCCGCCGAGCTGCTGGCTGGTGTTCAGGAGCCCGGACGCGAGCCCGGCCTGGTGCTCCGAGACCCCGGCGAGTGCCGCGATCGAGATCGGGATGAAGGCGAACGCCGTCCCGGCGCCGGCTACGACGAACGGGCCGGCGAGGTTCGCGAGGAAGTGTCCGTGGACGGGAACCTGGGTCGCCCACAGCACGCCCGCGCCGATCAGCATCATCCCGATCGCCATCACGATCTTGGCGCCGCCTCGGGTGACCAGCGCCTGCGAGATGCCAGCGAGGGCGACCGAGGTCAGCGACGCGGCCAGCCATGCGAGACCGGTCTGCAGGGCGCTGTAGTGCAGCACCTGCTGCATGTAGAGGGTGCCGACGAAGATGAACGCGAAGAAGCTGCCGCCCAACAGAAGCCCTGCCGTGTTCGCGCCGGCGAGCGTGCGCAGCCGGAAGATCGACAGCGGCAGCACGGGATCCGCAGCCCGGGTCTCGATCACCAGGAACGCGGCGAGCAGCGCCCCCGATGCTGCCAGCAGAGCGACGGTCCGCGTGGTGCCCCAGCCGTACTGCGGTACCTGGGAGATCGCGTCGACCAGTAATACGAGCCCGCTCGTGCCCACGATCGCACCGAGCGCGTCAAACCGCCGGCGCGTGGCGGCGAGCCGGCTGTCGGGCACGATCCTGGGTGCGAGCGCCAGCGCGACGCCCCCGATCGGGACGTTCAGATAGAAGATGTACTGCCACCCGGCGTAGCGAGTGAGAAGGCCGCCGGCGATCACACCAACGGTCGCCCCGCCGGCACCGAGCCCGCCCCAGATCCCGAGCGCCTTGTTGCGCTCGGCGCCCTCGGCGAACATGTTCATCACGATCGACAGGGCGGCGGGCAGCATCATCGCCGCGCCCAGCCCCTGAACGGCCCTCGCTGCTATGAGCGACACCTCGCTGGTCGACAGAGCGGCCGCCAGCGACGCCGCCGTGAACAACGAAAGTCCGACCATCAGGATCCGGCGGCGGCCGAGCAGGTCCGCCGCACGGCCGCCGAGGAGCATGAAGCCGCCGAACGTGAGCGCATATGCGGTCACCACCCACTGCAGGCTGGTCGCGCTGAAGTGCAGATCGCGACCGATCGTGGGCAGCGAGACGTTGACGATCGTCAGGTCGATGATCGTCATGAAGAACGACGCCGCCAACAGCGCGAATGCGCGCCAGCGGTTGATATTTGCCGATGTTGATGTCATTGGACCTCCAGGGACATAAGGTTGGGTGTCGGTGTGTTGCAGTCGTCTCTACGACGAATGGGAGACCGCGATCGGGACACGCCGATGCTGTGGCGGTGCCGCGTAGGCGTAGGGGTGGTGGAACACCTCGAGAGCGCGCTCACCCTCGCGTACCGGAACCTCGAACCCCTCACCGGTCTTTGTGTCGGTGACCGCCACCATCATCTGGCCGTCGTTCTGACACCACAGCAGCCGGACGTCGATCCCGTCGCCCGTGCGCCTGTCTAGCTCCCGTGTGATGTGGGTGAGTGGCTGAGTCATCTCGCTGCCCTCCCGGGTCGTGTGATCGCTACGCACTGACGACGAACGGGCCGGCGTCGAGGGGACAGCGCGGCGCGTCGGCCGGCTGCTCGGAGCGGGCTAAAGCTCGGCGATTCGCCGCTCGAGGAAGCGCCGTTCGCGCGCCGAGCGTGCGAGGGCGAGCGCGCGTTCGAACGCTTCGCGCGCCTCATCGGCCCGGCCGAGCCGGCGCAGCAACTCGCCGCGGGTGGAGTGCAGATACTGGTAGTCGCCGAGCGCGAGCTGCTCGACGATCTCGAGCGCCTGTTCGGTTGACCCGGCCTGGGCGACGGCAACCGCGCGGTTCAGCTCGACCACTGGCGAGCGTGTGATCTGTGCGAGCTGGCCATACAGCGCCGCCACCTCGTTCCAGTCGATCCGCTCCTCCGCCTGGAGAGAAGCGATCGCCGCCTGCAGCACGTACGCCCCGCGGCCGCGCAGCGCGATCGCGCGATCGAGCGCCTCACGACCGCCCGCAATCTCCTCAGCGTCCCAGAGCGACCGGTCCTGATCCTCGAGCAACACCAACTCTTCCCCTGAGAACCGCGCCTTGCGCCGCGCGTGCTGGATCCGCATGAGCGCCAGTAGTCCGTGCACCTCGGGCTCGTCGGGCATCAGCGTCGCCAGTAGGCGGCCGAGTCGAATCGCCTCGCTCGCCAGGTCCACGCGTCCGCTGTAGCCCTCGTTGTAGATCAGGTACACCACCGCGAGCACCGCGTCGAGGCGGTCGGGCAGCAGATGCTCGGTTGGGACGGCGAACGGAATCCCGGTCGCCTTGATCTTCGCCTTCGCACGCGATAGGCGCCGCTTCATCGTCTCCTCGGAGACCAAGAACGCGTGCGCGATGTCCGCTGTCGCCAGCCCACCGAGCGCGCGCAGCGTGAGCGCAACCTGCGCCTCGAGCGCGAGCGCCGGATGGCAGCAGGTGAACATCAGCTCGAGCCGCTCGTCCTCGATCACCGTGTCGTCAAGTTCGTCCATCGTCGCTTCGGGCACCTCGAGCTGCTGGGTCTTTTCGGCTAGCGTCCGGTCGCGTCGAATCCGGTCGATCGCCCGGTTGCGCGCGGTGACCGTCAGCCAGGCGCCGGGGTTGGCCGGGATCCCATCCCGGGGCCAGCGCCCGGCAGCGACCGCGAACGCCTCCTGGGCGGCCTCCTCGGCGAGATCGAAATCGCCGAGGAAGCCGACCAGCGAGGCAAGCACCCGACCCCACTCATCGCGGAAGATGCGATCCAGCAGCGCTAGCGCTCCACCAGCGGCCGGACCTCGATCGCGCCGCCGAGACGGGCCGCCGGGATCCGCGCCGCCAGCTCGATCGCCTCGTCGAGGTTGTCCGCCTCGAATACGTAGTAGCCGCCGAACACCTCCTCGGTGTCGGCGTACGGGCCGTCGGTGGTCAGCGTCTGGCCGTCCTGTACACGCACCGTCGTGGCGGTCTCGATCGGCTGGAGCTGCGCACCGCCCCGGGCGCGCGGGTCCTCCGCCAGCGCCATGTATTCGGCGAACACGGCCTTTTGCTCGCCCTCACCCAGCGCCTCGACGCAGCCGGGCTTTTCGTGGATCAACGCGGCGTACTTCATCTGGAACCTCCTACGGAGGAGAGTGGATTGTCGCCCTAACGACGAACGGGCGCACGCCTACGGGACAGCTTTCATGCGAGCCGGAAATGCGCGAACCTCCATCAAGCCCGGGCGACGGGAGGAAACCAGGTCAGTCAGCTACGCCGTACGGCCCACGCGCCTCCGGCCACCCGATCCCCGGTGGCGCCGCCAGGTGCGGAGCAGCCACGCTCGGGCCGCCGCATTACGACAGCCCCAGACCTGCCTCCGTCATCGTGCCAGCCGTCGGACTCGCTCGTGGCGAGGAGCGCCGCAGCGGCTCGACGCCGTCGGGTGCCTGTGCAGCAAGTCCAACTCGCGCGTGCGGGGTTCCGCTCGGATCGCGCCAGCTTGCCATCGAAACGTAGTCCTGCAGGCGGAGCCGTGGAGGTTTGTCCCCTGCGGCGGTGTCTGTTCGTCGTAGGGTTGATAACGATCTTCAAGGAGGGCGTATGCGGTTCGCGGTGTTGGTCTATGAGAACCCAGGTGCCTATGAGGCGCTGAGCGCTGCTGAGCTGGAGCAGATGACGGCGGAGTATTTCGCGATCGCGGAGCTCCCGGGTTACATTGGGGGTGCTCAGCTGCAGTCGATCGAGACTGCGAGCGCGGTGCGCGTCGAGCGCGGCGAGGTGTTGATCACCGACGGCCCCTTTGCGAATACCAAGGAGGTCTTCGGCGGCTTCTACCTATTCGAGGCGGAGAGTCTCGACTCGGTGCTCGAGATTGCTGCTCGCTGCCCGGCGGCTAGGCTCGGCGGGGTGGTAGAGGTCCGCCCGTTGGTGCATGTCCATGGCTTGGAGGGTCTTGTTTGATCGAGCGTATCTTTCGCGAGCGGTGGCGGCGCGTGCTGGCCAGCCTGGTCGGCTCCGTCGGCGACTTCGATCTTCCTGAGGAGTCGACCAGGAGGCGTTCGCGGTCGCGCTGAGGCTGCCCGGGACGACCGCGACGATCTTCTCGGTGGCCCAGGTCCCGATCGGGGCGTCGACGCCCGCTCCGGCACGTACGACGGGTAGGCGAAAGGGGGTCGCTCGCTGAAATGCCTCCTCGTCCTGGAACTCGCCACCCGAGCCCCTCCTGCCACCCCACGCAGATCACCCGAGCTGGTGCGGAGCAGTCGAGCCACGCTCCATGAGCCCGAATGGCTTCCGCAGCGCTTGCATGAAGCTTCCTCGGCACACCCACCGATGCGCTCGGAGAGCAAGAACCCTTGTCCCTGCTGGACCTTCCCCCTATGGGCGGTACTGGGCTCGAACCAGTGACCTCCTGCTTGTAAGGCAGGGGACGGGACTCTAAACCCCGTAAGTACGGGCAGTTCGAGGCGACGAATCACCCTTTCCGACGGCGTTCTGGTAGAGAACGTTGCCCGCCACCGTTGCCCGACCTGAGCGTTGCCCGACCGTTGCCCGCCGTCCTTGGGAGGCTGTACAGTCCGCTTATGCCGGTTCCGCAGCCTACGTCTCGACCGTTTGTCCGGCAGCGCGCAAGCGGACCATTCTGGTACGGCAAGTGGTCGCGGGATGGCAAGCCGGTGGTGCGCGCGCTTGGCCGTGCCTGGGTAGAGCCCGACGGTCTCGCGGGCTGGAAGCGCAAGCGAGGGAGGGCGCCTGAGGGCGTCCTGACCGAGACACAGGCCGCGTCGCGGATGCTCGACCTCGTCCGAGAGCATCACGTTGAACAGCAGCGCGTCGAGGAGGACGCTGAGGAGCGCCGGCGGCGCGGGATCACGTTTCGCGAGCTGGTGCACGAGTGGCTCCTGTACCTCGAGCGCGAGAAGGGCGCCAAGCCGTCCACGGTGATCGACTACGGCTGGATGGTCGCCGAGCCGGGACAACCACATCGCCGTGGCCAGGGCCGTTCGCCGGGGCTGCTCATGGCGGCGCTCGGAGACCGCCCGATCGCCGAGTTGACGACCCGAGAGATCGGCGCGTTCCTCCGCACGCTCGACGAGCGCGGATGCAAGCCCCGCACGGTCAACCGCCACCGCCAGCTCATCTCCGCGGCGCTCAACTACGCGATGCGAGAGGACACCTACGCGGTTGTGCGCAACGCCGCCGCAGGCACGACGAAACGCCGCGAGCCGCCGCCAGCCGTGCTCGACTTCTACGAGGCCGACGAAGTCGAGACGCTCGCACGCGCCGCGGAGTTCGGCGCCCATCGCGCCACCCGCCCCGATCGGATCGGTGAGCAGGAGCTCGCGGCGCGACGGCGCGAGGACAGCCAGGACGCCGACCTCTACCGGATCGCGGCGTACACGGGGCTCAGGCTCGGTGAACTGCTCGCGCTGCGCTGGGAAGACGTCAACCTCGACCTCAGGCGACTCGTAGTTCACCGCGCGTTCAGCGCCGGCGTCGAGGGCCCAACCAAGGGCTGGCAAGCGAGGTTCGTTCCACTGTCAGACGGCGCCGCCGACGCCTTCGCGCGCCTCCGCGAGCGAGGCGAGTTCACAAGCGCGCCCGACTACGTCTTCTGCAACCGCTTCGGCCGTCGACTCGACGGCGCGGCCCTGCGCCGTCGGTTCAAGCGAACCGCGAAGGCCGCTGGCCTACGAGTGCTGCGCTTCCATGCCTTGCGCCACGGCGCCGGATCGCTCGTCGCGCGCCAGGCGGACACCCGCTGGGTGCAGGGCTTCCTCGGGCACTCCAAGATCACCACCACGGAGCGCTACCTACACGCAAAGGCCCGGGCCGAAGACGTCGACCGGCTCAACCTCGCGTTCGCGCCATCCACAACAGAGCACACCGGCGTCCCCAGCGTCAGCAGCTGACTGCAGGCGAGGTTGTCACGCGTCCGCCGGGTTCTCCGGCGAATGCAAGCGTTGGTGGGCAACGTGGTAGACGGACGGTTGCCAGGGATGCTCGGGATGGGCTACGCCGAACGCCAGGAAGGAGAGCAACAGCTCGCCGGTAGCCGGGTCACGCAGCACCTCGAAGATCATCCGCCAGCGGCCTCCCGGAGCGGGGAGATACGTCTTCAGGCAGTTCGGCAGCCTCGTCCCGTCGCGCGCGTCGGGTTCGCAGCGCTTGAACACGCTTGGGTCCGCGCCATCGCGCTCCAGACGCTGCCGCGCGGCCTGGGCGACATCGCGGCCGGCGGGGGTAGCGTGGCCAAGATCATCGGTGAACGCGAGCTCGTCGAAGCGCACGCCGAACCGCGCGACGCTCTCGCCCGCTGGCATTGCGGTCAGCCTTCCTGGTCGGTGGGCAGGTGACCGAAGTGCTGCTCGAATTCCTCCGCAGTGATCGGCTCGAGCCCTTGGCGGCGGCGGATCGCCTCCGCGCTCGTGTCCGGTCGGATCACCAGGCGGCCGTCGTCGAGCACCTCGTCGACGACGTAATCACCCTTCAGGTCACCAGCCAGCGTGATGTGCGCGGCCATCTGCCACAGTGTCGCACGACCCCAGAACTCCCCGGGAGAAGCCTGCGGCGAAGCCGCTGTGGCTCACGCGACACAACGAGGAACTTCCCGCCTCATGGTCGTTGGTGAGGCGAACCGTGACGATCCACTCGGGCGCGAGCACGCTGCGCCGAGCGCATGGCGCGTGCTCGGCCAGGGAGCCCGCGTGCGCGACTGATTGTCTCGATTTGCAGGCAGATGTCCGTAGATGTCCTCAAGATGTCCAAAGATGTCCGGCGCAGAGCGTGTGGTCGCCGGCTTGAAAGCGCAAGATCGCCTGTAGCTACTGGGGATTCCAGGTCGTCGAGCACAACCGCGGACAACTTCAGCACAGCAAGTGCGTGGAGTGTATGCCTGGATGTCTGGGCCGGAAGTACGGGGGTGGTAGCGGTGGGCGGTGGTCTGGGGTGTTGATCCTGGCGAAGATCACCAGGATCATCGGCCGGCGGGTATGCCGAGTATCTGGACGGCAAGGCACGGCCGGCGGAGCTGGGCGACTACTACCTCTATCTCCAGTAGGCGGTTATCCGACAGCGGGACGGCCTGTGAGCGGTTTCTTGCCGCAAAGTCGGCGGTTGTGATCTTGGTGGGCTTCGGATAATTGCTGCGGGTGCCGATCGAGCTTTCGTCCTGGTTGGCGATTGGCTTGGGAGGTGTGCTTGATGGGTAGGCCGGCGAAGCGTGTGTCGGGTCCGTTGGCGTCGTTGGACTCGCGGTATCGGTCGTGGTTGCTGGCGCAGGGGTTCACGCCGGGGACCGTCAGCGACGTGATCTTTCATCTGGATGGGCTGAGTCGCTGGCTGGAGCGTGAGCAGCTGGCGGTGAGCGAGTTGACGCCCGAGCGGGTGGGAGAGTTCGAGTCAGGAGCGGGTGGCGGCGGGGTATTGCAGGCGTTGGGCGCGATGCGCGCGGTTGCCGATGCGGTTTCTGCGCGAGATCGGCGTCGCGCCGGAGATCCCGGCGCCCGCGCCGGCGGACGGGCCGGTCGAGCGGGTGCTGGTCGACTACCGGGCGTATCTGGTGCGCGAGCGCGGGCTGGCTGCGAGCACGATCGGCAACTACGAGCGGGTCGCGCGGTTGTTCCTGGTCGATTGTCTGGAGGTCCGCGGATTGGCGCTGGAGGAGTTGACCGCGGCGGATGTGAGCGGCTTCCTCGCGCGCGAGTGCCCGAAGCGCACCGTCTCTGGCGCCAGGAGCTTGGTGTTCATGCTGCGGCCGCTGCTGCGCTATCTGCATGTCAGCGGCCGGATCGGGGCGCCGCTGCGCTGGTCGGTGCCGGCGGTGGCCGATCTGCGCGATCGGTCGCTGCCGCGTGGGGTTGATGGCGCGACGGTCGAGCGGCTGTTGGCGAGCTGTGATCGGCGGCGAACTGTCGGCCGGCGCGACTACGCGATCATGCTCTTGATGGTCCGGCTCGGGCTGCGGGCTGGTGAGATCGCGCGTCTGCAGCTTGAGGATCTTGATTGGCGGGCGGGCGAGATCGTCGTTCACGGCAAGGGTGAGCGTGAGGATCGGCTGCCGCTGCCGGTCGATGTCGGCGAGGCGCTGGTGTCCTATCTGCAGCGTCGCTGCTGGAGTGGGGTGTCGGATGGTGTTCATGCGGGTGCTCGCTCCGGCCGGGCCGCTGCCGGTGACCGGCGTGAAGTCGGTCGTGGCGACGGCCTGTGTCCGGGCGGGGATCGCGCCGTTCGGCGGGCATCGTCTGCGGCATACGGCCGCGACCGGGATGCTGAACGCCGGCGCGTCGCTGCCGGAGATCGCGCAGGTGCTGCGCCACCGCCAGTTGCGCTCGACCGTGATCTACGCGAGGGTCGATCGCAAGGCGTTGCGGCCGTTGGCGCTGCCGTGGCCAGGAGCACAACCGTGAGCCCGTTGCGAGCGGCGCTCAGGGACTATCTGCGGGTCCGTCGCCAGCTCGGCTTTGAGCTCAAGAAGGACGGGCGGCTGCTCGAAGGGTTCGTGGAGTTCGTCGAGCAGGCCGGCGAGCAGCGGATCACGACCGAGCTGGCGATCGCGTGGGCGAAGCTGCCCACCGACGCGCGCCCGCACCGTTGGCGTCAGCGACTCGGGACGGTCCGTGGCTTCGCCCGCTACTTGGCGACGATCGACCCATCCAGCGAGGTGCCCTCCGAGGATCTCCTCCCCGCCCGCCAGCAGCGGGTGGCGCCATACATCTACACCGAGGAGGAGGTCCTCGCGTTGATGGCTGCCGCCCGCGCGATGCGATCCGCGCAGCGAGCGGTGACGTTCGAGGCGCTGATCGGGCTGTTGGCCAGCACCGGGCTGCGGCTCGGCGAGGCGCTCGGCTTGGACCGCCGGGATGTCGATCTCGCCGAGGGCGTACTGCACGTCCGTGTCGCCAAGCAGCAGCGTCAGCGCGAGGTGCCGATCCACCCCAGCACCGCGAGCGCGCTCCGGGCCTATGCGCGCGAGCGCGAGCGGCTCTCACCGGCGGCCCAGTCGCCCGCGTTCTTCCTCAACACGCAAGGGGGACGGCTTCACTACAAGACCGTTCACGAGCATTTCCCGCGCCTGATCCGCGAGGCGGGCCTTGACGGGCGCGGGCAGCGCGGACGGCCTCGCGCGCACGATCTGAGGCACACGTTCGCTGTGCGGATCCTGCTGGACTGGCATCGCGCCGGCCGCGATCCGGCGCGTGAGCTGCCGCAGCTCGCCACGTTCCTCGGCCACGCCCACCCGAGATCGACCTACTGGTATCTGCAGGCGGTGCCCGAGCTGCTCCAGATCGTCGGCGGCCGATTGGACGGCGTGTTCGGAGAAGCGCCGATGAGCCTGATCGCGCCGACGCTCGAGGCGTTCTTCACCGAGCGGCTGATCACCCAGCGAAACGCGAGCCCGCGCACGATCGCCGCCTATCGCGACACGCTGCGGCTGTTGTTGCGCTTCGCCTCCGAGCAGACCGGCAAGCAACCCAGCCGGCTTCGAGTTCTCAGATCTCGACGCGCCGTTGATCGGCGCGTTCCTCTACCACCTCGAGCACGAGCGCGGGAACACTGCCCGCACCCGCAACGCCCGGCTGGCGGCGATCCACTCGCTCTACCGCTACGCCGCGCTGCGCCACCCCGAGGACATCGCGACGATCGGCCGCGTGATCGAGATCCCACCCAAACGCCACAAGCAGAAGACGATCTCCTACCTCGACCTCGACGAGATCAAAGCGCTGCTCGCGGCGCCGGACCGCGCGACCTGGCTCGGTCGCCGCGACCACGCGCTGCTGCTCACCGCGATCCAGACCGGACTGCGCGTCTCCGAGCTCGCGAGCATCAACATCGGCGACGTCGAGCCTCGCGACCGGCGCGCACTGCCGCATCATCGGCAAAGGACGCAAGGAACGCTGCGCGCCGCTCACCACCGAGACCGTCGCCGTGCTGCGCACCTGGCTCGCCGAACGTCAAGGCAATGCGGACGAGCCGCTGTTCCCCACCCGCCGCGGCGGACCGCTGACCCCGAAGGCGATCGCCTGGCTGCTCGACAAGCACACCGCGACCGCCGCCGAGAACTGCCCGTCGCTGCGGGCCAAGCGCGTCACCCCGCACGTGCTCCGGCACACCAACGCGATGCTGCTCCGCGCCCGCGACATCGACATCCTCACGATCGCGCTGTGGTTCGGGCACGAAAGCACCAAATCCACCGAGATATACCTGCACGCCGACAATCGCCTCAAGCAACAGGCGATCGAACGGACCGCGCCGATCGGCACCCGACCCGGCCGATACAAGCCACCCGACCCTGTCCTCGCGTTCCTCGACGGACTCTGATTCAGCTCCAAGCGAACCCGCCAACGGCACACGAGCTTTCGAACGCTGGTGCTCGCGTGCAGGAGGCTGGACACCAAGCCAGCGAGGCGTATCTTCGTCCTGCGCTGCTGCCCAAGCGCATCC
>CAVXSX010000009.1:0-609510 GCA_963764545.1 uncultured Solirubrobacterales bacterium | reverse complement strand
ATGAAGGAGAAGCTTACTTCTTCTCTTGCTCTTGCTCGCGGGTTTCTTCTTGGGAGCCTTCTTCTTAGCGGCCATGTGAACGTCACCCCCCTCCTGAGTCAGAGTGATCCGGTCCCTGAAAAGAGACCGGACCTGTTCGACCAACGCTTGTTGGTGTCGGCAAGTTCCGCGGTTCCGGTTGCCGCCCCTTCCCACGCCGTAAAGGTACCGCTAGGGCCCGGACGAAGGCGCAGGTCCGGCATGGCGATCATCGAGGCGGTCCGGCTGCGTAAGGTGTTCCGTTCGCCGGAACGGGAGCCCGGACTGCGCGGTGCCGCCAAGGCGCTGTTCACGCGCACGTACACCGAAAAGGTCGCCGTCAACGACGTCAGCTTCTCGCTCGAGCCCGGCGAGCTGGTCGGCTACATCGGGCCGAACGGCGCGGGGAAGTCGACGACGATCAAGATGCTGACCGGCATCCTCGTGCCGACCTCCGGCTCGCTCACCGTCGCGGGGATCGTGCCGTCCGCACGGCGGCTCGACAACGCGGCGAACATCGGCGCGGTCTTCGGACAGCGCAGCCAGCTGTACTGGGACCTCCCGCTGCGCGAGTCCTTCGCCCTGCTGCGTGCCATCTACGACGTCCCGCGCGATCGCTACCAGCGCACGATGCGGCAGTTCTCCGCGATGCTCGGGCTCGAGGAGTTCCTGGCCACGCCCGTGCGGCAGCTGTCGCTCGGCGAGCGGATGCGGGGCGACTTCGCGGCGGCGATGATCCACAACCCGCCGATCGTCTATCTCGACGAACCGACGATCGGCCTCGACGTCGTCGCGAAGGAAGCGATCCGTGAGTTCATCGCCGAGGTCAACCGCGAGCGCGGGACGACGGTGATCCTGACGACGCACGATCTCGCCGACGTCGAGCGGCTGGCGCGCCGGATCATCCTGATCGACGACGGCCGGGTGATCTACGACGGCAGCCTCGAGCGGCTGCGCGAGGAGTACGGCACGCACCGCACGCTGGTCGTGACGCTGGCGGATTCGTGCGAGCGCCTCGAGATCCCCGAGGCAGAGGTGGTGAGCCGGGAAGGCTTGGTGATGCGGCTGCGTTTCAACCGCCGGGCGATCACCGCCGAAGCGCTGATCCGGCGCGTCACCGAGCAGTGCACGATCAGCGACGTGTCGATCATCGAGCCGGACATCGAGACGATCGTGCGCCGGATCTATCTCGAAGGCTATCACGACGGCGCGTCGGGAACCCCGTCGTGATCGTCGCGCGCCGCGCGCCGGGGCGGCTGCGGATCGAGCCGTACGTCGAGTTGGCGAAGCGCGCGATGGCGCGCGAAGCGACGTATCGCTTCGACGTCTTCACCAGCATCGCATCGGTGCTCGTGCGCGTCTACCTGCTGCGGATGGTCTGGGTCGCGCTGTACGCGCGGAACGCCGCGCCGAAGGAACTGCCGCTCCACGCGATCATCACCTACTCGACGGTCGCGCTTCTGATGGGGCTGGTGATGGACATCGACCAGACCCGCGCGCTCCACGACCGGCTCCACGACGGCAGCATCGCGACCGACTTCATGAAGCCGATCGTCGTCCCGCTCTACTTCTTCGCCGACGGGACCGGCGAAGTGCTGTTCCACGCACTGCTCATCGTGCCGTCGCTCGTGCTCGCGCTGTTCTTCGTGCACGTCAACGTCCCGCCGGCGCCGACGCTCGCCGCGTTCGCGCTCAGCTTCGTGCTCGGCTACTTCGTCGGCTTTTTCATCAACTTCATCCTGAACTGCACGGCGTTCTGGACGCTCGAGATCTCGGCGGTGCAGCTGATCGTCACCTGGGTCAGCGACCTCCTCGGCGGCGAGATCGTTCCGCTCGTGTTTTTCCCGCTGGCGCTGCAGAAGATCGTGCTGCTGCTGCCGTTCGCCGCGATGTTCTCGACGCCGCTGCTGATCTACACCGGGGTGCTCCCCGCCGCGCGGTGGCCCGCCGCCCTCGGGCTGCAGGCGGCGTGGCTCGTCGTCCTGGCGGGAATCTCGACGCTGATGTGGCGCGCCGGATCGCGCCGGATCGTCGTGCAGGGCGGCTGATGCGGCGCGCGCGCGTGATGTGGAACGTCTACGTCCAGTACTGGCGGATCAACGTCCTCACCATGCTGGAGTACCGCGCGAACTTCCTGATGTGGTCGGTGTTCACGGTGGTGTACCACGGCGCCGCGATCGCGGCGCTGTGGATCGTGCTCACACAGTTCCCCGCGATGAACGGCTGGACGTTCCGCGACATGGCGTTCCTGTACGCGCTGTGGATGCTGGCGCACGCGGTCCACAACACCTTCTTCGCGACGGTCGGCGACGTGCCGGAGCACATCCGCGACGGCGAGTTCGACCGCCTGCTGATCCGCCCGCTGGACACGCTGTTCCAGGCGATCGCCACGCCCGGTCAGGTCTTCCCCGACGAGCTGGTCCTCGCGGTGCTCACCTTCGCCGCCGCCGTGGCGTTCGCGCACCTCCGCGTCGATGCAACGTTCTTGCTGTTCGTACCGCTGATCGCAGTCGGCGGCGCGCTGATCGACCTCGCCTTCAACCTGGTGATCTCGACCGTCGCGTTCTGGTTCGTGCGCGTCAACGCCCTGCGCTGGATCGTCGTCCAGCTCGAACAGGAGTTCACCCGCTATCCGATCACCATCTACTCGCGCGGCGTCCGGCTGCTGCTGACCTTCGCGATCCCGTTCGCGTTCATGAACTACTACCCGGCGCGCTTCTTTCTGCACAAGGTCCACGAAGGCACCGTGCTCCCCGCCGGGGTGGGCCTGCTGACGCCGGCGATCGGCGTCGTGTTCGTCGCGCTGGCCTACGTCTTCTGGCGCTTCGGCCTCGTCCGCTACCAGGGCGTCGGCCATTAGTGGGTTCGGCGCTCTCGACGAGCGCCGAACCCATCGCGTTTGCGGCCTGCGGCCGCAAGCCGCCGCGTGGGTTCGGCATACGCTGTGTCAGGCGGGGTCGCCAGCCGTGCGGAGCGTCGCGGTTTCGCGGGAGGCGTCGCGGTATCGGGCGACTCGATCGCGCTGAGCGCGATCGATGCGTGCGCGACGACGCGGGCGAGGTGCTCGCGCTCGTCGGGATCGAGGTCCAGGCCGCTGACGTTGTTGCCGTAGACGACGATCCCGCTGACCGTGCGGTCGAAGAACAGCGGGGCGGCGAAGGTCAGCTGATCGCGCGGGAGCAGGTCGCGGATCAGCGCGCTCTCCTTTCCGGAGAACGTCAGAAAGCTGCGCGAGCGCCCGATCTGCCGCGCGAGCTCCGCGTCGGGCCCGATCCGCATCTGATACTGTTCCGGCCACTGGAAGCTCTCGCCGAGCGCGTACCCGCCGTCGTGTTGGCGCTCGAGGATCCCGGCAAACGCCAGCTTCAGCGCGTGCGTCGCGTCCTGCAGCAGCGCGCGGTGGACGTCTTCGACGGTCTCCGCGTCGAGGATGTAGCCGGCGATCGACGGGGTGACCGGCGCCAACGTCTTCGTGCTCACGCCGGCCGGCGCCCGCGGACTGGCCACCGCGATGGGCGCTCCGCCTCCCGAGGCGGAGGAGGGCGCCGAGGAGCCCGAGCTGTCCGAGCTCGAGATGTCGGCCATCGCCGAGGCGGCCAACCAGACCATGGCCGCGGCCGCGGCTGCCATCAGCGTCGTGCTGGGGCAGGAGATCGAGATCTCCACGCCGGACACACGGGTACTCGACGAGCCCTCCCAGGCGAACGACATCTACGGGACCGCGCCTCACGCGACCTCGACCACGTTCCTCATCGCCGGCGAGTCCTGCCGCCTGATCCAGCTGATCCCCGCCGCGTTCGTGGTGCGCATGGTGCGCGCCATGGACGAGCTGACCGGCGAGACGGCCGACGCCGGCGCGGTGGCCGGATCCGCCTCGAGGACGGCCCCGTCCGCCGTGGACGCGAGCCCAAACAGGCTTGCTCTCCAGGAGGTCCTGGGCGGAATCAGCCTGCGCGTCTGGGCCGAGCTCGGCCGGGCGCGGATGCCGCTGGGTTCCGCCCTCGGGCTGCCGGTGGGCTCCGTGCTCGACCTCGACCGTACGGCCGAGGCCCCGGTCGACCTGTACGTCAACGGCATGCGCTTCGCTCGCGCCCAGCTCCTCGTCACAGAGGAGGGCGAGTGGGCGGTGTCGCTCGAGTCGCTCGAGCACGAGGGGCTGCGCCTGCTCGAGAAGGCGCGCGCAGCCCGTCCCGAGGGTCGTGAAGACGTCGATCCGGAGCCTCAAGCTCAAGAGTCCTCGCCGGATCTGCCGATAGAGAGTGAAGGCTCTTCAACTGAAGCTGAAACACCGGAGGCCGAGGCCCCCGAGAACCCCGAAACCCCGAAACCCCTGACGTAAACAAAGTGGAAGGAGCCGTAACCTGATGGCCCGTGTACTCGTAGTCGACGATGCCGCATTTATGCGCAAGGTGGTGAGCGATGCCCTCGCTTCCGGCGGCCACGAGGTGGTCGGCGAAGCAGGCAACGGCGCCGAAGCCGTCCAGCGCTACCAGGAGCTCTCGCCCGAGCTCGTCACGCTGGACATCACCATGCCCGAGAAGGACGGCCTCGAGGCCCTCGGCGAGATCATCTCGCTCGATCCCGGCGCGCGCGTGCTCATGTGCTCAGCGCTCGGCCAGGAGAGCAAGGTGATCGAGTCGATCCAGAAGGGCGCCAAGGACTTCGTGGTCAAGCCGTTCCAGCCCGCGCAGCTGCTCGAGGCGGTCGGCAAGGCCCTCGCGTAGGACGCGAGACGATATTCAGATGGCCAAGACAGGCGGGGGCGACCCCGCCTGTTTCGCTTTAAGGCTCCTCGTCCGAGCCGTCGGCTTGTTCGTCGGCGAAGGACCGGAACCGCTCGGTCATCTCGGCGTCGGGGCCCTGTGGCTTCTTCTCGCCCCCGCCCCCGCCCTCGCCGTCGTCGTCGTCTGACTCGCGCTCCTCGTGGTCGGCGTTGGCCTGGGCGACGATCCCCTCGAGGTGGTGTCGCAGCTTGTCCTCCGCCCCGGGGTCCACATCGCTCACCTGCACCGTCCGCTTCTTCAGCTTCACCGCCCCCCATTGACCGTCGCCGAGCAGCTTGACCGTTCGCTCAAAGCTCTGCTTCCAGCCCCTGGGCAGCTCCCCCTCGAGCGCCACCGTGAGGTTGGCGTCCTCGACCTCCGCGCTCGCCCATTGGAGCTTGACGCTCGACATGAGGTATTCCTACCCGCATGCGCACGCTTGACGACATCGACCTGCGCCACGGCTACGCCCAGCTGAGCGAGACCCGGTTGCACTATGTCGAGGCAGGCCCGGCCGACGGGCCGCCGGTCGTGTTGCTGCACGGCTTCCCCGAGTTCTGGTACAGCTGGCGCTCCCAGATCCCCGCCCTGGCCGCAGCCGGCCTGCGGGTGATCGCGCCCGACATGCGGGGCTACAACCTTTCCGAGAAACCGGCCGGCGTGGCCGCCTACGCGACCCGCCGGTTGGCCGGCGACATCCGGGAGCTGATCGGAGAACGCGGCGCCGAGAGCGCGCTTCTGGCCGGGCACGACTGGGGCGCGGCGGTCGCCTGGGTCGTGGCGATGGCCCACCCGGAGGTGGTCGAGCGCCTGGCAATCCTCAACGTTCCCCATCCTCGCCGCATGTTGGCCGCCCTGCGCCGGCCCGGCCGCCAGCTCCTGCGCTCCTGGTACATCTTCTTCTTCCAGCCGCCATGGCTGCCCGAGCGTGCCGTCGCCGCCGGCGACTGGTGGATGCTGCGCTACAGCTTCGAGCAGGACGCCCGTCCGGAGGCGTTCACGCCGGCTGACATCGACCGCTACCGCGAGGCGTGGTCGCAGCCGGGCGCCGTCGAGGCGATGCTCAACTATTACCGGGCCGCGATCCGCCGGCCGCCCTCGGCTCGCGGTGGTGGGCTGCGCCCGATCGAGGCGCCCACGCTGGTCATCTGGGGCGAGCGCGACCGCGCCCTGGGGGCGGAGCTGGCCGAGCCCCTGCCCGAGGACGTTCCGGGGCTCGAGCGCGTGGTCCGCCTCCCGGAAGCCTCTCACTGGGTCCAGCACGACCAGCCCGAGCGCGTCTCGGAGCTGCTGATCGGGCACTTCACGGCCTAGTCCCTGCCCCGGGATTCCCCGGCGATTCAAGGCCGGGCGGTATCCGGTCGATTACCGGAGGGACTGTCCCTCGCAGTCCATTTCCTCGATGAAGTCGCTCACGTTTACTCGTGGCGTCGCGCTTGCCGGCGCCCTGATGTTGACGCATGCCACCACCGCGCTCGGCGCGACCACGCATGCGACGACCACGCACGCCGCCACCACGCACGCCGCGACCACGCACGTCGCAGCCAAGCCGGTGCAGAGCACGGCTGCCCTGGCCCAGGCCAGCGGCGAGAACACACCGCTGAGTCTCGGCCATACGGCGGCGACCCACGCTGCTTCGAGCAGCAGCGGCGGTGCCAGCATCGTCCGCACGATCGTCGGCCTGGCCATCGTGATCGCGGTCATCTACGGGATCGCCTGGATCATGAAGCAGGCCAAGAAGAGCAAGGTCCGCCCCACGGGCCGCGGCCTGTCCCAGGTGGCCAGCCTGCCGCTGGGCAGCGGGCGAAGCGTCGCGGTGGTGCGCGCCGGCCGGGAGGTCCTGGTCGTGGGAGTGGCCGAGAATGGCGTAACCCCGATCCGCAGCTACAGCGAGGCCGAGGCGATCGCCCTGGGCATCGAGATCCCGCCCGAGGAGGCACGAGACGCCGACCAGGTCGTCGAGACGCCGCTCGGCCGGGCGATCGACGGCCTGCGCAGGATAACGGCCCGCTCGTGAAGGTCGACACCAGCAACGCGCTGCAGATCCTCCTGCTCATGGGGGGGCTGTCGATCATCCCCGCGATCCTGTTCACGGTCACAGGGTTCACGCGGATCCTGATCGTCCTTGGCTTCATCCGCCAGGCGCTGGGCACACAGAACACCCCGCCCAACCAGGTGCTGGTAGGGATCGCGCTGTTCCTCACGCTGTTCGTAATGGCGCCGACGATCAACGCGATCAAGAACGACGCCTACGAGCCGCTGGTCAAGCACCAGATCCCCATGTCTCAGGCGCTCACACGCGGCGAGGAGCCGCTGCGCGAGTTCATGTTCAAGCAGACACGCACGCAGGACATCTCGCTGTTCGTCGACCTGGCCAAGCTGAAGAAGCAGCCGACGACGCGCGCCCAGGTCCCCACCTACGTCCTGATCCCCGCCTTCATCATGAGCGAGCTCAAGACGGCGTTCGAGATCGGATTCTTGATCTTCCTGCCGTTCCTGCTCATCGACCTGATCATCAGCTCGACCTTGATGAGCATGGGGATGGTCATGTTGCCTCCGACCTTCATATCCCTGCCGTTCAAGATCTTGCTGTTCGTCCTGGTCGATGGCTGGGACCTGGTCACGCACTCCCTGGTCGCGAGCTTCCACTAGCGCTATGAACCAGGACACGGTCATCAACCTCGCGACCCAGGCGATGATGCTGTCGCTCAAGATCGCTGGCCCGATCCTGCTGCTCGGGCTGGTCATCGGCCTGCTCGTCAGCATCTTCCAGGCCGTCACCTCGATCCAGGAGCAGAGCCTCTCGTTCATCCCCAAGATCATCGGGGTCGCGGTCCTCATCGTGGTGCTCGGGCCCTGGATGCTCGACCAGCTGGTCGGCTACGCCCAGAACCTGTATCTGTCGATCCCCTCGATGCTCGGATGAACGCGCTGAGCCTCTCAAACGTCCTGCGGTCCCTCGGCGGCGGCGAGTCGGTCACCGCCTTCTTCCTCGTGCTCAGCCGGGTGTCGCCGCTGTTCGTGATCGCGCCCCTGTTCTCGGCCAAGCAGCTGCCCAAGCCGGTGCGCGGCCTCGTCGCGATCGGCCTGGCCATCGGCCTGACCGGCGTGGCCAGCCACGGCCAGCAGATCCCGACCGGGGCGCTTCAGGTCACCGCCCTGGTCGTCGAGCAGCTGCTGGTGGGAATGCTGCTCGCCTTCACGGTCGGGGCGCTGATGGCCGCCGTGCAGACCGCCGGCGGCCTGGCCGACCTGGTGTCCGGCTTCTCGTTCGGCGCCACCGTCGACCCGATCAACGGCAACCCGGGTGGGGCGTTCTCCGAGATGTACGCGCTGGTCGGGGTGATGCTGTTCATCGCGATCGGCGGGGACGCCTGGATCCTGCATGGGATAGCTCGCACATTCGACCTGGTGCCGCTCACCGCGGCGCCGCACCTCGGCTCACTGGCCAGCGCGGCCGAGACGTCGGTGAGCTCGCTGTTCGTCTTCGCGATCGAGGTGGCCGCCCCGGTGATCCTCGCCCTGGTCATCACCGACGTCGCCTTCGGCCTGGTCACCAAGGTCGTGCCCCAGATGAACATCTTCTCGGTCGGCTTCCCGCTCAAGGTCGGTGTGGCAATGCTCGTGGTGGCCGCCTCGCTGCCGTTCCTGGGCGGCTGGATCTCCGATCAGATGTACAGCTCCGTGGCTACCGCGCTGAACGCCCTCTAACCCGCTCGCACCATGGCCGACCCGTCAAAGACAGAAAAGGCAACCCCCAAGCGCAAGGGCGAGGCCCGGAGCCAGGGCAACGTTGCCAAGAGCTCCGACCTCAACGGCGCGGTGGTGCTGGTTGCCGGCCTGGCCGGCGTGATGCTCATGGGGCCCAAGGTGGTCAGCGGCGCGTCGAGCGCCATGCGCACGATCTTCGGCCAGGTCTCTCACCCCGGGCAGGCCACTAGCGCGGCAGGGCTGCACGCCCTGATGGAGCTCGGACTGAACACGATCCTCACCACGGTAGCCCCGATCGCCGGCATGTGCCTGGCCGCCGGGGTGGCCGTCAACGTGCTTCAAGTCGGCTGGAAGCCCACCTTTCAGCCGCTCAAGCCGACCTTCGGAAAGCTCAATCCGCTCATGGGCTTCAAGAACCTCTTCGGGCCCCGGATGCCGTTCGAGGGCGCCAAGGCGATCGTCAAGGTGCTGGCCGTCGGAGCGGTCGTGGCGATGACGCTGATCCCCCAGCTCACCCATCTCGGCGCCGCCATCGGCACGACGCCCGGCGCGCTCGGGTCCGCGATCAGCTCCAGCGTGACGGGCATTGCCGTGCGGGCGGTGGCCGCCTACGTGCTGATCGCGCTCGTCGACATCATCTGGCAGCGGCGCCGGCACGCCAAGACGCTCAAGATGAGCAAGCAGGAGGTCAAGGAGGAGGCGCGGCAGAGCGACATCCCCGCCGAGGTCAAGGGTGCCATCCGCCGCCGTCAGATCCAGGCCGCCCGCGCCCGCATGATGGCCGCCATCCCCCAAGCCGACGTGGTGGTCACCAACCCGACGCACTTCGCCGTCGCCCTCCAGTACGACGGCAGCCATCCGGCCCCCGTCGTGGTGGCCAAGGGCCAGGACCTCGTCGCTAAGCAGATCCGCCGCATCGCCGAGGAAAACAACATCCCGATCGTGCCCGACCCGCCGCTGGCGCGCGCGCTGCACAAGTCGGTCGAGATCGGACAGATGATCCCGGCCGAGATGTACGCAGCGGTCGCCCAGGTGCTGGCGTTCGTCTACAAGATGGCCGGGCGTAGGAAGGCGGCTGCCCGATGAACGAGACGGCCATCCAGAAGGTCCTGAAGCACACCGACCTGGTCGCGGCGGTCGCCGTGGTGGTGGTGGTGACGATGCTCATCATCCCGCTGCCGTCGATGCTGCTCGACCTGTTCATCACGATCAACATCGCAGCGGCGCTGGCCGTGGTGATCGCCACGATGTACCTGAAGAAGCCGCTGGACCTCGGCGCCTTCCCGAGCCTCCTGCTGCTCACCACGATGTTCCGGCTGGCCATCAACGTGTCGGTCACGCGCCTGATCCTCACCAAGGGCGACGCCGGCAGCGTGGTTCACGACTTCGGTCAGTTCGTGGTCGGCGGCAACGTGATCATCGGCCTGGTCATCTTCCTGATCCTGGTCGTGATCCAGTTCGTGGTCGTGACCAACGGCGCCGGCCGCGTCGCCGAGGTGGCCGCCCGCTTCACCCTCGACGCCATGCCCGGCAAGCAGATGTCGATCGACGCCGATCTGAACGCCGGCCTGATCACCGACGAGGAGGCGCGCACGCGACGGCGCGAGATCGCTCGCGAGGCTGACTTCTACGGGGCCATGGACGGTGCCTCGAAGTTCGTCAAGGGCGACGCCATGGCCGCCGTCCTGATCACCGCGATCAACCTGCTCGGCGGAATCGTGGTCGGCGTGGTCCAGCACCACATCGGCTTCTCGCAGGCCACCCACACCTACTCGCTGCTGACCGTCGGCGACGGCCTGGCCGCTCAGATCCCCGCCCTGCTGATCTCCGTCGCCACCGGCATCCTGGTCACGCGATCCGGCGGCTCCGACAACGATCTCGGCACCGACCTGACCAACCAGATCCTGGGCCAGCGCCGCGCGGCGCTGGTGGCCGGCATCGTCGTCTGCTGCTTCGCCGCCGTTCCGGGCCTGCCCAAGCTGCCGTTCCTGTTCATCGGCGGGATCATGGTCGCGGTCGGCTACGCGGTCCGCAACGGCATGCCCCAGGAGCTGGCCCTCGCTGAGGCCGCCGCCCTTCCAGCCGAGACCCAGGCCGACAAGCCCCTGGCCCCACGCGAGGAGGTCATGAAGGAGCTCCCGATCGACCCGCTCGAGCTCGGCATCGGCTTCGGGCTGGTCCCGCTCGTCGATCGCCGCACCGGCGGCTCGCTGGTCCGCCGCGTCTCGATGATCCGGCGCCAGATCGCCTCCGAGCTCGGCATGGTCATCCCGCCGGTCCGCATCCACGACGAGGTCGACCTCGACTCCCACGAGTACGTGGTCAAGGTCCGCGGCACGGTCGTCGCGCGGGGCATGATCATGGCCGGTCATCACCTGGCCATGGACCCGGGCGACGCGGTCGGCACGGTCCCCGGTATCCCGACCACCGAACCCGCCTTCGGCCTGCCCGCAATCTGGATCCCCGAGGTCCAGCACGCCGAGGCCGAAGCGCTCGGATACACCGTGGTCGACGGCGAATCGGTGATCGTCACCCACCTCACCGAGACGATCCGCAACCACGCGGCCCACCTGCTCACGCGGCAAGACGTACGCCAGCTTCTGGATCAGCTAAAGGAAATCAACGAAGCTGTCGTTACGGAGGTTGTGCCCGATGTTCTCTCGCTTGGCGAGATCCAGCGTGTGTTGCAATCACTCCTCTCGGAGGGCGTCTCGATCCGCGACCTCGGCGCGATCGTCGAGGCCGTCGGCGACAAGGCGCGCATCACGCGCGATCCCAGTCTGCTCGCCGAGTACGCCCGCCAGACCCTCGGGCGCGCCATCACCGCGCCGCATCTGGATCCGACCCAGACCCTCCGCGTCATCACGCTGGACCCGACCATCGAGCAGGAGCTGGCCACGTCGATCACCCAGACCAGCGACGGCGAGTACCTGGCGATGGAGCCCAGCCGTGCTCAGGCCCTCCTGACCGCGGTCAAGAGCCAGTCCGAGCACGCCTCGGCCCGCGGCGGCTTCCGGCCCGTGCTGCTCTGCTCGGCCCGCGTGCGCCGCCACCTGCGGCGCCTCGTCGAGTCCGCCGTGCCCCATCTTCCGGTCTGTTCTTACAACGAAGTCGCCCCAGGCATCAGCGTCGAAACCATAGGAGTCGTAACCGCATGAGCACCCTGACTCAGCCCAACACGAACGGCCACGACCGCGAGCGCAGCGGTGCGCGCACCTACCGCGGCCGCAAGCTCGAGGATCTGATCCCGCAGATCCGGGCCGAGCTTGGCCCCGACGCGATCATCCTCCGTCAGCGAGAGGGCCTGATGGGCGGCGTGGGCGGCTTCTTCGCCCAGAAGTGCGTGGAGGTCGATGCCCAGGCCGCTCCGCACATGCCTTCGATCGACATCTACGACGAGGACGAGCCGGTGAGCGGCTGGGACGAGGGTCTGGATGACTACATCTCCTCGACGCCGGGCTCCGTTCCCGCCCTGCCCGCCCCCGAGCAGCCCACGCCCTTCGCGGCCGAGCCCGTGGCGCCGATTGCGGCCGAGCCCGCGATGCCCGTCGAGGAGCCCGTGGCGCCGATCGCCGAGCCTCCGGCGCCGGTCATCCAGCCCTCTGCCCGGTGGGCCCAGGAGGCTGAGGCCTTCGCCGTCGCCCCGGCGGAGCCGGCCCAGCAGCCCATTCCCGAGCCTGTCGCGGCCGCGCAGACCCCCACGCCCGAGGCTCCGGCCCCGGCCGTCCCCGGTGATCTGACCGCCGAGTCGTTCGTGAGCCGCCTCGAGCAGGCCGCCGCCCACGTCGACATCGACGAGCTGGTCAAGCTGGTGACCTCCGGCCGCGTGCTCGGCAGCGAGGCTCCCGCGGCCACCCCGGCGCCCCCGGTCTCCGAGCCGATCGTCCCCGAGCCGATCGTCCCCGAGCCGATCGCCGCCGAGCCGATCGCCGCCGTGGTGCCCGAGCCCGTCGCCGTCGTCGCTGCCCCCGCTCCGGAGCCCATCTCCGCGGCGCCCGAGCCGGCCCCGGCGCCTGAGCCCGCCCCGGTGCCGCCGGCGGCGACCCCCTGGGTCGCCAAGCAGGCCGGCGACCTCGACTCCGAGGAGGCCGCGTCCGTCATCGGCCGAGCTCACCGCCCAGGGCATCAGCGACGCCTGGGCCCAGCAGCTCATCGTGGCCGCCGCCGCACATCGCTCGCCCCTCTTCAAGGGCACCCTGCGCGATGCCGTGCGGGCCACCCTGGCCGCCACCATTCCGGCCCCCGCCCCGCTGCCGGCCACCGGCGCCGCGGTCGCCTTCGTGGGCGCCGGCGGTGCCGGCAAGACCCGCTGCGCGGCAGCGCTCGCCTCGGCCTATGCCAAGGGCTCCACGCTCGCCTCGAGCGTGGTCTCGCTGGGCTCAGAGGACTGGGGCGGCGACCTCAAGGAGCTGCTCAAGGGCCAGAACGTGTGGGTGATGGGCGCCGCCAACGGTGGCGAGGCCGCGCCGGCCGTCCAGCACGGTCGCGACGGCGGCCTTGTCGTCGTCGACACCGCCGGCGCCACCCCGCGCGATCCGGCCGGCGTCGAGCGGCTGGCCACCGAGCTGCGCTCGCTGGGCCTCGATGCCGTCTACGTCGCGGTCCCGGCCACCTTCAGCGTCCACGCCGCTCGCAAGCTGCTCGACGGCTTCGCCGCGCTCGGCGCCGACGGCATCGCGGTGACCCATGCCGACGAGGCCGACCAGCTGGGCATCGCCGCCGAGCTCTCGCATATCAGCGGGATGCCAGTCGCCTACATCCACGATGGCCTCGAGCTCGACGGCGCGCTGTCGGCCGCCGATCCGGCCTCGCTGGCCGCCCGTCTGCTCCCCTGACGCCATGACCGACCAGCCCGAGCCCACCGGCAAGGTTGTCCGCCTGAACGTCGGCGGCACCGAGGGCAAGCTGACCACGCCCGTGGGCAGCCACATCCCCGTGCGCGTGTTCGAGCGCGGCGGAGACATGCTGATGCTGGTGCTCATGCTCGACGACGGCGAGGAGTTCAGCGAGGACGCGCTCGAGCCGTTGGTGCTCGAGTACGTCTCGGCGCGTGGCGTGGTCCGCTTCGAGGGCCAGGCTGTGCTCCAGGAGCGCGATCTCGTGCGCTTCGAGGTCTCGGCCGCGCCCGAGGTCACCCAGCGCCGCGAGTTCGTGCGCGTGCCCGCGCTGCAGGACGTGGTGCTCGGCGAGGACCCGGCAAGCGCCCGGATCGCCGGCAAGGCGATCGACCTGAGCGGCGGAGGCATGCTGCTGAGCGGGGCCGGCGGCCTGGAACTCGAGTCGGTGGTCCGCTTCAGCCTCGCCCTGGGCACCGGCGCCGTAGAGATCGAGGGCCGCGCGCGGGTCGTCCGGGCCGATGAGGAGGGACGCCGCGCGCTCGTGTTCGAGCAGATCTCCCAGGCTGACCGCCAGCGGCTCATCCACTTCGTGTTCGAACGCCAGCGCGAGGCGCTGGCCAAGGTTGGGCGTGTGATCCGTCACAGGAGGGCCGGATGAGCAAGAAGGCCGACACCGAGGACAAGAAGGACAAGGGCAAGAAGGGAAAGAAGGGCAAGGGCGCAGACGCGTCCCTGGGCCCGAGCATCGCCGCCCACCCGCGCGCCAGCTATCAGGTGCGCCGCGCGAAGGGCTGGGGTGGCCTGGCCGGCTTCGCGATCGCCGGCTACCTGTCCTACAAGGCCGGGGTGCCGATGTTCGATCTCGGCGCCCGCGCGATCATGGCCGGCGTGGTCGGCTACATGCTGGCCTGGTTCTGCGCGGTCACCGTCTGGCGCCACCTCGTGCTGGCCGAGCTTCGGCTGGCGGTCGAGCGCAAGGCGGGTCCCAACCCCGATCTGATCCCGGCTCGCGCCGACTCGGCCAAGACCACCCCGCAGGCCGATCCGGCCGCAAGCGCTGCCCCCGCCGGCTCCTGACGCCAGCGCCTCGCTGAGACCACATCATGGATCCGCTCCACCCGATCGCCCCCGTACCGCCCCGGATTCCGCAGGTCGCCCCGACCCCCATGGTCGGGCGGGTGGACCGCGACGCGCAGCGAGGAGGCCGCGAGGACGCCAAGCGGCGCCGGCGGCCCGCGCAGCCCGCTGAGCTCCCCGTCGAAGAGCACGACTCAGACGACGATTCGGGCCTTCACATCAACGTCACCGCCTGATCTGGCACCCCCGGAACCAAAGCGTCCAGATCGGTCTGGACGCTCCTCAAGTGCACCGCCCCGGAGGCGATAACCGGGGAGACCGGTGGCAAGGAGCCGCCGGGGGACAAATCTAAAACGACCACACCACGGAGGTGTAAACCGTGTCCCTTTCGATCCTCACCAATACCTCGGCGATGCAGACCGAGATCGGCCTGAGCAAGTCGAGCGACGCCGTCTCGCAGGCGATGCAGCGTCTCTCGTCGGGCCTTCGGATCAACACGGCGGCCGATGACGCCGCCGGCTATGCGATCAGCCAGGGCCTGACGGCCCAGGTCAACGGCCTGCAGCAGGCCAGCCAGAACGTCAGCGACGCGACCTCGATGGTCCAGACCGCCGACAGCGCGCTGAACAACGTTCAGAGCATGCTGCAGCGCATCAGCGAGCTGGGCGTTCAGTACCAGAACGGCGACCTCTCGTCGACTGACAAGAGCGACATCCAGAGCGAGGTCAACCAGCTCACCCAGGAGATCGACCGCCAGAAGGGTTCCGTGCAGTTCAACGGGATCAACCTGCTGGACGGCAACGCCGGCACCAGTGGCGCCGTGACCTTCCAGGTTGGACCGGGCGCCAGCGACACGCTGACCGTCTCGTTCCAGAACATCGAGGGCACGACCGGCAATGGCCTCGGCGTCAGCGGCTCCGGGTTCAGCTGGACCAACGCTGTCCAGCGGTGGTCAGGTGTTCGACCTCAGCCAGTCCGGCGCGGTCAGCCTGATCCAGGCCGCGATCAACAACATCTCGACCATGGCGGCGACGCTGGGCGCGGTCCAGAACCGCCTCCAGTACACCTCGAATGCCATCTCGGCGACCCAGGAGAACATGTCCGCGTCGCTGAGCAGCATTCAGGACGTCAACATGGCGACCGAGATGACCACGATGACCCAGCAGCAGGTGCTGCAGCAGGCCGGTACGGCGATGCTCGCCCAGGCCAACTCGCAGCCGCAGCTGGTGCTGAAGCTCATCACCGGCTGATCCAGCTTCGTCAACGCCGGGCGGCGCCTAGTGCGTCGCCCGGCCAGGCGAATCGCCAGCTTCTTTTCACAAGCTTCGAACGCGGCAGTCCGCTGTCGCCGCCGAGGGCACAACAAAACCGCCTCGCGACCGTCCCACCTCACATCGCGCGGGGCCACATAACCACGTCCGATTCATCGAGGGAACCGGAACGGGGGCGGGCTGCTTCGGCGGCCCGCCCCCGGTGGATTTAAGGGCTCAGTGCCCGCTCAAACCAGCCGAGCGCCTGCCGATCACCGGGGGTAGATGTCGCCCAAGCTCTCGATCATCGTGCCGCTGTCCGGCGGTGCGGCGCAGGCCCTGCGCTGCTTTGAAGGCATCGCATCCCAGCCCGACGATCCCGCCTACGAGATCATCGTCATCGACGACGCGTCCGCCGACCTGGCCCCGTTGCTGGCCCGTCTGGAGGGCGACGTCGAGCTGATCCGCACCGAGCGCCGCCTGGGGTTCGCGAGCGCCGCCATGCGCGGCGCCGAGCGGGCCAGCGGCGAGATCCTCGTGTTCCTGCGCGACGCCGCGGTCCCCGCCCCGGGCTGGCTGGCGCCCCTCGCCGAGGCCCTGAGCGACGCCGACGTCGGATTCGCCGCCAGCGCCACGACCGACGGCGCCACCGACAATCCGGTCGCCGCCTACTCGTTCGCCGTACGCGCCGCCGACCTGCGCCCGGCCGGGATGCCCGACGTCCCAGGGTCGCTCGTGGCCGGCGCGCTGTCGTTGTCGCTCGCCGAGCGCCGCCTGCGTGCGCTGACCGCGGCCGCCAGCCGCGTCGCGGCGCCTGGCGCCCGCACCGGCGGCGCCCGTCGTCCCGCCGGCGAGGAGCCCGAGCTGACGGTTGTCATCCCCACCCTCGACGCCGCCTCCGAGCGGGTCCGCGCGTGCATCGCCGCCGTACAGGGCACCACCGAGGCGCCCCACGAGATCGTGATCGTCGACAATGGCGCGCCGCCCCAGGGCTTCGCCATGCCGGTAAACGCCGGACTGCGGGCCGCGCGCACGCCCTACGTGGTGGTCATGAACGACGACGTGGAGCCGCTGCCCGGCTGGTGGCCGCCGCTGCGAGCGGCGATCGACGCCGGCGTGGCGGTGGCGTGCCCGCTGACCGTCGACGGCGCGATGCGCCTCGACTTCCCCGCCTGGTGCTTTGCCATGGGCTCGGACGCGGTGGCCGAGTTCTCGCACGCGCCGGGCGAGTTCTTCGACCCGGCCCTCGTGCTCTGGTACCAGGACACCGACCTGCTCCACCGCTTGCGCCAGGCTGGCCGCCCGCCCCACATCGTGGAGAGCGCCCGGGTCCGGCACGGGCTGTCCCAGAGCGTCGGCAGCGAGGACCCGGAGCTGAGCGCCTGGATCCGTGTACAGGTCGCGGCCGACCGCGAGCGATTCATCGCCAAGCACCCGGACGCGGTGCTCCAGGACCACGCCCTCGCGAGCTGACCGACATCAAGAAATCGCTGCTCGGGCCGATCAACGGGCTATGGAGTCCCTCGATGTGCTGGTCGTCGGCGCCGGCTTCGCCGGTGCGGTCTGCGCACGCCGCATGGCGGAGGACTACGGCCTGCGCGTCCTGGTCATCGATCGCCGTCCGCACGTGGCCGGCAACGCCCACGACGCTCCCGACGAGCACGGCGTCCTGATCCACACCTACGGGCCGCACATCTTCCACACCAACGCCGAGAAGGTGACGCGCTTCCTGTCGCGCTTCACCGAGTGGCATCCCTACGAGCACCGCGTGTGGGCCGAGGTCGACGGGCAGATCATCTCGCTGCCGATCAACCGGAGCACGATCCGCAAGCTGCATCGCATCGATCTGTACGGCGAGGCCGAGACCGAGGCCTACCTCGCGTCGCTGGCCGAGCCGCGCGCCGAGCTGCAAGACCTCCGAGGATGCCGTGGTGGCCAAGGTCGGGCGCGACCTCTATGAGCGGCTGTTCCGCGGCTACACCCGCAAGCAGTGGGCGCTCGATCCGAGCGATCTGCACGCCTCGGTCTGCGGGCGCCTCCCCGTTCGCTTCAACGACGATGACCGCTACTTCGGCGACTCCTTCCAGAACATGCCGGCCGCCGGCTTCACCGCGATGTTCGACCGGATGCTCGATCACCCCAACATCGAGCTGCGCCTCGGCACCGAGTACGAGGACATCCGCCGACAGGTCGACCCGAGCCACACAGTGTGGACCGGTCCGATCGACGAGTTCTTCGGCTACCGGCTGGGCAAGCTGCCCTACCGGAGCCTGCACTTCGAGCGCGAGACCCGCGCCACCCCGGGCGGCCGCCTGGTCCAGCCAGTCGCCGTCATCAACTATCCCAACGAGCGGATCCCCTACACCCGGGTCACCGAGTTCCGCCACCTCACCGGGCAGGTGTCCGACTTCAGCACGCTGACCTACGAGTACCCGACCGAGGAGGGGGACCCGTACTATCCGATCCCCCGTCCGGAGAACCGTGAGATGTATCACCGCTACGAGGCCCTGGCCGCCGAGCGGCCCGACGTTCTGTTCGTCGGCCGGCTCGCCCGCTACCAGTACCTGAACATGGATCAGGTGGTGGCTCAGGCGCTCGTGGCCGTGGAGCGCTGGGCCGCCGAGCACGAGCTCACCGCCGCCCTCCCGCAGGCGGCATGACCGGCCCCGCGCCGGACGTCATCGTCGGCTGGCTGCAGAACGACTACGGCAAGCTGGGCCGGGCCGGCGAGGCCATCGCCCATTCGCTGGTGCGCTCCTCCGCCGCCGGCCGGGTGGCCTACGTGGAGCCGTTCGTGCCCGGCCAGGGCGAGCCGCATCTCGGCGCGCGCAATGATCGCGGCCTGTTCGTGTTCAGCGGCACCGGCAACCCGCCGACCGGCCGTCACGAGGTGGCCGACGGAGTGGTTCGGCTGGCCGAGCTGAACGACCCCGATCTTCCTCAACTTCGGCGTCTCCGAGGCCAACTGGTGGCTTCACTACGAGTTCGCGCCCGTGTGCTCGCGCACCGTGCTGGTGGCCTACGACAAGCTCGCCCAATGGGATGTGATGGCTCCCCGCAAGGCCGTTGCTCAAGCAGCGTTCGCGCCCAGCTGATCGCTTCCAGCGACGTGGTCGTCGGCCTATCGGAGGGCTCGATCGACGACATCCCGCACGCCACCTACGTCGGTCACGGCGTCGACCATCACTGGCACGAGCCCGCGATCGACTCGTTGCCCGAGCCGCCCGATCTCGCGCCGATCGATCACCCGCGCGCTATCTACGTCGGCGCCCTTTCCATGCGCTTCGACGTGCAGGCCGTCCGCGAGCTGGCCGCGTCCGGGGTCGAGGTGGTGCTGGTCGGCATGGCTCCGACCCAGGAGCTGCTCGAACTGGCTGCCTCCGACCGGCATGTCCACCTGCTGGGCGAGCGCCTGCCCGAGCAGACGGCCGCGTACCTGCTGCACGCGGACGTCGGCATCGTGCCGCATACCGACGAGCCGTTCACCTATTCGATGGAGCCGCACAAGGCCTACAACTACGCCGCGGCCGGCCTTCGCACCGTCACCCTGAACACCGCGCACGCGCCGGCGCTCGGCCCGTTCCTGAACGCGACCCGGGATCGTCAGGCGTTCGTCCAGGGTGTGGGCGCCGCCGCCACCCAGGGACGGCTGTCCGCCGAGCAGGTGACACAGGCCCGCGGTCTGAGCTGGGACCGCGTGGCCGAGGCCATCGTCGCCGCCGCTCAGACGGTCGGTAGCTGATCGCTCAGACGGGTCGGTAGCTGATCGCTCAGGCGGGTCGGTAGCTGATCGAGGCGCCGCCGGCGCCCGGCTCGATCCGCGGGCAGACGTCGGCGCCGGGCAAAAAGCCGGCGTGGAGCTCGACCTGGATGAACGACTCTGCGGGAAGCGTCCGCTCGAGCGGCACGATGATCGCCGAGCTCGAGTCCACGTTCAAGATGTCCTGCGCCACCCAGGTGCAGTTGACCATCGGCAACGCCTGCATGTCGCCGCCGGCTGACCAGGACCACAGCTCCGAGCGCCATCCCGACGATGTGCTGATCAGCTCCACGCGAAGCGCGTCGAGTCGCAGCAGTCCGTCGATCAGCGCGGGGAACACGGCGATCCCGTTGACGCCGTCGGCTTCCCCGCTCCACGAGCCCACGGTTACTCCCTCCAGGCCAAGCCGGAGCGGAACCATCCCGGTCGCGGGAGCGCCGCCCAATCGCTGCAGCTGCACGCGCATCGCACCGGCCTGGGACAGCGGGCCGGTTGTGGCCAGCGCCACCGAGTCCTCCCACAGGGCGCTGGCTCCGGCCGGCCAGAAGATGCGCTGCAGTGGCTGCTCGCCCAGCTGCTTACGGCTCAGGCGGCGAAGGATCGGATCGCGGTCGCGCGGCACCAACGGCGATGCCTGCAGGCTGTTGTAGTCGTCCTCGGCCTCCCAGGCGCCGAACGTCCGCGCCTCGTGCGGGGTCGGCTCGACCAGGAAGCGCTCGAGGATGCGGCGCCCGACCAGGGGTTCGACGTCCGCCAGATGCGTGCCGTCGGCGGCCAGCCGGTAGCGGTTGACGTGCCGCTGGTAGGCGCGGATGCCGTCGTGCACGGTGCGGCGCTGGGCGCGCTGATGCTCGGGCTCCGGGTTGGGCGCGAACACGGGGCGTCCCTGGTCGTCGATCTCGAGCGTGCTGCCGTCGTCAGAGAGCACCAGCAACTCGAGCAGCAGCCGGTTGCGGTCAAGCTCGATCACCTCGTGCGGCAGCGGATCACCCGGGCTCGAGAGGAAGCCCTCGACGCGGATCCCGCGCAGCAGGCGGTCCTGCGGGCAGGGGTCGGCCATCAGGTACAGGCCGTGCAGGCGGACATCCAGCCCCTCCGCGTCGATCAGCCTCTGCAGGTTCTCCTGGTTGGACCCCGAGAAGCCAACGTCGATGTAGGCCACGTCGCCGGTCGCACCGCCGAGCGCGTCGCGCAGGTGGGCGACGAAGTTCGCCCGGCGCTTGCCGGCCTTCTCGCGCACCTGCCCGACCAGTGTGGGGCTGCCGAGCACGGCGCCCAGGAAGCGTTCGAGCACCGCCCGATTGCCGGCGTGCTGAGCGGCCTCCTCGGCCAGCTCGTTGCCGCCGGGCACCGCGGAGAGCTCGATGCCGAGCGTTCTCGCCGCCTCGGCCACGCTCGGGATGCGGGCGCGGGAGAACACCGCGTTGAGCTCCGCGGCGTTGACCTGCGAGATGTTCGCGCGACCGATCGCCGCGCGCGAGGCCCAGAGCAGCTCGGGCTCGAGCGCGGGGTTGCGCCGCGACGGCGCGACGCTCTCGATCAGCTCCTTGAGCAGCCGGCCTTCGCGCATCACGCACAAGGCCCGGGTGATTCCGAGCTCCGCGGTCCGCTGGTGGATCCATTCGGCGAAGCCGGTCATCACCGGCCCCAGCACCGCGCTGCCGGTCTCCCAGGCGATCTCGTCGCCGTGGTCGCCGGCTGACGCCGAGAAGGCGGCACGACCGCGCAGAGCGGTCAGCCCGCCGTCGTCGATCGAGGCCACGCGGACCTTCGCGTCGGCTGCCGTGTGGCAAGCCTCGGCGCGCACGATTTCCTGAAGCCGATCGGGAAGCTCTGACCAGTAGACGGCAGTGACACCGGCCGCCTGCGGCGCGGCCACGTCGGCCACGGGGTTGTTGCCGACGTGGACGATCGCGCTGGGGGACACGCCCCAGCGCTCGGGCAGCACCCGCCAGAGGCCGTGCTCCTTGCCGATGCCGATGTCGGCCGAGCTGATCACCTCGGCCTCGGCAAGATCGGCCATCTCGGGGCGGTCGATCAGGAAGGCGATCTCCTCGCTGGAGAGATACATGTCGCTGACGAACACCACCCGCAGCTCCAGCTCGGCCGCGAGGGCACTCAGCGCCTGCGCCAGCGGACCGTCCGGCACGGTGACCTCACGCTCGAGCGCCACCTCGGCAGCCCTCAGCTCCGACACGCTGAGCGTGGCGATGCCGTCGGCGAACTCGGCGTAGATGTCGCTCAGGGTGATCTCGTGCGATCCGGCCTGGTTCAACTTGCGCTGCCGCGCCATGATCTCGGCGGCCATGCGCATGCGCGCGAAGGTGGCGGCGCTGATTCCGCCGGCCAGCGCGCCTCGCTCGCACAGCTCCTCGCCGAGCAGCTCGAAGGCGTCCGCAGGCTTGGGGACCCGGCGCCACAGCAGGGTGTCGAAGCAGTCGAGCGAGAGGACCGTCACGCCCGGCCGGCGCAGGACGGCGTCGAGCTCGGCGAAGCGGCGGTCGTCCAGGCGGCCGGCAGCGTCGGCAACCGGGGTCAGTGGAGCGTGAGTGACTTCGGTCATGAAGCTAGGCCGCCAGCGCCGTCAGTTGGTCCAACGAGGATGGGGTGAAAACGGGCGTCCGCCCCGCCTCGCTCGCCTGGCGCGAGTACCGGGCCTGCACGGCGGCGAGCATGCGCCGGCGCTCGGGCTCGGTCTGGCTACCGACCACGGCGACGAGGTCGATGTCGTTGCGGCCCTCGAGACCACAGCGATCGACGAGCCCCCGCAGTGCGGTCTCGGCGAGAGCGCCGGGAAGCTCGCTGGCGTCGATCACCAGCGTGACGGCTTCGGATCCGCTCATCGCCTCGATGTAGGCGTGCATCATGTCGTCGCCCTCGAGCAGCTCGCGGGCGTCGACCAGCATCCGGTATGGCCGCGCGTCCGGGAAGGGATCGGGCAGCTGGGCGTCGGCGGCCGCGCGGGTGACGGCCTCGTGCAGGCGCGTACGGGTTTCGAGCCGGAACGGATCCCAGGCCAGCGCCTTGAGCGCGAGACGCGCCTCGGCCAGCGAGTCGCCCTCGGCGGCCGCCCGATCGGCTTCCGAGAGCAGGGCGTCCGCCTGCTCCCCGTCGCCCGGCTCGCGCTCCATGAGGTCGAAGAAGAACGAGCCGCCCGCCTGCACGCCGAACTGGGCGTGGCGCTCGACGCCGGCCCAGGCGTGCAGGATCTCCTCGGCGTTCAACCGCTCCAGGGGCAGATGGCGCAGCCCGTAGAGCTGATGGGCGATCGCTCGCTTGTTCTCTACCACGATCGCCTTGGTCCCGCCGACGCTCATGTTGCTCCCGTGCATCCGGTACAGCGCCAGCGACTCGGGGACGTAGTTCAGGCCGGCGCGCAGCGCGACCGCGCGGGCGATCCACCAATCGCCGGGGACATCCAGGCGAATCGGGCAGAAGGCGCCCCGCAGCGACGCTCGGACCATGATCGACGAGGTCGTCGCGAAGTTCTCGTACATCAGGGCGGCGAACCGGTTCTCGCTGATCGGCCCGTACTCGGCCAGCTTGGAGGGCTGAAGCACGGCGTCCCCGGCGTCGACCACCGCCATGTCGCAGAACACCAGCCCGAGGGTCGGATCAGCCTGGAACAGCTCCACCTGACGGCGGGTCTTCTCCGGCCGCCAGGCGTCGTCGGCGTCGAGCAGCGCGATCAACTCCCCGCGCGACTCCGCCAGCCCGACGTTGGTTGACGGGATGTAGCCCATATTGGCGTGGTGCACGACGCGGACCCGGCCGGGATGACGCTCGGCGTAGGCGTCGACGATCGCCGGCGTGCAGTCCGTCGAGCCGTCTTCGATCACGAGAATCTCGAGTAGCTCGGCCGGATAGTCCTGGGCCAGCGCGCTGTCGATGGCCCGCCCCACGAACTGCTCGTAGTTGTAGGCGCAGATCATCGCCGTAACGGTCGGCAGGCCGTCGGGCCGTGAAGGCACGCCGAGGGTGTCGAGGGACATGCCACGGTAATCGGCTGCGACCGACCAGGTTTAAGCCTGCGGGGGGCGCGGCCGATCATCCGGATGTGTCCCTCCCTCGACAGTCGGTGAGCGCTGCGTCGCCCGCGCGCGGCACGCGCCGGGTGGCCCTCATCTCGCGCGAGTATCAGCCGCTGGTGAGCACCGCCGACGCCCCCGACATGCCCCGGGGCGGAATCGCCCGGGCGATGAGCATGCACGCCCACGCCCTGGTCGCGGCCGGGGTCGAGCAGGTCCACGTCATCACCGTCACGCCGGAGCTGCAGCCTCAGACCTTCCGCGACGGCGAGGTCTTTGTCCACCGTCTCCCGGACCCACGCATCGGGCTACCGCCCGACATGCCGTACGCCACGCTCGGCATCTGGAGCCACTGCGTCGCGGTCAAATACGACCAGCTCGACGCGCAGATCGGCTTCGATGTGGTCGAGGCCCCCGACTACCACGGCGAGGTCCTGCACGTGGTCCCCCGACCGGGGACGCCGCTGGTCATCTCGCTGCACTGCCTCACCGCCATCGGCGCCCGCGAGCAGATACGTGAGTGGTCAGCCGGCGAACGCGCCTGGGATGCGCTCGAGCTGCTGTCCGTCTCGCGGGCCGATCGCGTGATCGCTCCGACCCAGCAGGTCCTCGATGAGACCCGGGGACTACTCGGTGCAGAGTTGCCGCCGGCCAGTCTGATTCCGCTGCCATTCGATCCGGCTCGCTTTCCTGCCCGCGAGCGTCCCGCCGGCAACGGGGAAAAGCTGACGCTCACGTTCGTGGGGCGCATCGAGCGGCTGAAGGCGCCCGACCTGGCCTTGCGGATTGCCGACGCGGTTCGTGCGCGCGGCGTCCCGGTGAAGCTCCAGATGATCGGCCGCCCCAACGGCCCCTTCGCCGACACCGTCGTGCGGCCGCTGTGCGAGCGCCTCACCTCGCTCGAGGTCGAGTGGACGGGCGAGCTGTCCGAAGCCGAGGTCGCAGCAAGGCTGCGGGCCAGCGACTGCGCGCTGCTGCCCTCGCGCTTTGAGAACTTCCACATGGCGGCGATCGAAGCGCTGTGCTCCGGCGTCCCCGTGATCACCACCGACCGCAGCGGCCTGACCAGCTGGTTCAGCCGCGACGACGGGTTTCTCGCCCTGCCAGTCGATGACGACGACGGGTACGTCGCCGCGGCCGCCGAGGCGCTGGCCGACCGCGAGTGGCTGGCGCACTCGGGTGCGGCGGCCGCAGCTCGCGTGCGCGAGCTACTCGACCCGGTGACGGTGGCGCGCCGCGTGATCGAGGCCTACGACGAGACGCGCGAAGCCATTGCCGGTGGCCGCCCTCAGCGGACGGCAATGCTCCCCCCGACCGGGTTCCTCAGACCTCCAACCTTGCACGCGCAGGCGCTGCGCGCGGTCGAGGAGGCCCGCTGGAGCGACGCACGGGAGCTGGCTGTCGGCGGCCTCGAAGCCGACGGGGCCGTGAGTCGCCTCAACGATCTGGCAGTCATCTTGGCCCAGTCGGCCGACCTCAAGGCGGCCAAGGCCGTGCTGTCGGCCTGCCTGGTGATCCGGCCGGACGACGAAGACGCACTGGCCAATCTCGAAGCCCTTAAGCAGCTCTCGGCGGTCGCTGCGCAAGCCGCCTAACCCGTGCCGGGCATGCTCGACGTCATCATCGTCTCCAAGGACCGCGCCGCCGAGCTGGATCTGATGCTGCGACGCATCAAGCGCTTCCATGCTCCGGGCACCGACGTGAACCTGCAGGTGATCTACACCGCGAGCACGCGGGCATTCGACCGGGGCTACGAGGTCGTACGAAGCCTCCACCTCGACGTGCGTTACGTCTGCGAGCTCGATCGGGTCTACCGCTGCGATCTCGAGCCCGGAACCGCCTTCCGACAGAAGGTCCGCGGTGTCGTCGGCGAGATCCCCGAGGTGGTAGTCCTGTTCGACGGCGCGGTGGTGAGCGAGCCGCTCGCCGGCGCCGTCCCGAGCGCCACCGTGGCGGAGGTGCTGCGGGCGGGCTGCTTCGGCGGCGTGGAGACATTGGGCGCGGTTCTCAGGGAGCGACTCGAGACCGCCGCAGCTAATGCTGCCCAGGACGCGTCGGTCACGGCGACTCTCAACGAGCGTCTCCTGGGCGGCCGGCGCCTCCGCGTCGAGGCTGGGGACCTGACCGAAGCGTCTAGCTGGGAGCCACGCGCGGCCAGCCGGCAGCGCCCACCTGCGCCGAACGGCCCGCGGGTGTCGGTGGTCATGCCCTGTTACAACTGCCGGGACTACGTCGGAGCGGCGATTGAAAGCGTGCTCGCCCAGACGTATCGCTCGTTCGAGCTCATCGTCGTCGACGACGGCTCCACCGATGACTCGGCCGACATCGTCGAGACGCTGATCGCCGCTCATCCCGAGGTCGCGATGCGCCTGCTGCGCCAGCGCAACTCCGGCGCGTGCGGCTATCCGCGCAACGTGGCCATCGAAAGCGTGGTGCGAGGCGAGTTCGTGCTCTGCCTGGACGCTGACGACATGCTCACGCCGGACGTGGTGGCGAGGTCGGTGGCGACGCTCGATGCCCATCCGGACCGGGGCTTCGCCTACGCCGACTACCGCTGCTTCGGCGACGACGACCAGCTCTACGCGCTGCCCGACTACTCCTTCGATCTTCACCGGCGGCGCAACATCGTGGGCACGGCCTCGATGTTCCGGCGCAGCACCTGGGAGGACGTAGGCGGCTACTACACCCACGCTCCCTACGAGGACTGGGACTTCTGGATCGCGTGCAGTGAGCGCGGCCATCTCGGCGTCAAGGTCCGCGGCGCCGAATGGCTTCACCGCGTGCGGCATGACGGCCTGCTCGCCCGCGACATCTCGCGCGACGGGCTGATCAAGGCCCACATGGTGTGCCGCCACCCGGACGCGTTCACCCCCTCGCAACTCGCCTGGGCCACCGCCGCGGTCGCGCGTGAGACCGCGTACATCGGCGTGCCGGGCGACATACCCAACGACGCCGAGCTGACGGTGGCGCGCGCGGCCGAGCTCGGCGCTGCTCAGACGGCGGGCGGCCTCGACGGCGTCCGGTCGTTCGTGACCGTCGCGGTGGCCGAGGAGATCGTGCGCGCACCACAGCTCATCGCCGAATATGCAAAGCACTTCGGCCCCTCCGACGACGCCACGCTCGTGCTCTACGCACCCGATTACGGCACCGGAGACAGCGCGAACGCGGTGGTCGGCGTCGTCCAGGAGCTCGGTCTCGACACGGCCGAGGGGCCGGACATGGTGCTGATCGCGCTCCCGGCCACCCAGTCCGAAGCCGTCGTCCGGCACTCCGCGCGCGCCGTCCTCTCCGACGAGGGCGCCCCAGCTGTGCTGGCCCACCTGCCGCAGTACGGCGCCGGCGCCGTACCGGGTCTCTACACGCTGTCCGGCGGGGCCCAGACCTAAAGCCACGGGCCCGGCAGTCGATCACAGGATTGTCCCCTCGATCGACTTGAAAGACGTCGTTAACCCATGGTCATTTCACGCACGCCGCTCCGGATGAGCTTCGCGGGCGGCGGCACGGACATGCCCGCCTTCTTCGCCGAGCACGGCGGCGGCGCGGTGGTCTCGACCGCCATCGACAAGTTCGTGCGCGTGATCGTCTCGCCGCGCTTCGAGGGAGATCTCAGGATCGGCTATTCGCGCACCGAGATCTGCGAGCGCGTCGACGACGTGGAGCACGATCTCGTCCGCGAGGCCCTGCGCCGAACCGGCCTCACCACGGGGCTCGACGTCCTCACGCTCGCCGACGTGCCGGGCGGCGGGACCGGCATGGGTTCCTCGAGTGCCGTCACCGTCGGCCTGCTGAACGCCTTCCACGCCTACCGCGGCGTGCACCGCTCGGCCGAGCAGCTCGCGCGTGAGGCCTGCGAGATCGAAGTCGACATCCTGGGCAAGCCGATCGGCTTCCAGGATCAGTTCGCCTCCGCCGTCGGTCGCTTCAACCTGATCGAGTTCGAGCCAGGCAATGTCGTCCGGGTCTCCCCGATCATCGCCGCTCCTGAGGCGTTCGCGCAGCTGCACCGCTCGCTGCTCCTGTTCTACCTGGGCGGCACCCGGTCGGCCGACACGGTGCTCGCCGAGCAGACCGCGGCGATCCGCAACGGCAGCAATGTCGAGGCCCTCAAGAAGATGCGCTCGTTCGCCTACCAGACGCGCGACCTGCTCGGCGAGGGCGACGTGGACGGCGTCGGCCGGCTGCTGCACGAGGGGTGGATGGTCAAGCGGACCGTCGCCAACGGCGTCAGCAACGGCGCGATCGACGGCGCGTACGACAAGGCTCGCGAAGCTGGCGCGATCGGCGGCAAGCTGCTCGGCGCCGGCGGCAGCGGCTTCCTCCTTCTCTACGTGCCTGCTTGCGCCCAGCCCGCGGTGCGCAGCGCGATGACCCGCTACCGCGAGGTGCCCTTCCACTTCTGCTCGACCGGCACCCAGATCTCGATGGTGGAACAGTGGTAGCCGTCGCCGACCACGTGGCGGATTACCTGGACCGCCTGTCGCGCTCGCTGGCCACGATCCCGCGGCCGGAGATCGCCGCGCTCGGCGAGATCCTCTACCGCACCTACCACATCGGCGCTTCGGTGTTCATCGTGGGCAACGGCGGCTCCGCGTCCACCGCGAGCCACATGGCGGCCGACCTCGCCAAGAACACGATCGGGCCACACATGACGCGCTTCCGGGTCATGTCGCTCAACGACAACATGTCGCTGCTCACCGCGCTGGCCAATGACAACGGCTACGAGAACGTCTTTCGCGAGCAGCTGGTCAACCTGATCAAGCCGAGCGACGTGCTGATCGCGATCTCGGCCTCGGGCAACTCGCCCAATGTGCTGAGCGCGATCGAGTACGCCAAAAGCCGCCAGGCCCAGACCGTCGGCCTGCTCGGGTTCGACGGCGGCAAGGCGTTGGACATGGTCGACCGGCCGATCCTCGTGAAATCCGAGGACTACGGCGTGATCGAGGACGCTCACCTGGTTCTCAACCACATCCTCGTGGAGCACTTCCGCAACCGTCTGGCCGAGGAGCGCCGGTGGCAGCAGTGAGGCCCGCGGTGTTCCTGGATCGCGACGGCACGCTCAACGTCCCCGCCGCGCCCGGCGAGTACCTCAGCGATCCGGGCGAGCTGCGGCTCCTTCACGGCGCGGCCGAGGCCGTCGCGCTCCTGCGGGGCGCCGGCTACGTGTGCGTCGTGGTCTCCAACCAGCGCGGCGTGGCGCTGGCCAAGATGAGCCAGGCGCAGCTCGACGCCGTTGACGCCCGGCTGCGCGAGCTGGTCGACGTCGAGCGCTCCTACTACTGCACGCACGGGCTCGAGGACGGCTGCGATTGCCGCAAGCCGTGTCCCGGCCTGTTGCTTCGCGCCGAAGCCGAGCTCCAGCTCGATCTTTCCCGCTCATGGATGATCGGGGATTCCGACACCGACTGTGAGGCTGGCCGGAGGGCCGGCTGCCGCACGGTGAAGGTCAAGCCCATCGACGGAATGCTGCTCGCCGCCGCCTCGGAGATCGTGGCGGCCGGCGGGCCCACCGTCCTCACTCCCGCATCGGAGGTCCTCACATGAGCAGCGCCATCGTCACCGGTGGAGCCGGGTTCATCGGCTCCCACGTCGTCGATTCCCTTCTGGCCGACGGCTACGAGGTCACGGTCGTCGACGACCTCACGACCGGAAGCCTCGAGCGCGTCCCGGCCGAGGCCGAGTTGAGCGTGACCGACATCTCCGACGGCGATTCGCTCGCCAGGGTGTTCGATCGCGTCCGCCCGAGCGCCGTCTTCCACCTCGGCGCCCAGTCGATGGTCACGGTCTCGGTGGCCGACCCCGTCCGCGACTGCGAGGTCAACGTGCGCGGCACGCTCAACGTTCTCGAGGCCGCCACGCGCCACGGCGCGCCGGTGGTGTTCACCTCGACCGGTGGGGCCCTGTACGGCGACAGCGCCCCCCTGCCCACCCCCGAGACGCACATTCCCGCCCCGATCTCGCCGTACGGCGCCTCGAAGTGGGCCGGCGAGTCCTACGTGCGCACCTGGTCACTCGCCCATGAGATCCCGCATGCGGTCTGCCGCCTGGGCAACGTCTACGGACCCCGTCAGAGTCCCCACGGCGAGGCCGGTGTCGTCTCGATCTTCAGCCGCGCGCTGTACGACGGCCGCCGTCCCAAGCTGTTCGGCTACGGCGAGGCGACCCGCGACTACGTACACGTGTCCGACGTGGTCTCCTGCCTGCGCGCCGCCAGCGGCGTGCGCGGCGTGTTCAATGTGGCCACCGGTATCGAGACGAGCGGCGCCCAGGTCTGGGACGCCCTGCGCCAGGCCAGCGGCACCGACCTCGAGCCGGAGCTCATGCCGCTGCGCACCGGCGAGCTGACCCGTTCCTGCATGGACCCGAGCAATGCGCTTACGCAGCTCGGCTGGCGCGCCCAGATCCCGTTCGCGGACGGCGTGCGGGGCACCTATGAGGCGCTGGTGGCCGAGTTCGAGCAGGAGTCTTTGTGCAAGCGATGATGTTGGCCGCCGGCCGGGGCACCCGGCTGGGTGAGCTCGGCACGCGCCTGCCCAAGGCGCTGGTCGAGATCGACGGCCGGCCGCTGCTCGCCCGCCAGCTCGACTACCTGGCTTCCGAGGGCGTCGAGCACGTCGTGGTGAACGCCCATCACCTGGCGCAGCAGATCGTCGCGTTCGTCGCCGGGCGCGATGGTCGCCCGTACGTCGAGGTCGCGCTCGAGCCCGAGCTGCTGGGGACGGCGGGCGGAACCCGCGCGGCCCTCTCCCGGTTCGACCCGGGCGCCCCGATCATCGTCGTTTACGCCGACACGATCCTCGACGCCCCCATTCGCCAGATCGTGGCCGCCCACCTGAAAGCGGGCGCCGAGGCGACGATCTGTGCCAACTGGCTAGAGGACACCCACGGCAAGGGCGTCCTCGACGTCGATGCGGACGATCGGATCGTCGGCTTCGTCGAGAAGCCTGCCGATGCCCGGCCCGGGCTGTCCAACGCAGGGGTTTACGTGCTCGAGCCCTCGTTTGTCGAGCTCGCGCCTGAAGGCGCGTTCTGCGACTTCGGCCACGACGTGTTCCCCCGGGCGCTCGCCGCCGGACGACACCTGCAAGTGCACCGGCTCGACGCGCTCGCGCATGACATCGGCACACCCGATGCCCTCGCCCGCGCGCAGCGGGCCGCCTGAGCGTCAGTCGTCTTCGAGCGTCAGTCGTCTTCGAGCGTCAGTCGTCTTCGAGCGCCCGGATCACCCGGGCCGGATTGCCCGCGGCGATCACGCCGGCGGGCAGCGACTGGAGCACGACGGAGCCTGCACCGACGACCGTGTCGTCGCCGATGCTCACGCCCTTCATGATCATCGTGTTGGCGCCGACGAACACGTTCTCGCCGATCCGCACCTGCGCTCTGGCCGGGTTGCCGCCGATGCGCCGCCGCGGATGGAGATCGTGGAAGTCGCTGTCGAAGACCTGAACCGACCAACCGAACAGGCAGTCATTGCCGATCGAGATGCCCGGGCCCTCGGCGCGAAGGGTCACGCCGTTGTTGAACGTCGTGCCCTCGCCCACCTCGACATGCGTGTCCTCGTGGCATGCCTCGATGTAGGCGTACTGGTCGAGAAAGCCAGGTGACCCGAACCAGCCGAAGCGCACGCCGTCCCCGAAGCTGATCCGGCCGCTGCCCAGCAGCAGTACCGGTTGGTCGGTTACGGGCGAACCGCTCACGCGCTCGCAGGTCGAGAGCCTGGCGAACTGATCGATGCGAACCGCCTGGAGCTCATCGGCCAGGTCGCGTCCGCGCTTCCCGTCCTCCGCGGGTGGCTCCGCCGGCGCAATCACGTCCGGGCTATCGCCGAAGTGCTCGAGCACCTCCAGGGCCGGTCCGTGGTCCGGGCGATGCCTGAGCGCCTCGCCGGCCAGCTCCACGGCCTCTTCGCGGTTACCGGACTGTCCGGCGATGACCGCGAGATCGGTCAGCACCTGGGCGTGCAGCCTGACCGCATGATGGGTGAGCGAGCGCAGTTGCACCAGCTGCTCGCGGGCGGCGTCCGTTTGGCCGGTGGCGAACAGCTGCTCGGCGCCGGCCAGCCTGTCGATCAGCCTGATCAACAGCTCGTCGGCCGAGGTCGGCGGTGTTGCCGGGTACAGCGAATTCATCAAGGGCCTCGCGCGTGTAATCGGCAGGGGCGCCGGGATCTTGACCTCATTCAAGCTTCCCCCGCAGCCGACCGATGTAGTGACTATCGGTTCCCTCGGAGGTTTCTCTATGCACGCCTCGCTGCAGTCGGCTCGCTCCATCCTGCCCAAGGTCTTCAACTCGGTTGCGCCCAGCTCGGTGCTCGAGGTCGGCTGCGAGGACGGTGCGTGGCTGAGCGTTGCCGCGGAGCTGGGGGCGCGCGAGCTCGTCGGCGTGGACCAGTCGAGCGCCGATCTCTGCCGCCCGCTTGACCTGGGCCGGCGCTTCGATCTCGTGCTCTCGTTCGAGGTCGGCTCACGCCTGGCCCCGGAGGCGGCCGAAACGTTCGTGGCCAGCCTGGTACGGCACGGCGACACCGTGGTGTTCTCCGCGGCGATCCCCGGACAGGATCCGGATGCGTCGGCCAATGCCCAGTGGCCCGCTTACTGGGCCAGCCTGTTCGCCGACCATGGGTACGCGGCCAGCGACGCCCTGCGCACGCGATCCTGGCTCGATGCCGACGTCGAGCCGCGCTACGCACAGAACATGGTCGTCTTCGTTCGCGAAGGGCGACTGCCCGAGTTTCCGCTGCTGGCCGCGGCACAGGTGCCGGCGCACGCGCTCCTGCCGCTGGTGCATCCGCAGATCTTCACCTCGATGCTAAAGCGAGCCAGCGCCCCGACGCCCGGCCACACCAACGCTCATGGTCCTGCCGGCAGCCCTCAACAGAACGGCCATGAGCTTTTCCCGGACAACGGCCAGCCACATCAGCAGGGCCCGACCGAGCCCGAGATCCACGGATTCGTAACCGCCGTCCACGCCACCGAGATCGTGGCCGACCCGAGCATTCTCAGCTCCTACGTGAGCGCATTCGGCGACACGAAGCTGGCCACGCTGGTCATCTACGCCCCCGATCGCCAGGCTGAGGACCTGCTGGCCAAGCTGGGGCCGGCCCTCGCAGCGGCCGGGATCTCCGGCGAGGTGGGTCCAAACACCACGCTGCTGTGCGTGCCGCAAGCCGAGGGCGAGCGGTTTCTCGCCGAGCGCGCTCACGTGCTCCTGACGCGCCACCCAGCCTCCGCCCCGCTGGCCGCGGTCACGCATACCGGCCCCGAGGCGGCGGGCCTGCTGAGTGCTCTGGCCACCGGCCAAGTGGCTCCCCCCGCACGCAAGGACGGTTTGGGGGCGACGGTGGTCGAGAAGGTGATCAGAGCCGCCGGGGCGCCCGACGTCGAGGACAACCTGGACCGCATCGTCTTCCCCGACGGGATGTGGAGCCCTCCATCCGAATCGTGGCCCGGTGGGCTGGAGGAAAACCTGCGCCTCGGCGATGGCATCGAGCCCCTGTGGGACCGAGTCGATCCGGAGTCTCGTGATGTCCTGGCCTCGATTCTCGCCTACCGCGTCCTCGGTCCGGCGAAGGTCCGGATGGCCGTCGGTCCGTTCGCTCGGCTGGAGGCCATGGTGGAGCAGATCCGCGAGCACATGCTGATCCAGCCGAACACGATCGACCCTCATTTCCTGGACTGGATGCTCGACGAGTACGACCTGCGCTATCTGGGTCTCCCGATCCGGCTGCACTCCCACCGCCGCCTCCTCATCAACACCTTCATGCTCGAGCAGTACCGGACCACGACCCCAGTGGAGGTCGCGGTCCGAAGCGGCGACGTCGTCATCGACGGCGGCGGATGCTGGGGAGAGACCGCGTTGCATTTCGCCTTCCTCGCCGGTGCCGCGGGACGCGTCCACACGTTCGAGTTCGAACCCGGAAACCTCTCGACGCTCACGCGCAACCTCGAGCTGAACCCCGAGCTGGCCGCGCGGATCCGGATCCACCAGGCCGCGCTCTGGCATACCAGCGGCGAGCAGCTTGCCTACAACCCCAACAGCGGCGGGACGAGCGTGAACGCGGCCGGCGACGCGTCCCGTGCCCAGACCTTCACCGCCGCTATCGACTCGCTCGTGCAAGCGGGACAGATCGAGCGTGTCGACTTCATCAAGCTCGACGTCGAAGGGAGCGAGCTTGCCGCCCTCCAGGGGGCTGAGTCAACCCTGCGCCGGTTCAAGCCGCGCCTGGCGATCTCCGCCTACCACCGCGACGACGACCTGATCGTCCTTCCCGCCTTTATCGAGCAACTCGGCCTCGGCTACCGCTTCGCGGTCCGGCACTTCACGATGTACAACGAGGAGACGGTTCTCTTCGCGTGGTGCGAGGACTGATCCGCGCCGGCGTTCACTCCGCGTCGGCCACGATCGACCCGACGCGCTCGCCCAGGCCCGGGTCGCGGCTGTAGACGATCCCGCCCCAGATCAGGGCCACGACCACGATCCCGAGCGCGATCCACACGTAGGAGTTGAACGGCGCCGGCTGGCCGGGCTTGACCAGCTCGTACAGCGGATAGCCGATCGCCACCGCTCCAACGAGCGGCAGGACCAGATGGGTGAGCGGGTTGAACCGCTCCGGGTGGTAGCGGCGGAAGTACACCGGCAGGGCCAGGTTGGCCACCAGGTAGGTCAAGGCGACCAGGATCGTGCCCAGCGTGGCGATCTCGCCGAAGAACACGACCACCCCGTCCGGGTTGCTGCTCCGGCAGAACACGTAGGTCAGGCCAAGCGCGAGCCCCAGGAACACCACGAACGCCACCCACGGCGTCTGGGTGCGCGCGGTCACCCGCCGGTCACGCTCGGCAGCAGCCCCTCGCGCCCGGAGTTGAAGATGATCCGCGCCTGCGAGTTCGTGGCCGAGATCAATGTGCCGAAGATCGACGTGAAGCCCGCGATGTAGGCCAGGAAGGCCAGGAAGCTCGCCACGCCCTGGGCCGCGTCGACCATCGGCACGCTCGCCGCGGTCAGCTTGTCGGGGTTGTTGTCGAACCCGACCACGGTCGAGTAGGACAGGAACACGTACAGCACCAAGATCAGCGCGATGGCGGTGAACACCGCCTTCGGCACGGCGGTGCGCGGGTCCTGGGTCTCCTCGGCCATCGCGGCCGAGTTCTCCCAGCCGATGAACAGGTACACCGCGAGCGGGAATCCGAGCGACAGGCCCGAGAAGCCACGGTGCAGCCTGCCCGGATCGAACGGCTTGAGGCTGATGCTCCCGGAGTGCTGGATCAGCAGCGCGATCGCGATCACCACGAGCAGCACCGCCTCGAAGGCGAAGAAGATCGCGGCGATCGTGGTCGATGGCTTCGCGCCCGAGATGATCAGGTACAGCGCTGCCCCGGTGAGGATCGCGGTGAAGATCTGCCACGGGATCGTGATGCTCAGGTAGTGCTTGATGATCGTCTCGGTCCAGCCGCCCGAGATCGCCACCACCGAGGCCACGGCCAGGATGTAGCCGGCGCCCAGCACCACTGCCGCCACCACTGCGGTGTACCCGCCGAACGTCCGGCCGATGAACGTCACGAACGAGCCGGTCGACGGCCGCGAGCGGGAGAACTGGGTCAGCGTGTTACCGAGCAGGGCGATGGCGATCCCGGCCACGATCACGGTCAGCGGCGCGGCGACGCCCGCGGTCGAGACGATCAGCGCGAACCCGAAGAAGAAGCTCATCGCCGGCGCGATGTTGGCCAGCGTCGCCGCCGAGATGTCGAAGTTCGTCAGGACCCCGCGGGCCAGACGGGCCGGCTCGGGCCGCGCCGGCGGCCTGCTTCGGTGCGGTCGTGCCTGCTGTCGCCACCTTCTCCTCCTCCGGGTCGAGTGGCGAGAAACCTACTCCTCGATGGCGACGGCGGCCAGTGGTCTCCCGCGTCATCAGCTCAAGCCGGCGGCCGCGCCGCCGATCTACACAGGGAGCCGATGAGCTTCACCGATGCCGTAAGCCGGGTCTCCCAGATCCAGGCCCAGATCGCCTCGCTTCAGACCGCTTTCGACCCCTCCGTGGCCTCGACCACGCAGGGCACGGCCCGAGCGGCGTGGCCGCCGCCGGCACCGCGGCCTCCTCGTCCACCTTCGCCGATGCGCTGACCCAGGCCCAGCAGGGCGGCGTGGCCGAGGCCCAAGACGTCTCGAGCACCGGCGGGGCCACGCTGCCGGCCGGCGCCCAGAGCCAGCTGACCTCCGCCCAGCAGCAGTTCGCCTCCCGTCTGGCCGGCGACACCGGCCTCGACCCGTCGGTCGTCTCGGCCTGGCTGCTCGCCGAGGAGTCCGGGGGCGCAGCCCAGTCGCGCCAGGCCCAGAACAACAACGACTGGCTCAACATCGGCTACACCGACAGCGGCACCTACGGATCGGCCGACTCGGTCTGGAGCAACCCGCTCACCGCCGCCGACGCCACCGCCGGCTGGCTGAAGGGCCAGAACACGATTCCCGGCTACGGCACGGCCAGCTCGGGCATCCAGGCCATCCTTAGCACGGCCGGCCAGCCCGCCTCGGTCCAGATCGCCGCGCTGCAGAACTCGGGCTGGGCCTCCAGCGGCTATCCCAGCCTGCCCTCGCTGTACCAGCAGCTCGCTACTTGACGAGCGAGATGACCGGCGGGGTCGGCTCGTTGCTGTCCCGCGCGCGCAGATGGCGTGTGCACTCTTCGGCCACCGCGGGGCGCCCGACGTGGAACCCCTGGGCGTAGTCGCAGCCGAGGTCGGCCAGCACCTGCTTGACCTTCTCGGTCTCCACGCCCTCGGCGGTCACCCGCAGTCCCAGGTTGCGGCCCAGGTCGATGATCGAGTGCACGAGCACGGCATCCTGGCGATCGGTCTCCATCCCGGTCACGAACGAGCGATCGATCTTGATCTCGTCCACCGGCAGCTGCTGGAGCTGCGTGAGCGATGAATAGCCGGTCCCGAAGTCGTCGATGGCGATCTTCACACCCATGGCTCGCAGTTCCTCGAGCGACGCGCGCGCTCGCGGGAGATCGGCCACGATCCGGCTCTCGGTGATCTCGAGCTGTAGCGCCGAGGCGTGCAGATCGAGGCGCGCCAGCAGCGCTCCGATGGCCACGGGGAGATCGTGGTCGACCAGGCTGCGGGTCGACACGTTGACCGACACCGTCACCTCGAGTCCGGCCCGGCGCCACAGCCGGCACTGCTCGAGCGAAGCCTCGAGCACCCGCTCGGTGAGCAGCTTGATGATCCCGGTCTGCTCGGCCAGCGGGATGAAGCCGTCGGGCCCGATGCGCCCGAGCTGCGGATGGTTCCAGCGCACCAGGGCCTCGACGGCCGGCGGGGCGCGGCCGTGGAGCGGCACCTTGGGCTGGTAGTGGACGACCAGCTCGCCGCGGTCGATGCCTCGCCGCAGCTGGGCGGCCAGGGCCAGTCGGTCGATGCTGTACTCGTCGTCCTCCTCGGCGTAGGTGGCGAACCCGGCGTCCGAGCCCTTGGCGCAGTACATCGCGACGTCGGCGTGGCGCATCAGCTCGGGCGCCGTGCGCCCGTGCTGCGGATAGCAGGCGACCCCGATGCTGCCGCGCAGATGCAGCGCCACCGAGTCGGCCTCGAGCGGCTGATCGAGCGCGGCCAGCAGCTGCTCGGCCACCTGCTCGGCCTCCGCCTGCGGCCCACGGACCAGCACTCCGAACTCATCGCCGCCGATCCGCGCCAGCACGGTGTCCGAGCCGCTGGTCGCGACGGCGTGTCCGAGCCGGCGCGCCACGCGCTGGATGACCCGGTCTCCCAGCTCGTGGCCGAGGGTGTCGTTGATCGACTTGAAGTCGTCGAGGTCGAGCAGCATCACCGCCACCGCGCGATCCTCCCGCTCGGCGCTCTCGAGCGCCTCCTGAAGGGTCTCGGCCAGGGACGAGCGGTTGGCCAGGCCGGTCAGCCCGTCGTGCAGGGCGCGATGGCTCGAGATCACCGCCTGCCGTCCGCCGAAGTACACGGCCAGCATCGGCACGAAGCACACCGGAATGAGCGCCACGCTCGCGTCGGCCGAAGCCAGCAGCGCGGGAGCGAAGGCCAGCACGCACCCGGCCGTCCAGGCCTGGAAGGCGAGATCGTCGCGCAGGTAGCCGACGACCGGCAGGCGGGCCAGCAGCGCGCCGGCCACGCAGGCCAGCACGTGGTTGGCGGCGAAGAACGCCGCGGCGGCGAGGAGCACGATCGGTAGCTGCGCGCCGGTGATGGTCGGCAGCGGCAGCGAGTTGGCGGCCAGCAGCACGGCGCCGGCGGCCAGCACGGCGAGCAGGTACTGCGCCGCGTTGAACAGGATCTTGATCGGCGCCACCCGGCCCGCCAGGTCGGCGATCACCGAGCTCGAGACATAGATCAGCGCGGCGGGCCCGGCACCGACCCGCAGCAGGATCGCGAACGCGAACGCGGCGGAGATCGTTACCCGCGCCAGGCCCCGGCGGCGCGGCACCGGGATCGGCAGCAGCTCCCCGACCAGGACGAACAGCGACAGCACCACGAACAGCGACGGCGAGCGGACCCGCCACTCGCGCGTCCAGGGGAGGAAAACGAGCAGGCCTGCGGCCAGCGCGACGGTCAGCGACGCGTACAGGATGAACGAGCGCGGTAAGGGCTCGCGGCGCGAGCTCGAACGCAGCCCGCTCGCGATGGCCGCCAGCCGGGAGCTCAAGCGATCTTGTGGCCGGCCGCGTGCGCGACCGCAGACGACCTAGCCGAGCCCGCGGGCCTGGCCTGGACGTGCGCCGCCCGGACGGATGCCTCGGCGGCCACGGTGCCCGTGGGCGCCTTGGCCGACCGCAACCGAGGACCACCCCACCGCGCAGACGAGCGCTACCCCCGCGGACAGTGCCATCGATACCGGCCCGCCGCCCACCGCGACGGTAGAGGTTCCCACGCATTCGTCTACCTCGCCTTCCCGGTCTGCGCCGCCCGCCGGGGCGAGACACAAACGTTTGCATCAATCTCTCAGGCGGCGTATCGGCATCTGATCAAACCCGCTTAATCGAACATTCGTCCAGGTGAGGTTCAGCGGCTCAAGTCCGAACCGCGAGCCGTGCCGATGCTCAGAACAGCGGGTCCTGGCCAGGAAGCTCGAAGCTCTCCCGCGCCCGCCCCGACCGCCCCAGCGAGCCGGCGATGTCCCGGGCGATCGCCCCCTCCGAGCGCGAAGCGATGATCGGCTCCTCGATCCCCTCGACGTAGACCAGCGTCCGCCGCCCGTCGCCCCGGTCGTCTCCCTCGAGCGGCACCAGTGCGAAAACGCGGTCGGCTCGCACGAACTTGCCGTAGCCGAGCGGGATCAGTGCCGGGAGCGCGCGAGCCATGCCCGAGGAATTATCTACAGCTGCCCGGCGTGCACCCCGACATCTTGCTGATCGGCGGCGATCTCGAGGTCTTCCGCCTCGGCTTCGGCGCCATGCGCATCACCGGCCGGGGCATCTGGGGCGAGCCGCCCGACCCGGCCGGCGCCCGCGCGCTGCTCCGCCACGTGGTCGAGCGCGACGTGAACCTGATCGACACGGCCGACTCCTACGGCCCGGATGTCTCCGAGAACCTGATCGCCGAAGCGCTGCGGCCGTATCCGGAGAATCTCGTGATCGCCACCAAGGGCGGCTTCGAGCGGCCGGGCCCGGGCCGCTGGGAGCCGAACGGCCGGCCCGATCGGCTCACGCGCTGCTGCGAGGCCTCGCTGCGGCGGCTGAAGCTCGAGCGGATCGATCTCTACCAGCTGCACACGGTCGATCCCAAGGTGCCGATCGAGGACTCGGTCGGCGCGCTCGCCGAGCTTCAGGAGGAGGGCAAGATCCGCCACATCGGGCTCTCCAACGTGAGCGTCGAGGAGCTCGAGCGCGCCCAGCAGATCGTCACCGTCGCCTCGGTGCAGAACCACTACAACGTGTCCGACCGGGCCTCCGAGGACGTCCTGCGCTTCTGCGTCAGGAGTCCGGGATCGCCTTCCTGCCCTACTTCCCGCTCGCCGCCGGCGACCTGGCCCGGCCGGGCAGCGCGCTGTCAGAGATCGCCGGCCGCCACGGCGCCACGCCGGCGCAGGTCTCGCTGGCCTGGCTGCTCCAGCATGCGCCGATCACGCTGCCGATCCCGGGGACGAGCTCGGTCGCGCATTTCGACGAGAACCGCGAGGCGGTCGAACTCGAGCTCGAAGAAGACGAGCTCGAGGCACTCGACGAGCTCGCGGCCGCTTCCTAGTCGCTTCAGGACAAGCGCCAGACGCCGCTCGAGCGCGTCGGCCAGGCGCTCGCGCACCGGACCCACTTCGAAGCGCTCGACGAGCGCGGCCAGGAAGCCCTCGATCACCAGCCGCCGGGCCACGTCGAGCCGCAGGCCGCGCGAGCGCAGGTAGAAGAGCTGCTCGGGATCGACCTGAGCCACCGCGGCGGCGTGGGTGCAGCGCACGTCGTTGGCCTGGATCTCCAGACCCGGGATGGCATCCGCGTGCGCCCGCTTGGACAGCAGGAGGTTGCGCGACTCCTGGAACGCATCGGTCTTCTGCGCGCCCGGGTCGACGATGATGTTGCCCTTCCAGACCGCGGTAGAGCGGCCCTGGAGCACGCCGCGGAAGGCCAGGTCCGAGGTGGTGTTGGCCGCCGCGTGCTCCTGCGTGGTGTCGAAGTCGATGTGCTGGCGGCCGTGGCTGGCGTACGCGCCGGTGACCCGCGCCTCGGCGCCCTCACCGCCGAGCCGAGTCTCCATGCGCACGCGCCCGCGGGCCGAGCCGAACCCGAGCGCCACCCAGTCGAGACCCGCGTCGCGGCCGATCTGCGCGCGCTGGGCACCGAAGATCCAGCTGCGCTCGGAGAGGCCCTGGCCGCACACGTAGCGCAGCCGGGCGCCGTCGCCGACGATCAGCTCGGTGACCGCGTTGAACACGCCGTCGAGCTCGGCTTCGCCGGACAGGTACTGCTCCCACACCTCGGCCTGCGCGCCCTCCTCGACCACGACCAGCGTGCGCTGGTTGAGCAGCGTCCCGGAGCGCGGCTGGACCGTGCTCAGCGAGATCGGCGCGCTCAGCGCCACCCCGCGCGGCACGTACACGAATGATCCGGCCCGGAAGCCGGCGTCGTTCAGCGACACGAACACGTCGTCGCCCTCGCCGATCAGCGTGCCCAGGTGGCGTCGCAGAAGCTCGCCGTGCTCGGACGCGGCCTGCTCGATCGAGGTGACGATCACCCCTGTCGGGCAGCTCGCCGGCGGGGGCGTCGAACATCGGCTCGGCGGCGGTGCGCCTCCAGCTCCTCGGCGCTGCGCACCGGCTCGTACGCGGCGAGGTTCAGGGCCGAGATGTCGGTGAACTCCCAGCCGGGACGGCCCTTGAACTGGGGGAGCTTAAGCTCCGCGATCGCGCCACCGACCGGCGCGGGTGAGCCGCTAGCCAATCGAGCCCTCCATCTGCAGCTCGATCAGCCGGTTCATCTCCACCGCGTACTCCATCGGGAGCTCCTTGGTGATCGGCTCGATGAACCCGTTGACGATCAGCTTGGACGCCTCGTCCTCGGGAATCCCGTGCGACATCAGGTAGAAGAGCTGGTCGTCGCCCACCTTCGACACGGTCGCCTCGTGGCCGACGTTCACGTCGTCCTCGCTGATCCGGATCGTCGGGTAAGTGTCCGAGCGCGAGTGCTCGTCGAGCAGCAGGGCGTCGCAGACGACCTTGCTGCGCGCGCCGTGGGCGCCCTTGGCGATCTCCAGCAGGCCGCGGTAGGAGCCGCGCCCGCCGTCCTTGGAGATCGACTTGGCGAAGATGTTGCTGGTCGTGTTCGGCGCCGCGTGGATGATCTTGCCGCCGGCGTCCTGGTGCTGGCCCTTGCCCGCGAACGCGATCGAGAGGATCTCGCCGTGGGCGCGCTCCCCGAGCAGGTACACGCTCGGGTACTTCATGGTCAGCCGCGAGCCCAGGTTGCAGTCCACCCACTCCACCGTGGCGTCCTCGTGCGCCACCGCGCGCTTGGTGACCAGGTTGAACACGTTGGTCGACCAGTTCTGGACCGTCGTGTAGCGGATCCGCGCGCCCGGCTTGGCGATCAGCTCGACCACGGCCGAGTGAAGGCTCGAGCTGCTGTAGGTCGGAGCCGTGCAGCCTTCGACGTAGTGCACGTAGGAGCCAGGCTCGGCGATGATCAGCGTGCGCTCGAACTGGCCCATGTTCTCGGTGTTGATGCGGAAGTAGGCCTGGAGCGGCATCTCCACGTGCACGCCCTCGGGGACGTATACGAACGAACCGCCCGACCACACGGCGCTGTTGAGCGCGGCGAGCTTGTTGTCGTTCGGCGGGATCACGGTGGCGAAGTACTCGCGGATGATGTCCTCGTGCTCGCGCAGCCCGCTGTCCATGTCCTTGAAGATCACGCCCTGCTTCTCGAGGTCCTCGCGCACCTGGTGGTAGACGACCTCTGACTCGTACTGGGCGCCCACGCCGGACAGGAACTTGCGCTCGGCCTCGGGGATGCCGAGGCGGTCGAACGTGCGCTTGACGTCCTCGGGCACGTCGTCCCAGCTGCGGCCGGGCTTCTCCGACGCGCGCACGAAGTAGTGGATGTCGTCGTAGTCGACCTCCGCGAGCAGCGGCGAGCCCCAGGTCGGCTGCGGCCGGGAGAAGAAGTGCTCCAGCGCCTTGAGGCGGAAGTCGCGCATCCACTGCGGCTCCGACTTGAACTCGGAGATCTTCTCGACAATCTCGCGGTTTAGCCCCTTCGGCGCCTTGTACAGGTAGTTCTCGGCGTCGTGGAAGCCATAGCGCTCGTCGTAGTCCGCGTTGATGGCCGCGAGTGCCTGATTCTCTGTTACGGCCACTACTCCACCTCCAGCTTGATCGTCTCGTCTTCAATGATCACCGGGAACGTGTCCACCGGCGTATACGCGGGCAAGGTCAACGGCTTTCCCGTCTTCAGATCGAATAGCGACCCATGCCGCGGGCATTCGACCGTGCAATTGTCGGCGTCGAACTCGCCCTCGGCCAGCGGACCGTCGTCGTGCGAACAGCGGTCCTCGATCGCGTACAGATTGCCGCCGCAGTTGAACACGCCGATCTCCAGGTCTTCCAATTCGACCAGGCGCATCTCGCCAGGCTGCAGCTCCTGCAGCGCACAGACTTCGATCACTTGCGGCACAGCTAAATCCTAGCGCGTCGATAGGATTTGCAGGCGTCCGCTCGTCCGGTTCGTCCGGCGCTCGCCCGGGTTCGTCCGGCGCTCGTCCGGGTTCGTCCGGCGCTCGCCCGGCCGCTATGCCGCGCTGCTCTCGGGCTCCCAGTCCACCGTGTGCCCCAGCGAGGCACCCTTGAGCACCTTGAGCGACAGCAGCGCGCACTTCATCCGCGTGGCCGAGATATCGATCCCGAGCAGCTCGAGCACGAACGACCGATCGAGACGCAGCAGCTCCTCCACCGGCATCCCCTTGACCTCGTCCGAGGTCATCGACGCCGCCGCCTGCGAGATCGCACACCCGTGCCCGGAGAACCGCACCTCCTCGATCCTCCCCTCACCGTCGAGCGCCAGCTGCACCCGCAGCTCGTCCCCACACAGCGGATTCAGATCGTGGAACTCCAGATCCGGCCCCTCGATCTCCGCCTCCGGCGGACTCCAGTTGTGCGGATGCTTGTAGTGGTCGAGGATGTTCTCGCGGTACAGATCGTCCACGCCATTAGCGTAGCGACCCCCTAACCGGCCGCCGCCCCTAACCGGCCGCCCGCGCCCGCGGCAGCAGCGTGTCCATGGCCAGGTCGTAGTCCAGCCGCTCACCCGCCAACTCAACGGCCGACCAAGAAAGACCCTCGACTGGCTGACCCCCAGCAGGGAAGATGGACGAGCTGTTGCGATGACCGCCTGAACTCAGGGCGGTCAACCCCGCACTCGACCCGCCCCCGCTCCCGAAAACTGAGTTAGGCCCCCGGGGGCGTGGCTAACGCCGCACTCGACCGACGGCCGCCGCCGAATGTCGGGTTGGCCACGTAATCGAATCGCGCGGGCAGGGCATCTGCCGCCCCCTGACGGCAAGCATCCGCTGGCGCCGTCGTGGGAGCGACGTGGATACCCAGCTCCGCGGAACGCCCCTATCGATGTGCGGTCAGGAGCTGCGCGCCACCGTCCCTGTGCACGACAGCATCGCGCCATCCCGCGGTGCGCGCCAGGCCGGCCAGCTCCTCATCGCCGTAGAAGTGGCTCTGGCTCGCCAGGGGTTCCGGCGCTGCGGGAGTTCCGCGCAGCTCGGGGCCGGTCGTGTAGACGGCCAGCCGGCCGTCCGGACGCAGCACGCGGCGGCAGTCTTCGAGCACGGCCACCGGGTCCGCCAGGAAGAAGAACACGACCGACATCGCCACCGCGGTGAACGACTCGTCGCCGAAGGGCAGGCTGTCCGCTCCGGCGTGCAACACGCGAGCGCCGGGCGCGCGCTCACGAGCGAGCGCGACCATGTCCTCGCTGTGATCGATCCCGGTCGCCTGCGCACCGCTCGCCAGCGCATCCCGCAGCAGCAGCCCGCCGCCACAGCCCACCTCGAGCAGGTGATCGTCCGCCTTCAGCGCCAACGCGGCCAGAATCGCCCGGCGGGCGAAGTCGTGGACGCCCTCGGCCCCGTAGACGGCTCGCGCGCGTGAACCCGAGGGCCGGCGAGCGACCCGGTCGGTCAGCCACTCGTCGAACGCGTCCCCGGCGAGGCCGGACTCCCGCCACGCGGCCAGGTCCTCCTCGCCCAGGCCGAAGGCGCGCAGCTTTTCCGGGTACCCATCGCCCACGGCCGGATCCTAATAGGCCTTGATGACCGGCCCGCTGCAGGCTAACTTGTGCCGGCCAACTGTTGTGAACGCTAACACGTCGCCTGGCCCGCCCGGGTGGCTAACACGCCGCCTCGCCCGCCGAGGTGGCGACCCACGAGGAGGGGTCGTGATCACTCGCCTACGCGTCAGTCTTGTCGTCCTCGTCCTGGGGGCGCTGTTCTGGCTGCTCGCGCCGTTCTCAGGCGCGCCCAGCTCGAGCTCACCGGTCCGGGGCCTCGCGACCGCCCAGGCGTCGGCCGACCAGCATCGGCCCTCGCAGACGTCGCTCGACGTGGCGCTCGAGGGCACCGCGACCGCCTCCACCGAGGCGAGCGGCTCACCCGCGGCCAACGCGATCGACGGCAGCGCGACGACGCAGTGGTGCTCGACCCAGTGGACCGGCAGCGTGACCGTCGATCTCGGCCGCGTGCGCAACCTTGACGGGCTGGGCCTGACCCTCGGCGACAACGCGACCACGGCACTCGTGAACTTCAGCGCCGGCGACGATCCCAACTCGCTTGCACCCGTGCCGAACGCCAACCAGCAGTCGGTGCCTCCCGACGAGCCGGTCTACTGGCCGGCGCAGCACGGCCATCTGAGCGCGCGGTACGTGAGGGTCGACGTGACCGACAACGACGGCACGCCGCCCTGCATCGGAGAGCTGCGGCTGTTCGAGGCGATGCCGATCGACACGATCGCCGACCGCGGCGCCGACCTCTCGTTCGAGCCTCAGGAGGAGGCGGCGGGCGCTCACTTCACCGACGCCGGCGCACCCGGCTCAGCGCTCTCGATCCTCAACGACCATGGCCTCAACTACGTCAGGCTGCGTCTGTGGGTGAACCCGCCCGCGGGCTACAGCGATCTGGCCAGCGACCTCCGCATGGCCAGGCGGATCGCCGCCGCCGGCGACAAGCTCTACCTCGACATCCACTACTCGGACTTCTGGGCGGACCCGACGCACCAGAACATCCCGGCAGCGTGGCAGGGCCAGGACCTGCAGCAGCTGACCGACGACCGTCCGTAACTACACCCAGAGCGTGATCTAGGCCTTCGCGGCCCAGGGGACGCCGGTCGACATGGTCTCGATCGGCAACGAGATCCGCAACGGGATCCTGTGGCCGGTCGGAGAGGTCGACTGGAGCACGGACACCGGCTGGGACAACCTGACCACGCTGCTCAAGGCGGGCGTGGCCGGAGCGAGGGCCGCTAACCCGCCCGGCCACAAGCTGCTGGTGATGCTCCACTTCGACGAGGGCGGCAACAACACCGACAGCCGCCGGTTCTACGACCACATGGTCTCGGCCGGCGTGCCCTTCGACGTGATCGGCCTGTCCTACTACCCGTTCTTCCACGGGCCGCTGGTGGACATGAAGCAGCAACGTCGACGACCTCGCCACCCGCTACGGCAAGCCGATCGTCATCGCCGAGTCGCAGTATCCCTGGACGCTGGCCCAGGCGAACGGCAACAGCACGGGCATCTTCGTCTGGAACACCAGCCAGGTGTCCGACGGCTACCCGCCCACGCCGGGGGGTCAGGAGTCGTTCTACAACGATCTCCTGTCGATCCTGCACCAGGTGCCGAATCACCTCGGCACGGGTCTGTTCTACTGGGAGCCTGAATGGATCCCGGGCGTGGGCTGGGAGCCCGGCGCGGGGTCGCCCAACGTCAACCTGACGCTGTTCTCGTACAACGGACAGGCGCTTCCGTCCGTGGGGCTGTTCCAGAGCCCGCTACGGGTGTGCGCTCAGTACGACCCGGCCGCGCAGCCGTGCGAGGTGCCGGACGGCGCCAGCTCGGGACCAAGCTGGGGCGCCTCGGGAGCACGCTAGGAGTCGCCAGGAGCCCGCTAGGAGTCCGCAGGGTCGCGCCACTGCATCAGCGCGGTCACCGCAAGGGCGGCCAGACCCAGCCCGACCGACACGATGACGTGGCCGGCGGCGGCCCGCGTGTGGATCGCGCGGACCGGGATGTACACGATGGCCGCCGCCACCCCGGGCCACAGCGCCAGCCAGCCGAGCAGTACGAGCCCGCCGCCCGATGGGTCGCTGCCGATCGCGGTGATCAGCAACTCCTGCGGTAGCCGTCCGCCTCGTCGGGCCGAGAGCCCGGCGCAGCAGGTGACCGCCGGCGCTGTCGCCACGAGCGCGAGGGCCGCGGGCAGCGAGCCGCCGGCCAGCGCCCCGGCGAGCGCCAGGACGGCCGCGCACAGGGCCACGGCAGAGCCGACCACGATCGCCGGCAGCACCGTGTGGGCCAGCAGTGCGCGCCCGGGGCGCGCCCCGAGGAACACCGACGCCCGGCCGGGCGCATCGAGCTCGATGCGCATCGGCTCGACCAACCACGCCGAGGCCACATAGATCAGGAGCGCCCCGACCACGACCGCGACCGGCTTGCGGAGATCGACCAGCACGAGCACCGCACCACCCCCCGCCAGCAGGGCACTCTGCGTGACGCGGCCCGGCCGCCACAGCGCCACCATCGCGTCGCGCCAGATCACCGCCAGCTCGGCGGCGTGCCGGCCACCCAGGCGCCGCGCGCTGAAACCCGACAGGCGCCTGCGCAGCCAGCGCACCGCCGCCGCCCGTGATCCACCCACGCCCCCGGCCCGCGCGCCTCCGAATCCGCCGGGACCGCCACCTCGGCCAGACTGCGCCGCCCGGTCCGCGCGTCGAAGTCCATCAGCGAGGCCTGCAGATGCGCCATGCCCTCCGAGCGGCGGACGAAGCGCTCGGTCTCGCCGTGACCCCGCGCCCGCCACGCCACGCCGACAGATCACACCGGCCGCCACCAGCAAGGCGCCCAGCGCCGCGAGCCACGAAGCCGATCCCACCCCGGCGCCGGCCTGGATCGACCAGCCCCAAGGCCCCGACCACAGCGCGACCGTGCGTCCGGCATCCCCGCCGGCCAGCGCGACCGCCGCCAAGCCTCCGGCGAGGCCCACCACCGGCCAGCGAAGCCACCGCAGCGCCCGCTCACCCCGCGACCGGCTCGCCACCAGCCAGCCCAGCGCGACGCACACCACGCCCACCAGCCCCAGACCGGCCCCCAGCCCGAACATGCGCGCCACCGCCACATGGCGATGTGACCCCGTCAAGCCGACCACGAGCACCGCCGCGACTAGCATCCCGGCGCACGCCCCCAACCCCACCGAGCGTCGCAGCGGCCGGGTGACGAGCTTGGCCCGCGCGAGCGGCGCCATCAAGAGATGGCCGAGATCGGACGGCGAGAACAGCACCGGGCCCTGCACCGTCCCCCACGCGCCGGCGCCGAGGAACACGAGCAGCATGAGCGACGGACCCCACCGGGCCAGCGACCGGGCACTCAGGACCTGGGCCAGCGCGGAGCTCGCCGTGCCGTAGAGCAGGACCCCGAGGATCGCGCCCACCACGATCGCCGTGTACACGGTCATCGCGCGCTGGCCGAGCGTGCGTGACCGCCGCGCGGAGTCAAGCCATCGGTAGATCGCCGGGACGTCCGCAGCGGCCGCGCCGCGCGCAGCGCCCCCGCCGTCCGCAGCGCCGACAACGCTCAATACAGCTCCCACCCGCGCGCCACAGCGCGCTCGGTCAGCTCCGGCCACGATCCCTCATCGACCACTCGACCCTCCTGCAGGACGACGCCGCGATCGGCCACCCCGTCGGCGAAGCGGAGCTGGTGGGTGGTCATGACCACCGCGACGCCGCCGGCCTTGGCCGCCAGCAGCAGCTCGCGCAGGCGGGTCTGCGATGGCGGGTCGAGCCCGACCACGGGCTCGTCGAGCACCAGCAGCGCCGCCGGCCGGATCAGAGCACACGCGAGCTGGGTCTTCTGCCGCATCCCGCGCGAGAGCTCCCGGGGAAGGTAGGAACCGCGGTCGCCCAGGTCCAGGCGCTCGAGCAGGCCATCGATCCGCGCATCCAGCGAGACCCCGTCCTCGCCATCGAGAACCCCATGGGCCATCGCCACCAGCTCGAGGTGCTGGCGCACTGTGAGGTCGTCGTAGAGCAGCGGGGAGTCCGGCACCACGGCCATCGCGGCTCGCGCCCGCTCGGCCTCGGGCTCGCGGTAGGGGTCATATCCGCAGATGCGGACCTCACCGTCGCTCGGCGTGAGCAGTCCGGCGATCAACCTGACCGTCGTCGACTTGCCGCTGCCGTTGACCCCGATCAGCGCCACGCACTCGCCGGCGTCGACCGACAGGTTCAGCTCATCGAGCGCGACGAGGCGGCCGTAGGCTCGCCTCAATCCCCGCGTCACGAGTGCCGGCGACGGAGCGTCGCCCGGGCTCACCCCAGCTCCCGCGCCAGCACTTCGAGCGCGCGCTCCACATCCTCGCGTGAGACGTCCAGATGCGTCACCGCCCGAACGCGCCGCGCGTCGAACGCCTGGAGCTCGACCTCGTCGGCCACCCGCCGCACGAGCCCGCGGGCATCGTCCACCGAGAAGATCACGATGTTCGTCTCCACCGACGCCGGGTCCAGCTCCACGCCGGGCAGGGCAGCCAGCCCCTCGGCCAGGAATCGCGCGTTCGAATGGTCCTCGGCCAACCGGTCGACGTGGTGGTCGAGCGCGTACAGGCAGCCGGCGGCCACGATGCCCGCCTGCCGGAACGCCCCGCCGAGCATCTGCTTCCAGCGCCACGCCTCCGCGATCAACTCGCTCGAGCCGGCCAGAACCGCGCCCACCGGGGCACCCAGGCCCTTGGTGAAATCGAGCCAGGCCGTGTCGAATCCGCCGGCAAACTCCGAGGCCGGCACACCCGAGGCGACCACCGCGTTCAGCAGCCGCGCCCCGTCCATATGCGTGCGCAGCCCGTGGCGACGAGCGAGGTCCAAAACGTCCCGCACCGCCGACAGCGGCCACACGGTCCCGCCGCCCAGGTTGCTGGTCTGCTCAACCGACACCAGCCGTGAGCGCGGCATGTACCGGTTCCCGGCCGGCCGCAGCGCCGCCTTTAGCTGCTCGGCCGTGAACACCCCACGCGAGCCCTCCAACGTGCGCACCATGAGGCCCGACAGCTGCGCCGGGCTCCCCGCCTCGGAGTTGACCGGATGGGCCGTGCGGTCGAGCACGATCTCGTCGCCGCCGGGGCGAGCGTGCAGGCGCAGCGCGATCCCGTTGCACATCGTTCCGCTGGGCAGGAACAGCCCGGCCTCGTGCCCGAGCAGCGAGGCGACGCGCTCCTGCAACTCGAGCGTGGTGCGATCGAGCCCCCGCTGTTCATCGCCCACGACAGCCCCAGCGATCGCGGCGCGCATCCCGTCGGTGGGACGCGTCTGGGTGTCGCTGTACAGATTGATCGGCGCCAACTCGACCGGGAGCCTAATGACTCGCAGCGAGCGGTCGTCCTGGCGCGCGATTGCGGTCAGCTGAGCGGCGCGGTCGAACCACGCACCACCAGCCGCGTGGCCACCTCGACCTGGAGCGCGTCGGGCGTGCCGCCTTCGATCAGCTGGAACAGCATCCGGGTGGCCAGGCTCGCCATCTCGGTCAGCGGCTGGCGCACGGTGGTCAGGTTGGGCTGCATCCAGGCCGCCAGCGGCAGATCGTCGAACCCCACGATGCTCAGATCCTCGGGGACGCTCAGCCCCAGCCGATGGGCCGCCTCGTACGCGCCGAGGGCGATCATGTCCGAGGCGCAGAACAGCGCGCTCGGCGGCTCGCGCATGGTGAGGAGGCTCGTCGCCTGCTCGAGACCGGCCACCAGGTCGAACTCGGCGAAGCGCACGAACGGCCTGGGCGCGCGCAATTGCCTCGTATGCATGGCGGCGCGGTAGCCGTCGACCCGAGCCCGGCTGCACAGCACGTGAGCGGGGCCGGAGATCACCGCAATCCGCTCGTGCCCGAGATCCAGCAGGTGCTCGGTCGCGGCCAGCCCGCCGGCCCAGTTCGTGGCGCCGACCACCGGCGCATCGGGGGGCGGCGTGCCCAGTGGGTCCAGGAACACGTACGGGATGCCGAGTCCGTCGAGCGACTGGACCTGGCCGTAGGTGAGATCGGACACGACCAGCACGGCGCCGTTGCTCCGGCGCTCGATCACCGCGTCGAGCCACGCCTTGGAGGGCCGGTTGCGGCCATGAGCCGCGGTCACAACCATCGCGTGGCCCATCTCGTGGGCCACCTGCTCCACCGCGTCCACGATCACCGACGCCCAGGGGCTGTCCAGCCCGCGCATGACCAACTCGATCACCTGCCCGCGCGCGTTGCGCCTTGCCGTCCCACGGCGCCGAGGCTGATAGCCGGTGGCGGCGAGCGCCCGCTCGACCTTCGCACGCGTGGTGGCCGAGACGTCGTGACGGCCGTTCAGGACCTTGGACACGGTTGGGACTGAGATCCCCGTCTCCTCGGCAATCGCGGCCAGCGTGACTTTAGTTTCGGTCCCGACTCGCGCCATGACCGGCACCCTATCAGAGGCAACGAAACTTTCGTAGAAAATTCAAGCCTGCGTGGAACCAACATTACGGATGCCCGATCGCCCTTGACGTGGCTCTTGACCCACCGCTAGAGTTCCGAACCCTTCGCAAGTTGCGTCGCAACTTTCGAAACAATCAGACTAGCGCCATGCAGTCGAGGAGGAGAACCCAGATGAGAAGGTCGATCGGAGCCCTGATCGCGTGCGCGGCTGTGATGATCGCGGTGGCCGCCTGCGGAGGTAGTTCGTCCAGTGGTGGGTCCGGATCCAGTGGTGGGTCCGGATCCAGTGGTGGATCAGGGGATGCCAAGACGCTGACCTGGTGGAACAACGCCACCTCGGGGGACCTGCTCACGACCTGGAACCAGGCCACCAAGGCGTTCCACGCCTCTCATCCGGCGGTCCTGATCAAGAACGTCCCGATCCAGAACGAGGAGCTGCAGAACACCAAGGAGCCGGCGGCGCTCCAGTCCGGCCAGCTTCCCGAGATCTTCCAGCAGTGGGGCGGTGGCCGGGAGGCCAGCCAGGTCCCATCGGGCGAGCTGATGAACCTCACCACCGCGACCAAGGGCTGGATTGGCGAGCTCGGCTCGCGCGTCTCGGCATGGCAGGTCAACGGCCAGCAGTACGGCGTGCCCTACGACCTCCACGTGGTCGGCTTCTGGTACCGAAAGGACCTGTTCCAGAAGGCCGGCATCACCACCCCACCCCAGACGCTCAGCCAGCTCGAGGCCGACGACACAAAGCTCAAGACCGCCGGCATCGCCCCGATCGCGGTAGGCAGCAAGGACATGTGGCCCGACGCCTTCTGGTACGAGTACTTCGCGATCCGCGACTGTTCGACCTCGACCATCCAGCAGGCCATGAGCACCAAGAGCCTGAGCGCACCGTGCTTCACGACCGCGGCCCAGCAACTCCGCGCGTTCGTCAAGACCAACCCGTTCGAGCCTGGCTACCTCGGCATCGCCGCCCAGGTGGGTGCCGGGGAGCTCGGCCGGCATGGTCGGCAACGGCAAGGCCGCGATGGAGCTCCAGGGGGACTGGGAGCCAGGCACGATCCAGCCGCTGACCAGCGACAAGAACATCTACAACCAGCTCGGCTGGTTCCCGTTCCCGTCGATCCCTGGCGGCGCCGGCGCCCCCGGGGCGGTTCTGGGCGGCGGCGACGGCTTCTCGTGCTCGAGCAAGGCGGGGAGCGCCTGCCCTGAGTTTCTCCAGTACGTGGACAGTGTGCCGGTGCAGAAGCAGGTCGCGGCGGCTGCCGTCGGACTGCCGGCCAACCCGGCCGCGGCCTCGGCGATCACCACCCCGGGACTGAAGACCGCGATCGCCTATGAGAAGACGACGCCGTTCCTGGCGACGTACTTCGACGTCGCGCTGCCTGTGAACGTGGGCACCGCGCTCGATACGGCCGCGGCCACCTTCTTCGCCGGGCAGGGCTCGGATACCAGCATCCAGCAGGCGGTGTCGCAGGCGGCCTCGAAGTAATGGCGAACCCGCAGCCGGTTCGCACGGGCGGAGGCAGGACCGACGACACCCAGGATGTCGCCGGTGCCGCCTCCGCCCGCGGCGGCGCGGCTCGGCAGCCGGGTCCAGCCAGCGGCCGCTTCCGCCCGCAGGCGGCTTCACCTCGGACGTACCGGCGAGCTGATCCTGCTGTGCGGACCACCGCTTGCGCTGTTCATCCTGTTCGTGCTCGTCCCGATCGGGCTGGCCGCCTACCACAGCCTGTTCAACTGGGTGGGCTTCGCGCCGCGGACCTTCAACGGCCTCCACAACTACGTCGTGGCGATCGAGGACCCGGTCTTCCGCAGCTCAATTCTGCACAACGTGATCATCGCGGTGCTGTCGATCGCCATCCAGCTGCCGCTCAGCATCGGCCTGGCCCTGCTGCTCAACCGCAGGCTCAAGGCACAGGCCGCGATGCGCCTGCTGATCTTCGCCCCCTACGTGGTGTCCGAGGCGATCAGCGCCGTCCTCTGGCTACTGATGCTCCAGCCGGGCGGTGCGGTCGACCAGACGCTCAAGGCGCTCGGACTCGGCTCGCTCGTGCAGCTCTGGCTCGGTAACCCCCACATCGTGCTCTACACGATGTTCGGGGTGATCACCTGGAAGTACATCGGCTTCGGGATCATCCTCTTGCTGGCCGGACTGCAGGGGATCCCGCCGGAGCTGACCGAGGCCGCGCGGATCGACGGCGCCACGAGCGTCCAGGTGACTCGTCACATCACGCTGCCGCTACTCGGACCGACGATCCGAATCTGGATATTCCTCAGCGTGATCGGGTCCTTCCAGCTGTTCGACCTCGTGTGGATCATGACCGCAGGCGGTCCCGCAAATGCCTCCAGCACGATGGTCACCTACCTCATCCACAACGGCTTCAACAGTTACGAGTTCGGCTATGGCAGTGCAGTGGCGGTGATCCTGTTCATCGTGTGCTTCGCGTTCGCGCTTTTGTACCAACGGTTCGCGCTGCACCGGGACACGGACGGCGCACTGACGGCGATGGCGGGGTGACCACGTGAGCGCCACGGTGATACCTGCTCCCACGCCGGCGCCCTCGCCGGCAAAGCGCCGACGTTCAGCGAAGTGGTCACTCGGCACCCCGTTCAGCTATGCGGCCGCCGTGGTCGTGATCGCGATCAGCATCGTGCCGCTGCTGTACGTCATCCTCAGCGGCTTTCGCACCACCGAGCAGATCAACGCCAAGCCGGTGGGCCTGCCGCATCCGTGGGACTTTCACACGTACTGGTCGATCATCAGCGGTGGCATGTTCTGGACGGAGCTGGGCAACAGCACGTTCATCGCGGTCGTGGCCACCGCGCTGGCGGTCGGCCTGGGCTCGACGGCCGCCTACGCACTGTCGCGCTATGAGTTTCGCGGGCGGGAAGCGATCTTCGCCACGTTCATGGTGGGGCTGCTGTTCCCGGCCAGCGTCGCCAGCCTGCCGCTGTACCTGCTCCTGGAGCAGATCGGTCTGCTGGAGAACCTGTTCGGTGTGGCGCTGCCCGAGGCGGCATTCTCGCTGCCGGTGACCATCCTCATCCTCCGCCCGTTCTTCCGGGCCGTGCCCGCCGATCTCGAGGGAGCGGCCGCGATCGACGGATGTTCCCGGCTGGGCTTCTTCTGGCGCATCCTCTTGCCGCTCTCGCGCCCCGCATTGTCCACCGTGGCGATCCTCGCGTTCATCACCAGCTGGAACGCCTACCTGCTCCCCCTGCTGGTGTTCAACGACCAGAACCATTTCACCCTGCCGCTCGGGGTGGCCACCTTCCAGTCACAGTACTCACAGAACACGGCTGCGATATTCGCGTTCACCGCGCTCTCGATGGTTCCCGCGCTGGCCTTCTTCGTGTTCGCCGAACGGCGCATCATCGGTGGTCTGACCGGTGCGATCAAGGCATAGAGGGACTTGGTGCAAGTGAGCGATCGACCGGCCAAGCCCCTGTCAACCGCCTCCGCGGCCGAGCCGTGGCGCGACCCCGACCTCACCACCGAAGAGCGGGTAAGCGACCTGCTCGCGCGGATGTCACTGCGCGAGAAGGTGGCACAGCTCTACGGACTGTGGGTGGGAGCGGACGGCGACACCGGCGCGGTCGCCCCCCATCAACACGACCACGCCGCCGCCCCGCCCGACCTCGATGCGCTCGATCGTGCACGGGCTCGGGCAGCTGACCCGGCCGTTCGGGACCGGGCCGATCGAGCCGGCCCTGGGCGCCCGCGCGCTCGCCTTCAGCCAGCGTCAGATCATGGAGGCCGGCCGGTTCGGCATCCCCGCGATGGTGCACGAGGAGTGCCTGACCGGCCTGGCCGCGTGGAAGGCGACGGTGTGGCCGGCGCCGCTGTGCTGGGGGGCGAGCTTCGATCCTGCGCTGGTCGAGCGAGATGGCCCGTCAGATCGGCGCGACGATGCGGCGGCTGGGCATCCACCAGGGCCTCGCGCCGGTGCTCGACGTCGTCCGGGACCTGCGGTGGGGACGGGTCGAGGAGACGATCGGCGAGGACCCCCATCTGGTGGGCGTGGTCGGGAGCGCCTATGTCCGGGGCCTCGAGCGCGAGGGGATCGTGGCCACGCTCAAGCACTTCGTGGGCTACTCGGCCTCCCGCGCCGGTCGCAACCTCGCCCCGGTGTCGATCGGGCGCCGGGAGCTCGCGGACGTGCTCCTGCCTCCGTTCGAGATGGCACTCCAGGCCGGGGCACGGTCGGTGATGAACTCCTACTGCGACCTCGACGGCGTCCCCACCGCCGCCGACGAGCAGCTCCTGACCGGGCTTCTGCGCGACACCTACGGCTTCAGCGGGACGGTCGTGGCCGACTACTTCTCGGTGAAGTTCCTCCAGACCCTGCACGGCGTCGCGGACAGCCCTGCCGACGCCGCCGGGCAGGCGCTGCGCGCCGGCATCGACGTCGAGCTCCCGACCGTCGACTGCTACGGCGAGCCGCTGGTCGAGGCGCTGGCGCGCGGCGAGCTCGACGAGGAGTTGATCGACCGCGCCGCCCGGCGGGTCCTGCGCCAGAAGTGCGAGCTGGGACTGCTCGACCCGGACTGGCAGCCCGACCAACCGTCTGGCCGACCCGCGGCACGGGACCCTCGACGATCCGGAGTCGCGCCGACTGGCCGGCGAACTGGCCCGGCGCTCGGTCGTCCTGCTGCGCAACGAGGGCGCGCTGCCGCTCGCGCCCGGAGCCCGGGTGGCCGTCGTCGGGCCCCTCGCGGACTCGCAGACCGCGTTCTTCGGCTGCTACTCGTTCCCGTTGCACGTCGGGGTCCACCACCCGGACATCCCGCTCGGGATCGAGAGCCCGTCGCTCCTGAGTGCGCTGCGCGCGGATGTCGCCGGCTACGTCGTCGAACATGCCCCCGGCTGCCCGGTGCTCGGCGGCGAGGACGCTGGCATCGCCGAGGCGGCCGCGCTCGCATCGCGCTCGGAGGTGTGCGTCGCGGTGCTGGGCGATCAGGCCGGGCTGTTCGGCCGCGGAACCTCGGGCGAGGGCTGCGATGCCAGCAGCCTGCGCCTGCCCGGCCGCCAGGAGGAGCTGCTCGAGGCGCTACTCGCCACCGGCGTTCCCGTGGTGCTCGTGCTCCTGGTGGGCCGCCCCTACGACCTGTCGCGCCAGGTGAACCGGCTGGCCGGGGTGGTGTGCGGGTTCTTTCCCGGCGAGGAGGGCGGTGCCGCGCTGGCCGATGTCCTTGCGGGCCGCGTCGATCCCGCGGGTCGCCTACCGGTGAGCTTCCCGAGCGCCGAGAGCAACCAGCCGGGGACCTACCTCGGGCCGAAGCTGGCGTTGCCCAACGAGGTCAGCGCGCTCGACCCCGCGCCCGTGTTTGCCTTCGGCCATGGGCTCTCCTACTGGCCGGCGGTTTGGGAGGACACCCGGCTGCTGAGCGCCGAGCGCTGGCCGACCGACGGCCACGCCGAGCTCGCGGTGACGCTGTCCAATCCCGGCGATCGCGCCACCAGCGAGGTCGTGCAGGTCTACCTCCACGACCCGGTGTGCGAGGTGGCTCGCCCGGTGCAGCAGCTGATCGCCTTCGCCCGCGTCGAGCTCGGCCCCGGCGAGCGCCGCCGGCTGCGCATGCGCCTGCACGCCGACCTCACCTCGTTCACGGCTCGCGGCGGCGAGCGCATCGTGGAGCCCGGCGAAGTCACGCTGCGCGTCGGCGCCTCGAGCTCTGACATCCGGGCCACCCTGGCGCTGCGCCTGAGCGGTCCGCGCCGCGTGGTCGGCTACGAGCGCCACCGCACGTGCGACGTCGCGACCGAAGCAGCGCGCTAACTCTCGACGCGAGAAGGAGGTAAACCGCATGGCCACCATCGGGCTCGAGCAGGTCACGAAGGTCTACGGCAATGGATTCCCCGCAGTCAACGGCGTCGAGCTGACGATCGCCGACGGCGAGTTCATGGTCCTGGTCGGGCCGTCGGGGTGCGGCAAGACGACGCTGCTGCGGATGATCGCCGGCCTCGAGCAGGTAACCCAGCGGAGTGGTGCGGATCGGCGAGCGCGTGGTCAACGACGTCGGCCCAAAGGACCGCGACATCGCCATGGTCTTCCAGAGCTACGCCCTGTATCCGCACATGACCGCCGAGCAAAACGCCGGGTTTGCCCTCAAGCTCCAGAAGCTGCCCAAGGAGCGAGATCCGAGCCAAGGTCCGCGAAGCCGCCCAGGTCCTCGGCATCACGCAGTGGCTCGGCCACAAGCCCGGTCAGCTGTCCGGCGGACAGCGTCAGCGCGTGGCCATGGGGCGGGCGATCGTGCGCGAGCCGTCGGCCTTCCTGATGGACGAGCCGCTCTCCAACCTCGACGCCAAGCTGCGCGTGCAGATGCGCGCCGAGGTGGCCCGGATCCAGCGCCGCCTGAACGTGGCGACCGTGTACGTGACCCACGACCAGACCGAGGCGATGACGATGGGCGATCGCGTGGCGGTGATGCGCGACGGATCGATCCTCCAGTGCCAGGACCCGCAGACGATCTACGACCAGCCCCTCGACATGTTCGTCGCGGCGTTCATCGGCTCGCCCGCGATGAACCTCTATGAGGCGACGCTGGATGTGGAGGCACTCGCGATGCAGCTCGGCTCACAGCGCGTGCCGCTGCCCGACGAGGTGCGCGCTAGCACGACCCGGCCTGCGCGCCTACGCCGGGCGGAAGGTGATCGTCGGCCTGCGTCCCGAGCATCTGTCGGCCGGCGACTCAAACGGAGACGGGCCCGTACTTGAGGGCAACGTCGATCTCGTCGAGGCCCTCGGCAGCGAGATGCTGGTCCACTTCAGCATCGATGCCCGGCGGGTGCTGGCCGAGGGCGCCCACGAGGAGGATGAGGCGCAACTGGTCGAGCGGGGCGAGGGCGTGGCCCGCGTGGACCCGCGCGTGTGCATGAACCCCGGTGAGCGCGCCCGGTTCAGCTTGGACATCGAGCGCGCCCACTTCTTCGACCCGGACAGCGGCCGGTCGATCGCCGGAGCGAGCTAGCGGCGGCGCGCAAGCGCAAACGACCAACCGCGCTCCGGGGCGCCATGAGCCGCGAGCTGCAGATCACCCTGCAACTTGCCGCTCGGCTCGTCGCGGTCGATCACAACGTCCAGCTGGCCACGCTGCCCACGGTCGACTCCGACAACCTGGCCGGCGCGATCACCGACGACCTCTCGGTGGTGGGGTTCGACAACGTCCCGGCGTCCGCGCTGGCCGAGCCGCCGCTGACCACGATCGACCAGTCGATCCAGGTCGGTGCAGCGGGCCTCGACCGGCCCGCCCGCCGCTTGAGCCGGGGCTCAGTCCAGCTGCAGAGTGGAGCGCACGGCCATGAGGCCTTCGATCAGCCGATCCACATCGGCCACCGAGTTGTGCACCGCGAACGACGCCCGGGTCGTAGCCGGGACGCCCAGCCGGCGCATCAGCGGCTGCGCGCAATGGTGCCCGGCCCGCACGCATACACCGCGGGAGCCCAGGATGTCCGCGACGTCGTGGGGATGGGCGCCGCCCAGGACGAAGGACACCAGCGCACCGCGATCCCCAGCACCGGCGGGTCCCTGGACACTCACTCCCGGGACACCAGTGAGTCGCTCCAAGGCGTCGGCCACCAGTGCCTGCTCATGCTCGCGGATCGCCTCCATGCCAACCCCCTGGATCCAGTCCACGGCCACGCCCAGACCGATCGCCTCCGCGATCTGCGAGGTCCCGGCCTCGAACTTCCACGGCAGATCGGTCCACGTCGACTCGTTGGCCGCCACGGTGCGGATCATGTGGCCGCCCCCGATGAACGGCGGCATCTCCTCGAGCAGCGCGCGCCGGCCATGCAGCACACCGATCCCGGTCGGGCCGTAGGCCTTGTGACCGGTCCAGGCATAGAAGTCGACGTCGAGATCCGGTAGCCAGACGGGCAGTTGCGGCACGGCCTGTGTCCCGTCGACCAGAACGACGGCGCCCGCCTCATGCGCTCGACTGGCAATCGAGGCGATCGGGTTCACGGTCCCGAGCACGTTCGAGACGTGCACAACGCCGACCAGCCGAGGTCCCCGCGCCAGCAGCGCGTCAAGCGCATCCAGGTCCAACTGACCGTCGTCCAAGACAGGCACGTAGGCCAGCTCTGCCTCGCGGTCCTGGCAGAGCAGCTGCCAGGGGACGATGTTCGAATGGTGCTCCATCTCGGTCAGCACCACGAGATCCCCGCGCCCCACGTGCATACGCCCCCACGTGTAGGCGACCATGTTGATCGCCGCCGTCGCATTGGCGGCAAACACGGTCTCCTGAACCGTCGAACCGAGCCACGACGCGATCCGCTCCCGAGCCCCTTCGTAGAGGTCGGTCGCCTCGGCCGCCAGCGGATAGACGCCGCGATGGATCGACGCCCGCGAGTGCGTGTAGTACGAGGTCATCGCCTCGATCACCGGGTCCGGCGTCTGCGAGGTCGCCGCCGAATCCAGATACGCAACCGGCTGCCCGTCGAACGAGCGGTTGCGCAGCACCGGGAACTGCGCGGCGAGATCGGTCAGCGACGAGACGCGGCCCGATACTGCGGTCATCAGGCCGCCGCCTCGATCTCGTCGGTGATCCACCCGTAGCCCTTGGCCTCGAGCTGGTCGACCAGCTCCGGCCCGCCTTCGCGCACGATCCGGCCCTGATACATCACGTGCACGTGAGAAGGCTGCACGAGGTGCAGGATGCGCTGGTAGTGGGTGATGATCAGCACGCCCATGTCCGGGCCGGCCACCGCGTTCACCCCGTTGGCGACCACTCGCAAGGCATCGATATCGAGCCCGGAATCCGTCTCATCCAAAATCGCCATCGCGGGCTTCTGCAGCGCCAACTGCAGGATCTCCATCCGCTTCTTCTCGCCCCCCGAGAAGCCCTCGTTCAAATAACGCGAAGAGAAGTCCCGCGGGACGTTGGTCAGCTTCATCGCGGCCTCGACGGTCTGGCGAAACTCCTTCAACGGGATCGCCTCCTCACCGCGCGCCTCGCGGTGAGCGTTGAGCACCGTGCGCAGGTACTTGGTCACGGTCACGCCGGGCACGGCCACCGGGTACTGGAAGGCCATGAACAGCCCTCATGCGCGCGCGCTCGTCGGGATCGGCCTCGGTCACGTCCTCACCGCGGAACAGGATCTGCCCCTCGGTCACCTCGAGTCCCGGGTGACCCATCACCGCGTTGGCCAGGGTCGACTTGCCGGAGCCGTTCGGGCCCATCAACGCGTGTATCTCGCCGCGCTCGACGACCAGATCGACACCCCGCAGGATGTCCTTCTCACCGGCGCGGACGTGAAGATTTCGTATCTCTAGATCTGCCATATCAAGCCTTCGAATTCGGGAACCAGTCAGGCGGTCTGAGCGAGTTCGGTGCGACGCGAGAACTCCACGAGCTCAGCCAGGGTGGTCGTCTGCAGCGAGCGGATGATCCCGCCCTGAACGCGCATCCACAGCAGCTTGGTCGCGCACCGGCCCGCGTCCGCCTCGTGCGAGCACAGCACGCGCTCGGTGTGGTCGTGCACGAAGCACTCCATCGGAGCGATCGCGCCCTCGAGCGCCTGCACCACGTCCACCATCGCGATCTCCTCGGCCGGTCGGGCCAGCCAATAGCCGCCGTGGGCGCCGCGCGCACTCCTGACCAGACCGGCCTTGCGCAGCCGCGCCACGACCTGCTCGAGATAGGCCAGCGGCAGCCCCTCCGCGTCGGCGATCGCCTTCAGCGAGGTGGGCTGCTCGGGAGACTGGCGCCCTAGCTCGACCATCAGCCGCACGCCGTACTCCGCCTTGGACGAGAAGATCATGCGGCTCATATCCTACCAGGACGGTCGGATTGGCTCGCTACTCCCTGGGCCCTGGGCACCGGTAGGCTGGACCGCCATGCAAGCGCAGACGATCCATCACGGGTCGGGCAACCCGCTGGCCACCCCCGACGAGCTGGCCGTAGCGGCCGCGGCGGCGCGCGAGCATCGACGCATCGGGATCGACACCGAGTTCATGTCCGAGGGCCGCTACCGCGCGCTGCTGTGCCTGGTGCAGATCGCCGTCGACGATCCAGGCGAGGATCCGGATCCCACCCGTCCTCCGCGGATCCATCTGATCGACTCGCTCGACGAGATCGACATCACGCCGATGGCCGAGCTCCTCGCCGATCCCTCGATCGAGGTCGTGCTGCACGCCGGCCGTCAGGACGTGGCCATTCTGCGCCGGGCCTGGAACACCGAGATGACCAACATCTTCGACACCCAGCTGGCCGCCGGCTTTGTCGGCGCGAGCGCCCAGACCGGCTACGGCAACCTGCTCGGCTCGATGCTCGGCCGTCGCGTGGGCAAGACCGCAAGCTACACGCGCTGGGACGCCCGTCCGCTCACCGGCGAGCAGCTCAGCTACGCCGCCGAAGACGTCGTGCACCTGCTTCGAGCTGGCCGACGAGGTGCAGCGCCGGCTGCGCGCGAGCGGGCGCGACGCGTGGGCCCGCGAGGAGTGCCGCCGCCTCGAGCACGCCACCGATGAGCGCGATCCCGACAGCGCGTGGGAGCGCCTGCCGCGGATCGGCCAGCTCGATCCCCGCGCCCGCGCAGTGGCCCGCGAGCTGGCCGCGTGGCGCGAGCGCACCGCATCCGAGGAGGACCGACCGGTCGGGTCCGTGCTGGCCGATCCCGCACTGGTCGAGCTGGCCAAGCGCCACCCGTCGAGCATCGATGCGCTCGAGCAGATCCGTGGTATCCACCCGTCGGGGATCCGCCGACGCGGCGCGGCCATCCTCGAGGCGGTGGCCGCCGGCATGGAGGCCACGCCGATCCCGCGGGAGGAAGCGCGCGGGCGCTCGGACCCCGAGGATGCGCCGCTGATCGTGCTGGCCGAGGCGCTGCTGCGCGGCCGCGCGCTGGAGGCCGGGCTGGCCTACGAGCTGATCGCCTCGCGGGGCGAGCTCGAGCTGATCGTGGCCGCCAGCCGCCGCGGCGACCCCGAGCCCGAGGTGCGCACACTCGAGGGCTGGCGCTCGGAGCTGGTGGGAGCCGATCTGCGCGATCTGCTGGCCGGGCGCAAGTCGGTCTCGGTCGGCCCGGACCGCCGCCTGCTCCTCGGCTAGCCGCCGCTTACGAGGCCCCGACCTCGAGCATCATCGACATCGCCGCGGTGCGGCTGAACATCGTGTTCGACAGCGCATAGGTGATCGCCCACGGCCGCCCGATCGTCCCGAGGTCGATCTCCCGCAGATCCCCCTCGGCCGTGGCGTAGGTGAGCCGGAACTTGTGGCCCGGTGAGTTGGCGGCGGTCTGCAGCGAGGTGTCGCCGTCGGCCGGCGACCAGCCGTTCTTGTGCAGCACGTGGCTCTCGTCGCGGGCCAGCACGTCCGAGGAGACGTAGCGATGGTCGACCACGACCAGGTCGATCGCGCAGTATGCGTGCGAGCCCTGGTCGCAGGCGCGGGTCTGAACGGCGATCTCGGCGCCCGGGACAAGCGGGATGTCGGCGGCGTGCGGGGTGCGCTTGGGCGCGCTCGCGCCGCAGCCGGCGAGGATCAGCACGAGCGCGAGTACGCCTAGTCTTCGGGCGGTCATGGGTGGGAGCGCAAGCGTAGCCATTGGCCGCTACCTGCTCGGCGTGGTCGCTCTGGCGGTGATCTGCGCCGCGCTGGGCGTGCTCGCCGTCGCCGTCCGGCGGCGGGCCCTGCCCGACTGGACCGGCGCTCCGGCGCGGCTGGCCGAGGTGGTGATCGGCCTCGCGGCCCTGATCGGCTTGCTCGAGCTGCTCGGCGCGGTCGGGCTGTTCGCGCTCGGTCCCGTGCTCGTCGCGGCGATCGTGGTCGTGCTCATCGCCCGGCCATGGGCCTCGCTTCGCTCGGCGTCCCTGGGGCCGGGCGGGCCCGTCCGGTCCCGTACCGCGGTCCTCTGCACCGGGCTGGCGATCCTCGGCGCCGCGACCGTGCTGGCCGAGTGGAGCGCGCTGACCATTCAGTCCTACGACGTCGGCATCCGCGGCTTCGACTCGCTCTGGTACCACCTGCCGTGGGCGGCCAGCTACGCGCAGACCGGGAACGTGGTCTCGCTGCGCTTCACCGACGTCGAGTACCTGACGCCGTTCTATCCGGCCACCGCCGAGATGCTCCACGGGCTGGGCATCGTCCTGCTCAGCCGCGACACGATTTCCCCGGCCTTCAACCTCGTGTGGCTCGGGTTGACCCTGCTCGCTGCGTACTGCATCGGGCGCCCGCGTGGCGCCGGGCCGGCCACGCTGCTCGGCGCCGCGCTGGCCCTGGGCACGACCATGATGGACTACTCGCAGGCCGGCGCCGCGGCCAACGATGTGGTCGCGATCTTCTTCCTGCTGGCCGCGGTCGCCATCGTGATCACCGATCCCTCGCGCCGCGCCGCCCTCGTCCTGGCCGCGGTCGCCGCCGGGCTGGCCGTGGGCGTGAAGCTGACCGTGCTCGCGCCCGTGTTCGGCCTCACGGTCGGCGTGGTGGTGATCGCGCCCCGCAGCACGCGCAGGGCGACGGCGGGGTGGTGGCTCGGCCCGCTCGTCCTGGCCGGGGGCTTCTGGTACCTGCGCAACCTGATCGCGGTCGGGAACCCCCTGCCGTGGACCAGCCTGGGCGGCCTGCTGCCCACCCCGGCCGCCCCGCTCCAGCAGCACACCGGCTACTCGATCGCGCACTACCTGACCAGCGCGCACCTGTGGAGCCGCTTCGGCGAGCCGGCGCTCGCGTCGGGCCTCGGCCGCTGGTGGTGGGCGGTCATCGCGTTCGCGATTGCGGGCCCGCTGCTCTGCCTCACTCCCTCGGTCCTCGGGAAGAAACTATGACTATGTTGGGGTTTCTTCCCGAGCACCCGTGAGGATGCTCGGCGTCGTGGCCCTGTTCTCCCTCGGGGCGTACCTCATTACCCCCGAGACGGCCGCGGGTCCCGCCGGCGACCCGCTCGGCTTTGCGTTCAACCTGCGCTACCTGGGGCCCGCCCTGACGCTCGCGCTGGCCGTCCTGCCGCTGGCTCCGGCGCTCTCGCCGCCCCCCGTCCGCACGGCACTCGTCGGCCTGCTCGCGATCCTGCTCGCCGGCACGGTCGCGCAGCCGGCGCTATGGCCGGACCACGTGCCGGGCGCGATCGCCATCGCCGCCGTCACTGTCGGCATCGGCTTCGGGCTATTCGCGCTATCCCGCGCGGCCCGGGCCCGGGAACTGACCATCGCGGCGGTCGCGCTCCTCGCGGTGGCGGTGGCGGTCGCCGGCTACCCGCTCCAGCGCCACTACCTGCGCGGCCGCTACGCCTACCAGCCCGGCGTGTCCTACCTGGCGCCGGTGTGGGACATGTTCCGCACGGTCCATCATGCCCGGGTCGGCGTGGTCGGCACGTTCGGCGGGTTCTTCGCCTACCCGCTGTTCGGCCTCGACCTCTCGAACCGTGTGCAGTACGTGGCCGAGCGCGGACCGCACGGGTCGTTCACGCCAATCGGAACCTGCGCTCGATGGCGTGAGCAAGTGAACACCGACCACCTGACCTACCTAATAACAACCCCCGCACGCGACCCTTGGCACCCGAGAGTCCTCAGCTACTCCCCGGAGACGGCCTGGACCGCCGGCGACCCTGCCGCCCAGCCCGGTGTACCGCGAACAGGCCCTCGGCCAGCCGATCGTCGTCTTCCAGGTCCGCGGCCCGCTTGACCCCGAGACGTGTGGGTAAGCTCAGCTCTCGCCATGTCCACCGCCGCCGATCCCCTCACCGACCCCGAGCTGCTCGAGACCGAGTGGGACCTCGCTCCGCTGCTCGACGGCGGGGGCGAGGACCGCGCCGGCGCCGAGCGCCTGCTCGACGAGGCCCGCGACCGCTCCGCCAAGTTCGCCGAGGCCCACTCCGGCCGCGTAGCCGAGCTCGACCAGTCAGGCCTGCACGACGCGATGCGCGAGCTCGAGGCGATCAACGAGCTGATCGGCAAGGTCGGCTCCTACGCCAGCCTGCGCTTCGCCGTCGACACGAACGATCCGGCGAACGGGGCGCTGCTCCAGCTCGTGCAGGAGCGCGCGACCGAGATCGAGACGCTGCTGCTGTTCTTCGAGCTCGAATGGGCAGCGCTCGACGACGATCGCGCCGACGAGCTGCTGGCCGATGAGCGCCTGGACTTCTGCCGCCACCACCTGCACAGCGTGCGCCGCTATCGCCCTCACCTGCTGTCCGAGAGCGAGGAGAAGGTGCTGGCCGAGAAGTCGATCTCGAGCCAGGCCGCCTGGAGCCGCCTGTTCGGCGAGCTCGTGGCCGCGCTGCGCGTGAAGCTCGACGGTCAGGAGCTCACGCTCGACGTCGCGCTCAGCCGCCTGCTGCAGACCGACCGCGAGGTCCGCCGGGCGGCCGCCGAGGCGGTCTCGGAGACGCTCGAGCCCGGCCTGCGCACCCGGGCCTTCATCTACAACACGCTGATCTACGACAAATCGGTCGAGGATCGCCTGCGCCACTACCCGCACTGGCTGGCCAGCCGCAACCTGTCCAACGAGGCCTCGGACGAGTCGGTGATGGCGCTGATCGAAGCCGTGCGCGGCCGCTTCGACATCCCGCAGCGCTGGTACCGGCTCAAGGCCAGGCTGCTCGGGCTCGATCGCCTGGCCGACTACGACCGCTCGGCCCCCGTGCTCCGCCACGACCTCAAGTACTCGTTCGGCGAAGCCCGCGACCTGGTGCTCGAGACCTACCAGTCGTTCTCGCCGGTCGCCGGCGAGGTCACCCGGCGCTTCTTCGACGAGCGCTGGATCGACGCGCCGGTCCGCCCGCACAAGCGCGGCGGCGCCTTCTGCGCCTACACCGTCCCGAGCGTCCACCCCTACGTGCTGCTTGAACTTCACCGCGCAGCGCCGCGACGTCCTGACCATGGCCCACGAGCTCGGCCACGGCCTGCACGCGGCGCTCGCCCAGCCCCAGGGCGTCTTTCACCAGTCCACCCCGCTCACCCTGGCCGAGACCGCCTCGGTGTTCGGCGAGGCGCTCGTGTTCGGCCGGATGCTCGACGAAGCCCCCGACGACGAGCAGCGGCTCGGGCTGCTGGCCGAGCGGATCGACGGCGCGATCGCCACCGTATTCCGCCAGATGGCCATGAACCGCTTCGAGCACCTGCTCCACACACGCCGTCGCAGCGAGGGTGAGCTGTCGGTCGACCGCATCGACGAGTCGTGGGTCGAGGCCCAGCGAGAGCTGTTCGGCGACTCGGTGGAGATCACCGACGGCTACCGCATGTGGTGGTCCTACGTCCCGCACTTCATCAACACCCCCGGTTACGTGTACGCCTACGCCTATGGCCTGCTCCTGGCCCTGTCTGTGTACAGCCGCTATCTCGACGAGGGCGAGCCGTTCGTGCCGCGCTATCTGGAGCTGCTGTCCACCGGCGGGTCGCGCAGCCCCGAGCAGCTGGGCGACATCGTCGGCATCGACCTGGCCGATCCGGGGTTCTGGGACTCCGGCCTGGCCCTGGTCGAGAAGCAGCTGACCGAGGCCGAGGCGCTCGCCGGCTAGCCCCGCGCCGGGACCAGTCGAACTCCCCCGCGACCGCGAGCAAACTTCCATTCGCCGCGCGCTGGGGCGTGAGTGGAAGTTCATATGCGCTATGCGCGAGCCAAGTGCCAGTCGGCCAGCGGCGCCGGCCGAATGGCGGATTTAGTCGCGCCGGCGCACCCTCCAATGGGACGCGGCAGGCGCCTGCCCTACCCCGCGTCCCCCAACAGCTCGACGAGCCCTCCGCCCTCGCCCTGCACGTTCTCGGCGAACAGCTCCTCGTAGGCGCGCGCGCCGGCGTCGCTATCCAGTGCGCCGGGATAGACGAGCACCGGGAGGCGAGTTCGGGATGCGCCCGTCGGCGTCGAACGTGTGCGTCTCGGGCCTCACATCCACACCTCAGGCGACGCGCAGGACGTACACCACGAGCGTCCGCTGCGTGCCCCCGGGATCGGCCATGACCCGGCTGGGGCTTCGCCGCTCGGCGCCCAGCCGCTCGGCCAGCCGCATCGAGGACTCGTTGCCCTCCTCGATGTCGAGCACGACCGAGCGCAGCCCGCTCCCGGCCACCACCGAGTCGAGCATCAGCTTCACCGCCGCGTACGCCAGCCCGCGTCCACGCGCCTCGGGCACCAGCCAGTAGCCGAGCTCGCCGGCCGGCTGGTCGGACTCGCGCACCGCCTCGCAGCGCACGGCGTCGGAGGCGAGCTCCGGCGGCCTCAGCGCGACACGACCCAGCGCGCGGTCGTCGTCAGGCAGGCAGATCGCCCGCGTCGGCCCCCGCTCCTCGGCGACCTCGCGCCGGATCCAGCCGTCGAGGTCGGCGGCCATCGTCGACCACGGACCGATGAATTCATCGTCGGCCATCACGGCCACGTCGGCGGCGTCCTCGGGCCGCCAGCGCCGCAGCCGAACCTCGCCCATCAGTGATGGGCTTTGCGCAACCGGGCGCGCTCCTCCTGGCGCTCGACCACGTTGACGATCAGCTTGATCACTTGCTCGATGCCGGTCGCCTTGGCGTCGCCGTGGGCGAACGCCTCGCGCCAGTCCCGGACGTGGCCCTTGGCGGCGAGCTCGTTGAAGTGCGACCGCGAGACGGTCAGCGTCACCTTTGCGTCGGCCGCGATGTCCTTGGTGACCTTGGGCCCGGGCAGCTCGATCCGGTACATCTGCACGTCGCCGCGGCCGCGCAGCTCGAGCCCGGCGACCAGCTTGAGCGGCTGAAGGGCCGGCACCTCCTCGAGGAAGTGCTGGACCGCGGTCTCGATCAGTGACTTGGTGTCCGATGCCATGGCTAGATCTTGTGTCGCTTAAGCAGCTTGCGGCCGATCACCATCCGCTGGATCTCGCTCGTCCCCTCGCCGATCAACAGCAGCGGCGCGTCGCGGTAGATGCGCTCGATCTCGTACTCCTTGGAGTAACCGTAGCCGCCGTGGATGCGCAGACACTCCTCGGCGCAGTACCGGGCGGTCTCGGACGCGAACAGCTTGGCCATCCCGGCCTCGATGTCCGAGCGCTCGCCGGCGTCCTTCATCCGCGCGGCGCGGTGGGTGAGCAGCCGCGCGGCCTCGACCTGGGTGGCCATGTCGGCCAGCTTGAACTGGATCGCCTGGTGCTGTGAGATCGGCTTGCCGAACGCCCGGCGCTCCTGGGAGTACTTCAGCGCGAGCTCGAGTGCGCGCTGCGCCAGGCCGACGCCGCGGGCGGCCACGTTGACCCGTCCGAGCTCGAGCGCATCCATCATCTGGGCAAAGCCCCGGTTGAGACCCGCCTCCTCGCCGCCCAGCAGGTTCTCCACCGGGCAGCGGTAGCCGTCGAACACCAGCTCGGTGGACTCGACACCCTTGTAGCCCATCTTCTTGATCTTCGGCGGCACCTTCAAGCCGGCGTAGTCGCCGGTGTTCTCGGCCACGCCGGGCTCCTTCTCGGCGATGAAACAGGTCAGGCCGCGGTGCTTGGGCTCGGCGTTCGGGTCGGTCCGGACCAGCACGAAGACGAGGCTCGAGAGCAGCCCGTTGGTCACCCACATCTTGGTGCCGTTGATCTCATAGGCGTCGTCGACCTTCTTGGCCGAGGTCTTGATCGCGGCCACATCCGAGCCCAGCTCGGGCTCGGACAGGCTGAAGGCGGCGCGCATCTCCCCCGTGGCCATCTTCGGGAGGTACTTCTGCTTCTGCTCCTCGGTCCCGAACTTCATCAGCAGGTAGGAGCCGATGAAGTGGGTGTTGACGATCCCGCTGATGCTGATCCAACCCCGCGAGAGCTCCTCGACGATCATCGCGTAGGTCGTCAGGTCGAGTCCCATGCCCCCGTACTCCTCGGGTATGGTCACCCCGAACAGCCCGAGCTCCTTCATCTGCTCGACGATCGGCTCGGGGAACTCGTCCTCGTGGTCGTAGTGCTCGGCGCCCGGGATGATCTGCTCGTCGGCGAACTGGTGCACCATCTCGCAGATCGCCTTCTGCTCGTCGGTCTTGTCGGTGTAGGGGGTCGCGATAGCCATGGGTCTTGGATGCTCCTGGAAATCTCGGGAGCAGCCGAGAATACCCGGCGACCGGCTGTCAGCTGCCGCTTCGGGCGATTGCCGCGGCTTCGGACTTGACGCCGTGCTTCCAGACCGTTTCCGGTCGGCCTTCGGGCTCGCCGTCGAGAACGACGTCGACGCGCTCGTTGAAGAAGCACAGCCGTCCGGCGATGTTCTGCACGGCCGCGAGCGGGTCGTCGTAGTACCAGATCAGGTCCTTGACGGTCTCGCCGTCCGCCAGCCGTACGGCGTAGTAGCTCGCGATGCCCTTGTAGGGGCAACGGGTCGCGGTGTCGGTGGGCTCGAGCTCGGCCCGCACGTCCTCGCGCGGCAGATACCAGCGGGTGGGCAGGTTGGACTCGAACAGCGCCATCGCCCGGTCTGACTCGGCCAGCACCTCGCCGCCCAGCGAGATCCGGATGCGGCGCGTGCTCGGCAGGACATCGACACGGTGGTAGGGGTCGCGCGGATGGACGAACACCTCCTCGTCCTCCTCGTACCAGTGCTCCATCCGCTCCCAGTAGAACGCGATCCGGTCCTTGAGGGACTCGGCGCCATCGAGCGGCTCGGGGTAGTACCACGCGCCGTTCTCGACCAGCTGCTCGCCGACTCGGATCGAGTGATACGACGCCTCGCCCTTCTTCGGACAGCGAGTGTGGCGGTCTGAGGGCTCGAGCACGTCGGCTCGTACGTCCTCGGGCGGGAAGTAGTAGACCGGCTGGTGCCCGGACTCCTGCACGAGCAGCGTGCTCCGGCTCTCGGCGATCGTCTCACCGCCGAGCATCACCCGCACCCACTTCGGGCTCGGCTCCAGATACAGCGCCTGGCCCGGCGGCGGCGGCTTAAAGTTGAACCTCCCCGCCGGATCGCGGCTCAGCGGCCCATTCCCGGTCATCAGCCCCATTGGCGCGAGCCTACCAAGCGACCCGTCCGCAAAGAAGAAACGGCGGGTTAAAAAAATCGCCGCCGGCCGCAACCAGACCGATCGCCGGACTCCGCCGACGAGCTCCAACCGGAGCCGAACCCGCATGTAGTCGGTCTAGGCCCCCTTGCGCCGGCGGCCGAGGCGCCATTCTGGCGCAAAGCTCACCAAAATTCACGAAATTGGACGAATGTTTGATTAGAGCCCTCTAATCTAGTGTTCGGACGGGCCACTAACCGCCCACCACGATGCCCAGCCACACGATCGCCGCGGACACGGCGAACACGAGGCCGTCGAGGACGTGCCACGCCGGCCGGCGCAGGTGAGCGGCGATCAGGACACCGAGCAGCGCGACCAGCCCGATCTTGACCTGGAGGGTGGAATCCGACCACCGGTGCTCGTGACTGGCCAGGGCCACGCCGGTGACGATCAGCACCCCGAAGGAGATCAGCGTCCCGACCCCGAACCGGCGCGCGGCGGCCCGCAGCGGCCCACGGTCCTCAAGGGGGCGCAGGACCGGGACCACGACCGCGGCGAGCATCAGTTGCCCGCCCACGAAGAACGCCATCCCCAGCAGATGCAGCCACAGGATTCCGTTCCAGAACGTCATCGCGCCCGATCCTGGCACACTGGCCGCCGCGATGAACTTCGCCCGTGACGTGGTCGACCAAGCTCCGTCCGGCCGCCTGGCGCTCGTCGAGGTGGCCCGTGACGGGGACCGGCGCGAGTGGTCCTTCGGCCAGGTGGCGGACCGCAGCGCCCGCCTCGCCACGACCCTGAGCCGGACTCACGGCATCTCGCGCGGGGACATCGTCATGACCCTGATCGGCAACCGCCCGGAGTGGGTCCTGACCATGGCGGCCTGCTTCCGGATCGGCGCCGTCTCGTTGCCCTGCAACGAGCAGCTGCGCGCGCACGATCTGGCATTGCGCATCGAGGCAGCCCAGCCCAAGCTGATCGTGGCCGACGAGCGCAACCTGGCCGAGCTGTCGGCCGCCAAGCCGCCCTGCCCGGTCATCACGATCCCCGACGAGACGCTGTTCGCGGGCGCCGAGCTCGCGCCGGCGGTCGAGCTCGAGCCACACGACCCGTGCCTGATCACGTTTACCAGCGGCACCACCGGCGAGCCGACCGGAGTCGTCCACGGCCAGCGCTACCTGCCCGGTCAGCGCCTTCAGGCCGAGCACTGGCTGGACGCCAGGCCGGGCGAGGTGGTGTGGTGCACGGCGGCCACGGGCTGGTCGAAGTCGGCCCGCAACGCGTTCATCGCCCCCTGGCTGCGCGGCGCCGCCGCGCTGCTGCACGATCAGCGCTTCGACCCCGCCGAACGCCTCGACCTGCTCGACGCCGAACGCGTCAACGTGCTGTGCATGGCGCCGACCGAGTACCGCGTGATCGCCAAGCGAGCGCAGCTGCGGGCCTTCCCGGAGCTCCGCTCGCTGGTCGCCGCCGGCGAGGCGCTGAACCCGGAAGTCATCCGCGCCTTCCGCGAGGCGACGGGGCTCGAGATCCGCGACGGCTACGGCCAGACCGAGACCGGGCAGCTGACCGGCAACCCGCTCGGCGAGCCGGTCCGCCCGGGCTCGATGGGCCGCGCCCTTCCCGGCGTCGAGCTAACCGTCGAGGACGGCGAGCTGGTGCTCGCCGATCCCACCACCGATCCCACGTTCTTCGTCGGCTATCTCGATGGCCGCCCGGCGCCGGCCGGCGAGCCGTGGCGAACCGGAGATCGCGTCGGCCAGGACGAGGATGGGTTCCTGTACTTCGAGGGACGCACCGACGACGTGATCATCTCGGCCGGCTACCGGATCGGGCCGTTCGAGGTCGAGTCGGCGCTGGTGTCCCATGACGCGGTGGCCGAAGCGGCCGTGGTCGCCGCGCCCGACGACGAGCGCGGGTCCGTGGTCCGGGCGGTGGTCGTTCTGCGCGACGGGTTCGCGCCGGGACAGACCCTGGCCGCCGAGCTCCAGGAGCACGTCAAGGGGCAGACCGCGCCGTATAAGTACCCGCGCATCGTCGATTTCGCCGACGAGTTGCCCAAGACGGCGTCGGGCAAGATCCAGCGGGCTAGGCTGAGAAGGCAATGGAACAGCCAAGACCGGTGATAGGGATCTGCACCGCTGTGGCCCGCGCGAACTGGGGCGTTTGGGAGCAGCGTGAGGCCGTGCTCCTGGCCACCAGCTACATCGGGGCGATCCAGCGCGCCGGCGGACTGGCCGTGATGATCCCGCCCGACGGCGGGTTCGAGGAGGATCCCGACCAGATCCTCGACCTGCTCGACGGGCTGATCCTGGCCGGCGGAAGCGACATCGACCCGGCCTTCTACGGTGCCGATCCGCATCCGGAGACCCATCACACGTTTCCGGAGCGCGACCGCAGCGAGCTGGCCCTGGCTCGGCGCGCGATCGAGCTCGACATGCCGGTGCTCGGCATCTGCCGCGGGATGCAGCTGATCAACGTGGCCTTCGGCGGCACGCTCCGTCAGCACCTGCCCGATGAGCTCGGCCACGAGGGGCACCGCCGCACGCCGGGCAGCTTCGAGGGATCCGACCACGACGTCCGCCTGACCCCCGGCTCGCTCGCCGCGCACGCCGCCGACGAGGAGCTGCACGGCACGAAGTCGCACCACCATCAGGGGGTGGCCGAGGTCGGCGAAGGCCTGGAGGTCACTGGGGTCTCCATGCTCGACGATCTGCCCGAGGCGCTCGAGGCCCCCGATCGCCGGTTCGTGCTCGGGGTCCAATGGCACCCCGAGGCCGACGAGCGCAGCCGTATCGTCGGCGCCCTGGTCGAGCAGGCACGGATGGCTGAGTCTCTGCTCTACCGCACCGCGCGCGGCTCGGCGTAGCCGGCCGCGCGCACCGACTCGGTCACCCGGCGGGCGTGGGCCTCGCCGCGCGTCTCGAGCACGAGCTGTACGGCGGTCTCGCGCACGTGCAGGTCGAACCCCTCGCGGATGTGCTCCACGTCGAGCAGGTTGGCCCTGAGCTCGCCGACCAGCGCGAGCAGCCGCGCGAGCGAGCCGGGCCGATCGGGCAGCGAGGCCAGCAGCACGAGGCGCCGGCCGGCCTGGCTCTCGTGCCGGCGCGCCACCTCCCCCAGGAGCCCCGCATCGACGTTGCCCCCCGAGAGCAGCACGACCGTGGTCCCGTCCGACGCGGCCGGCGTTCGCCCGGAGAGCAGCGCGGCCGCTCCTACCGCGCCTGCCCCTTCGACCACCAGCTTCGCCCGCTCGAGCAGGAACACCATCGCCTCGGCCACCTCGTCTTCGTCGACCGCCACGACGTCGTCGACCCAGCGCTCGATCAACGCCAGCGTCAGCTCGCCTGGTCGCTTGACCGCGATCCCGTCGGCGATGGTCAGAGCGGACTGCACGGCGACCGGCTTTCCGGCGTCGAGTGACCCGCGCACGGGCGCGCAGCTCGCCGCCTGCACGCCGATCACTCCGATCGCCGGCCGCGCCGACTTGAGCGCGATCGCCACCCCGCTGACCAGCCCGCCGCCTCCGACCGGGACGACCACCCGGGCCAGGTCCGGGACCTGCTCGAGCAGCTCGAGTCCGAGCGTGCCCTGCCCGGCGATCACGTAGGGGTCCTCGAACGGGTGCACGAACGCCACCCGCTCGTTTCGTGCCGCGTATTCGCGCGCGGCCTCGAGCGCGTCGTCGACCGTCGCTCCGACGATCTCCACCTCGGCTCCGAGCCCGCGCGCCGCCTCGACCTTGGCGATCGGCGCCGACTCGGGCATGAACACCTGGCACGCGACACCGCGCGCCCGAGCCGCATACGCGACGGCCTGGGCGTGATTGCCGGCGCTGCCAGTGACCACCCCAGCCGCGCACGAGTCGCCCAGCGCGTTCAGCTTGGACAGCGCTCCGCGCAGCTTGAACGAACCGGTCCGCTGCAGGTTCTCGGCCTTGAGCAGCACGGTTCCGCCGGTCCGCTCGCTCAGGGTCCGGGTGCTCAGCACCGGGGTCTCGCGCACGATCCCAGCGCCCGCCTCGGCCGCACGACGCACGTCGTCGGCCGAGATCGCCGTGTTGCGCGCGGTACTAGTCAGGGAGGGCCACCACCGCGTCGATCTCCACCAGGGCGCCGCGGGGCAATCCGGCCACGGCGATCGCCACGCGGGCCGGCGGATCGGACTCGAAGAACGACTCGTACACCTCATTGACCGACGCGAACGAGCCCATGTCGGTCAGGTAAACGGTCAGACGCACCGCGTCTCCAAGCGTGGCGCCGGCCGCCGCGCATACCGCAGCCAGGTTCTCCAGGCAGCGTCCCGCCTGGTCGGCCGCGGTAGGCCCGACGAGCTCGCCGGTCTTGGGATCGAGCGGGATCTGCCCCGAGCAGAACAGCAGTTGGCCGGCGCGGACGGCGTGGACGTAGGGCCCCACCGCCTCCGGAGCGCCGGGCGCCGTTATCGACTCGCGGTGTGCTGGCAACTGGTTCCTCCTGTTCGGGGGCTCGACACAGCGTATTGCCGCTCGATTCCGGGCGTATTCCCGTCGGCGACCACGGGGTAGCCTGGGCCCGTGTCGAACCGTCTCGGGGGCGAGAGCTCGCCGTACCTGCTGCAGCACAAGGACAACCCGGTCGATTGGTACCCGTGGGGCGAAGACGCCCGCGCCCGAGCGCGCGCCGAGAACCGCCCGCTGCTCGTCTCGATCGGCTACTCGGCCTGCCACTGGTGCCACGTGATGGCCCACGAGTCCTTCGAGGATCCGGATATCGCCGCGGTCATGAACGAGCGGTTCGTGTGCGTCAAGGTGGACCGCGAGGAGCGCCCCGACATCGACGCGATCTGCATGGAGGCCTGCCAGGCGATGACCGGGCACGGCGGCTGGCCGCTCAACGCCTTCCTCACTCCCGACGGCGTTCCGTTCTACGCCGGCACCTACTTCCCGCCCGAGTCCCGCCACGGACTTCCGAGCTGGCGGATGGTGCTCGACGGCGTGGATGAGGCGTGGTCGAACCGCCGCGAGGACATCCTCGCCCAGGCCCCGCGGATGGTGCAGGCGCTGAGCGCCAGCCAGCAGCTCGAGCCGTCGGTCGAGCCGATCCAGGACGAGCTCGTGCGGGGCGCGCTGGTGTCGCTGTGGAGCACGTACGACCGCACGAACGGCGGCTTCGGCCGGGCGCCCAAGTTCCCGCCCGCGTCGGTGATCGAGCTGCTGCTGGCCCGCGGCGAGCGCGAGATGTCGCTGGGCACGCTCGAGGCGATGGCCCAGGGCGGCATCTACGACCAGGTCGGCGGTGGCTTCGCCCGCTACTCGGTCGACGCCACCTGGACGGTCCCGCACTTCGAGAAGATGCTTTACGACAACGCGCTGCTGGCGCGCGCCTACCTGCACGGCTGGCAGGTCTCGGGCCGCGAGCGCTTCCGCCGGGTGTGTTGCGAGACCCTGGACTGGGCGTTGCGCGAGATGCGGGGTCCCGAGGGCGGGTTCTGCTCGGCGCTCGATGCTGACTCCGAGGGCGTCGAGGGCAAGTTCTACGTGTGGACACTTGAGGAGCTCCACGACGTCGCTCGGCGAGCTGGCCGATCCTGCGCTCGACTACTTCCGCCCGCAGCCTTTCGAGCACGCGCTGATCCTCGAAGGGCGCGGTCCCGACCCCGAGCAGCTGCCCGAGATCCGTGCCCGGCTGCTCGAGGCTCGCTCGGCCCGCGTTCGCCCCGGGCTCGACGACAAGCGCCTCACGGCCTGGAACGCGCTGATGATCTCCGCACTGGCCGAGACCGGAGCGGTGCTCGAACGCCCGGACTACCTGCACGCGGCGGTCGACTGCGCGTCGTTCCTGCTCGGCGAGTTGCGCGACGGAGACGGCCGCCTGCTGCGCACCTGGAAGGACGGGCGTGGACGTCTGGCTGCGTATCTGGAGGACCACGCGTTCCTGCTCGAGGCGCTGCTCGGACTGTATGAGGCCACCGGCGATCCCCGCTGGTACGAGGAGGCGGCGGGGCTGGCCGACACGATGATCGAGCGCTTCTCCGATCGCGAGCGGGGAGGGTTCTACACCACGGCCGACGACCACGAGCCGCTGGCCGCGCGGCGCAAGGACATGGAGGACTCGCCGATCCCGTCGGGCAACTCGGCTGCCGCGCTGGGGTTGTTGCGCTTCGCGCTGCTCTCCGGGGAGGGCTCCTACGAGCGCCACGCGCTCGGGGTGCTCAGGCTGCTGTTCCCGCTCGCCGCCCGCCATCCCCAGGCCTTCGGCCACCTCCTTCGAGCCGCCGACTTCTACATGGCGCCGGTCAAGGAGGTGGCGATCGTCGGGCCCCAGCCGGAAGCGGGCCGGCTGCTCCGAGTCGTCCGCGGCAGCTACCGGCCCCACTGGTGCTGGCGACGGGCGAGGCCGATGGCGTGCCGCTGCTCGAGGGCCGCGACCCGGTCGACGGCCACGCCGCCGCCTACGTGTGCGAGCACTTCATCTGCCAGGCACCGGTGACCAGCCCCGAGGCGCTGGCCTCCGCCCTCTGAGGCCGCATTGGGACGCTGGACGCGAGCACCGCATGCCCCGGCCCTACCACCGGATATCTCCCTCTCCTCCAGCTCCCAGGACGAGCCGGTAAAGGAACCGCATGCGGCGCCCGCTTAGTGCCGAACCTACCCAAAGCTCCTTAAACCATCACGACGACGAGTTGGGCGTGGAGCGCGACACGCTGGCGGCCGAGCGCTCGCGCCCGTTCCTCTGGGCCGTCCGCGCCGGGTTCGTGACCCGCTCGGTGACCTACGGCGTGGTCGGCGCGATCGCCCTCGCCCTCGCGGTCGGCGCCGGCGCCGCTCCGGCGGCGCCCGATCAGCAGGGTGCCCTCGCGCTGATCGCCCGCGCTCCCCTCGGTCGGGTTGGCGTCGCCGCGGCCGCGGTCGGCCTGTTGGCGTACGCGCTCTGGAAGCTCAGCCAGGCCGGCTTCGGACGCGGCCCGGAGGGCGGCGGAGATCCTGAGCTGGGGGACCGGGTGGGCAATGCCGCGGGCGGGATCGTGTACCTCGTCTTCTGCTTGGTGGCCGTCCGGATCCTGTTCGGCAGCTCGAGCAGCGGCTCTGGTGCCCCCTCTCAGGCCGCCGCCGGGGTCCTCGGCTGGCCCGGAGGCGCGGTGATCGTCGGGGTGGCCGGCGTCGTGCTGATCGCGATCAGCCTGTACCAGATCTACGAGGCCTGCCGTGGCAGCTTCGCCGAGGACGCCAAGCTGTCGGAGATGAGCCGGTTCCAGCACGGTTTGTTCATGTTCTTGGGACGGGTTGGCCTGACCGCTCGGGCTCTCGTGTTCGGGCTGGTCGGCTACTTCGTGCTCAAGACCGCGATCGACTTCAACCCGCGGGAGGCGGTCGGGCTGGACGGCGCCCTCGGGCGCGTCCACCACGAGCCGTTCGGGCCATGGCTGCTGGGCCTGGCCGCGGCCGGCCTGATCGTATTCGCGGCCTACTCGCTGCTCGAGTCGCGCTTCCGCCGCCTCTGAGCCGCCCTGGCTTTCGGAAATCTCCCCAGCCCGAATGTTGAAAACAGGTTAGGCTGCGCGACCCGTGAGCACCCTGTTCGAGCCCGACGACCAGCTGGACCACATCGCCGAGTTCGCCGACTCCGGGGTGCGCATCTTCCAGCGCCGGGGCTCGCTCATCGGCGTCCCCGGCTCCTACGGGCTCAAGCGCTGGCTCTACCGCCGCTGGCGCAACAACGGCAACGCGGCCTACACGTTCATCGGCTCGCTGATGGCCATCGGGCTGAGCGGTCTGTGGGCGTACATCGTCAAGCAGCCGCTGGTCTTCCCGAGCCTCGGCGCCACGGCGTTCCTGATCTTCGAGACGCCCATGGCGGAGATCGGTACGCCGCGCAACACGGTGGTCGGGCACCTCGTGGGCATTCTGGCCGGCGCACTCTCGCTCGCGATCTTCGGTCTGTTGAACGCGCCCAGCGTGTACGTCTCGGGGCTCACCTTCGGACGAGTGTGCGCGATGGCCCTGGCCGTGGCCCTGACCGGCGGCGTCCTGCGTTTGATCCGCGCCGCCCATCCTCCCGCCGGCGCGACCACGATCATCGTCGCCTCGGGGCTCCTCCACACCCCCCGCCAGATGCTCGACGTGCTGATCGGGGTGGTGCTGCTGACCATCGCCGGGTGGTGCCTGAACCGGGCGATGGGCGTGCCGGCGCCGCGCTGGGCCGCCCCGCGTTAGGCCCACGCTGACGCCGGGCAGAACCCGGTCGATGTCGACGCGCCGTCTGCTCCCCTTCCTCGCGGTGATATCTGCGGTCGCTCTGGCCGGCTCCGCCCACGCTGTCGCACCCGCCGCGACCCCGCCGACCGCCACGGCTACGCCCAAGCCCAACTGGCTGCCCGCCGACAAACAGGGCTTCGGCACCTCGCACACACTGGCCAGCAAGGTGTGGTTCACGCTCCAGGGCGGCAGCCTGAGCGAGGTCTACTACCCGACGCTCGACACTCCGAGCTTCCGCGACCTCGAGTTCACCGTCGACGGCGTCAACGAGCGTGACGGCAGCGTGCACAGGGCCGCCCTGGCCGATCCGCGCAGCCTCACCTACGAGCAGATCAACACGGACAAGCGCCACCGCTGGCGCCTGACCAAGATCTACCTGACCGACCCGGCCCGCTCGACGGTCATGGTCGACGTCCAGTTCCAGTCGCTCGACGGACGGCGCCATCGCGTGGCGAATCCTGGCCGATGCCGCGCCGTCGAACGAGGCGGGAGTCGGGTCGCAGGGATGCTCGCCGTCCGGGGTCCTGGCCAGCGATCCGCAGATGGCGATCGCATTGCTTGCCTCGCCGCGACTCGTCGCCCCGCGAAGGCGCCTGTCTGAGCCTCACTCACGACGGGATCGTCACGACACCGCTGTCCACCGACCTGACCGGCCGCGGCGGCCACCAACACATGACGCTCGCCCTGGGCTTCGCACCCACCCGCCGGCAGGCTCTGGCCACCGCCCGGGCCTCATTGCGCACCGGCCTGCTCCGGGTCGCGCTGCGCTACCAGCTCGGCTGGCACCGCTACCTCAGCTCGCTGCGCCACGCGCCCCGCAGCCTCAAGACCGCCGGCGAGGACCGTGAGTACATCGTGTCGCAGATGGTGCTGGCGGCCAGCGAGGACAAGACCTATCGCGGCGCCTTCGTGGCCTCGCCGACCATGCCGTGGGCGTGGGGCACGGGCCTGCAGACACCCAGCGGCCCGTACCACCTCGTGTGGTCGCGTGACCTGTACGAGATCGCCACCGCGCTGATCGCCGATGGCGACACCGCAGGCGCCCGCCGCGCCCTGCACTTCCTGCTCTTCCGCCAGCAGCAACCGGACGGCTCGTTCCCGCAGAACTCCTACGTGACCGGCAAGCCCGCCCTGACCAACCTTCAGCTCGACGAGGTGGCTGACCCGATCATCCTCGCCTGGCAGCTCGGTGCCCACGACCCGGCCACGTGGCAGCACGTCAAGCTGGCCGCCGACTTCATCGTGGGCTGGCACGACAACCAGGGACATGCCGCGCCGTACACGCCCCAGGAGCGCTGGGAGAACCAGGCCGGATACTCGCCGGCGACGATCGCCGCCGAGATCGCCGGGCTGGTGTGCGCGGCCAGCATCGCGCAACAGAACGGTGACAGCGCCGACGCGACGAAATACCTCCAGACCGCCGATGCCTGGCGCGCCCATCTGAACGCCTGGACCCTGACCACCACCGGTCCCGACGGCGGCGCCTATTACCTGCGGCTGACCAAGGACGGCAATCCGAATGCCGGCACGACCTACAGCGTCGGCGACAGCGGACCCACTCTCGACCAGCGCGCGGTCGTCGATCCGAGCTTCCTCGAGCTCGTCCGGCTCGGGGTTGTGGCTCCCGAGGACCCGAACATCCTCAGCACGCTGAACGTCGTCGACAAGCAACTGTCGGTGCTTACCCCCAAGGGCCGCTTCTGGCACCGGTACACCGGCGATGGCTACGGCGAGCAGAAGGACGGCCAGCCGTGGAACGTCGGCTTCCCGGCCGGTAGCCAGACCACGATCGGCCGGGTGTGGCCGATCTTCGCGGGCGAGCGCGGCGAGTACGAGCTGGCCGCCGGACACGGTGCGGCCCCCGAGCTGCGCGCGATGACAGCGGCCGCCAACCCCACCGGGTTGATCCCCGAGCAGGTGTGGGATCAGAACCCACCCTCCGGCCAACCCGGCTTCGCGCCCGGGACCCCGACCTTCTCGGCCACCCCGCTGGCCTGGAGCCACGCTCAGTTCATCCGCCTGGCTTGGTCGATCTCCGCCGGGCGACCGGTCGAGCAGCCAGCCATCGTGGCCTGCCGCTACGTGCGCAAGTGCGAGCTCGAGACTCACAGGACCGGCAGGTAGCGCTCGAGCTCCCAGGGCGTTACCTGCACCCGGTAGTCGTCCCACTCCTGGCGCTTGATCTCGATGTAGCGGTTGAACGTGTGCTCGCCGAGCGCGCGGAGGACGAGCTCGGACTGCGCGGTCAGCTCGATCGCCTCGCCGAGGGTCGCCGGTAGCTGCTCGATGCCGAGCCGGCGGCGCTCCTCGGAGGAGAGGTGGTAGAGGTTGGTCTCCATCGGGTCGGGCAGCTCGTAGCGGTGCTCGACCCCCTCCAGGCCGGCCTGGAGCAGGACGGCGAAGGTCAGGTATGGGTTGCAGGCCGGGTCGGGGCAGCGCAGCTCCATCCGCGTGGTGCGCTCCTTGCCCGGGTGATACATCGGGATGCGCACGAGGGCCGAGCGGTTCCGGCGCGACCAGGCCACGTACACGGGCGCCTCGTAGCCGGGGACCAGGCGCTTGTAGGAGTTCACCCACTGGGCGAACACCGAGCAGATCTCCCGGGCGTGCCGGAGCTGGCCCGCGATGAACGCCTTGCCGATGTCCGAGAGGTAGTACGGATCGTCGGGATCGAAGAACGCGTTCTGCTCGCCCTGGAACAGCGACTGGTGGGTGTGCATGCCCGAGCCGTTCTTGCCGAACAGCGGCTTGGGCATGAACGTGGCGTGCAGGCCGTACTTCATCGCGTATTCCTTGACCGTGATCCGGTAGGTCATGCAGTCGTCGGCGGCCTTCAGCGCGTCGGCGTAGCGCATGTCGATCTCGTGCTGGCTCGGGCCGACCTCGTGGTGGGCGTACTCGGTGTGGATGCCGAGCTGCTCGAGGGCCAGGACGGTCTCGCGGCGCAGGTCCGATCCGGCGTCGAGCGTGGTCAGGTCGAAGTAGCCGCCCTCGTCGAGCACCTCGGTCGAGGTCGAGTTGCGGAAGTAGAAGTACTCGAGTTCGGGGCCGACATAGAAATGGTCGAAGCCCATCGCCTTGGCCCGCTCGAGCGCCCGGCGCAGGACGTGGCGGGGATCCCCCTCGTACGGTGTTCGCTCCGGCGTCAGGACGTCGCAGAACATCCGCCCCACGCCCTGCTCCTCCGGCCGCCAGGGCAGGATCCTGAACGTCGTGGGATCGGGCATCGCGATCATGTCCGACTCCTCGATCGGGTTGAAGCCGGTGATCGACGATCCGTCGAAGCCCATGCCGCCCTCGAACGCGTCGGGCAGCTCGGTGGTGTTGATCGAGAACGCCTTGAGCTGGCCGAGGATGTCGGTGAACCACAGGCGGACGAACCTGATGTTTCGCTCCTGGACGATCGCCATCACGTCCTCGGGGGTGAGCGGAGAAGTCGTGGCTGCCATGGCGTGAGCGAACGTTACTTGCTCGCCGGGCGGTGCCCTGCGCAGGGGCTATGCTCGCCGTAGTGCCTGCTCGCGGCTCACTTGTCGCCCTGCTGGCTTTGCTCGCCTCGTGTGGATCCTCCGCGGCCAGCTCGGGCACCGGTGCATCGCCCTCGAGCAAGTCCACCCCCAGCGCGCATCCCGGGAAGCTCGCGAACTGCGGACCCGCCACCGCCTCGACCCTCGCGGCCAACCGCCAGGTGCGCGTCTACACCCTGCACGGCGAGGTCTCCGGGTGCTCGATGCCGCAGGGCAAGAGCTTCCGACTGGGACACGCGACGCGCTCGATCGCCGAGGCGCGGGTCAGCCCGGTCGCGGTGGGTGGCGACTTGGCCGCCTACGGTCTGGCGCGTTTTGGCATCGACACGGGGCGCAGCACCGTCGTGGTGCGCCGGCTGACCGACGGCAAGCAGCTGAAGGAGTTCGCGGCCACGCAAGCCGTGGGCGCTGAGTCGTTCCAGACGGTCGGCTCGGTGGTCGTGAAGCCGGACGGCGCGGTGGCCTGGATCGCCACGAATTTCTCGATCGTCGGCGGAGGGCACGGCACGGTCGAGGTGCATGCCGCGGATGCCCGTGGGGACCGGGTGCTGGACAAGGCGCCCAGCCATCCTGAGCGCATCGATCCCGCTTCGCTGCGTCTCGTGGGCTCCACGCTGGCCTGGACGGACGCAGGCGTGAGCCGCCACGAGATCCTGCGCTAACGGGCGAGTCAGAGCCGGGTGGTGCGCCCGTCGCCGAGCCAGCGGTTGGCCCAGCGCTCGAGCTCGGACAGCGCCGGCTCGAGCTCATGCCCCATCTCGGACAGCGAGTACTCCACCCGCAGCGGCGGACCGGAGATGACCCGCCGCCGAACCATCCCCCGGCGCTCGAGCTCCTTCATCCGCGCCGAGAGCAACCGGTCCGACAGCTCGGGCACCGCCTGGGCGATCTCCGAGAAGCGCAGCGCGCCGTCCATCAGGACGCGAAGGATCGCCCCCGTCCAGCGCCGGCCGACCAGCTCGACGGCCTCGTGGTAGAGCGGACAGCACGGGCTCGAGCGCGGCTCACCGCGATCAGCCGTGGCCGCGCGATCCGCCTTCGACTCAGTGTCCTCGGGCGCTCCCATCGCCAGCGGGAAGCTTACGCTGCTTCAAGGGCGCGCGATGCCTCACTGGAGCCGTCCACCGGCACCTCGCCGCCAACATTGATCATCGCAGTGAAGCCCTCGAGCGACACCGTGGCGATGGCCTCGAGGATCTGCTCGTCATCCCAGCCCGCCTCGCGCGCCTCTTCGTGCAGGTGCATGGGCGCGCGGCCGCGCTCCTCGAGCAGGGCCTTGAGGTAGCGCAGCAGCGCCGCCTCGCTGGGATCCCTGGAGGTGAACTGACGGGCCTGCGCCACCTCGTCGAGCGCCAGGCCGGCCGCCCGGCCAGCGCGCGAATGCATCGCGATGCCGGGCTCGGAGCCGTAGTACTCCGCCACCGCCAGCGCGATCCGCTCGAGCGTAGCCAGCGTCAGCTTGCCGTGGCGCAGCTCCGAGCGAAAGCGGGCATACGCCCGCAGGGCCGCCGGCGAGCCCGCCAACACGCCCAGGAAGTTGGGCAGCTGACCGCCGGTCGCGAGCGCCCCTCGCAGGACCGGAACAGAGCCCTCGGGGGCGGTCAGGTCGTCATGGATCTGGAATCTGCTCATCGGAATCTTCATAGTTGACCACCGTGGGGGTCCGGGGGCTATAAGGACCGTTTCCGGTCCTTCACTTTCGAGACCTGCTTACGCTTGATAAGTGTAGATTGGCGAGGCCAAGCGCACAAGAGGGCGGGGTGCACTTTTGTGCGACCGAGCCTTCGCCCCCACCGTTTCCGGCCCTTACGGACGGAAACCGGCCTGCTTGCACTTATACGTAGGTCGATAAAGACTGGATCAGCGCCGGATGCGAGCTGCGTAAGCGGCGCCCGTGGCCGCTAGATGTGCGCGCTGGCCGCTGCGACCAGGATCAGCAGCACGCCGAGCATCACGGCCCACAGCGCCGCACGATCCGGCTTGAATCCGGGTCGTTCGTGGCGGCGGAGCGTCGGCCGTTCCAGAGGCAGATTGCGCTCGGCTCCGCGGCCCTGGATCTTCACGGTCCTGCGCTGGCCGTCGGCCGCGCGCGGCCGGTCGGCGGGCGCCGGAACCGGCCCAGCCGCGGCGGTCGACGCGGGGGCAGCCAACTCAGGGTCGGTCGATGCGGGCGCGGGCACCGGAGTGATGACCGTGGGGGCCGCCGGGTGGGTCGCCGGAATCCGGCCGCCGCCCGTCGCCCGCGGAGCCCGGCGGGTCGCGCCGTCGGCCGCCCGGGCCGGGGGGCGATCCACGCCGTCGGCCGCCCGGGCCGGGGGGCGATCCACGCCGTCGGCCGCCCGGCCGGGGGACGCGCGGGGCCGTCGGCCACCCGCGTCGCCGGCCGTCGAGCAGGCGTCACCTCGTACGCGGTCGGGAACCGGAACGCGTCGTGATCAAGTTCCTCCCACCACGGTGCTGCATTCCGGCGCCGGGCACGCGAAGAAACGCCTGCTTGGGGCATGTCATCGACCTCTTTCTCGTGCTTACGGGGTTAGCTGACGGGCTCGCGCCGAAAGAGCGGCGCTACGCGATGCGATTCGCCCCAACAACTTGGGTCCCCCGCTCCCGCCGCTCACCTGGTACCGAGCGGCGCGGGATTTCAGCTTTCGCGCGCGATCCTAACAATGGCTACGGATGGAGTGCCATCCGGCCGGCCGCCTTTCCGCGCAAGATGCGGCTTCAGCAGGCCGACGCGCGGACGTCGGGCGCGGACAGGCGCTATTCCTGGCCCGCGACCTTGGCCACGAACTTCGCGACGTTGACGGCGTCTAGGCCCTGCACGACATCGGCGGGCATCGTGCCGTAGCCCAGGCATGCCTCCTGGCTGCCCGAGGGCGGGTTCTGGAGACAGCCGTTCTGGATCGTGTGCAGCACGAGCTGCTGGGTGGGCTGGATCTGATCGAGGTTGGGTCCGACCTTGCCGACTGCATTGGCCGCGGCCAGCGTGTGGCAGAGGCCGCAGCGCTCCCCGAAGATCTCGCGACCGCGCTTCTCGGCTGCGGTCAGCTTGATCCCGCCCACCTGGCCGTTGGCGCTGTTGTGGTTGCCGATCAAGAACAGGGCGGGGAGGACCACGCCGAAGGCGATGTAGGTGACCACGAACACCCAGGTCATCGCGCGGCGGGCCGCGTGCGAGCCTCGCGCGCCGGGCGTGGCGATCGCCGCGCTCGGGCCTCCTCGAACGCCAAGGACGAACACCATGAAGCCGAGCACGACCCAGAAGGCGGCAAACAGCAGGACGGCGAGCACGGGGCGGGACCTTACCGTTCTCGACCCGGGGAAAGGCTCACTGGCGGCCGCTCGCTCATCGCCGACGCCCCGAGGCGAAGCTCAAGACAGGCGGCGCGACAGCCCGGAAGTCGTCGGCCTCGGTCTCGCGCGAGCTCGGTCGACCGGCACACGCCCTGGCGGCGCCGGATCCGCGAGTGCCTGGCGCGCCTGTTCGGCAAGCCCGCGGCGCACCTGCTCGTCGAGCATCGAGAAGTCCTTGATCTCGGCGGCGATGTGATCGGGCGCCGAGATCGGTGCAACGCGATCGACCAGCACGTTGATGGCGCCGCCGGCCGCGGGCAGACGCTCCAGCTTGCCGTCGGCCAGGACCAGCGGCTCGGTTCTCACCGTCAGGCGATGGCGCTCATAGATCGGGGCGGGGACGATCAGGTTGATCGTCCCGTGCTCGTCCTCCAGCAGCAGGAACACGACTCCGTTGGCGGTTCCCGGTCGCTGCCGGGCCACCACCATCCCGCCCACTCGCACGCGTGTGCCATGACGCAGCGTCGCGAGATCCCGGCTCGTGACCAGCCCCTCGGGCAACCGATTTGCGCAGCAGAGACGAGCGGATGGGCATCGACGGTCAGCCCGGTCGAGCTGTAGTCGGCCAGCATCGACTCCCAGGCGCTCAGCTCGCGCAGCCGCGGCGGGGCCGGCAGATCCAGCGGCAGGGCCAGCTGCACCCCGCCCGGAACACGACGACCGGGCGTGGCCACCCCGAGCTGCCACAGCGCGATCCGGCGCGCTGACCTCGCCGACTCCGGCAGCCCCGGCCGTCACGAGCGAGTCGCACGCTCCCGACCAGGCCAGCAGCTCGAGCGAGGCGGCGCTCGAGCTGGCCCGCGAGGCGAGATCGGACAGGCTGCGAAAGCGTCCGCCCGCCTGGCGAACGGCCACCAGTTCCCGCACCTCCTGCTCGGCCACGCCGCGCACGTAGCCCAGCCCGATGCGAACCGCGCCGTCTCGCGATCTCGCACGTGGCGTCGCTCTCGTTGACATCGGGCGCCAGCACCTCGATCCCCCGCCGCTGCGCCTCGTGCACGAGCGCGTCGGGCGGATAGAACCCCATCGGCTGCTCGTTCAGCAGCGAGCACAGGAACTCGGGGCCGTAGTGGACCCGCAGCCAGGTCGACTGGTAGGCGAGCAGACCGAAGGCGGCGCCGTGAGCCTTCGGGAAGCCGAAGCCCGAGAAGCCTCGGACCATCGCGAACACGCGCTCGGCCATCGCCTCGTCCACGCCGTGCCGGCGCCGGGCACCGGCTACGAACCGCTTGTGGTAGGCCTCGATCGCCGCCTCCGAGCGCTTGCGGCTCATCGCGCGCCGCAGCCCCTCCGCCTCGCCGGGCGAGAAGCCGGCGAAGGCGATCGACACCTCGATGACCTGATCCTGGAAGATGATCGCGCCCAGGGTCTCGCGCAGGGCGGGCTCGAGCGAGGGATGCTCGTAGGGCACCTGGTAGTCGGGATCCTCGCGCAGGCGCTGGCGGCGCTCGATGTACGGGTTGACCGCCCCGCCCTGGATCGGTCCGGGCCGAACGATCGCCACCTGGACCGTGATGTCCTTCAGGGTCTCCGGCCGGGTCCGGTACAGCGACTGCATCTGAGCCCGGCTCTCGATCTGGAAGACGCCGGTCGTCTCGGCCTTCTGGATGCACTCGTAGGTGGCCGGATCGTCGTAGGGGATCCGGCTCAGGTCGATCTGCTCGCCGCGGGTGCGCTCGATCAGCTCGACCGAGCGCTCGACCGCCGAGAGCATCCCCAGCCCCAGCAGGTCGATCTTGAGAAACCCCGCGTCCGAGCAGGAGTCCTTGTCCCACTGGGCGATCTGGCGACCCTCCATGGCCGCCGGCACGATCGGGCAGCAGTCGACCAGCGGACGGGTGGCGACGATCATCCCGCCCGAGTGCTGGCTGAGGTGACGCGGCAACCCGTGCGCCTCGGCGGCCAGCCGCGCCAGCCACGCCCAGCGGCCGCCGGTCGCGCCGCCTTTCGAGTTCTGAATGTCCTTGCCCACCTCGCGCGCGTCCCAGCCCTCGCTGCCCCGCGCCACCCGCTCGATCTCGCCCGGCGGCAGCCCGAGGGCCTTGCCCAGCTCGCGGATCGCCCCCCGGGCGCGATAGGTGGGAAAGGCCGCCACCAGCGCCGAGCGGTCGTGGCCGTAGCGCTCGTGCACGCGGGGGATCAGCTTCTCGCGGATGTCGCGCGGGAAGTCGAGGTCGATGTCGGGCAGCGAGGTCAGCTCGTCGTTCAGGAAGCGCCCGATCAGCAGGTCGTTGGCGATCGGGTCGACATGCGAGAGCCCGGTCAAGAAGCACACGATCGAGGACACGCTCGAGCCTCGACCCCGCCCGGGCGGCAGCAGCCGGCGAACGCTGTCGGGGCCGCGCACCTCGACCGCCACCTCGCGGGCCAGCTCGAGCATGTCGTGGTGGAGCAGGAAGAACCCGGGCAGCCCGAGCCGCTCGATGATCCGGAACTCCTGCTCGAGCCGGGCCTGCGCCTCACCTCGCGTCGCGCCGGCGTCGCGGTAGCGGTCCTCGAGCCGCGCCTGGCACAGCTCGCTCAGCTTGCGCATCGCCTCGCTCGTCCTCGGCGCCCGGATAGCGATACCCGAGGTCGCTGCTCAGATCGAAGCGCAGCCGCTCGGCCAGCCGCGCGGTCTCCGCCACCGCCTCGGGATGCTCCGGGAAGCGACCGGCCATCGCGGCCGGCGAGGCCAGCACATGGCTGAAGTTGCCCCGTCGCTGGGGCTCTGAGGCATCGAGCGTCGTGTGCAGGCGCACCGAGACCAGCGCGTCCTGCAAGAGCGCCCGGGCACGAACGTGCGCGTGCACGTTGCCGGTGGCCACGCACGGCACCCCGAGCCGCCCCGCGAGCCGCTCGAGCCGCCGGTTGCGCGCCCGATCGTCACGCAGGAACGGTCGCTGGAGCTCGACCCGCAGGTGATCGCGCCCGAACGCGTCGAGCAGGCGATAGAGCGTGAACTCGTCATGCACCCCGCGCTGCGCGCATCCGCTCAGGCAGACCAGCCCCTCGGCGTGCTCGAGCACGTCGTCGAGCAGAGCGAACGCCTGCGATGGAGGTCCGGGCTTCTCACGCGTGTGCGCGTGCGCACCGGTCAGGATCCGGCACAGGTTCGACCAGCCGCGCGCATCCTCCACGAGCAGCGTCAGATGCCGCCCATCGTCCAGATCGATCTCGGCGCCGTGGATCGGGCGTAGCCCGAGCGCACGGGCGCTGACGGCGAACTCCATCGAGCCCGACACCGTGTTGTGGTCGGTCAGCGCCATCTCCCGGTAGCCCAGTTCGAGCGCGGTGGGGACCAGCTCGTCCGGCAGCGATGCCCCGTCCAGGAACGAGAAGGCCGAGTGGCAGTGGAGCTCTACGTAGGGCGTGGGCGGGCGCGATCCCATCGAACACATGTTCGCATCGAGCGCCGGACGAACGCGCCGGGACGAACGCGCCGGACAAACGCATCCGGCGGCGCTTCGACGTCCCGCCGGATGGAGCATCGGCGCAACTTCATCTCCGGTCAACCGTTCTTGACCATAGGCGGCTGAAAAGGAGGCCGGCGATGAGGCTGACGGTTCACCCAGCGAGAGCTAGCTGGAGGCATACGACCCGCGGGGGCATAGCACTGGTCACCGCTCTGTTCGTGAGCCTGGCCGTGGCCACTTCATCCGCGGCGGCGTCGCCTCTGAGCTTCTCCGCGCCGCGCAATGTCGACCCATACGCGTCCGCCTGGGCAAATCATGCACCGCTCGCGTGCCTGACCACGACGTGGTGCGCCGGCGTCGACAGTGTCGGGAATGCTGTCTTTGGCGTCGATAACGGCGCCGGATTGGGTCAGTTGGCGTGGCTCCGAGAGCAGATTGGCAATAGCCAACTCACGGGAGTGGCTTGTCCCTCGATGTCACTTTGCGTCGGGATCGACCTCACGGGTGACGTGCTCACCTCAACCAGCCCGACGGGGGGCACGGGGGCGTGGACCCCCACCACGCTTGCACCCGGCCATCACATGCAGACCGTCGCCTGCCCGTCGGCGTCACTGTGCGTCGCCACCGACGACACCGGCGCAGTCTTCACCTCGACCAACCCAACCGGTGGAGCGGCCGCCTGGGGTGACTCAGGCAGCGTCGGTCAGAGCGTCCGGCTGCTCGCCATGTCCTGCCCGTCCGCGTCGCTCTGCGTGGGGGTGGGCTCATCCGGAGACGCCGTCAGCTCCACGAACCCGACGGGCGGAAGCACGGCCTGGAGGTCCGCCGACGTCGATGGGTCAACCGACATCGAGGCGGTGTCGTGCCCATCGACGTCGCTGTGCGTGGCGGTCGACCAGGCCGGCCGCGTTCTCACTTCCACCATCCCGGCCACAGACACATGGGGCCTAGTAGGACTTCGTTAGGTGGTCATGGCGGCAGCCTGCGCTGGCAGACCGGGCAGTGGTCGTGCCAGCAGGCCAGCGCGGTCTGGAGGTCGCGCTGGGCTTGGTAGAGGCTGATCAGGCTGCCGCCGTCTGAGGGCGGGTTGTGTCGGGGTCACCGCGGGCCAGCCGGCAGCAGGTGAGGAAGGCGTGGCGACGGTGACGCAGGTGAGGTGGTGGTGCAGCCCGCAGAAAGTGCGGCCTTCGTAGTGGTCCAGGCCCAGGCACTGCTTGAGCTCGCGGTAGTCATGCTCGACGCGCCATCGGAGCTTGGCCAGATGCACGAGCTGCTTGAGTGGCGTGTCGGCAGGAAGGTTCGACAGCCAGTACTTGACGGGCTCGTCCTTGCCGGTAGGCCACTCGGCGAGCAGCCATCGCTCGGGCAGGGTGCCGTCGTCCTGCGGTGGGCGTCGTTGGCGGGCCTGACCCTGACGCGACGAAGCGGCTGGTCAGCGGGCCGCGGTCACCCTCGCGCCAGGAGACGGTCTGCGCCGCCTGGGCCCGGCCGCGAGCACGAGCGCGCGCAGGCTGGTGGGCTTGTCGGTAGCGCCGCTTCGGCGGCCGGCCCCGGCCGCTGTAGGGCGGCGTGATCGGCGCTGCGTCGGCCGGGTGCGCGGAGGTCTGGCCTTTGACCTGTACGACGTACCGAAGGTCGCGCTGTTCAAGACCCACCCGGAAGGCAATGATGTCGCCGTAGCCGCCATCGGCCTGCACGACCTCGCGCTCAAGACCCCACGCCAGCAACTGGTCGATGATGTCCAGCGCCAGCCGCCACTTCTCGCGGTGGCGCACCTCTTCAGGGATCCTGGCCCGCTTGCGCCGCTCAGCGTCTGCGTCCCACTCCTCGGGCACAAACAGCCGCCATCCCAGCGGGCACGACGCGCGGTCGGTCACCGCGTTGACCGACACCAGCACCTGGCAGTTGGCGGTCTTGCCCAACGCGCCGCAGTATTGGCGCGCAACCCCTGGCGAGAAGCGCCCATCCTTGGGCAGACCGGTGTCATCAATCACCCACCCCTCCGGATCGATCTCTACCGTCATCCGCCGCGCCAGCCGCCGCCTGACCGATTCGTCATCCCACGGCGAGTCAGTGATGAACTGCTGCAACCCCTGCTCATCACCATCGGGCAACCTGGCCGCCATCGGCTGGATCGACTTGCGCCGCCCCTCCAACAACAACCCGCGCACGTACTGCTCGCCCTTCGCGCGCTGATCACAACGCACCAACGGCCGGTACATCTCCGCCGCGAACTCGATCAGCGCCGCCCGCTGCCCAGCCAGATCCTCCGCCCTAACCCCGTCCTTACCCGCTCGCAACGCCACGGCCCAGGAATTCCCTCCGCCCGCAAGAACTCCTGCAAGCAGCTAACGAAGTCCTACTAGGGCAAATCGACGGGACCAACCAACTCAATGGCATCTCGTGTCCCTCGCAGCAGCTGTGCGTAGCAGTGGACGACCACGGCAACGCCCTCACCTCGACCAATCCGGCCGCCGGCGCCGCGAGCTGGTCCGGTCCGGCCCAGATCGACCCCAACGCGAGCCTGCGCAACGTTTTCTGCCTGTCGGCCGCGTTCTGCATCGCGGGAGACGACGCGGGCCGAACCGTCACGACGACCAACCCGGCCGGAGGGCCGCCGGGCTGGTCCGCGACCACGGCCCTGACCGGGGGCAACGCGCTGAACGAGATGTCGTGTCCATCGGGCGGCCTGTGTGTCGCGCTCGACGACGCTGGCCGGATCCTGACCTCGAACGATCCCGCCGCGACCCAACCGACGTGGGACGTGCCACGTGCACCGCTCGACTCCTACGGGGTACAAGCGTCGCTGTCGTGTGCCTCGACGTCGCTGTGTCTCGCCTTCGTCGACTTCGCAGTCTCCCCGACCCTCCACCCCGTTCCCGCCGTCCCGAGCTCCTTGCTCAGCTCGACTCACCCCACCGACGGCGCCTCGGCGTGGACCGCCCCGGCCTTCTCGCGGTTCTACGGCGTCAATGGGATCGCATGCCCGTCCGGCGAGCTGTGCGTCCTTGCCAGCGGCAGAGGCATCTCCACTTCCAAGCCGCTCCACGCTTGGAAGCTGAGGCACACCAGTCCAAGTGCGTCGCTCAGCGCCGTTTCATGCGCTGCCTCCGCTCTCTGCGCGGCGACAACCAACAGCGGGAACGTCGTGACCTCGACCGACCCGACCGGCGGACAGAAGAAGTGGAGCGCGGCCCACATCGAGAATGCCCGGCTCGAGGACGTCTCGTGCTCATCGGGAATGATGTGCGCCGCGCTCGACACCGGCGGAAATGTGTTCACCTCGGTCGATCCCACCGGCGGACGCAAGGCATGGACAAGTCACAACCTCCACCTGGGCTACTCGCTGACCCACATCGCCTGCCCATCGATCTCACTGTGCGTTGGCCTCGGTGCCGACGGCAACATCGTGTGGTCCACCAACCAATTCAGAACCTGGACGGTGACATCGATCGATCCCGGACAAACACTGACCTCGCTGTCCTGTCCGTCGGCGAAGCTGTGCGTCGTCGGCGACGACCGCGGCAACGTGATGGTCGGCACCGGCCCCGGCCCGAACGGGATCTCGCGGAAGGCTGCCCTGGCCGCGCTCAAACGCTCCGCCCAGCACTCCTGCATCCACGAGTCCGCCCGCCAGATCGGGCGCCACGGTGGATGCCCGACGGCATTCGGCGCGCCCGGCCCGGGACAAGTGACTATCACCTGGCTGGGTGCTCGCGGCCAATCCCTGGCCTCCGGCCAGCTCACCACCACACAGCGCGGCAGGCGGACCGTGCACGTCGCGCTGACCCCGGCGGGCAGACGCTTGTTGCGCGGCGCCCGGCACACGGGGGCAATCCGCATCCGGACCGTCTTCGTCGACGCTGCCGGCCACCGCTACCAGAAGACGGCGACGATCAGGTTGGCGCCCTAGCTAGTACTGCTCCGTTAGTTCAGGGTGGTGCGCGGAGTTGTGAGGTGGGCGGCAGCCTTCGTCTGCAGGTCGGGCAGGTCCCGTGCCAGCAGGCGATGAGGCGTTGGAGTTCGCGCAGAAGCGCGTAGAGAGTCAGGCTGCCGCCGTGGTTCTCGGGCGCTGGCGCTCCAGGGTCAGGAACGCATGCGCGACCGACACGAGAGTCAGGTGGTGATTGAGACCGCGGTAGGAGCGGCCCTCGAAGTGATCGAGCCCGAGCCCGTCTTTGAGCTCGCGGTAGTCGTGCTCGATGCGCCAGCGCAGCTTCGCGAGGCGCACCAGTTCGGGCCGGGGAGTGTCGAGCGGCAGAGTCGCGAGCCAGTAGTCGGTGGGCGTCTCGCTGTCGTGCGGCCACTCGGCCAACAGCCAGCACACCGGCAGATCCCGGTCGGTCTTGTGCGCGGCGTGCAACAGATCACGGTTCGCCGGACGCACGCGCAGCGCGAGGAACCGGAGCGCATCGCTCCGCGCGTGCCTTCCCGCCAGGTGACCTCCGCAGCCGCCTCAGGACCGGCGGTGAACACGAGATCCTTCAGCGATGAGGGCTTGGCGTGGTAGCGGGCCGCGGGAGGGCGGCCGCGTCCGCGGTACTCGGGCTGCTCACGCTCAACCGATTCGGGAAATGCGCTGGTGCTGCTCTTGACCTGCATCACATACCGGATCCCGCGATCGCTCAGGCCCTGGCGAACGCGGTGATCTCTCCGTAGCCGGCGTCGGCGCAGATCAACGGCGCCACAAGCCCCCAGCCGGCCAGTTCGTCGACCATGTCCAGCGCCAGCCGCCACTTCTCCCGGTGGCCCACATCGGCGGGCACGTGTGCCTTGGCGCGCCGCTCACCATCCTCGTCCCACGCCGCCTGCAGGAAGACCCGCCAGTCCAAGGGACACGACGCCCGATCGCTCGCCGCGTTGATCGACACCGCGATCTGGCAGTTATCAACCCGCCCGAGCGTGCCCGAGTACTGACGAGCGACACCGACCGACCACCGGCCCTTCTTCGCGAACCCCGTGTCATCAATCACCCACGCCTCCGGTCCAGCTCGGCGACCATCCGACACGCCAAGTTCTCCCGCACCACCGCCTCGTCCCACGGCGACTGGTTCACGAACTGCTGCAAGCACTGCTCATCCCCGTCCGCGAGCCGGGCCGCCATCGGCTCGATGCTCTTGCGCTTCCCATCCAGCATCAACCCGCGCAGGTACACACGCGCCCACTTGCGCTGCTCCGAACGCACGAACGCGCCCTCGAACACCTCGCCTGCGAACACCTCAAGCCGAGACCCGATCCTCGCCAACCGTCGCTCAGACAGCCCAGACACGACCGCCATACTCGCCTCCAATGCCGACGTTATGTCTCCTCAAAGTTCGACCCGCCAGCCAAACCACCTCCCCCAACTAACGGAGCAGTACTAGTGGGTCGACGGGAAACGCTTCGCCCGGAAGGCCGAGGCCGGGGGCCGTCAGGCGAGGACGCAGGATCCGACGCGTAGCAGAGCTACGCGAGGATCCGAGGACAAAGCCTGGCGGCGATCGGGCCGGCATTACGGGTGGAGCGTTTCCAGGAGCCCCACTAGACTACTTCCCGCGGAAAAAGTGAGGGGTTGTGAGAGGGCCTTTCCGTCCGGTGTGACGACCAGAATTCCCTGCTGGTAATGGGGTTTCTGGTCGAAAGGGGAGTTCATGCTGACGCTCTTGGCGCCGCAGCCGGAGTCGCTGTGGGACGAGTCGTTGCCGGTCGAGGTGAAGGAGCTGCCGCGGATCTGGCGGCGTTGGATGTGCTGTTGTCCGATCCCGAGTTGCTGTGGCCGTTGGTGGAGCGCTGCGCGCGAGGAGTTCGAGAGACCGCCCGGCGGTGCTGATCGATGGGCGCCCGACGATCGCGATGGAGACGTATCGTCCGGTTGATGGTGCTCAAGCAGCGCTACCGGTGGGGGTATCGGTCGTTGGTGGCGGAGGTGTCGGACTCGATTCATCTGCGCCGGTTCTGTCGGATCAGTCTGTCGGAGCGGGTGCCGGACGAGTCGACGGTCCGCAAGCTCACCCGGCGGATCGGTGCGGAGACGGTGTCGGAGATGACGCGCGCGTTGATCGTGAAGGCTTGCAGGGAGAAGCGGTTTCGCCCGCGAGCCGTTCGGATCGACTCGACTGTGATCGAGGCGGATGTGAAGTACCCGACCGACGCGGGGTTGGCATCCAGCGGCGTGCACGTGTTGGCACGCGAGGGGCGCAAGCTCGCGAAGCTGATCGGCGAGAAGAAGGCGCGTGTGCGGGATCGCTCCCGGGCGATGGGTCACAAGCTCCGCACGATCACGCGGACTGTTCGTCGTCGCTCCGGGGAGGCCAAGCAGGAAGTGCTGAAGCTGACCGGCGAGACCGGCGAGTTGTTGGAGCGCTCGATCCGCGAGGCACGCCGGCTCGCCCAGATCGCCAGGCGCAAGGCACGTGGGCGGGGCGCGAAGACGAAGCTGAAGGGCGGCCGCCAAGTTGGAGGAGATGGCCGATCGCTGCGAGAAGGTCGTCCGGCAGATCCGTCAGCGCGTCCAGGGCAAGCCGATCAAGAACAGGATCGTTTCTCTTCACGACCCGGACGCCAGGCCGATCCGCAAGGGGAAGCTGGGGAAGCCCAACGAATTCGGGTTCGTCTCACAGGTGGCGGAGGTGACCGAGCACACCAAACGCGGCGCCAGGGGTCTGATCCTGCCGGCGCTCGACCGAGATCGGCAACCCGGCCGAGGACACGCTCCTGCCCGGCGACCGATCGCCGAGATGCAACGGCTCGGGATCCGGGTGCAAGAGGTCGCGCTCGATGGTGGGTTCAACATCGGTCCGACGAACACCGCGCTCGAGGACCTTCAGCCGAAGAACGTGTTCATCGCTGGCCGCCAGCAACCCGGCTCCAAACGCACCCAGCGCCGATTGCGGCGCTACCGCACCGGCGCGGAGGGCCGGATCAGTCACCTCAAACGCCGCTACGGGCTGGACCGATCCCGCCTGAAAGGCGACCAGGGCCGGCAGATCTGGACTGAATGGAGCGATCCTGGCCTACAACACCGACACGCTCGCCGTCCGCGAGCGGTGAAACACTCCGAACCGCTCCTTCGACAAGAGCAAACCCATTACCACGAACCGGCCGCGCGGAACCCTCCGCGGCCGTTCCGTCTCTCAAGAGTTTTTCCGCGGCAAGTAGACTAGCCCGGTCAGGACCCGGCAGCGCGGCCGCCGCCGGCCGCGGAATAGTTTGCCGCGTGACGCTGGTCATCGCGCATCGCGGCGCCTGGGGCCGAAGGACGCCCGGCGCGCCGGCCGGGAACACCCTGGAGGCGTTTGAGGCGGCGATCGGGCTCGGCGCGGACATGATCGAGCTCGACGTGCGCCGGACGCGCGACGGCCAGTTGATCGTCTTCCATGACGCCCGCGTCAAGACGCTGCCCACCAGCTCGCTCCCCTACGAGGCATTCACGACCAAGGGCACAAGGGCCCGCCCACCGCTCCTGAAGGACGTGCTCGAGCTGACCAAAGACCGCATCGCGCTCAACCTCGAGATCAAGGAGGCGGGTTACGTGGAGGAGACGCTCGCGCTGCTGCGCCCGTTCGACCTCGACCAGTTTCTGGTCTCATCGTTCCTCGACGACGTCGTGCGTGAGGCCAAGACGCTCGCGCCGGAGCTGCGGACCGGGCTGCTCGTGGGGGCCGGCTTTCGCAAGGCACTCACCGTGCGACGGCCGGCGGTAAAAGCCGATCGCCTGGTCATCCATCGCAGGGTGGCGAGCGCCGCTGCGCTGTCAGCCGCGTCCGCGGCGGGCGTCCCGTGCGTGGTCTGGACGATCAACGCCCCGCGCACCCTCGACCGTTACCTGGCCCACACCGCCGTGGAGGGCGTGATCACCGACCGGCCGGCGCTCGCCCTGGCGCGCCGCACGCTGCTGGGCTCGCCCAGACCGACGCCGAGGAGGAACGCATGACCGAGCACGAGCTCCGCGAGCAGGTCGCCCTGGGATGCCGGATCCTCGCGGGCAACGGCCATGACGATTTCGTGTGGGGCCACGTCTCGGTCCGCGATCCGGAGGGGCGCGGGGCCTGGATGAAGGCGTCGAGCTTCGGCTTCGACGAGATCACCGCCGAGCACGTGATCCTGGTCGGCTTCGACGGCGAGGTCATCCGGGGCGATCACCCGCGCCACGTCGAGTGGCCGATCCATCTCGAGATCCTTCGGACCCGCCCCGACCTGAACAGCGTCGTCCACACGCATCCGCCCCACTCGATCGCGCTCGCCGCCAGCGGCCAGCCGCTGCTGCCGGTCTCCCACGCCGGCACGCTGTTCGCGCCGCCGGACGTGCCGCGCTACACCCGGACCGCCGAGCTGATCGTCACGCACGAGCTCGGCCGCGACGTCGCGCACACCCTCGCCCACCTGCACGCGGTGTTCCTGGTCAACCACGGCATCGTCACCGGCGGCAGCACAGTGCCCGACGCGGTCATCCGCGCCGTGCTCCTCGAGAAGGCAGCCCACCAGCAGATGCTCACCCATGCCTTCGGCGGCCCGCGCCGATGGTCTGACGACGAGGAGGCGCTGCGCAAGCGCGCCACCGTTTGGTCAGAGCGCCAGCGCACCGCGCTGTGGGATTACCTCGCGCGCCACTGGTAGGGCGTCCGCCTGAGCCAGGACGAGACGGGCGTCAGGCGGGCGCCACCGATATCGGGGCGCCTGCCCAGCCCGGCCGCTTACTTCACGGTCCGCGTGCTGGCCGCCCCGCTGCGGATCGCCTGCTGGGCGATCTGCGCCGCACTGGTTCTCGCCGGACCGCGCGAGAGCGAGCCGCCCGACGCCGACCCGCCACCGGACGTGGTGAGATCGAGCACGGTCACCGAGTTGGCCGCGAACGTGTACCTGAAGCTCGACCCGCGCGCCGACAGCGTGCTCGTGGTCGGAGAGACCGCGGTCGGATGCGCGAGCGAGTTCTGGGCCGTCGGCTCGCCGGTCAGCGTCGTGGCGGTGCCGCCCTGCGCGCCGCCCGGCAAGCCGCTCAGGCTCCACGGTCATCGGTGCCGCCGCGCTGCCATCGTTGACCACGACCAGGTAGGTGTGGCCGGGGCTCTGGCTGGCCACCTGGAACAGCGTCCCGGCGCCCGCCACCATCTGCGAGCCGATCACGTGGTCGCCGTGGCCGGCCGACAGCATGTCCTGCATCCAGTACGACGGGCGAGCCGTAGCTCTTCAGCCCGTTGTACCCGATCAGGTTCGTCGGCCAGCTCGGCGCGTTCACGTTGACCAGCAGCGGCGCGTAGGAGGCGCCGATGACCAGGTCCGCGTTGCGCTCCAGCCCGGTCAGGAACGCCGCCTCGCCGATCGCGTCGGCCAGCGTCCCGGTGGGCGTGCCGTCGGTCGTGGCGTACTCGCCCACGATCACCTTCGGCCCGCTGCGGCTCGCGCCGTCGAACAGGTGGGCATTCTCGGCGAAGTACTGCGGGTCGTTGTTGTAGAAGTGCTCGTCGAGCATGTCCATCGGCCGGCTGGTCACCGGCGTGGTCGCGACCACCGGCATCCCCGGGAACGCGGCCTTGATCGCGTCGTAGAACATCGGATAGCGGTAGGCGTTGTAGCTGCCAGACGAGTCGAAGAAGTCCTCGTTGCCGACCTCGACTCCGAGCAGGTCGAACGGCTGCGGATGCCCGTCCATCGCGCGCATCGCTCCCCACGACGTGGTCGTGACGGGTCGACCGCGTAGTGGATCTCGTTGACCGCGTCCTGGCACGTACGGGGCGAGCTGAGCCTGCGGCACGACGGTGCCGTTCAGGGTGTAGCCGGCCCACACCGCCAGCAGCGGCCTGGCCCCGACCTGCTCGGCCATCTCCAGGTACTCGAGCAGGCCCATGCCGTCCTGCGACCAGTATCCCCACGCGCTGTTGAAGTGCCCCGGCCGGTCCTCGATCGGGCCGACGGTATTCGACCACTCAAAGCGCGTGTCGATCGTGTCGCCCTCCAGGTAGTTGCCGCCCGGGACCCGGAAGTAGCCGGGATGGAGCGCGCCCAGCTTGTCCATCAGATCGATCCGCAGCCCGTCCGACACCCCGTCGTAGGTCGGCGGGAACAGCGAGACGATGTCGAACCACAGCGTGCTGCCCGCGGCCGATGGGTCGCTGGTCGAGATCACGAACCGGTTGGTCAGTGATCGGGCCACCCCCTTGGGCACGGTCAGCGTGGTCGTGTACTTGGCCCAGCTGCCGGTCACGCCGGCGATCGTCGACGACGCGTACACCTGGCCGGTGTTGCTCTCCAGATCGACGGTCAGCGGCCCCGAGCTCGACCTGGCTCGAGCGGGCGAAGAACGACACCTGATAGGTGGTCGACGGCTCCACCGGGATGCCCCAGTAGCCAGCGTTGGCCACGCCGACACGTCCGCCGCTCGGGATCGAGCCGACCGACAGCTCGAGGCTGACCTGGTTGGCCGAGGTCGGTCCCTGGGTCGTGTCGAGCGCGATGCTCCCGCTCGCCCCGCCACCGGTGACCGCCGACCAGTACGCCGGGCTGCTCGAGTCCTCCTTCATGTCGCGGTTGCGGATCAGCTCGGCGTACACGCCGCCGTCGCCCGAGTGGTTGATCTCCTCGAGGAACTCGCCGAACTGGGTCGGGTTGATCTGGGGGCCCGCCTGCGAGGCGTCGACCGTCAGCGTGCCCGCTCCGGCCAGCTGCTTGATCGCGCTCGCGCTGAGCACGCCCGAGTACGCCCGCACGTCGTCGATCCGGCCCGAGACGAAGTCGACCAGGTTGCCGGCGAACTTGCTCCGACCGACGGCCAGCGGGCCGCTCGCCGCCCAGCTGCCCCCGAACGACTCGGTGTCCTGAAGCGCTCCCGTTGACGTAGAGCGAGATCGTGCTCTTGGCGGCGTTGTAGACGCCGGTGATCAGATACCACTCGCCGGGCTGCGGGATGACCCCAGCTCGCGCTGGCGATCGTCCCCAGGCCGCTCGGCGAGTCATACGCGATGTGCGTGAACGCGAAGCGGTGCGTGTCGCCGCGCAGCTGCAGGTAGAAGCCGCTGACCTGGCTGCCGTCCTGGCTGACGAACGTCTGGTAGCCGTTCGTGTTGTCGAGGTTCACCCACGCCGACACGGTGAAGCTCTGGGTGGTGTCGATCACCGGGCCGGTCGCCTGGGCGTACTGCCTGATTGCCGTTCAGCGACAGCGCGCTCGGGCCGACCACGCCGGGCCCCCACGATGCCCCGTTCTCCAGCGTCAGCGGATGACCCCCGCCCGAGGAGTCCGCCGCCGTGGTGCCCGAGCCCTCATCGAACGTCCAGTGGCCGATGAGGGTCGCGCCGGTGGCGGCGCTCGCACCCGCGGGCGCGCACAGCAGGACGACGAGTACAGCCAGAACGCGGCAAACGGGATCGCCCCGCCGCCCGGCGAGCAGCCAGTGAGAACACGCCTCTTCCTCCTACCTTCGGTTTCCGGTCCCGAATGTGAACGCTAACATATAGCTCAGCGCGCGAGTCCCGTCAAGCGATTGCAGTAGGGTCAGACCGACCATGAGGCTCCGCCCGCGCCGACAGTCCGGCCGCCTCACCAAGCGCGAGTTGCGACAGTCGCATCTCCGCCACGGGGCGCAAGTGGATCAAGGAGGTGTGGCAAGCCGCCGTGGCCACCTCAGGCGAGCTGAACCGCCTCAGCCCCGTGACCACGCCGCTGGGCAATCGAGCTCGTCGAGAGCTACGGCGCCACGCACGGGCTCCCCGGGCACGGAGATCCAGCGGGCATTGCGGATCACCACCGTGGCCGGATATGCCTCGCGCATGGTCCTGGCCGAGCCGACCGAGCAGCCCACGCTCGAGCCCTCGGCCTTCGAGCTGGACGCCCGGCCCGATCTCGACCGCCTCGCCGCCCACCCGTCTCCCCTCCTCGACCCGACTCGCACGATCGCCACCGAGCGCTTCGGCTCGGTGATGACGCTGCCTCCCGAGGTCTGGAACGGCTACGTGATCACCGCGACCATGAGGCTCCAGGCCCAGCTCGCCACCCGGACGCTCACCTGGCGCGAGCTCGGCCGTGAGCGGATCGAACCGATGCTGCGCTACGGATACGTCCTGCGCTGCCTCGACGAGGCGATCGGCGCAGAGCCGGAGCTCCGCACGCCCCAGAGCGAGGAGGAGCCTCCGGCTATCGGAGGTTCAGGAGCGCCGGCAGGCTGACGGCCGACGCCATCGCCCGATACCCGGCGGCGTTGGGATGCAGGTGATCGCCGCTGTCGTAGGCCGGGTTCAGCCGCTCGGGGTCGGCCGGATCGGCCACGACGGAGGCGAAGTCGATCACGCCGTCAAACTCGCCCGAGGTGCGGATCCAGTGGTTGATCGCCTCGCGCTTGGCCTCGCCCGCCGGCGTCCAGTGACGGGAGCCCTGGAACGGGGTCAGCGTCGCCGCGAAGATCCTCAGGCCGTCGGTATGGGCCAGCGTGACCAGCCGCTCGTAGCCCTCGACGATCTGCAGCGCCGAGACGTCGGTGTGCGGGGCCGTCAGCGGCCCGCGGGCCTGGCTGTAGCCGATGTCGTTGATCCCCTCGAGCAGGACCACCTCGCGGCCGCCAGGCTGCTCGCCGACATCGCGCTGGAAGCGCGCGGTCGCACTGACCCCGCAGCACGGCGCGGGGTTCAGCACCCGATTGCCCCCGATGCCCTCGTCGACCACGGCGAGCGTCGAACCCGATCTGGCGTTCAGCCGGCGGGCCAGGAAGTTCGGCCAGCGGGCGTTGGCACCAATCGGCGATCCGACCCCGTCGGTGATCGAGTCACCGAACGCGACGACCGAGCCGAGCGTGCGGCGCGGGCTCAGCACGTCGACGCCGGCGAGGAAGTACCAGGAGTGGGTGCGCACGCGAAACGGGCCGGAGCCACTGGCGAGGTGCAGCCCGTCGGCCACGTAATTGACCTGCTCGGCGTCGACGTGCTGGGTGGCTGGTCCGGTCGGCCCCGGCACGTACAGGCTCACCGCCAGCCGCGTGGCGGGGCCGATCGCCATCGGCGCCGGATCGCTCGTCACCTCCGCGCCCGGGGGGATCACCACCGAGCGCCGGCCGTCGAAATCGAGCGCGGTCGTCGTTCCGGCGATCTCGCCGGCGCCCTGTCCCTGCAGCGCGATCGCCGCTCGCCCGATTCGGAGCGGCGCGCTACCGAAGGCGTTGGTCAGCCGCACCCGGACGCGGTCCCCACCCGCGCTCGTGTAGACGATCTCCCGCAGCGTCGCGTGGCGGAAACCCGGGCGGGAGAGATTGCCCGCGGTGGGCGCCTGGGGGCTCGCCCCCCATGTGGCCACCCAATGGCTCCCGGGCGGCACCGGGACGAGCCTGACCGAGGCCGACGATGCACCGCCGAACGTCGCGTCGCCCAGCCTGAGCAGGAGAAACAACGCCACGGGCAGCCAGAAGTACCGCCGCAGGTTGTAGGAGCGTGACTGCCTCAACTTCCCCCGTTTCGCCACATGGCACACCGGCCAAACGCGGCCTGGACCGATGCTAGTGGGTCGGCGAGGCGCTGGCGATCAGCCGAGCAGCTTGCGAACCTCGCCGAGCACGCGAGGCTCGAGCAGGTCGCTGCAGTATGCGCGTGAAGTGCACGCCGTCGAAGCGGCAGAGCTGGCTCTTGACGCTGGCGTCGTAGTGGTTGCCCGGCGAGACGGTCTGATCGAGGTTGAGCACGCTGACCGTGCCCGGATGGCGCTGCGCGGTCGCCTGGAGCATCGAGTTGATCAGGGTGTGCCGGGCGGGCGAGGCAGCCGGCGCCGGCGAGCCATTGGACTCATCGGGCGGATGGCTGTAGGGGATCGACAGGAACAGGATCTTGGTCCCGCCCGCGCCCAGGACGTCGACCAGCCGGTTGATCTGGCTCTGGACATAGGCGTCGAACGCCGGCTGGCCGAGATGGACCACCTTGCCGTTGATCTTCCAGTCGAACTGGTCCCGGTAGCCGAGCTCGACGACCACCGCCTGGGGATGAATCGTGCGCTCCTCGCTGGCCCACGTCTTCAGAGCGTTCGGGCAGCCGGCCGACTGGCCCTCCCAGGTGCCGGCCACGTTCAGCTCGCCCTGGGTCGTGAAGGCACAGCCGAGGATGCCGGCGTCGGCCAGCTGGATGCCGTATTGCTCCTCGTTCTGAAGCCACGGGACGCCCAGCGTGAACGACAGCGAGTCTCCCACCAGCATCACGCGTTTGGGGGGACAGGTGTTGAAGGTCTTCTGGGCCGACCCGCTCCAGCGCAGCGTGTGCGCCCCGAGCGCCGAGTACACGAACTTTGTCTGCTTGCTCACGGGCAGCGGCGCCATGCCGTACTCGGCTTGGTCCTGGAGCGAGACCGTGCAGCCAGCGTCGCTGCCGCGTAGCTGCGGCGGGGCCTTGGGCAGGGTCGCAGCCGCCGGGATTCCGAGCGGCAGCGCAGTGGCGGCCGAGGCCAGCAGCAGCGCGGCCACCGAGCCGCCGGCGGCCAGCGGGGCGAGCGCGCGGACCAGCCAGGCCGGCCGTCGTCGCTGGCGGATCGGCTGCTCGATCAGCACGTACGACGCGGTGCTGACCGCGAGCGTGACCGCCAGCCGCAGGGCCAGCAGGCTGATGCCGCTGTGCCCGGTGGCGCCAGCGCTCAGCCACAGAAACAGCGGGAAGTGGAAGAGGTAGACCCCGTAGGAGATCTTGCCGAGCGCACGCAGCGGCTTCGTGGCCAGGACCCGCGCGGCCAGGCACACCGGATGGGTAACCGCCGCCAGGATCAGCGCCACGACCGCCGCATCGAGTGCGAGCAGGCCATACGGATACATCCACGGCGTCGAGCCGCCGACCAGGACGATCGCGGTCACGGTCGCCGCGAGCCCGACGAGTGCCACCAGTCCGATCATCCGCTTGCGGGGCGCGGTCCACAGCGTGTCTTCAGGGCCGCTTTCGATCCGCCGCCGCAGAAGGGCCAGCGCGATGGCCAGTGACGCCCCGATGAGCAGACCCGACGCTCGCGTGTCGGTGCCGTAATAGATGCGGTTGAGGTTGCCGGGGTTGAACAGCAGCGCGGTGTCGACGGCCGAGGCGACCGCGCCGGCCACGCTCAGGACCAGCAGCAGCACGAGCGGGCGCGAGCCGGCGGGGCCGCGGCGGCGACGGCCGGCGAGCCACAACGTCCCCAGCACCACGAGCGGCCATACGAGATAGAACTGCTCCTCGATCGCCAGCGACCAGGTGTGCTCGAGCGGCGACACCGGACCCGTGGCCGCGAAGTAGTTCGTGCCGGTGACGATCTGATGCCAGTTGCTGACGTAGGTCAGCGCTGAGATGCCATCCGACTTCAGCCCGGGCACGGCATTGGCGGCGCCGGCGAACAGGTAGTAGATCCCGATCGCCCCCACCAGGCAGAACAGCGCCGGCAGCAGCCGCCTGGCCCGCCGCGCCCAGAAGGCGCCCAGCGCGATCGTCCCCAAACGCTGCCACTCGGTTACCAGCAGCGAGGTGATGAGAAAGCCGGACAGGACGAAGAACACCTCGACGCCGAGGAAGCCGCCCGGGGCCCATGACACGCCGCCGTGGTAGAGCAGGACGGCCAGCACGGCGATTCCGCGCAGGCCGTCCAGGCCGCCGTAGTGGGCCAGCTGGACCCCGCGCGCGCGGAGCGACCGCGATCTATGTTCGGATGGTTCCCTGCTCACCAAACAATGGTGTTAGACGACCGGCCGTCGGGCGGGCGTAAAGCGGACTGCGAAACCTTCAGCTTCGGCGGGATGAGCCCGGGGCGCGCTTCACGGCCTTCAGGGATCCCGCCGCGCGCGTCCCCAGAAGCGGGACGGCGCTTAAGACACCTCTCATCCTAGCCACCCCGGCCGGATTCACTCGGCGCGCGCCGGCATTGAGCGCACGCCGGGTCCGCAAGCGCGGCCGGATTCACTCGGCGCGCGCCGGCATTGAGCGCACGCCGGACCCGCAACCCCGGCCGGATTCACTCGGCGCGCGCCGGCATTGAGCGCACGCCGGACCCGCAAGCGCGGTCGTCGCAGCTGTGCTCTTGACAAGTTATTAGTGGCTGCTAATCTTCTTGGTAGTTAGCAGTCACTAATAAGGAGCCGCCAAGCATGTCCCCCACCACGACGAACACGACACGACGGGTCTGGACCCTCGTGATCGTCTCGATCGGGCTGTTCATGATGGTTCTCGACAACCTCGTCGTGAACGTCGCGCTGCCGAGCATCCGCGTCGACCTCGGCGCCTCGATCCAGACGCTCGAATGGACGGTCAACGCCTACATCCTGGCCTACGCGGTGCTCCTGCTGACCGGCGCGGCGCTCGGCGACCGGCTGGGCCGCAAGCGGATGTTCATGGCCGGCATCGCGCTGTTCATCGTCGGCTCAGCCGCCGCCGCGCTGGCGCCCTCGATCGACTTCCTGATCGCCGCCCGCGCCGTCCAGGGTGTGGCCGCGGCGATCGTCACCCCGCTCACCCTGACCCTGATCGCCGAGGCCTTCCCGCCCGAGCAGCGCGGCCTCGCCCTGGGTGTGTGGTCAGGCGTCAGCGGCATCGGCGTCGCGCTCGGCCCGCTGGTCGGCGGAGCCCTCACCCAGTTCGCCTCCTGGCACTGGATCTTCTGGGTCAACGTGCCGATCGGCCTGATCCTCCTCCCGTTCGCCCGGGCCCGGCTCACCGAGAGCCGCGGCGAGGTCAACCACCTCGATCTCCCCGGCCTCGCCCTGGCCTCGAGCGGCCTGTTCGGCGTCGTGTATGGCCTGGTTCGCTCGCAGTCGCTCGGCTGGTCGAACCCCGAGGTGGTCGTCGCCCTGGCCGCCGGGATCGCGCTGCTGGTCGCCTTCATCCGCCAGGAGATGCGCACGCCGGAGCCGATGCTGCCGATGCACTTCTTCGCCAATCGCAGCTTCGCCGTGACCAACGTGGTGTCGATCGCGATGTACTTCGGGATGTTCGGCTCGATCTTCTTCCTGAGCCAGTTCCTCCAGACCGTCCTGCACAACACCCCGCTGCAGGCCGGCGTCAAGCTCCTGGTCTGGACCGGCGCGGTGATGGTCGTCTCGCCGGCGGCCGGCTTCCTGTCCGAGCGGTATGGCAGCCGGCTGTTCATGGTGGCCGGGCTCGGGATGCAGGGGCTCGCCCTGGCGATGCTGGCCCTGCTGGCCGGTGTCCATCAGAGCTACGCCAGCATGCTGATCCCGTTCGTCCTGGCCGGCGGCGGGATGGCCATGGTGTTCGCGCCGTCAGCCAACGCCGTGCTGGCCTCCGTACGGACCGCGCAGACCGGCCAGGCGTCGGGCGCCACCAACGCGCTGCGCGAGCTCGGCGGTGTGCTCGGGATCGCCATCCTCGGCACCGTGTTCACCAGCCACGGCAGCTATGTCTCGCCCCACGCCTATGTCAGCGGCCTGGTTCCCGCACTCTGGGTGGGCGCGGCCGTGCTCGCCGGCGGCGCGCTGATCGCGGCGGCCCTGCCGTTCAGCACCCGGGCCTCCGCGGCCGAGCACGCAGCGGCCGAAGCGGCCATCGCCGAGGCGGCCCGGGTTGCCATCCCCGCCTGACGCGGCACTAGGATCGGTGTCGAGCCCGATGGCCACCACCTCCGCCAAGACCCGCCGTCAACGCGTCCCGGCGTCCGAGCGCCGGGACGCGCTGATCGATGCAGCGGTCCACGAGTTCGCGCACGGCGGGCTGCACGGCACCCCGGTCGACAAGATCGCCCGGCGGGTGGGCGTCGCCCAGCCGTACGTGTTCAGCCTGTTCGGCAGCAAGAAGGAACTGTTCCTCGCCGCGGTCGAGCGCGGCTTCGAGCTCGTCGCGGCCACCTTTACGAGGGCCGCGACCGAGTTCGATCCGGCGAACGCTCCGCCCGACACCGACCTACGCCAGGCGATGGGCCACGCGTACATGGAGATGTTGGACTCCGACCGCGACTTTCTCATGCTCCAGCTCCACGCCTACGCCGCGTGCGACGACGACGAGATCCGCGACCGGGTGCGGGCCGCCTATGCCGGCCTGGTCGCGCACGTCGAGAGCCTGTGGCAGGCCGCACCGGAGGAGATCGACGACTTCTTCCGCTACGGCATGTGGCTGAACGTGGCCGCGGCGCTGGGCGTGCAGGACCTCTCGGCCGGATGCGAATGGATGCGCGCCGAGGCCGACGCCGCCGAGGGCGCGGCCGCCAGGGCGGCGACCCCCGAGGGCGCTAACCCGAGCGCTTGAGCTTGCCGTGGCGCTTGGCGTAGCGCTCGCCGGCCCGGAACACGGCCAGCCCGAGCGGGATCGTGGCCACCGCCAGCACCAGCAGCGGCCACAGATCACCCCAGCGCGCGCCGACGGAGGCGCCGTTCAGCACCGCGGCCCGGATGCCGCGCAGCGCGTAGGTGGCCGGCGAGACCGTCGCCACCCACTGCATCCACTGCGGCAGCACCGACACGGGGTAGTAGACGCCGGAGACCACGAGCAGCAGGCCCTGCGCGACGAAGCCGAACTGGGCGCCCTTCTCGGGCGAGATCAACGGCAGCACGGCGGTGACCATGCCGACCCCGACGAACGAGAACGAGGCCACCGCGAGCAGCACGAGCGCAGTGAGGAAGTCGGCCTGCGGGAAGTGCAGGCCGAAGAACAGCGACACGACCGCGAACACCAGCGCCGTGCGCAGCAATCCGTAGAGGACCGCGAACAGCCCCATGCCTCCCAGGTGCACCGCGCGCGAGAGCGGCGCCATGAACGTGTACTCGATTGTGCCCTCCCAGCGCTCCCAGGCCACCGTCTCGGTGAGGATCTCGAAGATGATCCCCAGGTAGGACCAGATCACGGCGCCGATCAACAGCGTCGTCGTGGTGCGCTGTACGTCGAGCTGTCCGCCCGAGGCCTTGACGCCCTTGGCGATGAACGCGATCGTCAGCGTGTTGGCCACCGTCCACACGAAGAAGGCCAGCTCCCACCAGGCGTAGCGCTTGATCAGATAGGTGTTGCGCTCGACGATGCCGGCGAGCCCGATCAGCTGCCGGCGCAGCCCGGTTGCCGGCGCCCCACCGGCGGCGCCCGGGACGACCGCATCCGATCTCATACCGCCACCCCCTCCTCGCGGTCCTCGTCGAAGGCGATCCCGGTCGCGGTGAAGAAGGCGTCCTCCAGCGTGCTCGCGCCGTAGCGAGCGATCAGCGCTTCCGGCTCGGCCAGGGCCAGGAGCCGGCCGGCGTGGAGGATCCCCACGCGCTCGGCCAGGGACTCGGCCTCGGCGAGGTCGTGCGTGCAGAGCAGGATCGTCGTGTCATGCGTGGCTCGCAGCTCGCTGATGAACGCCTGGACCTCGCGCTTGGAGCGCGGGTCGAGGCCCGTGGTCGGCTCGTCGAGCAGCAGCAGCACGGGCGAGGTGAGCAGCGCCCGGGCCAGCGCCACCTTCTGCTGCATGCCGCGCGAGAGGTCCTCCATCGGCTCCGAGGCCCGCGCCACGCGGGAACCCCACCCGCTCGAGGATCTCGGGGATGCGGACCCGGGTGGCGGCCGGCGTCAGGCCGTAGAAGCGCGCGGCATAGGAGAGGTTCTCCACCGCCGACATGCGCTTGAAGAACGACGCCTCGACCGACACCCGGTTGACCAGGCTGCGCACAGCGCGCGCGTCGCGCACCACGTCGTGGCCGAGCACGCGCGCCGACCCGCCATCGGGCAGCAGCAGCGTGGACAGGATCCGGACCAGGGTCGACTTGCCCGAGCCGTTCTGACCGAGCACCGCGACGCATTCGCGCCGGTCGATCGTGAACGACACGTCGGCCAGGGCCGTTGGCCGCGCGCCGGCGGCCGCCCCGCCGGCGGTGAAAGACCTTCTCCACATGTGACACTTCTACTGCGAACACGAGTTACTCCTCAGACGACGGCGTGGCCAGGGCACAGCGACCGAGGCGGAGCTCGGCCGAGGCGGCGAAAGGGTCACGGTCGGAGGAGGACCATCAGCGAGCAAGCGTACCAGCCGCCCGCGCGATCGCAAGCGAATCCGGAGAGGGCTTAGTCGAGCGAGCTCAGTCGGCGACGCGGCGCTCGGGATAGCGCGGGAGTCCGTCGTCCGGGAGCGCCTCCCACGGCGCCGCATAGGCCACGAACTGCCGTGCGGCCGGACGGATCCCGGGGTCCTCGTCGAACGCGCCGAGCCGGACCCCGACTCGCGCGGCATCCTCGGGATCGCGGCTGAACAGCGCCGAGCCGCAGTCGCCGCAGAACCACTTCTCGGCGCCGCCCTCGGGCTTCCACGCCCGCAGCCGGTCCTCGCCCTGGACGATCTGGAAGGTCCCGGGCTCGACCCGGGCATTGGCCGAGGCGGCGGTGCCGGTGCGGCGCTGGCAGCGGGTGCAGTGGCAGTACTGGGCTGACACAGGTGGCGCGGTCAGCTCGAAGCGAACCGCGCCGCATCCGCATCCGCCGGTCAGTCGGAAGGTCGTCGCCATCTGCTCAGGCTGCCGCCAGCTTGATCAGGTCGCGCTCGGGCGCGATCCCCCAGCGCTCGGCCACCTGCTCGAGGTGCTCGTCGAGATCCCAGCGGTCGGGCCGCTCCTCGCCCGAGTGCTCGGGGCTCGCGCCCTTGAGCACCATCGAGCCGAAGTTGTCGCCGATCGCCCGCATCTCCTCGACGTCCGCGGGACTGAGGCGCAGATCGGAGGGCAGCGCCGCGAGCTCGCCCCGCTTGCTCTCGACCGGGCGCGCCGTGGGACCGACCTCCTGGATCAGCGTCGGCACCACGCAGGCCACCGGCTCGTGGGCCATGTTCCACTGGCAGGCCAGCTGGATCGTGGTCAGGCCGGCGCGCTCGGCGATCGGCCGCATCCGCTCGAGCCGCTCCCGCCCACGCTCGATCCAGCCGGCCGGTCGAAAGCCGCGGTGATCCTGCGGCGCGAGCTCCTGGCCCGGCAGCACGTCGTCGAAGAACAGTCCGCCGTAGTCGACCACGCGGGTGATCACCTTCACGCCGGCCGCCGCCGCCGCGTCGAGGCACAGCTCGCCCGGCCACGGCTCGAGCGGGTTGAGGATGACCATCGCCCAGTCGAGCAGGGCGCCGAAGCGCTCCAGGCAGTCGATCAGGTCGAGCGTGAACCCGTTGGCCGGTCCCGGCGCCACGCCGATCAGGCGCGTGAGCCCGGCGTCGCGCAGCCCGGCCATCTCCTGCCACACGCGCTCGCTGGTGTACCCGATGCGATCCGGGTTGTGCAGCAGCAGCAGGTCGAAGTGGTCGATCCCGCACCGCTCGAGGCTGCGCTCGGTGGCCATCCGCAGGTAGTCGCCGTAGCCGAAGGCATCGCGCAGGCGCGGATCGGTGAACCGCGGAAAGCCCCGGGGGCCGTCGCGCTCGCCGGTGTAGAAGTCGTGGCCCACCGCACCCACGACGCACATCTCATCCCGTGCCCGGCCCGCGATCGCGCGGCCGAGCATCCGGTCGGCCTCGCCGGCGCCGTACACGTCGGCGGTCATCACCGTCCGGATCGATTCGTCGGGCGTGATCAGGGTCAGGAACCGCTCGTCCTCGAGCGGCTCTCCGAAGTGCATGTACCGTCCGCCGCTCCAGGTGCCGACGGCGACCGGACCGGGGTCGAGTGGGGTGCGTGCGTCCGTCATGCCGCGCTGCAGTTTAGGGACGCGACCTGTCCGGCTCGCCGTCGTCTCCGGTCGCTGGAGCCGCCGCCGCGTCACGGCTGCGGCTACCGCTGCCGCCACCACCTCCCGTGCTGGAGGTCGTGGAAGACGATCTCGTCGCGCCCGCAGGTCGTCACCACCTCCCAGTAGTGCCGGCGCAGCGGTCGATCGGTCCACCAGCGATCCTCGACCAGCCACGACTCCCGCACCGCATCCACCTCGCGGCCGTCGACGGCCACCGGGCAACCGTCGTCACCGGCCGTGACGACGACCCGGCGGGGAACTGTGAGGCGGCGTGGTCCGCTCATTGTGTAATAGTTACACAATATCTGTGTAATGAAGGAGATCTCGGTCCATCATGAGCCCGGCGGCAGACGGAGGACGGCAGCCCAGACGCGCAGAGCGTCAGGCCAGCGGCGACCTGTTCCCCACGGACGTTCCGATTCCGGCCAGTCAGTTGATCGGACGCAGCGACGACATCCGCTCGGTGGCCATCGCGCTGATCAACGGGACGAACCTGATCATGGCCGGCCCGCGGCGGACCGGTAAGACGAGCGTGTGCGAGGCCGCGCTCGGACGAGCAGAGCGGAGCGGCTGCGATACGGCCAAGCTCGATCTGTTCCGGATCTCGGATACCGCAGAGCTGGCCGAAGCGCTGGCTGTGGCCGTGATCGCCAACCGCTCCCCGATCCGACGCATCGTGCGCCGGGCCCGCGAGCTCGGTCGCGCCGCACTCAATGCCGCCCAAGCCGCTGCCGTGATCAAGCTCAAGGGCGAGCTCGGAGATGGAGTTGAACTCGCGATTACTCCGGGGTGGGCGGCCGAGGATCCCGTCCGGGCGCTCGACGTGGCGCTCGACCTGCCCGAGCGCGTCGCTCGCTCGGAGGGCCGACGCCTGGTCCTGTTCTTCGATGAGTTCCAGGAGCTGGCCGGCGATCGACGGCCATACGGCGATCCCGATCTGGTCACCAAGCGCATGCGAGCCGCCTTTCAGCGCAGCCCCAGCGTCAGCTTCCTGTTCGCCGGCAGTCTCGAGCACGTCATGCGCGACCTGTTTGCCCCCGGACACCGCGCATTCAGCGGCTTCGGAGGCTTCTATCAATTGCACCCGATCGCACGCGAGGATTGGGCGAGCGGACTGCTGGACCGCTTCGCCGCGGACGATTGCCCCATCGAGCCACGGGCGCTCGAACGCATCGTCGAGTTGGGCGCCGGGCATCCGCGCGCGACCATGCGGATCGCCCAGCAGACGCATCTCGTCTCGGTGCTGCTCGACCGCCGAGAGATCGACCTCGACCTGGTCCAGCTCGGTTACGACTCGGCCCTGAAAAGCGATCTGCCGAGCATGGAGCAAACCGTGGAACACATCCGGAGTCTTCACAAGAATGCCCTTCAGGTCACCCGCGCCCTGGCACGCGGCGAAACCGTTCCGCGTCGACTGGCGCCGGCCGTTCGCGACCGCGTGCTCAAGCTTCTCCTCCGGGCAGGCATCGTCGAGCACCCGGCCAGAGGTGACTGGCGCATCGTGGATCCACTCCTCCGGGCCTTTCTGCAAGGCCTGACCCCGGTCGGCTGATTACACAACATCAGTGTAATTCGTACACAACATCTGTGCTACCCCTCGAACGGGGTCAACACCGCGCGCCGCTCGGGAACGCGGGATTCGGGATCGACTTCCAGCACGCGCAGCGCGGCGTCGGGACCGGCGGCCGCCCGGGCCTGGCGGATGGCCTCGCGCAGACGCCCCATCCGGGCGGCGGCAGGGTCGTCCAGCAGGCCGCGCTGATCGCTCGCGTGCGGGCCGAAGCGCTCGACCGCCAGGCGCAGCTGCTGGGCCGGCGCCGGCATCAGCGCCAGGCGCGGGGCGAGCGCGAGCCGCATCCGGGTCGGGTCAGACAGCGCCTCGCGGAACACCACCTGCTCGCGCCAGGTCCCTCCCTGCTCGACCAGCACCGCCGAGAGGACGACCGCCCGCAGCGTCCGTCCACGCCGCTCGCGCCGGGCCAGCAGGCGATCGATCAGCAGACCGAGCGCGCTCTCCAACTGCGGACCGGAGGCGGCTTCGGGCAGCTCCAGCGCCTCGCGCAGGAACTCCCGCGCCGGTCGGGGTCGCAGGGCACCGTCCCCGCCGTTGGCCAGCTCGTGAGCTTGCAGCCCGGCCGGCCCGAAGCGGTCGGCCAGAGCCGCCGGCGCCACCGCCGCCAGCTCTCCCAAGGTGCCGACGCCGAGCCGCTCGAGCGCCACCGGCAGCTCAGCCAGCACCGGCCGCGCACGCAACAGCGCCACCGGCATCGGAGCCAGGAACTCGCCGGCCTCCTTGCGCCCGCCCGGAACGATCACCGGCCGCCGCGCCCGCGCCCGCGTGGCCGCCGCCACCGCGGCAAAGCGCGACGGCGCCACTCCATAGCGAGCCGGCACCCGCAGGCTCCGCCGCGCGGCGGCCAGCACACCGTCGACCCCACCGTGCAGGCGCAACAGCCCGCGCACGTCGAAGCACACCAGGCCCGGCCGCTCGGGCTCGATCGCCGCCCCCATCGATTCGAGCCGCACCAGCAGCCGCTCCCAGAAGTCGGCGACGCCGGCCGGATCGGGCGGGATCAGCTTGAGGCTCGGACAGCGCGCCAGCGCCTCTCCCAGGCGCATTCCGGGGTGAACGCCGAAGGCCTCGGCCGGTAGCGACACCTCGCCGATCTGCTGAGTGCCGCCGGGCTCGGGGGCGAGCGCGATCGGCGCCTGGAGGAGCTCCGCCCGTCCCTCGGAGGCCACCGTGAGCTGGAAGCGAGGGAAGAGGACGCAGGCGATCATGATCGAACGCATGTTCGCATAAGTCCCGGACGACACCCCACGAGGCCCAGACAAGCCCGATTCGCGCACCCACCCCCCGGGTAGCCTCGCGGCGCCCGCGAACAGGGTGCAGAGGCGGGACCACGTCAGACCATGAGGGAGGAATCCATGCCGGCTCGCTTGCTCGGGAGGGCGACGCTGCTCGCCACCGTCCTGCTGATCACGACCACCGCGACCACGCCGCGACCACAGCCGCGGCCGCGGCCGCCACCGGTCCCTACGTGTCGCTGGGCGACTCCTACACGGCCGCTCCCCTGGTACCGGATCCAACCGGCAACCCGATCCTGTGCGGGCGCTCGACCAACAACTACCCGTCCGACGTCGCCCGCGCCATCGCGCCCTCCAGCTTTACCGACGTGAGCTGCTCGAGCGCGACCACGGCCGACATGACCCAGCCCCAGAGCCTGTACGGCGTGCAGACCAACCCGCCGCAGTTCAACGCGCTCAAGGCATCGGATGCGCTCGTCACGGTCGGGATCGGCGGCAACGACGCCGGGCTGATCGGCGTGGCCGAGGAGTGCGCCAAGCTCGACGCCACCACACCCATCGGCACCCCGTGCAAGAACCACTACACGGCCGGCGGCAGCGACCCGAACGTCGCCGCGATCAACGCCACCGGACCCAAGATCGCGTCCGTCCTGAACGGCATCCACACCCGTGCGCCCCACGCCAGGGTGCTGATCGTCGGCTATCCCGACGGCCTGCCGACCAACGGCACCGCGTGCTGGCCGTTCGTCCCGATCACCGCCGGCGACATCACCTACTTCAACGGCCTCGAGCAGCAGCTCAACCACGTGATCGCCACCGAGGCCGCCGGTAACCGCTCCACCTTCGTCGACACCTGGACATCGAGCATCGGCCACGATGCGTGCAAGGCACCCGGCGTGGCGTGGGTCAACGGGATCATCCCGACCTCGGCCGCCTTCCCGCTTCACCCCAACGAGCTGGGCGAGTCGAACATGGCCCTGCAGGTGCGGGCCGCTCTGGGCTGAGCGCCACCGCCAACACCCGACCTGGGTACCCAACCGCGCCCCGACGTCCCCCGCGCTGGTACGGTCACCACAGCATGGCGCCACCGAACCCGTTCGACATCGCCTTCGACAGCATCCGCACGCTCCGAGCCTTCGGGCAGCGCATCCCGGGCGCCGGCGACGTGCTGGCCCGCTCGCTCAAGGATGCGGTCACGGGCCGCACGGTGATGATCACCGGCGCCTCGTCGGGGATCGGCAAGGCGGCCGCGCTCGAGATCGGTGAGGCGGGCGGGACGATGCTGCTCGTGGCCCGGCGCAAGGACCAGCTCCAGGAGGTGGCGGACGAGATCGAATCGCTCGGGGGCACCGCGTACGTCCACACGGCCGACCTGAGCGACCCTGACGACATCGACCGGATGTCGCGGCGAGGTGCTCGAAAAGCACCAGTCGGTCGACGTCCTGGTCAACAACGCCGGCAAGTCGATCCGCCGCTCGGTCGACCGCGCGTATGACCGCTTCCACGACTACCAGCGGACCATGCAGCTCAACTACTTCGCGGCGGTCAAGCTGATCCTCAACGTGCTCCCCACGATGCGCGAGGAGAAGCACGGGCACATCGTGAACATCTCGACGATCGGGCTGCAGATGAACACCCCGCGGTTCAGCGCCTACGTGGCGTCGAAGGCGGCCCTGGATGCGTTCAGCCGGTCGATCGGTCCCGAGGTGATCGACGACGGCGTGCACATCACCACCGTGTACATGCCTTTGGTGCGCACGCCGATGATCGCCCCGACCAAGATCTACGATCGCTTCCCAACGCTGAGCCCGAAGGACGCCGGCCACATGATCGCCGAGGCGATCCGCAAGCGCCCCAAGCGGATGGCCACCACGCTGGGGAACATCGGCCAGCTGAGCTACGCGATCGCCCCCGGCGCGCAGGACCTGGTGGTCAACCGCGCGTACCACCTGATCCCCGAGGGCGACAAGAAGCAGCCCGATCACGAGCCGACGCCCGAGGAGCGCGCGTTCGTGCGCGCCACGCGCGGCGTGCACTGGTAGCGGCTCCTGGCCGGACGGGCCCGCCCGGCCCCAGGGACGCCGACGCAGCGAGGCCCCTAACCGACTAGACCGAGGTGCCGGCGTCGCGCATCAGCTGACCCACCGGCACCGCGCTCAGGTGCTCGCCCCGCAGGCCCTGGTCGAGCCTGCCGAGCAGGATCGCGACCTCACGGGAGTTGTTCACGGTCAGCTCGATCACCTCGCCGGCGTGCAGGTGCCCGACGTGGTCGTCGCTGTCACGCAGCCGCACCGCGCCAGCCACCAGCCGTCCGCCGGCCCCGTGCGCCATGAACCACTGGCCGATGCTCGGCCCGCTCGAGGCATACAGGAAGTGATGATGGAAGCCGAGCTGGGCCATCAGGTCCCGGAGCTGATCGCGCGCACCGAGCCAGCGCACCAGACCGCCGTTGGGCAGCCGTGGCACGGCCTGATCGCCGTAGGCGACGACCAGCGTGTCCTGGCTGGGCCGCGCCAGCGCGAATGAGGCGCGAATCCCGCGCTCGGACAGATCGTTGGCGATCGTGGGGATCTCGGCGGCCGGCGCGTCGATCAGCACCCCGACCTCGGGGCGCGCCGTGGCCACGGCGGTCACCGGGCGCATGTGCACGAAGTGGGAGACCAGGCTGTAGGAGGCACCGGTGGTGAGCGTCCACCCGGCGATGAGGAGGGCCGCCGCGGTGCCGGTGATATACCGCGCGGTGCGGACCCGCCAGGCCGGCAGCGGCTGGATCCGGCGCTCGTCGGACAAGATCAGCGACGCGGTCGACGGGCGGCGAGCGAAGCGAGCGTCCGGCTCCGGCCGATAGGCGAGCGCACGCTCCAGCGCGGGCCCGATGTCGGACACCTCGCCGCGCCACCTGGGCCAGCCCGAAGCGCTCGAGCGCCTGGTTCGAGACCCGCACGTGCCCGTAGCCGAACCCGTAGGAGATGACCGGGCAGCCGCGGATGATCGCCTCGAGCACGGTGAGGCCGGCGCTCGAGTGGACCAGCGCGTCGCTGGCCGCCAGTACGTCGCCCATCCGGTCGGTGAAGCCCATCACCCGCAGGCGCGGCTCGCCGCCCAGCTCGCGCGACGACCCGCGCGCGCAGCTTGTCGTTGCGTCCGCACAGGCAGAGCACGATCGCGTCTGGCACCTGCAAAGCCGCGCGCGCGGCGCCGAGCAGATCGCCCACGCCCCAGCCACCGCCGGACACCGCGATCACCTTGGTGTCGTCGCCCGGCAGGGCCAGCGCGCGCCGCGCGTCGGCGCGCGAGCGATTGGCCAGGAACGAGGGAGAGGTCGGCGGCTTGGCCCAGCGCACGCTGCCCGGACCGGCGATCGACTCGACCTCCTCGATCGTCTCGGGGTGCGTCACGAAGTGCATGTCGATCCCGGGATGGGCCCAGAACTGCATGCCGGCCAGATCGGTGATCGAGGAGTAGCACGGCACCTTCAAGCGTCTGGTCCGGCGTAGCTCGCCGAGCACGGCGGTCACGCCCGGATAGGTCGAGACGATCACGTCCGGGTTGTGAGAGCGGATCAGCCGCATCAGCCCGCGGCGCCCGAGCAGCGTGAGCGCCTTCATCGAGAACATGCGGGCGGGCCAGAAGAACATGTACAGCCGGTACTGGAAGTCGAACAGCCACGGCATCCAGCGGAACATGAAGGCGGAGTTCTCGCGCAGCAGCTTGGTCAAGAACCAGCCCATCGCCGGCAGGCCGTTGACGATCGCGATGTTGGCGTCCGGGTCCTCGTCGCGGAACTCGCGCGCGACCGCGCGCGCCGGCAGGTCGTGGCCCTCGCCGATGTCGGCCGAGATGATCAGGATCTGGCGCGGCCGCGACTCCGCGTCGGGCTCGCCGGCGGGGATGACCGCGGCGGCCTCGGACTCGGCCGCCCGGGCGGCCTGCTCGCGCCGCCAATCCACGTAGCGCTTGACGCCCTCGGAGAACGGGGTCCGCGCCGTCCACCCGAGCTCCTCGCTCGGCCCGCGAGCTCAGCACCACCTTGCCGCTGAAGTCGCCGGGACGGGCCGGCGTGTAGATGATCTCGACGTCGCCCAGCAGGTCGCGCACGCGCTCGGCGATCTGCTTGATCGTGACGTTCTCGTCCGAGGCCAGGTTGTAGACCCGGTTGCGCGCCACCTCGTCCAGCCCGAGCGCGACCCCTTCGGCGAGGTCCTCGACGTAGACGAATCGCCGCGACTGTCCGCCGTCGCCGGCCAGCGTCAGCGGCTCGCCGCGCAGCGCGCTTGACCGACGAACGCGGGGATGACCGCAGCCTCGCGTGCGCGTGGCCCGTATGGGATGCCGAAGCGCAGGATCGTGTAGTCGATCCCGTAGAGCTCCTGGTAGGCCTTGCAGTAGAGCTCGCCGGCCAGCTTGGTGCTCGTGTAGAGATGGGAGGGCGCCGGGAGCAGCGTGTCCTCGTCGACCACCTCCTCGTGGCAATCCGAGTACACCCAGATCGTCGAGGCGTAGACGATCCGCTTCACGCCGGCGCGTCGCGCGGCCTCCAGGACCGCGACGGTGCCGCGCGCGTTGACGCGCTCGGCGTCCTCGGGCTCGGCGTGCACGTCGTTGACGTCGGCCACCGCCGCCAGGTGCGCCACCGCGTCGCAGGAGTGCAGTGCCCGCTCGAGCGCCTCGCGGTCGGTGATCGAGCCGAGCACGGTCTCGACGCTGCTCCGCCTCGTGCCACGGGCGACGGCCGCAGGTCGTAGATCACCGGCTGGTGACCCTGCGCGCGGAGCTTGTCGACTACGTGCGAGCCGATGAACCCCGATCCCCCTGTGACCAGAACTCTCATTGCGATTGCGTCTCCGGCCGGTAATACAGCGGGACGCAGGAATGGTTGCGCGCGACCCAGTCGGAATTCGGCAGCTCGACCTGGTGGCCCATGATCTGGTGGCACGGCTCGTCGTACACCCGACCGGTCGAGCGCTCGAGCCAGTCGAACACGATGTACTTGTAGAGCCCAGACACCATGCCGTCCGGCAGCTCCAACCGACGCCGGATACCGCGGGTCCAGCTCGGCGCGCGCCACCGCGTTCTTGAACGCCACGATCTCGGGCAGGCGCTCGATCTGGACCAGCCCGAGCGCGGCGGTGAACTCGTTCATGCGGAAGTTGAGGCCGTGGACCTCATAGGAGGGCTTGCCGTAGTTGCGAAACGCGCGCGCATGCTCGATGACCTCGGGACGCCTCGAGACCAGCACTCCACCCTCGCCGGTCGTGATCGTCTTGGTCGCGTACAGCGAGTAGATCCCTGCGTCACCGTAAGTTCCCGCGCGACGCCCATTCCATTCGGCTCCGTGCGCATGGGCGCAGTCCTCGATCAGGAAGATCCCGTTCTCCGCGGCAGTAGGAGGCGATCTCGACCGTGTCGAACGCGATGTGGCCGCCGATGTGGACCAGGAAGGCGGCGCGCGGCTTGTGACGGCTCGGCCTTGGCCTCGAAGTCGGCGAACGACATGCAGAGGTCCTCGCGGTTGCAGTCGACGAATTGCACCTCGGCGCCGGCATTGACCGCCGCCAGCGGCGTGGCCATGAACGTGTTCGACGGGCACAGAACGGTCTCCCCCTGCACGCCGGCGAAGTTCAGGGCGGCCAGCGCCCCGCCCGACCAGCTCCCGGTGGCCACCGCCGGCGCCCGGTGGTAGTCCTCCCAGGCCGCCTCGAAGCGGCGGGTCATCTCACCCTCCGATCCAGTGGCCCGAGTCGATCACCTCGTCGATCAGCGCGTGCAGTCGCGCGCGGTCGCGCGGGTCCCACCCGATCGCGAAGCGCGCGTAGTCAGCGACGGTCTCTTGTGAAGAAACAGTGGTCATCGTCTTTGTCAGCCCCTCGGGGCGATGCCGATCGTGCGCTGTAACGCCGGCCGGGGGCGGCACGATCCAGGCTGTCAGAGAAGCAGGACGGTACCGATTTTCTGATGTTTGAGTTCTCTCACGATCACCTTCAGCGCGGCCGCGGTGCGCTCATGCGAGCCCCGCGAGCTGTAGAAATCCGCATCGTGCAGGAGGATCACGTCGCCGGGCCGCAGGTCCCGGCTGGCCCGGGCGGCGATCCGTTCGGGCGTGGTCACGCGGCGCCAGTCCTTGCCCCAGCGCGACCAGAGTATCGGCTTCAGCCCGCGCTCGCGCACCGCCTCGAGGCCGGCCGGGCTGTAGAGCCCGTAGGGCGGCCGGTGCCATTCGGGCGCCCGCCCGGTCGCGGCCTCGATCGCCTGCGCTCCCCGCGTGATGTCATCCCGGACCGCGGCCGCCCCGATCAACGGCTGGGGCGGTGGCGGTAGCCGTGGAGGGCGACGAGCGTGGCCGCGCTCGGCGATCTCGGCCGCCAGCGCCGGCCGGCGCTCGACCTGCTCGCCGACCAGGAAGAACGTGGCCTTGATCCCGGCCGCCGTCGAGCATCGCCAGCACCGCCGGCGTGCCCTCGGGGTGCGGGCCGTCGTCGAAGGTCAGCGCGACGCCGCCGGACACCGTGCGCTGAATGCCCAGCGCGGAGGCGGCGCGGGGCACGTGCGGGGCGAGGAGGTGGCGAACCATGGTGGGGATGATGATGATGGGATTTCGGTGAGCGCCTGGCCACCGTGCTCGCCATCGAGCGGACTGCGCCGCCCGCTGAGCGCAAGCGGCAGTTTCCGCGCCCCCGGGAACCCTCGGCGCCGCCCCGGCGTCCAGAGACACGTAACGTGTTCCCACGACGACGCCCGACCAACCCCTCAGCCACGCCCGACCTCGACCACTGGCTCCCGAAGCCGCGCATGCGCGTGAGCCACCGGCGCGAGACCGGCGTCCCGGCCGGACAGCCTGTGGGACGCGGCCCGCAACGTCCGGCTGAGCGATACGCGGCTGCTCGGTCGCCTCGTGCGATGGCGCATCCCGGGCCTCGAAACCGACCTCGCGTTCGACGAGCTGTTCCGCGCCCCGCCGTTCATCGTGCTGGCCGAGGAACCGGATCGAATGCTCGTCTCGGGCCTGGTCGGCCGGATCTGGACCCTGCGCCGCGACTATCCCGACCTCAGCGATCCCGAGGAGTTCCGCGAGCTGGGACGAGCCGGGCACGGCCCGGGTCGTGTTCGCCAACTGGATCGAACCGAGCGACCACGGCGCGACGATCAACGCCGAGGCGCGGGTCCAGCCGATCGGAGTCCAGGGCCGGGGCGGAGTGGCGGCGGTCCGGCCGCTGGTGCGCGCCTTCGGCTCGCTGGTCGGCAGCGACGGGATCGAGCTCGCGGTCCGCCGTGCCGAGCAGCCGATGAGCTGTGAATCCTTTGTCACAAACCGTGTCCTTCCGCCCGCACCCTGTCTAATGTCACTCGCGTGAGCGCGTTCGACTCCGAGGTCACGGTCCGCCGCGTCCGCTTCGCCAGCCCGGAGACCGGATGGGCCGTGCTCGAGGCGGCGGCGACCGACGGCCTGCCGGTCGTCCTGGTCGGGCCGCTGATCCATCTCGAGGAACGCGAGCGCGCGCACGTGACGGGAACCTGGGTCAACGACAGCCGCTACGGCTCCCAGGTCAAGGTCAGCCAGGCCCATCCGCTCCCGCCCTCAGACGCCGACGCCGACGCCGTGATCGCCTACCTGCACCGCGTCAAGCACGTCGGGGCCAAGCGCGCCCAGCGCCTGGTCGAGCGCTTCGGCCCGGCGCGAACATTCGACGCGATCGACGAGGACCCGCATGGAGCCTTCGGCGTGGTCGGGATCCGCGGGGCGGCCCTCGCCGAGGCGACCCGCTCCTGGGAGCGACTCCGGGTCACCCGCCGCTTGCATCTGCTGCTCGCGCCGCACGGCCTGGCCTACCTGGCCTCGCGGATCCGCGAGACCTACGGCGACGGCGCCCACCGCATCGTGGCCGAGCGACCGTACGAGCTGACCAGCGTGTTCGGTGTGGGGTTCCTGACCGCCGACCGGATCGCTCGCACGCTCGGGGCGCCCGCCGACGGACCCGAGCGCGCGCGGGCGGCGATCCTCCACGTGCTGTCCGAGGCCGAGCGCGGCGGGAGCACCTGCCTGCCACTCGAGCTGCTCCTGCCCGCCGCCCACGAGTTGCTCGGCTCCTTCAGCTCAGAGCTGACCGAGGCCGACGTCGACGAGCTGGTCAGCGGCGGAGATCTGGCTCGCGACGAGCACTGGATCTACCGGACCCAGACGGCCGAGCTCGAGGCCGAGCTGGCCCAGCGGATCGAGGAGCTGATCGCCGGCGCGCCGGGCGAGCGCATGCGCGAGCCTCGCACCACCGGCGGCACCGACGGCCTGACCGAGGAGCAGATGCAGGGCGTGGGCAACGCGTTCGCTCACCGCCTGTCGCTGATCACGGGCGGCCCGGGGACCGGCAAGACGGCGTCGATCCGCACGATCGCCGCGATTGCCGCGAGGCAGGGTGCCCGCGTGCTGCTGGTCGCGCCCACCGGCCGGGCCGCGGTGCGCATGCACGAGGCGAGCGGGATGCGAGCCACCACGGTCCACTCGGCGCTGGGCTGGATTCCCGGCGAGGGCCCCACCCACGACGAGCACGATCCGCTGAGCTGCGACCTGCTGATCGTCGATGAGACCTCGATGGCCAACCTCGAGCTGCTCGTCACGCTCCTGCGCGCGGTGGGCCCGGGGACCAACGTCGTGCTGGTCGGCGACGCCGATCAGCTGGCCCCGGTGGGCGCCGGCAAGCCGTTCGCCGAGCTGATCGTCTCGGGCGCCGTCCCAACCGCGCGCCTCACGCACATCTTCCGTCAGGCTGCCGGCAGCATGATCGTGCAGGGCGCCCACGCCATCCGCCGGGGTGAGATGCCCCACTTCGCCGCCGCCGGGGACATGCGCCGCGACCTGTTTCTGATCGAACGGCCGGACCCGGTGGCCGCCCGCGAGGAGATCGTCTCGCTGGTTTGCGAGCGCCTCCCTGCCCACTACGAGATCGATCCGATCCGCGACATCCAGGTGTTCGCTCCGGTCTACCGCGGCGAGCTCGGGATCGACGCGCTCAACGAGGCGCTGCGCGAGCGGCTGAACCCGGACGGGCAGCCGGTCCGGGGTGGCCGCCTGCGCATCGGCGACAAGCTGATGATGACCGGGCGCAACCTGCACGAGCTCGGCCTGATGAACGGCACGTTGCTCCGGCTCGTCGACGAGATCGAAGGCGACAGCGCACAGGGTGAGGACGAGGCCGCGCTCCTGCTGGCCGCCGAGGGCCAGGTGTTCCGCTTCCCACCCGAGCAGTCCGAGCGCCTGCGGCCGGCCTACGCCTGCTCGGTGCACCGCGGGCAGGGCATCGAGCTGCCGGTGGCGGTGATCGTGGCGCATCCCGCCGCCGGCGCGTTCTTCCTGCGCCGCGAGATGCTCTACACGGCGGTCACCCGGGCCAAGCTGGCCACGGTGATCGTCGGCACGCGCGAGGTGGTCCACCGCGCCGCCCGCACCCCCGACACCGGCCGGCGCCACAGCCGCCTGGGCGAGCGACTGACCGCCCGGCCGCTGGCCGCGACCTGACGCGCGATGGCCACCCCAGCGCAAGCCGCATCACCCCGCAAGCGCCACGCGCTCGAGCTGTTCGCCGGGCTGCCGAACGCCTATGACCGCATGGGCGCCCTGCTCAGCTTCGGCCAGGACCCTCGCTGGCGACGCGCCATGCTCGACGCGGTCAACCCCGGCCCCGCTCAGCGCATCCTCGACGTCGCCACCGGCACCGGGCTGGTCGCCTTCGGGCTGGCCCGCCGCGGGGCCCAGGTCACCGGCCTCGATCAGAGCGAGGACATGCTGGCGGGAGCGCGCCGGCGCCTCGCGGCCGCGCCGTCCCACGTGCGCGACAGCGTCACGTTTATCCAGGGCGAGGCCGAGCACCTTCCGTTCGCCGACGCCGAGTTCGACGGCCTGACCTTCACCTACCTGCTGCGCTACGTCGACGACCGCGCCGCGACCATGCGCGAGCTCGCCCGGGTTCTCAAGCCCGGCGGCCGGATCGGGATGGTCGAGTTCGGCGTGCCCCGCTCCCCTTCGCTGCGCGCCGCCTGGCGGCTCCACACGCGCGTCGGGCTGCCGCTGATCGGTCGCGTCGTTTCGCCGGCCTGGGTCGAGGTCGGTCGCTTCCTGGGGCCGAACATCGAAGAGCTTCACGCGCGCGAGCCGGATCTCAGCGCCCTGTGGCGCGGTGCCGGAATCGAGCCCGTCCACGAGCGCCCGATGAGCTTCGGCGCGGGCCTGGTCATGTGGGGCGTGAGGGGTCGGCGATGGCCAGCGCCCCGCGTGATCTCGACCGCCCCGCCTTCTACGCGCTGCGCGCGGGCGGCTGGCGTGACCTCGTCACCCTGCTTCACCCGCCCTACACCGCCTGGCATCTGAGCTACGTGGCGATCGGCGCCGCGACCGCCCCGCACATCTACGCGAACCGGCTGATCGCCGCCCTGGCTGCGTTCTTCCTGGCCGTCGGGATCAGCGCCCATGCCCTCGACGAGTTGCACGGCCGGCCGCTCGGCACCCGGCTCGGCCGCGGCACGCTGATCGCCCTGGCCATCGCGGGGCTGATCGGAGCGGTCGGGATCGGGGTCGCGGGCGTCATCATCGTCTCGCCCCTGCTCGCCCCGCTCGTGGTGGCCGGCGGCCTGCTCGTCCCCGCCTACAACCTCGAGCTGTTCGGCGGCCGCGTCCACGACGACGTCTGGTTCGCGCTCGCCTGGGGCGCCTTTCCGGCCTTCACCGGATACTTCGCCAACGCGCTGACGATCCGGCCGGCCGGACTGCTCGTGAGCGCCGCGTGCTGTCTGTTGAGCGCGGCACAGCGCCAGCTCTCAACCCCGGTCCGCCGCCTGCGCCGGCAGACCACCGAGGTCACCGGGCACCAGCGCCTGCACGATGGCCGCACGATCGAGCTGACGCGCGCAGGGCTCTCTGCCCCACTCGAGGGGGCGCTGCGCATGTTGTGGCTGGCCGTGGTGCTGCTGGCCATCGGCCTGGCCGTCGTGCGGATGTGAGCGAGCCATCCGGGGGCGTCGGACCTTAGGCGAGGCGGTCCGGCGTGCGGCTGTGCACGAACGCCGCCTCGACCTCGGCGGTCAGCTGGTCCACGTGCCCTCCGGCGGCCAGCCAGCGCGATAGCTGGCGCTCCATCGAGCCGGCCACCTCGGGGTTGTTTGCCAGCAGGTCGGCCAGCTCCCGGGTGCGCCACCGACCCCGGGGCGCGCACCGGCGCCAGACCGATTCGTAGCGCTCGCCGAGCACCCGCCGCCACATGTCCTCGTCGGCCTGGCGGAGCTCGGCGACGAGCAGCCCGGCCCACCGGTCCGCGGCCAGCTTGAGCAGCCGCGGCCCCAGCCAGCCCACCACCTGGTCATCCAGGGGCGCACACGCGCAGGCGACCAGCAGCCGCGCCCGGCCCCGCTCGCCCTCGTTCCAGCGGGGCGGCGGGCTCGCCAGGCCGAACCAGGCCCACAGGCGCTCCCCGGCCGCCTGCACCGACTGCTCGGTCTCGGACACGGCCACCTCGACCAGGCGCTCGTAGTCGGGGAGCTCCTCGAACAGGTCGCGAAGCTCGCTCACCTCGGGCGGCACCCCGGCGCGCTCGCCCCGGATCTCGGGCCACCGCGGCAGCGGCGGCGGCGAACGCGACGTCGAGCTCCTGTGGCGAGCGCCGGGCCTCATAGCGCTCGAGCGCAGTGCGCAGCGCGAGCACGGGATGTCCGCGCCCCGGACCGCGCGGGCGCCCCGAATCCCTCCTTGCCACCAGGACCGCCGGTCACCCTAGGAGAATCTAACGGTCGCAACTCGCGCGTCCGGTGCGGGTTAGGACTCGCATAGCCGCAATTGCCCTCGCGGGAGGACTGTCGCTGCGCCGCTCACTTGCTCTGCTCGTATCCGCCGTCGTGCTCGCCCTGGTCGGGGGCGCGGTGGCACTCACGCCGGCGTCGAGCGGCCAGTCGCCCGTCACCACCACCCCCGTCTGCCCGCCGTCGGGCCAGGGCGCGCGCTCGCCGCTGGCCAAGGGGATCACGGTCTATGCCTCGCCCAACCCGCTGACCGCGGGGGGCCGGGTGCGCGTGTTCGGCCAGCTGCTGGGCATCCGGCGCGGAGTCAAGCGCTGCGGCATCCCGATCGTGCTGTGGCGCCGCTTCCCCAACCAGCGCGGCTACACCCCGGTCGCCCACACCCGCACGCTGGCCGGCGGGCGCTATGAGTTCCTGATCCCGGCCCGCTCGGTGACCACCAACCGCGACTGGGTGACCACCACCCGCGGCGTGCGCAGCCGGGTGCTCGACGAGCTCGTCCGCCCGGCGGTAACGCTGACCAGCACCGCGACCTTCGCGGTGGCCGGCGACCGCGAGACGCTGAGCGGGAAGGTCTCGCCCGCCCCGCCGGGCGAGCGCATCTCGCTCCAGCGCCAGGTCGGGCCGCGCTGGATCACCGTGGCCCACCCGCGCGTCAGTCGCAGCCAGACGTTCGCGCTGCTGCGCACCTTCTCCACCGGGCGCACCGAGCAGTGGCGTGCGCTGGTGCCCGCCACGGTCCGCAACCTCGGCTCGCTCTCGCCCGTGGTCCGCATCCGGGTCGTCCCCGCGACGGGGATCCACAAGATCCGCCACGTGGTGGTCATCATGCAGGAGAACCGCTCGTTCGACAGCTACTTCGGCACCTATCCGGGCGCTGACGGCATCCCGGCCGGCGTGTGCGTGCCCGACCCGGCCAACGGCGGTTGCGTGGCGCCGTTCCACGACTCCTCGGACCTCAACTACGGCGGTCCGCACAGCATGAACAACGCGAACGCCGACATCGACAGCGGGCGGATGGACGGCTTCGTGGGCCAGGCCGAGAGCGGCATGGGCTGCACCTCCGGGGATCCGAACTGCAGCCCGTGCACCGAGAACGGCCAGGCCTCCGGCGGGCAGCCGAGCTGCGTCGACGTGATGGGCTACCACGACGCCCGCGAGATCCCCAACTACTGGGCCTACGCCCAGAACTACGTGCTCCAGGACCACATGTTCGAGCCCAACAACTCCTGGAGCCTCCCGGCTCACCTGTACATGGTCTCGGAGTGGTCGGCCTTCTGTAGCAACCCGTTCGACCCATCCTCCTGTCGCAGCGACGCCCAGAACCCCAACCCGGATTCGACGCTCGAGGCGACCACGTTCGCCACGCCCAACGACGGGCAGCTGCACTACGCCTGGACCGACATCACCTACCTGCTGCACCACCAGAACGTGAGCTGGGGCTACTACGTGTTCCAGGGCACCGAGCCCGACTGCGAGAACGACGCCTCGATGACCTGCTCCCCGGTCCAGCAGGGACCGGCCACCCCCGGCATCTGGAACCCGCTGCCGTCGTTCACCGACGTGAGTCAGGACAGGCAGCTGTCCAACATCCAGACCCTCTCGAACTTCTTCACCGCGGCCCAGAAGGGCACGCTTCCAGCCGTCTCGTGGATCGACCCCAACGGCACGGTGTCCGAGCACCCGCCCGCCCTGGTCAGCGCCGGCCAGACCTACGTCACCGGCTTGATCAACGCGATCATGCGCAGCCCCGACTGGGACAGCACGGCGATCTTCCTCTCCTGGGATGACTGGGGTGGCTTCTACGACAACGTCGTCCCGCCGGTGGTCGACGGCGCCGGGTTCGGCATGCGCGTGCCCGGGATCGTGATCAGCCCCTACGCCAAGCAGAGCATGATCGATCACCAGACGCTCAGCCACGACGCCTACAACAAGTTCATCGAGGACGACTTCCTGGGCGGCCAGCGGCTCGACCCGGCCACCGACGGGCGACCCGATCCCCGCCCCGACGTCCGCGAGGACAACCCGATCCTCGGCAACATCGCCCACGACTTCGACTTCGGCCAGTCGCCCCGGCCGCCGCTCGTCCTGCCCGTGCACCCCTCGCCCGGGCCGGCCTCCAACCCGCCCTGAGAGCGCGCGACCCGCCGGCGACTCGAGAACCGCCCCGGGATCGGGCTTGGGCTGGGGACTCGGGCCTCGGGACTCGGCACTCGGGCTCGGGACTCGGCACTCGGGCTCGGGACTCGGGACTCGGGCTCGGGACTCGGGCTCGGGACTCGGGCTTGGGACTCGGGCTCGGGACTCGGGACTCGGGCGAGCCCGGAAAGCCCGCACTCGCCCCTCGCCCAGCGGTGAATTCGGATTCACCCGGCTCTGGTGCGGATTACCCCTCACTCGCGGCGCGCAGCTCGCCGAGCGCGGGCCTATCCGTCTCCGCCCCCGCTACTTCTTGGAGGTGACCAGGATCAGGCCGTAGGCCACGAGCCCGAGGCAGACGGCCAGCGCGAGCATGCCGGCCGCGGTCATCGCAACGGCGGCCCCCTCGCGATGGTCTCGGCGCAGCTCGCTGGCCCGGTCGGCGCAATAGATCACGGTGGAGAAGGCCACGGTGACGCCGATCCCGGCGGCCAGCGCCGAGACGACAACGTTCAACAGCGTGCCGGCGTCCAGCGTGGCGGCGGCCGGCAGGTTCACGACTGCGCCACCGGAACCGGCCCAGAGCGAATCCACCGGGTGAGCGCCACCGCCAGCAGACCCAGCACGCCGACCACGAACAGCACGAGCGACCCGGTCATGCCGCCGCCCAGCGCGCGGGTGAGACCGAACGCGCCGGCCGAGGCCGCCGCGGCCGCCGGCAGGGTCAGCATCCAGGCCACGATGATGTTGCCGGCCACGCCCCAGCGCACCGCGGACAGCCGCTTGGCCGCCCCGGCCCCCATCACGCCGCCGTTGATCACGTGCGTGGTCGAGATCGGGAAGCCGTAATGCGACGCGGCCAGGATCGCCGCGGCCCCGGCGCTCTGGGCGGCGAACCCTTGGCTCGCATCCATCTTGAGGATCCGCATCCCGGTGGTCTTGATGATCCGCCAGCCGCCGGCATAGGTGCCGAACGCGATCGAGCTCGCCGACGCGATGATCACCCAGGTCGGGACGTGGACGTGCTTGGAGGAGATCGAGCCGGCGGCCACCAGGGCCAGCGTGATCACCCCCATCGTCTTCTGCCCGTCGTTGGTGCCGTGCGAGAGCGACAGGACGCCGCTCGAGAGGATCTGCCCCAGCTTGAATCCCCGCGTGACCACGCCAGGCCGGCGGCGTCCGACCACCCGGTAGGCCACCAGGATCGACGCCCAGGCGACCACGAAGGCCAGCGCCGGCGACAGGATCGCCGGCACGATCACCTTGTCGAGGATTCCCGTGCCCTGGATCGCGCCGGTCCCCTCAGCCGCCCACGCCGCACCCACCAGGCCGCCGATCAGCGCGTGCGAGGAGCTCGAGGGCAGCCCGAGCCACCAGGTGACCAGGTTCCACGCGATCGCGCCCAGCAGCGCGGCGAACACCACGGTGGTCGTGGTGGCGTGCGCGGACACGATCCCGCTGGCGATCGTGGTCGCCACCTTGAGCGAGATGAACGCACCCACGAAGTTCAGGATGGCCGAGAACCCGACCGCGATCCGGGGCGGCATGGCCCGGGTGGAGATCGACGCGGCCACGGCGTTGGCCGTGTCGTGGAAGCCGTTGGTGAAGTCGAACGCCAGCGCCGTGACGATCACGACGACGAGCAGGACATCCTTCACGTGGCACCTCCACCGGCCATGGCGCGAGCCTGACACAGACTTCTCGCCGAGTTGTGAAGGACTTGTGAAAGGGTTGTGGTCGGCTGCTCGCCCGCCCCGCCAGCGAGTACGCCCCCGGCCCGGCACATGAGACGGGGCGTCGGAGCAGCCGAAGCGCCCTACATATCCTGGCCGCCGTTGACGTCGTACACGGCGCCGGTGATGAACGATGAGTAGTCCGAGGCCAGGAAGTGAACGACCCGGGCGACGTCGTCCGGGCGGCCGAACCGGCCCACCGGGATCTGCGACTTGACCCGGTCCTGAGCCTTCTCGGGCATCGCCTGGAGCATCTCGGTGGCGATGAACCCGGGCGCCACCGCGTTCACGGTGAGCCCGATCGAGTCCTCGCTCAGCTTCTCCGCGCGCGCGAGCTGGAAGCATGCCTCGCGGGCCAGCGACTTGGTCAACCCGAACAGCCCGGACTTCGACGCCGAGTAGTTGGCCTGCCCGATGTTGCCGGTCGAGCCGATGATCGAGGAGATGTTGATGATCCGCCCGGTGCCGCGCTCGAGCATGTGCGGCAGCACGGCCTGGCTCATGAAGAACGCGCCCGACAGGTTGACCGCGAGCACCTTGTACCAGTCCTCGTCGCTCAGCTTCAGCGCGGTCTTGTCGATCGTGATCCCGGCGTTGTTGACCAGCACGTCGATCCGTCCGTGGCGCTCACAGACCTCGCCGACCGTGCGCCGGCAGTCCTCGGCCGAGCCGACGTTGCCCTGGTGGATGCTGCCGGTCATCCCGTTCTGCTCGAACTGGCTGCAGCAGCGCCTCCGCGGTCTCCGCGATCACGGCCGTAGCCGGCGGCCACCATCGCGCCCTGCTCGGCGAAGCTGCGGCTGATCGCCGCGCCGATCCCGCGCGTGCCGCCGGTGACGAACACCACGCGACCGTTCATCCGCGCACGGCGCACGCCGGCCGGGAACGACTCGTCGGTCGGCTGAATCGTGTCCTGGGCACGTGTCTGCGGTGGTTTCGGTGCTCATATCCCTCGCCTCCTTCGGGTTGTTCAGTCTCTTGGACTCGATCGCGCGGCCAGCCACTGAGCCATCTCCGGCCACAGCTCCTTGCGCGCGGCGGAGCCCGCGACCAGACCGATGTGTCCGCCCGGCCGACCCAGATGCTCGACGTCCTCGCTTGAGATCAGGTCGAAGAACGGCATCGTCCCGGGCCGCGGGGCGATGTGGTCCGCGCCGGCGGTGATCACCAGCACGCTCTGATCGATCCGCCGCAGGTCGACGCGCTGGCCGCGCAGGCGCACCCGGCCGCGCAGGAGCCCCGCGTCGCGATACATGAGCTCGATCCACTCGGCCCATGCCCGCCCCGGGAACGGCGGGTTGTCGGCCACCCACTTGGCCATCGTCTGGTAGGCCTCGCGGCGCGCGGTGCCCTCCTGCACGTTGTCCCACAGGCGGCGGTACGTGGTCCAGAAGTTCGTGACCGGCTTGAGCATCTTGTTGGCGAAGTCGATTGCCCCGCCCGGCAGCGACCCGTAGCAGCTCGGCCACTCCCTCGACGTCGAAGTCCTCGTCGGCCACCCATCTTCGCGTAGGTCGACTGGCGGCCATCGATCGGCATCGTCAACTCGACCAGGTTCCTGACCGGACGGCGCTCCGCCGAGCCGTTGCCGTTGCCGTTCCCGTTGCGGCCACCCCGATCCAGGCCACCGCGATCCAGACCGCAGTACATCGCGCACAGGGTCGCGCCGATGCACCAGCCCATCAGCGTGAGCTCCTCGGCCCCGGCCGCGCGCAGCGTCTCGCGCACCGCCCAATCGAGCTCGTCGCACACGAACTCGGCCAGACCCATGTCGGCGTCCTCCTCGTCGGGATAGCCCCAGTCGACCAGGAACACGTCGAATCCCTCGTCGAGCAGGAACTCCACCAGCGAGCCGCCGGGCCGCAGATCGAAGATGTCGGGCCGGTTGATCAGCGCGAACACCAGCAGCAGCGGCACCGCGTAGCGGCGCTTCGACGAGCGATAGCGGTACAGCGTGGTCTCCCGGTGGGTCCAGACCACCTCCTTGGGCGTGACCCCGACGTTCGCGTCGTCGGTGGTCAGCAGGATGTTCGTGTACTCGAGTGCGTTCACCGGGAGGCGCATCATCCGCTCGACGACGCTCACGACCGGGTCGCCTCCCCTTCGCGCTCGCGTGCCACCAGGTCGCGGAGGCTCTCCACCTCCTGGAGCACGCGCTCCAGCTTGTCCTCGTTGCGGTGCAGTTGTCGCGAGAGCCGCACGATGTCGGCTCGTCCGGCCAGACGCAGGTTGCGCCACAGCAGATCGACCGCCGTCGAAGGCGATCCGCGTGAGCGCGGCGGTGTTCTCGGCGCTCAGCGCCAGCAACCGGCCGAAGCTCGGCTTGCTGACCAGCTCCTCGAACGCCTTGGCCGCACTCGACTCGGCCTCCTCGAACAGCGCGCGCACCTGCTCCTCGGGCGACTGTGCACCGTTGCTCCGGTCTGCCATCGCCTATCCCTCCTTCGCTGTTACGTGGGTCGAGCCTACCCCATCACCTGGGCCTGGGAACACGATCCGGGGCGGTGCGCACCCCCTTGCTGGGGGGTACTGTCCCGTCGAATGCAGTCCGGCGCGGACATCGCGGTGATCGGGGCCGGGATCGTGGGCCTCTCGACCGCCTTCGCGCTCAGCTGAACAAGGCGCGGATGTGACCGTGTACGAGCGCGGCGTACCGGGCAACGCCCAGTCGGGCGGCGAGTCGCGGATCTTCCGCCACGCCCACGACGACCGGCGCCTGGTCGACTTCGCGCTCGAAGCCCGCCGGGTGTGGCGGGACTGGGAGGAGCACTTCGGCACCGAGCTGCTCTCCCGCGACGGCGTCCTCGGGCTGGGCCCGGCCGCCGAGCGCCGGCTCGAGACGATGCGAGTGGCCGGCGTGCGCGCTCATCTGATCGCCGGCGAGGAGGCGGGCGAGCACCTGCCGCTTGCTCGCGCCCTGGATCGACCGCGCGGTGTTCGACGAGGACGGTGGCGCGATCCGCACCCGAGCGAGCATCGAGGCCCTGACCGGCGCCCTGCGCTCGCAGCTCGTGTTCGACGAGGTCCTGGCCGTGCGGCCGCTGGCCGGCGGGACGGTCGAGGTCCGCGCCGGCGGCTACGCGCGTCGAGCACGGCCGCGTCGTCGTGTGCGCCGGGCGCGGCACCGCCGCGCTGGCCCGCGGGGCCGGGCTGCCGCTGCCGATGCGCCAGGCGGCGCACGTCCGCCTGACCTACCGCGTGCGCGGGGAGCCCCCGGAGCGCCTGGCCTGCCTGCTCGACTCGAGCGGCGCCTTCGGCGAGACCGGCGGCTACGCCGATCCGCTCCCGGGCAACGGCGCCTACGCCGTCGGCCTCGCGGACACGCCCGTGCACGAGGACGGCAGCGTGATCGACACCGGCGGCCTCGAGTCGATCGCCGAGCGGACGACCGCTATGTCGCCCGCGCCCTGCCCGGCCTCGACCCCGATCCGGTCGACGTCCGCCACTGCTGGGTGACCGAGCTGCCCTGGCACGCCGACGGCTTCGCGCTATGGGAGCTCGACGGCCTGCTGATCCTCGCCGGCAACCACCTGTTCAAGCACGCGCCCGCGCTCGGCCGCGCCCTCGCCAAGGCCGCGCTCGGCGAGGGCCTCGCGCCGCAGCTGCACCCCGAGGCCAAGCTCGGGGCTGAGCTGTTCGAGTCAGTTCGCCCGGTTCGGTGAGCCGGCGCGCTGGTCGGGCGCGGCGACCGGTGCCGGCGGGCGGCTCGGCCGCGCGGAGGCCGCCGGCTGCCGGAGGCGGCGAGGCGGCCTGTGCCGGCGGGGCAGCGGCCTGCGACCGGCGCGGCCGCGGCTGGCGGGCGCGGCGCGCGGCCTGCGGCGCCGGAGCGCTCACCGTGGCGATGCCCCCACCGCGCTCCCCATCCTCGGGGAAGCGGTCCGCGGCGTCCTCGGCCAGCGAGAACAGGGCGGTGGCGACGTTGCGCACGTCCTCGATCAGCCGGCCGCGCTCGGCCCACACCGCATCGGTCTCTGAGTCGAGCTGGCGGAGCTTGCGCTTGGCGTCCTCGGTCATGGACACCGCGTTGGCGGCGGCGTCGGCCACGCACCGCTCGGCCTCGACGCGCGCCCGGCGGGTGATCTCGGAGGCCTGCTCGTGGGCCACGCGGATGATCGCGCTGGTCTCCTCGCCGATCCGCTCGATCTCGGCCTCGACCACCGGCGCCGGCGTGCGCTGCGCCCGCAACTCATCGATCTCACGCTCGAGGGCGGCAAGCTCCTCGTCGACCGCGGCACGGTCGTAGCCGTGCAGGGAGGTCGGGAAGCGCTTGCGGGACTGTTCCCACCCGACCGCTTCGACCGCCGCGGTGGGCTGGTCGGCCTCCTCGTAGCCCGATGCGGGTCCCACCCGCCCTCCCACTGGCCCTCCTCGTCGGTCGGCCGGTCATAGCCGCCCCAGCCGCGGGCCAACCGGTCCCCGAGGTCCGCGAACCAGTTTCCCGGCGAGCGGCGCTTGACCGGCTCGTCGTACGTCATGCCGCTTCTCTCGAAGTCGCTCATCCATAACTCCTCTGCGCGTCTCACGGTCAGGGGGAGCTTCGTCGCGGCGCGATCGATCCCTCCGCCCGCGCGGGCCTTGCAATCCACCGTGCGTGGCCGAAAGCGCCTCAGGCGGGCCAGAGCTGGGGCGCGATGCCCATGATCTCGATCATCCGCCCCACCGACGGGCTGACCTGCCGGTCCACCTCGAGCTCGTGGCCGCCTTGGCGCGCGTGCTTGAGCGCGAGCACGATCACCCGCACGCCGGAGCTGTCGATGAAGTCGAGCTGCGCGAGGTCGAGACGCACCCGCCCGCCCGCGTCGCGCAGCTGCCTGAACCGCTCCTCCACCCCGTCAGCCACGGCGATGTCGAGTTCGCCGATCAGGGTCACGCGAGCGGCGCCGTCGGCGTCGACGCTCTCCCGTATCTCGAACGATGGCCCGGCGAGTGCCAAGTTTGCAGACGGTGTCGGTTTCCAGCGAGCGGACGGGCGTGCGGGCGGCAATCCTACCGTGACCGCCACCAACGCATCGGGTACAAGCTCGTCGTGCCCTCCGAGAGCACCGAGTTCCAACGGCTGATGACCCACCTCGACTACGCGCTGTTCATCGTGACGGCGGCGGCCGGCGAGGAGCGCGCGGGCTGCCTGGTCGGCTTCGCCTCGCAGGTATCGATCCATCCGCCGCGCTTCCTGGTCGGCCTGTCGGTCAAGAACCGCACCTACCGCGTGGCGACCAACGGTGCGGACGTCCTCGTCGTGCACTTCGTCCCCGAGCAGGCTGAGGAGCTCGCTGTCCTGTTCGGGGGCGAGACCGGTGACGAGGTCGACAAGTTCGCGCGGTGCGAGTGGCGGCCCGGTCCCGGCGGAGCTCCGGTCCTGACCGAGCTCAAGGACTGGTTCGCCGGCCGCGTGCTCGAACGCGTGGCGCTCGGCGACCACTGGGGGTTCCTGCTCGAGCCGATCGACGGCGAGGCCCATCGCTCAGGCGACCCGCTCACCTTCCGCCGCGCCAAGCGGATCGAGCCGGGCCACGAACCGTGATCTAGGCCGCGGCCTCTTCTTCGAGCGCCTCGTCCGCCTCGCCCAGGAACTCGTCGCGGAACGCCTGGACGACAGCCGGATCGAACTGGCTGCCGGCGCCGCGCTCGAGCTGAACGACGGCGTCGGCCGGCTCCAGGGCCTGATGATGCGGACGGTCAGAGGTCATGTCGTGGAAGGCGCTGCACACGAACACGATGCGCGAGCCGAGCGGAATCGCGTCGCCGGCCAGCCCGTCGGGATAGCCCACTCCGTCCCAGCGCTCGTGGCTGTGACGGACCAGCCGGGCCACCGGCTCCATTCCGAGTGGGCCGGCGATCAGCCGCGCGCCGACCAGCGTGTGCAGGTGGATGAACTGCCACTCGGGGCCGGTGATCTTGCCCGGATAGCTGAGAACCGCGCGGGGGACGGCGACGTTGCCCACGTCGCACAGGTGCATGGCGTTCTCGATCGACGCGATGTCCGCGTCGGGGACACCCAGCCGGCGCGCGATGGCCACCGCCAGCGCCGCCACGTCCTGGCGCGAACGGACCAGCCGCAGCGCCTCGATCGCGTCCGACGGCGCACGGCGCCCGGACCTCACGTGGCGTTCGCCGGCCGCCTTGGTGGCCCGGCGGGCGGCCAGCTCGAGCCCCTCGCGGGGCACCGCGGTCTCGGAGGGAAGGCTTGAGGAGCCCACGTCGCAGGAGATCTGGAAACCATCGCCGCTCTCGTTCAGCGCGCTGGCAGCCGAGGCGCACAGAGCGTTGGTGAAGCGCTCGGAGCCCACGGCGAGCAGCGCGAAGCTGCCGCCGCGCATCCGGTAGGCGATGCCGTAGGAGCCGACTGCGTCGCGCAGCTTGCGCCCGAGCCAACCGAGCAGCGCATCGCCGCACACGTCGCCATAGGCGTCGTTGTAGTCCTTGAAGCCGTCGAGCGCGAACAGGTACAGCGTGACCTCGCTGCCGCCATCGAGCTCCCGCTTCAGGTCGGCCACCAACCGGTCGTGGGTGGCCAGGCCGGTGACCGGGTCGAGCACCCCCTCGCCGGTCGGGTCAGCCTCGGCACGCGCGCTGCCGGACCCCCGGAGCAGGAACAGCATCGCGACCGCGCCAAGGATCGCGCCGCTGATGAATCCGATCACGACTGGCATGACGATCTACGCCCCCGGGTGAGAGCCCGCGGCCGGCGCGGCTCAGCTGCCCAGGATGGGGCGGGCCGCCTCGGCGATCCGGCGCCCGAGCTCGAGCACCTGCTCGTCGGACCAGTGGGCGAGGTTGACCCCGGCCTGCTGGAACTCGCGGCGGATGTTGACCGTGGCCTGCGCCGTGTCGACCGCCCGGCCGAGCTTGGCCAGGGCAGTGCTCACCACTGGGGTGTCCTGCGCACTCAGACCGTTCAGCTCGGTCTCGAGCAGCCAGGCCCGCAGCGCCTGCGCCTCGATCAGGTCGAGGTCGAGCACGAGCCGCGGCTCGTTGTTGTTGCCATCGAGTCGGGACTCGTTCAGCTGGTCGGTGACGCTCATGTGCGGGGTTCCTCCGTGGCGGCGGTGACGGAGCGCCGGCGGCGCTCAGAAGGATGGGTCACGGGCAGTTATCGGCGGCCGCGCCGCTCGCCTTGAGCGTGCCGCCTACCCTGGACGCCATGGCACACCACCTGATCCGACCCGACGAGCTCAGGGGCAGACCGGCGTGTAGTGCGGTCCGCCGACAAACTGGGCCCACTCCGCGTGGGTCAGGCTGCGACCGGCCAGCGAGCAGGCGTCTCGCTGCCAGGCGGCCAGTGAGGTCGGCCAGACGAAAGCGCCGCCGCGGTCATCGACGGCCAGCAGGTCCTGACCGCCGGGCTCGAAGGCCGCGGCCGAGGTGGCGCCCGGGTCGGAGGCGAGCCGCGGGCCCTCCTGCTCGAGTCCGGCTGTGAACCACAGCTTGATCGTGCCGTCCCCGCTCCCCGCGGTGGCCAGTCGGCGGCCGCGCTGATCGAAAGCCACGCTGGTCACCGCCACCGAATCGGCCAGCACAGGCGCGCCGATGCGCCGGCCGTTCGCGGCATCCCACAGCTCGAGTGCCCCTCCGAGAGTGCCGCCGGCCAGCATCTCGTGGGCACCGAAAGCGAGCGTCACGCTGTCACTGCCGGGATCGGAGATCGTGCGCACCAGTCCCCCGCCCAGCGGGTCATACAGCTGCACGCCGCCCGTGGGCAGGCTGGCGGCCAACAGCCTGCCGTCACGCGAGAACGCGACCGCATCCGATCCGCTCAGGCTGTTGGCGCCGCCGAGGTCGGTCGGGGGCACGACCACCGCGCCGGTGCTCACGCGCCAGCTGGCCAGGGTCGCCACCAACGCGACCGAGGTGTGCCCGAGGGCCGTGCTCGGGCTCTTGTCGCTGGCGGCCAGGAACTGGCCGTCGGGAGAGAAGGCGAGCGACTGGATCGCCTCGGCCTGGCCGGGCAGTGGCGCCAGCCCCGCCAACGAGCGGAGGTAATGCGGGGCTCCGCCGACGCTCCACAGCTCGATCACGCCGCCATGCGCGCCGACCGCGAGCTCAGGCCCGATGGGCGACCATGCCAGCGTCGTGAGCGCCTGGCCCGACGGGCGGATCGTGAACGACGCCTCACGCCGTAGCGTCCGGGTGGAGAACACGCCCACGGTCGAGGGCCCGATCGGGACCGCGAAGCGGGTTCCATCGGGCGAGACGGCAAGCGGCGGCGCAAGCGGCGAGATCGAATCGCAGCACTGATGCGCCGGGCTCAGCCGGGCGCTGCGCCCGAAGCTTCGCCGCCCGGTGAGATCCCAGGCGAGCACCCCTCCGCCCACGGCCGACGTGTAGAGCGTCGAGCCGTCAGGACTGACCTCGGCGTCCTGCACGCGTCCCGGGGGCCCCGATAGCCCGGCCAGCTCCTCGCCGGTGAGCGGATCCCACACGATCACGCGCCCGTCGTCGCCGACGCTCATGGCCGTGCGGCCGTCTGGCGCATAGACCACGCTGGCCACGGCCGCGGTGTGGCCGCCCGATCCCCGCCGGGCCAGCCCCGTCGCCGCGGCCACGAACGAGACCGCGCCGGTCTGCGATCCGATCGCCACCGTCGTGCCGTCCGGACTGATGGCGGCGGACGTCGGCAGCAGCGGGACCGGGTGGATGGCTGCCGCGCTCAGTGACCGCAACGTCCGCGCGTCGTAGGTGCTCACCTCGCGCGCGCTCGTGACGGTCAGTCGACGGCCGCTGTCGAGCAGCCGCAGCGCGAGCAGCGGCCCACGCCCCAGTGCAACGGTGGGCAGGGGCTGGCCGCTGGGCAGCGACCAGCGGGCCAGGTACGCCTGGGCCGGCTGGCCGCCGGCGTCCAGCAGCCAGTAGCCGTAGTAGACAGTGCGCTCGTCAGGCGAAATCAGGATGCTGCCTTCCGGCAGATCCGCGGTGAGGTTCTGCGCGAACGGCGTGCCGATGGGCAATCTCGCCTCGAGCTCTAACTTGCGCGAGTCGCGAACAGCCAGCGTCGTGCCGGCGCGGTAGACGAGCAGCCTTCCGTCCCGGGAATACACCGCCGGCTGGTCCCCAAAGAAGTCGCTCAGCGTCCGATCGCTCAGCACCCGGGTGCGCGTGTCGTAGAAGTCCACGGTGTCCGACACGCTGTTCGACACGGCCAGCGTGCGGCCATCGGGGCTGACCGCGACCTGCGGGGTGGAGTTGGTGGGCGCCGAGAACGTCGCCACGACCGCCGGGGCGCGCAGCAGCGTGGAGAGCAGATTCCCCTCGGTCTGCGGGGAGCGGTCAAGCGCCACGCCCTCGCGGGCCAGGAGCGCCGCCACGTCGAGCCGCGGAGCGCCGAGCGCCTCCGCGCCCAGCTGCCGCCCGAGCGCGGCGCGGGCCTCGTCGCCGGCCAGCCGTGCGGCGCTGGCGGCGTGGCGCTGCCCGACCACCGCGACCACGCCGGCGACCACGGCCAGGATGAGGAGAAGACCGGCCCCGAGCAGGAGCGCGCGCAGGCGGCGGTTCTGCGCGCGCTGGCGGGCCGCCTCACGCTCGGCCGTCCGGCGGCTCGCGGCCACGAACTCGCGTTCCAGGCGATCCAACCGGTCGGAGTGCTGCTGGGCGAACTCGAGCGCGGCGGCCAGCCGAGCCCCGCGGTAGAGCTCGCCGGCGTCGCGTCCGCGCGCGTCCCACTCGGCGGCGGCCAGCCGCAGATGGTCGTGCAGCCGGCGCCCCACCCGGTCCTCCTCGAGCCAGCCCCGATAGCGCGGCCACTCGCGCAGCAGCGCCTCGTGCGATAGCTCCACCGCGCCCGGGCCGACCGTGACCAGGCGAGCTTCGGTGAGCGCGGCGAGCACGGGCTGCGCGCCCGTGATCCCGCTGATCTCGGCCAGCGGCACACGCCGGCGCTCGGGCGCGCCCTCGCCGACGTCGGCCAGCCGCAGCAGCAGATCGCGAGCCACCGGACGCTCGCTCTCGTCCAGACGCAGGTACGCGGCCTCGGCGATCCGCGCCACCCCGCTGCGCACGCCCCCGGTCGCCCGGTAGTCCTGCAGACGGAGCACGCGCCCGTCGAGCGCCTGCCAGAGCTCGAGCAGCGTGGTAGACAGGAGCGGCAGGGCACCGGGCTCGTCGCCGACCTCTGCCACCAGCACGTCGACCAGCCGCTCCTCGACCTCGAGCCCGGCCCGCGCGGCCGGCCGCTGGATCACCTCCCGGAGCTCGGCGCGATCCATCGGAGAAACCAGGGCGTGGCTGCGACTGAGCAGCTCGGCAAACCCTGAGTAGGCGCTGAGACGGCCGTAGAAGTCGGCCCGCAGCGTGCAGAGCACGACCACGCGGCGCTCGTGATCGCCGGCCGCGGCGACCAGCTGCTCGAGGAACTCGCGGCGCTCGGGCTCCTCGGCGCAGGCCGTGAACAGCTCCTCGAGCTGATCGACGGCGACGACCAGCCGCTCCTCCCGGCCCAGAGCGCCAAGCACCTGATCCGGACGCCCGCCGAGGGCCCGCTCGAGCTCGGCGCACGGATGCTCCCCGGGTCGCAGCAGCACCTGGCGCCAGCCCGCGCTGCCGGGCAGCGCCCCGGACCGCAGCGCCGGCAGCACACCCGCTCGCATCAGCGAGGACTTGCCGATCCCCGAGGGCCCGAGGATGCCTACCAGCGGCCACTCGGCCAGCCGGGCGATCAACTCGGAGATGACGCGGTCGCGCCCGCAGAAGAAGTGCGCGTCGGATCCCTCGAACGCGGCCAGTCCCTTGAACGGGCAGAGCCCCGGCCCGGTCGGCGCCTCCGGGGCCGGGTCGGCCTCGAGCCCGGCGTCGTGGCACAGGATCATGTGCTCGAGCTCGCGCAGCTCGGCACTCGGCGTCAGCCCGAGCTCGTCGCGCAGCAGCGCGCAGGCCTCGCGGTAGGCGGCCAGGGCGTCGGCCTGGCGGCCGGAGCGATACAGCGCGAGCATCAGCTGCCCCCGCACTCGCTCCTGTAGCGGCGCCGCGGCGATCAGACGCTCGAGCGGGGCGACCACCTCGGCGGCGTGCCCGAGCGCAAGCTCGGCGTCGACCCGCTCCATCTCGGCCAGCAGGTGGAGCTCCTCGAGACGCCGGATCTCGCCCTGCACGTCATCGAGCGTGGCCAGGTCGGCCAGCGGCTTACCCCGCCACAGACCGAGCGCGTCGGCCAGCCGCGCCGAGGCGCCTGCGGCATCTCCGGCGGCCAGCAGGCCGCGGCCGTCGGCCAGCAGGCGCTCGAACCTGGCCGCATCGAGCTGCTCGGGGTCGAGCGCGAGCAGGTATCCGCCGCGAGAAGTGCGCAGCATCTCGCCGCCGTCGTCGCGGAGCGCCCTGCGCAACCGCGACACGGCGACGTGGAGCGCGTTGGCCGAGCTGCGGGGTCGCGCGCCGGTGAACAGCTGCTCGAGCAGCCGCTCGGTGGAGACCAGCTCTCCGGCGTGCACGAGCAGGATCGCCAGCAGCGCGCGCTGCCGAGCACCGCCAAGGGCGACAGCCTCTCCATCCCAGGAGGCGGCCAGCGGGCCGAGGATGCCGAACCGCAAAGCCGCGGTTGCCTGCGCGCGCATCCCGCCGATTATCTGTCAAGCGCAGGCGGCGCGCAACGACCACCTGACGCCGACGGTCAGGAACGTGTCAGTCGCTGGTAATGACCGACGCGGAGCACGCCCGGGCGTCTGCGCCGCCCGGGCGTCCGCATGAGGACGCAAACGGAGCATTCAGTTGTCGGTGAATCACTTTGAGGACCTGCCGGGCCGATGGGATGTTCCAGCGCGTGGATCGACCACCTCTGGGCCCATCTCGGACGCCGACCCCACGTGGGGTCGGCGTCTCCGCGGTGGTGGTGGCCGCGTCCGCTGAAGAGAAGTAGTGCGACCAAACCTAGATGGGGAGGACGGGACGTGCAAAAGCTCACGCGTATGACGGCCGTGGCGCTCGCTGCGAGCGCGCTGATGATTGTGGCCGCAGCCTGCGGCTCCTCGAGCAACAACGGCGGTAGCGGTGGCGGTGGCAGCGCCGCCTCCACCGCGTCGCCGGTGGCGACCCCGACCAGTGGACCGGGGTTGACCCAGCCCTATGACCCGGCGGGCACCCGGATCCAGGGCGGGACCGTGTACTTCACGCAGATCCCCGAGCAGGAGCCGAACTACATCTTCCCGTTCTACAGCCCTCAGGTGTGTGGGACGCAGAACATCAACCAGCTGATGTACATGCTGTACCGGCCTCTCTACTGGTACGGGAACGACTACCGGCCGACGATCGACTACGACTACTCGGTCGGACAGCAACCCCAGTTCTCGGGTGGAGGCAAGACGGTCACCATCAAGCTGAATGCCTGGAAGTGGGCGGACGGCGAATCGGTCACCTCACGCGACCTGGTGTTCTGGATGAACCTGATGAAGGCGAACCCGGCGGACTGGTGCGGTTACGTCCCGGGATATTTCCCCGACAACGTTACGAGTTACTCGGCGCCCAACCCCTCGACCTTCGTCCTGCACTTCACCAAGGCCTACAGCCCGACCTGGGTCACCTACGACGAGCTCTCTCAGCTCGTTCCGCTGCCGCTGGCCTGGGATCGGACGTCTCTGTCCCAGCCGGCGCCGAGCGCCGACAATGGACATCTGCCGGACAGCACCAAGTCGGGCGCGATGGCCGTGTACAAGTTCCTCGACGGTCAGTCCAAGGATCTCGGCACCTGGACCACCTCGCCGCTGTGGAAGGTGGTCGACGGTCCGTTCAAGCTCGCGAACTTCACGACCACGGGCGAAGTGACGATGGTGCCCAATCCCGACTACTCGGGCTCGCCGAAGCCGTCAATTTCGAAGCTGGTGACGCTGCCGTTCACGAGTGAGGCCGCGGTCTACAACGAACTGCGTTCGAGCGGACCCAGTGCGCTCACGGTCGCGAGCCTCCCGCAGCAGTACGCGCCGCAGGTCTCCACGCTGGCCGCTCAGGGATACAACTACAACAAGGCGGCGAGCTACTCGTTCAACTACTTCCCGCTCAACTTCCACAACCCGAAGGTCGGCCCGATCTTCAGCCAGCTGTACTTCCGTCAGGCCTTCCAGCATCTGATTGATCAGGACGGCTGGATCAACGCCTTCCTGTATCACACCGCCAATCCAACCTACGGGCCGATCCCGCCGTCGCCGCCGAGCCCGCTCGTCAGCGCCTCCGTGACCACGGTGAATCCGTACCCGTTCTCGGTCTCGGCGGCCAAGTCGATACTCGCCAGCCACGGCTGGAAGGTGGCACCGGGCGGGACGACGACCTGCGAGAACCCGAGCCTGTGTGGCGCCGGTATAACCAAGGGCGAGGGAATCTCGTTCAACATCGACTACGCCTCCGGCAGCGTCGCGGTCAAGAACGAGATGGATGACCTGGCCGCGCAGGCGAGCAAGGTCGGGATCAACATCAACCTCACCACGCATCCGTTCGCGACGGTGATCGGCACCGCGGTGGCCTGTCAACCGAGCCAGCCGACCTGCAAGTGGCAGTCCGAGAACTGGGGCGCGGGGTGGATCTACGGTCCGTCGTACCTGCCGACCGGTGAGCAGCTGTTCGCCCCCGGCGCCGTGGCCAACTACCAGAGTTACAGCGACCCCTCAACCACGCGGTTGATCCAGGGGGTGACCACGGCGTCCAATGGCACACAGGCGCTGAGCGCGTACGCGGAGAACGTCGAGCACACACTGCCGGTCGTGTTCGGCCCCACCTCGATCGGCACCTACGCCGGTGACGCGGGCGTCCTCGTCGCCAAGAACCTCGGCGGCTACGCGGCGAACGCCTTGGGCATGATGAACCCCGAGGACTGGTACTTCACCAAGTAGCCAAGGGCGAGCGGATTCGCACCCAAGGGGTTGATTCGGTGATCGGGTTCATCATCCGAAGGCTGGGCCAGGCGATCATCGTGACGCTCGGCGTCACGATGATCACCTTCGCCCTGCTGCACATGCTCCCGGGCAGCCTCGCCCGTGACGTCCTCGGCAACCGGGCCTCGCCGCCTCTGATCGCGCAGTTCACCCATCAGAACGGGCTGGACAAGCCGGTGTACGTCCAGTACTGGCTGTTTCTCAAGAGGCTGCTGCAGGGCAACCTCGGCTACTCCTACCAGTACAACCGCACGGTCGACTCGCTGCTGGCCTCAGAGCTGCCGCGGGATCTCATCCTCGGGGGCCTATCGCTGATCTTCGCGCTGCTCATCGCGATCCCAGTCGGGGTCGTGCAGGCGGTGCGGCGCAACGGCCCGCTCGACTACGCGGGCACCGGGGTCAGCTTCCTGCTCTACTCGATGCCGCAGTACGCGATCGCGCTGCTGCTGATCCAGTTCCTGTCGATCAGCTTCCACGTGTTCCCGGCCGAGGCGCCGCAGACGACCTCGGCGCTCGGGATGCTGGCCCACCCCGCGGGCCTCGTGCTTCCGGTGGCCAGCCTGACGCTCGTCACCTATGCGCAGTTCAGCCGCTACATGCGCTCCTCGGCGATCGACACCCTGGCGCAGGACTACATACGCACCGCGCGCGCCAAGGGACTGTCCGAGCGGCTCGTGCTCTCGCGCCACGTGCTGCGCAACTCGCTGGTCGCGGTGGTCACCCTGGTGGGCCTCTCGATCCCGCTGGTGATCACCGGGACGCTGATCATCGAGCAGGTCTTCAACTATCCGGGCGCCGGGCTGGAGTATCTCCAGGCAGCGGTGAGCAACGACTACGAGGTGATGCTCGGCATCACCGTGCTGGTCGGCGTGATCACCGTGCTCGGAAATCTGGTCGCCGACATCGGTTATGCGATTCTCGACCCCCGGATCAGGTACTGAGGCGGCCGCCGCGGAGACCGCGGACCGCGAGCCGGTCGAGGTCGACGTGCTGCCCGAGGGCGGGGAGGTCGTCGCCACAGGGAACCCATGGCTGGTCGTGGCCAGGACATTCGCCCAGAACCGGCTGGCCATCGTCGGTGTGGGCGTCGTCGTGCTGGTCGTCCTGTTCAGCTTCATCGGTCCGCTGATTCACCAGACCGATCAGCTCAACCCCAACCTCGTGGCGGTCAACCTGGCGCCGGGCAGCGGGCATCTGCTCGGCACGGACTCGGCGGGCTTCGACATCGTCGGCCGGCTGATGAAGGGCGGCCAGAGCTCGATCGAGGTCGGGCTGGCCGTCGGGCTGATCGCCACCCTGTTCGGGCTGATCTATGGCGCCGTCTCCGGGTTCATCGGCGGCCCGGTGGACGGCGCCCTCATGCGCCTGGTCGATGTCGGATACGCGATCCCGGTCGTGTTCCTGTTCATCTTCATGGCCCAGATCTTCAAGCCGAGCCTGACGCTGCTGATCGTCGTCCTCGTGCTCGTCTCGTGGCTGATCCCGGCGCGGCTGGTGCGCGGGGAGACCCTCACCCTGCGCACGCGCGAGTACGTGCAGGCAGTGCAGGTGATGGGCGGACGGTCCTGGCGGATCATCCTTCGCCACATCATCCCGAACACGATCGGGACGATCATGGTCACGGTCACCTTCCAGATCGCCAACGCGATCCTGACCCTCGCCGTGCTGCAGTACCTCGGCTTCGGGCTGCCGCCGAGCATCCCGACGTGGGGGTCGATGCTCTCGGACGGGACCACCTACCTCCAGGACGGCTACTGGTGGCAGGTGTATCCGGCGCTGGCGATGATCGTGATCACGGTCGTCGCCTTCAACTTCATCGGGGACGCGCTCCAGGATGCCTTCGACGTGCGGCTGCAGGAAAGGTAGGAAACCGTGCTGCTCGAGCTCGACGGTCTCCGAACCCAGATCAGGCTCCGCAGCGGGATCGTGCACGCGGTCGATGGCCTGACCCTCGAGCTCGACGCGGGCGAGACGCTGGGGATTGTCGGTGAGTCGGGTTGCGGTAAGACGATGGCCGCGATGTCGATCATGCGCCTGTTGCCCAGGGGCGGGTACATCGCCGGGGGTGAGATCCGGCTGAACGGACGGGACCTCGTCACACTCTCGGCCGCCGAGCTGCGCAAGGTCCGCGGCAACGAGATCGGGATCGTCTTCCAGGACCCGATGACGTCACTGAACCCGACGATGACGATCGGACGGCAGATCGCCGAGGTGGTGCTCACGCACCGCGCCGTCTCCAAGGAACAGGCGATGAAGCGCGCCACGGAGGTGCTCGACCTGGTAGGCCTGCCGCGGCCCGCGGAGCGCATCCGCGACTTCCCGCATCAGCTGTCCGGCGGGCTGCGCCAGCGGGTGATGATCGCGATGGCGCTGGCCTGCGACCCCAAGCTGCTGATCGCCGACGAGCCCACCACCGCGCTGGACGTGACGATCCAGGCGCAGATCCTCGACCTGCTCGACCGGATCAAGCGCGAGCTCGGGATGGGGATCATCCTGATCACGCACGACATGGGAGTGATCGCCGGCCGCGCCGACCGGGTCGCCGTGATGTACGCCGGGCGCAAGGTCGAGACGGCCGAGACCGTGGAGCTGTTCACGCATGTCCGCCATCCGTACACCGAGGCGCTGCTGGCTTCGATCCCGCAGCTCGATCAGGACTCGGGCCAGGAGCTCTACTCGATCCCCGGGATTCCGCCCGACCTGCGCCGGCCGCCGGTGGCCTGCCGCTTTGCCACCCGTTGCGCGTTCGCCACCGAGCAGTGCCGTCGCGAAGATCCACCGCTGGCCGGCGAGGACCCGAACCATCCGTTCGCCTGCTTTCACCCCCGCAACTCCTCGGCCGCGGCCATGGGCGATCTTGGGCGCGTCGCTGCTGGCGCAGGCCGAGCAGAACAAGACCCTGATGGCCTCCTTCGGCCGCGAGCTCGAGCTGCTCGAGCCGGCAGCCGAGCCGCAGCTCGGCGCGTCCTCCGACGAGAACCACGGTCCGAACGGATTCATCCTCGAGTTCAGAGACGTGACCAAGGAGTTCCCGGTCGACCGCCGGCGCGGTGCTGCGCCGGCGCGTGGGGGCGGTCCACGCGGTCACCGAGGTGAGCCTCGCGGTAAGGCCGGGCGAGACGCTCGGACTGGTCGGCGAGTCGGGCTGCGGAAAGACCACGCTCGGCCGGATGGGCGTCGGCCTGGAGGCTCCCACCGGGGGTCAGGTGCTGTTCGGAGGAACCGACCTGGGGTCGCTTAAGCCGGCCCGCTTTCGCGAGCTGCGACGTGACCTCCAGTTCATGTTCCAGGACCCCTACTCGTCGCTGGACCCACGCATGCGGGTCAGGGAGATCATCTCCGAGCCGCTTGACGTCGCTCGTCGCGGGACCGCCAAGGAGCGCAACGAGACGGTCCACCGACTGCTGCACGACGTCGGGCTCGCGTACGACGCCATCAACCGCTACCCGCACGAGTTCTCCGGAGGGCAGCGTCAGCGGCTCGGTCTGGCCCGGGCGCTCGCGCTGAATCCCAAGGTGATCGTGGCCGACGAGCCGGTATCCGCGCTCGACGTCTCGATCCGCTCTCAGATCCTCAACTTGATGCAGCGCCTGCAGGCCAGCTACGGCCTGACCTACATCGTCATCTCGCACGACCTGTCGGTGGTCAAGTACCTGGCCGACCGCATCGGGGTGATGTATCTCGGTCGGCTGGTCGAGGTCGGCCCGTCGCGTGAGATCTACGACAGCCCCGCCCATCCCTACACGGCCGGGCTGCTCGAAGCCATACCGGTCCCGAATCCCGAGCTCGCACGCAAGAAGGGGCGTGGCGTCGCCGTGCGAGGCGAGCTCCCCTTCGCCGGTCCACCCTCCCTCCGGCTGCCGTTTCCGCACCCGCTGCCCGCGGGCCCAGGAGAAGTGCGCCGAGGTGGTGCCGCCGCTGCGGCCGTTCGGCGACGGGCATCTCGCCGCCTGCCACTTCCCCATGCAGGAGCCGCTCCCGGAGGGCCAGGAGGCGGTGTGACCGCACGCCTGCCGCTCTCAGCGGACCGCCACATCGCCTACGTCAAGGACTCCTTCGTGGCGATGGAGGACGGAATCCGGCCCTACGTCCAGCGCGGAATCCTCCCGCCGCCGACCTACGAGCTGCCCGACGGAACCGCCATGGTCCCCGCCGATCACGCCGCGGGGCGCTCCGCGGGGCGGTCGACGCGCTCGACTCACTCGAGCGGGAGTTCGCCGAATGCGATCCCGTCAGCGCTTGGCGCTCCGACCTCGCGCGATCGGCTGATCACCGCGACCCGCAGACGCTTCGCGAACGTCTGGTCCGGTCAGGCGGCCTCGAGACCGCCGACACTCCCGGTGTTGGCGCCCAGCAGCACATCCCCCGCAGGGGATCGCCGGTAGAGCACCACGCGCCCCACGCGGTGGCGCTCGATCAGCCCTGCTTCGTGCAGCACGGTCAGATGCTGGGAGATGCTGCTCGGTACCACCTTGAGCCGGCACGCGAGGTCGGTCGTCGAGCACGGCCGCTCGAGCGAGGCGAGGATCGTCGCGCGCCGGGCGCCCAGCAGCGCGGCGAGCCCCTCCGGTGCCGGGTCCACCGGCTCCCACACGAGTCCGCAGCCGCGCGCGGGATAGATCAGCGTCGGCTGCCACGGACCCCGATCGATGATCGCCACGGACGGCCACACGAACACGCTGGGGACGAACAGGAGTCCGCGGCCATGCAGATCGAGTGAGCCCTGCCATGACTTGTCGATGACGAGCCGCGCATCGTCGTAGCGAATCGACTGGTCGATGTCGGCGAACAGCAGTCGGAGGCCTCCACCGGCGACCTGCTGAGCCCGCCACAGCACATCGCCCTCGAGTCGCATCCGGATCCGCTCCCAGTACGGGGCCATCACCCGCTGCCAGTAGCAGCGCAACAGCGCGGCGAGCTCCCCGATCGCCGCCTCCGGCGTCCCCACGAACCCTCGGATCGCAGCCGGCACCCCCGCCTCACCGTAGGCGAGCAGGATCTCGCGCCTGATCTGATCCGGGGGCGTCGCCACCATGCGCGCCAGCTCCAGCTCGAGTTCGCTGCACGGTCCCTCTGGTGTCGGGTGAATGAAGTCCGGGGAGGATCCGTGTGGGGGTTGCAGCGCGCACAGCATTCTCAGATCCAGATCCCGCACGCGAGCGCGTGCGTCCCGGAGCCAGGTCGAGTGCAGTGCCCCCGCGACCGGGCTCTGCAGCGCTCGGATGCTCTGCCACAGCTCGACCAGTGGCGAAACGCTGAAGCGCACGCTGTCCAGATCGGACGGCCCGAATTTGATCGTCAGCATGTCGGCGACGCAGCATCCGCCGACTCGTTTACCGCTCGCTTACAGCTCGCTGACAGACCCGGTCAGGGCGCTCCGGCGCGGATCCCTCAGAGGAGCGCGAGCTGGCGCTCGCGCCATGCGGCGTCGAACGCCTCGCGATCGCCGCCGCCGGCCTCCAGGGCCAGCAGCGCGCGCTTGCGGGGCAGTCCGCCGCCGTAGCCGGTGAGCGACCCGTCGGTCCCGATCACCCGGTGACAGGGAACGATGATCGGGATCGGCGTCGACCCGACGGCCGCGCCGATCGCGCGCGGCTGCGCGTCGAGCCGGCGGGCCAGTGCCCCATAGCTGGTCGTCTCGCCGTAGGGAATCGTTCGCAGCGCGTCCCACACGCTGCGCTGAAACGGCGTGCCGGCCAGCTCGAACTCGAGCTCAAAGCTCGTGCGCTCGCCCCGGAAGTACTCGTCGAGCTGCTCTGTGGCGGCCGCGAGTACCTGCCCGTCGCGCCCCGTGGTGCCCGTCGCGGGTGCGGTGCCCGGGAAGTACAGGCGGTGCAGGCAGCCCGCCGGGTCGCCCACCAGCGTCAGCTTCCCGAACGGGCTCTCGAAAGTCGTGAACGGCATGGTTCGCTTCACCTCCTGGTCTGCGGTCATGCTGGTGAAACGTCGCTGTGGCCGGGAACGTGAGATGCGCGCCGGGCCATCGCGATCAGGCTGAGCATCTCGAACACCGCGTTGGCCCCGAACAGGGCGGTCACCTGGCCCGGCCCGTCGTAGGCCGGAGCGACCTCGACCAGGTCATAGGCGATGAACGGCAGGCCCTTCATAGCCCTCAGATAGGACAGGGCCTGGAAGCTGGTCGGGCCGCCGACCTCCGGCGTGCCGGTGCCGGGACAGAACGCCGCGTCGACGAAATCCACGTCGAAGGACAGGAACGCGGGCTGGCCGTCGAGGCGCTCGCTCGCTATCGCGGCGAGCTCGGCCGGGCTGATCTGCGCCAGTTCCACCCACGGGATCGTCCTGACCCCGAGCTCTGCCGGGATGCCCTCGTCGTCCTCTCCGTACAGCGGCCCGCGAATGCCGGCCTGGAGCATGCGGGCCGGATCGACCAGCCCCTCCTCGAGCGCGCGGCGGAACATCGTGCCGTGCGAGTAGGGACGGCCGTTGTAGCTGTCCCACAGGTCGGTGTGCGAGTCGAGGTGCACGAGGCCGAGCGGACCGTGCACCGCCGCATAGGCCCGCAGCTCGCCGAGGGCCACGGAGTGATCGCCGCCGATGCCCACGCTCGGGATCTTCGCCTCGGCCAGCGGCCGCACAAACGCGGTGATCCGCTCCAGCGTGTCCTCGATGTAGCCGGGGACGGTCGGGCTGTCGCCGTAGTCGATCGTGGACAGCGCTCCGAACACCTGCACCTTCTGCACCGCGTTGTAGGTGCGGATCATGCCCGAAGCCGAGCGCACGCCCTCGGGTCCGAAGCGGGCCCCGGCCCGGAACGACGTGCCACCGTCCCACGGCATCCCGAACACGGCGGCGTGCACGCCGTCCAGCTCCTTGATGTACGGCAACCGCGCGTAGGTGCGCGGACCGGTGAAGCGCGGCGCCTCGAAGGCGTCCCAGGGCTCGTACATGGCTATCTCCTCATGGTCCCGTGTCGGGCAGCTGGACTTCGAGCAAGTATCGCTCCGGGCGGCGCAGCAGATCCCGCATCTTGGCCGCATCACCTCGCGCCACGTCAGAATCCTTCCAGCATTTCCGCTGGCCTGGGTGATAGGTTCCTCGGCCACATACAGAGCCGAATCACCGGACTATCCGTGGACGGTGAGCGGGGGACCCAGAAGCGATCCGCGTGATCGCCGGGGCGAATCGCCGGTGCATGTCGGCGTAGCGCGCAGCGCGAGCCCGACAGCTAACCCCGCAGGCTCCTGACGTTGACAGATGGAGGTTTGTGGACACCGCGCGAGATCTCGCCCGGGATGATCCGTGGCGGCTATCGCTCGAACGCTCGCAGGCGCGGCGAGAGCGCTCGACGCGATCCGCGGGGCGGGACCGCGAGGAAGGGGCTGCGCAGGCTCCCGCGGCGGCGAAGCCGGATCGTCGGCCGCGTCGGCCACGTCGGCCACGCCGGCCCGCGCGCCGAGGCCGCCCGCAGATCAGTCCCGCCGCGACGCGCGACCCGTCCAGTGCTCCTTGGGCCGTTCGGGTGCGACGGGGGATCGAGCGCGCCGGCGGCCTGCTGTCGCTCGTGCCGACGCTCGGCCCCCGGGGCGTGGCCGCCCTGGCCCTGCTGTCTGCGATCATCGCCAGCGATCTCGCGGGCGGGTCGCAGGCCTCGACGACCCCGACGCGAGTTTCGGCCCGGATCCCGGCCAGCCTGGCGTCCGCGAAGTCATCGCGCGCCGGCCCCGGCCTGGCGGCTGCCGGCGCCGCCGGCTGGCGCAGCTGCCCGCTCGCCGTGACTCCCGCCGGCTACACGAATCCCCTCGCCGGAGCCACCGTGAAACCCGAGCGCGTCGACCAGGGGGTCGACTACGCCGGCTCGGGCACGCTCGAGGCCATCGGGCGCGGGCGGATCACCTACCTCGCCACCTCCAACACGGGATGGCCGGGGGCGTTCATCGAGTATCAGCTGAGCGGCGGCGCCGACGCCGGCTGCTACGTGTACTACGCGGAGGGCGTGATCCCCGCGGATGGGCTGAGCGTCGGCCAGACCGTGTCCGCCGGACAGACCCTCGCCACGATCATCCCGAAGTATCCGACCGGCATCGAGCTCGGCTGGGGTTCGGGGAAGAGCACCAAGGCCTACGCCAAGCTCGCCGGGCAGTGGAGCCCGACCGACGACGAGGACAACATCGCCACCGCCGCGGGCAACAGCTTCTCGGCGCTGATCGAGGCCCTCGGTGGGCCTCCGGGCAAGGTCGAGGGCTAGATGGTTCATTCCGCGGCCGCGGGGACGCCGGGTCGTGGAATCCACCAACTAGGGGTGCTTCGGCTGGCCGTCGGTCCCGGTCGGTCCAGCGGACGCGCATAACACGTCACGACACCGTCGAACTGGAGAGCGTGACGCGTTAGCCGTCTCCCAGGCGGATAACCCGTCACGGCGGGCCGTCCACCGGTCTCGTGACGGGTTAAGCAGGACACGGCCCCGGCCCGCGTGATGCACGCGGATCGGCTGGCGGTGGCGGTCCTCACGCGGCCGTGACTCAACCATCTAGCATCCGGAAGGCGTGTACTCCTGGACCATCAAGCGCGTCGTTGCGTTTCTCTACGGGCAAGTGAGACAGGGCAAGCTGAGGCTGGCCCTGCTCGGGATGGCCGGCGACGCCCGGTTCGTCTTCCCGGGAAACAGCTCGTTCGGCGGAGAGCTCCGCGGCAAGCCGGCGATCGAGGCCTGGATGCGCCGCTTCGCCGCCCTTCACCCCCAGTTCACCGTCCACGACGCCGCCGTCGCCGGACCGCCGTGGGACATGCGCGTATTCATTTGCTTCACCGACCGCATGGTCGCGGCCAACGGCTACGTCTACGAGAACACCGGGATGGAGTACCTGGTGATCAAGCGCGGGCTGATCCGCGAGATCCATGTGCACCTGGATACCGAGAAGGTCGCCGCCTTCGATGTCGAGCTCGGTACCGCCGGGACGGTTCCGGTCGCAGATCCGGCCCGCGCGGGTTCGCTGCACGCGTAACCAAAGCGCCTCGGGCTGTGACCGACGGTCAAGCCCGTCGTAGTGCAGGTATGGCAAAGCGCGACACTCTGCCGCAAATTCGCGCTCGCCGGGCCGGGCTCGCCGTGGCCGGCGTGTCCGTGGGGTTGGTGCTCGCGTCGTGCGGTACCAGCCATCACGCGGCGGCACGAGCCGAGCGTCCAACGATCGTCCGCCCGACGCGTCCGCTCTGGTGTCCCGCCCTGGGGCCGGCGGACTCCAGACGAATGCAGCGCACGGGCTTCGACGCCCGGGTGCTCCTGGGGCAAACCGAGAGCGCCGCCTCCAGTACTGCTGGGCGTGCCGGCTGTCGCTTGCGCGTGGCTGGACGTGACGGCCACTCCTACGACCTCACCGCGGACTTCGTACCGAATCGCGTCGACGTCGTGATAACCCGCGGCCTCATCACGAGCGTCCAGATCAGCTGACGGATCGCGCGGCGTGCGGCTGAGCCGCGGTCGATGTGGGCCATTGGTTTGCTGACACCGCGGCGGGTAGGCAGGCGGACATGGCGTCCCGCTTCGCCTCGAATCTGACCCTGCTCGTCCTCGCCGCGCTTGGCGTCACGACCTCGCTGACCTTCTCCCCGACGGTCGTCGGCTGGCTGAGCCTCGGCTTCGGCTGCGCCGCCGTCTCCGCCCGCACGTTCACCGGCGGCACCCTGCGCTGGCAGAGCTTCGCCGAGGCGGCCGCTCTGTTCGGCCGCCCGACCACGCTGGGGCTGATCGCCTACGAGGTGGACGTCATGCAAGCGATGTCGCTCCGCGGCGCCGTCCTGCGAGACCCTCAGCGAGGCGTAAAGCCTCCCATGCCGCTGCGCGAGCGCTGCCGCCTCGGCGCCCTGTGATCGCCTGATGCGCTTCCGAGGACCGCTCGCGGACAGCTACGCCGGCGCGGTGGCGCTGGTCGTGTTCGCCTTGATTCCCTACCTGGCGCTGTCAGCGGCGATCAACCCGCTGCTCCCCGTCATCTCCAAGAGCCTGCCGCTCAGCCGCCAGGCCCTTCAGCTCAGCACCGGGATGGCCAATGCGGCCTACGCCTTCGGCACGGTGATCGCCGTCCAGTTCGCCGTGCATCTGCGCGGCCGGCGCATGCTGCTGCTCTACGCGACGCTGTTCGTGATCGGGTCGGTGCTCACGGCGCTCGCCTTCACGCCCGGCTTCTTCATCGCCGGCCACGTCATCCAGGGCCTGACCACCAGCCTGATGCTGATCGCCGCCGTGCCGCCGCTCGTGATCGGATGGCCGCCGTCGAAGATGCCCTGGACCGGTTTCGTCATGAACCTTTGCATCTTCGGCGCGGTCGCCGCCGGACCCGTGATCGGCGGCGTCCAGGCGGGGTGCCGGAGCATGGCGCCCGCTGTTCTGGATCGTCGCCGGCCTGGGCGGCCTTGCGCTGCTGTTCGTGATCCTCACCTTCGAGGATCAGCCACCGCAGGATCAAAGCGCGCCGTGGGACTGGGTGGCAATCTTCCTCGCGGGCTTCGGCTCGGCAGCCGCCTTCTTCGGAGCCTCCGAGCTGCTCACCCACCGCCTGCTCGACCTGATCGTGTTCCTGCCGCTCGTGGCCGGCAGCCTGATGATCATCGCCCTGGTGGCCTACGAGTACCACATCAAGCATCCGCTGATGCCGGTCCGCCAGGTCGCCACCACGTTCCCGGTGGCGGGCATCACGATCGCGATGTGCGCCGGTGCGGCTTCGATCGCCCTGGTCACGCTCGTGGGCACCGCGCTTCAGAGCAAGTCCTCACCCATCCACCTGGCGATGCTGTTCTGGCCCGAGTTCGGCGCCGCGGTGTCCTCGGCGATCCTCTTCGGCCTCATGTTCCGCACCCGGTTCGTGCCGCTGCTCGCCCTCGGCGGGATGGTCATGCTGGCCGGTGGAGCCGCGGTGCTCTCGGGAGTGGTCCACGGCCCCGACGCGCTCGTGATCATCGGTTCCGGCCTCGTCGGCCTCGGTGTCGGCGCGTCGGTCTCCCCCGCCCTGTTCATCGCCGGCTTCTCGTTGGCCTCGGGGCAGATCCAGCGCGTGTTCGCGCTGATCGAGCTGCTGCGCGGCGTGGCCGCCTTCCTGGTCGCCCCGGTTCTCGTGCACCTGGCCATGACCGTCGCGTCCACTCCGCAGTCCGGGACGACCACCGCGATCTGGGTGTGCTTCGGCATCGTGGCCGGCGGCGGCTTGTTCGCGGCCTGCCTGCTCATCCTCGGCCGCGCTCGGCTCCAGGCGCCCGACCTCGAGCGCTGGGAGAAGGGCGAGGAGCCCGCCTGGGAGTCCCCGCCGCTGCTCGCCGGCATCCGCGACGAGCTGAGCGCGTCACACCGTCCGGCGCGTCCGCCGGGTCACGAGACTCGCGCGCCGGATCAGGCGTCGTAGAGCTCCAGGATGCCGCCCAGGAACTCGTGGACGTAGCCGCAGTTCGTGCAGATCAATGCTGTTGCCGTGCGATTGCTCCACTCGATTCCGAACAGCTCGGCGCCCGTGGTGTTGAGCTTCACCGGCCGTCGGTGAACTGCCGGCGCCGCACACCAGACACCCCAGCTGACGCCCGTCGATCGTCGCCTTGCACCCTGCTGCGGCTCCTGAGACCTCCTCCGTGATGGCGCGGCCCTCGGTGCCGCGGTCGCAAGCATCGCAGGACGCGTGCTTGGATGCACATCTGCATCACGAGACCGCAGCCTACTGCCCGAACAACCCGACACTCGGGCCCTCACCCGCCGGTGAACTCGGATTCACCCGGCCATAGACCGGGTTTCATGACACTCGCGCTTGAGCAGCCAGCGAGTGGCACGCTACTCGTGAGACGAGATCGCGCACGCCCGCGCTCCGGCGCCACACTCTCGGCGTGAGCACGATCCGGATACCGCCGCGGCTTGCCACGGCGGTCGACGAGGAGGACTCGCACGGTCGACACGAGTGGCTGACCACCCTTCCGCATGTGATCGGCGAGATCGCCTCGGAGTGGGCCCTCGAGTTAGGCGAGGCGTTCCTTCCGGGAGGCCAGTGCGCTTGGGTCGCGCCGGCGCGGAACCAGGCAGGCGACGGACTTGTCCTCAAGATCGGCTGGCGTCATCCCGAGGCCGAGCACGAGGCCGAAGGGTTGCGCCACTGGGATGGCGATGGCGCCGTGCGATGCTTCGCGACCCGATCACTCGGTGACACGACCGCTTTGCTGCTCGAACGGTGCATGCCCGGCTGGTCGCTCGGGTGCTCGCTACCCGAGCCGGGACAGGACGTGATCATCGCCGGGCTGCTGCGCCGTCTATGGGCACGCACCCCTCCGGCGGGCCCCCCCTTCTCGCCACTGGCCGAGATCTGCGGGGTGTGGGCGGACGCGTTCGAGCTCGACTACGCCACCGACAGCCGCGGGCTCGACCCCGGGTTGGCACACGAGGGAGTCGCCGCCCTCCGGCACCTGCCGGTGAGCGCCGATCGCGCCGTGCTCCTCTGCACAGATCTGCACGCCGGCAACGTGCTGGCCGCCCGCCGCGAGCCATGGTTGGTGATCGATCCCAAGCCGTTCATCGGCGACCCCGCCTTTGACCCGGTGCAACACATCCTCAACTGCGACGAGCGTTTGATCAGCGACCCCGGAGGCCTCGCCGCCCGAATGGCGGACCTGCTCGACCTCGACCGCCAGCGGGTTCGCCTCTGGCTGTTCGCCCGGTGTGCACAGGAGTCACTGCGCCGTCCCGCCATGCGCGAGCTGGCGCGACGCCTCGCCCCGTGACCGCGCGCGAACTGGCGGACCGTCTGCGCGCCCGAGGCGATGAGCTGCTCGACCACTACGTCGAAGAATGTGAAGCGTCTAGCCGAACCTCATTCCGCTCCGGACCCGGGCGCCGGGGCAGGCGGACGGTGATGTCGAGCCCTCCGGTGGGCACGGCGGTGGCGTGAACGGTCCCGTCGTGCACCCTCGCGATCGAGGACACGAGGGCGAGGCCCAGACCGAAGCCATCGTGGCGAGTGCGATCGTCGAGACGTGTGAACGGCAGGAACAAGCGGTCGACCTGGTCGGGCGGTATGACCCGGCCGGTGTTGATGACTCGGACCAGCGACTCGCCGTTGTCGCTGGCGGTCGAGATCGCGACGGTACCGTCGGGCACGTTGTAGCGCTCGGCGTTGTCGAGCAGGTTGGCGATGAGCCGTTCGAGCAGCACGCCGTCCCCGGTCACCGGAGCTTCGCCGAGCTTCGTGATCGTCGTGACGCCATTCGCCCCGCGTCCCTCGAGGGCGTCCTCGGCCACGGCGGCCAGATCCAGCGGGTCGCTGAGGACGCGCGCATGATCGTTGCGCGCGAGGATCAGCAGGACCTCGATGAGCCGCTCGGCGTGGTCGACCCCGTGGCGGATCTCGGCGGTCATAGACACCAGCTCATCGCGCGTGGGCTCCGGCTTGGCGAGGACCACGTCCATCGCGGTGCGCATCACGGTGAGCGGCGTGCGCAGCTCGTGGCTGGCGTTGGCGATGAACTGCCGCTGGCTGGTGAACGCCCGGTCGAGCCGCTCGAGCATCGCGTCGAAGGTGTCGGCGAGCTCGCGCAGCTCATCGCGCGGGCCCTGGAGAGCGATGCGCTGCGACAGGTCCTGCTCACTTGCCGCGCGGGCCGCCGCGGTGAGGCGATGCACCGGCCGCAGGATGCGCCCCGCGACGATCCACCCAGCGACGGCGGCGAGGAGGGTGACGCAGGCCAAGCCGAGCAGCGAATACGTCAACAGGTGAGCGAGCGTGGTGCTGCGCTGTGCCGATGCACCGGCCTGGACGCCTTTGGCATACAACGCGGCGCATTTGCTCTTCGCCCCTGCCGGTGGGCTGCCGTTCCCCTGCGCCGCCTTGATGCATTGCTCGATCCCCAGATGGCTCGCCGGTGAGGTCACGGTGCTCTGCGTGTTGTGCAAGTTGTGCGCGACGAGCAGGTAGGTGATCAGCACCAGCGCGCCGCCGCCCAGCGCGAACAGCGACGTGTAGAGCACCGTCAGCCGCGACCGGGCACTGAGATACCGCTTCATCTCACAACCGGTAGCCGACCCCGACAACGGTCTCGATCAGCGGCGGGTCGCCCAGCTTGCGCCGCAGCCGCCCGATGGTCACCGCGACTGTGTTGCTGAAGGGATCGGCGTGCGCGTCCCATACGTGCTCGAGCAGCTCCTCGGCGCTCACCGCGACACCGTCCGCGCCGGCCAGGCACTCGAGGACGCCGAACTCCTTGCGCGTCAGGGTCAGCGGCACGCCGGCGCGGCTGGCTCGATGCCGAGCGCGATCGACCACCAGGTCGCCCCGCTTCACGAGCGCGGGTGAGCCCGGTCCGCGCCGCCCCAGAGCGCGCACGCGGGCGACCAGCTCGTGGAAGGCGAACGGCTTGCCGAGGTAGTCGTCCGCGCCCAGCTCGAGCCCGTCGACCCGGTCATCGACGCCGGCGGCCGCGGTGAGCATCAGGATGCGGCTGGGCGAGCCGCCGCGCACCAGCCGGCCGCACACCTGGTCACCGTGCACGGCCGGCAGGTCGCGGTCGAGCACGATCACGTCGTAGTCGATGCCCACCGTGCTCTGCACGGCCGCGGCGCCGTCGTAGACCACGTCGACGGCGAACCCGGCGTCGCGCAGACCCTCGCCGATCCGGTTGGCGAGCACAACGTGATCCTCCACGACCAAGACCCGCACCTGCCCATTCTGAACCAGCGCGGATGACATCCGCCTAACAACGTTGGACTCCTGTCATGGGCCGCGCGCTAGACCCCCGACGAAGCGGCAGCCACGACCCGAATCGCGGAGGAGAGCCTGATGAACAACCGCATCGACGTCATCGCCACTACGTGCATCGCGCTGCTCATCGGCGGCTGCGGCGGTGGTGGGTCCTCCACCCCAACGACGACGGCAACGGCGGCAGCGCAGGCGACCGGGGCCCTCGCCTTCTCTCGCTGCATGCGCTCCCATGGAGTGTCGGCGTTTCCCGATCCCAACAGCAGTGGCGAGGTCCCGAAGACCCAGGTGGTTCCGCTGGCCTCGAGCCCTCAGTTCCCCGTCGCCCAGAAAGCCTGCCAGCATCTGCGCCCGAACCCACCTCGGCCCACGTCCACCCACGCCGAGGTGCAGGCAGCGCTCAGCGGCATGGTGCGATTCGCCGCCTGCATGCGCTCTCACGGGGTGGAGGAGTGGCCTGACCCGACCGTCGATCGCTCGCACCCCGGTGATCCGCGTCCCGTGTTCGACCTCCGCAGCGCGGTTGACCCCACCGCACCACGGATCGTTTCCGACGTCCACGAGTGCGATCACGTGATGCCCGAGTCCAGCAGCCCCTACTTCTGCAGCCGCGTGCTGGCGGAGCACATCCCCGGTAGCCCACCCGACGCCGAGGCGTGCGACGGCGGGTCGCCGGCGGTGCCTTAACCCAGCCCGCGCGCGTTGATTCCGGCTAGATGAAGTCGTGCCCGGTCAGAACGAACACGAACGGAACGAACGGAACGATCGAGGCAATCGCCCAAGTCAACTTCGGGATCAGTCCCATGTCGGTGCGGAACAGAAGCGAGATCCAGATCAAGATGACAGCGATGGGGTGCAGGATGCACAGGATGAGCTCGAGCAGCTTCTTCATACCAACCTCACTGATGCCGCGGCTCCGGTGATCGACTGACCCGGGCGCCGCGTCGACGGTAGTTTCTAGTCATCTGGTACCCGCGTCTCGTGGGAATCACCCATCCGAGTCTGTTCCAAGACATGCCCTCCTCCGAATCGTCGAGACCCCGAGCGCATCCCGGGTAGCCCTCCCGACGCCGAGGCATGCTACGGAGGGCGCCGTAGGTGCCTCACGTGTTCGCTACGCCCAGTACAGGCGCATCGGGTTCTCGACCAACATCCTCTGCTGGCTCGGGGAGTCGGGAGCGACGCGGGGGATCATGTCCACGAGTTCTCCGTCGTCTGGCATGTGGCTCTTGAGGTTTGGGTGTGGCCAATCCGTGCCCCACAGAACGCGCTCGGGAAACTCACGCATGACGGTCGAGGCGAAAGGGACGACGTCGTCGTAGGGTGGTCCGGTGGCGGTGAGGCGGTCTGGGCACGTCACTTTCGCCCACACGCGCCGGTTCTCCCGCATGAAACGCAGGAACGTCTGAAATTCAGGATCGTCTGGTGCCTTGCGGACGTCTGGGCGCCCGAGGTGGTCGACCACGAGATCGACGGGCAACGATGCGAATAGCTTCCAGCGGTCCCGCAGGTCGGGCGGTTCGAAGTAGATCACGATATGCCAACCCAGATTGGCGATCCGATCTGCGATGCGCAGGTAATAGTCATCTGGCTTGGGGTCGACGAGCCGGCGCACGAAGTTGAACCGGACCCCCCGCACGCCCGCGGCGTCCAACTCTACGAGCTCTTCATCGCTGACGTCGTCAGCGACAGAGGCGATCCCCCGAGCCCGATCCGTGGCCGACCGAAGCGCGTCCACCAGTGCACGGTTGTCGTTGCCGTGACACGTGGCCTGGACGATGACCTGACGTGACACGCCGAGATGATCTCTCAGCGCGAATAGTTTCTCCTTGGGCGCATCGGTCGGGGTGTACTTGCGCTCCGGGGCATACGGGAACCGCTCACCGGGACCGAAGACATGCGTGTGCACGTCGACGGTGCCGGGCGGAAGTACAAAAGCCGGTTTGCTCGGATTTGGCTTGAACGGCAGCCAGTCAGTGTCCGGAACGAACCGGGTCATGGCGCGGCTTGTTACGCGCCGCTCGGCTGAGCACGACCGCGATCGCTCTGGGCGATCCTGCGTCGAGCAGGCGCAGTGGCAGCGCGGCCCGCGTCGGCTTCGGTCTCCGCGATCAGGTCGACGTCCTTGGTCTCGGGGCTGAGGAATGCACCAATGAGGATCAGGATGCCCCCCACCGCCAGCAGCACGACCGGCGTGTAGGCGTATGGCAACAGGTGCTTCAGCCACCCCTGGTAGTAGGCGTACCCGGCGGTGACCAGCAACGGCATGCTGTACCCGAGACCGAATCCGCTCCCTCGTATCGACGACGGGAAGCGCTCGCAGATGTAGGACGGAGTGACCGCGAACATGCTGGCGCCACTCACCCTGATGAGCAGGGTGATGATGAACACCGACACGAGCCCGGATCGTCCGCCCGGAGCCAGGTAGGCGAACAGCGCCGCGCATACCAGGCCGACGCCGACGCCGCATCCCAGGAAGAACGGGCGGCGACCGACTCGGTCGGCGAGTGCTCCGAACAGCGGGAAGCAGATGGCATGCACGAACTGCGCTACCACCAGCACGCCGGTGATCTCGGTGGCGGTGAGAGTCGTCTGTGACTTCAGCGTGGCCGGGAGAACGCCCGAGGCCATATTCGAGGCGAACCAGATTCCGGTCATCAGCACGAAGACCTGCCAGAAGCTCCGCCGCGACGCGCCGAACACGACCGTCTTCAGGGGGTTACCGCGCTTAGGACTCGCCGACCACAGCTCAGACTCCCTTACGTTGCGGGCGTAGTACACAAGGAAGACGCCGGAGAGCATTGCGCCCGCGACGAACGGGATCCGCCACCCCCACTGGGCGTACGCTGAATGCGGACCGCCCTTCGACGGCGCGATGTGCAGGGTGATGAAGGTCAGCAGCGCGATCGCGCAATAGGCCAGAGGAAATCCGATGCTCACGAGCGATCCGTAGAGCCCGCGCTTGCGATTTCCCGCAGCCTCGATGGCCAGCGGGATCGCCCCGGTGTACTCGCCACCCAGGAACGTGCCGTCGATCAAGCGGAGCGCGATGAGAATCGCGACGGCGGTGAGTCCCCAGGTGCTGTATCCCGGCAGCGCCGCGATCAGCAGGGTCGTGACGCCACAACCTCCGACCGCCCACAGCGTCACTCGCCGGCGTCCGACCCGATCAGCCAGCCGGCCGAAGATCAGCGCGCCGAGGGGCCGTCCGACCAAGGTGGCCACGAACACCATGGCCAAGACGATGTCCTTCGTCGTGCCCGACACCTGCTTCGGCGTGAAGTACAAGAGTGCCGGCGTCAGCGCGATCGTCGGCAGATACACGTCATACATGTCGACGAAGAACCCGAACGCGCCCCCGAACGTCGCTGAGCGCAGCTGGGACCTGCCCGCTTTGGGCTCTGGCTCGCCGCTCGCGATGACGGGTTGAGTTTGGTCTGCCGTTGCCATGCGCCCTCCCTTTGTCGCGCTTGCCATCCTTGGTTTGCCCAGTCCGGCCCGGTGGGAATCACCGAATAACAGTCAGTTCCGAGACGTGCCGTCCCCCGAATCGTCAAAACGCCCAACGCCCGCCGCGCCGACGGCGGCCGTGTTCGCCGTGCTGGGTCTCGGGGAGGCGGGGGGCGAGATCGCCCGCGACCTGCTGACCGGCGGCGCGACGATCCGCGCGTACGACCCGCTCGTCGGCGCGCCCGGCGGCGTCGACACCCCGGAGGGAGCTATCGCGTGCGAGAACGAGGCCGATGCCGCGCGCGGAGCCGATCTCGTCCTGAGCGTCAACCGCGCAGCCGCGGCGGCTGACGCGCTACGAGTAGGCCTTTCCGGCTCGGGTCCGCCGGGCGTCTGGGCTGACCTGAACACCGCTGCGCCCGCGCTCGAGCGAAGCCTCGCGGCAGACGCGGAGCGAGCCGGCTGGTTGTTCGCCGATGTGTCGCTGATGGCGCCGGTTCCCGGCAAGGGTGTGCGCACGCCGATGCTGGTCTCCGGCACTGGCGCCACCAGGTTCGCCGACCTCATGGCACCGTTCGGCGGATCCATCGAGGTGCTCGACCTCGAGGCCGGCGAGGCCTCACAGCGCAAGCTGCTGCGAAGCGTGTTCTTCAAGGGGATGGCCGCGGCGGTGACCGAGGCGCTGGCGGCGGCGCGCACGGTCGGGCTCGAGGACTGGATGCGTGAGCTCATCGCCCGCGAATTCGACGACGCCGACGGCGCCTTCGCCCGTCGGCTGGAGGAGGGGAGCATCCAGCACGCGGTGCGCCGGACCGAGGAGATGGCAGCGGCCAGCGAGCTCCTCACCGAGCTTGGCGTGCCGCCGCGCGTCTCGGCCGCCAGCCGTGACTGGCTGGCCGAGCTCGCTCGGCGCTGACGCTCTCAGTGAGTCGGCTTCACGACCAGAGCACCCCCGCCGCCCAGGCGGACCGGCTCGGCGATCGCCTCAGCCCGACCGCCTGGAAGCATCTGCAGCGCGGTCGCATCCCCCGGATAGTTGTCGAGCGGGAGGATCGGGCCAGTTGCCAGGGCGAACTTCTCGCCGTACTGACTTGTCAGTTGCTGAGCGAGCGGACTGTTGTAGAAGTCGGGCTCGGCAGACGAGGTGTTCGACGACGAGTTCGTCTGGCTCACCCGAGGCGCGGCGAGCGCCGCCGGCAGGCTCATGCCGAAGTCGACGTGGTTCATGAGGATCTGGACGACCGTGGTGATGATCGTCGAGCCGCCGGCCGCGCCGATCGCGAACAGCGGCTTACCGTTGCGCAGCGCGATCACCGGGCCCATGCTCGACCGCGGCTCCTTGCCTGCCGCGGGCAGGTTCGGGTCATACGCGCCCGGCTCGGACGGAGCGAAATCGAAGTCGGTCAGCTCATCGTTGAGCAGGAATCCGTAGCCGGGCACGACCTGGCCGCTGCCACCGAAGAAGTTGATTGTGTTCGTGTAAGCGACGATGTCGCCGTACTTGTCCTCGGTGACGATGTTGTTGGTGTGATGTGCCTCGGGGGACGCCGAGGATGCCTCGGTCGCCGTGGAACTAGTGCTGCAGCCGCCGAACGTTCCGAATGGCACGCCGGGCGCGACCGGCGAGCTCGCTGCTGTGTTGCCAATGAGGCAGCGGCGCTCCGCCGCGAACTTCGGATTGAGCAGGCCGGTGAGCGGCACGTGGACGTAGCGCGGGTCGCCCACATAGGCGTTCCGGTCGGCGTAGGCGAGCCGGGACGCCTCGAGGTAGTGGAAGAGGGCCTCGGCTCGCGGCTCGGACCCGAGCGGATAACCATTCAGGATGTTCAGGATCTCGCCCTCGGTGGAGCCGGCGCTGGATGGGGGCGCCATTCCGTAGACGCTGAGTCCCCGGTAGCGCACGCGGGTCGGCTTGAGGACCCGGGTGCGATAGGACCGCAGATCCTGCACGCTCATGATGCCCGGGTTCGTGATGATCGTCTGTCCCGGGGTCAGTACCGGGTGATCGTCGGCCTTGACGATCGCGCGTCCGATCGGCCCGCCGTACAGCGCGGCCGGGCCTTTGCGGGCGATCAGCTCGTAGGTGTGCGCGAGAGCCGGATTACGCATGTGCGTCCCGACCGGCAGCGGATTACCCGACGAGGTGAGCAGAAGTGCCCGGCTCGCCGGGTACGCCTGCAGCGTCGACAGGCTTGACTGCTCGAGCTGGTTGAAGTCGAAGTTGACCTTGAACCCCTTCTTGGCCAGGGCAATCGCCGGCTGCAGGTCGGCGCTCAGGGAGAGCGCCCCGTACTTGCGAATGGCGGTCGCCCAGGTCGCGACGTTCCCGGGGACGCCGGTCGACAGCGGCTGATCGGAGGCGGCGGTGTAGCCCATCGGCTTGCCGGTCTTCGGGTCGAGGAACACGCTCGTCGTGCATGCCGACGGGCAGGTCTCTCGACCGTCGATCGTCGTGACCGTGTGCGTTCGCGCGTTGTAGATGACCATGAACCCGCCACCGCCCGGGCCGGCGACCCACGGAACCGTCACGCCAAGGGCGCTGGCCGTTGCCACGGCGGCGTCGACCGCGTTCCCGCCTCGGCGAAGCACGTCGATCCCGGCTTGACTCGCCCCGACGTCCATCGAGGCCACAGCACCCCCGGTACCGACGGCAAGCGTCTTAGCCGGATACCGGACATGGGAGCGTGCGCTGGTCGAGCTGCTCGACGCGCCAGCCGGAACCGCGACGGCGCCCGCGGCGCAGAGCACCGCCACGACAGTTGCCATTCGCCGATGACTCACAACACCCACCTCCAAGCGACCGCAGGACACCGGGGAACTTCCCGGCCGCCGCGTCTCGGAAACCGCAGTCAGTCCGCGAGATGACCTACAGCTGATCCGCCTGCATCGCGATGCGCACCAACTCGGCTCCAGCCCACGCCGCTCCAGCGACGCCCAGCACCCGCCGGAAACCGTTGGTGCCGTCGGTGATCTCTTCGTAGGCCCACACCAGCTGCGCCACCGCGGAAACAGTCGCCGCGCCGCGCGCCGTGGATCCGTGTGTCACACGCGCCACCGCGCGCGAGAGCAGTGCGGCGGCCAGCGGCTTGTTCGGGAACTGAAAGAGCGGATAGCGCCGAGGCATCGTTCAGCTGAGCCTATTCGTCAGCTCGTCATGGGCGGGGTCCGAGCGCGGAGATGGCCGGGCGGTGAGATCGGCGGCCGCCCTGCGAAGCCGGGCCCCGCGAATCCGGGCCCCGCGGCCCGCGTCCTCGAGCGCCAGCTCGGTGAACCTCCGCATCCGCGCCTTGGTGCTCTGAAGGAACGTCTCACGTTCGCTGTTTCGTAGGAGGTGGAAGCCGAGTCGAACGACGGGATTCAGGATCGGAGCGGGTCGCGAGACGGCGTGAACGCGAAATTCGACGGCGCCGTTCTCGGGCCACTTCCACACTTCCCAGTCCATCTGGCCCATCTCGACATGGCCCTCGAGCGTCCGGTAGTTCCAGCCCCATACGTAAGCGTCTCCGGAGGGCGTGCTCCGGGCCTGTTCGTAGACATCGCCGACCCTGACCCCGACGAACAGCCAGAGCAGACCGAGCGCCTGGAGCTTGAGCAGCATGTTGCGATCCTTTAGCGGCACCCGGCGGTCGTAGTAGGCACGTACGATCGAGGGGTCGGCGAACTCGTACCCCTGCATGAGCGTGCGGGCTACGTCCCAGCTGCCGCCCGCAACCGGCATGCCGGGGGGTTCGGATGGCAGTGTCTGACACAGGTCGGTAAAGCTCCAGCCATCCTCTGGGCGGGCGTGGCGCAGCACGGCGGGATCGAAGTTCAGATTCCGCTGCGACAGCGCGGCCAGACGCCGGCGCACGCTGCGCGAGCCGAGGAGCGAGTCACGACGCATCGGGAAGTTCCTCGATCCGGCGCGTCTCGAGATCGATACCACCCGTCATGCGCCCCCCCGATAGCGACACCACGCGCTCCAGGAACGAGATCCACATGTGAGCCTGGACCTCCTTGGCGAACCGCAGCCGGTGATAGAGCAGGTTCGTCAGCCGGCCGCTGCTCCTGGCCCACGACTCGATCTCAAATGTCAGCTCGCCCCGCTCCGTGGACCCGGCGCGAAACTCGATCTGGCCTGCCTCGAGATGCCCCTTTAGGGTGGCGAAGCGAAACGAGGACGGCGCAATCTCGATTACGCGAACCGGGCCGTCCCAGGGCCCTGGCATCCGAACCACGTACTCGTCCCCGACACGCATGCTGTCCGCCTTGCCGTGCACCTTTTCGAACCGGGCGAACGTGGTCGGTGCCGCTCGGTTGAGGTTGGCCTGAACGATGCTCATGAGCTCGTCCGGGCCGTATGCGGCCTCCCTGATCCGCGTGCCATAGCGGCGGTGAAACAGCGGGCCATACCCAGCCTCGGAGCCCTGCAGCTCCTCGCGGAGCGACTCCTCTTCGATTGTCGGCACGGGCGCCCACGACTCGAGCCCGCCGAGACGCTCGGTCCGGTGCATCGGCGTCGAGCGCCACATGTAGTCCCAAGCGGTCAGCGCGATCCCCACCGGCCACGTGGCGGCGATCAGCCAGCGGCGAGTCGCGGTCGGACGCCTGGGCATGCTTCTAACATACCCATGCGGTATTCCTCAACACATTGTTTAGATATTTTCGCTCGGGTCAAACTCTCCCTATGCTGATCGGCCGCCTCCACCACGCCGGACTGAGATCCTGGCATCTGCAGCTCACCTCGTTCGGCTCCATCGGCCTCTGCATCGGCCTGTGGATCCGCGCCAAGACCGTGGATCAAACCGAGCGCGGCAACGCCGAGCGCCGCGCGCTGTTCGTAGGCCTCTGGCCGCCGATGATCTGGCTCATCGGCGAGACCCTGGAGCGCGAGACAGAGGAAGGCCGCGGCCTGTGCCAGATTGCCCCGAGTGGACGTCGGCCTCGAACACCGCGCGCTAAGCGCTGCGCGCGCCGTCGCCGCTGAGCAGGGCTTGACGTGCGGGCAGGCCCGCATCGTCTATTCCGGAAGCAACGTCCTCGTACATCTCTTGCCCGCGCCGGTCATCGCTCGGGTCATGACCGGCACCGTCGTGTTACACGACGATCCCAAGCGTTGGCTCGAGCGCGAGATATCGGTGCTCGAGTTCCTGGCGCCCTCCGGGCTGGCCGTGTCGCCGAGCCCGCTGATCGCGGCCGGGCCGTGGCAGCGCAACGGTCTGTGGCTGACCTTCACGGAATGGATCCCCGAGGTCGAGCCGGTGGGCCCACCCGCCGACGCCGCCCGCCTCGGTGGCGCGTTGCGAACGCTGCACGATGAATTACGGAGGTTCGATGGCGACCTGGGCGAGCTGCACGATCTCCGTGAGGACGTCGAACGCCTCCACGGCCTCCTCCGGCCGGGTGAAGCCGCGGATGCCGACACGATCGCCTCACTGCGCGCCCGGCTGGACGCAGCCGACGACGTATTTCGTTCAACCTTGCCCGCCCAGGCGCTGCACGGGGATGCATCGCTCACCAACTTGCTCCACGCCCCGGATCGCCTCATCTGGAACGACTTCGAGGACACCTTCCGCGGCCCGGTCCACTGGGACCTCGCCGGCTTTGTCATGGCCCTGAAGGCCCGCGGCGCGTCGGCAGAGTTCACGCGGCAGGTGCTCGGCCACTACGGCTGGGAGGACGAGCACGCGCTCGAGCCCTTCATCGCAGCGCACGAGATCTACGACGCGATCTGGAAGCTGTACGACAGCCAGCGTCGCTCGATGAGGCCGGCCTGACGGTCGCTGTTGGTACGGTCGGGCCGTGTTGGCTTTGTCCTGGAGCGGCGGAAAGGACTCCGCCCTCGCGCTGCACGAACTGCGCCGAGGCGAGTCGCCTCCCGGCGCACTGATCACCACGGTCACGGCCGACTACGGGCGGATCTCGATGCACGGCGTCCGGCGCGAGCTGCTCGGCCGCCAGGCGCAGCGGGTCGGCCTGCCCCTCGTCGAGGTCGAGATTCCGGCAGGCTGCTCGAACGACGTCTACGAGCAGCGCATGGGCCAGGCGCTGGCCGAGGCACCGCTCGCCGACGCGACGACGATCGCATTTGGAGATCTGTTTCTCGCCGACATCCGCGCATATCGCGAGGAGCGGCTGCACGGCGTCGGGAAGCAGGCCATCTTCCCGTTGTGGGAGAAGGACACGAGCGCCTTGGCCCGAGCGTTCATCGCGGCGGGCTTCGAGGCCGTGTTGGTCTGTGTCGACCCTCGCCGGCTGGATCCCTCCTTCGCCGGGCGGCGATTCGATGCCGAGTTGCTCGCCGATCTCCCGTCCGACGTCGACCCGTGCGGCGAGAACGGCGAGTTCCACACCTTCGTTCACGCGGGACCCATCTTCAGCTCCCCGATCCCGTGTCGGGTCGGAGAGATCGTCGAACGCGACGGATTCGTCTTCTGCGACCTGCTGGCCGCGGACACCGCGGCTGACTAGGAGCCTGGCGTCCCGGTGTCGCTCTCAGAGCAGCGACAGCAGGTCGCGGATCGAGCTAGCCGCACCCGGCGCTCCCGGCCGACTTGGCCTATGACGAGGACGCGGTTGAGCGCAGCGCGCTCTGAAGGGCTGGCAGCGAGGACAACGGAACCACCTGCCCGGCGGGCGGCGGGGTAGGCGAAACCTTCTCTCCCACGTTCGAGATCGCCAGCGAGCTCTGCAGCCGGATCCCCGCATTCGTCCCACTGCCCACGATCCGCAGCCTGACCGAGCGCACCGCACCCGCCGACGTGCCTCGGGGTTCGTGTCGATGGCTTGGGGGCTCTCGTCGTCGCTGACGACGTGGACGCTGCCCTCGGTCTCGACCCAGATCAGCTATTCCCAGCTGCAGCCGGGAGACATCCTCGACTACAACAGCCACACCAACCCGCAGAACGGATCACACGTGGTGTTGTTCGTCGGCTGGGCCAACAGCCACCACACCGAATACACATCGCGGTCGATCGCAGCACGGGCGGGTACTGGCTGGTCGGATCCGATGGTGGCCTGCTCGCGTTCAACGCGCCGTTCGACGGCTCGTTGGGAGGCGTGAAGCTCAGCGCTCCGATCGTGGGCATCTCGCCCACTCCGGATTCGGGCGGCTACTGGATGGTCGGGTCCGACGGAGGCATGTTCAGCTTTGGTGCGCGCACTTCTACGGCTCGATGGCGGTCAGCACCTGAACGCCCCGATCGTCGGCATGTCCACCGACCTGGCGACCGGCGGCTACTGGCTCGTCGGCGCCGACAGCGGCGTGTTCGCGTTCAACGCGCCGTTCTACGGCTCGGACACCGGCATTCAGCCGTAACCGACACCAGCACGTGGGCCGACCACCGTGGCCGGCCCACGTGCGCTGGATCTTTGGGTTGATCGATCAGCCGCTCATTCCGCCGTCGATCGAGAGCCGGTGGGACGTGATCATCGCGCTCTCGTCGCTGGCCAGGTAGAGCATGCCGTGGGCGATCTCCTCGGTGGTGGTGTGCCGGCCGAGCGGGATCATCGAGTCGAAGGCCCTGGCGGCTTCCTCCTGTGGCAGATGCGTCGAGCGCATCTCGATGTCGTCCTGGAACGGGGTCGAGGTCGGACCCGGGTGAATCGTGTTCACCCTGATCCGGCGCGATGCGAGCTCTTTCGCGGCAGTCCGCATGAGACCGACCTGACCGTGCTTGGCCGCGACATAGGCCGATACGCCGGGCGGCCCGATCAGGCCCACCACGCTCGAGGTGATGATCACGCTTCCGCCGTCGGCGATGTGGGGAATCGTGTGCTTGAGCACGTGGAAGGCACCGAGCACATGCACCGCGAGCGTGCGGGAGAACACGTCGGACGGGTACTCGGCGATGGGAGCGACTTCGCCGCTGATGCCGGCGTTGCTGACAACAACGTCGAAGCGTCCGTAGCGCTCCACGCCGGCGGCAACCGCGCGCTCGACCGCCTGCTCGTCTGTGACGTCGGCGACCGACGAGAACGCGTTCTCCTCCCCCAGCTCCGCCGCCGCAGCCTGCAGCTTGGCTTCGTCGATCCCGACGAGCTGCACGCTCGCGCCCTCGGAAGCGAACAGCCGCGCCGTCGCGAGTCCGATTCCGCTCTCGCCACCGGTGATGAGGGCAATCTTGTCCTGTAACCGCGCCATGGCCACCTTCCTCGCTCTCGATATCTCCAGTCGCGCGCCAGCTGACCAGCCGGCCGACGCGCCGCCCTGACAGCTCCCGCAAGATAATGGCTTGGCCCATGTCCGCGAGCGGTCTGACCATCCGACCGGGTGACGAGGCCGACGGGCCGGCCGTCGTCGAGCTGTTCGATGACGCGGTGGCTTGGCTCGTCGAGCGCGGGCAGACCGGTCAGTGGGGCGCGACGCCCTTCTCCGAGCGTCCGGGGGTCCGCGAGCGCGTTCACGCCTTCCGGATCGGCGGCGGCCTGTACATCGCCGAGCAAGACGGCGTCCCCGTCGGGGTGCTGGTGGTCGGTCCAGCCCCGGCCTACGCGCCGCCGGCGCCCGTCCCCGAGCTATACGTGATCCTGCTGCTGAGCTCGAGACAGCTCGCCGGCCAGGGCATCGGCGGCGTGTTGGTCAACAAGGCCGTCGAGCTCGGGTACGAGCGAGGGGCCGAGGTCCTCCGGGTGGATTGCTGGGCGCACGCACCGGGGCTGGTGCGCTGGTACGAAAAGCAGGGCTTCGTCCGATCGAGCCGTTTCGAGCTGAACGGCTGGCAGGGTCAGATCTTCACGATGCAGCTCTGACCACCGAGGCTCAGCGTCCAAACGCCCACGCGACCATCAGGGGGAGCTCTTCTCTCCAGAACGCGTCGCCGTGCGACCCGGCCCGCTCGGTGATGACCACGTCTGCACCTGCATCGTGCAGCGCGTCTGCCCACCGGGTGGCGTTCTTGAGGAAGAATGGCTCCTGTGTGCCGGCGACGAGGTACGCGCGCGGAAGCGAGCTCGGCATCACGGCCGGCGGCCTGTAACCGGCGCCTGGCGACGCGCAAAAGACCGTGCCGTAGATGTCGGGATGGCGAAGCCCCATGGCGAGCGCAAGCTCTCCGCTCGCCGAGACACCGAACACCGCGGTTCGGTCGGCCGGCAGCGCAACATCGAAGCGCGACTGCGCCCACCGGCGCACGTCCTTAACGAAGAACCTCTCGTGGGCTGCGAACCGTTCCGGGTCAAACGCGAAGGCCGCCGTGGTCTCACCTGGGACGTACTCACGGAGCCGCAGCGTCTCATCGTCCAGGCGGTGTGCACCGATGATCATCGTGGGCGGAAGACCGGCCGCTTCGAGGACGGCGCCCCACGACGAGATCGAGCTGCCCGTCACCGGCGAAGACGATTGCCTCGGGCGGAGCCGGCGGTACATACGCCGTGACCGCCCGCCCACCGTCGTATTCCAGCGTCTCGCTGACGAGCTGGCCTCCTGTGAGCGACATCGGCGTTCCGCGTGAGCGATCGGTTAGGTGAGAGTCAGGGAGATGGAGTCGATCGTCGTCGGGCCGCCGACGGGGGTGAACGCCCAGCTCGCGGTCAAGACGACTCGGCTGTGAGACCGCAGCAATTATCGCCCACGACGAGTGAGCACGACGCGAACCCGGACCGCGCCGCCGGAGGTCACCTTCAGAGTCGTCCCGGCGACGATCACATGGCGGTGGTGGTCGATCATCCCCCAGCGCACACGTAGAGTGCCTGCGCCGGGGAAATCGAACGACGCGATGGAGCCATCGGACCGGAGGACGGCGGCGATCCGAACGCGGCGAGCGGCACGGGTCAGCGCTTCGTGCATCGTATTCCGATTCCAGTTCGGCGCCAAGCCTCTGCGCCGCGAAGCGCAGAGACTGTCAGCTAGGTGACAGCACCCGCTTCTACAGCTCGCTTGATAGCCGCCGGGGTCCCACGCCTAGGTGCGCTGGAGGACCCCGATGCGCCGTCGTGTCCGAGCACGAAGCGCCTGACCGTGGACAGGTTGTCTCCGTCGGTCGCTCGCCTCATCGCACATCTTGGGCATCCCCACGTGGAGCGTCTGCTCAAACGCCGGCTTACCTGTGAACACCGCGAGCTCGTCGACGGTGGCCCTGCTCGCTATCACCGCCCTCGCGACTGAGTCTGCCCGGTGCTCGGGGCGGGGGCCGGTCACGCGAGCCACTCTATCGACGATCTCTACCCACGCCTTGGCCCGTCTCCCAGTCGGCGGGCCGGCCGAGCACGGCGCTCTTGAGCACCTTCAGCGGCAGCAGCGCGCAGCGCAAGCGCAGTGGCGGGATCTCGGTCCCGAGCAGTTGCAGGATGAACGACTGGTCGAGCGCGAGGATCTCGGAGGTCCGTCTGTGGCGGATCTCGTCCGAGGCCATCGACGCGGCTGCCAGGCAGATCGCGCAGCCGTGGCCCTCGACGCGGATGTCGATGATCTCACCGTCCGGCGCCACCGCGAGCTTGACGGTCAGATCGTCACCGCACACCGGGTTTAGCTCGCGGAACTGGAGATCGACGCGTTCAAGCGGCGCGGCCGGCGGGCTCCAGTTGTGCGGCGAGGAGGCGTGCTCCAGGATCCGCTCGCGGTACAGGTCCTCGATGCTGCGGGCGCCCTCCATGCCCTCAGCGTAGGCCGGAGCGCTCGGCGAGCCCGCGGGCGCCCGCCCGGTTGGCGGCGGCCAGCTCCGCCTCATCGGCCGTGCGCAGCTCGCCGCCCTCGACCACGACACGCCCTCCTACGACCAGCAGCTCGAGCGGGGCGGGCGGACCGAACGCGAGCGCGGTTACGGGGTCGGCGATGTCGGCATGTCCGAGCCCGTCGAGCCGCCACAGCGCGAGGTCGCCGAGCTTGCCGACCTCGAGCGACCCGATCGCGTCTGCGCGGCCGAGGCAGCGGGCGCCTCCGACCGTCGCCATCCACAGCGCCTGCCGCGCGGTTAGTGCCTGCGGCCCCAAGCGGGCACGAGCGAACAGCACCGCCTGATGGAGCTCCTCGGCCAGTCCGCCGTGCTCGTTGGAGGCGACGCCGTCGACGCCGAGCCCGACCGGCACCCCCGCCGCGAGCAGCTCCGGGATCGGCGCGATCCCCGAGCCCAGCCGCGCATTCGAGCTCGGACAATGCGCGACGCCGGTGCCGGTGGCGCCGTACTTCGCGATGTCGCCGTCGGAGAGGTGCACGCAGTGCGCGAGCCAGACGTCGTCCCCGAGCCAGCCGAGCGATTCGACGTAGTCGACCGGCCGGGCGCCGAAGTGGGCGAGGCAGAACTCCTCCTCGTCGCTGGTCTCGGCGAGATGGGTGTGGAGTCGCACGCCGAGCTCCCGCGCCAGCTGCGCGCAGTCGCGCATCAGCTCGCCGGTGACCGAGAACGGCGAGCACGGCGCGAGCGCCACCTGGAGCAGGGAGTCGAAGCTTGCGTCGTGGTATGCGGCGACCGCCGCCTCGCACTCGGAGAGGATCCGGTCGGCATCCTCGACGACTTCGTCGGGCGGAAGGCCGCCGGACGACCGCCCCAGGTTCATCGAGCCGCGGGTGGCGCAGAAGCGCAGGCCGATGCGCCGAGCTGCCTCGATCTCGGCGGCGAGCAGATCCCCTCCGGACGCCGGGAAGACGTAGTGGTGGTCCATCGCCGTCGTGCAACCGGACAGGGCGAGCGCGGCGAGGCCGGTGCTCGCCGCCACGTACTCCAGCTCGGCGTCCAGCTGCGCCCACACGGGGTAGAGCGCGGTCAGCCACTCAAACAGCGTGCCGTCGGGGGCGTACCCGCGCGTCAGCCACTGGTACAGGTGATGGTGGGTGTTGACGAAGCCCGGCGTCGCCAGGCAGCCGCGGCCGTCGACGCGACGTGCCCCTTCGACCGGCGGAGCAGTGCCTGCGCCAATCGCGGTGATCCGTCCGCCGGACACTACTACGTGTCCGGTCGAGTGCTCGGTGCCCGCCGCGTCGACCGTCGCGATGGCGCAGCCGTCGATGGCGACGGTGTCGGCGGCCACTAACTCCCCCGGTATGTCGAGAACGCGAACGGGCTGAGCAGCAGCGGCACGTGATGATGGGCGGCCGCGTCGACCACGGTGAACGTCACGGTCACCTCGGGGTAGAACGTGTCGACGCCTGCGGCACCGAAGTAGCCGCCGGTGTCGAAGTGGAGGCGGTGAATCCCCGCTCCTGGATCCCCGAGCGCGGCGATCCGCCCGTCGGCGTTCGTGCGTCCGTGTGCGACGGCGCGCCACTCGCCGTCGATCTGTTCGTCCAGGCGCACCGCGACGCCCTCGGCGGGCTTCCCGGTGCTCGCGTCAAGCACATGCGTCGACAGGCTCATCGCCCCTCCAGCAGCTTGCCCAGTCGCAGCCGGTTGATCTTGGCCAGCTCCTCGAGCACGACCCCGCGCTCGGTCTCCGGGTCGTTGTCGAGCCGGGCACGGCAGACGGCGAGGAGCTCGTCGGCGCTGCGGCCAGACGCGCACACGAGGTAGACGTGGCCGAACCGCTCCTCGTAGGACGCATTGGCGGCGGCTAGCTCGCCGAGCAAGTCCGCGCCGGCGGTGGCGACGCCTGCCTGCTCGCCACGTGACCAGGCCGCGGAACGCCCATCACCACCGTGGGCCGGAGCGGAGTCGCCGATGCGCGGGTGTCCGGCGAGCGCCTGCTCGAGCCCGTGGGCGTCGAGCTCGGCGGTGGCCCGGTCCGAGGCCGCATACAGCGCGGCCTCGGACCGGTGCGGGCGCCCGACCACCATCTCCTCCACCCAGGCTTCCGCGGCGCAGCAGCTCCGCAGCCGGTCGCGCAGCTCGTCGCCGGGCGCGACGTCAAATGCCGGCACTCCGCCGCTCGGAGCGTGGTTCCCGTCGCCTCGTGAGCGAGTGTCCACGGTCAGTGTGCGCCGGTCCCGGCGCCCCCCGCCCCGAACACGGCGCCCTCATCGACCGCGAGCTGCACCGCATTCTCCTCCTGGCCAACTGGCGCCCAATGATTGAACACGATGTTGAGGATGAACACCACGATCACCGTGGCGGTGATGCTCGATCCGAAGATCACCTGGAAGTTCTTGGGGAACTTGTCGTAGAAGTCAGGGTCGAACGCGGGCAGCAGGCCGACGGCGAGCGAGATCGCGACGATCAGCAGGTTGTGGTTGTTGCGGAAGTTGACCTTGTGCAGCGTCTGGATCCCGACCGCGGTCACCATCGAGAACATGATCGTGGCGGCGCCACCGATCACCGGGCCGGGCAGGTCGGCGACGATCTGTCCGACCTTCGGGATCAGACCCAAGAGCAGCAGGAGGACGCCGCACGTGGTGACCACCCAGCGGCTGCGAATCCCGGTCAGGCCGACGAGACCGACGTTCTCGGCGAACGCCGTGTCCGGGAACGAGTTGGTGAACGACGCGATGAATGCCGAGAGTGCGTCCGTCGCCAGTCCGCGACCGATGTCGTTGGGCGTCAGCTTCTTGTCGACCATCTCGCCGACGGCGAGCATGTCGGCGGTGGACTCGGTGAACGTGACCAGCATCACGATGCACATCGTGATAATCGGCGCCGCGGCGAACTTCGGATTGCCGAAGCGGAAGATGTGTGGCGCGCCGAACACGGCGGTGTGGCCGAGGTTGCCGAAGTGCGCTTGGCTGAGGAACGCAGCCACGATCGTGCCAATCACGATGCTGAGCAGCACCGCGATCTGCGAGATGAAGCCGCGGAACAGGCGGCTGATAAGGATGATCGAGAGGGCGACGGTGCCGGCGAGCACGACGTGCGAGACCTGGGCGACAGGCGCCCCGTGGATCGTCGTGGTGGCGATCAGCGAGATATCAGCGCCGCCCAGCGAGAGGCCGATGATGCAGATGACCGTCCCGGCGACCAGCGGCGGGAAGAAGCGGATGATCATCGAGAAGGGCTTGGCGAGAGCCAGCCCGAGCACGCCCGAGACCAGCATCGCGCCGTACACGTAGGGCAGGCCCTTCACGCCGCCGTACTGGTTCGCGATGATGATCATCGGGTTCAGGACGGTGAAGGTCGCACCGGCGACCACGGGCAGCCTAACGCCGAAGACCCTCCCGACGCCCGCCGACTGGATGATCGTCGCGATCCCCGACACGAACAGGTCGGCGCTGACCAGGGTCGCGATCTGAGTCGAATTCAACCCAATTGCCGGTCCGACAATCAGCGGAACCGCGACCGCCCCGGCGTACATGATGCACAGGTGCTGCAAGCCGAAGATGAACAGCTTGTGCAGCGGCGGGACACGGTCCACGGGGTGGATGCCGGACGGCTCGGCGCTCTCCGGCCGCACGAGCGTCTGTGGTGACGACGACATTGGTGTTCTCCTCTGATCGGTGACCCAGAAGCACCAAGTCCGTCTGGAACTTCCGCCTAGCGGATGTTTATTTCCGCGTGGCAGATAAGGTACTGGGACGGCACCCCGGTGTCAAGCCGCGTTCTCCTCGCCAGCACCACGCAGAGCGAGCCGCGCGGACGCGACGAGGCGAACGCGTAGCGGGTCGCCCTCAGCGCGAACGCTCGGGCGCCAGACAGACCTGCGGGTCAGCCTGCGTGTGCGGTCTCGGCGCCGCTCATGGGCGCCGGAGGCGCGAGCGCGGCGCCGATGTTCTCCGCAGCCTTGCGGAGGATCGGCGCGGCCCTGTCGATCACGTCGTCGGACATCCGAGTCAATGGACCGGACATCGAGAGCGCGACCGGTCGGGGAGCGCCGGGGACGACGAGCCCGACGCAGCGCACGCCCAGTTCCTGCTCGCCGTTGTCGAGCGCGTACCCCCGCTCGCGCACCTTTTCCAGGTCGGCGAACAGCAGCTTGGGGGTCGTGATCGTCTGCTCGGTGCGCCGCGGCATCCCGGTGCGCTTGAGCAACTCCCGCACCTCGTCGTCGGGCTTGGTAGCCAGGATCGCCTTGCCGACCGCGGTCGCGTGCGGCTTGGCCCGGCGACCGACCTCGGTGAACATCCGCATGAAGTTCTGCGAGGGCTGGACCTGGGCCACGTAGACGATCTCCTCGCCGTCGAGCACAGCGAGATTTACTGACTCGCCGAGGGCATTGACGACATCGGACATGTACGGGTGAGCCAGTGTCTCGAGTCGCTTGGTACTGGTGTCGACCAGGCGCATCAGCCGCGGGCCGAGCGAGTATTGCCGCGACGGTTCCTGGCGCACATAGCCGAGGTCGACGAGTGTGCGGACCAGCCGGTGGATGGTGGCCGGCGGCAGATGGGCCTGCGTGGCCAGCTGCGACAGCCCGATCTCGCCGCCGGCGTCCGCCATGGCCTCGAGGATCGCGAACGCACGAGCGAGCGACTGCACCCCCCCGTGCGATTGGGCCTCCGACGAGCCATCGGTATTCATTGCCGCCCTCCTTGGGCCCCGTGTGCGAGTGTCGGCCACTTGTCCGCCTAACGATATCAAGGTTCCGTATCACGGTATTTGGGGCCACATTGTCTTTCAGCTCAACGAGCCTGCTTTGACCCGGACGCCGTCGACCCAGACGCCGGCCACATCGGAGCTGACACCGAGCGCGAACGCACGCGCCAGCGCCTCCTCCGGACCGTCCGCGTGGCGCAGCCCGACGTCCAGCGGGCTGCTCGCCGGCGGGCGCAGCCAGAGTGCATCGAAGCGCTTGCCCGCGCTGAGGTCGCCGACCTCTCCGGCGAGTCCGAGCGCCGCCGCGCCGGCCGTCGTGGCCAGGTACAGCAGATGGGTGGCGGTCAGCGGTACGCCGTCAGCGCCACGCAGCCGCTGCATGAAGTACGCCTGCAGCCCCTCCTTGAACAGCGAGTAGCCGGTGCCGGCGCCGACATCGCTGCCGAGGGCCACCGGCACGCGATGGGCGAGGTGGCGGTCCAACGGGAACAGCCCACTGCCGAGTGCGGCGTTGCTCGTGGGGCAGTGCGCGACGGCGGCACCGCCCGCGGCTAGGCGCTCGAGTTCCGCGTCAGTTGGGTGGACGTTGTGCGCCAGCACGCTCCGCGACCCGATCAGGCCATGCCGGTCGTAGCTGTCGACGTAGCTGCACCCGAACAGGTCCTGCACGGTGGCGATCTCGGCGACGTTCTCATTGACGTGCGAGGTGAACCAGCTGCCCGGGATCGCCCCGTGGAGCGCCGCACACGAGGCGAGCAGCTCGTCGGTGCACGACAGCGCGAACCGCGGGATGACCGCGTAACGGCCCCGCCCCTGTCCGTGCCACCGATTTGCGAGCGCCAATCCCTCGTCGTAGGCGCGCTGCGGGGTGGTGTGCAGCTCGGGACGCAGCAGGCGGTCACCGACCACCAGCCCGCTCGTGACCCTCAGACCGCGCGCCGACGCGGCGGTGAACAGCGCGTCGACCGCCGGCGCGAAGTGGGCGCCGAACACGAGCGCGGTGGTCGTGCCGGCATCGGCGAGCCCGGATACGAACTCGCCGGCGACGTCCCGCGCGTATCCGAGGTCGGCCATGCGCGCCTCCTCGGGTAGCGCCGAGCGGTCAAGCCAATCGAGCAGCGGCATGCCAAGGCTGCCGATGATCCGTGCCTGGGGAAAGTGCACGTGCGTATCAACGAAGCCCGGCAGCAGCAGGCCGTCGGTGAGCTCCGCTACGGGCTCGGAGCCATGCCGCGCTCGCACGTCGGCGAACGGGCCACGCTCAGCGATCTCGCCGTCGGCCGTGACGAGCAGTCCGACGTCGGCCTCGGCGCGCAGGGACCCGCCACGGAATGGGTCCTCAGGCGCGTCGAGGACCTGGGCACGATAGATCGTCACGACCGGGCGCTGCTGCCCTCGCGCTCAAGCTCGACCTCGGACTCGGTGTCCGGCTCGGGTTCGGTCCCCGGCTCGGCTTCGGCCTCGCGCTCGAAAGTCCTGAGCAGATCCGCGGCGACGCCGACCGCGATCGTCGCGGGCTCCTTGCCGCTGATGTCAGGTAGCCCGATCGGCGTCCTGATCCGGGCGATCGTCTGAGCGTCATGACCACCCTCCTCAGCGAGCCTTCGCCGGAAGCGCGCCCACTTGCCCGATGACCCGATCAGTCCGATCGACCCGAGGTCGTCGCGTCGCAGGGCCGCGTCGCAAAGCGCCACGTCCTCGGCGTGGTCGTGGGTCATGATCAGCACATGGGTGCCGGAGGGCAGCTCGCCGAACACCGTCTCCGGCAACAGCGGCACCCGGTGGACATGCACCGTGGCCACCGCGTCGGCGAGCACGGCGAGCCGGGACTCGCTGAGCATGTCGGGCCGCGTGTCGACCAGGTGCAGCTCGAGGTCGTGGCGGGCGAGGATCCGGGCGAGCTCCAGCCCGACGTGCCCGGTACCGAATATCGCCACTGCGGGGACGATCGCCAATGGCTCGAGCAGGACGGTCACCTTGCCGCCGCAGCATTGTGCACCGTGCTCAGACGGGGCACGCTCCGACAGCTCGCAACTCATCAGCTCGGGCGTCGCCGCCGCTCTCGCCAGCTGCGCGCGCGCTCGCTCGATCGCGACCGCTTCGACGTTTCCGCCGCCGATCGATCCCCACGCGCCGGTCGCGCTCACCACCATCTTGGCGCCGGCCCGGCGCGGCGCGTGGCCGCGGACGGTCGCCAGCGTCACGAGGACGCCGGGCTCGCGAGCCGCTCGCAAGCGAACGACCGCGTCCAGCCAGAGCCCGTCAGGCATGTACCACCGTGTGCTGGAGACGCTCGGAGGACTTGTGCATCGGCGCGGCCTCCGGGCCGAGCTCGGGCGGGACCCGGCCGGGAAAGCCCTCGATCACGTCACCGCGCATGTCGCCTGCGGCCTGGTCACGCGCCTGCTCGACCGCCCAGAACACCGCCTCGGGCGTGGCCGGGCTGGCCAGGTTCACGCTCGTTCCGGCTCCCCCGAACGCCGCGGCCGCCTGGCGCAGCGCCTCGCGGACCGAGAACGCCAGCATCAACGGCGGCTCCCCCACCGCCTTGGAGCCGTACACGGCGCCCGCCTCGGTGGCGTCGCGCAGCAGCGTGACGTTGAACGCCTCGGGCATCTCGGAGAAGCTCGGCAGCTTGTAGGTGCTGGCCGACTGGGTCAAGAAGCGACCGCGGCTCGGACCGTCGCTGGTGTCCCAGCGCAGGTCCTCGAGCGTGAGCCACCCCGCGCCCTGCACGAACCCGCCTTCGATCTGGCCAAGGTCGATCAGCGGCGAGAGGCTGTCGCCAACGTCGTGAACGATGTCGACCCGCAGCGTGCGATACGCCCCGGTGAAGCCGTCGACCTCGACCTCGGTGGCGGCTGCCCCGTAGGCGAAGTATTTGAACGGGCTGCCCTGCATCACCGTCGAATCCCAATGCAGTCCCTCGGTGCGGTAGAACCCTGAGGCCGACAGCTGGACGCGCTGGAAGTACGCCGTGCGAACGAGCTCGTCCCAGCTGACGAACGCCTCATCCGAGGCGGATAGTGGCCGCGCGACCCCGTCGACGATCCGGACGTCGCGGGCGTTGGTCCCGAGCATGCCGCCCGCGACCGCGAGCAGCCGATCACGGATCTGCTCGCAGGCGTGCTTGATCGCACCGCCGTTCAGGTCCGCGCCGGAGCTGGCCGCGGTCGCCGAGGTGTTGGGGACCTTGTCGGTACGGGTCGGGGCGAGGCGCACGCGTTCGAGCGGAACGCCCAGCGTGGTTGCGGCCACCTGCAGCATCTTCGTGTGCAGGCCCTGGCCCATCTCGGTGCCGCCATGGTTGATCAGCACCGATCCGTCCTTGTAGACGAGCACGAGCGCCCCGGCCTGGTTGAACGCGGTCAGGTTGAACGAGATCCCGAACTTCACCGGGGTCATCGCGAGGCCGCGCTTGACGTGCTCATGGGTCGCGTTGAACTCCTTTAGGAGCCGGAGGCGTTCGCGCACATCGCCGAGCTCGATCGTCTGGCCCCAGACCGCCTGCAGCCGCTCCGGATGGCGGACCGGCTGTCCGTACGGGGTGCTTTGGCCCGCGCTGTAGAAATTGCGGTGTCGCAGCTCCATCGGGTCGATGCCGAGCAGCGGCGCGCAGCGACCGAGGATGTCCTCGAGGACCATCATCCCCTGCGGGCCGCCGAAACCGCGGAACGCCGTGTTCGACGTCTTGTGCGTCTTGGCGATCCGCCCGTTGATACGAGCGTGGGGGAGCCAGTACGCGTTGTCGATGTGACACAGCGCCCGCGCCAGCACCGGCTCGGACAGGTCCAGGCTCCAGCCGCCGTCCGCGGTGAGCGTCGCCTCGAGTGCGAGCAGGTGCCCGTCGGCGTCGAAGCCGACACGCCAGTCGGCGTGAAAGCCGTGGCGCTTGCCGGACATCGTCAGATCCTGTGTGCGGTTGAGCCGCAGGCGCACCGGGCGGCCGGTGAGGATCGCACCGAGAGCCGCGATCGCCGCGAAGCCGTGGGGCTGCATCTCCTTGCCGCCGAATGCGCCGCCCATCCGCAGGCACTGCACGGTGATCTCGGAGTTCTGCCGGCCCAGGACGTGGGCGATGATCTCCTGCGTCTCCGAGGGATGCTGGGTGCTCGACTGTACGAACACCTGCCCCGCCTCGTCGACATGGGCGAGCGAAGCGTGCGTCTCGAGGTAGAAGTGCTCCTGGCCGGAGAACTCGAACTCGCCGCTGAACACCCGGTCTGCCTCGGCCAGCGCGGTGTCCACGTTGCCGCGCGCCACCTGCGGCTGCCCGCCCTGGAAGCTGCGGGCGGCGATCGCCTCGGTGACCGTGACCAGGGACGGCAGCGGCTCGGCCTTCACCTCGACGGCCTCGGCGCCGAGCCGAGCGGCTTCGAGCGTCTCACCCAGCACCCAGCAGACGGCGTGTCCGTAGAACATGATCTCCGACGGGAACAGCGGCTCGTCGTGCTTGACGCCGGCGTCGTTGACGCCCGGCACGTCGTCGGCGGTCAGCACCCGCACCACGCCGGGCACGGCCAGCGCCGGCTCGGTGTTCAGGGTGGTGATTCGCGCATGGGCGTACGAGGTCTGCACCGGATATGCGTGCAGCAGGTCCTTGGTGCGGTAGATGAGGTCGTCGGTGTACATGGCCGCGCCGGTCACGTGCAGGACCGCGCTCTCATGTGGAACGGCGATCCCCACTGCCGGGCTCTCGGGCCGGGTGGCAAGGTCACTCATTGATTTCTCCCGTTCGTGATCCCCGAGTTCTCCGCGTATAGCTTCAGCAGGCTCGATCGAAGCATCGCCGCGCGGTAGCGGGTGCTCGCGCGCTGATCGTTGATCGGCGTCCCCTCGGCGCCAAGGATCTCAGCGGCCGCGGCCACCGTCTCCGGAGACCAGGGCTTGCCGACGAGTGCCGTCTCGGTGGCGGTGGCGCGCAACGGGGTCGCGGCCACACCGCCGAGGCCGATCCGCGCGCGGGTGACGATCCCGGCGTCGTCGTGGTCGATCGCGAACCCCACGGCAACGCTCGAGATGTCGTCGAACCGGCGCTTGGCGATCTTGTGGAACGCCGTCAGGCGCGCGACCGGTAGCGGGATCCGAATGGAGCGGATCAACTCGCGATCGTGCCGCACACTCGTCCGGTAACCGGTGAAGTATTCGGCGAGCTCGACCTCTCGCTCGCCCTCGACGCTGGCCAGCACGAGCCGCGCCTCGAGCGCGAGCAGAACTGGTGGGCTATCGCCGATCGGGGAGGCTGTACCGACGTTGCCCCCGAGCGTGGCGCCATTGCGGATCAGCCGCGAGGCGAACTGCGGAAACATCTCCGCGAGCAGTGGCACGCGACCGTCGAGAAGACGCTCGATCTCGGTGAGCGAGAGCGCGGCGCCGATCTCGATCCAGTCGGAGTCGATCGACAGGGTACGAAGCTCTTCGAGGCGGTCGATCGCCAGGACCGCCTCGGCACGCTTGCCGCGCAGGTTGACCTCGACGCCGTGGTCGGTGCACCCGGCGATCACGGTGGTCTCCGGCCGCTCGTGGAGGATCTCCACCGCCTCGGCGAGCGTCGCGGGCCGCGTGAAGGTGAGACCGTCCTGGCTCAACCGAGTCGTCGCCGCCGCGGGCGCGGGCTGCGCCGAGCGGGCGGCGAGCGCGTCCGAGTCCGCCGGCTCGCCGAGCGCGTAGGCGGCGTCCCGGATCGGCCGGTACCCGGTGCACCGGCACAGGTTGCCGCTGAGCGCGTGCAGGTCAAAGCCGTTGGGCCCGTGCTCGGCGTCGCCGTGCCCGTTGGCCGGCGCGCGGTCGGGCCGGTAGTACTCACCCGCCATGCTGCAGACGAAGCCGGGCGTGCAGTAGCCGCATTGCGAGCCGCCGCGCACCGCCATCTCGTGTTGAACCGGGTGCAGCGCGTCGGCGTCTCCCAGCCCCTCGGCCGTGATCACCTCTTGGCCGTCGAGCGCGGCGATCGGCACCAGACAGGCGTTGATGGCCACCCATTCGGTCGGCGCCGCCACCCCGGGCCGCGCGATCAGGACCGAGCAGGCACCGCACTCACCCTCGGCGCAGCCCTCCTTGCAGCCGGTGAGACCCTGCTCGCGCAGGAAGTCCAGCGCGGTGGTCCAGACCGGGACATCGGCGAGGGGCGTGTTGCGCCCGTTGATGACGACCTCGGCAGCGACCATTACTCCGTCCTCTCGACTCACTCTGTACAGCTCGGCCGACGTGGTCGGGGAGCGCCGTATTGCCTGCAAACGCCCTCTGCGAGCCCTGGCTGATTGTACACCTCATCACCCGCCTTGGCAACAAAATCGGAAATCTTTTTCTGTGTTGCGGAAAAGAAATCAGAGCATTAGACGAACTGCCGACCAAGCGGGGCGTGGCGATTGACGTCCTTATAGAGCAGGTACCGGAAAGGCTCCGACCCCGCCGCGCAGCACGCCTGGGGACAGAAGGCGCGCAGCCACATGTAGTCGCCGGCTTCCACCTCCACCCAGTCCTGGTTGAGCAGATACAGCGCCTTGCCCTGCAGTACGTACAGGCCGTGCTCCATCACGTGCGTCTCGGCGAACGGGATCGACGCGCCGGGCTGCAGGGTCACGATCGTGACGTGCATGTCGTGGCGCAGATCGGCCGGATCGACGAACCTCGTGGTCGCCCAGGCGCCGTCGGTATCGGGCATCGCCTCGGGCTCGATCTCCTGCTCGCGGGCGAACACCGGCTCCGGAGCGTCGAGGCCCGCGACGTGCTGGTAGGCCTTGCGGATCCAGTGAAAGGAGGCGGACCGGTCCAGGCGGTTGTGCAGCGTCCACGCGCTGCCCGGGGGCAGGTAGGCGAAGCCGCCCGGGTCCAGGGCATGCGCGACGCCCTGGAGCGTGAGCTCGACCGTCCCGTCGACGACGAACAGCCCCGCCTCGGCGTTCGGGTCCGATTCCGGCCGATCCGAGCCGCCTCCCGGGGCGACCTCGACGATGTACTGCGAGAACGTCTCGGCGAACCCCGACAGCGGTCGGGCGATCACCCACAGCCGCGTGTCCTCCCAGAACGGCAGGTAGCTGGTCGTTATGTCGCGCATCGTGCGCTTGCCGAGCAGCGCGTAGGCCTCGGTGAACCGCGTGCGATCGCTCGCCAGCTCGGTCTGTCCGGGCAGTCCCCCGCGGGGCACGTAGTAGCTCGTCATTCTCGCCGTCCTCTCTCGATTAGTCTGCCGTGACCGGTGGCGCTCGATCGGCCGACTGGCTCGCCCCGGAGCCAGGTCTGGCGGACGACGCCGGCCAGGCGACGCCCGGCATAGGCGGATACCGGGTTGCGCTGCTCCAGGTTCGACGGATCGACGACAAACTCCGCCTCGGGATCGAACACGACGAGGTCGGCATCGGCACCGACGGCGATCCGGCCCTTGTGGGTCAGCCCGACGCGGTCGGCAGGAGCACTCGCCATCCAGCGCACCACGTCGGCGAGGCCGAGGCCCCGGGTGCGGGCCGCCGTCCACACGATCGGGAGCCCGAGCTCCAGCGACGCGATCCCGCCCCACGCCGCCGCGAAGTCGCCGGTGTCACGGCGCTTGAGCTCCGCGGTACACGGGGAGTGATCGGAGACGATCATGTCGATCTCACCGCTGGTCAGTGCATCCCACAGTCGCTCGCAATTGCCTTGATCGCGGATCGGCGGCGCGCACTTGAACTGCGTCGCCCCGTCGTCGATCGCCTCGGCCGCGATCGCGAGATAGTGCGGACAGGTCTCGACCGACACGTCGACGCCGTCGGCGCGAGCGGCACGTAGCTGCGCGAGCGCGCCGGCCGCCGACAGATGCAGCACATGCACGCGGGGGCGGGCGGGGAGCCTTATCCCTCGGGCCGCGTCGAGGAGGCGCTCGATCGCCCGCTCCTCGGCCGCCGGTGGTCGCGATCGCAGGTAGCTCCCGTACGAGGGTCCGGCGGGCGCAGGTGCCGCCGCGATCAGCTCAGCGTCCTCGGCGTGCACGATCAGGAGCGCGCCGAGCCGGGCAGTCTCGGCCATCGCCGCCGCCAGGCCGGCGGGATCCAAGGGCGGGAACTCCGAGACGCCGGAGTCGACCAGGAAGCACTTGAAGCCGAACACCCCCGCCGCGTGCAGCCCTTCGAGCTCGTCCACGTTGCCCGGCACCGCGCCGCCCCAGAACCCGACGTCCACGTGCGCCTGCGCGGACGCGTGCTCGCGCTTGACCGCCAGGGCATCGACCGTGGTCGTCGACGGGATGCTGTTGAGCGGCATGTCGATCACGGTCGTCACACCGCCGGCCGCCGCGGCGCGGGTGCCGGTGTCAAAGCCCTCCCACTCGGTGCGTCCCGGTTCGTTGATGTGCACGTGCGTGTCAACGAGCCCGGGCAGGAGCACCTCGCCGTTCGCCAGCCGGATGGTCTCGCGCGCGGCGACCGACTCGGCTCGTTCGCCCTCGAGCACCGCCGCGATGCGCCCGTCGCGCACCGCGACGACGCAGCGCCGCTCGGCGCCGTCGATGACCGCGCGCCCTGCGACGAAGGCACGGTCGAAGACCGACTCAGCCATCCGGCAGCCGATCCCCCAGGCGCGCACCGATCCGCCGCAGCAGAGCGGCGCCGTCGTCGAACGCTTGCCGCGGCGTGGCCGCCTCGTCGAGCAGCGTGTAGACGCCGTCGAATCCGGCGGCCTGAAGCCGCGACGCGTCGAGCAGGCAGCGTCCAGCGACGGCGACGACCGGTACGCCCGCCGCGCGACCGGCTGCGGCGACGGCGGCCGGCGCCTTGCCGCGCAGCGTCTGCTCGTCCAGCGACCCCTCCCCGGTGACGATCAGGTCGGCGCCGGCGAGCGCGGCGGCGAACCCGAGCTGGTCGAGCATCAGCTCGGCACCGGGGCGCAGCATCGCACCGAGGATCGCGACCGCCCCGAACCCGACCCCGCCGGCCGCGCCGGCACCCGGATCCGAGCGGCGGTCGTGGCCGGTCGCCGCGGCGACGACATCGGCCCAGTTCGCGAGCGCGGCGTCGAGCTGGCGCACCTGGTCTGGGTCGGCGCCCTTCTGCGGGCCGTAAACGGCAGCGGCGCCCTCCGGTCCGATGAGCGGGTTGTCGACGTCGCAGGCGACCTCGATGCGCGCCGCCGACAGCCCCGGATGCAGGCCGGCGAGGTCGAGCGTGGCCGCTGTGGCGGCGCCGGCGCCGCCGGGTCCCACCTCTGCGCCCGACGGATCGCGGACCCGGGCGCCGAGCGCCTGGACGAGGCCGAGCCCGCCGTCGGTCGACGCACTGCCGCCGATCCCCACGAGCACCCGGGTGCAGCCCGCGTCGAGCGCGTGCGCAATCAGCTCGCCGAGGCCCCGGCTCGACGCGGTCAGCGCAATGTGTGCGCCCTTCAGGCCCGCCAGGCCGGCCACCTCGGCCAGCTCGACGACCGCATCGTCTCCGCGGCGGACGTACCAGGTTGACGCCGTCCGTCCGGCGGCGTCTGTCGCGCGCAACGCGACGCGCTCGAATCCGGCCGTCTCGAACGCGGCCAGCGAGCCATCACCGCCGTCAGCGACCGGCACCGCCACCACATCGACGGCCGGCCGCCGGCTCCGGATGCCGGCGGCAAGCGACGCGGCGACCTCGGCGCCGGTCAGCGTCCCCTTGAACTTGTCCGGAGCGAGCAGCACCCTCGCCATCAGTCGAGATTCGCATACGCCGCGGTGGGCGCGTCGGCTCCGCTCATCGCCAGCTCCTCGAACTCGGTGACGTTGTCGAGCTCGGTCCCCATCGACACGTTCGTGACCCGTTCGAGGATCGCCTCGACGACGACCGGCACCCGGAACTCCTCCATCAGCTCCTTGGCCTGCTCGAGCGCGGGCAGGATCTCATCGGGTTCGAACACGCGTATCGCCTTGCAGCCCAGACCCTCGGCGACCTTGACGTGGTCGACGCCGTAGCCGCCCACACCGGGAGAGTTCACGTTCTCGAACGACAGCTGGACGCAGTAGTCCATGTCGAACCCGCGTTGCGACTGGCGGATCAGCCCGAGGTAGGCGTTGTTGACCACGACGTGGATGTACGGAATCTTGAACTGCGCGCCGACGGCGAGCTCCTCGATCATGAACTGGAAGTCGTAGTCGCCACTGAGCGCCACGACGGTCGCGTCCGGATCGGCGGTGGCGACACCGAGCGCGGCGGGCACGGTCCAGCCGAGCGGCCCCGCCTGACCGGCGTTGATCCAGTGCCGCGGGCGGTGGACGTGCAGCAGCTGAGCGGCCTGAATCTGCGAGAGCCCGATCGTGCTCACGTAGCGGACGTCATCGCCGAACGCACGGTTCATCTCCTGGTAGACGCGCTGCGGCTTGATCGGGACGCTGTCGAAGTTCGTCTTGCGCAGCAGCGTGCGCTTGCGCTCGTGACACTCGTCCACCCAGTCCTCGCGGTCCGGAAGGTCGCGCTCCCGGGCAGCCTCCACGAACAGCTCGAGCGCCGCCCCCGCGTCGGAGACGATGCCGTAGTCGGGCGCGAACACCCGGCCGATCTGGGTCGGCTCGATGTCGACGTGGACGAACGTGCGCCCCGCCGTGTAGGTGGCCAGCCCGCCAGTGTGCCGGTTGGCCCACCGGTTGCCGATTCCGAGCACGAAGTCGGAGGCGAGCATGGTCGCGTTGCCGTAGCGGCGCGCGGTCTGCAGGCCGACCATCCCCGCGTTCAGCCGATGGTCCTCGGGGATCACGCCCCAGGCCATGAGCGTCGGGACCACCGGCACGCCGATCAGCTCGGCGAACTCGACGAGCAGCTCCGTAGCGTCGGCATTGATGACCCCGCCGCCGGCGACGATCAACGGCCGCTGCGCCGCGTCGAGCATGTCGAGCGCGCGCTCGATCTGGGCGCGGGTGGCCCGGGGCTTGAAGGCCTCGAGCGGCGCGTACGTGGTCGGGTCGAACTCGATCTCGGCCTGCTGGACGTCGATCGGCAGGTCGATCAGCACCGGCCCGGGGCGTCCCGAGCGCATCAGGTGAAATGCCTGCTGGAAGACACCCGGGACCTGCGCCGGCTCCAGCACCGTCACCGCCATCTTGGTCAGCGGCTTGGCCACGGACGCGATGTCGACGGCCTGGAAGTCCTCCTTGTGCAGCTTGGCCACCGGCGCCTGACCGGTGATGCACAGGATCGGGATCGAGTCCGCGGAGGCCGAGTACAGCCCGGTGATCATGTCGGTGCCGGCCGGCCCGCTCGTGCCGATGCACACCCCGATGTTGCCGGGGGCAGCGCGGGTGTACCCCTCGGCCATGTGCGAGGCGCCCTCCACGTGGCGGGCTAGCGTGTGGTGCAGGCCACCGTCGATCTGCATCGCCTTGTAGAAGGGGTTGATCGCCGCGCCGGGCAATCCGAACAGATGGGTCGCGCCCTCCGCCTTCAAGATGCTCACTGCGGCCTGCGCCGCGGTCATGCGTGCCATTTCGATCATCGCTCCGTTTCGGTTTCAGGTACTTCTTGTCTGGGCCGGCTGTCGTCCGGCGAGTCGCTCGACGCCGCGCAGCAGCGCCGAGTGGTCAAGGCCGCCGTCGCCGCAGGCGCGCGCCGAAGCCATCAGCTGCGCGACGATTGCGCCGACGGGAAGCGCGACACCGGCCTCGCGCGCGGCGGAGGTCACGATCCCCATGTCCTTGTGGTGCAGGTCGATCCGGAAGCCTGGAGCGAACGCGCGGCCGAGCATGTTGCCGCGCTTCTGCTGAAGCACCGTCGAGCCGGCCAGCCCTCCACCGAGGACGTCCATCGCGGCTTCGGTGTCGACTCCATACGCCTCGAGGAACACGAGCGCCTCGGCGAGCACCTGGATGTTGGTGCCGACGATCAGCTGGTTGGCCGCCTTGACCGTCTGACCAGCTCCGTTGGGCCCGACATGCACGATCGTCTTGCCGACCGCGTCGAAGATCGGCTTGGCGTCCGCGAAGTCCTCGGCCGCGCCGCCGACCATGATCGACAGCGCAGCGTTCTTGGCGCCAGCCTCGCCGCCGGAGACAGGCGCGTCGAGCAGCCGGAAGTCGCGCTCGCTCGCGACCTGCGCGAGCTCGAGGGTTACGTCCGGCCGGATGCTCGAGAAGTCGATCACGAGCGTGCTGGGAGCGGCGCTCTCGAACACTCCACCCTCGCCGGTGAGCACCTCCTGGACGTCGGGGGAGTCGGGAACCATGATCGCGACGACGTCCGCGTTCTGCACCGCGTCGCCGATCGAGTCCGCCTTGCGGCCTCCGGCCTCGACGAGCGGGCCGGTCGTGTCGCGGCGCTTGTTGTAGCCGCTCACCTCGTGGCCGGCCTCCTGGAGATGGACCGCCATCGGGCTGCCCATGATCCCCAGGCCAATGAAACCAATCGTGCTCATGCTCGTCCTCGCTCTCGGTCGGGTCCGCGAGCCGCGCGCCGCTCCATCGGCAGCCACTGCAGGCTCGTCTCGGTGTCGGTGGTCGGCTTGTACTCCAGGCCCACCCAGCCGTCGTAGCCGTGGTCGGCGAGGTCGCGGAGGTGGCGGTCGAGATCCAGCTCGCCGCTGCCGGGCTCTCCCCGACCGGGATGGTCGGCGATCTGCACGTGGCTCGTGACTCCGGCGTGCCGCGCGATCGCAGCGTCGACATCGTCGCCGTTGTTGGCCAGGTGAAACAGGTCGCAGAGGAACCCGACGTTCTCGTGTCCGGCCGCCCGGACTTCCCCGACCACTGCGGCGGCATCGTCGGCGGTGCGCAGCGGGTACGGCTTGGGACCGCTGACCGGCTCCACGAGCACGGTGGCGCCGATCCGGGCGGCCGCGTCGGCGGCGCGCCCGAGGTTCTCGCGCGCGAGCTCGTCCTGCTCCTCCGGCGTGAACTCCTCCACCCGGTTGCCGTACAGCGCGTTGAACGCCCCGACGCCGAGTTGCTCGCCGATGCCGACCGCGACGTCGAGGTTGTCCCGGAACTGCGCCGAGCGGTCCGGGATCGACAGCACGCCGGCGTCGGGCCCGGTGAGATCGCCCGCGAAGAAGTTCAGCCCGGCGAGCTGCACCCCGGCGTCGCGAATCGCGCGCACGAACGCGTCGATGTCCGTGTCAGCGGGCACCGGCTGCTCGGGCCACGGCCACCAGAACTCGATCGCGTCGAAGCCGGCCGCTTTCGCGGCTGCCGGGCGCTCCAGCAACGGCCGCTCGGTGAACAGCATGGAGCAGTTGACCAGATAGTCCAGTTCGCTCATGAGATGCTCCCGGGTCAGGCGAACGCCGGAACGGCGAGCCAGGCGTCGCCCGGGTCGGGGGCATCGTCGCGCGCGACTGTCGCCTCGATCAGGCCGTATGGCCGATCGGCGGCGATGAACACTTCGCCGTCGTTGCTCAGCCCGAACGGCTCGAGGTCGACGAGGAAGTGGTGCCTGTTGGGCGCGGAGAAGCGGATCTCGACCACGTCGTCGTGGGTCTCGAGCACTCGCGTGCCCATCAGGTACAGCGTCTCCTGGAGCGCCCGGCTGTAGGTCGTGGCGAACGCCTCCAGGAGGGTTGCGCGGATCGACTCATACCGCGCGTTCCAGTCGACGTCAGTGTTCGCGTAGCGCCAGCGAGCGACAAGCGAGGTGGCCATGATGCGATCGTCGGCCTCTTGAAGCGTCGTGTACTCGTCCTTGAGATAGCCCTTGAACTCCGACCCAGTTGACTTCAGCAGCACCAGATCGGTCAGGCCGGACACCACCGACACGTGTTCGGCGTCGCCACGGTCACTCACGGTCACCACCGTCGTCCGCGTCCCGTCGCCACGGCGGAAGAACGCATGGTCGTGCCCGTTCGGCCCGGTCGGAATACGAGCCCAGGGGTACTGCTCAACCCGGATCTGGGCGCTTGAGGCCTTGGGCGCGGCTTCGAGAAAGCGTCGGCCCAGAGCGATCGCATAGTCCTCCGGCGAGGTGACACCGTGCCGCTTGGCGAACGCGAACGCGGTGTTCTTCTGGGTGTCGGTCGGCAGCACGTGGGCCTGGTCGCCGGTCGCATGCGCATCTGCGAAGTCGCCGCGCAGCGAGGTCGACACGTTGAGGTCGACAAGCTCGTGCCGAGGGGTGTCGCGATAGACGCGCACGACGCGGTTCTCCGCCTTGCCGTATTGATTTGCTCCGAGCGAGATGCCCATGTGGGAGGCTCCTTCGTGGCGGTTAGATTCTCTGTGACGCTTTTCCGTGTGTCGGAAATACGCTCCCGTATATCGGAATCCTACGGGGCAGAGGGCCCCGTGTCAACGGCTCGGGTCTACCGCACTTGACGCAAGCGACCCGCAGCTCTATCTTCCGCGGTGCAGAAAGCTTATCTCGCTAAGCGGAAGGACTCTTGTGCTTCAAATCGCGGTCAAGGTCACGGAAGCGCGCTGACATGCCTCCGATGTTTCTGAACGGCGGCGGTATGCGGGGCGGTCCCGTGCACGATCACATCGAGGGCGTCCCGCTGATCGGCGAGCTCCGCACCGCCTCCAAATACCGGTTCTACTCGGTCCGCGACGAGTTCCCCGCGCTGGTAGCGACCGCCGACGGTGGCGCGTCGATCGTGGGTGAGCTCTATGACCTTCCGATCGACAGGCTGCACCACTCGCTCCTGCCGGCCGAGCCGCCCGAGCTTGAGCTGGGGACGATCGAGCTCGAGAATGGGTCCGTGAGCTTTGCCATGCTGCTGCGGCACGAGGTCCTGGAACAGGGCACGGGTCTCATCGAGATCACCAAGTACGGAGGCTGGCGGGCGTACCGGGACGAGGGCAGGGGCTGAGCGCTCTACTCAGCGTCGCCGACGACGGCCGTCGCCCGCTGGCGTTGCAGTGGCCATGCGCGCGCATGATGCTGATGGCCGTGGCGGGGTTCACGGGCTTCTTCGTGACGCTGCCGTCGCTGCCCGCCTACGTGGCCTCGGCCGGCAACTCAACCGCGTCGGCCGGCGCGACGACGACCGTGATGCTCGCCGCCACGGTTCTGTTTCAGCCCGTCGTGCCCGCGCTGCTGCGCCGCCTGTCCACAGCCGCCACGGTCGCCATCGGCCTCGTCGTGCTGGGGCTGCCGGCCCCGCTGCTGATCTGGGTGCACTCGGGCGCCGGCCTCTACTCGATATGCGTGGTGCGGGGCGTGGGCTTTGCCATCTTCACGGTCGCTGGGGCGTTCATGGCCAGCGAGGTCGCGCCGCCCGGGCGCCAGGGCGAGGTGGCAGGGCTCTACGGGCTGGCAGCGGCGATTCCCAACGTGACGATGATTCCCCTGGCCGTACTGCTGCTGCACGCCGTGGGCTTCTGGCCGATTGCCGCGATCGCCGGCCTGCCCGCTGTGGGTGCCGCGCTGGCCTTGGGCGGTGGCTGGCGGCGGGTCGCCCCCGAGCCGACTCAGTCGCTGCCGACGGGGACCACCCGGCGGGCGATCACCCGCTCCCTGCTGCCCGCCGCCGTGCTTTACACAATCACGATCGCCGGCGGCGCGGTGGTGACGATCCTGCCCATCGTGCGCTCGGAGTTCGGGGCAACCGTCGGTCTTCTGGTGTTCGCGGTCGGCTCCGCCGTGGCTCGGTGGCAGGCCGGGGTACAGGTCGACCGGCCCGGACGAACCTGGCTCTTGTCGGCGTCCTGCGGGGTAGCCATCGCCGGCCTGCTCGCGCTCGCCGGTGGTCTCACCGGGACCTCCGATGGGATCGTGCTGGCGGCCTGCGCACTGCTCGGCATGGGCTATGGAGCGGTTCAGTGCCTCACCCTCGTCTACTCCTTCGCCCGCACCACCCCGACCGAGCGACCGGTCGCCAGCGCCGTTTGGAACGGCGCCTTCGATGCCGGCACCGCAACCGGCGCGGTCCTGATCGGCGCACTGAGCGCGAGCGGGATCGGGTGGTGGGGCACGTTCGCGGTGCTGGCCCTGCTGGTCGTAGCAGTGATCCCTGCGGCGGTGTCCTCAACCCGCTAAGCCGGCGACCTACCGACGTATACGTGTTCTGAGATGCTCTCCTCGACCATGGATGCCGCCGAGGTCATCGCGGCTCTGGGCGCGCCGACCGCCGACCGCCGAGCGCTGATCGAGCAGCTCGAACAGCACGCACCACGCGACGCCCTCGATGGCGCGCTCGCCGCCGAGGTTCCCCTGACCCGCCAGCTCGCTGCCGACATCCTCGGTCGGTTAGGTGCCTCGGTGTCGGCTGTTGTTCGTGGAGGCCGCCCGCGCTGATGCGGCGGTCACCAGCGCGCTCATCAGCTCGACAGCCTCCTCGGGATGGAGTTCGTGCTCGCGCACGAGCGAGTGCCAGGTGGCGAACCCGAGCGAGTGCGCGATCGCGGCGGAAACTCTGGCTCGGGCTCGACCGCCGACCCTGCGACGGGACATCAGCGCCTGGTGCAGCGCCTGGAAGCGGCGCTGGAAGTCTTCGATTGGCTGGGCCATGGCGGGAACCGACGGCGCGTCGCGGAAGACGTTGGTGAGCATCGGCTCAGCCCATCCGTACCACGCGTAGAGCTCGCTGAGCCCCTGCCGAAGCCGGACATCGGGGTCCGTGATTTGCGTCCACGCGTTCGCGTCCGGCGGGGGATTGCGGCTCGCCCAGTGCGCTGAGCATGCCGTGAAGAGCGACTCCAGATCTGGGAAGTGGCGGTAGACGGTGGCGCGCTGGACCCCGGCCTCGGTGGCGATGCCCTTGATCGTCGTTCGAGCCGGTCCGACCGTGCCGTGCAGCTTGGCGGCCGCCTCCGTGATCCGGAGGCGCGTCTGCACCTCGCCCTCGGCCCGGCGGCGCTTGCGGTAGGTGCGCTTTGGTGCGGAAGCGGTTTCGCTGTCCATAAGCGTTCACCGAATATTGACACAGAATCCAGCGCGCCGCTATTTTACTGCACACGGCTGTTCAACGATTACCGAAGGAGGCTCGGGATGGAAGCTGGGATGATCGAGGGCTTGAGGCGGTTTGACGCCTCACAGGGATCGCGCAAGCTCGGCCCTCAGGACGGAAAGACGGTCGACGTCGCAGGGCTCGGGGTCAGGTTCATGGTCTACAGCGAGGAGTCAGGCGGCGGCTTCGCGCTCGTCGAGCGCCCGATCCCGCCTCGGGCACTGGCCGGACCGGTGCATCGCCACTCGCGCGAGGATGAGTACGGCTTCGTGCTCGAGGGCCGCATGGGCGCGCCACCCGGCAAATCCCTCCGGGCCGTGGCAACCAGCTCCATGCATTTCGCATCGCTGCGGACGGGCGACTAGCGGAGGAACGCTCCTCCCCGGTGAACATTCCGGTGCCGATTGGCACCAACCCGGTCGGACTGGCCGTCGTCCCAGCGCCACATCGTTAGCGCGCGCGCTGCTCTCATCGGCGTTTCAGGAACCTCGAGTAGAACGCCCCGAATACCAGGACAACTCCGACGTTGACGATCAGCCGCTCCCAGAAGCGGTGCTGGAAGAACAGTATGTCCAGGCCGACCACGACGGCTACCATCGCGAGCACGTAAAGCATGACGGGCGCCTGTTTTCTCATCGCGGCTACCTGCCTGCGGCCACCGCGAAATTCAGGGGGTCTCCGAGGAGCGTGGTGCGCGCCGGGTTCGTCTCGGCGATCACGCGGCCGCGACGGATGACGTAACGGCGGGTCGCGCGCAGACTGATGACATCGATCGGAGTCGGAGCGTCGAAGATGACGCAGTCGGCGGGCTTCCCCTCCTCGATCCCGTACTCATCCTCAACCCCAAGGGTCCGCGCGCCGCGTTCGGTCGCGACTCGCAGCATCTCGGTGATCTCCTCGCGGCCGCTCATGTAAGTGAAATGCAGCGCGAGGTGAGCGGCGTCGATCAGATCGGCCATGCCCATCGGGTACCACGGATCGATGATCACGTCGTTGCCGAGCGACACGTTGACACCCTCTGCGAGCAGCTCCTTCAGCTGCGCGAACCCGCGTCGCTTCGGGTAGGGGTCGAGGCGACCCTGGATCAACGAGTTGGCGTAAGGGTTGACGACGATGTTGATGCCCGAGCGGCGCAGGAACCCGCGCAGCTTCGAGGAGTAGTACGGCTCATAGGAGCCCATCGCGGTGCAGTGGCTCGCGGTCACGCGCCCAGCGAGACCGCTCTTGACCGTGTTGTCGGCCATCACCTCGAGATACCGCGAGCTGGGGTCGTCGGTCTCGTCGCAGTGGATATCGACCCGACGGTTGTGTGCCTTCGCGAGCTCGAAGACGCGGTGCACCTCGCGAAGCCCGAGCTCGGCCGTCGGCTCGTAGTGCGGGATGCCGCCGACGCAGTCCACGCCCAGGCGGATCGCCTGCTCGAGTCGCCGCTCGTCTCCTTCATGCGCGTAGATCCCGTCCTGCGGGAACGCCGTCACCTGAATCGTGCACAGGTCAGCGAGCTCGTCACGCACGCGCAGGAGTCCGCGGACCATCGCGTCGTTCTCGCCCGAGACGTCCGCGTGGGCGCGGATCCAGAGCGTCCCCTGGGCGGCGGACCAGCGGACGATCTCGCTCGCTCGGTCGAACACGTCCTGCTCGGTCAGCGTCGGCTTCAGCTCTCCCCACACCTCGATCCCCTCGATCAGCGTCCCGCTCTCGTTGAACCGCGGACGCCCGGCGGTGAGCGACGCATCGAGGTGCAGGTGGCAGTCGACGAGAGGCGCCGTCACAAGCCGGCCCTCGGCGTCGACCACACTGGTTCCGTCGAGATCGAGCGACGGTCCGACCCGCGTGAAGCGCGTACCCTCGGCCGCCAGGTCAACGAGCCGACCGTCGAGCAGCCGCGCGTTGCGAATGATCAGATCGACCATGCGAGCAGGCTGTCGGTCAACTTAAGTCGTGGTTCTACGCACCGCGACATGGTGCGCCGCCGTCCGGCCGGCTCAGCCGGATTCTTCGGGGATCACCATCGCTTCCGCGCGCTTGTCGTGGCCGATCGAGAAGAAGATCCAGTAGAACACCGCGCTCAGCACGAAGCCAACCTCGAACGTCAGGTCGCCGATCCCCGGGTGCGCCTTGGCGATCACCCCGACAAACTCGCTCTGGTTGGAGAACAGCGGGATCGAGACTGCCATGCCAATGAACATGGCCGCCGCGCCCGCCCACGGGTTGTGCGTGCGGTCGAACAGGAACCCGTCGACCCGCCGGCCCCGACGCAGGACCCAGTCGGCGAAGAACACGCCGAGCCACGGCGCGATCCAATACGCGATCACGAGGAGGAAGTTCTCGTAGTCAGAGCCCGCGTTGTGCAGCCCGGTGAGAGCGAGGATGAAGCCGAGCGAGCCGAAGCCGAGCGCAACGATCGCACGGCGCATCTTCAGCGGCAGCCGGATGCCGGTCGAGAGGAAGGACATGACGCCCGAGTAGACGTTCAGCGCGTTTGCCGAGATCGCTCCGAACGCGATCGCGATCAACGTGATGTCGGCGACCGCGGTCGACATGTGAGACGTGAACAGCGCGGTGGGATTCGGGTTCGACCCGGGGATCGTCGCCGACGCGGCGCCGACGATCTCGAGGACAACGCACGACAGGAAAACGCCCGCTGCAGACCACAGCCCAACGCTGGCCCGGTTTGAGTCGGGCTTGAAATAGCGGGTGTAGTCGGAAGCGAAGGGGTTCCAGCCGCACGCGTATCCAAAGGCGGCACCGACGCTCAGCAGGAAGCCTCCGAATCCCTGGGTCGTGTGCACCGCTCCCGGGCGGCTCTTGGAGAGGATCACGACCGAGGCAAGCACGAATGCGGCGCCAAGGAAGGGCAGCATCCAGCGCTCGAACAGCTGGATGAGGTTGTGACCGTAGAAGGCGATCGCCGTCTGGACAACCCCGACGAACACGAGGCACACCCAGCCTGTGACCCCCGTGAGGGCATTCAGGGCCAGCGCGCCGCTGACGCTGTTGACGGCGAACCAGCCGATCCCGGCCGTCACCGAGTTGAGGCCAGCCGGCAGGAGGTTGCCGATGAAGCCGAACGAGATCCGGCTCTGGACCATCTGCGGGACCCCGAACCGTGGGCCACGGCTGCTCAGGAAGCCGTGCGTGACCGAGCCGAGCCCCGTTCCGATGACGATCGCCAGGACCGCGGACCAGAACGACTGGCCGAAGAACGAGACGGCAATCACCCCGACGAACACCGTTGCGAACTCGAGGTTCGGAGAGGTCCAGGTCCCAAACAAGGTCCGCGGCACCCCGTGTCGCTCGGACAGCGGGATGAACTCCGCGCCCCCGGGCTCAACCGTTGCGACCGCGTCACCATAGGTGCCGTCGCGAACCTCGACAGGCACCTCCTCCACCGCCGTCATCTTGGCATCGAGAATCGCCATGAACCCCTCACCCTCACGCGTTGAAAAGAGGGCCGAAACTATCACGGCCCCACTCGGGTGTCCCGAGCGAAAAGCACGCAAAATCGGACATTTTGCCGCGCCAGCGGGGCCGCTCCCCCAGCGAGCAAGAACTGATCAGGTTGGTAACTGCTGGCGCAAACTCCCGACGACGTGCCGGTTGGCCGGGCTGGAGGCTCGAGGGGGAGCTGGAGAGCTGGGCGTGCCCCGCGACTTTCCGAGTTCTGGGGTTGGTTGAATCCCGGATATGAGCGCCAGCCCGCGTCGTCGATCGAAGTCGCTGCCGGGGCACCTTCCCGAGGCGGCCCCGGGGGAGGTGCTGGTCTGGACTGATGGCGCGTGCCAGCGCAATCCCGGCCCTGGCGGGTGGGCTGCGCTGGTCTGCTGGCAGGACGGGGTCATCGAGCAGTACAGCGGTGGGCTTGCCCACACGACCAACAACATCATGGAGATGACCGCCGCGCTAGAGGGCTTGCGTGCGCTGCCGTCGGGATCGCGCGCATGCGTCGTGACGGATTCGCGTTACCTGCACGACGGGATGACCTCCTGGATGGCCGGCTGGAAGCGCAAAGGGTGGAAGACGGCTTCGGGTGACCCGGTCAAAAACAAGGAGATCTGGATCCACCTCGCGGTCGCCGCGTCAGACCACGAGCAGGTCCGATGGCACTGGGTCAAGGGGCACATCGGCCACCCGCTCAACGAGCGAGCCGACGTGCTGGCGGTCGCCGCCACACATGACGCCGCCCGGTCTGTGCTCGCGGGCGGGCGGCGCTCATGATCCGAGGTCGTAGCTGACGAGCGACCGCAGCGGAAGTGTCGCGGTGAAGGCGCCGTTCTTCACGGCGATCGGGGTCTGTGCGGACAGCTCGTGGGACGTGTCGGTCAGGTACGGCGTGACGTGCGCCGCGCCGAGCCCGCGCAGCGAGAAAGTCGCCACCTGGCGGCTGTGGGTGCTGTTCAGAACAATCACCGCGGTCGACCCGTCGGCGTTTCGGAACGCCGCCACCTCGAGGCCCGGGCGGGTTGTTGTGGCCCCGATGCGGACCGCGCCCGGGCGAATGAACCGGCTGTAGCTCGCGAATGCCCATAGTCGACCAGAGGTGGCGACGGTTTTGCCCTCGACGTCAACCAGTCCCGTGTTGGGCCCGGTCACGGTCGTCGTGCTCGTGTTCGCACCCCACAAGTAGAGGAACGCCGCCAGGTTCGCTGCGATCAAGCCGGTGTAGATGTTCTGCGCCCAGGTGAACCCTGACTCCAGGGAGCCGTCGTCCCAGGCCGCGTCAAACGGTCCGGTGTCAAACGGCGCCCACTCGGTCTGCCAGACCGGCTTGCTCCAGCCCTTCAGCGGCGAGTTGAGCGGCGCGAAGTAGCCGTGACTGGTGAACACCGCCGTTGCCGTGTTCGCTCGCTCGTCGGTCTCGATCGCGGCCGCGTATTGCTGCGCATAGTTCCAGCCGATGGCGGCGCAGCACTCCGCGCGCGTCGACAGACCGGACCGCGCGAGCGTCGCGCCGAGGATCCCCATGAAGTTAGCCGTCTGGGCCGGGCTCATGATCATGCTGTCCTGAAACTTAACCGGGAGGTTCCCCTCGTTCTCCGGGCCCACGTAGCTGAGTGGTACGCCCGCCCCGGCGTAATCCTTCGCGTACTGCACGAGATAGTTGGCGTACGCCTGGCGCCAATCACCGCTCTTGCAGTTCGCGCCCGGGATCCCGCACACCGTGCCGCCGTGGGTCGCCAAGTCGTTGGTCTTCATGAACGCGGGCGCGCTCCACGCATCGGCGAACACGCTGGCGCCATAGTCGGCCTTGATCTGCTTCGCGAACCACAGCTGCCCCTGATCCTGGTCTATCTCGGCGAGGGTCAGATATGAGGGCTTCGCGGTGGGCCGGCGTGGCGCCTTCGGCTCGATCGTGAAGCCTGCATCAGCGCTGATCTCATTGCGCAGCATCGTCAGGCCCGCCCCGTGGGTTGGGCTGTAGAGCAAGCTCAGCACCTGCCTCTGGACCGAGGGTGGCTCGCTCATCAGCACCTTGGCCTGCCCGAACCCCTCCGACACCCCAAACCCGGCTATGCGCTGATACTGCTTGGCAGCGTTGATCGTGACTGTGGCCGTCGCAGAGGAGCCGCTTCTCGCCGCGCCCGACGAGCCGCCACCACAGCCGGCAACCAGCAGCGGGACCGTGGCCGCCGCGCACCACACAATCAGCCGGCCAACGATTCGACGCGCACCCAGGAGGACTTCGGGGATAGCGAGCATGTTAAGGGGTTCTTTGCGGTTGGCGCCGTGGCGGCAGGCATCAACACGACGACTTTCATCCCTCCGCGCAAGGGGGATGGAGGTGGTGAGCGCGACCGTCGGCCTGCCGGTTCGCGATCTCTCGATATCCGTGGACTGGTACCGGCAGGGCCTCGGAAAGCACTTTTGCGAGATCTTCAATCTGCGATCCAACTCTTCCCTCGAACAAGCGACCAGAGGCGCGCTGGTGCACGTAGCCGCCGCAGCCTCGCCTGCAACCGGCGTCGCCGTTGAAGCCGCGTCTACCCAAGACCACGCTCATCGATACGACCTCCTGGTACCCCAACCCGAGCGGACGTTGGGGGGTCAGCGACCGCTAGGATCGCTGACCGGCTCGCGAGAGGATGTAGGAGATGCGGATCGCGACAAGGCTAGAAACCGTCGCCTGGGGGCTACATAGCGCTCGGCGCTCGCGCGATCGCCAGATGGCCACGCGGGCATGACTCGGGAGGGCCGGCGCCGGCTGCCCCGGCCCCTGCGCGGAGCGCGGAATCTGGCGTATCGCGTTGCAGTCCTGGTGACACAAATGGAGCGCCTCGAGGATGCATTTCGTGGCCTGCAGGACCAACAGCAGGATCTCCTGGAACGCGTGCGCCACGACCATGACGACCTGCTCGCGCGGATCGCCGCCAATCAGGAGAAGACTCTTAACGTGCTGGAAGTGTTGCGTGATGCTGAGCCCGCGACGCGCAGGTTGCTCTGGGCAGCACGCGAACAACCTAGCTACGAGGCCGCCTTCACCGAGCCCGAACCGTTAGTCACGGTGCCGATCGCCACGTACACCAACCTCAACTTGCTTCTCGAGCGCGCCCTGCCTTCCGTCTTCGCTCAAACGTACGAACGGTTGGAGATCGTCATCGTGGGCGATGGTGCCAGTCCAGAGGTCGAGCGTGCGCTCCGCCGCGTTGGTGATTCACGGGTGCGCTACACAAACCTCCCTTACCGCGGGCCATACCCGGAGGATCCGCACCTTCGCTGGCTAGTTGCTGGTGGTCCGCCGATCAATGAAGCATGGCGCCTTGCCACCGGGCGGTGGCTCGCGAAGATCGACGATGATGACGCATGGACGACGAACCACGTCGAACTCCTCCTCAAAGCGGCGCGTGATCAGCGCTGGGAGTTCTGCTACGGGCGGCTTCGAATGCATAACCCCAACGGCACGAACCAGATCATCGGCGAATTTCCGCCCTACCGTCCCGGCACGCTCGGGTGGTCTGCCTCGATCATGCACGCCCACTTGCGCTTCTTCACGGACGAGTTGAGTGACGCCCTGTTCGAGAGCGTAGGCGACTGGGCAAGAGTCAACCGAATGATGCGCGTCGGGGTACGCATGGGCATGATCCCCGACGTGGTCTACGATTATTACCCCAACCGGGACTTCGGCGCCGGCGAGTGACGAGGTCCGGGCGGGGCCAGTCCAGGTCCTCCACCCACTCACACTCCGCCACCACCGGACCGTGTCGCCAGGCTTGCTTGCACCAAAAGTAGCCGGCCCCGTCCATTTCGCCCGTCGGTCGGCACCTCATCGTCAGCGACGTTGTCTGGCGTGGTCTTGAGGTCTTCGCCCGAGTGCGCGTGACCAACGAGTTACATCGCGTCGGCGGCGGTCACCTTCGCCGTCCGTAGGGCGCCTCGCACGGTTTCAGGAGAGTTCCACATTAGGACATCCAAGATCGAGAGCTGTGGCTCAAACTGGTATGGCGTGGTGTCGTAGACGACGGCTGGCATTTCAAGGAAGCTAAGCTCGATGTGCCGCTGTTTGAAGGTGGCGGGATCAAATAGGTGCCTACCGCCGATCGGGTTGATGTAGGCGTCGGCACCGATAGCCTCAGCGATAGTCGGCGCCCAGTCGCCGGGGCCGCCGACTTCCGAGAGATCGAGGTCCAACTCCGAACACAGCGAGTATTTGAACTCTAGCCCTAGGTAGTCGCAGACTAGCCGCAGGCCCGCAACGTTCAACCGTACGAGGCTGCCATCAGCAGCCTCGCTGAATGCGGTGGCGACCAGGTCAACCACCTTCCCGAAGTACGGGGCTGTCCGTGCGTAATGGCTCAGCTTGCCCAGAGCCGATGAGTGGGCGCCACTGACATTGTGGACGCGCACGTCGGAGGTGAGCACCGAGCGTGGCGCCGCCACCACGGGAACACCAATGTACATCCATCCACTCGCCGGATGCAACACTCGGTTCCGGTTCATCCACGACTTCGGGGTGTACTGCGTGATGTCGAAGACCAGCCACTGGTCCGCGTTCGCGATCAACGCAAAGTGCCCGAGGTACGGAAAGAAGTAGGGCTGCATGATACCTACACGCATAAGCCAAGAGTGTGTCTCTCAGGTCCGAACGCGTGGCTGGTGAGCGCCGGATCATGCGTGACGATGACGCAGGCCCACCCGAAAGGAATCGCAGCCCTCCTTCGAGGGCCCGAGGACGCCGCGTCCGCGCAGGGCCGCCGCCGCCCGAGGCATCCTCGGGCTCTGAGACACGCCCTAACCGCTTCCTGCGCCCTACCGATACCGCCGGGCGCTCCCCAGGACGCGAGGGTAGACCGAGCGGCGAGGACACGTACCTGCGCGTCAGGCGCCGGCCGCCGGCAGACCGTACCCTGATCACGTGCGACGCCGCCTCCCGCCGGGAGCGGAAACATCGTCAGCCGACCAACGCGAGTTCCCCGCGCACGAGATCAGCGACGAACTCCATCTCCGCGGGACCGTAACGTTGGTCGCACGGCAACGTCATCATTTGCCGCGAGAGTGCGTGCTCCTCTGCGAACTCGTCCGGGGGAGCGGGGAGATCTGCAAAGTGGCGGAACGCGTAGATATGCGCGTCCCAAAGGCGTGTGCGCACGGCGTCACGGGCGCGCGGAGACAACCGGATAGGAAACCCGAATGGCACGAACTGTCGCGCGACGGGGCCATCCCCGCACACGCTGTCTAGATATGACACGTCGCGCAGTAGCCGATGAAGGGTTGCGAAGTTCTTCCGGCGCGCGTCTGACACCTGCGCCGGATCGCCGAGCGCGAGGATGCTCCGAGTCAGCCGGGACATCCGTCGTGGTGAGGTTTGTAAACCGAGACGCCAAGACTCATGTTCCTCGTGCCAAGTAGGCCAGAGCTCGCCGGTCTCGTCTTCGTACCGCAGGATCGTCGGCGCGACAGCAGCGAGGTCTGGGTCTCTTCTTGAGAGAATCGATTTCAGCGGTCCTCCCCCCGTGGGGACCAGCAGCCCTCCGTCGGGAACCCCGAGCAACTTACGCGGACTGAAGATCCGGTAATCGCCCCACGGCGGAAGGCCCGTGTCGATCGTGTGAGCACAGTCCTCGACGAAATGCACGTCCGGGCGCCGCGACACGAAGGACCGAAATTCCTCACTAGGAGGACAGCCAAAGTAGTTCATTCCCACGACGACATCACCCTGCCCGACCGATCTCGAGAGAAACCCGACGTCTGGCGACAGCAGATCCCCCACCGGATAGAACCTTAAGCGTTCGGGGCGGACCTGATCTGAGACGGAGCGGCAGATATACGCAGGTATCCAGACTCTGGGCGGCGCAAGTTCGCTCAGGAGCGCGGCAAACGCAGACCGTGCCAGGGCGAACGAATATGCTGGGTCCGCCGGGACGCGCCAGAACTCCAAAAAGCCACCATCCCCAGCCGGCAGTTCCAACTCGAAGAAGCCGCCGATGACGTTGCGATTCATGATCCAACCTACTGTGGTAGCGTCCCGCCAGTATGGCGCAAGCACGGGACGGGCGCGATGTTGGTGATCTTGCGCTGTTGGGCGGGCAGCCTGCCTTCACGCGGCCGAGATCGATCGGGAGCCTTGCGCAACCGGACTTCAACCGGTTCATGAAGTACTCGCGCTTGTTCTTTGAGGAGCGGCACTACACGAACAACGGCCCTGCCAACCGACTCCTTGAGCGACGCCTTGCCGAGTTCCACCAAACGGACCACTGTGTCACCTTCTCGTGTGCATTCTTTGGCCTTGCACTTGCTATGAGGTGCCTGGCGGTGCCCGGCAAGTGCGAGGTAGTGATGCCATCGCTCACGTATCGCCGCATGGGCGAGATTGCTGCTCTCGCGGGGCTCATCCCCCGCTTCTGCGAGGTGGACGAATCGACACTGTCGCAGACCGCGCAGACGGTCCTTCCGCATCTGAACCAGGATACCGCCCTGATCGTGGGTGTACATCCCACTGTCAATTGCTGCGACGCCGTTGGGCTCGAGAACCTGTCACGCATCTCGGAAGTGCCTCTTCTCTTTGACTCAGTCGAGTCAACCTACGAAACTTGCGCCGGGCGGAGGGTAGGGTCGTTTGGTCGGGCGGAAGGCTTCTCTATCCATGCGAGCAAGCTCATCAATGGATTCGAAGGTGGCTACATCACGACGAACGATAGCCAACTCGCTGATCGGCTTCGCTACATGCGCGGCTTTGGGTTCGCTGAAGAGGACAACGTCGTCGAGTTCGGGATCAACGCAAAGCTCAATGACGTTCATGCCGCGATGGCATTGGCGAGCCTCGACGAACTTGATGAGCTCGTCGGTCGCAACCATGCTCGGTATGACGCCTATCGCAGCGGGCTAGCCGCAGTTCCCGGCATCTCGATCCGCGAGTTCGATGATTCCGAGCGGTGCTCCTTCAAGAACGTCCTCGCAGAGTTGGACGAAACGTGGCCTCTGTCACGCCAGCAGACAATCGAGATCCTTCACGCAGAGGGTGCGCTCGCGCGGCCCTACTACTCGCCCGCCCTTCACACCAAGGCGAGTGGGTTCGAGACGCGCTCAGGCCCCCTACCCGTGACCGAGCGGCTAGCTGAGAGGTTCCTGCTCCTGCCTTGCGGCGACCAGATGAGCCAGGGCGATATCGCCGTCGTGATCGATGTCCTGAGGCTCATCGCCGAAGAGGCAGACGCTATTTCGGCGCGTCTCGGAACGTTCACGCCCGCCGTATCCGGGACCGAGCGATGACGACGGCCAAAGCTCGGGCTCAGGACTTCGCCGTCCTGGGAGGACACCCCGCGTTTACGGCCCAGCTACCGGTTGGCCAGCTCTATTTCGCCTCGTGGGACCGCTACGAGGCCGCGATGCGTTCGATATTCGATCGCCAGTACTACACCAATCATGGCCCAGCCGTGCAGCAACTCGAGGAACGACTGCAGGGGCACTTCGGAGTTCGTAACGTACTGACCGTATCGAACGCTACGGTCGGCTTATATCTCGCCGCAAAGGCAATCGGATTGCGCGGCAAGGCGATCATGCCGGCATTCACCTTCGTCGCGACCGCACAAGCGCTGTCTTGGGCCGGAGTGGAGCCTGTCTTTTGCGACGTCGAGAGAGACACTCACCAGATCTCGCCGGCGACCGCGGAGCCAGCTCTCGGACCCGGGGTTGACGCGGTCGTAGGGGTCAACCTCTGGGGAGGGACGTGCGACCCTCCACTCATGGAGTCCTGGGCGCAGGAACAGGAACTCGAACTCGTCTTCGACTCCGCGCAGGCGTTTGGCTGCGAGACGCGTAGCGGCCGCCTAGGGGCGTTCGGTAGAGCCGAGGTATTTTCGTTTCACGCAACCAAGATCCTCTCCGCCGCGGAGGGCGGCTGTATCACCACCGATGATGATGATCTCGCTGAACGCATCCGGAATATGCGCAGCAACTACGGGATCAGAGCCCCGCGGGAAGTCCCGCTGACAATCAATGCGCGTATGTCGGAGGCCCAGGCTGCGCTCGCCCTGATGAGTCTTGATGGCTTCGACGCGCACCGGTCGCGTAACGAGGAGCTGTGGCAGCAGTATCGCGAGAGCCTCGAGCCGATCCCCGGACTTGCGCTCGTCAAACCAGCGTCGGTGGCCGCCACCACTCACCAGTACCTGGTGTGCGAGATCGAGCCTGGCGGGTTCGGGATGACCCGCGACGAATTGCTGACGGTCCTGAGGGCCGAGGGCGTCTTGGCCCGGCGCTACTTCTTTCCAGGCGTACACCGGACTCTTCCGTACGCCGAGGCGCACACGACCGTCTCTCCGAGTCTCGATGTCACCGATGCAGTCTGCCGCGCCGTGATCCAGCTTCCTGTTGGTGCACGTGTAACAAGTGCCGACGTTGGCCGGATCGCGCAGCTCCTGCGCGACGCGCATCGGTTTGCGAGCTCTCTTCGCTCCGCTGTCGCGGCCGCCGCCGTGCCGCACACCGCCAGCGCCCGTGGATAGGTCTGACGCGTCCTCTCCCTTTCGTGTATTCGAGGGACCCCTCGGTTGGGCGGCGCGCGCCGCACTCGTAGATGCGCCGGTCGGGTGAGGCATGGAGTACCCGAAGTCTGACTACAAGGAATACCCCAAGACCCTCCCGCGGGATGATCTCTGGGGCCAGGTGCGGCGGACGATCTACGGGCGCAGAATCTCGGAGGCGGAGGTCGCGGCGATAGTCGCGTCAGTCGAGCGCGCTCTGCAATTATCGCCGCACGACTCCCTGCTTGACTTGGCCTGCGGCAACGGAGCCTTGACGGCACGACTGTTTTGCTCTTGCGGGAGCGTCCTAGGCGTTGATTTTTCAAGTTACCTCGTAGGGGTGGCAAAGGAGTTCTTCGACCGCCCGCCCCATTACGCATTTCTTGAAGCCGAGATGCTCGCCTATGTCCGGACCGAACCGGACCCGCTTCGCTTCACAAAGGCGATGTGCTATGCGAGCATCCAATTCTTGCCGCCTGAATCCGTCGAGCTGATGGTGGCCGAGGTGGCCCGGCGCTTCCGCAACGTCACGCATTTCCTGCTCGGAAACGTGCCCGACAAGGATCGGGCCCATCTCTTTTTTGGTGAAGCCCGAGACGCGGAGGTTGACCTGGCGGATCCGACGTCCCAGATCGGGGTGTGGTGGGCACAGTCCGAGGTGCAGAAGATCGCCGAAAAGTCCGGCTGGAAGGTCATCTTTTCCCGTCTACCTGACAACGTGTTCAACGCGCGCTACAGATACGACGTGCTCCTGAGCCGAGCCAACCCGCCGACCTCCGAGAGGTAGGACGCCCCTGCATGGCGGCAAGCCCCTACGCGCCTTCCGCCTCTTTGGTTCGGCCGAGAACCCGCTCCGGGAGATCGCTGCCCCAGCCCGTGCTCGCATTTCCTCTCGTCGGGTAGATTGGCTTTTGCGAGACACACCGACTCGCGTCGCGAGGTTCGTCTCTTAGGGCGGCTCCCAGCAATGTTCCTCTCCGAAGACAAGGTCGTAGATGAAGGTTTCTGAGCTTCTCAGGCGCGTAGGTCGCCACACGGAGTCGGGGGAATCGTCAGCCACGCCGGCTCACGGCGCCCCCACACACTCGCAGCCACTCAGGGGCGGTGGGGTTGCTGCATCCGACGCAGCACTGACCCGACTGTGCGTATTCTGCGAGAGATCTGTGGAAGCCTGGGTGCCCTTCCGCTCAGGGGAATCTGGCCGGTCGATATTTTTGAAGCGAGTCCAGAGCGTCGGATCGAACGTCGAACGATTCGCGTGTCCACACTGCTCATCTAATGACCGCGAGCGCCATCTGCGTTTGTTTCTGGTGCGGCTGGCCATTATGGACCGCGCTCGTGGCGGCGCTGTCCTGCACATGGCGCCCGAACAGCAGCTGCAGGCGTATGTCGCCAGTCACGACTTGGGGAGCTACGTAAAAGGGGACATATCACCCTCAACGGAGGGGATGCAGCAGATTGATCTGCAACAAATCCCTTATCCGGACGAGACGTTTGACATGTTGATTTGCAACCACATCCTTGAGCATGTCGACGACGCCGCTGCCGCATTACGCGAAATACATCGTGTCCTCAAGCGCGGTGGTAGAGCGATCTGCCAGACCCCGTATGCGCCGCGCTTGACACACACGTTCGAGGATCCACTGCTCCAATCAACAGACGACAGGCTCTTCTTCTACGGACAAGAAGATCATGTCCGCCTCTTCGGCTCCGATATCGAACAGTACTTCACTGCCGCCGGATTTATCGGCCGTCTGGTACCTCATTCCGAAATCCTTCCCGACGTCGATCCAGAACGGCTTGGCGTCAACGAGAGGGAACCCTTCTTCGACTTCGTTCGTCCCTGACCGGGTCTCAGTCGAGTAGGCTTTCGCGCGCCCGGCAGGCGAACAGCCAGCCGGTCCAGCTCAAGTCAGGACGAGCGAGCGAGGAAGGAAAACAATTGGGGAATCTCCCGGCGAGCTCGCTCTTGCGGATCCCCAGAAGGCAAGCGCTTTGAATCGAGGACGGCGTCGGTTGGCGGGGTTCGCCCCTCCCTCACCAGTGTCCTCTTAGGCGCCGCTTTAGCTTCCACCACTGCGTTACGACTCGCCAGGCCCGGGTTTGGTAGATCGCTCGGAGGGACGCATCGCGCTGCTCGAGAGCCGAGCGTGTCTGCTTGAGCTCCTGGCATAGGTCGGCCTCGCGATCCACCCACGCTTTGCGCTGATCCTCGACACTGAGTTCGGCGGACTCCGGGTCAGCCATCCGCGTCTCGTCGGTACTCGTGAGGACCGTTTCGGGCGCTCGGGCCCGCTCATCAATGGCAAGAATCGGCGCGACCTTCACCTGGGCTACCGGCGTGCCTCGGATCGCGATGTAGACGCGGCGGTCAGCCGTCTGGTGCGGATGTGCGGGCGCGACCGCTTCGCAGACGGTCGTGAAGCCGGTGTCGGTGAGTGCGTTGACGAGGGATGCGGGCGTAAGCCAGAAGCTCGCCACGTTTCCCATCGAAGACCACAGGCTGGCCTTCTGCTCGTCGGGGGTGGCCGCCTCGGCATGCTCGGTGAACCAGCGGCCGGTGTAGTCCCGGCCGTCGCGGCGGACTGTCACGAAATCGGAGAGTGTCGGTGAGTCAGGAGGCACGAAGTGATGTCCGGGAGTCTCCGGCCCGACCGCGACCTGCGTGTTGAGGATCGCCATGTTCGTCATCGCGCTCAAGTTGATGAGCAGCGCGAACACATCGTCTAGATCTAGGTGATAGAGGATTCCAAAAGCGAGCACAACGTCGAACCGGCCATATGTCTCGAGTGAAAAGTTCCTGACATCGTCAAGACTCAACTGCAACCGATCGAGTCGGAGCGCCTCCTTCGCGAACGCTGCTTTAGCCAGGTGGGCTTCACGGATATCGATCGCGACGACCTCGGCCCCGCGAGCCGCGAACTCGGCGGCGTATAGGCCCTCCAGGCATCCGAGGTCTGCGACACGTAGCTCCTCGATCGGCCGGTCGGCTAAGTCAGAGACATTTTGGACGAGGCCACGGGCGATGAGGTGACCTCCACTGACGCGCGGCTCCTGGGTGTACACGCCGTTGCCCAAGTGGATGTTGGAGGTCCATGGACCATCCGCATCGATGATGCGCGCCCGCTCAGCCTCGAGGTCCACCGGACAAGGATAAACATCGCCGGTGAGGTCGCAGGCGCCGGCCACGATGACCAGCCGAACGCTGCTGATCTCTGTAACAAGGGCGGCAAACTCCCCGCTTCCTGGGGCCCGCTCGAAAGCCGGTACTTGACGTACCAGACCGGTGCGCGCGCATGCTCGACCCGGAGGACGCGGCCCGACGACGGAGCGGACCTGGCGCTGCCATGCCCGAAGAGCTACCACTGGCTGGGACATTTTCGGAGGCACGTCGGCCAATCAGACGAGAACGCGCCATAGAAATCGCCCCATCAGCGGGGCTCTCTGAGAGCCGACGCGGGGACTCGAACCCCGGACCCCTTCATTACGAGGCATGCCGAGGCGTTGGTGGGCGCGGGTCGAATGTCGAGCTTTGCAGGTAAATCGTGCCGATTACGCGTCGGCGCGGTGGCCGCCAGCGAGCCTCTTTTGAGGGATGAGGCTTCCATATCGCTTCCATGGCAACCACCTCTTTGCGTGCGCTCATCCGCCAGCATGCCGCATGCGGGAGACGAACTCAGGCACGGTCACGTCAAGGCGATCAAGGATTTGGGTCACCGTGAGCGGTGGTCGAGAGAGCGCCGCCGCCTGCTCGGCGAGCGCAACGCGAACCTTGGCCGGCGCACGCTCGTACAACTCGCAGAGGAACACGTCTGGGTGCACGACGTCGATGCCGAACGGCTCGCACGCGGCGGCGGGGAAGTGCCGCACATTCGAGGTGACGATCGCGTCCACACCGGAGGCGACTGCAGCGGCGAGCACATGCCGGTCAGCCGCCTCGTTGGTCATCGCTGGCTCGAGCGACGCGATTGCGACTTCTGGAATCTCGGCTTCGTCGAATGCCCGCTCCATCACGCCGATCAGGTTCTTAGCCTGCTCGAATGTCGCCCGACGATCCTTTACAAGATTACGAGCTACCTCATCGAGGATCCTCCGGCTCCAGCGGACCACGTAGAGGTTCTGTTGAGCGGCGCGCAGGAGCGTGTCCCGCAGCGGGAGCGGGTACAGCACACAGGCGTCGAGAATGACCGCAAATGGCACACCCCGAAGATATGCCTGGGCGCCGACGCAACCCGCTTAGCGATAACCGCCGGGCAGCTCCTCGGAAAGCCGCGCGAGGTCATTGAGCGCCGCGTCGCGCTCGGCATCACGCCGATCGCGATACGCGAGCACATCCTCGATCCTGATTCGACGGTGAGCGCCGACGCGGTGAAACGGAATCTCGCCACGGTCCAGCAGCTTGATCAAATGCGGCCGAGAGACGTGAAGGATGTCGGCGGCCTCCTGGCTCGTGAGTTCCTTGCCGTGCGGGACGAGCGTGATTGATCGCCCGTGGGCCATGACTTCGATGATGAGCTTCAGGGCCTCAATCGCCGACTCCGGGAGTTCGATGCGTTCCCCGGCCGAACTCAAGAGGTAAGGCTTCTGGCTGCCGCCGAATATCGCATCAGCGTGATCGCGCAGCTCGTTAAATAGGTCTGTCTCGGACGAGGCGGCGCGGAGCACGGCTTCACGATTCGGCGTCATGAGATTCCTCGCGTCTGGCATCCGAGAAGAACTGTAGCAGCCTATTCGCAATAACCGCAACGTGGTCGCCAGACAGCTCCAACGCCGCATGCACCTAAGCGAGACGATCGGCGGCGGCACGCTGACCGTCGCGCGCGGCCCGTCATTGATCTCCCGCTGCCCGCTCGTGACCCGTCCCTCGCCGCCGGCCGAGTCCGAATCCAGGAGATGAGGTTGTTTGTGTAAGCGAGCCCCTCCGCCCGCCAGTCATCTGGCCGTGCTTATCGACGGCAAGGATGCCGTCGATAAGCACGGGCGCTCGCGTCGCGCCGACCACCAAGGACGTCATCATCCACGACGGGGCGCGACGCGATAAATCCTGTCCGGAAGAGGGCCTTCAGCACGCTCCGGAGCCAGACTGCGGCTGATAGATCTCCCGGAGCGGCACCGGCGGCGGGCATGGTCTTCTCGTAGCCGGCGACGGCGACCGCTGTCGAGACCGGTGTGCTCAGTGATCGCCCGGTAACCCCGCGTCATCCCGGACTTGGGCTTGATCGCCACTGAGTCGTCCGCCAGCTCGGCAAGTCTGACGATCGAGTTCGTGGCATTGCGCAAGCGCGCTCACGGCGCCTCGGAAGGTCGGTCGGCGCGAATGCAATCGTGCGGTCAGCGCCGGGCAGCGACGATCGGCATGATTCAGATGTCGCCATTGGACTCCCCGGTCAGTCGCTGGCCTTCAGATCAATGCGATCGTGCGCACCGCGTAGGCGGAGACGCGCTTGTCGCCGGCTGCAGGGTGGGGGCGACGGCGTGCAGGGCCGGGCGACTGCATAGGCACGCGACGACGGGCGCGCGCTTGGGATTGAGCGAAGGGTAGGGCTGTCGCCCTGGCCGGTTGTGCCGACGCTCCGCCCCCCGATCGTTCACCGACCGCGCGCCTGTCTGCGGCCCGGGGTCGTCGGAAAGCACTTGCCCGGCCCGCGCGACGGTCGTTAGGTCGGGCCGGCGGCCCCTGGCCGCCGGCCGCCGACGCACGCTCGTTGGCGGCGAACAGCAGCCAGTCGGAGTCCGCGCTGGCTCGAACTGGACCGCACAGCTCCTCCACGGAGTCGAGCCCGAACGCATGCTGTAGACGCAACACGACGCCGATGCCCGGGAAATGCTTCCCGGCGCTCCAACTTCGACACGTTGCTCTGCTTCCAGCCCGCGCTAGCAGCGAGCTGGTTCTGAGTCATTCTTGATTCGAGCCGCAGCGCGATGATCCGCTCCGCGATGGCAGCCCGGCAGTCGGGCGGCAGGACCAGTAAAAGCATTAAGGTGCTTGCGTTCTCAGCGGAGCACGATTAGGTTTGCGCAAGATGGGAGAAGCGGAGAGAGCTTCACTGGGCCGGGTACTGCTGGCGATGGCGAGTTTGATCACACTCGTGCTGACGTTGGCTGCCCCTAAGCTGGCGTCCGGCAACACAAGTGCTCCCCGCGTGACCTACTCGGCTGACGGTCAGGCCACTGCGGTCCTCGTCCGGGGTACGGTCGTGAGGACGCCGGCACTGACGCGGGTCCGTGTGGTTGTTCAGGCGCGCGCGGCAAACCGTCACGCCAAATGGCGTACCCGGGCGAGCGAGGTCCTGCGCCTGACTCGTCATCGCACCCGCTTTCTTTTGACCTGGCGCGGTCCAACTCGTCCGACCCTGTTTGATGTCCGACTTCTCGTCATCGCCGACGGCGTGGTTGTTCACGGGTCAACCAAACGTGTACGAGCGGGAGATCCGGCAACGATCTATTACTCGGGAGAGGGACAAGCGGGCGCAGCGGACGTCAACGGCGACCTCATCACTCTCGTCGCCAGCAGCGGAGTTCTCGGGCTTGCCCCGACGTACAACGGTCTGTGGACGACTGGGAACTGCGGCACCGGCAACGCTGTGCCTTCCCAGTCCAACATCGGCGGCAACCCCATCACGGAGCTTGCCGGTTTCAGTCTCGGCAGGCTTGGACCCATCTACTTCCTGGACGCCCATCCTTTCTGGGAGTCCCAAATCAACTACATCCTGCTGCTCGATCCAGGATCGGCGAAAGACATGTTCGCCCCCTCTTGCGACTCGTACCCGGCAATCAAGCCGTGGGTGGCGCTTGGCCAGTGGCTTGCGAACAGTCCGAGCCATCATCTCGTGGTCATGGCCGGGCCTGCGACCCACAGCGACGGCTTCGCGGGGCTGGATCTGTACTACCTTTCGCAGATCACCCCTGCCGAGCGCCGGCAAGTGATGATTTGCTACGCCTCCTCGCCCGACCATCCGGACTTTCTCGACGATGCCGATCACGGTTTCGGCTGGATGGTCGGTGCACCTCGCCCGTCAGCGTGTCCAAGTGGAACGGAGACGGTCTTAGCGACGCCTCCCGCCCCGAACGAGCCTCAGCCGGCGCCGACCGCGCCCACCCCGGCCCCAACCACCCCCACCCCGACCCCAGCCAACCCCGCACCAAGCACGCCCTCGCCCTCGCCTGGCGCGTCGATCTCATTGGGATGGAGCACGGCGCATAGCTCTTGGGTGAGCATGACTGTGACCGGCTTTCCGCCCGGTGCCTACGAGTACACCTGCGACTTCGGCAGCGGAGGGGACGCGACCTATTCCCTCACAGTCACCGGCGATCCCGAAACCGTCGATAACGGATCGACGTGCTATGACACGCAAAGCGGCGACTCAGTCTGGGTCACGATCGACGGCGTCACCTCTAACACCATTCAGGTCGCATCCGCCTCGCCACCGCCTCCCGAGGGCTTCGTCATCGACGACTCTATCTATGGCGGGACCTGGGCTCGAACCGATCCCAACAATGGAGCGTGGTACCCGCACAGCACTCCACCACCCAACGGTGCCTATTGGTATCCCAACGGCCTCGGCGTCGCTGTCTCGTGCGCCGAGAGCGCCGCCTCCTACACCGCCGTCATCTACGGTCAGGACGAAACTTGGACGTGGTGGGCGCACGTCACCGACGGCAAATGGGTACCGACCGTGGTGTTCTCGTCCGTGTGGAGCGACGGCCTGCCCGCTGGCCTATCTCAGTGCTAAATCGTTATTCGTTTCCTACACGGTCCGCATGGACGGCGTCGCGGATTGGATACTGAGAGTCCTCGGTCAGTCGTTGCTCGCCGAAGCTGGCCATGAGTGCCATACCGCGTACGTGTGCGCCGCCTACGAGGATCCACCTAATGGAGTTGACGAGACGATCCCTTCCGTCGTGGAGTCGCCGGACAGCCGCAGGATTGGTTTGGCGGCTCTCCGGTCGCGCGAACCGCTCGCGTCCCGACGATTGTGCCGTCGACGTTCGGATCCCTGGCATGCTACTAAGCGAAACCGCTTGCGTTCGGCCGGACGGGCCCTGAGCATGTAGCCCAACCTAGGGGGCAATGGTCTCGTGACCGTAGACGTCAGCAGGGTCGATGTCGTCGATCGCGAGCATCTCCTCGACGACCATCGCAAGCATGGCGGTCACGTGGGAGTAACGCTCCCACCCGATGGTTTCGCTGACCTTGCGGAAGCGATAGTCGCTCATGAGATCCCACAGCTCGGTTCCACTGTGGGCGCGCAGACGTTGCGGTGCGGTCTCGCGAACATCAAACAAGAGCTGTCGACGTCGGGATTTGTCGATGAATTCATCGTCGAGCAGCCTGGCGAATGAGGCTCCCACATCGACGATCAGGGCACGGACATCGCGGTAGAACGGATCGGGGTCCTCCTCGCTGGCTCGTTTGACGTTCTCGCGTTCGAGAACGTCAAACGCGTCCTTGACCCTTTCGCGCAGGACCTCATCTGTTGCGTCGGGTGCGAGCTCGTCGGCGCGGTCGAGAACTTCGACGAGCCGGTCGTCGTGCATCAGTGATCGCCCGGTAACCCCGCGTCATCCCGGACTTGGGCTTGATCGCCACTGAGTCGTCCGCCAGCTCGGCAAGTCTGACGATCGAGTTCGTGGCATTGCGCAAGCGCGCTCACGGCGCCTCGGAAGGTCGGTCGGCGCGAATGCAATCGTGCGGTCAGCGCCGGGCAGCGACGATCGGCATGGTCCAGAAGTCGCCGAAGCGCTCGCCCGCCGCGCCCACGCCGGCGGGTGAATGCGATCGCAACTCTAAATGTGCTGGGCTGGACTCCCACAGGCTCAAGACGATACGGTCGGCAGCTACGGCCTTTGAGCAAAGCGGCAGCGGGGAGGGTGGAACGGTGTATGGACCAGATCGAGCCTTCAGAGAGGTAATTGGCTCCCAGGGGCTCATGGCGGTTGAAGTTGGAGACGAGGAGCTGCTCGAAGGCGTGCTCGAAGCGATCGAGGAGGCGATCCGCCGTGATCTCGATCAAAGCCCGCCAGGCGAGGCGGTGAGCGAAGAGGATGCGTGGAACCAGCTAGCCGCAATCGAAAGTTGGGCAGGCGTTGCATCAAATGCCGCGGCGCGGTTCTATGCTCCCGCGAGCCCGTGGCCACACGATGTCGCTGGATGGAGCCAGAAGGCGGTCGGCAGGCTTCGCAGTATCGCCAACACACTGCAGCCAGCGCTGAAGGCACTCCTGGGAGCACACCGGTCTCGACAGCGGTCGCCGTCGCCGGCTACGAGAAGACCATGCCCGCCGCCGGTGCCGCTCCGGGAGATCTATCAGCCGCAGTCTGGCTCCGGAGCGTGCTGAAGGCCCTCTTCCGGACAGGATTTATCGCGTCGCGCCCCGTCGTGGATGATGACGTCCTTGGTGGTCGGCGCGACGCGAGCGCCCGTGCTTATCGACGGCATCCTTGCCGTCGATAAGCACGGCCAGATGACTGGCGGGCGGAGGGGCTCGCTTGATCAACATCCTGATCTCCGAGGAGTGGGGCTCCGACCGCGCCGGCATGGTCAGGGCTTTGCAGCTCGAGAGTCGAGGGCGCCCACGGCCGGCAGTGCGCTGGTTGTGATGGAGGACCCACCGCTCTATCTCGGGGCGTAGCCAAAGCCTTAGCCGTCCGTCGCCTCGCTCGACGACAGGGCGGGGCATGTCCTCATATCGCGCCTGGTATTCGCTCACCGTGTTGCGGTGCGCGAGGCCGAGGATCTTGGCGACGGTCTGCGTGTCGATGAGGTCGTCGACGTCGACTCTTCGTCCCATGCGACAACCGTAGATCCGTCAACGGCGGAACCGTACGAACGGAACCTTTCCGTCCGACCCACCCCGCACCTTCCTAACGTAATCAATAAAGCAGCCCCGGCGGTGTTGCACCACCCCGGGGCCTGGCCGAGACCCGCTAAGGAGGTCCCGACAATGCAAGCGTACGCCACGTCGGAGCGGCTGCCCTTGGGCGAGCGACTCCCCACCCTCGACCGGGCGTCGGTTGGTACCACGACCGTCACTGGTGAGTCAGATCGCGCTCTCATCGATCAGATCTTGGGCCGCTTCGCCGACCTGATCGTCGACCGATTGATGGAGCGCACCGACGCGCAGAGCAGCGACGAGGCGAGCACCTGGCTGGACGCTCGTGGGGCGGCCGAATATCTCGGCGTGCACCGCGCCACGCTTCGCAAGCTCGCCGCACAGCGAGCCATACCCACCCACCAGGACGCGCCTGGGTGCAAGCTCTACTTCCGTCGCGACGAGCTCGACGAGTGGCGGCGCACGGCTCGTCCCATGCGTGCAGCCGCCGCGCTGAGGGCTGTCTCATGACCGCCGACAGCGACGCCGCCCGCCGGGTCAGGGTGGAGCGGAACATCTACCGCCGGCCTCCTGGCGTGCTCGAGGTCGGCTTCAATGACGCCTCTGGCATCCAGCGTTGGCGCACCGTCGACGGCGGGATTATGGCGGCTCGCAAGCTCCGCGATGTCCTGCTCGCTCGCAGAGGCCGGGGCGAGACGGTGGCGCCGGACTCTCGCCTGCGGTTCGGAGAGGCCACCGAGCTGTGGCTCGCCGGACCCGTGCAGGACCTGCGGGCGACGACGCAGGCTGGCTACCGCAGTGCGGTCGAGCAGCACCTCACTCGACGCTACGGAAACCGCAGGCTCGACAGCATCACTGCCGACGACCTGGCGGCGCTGGTCCGCGACATGCGGCGGCGAGGTAAGAGCGAGGCGACGATCGCCGCCGTCCTCGGTGCCGTGGGCCGGATCTACAAGTTCGCTGCCCGCCGTCTCGCCTTCAGCGGCATGAGTCCGATCACGCTGATGCTGTCGTCGGAGCGGCCCAAGGTTTCGCAGGCGGCGCGCCGGCCGATCTTCACGCCGGACCAGATCGAGCAGACGCTCGCCGCTGCCACGGAGCCCTATCGCACCCTGTTCACCATCGCCGCCCTGACGCGCGCTCGCGTATCCGAGCTCTGCGGACTCACCTGGGCCGACGTTCGCATCGACGACCTAGCCGACGCGGAGATCACGTTCGCGTGGCAGGTGGACCGGCAGGGCAACCGGCGCCCAACCAAGACCGACGGCTCCGCCCGAACCGTTCCTATTCCACGAGAGCTCGCTCTCGTTCTCGCGCGGCACAAGCTCGCTTCACGAGACGTGAGGGCTGAGGCGTTCGTGTTTGCTACCTGTACGGGCCGTCCCCTGTCCCAGCGGAACGTCGCCCGAGCACTGCGCAAAGCGCAACAGCGGGCGACGGATGAGCGTGGGCAGCCGACGTTCCCCGTCCTCCAGGAGAAGGGCGAGGTCCCGGCGGGCGCGGTGCCCTCGATGCACTCTTTCCGCCACACGGTCGCGTCACGTGCTCTGCTCGCCGGCGAGAGCGTCGATGAAGTCGCGTTCCTGACTGGGACACCGCGACGCCACCGTCACCCGCGTCGTCTACATCCAAGAGATCGCGGACGCTCGCCGCCGGCACATGCGGCGCTCACGCATGACGGCCGAATACGCGGGCGCTCTCCGCATCGCCTCGCAGACCGACGCAGATGATCGTTCGGCCTAACCGCGCAGATCAGACGATCAGCAGGTCGACCAGCGCCTCCGCTCCCTCAGGGGCGGGGGCGCTTTTCCATGAGGCTTCCAAATGGCTTCCATAAGCCGGGCGATTGACACGGAGCCAAGCTCCGACCGGACAGAAAACCGCCGGAATTGCAGGCAGTTCGCCAGAGCCGACGCGGGGACTCGAACCCCGGACCCCTTCATTACGAGTTGTCATCGGCTGGTTCCGGTGAGGTTCGGGGGACTTCGGAATAGCCTGCTTCCGCCGCGCGTCTTGTCGTTGGAGTGCCGTGCCGTTCGGATGGGCTGTTGACCGGGATGTTGACCTCCGGCACACCGTATGTTGTGACCGGAGTGATGGTGCTATGGCCAGATATATTCTCGTCGCCCCTCTCCACCGGATGCGCGGTGACGAATCGACGAACTCACCAGTGAGCCTCAGATCGACGCCGCGATCGCCCCGGCCATGTGAGTCAACCGCGCCGACCAGCAACCCGCGCCCGTCCGTCTACTCGGCTGGGTCTAGTTCAGAGCGTCGATGGCCTTCTCGGCCTCATTGAGCCAAACCTTCCGTGCATCGCCCGCCGCGACGATCCCATCCGCGATCTTGTTGAGGTTCGCCATCCGCGTTTCCTGATCGGCGTTCTCCATCGAGGCGAAATCGTTGGTGGCGTCCGCGACGGTCTTCCATGCGTTGACGTAACTCTCGATCAACGGGTGCTGGTCCCCGAACTCGATGCGTAGCCCTGCAACCGCCTCGCCAAGACCCTGGAACAGGGGCCACAACGCCCTCGCCTGCGCAGGCTGCTCGGCCGCGAAGCTTCCGGGCGGCGGATCGGGAAACCTCTCCCGAAGCTCGTCTTCCGAAACGGACGACGTTCTGTAGACCACCCTCGCGGCGAACCGAACCGCGTCGCGCGCCCGTGCACGTCGCTCGTTTCGATGATCGCGCTTGCCGGACAGGACGTGCGCGAGCCATTGCGCCGAGAGCGACGCTGCCGAACCTACGCATGCGCCAATCAGAGCGGCTTCGACTCCCGAAGTCATCTCGACATCATCGGTCGGTCCTTGGTCGGGGACGCCGAGCGTAGCGCCGAGGGTGGTCGCCGTCCGCGCGGCCCGTGGACGCGAAAGCGCCATGTTGCAGGCAATCCGCATCCTTGAAAGCGCACTGGGCGGGCAGTCTCGTTCGCGCCCAAAGAACCGCCCCGGATAGGGTCATGGTCATGGATTGGGTCGCCGTATACGCCGCTGTGGTTGGGACGACCGGCCTCGCGTGGGGGATCTACCGTGATCGCCGTAGCGATCGGTTTGACATCGCCGTGGACGTGAAGCTGGAAGTCGCGCTGCTGGAGCCAGGGACCGACCAGCCTCGCTTCACCGTCGTAGTGACCGCCACGAACAACGGCGGTACAGATGAGATGGTCGAGTACATCGGACTGGACTACTTCGATCCGACGAGCACCGAGGGCGACAATCGCAGCGGCGACAGCAGGCACGTGTCTGCGGAACTACGACCACGGCGGAACGTGACGGAGGGCTTTGACCTCCGAGCACGCCGACACCGGGCCGGACGCGAGTACCGAGGATTCGTGAGGCTCGCAAGCGGGACGGTGCGAACCTCTAGCTGGCATGAGTTCGACCTCGCCACCCTCAACACCGTTGGAATGGCTGATGCCGTTTTGAATCCACGCGCGGCACGGGAATACAGCTTGCCGCTGCCCGACGATGAGCGCCGACCACGCCGGAACGAAGACGTTTGGGTCAACTGGATCCACTGACGGAATCTGCCGGCCGATGGTGATGTCGGCACACGCGACGCCGTTGCTCGGATCGTTTGTGCCGCCGTCGCGCATCTTCACGAGGTGGTGCGCCTCCAGCAACGCCGGATCGCGCACATCGCACCTCGCTCCATCGACGACAGCTTGGCAACGATGCCCCGCCCGCTCGAGCACCGCCGCGCGGAACGCCGCCCGCTGTGTGCCCGATCTGCCGGGCGTCTGCGTGGCCGCCGGCGTGCGCCGGACCCCGCCACTCGTCGCTCAACGCGCCGCATGAGACACGACGCATCATGCGTAGGTCAGCGCCCGCAGCCACAACTCGACGCCAGCGGGTGTCGTCAGCACAGTCATCCCGCTTGTCCGTCGTGTCTCGCCAGTCGTGCCAGGTCGTGAGCATGCCCATCGTTTGCGGGAACTGAACAAACTCGCACGTCGCCAGCGCGTCTGACTGCTCGCAGCACCACGGCCTTGATCGGCATGGCGAACGGCTCGCCGTTGTCGCCTCTGAGGATGTAATCCATCGTCACGATCACGTCCGCGACCGTCTCGACGCCGCGCTTCGAGCGGGCAGGACCGGTCGGCCGATCATTGGACCTTACTCAAGGCCGCGTCAACGAAATCCGCGCTCTCGAGCGGATCGGCGTGGACATAGGTGCGAAGCGCGAGGACGCCACCATCCGCATGACCGAGGTGGCCGGCGATCTGCGCGGGCGAATAGCCGTGCTCGGCCATGAGGGTTGCAAGCCCATGTCGGAGCATATGGGGCGTCGCCCAAACCACTCCCGCCCGCTTCGCTGCGGGCCGGAACACCTGACGGCGATAGTTGTGGGGGTTGAGCGGCGTGCCGACGCTCGACGGGAAGATCGGATCATCGGCACCGGCAAACCGAGCATCTGCGCGCCGCTTCGTGAGCCTGCGGGCGGTGAGCGGCGACAGGGGGATCGTCCGCTCACCTGAGGGGGTTTTCGCTTTCGGGATGGTCAACGACGGGCGTCCGGCAGAGTCGTTCCCGATATCGCGCCACCGAGCGGCAAGCGCTTCGCCGATCCTGCAGCCGGTGGTCGCCAGGAAGTAAGCGAGGTCGGCGTGCTCGGCAGGCATTTGCCCGAGCAGTGCCCGGGTCTCCTCGGCCGTCAGGCGCTTTGGCTTGCGTGCGCGGTGGTCGGCGACGACGACGCGCACGCCGGCGGCGGGGTTGGAGCGGATGTACCCGTCGTCGTACGCGGTCGCCAACAGCGCTCGCACCGGAGCGTAGGCGCGTCGGACCGAGGCCGGAGCCAGCCCTGTAACTGCGAGGTGCGCGATGAACTCGCGCAGCAACGGCGGGTCGATCTGGTCAAGCGGAACCGTGCCGAAGTACGGGATCGCCAAGCGCGTCAATGCATCGCGGTAGGAGGCGCGAGTCCGATCAGATACGCCACGGGCCGTGCGTCCGGTGTACGAGTCGATCCAGTCGAAGGCGTAGCGCTTGAAGGGGATCCGTTTCGTCGGCTGCGTATCCCCCGCCGCCGTCCGTGCCTTGAACCGTCTCGCCTCCGCAAGCGTGCGGAACGACTTCGCTCGCTGCCTCCCGTGGTGCCGCCACCGCACCTGGTAGCGATTCCCGATCCGGTAGATGCCAGGGTGTCCCTGAACCGGGATCAGACGACGGCTCGTCGCCGGGACCGTAAGCTCCGCCATGTGCTCGACTCCTTCGTAGTCGGGTGCCACGCCCCCGGCGGTGGCCGCCGCGCGGGGGCACTTCTTCCTTGCTTCAGTGTACGGCTGCTGTCTCACGGCGACAACGCTCCCCCGCGCCGAATGAAGTCGTCCAGTTGATGGCGGTGGTACAGCACTCGCCTGCCATCGCGCTCGTGCGGAAGCTCGCCCGTCGAGGTCAGCTTGCGGACTCGTGAGATCGGGCACCGCAAATAGGTCGCCGCCTCTTGGGCGTTCATCCACGGCGACGATGCTCCGTTCGTCGAGTTGATGCTCGCGGCCACCGACGCCGCGATCGCGGCGATATCCTCGGGGTCGAGCCGGAGATTCCCGAAGTCGAGTCTCACTCGGAGGCTCCCCCAGCAACACGGACGATCTGCCGGTCACCATGGCTGCACGGAGCCTCGGGTGGAGATGGCCTGACCGGGGCGAGGCGGCTGTCGTGTGTGGTGCTCTCGCCTGCGGATGCGCCTCGACCCGCTTGTGAGGGTCGGTCTGCCTTCCCAGCCTCACAGGCAGCGATCTCGGTCGCATTGAACTCGGCATTGATCCATTCGACCCACGCCTCCTCGACGACTGCAAGGAGTGTCGGCGGCTCGCCGGTGCTGAGCCTCCGGGACTCGAGCGCGCGGGAAAGTGCGACCACAGCGCCTCCGTCATCGCACAGAAACCGTACCGTGCGGTTTTCCTGCCCGAGTGGGGGGCTTGTGCTTGCCGAGGCTTCTCGCCGCGCAGCGGCTCGTTCTCTGCTGGCCGCGCTACGGCAGATGTCGGTGCAGTATTTCGCCTGAGGGCGCTTGTGATCGGTCGAGCTTCCACATCGGGCGCATGTCCGACCAGATCGGGGCGTCATGACCTTCCCGCTTCCTGTCTTGCCTGCACTTCCTGTACTCCAACAACCAGGTGTTGCTGCGTGGGGGCAGCCTTCGTGTAGGAGCGAGAGATGCGAAAGGCGTTCGTCTTGCGATGTGAACGATGGACGGTGATGCGTCCCGCTCCTTCGAGCGCCTTTATCGCCTTGATGACGGTCGCAGCGCTGCCGCACCCGACTTTCTGGCGGAGGGTCGGGATCGAAAGTCGCGCCGTGCCGTGCTCATTCGCGTGATCGCAGAGGACACGAAGGAGGAGTTGATCGAGGGGTCGCAGCCGAGGGTCGAAGAAGAACTCGCGCGGGTTGGTGTGCCACGGGAGCGAGTGGTACTTGACCGTGCTCGAGACGATGCTCGCCACCTCGTCGGGCGGCAGCGGTGGGTCGCATCGCTGCTCGTTGACAGCGTGGAGTGCCGCCTTGATCGCCTCGGGCGGCGCAGTGACGAGTCGCATCCGACCGCCGATGCTCGTGAGCATCGTGTTGCGCGTCCCCTCGGAGATCCGCGCTGGGTAGGTTGTGCGCCTCCGCTTCTTGTGTCCTTCGCCGCCAGGTCGTAAAGCTCCGCTGCGCCGAGCGATCCGATCAAGCAGCCACCACGGCGCGATGGCGAGCTCGTCGGTCTCGCCGGCGATCGTGTAGACGCCTTCCGCGTTGCGGCTCGGCGGAGCAACGATCTGCCCGCCGTCCCCACGCACATCGATTCCTGCGCCCACACGCCCCACGGAGCACCCGATCACCCGGTCGATCGGGTACGCGAACAACAGATGGAGTCCGCCGCCGCCCGTGCGGTGCTCGATCGTCTGCGGCAGGCTGCCGTGTTCCCGCTCGAGTTCGGCGATCGCCTCGTCGCCCCCGTTCCGCGGGTCAATGTCGAGCGCAAAGAATCCCGAAGCACGCCCCGTCGCCACTCCGAGGTTCGACACGGAACCGCTGCCGAACCAACCGTTGATAGTTGCGAGATCGGTGGTTGCGGCGTCGGTCCACCGGACGATGCGCGGATGCTTTCCAGGTCGGTCGCAGCCGTTACCCCACTTACATGCGCAGTGGCCTTCGGCGTCGATCCCGTACAGAGGAAGCACGCGCCAGCCACGGGCGGCGTAGACCCGCGCCATATGGCGCACGTCCATCACCACACGCTCCCGCAGGACGAGGCGGTGTGCGTCCGATTTTCAATCGGCCATCCGGCGCTCGGACTTGCGTCGGATGGGTCAGGTTCGCCGTCGCCGGAGTCGCCCGATCTGGCCGACGAACGGCAAACACGGCGACGGCCCGGTCGGCCGGCACCACGTGGTCGTGGGAGCCGCCGCGCTGTAGATCCGAACACAGGGACTCGTGTCCGGTACTTCACGCGGAGGTTGACGACGAGCGCGCGCCGAAGCATCCGATCTCGCTTGTCGATCCCTTCGAGCGCACGACGAACTCCTCTTCCGTGCTCGTTCCGAAGCTGATGGTCGTGCTCGTCGTCTTGCTCGTCGTGGTCGGCGTCTTGCCCCATCCACTCGTACGCATCTACGTGTTCGTCCACGGCTCCTCGTTCGTCAAACGTCTGTCCTGGGAGCCAAAAGGCTCGAGTGCCACGATACGGCGCGGCCCGGACGTAAACCAGGAGCGCCGCCCCGGCACGAGGAAGCCGGGACGGCGCGCAACCCGCTGACGAGGCGACGAGTAGCAACCGGACGACGGCGGGAGGTGCGACAGTCGTGGCGATGTTGCTGATGGTGGTGACTGGCTACGCTGCCCGTGATGGAGCGCGATGACCACGAATTCACGGGAGAGCAGGCTTCGACCAATCAGCCAGCGGCCCCACCTCAGCGCGATCGGCTCGTGATCGGCATTCCGTTCGAGCTCGACAGCCGCGAGGCCGCGCACCGCGCAATGGATGCTCCTCGCGGAGCAAGCCACACGGGGCAAGCAGTAGATGACCATGCCTTCCGAGCCCGCTCTCCTCCTGGTCGTCGAGGTGGTGTCGTTCGACGATCTGCCGGTCGGCGCGCTCGCCTCTCGGCGCGCCATTGTCTGGTGGAGCAACGGCTCAGAGAGTGAGGCGCTTCGCTGGTACAACGAGAAGTACTGTTCACTGAGGGTGAGTTGCTCGGCAAGACGCAGGAGCAGCTTCGGGCTCTGCACTGCGAGCGTGACCCGGACTGGCTGCGGCTTTGGCGTTCGGCGCGCCGGTGTTGTTCATCACGCCGACTGGCCGGTTGCTCGGTTCGTGTCCATCATCACGACACGCGCGGGATAGGGTGGGATCGCCACGGAAACGCGCCGCGTCGAAAAGCTGAACGCCCAACAGCCGCACCGACCCCGCAAACTGATGCCGCTGGAGCGCCCCGCGCGCAGGACGCGGCGCTCGGACGGGCGGGCTGTCGACATGGCGTTGCGCATGGCCGTTCACCGTTACGACAGATCCTCGGTTCTCCTACGACCCCTGGACCGACGACACTGAAAATGTCGCGTTCTCGTTCGAGCTTCCGCAGGCAACCTCCTGGGCCATGCTCAGGACCTGGCAGGAGAAGGCCAGGCTACGCCCAGTCGCCGAGTCCTTGACTATGACGTTCGCAGGGATGTGATTGCCGTCAATGCCGTATGCGTCTGAGGCAGCCGTGAACACCTGCTCCGCGACAGCACAATCCCCCCGATTGAGATCGGTCGAGACATTCGCGTTGCATTGCTTTCGGTCCGGCACGGGGCCCGAGTCCGCGACGGGTGCGACTCCCGACTCGGAATCCCCTGGCGGAAGTCCACTGGTACTCGCACCGGTTGATGGAGTGGGGCTTGGCTGCGCGGTTGTGGAGGTCGCAGCAGGTTCCGTCCGCTGGGGATCCGTGACGCCTGGCTGGCTCGCCGACGACAGCGTGGCTGCGGCATTGGTCAATGCCGGCACTGAGCCGTCAGGCGAAGCCGTCGACGCCGGAATAGCGATGCCGCGAGCATCGAGCCACACGTTGCGTTGCAGCTTCCAGGCGCCGGCGACCCGAGCGCACTGCTGTTGCATCCACGATCCGCCACCCGCCTGGATGAAGGTCTCGCAGTAGCCACCCGACGGATCGTCCAGCGTCATCCCCGCGCACGCTGATGCCCCATTCATCGGTGTGCCGATTAGAAACGCCCACACGGACCGCGAGCTTCCCGGCAGTTTTGGGACGGAAACTAGGCCCTCGGCAACGCTGGCGTTCCACTCAGAAAGGCACGCAGGCGAGAAGAAGCTTGCCTCCTCGAGATTTGCGACGGCAGCAGACGAGTCCATGCTAATGAACACGTCCGTTGCGTCCGCCTCCCACTTGCCCTGCAGGTAGAACAACGGCAGGGGATTCGGGATCAGGCCGGTGGTCCCCTTCGGGAAGTAAACGAAAGCGCGCTTGCTGTGAGCCAGGGTTTGGATCACCGTCCGAGTCGGTCTTGGTGGATCGCCCTCACCGAGGAAACCGGGTCGGAGGATCGCTCCCAGAGAGCAAGGGGTGTTGGATCCGACCGTATAGCGTCTCACGAGCTGGCCGACGTCCCGCTCTAGGCCGACTGTCGCAGGCGTTTGGAGCACGCAGGCGTCAGTCATGTCGCCGGCGTTCAGATCGGACAGGTATGTAAATGCCGATGCTGCCGCTGCCTTTCCGGGATCTTCGCCGCAGGAAGTGACGACTACACCAGCGGCTAACGCCAGCAGGCAACAGCTCACCTTGCGGACAGCGGCACGAGCACTCATAGCCCGCTCAAGGAAGCAACGTGATCAAGGGCAATTGCCAAGCTGGATGCACCCGTTCGCCGCTGGGTTGGAGTAGGGGTCATAGGGTTGACCGTCGTCCGCGGGAGCGGTGCTTGACGAGGGCACAGTGCTGCTGGGCGCGCACGCGCCCCGCTGCCCGACTGGGACCTGTCCAGCCGAACAATTGGTAGCCGGGCCTTCGTTGACACCCGGTATCGGAGGATTCGCGGCTTGGATACATCCCCCGGCTCGGGAGGGCGTTGCGTACGGATCACCGCCGCATCCTGCGAATTGGCCCCCTTCAGCCGAGGTTCCCCGCACCACGCATGCCTCCGTGCCCTGTGGGACGAGGTTGCCGGGGCAAGCTGCGTTCGGAGAGTTGTTGCTGGTGGTGGCCGCCGCCGTCGCTGCGGCTGCCGCTTTAGCTCTTGCGGCTGCCGCAGCCGCGCGACGACGCGCCAACACTCGAGCACCTGCACGATGCCCGTCGCGCACGCCACCCCTGGAACCCGCGGCGCGGCCGTCTGAGCCGCCCTGCGCATTGCCGAGGCCACGCCCAGACGCAGCGGCCGATCGGTACGCGACCTCGTAGGCCGTCGCGCGCGAGGACGACGCAACCCGCGCGGCCTCCGACGCGCTGGTCCGCCCCGACCTGCCGATCGCGAACGCCGCCATGCCGACGGCGGCAAGCGCAAGGACGCACACGGAAAAGAAGAAGACGCGCGGCACTCTCATCGAGACGCCGCCATGAAGGAGTGGCGATAGGCAGCCGCGTACTCGACGCCGTAGGCGGCGTGGTACGCCGGTCCATAGGCGCTGCGGTAGCCCGTCCGAGCGCCCACGCGGGCTCCTTCCGCCGCACCGACGCGCGTGCCCGTGAGCCGAGCCTTCGGGAGGTTTGCGCCACCGGACTTTCCGACGGCGAAACCGGCGCCCGCAACCGCCGCCGCAACCAAGAGCACCACGACAATTGCGACGAGAACGCGCTGCGCGGCCCCGCTGGCTCGCAGAGGTCGGTTTGCACCAGGAGGCGTGATGCTTCCGCGCTCGAGGCTGCCGGGCGTCATGCTGCTTCCGAGCTCCATCAGAACGTAGCCGTGATCATGCTCGCGCCCTTGGTGCAGGCGGCGTAGCCGGTCTGGGGGCCCATGCACCGCCAGCCGTCGACGGGTCGGTTCGGTAGCCGGCGAACAGCTTGTGCATCACGCGGTTCGCGACCGCGCAGACCGTGCGACCCCGCACCACCCGGACCTGGATGGCCGTAAGGAGGTACTGCTGGTGGAACGAGCCGCACAGCCTGGCCGCTGAGGCGAGCGGTCGCGCCGAAGCCGGAGCGGTCGCGGCGGTGGCGATCAAGGTGATCGCCACCAGCACGATCAGAACCCGCGCCATGATCGGGCTTCGGTTCAACGTCACGATGCGCGGCCTCATGAAGCAGCGGCGGTGATCGTGAACTTCACGATGATCTGGCCAGCGTGCCGGTCGGCGCGGTGCCTACACGTCTCGGCATACGTGTCGGTGTCGGTCTGATCACCCGCGCAGTAGAAGCTGCCGAACCAGGGACCGTTCGCTGCCCCTGTCCAGCCAGCGCCCATCCAGCCGCTGATGCCGGACCAGTTGTAGTCGAAAGCGTGCATCCCGTTGTATGCGACCGACTCGGCGACAGCGCAGGGCACGTACTGTGGGGCGGTCCCATGCTGGCCCTCGAAGCTCCCCACGCGCCGATTGATCGACAGAACAGTTGCCCGCGATATCGAGATGAGGTACGGACCGGACTCGGTGTATTGCCGGTCGTTGGTCATACCGCCCGCACTTGCCTCGCAGGTCCACGTAAACCGAGGCTGTGCCGCGGCGCTCGCAGCGGTGAGCGCGAGCATGGCGACGATCACACCAATCCCGAGAAATCGCTTCATTGATCCTCCCACCTAGTGCCCTGTGACTAGCTCCCACCAAATGACAGTGCCGAGCAGCAGAGGGTCATAGATCCGGCAACATTCCAGAGCGATGGGACACCGCCCCCCATGAGGAACGCACCAGCGACCTCCCAACATCCGCCCTTGAGTCGGCGACACCATCCGAGTCAGGACGCTGACCAAATGAGCCATAGACCGTGCGAGCATGGGGTCCGCGTGTGCGCAATCCGGCGGTGATCGTGATCAACATGATCGTGATGACACCACCGAGGACGCGGACTTGCTGCCGGCCTGCCCGGAGCCTACGCTGCATCCGTGGAGATACCGCCCGAGTACGAACCGCATCCCGCCCAGATCCCTGCATGGGCCGACGACGAGAGGCGCTTCCGACTGTGCCTCGCGATCACGAGGGCGGTCTGCCAGCGAGACGATCCGGTCTTTTTTGAGGCAGCTCTACTTCGGCGACCTGTCGACCGACGTCATTGATGGCGACGATCAGCCCGCGGTCGCCGCGCGCCTCTGAGCGAGCCTCGCCCCGAACTCCTCAGCGAGGTCCCGCAACCCTGAGTCTGTTGGGGGCGAGAGCTCTCTGAGCCACGGAGGCCGCGGTGGGTTGCGCTCGTCAAGCTTCTCCGCGAGCGCCGCCCGCAACCGCTCGTTGTCCTCCGTATCGCGCTGCAGCACGGCGGCGAGGAACTGCCGGTCGTGGGCTTCTTCAAGCACGTCCTGGTCAACCACGCGAACGAGGGCGTCGCGGATAAGCTCGCTGCGGCTAATGCCGCGCTTGGCCGCCTCCTGATCGAGCGCTTCACGGAGCTCGGGCTCAAGCCTGACGGTCATCACCTCCCGAGCCGCAGCCGGCCGGTGGCGTGTTACGTTCGCCCCCCCCGCTGGATCGCTTCCGTCCGGCCACGTCGACACGGATGGCAGTTTGCCGGGCGTGCCCGACGACACCGCAGCGCGGCCTTGTGTCCCTAGATGCCGGTCGCGCCGACGATGAGCTCGCGCCCCTTAGATGCAGACGGCAAACGTAACGTCGCCAGAGCTAAACGCCTGCGTGCAGGAGAAGCCTTCCAGTCGGCACGGCCGGGGTCGGCCGGGGCCTGAGAAGCAGGCCGGTGAGCCGTCGATGACCTCATGCATGATGCGTCCGGCCTGCGAGCAACTGACGCTGCGGCTGGCCTTTGTGTGGATCGGAGAGCCCGGCACCCTCGCCACTCCGCACGGGCGCACCGCGGGCGGGGCGGCCACGGCGGGCGGGGCGGCCACGGCCGACGTGGCCGATGCCAACGCACCTCCGACGAGGCCAGCAGTCAACGCGAGTGCGTTGGCTGTGTAAGCATCATGGTTCCCCTGAGTAGTGAGTCCACGGCGGTCGGCATCATGACCGGACGCTGCCGCCGCCGTTGCCAGTCGAGCGGGAACTGTCTGCCGCTTGGTGGCTCCGAAGTCGTCAAACAACATGTTCCGGACTGGGATCTTCGCTCGTCCAGCCCGGCGCCGGCGATGACGCCGGACAGGCGGCTACCCGAAGCCGATGCCAGCGGAGATTAGCCAGCGCCCTCCGACTTTTTGGAAGCTGGGTTGCTGAGTCGCTCCTTGGATCGACGCCGTTGCCGTGTCGCTGGTGACCTGCACGTTGGTTACCTGCGCCGAGATGAGCGTTTGCTTGTTGCTCGCGTCGAGAGCTTGGCTTGTCTTATCGAGCGCGTCCGCACAGCTACTGGCGTTGATCCCGTTCGAGCTCACGGTCTGCAGCACCGCACCGGCCTCGCCGGGCGTCAACTGCGCGCACGCGGTCTGTCCGTCGCCCCCTGCCACGGCAGATAGGTAGTTCTTCATGGTGGTCGTGATCGCGCTCACGTCAGCGCCATCGGGTTCGGAGGGCGCAGTCTCGGCGGTGGTGGACGAGCTGCTCTCGCCGGAGGCCGTGCTGGTGGTCGAGTTCCCGGTGTTGCCGTGCTTGTACATCGCCAGCGCCGCCCGCGCCGGATGCGGAACGTCCCTGGCGGCGCACACGATGTCCATGTCCCCGGCGAGGGTGCCAGCTACTTTCGGGTTGTTCGCGCCGCCGGGTATCTGCTTCGCGAGCTGGGAAGCCGCGCTCTCCACCACATCACCCTGATGGGAGTTGACCTGGCTACAGGTGAGGCTGTTGGGATCGACTCCGCCGCTGCCGCCGCACGCGCCGAGCGCCAGCGAGTCGACCACGATGACGAGTAGCGTGAGACGCCTCATCAGAAGCTCTCGCCTCCAACGACCGTGCGGCCACAGTGATGACACGTCGACGCGCCTAGCTTGACGCGCTTACGGCAGTGCTGGCAGACGGCGACCTGTGACGGGTCGGCGGCAATAGCGATCCAGACGATGATCACGGCGGGGATCCAGAGCCACATGAGGGCCGCGCCGACTCCACGCAGGCCGACCTGGTCAAGGACGAAGTAGAGCAGCGCGAACGGGATCACTGAAACCAACGCGGCAAGCAGCGCCACGCGCAAGGAGAGAAGCGTTCGCCAGCTAACGCTGCTCAAGACGAACATCAGGAAGTCCCCGAGGCTCCGCGATCCCCCGTCACGGGCAGCCGCCGTCGGAGCGGCCTGAGCGCTGGGCGTGGCCGCCACCGCGGCCTTTCCCGTAAGGGTGTCGACGATATTGGCGGCGAGGCTCGGGTTCAAGCGGTGGAAGTCCAGCCGCTCGTCCGACAAGACCACGAGCAGGGTGCCCTTGCCCGAGTCCCCTTCCGGCGTGGAGATCGTCGCGCCGACTTTGACGGCCCGGATGCCCTTACGAGCACGATTCACGAGCAGACCGTCGAAGGGATGCAGGAACAAGACCCGCTCGGATGTGATCCCGAGCGTGCCCTCCTGGTAGTTCAGGAGACACGGCGACCACACCAGCAGCCGCTCGTTGCGTCTCAACGTTGCGGTCAGGGCGCTCGGGGGCAATGCATCCGCCGGCGGCGCGCTCGCCTCGGCCGAAGCTTCAGCAAAGCGATGACCGCAGAACCGGCACACCACGGCAGCCGCCTTGACCTCCTCGGCGCACATCGGACAACTCTTCGTATCGGCCACGTAATCGTCCGGCGCAGCACATCGAAGCGCCGCCTTCTCACCGGCTTCCGTGGACGCCTTCCCGCCGCTGCGAACCCCGATCGCGGTCACGCTGAAATCGCCCATCTCGGCATCCGCGAAAGTACCCGACCACGCCCCATACGACGCCTCCCGCCTGACGCTTGACCTTCATGCTGTCCTTCCGGCCCGCCTCCAGCATAGCGGGCACCTTCACTCATCGCCTATGTTCATCCGGCGGTTGAGCGGCGACCGTGCCCGGCGATGCCGACCTCGCCGGAGACCCTTGCCGTCCAGCGCAGACTCGGACTCGCCATCAAATCGGTCCGTAGGGAGAGGGAAATCACCCAAGAGGAACTCTCGAGACGCACCGGGCTGCATCCCACCTATGTTTCGGATGTCGAGCGCGGCGCGAGGAATCCCAGCTTCGCGGTGCTCGTGCGTATCGCCGACGGGCTCGGGATCACTTTGGCGCAGCTCGGCGCCGCCTACGATGGTGACGCAGCGCACGAGCCGAGATGAGCCACGGGCTTGCGTCCTTTGCAAGCCGTCTGCCTTTGAGCTGAGCCGAGTCGTTCCGTCGTCCGGTCGAGAATCCGAGCGCAAGCTCCCCATCGGCCAACCGACGAATCGCAGGTCGCCGGCCCGGCAGCAGGTCCGATTGAGCGCGCGGTGGCGCTCCGGGCTCGGTCACTCCGCCTGAAGGGTCCAACGCGCTCATGCCGAACATCGCGGCGTGGCCGCGCAGGATGACGTACGCGAGCGCGAGATGCGGACGCTGTTCAATCTGAAGCGCCATCCCGACGCGGGACGCGGCGATGTTGATGCCCTGCTCGAACTCAAAGGCCGCTCGATTCCCGAGAGCCTTCGCGGCGAGGTCGTGGAGTTCGAGCTCAAATCCGCGACCGGCGGCAAGCCGACGATCTCGACGGTCCGCGACTTCGGGCTGCATCACATCGCGAAGTGGCGCAGGCTTCACTGGCTGTTCGGCATCTACGACCGCGATGCCAGAGGCGATCAGGTGCTCCAGTACTGCCTGTACGGATCGCCGCAGCAGATGAAGCCGTGGTTCGACGTTATGGCCACGTACGTAGCGCCGGATGTCGCGCTGGCGCAGCACGTTCCGAGCCTGGTGACCGACGACACGCTGACCGCTGTGCTCGGCTCCACGAGCTCGTTCTCGTTTGAGGAGGCGCGGAGGCTGATGAAGAACCAGTATTCCCGCGAGGACTATCACCGGATGGCGGATCTGCCCGGCGGCGAATACTCCCGCCAGGCGATGCTCCAAATGCTCCGCGAGCGCTGCCAGTACGTGATCGAGCGGGGCTCGACGCTCAACAACCCGCACATCCCGGCCCGCTACTTCGCCGGTTGGGAGCGGATCGAGGAGGATCACGCCCTGCGCCTCCGGGAGCTCGTGGTCGATGCCCTGACCGGCGCTGAAGGCTGAGCGTCCGCCGCCTGTCCTACCGTCCACCGCTGCGATGACGGACGAGGCTGCACCTCTTTTCGACCATCAGGGCGGCACGGACGCCCCGTGGTATTCAGGCTGGAACATCAGCGAGGAGCGGCGGGCCGCATTCAGGGAGATGTCGCGCCGCTCGCACGAGGCGAAGCTTCGCGCCCTCGCGAACGAGGACCTCGCCGAATGCGAGCTCAACCAGCCCGCTCTCGACCCGTCCACGCTGATCCCGGCGGTCGAGCCGACCGGGATCGGCTCGCTCTCCCTGTTCAGCGGCGGAGGCGGACTCGACCTGGCATTCGATCGCGCCGGGTTCGCGCACGTCGCCTCGTTCGACACGCTCGAAGCGGCGGGTGCGACGCTTCGGGCCAATCGACCGGCGTGGGAGGTCCACTCCGGGGCGGACGGGGACGTGCGAACTATTGACTGGACCACCTGGCAGGGCCACGCCGATGTGATTCATGGCGGCCCTCCGTGCCAGCCGTTCTCGGCTGCTGGTAGGCAGCGTGGGCAGGTGGACGAGCGGAACATGATCCCTGAGTTTGTCCGAGCGGTGCTCGGCGTCAAACCGGCCGCATTCGTCGCGGAGAACGTACCGGCGATCGCAGGTCCGAAGTTCGCAGGCTACCTGCGGGAGGCGTTCTTTGAGAAGCTCTCGAGCCGATTCACGATCACGATGATCAAGCTGAGCGCCCACGACTTCGGCGCGCCGCAGATCCGCAACCGCGTGTTCCTGATCGGCTTTGCATCGAGGCGGGCCTTCTCGCGATTCCGTTCGCCGGTTCCGACGCACAGGGCGGACCACCTCGACCCTGCGCGCGCGCCGAGCTTGACGGCCGGCCTGGCTCGGACGCACGGTGCCCGTGAAGCGCTCGGGCTACCCGGCATCGGCTACGACGCGCTCGCGCCTACGCTGCGGAGCACGCTCACCGGCCCGCGACACACCACCTCCATCCTCAGCAGCGCGAGTGCCCAGAAGGTATGGGCGCGCCTAGAAATCTGGCCGAACGGAGTTGCCCCCACGAGAGAGGCCGCGCGACGATTCGTCCCCGAGAACGGTCACTTCCGACTCGCCGTTGCGGACTGCGCAGTGCTTCAAGGTTTCCCGGACGATTGGCACTTCGATGGCCCGGTCTACATGGCGCTCGGCCAGATCGGCAACAGTGTCGCGCCTCCGGTCGGCTACCAGGTGGCGCGGGCCGTCGCCGAGGCGCTCACGGGCTGACCGCCTATGTCACGGATGAGAGCAGCCACCCTTAGCATCCGGGGCGTGTCACGGGACCACCAGGCCCCATACCGTCCAGCGCCACGCCGCACCCCAACGGCATCGAGCTACGTGGCGCTGCGAACGATGCAGGCCAACCGGAGCAGCGACACGGCCCCGGAGGTCGCACTGCGGTCGCTGCTTCACCGGCGCGGGTTGCGGTTCAGAAAGAACGCGCGGGTCCAAGTGCCTGGCGTCAGCGTCCGAGTCGACGTGTTGTTTCCTGGCCGGCGAGTCGCGGTCTTTGTCGATGGCTGTTGGTGGCATGGTTGCCCGGAGCACATGATCTGGCCGAAGGCAAATGCGCTGTGGTGGCGCGAGAAGATCGAGGGGAACCAACGCCGCGATCGAAGGGTCGATGCTGCGCTCCTCGCCGCCGGCTGGCAGGTGCTTCGAGTCTGGGAGCACGACTCCCCGGAGACCGCTGCCGAGCGCATAGAAAGCGCCCTCAGGCATCATCCGTAGAAGGGTCGACGCGGGTGGCTCGGAGTCTGATGTACCAGTGGAAGGCTCGGCAGTGGCAGGCCGAGGAGGCGGAGAGCCTCCAAGGCGCGCCTCTCAAGCACACCGCCAGCGACGCGGTTCAGTTCGCGTCGCTCGCGCCTGGCGACAGGGTGTACGTCGTCGCCCAGCGAGAAAGGAAGATGATCCTGATCGGGCGCATGGACGTGGGCCAGGTGATGTCCCAGACCCAGGCGGAGCGGTACTTCGGGGAGCCCGTCTATGAGGCGACCTACCACGTCATCGCCTCCGAATGCACGTCCCGGCGCTTCGATCGTGTGGTGCCCGAGGAGGTTGCGCGAAGGCTCAGATCCGAGCGTGGGGCCGGCATCACGTTCGTGTCTGCGTCGTCGTACGAACTCCTGCCGTCGTCGCTCCAGCCTCGGCTTTGGCTCACGGAAGAATCGGCGAACGAGTTTGATCACCTGCTCGAGGATGAACTGGTCGCGTCCGATGCGGCCCGTGATCTGGTCGCGACGGTCGAGCAGCGCGCAAGGACAGCTTGGCGAGCGTTGAGCGCGACGGAAAGACGCGCTGTGGAGCGCAGGGCGATGGAGGTGGCGACACGGCATTTCAGCGGTCAGCAGTGGTCCGTGGAAGATGTGTGCGCGAGATGCTCCTACGACCTGAGATGCACCCGGCCGGGGAGTCCGACGCTCCGCGTCGAAGTGAAGGGATCGACCGAGCCGACAATCGGAGAGGTGATCGTCACGCGCAACGAAGTCGCGCTTGCTCGGAAGCATCGGGTCGATTACGCGATCGTGACTGGCATCCGGCTCACCGGGCCCAAGGATTCGCCACGGGCCGACCGAGGCACGCTGACGGTGTTCGAGGGGCTCGAGCCGCGCGACCAGGATCTCGCGCCGCTGGTCTTCGCGCTCAAACTCCCCCGCCAGGCTGGCTGAGCAACACAGACCGTGATCCGATCGCCTCGCCGGGGGCGCTAGCCCGCGCGACTTCGGCGAGGCGATAGCTCCGGGAGCTTCAACCTGTATCGACAGTAGTTGAACTCGTCGAGCGCCTTCAGAGAATTCCGCCCGATGCCCCTCTCGCCTCCCAAATCGAGCACCTGCACGGCCGTGATCGCCATGAACGCGCTGTACCGACTGGCGTGGCGAGAGCGGCCCGTCCCCCCAAGCCCGTAGCCCTTCCTGATCGCGTCGTCCCACAGGGGAAAGAACCGGGGGTGCCAGCATATGCAGCGCTTTCGCTGCCCCCACCGGCCAAAGCACCTCCTCGAACACGGCAAACAGGCGACGGACCTCGGCCTCATCATCGGGCGTCAGGCTTTCGATGGAACGACCTTCGTACGGCCCGAGCGCGTCGCCGTGCTGCCCGATCAGGCGTTCCAGGTCGATGACGAGCGATCGGCGGGCCGCCTTGCGCGTTCGGTAGAACGCCGCATTCCACGAGTCCAACAGGAGAGCCAGCGACTCCGCCAGCGTGATCGCCGGCGACGGTCGGCGCGCCTGATCAACCAGGAACAAGGCCGCGCGATAGTTCAGGTCGCGCGGCTCGTGCTCAAGATAAAGCCGGTGCGCCACGTCTAGCTGACTGCGTGTCGGGTAGGGCATCTGTGGGCTTCGTGTGCGATGGCAGTGGCGCCGGCTCGGGGCGTCGTCCGCGCAATTTCACAGCCTTCCGCGCCCACAAGCCGACGGACGCGGTATCGCACCGGACAACCTCATGCCCAGATCGTATGTTTGTCGGGGGGCTGGTTCTGGCTGGTGGGGACGGACCCGAGGCGTAGATTCGCGCTCGGGAGCATCCGCAGATCCTCGATCGCGGTCCGCTGCCAGAACTGCTGGGGAGGCGAGTCCCTCGCGCTGATCGGCGTCATGATCGCTGCGGCCGCCTTTGCCGTGTCGGTCATGGCGCTCTACATCGCCCTCCGAGAGCACGCCGTCTTTATGAAGCGGCTGAGCGCGCGGGCACGGTTCATGCTCACCGCGAGAGCGCTGAACGCAACGAAGATGTGATCCAGGTTCCGTTCCGGGGGGCACATCGCCCGTCACGTGGAGGTCGGCATCACGAAGGTGGGCGACAAGCCCGCCAGCGCGACCACGATCAACGTGCTGGCCCCCGGATCGCTGAGGCGCTTCAACTGGACCGACAGCCAAGGCAGCAGCATCGGCTCCCCCCAACCTCGACCGCCGAAACGCTCTCGACACGCGACGGTCCGGTGGCCGCCCAATTCTTGAGCACCGAGCTGCAGCGCGTGCGGCTGAGAACACCGCATGTCCTCTGGATCGGGTTCTCGGTCGACGCCGGGACGACCGAGATCCCGATCCGCATCAAGGCGCAGTCGGACGACCTGCCGGACGACGTTCACGAAGTGACCCTCGACTACCGCGTGACGGTGCGGGAGGCTGGTAACTGAGCCGCTGGTGTTGACCTCTGCGTTGACCTCAAGCTTTCGCCGCTCAAATGTCGAGCGTCGGATCGGCGGAAACGTCGTCGTTTGCAGGCAGTTCGCCAGAGCCGACGCGGGGACTCGAACCCCGGACCCCTTCATTACGAGTGAAGTGCTCTACCAGCTGAGCTACGTCGGCGTCCGCGGGCCAGTCTACCCGCGCACCACCGGCCCTCGTCCCCTGCAGCCAGCCTCCACCAGCGTCAAAGCTCGGCCGGCAGGCCGAGCCGCTCGGCGCGGACCCGCCAGTCCTCGGCGAGGATCGCCCAGCGCTCGTGGTCGCGCCACCGGCCGCCGATCTTGAGGTAGCGGGGCGAGAAGCCCTCGCGGGCGAAGCCGGCTCCGCGGGCCAGGGCGATCGAGGCGTGGTTGCCGGGCTGGATGTTGGCCTCGATCCGGTGCAGGCGAAGGGTGAGGAACGCCTCGCGCAGGACCAGCTCGATGCCCTCGCGCATGTAACCCTGATGAGCGAAGGCGCTGGCCACGGCGTAGCCGAGGTAGGCGCTCTGGAGCGACCCGCGGGTGATGTGGGAGAGGTTGAAGAAACCGAGGATCGCGCGGTCCTCGCGCCGGCAGACCAGCATCGCCTCGAAGTCCGGGCGCCGCGCGTCTAATAGGTAGGCCTCGAACGCGTCGTCGTCGGTGGGCGCGGTCGCCCAGGGGCGATGAAACGCACGGCTCGCCCGCATCAGGGCGACAAACTCGCCTCGGTCGGCGCGCTCGGGTATCCGCAGATAGACCCGCCCCGCGGCCGGAGCTTGCGCTCGCAGCTCGGCCCCTCCCGGATGCGATGCTGCCGCGTCGTCTTGTCGCGTCATGCCGCGAGCAGGCGCTCCAAGCGATACGCGAGCGATTCGCATGCGAGATCCTCCGATACGTTGAGCTGGAAGCGCAAACGTGTGTCCTCTACGGCCTCAATCGCCGCCCGCAGGCGCTGCGGATCGGCGCCAGACTCGGATTCGAGCGCGCCACGACGATCGACGTTCCTGACCAAATCCTCTGCTCCCCAGGCGAGGGATGCAAGGTCCGCGTACCAGAGCGCGACCACCTGGAGGGCGAGATCGAGCGCCGCGGTCTCAACCCTCCGGCGAGCCCGCCTGATCCGTTCTGACCATTCGGTCTCGACGCGCTTTTGCTCCTTGCGGGGATAAAGCTCGAGCTCTTCGCGCGCCCGCGCCTCGAGCTCCGTGCGCAAAGCTTCGCCACGAGCACGAACCGCAGACAGCACCTCCGTCCAGGGTCGGCTGCGCGCCATTTCACCGGACACGAGCGCGGCGCGCGCGAACCGCTCGGCTGCCGCGCGCAGTGCACGACCCTCCTCCCCGGTCAGCTCGCGGGCACGTTCCCCGTCACCCAGAGCCAGCCGCGCGCAGGCCGCTGCGGCGCCTGGATCTTCCCCCAGCGCCTCGAGCGCCGCCGCGGTCTCAGGCACCGACGGTGCGTCGAAGCGAACCAGCTGGCAGCGGGAGCGGATCGTCGGAAGCACCTCGGCCAGCCGGTCCGAGAGCAGGATCAGGTGCACGAACGAAGCGGGCTCCTCGAGCGTCTTGAGCATCCGGTTGGCCGCCTCGTCGCCGAGCTCGTCGACCCGCTCGATCACGAACACCCGCCGCTCGGCCTCGAACGGCGTCTTGCTGGCGGCCGAGATGACCGGCGCGTCGATGTCGCTGACCAGGATCTCGTGCGCGCCGCTGGGCGCCACCCAGGTCAGATCCGGATGAGCACCCGACGCGACCCGAGCTCGGGCTCCCTCGGGATCCGGCGCGCCTGCGGCCAACAGTTCGGCCGCCACGGCGCGGGCGGCAGCGCGCTTGCCGGCGCCCGCCGGTCCGTGGAACAGGTAGGCATGAGACGCCTGGCCTTCCGCCGCCAGGGCGGGCTCGAGCACGGCCTGCGCGTGAGGATGGCGCTCGAGCTCGGTCAGCATGCCTCGATCGTAGTGCCCGGTAGGGTCGCGAGCTACGCGCGATGAACCGTGGGCGGCTGATCACCATCGAAGGCATCGACGGCGCGGGCAAGACGACGCTCGCCGCCGGGCTCCTCGACGCTCTCAACGCGAGGGGGATCGACGTCCTCCCGCTGCGCGAGCCCGGGGGCGTCCCGGCTGCGGAGCGCATCCGCGAGGTGGTCATCGACCCCGAGCTGCACGTGAGCGCACGCACCGAGGCGCTGCTCTACGCCGCCGCGCGGGCGCAGCTCGTCGAGGAGGCGATCGAGCCGCTGCTGACCCGCGGCACCTGGCTGCTGCTGGACCGGTTCATCGACTCCTCGCTCGCCTACCAGGGCGGAGGCCGGCAGCTCGGGATCGACGCGGTGCGCGCGATCAACGAGTTCGCGATCCGCACCGCCCGCCCCGATCGAACGCTGCTGTTGATGATCGAGCCGGGGTTGGGGCGAAGCCGCTCGCACTCGCGCACCCGGGAGCTCGACCGGCTCGAGCGCGAGCAGGACGACTTCTTCGACCGCACGGTCGCCGCCTACGAAGAGCTGCGCTCCCACGACCCGCAGCGAATCCGGCAGATCGACGCGGCCCAGCCGCCCGAGCGAGTCCTGGAGGCAGCGCTCGGCGAGTTGGCCGACCTTCTGCCGGATCCGAGCTGACCTGGTACCTAGCCGCCGTAGCCGTCCGGATGACCCTGGGCGAAGGCCCAGGCGTCGGCGACCATCTCCTCCAATGAGGGCTTGCGCGGCTTCCAGCCGAGTTCGCCCCGGATCAGCTCACTCGAGGCCACGAGCTTCGGCGGATCGCCCTTTCGGCGAGGGGCCTCGCGCGCGTGTATCTCGGCGCCGGTCACCTCTCCGGCGGCGCGGACGACCTCGCGGACCGAGAACCCGGTGCCGTTACCCAGGTTGAAGATCCGGTGGCGGCCGGGCTCGGTGGCGCCCAGCGCGAGCACGTGCGCTTCGGCCAGGTCGTCGATGTGGATGTAGTCGCGGATCGCCGTCCCATCCGGCGTGTCGTAATCGGTGCCGAAGATCTCCACGTGCGGGCTGGTCCCCATCGCGACGCGCAGGATGTTCGGAATCAGATGGGTCTCGGGGTGGTGGTCCTCGCCGAGGCCGCCGCTCGCTCCCGCCACGTTGAAGTAGCGCAGGCTGACGGCCCCGAGGTCATGGGCTTGGCAGAAGTCGCCGATCATCCAGTCCACGGCTAGCTTCGAGCGCCCGTAGGTGTTGGTCGGGAGCGGAGGCGTGGTCTCCGGGATCGGCACTTCCGTGGGCTCGCCGTACACCGCCGCGGTCGAGGAGAAGACCAGACTCCTGACCTCTGCCGAGCGCATCGAGTCGAGCAGGTTCAGCGTGCCGCCCACGTTCGTCTCGTAATAGATCTCCGGATGCGTCCCGGACTCCCCGACCAGGGACAGTGCGGCGAAGTGGAGGACCGCATCGAATCCCCCGTCGACCGCCGAGCGCAGCTCCTCGCGGTCGAGCAGGTCGACCATGATCAGCTCGGCGCCGTCGGGCACCGCCTGCCGATGCCCGCGGCTCAGGTTGTCGAGCACCACCACCTCGTGCCCGCCGGAGAGCAGATGCCGGGCCACGATCGAGCCGATGTAGCCGGCGCCGCCGGTGACGAGCAGCCTCATCCGACGGCCGAGGCTCGATCGAGATCTGGCATCCGCAGGGGGATATCACAGACCCGCTCCGCGAGCCGGCACGGGCCCCTTCCCGAAGTAAAATTGAGAGGGAGCTGCAAGTTTCCGCGACCTCCCCGGCCGGGACCCGATTCCGTCCGACGCCATAGGCATCATTCGCTGCCCGCTCGGCTGAGGAAAAGCCAGACAAAAGCAGGGGAAATTGCGGAAAACGAGAGGAGCAGTACGGCATGGATCAGATCCCCCAGACCCAACTCGAATCCGGGGTACAAACGGGCGAGGGCCTCTCGGTTAGACGCGTCTTCACCATTCCTGGAGAGCACCCGTTCGACCAGGTCGAGTGGGAGCGGCGGGACGCGCGGATCGGCCATGGGGACAAGGTCTCCTTCGAGCAGCGCGAGGTGGAGTTCCCGCGCACCTGGTCGCAGAACGCCACCAACATCGTCGCCCAGAAGTACTTCCGCGGGCAGCTCGGATCGCCGGCACGCGAGTACTCGGTCAAGCAGATGATCGATCGCGTGGCCGGGACGATCACCGGCTGGGGACACGCGCGCGGCTACTTCGCCACCGCCGAGGACGGCGACACCTTCGAAGCCGAGCTCACCCACATCCTGCTTCACCAGCTGGCCGCCTTCAACTCGCCGGTGTGGTTCAACGTCGGTTTCGAGGAGAGCCCGCAGTGCTCGGCGTGCCTTCCGTATCACGCGCTTGTGTCCACCCCCGAAGGCATGGTGCCGATCGGCGAGCTGGTTGAAGGCGACCAGATTGGTCGCACCGTGTACGACGCGCATGGCACAACACGGGTCATTGCCGTCAAGGCGAATGGTCGCAAGCCGGTCTGGCGTGTCCGGCTGCGCAATGGCAGCTTCATCGAGGCAACCGGCGATCACCTCGTCAAGGCTGTAATCGAGCGGCGCACGGAGCCGAATTGGCTACGAGTCGACGAGCTCAGGCCCGGAATGCGGCTCCACCTGCATCCGCACCGCGCGAAGGTTGCCGAGCCTGCCCTCGTTGCGGTCGGAAACGCAGTGGACCTTGATGATGAATCCGCTGGTAGTACGGCCGACCGCGGGGCGGTCTCCGAAGCAGCACTGGCTGGGTGGCTCCAGGCAGACGGGTTCGTTGGGCAGTATGACCACGGAACGAACCGTTCTTTAACCATCGAGTTCCAGGTCGCGAACGACGATGAGTATGACTGGGTGATCAACCACCTCGACGTCGTGTTCCCCGACGTGCACAGGAAGATCCGCAAGGCGGACACCAAGGACATCGAGGTTCGGCGTATTCGACTTTACGGAGAGGTGCTCCGCGAATTCGTTGAACGGTGGGAGCTTCTGGCTCGAGGCGTCGACATCCGTGTTCCTAAACGCCTCTGGACCAGCTCGCACGACGAGATCAGCGCCTACCTCCAGAGCGTCTTCCAGGCCGACGGCTACGTGTCGCTGCGGCGAGACGCCGGCTACGAGCAGGCCCGCGTCGCCGTCGGAGTGATCGGCGAACGGTGGACCGAAGACCTGCAACTGCTCCTCATGGTGCTCGGGATCTACTCGCGCCGTACACGCAAGACCGAAGCTCGTGACGATCGCCATGACTTGCACGAGCTCGCGATCAGCATCGGGTCCGAGCGTGCGCGCTTTGCCGAGCTCGTGGGCTTTCCCGGCCGTGAGAAGTCCGACAAGCTGCTGTTGTCGCTGACTCTGCGCGACTGGAAGCGGTGCCCGGATCTCCGCGAGGAGGAAATCCTCGCGATCGAGCCCCTCGGCACTCAGGAGGTCTACGACATCCAGACGGATTCCGGTGAGTTCCTGACCAACAACATCGCGGTGCACAACTGCTTCATCCTGAGCGTCGACGACACGATGGAGTCGATCCTCGACTGGAACACCAGGGAAGGCATGATCTTCCGCGGCGGGTCGGGCTCCGGGATCAACCTGTCCAAGATTCGTGGCTCGATGGAGCCGCTGGCCAAGGGCGGCACCGCGTCCGGTCCGGTGAGCTTCATGCGCGGCGCCGACGCGTGGGCCGGCACGATCAAGTCCGGCGGCAAGACGCGGCGTGCGGCCAAGATGGTCGTGCTCGACGTCGATCACCCGGACATCCGCGAGTTCATCTGGTGCAAGGCCAAGGAGGAGGACAAGGCCGCTGCCCTGCGCGACGCCGGCTTCGACATGTCGATCGACGGCGAGGGCTTCTACTCGATCCAGTACCAGAACGCCAACAACTCGGTCCGGGTGACCGACCGCTTCATGCACGCGGTCGAGAACGACGAGGAGTGGCAGCTGACCGGCCGGGTGACCGGGACGCCGATCGGCGATCCGATCCCGGCGCGTCAGCTGATGCGCGAGATCGCGGAGGCCGCCTGGCGCTGCGCCGATCCGGGAGTCCAGTACGACACGACGATCAACCAGTGGCACACCTGCCCGAACTCGGGCCGGATCAACGCGTCCAATCCGTGCAGCGAGTACATGCACGTCGATGACTCGGCGTGCAACCTCGCCTCGCTGAACCTCATGAAGTTCCGCCGCGCCGACGGAACGTTCGACGTCCAGTCCTTCGAGCACGCGGTCGACATCATGTTCCTGGCGCAGGAGATCATCGTCTCGCCGTCGAGCTATCCGACCGAGCAGATCGGCGCCAACGCGCGCGCGTTCCGCCAGCTGGGGCTGGGCTACGCCAACCTCGGCGCCTACCTGATGGCCAACGGCGTGCCGTATGACTCAGATCCCGGGCGCGGTACCGCCGCGGCCATCACCGCGCTGATGACCGGTCGCGCGTACCTCGGCTCCGCCCGAGTCGCCGCGGCGATCGGACCGTACGATCGCTACATCGAGAATCGCGAGGCGCACAACGCGGTCATTCGCATGCACCGTGACGCGTCGTACGCGATCCCGGACTCGACCTGCGCGGACACCACGCTGCTCGAGCGTGCCCGCCTGGCCTGGCAGGACGCTGTGGCCGTCGGCGAGGAGTACGGCTACCGCAATGCGCAGGCCACCGTGCTGGCGCCGACCGGCACGATCAGCTTCCTGATGGACTGCGACACCACTGGCGTTGAGCCGGACTTCTCGCTGGTCAAGTTCAAGGAGCTGGTGGGCGGCGGTCAGATGACGATCGTCAACCGGACGGTGCCGCTGGCGCTGCAGACGCTGGGCTACGACGACGAGCAGATCGAGCAGATCCTCGCCTACGTCAACGAGCACGGCACGATCGTCGGCGCGCCCGAGCCTGGATGCGGAGCATCTGCCGGTGTTCGACGTGGCGGTCGGTGAGCGGGCGATCTCGCACATGGGCCACCTCAAGATGATGGGCGCGGTGCAGCCGTTCATCAGCGGCGCGATCTCGAAGACCGTGAACATGCCGCAGACCAGCACCGTGGAGGACATCGCCGAGGCCTACCTCGAGGCATGGCGGCTGGGCGTCAAGGCGCTCGCCATCTACCGCGACGGCTCGAAGACCGCGCAGGCGCTGCGCACCGAGGCCCATAAGGACGAGCCGGCCGACAAGGAGGCCGAGATCCACCAGGCGGTGGCCGATGCCATCGCCAAGGCGCCCAAGCGCAAGCGTATGCCACGCGAGCGCGAATCGATCACCCACAAGTTCTCGATCGGTGGCCACGAGGGCTACATCACCGCCGGCAAGTACGAGGACGGCAGCGTGGGCGAGATCTTCCTGACCGACATCGGCAAGGAGGGCTCGACGCTGCGCGGCATGATGAACTCGTTCGCCACGGCGATCTCGATCGCCCTGCAGTACGGGGTGCCGCTCGAGACGCTCGTGGAGAAGTTCAGCTACATGCGCTTCGAGCCCGAGGGGATGACCTCCAATCCGGAGATCCCGTTCGCGAAGTCGATGCCCGACTACATCATGCGCTGGCTGGCCTCGCGCTTCTGCGATGTCGACCTCCAGGAGGAGCTCGGGATCCTGACCCCGGGGGTGCGGGCCCGCCAGGCCGCCCAGGAGGCAGCCAGCTCGCACCTGGGCGACGTGGCCAAGCCGGTGAGCGACCAGTCAGCCGAGCACAAGCCGGACGGAAACGGCAACGGCAGCCGCAACGGCGGGAACGGCAACGGTGGACACGCGACGAGCCAGGCCCGACCGGCCACGTCCGCGCTGACCGACGAGCCGCCGGTCATCCCGGCGCGGCGCAAGGGACTCGACCTCGGGCCGGCCTGCCAGCAGTGCGGCGGCATGATGCAGCGGACGGGCAGCTGCTACACGTGCTCGAGCTGCGGCTTCAACACCGGCTGCGGCTAAGCACCGACCGACCAAGCGCGAGAGTACCGCCCGCGGATAGAGGGGCCATGACCGGAGAACTCTCCGGGCATGGCCCCTCTTCCGGCTCTCGGGCCCGCCGCGCGATCACGCTGTCACGGTGATGTGCGCGGTGGTGAACTTGGACGCCGGCGCGCCGCCGGGGCGGGCTGTGATCGTGATCGCGAGCTTGCCAGTTGATGCCAGGAGGGTACGGCCGCTGCGGTTCAGGGTCAGCGTGAGCGTCCGGGTCTGACCGCGGCGCAGGTTCAACCGCAGTCCGGCGATCGTGACCGGGTGACGGTGCACCATCGTGGTGACGGTCAGATTGATCGCCGAGCACGGCGCTGCCTTCCCGCAGGACAGCGTGACCTTGATGCTCTTGCCGTGGATGCTCCGGCGCGATATCCGGATCGTCACCTTTCCGATCGGCGCCGGATTGCCGTGAGCGCCGGCGCCTGCCCCCGCGGCGCCCGTCCCCTGGTTGCCGGCGGTGGCCCCGGTGCCGCCCGGGCCGCCGGTTCCGGTCCCGGGGCTCCCACCCTGGGACGCTGGCGACACCGGTCGGCGGCGCGATGACACTCACGGTCGCGGTCGCCGTGGAGGTCAGCCCGCTGGAGTCGGTGACGGTCAGCGTCGCCGTGTGGGAACCGGGCGTCGAGAACCCGTGGCTGGCGGTCGAGCCGCTGGCGGACGCGCCGTCGTCGAAGGACCAGCTGTAGCTGAGGTAGTCGCCATCGTCGGGATCGTGCGAGCCGGCCGAATCGAACGAGAACACGGTCCCGGGGTTACCGCTCGAAGGCGACGCCGTCGCTTGGGCCACGGGCGCACGGTGCTGGTACTCGTACGCGCCGAGGTCGACGGGCGTCGAGGCGTTGCCGTCAACGACCACCCGCGGATTGCCGTCCAGGTCGGTGCTCGAGTTGTTCGCGCCGGCGCTCTCGACCGCGCTGGCGTCGATCAGCGACGAGTTGAACGCCAGGTGATAGTCGCCATCGAGCGCATCGACAAAACCTGGGTCCGAGCCGATGGACTGCGACTGGGTGATGTCGCTCCCGTACGAGAGGCCATCGTAGTTATCGGTGCTCGCGTTGATCTCGGCCAGGCCGCCACTCTGACCAGCGGTCTCGAACGAGTACGGAAAGGCGTAGATGATCGAGTTCTGGACCTGGATATAGGACGCGCTGGACGTGGCGGCGTAGGAGATGACGCCAACGTGAGCCCCGGTGGTGCCGACCAGGGTGTCGTTGAGCGCGTTGATTCCGCCGTCGTCGCTTGCGAGGGCGCAAGCGGACTTCACCAGCGAATCGTCGATGGACACCGGCGCGCTGGAGGCGAACACACCGTAATCGGCCCCTTCGGCGGTGATCCGGTGAATCGTCGTCTGCGCCTCGGCCAGGACGCCATAGCTGTCGGCCTGGAGTGTGTCGTCGCCCAACGCGCTGGGCTGCCCCTGGGTTTCGACCGCCGTTTCGGCGTTGGCGTCGGAGATCACGGACGATGAGAGTGTCGCGCCATCCAGGGCGACACCCACGACGCCGGTTTGTTGCGAGGCGACGGTGATGTGGTCGGCAGATCCGCCCGTCAGGGCAAGGCCGGTCCCGTTCTGGGTCTGAACTGAGATCGCCAGGTCGGAGACCGACACCGTCTCGGCGGTGTCCGTGTTGCCGAGCGAAAGCACGTCAGTAGGCCCAGTCCCGGTCAGGGTGGTCGTGTCGGCGCCCGCGCCGACGATCCGCAGTGGATTCGCCGAGGCGTAGGAGAACTCGCCCGTGCCGGAGCCATAGCTTCCCGGCCCGATGTCGATCACGTTCGGAGAGCCCGAGGACGCCGGCTGCCCGCTGGCCGCGTTGAGGGCGGACTGAAGGTCGGCTCCCTCGTCGGTGGCGCCGGACGGGCAGCTGTAGCCGCTGTAATGGACGCAGTACGTCGTGGGAGCGCTGGCGAACGCCGCGGGTGCCCCAACGCCGGCGGCAAGGCCAAGCGTGGTCACGGCGAGCGCGAGGCGCCGGCCGAGCGCGAACCGGCGCAGCCGGTCAATCAGCGCACGACGGCGTGGTGTTGATGGGAGGAGAGCCGAATTTGTCATGCCGCCAGCATGGAGCTAAGGCATGCCCCGCTACATCGGACACCCGTCCTATCTTGGCCCCTCGGCCTACCTCAGATCTCCCCGAGGGTGCCTCAGAGCGCGGGGACCCGGTCGCGCCCGACGCCAACCGACGATCTAGGCCTAGCTCACGCTCTGCGCGACCAGGTTGCCGTTCGACGCCACCGTGTAGGTGACGTGCGCGGCACTCCCGAGCTGGAGGCCGTGGGTGATCGCCGCGGCGTGGCCGCGAGTCTCGAAGGTCAAGACGCGCTCCAGCGAGGTCTGCTGGCGAACCACGCCCGGTAGCAGGTGGTAGGCCTTGTAGCGGTGGCTATACGTGTCCGGGGCGCCGTCGTCGAGCCAGCCCGCGCCACCGTTCGGGTTGCCGCCGCCACCGCCGTCGGAGGTGCCGAAGAAGCGCCCGTCGATGTCCATGAAGATGTGCACGCCGGCGTCGTCGTAGAAGCTCACCTCGGACGCGCCGTGGCCCCGACCGCGCGCGATCAGGTGCTCGTGGAGCAGCTCGGCGATGATGCCGGCGTCGTTGGGGACCCCTGCGGCGACTGGCCACAGCCCCGCCTCCGCCAGCACGGCGGCCACCGAGCCCGAGCAGTCGAACCCGATCCGGCGGCCGTTGTAGCCCGGACCCTTCAGACCGATGCTGGCGACACCCGCCAGCGCATGGCCGCCGCCGTACACATACGGGAAGGCGCCGGCGGTCACCGTGTCGGCGCCCACGGTCAGCGCCTGGAGGACCGGCATCCGGCCCCCGGAAACCTCCACCGCGAACGTATGCTCGGCGACGCCGATCACGGTTCCGGACACCTTGCCCTGAACTGGCGGCGAGGATGCCGCCAACGCGACCCCCGGCAGGACCAGGACGCCGAGTAGCGCGCACAGAGTCACCACAACACGTTTCATGCCCCGTTCCATCGGCGGCTCGCCCCCAACGGCTGAGGTCTGCGTTCAGACCATGGACGCCCGGCACCCGCCACAATGCCTACGACCATGCGGACGATCGCGCTCGAGGAGCACTGCCTGACCCCGGAGCTAAAAGACCTGCTCGGGGCCCAAATCCACCCCTACTACGCGATCCACCGCTGGCCACCAAAGCTCGAAGAGCGCCTGCTGGACATCGGCGATGGCCGGATCGCGGAGATGGACGCCCATGGCATCGACGTTCAGGTGCTCTCGATGGTCCAGCCCGGGCTCGAGCACAGTCCCGCGGGCAAGGCCGTTCCGGTGGCCAGAGCGTTCAACGACCACATCGCCGAGGCAACCGCCCAGCACCCCGACCGGTTCGCCGCGTTCGCAGCGCTGCCCACGGCCGACCCGGCCGCGGCGGCCGACGAGCTCGCGCGAGCGGTCAACGAGCTCGGCTTCAAGGGCGCACTGATCAACGGGCGCACGCAGGAGCGCTTCCTCGACGATCAGTTCTTCTGGCCGATGTTCGAGGCCGCCGAGGCGCTGGGCGTCCCGATCTATCTGCACCCCATGCCGCCCCCCAAGGCCGTGTACGACACGTACTACGCCGGCTTCGGCGACGACGTCGGCTTCATGCTGGCCGCGCCGGCGTGGGGCTGGCACATCGAGACCGGGCTGCACGCCGTGCGGCTGATCCTGGCCGGCGTGTTCGACCGCTTCCCGGCGCTGCAGATGATCATCGGCCACATGGGCGAGGCGATCCCGTTCATGCTCATGCGGATCGACGACACGCTCGGCGGCGGCACCGCGCTCGATCCGGCCAAGACCGCGACCGAGCTCTCGGTCAAGGAGTACTTCCACCGCAACTTCCACATCACGACGAGCGGGATCTTCACCGACCCGCCGCTGCGCTGCGCGATCGACACCTTCGGCGCCGAGCGGATCATGTTCGCGGTCGATCATCCGTTCAGCGACGGGGCGATCGCCCGGCGCTGGCTCGATCAGGCCGCGATCAGCGGCCAGGAGCGCGAGCAGATCGCGCATGGCACCGCCGAGCGCCTCCTGGGCCTGTGAGCGGCCGAGCGGCCGCTACAGCCCGGGCGGGTGGCGCACGATGAAGCCGCTGAACTCGCCGCCGCCGCGCGCCCAGCGGGTGCCGCCCTCGGCCAGCGCCACCGTGTCGAACCGCCAGCCGGCCACCTCCATCCACACGTGGCCGGCGTTGGCGTAGATGGTGATCCAGGTCCCCGGCCCGGGATCGCCCCAGGTCTCGAAGTCGCCGGAGACCATCGGCGAGCTGACCAGCCCGGCCGCGGCCAGCGCGTAGCTGACCGACCCCGAGCAGTCGTAGCCGTCGGCGTGGAAGGAGGCGTGGCCGCCGCCGTAGATGTACGGCAGCGTCGCGATCGCGTTGCCGGCGGCGATCACCTCGCGTACGGCGGCCGGGGCACCCGGGGGCGGCTGCACCATGCCGCCGGTGTCGACGGCGATCCCGCCCACGTTGGCGTTCCCGGTGGCTGCCGCCGCGGCCGCCTGCGCCGCCGCCTTGGCCTCGAGCCCCCGGAGCCGGGCGTTCAGAGCACCCAGCTTGGACGACTCGCGGCTGCGCGCGTTCACCTCGGAGATCTGCTCGTGGAGCAGCGCCGCCTGGAGCGCGGCCACGCCGTTGCGCTGCGCCAGCACCTGCGCGGCGAGCGAGCGGTCGCGCTGCTCGAGCGTGGCCAGCAGCCCGGCCTGCCGGGTGACCGCGGCGCGGGCGGCGCGGGTGGTGGTGACGATCCGGGCATCCTGGGCCTGGATCCGGTGCAGGAAGCTCATCTGTTCGAGCAGGTCGGTGAAGCCATGGGCCTGGAGGATCACCGTCATCAGATTCGGCTGCCCGTGTTCGTAGGCCGCCACCAGGTTCGCCGCCAGGGCCTTGGTCGCGCTCTGCAGACGGTTCTCGAGGTCGACGAGGTGGTCGCGCGCCTGGATCAGCGCGTGCTGTACGGCCCCGAGCTGCGCCTCGCGCGCGGACAGCGCGCCTTGCAACACCCCCAGCCGACGGTTCGCGTTGGCAAGGCCACCCGCAGTGAGATGGATGCGGGCGCTGTCGGTGGCGATCTGTGAGCGCAGGGCGCTCGCGGCCGAGCGGCCGGCGCTGATCTGGCTCTGGAGATCGCCCGCACTCGTCGCGGTCAGCCCGGTTCCGAGCAGCAGCGCGCTCACCAGGGCACAGGCGGCCACGGCGGCGGCGCGTAGTCGGGCGTGAGCGAGAGGCATGCGAGCGCGAATCCGCAGCACGACTGGGTCGCCCGCGCCCAGCACCTGGGCCGCGGCGGTCGCACTGAAGGCCCCCTGGACGGAAGCCGGCAGCACCCTAACAAGCGGCCACGCCAACGAGCCACCAGATCCTGCACCTGCAACGAATCCTGCACGCGCGGGCGAGCCCGGCCGGGCCCCCGGAAGCCCTCGGAAGACGCCCCCAAAACGCTCTTACACAGTTCCGACGTTACGCCGACGGAGCTCCGACGTTCAGCCAACGCTCCTCTTGCGCTGGGGTCCGACCATTCCTACTGCAACGAAAAGTCGCCCACGAAAACGGAGCCCACATGTCCCTCGTCCTCGCCCTCAACTTGATCTTCGCCCTCCTCGTCATCGCCGCCATCGTCGGTGGCCTCGCCTGGAGCATCGCCAGCCGGAACCTCGACGCCCCCGCCCGCCTCGTGCGCACCGCCCGCCGGCGCCAGCGGACGACCGCGCGGCCCCGGTTCGTCGGCCAGACGGCCCAGCACCGCGCATAGAGCTCCTCGGTCCCCCACACTGAGGGGCCCCGAGGGCCCGGCGCCGCGCGTGCGCCGGGCCCTTCGTCGTTTAAACGGACCGGATTCGTCCGACCCGAGGAGGATCTTGTCCGAGCGGCAGACTTTTCCGGCTGCCGACGCCGTTTGTGGCCATAGATAGCCATGATTTGCGATCACTCGGGCACATATAGCGGGGCCTCGCGGTATAGCCGCGAAGCAGGCGAGCTTCGCCTGGTGCTGTTGTGCGACCGGTGCGGGGCGGAACGTCAGGAGCTCGGGAGGGTCGAGTACCGACCGGATGTGATCCTTCCCGGGAATGAGCGAGCGAGGCTCGCGTCTGGCGGATCGGCGCTGGGCGAATCCCGCGCCGCCGCGGCCCACTGAGGTCGGCCGGCAGTACGCCATGAAGATCCTCCATGCGAGGATCTGGGGACATGCTGCCCGAGGACGACCGCCTGCGCGCCGCGGGCATGCAGCCAGAAGAAGGCCGGCCTGCCTCCGAACACGAGCGGGGGGTCCGACTCGATGCCGCCGATCACGCGGCGGTCCGCCAGATGTGCGAGAGCACGCTGCGGCAGAATTGGCGCGAGGGCACCCGGGAGCGCGACGGCGCCCCGTTCGGCTACACCTGCCCCAGCCCCGGGCACTACCCGTGGCAGTGGTACTGGGACTCGTGCTTCACCGCGATCACCTGGCGCCACTTCGATCCAGGCCGCTCCCGGCGTGAGCTCGAGTCGCTGCTTGCCGCCCAGCGCGAGGACGGCTTCATCGGGCACACGATCTTCTGGAACACGCCGCTGACCGGCCGGCGGCGCTACACCTACAACGTCACGAGCCCGACCGCGGCCATGACCTCGAGCATCCAGCCGCCGGTGCTCGCCTGGGCGTGGCAGATCGCCGTCGGGGACCCGAAAGCCGTCCCGGCGATCGGCCGCCACTACGACTGGCTGGCCGCCAACCGCGACCTCGAGGGCGACGGCCTGATCTGGATCGTCCAGCCCGACGAATCGGGCCTCGATGCCTCCCCGCAGTTCGACCCGGTCTGGGGCTGGCGCGCTCACGACCGCCCGGGGTTCATCCTGCTCGTCCGCAAGAACCGCCGGCTCGGCTACGAGCTGCGGCGGATCGCCGACGCCGGCGGCCCGGTGTGCTGCGAGGTGGCGACCAACGTCCTGCACGCCCTGTCCTGTCAAGCCCTCGGGCGGGCCTCGCCCACGCCGAGGATCGTCGAGCGCATGTACAACGAGCGGACCGGGCTGTTCGAACCGCTCGTCCACCCGGCCCCGCGGCGCACGCCCCCGGTCACGTGGGCCGCGCTGGCCCCACTCGCCCTGCCCGATCTGCCCGAGGACATCGGGCGGCGCCTGGTCGAGGAGCACCTGCTCGACCCCGATCGCTTCTGGCTCCCCTTCGCCCCGCCGTCGGTGCCCCCGACCGAACCCAGCTTCTCCACGCGCGAGGACGGGCTGCTCTGGATCCGGCGCTACTGGCGCGGGCCGACATGGATCAACGCGGCCTGGCTGGTCTGGCTCGGGCTGGTCCGATTGGGCTACGACGACCAGGCCGACCACCTGGCCACCCGCCTCGCGACCGCGGTCCGGGCCAACCGGCTGCGCGAGTACTACCACCCCTACACGGGCCGCGGGATGGGAGCGGTCGACTTCGCCTGGTCGACGCTGATCCTCGAGCTGCTCGAGGTCGACCCGGCGCTGGCCGCCACCAGCTACCTGCCCGCCTAACCGAGCCGCTTCCTCAGCCGGCGGTCTGAAACTGCTGCATCGCCCCCACGTAGCGGTCGAATCCCTCCTCGACCGCCTCGGGGCTCTCCGGGGGCAGCCAGAACACCACGCGCTGCACGCCGGCCTCAGACAGCCGCTCGATCCGCTCCGGCTCGGGCGCCATCCCGACCACGGTGACCGGGATCGGGTCGCGCCCCGCGTCGGCCGCGCGCGCGTTCAACTCGTTGATCCGGGCCGCCAGGTCCTCGTCGGACATCCGGTTGGGCATCCACTCATCGCCGTAGGCCAGGACCCGGTCGAGCACCTGCGCGCCGTTGCCGCCGACGAGCACCGGCGGGTGGGGCTTCTGCACCGGCTTGGGCCAGCACCAGATCCGCTCGAACCCGACGTAGCGGCCGGAGTAGCTGGCCTCGTCCTGGGTCCAGATCGCCTTCATGGCCTCGATCCGCTCGCGCATCACGCCGAACCGGCGCGAGGCCTCCGTGCCGTGGTGGCGCATCTCCTCGACGTTCCAGCCCGCGCCCACCCCGAACAGGAACCGCCCGCCGGACAGGACGTCGATCGAGGCCACCTCCTTGGCGGTGACGATCGGGTCGCGCTCGATCACCAGGCAGATCCCCGTACCGATCAGCAGCCGCTCGGTGGCCATCGCGGCGGCGGTGAGCGCGACGAACGGGTCATAGGTGCGGCTGTAGTGCGAGGGCAGCTCGCCCCCGCCCGGTGCCGGCGTCGAGCGGCTGGCCGGGATGTGCGTGTGCTCGGGGAACAGCAGGCACTCGAAGCCCCGCTCCTCGGCCATCTCGGCGATCTCCGACGGCGTCTGAACCGATTCCGTCGGGAAGATCGCCACGCCGAAATTCATCGCGTGTTCACCGTAGCGGACCTGGTCACCGCGCTACCGTAGTCCCCATGAGCACCGAACACGAAACCGACACCGGGCGCGAGCTCGCAGCTCTCCGACGCGGAGTGGCGCGAGCGGCTGACGCCTGAGCAGTACGAGGTCTTGCGCCGCCATGGCACCGAGCCGCCGTTCACCGGCCGCTACGTCCACGTCAAGGACGACGGCACCTACCGCTGCGCGGGGTGCGGCGCCGAGCTGTTCAACGCCGACACGAAGTTCGAGTCGGGTACCGGCTGGCCCAGCTTCTACGAGCCGGCCGTGGCCGCGAACGTCGAGACGCGCGAGGATCGCAGCCTGTTCATGAAGCGCACCGAGGTGGTGTGCAAGCGCTGCGGCGGTCATCTCGGCCACGTCTTCGAGGACGGGCCGGAGCCCACCGGGCTGCGCTACTGCATGAACTCCTGCGCGCTCGAGTTCGACCCGCGGTCGTCCTGATCACCAGACCGACGCATCAGTCCGAGCGCTCCTCCCCGGAGCGCTCGGTCATGCGCCGCTCGCGCCGGCGGACCAGCAGCCATCCGGCGACGGCCATCGCCACCATCACGCCCAGGCCGACCAGTCCGGCCTGCCCGAGCACGTGCGCGGCCGCATGCCCGCCGTAGTAGCCGACCAGCCCGTAGGTGATCCCCCAGGTGATCCCGCCCAGGGCGTTCCAGAAGAAGAACAGCCGCAGCGGCATCCGGTTGATGCCGGCCAGCCAAGCGGTGGCGAAGCGCACCAGCGCGATCCAGCGCCCGATGAACACGGCCTTCGGGCCATGCCGGGAGAAGAAGCCGTCGCCGTAGTCGATCGCGCGCATCCGGCGATCGTGAAAGGGCCCGCGCGCGGCGAGCACGTCGCGGCCGTAGCGGCGGCCGAGCAGGTAGCCGATGTTGTCGCCCGCGATCGCCGAACACACGCCGATCAGGATCACCAACCAGATCTGGAGCTTGCCCTGACTGGCCAGGATGGCGGCCAGCACGAGCGCCGTCTCCCCCGGCGAGGGAATGCCCATCGACTCCAGGCCGATGATCGCCGGCAGCACGTAGCCCAGGTTGTCGGACAGCCCGATGATCGCGGCGTACGCGAGGAAGATGCCCCCGAGCCGGGCCATCAGCCGTCCATGCTCAGCCGGGCGCTCCCGGGTTCTCGAGCACGGCCAGGAGCGAGAGCCCGGCCGGCATGGTCCGCCCGCGGGCCAGCCAGCGGGCCTCCAGGCGCAGCGGCTGCTCGAGCGCGGTATTGAGCCACTCGGGCCCCAGGGTCAGCTCGGGCTTGTAGTCGCCGCCCAGTTCGTTCAGCCGGCGGCGCTCGGCCAGGCGCACGGCAGCGGCCGGACCGAGCAACAGGCCGTTGAACGAGGTCATCCGGCGCACGCGCCAGCCGGACTCGCGCGCGGCCGCCCGCAGCCGGCCCCGCGAGTAGCGGCGGTAGTGATGGTTGGCCACGTCGTGCATCGACCACAGGCCCTGGTAGGCGGGCACGGTCACGAGCAGGAACCCGCCGGGCTGGCACACGCGCCGGAGTTCGCGCAGGGTCACACGATCGTCCGGGGTGTGCTCGATCACGTCCAGGCAGGTGATCAGATCGAAGTAGCCACCCTTCCAGGGGAGCTCCTCGAGGCGCCCGATGCGGACCTCGCCGCGGCCGCGGGCCTGGGCCATCTCGGCCGCCCCGGGATCGAGCTCGATGCCGAACACCTCTCCGTAGCGACCGAGCTCCTCGAGCGTGCGTCCCGACCCACACCCGGCGTCGAGCACGCGCGCGCCTGGCGCGAGGCCCAGCCGATCGAGCTCGGCCCGGATGATGCGCCGGCGCCCGCGGTACCACCAGTGGCGGTCGTCGAGCTCCAGCATCGCGTTCATCAGGCGTTCGTCCATAGATCAGAATCCTCTCAAGGGCGCCAGCCGGGTATTGGGCCTCGCTTCGCTCGGCGTCCCTGGGGCCCGGTACCCCGTCCGGACAGGATCGGTGACCCGAGGGCGCCGCCGGCCTTACACGACGGCGAGTGGCTCCTCTTCCTGGGCCGTCGCCACCGGCAGCCGCAAGGTGAAGGTAGCGCCTGGGGCATCGGTGCACTCGAGCACCAGCTCCCCGCCCATCCGCTCGGCCAGCTCGCGCCCGATGGCCAGCCCGAGTCCGAAGCCCGCGCTTCCGGCCGCCGCGCGGCCGCGCTGGAAGCGCTCAAAGATCATCTCCTGCTCCTCGGGCGCCACTCCGGGTCCCTCGTCGCGCACGGTCACCGACGCCTGGCCGCCGTTTCGCAGCTCGACCGTGATCTCCCCGCCCCGCGGGCTGACCCGCACCGCGTTGTCGAGCAGGATCCGGACGATCCGCGCGATGCTGCCCGGGTCGCCGCAGGCCCACACCCGACCGGCCGAGTCATCGAGCGTGGAGACGATCCCGCGCTCTCCGGTGCCCAACTCGAACTCGGCCAGCACGGCGCGGCTGAGCTCGCCCAGCTCGACCGGCTCCGAGCGGAGCTGGACCTGGGCGTCGAGCCGGCTCAGGTCGAGCAGGTCGGCGGCCAGCCGGGCCAGGCGGCGCGACTGCGTTCGGGCACGGTCGAGCAGCAGGCGAGCATCGGCCAGGTCCAGCGCCCCGTGCTCGAGGTCGTCGTGCAGCAGCTCGAGCATCCCGTCGAGCGAGGCCAGCGGGGTGCGCAGCTCGTGCGAGGCGGTCGACACGAACGCCCGGCGGGCCTCCTCCTGCTGCTGGAGGCGGCGCTGCATCTGATCGAAGGCGCGGGCCAGGTCGCCCACCTCGTCGCGCCGGCGGTCGGCCGGTACGGCGACCGGCGGGCCGTCGGCGGCGAGCTGCAGGGCGGCGTGGTGCAGCCGGCGCAGCCGCCGGACGATCGTGGCCGATAGCGGGATGCCGAGGATCAGCGTCAGGCCGAGGCCCGCCAGGGCGGCGTACAGGAAGGCGCGGCGCACGGTGGCCACGGCCGCGGTCACGGTGTCAAGCGGCTTGCGCACGACCAGCACCCAATGCTCCGAGCCCCCGTGGGGAACCACCGTGGTGAAGGGGAGCGCGGCGCGCGCATACTCGGTGCCGGCAATCGTCCCGAAGCTGTAGATCGCGTTGCCCTTGCCGTGGAAGGCCCGCAGCGCATCGTCGTACTGGTCGGTCCGCACATCCTCCGGTTCGGGCGAGACGACGGGGCGCTTGGCGTGACTCGGAACGTCGGGATAGCCGAGCAGTGCCACCTCGGTCGCGCCCGTCGCGGCCTGCACGACGCGCTCCTGCTCGATGATCTTTTCCTTCGCGTCGGCCCCCGCCTCCTGCAGGCAGGTCAGCTGCTCGTCGGCCGAGCCGACGGTCTCGCACGGTTCGCCGCCCCGCCCGCCGGCCGACTTGATCGGCGGTACCCCGCCACTGGGATGCTCCTTGACCGGCTGGATGTCGGCCTCGGGAACGAGGCCAGGCCTGTCGGCCTTGAACTGGTCGACCGTCCTCAGGATGCTCTTCGGGCCCGAGTACTTGGTGCTGCCCACCTCGCTGCGCAGCGTGCTGAGCTCCGCGTTCTTCAGCGACTGCTCGAGCGGCCCGAGCAGCGTCAGCGCCGCTACCGCCAGGGTCGCCACGGTCGTGAACAGGACGGCGCCGACGATCCTGCCCCGCAGTCCGAGAGCGCCGCGGAGTCGCGCCCACATCGTCCTATGGCCCCCGCAGGCGGTACCCCGCGCCCCGCACGGTGAGGATGAAGCGCGGCTTGTCGGCCTCGGGCTCGAGCTTCTCGCGCAGGTGCCGGATGTGCACGTCGATCGCCCGCGGGTCGCGGTAGGCGCTGTCGCCCCAGATCGCCCGCAGCAACTCCTGGCGGTTCAGCAGCCGGCCGGGCTCGGCCATCAGGGCGTCGAGCAACTCGAACTCGGAGAAGGTCAGCCGTACGGGCCGGCCGTCCATGGTGACCTCGCGCTGGGCCCGATCGAGCATGATCGGCCCCACGGCCAGCACCTCGTCGCCCATCGCGCGGGTGCCGGCTCGGCGCAGCACGGCTCGGATCCGGCTGCGCAGCTCGGCCAGGCCGAACGGCTTGGTCACGTAGTCGTCGGCGCCGGCCTCCAGCCCGAGCACGGCATCGGCCTCGGAGTCAAGCGCGGTGAGCATGATGATCGGGACCACGTTGCGCCGTGCCCGGAGCGTGCGGCACACCTCGTAGCCGTCCGGCCCCGCGCCCAGGGCGACGTCGAGCAGGATGATGTCGAAGTGGTCGGTGCTGGCCCGGTCGATGGCCGAGCGACCGTCACCCACGGCCATCACGCGGTGGCCCTCGCGCGAGAACGAGCGGGTGAGCATCTCGCGCAGATCGGACTCGTCGTCGACGACCAGGATGACCAACGAGGCGTCGGTGCTGCGAGCACCGACGGAGGGAGATTGTGTGGTGCGCCCGCTGGACATCAATCGCTCCAGAGCGATCGTAGCGCCAGCGTGCGGGCGTTTTTAATCCGAGAGACCCGCCAGCTCGAAGTCGCGGGATCCAGCCGCGGGGCTGCGCGCCGGGACCTCGACCTTGCGTGGCGCGAGCCGACCGGCCGCGGCCACCACCCACAGGACGTTCAGCCATGTGACCGTGGCCAGCCCGACGTGGACCCAGACCATCTCGCTGGGCAGCTTCAGCTCGTACTGGACGCTGCCGACGAGGCCCTGGGCGGCCAGCAGCACGCCGAGGATGGTCAGCGGCTCGAGCTCGGCCACCGAGGCGCCGCGGCGGCGCTGCAGATACCACAGCCCGATCACCGCCACGCCGAGGATCGCGGCGATCGTCGCGTGCTGATGAATCGCCCACTCGAGCGTGCTCGCGCCCTTGAAGTGCAGGCGGTGAACCACCTGACCGGTGAACCCGCCGGAGTGCGGTCCCGCCGCGGTGGCGGCGGTGCCGGCGAAGATCGTCAGCGCCGTCAGGGGCAGGAGCGCGCGAAGGCCCCACACCGCGCCCCGGTCCGAGGACCGTGGCCGGCTCCGCGGCTCGTACGTGCTCCGCCAGGCCAGCGCGAAGGCGGCCACCAGGATCAGCAGCGACAGGCTGAAGTGCGCCATCACGAAGCCCGGCGCCAGATGGTTGAGGACCGTGAACCCGCCCAGCACCGCCTGGGCCACGACGCCGAGCGGCAGCAGCAGCGACAGCCACATCAGGTCTCGCCGGAACGGGCGCCTGGTCCAGGCCAGCGCGAAGGCCACGACCGTGATCACCCCGACGACGCCCGACACGGCCCGGTTGCCGAACTCGATCAGGGCGTGGGAGCTGAGCGGCGGCAGCGGAGTTCCCCCGCATTTGGGCCAGTTCGCGCAACCCAGCCCGGAGTCGGTCAGGCGGACCGCCGCCCCGGTCAGCACGATCAGGAACAGCGAGCCCAGCGTGATGTAGGCCACGCGGCGGTACTGCTGGGGTGTCACGGCCATCCGGGCGAGCACTCGTCCCTAAGTATGCCGGGTACACGTCGCCCCAGGCGGACCGCTGACCCGCGTCCGATGCCACCCAGACCGTACGATAGGCAGGTGAGCACACAGCCGGCCCAAACTCCGGACGAGCCGCCGGCCTTCGAGCCCCCACCCGAGCCACGCGATCGCGTGGCCGCGGTTGAGGAGGGTCGAACCGCCATGGGATGTGACGCGCCGACGCCGGACCTGGCCGAGACGCCCCTCAGCCTCCCAATCCGAATCGTGGGCTGGGCGTACTCGCGCGCCGGCATCGACCGGGTCACGGTCATCGTCGACGGTACCCCGGTGGCTGCGGCCTACGGGCTGTTCCGGAGCGATGTCGCCGAGGCGCTGTCGGATCCGGATGCTCTCCGCTCCGGCTTCACCGCGTCGCTCGACGCCGACGCGTGCCCACCCGGCGCGCACCAGGTGGTCGTGATCGCGACCGACGCCAATCAGCGGGCGACCGGGATGACGCTCGGCCTTGTGGCCAAGCCCTCCGACGGCGAGGCCGACGCCGATGGCTTGATCGAAGTCGATGACCCCACCGCGGCGGAAGCCGAATCGGAGCGTTACGTTCCCGAGCTTCACCGGGGGTTGCCGCTGGAGGCCGAGCATCAGGCACGCTACAGCTGGGCAGCGCCGCTCGCGGCCGGCCGGGACGTGCTCGACGCCGGCTGCGGCGTCGGGTGGGGCACGGTCGTACTGGCGAGCGCGGGCGCAAGCCGCGCGGTGGGCGTCGACATCGACCGAGAGGCAATCGAGAACGCGCGAGCGCGTGCTGGCGAGAAGGCTGAGTTCGTTCAAGGCGACCTCTCAGCGCTTCCGTTCGAGAACGATACGTTCGACCTCGTCGTCTCCTTCGAAGCCATCGAGCACGTGGGCGATCCGGAACGCGCGTTCGACGAGATGCGCCGGGTGCTGAAGCCCGACGGCATCCTGGCGATCTCGTCTCCGAACAAGGGCGTGTATCCCGCTGGCAACCGGTTCCACATCCGGGAGTTCACCGCCGCCGAGCTGGAGGAGGTCTTGCAACACCGGTTCGGGCAAGTCCGGATGTATCGCCAGGAGAGCCACAGCGCCTCGCTGATCACCGATGACGCCAGACACGCGATCGCCGACCCGAGTCTCGAGCTCGGAGCGCGGCTCTACAAGATGTGGGGGCGCGACGCGGGCGAGGAACTCTACACGATCGCGTTGGCCGGCGGCGGCGAGCTGCCCGACGTAGGAGGCGTTGGGGTGGTGGGCCCCCCGCTCGAGACCAAGCGCTTCTACGAGCGGATGGCACAGCTCGAGCACCGCGGGCTCCTCAATGAGACCCAGGCCCGCCAGGTCAAGACGGAGCTCGTGCGAACCCGGCACGCACTGGCCGAGGCCGAGCGCGACCGGGATGCCCTGCAGGGCGCTCTCACCGACATGCAGGCGTCCGTGTCCTGGCGCGTGACCGCGCCGCTGCGGCGAGGCAAGCAGACGGTCGCCCAGATGCGATCGCGCGACTCTCGCTGAACTGGGAGCCCGCATGGCCAAGGTGCTGATCCTCGGCGCCCACGGCATGCTGGGGAGCATGGTCGCCCGCACCCTGCCCCAGCATCCCGAGCTCGAGGTCACGGCTACGGCTCGCCGTGACGGCAATGCTCGCCTGGAGGGACGCCCGTATCACCGGTTCAACGTGCGTCGCGATCCGCTGGGGTCCCTCCTCGACAGCGACAGCTACGACTGGATCGTCAACGCGATCGGAGTCCTCAAGGCCCGGATCGACGAGGGCGACCCCGCCTCGATCGAGGAGGCGATCGCGGTTAACGCGCTGTTCCCCCACCGTCTGGCCGCCGAAGCGGCCGAGCGCTCTCAGCGCGTGATCCAGATCGCCACCGACGGCGTGTACGCGGGCGCCGCCGGGCCCTACGACGAATCGACCCCGCACGACCCTCGCGACGTCTACGGCCAGTCCAAGTCGCTCGGCGAGACCCCGGCCGAGAACGTCTGGCACCTGCGCTGCTCGATCGTCGGCCCCGAGCTCGGCGCGCCGACCTCGCTGCTCGGCTGGATCCTCGCCGCCGAGCCGGGAGCCGAGCTGACCGGCTACGACGGGCACCGCTGGAACGGCATCACCACGCTCCATTTCGCCAGGCTGTGCGCGGCGATCATCGCCGGCGCGGACATCGAACCCGGGGTCCGGCACGTCGTGCCCGGCGACAGCGTGAGCAAGGCCGAGCTGCTCGAGCTCGTGCTGCGGGCCTTTGGCCGAACCGACGTCACCGTGCGCCACACGCCGGGCCCCGGGGCGCCCGTCGATCGCAGGCTGTCCACACGCGATCCCCAGGCCAACGAGCGGCTGTGGCGCGCCGCCGGCTACGAGCGGTCACCGACCATCGAGGCAATGCTGAACGAACTGGCGGCGGCTCAGGCCGGACGGCCCGCCGGCCGGCTCTGAGCCCGGTCCGCTATTTTTCGCCGCTGCCTATGCCCCAGAAACACGTAATGCTCATCCTCGGCATCCGGCCGGACCTGATCCGCGCCAGCCGCATCCTGCACATGCTCTCCGAGCAGGACCAGGTCAAGTTCACGTTCGTGTGGTCAGGTCAGCACTACGCCGACAACCTCAAGGACGTCTTCATCCGCGACCTCGACCTGCCCGCGCCGGACATCGAACTCGGAGCCGGCGGTGACACCGACGCCGCGACCGTGGGCTCGGTGATCGAGCGCCTGTCGAATCTGCTGGTTGAGCAGCGGCCCGACGTGGCGGTGTTCCTCGGAGACACCAACACCGTGATGGGCTGCATCTCCGCCGCGCAGCAGAACATCCCGGTCGTCCACATCGAGGGCTGCATGCGCTCCTACGACTGGCGCATGCCGGAGGAGAAGTACCGCACGATCATCGATCACACCTCCGATGTGATCTACACGTACTTCCCGGAGTACAAGGAGCAGGGCGTGCGCGAGGGCATCAACCCGCGCAACATCGTGGTCATCCAGAACCTGATCGTCGACGTCCTGAACCACTATTACTTCGATCGCATGGACGAGTACAAGGCGTACGCCAACGACGCCTTCTTCGCGGAGCGGGGGATCGAGCGCGATCGCTTCTTCCTGATGACCTGCCATCGGCGCGAGTCGGTCGAGTCGCCCGAGCCGCTGCGCGCGATCCTCGACGTGATGGCCGAGAGCCCGTGGCCGATCTACTTCCCGGCCAGCTACCGCACGCAGAAGCGACTGAAGGAATTCGGCTTCAGCCTCCCGTCCAACACCACGATGGTCGACCCGATCGGCTACCGGGAGCTCTTGGCGCTGCTGGGCCACTCGCGCGGCTCGCTCACGGACTCCGGAACCGTGGTCGAGGAGACGGCCGTGATCGGGGTCCCGTCGCTGCAGATCCGCAAGGCGACCGAGCGCCCGCAGGTGTACGACTGCGGATCGAGCGTGAAGTTCGACCCCGCCCGGCCCGAGGATTACCCGATCGATCAGCTCTACGGCAAGCTCGAGCGCATGTACGGCGCCAAGTGGGAGCACAACCTGGGCGACGGGCACGCCTCCGAGCGGCTGGTCGAGGACCTCCTGAACCGGGTGATGAACGACACCATCCGCGGCCACCGTCCCGAGGACGCCCACATCGACATCTCGCGCTCCTACCGCGAGGACGGGCTCCCGCCGGTGTGAGCACGCCCGCACTGCCCGGGGACGGCTGGCCCTCCCTCGGCGTGGTCGTGCCGATCTACAACGAGTCGGCGAGCATCGAGCGGGCCTGCCGCGAGGTGGTCGACGTCGTCCGGCGCTACCAGGGACGCGCGCTCCTCATCGGCGTCGACGACGGCAGCGTGGATGACAGCGCGGCGATCGTCGGCCGCCTGGCCGAGGAGCTGCCGGAGATCGACTTCGTGCGCCACGAGCGCAACGCCGGCTACGGCGCGGCGCTGCGGACCGGTGCGCACCGTGCGCAGGAGCTCGGGCTGGACTACGTGGCGTTCATCGACTCGGATCTGACCAACCCGCCTGCTGACCTGCTGAAGATCGGCGCGCTGGCCGCCCAGGGACATCCGTACATCAAGGCCTCGCGGTTCGTCCCCGGCGGGGACATGTCCGCCGTCCCACCCAAGCGCCGGATCGTGTCGCGCGCCGGAAATGTCGTCGCGTCGCTGCTGTTCGGCACCCGCGTGCGCGACGTGACCAACGGCTTCCGCGCCGGGCGGACCGACCTGATCTGCTCGTGGCCGACCACCGAGCGCACGTTTGCCGTGATCGTCGAGGAGTTCGCCTACGCCCAGCGCGACGGAGTCGTCCCGGTGGAGTTCCCCACCTCGCTGTCGTCGCGCTCCGGCGAGCAGCGCGGCACGGCCTTCTCGTACAGTCCGGACCTGATCCGGTCCTACCTGCGATATCCCCTGCGCGCGTTCCTCGAACGCCTGCACCTGACGAAATAGGAGCCAGAGTTGTCCGACACTTGTCGTGGCTGCGGTGAGGCAGCCGTCAGGCCGTTCTTCGACCTCGGCCCGTTGCCACTGGCCGGCGGGTTCCTGCGCGGCCGGGAGGAGATCGCCGCTGAGGAGCGCTACCCCCTGCTGATCAGCGTGTGCGACAACTGCAGCCTGATCCAGATCGTCGATCCGGTCGACCCGTCGATCCTGTTCGGCGACTACGCCTTCGCCACCGGCACGGTGGCCGGGCTGGTCCGGCACTTCGGCGACTACGCGCAGTGGATCAACGATCGCTTCGATCCGAAGACCGTCATCGAGTTCGGGGCCAACGACGGCACCCTGGTCGCCGCCCTGACCGAGCGCGGCATCCGCGCCATCGGCGTCGACCTGGCGCCCAACATCACCGAGATGGCGCGCGAGCAGGGTCGCGAGGTCCTGACCGGCGCCTTCGGCCCCGACATGCTCGACGAGCTGCGCTCACGCATCGACAGCGCCGACTTCATCACCGGCTCGAACGTGTTCGCTCACAACGCCGAGCCCGGGCTCATCCTTCAGGCCGCCGATGCCATCCTCGCGCCCGACGGCGTGCTGTGCCTGGAGGTGATGTACGCCGGCGACCTGCTCGAGCAGCTCCAGTGGGACACGCTCTACCACGAGCACCTCACGTTCTATTCGCTCGGCACGCTCGGCACGCTCCTGCGCCGCTTCGGCTTCGAGCCCGTCGACGCCGAGCGCATCCCCATGCACGGCGGCTCCCTGCGCCTGGCCGCCGCCCGCGCCGGCGCGCGTGAGGTGAGCCCCCGCGTGGCCGAGCTCGCCGCCTACGAGCAGTCGACCGCCCTGAACGACCCCGCCACCTGGGACAAGTTCGCCGCCGACTGCCGCCGGCGCATCGACGCGTTCGGCGACACCATGCGCAAGCTGTCCGAGAACGCCGAGATCTGGGCCTACGGCGCGGCCGGCAAGGCCACCATGTGGGTCAACATGTGCGAGATGACCTACCTGAAGGCGGTGGTCGACGCCTCACCCCTGCGCGCCGGCCGGCTCATGCCCGGTACCCACACCCCGATCGTCAGCCCAGACGATTTCAAGCAGGCCAACCCGGACTACGTGTTCGCCTCGGCCTGGAACTACCTGCCGGGCATCCGCGCCAACGAGCCGCAGTACGAGGGCTACTGGATCGTGCCGCTGCCCGAGATGCGGGTGTATTAGCGTCTTCGCGGGATACCGCTTTCGGCGGAGCCGCGCCCACTTCGCTCCCCACCTCTGCGGGACACGACCGTCCAGCTACGTTGGGCAGATCTCGGTGCAGCTGGGTCGTCAACCCCGCACTCGACCCGCGGCCGCTGCCGAAAGCTGAGTTAGGTGACAGAGGGTGTGGCCGGAAACGCCGCACTCGTCCGCCTCTCGGGGGTGAATTCGGATTCACCCGGCTCTGGTGCGGAGAAGCCCACGTTCGGTCTCAACCGGGGCACGAGTGCGGCGTTATCGGTGCTCGTCGGGAGGCTGCAGCGTCCGACCAGCGCATCGACGGTTGCCGCGCACTTCCCGGCTGGGACCCGTCACCGGCTGGGGCAGTCCCAACGCCCAGGTACTCGTACTGCTGCTCGGCGAGAACGTCCGCCCCGACGACGGCCAGGGGCTGTAACCAGCTTGGTTTCTCCCAGCCGCCGGGCGGGAACTATGTATGTAGCATGCACATAACGACCGAAAGAGTGAGCGATGGCGTCGATGAAGGGCAGTTTTCAATTGGAGTCTTGGAGCGAGGACGCGTACGAGGAACGCGACGGATGTCGACTGACCCGCGCCTCGGTCAGCCAGCATTTCGAGGGCGACATCGCCGGCGACGGAGCCGCGGAGTGGCTGATGGCCTATCAGGCTGACGGCCGCGCGCGATTCGTCGGGTTTCAGGTCGTCGACGGTGAGGTCGACGGCCGTCGCGGCACGCTGGTGCTCGAGACTCTCGGCGAGTTCGACGGACGGGTAGCGCGATGGGAGGCGACGGTCGTCCCGGGCTCGTCCACCGGCGAGCTAACCGACGCGAGGGGAGTGGGTAAGTTCGAGGCCCCGCACGGCTCTACTGCTTCATACGAGCTCGAAGTCACGCTCTCAGGCCGCTGATGCTTCCGTCGCCCGGCTCACGAACCTGATCGGGGCGTGGTCGCTCGCGGTGGCCGACCGTGTGACAGCCGCGGCGGCGGCGGCGGCCGGCCGCGGCGGCCAGGCCGCCGCCGCGCTGGTCGCCCTGAACGAGTTCGCCGACGGGAGCACAATCGACCATCTTCGACACATCCTTGGAATCAGCCACTCAGCGGCGGTTCGGTTGACCGACGGTCTTGTCGCCGACGGGCATGTGAAGCGCGCCGCCCACGCCGACGACCGCCGCTCGGTCGCGTTGCAGCTGACGCCGACGGGCCGGCGCGCGGCGCGGCGGATCCTCGAAGCCCGCTACGAGGCCGTGCACAGCACCCTGGAAGGGCTTCCCGAGCAGGAGCAGCGCTCGCTGATCGGTCTAGCCGAGGCGCTGACCGCCCAGCTGGTGGATCTCAAGCTCGACGAGCGTGCTGGGAGCAGTTCTCCCGAAAGCGCCTGGCTTTGCCGGCTATGCGACTTTCACGCCTGCGGGCGTCCCGAGGGTTTGTGCCCGGCGGCACATCGCGCGCAGTCCCGGACCGACCCCAGCGCGGAGGCGTTCACCTCCGATTGAGAGCGTATCTGCAAGGTTTTGGCTGCGCGCGGCCACTAGGCCTACGGTGAGGTCGATCCGGTCGCGCACCGACTGGGCATCAGCGCGACGCCCTGAAGGCCGCGCCTAAAACCAGGCGATGCCCAGCGTGTGCAGCCGGGCGCGCAGCAGCATCCACCCATAGCCGCCGAGCTCGTTGCCGAGCCGAAACTTCGACTGCTCGCGCAGCATGGGGCCGGTCGGACCGCCCGGCACGCGCTCGATCTTGCCGCCCGAGAGGAGCACCTTGAAGGTGATCTCCGAGCACACCGACATGCGCCGCGCGGTCAGCCCCAGGGCCTGCACGAACGTGCGGTTGAAGCCGCGGAAGCCGTACGTGCTGTCCGGGATGTCCACGCCGAGCAGCACACGAATGGCTCGCCGGTAGATCGTCTGGTAGAGCACGAACTGGCGCGGCAGGTGAACCGTTGAGTCGTGCGCGTCGTAGCGCGAGCAGAGCACCAGGTGGGCGCCCTTGCGCAGCTCGCCGACCATCTTGGGGATCAGCTCGAGCGGGTCGCGGGCGTCGGGCATGACCAGGAAGCAGAAGCGGCCCGTGGCGTAGGCCATCCCGAGCCGGACCAGCGAGCCGAAGCCGCCGCTGCCCCGGTCGCGCACGAGCACGCGCATGTGCAGCAGCGGATAGCGGTCGGCCAGCTCGGCTGCCTTGGCCATCGTGCCGTCCTCGCTGCCGGCGTCGACCACGAGCACCTCGGCCGCCGCCCCGGTGCTGGCGATCACCCGGTTCAGCCGCTCGACGGTGGCCCCCAGCGTGGCCGCGTCGTTCAGCGTCGGGATGACGATCGACGTCTCGAGACTCACCGCTCGGCTACTTGCCAGGGATCCCAGTAGCGAGCGGGGAACCTGATGTCGTCGTTCAGTGACTCCTCGAGTGAGGCGTCGGAGAAGTACATGAGCTTGGTCTGGGGCAGGAGCGCCATGGCACCGTTGGCGTAACCGGCCGGCACCTCGAGGATGGCCGGGTGGTCGGCGTCAAGCGTGACGCGATGCACGGTGGCGTCCTTGGCCGGGGAATCCCAGTCGTCGATCGCCACACAGCAGGCCAGCGCGGCGCCGGACAGCGGCATTACCCACTTGCGTTCGTTGCGATGGGCGTGCCACGCGCGGACCGTCCCGGTGGCGAAGTTCTCGACGATGTACATGCGCCGGCAGGCACTCACGTCGAACTCGTTGGCGAAATACACCCGGCCGCGATCGTCACTCGACGACCCGGCCGCGATCAGGCGCGGCTCGCTCACGCTGTCACCTTGGTCATACGTTGACCGGTACGCCTGATGGTGCGAGGTGTCGCGCCAGGCGGTGTGCGTTGCGCACCTCGCGCCCGAGCGGGATGGCCTCCGGACGCAGATAAGGCCGGAGCGCCTCGAGGTTCGAGAACTGGGCCATGCTCAGGTCCTTCACGCGTCCGTCGTCGATCAGCTCGGCGATGTCGTCGATCGCCTCGTCGACTGAGTGCTCGGATGCGTAGCCCAGCTCGCGGCGGGCCCGCTCAAACGACACGCGGTAGTTGCGGGTGTCCTGGAAGGGCACGTCGACCACGCGAATCTCGGCCTTGCCCACGCGATCGACCACGCGCTGGGCGAGCTCGTGGATCGTCATGTTCTCGGTGCCCAGGTTGTAGATCCCGCAGGCGTCGCTAGCCAAGTGGGGCACGATCGCGGTGGCGACATCGCGAACGTGGAGCAGCGGGCGGTACTGGTTGCCGCCGAACACCTCGAAGCTCGCCGATCAACCGCGCGCGCACCACCAGCAGGTTCACCACCAGATCGAGCCGGATCCGCGAATAAGTGTCGCCCATTCCGGCCAAGGTGGCCAGGCGCAGCATGAGGCTGTCGGGGCGGCGTTCGGTCAGGATCCGCTCGGCCTCCAGCTTGGTCTCGGCGTACAGCGACAGTGGGTTCGTGGGGCTGTTCTCGTCGAGTTCTTCGTCCTGCGCTCCGTACACCGAGCAGGTCGACGGGAAGATGATCCGGCCCTCGAATTCGTCGCACAGGGCATGCACCGTGTCGACGTTGATCTTGTTGGTCAGGGAAGGCTCGAGCGCGCAGGCGGGATCGCCCACCAGGCCGGCCAGCCAGACCACCGTGTCGGCCCACTCGAGATGGGGCCGCAGCCTGTCGCGGTCCAGGATGTCGCCGGCCACGAACGGGACCGGCTTGAGGTAGCGATCCTCGTAGAGCATCAGGTCATAGACCCGTACGTCGTGCCCAGCCTCAATCGCGCGATCGGTCAGCCAGCCCCCGACGTATCCGGCGCCGCCGGTGATCAGAACGCGAGCCATATCGAAGCCTCATAAACGAGTTGCGCCATCGTCATCCAGTCAATACAGGTTGTCCCCGGAACGGAGTCCCATATTCCGAACCGTGAAGCCGGGAGTCAAGGAACGTAACGTGGCCTTGCCTTCGACCAGCGGCCAAAACCATAGACGATCGAGGCGGACCGGATAGGTCTGGACTCCGGCGCGCGCCCGCAGGTTCACGGTGTAAGAGGTCCCGTTGCCGGTGACGTCGAAGGTGATGAGCCGCCCGGCGACAGCCGGGCCGTGGACGACGGCATAGTGCACGCAGCCGGGAGGCCCGCTGCACGAGGATGCACCAGCGGCGCCCGAGTAGGAAGGGATGTAGCCGAGGTCCTCCTCAGCGGCGCCGAGGGCAGAGGTCCAGAAGGCCGCGGCCAGGCCGTCGGACGCTCGCCGGCGTCGCAGGATGTCCCACGTGCCGAACTGTCGGAGGGGAACGTAGTTGGCGATCATCCAAGTGAAGACGAGCGGGTCACGGACCTGATAAGGCAACGGGTCCTCCGTGCCGTCCTGGCGCCAGATGACGTACGGCGGATCCTGGCGCGCGAGCGAACGCAGCATCGCGTGCTGCTCTGCGATCGGCGAGGCGTCGTAGAGCTCTGACTGATAGGGCGGCGACTGGCCCAGGAGCACATATACCAACGGGGCATCTCCGATGAGGGCAAAGGGGGGAGTCGGCGCAGGGAAGCTCCGCGCGTACGTGAGCGCGATGGCCCGATCTGGCCAGCGCGGGAAGCGAGCCGGAGCAAAGGCGCCGAGGCTGGCCTGTACGCGAAGCGACGCATCGAACGGCACGAGCACGGAGCGTGCGGCGCGACGCGGCGCGCCAACCGCGGTCCGCGCGTAGGCAGCGAGTGAGAGCCCTCCGTTTTCGGCAAGGAGCGTGAAGATCGCCGCAATCGCCGCGCCGCAGGCTGCAGCCCTGAACACCGACTCCCGACGCCAAACCAGGATGACCGACCAGGCGAGCGCGATGACCGCTGCGCTGATCACCTCGTCGCCGACCGAGCGCACAAAATGCTTGACCAACAGCAGCAGGGACACGCCCGACGCGGCCAACAGGATCGTGTAGACGCTCGAACCGTCACGTCCCTGAAAGCGCGCACACACCAGTCCGAGCGTCGCCATCAGTGCTGGCACGGCCGCATAGAGAACGTTCGCATCGAGATGCAGCACCGCCAAGCCAAGCGGGCCATAGGTCACCTCGTCGGGCGCTGACTGTGCCGACACGGCCGACAGGTTGCCGAGAAAGCGGACCTCGCCGCTCACCGTACCCAGTGCGAGCCAGATGAGCACGATGCCGGCCACGGCAGCCAGGACCGGAACCGCGTCGAGGGCCAGGCCGAGCACGAGTCGCCGGGCCGGCCGAGTGACCTTGCCGGCGACGATCTCACCCACGAGGACCATGACCGCACCCGCCAGTCCCACGGGTAACAGGTCCGGCTCTACGAACACCGCCAGCATGCAGGCAGCGAAGAACACGAGATACTCGCGCGCCGGGCGCGGACGCTGCGCGGGGCGGATCGCCGCGTACGCAACGGCGACGAGCAGGGCCGGAAGAAACCGCCAGGTCTGAGCCCAGCCGCCGGCCAGCATGATTACCAGCAGGCAGGCAAGCACACGCCAGGTCCTGCCGCCTGACAGGCGCCACAGCGACCATGCCGCGATCGACAGCATTGCCACCTCGGCGAGCCACTGGAATATCGGTCCGTAGCTTCCCGTCGTCCAAAGCCATTGGAAGCCATACGGGTAAAAGAAGTCCTTCATCGGCACGAGGCCGGCATGAACGAACCCCTGCCAGGCCGTCAGGTTCGTGGCGTCCCACGTCGAATAGGACACCGGAAAGGTCATGCCGGTCAGGTACGTCTTCAGGTCGGGAACCAGGGTCGCCGCCAACACGACAGTCCCCAGCCACACTGTGAGTGGCGGCCTCGGCGCTCGCAAGGCGCCCGCCTCCGCGGCCTGAGTCCCGGACGCGGCCCGGAACCCGCGGCGGGCGAGCAGATGACCTCGCGGCAGGAGTGAGGCGAGCGCGATGACCGTGGGCACCGCTAACGAGATCACGGCACCGATCTGGGCGCCCTCGTATGGCGTCCCGAAAAATACGCCGGCTCCGACCGCTTGTGAGACCGGCGGAGCTGGGTTGATCAGATCTGGCAGATAGCGTGCCAGGAGCACCGCCAGCCACCACGCCGCCACCAGGGCAATCAGCGCCAACAGGCGCGGTCCCCGGCTCAGCACCAGCAGCAATGCGGCCAGCGGAACGAACACCGCAACCACTCGCAGCCGATCCCAGGTCCCGGACACCAGTAGCCAGACGATCAGGGCACCAATCAACGTGGCGGCGACGGCCGGGCCCGAGTCACGTCCCCAACGGATGAGCTCGGGCCCGGGAACGATTCCTCTGAGCATCGCTGTGCGCGATGGGGTCGCCAGCGGCTCGCTGGTCCCTCGCCGGGAGTCCGTTGTCACCGCCGGTCCTCCTCGCGCTCGTCGGGATATTGGCCCGGGCGGCGTTCATCAGGACGCCGCCGGCGCCGGTGGCGCATGGCGTAACCCGTCCGGTACAGCGCCAAAGCAGACTTCCGCATGATAGGCCGGGTGGCCACCGCGAGCACCGCCCGCCTCAGCTCGGGGGGCAGGACCGCGTACGGACCGACCAGGCCCCGGTTGAGCGGGTCGTCGTAGATCGCACTGAGCTGCCGACGCAAGCTCTCGGCTTCGTTCTCATCAAGAGCAGGCGGCCCATCGAGTACCGGAAGCGACATGGCCGCCGGGGCGCGCACGGCTTTGGCGTACACCTCGGCTAGGCCTTTCGCGTTCGCGGCACTGGTGAAACGCGCCCCGGCCTCACGGATCGTGCGTACGTGCTCTTCGCGCGCCGGACCCGGCCTCAGCACCCCGATCGCGCGCCGCGCGCTCTGCACCGGATCCCAGGCCACCAGCAGGGCCGCACCCGACGGCAGCACCTCCGCCAGCGAGCTGTGTGAGGCGAACAGACAGGGCGCCCCCGCTTCGGCCGCCTCGAACGGAGTCAGCCCGAAGCCCTCGCTGGTGGTGGGATAGACCACCGCGGCCGCCCGCTTAAGGAGCCAGCGCTTGACCGGCTCCTCGACCGTGCCGAGGTCACGCACGCGCCCTCGCAGGGTGGGACGCGACAGCAGGTACTCAGCCTCCTCTCCCTCGGAGGAACCAGCCGCCACCGTGGGGCCGGCGAACACGAGCGTGCCGTCGAAGCCCTGCGCGACGAGCGCCTCGAGCAGCCGCAGGGCGAAGATGCGGTTCTTGTGGAGGAAGTCCGTGCCGAGGCAGAGCATGAACGGGCGCGACTCGAGCCCGTCCGCCCCGCCCGGCGGGGTGACCGAGCCGTTGAGACCGAGGCTCGTCAGGTCGGTGGCCGGGTACACGACGTTGATCCGCTGTGGGTCCACCAGCCCCAGCTGCGCGGCATCGTCGGCGCTGTGGCGAGAGATGAACACGACCTCGTCGGAGGCTGCCAGCGCAACGCGGCCCAGCGCCTGGTACTCCGCCCACGCCTCGTAGTCGTGGAAATAGCCGGGATTGCGCAGCGCGATGTTGTCGAGCTGTGTCAACACCAGGCGCTGACCTAGCGCGGGGAGCAGCGCCACGTCCTCGCGCGAGACCACCTGATACGGACGGTGCACGATGTCTGTCGGCGATACCTCAGCGATCTCGTCCGGACGCATCAGCACGACGCGCGAGCGCGGCCCCAGAAAGTGCGCCGCCCAATCGCCCAAGTTCTCGGGAACCAGCACACGCAGCGCGAGCTCGGTGTAGGTGTCGAGCGCGCCGACGACGCCGAGGGTGACCAGTTGCGTGCCGGTCACCACGGGACCCAGGCAGCGTCCGTCGATGGTCACCGTCAGCGGGCGCAGCGCCGACGCCGCGACCGACAGCGCCCGGGCGAGCGCGCCGCCCCGCGTCTGGCTGACCGCAGCTACCCAGGGCGCGAGGTAGGGATAGCGACGCTCAAGGATCGCGCTGTCCGCGGGCTCGGAGTTCGCCTCGACCCGGCGACGGAACACGAACACGTCGTCGGCCACCACATGGCGCAGACCGCGCACGATGCATCGCTGGGCGAAGTCCGCCGCGAAACCGCTGGGCAGGGTCTCGTCGAAGCCGCCGACCAGTTCGAGCGCGCTGCGGCGGATGTACACGCAGTGCTTAAGGCAGGATGGGATATCCGGCCACAACCGCATGGACGCCTCCCGCACAGCACTCGCGGCACCGTCCACCGTGAGGTCATCCGGCAGGCGGGACGACGGACGGTTGCGATGGGGGACGGATAGGATCGTGCCGTCGTTGGTCAGCGTGGTCGCGGTGGCGATGCGCGATTCGCTGTAGGCAGCCTCCCGGAGCGACCCGAGCCAGTCCCCGGAAACAATCGCGTCGTCCGCCAGGATGACCACATCGGCGGGCGCGCTCGCCCTCAGCGCGGCATCGACCGTTTCGGCGCGATGCGCCGCCCGCGCGCCGAGGGTGTCCTCGATCAGCCCGCGCGCACGGCCGTCCGGGTCGCAGAACAGGAGCGGAACCCCGGCTTCGGTGTGTTCGAGCAGGCTCTCCAAGGATTGCGCGAGACCCTCGTATCCGTTTCCGACGAGTAAGCAAACAACCACGTCGCCGCGGTGAAGCCCGAGGCTCTCTCCAATGTTCACGTCACAAAGGGGCATACCGGATTGAGGGTCGGCGACGCCGTCCGGTCTGCGACAAAGGACGCACCTGCACGAGCCCCGAACGGCTTTGAAGGTATCAGGGGGCCACCCCCTACAGTTCCGCCGATGCGCGTGCTGGTAACCGGAGGCGCCGGGTTCATCGGGGCGAACGTCGCGATCGGCCTGGCCGGCCGCCATCCCGACTGGGAGGTGATCGCACTGGACAACCTGCGCCGCCGCGGCGCCGAGCTGAACCTGCCCCGGCTGCGCGCCGCTGGCGTCGCCTTCCTCCACGGCGACATCCGCCTGCTCGACGACCTGCTCACGGTAGACCGGGCGCCCTTCGACGCGGTGATCGAGTGCTCGGCGGAACCTTCGGTGCTGGCCGGCACCGACGGCAGCCCGGATTACCTGATCCAGTCCAACCTGGTTGGTGCCTACCACTGCCTCGAGCTCGCCCGCCGCCACGGCGCCTATCTGGTGTTCCTCTCGACCAGCCGGGTCTATCCGGTGCCCGAGCTCGAACGGCTCCGCTACTCGGAGGCCCAGACCCGGCTTGAGCTGAGCGCCGAGCAGCCCATGCCCGGCGCCTCGGCCGCCGGGATCGCCGAGGACTTCCCCCTGGACGGGCCCCGGACGCTGTACGGCGCGACCAAGCTGTCGGCCGAGCTTCTGATCGAGGAGTACCGGGCCGCCTACGGCCTGCGCGGCGTGGTCAACCGCTGCGGGGTGATCGCCGGGCCGTGGCAGATGGGCAAGGTCGACCAGGGCGTGTTCACCTACTGGATGCTGGCCCACCACTTCCGGCGCCCGCTGCGCTACATCGGCTACGGCGGATCGGGCAAGCAGGTGCGCGATCTGCTCCACGTCGATGACCTGCTCGAGCTGCTCGACGAGCAGCTGGGCGCCTCCGATCGCTGGGACGGGGTCACGGTCAACGTCGGCGGGGGTCGAGAGTGCAGCCTGTCGCTGCTCGAGGCGACCGAGCTGTGCGCCGAGATCACCGGCCACCGGATCGAGCCGGAGCACTCGAGCGATGTCCGGCCCGGGGATGTCCCGGTCTACGTTTCGGATTGCGCCCGGCTACACGGCCTCTCGGATTGGCGACCACGGCACGACGCCCGAGGTGTCCTCGAGGACATCCAGGCCTGGATCGCGGCCAATGAGGCCGCGATCCAGGCGACCCTGTAAGCACGCCGACCACCTCGCGGCCACGCCCGCGCCGAGCGGCCTCCGGCCGTGTTCTCGTCTACGATGCGCACCGTTGTCGCCGGACCCAGACATGTTTCTCGCCATCGCGCCTAAGCACCGCGCGCCGGCCGGATGGCACTCCTAGAAGCCAGGTCCGGCCGCCGGCCGCGCGTCCAGGTCCCGAACGCGCCGAGCCTGGCGGGATATGTGCTGCTCGCCGCACTCGTCGTGTGGTGGGCGTGGCGCGCCTTCCACGACCCGCTGACCGACGACACCGGCCTGGCCTATCAGGGCGGCCAGGTGGCCTGGGCGACCGGTCACCCCGAGCATCTGCTGACGTGGATCAGCACCCCATTCCTGGGAATGATCATGGCGCTGGCCACGAAAGTGATGAGCGCCAGCCAGGCGGCGACGCTCGTCGACCTGATAAACGCGCTGCTGGTCATCGGCTCAGTCGGCTACGTGCTCTACCGGCTGCGCGCGCGTCTCACACCGGTGTGGTGGTGGGTCCTGGCCTTTGCGCTTCTCACCTTCGGCCCGATGCTGTCCTCGGTCTGGTGGAAGCAGTTCAACATCATCTCGCTCGTTCTCCTCGCGGGGGGCTTCGAGCTCATCCGCCGGCGCGAGGACCACGCTGGCGGGGCGGCCATCGGGCTGTCGATCGCGATCAAGCCACTGGCCGTGTTGCTCCCCTTCGTGCTGGTGGCGCGCCGCGAGACACGCCGCGCCGGCCTCTGGTCGTTCGCGTACCTGATCGGGCTCAACGTGATCGGGCAGGTGTTCATGGCCTGGCGCGCGCACAGCCTCGGCGCGCTCAATGTGTTCCCGATCCTCTCCGACTTCGCCCACAAGTCACAGCCGGCCAACTACTGGGCCTGCGTGCCCGAGAACTTCGCCCCGGGATCGCTGCTCTGCCGCCTGGTCGGGGGGCATTACTGGACTCTCCAGCACCTGATCGTGTGGGCCGGGGTGGCTCTGCTCGCCCTCTGGGTGGTCGACGCCCTGCGGGGCTCGCGCGCGATCAGCTGGGAGCTGTTCGCGTTCACCTGCGCTCTGTCGACGATGGTCAGCCCGATCGCCTGGAGCCATTACCAGATCATGCTGGCGCCGCTGTTCGTCTTGCTCCTGGTTCGCTTCAGCCGCGAGGGCGCCAGTGTCAGCGCCTGGGCCGGACTGGCCGTGGCCTTCGTCCTGGCGTCGCTCATGTGGCAGCCCTACGGTACGCTCATCGGCGCCGCCAAGGACGTGGTTACCGGTGGCACTCAGACTGAGAGGGCGCTCCTCACCGTCGAGCAGTTCGCCCAGTTCGCCCAGTACATCGTCATCCTGACCGGTGTGCTCTGGTACACCAGCGCCAATCGCTTCCGCACCACCAGCCCGACCGCACCGCCGAATCCCGCCTACGCTTCATGACCGTGGACGCCGTAGACCGCCCGACGACGCTCAGCCCCGATGACTCCCGTCTGCGCGCTGAGAAGCGCATCATCGTGGTTATGCCTGCCTTCAATGCGGCCCAGACGCTCGAGAAGACCTGGCGCCAGATCCCTCCCGGCTGGGTGGACAAGATCATCCTGGTCGACGACGCCTCGCGCGACGACACGGTCGAGGTGGCCCGCACCCTGTCGCTGGAGTTGATCAAGCATCACCGCAACGTCGGCTACGGCGGCAACCAGAAAACGTGTTACACCGCGGCGCTGCGCGAGGACGCGGATGTTGTGGTCATGCTCCACCCCGACGGCCAGTACGACCCGACCCTGCTGCCCGACCTGGTCCGGCCGATCCTGGCCGGTCAGGCCGACATGGTGCTCGGATCTCGCTTCCTGCTCCCGGGCGGCGCGCGCTCCGGGGGCATGCCGCTTTACAAGTACGTGTCCAATCGGTTTCTCACCACCGTCGAGAACACCATCCTGCGCCGCCGTTTCAGTGAGCTCCACACCGGCTACCGCGCCTACAGCCGCACGTTCCTGGAGACCATCCCCTATCTGCGTAACGCCGACGACTTCGTATTCGACACGCAGGTGATCGCCCAGGCCGTGGCCTGGCGGATGCGCATCGTCGAGGTTCCGGTCGCCACGCTCTACTTCCCCGAGGCCTCGTCGGCCTCGTTCGAGCAGAGCCTCGTCTACGGCGTGAAGACGCTGGTCACCATGCTGCGGCTGGGTCTGCATCGCACCGGATTGGTTCGCTCCCGACTGTTTCGCGAGTAGCGACGAGATCATGCCCACCGCCATAGTCACCGGCTCGGGCGGACTCATCGGATCCGAGTCCGTCAAGCACTTCGTTCAGTCCGGCTACGACGTCATCGGACTCGAGAACGACATGCGCGCCCGCTTCTTCGGACCGTCGGCCTCGACCCGGCACACCTCGCAGCGCCTCGTGCGCACCTTCGGCGATGCCTTCCGCTGGGAAGAGATCGATATCCGCGATGCCGGCGCCGTCGATCGTGCCGTTGCCGACGCGGCCGGCTCGCTCGATCTGGTCATCCACACCGCCGCCCAGCCCTCTCATGACTGGGCCGCCCGCGAGCCCCAGACCGACTTCGCCGTCAACGCCAACGGCACGCTGAATCTGCTCGAGGCCACGCGTCAGCACGCGCCCTCGGCAACGTTCATCTTCTGCTCGACCAACAAGGTGTACGGCGATCTGCCCAACCAATTGCCGCTGATCGAGCTGGGCGACCGGCTGGAGCTGCCCGAGGATCACCGCTACCACCGCGGGATCGACACCACGATGTCGATCGATGCCTCGACCCATTCGCTGTTCGGCGTATCCAAGGCGGCGGCCGACCTGCTCGTCCAGGAATACGGGCGGTATTTCGACATGCCGACGGTGTGCTTCCGCGGCGGGTGCCTGACCGGCCCCAACCACGCCGGCGCGCAGCTGCACGGCTTTCTCTCCTACCTGATGCGCTGCACGATGACCGGAGACCCCTACACGGTGTTCGGCTACGGCGGCAAGCAGGTGCGCGACAACATCCACTCGGCCGATCTCGTGGCCGCCTTCGACGCCTTCCACCGGGCCCCCCGCTCGGCCGCGGTTTACAACATCGGCGGCGGGCGCGCCAGCAACTGCTCGATGCTCGAGGCCATCGAGCTGTGCCAGACGATCGCGGGACGTGAGCTGAAATGGAAGCTGTCGGACGAGAATCGGATCGGCGATCACATGTGGTGGATCTCCGACCTCGATCCGTTCCGGCGCGACTATCCCGACTGGGACATCACCTACGATGTCGAGGCCGTCCTGCGTGAGATTCACGACCAGAACGCCGAGCTCTGGCTTGCCGCGTGATGAAGCTCTCGGTCGTCATCCCGGCCCACAACGAGATCGGCTCGATCGCCGACACGGTGACCGAGACGGTGGCCGAGCTCGAGCGGGAGGGGATCGACTACGAGGTGCTGGTCATCGATGACGCCAGCGGTGACGGCACGGCGGAGGCCGTGCAGGCCATCGGCGCCACCAACCCTCGCGTGCTCTGCGTGCGCTCGCCCAACCCCCCCGGGTTCGGACATGCCGTCCGCGCGGGCCTGGAGCTCTTCAGTGGCGACGCCGTGGCCATCATGATGGCCGACCTGTCGGACTCGCCCGCGGATCTCGTGCGCTACCACCGTGTGCTCGAGGCCGGCTACGACTGCGCGTTCGGGTCCCGTTTCGGCCGCGGCGGCCACGTGGAGAACTACCCGCCGCCCAAGCTCATCCTCAACCGGATCGCCAACGCCGGAATCCGCTTCCTGTTCCGCCACGGCTACAACGACACCACCAACGCGTTCAAGGCCTACCGGCGGTCGGTCATCGAGCAGCTCGAACCGCTGCTCTCCAACCACTTCAACCTGACCGTCGAGATGCCGCTGAAGGCTGTAGTGCGCGGGTTCAGCTACGCGGTGGTCCCGATCAGCTGGACCAACCGCCGCCACGGCGAGTCGAAGCTCCGCGTGCAGGAGATGGGCGGCCGCTACGTGTTCATCATCCTGTACGTCTGGCTCGAGCACCATCTCAGCCGCGGCGACTACCGCCGCAAGGACACCGGCGCCCAAGCGGACGGCCGGCTCGGGCCGGCGCTCAGTGCGCGCGAGAGCCGGCCGCCGGTGGCCGCGACGGCCGACCGGCAACACCTGCACCAGGCCTAGTCGTCCCATGAGTCCGGAGGCAGTCGTCGCCGAGCCGCGTACCGCCGCTCCCCTCGCCTTCGCGCGCCGTCACGGACCGAGCGAGGCGACCATGGCCGCCATCCTGATGGCGCTCGCGGTCGGTCTGCTGCTCATGTATGCGGGACGCCACCTGACGTTCTTCTACGACGAGTGGACGTTCGTGCTGACGCGGCGGGGTGGCGGGATCGATGCCTACCTCAGCCCGCATAACGGGCAGCTCTCGCTGTTCCCGGCGGCGGTCTACAAGCTGCTGTTCGCCACGGTTGGGCTGCGCCATTACTGGCCTTACCGGCTGATCGGCACCGTGCTTCACCTGACCTGCGCCTGGTTGCTCTACGTGCTGGCCCGGCGCCGGATGGGACCCGTCGCGGCGCTCGTACCCACTTTGTTGTTGCTGTTGCTGGGCACGGCATATCAGGACATCCTGTGGCCCTTCCAGATCGGCTACCTGGGCTCGATCGCCGCCGGGCTTGGAGCCCTGGTGCTCCTGGACGGACCGCGGCCTGGACGCGACGGCTGGGCGGCAGCGCTGCTCACGGGGGCGGTCGTCAGCTCCGGGGTCGGACTCGCCTACGCGGTCGGCTGTGGCGTCCTGCTCGTCGCCCAGAAACAGCCGTGGCGGCGGCTCTGGGTCGTCGTCTTGCCCCTGGTCGTGTACGGGATCTGGTATCTCGGCTGGGGCGGCGGATCCGATCACTCGAGCCTTGACGCGGTGCTCGCCGCCCCGCAGTACGTGGCCGACGCGGCCGCCGGCGCGGTGGCAGGCCTCGCCGGGCTGAATGACGCGACCTGGGGCCCGGCACTCGCGGTTGCCCTGCTGGCCCTGATCATCCTCGAATGGCGCCGGGCATACCCGGGCGCGGGGCCATCGCCCATGCTCCTCGCCGCCGCCGCCGGGGCGCTCGTGTTCTGGCTCCTGGCCGCAGTGGCGCGCGCCACCGATGCCGACCCGGCGGCCACTCGCTACATCTACGTGGGCGCCGTGTTCATCCTGCTCGCCGCCTCCGAAGCGAGGCTCGGCGGGGCGTTGCGCCGCGGCTGGCTCATCTTCGTGGCACTGCTCGTTCTCGGGGCTGTGGTGGGAAATCTTTCCGCGCTGCGGAGCGGTGAGCGCGGGATGCGCGCCGCCGACAGCTCGGTGCGCGCCGCGCTCGGCGCGACCGAGGTAGCCGCACCGGTCGTCTCGCCCTCGTTTGCTCCCGACCAGAGCGCAGCGCCTCAGATCAACGCCGGCCAGTACCTGGCGGCGGTGCGCGACCTTGGCTCGCCTGCGTTCACCGTGCCCCAGCTCGAGGCCGCTCCCGAGTCCACCCGCGAGACGGCCGACGGGGTCCTCGTGGGGGCCGAGCGGCTCGGAGCCACTCCGACCAGCGGGTTGCCGGCCGGGGGGTCAGGACTCGTGGTCGAGTACGCCTTCGGCGGTCACGCCAGCGCGCACGGGGCCTGCCAGCTTCTCACCCCGACCTCCTCGCTGGGCTCGCTCGGCCTGCGCGTCTATCCGGGCAATGCGCTGACCGTCCAGCCCACGGGCGGCCCCTCGGTCACGCTCTACGCGCGCCGCTTCGGCGACGGTTTCAACGGCACGCCGTTTGCCACGCTGTCGGGCCGCTCGCCGCAGGCCATCCGCTTCCCGATCGATCGCGCGCCCGGGCTGCCCTGGCACGTGCAGGTCGTGGCCGGCTCGCCGGTCACCGTCTGCGCGGGCGCCTGACCGGACGGTCTAAACGCCTCACAGCGCTGCGTGCACGAAAGCGGGCACGCGGCAGGTCGGCAGGGTCGCCTGCGCTGAGCTCAACCCGATGCCCGGCTTCTGACCCGCACGCAGCCGCAGCAGCTGGGCGCACCCGGGGTCGAGGCCTTGGAGTCCGGCCATGTGGAACTCGGCATCGGCGGCATTCAGTGGATCGTCCATGCGGACGTAATCGCTGATCAGTGCCAGGCTGGCCTCGATCTCTCCACTCAGCTGTCGCTGGCTGATGTACCAATTCAGGCGCCACTGATCAAACTGGACGATCCCCTTCGCGCCACGCGAGAGCGCCTTGATGAGCGATGGGCTCGGCGGCTCGACCGCAGTCAGATTCGCGATCGCCTGCGGCCAATTGGGGTGACGGAGCGCCATTGCCACCACCGCCTGGCCCGCGGCGGCCTGACCCGGTTGCCCCGGCGCGTGGTTGTCGACCCATGCCGTCTGTGCGGCCAGCGCTTCGATGTCGCTCGGCCACCGGGTGGCTGCCGCGGTCGCCATCGACTGGTGGGCCGGACCGGCGTACAGGGCAAGCAGCGCCGGGCCGAGCGGGTCCGGTGGCAGCTCGTCCGAGGTCAGCGTGTACCCGCCCATCGCCGCCGCGGACGCGTCAGCCGGGTCGACGGGCTGGTGGGCGGCACGTTCGCGGTCCATCAGCAAGACGCCGATCGCGCCCGCCTCAGCCGGTCCGCCGCGCTGAATCCAGTTGTCGCGCAGCCGCGCCAGCGATGCGTCCGACATGCTTTGGGGCAGCACGCAGCGTGGCGTCGACGGCAGGAGGATCCGGTACTCGCCGGCGTGGGCGCGCACGTAATAGTCGGTGGCCAGGAATTCGTCCAGCACTCTTGAGCCGACGTTCACCGGCCGGCCCGCTGGATACGGATAGTCGTGATCGATTTGGACGACCGGCGCTCGGTTTTGACAGAGCTGCTGGACCGTTCCTTGCTCCACGTCCTCCCGGTTGACGAGGCCGGGGTCATAGGTGAGAGGCCACGCCGCCGCGGGAGCGTTGAGTAGAAAACCGACGACGGCGTCCCCTCCCCAGGTGACGTCGTTACGCAGCTCGACACTCACGGTGGGACGGCCGTCGAGGCCGAGCGCTCCCCACACTCGCTGCAGGGCGGCATAGTCGGGCGCACCGCCGTTGGGAATGTTGAGATGGGCCACGGTCGGAAGTCCGATCGGCGGCGGGTTCTTGGCCCCGTCGATGATCGCCCCGGGCGAAGACTGGACGACCAGCGGGTACGCGAGGACCAGGATCACGGCACCCAGGACCGCGCCCGGGAGGCGCCTGACCAGAAGGGCGCCGGCCCCCCAGAAGATGGGAACGCCGAGCTGACCGTAGGGGCCATCGAAGGCGGCGGCCTGGCTGTACAGGACCAGCCCGCAGATCACGATCATCAAGGGGAGGACGAGCGTCGGATCGCTCCGAAACAGGCGGTCCCGTCCCCTCCGCGTGAACAGCATGCAGACAGCGGCGATAACCACCGCTCCCCCCACCGCATAGGTGGCGTCGACCCAGGCTGGATTGCCGAGCTGACCGAATTGGAAGTGCAAAAGCTCCGAGAAGCGATCGGTGAACAGGTGCCAGACGACCGGGGATCCGCGTTGCGCGTGATAGGTGGTCAGGAGATAGCGCAGGATCCAGAACAGGTGGGTCGCACCACCTGTGACGATCACCACGAGCGACGGCAGGAGGGCAAATCCGACCGTGATGAGAGACAACGTCCACCGCCGTCGACCACGCAACGCCGCCGCCAAGATCACGGCCCAAACGACCGCGAAATCGGCATAGTCCGGCCGCGCCCAGCCCGCCAACGAGAGCACCGCGCTGCAGGCCATCAGCCCGCGCGGATCGCGCTCGGCGATCTCCCGCAGCGAACCCGTGCTGGTGCGCCGGGCCAGCCGATCGACCATCAATGCGAACCCGAATACGGGGACGTAGCCCATCGCGTAGCGCGGCACGTTCTCGCAGATGCTGACCGTTCCGACGAGTACGGCGAGCTTCCAACCGACCCGGCGCCAGAGGAACAGGGTCACCAAGAACACCATCAGAGCCGGGAACACGCCATAGGTCACCCGAAGGGCATCTGCCCCGTCGAAGCCGAGCAGGTGGGGCACCACCCCCGGGACCCCCAGGGCGATACCGTACGGCTCGTAGAAGTCGGTGATCGGGATTTGGCCATGGAGCAGGTAGGTGACCGTCGTGAACAACACGCCGTTGTCGTCGGGTTCGAGCACGGCCGTCCGCGCGCCGACGACCTCCCCGGCCATTGCCCACGCGGCGAGCAGACCAGCGACCACCCACGGAACCCATGAGTAGTCCCTCCGGGCCGGCGGCTTCCACGCGAAAGCCGGTGCCCTACGCTGGGGGGTTGCCACAGCCATCGCGGCGCGATGCTAGCGGGGAGCACCGCGGAATAGCCGCCCTGGACCGCACGTGGTCAGTGGAGCTACACCTCTCAAAAGATGACCGCAACCTATAGCCAGCACTCCACATCGGCAGCGGATCTCGCGGTCGGTCCCTCGCCCGCAGTCTCGGTCGAGCACGTCAGTAAGACCTTCCGGCTTCCGCGCGAGCAACACCACACACTCAAGGAACGCGCGCTGCATCCATTCCGGGCCCGCAGCTCCGAGGTGCTCACCGCGGTCGACGATGTCAGCCTCGAGATCCGGCCCGGGGAGTTCTTCGGGATCGTCGGTCGCAACGGGAGCGGCAAGAGCACGCTGCTGAAGTGCCTTGCCGGCATCTATCAGATCGACGCGGGCACCCTTGAGCTGCGCGGCCGCCTGTCGCCGTTCATCGAGCTTGGCGTCGGCTTCAACCCGGAACTGACCGCTCGCGACAACGTGTTCGTCAACGCGATCATGCTCGGGCTGTCGCGCCGACAGGCAGAGGAGCGCTTCGACGCGATCGTCGCATTCGCTGAGCTCGAGGAGTTCATGGACCTGAAGCTCAAGAACTACTCATCGGGCATGCAGGTGCGCCTGGCCTTTGCTGTCGCCGTTCAGGTCGATGCGGACATCGTGCTGATCGACGAGGTGCTGGCGGTCGGCGACGCCGCCTTTCAGCAGAAATGCTTCACCGAGTTTGAGCGTCTCAAGGCGGCCGGGCGGACAATCGTGTTTGTGACTCACGACATGGGCGCCGTGGAGCGGTTCTGCGACCGCGCGATGCTGCTCGAGCGAGGGCGGCTGGTCGACGTGGGGCCGCCGGCGGCGATCGCCCGCCAGTACAACGAGCTCAACTTCCATCGCATGCGCCGCGAGGCCATCGAGTTCGGAGGTCCCCAGACGCTGCGCGACCCCCCGGTGGCCGAGGTGACCGGCGCACGCTTCGAGGACTGGACGGGGGAACCAAACTTCGAGTCGGTCCAGGGCAACTCTCACTGGGCTCGGATCGAGGTCTACTTCCACGCCGACGCCGTCGACCCGATCTTCGGCTTCGCCCTTCAGGATGAGAAGGGCGCGATCGTGTTCGCCGCGAGCACCCAGCTCACCCATGGCCCGACCGGGCGCTTCCAGGCCGGCACCACGGCGGCCGTCCGGCTCCGCTTTGAGAACTGGCTCGCGCCCGGCCGCTACCGCCTGATGGCGTCGGTCGCACGGGAGGGGGCCCAGGTCGACGCGTATGACGCGCGCCAGGAGATCAGCTCGCTGATCGTGTACGCGCACCGATCGGGCGGTGGGACGATCGACCTCCCGCACTCGTTCGCGATCGAGCGCGGCTGACCGGCGGTCACGCCGTCGGCAGCGCCATCAGCATGATCCCGCTGATCCCGAGTTCGGTCCAGGGATAGCGCTGCAGCGACGGCGTGAGGTGAAACGGGGACGTCATCAACTCCACGGCACGGACATCGAAGCCGGCGGCCAGCAGCGACCGCTGCAGCTCGTCCGGCGTGATTCGGTTCAGGTGTTTGAACTCGCGCGTCATGTAGTTGGTCCAGCCCTTGCTGTGCCGGTCGCTCGTCTCGAGGCTCGCGACGATGTCGTGCTCGTTCTCGAGCAGGTGGTGAAAGTCCTCCGGGAACCAGTCCCAGAGGTGCGATCCCTTGGCTGATCGGTAAAACGGCCAGAGCTGCAGGAAGAAGTGCCCGGTGGGCCGCAGGATCCGCCGGATCTCCCGCAGGACCGGCACGGGGTCCTCGATGTGCTCGAACGCCGACCACGAGTACACGAAGTCGAAAGCGTCGTCGGGCGAGGGGATGCCGGTCGGCATCGACTGTTGAAACTCGAGCTCGGCCGGCAGCGAGTTGACCGCTCGTTCGCCTCGCGCCCGGGCGAGCAGGTGATCGGCGTCGACCGGGTTGATGTCGAATCCGACCAGCCTGCGCGGGTGCGCGCGACGGCACAGGCCGAGAGCCATGAGTCCCTCGCCGCATCCCACGTCTGCGATCTCGCGATCGGCGAGAGACACCCCGGCGGTCTCGCAGAACCCCATGATCTTGGCCACGGCGGTGTCGTAGTGATCCCAGAACCACTGCGACTCGGCGTCGTTGCCGGAACCTGAAGTCAGCCGCCTTCCCTTGGCGAAGGCTCGACGCATCATGGTGTTGGTATGGACCTCCCATTGCGGGCGCCGGCGCGGCCGGCCAGTCGTCGGAGACGATTCGACGCCCGGTAGCCGGCCTTGATCGCGCCGAACAGCGGCTGGGCGATCTGGGGATGGGTCGCCAGCGCGAGCAGCGGTCGCTCGAGGTCCGGCGACAGGACGCCGTGGGGCCCCACCAGGCGGAAGGCATCCTCGCTCAGGTACGCGTGGGTCACCGCATCGCCGCGATCGCGCGCGCCCGCCGGCGTGGGCGGTGAATCGCACGTCAGCTCGTAGAGATCGAGCAGATGCTCGGCGGCGGCGTCCCCGTGCAGCGCCGGCGCGGCGGCGCGCACCGCTTCCACTTGAACCCGGCGCTCCCCCTCGTCGCGCATCAGCTCGAGCGCGCGGCGGGCGCCGGCGGCCGCGTCCACCGCACGATCCCCGCGGCATCCTCGGGCAGGAGCTCGCTCAAGGACGTACCCGGCGCCCACAGGCACGGCACTCCGCGCTCGGCGGCCTCGAACGGCGCCGCCACATCGCCCTCGCTCACCGTCGGATAGAGCACAAGGGCCGCTCGCTCGATCAGCCATGCCCGCTCCGCCTCGCTGACCGCGCCGACGTCGAGCACCGCCTCGCCGAGTTCCGGATGCTGACCGAGGAACCTGTGCTCGTCCGCTCGCGACGATCCCAGCTCCGTCCGCGGGCCGGCCAGAACCACGAACCCGGTCCAGTCGTGATCGCGCCGGAGCACGGCCAGCAGCCGCAACGCGAAGATCCTGTTCTCATGCCGAGCGTCGGTTCCCAGGCACAGGATGAGCTGCGGTTCCGGTCCGAGCGACGCCGCGGACACGGGCGGCGTTGGCCTATCCGGGCGGGCGTGGGGATCGATTCTCGGACGTGCGACGCTCCCCCGCTCCGGCTCGATGAGGTGCTCGGCCAGCGCCTCGTTCCGGGTGTGGGCGGAGTGGAAGATCACCCGGTCGGCCGCAGCCAGCAGCCGGCGGATCAGGACGCGGTATCTCTCCCAATCGTGGAAGTCGCGGAAGTAGGACGGGTTCAGGTAGGAGACGAGGTCGGGGCTCGTGACGAGGAGTCGATCGCCCATCCGCGTAAGCGCGGCGAGGTCCCCCGCTTCCGAGAGCGGGTAGAGCCGATGGACGACATCGGCCGGCCGCGGGAGGTGTGAGCCGCCGTCCGGAACCGCCGCGACCAGCTCGGTCTCCGGCAGGTCTCCGAACACGCGGGCCAGATCCTCCGTCTCGCCGGGCGCGACGAATACCGTGAGCCGGGCCCGTCCCGTTCCGGCCAGGCCTCTCACCAGCGCCCGCACGTAGGCGTTGTCCTGAGGCGGGGGTCCCGCCGAGCCCCGGACGTCGATCGCGACCGAGACGCGATCGATCGCCCGCCGTGCGCGGCTCAACGCCCAGGCCAGCGGCGTGGCGGGGTCGCTCTCGAACTCCCTCACCGCGGCGTGGTAGTACGGGTAGCGCTCCGCGATGGTCAGCTCGTGCTCATGTTGCAAGGGGTTGGGCGTGCCGTTAGCGGCCAGGCTGGCACCGCCGTGGTGGAGCACCAGGACGTCGTCGGCCGCGACGTGCGACAGCCCTGCGTGCAGGCAACGCTGGGAGAAGTCGACCTCCTCGCCGTAGCCCGGGGAGAACGCCAGATCGAAGCCGCCCACAAGCTCGAGCGCGTCCCGGCGCACGTACACGCAGTGCCCTATCGCGGTGATCAGGCGGGGACGCAATCGAAGCGAGCGCGTCCGCACGGCTGCGGCCGCCTGGTCGAAGCCGGGGCTCCGGGGCTCGGTGAGGGCAAGGCCCGCCTCGGGCACCGAGACCACGCTCCCGTGATTCGCGAGCGCGGTCGCGGTGGCGATCGTCGAGTCCGAGTAAGCGGCATCGCGCAGCCCCTCGAGCCAGCCCGCGGCGACCCGGCAGTCCGAGTTCAGGATCACCACGTCCGCCGGCGCCGCTGCCTCGAATCCACCGTTGACGTTGGCCGGAAAGCCGACGTTGCGCTCGCGCCGGGCATAGACGATCTCGCGCTCGCTTGCAGTTTCGCCGGCCAGGGCCGCGACGTGCTCGTACGAGCGTGGATCGGGGCTGGCATCGTCGCAGACCAGCACCGGGGCGGTGGGCGGGGTGTGGGCCAGCACGCTGGCCAGGCACTCGACGAACTGATCATGGGCCCCGTACACCGGAATGCACACCACGATCTCTCCGCGCTTTGCGCCGATCGGGTCGCCAGGATCGATCCACCGGACGTTCACGCGGCGATTATGCCGCGGGCGGCAGGAGTCAGGCACCGGCAGCTTTCCTGCCCGGCCCTGACCGCCCCGCTGCTAGCTTGCCCCACGTGAACACCTACGCCCCTGGCTCCTATGGGCCGTCGGCGCTCGGCGGCGACGTGCGCCGGTTCGTCGAGCTCACCCTCACGCTCGCCCGGACCGAGTTCAAGCTGCGCTACTTCGGCTCGGTGCTGGGCTACTTCTGGTCTCTGATCCGGCCGCTGCTGTTCTTCGGCGTCATCTATGTGTTCTTCACGACGATCATCAACCTGAGCAAGGGGATCCCGCACTACGGCGTGTACCTGCTCACCGGGATCGTCTTCTGGAACTACCTGGCCGAGGCGACCAGCGGGTGCGTGACCTGTCTCGTGGCGCGTGAGGCGCTGCTGCGAAAGGTCCGCTTCCCGCGCATGGTCGTCCCGCTCTCAGTTTCGCTGACCGCCACGTTCAACCTCGGGATGAACTTCATCGCGGTGATCGTGTTCGCGCTGGCCAACGGCATCTCGCCGGCCTGGAGCTGGCTCGAGCTGATCCCGATTGCGTTCGGTTTCATCGTGCTGGCCACCGGTATCGGCATGCTGCTGGCCGCGCTGTACGTCCGCTTCCGCGACGTGCAGCCAATCTGGGAAGTACTGCTCCAGGTCTGGTTCTACGCCTCGCCCATCATGTACAGCGCGACGTCCTACGACCGGTTCGCCCACGGGTTCGAGCACCTCGCGATGCTCAATCCGACCGCCACGCTGCTGACCCAAATGGGGCACGCTTTCATCGATCCCGAGGCCCTGCCGTCGGCGGTGACCGCGGCCGGCGGCGCGCTCGTGCCGATCATCTCGGTCGCGCTCATTCCCGGCGTGCTCGCGCTGGGCTGGTGGTTCTTCACCCGCGAGGCGCCGCGGGTCGCCGAGAACCTGTAGCTGACTGACCCGGGAGCGCCGTATTCGTCCCCGTGACCCGCCTAACGCGCCACACGCGCTCGCGAACCATGTGCGTGACGCGCTGTCCGCGTGGGAGGCGGCCAGCGCGTCACGCCCATCCATCGCGGCGTCGCGTGACGTGTAATCCGCGCCGTCTGACCACCCCCCACACGCCATCGCACACCGGCCGCCGCTGAACGGTGCGCTAGCCTCACCGCCCGTGTCGAGCCGCAGCACCGCGCTGATCACCGGGATTACGGGCCAGGACGGCTCGTACCTGGCCGAACTGCTGCTTAAGAAGGGCTACGAGGTGCACGGCATGGTCCGCCGCTCCTCGACCGAGCGCTTCGAGCGGATCGAGCACCTGCGCAACCGGATCACCCTGCACCAGGCCGACCTGCTCGACCAGCGCTCGCTGGTCGACGCCCTGCGCCTGGCCAAGCCGGCTGAGATCTACAACCTGGCCGCGATGTCGTTCGTGGCCGTCTCCTGGATCCAGCCCACCCTGACCGCGGAGTTCACCGGCGTGGGCGTCACCCGCATGCTCGAGGCCATGCGCGAGGTGTGTCCCGACGCCCGCTTCTACCAGGCCTCCTCAAGCGAGATGTTCGGCAAGGTGCGCCAGGTTCCCCAGAACGAGCTGACCCCGTTCTATCCCCGCTCCCCCTACGGCGTGGCCAAGGTCTACGGCCACTTCATCACGGTCAACTACCGCGAGTCCTACGACCTCCACGCCTCGAGCGGAATACTTTTCAACCACGAGTCTGAGCGTCGGGGGCTGGAGTTCGTGACCCGCAAGGTCACCTGGCACGCCGCCGCGATCAAGCTGGGCCTGGCCGACAAGCTCCACCTGGGCAACCTGGACGCCGAGCGCGACTGGGGCTACGCCAAGGACTACGTGGAGGCGATGTGGCTGATGCTCCAGCGCGAGGACCCGCAGGACTACGTGGTGGCCACGGGGATCGCCCACTCGGTGCGCGCCTGTGTCGAGATCGCCTTCGATCACGTCGGCCTGAAGGCCAACGACCACGTGGTGATCGATGACACGCTCAAGCGCCCGGCCGAGGTCGACCACCTGATCGGGGACGCCTCCAAGGCCAAGCGCGAGCTCGGCTGGGAGCCGCGCACGAGCTTCGAAGAGCTGATCCGGCTGATGGTCGACTCCGACTACGAGCTGCTCAGTCGCGACCGCGGGACGCCGGGCATCCGGGCGCCGGCCAGCTCCGAAACCGCGCCGCGCTTTTAGTGGTGGGCCGCCGGGCGCTCGTCACCGGCCTGACCGGACAGGACGGATCGCTCCTCGCCGAGCTGCTGCTCGAGCAGGGCTACGAGATCACCGGCCTTATCCGCCAATCACCTGCCCAGCCCCTGGGCTCGGCCGAACCCCTGCGCGACCGCATCGCCCTGATCGAAGGAGATCTGCTCGACGGCGACAGCCTCATCGCCGCCGTACGGCAAACCCGGCCCGACGAGCTCTACCACCTGGCCTCGCCCTCGTTCGTCCCGGAATCGTGGGTGGACCCGGCGCGCACGCTCCGGGCCATCGCCGGCTCCAGCGCCACGCTGCTGAGCGCGATCCGCGAGCACAGCCCTGACACGAGGATCGTCATCGCTGCGTCGGCTGCCATGTTCGGCGCGACCGACTCCAGCCCGCAGACCGAGGACAGCCCGTGTCGCCCGGACACGCCGTATGGCACGGCCAAGCTCGCCGCCCATCAGCTCGCCGGCCAGTTCCGCGCCCACGACGGGCTGTTCGCCTGCTCGGCGATCCTCTACAACCACGAGTCCGAGCGCCGCCCCGAGTCGTTCGTCACGCGCAGGCTCTCCCGTGGCGCCGCGGCCGTCAAGCTGGGTCTGACCGACCATGTCGAGCTCGGCGACATCACCAGCGTGCGGGACTGGTCCTATGCCGGTGACGTCGTCAAGGGCCTGCATCTGATGCTCCAGCAGGACACCCCCGACGACTACATCCTGGCCAGCGGCCGCGGGCACACCGTGGCCCAGGTGGCGGACCTCGCCTTCGCAGTGGTGGACCTCAACGCTCAGGACCACATCAGGGTCGACTCGGCCGCGCTCACCCGCGCCCCCGATCCCACTCCGCCGGTCGGCGACCCCACCAAGGCGCGCGAGCGGCTGGAGTGGCAGCCCGAGATGACCTTCGAGGAGCTGATCGAGCGGATGGTCCGCTTCGATCTCGAGGAGCTCTCCGCTCCGGCGTGACCGCCGGCGCCTAGAGGGAGGCCAAGAGGGCGCGCAGACCGTCCTCGAGGCCGACCTGGGCCTCCCAGCCGAGTACCTCCCGAGCGCACCTCACGTCAAGCCAACTCCGCTGCACCTCGCCAAGGCGGGGCGGGGCGAACTCCGGTTCGAGGCCCTCGCCGACATCGCCGACCCGAAACAACGTGTTCCACACGTCGATGACCGGGATCTCGAGGCCGGTCCCGATGTTCACCGCTCCGGTCACGCCGGCATCCGCGTCGGCAGCCAAGAGGTTGGCCCGGGCCACGTCGCTCACGTTCACCCAGTCGCGCGTCTGCGAACCGTCTCCGAAGATCGTGGGACGAGTCCCAGACGTGAGCCGGCCGCAGAAGATGGCGATCACTCCGGCCTCCCCGTGCACGTCCTGGCGCGGGCCGTACACGTTGCCGTAGCGCAGCGAGACGGTGGACAGGCCATGCAGGCGTGTGTACAGCTCGCAGTACCCCTCGGCGGTGTACTTGCTCTGCCCGTAAGGCGCCAGCGGCCGGATGGGACCCTCCTCGGGAGTCGGAAACACCGACCCATCGCCGTACAGACCACCGCCGGTCGAGGTGTTGACGACGCGCCGCGCGCCGCACTCCCGCGCTGCCTCGAGTACGGAGATTGTTCCCAGAACGTTGGCCTGAGCGTCCCGTGCGGGATCAGCAACCGACACGCGGACGTCGGCCTGGGCCGCCAGGTGGAACACGACGTCGGGGCCCACGCCCGCGAACACCGAGCGCACCGCGTCCGCGTCCCGCACATCCACCTCGTGCAGAGACGCACCTCGCTCCAGAGCGCCGGCGAGATTCGAACGTCTCCCGGTCGAAAGATTGTCGACCACGGCAACCCGATCGCCCCGAGCCACCAGGGCGTCGACGATGTGCGATCCGATGAAGCCGGCACCGCCGGTCACGAGGCAGTCCATGGCCGGCGAGGTTAGCCGTTCCAATGCACGCGAAAGGTGGCGGGCCCGCACCGCGAATGCGGTACGGGCCCGACCGAAGGACGACCCTGGTAGGGCTGGGGGCCGTCCGAAGACCCGCGAGAAAGGGGGCGATGCTCGCGGGCCCGTCCGACGTCCGTGTCGGCCCCAAGCATAGCGCCGGGGGAACCCCCGCCGTCAAGCAGCTTGGACATAATTGGACGCTCTGATCCGCCCCCGCGATGAACGGAACCGCGCAACCTCCGGCCCCGGAACACGTTACAGCGGTGGAGCTTCGTAGCCGATCGCCGGGTTTCGTCCAAGTGCCCTGCGGTTAGGCGAACACTGGTGATGCGTCCAGACAGCCCCGTTCAGTCTCCCCCCGACCCAATCTCGCGCCCGGCCACGGTCGAGGTGGTTGGCGTCCCCATAACCGTGACCGACTATGAGCGAACGCTCATGTGGATCGACGCGATGGTGGCCGAGCGCCAGCGTGGCTACGTGTGCGTGTGCAACGTGCACACGGTGATGGCCTCTCAGGAGGACCCCGGGCTGCGCGCCGCGCTCTCCTCTTCCTCGCTCAACGTGCCCGATGGCCAGCCGCTCGTCTGGGCGATGAACGCGCTCGGGGAGTCGCTCCGGGACCGGGTCTACGGCCCCGAGCTGATGGCCCGGACCTGTGCGCGCGCCGCGGCCGTCACCGGGCATCGCATCTACCTCTACGGCGGGCGCGATCAAGCCGCCCTGACGCAGCTTAAGGACAGCCTGCGCCGCCGCTTCCCGGGGATCAACATCGTGGGCACGTACGCGCCTCTGTTCCGCACCCTCACCGAGGCCGAACGCGTCGCGGTCGCCGAGGACATCAACGAGTCCGAGGCCGACATCGTGTGGGTTGGCCTCGGCGTGCCCAAGCAGGAGAAGTGGATGCTCGCCCTACGCCCTTATCTCGAGGCGCCCGTGCTGGTCGGCGTCGGTGCGGCGTTCGACTTCCTGTCCGGGCTGGTGCCCCAGGCGCCGCCCCAACTCCAGAGGGCCGGGCTCGAGTGGGCCTACCGCCTCGCCCAGGAGCCGCGCCGGCTGTGGCGGCGCTACTTGCGCTACAACCCCCGTTTCGTGGCCGCCTTCGCGCACCAGTTCGCCGCCCACCGGGTCGCCGGCGGGCCCCCCCGAACCCCCGAGCAGTAGAGCCTGTCACGCCGACCCAAACATCACGCCGCGAGCGGGGTGGGCGGGTCGGGCGCGCACCCATGCTGAGATTGCCCGGTCGCGACCTCATGGAGATGCTCGGCGACGCCGTGCCGGCCGATCACGCCCGCCAGACGCTGGCCGACCGCTATGCCGAGCGCGAGCTCGGCCGTCCCGCCGACCGACCCTGGCGAGTCCTCGACCTGGGCTGCGGCGCCGGCGGCTCAATCGACGTGTTCCGGGCCCGGGATCCGGACGTCGAGTGGGTCGGACTCGACGTGCCCGGCTCGCCCGAGGCCGCACCGCGCACGCGCACCGACGCTCGTTTTGAGACCTTCGACGGCGTCTCGATGCCGTTCGACGAGGGCGCCTTCGATCTCGTCTACTGCAAGCAGGTGCTCGAGCACGTCCATCATCCCGAGCCGCTCCTGGCCGAGGTTCGGCGCGTGCTGGCCCCCGGCGGTTACCTGGCCGGCTCAACCTCCCAGCTCGAGACGTATCACTCGCTCAGCCTGTGGAACTACACGCCGGTCGGGTTCCTCGCGCTCCTGGAACGCGTGAACCTCCGTCCGGTAGAGCTGCGGCCGGGCATCGACGGGCTGACCTTGATCGCCTGGCGGCTGGCCGGCTTCCATCGCTGCTTTCATCGCTGGTGGGGACACGAGTCGCCGCTGAACCGAGCCCTCGACGTATGCGGCCGCGTTGCTCACGCCGACGTCCGGAGCCTGAACGCGGCCAAGCTGCTGTTCTGTGGACAGTTCGCCTTCCTGGCCCAGCGAGCGATATGACAAGCACCCAATCCCAGCTGCGCTGCGCGCCGCACGACCCCGACAACCTGCTCGACCGCATGAGCAGCGAGTCGACGCTCGAGACCCACTACGAGCACCTGATCCACCGAGAGCAGACGCTGCTGGCAGCCCATCTGGGCATCTCCTCGGGCGAGGTGCTGTCGGTCGGTGCGGGCTGGCACCCCGGGCGCCACCTGTTCGGAGAGCCGGCCTTCCGTCTGACCGCCGTCGACTCCGACCCCGAGCGGGTGGACACGGTCGAGCGCCTGGCGCGCGCCGATGAGGCCCACCTCGGCTACGCCGGGCACCTCGACCTGCCGGCCGCTTCCTTCGACGTGGTCCTGTACCGGCTCGTGCTGCACCACATCGCGTTCCAGGGACCGCTCGAGCCGTGCTTCGCCGAGGCCGCTCGCCTGCTCAAGCCCGGCGGCGCGATGGTCGCGATCGAACCCGGGCTGTGGCATCCGGTCGGGCTCGGGCTCGCCCTGGCCAACCGGACCGGGATCGCCACCGCGCTGCACGGCACACCGGACGACATCCCGCTCTCGCCCCGAGGGCTGTGCGCCCACGCTCGCGCCGCCGGGCTCGAACCCGAGCTCCACGCGGTCACCTACACCTGGCGGCGCCTTCCCGCCGGCCTGCAGCGCGCACTCGCGCCGCTCGACGAGCTCGGGTCGCGACCCCGGGCCGCCCGCCTCGGCCATACGCTGATGCTGATCGCCCGGAGCGGCGGTTGACCGATCCGCGGCGCGGGGACGTCGTCGTCTGCATCGTCGGAGCCGGCAGGCAAGCCGCCGACGCCCAGGACCTCCGCCGCCACACCCCCGCCGATGTGCCGATCCGGACCGCCCCGTCCGAGGCGGAGGCGTTTGCCAGCACGGCTCCGGCCGACGTGATCCTGCTCGCGCCCGGCTGCGTCGTGTCCGCCGGCTGGCTCGAGTCGCTGCGCGCGGCGGCGAACGCCAGCGCCACCACGGCGACGGCCAGCGCGCTCACCCAGCACGATGTGGATGGCGCGCCCCGGCCCATCGACGAGGCGGCGGCCGCGGTCCGGGCCGGTTCGCTGCGGCTGCGACCCCGCCTGGAGTCGCCGGGCAGCGCCTGCGTGTACGTGCGCCGCAGCGCGATCGAGTTGGTCGGAGGGGCCGGGGAGGAGTTCCGCCGGCGCTGCGTCGAGCGCGGCCTCGCGCACGTCCTGGCCGACGACATCCTGGTCCTCGACCCGGGGCCGCCGCGTCCGCGCACCACCACCGGCGCGCGCCAGACCCCCCCGGTCACCCGGGCGCGCGCCGCCGCGCACCGCTCCCTGCACGGCCTGTCGGTGACGGTAGACGCGCGCATCCTGTCCGGGCCGACCACCGGCACACACGTCCACGTGCTCGAGCTGATCGCCGGCCTGGCCCGCACCGGGCACGTCCGGCTGTCGGCCATCGTCCCCGACCAGCCGAGCGAGGATGCCCTCACCCGCCTGAGACAGTTGCCGCGCCTCGAACTCGTCACCTACCGCGAGGCCGCCGAGCACCGAGCCGACATCGTGCACCGCCCGTTCCAGCTGAGCAACGCCGGCGATCTCAGCTTCCTGCAAACCCTCGGAGAGCGCTTGATCCTCACCCAGCAGGACCTGATCGCCTTCCACAACCCGGCCTACTTCCCGACCGGCGCGGCGTGGCAGGAATACCGCGAGCTGACGAGCCTCGCCCTGTCAACCGCCGACCGGGTCCTGTTCTTCTCCGCCCACGCCCGCGACGATGCGCTGGCCGAAGAGCTCGTCGACCCGGCCAGGGCCACCGTGGTCCATCTCGGCGTCGACCATCCGATGGTCGTCGACGCCCCGGAAGCCCCTCCCCCCGGCACCGAGCGACTGGCAGATCGGCCGTTCCTGCTCTGCCTGGGCACCGACTTCCTGCACAAGAACCGGCTGTTCGCCTTGCGCCTGCTCGAGGCGCTCGCCGCCCGGGGCTCAGACGCGATGCTGGTGTTCGCCGGCCCGCCGGTGGCCCATGGCTCATCTCGCGATCAGGAGGCGGGGTTCCTCGCCGGTGATCCCCACCTCGGCCCGGCCGTGCTCGACCTCGGCGCGGTGTCCGAGCCTGGGAAGCAGTGGCTGTTTCACCGCGCAAGCCTCGTCGTCTATCCGTCGGCGCTCGAGGGCTTCGGGCTCGTCCCGTTCGAGGCGGCGGCCCACCGCGTCCCTTGCCTGTGGGCCCCCGGCAGCTCGCTGAGCGAGCTCCTGCCCGACCACGCCGCGGGCATCGTTCCCTGGGACGCGCAGCAAACCGCCGAGCACGCCCTCGCGCTGATCGGCGACCAGCAGGCCCGCGAGGACAACCTGAGCGCAATCGACATGGCCGCCGCCGGACTCACCTGGGATGCCACGGCGGCCAACCTGCTCGCCGCCTACCACGCCACCGCCGCGGCACCGGCGACGCACCGCACCGCGGCCGGCATCGCGCTCAGCGAGGACGCCGCCCGTCTGGTCGGCCCCGGCGGCGAGCTACCGGAGGACGTTCACCGCCCGCTGCTCGCGCTGGCCACCCACCCGAGCATCGCCCGGCCTTTCTACCGCGTGCTCCGGCTCGGCTACCGCGCCTCGCACGGTCTGCTTCAGAGACGCAGGTAAGCCAGCGTCTGGTGCGCGGCCGCGAACGCCCTGCGCGACCGGCGGCCCTCGTAGTGCTTGGCGAAGAAGTAGCTCGCCGCGCCGGCGAGCTCGGATTCGCGATCGGCCACCACCGACCCGTGATGGCACATGACCACGCCGGGCTCGTAGACGATCACGCCGCCCGCGGCCCGCAGTCGCAGGCACAGATCCTCGTCCTCCTTGTATAGGAACAGACGCTCGTCGAAGCCGCCGACGGCGAGGAACGCCGCTCGCTCGACGAGCATCGCCGCGCCCGACACCCAGGCCACCTCCTGGCGAACCTCGGTGGCCCGCCAGTAGCTGTGCCCGCCCTTGAGCGCGATGGCCGCCCGCGCGCCGCGCAGCCGACCGTGGTCATAGGGCTGCGGGCGCCCGTCGGCCATCAGGAGCTTGGGGCCGGCGGCGTTCACGCGAGCACCGCTCGCCACGACGTCCAGCAGCCGAGCCACCGTGCCCGGACCGCGTAGCTCGACGTCCGGGTTGAGGATCAGCAGGTAGGGCGCGTCGGTCGCGCCGGCCAGCAGGTTGTGCCCGCCACCGAAGCCCAGGTTGCTCGGCGCCACCGACGTGCGCACGCCGACGAACCGGCTGGCCAGATCGGCCAGGTCCTCGCCGGAGGCGTTGTCGAGCAGGTTGACCTCGTATGCCGCCCCGCTCCCGTCGAGATCCGAAACCACGCTCTCGACGCAACGTTCTAGATACCGCCGTGTCCGGTAGTTCACGATCTGGATCGCGATCCTCGCAGCGTCGCCCATGGCGGCGACGATATCCGGAAGCGCTTCCCGCACCAGGCGTTGATACGCTCGGCCGCGTGTCGTCTCTCGCCACGGCGCCTCGGCGCGCCAAGTCCGAGCCGACTGGGGCGACGCCGGTGAGCCGCATCCGCGGGCTCGGTTTGAGCGTCGACGCGGTGCTCGCAGCGGTGCTCGCCGTGGGCCTCGGTGCGGTCGTGTTCGTAGCCACCGGCGGCACCGACCTCGGTCCCAACACATGGGTGCAGATCGCGCTGCTCGTCGTCGGCGCCGGAAGCCTGGTGGCCACGGCGCTCGCGGGGGCCGCACGCACGCCGGCGCATGGCACGGTGACCGTCGCCCTGTTCGCCGCACTCGCCGTGCTCACCTTCCTGTCGATCTCCTGGTCGGTGCAGCCGGCCACCTCCTGGCTCGAGGCCAATCGCACGCTCTCCTATCTGGCCGCGTTTGTCTCCGCGGTCGCGCTCGCGCGTCTCGCGCCCCGGCGCTGGCCGGCCGTGGTCGGCGCGGTGGGAGCGATGACGGTCCTCGCGTGCGGCTACGCGCTGCTCGCCAAGGTATTCCCGGCCTCGCTCAACGCCGGCGACACGTTCGGGCGCCTGCGGGTGCCGTTCGGCTACTGGAACGCCACCGGGCTGCTCGCGGCGCTCGGCATCCCAGCGTGCCTGTGGGCGGCCACGCGCCCGGCCACCGGTCGGCTGCTGCGCGCGCTCACGGTGCCCGGGCTGGCCGTGCTGCTGACCACGCTGATGCTGTCCTATTCTCGCGGCGCGCTGCTGGCCGCCGTCATCGGCGTGGGCTGCTGGTTCATTGTGGTCCCGCTGCGCCTGCGCGCCACGCTGGTGCTCGCCGTGGGTGTCGCCGGAGGCGCCGCCGCGACCCTGTGGGCGCTGGCTCACCACGCGATCACCCACGACAACGCGACGCTCCCGGCCCGGACGTCGGCCGGGCACGACTTCGGGCTGGTGCTCCTCGCGGTGCTCGTCATCTCTGCTCTCGCCGGCTTCGTCGTCATCCGCGCCATGGACCGGGTCATCCTCGCGCCGACCGTCCGCCGCCGGATCGGCACCGCCCTGCTGATCTGCGTGGCGATGGTGCCGGTGGTCGCCCTCGCCGGTGTGGCGGCCTCCTCGCGCGGGCTCACCGGCGAGATCTCGCACGAGTGGAGCACGCTGACCAGCACCACGCCGAGCGCCAGCGTCGGCAACGCACCGGGCCGCATCGCCCAGCTGTCCAACAGCCGGCCGTTGTATTGGAGCGAGGGCCTCAAGGTCGGCGAGCACTCGCTGCTCGCGGGCGTCGGCGCCGGCGGCTTCGACACCGCGCGCACCCGGTACACCACCAACCCGCTGCAGGTGGCGCACGCCCACAGCTACGCGATCGAGACGTTCGCCGATTTCGGGCTGATCGGGATCGTCGTGAGCCTGGCGTTGCTGATGGGGTGGCTTCTCGCCGTCCGGCGCACGCTGGCCGGCGCGCTGGCCGACTCGCCCGAGCGCATCGGGTTGCTCACGATGCTGGCCGTCGTACTCATCTACGGCGTCTCCTCGGCGATCGACTGGACTTGGTTCGTCCCCGGGGTGACCGTGCCCGCGCTGCTCAGCGCCGGCTGGCTGGCCGGGCGCGGACCGGTCGTCGCGCCGGAGGCCGCCGCCGCCACCGCCACCCCAAAGCGCGCGCCCGGCCTTGGTCCGATCGCGGCGGCCACCGCCACCGTGGCCTTTGCCCTGATCGCCGCCTGGTTCGTCTGGCAGCCGCTTCACTCCTCCGATCAGGTCACCGCCGCAATCGGGGCCATGACCCACGGCAACGCACCGGCCGCGCTGGACGAGGCCCGGAGCGCCGCCGACGCCGACCCGGTGTCAACCGACCCGCTGTGGGAGCTCTCGGCCATCTACTCGGCGCTGGGTCAACCCGCGGCCGGCCGAGCCGAGCTCGTCAAGGCCACCCAGGTCCAGCCTGAGAACCCCGAGACGTGGCAGCAGCTCGGCTCATTCGATCTCCAGGCCCACCACCCCCAGCTCGCCCTGCCCGAGCTGCAGAAAGCCCTCGGGCTCGACCGGACCTCGACGCTCACCGCCCAGCTCGTCGCCCAGGCGCGGACCCAGAACTAGGCCCTGGAGCTAGCGCACCGCCCGGGCGAACAGACTCCGCCTGAGCAGCGGCGGCCCATCCACCACCCGCACCCGGACCTCGCCGAACCCGAACTCATTCAGCACCTGCGCGAGCGAGCGACGGGTGTACAGGTGCAGATGGTCTCCGAGCGGCTCGGAGAACCGCTCGACACCGCCGAGCGCGACCCGCAGCCTGCCGTGCGACGGCGTGGTCAGGAGCAGACGGCCGCGCGGCACGAGCACGCGGCGCAGCTCCGATAGCCAGCGCGCGGTATCGCTCACGTGCTCGATCACCTCGCTCGCCCACACCACCTCGAACGAGCCGTCCTCGAAGGGCAGCGGACCGTCGAACGCCACGAGGCGAAAGTCGAGCTCCCGAATGCCGGGCCCGCGCACGCTCCAGCGCCGCCTCGGCCACGTCGACTCCGCTCGCCTGCGCCCCCGCGGCCGCCATCGCGGAGGTGAACTCGCCGGCGCCGCAGCCCACGTCGAGCGCCCGATCGCCCGGCCGGACCTCACCGCGCAGGAACGCCAGCCGGCGCTCGAGCAGGGGCGGCTCGAGCTCGGCCGGCAGATGCTGCCACAGGTCCTCGTAGTAGTCCTTGATCGGGCGACCGTACCGCGCGTCCGGTTCCGTCCGCCGGGCGAGCAACATTTTCTGCGGCGCGTTGGTTAGAGTGCGCGAGCCGGACCACTGTGCGTCATCCGGACAAGTTGTGAAAGTCGCATTTGATAGCCGCCCCGCGAAGAGCACCCACGGTGTCGGCCGTTATGCGCGCTGTCTGCTCGACGCACTACGCGAAGCGGGCGCATGCGAGGTGGCGGAGACGCACCAGCCCCGCCGCTGCGACCTCTTCCACGCGCCCTGGATCGACGGCGCGATGCTCCGCAGCCCGGTGCCGATGGTCGTCACCGTGCACGATCTCGCACCGCTCAAGCGCCAGGGCCAGTACCTGCGCTCGACGCTGCGCTTCAAGCTGCGCTATCTGGCCGTCCAGCGTGCCTCCCGCGTGATCGTCCCGACCTGCGCGGTGGCCGACGACGTCGAGACGGTGCTGGATGTCCCGCGCGACCGCATCGCGGTGATTCCCGAGGCGGCCGCCCCGTCGCTGTACGCCCGCTCCGACGATGAGGTCACCGCGGTCCGCGACCGGTTTTCGCTGCCCGAGCACTACCTGGTCTGGGTCGGCGCCATGCGGCGGCCCGATCCGCGCAAGCGGGTCGCCGCCCTGACCCGCGCGACCCGTTCGATGCCGCTCGTGCTGGTCGGCCCGACCGGGCCGTGGGCGCACGAGCTGCCCGACGTCCAGCTGACCGGCGCGGTGTCCGACGACGAACTGGCCGCGATCTACACCGGCGCCCATGCCCTGGTGTTCCCCTCCGACGACGAGGGGTTCGGGCTGCCGCCGGTCGAGGCCCTGGCCTGCGGAACCCCCGTGGTCGCCTCCGACGTTCCCGCCCTGCGCGAGGTGCTCGAGGGACGCGCCACGCTCCGGGCGGTCGACGACCTCCCCGGCCTCATCGCCGCGGCCGAGTCGGCCGAGCGCCCGGCACCGCCTCCGCCGGCCTGGACGTGGGAGGACGCGGCCCACGCCACCTGGCAGGTCTACTGCGAGGCGGCCGCCGAAACTGGCATCTGTCAGATCGCCCGACCGAAACATCGGGCGCCCGCGCTGGTTAAAGACGCGTGACGTTGATCCACCGTCGCAGGTCGCGCGCAGGGGTCGCGCGGCTTGTTGCTGGGCTCGCGCTCGGGCTCGTAGTCGCTTTCGGGCTCACAGCCCGGGCCCAGGCCGCACCCGTGCTGATCATGGGCCCCGGCGGTCACGTGACCGCCGGCCAGGACCCGTTCGTGCCCGCCGCCGTGCCGACCCCGGCGCCCAATGTGACCCCGAGCGCCCACGCCGCCAGCGCCCACGCCGCCGGCGCCCACGCGGCCCGTGCGCCCAAGCCCAAATCCCTCGAGAAGACGGTACGTAGCGAGCTGAGCCGCCTGCTGAAGGCCCACTCGATCACCTCCGCGACCTACGCCGCCGACAACGGGGCCTTCAACGCGGCGCTGAACACCGAGCGTCATCTGCACGGCACGCCGGCCGCCGAGCTCGAGGCGGTCATCGAGAACCTCCACAACATCGCGGCCGCCGGCAAGCTCACCCCCGGTCGGCTGCCGGTGCTGTTCCTGACGCTCAACTACAACCGCCAGTGGTGGGCGTCCGGGAACGTGCCGAGCTCGGGCACGTACGTCGAGTTCGCGGGCTCGCAGCTCGTGTGGGAGTACTACGCGGGCCAGGGGATCGAGCTCCAGGTGCTGGCCACCTTCGGCAGGGCCAACGGCATGTACACGGCCGGACCGGCGGAGTACCCGCAACTCGAGGCGATCCTGTCGCAGATGATTCCCCTCGCGGTCAATCGCGGCGGGAGCCTGGCCTGGGAGTACTACTTCCAGTTCGACGGCGGCAAGCCCCCGTGGACGAGCGCGATGTCCCAAGGCACCGCGATCGAGGCGCTGACCCGGGGCTACCTGGCGTCCAAGGACTCGACCTACCTCCAGCTCGCCCACAACGCGCTGGCGCTGTTCACCGCCCCGCCCCCGATCGGCGTCCGGGTGGCTACCCCGCTCGGCGCGCGCTATGTCCAGTACACGTTCACCCCCGGCACCTCGATCATCAACGCCTTCCTCCAGTCGCTGATCGGGCTCTACACCTACGCCTCGGTCAGCCACGACCCGCTGGCCCAGCAGTTGTGGGGCGCCGGCAACGCCGAGGCCCAGGCCGAGCTTCCCCACTTCGACACCGGGGCCTGGTCGCTCTACCAGCCGGGCATCGAGGACACGCTGAGCTACCACGAACTGGTCACCGGCTTCCTCTCAACGCTCTGCCAGCTCACCAAGGTGCAGATCTACTGCGTGACCGCGCAGCACTTCACGGCCGACCTGACCACGCCTCCGGCGCTCAGCCTGCTCACGCAGCACGCGCACAAGAACAAGTCGTTCAACCTCGAGTTCTCCCTCTCGAAGTACTCGCACGTGGGGGTCGTGGTGATCGGCCCCGGCGGCCACACGCTGTTCGGCACCAGCGCCGACTTCGGCTACGGCGACCGCTCGTTCACGATCCCCGCGCTCAGGCACAAGGGGACATACACGATCCACCTGGCGGCCACGGACCTGGCCGGCAACTTCAACCGGATCGTGGCGACCCTGCAGGTTTCCTGACCGGGCTCTCGACCATCAGCGTCACCGGTCCGTCGCCCACCAGCTCGACGGCCATCATCGCCCCGAACACGCCGCGCTGCGCCTCGAGCCGCGCGCAGAAGCGCTCGTACAGGGCCTGCGCCCGCTCGGGCTCGGCGGCGGCCACATAGCTCGGCCGGTTGCCCTTGCGGGCGTCGCCGTACAGCGTGAACTGGCTGACGCACAGCACCTGACGGTCGCCCAGGGGCTCGTTCATCTTGCCCACGGCGTCCGGGAAGATGCGCAGCGCCTTGACCTTGTCGGCCAGCCAGTCCGCGTCGCGCTCGTCGTCCTCGTGCCCGACCCCGAGCAGCACGAGCAGCCCCGGCCCGATGTCCGAGACCACGCTCCCCTCAACGCTCACCGACGCGCGCGTGACCCGCTGAACGAGCGCCCTCACGCGTCTCTGAGCTCGGAGGCGACGAGCTCGGGCGGCACGATGTTCAGGTGCACCCCGGCGCCCAGCTCGAGCCCGGCCAGGTGGGTCAGCCGGGGCATGATGTCGATCCGCCAGCAGAAGTGCTCGGCGCCGCGCGGCGCCGTGCGCACCCACAGGTTCAGCGGCGGGGTCGCGGTGAGGCGCCGGGCCAGCCGCCCGAGCGCGTCGTGGAGCATGTGGGCGCCCAGCGGTCCGTCGTCCTCGAACCGTGCCCGGGGGGTGCGCGGCGCGATCATGAGCTGGAACGGCAGACGCGCGCCGTACGGCGCCATCAGCACGCTCTCCTCGTCGATGGCCACGATCCGCTCGCGCCGGCGGACCTCCTCCTGGACGAGGTCGCCGAGCAGGTTGCTGCCCATCGTGCGTGTGGCGTAGGCCCCGAATCGCTCCCGCTCGCGCGCGATCGCCGCGGGCACGAAGTCCAGGGCATAGAGCTGAGCGTGGGTGTGGGGCAGCGAGGCACCGGCCTCACGCTGCTCGTTGACGCTCAGGTGCACGTAGGCCGAGCCCCGATGGGTGCGCATCCGTTCGCGCCACACGTCCATCGCGGCGACCACCTGCTCGGGCGTCAGGTCGGACAGCGAGGTGACGGGATCGGGAGCGTTGATGATCACCTCGTGGGCACCGTGCGCCGGCCCGGCCCAGAACAGGTCCGGGTTGGCCTCGGGCTCCGGCGCGGCGGAGTCGGCGCTGAGTGCCGGATACAGGTTGGGCACGACCCGAACGGTCCACCCCGGGGTGTCGGGCCCGCCTCCGCCCGAGCGCACCGCGTAGACCTCGGGCGGGGTTCGGTCCTCGTGGCCATCGGCGAACGGGTCGGTCTCGGGGTCCAGTGGCGGCGACGGCGGCGCCCGCAGTTCTCCGCCGGGCCGCCTGGCCCGGTCACCGGCGACGATGGCCCGGAGGCCCGTCAGCGGGTCGATCCGGACCTCAGGCACCTGCTGTTCGTCCCCCGACGAGAACCACCTAGTCGAGCAGCTTCTCCATCGCGATGTGCTCGATCCCCGCCTCCCAGAACACCCGTCCCCGGGGCCGGTAGCCCGCGGTCTCGTACAGCTTGCGGGCGTAGGTCTGGGCGTGGAGCACGATCCGCCGCGCCCCGCCGGCCAGCGACTCCTCGTCGGCGGCGGCGAGCATCGCGGTGGCGATTCCCTCCCGGCGCGCCGAGTGCCGCACGGCCAACCGGCTGAACTGAGCCGTCGCACCGACCAGCAGGATCCGGCAGGTGGCCAGCAACTCGCCCTCGCGGACGGCGACCAGATGGATGCCCTCGGGGTCGCGCCCGTCGACCTCATCACGCTCGGGCACGCCCTGCTCGACGCAGAACACATCGTGGCGGAGCCGCAGCGCCGCGTCGAGCTCCTCTCGGGTCCTGGCCCGCCGGATCTCGGTCACCGCCGTCCCGGTCATCAGTCCACAGCTTAGGGGCTGCATCTGCCCCCGCGCTTGGAGCGAGGCTGCGGCGCCGGTCCGGCGGCACTCGCGTTCGCGGACGGTGGCCCGCCGGTCCTGGCCGGAAAGCGTGTGCCGCTGGAGGGGCGTGCAGACGAAGCGACCGCGTTCAGGAAGGGCCGAACCTGCTTTAATAGGTTCCTCTGCAGTTCTTTCTAGCCGGGTGCGGGGGCATCCGCTCATCTGAGGGTTCTTCTTCCCCGCGCACGGTCTCCTGCGAGCCCGCCTGAGTCGCTTTGCTGTACCTCCGCGGCTCGCATTCCGAAACGCAACCTTTCGATCCGCATGGGTGATTCCGCCCCTTTTCCTGAACCTGCCGCGATCGCGCGCGTGGAGCTGTTCACCCGTGAACGGTTCGTCTACGACGGCGAGACCCTCGAGGAGGCTCTGTCCCCGGGATCGCCCCGCCGCGGCGCGCTCGACGCCGCTCTGGCGGAAATCGATGGCGGGGCGGACAAGCCCTCGATCGAGTGGCGGCGGCAGTTCTCGCTCCTGCTCGGGCTCGAGCGGATGCTCTCCGAAGAGGAGCCCCACCTGGTCGACGGGACGGTCCTGTCCGCCCACCAGGTCGATGCGCTGTCGGGCACGCTGACCGCGCTGCTCGCCGAGGCCCAGCGCAGCGGCAACGGCAACGGGACTGGCAACGGCAGCGTCAATGGCGCGCCGCCGGTCCCACCCGAGCCGGCCAGCCTCGCCTCGGCCGCGCTCCCCGGCGAGGAGGATTCCGAGGACGAGCTGGATGTGGAGGTCGACGAGGACGAGGGCGAGGGTGAGGACGAGGAGCCCCTGGACTGGCAGGACGAGGAAGAAGAACTGGACGCGGACGTCCAGCTCGATGAGGCTGCCGATGACCCCAATGCCGACCGCCGCTTCTGGTTCGAGCACGCCACCGGGGCCGGCAAGACGGTGGCCGCGCTCGGCTTCGTGGAGGCCTCACGCACCGGCGGTGTGCTGATCCTCACCCACCGCCGCAACCTGGTCGACCAGTTCAACGGAGAGCTCCGCGACCGCGGCTACCGCGACCGGATCCACGCCCCCCTGCTCGCCGGCAAGGACGCGGCCAACGGCCCGGTCACGGTCGAGACCTACCAGTGGTTCGTGCGCAACGCCGGCAAGATCTCCGACGCCTACACGATCGTCATCTGCGATGAGGCCCACACCGCGCTGGGCGAGAAGACGTCGGGCGCGATCCGCGCCTGGTCTGGCCCGATCTTCATCGGCATGACCGCCACGGGCGCTCTGATCGCCCGCCACGTCACCGATCTCTTCCCCACCCAGACCTCGCGCTTCGACCTGGCCCAGGCGGCAAGGCGAGGGGTGATCGCGCCGCTGCGCTGCATCCGGATCCCGCCCGGACCGGGCGTGCGGACGATCGCCAAGGTGCCGCTGCGCCGCGGCGAGGTGGACACCGAGTTCGACCAGGAGATGTTGGCCGAACTGCTGGACCAGACGCCGTTCAACATGGCGATCGCCGATCTCTACAAGACGCGCTTCAACAACGTCCCCGGTGTCGTCTACGCCGCGGGCGTCCGCCACGCCTACAACGTGGCCAAGGCCTTCCAGGACATGGGGATGAAGGCCAAGGGGGTGTCGGGCGAGACGCCCAAGCGCCAGCTGGCCCGGATCCTGGCCGACTATGAGTCGGGCAAGATCGACGTGCTGGTCAACGCCCAGCTGCTCGCCGAGGGTTGGAACAGCCCGCGGGCGACGATCTGCATGCACCTGGCGCCGACCGCCTCCAAGCGGATCTATCAGCAGCGGGTCGGCCGCGTGACCCGCCGGCATCCGGGCAAGGAGGCGGGGATCGTCATCGACTTCGTGCACCCCGCGACCAAGCACGACGACCCGGTCGTGACCCTTCACTCGCTGCTAGATCGCGACGTCTACCGGGGTGGCGCGATCGTGGTCGGCCCGGTCCGCCGGGGCCGCGGCCGGCGCGTGCGGGTCGAGCGCCGCGTGCTCCCGGTGACGCCCGATCCCGAGCGGCGCGCACAGGTCTTCGAGCGCGAGCTCTGGCGGATTGCCGTCGAGCACCTCGACTACGGCGAGCAGCACGTGTGGGCCGCGCTGGCCGGCGCCCGAGTGGCTCCCAACGGCTGGCGCCGGGCCAAGGCCATGCTCCACTTCGATCGCGGCGGCGAGCTCAAGCGGCGCTTCCTGCTCACCGCGGTCCAGCGCAATCGCAACGCCCAGCTGCGACTGCGGGCCCTTCAGGAGATCGCCTCCTCGCGGGATGCCGAGGCCTTCGACACCGCGATCGACATCATGGCCGGCTGGCCGCGCGACGAGCGCCGCGAGGGCGTGAAGATCATGCTCCAGGCTCTCGCCGAGCGCCGCATCGGGCGGCGGGATCAGGCCAACGCCTGGATCTGGCGCATGGCCGAGTACACCCGCGAGGTGCACGAGGAGTACGCCGTCCAGCGCTGGCCGGAGACCAAGCGGCTGCTCGGTCTGCTGGTCAACTCCTCCGGCGCCGCTCATGCACGTAACGCCCGCCGGCTGGTGCACGCCGCGCGCAAGGAGGATCGCCGGCTGTCGGCCGCCCTGCTGGCCGCCGCCCTGGCCCACACCCCCGAGGCCGAGGAGGCCCTGCGCGGCGCCCGCACCCGGATGGCCCGCAAGCCGGCCGCCCTGGCCCGCGAGCTGCTGCGCAACTTCCCCAAGGGCCGGCGCGGCAAGAACCGGCGCAAGCGCAAGACGGCATCCGCCGGCGAGGGCGGCGCGTCTGGTGCCGCGAAGGCGGTGGCGACCGCAGCGGTCGAGACCGAAGAGCCGGACGAGACAGCGATCCTGGCCGCTGACGAGGCCGCAGCCGAAGACGACGATTCCGAGGATGACGACGAACTCGAGGCACCGGTCGACGATGTGGACGAGGACGATGACGACTCCGACGACGACCCGGACGACGACGACTCCGACGACGACGACGACTCCGACGACGACGACGACTCCGACGACGACGACGACTCCGACGACGACGACTCCGACGACGACTCCGACGACGACCACCCCGACGACGACTCCTTCGAGGACTCCCATCCCGAGTCCCTCCGCCCCGACGACCGCGACGAGCACGACGAAGCCGCCGCCTAGTCTCGCCGCCACCTGTATTTCGTAGCAAACCGCCCGCCCCGCCGACGTATCGGCGACATAAGCATGCTGTCCATGCTTATGTCGCCAAGGTTCGGCGGAGGGGAGCGGTTTGTCGCCTTTTACAGGTAGTCAGCCATTCGCCAGCAGATGGACCTCGCCGGCGTCGAGCGCCACCGTCCCGGACTCGGTCTCGACCAGCAGCCGCCCGCCGGCGTCGATGCCGGCGCCCACCCCGCGTCCGGCCGCCCACCGCACCGGTTGCCCGAGCAGAGCGTCCCGCGAGCGCACGGCGCCAACCAGCGCGCCAGCATCGGCCCGCACCCACTGCTCCAGCCGGTCCAGCAGCGCGTCCAGGGTCGGCTCGATCGCATCCGGCTCGAGACCCAGCGTGCCGGCGGTAGCGCGGAGCTCCGCCGGGAAGTCATCCGGGCGCAGGGCGACGTTCAGCCCGATGCCGATCACCGCCCATCCCTCCTGCGGACGCCCCTCGACCAGGATGCCCGCGACCTTGCGCCCGGCGACCAGCACGTCGTTGGGCCATTTGAGCCGCGCGTGCGCCCCGGCCACCTGCCCCTCGACCACTTCGGTCACCGCCACCCCGGCGGCCAGCGGCAGCAGCGCCGGCGGGTCGCGGATCACCACCGAGCAGAGCAGCGCCCGGCCCGCGGCCGCCGACCACGTGCGGCCCTGCCGCCCGCGACCCTCTGACTGCTCGGCGGCGGTGACCAGCGTCCCATGCGGCGCGCCGGCGCCGGCCAGCTCGCGGGCCCGGGCGTTGGTCGACCCGGTCCGCCGATACTGGACACGGGGATGCCCGAGCTCGCTCATACCAGCGCGATCCGGAGCGCGTCCCCCACCGAGATGCCCAGCCGGTCGACCGCGCTGCCCTGGTTGATCGCCACGGCCAGCCGCCCGTCGGCGTCCTCGTAGACGAGCAGCTCGCCGACGGGCACGTCGGCGAACGTGCGGCCGTACACCCCCGGCCACGACTCGCCACGGACAGCGATCGCCACCGGCCGCCCGTCCCGGAACCCGAGCCGGCGCAGATCCTCGAGCTCCGCATCGAGTTGCACGTTGCCGAACTGGTCGAGGTACACGGCGTGGACCAGCAGCGCGCCATCCTCGACGTGAGGGCGCGAAACCGACAGCCGCTCAAGGCCGTCCGGATCGATCGGCTCGCCCGCCTCGGCCAGCGACGCCCCCGCGGCCAGCCGCCCCGCCACCGGCGCGAAGATGTCGCGGCCGTGGAAGGTGGCGGACGTCGGCGAGAGCGCGAACGGCGAGCGCCCGATGTCGACCGCTTCCACCACGTCCCCGCCGAAGCACAGCGACCACAGGCCGTTGTCGGGCCCGACCAGCCGGCGACCATCCGCCAGAGCCACGGCAACCGCGCGCCGCGAACTGCCGACCCCGGGGTCGACCACGGCCAGATGCACGCCGACCGGCAGGTACGGCAGGGCGCCGCGCAAAATCACCGCTCCCGCCCGGACGTCCCCGCGCGGGACCCCGTGCGTGAGGTCGATCACCCGGGCGCCGGGACACGCGGAAGCGATCACCCCGTGGCAGATCCCGACAAACGCGTCGCTCAGCCCGTAGTCGGTCAGGAAGGTGATGACCGGCGAGCCCACGGCTCAGCCACCTTCGCGCCCCGCCGCGTCGCTCACCAGAGCTTCCACCAATCCATCGACGTCGTGCCGCGTGGCTTCGACATCGGGCGAGAGACCGTGCTCGCGCAGCGTCGCGCTGGTCACTGGGCCGATGCTGACCAACCGGCCCGAAACACCCGAACCGTCCCCACCCAGCGACTGCACCAGGTAACGCACGGTGGACGACGAGGTGAACGTCACGTAGTCGGCCGAGCGCACCGCATCGACCTGCCCCGGGTCAAGTGCCTCGGCCACGGTCTCGTACAGCGCAACCACGTCCACCTGGGCCCCGCGCGAGCACAAGCCGTCGACCAGGACGTCACGCGCCTCGGCCGCGCGCGCCACCAACGCGCGGGCAACCGGGACGTCGGCCAGCGCCTCCACCAGCCCCTCGGCGACGAACTGCTCGGGCACCACGTCGGCGATCACCCCGTGCTCGGACAGAGCGCGCGCCGTGCCCGGACCGATTGCCGCCACCCGCGCCCCGGCCAGGGCGCGCGCGTCGAGACCCGCCGCCGCCAGCCGCGCAAAAAGCAACCGCACGCCGTTCGGGCTGGTCAGGCAGATCAGGTCATAGCGGCCAAGCTCGGGTGCCGGTCCATCGAGCGGCACGATCCGGATCGCCGGCGCCTCGACCACCGCCGCGCCCAGCGCCCGCAGCCGCCCGGCCAGACCGCTCGCCTGCGCGCGGGCGCGCGTGACCGCGACCGACACACCGGCCAGTGGCCGTGCCTGCGCGAACCACGCGAGCCGCTCGCCAAGCGCCACCACCTCGCCCACCACCACGAGCGCGGGAGCCTGTACGCGCTCGGCGCCGGCAACCCCCACGATCGTGTCCAACGTCCCAACGACCACGCGCTGATTGGCCAGCGTGCCGCGCTCGATCACCGCCGCCGGCTCCGACGCGGCCCGGCCACCGGCCACCAGCCGCGACGCGATCGACTCGAGTTGCCGCAGGCCCATGTAGAAGACGAGCGTCCCCGGGAAGCGCGCCAGCGCGTCCCAGTCCAGCGCGTTCCCAGATGCCTTGGTCGGGTCCTCGTGCCCGGTCACGAACGCCACCGCGCTGGCTGCGCCGCGGTGGGTGACGGGGATGCCCGCGTACGCGGGAGCGGCCACTCCGGCGGTCACGCCCGGCACGATCTCGAACGGAACTCCTGCCGCCAGCAGCGCCTCGGCCTCCTCGCCCCCGCGCCCGAACACGAACGGGTCACCGCCCTTCAGGCGGACGACGAGCTCCGCGCCGGAGCGGCCGTGCGAAACCAGCAGCCGGTCGATCTCGGCCTGGGGCATGGACTCGCCTCCGCCCTCCTTACCTGCATAGATGAGCTGCGCGTCGGACCGTGCGCCGTCGAGCGCCGAGGATGGGATGAGCCGGTCATAGACGATCACGTCCGCCGTCGCGACCAGCTCGAGTGCCCGGGCGCTCATCAACCCGGGGTCGCCCGGACCCGTCCCGACCAGATAGACAGTCACGAGAGCAGCTCCGCCGCCCCCGCCGTCAGCAGCCGCTCGGCCACTCGAGCGCCCAGCCCACGCCCAGCGCCGCGGAGCCTGTCGCCGATCCACACCGAGCCGTCGGGGCGTCCCACCCAGGCCGCGAGCTCGAGCGCCTCACCGTCGATCACCCGTGCGTGGGCGCCGACCGGGGTGTTGCACGACGCGCCCAGGGCGCGCGTCAGCTCACGCTCGGCCAGCACGCACGCGGTGGCGCCCGGATCCGAGACTGCGGTCAGAGCCGACGCCGGGACCCGCCCTGCAACCGCTTCCAAAGCCAGCGCGCCCTGCCCGGCCGCCGGGACCAGCCCGTCGAGCACCCCGTCGATCGCGTCGGAGCGTCCGAGGCGCTCGAGCCCGGCCACCGCCAGCACCAGCGCATCGCACTCACCCTCGGCGAGCTTGCGCAGGCGGGTGTCGACGTTACCCCGCACCTCGACGACCTCGACGTCCTCGCGCGCGGCCCGGACCTGTGCCGCCCGCCGGAGGCTGCTCGTGCCGACCCGCGCCCCGGCTGCGAGCGCCGAGAACGACGGTGCCCCGCAAAGCGCATCGCGCGCATCGGCACGCGCCGGGATGGCGACCAGCTCCAGCCCCTCGGCCAGCTCGGCCGGCACGTCCTTGGCCGAATGCACGGCCACGTCGATCTCGCCGGCCAGCAGCGCCCCTTCGAGCCCCAGCACCCACCGCGACTTGTCGTCGATCGGACCGACGGCCTCGATCCTCACCAGCTCGTAATCATCGCCCAGGCGCTCACCGACCCACGATGCCTGCGCCAGCGCCAGCGCGCTGCCCCGCGTGCCGACGCGGATCAACGCGCTCGCCGCAGCTCGCGCACCTCGGCCAGCTTGTCCGCCGCCGGCTCGGCGGCTGGGGTGTCGCTCTCCACCTCGAGCCCGAACAGATCGCGAATCAGCGCCATCCGGGCGTGCACCCGATCGTCCTGGAGCTCTCGCAGCCGGGCCGTCGGGTGGTGGAGCAGCCGGTTGACGATGGCCTGCGCAATCGCGTCGACCCGCTCGAGGTCGGCCGACGACGCCTTTTGCCACTTGCCGAGGTTCTCGCGTACGACCTCCTCGGCGATCTCGCTGGCGTGCAGGCGCAGGGCGGTCAGCGTCGGGAGCACCTCGAGCGAACCGAGCCACGCGGCGAAGTGCTGAATCTCTTCCTCGATGATCCCCTCGGCCTTGCGCGCCTCCGCCTGGCGCACCCGCCGGTTGCGGGCGATCACCGCCTCCAGGTCGTCGATGTCGAAGAGCGATACGCCGTCGAGCTCGGCGCACGCGGAATCGATGTCGCGCGGCACGGCCAGATCGATCAACAGAAGCGGACGGCCGCGGCGTGTTGCCATCACCTCCGTGAGCTCCTGAGCCTCGAGCAGCAGGTGAGGAGACGCGGTCGCGGCGAGAAGGATGTCGGCGCGCTCGAGTGCCTGGGGCAACTCGTCGAAGCTCAGGCTGGTGCCGCCGTAGCGACGGGCCAGCGCGATCGCCCGGTCGCGCCGGCGGCTGGCCACGAACACCGGCTGCGCGCCGCTGTCGGCCAGCGACCGCGCGGTCAGCTCACCGGTCTCGCCAGTTCCGACGACGACCACGGAGCGGCCGTCCAGCGAGCCGAGCTGCTCGCGGGCCAGCGCCACCGCCACCGCGGGCAGGCTGAGCTGCCGCTCGCCGATCGCGGTCTCGGTCCGCACTCGCTTGCCGGTGGCCAGCGCCGCCTTGAACAGGTGGTTGGTCAGCGGCCCGACGGTGTCGCCGCTGATCGCCGCCTGGTAGGCGCGCTTGACTTGGCCCTGGATCTCGGCCTCGCCCACGATCATCGAGTCGAGGCCGGCCGTCACGCGGTAGAGGTGCCGAGCCGCATCGCAGTTGCGCGGGGAGTAGATCGCCGAGGCCAGCGCGGTCGGCCGGATCCCCGCCTGGCTCGCCAGCATGGCCAGGGCGCGGCTTTCGGCCTCGACCGGGTTGCCCACCACCATGTAGACCTCGGTCCGGTTGCAGGTCGAGATCGACACCGCCTCGTGCACCTCGCCGGTGCCCCGCAGGTCGCGCAGGAAGTCGGCGGCACAGGCCCCGGGCAGGGCCAGGCGCTCGCGGACCTCGACGGGCGCGGTCTTGTGCGATACGCCGATCGCGAGCAGCTCGCTCACGCAACCGGCTCTCGCTCGCGCTCCGAGCCCTGACCCGACTCCCCGGGCGCCTGCTGGCGGCGCAGTTCGATATCGCGCCTGAGCTCGGTCAGATCGCGCTCGGTGCGGGCCAGCCGTGAGGCCATGATCGCCACGTAGATGAGCACGATCGCGAGGAACGCGATGTAGGCGCCGGCCACGTACTTGCCCGCGGTGTGCAGGGGGAGGGCGGGAGCGACCGCGAACAGCGCGCTCATGACGGCGCCGCACTCCGCTTCAGGGGCGCCACCCCGTCCTCGCCCAGGAGCGAACGGCGCAGCGCCCGCACCTGCATGCGCGTGCTCTTGGACGCCATCTCGTACTTCCACAGAGTCACATACAAAAGCGCCATCCCCACCAGCGAGACCAGGAACGTGAGCCGCATCGCGCCCGGCAGGTTGCCGCCGGTCAGTGTCAGGACGCGCGGGTGGACATAGGCCTGGGCCAGCCGGACCGCAATGAAGTTCAGCGGCACGAACGCGCCGGCGATGACCGCGAACACGCTCGCGTAGCGCGCCTGGCGCTCGGAATCCTCAATCGAGAAGCGCAACGGCTGGTAGGTGCAGAAGAGCAGTAGCACGATCAGGAAGGAGGTGAGCGTCGGGTCACTCCATACCCACCAATGGCCCCACGACGCCTTGGCCCAGATTCCCCCGGTGATCAGCGTGCCGATGCCGAAGATCAGCGCCATGTGAATCGCCACGTAGGAGCGGATGTCCCACCGGCGATCGCCGGTGCGCAGGTGCATGGCCCCGAGCAAGCCACCAAATACGAATCCGCACAGCGCGGTGATGGCCAGCGGGACGTGGAGATAGAAGATCTTCTGGACGAAGCCCTGGTCGGCATCGAGCGGCGCGTAGAAAAACGCCAGCGCAAAGGCCGCGGTGATTGTCAGAACAGTCGCGATAGCGAGGCCGCGAAGACCCCGCCCATAAGTGATCAAGCCTTTAGTCCTCCAGCAAGAAATCGAAGACGGCGTACGCGAGGAGGGCGAACACCACATCATAAAGAGCAAGGATCAACACCCACCTTGCCGGCGGCCAGGCCGAGCCGTGAACGGCTAGCAGAGGCCCGATTCCCCGGGCCACCGCGATCAGCGCCGGCATCAGCAGCGGCAGCCCGATGATCGGCCCGATCAGGTCGCGAGCCCGCGTGTGGACGGCGATCGCCGAGACCAGCGTGCCGATCACCGCAAGCGCCACATCACCCAGCAGCAGCATGGCGATCAGGCCGAGCAGCGGCGGCCCGAGCGAGGTCCCCAGCAGCAGCAGCCCAAACGCCGGCACCGCGATTACCTCGAGCACGACCAGGAACACGAACAAGGCCAGCGCCTTGGCAACGAGCAGGGCCGAGCGGTCGACCGGGGCGAGCAGGAACGCGTCGAAGCCGCCCTGCTCGCGCTCGGCCACGAACAGCCGGTTGATCCCGAGCATCGCGGCGAACAGCAGTGTCGCGGTCAACACGCCGGCCGCCAGCTGCCCGTCGAGCGTGTCCCGGTTGAGCGCAAAATGAAAGACCACGAGCGTGGCCAGCGCGAACAGGACCATGGCAGGCACGGTCTCGAGACCGCGCAGCTCGAGCAAGAGATCCTTGCGCAGGACCGTGACGGTCGTCCGCCACGAGCCCGGAGCCCGCTCCTCACGCATACAGCCGCCCCACGGACTCGGCGTCCACCCGGCTCGGCTCGGTCAGAAAGGCCGCCCGCCCACCCTTAAGGCCGAGCACCAGATCGGCCTCGGCCAGCGCCGCCTGCGGGTCGTGGCTGGTCAGGATCCGGGTGGCTCCGGACGCCCGCCCGATCAGGGGCGCCACCAGCTCGGTGGCCGCCGGATCGAGATTGGCCAGCGGCTCGTCCAGGAGCAGGACGCTCGGTCGGTGCAGGACCACCCGGCACACCGCGAGCCGCTGCACCATCCCGCGCGAGAGCAGACGCACCGGCTCGTCGGCCCGCTCGCGCATCCCGACCGCCTCGAGCACCTCCTCGACGCGCGCGGAGGCCACGCCGTGCAGCCGGGCGTGGTAGGTGAGGTTCTCGCGCCCGCTCAGATCGCGGTAGAGCAGGGGATCGTGGCTCAGTAACCCAAGAAGCGCGCGCACCGCAAAGGCGCGCGCCGGCAGGGCCTCGCCCAGCACCCGTACCTCGCCGGCGTGCGGGCGCAGCAGGGTGGCCAGGATGCGCAGCAGCGTGGACTTGCCCGCGCCGTTTCGCCCCAGCACCGCGAGCGTCGCGCCCGCGGGGACGGAAGCCGAGACGTCCCGCAGCACGGTCCGCTCGCCGAAGCGGCGGACCAGCCCGCGAAGTTCAATGGCCGGGGGTTGGTCCACCCTTGTGCTGCAGCGTCGTCACCACGTGACCGAGCGTCGGGCCGATGACTGGAAACAGCTCGCCGATCGCCTTCGGATTGCCGGGAAAGTTGACGATCAGGGTCTGGCCCGCAAGGCCCGACACTCCACGCGACAGGATCCCCATCGGGGTGTGCTTGAGCGCCTCGGCCCGCATCGCCTCGGCAAAGCCGGGTGCCTCGCGGTCGATGACCGCCCGGGTCGCCTCGGGCGTGACGTCATCGTGCGTGAAGCCGGTGCCGCCTGTGGTGAAGATCAGCGCCGCCCCGTTCTTGGCATGCCGGCGCAGCACCTTCTCGATCGCCTTCTGATCGTCGGCCACCACGTCGCGCGCGACGATCTCGGCACCCGCCGCCTCGGCCAGCTCGGCCAGCGCCTCGCCCGAGCGGTCCTCGGAACGCCCGGCGGCCACCGAGGTCGAGACGGTGATGATCGCGGTCTTCATCGCCCGCCGAAGGGTAGGCGCTCCGAGCGCCTGGCGGGGTTAGCCCGTCGGCGCGGAGAACACCTGCTGGGTGACCGGCCCGCGCCGCAGCAGCAGCGACAGCCGCCCGTGCGGGACGATCGCGTATCCATCGTCCTGCAGTGTCCCCGTGGCGCGTGCCTCGATCGTGAACTCCCGATGTTCCAGCGCGCCCTTAGCCAGCGACAACGACAGCCCGCCCAGCCCGCTGCCGAGCATCGGACCGGGGCAGCGCGTCCGCCAGGGCCCCGTGAATCCGCCGAAGGGGCCGCTCGCGCCTGGCTCGATCCCCACCACCACAGTCCCGTCTAACGCGGTGTCAGAGCAGGTCTCACCGGACTGGCTGACGTCCGCCCGCACCGCTCCGGTCACATACGCCAGGATTGACACCGCAATTCCGTGCGCGCGTCCGCTCCGGCTGAGCCCGAGAGCGGTCAGGAAGTCCCGATAGGGCCGGCTGGCCGGGCCGGTCGCGATCACCTGAGCGAACACGGCATGGTGGGCCACGGTGTCAAGGCTGAGCGACCCAGTGAGCCCGCAGGTGTCGAGCAGGCCGCACACGGTCGGATCGACACTGCCGCGTAGCGCGACGCTCAGTCCACCCCGGATCCGAGCCAGGCTGAGATGCTCGGTCACGACCCGCCTCCGCCGGACCTTGATCCCGGGGGGGAACGTCGGGTTGGCCGAAGCGGTGCCGCGCGGCTTGCCGAGCTTGACGCTCACCGTCGAGCTGATCGTCCCGGCGAACCCATGGGAGGCAAAGGTACTGTTGCCGCTCAGGTCGAGGACGGTCCGGCCCCGGAGCAGGCGGCTCAGCGGGATCGTCACGGTGGGGCTGACCCCGGCCAGATCGCCGTCGAGCGGACCGGCGCAGCGCGTCTGCAGAAGCGTTCCACCCGACTGAAGCAGCCGGATGGTCACCGCGTGTCCACGCTCGACGGCGGCACCCGCACCGCTGAGCAAGGCGCCGGATGCGTCGGCGCACGTCTCATCCGGCCCGCCCGGCACCGAGCGCTGCACCCGGGCCGACGTCATAAACGAGTTCTGGCCGAGTCCGAGCACGAACTCCACCTGGTGGACGATCCGTCCTCGCCTTCGCAAGGTCACCACGGAGATGTCAGCGCCGGTCGGGCGGACCACGACGGTCCCGGAATACGTGCACGAGCCAACCGCGGCGCACCCCGTGGCGGGATCGCCGTGGAACGTGACCACGAGGTCACCTTGGGACCGGGCCGGGATGTCGGCCTGAGAGATCAGCTTCCCGGGGCCGAACCCGAAGATCACCTGGGATACGCCCTCCTGGGCCTGCGCCGGCCCAGCCACTCCGGCTAGCAGCGTCACGGCGGCAATCAGCCACGCCCGCCTCATGGCGCGAACTCCTGCGCCGGCCCCGTGATGGTGACGGCCTTGACGTGCTCCAAGGTCAGCGCCAGCGGGAGAGAGCCGCTTCGCGTGCCCACGTATCCGAGCCCCGCGAAGCTCCCTGGCGACGTCAGCGAGAGCACGTTGTGGCGGTCGAGGAGCTGGTCCGGCTCGAGCGATCCGGTAGCCACGAGCGACCGGTCCCCGAACACGTCCGTGTCGTCCGGTCCCGGGCAGAAGGTCCGCAGCAGGCCGCTGTCGTTTGGATCGTTGAGCGTCAGGTCGAGAGTGTGACTAAGCCGCGCCGCTGGGTTCGCCGGACCAGCGAACAGCTGCGCCTGATGGCTTGTGGTCTGCGCCTGGCAGTGCGAGCCGTCAGCCTGCTGGATCGTCTCGGTCGTCGACGTGGCCACGAACGGGGGAGCCGACGGCACGAATCCTCCGAGTTCGACCTCCATCCGTCCGCGGACCAGGTCGGCCTCCACCTGGCGGGCGCTTACGCGCCTTGGCACCTGGCGCCCCGCGGTGACCACGATCGTGCGCTGGAAGCCCCCGATCGACAGCGCCAGCGTCCCATTGGCTCCACATGAGGCCAGCGCGGAGCAGAACGGGTCGGGCTCGCCCGAGAACGAGGTCTCGAGTGTTCCAGGCAGGGTGCTCACGCGGTAGCGCAGGGTGACCTGCTCGATCAGCACGGTAGGGCTGGGCTTGCCAGGGCCGGAGCTCGAACTGCCCGACGAGGATTCGCCGCCCGAGGCGGGCCGCAGGACGAGCGTCGAGACGAGCCGGCCGGTAAACGGTCCGGCTAGGAAGCTCTGGCTCGTGCGCAGGTCATACGACGGGTGCCTGCCGCCGAAGCGCCTGACGGGGAGCCCCAGGCCGGCCAGATCCTGCTGGCGCGGACCGGCGCACCGCCCGCTCGAAGGGGGCGGCTCGAGGTGGGCCACCAGCCGGCCGTGGACCTTGCTCGCGAATAGGTCGCCGCCGAACGGGGCGCCCGAGGCGTCGACGCAATCGCCGTCCGGGCCTGACACGCGGACCGTCGCCGGCGAGCCGAAGATCCCGAGGTCGAGCGCCCCTCTACCGAGCGATGACGCGGTCGTGTTCCCCTGCGGCTGCAGGATCAGCGCACCCTGAACGCCGCACAGCCCCTCCGCGGCGCAGCCCAGAGCCGTGCTGGCCTGCCAGGTGTAGGTGATCGACCCGCTCGCCTGGAGCGTCTCGTCGGCGTGCGCAACGGTGGGGGCGAGCGCGGCCGCGACCAGCAGCGCTGCCGCACAGACCGGGATGCGCATCGCGCCCAGCCTCCTTGCAACGCCCCTCCTCATTTCGGGGCAATAGTCGCAGTCGGTGGCGAGCGAATCAAGGCGGCGGAGTTCGCGACCGCCGGCGCAGGCGCTGGATCGTCTCGAGCTCCTCGATGTCGAGCAGGTCCTTGGGCCGTCCGGCGGTCCGCTTCATGGCAATCAGATCGTCAATCGCGGCGACCGACACGTTGAAGCCGCCGAGGTCGTAGCGGTCGGCGTTCCGACGGAGAGCCTCGTAAGCCGGCGCTCCCGGAGGCCGGGTGAGGACGTCGAGCTCGCCTAATGAGGTGACGAGCGTCAGGAGCTCGACCTGGCGCAGGGCCCGCGCATCGGGCACGAACGGCACCTCGTCGGCGACACCTCGCAGGCGGGCGCCAAGCGCCATCAGGACATCGGCCAGAGCGGCCAGGTTGGCGTCGTCGGTTGCGAAGCAGATGTCGAGGTCGAAGGTGTTGCGGGCCGAGCCGTGAAGCACGGCCGCAATTCCGCCGATCACGACGAAGTCGACACCGCGCTCGACGAGCCGGCGAAGGATCTCGTCGGCGCTCAGAGGCGGCCGGTCAGTCACCGACGCGTCTCGCGCGGCCCGCCAGCGTGCGCAGGTTGCGGCTCGACGCGGTGAAGTTGGCCAGCCGCTCGGCGGGCGTCATCGCGAGTCGCTCGCGCAGCTGGCTGTCGTCGACCGAGGCCCGATGCGGCTGCGCGGCAAGGACAAGCCGATGCCCGGTGGCGGCGATGACGTCGGTCAAGGTGGCGATCGTGGGATTCGAGCTGTCTCGCTCGAGCCGCGCGATAGCCGACTGGGTCAGCCCAGCACGCGCAGCGAGCTCGGCCTGGGTGATTGCCGCATTGGTGCGCGCCTGGCGGATCAGAGCTGCTGATGACATATTCATAATATAGCATTTATATGATAAGGCGCGTCGGCAACTATCGTGGGCCCCCCATTCGGCGGTTCTATTCCGCGCCGCGCGGTTGGCCGACCAACCCGCCGATATCCTGCCGCCGGTGCGGTTGCTGGTAGCGAAGGCCCAGGCTCCCCTTCAGGGCGAGTTGACGATCCCGCCGTCCAAGTACCACGCCCACCGCGCGCTGATGCTGGCCGCGCTCGCCGACGGCGAGACGCTGATCACTCAGCGCACGGCCGCGCGCCACGTGATGTTCACGGTGCAGGCGCTGCGGGCCCTGGGCGTGAAGATCGAATCGGCGGGCGACGGCTGGCGCGTGGTCGGGGGCGGCGGCGGCTTTTCGCCGCAGGCCGATGAGGTCTCGATGGGCAGTTCGGGCACGACGCTGTACTTCCTGCTCGGCCTGGCCGCGCTGGGCGATCGTCCGGTCCGGATCGTGGGCCAGCGCTACTTCCGCCGGCGCCCGATCGGACCCCTGCTGCGCGCGCTCAAGCGGATGGGCCTGCGGCTGGAATACGAGGGACAGCACCTGCCGGTGACGGTTTATCCCGGTCGTCCCACCGGTGGCCGGATCCGGATCGACGGCACGCTGTCGCAGTGGATCAGCGGCCTGCTGATGCTGGCGCCGTATTCCACCGAGCCGACCACGATCGAGGTCCGGGGCGAGCTCAACGAACAGCCCTACCTCGAGCTGACCCTCGAGATGATGCGTCAGTTCGGTCTCGAGGTGAGCGCGCGCGAGGACTGGCGCGAGTTCTACGTCCCTCCGAACCAGCAGCCCCGCGCGGGCAACATCAAGCTCCCGGCCGATCTCGGCTCGGCCATGTTCGGCCTGGCCGCGTGCACCCTGCACCCGTCCAGGGTCACGTTCCGGAGCCCAACGACGATCGCCGGTCACCCCGAGGCCGCCGTGCTCGACAACCTGATGGCCGCGGGCGTTCCGTTCCGGATCGCCGAGGATCAGCATTCGATCTCGATGGACCACGATGGCACGCCGCCCGAGGGCGGCCCGCTCGACTGCCGCGACATCCCGGACATGGTCCCGATCCTCTCGGTGCTGGCCAGCCGGGCGCGTGGGCGCAGCGCGCTCGGGCACGTTGCCCATGTCCGGCTCAAGGAGTCCGACCGCGTGGCCTCGATGCTCCAGCTGCGCAAGATGGGCGCCCGGATCGAGTTCGACGGCAACGACATGACGTTCGAGGGCGTGCGGCAGCTGCACGGCGCGAATCTGTCCTCGTTCAACGACCACCGGGTACTGATGGCGCTGGCCGTGGCCGGCTCGACCGCCACCGACGTGACCGAGCTGTCCTATCCCCACGCCTACCGGATCTCATATCCCGAGTTCCTCGATCACATGAACCTGCTCGGCATCCCGGCCGCGGTCTCGCGCGAGATGCCCGCCGTAGGCCAGACGCGATGATCCTCGACGATCTGGACAGGCACGCCCGCGAGCGGCCGGGCGAGCGAGCCGTCGCGGCGATCAGCACCGGCGGAGCCGTCCGCGAGCTGACCTGGAGCGAGCTGCGCATCGAATCCGATCGGGTGGCGCAAGCGCTGCTGGGCCTCGGCGTCCGGCCCGGTGAGAACGTCGCCTTCCAGCTCGCGAACCGGGTCGAGTTCGTGACGATCGCGCTCGGCGCGCTGCGCATCGGAGCCACCTGCCAGCCGCTCATGCCGATCTTCCGCGAGCGCGAACTGGCCTTCATGCTCGGTGAGAGCAGTGCTCGCGTGCTGTTCGTTCCCGACCGCTTCCGCGGCCACGACCACGCGGCCATGGCCGAGGGGCTGCGCATGGCCCTGCCGGCCCTTCAGCACGTCGTGGTGCTCGACGACGGTTACGACAGCCTTCTCTCCAAGCGCGAACCCCACGACGCCGAACAACTCGAACACCACCGGCCGGCAACCGAGCACATCGCGCAGCTGCTGTTCACCTCGGGCACCTCGGGCGAGCCCAAGGGCGCCCTGCACCGCCACGACGTGCTGATGCGCGCGGCCGATCACCACATCGCGCACTTCGGTCTGACCACCGACGACGTGATCTACGTGCCGTCGCCGCTGGCCCACCAGACCGGCTTCCTGTACGGGATGTGGATCGCGCTTCGGCTGGGTGTGACACAGGTGCTCCAGGAGTCCTGGAACGCCGACATGGGCCTGGACGCGATGCGCCGCTACGGCGTGAGCTTCGTGCAGGCGGCCACTCCGTTTCTGGCTGATCTGACCCGGGTGGCCGAGGAGCGCGATCAGCGACCTGATCGGCTGAGGACGTTCGTGGCCACGGGAGCGGCCATCCCGCGCGCGCTCGCCCGCCGCTCGCGCGAGGTCCTGGGCACCGAGGTGGGCGGGGCCTGGGGGACCACCGAGAGCTGCCTGGGCTGTGCGTTCGCCCCCGGTGATCCGCCCGAGCGCGCGTGGGGCACCGACGGCCGGGCGCTGGCAGGCGTGCGCCTGCGCATCGTCGACGACGAGGGCCGCGATCTCGGTCCCGCCGAGGAGGGCAACTTCGAGGTCAACACCGACTGCCTGTTCGAGGGTTACCTGAACCGGCCCGAGCTGACCGCCGAGGCGATCACTTCCGATGGCTGGTACCGGACCGGCGACCTGGCCAGGATCGACGAGGCCGGCTACGTCCGGATCACCGGACGAGTCAAGGACGTGATCAATCGCGGCGGCGAGAAGGTCCCGGTGGCCGAGATCGAGCAGCTTCTGCACGCCCACCCGGCCGTGCGCGAGGTGGCAATCGTGGCCATGCCGGACGAGCGCCTCGGGGAGCGCGCCTGCGCGTACGTCGTGACCGAAACCGCCGGCGCCCAATTCGACTTCGGGGCGATGCTCGAGTACCTGGACTCCTGCCGGGTGGCCAAGCCGTACTGGCCTGAGCGCCTGGAGCTGGTTGACTCCCTCCCGCGCACGCCTTCCGGGAAGATCCAGAAGTTCATCCTGCGTGCGCAGGCCCGTGAGCTCGTAACCACATGACCGCCGCCGCCACAACCCCCGCCTCCGACTTCGAGGCGCTGCGCGCCGAGGTGCGCGCCTACGTGGAGAACGAGGGTGAACGCTGGGCCGAGCTGATCGAGCGCGAGCACCGCGTTCCGCAGGAGCTGTGGGACGAGCTGCGCGAGCGGGGCTACCTCCGCCTGGCCGCGCCCACCGAGTACGGCGGGGCCGGCATCCGCTTCACGCGCTACCTCGAGCTGCTCGAGCTGGTCTCGCAGTCACACGCGTCGCTGCGAATGATCGTGCACGTGGCCAACGGGATCTGGCGCCCGATGGACTCCCACGCCTCGGGCGACCAGCGGGAGCGCTTCGTCAAGCCGACGGTGGCCGGCGAGCTCAAGGTGGCCTTCACGCTGACCGAGCCGACCGCGGGCAGCGGCGCCGACATGCGCTGCTCGGTCGTGCGCGAGGGCGACACGTACTACCTGAGCGGGGAGAAGCACCTGATCACGTTCGGGACGATCGCCGACTACCTGATGTGCTTCGCTCGGGTGGAAGGGACCCGCGGCGCGGACGGGACGGTGGCCCTGATGGTCCCGTCCCATGGCGAGGGCATCGAGAACCGGGAGATGGCCGAGACCATGGGCGTACGCGGCACCGACCACGCTCACATCGTGTTCGACCGCGCCCCCGTGCCGGTGGCCGACCGGCTGGGTGAGGAGGGCCAGGGCCTCGACATCGCGCTCAGCGGCTTCCTCGGCCCGAGCCGGATCTCGCTGGCCACCACCTGCGTGGGCCTGGCTCAGCGCGCCCTCGACCTCGCCCTCGACTACGCCCAGCAGCGCGAGACGTTCGGGCGCAAGATCGCCGAGCGTCAGGCGATCGCGTTCAGGCTGGCCGAGATGGCCACCGACCTGGAGGCGGCCCGGCGCCTGGTCCGCCACGCCGCGGCCACGTGGGAGGACACCGGCCACGCCCCGATGGAGGCAGCCATGGCCAAGCTGTTCGCCTCCGAAATGCTCCAGCGCGTGACCGATGGCGCCCTGCAGGTCCACGGCGGGCTCGGATACTGGGCGACCAGCCCGATCGAGCGGGTCTACCGCGACGCCCGCGCCCAGCGCTTCGAGGAGGGGACGGCCGAGATCCAGAAGACCACGATCGCCCGTGACCTGCTTCGCAGCCGATAACCGATGAGCGACAGCGACGACAAGAACGCCGTACCCGACCCGCGCCGCGGGTTTGCGGGGAAGGTCGCGTTGATCACCGGCGCCTCGCGCGGAATCGGCCGGGCCCTGGCGCTCCGGCTGGCTGCCCGCGGCACGTCAGTGGTCGTCAACTACAAGCGCAGCGAGGAGCTGGCGCGCGGGGTGGTGGCGGAGGTCGAGCGGCTCGGCGCCACCGGGCTGGCCCTCCGCGCCGACCTCGAGAGCGTCGAGGAAGTCGAGGCCATGTTCGACCAGGTGCAGGAGCGCGTCGGCCGCCTGGACTTCTTCGTCTCCAACGCGTCGGCCTCGAACTTCCACCACTTCATGGACCTGAAGCCCCACCATCTGGAGCGCACCTTCAACCTCAACGTGCGCGCGTTCGTGCTCGGGACCCAGCGGGCGGTGCGGCTGATGCCGGACGGCGGCCGGGTCGTGGTCCTGTCGAGCTACGGAAGCATCCGTTCGTTCCCCACCTACGCCAACCTGGGGTCGGCCAAGGCGGCCATCGAGGCCTGGGCCCGCTACATGGCGGTCGAACTCGCGCCGCACGGCGTCAACGTCAACGCGGTCAACGGCGGGATCATCGAGACCGACTCCTCGAACTACTTCTACGCCACCGGCCGGGTGCCGTCGCTGGAGACCGTGCTGCCCAAGATTCCCAAGCGGCGGATGGGCAGCGCCGCCGAGGTGGCCGAGTGCGTGCTGTTCCTGCTCTCCCCAGGGGCCGAGTACGTGACCGGGACCACGCTGGTGGTCGACGGCGGCCTGACCGCGATCGCTCCGCCATTCCACGCCGACATGGCGGGCGGTGCCGAGTCCGGCACGCTCGACGCGCTCTCAGAGGCCTTTCGCTAGCGGGTCTGGCGAGTCCAGTGGCCCGAGCGGCCGCCGGACTTCTCGAGCAGCACGACCTGCGCGATCTCGGCACCGCGCTCGATCCCCTTGACCATGTCGTAGACGGTCAGGGCCGCGACGCTGGCCGCGGTCATCGCTTCCATCTCGACCCCGGTGGGACCGGTGGTACGCGCCTCGGCGGTGAGGACGATCTCGCCGGCCTCGGCCTGCACCCCCGCCTCGACCCCGACGAAGCTCAGAGCCAGCGGATGGCATAGCGGAATCAGCTCGGAGGTGCGCTTGGCCGCCTGGATGCCGGCGATCCGGGCCACGCCGAGCACGTCGCCCTTGGGTGCGTCACCGGCCAGCACCGCCTGTGCGGTCCGAGGCGATACGCGCACGATCGCCTGCGCCACCGCGCGGCGCTCGCTGGGCGGCTTGTCACCCACGTCGACCATCCGGGCTCGCCCGGACGAATCAAGATGCGTGAGCTCGGTACTCACGCCGCGACAGCGCGCTGCGCGTCGGCGATCAACTCGCGCACGGCCTCGGTGTCGCCGGCCCGCAGCAGCTCGACCGGGTCGGGCTCGCCGTTGACGATCGACTCGAAGAACTCCTTGCGGTCCTGGTAGGTCGGCAGCGTGGCCTTGGCCCACCCCCGGGCCTCGTTGAGCAGGACCGCGAGCAGCGCGTATGGCTCGCCGAACAGCTCGGCGATCTCGCGCTTCATGCGCTTGGCCAGCGCCGGCGAGGCGCCGGCCGTGGAGATGGCCACCGCCAGCGGGCCGGTGCGGACGATCGCCGGCAGGATGAAGTTGCATAGGGGTGGCACGTCGACCACGTTGACCAGCATCGCCCGGGCCTCGGCCTCCTCGAACACGCGGATGTTCAGGTCCGTGTCATCGGTGGCGGCGATCACGATCAGCGCGGCGTCCAGGTCGCCGTCCGCGTACTCGCGCCGCTCCCAGCGGATCGAGCCCTCGAGCGCGAGTTGCACGAGCTCCGGATGGGCCTCGGGGGCGATCAGCGTCACATCGGCGTCGCACGCCAGCAGGCCCTCGACCTTCTCGAGACCCACGTCACCGCCGCCAACGACCACGCAGCGCCGGCCGGTCAGCCTCAGGCAGGCGATGTAGAACGGGGTCTCGAGCATGCCCTGCACACAGGACTGGTCGCAGATCCCGCGTCGCAGCTGGCAGACGCACTCCTTACCGCGGTAGGCCTGGGCCGGCATCGTCTACGAGGGTACCGCGGTGCTCAGCGACGGAAGGCGTCGCGCGCCAGCCGGCCGCCGAGCCGCGCCAGCGGAACCGCACCGTCCCGCACGGCTCGGCCTCGCTCGGCCGCCGACCCGTACAGCAACTGCGCGGTGCTGCCCAGCGCGCGACCCAGCGTCTCGTCGTACGGGTGCCACCAGGCATCGCGAATCGCCGAGCCCTCCCACACCCGCAGCTTGATGTTCACGCACTCGTAGAGCCCGAACTTGGAGTGGGTGCGGCCGAGGCCCGAGTCCTTGACCCCGCCCCAGGCGCACTGGCAGGCCCCGTGGCTGAACATGTGGTCGTTGATCCAGACCATCCCGGCTTCCAGCTCGGCAGCGATCTTCTCGCCCCGCGCCCGGTCCGAGGTCCATACCGAGGCGCCCAGGCCGAACTCGGAGTCGTTGGCGAGTGCAACCGCCTCCTGCGCGGAATCGACGGTCACGATCGGCAGGACCGGCCCGAAGATCTCCTCCCGCATGATCCGCATGTCGGGCGTCACGCCGGTGAGCACCGCCGGGGCATACCAACCGCCCTCCAGCCCGGCCGGCGGATCGACCGGACCTCCGCAGTGCAGCACCGCGCCGGCGGCCACCGCGTCGTCGACCAGCTCGCGCACGATCTCGCGCTGCTCCTCGGAGACCATCGGCCCGATCTCGGTGTCCCAGCTCATCGGGTCACCGACCCGCAGCCGCCTGGCGCCTGCCACCACGCCCGCGATGAACCGCTCGGAGACGCCGCGCATCACGTAAGCCCGCTCGATCCCCGAGCACGTCTGACCGGCGTTGGCGAAGGCGCCCCACACCGCGCCCGCGATCGCGTGCTCCAGGTGGGCGTCGTCCAGCACGAGCATCGGGTCCTTGCCGCCCAGTTCGAGTACGCAGCCGCTCAGCCGCCGGGCGCACGCCTCGGCCACCGAGCGCCCGGTCGGCACCGATCCGGTGAAGAACACCTTGCCGACGCTCGATTCGGCCAGCGCGGCACCGGTACCCGGGCCGTGCACAACCCGCAACAGTCCCTCGGGGAGCCCCGCCCGGGCAAACATGTCGGCGATCCCCTCGGCGATCAGGGGGGTCAGCGACGCGGGCTTCAGCACCACGCCGTTGCCGGCGATCAGCGCCAGCGCGACCTCGCCCAGCGGAATGCTCCACGGATAGTTCCAGGGCGAGATGATCCCGATCACGCCCAGCGGCTCGTACACGAACGAGGAGCGCTTGGTCTTCAGAAACGCCTGCGGCATCGGGATCTTCTCGTCGGCCAGGATCTCGGCGCCCGACCGCGCGATCCAGCCGAGCGCATCGACTGTGGGCAGGATCTCCATCGAGAACGCCTCGTTGCGCGGCTTGCCCTGCTCACGGACGATGAGATCGCGGATCTCGTCGGATCGCTCGAGCATCACCTGGGCGGCGCGCTCCAGATAGGCGCCTCGCTGCGCCAGCGAGAGCCGCGCCCATGCCGGCTGCACCGCCGCTACGGCGTCTAGGACCGATTGCACGTCCTCGGGCGCTGTGATCGGGACGCTTCCGACGAGCTCGCCGGTAGCGGGGTTGAACGATTCGAGCTGGGATATCGCAGTCGTGGCCATGCGATTGACGATACCGAGAGCCGGTCGCCAACGATCCAGGCCACGCACGAAGCCCCGAGCGCCGTCTAAACACGACTAAAGACCCCCGCCAATAAATGGTTGTTTGCCCGATGTGCCCGGAGCGCGCCTGCCCCAGACTGCGGCACACAGCACGTAGAGAGCAAGCAAGCGAACGGGGTGATGATCGGATGGGTTTGATTTTGCAGGCGCTAAGACGGATTTCCATGCTCGTGGGTGTTGGGCTGCTCCTGCTCCCGGCTGTCGCGACGGCGACGGCGACGGCGAGCGCGGCGCCACCCCCGATCGGTGGCCTGACCCAGCTGCCGGGGACCCTCGGGTGCTTCTCGACCGCCGGCTCGAGCCAGGACGGCGCCGGCACCTGCCAGGTCGCCCGGGGGATCGAAGGCGCGGAGAGCGTCACGGTCAGCCCCGACGGCAAGTTCGTCTACGTCGGCAGCTACAAGGCTTATGGCGCCGGCGCGAGCGTGCCCGGCCTCGCGGTGTTCTCGCGCGACCCCGCCACCGGTCAGCTCACGCAGCTGCCCGGCCAGGCGGGTTGCCTCACCCCCGACGGCTCGAGCCAGGCCGGCCCCGGCACGTGCACCCCGGTGGTCGGGATGGGCCCCGGCGACGGCCACGACTTCGTGATCACCTCCGACGGACGCTGGGCGTACATGACCAACTCCGGGTACCCCTCGTCGGCGATCGTCCTGTTCTCGCGCGATCCGGCGACCGGGATCCTGACTCAGCTCCCGGGCACGGCGGGATGCATCAGCGCCAACGGCTCGTCTCAGAACGGCCAGAACACCTGTCAGACGCTCTCCACCCTCGGCGACCCGTTCGGTATCTCGATCAGCCCCGACAACGGCTATGTGTACGTGACCGATGCTCTGACGCCGTATCGCGTGCACGTCCTCGCGCACGACTCATCCACCGGAGCGTTGCACGAGGTCCAGTGCCTGGCCGAGGCGACCGTGACGGGCTGCACGACCACCAGGGACATCGGCAACAACCAGTCGCTCGCCATCTCGCCCGACGGCCTGCATGCGTATTCGACGGACTTCGGCGGCAACGGCATCTCGGTCTTCGACCGCGACCCCCAGACCGGCATGCTCACGCAGAAGGCCGATTCGGCCGGCTGCATCAGCAACAACGGCGAGGACAACACCGGTGCGACGACGTGCGCGGTGGGCCGTGAGCTCACCGGCGCGTACTCGCTCAGCATCAGCCCTGCCGGAAACACCCTGTACGTGGACTCGTATGGCGCCAGCACCGCCGCCGACTCGGGCGGCCTGGCCATCTTCCACGTGGGTGGCGACGGAAGCCTCACGCAGCTGTCGGGCTCCGCCGGCTGCCTGACCATCAGCGGCGAGGACAACACGGGAGCACCGACGTGCTCGAGCGCGCGCGCTCTCTCGTATCTCTACGGCAGCGCGGTCTCGCCGGACGGGCGAACCCTGTACGTCACCGAGCAGCCGAGCCCCACCGAGGGCGGCGTCGTCACTCTCTCCATCGATCCGACCAGCGGCGGCGTGACACAGCTTCCCGGCACCGCCGGCTGCGTCAGCGCCGACGGTGAGTCGAACGGCGTGGGCGACCTCTGCGCGCGTGGCCGGGCGCTCGCCCAGGCCTACTCGGCGGCGGTCAGCCCGGACGGGCGCAGCGTGTACGTGGCCTCCTACAGAGCCCAGTCCGTGACCGCCTTCACCCGGGAGACCGGACCGACGTGCTCCGCGGCGAACGCGACCACCGCGTATCAGGCCCCGGTCACGATCACGCTCTCGTGCACCGACACCGATGGCGACGCGCTGACGCAGTTGATCGCCACGGGCCCGAGCCATGGCACGCTCGGCGCGCTCGCGCAGTCGACCGGCACGCTCACCTACACGCCTGCCGCCGGCTACACCGGCACCGACAGCTTCACCTTCGACGCCACCGACGGCACGAACACCAGCGCCCCGGCAACCGTCACGATCACCGTGGGCCCCCCACCAGCACCGCCGATCGCCGCGAGCCAGGGCACGCCACGTCCGGCCCCGCGCCTCACGAAGGTCAGCCAGTCACACGCCAGGTGGCACGAGGGCAAGCACGGCGGCACCACGTTCTCGTTCATGCTCAACGAGGCCACCCGGGTGACGCTCACCTTCACCCAGAAGAACCACCGGCGCTCGGTTGGGAGGCTCATCGTCACTGGTCACACCGGCCGGAACAAGCTCGCCTTCGACGGGATCATCAACCGCCACCTGAAGCTGAAGCCCGGCACGTACACGGTGACCATCACGACCGGCGGTTCGAGCCCGCACCGGCTGACCTTCACGATCGTCAAATAACGATCAGGCCCGGCCGCGCGCGCGCCGGATCTCCTCGAGCCGCTCGCGCAACAGCGCCTCGGCGTCGTCGGGCGCATAGAAGCGCTCGCCGATCGCCGAGTCGGGCATCAGCTCCTGCGGCGAGAAGTGGCCCGGTCGCCGGTGCGGATTGTCGTAACCCCCATCCGAGCGCGTGGAGGAGCGCAGGTGCGCGGGCGGCGCCTGCGCGCCGTGCTCGCGGATGTAGCCGCGCGAAGCGCCCAGCGCGCGCTTGGCCGCGTCGGACTTGGGCGCCAGCGACAGGTAGATCGCGGCCTGGGCCAGCGCGAACTGGCACTCTGGCAGGCCCACATGCTCGACGGCGGCGGCCGCCGCGGTGGCCACCACCAGCGCCTGCGGATCCGCGTTGCCGATGTCCTCGGAGGCCAGCACCACCATCCGGCGCACGATGAACCGCGGGTCCTCGCCGCCCTCGAGCATGACCGCCAGGTAGTAGAGCGAGGCGTCGGGATCGGAGCCGCGCGTGGCCTTGATCCAGGCCGAGATCGTGTCGTAGTGACGGTCGGCCTGGCGGTCATAGAGCAGCGCGCGGCGCTGTAAGGCGTCCTGGGCCTGCGGCAACCCGACCGGACCATCGGCGCCCGCCGTCTGGCACGCGAGCTCCAGCGCATTCAAGGCGGTGCGCGCATCGCCGCCCGAGCGCTCGGAGAGGAACTCGAGCACCGCGGGATCGATCCGCGAGGCGGGGCCGCACTCCCCGCGCTCCAGCGCGCGCTCGAGCAGGACCCGCACGTGCGCCGGCGTGAGCGGCTCGAGCTCGTACACCCGCGCCCGCGAGAGCAAGGCCGAGTTGACCTCGAAGTACGGATTCTCGGTCGTGGCCCCGATCAGGGTGACCAGGCCCTCCTCGACCGCCGGCAGCAGCGCATCCTGCTGAGCCTTGTTGAAGCGGTGGATCTCGTCCAGGAAGAAGATCGTCCGCCGCCCACCCGCGGCCAGGCGCTGCCGGGCCCGCTCGATCACGCCGCGCACCTCGGCGCGCCCGGCCTGTACGGCGCTCTCCTCCTCGAACACCGCGTCGGACGCCTCGGCAACCAACCGGGCCAGCGTGGTCTTGCCGCTGCCCGGCGGCCCGTGCAGGATCATCGAGTGCGGATGGCCCTCCTCCAGCGCCCGGCGGAGCGCCGATCCCGGCGCCAGCAGCCGATCCTGCCCTACGAATTCCTCAAGCGCGCGCGGGCGCATTCGGGTGGCAAGCGGCGCGTCGGGCAGCGTGGCCGCCTGTCCCTGGGATGGCGCGTCTTCCTCGCCGAACAGGCGATCCATGTCACAAGACTATGTCCGAAGCTCCCGGTGCAGCGACTCGGGGAGAGCGCGTATCTGCCGCAGCTGTCGCCACCACGGCCGCAACTCGCGCGCGACCATCACGGCCACGAACCCCACCGGCAGGAGCGCGAGATTGATAGCAATGATCATGGATTGGTCCTTCTATTGTGGAAGACCTGGATGGATCGGATCTACCCCGTCCCGCTTGTCGATTCACCCATCAAATAACCTGCTCGGTGCCATGAACGACGACTGGCGACTCCACGTGACCCTGGTTGAAGACGGAGCGGCGCGTGCCCTGACCGAGCGGCTGGCGGCCGAGCGGCTGGGCGACGAGGTCGAGAACTCGTTCGGCCGGCAGCTGATCGTCTCCCGCGACGGCCCGAATCTGTTCTGCTACGCCGGCGACCGGGCACGGGCCGAGCAGGCCGCGGACGCGATCCGCGCGCTGGCCGCCAAGCACGGCTGGGAGGTCGAGCTCGAGCTCAAGCGCTGGCATCCCACCGCAGAGGAATGGGAGGACCCCGATGTGCCGCTGCCGGCGACCGACGCCGAACGGTCGGCCGAGCACGCCGAGCGCGTGGCCCGCGAGCGCGAGGAGAGCGCCGAGCGCGGCTACGCGGAGTACGAGGTGAGGGTCGAGTGCTCCTCGCATCACGAGACCGTCGCGCTGGCGGACCGCCTGCATGCGGAGGGCCTGCCCCTCGTGCGGCGCTGGCGCTACCTGCTGGTCGGCGCCACCGACGAGGACGCCGCGGGCGCGCTCGCCGAGCGCCTGCGCGCTGAGGCTCCCACTGGCACCACGATCACCGCAGAGGTCAGCCAGCGGGTGGCCTGGGACGACGATCCGGTCCGCGGATCGTTCGCGGTGTTCGGTGGACTCGGCGGCTAGCTAACCGGCGGCGGCCCGAGCCGGGGGACCGCTCGGCGAGGTGCCCTGATGCGACGCCGCCGCCGTCGCCACGTCCTCGGCGTAGGTGAAGCGTGCCCTGACCAGGAACACGCCGGCCGCGGCCAGGGTGGCCAGCAGGATCAGGAAGCTGAGCTCGAGCCCGGTGGCCGTGTTCGTCGCCACCCCGCCGGTGTGCGTGCCGATCGGGGCCTGCTGGGGCGTGAACCCCTCGATCAGGTCGGCGAGGCCACCGAACAGGAGCGGGGCCAGTGCCTGGGCCAGCGAGCGCAGGAACGTGCGGACGCTCTCCGCGCGGCCCCACAACCCGGCCGGCATGATGTCCAGCCGGGCCGCGTCGAGGGGCGGGTTGGCGGCCGAGAGCAGCGCGGCGCCGGCCACGTCGAACCACACCGAGGGCGTCAGGCGACGGCCGAGCACCCCTGGAATCAGCAGGACCGTCGCGCCCAGGTAGCAGATCGCCGGGACCCACACGCGCGCCTCGAGAAAGCCGCGGCGCACCATCGCATCGGTGATGCGCCCGCTCAGGAGCGTTCCGATCAGTGCCCCGACCACCAGCAGCCCAAGTACGAGTTCGGCCGTGGCCTGGCCCGCGTGATAGTGGCCGCGCACGAACAGCAGCGCGAACGTCTGCAGCCCCGAGAAGTAGAAGTAACCGAGCGACGAGCTGATGATCAGGTGCACGTTGGTCGGGATCGACATGATGTAGCGAACGGCTCGCCCGAGCGTGATATCGCGCGGGTCCTCGCTGAGCACCCGCTCGGGGTTCGGCTTCACGCCCCGCCGCTGGGCGGCCTGATGGGCCAGGTCGTCCTCGGCGGGTGGTGGCGCCCCGCTCTGCTCCCACTCCCACTCGGCGCGCGCACTGGCCTGGGCGAGCGCCTCGCCCAGGTCTCTGACTCCGGGCTCGAGCCGCGACTGCCCCCCGCGCAGCGGCTCGGGCACGGTGCGCCACAGCTCGCGAGCTAGGAAGAAGCCCGGGATCGAGAGGAGCACGAAGGCGGCGCGCCAGTCGATCAGGCTGGCCACGCTGCTCGAGACAATGAAGCCGACGGCGTTGCCGGCGATCTCGCCGCCCAGAATGTATGCGTAGATCCGTCCGCGCTCGCGAGCCGGGAAGTAGTCGCCGGTCAGCGAGGCGATGGCCGGCCCCGCGGTCGCGGCTACGGCGCCGAGGAGCAGCCGGGTCAGCAGCAGCGTGCTGTAGCTGCCGGCGAACGCGCTCAGCAGGGAGGCCACACTCCACAGCACGATGCTCGCGGCCAGCATCGGCACGCGGTTGAAGCGGTCGACCAGGAAGCCGACCGGGATCGTGAACAGCGCGCCGACCAGCAGCGAGACCGAGGCCAGCAACCCGATGTCGGCGTTGCCGATGTGCAGGGCGTGCTCGAGTTGCGGCGCCACCGCCCCCACCGTCGAGCTGTCGGCGCCGTTCAGCGCGAGGACCGCCCCGAAAAGCACGATCACTCTCGCCCGCGCCGCACCGCCGACTCGTCTGACCACCTCGCCGCGCGCCGCCCGGCCGGTCCAGAGGCTGCTTCGGTACAGGGCGCGCAGCAGCCCGCGCATCGCGCGGACGAACGGGGACGGACGAGCGCCCGATCCTGGCGGGCCGGACCCCGGTCTCGCCACGCGGCGTCAGCCCTCTCTCAGCGGCTCGTGCTGCTCGGCGCCGGCCAGGCGGCGTCGGGCGTCCTCATCGCGCCAGCCCCGGACCGTCTTGCGCAGGGAGAGGTACCCCGCGATCCCGGGCAACGTGGGCAGCCAGAACGAGATCGCGCGGTAGGCCAGCACCGCGATCACCGCGTGGTCGGCCGACACGCCGAAGGCCGCGAACGCGCCGATCATGCCGCCCTCCACACCGCCGATGCCGCCCGGCAGAGGCAGCAGGCTCCCGAGCGTGCCGAGGAAGTAGCCCAGCACGAGTACGTCCACGGGCACACCGCTTCCGAACGCCTTGAACGACACGCCGAGCACCGCGATGTCAAAGCCCCAGTAGCCGACCGCGCCGAGCAGCCCCACGCGCCGCTCGCGGATCAGCCCGGCCGCCGTGCGCACGCCGGCGCCCAGCGTCGCCGGCAGGGTGGCGACGCGCGCGGCCAGCCGCCCGATCCGGCCTGAGCGTCGGGACACCTTCTTCAGACGCCGTTCGAAGTCCCCCGGCAGCAGCCCCATGGCCGCACCCACGCCAAGCGCCGCCGCGCCGAACACGGCGGGCACCAGGGTGAGCTCCAACGGCCCGTGGCCGGGGAACACTCCGAGCCACAGGCCGACGCCGCCGACGACGAGTGCGAGCAGGTACAGCGAATACTGAAGCGAATAGACGGCCGCCATCCGGCAGGCGATCACGCGGGATGACATGCCGCCGCGCCGCAGCGCCCACACCGCGACCGCGACACCGCCCGCCCCGGCCGCGGCCAGCAGGCGGATCGCGGCGATCCCGGCCAGTGGGATCTCGATGCTGGCCCGCCAGGTAAGCCGCGGGAAGCCGCGGGCGAACACCGTCCGGAACAGGGTTGCGTAGCTGGCGACCGACAGCAGCTCGAGGCCGCCGCCGGCTGCCAGCCACCATGGATTACCGTGCTTGAGCTGACCCCAGGTCTGGTTCAGGCCGGCCAGCTTCGGGAGCAGGAAGTACAGCCCGACGATCGCGGCCACGATGAACAGACCGGCGAACACCATGTTGCGCACGGTGAGCGGCCCGGTCGGTCCGAGCGACGCGGTGTCGGGGCCGACCCCGTCCTCCGATGTGCTCGAGTCGTCGACCGCCGGCGGGGGGCCGGTCATCTCCTCCGGCTCCTCGCGGTCTCGCATCGGGTGAACCTCGCCGCGCATGGGCACTCTGTCATCGTCACGTTACCCCTCCCGATTCGCGGGCACGCGGCGAGCCCCTGCCACCTAGTCTCTGACCATGGCGCCGTTCGAGTACGCGAGGTCCCGGTCGGCGAGATTCGGGCACTGCGCCGCGAGGTTCTCCGCCCGCACCAGTCCGTCGAGGAGCTGGCCGGCCACGAGCCGGCTGGCTACGGGTCGGCTTCGTGGTCGCCTCCGAGGAGCTCGAGCCGCCTCACATCGGACCCCACCACCGCATGGAGCTATCGGTCGCGGCATCACGAGGCTAGGCTTCACGGCCATGGCCACGAGCGCCCGAACCGAGCGCGTGTCAACCGCCGACGGCGACTTCGACGCGCACGTCGTACTGCCCGACGCCGGCTCCGGTCCGGGAATCGTCGTGCTCCAGGAGATCTTCGGCGTGGGTGCATACATCAAGGAGGCGGCCGAGCGCCTGGCCGGGCTCGGCTACGTGGCGCTCGCCCCCGACCTGTACTGGCGGATCGAGCCGGGCATCGCGCTCGCCCACGACGAGTCCGGTCTGGGGCGTGCGTTCGAGGTCTCCCAGCGGCTCGACCCCGAGTCGGCGGTGCGCGATTCGGTCGACGCGCTGGGGCGTCTGCGAGAGCTTCCCGAGGTCGCCCAAGCCGGTGGGCAGGCCGGCGTCCTGGGTTTCTGCCTGGGCGGCACGCTCGCCTTCGGCGTCGCCATCCACGGCGATCCGGACGTGGCCGTCGCCTACTACGGCTCGGGCATCCCCGGCATGCTCGACCGCGGCGAGGAGATCACCTGCCCGGTGCTGTTCCACTTCGGCGGTGCCGACCAGTACATCCCGCGCGAGCAGGTCGACCAGGTGTGCGACTTCGCCGAGTCGCACGCGAGCATGGAGTGCCACATCCAGCCGGGCGCCGGGCACGCCTTCGACAACCACGAGGCGCCGATGTTCCACCAGCCCGAGCCGGCCGCCCGGGCCTGGGAGATCACCCGCGAGTTCCTGGCCCGGACCCTCCCGGTCAGGGCATCCGCCGTCAGCGCCTGACCAGCGCGAGCGCCGCATCGTGCAGCGCGCCGTTGGTGGCCAGCGCATCGCCGCCCTCCGCCGTGCGCACGCCGCCCAGGTCGGTGAACGTCCCGCCCGCCTCCTCGACGATCAGGAGCGGCGCGGCCAGATCCCACAGCGAGACCACGGCCTCGCAGTACACCTCGGCCACCCCCTCGGCCACGAGCATGTAGCCCCAGAAGTCTCCGAACCCGCGGGTCCGCCAGCAGGCCCGGCTGAGGGCGATCAGCTGCTTTAGGCGGGCCTGCTCATCCCAGCCGTCGAATCCCGACATCACCAGCTGAGCGTCCTCGAGCGCACGGACGCCGGACACACCGAGCCGCCGCGGCTCCGCGGCCAGCCCGTCGCTCCCGAACGCGCCCTCGCCCTTGGCCGCCCACCAGCGCCGGTGAAGCGCCGGCGCGGATACGACGCTCACCGTGAGCTGCCCTCGCTCCTCGAGCGCCAGCAGCGTCGCCCACACCGGGATTCCCCGCACGTAGTTCTTGGTTCCGTCGATCGGGTCGACGATCCACCGACGCCCAGCCTCGCCGGCCTCGGAGGATCCGTACTCCTCGCCGACGACCGCGTCATCGGGCCGGACGGACGCCAGCCGCTCGCGCATCATGCGCTCGACCGCGGTGTCCGCTTCGCTCACCGGCGTCAGGTCGGGCTTGGTCTCGACCACGAGATCGGCGGCACGGAACCGCGCCAGCGTGATCTCATCGGCGACGTCTGCCAGCTCGAGCGCCAGCGCGAGATCGTCTTGACTCACCGCCACGGCCGGTGATGCTACGCGCCCAGCGCGGGCCGCTAGGCTGACCCGGCCATGAGCGCGGCCGACGAACTCCAGCGCGAGACGACCGACCTCCTGTCCGAGCTGGTCCGCTTCAACACGGTCAACCCGCCCGGAAACGAGCGGCCGGCCATCGAGTTCCTGGCGTCGTATCTGCGCGACGCCGGCTTCAAGACCGAGCTGCTGGCCGCCGACGATGACCGCCCGAACCTGGTGGCGGACCTGTCGGCCGACGGATCCGGTCAGGGGCAAGACAACGGCGGGCCGGTCCTGTGCTATCTCGGACATGTCGACACCGTGCTGGCCGACGCCTCGGAGTGGAAGCACGACCCATGGTCGGGCGAGGTGGTGGACGGGTTCCTGTGGGGCCGCGGCTCGCTCGACATGAAGTCGCAGGTGGCCGCCGAGGCGGTGGCGGGCGCATCGCTGGCCCGCGGCGGCTGGCGACCGCGCAGCGGCACGCTGAAGCTCGTGTTCGTGGCCGACGAGGAAACCGGCGGCGACGTCGGCGCGCACTGGCTGACCGACACCCACCCCGACCGGACGCGCTGCGACATGCTGCTCAACGAGGGCGGCGGCGAGGTGTTCGAGTACGGCGGCAAGCGCCGCTACGGCGTGTGCTGCGCCGAGAAGGGCATCTTTCGCTTCAGGCTGACCGCCCGCGGCGCCGCGGGCCACGCCTCGCTACCGCGCACCGGCGACAACGCGCTGCTCAAGCTCGGCCCGGTGCTCGACCGGATCGCCGCAGCGCAGCCGTCCTTCGAGCTGACCGAGGCGCCGGTCGCCTTCCTGCGCGGCCTGGACATCGACCCTGACGACCCGGCCGGGGCGCTGGAACGGATCGCCGGAGTCGAGCCCGCGCTGCTCACGCTGGTCGAACCGATGCTCACGGTCACGCTGACCCCGACCATGGCCCACGCCTCGGACAAGATCAACGTGATCCCGTCGCGGGCCTGGCTCAAGGTCGACTGTCGGGTGCCGCCCGGCCTCGGCGAGGACGCCGCCCGCAGGCGGATCGCCACGGTGCTGGGCGACGACGCCGACACCACCTACGAGATCGAGTTCACCGAGCGGGTGACGGGCAACGCCTCGCCGGTCTCGAGCCCCCTGATGGACACGATCGAGAAGTGGATCAAGGCCAACGATCCCGGCGCCGACACGGTGCCGCTGATCCTCCCGGGCTTCAGCGACTCGCGCTGGTTTCGCGAGGCGTTCCCCGAGTGCGTCGCCTACGGCTTCTTCCCCCAGCGCCACATGACGCTGCTCGACACCGCACCGCTCGTCCACAACGCCGACGAGCGGATCGACGTGCGCGATCTGGGGTTCGCGACCGCCTGCTACGCGGACCTCGCCCGCGAGCTGCTTGGGAAGCTAAGGGGCAACTATTCCCCCCTACGTCCCGAACCCCCACCGATCGGCCGGTAGAACAGGTAGTTGCCGTACCAGTCGGTGTAATGCGCGCCGGGCGACGGCACCGGGTGGAAGCTCGAAGCGCTGTTCGGGTCGCCGCTCCCGTTGTAGCGCGGGATCTCCGGATACGGGTACACGGGCCTGCTGAGCGACCCGCCCGACACCGTATAGCTGATGGTCAGCTGGCTCGGCGCGGTGCCCTGCTCGGCCCATTGGACCATCGGATAGATCAGGTCGGGCATGACGGCACTGGCGTACCCGCCGCCGCAGTGGTAGACGGTGGGGAACATGAACATCCGGGCGAACTGCTTGGTCGCCGTCGCGCCGCCCATCCGCGCGGTCAGGTCGTCGTAGTAGTCGACCGTGCCCGACGGCGGGATGCCGTTGTCGGCCCAGCCCTGCCAGATGATCAGCTTGCCGCCGTGGCGGCGGAACGCGCTCAGGTTGGTGTCCATCGCGTCCCAGGTATCCGCCGCGGGGAACATCGAGTTGAAGTCCCGGTCGGTGAACTGCCACTGGAACGGGTCTGGCCCGAGCTGCCCCGGACGGCCCAGCTGATAGCGCAGATACGGCTGCGACAGACCGTAGTAATCGAGCGACTGCGTCGTGGGCACCGACCCGCCGTTCGCCGAGGGCGGCAGCTCGAACACCGACCACCCGAGCTCCGAGCCATATGGCAGCCCGCCCGGGTAGAGCAGCCGACCGCGCGGGTCGGATGGGCCGGCGTAGAACTCGCGCACGACCGTAACCTGCGCGGAGGTCAGGCACGAATCGTTGTCCACACCTGCCGGGCACTGGATGCTGGCCGGGTCGAACCGGCAGTCCTGCGGGTCGGTGATGATCCCGTCGCCCGCCACACCGTCGTCTCCGCCGCAAGCCTTCATCACCGCCGCGTGCAGCGCCGCCAGCTTGTTGTCGGTGAGGATCGCGTTGCCGTTCGCGTCCGTGTTGACCCTCACGTCCCAGGTCTGGTTCTCGGCGTTCAGAGGACCGGCGATGATCTCCGGCGCGCCGGCGATGATCCCGTTGAAGTCGTCGGGGTAGCGCTCGGCGATCTCCATCGCCTCGCGGCCTCCGTCCGAGCAGCCGTTGAAGTACGACTCGTTGGGATAGACGCCGTAGTAGTCCTTGATGATCTCTCTGGAGACCTCGTACAGCGCCTGCTCCGACTCATAGCCGTACTCGGTGCGCAGCTTCTGGTCGTTGAACGCCCACAGGCCGCCGCCCCCGAGCCCGGCCGCGGTGACGTGGCCCTCGTCGTCGGTGGCCATCGCGAAGTCGCCGCCGAGCTGCGCGTCGCACGACGGGAACGTCTGCTGGGAGACCGTGCCGCAGTAGCCGCCGCAGCCGTTCTGCAGGTAGCGCCCCTGCCAGGTGCTGACCGGCAGCTGGAGATCGAAGTGGGTCTGCGGGGCGATCATCCCCTTGACGTCGCAGTACTCGGGGTTGCCGCCGGCCGCCGGCACGTCGGTGGATGACGCGATCGCGGTCGGGTACTGCGGATTCGCGGCCAGGTCGGTCAGCGCTGTGATCGCCGCACAGCCCGAGAGCTTGGGCTTGATGGTCGGGCTGCTCGCCGCCAGCTTGGCCGAGGCCGCGATCAGCGGCTGGCCGCTGTGGGCGCCGGCGACACCACCCCCGGCGGTAACGAGCGCGACGGTCGACACGACGGCGGCGACGGCGGCCAGAACCGGCACGCTCCACGCACGGATTCGCTCCAGCATGCTGTCCTCTCCCTCTTCGAGCTCCGACCGCAAATCGTCCCTCCGCCACGGCGGCCCCGCAACCAACCGTGCACCGAAGGGCAAGACCTCGCGCAGGCAAAAGCCTCCTATCTAGACTTCCGGCATCGCGACGCAGACCCAGTCACGGCTCGATCCCGCCATCTTCCGGCTGCCGGTGGAGCGGATCAGGCACGGCTACTACTCCGACGCGTACTTCGTCTACACGAAGGAGACGCTCGAGGCCGAGGGTCACCATCCCCACGTGACGATGCAGATCTTCCAGAAGCGCGAGTCGGTGCTCGGCGGGATCGACGAGGCGATCGCGATCCTCAAGCTGTGTGCCGGGCGCAACGACAACGGGACCTGGGTCTCCGGCTGGAACGAGCTCGAGGTGCATGCCCTGCGCGAGGGCGACCAGATCGCTCCCCGAGAGACCGTGATGACGATCGAGGGCGACTACACCCTGTTCGCCCATCTGGAGACGGTGTACCTGGGCACGCTCGCCCGCCGGTCGCTGATCATGCGCAACGTCCTCCAGGTGGTCGAGGCCGCCCGGGGCAAGCAGATCTTCTACTTCCCCGCCCGCCACGACCACTGGCTCGTCCAGACCGGCGACGGCTGGAGCGCCCACGTGGCCGGCGCGATCGGCGTCTCGACCGACGCCCAGGCCTCGTGGTGGGGCGGGCGCGGGATGGGCACCGTGCCCCACGGCCTGATCGCCGCCTACGGAGGGGACACCGTCAAGGCCGCGAAGGTGTTCGCCGACCGCTACCACCCGGAGATGAACATCACGGTCCTGGTCGACTTCGAGAACGACTCGGTGCGCACGGCGCTGGAGGTGGCCGACGCGCTCGGGCCCCAGCTCTGGGGCGTGCGCCTGGACACCAGCGAGGACCTGGTCGACCACTCCCTGTGGACCGAGATGGGCGGCTTCAAGCCCATCGGGGTCAATCCGCGGCTGGTCGAGAAGGTTCGCAGCGCCCTGGACGAGGCCGGCTACGCGGGCGTCCGCATCGTGGCCAGTGGCGGCTTCACGGCCGAGCGGATCCGTGAGTTCGAGTCCAAGGGCGTCCCGGTCGACGCCTACGGCGTGGGCTCATCGCTGATCCGCGGCGACAACGACTTCACCGCCGATGTCGTGTGCGTCGACGGGCGCCCATGCGCCAAGACCGGTCGGCGATATTCGCCTAATCCGCGCCTGGAGAGGGTTGAGTGACCTCGCTCTGCTGCCGATGAGCATTCCGAGCCTCATGATCCCGGCGGCAACCTTCATCGGCGGCGGGGGTGGGCACACGCCCACTCACGTCCAGCACCTCCTCGTCCCGCTCATCCACGCCCCGAGCACGTTCCTGGGCTATCCGGACGTGACCTCGTTCCTGCAGGCCTGGCTGCCGATCGTCTTCATGGGCGCGCTGGTCATCGGCGTGTTCGCGCTGATGCGATTCATGCCGCGCACGCGCCCGGAGAAGATCAAGCCCGACGACGCGCCGAGCATCGGCTGGTCGGAGATCGCCGGCGCCGACGAGGCCAAGGAGGAGCTGCGCGAGGTCGTCGACTACCTCAAGGACCCCCAGCGCTTCAAGGACATCGGGGCCAAGGTCCCCAAGGGGATCCTCCTCCACGGCCCGCCCGGCACCGGCAAGACCCTGCTCGCCAAGGCCGTCGCCCACGAGTCGGGAGCCACGTTCTTCTCCCAATCGGCCGCCTCGTTCGTCGAGATGTTCGTCGGCGTCGGCGCCGCCCGTATCCGCCACCTGTTCAAGGCCGCCCGCAAGCAGGCGCCGGCGATCGTGTTCATCGACGAGCTCGACGCCGTCGGTGGCCACCGCGGCTTCGACGTCTCGGGCGAGCGCGACCAGACGCTCAACCAGCTGCTGGTCGAGATGGACGGCTTCACCGCCCGCAAGGAGGTGGTGGTCATCGCCGCCTCCAACCTGCTCGAGAAGCTCGATTCGGCTCTGCTGCGCCCCGGCCGCTTCGACCGCCAGATCTTCGTCTCGCCCCCCGACGTGACCGGCCGCGAGCGGATCCTCGGCGTGCACTGCCGCAACAAGCCGCTGGCCACCGACGTCGACCTCGGGCTGCTGGCCCGCCAGACCTCCGGGCTGACCGGGGCCGACCTGGCCAACCTCTGCAACGAGGCGGCCATCTTCGCCGCCCGGCGCGGGGTCGACCTCCTCCAGATGCGCGACTTCGACGCCGCGCTCGAGCGCGTGGTGGCCGGCGTCCAGTCGCGCAAGACGATGACCGACCACGAGAAGCGGGTGGTCGCCTACCACGAGGCCGGCCACGCCCTGTGCGGCGAGCTTTTGCCGAGCGTCGATCGCGTGCACCGCATCTCGATCGTCCCCCGCGGCCGCGCCCTCGGCTACACGCTGAACCTGCCCGAGGAGGACCGCTACCTCAAGACCCGCGAGGAGCTGATCGACTTCATGACCATGCTGCTGGGCGGCCGCGCGGCCGAGCAGCTGGTGTTCGGCTCGATCACCACCGGCGCCTCCGACGACCTCAAGCGCGTGGCCGAGATCGCCCGCGCGATGGTCCACGAGTACGCCATGGGCACCAGCTCGGGCTCGCTGCGCGCGGTCGACGACGGCGCCGCCGAGGCCACCCGACGGATGCGGGACACCGAGGTCCGCGAGCTGGCCGACGAGGCCTACCGCGCGGCCGAGAAGCTTCTCGACACCCACCGCGTGTACCTCGACGCGCTGGCCGCCACGCTGCTGACCAACGAGGTCCTGGAGCGCGGCGACATCGACCGGATCATGGGCGACGTGCCCCGGGCCGCGCCGTCGCGGATCGGCCAGCTGTCGGTGGCCGCGGCCACCGCGGTCAACCCGGCAGCGCCGCAGCCTCGCCAGCACAAGTAACCTGCCGCGCGTGCAGCTGTCGGCCATCGACCACGTCGGCGTCGCCGTCGAGGACATCGACGCCTCGCTCGCCGTGTACCGCGACGCCCTCGGCATGGAGCTCGTGCACCGCGAGACGGTCGAGGCCCAGGGCGTCGATGCCGCCCTGCTCGACGTCGGCGATTCGCACATCGAGCTGCTCCAGCCGCTCGGACCGGACACCACCGTGGGCAAGTTCCTGGCCCGCCGGGGCCCGGGCCTGCACCACGTGGCCTATCGGGTGAGCTCGATCGAGGAGACCCTTCAGGCCCTGAGCGCCGCCGGCATACGCCTGATCGACGAGCGCCCGCGAACCGGCATCCGCGGCTCCCAGGTAGCCTTTCTCCATCCCTCCTGCACCGGCGGGGTGCTCACCGAGATCGTCCAACCCTGACATGGCAGACGAAAAGCCCCAGAAGATTTCCATCGGATTCGAAGGCGGCCAGGTCCTGGGCGCCCGGGTCAAGCCCGACGAGCTGAACAAGCTGCGCAAGGCGCTCGGGCAGTCCGACGATTGGCTCGACCTGACCGCAGAGGACGGCACGGTGGCGCTTCACCTGAAGCGCGTGGTCTACGTCCTCGTGGACCACGAAGAGCATCGGGTCGGCTTCGGCTCCAGCCGATAACCCTGGGCTCAGTACTGCGCCAACCCCGCCGCGCGGGTCTGATCGTCCTGGAATGGCGGGTAGGTCTCGGTCAGCAGGAACAGGTACGCGTCCGAGCGTGCCGTGTAGGAGTTCGCGAGCACCATCACGTCGAACAGCCCGCGAGGCAATCTGCCCGTGATCACGATCACGAACCAGGCGGCGAACGCCGCGATCTGCAGGAGCAGGTTGATCACGTAGCGCAGGATCAGGATCGGGATCTCGAGGATGAAGCGGAAGCCCGTCTTCAGCCGGCTGTAGCGCTCGAGTCGCACGAACTCCATCCGCACCGGATACGACGGCCGGTCCTCACCGCCGAACGGCGGATACGGATCGCACAGCAGCGCGGCGTACGCGGTGTAGCGAGCCAGCGCCCGCGTGAAGCCCGCGATGAAGTCGTACAGGAACGGCGGGAAGCCGGCGGTTATCACGATCGCGAACCAGGCGATGAGGATCGCGATCGCCGCCGCGACCTCATAGAACCAGAGGAAGATCGTGATCGGGATGAGCAGGATGAACCGGAAGAAGGTGGTCAGCCGGCTGCGCCGCTCGATGTACTCCACTTCGAAAGTGACCGGATACCGCATGTGCGCACCTCCCATGGATCGCCGATACCGCTCGACTCTCTCAGAAATGGTCTCTTAGCGCGTCGCGATGTGCCCCTCGGCGTGAGCGAGCGCCGGACCGGACACATGCGCCGCCGCGCCCCCTAGCCCACCGCGACAATGCCGGCCACGAGGATTACAAGCATCCGCCTAGCCGAGAGAAGGAGTATGCCCCTTGGACACCCTGCTCTATGAGACTGCCGGACCGATCGCGACGATCACCCTGAACCGCCCCGAGCGGCTGAACACGATCGTGCCGCCGATGCCCGACGAGTTCGAGACGGCGATCCGCGAGGCCACCGTGGACCCCGCAATCAAGGTGATCGTGCTGCGCGGGGCCGGCCGTGCGTTCTGCGCCGGCTATGACTTCGGCGACGGCTTTCATCAGTGGGACGAGGCGGTGAGCACCGATGGGCGCTGGGACCCGGGGAAGGACTTCGCCTGGGCTGCCTCACCCTACGGCCCCACGCAGAAGTTCATGAGCATGTGGCGCACGCCGAAGCCGGTGATCGCCCAGGTGCACGGCTGGTGCGTGGGCGGCGGGAGCGACATGGCGCTGTGCGCCGACCTGATCGTCGCCGCTGAGGACGCCCAGATCGGCACGCCGTACTCACGCGTGTGGGGCTGCTACCTGTCGGGCCTGTGGCTCTACCGCCTGGGGCTGACCAAGGCCAAGGAGCACGCCCTGACCGGCACGCCGCTCTCGGGTCGCGAGGCGGCCGACATCGAGCTGATCAACGCCGCCGTGCCGTTCGACGAGCTCGAGCACGCCGTGGCCGAGCGGGCCGAGCAACTCGCCGCGATCCCCTCCTCGCAACTGGCCGCCATGAAGCTGATCGTCAACCAGGCCTACGAGAACATGGGCCTGTACGCCACCCAGACCCTGGGGCCGATTCTCGACGGCCTGATGCGCAACACCCCGGACGGACTGGCCTTCGTCGAGACCGCGCGGGCCGGCGGAGTCGGGACCGCCACCGAGCGGCGCGACGCACCGTTTGGCGACTACAGCCAGGCTCCGGCCGAGGGCAAGCCCGGGCCCGGGAACGTCGTCAGCCCCTGAGCAGCGCGTCGACCTCCTCGGCGCTCGGCAGCGACGGCTGGGCGCCAGCCCGCGAGGCGGTCAGCGCGCCGGCCGCACACGCGCGCGCCAGCGCCGCGTCTCGCTCGCGACCCTCGAGCAGCGACACCACGAGCGCCGCGCAGAAGGCATCTCCGGCCGCGGTGCCGTCGACCGCGGTCACCGACGGCGGCCGGGCGCGCGCGACCTCCTGGCCGCGCTCGAGCAGGACCGCGCCCTCGGCGCCCAGCGTGAGCGCGACCAGCGAGCCGCCCGGCTCGATCCGCTCGTACTCGTAGCGGTTGACCACGATCAGATCCGGCTCGGGATCGAGGCGGTCGAGGTCGCGGGCGGGCGCGGCGTTCAGGCAGAAGAAACGCGCCTCCGAGCGGGCCGCCTGGACGGCCTCGAACGGGATCTCGAGCTGGCAGATGACCGCGTCGGCCTCCCCGACGTCCACGTCCTCGGGCCTCAGGCGCCGGTTGGCCTCGGGCGCGACGACGATCACGTTCTCGCCCTCGCGGTCGACCAGGATCAGCGCCACCCCGGTCTCGCCGTCGTCGCGGACCACGCCGGTCAGGTCGATTCCGGCCTCGGTCAGGGCGCTCAGGGCCAGATCGTCGCGCCCCACCCGCCCGACGAAGCGGACCTGCGCCCCGAGTCGGGCCGCCGCCACCGCCTGGTTGGCCCCCTTGCCGCCCGGCACGCGCTCGAACGTCGCGTCGGTGATGGTCTCGCCCGGGCGGGGCAGGCGCTCGCAGCGCGCGACGTGATCGACGTTGGCCGAGCCGACGACGGTGATGCGTACAGCCACGTCCGGGACACTAGTGCCCGACCCCGGTAAGTGGGCTCGCATTCGAACGGCCCCTGGCATTCTCGGTGCGACCGCACTTACGGGTGACGGACACTAACCACGATGAGCGATCCCAGACCGGCTCCTTATGGCGGCGGCGGCGATGCCCTGGCGGGCGAGGCGCCGCTGCCCGCGCGCTTCCGACGTCACGCCGACATGCTCGTGCACTCCGGCCGCTCGCCGCTCTATATCGAGCTGATGCGTGCGGCGGCCGACGACATCGAGCGCGGCGGTGAGGTGGCGCGCCTGTTCGAGGATGTGCCCGCACCGCCTGGGTCGGTCCCGCAGCTTCGCCTGGTGGCCGCGCTGCACTATCTGGTCCTCTCCGGCCAGGTCCCGGAGCTGGCGGCCTTCTACCCGAGCACCGGCGGAGACCGGCCGCCCTCCGAGGCCTGGCCGGTCGCCCTGGCCACGATCGCCGAGCACTTCGAACAGATCAAAGAGCGCCTGTACCGCCCCGTCCAGACCAACGAGCCCGGACGCTCGGCGGTGCTGTTCTCGGGCCTGTTGTGGCTGGCCGCCCGCCACCGGCGTCCGATCCGCCTGCTCGAGGTGGGCGCCAGCGCCGGCCTGAACCTCCTGGTCGATCGCTACTCCTACCGGGTGGGAGACCTGAAGCTGGGCGATCCCGCCTCGCCGCTGCGGTTCGTCGACCCCTGGGACCCTCCGCCCCCGGTCGATCTCGCTGCTGCCGCGGCCGAGCTGCGGATCGTCGCTCGCGCAGGCTGCGACGTCGCTCCGCTCGACCCCAGCCGGTCCGACGATCAGCTCACGCTGCTGTCCTACATCTGGCCCGACGAGCTGCACCGGATCGATCGCCTGCGGGCCGCCCTGTCGGTCGCCGCGCGCGATCCGGTTCCGGTGGCCAGGCGGCGCGGCTCGGAGTGGCTGCCCGAGGCGATCGCCGCGGCCCGGTCCGGCGAGCTGGTCGTGGTCTGGCATTCGGTCATGCGCCAGTACGTCGAGGCCGAGGAGTGGTCGGCGATCGAGGCCGCCCTCGACGGCCCATCGGGAGTGGTGCGCCTGAGCATGGAGCCTGTGTTCGAACGGCGCCTGGGGATGCATCTGGCCGTCCACGACCCCGCTGGCGCTCCGCCCCAGTTACTCGCCGCCTGCGACGACCACGGGCTTCCGATTCGCTGGGATACGTACAGTCCTCCGGCGTGAGGCTCATCGACATGGACAGGGCGGGCGTCCTCTTCGCGCGCACGCACGGCCATCAGCGGGACGTGGAACGGGCGGTCGCCGCCTATTCCCGCGCCGGCGAGCACGCCGCCTGCTGGCTCGGGCTCGGCCTGGCCGGCGCCGCCCTCACGCGTGATCCGGATCGCCGGAGGTGCTGGCTGCGGGGGGCAGGCACGGTGGCCGCCTCCTACGGCGCTCAACCAGGCGATCAAGTTCGTGGTCCGCCGGCATCGGCCCGAGCTCGACGGCCTGCCGCCGATCACCTCGGTGGTGACCCAGCTCTCGTTCCCCAGCTGCCCACGCCACCACCTCGTTCGCCGCCGCCCGGGCCTACGCGCGGCTCGTGCCGGCCTGGGCGCTGTACGCGGCCGCCGGCGCGTTCGCGGTGTCAGCGCCCGTATCTCGGCGTGCACTACCCGTCCGACGTGCTGGCCGGCGCGCTGCTGGGGACGGCGATCGCGGAGGTCCGGTCATGAAGGTCGGGATCGTCGGCATGCCCAACGCGGGCAAGTCCTCGCTGTTCAGCGCGCTGACCGGCGTGGCCGCCGAGGCCGCCAACTACCCGTTCACCACGATCGAGCCGAACGTGGCGATCGTTCCGGTCAGCGACGACCGACTCGACGCCGTCGCCCAGACGGTCAAGGCATCCCGCGTCGTGCCCGACACGATCGCCTTCCACGACATCGCCGGCCTGGTCGCGGGCGCGCACCGTGGCGAAGGGCTTGGCAACCAGTTCCTGGCCAACATCCGCGAGACCGACGCGATCGTGCACGTGGTCCGCGTCCACGAGGATCCGAACGTCGTCCACCCCGAAGGCCGGGTCGACCCGCTGGCCGACGTCGAGACGATCGAGACCGAGCTGATCTACGCCGACCTCGAGCAGGCCGAGCGCCGGCTCGACCGCGTCTCGCGCACGGCCAAGGGCGGCGACCGCCACGCCGTGGCCGAGGCTCAGTGGCTGCGCGAGCTGATCGAGGCGCTGCAGTCCGGCCGGCCCGCCCGCACCGTCCCGCCGCCGGCCGACGCCCCGGACGCCGTCCGGCTGCTCGAGCCGCTCACGGCCAAGCCGGTGCTGTTCGTGGCCAATGTCGACGAGGGCTCGGACGAGGTGCCTCCGGCCATCCTCGAGCACGCCCGGTCGCATGAGGCCGAGGCGGTGGCGGTCTCGGCCCGCCTGGAGGCCGAGCTGGGCGAGCTCGACCCCGCCGATGCCGACGCCATGCGCGCCGATCTGGGCCTCACCCAGTCCGGTCTTGACCGCGTGGTCCGCGGCGCGTTCTCACTGCTCGAGCTGATCGCCTTCTTCACCGCCGGTGAGGACAAGCCCGCCCAGTCCTGGCATCTCCGCCGGGGCCTGTCGGTCTGGCACGCGGCCGGCCTGATCCACTCCGATATCCAGCGCGGGTTCGTCCGCGCCGAGGTCATCGGCTGGCAGGCGCTGGTGGACGCGGGCGGCTACGCCGGGGCCCGCGATCGCGGCACCCTGCGGATCGAGGGACGCGACTACGCGATGGCCGACGGCGACGTGATCACGGTCCGCTTCACGCCTTAGGCGCCGACCCTCGAACCGGTAGACGTTCGTCTCCCGCTGAACGAACCCCAGCCGCTGGTAGAGCCGGTTGGCCGCCTCTCGCGCGGGTCGTGACGTCAGATCCACCGTGCGCGCGCCGTGCTCGTTGGCCAGCCGGATGGCGGCGTCGGTCAGCTTGGCGCCCACGCCGCGCCCTCGGGCCCGCTCGTCGACGACCACGTCCTCGATCCAGGCCCGCAGTCCGGTCGGGATGCGGAAGATCGCCAGGGTGAGCATGCCCACGATCGTCCCGTCGTCTTCGGTGGCCAGCAGCAGATGGCTGGCCGGCGAGCCGACGATCTCCTCGACCTCGCCGGCCGTGGGCGGTGGCGAGGAGCGCGAGAGCTGTCCCACCAGCGCGGCCATGGCCGCCACCAACCCATCCGACACCTCGGTGGCCTCCGCGATGTTCATCTCGCCCACTCGGAGTCCTATAGCTCCGCCACGCTGTCGGCGACCTCGACGCGCTCGGCCAGCCGGTTCAGCCCGAGCTCCCGTGCCGCCCGCGCCCCGCCGGCCAGGTCGGTGACGCGATCCTTCGGCCGCCCCATCGAGGCGGTCCGAAGGGTGGCGATGTCGCGGTAGGCGCGCAGCTCGTCGGCTGACTCCTTGAGCGCCGCCGCCACCTTCGGCCGCTCGTCGTCGGCGCCGGCGATCGCCCCCTCGAGCGAGCCGTACTTCTCGAGCAGCGTCGCCGCGGTCTTGGGTCCGATCCCGGGGGCTCCCGGCAGTCCGTCCGACGGATCGCCGCGCAGCGCGATGAAGTCGGGCACGAGCTCGGGCCCGATGCCGTAGCGGTCCCGCACGGCGGCCGGGTCCATCTCCTCAAAGCCGCTGATCCCCGACTTCAGGAGCAGCATCGACACTCGTTCGCCCACGCACTGGAACATGTCGCGGTCGCCGGTCACGATCAGCGCCTGCCCGCCGGCACCGGCCTCGACCGAGGCGAGTGATCCGAGCAGGTCGTCCGCCTCGAGGTCGGCCGAGGATTCGACGCTCCAGCCGAACGCGCCGAACAGCCCCGGCGCGCGCTCGAACTGCCAGGCCAGTGCATCGGGCACCGGCGGCCGGTCGGCGTGGTAGGCCGGGAACAGCTCGGTCCGGTATGCCGCTGCCTCAGCCCCGAAGCACATCACGATCGCCCTCGGGCCCCGGTCGGCCGCGATCCGCAGCGTCAGGTTGGTCGCGCCGAGCAGGGCGTTGACCGGGCGGCCGACCGCGCCGTGAATCGAGTCGGGCAGCGCGTAGAACGAGCGGTAGAGCACGAACGGGGCATCGACGGCGAGCAGGGGGCCGGGCATGGCGCCCGAGCCTAGCGAGCGCGCTACGGAACGACGACCGACGGACCGTCGAGGCCGCGGTACACCGTGCGGTAGACGCCCGGCTTGGGGAGCGCGACGGTGTAGGTGCCGCCCTTGCCCAGCCGCACGCCGGCGACCCGCTTCCAGCCCTTGCCGGCGCGGACCTCGAAGCTGATCTCATCGCCCTGCCGGGCGGGGACCACGCTTCCTCGCAGCACGGGGGTGGTCTCGCCGGCCATCGCGTGGGCGCGCTTGAGCTGCGCGATCACAGCCAGATCGCTCGTGGCATGTATGCCGCCGGCCGCCGGCGTCGACCCGGGCGTGGACGTGATCGTGGTGAAGCTGGCCCACGTGCTGAGCAGGCCGAAGGCGCCCTGGAGCTGAGCCCCCGTGACGGTCGTGCTGCCCTTGGTCCCGATGACCGCGGCGGTCATGATCCGGGGCGAGGCGCCGTGCTGGGTGACGCGAATCCCGACCAGCTTGCCCTTGAGCAGGTGGCCGAGTTGCTTGGCGGCGCCGGTCAGGCTGAGCTGCCGGGTCCAGTGGTGATAGGGATCGCCGCCGGCGCCGTCGTAGGGGTCATCGACCCCGCGCAGCCACGGCGAGGCGCTGGCGCCCGGCCAGGCATCCTCGATGTTCTCGGTGTGGCCGCCCGAGCTCGAGAAGAAGTAGGTGACGACCGGCGCGCCGTTGTAGGTGACGATCTGGCCCGCGGTCGCGGCGACCGCCGCATCGGTGGCCGGGGTCTCAGCGGCCACCCCGCGGTACATCTGCGAGCGGGTGTCGGGATACAGGTTGTAGAAGCCGCCGGCCACATCGGTGGTGATCGCGTAGGTGCGAGCGGCCACCGCCTGGGTCTTGAGCGCCTCGGGGGCCCAGGTCGAGGGCATCTCGGCGGCGATCACGCCCCGGACGTAGTCGTCGAGCCCGATCACGTTGACCGTGTACACGCCGCCCGATCCGGTGGGGCGGAACTCGAGCGAGCCGCGGTAGGAGCCCAGCCCGGCCATGCTCAGCGGACCCGGGCCGGTGGCCGTCAGCGGAGCATTGAACTTTCCGACCTGCTTGTGCGTGGCCTGGTTGACCAGCGCGAGCTGCCCGGTGGCCAGTGGCGTCACGTCGTAGGTGAGGCTCGGGTTCAGGTGCTTGTTCCCGGCCTGAGTGGCGCCGGCGAAGGCCGCCGAGCCGCTGCCCAGGAGCACCCGGACGGTCTGGTCGGGATTGGTCGTGCCGATCTGGGTGCCGGTGTAGTAGTGGGCGAGGATCTGCTGGTAGGTCCACCCATGCAGGGCGTAGCCATAGGTTCCGTACTGGCTCATCCCGATCCCGTGGCCGTAGCCGCCGCCCGTGATGTAGAGCGTGCTCGCCGCCGAAGCCGGCCCAGCCAGGATCAGCGCGGCCAACATCGAAACACCCGCTGCCAGTGCCCGCATCTTCTGGGCAAGACACCAACGCGCCGCCCGCGTTGCGGTGGGGCCATGTGTAGATTCGGTTAGATACGGTGGCGAGATGGGCGAACGCAAGGCTTCAGAGGTGTTTGTCGAGTGCCTGGAGGCGGAGGGGGTTCAGTACGTCTTCGGGATCCCCGGCGAGGAGACCCTCGACCTCAACGAATCCCTGGCCGACTCATCGATCCAGTTCATCCCCGTCCGCCATGAGCAGGGCGGGGCGTACATGGCCGATGCCTACGGCCGCTTGACGGGCCGAGCCGGCGTATGCCTGGGGACCCTTGGCCCAGGAGCGACGAATCTGGTCACCGCGGTGGCCGACGCCTTCCTGGATCGCGCTCCTCTGGTCGCTCTGACCGGACAGTCCGACATCGAGCGCATGCACAAGGAATCGCACCAGTACATAGATCTCATCGGCATCCTGCGCCCGATCGTTAAGTGGAACGCTCGCGTGTCAGCCCCCGACATCGTCCCCGAGGTGGTCCGCAAGGCGTTCGCGGTGGCCGAGTCCGAGAAGCCCGGAGCAACGCACCTCGAGCTGCCCGAGGACGTGATGGCCCGCCCGCTCGACGCTTCGCCGCTCCCTCGCCATGCCCCCGTCCAGCCCGAGCCGGGCAGCCGGGAGCTCCAGCGCGCCGCCGATCTGATCGACGCCGCCCAGAACCCGCTGGCGCTGGCCGGGAACGGCGCCATCCGCGGCCATGCCGCTCGGGCGTTGCGCTCGTTCGTCCACAACACGGGGATCCCGGTGGCCGAGACGTTCATGGCCAAGGGGCTGATCGACTACGAGGACCCCAAGGCGCTCGGCACGGTTGGCCTCCAGGCGCGCGACTACGAGATGGCCGGCTTCGAGGACGCCGACCTGGTGATCGCGATCGGCTACGACCTGGTCGAGCACTCCCCAAAGAACTGGAACCCCAGGCGCGACAAGAAGATCATCGTGATCGACAGCGTCGCGGCCGAGGTCGACCAGAACTTCATCCCGGACGTGGAGCTGGTCGGCGACATCGCCCACGTGCTGGCCCGCCTGGCCGCCGCCTGCACCCGCAGCCAGACCACGGCCGGCACCAGCCGGCTCCACGAGGTGGTGATGGGGGCGTTGAAGGACGCCTGCAACGATGACCACTTCCCGGTGCGGCCGCCCCGGGCGCTGTGGGACCTGCGCCAGGCACTGGGGCGCCACGACATCCTGGTCTCGGACGTGGGGCTGCACAAGCTGTGGATCGGGCGGATGTTCCCCGCCCACGAGCCCGGCACCGTGCTGATCGCCAACGGCCTGGCCGGGATGGGCTTCGCGCTGCCCACCGCGATCGGCGCCAAGCTGGTGCATCCCGAGCGGCACGTGGTCGCGGTGAGCGGCGATGGGGGCTTCTTGATGAACGCCCAGGAGCTCGAGACCGCGGCCCGCCTGGGCACCGCGGTCGTGAACGTCATCTGGGAGAACGCCCAGTTCGGCTCGATCGTCTGGAAGCAGGACAAGAAGTTCGGACGCCATTTCGGCGTGGACTTCGGCAATCCGGACTTCGTGAAGCTGGCCGAGGCATTCGGGATCCCGGGCTGGCGCTGCCAGAGCGCCGATGACTTCCCGCGGCTGCTCGCGGGAGCCATGGCCAAGGATGTCCCGTCCGTCATCGTCGTGCCGATCGACTACTCGATCGACGTGGCGATCTCCGAACAGCTGGGCGCCGAGACGGTCGCCACCTGATCCGTCTGTGTTAGGGTGCCCTAATTAGGGTTCCCTAACGTGACGACGCCAGCCAAAGCCTCCACCCCGCGCCGGCCCGGTGAGCGGACCAGCTTCTATCTCTGGACCGCCGTGGCCCTCGCGGTGGCCGTCACGCTGGTCGTGATCAGCTGGCACGCCCGTGGGGGCACGCCCGATCCTAGCGAGGTTTCGGGGCCGCACCGGCTTGGCAGCACGACGGTGGTGATCGACAGCGCGATCCTCGTCTTCCGCGAGGGTCTCGAGACGATTCTCGTGCTCGCCGCGATCACCGCGAGCTTCCTCGGCGCCAATCGTGTCTACCGCCGGCCGGTCGCCGCGGGCGGCGGGCTGGCCCTCGGCGCCGGAGTCATCACCTGGTTCGCCGTCGTCTGGCTGATCGGCCGCTTCCACGGCTCCGAGCTCGCGATCCAGGCGGCGACCGGGATCCCGGCCCTGATCGTGCTCCTGATCGTCATGAACTGGTTCTTCCACAAGGTCTACTGGACCGGCTGGATCGCCCATCACCATCGCCGCCGACGCGGGCTGCTCAGCGCCGAGCCCGGCGCCGCTCGCCGGCGCATGCTGCTGGGGCTGGCGCTGCTCGGCTTCACCTCGGTATATCGCGAGTGCTTCGAGGTCGTCGTGTTCCTCCAGAATCTCCGCGAGATCTACGGCGCGAGCGTCGTGCTGGAGGGCGTGGTCATCGGGCTGCTGTTCACCGCCGCGGTCGGCACGCTCACCTTCGGTCTTCATCAGCGCCTGCCCTACCGGCGGCTGCTGATCATCACCGGCGCGCTGCTCCTGTTCGTGCTGCTCGTCCAGGTCGGGGAGGAGGTCAACGAGATGCAACTCGCCGGCTGGATCGGCACCACCCAGATCCACGGCCTCGCGATCCCCGCCTGGATGGGGACCTGGCTCAGCCTGTTCAACAACTGGGAGACGTTCGCCGCGCAGTTCGGAGCCCTCGTGCTCGTCATCGGCTCCTACTTGGTCGCGCAGTACCTGCGCGTGTGGCGCCCGCGCCGCCACGGCCGCCAGCCGGCGCGGATCGCCCAGCAGGCCCCGGAGCGTCCCGCCGACGTCGCGGTCGGTCGGTCGACCCTGAGCAACGGGTGGGGCGCGGCGTGAGCAGTGAAGATGGCGAGAGCCCGGGTAACGCTCGCCGCCACGGCCCTCTCCCTCGGCCTCGCCGGCTGCGGCGCTCACGCGCCTAGCGCGGGCACCGCATCCACCGAATCGATCCCGCGCGCACATCCCCAGGCCATCGACCCGGCCGCCGGCGCGCAGGCCGGCGTGTCCGCGGTCCCCGGAGCGCTCACCGGCGACACGTCCGCCCACGCTCCGTCGCTTGCCCAGGTCAAGCGCGAGCTGATCGAGCTGAATCTGTGCGGCGGCGCGACCACCGGCTCCGAGGCACAACCCGTGGTGGCCGGCGCCGGGCCGGGCTTCGTGGCCGATCCGGGGACGATCCAGAACGTGGGCGAGCTGCCGGTGCTGACCGCCCGCCTGAATGCGCTGGCCCGGGCGCTCCATGTGACCATCTACGGGATCAGCGGCTATCGCACGCCCGCCCACAGCGTCGCGGTGGGCGGCTTCGCCGATGACCCGCACACCAAGGGCGAGGCCGAGGACATCGGCGTGAACAGCCTGTTGCGCTCGAGTGCCGCCCAGATCAGCGAGGCCGAGCTCGCGCGCTTCGGCCTCTACCGCCCGTTCGATCCCTCCGACAGCCCGGACAACAGCGAGGTCAACCACATCCAGCTGATCCCCAACGGCGGCCCGGTCCCGGTCGTCGTCGCCGACGCGACCTTCGCCCCTGACCCGACCTGCCGGTGAGCCGCCGGGGAGTCGACCCGGCGGCCACCGACGCGATCGGCTACTCGACCGACGTGACCAGGCCCGGGCGGCTCGGCGCCGCGGCGCCCGCCACCTCAGGCACGCGGCGGGGCAGCCCGAACCCGGCCAGGGCCCCCAGCAGCGACAAGCCGGCGGCGCCCGCGAGAGCCGCGGTGAAGCCGTCGCTGAACAGCTGCGGCGAGGCGTAGCCGCCCGAGCCGCTGAACACCGCGACCAGCGTGGCGATCCCGAACACTCCACCCAGCTGGCGCATCATGTTGAACGCGCCTGAGGCCTTGCCGATGCTCGCGGGCGCCACCGAGCTCACGACCGCGCTCTGGATCGCGGGCATTGCCATCGACACCCCGCAACCGGCGATCGCCAGGGGCGCCACCAATCGCCAGTAGGCGACGTCAGGTCCGGCGATCAGGGCGATCCACCCCATGCCGGCCGCCTGCAGGAGCAGGCCGGCGACGGCGAACGGACGCTCACCGACCCGTGAGATCCGAGCGCCGGTGATCGGCGCGACGATGAACAGCGTCGCCGTCCACGGCAGTAGCCGGATGCCGGCGTCAAGCGGGCCGTGGTGCTTGACGGTCTGGAGGAACTGGGCCATGAAGAACACCGCGCCGTACAGCGCTGCGGCCAGGAAGAAGATCGCCCCGTTGCCCGACGAGAACGGGCGTGAGGCGAACAGCCCCATCGGCAGCATCGGCTCCGCCGCTCGCCGCTCCCACAGCACGAACGCGACCGCCAGCAGCGCGCCGGCGGCCAGCGCCGCGAGCACCTCGATGCTCCCCCACCCGGCCGAGTTGCCACGGACGAGCGCCCACACGAGTCCGAGCGCGGCGCCGGTGACCAGCGCAAGGCCGGCCAGGTCGGGTGCGCTCCGCGGGCCGTAGCTCTCCTCGACGCGCCGAAGCACGACCGGAATCGTCAGCAGACCGATCGGGACGTTGATCCAGAAGATCCACTGCCACGCGATTCCCTGGGTGATTGCGCCACCGATGACGGGGCCGCCGAGCACCGCCAGGCCAGTGATCCCGCTGAAGATCCCCAGCGCGCGTGCTCGTCGCTCCGCCGGATACGCCGCGGTCAGCAGCGTCAGCCCGAGCGGCATCACAAGCGCTGCGCCAGCCCCCTGCACCGCCCGCGCGACGATCAGCGCGCCGACGCTCGGCGCCAGCGCACACGCGGCTGATGCGAGCGAGAACAACCCCAGCCCGGCCGCGAACAGCCGGCGGCGGCCGAACCGATCGCCGAACGCGGCGCCCGTGACGAGCAGCACCGCGAAGCTGAGCGTGTACGCATTCACCGTCCATTCGAGCTCTTCGATCGAAGCGCCCAGGGCCGCCCGGATCGTCGGCAGAGCAGTCGTCACGACGAGCGCGTCGAGCGCCACCATCAGTGACGCCACCGAGGCCACGCCGAGCACCCAGCGAGGTCTTCTAGTCATGTCGTCCTCCTTGGTTCGAGTCATCGCGCGTTGAGACACGGCCCCGCGCGAAAACTCACCGATGAATTTCCGCTGGCCCCGGTGTCTTGTCAGCGATGCCCCATGAGACGATCTGCCCATGACCGAGAGCACGCTGGACCGTGCCCGCGCCGGCGACGAGCAGGCCTTCTCCGCGCTGACCGATCCGTATCGGCGCGAGCTCCAGGTCCACTGCTACCGCATCCTCGGCTCGCTGCAGGACGCCGAGGATGCGCTCCAGGACACGCTGCTCGCAGCCTGGCGCAGCCTGGCCGGATTTGAGGAGCGAGCCTCCTTGCGCGCCTGGCTCTACCGGATCGCCACCAACCGCTGCCTGAACGTCCTGCGCGACTCCTCGCGCCGGCCTCAGGAAACCCGGGCGCTGCCGTTCACCCCACCCGAGCCGACCCGCTACGGCGAGCCGTTGTGGCTCGAGCCGTATCCGGACGTGCTCCTCGACGGGGTGCCTGACGCCGCCCCCGGACCCGACGCCCGCTACGAGGTGCGCGAGTCGATCGGCCTGGCGTTCGTCACGGGCTTGCAACGCCTACCGCCCCGCCAGCGTGCCGTGCTGGTCCTGCGCGACGTACTGGGCTACCGCGCGGCTGAGGTCGCCGCCATGCTCGACACCGGCGAGGCCTCGGTCAACAGCGCGCTCCAGCGCGCCCGGGCGACGCTCGAGGCACAGACCCCGCCCCGGCGCGAGCGCGCCTCGCTACCCAGCTCCGCCCACGAGCGCGAGCTGGTGGCCCGCTTCGCCGACGCCTTCGAGGCCGGCGATCTCGACCGCGTCCTCGCCCTGCTGAGCGAGGACGCGTGGGTGACGATGCCGCCCGAGCCGTTCGAGTACCAGGGCCACGACGCGATCGCCGCCTTCCTCGGCCACGCCTTCGCGGCGCGCTGGCAGGATCGCCACCGCCTCGTGCCCACCCGCGCCAACGGCCAGCCCGCCTTCGGCCACTACGTCCCGGACCCGCAGTCGGGGATCGTGCGCGGCGTGGGCGTGCTCGTGCTGACGCTCGAGGGCAGGCAGATCGCGCAGGTCACCCGCTTCGGCGGTGCAGCGCTGCTCTCCCACTTCGGGCTGCCGCGGACGCTACCCGCGTAGGCGGAGAAGCCCGCACTCGCGGCCATCCGCGAGGCGAGTCCGTATTCGCCCGGCTCTGGTGCGGAGAACGCCTCACTCGGGCCGCGGCGAGCGTCGAGTGCGGGGTTCGGCGGGTTGCCGGGGGTGCCCCGCCGGGCATGGATGCCCGGCGGAACGGCGGTCGCGGCGACGGCCGCGCTCGGCATCCATGCCTCGCAGACGCGGCCTGCCGCGCCACATCCGACGGACGCCGAGCGGCCAGCGAGGCCCCCCAAGAGAGACTATAGATATAGATCTATATATATATCTATAGGTTCCCCTGGGCCATCTGGCGCAGGTCCATCGCCTTGTCGTAGGTCTCCTCGTCGACACCGAGTTCGAGCGCCACGTCGCGCAGCGGCCGGCCCGAGTCGGCGGCCTGCTTGACGATCTCGGCGCCCTTGTCGTAGCCGATGTAGGGGTTGAGCGCGGTCGCAGCCGACAGGGTCATCTCGGCCGACCGGCGCAGGCCCTCCTCGTTGGCCTGGATCCCGTCCACGCACTTCTCGGCGAAGATCCGGCAGCCGCTGGTCAGGAGGCGAATCTGATCGAGCAGGTTGCGGGCGATCAGCGGGACGCGCACGTTCAGCTCGAAGTTGCCCTGCGTGCCGGCCACCGTGATCGCCGTGTCGTTGCCGATCACCTGAGCGGAGATCTGGAGCACGACCTCGGGGATCACCGGGTTGACCTTGCCCGGCATGATCGAGGAGCCCTTCTGGAGCTCGGGGATCAGGATCTCGCCGATCGCCGTGCGCGGCCCGGAGCCCATCCAGGCCAGGTCGTTGGCGATCTTGGTCAGCGAGACCGCGAGGACCTTCAACGCGCCCGACAGCTCGACCAGCGCGTCGCGGTTGCCCTGCGCCTCGAACGGGTCCTCGGGCGGACGGATCTCCAGCCCGGTCGCGTCGCCCAGCAGCTTGCGAACGCGCTCGGCGAACTCCTTGTGCGTGTTCATGCCGGTCCCCGTGGCGGTGCCGCCGAGGGGGATCTGGGCCACCTGGGGCAGCGCGTTCCGGATCCGCCGCGCGCCCAGGCGCACCTGCGCCGCGTAGCCCGAGAACTCCTGGCCCAGGGTGACCGGCACGGCGTCCATCAGGTGGGTGCGACCGGACTTGACCATGTCCTTGAACTCATCGGCCTTGCGCTGCAACGAGGCCTCGAGCTGCTCGAGGACGGGCAAGCAGGTCGTTGGTGGCCGTGTCGAGCGCGGCGAGGTGCACGGCCGAGGGGAACACGTCGTTGGAGGACTGGCCCATGTTGACGTCGTCGTTGCGGTGCACGTCCTCGCCGGCCAGCGTGGCGATCACCTCGTTGGCGTTCATGTTCGACGAGGTGCCCGAGCCGGTCTGGAAGACGTCGATCGGGAACTGGTTGTCGAACTCGCCCTCGGCCACCCGGTCGGCCGCGGCCGCGATCCGGTTCGCCTTGTCCTCATCGAGCAGGCCGAGATCGGCGTTGACCCGCGCCGCCGCGCCTTTGATGCGCCCGAGCCAGCGAATGACCGGCACAGGGATCCGCTCTCCCGAGACCGGAAAGTTGTCCACCGCCTTGGTGGTTTCACCACCCCACAGCTGCTCCTGTTCCTGCACGCCCATGTCAGTCCTTTCCAAGTCGCTCTGGTGCTTTCCAGGCTACCGCGCGGATCGTGACGCCAGCAGGTCGCGGGCGGCCTCGAGGTCGCGACCGAAGGCGCGGTCCTCGTGGCCGGCGGGAAGCGTGCGAGCGGCCTGATCGAACAGGTCCCTCACGCCGGCGCCGGTGGGGGTCCGACCCGCGAAGCTGAGCGCCCGGAGGGCCACGACCAGCTCGGTGGCCACCAGCACGCGCATCGCGTCGAGCATCTGGGCGGTGCGGGCGGCCGCCGTCGCGGCCAGGCTGGCGTGGGATTCCAAGCCCAGTGAGGCCCACACGCTCTGCACCCCCATCGGGGTGGCCAGCGAGCGCACCTCGGCGGCCGCGGCATGCGCGGTGTACTCGAGCATCATGTGCCCCGAGTCGGGCCCGGGATCGGCGGCCAGGAACAGCGAAAGGCCGCTCATCCGCGGATCGAGCAGCGCGGTCACCCGGCTGGCGATCAGCGAGGCCGAATGCGCGAACGCCGCGCGCAGGCCGTCGAGGGCGGCGCCCAGCTCGGCGGTGTGGAAGTTGCCCGTGGGCAGGGCCCGGCCCTCGTGAATCAGGGCGTTCTCGGTCCGCGCGTTCAGCTCTCGCGCCAGCACCGCTTCGAGCGTGAGACGGGCGTCGTACGCCACTCCGTCCACCTGCGGCAACACCCGGAAGGCGTAGGGGTCCTGGACCAGGCGGTCAGCCGCCCGCGGGTCGAACGGTGCGCCGGCCAGCAGCTCGCGCATCCGGTGGGCCACCTCTGACTGGCCGCGGGCGCCGCGGGCGGCCTGGACCTGGGGGTCGAGCACGACCGGATCGGCGTCGAGCGCCTCGAACGACAGCGCGGCCACCTCGAGCCAGCGCGCCTGTAGCGCCCGGGCATCCACCGCGAGCAGCGCCGCGTGCCCGGCGGTGATCGCGCCCGAGCTCATGAAGCCGAGCGCGTCGCGCAGGCCGAGCCGGATCGGCTGGGCCGGTGCGGGCGCGTCGACCAACCGCCCGTCGCGCCACACCCGGCCCTCGCCGAGCAGGGCCAGAGCGATCTCGGCCAGCGCCGGCAGGTCGCCCGTGCCGAGCGAGCCGAGCTCGCGGGTGAGCGGGGTGATTCCGGTGTTCAGCGCGCCGAGCAGCGCGTCGAGCAGCGCCGATGCCACGCCCGCGCCGCCGGCTCCCAGCTGATTTGCGCGGACGACCATCCCGGCCCGCACCAGCTCCGGCTCGAGCGGCCGTCCCGCGCTGACGGCATGGCTGCGCAGCAGGTTCCACTGGAACTGCTCTCGCTCCGGCGTCGCCGATCGAGCGGTCACGCAGCGCACCCACGCCGGTGGTGGCGCCGTAGAGCGGCTCGCCCCGCTCGAGCAGCGCGGCGATCGCCGCCCTCGCGGCCTCGTTTCGCTCCCGCGCCACCGGCGCCAGTTCCACCAGCGCGCCGGCGCGCGCCACCGCGTCAACGGCATGCGGGGTCAGCGTCGCGCCGTCGAGCACGATCGAGGCGGTCATTAGCATCGCCCCCTGTGGCTGCCAACGACACAGCGACCGCCTCGCGCCGCATGGGGCTGCTGGCCCCGGCGCCGTCGCCCGCGCTCGTGCTCGGCGCGATCGCCTCGGTCCAGTTCGGCGCGGCGATCGCGATCACGCTGTTCAGCCGGATCGGGCCCGGCGGCGCGGTGTGGCTGCGCCTGCTGTTCGGCGCGGTGATCCTCGTGCCGCTGTGGCGGCCGCGCTGGCGCGGATACGCGCGGCGCGAGCTCGCGCTCGCGGTCCTGTTCGGGCTCGTCCTGGCCGGCATGAACTTCAGCTTCTATTCCGCGCTGCATCGCATCCCGCTGGGCATCGCGGTCACGATCGAGTTCGTCGGGCCGCTGATGGTCGCGATCGCCGGCTCGCGCCGGCCGCTCGACCTGGTCTGGGTGGCGCTGGCCGCCGCGCGGGATCCTCGCCCTGACCGAGGGCGGCGTGCACCACCTGGACGGGCTCGGCGTGGCCCTTGCCCTGCTCGCCGGCTTGCTGTGGGCGTCCTACATCCTGCTCAACGCCCGAGTCGGCCGAGCGTTCGAGGGCGCGACCGGCCTGTCGCTGGCCATGTGCGTGGCCAGCCTCGTCATGACCCCGGTGGGCATCGCCGCCGGCGGCTCGCACCTGCTCGAGCCCCGCGTCGCTGCTGCTCGGCGCCGCCGTCGGGCTGCTCTCCTCGGCCATCCCCTATTCGTTCGAGAACGAGGCGCTCCGGCGGATCGATCCTGCGGTGTTCGGCGTGCTGATGAGCATCGAGCCGGCCATGGCCGCGCTGGCCGGCTTCATCCTGCTGGGTCAGGGCCTGTCGGCGCGGGCGGTGCTCGGGATCGCGCTGGTGGTCATCGCCTCGGTCGGGGCGGCGCGTCGTACTCGCGAGCCGCCGATTGCCGTCTAGTGACAAGGGCTTTCATTCTACGGTAAACTCTGGGCGGCATGGCGGAAACCGGAACTCGCACCGTCGAGCGGGCGCTGACGCTGCTGAGCGCCGTCGCGCAGGACGGCGGCACGCTGAGCCAGCTCGCTCGCGCCGCGGAGCTCTCGCCGAGCACCGCCTCGCGTCTGCTCGCCGACGCTGGCGGGGCAGGAGCTTGTGCGGCGCGACGAGCATGGTCACTACCACGCAGGCGCCCGCCTGCGCCAGCTCGCCGCGGCCAGCCTCCGGGCCGACCCGCTGCACGAGCTGGCCGGCGCGCACCTGAGCGCCCTGGCCGGCGAGACCGGCGAGACCGCCAACCTGGCCGTGGCCGCCGACCGCGCGTCGCGTCGTGTATCTCCGGCAGGTGGCCAGCCCCAAGCTGGTCCAGACCGCCGCGTGGGCGGGGCGCACGATCCCCCGCCGCGGCACGGCGCTCGGTGCGGCGCTCGCCGGCGACGCTGCATCGAGACGGCTACGTGGCACGGGCGGGCGCGGTCGAGCCGGACGTCACGTCGATCGCCGCTCCGGTGTTCGGTTCCGACGGGCAGATCGTCGCCGCGCTCAGCGTGCTGGCGCCGACCTACCGGGTGACCTCGCGGCGGATCGAGGCCTGCGGGCGGGCGGTGGCACGGCATGCCGGCTGAGCTGTCGCGCGCAGCTCGGCGCGCCGGAGGCGAGCGCGGCATGAGCGCCTCGTCTCTGCGCTGCAAGGGCTGGCAGCAGGAAGCCGCCCTGCGCATGCTTGAGAACAACCTCCATCCGGACGTGGCCGAGAACCCGTCCGAGCTGGTCGTCTACGGCGGCATCGGCAAGGCGGCGCGCAACTGGCCGAGCTACCACGCGATCGTGGCCGAGCTCCAGCGCCTCGGCGACGACGAGACGCTGCTCGTTCAATCGGGCAAGCCGGTGGCGGTGTTCGAGACCCACGAGCACGCGCCGCGCGTGCTGATCGCCAACTCCAACCTGGTGCCGGACTGGGCCAACTGGGACGAGTTCCGCCGGCTCGACGCGGCCGGGCTGATCATGTACGGCCAGATGACCGCGGGCTCCTGGATCTACATCGGGAGTCAGGGGATCCTCCAGGGGACGTACGAGACGTTCGCCGCGGCGGCCCGCAAGCGCTTTGACGGAACGCTGGCCGGGCGGCTGGTGGTGACCGCCGGCCTGGGCGGCATGGGCGGCGCCCAGCCGCTGGCCATCACGATGCTCGACGGCACGGCGCTCTGCATCGAGGTCGACATCCAGCGGATCGAGCGCCGGATCCGGGGCGGCTACCTGGACGAGCGCGCCGCCGACCTGGACGACGCGCTGCGCCGGCTGGACGCCGCCCGGCGCGAGCGCCGCGCGCTGTCGATCGGGCTCGCCGGCAACGCGGCCGAGGTGCTCCCCGAGCTGGTCCGCCGCGGCGTCGACGTCGACGTCGTGACCGACCAGACCTCGGCCCATGATCCGCTGAACGGCTACATCCCGGCCGGCCTCACCCTCGAACAGGCCGAGGCGCTGCGCAAGGCCGATCCCGACGAGTACCTGCGGCGAGTGGGCGAGTCAGCGCGTGGCCCACGTGGGCGCGATCCGGGCCCTGGCCGCCGCCGGCTCCGAGGCGTTCGACTACGGCAACGCGCTGCGCGGGCTGGCCTCCGAGCACGGGGATTCCGAGGCGTTCTCCTATCCGGGCTTCGTCCCGGCCTACGTGCGGCCGCTCTTCTGCGAGGGCAAGGGGCCGTTCCGCTGGGTGGCGCTGTCGGGCGATCCGGCCGACATCCACGCCACCGACGAGGCGATCCTCGACCTGTTCGGCGACCAGGAGCACATCGCGCGCTGGATCCGCCTGGCCTCCGAGCGCGTGCAGTTCCAGGGCCTGCCGGCGCGGATCTGCTGGCTCGGCTACGGCGAGCGCCACCTCGCCGGCCTGCGCTTCAACGAGATGGTCGCCTCGGGGGAGGTGCGCGCCCCGATCGTGATCGGGCGCGACCACCTCGACACCGGCTCGGTCGCCTCGCCCCAGCGCGAGACCGAGGCGATGGCCGACGGCTCGGACGCGATCGCCGACTGGCCGCTGCTCAATGCGATGGTCAACACGGCGGCCGGGGCGAGCTGGGTCTCGATCCACCACGGCGGCGGTGTCGGCATGGGCAAGTCGATCCACGCCGGCCAGGTGTGCGTGGCCGACGGGACGCCGGGGGCGGCGGCGCGGATCGAGCGGGTCCTGAAGGCCGATCCGGGGCTCGGCATCGTCCGCCACGCCGACGCCGGCTACGAGGATGCGGTGGCGGCGGCCCAGCGGCACGGCCTGCGGATCCCGATGCTGGGCGAGTGAGGCGCCGGCCACACCGCACCGCGCCACCATGCATAACGCGCCAAACCCCCCGCCCCGCCATCGTCTTGGCGACATAAGCATGCGGTCAATGCTTATGTGCACATCCCGCGGGGCGCGCGGACCGCTTTGGCGGGTTTTACATGGCGCTTCGGTGCCGAGGCTACCCGCGCCAGACGGCGGTGAGGGGTGACCACGTCGTTCGACAACGCCGCGCAGGTCCTCCTGCCCCCGGAGCCGGGCCTGCCGATACCTGAGAACCCACCGGGCCGGCGAGCTCACGCTCGACCCGGGCGGGCATCACCGTGGGCGACGACGGCCGGATCGCAGGCCTGCAGCCCACCGCAGACGCGCCCACCAGCATCGACGCCACCGGGTGCGCGCTCCTCCCCGGCCTGGTCGACTGCCACACCCACCTCCCGTTCGCCGGCTGGCGCGCGCAGGAGTACGAGATGAAGGTGACCGGCGTGCCCTACGAGGAGATCTCGAGAGCCGGCGGGGGCATCGCCTCCTCGGCCCGCGCGCTGAGAGAGACCCCGGACGACGAGGTCCTCACCCAGGCGACCCAGCTCGCCGCCGAAATGCTGCGCACCGGCACCACCACGTTCGAGGGCAAGTCCGGCTATGGCCTCTCGCGGGATGGCGAGCTGCGGTCGCTCAAGCTGGCCCGGGCCCTCGACGCTCACGTGGCCCAGACCACGACCCGCACGGCGCTCCTGGCCCACGCCGTGCCGAGCGGTTACACGGCCGACACCTGGATGGACGAGGTCGAGGCGATGCTCCCGGACGCGGCCGAGTACGTCGACACGCTCGACATCTTCGTCGAGTCGATCGCCTTCGGCCTCGAGCACCTCGACCGGATGGGCACGCTCGCGGCGAGGTACAAGCTGCGGCTGCGCGCCCACGTCGAGCAGTTCTCGACCATGCGCAGCGTCCCGGTGGCGCTGAGGCACAACGCCCGCTCGCTCGACCACCTGTCGGCGATCCACCCCGACGACATCGGCCCGCTCGCCCAATCCGAGACCGCGGCCGTCCTGCTTCCGGGGGCGGAGTTCATGGGCGCCGAGGTCACCGCGCCGGCGCGCACGCTGATCGAAGCCGGCGCGATCGTCGTGCTGGCCACCGACGCCAACCCGGGCACGTCGCCGATCTTCTCGCTCCCAACGATCGTCGGCCTGGGCGTGCGCCGCTACGGCCTCAGCACACGCGAGGCCCTGCTCGCGGTCACGCTCAACGCCGCCTACGTCCTCGACCTCGACCACGAGCAAGGCTCGATCGAGCCGGGCAAGCGAGCCGACCTGGTCCTGCTCGACAGCCCGGCCGAGCACGTCGCCTACCGCCTCGGGCGCAACCCGGTGGCCGCGGCCTTCGTGGCCGGCGAGCCGGTCTACGTCCGCCCCGACGCCGAGTGGCGGATCACGCGCCGGTGAGCTCCGGCGACCCGCAGGCCAAATTCCCGCTCGGCGCCACGGTCACCCTCGAGCAACTCAAGCGCGATCCCCATCCCGATCCTGGCCCGCCTGCGCGCCGACGAGCCGGTCTCGTGGATCCCGGCACTCGACGGCTGGCTCGTAACCCGCCACGACCTGGCCGTCGCCGTGATGCGTGATTCACAAGCGTTCACAGTCGACGACCCGCGCTTCTCCACCGCACAGGTGGTGGGGCCCAGCATGCTCAGCCTGGACGGCGAGGTCCACGCCCGCCACCGCGCCCCGTTCACGACCCCCTTCCGGCCGCGAGCGGTCCGAGAGCGCTTCGCAAGCGCGGCCGCGGACGACGCCGAGCGCCTCATCGACGGCCTCGCCGACGACGGAACCGCCGAGTTGCGGCGCGCGTTCGCGGGGCCGCTGGCCGCATCGATCATGGCCCGGGCGCTCGGCCTCGACCAGGGCGAGGTCCCGGACATGCTCGGCTGGTACGACGGGATCGTCGCCGCCGTGACCGAGATCACCGCCGGCGGCGAGATGCCAGCTAAGGGACGGACCGCCTTTGCCGCGCTCAGCAACAGGCTCCAGGCGGCGATGGCCGACCGAGACTCGCTGCTCGGAGCGGTCAGGACCGATTCCGGTCTCACCGACGAGCATATCGTTTCGAACGCCGCGATCCTCCTGTTCGGCGGCATCGAGACGACCGAGGGGATGATCGCCAACGCAGTCCTGTACCTGCTCGAGCATCCCGAGACGCTGGCCAGGGCCCAGCGGGACGCGGCGCACCTCGACGCCGTGATCGAGGAGTCGCTCCGGCTCGAGCCGGCGGCCGCCGTGATCGACCGCTACGCCACCACCGACGCCGACCTCGCACAAGCCCCCGTCAAGCGAGGCGACCTCGTCCGGGTCTCGATCGCCGCGGCCAACCGTGATCCGGCGCTCTTCGCGGACCCCGAGCGGCTTCCATCCCGAGCGCTCCCGAGCGAGGAGCCATCTCGCATTCGCCCAGGGCCCCCATGTGTGCCTCGGGGTCCACCTCGCCCGCCTCGAGGCACGCACCGGCATCGCGACGCTCCTGGACCGGTTGCCCAACCTCCGCCCAGACCCCGAGCGTCCAGCTCGGATCGAAGGCCTGGTGTTCCGCAAACCGCCCGTTTTACAGGCGAAATGGGATGTGGGCTAGCCGCCTGGTCTGGATCCACACCAACTCGCTTCAAGACGTCGCCCGGACGCTCCGATGACGTAGTCAGTGAGCAGTCAAACAAATGCCGGACCTGCCGAAGCTCGATTCGTCGAGGCGATTCTGGGCGTGCAGCGCCTCGTGTCGGCCGGCGCTCCCACCGGGGAGACCTACCAGGCGATCGTCGATCAGAGCGTACGTCTGCTCGAGGCCGATTCCGGCGCGCTCCGGCTCGTCGACCTCGAGGACCCGGCGTGGACGGTGGCGGTGGCCGCCTACGGCGCTCGGCTGGGCGATGAACGATGGCGCCGGCGCGCGCCGCTCACCGAGGGCGTGAGCGGCGAGGCGATCCAGGCCGGCCGGCCGATCGTGATCAACGACCTCTCGCTCCGGCCGACGCAATCGCAACTCGCGCCGAAGGAGATCAGGGCGGGCATCGCCGTCCCGCTGCGCGAGCGCGGGCGGGTGATCGGCGCGATCTCGGTCGGCGCCAACCAGCCGGGGCGGCAGTTCACACCGTCCGACGAACAGATCCTGGCCGACTACGCCGAGCACGTCGGCGTCGTGCTGAGCGTGGCCCGCGCCGGGAACGCCGTCGAACAGGCCTTCACGGATCCGCTCACCGGCCTGGGCAACCGGGCGCTGCTGCTCGATCGCCTCGAGCATGAACTGGTGCGCGCCGACCGGGGCGGCGAGCCGGTGACCGTGCTGTTCATCGATCTCGATCGCTTCAAGCTGGTCAACGACTCCCTTGGTCATCTGGCCGGCGACCGGCTGCTGGCGGCGGCGGCCGAGCGGCTGCGGCGCTGCGTCCGCGACGGCGACGTGTGCGCGCGGCTCGGAGGTGACGAGTTCGCGATCGTGCTCAACGGCGCCTCGGACCCCGACGTCGTCGCCGACCGGATCATCGACTCCCTCCAGCAGAGCTTCACGATCGACAACCACGAGGTGTTCATCGGGGTCAGCATCGGCATCGCCACCGGCCGGGAGGACGCCGGCACCCTGCTACGTAACGCGGACGTGGCGATGTATCAGGCCAAGCACGCCGGCACCGGCCGGCGTCAGCGCTTCGAGCCCAGCATGCACGAGGCGTTGCTCTCGCGCCTGGGCCTCGAGGCCGACCTCCGGCGAGCCATCGACCGGGGCGAGTTCGAGCTGCACTACCAGCCGGTGTACGACCTGCGCACGGACCAGATAGTGGCGTTCGAATCGCTGGTGCGCTGGCGGCATCCCGTCCGCGGCCTGATTGCCCCGATCGAGTTCATCCCGGTAGCCGAGGAGACCGGGCTGATCGTCGAGCTCGGACACTGGGTGCTCGAGCGGGCGTGCGCGCAGCTCGCGGCCTGGTACCGCCAGGCACCGCTCGCCATCACCGTCAACGCCGCGATCCGCGAGCTCAAGCGGCCCGACTACGCCACCACGGTGGAGCGGGTGATCGCCGGCGCGTTCCCACCCTCGGCGCTGATCATCGAGGTGACCGAGAGCGCCCCGATCGCCGATGCCCCGGCGGCCCTCTCCTCGTTGCACTCGATCAAGGAGCTCGGCGTCCGCACCGCCCTGGATGACTTCGGCACCGGCTACTCGACGCTGCTGAACCTCTCGCATCTCCCCGTCGACGTGATCAAGGTGGCCAAGCCGTTCGTGGATGCCGTCGGCGGCCCCGGCCGCGACCCGTCGGGCCTGCTGGCCGGCATCCTCAGCCTGGGTCACCACCTCGGCCTCACCACGGTGGCCGAGGGCATCGAGCGCGAGAACCAGCGCCGGCTCCTGATCGAGCTCGGATGCGACCTCGGGCAGGGCTATCTCATGAGCCGGCCGCTCCCGGCGGCGGCAGCCAGCGAGCTGATCGTCGGCGTTCTCTGAAATAGTCCCGGCCGGGTGCGCCGGATTTCGACAGCCTCGCTCGTGGTCGCGCTGGTCGCTGTCGTGATCGCCGCTGGACCTGCCGGCCCCGTCCGCGCGGCCGCGGCCCCGCCGACGGACACGACGCCAGCACGGCCCCCGGTCAACGTGCAGGTCGGCAGCACCGCGGTCGGTCGGCCGATCGCGCCGAGCTTCGTCGGCCTCTCGGTCGAATTCCCCGCGATCCGCACCTACACAGGGCTGAACCCGGACGCGATCAACCCGGTGTTCGTGCAGCTGATCCGGAACCTCGCTCCGGGGGAGGCCCCGGTAGTGCGGATCGGCGGCAACAGCACCGATGCCACCTGGCTGCCGGCTCGCGGGGTGCATCCCACCCCCGGGATCCACAGCACGATCACGAGCCGGTTTCTGGCTCTCGTCCGGAACCTGGCCACGGAGACACGCGCTCGGCTGATCCTTGGCCTGAACCTCAAGCTGAACAGCGCCTCAGAGGTCGCGGCCGAGGCGCACGCGTTCCTCACCGGCATCGGCGCCCAGCACATCGACGCGCTAGAGATCGGCAACGAGCCGGAGCTCTACACAATCGCGCCCTGGTACACGACGCCCAGCGGTAAGTCGGTGTATTCCCGCCGGCGGGGCTTCAACTTCAGGGTCTACAGCAACGAAATCGCCCAGTACGCGAGGGAGCTGAAGGGCAACCCGCTCGCCGGACCGGCCACCGGCAACCAGGTGTGGCTGAACAAGCTCCCGAAGCTATTCGGAGTCGAACCGGAGCTGAAGGTGATCACCTATCACCGCTATCCGCTGATCCGCTGCTTCACGAGTCCGGGCGATCCGAATTACCCGACGATCCCCAACCTGCTCGCACTGCGCTCGTCACGCGGACTACTGGACGGGGTGACGAACCAGATCTCCTACGCGCACAGCCGCGGCGCCACCTTCCGGCTCGACGAGCTCAACTCGGTCGCCTGCAAGGGCCAGCCGGGAGTCAGCGACACGTTCGCCTCTGCCCTCTGGGTGCTGGATACCTTGTTCTCACTCGCCCGTTCCGGCGTCGACGGCGTCAACCTCCACACCCTGCCCGAGGCCGCCTACCGGCTGTTCACCTTCACCGACACGAGTGGGCACTGGCAGGCGACCGTCAAGCCGGAGTACTACGGGCTGCTGATGTTCGGGGCGGCCGCTCCCCCTGGCTCGCGACTGCTCCCGGTTTCGCCGTCGGCCACGCCCGACCTGCGCGCCTGGGCGACTCGGCTGAGCGACGGCGAGATCCACGTCGTCCTGATCAACGACAGCCTGACCAACGACCATGTCATCCAGCTGAATCCCCCGGGCGACGCCCAGAACACCGCGGTCGTCCAGCGTCTCACCGCGCCTGGCGCGGCGGCGACGAGCGGCGTCACGCTGGCCGGACAGAGCTTCGGCGCCCAGACCACCACGGGCACCATGACGGGCCCCTTCACCGTCGGCCACCTCCAGCCCACGAACGGTCAGTACACGATCGCGCTCCCCGCCTCGAGCGCGGTGATGATCAGCTTCGCGCCGAGAAAAAAGGCTCCAGCGGGCCCCTCCTGACCTGATATACAAACGCAATGGGCGCGAGGGATGAGGCGGTGGGGGGCCCCGGCGGCGATGCAGATCGATCAGCTCCCGCCGAAATCGCCTTCCGGAGCGTAGTCAAGCGCTACCCGGGCAGGGAGCGGGCAGCGGTCGAGAACCTCACGTTCGAAGTCCCGCCGGGAGAGATCTGCGTACTGATCGGGCCGTCCGGATGTGGCAAGACGACCGCGCTGAAGATGATCAATCGCCTGATTTCGATCACCGACGGCGACATCACGATCGACGGCAAGAGCGTGCGCGAGCTGGAGCTCACGCATCTGCGTCGGGGAATCGGCTATGTCTTCCAGCAGATCGGGCTATTCCCGCACCTCACCGTCGAGGCCAACATTGGCGCGGTGCCTCGCCTCCTCGGCTGGCCCAAGTCACGGATCCGGGAACGGGCGTCGGAGCTGCTCGAGCTCGTTGGCCTCGGTGACACCGACAATCTCAAGCGCTACCCCGGCGAGTTCTCCGGTGGCCAGCAGCAGCGCATCGGCGTGGCTCGCGCGATGGCCGCCGACCCGCCGATCATGCTGATGGATGAGCCGTTCGGCGCGATCGACCCGATCGCCCGCGAGCGCCTCCAGAACGACTTCCTGCGCCTTCACCGCCAGGTGCGCAAGACGGTCATCTTCGTCACCCACGACATCGACGAGGCGATCAAGATGGGCGATCGCATCGCGATCATGCGCGACGGCCACCTCGTGCAGATGGCCACCGCCGACGAGCTCCTGGCCTCGCCCGCGGACGATTTCGTGGCGAACTTCGTCGGCGCCGACCGGGGGCTGAAGCGCCTTCGCGTCCGGACCGTGAGCGACATCGCGCTCGATCCGGCGACACATCAGGGCCCGTCGGATGGGACGACCGTGACCCCGGACACCACCCTGCACTATGCGCTGTCGGCCATGCTCGCCGAGGGCACGACCCGCCTGGACGTGGTCGACGGGCAACGCGCCGTGCTGGGCAGCGTCACGCTGGACGCCATAACCCGGTTGATCGGGCCTGCGGAGAGCGCCGGCGACCCCCAGCCCACCGCGGTGGGCGGCGACGTCCGCCCCTGATGACCCCCCTGGTCACCCCGATCTTCGCGGCCGGCGGCCCGGTCATCCCGAACTTCGGCGGCGGCTCGAACTGCGTCGTCCAGAATCGCCAGTTCTGCGCCAGCTGGTTCTTCAACAACTTCAGCTCGCGGTTTGAGCCGCGGCTGTGGGAGCACCTCGAACTGACGGCGATCGCCGTCGCGATCGGCTTTGTCATCGCGTTCGGGGCGGCGATCTTCGCGTACAAGCAGAACTGGTTCGAGACTCCGTTCTCGCTCTTCTCGGCGTTTCTCTACACGATCCCGAGCCTCGCGCTGTTCGAGCTGCTGGTGCCGATCACCGGGATCAACCGGCTTACGGTCGAGATCGGGCTCGTCTCCTACACGCTGCTGATCCTGTTCCGCAACACGCTCACCGGCTTGCGTGGCGTGTCGCCACCGGCCATCGAGGCCGCCCGGGCAATGGGCCTCACGCCGACCCAGAGCCTCATCCGGGTCGAGTTGCCGCTCGCGCTGCCGGCGATCTGGGCCGGGGTACGGATCGCCACGGTGACCACGATCAGCCTGGCCACGGTGGCCGCGTACATCACTCCGCTGGGACTCGGCGCCCCGATCTTCGACGCGATCCAAACCGGTTTCAAGACGGAGTTCATCGCGGCCGGGGTGCTCGCCATCCTGCTGGCCGTCGTCGTCGATGTATTGCTCGTAATCGTCCAGCGCTTCATGACGCCGTGGAGCCGGCGCCGGCTACGGGACGCCTGACATGCACGCCTTCGTCGACGCCTTCACGTTCTTCTTCAACAACACCGGCCTCATGGGGAGCAAGACCCTCGCCCACCTGGAGCTCTCGTTCGCGGCGACCGCGGTGGCGATTCTGCTCTCGGTCCCGCTCGGGGTATGGCTCGGGCACTTGCATCGCGGGTCGTTCTTCGCGATCAACACCTCGACCATCGGGCGCGCCCTGCCGAGCCTCGCGGTCATCTCGATCGGAATCGCGTTTCTCGGCATCGGCTTCACCAACGTGCTCGTCGCGCTGGTCATCCTGGCCGGGCCGGTGATGCTGACCAATGCGTATGTGGCCGTCGACCAGGTCGACCCCGATGCCGTGCAGGCGGCACGCGCCATGGGGATGCGTCCGGCGCAGGTGCTCTGGCGCGTTGAGCTTCCGCTCGCTCTGCCTTTGATCTTCGCGGGGATTCGGACCGCGACGGTGTTTGTCGTCGCCACCGCCACGCTGGCCACCTTCGCCGGCGGGGGCGGGCTCGGCGACATCATCGTGAACGAGCCCACGTACGGCACCGCGGGGGTGATCGCCGGCTCGTTGACCATCACGGTGCTCGCGTTTGCCGTCGACGGTGTGCTCGCGCTGATTCAGCGCGCGGTCACGCCGGTGCCGCTGAGGAGCCTGGGCCGGCAGTCCAGGGTAAAAGCAACCGCCGAGCCCAGTTGGGACACTGGCGTCGTCGCAAACCAGTGAGGAGGAATAGCCACATGAGGAGACGATCAACCAGCCAGCCGGCGCGAAAGCGCTCGAGCCTGGCGCGGATACTGGCGGTGGGGGCGCTCGCGGTACTCGCCGCGCTCGTCGTCGCCGCCTGCGGAAGCAGCAACAGCAGCTCGAGCTCTTCGGCCGCTGCGCCGGCAAGCTCGGCGTCGAGCTCGTCGTCGAGCTCGGCCACCAGCACCAGCGGGTCCTCCGGGAGCTCCAGCGGCACGCTGACCCTCGGTTCGAAGAACTTCACAGAGGAGTTCATCCTCGGCGCGCTCTACCAGCAGGCGCTCATGGCCAAGGGCTGCAAGATCAGCTACAAGCCGAACATCGGCGCCACCGAGATCATCGACAAGGCGCTGACCAGCGGTCAGATCGACGCCTATCCGGAGTACACCGGCGAGTCGGTGGCCACCGTGGCCAAGATCAACCAGACGGTCTCAAGCCCCCAGCAGGAATACAACCTCGCCAAGGCGTTCTACGCCAAGCGGGGGCAGGTGATGAGCAACATGACGCCGTTCTTCGACACCGACGCCATCGCGGTCCGCAAGGCGTATGCCCAGAAGTACGGGCTGACGACGGTGGCGGACCTCAAGAAGGTGCCTCACTTCACGCTGGGGGCTCGGCCGGAGTTCCTCAACCGCCAGGAGGGGGCAGCCGGCATGAAGAGCGCCTACGGGGTGAGCAACTTCACCTTCAAGTCGCTCGCCCTGGGCCTGCAGTATCAGGCGCTGGACAGCAGCTCGGTCGACGCGATCGACGTGTTCACGACCGATCCACAGCTGGCCAGCGGCAAGTACACGGTGCTCAAGGATCCGAAGAACATCTTCGGCTTCCAGAACATCGCCCTGGTCGTCAACAAGAACAAGCTGAGCGCTTGTCCTCAGGTCCTGACCGTCGCCAACCAGATCAATGCGCTGCTGACCACGCCGGCCATCATCGCGATGAACAAGGCAGTCGCGATCGACAAGCAGGATCCAGCGACCGTGGCAGCCGCCTTCCTGAAGGCGAACCACCTGAGCTGACAGGCGTGTGGTCCCGCCCCTCTCGGGGGGCGGGACCGCCCGCTACGCGGCGACACCTTCGGTCAGGGGGCGCAGCTCGTCGGCGTAGCTGACCGACACACGGCGCATCACGCCATCGGAGTCCACCGAGTACTGACCCAGCCGCCACAGCGGCGGCGAGTAGGCGTGGATCGACACGGCTTGCGCGTCCTCGCCGGCCATCCGGTGGATGTGCTCCGGCCCGAACGAGAACGAGGCCCCGGCCTCGATCACTCGACCGACCGGCTCGCCGCTTATCCGCGGGTTCGATTCCTTGATCGCTCCACGGACGACCCGCACCGCACCCGACGATATGTCGTGGTCGTGCCAGCCGGTGTCGTCCTCAGGCGTCCAGCACAGCAGCCACACGTCCACGTACTCGTCGCGATGCAATGAGACGTAGTGGCGCCGGCCGCCGGCGAAGGCCACGTGTTCGTGCCAGCGAGCGGGCTCCCGAGCCAGCTTGTCGACCAGCGTCTGCAGCTCGCTGCGGTCGAGGTTACGCGCAGGGAGCGACGGCCACCTCATCCAGAACCTCCTTGGGGTAGAGAAAACGTTGTGGGTTGGCGCGGCGGACTGCGTGGGCGGCGGCGGCGCCCAGCTCGAGGACCACCGGCTCCGCGTAGGGCCGATCCGTGCCGTTGAGGAGCCCGTCGATGCCGAGCGCCCGAATCGTGGCGTCGATCGCGCGGGTGCCATACGACGAGGTCTCCACGAACACGCCGGGGTCGATCACGTTGCGCTCGCCGGCCCGCGCGGCGAACCGCTCACCGTGCAGCGGAGCCAGGCCGCCCAGCATCGCGAAGCACACGCGCAGCCCCGGGTGACGCGGCCTGCCGTGGACACGGAAGGCAAACCAGGCGCCGTGCATCTGCTGCACGTAGGAGACGACCGCCGCCCACCACGGCGCTGAAGGCTCAGTGACGGGCCCGTCGACTGGCCCAGGGTGGATCAGCAACGGCCGGCCGGCCGCCTCGAGCACCGTGAGCAACGACTCGACCCGGTCATAACCGGCGGCGTCGAGCAGGGCGCTGGCCGGCAGCTGCAGCCCGACGAAGCCGCGACCCAGCTGCTCAGCGAGCGCGGCTGGATCGACCTCGCTCAGGCAGGCGGCCGCCCAGCCGCCGAACGGAGCCGGCAGATCGAGCACGCCGTCGTGAAAGGCTTCGAGCAGATCGCCGGCCTCCTCTGGCGGCAGCGCCTCGATGCCCAGCGGGGTGGACAGCGACACCAGGGCGAGGCCGAGCCCGTCCTCGATCGCCTGCCCGCAGCGCGCCTCGACGTCGTGGTCGGCCGGATCGACGCTGTAGGCCGGCTCACCGGCGAGCTCGAGCGTCCAGCCCCGCAGCCGCGGCGGCTGCCGCCGTGTCCGCAGCAGGCTGATCAGACCTTCCGGCCACACGTGCTGGTGGACATCGACATCGCCCGCGATTTTTGTTAACCGGTTCATTGAATCGGTTAAGTGAAGCGGTTCAGGAGAGGCTTGTCAATCGCACCTACGCCCGGTGCCATGATTAGCCGTAGCGCCACCCCCGCACCCTGGGGGCGGTGGCCGAGCCCAACCATGAGCCCCCCCGCCGCCAAGCGCGTCACGATCCGGGATGTGGCCGATGCCGCGGGCGTCTCGCCGGCGGCCGTGTCCTACGCGCTGCGTGGGATCCAGGTCTCGGAAGAGACCCAGGAGCGGGTGCGCCGGGTGGCCAGCGACCTCGGCTACGAAGCCAATCCGATCGCGCGCGCCCTGGCCAGCGGCCGTACCGGGATGGTGGGGATCCTCGGCCCCTCACTCGAGGACCTCTGGCAGCAGCGCCTCGTGGCCGAAGCCGGGCGGGTGCTGCTGGCGCACGAGCGTTACGCGCTGATCCTCGACGCCGGTGGCGATCCGATCCGGCAGCGCGCCCTGGCCACCCAGCTGCGCGATCAGCAGGTCGATGGGCTGATCCTCTCGCCGGTCGATCCGTCCGACGCCTTCTGGTCCGAGCTCGCGGACTCCCTCGCGGTGGTCTCGATCGGCGACGCCCTACCCGGCCGGGGGGCGGTCGGCGAGGTGCTGTTCGACAACCGAACCGGGGTCCGCAGCGCACTCGAGCATCTCCATGCCCTCGGGCATCGCCGGATTGCGGTTCTGCGTCCACCCGGCTCGCCGACCAACGACCGCCCGGCCGAGATCTACGTCGGCGCCGAGGCCGAGCGCCTCGGGCTCGAGGTCGAGGTGGTCAGCGCACCGTACGAGCTCGACGAGGCGACCGAGGTCGCCCGCGAGGTCCTGGCGGCCGCCCGCCGGCCCACCGCCGCGTTCTGCTTCTCGGACTCGATCGCCTACGGCGTGTATGCCGCCGCCCGCCAGCTACAGCTGAGGATCCCCAACGAGCTGTCGGTGATCGGGTACGACGACCACCCGGTCTCGATCCTGCTCGCCCCCCCGCTGACCAGCTTCTCCTGGGACACCGAGCGCCTGGTCGACATGGCCGTGGGCATGGTGCTGGCGGCCATCGACGGGCAACCGCGCCGTCGCCGGCGGGTGGTCATCGAGCCAGACCTGCGCGAGCGCGCCTCGACCGCCCGGCGCCGGCGCTGACGCTCATCGCTGACGCCGAGGCGGACTACCCGAAGAACGAGATCAGCTCGCGCGCCACGCCCACCGGGTCGTCGTAGGCCATCAAGAAGCCGGTGGCGGGCAGCGTGCGCAGCTGGGCGTTGGGCAGCAGGTCGAGCGCTTCGTAGGCCCCGATCGCGGGATGGGCGGGATCCTCGTCGGCCCACAGCAGCAGCACCGGTGCGTCGATCCGCCGGTAGGCGTCGAGCAGCTGGCGCTGGGGCTCGACCGGCCAGCGGCGCGCGAACTTGGCCCAAGAGCGTGCCCGGTTGCCGTTCCCGGCCACGTCGGCGAAGGCGTGGCGCATCAGGTCGCGGGCCGCCGGGTTGGCCTGAGCGGAGAGCCGCTCGCCCACCGAGGGACGGAACACGAGCGTCGCTCCGCGAGCCATCGCCCGGTCGAGGCCGGGCACGGCGGCGGCCCGGCAGACCACCCGCCACGCGGCGCGCTTGCCCGCGAACTCGTCGCGGCGATGCAGCCGGTTGGGAAGCAGCGCCAGCCTGGCCGGCTCCAGGCGTCCGGTGACGATGGCCCGCAGGGCCAGCTCCGCTCCGACGTCGTGCCCGGCCAGCAGCGGTCGCGCACCCGCCACCTCGCGGCAGAACCCGGCGATCACCTCGGCCAGCCAGTCCAGCGTGTACGGATGGCGAGGACGGTCCTCGGAATCGCCGTGCAGCGGGAGGTCCGGCAACACGACGCGGAACCGCGAGGACAGCTCGGCGACGACCGGCTCCCATTCCCGGTGCGAGAGACCGAGCGAATGGAGCAAGGTGAGGGCTGGACCTGTGCCCGTTTCGCGATAAGCTATGCGGGCGCCGTCGTGATGGTGATAGAGCCTGAGTCGCATCGGGCTGACAGGGTCACATGGTCGCAGCTGCAAGCTCCGTGCCGTATGGGCTGCTTGTCCTCTCGCTTCAGAGCAAAGGTTGTGCAATTGCTGCACATAGCGCGGCAACTTTCGCAAATAGCTCTGAAATGAAGATATGGAACAAATGAGGCATAGTCCCCTCGGTTTGTCGACTTCGCAGGCCGCCAACGCACTTGGGGTATCGCTCGGCACGATTCGCCGCTGGGCCGATATGGGTTACCTCGAGTCCTACCGGACCCCCGGTGGACAGCGCCGGTTCAGCGTGGAGCAGATCGAGCAGTTCCTGGAGACGCTCCAGCAGCGGCGCGCCGGTCAGCACCAGCATCAGGAACGCCTGGTCAGCTGACCGAGTCTCGTGGTAGGGCCACGCGCCGGAGTCTGCTTGCCGGCGCGACGCCCCTGCCCGGGTAAATCCAAGACGTACGTGGGCTGGCCGGACCGGTCAGCTCGCCCGTGCCTCTTTGATGCGCCGCTCCATGTCGAGCTCGGAGTCGAAATCGGCCGCGTCCGCGTGCCGATATTCAACCCCTTCGCCAGTTAGGAGCCCGGCCAGCACCTCGACGTAGCCCTCGTCGAGCTGAGTGCCGGCCACGCGCCGCAGCTCCCGCAGCGCCTCGAACGAGCTCATCCGCGTCCGGTAGGTGTCGGCCGCGGTCAGCGTGTCGTACACCTCGGCCACCGCGATGATCTTGGCGATCTCCGGGATCTCCTCGTCGACCAGGCCGCTGGGGTAGCCGCGGCCGTCGATCCGCTCATGATGGGCGAGCACGATCTCGGCCACCGGGCCGTACATCCCGAGGTCGCGCAGCATCTCGGCCCCGAGCTCGGGATGGCGCTGGATGGCCATCCAGTCCTCCTCGGTCAGCGTGCGACCCCGTTCGGCTACGCGATCCGACAGCGCGAAGTGCCCGATGTCGTGCAGCAGCCCCGCGGTGTGGGCGAGCTCCTGATCCTGCTCGCTCATCCCCACCTGCTCGGCCATGTCCCTGGCGAACCGGGCCACGGCGGCGGCGTGGCGCGCCGCACGCTGATCACGCGTGTCCAGCGCGCGCAGGAGGCCGGCCAGGACTCCCCAGGACAGCGACACGTACTGCTCCGTGCGGCCGCGAGACTGCGCGAGCAGGTAGGCCATGTACGAGAACGCCAGCACCGCCGCCAACGCGAATGCGATCCCGGCCAACCCGACCTCGACGTAGATCGCCGCACCCGCGACCGCCAGAGCCACGTTGATCAGGGCGCTGGGCAGGTGCTCGGCGAGCCTACGCGGGCTCCAGACGGCGCTGTATCCGTCGTAACGCGATGCTGCAGCGGGGCGAGGATCAGCCAGCTCAACACGAACACGCCCAAGGCGAGTCCCGCCAGGACGAGGTAAAAGCCGGCGTGGTGGGACCGTGGGCGCGAGATCGCGTATCAGGGTCCCGGCCAGGAGCGCGGTCGCCCCCGCTGCCACCAGGTTGTTGAGGAAGGCGCGGGGGCGCGACCCGGCCACGCGCGACGCCGCGACCTCGGAGACCACGGCAGCCACGAATGCCGAGGCCGGGCCCAGGAAGGCCCCGGCGAGGATGTAGACCAGAAACGATGCGGACACCTCAACCCGCTGATCCATCCGGGCGATCCCGAGACCTGCCGCGACGGCGGCCACCGCGAGCACGCAGCGATAGCCCGGTTAACCGGTCATCGGGTGCTGCGAGCACCGCCCACACGATGCACCCGGCCAGAGAGACACATGCCACCCCGAGCGCCAGCGTTGGGCGAAGCGCAAGCGACCGCATGCGACGGTCATCGCTCACCGACGCAAGGTACCGCGTATCTGCCCGGTTTGCCACTTTTGGGGCCAGTTCACCCGGACTGCTATGCCGACGGAGCTCAGTTCAGCTCAGTTGGTGCGCCAGCACATATGTTTCCTCCCATCGGGTTCCGAAGAGCCGGGGGCGAGCCCTTCGGTTGCTACCTGCCACCCAATCGCCAAAAAAGTTGGAGATTTAGGTGCCACTTCCGGCGAAAACTTGTGCAATTCTATGACCGGGCATTCAGGAGGGCAACACCTAAGTCGAAATAGCAACGTCTACGTTCCTTTAACTGCGCATGCGCTATCTCAAGACGAGCGAAGCGGCAGCGCTCCTGAACGTGAGCCCGAACACTTTGCGGGCATGGGAGCGCAGGTTTGGCTTCCCCAAGCCGCAGCGCTCTCCCGGCAAGCATAGGCTTTTTACGCACGGCGAAGTCGCCGCGCTGAGGGACGCCCTCCAGGAGGGCCTGTCGATCTCCTCGGCCATTTCACGCGCACGCGAAGGACTGGCCGCAGACGCCAACTCCCTGGTCGGCGCGCTCGTCTCCTACGAGCGCGAGCGCGCGGACGCCGCGATCGAGGCGGCTTTGGCGTTGCGTTCGGTGGAACGTTCCGTCGAGGAGGTGCTGCTCCCCTCGCTCGACGAGATCGCCCGGCGCTACTCGGTCGACTCCGCCGCATGGGCGTTCGCGGCCCATTGGGCGGGGGACTGGCTGCGGCGGGCCACCCGTCTGACCCCGCCACCAGTACGCGAGGTCTCGATCGTGGTCGGCGACGCTTCCCGCGACGAGCTCGACCGCGACACGCCCTACATCCGTGCGCTCGAGCTGTTCCTGGTCCGCGCGGGCGTCAAGGTGCTGAGCTTGTCCGCCCGCGGGGTGGCTGGGATCGGCGACGCGGCCACGGTGCACCGGCCGAATCTCGTCGTGGTGGCCGGCGGCCACCTCGACGACGACACGGTCGCTCGTTGGGCCTACGCGATCCGGCTCGCCGTCGGAGCGATGCCGCTGGCCATCTACCGGCGTGGCTCTGAGCGACCACGGGTTCGCGCCACCGGAACCACCGTGCTGCCGGCCGGTGCGGGCGAGGCCCAGCGCACCCTGCTCGAGCTGCTCGATTCCGATCAGGTGGTCGCCTCGCCGCCCGCGGCGCACCTGCGAGTCCAGCGAGCCGCACGGGGTAGCCGCTAGTGGGGGCGACGAGCGGCCGTCCGGCGCTCCACCTGGTGACGCCGCTCGAGCACGAGGCACCGGCTCCCCGTGTCTCGTTCTGCGGCCACTGCGGTGCGCACCCAGCGGCGGTCGCCTCGTCCCGGGTGTGCGGCGACTGTGGCCTCGGGCTGATCCTTGAATCCCGCGCCGATGTCGCACCGAAGATGGGCGACGCCTTTCTCGTGCTCGACCGCTCGCTGGCCGTTTGCGCGGTGTCCGAAGCCGCCGAGCGCCTGCTGGCCACGACCGAGCCCGACGCGGTCAATCGACACGTCACCGCCCTGCTCATGCCGGCCAACGCCGAGGAGAAGCACGGCTCCGACTCTTTCGACGGCCGTGGCCTGGGCCGCTCGCGGCGACAGCGGCACACGGACCACCCGGGTCCGCCCGGCCAATACCTTCGGGATCCGCCTGACCGCGCGGATCACCAGCTGCGGCCCGCCCCAGGCCGCGTTGCTCGTGTTGGAATAGTGAGGAATTGCAGGTTGGCTTGCGCGCAGTTGCAAACCAACACCGAAAACCCGTTAACTGCAGCCCAATGACTGGAATCCGCACAAACGCCGCCGCCGTGATGCTCGGCGTGAGCCCGAACACCCTCCGCAGCTGGGAGCGCCGCTACGGCTTCCCCCGCCCCCGTCGCTCACCCGGCGGCCACCGCCAGTATGAGCTCGGCGAGATCGAATCGCTGCGCGCAACGCTGGCCGAAACCCACAACGTCTCCTCGGCTATCGCGCTGGCGCGCCAGCGCGGCGAGGGACCATCGTCGGGTTCGCGTCTCGCCACCGCCTTTGCCGCCTTCGACGAGGAGAAGGCCAACGGCTTGCTCGAGGAGAGCCTCGCGCTGCGCTCGGTCGAGCGCACGGTCGAGGAGGTCCTGCTCGAGGGCGTGACCGCCCACGCGGACGAGAACTTCAGCACCCCGGAGTATGAGTTCGGCTGGCGCTATGCCACCGGCTGGCTGTCGGCGCTCAAGCGGCTGGCACCACCGGCGACCCGCAACATGGGCGTGCTCGTGCTCGACGCCTCGGCGCCGCTGGAGCTCGATTCGCTGTATGCCCAGGCGCTCGAGCTGATGCTCCGACGCGGGGGTGTCCGCACGCTGGCACTGTCGACCGCGATCGCCCCCAACCGCCTGGTCCGAGCGCTTCCGGCGCTCGCCCCCCGAGCGGTCGTGCTGGCCGGCCGCGGCATGTCGCTCGACGCGCTCGGGCGCCTGGTGTACTCGGTGCGCTCGGTGGCGCAGCACGCGGCGATATTCGACTACCGCGGAGCGGTGCCCGACACGGGCGCGAGCACGGTACGACGCCTTGGCCCGAACCCGCGCGCCGCCCGCGAAGTGCTGCTCGGTCATCTCGAGTCGCTCAGCACTAGGCGCTCGGCCACGCCGGCCGAGCCGCTGCCCGCTATCAACGCCCGCTGAGGAGGCTGAGCGCCCCCGGCGCGGGCGGGCGGCCGCCTAGAATCAGCCGCCCATGGCCTCGACGGACCGCACCGCTGATCCGCATCGTCCAGTCGACCCCCGCGCCTCGTTCCCGGATCTAGAGGAGCGGGTGCTCGAGCGCTGGCGCGAACGCGACGTGTTCGCCGAGTCGATCCGGCGCCGGCAGGACGGGCCGAGATGGGGCTTCTACGAGGGCCCCCCGACGGCCAATGGTTCACCGGCCCTGCATCACGTCCTCGCGCGCGTGTTCAAGGACATCTTTCCGCGCTACCGGACGATGTGCGGCTACTTCGTCGAGCGCAAGGGCGGCTGGGATTGCCACGGCCTGCCGGTCGAGCTGGCCATGGAGGAGGAGCTCGGCTTCACGACCAAGGACGACATCGAGCGCTTCGGGATCGCCGAGTTCAACGCCCGCTGTCGCGAGAAGGTCCTCAGCCACGTCCAGGAGTGGAACCGCATGACCGAGCGGATCGGCTTCTGGATCGACCTCGACGACGCCTACCGCACGCTCGACCCCGATTACGTCGAGTCGGTGTGGTGGGCGCTGAAGACGATCCACGACCGCGGCCTGTTGTACGAGAAGCTCAAGGTCGTCCCCTATTGCCCGCGCGACCAGGTGACGCTCAGTAGCCACGAGCTCGGGCAGCCGGACGTCTATCGGGACGTGGACGACCCCTCGATCTACGTTCGCTTCCCGATCGTGGATCCGCAGTACCCGCTGCACACCGACGACGAGTTGCTGATCTGGACCACCACCCCGTGGACGCTGGTGTCGAACGCCGCGGTGGCCGTCGATCCCGAGCTCACCTACGTCCGGGCGATCGCGGCCGGCGATGAGCACGTGTACGTGCTGGCCGAAGCTCGAGTCGAGGCCGTGCTCGGCGAGGGCGCGAGCATCCTCGATCGATTCCCGGGCAAGGAGATCGAGGGCGCGGCGTACGCGCCGCCGTTCCCGTTCATCCCATCCAGCGCGTACGGACCGAAGGGCCATACCGTCCTGACCGCTGACTTCGTCACCGCCACGGACGGCACCGGCCTGGTCCACACAGCGATCGCCTTCGGCGAGGACGACTTCCGCCTCGGCGAGGAGCACGGCCTGAACGTGATCAACCCGGTGGCGCTCGACGGCACCTACGACGAGCGGATCGGGCCCTACGCCGGGCGCTTCGTCAAGGACGCGGACCCCGATCTGATCGCAGACCTCCAGAGTCGGGACCGGCTGCTCAAGGCCGAGACGATCGAGCACTCCTATCCGCACTGCTGGCGCTGCGGCACCCCGCTGCTCTACTACGCCAAGCCGTCCTGGTACATCGCCACCAGCCAGGTCAAAGACAGGCTGCTGGCCTCCAACGAGACCGTCAACTGGGCGCCCGAGCACGTCAAGCACGGCCGCTTCGGCAACTGGCTACAGAACAACGTCGACTGGGCGCTCTCACGCGAGCGCTACTGGGGCACGCCGCTGCCGGTGTGGCGCTGCGAGGCGGGTCACACCCACGCAATCGGCTCGTTGGCCGAGCTCAACGAACGCGCCGGCACGAGCGTCACCGACCCCCACCGACCGTTCGTCGATGACGCGACGTTCGCGTGCGAGGAGTGTGGCGAGCCGATGCGCCGCGTGCCCGAGGTGATCGACGTGTGGTTCGACTCGGGATCGATGCCGTTCGCCCAGTACCACGCTCCCCACGCGAACGAGGAGCACTTCCGGGAGCGATTTCCGGCCGACTTCATCTGCGAAGCCCTCGACCAGACCCGCGGCTGGTTCTACTCCCTGCTCGCCGTCTCGACCCTGCTGTTCGACCGGTCGTCTTACCGGAACGTGGTCTGCCTGGGGCTGATCCTGGACGACGAGGGCCGGAAGATGTCGAAGTCCCTGGGCAACACCGTCGTGCCGCAGGAGGTGATCGACCGCTTCGGCGCCGACGCGCTGCGCTGGTACTTCTTCACGTCAAAGCAGCCGTGGGACGGCTACCGCCTGTCGCTCGACACGATCGCCGAAGCGCTCCGTCAGTTCCTTCTTCAGCTGTGGAACACCTACAGCTTCTACGTGCTGTACGCGAACGCCAACGGGATCGATCCCGAATCCCTCTCCAATGCGGCGAGCGACAACGAGCTGGACCGCTGGGTCATCTCGCGGCTGCAGGCCACGACCGAGGTGGTCCGCGACCGCCTCGACAGCTTCGACGCCACGATGGCCGGGCGGGCGATCCAGTCGTTCATCGACGAGGTCTCCAACTGGTACGTGCGCCGCTCGCGGCCGCGCTTCTGGGACGGAGATCCTGCGGCGTTCGCCACGCTGCGCACCTGCCTGACGACCACCGCGCGGCTGCTGGCCCCCTTCTGCCCGTTCGTGGCCGACGAGATCTACGACAACCTGGACGGCGCCGAGCCCAGCGTGCACCTGACCGACTTCCCGTCCGTGGACGAGACGGTGCGCGACCGGACACTCGAGGACGCGATGGCCATCGCCCGCGAGACCGTCCGCCTCGGTCTGGCCGCCCGCGGACAGGCCAAGCTCAAGGTGCGCCAGCCCCTCCGGGCGGCCGTGGTCGTCGCGACCGGGCTCGAGCGCGAGGCGATCGAGCGCATGGCGGCGATCGTACGCGAGGAGCTGAACGTCAAGGAGCTCCGGTTCGTCTCCCAGGCCGACGAGCTGGTCGAGGTCGAGCTCAAGCCTGATTACCGCCGGCTCGGACCGCGGTTCGGCAAGCACATGCCGCTGGTGGCCGCCGCCGTGGCCGGGCTCGACGCCGCGCAGGCCGCGGCCACGCTCCGCGAGGGCGCAGAAGTCGCGATCAGCGTCGACGGCTCCGACCACGCGCTGTCAGCCGAGGACATCCAGTTCTCGATGAAGCCACTCGAGGGGTACCAGGTCGAGCGCGAGGGCTCCCACGCCGTCGCGCTCGAGCTCGAGATCGATGACGAGCTGCGAGTCGAGGGCTGGGCGCGCGAGATCGTCCGAGCGGTGCAGCTGGCGCGCCAGGAGGCAGGCCTCGAGGTCACCGACCGGGTCGTGCTCACGCTGAGCGGCGACGATGCGCTCGTCGCCGCGGCCAAGGCCCACCAGACGTACATCACCGGCGAGACGCTGGCTGTCGAAGTCGCCTACGAGTCGCTCGGCGGCGACGATCTGGAGCCCGTCACGATCGACGGGCACCAGTTGTGGATCGGAGTCGCCCTGGCCTAGGCGCCGGCGATGGCCGGCTCGAGCTCTTCGACCAGCTTGCGCTTGGGATAGGCGCCGATCACCGTCTTGGCCGGCTGACCGTTGCGGAACAGGATCAGCGTCGGGATCGACATCACGTTGAACTGAATCGCCGTGTTCTGGTTCTCGTCGATGTTCAGCTTGACGACCTTCAGCTCGTCCGCGCGCTCCTGCGCGATCTCCTCGACGACCGGCGCCACCATCCGGCACGGCCCGCACCACGGAGCCCAGAAGTCGACCAGCACGGGCTTGTCGGCCTCGAGTACCTCGGCCTGGAAGTTGTTGTCGGTGACGTCTGCCACGTTGGCCATGCGGACTCCTTGCGGTCTCGTGCGAGTTACTTCAAAAAGTATAGCGGGTGGGGTGACTGATCGTCCGTCTCAGCCTCCCCTCTAGCCCGGGAAGTCCGCACTCGCGCTACGCCAGGAACCGAACGCGGGGTTCTCCGCACCAGAGCCGGGTGAATCCGAATTCGCGTCCAGAGGGAGTACGAGTGCGGCGTTTTCGGGCCAAGTGGCAGGCTCCTCCACCTCACAGATCTGCGGGGCGTTACGTTACGTAGTACGGATGGCTGATGTGACGAATACCGAGATCGCCGTTGCCCTGGATGAGCTGGGTGATCTGTCCGAGCTGGACGGCGCGGCGATCTACCGGGTGGTCGCCTACCGGAACGCGGCCAAGGCGGTCCGCGACTCACCGGTGTCGGTGCTCGAGCTGGCCCGGCAGGGCCGCGCCACCGAGCTGCCGGGAGTGGGCGGGATCATCCAGGAGAAGATCATCGCGCTGGCCGACGAGGGCGCGATACCCGCCACGGTCAAGCTGCGGGCCAAGTTCCCGCCCGGGGTGATCGAGATGACCCGGCTGGCGGGGCTGGGACCCAAGCGGGCGCGGCGGCTGTTCGAGGAGCTCGGGATCGACTCGCTCGACGCGCTACGAGCGGCCGCCGAGGAGCAGCGGATCCGCGGCCTGAAGGGGTTCGGCCCCAAGGCCGAGGAGGCCATCCTCACCAGCCTTCGATTAGCCGGCGCGGGCGAACGCCCCGCGCGCGTGGTGCTGGACAAGGCGCTCGCCATTGCCGATCCGCTGATCGCCGCGCTGAGCGCGCATCCCGCGGCCGAGCGCGTGGAGCTGGCGGGCTCCGCCCGGCGGATGACCGACACGGTCAAGGACCTCGATGTGATCGCCACCGCCACGGATCCGCTGGCGCTCGCGCGGGCCGCCGCTCAGCTCGAGCTGACGGAATCAGCCGGCACGCCAACCGAGGCCGGCCTCAAGTTGCGCACCCACACCGGTATCCGGGTCGACCTGCGGATCGTCGCGCCCGACCAGTTCGGAAACCTGCTCCAGCACCTGACCGGCTCCAAGGAGCACAACATGGCCCTGCGCGACACGGCCGTCCGCAAGGGGCTGCATGTGTCCGAGTACGGCGTGCTGGACGACGCCACCGGCGAGACCCACCGGTGCGCCACCGAGCACGAGGTGTACGCGCTCCTCGGACTCGACGTACATCGAGCCGGAGTTGCGCGAGAACCGCGGCGAGCTCGAGGCGGCCGCGGCCGGGATGCTCCCGCACCTGATCACCCAAGAAGACCTCAAGGGCGACCTGCACTGCCACACCACGGCCTCGGACGGCACGGCCTCGATCGAGGAGATGGCAACCGCCGCCCGCGAGGCCGGGTACGAGTATCTGGCGATCACCGACCACTCGGCCTCGTTCGGCTTCGGCGACGAGGTCGGTCCGGAGCGCCTGCGCGAGCAGATCGCCCGCATCCGAGCGACGAAGATCGACGGCCTCCAGCTCCTGGCCGGCTCGGAGGTCAACATCCTGCCCGACGGCACGCTCGACTACGACGACGACGTGCTGAGCGAGCTCGACTGGGTGATCGCCTCGGTCCACTCCTCCTTCCGGATGACCGCCGAGCAGATGACCGAGCGCATGATCAAGGCCATCGAGCATCCACTGGTCGACGCCCTCGGGCACCCGTCGGGACGCAAGCTCGAGCGCCGCCAGCCCTACGCCTTCGACCTGCATCAGGTGATCGACGCGGCCGCCCGCACCGGGACGATGCTGGAGATCAACTCGAACCCCGACCGGCGCGACCTGAGCGACTCGGCCGCCCGCGCGGCGGCGGCCGCGGGCGTGCCGATCGTGATCAACACCGATTCGCATCGCACCGCGGGCTTCGCCGTGGCGCGCTACGGGATCGCCACGGCACGACGCGCGTGGCTGACCGCAGCGCAGGTCGTCAACACGCAGCCTTGGGACGCGGTCCAGGCCCGGCGGCCCCGGTCCCGCCTGGATCTGGCGCCCTCGCGAGCCCCGATCTAGCGCCTTCGCGAGGCCGGCGCGCCTGACGCGGACTTCTTGCCATACGTGGGCGCAGCTGGCTTCTGATAGGGCCCGGAGGGCCTGGGGCGGCGAGTCTCGCGGACGTCTCCGCGCGGCCCGTCGAGGGGCAGCGGCTCCGTCTTGCCGTTGCGCTGAATCCAGAAGAACCAGGCCAGTCCGGCCAGGCACACGAGCGTGGCGATCCAGAAGTTCAGGCGCATGCCGAGCACGTGCACCGAGTAGTCGATCCGGATCGTTTCCTCGAAGATCCGGTAGCCCGAGTACCCCGCGACGTAGAGCGCCATCAAGCCCGGCGGCTTGATCCTGCGGCGGTTACCCAGCCAGATCAAGAAGCCGGCCAGCGCCAGGTTCCAGATCATCTCGTAGAGGAACGACGGCTGGAACGTGGGGTACTGGGTAAAGCCGGGAGGCCGGTGTTCGGGGGAGATCTTGAGCGCCCAGGGCAGAGTCGATGGCTTGCCGAACAGCTCCTGGTTGAAGTAGTTGCCGATCCGACCTATGGCCTGAGCCACGAGCAGGCCGGGCGCGGTCGCGTCCATGAAGCGCAGCACGTCGCCGCGAGTCAGGCGCTTGCGCACGATGTACAGGCCGCCCAGCACCCCACCGAAGATCCCGCCCCAGATCCCGAGGCCACCCTTCCAGATCGCGAACACCCCCCACCAGTGCGGGGGGATCTGGCTGGGTGTGGTGATCAGGAAGTAGATCCGCCCGCCGATCAGGCCGGCCGGGAAGCCCCAGGCGGCCGCCTCGTAGCAGAGGTCCGGGTCGCCGCCGGCGCGCCGCCAGCGCCACCGGGTGATGAAGATCGCCGCGGCCACTGCGAACACGTAGGCCAGCCCGTAGGCGTGGACGAACAGCGGCCCGAGGTAGAAGCCGTTATCCGACGGGCTTGGGATGTAGGCGAGGTAGTTCACGCGCGCGGCTGGGCTCGGGAGTGCCCCGACGCCCCGTTCAACTCGAGCAGATTAGAGCGGAAGCCGGGAGTGCGGACGAGCCGGATCGGCTTCAGCGGCGAGGTCTTGTCTACATAGAAGCGTGCGCCATCGCGCTCCTCGATCGCTCGCACGGCCGAGGCCTGCCGCCGCCACGCCAGCGACCAGATGATCGCGAAGCCAGTGGCGACGGCCGGAACCTGGGGCACGACAAAGGCCACTGCCCCCGCTCCGACGGTCGAGATGAACAGCGGCCAAAGGCGGTTGAGCATCGTCCGGGCCGGGTTGACCTCGGGCAGCGAGGCCTGCGTGCGCGCACTGGCCAGCAGCGATGCGATCGGCGGCGAGGTCTCCGCCCGGCGCCCCAGCCAGATCCCGAACAGCGCGGCCACCACCCACCACCCGGCGGAGAACGGCACGATCAGATCGTTGCTGTGGTCGGCGGCACCGGCCACGGTCACCGCGGCAAGCACGGTCGCGCAGCCGGCGCTGGCCATGACCGTGGTGCGCAGGAAGTCGAAGAACCGCACGGTGCCGTGGGCCTTCAGTCCACTTCAGTCGGCCGCCAGCGCGGCTAGCAGCTCGGTCACGCCCGCCGTCCCGTCGACGACCAGATCGGCCTCTGCGGTGATCTCCGAGGGTCCCTCCTCCGAGCGCACGCCCACGCGAATGGCCTTGGAGATGCGCCCCTCATCGGCGAGCGCAACTAGCGTGTGGAAGGCGTCGAGATCGGTGCGGTCGTCACCCACATACAGGGCCACATCGACATCGGTATCGGCCAGGAACGAGGCGATTCCCGCACCCTTGTCGATCCGCACCGGTGGCCGGACCTCGAGCACCTTGCGCCCCCAGTGGGTGCGCAGCCCACCGCCCTCGGCCTTTGTGGCGATCGCGTCGATCGCGGCACGCGCTGCCTCCTCGTCCGGCGCGCCGCGCCAGTGAAAGGCGATGATCGGGCCCTTGTCCTCCAACCGGACGCGCAGCCTGCGGAGCTCTGCGTTATCGGCCTCGCGGGCGAAATCGTGGATCCGCTCGGCCCAGTCCTCGACCTCCTTGTCGACCACCGGCTCGGTCCACCCGGCCCGCAGCACCTCGGCGCCGTGGGATCCCAGGTAGGAGATCGCGCCGATGGACACCATGGCCCGCGCCTCGGAGGCCCGCCGGCCGCTCACGCACGCCACCACGCCGTAGCGGCGGGCGATCTGGATGAGCAGCTGGCGCGTCTGCTCGGGCACGCGAGCGTCGGCCGCGTGGTCGACGATCGGAGCCAGCGTGCCGTCGATATCGAACAGGACCGCGGTGCGCGCCGGGTCGGCGCGCACCGGGCCGAGCGCGTCGGACAGGAGCGCGGGCGTCACCGCTCTAGTATGCCCGCTTTGGAGTCTGTCCCCGTGCCCAACGATCCCGTTCTGCTGCTCCATGGACAACCCGGTGCCGCAGGGGACTGGGAGCAGGTGCGCGGGGCGCTCGGCCAGCGCGTTCCGAGCACCATCGCCATCGATCGCCCCGGCTGGGACGGGCGCCCCGGCGTCACCGACCTGGCCGGCAACGCGCGCGCCGCACTGGCCGCGCTCGATCAAGCCGGCGTTGCTCGGGCGATCGTCGTGGGCCATAGCCTGGGCGCCGCGGTGGCCGCCTGGCTGGCCGCGGCGGCCCCGCAACGGGTGGGCCGCCTGGTGCTGGTCAGCCCCGCGGCCAACCTGGACTCGCTGAGCGCGGTCGATTACCTGCTGGCCGCGCCGGTCGTCGGCTGGCTGGCCAGCATCGGGGCGATGGCCGGGGGCGGGCTCGTGCTGGGCGCCGGTCCGCTCCGACGCTGGGTGGCCGAGGCGACCGCGCTCGATGAGCGTTACCTGCGATCGGCCGGCCAGATGCTGCTGGCGCCAAGGGCGTGGCGGGCGTTCGTCCGCGAGCAGCGCCTCCTGGTAGGTGACCTCCCGTCCCTCGAAGGGCGGCTAAGTGAGATCTCGGTGCCCACGACGATCGTGGCCGGCACGGGCGATCACGTGGTGCCGATCACCGCCGCACGGCGGCTGGCCAAGCAGATCCCGGGCGCCGAGCTGGTTGAGGTCGAGCACGCCGGCCACTTGCTGCACGTCCGGCAGGCCGACCGGCTGGCCGAGATCATCGCGCCCACTTGAGCTACCGCGCCCGGTCGGCGTGGTCAAGGGGTAACCCGTGATCAGGACGGGTATGCCCTAGCCATGGCCCTGATCGCCTCGACCGCCGAAGTTCCCCAGCCCACGGTGCCGGCCACGCCGGCCGTGCCCAGCGCCCCGGTCACGCCGGCCGTGCCCGATCCCGGCACTCCCGCCGCTCCCGAGGAGCCCTCGATCATCCCGGGGCCCGATGAGCCGGCCAACCCGATCGCGCCCGATCCTGGGCCCGACGAGGCGCCGGAGCCCCAGCGGGCGCCGACGCCGGGTCCCGAGCCCGAGCGCACCCCGGAGCCGCAGCCGGGCCCCGGCGAGCACTGACCGCGGCCTGGCCCCCCGCCCCGTAGGCTTCCTGCCGTGGATACCTACCTGACGGTGACCAGCACGCGCGCGGTCCGGGAGTACGCCGGGCGTCCGATTCCGGTCGACGCCGCCCAGCGGATCCTCGAGGCCGGTCGCATGACGGGCAGCGCGCGCAACCGCCAGCCCTGGCGGTTCGTCGTGGTCGAGAGCCCGTCGCTACGCGAACGGCTGGCCGAGGCGGTCTCCGCGCCCGCGAACGTGCGCGCAGCCGCGCTCGTGGTGGTGATCGCACTGCACGGCAAGGGACCCACCGCGTTCGACGCCGGCCGGGCAGCCCAGAACATGATGCTCACCGCCTGGAACGACCACATCGGCTCGTGTCCCACCAGCCTGCGCGACGCGGACGGGGTTGCCGAGCTCCTCGACCTCGAGGAGGACGAGCGCGCGATGATGGTGCTCACGTTCGGCTATCCGGCCCGCACCCGCGATCCGCTGCGCCTCGAGGCCGTCGAGTGGATCGAGCGAGCGGACCGCAAGCCGTTCGACGAGGTGGTTCAGCGGGTCTAGAGCCATCGCGAGCCGAACCGCGATGATGTCGTCGTGCGGTTCGTCCTGACCCGAGAACACCAGGAGTTCGCCGCTCGCACCGAGCGGCTGCTGACCGCGCGCCTGGAGTGCAACGTGCTGGCCACCGTGCTGAAGAGCGTGCTCGACGGCGCCCATCGAGAACCCCCGCCGCTGTTTGCCATCGGCCTCGACGGCGCCGACGAGGTGGCGTTCGCGGCGCTGCGTACGCCGCCGTTCCCGCTGCTCGTCAGCCCGCTCGACCCGGCCGAGGCCGACGCGCTGGTCGAGTTGTGGCTCGAGGCCGATCCGGAGACACCAGGCGTGAGCGGCGTGCCCGAGACCGCGAGCGCGATCGGGGCAGCGTGGGCGCGGCGCACCGGGGGCGAGGCCAGACTGACCTTCCAGGAGGCGATGCACGTCCTCACGGAGGTAAATGACCCGCCGCGCCCGGCCCCCGGCAGGCTGCGCCTTCCGAAGCCGGATGAGCGCGACCTGCTCGTCGCCTGGATGCACGAGTTCATTACCGAGGCCCGGCTGCTCGGCGCGGCCCAGGTCGAAGCCGTGGTGGACGCTCGGGTGCGGCATGGCGGACTGCTGTTGTGGGAGGACGGACAGCCGGCATGCCTCATCGGCCTGAATCACCCCGTCGCCGGAGTGGTGCGGGTCGGCCCCGTCTACACGCCCGCACCGCTGCGGTCCCGGGGCTACGCGAGCAGCGCAGTCGCCGCGGCCAGCCGGCGCGCGCTGGCGGACGGCGCGGCCCGGTGCATGCTGTTCACCGACCTGGCCAACCCCACGTCGAACAAGATCTACGCCGAGGTCGGCTACCGCCGATGCGGCGACTGGGAGGAGTTCGTGCTGGACCGTCCGAACTGAGCGGGCGCGGTCAGGCGCCCGCCGGCACGGACCGTCCAATGCCCCCAGGGCATCGGCGACCGAGTCGGCCATCTCCCCGGGCCGCTCGACGCCGGCCAGGCGCAGGACGTCGTGGACCGGCGAGGCGGCTGGGATCACAAGGACCAGCGATTGCCCGCGGGCTTGCAGACTCGAGCGCATGCCGAAGATCACGTAGATCCCCGCGCTGTCCAGGTAGTCGACGTCGGAGAGATCGAGCACCACGCCCTGAGCCTCGGTGGGCGTCGCTCCGATCACCGTCGCTCCCATCTCCTCGGCGTTGGACATGTCGACCTCACCGGTGATCCGAGCCACCAGCGCATGCGGCGAGAGGGTGATCTGAACGTCGGCCAAGCTCATCTGTGTCGGAGGCGCCGCCGCATCACGACCTCCGTCCCGGTTTCCGACCTATCGATCTGCACATCGTCCATCGCAGCGACCATGATCGATAGGCCACGTCCCCGATTCTGCCCCCTCGGCGCCCGCCAGCGGCCTGAGTCGCGGACCGCCACTGTGATCTCCCCGTTCTCGCCAGACGCGTCGAGCTCGAAGCTCGCCGGTGACGGCGAGTAGGCATGCTCGATCGCGTTGGCGCACGCCTCGCTGACCGCGATGGTCACCTCGGCCACGTCGCCATCGTCCGCGCCTCGCTCAATCAGCCACCGTCGCAGCACGCGCCGGACGTGGGCCAGCGTCCTGGGCTCAGCCGGAAGGCGCAGATGAAGCTCGGCCGGCACCACGGTGTTCTGCAAAGCGACGATCGCGGCATCGTCGCGCAGGCCGTCGTGCGGCACCAGCTCGCCCACCGCGAAGGCGCAGGCCTCCTCGGGCGTCCTGGCCTCGCGCACCGCCTGGACCAGCGCGTCGAGACCGAGGTTGAGCGGCACGCCTCGACGCTCGATCAGCCCGTCGGTGTACATGAACAGCATCTCTCCGCTGGCCAGCTTTAGCTCGTGCTCGGGACAGCGCCCGTACGGGAACGCGCCCAGTGGAGGCGCCGGAGTCACCTCGAGCGCGCGGGTGCCGGACTCGGAGATCACGACCGGGGGCAGGTGCCCGGCGGTCGCGTAGCGGACCTGAGAGTTGTAGGTGTCGAATACCGCGTAGGCCGCGGTGGCCATCGCCGGCTCGTTCAGCGAGTGCACGAAGCGATCGACGAGCTCGAGCGTACGCCCCGGGCCGTGACTCTCGATCGCGTACGAGTGAAGCGCGGTGCGCAGGCGGCCCATCAGCGCAGCCGCCGCGACTCCGTGGCCGACGACGTCGCCGATCACGACACCGACCTTGCCGCGCGGCAGCTCGATGACGTCGTACCAGTCGCCGCCCACCTCCTCGCGGGCCGGCAGGTAGCGCGCCGCCACGCCCACGCCGGTCACCTCGATCAGCCGCTTGGGCAGCAGGCTGCGCTGTAGGACCATCGAGACGCGGTGCTCGTGCTCGAGCGCTGCGAACAGGCTCGCGCGCTCGATCGCCGGCGCCGCCCGCGCGGCAGCCAGCTGAAGCACCGCGACGTCGGATTGACCGAACTCCCGCGGCGTCAGGGAGCCCACATGCATCACGCCGATCAGGCTGCCCTCGACGATCAGCGGGACGCCGAGCAGCGAGGCGATTCCCTTCTCGCGCAGAATCGGGTTGAGGATGTCCGCGTGGTCGACGTCGGCGATGAAGATCGCCACCCGCTCGCCGGCGATGCGGCCGGCGAAGCCCTGGCCGATCGGGAGGCGCACCCCCTGTTCGACCTCCTCCTCGATGCCCTTGGCCGCCCGCGCGACGAGCTCGTTGGCGTCTGCGTCGTAGAGCAGGATGGCCACGGTGTCGACGCTCAGCGCCTCCTGGACGCGGTTCAGGAGTTCATCGAGCAGCCGCTCGAGCGGTAGTTCCGAGAGCGCCGGATCGCTGAAGCGCCAGGAGCTGCGGGCCTGGCCGGACGCGTCCTCGATCGGCTCGACGGGTGCGAGGGCGACCTGTCCGAAGCCCAGCCTCACCTCCAGGCAACTGCTCTGAAGAGGATTCGGCCACCCCCTTAAGTGTGACCGACGACGGCTGGACAGGCGTCGCCAGCGTGTCAGCGCTCTGTCTAGATCCGAATCGGGGCGTTCGACGGAATCACCAGCACCGAGCCACGTGCGGCGTTCAGTGCGGTCCGGGTGGCACCGCTCAGCGTGATCCGGCGGGCCGAGGCGCTCGGCTGCGAGCCGACCACGATCAGGTCGATCGTGGCCGCACTCGGGCCGTTTAACTCCACGATCTGGGCTCCCAGCTTGCCGGCCAGCGCGTCGGCGCTTTCGCGCGCAGCGCGATCGCCATCGGGTGCCGCCACCGCGATCGAGGCGATCGTCGCCTCCGCGTGAGTGCGCAGACCGGCCGCAGCCACAGCGATGGCCACCGATCCGCCCTCGAGCAGGCGTTGCGCGCTCGTGCCCGGCTCGGCTCGGCCAGGCGGCGTTCGATAGTCCGAGCCGAACACGATCATCGACGCCTGCTCGGTTTCGGCTATCTGCTCTAGCCCCACGCCGGTCGAGCCGCTGAACACCACGTGGCGGGGAATGCTGGAATCGCCCAACCAGACCGCCCCCTGCTCGAGGCGACGCTCGGCGTCGTGCTGGGCGAGCTCCTCTCGGCGCGGATCGAACTCGCGCGCATGGCGGATGTAGGCCAGGGATAGGCTCGCGCCGCTCCGGGCCAGCATCTTGCCCAGGGCCAGTGCGTCGTCATCGTTGGAGGTGCCGTCGTAGGAGACGATCAGATCCGAGCTCATGATCTCGACATCCTGAGCCAGCCCCGATAGCCGCGCATTGGCCATCGGGACAAGGATCAGCGCTCAGGCATGTCCAAACGGTTGCCTGCTCGAGGAGAGGCGCGCTCCGGGTTCCATCCCGGGGCGCGCTCTCGGGGACCGAATCAGATGGTTGCGATCAGTCGACCGGCTCGTTGCGCCGGCGAAAGCGGCCGAACAGGCCGCCGGAGCGGCGCGGGCGGGTGGTCGTGCTCGCGGCTGCCGGCGTCGTGGCCGCGGTCGCGGGCTCATCCGCGATACGGGACTCATCGGCAACCCGGGGCTCATGCGCGACACGGCGCTCATCCGCGATACGGGACTCATCGGCAACTCGGGGCTCATGCGCGACACGGCGCTCATCCGCGATACGGGACTCATCGGCAACTCGGGGCTCATGCGCGACACGGCGCTCATCCGCACGGGCTTCGTGGACGGCCACCGCATCGGCCGCGGCCACCGGGACCTCCTCCACGATGCGCGGTCGAGAGAAGTAACGTCCCATGGCGAAGGCGGCGAATCCGACGATCACGGCGCCCAGGCCGAAGAAGTAGCCCACCCACTCGATCATCTGCCGAGTGGCACCGCCCAGCGGGGCGCCGATCGCGTACAGCGAGTGGTGCCAGAGAATGCTGACGGCCGGGCCGATCACGAACCAAACGCCGGCGGCAACGGCGATCCAGCCGGCTGTGAGCCCGCCTACGCGACTTGAGGCTCTCAGCAGCATGAGGCCGCCGATCACCGCCACCGCGCCGGGCACGATGTCGAGCCACAGGCGCTGGGCGGTGTAATGCCAGGTCTGGGTACCGCCGAAGGCGTAGTGGAAGTACGGACCGATGAAGGGAATGAGCCCGCCCCAGATCCCGAGTACGAGAATCACGAGGCCGCTCAGCGCACCCGTGGTACGAGGAAGGCGCAGAGGCCTCGCGCGTTCGCCGGGTGCAGTGCGTGTTGTGCCAGTTGCGCTAGCCATGGGATTCGCATACCCGCTGGCACTGCCGGTCAACCCTTTGGGCGGCTACCGTCGTACGCGCGGGTACACCCCGTGTACGCGCTGGTACACCCGCTTCCGCGAGCCGAGAGCGGGTACGGTGGGCGTCCGTGGCCGCCGCCCTGATCGTCATCGACATGCTCAATCCCTACGAGCACGAGGACGCCGAGCCGCTCAAGGAGTGTGTGGCCGAGGTGCTCCCTTCCCTGCGGGAGCTGATCGAGCGAGCACCCGAGGCGGACCTGTTGACGGTCTACGTCAACGACAACCACGGCGACTGGACGGCCGGCCGTGAGAAGCTCACCAAGTCGTGCGCTGGCCGGCGCCGCTCCCGAGCTGATCGAGCCGATCGCCCCGCCGGACGACAAGCCGTTCGTGGTCAAGGCCAGGCACTCGGTCTTCTATGGGACGCAGCTCGAGTATCTGCTGCGCCAGGAGGGCGTCGATCGCCTCGTCCTGAGCGGCCAGGTGACCGAGCAGTGCATTCTCTATTCCGCCCTGGACGCCTACGTCCGGCACTTCGAGGTGGTGATCCCGCGCACTGCGGTGGCCCACATCCACGAGGACCTGGCCGAGGCCGCGCTTCGGATGATGGAGAAGAACATGCGCGCGCACGTAGCCGACTCGGTGAAGATCGCGCTGGAGGCGGCGGCACCGTGAGCGGCCGGAACTGACCGCCGGTTATGATCGGCCCATGCCCGATCGCCTGCATTTCACGGATTCCGACGAAGCCAACGCACTGATCGCCACCGACCCGATGGCGCTCCTGATCGGCTTCGCGCTCGACCAGCAGGTGCCGGTCCAGAAAGCCTTCTCGGGGCCGTTGGCCATCCGCGAGCGCGTCGGCACGCTCGACGCGGCCGCGCTGGCCGAGGCCGACCTCGAACCGGTGTTCCGTGAGCGACCGGCAATCCACCGCTTTCCCGGCTCGATGGCCCGGCGCGTCCAGGACCTGGCCGCCCACGTCCGCGATCACTACGACGGCGACGCCGCGCGCGTGTGGACCGACGCCGCCGACTCCACTGCACTGCGCGCCAACCTGGCTGGCCTGCCCGGCTTCGGCGAGATGAAGATCAAGGCCCTGGGCGCGGTGCTGGCCAAGCGTTTCGGGGTCGAGGCCGCGCAGGGCCTCGTGCCGTCCCACCCCACCCTGGGCGACGTCGACTCCACTCAAGCGCTGCACGAATACCAGGCGGCCAAGCGGGCGCACAAGGCCGAGTGGATGAAGACGAAGGCCGGCGCGCCCGGCTGACCGCGCCGCGGCGAGATGGCACGCCTGGTCGGCATCAACCACATCGCGCTCGAGGTCGGGGACGTCGACGAGGCCCTGGCCTGGTACGGGCGCTTCTTCGAGTTCGAGTTGCGCGGCCGCCACGGTGGACGGATGGCCTTCATCGACATGGGCGATCAGTTCATCGCGATCTCCGCCGGTCGCTCGCAGCCGCCCGATGAGTCGAGGCACTTCGGCCTGGTCGTCGACGACAAGGAGACGGCCCGAGCTGCGCTTAAGGACGCCGGCGTCGCGGTGCGCCCCGCCGGATCGCTCGACTTCCACGACCCCTGGGGCAATCACATCCAGGTCGTCGACTACCGCGATATCCAGTTCTCGAAGACGTCGTCGGTGCTGCGCGCGCTCGGGGTCGACGGCCTCCAGAAGAGCGAGGCGGCGCAGCGCGAGATCCGCGAGCGCGGCCTGGGCGATCAGCCCTAGCCGCGTCCACCTACCGCCAGGCCACGCTCAGCCCGTCGCGGCGGCCGAATCGCTCGAGGTGCGATCCGATCACGTGCTCCATCCGCTCGTGGCTCTCGGCGTCTGCCGCGCTGACCTCGAGGCGCAGCGTCCCGTCGGACGCGTGCAACTCGCAGCGGCCGTACTCGAACTGGATGTGGCCGCTGTCCTCGCCGAACGAGGCATCGACCTTGTGGCCGAAGTGCTTGCAGAGCTGGCGCATATACGGCACCGGCTTGTCAGTGCTCACATCGGCTATCGATCTGATCTCGGCCGCGTCTGTATTCACGAGTCACCACACATGTTTAGCGTCACATTAAGCCCGACCCCGTCCCAGTCAGGATAGACGCTGGCTTTTCCCGCCTCTTGCGGGAATGCGGGCCTCCAGGACGCCTCCGCCCCCCTCTGCACGCCATCGCGGCACGGATCGCCGCCGTTGCGTTCCTCAGCGTAATCATTATAGTGCTTGGTGCACATCGCGCATGATTGTTCGTTCACCGAACAAATGCAAGGACGCCGTGTCAGCCGGGCCAGATGGAGTCTTGAGGACGTGAGAGGAGCACCAGGATGACCGACGGGTCGGAGACCGAGCGGGCCACTTCGGCAACCGCGCCGCCGGCCGGAAAGGCCCCGCGGTCAAGCGGATCCTCGAGTTCGAGTCCAACAGCGTGCTGGTAGCCACCGTCGCGCTGGCGATCGCCATCGGCATCTTCCATTCGAACTTCTTCGCCTGCCGGGTTCGAGGCAACCTTTACCGGGACGGTGTCGGCGGACGACGCCGAGCTGATGATCGCTGCCGCGCTCGAGAACCCGTTCTGGGCCAACAACGCCCGCGAGGCCGGGGAGTCGGAGCTCCGCGCGCTGCTGGCCGCAGCGGGCGCCCGGGGACCGTCCTAGTGCCCCGACACTAGCCCTCCGCGGGGGCCGCCCGGGCGACAGGCCCCGAGAACACCAGGTTCACCCCCAGCGCGGCCACCCCGCACACGCCGATCAGCACGCCCATCGGGATCGCGTTGTGGGTGCCGGCTAGCCCGACCAGCGGTGCGATCAACGCGCCCGTGCCGAATTGCCCCACGCCGAGCAGGGCCGAGGCGCTCCCGAGCGCCCCCTCCTGGTGAGCCAGCGACACCGCGGTGGCGTTGGGAAACACCATCCCGTTGAAGGACAGGATCACGAACAGCGCGACGAGCAGCGGGGCAAGCCCGGCGTGCGTGAGCGTGAGGATCAGCACGGCGGCCGAGCCGACGGCCACGCCGCCCAGCGCGCAGCGCAGCAGGACTGCGGGCCCGAAGCGCCCCACCAGGCGCCCGCCCAGTTGCGACATCCCGATCAGCCCGGCCGAGTTCATGGCGAACACCAGGCTGAACACCTGGGGTGAGACGCCATACACGTCCTCGAGCACGAACGACGAGCCCGCGATGTACGCGAACAGCACGGCGCAGGCCAGGGAGAACGCCGTCGCCGGGGGCATGAAGGTGCGGTCACCCAGCAGCCGTCCGAACCTCCGCACGGTGGAGCGCAGGCCCCCTCCATGGCGGCGCTCGGGCGGGAGCGTCTCGGGCAGCCACCTCGCGGTGGCCAGGAGCAGCGGGATGCCGATCGCCGCCAGCACGACGAAGATCCCCCGCCATGAGGTGATGGCCAGTGCCTGCCCGCCGACCAGCGGCGCGAACACCGGCGCCACGCCCATCACGGCCATGAGCAGCGCGTAGATCCGCGCCGCCTCGGCGCCGCTGAACAGGTCGCGCACGATGGCCCGGGCGACGACCACACCGGCGCCGCCCAGCGTGCCCTGGAGGAAGCGCAGCACGATGAGGGTCCAGACCGACGGGGCCACCGCGCAGGCCAGGGAGGCCAGGATGTAGCCGACGAGGCCGGCCAGCAGCGGCCGGCGCCGGCCAAGCGTGTCGCTGAGCGGTCCGGTGAACAGCTGCCCCGCGGCGATCCCGAGCATGCAGCCGGTCAGGGTCAGCTGCCCCGTTGAGGCGGAGGCGCCAAGATCCTTGGTCAGCGCCGGCAGCCCGGGCAGGTACATGTCCATCGACAGCGGCCCGAAGGCGGACAGGCCGCCGAGGATCATGATCAACTTGCGCCCCCGGCTTATACCATCGTATTGATTATGCGTCATAGCTCATTGGTCGCCGCATTCGGGATTCCCCATAACCCTCACTTCCCGACCTGGGTGAAGGCGGGGCATCCTCTCGCCGAAGAGATCGAAGCCTCCTATCGCCCGCTGCGGGAGGCCTTCGAGCGCGCGCGGCCCGACACGCTGATCTACATCACATCAGATGCGTCCACCGAGATCCACGAGCACGAGCCGCGCCTCGAGTGGCACGCCGGGGTGCCCGTCGTGGGCGGCGCCGCCGCCTGGTTCGTCGCCGATGTGGTCGACCGTCACCCCACCGGTGACCACTCGCTGTTCGTCGGCGAGGTCCGTGATTTCGCCGCCCCGGAGCCAGAGGGCGCGCCGCTGGTGTTCCATCGTTCGCACTTCGCGCACCTGATCGAGCCGGGCGGAGTCCGATCCGCTGCCCACCGATCCGTGGGGCTGGACAGGCGACCTCTGGGGCTGATCAGCCCCGGCCCGGGCGCCTGATCGACAACCGGTCCTGATCGGACGTCGGCTGGTGGCCCTCGAGCGCGGCGTCGAGCTCGGGCCCCTCGCCCCGGTCGATCGCCTCGACCAGATCGCGGTGCACCCTGACCATCCCCTCGCCGTCGAACCGGGCGAACTCGGCGCGGTCGATGCTGTACTCGAGGAAGTCGATCAGGGCCAGGTACATGCTGCGCAGCGGCGTGTTGCGGCACAGCTCGGCGATGCGGCGGTGCAGTGCCCAGTTGCACTTGAAGAAGGCGGCGGGATCGTCCTTTGCCGCCTGCATCGTCTTGACGATCCGGTTCAGCTCGCGGATGTCGCTGGCGCGGTGGTAGCGCGCGGCGTGGCTGGCGATCAGCGGCTCGAGCGCGTCGCGCACCTCGAGGCACTCCTCGTAGGTCGTGCTGCCGGACTTGAAGCCGAGCACCAGATGGCTGAGGGCGACCCTCGCCGCCGGCCGGGCCACGAACACGCCACCCCCCGGACCGGGGCGGGCCTCGATCATCCCGCGCATCTCGAGCAGTCGCACCGCCTCGTTGACGGTGGCCACGGCAACCCCGAAGCGCTTGCGCAGATCTTCCTTGGTCCCAAGACGCTCGCCGGGCTCGCGATCATCGGCGATCTCCCGCTCGAGCTCGCGCACCACGAGCTCGGCCCGCGACACTCGGGCACTCAGCAGGGTTTCGGTCCCGGTGATCATTGCGAACGATCATAATTGCCGACCCCGCTTGCCCCGGCTTGCCTGCAAGCGCACGACCGCTTGACGTCAAGCGCCCTCTCCCCTGGTGTGCGGAGGGTCAGGCGTCCGCCAGCGGGGTCGCGGTCTCCACCCGCGCCGTGCCGGCCCGGGCCCCAGATGAACCTGCCGCCGTTGCGCGCGAGGACGTCGCCCAGCCGGCCCAGGATGCCGATGTCCTCCACGCCCCAGGCGTAGTGGTTCAGACCGGCGCGCGGTCCCAGGCCGACGCCGACACCGTGGTGGTCGGGATTGCAGCGCATGAACACGAGCGTCCCGGCGCCCACGCCCGCGCATGTCCCCTTGCAGATGATGTCGCCAGGCTCCAGCGCGATCGCCGCGCTCAGGTAGGCGATCTGCTCGCCGAGCGAGAAGATCATCTGCGACGTGCGGGAGTCCTGTTCGACCTGGCCGTTGCGCGTCAGCACCATGGCCGCGTCCTGGGCGCCGGGCGCCTCGCCGGCCGGGACCAGCCAGGGACCGAGCGGGCACGAGGTCGCCCATCCCTTCTGCATGAACCAATCGAACTTCATCGGCGGCTCGGCCGCATCGCCGCGGACGAAGCGGTCGCGCACCGAGATGTCGTTGGCCACCGTGTAGCCCGCGGCATGGTCGACGACTGGGCGGCGAACGCCCGGGCCAAGGCCCACTCCTACACCAGGGAGCAGGTGGCGGCCACCGTTCCCATGCAGATGCAGCTGGCCGAGAGCGCCGCGCTGATCGACACCGCCGAGCTGCTCGTGCGTCGCTGCCTCGAGCGGGTGCAGTCAGACACCGAGCTCGGGCTCGATGACCGCGTCCGCCATCGGCGGGACATCAGCTTCGCGGCGCGACTGCTCACCCGCGGTGTGGACGAGCTCATGCAGACGGCGGGGGCGAGCGCGATGCGCGACGAGAGCCCGATCCAGCGCGGCTGGCGCGACGTCCGGACGATTGCCCTGCACGTGATGCTGAACTTCAACGCCGCGGCCGAGAACTACGGCCGCCACGCCCTCGGGTTACCGCTGAACCCGCGAGATCCGTTCTTCTGAGCGAGCACCCGGAGGACCGATGAGCGACCACCTGCGCTTTGGCGTGTTCCTGCCGCCGTATCACCGCAGTCCGCCGCTCCCGCCAGCACTCGATCGACACGTTCGCCGAGCTGTCGGCCGCCCGGGCCGCCGCGCTCGAGGCGGCCAAGCGCCGCTATGCCCCAGACCGTCCTCAGCGCTAAACCGTTACGGTCCCGTCGGTGATCGCCCAGAGCTTCGGGATCTTCGACCACATCGAGGACATTCCGCGGCACCCCGACCAGCCGGCTGTTCAAGGACCGCCTCGAGCTGATCAAGATGGCCGACGAGGCCGGTTTCTACGGCTACCACCTGGCCGAGCATCATGGCGGCGAGCTGTGCATGGCGCCCGCCCAGGAGCTGTTCATCGCAGCCGCCTCTCAGGTGACCACGCAGATCAGACTCGGGCCGATGGTGAAGCTCCTCCCGATGCATCACCCGATCCGGATCATCGAGGACATGTGCGTGCTCGACCAGCTCACCGAGGGCCGGCTCGAGTTCGGGGTCGGGCGCGGCGCAGTGCCGATCGAGCACTACTGGTTCAGCCAGGACTGGTGGGAGTCCCGAGACCGGTTCACCGACGTGCTCGGGATCATCCAGCGCGCGCTGAGCGAGGGCGAGATCTCGAGCGAGCACAGTCGCTTCTTCGAGTTCCCGACCATGCCGATGTCGACCAGGCCGTTTCAGGACCGGATCCCCTTCTGGTATCCGGGCAGCCCGCAGACCGCAGGTCAGCACGGGATGAGCCTGATGTGGCCGGGCAAGATCAGCGAGGCCGCCTACGAGCACTACCTCAAGGCCTGGGATGAGCACAAGAGCGACCCGATCCGCTTCGACGGGGTGGGTGGGAACTCCCAATCACAGCCGCGCGTCGGCTACAGCATGCTGCTGGTCATCGCGCCCACCGAGGAGGAGGCCCGCGGGATCGCCCGGCGTGGCATGGAGGGCCTCGTGCGGCGCACCCAGAATGCGCACCGCTTCGATCAGCTCAAGCTCTCCGAGCAGGAGTGCTACGACGCTCAGGGCGCGCTGCGGGCGATCCTCGCCAACATGGAGCCGGCCATCGAGATCGGGTCGGGCACCCCGAACCAGATCGTCGAGCGCGTCGGCGCCCTGCTCGAGGACGGGATGGCCGACTACATCTGCTTCATGTTCCCGACCGGCGACATGACCTTCGAGGAGTCGCGGCGGACGCTCGAGCTCCTGATCGATGAGGTCATCCCTCAGCTCGAGCCGTCGGCCTCCAGCCAGCGTTCGGCCTCGGCGTAGAACGGCTCGAGCAGGTCGGGCCGGTCGTCGCCCAGTTCCTCCCCGCCGATCTCGTAGCCGCGCAGCGAGATCATGTACGCCCAGACGCGGTAGGACGGCCTCAGGCTCATCAGCCGCTCCCAGTCCACCGGCAGGCGCTCGTCCGGATTGACCGGCGCGATCACATCCTTGTGATAGATGCCGTCGAAGCTGGCCAGCCGCCAGCCCTGGTCGGTCCGCCGCACGCGTGAGAAGAACCGGCAGTACATGATCGTGTCCACCTCGACGCCCTCGATCGAGCTCCGGTTGTGGATCTCGCCGAGGCTCTCCACCAGCGCACGATCGCCGTTGACGCGCACGTGGGTGGGCGTGATCAGGTGCAGGCTGTGGCGGCCGCGCTGCATCATTTCCCGCGAGGCGTCGGCGAACTCACGGCCGCTCCCGTGAAACCACGTGGTGCGAACCAGCGAATCCTCGGTGTAGCACCCGGCCAGTCGGTCCCACTCCCCGCGGTCGCGCCAGAAGCGCTCCATCCGCACCAGCTCGCAGATCGCCTGCCTGTCGTCGGTCACCGTCGGGGGCTTACTTCGGCGGCAGGCTGCGCGCGTAGTCGACGCCGATCGCCACCCAGTGCTCGAGGTCGTGCGGTGGTCTCGATGGCCTCCGATCGACGCGCAGCCATCCGTCCATCTCGCGCCCGCGCATCTCGAACCGCCCGACGTGGGGCCGGCTGATCAGCGCGTCGGTCTCCTCGGGATCGCAGCGCAGCAGCAGACCGCACCACGCCCGCTGGCGCTGACCGACATATGACCTCCGATCAGGAACGCGAGGCCGCCGAACATCCTCTTCTCGGCGACGTCATCATCCGTCGCGAGCAGTGCGCGGATCCGATCGGCGAGCTCCTCGTCGTAGGCCACGGACGGATTATCGCGACCTCGGAGGTGAGCGATCGATGGCGAGCGGTCGATGCCTGTGCGGAGCGGCCCGCTACGAAGTCCGCGGCCCGCTGCGCGACGTGCAGATCTGCCATTGCGAGGAGCGCCGGCGCTGGCACGGCTTCTGCGCCGAGTGCGGCAGCTAGTCCGGCCGCGCCTGCCCGGAGTACTCCGGGTTGGGCAGCATGTTCGTGGCCATCGCCATGCGGTTGGTCAGGTTGTACATCGCGGCGAGCTCGGCCACGTCCCACGCCTCCTCGAGCGTCAGCCCGACGTCCAGCAGCGACTGGAGGTCCTCCCGTGTCAGCTCGCGGGGGCGCACGGTCAGCTTCTCGGCGTAGGCGCAGATCGCCGCCCGGCGCGGGTCGAGGTCGGCCCGCCGCCAGTCATAGGAGATCCGCTCGCCGAGCACGGGATCCCCGAGCTCGGTTCGTAGCGCGGCGCCGTGGGCGACCAGGCAGTACAGGCACCCGTTGGCGGCGCTGACCACGACCGCCACCATCTCACGATCGGCGGCGCTCAGCCCCTCAGTGGGTTCGTGCAACTGGCGGAAGTGCGCAAACCAGGCACTCAGGCGCTCGGGCCGGAACGCGTAGACGCGGAACACGTTGGGCACGAACCCCAGGCGCTCGCGCGCCTTGGCGAACAGGCCGCGCAGTCCATCGGGCAACTCGGTCTCGTCCGGGACCGGAAACCAGGATCCGGTCTGCTCCGCAGCATCGGTCAAGTGGCTCATCCGGTCATTGTCCCGCGCCAGGGCCGATTTCGACCGGGCGCTCGTAGATGTCGAAGCGGTGTCGCATGGTCATTCCCGCCTGCTCGTAGACCCGCAGGCCCCGCTCGTTGAACGAGGCGACCCCCAGCCTGGCCTCCCGCAGCCCGGCCTCGGCGAACGCGGCAAACGCCCGGCGCAGGAGCGCGGTGCCGACTCCGCGGTCCTGGTGCCCCGGCGCGACGGCCAGGATGTGGACGTAGCCGACGCGTTCCTGCGGGCGGGGCCCGGCGAGCAGGAAGCCGATGATTCGTCCCTCCTGGCTCGCCACACCGCTGAGTTCGGCGTCGAAATCGTGTGCCTTAAGGTGCTCCTCGGTGAACTCGGCCAGCGACTCTGGCTCGTAGTCGGGCGCCGGCGCGAAGCTCTCCGTGTCGACGACATGCAGCGCCGATGCGTCCTGGATCACATCGACGGAACGCAGCGCATATCCGGCCGGAACGGGCGCAGGCGCGGCGGAGCGTCGTCGAGCGAGCGCACCATCCGGTAGTAGCTGCGTGCCCGTTGGTATCCCGCGCCGGTCAGCAGCGAACTCGCCGAGGCGTTGGCACCGGCCACCCACTGACGGTGGACGTCGCGGCCGAGATCGCGTTCGCGTTGCTCGGCCCACTCAAGCAGCCGGGAGCCGATCCCCCGTCCCTCGTGCCGAGGCGCGACAACGGCGAACGCGCCGGGCCGCCGGACCGCCGCGTAAGCGGCGATCGCGCCCTCAGGAGCCTCGACCACCTGCGCGCCGCGTTCGAGGTCGAGGTCGCTGAGTCGCCACTCGCCGACGAGATCATCGAGCGTGTGCTCGACCTCCCCCAGATCAACGCGGTCGCGCGCCTCGAGCACGGCCAGCACCGCTGGTGCATCGGCCATCTCGGGCGCGCGAAACCGCATCGCCACACACGAATATCACCCCGGCGCGCCCGGCGGGACCGAATTGGCTTAGCTGAGGAGCTTCAGGCCAGCCAGGAGCTTGGTGCGGCCCTTCTTGTCGGTCCGGACGGCGGCGTTGACCTTCGACTTCGGCACCGCACCGCCGTGCGCAGCCTGAACGTCCTTGCGCAGATCGGTGTAGGCCGTCGCGATCAGCGCCAGGCCCTTGATGATGTCCGCCTTCCCGGCCCGGCCGCGGGCGGAGGAAGCGGACTCGCCGGCCAGCTTGTGCTGGAGCGCGTGCAGGTCGGTGACCTCGTGGTTCAGGGCTCGAACCAGCGGCCTGATCTTTCCCTGGGGATAGCCAACCAGCCCGCTCTTGACCGCGTTCTCGTCCTTGACGATCCTGGGGGCGTAGGCATTGAGGGTCGCCCGGAGCGTGTTGTCGCTTGCTTGGGCGAGGGCGACTGGGCCGACGAGGACCGCGCAGAGCGCTACCCCCGAGAGCACCGAACAAACGACGAATTGCGCGTGGCACTTGACTCCTCCTATGTCTGGCGCGTGTCCTTGCGGCGAGAGCCATACCCCCGCCGCTTTCCTCCTAACCGATCAATTAGGCCCAAGTTGCGCTGTCTGGACGGCATTACTCGGCGCACGCAAGCGTAGCGGCGCTGTCCGGTAGGTAGCTTGCGTGCTCACCAGCCCGAATGGGGTTGCCACCACCGCCGGATCCGCGGATAGCCTGCGCCGATGAAACGGCCGGATCGCTGGCTCTCGAGACCGGGGCAGGGAGCCTGGCGGGCAGGCAAGCGCCATGTGCTGCTCGCTGCCTTGGGGGTCGGTGCAGCACTCGCCGGCGCGGGTCCATCGGCTCACGCGAGCGCGGCGCCCGCCGTGCCCGAGGCCACCGTGATCACGATCGGTCGCACCCCGCAGGGCAACCCGATCCCTCCGGGCTTCCTCGGCGTGTCGGTCGAGTACAGGACGCTCCTCAGCTCGGAGCGAGCCGGGGCCGACCGGGGTCGATCCGGTACTGGCGCAGCTCATTCGCAACCTGGCGCCTGGCCAGACGCCCGTGGTGCGGATCGGCGGCGACAGCACGGACTGGACCTGGTGGCCGGTGCGCGGAATGCGACGCCCACCGGGCGTCAGCTACGACCTGTCGCCGGCCTGGATCGCGCGGGCCCGCGCCCTGACCGAGTCGACCGGCGCGCGCCTGATCCTCGGGATCAACCTCGAGTCCGGCAGCACGGCGATCGCCGCCACCGAAGCCCGCCACCTGGTCGACGGGATCGGGCGCCGGCACATCGAAGCGCTCGAGATCGGCAACGAACCAGAGCTGTACAACGCGCTGCCCTGGTACCACACCACCGGGGGCGCTGCCCGTGTTCGGGCGCCCGTCGAGCTACGGCCCGGCGGCCTACGCCGCGGAGTTCGCCGCGTGTCGCCGGGGCGCTCCCGGCTGTTCCGCTGGCCGGCCCGTCGACCGGCTCGAGCGCTTGGCTGTCGGCCGCGGGCCAGCTGATCGCCGCCGTCCCCGGCACACGGATGCTGACCTTCCACGCCTACGCGCTGAACCCGTTCGGAGACGCCTTCCGCGGCCAAAACTGCTCAACGCCGCGCGGCGATCCCGCCCATCCCACGGTGGCCGAGCTGCTGTCGGGCAACGCCTCGCAGGGCCTGCTGCAGGACGTTCGCCCCGGAGGTCGCGCTGGCCCACCAGCACGGCCTCAGCTTCCGCCTGGACGAGATGAACGCGGTCACCTGCGCCGGCGCCCCGGGCGTGAGCAATACCTCGGCCTCGGCGCTCTGGGTGCTCGACTCGCTGTTCGTCCTCGCCCAGGCCGGCGTGGACGGCGTGAACATCCACACCTGGCGCGGGTCGGCCGGCAAGCTGTTCGACCTGCACCACCGCCATCAGCGGTGGACCGCCTCGGTCCGGCCCGAGTACTACGGGATGTTGATGTTCGCCCGCGCCGTTCCGCCCGGCTCGAGGCTCCTGCCGGTCGACGGAGACCAACCCCGGCCAGGTGCGCTCGTGGGCCGTCCTCGCACCCCATCGCAGGCTCACGGGTGGTGCTGATCAACGACAACCTGCACCGCGCGCGGTGGGTGTTCGTCCGCGCGCCTGCACGACCGCCGCGTCCGGTCCAGCTCGAGCGACTCCTGGCGCCGAGCGCGTACGCGCGCAGCGGCATTACGCTCGGCGGCCAGAGCTTCGGGCGGCGGACGCTGACCGGTGCGCTGGCCGGATCGGCTCAGGTGAGCCTGCTCCAACCGCGGGGCCGCGGATACCTCGTGCGCGTGCCGGCGGCCAGCGCCGCGTTGCTCACGCTGACCGCGTGAGCGGAGCCGGCTGCCGTTCGCGGGTCAGGCCGCTTTGGCGACGGGCTCGCGCTCGCCGTCGACGATCGTCTGCACCAGCTCGTCCAGAACCGCCTCGGCGCGGTCGTTGTCGATCTGGCAGGTGCCGGCCGCCTCGTGGCCGCCGCCGCCGTGGGCCAGCATCAGCGCGCCGATGTCGACCTTCGAGGAGCGGTCGAGGATCGAGCGCCCGACGGCGAACACCGTGTTCTGCTGGCGCAGACCCCACAGGACGTGGATCGAGACCAGGCACTCGGGATGCAGGGCGTAGATGAGGAAGCGGTTGGTCGGATGGATGACTTCCTCGTCGCGCAGGTCGAGGACCACGACCGAGTCGTGCACGGTCGAGCAGCGACGGATCTGCTCCGCCGCGGCCTCGGCGTGCTCGCGATACAGCTCGACGCGCTCGGCCACGTCCGGCGACTCCAGGATCTCCTCGATCGACATGGTCAGGCAGCTGTCGATGAGCTGCATCATCAGCTGGTAGTTCGAGATGCGGAAGTCGCGGAAGCGGCCGAGGCCGGTGCGGGGATCCATCAGGAAGCTCAGGAGGATCCAGCCCTGGGGATCGAGGACGTCCTCGATCGTCGAGCTGGGCGGCGTCGGCGCGATCGACCGACTCCATCATGTCGACGCTGACGTTCGGGAAGCGCTCGGCGCCGCCGAAGTAGTCGTAGACCACCCGCGCGGCCGAGGCGGCGTCCGACACCATCACGCGGTTCTCGCGCTCGCCCGTGACCCGCCGCTGCTCGGAGGCGTGGTGGTCGAAGGACAGCGCCACCTCGGGCCGGTAGGGCAGGTTCGTCGTGATGTCGTGCTCGTTCAGCTCGACCTTGCCGTCCTGCACATCCTTGGGGTGGACGAACAGGATGTCGTGCAGGAGCCCCATCTCCTGCAGGAGCGCGGCGCAGACGAGGCCGTCGAAGTCGCTGCGGGTGACGAGACGATACGTGCGGGTGAGTGAGAGCGCGGGAGTCGGCATGCCCCCTTCCTCGTCGCGCGGGCGCAAAACCTTGAGTGCTCGGGCGCGCCCGCGGACGAGGTACCGGGCGCTGTTTTGGCCCGAATCACCCCGATTGCCGACTCAGTGCGCGGCACCGAGGCCGGGAGCCGTCACCCGGGTGACCTGGTAGGCCACGTCTACGCTGTCCGGCTTGCCGACCGTGCCGCCGCTCATATGCACCAGCACACCGGTCTGCGCGTCGAGATCCAACGTCTCGGCGTAGCCCTCGGGGAACTGGGTGTTGGTGATCTGCACCACCGGCTGGCCGTCCAGGGTCGTCTGGGTGACCTTCACGTCCGGCAGCGTCGACACGGCGAGCATCGACCCAGCCCGGACGTCGGCCCGCCCGGCCCCGCCCTCCAGCGCGTTCATGCAGTTCATCCACAGGTAGTTGTCGATCGTCGCCTGGTCCGGCATCGCCAGGCGGTGGGCGGCCGACGGTGTCGCGTGCGAGATCGCCGCGAGCCGCTGGCGAAGCTCCTTCACCAGGGCCGGGCTGGCCTTGGATGATGCGGCGAGCTTCTGAAGCGCGGTGCGCATCCCCTCCGTGTACGACGCCACGCCACTCGGTGCGGGCGATGACTCGTACAGGTTGCTGGCTGCCTGGGTGGGGCTCACGTTGGCCGATCGGGCGGCGGCTACCTTCGATCTGCGCCGGGCCGACGAGACGCGCACGGTGGAGCTGCTGCGGGACGGCAGCGTGATCGCGGCGGTCACCGCCTCGGCGGATCCGGTGCCGGGATGCACGGTGGATCCGCTCGGCCGCATGCGCTACCGCCCCCGCGCCTCACGCGCCTTCGCCGCACGCTGGTTCAGCGACGGCCCCACCGCCGACGCGCTTGCGCGTGCCCCGATGGTCAGCTTCGACCGTTCCGACCAGCTGCAGGACCGCTATCTCAAGCGGCGCACGCGCCGGCACCTGCACCCGCCGCGTCACTTCGTTCCCGGCTCGTCCGCCTTCGCCCAGGCCGTGCGGCTCGGCCTCGGCTGGGGCATGGTGCCCGACCTGCAGGCGCAGAACGGCACCGAGCTCGTCGACCTCGACCCTCGAGGGCGCCATCGACGTCCCGCTGTTCTGGCAGCAATGGCGGTTGCGCTCCGCCGCGCTCGAGCGCGTCGCCGCCGCCGTCCGCGCGCAGGCGGCGGTGGCGCTGCTCAGCGGTCGAGACCGAGCTCCGCGAGCTCGGTGACCACGTCTTCGAGCGGCCGAGCAGCGTCGATCTCGTGCGTGCACGTCCGCCGCGAGCGGGCTCGACCTCCGCCAGGTCGCGAAGCACGACCTCGCGCTGCGCCGCCGTCTTGCCATAGGGATTGGTCGTGCGCGTCTCGATCCGGCGCAGAAGAACCTTCGCCGGCGCGCTGAGCAGGACGACCGCGTCGAAGCGGTCATAGAAGCGGCCCTGATTGGAGACCGTCCCCGACACGTACAGAGCCGGGCCGCCGTCATGCGCCAGGAGCTCGGCGATCAGCTCCTCCCGCCACACGTAACCGCCCTCAGCGTCCGACCACTCCGTCCAGTCGCCCTCGTCGGTATCGACCGCCCGAAAGCCGAGCAGCCGAAGCCGCTCGAGGGCGCTGGACTTCCCAGTTCCCGACATCCCGGTCACGAGGATCCGCCGCATCGCTCGCAGCTTAGGCAAACGAGCACGGCTGCCTGCGTTCTGCAGGTGCCGCTGGCGATCGTGGTGCCGCCGGAAACAGTCCGAGGTGGAACCCGCGACTGCCCCGTGGCAGCCGGCAGACGGATTCGAGTCAGGCGTCGCCCCCGATTAGGGCTGTCCCCAGCTCTCGATCAGCCACCTGCGCCGCGAGCGGCGAAGATCGATGGCTCCACCACGTATCCGGGGTGCCCTCGCTAGGGGAATACGACTCGCGGAAGGTGCATTTGACGCTGGCCGTCTTGCGCGTCGTATCGAGAGTCTTGCAGTGCAGATGTGTGAAGGTTGACCAGGTCGAGGTAGGCCAGTTCCCCCATTGAGCCCTCGCCGCCGGGGCGAGATACGACCTTGCCTTGCTCGCGTTCTTCGCGTTGATGGCTCGAAACCACCCGATCACCGTCCGGAGTGGCGTGGCTTCGCGATGCGCCTGAGCAGCCTGGCCGCCCCACCCCGCAAGCATTACGGCGGAGGCCACGACGATCGCGGCCACGATGCGGCGGATCATGCGCGACCTGGCGACTCAGAGGACATGCAGGGAGCGTAATCGAGCCCAGAGTGTGGGCGCGTGCCAGACCGTGATGAAAGAGTTCGGCTGCGCCGGCGATTTCGCCGGCCTCGACGAGGTGGACCGGGTCGAGGGCATCGACACAATCACCTTCGACCAGCACGGACGGATCACGGAGCTGAAGGTGATGCTCCGCCCGCCTCGGCACTCTGACTGGCCGCCCAGCAGCGCTTCCGCCCGTGCGTCAACACTCGGTGCATCGCCGACACCGTAGTCGCCAAATCGCGGCGGGCGATCGACGTCTCGCTCCACTTCACGCGCCGGCCCCTTTCCGCGGAACTGGGTATCCACTTCGTCCCCCTGACGAGCGCCGGATGGTGCTTGCCCCGGCTGGGGCGCGACAGATGCCTTCCGCTCACTCCGGTTGCGCTGTCAACCCCGCATTCGGCAGCGGCCGCGAGTCGAGTGCGGCGTTGGCCCCACCCTGGCGCGGCTAACTCACATCTCGGCATCGACCGCGGGTCGAGTGCGGGGTTGACCACAGGCAACTGCACCCGGATCTGCCCACCGGAGCTCCACGGCCGTGTGCCGCAGAGTCGGGGGAGCGGAATGGATACCCAGCCCCGCGGAAAGTCGCCGCCTTTGCCTTCGATCGACGCCTCAGCGCCGGCCCTGCCTTCCACGCAATGGAGGGCGCGCGCGGCTCTCTGCCCTGCTTTGCCGGCAACGCAGGTCTGGGTGCTGACTTCGCGTGCCGCCGCTGCGGGCTTATGGGTTCGGCGGCGTTGCGGATGGCTGGTCAGTTGGTAGATGATCAGGCGACCTTGTTGTGGCGAGTCGTCGAGCATGAAGCCCTGACGGATCGGGCGTGGGATGTGGGTCAGGCCGAGGCCGCGGTAGCAGGAATCGTGGCCGATGGCGAGTCGGTGGTCGCTGATGGTGGGTGGCCAGCGCATGGTCTCGATGACGAGCCGGAGGGGTCGCGGATCATGTCGTCCTTGTATCTCGGTAGTGCCGGGATGATCTGGGCCCTGAACGAGCTCGGCTCATCGATCGACGCTCCAATGCTGGTGGCGGAGGCGGTCGATCGCTATCGGACGCTGCCCGACTTCGGAGATGACGCGCATGCCCCGAGCCTGTGGATGGGAGAGACGGGGCTGCTCGTCCTCGCCGCCACGATCGGTTCACCGTACGCTGACGAGCGACGGCTGCGCGAGCTGGTACGGGCGAATCGAGAGCACCCGACGTGGGAGCTCATGTGGGGCTCGTCCGGAACCATGCTTGCTGCTCGGGCGTGCGGGCTCAGCGATGAGTGGTCGGAGAGCGCTCGGCTGCTCTGGGAGCGCTGGGAGGAGGCCACGGACCTGTGGACGCAGACGCTGTATGGCCGGGTCGCTCAGATCCTTGGTCCCGCGCATGGGTTCGCGGGAAATGCTCATGCGCTGCGCGGATATGCAAATGAGGAGACTCTGCGCGCGCGAGTGACACGCGCCTTGGAGCGAACCGCGATGCGGGAGGAGGGGCTGATCAACTGGCCGGTGGTGGCAGAGCCGCGCCCAGGAGGCGATCTGGTTCGCGTCCAGTGGTGTCACGGCGCACCGGGAATCGTCGCGACCCTGGGTGATCTGATGCCGATCGAGATGGCGCTCGCCGGCGGAGAGCTCACCTGGCGGGCCGGTCCGCTGCGCAAAGGCCCGGGCCTGTGTCACGGGACTGCGGGCAACGGTTTTGCGTTCCTGAAGCTGTTCGCAATGACTGATGACGAGCGGTGGCTTGAGCGTGCCCGGCGGTTCGCCATGCACGCGATCGAGCAGGTCCAGCAGCAACGTGCACAGTTCGGTCGGGGTCGCTACACCCTGTGGACCGGCGACGTCGGCGTTGCCCTCTACATCCGCGCATGCATCCGCGCCGACGCGACGTTCCCCACGATCGACAAGCTGTAGCCGGATCAGCCTCCGCTTTGCAGACGGCCCGCGCGTCGACCCGGCGCCCTGCTTCGCGCTCATCTGAGGGAAGACGCTGGCGCTAGCGGACGCCCAGAGCTTCGGTACCCGTGCCGCAGCAGGCGTGCTCGTATCGGACCTCTAGATCGCGTGGCTGCACCTGGCGAGAGCGGCCACGCGCCGCGACCTTAGGACAGCCGACTCGCTGCCCGAGGGAAAGTGAGAGCGGGCCGCCAGGGCACCTGTCCCTTACGGCTGTGATGTCCCGGTCAGGGAGCGCAGGGGCCGGGCTTGCCGTGCGTGCGTGTCCAGATGGCGTGCGCGGCGGCGACTACTGGGAGCTGGTTGTCGCTCGTGGTTAGGTCATCGCCCACGAGCATCAAGCACGGGCCCTCCGTGAACAGGACGTTGGCGTCGGCGTTTGGAAAGATCCATCCGTCCGCACTTCGGATGCCGGGGATGGTGAAACGCGTCGTGTTCGCCGGCGCCTGCGGCACAGACGCGAACTCCTTCAACTCCGCGGCTTCTTCTCGCGCGGCCGCGGACGCCGAGCCGAGCTGCATCGCCCAGGAAACGCCATCACTGGTCGGGACGCTTATCACCTCGCGGAAGCCCTCCTCAGCCAAGCGCTTGTTCTCCGCGGCAGCGTCCGGCGCGCCGTCCGAGGTCCACTGGGCGGGGGTCAGGTCGGCGGTCGCTGGTCCGGTCCGCTGCATCCCGGTCTCCTCATGCCCTCGGACCAAGTAGGCGCTCAGAGGCAGCATCGATGTGCTGCTCTGCGACCCGCTTCCACAGGCGGCACACATCACCGCGGTACTGACAAGCACCGCCCACACCCCAGGCGCGTACCTACCGATTTCCCCCGTCCGTCCCCGAACTCTCGCGAGTCTGCGTCGCCGCCAGGCCAAGCGCAAAGCCCATCCGCGACGATTGTCATGAGTCTCCGGCGAAACCTGTCGGCCCGACACCGGCTGTGCCGGCCGCGACAATCCAGGATTTCGACCCCGCCGGCTGCGCCACGCGGCTACCAGTGCAATTGTCCGACCGCTCGCACGACGACACGTAACGCGCTTCACTGCGACCATGCCTGGGCCTCCTCGGGAAGTGGCACGGTGTGGATCAGAACGATCTTCCAGTCGCTCCCTCGGCGCCGAAAGACGATCGATGTGGGCGCGGAGATGGTCTGCTGCTGACGGTCCAGCGTGTAGGTCTGATCCAGAACGAACGTGACCAGGCCAGCATCGCCCCACGCGTCCTCCTGAACATCACTCATCCGAGAGCGCACGTCTGAGACGGTGTCTTTGAGCTGTGAGAAGTATTCCTCGATCGCCGGCCGTCCGCGCATCCACTTGCGCGCGATCTCATCGACGCCCTGAACCTCATCGTCGACCATCCCACCGAGCCCCTCAAGATCCATCGCGTCCAAGCGCTCGAGCAACCGGCGGACCGTCTGCTGCAGCGAAGTCTCTGCTTGTGTCGCCATCGCGTCTCCTTTCGATCTCGTTTAGGCGCTACTGCCCATCCGGTTGCCCGTGAACATGGGCAGCCCAGGGTGCGTGTAGCCCGCTGCCCAGTACGCCCGCCCCGCCAGGGGCACGGTGATTGGCAGGTATGCGAGTCTCCCTTCGGCCGAAGTGGTCAACGCCACTTGTTGAGCGGCGTGCAGCCATCGTCTGCTTCGCGGCCGCCCAAAACCACGGCCACCTGGCCATTCTTTGGTGGGCTGGCAGCTGGCCTCGGGATAGCCGGCGGATCCACGAGCGCACCGGGACCCGGCGGCTTAGCTCCGAACCGGCTGGCTCGTCCGTGGCGAGGCTGAAAGTGGCGAGTGCGTGGCCATCGTGGCGGCAAGCTCGGTGCGGTTGGCCACACTGAGCTTCAGATACACGCTGGAGAGGTGCATCTTCACCGTCGCGCGCGACACGAACAGGCGCGCGGCGATCTCCGGGTTCGAGAGACCACCCGCCGCGAGGGTGGCGACGTCGAGCTCGGCCGGCGTCAGGCTTCCCCACCCAGCCGGCGCACGATCGCGCCGCCCCGGACGCGCCCGTCACGCCAACGCGGCGAGCGAGGGCGGCGCGACGCGGGCAGCGTGGACTGACATTGCGCGATTCTCGGGGACACGCTTCCGAAATGGCCCGCACGACGGCAATCGCCCCAATCGCCAAACATGCCTATTGCCAGCCACGACGCGGCGAAGGAATCGAACCTTCCAAGCCGGGGGCTGCCCGGCCCTGCCAGTTTTGAAGTGACCGCTCTAAGTTGTGGTGTGGTCGATTTGCAGGAATTTCTGCAGGCGATTCTAGTTAGCGCAGGTTAGTTTTGCCGAGTTTGGGACACGGTTCGGGACACGCCTCCGCATCTCGGGCCCTGCGCGAGCGCCGGTCCCACACGGACTAGGGCGAGGAAGCTGGAGCAGCGATGGCGTTCACACCGGATCACTAACGCAGACCTTCGGCCATCCGTCTTAGCTGCAAGCGTCTATGCCGAGGTCGTTCCTCGCTCATGCGCACCCATAGGAACCGCCCATGGCCGCTGGATGCGCGCACAGCTCCCGCGCGTGCGGCGCGGGCACCGGATTGTCGCCAGACCCATCGTGCGACGTGAGGACTCCGAAGGATGAAAGCAATCATCCCATGCAGCCGCGAGATCGGACGGCTACTGCTCGGCTGCTGCTTCTGCTCGCTCTTGGGCGTCGCGCGCGGCGATCTGTTCGAGGTCGACGAGGTCGAGATCGAGCGCGAGCGGTTCGTGGGTGAGCATGTCTGCTGCGGAGATCTCGGTTGCGTCGTGGACGTTGGCGACGATTGAGTAGTCGCTGTTGCGCCCAAAGTACGCGAGCGCTTTGCGGAGTCGCTTGACTGCTCCGGCGAGTTCCTGATCGCCGACAGTGAAGCGCTCGCGTCTACCGGGGTCCGTCAGCAGCAACAGCGATACGTGCTGACGGCCAGGAGTCCACTGCAGGCCATAAAAGACGGTAGTCGCGAGCATGGCGGCGGCCGTCGCGTTCTCGGCGATCCGCTTGAGCGCCTGCTCGATGGGAGTGACGACCTGCCGGACGATGTCGTCCGGAAGCGGAGCGCGTCCGAATCGGTCCCCGACAAACTCCCGCAGCCGTTCCCTCTCTGGCGGTCCGAGAGGGCAGTCGGTCCGCTCTATATGGGAGGAAAGGAGCGCTGTCTTCTCGAGGCTCGAGAGGACGCGCATGTCGAGGACCAAGTTCTTCTTGTCCTCATGACCATCGAGCGGTGGGTACGCGAAGTACCGAGTGCTCTGATCGCTTGAGGCCTGCGCGTAGAGACTTGGATCGACCTCGCTCAACGGGGCGAGGATCACATACGGCTCGACGGTGATCTCGCGCCGCAGGTCGCAATCCTGGGTGATGATTACCGACAGACCCGATTGGTGGCGGGTCTCCATCGTCATGACCGGTTCCTCGTGGGGAATGTCGGCAACCTCCTCCGGCCAGATCGGCGCGTCGGGGGAGTAAAGACGCACGGTCTTGGCTACGTCGACGATGTCGCCTTGATGCAGCGCTTTGAGTAGCTCTTTCAGCTCGCCATGATCGACGCTCATCCGCGTGCAGAGGCCCCTTCGCCGACGACGAACCGACTGGATCCGGCCACGCCGATGAACGGCACGCGCTCGACCTGCGCGGACTCGGTTTGGGCCTCGGCGATCATCGCGCGGCTGATCCCACGTCGGCGAGAGCGCGCCAAGCGCATCGGCGCGGGTCCAGTCTTCACCGACAGCCTCGCTGCCTGCTCAGAGGACGAATCGATCGGTTCTAGCTGGCGCGAGCGTGCACGCGCCAGCGCGGTACGTACCTCGTCGAGGTCATAACGGCGATGCCCGCCGAGCGTCTCGGAGAACGGGATCACCCCGTCGCGTGCGTACCGGCGGACGGTCTGTTCATCGATATCCAGTGCCCTGGCAATGTCTTTGGTCGTGGCCATGCCGACCACCTCTCTAGTCGGATACTCCGACGCACCATACCACGGCTGAGGATGGAGAGTGCGCTTTGGATGCTTCGGATGCCTTATCGGCTTAGCCTTCCCTCATCTTGAATCTAGTCAACCGTGAGCCGGCCTGGCAGTCGCTCAATGACGATCGCTAATAGCCCCACCCAGCAGTCGGCACGGATCGGCGCGCACGCGCCCCCATCCGGCGACCAGATGAGGGATTCGGTTCCAGCAAGAAGCTGACAGGGTTCGATCCGGGCCTGCCCTCCGGTCAACGGCGTCGTTCGGTCAGGGGTGTCGCAACCCCGAAGCACCGTCTATTGGCGGTTGGCATCCCTCGCCCGGATGGGCGCGTTTCTCAGCCAGCGACTCGCACATGTCTCCGCTCCGGGAGGGGAAGCTCCACACCCTGTCCGCGGGCCCTCCGACTGCTCGCCCCCGTCCCCCAGTCCCGGCAATCTGGCTTGTTGATCACCGGTCTGACCGGCTCGGCCTTGCGAAGCCGCGGCCGCGCCCTGAGATAGTCGATCGGGGCGGTCGGCTCCAAAAACTCACCGAGGCTGAGAAGAAAGTCCGTCGCGGACTGCGAGGCGGCCCAGGTGTTGAACGTGATCACACTCGGGGCCGGGATCTCGTCCACGTAGCGATTGCGGTCCCGCTCGCGCGGATCGGTCGCCTCCTCCTGGAGTCTGCCGGGGAGATCAGACCGTTGCATCGCAGGCAGCCACTCCCTGGCAGGATCGCCCGGACGTTCGTCCGGATATCTCCGACCGCGCCGGTCTGCTCATCCACGTCGATCCGTGTCCCGAGCTGGACGGCCGGGATCAGGAACTGATGCGCGACGGCGTTCACGACCATGCGAGCCAAGTGCCCGTCGGCGGCGAGGAAGATGTAATCGCAGTCGATGAGCTCGAACGCGGCCTCGGGCTGGACGACATTAGTTGGAATCCCGGTGAACCGGATGTTCGTGTTCGCCCGTCGGGCTGCGCGTCGCGCGAGCCGGACCTTCCGGATCGAGAGCCGATCGGCGAGGCGTCCCCCGCCGGGAAGTCTTCGCAGCGGCATTAGGGCATCGAGGCGTCGGCGTCGGGCATCCGCGGGAGGTTGGTCGGCTCGAGGCGGTCTGGGTCGATCACCACCAGTTCGCCCACCCCGAGGCGAGCCAGCATCGTGACGAGTGGCAGTCCCACGCCCCCGGCGCCGACCACGCCGATCTTGGTTCTCGCCAGTCGATCCCGCCCGCGCTCGCCAAACCACCGGACGAGTCGGTCGTATGTCGGGTCTGCCTTTGGCGGTGGCGGTGGCGGTTCCGGGTACAGCGGGTGCAGGTTGCGTCCGATCACAGCCGTCTCGCTGATCGTCCGGCGTTGACCATCTGCAGTCCAGATGTCACCAGCCAGCGCGTCATGGGCGAGGACGACCGCCCCGACCGGCTGGCCGGAGATATCGAGCAGGGCTGGATATCCGCGCTCGTGAGAACGCATGTCGGGGTCGCTGAACGCGACCGAGTCGATCCCGCCGTGGTTGTGGACGGCGAGGTAGATCAGACGCTCGTCGCGACAGAACCGGATGTGCTCGCGCACAAACTCGGGAGTCAACCGTCGATACCCCCGCACACCGGGGACGAAGTCGACGCCGTCCTCGGCCAGGAAGAGGTCGCGTGCGAGCAGGCGAGTCCCCCGTTCGGTGGTCACGATGCCGGCCGCGATGACAGCCCCATGTTCGTCGTGGTCGCCCGGGAAGAGGTGGGCGTGGAGACCCTCGTAGAGCGGCTCCTCGATCCTTAACGTCCACGGCCGCATCAGCGGCTCCGCAGGAATTCGATGATCCGCAGGAGTTTCTGGAGCGTGGAGTCGGTCTCTGGGTTGCGGTGGTTGGACCTGCGCGAGATCTGAATTGCCGGGATCTCGAAGCCGGGCATCGTCGCGCCGCGGGTGATCGCGGTCGGCAGGTTGCCTTCGGGGTGCTGGTTAGGCGTCTCGCCGGAGCCGATGTACTTGAGGCTCGGATCGGCGAAGTGCGGGTAGACGTCGGCGTCCGGGCAGGTCCAGAGGATGTGGAAGCCGATCCAGGTGGTGGCCGGCGAGAACGAGTCGCCGATCGCCGTGCCGTCCACGATCACGTAGGCGCCGCCGTCGGCGTCCTCCCTCGTCCGCACGCCGGTGCCGATGCCCGCGTCGGTGATCTCGTTGATGGCCAAGGCGACGCTCTCCTTCATCTACGAGTCGTCGTCCCCGTCGTTGGCGATGAACTCCGAGTGTTCGGTGACGGTGATGGTCTGGTCGTCGTCGATCGTCTCGGCGGGCTTGCGGCCGTGCGCCTCCAGGGTGAGGATGAAGTCGAGCTCGATCTGCACGCTCTGCGCGATCGCCGCCTCCAAACGACAGCCGTGCCCCCGGACAAACCGGTGCACCAGCTCCCGAAACTGCTCGCATCGGCCACACCTGCCACACGAGTGAGAGCCAGACGTCATCTCGTCCGGGACATCTTGGACAAGTGGGACGTCTTGGGACGAGTGCCTGCAAATCAAGCGCTTCCGGTCTAGCGCCGGCGCTTGACCTCCGACTCGGGCGCCACCGCCGGATCCGCCACCGCGAACGCCTGCGCCAGCACCTTCGCTTCGTCTCCCCGGTCGCGGTGGTGGACGTAGCGCATCGTGGTCTGGATGTCCGCGTGACCCATCCACGCCTGCACCGCCGGCACCTCGGCCTTGCGCACCGCCAGCGTGCCGAACGTGTGCCGCAGGTCGTGGAACCGAAGGGGACGTAGTCTCGCGCGCGCGAGAGCGGCCTTGTAGCGATCCCTAAGGGCGCTGGCGTCCATGAAACGGCCGAACTCGTTGGGGAACACCAACTCGCCCTCGGCGACGAACTCGGCGCGCTGACCGAGGCCGGCGAGCGCCTGGGCGACGTCCGGCACGAGCGGGACCGAGCGGACCTTGCCGCTCTTGGGCGTCCCGAGCCCGCCGTGGATGTTGTAGCTATGGCGCACGCGGATCGCCTCGCCGGCGAAGTCGACGTCGCGCCATTGGAGCGCGAGCAGCTCGCCCATCCGCAGCCCAGTGAACGCGGCGGTCAGGAACAGCGCAGCATCTTGCGCTGACCCCGCCTCGCGCACGAGTGCCCAGACCTCCTCCGGTGAGTACGCGTCCAAGTCGTCCGACACGCGATAGCGGGGACGCTCCACGTCGACGACAGGGTTACGCGGCAGACCCCACACCTTCATCGCGCGCTTGAAGATCCCGTGCAGGATCACCAGATACTTCGCGACGCTCCGATTCGACAGCGACAGCGACAGCGACACCTTCCATCGCTCGAGCATCTCCGGGGTCACGTCCTCAATCGGCACGTCGCCGAGCGAGCGAACGATCCGATCCGCGGTGAGCCGGTACTCGGTCAGGGTCGACTTCTTGACTGCTCGGTCGTGCTCCGAATAGCGAAGCCACTCGGCCGCCGCCTCCGACACCCTGACGCCGGTGCGGGTCATGCCGGAGAGCGTCCCGCGTCGCGCCTCATCCAGCGTGATCCGCAGCCAGTCCTCCGCGGTGCGTTTGGTGAAGTAGCCCGCCGGGGGGCGACCGCGCTCCGCCCACGCCGGCCCGATCAGCCTCTGGACCTGGCGGCCCGAGGGCAGGCGGTACTTCGCGTACCAGACCGGACCGCGCTGGCGCTCAACCCTGAACACGTGTCCCGTGACGCGCTGCATCGGGGCAATCCTACGCAATTCTCGGGACATATTGGGGACACGTTCACGAAATGAACGCCACCACGACAGTCGTGCCGAGACCTAAAAACCCCCGATTTCCAGCCACGACGCGGCGAAGGAATCGAACCTTCCAAGCCGGGGGCTGCCCGGCCCTGCCAGTTTTGAAGACTGGATGGGCCACCAGGCCCGTGCCGCGCCGCCGGTGAGATTACGGAGCCGACGCGCCGAGGCGCCGGCTGCCCTCGGCCCCTAGGCCGTGCTCGAATGCCCCCTTGACGCTCGCGTCCAGCGCGTTGAGCCGGAACAGGGTGAGCGCCTCGACCGAGGCGAACCGCCCGCCCGGCGCGCTCGCCGGCCCGTGGTGACAGAGCACGCAGTGCAAGAGCGCCAGGCGCCGCTCGTCGTCGAGCATGCCGGCGCGCTCGGAGATCATGCGCTCGCCGATGACCAGGTGGCCCAGGAGGCGGCCCTCGTCGGAGAGGCCGATCTCGGCGCCGTAGGTGAACTCGCGCGTGCGGCCGAGGTCGTGCACGATCGCGGCGGTCAGCAGCAGGTCCAAGTTCAAACGCACATGCAGCTGGCAGACCTCGAGGGCGAGCGTGGCCACCGCCACCGTGTGCTCGAGCAGGCCCCCCAGGTACGCGTGGTGCCCGGCCCGGGTGCAGGGCGCCCGGCGCCACTCGGCGCGTAGCGCCGCATCACCGATCAGCCCGTCCAACAAACCGCGAAACGGCCGGTCGGTCACCTCTCGAGCCAGGTGCTCGAGGAACCCATCGAGTTCGTCCAGGTCGCGATACGCCGTGGGGAGAAACCGCTGGGGATCCATCTCGCCGGCATCGGACCCGGGGCCGCCCGCCGAGGCAGCCCGAGCGATGTCGAGCACCTCGAGCACCGGCTCGTCCCGGAAGCGCTCGACGCGCCCGGAAACGCGCACGAGCTCGCCGCGCTCGAAACGACCGGCCAGCTCGTCGGCTCGCTGGAACGCACGGGCGGCGATCGATCCGCTGCGGTCGCGCAGCTCGAGCGCCAGGTAGGGCGACCCGTTCCGGGTGAACAGGCGGTCCTTGCGCGTGCATGCGAACACCCCGTTGACCTCCTGTCCCGGGCGCAGGGCGCTGATCGCTACAAGGGTCGTTTCGTCAGGATTCACGCCTGCATGATCTACGCTGAGTCGGATGCAGCCGCTGCAATGGGAATATCGGCCTGACGGGCTGCGGGCACCGGCCCTGATATGCGCGTTCAAGGGTTGGAACGATGCGGCGGATGCGGCCTCGAGCGCAATCACATTCGTGGCCGGCGCCCTCGGCGGGCGTCGGTTCGCGACGATCGACCCCGAGGAGTTCTACGACTTCCAGAGCACCCGGCCGCAGGTCAAGATGGCCGACGGTCATGCCCGGCGGATCGTCTGGCCTGAAGTCGAGCTGTTCGAGGCTCGGGTGCCTCGCGCCCCCCGGGACCTGATCCTGCTTGTCGGTCATGAGCCCTCGTTCCGCTGGCGCACGTTCAGCCGGGTCGTCACCGAGCTTGCCGAGGCGCTCGGCACCCAGCTGGTGGTAACGCTGGGCGCGCTGCTGGCTGACGTTCCCCACACCCGCCCGATCTCGGTCACCGGCATGGCCACCGACTCCGACCTGGTCACGCGCCTGGGTCTCACCCGGTCTTCCTACGAGGGCCCGACGGGGATCGTCGGCGTGCTCCACGCCGCCTGTCAGGAGAGCGGGCTGCCCTCGGCCAGCCTGTGGGCCGCAGTGCCGCACTACATCGCCGCGGCCCCCAATCCGAAGGCCGCCCTCGCGCTCGTGCGAAAACTCGAAGGTCTCGTCCAGGTCGCGGTCGATGCCAGCGATCTCGAATCGGCCACCGCCGACTACGACCGCCAGGTCAACCTCGCGGTGCAAAGCGACCCGGACGTGCAGGCGTTCGTTGAGCGTCTCGAACAGGCCGCCGAGCCCGAGCTGACCGACGAAGAGGGCTCGCTGCCCTCGGGCGACACGATCGCCCGCGAGCTCCAGCGCTTCCTCAGACAGCGCGGCGACGACAACCCCGACACAGCCCGCGGCTAAAGCGTCACGCGACGCAACACCTAGCTGGCGTGACGGGCTAGCCGCCTCCCGCGCGGATAGTTCGTCACGCCGACACAGAAGGGCGCGGCGTGACGGATTAGCCGCGTCGTGGGAGGCGTCTCGCTCACCCGCCCCCCCAAACCGCCCCCCCAAACCGCGGCCCCAAACCGCGGCCCGAACCGCGGCCCGCTTCTACGTGGGCCGAACGCCGGCTTGGCCAGGGGTGCTCCTCGGGCAGCGGCAGGCGGACGTGGGCCTTGAAGCGGGGCTCGCTGACGCCGAGCTCGCGGAAGTTGGCGCGGGCCTGATTGAGACTGACGGTGTTGGCGCCGGGCGCCGCCTTCGTAGTCGAGGTCGCCGAACTGCACATTGCCGTCCTCCCAGAAGCAGACCTTGCAGATGTCGTAGGTGCCGGTGGGTGCCGCGTCGAGGGTCAGTATGGGTCCGCTCGGGCCAGGTCATCGCGCCGAGCCGGCGCCGAGCGACTTCAGCGCGCCGGCGATACCGCGGGCGACGAACCGATAGCGACGAGCGGCGTGCGGCCCAATCGGTCCGTACCTACCGTCGGACTTCACGCGAGCCCCGGCCCTACCCCTCGGCCGCCGGACACACCAACCGGTAGTCACACACCGAGCACGCCGCGTATGACGGCGTCGGCTCGAACCCCTGCGAGAGGATCCCGTCGGCCACCTCCATGGCCACGTCCTGAATCCACTCGAACCGGTCCTCCCGGTCGTCCGGAACGGCCACCTTCTGGTCATCGAGCACGTAGTAGTAGGCCTGCTGGGAAGAGTCGAGGCGCCAGGCCTCCCGCGCCCCCACGGCATACAACGACAGCTGCACATCGTCGATCAGCTGACCGGGACTCTTCGGCCGCCCGGTCTTGTAGTCGATCAGCTCGTACTCGCCCCCGGGCAGGCGATCGACGCGGTCGACCCGGCCGCGCAGCAGGTGCGGCCCCAGCTTGAACGAGAATGCGCGCTCGAACCACAGCGGCTCGGATTCCGATGACTGAAAGCGCGCGTGGTATTGGGTGAGAGCCGACGCCGCCTTGCCGCGCAGCTGGCGCTCCTCCTCGGAATCGCCGAACCCGCCGCGCCGCCAGCTGAAATCGAGCAGGCCGAGAAGCTCCCCCAAAGAGCCGGACACCTCCTCCCGGCCGTGGAAGCGCTCGAGCACCTGGTGCACCACGATCCCAAACCGCTGGTGGATGGTCGGCTCCTGCGGGATCCGGAACACCCGCGCGAACTTGTACTTCAGCGGGCACGTCCGGTAGGTGTCGATGTCGGATGCCGACAGCACGATGCCGTCGCCGCGCAGCGGCAGGAAGGTCTCGACCGACGGGTCATCGCGCGCGGTCACCGCGGCGGCCCGCCGGCGCGCATCGCGCTCGGCGTCCAGCAGGTAGTCGTCGAGGACGGATGAGGTGAAGATCTCGCGCTGCTCGGCGGTCACCGCCTGGAGGATCCGCGAGTTCACGTCGCGCACGGCCTCGGCCAGTGACTCCCCTTCGGGCCGCTCGATCAGCGCGGCCAGCTTCAACAGCTCCAAATACCGCACCACCGCATGGGACACGTCCAGGTCCGTATCCAAACGCAGCTCGGCGAGCCGCCCTCCGGCGCGCATCGTGCCTTCCAAAACCTCGTCGCGCAGGAGCCGGTAGGTCGAGTGGAGCGTCTCGGCCGGGCCGAACATCTCCTCCTGCTGCTCGACCCACGACCCGCCCACAGCCGCCCGTATCACCTCAACAGCCGGCGCCGGCACGAGCGCCGACCCGCGATCTCCGACCGCCGGATAGGCCAGCACGACCCGCCGGCGCGCTCGCGTCACGGCCACGTAGAGGACCTGGCGAACCACGGGCGCAGTCCCGCCATCGTCAGCCCCGCCATCCTCAGGCTTGGCAAACCCCTCCAGAGCCCCATCCGGCTCCGCGATGACCGCCGGTTCCCAGAGCGCCGGCGAGGAAAACCCGGCGTGAAGCCCCAGCACGTACACGTGCTCGGCCTCGAGCGCGGCCGCCCCGTCGAGCGCCACCAACTGGACCTCCTGGGGCCCGAGCAGGTCCGGCTCCTCGTGCTCGCGCAGGCCGAAATCCGCCACCGCCGCCAGATGCCGGGCGAACTCGCGCGGCGTGGCATGGGGAGCGCGCCGCGCATATCCCGAGGCCAGCTCGCCGCAGCGAGCCAGCGCCCGCAACCGCTCGACCACGTTCGACTGCGCGGCGAACAGCTGCTGGCGGCGCAGGCCGAGGCGCTCGATCAGCCGGTGCACGTACAGATCAGGTCGCGTGCTGTCGATCTCGGCCATGCCGGCGCGATACAGCCTCAAGAACACGTGGATCCGCTCTCGCGCCTCGGGCGGGACCTGCGGGGACTCGAGCGCGGCCTCGAGCGCTCCGACCATGTCGAGCTTGCGCCGGCGCGCGATCTGGGTGCAGCGAGCGATGTCCACCGAGCGCAGCTCGACCGGCGCCCGAGCCAGGGCGCGCACGACGGCCGGCGCATCCGTCGGGTCGGCCAGCAAGCGCAGCCAGGCCAGCACATCCCGGATCTCGGCCCGCCGGAAGAACGCGGTCTCCCCGACCATCCGATACGCCACCGCCCGCTCCTCCAGCGCCACCGCAACCGCCTGCCCCTCCCGGGAAACGCCGGGTACGAGCACTGCGATCTGCCCGGGCGAGACCCCCTCGCCGGCGACCAACCGCTCGATGTCGGCCGCCACGGCCTGGGCCTGGGCCCGCTCGTTGGCGCAGCGCCAGAAGGCGAGCTCCCCCTCGACCGGAGCCGGCTCGCACGAACCGACCGCGACGATCGCCCCGGCCGCGCGCATCAGGCGGCGCGGAACCCGAAGGCTGGACTCGAGCACGAGAACCCGGGCCCCGTCGACCTCGGACTCGGTCAGCGGAGACCCGCGCCAAGCCCGCACCGGATCGGCCGCCACGGTCAGCCGGGCGCCCCCCACCGCGCGGGCCAGGGTGGCCGAGGCCAGGTCGAAATCGTGCCCATCGTCCACCAGCACGTGCTCGAAGCGCCCCGCGAGACTGGGACGATCGCGGGCAAGGCGCAGCGCGTCGCGGATCAGGTCCCCGGCGTCCCGGGCCCCCGCCTCGGCCAGCAGCTGCTCGTGGACGCGATACACCTCGGCGAACTCCGCCTCGACCTCGGCATCCGCCGTCGCCCCCGACTCCGCCAGGCGCGCCGCCCACCGCGCGTAGTCCCCCGCCCCGACCAGATGCGCCTTCAACCGGTCGATCCGCCGGATGAACCCGGCCAGGAGTGCGTGGGCGCTGCCGCCGAAGTCGTGGCGCTCGAGCGACAGGCGATTGATCCCGTCGAGCAACATCGCGAATCGCTCGGCCGGGCCGAGGACCGGGTCCAGGGAATCCACCCCCGGCCCGGCCGAACCCGGCATCAAGGCGGCCGCCTCGACCGGGGTGAGCACGAACAGCTCGTCGTAGCCCTGCCGAAGCCCCTGCTCGAGCCGGGCGCGCGAGACATCCGCGCGCGCCGCCGACGGGGTCAGCAGCAGCATTCCCTCCGGCCGGCAGCCCTGCTCCACCAGGGCCAGGAATCGGGCTTCGATCGTCCGGGTCTTGCCGGTCCCGGCCGCCCCCAGGATCAGCAGTGGCTCGTGCTCACAGGTGACAGCCTGCCTTTGAACGGGAAGGAGGGGGTCTAGGGTGAGCGCCACGTCTGACAGCATAAGAGCCGGTCTCATAACCCCAGCACGCGTCTGGCGGCGGCGGATCTGCTCGGATACTTCGTCTTCGGACCCTCGAAATAGCGCTGCTATTCCTTTGGGTCCTGCGTCCTCGCCCCGCTTGGTCCAGCGCTCGCCAGCCACGCACTTGGATTTATGAGACAGACTCTAAGTCGATGACCTCCACCCGCTCAGCTCTCGACGCGGATTGGCTGGCGGTGTGCCGGCGCGCCGTCACGGGCCTCGAGCGGATGCTTGCCGAAGTGCCCACCACGAAGGAACGGGCGCAGGAGACCGGCACCCGGGGCAGCGGCGGCGATCGCACGCTGGAGATCGACCACAGCGCCGAGCAGCTCGTGTTCGACGAGCTCGACGGCCTGCACGAAGAGGGCTATCAGTTCCTCGCTGTTTCCGAGGAACGCGGGCGAGATCGACTTCGGCGACGCCGGCGTGCGCGTGATCATCGACCCGATCGACGGGTCGCTGAACGCCAAGCGCGGCCTGCCCAGCTACGCCCTGTCGATCGCGGTGGCCGACGGCGAGACGATGGCCGACGTCGTCTTCGCCTTCGTGCACGATTTCGGCGCTCCGAGAGCACTGGTGGGCGTGGCGGGGCAAGGGCGCCTGGCTCGACGGCGAGCGGCTCGATCCGGCCCTCCCGGAGCGCCGCGGCCGCGACGGGCGCCTCGAGGTGCTCGGGCATCGAGTCGGCCGACCCGCGCTGGATCGCGGCCTCGATCGAGGGGCTGTCAGGACGCGCCTACCGGCTGCGCGCGCTGGGCACGATCGCCGCCTCGCTGTGCCAGGTGGCGGCTGCCCGCTTCGACGGGCTGGTCTCCCTGCGGCGCTCGCGCGGCGTCGACGCCGCCGCCGGCCAGCTGATCGTCCGCGAGGCCGGCGGGCTGGTCAGCTTCCCCAGCTGCCCAGAGCCGCTGAGCGCGCCGCTCACCGCCGAGCCGAGCTCCCCGGTGATCGCCGCCCGCTCGAGCGAGACGCTCGCGATGCTCGAGAGGATCCCGGCGTGATCGACTGGATCATCGCCAAGCGGATCGCCACGTTCGTGGCCGGCACGGGAGAGGCCGAGCCCCCGACCGCCGATCTGGCCGCGCTGGCCGCCGAGTCGGAGTCCCGCGTGGTCGCCTACACCGGCCTGGAGCCCGCCCGGCCGCTCCCGCCCCCCGAGGGCATCAGCCGCCAGGAGTGGGTGGCCTCGAACCTCGACTCGATGCGCCTCCTGCTCGACCCGGTGCTCCAGCGCGCCGGCGAGAACCTGGGGCCGCTCAAGCCGGCCATGGAGATCGGCATGGGGATCGTGCTCAGCACCGAGGTCGGGCGTGGTCGTCGGCTACCTGGCCCAGCGCGTGCTCGGCCAGTACGAGCTGGTGCTGCTCGACGAGGCGGTCGAGGACCGCCCGCCGCGCCTGCTGTTCGTGCTCCCCAACCTGGGTCAGGCGGTCAGCGCGTTCGGCGCCGAGGAGGAGCAGTTCATGACCTGGGTGACGCTCCACGAGGTCACCCACGCGGTCCAGTTCGCCGGCGTGCCCTGGCTGCACGCCCACGTGGCCGGACTGGTCCGCGAGCTGCTGAAGAGCGCCGAGGTCCGCCTCGACGCGCCGCGCAAGCTCCGCATCCCCTCGACCGACGAGGTCAAGCGCATCCTCGGCCACCTGCGCAACGGCGATCTGATCTCGATCGTCACCACCACCCCTGAGCGAGAGACCCTCGACCGCGTGCAGGCCGTGATGGCGGTCATCGAAGGCCATGCCGAGCACGTGATGGACGCCGTCGCGCCCGACCTGCTCCCGTCGCTGCCCAAGCTGCGCGCCGCGCTGGACCGCCGGCGCAAGTCGCAGTCGGGCCTCTCGCGGCTGGTGGCAAAGCTGCTCGGGCTCGAGCTCAAGCTGCGCCAGTACGAGCAGGGCAAGTTCTTCTGCGACGCGATCGTGCGCGAGCGCGGTCCCGAAGCCCTGCACCACCTGTGGTCCAGCCCCGACGTGCTGCCCACGCTGGCACGAGCTGCGCAATCCGTCCGCCTGGCTCGAGCGCACCATGCCGCGGCAGCTGGACCCGCGCGCAGGCCGCCCAGTCCGAGCCGGACGCGGCAGCCTGAGCGGCCCGAGCTCGTACGTTCACGAATTTTTCATTGCGCGCGCGCGTAACGCGCGATAGTCTCTCGTGTACAAACACATGTTCGATCGTTTCCCAGATGAGAGCTAACCGGGAGTAAGAGAAGATCATGGCTACCACCAGCTCGGGCACCCAGCGGCCCGCCACCAAGCGAACCACCCGACGAAAGACAACCGGCACCGGTACTCGCAGCGCGAGCAGCGCGCGAGCACCGGCGCACGTCGCACCAGCGCGCGGAGCACCAGCGCGCGGAGCACCAGCTCACGGCGCTCGAGCAGCCGCACGGCCGCCAGCACCCGGCGCACCACCGCCCGCGCGACGAGCGCCGCTCAGTCCAAGACTCGCTCCGCGCAGGCGCAGGTTCTCGCCGAGCGCGCCGTGCTCGTCCCGGTCGGCGCCGGCCTGCTCGCCGGCGAGGACCTGGTCTCGACCGTCAAGGGCCTGGCCGCCAAGTACCGGACCCGTCCGGGCTTCGAGCGCGAGATCAAGCGTTACGAGCGTCGCGGCGTCACCGCACGCAATCGGTTTGAGCGGCAGGTTCGGCGGGCACGTACTCGCTTTGAGCGCGAGCTTCGGCAGCGGCGGAGCCTGGTCGAGCGCACGATGCGCCAGAACCAGCGCCGCTTGAACCGTGAGCTAAGCTCAGTGCGTAGGGATTTCGAGAAGCAGTCCGGCGCAGTGAGCGCGCGCGTGGAGCGGATCGTCTCCAATGCGCAAGGGCTGATCGGCTCCTAAGCCGCATAAAAGCTTCCCCCACCCGGCGTCTATGGAGAACGCCGCTGGTGGGATAGGTTCGCCGGCCTCATAACCTCGCCGGCGAATGCAGCACCCTCTCCTCCCTCAACCGCCGGGGCGTCACGGAAGTGGCGCCCCGTCGGTCTTTAAACGGACGCCAGGCGGTGTGACGTGCATCACACCAGCGGGCGGCGATCGGGCGCTGCCTACAATCAATCCCATGCCTACTAGAGACCAAGTAATCGACTCACTTCGTTCCGTCATCGACCCCGAGCTCCGCCGCGACATCGTCGAGCTCGAGATGGTCCGCTCGGTCGACGTGCACGAGAACGGCGTGGTCGACGTGATGGTCTCGCTGACCACGCCCGGCTGCCCGATCCGCAGCCACTTCCAGACCGGCGTCACAGACTCGATCCGCAAGCTCGAGGGCGTGAGCGGCGTCAACGTCTCCTTCGACGTGCTCTCCGACAACGAGAAGGCGGCGCTCGGGCGCAAGCTCGGCCGCGGCGCGCTGCCCGAGGGCGCACTGGCCCAGGTCAGGAACGTGATCTGCGTCGGCTCCGGCAAGGGCGGCGTCGGCAAGTCGAGCGTGACCGCCAACCTGGCCGCGGCGCTCATCGCCGAGGGCAAGTCGGTCGGCGTGCTCGACGCCGATGTGTGGGGCTACTCACAGCCGCGCATGCTCGGCCTGGGCGCAGAGCGCCCGCACGTGAACGCCGAGCGCAAGATCATCCCGCTCGAGGCCGCCGACGGCATCCGCGTGATGTCGATCGGCTTCTTCGTCGAGCAGGACGCCGCCGTCGTGTGGCGCGGCCCGATGCTCCACAAGGCGCTTCAGCAGTTCCTCGAGGACGTCGACTGGGGCGAGCTCGACTACCTGCTGATCGACCTCCCGCCGGGCACCGGCGACGTGTCGATGACGCTGGCCCAGCTGCTCCCGCAGGCGAAGTTCATCATCGTGACCACCCCCCAGCCGGTGGCCCAGAAGGTGGCCCGGCGCAGCGCCGAGATGGCCACCAAGCTCAAGCTCGAGATCGCCGGCGTTATCGAGAACATGTCGGGCTTCGTCACGCCCACCGGCGAGCGCTACCAGCTGTTCGGCGAGGGCGGCGGGCAGCTCCTGGCCGAGGAGCTCGAGGTGCCCCTGCTGGGCAAGGTGCCGCTGACGATGGCGCTGCGCGAGCAGTCCGACGCCGGCGTCCCGCTCGTGTTCTCCCATCCCGAAGACCCGGCGGCGCAGTCCCTGGCCTACGCCGCACGCGGCCTGATCGCGCTCTCGCCGGTCGAGCTGCCGGTCATGCAGATGCCGGCCCCCGCGGCCGCGCCCAAGCCGGTCGGGATGTCGCTGCCGATGGCGTAGGGCTATCGAGGAGGGGCGCGGGGCGCTTCTGGCGCCCCTCGCGCCCGCGCACGCTGGTAGCGCCGCAACAGCAGCCGGCGCCCGGGGCGCCAGAAGTGCGTGCGCCCCTACGACCGGTTCGCGTAGTAATCGCTGTTCAGCTTCGTGTAGTGCTGCCACTCGTCGGGCAGCTGATCCTCGGCGAAGCAGGCATCCACCGGGCAGGCCTCGACGCAGGCATCGCAGTCGATGCACTCCTCCGGATCGATGTAGAGCATCTGGACAGCGTCGTAGTCCGCCTCGTCGGGAGTCGGGTGGATGCAGTCGACCGGGCAGACCTCAACGCACGAGTTGTCCTTCGTGCCGATGCAGGGCTCGGCGATGACGTAAGCCATGGGGTTACGAGTTCCTCTTGAGTTTCGGGGACAGTCGAGGGCCGATTCTACGGGGCGGCGCCCGGTACGCTCCGTCACACAACGGCGGGCCTGAGCAATGAATGGGCGAATGGACGCATCTCCGCGCAACCGAGAGGACTGGTCCGACGCCTCGCTGCTGTCGGCCATAGCCGCACGCGACGGGGCGGCGTTCGCCGTGTTCTACCGGCGGCATGTCCCCGTCGTGCTCGCCTACCTGCTGCGCGAGACGGGCAATCCCGAGACGGCCGGCGACCTGGCCGCCGAAGTGTTCGCCGCCGTGCTGCCGGCGGCCGGCCGCTACGTCGAGCAGGGTGCGTCGGCCGCCCCCTGGATGCTCGGCATCGCCCGCAACAAGCTGCTGATGAGCTGGCGCCGCGGTCAGGTGGAGGCGCGGGCCAGGCGACGGCTCGGCTTCCAGGCGGTGGCTCTCGACGACGGGGACCTCGAGCGGATCGTCGAGCTCGCCGAGGGCGCCTCGGGCCCGCTGCTAAAGCTGGTCGATCACCTCCCCGAGGACGAGCGAACCGCGGTGCGCTCGCGTGTGCTCGAGGAGCGGCCCTACAGCGAGATCGCCGGTGAGCTGAGCTGCTCGGAGCTGGTCGTGCGCAAGCGGGTCAGCCGCGGCCTGGCTCGGATGCGCGACCAGCTCAAGGACCTCGGCCCACCCGCCCGATCGACATGAGCGACTACCTGGATCAGATCGAGAAGCAGCTCGCCGAGCTGACCGAGGAGGGAGCGCATCACCGCATGCGGGCCCGTCGTGGAGCCGTGAGCGGTCCCCCCGCCCCGCCCCGGCGCCCCAGGAGGCGCCCCGCTCGTCCACCCCGCCAACCGCGCCGCCCCGGCGGCCCCCGCTGGCTCTCGGAGGCCCTGGCCTTCCTGGCCGCCTTCGCGGTCGTGGCCGCGGTGGTGGCGATCGTGGAGGCGAACCTGCACAGCGCAGGCACCCCCCGGCGGACGGCGGCGTCGAATCCCACGCACTCGACGACCGCTCCGCGCAAGACGACCACCGCGCCGGCCAAGCCGACGACCCCGGCGGCGACCGCGCTCCCGGCGCAGGTGCCGGCGCACTTCGCCTCCCAGTCGTTCAGCGCGATCAACGAGCTGACCTGGTGGCTGCTCGGCCCCGGGGCGTGCCCGACTGACTTCACCGGGCCGTGCGGAGCGATTCTTCGCACCACCGACGGCGGGCGCAACTTCGCGGGCGTACCGACGCCGAAGGCCCCGCTCACACCCTCGGCCAGCCAGGGCACGGGGTACTCGCAGCTGGCGTTCGCCGATGCCCAGAACGGATATGCCTACGGCCCGGCCCTGTACGCCACCCATAACGGCGGCACGACGTGGCAGCCGATCAACCTGGGCGGGACGGTGACCAACCTGGCCATCTCGAGCGGGCAGGCCTACGCGGTCATCTCCTCACCCGGAGGCGGGAAGCTGATGCGCTCTCCGGTCGCCCACGACGGCTGGGCCGCGCTGTCCGCGGCCGGTGCCGTGTCCGGCGGGCTGTGGGTGCAGGGCTCGAACGTGATCACGCAGTCGGCCGCCGGCACCGGGGTGGGCGCCAATGTGCTCGTCTCACACGACGGCGGTAACACCTTCACCACCTCCACGGCGCCCTCGCCGGGATTCCCCTGCCAGTTCGCCGCGCCCGATCCCTCGGTCGTGTGGGCCGAGTGCGCCACCGGGACCGAGAGCGGCGTATGGCGCTCGAGCGATGGTGGGGCGCACTTCAGGGTGGCCGCCGGCACCGGAACGTCCCTGCGGCTCCCCAACTCGGCTCCGTTCGCGGCCGCCTCGTCCTCGACCGCGGTGGTCGGCGCCCAGACGATGATCTATCGCAGCGACAGCGCCGGCTCGCTGTGGTCGCAGGTCGAGCCCTCGGGAATCTCCCAGTGGGCCTACCTCGGCTTCACCGATTCCACCCACGGCATAGCGCTTGGGTACGTCGGCTCGGTCGCGCCGGCCAACGAGCGGCTCTACTACACCACCGACGCCGGGCAGTCCTACCACCTGGTCCCGCTGCCGTAAGCCCGGCGATTGGACGTGCAGCGGGTGCCCATTGGACACCCAGCTGCCCGCACCGATTTAACGTGTGACGGCGGCGATTATTTGCGTATCACAGCGCCGGCACCCGGTCGGCCCACGGCAGAGCGGCTTCGAGCTGCGCGGCCAGGCTGAGCACCACTTCCTCGCGCGCCGGCGGCCCGATCAGCTGGACGCCGGTCGGGAGCCCGTCCTCGCCGTGGTAGAGCGGCAGTGAGATGGCTGGCTGGCCGGTCACGTTGACGATCGCGGTGAACGGCGTGAAGTAGCCGGACTTGCGGAACTTCACCATCGGATCAGGACCGAGCCCGTCGATGTCCCCGATCGGGACGGGCCGCTGGCCCAGCACCGGAGTGAGGACGACGTCGTAGGGCGCCGTCGCCTGCACGATCGAGCGCGCCACCGACTCGAGCCGCTGCTCGGCGATCAGGTAGCTCAGCGTGTCCTGGCTGCGTGCGTGCTCATACAGCGCCCAGGTCAGCGGCTCGACGTCCGCGGCGGTCGTCTCGCGCCCGTTCAGCTGACCACCCAGCCAGGTGGTGAACGAGACCAGCGGCCCGAAAGACCGGGTGAAGTCTGGTAGCAGGTCGAGGCCCGACCACGGAGGGGTGATCTCCTCCACGTGATGCCCGAGGGACTCGAGCAGCGAGCCCGCATCGCGCGCCGCCTGCTCGCAGATCGGGTCGACGCTGGCGTCCTCGAGCGGCGGCGTGAGGATCAAGGCGACGCGCAGGTGCCCGGGATCGACCTCGGTGAGCGCGCTGTAGCCAGCCGCCGGTGGCGGCGGAGCCCAGGTCGCGTCGCCCGGCTCGGGCCCGGCGAGCACGTCGAGCACGGTGGCGGTGTCTCGGACCGTACGCGTGAGCACGCCGTCGCAGACCAGGAAGCTGTGCCCGCCGTCGGGCCCGACCGATACCCGGCCTCGAGCGGGCTTCAGCCCGACCAAGCCGCAGCAGGCGGCGGGGATCCGGATCGAGCCGCCACCGTCGTTGCCGTGCGCGACCGGCACCATCCCCGCGGCCACCGCCGTCGCCGCACCGCCGCTCGAACCACCGGGAGTGCGCTCGGCGTCCCACGGATTGCGCGCCGGGCCGAACCGCCGCGGCTCGGTGGTGGGCAGGATCCCCATCTCCGGCATCGAGGTCTTGCCAACGATCACGAAGCCCGCCTCGCGCAAGCGCCTGACCAGGTACGAGTCGCGCTTGGTCACGAAGTCCCCGAACACGTCGCTGCCCATGGTCAGCGGCATGCCGTCCACCGAGCGGTTGTCCTTGATCGCGATCGGCACGCCCGCGAACGGGCGGGGGTCGTCGGCGTCGATCGCGTCGGCGTCCTGGAGGGCGGAGTCGTGCGCAACGTGCGTGAAGGCGTTCAGGCGAGGCTGCAGCTCGTCGATGCGCCGCAGCGAGGCCTCGACCAGCTCGCGCGCCGTCACGTCGCCGGCGCGCACCAGCGCAGCCAGCTCGCCGGCGGAGCGCAGGAGCAGCTCGGACACGGAGCGCAAGGCTACTCCGCGCCCGCCGCCCATTACGCTGTGGGCCGTGTCTGCCACCGCCGAAGTCCAGTCAGGCCTCGAGGGCGTTGTCGCCTTCGCCACCGAGATCGCCGAGCCCGACCGCGCCGGAGGGGCGCTGCGATACCGCGGCGTCAACATCGAGGAGCTGGTCGGCAAGGTGCCGTTCGAGCAGGTGTGGGGCCTGCTGGTCGACGGGCAGCTGCTGCCCGGCATGCCGCCCGCCGAGCCGCATCCGCTGATTGTCCGCTCGGGCGACCCCCGCGTCGACGTGCAGTCGGCGCTCGCCATGCTCGGGCCGCAGTGGGGCTTCGGCCAGCTGATCGACATCTCCGACGAGGAGGCGCGCGACAACCTGGCCCGCGCCTCGGTCATGGCCCTGTCGTTCGTCGCCCAGTCGGCGCGCGGGATCGGTCAGCCGCCGGTGCCCCAGCGCGAAGTGGACAAGGCGACCTCGATCCCCGAGCGCTTCCTGATCCGCTGGCGCGGCGAGGCCGACCCGCGCCATGTCGAGGCGATCGACGCCTACTGGAACTCGGCCGCCGAGCACGGCATGAACGCCTCGACCTTCACCGCCCGCGTGGTGGCCTCCACCGGCGCCGACGTCGCCGCGGCGCTGTCGGCGGCGGTCGGCGCGCTGTCGGGCCCGCTGCACGGCGGCGCGCCCTCGCGCGTGCTGAAGATGCTCGACGACGTGGCCGAGATGGGCGACGCCGAGCGCTACGTCAAGGAGCTGCTCGATCGCGGCGAGCGCCTGATGGGCTTCGGCCACCGCGTCTACCGTGCCGAGGACCCACGGGCCGCCGTCCTGCGCACCACGGCCCGGCGACTCGGCGCACCCCGGGTTGAGGTTGCCGAGGCTCTGGAGGATGCCGCGCTGGCCGAGCTCCAGGCGCGCCGGCCCGACCGGGTGCTGGCCACCAACGTGGAGTTCTGGTCGGCCGTCGTGCTCGACTTCGCCGAGGTTCCGGCCGAGCTGTTCACCTCGATGTTCACCTGCGCGCGGACCGCCGGCTGGTCGGCCCACATCCTCGAGCAGAAGCGCGAGGGGCGGTTGGTCAGGCCGACGGCCAAGTACGTCGGTGCACCGGCACGGCCGCTGTCGGACCTGCAGAGCTAAGGAGCGGTCGCCTCCACGGGCACGCCGCCGATCCGCACCTTCCCTCCAGGGAGTACGAACGAGATCGTGGTCACGTTGGCCGGCGGGGCAGGGAAGTAGGCCCACAGCGGCTCGAAGTTCTTGGGCCCGTTCTGGCTGCCCAGCGATTCGGCGTTGGACACCGCCGGCGAGTTGCTCAGACCGGCGTCGTCGCTTGTGGGGTCGTAGATCGAGCCGGCCGGATCTTCCAGGTAGACCGCATCGACCGAGCTATAGGCAGCGTTGAACCCAGGGACGTCGTTTGCGTTCTCGGCGACCGGCGGGACATCGACGCTGCCCTCACTGGGCACCTCGGCGCCGAAGTCGTACTTCCAATTGCAGCCGTTGTTGTAGGACGCCAGGCACTTGACGCTGAACCCGGCGACGACGAGATCTCCGTCGCGATAAATGTGATCTACCCGGACCTGATACTCGGAGCCGGTGGGCGCGCGGTAGGTCACTGTCTCGCCGGCGTTCCCCGACGTCGCCGGGGCGCTCTCCTGCGCCGCGGGCGGGGCAGGCGCAGCCGGCGCCTTGACCTTGTATTTGATCGTCACCCGGCGATTGAGCGCCCGACCGGCCGGGTTGTCGCTGCCGGTGGGGTTCGTATTCGGGGCGACGGGATCGGCCGCACCGTGGCCGTGCGCGGTGTAGCTCACCCCGGGTGTGAGTGACCGAAGGGCTTTGAGGACCGCACCGGCCCGCGCCTGGGAGAGCGGAACGTTGACCGCGTCGGTGCCTATTGAGTCGGTGTAGCCGTCCACGGCCACCACGCCGGTCGCCCGCCGGGCGATATCAGTGGCGACGTGCTGGAGAGTGGCGGTCGCCGCCGGCGTCAGGGTCGCCTTCGCGAACTTGAACAGCACATCGGTGTTGAGCGTGACGGTGGCCGACGTAGGCGATTCCTGGTCGGCGCCCGACCGGTTCCCGACCGTCAGGACCAGCGAGTTGACCGGCAGCACAAGCCCGGTCGTGTCGGTGCTGGTCGGAGGCTTGGCAAACACCCCCGGAGGATCGGCCTCCACCCCGTGACCGACTTGGGCGAGAGAGGGCCCTGCGCTCGCCGTGGTGATCGGCACGGCCGGCAGCTGCGGGCCACCGATTGGGAACAGCACGTCGAGATCGCTGACCGACGCGGGTGGCGCCGGGAACTTGACCCAGAGAAGCTGCGAGGGCGAGCCCAGCAGACTGATGTCGAGCTTTGACTGCCACACGTCCTGGCCGGTGTCCTGTACGGCTCGGTAGACCTTGTTGTGAACCGGGTCGAGCAGCTTGATGCCGGCCAGGCTGCCCGCGTCGAAGGTGCCCTCGCCCTCGTAGAAGGCGAACGCGAACGCGTCGAACCCATCGCTGCAGCCCTGGGACACGCAGCTCGCCTTGAAGTCGAGGGTGAGGAACGGGCCGTCCCGGCGCAGGTCGTAGATCGTGACCTGCATCACCTTCGTGCCGTCGGTGCTGTATTGGAACGTCTTCTGCCCGACCGGCAGCGCCGCAGCGGCGCGTGAGGCAGCCGGCGTCTTCTTGGCCGATGATGCACGGTGCGGCGAGGGCACGCGCGTCGGGCCATGGTTGGCCGAGCCTCCGCCGGAGGACGCGACGATCAAGCTGACGGGGACTACGAAGACGGCAATCAGAACGCCCAGCGCGATGGGCCACAGGCGACGCCGGCCGGGATCCACGCGTGATGGGCCAGCCGCGGTCGCCGTGGCCGCGGTCGCCGCCGACGTGCCCCTCTCGGCGGCGGCACGGGCAGCGGCCGCCAGCTCGCCGGCCGTGGCGTGACGCGCGTCCGGGTCCTTGGCCGTCGCCTTGGCGATGACCTCATCGAGCGCAGCCGGCAGCTCCGGGCGCACGCTGCGCACCGACGGCACCGGTTCGTTGACGCTGGCCTAGAGCTTGGCCGCCAGGTCCGAGCGCTCGAACGGCACACGGCCGGTGAGCGCCGTGTACAGCACGCCACCCAGGGCGTAGATGTCGCTTCGGCCGTCCACGGCCACGCCCACCACCTGCTCGGGCGCGACGAAGTCGGCACTCCCCACCCAGCCGGCGCTGCCGGTCGCCTCGGCGTCCTGGCCAACGCGCTTCACCACCCCGAAGTCGCTCAGGAACGCGTGCTCATCGTCTCCCCGCCGTTCCACCAACACGTTCGAGGGCTTCACGTCACGATGCACGAGGCCGGCGGCGTGCGCGGCATCCAGCGCCCCCGCCGCACCGGCGAGCAGGCCCACCGCGCGCGCCGGATCGAGCGGCCCCTCTGCCGCGACGAGCCGGCCCAGGTCTGTGCCACGCACCAACCGCATCGACACGTACAGGCGCCCGGCGTCCTCGCCGGCTTCGTGAACCGGCACCACGTTCGGGTGATCGAGCGACGCGGCCAGCGCCGACTCCTTGCGAAAACGCTCCCGGAACCCCGGGTCGGCGGCCAGCAACGGGTTGATCACCTTGAGCGCGACAGCGCGATCAAGCGACAGTTGGGTGGCTCGGTAGACGATCCCCATGCCACCCCGACCCGGCCACGGCCTCGATCCGGTAACCGCCGACGATCGTGCCCGGGGCCAGCTCATCCCACTCCGAGAACCCCTTCCCTGCGCCACTCGTTCCGAGTTCGTCACCCGCTGCCATGCGGCGAGTGTCTCACCTGATGCCCGCGGCGGGTCCTCGCCGCCTTGTGCCGGCCCTGCCTGCAGCCCGACGTGCTGGCGCCGCCGGCCAGCAACCGGTCGATCGCCTCGGAGCTGTGCCTGGGGGTCGACGCCGTCAAGGCCCATCTCCGCAACCTGTTCGCGAAATTCGACATCGAGGACCTTCCGCACAACGAGAAGCGAGTTCGCCTGGTCGCGGAGGCCATCGATCGCGGGGCGGTCACGCGCCGAGCCACGGCGCCCGGGCGGCGCCCCGGCATCCGTATCCTGCTCACGACGGGCCTGGGTGGTGGGCATCACATGAACGACCAACGTCAGCTCGATCCCGAGGCGCTGGGCGATCACATCGACCGTCTCTACCGCGCGGCCTGGAGCCTGTGCGGCTCGCGGGAGGAGGCCGAGGACCTGGTCCAGGAGACGTTCGAGCGGGTGCTCCGCCGCCCCCGCTTCCTGCACTCCGAGGACGACCTGGGCTACCTGCTGCGCGTGCTGCGCAACACGTTCTTCAGCCAGCGCCGCGCGGCCGGGCGCCGGCCGCAGACCACGCCGCTGCCCGACGACGCGGACACGATCGAGGACCGCGCGGCGCCGGCCCCCGAGTCGCGCCTGGAGTCGGCCGAGCTGTACGCGGCGATCGCGCGGCTGCCGGACGACTTCCGCGAGGCGCTGGTCGCGATCGACGTGGTCGGGCTCTCCTACCGGCAGGCGGCACGGGCGCTGCGGGTGCGCGAGGCGACGATCACCACGCGCCTGCACCGCGCGCGCCAGCGGCTGGCCCGCGAGCTGAGCGGGGAAGGCCTGCGCTCTAAGCCGCCGGGACCGTCCACGCCGCCAGCGCCTGCAGCTGGGCGGCGCTGATCCCGCTCCCCGAGAGCACGCACGTCTCGCCCGACTCGCGCCAGGTGACGACCAGGCGCCCGTTCAGCGGTGAGCGTGCGCAGCTCGGTGCCGTTCTGCCACGTCCTGCGGGCCGCCGGCTCGGCGAGGGCGGGCGCGGCCACGATCGTGTAGGCGATCCGCTGGCCGTGCCACTCGTAGTAGACGGTGACCGCCGTGTGCCCGTCCAGGCGGTCGGTGCGGGCCCCCACCGCCGTCCAGCCGAGCGACGGCGTCCAGTTCGGGAAGTAGACCGCGCCCACGTTCTGATGCAGGGTGGACTGCGGACGGGCCGGATCGGGCGCAGGCGCCGCCTCGATCTGGCCCGCGCGTGGCCAGCGCCGCCGCGTCGGCCACCGACGGGGCGCCCGGGCCACCGGAGGGCAGCGCCAGGACCAGCGCCAGGGCGATCGCCGCCAGCGCTCCGGCCAGGCCACCGGAATAGGCGAAGCGCCGGCGGGTCGCCGTGGCGCGGGTCGGGCGTGCGGCGTCGATGCGCGCGCGCAGCCGCTCCGGCGCGCGATCGGTGCTCCGCGCCTCGCGCAGCGCCAGGACCACGCGGCGCTCGCGCTCGTAGCGCGCGGTCAGCTCGGGCGAGGCGGCGATCCGCGCCTCGACCGCGGCACGCCGGGCCGGATCGAGCGTGTCGTCGGCGAGGGCCGAGAGCTCGGCGAGCTCGCTCGCCCTCGGCTCGGTGTGATCGGCACTAGGGGCCATGTCTACGGGTCGTTCGCCTGCCACCAGCTTAGGGCTCGTCGAACCCTTAATGACGCCGCGGCCCGGCGTGACCTTCCCGCAGATCAGGCCCCGCGATAGGGCCCGGACAGATACTCGGACAGCATCCGGGTGGCGCTGAAGCGGGGCCCGAGCGTCTTCAGCGAGGCGCGGACGCGGGCCAGCCACGCGACCGGCACCCCGTCGCGCGTCCCGGTCGTAGAAGGTGGGCAGCACCTGCTCGTCGAGCAGCTGGTGCAGCGCGGCGGCGTCGCGCTCGTCCTGGGCGTGATGGTCGGAATCGACCTCGCCCGGCAGGCCCCAGCCGTTCTCGCCGTCGTAGCCCTCGGCCCACCAGCCGTCGAGCACGCTGAGCTGAAGGCCCCCGTTGACCGCGGACTTCATCCCGCTCGTTCCGCTCGCCTCGAGCGGCGGGCGCGGCACGTTCAACCACACGTCGCAGCCCCGGACCAGCCAGGCCGCGGTGGCCAGGTCATAGTCGTCGAGGAAGATCACGCGCTGCCCGACGATCTTGGCCCCCTTCATGCCGAACAGGCGCTGGAGGACGCGCTTGGCCTCCTCGTCGCGCGGGTGCGCCTTGCCGGCGAGCACCACCTGCACCGGCTCCTCGCCGCCGAGCAGCGCCTGGGTCCACTCGGGATCGCGCGTGAGCAGATCGATCCGCTTGTAGGTGGCCACCCGCCGCGCGAAGCCGAGCGTCAGCACGTCCGGATCGAACGTCTTGCGCCGCGGCGTAGACGTACTCGCGAACGTCGCCGCGCTGGAGTCGCTCGTTGGTGCTGCGCGTCCGGAGCTCGTCCACGAGCTGCGCGCGCTGGCGCTTGCGCGCCTGCCACAGCTCGGCGTCGGGGATCTGGTCGACCGCCGCCCAGGTCGCTGGCTCGGCGGCGCGCGCCATCCAGCCCTCGCCCAGGTGGCGGTCCATCAGCTCGCGCATCGGGGCACCGATCCAGGTCGGGACGTGCACGCCGTTGGTGACGTGGCCGATCGGGACGTCGTCGACCGCGAGCTCGGGCCACAGCGTGTGCCACATCTCGCGCGCCACCTCGCCGTGACGGCGGCTCACCCCGTTGGCCGTCCGGCTCATGCGCAGCGCAGCCTGGGTCACCCCGAACGGCTCGTGCTCATCGGTTGGATTGGTCCGCCCGAGCGCGATCACCTCCTGGGCGTCGATCCCGAGCTGGCCCATCAGGCGCCCGATCGCATCCTCCACCTGGTCGGAGGAGTAAGTGTCGTTGCCTGCCGGGACCGGGGTGTGGGTGGTGAACACCGTGCGCTCGCGCGCGGCGGCTATCCCGGTGGTGAGCTGCTCGCCGGAGTGCATCTCCTGGGCCGCGAGCTGCACCGGCGCGAGCGCGGCATGCCCCTCGTTCAGATGGATCACGCCGGGCTCGAATCCGAGCGCGGTCAGGGCGCGCACCCCGCCGGATCCGAGCAGCACGTACTGGGCCAGGCGGATCTGCTCGTCGGATTCGTACAGGCGGGCGGTGATCCAGCGATCGACCGGGTCGTTCTCGGGAACGTCGGTGTCGAGCAGGAACAGCGGGACCCGTCCGATGTCGACGCGCCAGATCTGCGCGGTCACCTCGGAGTCGTAGATCGGCACCTCGATCTTGATCGGCGTCTCACCGGCGCCGGTCACCAGGGCAGCGGGCAGGCGATGGGGATCGGTGTCGATCCAGTACTCGTGCTGCCAGCCGCCGGCGTCGATGCGCTGGCGGAAGTAGCCCTTGCGGTACATCAGCCCCACTGCGACCAGCGGCACCGCGCAGTCCGACGCCTCCTTGAGCAGGTCGCCGGCCAGCGCCCCCAGACCGCCCGAGTACACCGGCAGCGAGATGTGCACGCCGTACTCGGCGCACAGGAAGGCCACCGGCCGGGCCGGATCGATCGACGGATACGGGGGACGCGCGAGGTCGGCCTTGACCTGGGCCTCGACTCCGGCGATCCGCTCCACCAGGGCTCCGTCGGCCGCCGCGCGTAGCAGCGTTGCGTTCGAAACCTCCTGCAAAAGGCGCACCGGATTCTGGCAAGCCAGCACGAAGCGGCCGGGGTCAAGTGCCGAGAACACCTCGGCGCCGCCCGGCAGCCATGACCACCGGTAGTTGTAGGCCAGGCGCGCCAGCGGAGCCAGCGGCTCGGGTAGCCGCTGCGCGAGATCCTCGGCCGCACGCCTGACGTCCTCGCGGCCGTCGTTCATCGTCACCCGGCCGTAGCTCACGGGCGGGGATTATGGGACAAGCGGGTACTCTCGCGCGTCTTGACCGCCGCAAATGCTCAGGCCAGCGATTGCCAGCTCGGCGTGCTCGCGTTCGGCGACTCGATCACCAACGGGGGCGGCGAGCTGCAATGGGGAGTCGCCCTGCAGTCGTGGGCGCTGTGGGTGGCGCGCGGCCTCGGCGTGCCCTACACCGGCTATGCGACGGACGGTGCGCGCGTGCACGATGTCCTCGCCACGCAGATCCCAGCGTTCGTGGCGCGCTCGGCGCCCGCAGCGCGCTATGCCGTCGGCTGCCTCTACATCGGCGTCAACGACGTGCGGTCGGTGGACTGGGACGTCGCGGCCTTCGAGACCGGGCTCCGGGAAGCGATGCTGTTCTTGCGAGAGCGCTGCGAGCGCGTGCTGACCATGACCGCGCCGGTCGACCTCGGACGCCCGCGGGCCGGGGGCAAGGTCAAAGACCTGAACGCGGTGATCGTGCGGGTGGCCGGCGATCTCGGGGCGTTGGTCGTCGATCTCGGCGTCGTGGGGCGCCCGGAACCTGATCATGACCGACCATGTGCACCCGACGGCGTTCGGCCAGATCGACCTCGCCGAGCGGGCCCTCGACGTCCTCGCCGGCGACGGCATGCCGGCGTCCGTACGGCCGTCCTCGCTGATCGCCTATGCGACGACGCGCTGGCAGCGGCTGCGCGGAGATGCCACCTATGTCTACCGGCACGCCAAGGTGAGCATCCGGTCGGGGCTCCTGCGCGCCCGACTCGCCGTGCGTGCCTCGCTGTGAGGAGACTGACGCGGACTACAGACCGGCGGGGTGCAGGACGTTCGGGAAGGTGGCCAGGTAGGCCGCCGACGGTGTGCCGATCTTCTCGACGCCGCCGCCACCGCCCCAGGCGCCGTGCGAGCCGCCCGACTCGTAGAACTGACCGTCGATCTCGATGATCACGTGTCCGCTCTGGCCCGGCAGCGCCCGGTCGTAGACCGTGACGTACTGGCCCGGGCCCGACTCCATCCCGGCCTGGGAGGGCAGCGCGGTGGTGTCGACCGGCTGGCTCAGGTATCCGCCGGCGTGCAGCACGGCCGACACGAAGCCCGAGCAGTCATAGCCCGACTGCGGAGCCCACCCGCTGTGCCCGCCGCCGTAGACGTAGGGCTTGCCGACCAGCGAGTTGGCCATGTTGACCATGGCCTGCACCTGCGACGGCGCTCCGGCTGCCGAGGTTCCGGCCGCGCCGATGCCCGAGGTTCCGGCCACCCCCGAGGCCACACCCGAGGACCCGGTCAGCCCTCCGCTCGTGGCCAGCAGCGAGGACAGCTCCGAGGAAGGGTCGGTTGAGCTGCTCGTCAGGGACGCGTCCATCGTGGGATCGGTGTAACCCGCGGACGGATCGGTGCCGATGGCGTCGGCCGTCCCCGAGTCCATGGCCGAGGACAGAGCGGCGCTGAAGCTCGACGGCGTGGAAGTAGCGCTGGTCGCGCCGGACGTCGCCGACGTGGCGCTCGAATCTTGCGAAGACAGCAGAGCGGATGGATCGGAGAGCTGCTGCTGCATCGCCACGATCTGGCTGATGCGGCTCTCCACCGCAGAGATACTCATCTCCTCTGGGATCGGCGCCGGCGCCACCAACTTGAGCCCCGGCCAAGCCGCCGTCCGGCCGGCGGCGCCAGCCGAGTGTCTCGCTTATTCGCGGACCAGCCGCCCCGCGGCCTCGGTGGCCTCCCGCAAGCGCCGCGCCAGCGCCGGCTTCAGGGCCCCCCGCTCCATCTGCCACCGCCACGCCCCGGCCGCCCGTCCCGGCGCGTTCATGCGCGCCTCGCTTCCCAGGCCCAACACATCCTGGGCCTGCATCATCGCCACCTGAGCGCGCGAGGCCAGAGCCAGCCGGATCAGCCCCCACCACGGCTGGCGTTCGGCCACGCCGGCGCGCCGCACGGTGTCATCGACCCGGGCCCGCGTCTCGGGATCCAGCGACGAGTACCAGCCCCGCGCCGTGTCGTGGTCGTGCGTGCCCGTGTAGACGATCCGGTTCTCGGCGTGGTTCTCGAAGCGGTGGAGGCTGTCCGGATGAGTCCGGGTCGAACCCGAACTGCAGCACGACCATCCCCGGATACCCGAGCGCGTCGCGCAGCCGTGCCACGGCCGGGGTGATCACTCCGAGGTCCTCGGCGACCAGCGGAACCTCACCGAGCGCATCGAAGGCGGCGTCGAATACGGCACGACCGGGCCCGCGCTGCCAGCGCCCCGACGCCGCGGTCCGCACCCCCTCCGGAACCGCCCAGTAGGACACGAACCCGCGGAAGTGGTCGATGCGCGCCAGATCGAACAGCGACGGACGTGCGCCGCAGGCGCTCGACCCACCAGCGGTAGCGCCGCCGGCGCAGCGCCGGCCAGTCGTACAGAGGATTCCCCCACAGCTGCCCGGATGCGGAGTACGCATCCGGCGGCGCGCCCGGCCACCAGGCCGGACCGGAACAGCGAGGGATGAGCGCGGTGGTCGGCGCTCCCCGGCGCCACGTAGATCGCCACGTCGCCGAACAGCCGCACCCCGGCATCAGCGGCATACGCGCGCAGCGCGCTCCACTCGCGATCGAAGCGCACCTGGTCGGCCAGCGCACCCCGCCCGGCGAACGCCTCCCAATCAGCGGCCCAGAACGACTCCCGCTCACGAAACTACGAGACCTCGGCGGCCGACACCGGCGCGCGCGGGTCGGCGAGCAAGCCCGGGCCAGGCGGCGAACGCCGAGCGCGCCTTGTACGGGGACCGGTACCGGTCGGGCGGGCCGAGGGGCAAGACCTGCCACCAGGTCTGCCCAGCGGCGACCAGCCAGTCCACGAACCGGTACGCCTCGGGCCCCAGGCGGCCCCCCGGCAATGACGTCAAATGCAGCTGAACGCCGCTCGAGCGCGGGAGCCTGGTCACGCAGAAATCACACGCGTGGGTTTACCCATCGCAATGAAGGATATTTTTCTGACCGTGAGGACCCCGTCCACTGCTCCGCTCCCGGTACCGGCGTGAGCACTCAGGTCCAGACGACCCCTGCCTCGAAACGCCGTGCCGGCGAATCGAAGCCACCCCCGGAACGGATCGTGATCCAGTATCCGAGTCCGGCGGTCGACGACGGCCGCTATCCGGCCAAGCGCGTCGTCGGCGAAACCGTCGAGGTCGAGGCCGACATCTTCCGCGACGGCCACGAGATCCTCCGCGCGGTCGTTCGCTACAAGCCGCCACGGGCACGCAACTGGCGCGAGGCGGAGATGGCCCGTGTCGACGCCCACCTGGGGGGCGTGCGCTGGGCCGGGAGCTTCACGGTCGACTGCACGGGCCGGTGGGAGTACACGATCGAAGCCTGGACCGACGTGTTCGGGACCTGGCGCGATGAGCTCGAGCGCAAGGTGACCGCGCAGCAGCACGACCTGGCCGGCGAACTATCCGAAGGTGTTCAGCTCCTCAAAAATGCGGCCGGCGAGGCCAAGGCGAAGTCCGATCGGGCGCTGATCGACCACGCGATCGCGACGCTGAGCGACGAGGACGTCCCCGAGACCGCCAAGCACGACATCGCGCTCGGGCCCGAGCTGTTCAGCACGCTCGAGCGGATCCAGCCCCGTCACGGCGCGGTCAGCCTCGAGCACCCGCTGGCCATCGATGTCGACCGGGAGCTGGCCAAGTTCGGCGCCTGGTACGAGATGTTCCCGAGATCGTGGGGCGGGCTGAACGGTGTCGAAGAAGCAACTGCCCCGTCTGCAGGAGCTCGGCTTCGATGTGCTCTACCTCCCGCCGATCCATCCGATCGGCCACACCAACCGCAAGGGTCGTGACAACTCGCTGACCGCCGCGCCCGAGGACCCGGGCTCGCCCTGGGCGATCGGCGACGTGAACGGCGGCCACGACGCTGTTCACCCCGAGCTCGGCACGATCGACGACCTCAAGGCGCTCGCCGCCGCGGCCAAGCAGCACGACATCGAGATCGCGCTCGACTTCGCGATTCAGTGCTCGGCCGACCACCCATGGCTGCACGAGCACCCCGAGTGGTTCCACCGCCGCCCCGATGGGACGCTCAAGTACGCCGAGAACCCACCCAAGCGCTACCAGGACATCTACAACGTCAACTGGGAGTCATCGGATTGGAAGGGCCTCTGGGAGGCTCTGCTGCAGGTCCTCATCCAGTGGGTCGACGCCGGCATCACGGTGTTCCGGGTCGACAACCCGCACACCAAGCCGTTCGAGTTCTGGCGCTGGCTGATCAAGAACATCCACGAGCACAACCGCGACGTGGTCTTCCTGGCCGAGGCGTTCACGCGCCGCACGGTGATGCGTCACCTGGCCAAGATCGGCTTCAGCCAGTCCTATACGTACTTCACGTGGAAGAACTCGCGCTGGGAGCTGACCGAATACGTCTCCGAGCTCGCCCAAACGGACGAGCGCGACTACTTCCGCCCCAACTTCTTCGCGAACACGCCGGACATCCTGCACGAGTACCTCCAGCACGGCGGCCCCGCCGCGTTCGAGGCGCGGCTGGTGCTCGCCGCCACACTCAGCCCGAGCTACGGGATCTACTCCGGCTATGAGCACTTCGAGAACGTGCCCGTCCGCGAGGGCTCGGAGGAGTATCTGCACTCCGAGAAGTACGAGATCAAGGAGCGCGCGCTCGACGGCCCGCTCCTGCCGATGATCGAGCGCCTGAACCGCGTCCGGCGCGAGAACGCTGCGCTGCACGAGCTGTCCAACGTAACCTTCCTCGACACCGCCAACGACGCGCTGATCGCCTACGCCAAGCATTCGCGCGGCAACACGATCATCACCGTCGTGAACACCGACCCCCACCAGGCCCAGGAGGGACTCGCGATAGTGCCTGCCAATCTCGGTCTGCCGCCCAGCTTCACCGCGCATGACCTGCTGAGAGACGATCGCTTCCTGTGGCGCATCGGCGCGAACTACGTCCGGCTCGAACCCGGCATCCGGCAGGCGCACGTCGTGCGCGTCGAGATGTAGACATGTCCGCACGGGACCACGCGGACACACACCGATGAGCGTCGGCCCGCCGACCCTCACCCATCTGATCGCGGCCGAGACTCGGCGCGGAAATGCCGGGCAGGCCCAAAGCGATGCGGCGACCGCGCCGCAGACCCAGACCCGCCAGTGGTTCGAGCACGAGCCGCACTGGTTCAAGCGCGCGGTGTTCTACGAGATCCACATCCGCGGGTTCTTCGACGCCAACGGTGACGGCTCGGGCGACTTCCGCGGACTCACCGAGAAGCTCGACTACCTGCAGTGGCTGGGCGTCGACTGCATCTGGCTGCTGCCGTTCTACCGCTCGCCGCTGCGCGATGGTGGCTACGACATCGCGGACTTCACCTCGGTTCACCCCGATTACGGAAACGTCGACGACGTGCATGAGCTGATCGATGCCGCGCACGCCCGCCGCATTCGCGTGATCGCCGACCTGGTCATGAACCACACCTCGAGCGATCACGCGTGGTTCCAGGAGTCACGCTCGAGCCCCGACAACCCCAAGCGCGACTGGTACGTGTGGTCGGACACGGTTGAGAAATACCAGGACGCGCGGATCATCTTCATCGACACCGAGGCCTCGAACTGGACCTGGGACCCGGTCGCCGGCGCCTACTACTGGCACCGCTTCTTCTCCCATCAGCCCGACCTCAACTTCGACAACCCCGAGGTCCGGGACGCCATGCTCGAGGTGCTCCGCTTCTGGCTCGACCTCGGCCTGGACGGTTTCCGCCTCGACGCCGTGCCCTATCTGTACGAGCGCCAGGGCACGATCTGCGAGAACCTGGGCGAGACGCACGAGTACCTGAAGCGAGTCCGCAAGGAGATCGACGAGAAGTACCCCGACCGGGTGCTGCTCGCCGAGGCCAACCAGTGGCCGGCCGACGTGGTCGAGTACTTTGGCGACGGCGACGAGTGCCACATGGCATTCCACTTTCCCGTCATGCCGCGCATGTTCATGGCCATCCGGCGTGAGGAGGCGGTGCCGATCTACGAGATCCTCGAGCAGACCCCAACCATTCCCGAAAGCTGCCAATGGGGGCTGTTCCTGCGCAACCACGACGAGCTGACGCTCGAGATGGTCACCGACGAGGAACGCGACTACATGTACGCCGAGTACGCCAAGGACCCGCGCATGAAGCTCAACCTCGGCATCCGCCGGCGCCTGGCTCCGCTGCTCGACAACGGTCGCGACGAGATCGAGTTGATGCACGCGATCCTGTTCTCGCTCCCGGGCTCGCCGGTGCTCTACTACGGCGACGAGATCGCCATGGGCGACAACGTGTTCCTGGGCGATCGCGACGGCGTGCGGACGCCGATGCAGTGGACCGGCGATCGCAACGGCGGCTTCAGCCGCGCCGACTTCGCGCAGCTCTACGCGCCGCCGTTGATGGACCCGGTGTACGGCTTCCAAGCGGTCAACGTCGAGGCTCAGCTGCGCACCGCAACATCGCTGCTCCGGTGGCTGCATCGCTTCATCTCGCTGCGCAAGGAGCACCCGGTGTTCGGCTTCGGCAGCTACGAGCCGATCGAGCCGTCGAACCCGCGCATCTTCGCGCACATCCGTAGCTTTGAGGACGACATCGTCCTGTGCGTCCACAACGTCGCTCGCACCGCCCAGGCCGTCGAGCTCGATCTGTCCGCCTACGAGGGGCGCTATCCGGTCGAGCTGTTCGGCCACTCGCGCTTCCCGCGGATCGGCGAGCTGCCGTACCTGCTGACGCTCGGTCCGCGCGGCTTCTTCTGGTTCCAGCTCGTCGAGCCCGACCAGGAGCAGACGAGCGATGAGTGAGCCGCTTCCGGGCATCACCGCGGAGGAGATCCGCCGCTGCGTGGACGAGGAGGAGCTGCGCGACTGGGTGCAGCAGCAGCGCTGGTACGCGTCCAAGGCACGTGCCGTGGCCGGGATCGAGATCGTCGAGAGCATCACTCTGCGCGAGGATCCGATGCTCGTGCTGGCACTGGTCGAGACCCGCTTCGGGACCGGCACGCACGAGCTCTACCAGCTGCCCCTGGCCATCCGCCCTCCGAGCGACATCCCGCGCGGAGATTCGATCGCCCACACCGACGACTGGGCCGTGTACGACGCGCTGGCCGAGCCCGACCAGGCCGTCGAATTGATGCGCCGGATCGTCGCCACTGACGAGATCGAGACCGACGGAGGGCGTTTCAGCTTCCACCCGTTCGACGGCGCCGAGATCGCGGCGGAGGCCAGCCACGTTCGCCTGATGGGCGTCGAGCAGTCGAACTCCTCGATCGTGTTCGACGACGAGATCGTGCTCAAGGTGTTCCGCAAGCTCGAGCCGGGCGTCAATCCGGAGCTCGAGATGCTGCGCTTTCTCACGTACCGCGGATTCCCCAACATTGCGCCGCTGCACGGCTGGTACGAGTACGAGGGGCAGGCATTCGCCGCCACCCTCGGCGTTGCCCAGGCGTTCCTTCCGGAGGCGATCGGCGGTTGGGAGCTGGCGCTGGACGAGATCACCACCGCGCCCGACACGTTCCTCGAGCGCCTGGGCAGCCTGGGCACGGTCACCGCCCAGCTCCACACCTCGCTGGCTTCCGACGCGAGTGATCCCGCCTTCGCGCCCGAGGAGCCCAGTCAGGAGGCGCTGTCGCTGCTCACCGCCACCGTCGACGAGGACATCGAGCGACTGTTCCTGCGCCTTCCCGACGAGGACCCGAACCTGGAGCCGATCGCCGGACGGGGCCAGGACGTGCGCGAGCGCCTGGCGTCCCGCGCCCAAATCGGCGTGACCGGACGGGTGATCCGCACGCACGGTGACTACCACCTCGGCCAGACCCTGCACACCCCGAGGGGCTGGGTCATCCTCGACTTCGAGGGCGAGCCGGCACGCCCGCTCCCCGAGCGCCGGCAGAAGCGCTCGCCGCTGCGCGACGTGGCCGGCATGCTCCGTTCGTTCGCCTACGCCGCGTCGGCGCTCGAGATCCAGCGCGCTCGGGCAGCGCCCGCGGACTTCGAGGAGCGCGCGCGAGAGCAGTTCCTGGGCTGCTACTTCGCCGCCGTGGACCCCACGCTGATGCCCGGAGGCGAGGCCGCGATTCGCAACCTGCTCTCGATCTACGAACTCGAGAAGGCCATCTACGAGCTGCGCTACGAGCTGAACAACCGGCCCGACTGGACGCCGATTCCGGTCGCCGGCATCGTCCGGCTGCTTGAGAGCACCTGAACGAGGGAAAGGTCCAGGGAGTCATGACCGTCGCCACCTCCGAGCTCGAGGCGCTGGTCCGCCGCGAGCACTCCAATCCGCATGCCGTCCTCGGCGCCCATCCTCAGGACGGCGGGGTGGTCGTGCGCGTCCTGCGCCCCGCGGCGTGTGCCGTCACCGCCATCACCAACGGCACGCCGGGCACCCGGCTCGAGCAGATCCACCCCGGTGGCGTGTTCGAGGGCAAGCTCGAGAGCACCGAGCTGCCCGTGCACTACCAGCTCGAGGTCGACTACGGCGAAGCCGGCAAGTTCACGATCGAGGATCCCTACGCGTTCGTGCCCACGATCGGTGAGCTCGATCAGCACCTGATCGTCGAGGGCCGCCACGAGGAGCTCTACAACCGCCTCGGTGCGCACGTGCGCGAGATGCAGATCGGCTCCGATCCGCCGGTCACCGGCACCGCGTTCGCCGTGTGGGCGCCGGCCGCCCGGGCGGTCAGCGTGGTCGGCGACTTCAACTCCTGGGACGGCCGGCTGCACGCGATGCGCTCGCTCGGCTCGACCGGCGTGTGGGAGCTGTTCCTGCCCGGCGTCGGACCCGGCACGAACTACAAGTACGAGATCCTCACGCAGGACCATCAGGTGCTGCTCAAAGCCGACCCGTACGCGCTGGCCACCGAGGTCCCGCCGAAGACCGCGTCGGTGGTGTTCGAGCCCCGTCACAAGTGGAGTGCCGAGGACACCGAGTGGCTGCGTACCCGGCAGGAGAAGCAGCCACTCGAGCAGCCGGTCTCGATCTACGAGGTCCACCTGGGATCGTGGCGCCTGAACACGCTCGAGGGAAACCGGTCGCTGGGCTACCTCGAGCTGGCCGACGAGCTGAGCGCATACGTCAAGGACCTCGGCTTCACCCACGTCGAGCTGCTCCCGGTCATGGCCCATCCGTTCGCCGGATCATGGGGCTACCAGGTCACCGGCTACTTCGCGCCCACCCCGTTCTACGGCTCGCCGGACGACTTCCGCGAGTTCGTCGACCGCATGCACTCAAACGACGTCGGGGTGATCCTGGACTGGGTGCCCGCGCACTTCCCGCGCGACGAGTTCGGCTTGGCGCGCTTCGACGGCACCGCCCTCTACGAGCACGCCGATCCGCGCCGTGGCGAGCACCCCGACTGGGGCACGCTGGTGTTCAACTACGGGCGCCACGAGGTCCGCAACTTCCTGATCTCCAACGCGCTGTTCTGGCTGCACGAGTACCACGTCGACGGCATTCGCGTCGATGCCGTGGCCTCGATGCTCTACCTGGACTACTCCCGGCGCGAGGGCGAATGGGTGCCAAACCAGTTCGGAGGCCGCGAGGACCTCGACGCGGTGTCGTTCCTCAAGGAGTTCAACGAGGTCGTCTACGGACGCGAGCCCGGGGCTCTCACCGCCGCCGAGGAGTCAACCGCCTGGCCCGGGGTATCAAGGCCCACGTATCTCGGGGGCCTGGGCTTCGGCTTCAAGTGGAACATGGGCTGGATGCACGACACGCTGGGCTACTTCGAGCAGGACCCGATCTACCGCCGCTACCACCACCACGAGCTCACCTTCAGCCTGATGTACGCCTTCAGCGAGAACTTCATCCTGCCGCTGTCGCACGACGAGGTCGTGCACGGCAAGGGCTCGATGTACGGGAAGATGGCCGGGGGCGACAGGTGGCAGAAGCTGGCCAACCTGCGCACGCTGTACGCGTACATGTGGGCGCACCCCGGCAAGAAGCTCCTGTTCATGGGCTCCGAGCTCGCCCAGGAGACGGAGTGGAGCTACGAGCGCTCGCTCGACTGGCATCTGCTCGAGCGCCCCGATCACGCCGGCATCCAGAGCCTGGTGCGCGATCTGAACCGGATCTACCGCGAGCAGTCGGCCCTGTGGGAGATCGACTCCGACCCGTCGGGCTTCTGGTGGCTCGAGCCCAACGACGCCGACGCGAACGTGCTGGCTTTCGCGCGGGCCTCGCGTCCGGACGAGAACGGCGAGCGAAACATGGTGGTGTTCGTCGCCAACCTCTCGCCGGTGGTCCGCTCGGGTTACCGGCTCGGCCTGCCTCGCGCCTGCCGCTGGAAGGAGGCGATCAACACCGACTCCACGTATTACGGGGGCAGCGACGTGGGCAACATGGGCGGACTCGATCCCGAGCCGATCCCATGGCACGACCAGCCCGTGTCCGCGCTGGTGACACTGCCGCCGCTCGCGGCGGTGTGGTTCATTCCCGAATCACAGTGAGCGTCACGATGACCGTGCCCGTCGAGTTCGGCGCCGCCGAATATCCCTGGGAGCGCCCGCTCGGCGCGCGCCCGCGGGGCGATGGGGCGACCGAGTTCCGCGTGTGGGCGCCGCGCGCCGAATCGATCTCGCTGCGTGTCGCGGACCGCACCGTCGATCTGCACCCCGCCGGCTTTGGCGTGTACGAGGCAGTCGCCGACTGCCCACCCGGGACGGACTACATGTACGTGCTCGACGGACAGTCGCTGCCCGATCCCGCCTCGCGCTGGCAGCCCGAGGGGATCCGCGGTCCGTCGCGCGTGGTCGAGCTCGCCCCGCCGCAGTCGCACCCGCGCACGCCCTCGATGCGCGAGCTGGTGATCTACGAATTACATATTGGGACTTTCACGCCGCAAGGGACCTTCGAAGACGCCATCGAGCATCTGGCCACGTTGGCGGAGGTGGGGATCACCGCGATCGAGGTCATGCCGGTGGCCGAGTTCCCCGGCCACCATGGCTGGGGCTACGACGGCATCTACCTCTCCGCCGTGCATTCGGCCTACGGCGGACCGCACGCGCTGTGTCGCCTCGTCGACGCCGCCCACGCCGCCGGTCTCGCCGTGATCCTCGACGTGGTCTACAACCACGTGGGCGCCTCGGGGACGCCGGCGCTCGAGGCGTTCGGCCCGTACTTCACCGACAAGTACGAGACACCGTGGGGCCGGGCCATGAACTACGACGACGCCGAGTGCGACCCGGTGCGCGAATGGGTGCTCCAGAGCGCGGTGGGCTGGATCCGCGACTACGGGATCGACGGCCTGCGCCTGGACGCCATCCACGCGATCGTCGACTCGAGCGCCGAGCATCTTGTGGAGGCGGTGGCCCGTCGCGTGCACGAGGCACGAGCCGACGCGCTCGTGATCGCCGAGAGCGGTCTGAACGATCCGCGCGTGATGCGCGATCGGGCGATCGGCGGCTGGGGGTGCGACGGCGCCTGGGCCGACGACTTCCATCACTCGCTGCGCGCGCTGCTCACCGACGAGCGCGAGGGCTACTACGAGGAGTTCGGCACAGTGGCTGACCTGGCCAAGGCATTCCACCGCCCGCACGTCCACGACGGCAACTACTCGAGCTTCCGCCGCCGGCGCTTCGGCGCGCCGGCCGACGACGTGCCGGCCGAGCGCTTCGTGGTGTTCGACCAGAACCACGACCAGGTCGGCAACCGCGCCTTCGGCGACCGCCTTGCGGAACCCGCGCGCCCGCTGGCCGCCTTCTGCACGCTGCTCGCACCGTTCGTGCCGCTGCTGTTCATGGGCGAGGAGTACGGCGAGAACGCCCCGTTCCAGTTCTTCACCGACCACATCGACAAGATGATCGCCGACGCTACGCGCGAGGGGCGGCGGGAGGAGTTCGCTTCGTTCACGTCGTTCGCCCACGAGGAGATCCCCGATCCGCAGGACCCGCAGACGTTCGAGCGCTCGAAGCTCACACGCGAGCGCGACGGCGAGCTCAGCCGCCTCTACGCGCGGCTGCTCGATGTTCGCCGGCGCATCCCCCCCGGCGACGCTGACGCCATCGAGTTCGATGAGCAGGAGCGCTGGCTGAGGGTGCGCCGCGGCCGGTTCGAGCTGATCGCCAACTTCGCCCATGAGCGCCGGCGCGTCGGCTGCACCGGCGCCTCGGTGGAGCTGGCCACGCACGGCCAGCCAACGATCACGGACGGGACGGTCGAGCTCGAGCCGCTGGCCGGGGCGTTGATCGCGTGAGCGAGATGGAGGTCTGGCCCGGCCGGCCGTTTCCCCTGGGAGCCTCCTGGGACGGCGGCGGCACCAACTTCGCGCTGTTCTCCGAGCACGCCGCCGGCGCGACGTTGTGCCTGTTCGACGAGGAGGACAACGAGACGCAGGTCCACATGACCCAGCGGACGGCGCTCAACTGGCACTGCTACCTGCCCGGGGTCGGGCCGGGGCAGCGCTACGGCTTCAGGGTCGACGGCCCGTACGCCCCGAACGAGGGTCACCGCTTCAACCCTTGCAAGCTGTTGATCGACCCGTACGCCAAGTCCATCGACGGCGTGGTCGACTGGGCGCACGACGCCAACGTCCTGCCCTACGTCCCCACCGGCGAGGAGGACGCCGACCTGGAGCCCGACGACGAGGACGACGCCGCAGCCATGCCCAAGTCGGTGGTCATCGACGACGCGTTCATCTGGGAGGGCGATCGACCTCCGGGCATTCCCTGGGCCGACACCGTGATCTACGAGACGCACGTCAAGGGCTTCACGATGCTCCATCCCGAGGTGCGTGAGGACCTGCGCGGCACCTACGCGGGACTGGCCTCCGAGCCTGCCATCGCCTACCTGCGCGAGCTAGGCGTCACCGCGATCGAGCTGCTGCCCGTGCATCACATCTCCGACGAGTCGTTCCTTGCCGACAAGGGGCTCCGTAACTACTGGGGCTACAGCACGATCGGCTACCTGGCGCCGCACTCGGAGTACTCCGCCACGGGTCGCCGGGGCGAGCAGGTCCGTGAGTTCAAGGGCATGGTCAAGGCGCTGCACCGCGCCGGCATCGAGGTGATCCTCGACGTGGTCTACAACCACACCGCCGAGGGCAATCACCTCGGTCCGATGCTGTCGTTCAAGGGTGTCGACAACGCCGCCTACTACCGGCTGATGCCCGATGACCCCCGCCTCTACATGGACTTCACGGGCACCGGCAACTCGCTCAACCCGGTCCAGCCGAGCGTGCTGCGTCTGATCATGGACTCGCTGCGCTACTGGGTGAGCGAGTGCCACGTGGACGGCTTCCGCTTCGATCTCGCCTCGGCCCTGGCCCGCGAGTTCTTCGACGTCGACCGGCTCTCGGCGTTCTTCGACGTGATCCACCAGGACCCCGTGCTCTCCCAGGTCAAGCTGATCGCCGAGCCCTGGGACGTCGGACCGGGTGGCTACCAGGTGGGCAACTTCCCCGTGCTGTGGTCGGAGTGGAACGGCGTGTACCGCGACGTCATGCGCGACTACTGGCGGGGCTTCGCCAACTGCGGCGATTTCGCCGAGCGCCTGGCCGGTTCCTCGGACCTCTACGAGGCGGACGGCCGTGACCCGTTCGCATCGATCAACTTCATCACCGCCCACGACGGGTTCACCCTGCGCGACCTGGTCTCCTACGACCACAAGCACAATGAGGCCAACGGCGAGGACAACCAGGACGGCACCGACGACAACCGCTCCTGGAATCACGGCGTCGAGGGCGAGACCGACGATCCCGAGATCAACGCTCTGCGCGTTCGCCAGCAGCGCAACTACCTGGTCACGCTGCTGCTCTCGCAGGGCACGCCGATGCTGCTCGGCGGCGATGAGATCGGGCGCACCCAGGGCGGCAACAACAACGGCTGGTGCCAGGACTCGGAGATCTCCTGGTTCGACTGGACCGGTACCCCGGAGAAGACCGAGCTGCGCGCGTTCACCCAGCGGCTGATCCGGCTGCGCCGCGAGCACAAGGTGTTCCGGCGCGACAGCTTCCTGCGCGGCCAGCAGGTCAAGGAGTCGGGCCTGCCCGACGTGTGGTGGTTCCGCGCGGACGGCAACAAGATGACTCGCCGCGACTGGCAGGACGGCGAGCACGTGCTCGGGATGTTCCTCAACGGCAAGGAGATCGACACGGCCGGACCGCGCGGCGAGGAGCTCGAGGACGACTCGTTCATCCTGCTGTTCAACGCCCACCCCGAGGACCGCGCGTTCACCCTACCCCGCCGGCGCTTCGGTGCGCAGTGGGCGCTCGAGCTGTCGACCGCCCACCCGGAGGCCGAGGCCGGCAGTGAGCGCCACGGCGCGCGCACCGAGGTGGCCGTGATGGCCCGCTCCATCGTGGTCCTCAAGCGAGCGGCGTGAGCGCCGAGCTGCGCGCCACCTATCGGCTGCAGCTGACGTCGTCGTTCGGTTTCGCCGCGGCGCGCGAGCTGGTCCCGTATCTGCGCGACCTCGGCATCTCGCATCTGTATCTGTCGCCGTCCTTCCAGGCCCGTCCGGGCTCCACGCACGGCTATGACGTGATCGACCCGCGGCGCGTGTCCGACGATCTCGGCGGCGAGTCCGAGCTGCGCACCCTGTCAGCCTGCGCCCGCGACGCCGGCATGGGCGTGATCCTCGATGTCGTGCCCAATCACATGGCGGCCGACGACGCCAACCGCTACTGGGCCGATCCGCAGCTGCGCGAGAAGTTCTTCGACATCGAGCCGGCCACCGGCGTGTACCGGCGCTTCTTCGACATCGGGGATCTTGCCGGGCTGCGCCAGGAGGATCCCGAGGTGTTCGACCAGACACACTCGCTCGTGATCTCGCTCGCCCGCGAGGGCGTGATCGACGGCGTGCGGATCGATCACCCGGACGGGCTGGCCGACCCGGCGGGTTATCTTTCGCGGCTGCGCGCGGCCGGCGTCGAGCGCGTGTGGATCGAGAAGATCCTCGATCCCGGCGAGCACCTGCGCGACTGGCCGGTGTCGGGCACGGTCGGCTACGAGTTCCTCAACGACTCCTGCGCGCTGTTCGTCGATCCGGCCGGCGAGAGGCCGCTGACCGCGCTGTGGGAGCGGGTGTCGGGCGACGCGCGTCCGTTCGGCGAGGTCGCGCACGAGGCCAAGCTCGAGCAGGTCCGCGGGCCGTTCGCCCAGGACGTCGACCGGCTGATGCGCGAGAACTTTGGCGATTCAGCTATCACATACGTAGCTGAATCGCCAAAGTTCGACGTCGAGCAGGCGCTCGCGTCTTTGCCCGTGTACAGGACGTATATCGATCCCGTGGCCGGGCGCGTCGACGATGCGGACCGCGCGGCCATCGAGACCTCGGGCATGGACGCGTCCGTCGCAGCCATGCTCCTGCTCGAACGCGACGCGCCACCGGGATTCGTCACCCGCTTCCAGCAGACCACGCCCGCGATCATGGCCAAGGGCGTCGAGGACACCGCGTTCTACCGCTACAACCGGCTGATCGCGCTCAACGACGTCGGCGGCGACCCGTCCCGCTTCGGGATCGACGTCGAGCGCTTCCACGCCGGCAACGCCGAACGCGCGCAGCGCTTCCCGCTGAACCTGCTGACCACGATGACCCACGACGCCAAGCGCTCGGCCGACGTGCGCGCGCGCATCGGCGCGCTGGCCTCGATGCCGGACCAGTGGACCCAACACGTGACCCGCTGGTTCGAGCTGACCGACCCGCTGCGCTCGAACGAAGGGGCGCCCGACGACGCCGAGCGCTACTTCCTGTTCCAGACGCTCCTCGGCGCCTGGCCGATCGCGGCCGACCGGGTCGAGGCGTACCTGGAGAAGGCGCTGCGCGAGGCCAAGCGCAACACCAACTGGGTGGATCAGAACCACGACTGGGAGGCGGCGGCCAAGCGCTTCGCCCGCGCGCTCTACGACGAACGCACGTTCCTGGACGACTTCGAGCCGTTCGTGGCGGTCGTGGCGCAGGCCGGCGACCGCGCCGCCCTCGGCCAACTCGTGCTCAAGCTGACCGTGCCGGGCATCCCCGACATCTACCAGGGTGACGAGCTGCCGTTCCGCGCGCTGGTCGATCCCGACAACCGCCGTCCGGTCGACTTCGACTGGCGCCAGGCCATGCTGCGCCGGCTGATGGGTGGCTCACCCCCCGCGGCGCAGACCCGCAAGCTGTTCGTCACGCTCCGGCTGCTCGGGCTGCGCGGCCGCCGGCCGGCGCCCTTCGCCGGCGGCTACGAGCCGATCGACGCCGGCCCCGGCACCTGCGCGTTCGTGCGCGGAGGTGACGTGCTGGTCGTCGTCGGGCTGCGCGGCGCACCGTTCGAGGGCACACTCAGCGAACTGCCGGGCGGGCGCTGGCGCGACGTGCTGCGCGGCGAGGAGCGCTCGTTCGACACCCGCCAGCCGGTCGCCGGCGTGGTCGGCGAGCCCGGCGTGGCCGTATTCGAGCGGCTGTAGGCTGTGTCGCATGCGGTGGGCCCGGCTCCTCGCCCTGATCATGACCGTGCTCGCCTCGGCCGGGCTCGTCAGCCTGGCCCAGGCGCGGTCGCGCGTCGTGATGCGCGACGGCCTCATGTACAAGCCCCACGAGTTCTCGATCAGCGGCGACGGCGACACGTTCGTGCAGAAGCTCCGTTGGCGCTCGTGGGGCGGCAAGACCGCAGTCGCCGACGGTCAGGTGATCGAGCAGGTCCGACCCAGCCACGTCAACCACACCTATCCGGTTCGCGTCACGCTCAGCCACCGCACCTACTGCGCCAACATCCACCGCACCGTCTACAACGACATCACCGCCAGGCTGCTCGGGTCGAGCACCGGGGTGTTCGGAACCCGGATGTTCAGTCGCATCTACAACTGCGCCGGCATCTGGCGGCTCACGGCCGCCGATCGGGCCACCGCCGCGACGGGCCTGCGCTGCTCCACCTCGGGCGTACCGCTCGCGGTGCAGACGATCGACGCCGAGCAGGGCACGACCTGCCCCCGCGCTCGGAAACTCATCCGCGAGTGGTTCGCCAAGCTCAAGACTCCGGGCAACACCTGCATCTGGGCCGACGGAAGCCCACGCCCCGGGATCTGCATGATCCATGCGTGGCGCTGCGTCGCCCCGCATACGGTCAACGGGAGTACCTACCACGTGACCTGCACGGCCGACGCGAAGCGCCGGCGGGTCCGCTTCGTCAACCGGGTCTAGTCCAGCTCGTCCAACAACCCGTCGAGGTCCAGATCCGGACCGAATTGGGCGGCGGCGTGACCCTGCTCGTCCCGCGGCCACTCATCGGCCGGCCGGTCCCACATCAACTCGAGCGTGTTGCCGTCGGGATCGACGATGTAGATCGCCTCGTGCGTGCCGTGGTCGGTCGCCTGCCGGATCGGCCAGTCAACCGACTTCAGCCGGCGATAGGCGTCGGCCAGGGCGCGCCGCGTGGGGTAGGCGAGCGCCACATGGTGCAGGCCGGCGACGCCGTCGGGCATCGGCGGCCCACCCCGAGACTTCCAGGTGTTGAAGCCGAGATGGTGGTGATAGCCGCCGGCGGACACGAACAGGATGTCGCCCGTCGTGCCCCACCCGGGCACATCGCGCGCCTCGGAGATCACGTCGAACCCGAGGACGTCCACGTAGAACGCCCGGATTCGGTCGATGTCGGCCGTCCGCAGGTGCGTGTGGCCGATCCGGACGCCGGGATCGATCGGGTCGGCGGCCCGCGCGATCGGCGTGATGCTGCCCTGGAGGCCCGTCATGACACGTAATGGTGTCACGAAGCGGCGGCACTCGATAGGGTGACCGGCCGGCGATGCGTGTCCTGATCATCTCCTGGGAGTACCCGCCGGTGATCGAGGGTGGCCTCGGCCGCCACGTACGCAAGCTCTCCGAGAGCCTCGTCCGCGACGGCGTCGAGGTGCACGTGCTCACGCGCGGCGGGGGCCGGCTCCCGGCTGAGGCCGACCAGCACGGCGTGATCGTGCACCGGGTGCGGGAGCCGCAATTCCCGAAGGACCCCAGCGCATTCGTGCGCTGGGTCGACGCGATGAACCGCGACATGCACGCCCTGGCCGCCGAGCTGTGCGAGCGGTTCGAGTTCGACCTCGTGCATTCCCACGACTGGCTGGTGGCCGGGGCCGCCGAGCTGGCCGCGCGTGAGATCGAGCGTCCCTGGCTGGTCACCGTGCACGCCACCGAGTACGGACGCCACCAGGGGTGGGTCCAGAACCACCCACAATCACACATCCACGCCGCCGAGCGGGCGATGGTGCGCCGGGCCGACCACATCATCACCTGCTCGCGCTACATGCGCGTCCACGTGGCCAATGTGTTCGGCGTGCGGCCGGCCAAGGTCACCGCGATTCCCAACGGCATCGACCCCCGCGACCTGCAGCCCGTCCAGGACGACCTCGAAGCCCTCCGCGCCACCTACGCCGCACCCGGCGAGCTGCTCGTGCTGCTGGTCGGGCGGCTGGTCTACGAGAAGGGCTTTCACCTCGCGCTCGACGCCCTCGCGCCGCTCGTGCGGCGGATCGGCGGCGTGCGCTTCGTGATCGCCGGGACCGGGACCGCCGAGGCCGAGCTCAAGCGCCAGGCCCGGCGTCTGGGCCTCTCCGATCACGGCGTGTTCCTCGGCTGGGTCGGCGACGACATGCTCCACTCGCTCTACCGCGTGTCCGACCTGTGCATCGTGCCCTCGATCTACGAGCCGTTCGGGCTGGTGGCCCTCGAGGCGATGGCGTCAGGCTGCCTGTGCGTGGTGGCCGACACCGGCGGCCTGCGCGAGGTCGTGCCGGTCGACGGCACGGTCGGCCTGCGCTTCCCCTCCCGCGACGCCACCGCGCTAGGAGCTGTGCTCGAGCGGGTCCTCACCGACCATGCCTCCCGAGCCCAGCTGATCGCCGAGGCGCGTGAACACGTGTTGCGCTTCGACTGGACCGAGGTCGCGCGGCGCACCGCCGAGATCTACGCCGCCCTGGCCGCCGGCGCGACCACGCCAGCCCGGTAGCGCCCCGTCCGCGGCGCCCAAGCGCGCGGACTTGCCCATTGGAGCAGAATTCATGTTCTCTCATCCCGGGGCGACTCCAGACGGAGAGAACACGTGAGCACCACGACGACCAGTGACCAGGCCTTCGTCTTCGTGAGCTACAGCCGTCGCGACGCGAAGTGGCGCGACTGGTTCCTCGTGATGCTGGCTCCGCTGGTCCGCCAGCGCCGGCTGGAGGTGTGGACCGATCAACGGGAGGTCGTCGGCGAGGAGTGGCAGCCTCAGCTCGAAGACGCGATCCGCCGCTCGCAGGCCGCCCTTCTCCTGATCAGCGCCGATTTCCTCGCTTCGGACTTCATCATGACCCGGGAGCTGCCGTTTCTGTCGGAAATCGGGGTCCGGCCGGTGTGTGCGCTGGTCGGGCCGTGCCTCTATGACCAGGAACCGATGTTGACGCGGATCCAGTGGGCTCACGACCCCAAGCTCGATCCCCCGCCCACCCAGAAGCAGAAGCGGATGGAATGGATCGTCCGGGTGTGCAAGGAGCTGCTTCAGGTGCTGCCCGACGAGGATCGCGAACCGGACGTGGCCGAGCCCCCCATCGCTCCGCGCGGAGCTCTCGCCTCCACTGAGCCACTGACGGTCCAGGAGGGCGACCGGGGAGAGCTCCACGGCGTTCCCTCTCTTCCGCCCGGCTATGTCCCCCGCGAGGAGCTCGCGCGTCTGCGCGAGACGATCCTCAACACACCTCAGAGCACCATCGGCGTCACCGGCAAGGCGGTGGGGTTCCAGGGCGAGGGCGGAATCGGCAAGACGGTGCTCGCCACCGCGCTGGCTCACGACGACGAGGTCCGCCGGCACTTCCGCGACGGTGTGTACTGGGTGACGGTGGGCGCCCGTGGCGAGGTGATCGCGGCTCAGCGTGATCTGCTCTCACGCCTCGGCGTGGAGGATCCGGAGATCCGGTCGCGCAGCGAGGGGCTTACGCGGTTGAGAGAGGAGCTCGCGACGCGTAGCTGTCTGCTCGTCGTCGACGATGTGTGGACCGGCGCCGATGCGGCGGCGTTCAATGCGGCCGGCCCGACCGGACGGGTCCTCTACACGACTCGGGATCCCGCGGTGCTCGCGGCGATTGGCGCCGGCACCGAGCGGATCGACGTGCTGTCCATGGACGCCGCGCGAGAGCTGCTGCGAGCACTGGCTCGGATGGAGGTCCTTCCGATCGAGGCCGACCGTGTGCTCGCCGCGACGAATCGCGTCGCGCTGGCGCTGGCCCTCGCCGGTGCAGCCATCGGCAAGGGCGGCAGGAGCTGGAGCCGCGTGGCCGACGAGCTCGAGCAGGGCAGCGAGACGTTCCTCGACCATCCCTACGCCGACATCTTCAAGGCGATGCAGGTGGCCATCGCCGGACTGACAGATGTCGAGGCCGATGCCTATCAAGCGCTCGCGGTGTATCCGGAGGACGTCGTAGTGCCCGTGCCGGCGGTTATCAGGCTGTGGTCACATCTGTTCGACGCCTCCGAGGGGTTGACGCTTCACCGCCTCGAGATGCTGGCCGGCGAAGGGCTGCTCACGCTCGATCCGGATGGCATCAGCTTTCACGACCTGCAGCGTGAATTTCTCCTGTTGCGGACCGAGGAGCAGAGCCTGCTCCACGCCGACCTCCTCGGCGCGTACAAGGCCCTCCTGGCTCCCGGCAAGAGCTGGGCGCAGCTGCCACCTGAAGAGCCTTACATCTGGGACCGCCTGGTCTACCACCTGCGTGGCGCCGGCGACGGCGACGGCGTGAGGAGACTCGTCTGCGATCTCGCGTATGTGGCGCAGCGCAGCTTTGCCAGCGGGCCGCGCGCAGCGGAGTCTGACTTACACGAGGCCGGACTGCTGTATCCCGAGCATCCGGGAATCGCCTGGGTGCTCGGTCTTCTGATCCGCTCGCGACATCTCTTCATCGGCCAGCCGACCCTCGGCGATCTCGCCGCCACTCTGTCCAGTCGAAGTGCCGCCGCCCCCGAGTCGGTCGACGACCGAGGGCTGCGCGCCCTGCTCCCCACTTGTTATCTCGCGCCGCAGTGGGAGCCGCCGCGCGACCACCCAGCGCTGATCCGCGTGCTCGAGGGACACGCTGGGGAGGTCTTGGACGTGGCCTTCTCTCCGGACGGCCGCGAGCTCGCGAGCGCCAGCTACGACCGCACGGTACGCATCTGGGATCCAGCCAGCGGGCACGTCACCGCCACCTTCGAATCCGAATTCTCCCCACTGAACGCGGTCGCGTTTGCCCCGAGCGGCCGCCACCTCGTCGCGGGGGGAGCGGCGGGCCACCTGGAGGTGTGGGATCGCGCGCTGAGCGTGATCATCGCCACGCTGGAAGGTCACACCGACTGGGTGAGCCAGATCGCGTTCTCGCCCGACGGCCGCCAGCTCGCCACGGCCAGCCAGGATCGCACCGTGCGGCTGTGGGACCCCGTCACTTGGGAGCTCACAGCCACGCTCGAAGGCCACACCGATCAAATCAACGGCGTGGCGTTCTCCCCTGACGGCCGGCAGCTCGCGACCGCCAGCGACGATCGCACCGTGCGGCTGTGGGACGCCGCCACCGGCGAGCTGGCAGCCACGCTCGCCGGTCACACCGATGTGGTCAACGGGGTCGTGTTCTCACCCGATGGCCTTCACCTCGCCAGCGCAAGTCAGGACCGCACCGTGTGCGTGCGGAATCTCGCCAGCGGCGAGATCGTCGGCACGCTCGACGTTCCCTCCGCGGCCACCGACGTGTCGCTCGCGCCCGGCGGGGGCCAGCTCGCGACCCCTTGCACGGATGGCACGGTCCACCTGTGGAACCCGGTCGATGGCGAGCTCAGGGCCAGCTTGCATGGCCACACCCGATGGGTGCGGCGGGTGGCGTTTGCCCCAGACGAGCAGCAGCTCGCAACCGCGAGTTCCGATCGCACCGTGCGCCTGTGGGATCTGGTCATGGCCGAGCACAGCGGCGCCCCTGTAGCCGGGCCGCGCGTGACATGCCTGGCGCTCTCGCCGGACGGCAAGCAGCTCGGGTCAAGCTGGACGAACTGCAGTTTGCTGCTGTGGGACGTCGCCGCCGGCGGGGCTGCCGCGACCCTCCAGGATGACACGCCGGCGCACGGCATGGCCTTCTCCCACGACGGTGGCCACCTGGCCATCGCCGGCGCGGACGGGACGGTACGCGTGTGGGATCTCGCCGCGAGCCAGCTCAGCGCCGTGCTACGGGGCCACACCAACTGGGTGCAAGGCGTCGCCTTCTCGCCGGATGGCCGCCAGCTGGCCAGCGGCGGTGCCGACAACACCGTGCGCCTCTGGGACCCCGCCGAGGGCAAGCTCACCGCCATTCTCGAGGGTCATACAAATTGGGTGACCAAGGTTGCCTACGTTCGCGAGGGTCGCCTACTCGTGAGCTGCGGCTATGACGGCTCCTTGCGCCTCTGGGATCCCGCCGAGGGCAAGCTCGTCGCCACCGTGCACGCCCACGACATGTGGATCAGCGAGATGCTCTCCTCGCCCGACGGACGCGTGCTGGCCACCGCCAGCGGCGACGGGTCGGTCCGCATCTGGGATCTGGAGACCGGCTCGCGGATCGCCATGGTCGACGGTAAGAGCGGAGCGATAAACGGCATCGCGTTCTCAGCCGATGGCCGTCGCCTCGCCTCGGCCACGTTCGACGGCACGGTTTGCCTTTGGAGTCTCGCTGACGAGACTCTCCTGGCCCAGGTCAAGCTGGGGGTAACCGTCAACGGGCTCGTATTCGAGCCGGGTGGCATCACCGTCGCAACCGAACACGAAGTGATTCGCATCGTCGTTGTCGACGCTTCATCGCAAGAGGGCCCGGCGTCGCCGCCGGGCCCTCTGACCAACTAAGGCGTCTGCTTCTCAGCAGCGGATTACATCATCCCCGACATGTCGGGCATGCCGCCGCCACCGCCACCGCCATCCTTCTCCGGCACCTCGGCGACGATGGCCTCGGTGGTCAGGATGTTCTTGGCGATCGACGCGGCGTTCTGGAGCGCTGAGCGTGTGACCATGGCCGGGTCGATGATGCCCTCGGCGACCAGGTCGACGATCTCGCCGTTCGCCGCGTTGAGGCCCTGACCCTTCTTGGCCTTGCGGACGTCGTTGACCACGACCGAGCCCTCGAGCCCGGCGTTCTCGGCGATCTGACGCATCGGCTCTTCGAGAGCGCGACGCACGATCCGCGCGCCGGTCCGCTCGTCGGAGTCCTCGAACACGTCGAGGTTCAGCGCCTTCTGAGCGACCAGCAGCGCGACACCGCCACCGGGCACGATGCCCTCCTCGAGCGCCGCCCGAGTGGCCTGGAGCGCGTCCTCGACGCGATGCTTCTTCTCCTTCATCTCGGTCTCGGTGGCCGCCCCGACCTTGACCACGGCAACGCCGCCCGACAGCTTCGCGAGACGCTCCTGGAGCTTCTCCTTGTCGAAGTCCGAATCGGTGTTCTCGATCTCGGTCTTGATCTGGTTGATCCGGCCCTTGATCGCGTCGCTCTCGCCGGCGCCATCGACGATCGTCGTGGTGTCCTTGGCGATGACCACGCGACGAGCGCGGCCGAGCTGCGAGATCTGGGTGTTCTCGAGCTTCAGCCCCATCTCCTCGGTGATCACCTCGCCGCCCGACAGGATCGCGATGTCCTCGAGCATCCGCTTGCGGCGATCGCCGAACCCCGGAGCCTTCACCGCGACACCGGTGAACGTGCCGCGCAGCTTGTTGACCACGAGCGTCGCGAGCGACTCGCCCTCGACGTCCTCGGCGATGATCAGAAGCGGCTTGCCGGACTGGATCGTCTGCTCGAGCACCGGGAGCAGGTCACGGACGGAGCCGATCTTCTGATTGGCGATGAGGATGTAGGGGTCCTCGAGCACCGCCTCCATCCGCTCCTGGTCGGTGACCATGTAGGGCGAGATGTAGCCCTTGTCGAACTGCATGCCCTCGGTGAACTCGAGGTCCATGCCGAACGTCTGACCCTCCTCGACGTTGACCACGCCGTCCTTGCCGACCTTATCGATCGCGTCGGCGATCACGTCGCCGATCTCCTCATCGCCGGCCGAGATCGTCGCCACGCGGGCGATCTGGTCCTTGCCGGAGATCTCGGTCGACTGCGACTCGATGTTCTTGACCACGTCCTCGACGGCCTTCTCGATCCCGCGCTTGAGCCCCAGCGGGTTCGCGCCCGCAGCCACGTTCTTCAGGCCCTCGCGGACGATCGACTGTGCCAGCACGGTCGCGGTCGTCGTGCCGTCGCCGGCCACGTCGTTGGTGGCCGTGGCCACCTCGCGCACGAGCTGTGCGCCCTGATTCTGGAAGACGTCCTCGACCTCGATCTCGCGCGCGATCGTCACACCGTCGTTGGTGATCGTCGGCGCGCCGAACTTCTTGTCGAGGACGACATAGCGGCCCTTGGGGCCGAGCGTCACCTTGACGGCGTTGGCTACCGCGTCGACGCCCTGCTCGAGCGCCTTGCGGGCCTCCGCTTCGTACTTCAGTTCCTTGTGTGCCATATCTGTTTCAGTTCTCCTGGGGGAACGGGGTTACGACTGGACCTTGGCCAGCACGTCGGACTCGCGGAGGACGAGGAGCTCCTCGCCGTCCACCTTGATCTCGGTTCCGCCGTACTTGCTGTAGAGGACCTCGTCGCCCTCCGAAACGTCGAGCGGAGTCCGCTTGCCGGTGTCCTCGTTGACCTTGCCGTCGCCGACCGCGAGGACCTTGCCCTTCTGGGGCTTCTCCTTGGCGGTGTCGGGCAGGACGATGCCACTGGCGGTCGTCTCCTCCTCCTCGATCGCCCGCACGATCAACCGATCGCCGAGGGGCTTGAGCTTCATGTGATTCAACCTCCGGTTGGAAGTGATTGGAGCCGATGTGGGTTTGGCACTCCCACCACGAGAGTGCCAAGCGCAAATATAGCTTCTCCCGAACCCTTTTCAAGGTTTTCCTTGGCACTCGCCCCCATCGAGTGCCAATTGGCCTCGCTTCGCTCGGCGTCCCTGGGGCCGCGCGGGCCCGTCCGGTCAGGACCGGCGCCCCGCCGCCGGACCACACCCGCCCCGGTCACCCCAGGCCCCGTGCATAACTGGTCACGAGACCCGACCCCCGCCCAGCGTGACGCGTTATGCAGCCCCCAGACGCTTAACGCGTCACGCCCCAGGCGACCCGCCAGCCGTGACGGGTTGTGCACCGCCGCCCTCGGGTCAGCCGTGCATGTGCAGGTAGGCGTGGATGATCGCGTCGCCGACCACCGCGGCCAGCAGGCCGCCGAAGGCCAGGTACGGCCCGAACGGCAGAGCGGTCTTGCGCGCGGCGTACACGCCGCGCCGGGTGGCCAGCGCCACCCCGGTGAGCACGCTGGCGATCAGCGCCGCGAACAGCGCCACCGCCACCGCGCGCCCCACGAACAGCCCGATCATGGCGGTCAGCTTGACGTCGCCCATCCCCATGCCCGCCGGCCGGATGAGCGCGGCGATCAGGAGAAAGCCCCCGGCGATGAGCGCCGACAGCACGCGAGTGAGCTCCCCGCCGGGATCCAGCGCGAAGCCGGCCGCGAGCGCCACCAGTGACGCGGGGCCCGTGATCCGGTTGGGGATGATCCGCCGCTCGATATCGATCGCCGCACACGGCACGAGCGCCAGCATCATCAGGCCGCGCAGCACGGAGTCGGCCAGCGAGCTCTGGACCAGAGCCACCACGACCGCCAGCGCGAGCGACACGGCCCCGACCACCACGATCCGCAGCCTGGGTCGAGCTTCAGTGCGCATGCGAGTAGCCTGCCGCGCCATGGCGAACAGCGATCACATCGAGAGATTCGCCGGGTTGCCCCACCAGACGTTGGACGGCGGCCTCACGCTGGTCGAGGCCCGCACGAGCGGTGCGCGCCGGCGCGGTTTGTCCCGGCTTGACTCCCTGCCGGCCGACCACGCGCTGCAGATCCGCACCACGTCGGTGCACACCTTCGGCATGCGCTTCCCGCTCGACCTCATCTGGCTCGACAAGCACGGTGCCCCGGTCCGCGTGGATCGTGACGTGCCCCGCAGGCGCATGCGCAGCTGCTGGCGTGCCCGCTCGGTGGTCGAGACGCTCGGGGGCCACGCCGATGCGTTCCTCCCGGCGCTCAGACGAAGTTGAGCGCGATCGAGGCGCCCAGTTCCTTGACCGGTACGCGCGTCGAGAGCTTCAGATCGCTCAGCGAGTAGGTGCCCGTGTCGAGCATGACCCGCAGGCGGTCGTCGTAGGGGATCGTCGCGCTGGTCTCGACCGCGTGACGGCGGAAGTTGGCCTCGATCACCTCGCGGTTCCCGGTGTGGCGACCCACAGGCGCCTGGTTGAGCACCAACGTCCCCTGCTCGAGCTGGAGATAGCGAAGCGCCCCGAGCACGCCTGCCGCGGTCACCCACTCGGGCGTCGTGATGACCACGGTCTGATCGGCTCGGTCGACCGCGAACTGGGCCAGCGGGTCGGTGATGCCGGTGCCCAGGTCGAGGATCACGACCTCGTAGAAGCGCTCGAGGAAGTCGAGCAGCCGGCTGTAGAGCCCGGGCGTCATCTGGGCCATGACCTCGGCGTGCGCCGGGGCACCCAGCAAATGCAGGCCGGTGGGCAGCCGCGCCACGTATGGATGCAGCTCGGCGGGCGAGTCGATCTGCGTGGAGTCGGCCAGCAGATCGGCCAGCGAGCGCCTGGAGCGGAAGTCGTCGGGGGCCAGCGAGGCCAGCGTTCCGAAGTCGGGGTTGGCGTCGAGCGCCACCACCCGCATGCGCAGCTCCGAGGCCAGCAGGTTGCCGAGCACGAACGAGATCGTGGTCTTCCCCACGCCGCCCTTGGGCGAGATCACGGCCACGGTGTTGGGTCGTGTCATCGGCGGGACGTGCAGGAGCTGCTCGTCGACCGACCACTCGCGGCGCTGAAGCTCGGAGCTCAGCGTGTACTTGAGCCAGGTCACCATGCGCGCCACGGGTCCGGTCGAGATCGGCCTGCCCGCGTGCATCGGGCCCACATAGACGTCCTGGCGGGACATCGTCGCGCGCGGCGCCGCGTTGCGCACTCCCTGCTCCCCGGACGGAGCGGCCCCGGTTCCAGGCGCTGTCTGTCCGGCCTGCGCGCCCTGCTGTTCGGTCTGCCCCACGGGCTTAGTCTCCACCGTCGTCCTCCTTAGCCGCTGTCGCGAGAGTACCAGTGGAAACCGGGTGAGAGCGCTGCATCCGGCCCGACCCCGAATCGCTTCCGGCGTCGCCGCAGAACGGACACGGACTGGCCGCGATCGGCTCCCCACACCATGGACACGGGACCACCGATTGCGGCAGCGTCAGCTCGGCCAGCGTCTCGATGCTGGTCGGTATTCCGACCACCTCGGCCAGCCGCGTCGTACCCCACCACTGGGCACCGTGCAGGGTGGCCGGTATCTGACGGATCCCGACCCCCCCCAACGCAGGGGCGACGACGTCGATGATCCAGTCCAGCTCGGCGTCCTCATCAGACGCCACCAGCAACTCGATGGGCTGCTCAGGCGGCGCCAGCGGCAGCTCCTCCGCGGCGGAGGTCGGCTGGACGAACGACTCCGGTTGCAGCCCGACCGCAAACGAGCTCCTCGGCAGCGCCGAGCGCGCGTGGTGGAGCAGCGAGACGCCGGCGTGGCGGAGCCCGGCCACGCTGCCCGCCCAGGCCAGCACCAGCAGCTCGTCGGCGAGCAGATCGATCGCCCCGGCCAGCGCCCCGGCCGACAGCGCGTACGGCCCGAGCGCCGCGGTGAGCGCGGCCAGCACGCTGGCCGCCAGCGGCGGCAGGTCGGTCACGTGGATCGCCACTCGGTCGGTCTGCAGGAGCGAGCGGATTGTGCGCACGCGTTCGAGCGTTTCGGGCGGGAGCCAGTCGCCCACGATCACGATCACGGCTGAGCCATGGCGGACGGGCGCTCCGATCGCGTCGAACAGATCGCGCATGTCCTCACGTCCCGGCGGACCCGGGATCGGCACCGCCGGCGGCTGGCCCGCAAACAGACGGTCGAGCTCGCAACCCAGCCCAATGACGGTCACCGCATCCGGCACGGTTCCCAGAGTGTGACACCCGCGGCACCGGAACGAGTCGCCCGCTGGCTCTAAGCACCCGATTCCCGGGCCCAATAGACCCAAGTGATTTGGGCCCCACCGGGCCCTCAAATCGGGACCGTGGACTCTTTCGCACCAAGCCCGGCAGGCATTTACTCCGAGCATGGCGATGCGAGCTCACCAAGTGCCGCGTTGGCGGGAGGAGAAGGGTCAGGAGGTCCTCGAATGGAGTGGCCTGCTCATCCTCATCGCCGCGATCTTCACCATGCTGTTCACGCTGGGCATGGGGAGCAGGCTGCAGAGCGCCGTCGTGTGCGCGCTCGACCAGATCTTCCAGGTCGGGCCCTGCGCGGCCGGGCCGGCCTATCCGGTGAGCGTCACGACCAAGACGGTCGGATACCAGGGCCGCGTGATCATCGTCGACGCCGGTCACTCCTACGTGGTCACACTGACCAAGATGAGCGATGGCACCGGCCAGATCTCGCTGGTCAACACCGGCACATTGGGCGTCTCGGCCCGGGTCGGAGCCGAGGTCGAGTTGGGCCCGCTCGGCGGTGCCGAGGCGCAGGCGCAGGCCGGCGGCGGCGTCTACGTCAACGGCTCGACCACATGGACCTACCCGACCTGGGCGGCGGCCCAGAAGGCGTACGGAAAGATCTCGAGCGGCAACAGCGCCGGCCTGGCGATCAACGACGCACTGAACTCGGTCCCGGTCGCCGGAGGCCTGCTCTCAGGCCTGTTCGGCGACGTGACCGGGGACCACGGCGCCCCCAGCTCGTCGTCGCTCAGCAAGCGCTACCTGACCGCCACCGCGGCGGGCGGCGGCGTGCAGGGCACCGCGAGCGCCGGAGCCGGCGCCAATGTCGGCTCGCTCGGGGCCGACATCAAAGCCTCTGTCAGCGCCTCAGGCGGCCTCGAGCGCATCCAGTCGGGCTCGCTGAAGGGTGACTGGCAGGGATCGGTCCAGATGAGCGTTGAGGGCGACGGCAGCCTGGGTGACGCGCTGTTCGGCCCCAACGCCAGCGGCATCGGCTCGCTCAACGGCGCGGCCACGGTCACCTTCTCACCGAACGGCACGCCCCTGACGCTGGAAGTCACCGCCTCGGGCTCCGGCGTGTGGGAAGGCTCCACGACCGGCGGCCAGATTCCCGAGGGATCGGCCCACGGCGGCACCGCGCCCGAGTCGGGAAACGGCGGCGAGAGCAACGCCGGCACCGGAGAGGGCGGAACCGGCGGAGAGGGCGGAAGCGGCGGAGAAGGCGGCGGCGGCGAGTCCGAGCCCCTGCTATCGATCAGTCACGACGCCGCCGGCGGCGAGGGTGCGGGTTCCAAGTTCGTGGGAACACTTGACCTGAGCAATGATCCGTCGGCCCAGGCGGCTCTCGACGAGGTCCTCTCGGGCAACACCGCAGGCATCCCAGTCCTGGTGAGCGACATGAATAGCCACGGCACGGAATACACCCAGAGCTACCACCTGACGCAGTCGAACTCGACCTATGGCGCCGAGGTCAACGCGGGCGGCGGCGGCGGCGCCGAATTCAACGACGGCAGCTCCTCCGCCTGCTATGACGCGCCGCGCGTGCGCCAGAACGGCGGTCAGTGGACCACGGCTCCGTGGCAGGGCGCCGACTCGTGCTGAGCCTGCGATCCCATCCCCGTGCCGGGCTGGCCGGGCTCCTGGCCGCGGCCGGCCTCCTGGCTGCCGGCTGCGGCGGGTCGAGCAGCCCGTTCGCCGGGTCGTTCCACGCCCCATCGGGCTACTCCGCCTACCACGGGATCGGCTACCAGGTGGCTCTGCCCGGCGGCTTCGTCGCCAAACCGGGAACGGTTGCCGACCAGCCCCCGGGCTCCACGGTCGTCCACGCGACCCAGGGGGGACAGGCGGTCGCACGCGCGCAGGCCGAGGTCCTCCTGCTCGAGAACCCTCGCCTCAAGTTCACGATCGACCAGGTGGTGTCCAACCTCGAGGAGGCCGACCGCACCAACACCGAGGTCTCCAACGTGCAGGTCAGCGCCGCGCAGGCCACCGTCCCAGGCGCCCGCGCGGCCCGGATCGTCACCGAGAGCTACGTGGCGCCCGACTCGCCGTCGGACCCCACGCCCACCACGTTTCACCGCAAGTGGCTGATGGTGCTGGTCAAGCCCGGCCTGCTGATCGACGTCGTGGTGGCCAACGCGCCCAAGCTCGGCGGTCACATCGACGCCAACGCCGTGATCGACTCCTTCCGCCTGAGCCAGTGATCCGTACGGCGCCCGACCGCGGCTACCCTGGAATCATGATCTCCGGGATGCGCGCCACCGTCTGCCTCGCCACCGTCTGCCTGCTCTGCCTCGCTCTGGCCGCTTGCGGCGGCTCGGGCAGCTCGTCGGGCTCGTCGAACCGCCAGCAGATCACGCACATGTTCGTCGCCATGCAGTCGGCGATGGCCCGCGGTGACTACACCACGGCCTGTCAGTGGCTCTCCCAGCGCCAGCAGTCTTCGATCGTCTCCGGCGCTCAGAAGGCCGGGCTCAAGGCCACGAGTTGCGCCGGGGCGTTCCAAACCCTGATCAGCACGGCCGGCGTATCCAAGGCCCAGCTCGCCCAGGCCTTCGGCGGCCAGGCCCCGAAGATCCGCTCGCTGTCTGTCAAGGGCAACCAGGCCACGGTCACCTACACCTCGAGCGCGGGTGGCAAGACGTTCACCGAGACCGACGCGCTGGTCAGGGAGAACGGCAACTGGAAGGCCGACCGGACGATCAGCCGCCACAACGGCTGACCGCCCCATCAGCGCCGGATCACCACCATCCCGTTGCGCTCGAATAGCACACGGGCACCGGGCTCGTGCTCGAGCTGCGCGCTCGCCGGGGAGCTTTGCTGCAGGACCGCCAGCCGGTAGCCGGATGCGATCGTCTCCCAGCTCGGACCGATCCGGTCCTTGAAGACGACGATGCTCGCGAGCTGAGCGCCGCTCAGGAGCTCGAACCGGGCGTCGTAGGCGACTCGGCCGCGCAGCACCGGTATCCGCCACAACAACCAGTCGGCGTAGCGCTCGTCGGCGAATACGCGCAGCGAGGGATCGGCGCTGACCGCCGCGCGGACGGCGGCGATCCCACCGGTTGGGTAGTAGCGCTGGGTGGGCGAGCGGTTGGCCGAGGCCACGGCCGCTAGTGCCAGTGCCACCGTTCCCACGGTCAAAATGGCCACGTTCAGCCGCGGGTGCGAGCGCCCTCGGACCGCGCGGGCCCGCACGGCGGCGTCAATCGACAGCGGCAATATGACGATCGCGGCGAGGTTGAACCACACTACGTTTCGCACCGCGACAATCGCGCCGGCGCCCAGCAGCAACATCGCGGCGCGCTCCCACAGCGTCGTCTGCGAACGATGGCGGCCGAATGACCACACCGCGATCGTGGCCGTAAGGAAGAACACCGCCGCGATCACCGGAGAGTTCGTGACCGGCTGCCATTCGGCCACGAGCTTCCGAAACCCTGAGTTGAACAGCGTCGTGCGGTAGTAGTGGACGATTGCGAGGCCGTACGGGGTGGCCAGCAGGCACAGCGGCGCACCCACGATCAACGCAACCCCCCGAGCCCACGCCCGGGGCGCTCGTTGCAGCGCGGCGCGCCGCTCCCACAGAACCGTGAGCCCACGCAGCACGACCAGTCCAGCGCCGAGGCTCGCCGAGCCGTGCATGTTCCCCCACAACACGAGCAACGGCAGGCACCACCAGATCCGCGCCGACGGTCGCCGGGCGTCGCTCGCCAACAGCCACACGAGGGCGGCGAACAGCGGATAGGCCCATGGCTGGGTCCGCACGCTCGCGGTGACCGCGATCGGCCAGACGACGAGCGGGAGCACTCGGACGACGCTGTTGGCGCTCGCCCCCAGACGACGGGCGGCAAGGGCCAGGCCGAGCACGCCGGCGATCACCAGGCCGGCGTTGACGAACCCTACGAGCACGATCCCGCCGACCTGGTCCAGCTCGTACATCCCGAGCTGGGCGAGCCATTGCTGATCGACCCAGCGCCGCCCGTGGGCCCACACGATCAGCGATTCGTGGTGCGGGATGCCGTGCTCGGCGACATCGCGCCCGGCGAGAAGCGCCAGCCAGGTGTCCTGGACAATTGCCTGCCCGAGCAGCCCGAGCAGCGCCGCGGCGAGCGCCAAGAGCGCAATCGCCATCAGGACATCGGCGTCCCGGCGCGCGAGCCGCTGAAGCGGTGAGGCGAGCGCGGACGTGCGAAAGCGAGGCGCGGGATCCGCCGCGCCTCGCTTTCGCTGAGGATTCTGAGGAAGAGTGCTGATTACTTCGCGCCGAAGATCGACTTTACGGCGGGGGTGACGTACGAGCCGAAGTCGCTCACGATGCCTGCCGTGAGCAGCGCGCCGATAATCGCCGCGACCAGGATCAGCAGGCCGCCGTACTCGACCAGGTCCTGCCCGTCCTCGCGACGAAGCCGCTCCGCGGCCTCGGCCAGACCGGCGGTCATCGCGCGGGAGAAGCTCTGAAGCTTGATGTGAGTGTGGATGATGAAGTCGGACATTTGTGCTCCTCGGTGTGGTGTGGGGGCCGAATCGATGCGTGAAAGACTAGGTTCGCGCCGCGTCTGCCGCCAGAGTCCAGCGGCTCATCCGAGGCCCAGCGTCGGGCTCCAGTTCTCGGTCCCGGAGGGCCCAGCGCGTTGGCATCTCAGGCCTAGCGGCGCCTGGGTCCATCGGGCAATTGCATCGCTACGATCTACCGGGTCCACACGAGATCCCGCAGGGATCTGTGCTCAGGCGCAGAGAGATTCACATGACCCGCCAGTGGTGCACCGCGGTGGCGCTGACCGGGCTGGCGTCCATCGCGCTCGGAGCCTGTGGCGGCTCCTCCAAGGGCTCTCACAGCTCGAGTAACGCCGGCAAGCAGCCAACCACGCCTGCGCCGCAATGGCCCGTACGTGGTGCTGGACCTCGGGATCGTGTGCGGGAGCAAGGGCTGCGGCACTGGATCGAGCTTCGCTCCGATCGGCCCAGAGGCAGTCACACTCAACGGTCTCAGTGAAGCGAGCGGGGTGACGCTCGTGGACCCGGTGAGCGACAAGGAGTACTGGGTCGTTCTCGACGCCAAGCAAAACCAGCAGGCTTCGCGGCTGCCCGCCAGTTCGATCGGCGATACCTCGGAGCACCTGGCGTGGGTGAAGTTCCCCGCACCGCCGCCGACCACCCGCACGCTCGACGTGCTGTTCCCGAACGGCGGCCCCCAGATCTCGGGCGTGCCACTGTCGAATGCCCCGGCGCCGCTGCCGACCAATCTCGGCCCGCACGGCACGTCGAAATCCGAGGTGATGACGGCGCCCAGCCAGCCGACAGCGCCGTCACCGTCTCCCTACCCGGCGGCTCGCCCAAGATCGCCGACGTCGCGATCACGCCGGCGCCCTCGCTCGCTGGCGGTTAGCAGGCGGTTAGGGCGCGCCCGAGCTCCCGGCCCGACTGAGGCGATCGGGCGATCGGCTTCGCTACGATCTGGCGGGTTCGCACGAGATCGCCAAGCAACGGATCGATCGTGGTCCGCGCGTGTTTGTGGTGAGAGGTAGGAGTCTTCCGTGATGCGCAACCGTTACATCTGGGTGGCGCTGGCGATCCTGGCGTGCGCGTCGCTCGGAGCCTGTGGGGGCTCCTCCAAGAGCTCTCACAGCTCGCGTACCGCCGGCAAGCAGCCGACCACGCGCTCGACCGCGAAGACCGCCACCACCCCGGCCGCCAGCAAGCCAGTCGTGACCGTCGACGCCTATGAGCAGGAGACGGACCTCCGGCACTACCGCATTTCGATCTACGACCTACGCCGCGAGGGCCCCTACGCGATCCTGGACTTCGGGATCGTGTGCGAGGAGCCCACCAACATCGGCTGCGGCACTCGCTTCGACTTCGCGCTGCCGGGCACCACGGGGGAGGCGTCCAATGGCTTCAACGAGGCGAGCGGGGTCACGCTGGTCGACCCGGTCAGCGACAAGGAGTACGGGGTCGTCCACGACGCACAGCTCACTCCCCAGGCGTCAATGCTGCCGGACAACTCGATCGAGGACAACTCCCTGCACCTGGGGTGGGTCAAGTTCGCGGCGCCGGCGTCCACCACGCAGGCGCTCGACGTGATCTTCCCCAACGGCGGTCCGCAGGTCTCGGGCGTGCCGCTGTCGAGCACTCCGGCCACGTTGCCGACCAGCCTCGGACCAAACGGCACGGGCCAAACCCGGGGTGATGATGGCGCCCAGCCCGCCGACAGCACCGGCACGGTGGGAATGACGCTCCCGGTCACCAACCTGACCACGGACGCCGGCAACGCCGCCGGCAGCGACGCCGAATCGCCAAACCAGGCGACGATCTCGCTGCGGACCGACGTGCTGTTCCACTTCGCCAAGTCCAACCTCACCGCGCGGGCCCAGGGGATCCTCGGCCCGCTCGCCGCCAAGATCAAGAGTCGCGCGGTCGGACCCGTGAAGGTCACGGGCTACACCGACTCGATCGGCACCGATCAGGTCAACATCCCGCTCTCCCAAGCCCGGGCAGCCGCGGTCGTCGCCGCGCTCAAGCCCGCCCTTCCTGGGGTCACCTTCCAGACCAACGGTCTCGGCTCCGCCGATCCGGTCGCCCCCAACACCAAGCCCGACGGATCAGACAACCCGGCCGGCCGCGCGCTCAACCGGCGCGTCACGATCTCTTTCCCGATCAACGCACCCAAGCCCGCAGCCCCACCCGCCTCCGCGCCCGCCGGGCCGACCGCCCAGGCCACCGCCGCGCGCACCGTCACTTACCAGCCGCCCGGCAGCAGCAACCGCTGGCAGGTCACGATCAACGGCCTCTACCGCGAAGGCAACCTCGCGGTGATGAAGCTCGCAGTCACCTGCACGCTCGCGGCCGGCCAGACCTGCAACGCCGCCACCGACTTCATCGGCAGCCAGAGCGTCCCCCCGATCACGTTCACACAAAACTTCCTCGCGCAGCCCTTCAGCGCCTTCTGGACGATGGGTGGCTTCTACCTCACGGACCCCACCACCGGCACCGAGTACATCCCCGTCTATCGAGGCAATGCCGACCCCCTCACCTCCCCGCTCAACAACAACATGCCATCCGGCGAGGCCTTCCCGGCTTGGATCTATCTCTCGGCCCCGCCGCCGGCGACGACCGCAGTGACCGTCTCATTCCCGGGGGGCTCGCCCAAGATCGGCGACGTCCCGATCACGGATGCGGCGTCGCCGACGGGCGGTTAAGTCCGTCGGCGACCGGCTCGCTGGTCAGCTCGACTGAGGTCAGCTCGACTTGGACGCGTTCGACTGCGCGCCGCCGCCGACGATGTTGTTGACGGCGCTCGAGACGAAGTTCTTGACGTCGCCGACAATCCCGGTCGCGAGCAGCGCAGCGATGATCGCCGCCACCAGAATCAGGATCCCGCCGTATTCGATCAGATCCTGACCGCTCGGGTCACGGAGCCGCTCAGCCGCCCGGCGCGAACCGGACGCAACCTTGATCGCCATGAGCTGGACTCCGATACGAGCCCACGTGAGTGCTTCGAACATGGCAGCAAAGCTAGATCACTCCTCGCCGCCACACCAGGGTCGCCAGGCTCATCTTCGGAGGGCCAAAGGGCCCAATCTCCACCTGGGCCCCCTAATCGAGGCCGCCACTACCGCGGTGCCGTGCCAAGCCACAGCGCGGTGGCCTGGGCGCGATTGGTGGCGCCGAGCTTCGAGTAGATCCGGTTGACGTGGTTCTTGACGGTCTTCTCGCTGAGCACGAAGCGCTCGGCGATGTCGCGGTTGGTCAGCCCCTGCGAGATCAGGTTCATGATCTCGCGCTCACGCTCGGTCAGCGAGGCCGGCCCGTCGGCCTCGTCCGGGGAGCCCGGCGCCCTGCGCAGCGCTTCGAACACCGTCCCGACGATCGCGGGCGAAAGCACGGTCTCACCGGCCGCAAGCTGGCGGATCCGGACGGCGAGCTCGTCGGCGTCGAATTGTCCGTGGACCAGGTACCCGGCGGCACCGGCGCGGATCGCCGCGACGACTCGCTCCTGCTCGTCGGTGTAGGTCAGCATCATCACGCGCGCGCGCTCCGAGAGCGGACCGGCGGCCTCGACGCCGTCCATCACCGGCATGCGCACATCGAGCAGCACGACGTCCGGCTCGGCCTCGCCGGCGATCCGGATCGCCTCGCGACCGTCACCGGCCTCGCCGACCAGACGGATGTCATCCGCCTCCCCCAGCAGCGCGGCAACGCCGCGGCGGATCACCGCGTTGTCGTCCACGATCATCACGCGGATCATGCGCGCATCCTCGCAGACCCAGCCCGCCGCGCGGCCCGCCGCCCGATCGCGAACCGGGACAACCGGACGACCGGCCGAACGGAGCCCTCGGGGGGGACGGCGTCAGCAGATGGAGCGCCAGAGCCGAGCGGAACGTGCGCGGTCACGACCGTGCCGCCGCCGGCCCGGGACTCGAGCTCGAGCGTCCCGCCGACTGACCGAGCCCGCTCATCCATGCCCGCCAGCCCGTAGTGCCCCGCGGCCTTCAGGCGGCCGAAGTCGACCTCATCCGGCAGGCCGGCACCGTCGTCGGCGACCCGCAGCACCAGCCCGTCCCCTTCGAGTCTCAGCGCCACCGCGACGTGAGTTGCCCCGCCGTGACGAACCGCATTGGCCAGCGCCTCGCCGAGGATGCGCAGCAGCTCGTGCGTGGCGTTGGTCGAGAGCTCAGGCGTAGCGTCGCTGTTGCATTGCACGTCGACCTTGATCCCCGCGCGCTCCGCGAAGCCCTCGGCCCGCTCCCGGACGGCCCGCGCCAGCGGCAGCTCGCTGGTCGCCGGGCGCAGATCGGACATCAGTGCCCGCGCTTCGACAGCCGCACGCCGTGCATCCTCGGCCATGCCACGCGCAAGCTCGGCCGCCGCGCTGGGGTCGCGCTCGCACCGCGAGGGGAGCACCGAGGCGGTCATGGCGAGCCCCTCAACGGTCTTGGCCAGCGAATCGTGAAGCTCGCGCGCGACCCGCAACCGCTCTCGCTCGGCTCCGAGCGCTTCGGTTCGATCACGTAGCTCGAGCTCGACCCTGACTCCACGCTCGACCAGCTCCCGCGCGGCGATCCCGGCGATCAGCGCGATCGGGTAGAGCAGTGGCGCGAACACGACGTTCTGCGCGTCGTGCAGTGGGTGCCCGCTCGGCAGTCCTATGTTCGCGACCAGCTCGTAGGCGGCCATCAGCAGCAGCGAGAAGGGAATCGCCCCCCGACGCCCATAAACCACGCCAGCCAGCGCGGCGGTGCCGAGCGTGAAGAAGAAGAAGGGGCTCCGGGCGCCGGCCGCGGCCAGGATCAGCGTGGCGATCAGCACCTCCACCGCGAGATATGCCGGGTGGCGCGAGACCGAGCGCCCGATCCGCGGCCAATAGCGGAGCGGGATGTAGCTCAGCGCTGCCGCGACGATCGTCAGCACCCCGACCCCGACCGTGCGCTGTGCCGGCGGCAGCAGGAGCACGGTGATCAGCAGGATGAGTGCCCGGAACACCAGCAGCAACCGGACGAGGCGGCCGAGCCAGTCGGACTCTGCGGTGCTGATCCCCGCCTCGGGCATCAAGGCGCGCCTCGGACGAGGTTGCCGATGTGGATGCCCGAGCCGAGGTACATCCCGACCCCGATCAGGATCATCGTCGCCGGGAGGAGCAGCGCGATCGCCGTCAGGGTGATCCTGGGCGTGGCCCGCTGGGCGCGACGGCGGGCGGTCTGCGCAGCCAGCCGCCGGGTGTCGGCGGCGATGCTGGCGAGCGCATCGGCGAGCGGCGTGCCGAGCTCCTCGGCCTGCAGCTGCGCCGCGACGAAGTTGTCGAGCGTCTTGGAGTCGTTGCGCTCTCGCAGCTTCTGGAAGGACTCGCGGCGAGTCGCACCGAGGTCCATCTGACGCAGCGTCGCGAGGATCTCCTCGGAAGCGGGACCGCGCAGCGACGAGGCCACGCGATGCAGCGCCGCGCGGTAGCCGGTCCCGGCGCGGACGGTGATCGCGAGGATGTCGACGAAATCCGGCATGTCGCGCTCGAGGCGGTCTTGGCGCAGGCGGCCCGTGCGGCTCAGCCACACCTCCGGACCCAGCCAGGCCAACACGAGCCACAGCAGCGCGGCCGGCAATGAGCCGGCGATCACGAGCAGCAGCGCCGTCAGTGACCCCGAGCGCGAGCAGGGCGGCCTTCAGGTCAACGTAGGCCTCGAGGTTCAAACCGGCCGGCCGGCCGGCGAGGTCCAGCCGTTTGGAGATCGACTGCCGCCGCCGCTCGCTCATGACGGCGTACAGCCGTGAACCGAGCCGCGCGCCGAGCAAATCGATCAGCTGCCTCATGGGGCCGCGCCGACGCTCGGGCTCGGTGACATCCGCCACCAGCTCCCGGCGTTCGATCGCCGAAGGCGTGCGCATCAACACGATCCCGCGTAGCGCGACCCCACAGCAGCCCGACCGCGGCCAGTCCGATGAGCGCCGGGTTGATCACACTTCGACCCTTGTGATGCGCCTGATCGCCAGTGACCCGAGCCGCATACATGGAGCCCGCGACGACCAGTGCCGCGATACCGAGAGGGCTACTGGTCATCCGGGGCAGAGTCTTGGAGTTGATCGAGTTGAGCATCAGTAGCGCTCCGAGCCCGAGCATCGGCACGACGTAGGAGGTGAACACCGCGCCGGCCATCAGCGTGCGCACCTCGCGCAGCGTCTCTCGGCGCATGTCGAGCGTGCTCGACAGGTCCTGGAGTGCACGGACCAGATCGCCGCCGGTGCGTTGCTGGATGATCAGAGTGCTCATCAGCACCGCGAGCTCGCGCGAGGGAAGCCGCCGGGCCAGGCTGTCGAGCGCTTCGTCGAGCGAGCGGCCCAGGTGTACTTCGTCGAGCACCCCTTGGAGCTCCTCCCGCGCGGGCGCGTCGATCTCCTTGGCGGCGAGCTCGATCGCCGCGGGCATCGACAAGCCGGCGGACGCGCCGTTCGAGAGCAGACGCGCGACGTCAGGCAGCTGGTTGATGAAGTTCTCGTTGCGACGAGCCAGGCGTCGCCCGAGCCACGCCGACCCGCCCCACGGCACCACGCAGCGCGGCGACGATTGCCAGCAAAGGCGGGAACAACAGGCTCGCGACCACGAACGCGCCGAGCATCCCGCCCGACCAGCGTGCCCAGGTAACGACTCGGGGTCAGCTGAGTGCCGGCCGAGCGGAGCTTGGCCGGCGAGGTCCGCGCCACGCTGGTCCGCGCATCAGCCGCGCGTCGAGCGCCTCGGCCAGCCCGCGGCGACGGCGCAGCTCGACCCCGCCGCGCTCCACCAGCAGGCTGCGCCGGGCCGACGTGGAGACGAGCAGCCACATGCCGAACAGCCCGGCGATGGCGACCACGACGAGCAGCATCTCGGCCGCCGTGACGGCACTTATCGCGATCGCACGCGATCATTCCGCCTCTCGCGTCGGTGCGGCCTCGCCGGCCGCGAGCTGGAACGCGGCGCGGTATGTCGACGCCGGCCATCAGTCAGGTGCTCGGCGATCCGATCGGGCAGCGCGTAGTGGCGCGCGCGACCGGTCACGCGCCGGTCGGCCGAAAGCGGGTCGGCTTCGAACTGCATCGCGGTCTGGAGCCGGAACGGCTCCCCTCGCCTGGAGGCGACCACCGCGACCTCGACGACTCTCCGCAGCCCGTCCGCACCGCGGTCGATCTGAACGACGACGTGGATCGCATTGTTGATGTACTCGCGCAGGGCCGCATGCGGGATGTGGAGGTCGCTCATCGTCGCCAGCGTCGTCGAGCCGGTAGAGGGCGTCGTCGGCGCTGTTGGCATGCACGGTGACCAGCGAGCCCTCATGACCTGTGTTCAGCGCCTGGAGCATGTCGAGGGTCTCGACGCCGCGGACCTCGCCGATGATGATCCGGTCGGGGCGCATGCGCAGGCTGTTGCGGACGAGGTCGCGGATCGTGACCTCGCCCTTGCCCTCGACATTCGCCGGGCGCGCCTCGAGCGGGATCACGTGCGGCTGCTGGAGCCGGAGCTCGGCCGCCTCTTCGATCGTGACGATCCGCTCGCGCTCGAGGATCGCGGCCGACAGGGCGTTCAGCAACGTGGTCTTGCCGGCGCCGGTGCCGCCCGAGATGACGATGTTGAGTCGCGCTCTGCACGAACGCCGAGAGGACCCGGCGCGTGGCCTCGTCCATCGTGCCCATCTCGACCAGCTGGCCGAGCGTGAACCGCCGCGGGAACCGACGGATCGTGATCACCGGCCCGATCAGCGACAGCGGCGGGATGATCACGTTCACCCGCTCGCCTGTGGGCAGCCGGGCGTCCACCATCGGGCTCGACTCGTCGACGCGCCGGTTCACCTGCGAGACGATCCGGTCGATCGTCTGGAAGAGCTGCGCCTCGCTGGTGAAGCGCGACATCCGCCTGCTCGATCCGCCCGTCGCGCTCGATCCACACGTCGCTCGGGGCCGTTGACCATGATCTCGGTGACCGACTCGTCGGCCAGCAGCGGCTCGAGCACGCCGAGTCCGACCGCCTCGTCGATCACCCGGCGGATCAGCGCGCTGCGCTGCGAGGTGGTCATCACCGGCCCTTCCCGGGTCACCATCCGGCCCACGATCCGCTCGAGCCGCACCCGGCGCTGGGCGTCGGTCAGCTCGGCCAGCTCGGCGAAGTCGACCTCCTCGAGCAGCCGGCGCCGATAGTAGCTCGGTACCGTCCAGCGCGGCGCGCGAGCTCTGCTCACGCTCGCTGGCGATGCGGTCTCGCAGTCCATCATTCATCCAGTGTGAGGCATGTCGGCGTCCCCCTCGACCTGCAGGCCGGATTTGAATCCGGGAATCACGATCGGGATGTTCACTTGCACGACCGCCTGCTCGCCGTTGAACTTTACGCTGGCACCACTGCTGACCACGCCGCTCAGCGACTGCCTTGCCGACCTCCTCGGCCGATGTGACGTCCCCCGTCCGGCTGTACATGCGCGCCGCGGTGCGCGCGGCGTTGGTGGCCGACACGTAGGACCAGGCGACCAGACCGAGCTGCCAGGCGAACAGCGCGGCGACCAGCAGCCACACCAGCATGCCGGAGAACTCGATCGTCGCCTGGCCGGACTCGGCATCGCATCGGCTACTCCGTTGGACAACTGGGTCGCCTCGCCAGCCGCGCCGGGCCGCGGTACGATCTCGATCCCGATCGGGTAGCGGGCGACGCCGTCGCTGATCAGCGCGGTCACGTGCAGTGTTGCTCCCGCTCGCCTCCTTGCGCGCCGAGCGCGTACGATCCGCGGGTGAGGCGGACGCCCGGCCGGGTTCAGGCGGAGCCGGCCTTGGCGAGGATCGCGAGCAGCTGGGGCGAGGCGTCCCGGATCTGGCTGACCGAGCCATCGCCGTACATGAACGCGAGATAGCCGGACAGGAACGTCGCGGCGGCGCTGGCCGCGGCCGGCGCCGGCGTGTGCGTCGCGTCCGACAGCGGTCCGGGAGCGGGCTGGCCGACCACGGGCGCCGGGCGCCTGCGCAACCGGCCGGCCGCCGGTCGTCGCGGCGATCACCATGCGCGGCCGCGAGCACGGCACCACGAGCACGCCGAGCCACGAGCAGCGCGAGGCGCGTACGGTCGGGGCCGGCCGCGCCGGATGGGCGAGCGCGCTCATCAGGGGTAGTGCCCGACGATCGGCCGGCCCTCGATGCACCCGGGCGGCGCACCGACGAGCTGGAGCAGGTCGCTGAACGTCCTGACCGGCCGCGGTGCGGTCTCCCTCGTGGTACTGGGAGTGGGCGTAGGCCGGCCGGGGAAGCCGCCGGGATCCGGCTGCGGCCCAGCCGGTCTCGATCCCGTGGCCCTCGTTCGGGCCGAACGTGACCATCGGCTCCCCGGCCGTGACCTTCTCGCCCACCTGCCAATCCTGGACCGGGGTGATGTCCTCGGCGATGTAGACCCACTTGCCCTGCTCGATGCCGCCGTCGAGCTTGTAGGCGATGTACTAGTTCCCCGGCCACCCGTACGGTCCGGCCGGCTGGAGATACTCGATCGTGCCGTTTCCGATGGCGTCGATCGGCCCCGTGCCGGAGTAGTCGACGCCCTGGTCGATCCGTTCGGGGGTCACGCTGGCGTGCGCGAGCGGGTCCACATACGCGCGACGGGCCGGGGCCCGGCCGGCTGGCCGCGGCCCGCGAGCCGCATCCCGGCCCCCGCCGATCACGGTCTGGCCGAGTTCAGCTGCTCGGACGGGAGCGCGGCCTCCTCGATCACCGTCCCGGCCGAGGTCTGGATCGACGGCAGGATGTGATCGAGCAGCCCGGGCACGAGCAGCGGCGTGTGGATCGAGACCGTCACGCAGCCGTCGATCTCGCTCGTCGAGGCGGGAGCCTTGCCGTCACAGGTCTGCTGGGTGACCGGCTTGACCGCCTCGACGTCGTTCTGCCAGGCACCGGGCAGGCCGGCCTCGACGGCGCTGGGCACGTCGTCACCGACCGCCAGTGCCCGCGCGCCGGCCCGCGCGGCGTGCCCGGCGAACACGAACGTCGCCCCGACCAGCGCGATCTGCCAGAGCAGCACCATCACGAGCAACAGGAGCGGCAGCAGGCCGGCGAACTCGATCGTGGTCTGACCGCTCTCGCCGGCAAACCGAGCCACGATGCTCTTGGCGCGATCGGCGCGTCCCTCCGGCTCACCCCGGGCGCCGAGCGCGGAGATCTCCCCGAGCACGGCGGCCATCGGCCGCAGCATCGCGTCGCTCGCCCCGCTGGCCGCGGGGATTCCGGTGTTGACCGCCGACTCGAGCGCGAAGAAGTCGGCCGGCACGCTGGTCTGGAGCACCGGGACCGGCACCACGCGCCGGGCCAGGTCGGGCTGCACCTCGAGCTTGCGCGAGGTTCGGTTGAGCAGGACGGCAACCTCGGGCGGCTCGATCTTGAGCCGATCCCACAGCGAGCAGACCCGAACCACGCCGCGCAGGGAGACGACGTCCGGCGTGCTCACGATCAGCACCGTGTCCGCCATCTCAACCGCGATCGCGCTGGCCTCGCTCAGGGTCGAGCCGGCGTCGACGATCGTCAGGTCCTCGCGGGTGCGGATCGATGTGAGCACGTTGCGCGCGGCCGCCGCCGTGACCGTCTCGGCCTGCTCGCCCTCCTGCGGCCCGAGCAGCACCCGGAGCCCGGTCGCGTGCGTGTAGAGCGCTTCGGTCAGGTGGCGGGTGGTGAGCTCGTCGGCGACCGGAACCAGGTCGGCCACGCTGCGCCGGTAGGGGAGGTCCAGGAAGGCACGGACATCGCCCGCCTGCAGGTCGTACTCGACCAGGCACACCCCGGGCTCGCCGAGCTCGCGCGCGGCCAGAGCCAGGTGCACGGCGGCAGTGGTCGTCCCGACGCCGCCCTTCGCACCGACCACCGTGACCACGCGCCCGATGCCGACGAGCTCGCCGCCGGCGTCCCGCTCGGCCCGGCGGCGCAGGGCGTGCGTCCACGATGCGGCGGCCAGCACGCTCATCTCGAGCTGCTCGAGGCCGACCGGCTCGGCGATCACGTCGCGAGCACCTGCCTGCATGCCGCTGCGCAGCAGCTCGGGCGAGTCCTCGGAGACGACCAGCACCAGGCCGATGTCCGGGTGCGCGACGGTCAGCTCGCGCGTCACCTCGATCAGCGGTACCGAGCCGCGCCGGTCGTGCAGCAGGATCGCGTCGACGTCGGGCCGCGGGAGCGTGCCGCGCAGCTCCTGCGGGTCGCGCAGCGTGGTGGTGACGGTCAGCTCGTCGCTCTCGGCGATCAGCCCGGAGAGCTGGTCGGCCAGCCGGGGATCGTTGATCGCGAGCAGGACCCTGATCATGGGCTCTGCGAGACCGGGGGGACGGTGGGCGGAGTCGAGCTCGAGCCCGGGGCCACCAGCGCAAGGCGGAGCTTGCTCGCGGTGGCCTCGGCCAGGCTGATCTGCAGCGACTGCTGAGGCGTGACCGACAACGTGATCGGGCCCGAGCCGCTCGCGCCCGCGGAGGGAACGCCCAGGACCCGGACGTAGGGCACGATGATCTTGGCCACGCCCTTTCCGGTGCCGCCGCTCGATCCCGTACACCGCGATGACGTCGACCAGGCTGCCCTGGGTGATCTGGCCGGCCACCCCGCTCTCGGCGTCGATCGTGATCGCGATCTCGAGGTTGCCGGGCGTCAGCAGGGGCTCCTGAGTCAGCAGACCCTGCTCGAGGTCGGTGCCCGGCCAGCATGGGCTGGTGCTGATCAGCCCGATGGCCTGGTCCGGCGCGGTCAGCGCGTTCGGCGGGAGCCCACTTCTGCGGCACGGTGATCAGCCCCAGGTCGGCGGCGCTCACCGCCTGGTAGGCGGGCAGCGGCCTGATCAGCACCAGGATCTGCGTCCTTGGGTCCCACCTGCTTGGAGACGCCCGAAACGTAGTTGGCGATCAGCAGGAACACCCCGAGCAACCCGCCGCGGCGATCATGACCAGCAGCAGTCCCTGGCGCTGGCGCGGATTCATTTGTCGCCTTCTCATGGCCTCGTTCACCGCCTGGCGGTGAGCCCTCCTGGCGCTCGATCGCCCGCCCGTACGCCGCCTGTTGCTGCCGAGATGCGCATCTTCTCCCTGCGGTGAGGTGCCGGTCCGAACCATCCTTAGCGGCTCGTAAATCAGAGCGAAACGGCCATCCTATGCTACCCAACCACAACAATTTCGCGTCGCATATGTTTCGCTGCAAGATGCCATCAGAGCAGGGGTCTAGCCAAGGGCTTGGTCCGGCAGCCTTGCGCGATGAGCGTGGTCAGGTCATCCCGCTGCTGGCGGTCGTGGTGGTTGCGCTGATGGCCGGGGGCATGCTCATCTTCCTCCTCGGCCTCTCATCGGGGATCGCGAGCAACGCCCAGACGGCCGCCGACGCCGCCGCGCTCGAAGGCGAGCAGACCATGGTCGACGAGCTCCAGCAGGTCCGTTACGGACCGAATGGGCAGGTAATCGCGCCCGCCTACCAGCCCATGACGGTATGTCAAGCCGCCGAGAAATACGCGAACCTCAACCACGGCACGATGTCCTGCCCGGGCGACATCAGCTTCATCCCGGTCTCCGGCATATTCGGCACCGACGTGGAGGTCACCGTGCACTCCGAGAACTCGTTGCCCAACGGCGGGGCGACGGCTGTGGCCAAGGCGCGTGCCAGCACCGATCCGTTCTCACAGGCCAGCCCGCCTCTCACGACCGCGCTGACCTGCGACGCGAGCGTGGTGACCGGCGACCCGTTCGATCCCCCCAACGACCAGGGCACTGCCCCCGGGTTCTTCGCCAAGTCCGGAACCAACTGGAGTACCTACTGCGAGCCCAAGCTCGCCGGCAAGCTCGACACGCTGGCCAAAGCCAAGCATCTGCATGTGGTCGGCGTGCTCGGCTACGCCACGGCGACCCCCAGCTCGAGCACGAGCTCGACCAACCCCCCGGGCATGGCCGGCGATATCCAGCAGGCGCACGCCTGTGGCGCGGCCGCTCAGACGACGGGCCTGGACAGAATCGACAACACCACGCTCAGGTCTTTCGGACTGGCGCGTCCGATTCCGGGCGCCCGGGACCAGATCGAGCTGCTCGGCGCAGCCACCTGCAGTCAGACGCTCACGACCAAGCCGGGCAGCACCCCACCGGTGCTCCCGGGGAACTCCGACGTCCACCTCGTCGACCTGAACGGCGGACCGATCGGAAGCTACAGCCTCGGTCTGCCGGGCACGGTCGTGGATGCCAACTACGCCCAGATCAGCTCGGCTGCATCATCTGCTCGGTCGACCATCAAGCTCCAGAGTCGGCCAGAAGGTACTGCTGGCGTCGTTCCTGGCTGCGTGGGATGAGTCCACGATGCGGGACATCACCTCCTACACGCCGGGCCGAGGTGAGTCGCTCGGCCTGTTCCAGCAGCAGTCCGACGACCACTGGGGAACCGCGGGTCAGGAGACCAATCCCGCCGACGCCACCGCGATGTTCCTGGACGGGACCGGTCCCGGCACGCCCTACTACGACGGAAGGGGCGCCAATCCGGGCGCGATCCAGGTGGACGCCGCGAACCCCGGCTACTCCCCCTGGTATCTGACCGAGGAGGTGCAACACTCGGCATATCAGCGACGGCTCGAACTATGAGGCGCAGATGGGCACCGCCCAGAACATGATCAACGAGATCCAGTCAGGCTCGTGCGCCAAGTACAACATCAAGATAAGTGAGCGGAGCACTCTGGGTCGCGGTCGCCGTCGGCCTCGTCCTCGCCCTGGCCGGCTGCGGCGGGGTCGCGAGCGCCGCGCGGCCGGTCACGACCGCCGTCAGCAAGCTGACTCCCACGGTGCCCTACCGGCCGGCGCCACCGCAGCTACCCGCCGGGCATGCGGCCGGGGCGCTGTATGTCCTCGACCTGACGAACATCGGCAAGGTCGAGCCCGCCACGCTGGCCTTCGCCTCGAATGCCATCCTGCTCCATCTGCGCTGGAGCAACTGGGGCGGCACATCGGCGGTCGCCCACGGCACCGTGTTGCTGCGCGATTGCCACCCGGACTGCGCCACGGGTCCAGTGGTCCCCTATCCCGGGACGATCAAGCTGAGCCGTGTGGCCTCCTGCTACGACGCGCGGTTCTACGTCGCGTCCTCGGTCGTGGCCGAGACTCGCAACGGGCCTTGGCGACTCGCCTCGTTCACGCAGAACCCCTGTTCGTCCAAGCTCTGATCAGCTCGCCGATGGCCTGGCGGCAGTTATCATCCGGCCATGGCAACTGAGCGGAAGAGGCGCCGCTCGACCGCCCCGCAGCGGTCACCCGGGGAGCTGGCCGACACGCTCGCCGAGATGGCGTCCAGCACGAAGGATCCGCCACCTCGCCGGCGCGCGCGCTTCGCGATCGACCCGAGCCAGTTCGTGCCGGCCGAGCCCGCTCCGCCCCGCCGGCGTCGCGCGCCTTCGACGCCACCAGAGCCGCCGCCGGCGCCCGAGCCACGGACGCCGCCCGCGACGCCGCCGGAGTCCCGGACGGATCCGCCGCCCCGCGTAGCGCTGGTCTCCGGCGAGCCTATTGCGACTCCCCTGCGCGAGCCGAAGCGAACGACGACGTCGGCCACGCCGATACCTCCGGCGCCCGCGACCGAGCCGCTGGCCCGGCCCGAGCCCGCCGCCCGGCCCGAGCCCCCCGACACCCCGCCGGCGCGCGAGCGCGCGCCGCGATGGGCCGCCATGCGCCAGGCCGCCCGCGCCGCCGCGGCACAGGATGCGGTCCGGGCGGCGGTGACCCAGGAAACGGCCGCGCCCGAGGCTCCCGCCCCGCCCGAACAGGCGCCCGAACAGACGCCCCCCGAACAGGCGCGGGCGAAGCAGGCTCCAGCCCTAAAGGACGCTGGTGGACTGGTCATCGGCGACCGCCTCAGTCCTGGCGCCGTGCCCTCGCGCCCGGATCCCAAGCCTTCCGCTCGCGCTGCCCGGCGCGCCAGGACACGCGACGGCGAGCCCTCCAAGGCTCCCACGCGCGGTCGCTCCGGCCGGTTTGGGCGCGGCGGCAGCGCTAACGGCAACGGCAGCCGCTCCAGCGAGCTCGCCAGCGCCCAATTGGCCGGCTCGCGCTTCCGCAGCCGCGCCTCGGGGCGAGTAGGTCAGCGCGGCTCGCCCGGGGCGTCGCGCAGGTCCATGTCGGGCCGGCGCTTCACGATCGTCGTGCTGGCGCTGGTTCTCCTGGTGCTGCTGATCCTGATCCTGATCGGCGGCTCGAACGGCAAGAACGCGTCACAGGCCGGCTCGACCCCGGCGACGGTCCCGGTGAGCACGCCGGTCGGCGCCAGCCAGCCCGCACCGCCCCCGCCCACCGTCTCGACCCCGGCCGCCACCACCAGCACGCCGGCCGCCACCACCAGCCACAAGGCGGCCACGCCAGCCAAGCACAAGGCCAACAAGACCAGGCACAAGGCCAAGGCGGTGCACAAGTCCTCACCGTCGGCGACCCACAGCTCGTCCGCCGGCAGCACGGCCTCGGGGTCGCCCGTCACCTCCTCGCCGTCCGCCCCCGTGTATCACCGCTACATCCCGCCCCCGCCTGCTCGGCAGACGCTGACCGGGGCCGGCTCACTGACCGGCCAGACCTCCGGGCTCTCGCACCGCCGCTCGCGGCGTCGCAAGGGCTGACGCCCAGTCGCCCAGCTGCGCGTCAGTTACGGGCCGCGCCCAGCCCGTGCATGCGGTCGCGTATCTCGGGCGGGTTCTCGATGATCTGCGAGAAGCGCACGACGGTCACGGTGTCCTCCATCGAGACCGTGCGTCCGTAGATCTGCTCCAGGAAGTGGATCATCTCGTCCACCCGCCGGAATTCCGGGTTGTCGTGCTCGATGTCGCGCGGGGACAGGTCGCGGACTCGCTTGACCTCGACCTGGTCGATGACCGCATTGAAGATCTTCTCGCGCGGGGAGTGCTGATAGCCGATCGTCACCAGCACGCAGTCGTTCTTGCGGTACTTGTGTGACTTGTCGCCGAGGCGGATGGTGGCGGTCTTACGCCCGCGACGGAGTTGATCGGCGAACACCGACGAGTAGAAGTTGAGGACTCGCACGGCGTGAGCCTACCGATCCGGCGACAAACGCGATAGCGCGCGGCGAACGATCTCGCGCTCACCGGCATAGGTCAGCTCACGCGCTGCCTTCTCGAGAGGCATCCAGCGTGCGGTCTCGATCTCGTGGTCGTGGTCCTCGAGGCTGCCCGACCGGTACTCGAACAGGTAGAAGGCCACCCGCTTGTTGCGCCGGCGTCCCCGGCGCTCGTACGTGTATTCGACATCGCCGAGCTTGTCGATCAGCTCGACCACGACGCCCGTCTCCTCGGTCACCTCGCGCTGGGCCGCCGCCTCGTCGGTCTCGCCCTGATCCAGGTGTCCCTTGGGCAGGCCGAGGACGCGGCGGCGGCGGGCGTCGCGTTTGACCGGAACGATCACGATCACCTCGTTGCCCTGGACGACCGCCCCACCCGCCGACAGCTCGATCGTGCCGTCCGGCCCCTCAGTAGACGTAGCGGCTGAGCGCTTCGGGGTCATGGACGGTGAGCTTTCCCCGTCCCTGCGTAATTATTCCTGCGCGCTCGAGCACGGCCAGAAAGCGGCTGGCCGACTCGCGCGAGGAACCCGCGAGCTGCGCCAGCTCCGCCTGGGTCGCGGTGATCAGCACGTCGGTCTCGGGAGCACTGCCATCGGACCCGCGCGCGGCGGCCACGAGCTGGGCGAGCGCAGCCGCCACCCGGCTCTGCACGGTCTGGAACGATTGGCGAGCCAGCCGCTCGTTGGTGTCGCGCAGCCGCTGCCCGAGGGCGGCGATCAGCTTGACCGAGATGTCCGGATGCTCGCGGAGCAGCCGGTGCATGTCAGCGCTGAGAATCGCGATCGCCTCGGTCGCCTCGGTCGCCTCGACGGTGGCCGAGCGCCGCTCGCCGTCCAGCATCGCCATCTCGCCGAAGATGTCGCCCGAGTCGAAGTGGGCCAGCGTGATCGAGCGGCCGTCGGGGTGCTCGCGGATCGCCCGCGCGCGTCCCGTGCGCACGATGTAGCAGGTGCTGCCCTCGTCGCCCTCCCTGAACACCACCGCACCGGCCTCGAAGCGCCGGGCCATGGTCACCTGCGCCACCTGCGCGAGCTCGTCCTCGGACAGCGTCGAGAAGACCCGGACGCGACGCAGCAGCGCGATCGTGTCCTCGCTGCTTGCCGGCATCGTCCATGCATAGCACACAGCCTCGCGCCCGCGTGCCCGTGTGAGCGGGGCGGAGATCGGACTCAGACCGAGTCGAGCGCCTGCTCGCGGCGCCGGCGCCGGAGCGCTGCGCCCACCCACCAGAACAGCGCCGCGACCAGGGCGACCGGGGTGAGCCCGGCGATCGCGATCAGCGCCACGCCGGCCGCCACCGTGAGCACTCGCCCGGCGTCGTGGGCAGCTCGTCCGACCCCGAACCCACCGCTTTGGTGAGCGACCGGTGGGGGCGTCTGTGCGCTGATCTGAAGCGCCAGCGAGCTGAAGCCGACCTGATGATTCAGCCGGCCCAGCGTGGCCTCATCGCTCGAGATCGAAGCCTCGGCGTCGTGGATCTGCGCGTTCAGGCTGTTGACCTGGTCGGTGGTGGTCGCGCTCGCGAGCTGCTTGAGTAGCGACGTCCGCAGCGCTCGCGCGTCGGCCAGCGCGCGCTGGGTGGCGTCGTACTGGTTGGTGATGTCCTGGGTGGCGTCGGTGCGCGAGAGCACCGAGGCGTAGTGGAGCGAGGACAGGCGCGTCATCGCCTGGGCGAGCGAACCGCTCGGCACGCTGAGCTGGAAGTTCGCGTAGCCGTCGGGTCCTCCGCTCTGGGTGATCGTGGAGCTCTCGACGATCCCGTTCAGGGACCCGATCACGTCGTACACCTGCTGGGCCACGTCATCGATCCGGTTGGGCGAGGCGGCCAGCTGGAGCTGGGCGGACTGCACGACCTTGCGGCCGGTGGTGGGGGGCTGGAGCGCCGAGGAGCCGGGCGCGGCCGAGGCGGCAGATTGGGCGCTGAGCGGCGCCCGGGCGTTGCCGTGCGCCGGCGCCGACGCGGCCGCGCTCGAGCCCGCGCTCGGACCCGCGCTCGAAGCCGCACTGCTCATCGAGGAGGTCGACAAGGCGCTCGAAGAGCCGTGCCCGCTCCCGGCCACGATCACGATGCCGACGATCATCGCCAGCCCCGCGGCGAGCGCGCCGCTGGCCTCCCAGAAGCCGGTCGGGATACGTCTGCGCCGAGGCCGCTTGGGCGCCTCGGAGGCGGCCCGCGCGAAGCGCCGCGACACCCGCTGGTCCATCGAGGAGGCAAATGCCGGCGGAACCGCCGGGCGCTCGGCGCCCAGGAGCAGCGCGATCTCGGCCAGCTCGGCGTACTCGGCGTCGACCGGGTCGCCCGCCAGCACCGCGTCGATGGCGTCGAGCGTGGCGGCGATCTCGGGATCGATCGGTTCCTCGTGGTCAAGCAGTCGCATTGCAAGCCTTCCTGAGCTTCTCCATCGTGCGGTACAGCAGCGTGCCGGCGTTCGATTCGCTGACTCCGAGCACGCGGGCGAGCTCGGCGTTGGACAGGCCGGCGTGGAACTTCAGCGCGACGATCTCCCGCTCGCGCCCGGACAGTCCGACCAGCGCGGCCTGCACCGTGGTGCGGCGGAGCGTCACCTCGGCGCCCTCGGGGTCCTCGGGCTCGGCCACCTCGGACGGATCGGTGACCAGCGTGGCCACGCGCCGGCGCCGGCGCAGCTCGTCCAGCGCGGCGTTCCGGGCGATCCCGAACAGCCAGGCCCGCTCCTCGCCCCGGCGACGATCGAACGTCCGCCGCCGGCGGTAGGCGCGCTCGAACGCGAGCGCGGTCACGTCCTCGGCCGCGGCCGGATCGCGCAGCAGTGTGCACACGTAGGCGTAGACATCGTCGCGGCACGAGCGGTAGAGCGACTCGAAGCGCTCCCACGAGCTCGGCGCCGACGGCGGGGCGGTCATCGTCTCGGTCACACCCTCACTACGCACGAGGGCATGATCCATCACGTCATCAAATGCGTAAACAGCCTCGGGTCGTTCGTGATCACGCCGGTCACCCCGAGCGCCTCCAGCTCTCGCAGCCGCGCCAGCTCATCCACCGTCCAGACGTACACCTCGCCGCCGGCCGCGCGCACGGACCGCACCAGGCGGGGGGTGACGAGCCGCCAGTGGACCATCAGGGCATCGCAGCGCCCGGCTCTGATCGCCCACACCGCGCGCCACGGCAGGAGCGCTCGCATCACCTGCAAGGCGACGAGCGCCGGCAGCTGGGTCGCCCGGTAACGGAACGGATCGCGCCTGAGCTTCGGCACCGACCAGCCGAGCCGCACCGCCGGCTCGGCCGCGCGCAGCCGTGCCAGGCTCTCCTCGTACTGGCTCGAGATCAGCGTGCGCTCGAGCATCCCGTGCTCGCGCAGCGCATCGAGCACGGCCACCTCGTAGCCCGGCAGCTTCAAATCGACATCGAGCTCGATCCCGGCGAACGCCTCTGATGTGAAGTGGCCGAGCGCCTCCTGGAGCGTGTGCGCCTCGCGAGAGGCGCCGTCTACCCAATCATGGGCCAGGATCAGCCGCTCGCCGTGCTCCTCGCGCAGCACATCGAACTCGATCATGTCCACGCCGGCGGCCACCGCCGCGTCGAAGCTGGCGAACGTGTTGCCGGGGGCGATCAGGTCGGCGCCCTTGTGACCCACACGCCGGAGCCTGGCTACTTCTGGCATCCCGGGCACCAGTAAGTCGTCCGATTGGCGTCGCCCTGGCCGCGAGCCACGATCGCCGTGCCACATCGCGGGCAGGGCCGGCCGGCCTGACCGTAGACGCGCGCCTGGATGGCCCGGTGTCCCTCGGTCGCCGAGCGCATCATCCGCGGGCGCACGCCGTCGATGATCGCCATCGCCTCCTCGTCGCTCACGGCAGTCACCCGGCGCCAGGGGTCGATCGCGGCCTCCCAGCACCCCTCGGCCTTCCAGATGTTGCCGATGCCGGCCACGTTGCGCTGATCGAGCAGAGCATCGCCGACGAAGCGCGTCTGGTCATCGCCGCGCAGCCGGCGCAGGAACCGCTCGGAGTCGAACTGCGCCGCCAGCACGTCCGGCCCGAGCGCGGCGAGGCGCTGATCGAAGCGCGTGCGCCCCTCGGTCATCAACTCGAGCAGCGGCCCGTCGAACTGCACGACCTCGTGACCGGCCGAGCGCAGCACGATCCAGGCTCGCCGGGCTGAGCGGGTTGGGCGGGACCCAGATCCACCGGGTCCGTACACCCCCCACATGCCGACCATCCCGAGGTGCGAATGCAGGACCAGGTCCCCCTCGAAGCGCAGGAACAGGTGCTTGCCGTGCGTGTCGACGCTCACCACGGCCCGGTCCGCCAGCCGGTCGGGCCAGCGGTCGAGCGCGTGCCGCGGATGCGGGGTCTCGATAGAACTGGGCACGCGACCCTCCAGCACGGGACGAATCCGTTTGGCGGCGTAGGCAATCGTGTCGCCCTCGGGCATCCGGACGCCCTCAGGCGCTCAGCGTCAACCGCCGCGGTCCCTGCTGGAACCCAAGTGCGACCAGCGCCGGCCCGAGCGGCGAGCTGAGCGCCGACTCGCCGTCCACCTTCTCCAGCGCGATCCGGCGTATCCGCCCGGCTCGGACCTGCTCGGTCACCGCGATCAGCGCCGGCTCGAGGCGCGGATCGTCCTGGCCGACGAGGGTCTGAAGCGCACGCCCGCCGCGCTCGAGGTACACGATCGGCTCGCCTTCGCTGATGACCACGTAGGCGCCCGCGACCCGGGCGGGGCGCCGCCCCTCCTCGCGAGCCGGCCAGGCCAGCGCCGCGCCGTAGGGCTGCGCCGGGTCGACCGCGGCCAGCACGATCGGGGTCTCCTCGCCGGCGTTCTGCGCCCGCAGTCGCTCGACCGCTCCCGGCAGCGCGAACTGCGCACCGCCCAATCCCTCGACGAAATATCCCCGCCGGGCCACGCCCAGCGTCTCCAGCTGCGAGAGCTCCGGATAGATGCCGCTGAAGCCGCCGGGCAGCCCCTCGGCCCGCACCTGCTCGCGGGTGAGGATCCCGTAGCGCTCGAGCATCAGCTCGGCGATGGCCCGCCGCCGCGCGGCCGGATCGCCGGTGCCGCGGAACAGCGGCTCGGTCAGCGACCAGCGCCCCTGCACCTGCGCCGAGGCACCCGCGCCGCGCCGGCGGGCCGCGAACCGCCCCGGTCGGGCCGCCCCGCGCACCCGCTCGCGCTGCGCCCGAGCCAGCGTCAGCCGGGGGGCACGCAGCGGCGCGAACGCGTCGTTGGTCGCCTCTCCGGCCCAGGCCAGGTCCCACAGCGCCTCCTGGAGCTCCTCGGGCACGAGCTCGACGTCGACCAGCAGGTCGGTGAAGAAGCAGGCACCAGCGGCCAACCGCCCCCGCACCGCCTCGTGCCCCGGCGAGTCGAGCCCACCAGCCCCCGCACCAGCCCCCGCGCCCCCCTGCAACGCCGGCGGGCCAAGCACTCCCAGGTCCTCCCGAAAGTACAGGACGACACGGCCGGAATGACGACCCAGCGCACCCGCCCCGATCCACACCAGCTCACCCGCGGCGCACAGCTCGATCCATCCACGATGGCGAGTACGCCCCGGTGCGGCGCGGCAGCACGTCGCGCTCCCACACCTCGACCGGGAGGGCCAGGCCCTGGAGCGGGACGAGCACCTCGCGCAGACGATCGATGCCGGCGCCGGTGGCGGGATGGCGATCGACGCCCTGCCAGGCGGGCAGGAAACGGGCCAGCGCGCGCGGGTCGACCGGCTCGACCTCCTTGCGCAGCACCGCCAGCGATGCCCGGCGCAGCCGGCGCAGGACCTCGGGATCGCACCACTCGCGATCGGTCCCCCCAGGGCGAAGCTCGCCGCGCACGAGCTCGCTGTCACGCTCGAGCCCCTGGAGCACGGGTGTGCAGTCAACGCGGTAGCGTGCGCGCAGATCCTCGGTGGTGAACGGACCGTGGGTGGCCGCGTAGCGGCGAACCAGTCTGCCCAGCGCGTCGGGCACGTCCTCCAGGAACGCTGCCGGCAGACCGCCGGGCGGCGCGGCGCCGAGCGCGTCGCGGTACAGCCCGGCATCGGCCGCGTCGATCCAGCGCTCCTCGCCGGCCAGGCGGACCTTGATCGCCCGCCGCTCGCGCAGCAGCTCCTGAAGCATGGCGGGCGCGTCGAGCCCGTCGAGAACCCGCAGTTGCGCCTGGGCCGCGGTCAGGTCGCCGACGCCGCGCAGCACGTCGTGCAGCCCATCCCGCGAGGTCGCGCGCCGCATGTCCGACAGGAACTGGAGGTCGTCCTCGACCTGCTCGAGCGCACCAGGGTCGATCAGGTCGCGCAGCTCCTCCTGGCCGAGCAGCTCGCGCAGCAGCTCACGGTCGAGCGACAGCGCCGCCGCCCGGCGCTCGGCGTTGGGCGTGTCGCCCTCGTACATGTAGGTCGCCACGTAGTCAAAGAGCAGACTCGACGCAAAGGGAGACGCGGTCGGCGTCTCCACCTCGATCAGCGAGATCTCGCGGCGGTGCAGGGCGGTGAGCAGCTCGACCAGTCCGGGAACGTCGAGCACGTCGCGCAGGCACTCGCGGTAGGTCTCGAGGATCACCGGGAACTCGCCGTACTTCTTCGCCACCTCTAGCAGCGACTGGGCCTTGAGCCGTTGCTGCCAGAGCGGCGTCCGCCGGCCCGGCCGCGCTCGGGGGATGAGCAGCGAGCGGGCGGCGTTCTCGCGAAAGCGGGCACCGAACAGCGCGGAGGCCGACAGCTCGGCCACCACCTGGTCCTCGATCTCGTCGGGCTCGAGCATGACCAGATCGGCCCCGGGCGGTTCCTCGGCATCGGGCAGGTGGACGATGATCCCGTCGTCTGACCAGATCGCGTCGGACTCCAGGCCGAGCTGGTCGCGGATACGCGCGCTCAGGGCCAGGCCCCACGCCGCGTGCACCCGCCCCCCGAACGGGCTCAAGACACATAGCCGCCAGTCGCCGATCTCGTCGCGGAAGCGCTCGACCACGATCGCCCGGTCGGACGGGATGACCCGCGTCGCCTGCTGCTGCTCGCGCAGGAACTCGAGCAGGTTGGTAGCCGCGCGCTCATCCAGGTCATAGCCCTCGGAGAGCTTCGCGGGCGTCTGATCGACCGCCCAGCGCGAGAAGGCGCCGATCGCCTCGCCGAGCTCCTTGGGCCTGCCCACCCCGTCGCCCTTCCAGAACGGCACCGCGCCCGGCAGCCCCGGCGCCGGCGTGACGATCACCCGGTCGCGCCCGATCTCCTCGATCCGCCAGGTACTCGCCCCGAGCAGGAAGGTCTGTCCGGGGCGCGCCTCGTAGACCATCTCCTCGTCGAGCTCGCCCACCCGGCGGCCATCAGGCAATGTGACGGAGTAGAGCCCCCGGTCGGGGATCGTGCCGGCGTTGGTCACCGCGAGCTGCCGCGCGCCGCGCCTAGCCCGGATCGTCCCGTGCACCCGGTCCCAGACGATGCGCGCACGTAACTCGGAGAACTCGGTGCTGGGATACCGGCCGTCCAGCATGTCGAGCACGTTCTCGAGCTGCTTGCGGCTGAGCTCGCCGTAGGAGTGGGTGCGGGTCACGAGCGCGTACAGATCGTCGACGTCCACGGGACGGTCTTCGGGGGCAGCGGCCGCGATGGCCACGATCTGCTGGGAGAGGACGTCGAGCGCGTTGCGCGGCACCACGGTGGTCTCGATCTCACCGTCGCGCATCCGCCGGGCCACGACGGCGCACTCGAGCAGGTCGGCGCGGAACTTGGGGAAGATCCGCCCGCGGCTGACGTCGCCGACCGAATGCCCGGCCCGGCCGATCCGCTGCAGCCCGCGCGCCACCGACTTGGGCGACTCGACCTGGATAACGAGGTCCACCGCGCCCATGTCGATGCCGAGCTCGAGCGACGACGTCGCCACCAGGCACGGCAGCTCGCCCGCCTTGAGCATCTCCTCGACCACCAGGCGCTCCTCGCGCGCGAGCGAACCGTGGTGGGCGCGAGCGATCTCGTGCTCGGAGAGCTCGTTCAGCCGCAGCGCCACACGCTCGGCCGCCCGTCGGTTGTTGACAAACAGGATCGTCGAGCGGTGAGCGCCGATCAGCTCGAGCAGCTCGGGATAGATGGCCGGCCAGATCGAGCGCCGGGTTGCCTCGGTGCCGCCCTGCAGCGGGTCGAGCTCGGGGGCGGGCGTCGCTTCGGGCTCGACCATCGAGTCGACCGGCACCTTGATCGCCAGATCGAGCTCCTTGCGCACGCCGGTGTCGACGATCCGGCAAGTGCGCCGGGGCCCGACCAGAAAGCGCCCGATCTCCTCGAGCGGCTTCTGGGTGGCCGACAGCCCGATGCGCTGGATCTCGTGCCCGGCGGCTTCGGTCAGCCGCTCGAGCGTGAGCGCCAGATGGGCGCCGCGCTTGGTCGACGCCACCGCGTGGATCTCGTCCACGATGCATGACTGCGCGCCGGCGAACAGCGCCTGGGCGCGGCCGGTCAGCATCAGGTAGAGCGACTCCGGGGTGGTGATGAGGATGTCGGGTGGCTCGCGCAGCATGGCCTGGCGCTCGCGCTGCGGGGTGTCACCGGTGCGAACCGCCACCGTGAGGTCGGCCCCGATCCCGCGCAGCGGCACGCGCAGGTTGCGGTCGATGTCGTAGGAGAGAGCCTTGAGCGGCGAGACGTAGACCAGGCCGATGTGGTCGCGCGCGTGGTCGCGCGCGCCCACGGCGCCGTCCAGGCCTGGCTGGCTGGCCAGCTGGTCGATCGCCCACAGGAACGCGGCAAGCGTCTTGCCCGATCCGGTCGGCGCGGAGATCAGAACATGCTCGCCACTGGCGATGGCGGGCCAGGCCTGCGCCTGCGCCGGCGTGGGCGCCTTGAACGCCCCGGCGAACCACTCACGCGTGCGTGGAGAGAACTGCTTAAGCGCCACTCAGGCGAGCGTAGCGGTTGGCCTGCACCGGCCGATGGCGCTCAGGCTACGTATTTGATAGCCCGATCGCCAATGACCGTGCCTGTGTGAGGACAGCGTCGATCATCGGCTCGGTCAGCTTCCCGGTGAACGTGTTCTGCTGGCTGGGGTGAAAGCAGCCGAGCAGCGTGAAGCGCCCGGCCTGGGCGCTCGCGCCGTGGCCGAACTTAGGCCGCGGCTTCGGGATCGGCTCACCCAGCGAGCGCAGGGCTCGGAGCGCCGCGTCCCACCCGAAGGACCCCAGCGCCACGATCACGCGCACCCCCTCCAACAGCGCCAGCTCGCGCACCAGGTACGGCAGGCAGTTGTCGCGCTCGGAGGGAAGCGGGCGATTGACCGGCGGCGCGCAGCGGACCGCGGCGGTCACCCACGCCCCGGTCAGGCGCAGCCCGTCGTCGCGCGCCACCGAGGTCGGCTGGTTGGCGAAGCCGACACGAAACAGTGACCCGAACAGCCAGTCGCCCGAGCGGTCGCCGGTGAAGATCCGGCCGGTGCGGTTGCCGCCGTGGGCGGCCGGTGCCAGGCCGACCAGCATCACCCGAGCGTCCGGATCGCCGAAACCCGGCAGCGGGCGGCCCCAGTACTCCTCGCCCGCGAACGCGGCTCGCTTGACCCGCGCCACCTCCTCGCGCCAGGCAACCAGGCGGGGACAGCGCCGGCAGGCGACGACCTCGCGCTCGAGCTCGCGCAGACCGGCGCCGGTCAAGCCTTCAGCGCCCGCCCGTAGTGCCGCTCGTAGTAGTCGCGGTACTCACCGCTGCGGATCGGGGCCCACCACCACTCGTTGTCCCGATACCAGTCGACGGTCCGCGCCAGCCCCTCGTCGAAGCGCACCTGGGCGCGCCATCCGAGCGACTGCAGCTTCTCGCTACTGAGCGAGTAGCGCCGGTCGTGGCCCGGCCGGTCGGTCACGAATTCGATCGAGTCCGGATCGGCGCCGGCCAGCTCGATGATCCGATTGACCACGGTCAGGTTGTCGCACTCGTCGGGGCCACCGCAGTTGTAGACCTCGCCGGGCTGTCCGTGCGCCAGCGCATGACCGATGCCGCGCCCGAAGTCCTCCACGAACAGCCAGTTGCGCACGTTGCGCCCATCGCCGTACACGGGCAGGGAGTCTCCGGCCAGCGCATTGAGGATCATCAGCGGGATCAGCTTCTCGGGATACTGGTGCGGGCCGTAGTTGTTCGATCCCCGGCAGATCACCGTCTCGAGCCCGTACGTGTGGTAGTAGCTACTGACCAGCAGATCCGCGCCGGTCTTGGTCGCGCTGTACGGGCTGGAGGGCTCAAGCGGCGAGGACTCCGTGAACGAGCCCTCCTCGATCGAGCCGTACACCTCGTCGGTCGAGACCTGCAGGTAGCGCAGCCCGTGCTGGCGCGCCGCCTCGAGCAGCACGTGCGTGCCCTGCATGTTGGTCACGATGAAGCCCTCGGGGTCGGCGATCGATCGGTCCACATGCGTCTCGGCCGCGAAGTTGACGATCGCCTCGGCATCGCCGATCGCGTCCGCCACCGCCGCCGGATCCTCGATCGCCCCCTGCACGAAGCGGATGTCCGACTCCACGTCCTGGAGGTTCTCCAGCCGACCGGCGTAGGTCAGCTTGTCAAGGACCGCGATCTCGTCGCCGTGGTCGCGCACACGCAGACGTACGAAATTGGAGCCGATGAAGCCGGCGCCGCCGCATACCAGAAGTTTCATGCTGCCCTTACCTCCCGCGCCGCCGCCGCGAGCGCCATGTACCTGGCCAGCCCTTCCCGCCACTCGGGCAGGACCGGCACTTCGTCACCGCGCTCTGATCGCAGCACGCTGTAGTCCGGGCGCGTGGCCGGCCGGGGGAACTCTTTTGTGCTGCAGGGATTCACCTCACACGTAACGCCCGCGCCCGTCACGATTTCACGCGCGAACTCGAACCACGAGCAGCTCCCGCCGGCGGCGATGTGCAGGATCCCGACGGGCCGATCCTCGCGGGCGGCCAGCTCGACGAGCGCCTCAGCCAGATGCCCGGTGAACGTCGGGCAGCCGATCTGGTCATCGACCACCTTGAGCTCGTCGCGCTCTTTGGCCAGTCGCAGGATGGTGGCTGGGAAGCACGGACCGCCGACGCCGAACAGCCAGGAGGAGCGCACGATCGTGTGGCGCGCGGGTGCCGCCTCGGCCACTGCGGACTCGCCGGCCAGCTTCGTGCGCCCGTAAGCCGACACCGGCCTGACCGGATCGGACTCCAGGTAGGGCGAGCGCTTGCTCCCGTCGAACACGTAGTCGGTGGAGACGTGGATCGTCCACGCCCCGGCCGCCGCGGCGGCCCGCGCGACGTTGCCCGCGGCCTCACCGTTTACCGCCAGCGCGCCCGCCTCGTCGGTCTCGGCACCGTCGACGTTGGTCCAGGCCGCCGCGTTGATCACCACGTCGGGACGCGCTTCGGTGAGCGCCCGGGACACCGCGGCCGCGTCGGCGATGTCCAGGTCCGCGCGCGGGAAGGCGAGGACCTCGTGTCCGGCGCCCCGCGCGGCCGCGTGAAGATCCTGGCCGAGCATCCCAGCCGCCCCGGTGATCGCGAGTCGCATCGGCTCGAAGGGTAGAGGCGGATGCGCGATGATGCCGCCGTGAACTCGACTTTCGACGGCGCGACTCGGCCGGTCCGGGTGTTGGCCGCCGGTGGCACGATCGCCATGCGCGGGGAGCGCGCGGTGCCCGCCCTGGACGCCTCGGAGCTGGTGCAGCAGCTGCCCCAGGTGGCCGGGTTCCACCTCGAGGCCGAGACCGTGCTGTCGCTGCCCAGCACGTACCTCACGCTGACCCAGGCGCTCGAACTGGGCCGCCGCGCCGTCCAGGCTGCCTCGGGCGGCGAGGGCGTGGTCCTCACCACCGGCACCGACACCATGGAGGAGGTGGCCATGGTGTGCGGGCTCACCTACGGCGGCGAGGCGCCGATCGTGATCACCGGTGCCAACCGGCCGGGCAGCGCCCCCGGTGCGGACGGGCCCGCGAATCTGCTCGACGCGATCATCTTGGCCAGGGCGCCGGCCGCCGCCGATCTCGGCGTCGTCGTGGCTTTCGGCGGCGAGGTCCACGCCGCCACCACAGTGCGCAAGATCGACAGCACGGGTCCGGTGGCGTTCGGCTCGCCGACGGCTGGTCCGCTCGGGCGAATCGTCGAAGGCCGGGTGTGGCTGCACGCCACGCCACGTCGTCCGGCGCCGCTCTCGGTCGAGAGCCTGGATCATCGCGTCGCCACGATCACCACCGGGCTGGGTGACGACGGCGCGCTGCTCGGCCACGCGGCGCAGACCGGCGACGGCATCGTGCTCGTGGCACTCGGTGCCGGGCATCTATCGCAGCCCGTCCTGAAGGAGCTCCGGACCGCCGCCGAGCGCGTGCCGGTGCTGATCACCTGCCGGCCGGATCGCTCGTCGATGCTGTTCTCGACGTACGGGTTCGAGGGCGCCGAGCGCGACCTGCGAGCGAGCGGAGCGATCTGCGTCCCGTTCCTTTCGCCCGCCGCCGCACGCATCGCGCTGCTGTGCGGGCTCGGTGCCGGCTTGGATCGCGCCGCCATGGCCGAGGCGTTCGCGCCGTTCGACGCGCGATAGCTGCCGCATCGAAGGTGAGCGTCTACGTCGACCACGCCTTCGCCGCCGGCGACTGGGGCCGATGGAGCGGCGGTGGGCATCTTCAGGCCGACACGGCCGGAGAGCTCCACGCGTTCGCGGAGCGCATCGGGCTCCGCCGCGAGTGGTTTCAGTCGACGCCCGGCCGTCCCGAGAACGACCATTACGACCTCGGTCAGAGAGGTCGCGAGCGAGCGATCGAGCACGGAGCCATCGACGAGGACAGAGCCGCCGGCGCGCGGCGCCGCCGGGCGATCCGACGCGCTCGCCTGGCCGCGGACTGAACCTGTCCGCGAGTTAGCACTTTCCTCACACACCGCCAGGCGTCAGGGGCTAAGGTCGCCGCCATGGCTGAACGAACCAAATACGCACCGGGAACCTTCTCCTGGACCGACCTGGCGACCACAGATCAGGACGCCGCCAAGCAGTTCTACGGCCAGCTGTTCGGCTGGACCGCTGTCGACCATCCGGTCGCCGAAGGCGTGACCTATTCGATGATGCAGATCGACGGCAAGGACGTCAGCGCGATCTCGCCCCAACCCCAACAGCAGGCCGAAGCCGGCGTCCCGCCGCTGTGGAACTCCTACATCAGCGTCGAGAGCGCGGACAATGCCGCCGACCGCGCGCAGAAGCTTGGCGCCACCGTCCATGCGCCCCCTTTCGACGTCATGGACGTTGGACGCATGGCGGTTATCCAGGACCCACAGGGCGCCTTCTTCATGCCCTGGGAGGCCAAGCAGCACCACGGCGCGTCGCTGGTCAACCAGCGCGGCGCGCTGTCCTGGAACGAGCTGGCCACGCCCGATCCGGACGCCTCAGCGGACTTCTACCGCGAGCTCTTCGGCTGGCAGATCGAGCCGATGGAGGGTGCCGGGATGCCCTACCTGGTCATCCAGAACGACGGCCACGGAAACGGCGGTATCCGGGCGGCCCAGGAGAACGAGCCGAGCTACTGGCTCGTGTACCTGGGCGCTGGCGACATCGAGGCCGACACGGCGAAGGCAGGCGAGCTCGGCGCAACGACGCTGGTGCCTCCAACCGACATCGGTGTCGGCCAGATCAGCGTGCTGCACGACCCGCAGGGCGCGGTGTTCGCGCTGTACGCCGGCCAGTTCGACGACTGAGGCCTACAGCTCCTGGATGTGGTCTGCCTCGCGTGGCCCGGGAAACGGCCGCGTGAGGCAGAACTGCTCGAGCGTCGCCTCAGGCACTCCCTCCACGCCGGGCGTGTCGGATGCCTCGCCGCGCGTGTGCGGGTCGTCCGCGAACCCGCCGACCTCGACCGAGTGCTGGGGGGTGCGGTAGCCGGAGATCCCGATCAGGTGGAGCTTGAGCACGCGCCCGAGCTCATCCAGGCGCGCGGCGATGATCGGCTCCTCGTTCACGGTGTAGTTGGTGCCCGGCGCCGGGAAGAACCCGAACTCGCCGCCGTGGGGTATGAACGGCGTGTTGACACAGCCGCCCGCCGGGGCTCCGCCGGTGGCAAACGACGCCGCCTGCGCGTCGGCTGCCTGTTGCTGGAGCGTCGCGGCCTCTCGCGCCAGCCGTTGCCGCAGCGAGCTCAGCTGGCTGCTCTTGAGGCTGCGATCGTGGGACACGGCGATCTCGCGGTCGACGATGGTCAGCTTGAGCTGTGCGATCTCGTCGCGCTCGACGAGTACCGCCGCCGCCGCGCGCTTGCGCCGGGCCTGTATCGGTATCAGCCGGCGGGTCTCGGCGGCCACGGCCACCCGCGCAGAGTTCACCGCCTCGATCGTGTTCGCGTTCGCGCGCGCGACGGTCTTGATCTGGCTCAGCTTGCTCAGGAGCTCATCGAACCCGTGGGCCTGCACCAGCACGTCGACCAGAGAGGGCTGGGGCGACTCGTAGTCGGCCACGAGCTGCGCGGCGAGGACGCGGCGCCCTCGCACATATTCGGCCTCGAGCAGATGCAGGCGATCCTCCGCCGCGTTCAACTCGACGTTCACCTGACCCAGCAGCCGCTCCTGGGCGTCGACGCTCCGTTGAATTACGTCGAGCTCGGACTGGAGGTTGCCGATCCGGTTCTCGTAGCTCTGGATCTGCGCGCTGTCTGACTTGATCGACTGCTGCAGCGCGTTGGCGTGCTGCTGGCCCGCCGCATACCTTCCGGCCAGGCTGCCGGCACTCGTCCCGGCGCCTCCCAGCACCGCGGCAAGTACGACCAACATCCCGATGGCAACCGAGCGACGCACTCCGAGCAAGCGGCGAAGCTACCAAGCCGCTTCGCGGATTCCTCCCTCTGCAACGACACTTTCAGCCAGGGCCCGTCGGGGACCCTCGTCAGGCGCGGCCGTAGACCGGGATCGCCGCGCCGCTCGTCGGTCCTGAGTCGTCGCTCAGCAGGTAGGCGATCACGCCGGCGATCTCGGCCGGCTTGACCCACTTCTCGAAGTCCGCCTTGGGCATCGAGGACCGGTTGGCCGGGGTGTCGATCACGCTGGGCAGGATCGCGTTGCAGCGGATCCCGTCGTTCTTGTACTCGGCGGCAACCGCCTGGGCGAAGGCGATCACGCCGGCCTTTGACGAGATGTAGCCCGCCGCGCCGCTGAACGGCTGGACCGCGGCCCGGGTGCCCACGCACACGATCGAACCCCCGCCGGCCGAGAGCAGATGCGGCACGGCCGCGGCCACCACGAGATAGGTCGGGCGCAGGTTCAGCCGGAACTGCTTCTCGAACTCCTCGATCGCGGTCTCGTGCACCCGCCCGCCCATGGCAAACCCTCCAACCAGGTTGACCACGCCGCCCAGCGGCGCCTCGGACGCCCCGGCGGCCTGAGTAACCACCGCCGCCACCGCGTCGGGATCGAACAGGTCGGCCTGCACCAGCTCGAGGCCCTCGCGTTCGGAGACCCGCTCGAGCTCGGCCTCCACGACCCACGGCACCACGACGCGCCAACCGTCGTCGAGCAGCCGCTCGAGGACCGCGGAGCCCAGTCCGCCCGTTCCGCCGGTGACGATCGCACTTTGCTGCATCGTGCTGTCCGCGGGCCACTTTATCTTCGACCACGATGCGAGTTCGGGAATTTGCGGAAGGAACCGAGATTCGCCAGGCTCTTCTGGTGCGTGTAGTCGAGCGCCACGGCGACTGCTTGAGGCTCGTCCTGGGCGACCGGAGCGGGAGCGTTCCGGCCGTGAGTTCCCGGCCCGTGGAGGACACCTGCCGCCCGGGCGCGGTCGTGTTCGTCACCGGCACGATGTCCGGTGGGGAGGTTGCGCTGCAGGACGTGAGGGAGGCCGGCGAGGGCGAATTCGTCCACGAGGATCTGCACGACGGCCCGGCCCACACCCTCGATCAGATGGAGCGCGATCTGCGCGAGCTGGTGGGCACGATCCAGAATCCGCACCTGCGCCTGCTCCTGAGCGAGGTATTCGCGGACGCCTGGCCCGGCTACCGGGACGCCCCGGCGGCCAAGCGCTACCACCAGGCCTACCGCCACGGCCTGCTCGAGCACTCGCTGGGCGTGGCCCAGGCCGTGGGCGCGATCTCGGCCACGTTCCCGGGCATCGACCGCGACGTGGCCGTGACCGGAGCGCTGCTGCACGACATCGGCAAGCTCGACGCCTACGAGCTCGAGGCCGGCGGAATCTCCATGTCCGACCCCGGCCGCCTGCACGGCGAGATCCCCTTGGGCTACTACCGGGTGAGGCGCACGATCGAGCGTCTCGACGGGTTCCCGCCCCAGCTCGCTCAGGCCGTGCTGCACATCATCCTTAGCCACCACGGCTCGCTCCAGCACGGCAGCCCGGTCGTCCCGTGCACCCGCGAGGCAACGCTGGTGCACATGATCGACAACCTGGGCGGGCGGCTCGGGAGCTTCGACCGGCTCGAGAAGGAGCTGCCGGCCGGCCAGCAGTGGTCGGCCTACGACAAGGTGCTGGGCGGCGGGGCCTATTTCGCCTCGCGCGCCGATGTGGACCGCGAAGCGGCCTGATTCAGGCTGTACTCGCCGCGCAACGACTCAGCGGCAAAAGACCGCAAATAGCGTTTCTAATGGGGGTCCCACCCCGCCCCCGGAACCGCGTTGCCAGCCGCCCAACTACAGTTGGAGGGGGCATGGCCAAGGACACCGAGAAGCTGATCCGACAGCTGTCGCTGATCTCCTATCTCATGGCGGAACGGCGTCCGGTCACCGCTCAGGAGATCCGGCGCGACGTCGAGGGCTACAGCGCCATGAACGAGGATGCGTTCGCCCGGCGCTTCTACGCCGATCGCTCCGAGCTCGAGGCGCTGCGGATCTTCCTCTCGGTCGAGAAGCCGGTTGACGGCCTGGTCGAGCAGGAGACCTACTCGCTCGCGCCCGAGAACTTCCACCTGCCCCCGATCGAGTTCACCGATCAGGAGCTGGCCGCCCTGCACACCGCGCTCCAGCTACTCGACGGGGAGTTCGCCTACGCCGAGCCCCTGCGCCTGGCGCTCCAGCAGATCTCCTGGGGCCGGCCCAGCCCGCTGTCCTCGCCGGAGCAGAACACGGTGGCGCTCGGCATCACCGGCTCGGCCGGGGGCCACGAGCTCTCTCAGCGGCTGGCCAAGATCGAAACCGCGATCTTCCGCCGCAAGACGATCGTGTTCGACTACTACACGATGGAGCGCGGCGAGGTCGGCACCCGCCGGGTCGATCCCTACCAGCTGCTCTTCCAGGGCGGGCAGTTCTATCTGGTCGGCCATTCGCACGAGCGCAAGGCGATCCGAGTGTTCCGCCTGTCCCGGATCCGCGGCAAGGTCGGCTACGCCACCAAGGCCGAGCACGACTTCCAGCGCCCGGCCGACTTCGACCCGCGCGCATACGCAAATCGGATCGACTGGCAGTTCGGGGATTCGGATCCCGCCCGCCCGGCCGAGGTGTGGATCGGGCGGCGGATCGCCTGGCAGATCGAGCGCCACTTCGGACGCTACGGCGAGATGCGCCCTGGCGGCGAGGAGGACGGCGACCGGCTGTTCCTGACCCCCTACGCCAATGCCCGGCAGGTGATCGCCTGGGTGCTCGGCCTGGGGGAGCACGCCCGGATCGTCGGCCCCCCCGAGCTGGCCGGCGAGCTGCGCGAGCGGGTTGATCTGCTGATCGAACGCCATGCCGGCGAGCCGCTCCTCGCGCCCGAGACCACTTCCCCCGCCGGCGACGCCGCCGACGGCAGCGGCGCCGTGGCCGACGCGAACGGGCATCACCCCGAGGGCGCGATCCGGCCCGAGCGCTTCGCCCGGCTGGTGACGCTGGCCAGCATCCTGATCGAGGCCGGCCGCGCCGGACGTACCATCGAGGCGCGCGAGCTCGGCCAGCAGCTCAAGGTCTCAGAGCAGGAGCTGCGCGAGGACATCTCGGTCCTCAATCTGGTCAACTTCGGCGCCGGCACCTACGTGCTCTACGCCGAGCTCACCGCCGACGGCACGATCGAGGTGGAGCCCGAGCCCTACGGCGACTCGTTCGCCCGACCGGCGCGCCTTCTGCCGGTGGAGGCCAAGGCGCTGGTCGCCGCGATCGACCTGATCGGTGAGCACATCCCGGAGGGCTCACTCACCTCGGTGCGCGAGAAGGTGGTCGGCGCGCTGGGCGAGGACCCGGTCCACGAAGGGCTTCAGATCGCCGCTCCCGGCGGCGACGACGCTGAGATCGCCGCCGTCGTCTCGAGCGCCATCGCCCAGCGGCGCCTGCTCTCGTTCGAGTACTACAAGGAGAACGAGGACGAGTTCTCCACCCGGACGGTGGAGCCCTACGCGCTGATCAACGGCCGCGAAGGCTGGTACGTCGCGACGTTCGATCCCTCGCGCGAGGACGTTCGCCACTTCCGGCTGGATCGCTTCAAGTCGGCCTCGGTGAACGACGAGACATTCGATCCGCGCCCTGACGTCGATCCCGCCGCCGACGTGGACGGGTGGCCGCGCACCGGCGAGGTGCCGGCCTCGCGCCGCGCACGGGTGTGGATCTCGCCCGAGCGGGCGCGCTGGGCCCGCGAGGAGCGCACGGTGACCGCTGAGCTCGCCGACGGAGCGGTGATCGTCGAGCGCGGGTTCGCCTCGTTGCGCTACCTGGTGCGCGACGTCCTCAAGGAGGCGGGCGATGCCGTGGTGCTCGAGCCCGAAGACGCACGCGTGGCCGTACGCGAGGCAGCCGAGGCGATCCGGTCCGCCACCGCCGCGGTCGCAGCAGGCTAGATAAGGGGTTCTCGTACGGGCGCTAGACGCTAGTCTGCGCGCCGATGCAGTCCTTGAAGGGCCTGATCCTGTCCGGCGGCAAGGGCACGCGCCTGCGCCCGATCACCCACACCAGCGCCAAGCAGCTGGTGCCGGTGGCCAACAAGCCCGTACTGTTCTACGCGATCGAGGCGATGGCCGGCGCCGGGATCGACCAGGTGGGGATCATCATCGCCCCCGAGACGGGCGAGGAGATCCGGCGCGCCGCGGGCGACGGCTCGCGTTTCGGCGTCGAGCTCACCTACATCCTCCAGGACGAGCCAGCGGGCCTGGCCCATGCCGTGCTGACCGCCGAGCCGTTCCTCGGCGACTCACCGTTCGTCATGTATCTGGGAGACAACCTTCTGCAGGGGGGGATCGAGGATCTGGTCGCCGCCTTCCGCAGTGACCGCCCGGATGCGCTGATCCTGCTCACCCCGGTGCCCGACCCGGAGTCCTACGGCGTGGCCGAGCTGTCCGACGGCGCGGTCGTGCAGCTGGTCGAGAAGCCGCGCGAGCCGAAGACGAACCTGGCGCTGGTCGGGGTCTACATGTTCACCGCGAGCGTCCACGATGCAGCCAAGGCGATCGAGCCCTCCGCCCGCGGCGAGCTCGAGATCACCGACGCCATTCAGCGCCTGGTCGACGAGGGCAAGCGGGTCGTGCCGCACATCGTCAAGGGCTGGTGGAAGGACACCGGCCGCCTCGACGACATGCTCGAGGCGAACCGGCTGGTGCTGGACACCATCCAGACCCGGATCGAGGGCGAGCTGATCGACTCCCAGGTCGACGGGCGCGTGGTCATCGAGGCCGGCGCCCGGCTCGAGCGCTCCGCGGTCCGGGGTCCGGCCATCATCGGTGCCGGCGCCCGGCTGACCGACTGCTACATCGGCCCCTACACCGCGATCGGCGAGGAGTGCGAGATCTCCGGCGCCGAGGTGGAGCACTCGATCCTGCTCGCCCGGTCGGCCGTCCGGGACCTCGACGGCCGGATGGAGTCCTCGCTGCTCGGCCGCAACGTCAAGATCGGCCGCGACCGCCGCCAGCCCCGCGCCTACCGGTTCATGGTCGGCGACAACTCCGAGATCGGCATCCCCTAGCCCCGGCTCGCGCCTCCGGCCCGCACCTTCGGGCCGCCGCGCACGGAAAACGCCTCACTCGGCGCCTTCGGAACGGTGAATTCGGATTCATCCGGCTCTGGTGCGGACTTCGCCGCACTCGCACCGGCGATGCGCACGAGTGCGGCGAAACCCGTCAACCCGGAGGACCCGGACACCCTGCCCCCACGGCGCCCGCGGCATCCCGCCCTTAGCTCGTGGCCGTGAGCTCCTGGAGCATCGGGAGTTTGGTGGCACTGGCCGCGGTCACCCGGATCCGCACGTAGCGCGCGCTGATCGAACGCAGGTGCACGGTGTCGAGCACCCGGCCGGCATGGCCACGGATGACGGCCACCGTCCGCCACCGGCGCCCGTTGCTCGAGATCTGGACCGAGTAGCTGGCCGGCCGCAGGACCGTGACCGGCTTGGGCGGCGGCGGCACGTTGGGCGCCGGTGCGGCCGGCCACATCTGCCCCCACCGCACCGTGATCGTCCGGATCTTGCCCGCGAGCGGCGCTACCTGTGCGGTCAGCACCGCGCGCGTCGAAGCCGGCTGCCAGTCGGTGGCCGTGCTCCCGTCGATCGCGGCCAAGGCGGGCGCGCCCGGCGCCGAGCTCGACGCCGTCACCCGGCCGCAGCGGACGAGATCACGGGTGGCGGTGAGGTCGGGCCGGCGCGTGGCCAGGGTGAGCGGGCGGCCACGGCGGACCCTGCGCAGTCCGCCTGGCGTCTTGACCGGCAGGGGCGCTCCGCTCACCAGCGCGACGGTCGTGCGCTGCGGTCCGATCACCACCCGGAATGCGCGACCGCGCCAGCGCAGGTTGTGCAGCACGATCGTGCCGATCTGACTGCTCAGGCTTGGGTCCAGACCGACGTTGCCGGGATTCCAGCGCAGGCCGGAGTAGCCGTAGAGGAACTCCTGCAGGAAGCCGCCGATCCCGGTCATGAACGTGAACGCCCCGCCCTTGCGGGTCTCGGAGAACTGATGGAACGGGTCCTTGAGGAACGGCTGATAGCTGCGCTCGACGTACACGTAGCTCGCGCATCCCGCCGTGTTCAGCGCGGCATTGTCGATCAGGTTGACCGCGTCGCTCATCGAGGGGCCGCCGGGGTCGTTGCGCGGGACGTAGAAGTTGATGTTGTTGCGGGCAACCTGCGCCGATGTCTCATACCCCCACGGGTACTGGAGCAGCGTTACGTCGGCCTGCTTGACCAGCTGGTTCTGGTAGCCGGAGAACTCGGGGTTGATCCCTCCTCGGCGGAGCACCACGAGGTTCGCCGCGATCGTCGACCAACTGGCCGGGGCGGCGATGCCCAGCACGCGCGCGGCCTGGACGGCGTCCTGGAGCGTGCGCATCGCGCCGACGTTCGTGTAGACCTCGTCGTTGACGTTGGGGTTCTCCTCGTCGGGCCCGGTGACGCCGGTGATGTGGTACTTGCCATCGGCGCCCCGCGAAGCCCGCGAGGCCCAGAACGCAGCCGCCCCGGACAGGACCGGCCAGCCCTGGGCGGAGAGCCAGTTCTTGTCGCCGGTGACCAGGTAGTACTGCCACTGGGCGAGCGCGATGTCGGCCGTGATGTGCTGCTCGTAGAGCCCCTCGCTGTTGACAGTAACCGGCGGGGGGATCTGCTCGGTGCCGTCAAGGGCGCTCTCCCACGGGAACCGGGCCCCGGCCCATCCGGTGGCTGTCGCGTGCTGCTCGGCCGCCTTCAGCCGCTGGAAGCGGTATGCGTCCATGCCCGCGGCCAGATCCGGATGCTGGGCCAGCAGCGACGGATACATCCAAGTCTCGGCATCCCAGAAGATGTGGCCGTCGTAACCGTTGGAGGACAGGCCGGCCGGGGAGATGCTCCAGTCGGCACCGTCGCGCGTGCTCGACCACAGGTAGAACTGGCTGGCGTTCACGTCGGTGGCGAGCGTGCGATTGCCGAGGATCTCGATCGAGCCGCTCCACAGCGAGGCCCAGGCTGCCTTGTTCGCACGCAGCAGCGCATCCCAGCCCGTGGACAACGCGCTCGACGCCTGACCCCGGGCAGCGGTCACGGTGTCGGCTGTGTCTTGCGAGCTCTCCACTCCGACGTACTTGGTGATCGTGTACGTCTGGCCGGCGGTCACCTGGAAGCTGAGCGCCTGGCCGACGGACTGATCGGTGGCCTGATCGGTCTGCGTGTTGGCAGCCACGACGTTAGGGCTGACCTGGATCTGGCTCGCCACCGTCGTCTGGATGTTCGTGCCCTTCGCGGCGATCGTCACCCAGTCCTGGCCGGCCGGAGTGTCCCACCCCTTTGACACCTGCGTGGTCAGCTCGGGTTGCGCCGTCGAGTCGGCGGTTCCGTCGATCGCGTCGGTCACCGTGGCCGGCCCCGACCAGTGCGGCGTGAACGCCAGGCGGACCAGGCCGACGAACTCCCCGGCGCGGTCGGTCAGCACCCGATAGCTCAAATCCGTGACGTGCCCGTCCGGCGCGGTCCAGCGCGCGGTGGTCGTGACGATGCCGGTGTGCAGATCGATCGACTGGCGCCAGTTCGAGACGCCAGGCCCCGGCACGGTGAACGTCTGCCCATTCTCGGCGAACGTGAGCGTCGACCAGGTCGGGATGTTCGCTCGTTGCTGGACGTTGTCCGACGGCTTCGGAGAGCCCGAGATCTGCGCGTAGAAGCCGGCCAGCTCGGACTGAGCAGGCACCGTCCCGGCGGCGTAGCCCTGGCCGGACGGTGGCACGCGGACCCCGAGCATGCCGTTGCCCGTGAACGTCGGCGCGTAGGTCCCGCCCGGGCTGTTCGCCGTCAGCAGGAACAGGCCCGCGCCTGGTGCGGACGCCGCCTGTGCGGCGGGGGCCAGAGCGAGCGCCCCTCCTAAGACGAGCACTGCCAGCGAACGACGCATCACGACCTCCTACCGCCGGGGAACCACAGCCACATTCCCCGTCCGGACGGGGCGCCAAACGCCCAGTGCCCCGAGGCCGAGCACTACGGTCCGCTTGCGAGCGTCAGCGTCCAGGTCGAGGTGTACGTTCCGGTCCGGGCGTTGCCAGGGACGTTCAAGTCCGCAGTGAGCTGCACATTGACCGGCCCGGCGCCGGTGCCCGCGCCGGCGTCGAACACCTTGACCGCGGCCGGCGCCGAGGAGCCGGCGGGGATCGTGACCGGGTAGGCGATCTGGTCGACCGGCAACGAGCAGGTGCCGCTGGCCGACGACGTGCTGGCCGCAGCGATCTGGGCGGCGGTGCTCGGAAGCGTGTGGCCGCCCGCCGTGAACGTCGTGGAGGTCGCGGTCAGGTTCCAGCCTGCTCCGGACCCGGTCTGATCGTTGGGTGAGAGCGTCAGCGGCGTGGTGATCGACTGGTCGCGTCCGGTCAGCGGCGTGCTCGGCCAGGTCAGGGTGCTCGGCGGGGTGAAGCTGAGCCCGCCCGACGAGCATCCGCTGTAGCCGAGGATCGTGCCCGAAGCGCCGACTGCCTTGCCGGTGGCCTTCCCGACCATGTCGATGCCGAACAGCTGGTTGTTGGTCGGCGAGGACTCCGTCGACCATGTGGTGCCGTCGCTGGTGGAGACGATCGTGCCCGACGGACCGACCGCCCAGCAGTCGCTGGTGTCCGGGCATGACACGTCGTTCAGCGGCTGCCCCGTGCCGTCGCTCTGCAGCGACCAGCTCGTGCCCCCGTTGGTCGTAGCCAGGATCTCGGCGCTGCGGCTGAGCGCATTGCCGACGGCGAAGCACGTCTTGGTGCTCGGGCAGTCGATCGCCTGGAGCGCCACGCCTGCGCCGGCCGGCAGCGTCTGGGTGGTCCAGGTCGCGCCGCCGTTGGTGGTCGCCACGATCGAGGCGTTGCCGTTCGTGCCCCCGATCGCGAAGCAGACCGTGGTCGACGGGCAGCTCACGTCGTTCAACTGCGCATTCGCGCCGGATGGCGCGCTCTGCGTCGTCCACGTCGTCCCGCCGTTGGTCGTCGCGATGATCTCCGGGAAGGTGCCGAGCAGGCCACCCACCGCGATGCAGCTGGTGGCGCTGGCACACGACACGCCCTGGAGCGCGACGATCAGCGGCTGCGGCGCGGCCTGGGCCGTCCAGGTCGAGCCGCCGTTGGTGGTCGCGGCGATCAGCGGCGCAACCACCGAGACGCTGCCCACCGCCACGCAGTCATTCGCATTGGGGCAGGAGACGTCGTTGTACTGGGCCAGCGCCGACGGCGGCGGCGTCTGCGTCGACCAGGTCGGGCTGGCCGCGGAGGCGTTCGCAGTGTGGACGATCTTGGCGCCCGAGCCGCTCCCGCCCGTGGCCCAGCAATCGTGGTCGTTCGGGCAGCTCACCGCGAGCAGCGGTGTGCTCACCGGCGAGGTCTCTGCCGCCCAGCCGGCCGCTCGCGCGGCCGGCGCGCTGGCCAGACCCAATAAGGCCAGCACGCCGGCGGCGAGTGCCACCACCAAGGAAATACGTCGGGCGCTCCGGCGTCCCGTCACCCGGTCGGCTCCTATCAGTCCGGACGAGGGACGCGTCGGCGCCGTCCGAACAGCGCTCCCACCACGATCCCGCCAAACCCTACAAGCGCGATCGGCCACCACGGGATTGTGTTGCTGGCCGGGGGTCGAGCGGTTCCTGCGGGAACGCTCGAGCGGACCAGTTTGACGCCGAGGGATGCCGTGCCGTTCAGGGTGGCGCGCGGGCCGCATCCGGTGGCGGTGATGTTCGCGGTATAGCTACCGGCGCCCAGCGCGTGCGGCCACACGAACGGGTAGGGGATCGAGTCACCGGGCAGCACGGTGTCGAGCTGCCGGCTGGCCCGCTGCACGCCCCCCGGACCGTCCAGCGCAACCGCCAGCGACGGCTTGCACAGTTTGGTGCCGGCGTTGGCCAGGCCGACCACAACCGACGGATACGTCGTTCCCTGGATGGGAGCGATCGAAAAGCTCTGGAGCGTGAGGCGTGAGCGGCTGGCGCCGGGCACGTTCACCTCGATGCCCACCACCGTGCGCAGCACCTCGGTCACGGAGAAACGGCCGGTGGATTTGCCCGAATGAACGTCCTCGAGGGCGAGGCCGGCCAGGTGCTGGCCCGCCCCGGCGGTCTTCGGCACCTGCACGGTGAAGCTCACTGTCTGCTGTGAGCCAGCCGGCACGGTGATCTGCGAGACCGCGGGAGTGACCCATTGCCCGGCTCCCAGCAGCTGATCCTGGCGGTTGCCGTACACCACGCCGGAGGTCGCACCGGTCAGACCGTCGACCGGGTACACCCGCAGGGTGACCGCCTTGTCCGCGCTATTGGAGACGATCACCTGATCGGAGAACGATCCGCCCCGGGACACGGTGCGAATGAAGTACGCCCGCGTGGCCGGGTCGGCCGGATTGAAGTGCGCCGGCCGGGCGCCGAAGCCGCCGATGGTGGCTGCGCCGGCCGCCGGGGCCGACACGGCGCCGACCACCGCGCACGCGGTGGCCAGCAGCCAGATCGTTCGCCGCTTCATGCGTCCTACGGTCCGCTGACGAGCGACAGCGTCCACGTGGAGGTGTAGTTACCAGCGTAGGCGTTGCCGGGAATGCCGAGATTCCAGGTCGGGGTCAGCGTCTGGTCACCCATACCGGTACCGGAGGGGGCGGTGAACAGCTTGGTCGCGGTCGGCGCCGTGCTGCCCGCGGGCATGAAGTACGGATACGCGACCGAAGAGGTTCCGGCTGTGGTGCAGGTCACGCTGCTGTCGCAGGCGGCCGTCGGAGCCGAGCTCAGGAACGCGCCGGCGGGAAGGGTATTGCTCCCGGACGTGAAGAACGTCGACGTCGCGGTGATGTTCCAACCCGCGCCCGAGCCGGTGGCGTCGGCGACGTCCAGCGGCTGCGAAGCCTGGATGTTCTTGTTCTGGCCGTTCAGCGCCACCGAGGGAAACGTTACGTTTCCGGGCGTGCCGGCGAATCCCAGCGAACCGGCGGTGAGAGTGGCCGAGGCGGTCGTAGCACCGGCCGGCGCAGCGATCAGCAGCAGGCTGCCGACCGTGGCAAGCCCCGCGCCCAGCGTCTTGCCAAGCTTCATGTGGTCCCTTTCGTATGAAAAAAGAGCCCGACGTGTCCACGTCAGGTTCATCGAGGTCACTCCTGTTGTCGACTTCCCCGTACATACCTTGAGTATCTGTATGCAGTTCACCTGCGGGGCGCAATACGGAATGGCCAGCTTTGGCCAATAATCGAGGCACGTGAAAGCGGCCGTCTTCTCGATCGTGCCCTACCAGCCCCGCCACCCGCATGGCGGCTGGCCGGCGCCGGGCGTGGACTATTCGGCCGAGTCGGCCCAGGCGTCGATGGCGCGCGCGCTCGACCAGTTCGAGCTGGCCGACCAGCTCGGGTTCGACTGGGTGACGGTGGCCGAGCACCACTTCTCGCCGGCCTCGCTCACGCCCAATCCGATGGTGATGGCCGCGGCCGTCGCGCAGCGGGTCAAGCGCGCGCGGATCGCGCTGCTCGGCTCGAACATCCCGATCCAGAACCCGGTGCGGGTGGCCGAGGAGTTCGCCATGCTCGACACGCTGAGCGGTGGGCGGCTGGTCGCCGGGATGCTGCGCGGGACCTCGAACGAGTACGTGACCTACGGGGTTAACCCGGCCGAGTCGCGCGAGCGCTTCGCGGAGGCGCTCGATCTGATCGTGCGCGCCTGGACCGAGCCGCAGCCGTTCGGCTGGCTCGGGCGCTACTACGAGTACCGCACGATCTCGATCTGGCCGCGGCCCGTGCAGGAACCTCATCCGCCGATCTTCATGTCGATCTCGAGCCCCGAAGCGGCCGAGCTCGCCGCGGCTCGCCGGATCGGCGGCGGACTCGCGGTGACCACGTTGGATCGAGCGCGGGAGTCGGTCCGGGTCTATCGCGAGGCTGCTCGCGAGCGCGGCTGGGAGCCGGCCCCCGAGCAGCTGCTCTACCGGATCGCGGTGCACGTGGCCGAGTCGGACGAGCAGGCTCGTGAGGAGTGGGCGCCCCTGGCCGCCGCCCATGGGCACGCCGGAGGCCTGCGGCTGAGCACGGCCAACCCCGCAGCCGACGAGGCGGCCGCCCGCGCCGGCTACTACGGGCGCGACGCGGCCCGCCAGCGCTCGCGCCTGAGCGCCGGCGGCGACCTCGACGAGCGGATCGAGACCGCCCAGCTGATGATCGGCTCGCCGGACACCGTGGTCGGTCAGGCGGCGCGGCTCGGCCGCGAGCTCGGCGTGGGAATCCTCGAGCTTGCCTTCGTCGCCCCCGCGCCTGAGCTGGCCCGGCGCAGCCTGGAGCTGTTCGGAACCGAGGTCCTGCCGAGGATGCGCGAGCTGTGAGCTTCGCCGAGCGATCGATCAGCGCCGACGGGTTCGAGATCCGCTACCTGGAGGCCGGGGACGGACCACCGCTGGTTTGCTTCCACGGCGCCGGCGGGCTGCGGCTGAGCCGCAGCCACGAGCTGCTGGCCGCGGCGCATCGCCTGATCGCGTTCGAGACGCCGGGCTTTGGCGACTCGCCGGTCAACGAACGGACGGCGTCGATGCGTGAGCTCGCCCTGACGATGCTTTCCGCCGCCGACGCGATCGGGCTCGGGCGCTTCAACCTGTGGGGAACATCCTTCGGGGGCAAGCTCGCGCTGACCCTGGCGCTGGAGGCGCCCGATCGCCTCGAGGCGCTGGTGCTCGCCTCTCCCGCGGCCATCCTTGTGAACTCGATAAAGCGCCCTCGGCCGGAGGAGATGGCGTCGATCCTGTACGCCCACCCCGAGCGCCAGACGAACACCGGCTCCCTCCCACCCGACGTTGACGCCAAGCAGCGCGCGCTCGTCGACCGGGTGATCGGGCCACCGCGCGACCCCGAGCTCGAGCAGGCCATGCGCACCCTCGCGATTCCGACGCTGGTCCTGTTCGGTAGCGAGGACCGGCTCACGCCACCGGAGCTCGGCCGCATCTACCGGGACATCCTGCCCAACTGCCATTTCACGATCGTCTACGACGCGGCGCACGCGATCTATGTCGAACGCCCCGAGGCGTTCGCCGCGATCGTGGCCGACTTCATCGAGCACCACGAGGAGTTCGTGGTGCGGCGCGACAGCGGCCTGCTCTACCCGTAGAGCTCGCGCAGCTCGTCGAGCTCAGCGCGCAGCGCGGCCACCTCGGCCTCGAGCGCGGCGACGCGCTCGGTGAGCTCTCCGTTGCTTTCGGCCGGCGTTGGCGTCTGCTGCGCCCCTGCCACCGGCTGCGCCACCGGCATCGCGACGGGCACGGGCGTGGCCGCCTCGACGAACGCCGGCACCGGCCCGCCATCACGATCCGCGCTCCCCCCAAGCAGGTGCTCGAAGCGGTCCTCCTTCTGCCCCGGCCGCCGGCCGAGACGCCTGACGTACTCGCGCTGGCTGAGCGCGGTCAGGATGCCCTCGACGTCAGCCAGCGAGCCGAGCGGCGCCAATCGCTCCGTGCGCGCCTTGAGCTCGCCCGGAGTCTGCGGGCCGCGGAGCAGCAGCACCGTGAGGACCGCGAGCTCCTCGCGCCCGAGGCCGAGCACATCCTCGGCCAGGTGGCGGTACTTGGTCGCCCGGCTGCCGTGGCCGCTGGCCAGCCGGGCCAGCCCGTACAGGCTCAGGCGCTGTGCGGCCTCGCGAACCGTCCCCTCGTCGTAGCTGGTTACCGGGTCACGGTTGGTCGACTGGTTGCACGCCAATCGCAGGGCGTTCAGGGACAGCGGATACTGGTCGGGCGTCGTGCAGCGCTTCTCGATCAGACACCCCAGCACTCTCTGCTCGACGGGGGTAAGCTCGGCGAAGTGCATCGCCCCGAGCATAACCTCTGACATGGATCTCGCCGGCAAGCTCCAGCTCGGACCCGGCCAGTCGGTCGCGGTCGTGAACGAGCCCGAGGACACCGCTCTCGATCTCGGCGAACATCCGGTGGCCGAGCAGCCGGGCGAGGCCGATGCGGTGATCGTCTACTGCGCCGACCGGGCGCAACTCGACGGCTCCCGGGACGAGTCCGTCCCCGCGGCCAGGGCCGGCACGCTGACCTGGGTCGCGTATCCGAAAGCCGGCCAGATGGGCACCGACGTCAACCCATGGTGAGCGTCGATGAGGCCCGCCGCCTCGCCCTGTCCCTGCCCGAGGCGGTCGAGCAGGATCATCACGGCCGCCCGTCGTTCCGGGTGAACGGCCGCATCTTCGCGACCCTGTGGGACCCCGAGCACATGAACGTGATGCTCGACGAGCCGGGGATTCTCACCGCCGCGCGGGCTCACCCGGATGCCTGTGCCGCCTTCATGTGGGGCAAGCGCCCTCGCGCGGTCAGCGTCCTGCTGGCCGCTGCCGACGCCGGGGTACTCGCCGACCTGCTCACCGACGCGTGGGAGGGAAAGGCGCGCCGAGCGGTGCCACACTAGCCGTGTGACGGCGCCGAGCTCCAACGGCCGAGCCACCGCGGTCGTGTTCGACCTGGGGGGCGTGCTGCTCGACTGGGACCCGCGGCGCCTGTACCGCAAGCTGTTCGACGACGAGGCCGAGATGGACCGCTTCCTGGCCGAGGTGTGCACGCTGGACTGGCACCACGCGCACGACCTCGGCATTCCGCCGGAGGAGACCTCGCCGCCGCTGATCGCTGCCCACCCAGAGTACGCCGCGCAGATCTGGGCCTGGACGCAGCGCAGCGAGGAGATGGTGGGCGGCCCGATCGACGGCAGCGTCGAGATCCTGCGATCGCTGAAGGCGGCCGGCGTGCCGTGCTACGCGCTGACCAACATGGAGACCTGGACGTTCCCCGGCCGGCGAGAGCGCTATCCGTTCCTGCAGGAGTTCGACGGAGCGCTCGTTTCCGGCTTCGAGGGCGTGGCCAAGCCCGATCCACGGGTGTTCGAGCTGCTGCTGGAGCGCTTCGACCTCGAGGCGGCCAAGACGGCGTTCATCGACGATTCCCGGGCCAACGTCGAAGCCGCCCGCGGCGTGGGCCTGGAGGCCATCCAATTCGAGTCGCCGGCGCGCCTGCGCGAGTGGCTCGAGCAGGCGGGGCTGCTCCCGGCCTGAGAGCATATGAGGGCATGAGCCCGAGCCACGAGACGATCTTCACGATGGAGGCCACCCCGGTGAAGTTCGGCCGGGGTTCGTCGGCCGACGCAGGTTGGGAGCTGAAACGACTCGGCGTGCGCCGCGTGATGCTCGTGACCGATCCCGGGGTCGCGGCCGCGGGCTATCCCGAGCGCATCCAGAAGGCGATCGAGGCCGAGGGCATCGACGTCGTCCTCTACGACCGCTCTCGCGTGGAGCCGACCATCGACTCCTTCCAGGACGCTGTCGACTTTGCGCTCGAGCACGAGGTCGAGGGCTTCGTGTCGGTGGGCGGAGGCTCGAGCATCGACACGGCCAAGGTGGCGAATCTCGTCTGCACCCACCCGGCGCCGGTGATGGACTACGTCAACCCGCCGGTGGGCGAGGGGCGCAAGCCACCCTCGCCGCTCAAGCCCCACCTGGCGATTCCCACGACTTCGGGGACCGGCTCGGAGGCAACCACGGTCGCCGTGCTCGACATCCCTGAGCTCAAGGTCAAGACCGGGATCTCCCACCGCTACCTGCGCCCGACCCAGGCGATCGTCGATCCCGACCTGACCCGCTCGCTCTCGCCCGAGGTCACCTCGTCGACCGGGCTCGACGTGGTGTGTCACGCCGCCGAGTCGTTCCTGTCCAAGCCGTTCGACGCGCGCGAGCGTCCCGACTCCCCCGACGACCGGCCGCCGTACCAGGGGTCCAACCCCGTGGCCGACGTGTGGTCGGCCAAGGCGCTCGAGTTCGGCGGCCGCTACCTGCGCCGCGCCGTGGCCGACCGCGACGACGTCGAGGCTCGCGGCTTCATGATGCTGGCCGCGACGATGGCCGGCGTCGGCTTCGGCTCGGCTGGTGTGCACATCCCGCACGCCTGCGCCTATCCGATCGCTTCGACCAAGCACGAATACCAACCACCCGGCTATCCCGACGATCATCCGTTCGTCCCGCACGGACACTCGGTGATCGTCACCGCGCCGGCGGCCTTCCGCTTCACCTACGACGCCGCCCCGGAGCGTCACACCCACGTGGCCGGTCTCCTGGCCGAGGACTCGATCGCCGATCCGGGACCGGACACGCTGCCCGAGGTCATCCGTCAGCTCATGCAGGACCTCGGTGCGCCCCGCGGCGTGGCCGAGCTCGGCTACACCGAGGACGACATCCCGGACCTGGTCGCCGGCGCGCTCAAGCAGCAGCGGCTCCTGGCCGTGGCGCCCAAGCCGGTCGGCGAAGACGACCTGCGGCTGATCATCACCGCGTCGATGACGAACTGGTGACCAGGCGCGCAGGCTGGCCGTGACCCGCGTCGCGGTGGTCGGCCACATCGAATGGGTCGACTTCCTCCCCGTGCCGCACTTCCCGCGCCAGGGCCAGGTGATCCACGCCGAGGGCCCCATGCAGCGCGCCGGCGGCGGCGGCGGCGTGGCCGCGGGCGTGCTCGCCGACATGGGTGCCGAGGTCGAGTTCTTCTGCGCGCTCGGCGACGACGCGACCGGCCGGGCGGCGCTGGCGCAACTCGAGCAGCGCGGCGTTCGCATGCACGTCGCCTGGCGCGAGGAACCCACCCGGCGGGCGATCACGCTGCTAGAGCCAAACGGCGAGCGGACGATCGTGACGATCGGCGACAGGCTCGAGCCGATGGGCTCGGACGACCTCGAATGGGAGCGCCTGCGCGAGACCCAGTCGGCGTACTTCACGGCCGGCGATCCGGCTGCGCTCGAGCATGCGCGGCAGGCCGGAATCGTGGTGGCGTCGCCGCGCGCCAGGGACGTGCTTGAGACCGCGACGATCGACGCACTCGTGTTCAGCGAGAGCGACCCCGACGAAAGCGCGTGGGCCGAGCGCGCCGCAGCTCACGCCCGGCTGCTGGTCGCCACCGAGGGTGATCGCGGCGGACGCTGGTGGGGCGAGTCGGAGGGTCGCTGGTCCGCCGTGACCCTCCCGGGCCCGGCGCGCGACGCTTACGGCTGCGGCGACTCGTTCGCCGCCGCCTTCACGCTCGGGCTGGGCCGAGGCGACTCGGTCCAGGAGGCCGCCGCGCTCGGCGCGCGCTGCGGGGCGCTCGCCCTGACCCGGGTGGGCGCGCCATGAGGCCCTCGCGGGAGGCGTCAGTGCCCTCGCAGACGCCGTGGTCTCAGTGACCAGTACTCCAGCTGTATCCGAGCGCATTGGTCGCGGCGCGCTGACAGCGGTGCGCGGCCGCAGTTGGGAGGCCGCCCTCGATCGCCTCGCGGCCGCCTATCGCATCGCCCTCGACGGACGGGACGACAGACGGCTCGCGCGTGGCGTCGCATAGCTCTCAGAAGTCCCCGTAGCCGTAGCCGCCATCGCCATACCCGCCGTAGCCGCCATAGCCACCACCGCCATACCCGTATTGGCCGTAGCCGCCGCCCGGGTATCCGCCGTAGCCATAACCGCCACCGGCGCCCGGATCACCGCCGTAGCCGTAGCCGCCAGAGCCGTACCCGCCCTGGCCACCGGTGGTTCCGCTGGTCGCTGAGGCCCCCTGGTAGGCGACCGAGAACGACGACCCGTCGGAGGACAGCGACGATGGGCTCGCGTTGCCCGACTGCGCACCCGAGCCGAGGCTGATGTCGGACGCGCCGGAGCTACCCAACGTCACCGCCTGAGCACTCCACGCCGAATCGGAGATCGGCCCGGTGTGTCCGCTCGCGGTGGCCGTCGCGCCCGTGAACTGCACGCTGCCGAAGTCAGACAGCGGCAGCGGCTGGCAACTGCCAGACTGATCACAGGCCGACGGCGCCTCGGCGATCCACTCGGCACTGGAGGTGTCCGGATCGCTCATCTGGAGCGTCTTGGTGCTCGATTGACCGCTGGTCTCATCGGCCAGCGACATGGTCACGTTGGAACCGCTCACGCTGACCTTGGCCGAGATGTGGTCGCCCGGTTGGATGGTCAGGCCGAGCTTCACCGGCGCGGCGGGCACGAGCTCGTACCACGCGTAGTAGTCGGTCTGGCCGCCGGCGCTGCAGTCGGCCTGCGTGCCGACCTGCTCGAGCGAGGAGGACTGGTTGCTGGAGCCGCCCAGCCCCACCCAGAACGCGGAGTAGGTCTGGCCCGAGCTGCACTTGGCAGTCGGCTGAACCCAGCTGCCGGACACGTCCGAGAACTGGGTGTTGCCCGCCACGTAACCGGCCCAGTTCTGGCTTACGGCCTCGGGGTCGGTGGTGGCGGCAGAGGCGCTCGCCGCACCCGCACCGGTCAGCGCGGCGCTGGCGACGAGCGTGGCAAGAATTCGGTGTCGATTCATGCCTATCACTCTCAGCGCGCTGGCTAAGAGTCCCTTCGGAGCTCGTGAAGAGCGCGCTATGGACTTGCGAAGAGCCGCTTAAGCGTGCCCGGGCGCGGGGCTCAGCCCGCGGCCAGCTGATCGTCGAGCTCGTCGTCCTCGCGCTCGCGGATCACGCCGAACGGGGGCTGCGGCAGCGGCTCGAGCAGCGGCGGCGCCACCTCGGTCTGGCCGCCCCCCGCCGCCTTGGCCGCGTACAGGGCGAGGTCAGAGCGGCGCAGAAGCTCGGCGAGGTCTTCCTTGCGATCCCACACGGCGATGCCCGAGGAGAATCCCTCCTCGGTCGGCGTGGACTCACGGAGGCGGTCGATCGCGGCCACCGATCCGGTCAGGGTGGAGTTGGTCAGCAGGGCCACGAACTCGTCGCCGCCCAGACGGGCGACCACGTCGCCGGCGCGCAGGGTGGCCCGGATTCGCTCGGCGGTGTCTCGCAGGGCGCGATCACCCTGCTCGTGGCCCTGCTCGTCGTTGAGCTCCTTGAAGTTGTCGAGGTCGAGGGTGATCAGCGTGATCGGGTTGCCGCTACGTGCCGCCCGAGCCAGCTCGCGCGGAGCGGTGTAGCGCCATCCGCGACGGTTGAGCAGACCCGTGAGGTCGTCGACCACAGCCTCCTGGGCGAAGCGCTGAGCGAGCATCCCCAGCTCGCGGGTGACCGCGCGCAGCGAGCCAGCCACCGTCACGCCGACCAGCGTGAGCAGCGCGGCATGACCCCAGGTGTGTGGATACGCCGGAGCCCCGAACACGACCATAGGCAGGGCGGAGCACGCGGCCAGCACGAGCATCCCGGCCACGAGCTCGAGGTCGGTGGCGGCGAGGCCGAACCACACCATGGCCATGACCACCAGCACCGAATAGCCGGAGGCGGCACCGCCGCTGTAGGCCTGCATGAGTGTGAGGGCAGGGATCTGGGCGAACGCCGCGGCCCAGAACAGCAGGCGCCGGCGACGAGACACGAGCGCCACCACCAGCGAGGCCAGGCAGGCGACCACGGCCCCGATGAGGAACACGGCTGGATGCATCCAGCGGTCGGTGGCGGTGGCGATTATGACCGGGAGGACATTGCCCGCGATCGCGAAGGCGAGCAGGCGCACCCGGCCAAAAGGGAGCAATGAGCTGCTGGATCCCATTCAGCTCTCGCATCGGCTATTCGTGGAAAAACTTGAGCAGAATTGGATAAGTTTGTGCCGCTTAATGCAGAAATTCGGGGTGTCGGCAATCCGCCCTGCCCACCGGGCGAAACGCTTCGATCGCGCCCGGCCGCAGCGGCTTCGAATCGTGCCTCCCCCGGACAGGACCCCGCCCCTCCCCGGCGAACTCTGCCGGCGTGAGCACAAGCCGGCTCGAGGCCTTCTCCGACGGGGTGATCGCAGTGGCGATCACGCTGCTCGTGTTGAACATCGAGGTGCCCGCGCTGAAGTCAGGCCAGAGCCTCGCCGGCGGCCTGGTCGCCCAGTGGCCGGTGTACGCCGCCTACGTGGTCTCGTTCCTGACCATTGGGATCATCTGGATCAATCACCACGTGATGATCGGCCGCCTGCGCGAGGCCGACCGGACGATCCTGTTCCTGAACCTGTTGCTGCTGATGAGCATCGCGGTGCTGCCGTTCGCGACCCGGCTCATGGCGGCCTATCTGAAAAAGAGCCACGGCCAGCACCTTGCCACCGGGATCTATGGCGGCGCGTTCCTGCTCATGGGCCTGTGCTTCGCCATGCTCAACCGGCACATCCTCCTGGGCAAGGCCCATCTGCTCCACACCGAAATCCCCCTGGAGCGACGCCGCCAGGTCCTCTATCGCAGCATCGCGGGCATCGCCCCGTACGCGATCGCCACCGCGCTGGCCGTGGTCTCCTCCTACCTCACGTTGGCGATCTGCGGCGCGCTGGCGATCTTCTACGCGCTGCCGATCGGCAGCGGCGGAGTCGAATCGGCCGGCTGAGGCCCACCGACGTCACGATCGCCACCAGGCGGCGAGCACGCGCCGCCAGTTCTCCCAGGCGATCAGCGACAGCTCCCGTTCGTCGAAGCCACCCACGGAGCGCAGCACACCCAGCAACCTCGGCGTCCCGGCCGCGTCCTCGAGCGCCGCCGGAATCGTGGTGCCGTCGTAGTCGGACCCGAGCGCCACATGCTCCACCCCGATCCGGTCGGCCACGTAGCGGGCATGCTGGGCGATCAGCTCAAGCGGCGTGTTCGCGTCATCGGCGAAGTCGGGGCGCAGAAAGGAGCAGGCGAACACGATCCCGACCAGACCGCCCGAGGCGCCGATCGCGTCGAGTTGCCGGTCGGTGAGGTTGCGCGAGGCCCGAGCGAGCGCGTGAACGCCCGAGTGACTGGCCACGATGGGGCCGAGCTCCAAGCCCGCGAGGTCCCAGAAGCCGGCCTCGTTGAGGTGGCTGACGTCGACCATGATTCCCAGCTGCGCACAGCGCCGCACGAGCTCGAACCCCGCCTCGGTGAGACCCGGTCCGGTGTCCGGCGTCGAGGGCGAGCGGAACGGAACGCCGTGACCGAACGCGTTGGATCGGCTCCACACCGGCCCGACCGAGCGCAGCCCGGCCGCATACCAGAACTCAAGTGCCTCGAGAGCAGGGTCGAGCGGCTCCGCCCCCTCCAGGTGAAGCACGGCGACGGGCGGCCCGTCCCCGATCGACGCAGCATCCAGATCGCTCACCGAGCGCGCCACACGCACTTCGCCGCCTCGCTCGAGCGCCACCAGGCGACCGGCGACCGCTGCGGCCTCGGCCGCCGCCGCTCCATGCTCGACCGGCTCGGGGGTGGATGTGTGGTGATCTCCGGGGGACGACACGAACACCGAGAAGATCCCTCCGCGGATTCCCCCCGCGCGCATCCGCGGTAGGTCGAGGTGCCCGCCCGGTCGACCGGTCGCGAGCAGCTCATAACCGGGCTTGGTCAGCGCATCGTTGTGCCCGTCGAATACCGCGAGCACGGACTACTCGACGACCGGCACGGGCAAGTCGACCGCCGGGAGCCCGTCGATGCTGACGGTGTTCTTCTCCCGCTGGTAATGGAGCAGCGCCTCCGGTCCGCCCACCCGAAGCTTCTTGGCCGCCCACAGCTCCTGGTGCGGCCGCCGGCCCTCGTGGCTCATCAGCGGCACGCCGTAGCCGCACGAGTCGGCGACCCGATCGATGTCGACGACCACGATCGAGCGTCGCATCTCCGGGACCCCATCGACCTCGAAGCCACACGACGACGCCAGCTCCTCGAAGCCTTCCTCGCAAGCGGTCATCACGGATCCCTGGCCGTGCAGCCGCAGGATCCGCGGAGGTCCCGCGAACGCGCACAGCATGATCACGATTCGGCCGTTCTCGCGCACATGCGCGATCGTCTCGGCCCCGCTGCCCACCACGTCGAGATAGGCCACGCGAGTCGGGCCCAGCACACGCAAAGCCTCGATCGGGCCCTTGGGCGAGACGTTCACGTGACCGTCGGGATCGAGCGGCGCGGTGCCCACGAAGAACATCGGCTGGGCCGCAATCCATCGCTCGAGCCGCTCGTCGATGACCTCGTACACCTTGCCCACGCCACCAACGGTAACGGGCGCGACTAGGATCGGGATCGTGACCGCGACCGCGCCGTCATCGCTCGAGCGCGACCTCAAGGCGCTCCTGGGCGAGAAGGGCGTGCTTCCCGGCACCGCGCGCGCGTATCTGAGCGACGCGACCGAGAGCCGCAACCTGCGCGGCAGGGCCGACGCGGTGGCGCTCCCCGGCGACGCGGGCCAGGTCGCCGAGACGCTGGCCTGGTGCTACGAGCACGACCTACCCGTGATCCCCCGGGGTGGCGGGACCGGGTTCACCGGCGGCGCCGTCCCGCTCGACGGCGGCGTGGTCCTGAGCCTCGAGCGGATCAACCAGCTCAGGCATCTCGATCCCGGGCTGTGGCGGGCCGCGGCCGGCGCCGGCATGATCACCGCTGAGGTGCGCCGCCGCGCGCGGGAGAACGGCCTGTTCTACCCGCCCGACCCCGGCTCGGCCGAGCAGTCCCAGCTCGGCGGCAACATCGCGACCAACGCGGGCGGCCCGCACGCCTTCAAGTACGGAGTGACCGGCGCATGGATCAGCGGCCTCGAGGTCGTACTGGCTCCCGGAGAGCTCGTGCGGATCGGGGGTCCGTTCCGCAAGGACGTGGCCGGCTACGACCTCAAGTCGCTGCTGATCGGCTCGGAGGGCACGCTCGGGATCGTCACCGCGGCCTGGGTCAAGCTGATCCCAGCTCCCGAGGCGAACCTCCCGCTGGCGGCGCTGTATGCGGACACACGAGCCGGGTGTGCCGCGATCGAGGCCGCCTACGCGAGCGGCGTGGTTCCCGCCGCCCTCGAGTACCTCGATGCCGGCGCGGTCGCCGCGACCAGGGGCGCGTTCCCGGTGGAGCTTCCGGAGGACGCTGCCTTCATGGTCGTTGCCGACGCCGACGGCACCGCCGAGGAGGCGGCCCGGATCCATGCCGAGCTCAGCGAGGTGCTGAGCGAGGACGCGCTCCTGGTCCACGCCCCAACGGCGGCCAAGGAGATCAGCGCCCTGTGGCGCTGGCGCGACGGCGCCTCCCTCGCGGTGAGTGCGCAGCGCGGCGGCAAGGTCAGCGAGGACATCGTGGTCCCCGTCGATCGCTTACAGCGGGCGATCGAAGGGACGGTCGAGATCGGACGCCGGCACGACCTGCCGACCTGCAGCTGGGGTCACGCCGGCGACGGCAACCTCCACTCCACGTTCATGATCGACCTGCAGGAGCCGGCCGAGCTCGAGCGCGCGGAGGAGGCGGCCCAGGACCTGTTCGCGCTGGCCGTCGAGCTGGGCGGCTCGATTTCCGGCGAGCACGGGGTTGGGCTGGTCAAGAACGGCCAGCTCGAGCGCCAGTGGGCACCGCCGGCCATCGCCATGCACGAGGCGATCAAGCGGGCCTTTGACCCCAAGGGCCTGCTGAACCCGGGCAAGAAGCTCGCCCGCAGCCACAAGCCAGCTGAGAGGAATTAGAGCGGCGCGCTCCCGGTCGCGCGCCGCTCAACCCCTGTCGTCTACCGGAAGCAGTGAGGATCCACGTAGAAGTCGTAGACCTGCGCGTCGGTCCCCTTGCCGTTGTTGCTCAGCGTGAAGACCTCGTCCTGCCATCCGTAGAGGTTGCCCGGATGAAGCTGCAGCGGAGGGCTGTCGCTCCAATTGGGACTGCCGGCGATGACCCCCGCCGAAGCCGGCTTCTCCCAGCTCTTCGTATTCGTGTAGGCCACGTACAGGTGGATGCTGGGCGGCCCGGCGAGGTCACGGACGTCGGCGCGCGCGTCCGGATAGGCGGCGCTTACGCACATCGGCGGACTGACCGCCGTTGCCCCCGCGGGCAGGTCGAGCACGGTTCCGGTCGAGCCGTCGGCCAGCGTCGTCGTCACCAGCTTGGCGCCCCCGCTGAGGGTCCAGCCGGTTCCGTCGAACGAGTCCGGGCTCTGCCCCGGTGCGAGCGTGTACCAATTCGAGTCGCTCGCCGAGGCGAAGGGCTGAGTGAACGTGTAGCTGGGCTGACTACACGCCGATGTCTTCACCGGCGGTGCGGCTGCCTGCGCAGTTCCGCCGGCCACCGCCGCTAACAGCACAGCCAGGCCGGCCGCGCGACGGGTGATGCTTCGATAGTTCATCAGCACTTACCTTCCATGGTGGAGTGCTGGCGGCCGAGCTATCTCGCAGACCAAACGCGAGACCCCTGGCTTTGCGTCCCCGGCTCACGCCGGGTTTGCCTTTTTCAGCGGTTTGACAGGAGAGCTATCGGCAGATTCGCAAGCGACTTGATACCGGCGGCCACGCTGTTGGACGCCCGTGGACACGACCCGGCTCGGCGCCCGTCCACCGAGCGTCCGGCCGCGTCAAGCCACGCGCGCACGTGGCCGATCACACCGTGGACATGTCGATCGACCCGAACCTCGAAGACCAGCAGCTGCTCGAGGAGACCCTGCGCCGCTCCGGATCCGAACTGAGTTGGCGGGAGATCCTCGCTGCCGGCCTGTCGTCGGCGGGATTCCTCGCCGCCGTAGCCGTTGTCTGGGCCATCCAGCCTCCCCACGCCTTTGCGGTCGGCCCGACGATCGTCTGCCTGCTCGTCCTCGCCCTCGCCATGCGCGTGCGCTTCGACACACCGCTCGGCTTCACGGTCCCCACCCAGCTCGCCTTCGTGCCGCTGGTGTTCGCGATGCCGCCGGCAATCGTGCCGCTCGCGGTGGCCGCCGCGTTCGCGGTCGCCTTGCTGCCGGATATCGCCATCGGGCGGGTCCGGCCGAGCCGGCTGATCTACTCGCTGGTGAACTCCTGGTTCTCGCTCGGTCCGGTGGCGGTGCTGGCGCTCACCCACACCCAGGCGAGGGATGCCGGTCCGCTGCTGCTGACCGCCGCGCTGCTCGCCCAGTTCCTGGTCGACTCGACGGCCTCCGCGCTCACGACGGCGCTCAGCCGGAAGACCGGGCTTTCCTCGATGATCCGCTCGCACTGGATCTACGCCGTCGATGCGGCGCTGGCCGCGCCGGGGCTGCTGGCGGCCGAAAGTGTCCACCAGACGCCGCTCGCCGCGGTGGCCATGGTCCCGCTGCTCGGCCTGCTCGCCACCTTCGCCCACGAGCGCCGCCGGCGGCTGGAGGGCATGCTCGAGCTCTCGAGCGCCTACCGCGGCACCGCCCTGGTCCTGGGCGACGTGATCGAGGCAGACGACGGCTACACCGGTCAGCACTGCAAGAGCGTGGTCGCGCTCACCCTCGACCTCGCGGAGCATCTAGAGCTTCTCCGCCGAGCGCAGGCGCAACCTGGAGTTCGCAGCGCTTCTGCACGACGTGGGCAAGATCGCCATCCCCAAGGAGATCATCAACAAGCCCGGCAAGCTCGACCCGCACGAGTGGACGATCGTCAAGACCCACACCCTCGAGGGCCAGAAGATGCTCGACCGCGTCGGCGGGTTCATGCGCCAGGTCGGAGTGATCGTCCGCTCTCACCACGAGCGCTGGGACGGCGGCGGCTATCCCGATGGCCTGACCGGCGAACAGATCCCGCTCGAGGCCCGGATCATCTCCTGCTGTGACACATGGAACGCGATGCGCACCGATCGCCCCTACCGCAAGGCCCTCGACTACGAGGTGGGCGAGGCGGAGTTGCGGTCGGCGGCGGGCTCGCAGCTCGACCCGCAGCTCGTCGAGGCGCTGCTCGAGATCGTCGCCTCGGAGGCGACCGAGAAGCTCAGCCCAGATGCAGCCGGTGCGCCACAGCCGCGGCTTGAGTACGGCTTCGCACACCCAGCTTGCTGAGAATCCGCGAGACGTGCACGCTGGCCGTCTTCTCGGCCATGAACAGCGCGGCCCCGATCTGACGATTGGTCGCGCCCTCGGCCAGCAGCGCGAGCACCTGGCGCTCGCGCGAGGTCAGGCCGAACGGATCCTCACCCGAGTCTGCGCCGTTTGAGTCCGACGGGCCGACGGCTTCGCTTTCGCCATCCCCCACGTCCAGCCGCGCGCGCTGAGCCAGCCCGTTCAGCTCCTCGACCAGCCACCGCGCACCAAGCCGGTCGGCCACGCCCAGCGCGTCGCCGGCTGCGGCGGCCGCGGCCGTCCGGTCGCCCGCATCGATCTGGGCCTCGGTGGCCCGCCACAGGGCGACCGCCTGCTGGAACGGCCGGGAGATCCCCTCCCACTCGCGGGCCGCGGCGAGCCACCGCTTCGGGTCGCTGCGTCCGCGCGCGCGGGCCAGCTCCGCGTTGCCCACGGCAAGCCAGGCGCTCTCCACCGGACCACCCTCCGTGGCGGCCGCGCGCAGGCGCTGCATGTGGATCCGGGCTCGGGCCAACGCGTCGCGCTCATCCGTGCGCTCGCGCAGGTCGCGGGCACGTTGCGCGATGTCGGCCTCGACCCGCATGCCGGCCGCGGTCACGCGCGCGATCCGGCACACGTCGTCGGTGCACAGCTCGATCCGATCGAGGGCGCTCCCCACGGCCGCCCGGGCGGCTTCCAGCTCGCGCCGGCGTCGCAGGCACTCGGCCTTGAGCGTTCCGAACGCTCCGATCCACTGCGGCTCGGAGGATCGCGCGACCAACGGCTCGAGCTCCTCCAGCCGACCCACCGCGAGCTCGGAATCGCCGACACCGAGGGCCAGCTCAACCTCTCGCAGCAGGCGGAACATCAGCTGGGTGCCTGCGGGATGCGCTCCGGCCCGGTCGAGATACTCGCGCGCAGCCTTCCAGTCGCCGCTCTCGAAGCACAGATCGGACGCGGTCAGCAGCATCCAGTCCGAAACGCGGGCGCCGCGGGCCCGGACCTCGGCAATTCCCTCCTTGACCGTGCTGAGACCCTCGGCGGTCCGACCCGCGAGGCTCAGAGCCTCGGCGAGGTTCGAATACACGGCCTCGACATTGCCGAAGTCGTCGTCCCCGCGGGAGATCTCGATAGCCCGGCGCAAGCAGGCGACCCCATCGTCGACCTCGCCGAGCATGAGCTGCGACATCCCGAGTGTGCCGAGGATCTCGCTCTCCGAGGCGCGGTCGCCGGCGGCACGCGCCGCCTCCAACGCCACCCCGCCTTCCTTGAACGCCTCGCGATAGCGGCCCCGGAGGAACCGGGTCCGCGCCAGCCAGGCCAACAGCGACGCGCGCTCCTGACTGACCTCGTCGGAGGGAAGCAGCGCCAGCGCCCGTTCAGCCGTCTCCACCGCCTCCGATCCGCGGTTCAGCCGCCACTGCACGCGACTGAGACAGTCGAGCAGCCCGGAGTAGCGGCGCGGATCCGCGTCCGGATCGAGCTGCCCCAGCGCTCTCTTGAGCAGGGTCTCGGCCCGGGGCTGATCGCCGGCGGACCGGTGGGCGGCGGCGGCCAGGCTGAGCAGCTCGACGTGATCGAGCGGGATCAGCGTCGCGGCGTCTGGCACGCGGGGCCACAGGTCCAGTGCGCGCTCGGCGAAGTCGGCCGCGTCGCCGGAGGCATGCATCTCGCGGGCGGCCAGTGCCGCCTGCACCGTGGCGCGCAGGGCGGCCGGCTGGTCGCCGGCGCTGCGGTAGTGATGGGCGATCGCCGCGGTCAGCTCCAACCCGTGGTCGTCCTCGTACTCGGCGCGCTCTTCGAACGCGCGGGCAAGCGCGAGGTGAAGCTCGCTGCGCTCGCCGGGCAGCAGGTCGTCGTACATCGCCTCGCGCAGCAGCGCATGGCGGAAGCTGAGACGACCATCCTCGCCCGCGACCAGCACCTGCTCGGCGACCGCCTCGCGTAGCGCCTGGTGCAGAGGGTCGGGCTCGATGCTGGTGACCTGACAGATGGTCACGTCGTCGAGCGCCCGTCCCGCGGCGATCGCCCGGGCCGCGGCCTGGCCGTCCTCTGAGAGTCGCTCGATCCGCAGCATGAAGGCATCGCGGAGCGATTGCGGCGCGGCGCCGCGACCGTCCATTCCCGCGGCCAGAAGCTCCTCGGTGTACAGCGGGTTGCCCTCGCTGCGGGCATACAGCCGCTCCACGAGTTGCTCTTTCGGGGCCTCGCCAAGGATGTCGGCCAGCGCCTCGGTGAGCTCGTCACGGTCGAACGGCGCGAGCTCCAAGCGCCTCACCCGCTCGAGCCGCTGGAGCTCTGCGAGCAGCGAACGCAGTGGATGACGCCGGTGCAGCTCGTCGGTTCGGTAGCTCAGCAGCAGCACGACCCGCTCGTTGCGCAGGCTCCGGGCGAGAAAGTCGAGGAACGTACGGGTGGAGCGATCGGCCCAGTGCAGGTCCTCGAGCGTAAGCACCAGCACCCGGTCCTGGCTCAAGATGTCGATCAGCTCGAGCAGGGCCTCGAACAGCCGGGGCTGGGGCGAGGAGTCGGTGCGGTCCCACTCGGCCGGCTCCTCGTCGAGCCCTGGGAGCAGCGCGGCGAGCTGAGCGCGCGCCGCGCGCCCGAGCGCTTCGAGAGCCGGATCGTGGGCGCGGACCAGCGGTCGCAGCGCGCCGGTCAGCGGCGCGTACGGGAGCTCGCCGTGCGCCTGCTCGACCGCCTCGCCCCGCAGGACGAGTCCGTGGTGCTCCTCGGACAGGCGCCGCTCGAACTCCCTGACCAGCCGGGTCTTGCCGACACCCGACTCCCCGCCGAGCAGCATGACCGCCGGGCGCTGATCCGCCGCCTCACGTAAGGCGCGCTCCAGTTCCGCGAGCTCCCCGGTGCGACCGACGAAGCGACTTGAGGTGACCCGCGTTTGCATGAGCGAAGTATCGCGAGAAGCCTCGACGGTGCGAGCTTCCGGAGATCTCGGCGGCGAGACGGCGGCGGTCGGCTGATCGCCGGGCGTCTGCGATGTGCTGCTCGGCGATGGCTTGCGTGATGGTGGGGTACATGGTTCTTCCCTCTCGATCGAATCCTGGTTTGCCACTGCAATCAGGATGGACTGAGAGGCCCGATCTGACATCGGGAAAACGGAGCCGGTTTCGGCCCGTGACCCCTTACTTCTTAGACCCGACCACTTACCCTTCGGTCGGCCGCTCGTCACCCGAGCTGACTGGACTGGCCGGCGCGCGCGTGGCCGCCGCCACCTCGGCCCCGCTCACGTTCTGGGGGTGATGGCATGCGGCCGCATGGCCGTTCGCGTACTCGGTCAGTTGCGGCTCGACCGTCCTGCACACCTCGGTCGCCCGCGGGCAGCGGGTGTGGAAGCGGCAGCCCGCCGGCGGGCTGATCGGGTTGGGCGGCTCCCCGCTGACGATCGGCCGCTCGCGCGCCCGGTTCTCCTTTGGATCCGGAATCGGGATCGCGCTGAGCAGCGCCGAGGTGTAGGGGTGGATCGGCTTGTGGTAGCAGCTCCTCGGCAGGAGATATCTCAACCAGCTTGCCGAGGTACATGACCAGGATGCGGTCCGATACGTGGCGGACCACGCCGAGGTCGTGCGCCACGAACACGTAGGACAGGTGGAACTCGTCCTGGAGCTCGTCGAGCAGGTTGATCACCTGCGCCTGGATCGACACGTCGAGCGCGGAGACGGGCTCGTCGAGCATGATCAGCTTGGGATCGAGGGCCAGCGCCCTGGCGATGCCGATGCGCTGGCGCTGACCGCCTGAGAACTCGTGCGGGAAGCGGTTGAGGTGCTCGGACTGGAGCCCCACCCGGTCGAGCAGGCTGTGCGTCTCGGCCTCGATCCGGTCCTTGGGTACCTCGCGGATCTTGAGCGGGGTGGCCAGGATCTGCCCCACGCGCTTGCGCGGGTTCAGCGATGACTGCGGGTCCTGGAAGACCATCTGCATCTGGCGCCGGATCGGCTCGAGCTCCTTGCGGCCCGCTTTGGTGATGTCTTCACCGCGGTAGCGGATGGTTCCGGAACTCGCGTCGATCAACCGCACCAGCGTGCGGATCAGCGTCGTCTTGCCGCATCCCGACTCGCCCACGATGCCGAGCGTCTCGCCCTCGCGCAGCTCGAATGACACGTCGTCGACGGCGTGGACGTGCCCGACCGTGCGGGCGATCACCGCCCCCGACTTGACCGGGAACAGCACCCGCAGGTGCTCGACCTCGAGCAGCGGCGCACCGTCCCGAACGCCGTCGGCGCCGGCCTGCGCCTCGGTCTCGACGCTCATGACGTCACGGTCTCCTCGCTGGCCAGCCCGATCTGATCGCCGACCACGCGGAGCTGGCGCTTGCGCTCTGGCTCGAGCCAGCAGCGATCGAGATGCTCGGGCGCGTCGCTGAGGCGCGCGGTCAGCGGCGGCACTTCCGTGCAGCGGTCGAACGCGTGCGGGCAGCGCGGGCGGAAGTGGCAGCCCTTGGGCGGGCGCAGCAGCGAGGGCGGAAGCCCGGGGATGGCCGGAAGCCGCTGGGAACGGTCGCGGTCGATGCGGGTGATCGAGCCGAGCAGCCCCCAGGTGTAGGGGTGCTGCGGGTCATAGAAGATCTCATCCAGAGTCCCCTGCTCGACCACACGCCCGGCGTACATGACCACGATCCGGTCCGCGATGTCGGCCACCACGCCGAGGTCGTGGGTGACCAGGATGATTGCGGAGTCGGTCTCGCTGCGCAGCTTGCGCAGCTGATCGAGGATCTGGGCCTGGATCGTCACGTCGAGCGCCGTGGTCGGCTCGTCGGCGATCAACAGCTTCGGGGAGTTGGCGAGCGCCATCGCGATCATCACGCGCTGGCGCATCCCGCCCGAGAACTCATGCGGGTAGGAGCGCACCCGCTCGCGTGCGTGTGGGATCCCGACCCGCTCCATCAGCTCGACCGAGCGGTCCAGCGCCTGGCCCTTGCTCGTGTTCGGCTCGTGCTGGCGGATCTGCTCGGCGATCTGCTTCCCGACCCGGTAGACCGGGTTCAGCGAGGCCATCGGGTCCTGGAAGACCATCGCGATCTCGGCGCCGCGAATCTTGCGCAGCTCGTCCTCGGAGGCCGCGATCACATCGCGCCCGTCGAACAGCGCCTGGCCCTCGAAGCGGGTGTTCGGGCCGCGCGTGAGGCCCATCAGTGTCATCGCGGTCACCGATTTGCCCGATCCAGACTCGCCGACGATCGCCACCACCTCGCCACGGTCGATCGTGAACGACACGCCATCGACGGCCTGCACGACCCCGTCCTCGGTGCGGAAGGAGACGCGCAGATCCTGCACATCGAGCAGGCGGCCCGCTCCGTCGGTGCGGCCCGGCGGGCTGAACGGGCCTGAATTCCCTGTGCTCACAGACGGATCCTGGGGTCGAGCATCGCGTAGAGGACGTCGACCACTCCGCCGATCAGCACGACCATGAACGCTGCGAACATCGTGATGACCAGCACCGGCGGGATGTCGAGCGCCTGCACCGACTGGGCGGCGTACTGCCCCACGCCGTGCAGGTTGAACACCGTCTCGGTCAGGATCGCGCCACCGCCGACCACCGCGGCGAAGTCGAGCCCGAACAGCGAGACGATCGGAATCAGGCTGTTGCGCAGCACGTGGCGGATCATCACCTGGCGCTCGGTCAGCCCCTTCGCCCTGGCCGTTCGAACGTAGTCGTCGTTGACCGTGTCGAGAATCGTGGAGCGCAGCACGCGCGAGTACACCCCGATGAACAGCACCGACAGCGCGAACCAGGGCATGATCAGATGCTTGAACCACTCCCACGGGCTCGAGGCGATCGAGACGTAGTCGCCGGCGGGCAAGAAGCCGGCCTTGTCTCCCAGGTAGTACGACATCACCGCCCCGAGGAAGAACACCGGCATCGACACGCCGATCAGCGACAGCACGGTCAGGCCGCGGTCCAGCCAGCGGCCGGCCCGCCAGGCGCTCAGCACCCCGAACACGATCCCCATGAACAGCCAGATGATGCCGGCGCCGATGGCCAATGACGCGGTCACCGGCAGGAGCGTCCAGATCTGGCGCACGACGTTCAGCTGCTGCGTATAGGAGATCACCTGGCCGGTGAAGATCAGCTTCATCGTCTTGACGTACTGGACGTAGACCGGCTTGTCGAATCCCCACTGCTGGTTTATGTGCGCCAGCGTGGCGGGGGTGGGGAAGCGTCCGGCCAGACGGACGGCGGGATTCGGGATCGCCTGGAAGATCAGGAAGGTGAGGATCGAAATCACGATCAGGACCGCGACGATCGACACCAGCCGGCGGAGGATGAAGGGGCCCATCAGTGCTCGATCCGGATCTTGGCGCGCGGGTCGAGCGCGTCACGCACGCCGTCGCCGAACACGTTGATCCCCAGCACGCAGAGGACCAGCATGATCCCCGGCACCAGCATCGTGTGCACGGCCGAGGGCAGCAGCCCGATCCCGTCCCCGATCATCGTCCCCCAGGACGCGTTCGGCGGCCGCACTCCGGCGCCCAGGAAAGACAGGCCGGCCTCGGTCAGGATTGCGTTGGCCATGATCAGCGGGATGAACACGATGATCGTCGAGGCCACGTTGGGCAGGATCTCGCCGAACATGATCCGCGCGTTACTCAGTCCCTGCTGGCGCGCGGCGTCGATGAACTCGCGCTCGCGCAAGCCGAGCACCTGGCCACGAATGGCCTTGCCGACGTACGGGATGAAGATGAGGCCGACGATGATCGCCGGGACCTGGAGAGAGTTGCCCCCTAGGCTAATCGGGCCTATGTGAATGCCGCTGATCTGCAGCACGACACCGAGTGCGATCCCCAGCACGTAGACGGGATACGCCCAGATCACCTCGAAGACCCGGGAGATGAGCCAGTCGAGCGGACCGCGGTAGTAGCCGGCGATGATGCCAAGCACGGTGGCCAGCACCATCGTGATCAGGGTCGCCTCGGCCCCGATCTGGAGCGAGGTGCGTCCTCCGTAGAGGAGACGCACGGCCACGTCGCGGCCGGTGTTGTCGGCCCCGAGGAAGAACTTGGCGTGCCATGTCGGTCCGATTGGGAGGCCGTACTGGTTGAGCGCGGTGTCGACGTGCTCGTCGTTGGGACCGGAGTGCGCGATGTCGTTGGCGTACACCGGCGCGAGCAGGCAAACGACCACGATGACCACGAACAGCGCCCCGAACGCCAGCGCGACCTTGTTGCGCTTCAGGCGCCGCCAGGCCAGCTGATACGGGCCGAGGCCGGGCGGAAGCTCTTCGTCAGCGGACTCGCTCCAATCGTGGAGCTCGGGGTATGTCTCGGCCCCGGGAGCGCTCGTGTAGCTCATGGCGGTGAAAGACTAACTGGCGGCGACGGCCCGGGACCACCAAGGCCCCGGGCCGTCTGACCGTTGCTACTTCAACTGCAGCGAGCTGAAGTCGTTGCCCTCCAGCGGGCTGAACACGACCGCGCCGAAGTTGATCCGGTTGGACACGAACTCCGGCGAGGACAGGTAGCCGAACGGCACCACGTACGCCTTCTGCGTCACGTAGTAGTCGAGGGCCTGCCACCTCGACGCCGCGCTCTGGATCTGCGTGCCGGGCACGGGATACAGGGCGTCCAGCTCCGACTGGATGTGCGGGTCGTTGACCTCCTCGTAGTTGGAGTTGCCAACCGGCACGATCGCCCGAGCGTCGACCAGGTTCTGGTAGAAGTCGGTCGGGTTCGGGAAGTCCTGCTGCCAGTCGGCAAAGCCGGTCTGCGGGTGGTTCTTGAGCGTCTCGATCGTCGAGAAGTACTCCGCGTCGGCGATCGTCTTGAGCGATGCCTTGAACCCGATCGCGTTCAACGTCGCGGCGTAGTTCTCCGCCCACTGCAGGCGCGGCTCGCGGTTCTCCGCCCACACCGTGACCGCCGTCCCGGCCATCCCCGACTGCTGCACGAGCTTCTTAGCCTGAGCAACGTCCGGAGACGAGTTCGGGTTTATGCCATACGGGCACGGCTGGGTCGGGTGCCCCGCCATCTGCGGCGGAAGCAGGTAGCAGCCCGGCACGAGCTGGCCGCTTCCGAGCCTGGCCAGCGCCGGCCGGTCAACGGCGATCTGGACCGCCTCACGGGCCATGGCGTTGGTGAACGGCTTCTGGGTGGTGTTCAGGAAGAAGTAGAACGTCTTGTTCGTCTCATACGCCTTGTACCGGCTCGTCTGACCCTGGATCTGCTGGACCAGCGCCGGCGGAACCGTGTCGCCCCAGTCGAACACGTCAGCCGAGTTGTTGAGCACGTCGGACGCTTCGGTCGTGGTGTTCGACTCGACCTTGATGTTCACGTTCATGTGCCCGGCCGGAATACCCGGGATCGCCTGCGACGAGTAGTTCGGGTTCAGGGCGAGCTCGAACGACTGGTTCGGCACGACGTTCTTGATCGTGTACGGGCCGAACCCGACCGGCGGGTTGTTCGGCTCGGGCTTCATCGGCGTCGACGGCGGCAGGTAGCTGACGCCGGGTACCGCGAGCACGTCGGTGAACGCGCCGTAGGGCGAGACCAGATGGATCGTGGTCTTCCCGGTGGCATCGTCCGTGGTGATTCCGGAAATCGTCTTGGCCGAGCCCTTGGAGTAGGCGGCGGCGCCCTGGATCGTGCTCGTCAGGAAGCTCGCGGCACTCCATCCGAGCTTGAGGTCCCGCTCGATCGCGAAGGTCAGGTCGGACGCCTTGACCGGCGTGCCGTCCGAGTACTTCAGACCGCTTCTCAGCGTGAATGTGTAGGTCTTGCCGCCATCGCTGCTCGTCGGCAGCGCGGTGGCCATCGCCGGGATGATCGCGGTACCGGCATTCCCTGAGGCGTGCGCGAACGAGTACGGCCCCAGGTAGGTCAACCAGTGGACCTCGCCGCCCTGCGTCGTGAAGTCGATCGACGGGTCAAGCGACTGAGGGAACGTGCCCTCCACGACCGTGGCGGTGCCACCGGTCTTGCCGCTCGAACTTCCGCCCGACGTCGTGGACGACGAAGATGCCGCCGACGACGACGACGCGCTCGAACTGGAGCCCGAGCTTCCGCACGCCGCCACGGCGAGTGCCATGACAACGGCGACGGCCGCCCACAGCGGCCCCTTGTACTTCCTCATGCGTCCTCCTCCTAGAGGTTTGTCAGCGAGGAATCTAGTTCACGGACGCACACGTGTGGGATTGCCTCGCTGGCCCTAATCAACTGGAAACACGCGCCAGCCAGGCTAACCAGGCCAATCCGCGCCCCTCGGCGGATTCTAGATCTACCCCGGTCAGCTCGGAGATCCGGGCGATCCGATCGCGCAGCGTATTGCGGTGGACCGGCAACACGGCGGCCACGCGCCCCTTCTCGAAGTTGTTCTTGATTAATTGATCCAGGGTGCGGGCGAGCTCGGCGTGATCGCCATCGAGCGGGCTGTACACGGCGGCCCGGATATGCGCCGCCAGGCGGGGCGAGCGCCGGAGCAGGAGCTCGGGCAGGTACGCGCCCGCCTCGACCTCGCCGGCGTGCCCGTGGGCGAGCGCCAGCGCCACGACGTCACGCAGCTCCTCCAGGGCGTGCCCGCGCTCGCCGCCGATGGCCGGCGGCGCCTGGGCGATCACGGCCCGCGAGTCAAGCTGCACGGCGCGCCATGCCCGCTGCGCGCTGAGGCCGACCACGCGACGCCCCTCGGACGCCGCCAGCGCGCCCCGCTGGCGCAGACCGGCAGCCAGCTCGGCGTGGGCGCTCGGCGCGTGCCCGAGCGCGATCACGAACGGACGCGCCGCCCGCTCCAGGGCAAAGCCGATCCGCTCGGCCAGCTGGCGGTCCTCGGGCAGTGGCGCCTCCTCGACCGCGATGCGGCGCAGCGCCGCCCCGGCCGCGATCTCCTCGGCGCTGGCCACGTTCGAGCGGGCCGCGGACTCGTAGCCCTCCGAGTAGATGCGCGACACCCGGTCGATGTACTCGAACAGCAGGTCGGCGGACTCGAGCAGTGCCGGGCGCTCGGCCTCGGTGGCGGACTCGAGCAGCGCCCGCCAGGCGAACCGGGCGCCGCGGCGGAAGTTGGCCGGGATCATGTCGGCCGGGAAGCCCTCGGCCGCGCGCGTGCGCGCGTGCTCGCGGAACAGGTTCAGCTCGGCCTCGCTGGGCGGCTCCCCCTCGATCAGCCACCTGATCACCAGGTCGAGGTTCCAGCGAACCCAGGCGCGGACGTCCTCGCGCGGCGGGTGCAGCGACTGGAAGGCGGCCTGCTCCCAGAAGCTGTCGAGCACCCGGTCGGTGAACCGCTCGAGATCCGCCCGCTCGACGATCCGGCGCAGAACCGCTCCGCGTGTCTCCACCGCCATCGCGTGAATTGTGCACTTGCACAGTCGGTCCGGCAAGAAGCATGCGAACTGACGGGTTGGCCTCCGGGCCTGGTGGGCACCTTCCGGGCATGCTCCGGGCAGGGGTGATCGCGACGCTAGCCGTCCTCGCGTTACGCGTGGCGCCCGCCGCGGCGAACCCGCCCACGACGTTCAACCCCGTGGTCGAGGCGCAGAACTTCTCGATCACCCAGCAGCGCCAGACCGTCTACGACACCCCCTCCTACCAGGCCCAGCTGGCCGCGGACAGCGCTGCCTCCACGGCTCAGGCGCTCGCGACGGAGGCCGCCGACCCGGGGCGTTTCTTCACCGACGACCTGTGCTGGAACCTCGGCAACGGCTGTGCCGGCGACATCCGTCTGAACAACTGGGCGTCGGGCGGCTACGGCCTGGTCCGACCGGTGCTGTTCACCGCGCGCGACGGCGCGACGATCTCGGGCCACGTGTGGGCCACCGTGGCCGGCCCGGCCCAGCGGCCCGGCATCGTGATCACCGACGGATCGGTCCAGGCCGACGAGAACATGTACTGGTACGCCGCGCAGGCCCTCGCCAAGGCCGGCTACGTGGTGCTGACGTTCGACCCCCAGGGCCAGGGCCAGTCGGACACCTACGGGCAATCGCCCGACCAGAACGAGGGCGTGCCCGCCCAGACCACCGGGACGCCGTTCTACGACGGCACCGAGGACGCCATCGACTTCCTCCTGTCAACGCCTTCGAAGCCCTACGAGCCCGTGCCGAGCTGCAGCACCGGCACGAGCCACGCCGCCAAGCAGAACTCGCGCGTGGCGGCGGGCTTGGATGCCGCGTACAACCCGTTCTGGCAGCTGCTCGACCAGTCTGCCGGGGTTGGCCTCGCCGGCCATTCCTACGGCGCCGCCGGCGTCTCCTACATCGGACAGTGGGATCCGCGGGTCAAGGCGATCGTGGCCTGGGATGACCTGGGCGGACCGGGCCCGGACGACTCGCCGGTCCCGGGTGCGGCACCGGGCGCGCCGTCGCAGACGATCGGCGAGTCCGGTTGCCCTTCTACGCCGGCTGACCGAACGGTCGTCCCGATCACCAAGCCGGCCCTCGGCATGTCGGCCGACTATGGCCTGCCGCCGGCGCCGAACACCTCGCTGCCGGACCCGAACGCCAAGTCGACCTGGTCGCTGAACTACTCGAAGGCGGGCGTCGACACCGGCGAGATCATCATTCGCGGCGGCTCGCATCTGGACTTCAGCTTCATCCCCAACCAGGCGTTCGGCGCCTCGCTGCGCGGCGCGGACGAGATCGCCTGGTACACCACGGCCTGGTTCGACAAGTACCTGGGGCACGACCCGAACGCCGACAACATGCTGCTGACCCAACGCTGGCGCGACGATCCGATCGAGGCGTCGATCGACCCCAACCACGACGGCAACGCGTTCTCGTTCTACTACTGGTCGCGCCTGGACATCCATCTCGCCAACGGCAGCGTGTTCGACTGCGAGGACCTGCGCGACGGATGCTCCGGGATGGTCCCCGAGAGCAGCGACGGCTATCCCGGCGTCTATTCGTACCTGGCCGTGGACACCAGCCCCGACTCAGCGACCGGGCCGGGCGCCGGCCTGCGCGGCGGCCCCGCGAACGGCCTGACCGCGTGCATCGCATCCAAGGCGATCGCCCGACGCTTCGAGCGCCGGATACCGCACTCGCTGCGCGCCGCCGGCGTCGCCGGGGCGGCGGCTACTCCACTCTCAATACAGCCTTGCCGTTCACCCGGCGGTCGAGCAGCGCTTCGATCGCGCCCGCGGCCTCGCTCCAGGACAGCGTGAGATCGATCTGAGGGTCGAGTCGCCCCTCGGCCACCAGGTCGGCCAGCCGGCGCAGGTCGGCGCTCCCGCTGCGGGTGTGCTCGAGCTCGGCGAACAGGTAGAAGCCGTACAGGCGCGCGCCTGGCGCCCGGGCGAACAGCTCGCGGGCCGGATATGAGACCGGTTCGGGGATGGTCGAGGCGAAGCTGACCACGGTGCCGCCGGGCGCGACGCGCTGGAGTGCCTGCCCGAGCACCGGGCCGCCCACCCCGTCGATGACGGCGTCGTAGATCGGGCCCTCCAGGTCGATCTCGGGCGCGAGCTCATCCGCGCCCAGTTCGCGCAAGCCCTCGGTGCGCCGGGCGATCCCGGTGACCTGGGCCCCGCCGAGCTTGGCCAGCTGGATCGCGAAGCGCCCCACGCCGCCGCTCGCCCCGGTTACCAGCACGCGCTTGCCGAGCACGAACCCGGTGATCTCCAGTGCGCGCAGGGCAGTCAGCCCCGCCACCGGTAGCGCGGCCGCCTGCTCGAACGAGATCCCCTCGGGAAGTTCCGCGAGATGGTCGATCTTCACCGCGGCCAGCTCGGCCCAGGCACCGACGTTCATCAGCCCAACCACGCGCGCGCCCTCCAGCGGCCCCCCGTCCTGCGCGGCGCTGCGGACTGTTCCGGCTAGGTCCCAGCCCGTCACCGTCCCGGGTTCCATCTGTTCCAGCCGCCGCGTCTCGCCCCGGTTCAGGCTGAACGCGTGGACCTCCACCAGCGCCTCGTCGGGCCGCGGCTCCGGATCGGGCGCGTCTCTCAGCTCGGCAAACGGCGCGGACTGCTTCGACACGAGCGCACGCATCGCCCGTGAGGCTACCCACCCCGGAGGGGTTTGCTGAATTTGGTCGGCTATTCCGACCTTTTTCAGCAAACCCACCCGCGTGGCTCTTTTTGTGCGCCCGGCGGGTGGCCGGGATGGTGTTCCTGGCCTTCATCTCGCGCACGCCGCAGCTCGAGAGCGCGCTCAAGCAGGCGGCTGTGCCAATCGTCTTTCTGGGGCTGAGCGAAGAGTGGGGAGAGGCAGACTCGGTGGGACCGCAGGACAGTCAGGGCGGTGGCGTGGCCACCGAGCACCTGCTCGGGCTCGGACATCGTCGGATCGCCTACGTTCGCACGCCGCTGGTCGAGCCGAGCGGCGACCGTGCCGGCTACGCGGGCTACCGCGCCGCGATGCGCAAGGCCGGCGCCACGGCCAGCTCGCCATTGCAGTGGGAGCCGGGAACGAGCAGCGTGCGCGCGGGCGCCAGCGAACAGGACCTCGCCGGCATGCTGGAGAGCGCCACCGGACCCACCGCTCTGTTCGTGTCCAACGACATCGGCGCGATCGCCATGATCGAGACCTGCGAGACGCTGGGCTTCGGTGTGCCCGGCGAGGTGTCGATCGTCGGCTTCGACGACATCGCGCTGGCCGGGCTTCATCGCATCTCGCTCACCACGGTGGCGCAGTCGCTCGACTTCCAGGCCGAGCGGGCGGTCGACCTCCTGCTCGAGCGGATCGAAGACCCCGGGCGGCCGTCGCGGCACGAGAGCGTCCGGGTCGAGCTGCGCGTCAGGACCTCGACGGGACCCCCGACGGGACCCCCGGCGCGCGCTCCCTAGCATCAGGCCCATGCCACCCAAGCTGGTCGCGTCCGACCTGGACGGAACGCTCGTCCGCTCCGACGGAACGATCGACGAGCGCACCCGGCGCGCCATCGCGATGGCCGAAGCGGCCGGGGCGACCGTGGTGTTCTGCACCGCGCGGCCGCACCGCGGGCTGGTCACGCTGGCCGAGGACACCGGCCACCGGGGCGTCGCCATCTGCAACAACGGCGCGATGCTGTGGGATCTGCACACCGAGTCGGTGCTCGAGGTCTCGCCGCTTTCGCCCGCGGTCGCCCGCAAGCTCGTGGCGCTGCTAGAGGCCGAGGTGCCGGGCGGCGCGTGGGCGGTCGAGCGGGCCGGCGGGTTTGGCCACGAGCCCGAGTACGTGACCCGGTGGCCAATCCCCGAGGACGCGACGGTCGGCGCCGTGCACTCGCTGATCGCCGAGCCAGCGGTCAAGCTGCTCCTCCGGCACAGCTCGCTCAACGCGGACGTGCTGCTCGAGCGGGCACGGTCCGCCTGCGGCCACCTGGCCGAGCTCAGCCACTCGAGTGTCAACGACACCCTGCTCGAGATCAGCGCCCCCGGTGTCAGCAAGGCCACCGCGCTCGCGCGCCTGTGCGAGCAGCGAGGCGTCGACCGCCGGGACGTGATCGCCTTCGGCGACATGCCCAACGACCTGCCGATGCTCGCGTGGGCAGGTCACTCGGTTGCGGTGGCCAACGCCCACCCCGACGTGCGAGCCGCCGCCCGTGAGGTCACCGCGTCCAACGACGAGTCGGGCGTCGCGCGTGTGCTCGAGCGGCTGTTCAGGGCCGCTTAGCTGAGCGTCCGATTGGCCAGCGGCGCGTAGCGCCGGCATGGCTCGCCCCGCAGCCCCGGGCACGGCGGCAGTCCCGTGGGAACCGACACGCCCCGCAACACCGGGAGCACCAGACGCGAGTCCATCGCCTCCGAATGAGCTACCCGCACGTTCGCGCGGTGCCCGGGCACCAGATCGGCGAACGCCCATGTGGGCTCATCTGCGCCGGGCGCGGAAATCGTGATCCTGATGCGCGACCCCGCGCGGTACACGTGTCCCTCGTAGTACAGAGGCACCACGACCTCGGTGAACACTCCCGGCCGCAGTGGCGAGGCGTCCGCGCGCCTCAGGGTGAGGATCGGGTCGAGCAGCGTGCTCCCGGGCGCCAGCTTGCGCTCGCTGGCTCGCAGCCAGCCGCTCTGCACATACGTCTCGCGGCCGTCCGGACGCACCTCGGACACGGTCACCTGGAGATCTACGTCGGGGGTCGAGGCCGCGATCCACATCTGCACCGAGCCGGCCCCCACCACGGCTGTGTTGGTGGCCAGCGGCGCGCTGAGGTAGGACAGCGCGCTGCCGCGCGGAGGCTGGCGCCAGTGGTAACGCGGGGCGATGCCCCACAGACCGCCAGGCCCGGTGTTCCCGCTGAAGTCGGTGGGCGGCCGGGCGGCCGGGTGCCACGTGAACTGCGTCGACGCCGCCGAGGCGGGTGATGCCCGGCAGCAGGGCTCCTCCCGAGCCCAGATACCAGGACACCGGCCGCGTTCCCGGGATCGGCCAGCGGGCAAACGACTGCTCGAAGGCAGCGCCCGGGGCACCGGCTGGGGACCCCGGACGCCGCCCCGTTGTCGAACAGGATCCGTACCGAGGGCAGCCGCTCGAACGCGGCGAGCGCAGCCGCGTAGGACCCCTCGTCCTCGATTGGGTCATCCGCCGGGAAGCTCACCCCGCTCACCCCCATCGCCACCTGGTAGAGCTCGGGAGCCAGGGCGCGCACCGCGGGCGAGAGCGCCGGCAATCGGTGCGCCACGAACAACGACAGGAAGTCGTACCAGCGCATCGCGGTGAGCGGGTCGAGCGAGTCGACGTGCACACCGTTGGTGAACGTGAACCACTTCTCCCTCGTGCCCGTGAAGTGCTCGGCCAGGTCCGGGCAGTGGCCCCCGGTCTGCTCATCGGTCCACTGGCACGCCAGGTACACCGGGACCCGGATCCGCCGCACGAACGTGGTCGGATTGAGCGGATCCGCCACCGACGGGACGTAGTACCGATTGGCGTACACCTCGTTGACTTCGTTCACCGCCTCCGGGTGCAGCGCCTGGTTCGCGGCGCACACCCGATCCCCGCCCCGGATGCGATTCAAAGCCCAGGCCTCCCCCCGCCCCGGCGCGGCCGCCTCGGCGTCGACGTCGCGCGCCCGCGCGAACGGCAGGCCAAAGCCCGTGTTGAGGATCCCGCCCGGGTAGAGCGTGGTCGCGATGTTGTCGAACACCGACAGCGGGGCGATCGCCGCCAGGTGCGGCGGATCGGTGGCGGCCACGAACAGCTGGCTGATCCCGCCGTAGGAGATGCCGATCATTCCCACCCGGTGTCCGAGCACCCACGGCTGGCGCGCCACGGTCTCGATCACGTCGTAGCCGTCCAGGCTCTGCAGAGGCTCGAAGAAGCTGAACGCACCTCCCGAGCAGCCCGTGCCGCGCATGTTCACGTCCACCACCGCGAAGCCCAGCAGGTTGGCGATCGGGGAGATCCCGCTCTCGGCCCCGGCCGGGTCGGCGTAGCCGTACCCCGAGTACTCGACGAGCGTGGGATACGGCCCCGGTCCGGCCGGCAGGCGCACGTCGATGGCCAGCTTGATCCCGTCGCGCGCGGTCAGGTACCCGTAGCCCGAGCGCACGATCCGCTGGCCGTAGATGCGCGTGCTGGGCGGCGCGGAGCGGTCCGGCAGCACGGTCAACCGCAGCGAGGCCGCGACCCAGCCCGTCGCGTGGGCGCCGCCCGCCGCCACGAAGTAGCCCCTTCCCGGCGCGACGCCGCGGAACACCACGCCACCCAGCGGCCCCGCCGCGTGCACCGCGACCGGTCGTCCACCCGGTCGAACAGGGTCAACCGGCTCGCCCGGCCGCGCGCCCATCACCCACACTTGCCGAACGCTTCCGTGCGCACTCAGCGTGGCCGCTGCGGCCGACGCAGGCCACGCCGGCGAGCGCGAGCGCATACCGCCGCGACAAGGCCGCCGAAGAGCTGCTTTGCCCCGCTCGTCATTCTGTCCAGGAAAACCCTACCGGACCTGTTTTCCGCTGCTAGCCTCGTCACGCACACGGACACAGCAACGAGATGGGATCTCGCGGGGTTGGGGCAACCCGAGGAAAAGGATTTCAGTGAGCCGCTACGACTGCTCGTCGTAGGTGAACGACGCGGAGCAGGCAGATCGGCTCACAGCGGCTCGCGAGTCCTGGGCCCGGATGGCGACGTGCAGCGTGCGACGGTGTGGCCCGGCTGCGGCGCGCGCTGCATCGAGCACCCGGTCGATTGCGTCCTGCTCGGGCTTGCCGACCCCGGCGACCCAGGGGGCACGTCCGGACGGTGCTCTCGGCCGTCTCCGACGAGCCGGTTGTGGTGATCGCGACAAGCGACGAGGCCAGGCTGCGCTGCACGCGATCAACGAGGGCGCCCAGGACTACCTGCTCGAGCCAGCGGACCGACGCGGACGCCCTGCGGCGCGCGGTCCGCTACGCGATCGCGCGCAAGCAGACCGAGGCGCGGCTGGCGCGCCAGGCGCTGCACGATTCGCTCACCGGCCTGCCCAACCGCGCGCTGCTGCTCGACCGCCTGAACGTGGCGTTGGCGCGCTCGCGCCGGCGACCCACCTCGCTGGCGCTGCTGTTCCTCGACCTCGACGGTTTCAAGAGCGTCAACGACGGCCTCGGGCACGAGGCGGGCGACGGGCTGCTTGATCGAGGTCGCTCACCGGCTGGGACGCGTGCTGCGCCCCGGCGACACGGTGGCCCGCTACGGCGGTGACGAGTTCGTGATCCTGTGCGAGGACCTGCGCGGACAGCGCGAGGCGCTGCGAGTGGCCGAGCGGGCACGGCGCCGCGATCGGCCGCGCCGTTCGCGCTGCGCGGCCGCACGGTGCACGTTCAGGCCAGCGTCGGGGTCGCCCGCGCCCGGCGGGAGCGACGCCGCCCGAGGATCTCATCCGCGAGGCCGACCTCGCGATGTATCGGGCCAAGCGCCGCGGCGGGTGGGATCGAGTCCTACGAGGCGGCCACCGGCGGGAGGCGATGAGCGAGCCGAGCTCGAGGCGCGGCTGCGCGAGGCAGTAAAGCGCGCGGGGCTTCATCTCCACTACCAGCCGGTCCTGGCGCTGACGGCGACGCCGTGCATCACGGTTGAGGCGCTGGTGCGCTGGGAGCACCCCGAGCATGGGCTGCAGCCGCCGGCCGAGTTCCTGCCGCTGGCCGAGGAGACCGGCCTGATCGTGCAGGTCGATCAGTGGGTGCTCGCCGAGGCCGTGCCGGCAGCTCGCCCGCTGGCGCGACGCCGGCCTGGTCGCGCCGGGCGTGCCCGTGTGCGGTGAACCTCTCCTCGCGCTCGCTGCGCTCCCCGGAGCTGGCCGACGACGATCGAACGCGCGATCGCCGAGCGCCGGCTCCCCGCCCGGTGCCTGTGGCTCGAGCTCACCGAGGCCGGCCTCGAGCGCGATCCGCGCGGCGCCGCCGCTGCGCTCGACGGACCTCGCGCGGCACGGGGTGCAGCTCTGCCTCGACGACTTCGGCCTCGAGCGCGCCTCGCTGCGCGTGCTCTCCAGCCTACCCGTTCAGAGCGGTCAAGCTCGACCGCGCCACCACGGTCGGCGAGCACCGACGTCAGAGCGCGCCGCGGATGCTCGGCGCGCTGGTCGGCGTCGTGCATGCCGCCGAGCTGCCGGTCGTCGCCAAGGGCGTCGAGACCGTCCGCGCAGCGCGAATGCCCTGCAGCCGGCTCGGGCTGCGACGCCGGCACAGGGCTTCCTGCTCGCCGCGCCGGCGCCGGCCGAGAAAATCGAAGGCTGGCTGCGCCGCCCGCGCGAGGTAGGTTTCGCGCATGACCGACGCCACCTCGCTCCGCGGCCGCAGTCCGACGTCCCCAGCCGACGCCGCCGACCTCGGCGTGCTCGAGGCCGCCGCGCTGCTGCGCTCGGGCACGCCTGTCGGCCACCGAGCTGACCGAGGCCTGCCTGCGCCGGATCGAGCGAGCGAAACGGCGGCCCGCCGACGCTCGACGGCGCACCCGACGCGATCAACGCCTGGGTCCGGCTGTATCCGGACCTGGCCCGCGAGCAGGCCGCCCAGGCCGATGAGCGCCGCGCGCGCGAAGGCGACGCGGCGCCGCTGCTGTGCGGGATCCCGATCGGCCTGAAGGACCTCTACGCCGTGCGCCGGGCTGCCGCTCACCGCCTCGAGCCGGGTCCTCGACGCCGAGCAAGCGGCCGCGGCCGACTGCCCCGCCTGGGCGGCCCTGCGGCGCGGAGGGCATGGTCCTGCTCGGCCACACCCACACCCACGAGTTCGCCGCCGGCGGCACGACCGATCAGGTCGGCAACCCGCACGCGCTCGATCGCGTCGTCGGCGGCTCGAGCGGCGGCAGCGCCGCGGCGCTGGCCGCGCGAATGACGCCGGCCGCGCTGGGCAGCGACACGTGCGGCTCGCTGCGCATCCCGTCCGCCTGCTGCGGCACCTGCGCGATCAAGCCCACCCACGGCCGGATCTCGCTCGACGGGATCATCCCGCTGGCGCCTCGCTCGACCACCCCGGCCCGATGGCGCGCACGGTGGCCGACTGCGCCGCGCTGCTCGGCGCGATGGCCGCCGGCACCGCCGCGGTCACGCCCGCTCCAGCCCCCGGCCGCCGCCCTCGGTCCGCTGCCGCTGGCCGCGCGACCGGCGCCCGACCCCGCTCGATGGCGTCACCGTCGCGCTCACCGACCGCCGCAACGAATCCCACTCGACGAAGCGGTCGCCCGCGGCTACGAGCGAGGCGGTCGACGCATGCGAGCGCCTCGGCGCGCGCGTGATCGAGCTACGCCGCGCCGTGGACGTTCGACTGGGACGACCTCAGCCTGGTGCTGATGACCGAGGTGTGGGCCTACCACTCGCGGCCACGCCGAGCGCCACGACCGCTACCGCCCGCAGGTCGCCGAGTTCGTCGAGGCCGCGCGCGAGTTTCACCGACGCCCAGGCCTACGTGGCCGCCCAGATCGCGCCGCGCCGCGGGCACCGCGCCTGGGAGGACTGGTTCGCCGAGCGCCGGATCGACGCCGTGCTCGAGCCGACGCTGCCCATCCTCCCGCTTGCAGCGCGGCGCGGGCTACGAGCGCGGCCATCCGGCCGGTCCCGGGCGACCCGCTGATCGCGCTTCACCGCGCTGTGGGACATGACCGGCATGCCGGTCGTCTCGCTGCCGGTCGAGCTGGTCGCGTGGGCATCTCGCTGATCGCGCCGCGCGGCCGCGAGGCCCCGCTGACCCAGATCGCGATCGACCTGCAGGAGCACGCCCTCGGGGTTCCGGCCGACCCGCCCCGCGAACTGTGAGCCTCGCCGTCACCGGCGCGCTCCTCGCCGGCGAGCGCGTCGGGCTGCGCGCCGAGGAGGGCGTGATCGTCGAGCTCGGCCCAGACGTGCAGCCCCGCCCCGAGGACGAGCGCCTCGACGCGGCCGGCGCGATCCTCGTCCCCGCCGTTGATCAACGGCCACACCCACGCGGCGATGACCCTGTTTCGCGGCTACGGCGACGACCTGCCGCTGATGCGCTGGCTGCAGGAGAAGATCTGGCCGATCGAGCGCCGGCTCGAGCCCGAGGACGTCTACTGGGGAACCCGGCTCGCCTGCCTGGAGATGGTCCGCAGCGGGACCATCCGCTTCTGGGACATGTACTGGCACCCGGAGGCGGCGGCGCGCGCCGTGCGCGACGCCGGCCTGCGCGCCACGGTCGCCGCGCCGCTGATCGACGTCGACGGCCGCGACCGAAGCGATGCGCGAGGCGGCGCGGCGCAGCCTCGACGAGCGCTGGCCGGCGCCGCGGCGAGCGGATCGACGCCGGCCTGGCCCCTCACGCGATCTACACCGTCACCGAAGCCAGCCTGCGCTGGATCGCCGAGCTCGCCGCCGAGCGCGGCATGCCGGTCCAGATCCATCTCTCCGAGACCGAGCAGGAGGTGGCCGACTGCCTGGCCGCGCACGGCGCAGCGCCCGGCCCATTACCTGGACCGGGTCGGGTTGCTCACGCCACGCACCGTCCTCGCCCATGGCGTGTGGCTCGACGAGGCCGAGCTCGAGCTGATCGCCGCCCGCGGCGCGGTGATCGTCACCAACCCGGTGGCCAACCTCAAGCTCGCGGTCGGCCGCGTGTTCCCCTACCTGCGCGCGCGCGCCGCCGGCATCCAGGTCGGCCTCGGCACCGACGGCCCGGGCTCGAACAACTCGCTCGACCTGTTCGCCGACATGAAGGTGTTCGCGCTGCTCCAGAAGCACGAGGCGCGCGACAGCGCCGCGGTCACCGCCGAGGAGACGTGGGAGCTCGCCACCGGCCGGCGCGCGCCGCTGCTCGGAGCCGCCCACGGCCTCGAGGTGGGCCAGCCCGCCGACTTCCTGCTGCTGCGCGCCGCGCGCGCCCGAGCTCAGCTTCGGCGAGCTTGCCCGCCGCGCTGGTCTACGCCGCCTCGGGCGCGGTGGTGGACACCACGGTCGTGGCCGGGCGGGTGCTGATGCGCGGCGGCGAGATCGAGGGCGCCGAGGAGGTGCTCGCCCGTGCGCTCGAGCGCGCCCGGCGGCTCGGCCTGGCGCCGCGGTGCCACCGCGCCGCGCTCCTCCCCGCGCTAGCCTGAGCGCGACCCCGCCATGACGAGCACCGTGGTACAGACAGCGGCCGATCGCCTGATCCGCGCCGCCGGCCCGGCCGACGGCGCGCCCTGCGCCCTGCTCATGTTCGGCGAGCTGGCCCTCAAGGGACGCAAGCGCTCGAGCTTCGCGGCCGTGCTCGAGCGCAACCTGCGCCGGGCGCTGAGGAGCGCCGGCGGCGTCGAGCTCCAGCGGCGCGGATCGTCGTTCCTGGTGCTGACCGCCACCCGAGGCGCTGGCTCGGGTGCTCGAGGTCGCCACCGAGCTCCCCGGCCTGAGCGTGGTGCAGCCCGCGCTGCGGCTCGAGCCCGTCGACCGCGCACGCCATCCGGGCGGCCGTCGAGCTCGTGCGCGCGGTGCCGGCGCGGTCGTTCGCGGTCCGCGCACGCCGGCGCGAGAAGAGCTTCCCGGTCAGCTCGATGGAGGTGGCCCGGCTGGTCGGCGCCGCGGTCAAGGACGAACTCGGGCTCGCGCGTCAACCTGAGCGAGCCAGAGGTCGAGCTGTACGTCGACGCCTACCAGCGCGAGCTGTTCGTGTCGGTCGATCGCCTCCGCGGCGCCGGCGGCCTGCCGGTCGGCACGAGCGGCCGGGCGATGGTGCTGCTGTCTGGCGGGATCGATTCGCCGGTCGCCGCCTACCGGATGATGAAGCGCGGGCTGCGCTGCGACTTCGTGCACTTCTCGGGTCAGCCGCTTACCGGTCCGGAGTCGGCCTACAAGGCCTACGCGCTGGTCGCACGGCTGAACCGCTTCCAGGGCCGCTCGCGCCTCTTCGTGGTGCCGTTCGGGCTGGCCCAACGGCTGCTCGCCGCGCTCGGGCGCCGGCCGTCTCCAGGTGCTGGCCCAGCGGCGGCTGATGGTGCGGGTGGCCGACGCAGCTGGCCCGCCGCGAGCAATGCGAGGCGCTGGTCACCGGCGACTCGCTCGGGCAGGTGGCCAGCCAGACCCTGCGCAACCTCGAGGTGGTCGAGGGGGCGTCGAGCCTGCCCATGCTCCGGCCGCTGCTCGACCGCGACAAGTCGGAGATCATCGAGGAGGCGCAGCGGCTCGGCACGTTCGAGACCTCGATCCTTCCCGACGAGGACTGCTGCACGCTGCTCGCCCCGCGCCGCGCGGTCACCTGGACCGATCCCGAGCCGCTGATCGAGCTCGAGCGCCGGGTCGACGTGGAGAGCGTGGTCGAGCACCTGGTCGAGCAGGCGCTGCTCATGCGGCCCCGGCTCGAGCGCCCGGAGGACGAGCCAGCGCCGGCCGCCGCCGCCTGACCGGGCCTTCGTTCGATTCGTCCGGCCCCTTTGTCGGCGGCTCCGACACGTCCAGCATTACCTCTCGCGGAGCGCTCTGACACCACGCGGTAGCGTGTCCGGCGGGACCTTTTTAGCAGGAAAGTGGCGTATTAGCAGCAGTTTGAAGCTCCGGACGTACTTCGCCGGGCTGATCGCATTGTTTGCCGCGGCCGCGCTGGCAGGCGTCTTCTACGCCCGGCACGAGAGCGAGCAGAACGCCACCAGCCAGGCCCTTCAGGAGGCCGACTTCGCCGCCAGCAGCGCGGCCAGGGTCATCGGTGAAGGAGTCAGCATCCTCCAGACCGCACTCGCCGAGGTGGCCACCGACCCCGCGATCCCGCCGCTGCTGGCTCACCCCGCTGATTGCGAGTTGAGCTGGGGTCCAGCCGGCGCGTTCCCACTCGGCCATTTCGACATCGCGAAGCCGGACGGCGCGATCGTGTGCACCTCCCTCGGGGCCGCAGCACGACGGGGCCGGCCCTACGCGGGCCAGTCGTGGTTCGTCTCGGCCCGCTCGGCGCCGCAGCTCAAGGCCCCGGTTCGCGACCCGATCACCGGCCAGCCGGTGATGGTGCTAACGGCCCCGTTGAATGGCGACATCACCACCGCGCTGGTCGACCTCGACCCGGTGGGACCGAACCTGGTCATGCAGTTAGCCGGTCCCAAGGACCTGCACTACATCGTCACCACGGCCGACGGCAAGTTCGTGCTCGCTCACTCCACGCAGCCGGCACGGTACGTGGGCACCTCGATCGCGCAGACGGCGTTCTTCCAGAATGGGCACGAGACCGAGCGCCCCGATCTCGGCGGCACAACGCGGCTGTTCGCGCACGCCGTCGTGCCGAGGCTGGGGTGGAGGGTGTACGCCGGCCTGGATCGCGGCGTCGCGCTGGCCTCGGCGGGGCGGCTGTTCGATCGCGAGCTGTTGCTGATCGCCGCCGCGCTGCTCCTCGTGCTGGTCGCCACCGCGGTCGTCCAGCGCCGGATCGCGCGGCCGATCGCGCGCCTGAGTGGCGCGGTGAGGGGCGGCGGGCAGGACGCCCGCAGGGTCGTCAGCAGCGCGCCGGCCGAGATCGTCGACCTGGCTGCGAGCTTCGACACCCTGCTGACCTCGTTGCGGGCGGCAGAGCACGAGGCCTCGATCGCGGCTGAAAGCTACGGCGAGCTGTTTCACAACCACCCGCAGCCCGTGCTGATCTATGACCCCAAGACGCTCGAGATCTTCGAGGTCAACGAGGCCGCAGTCCGACACTACGGCTACTCGCACGAGGAGTTCCTGGCCTTGACCATCGCGGAGCTCGTGCTCCCGGAAGACAGGCCGGCGGTGCTCGACATACAGCCGGCGATCATGCAGGGAGAGGTCCCCCAGGGCCCGTGGCGTGGAGTCAAGCGCGACGGAACGGTGATCGAGGTCGAGGTCGCGATGCACGAGGTGGAGTTCCGCGGCCGATCGGGTCAGCTCGTCGTGATCAACGACATCACCGAGAGCCAGCGGCTGCGCCGCCAGTTCGAGCAGGTCATGCGGCTGGAGAGCCTCGGTCAGCTGGCCGGCGGGGTGGCCCACGACTTCAACAACCTGCTCGGGGTGATCCTCAACTACGCCGCGTTCGTGCTGGAGGAGCTGCGCAAGGCGGAAGGGCCGCAGTGGGAGACGCCCCGCGCCGATGTCGAGCAGATCGAGCAGGCCGCGCGGCGCGCCACCGAGCTGACCCACCAGCTCCTGGCCTTCGCGCGGCGCGAGGTGATCCATCCCGAGGTGATCAGCCTCAACGACTCGGTGCTCGGCACCCAGCAGCTCCTGCGACGCACCCTGGGCGAGCACATCGAGCTGACCACCGAGCTGGAGGAGGACCTGTGGCCGGTCCTCGCCGACCCCGGCCAGATGGAGCAGATTCTCGTCAACCTGGCGGTCAACGCGCGCGACGCCATGCCAAGCGGCGGGCGGCTGTTGATCGAGACCGCGAACCTCACCGTGGATGAGAGCTACGCCAGCGCCCGGCCCGAGCTCGAGCCTGGACGCTACGTGCGGATTCGCGTGAGCGACGACGGGAACGGCATGGATCAGGCCACGCTGGACCGCGCGTTCGAGCCGTTCTACACCACCAAGCCCAAGGGCGAAGGCACCGGTCTCGGCCTGGCCACCATCTACGGGATCGTCACCCAGTCCGGCGGCCGCATCCGCCTGTACTCCGAGCTCGGGTTCGGCACCACGGTCACGGTGATGCTCCCGGCCACGACCGAGCGGGCATCGGTCATGCGCACCGTCGAGGAGCCCGAGGCGAGCGGGCACGGCGAGGCGATCCTGGTGGTCGAGGACGAAGACGGGGTCCGCGAGGTGGCACGCCGGGTGCTCGAGCGCGGCGGCTACGAGGTGATGACCGCGAGCAGCGGCGCCGAGGCGCTTCAGCTGGTCCGGCAGGATGGGCCGATCGACCTCGTGATCACCGACGTGATCATGCCCCAGATGATGGGCCACGAGCTCGCCGCTGAGATCGCCGAGCTGCGCCCATCCGCGCGGATCATGTACATGTCGGGCTACGCCCAGCCGCTGGTCGGAACCACTCAGGGGCTGCCGGCGGAGGTCATCCTGATCGAGAAGCCGTTCACCGAGCGCAGCCTGCTGCTCAAGGTGCAGGAGGCACTCGATCGCGATTCGCGCGACGGCGAGTGATCGTGGCCGAGCTGCTGATCGTCGACGACGAGGCCCCGTTCCGGCAGGCGCTGCGCCGGACGCTTGAGCGCAGCGGGCATCGCGTGCACGAGGCCGCGAGCGTCGAGGAGGCGCGAGCGGCGCTGGCCGTCCACGCGGTCGAGCTCGTGCTGTGCGACGTGAACATGCCGGGCGGCTCGGGCCTCGAGCTCGTCCGCTCGGTGGTCGAGGACGCTCCCGACACCGCGATCGTGATGCTCACCGGGGTGGACGATCCCGGTGTGGCCGATGAGGCGCTCGCGATCGGCGCGCACGGCTACCTGGTCAAGCCCGTCGGCGGCAACGAGGCACGCATCATCGTCGCCACCAGCCTGCGCCACCGCGAGCTGGAGCTCGCCCGCCGCCACTACGTCGAGGAACTCGAGAGCAAGGTGCTGCGCCGCACGGTCGCACTGCGCGACGTGCTCGAGCAACTCGAGCTGACCGAGGCCAGCGCCCGCGACGCCGAGCGCGACGCGGTCGACCGACTGGTCAGCGCGCTCACCATCCGCAGCGAGGAGACCGGCGCCCACATCCAGCGGGTGGGCCGCTTCGCCGCCCTGCTCGCCCGCCGGGCCGCGGTCAGACTCTGGACCGAGGACGAAATCTGCCTGGCCGCGATGCTCCACGACGTCGGCAAGATCGGCATCCCCGACTCGATCCTGCTCAAGCCCGGCCCGCTCGACGCGCAGGAGCGCGCAATCATCGAGCGCCACTCCGAGCTCGGCAGCCGCATGCTGGCCGACGGGCGCTCGCCGGTGCTCAGCCTGGGGGCTGAGATCGCGCTGTCGCACCACGAGCGCTGGGACGGCACCGGCTACCCGCAGCGCCTGGCCGCCGACGACATCCCGATCGCCGGTCGCATCGCCGCCATCGGCGACGTGTTCGACGCGCTGACCAGTGACCGGGTGTACCGGCCCGCGCTGCCCGTCGGCGAGGCCATAGACGAGATGCGCACCCAGTCCGCCCGGCACTTCGATCCGGGCCTGCTCGAGTTGTTCCTGGGCGCACGCGACCAGCTCGAGGCGATCCGGGCCGCCCACCCCGATCCGCACTGAGCGTTCGCCTTAGGCGTGCAGGCGTCCGCGGATCAGCTGTGCAGGCGTCCGCGGATCTCCTTCCACAGCTCGCGGAAGGCCACGGCGGCGCCGCCTCGCGGCGCGAACTCCTCGAGCGGCGCCCGCGCCTGCCCCATCCGCTCGACGTCGGCGGCCAGCGGCACCACCGTGCGGAGCATCTCGAGTCGCTGTGCCGCGAAGCTCTCCATGATCTCGCGGTGCATGCGCTTGCGCGAGTCGACCATCGAGAAGAACGGCAGCCGCCGGGTGCCGTCCCGGGCCACCGTGTCGATGTGCTCGAGCGTTCGCGCCGACAACGCGGCCGGGAGCAGCGGGATGAGCAGCGCATCGGCGGCCTCGAACACGCTCTCTGAGACCAGCGAGATGCTCGGCGGACAATCGAGGAACACGTAGTCGTACTCAGGTTCCAGTGGGGCGAGGACCCGGCCGAGGCGGCGGGTCGGGCGTTTGCTGGCGTCGAGGTGCAGGTCCATGTGGCGGTAGGAGAAATCGGCCGGCAGCAGGTCCAGCCGGTCGTAGTCGGTCCCCTTGATCCGCGCCGCCGCGTCGGTCCTGCCGCGCACCAGCCGGCGCCCGCCGCCCTTGATCTTCGGCTTGACCCGAAGCAGGTAGGTGCTCGCGCCCTGCGGGTCGAGGTCCCAGAGCAGCGTGGTGGCCCCGTCGCGTGCCGCCAGGTAGGCCAGGTTGACCGCGGCTGAGGTCTTCCCCACCCCGCCCTTGATGTTGTAGCTGGCGAGGACCACCGGACGGAGCCTAAACTCATCTATCTGGAAGTGAGGGGTCAAGCCACCGTCTGTCCGCGTTGCGGCAGCGACAACGCGCCCGGCGCCAAGTTCTGCATGGAATGCGGCTCGGCGCTGTCGACGTCGTGCCCGGAGTGCGGACAGCCGACCGTGCCCGGACAGAAGTTCTGCTCGGAGTGCGGGACGCCGCTCACGCCGCGCGCGGCCTCTGCCCCGGCCGTCGGCCGACCGGCCAGCGAGACGATGGGCATCCCGTCCGGCGCGCCTGTGGCGCCCCGTCCGTCACCTGCGGGTCCCCGCCAGGGCTCGACCGAGCTGCGCACCGTGTCGGTCCTGTTCGTCGACCTGGTCGGCTACACGTCGCTGTCCGAGCGCCTCGACGCGGAGGACGTCCGCGACGTGCTGGGTTACTACTTCGACGCCGCGCGCAGGATCGTCGACCGCTACGGGGGGATGATCGAGAAGTTCATCGGCGATGCGGTCATGGCCGTTTGGGGTACCCCCGTCACGCGCGAGGACGATGTCGAGCGCGCCGTCCGCGCAGCGCTCGAGCTGGTCGACGCGGTGGCGGCACTCCGCCACGAGGTCCAGGCACCCGAGCCTCCAGGCCCGGGCCGGAGTGGTCACCGGACAGGCCGCGCTGCTGGCCAGGCCGGAGGAGGGCGTGGTTGTGGGGGACCGCGTCAATACCGCCGCCCGGGTGCAGGCCGCGGCCGCGCCGGGCACGGTGCTGGTCGACGACATCACCCGCCAGGTCACCTCGACGGCAATCGTCTATGAGGACGCGGGGCACCACGAGCTAAAGGGCAAGGCCGAGCCGGTTCACCTGTGGCGCGCCGTCGAGGTGCCGGCCGACACTCGCGGAATCGAGGGCGAGGGCCTCCACGCCCGCTTCGTCGGCCGCGACGCCGATCTGCGACTGGTCAAGGAGCTCTTCCACGCCGGCGTGAGCCGCCGCGCGGTGCGTCTGATCGCGGTCTCGGGTCCCGCCGGCGTGGGCAAGAGCCGGCTACGAGGCGAGTTCCTGGAGTACCTGAACCAGCTGCCCGACTGCCTGCTGTGGCATCCCGGCCGTTGCCTGGCCTACGGCGACGGCGTCGCGTACTGGGCGCTGGCCGCGATGGTGCGCCACCGGCTCGGGCTGGCCGAGGACGCCCCGGCCGCAGAGACGCAGGCCAAGCTGGCGACCGGGCTAAAGCAGTGGATCGACGACCCCGCGGAGCGTGAGCTGATCTCGGTGCGCCTGGGCATCCTGCTCGGTGTGGCCGACGCCGGTCCGAGCCGCGAGGAGCTGTTCGCGGGCTGGCGCCTGTTCTTCGAGCGGCTCTCCGAACACGATCCGGTGGTGCTCGCCTTCGAGGACATGCACTGGGCTGACGACGGCCTGCTCGACTTCGTCGAGTACCTGCTCGACTGGTCCGCGCATCAGCGGATCTTCATCCTCACCTTCGCGCGCCCCGAGCTGTCCGAGCGTCGCACCGGTTGGCCGGCCGGTCATCGCAGCGCCACCGCCGTGCACCTGGATCCCCTCGGCGAGAAGCCGATGGAGGACCTGCTCGACTCGGTGGCCACGCTGCCGGCACCTGCCAAGGAGCGGATCATCTCCCATGCCGAGGGCATCCCCCTGTACGCCATCGAGACGGTGCGTGCCCTGGCCGACCGGGGCGCGCTCGTCGAACGCGACGGGGCACTGGTACTGGCCGGGGAGCTGGGCGAGCTCGACGTTCCCCCCAGCCTGATCTCGCTCCTCGGCGCCCGGCTCGACGCCCTCGCTCCCGACGAGCGCGAGCTGGTCAAAACCATGTCCGTGTTCGGGGGCAACTTCACGCTCGCCGCGTCCCAGGCCCTGTCCGGGCTGCCCGCCGAATTCGCCGACGCGGGGCTGACACGCCTGGTGCGAAAGCAGGTGTTGAGCGTGCGCGCCGATCCCCACTCGCCCGACCGCGGGCAGTACCACTTCGCCCAGGCGCTGCTGCGCACGGTGGCCTACGACATGCTGACCAAGCGGGAACGCAAGGCGCTGCACGTGGCCGCCGGCGAGTACCTCTCGCGCGCGTTCGCCAACGACGGCGAGGACGTCGCGGAGGCCGTGGCCGCGCATTACCTGCAGGCCTATCGCTGCGCCTCGCCGGGCGAGGACGCCGCGCGGCTGCGCGCCGAGGCGGTGGCCGCCCTGCGCCGCGGCGCCCAGCGCGCCGCCGGGGTAGGGGCGCCTCTGAGCGCCGAGCGGGCCTACCGGCGCGCGCTCGAGCTGGCCGCCGATGAGGAGGAGTGCATCGAGCTGATCGAGGCGGCCGGTGATATGGCGCTGGTGGACGGCCGCTACGATGCCGCCTTGGAGCTGTTCGAGGATGCCGCGCGCAGGCACGAGCAGCTGGGACGCGAACGCGAGGCGGCTGGCCTGGCGTCGAAGATCGGCCACGCGCTGCGCCGGGTCGGTCGAACCTCGCAGGCCATTGACCGGATGGGCGGCGCGTTGGCCGTTCTGAGCGACGCGGACCGCGACGCCGCCCAGCTCAACGTCGAGCTCGGTGTGACCTTGCTCGCCGCGGGCCGGCCCCGTGAGGCGGTCGAGCCACTGGAGCGCGCGCTCGAGCTCGCGCAGGCGCTCGAGCTTCCCAACGTCCTGGCGGGTGCATTGACGTTCAAGGCCCAGGTCTGCGTCGCGCTCAGCCGCTCGCGCGAGGCGCGCATCCTGTTCGAGGGCGCGATCGAGTTGTGCCGGCTGGAGGAGCTCACCGACCGGCTCGTCATCGTCCAGCTCAACAGCGGCGACTTCCTGACGAAATTTGACCTACCCGGCGCCGCCGAGCGAACCAGCGACGCGCTGGCCAGTGCGCGCCGCGCCGGCAGCCGCATCTACGAGAGCATGGCCGCGTCCAACTTGATGCGGGTCTGGGAGTACACCGGCGCCTGGGACGAGCTCGAGCAGCTCGGCGTCGACATGCTCGAGGGGGGTCCGGAACGGCCGGGCGTGGAGTACATCCATCTCGGCCTCGCCCTGCTCGCCGCCTTCCGAGGGGACGCGCAAACCGCTGGCGTGCACCTCGACGGGATGAGTCCGTGGCGCCACAGCGAAGCGAACGAGCCCCGCTGGACCTACACGGCATGCCAGGCCACGATTGCGCTTGCGGCGGGCGACCCCGCCGCGGCGTTGAACGGCCTGTCGGGTGCGATGGGCAACATCATCGCTGCCGAGGGCGTCGCGAGCCAGGCGAGCCGGATTGGCTTCCCGACCGCCATCGAGGCCGCCCTTGCGTTGGGGGAGGTCGACCAGGCCACAGCGCTCCTGCGCTTGCTCACTGAGGTTCCCCCCGGCCACGTCCCGCCGTTCCTGCGCGCGGAACGGGCCCGCGGGGAAGCTCTGATCGCCGCGCTCGCTGGCGACACGGTCACGGCACAGGCTCGCTTCAGCGTCGCGATCGAGGAGCTGACCAGCCTCGGCTATGCCTATTGGCTCGCTCGCGCGCAGACCGGCCTGGCCCGGGTGTTGATCGACGACGGCCGCAGTGAGGAGGCGCAGCCCCTACTCGGCGAGGCGATGGCGGCGTTGAGGAGGCTGCGCGCGGCGCCCGCACTCGCGATCGCCGAGGCGCTCATGGCTGGGCTGCCGGCCGCTGCCCGCGGCTAGCTCCTCCGCAGCGACGCGAGCAGCGCCCGGCCGTTCGGTACGCCCCAACCGGTGACCGCGTCGAACCCATCAGCCGCCTGGTAGCCGAATCCGGGTTTTGGCGTGCGGTTGTTTCCCCTGGTGATGTCGGTGAAGCCGCTCACGCCGCGGAGACGGCCATCGGCCCCTGCTTGGTACAGAAGCGGAGTGAAGAACCCGAGTGGGTTCTCCGGCGCAGCGGCGGCGATCCGCGCGATCAGGGCAGACCACAGCGGAGCCGTCGCGCTGGTGCCGCCGTTCATCTTCGGCTGGCCCTGGAACACGGTGCTGTACCCGGGAAGCCCGGCCAGCGCCGCGACGTCAGGAACGATCCGCCCGTCGAAGCGACCCGGGTTGAGCGAGCGAACGCGGACGTTCTGCCAGCCCGGGCGTTTGAACCGCCCGCTGATGCCTCCGCCGGTAGAGCCGCCGAGAGGATATGTCTCTGGATCGCTCCGATCCCCGGGGCAGTTCCACCACGCGACCTCCTCCTCAGCCTTCAGCATCGTGCCGCCAACCGCGAGCGCATACGGACTCGAGGCCGGAAAGTGCACGTGCGCGCGGTCGTCCTGCATTTGATCACCGCATCCGTCATCACCCGCTGCCGCGCAGACGGTGATCCCCCGCTCCGACACGGCGCGCAGGCGATCGTTGATCGCGTCGATCGCGGCCGGAGACCACTTCTCGGAGGCCTCGGCCAATCCCCAGCTGACGCTCAGGCTGACCGGCGCTGGATCGTCGGTCACCACCCGGTCGAGCAGGTCGATCCAGCCTTTCTGGTCGAATGGCGCAAAGAACAGACGGATCTTCGCGCGCGGGCAAAGCCCCGCCACGATCTCCACATCCATCGTCACCTCGTGGCACTCTCCGGCCTTGTGTTCAGCGGCCAGCGCTGTGATCTCCGCGGCCGAGAGCGGCGTGGCGCCGACTGACACGATCTCGATCTCCGGCACGATCCCGCCGCGCCTTCCGCAGAAGATCCGCACATCGTCAGGGAGGTAACCGCCCCCGAACTCGGCGATCGCGATCGTCTGTCCGGCGCCCTCTCCCGCGGGAAAGCTGTAGCGGTGCTCGAGGTCCTCGAGCTGGAGGGGAGCCTGCGCCTCTGCGCCCGCGGGCCGTGCGGCGTCCCCACCGGTCAGCCGCCGAGCCACTCGGCGCTGGTCGAGCCCGAACACTCCGGTGACGAGCCCCTCGAGCGACGCCGGGATCTGCAACTCCCCTTCGCGGCCCCGGCGGATGCCGTCCGGACCGTGGTCGTACATGGCCAGGCCAGCGTGGAAAGCGTCCTCGATCTGCGCGGCAGTGCCACTCACCAACAGGCTTCCAGTGGCCGGATACGCCGGGTCGACCCTCAGTCCCAACCGGCCGAGGAGGCGCGTGACCTCGTCGCTGGCGTGCGCGAACTCCGCAGGCCGGACGGTCACGGTCACTTCGACATTGGACGTCGGGTCGACGTCGCCGACCCGACGGGCGGCGGGCTCCCCACCTCGCCGGCTCCCCGCCAGTGGTACGTGCCCGTCGGGCATCGTCGTTGACTAGCGGAGTAGAACTCGCGACGATGACCCGGCGACTACTACGAAAGGAGCGCCCATGGCCGAGACTGTATTTCACTGTGCCCGCGTGCCGAAGGGCCGGACCTGCTCGGTGGAGCTACACGGCGAACGGGATGACGTTGTGGAGGCCGCAAAGCAGCATCTGGCCTCGCACGGCCACGAGAACAACGACCAGCTGCACACGGACGTAACTCGAGCCGTCGACGAAAAGGACTACGACAGCTGGGGCGGGTGACCGGAGGGGCGACCGCGAGTGGGGCTCCTGGAAACGTTCCACCCGTTATGCCGGACCGGCCTTCCGGGCGAAACGTTTCCCGTCGACCTACTAGATCGGATACTCCCGCGGCAGCGACTGCACGGTGATCCACCGCAGCTCGGTGAACTCCTCGAGTGCAGCGCGACCGCCGAAGCGCCCGAACCCACTCGCCTTCACACCACCGAAGGGCATCTGTGGCTCGTCGTGCACGGTCGTGTCGTTGACGTGGCAGATGCCGCTCTCGATCCGCTGGGCGAGCTCGAGCGCGGTCGGCACGTTCTCGCTGAACACGGCAGCCGACAGGCCGTAGTCGGTGTCGTTGGCGACCGTGACCGCTTCGTCCGGGCCGTCCACCGGGATCACCGTGACCAGCGGGCCGAACGACTCCTCGCCGTAGATCCGCATCTCGGGGGTGACACCGGACAGCACGGTGGGCGGGAAGCACGGCCCGTCCGCGGCGCCGCCACTGAGCGCCGTGGCGCCCTTGGCGACCGCATCCTCAACGAGACCGGTCACACGCTCGATCGCTGCCCGATTGATGAGCGGGCCGATCGCCGTCCCGGACTCGCGGGGATCGCCCACTGGGAGAGCCCGCGCCCGCTCGGCGAGCTTGTCAGCCAGCGCATCGGCCACCGCGCGGTCGACCACGATCCGCTCGGTCGACATGCAGATCTGACCCTGATGGAAGAACGCGCCGAAGCTGGCCGCGGCCGCGGCGCGATCGAGGTCGGCATCGCCCAGGACGACGATCGGCGCCTTACCGCCCAGCTCGAGCAGCACTCGCTTGAGATGCCGGCCCGCCTTCTCGGCGATGATCCGCCCCACCTTGGAGGAGCCGGTGAAGTTGATCCGGCGTGTGGCCGGATGGGCAATCAGTTCCTCGACCACGTCCGCGGCGTCCTCAGGTGAGTTGGTCACGAAGTTGATGACGCCCGGCGGCAGGCCTGCGTCGAGCAGCGCGTTGACCATCGCGGCGTGCGTGCGCGGACAGAGCTCCGAGGCCTTGAGGACCACGGTGTTGGCATACGCGAGCGGGGTGGCAACCGCCCGCGTCGACAGGATCACCGGCGCGTTCCACGGCGCGATCGCCACCACCACACCGGCCGGCTGGCGCACTCCCATCGCGAGCTTTCCCGGCACGTCGGATGGGATCACCTCGCCCACCAGGTTGTAGGCCTGCGCGGCGGCCTCGCGCAGCATGCCGGCCGCCAGCTCCACGTTGAACATGCCCCACCCGAAGACCCCGCCGGTCTCCTCGGTGACCAGCCCCGCGATCTCCTGCTGGCGCTCCATCATCAGATCGGCCGCCTTGGACAGGATCTGGCGCCGCATGGCCGGCGCACTGCGTGACCACTCGGCGAAAGCGACCCCCGCGGCATCGACCGCGGCCTGGGCGTCCTCGCGCTCGTGGCCATCTCGCTCTCCTTGGTCGGCGTTGAAGGCAGAACGATAGGAGGTTTGTGCGCGATACGGACGTCGGTACGCCTAGCGCCCCGTGCCGGCGGTTACAGCATCACTTCGTCCACGTAGCAGTAGGACCACGTGGCGCCCGGCATCGCCGAGCTCATGATCGGATGCCCCGTTTCCTGGAAGTGCTTTGTCGCGTGCGTGCCCGGCGAGGAGTCGCAGCATCCGACGTGCCCACACACTCGGCACGCCCGCAGCTCGACCCATGTCCCGCCGGTCGCCAGGCATTCCTCACAACCCTCGACGTTCTCGGGCGTGTCAACCCGGATCTGGTCCTGGTGGGTGCACTCAGCCATGGCGTCTCCTTTCCTCGGTCCCCCGGCTGGCGTCTTGCCGCACCCTAACAGCGGGGCCGTGCGGCGCGGGAAGCGATGAGCCTCAGACGGCCGCTGGCTGTCGCACGGTCCTCGCCTGCGTGATCGCCACCGACGGGGCGCGAGTGATGACCACCGCAGCGAGGTCATCGGGGCACTCGTCGGCGTCGAGCTGGATGCGGTCGAGCAAAGCCTGAGCGTCCAGGCCCTGGTCGACGAGCGAGCTGAGGTGGGCTCGGCCGAGTTGCTCGTCCTGGCGCCGGGCCTCGGTGAGGCCGTCGGTGAACAGGCAGATCCGCTCGCCGGGAGCCAGCATGCGCGAGAACTGGGGCCAGGAGTCCCCGAGCCCGAGCCCGAGCGGCGTCGCCGCCTCCTCGTCGCGGTCCGGCTGGCCGGCGATGATCGGCGGTTCGTGCCCGGCCTTCGCCCACGTGAGCTCCGCGGTCCGGTGGTCGTAACGGCAGATGACGACGGTCGCGAAGCCGTCGCCGAGCTCACCCGTGAGATATCGATCGGCCCGCGCCAGGACCTCGGGAAGTGGATGACCCTCGCCCATCAGGGTGCGCAGCGTGTAGCGGACGAGCGCAGCCTGGATGAGCGACTCGCGGCCGTGTCCCGACACGTCGCCGATGATGATGCCGGTGGTTTCGCTGGACAGCGTGAACACGTCGAAGAAGTCGCCGCCGGCGGCCAGGCCCTGCGCCGGCCGGTAGGCGACCGACACGTCGAGCTCGCCGAGGCTGGCCGGGACCGTCGGCAGGAGGGCGGCCTGGAGGACACCGACATCGGCCAGCAGCGCTTCGCGCTGGCCGGCCAGCGACCTCGCCCGCCGGCTCTGCAGGTACGCGTTGAAGGCCATGGCCGCCGCGATGACCGCAAAGGCCAGGAGCGCGAACAGCAGCGCGGTGGGCAGGTCGTGGACCAATCGGACCAGCGTCCCGCTGGACTTCGGCCGGGTGGCCAGGCTCGACGCGCGCGAGCGCGACGCGGCGGGCGCCCCGCTCTGACTGCCGGGCTTCGCGGCGCTGTTGCCAAGCGCGCCCGAGCTGCCCTGCGAGCCACCAGCCTTCGGTCCGCGGCCGGCGGAAGCCGTTCTGGCACCGGTCCCCGACCCACCGGCAGGGCCGCTCGTAGCGGTCCGGCTACCTTGGTTCCCGCGTGAAGACGAAGAGCCGCCGCCCGGGGCGGAGTTGCCGGTCGTCGCGGGCGTGGCTGTCTGCCCGCCGCCGGCGCCCCTGGAGTCAGATGACGACGGGCTGCCGCTGCTCGACGGCGAACCCGAGGGCCTCCCGCCTACCGTCGTCCTGACCGGCGGGACGGAAACGCTCGGTGTGCTCACCGACGGAGTCTTGATGCTCGGCGTGGTCACCTGCGGGGTCGTGACCGGCCCGACCGTGATCGATGGCGTGGTGACCGACGGCGTGCTGACGGACGGGACTGAGACCGTGGGGACCGAAACCGTGGGAACGTTGATCGTGGGGACCGAAACCGTGGGAACGCTCAGCGTGGGGACCGACACCGTAGGCCCGGCGGCCGTCGCCGCGGCGGCAGCGCCCGCGGGGGCCAGCAACGCCACGGACACGACGAGAACGCGCAACCCGATCCGGCTCATGGCGCGAGCCACCGGTTACCCCACCATCTATTGACCAGCGAAGGCCTCGACATTTTCTCACCACACCGCGCCGCGATCGTCCTCACTCGGCCGGAAACCCGTACCGAGCTTACACCACGTCCATCGGTGTCCAGGCCGGTTCCCTTGAGTTACGACGCGGGCGTCAGCCGCGCTTGAGGAGCCGCCCGATGGCGGCCATCATCTCTTCGGTCCGCTCGTCCTGCTGGTCGGGTTCGGCACCGATCACGCACGTGTGAGCGTGGCCGTCGAGCAGGCCGAGCGCCACCTTGTCGAGCGCCGCCTGAGCGGCCGAGATCTGGGTCAGGATGTCGATGCAGTAGCGGTCATCCTCGACCATGCCCTGGATCCCTCGGATCTGGCCTTCTATCCGGCGTAGTCGCGCGAGCAGCTGATCCTTGGTCGCCGTGTAGCCCCGGGTGGGCGCTTGGGTATTCGCCATGAGCGAGATTGTAGCTCAAACCCCTACCCCCTAGGGGTACTTGCTAAAGTCGACTGCATGGGTGCCCTGGACGTCGTCTGGCACGGGCTCCGGGATTCGGTCCTGATGGCCTGGCAGGTTTGGTGGGCGCTCGTGCTCGGCTTCACGATCTCGGCGATCGTGCAGGCATGGGTGCCGCGCGAGCGGATCGAGCAGCTGATGAGCGACTCGCGTCCGCGTTCGATCACGTGGGCCACGGGGCTGGGCGCCGCCTCCTCCTCGTGCTCCTACGCGGCGGTCGCGATCGCCAAATCGCTGTTTCAGAAAGGGGCCGGGGCCGCCTCGACGCTGGCCTTCCAGTTCGCCTCGACGAACCTGGTGTGGGAGCTCGGGCTGGTCCTGTGGCTGCTGATCGGCTGGCAGTTCACGCTCGCGGAGTACGTGGGCGGAGTCGTGATGATCGTGCTCATGACCCTGCTTCTCCGCGCGTTCGTCGATCGACGGCTCGAGGAGGAGGCGCGCGAGCACGCCCAGCACGCCGACACCGGCCACCAGCATCATGCGGCCGGCGAGGACCTGCCGTGGCGCGAGCGCCTGACCTCGGCCCGCGGATGGTCCGACGTCGCCCACAACTTCCGCGGCGACTGGCAGATGCTCTGGAAGGAGATCTCGGTCGGATTCCTGCTCGCGGGATTCATCGCCCAACTCGGCAACGGCTTCTTCGAGAAGCTGTTCATCACCACGGCGCCGGCGCCGCTGCCCACGATCGAGAACGTGATCGTCGGACCCGTCATCGCGGTGCTGAGCTTCGTCTGCTCGGTCGGGAACGTTCCCCTCGCGGCTGTGCTGTGGTCCGGCGGGATCTCGTTCGGGGGCGTGCTCGCGTTCCTGTTCGCCGACCTGATCGTGATCCCGATACTGCTCATCTACCGCAAGTACTACGGCGGCCGGTACACGCTCCGGATCGCCGCGCTGATGTTCATCACGATGGTGATCGCCGCGTTGATCGTGGACGGGATCTTCAGCGCTCTCGGCCTGATCCCGACCGGGCCACGGCCTACCCGGGCGGACATCTTCAGCCAGGTTCAGCTCAACTACAAGCTGGTGCTGAACGTACTCGGGCTCGTGCTCTTCGCCGCCCTGTTCTGGCTAACCGCTCGCCGCGGCATGACCGACCCAGTGTGTGGGATGAGGGTCGACCAAACGAAAGCGCTCACCACCGAGGTAGATGGCGAGCGCTTCTACTTCTGCTCGGCGGATTGCCGTCACGCGTTCGAGCGCGGCCGCGCCGACATCGACGGCACACCGGTGCGGATCTCGAACATGCGGCGCTGAGCGTAATCGAGCTCCTGGTAGGTCTTGCGCACACGGACGCCGAGGCGGCTGATGAACGTCGAAGTGGAAGCAGTGCGGGTCATGGTCTGTCTCCTGTGTTTCTCACGTGGTTTGTAGATGGCACGGCGTGGCGGTCGCCGTCAGGGCTGATACGAGCCGGGTTGCCATGCCCGGGTGCTGACGCCGATGGCGTTCCAGGCGTTGATCGTCACGATCAGGCTGACGAGCGCGCCCACTTCGTCCTCGGTGAACTCGGAGGCCACCGCCTCATAGGCGGACTCGGGGACGTGGTCCGCTGCCAGGAGCGTCACCGACTCGCAGAACGCGAGGGCGGCGCGCTCGCGCTCGTTGAAGAACGGGGTCTCGCGCCACGCCGCCACCGCATACAGGCGCTGCTCGGTCTCGCCGATCGCCCTCGCGTCCTTGGTGTGCATGTCGATGCAGTAGGCACAGCCGTTGATCTGCGACACGCGGACGCGGATCAGCTCGCGCAGACGCGGGTCGAACTCGACTCGATCGAGTTCCTTGGTCGCGGCCTTGTCCAGATGCGACATCGCGCGGTAGAAGCCGGCGGCGTGCGTCTCGAAGTCCAGGCGCACCGGCACCTGCCGGTTGGTGTTCTGGGTGGATTCGGTAGTTGTCATGGGGTGGACGATACGACCGGATAGGCCCAGTTGTAAGGTCCAATTTGATGCGAGATTCATGGGCCATTTCTGGTGTCGATCTCCACCTCGACCGCTCCGGACGGAAGCTGCGCGCCGGCCTCGAGGAGGCCTTGCGGGACGCCGTGCGCTCGGGGCGGCTCGCCCCGGGTCTGCGGCTTCCCTCGTCGCGGACGTTGGCCGCCGATCTGGGCCTAGCGCGCAACACGGTGACCGAGGTCTACGGGCAGCTGGTCGCCGAGGGGTGGCTCGTCGCCCAGCAGGGCTCGGGCACCCGGGTCGCCGCCCGGCCGGCTGTCTCCGCGCCGCCGGCCGCGCGCACCGCCCCGCCAAAGCGGCCTCGCTATGACCTGAGTCCCGGTTCGCCCGACACCTCGATGTTCCCTCGTTCGGCCTGGCTGTCCGCCGCCCGCCGGGCACTCGCCGATGCCCCCGACGAAGCGCTGGGCTACGGCGATCCGCGCGGACGCCCGGAGTTGCGCCAGGCGCTGGCCGGCTATCTGGCCCGCGCCCGCGGCGTGCATGCGAGCGCGGAGAGGATCGTCATCTGCACCGGCTTCAGCGAGGCCCTTGGGCTGCTATGCCGCGCGCTTCATGCCCGCGGAGCCCGGACCCTGGCCATGGAGGCCTACGGAGTGCAGCAGCACCGGCACATCGCCCGGTTGGAAGGGCTCGCGATACGGTCGTTGTCGCTCGACGATGACGGAGCCCGCGTCGATGAGTTGGGCAGCGCGGACGCCGCGGTGCTGACCGCCGCCCACCAGTTCCCGCTCGGCATGGTGCTCGCGCCGCGGCGGCGCTCCGAGGCGGTTCGATGGGCGGCCCAGACCGGCGCGTGGGTGATCGAGGACGACTACGACGGCGAGTTCCGCTACGACCGTCAGCCGGTCGGGGCCATGCAGGCCCTCGCGCCGGACCACGTGATCTACGCCGGGACGGCGAGCAAGAGCCTCGCGCCAGGGTTGCGCCTCGGCTGGCTGGTGATCCCGTCAGCGCTCACCGATGAAGTGAGTGAAATCCAGGCGCTCACGCTTCGCCATACCAGTGCCCTGGACCAACTGACCCTGGCTCACTTCATCGACTCCGGCGGCTACGACCGGCACATCCGGCGCTGCCGGCTGGCGTACCGGCGTCGGCGCGATCGACTCCTCGCCGCCCTACAGAGTGAGGCGCCCGGCGTCCGGGTCAGTGGGATCGCGGCCGGGCTGCACGCGCTGCTAGAGCTACCCGCGGGTCTCGACGAACACGACCTGATCGCCCGCGCCTCAGACCATGGACTCGCGCTCGACGGCCTCAGCGCGTTCGCCGCGGACCAGCCCGCAGAGGCGGCGCTGGTCATCGGCTACGGCACCCCGCCCGAACACGCCTACACGGCTGCGCTCGCGCGACTTACCGCGGTGCTGCGCGCCGCCGGCTGAGGCGTTCAGGTCTGCGTCCGTGCGGGCTTGCGGGCCCGGATGATCGCCGCGCCCGCGTGCTCATGGACCCGGTGCGTCTCGCGTATCTCGATGTCCTCGAGGCCGGCGCCCTCGAGCGCAGCCCGGAACTCGCGCTCGGTCAGCGCCCCGGCGACGCAGCCCGTCCACGCCGAGACCTCCGATCGGGTCTGCTCGTCGAGCTCGGGGTCGGCGACCACGTCGGAGACCGCGAACCGGCCACCGGGGCGCAGGACCCGGGCTGCCTCGCGCAGCACTCGCGCCTTGTCGCCGGACAGGTTGATCACGCAGTTGGAGATGATGACGTCGACGGTCTCGTCGGCCAGGGGCATGTCCTCGAGGTAGCCCTTGCGGAACTCGACGTTGCCCACGCCTGTCTCGGCCGCGTTGCGCCGCGCGAGCTCGAGCATCTCGTCGGTCATGTCAAGACCGATCGCCTTGCCCTTAGGCCCCACTCGCCGCGCGGAGATGAGGACATCGGCTCCCGCCCCGGATCCGAGGTCGAGCACGGTCTCTCCTTCGTGCAGCTCGGCCACGGCCGTCGGCACCCCGCAACCGAGCGATGCGCTCAGCGCCGCCTCCGGAGCGCCAGCCCCAGCATCCGCGTCGTACAGGCCACGCCCGAACACGACCGTGCCCTCGCTCGGTCCGCACGCACCGGGCCCCGGGCCACAGCATCCACCGGCGCTCTTCGCGGCGCGGGCGTACTTCTCGCGAACGGACTCGCGGATGTCGGTCAGCTCAGCCATGCGGACAGCTCCTTCAACGCGTCGGGGATCACGAAGTAGTAGGCCCAGAGCCCGACTCGCTCTGAACCGACGATGCCGGCCTCGCGGAGCACCTTCAGGTGATGCGAGACGGTCGGCTGGGAGAGGTTGAACAGGGGAACGAGCTCGCACACGCACACCTTGCCCGCGTGCTTTCTGAGCACATCGACGAGTTGCAGCCGGACCGGATCGCCGAGCGCCTTGGCGACCTGCGCCACGCGCATCGCCGTCTCGGCCTCGACGTCCGGATAGGCGACGGGCTCGCAGCACCGCTCACCCGCCGCACGCTTGGTCTTCGGGGCCAGCTCCAGATCGACACTCATCGATATACAAATATCGATTCAAGTGAAGTTTGTCAATCTTAGGGAGGGCGGATTGGGCAGATCGGGTTTCGGTTAGATTCGCTTCCGGGGCCAGACGGTTCGCGCGGGGCACTGGGTTCGCGCAATCGAGCTGGAAGAGCGACTGGTCGATGAGTTCTGATCGTGAGCTGGAGGAGCGGCTTGAAGAAAGCGAGCGGGTGCTGGAAATGGACGGCGGATCGCCGGACCCAACCGCGCAGCAGCGGGTCATCCAGGCGCTGGTCGACAAGGCCGACATCCTCGCCAAGCTGGCCCGGCCCGAGGAGGCGCTCGTGGTCTCAGAGCGGGCAATAGAACGATCCGAGGGTGCGGAGCACCTCGAGACGCGTGAGCAGCTCGCAGCCGCCTTGCGAACGCAGTCGCGCGCGCTGCTGGCGCTGGGTCGCGCCGAGGAAGCGGTCGCAGCGGCCGATCGGCTTGTGGACCGCTTCGGTGAAGCCGATGAGCCCGAGGTGCGCCGGCGGGTGGCGGGCGGACTGTCCACGAAGATCACCGCTCTGAGCAAGGCGGGTCGGTACGAGGAGGCCGAGGCGGCCGCCGACGAGCTGATCGAGCGATTCGCCGACGACCCGGTGCAAGGTCCCGACCGAGTCAATGTCGTCGCGGCCGGTCTGCTGCTGAAGGCCAGCGCCGTTCGCGGGCAGGGACGGCTGGAGGCAGCGGTCGCTGTGAACGACGAGCTGGTGCAGCGCTTCTCCGAGACGTCTGATGCCGGGGTCGAGCTGATCGTCGCCAGGGCACTGAACGACAAGATTGGTCTCCTGCTCAAGCTCGACCGGATTGATGCGGCCCGTGAGCTGGGCGCAGAGCTCGCTACGCGCTGGGGCTACAGCGAGGATCGGAAGTTGCGTCAGCAAGCTGCGGTCGCTCTGTTCTCAGCAGCCACCGCTTTAAGGCGGCTGGGACGAACCGCTGATGCGGTCGCCGTCTACGACGACGTGATAGAGCGTTTCGCCGAGCTCGCACCACCGCAGAAGCCGCACCTGGTGACCGACGCGATGTACCTCAGAGCGACTTGCCTGAACGAGCTCGACCGCTTTGACGACACGGTCGCGGCGTGCGACGTGTTTCTGGAACGCGAGGTACACAGCGAGGCACCTACCGTGCGAACTCGAGTCGCAGCGGCAATGTGGATCAAGATCCGCTGCCTGGCCAAGGCTGGCAGAGCTGATCAGGTCGTCGTCGCCGCCGATGAGTTAGCGACGCGATTTGCCCACGAGACCGACAAGCGGTTGCGCCATCTCGTGGGTGACGCGCTGCGCACCAAGGTGTGGTGGCTGCTGCATATGGGACGCGTGGAGGAGGCGATTGCCGCCAGCGATCGACTCCTCGACAGCTTCACGCAGGGGCCGGACGCCGAGCTTGGTGAGCTGCTTCTGAGATGCGCCAACTCCCTCCTCAACCACAGACGTGTGACCAACCGGCGCAAGCAGAAAGCTCGCCGTATCTTCGCTGCGCTGGACGCGACGGTTCGGCAGGCCACTCCGTGGCTCGCGCCATCGGCCAGCCGCTCTGAACCGACCAGTAGCCGGTTGAGAGAGATCCTCGCGCAGGAGCACGGCCCATCCCGGCAGGCGCTGAAGATCTCCGAGCGGCTCGACCGACAGTTTCGCGGCAGCTCGGACGCCACGCTCGCCCAGCAGTCGTCGCAGGCCAGGCTGGACATGACCGTTGCCTTGACCAGGCTCGGCCGGCTGCGGGATGCATTCGAGACCATGCAAGGCACAATCGCCTCAGGTGCCCCCGCGATCGCCGCGTTCACGGCCGGCGCCGAACGGGCGCGCAAGGGCAACGGCCCCGGCCCGCGAAGAGCCGCCGCCGGGTTGGCCAACGCGCGGGCAATGGCCGTCGAGCAGCTCGGTGACCGAGACCAGACCCTGGCCGCCTACGACACCTTCATTGCGCAATACAAACACGAACGCGGGCTGATGATCAGGCTGTTCGTGTGGTTCGCGCAGGGGTTCCGGAAGAAAGCTGCGCGCTGAGCCTCGCGGCGCCGCCCAACCGTCGCGGGCGACTGGCGCTAAGTAATGGCGAGACCCGGACTTGAACCGGGGACACCACGATTTTCAGTCGTGTGCTCTACCAACTGAGCTATCTCGCCGTGGGCAGGCGATGCTAGCGATTCGCGACTCGGCTGAGCGACCCGCGTGGGGGGCACCGGCCATGGTTGCTTTCCTCCGTTTGCTGGGTGATCACGGTGCGATGCGGGTAGGGCGGCGACAGGTCAAATCGTGCCGCCGCCACGCCAGGCAGAATCGACTGCGATGCCAACGAGCAAGCGCCTCTTAATCCTCCGCCACGCCAAGTCGAGCTGGGATGATCCGGGACTCGACGATCACGAACGTCCGCTCGCGGCCCGAGGCCGGGGCGCGCTCGAGGTGATCGCGGCCCATCTGGCCGCGACCGGGACCCAGCCGCAGCTGGTCCTGTGCTCGAGCGCCCGGCGCACACGCGAGACGCTCGACGGAGTGGCTGTCGGTGGCGAGCATGTGATCGAGCCCGCGCTCTACGCCGCCACCACCGAGCAGGTGCTCGACCGGCTTCGCCGGCTGCCGGACGGCATCGTGTGCGCGATGCTCGTCGGGCACAACCCGGCCGCGCAGATGCTCGTCCTGCGGCTCACCAACCACGACAGTGCCGGCTTCGAGGACCCGGGCCGGGATGCGGTCAAACGCAAGTTCCCCACCGGCGCGCTCGCCACTCTGGCCTTCGACTGTCAGTGGGACGAGCTCGCGCCGGGCTGTGCGCGCCTCGAGGAATTCACAACCCCAAAAGCCTTCAACGCGGCGCCTGAAGCCGCGCAAGCAGCTCGAGCGCGCCTCGCTTGGACAGCGGCTCGTTGAGATTGCCGCACTTGGGCGACTGCACACACGAAGGACAGCCCGCGCGGCACGGGCATTCGCCGATCAGCCGCCTCGCGTCGGTCACCAGGCGCCCGAACTCGTCGTAGCCGCGTTTGGTGATTCCCACTCCGCCCGGGTGTCCGTCGTAGATGAAGATGGTCGGCCCTCCGGTCTGCGGATGCGCGTTGGTCGACAGGCCGCCGATGTCCCACCGATCGCACATCGCGATCAGTGGGAGCACCGCGATCTGCCCGTGCTCGAGCGCGTGCAACGACCCGAGCAGCAGCTCGGGCGGGAAGCGCTCCGCTGCGATCAGCTCGTCCAGCTCGTGCCACAGTGCGCGCGTGTTGAACTCGACGGTCGGCAGGTCGAGCGTCTGGAAATCGATCACCTCGTGGTCCTGCAGGCGCTTGCGCTGGTAGCCGAGCACGGTCTCGGCGTACGCCACCTCGCCGAAGGACAGAGTCACGCCGTGGGTCTGGCGCTGCTCGTGCAGGCGCGTGATGTAGACCATGATCTCGCGCTTGGCCTGCGTGAAGTAGTTGCCGTCGAACGGCTCGAGCAGAGCGCGCCGACCCCGCAGGTCGAGCTCGAGCACGAGGTAGGAGCGCCCCATGTGCAGGTAGATCGCGCCCTCGTGGACGGTTCCGTATGCACGTTCCAGCTCGACGGTCCCGAACAGCTCACCGGAGCTCGCGTCGATCAGCGCGAAGCTGTCGGCCGAGGCGGAGCGCAGCGCGGTCCGCGCCGCCGGGTAGTCGTCGGCGCGCATTGGCACGAAGCCCGTGGCCCGCTCCCTGAGAAACCCGGCCTCGCTCAGCTCGCCGGCGTATTCGCGCCAGCTTTCGCCGAGGAACTCCGTGTCAGTTTCTGTGAGTGGCGCCTCGTGAGCGGCGCACAGCAGGTGCTCGGCGTAGATCTCCGGGTTGTCCGGGTCGAGGATCGCCGCCTCCACGGCGCGGTCGATGAACTCGCTCGGGTGCCGGCAGAAGAACTGATCGAGAGCGTCCTCACCCGCCACGTACACGGCAAGGCCGCGGCCCCGGCGACCGGCCCGACCCCACATCTGCCTGAGGCTCGCCACCGTGCCGGGGAAGGTGACGCAGATGGCCGCGTCGAGCTCACCGATGTCGATTCCCAGCTCGAGCGCGTCGGTCGCCACCACCCCGAGCAGCTCGCCGCCGGTCAGCCGGCGCTGGATGTCCTGGCGCTGCTGGGGCGTGTAGCCGCCGCGGTAGGGCGCGATCCGCTCGGCGATTTCCGGCTCCAGGCGATCCCGGGCGTGGCGGAGGATCAGCTCTACGCCCTTACGCGACTTCATGAAGCAGATCGTTCGCGCGCCGGCAGTGACCAGCTCGGAGAACACCTCGGCGGCCTCGTAGAGCGCTGAGCCGCGGATGCCCAGGTCCTCGTCGAGCAGCGGTGGATTCCACATCGCCACCCGCCGGCGGGCCTGGGGAGCTCCGTCGGTGTCGACCAGGTGAAACGACTCGAATCCGGTGAGGCGTTCGGCCAGCTCGGTCGGGTTCGCGATCGTGGCGCTGGCGAGCAGGAAGCGCGGTGCGCTGCCGTGCATCGCCGCCACGCGCCGCAGCCGTCGGAGCACGTTGGCCACGTGCGAGCCGAACACGCCGCGGTAGACGTGCGCCTCGTCGACGACCACGAAGGCCAGGTTGGCGAACAGCTCGCCCCAGGCCGGGTGGTTGGGGAGGATCCCAACGTGGAGCATGTCCGGGTTGGTGAGGACGAGATTCGAGCGCTTGCGGATCGCGGCCCGCTCGCCCCGCGGGGTGTCACCGTCGTAGATCGCCGGTCGGATCAGCTTGTTCAGGCCGAAGCCATGCAGCGCGCGACCCTGGTCCTGAGCCAGCGCCTTGGTCGGGTAGAGGTAGAGTGCGCGGGCCGTTCGATCCGACGTCAGCACCTGCAGGGTGGGCAGCTGGAAGCAGAGCGATTTGCCGGACGCGGTACCGGTGGTGATGATCGTCGGACCGTCGAACGCCTTGTACACAGCCTCGCTCTGATGTGAGTAGAGCCGGTCGATCCCGACGCGGTTCAGCGCCTCGGCCACGACCGGGCTGAGCTCGGATGGGATGGAGGCCAGGCGGGCGCCCCGGGCCTCGCGAGAGTCCTCGAACACCAGGCGTTCGTCCTCCCGGCCCTGCTCCATCAGGGCCGTCCAAGGCTCTGTTTCGTCCGTGATCGCCACTCGGGCCAGTATGGCGGGGGCGTGCGCGACTGCTACGGTCGCGGCCGCCGTGCGCTGCCTGTATGTCGATCTGGACGGAACCCTGCTCGGGCCCGGCGGTTCGTTGCTGCGCGGCGCCGACGGCCGGTTCGCCCTCGATGGCGTGCGCGCGCTGCAGGCCTGCTGGCGCGCCGACGTCGAGGTGGTCCTGTACTCCGGACGCCGGGAGGACTCCGTGTTCGTGAGCTCGCGGCTGATCGGCTCGAGCGCCTACATCTTCGAGCTCGGCTGTGGGCTGGTCATCGACGGGGAGCTCGAGTGGCTCACCGACGGCCTCGTGCCCTCTCCTGACGACGGCACGATCTACGAGCAGCTGGAGCGCTCAGGCGCGCCGGCCTTCCTGCTCGAGCGCTTTGCCGGCCGGCTCGAGTACCACACACCGTGGGCGCACGGCCGCGAGGTCTCGCATCTGTTCCGGGGCCTGGTCGACGCCGCCGAGGCGCGAGCGGCCCTCGACGAGGCCGGCTTCGATTGGCTGCGCCTGGTCGACAACGGGGTGGTGCGGGCGGCGAGCGAGCAGATGCCCGCGCTGGCGGTCACCCACGCCTACCACCTGATCCCGGCTGGCGCCTCCAAGGCACGCGCGGTGGCGCGGCACATGCAGGCGCGCCTCTATCCCCCCGAGGAGTGCATCGCGGTCGGCGACTCCCGCGAGGACATGGGCGTCGCCGGCGTCGTGGGCACGTTCTGGCTCGTCGCCAACGCGCTCGCGGAAGATCCGAGCCTGGCCGGCGAGGCCGGTGGGCGCGCGGGGGTTCGGATCGCCTCGGAGCCCTACGGCGCGGGCGTGTATGAGGCGGTTGTGACGACGCTCGCTACCGAGCCCTGAGCGCTAGGCGGTCGGGCTGGCCGTTGCGTGCTCTGCAGTCGGCCGCCGCTCTACCTGGTCAGCGTCCTCGACGGCCCAGCCGAGCCGCTCGACAAGCTGCGTTGCGAAGTGCTCGCTCTCGAAGTCGGTGACATTGACGCGCTCGCGTAACGTCACAGGGCCTTCCCCGAAGCCAGCGTCCGGATCCGCGACCACGATGATCTGGGGCACTGTCTCTCTCCTTCTGTCGTGTCCTACAGCATTCTGCGATGTCCACCTTGCGCTGGCGTAAACATCTTGTTGCGAGCACCGAAGCTCGCGGGCCGAGTCTGCGCTGCGCCGGATCCATTTGCTGCGCGTGCATATCGCGCCACTCCGCCGCCGCTTCGCCGACCGTGGCCTGCTGTGCATGTGTGGGATGCACAGCACGTCACGGTTGGCGACATCCGCTCCGCGTGACGCATTAAGCACCGCATCGGCCCCAGCCAGGCCTCAAGGTCAGGGCAAGTTCGCCCACCATTGCCAGAGGCAAGTTCCCCGCCGCCGCGCCGTCTCTCCAGGTGGTGGAGGAGGCGGAGATGGACCGGAGGCTACGCGGCAGTGCGGGAAGCGCCGCGCCCCGCGGTCTCGTCGTCGCGGGCAACCGCCTCGGCCAGCGCGGTGGCCACCTCGGACAACTCCCCGAACCCGTCGGCCACCTGCGCGGCATCCGAGCCGGTGATCGCCCGGTTGAGCCCGACGACGCCCGCATCGAACCGCGCCCACAGCTCCGCGGGCCCGCGCCGGCCGGTCCCCGGCCTGAGCTCATACGGCGGCTCGGCAGTCTCCGCGCCGGGAATCGGGCGCCACATCAGGCCCGCGGCATGCGCGTGCTCCCAGGCCACCTGCTCCCGTCCGGCCGCCTCGGCCAGCGCGCCCAGCCGAGCTGCGAACCCCGAGTCCGGCGGCGCGAGTTTGTGCGCGCGCATCGCCTCCGCCCAATCGTTGCCGGCCTGGCGAACTGCCCGCATGATCTGCGCCCGTTGCCGGTCGAGATCGTCCTTGAAGCTCATGCCTTCTCCGTGCCCGGGTTACTGCCGACCAGCCCGGCGTCAGCCACGCCAACCGGCTCTCCACCCCAGAAGTCCTCGGCGCTCGGGCCCGCCTCCTGCGTCGTCCCACCACCGCCCCTGGTATACGACTGGGCCAGGACCCGCTCGAAGTCCGAGCGCTTGATCCGCACCCGCCGGCCCACACGCAACGCCGGCAGGGATCCCTGGTCGATCCAGTTGCGGACCGTCTGCTGGTTCAGCTTCAACATCCCCGCCACCTCAGCGACGGTGAGGAATGAATCTTCGGGCTCAGCAGAATTCATCTGATTTGTTGCTAATTGAGTGTAACTGAAGCTAATCCGGCCGTATAATAGCGCCGGGCCTGGACGACATCGAAGAAATGGCTGGAAAGGGCCGCAACGGAGTGAGGGAAGGTCCGGAAACCGACGTTGGGAACGAGGGCACTGAGCAGACCAACAAGGTCGTGCGCCTGCCCCGCGACTGGCTCGGGCCGCGTGAGCACCTCGTGCCGTTCGGCACCGCGACGCCGCCTGAACCCGCGCCCGAGGAGATCGAGTCCGCCAGCCCTGCCGATGCCTTCTGGGGCGAAGACGCGGCCGCCATCCACCATCCGTTCGAGGCGCCGGCCAGCGACCCAGCGGCCGCCGATGCGCCGCGTTCTGGTGCGCCGCGGCTCCGGGCTCGCCAGCTGCCGCGCCGCCGCTGGCTTGCCACTGGGGGTCTCGCCACGGCCGCCGCTGTCGTGGTCTTGGCAACGCTAATCCCTGGGTCGCCCCAACACGCCTTGTCGCACGGCGCTCGCCTGGACATCGCCGCGATCCTCACCAACGGGGTGGAACGGATAGGCCAGGTCCACCTGCCGCGCATCGCCACGACCCATCGAGCGCCGCAGCCCAAGGCCCGCGTCGTCCACCACGTCGCTCATCGGGCGGCCCGGATCACCATCGTCCACCGGCACCTCTATTCGCCGGCACCCACCTACGCCGAGACGCAGGTGGTCCACACCCCCGAGACGGCGTCACCCCCGCCGGCACCGAGTCGGTCAAGCCCCACTCACTCCGCTTCCTCCACCGCAGCCGTCAGCCCTACCGGCCAGTCCGGCGCGCTCGGCCCAATCTCGTCCCCAAACGGCTAAGGAGTCCCGATGACCCACCGCCCATCGAATCCGCGCCGCAACGTCATCCCCTACCTCGCGCTCGTCCTGGTCCTCGTCGTCGGCGCGGGCGGCGGTTACGCCCTCGCCGCCAGCAAGACCAAGACGATCACGGTCTGCGCGGACAAGAAGACCGGCATCCTTCATCTGAAGACGCGCGGCCGATGCAAGTCCAGCCAGACCCGCGTGACGTGGAACCAGCAGGGCCCGCAGGGGGTCCAAGGGGCACAGGGCCCACAAGGGACACAGGGCGCGACCGGGGCGACGGGCGCTCAGGGGCCCCAGGGGACTCAGGGGCCCGCCGGCGTGACCGTGTGGGCGGAGGTTGCAGGCAACGGCACAGTTGTCGCCGGCCAAGGACTCACGGTGCAACGTACGTCTGCGGGGACATATCAGGTGACTGTCACCGATTCGACGTGCTCTCGAGAGCAGAACGCTCCTGTGGTGAGCGTGGCCGACGCAAACCCCCCAAATGGCGAAAGCTCAGGGGCATTCGCAACCGCTTGGTATGGAGCCCTCAGTCCAACCCAGTTCAATGTGTTCACTGGCGTGGTCGTTGGCGGCAACTTCACAGCAACCGACCATACCTTCGACATTCTCGACGCCTGCCTGTGACTAAACCAGACAGCAGACGCAGCGGAGGCGCCAGGCGACACGCATGATCCGCCGTGGTCTTGTCCTGTCGCTTCTCCTGCCGGCGCTTGCACTGCCGGGCCGCGCGTTTGCGAGTGCCGTTGGGTTCAAGGTCGTGCTTACGCCGAACAGCACCTGGTGCGCAGATGGGTCAGGCCCGTGGGTCGTCTTGACAAACCAATCCCCGTCCTTCTTGTTCAACTGCAACGATGCGTTCGAGGTCAGAGCGGATCGCTCATCTCCTGCCTGTTGTGGCATGTACGTTCAGGCACAGATAAACGCCCCGCCCGGCATCACTCTGACAACTGCCTCGGCGGAAGGCTCGCTCTGGAACGTCAACAACGGATCAGGGTGGGTCGGTGGCTCCTTTTTCAATAACGGTGGAACCCACTGGGTCCCGGGCGGTTCCCTCGACGATCCACCGTTCACGAGCAGCTACTGGGGGATCGATCTCGCCTGCCCATCCGGCGCGACGTGCAGTGGCGGCACCTGGATCTCGCTGACCTCCGTAACGCTCTCAGCGGACGAGAGCGCCGGGCCCGATATCACGCCAGAAGGTTCCGAAAACCTCTGGTACCAAAATCACGCCGGCGAGTGGATCTGGAACCCGTCTGGCGACCCATGGCCTCTGACACTCGCTGCCTCGGACCCTTCTGGGGTCTGCAGCATGTCAGCCAATGTCGGGGAGCAAGTCTTGTCCGGGCCATCTGCAATTCCTGACAGCTTCACCTGGCAGCAGTGCCCGGATCCGACATGGTCGCCCGCCGGGGGTGCGAACGTTGACACGCGTGACTACGTCAAGACCGCGAGCTCCCTCCCAGTAGCGATCAACGCAACAAACGCCGCTGGGCTTATCACATCCGAGTCAGAGACACTTCACGTCGATAACGATCCGGTTGACGTGGCATTGGGCACGCCAGACGACCCAAACCCAACGGTGTGGGTCGACCATCCCGTGACGGTGGACGCCACCGCCACCGCCGGACCCTCCGGCCTCGGGGGCATGAACTGCGGTGTCGACGGCGCCGCACCGCAGCGCTATGGCTCGCAAGGCATCACAATCGACGGAGACGGTGTCCACACCATCTCGTGCACCGCCTGGAACAACGCCGTCGGCCCACAAGGCCAACCGAACACCGCCACCAGCTCGCTCGCGGTCCACGTCGACGAGGCGCCACCGGCAATCGGCTTCGAACCGCAGAACCCGAGCGACCCGACCGGCCTCGTGGTCGACGCCACCGACGACGAGTCGGGCGTGGCGGGCGGCTCGATCGAGATGGCACCAGCCGGGACGACCGACTGGACGAGCCTGCCGACGAGTTTCAACGGCGCTCAGCTCACGACCCATTTCGATGACGCCCAGCGGACCGGCCCGTATATGTTCAAGGCCACGTCCTGCGACAACGTCGGGAACTGTGCGTCAACCACCGAGCAGCTCACGCTTCCGCTGAGGATCGCGTCTGACTCCGAGGTCAGCCTGACGAGGATCGTCAATCCGGTTCGCCATCGCGTGGTCTACGAGAAGGTGCTCGTGGGCTGGCACTGGACCACGATCCGGCGGGCGGGCCGGCGCGTACGGATCAAGGTCGGCGGCCACCTGAAGACGATCAAGGTGGTTCAGGTGGTCGAGCAGTGCACGACCAGGCGCGTCCAGACGGGACCGCATACCTGGCAGGTGCAGCGGACGTGCACGACGCCACACCCGCACGTGACAACCACGCTCAGCGTGCCCTATGGCCACAGCTTCACGATCCACGGCCTGTACACGACCGCGCAAGGCGAGCCGCTAACCGGTCAGAGGGTCCGAATCTACGCCGCGCCCGACAATCACACCGACACGTTCGACGAAGTCGCCACCGCGACCACCGCAGCAGACGGGAGCTGGACGGCCACGCTGCCACCCGGGCCGTCCCGGATCGTGCGAGCGCAAACCGACGGCACGGCCACGATCTTGCCCTCCAGCGGCCAGGTGACCGCGCTGGTCCCCGCCAAGGTCCGGCTGCTCCGGGTCTGGCCGCAGCACGTTCCCTGGGGCGCCACGGTTCACCTCGTCGGTCAGCTCATGGGCGGCTATCTGCCGCCGGGCGGCGCGCTCGTCCGGTTGCGGATCGGCTACGGGTCGACGTACACCACGTACGGCGTCGAGGAGCACGTCACCGGCAACGGCCGCTTCTCCACGGTCGCGACGTTCGGCCCCGGCGACCCGAGCATCCTGCGCACGTACTGGTTCCAGATCGCGTCGCTGCCGATGGGCGACTACCCATACGCGCCGGCCGCGAGCCAGCGGGTCTCGGTGACGGTCGGCGGTCACCCTGGCTGATCAGCTGCGCATCGTGTCCTGCCCGTTCCACAACGGCGTGCGCGACGTGAGCATGGGGAGCGGCCCCATCAGGCTCGCCAACGACGATGAGCTCCGCGCCGGCATCAAAGCCGCGGGGTGGGAGCTGGCCCACGAAACCGCCCTGACCAAACTCCAACGGCGCGCTTCGCGCGTGTACCTCCACATCGACCTCGACTCGATGGACATCGACGACGCCCGCGCCACCGAGCGCCTGACCATCGCGGGCGCGGCGATCACCGCCTACGACCCGGCTTTCGACCCGGATGACCGGACCCTGGGCGCAGCCCGCGCCGTCGCGCGCGAGATAGCCCGGGGCGTTCGCCCCCAACCCACCCCCGACACCGTCTAAGCTTGGTCCGTGCTCATCAACGACATCTTCCAGCCGAGCCACCTCCTGTTCGTCCTGATCGTGGCTCTTCTGGTGCTTGGTCCCAAGCGGCTCCCCGAGGCCGGCCGCGCGCTGGGCAACGGCATCCGGTCCTTCCGGAGCGCGATCGGCGGGGAAGAGGATCGCTCGAGTGCGATCCCGACCTCCGCGCCGGCGCCTCCGTCCCCGGAGACCATGGTTCCCCCGGCGGCAGCTCCTCCGTTCGAGACCGCGCCGGCGCCCGAGGCGAGCCCGGCAGGGCCCGCCGCGGAGGCGACGCCCGAGCCTGCCGAGGCCACGGCCGAGACGGCCGAGACTGCCGAGCAGCAGGCCGAGCCGGTCCATCCGGTCGGCTGACCGGCCGCCACGGCGCCGTCGCGCCCGCCGGATACGCTCGGCCGGTGACCCCTGCCGATGAGCGTGCTGCGATGGTGGCCCTGCTCAGAACGGGCAGGCGCCCCTGGGTCGAATACTCCGAGCTCCTCGAGGAGCGGGGCAGTGCCACCGCGGTCCTCCGCCAAGAGCTCGACATCGAGCCCGGCGGCCAGACGAGCCTCCTCTCCGGCGAGCCAACCGAGACGCCCACCGCCGAGAGCCTCCTGACCGGCGCCCGCGCCGACGTCGAGCGCTGGACGACTCAGGGCATGCGCCTCGTCACCGTGCTCGACCCGGACTACCCGCCGAATCTCCGCGCCGTGCACGACCGCCCGCCGGTGCTCTTCCTCGCCGGCCAGCTCACGCCCCAAGATGCCCACGCCGTGGCGGTCGTCGGCGCCCGCCAGGCGACCGACCCCGGGCTCAACCAGGCCGCGGCGATCGCCCGGCACCTCGTCGCCAGGCGCTACACGGTCATCTCGGGGCTGGCCGCAGGCATCGATACCGCCGCCCACCAGGCCGCGCTCTCGGCCAATGGCCGCACGGTCGCCGTGATCGGCACCGGCCTCGCCCGCTCGTACCCACCCCAGAACGAAGCCCTGCAGCGCCAAATCGCCGGACAGTGCGCGGTGGTCTCGCAATTCTGGCCGGACGCGCCTCCGAGCAAGCGAAGCTTCCCGATGCGCAACGCCGTGATGTCCGGCATCGCGCTGGCCACCGTCGTCGTCGAGGCCTCGGAGACCAGCGGCGCCCGCACCCAGACGCGACTTGCCCTCGCCCACGGACGCCCAGTGTTCCTGACCGACAGCCTGGTCGAGCGCCAGCCCTGGGCCCAGCACGCGGCGAGCTTGCCGGGGACTCACGTGGTCCGCGAGCCCGCCGAGATCACCGACGCCCTCGAGCGGCTCATCTCCCCCGGCGCGCTCGTGGTCTGAGGCACCATGCCCACCGTCGGCGAGCTGAGCGCTCTGTATGAGAACGTGCTGCTCGGGCCACGCCGCGGCCCGGACGTGTGCAGCACGTGCTTCAACTTCACGGCCGGGTACGCCCGCTGCTACGCCTGCGCGTACGGCCAACCGGAACAACCGGCGCTCGACGCTCTCGCTCCGATCTCCTACAGCATCGCCCGCGAGCAGCTCCACCACGCGCTGGCCAGCTACAAGCGCCTCGACGGGGACGTAGCACGGCGCCTGCAAGCAATCCTCGCGGCAATCCTCTGGCGGTTCCTCACAGACCACGAGCCGTGCGTCGCCCGCGCGGCCAACACGGAAGCCTTCGACATCGTCACCACCGTCCCATCCGGCGACGGCGCCCGCGACGACCAGCACCCATTGCGAACGATTGCCGCCGAGCTGGCCGGCCCCACCCGCGAGCGTTACCGCAGGCTCCTGCGCCGCACCGACGCCGCGGCGCCGCTGAGAACCTTCAGTGCCACCAAGTTCGAAGCGACCACAAACCTCGATGGTCAGGCGATCCTTCTCATCGATGACACCTGGACGACCGGAGCGAGCGCCCAGAGCGCAGCGGCAGCTCTCAAGTCAGCCGGCGCCGGACCAACCGCCGCCGTGGTGATCGGTCGCCACCTCAACCGCGAGTGGCACGAAAACGACCGGCGCATCCGTGGAATCGCGCAGCCGTTCGACTGGGGTGTATGCGCCCTTTGTGCCGAAGCGGTGAGTCCAACACTCCACTGCGGCTAAGGCTGCCGGTAACCGGTTCCTCTGACTAGGTCCCGGTGGTAGGGTGTCGCGCGACCACTGGAGAGGGACGGAGAGAGGGTTGCCGAGGAGAGGCTCTCTACGTAGAAGTGGAGTCCGGAAGGCGACGGGACCGACACGGCTCCCGGGCTTGCGCGCAAGGCTCGTCGGCCTCGCGATTCTCGCCACCGCGCTCCTGGTCGGCTGCGGATCCTCCGGCAAGGGACCGGTGACCGTCAACTGGTACGTGTTCCCCGAGCCGTCAGGCTCGTTCGCCGCCGCGGCGGCGACCTGCAGCAAGGACTCGGGCGGCGAGTACACCATCAAGACGAACTTCCTCTCGACGGCGTCCGACCAGCAGCGAGTCCAGCTCGTACGTCGCCTGGCCGCCAACGACCCCTCGATCGACATCCTCGCCATGGACGTCGACTGGACGGCGGAGTTCGCCACGGCGAAGTGGATCCGGCCGGTTCCCGCCTCCCTGGTCCAGCAGATCAAGAGCGTGGACCTGCCCGGCCCGATCCAGACCGCGAGTTGGCAGGGAAAGCTCTACGGGATCCCGATCAACTCGAACACCGAGCTGCTCTGGTATCGCAAGGATCTCCTGGCCGACATCCATCAACCCGTGCCGACGACCTGGCAGCAGATGATCAACGACTCGATCCAGCTGGCCAAGCTCGGCAAGGCGCACTACATCGAGGAACAGGGCGCCCAGTACGAAGGCCTGACCGTGTGGTTCAACTCCATGGTCAACTCGGCCGGCGGCCAGATCGTCACCGGCAACAACAAGGTGGTGGTGGGCAACTCCACCAAGGTGGCCGCCCAGATCATGCACGAGCTGGCCACCTCGCCGGCGGCCGATCCCTCGCTCAACGTCGCCATGGAGGGCTCCTCCGACGTAGCCTTCGACCAGGGCCAAGCGGCCTTCGAGATCAACTACCCGTTCACGTGGGCCTCCGCGGAGAAGGCCAACCCGGCGGTGTGGAAGCAGATGGGGTTCGCGTACTTCCCTGAGGTCGTCTCCGGAATCGCACCGCATGTCTCGATCGGCGGCTACAACCTGGGTGTGTCCGCCCACTCCACGCATCCCAAGCAGGCGTTCGACGCGATCAGCTGCCTCACCCAGCAGCAGTATGAGGTCACTTACGCGGTCAAGGGCGGACTGGCACCGGTCAGAGGAGCCGTCTACAACATCCCGTCGTTCGCGAAGCTGTACCCGATGCACGCCCTGATCGAGAACCAGCTCAAGACTTACGGGATCCGGCCGCAAACGCCGGCTTACGCCGATGTCACGCTGGCCATCCAGAAGGCACTGTCGCCTACCTCGAGCATCAACCCGACTACCGTCGTCAACTCGTTACGTAGCGAGATCAAGCTGTCACTGTCATCGGAGGCACTGTTGTGAGCACCAGCGCCGCGACCGCGTCCGCTCCGGCCGCCGCACCCCCGCAGCGAAAGGCCCGCCTAACCGATCGCGCGCGGGCCGAGCGGCGGCTCGCGGGGATGCTGGTCGGACCGGCTGCGATCGTGATGATCGCGGTGACCGCCTATCCGATCATCGACGCGGTCGTGCTGTCGCTTCAGCGCTCGGACCTCCGGTTCCCGAACGCGACCAAGTGGGTCGGACTCGACAACTACATCCACGTGCTGTCGGCTCCGGTGTGGTGGCAGGACGTGCTGCACACCGCGATCATCACAGTGATCTCGGTCTCGATCCAGTTCGTGCTCGGGATGCTCCTGGCGATCGCCATGCATCGCACGTTGGTCGCCCGCGGGCTGACCCGAGCCATCGCGCTGATTCCTTACGGCATCGTCGCGGTGGTGGCGGCGTACTCCTGGGAGCTCGCGTGGTCCTTGAACAGCGGTTGGATCCCCAAGCTGCTCGGCCTGACCGGTGACCCGCTGAGCCATCCGTTCGGAACCTACGTGGCGGTGATCATCACCGAGATCTGGAAGAACACGCCGTTCATGGCGCTGCTGCTGCTGGCCGGCCTGGCCCTGGTGCCGGACGAGCTGCAGGAGGCGGCCAAGGTCGATGGCGCCACCACCTGGCAGCGCTTCTACCGGATCACGGTGCCGCTGATGAAGCCGGCGATTCTGGTCGCGCTCCTGTTTCGCACGCTCGATGCCTTCCGGATCTTCGACACGATCTTCATCTTCAACCAGGGCGCTCAGGGCACCGAGTCGATCTCGATGCTGAACTACTCGACGCTGCTCGACCGGCTCAACCTGGGGCTCGGTTCTGCGGTGTCGATCCTGCTGTTCATATTCGTCGCGCTGATCGCGTTCGTATTCATCAAGGGCTTCGGCGCAGCCGCCGCACCGGGGGAGGCACGATGAGCGTCGCCGAGGGAACCGGGGGCGCGATCCGTCCCGCCGCCCGAGGCGGCAGAGACAAACCGTTCTGGAGCGAACACTCGAAGCACGTCACAGGCTGGTCCGGTGCTCTGTTCGTCATCTCGGTGTGCTCACTCATTCCGGTCCTGTGGATCGTCTTCCTGTCGCTGAAGACGCCGGCGTCGGCCACCGACGGCAGCTTCATCCCCCATCACTGGACCCTGTCGAACTACTCAGCGATCTTCAGCCTCGGCACGTTCACCTCGGCCCTGCGCAACTCGATCGGGATCGGGCTTATCTCGACCGCGCTGGCGGTGCTCCTAGCGTCCTCGGCGGCCTACGCCATTGCGCGCTTGGACTTTCCGGGCAAGCGGGCCATCCTCGCCGTCTCACTGGCGGTCGCGATGTTCCCCCAGATCTCGCTCGTGGGTCCGCTGTACAACCTGTGGCGCCAGGTCGGGCTCTATGACACCTGGCCGGGTCTGATCATTCCCTACATGACGTTCGCCCTGCCGCTGTCGATCTACACGCTGTCGGCGTTCTTCAGGGACATACCGTGGGAGCTCGAGCAAGCCGCCCAGGTGGACGGTGCCACACCATTCCAGGCGTTCACCAAGGTGATCGTGCCGCTGGCTGCACCCGGCATCGTGACCACCTTCATCATCGTGTTCATCATCTGCTGGAACGATTTTGTCTTTGCGATTTCGCTGACCTCGACTTCGGCCGCGCAGACGGTGCCGGCCGCCATCTCCACCTTCTCGGGCGTCTCCCAGTTCACCGTCCCCTACGGCGATATCGCCGCCGCGGCGGTAGTGGTGACCGTCCCCGTGATGATCCTCGTCCTGATCTTCCAGCGACGGATCGTGGCCGGACTCACAGCCGGTGCGGTAAAGGGATAAAGAAAGAAGAAAGGGAGCTTCACAGACATGGCCGAGATCCAGTTCGACGACGTCACCAAGCGTTATGCGGACGGCTTCGAGGCCGTCAAGCACCTGAACCTCGCGGTCCCAGACGGCGATCTGATGATCCTGGTCGGTCCGTCCGGCTGCGGGAAGTCGACCGCGCTGCGGATGGTCGCCGGGCTCGAGGACATCTCCGAAGGTGAGCTCAAGATCGGCGGCCAGGTCGTCAACGAGCGCGCGCCCAAGGATCGCGACATCGCGATGGTGTTCCAGAACTACGCGCTGTATCCGCACATGACCGTGCGCGACAACATGGGCTTCGCGCTGAAGCTGGCCAAGGTCCCCGAAGCGGAGATCAACGAGAAGGTGAATGAGGCGGCGAAGATCCTCGACCTCGAACAGCACCTCGAGCGCAAGCCGGCCAATCTGTCCGGCGGACAGCGGCAGCGAGTCGCGATGGGCCGAGCGATCGTCCGCAACCCATCGGTGTTCCTGATGGATGAGCCGCTCTCCAACCTCGACGCCAAGCTGCGCGTGCAGATGCGGACGGAGATCTCGCGCATCCAGCAGCGGATGAACACCACCACGATCTACGTCACCCACGACCAGACCGAGGCAATGACGCTGGGTGATCGCATCGCGGTCATGCGCGCCGGAACCCTCCAGCAGGTTGGCCCTCCCTCCGAGCTCTACGGCCACCCGAACAACCTGTTCGTGGCCGGCTTCATCGGCTCGCCCTCGATGAACTTCCTTCCCGGTGAGATCGAGGGAGACAGCGTGAAGCTGCCGATCGGCAATGTCCGCATTCCCGACGAGCTTCGACGCCGGCTCGAGGGCGGCCCCGGCGGGCGCGGCGGGCTGATCGCCGGTCTGCGTCCCGAGCACTTCGAGGACGCCGGCCTGGTGGCCGACCGCGCCTCGCGTGGCGTCACCTTCAAGGCTCACATCGACGTGCTCGAGTCGATGGGCTCCGAGTTCTACGCCTACTTCCTGGTCCAGTCCGAACAGGTGTCCTCCCGCGAGCTCGAGGAGCTGGCCGCGGATACCGGCGGCGCTGACCTGCAGTCCACGCGGGGCGGAACTCAGATCACCGCGCGCCTCGCCGCCGAGAGCCGGGTCCGCCAGGGCGAGGACATCGACCTGTGGTTCGACGCGAACCATCTGCAGCTGTTCGACCCGGAGTCCGGGCGGAGCCTGCTGGCCCAGGATGGCGCCGGGGCGACCGCGCCGGTACCGACCACCGGCGGTCCCCAGAGCCCCGCCTGATCGGCGCATATCTCACCCAGACGCGCCGGCGGGGCTAATCTCAGCCCTATGCCGGCATCGCGTTCCACCGGCCTGTCGAGCGTAGACGCCCAGCACGATTTCCTGCGCGCGCGCCGCCGAGCCACCGCCTCCAAGCTCGTCGCGCGACTCCGTGGCGAGCCGGACGACGTCGGTGTGGTGCTCCCCTACGAGGAGGTGATCGCCGCCCTCGGCTTCGCCTCCGAGCGCTCCGTGGGTCTCAAGGTCGTGACCCTCGACCAGATCGTCGGCTCGGTCGGGCGCGGGCGCGACTTCGACCGGCGTTTTCGCCCCACCTCGGGCCGTTCTCGTGGGCGCTGGGAGCAGATCGCGGCGGCGGCCCGCCGAGGCGAGTCGTTCCCCCCGGTCGATCTGGTGCGCGTCGGTGAGCTGTACTTCGTCCGCGACGGGCATCACCGGGTGTCGGTGGCCCGCGCGCTCGGCCGCACCGACATCGACGCCTACGTCACGGACGTCAAGACGAGAATCGACGCCGACCAGGCGATGAAGCTCTCGGACCTGCCGCTCAAGAGCCACAAGCGGGTGTTCTTCGAGAGGGTGCCGGTCCCGGTCGCCACGCAGGCCGAGATTCAGCTGACCGACCCAGACGAGTACGACGAGTTGGCCGAGGCGGTCGAGGCCTGGGGGTTCCGCGCGATGCAGAGCCAGGGCGAGGCGATCGACCGCCGGCGCACCGCTGAGCTGTGGCTCGAGACGGAGTACCGCCCGGTCGTGGAGATGCTCCGCGAAGCCGGGCTGATCGACGGCTGTACCGAGACCGAGGCCTATATGAGCGTGGCTGCCGAGCGCTACCGGCTGCTGCGTACGCACGACTGGAGCGAGGACGTTCTCCGCCAGGTGCTGGAGGGCCGGGGGCGCCGTCGCCGCCTGCGCGGCTGAGCTTCCCGCTAGCCTGGCAGCGCATGGCCGCCCAGCCTCTGTCTCATCCGCCCGCCCGGCGTCGCCGGCCCTACGCCCCCCGCATGGCGCCCGACCAGCGGCGCGAGCATCTGATCGATGCGGCGCTCGAGGTGATCCTCGAACGCGGCTACGCCCGGGTCTCAATCGAGGCGATCGCCCGCGTCGCCGGCATCACCCGGCCGGTCGTCTACGACCATTTCCCGGACCTCAACCGCTTGCTACGCGCAGTGATCGAGCGGGAGGAGCGCCTGTCGCTCGATCAGCTCGACCAGGTGGTGCCCGAGGACCCCAACCGCGAGCCGAGCGGCCTGCTGACGGGCGGCGTGGCGCGGTTCCTTGAGGCGGTGACGAGCCGACCCGCCACCTGGCGCCTGATCCTCTTACCGCTCGAGGGGACACCGCCGATCGTGCGCGAACACGTGGAGGTCGGCCGGGCGCGGATCCTCGAGCGGATCGAGAGCCACGTGCGTGCGGCCATCGAGCGCAGCGATCTTCCCCGCCGGCTCGACGTGGAGCTGGTCGCGCGCGCGATCCGCGACTTCTGCGAGCAGGCGGGCCGGATGGTCCTGACCGACCCCGAGCAGTACCCGCCCGAGCGCTACCAGCGCTTCGCCCAGGACTTCCTGGATCTACTGGCGCGCTCGTAGCGTCCCTGTGATATTAGTTGCCAGGTGCGACTCTTGGCAGGGGTCAGCGGCGCGGCGCGCGCGACGATCGCGGTCGCCCTCATGGCGATCACACTGGCCGTGCTGGCCGGTGCCGCGAGCGCCTCATCGCTCTATTCCGGTCCCGGTCCGCGACCCGGCCCGGACATCCTCTACGAGCCGACCGCGGTCGCCCCGCAGCTGACCAACTCGGGGATCTGGCAGGCGCCGCCGATCCTCATCTCGGGGACCACGGCCTATCGCGACGGCGAGTTCCTCTATCAGGACTACCTCTACGACGATCACGGCGCGCACGAACTGGCGGACCCGACCGACCCCCGCGCGCAGGGCGACACGTTCTCCAAGCCGAACGGGACCTACACCTACCCGACCGGACCCGGCTACGCCAACAACGCCGCCGATCTGGTCGAGTTCCGGGTCAAGCCCATGGCTGGCGCAACCGCGTTCCGGATCACGCTGAACACACTCGAGAATCCGGCCCTGATCGCCTTCTCGATCGCGCTCGGCGGCCAGCCCGGACACACCTTCGCGTTCCCCGACGGCGCCAACGTCGTCGCGCCGGCCAGCCTGTTCTTGACCGTGCACCCCTCCGGGTCGAGCCTCGTGGCCCAGCTGGTGCATGCCGGCAGCGACGCGCCGGTGGCCGGTCCGGCGCCGGCCGTGCACGTCGATCTCCAGCGCCGCCAGGTCGAGGTTGACGTGCCACACCAGGACTGGAATCCCGGTCAGAGCACGGTACGGATGGCCATGGGCGTCGGCCTGTGGAACGCCGCGACCGGCAAGTACCTGCTGCCTCAGGCCATCGCGAGCGCCACGAACCCGGGTGGCGCCGGCACCGCGACCAGCCCGGCCGCGTTCTTCAACGTCGCCTTCCGCACAACCGAGCCGGAGCCGTCGGTCACCGCCGAGACCGGGGCGGTGACCAATGCGGCCTGGTGGCGCGACCAGCAGCAGGGCTCCGCCCTCGCCGCGGGTGACATCTCAGCGCTCTACGCCAACGTGAACTTCGCCAAGCTCGCGGACAAGGTCACTGACAACTCACAGGTGCCGCTCAGCGGCCCGATGGATCGGATCCTGGCCAGTCACTTCGAGCCGGCTCAGGGGGCCAACTACTCCGGCGAATGTGGACTGCAGGGCGCCGAGGAGCCGTCCACCTGCGTGCCCGAGTACCAGGGCAATCTCCAGCCGTACGCCGTCTACATCCCGTCCGGCGCGGTTCCCGCCGGCGGCTACGGCCTGACCCTGCTGCTCCACTCCCTGTCGGCCAACTACAACCAGTACATCGGCAGCCGCAACCAGTCCGAGTTCGCCAACCGGTCACATCCCGCGATCGTGATAACCCCCGAAGCTCGCGGGCCCGATCAGGAGTACGAGGGCCTCGGGGCCGCCGATGTGTTCGAGGCGTGGGCGGACATCGCGCGCCTCTACCCGCTCAACCCGGCCTACAGTGACATCACGGGTTACTCGATGGGCGGCATCGGCACCTTCAAGCTCGGCTCACAGTTCCCGGACCTGTTCGCCCGCGCCCAGCCCACCGTCGGGTTCGAGACCAACAACGACGTGCTGGCTTCGATGCGCAACCTGCCGGTGCTGATGTGGAATGTGTCGTCCGACGAGCTGGTCAACGCCACCGACTACACGCAGAGCGCCGAGAAGCTGTCCAGCCTCGGGTACCGGTATGAGCTCGACGTGTACCAGCCGTGCGCGAACTCTCTGTGCAGTCCGGTCCTGCCCAATCACCTGATGCTGGCCATCAACGATCAGTTCGCCCCTGCAGCGGCCTTCCTCGGCTCGGCCACCGTGAACCTCAACCCTGCGCACGTGACCTACGTTCTGGACACCGCGCGCAACCACTCGACCTACGGACTCGTCGGCAATCACGCGTACTGGGTGTCCGGGCTGACCATCCGCAGCCAGTCGCACACCGCCACCAACGGCGACCCCGAGGGCCAGATCGATGTCGTCTCCCACGGCTTCGGCACCAGTGACCCCGCGGCTTCGGGCAGCGCCCCCGGCACCGGCACGCTGACCGGCGGCAACATGGGTCCACTCGCCTACGCCAGCCTGACCCAGACCTGGGGCCCGGCGGCACCGACGCCCGCAAGCGACGCACTCGACATCACCGCGACAAACATCGCCACCGCCACCATCGGCGTTTCACGCGCGCGCGTGGACTGCAACGCGAAGGTGAACATCACCACCGACGGCCCGCTCACCGTCACCCTGGCGGGCTGTAACCGCACGATCAGCGCCGGCTGATTGGGGCCTCGCTTCGCTCGGCATCCCTGGGACCGAGGTGGCCCGTCCGGTCAGTACGCGTGATCCTTAAAGACGACGGGGACCCCGAAAGGTCCCCGTCGCTGATCCCAACAACGCGCCCACGGCCGGGTTGGGCGCGTCCTCCGGAGATCGATTCAGAGGCTCAAACTCATGAGCCGACCGAAAGTTGCGCCGACCCGCGCCGGGCGCGAGCCCGCGCAAACGCAATCTGGCCTGCGATACTAGGAAGCCCCCTCCGGGGGCGTAGCTCAGTTGGTTAGAGCGCCGGCCTGTCACGCCGGAGGTCGCGGGTTCGAGTCCCGTCGCTCCCGCTTCACGAACGCCTTCGTTACAGGGTTTTTTTAGCGCTTCCGACGAGGCGCTGCTAGCAGCGGATAGGTGGAGTAGCACCAGGGAGTAGCACTCGGCGGCTCAACATGCCCGCGGTGAGCGCTGACCGTTACCGGGTGCCCCCTCTCCCGCGCTTGTGGTGGAGGCTGGTGTCTGCGTGAGGGCGTCGCTCGCCGGCCAAAGATGGCCGGCGAAATGGGCATGGACGACGTCGGCCAGGCTGGAGCTCTTGCCAAGCGGACGCGCCTGAGAGCGGGGCTTCTGCTCCTCGTCCGCAGGGGCAGCCACGTGTGCGACCGCGCGCTCTAGCAAGCACAGGCTATGCAGGCACGGCTCCCTCCTATCCGCGCAAAGCAAGAGTGGTTCAGCGCAGCGGCGGGTGCCTGTCGCGCTGCGGAAGCGGGGGAGCGCCGGCGTGATCGCTGACGCGCTTGTTGACCTCGCGCAGCGTTTCCGGAACAGGAGTTGACTGTCCAGGGATCGAGCTGAACGCCTGGTAGACGTGGAATGGTTGGCGGAGGTAGCATAAGAGCCGCTGGCCGCGCCGTGCGAGGTCTGGGTCGGCGAGGTCGGCGGGGTCGGGCTGTGCAAGTTCGGGGTCGAGTGTCTGGTAAGCGGCCAGCAGCTCTTGTGCCAGCTGAGCCGTGTGTGCGTGCTCCGGGGAGGGCCAGGCGATGGTTCGTGTGCGCTGTGGCCAGATCGCCGGGTACAGACGCCGGCTTGCGCGCGTCGCGTCGAGCACGACCTGGCTGGTGTAGCCCTCCGGTACGCCGTCGAGCGCCGGCGCGGGATCGGTTGTCTGCGGGTGGAGCACGATCGTGGTCAGGATCGAGTCATGGGCGGCCAGTCTGGGGAGCGCGGCCGTGATCTCGTGACGGAACCCAGGCGCGGGTAGGCAGACGACCAGCTTCTCTCGTGGGTCGTGCTCAAGCTCGGTCAACGCGTCCGCGAAGAGACTCCGTCGCTCGCGGTCGGGCAGGTCGTCAGGAGCGAGGCGGTAATGCGCCGGCGTGCTCCACTGGCGGCTGGCGTTCTGCAGGCTGAGGTGGTCGTAGGGCCCGTACGCGAACCCGATGAACCAGGCCTCGGCGGGTGCCAGGGCTCCGATCAGCTCGTAGAGCAGCACTGTCTGGCCCTGCTCGACCGCTGGTGGCCAGTTTTGAATTGAGTGGCAGCGGATCGGAGCGAATAAGTCGAGCGCACGGATCCCCGTCTCGATGAAACCCTCACGGGGGCGCGCGCTTGCGGTATCGATCCGGCGCCGCCCGAGCCAATCCGCGGGCGTTCGTCCGCGTTGGTCGGTCCTGTCTGGATCAGCGCCCGCCGCGATCAGGATGTCGATTAGCTCGGGGTGGTTGTGGGCCGCTGCGTGGAGGGCGGTGGCGTCGCCAAAGGCGCGGACGTTGGGGTCGGCGCCGGCGGCGAGCAGCCGTTCCGCGATCTCCCGGTGGCCAAGGCTAACGGCCGTCCACAGCGGGGTTTCAGCTCCGGCGCATCGACAGCGTCCATCAACCGCGGCGCCCGCCTCGAGCAGCATCTCAACGGTTCTGAGATCCCCGGACTCGACGGCGCGGATCAGTGGGGTGCCGTCCTCGGCATTGCGCAGGCCGACACTCACGGCTTCAGCCCACGACCACTCCTCGGTCGCACCGACGAGCTGTGGATTCTCGGCAAGCAGCCGCGCAACGATCGCGTGTCTGCGGTGCCGGATCGCGGCGAACAGCCGGACGACGTCCCGCACACCACCACGGGCTGGAGTATCGGTCTTCAGCTCGGCCACCAGCTCCATCAGCTCCTTCATTCGATTTCGGGCGGCGAACGCGCGCTTTCTCGCCGCGCTCTCCGAGATACCGATGAACTCCGCGACCTCCGCGTAGGACAGACCAGCGAGGTAATGCAGAGCGACAACCATCCGCTCACCGTCGCCCAGCGCTTCCAGCGCACCGCGGACGGCAGCGCGCTGTTCTTCAACAATGGCTTCGGCATCCGGCCCCGGATCTGCATCCGTCACCTCCGCCAGCCGGTCTCCCGGCGCGAGGTCTGGACGCGCTCCTCGCAGCCGCCTTGAACACGCCGTGCGGACCAACGCGGCAAACCAGCCCGGGAACGCGGCCGCCTTCTCCAGCCGCTCGATGCGCGTGACCGCAAGCAGGAACGCGTCCTGCGCTACGTCCTGCGCCTCCGCCCGATCTGCGCCCCAGCTCAACGCGAACGCCACGGCAAATCCATGAAAGCGCTTCACCAGCAGCGCCCACGCACGGTCATCGCCACGGCGGGCTGCTTCAACGATCGGGGGAAGGGGATCGCACGTCATCTCATTGACCAAGAGCCAACTCCCCAGCAATGCGTTACCGCACCAGCAGACAAATGAACACTAGGGCCGGGGGCACCGCGAGGACCTTGAAGGAGGGCCCGACTTGACAGCGCCGGAAGACCTCCTCCTCGCCAAACCCGCACCTCGGAGCTTGCCGGCCGCTGCTAGCGCTGGCCTCGAGCCCAGCCGGAAGCAATCTGGGCGCCCGCGGCGAGCGCCTCGAGCTTGGCCCACTGAATTGTCGGATGGACGCGGCGGATGTAGGGCCCCTGGGCGAACCCGCTAGTCGGTGCTCGCCAGCACGTTCTCCGGACCCACCAGCCGCGCGATCCGCTCAAGACGCTCGGCGACGAGCTCCGGATGCTCGACGACGTTCGTGGCATGGCTGATGACTCCGGGGGCAAAGCTTCTTGCCCGCGACCAGCTCGACGTCCCGCCACACCCGCCACTCGTGCTCGTGGCGCGGGTTGGCGTTCTCGAACAGGTAAGTGCCGGCATCGACCTGGAGCACGAGTGGGAGCACGTCGCGCAAGGGGATGTCGTTCGTGTGCGGGCCGTTCCAGCTGCCCCAGCACACGTGGTAGCGGATCCGGTCCTGCGGGATGCCCTCGAGGGCGTGGTTGACCGCTGCGATCCGTGGTTGCGCCCATGCGAGGTAGTCCTCCATCGTGCCCGGAGGCACCATGACGTCGTACATGAACGGGATGAAGGCGTCGTCGACCTGGACGTAGAGGCCGGCGTCGACGATCGCCCGATACTCCTCGCGTAGTGCCTCGGCGACGCCCATCAATGCCGCTTCCTCGGAACCGTAGTGCTCGTCGATCAGGTTCGGTAAACAGCTTGCCGGCGCGACCACGGGAAGGAACCCCTCTTTCACGCCCTCGGCCTCCATCGCCGCCTTCAGGTTGGCGATGTCCCGCTGGATGTCGGCCTGCCCGGTGTAGGTGATCTCGCTCACCGCGGCGAGGTCGCCGCCCGGGTTCTCAAACTCCTGCTCCTTGGGAAAGTACTCGGCGTAGAACTCACCGAACCGCTCCCAGTCGGTGGCGGTGACGGACAGTCCCTCGAACACGCCGTGCTGTGGCGGCCGCAGCTCGATCCCCCCGAGCCGGCGGTACACGTAGTAATTCCACGAGCTCTTGCCGAACTCGCCATCAGAGACGATGTCAACGCCCGCCGCCTTCTGCCTGCGCACGACCTCCCGGACGGCGGGAGCGAGCACAGCCTGGCGCTCGGCGGCGTCGACCTTCTCCCCCTTGTCGAGCCGGCGCATGATCGCGATGACGTCGTCGGGGCGCGTGAGGCTCCCGACATGCGTGACCTCGATGCGGTCCGCCATTCCCTCTCCTCTCCTCGAGTGCGGCCCGAGCGTACTGGCTCAAACCGGTAGCGGTCCGACATGTACGGGCACAGCCCGACCCCGAGCGCAGCCGATTCAGACGAACGCCCAGCTCTCCGCGCGCAAAGGAGGGCGCGCCCAGCGTCGATGAGGGGTGTGCGCCGTAGATCGAAAGCAGGACCGCCCGGCGCTACTGACCCGGTCGTGAGGAGGAGATCTTCAACGCTGTTCCGGGGTGGCTGAAAGTTCTGCTGTTCGTGGCAAGGGGGATGGTCTGCCGAAGGCGAGGGTCGAGGCGGAGGCGGAGGCGGCACGACTTTCTTGCGGGCAGCCCCGGTGAGGACGAGCTGGACCAGCCCCGGGGGTATTGCTTTTTGCGGGTCGGCTCGGCGCAGGGACGTGCAGCGACGGCTGCCGTCCTCGCGTTGGTGGATGACGCCGGCCGCCCGAGCACGCGGAGCGTTGGCTCAGCGTCGATGGCGACGCCGAGACAGGAAAGGTCCCGCAGGGCTTCTCGTCGCTGGCGACCAACATGTTGACAATCGTCAGTCGCGTGGGGTCTGACAGCGCGTGCAGCACTCGCGTCAGCTCGATCTGATCGATAGGCGGGTGCACGGGCGCGGCACGGCGCGAGCTCACCTGAAGACCTTTTCGATGCTCATCGAAAAGGATGCCTGTTCGAGTACGCGGCGACCGACACGAGCGCGACCCACGTCGGGTCTATCGCGCAGCCGCATCCTCGCCGCGGAGAGGTCGCGATCGCGGTGACTCATGGTGGCGTCAACTTCAAGGACGCGATGTCGCGACGGGGTGACCCCGGCTACGCGAGCGCGTGGCCTCAGGTACCGGGCATCGAGGTTGCCGGGATCGTTGTTCAGCTCGGCGACGACATCGTCGGCCTGGCCATCGGCGAGCCAGTTGTCGCGCTTACCAACGACGGAGGACTTGCCGAGATCCCGGTCGCGGCCGCCGCGCTGACGGTGCCGAAGGGCTCGACCTCGGCCTCGCGGCCGCCCCGCCCGGGCTCTGGTCACCGCTGATCTCCTGCTGGCCTCCCGCGCCTCGATCAGGGAGACTCAACCCTACGGGGTCCCGCCCGGTATGCGGCTGCCCGGCTCGCCACTGAGCGGCCCGCCGCGACCGGCCGCCCGAACTCATCCTCGTCTCCTCCGGCCCCATGATCAGAGCCGAGGTCACGATCACCCACCAACCCGCTCAGACCGACATCAAGACCAGGCCCGGAGGCCCCTCGGAGACCTCCTCATGGACTCATGGACAGCCTCGGCATCACCCCAAAGATCCGTCGCGACCCCGCGGCGCCCTGGCCTCAGAGCGCAACTCATGACTGTATCCCGGCCGGTCCCAGCCGCCGGTTGGGTCGCGTCAGCGCCGGGACTGCGCGCTCGGACTGTCGGTGTGTAGCCCCGAGGCGACAATCGATTCGAGCTGTTGCTCGCTGACCCCCGCGGCGGCCACTAGCAGCAGCTGTTGCTGTCCGTCCCCGGCCGGGATGTCTAGCGCGAGTTCGACGTTCTGAGCGCCATTGAGGTCGGTGCCTTGGCCGTTTGAGGCGGACCCGATGAACTCGTAGGTGCCGACGGTCCCTGAGTCTCCGTTGATCGAGATCGGGGTCTGGTCCAGGACGGGGAACGCTGGTTTGGGCGCGGTGGGGTCACCCGCGGCGTACGGCGCCGTGAGCAGCATCGACACGCAGGCGCCGTCGCCGAGCACGGCGCTGGCGACGGCCGACTGTGAGGGCTCGGTGCCGCCGCTGATCGCCGACAGATCGGGCGAGGCTACCGTTGCGCGCAAAGCGCAGTCGGCAGGCGTAGCCGCCACGGCACTCGTGTCCCGCGGCAGTAAAAAATGATAAGACGCGAGCCGCAGGCCCCGGTGTCCCAGCCGGGGTCCGTGCGTGGCGCTCAGGCCGCCGATGGTGACCGCCAGGGACCCGGCGAGCAGCGCGCCGACCGCGACGATGTGGTTGCGGCGCCGTCGAGTCCGGCCGCGACGGACGACCCGGTCTGCGAAGTCCGTGCGAGGGCTGAGGTCCGCGACGAGGGAGTGCAACTGCTCGCTGAGCGTCGCGGTGAGTTGATCATCGGTCTGCATGGGAGGACACCTCCTGAGGGTGTTCGTCGAGTGATTCACGGAGCCGGTCCAGGGCACGGTGGGTCGTCGACTTGACGGTCCCCTCGGCAATCTGCAGCAGGGTGGCCGTGTCCGCCACCGACAGATCCAGGTAGAAGCGCAGCACGAGCACCGCCCGCTGGGTCGCGGGAAGCTCGGCGAGAAGACGTTCGAGCATCAGCCGCTGATCGATCGCCATGCCCTCGGAGGCGGCCGGATCGAGGGCTGTCAAGGAGTTGCCGACGGGCTCCTCGGGGCGCCGACGCCGCGTGCGCCAATAGTTGCGACACACATTGACGAGGACTTGGCGGCTGTAGGGCTCGGGCGCACGCCGGGCGGTCGACCACCGGCGGTAGGTCCGCTCAAGCGTCGTCTGCACCGCGTCCTCGGCCGCACCGCGGTCACGCAGCAGCAGGAAGGCGGTGCGCAGCAGCGTTGGCGAGAAGCGCTCGGTGAACGCGCGGAACTCCGCTTCGTCTCGGCGGACGCCGATCATGTAGAGAGCCTGACGGCGTGACGCATGCCCCGGGTTAAACCCCGGCGCGCGTCGTCCGGTTCCCGGCGGCGTACAAGGCCGCGATGTCGTCCAGGGCAACTGCGATCCGGCTTCGTGGCCCCGTTCGCTCAACCGGCCATCGTCGAGTCGACCGGAGTGCAGCTGCCCGGTCGACTCGGCTCCTGTGGCCAGCGGAAACCGGGAGCGGCGGCGATCCCGTCACGCCTTGCGACGGACAGCGCAGACGGCCGTATTTATTCGTGGCGGCGCCATTGGCGCGCGCAGAGCACGCCGACCGAGGCGGTGAAGATCAGCATCGACCCGATGTCGCCCGTGAGCCGGGCGGGCACTTGGGCGGCGTGGCTGGCGTCCAGAGCGTCTGCGGTCGGCACCGCGGACCCGGGAAGATGCAGCGGCACCGTGAATACCGCGCACAGCGTCAGTCCCAGTACCGACAGCGCGCGGTTATAGACCAGCGGCCGCGCAAAGACGGCAGCCAGTGCCGTCGCTCCGATCGTGGCCACGAGATTTGCGAGCAGTACCACGGCGACCTGACCGAGCGTCGGCGGGTGTTCAAACCGCTCGGCAATGATCGGGTAGGCGATCGTGAGAACCGACGTGATCAGCGCCAGGAGGCCGGCGGCCATCATCCGCCCCAGCACGAACGCGTGCGCGCCGGCGGTCGCGGCCAGGATGTGGCGGTCAGGTGCCCCCTGGGAGTTAAAGAAGGCGAGCGCCAGCCAGCACTGCGTAGCAAACAACAGCTCAACGACTGAACTGGCCGTCGAGAGCACCGGGTTGGGCGCCTGCGCGTAGAGCACCACCGTGCCCGCGATCACAACCAGCAACGGCGCCACGAACCGGCGCGACCGTGCGTAATCGGCCAGCAGGTAGCGCGTGACCGCGGTCATCGTCGACCTCGATCGAGGATCGCCTCGATACGCGTCTGGCCGGTCGCTGCCGGATCGGGGGCGACCGCCAGTATGTGCCAGCCGTGAGCCACGAGCTTCGCCAGGGCACGATCGCCGTGCTCGTCGGCGATCAGGAGCCGTAGCCGGCCGTCGCTCTCCTCGATCTCGATCGCGTCGCTCAGGTGCGAAAGACCGGGCGCAGCCGTGTTGCGGGCTTCGGGGTGGACGGTCCCGTCGGACACCGACCAGGTGGCGTCGGCCCGTGGCCAGGCAGCGTGTTCGCGATGGTCGCTGAAGACCACGGTGCTGCCGTCGGCCGCGGTCTGCCGCACCAGCTCGGATGCTGCGACGGCAGCATCGTGGTCAAGTCCCGCGAACGGCTCGTCGAGCACGACCAGCTCGGGTCGGCCCAGCAGCGCCTGGATGAGCACGACCTTCTGCAACGAGCCCTTCGACAGCGCTCCCAGCGGCTCGCGCAACAGCCCAGACGTCAGACCGAGACGGTCCGCGAGAGATGCCGCCTGGTGGTCGCCTCCTGCGTGCGAGAGATGTCGCAGGCAGGCGTGACGGGCGAGATATCCATCCGCAGTGAACGGCGGAGCCGGCGATAGGCGCTCCGGGCCGTACCCGACCTGCAGGCCATCGGCCGCCACCCGCCGCCCCCGGGTCGGCACCACCGCGCCGGCCAGCATCCGCAACAGTGTCGACTTCCCCGCACCGTTGGCCCCGCGCACCTCGACGACGGCGCCGCGATCAATCGTCATGTTGACGTCTCGCAATACCCACGGGTGGCCTAGCCGGTAGCGCTTGTTCACCGAGCTCAAGCGCACCAGGACGCCATCCGCGGATGGATCACGCCGATCCATAAAGCAAGGATCTCATGCGCGGAGCACGCCTGAGAGGTCCCGCTGTCGGGGCGGCGAATCGATCACCGGCGGGGGGTTGCGCCACATCACCGACCGGGCTTGCGCCACAGCAGCTGGCGGCGGTAGCGCACGCCGGGCAGCTGGTGCTCGGCGACGTGGCGCATATCGGCGTAGGTCACCCGGGGGCGGCCAGACCGTCGGAGCCGAGATGTTCCAGTAACCGTCGCGCGTTTTGAGCATCCGGTCGGCCAGGTCGCGGGGCAGATCCGCGGGGATGCGGTTGGGGGCCAGCTCGACAACGCCAGCGTCCCGGCGGGCCGCGGAAGCGCGCGCATCCGGCTCAAGCCCCGCCGCGGCGTCGATGTGATGCAGCGCGGCCACCGATACGGTCGCGTCAAACGATGACGCAGCGAAGGGATAGGTCAAGACATCGTCGACGATGTAGTCGATCTCGCCCGCCGGGATCGGATCGCCGCGCAAGTTTGATGCTCGCCGTATCGAGATCATGGCCGTCACCTGCTCAGCCAAGCGCCGCGTTGGTCCCGCATGCGACGAGCGCTCTGACCCTCGACACGGTTGGTTGCCTCGCACGCTTGCAGGGCAGCATCACGCCTCCGTTGCGCTCGCTCGAGCGCGCCGCTGGGCAGGCTCGAGTCCGACGGCAAGCGGACAACACGGGTCACCACGTTTCTGGTCCGATCGCCGTCATGCGCTCGGGTAGGTCTTCTCGATCGTTGCTTTCAGGTGAGCGAGATCTCGAAGGATCGCGCCTCTGTTCAACCACAGGATCGGTGCCAGGAACGCGGAGCGGCGCCGCAGGGTGAAGATCGCTTGGCAGCTCACCAGAGTTCCGATTGCGGTAGGCGTCAACGCCATCTCCCATGCTGCGTCTTTGAACATCGGCGAGTCAAGTAATTCCGATCGGTGCATACGTTTCCGAACCACGGCGGTCACCACATATTTCATTCTGATCCCTGGCCGTCCGGAGATTCGTTTCCGTGGGGCGATCGTGTCGAACCGGGAGCCAAGTCCTCCCGGTCCGCGTGTCACTGGTATGACTCGATCGACGCTCCTATCCCATCTCGGAAGGTTTGAGAGATCCTCGAAGAACTCCCAGACCCGGTCAACCGATCGATTCACTTCGATTTCCGAGCTGAGCTGCATCGAGCGCCGGCCCACTCCTAAACAGCGCCCGGACCTGTGGAGGTGTTGATCGCGGTCCGCGCGGCTGGAGGTTCGGAGCGGTCGTACGACAGCGGCTCCATCTTGGGGTCGGGTCCGTAGGGGCTACGGGGGAGCGCGGGCACTCCTGCGTCAACGCCCCAGCCGTGAAAGCCGCGTTGGATAAGCGCGAAGCAGGTGAGCGCGATCAGACACAGAACCGCCGCCAGCCAGAAGTTGACTCGCATTTCGAGAAGGTGGTTGGAGTAGTCGATCCGCTGGGTCTCCTCAAACACCCTGAAGCTCGAGTAGCCGGCGACGTATAGGCAAAACAACCCCGGCGCCCGGACCGATCGCTGGCGCCGGAGCCACGAGAGGACACCGAACAGCAGCAGGTTCCAAACGAGTTCGTATAGGAACGTCGGCTCGAACGTCGTGTCGTGCCAGTAGCGCGGCGCCAGTTCCGCGACCCGGTGCGCCCGCGAGATCCGGATCGCCCACGGAAGGCTGCTCGGGCTGCCGAAGAGCTCCTGGTTGAAGTAGTTGCCGATCCTGCCGATCGCTTGGGCGACGAGCAGGGTGGGGCCGACGACATCCATGAGCTGCAGCAGCTGATCGCGGTTCAGGCGCCGCCGGGCGACCCAAAGCCCGGCGATCGTGCCCGCCGCGACTCCGCCCCAGATCCCGAGCCCGCCGTCCCAGATCGCGAACGCGCCCCACCAGTTCGGTGGAACCTTCGCCGGCGTCGTGAGGTCGAAGTAGATCCTCGCCCCGACCAGGCCAGCAGGGAACGCCCACATCGCAATCTCGGAGACCAGCTCCGGATCGCCGCCGAGCTTGGGCCACCGCCGGCGCGAGATGTAGAGCGCCGCCGCCACCGCGAACACGTACGCGATCCCATACGCGTGAAAGAACAGGGGCCCGATGTAAAAGCCGTTGGATGACGGGCTCGGGATCGCCGCAAACAAGGTCACGTCCGCCACCACGTCTCGCGCCCTGGCTGATCGCACGCCGAGGACATGCGCGAGGCGCTCACTGAGTACGGCCTCTGAGCACTGCTCGTCTTGGCCCGAGCCAGGCCCCGTCGACTCGGTTGAGTTGCCCGACGTCGACGCCGTGCACGGCGAGCAGAGCGGCTTGCTGCAGGACCGCGGCAGCTGTTCGACCGGTATTCACCAGGAGTCCCAACGCTCGCCGCTGCTTTCGGTCGAGTGCGACCGCCGTGCTGAAGCCGCCGGTCGCGCCGCTGTGGCGCAGGATCCGCTCCTGGATGATCAGCCAGGCCAACCCGATCTGCTCATGGGTGCCGACACGCGCGTGAGGCTGCTGTGGCATGCGGATCGCCGCGCCGAGCGGCCCCGGGGGCGGTCGCAGACAAGCGTCCAGGTAGCGGCCGAGGTCATCGATCGTGACCTCCACACCGCCGGGGCCCGGCAGCGCAAAGTCCCAATGCTCGACGGCGCAACCGTCGCAGTGACCGCTCAGGCGCCGGCCCACATCGAGCGGGCCGATCCCCGAGCCAGACATCCCGAGCGGGCCGAGCAGCCGTTCAGACAACAGGTCGGAATAGGACTGGCCGGTCGCCCGCTCCAGCACAACCCCGAGCAGCTGATAGCCGAAATTGGAATAGGCGAACTGCCCGCGACCGCTGCGCTCGGCTTGCCGGAGACCTTCCTCCGCCAGCTGCGCGGTGAAGCGCTGGTAGGGGTTCGGTCCGCCGGGCCGGTGTGTTGGCGCCAGCCGGGGAAGGCCCGAGGTATGGGTCGCCAGCTCGGCGACCGTCACATCGGCGTTGCGCCCCGCATCGAACCAGCATCCCACCGGATCGCGCAGCGCCACCGAACCCTCGCCGACCAGCGAGGCGAGCAATGTCGCGGTCATCGTCTTGGTCACCGAGCCGATCTCAAAACGGGCGTCCGCGTGGCATCTCGGTGAGGCGCATATGACCGGTCCGTCCTGGTCAACGGCCACCACCCCGACCACGACGTCAGCGGCCAACGCTCCCTCGACGGCGGCGAGAAGCGGCCGTGGCTGCTGGGCCGCCCAGCTCACGATCGACCGCGTTGGGCCCCAACGACCGGCGTGATCGGATCGCCGGTCTCCGACGCCCCGTCGGTTTGGCGCGATCGCAGTCGGCGGCGCTGACGATGCGCATACAGGAGGGTCGGGATGCCACCGATGGCGAGCACGGCCCACTGGCTGACGCTCGAGACGCTGAGAAACGCGCTGGTCGACAGCGTGACGGCCAGGATCACCCGCACCGCCCCAGCGGCCAGCAGGGTGCTCCCGATCAGTGCCGTCAGCACGGCGATCGCGTGCCGCCGGACGGGATCGCCCACCACCCTTTGCACCACGCGACCCGCCCTGGGGTCACGGCGTGCGCGCAGCTGCAAAACCAACAGCGGCAGCGGCCTGCCCACCACCACAGACACCACGCACGCCAGCCCGAGCGCCCCGGTGACCGCCGCCCCGCGGATCTTCAGCGGCAACGAGCTTCCACCCGACAGCAGCGATAGCGCGATCGCGAGCGCGAACAGGATGACCGCAACGAGCGAGATCCAATCGACCCGGCGCCGCCATACACCCCACGCGACGACCCACGCGGCGGGGATCGCGCCGCCGATCGCCAGCGCCTCGGCGTCCGAGCCGACGCGCGAGCGCAGCAGCGTGTACACAAACAGCGGTCCAACTGCGCTGACGAGCATCCTCGCCACCAGCGCCGGCTGCTGCTGCTCGCCGCGCTGGCGCCGTGTATTGAGCTCGGGCGCCGGCCGGCCGGCAGCCCTAGCGCCTGCGCGTCCGCGCTGCATCCACCACGGCGGGCGGCCGAGCGCAAACCGCAGCACCAGACCGACCACCGGGATTGCCACCAACACGGCCAGCTTGATCGGACTCGAGCCGGATGACGCGATCGCGAGCACCGTCGCCTACCCCGCGGTCCGGTTCTGCAGGCGCATCCCGACCACCTCGCCGTCGACATCGAACGCCACCCGAGCGTGCAGATCACCACGCTCAAACGCCACCGGAATATCGACGAACGTATACCCCAGTCGCACTCCCACGGTCGGGGTGCCCACCTCAAGCACCGCGCCGTAATTCGCCTCCAGCCTCACCCTGTGCGACGTCACCACCTCCAGAGAAAGCCGCTCGCGCATCCGCTCCCCAAATTGCGCGTGCAACTCCGCCAGGCGCCCCTGCAAAAGATCGTCCAACAACCCCAAGGCGCGCTGCTCGGCGCCGTCCAGCGCGGGAACATCGACATCATCAAACAGGGCCTCCGCAGTCGGCCCTGCCCCCGCGAAGCGCTTAAACGCCGCCTGTCTGGTCACCCGAAGTACCTGACCGATCTCCGCCCACGTATGCCCCTCGGATCGCGCCTGCTGAACGAGAGCATGCAGCGTGTCCTCAACGATCAGCCCCAGGCTCCGCGTCGCTGCGACCGCCGCGATTGCCGAGTCGCCCTGACCGTCCTCGGCGCCTCGCAGCACCGACCTGACCAACTCAACGTTGGCCATCAGCCGCTCGATCATTACCTCACGCTCGGCCCCGCTCGTCACGACCAACCACCTCGACCACGCACGCTGTCATCCTAGGGTTGACAGAAGCTTGTGTCAACCCCAGGTTGGCACGTCAAGGGGACTCGCCTACGGCCGGCCGATCAAACTGCGATACAAAAGAGCGCGACGGACGGGACGGAAGATTGCAGGCTCCCGGCCTGAACCGGGTTTCGCGAACTGCGAGATCCCCACGCGGCCTGCCTTGCGGCTGAACCAGTTTCCGCCGCACCGAGTGCACGACGAGGCCGCGGCGGGCCGATCGCGTCGCGGCGCGAAAGGAGGTGTCCTCATCGATGATTCGAGCGGCTCTTCTGCATCCGCCCGGCGACGGAGGCCGATCGCCGACGTGCCGGCGCTCCTCCTCCCCTGCGGAAGCGCATCGAGGCGGCGTCGGGTTGCTCGCAACGCCCGGGGGTCGCGGGAGTCCGGCGCTCGCTGTCGCGATCAGCCCGATCCGGCAGTCTGATTAGACCAAATGGCAGCGTTGAGAGCAAGGCCGGGCGTACCCGTGCCGAGGATGAACCGCGCCGCAGGGGCCGCCGGGTATACGGCCGGTCGCGTCGGCCGTGCCGGCGAGCGATCTTGCTCTAGGCCGATTTCGGGTCTGCCAGCAGCACTCCCGCGACGAGCCGTTTGATCAGCTCGGCGTACTCGTCGGGCGTCCAGCCGCAGTCGTCGGTAAGGCGCAGGAAGATCGTTTCGTTCGCGCAGATTGCGAACAGGATCGCTGCGGCTTGCTCAACGTCGAGGCCGGGCGCGAGCGTCCCGCGCTCGGCCAGCGCGTCGGCAAGCTCGCGCATGTCGGTGCGGATGTTGGCGTGTGCGCGCTTGCGAGCCTGCTGTAGCTGGTGGTCGCTGGCCGCGTTCGCCTCGCCCAGCCACAGTGCGCGCGACGCTCGTGTCATTAGTTCGGCGCCCCCGGCGGCGAAGCGAGCCACGACCTCGCGCACGGACCCAGCGGCGAGCATCTCCGTCCACGGCGTCCGGCGCGTTAGCGGCTGATCGCCCTCGCCGCCGCGCACGGCGACGCGGATGATCTCGCTCAAGAGCGCGGCCTTCGAGGGGTAGGCGAGGTACAGCGTCCTCTCCGCCACGCCGGCCTCGGCGGCGATCCTGAGCATGGCCGTCGTCTCGTAGCCGTCGCGCATAAACAGTCGCTCGGCTGCGGTGCGCATGCGCCGGCGCCGCTCGAGCGCCGCCTGCGCACGCTTGGGTGAGTTATAGCGGCGGCGAGGAGGACCGGCGTCGTTGGCCTTGACTTCGCTCATCTAATTCCTTACAGTATCACTATAACCATTTTCTCTGGCTTCTAGCAACACAGGAGAGACTGATGCTCGCACGCCTCGCCACGTTCAACTCCCAACCGACTGACGCCGAGGACCCCAACCTCCAATATCTGCGCGACACGATCAAGTCCGTCCCCGGGTTCGTCGCCGGCTTTCATATGCTCGATGAGCAGTCGGGCAAGGCCTACTCGCTCGTCGTACTGGAGGACGAGGCGACCAGGGCCCGCGTCCTCGACGCGCTGGCCCAGCGTTCGGCCGAGCGGCGGGTCGGCGTTGATCCCGACCGCGTGCAGTTCCTGACAGCGGTGGCGTTCTGAGCCGAAGCCGCGAGGCCGCCTCCGAGCAGCCTTGAAGTCCTAGACACCGCCGGCGGCACGCCGTAAACGCCCTGTCTCCGCACCGGTCGAGCGCGCCTCAGCACGACGAGCACCCCGGCCGTCGCTAAGCACCCCCAGCTACGGCGGTCCACCCCCGGCCGCCGATCGCGACAGCTAATCGCTTAGCCTGACGTCCGCTCTGTCCCGCCACGTCCCGCCCACCTAACCTTTCCAGAAGGAGCGCGCCATGCCCCGATACCAGCTCGACGGGCTCACGGTCGCCATTACGGGTTCCACCGGCGGCCTCGGCAGCGCCGTCGCCGAAGCGCTGCGCGCCTGCGGCGCGAACCTCGCGCTGCTCGACATCGAACCCGAAGCGCTCGCCGCGCAAGCCGAACGCCTCGGCGGGGAACGCGTCGCCTACCCCCACACCGTCGACGTCCGCGACCTCGGCGCCCTTGAGGCCGCGATGAGCGCAGCCGCCCAAGCCTTCGGCCGCCTCGACGTGGCCATCGCCAACGCCGGCGTGGAGGTCATGAGCCCCATGTCACTCATGGACCCAGCCCAGTTTGAGCGAACCATCGACATCAACCTCAACGGCGTCTGGCGCACCTTCCGCGCCGCCCTACCGCACGTCCAGCAACAACAGGGTTTCCTGCTCGGCATCTCGTCGATGGCCGCGTTCGTCCACAGCCCACTGCAAGCCCCATACACCGCCAGCAAGGCCGGGGTATGGGCGATGTGCGACTCCATCCGCCTCGAACTCCGACACCTCGGCGTCGGCGTCGGCAGCGTCCACCCGACCTTCTTCAAGACGCCGATGATGGACCGCGTCCTCCAAGAACCCGCCGGCCGCATGCTGTGGGGCGAGCACAAGAGCCAGCTCTGGAAGATGGTGCCAATCGAGACCGTCGTCGAGGGCATCATCCGCGCCATCGAAACACGCGCGCCCATGACCGTTATTCCCAAGGCCAACAATGGGGTCGCCCGAGCGCCCGGCCTATTCCGTCCGCTCATCGAGCGCGTCGGCTGGCGCAGGAACCAGATCCCCCAGACGATCGAACTCGCCCGACGCTAGCCACGACGAGCCGGACAGCAGCGTTGGCGCAAGGCGAGTCGCCGATACTCCTCGTGACGATACCCTCTCGGACTACTCGCGACAGCCAACAGCGGCGCCGTAGGCTGCCGCACCCCCTCGGGTTCCGAGCGACCGGAGGTCAGGCGCCGCGCTCCCGCTGCGGACCATGACCAAGACGACGAGGGCGGCAGCAGATTGACGCTCGCGTTAGCCGCTCCGTATCTCGAGCGACCAGCGGCTTGACTTCCCTCAATACCTAGGGACTTTTGCAAAGCGACCTAACTGATTCGACGCCGGGAGTCCCCGCTGCAACTCACGACATCGCGTGCCAGGAGTTATCGCGCCGCAGTGCTGGCTTCCTGGCGGCCTAGTGCGCGGGTAAAGCGATCGGCGAGCTCACTCGCCGATTGAGCATGGCTAACGACGACCTTGCGACGGTCGAGGTCGACGTCGCGCCACCGCAGCGCAACAAGCTCGCCGCGCCCTAGGCCGGTATAGGCGGCAACCCGTACGAGATCGGCGTCCTGGCTGTCTTCCGCCGCACGTGCTGCGAACTCCTCCGGGCCAACCCCGGATCCCGCGGGATCCCGATGTGCGCCCGCCTCAAGCGCCGCGGCGAGACGCTCGATCTCTTCCGGCCGGTAGAAGTCGAGACGCGCGCGCTCGGGCTCGGGCCGGCGGTCTGCGCGAGTGGCCGGGTTATCCGCGAGCCCGAAGGTCGCGTCTTGGCGGGCATACGGTAGATCGCACAGATCAGTTGGCGGTGTTTGTTCACAGTTCGGTTGGAGGCGTCCCCATCCGCCACTTGATCAAGCAGCGCGTTGATCTCGCGGGTCGCAACCTCGGATGCGGGTCGGTCGCCAAGCGCCGCCATGATGATCCCGCGGTGGTAACCGCTTCCGCGGCGATGTGCCGCGCGTGGTTCAGCAAGCAGATAGCGATGGTCACGGATCGTCGCTGGCTTGGCGCCCTTCACGCGCGTGAGCCAATCGAGGTAGGAGTGCGCGATCTGTCTGAACGTGACCGGAGCGTTCGCGTCGCGCGCGGCAGTTGTCGTCTACCGGTCCTCGTACGGCGGCACGCCCGAGCGTCTGCCGCGCGTGTCGCGAGCGCGCAGCACGATCACCGAGAGCGAGATCAGCAGCCCCACCACGCCGACGATCATCAGGATCAGGCCGACCGTGGTCACCTCGACCCCGGCCACGGTGATCGTCACGGCGTAGCGCAGAATCGCGCCGGCGGCCACGAGAAACAGCGACGTTCCGATTCCCGGCATCGCGAGCCAAGCTACCGCCGCGATCCGCGGGCGCGGCCGATAGGCATGCCGGCATCCAACTCCGAGGCCATGCAGGCCGTCATCGGCTCGCGATTTGTGGGCGTCCCGGCGCCGACCGGGTGTGCACATCCCCAGGGAAGGTCGTACCTCCCTCCCCTTGGCAGGTTGGCTACGGGTCGGCGGGCTACCGTGACGCCCGGAGCCGCCTTGAAATGACGGACACCGGCATCGACACCGAGGACCAGGTCTACGTATCGACGGGTGAGCTGCCCGAGCGCGAGGTCGTGCAGCGGTTGGTCGACGCCGCGCACGAACGCTATGGCGCTGACACCGATGGCGAGACCTCGACGTACCCGGCGCTGGCCGGGGTACGGCGCGACCTGTTCGGAATCTGCGTCGCCGACACGCACGGCGCAACCTACGCGGTGGGCGATGCGGACCATGAGTTCTCGATCATGAGCGTGTCAAAGCCGTTCGTGTTCGCGCTGGTGTGCAGCCTCCTCGGGCCTGCCGCAGTCCGCGAGAAGATCGGGGTCAACAGCACCGGGCTTCCCTTCAACTCCCTTGCCGCCATCGAGCGCGGCCAGGAGGGACGCACCAACCCGATGGTCAACGCGGGAGCGATCGCGGCCACCAGCCTGGTCCCCGGAGCGTCGGCCGAGGTGAAGTGGGAGGCACTGCAAAGCGGGCTTTCCTCGTTCGCCGGACGGACCCTCCCCTTGGACGCGGAGGTCTATGCATCGGTGTCTGCGAGCAACGCGCGCAACCACAGCATCGCCCGTCTCCTCCAGAGCTACGGCCGGATCTATTGCGAGCCGAGCGAGGCGGTAGACCTCTACACGCGCCAGTGTTCGCTGCATGTCACGGCCCGGGATCTCGCAGTGATGGGGGCGACCCTGGCCGACGGCGGCACCAATCCGCTCACCGGGGAGCGGGTCGTCGACCCGGGCGTCTGTCATTACACGCTGGCCGTCATGCTGACCGCGGGGCTCTACGAGAGCTCGGGGGGATGGCTATATGACGTGGGCGTTCCAGCGAAGAGCGGCATCGGTGGCGGGATCGTCACCGTCTCTCCGGGCAAGGGCGGGATGGGGACGTTCGCGCCCTTGCTCGATCGTGACGGCAACAGCGTCAAGGGACAGAAGGTGGCCAAGTTCCTGGCGGCCCGGCTCGGCATGGATCTGCTGATCTCGACGCCCGCCGAAGAACCTTCGCACATGCCTTGCAGCGCTTTGACCCCCGCGCGCTAACCAAAGCACCGCCAACCGCTGCCGATGCTCGCCGGCTTGCCGAGGACGGGCTACAGTCTCCGGAGAGACCGAGGAGAGGCATTCCGTGGCCACATGGTCATCTGGCACTGCACCTTCCGCTGGGCTTGGCGTCTCGGCCCGTGTCGATCGGCACGATGACGTCGTCCCTCGCGCGATCAGGCTGGGTCGGGGATACGTTCCCTGGCTCATTTTGCTGGTCGCCGCCTATTACGGCGCTGCCCACATCGGCTATGCGCTCGCTTTCGCGGGTCCGGTCGCCGCGATCCTGTGGCCACCCGTAGGCGTCGCTGTCGCCTTTCTGTATCTCGCGGGGCTGAGGTTCTGGCCGGGAGTCGTGGTGGGGGACCTGTTGGTGAACAACTACTCGGCGCTTCCGCTCGGCTCAGCCATCGGTCAGACCGCCGGGAACCTCCTCGAGGTGCTCCTGGCCGTCGTGCTGATGCGTCGGCTGGTTCGCGGTTCGCCGCTGGATAGCGTTCGCAGCCTCACGGGCATGCTGGTGGCGATTGCCGCCGGGACGCGCTCAGCGCCACGATCGGTTGTGCGGCGCTCTGGCTCGGGGGCGTGATCTCGACGGGAACGATGCCAAACACCTGGCGCACGTGGTGGCTCGGAGACCTAACGGGTGCGTTGATCGTGGTTCCGCCCGCGGGACCCGGATCACCGCCGAGATCCGGAAACCGCAGTCAGGCTCCTAGGGCCGGCAGTCGCGCCAAGCCTCGCGCAATACGCGGGTTGACAGGTCTCGCTTGTTGATGAATGCCGAGGCGCCGCAGGCGCTCATCACCCTGGGATCCGGCTCGAGCGAAACCAACAACACAACGATTTCCGGATGCCGGGCGGTGAGCAACCGTGTCGCCTCGACCCCGCCGATACCGGGCATTCGCTTGTCCATGATCACCATCCGCGGCGCCAGTGCGTCGACCGCCTCAAGCGCTTCCTCGCCAGAAGATGCGTCCCCAACCAACTCGAACCCGTCCGTGGCGGCGACGAGTTCCCGGAGCGCCCGTCGGAAAGATGCCTGGTCGTCGACCACCAGGACGGTGACCATCTCCTGATGGCTCGGCCCGAGGTAGGTAGGATCGTCGATCCCGTCACCGGGCACGTCGCAAGTCATCCTCCCTCGCTCCCGCGCTGAGATCCTGTCACATCTGCTTCACCCAAGCGCGTTCACACGGCTGACCCGGCAAGATGCGCGCGGATACGGTGGATGTCCGGGGTGCGGACATCCCTATCGAGGTGAGCTCGGTTCTTCGCGCCTAGAGTCACGATCCGTCGTGGTT
>CAVXSX010000008.1:0-248820 GCA_963764545.1 uncultured Solirubrobacterales bacterium | reverse complement strand
TTCCATCTGCGAGTGCCGACCGTCCATGTCGACGCCGCACATCCGACCTGCCCCGGCCGGTTTTGCTGCCAGGAAATGTGGCGCCGCTATGGCTCCTAGCATGCTACGGATGAGCGCGTCCTACTGGCTTGGCGCGGCCGAGGATGAAGCGATGCAAGATGAGCACGGCTTCATCTGGCGCGCGATGCTCGAAACGATCGACGTCGACTTAACCGGTAAGCGCGTGCTCGACGCCGGCTGCAACCGGGGCGGTTTCCTGCGGCTGCTCGCCGATCGGTGCGGGATCGCACAGGGGTTCGGGTACGACCCAGCAGCCGGCGCGATCGAGGACGCTCGGCGACTGGCCGGGGAGCGGCCGTTGCGTTTTGAGGCCGCGGATACGGTGCCAGGTGGCTGGGGTCGTTTCGAGGTCGCGTTCAGCCATGAGGTGCTCTACCTGATCGACGACCTACGAGCGCATGCCACAGCGGTATTCGCCGCTCTCGTTCCGGCCGGCGTGTACTACGCGGTGATGGGTGTGCACGCCGCCAGCCCAATGATGGCCGAGTGGCACTCAGCCAACGCGGGCAAGCTGAAGCTGCCCAGCCTGTATGACGTCGATGAGGTCGTTGCCGTCTTTCGGGCCGTGGGGTTCCACGCCGCTGCCAGCCGGCTTGCGATGCGCTTCATACCCGCCACCGGCCACGGACACGACAACCCTCCCCGCCTGCGCGCGTGGCTGGATTACTACTACGAGCAGAAGCTCATGTTGCGCTTCAACCGGCCCGCCCAACCCGCCGTGTCGCCAACCGCCTAGCCTCGCTCACCCATCGAACCCGCGACCGGATACAACGTCCGGGGGCCGGGGACTTAGCTCCGACCTGTCGACGCGTGCGCTGAGCGTTCCCAGGCGGGACGCCGTGACGGGGTTCCTCCAGACCGCTTCCTCGGCGTCGATGACGGATCGAGTGGTCTTCCGCTCCATCGCTCCGGGCGTCGCCGACGGTGGTAGCGTCGGCGACGGTGGCTGACGACGAAGCCCCTGACGACGCTGAACCGGGTCGCGTCTCCCGTCGCGAAAGGACAGGCCGGAGCGGCCGACGCAGCAAGAGACGCAGGCGCGGCGGCCGCGGCGCGAAGGCAGCGGCGGAGTCGGAGTCCGCGAGCCGCGGCGGCCAAGTCCAGGTGGCGACGCCGACGCAGTAGAGGTCGACCCTGACGAGGCTACGGAGCCGCCCCAGTGACGCGCAGCCAGGGGGAGCAATGTTGCGCCTCACGTTCACGGAGCTTTGGTTCCGGGATGCGCCCAGCGCCGTCGCTCACGTAGCCGCCTGAGACCAGCACAACGATTACGGCCCGCATCGGCGCCTGGTGTTCGCCGACGCTCGGATGGCGAATCGGCATCCGAGCAGCCGATGAGGGAGCAGCGATGCCCGTAACGGTTACTGAGGTCATGGCCGTCTCGCGTCTCGCGTTAGCCTGGGCGTTGTGCCCGGTGAGCGCCTGTCAGTCGAGCTGTGGTCGGGCATCGAGGAGATCTACGCCGCGATCCTGGCCCACCCGTTCGTGACGGGGCTGACCGATGGCTCGCTCGAGCGGGGGTCGTTTCAGTTCTACGTGGTGCAGGACGCGCACTACCTGCGCGAGTACGCCCGCGCGCTCAGCCTTGCCGCGGCGCGGGCGCCCAGCGAGCCGGACATCGCGATGTTCAACCGCCACTCAGCAGGCGCAATCGAGGTGGAACGTTCTTTGCACGAGAGCTTCTTCGCCGAGTTCGGCCTGAGCCAGACGGACGTGACCCGCACGCCGATGGCCCCGACCAACTTGGCATACACCAGTTACCTGCTGGCCACCGCCTACGGCGGCTCGTTCCCACAGCTGCCGGGGCGGTGCTTCCTTGCTACTGGATCTATTGGGAGGTGGGCAAGTCCCTGCTGGAGCGCGGGTCGCCCGATCGGCTGTACTCGCGCTGGATCGACACCTATGGGGGCGAGGAGTTCGGCGAGATCGTGCAGGCGGTGCTTGACCTGACCGACCGGGTCGGCTCGGACCTCAGTTCAGCCGAGCGCGTTCGCGCCGTCGGCTCCTTCATCACCACCAGCCGCTACGAGTGGATGTTCTGGGAGATGGCGTATGGACGCGAGCAGTGGCCGATATAGAGGCTCCCAGCAGCACAGATCGACCTCGCTCTCGTTCACGCACGGACGGGGAAGTGATCGGTGAGCGTTCCGTCAACGGACGCCGGAACCACTGGGTGCATGAACCGGCCGAGCCAGCCTTCGTCGTCCAACTCGGCGAGCATTGCGGAAGCAAACTCTCACTGCTGCTCACTGACAATGCGCGAGCTGCCGAGGGCCTGATCCGCACATCTGAGATGGTCGGATCGGACGAGTTGGAAGAGCACGCGCTTGAGCTTCCGCAGCCGCCTGCTCCGCCAGGTGAAGCAGCGATGTCGGCGGTCGAGCGGGCGCTACCGCGTTCGCATGCAAGCAGCCACGACTCGACGCGGTCGGGCCCGCCGCTGGCTGCTGCTGTCGGACAAGACCGGTGGTGTCGGACGCGCCGGCGGCGACCTCGACCGCTAGCTTGAGCACGCACGCCGCCGTAGGACTGCTCCTCGACGCCTAGAGCAACAGTGAGCTGATCGTCTCGCTGGTGGCTGCTTCTGTGGGCGAACGGGCGCGCAGTGGCCGCCGGTGACCGCTGCCCAGATTCGTCGAGCTCGGAAGCGGCCCTGCGTTTGCTAGACCGTGGCGAAGCCAGCAATGAGCTAGCACCTCGGTGGACGAGAATCGGCTTGAGCTCCGTGGGCGAAGGAGCAGCCACGCGGCGATGCGGTTGCATCGCTGTGACGATGATTGGCTACCCGGCCACCTGCTGGCCGCGGTAATGGAGCCCCTCACGGGTGGGATCGAATGCGTCGTTGGCGCTCGGGTGGTGTCCTAGCAGCCGCAAGAACGCTGCGCCGGCCGGCGAGGGCTGACGGTTGAGCGGGGTAACGAGCACTAGCTCGCGCGGGATCGCAGGGTCAGTGGCGATGCCGGTCGCGCGGCCATCGGCCATCCGGATCGCGGCCGGCGGCAGCAATGACACGCCGAGCCCGAGCGCGACGAGCTCGACGAGCTCAGGGAGGGCATCGACCTCGCAGGCGATCTGCCGTTGCAGCCCGACCGCGTGACACGCGCGGTCGATGCTTGCACGGAGCGCGGAGTCCGGGCGGTACTCGATGAACTCATGGTCGGCGAGATCGCTCAGCCGGACGCGGCTGCGGTGTGCCAACGGACCTTCAGAGGAGACGGCGAGCTGCAGCGACTCGGTGGCGATCGTCGTGGGCCGCACCCGGTCGCCCTGGGGTCCGAGCGGCGGGTCGACGATCGCGAGATCGATCTCACCGTCTGCGGTGCGTCGCACGAGTTCCGGAGCGCCGACGTGATGGAGCCTTAGCGTCACGGTCGGATACGTGCGGTGAAAGCGGGCAACCAGCCCGGGGAGGTTGACCTGACCGAGCGTGTGGATGGCACCGATGGCCAGGTGTCCGCGCACTAGCCCGCGGACCGCGGCGACAGCGTCCCGGGCGTCCTCGGCCGCGGCGACGGTCCTCCTGGCGGCCGGGAGCAGCGCGCGTCCGGCTTCGGTCAGCTCTACCTGCCGGGTGCTGCGCACGAACAGGTCGCTGCCAAGTTCGCGCTCGAGCGCGCGAACCGAGCTGGACAGGCTCGACTGCGTGAGGTGCACCCGCACCGCCGCACGGGTGAAGTGACGCTCCTCGGCGACTGCCAGGAAGTGTGCGAGCTGTCGGGACTCCACTCAGCGATTCTATCAATCAGTCTTATCGTCACTATCGGTTGGACGAATGCACCATGATGGTCGAGACTGGGGCCATGACCGACATCAAATCTGTTCACCATTCCCCTACGTCACCAAGCGGGTCATTGCGGATCACCCGGCATGACCTCCCGGGCCCGCCTGAGGCTCATCGGTTCATCGGCGCCCAGCACGGCGGGGTGCCGATCTCGCTATTCCTCGTGGACGACGGGCCCGGCGCAGGCCCGCTGCTTCACCGCCACCCCTACGCGGAGGTGTTCGTCGTCCACGCCGGAAAGGCCCGCTTCGAGATCGACGACCTCCGACTGACCGCGACCGCGGGAGACATCCTCATCGCCCCCGCGATGAGCGCGCATCGCTTCACCAACACCGCAGAGGCGCAACTGCAGCTCACCGCGATCCACACCGCACCGGACATGGCCACCGAATGGCTCCAGCCGACGAGAGGCCCGAGGGGCACAGCATGCTGAGCGACATCGGGTCCGCGCTCGCGGGACTGCTCGCGCTCGCCACCATCTTGATGGGCATGCGCTACCTGCTTGATCCGACTCCGGCCGCCGCGGGGTTCGGGATTCCGGGCACGCGCGCCATCGCTGTACATGACCGTGCGTGGCTTGCCGTCAAGGCCGCGCGTGACATCGCTATCGGCATCGCGTTCGCCGCGCTCCTGATCGATGGCGCACACCGGCAGCTCGGCTACCTGATGCTCGCCGCCGCCACAGTGCCTCTCGCCGACGGGATGATCGTGCTGCGCAGCGGCGGACCGAGAGCGACTGCGTTCGGGGTCCACTGGGCCACCGCCGCGGTCATGCTCATCGTTGCGGCGTTGCTCATCGCCTGAACCGCAAAGCACCCACGTCCATGACACGACCTGATAACCCGAAGAACCACAACCCGCGCGCCGGCGTCACGCATCAGTGGCGCTCGCGATGGCTCATGCCGCTCGTCCCCGCCGCGCTCGGGGCTGTCATCCTCGTCGCCGCGGTGATGGCTAAGCGCATCCTCAGCGGCGTGGTGTGGTTCGCGGTGCTGTCCGCGATCGGCGCGCTGTCGCCGATCGCCATCCGGTTCGAAGGCGCCCGTCGCGGACGCCGCCATCACGAGGACGAGCGTGATGCCGTCATCAACACCCGCGCGATGTCAATCGCCGGCACGGCTCTCGTCATCGTGATCACGGGATGCGTCGCGTTCACGCTCACGCGCGGAGAGAGCACCAGCCCATATACCGAGCTCCTGGCTGTCGGCGGGATCTCCTACGCCGTCGCATTGCTGGCACTGCGATACGGAACTCATGAGCGCGGCGCTCCAGCGAGCGCGGGCGATGACGCCTGATGGGCCGAACACTGATCTTCGTCTCACCACAAGAAGCATCGCTGAGCTCGGGCATGGATGGGGACTGAACGCCGACTCGCTGCGGTGGGCGGTCGCGCAGTGGCCCACCGGGCGTCGCTCGGAATGATCCGGCTGTCAACCCCCTACTGGCCGACCTCGCGCGGCTCCCACCGACGGTGGTCATCACCGCGGACCACGACCCGTTGCGGGATGAGGGCAGCGCGCTCGCCCACGCCTTACGAAGAGCCCGCGTACCGGTTGTTCATCGCTGTGAGCGCGGCATGATCCATGGGTTCATCCAGAACCTGGATCTGATCTCGCCGGCTGCCGGCCGCGCCACCGAGCGGTGGCACGAGGACGCTCGCGAGTTGCTCTACCGGTAGCGGCGGACCAAATCATCCCAGGGCCGAAACGCGGGCGACGGCGCAACCGGCTATGAACGGGTTGGCCGCGGCCGCCGTGCTAGCTCACCGCCCGGGTCGCCGCACTCCTGCAAACAGCGAGCCGCCTCCGAGTTGGACGATTCTGAGCCGCCTTAACAGACGGCGACCGCGTGCCACTCCGGCCACAAGAGCAGCCACGTCCGAGCCAGCCGATTGGCTACCCCTACCGGGACAAAGACAGCCGCTCCGCTGGTACGAGTACGAGCTGGAGCGTCGCGCGGACGGCGAGGCCGCGAGTCCACAGGAGGACGCTGCATAAGTCCACTACGAGCAAGCTGACAAACGCCCGAGCCACGATCGCCTACGATCCTGGCGTGACCGCGCCGGTCGTCGTCATCCTCGCCGCGGGGCAGGGAACGCGGATGCGTTCCGAGACCCCGAAGCTGTTGCACGAGGTGTGCGGGCGGCCCATCATCGCGTGGCCGGTGGCGGCGGCGCGGGCCGCCGGCGCGAGCCGGGTGGTGGTCGTGGAGGGACCCGACCGGCCGCTCGACGGCACGCTCGACGGCGAGGTGACCGTCGCGATCCAGCACGAGGCGCGAGGCACGGCGGACGCGGTCAAGGCGGCGGCGCCGCATATCGAGCCCGACGCCACCGTGATCGTGCTCAACGGCGACCATCCGCTGATCACGGCTGACACGCTCCGCGGCCTGGCCGAGGCGCACGCGCGCTCGAGGTCGGCGGCGACGCTCGCCACCGCGGTGCTCGAGGATCCCAGCGGGTACGGCCGGGTGGTCAGGGCGCCCGACGGCACGGTCGAGCGGGTGGTGGAGACCAAGGCGCCCGGAGACGCGACCGAGCTCGAGCTGCAGATCCGCGAGATCAGCACCGGGATCTACGCGTTCGAGGGAGCGGCACTGCTGGCCGCCCTTAAGGAGGTCCGCAGCGACAACGCCCAGGGTGAGTTCTACCTGCCCGACGTGCTGCCGATCCTGCGCTCGCGGGAGCGCAGCGTGAGCGCACACGAGATCGACGACACGAGCGAGCTGGGAGTGAACGACCGGGTCCAGCTGGCGGCGGTGCGCGCGATCTCCCAGCGGCGGATCCATGAGCGCCACATGCTGGCGGGGGTGACGATCGTCGATCCCGCCAGCACCGTGATCGACGTCGACGTGCAGATCGGCCAGGACGCGTTCATCGCGCCGTTCACGAGCCTCCACGGCGCGAGCGAGATCGGTACGGGGGCCACGATCGGCCCGCTCAGCACGCTGATCGACACCCGCGTTGGCGCCGGGGCCCGGGTCGTCCATTCCTATCTCGACCACGCCGACGTCGGCGATCGGGTCAGCGTCGGCCCGTTCGCCTACCTGCGCCCGGGCGCCGTGCTGCGGGAGGGGTCCAAGGCCGGGGCGTTCGTGGAGATCAAGAACTCGGACATCGGCCCCGGAGCGAAGGTGCCCCACCTCTCCTACATCGGCGACACCGAGATCGGCGAGCGGACGAACATCGGCGCGGGCACGATCACCGCGAACTACGACGGCGCGAACAAGCACCGCACGCGGATCGGGGCCGGCGCGTTCGTGGGCGTCGACACCATGCTGGTGGCGCCGGTCAACGTGGGCGCTGACGCCCACACGGGCGCCGGCTCGGTGATCACCGACGATGTGCCGGACGGGGCGCTGGGCATCGCCCGCTCCCGCCAGAAGAACATCGAGGGCTATCGCGAACGTCGCAATCAGCGGAATTCGGCCGAGCGCGATCCCCGCGAGGACGCTAAGAATCCGGCCGGATCACCCGGGCAACGGTAAGAATGTGGTCCGTCTTCCGGGTACGAAGTAGCCACTCTTACGCGGTAGCTCCCGAGTCGTTCCAGACCCCTTCATCCGTCCCCTGTCGGCCCTAAACTCGATCGCACTATGAGCCTGCTCGAGACCCACTCCGCGCCGAGTGAACTGGAGGTCGAGGCACGCAAGCGGCTCATGCTGTTCTCCGGTCGGGCGAACCCGAACCTGGCCGCGAAGATCGGCTCAAAGCTCGGGGTCGAGCTCGGCAGCGTGACGCTCAAGACGTTCACCAACGGCGAGGTCTACTGCCGCTACGACCAGTCGGTCCGAGGCGCGGACGTGTTCATCGTGCAGCCGACGTGCGGCAACCCGGACACCGGGCTGAGCGCCAACGACGCGCTGATGGAGCTGATGGTGATGGTCGACGCCGCGGTCGGCGGGTCGGCCCACCGGGTGATCGCCGTCACCCCCTGGTACGGCTACTCGCGCCAGGACAAGAAGTCCGCGCCGCGCGAGCCGATCAGCGCGCGGATGGTCGCCCGCATGCTCGAGTCGGCCGGGATCGACCGGATCCTCACGATGGACCTGCACCAGGGCCAGATCCAGGGCTTCTTCCAGAAGCCGTGCGATCACATGACCGCCCTGTTCATGCTCACCCAGTACTTCCAGGACCTCGGTCTGGACGACCTCGTGGTTGTCGCCCCCGACGCCGGGCGGGTCAAGCTCAACAAGCAGTTCGCCTCCAAGATCGGCGCCGACCTGGCGATCCTCAACAAGGAGCGCCCCACCCAGCAGGTGGCCGAGATCGGCTACGTGATCGGTGATGTGGCCGGCAAGACCGCGGTGCTGGTCGACGACATCATCGACACCGCCGGCACGCTGAAGTCGGCCGCCGACGCCGTGTACGAGGCCGGCGCTCGCCGGGTATACGCGGCGGCCACGCACGGCGTGTTCTCCGGCGAGCCGTGGGCTCAGCTCGCGGCCGCCCGCCTCGAGCAGATCGTGGTCACCGACACGATCCCGCTGCCGGCCGGCGCGCCGGACAGCGTCCGCGTGCTCTCGTGCGCGGACCTGCTCACCAGCTCGATCCGCCAGATCTTCACCGACGGATCGGTGAGCGACGTGTTCGGCGGGGAGAACCAGCTGTTCTAGTGTCCCGAGGCCACTAGACGCCGGTGGCTGAAGGGCAGACCAGCCGAGCCGCTCGGCTGATGGAGCTGCTGGGCCTGAGCGAGGACGAGCTCTGCCGCGTGCTCGACGTTGATCCGCTCACGCTGCTCTCCGGGCAGCTCGAGCACCGCAGCGAGCTGCCGATCCTGCTCGACCTGCTCGACGAGGCCTCCGAGCGGGCCGGCCCGGCCGTGCTCAGCCGGTGGGTCCGCGCGAACGGTCCCTCCGGCCGCCCGCTCGACGCGCTCCTGCGTCGCGACTTCGGGGCCTTCGAGGACGCGCTCGGCGACCTCGCCGAGCACGGGTTCGTGCTCCGGGGCCGACACCACTGAGCGCGACCGTGGCCGAGCCGCTCGTCCACACCCTGCGGATCCGCTACGCGGAGTGCGACCTCCAGGGCGTCGCCTTCAACGCCCACTACCTGAACTACTTCGACACGAGCATGACCGAGCTGTGGCGCGCGGCGTACGGTGGCTACAGGACGATGCTCGACCGCGGGGTCGACATGGTGCTCGCCGAGGCGCGGCTGCGCTTCTACCGGCCGGCCCGGTTCGACGACGAGCTCGAGCTCGCCGTGGTGGTCACCCACCTCGGCCGCACCAGCTTCCGCACCCGCCACACGGCCAGCTCGCGACGGCCGAGCTGATCGCCGAGGCCGAGCTCCGTCACGTCCTGGTCGACCGCGAGACGGTGGCCAAGACGCCGCTTCCGGGCTGGCTGCGCGAGGGCATCCAGCCCTGGACGGCAGCCGACAAACCTGAGCAGACCGGCCTGGGGCCGGCGCGAGATTGAATCCGCGCCGCCCCGCGGGGGCTTCACTCCTCCGCTTCGGAGTCTCCCGGCCAGATTCCGGTCAGGTGATGAAACGCGCGAGCGCCCGCGCGATCCACGGCCGCCCCCACGCCCGCCGTGGTTGCGGCCTCGAGCGCGGCGGCGCCGACCACCTTGGGGAAGCTCGCCTCGGCCGTGGTCGGCTTGGGCGGGTCCTTTTCGTCGATTCTGGACCAGAGCGCCTTGAAGACCGCGGCCGCAATGCGTGCGCTGATCAACCCGGCGATGATCCCGAACGGCTTGTAGAGGATCTTCATGGCGAGGGGAGGCTACCCGTCGAACCGCTCCCGAAGCCGTCCGAACGCACGAACCACCGCCCGGGGGGTTGGGGGCGGGCGCAAACGCCCAGCGCGCTCGCTGGCGCGATGTCGCTGCCCGATGGGGTATTGGTTAAGCCTGCGTAGCTGACGTATCTGGGAGCAGGAGGCAAGATGCTCGACGAGGATCCATCGCCCGGTAGGAGCTCAGCCGAAGACCTGCTGCGCCAGGCGCTTCTGGATGACACCTCCGCGGTGGCCGTCTCGCTCAAGGTCGGCGGGCTGCCGCTCAGCGAATCGGTGACCGTGATCTTCCACGGCCGGCGCGATCTCGGCACGCTCCAGACCTATGTGGCGCAGGGCAGCCGAGGGGCGGGAACCAGGGTCGCGGCCAGCGAGCTGCTCCGGGTTCCGTGCGACCTCGATCTCGCCGACGCCGACGATCGCGCCGATGCCGAGCGCCTCTACGTCGAGCAGGCGACCGCGTTGCGCGATGCACTGGTCGGTGCCGACGTCGTGCTCGACGTCTGGCGCGAGCCGCTCGGCGACCTGCTGGGCAGCAACGTGACCGTCGACCACTCGATCGAGCTGTCGGTCCGCCTCCCGGCCCACCGGCTGCTGCCGACCGCGCTGGTCGCACCCGAGTCGCACCTACTGGTCACTCCGGTGTGCAGCGCTCGCACGCTGGCCGAGGGCAAGCCGCCGATGGGCATCGCCTGCGCGCAGCAGGACGTGATCCGGATCTATCCGCTGGCCGACGATCCCGAGCGGTGCGTGGAGGACTTCCTGGTTCTCGCCGCCGAGCACGCCCGCGCGCTGGCTGAGCGCCTGGACCACCAGGAGGCCTCGGTCGAGCGCTTCCTGGAGCTGAGCGAGTAGGCCCGTCTCGGCGGCCGCCGGGACGGCGGCGGTGGCGACGACGCTCTTTACTTGGATCGGTGCGCCGCGCCTACCTCATCGCGATCGCCGTCGCGGTCGTCCTCTTCCTGGTCATCAGCGCGCTGCTGGCGCGCGTATTCAGCGCGAACTCCGCGGAGCAGTCGGCGCTCACCACGCTGGTCACCGACGAAGCGCACGGCGACACGGGCGCGGTGATCGGTGACATCACGGGATGCCGGACCACGCCGGGCTGCCGCCAGAGAGCCGGTGAGAACGCTCGCTCGCTCGCCCACCCCGGCGCGGTCTCGATCATCCAGATCCAACCGTCGACCAGCTTCTCAATCGCGGCTACGCGCGGATTCGCGCGGGTCGCCTGGAGCGTCGGCGGATCGCTGCCGATCGTCCAGTGCGTTCGCGTGTGGCGCACCGGGAACGTGATCAGCGGTCTGCACGTCGAGCTGCGCGTGGTGAGCCGCCGGATCGGAAGCGAGTCCGCCTGCCCGGCGCACTTCTAAGCGCCTGTCTCTGAGCGCTGCTGAGCGAGTCTCAGTGGGCGGTCCGCACCGGGGTGCGGTCGGGCTCCCGGACCGGCCGGCGCTCGCGCCGTGGCAGATGCTCGGGCAGCTTGCGGTGATCGCGCAGGCGGACGCGCGCCGGGTCGGCATCGAGCAGCGGGATGCCGCCCCGGGGCGGAGTCGGCGGGGTCGGCGGTCCGCCCGGGCCGCGGCCCCATCCGTCGTCGGAGCCGGAATCATTTCGCGGGGGCAGATCCGGGCTGTCGCGCAGGGCGGGAAGAACGAGCACCGCCGCACAAATCAGGCCGAGGAGGTGCATCCCGGCGATCATCAGCATCAGCTGAGCGTCGCCCGACATGGGGCTAGCTTAGCGCGGGTTTGAGCTCGCGTGAGAATGTCTGAACCGCGAGGCATCCGCGCCACGGACCGGCCCGCTACCATCACTCGGCGGTCATGGCGACGGCACAGAGCACAGCCCTGGCAGTCGAGCGTCGCGAGGCCGCGGGATCGCGGGCTGCGCGCCGCCTGCGCCGGGCCGGAAACGTGCCGGGCATCCTGTACGGCGGCGGCGAGGAGCCCGTCACCTTCCAGGTCGACGCCCGCCTGTTGCGCCAGACGCTGGCCCACGCCGGGGCGGTCATCGAGCTGAACATCGACGGCGCCGGCGGCACGCCGGTCGTGGTCAAGGAGCTCATCCGCCACCCGGTGAGCGGCGAGGCGGTCCACGTCGACATGCTGCGCGTCCGGCTCGACCAGGCGATCAGCACGACCGTGATCCTCGAGCTGGTCGGTGGCGATGACGCCCCCGGCGTCAAGGAGGGCGGCGTGCTCGAGCAGGTCACGCGCGAGCTGAACATCGACGCGCTGCCCGGTGACATCCCGGACACGATCCAGCACGACGTGTCCGGCGTGGTGATCGGCGACACGATCACGCTGGACGCCGTCACCCCGCCGGACGGGGTCACGCTGACCGACGATCCCGAGACGGTGGTGGCCACCGTGTCCGCGCCGAGGCTCCAGCTTGAGGCCGAAGAGGAGATCGAGGAGGAGACCGAGCTGGTGGCTGAGGGCGAGGCCGGCGAGGAGGGCGAGGAGGGCGCCGCCGAAGAGGAAGGCGGCGACGACAGCGAGGGCGCGGCCGAGGGCGAGTAGCGCCCCGCAGTGCCGCCGGGGGCGCCTGCAGTGGACTGGCTGATCGTCGGCCTCGGCAATCCCGGGGCCGAGTACGACCGTACGCGCCACAACATCGGCTTCGAGGTGGCGAACCGACTCGTCGACCGTTGGCAGCTTCCCCGGCCGAAGGCCAAGTACCGCGGGTTGCTGACCGAGGGGCGGACCGGGCCGGGCGGCCCCCGGGTGGCCGTGCTCCTCCCGCAGACCTACATGAACGAGGCCGGCGACTCGGTGGGGCCGGCGCGCGGCGCGTTCAAGGTCGACCTGGACCGGGTGCTGGTGATCCACGACGAGATCGACCTCCCGTTCGGCGAGATCCGCGCCCGCACCGGCGGCGGGCTGGCCGGTCACAACGGTCTGAAGTCGCTGAAGGCCGGCCTCGGCTCGGCCGAGTTCGCGCGCGTCCGGATCGGCGTGGGGCGGCCGCCGACGACCGACCCTGACCGTGTCGCCGCTTACGTCCTCGGGCGCTTTCGCGAGCCGCGCGCCGAGGTCGAGGACCTCATCGACCGGGCGGTCGACGCGGTCGAGCAGGCGATCATGCGGGACGAGCCGGTCGCGGAGACGCAAAGCTGATCGGCGGCCGCCGGCGGTCCGCCGCGCGCCGCGCGACAGCCGGCGCGGAATACCAGGCGCGGGCGCAGCCAGCTCGCGCCGGCCGGCCTGATGCGCCGAAACGAGATGACCGGCCGCAGCCGCCATGGCATCAGGCGGAACACGTCGGGCGCGGCCGCGATCCAGCCGACGCCGCGGCCGCCCACATCGGTCGGGGGTAGGGGTGCGCCCGCGCGCGAGCGATGCGCAGCGGCCAGCGAGGCTCGCGCGTTGGCGGCCGCGCAGACCGCAAAGCCGGCTTCGGCCAGCCCGCGAGCGACCGCCACCACGGCCCTCGTCTCGCCGTCGGTAACCAGGATGCATGGACGGGTCATGGGGGCCCTCACAGGCGATGCGCGCTTAGCGACGCAGCCGCGGCCGATCGCGGAGGCACGACCTCGGGGCCCGCTACTTCGTATCTGACGGTCTGGTGCGGCCGTCTCGGTGCGCCAGTCGCCACCCGCTCGCTCGCCATAGCGCTGCTATGGCTGCGCTCCCGTGCGTCGCCTGGCATCCCCGAGCCGACCACCCCATCCCGTCAGCTACTCAGTAGCGAACCCTAGACTGAAAAGTGGATGCTCCGCACGCTGCTCACCCACGCCGACGAGGACCCCCAGGTCGCCCGTCTCGCGCAGGAGGGCGGCCGCGCGTTCGTCTCACAATCGCTGCGGCCCTACCTGCTCGCCGCGCTGCTCGACGGCGACCCGGAGCGGCCCGCGATCGTGGTGGCCGGCGACGACCGTGCCGCCCGCGACCTCGCGGCCGGGCTGAAGAGCTGGCTCGATCCGCGACCCGTCCGCTACTACCCGAGCCGCGGCGTCACCTATGAGTCGCACCTGGCGCCGCCGCCTCATCTCGTCGGCCTGCGGATCGCCGCTCTCGACGCGCTCATGGAGTCCACCGACGACCAAGCCCCGGTCGTCGTGGTCAGCGCGGTGGCGCTGTCCGAGAAGGTCCCCGACCCGGCGCTACGACCGCACGCCTTCTGCCTGCGGGTCGGCGAATTGCTCGACCTCGACGAGACCGCTCGCGACCTCGTGGCCGCCGGCTACGAGCGCGCCGAGCAGGTCGAGGACCGCGGGCAGTTCGCGATTCGCGGCGGCCTGCTCGACGTGTTCCCCGCCACCGAGGACCGCGCGGTGCGCGTTGATTTGTTCGGCGATGAGATCGAGTCGCTGCGCTGGTTCTCAACCTTCACCCAGCGTTCGCTGGGCGACGCCGAGCAGGTCGAGATCGCGCCTGCGGCCGAGCTTGCCGAGGAGCATCGCGAGCTGGCCGAGATCGCCGCGCTCGAGAACGAGGCCGACCGTCCCGACATCGCCGAGCTGCTGCCGGTCGAGAATTTTCACCCGTTCCTCGACCTCGCTCCGGAGAACGCCGCGATCGTGATCGCCGGCGAGGAGGACGTGGCGCCGGCGCTGGCCGACCACTGGCAGGATGTGAGCGCCGCGTTCAAGGATCGCGACGCGCGCCAGCTCTACGTCGACGCCGACGCGATCGACAAGACCCTGAAGCAACGCGCCCTGATCCGGCTGTCGAGCATCGACCAGGACCAGCCGTTCTCGTTCCGGGCCCAGGCCGCCGACATCCAGGCGCGCAGCCTGACCGAGGCCGAGCCCGAGCTCGAGAAGCTGGCCCGCTCCGGCTACCACACGGTGGTCGCGTTCGCCCGGCGCGGCGAGGGCGAGCGCGCGGCCTACAACCTGGGCCGCCTGAAGGTCCGATGGCTCGATCCCGGCGAGAACGGCGTGGGCGACAAACGGATGCTCACGTTTGCCCAGGCGCGCCTGCAGAACGGCTTCATCGCACCGCAGCTCCATCTCGCGGTCATCCCCGAGCACCGCCTGTTCCGACGTCGGCGCGCCCCCGAGGACCCGCAGAGGACCAAACGCCGAGGCGTGCTGCGCAGCTTCGCCGACCTGCGCACCGGCGACATCGTCGTGCACGAGGACCACGGGATCGCGCGCTTCGCGGGGTTTGACACCAAGACCGTGGCCAACGTCACGCGCGACTACCTGTACCTGGAGTACGCCGGCTCGGACCGCGTGTTCGTCCCGGTCGATCAGCTGGCCAAGATCAGCCGCTACGTCGGTGCCGGCGGCACGCACCCGCCGCTGTCCAAGCTCGGCGGCACGCGCTGGGACACGCTCAAGGCCCGGGCGAGACGGGCCGCGCAGGAGCTGGCCGGCGAGCTGCTCAACCTGTACGCCGAGCGCAAGCGGCGCGAAGGACACTCGTTCCCGCCGGACTCGGACTGGCAGCGCGACTTCGAGGACGCCTTCCCGTTTACCGAGACGCCCGACCAGCGCGACGCGATCGAGATGGTCAAGTCCGACATGGAGGCGCCGCGCCCGATGGACCGGCTGATCTGCGGCGACGTCGGCTACGGCAAGACCGAGGTGGCGCTGCGGGCCGCGTTCAAGTCGGTGCAGGACGGCAAGCAGGTGATGTTGCTGGTCCCCACGACGATCCTGGCCCAGCAGCACTACGGCACGTTCTCCGAGCGCCTGAAGGACTTCCCCATCACGATCGAGCACGTGTCGCGCTTCCGCCCCGCGGCCGAGCAGAGAGAGGCCGTGAAGCGCTTCACCCAGGGCCAGGTCGACATCCTGATCGGCACGCACCGGCTGCTGTCGAGAGACGTCCGGGCCAAGGACCTGGGCCTGTTGATCGTCGATGAGGAGCAGCGCTTCGGGGTCAAGCAGAAGGAGCTGCTGCGCCAGCTCAAGCTCCGGGTCGACGTGATCACGATGAGCGCCACCCCGATTCCGCGCACGCTCCAGATGTCGATGGCCGGCATCCGCGACATCAGCGTGATCGAGACTCCGCCCGAGGGTCGCCGGCCGATCAAGACCTACGTCGGCGAGTACGACGAGGAGCTGGTCAAGGGCGCGCTGATCCGCGAGCACGAGCGCAAGGGCCAGGCGTTCTTCCTCCACAACCGGATCGAGTCGATCGACGAAACCGCCGAGCGGCTGCGCGCGCTGTGCCCCGGGATGAAGTTCGAGGTCGCGCACGGCCAGATGGACGAAAAGGAACTCGAGGCGCGGATGCTCGCGTTCCTGCGCGGCGACGCCGACGTGCTCGTGTCGACGAGCATCATCGAGTCGGGCATCGACATTCCGCAGGCCAACACGCTGATCGTCGAGCGCGCCGACACCTTTGGGCTCGCGCAGCTCTACCAGATCCGCGGCCGGGTGGGGCGGTCGAAGGAGCGCGCCTACGCGTATCTGCTGTATCCGAGCGCCGCCGCGCTCACACCGGACGCCGCGCAGCGACTGTCGGCTCTGAGCGACTACACCGAGCTCGGCGCCGGCTTCAAGATCGCCATGCGCGACCTCGAGATCCGCGGCGCCGGAAACCTGCTGGGTGACGAGCAGTCTGGCCACGTCGCCGCGCTCGGCTTCGAGCTCTACATGCAGATGCTCGACGAGGCGGTGGCCGCCGCCTCCGACGGCGCCGGTTTCGAAGATGACTGGGAGCCGGTGCGCCTCGACGTCAACGTCGATGCCTACGTTCCGAGCGACTACATCCCGTACGAGCAGGCCAAGGTCGACGTGCACCGCCGGATCGCCGCTGCGCGCGAGGTCGCGGACCTCGGGCTGCTGCGCGACGAGCTTAAGGATCGCTTCGGCGAGCTGCCCGACCCGCTGCGCAACCTGATCGCGCTCCAGCAGGCGCGCATCAAGCTCGGTCAGGCCGGCGCCCGCGCGGTCACCTTCCGCAACGGACGCCTGGCCGTCACGCCGATCGAGCTCGACAGCGTGCGCGCCAAGCGCATCCGCCAGGAGATCCCCGAAGCGCTGTACGAATCCGGCAAATCACAGCTGTCCGTGCGCGTGCCCGAAGATCCGGTGCAACGCTTCCCAGCGGTGGTCCGCGCAGCGGACGTTCTCCTGGCTGTAACCCGCGAAGCGGCGTGATGAATGGCCGCAGGCGCGGGGGTGGCATTCAGCCCCGCGCGCACCTCTTACCCCATTCTTCACCGCCACTTCGCCACACCCTCGCTACCATCGGGCCCCGATGAAGTTTCGTAGGTCAGTTCCGGCGCTCGGCGCCTTTTTTGTGGCCGCGCTTGCGGTGGCGGGTTGCGGCAGCGGCGTGCCCGGCAATTCGGTGGCCAACGTGGCCGGCAATCCGATCACCACGCAGGCGTTCAACCACTGGATGTTCGTGGCGGCCAAGAGCCAGGCGGCGCAGAGCCCCGGCCAGCCGGTGATCGTGCCCAACGATCCGCCCAATTTCAACAGCTGCATCGCACAGGCCCGCAAGGCCATCCCCAGCCTGGCCAAGACCGCGACCAAGACGCTGCGCAGCGACTGTCAGCAGCTCTTCACCTCGCTGTCCAGCCAGGTCATGGACTTCCTGATCAAGGCCTACTGGTACCAGGCCGACGCCAACAAGCTGGGCGTGAAGGTGACCGACGCCGAGGTCCAGAAGGCGTTCACCACGGCCAAGAACCAGCAGTTCCCCGGAGGCTCCGGGTTCACGAGCTTCCTGAGCCAGACGGGGCAGACGCAGGAGGACATCCTGTTTCGCTTCCGGATCAACGAGATCGTGCAGAAGCTGGTGGCCAAGCACTCCAAGACGATCTCGCAGGCGGACATCCAGAACTACTACAACAGCCACGCCTCGCAGTTCGGCACGCAGGAAACGCTGAACATCCGGGCGGTGCTGGCCAAGACCCAGGCCGACGCTCAGGCGGCCAAGAGCGCGCTGAGCAAGGGTCAGAGCTGGACGACGGTGGCCAAGAAGTACTCGACCGATCCGACGACCAAGAACACCGGCGGCCTGCTCACCGGCGTGACCAAGTCGCAGGCCGATCCCGCGCTGGCCAGCGTGGCCTTCACGGCCCCGCTGAACAAGCTGCTCGGGCCGGTCAAGGGCCAGTTCGGCTACTACGTCTTCCAGGTCATCAAGATCACCCCGGCCACCCACAAGACTCTGGCCCAGTCGACCGCGCTGATCAAGCAGCAGCTGACCAGCCAGCAGCAGTCGAGCGCCCAGACGGCCGTCGACAACCACGCCAAGAAGGATTGGCTCAGCCAGACCACCTGCCGCAGCGCCTACGCAATGGCTGACTGCAAGGGTTACAAGGCGCCGAAGACGGCGACCACCGGAACGTCGTCCACCGGGTGAGCTCCGGTCCGGAGTCGCCCGCGGTCGCGCAGGCGCTCGCCCGCCTCGACTCGATCACGCGCCGGCTGCGAGTCGAATGCCCGTGGGACCGCGAGCAGGACGAGCGCTCGATCGTGCCGCACACCGTCGAGGAGTCCTACGAGCTGGCCGACGCCGCGCAGCGGCGCGACGACGCGAAGATGGTCGACGAGCTGGGCGATGTCCTGTTCCAGGTCCACTTCCTCTCGCTGCTGCTCGAGGAGCGCGGAGCCGGTGATCTGGCCCAGGTGGCCGGCGAGGTCACCGACAAGCTGATCCGCCGCCACCCGCACGTGTTCGGCGAGGTGCAGGCCGACACCTCGCTCCAGGTGCGCCGCAACTGGGATGAGATCAAGCGCGGGGAGGCTGGTCGCGAGCCTGGCGTGTTCGGCGAGGTGCCCGAGAACCTGCCTGGGCCCCTGTACGCGCGCAAGATGCAGCGTCGCGCGGCCTCGAGCGGCTTCGACTTCCCGGGCGTCGAGGGTCCGCTTCAGTCGGTGCGCGACGAGCTGGCCGAGCTCGAGGCGGCCCGTGGCCGCGACGAGCAGTTCCACGAGCTGGGCGATGTGCTCTTCGCGGCGGTCAACGTGGCCCGCAAGCTGGCGGTCGATCCCGAGCTCGCGCTGCGCGCCGCGGCCGATCGTTTCAGGGCGCGCGTGCTGGCCGGCAGCGAGCTGGCCGCATCGGAAGGCCATAGCTGGAACGATCTCGCCCCGGAGGAGCAGCTTGCCTACTATGCCCGCGCCCGCCTGAGAGCCGAAGGAGGGCTTCGCCCGCAATGAGCCAGATCGAGCACGTACACGCCCGCCAGATCCTCGACAGCCGAGGCAACCCGACCATCGAGGTCGAGCTCAGCGTCCGATCTGGCGCCTGGGGCCGCGCCGCGGTGCCGTCTGGGGCCTCGACGGGCGAGTTCGAGGCCACCGAGCTGCGCGACGGCGGCTCGGACTGGATGGGCAAGGGCGTGAGCCGCGCGGTGGAGAACGTCAACGGCGAGATCGCCACCGCGGTGCGCGGCCAGGATGCCTCGAGTCAGGCGGCGCTCGACCGCATGCTGATCACGCTCGACGGGACACCGAACAAATCGCGGCTGGGGGCCAACGCGATCCTGGCCGTGTCGCTGGCCGCCGCCCACGCCGCGGCGGCCGAGGAGCGCCTGCCGCTGTGGCGCTACCTGGGCGGCGAGAGCGCCCACGTGCTGCCCGTCCCGATGATGAACGTGCTGAACGGCGGAGCGCACGCCGACAACGCGGTCGACTTCCAGGAGTTCATGATCGTGCCAGTGGGAGCGCCCAACTTCCGCGACGCGCTGCGCATGGGTGTCGAGGTGTTCCACCAGCTCAAGCGGACGCTGGGTGAGCGCGGCCTGTCCACCGGGGTCGGCGACGAGGGCGGATTCGCGCCCAACCTGCAGTCCAACGAGGAGGCGCTCGGCGTGCTCGTCGAGGCGATCAAGGCGGCCGGTTATGTGCCGGGCGACCAGGTGGCCATCGCGCTCGACCCGGCCGTGTCCGAGTTGTTCAAGGACGGCGCCTACGTGCTCGAGCACGAGGGCCGCACGCTGTCGGCCGCCGAGCTCACCGACTACTGGGTCGATCTGATCGACCGCTACCCGATCATCTCGCTCGAGGATGGGATGGACGAGGAGGACTGGGACGGCTGGCACACGCTCACCGAGCGCATCGGCAACCGGCTCCAGCTCGTGGGCGACGATGTGTTCGTGACCAACACGGAGCGCCTGCAGCGCGGGATCGACGCCGGCGTGGCCAACTCGATCCTGATCAAGGTCAACCAGATCGGGACGCTCACCGAGACCCTCGCGGCGATCCGCCTGGCCCGCGAGAACGGCTACACCGCGGTGATGTCGCACCGCTCGGGCGAGACCGAGGACGTCACGATCGCTGACCTCGCGGTGGCCACCGGCTGTGGCCAGATCAAGACCGGCGCGCCTTCGCGGAGCGATCGCGTGGCCAAGTACAACCAGCTGCTGCGCATCGAGGAGGCGCTCGGTCCCGACGCGCGCTATCCGGGCCGCAGCGCCTTCCGGTCCTAGTCGGGTTGCAGGGTCCCATGCAGGAGGAAGGTCTTCGCGTGCGTCGAACGAAGGGCGCAGCGGATGCCTTCAGCCCGTACCGCCACCGCGCCTCCGCGCCGCCAGGGCCGCCAGAGCCGCCGCCCGCCGCCGAAGCCCCGAGGGCTCGCGATGCGCGATCTCCGAAGCCGGGTGCGCTGGGACCGGGTGGGCCGGGTCGGCCTGCTCGTCGTCCTGTGCGTGGTGGGTGGGCTCTACGTGCAGCAGGGGCTGGCCTATCTCGCCGTGCGCAGCCAGGCCAACCAGCAGCACGCGATCGTGGAGCAGCTCACCCGGTCGAACACCAGCCTGCGCACCCAGCAGCGCTCGCTGAACAGCCCGACCACGATCCTGCGCGACGCGCGAGCGCTCGGCATGGTGCGGGTCGGCGAGCATCCGTACGAGATCTCGGGCTTGCCGAACCACTGACGCCCGGCCGGATGCGGCTGGGCGCCGGCCGGGGGCCGGATGCGGACACCCGGGCGGGGGCATGGTGATCCTCCGCTTCGACGACGTGATCGGCCTGTGGCGCGAGGGCCAGCGCCGGCTGACCGACGCCGATCCGACCGTTCGGCCTGCGCTCGAGCGGGTCACCGATGCGATCGTCGACCAGCTGCGCCGCCGCCTGGGCGGATCGTTCACCACCGAGGAGTTGGCGCGCTTCTACGGCGACAACGGGGTCGACTGGTGCTTCGACATCGCGGTGCGCGCGGCACCGGCCAGTCCCGAGGCGTGGGACCTGACCACGGTGGCGGGCGCGGCGTTCGCGCGCTACGTGCGCGAGGCCAGCGACTACGCCGGCGGCGCCCGCATCGTCAGAGAGGACTAGGACCCGTCAGCCCCGGCCACTCCGAGCGCTGCTTAACACGTCACTGGGGCCGCGTGCGGCGAAGCGTGACGTGTTATGCACCTGGGGGATGCTTAACGCGCCAGGTCGCGCGGGGTCGACGCGTCGTGACGTGTTGTGCACGGCCCGGCGGGGCCGAGGCGCCCGCTAGTCGTCCGAGTCCGTGTCCGAGTCGGCGTCGTCGTCGTCGCCGACACGGCGGATCACGATCTGGTCCTCCTCGATCGAGACCTCGACCGGCCGGTGCCCCGCCCAGTACTCGGCATAGACCGGATCGTCCTGGACCGAGGCGTCGAGCCACAGGCCGTAGCCCTCGTCGCCGTGGTCGAAGGTGGCCTCGAGCGGAGTGGACTTGCGCCGGGTGGTGCTGCGCCGCCCGCCGCGCCGGCCGCGCCGGCGCCGGCTGCCGCGCTTGGCTGCGCCCTCTTCGTCCTCGTCCTCGTCCCCGTCCCCGTCCTCGTCTTCATCGCGCTCGGCGCGCTCCGCCTCGGCGGCCTCGAGCTCGGCGGCGATCAGGGCGTCGTCCTCGGCGCGCAGATCGATCTCGTCGTCGAAGTCGACGCCGGGGCCGGCCTCGGCCTCGCCGTTGGCCCCGAGTCCCTGCTCGCGCTTGAAGGCCTGGATCTGCTGCACGGTGACCTCGAGCTGGTGGGCAATCCATGCATCGGTGCGGCCCTGCCGGACCCAGGCACGTATCCGGTTGAGCTCGGGGCGTAGCGATCGTCTGGCCATTTCGGCGCGGAGACTAGTACAGCGAGGGGCTGGACCGCTGCGTACACCCCATCGGATGGCAAACATTCGCCATCCCGACAGATGTCTGATTCGCCTCTAGTCAGAGGTTGTGTAGGGCAGATGTCAACCGCTATGCTGGCGCTCGGCGGACCCGGATCACGTGGACACGTGGACTTTTCGGGGTCGTCTTGTGACACCAGGCGAAGCAGGGAGGCATATCCCCAATGTTGGTACTCACCCGCAAGTCCAACCAAAGCATCATGATCGGCGACGACATAGAGGTCTCCGTGCTGGCGATCATGGGCGAGAAGGTGCGCATCGGGATCCAGGCACCGCGTGACATCCCGGTGTTCCGCAAGGAGGTTTATCTGGAGATCCAGCAGGAGCGCATGGGCGCCGGCAAGGGCGCCCGCGAGGAAGTCGACGCGGCGCTGCGTGGAATGGGAGACAGCTCGTAGAGGGGGCCGGGCGGCCGCCGCGGGACGCGACGGACTCCCGCTAGCCGAGCAGGTAGTAAAGCGTTTCGAACATCGCGATCGTCACGCCGACGGCGGTGGCGACCAGCGAGAGAACGAGTACCCAGTAGCGCATCGAGCTGCGCTTCCTCGCGCGCTCACGGGTCCGCTTGCGAGTACGCGAGATCGCAGCTCGCTGCATGTACTGGCTGCGGCTGGTCTCTCGCTGCATCTCGTGCCGGAACTCCTGCTCCAGCTCGGCGAGGCTTTGGCGCATCTTCATCGCCATCGGCGGCGAGCCTACCAAGCGCCGAGGGCTCGCGTTACGTAGTTATGGATCGCAGCTAAAGCGTGACGGCACTCAGCGTGCGGCTCAGTGAACGGCCTGCTGCTCGTAGACGCGCACGAAGTGCATGTAGTTGTCGGCGATCTGCGCGGCCGCGGCCTCGCGGTCGAGGTCCTTGCCGAGGAAGCCTTTCAAAGCGTCCCACCAGATCGAGCGGCCGATCGCGAACCCGATGAACCCCTCCACCGGGGACGCCTCGCGGAGCCACTGCTCCACTTTCTCGGTTGACGCGCCGCGCCCGAGCAGCACACAGGTGACGCCCTCGCGGCCCGGCCCGGAGCGAGCCTGCTCGGCGAGCATCGCGGCATCGGACTGCTCGTCGACGCCCTCGATCTTCCACACGTCGACCTCGATCCCCGCCTTCTGGGAATCCTCGATCGCCCGGCGCATCAGCTCGGGGCGCAGCTCGGCGTCGTAGCGGTCGGTGTCGCCGTCGACGCTGGCCAGCTGCTCGTCGGTGGCCGGCACCAGCAGCTCGAACAGGAACTTCCGATCGTGGGCGTGCAGCCAGTCGGCCAGCTCCTTCAGGCGTCGCAGCTGGCGCTCGTTCATCTCGGTGTCCGGGTCGTCGGGGTTGTACCGGACGAGGACCTTCGAGAAGTCAGGATCGAACTGCTCGATGTGGGTGCCGAAGTCATCGCCGTACTGGAAGTCGAACTCGCTCTGGCCCGACTTCTCGACCGGCATGGCCAGCTTCAGGCCGTGCTCGCGGGACTGCTCGGGGATGTTCGAGCCGAACTGCTCGTCGACCAGCACGCCGGTGGCGCCGGCCTCGGCGCCGCGACTCACCGCTTGAAGCATCCCCTCGAAGATCAGGCGCTTGGCGTCGGAGATCGTCTCGGTCTGCTCGGGAGTGGGATCACCCTCGATCCCGAACATCTTCTTCTGAAACGACCCGCGATGGTCGAAGGCCAGGATGTAGAGCTTTCCGTCGTATCCGAGAGCCATGTGATCCCCCTTTTTCTCTTTACCAAATCGTCTACGTCCCAGTCTACGTCTACCCTGCCGCGCGATGGAACACCATTTCGGCGGCAAGCCGTACACGATCGGAATCGAGGAGGAGATGATGATCCTCGACGCCGATTCGCTCGAGCTGGTCAACGCGATCGAGAGCCTGGTCGAGCCCGCGCCGGCCGGTGAGATCAAGCCCGAGCTGATGGAGTCGGTGCTCGAGGTCTCGACCGATCCGTGCGAGAACACGGCGCAGGCCGGCGAGCAGCTGCGCGCCCTGCGCGCCCAGGTCCGCGAGACGGCGGCGCGCAGCAACATGACGATCGGCTCGGCCGGGACCCATCCGTTCGCGATGTGGGAGGACCAGCGGATCGTGGCGAAGCCCCGCTACCGGGATCTGGTCTCGGCGCTCCGCTTCGTGGCCCGCCAGGAGCTGATCTTCGGCATGCACGTTCACGTTGGCATCGACGACCCCGACAAGGCCATCCACGTCGCCAACGGCATGCGCGTGCACCTGCCGATCCTGCTCGGTCTGTCGGCCAACTCGCCGTTCTGGCGCGCCGACGTCACCGGACTGGCCTCGGCCCGCACCCCGATCTTCCGAGCCTTTCCCCGCGTGGGCATCCCGCCCACCTACAAGGACTGGGCCGACTACGAACAGCGGATCGAGTTCATGGTCAAGGCGCGCGTGATCGAGGATTACACCTGGCAGTGGTACGACGTGCGGCCGCATCCGAACTTCGGCACGGTCGAGATCCGGGTGATGGACTCCCAGACCCACGTGGAGCACACGCTCGGGCTGGCCGCGCTCGTCCACGGCCTGGTCAAGGAGCTCGCCGAGCACTTCGAGGCCGGCAAGAAGCTGTCGCGGTATCCGTTCGAGATGCTCGACGAGAACAAGTGGCTGGCTGCCCGCCACGGTCTCGAGGGTGAGCTCGTGGACCTCCCGCACCAGGAGCGCGTGCCGGCGCGGGAGCTCGCGCGCCGGCTGTTGGACCGGATGAAAGAGCATTGCCAGGACCTCGGGTCGGTGGGCGAGCTCGACGCCGTCGAGGACCTGCTCGAGCGCGGCAACGGGGCCGCCCGTCAGATCGTGGTCTACGAGGCCAACCACGATCTGCGCGAGGTCGTGGCCGAGATCGTGGCCGCCACCGCGGTGTAGCCCGCTCCGACCGCAGGGGTCCCGCCGCACAAGCGCACCGCCTCCTCGGAGGTCTGTTGCCGACCTTGCCGTCGTCATACAATCGACCCAGAGATGAGCACCGGTGGCCCGGACCTGTTCGTAATTTGCAAGAACTGCCAGTCCGAGGTCAGCCCGTACATAACCGAGTGCCCGTACTGCGGCAGCCGCCTGCGCAAGCGGGCCCCCAAGCTCGATCGAGAAGGCCGCCCCACCGAGCGCAAGCGTCGCTCTCCGAGGCCGTCACTGCCGCCTCTGCGCCGCGGCGAGATCCCCGGGATCCGGCCTGAGGCGCGCCCGTACGCGACGATTGCCCTGGTGCTGGCCGGGTTCGCCGGCACGCTGCTGTGGCGTGCGGCGCTGGTCGGCTCCACGCACGCGATCGAGCTCTGGGCCCGCTTCGGCACCCACCTCTGGTGGCGGCTGCTGGTGGCGCCGTTCACCTACACGAACACCGGCTACGCGATCGTGGCACTTGGCACGATCGCCATCTTCGGCTGGCTGCTCGAGCGCCGGCACGGTCCGCTGCTCGTGCTCATGCTGTTCGCGGTGGGGGCGATCGGCGGAGCCGCCGTCACCGCCTCCGACGCCTCGCTGCCGCTCGCGCTGGGCGGGGGCGGGGGTGCGCTCGCGCTGGTCATCGCCTGGGCGATCCCCGATCTGCTCTCGCTGCGGGCGGGGGAGGAGATCGAGGGGGACCTGCTGGGCGCCGCCGTGATCGCCGTGGTCGTGGCCCTGATGCCCCTGGCCGCCCCTGACACGAGCTGGATCTCCGAGGGCATCGGCGCGCTGGCCGGGATCCTCATCGGGCTGCCACTCGCCCTCACCGGCGAGCGCTGAGTCCCGTCGGCGACACCGACGTATGATCAGCCACTCCGTGGGAAACCGCGCCTACACCGATGCCGAGCTGGAAGCGGCGATCACCGCGATGGCCGACCCGGAGCGACTGCGGGAGGCCCAGGATCTGGTCACCCGCCAGGCTCCGGCCCTGGCCCGCGTGCTCGCCACCGCGCTCGACGAGGGCGGCTGGTTCGAGATGGGCCACGCCCAGGCCGTCCGCGAGGCCACCGGCCTCGACGACGCAGCCGAACGGGTGAGGGCGGTGCGGACGATGCTGGCCGAGGAGACGCGGCTGGGCATGCTGGTCGGGGTTGCGGTCGGCTTCGAGCTGGCCCGCGAGCTCGATCGAGGCACCGAGGAGCTGGGATCGCAAACGACACAGGAGGATTGATCTGACATGGAAGTGCGCTTTCTGGGCCACTCGGCGTTCGCGCTCGCCGACGGCGACACCACCGTTCTCATCGACCCGTTCTTGACCGGCAATCCCAAGGCGGCGATCGGCGCCGAGGACGTGGCCGCCACCGCGATCCTGCTCACGCACGGGCACGGGGACCACATCGGGGACACCGTGGCGATCGCCAAGCGGACCGGCGCGCCGGCGGTGGCGATCGTCGAGATCGCCAACGAGCTGGGCGAGGAGGGCGTCGACGTCCGCGATCCCAACATGGGCGGGACGGTCAAGTTCGACTGGGGCTGGGTCAAGCTCGTGCCGGCCTGGCACACTTCGACCACGCCCAAGGGGACGGCCAATGTCCCGGCCGGCCTGCTGATCAGCTTCAAGGACACGATCGTCTACCACCTGGGCGACACCTGCGTGTTCTCCGACCTGCAGCTGGTCGGCAAGCGCCACCCGATCGACGTCGCACTGATGTGCATCGGCGGCCACTACACGATGGATCGCGTCGACGGCGTCGACGCGGCCGAGCTCGTGGGCGCCAAGACCGTGATCCCGTGCCACTACAACACGTTCCCGCCGATCGAGACCGACGCCCAGGCGTTCAAGTCCGACGTCGAGTCGGCGACCCGGTCCAACGTGGTCATCCTGGAGCCGGGGGAGACACACTCCGCGTGACCCACGCGATCGTCCTGATCCAGGCTGAGCGGTCGGGACTGGCCACCCTGGGCGGCGAGCTGGCCGGTCTCGAGGGCGTGGCCGAGGCGTACTCGGTCACCGGCGAGTGGGACTTCGTCGCGGTGCTGCGCCTGCGTAAGCAGGAGGACCTCGCGAAGGTGGTCACCGGCCAGATCTCGCAGCTGGCCGGCGTGGCGCGGACGCACACGATGGTGGCCTTCGAGGTCTACTCGCGCCACGACCTCGAGGCCCTGTTCTCCGTCGGCCAGTAGTGCGCGTCGCGGTCGTCGCCGAGTGGTACCCGTCGCCCGGGGATCCGGTGCTGGGCATCTGGGCGCACCGCCAGGCGGTGGCCGCGCGCGACGCCGGCGCCGACGTGCGGGTCCTGGCGCTGCGGCGACCGATCCCGCCGCTGTCGGTGGCTCGGGAGGTTTTTGATTTTCCCCCGGCCACTGGAGCGCTCGAGCGACTGGGTCGCGGGGGCCCGGACATCGCTTCGGCCGCTCAGCCTCGACGGGCTGTCAGTGCAGCCGGTCGCCTTTGTGGCGCCACCGCGGCCGATGTCCTACGGAAGCTGGGGGTACTGGATGGCGCCGGGGCTGGGGCGCGCGCTCGATGCGCTGCACGGCGAGTGGCCCTTCGACGTGCTGCATGCCCACAACCTCGCGCCGGCGGGCCACGCCGCGGCACGCTGGGTGCGTCGCCGGCGCGCGTCGGCGTTCGTCGTCTCGGCGCACGGGCCGGACATGATCCACGTGGCCGAGAACAGCTCCGTCGGTCGCCGGGCGTGCCGGGCGGCGATGGCGTCGGCCGACCTGGTCATGGCCAACAGTCGCTGGGCCGCGCGGCGCTGCGAGCAGATCGCCGGGCGCTCGCTGCCTGTGCGGGTCGTTCACCTGGGCGCCGATATCCCCGCGGTGCTCGCCCCGAGCAACGGACACGTACGCATCGTCACCGTGGCCCATCTCGTGCAGCGCAAGCGCCATGAGGTCGTGCTGCGGGCGCTTGCGCGCATCGCCCCGGAGCGCCGGCCCGAGTACCTGGTGATCGGCGACGGTCCGTGCCGCGAGCCGCTCGAGCGGCTGGCCGCCGAACTCGGAGTGGCCGACCGGGTGCGGTTCCTCGGGCAGCTCGATAACCCCAAGGCGGTGGCGCGCGCCGCGGCCTGCGACCTGTTCGTGATGCCCGGCGTCGAGGAGCCGTTCGGGGTGGCGTTCGTCGAGGCGATGGCCGCGGGGCTGCCGGCGATCGGCAGCCGCGGGGAGGGCGGTCCCGAGGACATCGCGGCGGCCGGGCCGGGAATGGTGCTGGTCGAGCCGGGGGACGCGGGCGGCCTGGCCGCCGAGATCGAGCGCCTGACCGGCGACCGCGCAGAGCTGGCACGGCTGGGGGAGGCGGCGCGCGAGACGGTCGCGGCCAACTTCACCTGGGAGCGCTGCGGCGTCGAGACGGTTGCGGCGTATCAGGCCGCGCTCGCGTGAGCGATCTCCTGCTGGTGTCGCTCGGCACCACGCGCGGGCTGCGGCTGGCCGACGCGCAGCTCGTGTCGATGCTGCGCGAGGCCGGGGCGTCGGTCGAGGCGGTGAGCACGCGGATCGGCTGGACCAACCGGCTGCGCCGGGGCTATCCGGCCAACGACGTGGTCGAGGCGATCGCCGCGCGCCGTGCGCTGGCCGCCGGCATGCGGACGCACCGTCCGCGGGCGCTCGTGCTGTCGTCCACGACGGTCGCGCTCCTCGCCGGCCGCCCCGATGTCCCGTACGCGGTGTGGCTCGACTCGCCCGCGCGGCTGAACCGGCCAGGAGCGCTGAACGCCCCGCTGCACTGGCTCGAGCGCCGGCAGCTCGCGCGGGCCCGCGTTCTGTTGCCCCACAGCCCGGGCACGGTGGCCGCGCTGCCGTCCGACGCGGCGCCGTCGGTGATGATCCCGCCGCCGGTCCCGGCCGCGCCCCGGCCGAGTGATTCCGATTCTGATTCCCATTCCCATTCCCATTTACGCGAGCACTTTGCGGTCGGCTACACGCCCGACCCCAAGGCCAAGGGTCTCGCGCTGCTCTGCGCAGCGTGGGAGCGGGCCGCTCTGCCCGGCGCGCGCCTGCTGATCGCCGGCATCCCGCCCGAGCGCGCGCGGGCGTTCCTGGCGCGGCGGGGCGCGACCCTGCCGGCAGGCGCCGAAGTCGTCGGCATGCTGCCCCAGCCGGCGTTCCGCGAGCTGCTGTCCCGCGCCCGGGTGTTCGTCAGCGCCGCGCAGTGGGAGGACTTCGGGATCGCCCCGCTCGAGGCGCTCGACCGCGGCGCCGTGCTCGTCGGCGCGCCGGCCGGCGGTCCGTTCCCGGCGCTCGCGCTGGCCCGCGAGCTGGCCCCGGAGTTCGTGGCCACCGAGCGCACCGCGGGCGCGCTGGCGACCGCGCTGCAGGCCGCGCTCGCGGCTTCGGATGAGCGCCTGGCGGCATACCGCGCGGCCGCCCGCGCCGAGCTGGGGCCCTACCGCCCGGAGGCCTCGGTGGCGCGGCTGCGCGACGACGTGCTGCCGTTGCTGCTCGGCACGTAGCGACTGGTCGCGGTGGCGATGGCCTGCACGAACGCGTCGACCTCGCGGCCGTCGGTCTCGCGATCGATCGCCCGGCTCTCCTCGCCCATGCGCGCGCGCAGCTCAGGGTCCGCGGTGAGCCGCGCGAGAGCGCCGGCGATCTCCTCGACGTTCTCCGGGTCGACCAGGATCGCGTTGCGCCCCTCAACGGCCACGTCGCCGGCCGCGCCGGCGGCCCGCGAGCAGATGATCGGCAGCCCGGCCGCGGCGGCCTCCCGGACGGCCACCCCGAACGGCTCGTAGGTGCTAATCAGTGCGTACACGTCGGCCGAGGCGTACAGGCCCGGCAACTGCTCGGGTACGAGGTGGCCGCGAAAGCTGACGCGCGCCGCTGAACCGCTGGCCAGCTGCTTGAGCTCATCCTCCAGAAAGCCGGTCCCGACGATCTCGAGCTCGACGCCCGCCGGCGCGGCACGGATCAGGGTTCCGAAGTTCTTGTCAGGGACCAGGCGCCCGACGCTGATCACCTTGAACGTCTCGCCCCGGGACGGCGCCGCCGCGCGAAAGCGCTCGACGTCGGCGGCCTGAAGGGCCACCGTGATCCGCTCGTCGCGAACCCCGAAAGACAGCAGCCGCTCGCGGGCGGCCGAGCTGGCGGCGATCACGCCGTCAGCCTGCCGAGCCAGGCGGCGATGCAAAGCGAGCTGCCAACCCGGCAGCATCGAGTCGATCTGGGGCGTGCACTCGGTGAAGATCACGTACGCCCGCCGGTGGCGCCGGCACCAAGCCAGCGTCCGCAGCGAGGCCGCGCCGTACTCCCACACCACCACGCAATGGGGGTCGGCCTTGCCCAGTGCTCGCAGGAGCCCGCGCGGCGAGACCACCGGCGTGCGCCCGGCGCGCCGGCGCTGCCACGAGCGCAGGTGCACGGCGGGGTAGGGATGCTCGCTCGGAAACCAGTCCGCCGGCGCGTCCCAGCCCGGCTGGGCGGCCGACTGGTAGATCACGCAGATGTCGAGGTCCGGACGCTCGCTGAGCGCCCGGAACAGCGGCTCGCGGTAGGGCACGGGCGTGGGCGGGACGATGGCGCAGCGCAGGCCCATGGCCGACCGAAGGTTACGGCCCTGTCGCCGTCCGAGGCTTACCCCGGGGCCAACCCCACACTCGACCGCCGCGCCGAGGTGAACGCGGGTTCAGCCACCTATGTTGTGGCCAAGGGCACTCTCGATCCTGCGCTCAAGCCGAGTGTGGGTTTGGCCACGTCGGGAGGCCGGAAGCTACGCCTAGATTTGGGTGCCGCGACCGCGCTCGAACCAGATCGAGCGGTCCTTCCAGTCGTGCGCCATCAGCAGCGCCCCGCCGGCCGCCGCGGCGGCTAGGACCGAGCGCTGGGCAGGGTCGGGATGGACCACCACTTCGGTGAGGAGCGCCGCGAAGGCAGCGGCCGCGAGGACGCTGCCGGTGGCGCCGTGGTGACAGCGCTGGCCGAGGATCCACAGGCGATGGCGCAAGGCGTCGTATTCGACCAGACTGCTGAGCGTATTTCCGGTTGCCGATCTCATCCGTGATCTGCCCCATTTATCGGCGTTTATCCTGCAAACGTGAGAAGACTGGCCATTCTTCTGAGCGTGTTTGCGGTGGCCGGCTGTGGTGGCTCGGGGTCGACCTCCACCTCGTCGACGCGCACCCCTTCGGCGACCGCGCCGCCGGCGAGCACGACGACCTCCACAACGCCCACGCAGACGTCCGCCAGCACCCCACCCACGGCCACCACAACGACGTCAACGACGTCGGCCACGGCCACCAGCACCACGCCGTCGCCGCCGGTCAACGACCGGGTGCCGGCCACCTTCACGATCCTCGCCACCGGCTCGCTCAGCCCGCCGGTCATCACGGTCCCGGCGCAGCTCCCCGTCCAGCTGACCGTGACCTCGAACGACGCTCGGGCCCATCGGATCCTGCTGCGGACCCCGCAGCCGGTCAGGCTGTCCGTTCCGGCTCACGGCTCGGCCGGCGCGCGGCTGAAGGGCCCACCGGCCGGGCGCTATGCGCTCGACATCGACGGCGTCCCGAAGGGGGCCCTGGTCATCGGCGGCTCTCCCGGCCCGTAAGCCCGGCTACGCGATCCGGGAGCCCACCTCGGCGTCCTTGTCGGGACGCAGCAGCACGACGCCCTCGGCCTCGTCCAGGGCGCCCAGCACGAGCACCTCGGAGGAGAAACCGGCCACCCGGCGCGGGATCAGGTTGACCACGCCGACGACCAGCGTGCCCTCGAGCTGCTCACGCGAGTAGTGGGTGATCTGGGCCGAGGAGCGCTTCACGCCCACCTCGGGGCCGAAGTCGATGGCCAGCTTCCACGCTGGCACGCGTGCCTCGGGGAACTCCTCGACCGACAGCACCCGTCCGACACGCATGTCGACGGCCTGGAAGGCCCCGAACTCGATCACTCGGCGGAGCTTACGGAGCCGTGCCGCCGGACGCGATCGCCGAGCCGGCGCTCGAGGTGCCGCCCTCCGAGCCCGACGTGCACGAGGAGGAGTCGCTCGACGGGGCGGGCGTGGGGGTCGAGGTTGAAGAGCTCGTGGTCGTGCCCGGGTCGGTGCTCGTCTGCGCCGGGGTGGTGCTCGAGGACGAGGAGGACGAGGAGGACGAGGAGGAGGCCGCGGTGGTCGTGCTCGAGCCCGAGCCCGTGTCGGTGCAGTCAGAGGCGCCCGAGGACGCCGGGGTGGGCGTCGTCGAGGTGGCGAGCACGGTGGCGTCGGTCTGGGTCTGGGTACGGCCCGGCGGCACCGTCGGCTTGGCCTTGGCCTTCGGCGTGTGGGTCTTGCCGGTGGCGTCGGTCGTGGTCTTGGCGGCCGACGTGGTCTTCTGGGTCGTGCTCGCCTTCTTGGTCGCCGCGGGCTTATGCGTGGCGGGCTTCACGACGGTGGGGTGGTGGACCACCGGCTGGACGGGAATCGTCCTCGCCGGTGCCGGCGCCATCGTCGTGGCCAGCGTGTGCGGGGTCGTGACCGAGGCCACCTGGCTCGGGGCGGCGGCATCGTGGTGAACGTGGCGAGCCGGCTGGTCGACCTCGACCGCGCCGGCGGTGACGAGCGCCGCGGCGGCGAGCCCGGCGGCGGCCTTGGTGGCGATCGCGCCCACGCTGGCCGAGATGAAGCCGGTTCCGCCCGATCCGAGCACCGCGCTGGCCCCGGCCGCGGCGGTTGAGCCCACGGCCGCGGCCTGGCCGGCCGCGCTGGCGCCCGACGCGCTCGAACCGGCGCCGGCGGAATGCCCCAGATGCAGCAGCGGCAGCTTGCGCAGCAGCGCGAGCGGCGCGAAGCCGATCGGGAGCATCGCGGCCAGCGCCCTGCTGGTGTCGCTCAGCTGCGACTTGAAGGTCGCGCAGCGCTCGCACGTGCGCAGGTGCCGGCGCACCAGCGGGCCGGGGCGGCGGCGCAGTCCCTCGGCCACCTCGCCGAGCTCCTCGCGGACCTCCTCGCAGGTGAGCATCCGCGCCTGCGCGGCCTCGGCGAGGGATACCCGCGCGCGTACGAGGAGCGACTTGACGCTCGGCACGGTGGTCTCCATGGCCTCGGCGATCTGCTCGTAGGACAGGGCGTCCATCTCGCGCAGGACGAGCGCGGTGCGCTGGGTCTCGGCCAGCGACTGGATGTCGCCGACCAGCATGCGGAAATCCTCGCGCTCGTGGACCTTGTCCGCCGTGGTGGCGCCGTGGTCGAACAGGTGGATGTCCATGGAGTCGACGCCCACGGCCTGGATCCGGCGCAGGTGGTTGAGGCTGCGATTGCGGGCGATCCGGTAGAGCCAGGGCCGGACATTGATCGGGCGCTCGTCGTCGAGCAGCGCGTTGAACGCGGCCGAGAAGACCTCCTGGAGGACATCCTCGGCATCCTCGCGCGAGCCCAGCAGGTGCCGGCAGAAGGCGAGCAGGCGGGCGTGGTAGCGGGAGACCAGGACCTCGAAGGCCGGGCTCGAGCCGCGCCGGATCAACGCCACCAGGCGCTCGTCGGACTGCAGCCTCAGGAGGGGGGACCGCGCATGCAGTCCGATTCCTCCCGAGTATCTAAGTGCAGAGACTTCCAAGAGAGGGCTAACTAAGCCGGGGCCGTCGGTGGCACTGACACCGTAGCAGCGCATTAGTTGCGCTCCTGCAGCCCGACTCCCAGTACCCGGGGAGGGACTCGAACCCTCATGCCGCTGGGGCAGTCGCTCTTAAGGCGACCGTGTCTGACCAATTCCACCACCCGGGCCGGTGGGGCACAACGGTATCGGGTGGATCGGGCCGGCTGTCAGCGGCCCACGGCGTGACGGTCGCGCCGCCCGGCATGGAGGCCGGGCGGAACCGGACCCAGGGATGCCGCGAAGCGGCCCAAAAACAGGGCTTTCAGGGCGACGGTTCCCTTTTGACAGTGGGAAGAACCCCTTGCTAGGTTCGCTGTCCAGGATCCTCGCGGGAGGAAGCAGTTTGCAAGGAAGAAACGAAGCGTGATCGGCAGGGTCGCAGCCGTTTCGGCGGTGGTGCTTGCCGTCGTCGTCGTTGCCGTGATCCTGCTTTCCGGTGGATCGGGCTACCAGGTCAAGGCGGTGTTCTCGGACGCCAGCCAGATCGTCAACGGCGACCAGGTGGAGATCGCCGGGAACTCGGTCGGCTCGGTGTCGAACATCCAGCTGACGCCCGGCGGCCAGGCGCAGCTCACGCTGTCGATCAGCAACTCGAGCTACACCCCGCTGCATCAGGGCACCGAGGCCACGGTGCGGCTGTCCTCGCTGTCGGGCATTGCCAACCGCTACATCGACCTGCGGCTCGGCCCGGCCACCGAGCCGAAGATCCCGAACAACGGCGAGATCGCGAACACGTCCACGACCAGCGCGGTCGACATCGACCAGCTGTTCAACACGCTGAACCCGGCCACCCTGAAGGGCCTGCAGAACCTGATCCAGGGCACCGCGTCGCAGTACGCGGGCAAGGGCCAGGAGGCCCAGGCAGCCTGGCAGTACCTGAACCCGGCCGTGGCTGCCTCGAGCACGCTGTTCGCCGAGCTCAACCGCCACAACGGCGGGGACTTCACGAGCTTCGTGGTCAAGTCGGGCAAGCTGCTCTCCGACATCGCGACGCGCCAGTCCGACCTGACCGCGCTGGTCCAGAACCTGGGCAAGACGACCGAAGCGCTGGCCTCGCAGAAGACCGCCCTCGGCCAGTCCATCCAGCAGCTGCCCGGCTTCATGGCGCTGGCCGACACCACGTTCGTGAACCTGCGCAACTCGCTGGACGCGCTCACCCCGCTGGTCAACGCATCCAAGCCGGTCGCGCCCAAGCTCCAGAAGTTCCTCGTGCAGCTCCGGCCGCTCGCCCAGAACGCCGTGCCCACCGTGCGCAACCTGGCCAATCTGATCTGCTCGCGCGGCGCCAAGCCGTGCTCGCCCAGCCAGCCGGGCTCGAACGACCTGCTCAAGCTGCTCGAGCTGAACGTGCAGCTGGCCGGCGTCACCTGCGGCACAAGCTCGTCGGCCAGCACCTGCACCGGCACCCTGGCGGCCAACGGGGCGCAGCGTCTCGGCGCCTTCCCCGAGTCGACCCAGGCGCTCAACCAGTCGACTCCCGAGCTGGCCACCGCCCGCCCCTACGCGGTCGACCTGACCGGCTGGTTCGAGGGCTTCAGCCATCCCGGGCAGACCGACGCCAACGGCAACGCCAGCCGCGTGGCGCCGGTCATCGGCGTGGGCTCGATCGAGAACGGCGCGCTGAACATCCTGCCCTCGTTCCTGGACCCGGTGCTGCGCACCGTGCTCGCCTTCGGCGGCAGCGGCACCCTGCCGGGCGGGACGAGCACGCCGAGCCAGGGCCTGTTGACCTCGGGCCAGGGCGACCGCTGCCCCGGCTCGATGGAGCGCGGCGGGGCGTACTACCCCGAGTCGGGCTATCCGTGTAATCCGCAAGAGACACCGACCGGTAACTGATGCGGCGGATCCTGGCCTACGGCGCGCTGCTGCTCGTGATCGCGGGGTTCGTGTTCATCACCGGCGCCTTCTCGAGCGGGCCGAGCGACCCGACCTACAAGCTCGAGTTCGACAACGCGTTCGGGTTGGTGCAGGACGCGCAGTTCAAGGTGGCGGGCGTCCCGGCCGGGAAGATCAGTTCGATCGCCCTGGACCAGAAGAACTACCACGCGGTGGTCACGGTGCAGGTGACCGTCAAGGGATTCGGGGCGTTCCGATCGGACGCGACCTGCCAGTCGCGGCCGCAGTCGCTGATCGGCGAGTACTTCGTCGACTGCCAGCCCGGCCAGTACGGCAAGCCGTTGAAGTCGGGCGCCACGCTGCCGGCCTCGCACACGTTCTCGACGATCCCGGCCGACCTGCTGGCCGACATCATGCGCCTGCCCCAGCGCGAGCGCTTCACGCTGATCATCAACGAGCTGGGCGCCGCGGTGGCCGCTCGCTCGGAGGACATCCAGACCGCGCTTCAGCGCGCTGTGCCGGCGCTCGATGAGACCGACAACCTGCTGAACCTGCTGGCCAACGACTCGCACACGCTCCAGCAGCTGACCGTGAACTCCGACTCGGTGGTCACGGCGCTGGCCAACAACTCCAAGCTCGTCCAGAACTTCATCGTCGAGGCCGACCACGCGGCCACCGACACGGCCACCCAGCAGGCCAACCTGAAGACGAGCCTCCAGCGCTTCCCGGGCCTGCTCGAGCAGCTCAAGCCGGCCATGGCCAAGCTGGGCACCGCCGCGCAGAGCAACACCCCGGCGCTCCAGAACCTGAACGCCGCGTCGGGCCAGCTGAGGACGCTGTTCACCAACCTGGCGCCGTGCTCCTCGCCGCACATCGGCAATCAGTGCGGGTTCGCCAGCGCTTCACTGCCCGCGCTGCAGTCCCTCGGGCAGGCATCGATCACCGGCAAGACGGCGGTCCAGGCGGCCGCGCCGACCGTGTCGCTGCTGGGCAAATTCGCCCAGCCGGTTCCCGAGCTGGCCCAGAACCTGTCGATCGTGCTGGCCGACCTCGACAACCGGGGTCGCGCGGTGGAGCCCGACTCGCGCAGCCCGGGCGGCCAGGGCTTCACCGGTCTAGAGGCGCTCCTGCAGTACGTGTTCAACCAGGAGCAGACGATCAACACGTTCGGTCCGTACGGGCACATGCTGGCGGTCGACGCGTTCGTCAGCCAGATGTGCTCGCCGTACGCGACGCCCGGCACGATCGCGGCCAACCTCAAGCAGTACGGCGCGGCCTACCGGCAGTGCTACTCGTGGCTCGGGCCCAACCAGCAGGGCGTGAACGAGGCCGACCCCACGAACCCCGGCGGCTGCGTGCCCGACCCGGGCGGGGCGCCTCCCGGACACACCGGGCCCCAGACCAGCGCGCCGGCCTGCCCGGCCACGGTGCTGAGCGCCGCGCCGCCGAACGCCGCCGGGTCGGGCTCCGGCTCAGGCTCCGGCTCCGGCTCCGGCTCCGGGAGCGGGACCGGGTTGCCCTTGCCCAGCACTGCGTCCGGCGCGGCCCGCAGTGGGTCGGGCACCCAGGGCGCGCTCAGCAAGGCAAAGTCCGCGCTGGGCGGAGTGACCACTGCCACGCCGACCGTCAGCACGCCGGCCGTGACTACGCCGAGCGTGCCCGTGCCGCAGACGAGCAGCAGCGCCTCGAGCGGGACGCCGAACGCGCAGCAGGCCCAGCAGCTCCTCAACTATCTCCTCTCACCATGAAGCGCAAGTCGCAATCCGCGTTCGCCAACCCGGTGCTGATCGGGGCCGTCACCGTGCTCGTCGCGCTGGTCGCGGTGTTCCTGGCCTACAACGCCAACGAGGGGCTGCCGTTCGTTCCCACGCGCGAGCTGAAGGTGGACATCTCCAACGGCTCCGAGTTGGTGGTCGGCAACGACGTGCGCGAGGGCGGTTACCTGGTCGGGCTGATCTCCGACATGAAGCCGGTCACGCTCGAGAGCGGCCAAGCCGGCGCGCAGCTCACGCTCAAGCTCGACAAGGCCTACGGCAACGTGCCGATCGACTCGACGGTGTCGATCCAGCCGCGCTCGGTGCTCGGGCTCAAATACCTCGATCTGCACAAGGGCGTCTCGCGCCACGACTTCGCCGACGGGGCCACGCTGCCCGCCACGCAGACCAATGTCCCGGTCCAGTTCGACGACGTGTTCAAGATGTTCAACACGCCGACCCGCAACGCGATCCAGACCAACCTGGTCGGATTCGGCGACACCCTTGCCTCGCGCGGGTCGTCCCTGAACGACACGATCGCCAGCCTGCCGCCGCTGCTCGGCTACCTGCGGCCGGTGGCCCAGTACCTGTCCGATCCGACCACCGAGTTGACCCGGTTCTTCAACGGCCTGAACGCGTTCATGGGCGCGGTGGCCCCGGTGGCGCAGGTCAACGCGCAGCTGTTCGGCAAGATGGCCACGACGTTCGGCGCGATCGACCGCAACCCGAACGACCTGAAGGCGACGATTGCCGAGTCGCCCGCGACCGAGCAGGTCTCGACCGAGTCGCTGATCGCCCAGCAACCGCTGCTGGTCGACCTGACCACGTTCGGCAAGTACATGACGCCGGCCACGGCGTCGCTGAAGACGGCCCTGCCCATCCTCAACCCAGCCCTCGAGCAGGGCACCCAGGTGCTTGGCCGCACCCCGCCGCTCAACCAGCGCCTGCAGCAGACGATGGACGCGCTGCGCACGCTGGCCCAGGCGCCCGGCACCAACGTGGCCCTGAACGCGCTGATCGACACCGTGCAGACGCTCAACCCGATGGTCCGCTACCTCGGCCCGTACCAGACCGTGTGCGACGACTGGAACTACTGGTGGACCTACATCGCCGATCACTTCTCCGAGGCCACCGCGTTCGGCTTCGCCCAGCGTGCGCTGCTCATGCAGAACAACTCGACGCAGCCCAACAGCCTGAGCGACCAGGGCGCCAATGCGCCGATGAACGGCGGTTCGTTCGACTCGCCGCAGGGCGGCAACGGGTATGCCCACGGCCAGGTGTACGGCGCGGCGATCGACACGCAGGGCAATGCCGATTGCGAGACCGGCCAGCGCGGGTATGTCAAGCAGCTCAACCACGAGGACCCGCAGCAGCGCGACTTCGCGACCGACCCGCACAACCCGGGCAATCAGGGCCCGACCTACAACGGCCTGGCGCACGTGCCGGCCGGTGAGACGTTCTCGCGCACCCCGCAGACCGGACCCCAGGTCCCCTACATCCCCCAGAACCCATGATCCGGCGACGCGGACGCAAAAAGGGAATGAACACCTTCGCGGCCGGGCTGCTCGCGTTGATCGCGCTGGCGATCATCGTCTACCTCGGCTTCACGAAGTTCGCCAACCCCTTCGCCGGCCAGTACACCGTCCACGCGATCTTCTCGAATGCCAACGGCCTGAAGCCGGGCTCGCCGGTGCGGATCGCCGGCGTGAACGTTGGACAGGTGAGCGGTGTCGGAGCCGTTCCAGGATGCCGGACCGGCGGCAGCCTCCAGACCTCCGGCGGCACCACCGATCAGCAGTGCACGGCGGCGGACGTGACGATGACGATCTCGGGTCAGGGGCTGCCGATCCACAAGGACGCCACGTTCGCGATCCGGCCGCGCATCTTCCTCGAGGGCAACTTCTTCGTAGACGTCAGCCCAGGCACGCCCGAGGCGGCTGACGCACCCAGTAGCTACACGTTCCCGATCCAGCAGGGGACCGAGCCCGTGCAGTTCGACCAGGTGCTGACCACGCTTCAGTCGAACACCCGCCAGAACCTCCAGACGCTGCTCCAGCAGTTCGGGACCGCGGTCAAGAAGGGCGGCCCGTCCTATAACGCGTCGATCAGGTACTGGCTGCCGGCCTATGAGTACTCGGCGGTCGTCTCCCACGACGCGCTCGGCCTGCAGCCCCACGACCTGTCGAACTGGATCGCCGAGCAGGGCGAGGTGTCCGGCGCGATCGACACCCATCCGCAGAACCTCGAGAACCTGATCACGTACTTCAACACCACCGCGCACTCCTTCGCCGTGCAGAACGTGGCGCTCGAGAACGCCGTGGCCGAGCTGCCCAAGACCCTGTCCGCGGCCATCCCGGCGCTCCACTCGCTGAACTCGGACTTCTGCTCGGGTCCGCAGGTGCCCGACTGCAAGCCCGGCCCGCTCCCGCAGCTGGCCAAGGCGCTGCTCCCGGGCGTGAAGTCGACCGGCCCGATGATCGACGCCAGCCTGCCGTTCATCACCCAGCTGCGCTACCTGGTCTCGCCGTCTGAGCTGCGCGGGCTGACCGCCGATCTGGCCAAGACCGTGCCGCCGCTCTCGCGGCTCACGGCCGAGTCGATCCCGCTGATGGCCAACGGTGTGCGGCCCGCGGCCAGCTGCGCGGTGAACGTGGTCATCCCGTGGTCGAAGCTGACCCTGAACGATCCACACTTCAACGCCTCCAACGGGTTCCCGCCGCATCCGGTGTACGTCGAGGCCGTCGACTTCCTGCCCGGGCTGGCCGGCGAGTCGCGCGACTTCGACGCCAACGGCCCGTACATCCGGATCCTCGGCACCGGCGGGTCGCTCACCTACTCGCTCCAGCCCGGGCTGTTCGGCCAGGCTCTGGCCCCGCTCGAGGGCACCGAGCCGCAGACGCCCCCCGGCCAGAAAGCGCCGCCGCTCGAGCCGAACGTGCCCTGCGAGACCCAGCAGCCGATCACCGACCTGTCGGCGCCGACCGGTGGTCCGCCGCAGCAGCAGTCGAGCACCCTGTCCTCGCCGGGCGCGTCGCTGCGCTGGACCTCGGCCGCCACCGAGGCCCTGGGCCAGATCCAGCAGCTGGCCGCCCAGGACGGACTGAAGCTGGGCACCGCGTCGATGCCGGCACTCGGCGCCTCGAACCCGGCTGACAAGAGCGCCAAGCGCAGCGGGAGCAGCAAGTGAAGCGCGCCATCCGCGAGCACTGGAAGGACTTCGCCGCGATCGTGGGCCTGCTCGTGATCACGGTCTTCGTGGCGGGCTACATCCTGAGCAACGAGCGCCTGCGCTTCCCGTTCATCTCTCCCTCGCCGTACACGATCAACGCCGCGTTCTCGACCGCGCAGGCGGTCACCCCGGGCCAGGGGCAGAGCGTGCGGATCTCGGGCGTGCAGATCGGGCTGGTCGGCAACGTCACGCTCAAGAACGGCGAGGGCATTGTCCAGCTGAACATCGATCCCAAGTACAAGCACCTGATCCACAAGGACTGGACCGCGCTGATCAGGCCGCGCACCGGGCTGGACGACATGTTCATCGAGCTCTCGCCCGGAGCTCCGGGCTCGCCGGCGGCTCCGCCCGGCTACACCATCCCGATCTCCAACACGATGCCGGTGGTCAACCTGGACGAGATCCTCTCCTCGCTGGACGCCGACAGCCGCGAATACCTCGACCTGCTGGTCAACGGCGCCGGCCAGGGCCTGAAGAACAACGGCGGCAACGAGCTGGCCCAGGTCATGGAGCGCTTCGAGCCGACCCACCAGGACCTGGCTCGGGTCAACAGCGCGGTGGCCGCCCGCGGCACCAACCTCCAGCGTCTCGTGAACTCGCTGCGGCGCCTGAACGACGCGCTGGCCGCCAAGCAGACGCAGATCGTGCAGCTCGTCGACTCGAGCGAGAAGGTGTTCAACGCGTTCGCGTCCGAGGACTCGCACGTCAGCCGCGCGGTGGGCGACCTGCCCGGCACGCTCAAGCAGACCACGGCCACGCTGGTCAAGGTCCAGGCGTTCGCCAACACGCTCGGGCCGGCGGCCCACAACTTGCTGCCGGCGGCCGCGGCCATTCCGGCGGCCAACAAGGCACTGACTGCCCTGGCCGTGCCGGGGGCGCCGATCGTCAAGAACCAGATCCGCCCGTTCGTGGTCGCCTCCCGGCCGGTGGTCCGCAATTTGAAGCCGGCGGCTGAGAATCTCGCCGATCCGACAGTGGTCCAGACAGCGAACGGCCCGGTGCGCGAGGCTGCGGCGACATCGAATCTGACCAACGTGTTCAACGTCCTCAACCACTTCGGGAACATGCTCGGCTACAACCCGGGCGACACCGAGCACGGCTACCTGTGGTGGCTCGCGTGGCTCGACCACAACGCGCGCACGCTGTTCTCGGTCCAGGACGCCAACGGTGACTTCCGCCCGCTGTTCCTGCAGGCCTCCTGCGCCACGCTGGCCCAGATCGCCAACAACTCGCCGCTGCAGGAAGTGATCATGAACCTGACGCCGATCCTGACCAGCGCGAACCTGTGTCCGACCCAGGCCTCGGCCGACCAGAGCGCGTACGCGAAGTACCGCCAGAAGTACCCGGCGACCGCCACTGCCTCGTCGAACCCGACCCTCTCGCAGATTCCGGCGCTCCAGCCGCGCTCCTCGAGCTCCGGGTCGGCCACGAGCGGCTCGGTGCCCAGGTCCAACACCCTGTTCCTCCCCAAGCTCCCCGTCAAGTAGATGCAAACCGGCAGCCCCCCGATCTCACGCGTCATCACGATGGTGCTGTTCGCCCTGTCGTGCATCGGGCTGCTGCTGTTCCTGTGGGTGTCGTTCGGCGGCACGATCCCGCTGGGCGCCCAGGGCTACCGCATCAACGTGTCGTTCCAGAGCGCGCAGGACCTGGCCACCCAGGCTGACGTGCGGATCGCCGGCGTGACGGTGGGCAAGGTCGTCTCGACCTCGCTCGACCCCAAGGGCAACCGGACGATGGCCACCCTCCAGCTCCAGAAGCAGTACGCCCCGATCCGTGAGGACACGCGGGCCATCCTGCGCACCAAGACGATCCTCGGCGAGACCTACGTGCAGCTGATCCCGGGCCCCCCGCGCGGGCCGACGGTTCCGGACGGCGCCACGCTGCCGCGCAGCCAGGTGATGCCCACCGTCCAGCTCTCGGAGATCTTCAACGCGCTCGACCCGACCACCCGGCACGCCTTCCAGGTCTGGCAGCAGGAGCTGGCCACGGCGATCAACGGCAACGACCAGAACCTCAACGACGTGCTCGGCAATCTGCCCACGTTCGCGGCCGACGCCACCGACATCCTGCAGGTACTCGACGTCCAGCACCTGGCCGTGGTTCGGCTGGTGCAGAACGGCGGCACCGTGTTCGGTGCCCTCGGCGCCAACCAGGCCGCGCTGCGCAACCTGATCACGAGCGCCGAGACCACGTTTGCCACCACCGCGGCCAACAACAACAAGCTGGCCCAGACCTTCCAGGTGTTCCCGACTTTCCTGAACGAGACCAAGGCCACGATGGCCAAGCTGCAGAAGTTCTCGGTCAACACCGACCCGCTGATCAAGGAGCTCGATCCGGTCGCCCAGCAGCTCGCGCCCACGCTGCACTCGGTGGAGCTGCTCTCGCCGCCGCTGCGCCACTTCTTCACCAATCTGGGTCCGCTGATCACGGTGTCGCAGACGGGCCTGCCGGCGGTGGATGAGATCCTCACCGGCGCCACGCCGATGCTCGGCGCGGTCGGCACGTTCCTCGAGCAGCTCAACCCGATCATCGACTGGCTCTCGCTGCACCAGCAGCTGATCTCGGACTTCATCTCGCAGGGCGGCGCCACGCTCGCCGCGACCACCACCTCGTTCTCCGGCGGCGGGGTCGGCCACTACCTGCGCCAGTTCTCGCCCACCGGTGCCGAAACTCTGTCGTTCGCGCCCAATCGTGACTCCAACAACCGCGGCAACACCTACCCGTCGTCGACCTGGCTGGCCGACCCGAACGTCGCGGTCAAAGGCAACTATCCGTCGTGGGACTGCAAGAACACCGGCGCGCCCGGCGATGGGTCCGAGCCGGCGAGTGGTCCGGCGGCGCCGGCGCCGGGGTCAACCGAAGCGTGCTGGGTCGCGCCGCCGCTGCCCGGTGCGTCGGGTCAGTACCAGATTCCGCACATCCTGGCCAAGCAGTACCCCGACAACTAACGCCCGGGGGTTCGGTTGTTGCGCTGCGTCGCGTGTTCGGGTTGCCGGGTGCGCGGTTGCCGGGTGCGCGGTTGCCGCGTCCGTGGTTGCCGGGTGCGCGGTTGCCGCGTGCGCTACGCCGCGTGCGCGGCGGCGCCGGCGGCAGCGCGGCGACCCGTTGCGGCGAGGCCGTCGAGCAGGGCGTCGGCCAGGGCCGGGTCGCCGGAGCGGTCGAGGCCGCTGTGGTCGCGCTCGGGCGAGAACGCCTTGACCCAGTGCTCGACGGTTCCGCTCACCCGAGCGTCCGCGCCGTCGGCCGAACGCTCTTCGATGGTCACGCCCTCCTCGGAGAACGTGAACGTGTAGGCGGCGTGGCCGTCATGCTCCTCGACCACGAACTCGACGGTTCCTCGGGCCTGCGGGCGTGTGAGCAGACCCGGGGCCAGGCGGAAGATCGCGCCGAGGTCGACCGCTTCGGTTGTTCGGGGCGGGCTCCAGGCCCACTCATAGCCCCAGCGAGCCAGCTCGCCGAGGATCGGCATCAGCTCGCGGGCGCGCTCGGTCAACTCGTAGTCGACCCGGGGCGGGACCTCGCGATAGCGCTTGCGGGTGAGCATCCCGTCGGCAACCATGCGGTTCAAACGGGAACGCAGTTGCTCGGTCGAGATGCCCGGAAGCACGCGCTGTAGCTCGACAAACCGGCGGGGGCCGGCGGCCAGGTCGCGGACTATCAGAAGGGTCCACTTATCGCCAACGAGGTCGAGCGCTCGTGCGTCAGGGGACCACTGATCGTAAGGGTGGCGTTTGGGTGGGGGTACGGGGGGAATGACACTGCCTCCCGGTGGACGGTTCGTACCTACCAACTTCGAGTCTAACGCGTGCTTTGTCGTTTCCTGGTCGTGTGTGCAGGTTGCGCGGGCTTCTACGGATGACCCGCGCACCTTCTACGTACCTGCCCTGAGCGGTCCCTGGTGCGCAATCGTTTGCGAGAGCTTGCAAGAGCTTGCGGCAGTTTCGCCGTTCAGCTCCGTTGCTGTGAGTACATGGGTGTTGTGATCGAGCTGAAGGATCAGCTTGCCGATCGCTCACGTTCTCGGGGGGGCTCCCGGGCTGCGTTCTTCTACGACCTGACCTGCCCGTTCTCCTACCTCGTGGCCGAGAGGGTCGAGCGCATGCTGGGCGAGGTCGAGTGGATTCCGGCGCCGGCCGTCGGACTCGACGCCGGTGCGCGGTGGTTGCGCTTCGAGGCCACCATGATGCTCGCCGAGCGCGAGGCCCGCGAGGCCCGGCTGCCGCTGGTCTGGCCCGACGGCTTCCCGGCCAACAGCCGCCACGCCCTGCGCACCGCCGGCTACGCGGCCGAGAACGGCGCGGGCGCCGGCTTCGCACTGGCCGCCATGCGCCTGGCCTTCTGCGGCGGCTTCGACCTCGAGGATCCGGAGATCCTGTCCGTGGCGGCGGCCACCGCCGGCCTGTCCGTCGAGGGATGCCTCGCCGCCGCCCGGGATCCCGGGCGAGACGTCTCCCTGTGGGCCACCGCCCGCGGGCTGCGCGCGCGCGGAGTGCGGCACCTGCCCGCCATCCGGCTCGGCCGGCGCTGGCTCGAGGGCGAACGGGTGCTCGACACGGTGGCGCTGATCAACGCCCACGCGCTCTAGAGCGCCGCGGGTCGCGCTCGTCCACCCCCAGCCTCGCCGCGGGTCGCGCTCGTCCACCCCCAGCCTCGCCGCAGGTCGCGCTCGTCCACCCCCAGCCTGTAAAACGCGACAATCCGCCCGCCCCGGGGCCGGCGAAGTAGACATAAGCATGCTGGCAATGCTTATGTGCGCTTGGCGTCGGCCGGGTGGGGGACTTTGGCACTTTTTCCATGGCCGGTGCCGATCGCGGCGGTGCCAATCGCGGCGGTGCGGCCCCGGCGCGCCCGGGGTGCATATCTCACAAAACCCCCCCCTCACCGTCCGCGCTCTTGGGACATAAGCATCTGGGGGGTGCTTATGTCCCAAGGGCGAGGGGCACCGGGGGGACTTTCGGGACTTTTGCACCCCTGAGCGGGCGGCTCCTCGGCGCTGCGCGGCTGTTAGCGTGCCGCCCGTGACCACGGAGGCGCAGCCGAGCACCCGCGTCCACGGCGGCCGGCTGATCGCGGCGCGGCTCAAGGCCCACGGGGTCACGAAGCTGTTCACGCTCAGTGGCGGCCATCTGTTCTCGATCTACGACGGCTGCCGGGCCGAGGGAATCGACATCGTCGACGTGCGCCACGAGCAGTCGGCCGCGTTCGCTGCGGAGGGCTGGGCCAAGGTGACCCGCACGCCGGGCGTGTGCGCGCTGACCGCCGGGCCGGGCGTGACCAACGGCATGAGCGCCATCGCCTCGGCCGCCCACAACCAGTCCCCGATCCTCGTCCTGGCCGGACGCGCGCCGCAGTTCCGCTGGGGTCAGGGCTCGCTGCAGGAGATCGACCACGTGCCGTTCGTGCGCCCGCTGGTCAAGCTCGCCGCCACCGCCCAGGAGACCGGGGAGATCCCCACGCTGGTCGATCAGGCGCTCCGCGCGGCGATCACGCCGCACGGCGGCCCCACCTTCCTCGACTTCCCGCTCGATCACGTGTTCGGCGAGGCCGATGCGCCCGAGGCAGCGCCGGCGCTGCCCGAGCCATGGTTGGAGCCGGGCGCGGACGCGCGCCAGATCGAGCGCGCCGCGGCGGCGCTACGCGAGGCCGAGCGGCCGGTGATCATGGCCGGCGCCGGCCTTTACTGGGGGCGGGGCGAGGCCGCTCTGGTGGCGCTGGCCGAGGAACTGCGGGTCCCGGTGTTCACCAACGGCCTGGCCAGGGGCTGCATCCCGGCCGATCACGAGCTGGCTTTCTCCCGCGCGCGGCGCACCGGGCTCTCGGGTGCCGACGTGGCGATGCTGATCGGCGCGCCGCTCGACTTCCGGCTCGGGTTCGGCGCCTCCTTCGCCCCCGACGCGGAGATCGTGGCCGTCGACGCCGCCGAGGCCGACCGCGCGCCGCCGCGCGAGCTGGCCGCCGAGCTCTATGGCTCGCTGCCCGCGACCCTCGACACGCTGCGGACCGCGGTCGGTCCATCCGACGCGGACTCAGAGCGGGAGGCGTGGATCCGCTCGTTGCGCGCCGCCGAGGACGACGCGCGGGCCGGCGAGGCCGCCGAGCTGGCCGATGACCGCACCCCGCTTCACCCGCTGCGCGTGTACGGCGAGCTGATCGGCCTGCTCGACCGCGACGCGATCGTCGTCGGCGACGGCGGCGATTTCGTCTCCTACGCGGGGCGTGTGATCGACTCCTACGAGCCGGGCTGCTGGCTCGACCCGGGACCGCTCGGCTGTCTGGGCTGCGGCCCGGGCTATGCGCTGGCCGCCAAGCTGGCCCATCCCGACCGTCAGGTCGTGCTGCTCCTGGGCGATGGAGCCTTCGGGTTCGCTGGGATGGAGTTCGACACGCTCGCCCGCCATGGCGTCGCGGTCCTCGCCGTGGTCGGCAACAACGGCATCTGGGCCCTCGAGAAGCACCCCATGGAGGCCACCTACGGCTACTCCGTCGCCGCTGATCTGCGCCCCGAGACGCGCTACGACCAGATCGCCGAGGCCCTCGGCTGCCACGCCGAACTCGTCCGCACCCCCACCGAGCTCAGACCTGCCCTCGATCGTGCATTGGCCTCAGGCCGCCCCGCCCTCGTCAACGTCCTCACCGACCCAACCGTCGCCTACCCCCGCAGATCGAATCTGGCGTAGACGGGCCTGGCGGCAAACGTCCCGGAGCGCGCCAGCTAGCCGGGTGGCGTGGGCGTCCGGACGCCACGCCATACCCCAACACGAAAACCGCCCGCATTCTCAGCGGGCGGCTTCCGATCCAGGTTTGGCCCAATCGGGACGGGCAGGGGTACGTGCCAGAAAGGGCCGGTTAGAGTGGCTCGGACGGCGGGAGGCGCCGATGTCTGCGGCTTCGCCCGAGCCTATGTTGGGAGCCGGGTTTAGCCCTGGCCCCGATGCGGATCATTCCCCCAATCGTGGTTGGCGACAATCGTACATTCGTCCAGTTCCGTTTAGGATCCTACCTGGACGGATGGACGACCCCGGGTCGCGCGGGGCTCATCGCCTGTCCATCGCGCGGAAATACCGCAATCCCGCCCGCCTATACTGGTTTATGAGTAGTCATGGACCAGCTGTTCTCCTTCCCCAACCCGGTCAATGAAAAGGCGGCGCGCGTTGTCGCCGGCGTCGTGCTGCTCACGGCTGTGGCGATCCTCCTCACCGGCGCCTACTGGCTGCTGGTCCCGCTCGCCTACGGCTTTTGGGCCCGGGTCCTGACCGGCCCGACCCTTAGCCCACTCGGCTGGGCGGCCCAGAACGTGATCGCGCCGAGACTCGGGGCACGCAAGCCGGTGCCCGGCCCGCCCAAGCGCTTCGCGCAGGGCATGGGCGCGACGATGGCCACGCTCGCGCTGGTGTTCTGGCTCATCGTCGGAAGCCACACCGCCACCGACGTGGTCCTCGGGCTGTTCGTGATCGCCGCCGGCCTGGAGTCGATCTTCGCGGTATGTCTCGGCTGCCAGGTGTTCGGCGTGCTCATGCGCTTCGGGCTGATTCCCGACGACGTGTGCGCCGAGTGCGCGGACCTCAGCGGTCGCTTCCGGGCCGCCGGCCAGCGCCCCGCCTGACGAGCCCCGGCACACGAGCGCCCGGCACAACGAGCGCCCAGCACACAGGCCCAGCACAGCCGGGAGCTACTCCAGCCCGAGTGCGGCGCCGCGCAGGATGTCGTGCTCTGAGACCTCGAACTCGTGGAGGTCGAACATCGCGAGGATCTCGAGCAGGATGATCGTGCCGGCCACGATCGTCGGCGCCCGGTCGGGATGCAGGCCGCGCACCTGGCGGCGCTCGTCCAGGTCCATGCCGGCCAGCCGGGCGCTGATCTCCCGGCACTGCTCCTCGCTCACCACGTAGCCCTCGACCTTGTCGGAGTCGTAGGGCTCGAGCTCCTGGGCGATCGAGGCCATCGAGGTCGCGGTCCCAGCCACCGCGATCGCGTGCGTCACCGAGCGGCGCAGCGACTCCGGCACGCCGGCGCTGAGGATCTTCCGCACGTCCTCGGCCAGCGCCTCGCGCTCGTCCTCGCTCGACGGATCCGAATGCAGGTGGCGCTCGGTCTGGCGGACCACCCCGGCCTGGTTGGACACGTGGAAGCTCATCTCGTGGCCGGTGCCGATGACCAGTTCGGTCGAGCCGCCGCCGATGTCGATGACGACGGTCGGCGTCTGATCGTCGGGGTCGCGCTCGCTCGTGGCACCGAGGAACGTGAGCTGCGCCTCATCCTCCCCGCTCAGCACGTGCGGCTCGAGGCCCCAACGCTCGTGCACGGCCTGAGCGAACTCCTGCCCGTTGGCGGCGTCTCGCACCGCACTGGTGAGCACCGCCACCGCCCGGTCTGCGCCGTGGCGCTCGATCAGCTTCCCGTACTCGTCGAGCACCTTGTAGACCCGCTGCATCGCCTCATCGCTCAGCCGGCCGTCCGCGTCGACGCCGGCACCGAGGCGGGTGATCTCGGTGCGCCGCTCGAGCACCTCGCCGACCCGCCCGTCGTTCACCTCGGCCAGCAGCAGCCGGGTGGAGTTCGACCCGATGTCGACCACCGCGCAGTTCATCTCACACCACAGTTCATCTCACGCCACCGCCTGGACCTGGTGGGGCATTGGCTCACCGTCGAGCCCGGCCAGCAGGTTCGCGACCGCGAGCTCGGCCATCTGCTCGCGGGCCACGCGAGTGGCCGAGCCAATGTGTGGAACGACGATCACTCCGGGCGCGCCGAGCAGCGGATCGTCGGCGGGGAGCGGCTCGGGCTCGGTCACGTCGAGCGCGGCGCCGGCGATCTCGCCCGCGACGAGCGCGCTCCGCAGCGCCTCGGGGTCGACGATCGGTCCCCGGGCCGTGTTGATCAGGATCGCGCCCGGGCGCATCCGGGTCAGGGCAGCCGCGTCGATCAGATGATGCGTGGCCGCGGTCAGGGGACAGTGCAGCGACACGAAGTCAGAGCGCTCGAGCACCTCCTCGAGCGGTACCTCGGACACGCCCGAAGACGCCTCAGAGGCGCCACCGCCCGAGAACAGCACGGTCATGTCGAAGCCGAGCGCCCGCCGCGCCACCGCTCGCCCGATCCGGCCCAGCCCGACGATCCCCAGCGTGGCGCCCTGCACCGCGGCCCCGAGATAGCGGGCGGGCTCCCACGTCAGCCAGTCGCCGGCGTGCACCGAGGCGATCGCCTCGGGTAGCTGCCGCGCGGCGGCCAGAAGCAGCGCGAAGGTCAGGTCGGCGGTCGCCTCGGTGAGCACGTCGGGGGTGTTGCCGACGGCGATCGAGCGCGCGGCCGCCGCGTCGATGTCGATGTTGTCGTAGCCGACCGCGTAGTTGGAGATCGCCCGCAGACGGGGGCAGTGCTCGATCAGCGCCGCGTCGACCCGATCGGTCAGCAGCGAGAGCAGCCCCTCGGCGTCGGCCGCCCGGGCCGACAGCTCCTCGTAGGCGGGCGGCAGTCGCTCACCCCAGACCTCGACCTCGTGCGCGGACCGCAGGCGATCGAGCGCGGGACCCGGCAGCGATCGGGTGACGAAGCAGCGCGCCATGAGGCGCGCATTCTTACGGTTCCGACGCGGCCTACGCGCTCTCGGTGGCGATCGTCCGCCGGCGCGCGCCGCGGAGCGACACGTGCGGCAGTCCGACCAGCGCGATCACCGCGCCGGCGGCCGCGAACGCGGCGGCGATCCCGAAGGCGAGCACGAACCCGCTGGTCAGCGCCGCGTGGGTCGCAACGGCGTGATGGAGATCGCCGTTGGTCCGCGCGGTGGCCAGGGCGGCCAGGACGGCAAGACCGAGCGCGCCGCCGACCAGCCGCGACGTGTTGACCAGCCCAGAGGCGAGCCCCGCTTCCTCGGAGGCCACGCCGGCGACCGCCGCGATCGTCACGGGCACGAACGAGAACCCGATTCCGACCGCGATCAGCAGCGAGGGGACGAGCACGTCTCCCAGGTAGGTGCCGTGAGCTGAGAGCTGGGTGAACAGGGCGAGGCCGATGGCCTGGAGGGTCATGCCCGCGACCAGGATCGGCTTCGGCCCCACGCTGGTGACCACCCGCGAGGCGATCGTCGATCCGGCCACGATGCAGAGTGTCATTGGCAGGAACGCCACGCCCGCGCGCAGTGGCGAGTAGCCGAGCACCTGCTGGAGGTAGAGCGACAGGAAGAACCACATCGCGAACGAGGCCGCGCCCACCAGCAGCACGACGACGTTGGCGGCGCTCAGCGTCCGGGAGGAGTAGATCCGCAGCGGCATGAGCGGCGAGCGGGCGAACCGTCCCTCGATGGCCACGAACAGGACCAGGAGCAGCGCGCCGCCGGCCAGCAGGCCCAGCGTTGAGGTCGAGCCCCAGCCGGTGACGTCGGTCTGGACGATCCCGAGCACGAGCAAGGACAGGCCCACCGTGGCGCTCATCGCGCCGGCCACGTCGAAGCTCCGGCTGCTCGTCCGCACCCGGCTCTCGGCGATGTAGCGTGCGGCCAGCATCGCCGCGATCAGGCCGATCGGGACGTTGATGAAGAGGATCCAGCGCCAGCTGAGCAGATCGGTCAGCACGCCGCCGAGCAGCACGCCGGCCGCTCCGCCGGCGCCGCCCATCGCGCCCCAGATGCCGACGGCGCGGTTGCGTGCGGCGCCTTCCTCAAACGTCGTGGTGAGGATCGAGAGCGAGGCGGGCGCGACGATCGCGGCGCCCAGGCCCTGGGCCGCGCGCGCGGCGATCAAGAGCGTCTGGCTGGAGGCGAACCCTCCGGCCAGCGAGGCCAGTGCGAACAGCACCAGACCTGAGATGAACACCCGGCGTCGTCCGACGAGGTCGGCGGCGCGTCCGCCCAGCAGCAGGAAGCCGGCGAAGGTCACGGTGTAGGCGTTGACGACCCACTGGAGGTCCTGCTCGGAGAAGTGCAGGGAGCCCCGGATCGACGGCAGGGCCACGTTGACCACCGACACGTCGAGGATGACCATGAACTGGGCGAGGCAGGCGAGCGCCAGGACGGCGCCGAGGTGAGGCTTGGTTTCAGATGTGGCTTGGTGGTTCATACTCAGATGACGTTCGAGAAAGGGCTGATTCGACAACTGCGTCGGGCCCCGTTCGAACGCAGTACGATGTTTATCGAACTATAGCAGCGTGTTCGATAGTCGTCGTACTACACTCGAGGGAGAGATGGATACGCACGTCACCCAGGGACAGGCCTCCGCCGCCACCGCGCGGCTGGTCGAGCCGCCGGCGGCCCTGGAGGACAAGCTCTGCCACCCGGCGCGCGAGGAGATCGAGCTGGCCGGCGTGCTGCACGCGCTGAGCGACCCGATGCGGCTGCGGATCGTGGCCGCCCTGGCCGACGAGGCCAAGCGAACCTGCGGGAGCTTCGACCTCCCGGTGACCAAGTCGACCTGCACCCACCACTTCCGCGTGCTGCGCGAAGCCGGCGTGATCCGCCAGCAGCTCGAGGGCACGACCCGCCTGAACTCGCTGCGCCGCGAGGACCTCGACAAGCGCTTTCCTGGCCTGCTCGACTCGGTCCTGACCGCCGCCGAAGCCTGACCGCCGCCGAAGCCTGGGCGCCGGCTGAGCGCCGACCCAGCCGTCAGCTGACGCCGCGGTAGCGGCGCGCGCTGACGTACTCATCCCCGAAGGCGGCAAGCGTGATGACGTGCACCGCGCCCGCTGAGTCGGGCGCTTCGATCAGCTGCCCGTCGCCGGCGTAGATGCCGACGTGGCTGACCGCGCGCGAGGGCGGGTCGGTCGCGAAGAAGACCAGGTCACCGGGCGTAAGGGCGTCTCTGGCCACGGGCCGGCCGCCGAGCGCCTGGGCGTCGGCATCGCGCGGGATCACGGTCCCGTGCTCGCGATACACCAGGTTCACCAACCCGGAGCAGTCAAAGCCGAAGGCCGAGGTGCCGCCCCAGAGGTAGCGCACTCCGAGGAACCGCCTAGCCATGGCGACCAGGCCTCGACCCGTGGGAGCCGGGATGTCGGCGACCGACGCGTAGACGCGAACTGCCGAGCCGGGCAGTCGGCCGACATGACCGTCCGGCGTCGCGATCTGGACGGCGCCACCCGAGACGCCGACCACGGGTAGTCGAGTGCCGAAGCTGAGCGTGATCGACCGCGGGGAACCGCGCAGCAACACCCTCCGGGCGCTGACCACGGCGATCCGTCCCCCGAGGAGGCCACCGAACGCCGCGTTCGACGTGAGCTGGCTGGTCGGAACCCAGCCCGGATAGCCGAGCCGATTTATCGGCGTGGGCTGGTCGACTACCGCGATCCGGGTCCACGCGCCGCGCTGGCCCACGATCCGCACCGGTTCGCCGAGCAGCGCCTGCGTCTCGATCCTGCCGTCCAGGCCGAGCCGCGCGGCGGTGCTGAGAACGCGGCTCCACGCGTCCATGTTCACCGGGTTTCCGAGGGCCGCGGCGTCGATCGGGCGGGGTGCCGAAGGGCTCGCCCACACCGTGGCAACCGACACATCGACATACCGGGTCGACGCGGACGCCGACGCCGAGGTCGATCTCGAGCCCTCCCGGGCCTTCGCGAGCGGCGGAGCGGGGACAACCTGGGCATCGGTGCCGATCTCGATCACGGGATGCGCGGATGGCCGCAGCCAGCGAAGGACCTCGAGCAGCTGCTGCTCGCCCAGGGCGACGCAGCCCTGGGTGGCGCCGCCCACCCAGCTGTGCAGGAAGATCCCCGAGCCCAGCGCATTCGCGCCGCCCCGAACTGGGTTCACGTTGAACCGCGTCACGGCGAAGTACGGATACGCGACCGTCTCGGTCCACAGCGCCTCGGACCACGATGCGAACGCCGGCGTGACTCCGCATGGAACGTGGACGAACCGGTTGTACTGCGCCGAGTACGGGTCCTCATCCCACCAGTCGCCGCACACCAGTCGGTGATACGCGTAGTGCAGCCCGCTCGGCCTCGGCTCCACGCCATACATCGTGCGTCCAATGCCGAACACCCCGACCGGCGTGGCGTGATCGCCCTCCCGCCGGGCGCCGGTGGCCACCAGGTGACCCGAGCCGGTCTCGACCGGCCAGGGGCCGAACACCGCCCGCCACGGCGATCCCGGGCTGGCGCGCTCGTAGGTGCGCAGCGTCGCGAGGTACCCCGGCGCGGGCGGATCGTCCGTCGGACTCGACACGACGACCAGCTGGTCCGACCCGGAGGGAATGGCCGTCGCCGCTCGTGCGGTTGCCGACACGGTGAGCGCGGCGGCCGCCACGAACCCGGCGACCAACAGCGATCTCACCCGCAACGTCTCTCTCAGTGAGAAGCCTGAGCCCGGTAGTCCCCGAAGTCGGGCGCGCGATTCTCGCTGAACGCCCGCACACCCTCGCGCGCCTCCTCGGTCTGGACGAACAGCCCGAGACCGCTGAACGACATCGAGGCGATGCCCGCGATGTGCTCGGTGTCGGCGTTGAACGACTGCTTCAAGAATCGCAGCGCGGTGGGGGATAGGGACAGCATGTCATCCGCCCACACTCGCACGGTCTCCTTCAGCCGATCGTCCGGCACGACCTCGTTGACCAGCCCCCAGCGCTCGCCGGTCGCCGCGTCGTAGCGCCGGCAGCGAAACCAGATCTCCCGCGCCCGCTTCTCGCCGACCACGCGCGCCAGGTACGCCGTCCCGAACCCGCCGTCGAACGAGCCCACGCGCGGACCCACCTGACCGAATGTCGCCGAGGAAGCCGCGATCGTCACGTCGCACACGACGTGCAGCACGTGCCCGCCCCCGATCGCCACGCCGTTGACCGCGGCGATCACCGGCTTGGGCACCTCGCGGATCAGCCGATGCAGCCGTTCGATCTCGAACAGCCCCGACTGGCTCGGCCCGTAGTCGCCGGTCTCCGCGCGCTGCTTCTGATCGCCGCCGGCGCAGAAGGCCCGATCACCGGCGCCGGTCAGGCAGATCACCCCGACCGCGGTATCCGTCCACGCGCGCGTGAACAGGTGGATCAGCTCATCGACGCTCTTGGCCCGGAACGCGTTCATCCGCTCGGGCCGGTCGATCGTGATCCAGGCCAGGCCGTCCTCGACCTCGTAACGCGTATCGGTCAGTTCCATCGTCGCCTCCTTCCGAGCCTCCTTATGAACATCTAGGCCATCGTCAAGCCGCCGCTGACCGACAGCGTCTGTCCGGTGATGAAACCGGCGTCCTCAGAGGTCAGGAAGGTCACTGCGGCGGCGACGTCCTCGGGCCGTCCGAGGCGCCGCATCGGGACCGCCCGGCGCAGCGCCTCGACCATCTTCGCGCTGGCCTCGCCCGCGCCGAGCATCCCCTCGAGCAACGGCGTCTCGGTCGGACCCGGGCACACGCTGTTCACCGTCACCCCTCGTCGTGCCACCTCGCGGGCCAGCGTCTTGCCGAAGGCCACCTGCGCCGCCTTGGCGCCGGCATACACCGCCTCCATCGAGGAGCCGACCCGCGCGGCGTCGGAGGAGATGTTGACCACGCGGCCGTACTCGCGCTCGACCATCCCCGGCACCACTCGCCGGCAGACCCGCAGGCAGCCCTTGTAGTTGAGCTCGATGATCCGGTCCCAGAACCCCTCCTCGGTCTCCAGGAACTGGTGGAACTCATCCCAGCCGGCCGTGTTGACCAGGATCTCGATCGGGCCCAGCTCGCGTTCGGCCTGCGCGACGGCCTCGTCGACCGACCCACCATCGGTCACGTCCAGGTGCACGGCCAGGACCGCCTCGCCGGCCAAGTCCTGCGCGACGATGTCGCCCGACGCCACCCGATGACCACCCGCCACCAGCGCGTCCACGATCGCCCGGCCGATCCCGCCGGCGCCACCGGTCACAAGTGCCACTCGAGGAGAAGGAGGCATGGCCGAACAATACGATGGCGTCCGTGCACGACCCCAGCCCGGATCGGTTGCCGAGCGCGCTCGTATTGACGTTCGACAACCTGGGCGAGGCCAGCGCGCTCGAACGCGGTGAGCAGCCGCCGGCGCCGGGACGCGACCCGTCGGTGAGGTGGGCGCTGCCCTGGCTGCTCGACGAGCTCGACCGCCACCAGCTCACCGCGACCTTCTTCGTCGAGGCGATCAACTGCGAGCTCTATCCCGACGCGGTGCGCGAGATCGACGCCCGCGGCCACGAGATCGGCCACCACGGCTTCTCGCACGAGCAATGGTCGGAGCTCTCGCCAGACCAAGAGCGCGAGTCACTCACCCGTGGCCTCGAGGCGTTCGCTGCGCTCGGTCTGCAGCCTCGGGGCTTCCGGCCGCCCGGTGGCGCGCTGACCGATCGCACGCCGGCGCTCCTGCGCGAGCTCGGCTTCGACTGGTGCTCACCCGAAGGCCGGGATCCGTACACCGACCATGGCCTCGCCTACGTGCCGTTCGACTGGGACTACGTGGACGCCTACCACCTGATGGACAGCTTCGCCGCATTGCGGGCCTCGCGGGGCGATCCGGAGGCGCGGCGTGCGCCGAGGGAGCTCGCGGACTGGCTCGCGCACCGCCTCTCGGCCGGTGGGCGGCACACGCTGATCATGCACCCGTTCCTGATGCTCGACGAGGCGTGGTCGGCGGGAGTCACCAAGGTGCTGTCCGCGCTCGCCGAGCTCGCCCAGGACGGGCTGACATCGGTGGCTCCGGGCGGCGTGTTCGCGGACTGGCTGCGCGGCTCGATCGCTTAGCCGGTCATCGCCACGGCCCGGAGCTCTTCCAGCGCCTCGTCCATGAGCTCTCGAAGCGGCTGCCGGTTGGCCTCATCGACCCAGCGTTCGAACCCGACCCGGAACACTGTGATACCGGCCTCGGCGGTCAGGATCGCGGTCGGGTCGCCCACTCCGCGGCGGCGGAGCGCATCGGCCACGGCACGCGACAGCGACGCCAGCTTGATCAGCTCGCGCTCCTGCAGTTCGGGGTTCGAGGCGATGATCTGCTGGCGGCGGCCGGCGAACTCGCGGCGCTCCTCGAACATCGGCGCGACCGCGTCGAACGCGGCGCCGACGGCCTCGAGTGGGGTTGCCGAGGCGGGAGCCGCCGCCACGCCGCCCACGAACAGTTCCTCGAGCCACTGGGCGCCACTGAACAGCACCTCCCGCTTATCGGCGAAGTAGCGGAAGAACGTGCGCTTGGTCAGCCCGGCGCGCTCGGCGATCTCCTCGACCGTGGTGTTCTCGTAGCCACGCTCTCCGTAGAGCTCGAAGGCCGCCTGTTCCAGGCGGCCCTGCGCGTCAGGTTGCCATCTGCCCATGCCCTCAGCGTAGATGATGACACCAAGTGACATCGACGTGCTAAGGTGATGACACCAAGTGACATCAAGTCTTTCTGGAGGTTTCTCATGCGTGTTTTCGTCACCGGCGCATCCGGCCACATCGGCTCGGCCGTGGTCCCGGAGCTCCTCGACGCCGGCCATCAGGTGGTCGGCCTGGCCCGCTCGGATGCCTCGGCCGCATCGCTGAAGGCGACCGGCGCCGAGGTGCACCGCGGCAGCCTGGAGGATCTCGACGGCCTGCGCGAGGCAGCCGCCGCGGCCGACGGCGTCATCCATCTCGCCTTCGATCACCAGGCCATGAGCACCGGCAACTTTCCCGCCGCGCTCGAGAGCAACCAGCGCGCGATCGACGCGATGGCGGGCGCACTCGAGGGGTCCGGCAAGCCGTTCGTGGGCACCTCAGGCACGCTGATGCTGGCGTTTGCCGGCATCACCGGCCGCGCGGGCACCGAGGAGGACGCCGCCGAGAGTGGCCCTCGGGTCGAGGCCGAGAACACGGTCGTCGGCCTGGCCGGGCGCGGCGTGCGCTCCTCGGTCCTGCGCCTCCCGCCGATCGTGCACAGCGACCTCGACCACCACGGCTTCGTTCCCACCCTGATCGCGATCGCGCGCGAGAACGGCGTCGCCGGCTACGTCGGGGATGGATCGAACCGCTGGCCCTCGGTCCACACACGCGACGCCGCGCGCCTCTACAAGCTCGCCCTCGAGTCCGCTCCGGCCGGATCGCGGCTGCATGCCGTCGCCGATGAGGGCGTGCCGTTCCGCGAGATCGCCGAGGCCATCGCGCGCAAGCTCGGCGTGCCCGCCGCGAGCATTCCCGCCGAGGACGCGCCGGAGCACTTCTCGTTCCTCGGCCCGTTCGTCGGGGTCGACAACCTCACCTTTAGCGAGCTGACCCGCCAGCGGCTGAACTGGGCCCCGACCCACCCGAGCCTGCTCGCGGATCTCGATCAGGACCACTACTTCGAGGCCGCGCTCGTGTCCTGAAAGGTCCGCGCTCCCGTACTGGTGGTGGCAACTGGGGTGAAGTTAAAATCGCCCGGTTGCCACCACGAGGGAGAGGACGACGACCATGCGCGGCTTCATTCGCGGCACCCACCACCTGACCTTCTGCGTCGGCGGCGCCCAGGAGGACTACGACTTCCACGTCCGGCTGCTCGGGCTCAAGAGCGTCAAGAAGACGGTTCTCTTCGACGGCGAGATCCCCATCTACCACCTCTATTACGGCAACGGGCTCGGTGACGCGAGCACGCTGCTGACCGCGTTCCCCTACCGCCAGGCCGGCTGGATGGGCAGGCGCGGCACCAACCAGGCCAAGTCGCTGAACCTCTCGATTCGCCCCGACTCGATTGGCTACTGGTCCGACCGTCTGTCCGAGCACGGCGTCAAGTACGAGGTCGGCGAGCGTCACGGCACCGAGCGCATCTTCTTCGCGCATCCGTGCGGGATCGAGTACCAGCTCGTGGGCGACCCCGAGCCCGACGATCGCGCGCCCTACGACGCGATGGTTCCCGCCGAGCACGCCATCCGCGGCGCCTACGGCACCACGACCTCGGTGCGCGAGGCCGACACCATGAGCTACTTCATCACCGAGGGCATGGGCGGCGAGTTCTATGGCACCGAGGGCCGCCACCATCGCTTCCGGATCGGCGACGAGCAGGGCTACGGCCGCATGCTCGAGCTGGTCGAGGAGCCGGAGCTGCCCCAGGGCACCTGGCACTTCGGCGAGGGCACGATTCACCACCAGGCCTTCGACGTGGTCTCGGCCGAGAACCAGCAGGAGGTCAAGGACTGGCTCGTCGGCCTCGGCTTCACGGACGTGTCCGAGCCCAAGGACCGCGGCTACTTCTTCTCGATGTACTGCCGCAGCCCCAGCGGCCTGCTGGTCGAGATCGCCTACGGGACGCCCCAGGGCTTCCTGATCGACGAGGCGGCCGACGAGCTCGGCACGCACATGTGCATCCCGCCCCACTGGGAGAACCGCCGCTCGGAGATCTCCCAGCTCGAGCCGATCGAGACCGAAGAGACGGTCGTCGGATAATTCTGGGCCGCGCCTGCGGCGCGTCGTCCCTGGGGCCGGTTCCGCCGGGCATCCATGCCCGGCGGCGGTGCCGCGTCCAGCCGGACGAGGCTTCCCGGCGGTCTCGGCTACGGCGCGCTCGGCATCCCGCCTCGCAGGCGCGCCGGCCTCGACTCATCCGGCGGACGCCGAGCGCAGCGAGGCCCCCACAAACCGTCGGCGGATAACCCCGCACTCGAGGATCGTCCTCGGAGGAGTGAGGAGTTGTCCGCACCAGGAGCGGGTGAATCCGAATTCACCGTCGGCGGCGCGACGAGTGCGGGGTTAACCGCGCAGATACAGCGTGACGTTGCGATCGAGGCGATCGCCGGCGAACCCCTTGGGCCGCCCGCCCTGGGCGTCGAGGTAGGCGAGCTGGCGGGAGATCGCGGCCGGCTCGCGAGCCGGTGTGGTCGAGCATCCAGGTCTGGATGGCCACCCCGCCGCCCGCCGTGCGCAGGATCCGGAGCGCGCGGGCCTGCTGGGGGTAGTCGATCAGCGAGGCGGTGTTGATCAGCCAGTAGTGCCGGCGGGGCTCGATCGCGTTGCGGTGGGTGTGCCCGGCCAGCGCCGCGATCACCCGCGGGTGGCCGTCGAGCGCCGACAGGAGGGACTCGCCGCCCTCTGAGCCGGCCAGAGGCTGATGGGAGACGACGATCACGTACCGACTCCCGGCCTGATCGAGCTGGCCGGCCAGCCACCCGGGCTGGTCGGGGCGGACCAGGCCACCCGAGCCGCCGGCCCGGCGGGCCAGATCGAGCACGATCAGGCGCAGTTCACGTCCGACGTCCGCGGAATAATCCAAGCTGCCGGTGGTGCCGGCGCGCAGGGTTTGGAGGGCCTCGGGGACGTCCAGCTCGCGCCGGCGCGGATCGGGGGGCACACGCACCTTGGGCCCGGCCAGGGCCTGGACCAGGAACTGATCGACCAGACCGGGGAGCGGCGGCCCGTCGGGCGAGCCGCCGGCGGTCAGGGTCGTCCCCGGCGGCAGCGAGAGCCCGGGCGGGAGTTCCCACAGCGCCTCGTCGCCGAGCGCGAGCGAGCGGGTAAGCGCCGTGGGCGCGATCTCGCCGGCCACCAGGATGTCGTGGTCGCCCAGCACGGGATGGACCGGCGCTCGCAGACCGGCGGCCAGGAACGGGCGGGCGGCCTGCCGCAGCAGCCCGGGGTGGCGGGGCGCGTCGAGGTCGGGGCGGTAGTAGAACGGGTCCGGGTCGCCGGCCAGCTGGACTCCGTAGTAGCCGTGGCGCCCGCTGCCCGGCCGCACCAGACCGCCGCGCAGCACGGCGAGTGCCGCGGTCAGCTCGTTGTGCTGGTCGTTGTCGATCAGGTCGCCGCCCTGGATCACCGCGTCGGGTCTCAGCGCCCCGATCGCCCGGCACGCGCCGGCCAGCACCTGCGCGGTCAGCGTCTCCTGCGGGCGGAAGGTCGACTCGAACGGATCGCCCAGCCGGTCCAGGAACGGCACGCGCGCCGGCGAGGAGGCATCGAGGACATGGGCGTCGGTGACGTGGGCGAGCGTGGCGATGACGCCGGTCACCGCTCGGGCGCGGCCCGAGCTCGGTGCGCGTCGATCAGCGGCTCGCCCGGAGCCGGCCGCAGCGTCCCGGTGCCGCCGGGATCGGACCACGTCGAGGCCAGCGTGGAGCCGGTGGCCGCGCCGCGCCCGAGCCGCTCGCACCGCAGCCGGCGGCGAGCAACGCGCCGGCACCTGAGGACGATCGCTTCCCGCCGGGTCAGCATCACTGCGCCCGCAGTCCCGCGATCACGCTCTCGCGGGTGGCCTGCCGGGTCACCCAGGCGACCGCCACCAGCCCGGCCAGTAGCAGCCCGCCCACCACCGCCGCGATCTCGGCGCCGCTGGCGGCGAGCGACAGCGACACGTAGCTCGCGGCCAGGCGGGCCAGCGCCGGCCCGAGCACCAGCCGCTCGAGCACGATCCCGAGCACGGCGGCCGGGCACCACCAGCGCCACCACCGCGCCGACCAGCAGGCGCCCGACCGCGGTCGAGCCGGCCCCGAACGCGCGCAGCACCGACACCGTGCGCCGGCGCTCCTGCACGGTGAGCGCGCACGCCTGGATCAGCGCGTACAGGCAGACCAGGCCGTCGACGATGGCCACCGCGCGCAGGATCGAGCGCAGCACCGAGACGAGCGGGACGCCTCGTCCCACGGCGCCGGTGGCCGGGGCGGCGCTCGGCCCGAGCGCCGCGCTGACCGCGGCCGCGTTGGCTCCGGGCTTCAGGCGAATCGAGAGCTGCTCGCTGTCAGCGGCCGAGGGATCGGCGGCCAGCAGGGCGGCGGCGGGCACGTAGGCGATCCGGCCGTCGTGGTCGAGCGAGCTGACCACGCCGGCCACGCGCAGGCGCAGCTCGCGTCCGTTGTCGAGCTCGATGGCCAGGGTCGAGCCGGGATCGAGTCCGAGCGCCTGAGCCAGCCCCAGCCCAACCTCGGCCTCGCCAGTTCCCCGCAATCGTCGGCCAGACACCAGCGGCGGCGCCTCGAAGATCGTGTGATTGCCGGGATAGGCGACCACGTCGATCGTCTCCCCGAGCGAGAAGGAGTCGACCGCCTCGGTCTCGTAGCGGGGTGCGGCCGCCTGCACGCCGCGGATCGCGCGCACGTGCGCCGCGGACGAGGCCGGCAGATTGGCGGTGAGCTGGTAGCGCTTGCCGAGCGCACCCGGATCGGTCTCGAGTGAGCTGAGCGCCGAGGCCAGCGCGAGCATCAGCAGCACGAACGCGGCCGAGAAGCCCAGCGTGGCCGCGGTGCTCAGCAGGCGGACGCGCCGGGCGGCCGCCAGCCGCACGCCGAGCACGGTCAGCCCGGCCCGGAACGCCCCCCGCCGGCGGCCGCCACGGGCACGGCCGCTGGTGGTCAGCTCCGCGCCCCGGAGCAGCGACACCGGCGGGCGACCCGCCGCCCGCCACGCCGGCCACGCCGCCGCCAGCACCGGGATCGCGACGGCCGCCGCCCACGCCGCGATCAGCCCGGGCAGGAGCGCGGCCCCGGGCGCCGGCTCGTTCAGCATCACGAGCAGGCGGCCGCTCGGGCCGTAGGTGGCGAGCGTCCCGGCCACCGCGCCCACGGTTGCCGCCGGGGCGGCCACGAACAGCGCCTCGAGCGCCTGGATGGTGGCCAGGTGGCCGCGCGAGGCCCCTACCGCTCGGCGCACCCCGATCGCGGCCAGCCGGCGCTGCACCTCGGCTCGGGCCGAGGCGGCCAGCAGCGCGCTCGCGGTGGCCAGCGCGATCAGCGACAGCGCCACGAGCAGATCGATCACGATCCCGGCCGCCTGATCGAGCAGCACGCGCACCCCCGAGCGCGTCACGAAGCGGAGCCCGTGGATGCCGTAGCTGGTCGCGCGGGCCTGGACCAGGACCTCGTCGAGGCTGCCGCGGGTCGCGCAGCCAGATGTCGGCCAGGTTGACCGCCGAGGAGCGAAACGCCGGGGTCTGCGGCACGTACACGCGAGGCACCGCGAGCGGATAGGACACGTTGTCCGGGCTCTCGGAGAAGCCGACGATCCGCCGCGCGCCGAGCCCGTCGATGTCGAGCGTGCTCGCCCAGCCGCAGATGCCAGGCCGCGGCCAGGCCTCGCTCGACGACCACGTCGTTCGGGTTGCCGGAGAGATCGTGCCCGGCCACGATCGCGTAGCCCCGCCGGCCTGGGCCCGACCACCTCGACATCGGCGTTGTCGGCGTGTTCTCGGCGGTCTGGAGCCCGAATCCCGTCAGCTCCTGACGCAGGGTGAAGGCCGCCACGTCGGGCAGGGCGGCGATCCGCTCGGCCACGCGATCGGCGGACTGCGGGTTGAAGCGGACGATGATGTCCGGGAGGTCGGCGGCGCGCGCCGCCCGGTCGAAGCCGAACCCCAGGCCGTCGGCCACCACGAGCGCCGCGGTCAGCATCGCCGCGGCCAGCGCGATCCCCAGCCCGGTGAGCAGCGAGCGCCGGCGGCGGACGCGTACGCCGTAGCGAGCCTCTGCCAGCGCTGCCTTCAGACGGGCTCCCTCAGCGCGACTTCCTCGGCCGTCGAGCTGCCCGTCGCTCAGGTGCAGCACCCGGTCGGCGATGGCTGCCGCCTCCGGCTCGTGGGTGACGATCACCACCGCCCGGTGGTGCAGGCTGCGCAGCAGCGCAAGCACGATGGCGCCGTTCTCCTGGTCGAGGTTGCCGGTCGGCTCGTCGGCCAGCACCAGCTCGGGGTCGTTGACCAGCGCCCGCGCGATGGCCAGGCGCTGCTGCTCGCCGCCTGACAGCTCGTGTGGCCGTCGCCCGGCGATCTCGCTCAGCCCCAGCTCGTCGATCAGGCGCCGGCCACGGCGCTCCCCGCCCCGGCCGGCACCGGGCAACCGCGCCGGCAGCAGCACGTTCTCCTCGCCGCTCAGCTCCTCGATCAGATGAAAGGACTGGAACACGAACCCGACGTGACGCAGGCGCGTCCTGGCCAGCGTGCGCGGGCTTTGCCGGGTGATCTCGCGGTCGGCCAGAGTGATCCGGCCGGCGTCCGGGCGGTCCAGTCCGCCCAGCAGATGAAGCAGCGTCGACTTGCCGCTCCCCGACCGGCCGAGCACCGCGACCACCTCGCCGGTCGGCCACATCGAGGTCGACCCCGTTAAGGATGCGCCGTTGCGCGCGCCCGGTCCCGAGCGTCTTCACGATGCCGCGTGCTTCCAGGACCGGCATGGCTTCTCAACGGTAGCGAGCGTTGTCTGCGGCGACCGAGCTTCAAAACGTGACGAGCACCGCGCTCTCGGCCGGCAGCGTGAACACGTAGCGGCCCCGGCTGGCGGTGAGCTGGGCGATGCTCGCGCGGCCCGCGAGCCGGCCGGTGGTCGTCCGAGTGCCGAAGCTCTGGCCGCCGAGGGTCACACCGGCGGTGCTCGTGAGGCTGGGCGCGCGCAGACGCTCGAGCGTCGCCGTGGGCTCGCCGGCTGAGCTCAGCGCGATCGTGCGCCGGTCGGAGCCCTCGTTGATCAGTACCGCTCGCGTCCGGCCCCGGCGCCCGCGGGTGGCCCAGACCGTGATCCCCTGGGCGTTGCTGGTCGTGGTGGCGGCCAGGCGCGATCCCGGCGGCGCGGCCTGGGCGAACATGTCGAGTCCGTAGTACTCCGGGGCCACCGACGCGCTCCACCGGCGGCCGGCCCGGCGGAACGCGAACAGCTGGTATGTGGCGCCCGGATAGGTGTGGATGTTGACCCCGTCGACGCCGACCCGGACCATCTCGAACAGCGCGTCGAGCGCCCACAGCGCCGAGACGAACGCATTGCTGACGCCGGGCGCACTCCCGCACGAGTCGGTGTTCATCTCGTCGACCCGCACCGGAAGGTGCCGCGAGTGGGCGGCCCTCACCGCGACCGCGACCCCGTCGGCAAGGCCGGTCGTCGCCTGGGGAGCGAGCAGGTGCCCGACGGTTGGGAACAGCGGGGAGGACGGCGGGAGGTCGCAGGTCTGCACCGGATAGGCGTGCACGGTGGCCAACCTGACGCGCGGCTCGGCGGCGAGGAACTGGCTGGTTAGCTCCATCCAGCTGAGCCGAGCCGGTCGCTGGTCCCGCCAGCGGCCCCGGCAGTCCGCTGCCAAAGGAGCCGAACTCGCCGAGGTACGACGGAAAGCCGTAGCTGCTCGGCCGGCCATACACCGGAACGCCGCCCGGCGTGACGAACCAGGTGAGGGTGCCATACAGGTTGGGCTCATTGCCGAGCTCGAGCGCCTCGATCCATGGCTTGCCGATCCCCCGCTCGAACGCGCTCGCCTCGCCGTCGGCGGCGGCGCGGCTGTCCGCCTCGAGGTCGACCCCCAGGATTAGCCGGGCGTTCAGGTCGGTGGCGAGCGCGTGCGTCACGGCGATCCAGCGCGGGGTGAGGGTGACCCGGACGCCTCTGGGCTTGCTCAACCCGGGGACCGGATACCACGCCCAGTCGGTGCTGTCCCCGCCGATCCGGAGGTTCGGCGACTGGTCCGGGGTGAGGTTGCGGATGAGCTGCAGGAACACCGGGTCGAGCGCCTTGGGGTCGCTTCCGGCGTACGGGATGACCGCGCTGTTCTCGAGCGACAGGCCGAGAAAGCCGGGCGAAATGGGGTTTCCGCCGGCCCCGCCGGCGACCGTGACGACCGCGGCGTCCCGCGGGATCGGGATCGACTTGGTGTTCGCCGGCGGCCGTTGCCGGCGCGATCGCGAGGAGCGTCGCGGCGAGTGCCACGAGCGAGGGCGAGGCGATGCCAGCCTGGGCGAGGCACGATCAGACAATTTGCCAGGCTGCCCCCGGTTCGATCAAATACGGCGGTGACCGTCATCGAGATCGAGCGCCGCCCGCTGGGGCGCTCCGAGCTGACCATCCCGCGAGTCGCGCTGGGCTGCGGCAACTTCGGCGGGATCGGATCGGCGCCCGAGCTGTTCGGCCAGGGCCTGAGCGACGACGAGGCGTTCGCGCTGATGGACGCGGCCTGGGAAGCCCGGGATCGATCACTTCGACACCGCGGACGCCTACGGCGGCGGGCGCAGCGAGCAGGCGATCGGGGCATGGATGCGCAGCCGCGGGCGTGCGCCCGACGATCACCACCAAGACGTTCAACCCGATGTCCGAGGGCGCCGACCACGGCCTCGCGCCCGATCGGGTCGTTCGGCAATTGCAATCCAGCCTTGAGCGGCTCGGGGTCGACTCGGTCGAGCTCTACCTGGCCCACGAGTTCGACCCGGACGTGCCGATCGCCGAGACCATCCGTGCCTTCGAGGAGCTGCTCGGCGCCGGGCGGGTCCGCGCCTACGGGGTGAGCAACTTCGACGCCGCGCAGCTCTCCGCGGCGCTGGTCGCCGGCTCGCCGCAGGCCATCCAGAACGAGTACTCGCTGCTGTCCCGCGGCGACGAGGCCGCCGTACTGCCCCTGTGCGAGCGCGAGTGGGTGGCCTATTCGGTGTTCAGCCCGCTGGCCGGCGGCTGGCTCACCGGCAAGTACCGCCGCGACAAGCCATTCCCGGACGGCTCGCGGATGACCCAGCGCCCCGATCCGTACGCGGCGTTCGTCTCGGAGGCGATCTTCGATCGACTGGAGCGCCTGGACGCGATCGCGCGCGAGGACGGTCGGTCGATGGCCGGACTGGCCCTGGCCTGGCTCCTGGCCGACGACCGGGTCACCCAGATCGTTGTCGGGCCGGGCCGACCCGAGCATCTGGCACCGGTGCGCGAGGCGCTCGAGCGCCCGCTGAGCGCCGAGCAGCGAGAGAAGATCGCGCGGTGCTGATCCTCTGCTCACGACGACGTGCTGGCGGCGCTCTCGCCCGAGGAATGCGCGGAGGCGGTCGCCGCGGTGCTGGTCGCCCGCGCCCGGGGCGAGGCGCTCATGCCGCTGCGCTCGGCCATCCCGTTCGAGGGCGCGGCCGGCTTCATGGCGACGATGCCGGCCTGGCGCGGCGGGACCGATCCGGTGTTCTCGATGAAGTCCCTGTGCGTCATGCCCGGCAACCCGGCCCGGGGCCTCGACAGCCACCAGGGGATCGTCACCCTGTTCGACGGCACGACCGGGGTTCCGCGCGCGGTGCTCGACGCCTCGGCGATCACGGCCGTCCGCACGGCGGCGGTCAGCGCGGTCGCCACCCGTGTGCTCGCGCGCGATGACGCCCGCGTGCTCGCCATCCTGGGTGCCGGAGTACAGGGCCGGGCGCACCTGCGTGCGCTCCCGGCCGTGCGGGAGTTCGACGAGGTGCGGGTGTACGCGCCGTCGTCCGACCACGTCCGGGCGCTGGCCGACGGACAGGCCACGATCGCGCCGGTCGCCGAGGAGGCGGTGCGCGGCGCCGACGTGATCGTGCTGGCCACCAGCTCGGCCGAGCCCGTGATCCGTCGCGACTGGCTCGCGCCGGGCGCGCACGTCAACGCGATCGGCGCGAGCGTGCCGAGCGCCCGCGAGCTCGACGTCGAGACGGTGGCGGCGTCCGCGCTGTTCTGCGACAGCCGCGAGTCGCTCCGCAACGAGGCCGGCGAGTTCCAGCTCGCGGTCGCGCAGGGAGCGATCGCGGGCGAGGACCACGTCCGCGCCGAGCTGGGCGAGGTGCTCGCCGGTCTCGCCCCGGGCCGCGCGGACGTGCAGGAGCTCACCGTGTTCCGGTCGCTCGGGCTGGCCGTCGAGGATCTGGCCGCCGCGCGAGCGAGCGGTGGCCGGCGCGCGAGCCCGCGGCTTGGGTGTGGAGGTGCAGCTGTGATCGAGCTGCACGAGATCGAGGCCGCCCGCGCCCGGATCGCCGACGTCGCCGTACGCACACCGCTGGTGCGCCTGCACGCCGCCGAGGTCCCGGACGGCACCGAGATCTACCTGAAGCTCGAGGCGCTCCAGCCGATCGGGTCGTTCAAGACGCGCGGGGCGACCAACGCGGTGCGCATCGCGCCCGAGGAAGCGCGCTGCCGCGGTCTGATCACCGCCAGCGCCGGCAACATGGCCCAGGGCGTGGCCTGGGCGGCGCGCGAGCTCGGGCTGTCGGCCACCATCGCGGTCCCCGAGAGCGCTCCGGAGGCCAAGCTCTCGGCGATCGAGCGCCTGGGCGGCCGTGTCGTCAAGCTGCCCTACGACGACTGGTGGCAGGCGATCGTCACCGGATCGGTGGACGGGCTCGACGGGCTGTTCATACATCCGGTGCAGGACGAGGGCGTGATGGCCGGCAACGGCACGATCGGCCTCGAGATCCTCGACGACCTGCCCGACCCCGACGCGGTCGTGATCCCGTTTGGCGGCGGCGGTCTGGCGACCGGAATCGCCAGCGCGATCCGGGCGCTGAAGCCCGACACGAGGATCTACACGGCGGAGCCGGCCACCGGAGCCGCGCTCGCGGCGGCGCTGCCCGCCGGCCAGCCGGTCGACGTCGAGTTCAGCCCCTCGTTCGTGGATGGTGCCGGCAGCCGCCGCGTGCTCGACTCGATGTGGCCGCGCGTGCGCGAGCTCGTCGATAATGCCTTTGCCGTTCCGATCGCCGAGGCTGCCGCGGCCGTTCGGGTGCTGGCCACCCGCGCCCATGTCGTGGCCGAGGGCGCCGGCGCGCTGGCCACGGCCGCGGCGCTGAGCGGCCAGACCGGCGCCGGCAAGGTCGTCTGCATCGTGTCGGGCGGCAACATCAACCCGGCCAAGCTGGCCGAGATCCTCCAGGGAGGTGACGCGTGAGCGAAGACCTGAAGGCGCCCGTGCTGCCGGGACGCGGCGCGAGCGACTACGAGCGCTATCTACGGACCGACGAGCTGCTGTCGTTGCAGAAGGAGCCCGACGAGCGCGTCCATCACGACGAGCTGCTCTTCCAGACCGTTCACCAGTCCTCCGAGCTGTGGCTGAAGCTCGGCACGACCGAGGTCGACGAGGCGGCGATGCATCTCGAGCGAGGCGAGTCCGCGGCCGCCATCCGCCTGCTGCGTCGCGCGGTGCTCTCCCTGCAGTACGTCACCACGCAGCTCGAGATGCTCAACCAGATGTCGCCCTGGGAGTACAGCGAAATCCGCGTCGTGCTCGGACACGGCAGCGGCTTTGACTCGCCCGGGTTCCGCCGCGTCCCGGCGGTGACCCAGCGGGTGAGCAAGGCGTTCGAGCAGCTGCTGGAACGCGCCGGCCTGTCCCTCGCCGAGCTCTACCAGCGCGGCCGCGAGCACGAAGACCTCTACCAGCTGGCCGAGCTCCTCACCGACTGGGACGAGCGGATCTGGATGTGGCGCTTCCGCCACTACGCGATCGTCGCCCGCGCCCTCGGCGAGGACACGATCGGAACCCAGGGCACTCCGGTCCAGGTCCTCGGCAAGCTGATCGCCCAGCGCCAGATCCCCAAGCTGTGGGAGGTGCGCAGCCGCCTGATCGAGCTGTTCGATGCCGAGCGCAAGGGCACCGCGGCGTAACTGTTAGCCTCGCCGCGTGCCTGCGCTCCTGTGGGCTGACGGCGTCACCGTGGCCCGTGGCCCGTGGCCGCACCAGCCTGCTCCAGGACTGCTCACTGCAGTTGGCCGCCGGCGAGCTCGTCCATCTGCGCGGCGCCAACGGCCTGCGGCAAGTCGAGCCTGATGCGGGTGCTGGCCGGCGTGGTCGAGCCCCTGCGGCGCGCTCTCGAACGGCCAGCTGCAGCGGGTGGTCCCGACCACGTTGCTCGAAGATCAGGTGTCGTCCGCCATGACGTACCTGCTCGACGAGCCGTGGGCCGGGCTCGATGCGGACGCCCGAGAGTCGCTGGACGTCCGCCTGCAGGAGCTCGTGCAGCGCGGCTCAACCGTGCTGTACATCGACCACGGTCACGAGACGGCGATGACTCCAACTCGTACGGTGGACCTAACCGAAGGAGGGTTCTCGCGTGGCGGGGCGGCGCGGATCGAGCTCCGTCGGGGTGACGAGCGCGTCCACGTCATGGTCACCGATGCCCAGCTCGCCGCACGGCTGGCCGACGGCTGGGAAGTCGACCGGATCGATCCGGCGGGATGAGCTTCGCCACCTCGCAGCTCTCCCTGGTCCTCTCGAGCCGGCGGGTGCTCGCGCCGACCACGCTGCTGATCTTCGTGGTCATCGGCGTGTACGTGTACCGCCCGAACCCGGTCCAGGGAAGCTTCGCGCTCACCGCAGTGATGTCGGCCTTCTTCTGCGGCTGGCTGGTGGCGGCCGTGGAGCGGGAGCTTACTCCCGCCGCCTCCGCGATCCTCGCCGTGCTCGCCGGCGGCGCGGTGGCGGCCTGGCGAGGCCGCCTGGTCTTGGTGGGCATCGTGGCGCTCGTCGTGACCATCTTCTGCCTGGCCTGGCCCACGGCGACTGGATCGTTCAGCCGACCGCGTTCACCGTGATCCTCGCCGTGCTCATCGCCTCGATTGCCGTCGCCCATCCGCTCGAACTCGTGGCCGGACCCGGCGGTGTCGCGCGGGCGCTGTCGAACACGGCGAACGATCAAATCTCCGACAAGCTGATCGTGGCCAGCGTGATCGCGCTGGGCGAGGCCGGCGTGTTCGCGTGGGCCGCGCGAGTGCAGGCGCGCTGGCGCGGATGAGCCGTCATATCCGGCAGGCGCGGATTTCGTCCACGATCGAACTGACGAAGCGCTCGAAGTTGGCCCGCCCGCTCTCGGCGTCTGCCTCATGCACCTCGTCGCGCAGGCCGGGGCTCGCGGCGGCCAGCTCGACGAGCTCCGGGTGGTGGGCGAGCATCACCGATGTCAGCCACTTGCCGGAATGGCTCCCGGGGTCCGGACCGACATCGCCATGCGGTGCGCATGCGCGCGCCTTGGCGTGTCCGTGGTTGAAGCGCTCGACCGCGCGGTTCAAGGGCTCGACGTTGCCACCGTGGATCGGGAGGAGCGCGATCAGCCGGAAGCCCTGCCTGGCGAGGCTCTCGGCGAGCGCCACCGCGGTATCGGTCAGCGTTTCGGCTTTGACGCTGAGCGTGCCATCGGGCCCGAGATCGGGCTGGGCGAACCCGACACGCACGGTGGGAGCGAGCATTGCATCGAGGCGCGCGGCGAGTTCCCGTCCGGCGAGGTCGGCCAGCAGCGAGTCGGCCCCGAGCGGCAGATGCCCGTCCTGATCCTCGACCGATCCGAACGGCACGATCACCGTCCGTATGCCGCGCTCGATCAGCCGGCGCTGCGCCGGAGCGGTCAGCCGCTCGAGCTCGTGGAAGGTCAGGAGACCGCCTTCTCGGCGCGCACGACTGCGTAGCTCCGCCAGCGCTTCGTGCAGTAGGCGGCGCGGCACAGGCCGGTGGCGCTGAGGTAGTGCATGAGCTGCGCCGCAGAGCGAAAGCCGGCGTGGCTGCGCTGGGTCACGCGCAGCACGAGATCGAGCGTGAACACAGCGACATCGAGCAGCAGATCGTCGCTGTGCAGCGCCAGCGCGGCGAGCGCCTCGGTCTGCACCTCGCGCAGCCACCGCGCGGCCGAGTCCTGCTCATAGGTCTCAGACCAGCGATCGAAGTGGGACCGGGCCGCTGTCGTCCGCGCGTCCTCCACGCGGCGACCGTACCAGTCAGGTGATCGACGGTTGCGCCGCGCGCCAGGCCCGGGAGGTGGCGATGCTCGCCACGACGCCCGCGCCGGCCATCACGATCGCCTGCACGATCAGCGACGTGGTCACGCTGAGCAGTCCGAACGGACCGTTCGACTGGCCGCCGAGCGCCGAGGTGTCGGAGCTCAGGGCGATCGTGTACACGGCGATGGCGGCGGCGATGACCAGCATCGCGCCGGCCACCAAGGTCGCGGCTCGCAGGGCGATGCGGAGCTCTCCAGGTCCGACCGGCACCTGGAACAGGGCAGCGCGGCAGGCCAGGACGCAGGTGACGGCGCAGGCGAGGCCGAGAAGTCCCCAGATGATCGCGATGCCGCCGCCTGCGGTCGATCCGTTCGGGCCCTCGGCGTGAGCGACCACGATGACCACCGCGGTCAGCACCGCGAACGCGATCAGCGGCATCACTGCCTGCGCCACCGTGCGTCGGAGCCGCCGGTTGTGACCGGCGTGAACGAGCGTCACGGCGATGAGCGGTAGGGCGCCGAGCACGACGGTCACCGACGCGATCACGGCCACGACCTGGGCGACCAGATGTGCGTCGCGGAGCAGCGGGTGGAGGTGGCTGGCCGTCCCGAAGTCCTCGGTGGTCTTGTAGTAGCCGAACCCGGCCGCGGCGACGAACACCCAGCAGAGCAGCACCGCGCTGGTGCTTGCGCGCACGCGGTCGGCCGCGTCGATCACGCCGGCCGGCGCGTCGGCTGGGCGAAGGTGGGCCCTGATCGCGCCGCGAAGGAGATCGATGACCGTGCGCGCGCGGGGCGGCCGGTCCTCAAGCAGCGCGCGCATCTCGTCGCCATACCGCCGCTGGTAGGCGAGCGGGTACAGGCGCAGCGCGAGCCGTGCGAGCTTCGCGCTCATCGGGCCACCGCGGCCGCGCGCAGACGGCTCAAGCCTTGGTTGGTCACGGTCTTCAGCTGCCGGAGCTCTTGCTCGAGCGCGGCGCTGCCGTCGGCAGTCAGGCGATAGGGACGCCGGCGCTCCTCGGCCGGCAGCGCCTCGATCAACCCGCGGGCCTCGAGCCGGGACAGCGCACCGTACAGGGTGCCCGGGCCGAGCTGCACGCCGGCGAACTGCTCGACGTCGACGGTGATCGCATAGCCGTGCTTGGGCCCCTCGGCCAGGCTGGTCAGCACAAGCAGTCCGGGGTCAGTGGCTCGCTCCGCGATGTATCGCATAACGTAATAGTACGCAGGCTGTCAAGCGCCCCTCGACCGCGACTATCTCGCCACTCGGCCCCTCCCCGGAGGTGAGCGCCGATTCACTCGCGCATAGCGCAACCGAGGTGCCACTCGGTCGGCGGCGGACGCCGAGCGGCAGAAAACTCGCGCTACCTAGCCGCCCTCACTCGGCGAGCGAGTTCAGGGCCGCCGCCAGCCGGTCGACCTCTTCGGCGGTGTTGTAGTGGATGAACCCGAGGCGAACGGCCTGCTTGTCGTAGCCCAGCCGGCGGTAGAGGCCGAGCGAGTACCAAGAGTCGTGCGCCCACACGCCCATGTCCTGGGCGGCCAGCCGCTCGGCCACGGTGGCAGCCGGCACGTCCCCGACGTTGATCAGGAAGGTGGGCACGCGGCCGTCCATGCCGGGCAGCCCGTACACCCTGACCGCATCGGAGATCCCGGCCAGGAACCGATCGCCCAGCGATCGCTCGTAGGGCATGATCGCCTCGAAGCCGCCGATCGAGTCGAGGTACTCGAGCGTGGCGTTGAACCCGGCCAGCAGCTCGAACGCCAGCGTGCCGGTCTCGAAGCGCCGGCCCAGCGGCGTGGTCGGTGCCGGCCGGGCCTTGTACGGCCGCCAGGTCTCGATCACCTCGGCGCGGCCGTAGGCGAGTCCCATGTGCGGTCCGCAGAACTTGTAGGGCGAGCAGATCAAGACGTCGGCGTCGATGGCCCGGACATCGATCGGCTCGTGCGCGGCGTAGTGGACGGCGTCGATCCAGGCCAGCGCGCCGGCCTGATGGGCCAGCTGGCACACCCGCTTCGCGTCCACCAGCGTGCCCACCGCGTTGGAGGCCCAGGCGAAGGCGACCACGCGGGTCCGGTCGGAGAGCTTGCTCTCCAGATCGTCGTAGTCCAGCGTGGTGTCGTCGCGCAACTCGATCGAGCGGACGGTCAGATCGCGGTCGTGGGCCAGCTCGAGCCAGGGTGCCACGCCCCCGTCGTGGTCGAGCGAGGACACGAGGATCTCGTCGCCGGCGGCGAACTGGCGCCCGGCCGTGCGCGAGAGCATGAAGTCCAGCGAGGTCATGTTCGGGCCGAAGATCACCTCGTGCGTATCGCAGCCGAGAAAGCGCGCCGCGCCCGCCTCGGCCTGCTTTAGGATCCGGCCCACCCGGCGGCTCGTCTCATAGCCCGCGCCCAGGTTGGCGCTCGCCTCGCGCAGCGTTCGGGCCACCGCGTCGGCGACCTCGTCGGGCACCTGCGAGCCCCCCGGCGCGTCGAAGAAGGTGAACCCCTGATGCAGCGAGGAGAAGCGCTCGCGGATCGCGGTCACTTCGAGCTTGTCCACCGTCTGGGCCATCGCGAACGCTCCTTCCTGATCGGCTGTGGTCTTGGCGTTAGGCCTCAGCTTGACGTATAACGCAATCGCAAGGTTGGTTGACATAGTCTCATCCCGCCATGAACGCCCACGCGACATCTCCCGAGCCGGCTAGGAACACCGGCCGTGGCGCGCGGGCGCGGGCGGGCATCGAGACCACCCTGGAGGCACGGCTTGCCGGCGGCTGACGTGGGCGGGGGCGAGGCAGGTTGTCAGCCGAGCGGACCGAATCTCGCAGGGTGCCCATGACGGAGCCCGGACTCGAACAGACCGTGCTCGAGTGCGCGCCGCATAGTTGCGTCTCTCGCGCCACCGGCGAGGCCGAGGAGGTGCTGTTCGTGGTGGCCGGTCGCGGCGAGCTGCGACTCGGCGATGAGCGCCACGCGCTCGAGCCCGAGACCGGCGTCAACCTCGGACCCGGCGAGGAGTACGAGGTGCACAACGAGGCTTCCGATCCGATGCGTATGGTTTGCGTGCGGATCCGTGGCGCGGCGCCCCCAGAGGAGCTGGGGGACGCGGCCCCAGAGGAGCTGGGGGACGCGGCCCCGGGGGAGCGCGGGGGTGCCGAGCGCCTGACCGTGCGCCGGCTGGCCGAGCTCGCGGCGCAGGACGCCACGACCGATCGCTCGTTCCGGATCGTCGCGGACCCGAGCACCGGGCTGCGCTCGGCCACCCATTTCGTGGGCTACGTCCCGCCTGCTCGCGCGCCCGACCACTTCCACACCTACGACGAGGTGATCTACGTCCTCGAGGGCGAGGGCGCGTTTCATGTCGGCGGCACCAGCCGCCCGATCGGCGCCGGCTCGTGCATCGAGCTTCCCGGCGCGCACCGTGCACTGTCTCGAGAACACCGGCCGCGACGTGTTGCGCCTGGTCGCCGTGTTCCAGCCGCCCGGTTCGCCGGCGGCGGCGTATTACCCGGACGGAACCCCGGCGTATCCGGGGACCCCGGTTCTGAACATATGAGGAGGAGGTTCCAGCACCAATGAAGGTACGTATCAGCCTCGCGACCCTGGCGCTCAGCGCGCTTGTTGTCGCCGGCTGTGGAAGCAGCAGCAGCAGCACCTCGACCGTCAGCAGCTCGACCGGGTCGGCCACCGCCTCGGCGAACGCTCCCGCCAAGAACTGCGGGGCAGCGATCGGGATCGAGGCTCCGCTGACCGGCCCGGTGGCCGTGCTCGGTCAGGAGCAGCTGGCCTTCGCCAAGCTGGCGATCGCCGCTGACAACCAGGCCAACGGCACCAACATCACGCTGGTCCAGGGCGACACCCAGCTCCAGCCCGCGCAGGCCACGACCGTGACGCAGCAGTTCATCTCGAACTCGAAGATCGTCGGCGTGGTCGGGCCGGCCGGTAGCCAGGAGGTGGAGGCCGTTGGCCCGCTGTTCGGGCGCGCCAACCTGGCGTTCATCTCGGGCTCGGCGACCAACCCCACGCTCACATCGGGCGGCAAGAACCCGACGTTCTTCCGGACCGTCTCGCGCGACGACGTTCAGGGTCCTCAGGACGCGAACTTCATCGTCACGCACTTCCACCCGAAGTCGCTGATGATCGTCGACGACCAGGAGGTCTACTCAACCGGCCTGGTGTCCGCGATGCTCCCGGTGTTCCAGAAGGCCGGCATTAAGGTCGACCACGAGTCGGTCAGCCAGAAGGTGACCGACTTCTCCTCGCTGGTGGCGAAGGTCACGCCGCAGACCACCGTGGTGGTCCTGCCGTGGCAGGTCGCAGCCAACGGCGAACAGTTCGGCAAGAACCTGGCCGAGCAGCACAAGAGCGCGGTCATCGTGGGCACGGACGGCATGTACTCGCCGAGCGCGTTCACGATCCCGGGCTCATACGTCTCGTCGTTCGGACCCGACATCACCGCGATCCCGGCGGATGCCTCGATCGTGACTCAGGCCAAGGCGGCCTTCCCGAAGTTCGGGACGTTCGGCCCTCCCGTCTACGCCGCGACGCATGTCCTCGATGAGGCGATCGCCACGGCCTGCAAGTCGGGCTCGCCGAGCCGGAGCAGCGTGCTCTCCGCGGTCAAGGCGACCGATGAGTCCAGCTCGATCCTGGGTCAGCCGATCAAGTTCGACTCGTCGGGCGACATGGAGAACTCCAAGTGGTTCCTGTTCAAGATCAACCCGCAGGGCAAGTACACGCTGGTCACCAACTCGTGATCGGCTGAAAGCCTCGCGGCTGCGGCGCGCGCCTCACATCGAGCGCGCGCCGCAGCGCCAGGTTAGGGTTGGCAGCGCATGACGAAATTCATCCAGGAGCTGGTGAACGGACTCACCCAGGGCGGGATCTACGCCCTGGTCGCCCTGGGCTACTCGATGGTCTACGGGGTGCTCAAGCTGCTGAACTTTGCCCACGGCGACCTGTACATGGTCGGCGCGTTCATCGGCTACTTCGTGCTCCAGTGGTTCGGTGGAGCGACCGCGCTGGCCATCCCCGTCCCGTTGGTGATCCTGGCCATGTTCCTGGCCGCCGGCGGAGGGGTCGGCGCGCTCGGCGTGGCGATCGAGCGCTTCGCATACCGGCCGTTGCGCGACGCGCCCCGGATCGCGCCGCTGATCACGGCGCTGGGCGTCTCGTTCCTGCTCGAGAACACGGTGCTGCTGTTGTTCGGCGCGTCGTATCGCAACTACAACACCTCGGCCTTCATCTCGTTCTCGACCGGCATCCACATCGGCGCGCTGAACATCGACATCGTGCGGATCATGGTCATCGTCCTGAGCGTGGCGCTGATGATCGGCCTGCGGCTGCTGGTCAACCGCACGCAGCTGGGCCGCCAGATGCGCGCCGTGGCGACCGACCGGGAGGCGGCCGAGATGCTCGGAATCAACGTCGACTACACGATCTCGGCCACGTTCTTCCTGGGCTCCGCGCTGGCCGGGATCGCCGGGGTGATGGCCGGCCTGGTGTTCAACGAGATCTACCAGCTGATGGGATTCCTCATTGGGCTGAAGGCGTTCACCGCGGCGGTGATTGGCGGCATCGGCTCGATCCCCGGAGCGATGCTCGGCGGCTTCCTGATTGGCATCGCCGAGTCGTTCATCACCGGCTACATCTCCTCGACTTACACCAACTTGATCGTGTTCGGGCTCCTGATCGTGTTCATGATCCTGCGCCCGACCGGGCTGCTCGGCCGCGTGCAGCTGCAGAAGGTCTGAACGCGGGCGCTGATGGCCGTCGAGCCCCAGCAATCACCAGGCGTCGGCGTCGATGAGTGGGTGGCCCGCTCCGGCGAGCGCCGCGAATACCTCCCGGGCCGGCGCGGGGATGCCCAGCGGGCGATCGAGCGGTTGGGGTGGTGGCCGCGTCTGGGGCTGGGGGCGGCGGTCGGGGTGTTCATCCCGCTCGTCATCGGCCTGAACTCGTTCCAGACCCAGGTCGGGATCGACGCTCTGCTGCTGGCCATCCTGGCTCTCGGGCTGAACGTGTCGGTGGGCTGGGCCGGGCTGCTGGACCTGGGCTACATCGCGTTCTACGGCTTCGGCGCGTATGGGTTTGCGCTCCTGTCCTCGAGCCAGCTCAACCCACCGCACGGCATCCACTGGCAGGTCTACTTCTCGATCCCGCTCGTGATGATCTGCGCCGGCGTCCTCGGCGTGTGCGTCGGGTGGCCGTCGCGCCGGCTGATCGGCGACTACCTGGCGATCGTCACGCTGTTCTTCGGCGAGGCGTTCGTCGAGTTCACCAACAACGTGGCGCCGAGCAAGCTCGGCGGGCCGAACGGGATCTTCGCGCTCGATCCCCTGCATGGCGCCGGTGTGCAGATCACCACGCCGACTGGCTACTACTACGTGCTGCTCGCCCTGCTCGTCCTGTCGATGGTCGTGCTCCACATGCTCGACACCTCGCGCCTGGGCCGCGCCTGGCGCGCGGTACGCGAGGATCCGCTGGCCGCCTCGGCAATGACCATCCCGGTCAACCGGGTCAAGCTGATGGCATTCGCCATCGGCGCGATGATCGCCGCGATGGCGGGCGCGATCTTCGCCTCCCAGCAGACCAGCGTGTTCCCGACCGACTTCGACACCCCGTACCTGATCCTGATCTACGCCGGCCTGATCCTGGGGGGAGCCGGGAGCATCTCGGGCGCCGTCATCGGAGGTCTGGTCGTCTCGCTCGTCGTGGACGGGTTCCTGCGCAGCCCAACCGAGGCCGGCTACATCTTCTATGGCGTGATCGTGATCACGATGTTCCTAAGGCTGCGCCCGTGGACGAAGCTGGCCGCCGTCCTCGGCGGGACCATCGCGTTCGGGTTCGTGGTCCACGCGATCGTGTCCGCGTTCTCATCGGGCGCGGTGGCCGGAAATCCGGGGTCCACGACGTGGATCGACCTGCACTGGGCGATCGTGCCCGCCAACCCCACGCTGTTCGGCAACATCGGGTTCGTCGCGCTGCTCTGCCTGGTCGTCGCGCTCGTCCAGGTCAAGGGCCACTGGCGCACGGTGCTGATGGTCCCGACGCTGTACCTCGCCTCGTGCGTATGGGAGGCGCGGCTGGTCACCGTGCCGTCGGTCACCCGCCTGATCCTGCTCGGCGCGATTCTCATCGTGGTCATGAACGCCCGGCCGGCCGGCCTGCTCGGCTCCCGGCGGGTGGAGATCGTCTGACGGCCCAGACATGGCCCTGCTCGAGCTCGACAAGCTGACGCTGGAATTCGGAGGCCTGCGGGCGCTGTCCGAGCTCGACCTCCAGGTCGACGAGGGCGAGGTGGTCAGCGTGATCGGGCCCAACGGCGCCGGGAAGACGACGGTGTTCAACGTGATCACCGGCATCTACGAGCCGACCGCCGGCGCGGTCCGGTTTGCCGGGACCTCGCTGGCCGGACTGAAGCCGCACCAGGTCACGCAGCTCGGTGTGGCGCGGACCTTCCAGACCCTGCGGCTGTTCCTCAACACCAGCGTGCTCGAAAACGTGATCGCGGCGACCTATGGACGCACCAAGGCGTGGCCGATCGAGCAGATCCTCCGGCTGCCGCGCGCCCGGCGCGAGGAGCGCGAGGTACGCGCCGACGCCGAGCGGATCCTGTCGTTCTTCGGCCAGCGCCTGGCCGGTTACCGGTGGAATCAGCCCGCCTACAGCCTGTCCTACGCCAACCGGCGCCGGCTCGAGATCGCCCGTGCCCTGGCCACCCACCCGCGCCTGCTCCTGCTCGACGAGCCGGCCGCCGGCATGAACCCCAACGAGACGCACGAGGTGACCGAGCTGATCGGCCGCCTGCGCGACGAGCTCGGCGTGGGGATCCTGGTCATCGAGCACGACATGCACGTCGTCGGCGGGGTGTCCGATCGCGTCATCGCGCTCGACCATGGGGTCAAGATCGCCGAGGGCACATTCGACGAGGTGGCCCAGCATCCGGGCGTCGTCGAGGCGTATCTCGGGCGCGATCCCGAAGCCCTGGCCGCCGAGACGAACACGCCATGAGCGCGGTTGCGAACGGGCTGCTCAAGCTCGAGGAGATCACGACCTACTACGGCCAGATGCGGATCCTCGAGGGGATCTCGATCGAGGTGGGCAGCGGCGAGCTGGTCTGCCTGCTGGGCGGCAACGCCTCGGGCAAGTCGACGACGCTCAAGACGATCCTCGGCCTGGTGCGCCCGCGGGCGGGCCGGGTACTGCTCTCCGGCGAGGACGTGACCGGATGGCCGGTGCCGCAGCGGATCGCCAACGGCCTGGCGATCGTGCCCGAGAACCGCCGGCTGTTCGCCGACATGACCGTGCGCGAGAACCTCGAGCTGGGAGCGGTCCTTCAGGACGGCACGACGTTCAACGAGGACCTCGAGCGCGTCCACACGCTGTTCCCCCGGCTGCACGAGCGCCGCGACCAGCTGGCCGGGACGATGTCGGGCGGTGAGCAGCAGATGGTCGCGATGGGCCGTGCGCTGATGTCGCGTCCCCGGCTACTGCTCATGGACGAGCCATCGATGGGCCTCTCACCCGCGCTCGTCCAGCAGAACTTCCGCATCATCAAAGAGGTGCACGAGTCGGGCGTGTCGGTGCTCATGGTCGAGCAGAACGCGACCATGGCGCTGTCGATCGCCGACCGCGGCTACGTGCTTTCCACCGGCCAGATCGTGCTGGAGGGCCCGGCTTCCGAGCTGCTCAAGAGCGAGGACCTCAAGCGGGCCTACCTGGGACGGTGAGTCCGGGGCGCCACCGGAATCACGCCGGGGGCGCCCAATCCACCAGCACCTGGCGGGCTCGGAAGACGACCGCCGCGCGCCGGTTGTTCTGCTCGTCGTTCCACTCACGCCAGTCGATCTCGGCCTCCACGACGACGCGCGAGCCCTTACCGAGCTCCCGGCGGGAAGTTTAGGCAAGAAGATTGCAAACAATCAATGTTTCTTGACTATTGAGGGTCGGATCGGCCCTGATTACAATGACGCCCGCCGTGACGGCATGGCACGACATCACGGATCCGGCCCTGGCCAAGGCGCTGGCGCATCCCCTGCGCACGCGGATCCTCGCCATGCTCGAAGTTCGTACGGCCAGCCCGAGCGAGCTGGCCGACGAACTAGACGCCCCCCTGGGAGTGGTCAGCTATCACGTCCGGCGTCTGGAGGCGCTCGGCTTCCTTAAGCTCGTCAAACGTGAGCCGCGGCGCGGAGCGGTTGAGCATTACTACCGGACCACGGGTCGGCCGCGGATCACGAACGCCGCCTGGGGCAAGTTGCCGGCGATCGTCAAAGACGCCTCGATCAAGGCCGCGGTCGACCAGATCGGCGCCTACGTCGCCGCCGGGGCCGCTGAGGGCGGGTTCGACGCCGCCGAGGCGCACATCACGCGGAGTGCCGTGACGGTCGACCGCAAGGGCTGGCAGGCGTTGGCGCGCGAGCTCGACAGCCTGCTCGAGCGCATCACGAAGATCGAGGCCGCGAGCAAACAGCGACTCGCCCGCGCCGACCATGCCGACGAGCAGGAGGCCACGGTGGTCCTCATGCTGTTCGACACGCCTGCGGAGGTGCCCCGCCAAGACGCCCCGAGCCACCACCGCGATCGCGGCCGCTCCGTCCGCGGGCGACGGAGAGTGTGAGCCTGTGACAGACGCGCTGTCGGCGGCGCTCAGCCGTGAGGCCGCCGCCGAGCTTGACGCGGGCGATCCCCTGCGCGAGTTCCGTGAGCGCTTCATCATCGACCCGCGCGTCACCTACCTCGACGGCAACTCGCTGGGCGCGCTGCCCCAGGCGAGCACCGAGCGGCTGGCGCGCCTGGTGGCGCAGTGGGGCGAGCGCGGGGTGCGGGGCTGGGACGACGGGTGGCTCGAGCTGCCGCTTGAGATCGGTGACCGTCTGGCCTCGGCGGGGCTGGGGGCGGCGCCCGGCCAGGTCGTGGTCGGCGACTCGACCACGGTCTGCTTCTACAAGCTGGCCTGCGCGGCGCTCGACGCCCGCCCGGGACGCACCCGGATCCTCACCGACCTCGACAACTTCCCAACCGACCGCTACGTGCTCGAGGGGCTGGCCGAGCAGCGTGGGCTCGAGCTGGTCTGGCTCCCGGGCGATCCGAGCGGGGGCCCGGATCCGGTCGCCGTAGCCGGACAGCTCGATGACCGGACCGCGCTCGTGACCTTCTCGCACGTCTCATACCGCTCGGCCCACATCGCGGACATGGCTCGGATCAACGCCCTCGCCCAGGACGCCGGCGCACTCGCGCTCTGGGATCTCAGCCACAGCGCCGGATCGGTGCCGCTGGCCCTCGACGCGGACGGGACCGATCTGGCCGTCGGCTGCACCTACAAGTATCTGAACGGCGGGCCGGGTGCGCCGGCCTACATGTACGTTCGCCGCGATCTCCAGCCTCTGCTGCGCCAGCCGATCTGGGGCTGGCTCGGCCGGCGCGACCCGTTCGAGATGGCGCCGGGCTACGAGGCCGCCGAGGGCATGCGGCGATTCCTGTCCGGCACGCCGCCGATCCTGGGTCTGGTCGCGGTGGACGAGGGAGTGGGGATCGTGGGCGAGGCCGGAATCGGCGCGATCCGGGCCAAGGGGGTCGCGCTCACCGAGCTGGCCATCGCGCTGGCCGATGCGTGCCTGACGCCGCTCGGGGTGTCGGTCGCCTCGCCACGTGATCCGGCCTGCCGTGGCGCGCACGTGGCACTCGCCCATCCCGGCGCGCGCGAGCTGTGCGCTCGGCTGATCGAGGGCGGGGTGATCCCGGACTTCCGCCGCCCCAACGTGATCCGCTTCGGGTTCTCCCCGCTGACGACGCGATTCGTCGACGTGTGGGACGGGGCCGCCGCCTTAAGGCAGTCCTTAACAGGTTTCTTATAGGCTGCGCCGGCCGGGGTGCGTGGCGGCAGTAAACCAACCAGCGAGGGGAGTGCATTGAGTTCCGTTCGATTTATCCGACGCGGGCTGCTCGGAGGCGTGTTCGCATGCGTGGTCGTGGCGATGGTCACGGCATCGGCCTCGGCGTCGCCGGGCCGGTATGCGCTGCGGGGAACCGCGCCGCGCTGGCTCTCACAGGCCAACAACCTGGGGGCGACGCCGTCGGCGGACCAGGTCCAGTTCGGCGTGCTGCTGCAGATGCGCAACCAGGCCGGGGCCGAGTCCGCATTGCAGGCGATCTCCGATCCGACCAGCGCCAGCTATGGCCAGTGGCTCTCCAACGGGGCCTTCAACGCCGCCTACGGGCCGAGCAGCTCTGACGTCGCCGCGGTGCAGAACTGGCTTCGCTCGCAGGGCTTCACGGTCACCACGACGCTGCCGAGCGGGATGCTGGTGGAGGCCAGCGGCTCGGTGGCACAGGTGCAGCAGACGTTCGGAGTCCAGCTGAACAACTACTCCTACCAGGGCAAGACGGTCCGGGCCAACAGCACGGCGCTGTCTTTGCCGGCCAGCGCTCCGGCCGCGGTCACCGGCGCGATCGCCGGCGTGATCGGAGTCGACCAGGGCTCGACGTTGAAGACGCCGGCCGACACGCTGCCCGGACCCCCTCCGGGCGCCCGTTACGGTGTCCAGCCCTGCTCGGACTACTTCGGACAGAAGATCGCCCGCGACAAGCCGCCCGCGTATGGCCGGTCGCAGCCCTACGCGATCTGCGGCTACGTGCCCCAGCAGTACCAGTCGGCCTATGGGGAGAGCCAGCTGCTGCGCTCAGGCGTTGACGGTCGCGGCGTGACCGTGGCCATCACCGACGCGTACGCGGCGCCGACGATCTATCAGGATGCCCAGCGCTACAACCAGGTGCATCGGCAGCCGCTGTTCCGTCCGGGCCAGTTCTCGCAGATCACCCCGGGCCCCAACGGCTATGACCTGGAAAGTGAATGCGGACCGCAGGGCTGGTACGGCGAGGAGACCCTCGACGTCGAGGCCGTGCACGCGATGGCGCCAGGCGCCAAGGTCGTCTACGTCGGTGCGGCGGACTGCGGCAGCGGCCTGGACGATGCCTGGGCCAGCGCGATCGACAACCACGTCGCCGACGTGATCACGAACTCGTGGACCGACGGAGTCGACGACATCAACCTGCTCGGCACGAGCTATGTGCAGTTCTATGAGCAGTACTCGCTGGAGGCGGCGCTCACCGGCATCACGGTGAACTTCTCCTCCGGGGACTCGGGCGACCACACCGCCGGCGGCACCGATCTGGCTGCCAAGACGGTGGAGTTCCCGGCCGACCTGCCGTATGTCACCGGCGTCGGTGGCACCAGCGTCGAGATCGGCAATCGCGGCCAGTGGATGGACGAGTTCGGGTGGCAGACCGACTATTCGGTCCTGACCAACGGCGCATGGACGCCGCCGCCGCCCGGGACCTACAGCTCCGGCGGGGGGGGCGGAACCAGCCAGCTGTTCACCCAGCCCTTCTACCAGCGGGGCAAGGTGCCGGCCAGCATCTCGCAGTACTACGGCTCCACCCCGATGCGGGCGGTGCCGGACATCGCGATGCCTGGTGACCCCAACACCGGGTTCGAGGTCGGGGAGACACAGGCGTTCCCCAACGGCACCTACTGGGATCAGTACCGGATCGGCGGCACCAGCCTGTCCTCGCCGCTGATGGCCGGTGTGGTGGCGGTGGCGGATCAGATGAACCGGCGCCCGCTCGGGTTCATCAACCCGCTCTACTACCACCTGCTGGACACGAGCGCGCTGCACGACATCGTCGCGCCGCGCTCGCCGGTCGCGCAGGTCCGCACCGACTACGCGAACTTCCTGGACCCGAGCCAGGGGTACCTGTTCCGGCTGCAGACCATCGACGTCCAGAGCTCCACGCTGCATGACACGCGGGGCTACGACGACGAGACCGGGGTGGGTACGCCCAGCGGCCCCGCGTTCTTCTTCGACGCGGCCAGGCAGCGCTGAGATGAGGTAGAGCCGCCCCGGTTGCCGAGAGGTGACCGGGGCGGCACCGCCTCCGATCAGGGCGCGGCGATCGTGAGCATCGCCGCGCTCGCCCGCGGCAGCGAGATCATGTAGCCGGCACCCGTGCGCTCGACCATGGCCAGGGTCGAGTGTCCGACCAGCGAGCCGGTGGTGGTGGAGTTGCCGAAGCTCTGGCCACCCAGGGTCACCCCGGTCTGAGCCGACAGACCGCTCGCCTGCAGGCGCTCGAGCGTTGCAGTCCCGCCGGCGCCCGGGATGCGCACCGCGACCGTGCGCGACTGCGCGGTGTACTCGTTTATCAGCACCACATGGACGGTCCCGTCTGGCGCGCGAGTGGCCCAGGCGTGGACGTGGCCGAGCGACCCCGACAGGCTCAGCAGCTGCGCGCCGGGCGGCACGGCCTGGGCGAACATCAGCAGGCCGTAGTACTCGGGGGCGACGAAGGCGCGCCAGCGCCCGCCGTGGTGCGTGAAGGTGAACAGCTCGTACGGGGCGCCCGGATAGGTGTGGAAGTTGACTCCGTCCACGCCCACCCGGGCCATCTGGAAGGTCGCATCGAGCGCCCACAGCGCGGACACGAAGGCATTGGCGACGCCGGGCCCGTTGCCGCACGAGACCGTGTTCATCTCGTCGATCCGCAGGTTCACGTGGCGCGCGTGCGCGACGCCGACCAGCGAGGCCACGCTGTCGGCCAGCCCCCGGGAGGCGTCCGGCGCAAGCAGATGGGCGACCGACGGATACACGGCCGAGCTGGTCGGGAAGTAGCACTGCTGGAGCGGATAGCGGTGCAGCGTGGCCACCTTGACCTGCGGGTGGGCGGCCAGGAACGGGCCGAGCTCCGGGATCCACTTGGGCGCGCCGGTCGCCGGCCCGGCCAGCGGCACGCTCGGCAGCGCAGCGCCGATCCGGGCGAAGTCGCCCTGGTAGTCGGTGAAGTCGTAGCCGTGGGGCCGGCCGGTCACGTGCTGGCCGCTCGGCGTCGTGTACCAGGTGAAGCTGCCGTACAGCTCGGGCTCGTTGCCGAGCTCGAACGCCCTGGATCGAGCTGCGGCCGATGCCATCCACCAGCGCGCGCGCCTCGGCGCTCGCCATCTTGCCGCTGTCGGCCTCGAGGTTGACGCCGAGAATCAACCTGGCGCCGAGCTGGTGGGCGATTCCGGCGGTGACCCGCACCCAAGTCGGGGTGAGCGAGTACTTGATCCCGCCCGGCTTGGCCACGCCCGACACCGGCCACCACGTCCAGTCGGTCGTATCGCCGCCGATCCGGAGGTCCGGGGCCTGGTTGGGAGACAGGTTGCGGATCAGCTGGAGGAACACCGGGTTGATCGCGTTCGGGTCCGAGCCGGCGTAGGCCGCGACCGCCGGATACTCCAGCGACAGCCCGAGGAACCCGGCCGGGATCGTTCGCCGCGTGGCGCGGCCGACCGTGAGCCTCAGTGCAGCGGCCGGAACCGCGGTGGCCGGGGCCGCGCTGCCGGAAGCCCGGTCGTGGGCGCTGGTCCGGTGCGAGGCGCCCAGTCCGGCCGTGAGCGCCACGGCGAGGACGACCACCACCGCGAGGATCCCTGAGCTCCAGCGTGCTGGCCTGCGCATGGGCGGAACGGTGTCACACGCGGGCCGCGGCCGCCATGCGGGCCGCGGGCGTCACGCGCTCAGGACCGCCACTCCCATCAGCTCCACCTGTGCCTCGGGCTCGAACAGCTCGCGCACGCCGAACAGCCCCATGGCCGGGTAGTGGCGGCCGAAATGCTCGCGCCAGACCGGCCCGAGCTCGGGCAGCGCGGCTTTGTAGGCGGCCACGTCGGTTACGAACACCTGCAGCGAGACGAGATCCTCGGGCTCGCCTCCGGCCGCCCGGAGCGCCGTAACCAGGCGAGCCGCCGCGTCGCCGAACTGCTCGGCGAGCGTCGCGCCGGAGCCGATCTGGCCGGCCAGATGGACCGTCTCGCCGCTCGCCACGACCGCGTGCGAAAAGCCGCTCGGGGCACCGAGCTCCGGCGGGTTGACGATCCGATGGCGACTCATCTCGCTGCTGCGGCTGCTGCGGCGCGACGAAAAGCCCGGTCCCCGCCGCGCCGCCACCGCGACGATACTCGACATAGAAGACCGGAGCAATGTCGGGTATGCTCGAACCGGAGTCACGGTGGCGACGGACAGCCCGTACTGGAACCCCAAGGTCGAGACCCTCGATCGGGAGCGGATCGAGGCGCTACAGCTGGCCAAGCTCCGCCGCCAGTGCGAGTGGGCCGCGGCGCGCAGCCCGTGGTATCGCCGCCGCTTCGAGGAGGAGCGCTTCGGGCCCGCAGCAGCTGCGCACGCTGGGCGACCTGCGCCGGCTCCCGGTGCTGACCCGCGATGACTGGATGGCCTCCCAGGAGGCCAAGCCGCCCTACGGCGAGATCCCGGTGATCGCCGGCGAGGGCGCGATCCGGATCCACACGACCTCGGGCACCACCGGCCGCGGACCGCTGCGGGCGCTCGATTCGCGCAAGGACTGGGCGTGGATCGCCGAGATGTGGTGCTACGGGATCTGGGGCGCGGGCATCCGCCCGCTCGACACGGCCTACATCGCGTTCGGCTACGGCTCGTTCATCGGCTTCTGGGGCCTCCATTACGCGATGGAGAAGGTCGGCGTGCTGAACGTGCCGGGCGGGGCCCAGTCGACCGAGGCCCGCGTGCTCCAGATCGTCGACTTCGGCGCCACCGTGGTGGCCGCCACCCCGACCTACGCGATTCGCCTGGCCCAGGAGGCACAGCGTCTGGACATCGACCTGCCCGCCTCCAGCGTGTCGCGGCTGATCCTGTCCGGTGAGCCGGCCGGCTCGATTCCGCAGACCAAGGCGCTGATCGAGGAGCTGTGGGGGGCTCGGGCCTACGACACCGCCGGGATGACCGAGATCGGGACGATCATGGTGTTCGAGTGCGCGCAGCAGCCGGGCGGCACGCACATCATCGAGGACCACGTGATCGAGGAGGTGCTCGACCCGGACACGCTCGAGCCGGTGCCCTACGGGGAGCGCGGCGAGCGCGTGGTCACCTCGCTGGGGCGCGGCAGCATCCCGCTCCTGCGCTACCGGACGGGCGACCTGGTCTGCCGTGTGCCGGCCTCCACATGCCGGTGCGGACGCGGGTTCGACATCTACGAGGGCGGCATCCTCGGCCGGGTCGACGACATGAAGGTGATCCGCGGGACCAACGTCTATCCCCGGGCCATCGAGGCGATCGTCCGCGAGTTCCCCGAGGTGGAGGAGTTCCAGACGGTCATCTCGCACGAGGGCATCCGTGACGAGATCACGCTGCGCCTGGAGATGAAGCCCGGGTGGCCGGCCGACGGCTGGGAGGCGCTGCGCGAGTCGCTGCACCGCCGGCTGGGCCACGCGCACGAGGGGCTGAACTTCCAGATCGAGCGCGCCGGCGAAGGCGAGCTTCCCCGTTTCGAGCTGAAGGCCAAGCGGATGATCGATCGGCGCGAGATGGCTGTGGTCAAGTGACCGTCGACCTGCTTGGTAGTGAGCTCAGCCCGAGCGAGCAGCGACTGCTTGCCGTGTACGAGGAGCTCAAGGCGCTCTGCCTCCAGGACCTTCCGCCCAACGCCGACGCCGGCGTGCGCGCCTCGCTGGCGCTCATGCACAACGTCGTGAGCGGCCTCGCGCTCGAGTACGAGCATCTGACCGACTTGGGGGTCTGATGCGAATCGCGGTCGTCGGCGGCGGTCCGGGCGGGCTCTACCTCTCGATCCTGATGCGCAAGATCCGACCGGACTGCGAGATCACGGTGTATGAGCGGCGCGCGCCGAGCGATGCCTTCGGCTTTGGGGTGGTGTTCTCGGACGAGACCCTGACCGTGTTCGAGCACGCCGACCCGGAGACGTATTCGCAGATCGCCGAGCGCTTCACCCGCTGGACCGACATCGACATCCACCACCGCGGGGAGGTGACGAGAACCGGCGGGCACGGCTTCTCGGCAATCGGCCGGCGCGAGCTGCTTGCGGATCCTCCAGGAGCGCGCGATCGCGCTCGGCGCCGAGGTCCGCTTCGGCACCGAGGCGCCGCCCGTGGCCGAGTTGGCCGGCGCCGATCTCCTCGTCGGCGCCGACGGCGCCTCGAGCGCGGTGCGCACCGCGATGGCCCGCGACTTCATCCCCTCGCTCGACCGCCGCCACTGCCGCTACATCTGGCTTGGCACCGACCGCGTGTACGAGGCGTTCAAGTTCTTCATCGCCGAGTGCGACGAGGGCATGGTCCAGGCCCACGCGTATCCGTACGACGAGGCCATGAGCACGTTCATCGTCGAGATGCACGAGCGGACCTGGAAGCGCCTCGGGCTCGGCGAGCGTTCGATCGACGACGCGGTCGCGTGGTGCTCGGAACGGTTCGCCGACGCGCTCGAAGGGCACCGCCTGTACTCCAACCACTCGCGCTGGGTGAACTTCGTCACCGTGCGCAACCGGCGCTGGTGCGTGGACAACGTGGTTCTGCTCGGCGACGCCGCGCACACCGCGCACTTCTCGATCGGCTCGGGGACCAAGCTCGCGATGGAGGACGCGGTGGCGCTGGCCTGGGCCTTCCGCTCCCACGGCGAGGACGTGTTCAGCGCGACGCACGCGTACGAGTCCGAGCGCCGGCCGATCGTCGAGTCCACCCAGCGCGCCGCCCAGGCCTCACTCGAGTGGTTCGAGGGGATCGGCCGCTACGCCGGCCAGGAGCGCCGGCAGTTCGCCTTCAACCTGCTCACCCGCAGCCGCCGGGTGACCTACGACAACCTCAGGCTGCGCGACCCCGAGTTCGTGCGCTCGGTGCACCCCGATCCGCGGCCCCCGATGTTCACCCCGCTGCGCCTGCGCGAACTGGAGCTGCCCAACCGGGTGGTGGTCTCGCCGATGGACATGTACTCGGCGATCGACGGCACGCCGGGTGACTTCCATCTCGTGCACCTCGGCGCGCGAGCGCTCGGCGGCGCCGGGTTGCTGATGAGCGAGATGATCTGCGTCTCGGACATCGGCCGGATCACCCCGGGGTGCGCCGGGATGTATCGCGCCGAACACGTGTCCGCGTGGCGGCGGATCGTCGACTTCGCCCATCGCCACGGCGGCTGCGCGATGGGCGCCCAGATCGGGCATTCCGGGCGCAAGGGCTCGACGAAGCTGATGTGGGAGGGGATGGACGAGCCGCTTGCCGAGGGCAACTGGGGGGTGATCGCTCCGTCGGCCGTGAAGTACGGGGTGCGCAGCCAGGTGCCGCGCGCGATGACCCGGGCGGACATGAACATGGTCCGCGAGCAGTTCGTGTGGGCCACGCGGGGCGCCCTGGAAGCCGGCTTCGACCTGCTCGAGCTGCACATGGCCCACGGCTACCTGCTCTCGTCGTTCCTCTCGCCGCTGGCCAACCTGCGCGAGGACGAGTACGGCGGGTCGCTCCCCGGCCGGGCGCGCTTCCCGCTCGAGGTGCTCGATGCCTGCCGCGCGGTGTGGCCGAAGGACAGGCCACTGAGCGTGCGCATCTCGGCGACCGACTGGGTGCCCGGCGGCTTCGACGCCGACCAGGCGGTGGCCTTTGCGCGGATGCTGGCCGCGCACGGGTGCGACATCGTCGACGTCTCGACCGGCCAGGTCTCGCCGCTCGAGAAGCCGGCCTTCGGCCGCAGCTACCAGACCCCGTTCGCCGACCGGATCCGCCATGAGGTCGGGATCCCGGTGATCGCGGTCGGCGCGATCGCGAGCTACGACGATGTGAACACGATCGTGCTGGCCGGCCGGGCCGATCTGTGTGCGCTGGCCCGACCGCACCTCTACGACCCGAACTGGACGCTGCACGCCGCTGCCGAGCAGGACTACGACCTGGTCCGGTGGGGCGGGGGCGGGTGGGTACCTCAATACAGAGCCGGATCACGTAAGCCGCCGGCCGGGCGCGACCGCGTCCGGACCGAGCTCGAACGGACCTTCGAGGAGGTCACGCTGGCCTCCTCAACCACCCAGGTTTGAACCCCGAGGACACGCTCCAGCCGCAGGACCTCGTGATCACGATGCTCGGCACGTACGTGCGGCCATTCGCGCGCGCGGTGTGGTCGGGCGGGTTGGTGTCGCTGCTGGGTGAGTTCGGGTTCTCCGACGGAGCGGCGCGGGCGGCGCTGACCCGCCTGGTCCGGCGCGAGCTGATCGCGCGCGTGCGCTCGGGGAGGCTCGTGCACTATCGCCTCACGCCGCGGTGCGAGCGGCTGCTGATCGAGGGGGACGGGCGAATCTTCACGCTCGGGCGATTGCCGGCCGACGTCGGGCCCTGGACGGTGGTCTGGCACCAGATCCCCGAGGAGCACCGGATCGAGCGCACGCGTCTGGGGCGCCGGCTGCGCTTCCTCGGCTTCGGATCGGTGCAGGACAGCGTGTGGCTCTCGCCGCACGATCACTCGGGCGAGGTCGCGGAGCTGCTCGGCGAGCTGGGTGTGGCGGACTCTGCCGTGGTGTTCGTCGCCAGCCTGCGCACCGGGCCCGGGCGCGCGGCGATGGTCACCCGCGCCTGGGACCTGTCCGGGCTCGAGGAGCGCTACGGGGCGTTCTGCAGCGGCTTTGAGTCATACCTGAGCGCCTCGCTGGGCGACCGCGATGCGTTCCTGGTCAGGACCCGTCTGATGCATGCCTTCCGGGCCTTCGCCCAGCTCGATCCCGAGCTGCCCGACGAGCTCGCTCCGCTGTCGCACTCCCGCGCGCGGGCGGTCGAGATCTTCGATGCGCTCTACGACGGGCTGGCCGCGGCCTCGCAGCGCCACTTCGATGCCGTGGCGCGCAGCACGCCGTCGGCGCCGGCTGCCCCGTAGCCCTACTCGCCCTGTAGCGCTACTCGTTCCCGAAGAACAGCTCGCGGCCGACCCGCGTCTCGATCTTCAGGTACTTCCAGAGGGTCGCGCCCGAGGACAGGGTCGTCGCTCGCAGCAGGTTGCAGACGGCGGCCACGGCGTCGAGATCGGGAGCGTCGGCGAGGATGTAACACGTCCACGGCCAGCTCGCGGACGAGCCGACCATCGTCTGATCGTCATCCATCGTGCCGAGCACGCGCACGCCGAAGCGTCCGCCCAGGTCGGCGAACGTGGCCTTGATGGTCTCGAACGCGTCCTGGCGCTCATCCGCCCCGGCATCGAAGAACGCAGGATTGACTCCGATGCAGAACAACACTCTCAGCGTGCCGCCGGCCATGCTCCCTGCTCCTTTCGACCGCTCATGCGGATTGACTTGAACGGGCGCGGGATGGTATCACTACCCCTTAGTAGTGACAACTTTGGAGGGAGATCGGATGAGAGCTGCCCTGAGCGAAAGAGAGCGCCGGTTCGTCGAGCTGGCGGACGGGCTCGCCGCCGAGTTCGCTGAGCGCGCCGCGGAGCACGACCGCGATGGGTCGTTCCCGTTCGAGAACTACGAGCGCATGGCCAAGGCCGGATACCTGGGCCTGACCGTGCCCGAGGAGCTCGGCGGGATGGGGGCCAATCTGCGCGAGCTGCTGATGGCGCAGGAGCGCCTCGCGGGAGGCTGTGGCTCGACCGCCCTCGCGGTCAACATGCACGTCTCGCCGATCGGGCAGCTCGCCTCGCTGTGGCGCGCGAGCGGGGATCCGAAGCTCGAATCCTTCCTGCGAGAAGCCGCTACCGGGAAGATCGTCTACGCGTCGATGACCGCCGAACGGGGCCACTCGGTGCTGATGAAGTCGGGTACGGTGGCCGAGAAGGTCGAGGGTGGCTACCGCGTGACCGGGGAGAAGATCTTCGGTACCGAGTCGGCGGTGTGCACCCAGTTCACGAGCATGGCCCAGCTCGATGACCCCGACACCGGCCCGCGGGTGATGTTCTTCCGCATCCCGCGCGACACCGAGGGGATGACCGTGAAGCAGACCTGGGACACGATGGGCATGCGCGCCACCCAGAGCAACGACTTCTCGCTGGAGAACGTGTTCGTGCCGGAGGCGGCGGTGTTTCACTCCTTCCCGGTCGGGCACTTCGACGCGATCATGCTGAAGACGGTCTGGGGCTGGGCGATGCCTTCGTTCGGCTCGGTCTACCTGGGCATCGCGGCGGGAGCGATGAACTACGCCCGGGAGCAGGCGCAGAAGCGACACCGCGAAGGCGACCCCGCCATCCAGCGACTGTTCGCCGAGATGGAGGTTCTGCTCGAGACCGCGCGCGCCGTGCTCTACCGCCACGCTGAGGAAATCGCGTCCGGCAGCCTGGTGGAGGGCGTCCCGGTCCAGGACGGCATGGCACGGGCGGTCCTCACCAAGTACGTCGCGACCAACAACGCCGTCCAGATCGTCGACAAGGCGCTCGAGGTGGTCGGGGGCGCCGGTTACTACAAGCGCTCGCCGCTCGAGCGGATGTACCGCGACGTCCGCGCGGGCGCGATCATGCCCTACAACAACCTGGAGGCGATGGAGCTGTTCGGCAAGACATCGCTGGGGATCGAGATGGCCCCGGCGATCCCGCTCGAGCGCTCCGGGCACCAGCCCGCGTCCGCCGCGAGCACGACATGAACGAGCTCGCCGATCGCGTGGCGCTGGTCACCGGCGCCGCTCAGGGAATCGGCGCCGCCGTCGCTGAGACCCTCCATCGCCGTGGCGCCAAGGTGGCGCTCGCCGACGTGCGCCCCGACGCGGCGACGCAGACCAGCGAGGCGATCGATCCGACGGGCGTTCGCGCGATCCCGGTCGAGGTCGACGTCCGCTCCCGCGACGCGGGACGCTCCTGTGCTCCCAGGTCGCCGGGCCGGCGATGGCGCAGCGCGGCTTCGGGCGGATCGTGAACCTCGCCTCGCTGGCCGGGCAGCAGGGCGGCACGGTCGCGGGTGCCCACTACGCCGCCTCGAAGGCCGGCATCCTGGTGCTCACGAAGATCCTGGCCAAGGAGCTGGCCGGGAAGGGCGTGACCGTGAACGCCGTCGTCCCGGCGGCGATCCGGGGCCCGGTGATGGACACGATGCCGGCCGAGCGGCTCGCGGCGCTAAAGAGCGCGATTCCGGTCGGCCGCTTCGGCGAGGCGGCCGAGGTGGCCGCGCTGGCCGCCTTCTTGTGCTCGAGCGATGCCGGTTACATCACCGGGACCGCGCTCGACATCAACGGCGGCCTGGGGATGCGGGAGGGACCGGATGCCGGGCCGCGAAGCTGACGACGCGGAGGCGACGCGCCTGCTCACCGAGCTGGGGCTGGCCGTGAACGAGGCGCGCGTCTATCTGGCGCTGCTGCGGTTCGAGAGCTCGACCGCCGCCGAGGCGGCCGCCGCCGCCGGCGTGCCGAGGCCGAAGGTCTATGAAGCGCTTCAGGCTCTCGAAGCCCGGGGCTTCTCCAAGAGCATCGGCGGGCGCGTGCGCCGCTTCGTCGCGGTCGAGCCCGAGAGTGCGCTGCGGGGCTGGCTCAGCCATCGCGAGCACGAGCGCGCCGAGATGAGCGAGCGCGACCAGATCCGCGTCGGGCGGCTCGGGCGGCTACTGCCGGCGCCCCGGGCCGCGGCCGGCCCGCCGGTCGCCGACTTCATCGAGGCGATCTCCGGCCAGGTCCCGACGAGCGAGGCTCTCGACGACCTCGTCACGCGTACCACCCGGACGCTCGACATCATGCTCCAGCCGCCGTTCGTCCAGCCCCGGCCGCGCTGGAACGTGATGGAGGTGGATGCCCTCGAGCGGGGTGCCCGGGTCCGGGCCATCTACACCCCCCAGGCGCTCGAGGACGCGCGCCGCTACGAGGACATCGTTCGCCACGGCGGGCAGGTGCGGACGCTGGCGGCGCTCCCGATGAAGCTGATGGTCCGTGACCAGGAGGAGGCCCTGATCTCCCTGCGGGATGCCGGGACCGGCGCCCAGAGCGTCACGACGGTCGCGGTCAGGCATCCGGATCTGGTAGCGCCGCTGACCACGTTGTTCGAGCAGCAGTGGCGCAGGGCCCGGGCGCTCTCGCGTGAGCTGCGGCCGCGTCAGAGGACGTTGAAGCAGCCGTAGACGATGAACAGCGGGTTGGTCACGCTGCGCCCGGCGGCGTCCTGCATCGTCTGGCCGCCGAGGAACGCCGGTGGCGACTGCGCCTTGTAGCAGCCGTTGTACTCGACGCTCACGTCGTACTCGACCGAGGTCAGCTGGTAGGGCACCGCGTTTCGCTGGGGGAGGTAGACGTAGATGTTGCAGTTCCAGTCCCCGGGGCCGATGGCCTTGGTTCCCCGCCGGTTGCACTGCGGCTGGATGTAGAGCTGGGCGTTGGCCGGAACCTGGCGGCCGATCAACTGCTGCTGGAGCAGCGTGACGCTGTTGAACTCGCGGCCGATGTTGTAGGCGACGCGATACGCGGTCACCCCGGTCGGCCCGAGGCTGCAGGCCAGCGCGAGCAGCGCGACCACGGCGGTGCTCAGAGCCACGACCCTGATCGGCGCGGTCCAGCTCGGTCCGCGCCCGCTGACCCCGGTGAGGAAATCGCGCCGGCGCAGGATCCGCCAGCTCGCGGCCAGACAGGCCACGATCCAGGCCACCGAGACCAGGCTCCCCACGAGCACCGGGCCGAAATAGGGATGGCTCGTGAACAGGCCGTGCCAGCCATCGAAGGCTGACCCGATCAGCAGCTCGTGGACGATCACGCCCTTGCCGATCAGGTCGAGCAGCTGAGTGACGAGCGCCACGAGGAGCGGGCCGAGCACGCCGAGAATGCCGTTGCGGGTCGCGACCGAGAACAGGATCGCCAGGCTGGTGTAGGCGAGCAGGGGGAGCAGGCAGATCAGCCAGCTGACCACGGTCAGCGCGAGCACCCGGCCGGACGAGGTGAGGACGCCGCTCAGGTTGACCAGCCCGTGATCGCCGACCAGCGCCAGGCCGGCGATCAGGCTCATCGCCGCCAGCAGCACCATCAGCCCGACCGCGAACGTGCCGGCCGCGAGCAGCTTGGCCGCGAACACGTCCTCACGCGTGCACGAGCGGGTCAGGATCGTCTTCCACGTGCCGTGGCGATCCTCGGAGGAGAACAGGTCTCCGGCCAGCACGCCGGCCACGATCGGGAAGCCCCACGAGCCCGCGAACCCGAGGATCACGAGCGACACGGCAAAGCCCGACGAGTGAACCCAGACGCCGAACAGGGCGTCGGACGGGGTGCCGCTCTGGACCTTGAGGATCACCGCGAAGGCGAGCGGGCCGATCGCGCACACCAGCACCAGGATGCGCGTGGTCAGCTGCGCCATCAGCTTGTGCAGCTCGGTCTGATACGCGTTGCGCAGGCCGACGCTGACGAGCGGTTCGGGCGGGGCGACGGCCGGTGCAGGTGCGACGGTGCTCATGCGCCGGCCAGGATCGTGTCGGCCAGCTCCTGGGGCTCGAGCGCGTCGAGCGGCGGCCCGTCGTGCTCCCCGGTGAGCGCAAAGAACATGCTCTCGAGCGGGCTGACCAGCAGCTCGAGGCGGCGGATCAGCACTCGGGCATCGCCGAGCGCAGCCACCAGAACGTCCATGTCCTCGCCTCGCGCGGCCACCGCGAGGCCACCCCGGGCGGCCCGCTGGATGCGCAGGCGCGGGATCTGCGAGGCCAGCTCGAGCGCGTGTGCGTCGTCGCTGGTCGAGAGGCCATAGGCCGAGTCGGGGGCCTGGGCTTCGAGCTCAGCCGCGGTGCCATCCCACACCACCCGCCCGTGGCGGAGCACCGTGTAGGAGCTGCACACCTTCTCGAGCTCGCCGATCTGGTGGCTCGAGAGGAGGATCGCGACGCCGTCGGCCGCGAGCTCCCGAACCAGCGCCGCCACCGCGCGGGTTCCCGCCGGATCGAGCCCGCTGGTCGGCTCGTCGATGAGTAGCAGTTGGGGGCGCCGAAGCAGGGCGGCCGCGAGTCCGAGGCGCTGTCGCATCCCGGTCGAGTAGCCACTCAACCGGTCACCGGCACGCTCGGCCAGCCCCATCCGGCCCAGCGCGTCGTCAATGTCCCGCATCGTTGTGCGGCGGCCGTCGAGCTTGGCCAGCAGCTTGAGGTTGGCCCGCCCGCTCAGGTATGGATAGAAGGCCGGCTCCTCCACGAAGCCGCCCACGCCGTCCAGTACGTCGCCGCCGAGATGGTCGAGGCGCCGGCCGAGCAACCCGACCGAGCCGCTGTCGGGTCGGGTCAAGCCGAACAGGACCCGCAGCAGCGTCGTCTTGCCTGCGCCGTTGGGACCCAGCAGCCCGCGCACCTCCCCGGCCGCGAGGCCGATGTCAAGCCCGTCGAGCGCGGTCGTGGCGCCGAAGCGCTTGACCAGTCCTGTCGCCCGGACTGCGTACACCGGGCCAGCATATCCGGACGCTGTGAGCGCTCGGCGCGGTGCTCGTGTCGGCCACCGAACGGCCACGCGACGGATACCGGTCGGTAACACCAAGCCCATGGTGCGCGGTGGTAGGGTGGCGCCCTGCCCTCCAAGCGGGCGACCAACTGCATACCGACCTTCTGGGAGGAAACGTGAGGAATCTCGTGTCGGTACGGACGCGCAGGCGTCGACGCGGTCGGGTGGCGATCGCTACGGCGCTGGCATCATGCGTCGCTGTCGTGGGTGTCGCCTCGGCGGCCATCGGCGGGTTCAACCCGTTCCGTCACGAGAAGGTCGCTCACACCTACGCCGACGGCATCCTGCTCCCCACCGACCAATGGATCTCGCCGTTGGGGAGCCGCATCCTCGACAAGACAGAACGGCTCGTATCGAGCACGATCAGCCCGGACGGCCGGTACCTGGCGGCTCTGGGCTGGAACGACTTCTCTGGGTTTCTCACCGTTGTCGACCTCAAGACAGGATCGATGACTCACACGGCGCTGGCGACGCCGCTTGCTGGCACCAAGACGTCCGACTCCTCGGTGGGAACTGACGGGCCACTGTTCTCGCCCGACGGAACGACAGTCTGGGTCCCGCAGTCGACGTATCTGCTGCGCTTCAGCTTCAACCCGTCGACCGGCGCGGTGGCGCAGACCGCTGCAATCCAGCTGTGCGGCTCGGCCATCACATCGTCGGAGTGCAATCCGAATATCGGCCCGAGTAACCCGAGCGGGGCGTATCTGCCCGACGGCATGGCGCTTTCGCCCGACGGCAAGACGCTGTACGTGGCGCTCAACGGCAACAACACGCTTGGCGAGATCAACACGCTGACGAACACGCTGACCAACCGGATCACGGTCGGGGACGCCCCGCGCCAGATCGTCCTCGCTGATCACGGAACTGTCGCCTATGTGTCCAACGAGGGCGGGCGTCCCGCGACTCACGGTGAGTTCACCAACCTCTCGGACGGCACGCCGATCGTGTCCAGCCGGAAGACCGGTGCGGCGATCAGTGGCACGGTCTCGGTCGTTGACCTCGTAACCGGCCGAGAGAAGCGGGAGATCCGGGTGGGCCTCCAGCCGACCGCGCTCTATCAGCGCGGCAGGGCGCTGTTTGTCGCCAACTCCAACGACGACAGCCTGTCGGTGATTGACGAGAGGACCAACAAGGTCACCCAGACCGTCCGAACCAACCCAGTCCCGGGGGCCCAGGTTGGCAGCTACGCGAACGCGATCAGCATGCCGGATGCGAAACACGTGTTGGTGAGCATCGGCCGCGACAACGCGATCGCGGTGTATGACTACCGCGGCTTGCATAAGCGGATGACGCTTGCCGGGTTGCTCCCGACGGATTGGTACCCGGTTCAAGTTCAGCCCGATCGCGCCATCGGTGCCCACGTGATCGTGGTCACCAACGACAAGGGCATTGGCGCCCGGGGCCCCGAATCGACTATCAACAAGGGTCCCTTCACCTCGGCGGCCACCGGACACAACACCTACGACGACACCGGCAGCGTGACGAAATTTAGGATGCCGACACCTCGCCAGATGGCGAAGGACACCCAGCGGGTCTTCACCGACGATGACTGGGATCAGATCAAGCCGATCAACCAGGGCGACTACGACACCGTACCGAAGGTCATTCCGGCGCATCTTGGCGGGTCGTCGCCGATCAAGCACGTGCTGGTCATCGTCAGGGAGAACCGGACCTATGACCAGGAACTGGGCGATCTCAAAGAGGGCAACGGCGATCCGGCGGACGCGCAGTTCGGCGCGCAGGTCACACCGAACGCCCACGCACTGGCCATGCGGTTCGGCGACCTGGACAACTTCTACGACGAGGGCTCGATCTCAGCCGACGGTCACAACTGGCTGGTTCAGGCTGAGGCCAACGACTACGTGGAGAAGGAGTTCGGCGCGTTCTACCGTTCCTATCCGTCGCAGGGCGGTGACTCGCTGGCCTACCAGCGCGACGGCTTCCTTTGGAATGCGGCCGAGAAGGCGGGTCTGAGCGTTCAGAACTTCGGCGAGTACATCTACAACCCGTACAGCCTCCCGGCCAACGCGCCCGAGTGGGACCAGTGGTACGCCGAGTCGCAGTGGCTCCAGGACGGGCATCAGGGCGCCGAGCCGATCAGCAATCCATGCCAGTACACGAGGGTGAAGTCGGATATCCCGTCGCTGCAGGCGATCAGCGATCCATGCTTCCCCAACTTCCAGCTGTCGATCCCGGACCAGTACCGGGTCGACCAGTGGCTCCCTGTGTTCAAGCGCCAGGAGCACACCGGGAAGATGCCGAGGCTGACGTTCATGTGGCTGATGACCGATCACACCGGAGCCACGGGCGTCGCCAACAGCAACTCCGTTCCGGATCCGGTCGCCCAGGCCGCCGACAACGACCTGGCCGTCGGGCGCGTCATCGACAGGGTCTCCCACAGCCGCTTCTGGAAGAGCACGGCGATCTTCGTCGTCGAGGACGACACCCAGAACGGCGTCGATCACGTCGACGGCCACCGCGGTCCGGCGTTCGTCATCAGCCCCTACTCGACACGCGGGGTCGACGATCAGTACTACACGCAGCTCAACATGGTCCGGACGATCGAGCAGCTCCTCGACATCCACCCTATGAACCAGGAGGACCTGGACGCCGAGCCGATGTACGGAGCGTTCACAACGCATGCGAACTTCACCCCGTACAACCTGAAGCCGAATCAGATCCCGCTCAACCTGGGTGCCCCGGGCGGCCCGACGTCGCTTACTTCGCCGCCGGTCGGGGCAACCGCGGCCGAACGCAAGGCGTTCAGCGAGCAGGGCATCGTGCCGGCCAACATGCGATCGGTCTACGCGGCCTGGGCGGCGTGGAGCGCGCAGCAGGTGGCCGAGCACCACTTCGACGGTCCGGACCGCATCAACCCGCAGCAGATGAACCGCTTTGACTGGTACACGGCGCACGACTGGCGCATCGCGTATCCGGGCGATCCGAAGATCTACACGCCGGATGAGGTGCCCGGCCGGAACCTGCCGGCCGCCTACCTGGGAGACGATTGAGCGACGTCGGCTACAGCTTCCACTAGGCGGTCGACGTCGTCCCGGTTGTTGTAGAGGACGATGCTCGCCCGGATCGCGCCGCCGCTGTCGCCCAGTCCGAAGCGGTTCATGAGCTCGTAGGCGTAGTTGTCGCCGGCCCACACCGCGATGTCCTCCGCGGCCAGTCGCCGGGCGACGTCGCTGGGCTCATGCCCCTCGATCACGAACGAGATCGTCGAGGTCCGCCGCCGGGCGCCCCCGAGCAGGCGGACGCCCTCGATGCCCGCCAGCCCGGTCACCGCGTGCTCGAGCAGCGTCGTCAGGTGCTCCTCGACGGCTGAGAGCGCGGCGAGCACTCGCTCGCGTCGGCTGCCGGGTGCGCCGGCCAGTCCGGCGACCCAATCGATCGCCGCGGTCACGCCAGCCAGCAGCTCGAACGGCGGCGTGCCGCGCTCGAACCGATCGGGAACCTCATCGGGGGCCGGAACCAGCTTGGCGGGCATCAGCTGCTCGAGCCGGGTGGGGTCGGCGATCACCGCGCCGGTGTGCGGACCGAACAGCTTGTAGGTCGAGAAGGCGTAGAAATCAGCGCCGAGCGCGGCGACGTCGATCGGGCCGTGCGAGGTGGCGTGCACCCCGTCCACGTACGTGAGCGCCCCGGCGGCGTGGGCGCGGTCGCTGATCGCCCGCACGTCGGGCTTGGTGCCGATCGCGTTGGACGCCGCGGTCACCGCGACCAGGCGGGTGCGCTCGCCGATCAGCTCGTCGAAGACCTCTGGGGCAAGCTCGCCGGTCTCGGTGTCGAACTCCGCCCAGCGCACGGTGGCTCCCGTCCGGGCCGCGGCGAGGACCCACGGCCGGATGTTGGCGTCGTGATCGAGCGAGGTGACGACCACCTCGTCATCGGCCGTCCAGCGGGTCGACAGCGTGTCCGCCAGGTGGAACGTGAGCGTGGTCATGTTCGGGCCGAGCACCACGCCGTCGGGCGCGCCCCCGAGCAGGTCGGCGACCGCCCGGCGGGCGTCGTGCACGGTCTCGGTGCTGTGCTCGCTCGCCGGGAACGCTCCGTGCACGTTGGCCATCGAGAAGCGAAGCGCCTCGGCCACGGCGCCGATGACGGTCCTGGGGGCCAGCGTTCCGGCCGCGCCGTCCAGCCTCACCGTGCCTGCGAGCAGACCTGGGAACTCGGCGCGGATCTCGGCCAGTGGGCGCGACAGCGCAACGGTGGCGGGCGGCATCAGCTTGACGTTCCTCGGAGAAGTTTGATCATATATGTGGATGGAACCAGCCCTGAGCGCAGACGTCGAGCGGCGCCACCGCGTTATCCGCGAGGCTGCCGAGCGCGACGGCCTCGATGCCGTGCTGGTGTGCGCCAGCGAGTACACCGGCTACGAGGGCGCGATGTTCTACGTGTCGGGCTTCCGCATCCTGCATCGGTATGCCTATGTGCTGCTGCCGGTCGAGGAGCCGCCGACCAACATCTTCCCCGGCGAGGGGCGATGGGTCGGCGATCACGGCGAGGGCTGGGTGCGAGGATCGCGTGTTCGCCGAGACGCCGGGCAAGTGGATCGCCGAGCGGATGCGCGACCGGGGCTGGAAGCGCCTCGGCGTCTACGGGATGGATCTGGTCATGGCCGTGCGCGACTTCGTCGAGCTGCCGGCCGAGAAGGTGGTGCGCTGGGACGAGGGGTTCGACCTGGCCCGGGCGGTCAAGTCGGAGTACGAGCTCGAGTCGGTGCGCGAGTCGATGCGGATCAACGAAGCCGGCGTGTTCGCGGTCATGCGGGCGTGGAAACCGGGGGTGAGCGAGGCCGAGCTGATGGCGGTGGCCGAGCGCGAGTTCGTCAGCCGCGGAACCCGGCGCCTGACCATGGACATGGTCCTGACCGGACCCGACGGCGCCGCACTCCCCGAGATGCGCCTTCCCGATGAGGAGCGCCACGTCGGCGAGCGGGACATGCTCATCTACGGCCTCGAGGTGGCGGGTCCGCGCGGCCACTGGGTCGAGTTCTCCCGGCCGATGTGCGCCGTCGAGCCCTCCGAGGAGTCCAAGCGGATGATGGAGGCCTACGTCGAGTACCACGACATCTGCCGGCAGGCGATGCGCGCCGGCGCGACGGCGCGGGAGGTGCATCGCGCCGTGTCCAAGCCGTTCCTCGACCGCGGCTGGAAGCTCGGCCACGTCACCGGCCACTCGATCGGGATGACCATGATCGAGCACCCGCGGATCGGCGAGGCGTTCGACGTCGAGCTGCGCGAGGACATGGTCTGCTCGATGCACCCGCATGTGATCTCCGCCGACGAGCGCACCTGCCTGTACTTCCAGGACACCTGGCACGTCCAGGCCGACGGCGCGGTCCCGTTCTCGGACGAGCCGGTCGAGTTCTACGACCCCCGGTCTTGAGTCAACCGGCCAGTCGCTCCGCCGCCGTGACGAGGGCCCTGCAGCCCGCCAGGAGGCCCAAGCCACCGCGCAACCTGGCACCACTGAACTCGGCTGAGCTCAGCTGCCGCTTGATCTGTCGGGTCAGGGCGTCTCGGCCGAAGTCGAGCAGGGTCAGCACTCCCTCCGTCGCGCGGTATTCGCGGTCGCCGGGGCTCGTGCTCTCAAGAGCGCGAGTGGACGCCTGCAGGGTGGAGGTGCCGAACTCCCCGACGCTCGAATTGAGTTGCTTGTAGCACTGTCCGAGCGCCTCGACCGTCGGCGACCCGAGGGTCGCACCCGGCGAGGTCAGGATTTCGGCGATCACCCGACCGTCGGACTGGTAGTCGTCGCGGAGGCCCGCGAGATGCAGCAGCGTCGGCCGGATATCGGTCTCATCGACCCAGGTACCCGTGGTTCCGCTGCCCGGCACCGTGGTCTGCCCGCTATTCGGACCAGCGGAGTTCGGGCCCGCATTCGCCGCCGACCCATCGAGCCCGAGGTTCTTGACCCCTGGCCCCACAAAGCCGGCGTAATTGGTGTCGATCTCGGCTGCATAGTCACCGTGATCCCACGCAAAACCCGAGTTCTGGGTGACGCAGGAGCCCGAGCAGGTAGCTGACCCGGGGGACAGGAAATAATCGGGCTTGGCGAACATCGCCAGGGTGGGCGTGCGCGCCGGGTCCGCGTTGACCATGTGGAGAATCGCTTCCTCGGTCGGGTCGGCAAGGTAGTTCGTGATCGGCTGAGTGGTGCCCGTGTACGGGTTCTGCGCCGTGAGCGCGGCGACATCCCGCTCGAACGTCCGTACCGTCGGCGAGGTGCGGCCCGGGTTACCGGTGAGATAGAACTCCGGCGCGGTGTCGCTCTCGAGGCTGAACGGCGTCGTGTCGTTGCGCTGCGTCGCCAGCAGGCCGGTAACGTTCCCTGCCAGCTCACCGATGCTGCCGGCCGGGTAGGTGCACGGGACGTCCGGTGTCACCGTCGCGCCGCTGACCGTCGCACCGTCGCAGTTCGCCGGCGTGGGCTGAATTGCCCGTCCGACGTTCGCACCCGCCTCGTGATCTCCCTCGTCGGAGCTGACGACGAACAGCGTGTTCGCGGGAGTGATGCCGTCGGCGGCCAAGCGGCGGAAGAACATGCCGAAGGCCTGGTTGTAGTACTGCGCCTGCGCGATATAGCACGCGGAGCCGCTGCCCAGAGCGGCCGGGGCGCCGGCGCACGCTCCTCCGGTGCCTGACAGGGATGGGATGTGTTCGTTGCCGTGCAGGTCCGAGATGTAGGCGTAGGTGACCGGCACGCCGGTCTCCTGCATGTCGGCTACGTACGCGAGGCTCTGGGCCGCGTTGATGGTGCTGAATCCGGGGAACCCGGGACGGTTGTTGAGGAACGCGCCGTTCAGCTGATTCCCATCGAGGTCAACCAGGTTTCCTGCGGCGTTCGTGACCTGGTAGCCGTTGCGGGTCAGGTTCGGGGTTCCTGCGCCAAGCTGAGGGGCAACGTAGCGGTGACCGAACAGCCCCTGGAAGCCGTCATAGCCGCCCGGCTCGTCGGGCAACAGGTCGGGCACGGCGGTCGGGGAGGCCGTGGTCTGGCCGAATTTCACCCCTTCGGCCGTCGCGCAGAACCTGTTTCCGGCCGCGCAGTGAATGGCGACCCCGACGTAATCCGCCGTCTCGGCATCCTTGAACGAGTCAGGATCGGCGGCGAGCTGCTGTGCCTCTGGGGAATTGGGGCCGAACACCTTGGGGATATCGACGGCGGTGTTCTCCAGCTCGACGTTGGCGGTGCCCACCGCGCCGAAGTCGCATCCCGCTCGCGTGAAAGGCACCCATGGGGCGGGAGTCGTGGTGGCCGCGGACGGAGCCGGGAATGTCGTCGCGGGCGGAGTCGCGGAGTAGACCATCGACGGGTTGGTGTCATGACCCGGATTCGGCGTGGACGCTGTGTCGAAGATGGGATCGGTCCAGTACGCGAACGAGCTGGCCGGGTCGGTTGTACCGTCGGAGTTGTACGCCTGATAGCTGTTCGAGACCGGCATCCCCTGCCGGTCGCCGTACAGGCCGCGTCAGCGTGGTGAGGATGTCATCCGCGGTGTGCGCGATTAGGGGCGTGTGGCTGTTCGACAGCATCGTCCCGTTGTGCTCGATGAAGTCGAGCAGATTGGGCATCAGCTGCAAGGTCCGACGGGACGTTCGGGTTATCCCGGTAGAAGTGCACGTTGTCGAATGTAATCTCGATTACGTGCTTCACACCGTTGCTCAGCCGGCAGGCCGAAGCCGGATCGGCTGAGGCCGGCCCCCTCACTCGGGACCCCGTGGCACCCGCGCTCCCAGCAATGGCCGCCGCGACCACCAGCGCGGCGGCAACGACCACGCCAACCCTTAGACCGGGACGTCTCAGACGAACGGAATTGCGCGGGACTAGAACACCAAATCGCTGCATGGACGGCCCCTCTCCTCGGCCCGGAATGAGCATCCCGATGGGATCGAGCGAGTCTTACACGCTCGGCATCTCGCCCGCAACCCCAGCCCCGATCGCTGCGTGCGTGTCGTCGTTGTGCTGCGGGATCGCGCAAACCGCGTGGCTCCCGACAAGCTCGGCAGGCGGGGTTGGAGGCCATGCTCGGAGACGCGCAGGGACGAGGCGCTGTAAGCGCCGGCTCCAGTGGAACTCGAGCGCCCACTCGCTCAGGCGCTCAGCGGTGCCTGAAGTCTGGCGCGGCGCCGCAGAATTGTGACGCGATGTGAAAATGTGGCGCGATGGATTGGTCGATCGTTCATTCGCTCAACGGATTCCTTTACCGCAACGATCCGATCGAGGATCCGTTGCTGGCCTACGTGCAGGCGGCGGAGGCGCTGTACTTCCTGCTGCTCGTGGTCTTGGTCGTCTTTGCCCGACACGAGCGCTTCGCGCCCGTCCGCCGCGCGGCCATCGCCGCCGGGCTGAGCGCAGGACTCGGATTGCTCATCGTCAAGATCATCACCGAGTTCTACGATCGCGCCCGCCCATTCGTCGCCCACCCCGGCGCCGTCCACCTGTTCATCCGGCACGCCGCCGACGCGAGCTTCCCCAGTGATCACGCGACCGCCTCAATGGCGATCGCGGTCGCGTTCCTCCTGCGCAGAAGGTTCTTCTGGGGGGTGCTGACGATCGTCTTTGCGGCGATCCTGGATTTCGGCCGGGTTGCGGCCGGATTCCACTACCCGACTGACGTGCTCGCCGGCGCCGCGATCGGCGCGCTGGCGGCCCTCCTGCTGTGGGCTCCGTCTCTGCGCAGACGACTTGATGCGCTGTCTGACTTCATCGGCGGGTTGTGGGATCGGATCGTCGACGCGGTGCTCAAGCGCGTTCTGCCCGCCCGGATGGCGCACCCGCGCTGAAAGCCCAGCCGGACCAGCGCACCAGCCCTCACCTCGACGGCGCCGGCGGTTACCTCTCCTGACGCCGTCCGGAGAGATCACGATCATTGGGACGTGACCACCGCTGTACAGCGTGCCGCCTACCAAGTCACCGCCGCCAGCTGAGGTCGGGTCGGCCGGCGTCGCTGGGAGCACCGGCGAGTCGCAACATCCGGAGTCGTCGGTGGGCCCAAACGGCGAGGAGTCTTCGTAGCCGCCCTCGTCCCAGGTGATGAAGATCGCCGAATGCTCGGTCCAAGCTCAGGAAGTGCATGATCGCGGTGACCCAGGTCCGCAAGAAGGTGTCGCCATCCCGATAGAGCGCCGCCTGATTGGCATCGGTCGGGGTGTTCGGGTAGGGGCACTGCGGCGCGCCGCCGTGCATGTCGTTGCAGATGTTCGGTGTAATCCAGACGAACTGCGGGTTCGCCGGGAGTTCAAATCGGCGGTCAGCTGTGTGAGTGGGACGACGTTGTCGGCCTGTTGGGGGTCGTTGAACACATCCGGAAACAACATAAACGGATTGTGCTTACGCACATAGAGCGCGGTTACTTTAACAGCGGCCGGATGCACGGGTCCAGCCACCGCCCCGGTCAACGGCAGCGGCAGCCCGGTGAACAGAAACTCGTACACGCCGTCGGCGGCGCAGTCCTCGGCGAGCTCCTCGAGGTTGAAGTTCTCGCCCAGCAGCAGGCCCATGTGCACGATCGCGACGGCGTGCACCGGCAACCAGATCGTGGGGTGGCCACTGGGCAGCGCCTCGAAGCCCCAGTTGTCGATCGCCACGGCGGCGATGTCGTGCTCGTGCAGCCACGGCAGCACCTCGATGCCGAAGCCCGGCTCGTCGGTCCCGACGTAGTCCTCCCAGCCGCCGTTCCGGCGCGCCCGGCGCATGTTGCCGGTGCGCATCAGCAGGATGTCGCCGGGGGCCGGCTCGACTCGCCCGGCCTCGAACGCGCGCTCGATCTCGGCCACCGAGATGCGATGGTCCTGCTCGAGCCACTCGACTCCAAGCAGCCGGCCAAAGTCGAGCAGCACGCCGCGCGCCACCACGTCGCGGCTCAGCTTCTCGATCCCGTTGCGCGCTGCACCGGTCGCGCTGACCAGCGTGCAGTCGCGCCCGCCCCACATCTGGTAGTCGTGGAAGATGTGGGACAGGCCGTCCCAGTGGGTGGCGGCATGGGTCGCCATCGCGAAGATGTCATCCGCGTAGCCCCAGCCATCGACCGCGCCCTCCTGCCGGCCGGCGCGCAAGTCGGTACCGGTCTGGAGCATCCAGTGGTGCGGGTTGATCCGGCGGGTGACCGGCTGCTGTGGGACGCCGTGGAGGTCGAATGGAATGGCAAGCGAGAACACCGCGCCCTTGCGCACGAGCGAGGCGGCATGGCGGCGGCGCTCGGGCGTGATCAGGTTGACCGTTCCGCGCTCGTCCTCGGCGCCCCACCGGTCCCAGTTGCTCACCTGGCGGATCAGGCGGTCGAGCTGCGCGTCGGCCACGGGCTCAGGAGTCGGATGGCGGCGACGCTTTGGCCAGCGTGGCGAGGAGCTCCTGTAGCCGCTCGATCGAGGCATCGGTGGCGCGCGCATCGCCGAAGATCAGCTGCTGGAGGACCAGCCCGTCGAGGGCGGCGAACACCAGCCGGGTCAGCGCGGGATCGCGCGAGACGCCGAGGGCCACGAGGCTCTGCTCGACCACCTCGAAATAGTTCTCGTACAGCTCTCGGACCTGGCCGGCCAGCTCGGGCCGTCGCCGAGCCTCGAACGTGAGCTCGAACTGGTAGGTCTGGGCCTCTGTGTGCTCGCTGACCAGCGTGCTGATGCGGTTGGCGAACGTGTCGAGCTCGCCGGAGGAGACCGACATGCGCGAGTCGCTGATCGCCTCGTCGGCGGCCAGCGCCAGGGCCTCTGAGATCATCGCGTCAAGCGAGCCGAAGTGGTAGCTGACCAGCCCGTGGGTGACCCCGGCCTCGGCGGCCACGGCTCGGTAGGTCAGGCCGGCGAAGCCGTGCTTGTCGACCGCCCTGATCGCGGCGCGCAGGAGCGCGTCACGTCCTTCACCGCGTCTGGGCCGGGGACTCGGTTCAGCGCTCACAGGCCAGCAGTCTACGGACCCCCAAGAACCGGCTTTCCCGGGCGCCCGACTTACTTGACAACTGTCTAGGAAGTTGATCAAATATTCACCGAGAGAACGGACGGAGAGGACTCGAGGGTGATCGAGGATCAGTGTTTGGCGAGCGCTGAGCGGCGCGGGCGCGCATGAGCACCGCGGTCGAGACGGCGTTGGCGCACCCCCTGGACCCGCTGAGCGCGGATGAGATCGCGCGGGCGGTCGCGACCGTGCGAAACGAAAAGGGGCTGGACGATGGCGCGCGCTTCGGCAGCATCACGCTGGTCGAGCCCGACAAGCGAGTGGGGGCCGAGCAGAATGGCGGCCGGCGGGCTGAGCTGATCATCTACGACCGCGCTACCTCATGTGTCTACGAGGCGATCGTGTCGGTGACCGACGGTGGCGGCCTTGAACGGTGGACCCCCAGGCCCGGGGTGCAGTCCGCGCTGACCCCCGAGGAGTACCTCGAGGTCGAAGAGCTGACGAAGGCGCACCCCGATTTCCAGGCCGCGCTTCGCCGGCGCGGGATCGACGACCTCGACCTCGTCACGGTCGACCCGATTCCCACCGGCAACAGCGGCCTGCCCGAGGAGGATCCCGGCCATGCGCGTGTGCCGGACGCTCGCGTTCGTACGGCCCGATCCGGGCGGCAACAGCTACGGGCGCCCGATCGAGGGCGTGTTCGGAATCGTCGACCTCGGACGCGGCGAGGTGGTGCGAATGGACGACCTCGGCATCGTCCCGGTGCCGGACGAGCCGGGCGAGTACCGAGCCGATCGCGTCGGCCCGTTGCGCACCGATCTGCGTCCGGTCGAGATCACGCAGGCGGAGGGCCCGAGCTTCACCGTCGAGGGCAACGAGGTCGCCTGGCAGAAGTGGCGGCTGCGCGTTGGCTTCACGCCCCGCGAGGGTCTCGTGCTGCACACCGTCGGCTACGAGGACTCAGGCCGCCTGCGGCCGATCCTGCATCGCGCCTCGTTCGCTGAGATGGCCGTGCCCTACGCCGAGCCGAGCCGCTACTACCAGTCCCCGTTCGACATCGGCGAGAACTACATCGGGACGCTGGCCAATTCGCTGGCCCTGGGCTGCGATTGTCTGGGCTACATCCACTACTTCGACGCCGTGGTGTCCGACGGCACGGGCGAGCCGGTGCTGATCAAGAACGCGATCTGCATGCACGAGGAAGACGTCGGCATCCTCTGGAAGCACACCGACTTCCGAACCGGCGAGGTCGAGGTCCGCAGGTCCCGGCGCCTGGTCATCTCGTCGGTGTCGACGGTGGGCAACTACGAGTACGGCTTCTTCTGGTACCTGTATCAGGACGGCACGATCGAGTGCGAGGTGAAGGCCACCGGGATCGTGGCCACCCGCGCCGTCGCACCGGGAGAGTCGCCGCAATTCGGCGCGCTGGTCGCCCCGGGGGTCAACGGCATGAACCACCAGCACATCTTCTGTGTGCGGCTGGACCTCGACATCGACGGTGAGCGCAACTCGGTGTACGAGGTGCACAGCGAGTCTGAGCCGGCCGGCCCGGAGAACCCGTACGGCAACGCCTGGCGCTCGATCCGCCGTGTGCTCAGCACCGAGCAGGAGGCCGGTCGCCTGATCGACCCGCTGTCACACCGCTACTGGGTCGTGGTCCATCCGGATCGCCGAAACGCTGTGGGCGAGCTCGTCGGCTACAAGCTGATGCCAGGCGACAACATGGTGCCGCTCGCCGCGCCCGACTCGAGTCTGTGCCGCCGGGGCGCGTTCGCCACCAAGCACCTCTGGGTCACGCCATATGCCCCCGGGGAGCGCTATCCGGCCGGCGACTATCCCAACCAGCACGCCGGTGGGGCCGGCCTTCCGGAGTGGACGGCGGCCGACCGCTCGATCGAGGACACGGATGTCGTCGTCTGGTACACGATGAACTACCACCACGTGCCCCGCCCCGAGGACTGGCCGGTCATGCCGGTGTCCACGATCGGGTTCCAGCTCAAGCCCCAGGGCTTCTTCGATCGCAACCCGGCGCTCGACGTTCCCCCGCCCGCACATCACCACGGCAACGGCTGCGGGCCCGGTCACGAGGGCTGACTATTGGCCGGCGAGCGTCCCCGGGTCCTGGTCATCGGCGCCACCGGCGTGATGGGCCGCGAGGTCATGCGCTCGCTCGCCGGGCGGTGTCGCCTGCGGGCACTGGTTCACAGCGACCTGTCCGACGCGGAGATCGCCCGTCGCTACCCGCAGGCCGAGCGCGTGCAGCGCGATCTGCTCGACGCCGACTCGCTCGCGCCCGCCTTCGCCGGCGTCGACCGTCTGTTCCTGCTGACACCCTCGGTACCCGAGCAGGGGCGGCTGGAGGAGAACGCGCTGCGCGCGGCACTGGCGGCCGACGTGCAGAGAATCGTGTACGTGAGCAGCACCGACGTGCGGTGGGACATCGAGCTGAGCGCCGCCCACGCCGAGATGGAGCAACGGCTGGCCGCCACCGAGATGGAGCACACCGTCGTGCGCCCCGAATACCTGCTCAACAACCTGTTGGGCGAGGTCGACGAACTGGCGCGCGGCCGGCTCGTGGCGCCGAGCGCAGACGGTCGCTGCCCGTTCGTCGACGCGCGCGACGTCGGCGCTGTCGCGGCGGCGGTTCTGCTGGCGGCGGAGCCGGTTCACGGCCCGCTCGAGATCACCGGGCCGGAAAGCCTCTCCTGGGCACAGCTGGCCGAGCGCCTGCAACGGGCGCTCGGCAGCCCGGTGGAGCACGTCGATCTCGACGCCGCGGAGTGGGAGCGAGACATCGTGTCGGCCGGGATGGGGCCATGGCTGGCCCGCGCGCTCGCCGAGTATTTCGCGGTGCTCCGCGAGCGTCCGCTGGAAGCCTCCGATGACACCGTGCGCGTAATCGGCCGCGCCCCGCGCTCGGTCGAGGACTTCGTGACCGATGTACTCGCGCCGGCCATACCCGCGCTCACCGAGCGCGTGCCGGCCGCCTACGTCTCACCCTCCGGCGATGCGCCGGAATACCCAGTTGTGGCGACGTTCCCCACGACCCACAGGAGCCAACATGCCTGAAGCAATCGAGCCCCTCGAGGAAATCTCCGACGTCGAGGGCGCCGGCCTGCCGAGTCACGGCGGTCCACACCTCGGCGGGCGTCACCTGACGCTCCGCCATGCGGTGGCGCAGTCGCTCTGTATCGGTCCGATTATCAGCGCAGGTGTGCTCCTGGGCGTGATCGCCAACCCGCAGACCGGGGCGGGGGCGAACACCGCGCTCAGCGTGCTCGCGGCGACGATCGGGTGCATGGGCCTGGGCTATGCGGTGTCGCTGTTCGCCCGCCGCTACGCCGGCTCCGGGGCGCTGTACGAGTACCTCGTGCGGGGGGCGACACCGTGGGTGGGCGTCCTCGCCGGCGGCATCTACTTCCTCGGCATGATGTGGCTGGGTGGGCCGAGCATCACCAGCGGCTTCGCCGATGTGGCACAGACGGCCCTGCAAGTTCACCTGTCGATTCACATCACGTGGTGGCTTCTGATGATCATCGGGGCGGTCATCATCCAGGTGCTCAATTACTTCGGCATCCGCGTGGCCACCCGGGCAATGCTGACCTTCGCCGTGATCTCGCTGATCCCGATGCTGATAATGGCCATCGCGATCATCGCCAAGGGCGGCGCGCACGGGAACACCCTGTCCGTGTTCAACCCCAGCACGACCTCGGCCGGCACCGCTCTCAACGGGATCCTGATCGGCGTCACCCTGTTCGTCGGGTTCGAGGCCGCGGCCGCGCTCGGTGAGGAATGCAAGGCGCCTCACCGCGACATCCCCCGCGCCGTGTTGCTGACGATTCTGGCCGGCGGTTTGTTCTACGTGCTGATGGCCTACGCGATCTCGATTGGCTACGGGGTCCACGCCGTGGCCAAGGGCGCGTGGGCGAACGATCCCGCCTATATCGACACGATGGCGACCCGGTACGTCGGCAGCTGGCTGGCCACCATCCTCGACTTCGTAATCGTGCTCGACGCGCTCGCCGTCATGCTCGCGATGTGCGTGGTCGTCGGTCACGGCCTGTTCTCGCTCGGCCGCGATGGCCTGCTTCCGAAGGTCTTCACCCGGACCTCGCGCTACAACACGCCATGGGTCGGGCATCTCGTGATGATCGCGGCGGTCGTGGTCGGGATCGTCCTCGTCCATGCGTTCAACTACGCCAAGACGTTCGGCTTGCCCAACGACCTCATCGCCGTGCTCTCCCTGACCACCACGGTCGGCTCCTACATGGTCCAGTTCATCTACCTCGCGATCGTCGTGGTCGGGCTGAAGCTCGTGTGGAGCATGCGCGGCCGGTCTGGACAGTGGTGGCGCTACCTCGTGGTGATACTCGGATGCTCGGTGCCGATCCTGGCCTACAAGGGGTCGCTGATCCCGGTTCCGACCGATATCGGCAAGAGCGTCAACTACGTCGCCCTGTTCTACGCGCTGGGCATGGTGCTGGTCATCCTGGTGTGGTTCGCCTGGCTGCGCATGACGCGGCCCGAGCTGATCGCCCGCGCCGCGTCACACGCGGTCTCGGCCGAGCCGGTGCATGAGGAGGCGCCGATGGCACCGGCCGGTGCGGTCGTGCAGGGTTGACCGACGAATCGCCGGTGGGCGCGTGACGAAGGGAAAGGCAACCGGCATCGCGCCGTACATGGCGGTCGGTCTGTCGACGATCGTGCACGGTGCGGGGTCGCGAAAGGACATCGCCCGCAACCTCCAGATCATCGAGGACGGAATCCATGCCGCGGTGTCGATCATCGGGATCAACATGCCGGTCAGGTTGATCGCGCTGGCCGAGGGTGCGCTCACCGGCTTCACCGACGAGATCTTCGACATCCCGCACGTCACGGCCGCCGAGGAGCTGTTCATCGACATCCCGGGTCCGGAGACCGATCGCCTTGCCGCGCTGGCCCGCCAGTACGAGACCTACATCATCGTCCAGTGCAAGGCTCGCTGGCCGGAGGTGATCGAGCGCCGCTTCTTCAACGTGCTGTTCGTCATCTCCCCGGCTGGCGAGATCGTGCACCGCGCGGCCAAGAACCACCTGTGGTGCCGCGAGCGCTCATGCACGCCCCACGACGTCTACGACCGGTGGGTGGAGCTGTTCGGCGACGGGATCGAGGCGTTCTACCCGGTGCTCCGCACGCCGGATATCGGCAACATCGGGACGATCTGCTGCTCGGACGGTGAGTACCCGGAGGCCGTGCGGGCGCTGGCCTTCAACGGGGCCGAGGTCGTCTACCGCCCCAGCGAGGCGGTCCCGATGACGCAGGTCGGTCTCGACCCGGGCGGGACCTGGATGCTCCAGAACCGGGCGCACGCCCACTTCAACAACGTGTACATGGTGTGCCCGAACGTCGGGCCGGTGTACGTGCATCCGCACATGGAGCACCCGTACGACATCGCCGGCGGCAACTCGCACATCGTCGACTACATGGGCAACGTGCTCGGCCACACCGTCTCGGGGGCAAACACGTTCGTGGCCGGCGTGGTCGACATCGAGGCGCTACGCCACTTCCGCGCGATGAACCTCAACTCCAATTGGATGAAGGACCTCCGAACTGAGCTGTTCGCGCGGATGTACGAGCAGCCGATCCACCCTCGAAATCTCTGGTTGGAGCACGACCCGGATCGTCACGCCGCGGTCGACGAGGTCTATCGGGCCAACATCGAGCGGCTGGTCGAGCGCGGCACGTACACGCGCCCGGCGACCGAGTTCCCGGGGTCGCGCTACTACGCGCCGGACGGCGAGGACGACGACTGGGAGAGCACGCGGACGCTGTGGGAGAGCGAGCCGTGAGCCTGGACCCTTGTGACTCGGTGGGATGGGATGGGAAACTGGGCCGCTCGTCAGCTGCCCGAGTCCGGTGAGAGATAGTCACGCGGGTCCAGGTCGGCGTAGCGGGCGGGCAACTCGTCGGCGCGCGGTGGGAGGTCAGCCTCGAGCGGCATCGTCGCATCGATGGCGGTCTTGGTGACCAGGCCCCGCGGGTCGATGCGGCTGCCGTATCCGTATGAGCTCGGATCTTCGGCGATGCCCGTCGCGTACGGAATCATCAGGATGTCGCGGTCAGCCTGGACGCGCAGTGCCAGTGCCCACGCGACCTCACCGGGGTTCGTGACGTCTACGTCGTCGTCCACGATCACCACGTGCTTGACGAGCGAGTCGACGCTGAAAGCGTTCATGGCGATCTGGCGCGGTTCCCCGTCATGCCGCTTGCGCACCGAGATGCATGCGATCAAGCCGGCGGACTCGGTCGGGATGTGTACCGCCTGCACGGCCGCTCTCGAGGCACGCAGCGCTTGCAGCAGCCTCGCCTCGTGCGCAGGAGCGAAGGCGAGGATCCGGTGCTCGCGGTGCGTGGGATGGATATCCAGCCAGATTGCATCCGACCGGCGGGTGATCGCGGTTACGTCACACACCCAGCCCACGCTCTCTCCGTAGTAGTACGAGAACTCGCCAAAAGGTCCCTCGTGCTCACCGGGTGTGGTCCGAACGCGGCCCTCGATCACCACGTCTGCGTCGGCAGGCACGGGTAGGTCCACGGTCACGCCGTCATGTACACGGAGCGGACTGCCCACGAGCGCTCCGGTCACAGCCAGGGAGTCGATCTCGATCGGGATCTTCGCCTGCGATGCCACGGCGATCGCCGGATGGCCCCCCACCACGATCGCAACGTCGACCGATTCTCCGCGCTCGCGTGCGCCGGTGAGGATCCGGGCGAGGTCGTCATCCGGGTCGACGCTCAGCGTCACACGATCCTTGCCCTTCACCATGATGCGATAGATGCCGGAGTTGACTGCACCACTCTGTGGATCGCGCGCGAGGCACACGCCCGAGGTGATGTAGCGGCCGGCGTCCAGCGGGGCGTGCACGCAGATTGGCAGCGCGCCGAGATCGATCGCGTCGGTGTTGGTTACCTCCTGCGATCGCGCCTCTGGGACACGCTCGGGCTCCAACGGGTGCGCGAGACGGCTGAGGTAGCTCTCGGTGAGCGATCGAACGTCGATCCCGAGGGCCAGCGCGATCCGCTCGCGCGAGCCGAACACGCCGTCGACGACCGGAAGCTCAGAACCCTCCACGTTCTCGAAGACGAGGATCGGGTTCCCCTCTCGCTCGAACGCCTTGACCACGGCCGAAAGCTCATGAACGGGGGTGACTTCCCGCTCGATGCGGATGACAGGCTCGCCTGCGTCGCGCGCCCGCTGGATGAACTCACGGAGATCACGGGCGGCCGTCAAGGTGATGAGTCCGGCGACAGGGAGCTGACCTGTAGTTGATCAAGTATACGGCCGAGGGCGCGGGGGACGATCGTCGGAAGCTGAGGGCGGCGCGATAAGGGCGGCGGCGAACGGGTAGAGCCATCGCATGGACGATCCGCGTCAGCAAGACGAATCCGAGCAGACCGAACCCACCGAGGTACCGCCCGACACGAGCGACCATCCCTCTCACGAGGAGGAGGTCGGTGGCAAGGGCGCCGAAGATCCGGCCGAAATGGCCGACGAGGACCGCTACCACAAGGGCCCCGGCTGGTGAAGTAGGCCGGCGTCCGCGCCGGCCGCGGCCCCGATCGTCTCGGGATCGCCAAAACTTCGTTTCAAGTCGGTCGCTTTCCCGGCCGGGGCGGTTCGGTGGGCTGATACTGGCTCGGTGAGCGTCAGATCCGCGGCTAACACGCCACGCAACGCCGGATCCAGGGGCCGTGACGGATTAGCCGCCTGGGACACGGCTAGCTCGCCACGCCCCTCGGATGAGTCGAGGCGTGACGTGTAATGCGCGCCGTTGAGCGGGCGATCGCCCGGGTGGGGGGGCGCCAGGACAACGTGATCACGCTCGAGCAATTGCTGGACGCGGGTCTCGGCACCGACGCGGTGGCGCATCGCGTCAGGGCGCGGACGATGCAGCGGCTGCACCGCGGCGTCTTCCTGCTTGGCGCGGCGCCACCGACGCAGATGGCTCGTGCCCGGGCCGCGGTCTTCGCATGCGGTGACGGCGCGGTGGTCAGCCACCGCTCAGCCGCAGAGATGTTCGGGCTGCTTGCGCAGAGCGATGCGGAGGTCGACGTCACGGTGGTGGGGCGCAACCCCGGTGTGCACCCGGGGATCAGGCGCCACCGCCCGAAGCATCTCGCGCGCCACGACGTGACGAATATGCGGGGCATCCGGGTGACCTCGGTGGCGCGAACGATCGTTGACCTGGCCGCGACCGAGTCCGCGCGCGACACCGAGCGGGCGTTCCAGGAGGCGCTGTATCGCCGCCTCCTGACGCCGGCCGCGCTGGCCGCGGTCCTCAAGCGCGAGCCGCGCCGCAAGGGGGCTCCGGTGATCCGCGCGCTGCTCGAGGATCCGCGGATGACCCGCTCGGAGCGAGAGCGGACGTTGCTCAGGCTGCTCGACCGGGCGCAGCTGCCCCGCCCACTTACGAACGTGAGGCTCCACGGCTATCTGGTCGACGCCTACTGGCCCGAGCAGCGCCTCGTGCTCGAATTCGACGGCTGGCAGGCGCACGGCCACCGGCAGGCGTTCGAGGGCGATCGCAAGCGCGATCAGGTGATGCTGGCGCACCGGTTGCGCAGCATGCGCGTAACCGACCGCCAGCTCACGCAAGAGCCGGTGGCGCTCGTGGCCCGGATCGCCCAGGCTCTGCGCGGCTAGCGCCGGCGACGAAGCAGGATCAGAAGCGCTGCGATCAGCGCCACCGCGAGCGCGCCGGCACCGGCGCGGCGCACGATCGGGCTGCTGGTGACCAGCGAGCCGACGTCGAGTTCGGCCGGCGCGGCCGCCGGCTTGGCCTGAGGCGCCGTCGGCTGAGCACCGGACGCGCCACCGGACGCGCCACCGGACTCGCCAGCCGTGGCGTCTGGCTGCGGACCGCCGGCGATCCGCTGCTCGAGCCGCTCCGAGAACTCGCCGAGCACGCGCTTGCCGACGTCCTCGATCACCCCGCGCCCGAACTGGGCCTGCGGGCCGGTGATCTGCAGGTCGGTCTGGGCGTTGACCTGGGTGCCGCCCTCGACCGTCTCGAGCTGGTTGCGGATCGTCGCCATCGCCGAGCCCTGGCCCTTGGCCTCGCGGGCGCTCAGCGAGATCACCGCGGTGTGATTCGCCTCGTCCACCTCGGTCAGCGTGGCGGTGCCGCGGTACTCCACGCGCATCGGCCCGAGCTTCAGCCGCATCGAGCCGTCGTACACGTTCTCGCGCTCGGTGCCGGTGATCGTCGCGCCCGGCAGGCAGCTGGCCACGCCCTCCATGTCCAGCAGCTCACGCCAGACCGTGTCGATGTCGGCGCCGACGCGGAACTCGTTCTCGATGATCATGCGCTGTCTCCCTTGCCGGCGCCCGAGCTCACGCGCACGCCCCGCGGCTCGCCACTCTCACCACTGTGCACGAGCCTCCACACGCGCTCCCACGGGTTGTGGCTGTCCGAGACGATCGCGTCCTCGCGCGTCAGCGCATCCTGGATCGCCGAGCAGATCGCGTGCAGCGGCGCGCCGCCGCCCTCGCCCATGCCCTTGGCGCCGTTGGGCGTGAACGGGCTGGGAGACTCGATGTCGCCGACCTTGATGTCGGGCGTGTCGAGCGCGGTGATCGCGTGGTAGTCGTAGAACGAGGCCTGCTGGAGCTGCCCGGACTCGTCGTACTCGAACGCCTCGTAGAGCGCGGCGCCGATGCCCAGCACGGTCGCGCCGTGCACCTGGCCCTCGACGATCTGCGGATGGATCCGCTTGCCGCAGTCATCGACCGCCGCGTAGTCAAGGATCTCCACCTCGCCGGTCTCCTCGTCGATCTCCACCACGGCGGCGTGGATCTGCGAGGCGTAGGTGAGGGTCAGGTTTCCGCGCTTGGTCTCCGGGTCGGGGACCTGGAACGGCGGGGTGTACACGTAGCGGCAGTTGAGGCTGAGCCGCTCGCGCATCTCCGGAGTAAGCACCGCGTTGTTGGAATAGATCATGTTGGCGATCCCGATGAACGGGATCGCGCGCTCGGCATCGCCGCGCACCGAGCACATGCCGTCGGCCAGCTCGATGTCCTGCGCGTCGGCCTGCAGCGCGTACGCCGCCAGCTCGATGATCTCCGCGCGGAGCTTCTCGGCCGCGCCCTGGGCCGCGCCCAGCCCGGTGACCGCGAACTGCGACGCATACGTACCCGAGAACGCCACGTAGGTGTTCTGCTGCTGGTTGAAACCGGCCGTGACCTGCACCTGGTCGGGCGGCATGTTCAGGATGTTGGCCACCACCTGGGCGGCCGTGGTCTCGTGTCCCTGCCCCTGCGGCGTCGTGCCCAGGTTGACGTTGACCTCGCCGTACAGGTCGAGCTTCGCGAAGCACGCCTCGCCGTTGCCCGAGAACGGCAGCTCGGGGTTGACAAGCCGGGCCTGGCCGAAGTTGTTGGTGCCCGAGTCGAGCGTCGAACCGATCCCGATCCCGATCCGCTTGCCCGAGCCGTGGCCGAGCTCGCGCTGCCTTGCCCGCCACTTCTCGACGTCGATCATCTCCAGGGCTATGTCGAGCGAGCGCGGCAAGTCACCCGAGTCGTACACGCAGCCGTTCGGCGTCTCGTACGGGTAGTCCTCGGGCCGGACGTAGTTCTGCTTGCGCAGCTGCGCCGGATCGAACCCGAGCTCGTGGGCGACGATGTCGATGATCCGCTCGGTCAGCCACAGATGCTGAAGGCGCGAGTAGCCGCGGTTGGGGATCGTCGGGCACTTGTTGGTCATCGTCTCGGTGTACTCGACGTGCACATGCTTCATCCGGTAGCAGCCCGGGCTCACCTGCGTCCAGATGACCGCGCCCAGCGGCTCGTAGTGCAGGTACGCCCCGGCGTCGTCGAACGCTCGGGTCTTGAAGCCGAGGATCGTGCCGTCGCTCTGCACGGCGACCTTGGTGTCGAGGAACGTGCGCTCGTTGCCCTGGCCGGCCGAGAGCATGTGGTCGGTGCGGTACTCGGTCCACTTAGCCGGACGGCCGGCCTTCTTGGACAGCAGCGCGAGCGCGGCGATCTGTGGATAGGAGCCGATCTTGATCCCGAACGCGCCGCCGATGTCCTGCGAGGAGAACGACAGCCGGTTCGACGCGACGCCGAGCGTCGGCCCGATCACCATCGAGGCGAACATCGGCATCTGGTTGTTGGAGCTGATGCGCACGATGTTCGTGCCGGGATCCCAGTGCACGACCGCCCCGTTGCACTCGAGCGGGGTCGAGGAGAAGCGATGGAAATGCAGCCGGTCGATCTCGACGACGTGGTCGGCGTTCTCGAGCGCGAAGTCGATGTCGCCCCAGTCGTACGTGCCCTGCCAGGCGATGTTGCTCCCGACCACCTCGTGCAGCACCGGGGCGTCGGGGTCGGCGGCCTTGACCGTGTCGACGACGGCTGGGAGCGGCTCGTACTCGACGTCGACCAGCTCCGCCGCGTCACGCGCCAGCTCGCGCGTCTCGGCCAGGACCACCGCCACGGCGTCGCCGTGGTAGCGGACCTTGTCGACGGCCAGCGGCCACTCCTCGAGATTGCCCGCCGGGGGCGGCGCGATCTGGAAGAACGGGGCCTCGCACATCTCCTTGGCCTCTTCGCCCGTGAGCACGGTGTAGACGCCGTCGAGCGACAGCGCGCGGCTCACGTCAATCGAGACGATGCGGGCATGGCCGTGCGGCGAGCGCACGAAGTGCGCGTGACCGGTGCGGTGCATCCACACGTCGTCGACGAACTCACCCTGCCCCTGCAACAGCCGGCGATCCTCGACGCGCGGAACGCTCTGCCCGATCGTTGACCGGGACTCAACGCGGGTCTCGGTGGGAGTCGTGCTCATGCTGCCTCCTCGCCGCCGGCGCGGGTAGCCCCAGCCGCCGCCTCGATCGATCGGATGATGTTGATGTAGCCGGTGCAGCGGCAGATGTTCCCGCGCACCGAGCGGCGGATCTCCTCCTCGGTCGGGTTGGGATTGCGCCGCAGCAGGAAGGTCGCCGCCATCACGACCCCCGGAGTGCAGTAGCCGCACTGCAGACCATGCTGCTCGTGGAAGGCCTGCTGGACCGGGGTGAGCTCGCCGTTGCGGCTGAGCCCCTCGATGGTCTCGATCTCCGCCCCATCGGCCTGCGGGGCGAGCATCATGCAGCTCTTGATGAGCTTGCCGTTGTAGATCAGCGAGCAGGCGCCGCAGCTGCCCGTGTCGCAGCCGACGTGTGTGCCCTTCAGTCCCAGCGTGTCGCGGAGGAAGTGCACCAGCAGCTGTCGCGACTCCACCGTCGCGCGCACCTTCTCGCCGTTGAGCGTGAACTCGATCGCCTGAACGGTGCCTTCATCAACCACGGCTAGCTCCTCCTTTGGCCATCGCCTGACATACCGCGCGCCGGGCCACCACGCGCGCCATCGCACGCCGGTAATCCGCGCTTCCATGGGCATCCCCGAGCGGCTCGAGGTCTGAGCCGATCTGCTCGGCGGCCGCCTGGACCGCCTCGACGGTGGCCTCGGCACCCCGCAGCGCCTCTTCCATCCCGCTGTGTCGGAGTGGCGCCGGCGACACGCAGGCCAGCACCACCCGGGCATCCTCGATCGTCCCGTTGCCGCGGACCACGGCCGCCGCGCGGGCGATCGCCTTGGAGTCGGTCCCGACCGCGACCGAGCTGTAGCCGGCGCCGGCGTCGGTGCCGAGCGCCGGAACCGTGACGGCGCGCAGCAGCTCGCCCTCGCCGACCGCCGTGGCGAAGTAGCCGTGGAAGAACTCGCGGGCTGGTACCTCGCGCCGCCCGGAGGACGACTCGATCACCATCGTCGCGTCGAGCGCGACCAGCAGGGGTGGCAGGTTGTTGGTCGGGTCGCTCAGGCAGCAATTGCCGCCGATCGTGCCCCGGTCGCGGATCTGCTGGTCCTCGATGTGGCCGGCCACCTCGGCCAGCAGCGGGTGGCTCGAGCGGATCTCCTCGGAGCGGTCGAGCTCGTCGTAGGTCACGCAGGCCCCGATCTCGAGCCCCCCGTCGGATCCGCGATCGATTCCTCGCAGCTCCTCCAGGCGGCTGATGTCAACGAGCAACTCGACCGAGGCCACTCGGTGCTTGAGGACGTTGACCAGGCTTTGACCGCCGGCGAGCGCCGCGGCGCCGTCGCTGGAGGCGAGCGCCTCGAGCGCCTCCGCGACGGTGTCCGGGCGCGCGTAGGCGACGGATTCAAGAAGCATCTCTCACCCTCTGTCAGCTAGTTCTGTCGGTCATAGAAAGGTCGGCGGCGCCTGGCGGCGGCGCCTTGACGCCACGCGGCGGCTCGGCCCGAGCGGTCCCGACACCGGCCTCCAAAACATCTCAGATATTTGATCAATCGTCAAGCCGGGGCGGACCCGACGGCCCCGCGCACCCGACCCCTGGGCGCAGCCTATCCGACGGCTGCCTTCTCCGGCTGGGCCCCGCCGGGAACCAGCTCGAACAGCTCCTGGCCGCCCATCTGCGTGGCGATCATGTTGGCCGTGCGGGCCAGGTGGTTGTGGAGCTCCAGGCCAGCCCGATCGGGGTCGTGGTCGATGCACGCTTGGAGAATCTGTTCGTGCTCGAGCCGGCGCTTGTCGAGGTTCAGGCGGACCGGCAGCATCGCGAAGCGGTAGCGCTCGCTGCTCTCCCACAGGGGGTGGATCAGGCGCAGCATCCAGCGCGACTTGGCGGCGTCGTACAGGGCGAAGTGAAACGCCGTGTGCGAGGACCAGATCGGTCCCAGTGCCCGCTGCTTGGACGCCCGGACGTGGTCGGCCAGACGATCGGCGGCCTGCTGGGCGTCGGCGTCGGTGAACTTCTCCGCGGCGTGGCGGACGCACAGCGGCTCGAGTGCGAGCCGGGCCTCGTAGACCTCCCGCAGATCGCCGATCGACAGCTCGGTGACGCGGGCGCCGCGATGCGGGATGTTCTCCACCAGGCCGACCGAGTCGAGCAGCCGGAGCGCCTCGCGGATCGGCATCGGGCTCATTTCGAGGATCTCGGCAAGCTCCTCGATCGGGAGGCGCTCGCCGGGGGCCAGGACCCCCGTGACGATCGCCTCGTGCAGGGTGGCGAACGCCCGCTCGGCGAGCGTGCGGTGGCCGCCCGCGGGACGCAATGCGGACAGCTTCTCAGCGCTCGGCACGGCTCTCTACCCCCTGGGTCGGTGAATTGACCGGTTGAATCTCCTGCTCCGGCGTAGGTTTGCTCTCGCCGGACGCGGCGGTGAGCGGCGCCTCCGCTCCGGGCGGGCGTCTGCGCAGCCGATTGACGAAGGCGAGCGAGAACTCGGCGCCGCTGGTGACCCCCTGGGGGCGGAACAGCAGCATGGCCGCCATGATGACGCCCAGGATCAGATCTGAGGAGCCGTTGGGAAGGGTCACGGAGAAGAACACGACGTGCACGGTGTTCTCGGCGGCGCTGAGCCACGAGTCCAGCAGGCTTATACCCAACGCGCCGACGGTGGCTCCCCACAGGCTCCCGGAACCTCCGATCACCAGCATGGCCAGCGTCAGGAACGTGAGCTCGAGATAGACCTGGTCGACGGTGATGCTGCCCAGCTGGTGCACGAGCAGCGCGCCGCCCAGCCCGCATATCCCGCCGGACAGGGCATAGGCGAGCAGCCGCTCGCGGGTCACGTGGACCCCGATGGCTTGCGACGCGGCGGGATCTTCACGACTGGCTCGCAACAGGCGCCCCCGCCGGGAGGACTGATACAGGAAGGCGATGATCGCTGCGACCACGGCGCCGATCAGCGACTGCCACACGCCTACCGAGATCGGTACCAATGACAGCGTGGTCGGTCCGGGGCCGATCTTCGTCCATTGCTGAAAGATGTTGTAGGTGATCTCCAGGACGGCAAGCGTGGCGATGCCGGCGGCGATCCCCGACAGGCGCATCAGCGGAAGCCCCACGATCAACGCAAACAGCGCGCCGAGCCCGGCGGCGATCAGGAACGAGACGAAATTCGACACGGAGTGATCGGCGATGAACGACCACAGCCCCTGGAGCACGAAGTGCTTCGGCTGGGTGGGGATCGTGAACAGGCCGGCGCTGAACGCGCCGATCGCTACGAAGCTGATCTGGCCGAACGAGATCACCCCGGAGTTGCCGATGAAGACGTAGAGGCCGTAGACGATGACCGCAGAGATCAGCGCGGTGATGAAGTCCTGCTGGGTGGCCGCGGTCGTACCCGACCCGATCAACGCGACCACGAGGAGCAGCGCGATGCTGGCCACCAGCGTCTGGACCGAGCGCAGACGGCTCACACGGAGGCGGCTCATACGCGCTCCACGGTCGTGCGGCCGAACCCACTGAACAGGCCGCCCGGCCGGAGCAGCAGCACGAGGATGACCAGCAGGAACACGAACGCGGTCAGGAACTTCTCCTGCGAGGCCGGGAGGACGTCGCCGAGCACCGAGGTGGCAAAGCCGATGGCAAAGCCTCCGGCGGTAGCGCTCCACAGCCGGTCCAGCCCACCGACCACCGCGCCCACGAGCGCGATGATCGTGATGTCGAGACCGAACGTCTGGGTGACCAGCGGCGTCTGCACGGTGTAGAGCAGGGCGACCACCGCGGCCATCACGCCGGAGATCACGAACGCGAACGAGATCACGAGGTTCGTGCGCACGCCGAGCAAGCGGGCGGTGCGGAAGTCGGTGGCCGCGGCGCGCATCTGAAGCCCGATGGAGGTGCGGCCCAGGATCAGCGCGGTCCCGCCGAGCAGGACGCCCCCGGCCACCACTTCGACGATCGTGATCCAGCGCAGATCCAGGCCGCCGTGGATCGCGATCGTATTGAGGTTCGAGAGCGGGTCGGCCGGCTTGCCGTTGGCTCCGAAGGCGATCAGCCACACCGCCTCGAGCGCGAAGGCGACCGCGAACGTCGCCACCAGCGTAGTCGCGGGCGCAGCTCCGCGCAGCGGCCGGAAGGCGATCCGCTCGATGGCCACCGACAGGCCGATGCACACCACGAAGCACAGGACGATCTGGGGGACCAGCGCCCAGTTGCTGGTCAGGCTGAGCGTGTAGGCGCCCGCGGTGATCAGCTCGCCCTGGGCGAAGTTGATCAAACGCAGCACCCCGAACACCAGGGCCAGCCCGATCGCCACCAGGGCATAGAGCGCGCCGAGCGCCAAGCCGTCGATGATCGTTTGACCGACGTTCATCCGAAGTAAGCCTCCACCATCCGTTCGGTGTCTTCCGCGTCCTGCGGTGAGAGCTGCATCTTGACCCGTCCGTCGCCGAGCACGTAGGTGCGATCGGCGAAGCCGACCGTGATCTGCGCTCGCTGCTCGACGAGCATGATCGTCACGCCCTTGGAGCGGATGTCGCTGAGCGTGTTCCAGACCAGCTCCACCACCGACGGGGCCAGGCCGAGCGAGGGCTCGTCGAGGAGCAGCAGGCGCGGCTTTGAGACCAGCGCGCGGGCGATGGCCAGCTGCTGCTGCTGGCCCCCGGAGAGCAGCCCCGCTTGGCGGTCGCGGAACTCGTGCACGACCGGGAACAGCGCCCTGACCCACTCGAGGTCGGAGGCGATGCCGTCGGTGGACCCGCGGCCGACCAAACCGAGGCGGAGGTTCTCGTCCACGGTAAGGTCCGGAAAGATGTGACGTCCTTCGGGCACCAGCGCGAGGCCCTGGCGCACGATCCGGTCGGTCGGCACGCCGGCCAGGGGCCGGCCTTCGAACCGGACGCTCCCGCCGGCGATCGGGAGTGCCCCCATGACCGCGTGCAGCAGTGTGCTCTTGCCGGCGCCGTTGGGGCCCACCAATCCGACGATCTCGCCCGCCTCGACGCTCAGCGTCGCTCCGCGCAGCGCCGGCACGCCGCCGTAGCGGACGTCGAGATCCTGCACTTCGAGGGCCGGCTCAGGCATCCGGCTCCGCTTGCTCCTTGACCCCGGAGGAGCCCAGGTACGCCGCGGTGACGTCGATGTTGCGCCGGATCTCCGCCGGCGTGCCCGACGCGAGCGTGCGCCCCTGGTCGAGCACGTGGATCCGATCGCAGACGTCCATGATCAGCGACATGTTGTGATCCACCAGCAGCACGCCTGCACGGTACTCGTCGCGTACTCGGCGCACCAGATTGGCAAACGAGATGATGTCGGACTCGGCCAATCCAGCCGCCGGCTCGTCCAGCAGGACATAGCGCGGCCGCGAGGCCAGTGCCCGGGCGACGCTCACCTTCTGTTCGTCGCCATGGGGCAGCGACCCGGCCGGCATCGTGGCCCGCTCTCTCAGGTCGAGCGCCTCGAGCAGCTCCGCGCAGACGGCCCGGGCGTGGCGCGGGGACATTCCGATCCCCAGGGCGCCGAGCTCGATGTTCTCCGTCACGCTCAGCGCGCGGAACAGATGGCCGTGCTGGAAGGTCCGGGCCAGCCCGGCGTGGGCTCGGCGGCGAGCGCGCCACGTGGTGACCTCCTCCTCGCCGAGCACGATGCGACCCGTGGTCGGCAGGTCGAATCCCGTGATCAGGTTGATCAGCGTCGTCTTCCCGGCGCCGTTCGGGCCGATCAACCCGACCACCTCGTGGCGCTCGATCGACAGGCTGACGCCCTGGAGGGCGTGGACGCCTTCGAACGAACGCGAAACGTCGGTGGTCGAAAGGGATCCCTCCGACCACCGACTCTCGCGAGACTTCCCCCGCTCAGGCAAGAGCGTCTCTATCCAGGGATCTGCGCCAAGCCACCCGACTTGATCAGGTACTTGTAGTGACCCTTGCCGTTCACGACCTCGAGCACGCGGTACTCCCGCCCGAACACCGTGTGCAGCGAGGGCGAGAAGTTGACGTCGCCCGAAATCGTCGGGAGGTTGTGGAAGTTCTGCATGATCGCGGCAAGCTTGGCGCCGTCGGTCGAGCCGCCGGCCTGCTTGATCGCAGCCACAATCCCGTCGATCGCCGCGGCACCGGCCACGAAGCCACCCGTGGTCGGGGCGTGGCCCTCGGCCGTCAGCTTCGCGATCATGTCCTTCACCGCCGCGCTCGGGTCATCCCCGTAGATCGAGGTGTACGAGTCGGTCCAGAAGTTGGTCGAGATCTTGGGATTCTTGGGCATCCAGTAGGTCCCGTCCAAAGACCACGGCGCCAGCATCGGGGTCATGTTCCCGGCCGACCGGACGTCGGACAGGAATGTCGAGATGTCGGGCGCGGCCGTCGTGCACACCTGGATCACGTCAGCCTTGGTCGAGTTCACCTTGTTGGCCAGGTTGCCGATCGTGTGGTCGCCCTGGGTCCAGGTCTGGGTGGACTGCACCGTGCCGCCCAGCGACTTGAACTTGTTGGCGAACGCCTCACAGGTGTCGACGTTGTAGACGATCTGCTTGTCGTAGACCACGTCGGCCGTCTTCCAGCCCTGCTTGATCGCGATCTGTGCGTCGGCGGCACCCTCGTCCTGGGCGACGTTTCCGTAGCTGAACGCGAGCGCTCCGGCCGAGCCGAACCGCTTCGGACCCATCTGGTCGGTGCCGATGCACGGCGCGATCGTGAGCAGCTTGGCCGACAGGCCGACCTCGATCGACGGCGTGGAGAAGTCCACGTCGCAGGTCACCCACAGAATGTTGGCGCCCTTCGAGACCAGGTTCAGTGCGTCGGAGCGGGTCTGCGCCGGCTTCAGCTGGGTGTTGGCGATGTCGAACTTGATCTGGCGGCCGTCAACTCCGCCCTGGGAGTTGATCTTGTTGGCCTCGATCTCGGCGCCGTACAGAGCCGGGTCGTCGGTTGGGGCCATCAGCGCGGTGAAGTCGACCGCAGCGCCGATCAGGATCGGCTTGCTGCTCGACGACGACGACGAGCCGCTGCTCGTGCTCGAGCTGCCGCCACTGGCGGCGCTACTGCTGCTGGCACTGCTGCTACTGCCGCTCGACCCGCATCCGGCGATGATCACGGCCACGGCCGCGACGAGCGCCAGCGCGAACACCGAGCCTTTGAATTTCCTCATAACAGGCTCTCCTCTTGGTTGCAGTCAGCGGGCCGCGCCGGCCGCCGTCTGGGTAGTGCTTTGCACGCCTTGGAAATGCGGCATCACGAGGTCGGCGAACAGCTCCTGGGTCTTGATCGCCTTCCAGTGCTCGAAGCCGCCCGGGTTGACGGTGATCGCGATCTCGCTCACACCCTCACAAACCTCGATCGTCTGCTCGATCCGCTCGATCACATCCTGCGGGGTCCCAACCCACACGATGTCGCCCTCGATCATCTCGTCGTAGGGCGTAGCGGCGAGCTGCTCCATGATTCCCGACGCGTAGAAGCCGTAGCCGGCGGCCTGTAGCTCTTCGTCGGAGGCACGCTCCTCAAGCGGCGAGGCGTTGCCGGCCAGGAATCCGCGCATGGCCTGCTCGGCGTCGCGCTTGGCCACCTCGCGGTCCTCGTCCATGTAGCACGCGTGGATCCAGATGATGTCCGGCTCGTTGCCGTGCGTGGCGCAGCTCTCGCGGTAGATGTTGAGCTGGGCCTCGAGTGCCTTGTAGGGCAGGAGCGGAGGCACGGCGACCGAGTAGCCCTTGCGCCCGGCCAGCTCGTAGGTCGAGTCGCTCGTGCCGCCGAGGAAGATGCGCAGCTTGCGCTGCGGCGGCGACGGGATGATGTGCCCGTCGTCCACCTTGAAGAACCGGCCCTCGTGCGAGAAGCGCTCGTTCTCGAGCGCCTTGAAGAACAGCTCGAAGGACTCCTCGTGAAGCTCGCGGACGTCCTCGAGGCGAACGCCGGCCTTGGGCGGGATCCAGCCGTGGCCGCGGCCCACGCCGAACTCGTAGCGCCCGTCGAGCACGATCTCCGCCTGGGCGATGCGCGAAGCCAGGACGGTCGGGTTGTGGTACGGCAGCACGTGGAGCATCGTGCGGAAGCGGATCTGCTTGGTTCTCGGCGCGAGCTGGCAGAAGAACGACAGGGGGTCCGGGCAGATCGAGAACTTGGGGAAGAACAGATGCTCGACGATCGCGTAGCTGCAGTAACCCAGCCTGTCAGCGTGCACCACCTGCTCGGCCACCTCGGCGTAGAGCCGCTCGGCCGACTTGCCCGGCCAGTGCTGCATCTCTGAGTAGATGCTGAACCTCATGCTCCTCCTCGCCCTCCTCGCCCTCGGGGAATCCGCGTCGCCGCGAAAGTATCTCTTGGTTAGATCAAATGTCAAACATCAGCGCCCGCGGGCGGACACTCTTAGCCATACGCCAACATCGAGGAAACGGGCGGCTCAGGCCCCGAGCATGCTGAAGCCGCCGTCGTAGACCAGGAACGCACCGGTCAGGTGCGCGGAGTCATCGCAGGCCAGGAACACGATCGGTGCGACCAGATCCTCGGGGGCGGGAATGCGACGCAGCGGCGTGCGCGCGAGGATCTCCTCGCGCCGGCCCGAGCGCCAGTCCTCGCGGGCCAGCGTGGTCTCGGTCTCGATGAAGCCGGGCCCGAGCGCGTTGACCCGGACGCTCGGCGCGAAGGCGGCGGCGTAGGACTTGGTCAGGCCGATCACCCCGTACTTCGACGCCGCGTACTGCGGCGCCCGGGGGCTCCCGGTGACCACGACGTTCGAGCACACGCTGACGATCGCGCCGGAGCCCTGCTCGAGCATCCGGCGGCCCACCGCCTGCGTGACCAGCAGCGTCCCCTTGACGTCGGTCAGCAGCACCCGGTCGATCAGCCCCTCGTCGAGCTCTCGCCAGGACTGCTGCTCGGGCGCGGCGTCGCCGACGTTGTTGATCAGCACGTCGATCCGCCCCAGGCCCTCGAACGCCGCGGCAACCATTCGCTCCACGTCCTCCAGGCGAGTGATGTCGGCCTGAACGGTCACCGCGCGGCGCCCGAGCTCGGTGATGAGGCCCGCGACCTCCTCGGCGCCGGCGGCGGAGCGCTGGTAGTGCACGGCGACGTCTGCACCCTCGCGGGCCAACCCGAGCGCCAGCGCACGCCCGAGCCCGCGCCCAGCGCCGGTGACCAGCGCGGCGCGGCCCTTTAGGCGTCCGCTCATGCGCCGGCCGCCAGCCGTATGTCCTCGAGCGGCGGTGCGCCCCGCTCGGCGACCTCGATCCCGTGCTGGCGCCCGCACTCGGGGCACAGGTACTGGACCAGCTCGAGCGTCTGGTGCACGACGACCCCGCGCGGCAGATCCGCCTCGCCCAGCCGGCGGGTGGCGCAGCCGTCGCGCCAGGAGCCCGCGGCGGGCCCGAGCGTCCGGCCACAAGAACACTCGAGCAGCAGGCCGTCACGGCCCCGGGCCACGATCAGCGACGCGGTCAGGTGAGACAGCGGCTCGCCGGCGCTCGGCGGACCGGGAGTAATCGGAGGATCGGCGCCGTCCAGGCGGGCCGCGCGGAGCGCCTCGCGGTCGCCCGGAACGCCGTACACATCGCGAGCCTTCTGGGCGGAGATGATCCCGAGCGCTACGTCGTCGGCCACGCGCTGCTCGTCGCGGTCGAGCGGGTCGCCGTAGCCGCCGCCCCCCTGCCAGGTGTAGAGCACGACATCGCCGGGCACGACCTCGAACTCGGGGACCTTGGCCTCGAGCTGCTCCACCTCGCCGCCCAGGGTGTCGAGGTCGAGGGGCGCGAGCACGTCGGAGTGCAGCGTCAGCTCGCCTGCGGCCAGGAGCTCGTGCACGCGGGTGCCACGGGCCAGCAGCTGGCGGTTGCACACGCCCGGCCAGCCGCCGAACTGGCCGAACGACACGGGCACCTCGACGCCGTGCGCGGTCAGCGAGTTGCGCAGCCGCTCGACGCCGTGCGGCGTCCACGCCGTCCCGGCCGCGCGCCCGCCGCGCCACGCCCCGTCACCGGCGGTGTCGGGGAAGAACGAGCGGAACAGGAACAGCATCGGGCCGTGCAGCTCGTTGGTCTCGACGTTGGCGATGTGCGGCTTGGGCGCGACCAGTGCCCCCGACTGATCGATCCCGTCGGCACCCGCGCTGGCACCCCCGCCGCCGATCTGGGGGTCGATCAGCTGGGTCCCGTACGGCTCGCCATGCTGGTTGCGGTCGCCGCTGAACAGCGCCGCGAACGTGCCATGCGTGGTCGCGACCGAGTGGTGGCGCAGCTCGTCGGAGAACGCCAGCAGCTTGGATACGGCATGGCTGGTCACGCTCATGATCGTCCAGCCCTGGCCGACCGTGGCCGCGCCGGTGGCCGCCGGCGGCTTGGCGTTGACGATCAGCCCCTTGGGCGCGATCACCTCGAGCGCCCCGAGGATGCCGTGATTCCACGGGATCCCCGCCCCGAGGATCGGCGCGGTCCCGCCGAAGATCGCGCCGATCAGCGCTCCCTCGGTGCAGTTGATGTAGGTCGCCGCCTGCGGCGCGGAGCCGCGCATGTCGACGCGGAGCACGTCGTCTCGCTTCTCGAGCCGGACGTCGACGGGGTACACGCGATTCTCGATCCCGTCGTGGTCGAGGAACCCGCGGGTGTGGAACACGCCGTCGGGCAGCGAGCGCAGCCGCTCGCGCATCCGGCGCTCCGAGTAGCGGATCAGCTCCTCCATCGCGGTGAGGATCGTGTCCGCGCTGTAGCGGTCGATCAGCTCGAGCAGACGCTCGCGGGCCACCGAGTTCGACGCGATGAAGCCGCGCAGATCGAGCCCGACCATCTGCGGCTGGCGGGTCATGTTGAGGATCAGCCGCCACACGTCGCGGCGCAGGACGCCGCCCTCGATCAGCTTTATCGGGGGCATCATCAGCCCCTCCTGCTGCTTTTCCCGCGCCCTGGCCGAGATCGAGCCGACGCTCATCCCGCCCATGTCGACCTGGTGGGCGGCCACCCCGGCCCAGGCGATCAGCGCCCCCTCGTGGTGGATCGGCGCGACGAGCGACACGTCGGGGTGGTGGACGGCCCCGTAATAGGGATCGTTGACCACGAACATGTCGCCCTCGCCGATCTCCTCGGGCTCGAATGCCTCCATCACGTGCCGGAGCACGATCGGCATCGCGCCCGAGTGGAACACCACCTGCGGCCCCATCGAGGCGATGCGGCCGTCGGCGGTGTACAGCGCGTTGTTGAAGTCGCTGGCCGCGGTCACGATCGGCGAGACCGAGACCTCTTTGAGCGCGATCGCCTGCTCCTCGTTGATCGCCTCGAGCTTGTGGCGCAGGATCTCGAACGTCACCGGGTCGAGCGCCAGCGGCCGCTCGAGCCTCTCCCAGTCCGCGGGGCTCGGGCCGAGGACGAAATCCTCGGCCCTTGGCTCAGGCCCGCTGGACACGCGTCGGCCGGTTCAGCGCCGGGTTCCACAGGGGGACGCGCGCCGTCTTCTCGTAGGCCATCCCGTGCGGGTAGCTGATGAACTCGACGTAGGTTCCGAACGGCGGGTGGAAGTAGTTGATCGTCTGGCCGTCGGCCGGGCCGCTCGTGATCGAGAACGGGCCGAGCAGCTTCTTGACGCCCTTGGCCTCCATGTACTTGACCGCCTTGTCGATCTCGCGCACGTAGAACGCCATGTGATGGCCGCCGTAGTCCGAGTTCAGCGGGAACGTGTGGTTCTGGTCGGGGGTGTTCCACTGGAACAGCTCGACGTTCGGGCCCGCCCCGCCCCGGAGCATCCTGACCTGCTCGATGACGGCGCGGGGGTTCACATGCAGCAGCTCCTGCAGGAGGTTGCCGGTGGGGTCGGCAAATGGCCCCCAGGTGAGCGGATTGGTGAAACCGAGGACCCGCTCGAACCACTGCGCGGCCTCGGCCACGTTCGGGACGGTGAATCCCATGTGATCGATCCCCAGCAGGCCCGGAACGCGCGTCTGCACCGACTCGAGGCCGTTCAGCTTGGGTGACCACAGAGGCCTCAGGCCGGCGTGCTGGTAGGCCTCGCCGCGGGGATAGGTGATGAACTCGATGTACTGGCCCCATGGCGTGCGGAAGTAGTTGATCGTCTGGCCGGCGGCGGGACCGGCGGTGACCGAGAACGGACCGAACAGCTTCTCGACGCCCCGCGACTCCATGTACTTGACCGCCTTGGCGATGTCGCGCACGTAGAACGCGATGTGATGGCCGCCGAAGTCGGAGTTCTTGGGCTGGGTGTGGTTCTGGTCGGGTGCCTTGTACTCGAGCAGCTCGATGTTGGCGCTGTGGCCGATGCGCAGTTGCTTGATCGTGGGGATGACCGCGCGGGGGTTCACGCCGACGAGCTCGGTCATCAGGTTCCCGGTCGGATCGCTGAAGGGGCCGAAGGTGAGCGGGTCGGTGGCGCCCAAGATGTCCTTGAACCAGGCGGTCGCCTCCTCGATGTTGGGGACCATGATCCCGACGTGATCGCATCCGACGAGGCCGGGCGGGCGGCCGCGGGTGGCCGCGAGCGCCGCCGGCGCGGCTTCGAGGGCCAGTGGCAGGGCTCCCGTCGCAACGGCGAGTTGCGCGCCCGTGGACAGGAACTTCCTCCGCGATACGCGGCGTGTAGGGGTGGTCTCGCCGCGCGGAGCACCGCTCGGGGGATCGAGGCTCATCGATTCTCTCCCTCTCCCGGCCCGGCCACGATCGACCGAGCACTAGATATTTGATCTGAGATCATACCTGCGAGGTTCCGCGGATCTCCACCTGCAGCAGCTCGCCAACGTCCGCGCGCTGACCGGTGCAGAGCGCGAGCGTGGTCGTGGCGTACTGGATGACCGCGGGGCCGTCGATCGTGTCGCCGGCCCGGAGCTCCTCCCCGACGTAGATGGGGGTGTGCACGAACTCGCCGACCAGCGGGTCGTACACGCTCCGCTCGCCCGTCGGGGCCGCGGCGCCGTCACCGTCGCCGCGCGGGGCCGATCGGCGGAGCGTCGGGCGCCGCAGCGTGCCGCGCGCGCCGACCACGAACGTGACCAGCTCGAAGCCGGCCGTCTCGGGTACGGCGGTGGCGCCGTAGCGCCGCGCGTAGATACCGAGGAAGTCCTCGATCAGCTTCTCGGGCGAGCCGGCGTAGGGAACCTCGAGCGCCTTGGTCTGCCGGATGAAGCGGACCTCGACCACCCGGGTCAGCGACTGGCGATCGGACGGCACGCCCTGAGCGCTCAGCTGCGCGCCGGCGCGGCCCTCGAGCTCGGAGAAGATCGCCTCGAGCTCGCCGGCGTCGACGTCGGCACCCAGCTGGTCGCGGGCCAGGCGCCTCGGCGAGCTCAGCTCGGCCCGCAGGGCGATGTCCGAGGAGGCGGCGCCCAGCGCCGAGTGAACCGACTGCGTGGCCGGGACGAGCACGGCATCGACCAGCTGTAGGGCGAAGGCGGGGGCATGCGACGCGCCGGCGCCGCCGTAGGCGTACAGGGTGAACTCGCGCGGGTCGTGGCCGCGCTCCAGCGTGACCGTGCGCAGCAGGTCGCCCATCCGCCCGTCGACGATCCGCTTGATCCCCGCCGCCGCCTCGGCCACCGAGACCCCGAGCGGCTCGGCCACGTGGCGGCGCACGGCCTCGCGCGCCGCGTCGACGTCGAGCGTCATCCGCCCGCCCAGGAACGCGTCCGGATCGAGGATCCCGAGCAGCAGGTCGGCGTCGGTGACCGTCGGGAGCTCGCCCCCCGCGGCGTAGCACGCCGGTCCGGGCACCGCGCCCGCGCTCTGGGGTCCGACGCGCAGGTAGCCGCCGGCCTCGACCCGGGCGATCGACCCGCCGCCGGCGCCGATCGCGCTCACGTCGACCATCGGCAGCAGCAGGTGGTACTTGCCGATCTCGGTCTCGACCCGCCCGAGCGCCTGGCCGTCGACGATCATCCCCACGTCGGTCGAGGTCCCGCCCATGTCGAACGTGATCACGTTGCGGTGGCCCAGCGCCCGGCCGAGGAAATGCGAGGCGGTGACACCGCCCGACGGACCCGAGAGCAGCAGCCGGGCCGGAGCCCGGCCGGCCTCGGCGGCGCTCATCACGCTGCCGCCCGAGTCGAGCAGGAGCAGATTGGCGGCCCCGAGGCGCTGCTCGAGCGCGTCGGTGTAGCGCTTGATGGGCGGCCCGAGGTAGGCGTTGACCAGCGTCGTGGCCGTGCGCTCGTATTCCCCCACCCGCGGAGCCAGGGCGCTCGAGACCGAGACGTACACGCCGGGGAGCTCGTCGGCGAGGATCTCGGCCACCCGGCGCTCGTGGCCGGGGTTCTGGAAGGACCACAGGAAGCAGATGGCCACCGCCTCGACGCCGGCGGCGCGGATCTCGGCCGCCGCGCTCACCACGTCCTCCTCGCGCAGCGGCGCGATCACGTCGCCGCGGTAGTCGACGCGCTCGCGGATCCCGAACACGAGCTCGCGCGGGGCCAGCGGCTCGGGCACCCGGCGCAGCGAGTAGTCGGTGAGCTCGGTCGGCGAGAGCCCGGCGGTCATCCCGAGCTGGCGCTGCATGAAGATCGTGTCCTCGAAGCCGCGGGTGGTGAGCAGCGCCGCGCGCGCCCCCCGCCGCTCGAGGAACGCATTGGTGGCCGCGGTCGTCCCGTGGGCGATCCGCTCGACCTCGGCCAGGAACGCATCGAGGCCGGCCGCTCCCGCGGCCTCGCGGAGGTTGGTCTCGAGCCCGTCCAGGAGCGCCGCCGGGGTGGTGGGCGTCTTGTAGCTCGCCACCTCGCCGTCGGCGTCGATCACCACCGTGTCCGTGAACGTGCCCCCGATGTCGATGCCGACCACGAAGCTCGTGGCTACCTCCTTCGCTCGTTGCCGCGGCCGCGATCCTCCGGCATCATGTATCAAATGTCAACGCTTCGGGAAGAGACCGGCGGCGGGTCGAGCGGCTGGTCGTGGTCGCGCGGCTACGACGCGGTGCTGATCGGTGCCGGGCACAACGCACTGGTGTGCGCCGCCTACCTGGCCCGCGCGGGCTGGAGCACGCTGGTGCTGGAACAGGCCGACCGACCCGGCGGGGCGGTCCAGAGCGGCGAGATCACGCGGCCGGGCTATCGCCACGATCTGTTCGCCACCAACATGAATCTGTTCCTGGGCTCGCCGGTGAACGCCGAGCTCGGCCCCGATCTCGCCCGCCACGGTCTGTCCTACGCCTCGAGCGACCGCCCGTTCGCCAACGTGTTCCCGGGCGGCACGGCGCTGCGCGTGCGCCAGGATGTGGCCGCGACGCTGGCCGAGCTCGAGGCCCACGATCCCGCCGACGCCGCGGGCTGGCGCGAGCTCGATGCGCTGTACGAGCGGCTCAGCCCGGCGCTGTTCTCGCTCTACGGCTCGCGCCTGGACGCCCGGAGCCTGGCGCGCGTCGCGGCCGCCCAGCTCCCGGCGCTCGGGCCGGCCGGGAGCCGTGAGCTCGCCCGGCTGCTGGTCAGCTCGACGCGCGAGCTGGCCGAGACCTACCTGCACTCGCCCGAGGCGCACGCGCTCTTGGCCTGCTGGGGGATGCACCTCGACTTCGGCCCGGACGTGTCCGGCGGCGCGATGTTCCCGTTCCTCGAGGCGTTCACCGACATGCGCGCCGGGATCTCGCTCGCCGAGGGCGGCGCGTCGAAGCTGATCGAGGCTCTCGCAGCGCTGGGCGCCGAGCACGGGATGGAGCTGCGGACGGGTGCCGAGGTGACCCGGGTGATAGTCGAGGGCGGCCGCGCCGTAGGCGTCGAGTTGGCGTCCGGCGAGCGGATCGGGGCGCGCCGGGCCGTGATCGCCGGGGTCACGCCTCCGATCCTCTACGGGAAGCTGCTGGCCGAGGCGCGGCTGCCGGGCGAGCTGCGGAGCGCGGCGGAGCGCTACACGTTCGGCCCGGGCACGCTGATGGTGCATCTGGCCCTCTCGCGCGCCCCGGAGTGGGCCGCCGACTCGGAGCTCTCGCGGTTCGCCTACGTCCACGTCGCACCGTTCACGCACGATCTGGCCGCCACGTACGCCGACGCCTGCGCCGGGCTCCTGCCGGCCGAGCCGATGCTCGTGGTCGGGCAGACCTCGGCCGTCGATCCCTCCCGCTGCCCGCCGGGCGAGGACGGCGCCGTGCTGTGGGTGCAGGTGCGAGCGCTTCCGGCCGAGATCCGCGGCGACGCCGCCGGCTCGATCGAGGCGCGCGACTGGCCGGCTGCGGCCGAGCCCTACGCCGACCGGGTGCTGGCCAAGCTCGAGCGCTATGCGCCGGGGATCGGCGAGCTCGTGCTCGACCGGGCCGTGCTCACGCCCGCCGATCTCGAGCGCCACGATCCCAACCTGGGCGGCGGGGACTCGATCGCCGGCAGCATGCACCTCCGCCAGAGCTTCCTGTTCCGGCCGTTCCCCGCGGTCGGCGACTACGAGACCGGGGTGGACCGGCTGCTCATGGTCGGGGCGGCGACCTGGCCGGGGGCGGGAGTCAACGCGATCTCCGGCTACAACGTCGCCGGCAAGCTGCTCGCGCCGGCGCCGAGCCGCGGCGATGACCTCCGGCAGGCGATCAGCGCAGTTCGCGCAGCCGGCGGACCGCTTGTCCGAGCGGCCGCTCGCCGGCGATGACCGCGAGCGCGACGATCCGTCCGGAGGCGGCGTTCAGCCCCGGGCCGGGGTAGGTGGACGCGCCGCACTGGTACAGATCGCGCACCGGCGTGCGGTGCGACCCGTAGGAGGGGAGGGGTCGCCACAGATACGACTGGCCCAGCTCGCAGTCGCCGGAGTAGATGTCTCCGCGAACCAGGTTGGAGTTGCGGCGCTCGAGCTCCACGGGGGAAAGGACCGTGAACGTGCCGCGGGCTTGAACCCAGTTCTCGACGTGCGGCTCGAGCAGCCCGAACACGCGCTCGGCGAACGCCCGCTCGAGCTCGCCCGTCCAGCCGTCGCGGGGGTCGAGCTCGCGGGCGGCGTCGCCAGTGGGGGAGTAGGGGACCTGCTGGAGCTGGATCCACAGCACCGCCGAACCGTTGGGGGCGCGGCTCGGATCGACCGTGGTGGGCTGGCCGACGACCACCGTCGGCCGGTCCGGCAACAGCCCGGCGGCCGCCTGCGCGCAGGCCAGCGCGACTGCGCCCACGCCGTCTGAGAGGTGGACGATCGGCACCGAGTCAAGGCGCGAGTCACGCCAGCGCAGGGGCTCGGACAGCGCCATGTGGATCTGCGATCCGGCGCGCGGGCTGTAGCGGAAGGCGAGCGCCTGCTCGACCGCCGGAGCAGGCGCCGTCCCGGGCTCGAGCAGCCGCCCGTAGAGCTGGGTCGGCGTGGTGTTGGCGATCACCGCTCGCCGCGCCTGGATCTCGTGGCCGGCGGCGATAACGCCGGTGGCGCGCCCGCCACGGACGACGATCCGCTCCACCTCGACGCCGGTCCTCACCTGCCCTCCGTGCTCGCCGATCAGCCGCTCGAACGCGCCGACGAAATGCCCGGCGCCGCCCTGCACGACGGGCAGGCCCACCGCATGCAGCGATCCGGCGATGGCCAGGGCCTGAAAGCCGCTGCCCGGCGTGTCCGGGGACAGGCCGGTGTGGAGCGCCCACGGCGCGTACAGATCGGACACCTCGCGGCCGGCGAACCGGGTCTCGAACCACGCGCGGGCCGAGGACAGCATGTCGGCGGTGAAGCGCAGCCCGCCGCGCACTCCGAGCTCTCGCGCCAGCTTGAGGCTCAGCTTGCTCGCCTGGCCCGAGAACAGCTCGGCCCCGAGGATCTGGCCCAGGGTCGGGATGGTCGATCCGAAGCTGGCCATCTCGGCCAGGTACGCGTCGCGGTCGTGCGTCCCGAACGCCTCCGCGGTTTGCTCGGCGTCGCGATAGGCGATCGTCACCGCACCGTCCGGACGCACGTTGGCGGTCGTGAGATCGGGCGTCTCGCAGTAGCGCAGCCCCCGGGCCTCGAGCTCGGGCCGAGCTCGGCGCACGCCGCCGAGAGCTTGAACAGCGGATGCCAGGAGGAGAACGTGTCGTGGATGAAGCCGGGCTCGGTCAGCTCCTCGCTGGCCACCGCGCCGCCGGCGCGCCCGTTTCGCTCGAGAACCTCGACGCTCAAGCCGGCGCGGGCCAGGTAGGCGGCGGCCACCAGGCCGTTGTGGCCGGAGCCGATCACAAGCACATCGCGGGTCTCAGGCATCGTCGGGCAACCTCCCAAAGCGTGTAATCAAATGTCAAGCCCTTTCAGGGCGAGGATCGCGGCGCTCCACAGCGCGGCGACGACGGCAAAGCCGATCCGGCCGTCCCCGGGCATCGAGAAGGTCAGCCCGACTAGGGGCGCTCCGCACACGATCGCCAGCACCGGGTAGATGTTCATCGCGCCGACCGCCGCGCCGACCGCGTGTGGTCTCGCGCGGGTCGCGCCCACCATCGTGAACCCGAACGGAATGCCGGCGGCCGCGCCGATGAGCGCCCCGGCCGCGATCTCCACGCCGGTTCCCGGGGCCAGGAGCAGGACGACCGTGCCCAGCGTGCCGGTCAGGAAGCTGCCCGCCAATATCGCGCTCGTGAGGTGCGGGCGCACGCGCACCAGGATGCCGCCCGCCGGGCGCCCGACGATCCCCAGCAGCAGGATCAGCGAGCCCACCGCGCCGGCCGGACCGGCGCGCAGGCCGCTGTGGCGCTCGAGCAGCGTGACCACCCAGTTGCCAAGGATCACGCTGAAGCCAAAGGACACCGTGGCGATCGCGCCGAGGCGCGCCAGTTGCGGATCGGCCATCAGCGCGACCAGCCGGGGCCGGTCGGCGCTCCCGCCGTGGCCGGGCGTGCCCGGCGCGGTCAGGACGAACGGGATGCACAATGCGGCGACCACCACGCCGGAGAGATATGGAGCCCGCCAGCCCAGGGGCGAGACGAGTTGCGGCACGACCACCAGGGCCACGCCGCCGCCACCGAGCGAGGAGCCGCCGTAGATGCCCCCGGCCAGCGCCTGGGCCTCCGCCGGTCTGGCACTCGACTGGGCGTAGATCGCGCCGGACAGGAAGCCCAGGCCGACGCCCACGCCAGCCACCACGCGAAAGGCCAGCGCGGGGACCGCGGACGTCGGGAGCATCAGCGCTAGGTTGGCGAGCAGCGAGAGGGCGATCGCGACCAGCCCGGCCGGCTTGGCGCCGTAGCGGTCGATGGCCCAGCCGCCGGGGACCATCACCCCCAGCTCGGCGAAGAACAGCACGGTGGTGAACACTCCCACGACGGCCAGGCTGACCCCGTAGTGGTGGGCCAGCAGCGACGCCACCGGACCGACGTTGGCGATGTTCCATCCGATCGCCAGCCCGATCAGGCACCCGGCGACCAGCGGCCGGATCTGGAGCTCGCGCGTGGTGGCGGGCGCGGTGGCGGCGCTCACGACGCGGTGCTCACGACGCGGCGTTCACAACGCGGCGCCGGCCTCGGGCCTCATCGCGGCTGTTGCCAGGAGCGCTCGAGCCCCTTGATCAGCGCGGCGATCGCCTCGTTCATCGGCGTGGGGACGCCCTGCTCGGCGCCGAAGCGGACGATGCCGCCGTTCAGCGCGTCGATCTCGGTGGCGCGCTCGGCGAGCACGTCCTGGAGCATGCTGGCGCGGTGCTCGTAGGCCACCTTGGCCGCGTGGTCGACCAGCTCGTCGGGGTCGGAGTCGAGCGTGATGCCGAGCGACTCGGCGACCGCCTCGCCCTCAGCCACGAGCTGGCTGATCAGCCGGCGGGTATCCGGTAGTTCGCACAGACGCCCGTGGGTGAGCCGGGTGAGCGCGCCCAGCGGGTTGGTCGCGGAGTTGAAGATCACCTTGGTCCACTGCGCGCCGCGCGCGTCGGGGAGCGCCTTGGTGTTCATCCCGCCGGCCGTGATCGCTTCGGCCAGCTTGGTCACCGCGTCCATCGAGGCGGGCTTGGGCTCGAACGGACCCAGTGACGTATCCCCGCGCGTGTCCATGTGCACGACGCCCGGTTCGGCGAGGTGGCCGGCCGGGAACGTCGTGCCCCGGATCACCCGCTCGACGTGCTCGGCGATGACCTCCTCGTTGCCCACGCCGTTCTGGACCGAGGCGACCGCGCCATCGGCGAACGCGTGGGCACTCGCCTCGATCGCCGCGCGCGTGTACATGCTCTTGGTGGCCACGATGCCGAACTCGCACGGCGGGAGCTCGGACGCGTCCGAGGTGGCGCGGACTTTGCCCGTGATGTCGGCTTCGCCGACCAGCTTCAGTCCGCTGCGATTGATCGCGTCGACGTGCGGCTGCACGACATCGTAGGCCCACACCTCCACGTCGTCGACCTGCGCCAGATGCGCGGCGAACAGGCTGCCGACCGCGCCGCAGCCCACGATGCAGACCTTCATGCCTTGACCTCCGATCGCCATGACGTCTCCTTGCCCTTGATCAGCTGATGGGCCGCCGCGGTGACCGGCACGGGCACGCCGAGCCGGTCGGCCTCGCGGTGCAGCGCGCCGGCGATGAAGTCGACCTCGGTGGGCCGGTGGGCCAGCACGTCCTCGAGCATCGAGGGCAGATGCGCGTAGTCACTGTGTGAGGTCTCGCCGCGCCTGACCGCCAGCGCGTTCATCTCCCACGGATCCTCGTAGAGCTCGATGCCCGCCGCGGCGGCCACCGCCTTGCCTTCCTGCACGAGCGAGCGCACGACATGGCCGAGCGAGGACGCCGTGTCCTCGTCGACGAACGCTGCCACGTGGGGAAGCTCGGTGAGGGCCGAGACGCTGTTGATCGCCGAGTTGAAGATCAGCTTGGACCACTGGGCCGGCACCAGATCGGTCATCGCCTCGGCGTTGAGCTCCGACTCCTTGATGAGCGCCGCCACCGCATTCACCGTCCCCTGATCAGTCTGCGTGCCCGCCCACGGCCCGAGCCAGGTGGCGGTGTCGAGCTCGTACTCGACGTGCACGTCCGAGCGCCGGGTTCCGCTCATGAAGGTCACCGAGGAGATCAGCGGCCAGTCTCCGTGGCGGGCGATCACCGTCTCGGCCCCGAGCCCGTTCTGGATCGTCATCATCGTGGCCTGCGGCGCCAGGCCGGTCAGCCGCAGCCCGACGTTATCGAGATCGTTTGCCTTCACGGCGATGATCCCGAGGTCGAACTCGGGCAGCTCGGAGGCGTCGGCCGTGGCATGGACCCGGCCGACGAAGTCGTGCTTGCCCGACACTCTGAGCCCCTCCTGGTTGAGCTGCGCGGCGTGCTGCGGGCGGCGGGTCAGCACCCACGCCTCGCACACCCGGCTCAGGTGCGCCGCGAGCAGGCCGCCGATCGCCCCGGCGCCGATCACGCAAACGCGCCGGAGCTCAGCCGGCATCGACCAGCTCTCGGAACTCGTCGTCGCTGACCAGCCCGTGCTTGCGCGCGCCGAGCGTCTTGACCTCGGCCAGCAGGGCCGGCCACTGGTCCTCCGGCTTCTCCAGGCCGAGCTCCTGAAGCTTGATCCGGATCGAGTCCAGCCCGCTCTTCTTGCCCAGCACAAGGCGGCGCTCGGCCCTGACGAGCTCGGAGGAGAACGGCTCGATCGCCGGTGGGTCGTGGAACTGGCTGGCGACCGCGCCGCTCTCCCGGGTGAACAGGTTCTCCCCGGTGATCGGCTTGTAGGGCTCGAGCTCGCATTGCGACAGCCGCTGCACGAGCACCGCGGTCTCCCGCAAGTGCTCGAAGCGCATCCGCGTGCCGATCCCGTACAGCGCGTCGAGCGCGAGCGCGACCTCGTTCAGGTTCGCGTTGCCCGCGCGCTCGCCCATCCCATTGATCGTCCCTTGTACCCAGGCCGCACCGGCACGCACGGCTGCGATCGCGGCCGCGGTGCCCAGGCCGAAGTCGTTGTGGCCGTGCCAGTGCACGGGGACATCCGGACCCACCCATTCGCGCGCCAGCGACACCAGCAGCGCGGCGGCTTCCGGGTTGACGGCACCGATCGTGTCGACCACGGCTATCTCGCGCGCGCCCGCCTGCACCGCCTGCTTGTAGACCCGCTCCAGGAACGTGAGCTCGGCCCGCGAGCCGTCGACGCCGAAGAAGCAGACGTTGACGCCGTTCTCCGCCGCGTGCGAGACCGCCTTTGTGACCCGCTCCAGCAGCGCCTCGTGGGAGATGCCGTAGGCCCGCAGCTTGCCGTCCGAAACCGGGGACTCGATCACGGCCGCCCGCACGCCGAGCTCGAGCAGCAGGTCCACGTCGGCCGGCACCGCCCGTGCGAAGCCCCAAATTTCGGCCTTGAGGCCATCGGCGGCGATCGCGCGGAACGCCTCGGCGTCGTCACGTGAGACACGCGGGAATCCGGCCTCGATCCGATCGATCCCCAGCCGGTCCAGCGCCCGCGCTATCTCGAGCTTCTGCTCGGGATCGAGCACGACCCCAACGGTCTGCTCGCCGTCGCGCAGGGTGGTGTCGTACAGGCCGACGACATCGGGCGCCTGCCCGCGGTCGGCGGCGCGTGCGTTGAGCTTCTCCGGTCCAAAGCTGGGCACGATCGATCATCTGCGATCACACTCCTCGGAAGTCGTCGGGATAGCTGCCGAGCTTCTCGCAGCCGTCGCTGGTGATCAGGAAGTTGTCCTCGACGCGCAGTCCGCCGCCGCCCGGCCAGTACACGCCCGGCTCCACGGCCAGCACCATGTTCTCGCGCAGCTCACCCGCGCCGGCCTGGTGAGCGTTTGGCGGCTCGTGCGCGCGCGCGCCGATCCCGTGTGCGATCGGGTGCGACGGCTGGCCGGGGTAGCCGATCTCGGTCAGTCCGGCTCGGACCAGCCGGTCGAGCTCGGGCAGGCTCGCGCCGGGCTTGAGGTGGTCGATGGCCCGCCCGAACACCCCGAGCAGGTCGTCGGTGAGGCGGTCGTACTCAGGGGTCAGCTCGCCCGGGCACGCGTTCTTGGTCAGATCGCACCAGTAGCCGTCGGTGACCACCCAGATCTCGAGCAGCGTCGGCTCGTGCTCGGCCACCCGGGCGTCGCTGGTCGCGGTGAACGTGCGGATGTTCGGACCCGACCAGATGAGCGTGAACGCTCGCGCCATGTCGACCTGGCCCTTGTAGCCGACGCCGACCGAGTGCACGTAGCCCTCGTACAGGGAGCCGACCTCCGAGGTCTTCATCCCGGCACGGATGTTGTCGCGCACGTGCACCATCGCCTCCGCGGCCAGCTCGGCGGCCAGGCGCATCCGCTCGATCTCCTGCGAGGTCTTGATCGACCGGGCCTCGGCCAGCAGGCCGGAGGCGTCGAGGACCTCCCGGCAGACGCCCTTGTAGGCGTCGAACCACGGCTGGGAGAACACCGTCTGCTCGGCCACCATCAGATCGCAGGCCTGCGTCCCCTGCGAGAGCTCGAGGCCGATGCGGCCGGTCAGGTCGCACTCGCGCAGTACGTCAAGGGCGACGTCGAGTGAGCGAAACCAGGGCGGGCGGGGATCGTCCGGGTGGTAGCCGTCGAACGGGCGTAGGTCCTTGGTCCAGCTGGTGCGCTGCGCCTCCTCGAGCTGGGGCTCGAGCACGATCAGCACCGGCTCGCCGCTGGCCGGCAGCACGAGCGTGTCGTAGCCCTTCATGCACCAGTAGCTGTCCAGGTAGACGATGTTGTCGGGCGCGCGCACGACAACCGCGTCGAGCTCCTGCTCGGCCATCAGGCTGCGAAAGCGGTCGAGCTTGGCGCCGTCGACCGGCCAGCTCATCGCCTCACCACCTCTTCAGCGGCGGCGCGGGCACCCCGTGTGCCTCCTCCCAGGAGATCACCGGGTTGCGCAGCACGCCGATGCCTTCGATCTCGCACTCCATCACGTCCCCGGGCTTGAGGTAGTAGTCCTGCGCATCCTCGCGGAAGCCGGCCACCCCGGCCACCGTGCCCAGCGACAGGACGTCCCCGGCGGTGTAGTCGAGCGGTGAGTAGTGCGCGATCACCTGCGGGATGGTCAGGGCCATGTTGCCCGACACCGACTTCTGCCGCACGTCGCCGTTGACCCGCAGCTGCATGTCGAGCTTGTACGGATCGGGGATCTCGTCGGGCGTGACGATCCACGGTCCGAGCGGGCAGAACGTGTCGATCGCCTTGCAGAACGAGAACACGCCCGAGCGCATCTCGCGGCGCTGGATGTCCCGCGCGGTGATGTCGTTGAAGATCAGATAGCCACCGATGTACTGCTCGGCCTCGTCCTCCTCGAAGTTCTTGCCGGTCTGGCTGATGATCACCGCCAGCTCGAGCTCGTGGTCGAGCTCGTTGGTCAGGTGGGAGGGATAGACCACGGGGTCCTCGGGGCCGATGATCGCGTCGATGTTCTGGAAGAAGACGATCCAGGGCGCGATCTCGTGCGACCAGTTCACGACCTTGGACTCGGTTTCGTGCTCGCGGTAGTTGCCCGAGGTGTGGAAGAACTTCTTGGGGATGATCGGTGCCCGCAGCCGCACGTCGTCGAGAGCGACGCTCTCGCCGTTGGCGCCGCGGGCCACTGTGGCGGGATCCTCGCCGGACTGAAACAGCTCGCGCATCGTCGCGATGCCGTCCATGACGGTGATGTGCCCGTCGGTGAGCGAGCCGCACCGTGTCCTCTCGTCGGGGTCGGTGAACGTCACGAGCTTCACGAGGCCACCTCACAGATGCCTGCGACCGCCAACGCGTAGACGGTCGCCACTTTGACCAGACCTTCGATATCCAGATTCTCGCCGTCGGGCCCCGGGAGCCCGCTCGACGTTCCGTAGTTGACCGTCTCGATCCCGTAGCGCGTCAGCGCGGACGCATCGGAGAACCAGCGGACGATGTCGCGCTCCGGGGGACGGCCGAACACGCGCTCGTGGCCGGCGTCGATCGCGGCGATCATCGGGTGAGATTCGTCGATCTCGGCCCCGGGCGCGGTGACGAACACCTCGTACTCGATCCCGTAGCCGGGATAGCGGCCGCGCAGCTCGCGCACGAGCTCGGCGAGCGCGTCCTTGGCTTCCTGCATCCGCATGGTCGGCGGGACGCGGATGTCGAGGAACAGGTCGGTGCGGTTCGGGGTGCGGCTGACCCGCCACGGGTAGCCGCCGCTCATCGCGCCGACGTTGACCACGCCGTCCAGGCCCCGGTAGGCCGATCGCTTTTCCCATTGCGGGATCCACTCGAGCACGTCGTCGAGCACCTCGCGCATGCGGATGATCGAGTTCTCGGCCTGGCGGCCGACGGAGAACGCGGTGTGGATGAACGGCCCGTGGGTGGAGATCCGCGCCCACATCGCGCCGAAGTGACCGAGCACGACCTTCTGCTCGGTCGGCTCGCCGAGGATGCACATGTCGGCGATCCCGCCGTGGGTGGGCAGGTAGCGGCTGCCGGCCGCATACCCGCGGTACTCGGCGCCGCGGAACTCCTCGCCCCATTGGGTCTTCTCGATCTCGCCGGACACGCAGGCGATCAGCACGTCGCCCTTGAGCGTGACGCCGGCGTCCTTGACCGCCCGCACTGCCTCGAGGTAGCAGGCCAGCGCGCCCTTCATGTTCGAGATGCCCAGCCCGTAGATGCGCCCATCCTTGACCACCGCCTCGGGCTGGAAGCCGAAGATGTGGCGCAGGTGCGGCTCGCGCCCGGAGTAGGACGTGTCCATGTGGCCGTTGAACATCAGCGTCGGCCCGCCACCCTGGCCCTCGACCGTGCCGATCACGTTGGGGCGGCCGTCCTCGACCTGCTGCCAGCGCACGCTCAGCCCGGCGTCCTCGAACGCCTCGCGGACCTTCTCGCCCATGGCCTGCTCGGAGCCGGTGGGGCTCGGGGTGCTCACGTAGGTGCAGGCCGTGTCGACAAGTCGCTGCTCGTCGATGCACGCGATCAGACGGTCGCTCAGCTCGGGGTTCGCGGCCAGGGTCATCGCTTGAAGTGAGGCAGGACCTGCTCGGCGAACAGCTCAATCTGCCGCCCGCGGTCATCGCCCCACAGCTCGAGCATCACGTGCGTGCAGCCGGCCTCCACGTACTCCTCGATCGCCGCGATGCAGTCCTTGGGCGTACCCGCGATCGGCTTGCACTTGTCGAGGATCTCGTCGGTGACCGCGTTGGCCGCGGCCAGCCGTCCGCCGGACTCCATCGCCTCGGCGATCGGCCGGATCTCGTCCTGCGTGAGCCCGGCCTCCTCGAGCAGCACGTCGGCGGAGGCCTGGATGTTCTGGACCTTGTTGGCCAGGTACATGCCGGCGATCTCGCGCGCGCCCTGGCGGCCCGTGTCGCGGTCCTCGTCGATCGACGCGACGATCGTGCACCCGAGGTCGAGCTCGTCGACGTTGCGGCCGTTCGCCTCGGCGCCCTCGCGCATGTTCTGCTTGGCGTAGCGGATGAACCCGGGAGTCGTGATGCTCGCGGTGAGCAGCCCGTCGGCCTCCTCGCCGGCGTAGCGCTGCATGCGGGGGCCGGTCCCGGCGACGTAGATCGGGACGCTTCCCCGCGGCGAGTGCGCCTCGTCGGAGAGCGCTGGCACCACCGCCGTGAACGCCTTCCCCTCATAGTTGACCTCGCCGCCCTCGAGGATTGCGCGCACGATCCGCACGGCGTCCCGGGTGGGGTTCAGCGGCTTGACGTCGTCGGCTCCGATCTCCTTCATGAAGATCCGGCTCGCACCGAAGCCCAGGCGGAAGCGGTCGGGCGCGAGCTCCTGGGTGACCCGGGCGTCCATAGCGACCTGGATCGGATGGCGCGTGAACGGCGAGATGATGCCCCAGCCGACCGTCAGCTGTTCGGTCTCCCGGGCGATCAGCGCAGAGAGCACGGTCGAGCTGCGCGCCTCCATCTGATGCTTGCGCCACCACGGGTACGCCTCGGCGAGCCAGATCGTGTCGAAGCCATGGCGATCGAGCGCCCGCGCATGACCCAGGATCTCGTCGACCGGCTCCATGGTCAGCTGCATCACGCCGATCCGCAGCGGAACGGTCATCCCCAAACCAACTCCTCATGCGCCGGCTCGTCCGCCGGGTAGACAATGCTTACTTGCGATATTTGATCAGAAATCTTCCCGGGGCGCAATGCCGCCGGCCGGAACGCTCGGGTCAGTCAATCTATCCGGTCGAGGAATCGTTCGACCGCGGCCGCGAACTGGTCCGGGAGCTGATCGGGCAGCGGCACCATCCCGCCCTCGATCACCTCGACGTGGGCATCGGGAAGCGCAGAGCGCATGCGCTCGAGCGCCGGGTAGGCATACGGATCGTCGGTCGCGCCCACGAGCAGCACGGGGCACCGCAAGCGGGCGACCGCGGCCTCCATGTCGTAGCGCGCGACGACCTGATGGCCCTCCGCGGCGCGCGGACCGGCCTTGAGCGCATCGACCAGAAACGCTTCGAGCAGATCGACACGGTCCGGGGGATAGAAGCCCGCGCGCGTGCGCCAGAGCTCGAGCAGGTGCGAGCCGTCAGGCTGCGCCTTGACGTCATCGACGATCGCGGGTCCCGCGAGATGGGCGGCGCGGGTTGGCGCGTCATCGAACGGCGAGGACGAGAGCACCACGGAGCGCGCGCGTTCCGGGGCACGGCCGGCCATCTCGGCGGCGAGGACGGCACCGGTGTGGTGCCCGACCAGGTGCGCCTGCTCGATCTCGAGCGTTGCGAGCAGCTCCAGAGCGACCTCCGCCCACCGCTCGATCGAGTCGCTTCCGTGAGGCAGCGCCGAGGAATCGCCGAAGCCGATCGTGTCCATCGCGATCGTGTGTCGCCGCGCCCCCAGGAGCGGCAACACCCCTCTGAACTCCCGCCACGAACGCGGGGTCTGGTGCAGCAGCAGGACGTGGTCGCCGTTGCCCTCGCCGCCGATTGCGCAATGGATCGTGCCCGCCGATGTCTCTACGAACCGCCGGATCACCGCGTTGATCGTATATCAAAGATGTAGTCTGTTCCCGGTGACCTGATGGCCCGGCTCGGGATCGACATCGGCGGGACGTTCGTCGACCTCGTGCTGGCTGGGGATGACGGCGGTCTGGAGTTCGAGAAGGTGCTGTCCGAGCCCGATGACCTGCTGGGCTCGATCGCGCGTGGCGTGCGCACGCTGCTCGCACGCGCGCAGGTGCCGGGAGCCGACGTGGCGGAGGTCCTGCACGCCACGACCCGGGGATCGAACATCGTGCTGGAGCGGGCTGGGCCTACGACGGCGCTCGTGGTCACGCGAGGCTTTCGGGATGTACTGGAGATCCAGCGGGCCTTGCGCTGGAGCATGTACGACGTCCAGCTTCAGAAGCCCGAGCCGCTCGTGCCGCGCTCGCTCGCGTTCGAGGTGAGCGAGCGGATGCTGCCCGACGGCTCGGTGCACGTGGCGCTCGACGAGGACGAGCTGCGCTCGGTGGCTGCGGAGCTTCGCGCCGCCGGAGCGCGGGCGGTGGCGGTGACCTTCCTGCATTCGTACGCCAACCCGGCGCACGAGCGCGCGGCCACGGCCGTGCTGAAGCGCGAGTTGCCGGGCGTGATCATCACCGCGTCCAGCGACGTGTCGCTGCAGGCGCGGGAGTACGAGCGCGCGAACACGGCCGTGGTCAACGCATACGTCGCTCAGGCCATCTCGGACTACATGGAGCTGCTCGGCAGCTCGCTGGCCGAGGTCGGGGTGAGCGCGCCGATCTGGGTCATGCAGTCCAGCGGCGGCCTCGCCTCGGTCTCGGAGGCGGTCGACCGTCCCGTCCGGGTCCTGGAATCGGGGCCCGCGGCCGGGGTCATCGGGGCGGCCGCGTTCGGCAAGGCGGCCGGCAGCGAGGACGTGATTTCGTTCGACATGGGCGGCACGACCGCCAAGGTCGCCGTGGTGAGCGGCGGCGTCCCGGCGATGACCACCTACTTCGAGCTCCAGCGCGTGGGCGCTCGCCGGGGCAGCGGACTGCCGGTCGACATCCCCGCCCTCGACCTGGTCGAGGTCGGGACGGGAGGGGGGAGCATCGCCGAGGTCCGGGAGGGCACGCTGCGCGTCGGTCCGCGCAGCGCGGGCGCAGATCCCGGCCCGGCCTGTTATGACCGCGGCGGCTTGGCGGCGACGGTCACCGACGCCAATCTGATGCTCGGGTACTACGACCCGAGGGTGTTCGCCGGTGGCCTGGTCCTGAATCCCGATCCGGCCACGGCGGCGATCGAGCGTCTCGCCGGGGAGCTCGAGCTCGAGCCGATCGAGGCCGCCTGGGGCATCCACGAGGTGGCCACCGCCAACATGGAGCACGCGATCCGGCTCGTCTCGATCAATCGCGGATTCGACCCGCGCCGGCACGCGCTGGTCTGCACGGGTGGCGCCGCGCCGGCCCACGGCCCGCGGTTGGCCCACGCGCTCGGGTGCACCCGGGCAATCATCCCGGTCGCCGCCAGCGGCGGCTCGGCGCGGGGCCTGCTCGAAGCGGCGGCGTCGAGCGAGGTCACGCGCACGGCGGTGGTCCGGCTGGACGGGGCCGAGTCGGCCGCCGCCTGCTCGCGGATCATCGGAGAGGTGCTCGAGGAGGCGCGGCGGAGCTGGTCGGGCACGCACGCCGACAGCGTGATCCGGATGACGCTCGGGATGCGCTATGTCGGCCAGGGCTACGAGGTGCTCGTGCCCGTGGCGCCGGAGCAGCGGGAGCCCGCCGCGCTGGCCGAGCGTTTCCACGAGCGCTATGAGACCGTGTACGGCTACCGCGACGAGGACCAGCCGGTCGAGGTCGCCACATGGCACGTGTCGCTGGTGCGGCCGGTACGCGCCGGCGCCGGCACGCCCGCCGGGTCTCTCGGATCTCGTGTCCGGCAGGTGCAGCGTCGCCGCGCCTACTTCCCGGAGACCGGCACGATCGAAGTCGATGTGCACGACCGGGCCGCGCTACGCGAGGGAGACGAGCTTTCGGGTCCCTGCCTCGTGGCCGAGCCGACCACCACCACCGTCGTCCTGCCCGGCGACCGCGCCGAAGTCGCCCGCGGTCTGTCGCTGGTGATCCACATCGCATCGTGATCGACCAGCTCGACATAGCGGTTGTCTGGGGGCGGCTGGCGGCGATCGCCGAGGAGATGGCCGAGGCGCAGCAGCGCACGGCGTATTCCGATCAGGTCAGGGAAGGCGGTGACTACTCGACCGCGGTGTTCGACGCCTCCGGGCGGATGCTGGCGCAGGCCAACCGCAGCCCCGCGCACCTCGGGGCGATGCCGGCGGCGGTGCGGAACATGCTCACCGTGTACGCGGCGGGCGAGCTCGAGCCCGGGGACATCGTGGTGCTGAACGACCCGTACATGGGGGCGGGGCACCTGCCGGACATGTTCGCGATGAGCCCGTCGTTCGTGGGCGAAAGGTTGGTCGGCTTCGTGGTCAGCTGCGTGCACCTGACCGATGTCGGGGGCCCGGCGCCGGGCAGCCAGGCGGTGGTGGGCGTCACCGACCTGGTCCAGGAGGGGCTCCGGTTCCTGCCCACGCTCCTTTACCGGCGGGGTGAGCCGGTGCGCGAGATCATCCAGCTGATCGCCGCGAACGTTCGCGTGCCTGACGCGGTCCTCGGCGACATCCGCGCCCAGCGCGCCGCGCTGCACGTCGGCGCGCGGCGGCTGGCCGAGCTGCACACCGAGAAGGGCTCGAGCCTGATCGAGGCGGTCGGCGAGGAGATCCTCGACCGCTCCGAGCAGGCCGTCCGCTCGCACCTCGCGAGCATCCCCGACGGCACGGTGCGGTTCGTCGACCACATCGACGACTTCGGTCCCGGAACGCCTCCAATCCGGATGGAGGTGACGATCACGGTGCGCGGCGACGAGATCGAGTTCGACTTCACGGGAACCGACCCGCAGACTCCGTCGTCGCTGAACTGCACGCTCTCCTACGTGAAGGCGTATTGCTACTGGTCGACCAAGGCGATCACCACGCACGACTCGATCCCCCAGAACGAGGGTCAGCTGCGCCCCGTGAAGGTGATCGCGCCGGAGGGCTCGTTCTTCAACCCTGTCCCGCCGGCTGCGCTCGGAGGCCGGGCGCTGATGAACCAGCGGATCGTCGAGCTGATCTTCGGCGCGCTCGCGCAGGCAGTTCCCGAACGCGTGTGCGCGGCCAGCGGCCAGTGGCTCAATCCGATCTTCGGCGGCACCGATCCGAGGACCGAACGGCCGTTCATCTTCTACGACTACGTGATGGGAGGCGTGGGGGCGCGGGTGACCAAGGACGGCATCGACGCGATGTCTCCAGTCGTCTCAGTCGAGAACATCCCGGTCGAGGCGCAGGAGGCGCGCAACCCGATCCTGGTCGAACGGCACGAGCTGATCGTGGACTCGGGCGGTGCCGGTCGCCTGCGGGGCGGTCTCAGCGTGCGCAAGGACGTGCGCATTCTCGGCAACGGCGTGGTGCTGTCGAACCTGACCGATCGCCACGTGTTCTCCCCCTACGGGATGGACGGCGGCAGTCCCGGGATGCTCGGGGAGATCATCCTGAATCCGGACATGCCGACCGAGCGCAAGCTCCACTCCAAGGAGCTCGTCGCGGTCCAGTACGGCGACGTGGTGAGCTTCCGCTGCTCGGGGAGCGGAGGAGTGGGGCAGCCCCGCGAGCGTCCTCGCGAGCAGGTGCGCCGCGACCTCCGGGAGGGCCTGATCACGCCGGACGTGGCGAGGAACGTCTACGAACTGGAGGACGGAGATTGACCGCTCATGAGCGCAACATGGGGTTCCTGCGCCCACCGACGCCCGATGATCTGATGCGCGCCGGTCAGCAGGAGCATCTGAACCTGTCGCCCGAGGAGTGCGAGGAGCTGGCTCCGTTCGCGGCGGACTTCGTGCGCGCGTTCGACGACGTCGAGAACCTGCCCGATCTCCAGGTGCCGGTTCGCTACCCCCGCACGCCGGGCCGGCGGCCGTCGCCCGAGGAGGATCCCGTGAACGCGTTCGTGCGCATCCTGGAGATCGAGGGCGCGCCCGACGGTCCGTTGGCCGGCCGGCGGATCGGGATCAAGGACAACATCGCGGTCGCGGGCGTGCCGCTCACCAATGGCTCGCGCACGCTGTCGTATACGCCGGTTCAGGACGCTGTGGTCGTCGAGCGGATCCTCGACGCCGGCGGGTTCATCGCGGGCAAGCTCAACCTGGACGATTTCTCGGCGTCGGGCTTCGGCGACACCAGCGTGTTCGGCCCGGCGCGCAACCCGGTCGATCCCGCCCGCTCGGCCGGCGGCTCGTCCTCGGGCTCGAGCGCCGCCGTGGCCGCCGGTCTCGTCGACATGGCGATCGGGGTCGACCAGGGCGGGAGCGTGCGCATGCCGGCGGCCGCTTGCGGGCTGGTCGGCATGAAGGCCACCCACGGTCTGGTCCCCTCGTTCGGGCTGACCAACCTGGACCACACACTCGACTGCATCGGGCCGATTACCCACACCGTGGCCGACGCCGCGCTCCTGCTCTCGGTGATCGCCGGACCGGACTGGCGCGATCCGCAGTGGGTGCGCGACCTGAAGGTCGACGACTACCTGGCCGGGCTCGACGACGGGGTGGCCGGCCTGCGCGTGGGACTCGTGGAGGAGGCGCTCGACCCGGAGCTCTGCGAGCCGGCCGTGGTGCGCGGGACGGAGGCGGTAGCCGGGCGCCTGGCCGCTGCCGGCGCCGAGGTGCAGCGCGTGAGCATCCCGCTCTGGCCGTCGGCGTTTGCCATCTGGGTCGGCGCACTGGTCGCGATCTGGCCTCCGATGCTCCGGACCTACTCGGCCGGCTTCGGTCACTTCGGCCTGATCGAGGTCGAACGGGTTCACGCCGCGTCGATGGTCTGTCACGACGAGGGCCACCTGATGCCCTCGACGATCAAGCTCGTCCTGCTCGTCAACGCCTACCTAAAGGAGCGCTACAACGGCGTGCCACTGGCCCGAGCCCACAACCAGCGTCTGGTGCTCAGACGAGCGGTCGACGAGGCGCTGGAGGAGCACGACCTGCTGCTGGCTCCGACCGTCCCGCGCGTCCCGCCCCCGTTGCCGACCGGCCGGATGACCCCGGTCGAGGCGATGAGCCGGATCGTCTCCGAGACGCGGCTGACCTGCCTGGCCAACGTCACCGGGCATCCGGCCCTGGCCGTTCCGAGCGGGAAGGACCGGGACGGGATGCCGACCTCCGCCCAGGTGATCGGACCCCGCTGGGCCGACCGGCGGGTGCTCGCCGCCGGCGCCGCGATCGAGGCAGCGGGGGGCTCATAGCCCGTGCACATCGGAATGAACCTCAACAACCGCGAGGCGCTGATCGCGCCCGACTACGACCTCGCGGCGCTGCTCGCTACTGGAGAGCGAGCCGAAGAGCTTGGCCTTGACTCGGTTTGGGTCGGGGACAGCCTGCTGGCGAGGCCGCGTTACGAACCGCTGGCGCTGCTCGGCGCGCTCTCCCAGCGGACGAGGCGGGTCCGGCTTGGCACTGCCTGTCTGGTCACGACCCTGCGCCACCCCGTGCAGCTCGCCCACGCCTGGGCGACGCTGGACGTCCTCTCGGGCGGGCGCACGGTCCTCGGAGCCTGCGCCGGGAACCTGGCGGAGGATGGCGTCAAGGAGGAGTTCGCGGTGGTCGGTGTGGACCGGCGCCAGCGGATGGCGGTGTTCTCGGAGGGGCTGCGGATCGTGCGCTCGCTGATGAGCACCGGCCGAGTCACCTACGCCGGCGATCACTTCACGCTTAAGGACGTCGAGTTCTACACAGGCAGCGAGCCCGCCCCGCTGCTTCCGGTACAGACCCCGCCGCCGATCTGGATCGTCGCCAACCCCTCGATCGGCTTGGACGTCGAGAAGCGCAGCTCGCGGGCCGCCCAGCGCGTCGCCGAGCTCGGCGACGGCTGGATGACCTGCTGCCGGGCGTCTCACCCCGAGGAGGTCGAGGGCTTCCTGGCCGAGCTGGCGAGCCTGCGCAGCCTCGACGCCTTCGACGTGGCCTACCAGGTGACGATGACGCTGGGACGGACCAAGGAACAGGCGCTGGACGAGCAGCGCCGCTATATCGACGCCTACTACCCCGAGTTCCGAGACGCGGTCGCGCTGGCCGACTGGGGGCCGGCCGGCACTCCCGATGAGGCCGCGGGCTGGATCCGGCGCTTCAGCGAGGCGGGCGTGAGCACGTTCATCTGCCGCTTCGGCTCGCTCGACCAGCCAGGCCAGCTCGAGTTGTTCGCCGCGGAGGTGCTACCCGCGGTGCGACCTGGAACTGGTGGGCCAGGACCTGGTCATGCCGCGCCGGGCTCGGCGAGCGCGTCGCGCACGTCGTAGTCCCAGATCGGCTGGCGCGTGCCCCAGGGAAGCGACTCGAGCAGCGTGGTGTAGGCGGCGTCCCGGTCGCGCTGCTCCTCGCCGTCGGGCAAATAGAACGACTCCGCCGCGGAGTGCGACGAGCTCTGCAGGTCGCTGGCGCGATTCATCCGGATGACCTCGTAGCGGCGCAGGGCCGTTATTGGATCGTGGGCGTTTGCGGCCAGACACTCAGCCAGGACGTAGGCGTCCTCGACCGCCTGGGCCGCGCCCTGGGCCTGGAACGGCTCCATCGCGTGCGCGGCATCGCCGAGCAGCGTGACCCGGCCGTAGGACCAGTGCTCGAGCGGCCGGCGGACGAACACGGCGCCGCGCAGCATCGTCCGGCAGCGGCGGATTCGCTCGAGCAGCTTCTCGTCCCAGCCCTCGAAGTACTCGAGTGCCTCCTCGGGCGGTGCCTCGAGCGTCCAGGACTCGCGCGCCCATTCGGCATGCTGGGCGGCGCAGTTCACGGCCAGCAGATCGCCGGCCGACAGCCAGTAGGAAACGCCGTGCCGGTACGGGCCGAGCCAGTAGTAGTTGACGTGGTGGGGATGCAGGTCGATCACCTCCTCGCGCCGGGCCACGCCCCGGTAGACGACCGTGCCCGAGAACTCCGGCTCGTCCGCCCCGGCCAGCTGCTGGCGGATGCTCGAGCGAATCCCGTCCGCGGCGACGACCACGTCGGCCTGCGCCCGGCTGCCGTCCGCGAGCTCGCAGTGTCACCCCGGCGTCGGTCTGCTCGAGGCCCCTCGCCGCGATGCCCAGGCGCACCGTGCCGGGCGCCAGCGCATCGAGCAGCAGGCGGTGCAAGTCGGGACGGTAGAAGTCGAGCTGGGGCGCGCCGAAGTGCTCCTCCATCGCGGCCCCGAGCGGCTGGTGCAGCAGCAGCGAGCCATCGCTCCAGCGCACGAAGTCGACCGCCTCGGGACGCACGCCGATCTCGCGCAGCGCGGGCAGCAGCCCGATCTCGTCCATCAGCCGCAGCGCGTTGGGGCCGAGCTGCAGCGACGCGCCGGTCGCGGCGACCGCCGGCGCCTGCTCGTAGACCACGCACTCGATGCCCTTGCGGGCCAGCGCCGCCGCCGCGGTCAGGCCGCCGACGCCGCCTCCGACGATCGCGACCCTCATGGGGGCCAACCCCTCATGGAAGTATTTGATCACAGATCAAAGCCTCCGGTATCCTCAAGCGATGAGCGTGAAGAACTCCGAGGCCGCCGCCACCCGCGAGCGGTTGCCCTTCAAGGTCGTCGATGCCGACGGGCACACCACCGAGCTGACCTACTCCTCGCCGCACCCCGAGGCCGGGCACGACGAGCAGAGCGTGCTCGACGAGCTGCCGTGGTTCGAAGCCGGCCAGCCGCTGCACAACTGGATGCTGCACGAGACCGACTTCTACGACGAGGTCGAACAGGTATGGGGACGTCGCTGGGGCGCGGAGGGAATCGGCAGGCTCCGCGAGGTCCTGGTCTCCCGGCCCACCGAAAACGAGACCCGCCCGGAATACGCCCGTGAGTGGCAGTACTACTACTCCTCGGCCGCCGGCAACGCCGACCTGGGACGGCTCCAGGCGCAGTTCGACGAGTACTACCAGGTGCTCGGCGACAACGGGGTCAGGGTCAACTACATCGAGCCGCCGCTGCCGGCGATCGGCGCCTACGGCTATCTCAAGAACCTGGTCACCCTCGCCGGCGGCGGGCTGGTCGTGCGCGGTGGGGCGATCATCCACCGCATGGGGCTGGGGTCGTGGCAGCGCGGTCGCGAGGTCATCTGGTCGAAGGCGCTGACCGCGCTGGGAGTGCCGATCTATCTGACGATCCACGGGCGCGGGATCGGCGAGCCTGGTGCGGGTCGCTGGCTCGATCCGCACACGTTCGTGTTCAACAACAGCGTGGTCGCCAACGAGGAGGGGCTGCGCCAGATCGAGTTCGTGCTGAACGGCCTCGGCATCGAACTGGTGACGACGTACAGCCCGGGCTGGATCGGCACGACCGGGAACGGAAACATCGGCACGACCCACGCCGACATGTTCCTGGTCGTCCCCGACCACAAGCTCGCGGTGCTCGCGCCTCACCTCGTCGACTACGCGTTCGTGCGCTACCTGATGCGCAACGACTTCAAGATCATCGAGGTGCCCGTGGAGGAGTACTGGGACCTGGCGGTCAACGCGGTGACCCTCGAGCCCGGCAAGCTGGTGATGAACGCCGGGTCCCCATCCACGGTCCGGGCTCTCGAGCGCGAGGGCGTCGAGGTGATCCAGGTCGACTTCTCCGAGAGCCACAAGTTCGCGATCGCCGGTCTGCACTGCGCCACGCTCGAGCTCGTGCGCGACCAGCCGGAGTCATCGCAGAAGTGAGCGCTTCGTCGGAGTCTCTCGGCCTCGGTGTCGACGACCTCGGCCAGGGCGAGCCGGCGCTGCTGCTGCTGACCGGATGGTGCTCGAGCCGGGAGCGGTGGGCGAAGGCCGCGCCCCGGTTGGCCGAGCACCGGCGCGTGGTCAGCTTCGAATGGCGCGGCCACGGCGACTCGCGCCCTGCCGCCGGGGACTTCGGCACGAACGAGATGGTGCAGGACGCCCTGTCGGTGATCGAGGCGGCCGGCCTGGAGACCGTGATCCCGTGCTCGGCGTCGCACTCGGGCTGGGTGGCGATCGAGTTGCGCCGCCGTCTGGGCGACCGGGTTCCGGCGATCGTCCATCTCGACTGGATGGTGCTCGAACCCTCGGGGCCGTACATGGACCTGCTCTCCGAGCTGCAGGATCCCGAGCGCTGGCCGCACGCGCGCGACACGCTGTTCGACATCTGGCGCGCGGGCGAGGAGGGCGAGGCGATCGACGCCGCGATCGAGGTGATGCGCCGCCAGAGCGCGGAGATGTGGATGCGCTCGGGACGCGAGATCGAGGCGTCCTACCGGCGCGGCGGCCATCCGCTGCGGGCGCTGTCGGCCTTCCCAACCGTTCCGATGGTCAGGCACGTGTATGGGCAGCCGCCGTCGCCCGAGTACCTGGAGGCCCAGCAGCAGTTCGCCGCCGAGCACGACTGGTACTCGGTGGCGCGAATCGACGCGCGGACGCACTTCTCGATGATCGAGGCGCCGAGCGAGGTGGCCAGCGAGATCGAGCAGGTGGCCGCCGAGGTGGGCGCGGCGTGAGCGCAGACGCCGACAGCGCCCGCCGCGCGCGCGGCCTGGCCGCGTACGCCAGTCAGTTCGGGATCCCCGAGAGCGAGGTGCCGGCGCACCTCGGCGCGCTGGTCGGCGAGCGGATGGCCGCCGAGGCGATCGCCTCGGCGGGCGGTGGCGCGTGGGACGAGGGGACGCTCACCCTCCGGGAGCGGAGCATGATCGTGCTGGCCAGCCTGATCACCCAGGGCGGCGCCGACGCCCGGCTGCGTGGGCACGTTCGCTGGGCGGTCGAGCACGGCGTGAGCGCCGAGCAGATCGAGGAGCTGGCCACGCTGCTGGCCATCTATGCCGGCTTCCCCCGTGCCGCCACGGCGATGGAGCTGATCCGTGCCGAGCTGGCGGCCATGGGGGGAGACGCGTGAGCACCGGCGCGGTTCGCCACCCGTTGCGGGGCATTCCACTGCTCGAGCAGACGCTGCCCGCGCTGCTGGAGCGCCAGGCCAGCCGCTACGAGGACCGGCCGCTGTTCCGCTGCGGCGCGGCCGAGGTCAGCTACCGCGGCGTGTGCGAGCTGGCCGCGCGCTCGGCCGGCCGGCTGGCCGAGGCCGGGATCCGCCCCGGCGACCGAATCGCCACGATGTGCGAGAACCGGATCGAGCTGTTCGAGCTGATCATCGGCTGCGCGTGGGCCGGGGTGATCCTCGTGCCGCTCAACACCGCCTCGCGCGGCGCCCAGCTCGAGCACATCCTGGGCAACTGCGGCGCACGCGTGCTCGTCGCGGAGCCCGCGCACCTGGAGGCGTTCGCGTCGCTGCGCTCTCGGGGCAGCGTCGAGCGGGCCTGGGTGCTGCCGGCGCAGGACGGCTCCGGGGCCGAGCCCCCGGTCATCGACGGCTGGAGCGTGGAGGACATGCCGGCGGCCGGCGATCCAATCGGCGCGCATCCCGCCGGTCCCGGGGAGATCGCCGCGATCCTCTACACCTCGGGTACCACCGGGCCGTCCAAGGGCGTGCGCTGCCCGCACGCGCAGTTCTACTGGTGGGGCGTGCTGATGAGCGAGTCGCTGCGGATCGTCGAGGGCGACGTCATGTACACCTGCCTGCCGCTGTTTCACACCAACGCGCTGAACGCGTTCGTCCAGGCCCTGGTCAGCGGCGCCACATTCGTGCTCGGCGAGCGCTTTTCGGCGTCGCGCTTCTGGGCTCGGGTGGCGGCGGCCGATGCCGACGTGACCTACCTGCTCGGGGCGATGGTCACGATCCTGATGTCCCGCCCGTACGAGCCGATCGAGCGCGAGCACCACGTGCGGATCGCGCTCGCGCCCGCCACCCCCGCGCGCATCTTCGACCGCTTCCGCGAGCGCTTCGGCGTGCAGCTGATCGAGGGCTACGGCTCGACCGAGACCAACTGCCCGATTGCCGCCGAGGACCCAGCCGAGGGCCGGGGCGGCTACATGGGAACGGTCCGTGTCGGGTTCCACGCTCGAGTGGTCGACGAGCACGACCAGCCCGTGCCCGACGGCACGGCGGGCGAGCTGGTGCTCCGCCACGACGAGCCGTTCGCCTTCGCCGACGGTTACTGGGCAATGCCCGAGCAGACGATTCAGGCGTGGCGGAACCTGTGGTTCCACACGGGCGACCGGGTCGTGCGCGACCCCGACGGGTGGTACCGGTTCGTGGACCGGGCCAAGGACGCGATCCGCCGCCGGGGCGAGAACATCTCCTCCTGGGAGGTCGAGCAGGCGGTGCTCGAGCACTCGGCCGTGTCGGCGGCCGCGGCCTTCCCGATTCCCTCGGAGCTCGGCGAGGACGATGTGATGATCGCGGTCGTGCTCGAGTCCGGCGAGGCGCTCGCCCACGAGGAGCTGATCGAGCACTGCCGTCCGCTCCTTCCCTACTTCGCGGTCCCGCGCTACGTCGAGTTCGTCTCCGAGCTGCCGCTGACCGAGAACGGCAAGGTCCGCAAGGCGGTGCTGCGCGAGCGGGGGCTCACCGCGGCTACGTGGGACCGCGAGACTGCCGCCAAGCCGGCGGCCTGACGCGGGGCCGGCCGCCCACGGACGGTCTCCCAGCCCTCCCCATCGCCCAGCTCTCTGTCCGGATTGGCGCCGCCCGCAGGGTACTGGCTGAGCGAGATGCTTTCGTGTCCATCGATCGAGGTGTAGATCAGCCCGATCTGCATTGGTGAGGGTGGGCGTTCTGTGCGCTGTGATCGTCGGCCTGCCGGCAATCCCGGAACTTCCCGTCGGCTGAAATCGCAGCGAACTCAGCAGCGCTACCGGATTCAGCATGATCTGAAGCTCCTCGCCGATGCCACTTCCCACGCTGGGATCGTCCTGGTTGCTGTGGGCACCATTTCGCTCGTCCCACATCCACCACAGCGGCCCGTCAGTGACGGCGTAGTAGCCATCCCGAGGACCGCCGTGACGCTCGACGCGGGCAACGCTCACCATCGCGCCAGATCCGCACGGTCGCCTCAACTTCGGCCGGTTGCGGCTGACCCTTATCGGCGCCGAAGAATCTGATCGACGCACCCCGACGCTTCTGTTCCTCCGCATCGGCGACGAACGCACCGAGGTCGGCCGGATCCACACGCGCGGTGTCGGACGATCCGGTCATTGCCGGCAGCCTAGCCGGTCGCCTCGGCAGGCCAACCACCGATGCCGGTGTGGGCGGTTAGGTCTGTGGCACAGGGACAGGCTGCGGCGGGACCGCCGCCGCGACCTGCGACGCCGTGACGGTGCGCCGGCGGTTGACGATGCGGTCGGTGATCGCCCAGGCGGCGAAGAGGAGAGAGCCGATGATGCCGGTGAGCGTCACCAGCACGCCTGCGGCGGCGGTGGCGGCGACACCGTGGGCGCCGAGGATGAGCACGGCTGCGGCCGGCCCGGTGCTCGGGCCGATCGGCAGCTGGCCGACTGTGAACATCACGATCAGCAACGCCATCGAATCGAAGATGGAGACATGCACGCCGATCGCGCGGAGCATCAGCCAGTTGCGCAGCACCTGGGCGCACACGGCCAATAGCGTGAACATGATCAGGCGGCCACGGCTTTGCATGCGCAGGACAGCGAGGCCCGCTCCGAGTCCGGTCCGGTGACGCTCGGACACGCGACGCAGGATGGCCGTCAGGCCGGCCATCAGCACGATGATGATCGCCGGTACCCACAGCGGGATGCCGAGCGGGGCCACGAGCGTGAACGAGAAGATCGCAACCAGGGCCAGCTCGACGGTGATGATCGGCACCTCGGCGGCCACCAGGGCCGGTGCCCCAGGGGTCGCCTGCGGGGCAGCCCGACGGACGGACGCGATCCGCACCGCCATGCCGACCGATCCGTTGACGATGCTCGCGACGCAGCCGAAGGCGGCGGAGCCGAACAGCACTCGACGGCTGACGGTGGCGCCGGCGGCCCGCACGCAGATCGTCCACGCCTCGGTGCGGGTCAGCAACGCGCCGATCTGGAGCAGCACCGAGAGCGCCACAAGGGCGATCGGGGCGGTCCGCAGGGCCGCGGTGAACTCCGCGACTCGCCCTGCGAGCACGTAGGCCAGCAGAGCGGTGACGAGGAGAGCTTCGCCGACACTTACCGCGATCCTGCGGCGCATCGAAGAGACGCGGAAGTCGTGCTCGACCAGCTCGTCAGGGCCGGGATCCGGAGGGTTCACGACGTTCACGGGGCGGCCTTCGCGGTAGAGGTCTCAGAAGTTGCGGCGACTGAGCGGACTGGGTCAGCCCTACCCGTTAATAACGGACGCTAGCTGCGATACCTGAAGTGCAGGGCTCAGGGCTGGCCCACTTCGACCCGCGCGACCAAGCACCCGTAAGCGCAACGACCTGCTGGAGCGGGAGATCAGGCGAAGTTTGACAAGAGTCCTTGTGGGAAGTAGTCTTGTGACAAGTGTTCTTGTGAAAGGAGCCTTCATGTATCTGACCAACCCCGCTCTGGCTCAAGCGGTGGCCCGGGATCATGTCGCGGAGCTTCGGCAGAGCGCCCGGGCGAGCGCTCACGTCCAGCGCGCCAAGCCACGCCCTCGCGTCAGGAGCGCGGCGCGGCGTCGCGCGGGGTGGCTGCTCGTCGATATCGGCCTTCGGCTTGCTGCAACCCGCGGCTGATGAACGATCCCGCGGCGCGCGCACCTCGCTCGCCCCCGCAGCGTCAGGTGGTCACCGACGCGCGCGTCATGCGGGCGCTCGCCCATCCCTTGCGGGTGGCGCTCCTGGAGGCGGTGCGCCGCGACGGGGAGATCACCGCGACCCGGGCCGCGGAGCTGCTCGGGGAGAGCCCCGGGAACATGTCGTGGCATCTTCAGACGCTCGCCAAGTATGGCTTCGTGGAGGAGACTGGCGAGGGTCGCGGGCGCAGCCGTCCCTGGCGCCTGACCAGCGATTCCCGGAGCTTCGAAACCGGCGCTACAGATACTGGGACGGCGGCTGCCGGAGAGGCGCTCGAGCGCACCTTTCAGGAGCGCACCATCAGCCAACAGCGCGAATGGTGGTCGCAGCGGTTGACCTACCCCGCGAAGTGGCGACGCGCCGCATTTGTGAACGACACCATCAGGTATCTAACAGCTGACGAGCTGACGGCGGTCATGGACGAGATAGTCGCGATCTATGACCGCTACGGCGACCGCACGAACAAAGAGGCACGCCCCTCCGGAGCACTTCCCGTCCACCTGTACTCCCACGGCCATCCCCTCCCACCAACTCCTTCGGGCAACTGAACTCAACCCGCCGGTGCATGTTCGAGCCGGTCGTGCCACTACGGCACGCCGGCGCCTTCCTGGCCGGCCGGGCCCCTGCTCGTCGCCAACGGCAAATCGTTCGCGGCTGCTGATCTCCTGCCAAGAATCGGCTGAGTCCTCGCCGCCGTATCCGTGAACACGGTCTCAGAAGCGGTCTCGGGTGCATCGCTAGTCTCGGTTCATGGCCGCCCAGGACCAGAACTCGTCGCCAGAGGCTAAGAAGCTGCCGACGGGACGGGTGGCGCGGACCGCGCGCGTCGGCGGGTTCGTGACCGAGCAGGGCGTGCGGTGGGCCGGGATGCGAGCAGCAAATCGCGTGCGGACGCCTGAGCGAGCTGCGGCTGCCGAGAACGAGCGGACTGCGGCGCTCGTGCACGAACTCGTCGAGCAACTGGGGCGGATGCGTGGCGCGGCGATGAAGGTCGGCCAGGTGATCTCGATGGTCGATTTCGATGGTCTCCCCGAGGCGCAGCAGGATGAGCTGCAGCGGAAGCTTGCGACGCTCCGCGACGGCATTCCGCCGGTGCCTTTCGCTCGCTTGGAGAAGCTCATTCGCAAGGAGCTGGGTGCGCCGCTCGAGACTGTGTTTTCAGATTTTGACGAGCGTGCGTTTGCCGCGGCATCGATTGGCCAGGTGCATCGAGCGACGGCGCTTGACGGTGCCGAGGTCGTCGTGAAGGTTCAGTATCCCGGGGTCGCGGAAGCGGTCGAGACCGATCTGCGCAACGCGATGCTGTTGCTGCCGCTCATCAAGCGGCTGGCGCCCGGGCTTGATGGCAAAGCGCTGGCCGCGGAGATGCGTGAGCGGATCAGCGAGGAACTCGACTACGAGCTCGAGGCTCAGAACCAGCGGCGGATCGAGCGCCTGATGCGGGGGCATCCGTTTGTCTACGTGCCGCGGGTCTATACGCACCTCTCGACCCGCCGAGTGCTGGTGTCGGAATACGTTGAGGGAGGAGGGTTCGAGGCGGTGCGCCGAGCTGACGAGGCTGAGCGCGACCGCTATGGGGAGATCGTCTTCCGGTTCTTCTTCGGGCTGCTCTATCGCGACCTGATCGCTCTTGGGGACCCGCACCCAGGTAACTATCTGTTGCGCCGCGACGGCAAGGTCGGCTTCTTGGACTTCGGGTTGCTCCGGGACATCGATCCTGCCCGCATCGCTGCTGAGCGAGCGATCGCGATTGCGGTCCGCGAGAAAGATGCGCCGGGGTTGAAGGCGGCGCTGACCGCGGGTGGCTACCTGCCCATCGACCGATCCGATTCGGTCGATGCCGACTTTGCGCTCAGGATGATGCGCAGGGCGATCAAGTGGTATGCGGTGCCTGGCGATCGTCGATTCTCGCGAACCCACGAGAGTCGCGGCCGGGACCGCGAGCGGCTTGACTCCGAGCAGAGGACCGCGGTGAGGACGCAGGTCAACCAGTTCACCCTGCCGCCTGACGCGGTCCTGATCCGCCGGATGCATGGCGTCGTCGCGATCGTTCTGCAGCAACTCCAAGCGCGCGCAGACTGGGGCGCGATCGCCGGGGAGTACCTGCACGGCGAGCCGCCCGCTACGACGTTAGGGCAGGCCGAGGCCGATTTCCTCGCGCGGCGCGGTCCATAACCGCGCGGCCTTCGCCTTCGGTCGGGCAGCCACCGCGGCATGGGTCCGTTCACGATCGGCGCGGGTTGCGCAACTGGCGCGAAGAGGAGGTACACGGGTTGGTTCGGGACGGCCCCTGCCTTCGTGCTGGTGCGGGTCGGTGACGCCGGGGCGTAGCCCCGGGCGCTAGCGGTTTGAGGATGGCGTGTGCGGCATGACATCGAGTGATGCCAAGGTGTCAGCCCATTCCAGAGCCTGGTCGACGACCCGGCGGGTAAGCCCTTCCACTGGGTCGACGCTGATGAGCAGGGTTGATATGTCCCGGCCGGCAGCCCAGCTGTGCGCCTCGGGCGGGAGCGCGTCGTCAATCCACGCGACAGCGCGATCACCGACGTACGTTGCGACCGCAGGCAGCTTCTCGCCAGGGAAGAACTCGTGCTCGGTGTAGCCAGGTGCGCACGCGGCGGCCGCGAACGGGTTTAGCACGCCGTCTACATCGAGGAGAAGCAAGGGCAGCCAAGAAGTCACTGCTGGCTGATGATTGCCGATATAAAGATGGGCCACGCCCGGGAAGGCGCCACTCTTCTGCCACCTCATGGGGCAGTCTCGTCGAGACTGCCACTGAGGCGACAAAGGAGACGCTCGGCCGTCGCGAGCCGGTGTCGGGCCGCCGTCTCGCGCATCGGAGATTGTTGCCGGAGGATTACGGGAGCGTCGGGTCGCCGGACAGCGACACCAAACGGCGCGTAAGGGTTCTCAGCACCTTGCGCTCAATCTTGGGATCGGTGTCTAGCACGGACTGGAACGCACGATCGCTGATCACGAAGAAACGAAGCGACGTCACCGCCGTGACCGTCGCGGTCCGCCTCACGGGCTCAAGCAACGCGATTTCGCCAAAGAAGTCGCCGCCAGCCAGCGCGGCCAGGTGCTTGCCGCCTCTCGTAACCGCGGCCTCACCGCTGATGATGACGAAGAACTCGTGTCCGCGTGAGCCCTCCCGGCAGAGAACCGTACCCGCGGGGACCTCGATGTCATCGCTGAGCCGCGCGACCTCAATCAGTTGCCGACGCGAAAGACCCTCAAACAAGGGCGAACGCTTGAGTGCGGACACCTTAAGGTCCTGACGAAACCGCGGCACGCTCCAACCCTACTCATGATGGGCGCTGGGGGCGAGGCCTGCCAAGTTCAGGTTGGCGGAGTCTTACCGGACCTCCCAGACCACGCCCATGCGATCCGCGAGCATCGCGACCAGTCTGGCGTCGCTCCTCGGACCTGGCGGAGCGCGCGCATGCAGCGACCGGGAACCGCTGCGATCCAGCGGGCCCGTCGAGCAGCTTTGGCGCGGCAGGGCTTTGGCTTGGTTAGGGCGTTCGGTTCTGCCTACGCCTCGCGCACGGACACTCTGACCTTCTTGTTCACGGACATCGAGGGCTCGACTTCGCTGCTCAAGCGGGTCGGGCAGGAAGCCTATGCGCGCGTGCTGGCCGATCACGACCGGTTGATCCGCGCCGGAATCTCCGCGCATGGGGGGAGGGAAGTCAATATCACCGGGGATGGGTTCTTCGCTGTCTTCTCCTCGGCCAGCGGTGGCGTGGCGGCCGTGATTGAGACGCAGCTGGCGTTGGGTGAGTACGACTGGCCAGCGAGCGCGCGGATCCGTGTCCGCATGGGCCTGCACTCTGGTGAGGCGACTGAGACGCCGGGAATAGATTGCCCGAACCCGAATGACCGTGGGCGCCAGCAAGGATCGTGCCGCCCTTCGCCGGTCCGAAGCCGCCAAAAGCTGCCGTCAAGCCGGCCCGCTGGCTTGCAAGGCACCGCGAGCGCCTGCTCCGCCTGCTAGAGCAGCGAGGCCCTCGATCTGAGATGGCGTTCTGGATGCGAGCGGCGGACGCGGGGGCTCTGCACGTCCACCGCTCGATCGCCGCGAACGCCCTAGAGGATGATCTGTCCATGGAGCCCGGGGTCGCGTATCTTGAGATCGCGCTCCGGCTGCGCAGGCTCGCGCCGTGGCTGGTCGAGGGCTACATCGGGCCCAGCGAGCTCGTCGCGGCCGTCGAGGACGCGCCGCCCGAAGGCGCCGCCGAGCTGAGCGAGCGCGTCCGTGCGGTCCGGGAGGCGCTAGCCGACGCGTGCGTGGAGGAGGATCGGCGAAGATGGCTGGACGCCCAACTCAAGGCGCTGGACACGGTTCTGGCCGTGCTCGCGGGCGAGCCGCTCGGTTACCGGCAGCTAGTCGAGCGCTGCCACGGGGTGATGCCGACGTTCGTGCCGGAGACGGACTTCGCCGCGGCCCACGCGCAGCTTGCCGAGGTCCTGCCGGGCAGCGGCGATGTGCGCGCCCGCTACCAGCGATGGGCAGCCGGCCAGCGGGTCCAGCCCGAGCGGCTGGCGGTCGGCCTTCACGCGCTCGGCGAGGAGCTGCGACGCCGGACCGATGAGCTGGTCGGTCTGCCCCACGGTGAGCTGGTGACCTTCGAGCTCGTGCGCGGTCAGCCGTGGGCCGGGAACGCCGAGTATCTCGGGGATCTGCGCACCCACGTGCGGATCAACCAGGACCTTCCGATCACCTCGACGTTCCTGCTCGAGCTGGTGAGCCACGAGGCCTACCCAGGACATCACACCGAGTCGGTATGGAAGGAGGCCCAGCTGATCCGGCGCGGGCGGGTCGAGCTGGGGGTGTATCTGTATCCGACTCCTCAGGCGCTGCTTAGCGAAGGGATCGCCGAGCTCGGGCTCGACGCGCTCCTGGGTGAGCGTGCCGATGAGATCGCCGCCGCGTGCCTGGTTCCCCTCGGGATCGCCTACGACGCCAAGATCGCGGCCGTCTACCGCCAGGTGCAGAAGGCTCTGCTGCCCGTCCATGCCAACCTGGCGATGCTGCTCGACGACGGTCGCACACGCGAGGAGATTTGGGCCTACGCACGTCGCTGGATGCTGCAGGACGACGAGTACCTCGCCAAGACCCTTGCCGGGCTCGCCGCCCGCCGCTGGCTCCCCGCCGAATCGTGCTACCCGGAGGGGCTGACCCTCTGCAAAGGGTTTACCAGACGCGATCCGGAACGCTTCCGAATCCTGCTGGCAGAACAGCTCACGGTCACCGACCTTCTCCCCCCACGGGACAACGCCTCAACTCCAGCGATCCTCACGTGAAGGACCCGACCGGCCGCCGCCGGCGATGGGCCACGCGGTGGCGCCTGTCCGCTCAGCGTTGGTCCACCGACGTCGCGGGCGGCGTTCCCTCAGCCCGGCAACGTGAGGACCGCCTGCCGCAGGTGACGTCCGCCGGTGCCCGAGCGTTCGCGAATGCTCGGATAGTGCTTCCGCGCAGCACCATCATCGAATAGCGACGTCGGACGGCTGGTTCGAGATCATGCTGGCGTGATGCGCGCGGTGGCGCTCGATGTGGATGGAGTTCTCGTTGACTCTGCACGGGTGCACCGTCGGGTGTGGAGTGCTTGGGCTGATAACCATGGACTCGATACCGAGGTCGTATGGCGCGCGACGTTTGGCCGGCGACCGGAGGACACAATCGAGGCGGTAAGTCGAGGGTTGGATCCGTCCGTCGAGCGTCGGGCGTTAGATGACCTGCTGGCGACGCACGAGTCGAGCATCCGAGCGTTCGCCGGCGCGAAAGCCCTTCTCGACGCTCTCGCCGCGAGGCCTTGGACGCTAGTGACGTCGGGAAGCCGCGGCATCACCCGGGATCGGTTCGATCGGCTCGGTCTTCCGTTCCCGATCGGGGGCGTGTTCGGTGACGATGTGAGCTGCGGTAAGCCCGATCCGGAGTGCTACCTTCGCGCGTGCGGACAGCTAGCCGTTGCGCCGGCTGACTGTGTCGTGGTTGAGGACGCACCGGCTGGCATCTTCGCGGCCCGCGCAGCCGGGTGCTGGGTCTTGGCAGTCACGACCACGCACGCGACGGCGGCGCTGGGCGACGCCCACGAGGTCTGTCACGACCTTCCGGACATCGCAAGACGCCTCCAAGCGCTCCTGAGCCTATCCAGCTGACAAGCAATCGCCGGGCTCGCCGACCGTACGCGACGCGGGATGTCGACGAGCCGACTCTGGTCTCGCGGTGGATCACGTTCATGTGCGTCACCGTGTGCCGCTTGGACGCGCTGCCCTGCTATCAACACCGCGGTGTCCGCCCGCTCAACCGCTCTGACCGTGAAGGGGGTGTGCCTCAATCATGGAGGGGAGGTTCTGCTTTGCCGCAACTGGCGGGACGAGTGGGAACTCCCTGGTGGCCGACCCGTGTCCGGCGAGCGATTCGAGGATTGTCTGGCGCGCGAGTTCTGCGAGGAGACCGGAATGGAGGTTGAGATCCTCGATGCCATCGATGCCTCTGGCACAGTTGAAGTCGAGCCCGGGCGCTGGGTGCACATCGTGGCCTATGGGTGTGCGGCTCACGATGGATCGGTACCTGTTTGCAGCGACGAGCATCAGACGGTCCGGTTCGTGGCGGTCGATCGGCTCGGAGACTTGCAGCTGCCGGGGGCATACCGTCAGGCGATCCACGCCTCGATCACGCCAGAAAACGAGCGGGCGAGCGATGCGGGTCTCGCCGGCAAACTCTCGGAGCTCAGTGTCGCTCTCGAGCTGGCCGATATCGCTGACGATCTGGCGATGGCGCGGTTCGGCGCCGCTGACCTGGCGGTCGATACTAAGTCCGATGGAAGCCCGGTTACCGATGCCGACGTCGAAATCGAGCACGCCCTCCGGGCGCGCCTCGGCCTTGATCGACCGAACCACGAGGTCGTCGGGGAGGAGCAGGGCTCACAAGGCAGCTCCGACTGGCGGTGGTACCTGGATCCGATCGACGGGACGAGCCGATTCGCGGCTGGAGATCCGCGGTGGTACACGTTCGTCGCGCTTGCCCGACGCTCCGAGGTGATGGTCGCAGTTGCGAGCGGGCCGGCGCTCGGCACGCGCTGGTGGGCCGTGCGTGGAGCGGGAGCCTTCCGCAACGGAGAGCGCCTCGCGGTCTCGACCACCGAAACGCTGGCCGAGGCGACCGTGAACGACGACTGGCGAGAGACCCTACGACACGGTATCGGGGGTCGGCCGCTGTCGATGATCGCCCGCAGAGCCGCCCGCGTCCGACCCCACGACGGACATAGCTACCTCGCTGTGGCCGGAGGGGACGGCGAGGTGGCGGCGGGCATCGGTGGAGGCCCCTGGGATTACGCGGCGGTCAAGCTGATCGTCGAGGAGGCTGGGGGGCGGTTCAGCGATCTTGATGGACGAGACTCGTTTGTCAGCGGGCACGCGCTGGTCACTAACGGCTTGGTCCACCAGGAGGCCATCGCAGCTGTCGCCCAAGCTGACAACGTGTTGTAGAGCCGAGCTGGCGGCCGACCTCAGCGGATATCACAGCCGGACGACCTCGCCTGAGATCCGGGGAGGCTCGAGGAGGTGTGGTCGCGCCGGAGGCATGTGCGTTGCTCCTCGCCACCCGCCAGTCGAGCGCGCGAACGCTGTTCACCGAGCGTTCGACAATTGAGACGACCGTCGCGCCACCATCGCTGTCCCGCAGCCGATGCGCGAGGCGTACGGGGCGCGATCGGCGACTGCGACATCGGGAGCCGTGGGTACGCGCCCGAAGGAGGGGCTCCGGGGCTTTTCGTAGGTGTGGCGGCGGGCGCTTGCCCGGTCACTCGGGGAGCAAATCCCGCAGGTCGGGGTCATCGCCGAGGACCACGCGGAGGTGCGGCAGGTCACTGACGAGCTGGCGGACGATCGAGCGCGCCTCGCGCTCGTTGCCTTGACCGACCGCCAGCAAAGCCTCGGCGACGTCGTTAGCGCGGTCATGCGGGCGGTTTCGCCGGAGATCGTCGAAGATCTCGCGTGCCTGCAGGGGGTCAGTACGGATGTGCGGCCGCGCGCGCTCGATCCATTCTGACGGGCTCGGATCGAAGATCGACTCGCCACCCAGGGCAACAACCGCGGTACCGGCGTCGATCGCGATGGCTTCGCGATGTGCCTGAGCATCCACACGCAGCAACGTCCCGGCTGAGGCTTCGATGTCGGCGCCGTCGATTGTAAAACGGGCTCTGCCCCGTAGGACAAGGTAGATCTCCTGCTGACTCCGTCCGTCGTCGACTTCGGTGTGCGGCTCCACGATGATCTGGCCTTGCCGGTCGGCCGTGAAGGCAGCGATCCCCACGATGTCTGCGCCAAGGACGCGCCGGAGCGGCCGCCAGCTGATGCCGGTCCGGCGCCAGTCGACTTGCTCAACCTCGTCGACGTGTACCGCGACCCACGTGTCGCCGCTGTCCACGCGCTGGATCCTCTCATCCTCAAGATGACCGCGAAGTGGTGGATGGGTCGTGGCTGGTACCCGAAGGCGTCCGGTGAGCGTTCCCTGCTCGGACCGCCGCCGGGCCCTCGACACCTGCTTTCGCTCCGGTGGCAGGGTCAGGCGGGGCGCGGTGTGGCCTGGTCGGGTGCGGGAACCCGTGCGGCATCGAGGCCGAACCGCCTCTCGAGGATGGCCGGCAGCTCGGAACCTCGCAGGGGTTTGGTCACGCGACGATCCGGCTGCTGCTCGACGAGCACGAACTCGTGCTCCGCGTCGCTTCTGAGCAGCGTCCGATGGCCGTTGGAGGCGGTCGCACTGATGACCGGCCCGCGCACGAATGGTGATCCTGGGTAGGTCGAGGTCATCCAGTTGGCGGTCTCGACGTCGATCAGGGGCACCGGACTGAGCGTCACGCCGTATAGGTCGACCCATTCCTGGCCGCGAGCAGCCTGCACAACCAGTTCGGGCTCGTCTGAGACCACGCGGAACCGCCAGCCGGACTGGGAATAGGGACCGCCCACGCGGAAGGGGAGCGGGTCCAGGCAGCCGCCAAAGCCAAACCCGGCATCGGCGAGCCACGTCTGATCATCGGCCCATACCCGCAGCACGAGGTGCGTGCGGGGTCGGATCGGACCGGGCCACCCTCCGGTTCGGGACCGCGCCAGCAGCAACTCGACGTCGTAACCCAGCTGCTGCAGCTCCGCGTGCAAGAGGAGATTGTGCTCAAAGCAATAGCCGCCCTGCCGCTCTGCGACGAGCTTGCGCTCCACAGCGACGAGGTCAAGCGACACCGGTCGCCCCGACCACGCGTCGAGGTTCTCGAACGGGATCGAGGTCACGTGCGCCCGATGAACAGCCCCGAGCGTGGCAGCACCGTTGCACCCGATGCGATCCAGGTACGCGCCCACGTCGATCATGCGCTCCCCCGTAACGCCAGAGACTCCGCTACCGCGTTGGGCCGACTGACCCACGACCGACGCGCCTCGCCCGGGTCCTGCGTCCCGAACACGATCTCCTCTACCGGACTGCCGCGCTCGAGCCCGGCGCCGGCATCGATGCCTCCTTGTTCTGGCTCGAGCACAAGCCAATTATCAGCAGCGCTCGTTCGGCTGCGACCGGATGGCGCCACAATGCCGCCATGCAAATCAAGGGCTCGGATCCCGTTTTAGCGGTTCATGACCTGGAAAGGTCCGGTGCGTGGTACAGGGATGTCCTCGGGTGCGAACTCGACGACGTTGCCCCAGGCGATTGGCGATTTTGTCGCGCGGGCGCCGTCACGTTCATGCTCGGCCGCTGCCCCGGCGTGCCCGCCGCCAGCGAGTTGGGTGATCACAGCTACGTCGCGTATCTCCGTGTCGATGATGTTGACGCGTTCCACCACAGAGCGATAGCTGCGGGGGCCGAGGTGCTGCACGCCCCGCGCGATGAGCCGTGGGGAATGCGGGAGCTGGGGCTCCGCTCCCCCGACGGCCATCGATTCATGCTCGGCCAGTCGATTTGACGCGGCGTAACCGAACAGCGCGGCGACTTGCCGGCTTGGCTCAGCTTGGTCAATCCGGAAAGCACGAGGTCGCAATTGGCGTTGCTTCGCGATCCGATGAGGCGGGCGTCTGAGTGAGAAGCCGCGAGATGCCTGCGTCCGAAAAGGCTCATCACCGCAGTCGACTGAGCCGCCGGCTCGGGCTTTCGCGCCAAGGCGTGCAGCTCGAGCGCGATGATCGAGACGCGCCTTCGCGGAATCCAGGACCGTCCCCGAGTGCGCTTGATCGAAACGTGAAAAGCGCGACCAGAGCGTTTCAGCGGAGGCGTGCAACCAGCGGGTTGGATCTTTCCCGCGGAGCGTGATATCCACTTCGTTCCCCGTGACGAGCGCCGGATGGTGCTTGCCTCGGCTGGGGCGCGACAGATGCCTTCCGCTCACTCCGGTTGCGCTGTCAACCCCGCATTCGGCAGCGGCCGCGAGTCGAGTGCGGCGTTGGCCCCACCCTGGCGCGGCTAACTCAGATCTCGGCATCGACCGCGGGTCGAGTGCGGGGTTGACCACAGGCAACTGCACCCGGATCTGCCCACCGGGAGCTCCACGGTCGTGTGCCGCAGAGTGGGGGGAGCGGAGTGGATACCCAGCCCCGTGGAAATCTCTCACTGCCGTAATCCGCTTAGACGGCGGGGGCGGACGCGGTGCTCGACGGTTACCAGGCGAGGGCTCCAAGCCGGAGGTGCGGATTGCGCCAGGGGCCGTTCGTTAGTTGTCCGTTGGTGATCGTTGCTTCGGTAAGCGTTGGAGGGTTGTGGCCGACGAGGTACAACAGGTGGGTCCCAGTGGGGTCGAACGAGAGCGGTAGCGAGTCGGGGATCGTGAGCACCAGGCGGGTAGCGCCCGTTTCAGCGATCCGCTCGACCCGCGTCTTGTCGCCGTAGCTGTCGGTGGCGAGGAGCACGGTCGCGGGAGATGCTGGGTCTCCGGCGAGCGCGATGCTGCCGTCCAGAGCTCGTCCGCCGAGGTGGACGCAGTCGGCGGTCATCGGTGCTGGTGGGGCTGGGACGTGAACGAACACGATGACAGCGCGTGATTGGGTCGTTCCGCACCAGTCCAGCTTGGGCGGGCGTCCCACAAGGTCCCACGGCGTTGGTGCGGGGACGATCGCGATGTCAGACCCGTCACCCAGCCAGCTGATCGTTGCGTTGAGCAGGCCCGCGGCCGTGCCGAGCTGGCCGAGCCCGATTGAGCGTGTCTGGCCGGTGGCGAGATCCCGGACGGCGAGCCCATGCGGCGAGGCGCCGTATGCGAGTTGCGTCCCGTCGTCGCTGAGCGCTGGTTGCGCGCCATCGGCGATGAACGTCTCACGACGGGTCGCTACGTCTAGGCGCATCAGGCGCAGCGAGAACCGTCGCGTGTCGCGCTGCGGGATCAATGTGAAGTACACGGCACTGCCATCCGGCGCGTAAGCCAGGCCGTTGTTCGTGAATGTCTTGTCCGAGAAGCTCGCCAGCGGCCGGACGATGGTGCCCGTGATCGATGAATAGACCGACATCTGCGACCGGAGCTGACGACCGCCATCCGTGACCACCACGAACGTCGGTGGAGGTGCCGGCACCGACGCGCTGGTGAAGGACGGCCCAATGAGGGTGGCCAACCCGGCGAGGCAGACCAGGGCCACCAGGCCGCATCGCGCGCGCATCGCGGCGATCATCGCAGAGCGCTGCTGCGGGCGCGGAGGAGCAGCCCGAGCGGCCGCAGGCACCGTGCGATGGGTATGGCCCGTTCAATCCCGCTGGCGATCCCGGTGGTGTAGCCGCGGAAATTGAACCCGATGTCGCCGTCCTCGTTGTAGATCCACGGGAACCGCTGGTCGACGACCTGGACGATTGAGATGTTGCCGTATGCCGGCAGGCCACGGGACTTGGGGAAGCTCGCGTCGAGCGGCGCCACATCTACCCCATCGCCGGCCGCGGCCCGCGCCCGCTGGATGATCTTGGCGTCTCGCAGGGACTCGGCCGCGACGCGCGCGCTCGTGAAGCGGATGGTGTCGCGGTTGGCGACGTTGGTGCGGTAGCGCCCCAGCTGCTGGGGAGTGACGCCGAAGTGGGCGTTGGCCTCTCCGAAGGGAATCCCGCCGCTGTAGTGCAGGCTCACCGCGATCGTCGCGTGATCGTCGATCGCCTTGCGGACCCGCTCGAGCAGCCCGACGTTCTCATTCGCGCTCGACTTCGTGAGCTCGGCGATGTAGCCGGCGGAGCGAAGGATCTTCTGGATCCGAAGTGCCGCCCGCCACATGGTGAGGAGTTCACCCGGAGCCCCGCCGTTGTCGATGGACATGATGCCCGAGCCGTCGATGTCGACCGGGTGGAATGTGATGCCGAGAGCGGTGACCGGCCTTGTCCCGTCGACCTCGGCGGTGGAGTCGAAGTTCGGGCCACCGGAATGTCCCGGATCGAGTACCACGACCGGCCGCTGGGCCGTACAGGCTGGTGCGCGATCAACGCGCTGAGTCGCTCTTGAGAGGGTCACGGCCGGGACGGAGCTAGGTACTGCGCCCGAGGCGGCACAAGCCGCGGCCAGACACGCAGCGCCTACGAGGGCCCTCGCGCAGCGGACGCGCCGGGCAACGTCGCGGCACGGTTGTGGCGCCCCATGGGCGCAGCCGTCTTCCGAGCTCACATCACCCAGTTTGCCTCAGCGGGTTACGCCGCAGCGGTTATGGAGTGCCTTCCCCGCCCGCGGCAGCCACGTCGCCGGTAGTTTCTGGCGCGATGGAGCGCGACGTCCGGATCCGAGGTGAGACGATCACCCTCGGTCAGCTGCTCAAGCTCGAAGGGGTGATCGACAGCGGTGCCGAAGTGAAGGCGTTTCTGTCGACGGTGCCGGTGTGGGTGAACAGCGAACGAGAGGCGCGTCGGGGCAGGAAGCTGCACGTCGGCGACATCGTGCGGGTCGACGAACTGGCGCTGCGATTGACGTCCGCGGAGCCGGGTTAGCTCCCGACCCGGACCACCAGCTTGCCCGCCGCGTCGCCCTGCTCGAGGCGGCGGTGGCCCTCGGCGACCCCCTTTAGCGGGAGCACCTCGGCGATCAGGGGCGCGAACCGGCCCGCGTTCAGATGCTGCGCCGCGCTCAGCGCGTCGTCCATCGTGCCCAGGCGGGAGCCGAGGATCCGAACCTGCTTGACGAACATCGCGGTCACGTCCATGGTCACCTCGTCGCCGCTGGTCGCACCCGCGCTCACGATCGTCCCGCCGGAGGCACACAGCGCGAGCGAGCGCTCCCAGGTCGCCTGCGCGACGTGCTCGAAGACGATTGTCGCCCCGAGCCCGCCGGTGAACTCGAGCACCCGAGCGACCACGTCGTCGTGGTGATGATCGACGATGAGGTCGGGCCCGAGCTTGGCCAGCTCCGCGAGCTTGGCCCGCGAGCCGGCGCTGGCGATCACGCGCGCGCCGTGGAGCCGAGCGATGTCGATCGCCGCGCTGCCGAGCCCGCTCGTGCCCGCCCACACGAACACGACGTCCTCAGTGCCGACCCCGGCCTTGGCGACCAGCATCTCCCAGGCCGTGATGTAGGCGTTGGCAAAGCAGGCGACGTGCTCGGCTGGGAGCTCCTCGGCCACCGGCACGGCCAGCGCCTCCGGAACGACCGCGAGCTCGGCGTAGGTGCCGTGGTACACGTCGAACGACATGCAGTACTGCGAGCGTTCGCGCCGGCAGTACTCGCAGCGCCCGCAGGTGATGTACGGGTTGATCGTGATCCGCCGGCCGACCCAGGAGTCATCAGCCTCCTGGCCGGTGGCCACGACATGCCCGCACAGGTCGATCCCGAGGATCGCCGGCAGATCGACGTGATAGGCGGGATGGGGATGGCCGGCCCGCATCCACAGGTCCCGGCGGTTGATCGAGGTCGCCTCGACGCGCACCAGCAGCTCGCGCGGGCCGGGCACGGGGTCCGGGATCTGGTCGAGAACCAGGACCTCGGGACCCCCGAGCCGATGCATTCGGACCGCCTTCAAGCGAGGATCGCCGTGACCTCGATTTCGATCATCAGCTGCGGCAGCGCGAGCCCGGTGACCCCGATGATCGTCTGGGGCGGATCGGCGCTCTCGCCGGTGACCTCGGCGATCGCGGCGGCGATCACTTGGAACTCGGTGGGCGCGACCGTGTAGATCGTGCGGCGCACCACGTCGTCCCATCCCGCCCCGGCCGCGCGCAGCGCGATCCCGACGCTTTCCATGGCCGCCCGCGTCTGCGCGGCCAGGTCCCCCTCGCCGATGACGGCGAAGTCCGGTGCGAGCGCAGTCTGGCCGGCGACGAACACCAATCGCTGTCCGCTCGCCACCGCGACATGGCTGAATCCCGGCGGGTCGAACAGCTCCGGCGGGTTGATCAACTGGCGGTCCGGCACGGGCCGCGACCATTCCATATCGTTGATCAAAAGTCAACGTTAGTGACGTATTAGCCTGATCGCGAGCCTTGCGCTTCTCTGCCCGACGTGGTACAGATTTTATCAAATGTCAACGCCGGTCACTTGACCGTGACGACGCATGCGGGCTTCCGGCTCGTGGCGCGGCGAGAGGTGCGAACGCGGAGGAGCGGATGAAAGTCAAGGCTTGGTCGGGCACGCTGGCGGCCGTGAGCGTACTCGCGCTCGGAGTCGGCGCATGCGGCAGCTCGAACAGCAGCAGTAGCAGCAGCGCCAGCAGCGGTGGCAGCGCATCGAGCTCCGGCTCGGGCTCGAGCAGCACCTCGAGCTCGGCGGCAGCGCCGAGCGTGACTTTCTCGGGCCTCGAGCAGTCGGTGCCCTCGACCTACCCGACGCCGAAGTCCAAGCATCTGGTCCTGGCGTTCATGAACCCCGAGGGCAGCAGCAATGAGTTCCTGACCGTCATGGGTCAGGCGATGAAGGACGAGGTTCAGAAGCTCGGCGGGACGTACATCGAGAAGGACGCGGAAGGCGACGTCAACGCGCAGGTCAGCCAGTTCAACCAGCTGATCGCCCAGAAGGTCAACGGCATCGCCGTGTTCGCGCTCGATCCCAAGTCGCTGGCGCCCGACGTGGCGCGTGCCAAGGCCGCGGGGATCCATCTCATCACGATCGATTTCAACTTCACCAGCGCATCCGCCTCCGGCCTCCAGGGCTACGAGAGCCAGGTGTGGCAGGGCCGCGACATGGGGGCCTATCTGACGGGCCAGGAGATGTACAAGCTGCTGGGCGCCGGCGCGACCGTGGGCACCGTCGACCTCGTGGTCAAGGTTCCGTCGATCGTCTACAGCATCCAGCAGGACGATTACTGGGCCGAGAAGTTCGGACTCAAGATCGCCGGGAACGCATCCAACCCCACCGATGACATCGCCGGTGGCCAGAAGGCCATGACCCAGCTGCTCGGCAAGTACTCGTCGATCAAGGGCGTCATGGCCTACAACGACCCGTCGGCCATCGGGGCGTACTCCGCCGCCCGCTCGCAGGGCATAACCAACCTCGCACTGGCCGGGGAGAACGGCGGTAGCGACGCGCTCGGCGCGATCAAGGCCGGCCGCGAAACGTTCACGATCAAGCTCGACGACCCGAGTATCGGCAAGGACTTCGCCTGGGGTCTGTACGACCTGTCGGAAGGCGTGAAGATCCCCGCCACGATCAAGGCGGGTCCCCCGCTACTGGTCAACAAGGACAACGTCGGGTCGGTCGTGCCGTGGGAGACCCAGCTCAAGCAGGAGTACGGCCACTAGTGCACCGGACGGCACACTAGGCCCCCCAGATGATCGAGAGCCCACCACTGATCCCCGTCGATCTGACGCACGAGGTGGCCGAGCGCGTCTTCGTGATGCCCGACCAGCGCGTGGAGTTCGTGCCGAACGCGGGGATCGTGGTGGGTGATCGATCGGTGCTGGTGATCGACACCGCGATGGGGCCGCGGAACGGAGAGCGGATCCTGGCCGAGGCGCGACGGCTGGGCTCAGGGCGCCGGATGCTGCTCACCACCACCCATTTCCACCCCGAGCACGCTTTCGGGTCGCAGCCGTTCTCGGAGGCGATCTACGTGTGCAACGCGGCTCAGGCCGAGGAGATGGCCGCCAAGGGTCCCGAGTACATCGAGATGTTCTCGGGCTTCGGTCCGGGACTGGCGGAGCTGCTGGCCGACGTCGAGCTCGTCACGCCGGACGTGACCTACGAGGGCGACCGGGCCCAACTCGACCTCGGCGGCGTGGTCGTGCAGCTCATCAACATCGGGCAGGCTCACACCCGCGGTGATCAGGTCGTGTTCCTTCCCGAGTCGGGCGTGCTGTTCGCCGGCGACCTGGTGGAGGACCGCTTCCTGCCGATCTTTCCCGACGAGGACGCGGATGGCCTGCTGTGGCTGGGGGCACTCGACCGGCTCGAGGCGCTCTCGCCGCGGATCATCGTTGGCGGCCACGGCGAGGTGGGGGACGTCGGGCTGATCGCCGCCGAGCGCGACTATCTGGTCGCGGTGCGGGATCGCGTGGCCGCGCTGCGCGCGGACGGACTGCCGCTGGAGCAGATCGAGGAACAGCTCGAGGGCGAGCTGTCCGAGCGGCAGGCCGGCTGGGACAACCAGATGTGGATCAAGAGTGCCGTTGACAGTTTCCACCGGGCATTGGCGGACTAAGTGGGCTGAGGCGGCTCAGCCGTCCGCCACGCAATGGATGTCGATGCTCGCGCGCGGCGAGTTGTCCGCCCGCGAGCTGGCCGAGCACTACCTGCAGCGGATCGCCGAGGTCGATGAGCGGGTGCACGCCGTGGTGGCGATCGATCCCGACGTTGTGCTCGAGCGCGCCGACGAAGCCGATCTCGCGCGGCGCGCCGGTGATGAGCGCCCACTGCTCGGGCTGCCGGTGACGATCAAGGACTCGATCGACGTCGCCGGCCTGCCCTGTACCGGCGGCTCGTTGGCGCGTGCCGGATATGTGCCCGACCGCGATGCCACCGTGGTCAGCCGCCTGCGCGACGCCGGCGCGATCGTGCTGGCCAAGAGCAACGTCCCGGAGTACAGCTCCGCCTACGAGACCGACAACGCCGTGCATGGCCGCACCAACCACCCCGAGGACCCGACCCGGACGCCGGGCGGCTCGAGCGGCGGCGAGGGAGCGCTGGCCGGCGGCGACGCGACGGCGCTCGGCATCGGTACCGACGGCGGTGGCTCACTGCGCGTTCCTGCTCACTACTGCGGGGTCGTCGGCCTGCGTCCCACCGTGGGGCGGGTGCCCGACACCGGCACGTGGCCGAGCACGCGGGCGGGCGGTTACATGGATCTGTTTTGCGTGGGGCCGATCGCCCGCTTCAGCGAGGACATCCGGCTCGTGCTGCCGATCATCAGCGGCCCCGACGGAAAGGATCCCTACGCAGTCCCGGCGCCGCTGCTCGACGCGGCCGCGGTGAACCTGAACGGGCTGCGCGTCGGGGTGTTCGCCGACGATCCCCGGCTCAGTGTCAGCTGCGGTACGCTGGCCGCGCTCTCGCGCGCGGCGCGGGCGATGTCGGAGGCCGGCGCCGTGGTGGAGGAGGTGTCCGCGCCCTGGGAGGAGGATCCGACGGAGCTGTTCTTCGCGTGTGTGGCGGCTGACGGCGGCGACCAGGTCCGCGCCGACCTCGCCGCGGCACAGGGCCGCCATCACCCGCTGATGTCGGGGCTGCTCGATGCCGTGAGCGCGCGGCGCCCGTCCGCCGCCGAATGGTTCTCGGTCCAGGCGCGGGTGTTTGCTCTGCGCGCCGCCGTGCGCGCGCTGGCCAGCGAGGTCGACATTCTGCTCTGCCCGGTGGTTGCCGGGCCGGCGCCGCATCACGGCCTGCCGCCGGGCGGCCTGCCGCCGGAGCGCTACGGCGAGTTTCGCGCCTTCGACTACGTGCACCTGATGGCGCTCGGCGGCCTTCCGGCCGCGAGCGTCCCGGCCGGCCGGGAGGACGGGCTTCCGATCGGCGTCCAGGTGGCCGCGGCTCCCTACCGGGAGGATCGCGTGCTGGCCGTCGCGGCGGCGCTCGAGGCGGCCCTGTGAGCGAGGTGCTGCTCCAGGCCTCGGAAGTGCGCAAGAGCTACGGCGGAGTGCGAGCGCTGCGTGGCGTCGATTTCGAACTGCACGCGGGCGAGATCCACGCGCTGGTGGGCGAGAACGGATCCGGCAAGTCGACGCTCCTGCGCATCCTCTCCGGTCAGCTGCCGCCGGACGCCGGCGCGGTGATGCTTCGCGGCGAGCCGGTCCGCTTCGGGGATGCCGCCGCCGCGATGAAGGCCGGAATCGCCACGGTCACCCAGGAGACGACGCTCGTGCCGCACCTGTCGGTCGCCGAGAACATCTTCCTCGGTCCGCGCAAGCCGCGGCACTGGTACGGCATCGACTGGCGCTCGACCCGGGCGCGGGCCAGGGAGATGCTCGAGCGCCTGGAGCTGGCCATCGGGCCTGATGACCGGGTCGAAGATCTGCGCCCGGATCAGCAGCAGATGATCGAGATCGCGCGCGCGCTGTCGATGGACGCGCGCGTCGTGATCCTCGATGAGCCGACGAGCGCGCTGACCGACGACGAGGTGGCGGCCCTGTTCGCCGCCGTGAGAACGCTGCGCCAGCAGCAGGTGGCAGTGGCCTTCGTCTCGCACCGCATGAACGAGGTGTTCGACCTGGTCGACCGTGTCACGGTGCTCCGGGACGGCGCCCGGGTCGGGAGCGGACCGATCTCCGAGTTCACCCGCGACAGCCTTGTCTCGCTGATGATCGGGCGCGAGCTCGGATCGCTCGAGCTCGGCGCGCACTCAGAGGTCAGCCGCAATCCGGTTCTGCGGGTGCGCGGCTTCAACGTTCCCGGCCGCGTGCGCGACGTCGACCTCGAGGTCGAGAAGGGCGAGATCGTCGGCATCGCCGGGTTGGTCGGAGCGGGCCGCAGCGCGCTGCTCGAGGCGCTGTTTGGAGCGACCCCGCTCGCCACAGGCTCGCTGGAGATCGACGGGAGTCCGGCCGTGTGCCGCGACACCCGCGCCGCGATGCGCCACGGGCTCGGATACGTGCCGGCTGAACGCAAGACCCTCGGGCTGGTGCAGGACATGACCGTGCGGGAGAACCTGCTGATGGCCGAAGGGTCGCGATCCTGGCGCCTGCGCCGCCCGGGCCGCGGCCGCGAGCAACAGGTCGTGAACGATGCGATCACTCGACTGGGAATCGTCACGGACTCCATGGACACGCCGGTCGCGCGGTTGAGCGGCGGCAACCAGCAGAAGGTCGTGCTGGCCAAGTGGCTGGCGATCCACCCCAAGGTGCTGCTGCTGGACGAGCCTACCCGCGGGGTGGACGTCGGCTCCAAGGCCGAGATCTACAAGCTGCTCGATCAGATCAAGGAAGGTGGTGTCGGAATCTTGGTCAGCTCATCCGAGACGCCCGAACTGCGGTTGCTGTGCGACCGCATCCTCGTCATGTACCGCGGCCGGATCGTCGCGTCGCTGTCTCGCGAGGAGGCGACGGAGGCGAGGATCGCGCAGTACGCGATCGGGCACCACGAGGCGCGCAATGGACACTGAGGTCGCCAAGCCCCCTGAGGTCGCGCCCGGTCGGCGCGGTTCCGCCGGCGCCGCGCGGATGCGCCGCGCCGCCATGCGCCAGCGCTTTCTCGCGGTGCTCGTGCTGTTCGTGGCCATCTTCATCTACTTCTCGCTCACCCAGTCGCGCTTCTTCACCTCCGCCGACCTCGACGCGCTGATCACGAGCGCGGCGGTCCTGTGGATGGTTTCGATCGGGTTGACGTTCGTGATGCTGACCGGCGGCTTCGACCTGTCCCTGGGCTCGTTGCTGGCCCTGACCGGGATCGCCCTGGGCAAGCTGATGGTCGGCAGCGGGATCCCGATGACCTACGCGATCGTGCTCACCCTGGCCTTCGGGCTTGCGATCGGGGCAGTCGGTAACGGCTTTTTGATCGGCAAGCTCGGCCTTCCCTTCCTGGTCGTCACGCTGGGGACGCTGACGCTCTACGGAGGGCTGGTGGACCTGTGGTCAAAGAGCTTCTCGACCCAGATCACTTCGTCGGCCCTGACGGCGCTCGCCTTCAACCACGCCATCGGCATCCCGATTCCGGCCTGGATCATGATTGGCGTGTTCCTCGGCGCGCTGTACATGCAGCGAAGTACCTACTTCGGGCGTGACGTGTACGCGGTCGGGGGCAGCGCCGACGCGGCGCGGCTCTCCGGCGTGCGGGTCGGACGAACGCTGGTGGCGGTGTACGCGCTGGCCGGGCTGCTGACCGCGCTGGCGGGCGTGATCCAGGATGCGCAGATTGGAGCAGCCAGCCCGCTGGTGGGCTCGGAGGTCATCTTCGACGCGGCGGCCGCGGTGCTGCTCGGCGGAACGAGCTTTGCCGGCGGGATCGGCGGGGTTGGCGGAACTGCGGTCGGCGTACTGTTCCTGGCCACGCTCCAGCAGGGGTTGTCGATCTCGGGCGTCCAGGACTACTGGCAGCAGATCATCACCGGCGTGATCCTGGTCGTCGTGGTGCTGCTCGACCGGATCCAGCATGGCGGCCTCGAAAGCATCGGGCTCGGTCGGCTGAGCGCTGCGCGGAAGGCTCGGCAAGCCACGGGTCCGCCGGCCGGCGTGGAGAGCTCCTAGCTCAGCGCGGCCAGGAACTCGTCGCGGCAGGGCTCCGAGGCCAGGGCGAACGCTCCGCGGCGGCTGGCGATCGGCAGGCCCAGTCGCCCTAGCGCGACCGCGGCCTCTCCGTGCTTGGCCAACACCGGGACCGGGTTGAGCACGGTCGCACCGTCGACCTCGAGGCCCGGCCGGCGCGACAGGACGAGCGCCGGCAGGCCCCCGGCCGGGATCAGCACCTCGGCGCCGGCGGCCAGCAGTGGTTCGACAGCCCGTTCGAACTGCTCGAACACCCGGGCGAAGGCGTCCTCTTCCTGGCACGCGCGGACGTAGTCCTCGACCACCAACCCGGTCATCGCGGTCACGCCGATTACCCGCTCCCGGAGCCCGTAGCGGACGATCTGCTCCTGGTGCCACGCGATGAAGGCCGGAGAGATCGTCACCAGCCCGATCCGCTGACCGAGCGTGCACGCGTGCAACATGCTCGTCTCGCCCAGGCCGAGCACCGGGATGTCCACCGCCGAGCGCGCCTCGTGCAATCCGCTGTCCTGGAAGTGCCCGATCAGGAAGGCGTCGCACCCGTCCGCCTCGGCCGCGACCGCACCGGCCACCGCGCGCATCCCACAGCGCGTCTCGGTGAGGCGGTGGAGCATCGTGTCCGGTGGGTCCATCCCGACGATCTCGTGCTCGGTGCCGTCGTCGAAGCAGGTCTGGAGCTGCCCGTCGAGCATCTCGAAGTACTGCTGGTGGCGGGACGGCTCGATGAAGCTCTGCCAGCGAATCCGCATCTCTAGCTCTCTCCTTGGGTCGCGTTCAGTCGGACGTGTCGTGCGCCCAGATGGTCCCTTCGGGTGTGCGATCGAGCCGTACCTGGGTCCCGGTTTCGGCGCCCGGAGCCAACCGGGCGATGACCAGCGGGCCCGAGTCCAGGCGCACCGTCCCGAGCGCTATCGGCTCGGCTGAGCGACGTAGCGTCGTTCCCTGCTCGACGCGACCGGGCCCCGCGGGCGCGTGACGCAGTTCCCCGCCACCACAGCCGGGACACCACAGCCGGTCGGGAAACGCGTCCGTTCCGCACCGCTCGCAGTGCTGGATCTGGAGTTCGCTCACCGGCTCGCCGTCGCCTCGAGCACGGTGGCCCCGGCGCACGCGCCATATCGGTAGCAGACCATTCCGTAGCCGGCCACGACCGCGGTCCGCGCACCGGCCACCTGCCGTTCGCCGGCCTCGCCGCGAAGCTGGTGGACCGCCTCGACCATTCCGTGCAACCCACCCGCGGCGCCCGCCTGGCCGGCTGAGAGCTGCCCGCCGGAGGTGTTCACGGGGAGCTCGCGCGTAGCGATCCGCTCGCGAATCAACGCGGGCACATCGCCGTCGGGGGCGAAGCCCAGATCGCTCAGCTGGACGAACGCCATCGCCGGGTAGTCGTCGTAGACCATCGCCAGGTCGATCTCTCCCGGGCCGGTACCGGCCTCGCGCCAGAGCTCATCGGCAACGTCGGCCAGGCCGGTGCGCAGGCCGTCGCCCTGCTGGTCGTCGGGGTTGATGCTCATCTTGAGCGCGCGGATCGCTACGGCGGAGTCGGCTGCTCCGGCATCGGCGGCACACACGATCACGGCGTCCGCGCCGGTGACGACCGGAACGCAGTCGTACAGGCACAGGGGGTCGGCGACGACCGGTGCGTTCAGGTAGTCGTCCATGGAAAGCGGGTCGCGATAGGCGGCGCCGGGGTTGCCGGTCGCCCACTGGCGCTGGGCGACGACGAGCGCGCCGTAGTCGCTGCGGGTCAGGCCGTGAGACTGCGCGTGGCGCTGGGTGAGCATCGCGAACAGCGAGTTGGGGCCGCCGAACGGCAGGGGCGCCAGGTGATCGCGGGTCGCCTGGTTGTAGTTGTCGACCAGGTCCTGGAAGGCGTCACGCGGGAGGTGGTCACCGGCCAGCACGAGGATCGCGCGCGCGTCGCCGGCCTGGACTGCGCGCACGGCGTGCTGGAGCATGTTGACCCCGCTGGCGCCACCGTTTGTGTCCTGCATCAGCCAGCGCAGACGCAGCCCGAGGCGCCAGGCCAGGTCGACCGCGTGATCGGGCGCCAGCGCGAACGAGGACACGGCGAGCCCGTCGAGCGCGGAGGGCTCAAGCCCGGCGCTGGCCAGAGCCCGCGCGCCCGCGTCGGCCAGGACCTGCGACGTGGTCGTGCCCGCGGCCGGGTGGCGGGTGTACGGGGACTCCCCGCAGCCCGCGATCACCACGCCGTGCGCAGGTGGGCTCACCATGTGACGGCTTCGGGCCCCGGATCCCCGAGCCCCGGCGGGGCCGAGCGGTAGCTCGCCGGCGTGCGCGACAGCGAGATCGGGTTGCGGGCCAGTGGCGTGGCCGGCCCGTCGCCGTTCGGGATCTCGACGACCGGATCGAGTCCGAGCTCACGCGCGAGCCGGAACGCCGCACCCACGTCGTTGACCGGCCCGGCCGGCACGCGAGCGGCGGTCAGTACCTCGCTCCAGTGATCCGCCGGCTGCTCGCGCAACGCCCGGTCGAGCTCCTCGCGCAGCTCCACACGACTGGCCACCCGCTCTGTGTTGGTGGCAAAGCGCGCGTCGCCAGCCAGCTCGGAGCGTCCGATCGCCTCGCACAGCGCGCGGAACTGGCGGTCGTTACCGACCGCGATCACGAGCTGACCGTCGCTCGCGTCATACAGCTCGTAGGGGGAGATGCTCGGGTGGGCGTTTCCCATACGGTGTGGGACGACATCGCCGGCGGTGTAGGCCGAAGCCTGGTTGACCAGCGCGCCGAGCAGTGAGGCGAGCAGGCTGACCTCGACCTTCTGGCCTTGTCCCGATTGTTCGCGATGGCGCAGCGCGGCCAGGATCCCGGAGGTGGCGAACAGCCCGGTGAGGATGTCGACCAGGGCCACGCCCACCTTCTGGGGGTCGCGCTCGGCCTCGCCCGTGATGCTCATCAGGCCACCGAGGGCCTGGACCAGCAGGTCGTAGCCGGGGAGCCGGGCCCCCTGGCCCGGGCCGAAGCCGGTGATCGAGCAGTAGATGAGGCCGGGGTTGGCTTGTTCGAGATCCTCGTAGGCCAGCTTCAGGTCGGCCATCAGGCCGGGCCGAAAGTTCTCTATGAGGACGTCGGCCTTGATGGCAAGCTCGCGCGCGCGCTCGAGATCGGCGTCGTCTCTGAGGTCGAGGACGAGCGACCGCTTGTTGCGGTTGACCGACAGGAAGTAGGTCGCCTGTCCGCGCGCGTCGAACGGCGGCCCCCACGAGCGGGTCTCATCGCCCCCGTCGGGCCGCTCGACCTTGATCACGTCGGCGCCCAGGTCACCGAGCATCATCGTGGCGAACGGGCCGGCGAGCACGCGTGAGAAGTCGAGGACCTTCACCCCGTCCAGCGCGCCGGGAGTGGCTTGAACGCCGGCGGTCACCGGGCTAACCTTAGATCCTCGAAAATCGAAGGTCAAGAGAAGGAGCCGCCTGCCACCATGACCGCGACTGCGCCCGCGACGAAGATTCGCCCCAAAGACTTTCTCGGCTTCGATCAGCTGCTCACCGATGAGGAGCGCGACATCCGCGACACCGTGCGCGCGTTCGTGAACGACCGTGTCGTGCCGAACGTCGGCGAGTGGTTCGAGGAGGCGCGGATCCCGCTGGAGCTCGCGCCCGAGCTCGGCAAGATCGGCGTGCTCGGCATGCACCTGGAGGGCTACGGCTGCGCCGGGGCCAGCGCCACCGCCTACGGCCTGGCCTGCATGGAGCTCGAGGCCGGTGACAGCGGCGTGCGCAGCCTGGTCTCCGTGCAGGGTTCGCTCGCCATGTTCGCCATCCACCGCTGGGGCTCGGAGGAGCAGAAGCAAGAGTGGCTGCCCCGGATGGCCGCCGGCGAGGCGATCGGCTGCTTCGGCCTGACCGAGCCGGACGCCGGATCGGACCCCGGGTCGATGCGGACCCGGGCGCGGCGCGACGGCACCGACTGGATCCTGCACGGACAGAAGATGTGGATCACCAATGGCTCGGTGGCCGACGTGGCCGTGGTGTGGGCCCATACCGATGAGGGTCTGCGCGGTTTCCTCGTGCCCAAGGGGACCAAGGGCTTCACCACGCAGGACATCCATCGCAAGCTCTCGCTGCGCGCCTCGGTGAGCTCCGAGCTGTTGCTCGACGACGTCCGTCTGCCGGCCGAAGCGATGCTGCCCGAGGCCAAGTCGTTGCGCGGGCCGCTGTCCTGCTTGAACGAGGCGCGCTACGGGATCGTGTGGGGCGCCGTCGGCGCGGCGCGGGCCTGCTTCGAGGCCGCGCTCGACTACAGCCTCGAGCGGCGTCAGTTCGACCGGCCGATCGCGTCGTTCCAAATCCAGCAGCAGAAGTTGGCGTTCATGTCGCTCGAGGTCAACCGTGCCGCGCTGCTCGCCCTGCACCTCGGTCGCATGAAGGACGACGGCCGGCTGCTGCCCGAGCACGTGAGCATGGGCAAGCTCGGCAACGTCAACGCTGCGCTCGAGGTCGCGCGGACGGCCCGTCAGGTACTCGGCGCCAACGGCATCACGCTCGAATATCCGGTGATCCGGCACATGAACAACCTCGAGTCGGTCGTTACCTACGAGGGGACCGCGGACGTCCACGCGCTGATGATCGGCAACGCGCTCACCGGGATCAACGCATTCCGATGAGCACAGTCGCCTTAGAACACGCCGCGTGGGGATCATCGCGGCCGGCCACCGCCGCGCAGCAGGTGCTCGAGAGCCTCCGCCGCGGGCTCGTCTCCGGCGCGCTTCGCCCGGGTCAGCGCGTGACTCAGGAGGACGTCGCCCTGCATCTTGGCGTGAGTGTCGCGCCCGTGCGCGAGGCGCTCCGCGTGCTCGAACAGGAGGGCCAGCTCGTCTACCGGCCCCGCCGGGGCTACGTTGTGACCGAGCTGCGGATCGCGGATCTCGAGGAGATCTACGAGCTGCGCCGGGTACTCGAGGAGCGCCTGGCCCGCCTCGCCCTTCCCGACCTCGATGACGAGACCCTGACCCGGGTCCGCGCCGCCGCCCGCGAGTGCGAGGTGGCCGGCGAGTCCGGTGATGTGGCCCACCAGCTCGCCGCCAACCGGCGGTTTCACTTCGCGCTACTGGAAGGCGCTGAGCAGCCCCACACGATGCGGATGATCCGGCTGCTGTGGGACTCGACCGAGTCCTACCGCGCGAGCTACTACAACTCACCGGCCGAGCGCCGCCGGGCGGCCAAGGCCCACAAGCGGATCATCGCGGCGGTGGCTGCGCGCGACGCCGACCGGCTGGTGGCCGAGCTCGACGCTCACCGCGACCGGGCGCTCGCCGTACTCCGCGACATCCTCGCCTAGGAGCGTTCGCTCACCAGCGCGCCGCGCGCGACGGCCGCGAGCAGCTCGGCCCGGAGCGGATCGTCGGGCGCGACGAACACGGTGAGCGGCGCGGGAGAACGGTCCGCGTCCTCGCCTGCTGCGCCGACCACGTTCGAGAATGCGCTCACCACCATCTGCAGTCCTCCGTTGAGGGCCGTCGTCGCCGGCGTGGGATTCGTGCGCGGGGACTGCGCCCACACATCGAGGGCGGCGTTGACGACACCGACCACCGCCGCGGCACATGCGCATGCGGTGACCCGGTCGATCTCGCACGCGGTCAGGAAGGCCACGAGCCGGTCTTCATAGCGACGATCGAATACGCGCTCGAGGTCGCGAAGCACGTCATTTGAGCGCAGGAGGCGGTAGCGGCGGTGATACAGCTCGGGGTTGTCGAAGAACTCGAGCGCCGAGCGCTTGGATACCTCGACGACGTCGGCCAGCGGGTCCCGGGACGGGAGCCGGGCATCGAGTCGCCGCTCCATGTCGGCCACGCGGAGGGCGTGGTCGGGGAACGCCGCCGACTCCTTGGTGTCGAAGTAGCGAAAGAACGTGCGGGGGGAGATGCCGGCCTCGGCGGCGATCAGTTCGACCGTAGTGGCGGCCAGCCCGCGCTTCTCGAACAGACGTACCGCGGCCTCGGCAATCTTCAGTTTTCGCTCCTGGCGGCGGCCGTTGGCTTCTGGTACGTTTGGCACTGACTGCCATCTTATTGGCGGTCCATGTCAGCTGCAACCGAGGAGAGGGCCCGTGTACGTCGAGGCAACGGTTGAACACAGCGAGTCGCTCACGGCATTCCTCGCGCGTGAGCACCGTCCGTTGATCGGCGGCGAATGGGTCCAGCCGGCCGGTGACGGCACGATCGAGGTCGTGGACCCCACGACCGCGCGGCGGATCGCGACGGTTCCCGACGCGAGCGGTCGGGACGTCGACCGAGCGGTGGCCGCGGCGCGCGCCGCCCTCGAGGGACCGTGGAGCCGCATGATGGCGGTCGAGCGCCAGGACCTGATGCTGCGCGTGGCGGATCTGATCGCCGAGCGGCGCGAGCTGATCGCCGAGCTTCGAGGCCCTCGAGCAGGGCAAGCTGCTCGAGCTGGCGCGCATGATCGAGGTCGACATGGCGGTCGACTACATGCGCTACATGGCCGGCTGGGCGACCAAGATCCGGGGAGAGACGTTCGACATCTCGCCCCGCTTTCCGGAGGGGACGAACTTCCATGCCTACACCCGGCGCGAGCCGGTGGGCGTCGTGGCCGGGATCGTCCCCTGGAACTTCCCCCACCTGATGGCGATCTGGAAGATCGCGCCGGCGCTGGCCACCGGGTGCACGATCGTGCTGAAGCCCGCCGAGGAAACCCCGCTCTCGGCGCTCCTGCTCGGAGAGCTGGTGACCGAGGCCGGCTTCCCGCCGGGCGTGGTGAACGTCATCACCGGCCTGGGTGAGACGGCCGGCGCGGCGCTCGTCGCCCACCCCGGCGTGGACAAGATCACCTTCACCGGCTCGACCGAGGTCGGCAAGAAGATCGCCAGGTCGGCGTCCGACCACCTCACCCGCACCGCGCTCGAGCTGGGTGGGAAGTCACCGGTGCTCGTGCTCGATGACATCGGCGCGGACATGGTGTCCGGCGGAATGGTCAACGGCCTGTTCTTCAACACCGGGCAGCAGTGCGTCGCCGGCTCGCGCCTGTACGCGCCGCGCGACCGGTTCGACGAGGTCGTCGGGCGCGTGGCCGACATCGCCGACTTCCTGAAGATCGGCTCACCGTTCGATCCGAATGTGCACATCGGTCCGCTCGTCTCGAGGACCCAGCAGGAGCGCGTCCTGTCCTTCATCGAGCAGGGGCAGAAGTCGGGCGGTGAGGTGATCGTGGGCGGCGAGGCGCCGGACGCGCCGGGATTCTTCGTCGAGCCGACCGTGATCGCCAACGTCGAGCAGCCCGCGTCGATCATGCAGGAGGAGATCTTCGGTCCCGTGCTTGTCGCCAATCCCTACGACGATCTCGACGATCTCGTGCGCAAGGCCAACGACACCCGCTACGGGCTGGCGGCCAGCATCTGGAGCCAGAACCTCTCACGGGTCCTCGACCTGGCGCCCAGGATCAAGGCCGGGACCGTGTGGGTGAACACCCACTCGGTACTCGACGCGAACATGCCGTTCGGCGGCATGAAGATGTCGGGACTGGGGCGGGAGCACGGCTCGGCGGCGATCGAGGAATACACCGAGCTGAAGACCGTCTGCATCGCTTACTGAAGAGGTGGATATGTCGATCGCGACCCCACACGACCGCAAGGTTTATCGCCGCCAGAAGCTGGCCCGCCTGCGGGCGAAGGCCGAGGCGCGCGCCGCAGAGTTGGCCGAGCACGCCCACCCGCTCGACCCCCTGTCCGCCGACGAGCTCGAGCGCGTCGTCGAGATCGTCCAGCGGCATCCCGACTACCGGTACGGGATGCGCTTCGGGATGGTGTCGCTGAAGGAGCCGCCCAAGGCAGCGCGGAGTGCCGAGGTCCTGCTGATCGACAACACATCCCGGGGGAGCTTGAAGCTCGACGTCGACCTCGAGGCTGGGAGCGTCCGGGACTGGCAGAAGGTCGATGGTCAGCCCGCGATCGCGCCCGACGAGTTCGCCGAGACCGAGCTCGCGGTCAAGATGGACGGCCGCGTGCTCGAGGCGCTGCGCCGCCGGGGCCTCGATCTCGAGGAGCGCTCGCAGATCAATGTCGATCCGTGGTCCGCCGGCTATTTCGGCGCGCCCGAGGAGGGCGAGCGGCGAATCGCTCGGGCCCTGATCTACGTCAAGCACGGGCTCGAGGACAACCAGTACGCGCACGTGGTCGATGGCCTGTCCGCGATCGTCGACCTGAACGAGCAGGAGGTCGTGGCGATCGAGGACCACGAGCTGCTCCCGGTCCCGCAGCAATGTGCGAACTGGGCGGAGAGCTACCAGGAGCGCTTCCGCACCGACATCAAGGCGCTCGAGATCAACCAGCCCGAGGGACCGAGCTTCACGGTGAAGGGCAACTTCGTGCGCTGGCAGAAGTGGCAGTTCAGGGTGGGCTTCACGCCGCGGGAGGGGCTGGTTCTGCACGATGTCGCCTACGACGACGACGGTGAGCTGCGCTCGCTGTTCCATCGCATGTCGGTGGCCGAGATGACGGTCCCGTACGGCGACGACGCGTTCCTGCAATACCGCAAGAACGCGTTCGACATCGGCGAGTACGGCGTCGGGATCCTCGCCAACAGCCTCGAGCGCGGCTGTGACTGTCTCGGTGAGATCTACTACTTCGACGCGTCGTACATCAATGCGTTCGGCGAGCTGATGCCGATTCCGAACGCGGTTTGCATGCACGAAGAGGACGACGGGATCCTGTGGAAGCATTACGACTTCAGGACCGACAAGACCGAGGTCAGACGTTCGCGCAAGCTGGTCGTCTCGTTCATCGCCACGGTCGGCAACTATGAGTACGCGTTCTACTGGCACTTCCGCCAGGACGCCTCGATCGAGCTGGAGATCAAGGCCACGGGCATCGTGCAGACGGGCGCGCTGCGGGACGGCGAGACGTCGAAGTTCGGGACGATGCTCGAGCCGAACCTGTACGCGGTCAACCATCAGCATCACTTCTGCGTGCGCATGCACGCCGCGATCGACGGCGAGCACAACCAGGTGACCGAGGTGGACACCGTCGCGGACCCGACCGGGCCCTCGAACCCGTTCGGCAACGCCTTCTACACGAAGAAGACCACGTTCGAGCGCGAGTCCGAGGCGCAGCGAAACGTGGATCTGGCGACGGCGCGCAGCTGGGTCATCCAGTCATCACGGAGGACGAACAAGATGGGCTACCCGACGGGGTACAAGATCGAGCCCGGAGAGTCCGCTCCCCCGTACGCCCAGCCCGGCTCGAGCATCCATCAGCGTGCCGGCTATCTCTGGCACCACCTGTGGGTGACGCGCTTCGACGAGTCCGAGCGCTATCCGGCCGGCGATTTCCCCAACCAGCACCCGGGCGGCGACGGCCTACCTCGCTGGGTCGAGCAGGACCGGCCGATCAAGGACGAGGACATCGTCGTGTGGCACGTGCTCGGCCATCACCACATCCCGCGCGCCGAGGATTGGCCGGTGATGCCGGTGGCGAAGCTCGGTTTCAAGCTGAAGCCGGTCAACTTCTTCGACCGCAATCCGGCGCTCGACGTTCCGCCGAGTGCGCCGGCGCACCACAGTGACGACCACTGCGAGCACTGCTCCGACGGCTGACGGGTCGGTACGGCGCTACCGGTACGGGTCGGAGCGCGACCACCCCGCCGGCAGGTACAGATCGCTGGTCGAAGCGCTCCCGTGTCTCCGGTCCGCCTCGAGGTGCAGGCACGTGTTGAAGCGGCCCCCGCCTGCGAACGCGTCCCCCGACCCGGCGAAGGTGAGCCGGACGCTCACAGCGTCTTCTCGAACCAGTGGGCGGCCACCGGGTTGCCGTTGTAGTCGGGGATCGGTTCGTAGCCGCTCGAGGTGAACAGCGCCACCGAAGCCTGCTGCTTGGAACCGGTGTCGAGGCGCACGACCTCGTAGCCGGCGTCTTGCGCCGCGCGCTCCAGGCCGTCCAAGAGCGCGCGGGCGACGCCGGCGCCGCGGGCTTCCGGCGCGGCGTAGATCCGCTTGATCTCTGCCGTCCGGTCGTCGAGCCGCTTCAGGCCGGCGCAGCCCACCGGGTGGCCGTCGCGATAGGCGACGAGCCAGCGCCCGGCCGGCGGCTCGACGTCACCGGCGGTCATGCGCGGCGGGACGTCGGGTGTCCACTCGGGGTACATGGCCTTGATCTCGGCCACGTAGTCGGCGACGAGGACGGCCGAGACCGGCGTGTCGAACGGCTCCTCGCGGACGTCGATGGTGGGTCGGTTCACGAAGTCTGCGATTGCCTTAGCCGTCTCGTCCGGCATCTCGGTCGGCGGCGAGTGCTGGCAGTCGAGGTGGAGACGGCGGGTCGGTGTTTTCACTCGCTGTTCGATCGCATCAAGTTGGGCCAGCGTGCCGTACTGGTCGCGCTCGCCCTGGATGAGGAGCAGCGGGCAGGTGATGCGGTCCAGCTCGGCGGTGATGTCCCACTGCGGGAAGGCCGGATCGAGCCACACGTCGTTCCAGCCGAAGAACGCCGCGTCGGGGTCGCGGTGGTGGCGAGCAAGGCGCTCGCGGAGGTTGCCCTCGTCATACGCGATTCGCGCCTGACGGATCTCGCGTATGCAAACGTCCTCGACGAACACGTGCGGGGCCATCGCCACCACCGCCTCGACGGGGTGCTGCGCTGCGTAGATCAGCGCGATCGAGGCGCCGTCGCTGTGGCCGACCAGGATTGGCTTGTCGATGTGGAGGGCGGCGAGGAGCTCGGGCAGGATCTCGAGCGCCTCCTCGTGCATGAAGGTTGGCGTGCGCGGCTTGGGTGGTGGATCGGACTGGCCGTGGCCGTACCGGGAGAAGGCCACGGTGCGTCTGCCGGTGCCTTCGGCCAGCCGTTCGGGAAAGCCGCGCCAGAGGCCCACCGATCCCAGCCCCTCGTGCAGCAGCACCAGCGGGGTCTTGCCGGGGTCGCCGGCGATGTCGAGCAGCTCGAGCCGCCGGCCGTCCAGGGCCAGCGTGGTGGTGGGTGTCGCCTCGGTGGTCGTGGGCGGCGCAGGTTAGCGCCGCCCGTGGGGTGGCCCGGCGTCAGTCGCCGCCGCCGTCCCCGCCGCCGGCGTCGCCGCCGCCATCGGAGAAGTCACCGCCGGAGTCGAGCGAGCCGCTGTCCAGCGATCCGGAGTCGACAGACCCCGGGTCCGTGGATCCGGTGTCGATGGAGCCTGGGTCGGTGGATCCGGTGTCGATGGAGCCTGGGTCGGTGGATCCGGTGTCGATGGAGCCTGGGTCGGTGGATCCGGTGTCGATGGACCCGGGATCAGGGGCCGGAGTGGTGTCGACCGGGGGTGGTGTGATGTCGACCGGTGGGGTCGTGTCGATGGGCGGGGTGGTGTCGACCGGGGGTGGTGTGAGGTCGACCGGTGGGGTCGTGTCGACCGGGGGTGGTGCGATGTCGACTGGTGGGGTGGTGTCGATGGGCGGGGTGGTGTCGACCGGCGGTGGGGCCGGCGTGGTGTCGACGGGAGCGGGCGTCGTGTCCGCGGGGGTGGTGTCGACCGGTGCGGGCGTCGTGTCCGCGGGCGTCGTGTCGGTGGGGGCCGGCGTCGTGTCCGTTGGCGTGGTGTCGACCGGCGGCGCCGTGTCCGCGGGTGTCGTGTCCGTCGGCGCTGGTGCCGGGGTGGTGTCGGTGTTATCCGTGGGTGCCGGTGCGTTCGGGTCGTGCGGCAGCGATAGCGACTGTGGGATCGCCGGCGGAGTCGGCGCCGGCTCGGAGGTCGACATCGGGAAGGAAATGCCATCGCCCGAGGCGCTCGTGGTCATGCCCTGGCCAGACGAGTCCCACGTCGTCGTGAGCCCAGGGCTCGACTGGGTCACCGAGCCGTCTGGGTTGAACGTCGTGGTGGTGCCGAACCAATGCCCGTCGCCGCTCGTGATGACCCCGGTGCTCGGGTCGTAGGTCACGGTGCTGCCGTCCGGATTGGTCTGGGTGACCACGCCGGAGCTCGACTGCTGAATCGTGCTGCCGTCGCCATTCGTCTGGGTCAGCGTGCCCGACGGTGTCTGCGTGACCGTGCTGCCGTTGGTGCCCTGCCAGGTGTACTGGTCGGTCTGCTGCCCGAGGCTGTCGATCAGCTGATGGGTCAGCGTTCCGCCCTGGCTCGAGTCGGCGCCCTGTTGGCTGAGGTAGTTGGGGCCGAACGTGGTGACGTCGGCCGTCGAGGTGTGCACGGTGAACGACCCGTCGGGGTTGAGGGTCACGGTGTCGCCCTGACCGTCCGGATAGCCGGCCGGAAGGGTCCGGGTCGCCCACATCGCCGGCGGCCCGTCGGCGCCGGTCGGCATGATCACCTCTGACACGCCATTGGCGTCCGGCGGTGTCGTTTGCTCGAGGTCTGGCAGCTTGATCGGATAGGTGACGACGGCTTTGGTCTGGTCGGAGAGGCCGAACAACTCGCCGGCGTCGTATCCCACACCGCCGGAGGGGCCCTTTTCGTAGCTGTAGCTGCCCCCGACGTTGAGATCCTTCAGCGGACCTGGGGCGTTGGCCACGCCGAGGCTCCCTTCGACCTCGGTGTTGCCCAGGGACGGATTGTCCAGCGGCACGCTCACCTGGCCCGACGCGCCGAGGTCGACCGGCCCCGCGCCGAACTTGTACGAGCTCGAGCCCTCGAGCTCCGGTCCATCCGGGGCCTGCACCTTCGGACCGGCCTCGACGCTGACCTCCCCGCCGACCCCCACTCCGACCTGAGGCACGACCCAGTTGCCCTGCGGGGTCGTCACGAGGGTCCCCCCGAGGCAGACCACGTAGCACCCGCTGGCGCTCGCGGACATGCCGAAGTTCGGGGAGGCGTTGGGCGGCGTCGGATTCGGGATCATCGGAGGCGCGTCGGGATTGCTGGCCGGTGGTTGCGGCGGCGCGAGCAGATCCTGCGGCCCGCCGACGGTGCCCGACGACGGAACTCCGCTCGGCACGAGTCCTGAGGAAGGGGCAATCGGCGCGAGTGGGGCGGAGGGCGCGGGCGCCAGCACGGCACCGCCGGTGTCGGCGGGAGCCGGGGCGGCGGGTGCCGGTGTCGGCTGCGCGGGCTGGGTGGCGGGCGCGGCGGGCGCAATCGCGCCGCCCGCATCCGCGGGGGTGGGCGCCGCGGGCGCCAGCGCAGCGGGGGTGGGCGCAGCGGGGGTGGGCGCAGCGGGGGTGGGCGCAGCGGGAGCAGGCGCCTGGGCGGGGGCCGGCGCGACGATCGCGGGCGGGGTTCCGGCGGAGGCGGCTTCGATCGCGCGATGTCGTGTGAGCCCGGCGAACGACCCACCCAAATACCGATGCACGCGGTGACCCGGCGCGACCTGCTCACGAACAGCTCCGGCACGAACGGCAGAGACGTGGCTGGTGAGCGCTCGGGCGGCGGCCATTGCCGAGCCGTCGAGATGGTGCGCACCCTGAGCGGCCTGCGCGGCCGGCGCCACCACGGCGGGCGCGGCAACCACAGCGAGCGCGATGGGCAGCTTGCGGTCCAGAACGATCCGGCGTGGCGCATGCTCCATGTGCATGCTCCGACGCTTGGCCACGCGACGACGCTGACGCTTGCTCATACGTCCGCCTCCTGGGCTAGGGCACGGGGAGGTAACCCGGTGTGTGGTTGCCGGCTAACCGGCCGGGGTCGGCCGGGCGCTGTCTATTTCCGGCGCGCGAGAATGCGCATCGCGCCGGATGATGTGTGGACGGCATTCATTGGGTTCCCACGCGCGCTTAACCGAAAACGACTTTTTCAAACGGATTCCGAGAAGTTCACAACCGCTCGGGAAGAAACCCCGAAATAGTCATAGTTACTTCCCAAACGCTCTCGGTCACGCGGCTTGGGCTGGCTCGCGCGGCTTGGGCTGGCTCGCGCGGCTTGGGCTGGCTCGCGCGGCTTGGGCTCGCTCACGCGGCTTGGGCGGCCCGGGGCGGCCGACCCGCCTCGAGTTCCTCGAACCACGCCCGCGCCGCCACCGACCACGCCAAGTGCCGACCGGTGAACAGCTCGTAAGCGCGCCGGCGCGGCCACCCCGAGGGGAGAACCTCGGCCGGAAGGTCTGGATCCAGGAAAGGAAACTTCCGCCAGGCGTGCACCAACAACGTCTGCATCCGGAAGCACGCCTCGCCCGAGCTTGGCCGGATCGACGCGAAGTCCTCGATGAACGCCTCGTAGTGCCCGCGCACCTCGTCCAGGTCCCACGCCGCGGCAGCCACGTCCGAAGCGCGTCCCAGCATCCCGAGCGACGCCACGAACGAAGTGGCGAGCGCCGCCGGCGCCGAACGGATCGCCGCTTCCAGCTCGACCTCGCGCTCCACGTGGGGGGTCAGCCACACGCCGCCGCCCATCGACCCCAGCCCGGCCCAGGCCAGACGCGTCCGGAGCTGGTGACGGATCTCGCGTCGTTCCTCGGGGACCCGCAACACGAGCACCAGCCAGCGCCCGTCCCACTGCCGTGGCTCGCCGAACGAGTAGATGCGCGAAGCGCCCGTCTCGAGCAGCGACGCCGTCCGCGGGCTCAAAGAAAGCCGGGCCCGGCGGCCGACCCGCGAGCTCTGAAGCCACCCTCCCCGCACGCTCCGAGCGATCGCCTGGCGGGCCGCCTGCGAACTGTGCCCGACCGACACGAGCGCACGAACCAGCGTCTCCTGCCACACCGCCTCACCGCGCGGCAAGACGTACTCGCCCAACACAGTGAGCAGGAGCGACCGGGCAGCCGGGGCGCCTACCGATCGTCTGCGGAGCTGGTCGTCGATGCCTCGAACTCCTCTCGGATGGCCTCGAAGTAGGTGTTGCACGTCCGGCAGCGCATCTGGCAGGTGATGATCTGACCCGCCCAGGGTGAGACCAACTCGACGTCCTCGGACTCACAGAACGGACAACTCATCGGCGCAGCTGCTCGTCCCAATCGGACCAGTCCGTCGGCTCGTCCAGCGAGACGCCCGCCACGAGCGGCGCCAGCCACTCGCGCACCTGGCCACGAATCTCGGCCGGGCTCGACGCGACCATCCCGGCGTCGATCGCCTCGCGGTATCCCTGATCATCGTCTGGGCCTGGCCAGCGCGCGGCCGAAGCCCACATCTCGTCGATCCGCTGCACGAGCAGCTCCAGATCCGCTCCGCCAACCTGCCCCATCCGGCGAGCCCACGCCTCGGCGTGGACCTTGTGCGCACCCTCCTCCTGGAGGATCTTCCGAGCGCGCTGGGCGAGCGGCTCGATCGAGCTGTCCCGGGCCGAGGCGACAAACGTAGTCAGCACTCCGTCGACCACCAGGTTGGCCGCGATGAACGACGCCCAGTCCGGCAGCTCCGAGCTGATCACCGAGAGCGGGTGCCCGGCATCGAGGCCGGACTCGTCGGTGCGCGAGACCCCGAGCTTGGCCAGCACCGGGTAGGTCGAACGGGCATGGCCGAGCTCATCCTGGGCCATCGCTGCCGCCGCGACCGCGGACTCGATCGTGGGGGCGCTCACCGCCCACTCGCCGTAGCGGCGCCCGAGCGCGCTCTTGTTGTCGGCGAGAGAGCCGATCAGCGAGATCATGGTGGCGCTCACGCCTTGATCGCCTCCCGAATTGCCACCCGCGGCACCAGGATCATCTCGATCCAGGGCTGCTCGTCATAGATCGCGCGGGCCGACACCAGTGCCAGGTCCTCGTCGTCCTCGGTCACCGTCCCGACGTGGTGAAGCGGCTCGGCGTACTCCTTGCGCGCGAACACCTCCCAGACGGTTTCGCCCGCCCTGCTCACACCGCAATCCCAAGCGAACGCATCTTCGAGCGTGCGTCGTCCCGCAGCCGGGCCTTCGTCCACACCGGGTCCCACACGACTTCAATCGAGACCGAATCCACGTCCGGGTCGGAGAGCAGCGCCTCCCGGATGTCGTCCTGGATGAAGTCCATGGCCGGGCAGCCCATCGTCGTGTACGTGATCTCCAGATTCGCCGCCCGCGCAGCCGCGTCATAGGCCACCGAGACGATCAGGCCCATGCCCACGACCGACACCGGGATCTCGGGATCCTCTACACCGCGAAGCGCCTCCCATAAGCGCGCTTCAACGCATGTGCTCACGCGGCCCTCCGCAACGAGGTCGTCTGATAGCCGCGCTGCAGAGTCCGCACGTAGTCCTGGTTCATCGGACCCCGAGCCCGCCACCGCGTGAGCACCTCGTCCCACGAGATCGACCCCTCATCGAGCAGCCACTCCCGCTTCTCCTCGTCGAAACGGGCCGGGAAAGGACAGTCGATCACGTAAACATCCCGCTCGATGGCGTGATGGGCGGGCACTTGGATACCTATCTCATCCATAAAAGAAACAACCTCCGCCATCCACCACTGCCGGAGTTCATCGTTCGATTTGCCCTTGAAGCCGTAGTCGAGCTGCTCCGAGTGCTGCTTGAGCGAGTCCGGCAGCCCGAACCACTCCAGCGTCAGGATGAACATCCAGTCGATCGCACGCTGAACCTCGGCCTTGCCGTCCGGATCGCGAACCAGCTTCCGCAGCCACGTCCGCCCATGCCGGAGGTGGAACGTCTCCTCCTTGTCGACCTTGGCCAGGGCGCGCTTCCACGGACCGAACGTGCTCGACTGGTACACGTCGGACAGCAGCACGAACCCGGCCTGGTCATATAGCGCGTTGGCGCACACCAGCTCGACCCACGAGTTCAGCGGCACGTCGAACGCGTACGGGTACTTGAAAGCGCCGGCCGGGCGCTCGTACACGAGCTCGTCCATATCTACGCCGAGATCGCCGAGCAGCCGGTAGCCGATGTGGGCATGCGCGAGCTCGTCCTGGATGATCGACATCGCCGAACCGAAGTTGTTCAGAGCCGGAGCGTGCTGCGCGGCTCGCAGATACGCCGGCGCTGAGACGAACTCGGTGTCTGCGGACACCGTGAGGATCCGCCGCATCCCCTCGAGGTACTTGGGCGACATGTGCTGCAGGCCCTCGACGAGCTTGCCAGCGGCCAGGTGCTGCTGGACCTGCTCTTCGCTCCAGGGGGCTAGATCTGCGGGGGCAACGTGTGACACTTGACTAACGCCCGCCAGCGTATAGTCTCTCCCCGGTGAGGTCAAGTGGCCACCATCGTTGAGCTCGACGGCGTCGCGCCGACGATCGGAGAGGACGTCTTCCTGGCCCCGACCTCAGTCCTTGTCGGCGACGTCCGGGTCGGCGACCGAGCCAACATCTGGTTCGGGACGGTGCTGAGCGGAGACGTCTGCCACATCGAGATCGGCCCCGGCTGCTCGATCCAGGACACTGCGGTGATCCACTGCGCCACCGAGCTGCCGACCGTGATCGGAGTCCGACGTGGTCGTCGGCCACGGCGCGATGCTCGAGGGCTGCGTGATCGAGGACGGCGCCCTGATCGGCATGGGCGCGATCGTCCTCCAGCACGCCCGGGTCGGCGCCGGCGCGCTGATCGCCGCGGGCACGGTCGTGGCCGAGCGCCAAGAGATCGGGCCGGGAGTTCTCGCCGGGGGCGTCCCCGCGCGCATACTCAAGAAGGAGCTGTCGGGCTCGTCTACGGCGTGGACGGGTCGCGCCGCCGCCCACTACCAGGAGCTCCGCGAGCAATATCTGAGAGCGATACCGGAAGGAGAACAACGTGCCGGAAATGCTGATCGGAGGTGAGTGGCGCCAGGCGGCCGCCCACCAGGAACTCGAGGTGGTCAACCCGGCCACCGAGGAGACCGTGGACAGCGTCCCGGCCGGAGCGCCGGAGGACGTCGAGCTGGCGGTGGCCACCGCCAAGCGCGCGTTCGCCGAGTGGTCGCGCACCGATGTCGAGAAGCGCGCCGCGATCCTGACCAAGACGGCCGAGCTCATCCAGGCCAACGCCAAGGACCTGGCCGCGACCCTCACCGCCGAGCAGGGCAAGCCGATCGCCGAGGCGATGGGGGAGGTCACCCACCTGGCCCACGGCATGCACTTCTTCGCCGAGGCGGCGACCAAGGTGCGCGGCGCCTATCAGGATCTGCCGAGCACGTTCGGACCGGCCTACGGCATGGTGATCCGCCGCCCGATCGGCGTGTGCGCGGCGATCACCCCGTACAACTTCCCGCTCACGCTGCTCGGGACCAAGGTCGCCCCGGCGCTCGCCGGCGGCAACACGGTGGTGGCCAAGCCGGCCGCGACCACGCCGCTGGCGACACTGCAAACCGCGCGCCTGTTCGCCGAGGCCGGGCTCCCCGACGGCGTGCTCAACGTGGTCACCGGGCGCGGCTCGGACATCGGCGACGCGCTGGTAGGGCACCCGGACGTCAGGCGGATCGCCTTCACCGGATCGACGGCGGTCGGCCGCCACGTGGCCAAGATCGCGGGCGAGGACCTCAAGCACGTGACCCTCGAGCTCGGCGGCTCGGACCCCGTGATCGTCTGCGCCGACGCCGATGTCGACGCGGCGGTCAAGGCGGTCATCATCGGTCGCTACTGGAACGCCGGCCAGGCCTGCCTGGGCTGCAAGCGCGTGTTCGTGCACGACTCGGTCTATGACTCCTTCGTCTCGCAGCTGGTCGACCGGGTCGGCCGCTACGAGCCCGGCGACGGCACGACCAAGCCCGAGAAGCCCAAGCTCCGCATGGGCCCGATCCACACGAAGGAGGGCCGCGATGAGCTGTTGGCGCAGGTCGAGTCCTCGGGCGGCGAGGTGCTGATCGGAGGGGGAGCCGGCAGCCATGACAAGGGCTGGTTCCTCGAGCCCGCGGTGATCGCGGAGCCCGGCGGCGGACTCGCGCGTCATGCGCGAGGAGGTCTTCGGACCGGTCCTTCCGGTCTCGAGGTTCACCGACTTCGACGACGCGATCTCCCGCGCCAACGACACGCCGTACGGCCTTGGCTCGAGCATCTGGACCCATGACGCGCGGCTGATCCACCGGGCGGCCCAGGAGATCGACTCCGGCATGACGTGGGTCAACCAGATCCACTATGGATACGACGAGCTGCCGTTCGGGGGCGTCAAGGCGTCCGGGTACGGCAAGGAGCACGGGATCGAGTCGCTCGATTCCTATGTGGAGATCAAGTCCGTCGTCGTGGGAGGGCTCGCATAAATGGCTGTCACGTTCACCAATGAAGGTCCGCTCGGGTTCATCACGCTCGACCACCCGCCGGCCAACTCGTACGACCTCGCGTACATGAAGGAGTACTCGAGCGCGGTCGACGAGGCCGTGAACGGCGCCACCCGGGTGGTCATCGTGCAATCAGCCAACCCGAAGTTCTTCTGCGCCGGCGCCGACATCAAGCGCTTCATCGAGGGCGACGTCGAGGCCAACATGGAGATGATCCGGGTCAGTCAGGACGCCTTCCGCCGGATGGCGGCCGCCCAGCAGGTGTTCATCGCCTACATGGCCGGCCATGCGCTCGGGGGCGGACTCGAGATCGCCCTGGCCTGCGACATCCGCCTGGCGGCGAGCGGCGGCTACAAGATGGGCCTGCCGGAGGTGAGTCTCGGCATTCTCCCGGGCAACGGCGGCACGCAGCGCCTGACCCGGCTGATCGGACCGTCGCGCTCGCTCGAGCTGCTGCTCACCGGCCGCACCTACTCCCCGGAGGAGGCGCACCACATGGGCCTGGTCGCGCACGTCTACGACGCCGACAGCGCCGAGTCGAGCGTCCGCGAGTACGCCGAGCGCCTGGCCGGCGGCCCGGCCCTGGCCATCGCGGCGATCAAGCGCTGCGTCCACGAGGGTGGCGAGCAGTCGCTCGACGAGGGTTTGAAACTCGAGGCCGAGATGATGGAGTCGCTGTTCCGCACCAAGGACGCCGACGAGGGCCTGCACGCGTTCGCCGAGAAGCGAAAGCCCGAGTTCGTGGGCGCATGACCACCGAGGTGCAGATCACGTACGCCGGGTCGTTCATCGCCGGCGCCCGGCACCACAACGCCGGCGATCCGCTCGAGGTCGTCAACCCGGCCGACGGTCGGGCGTTTGCCAGCGTCGCCGCCGCCACCGCAGCCGATGTCGACGCCGCTGTTCAGGCGGCGCGCAACGCCTTCCTCGCCTGGTCGGCGCTCGCGGTCGTCCAAGCGCGGGGAGATCCTCGGCCGCGCGGCGCGTCACGTCGAGGAGCACCTCGACGAGCTGATCCCGCTGCTCACCCGCGAGCAGGGCAAGACCCTGCGCGATGCGCGGATCGAGATCACCAAGGCCATCGACACGCTGATGCACTACGTGGGCCTGTCGAAATCGCTGCGCGGTGCGCACACGCCGAACCTCGACCCGGGCGTCGAGGGCTACGTGCTCAGACGACCCCTGGGTGTCGTCGGCGCGATCGTGCCCTGGAACTTCCCGACCACGCTGCTGTGCAACAAGCTCGCGCCCGCGCTCGTGGCCGGCAACACCGTGGTGGCCAAGCCGGCGGCCACCACGCCGCTGACCACGCTGCGCTTCGCGGAGTTGCTGGCCGAGGGCGGCCTCCCCGAAGGCGTGTTCAACGTCGTGACCGGTCGGGGATCCGAGGCGGGCGAGGCGCTGGTCACGCACGATCAAGTCCGGAAGATCGCGTTCACGGGATCGACGCCGGTCGGCGAGCGGATCATGGCCCAGGCGGCGCGCGGAACCAAGCGGGTCACGCTCGAGCTGGGCGGCTCTGACCCGATGATCATCTGCGACGACGCCGACCTGGCCGCGGCGGCCAGCGCCGCATGCATGGGCCGCTTCTACAACTGCGGTCAGGCCTGCCTGGCGATCAAGCGCGTGTACGTGTTCGAGTCGGTGGCCGACGAGGTGATCGAGTCGATCACCGCCAAGGCCAAGCGGCTGAAGGTCGGCCGCGGCGACGTCGAGGGGACGCAGATGGGCCCGATGCACACCGACTCCCAGCGCTCGGAGGTCGCCTCCCAGGTCGGCCGAAGGTCGAGGCCGGCGGGCAGCTGCTGACGGGGGGCGGCCCGCCAGAAAACGATCCGGACCTCGCCGATGGGTTCTTCTACGCGCCAACCGTGGTCGTCGATCCGCCGCACGACTCGGCCATGGCCACCGAGGAGGTGTTCGGACCCGCCCTGCCGATCTGGAGAGTGCGTGACCTCGACGAGGCGATCAGCCACGCCAACGCCTCACCATTCGGTCTCGGGTCGAGCGTGTGGACCCGCGACCTGCAGCGGGCGCGCGAGGCGGCCAACCGGATCGAGGCCGGCTACACCTGGATCAACTCGCGCACCAAGGTCTACGACGAACTCCCGTTCGGCGGCTGGAAGTCCAGCGGCTACGGCAAGGAGCACGGCGAGGAGGCGTTCGACTTCTACACCGAGACGAAGTCGGTCGTGCTGGGCGCGCTGTGAGCGACTCGCCCGATCTGTGGGACCGCGCCTCGCTGCCGGATCCGGTCATTCCCCTGGACCGCAGCTTCGAGGGATGGCTGGGCATCGAATGGCTGACGCTGGACCATGAGTCCGCGCACGTCCGCTTCGAGGTCCGCGAGAACCTCAAGCAGCCGCTCGGCCTGCTCCACGGCGGGATCTACTCCGCGGTGGCCGAGACCGTGGCGTCGGTGGCCACGGTCAATGCGGTGTGGGCGGACGGCTATGTCGGATCCGGCCTCAGCAACTACGCGAGCTTCCTGCGCCCGGTGACCGGTGGCACGCTCGACGTGCTCGCCAAGCTGCGCGGTCACGACGAGCGCGAATGGACGTGGGGACACGAGTTCCGCGACGAGCAGGACAGGCTGTGCGCGCTGGTCGACGTGACCATCGCGGTCCGGCCGGCACCGGCCCGAGCCTGCTCGCTAAGCTCCTTTCGCAGCCGGTTCTGCTATCTCTGAACCGGTGATCGGGGAGCCTCTATCCGCGCTGCGTGGACGTCTGGCGGGTCGCTATCCGCCGGCCGCGGCGATGGTCGTGTTCGCGCTGGTGCCCTACCTCGCGCTGTCGGCCGCGCTGCAGCCACTGACGCCGATCATCGCGAAGCAGCTGCACACGAGCCTCCAGACCATGAGCCTGGGGTCGGGCCTGGCCAACGCCGGGTACGCGATCGGCACGGTGCTGGCCGTGCAGTTCGCTCAGCATCTGCCGCAGCGGCGGATGATGGTGCTCTACGCGGTCGTGCTCGTGATCGGCTCGATCCTGACCGCCGCGGCATCGAGCCCCGAGATGTTCATCGCCGGCCGAGTGCTCCAGGGGGTCTGCACGAGCCTGCTGCTGATCGCGGCCGTGCCGCCGCTTGCGCTCGGCTTCGGGCTCGAGCGGCTGCGCGAGACGGCGGTGATCATGAGCGTGTGCATCTTCGGCGCGGTGGCGCTCGGGCCGACGGTCGGAGGCATCCAGGCGAGCGCCCACGCATGGCGGCCGCTGTTCTGGATCGTCGCGCTGATCTCGCTCGCCGCGTTCGTCCTTTCGCTTCTGACCTTCGAGGATTCACCCCCGATGGATCGCACCGCCCCGTGGTCTCCGGGTGTGATCGGCATCGCGGCGGTGGGCTGCCTCGCCGCCTTCTACGGCTCCTCGGAGCTGCTCACCCATCGCTTCCTGGAGACCATCACGGTCGTGCCGCTGATCGGGGGGCTCGCGCTGATCGTGGCGGTGATCGCCCACCAGTACCGCTCCCGGCGCCCGCTGCTGACCATCCGCAGCATGCTCTCGAGCACGATCCCGGTGGCCGCACTGATCCTCGCCCTGCTGGCGGCCGCCGCCTCGGTGTCGGCCACCGATCTGACCGCGTCCCTGCTCGCGTCCCGCTACACCCCGCTGCACCTGGGTCTGCTGTTCCTGCCCGAGCTGGCCGGCGCGGTGATCACCGCGTTTGCCCTCGGTGCCGTGATGAAGGGCCGTGGGATGCACTACCTGCCGCTGGTCGGCATGGCGTTTCTGGCCGCGGGCATCGGTGTCTTCCGGATCGAGCTTCCACCCAGCCAGGCGCTGACGCTCATCGGCGCGGGACTCACGGGCGTCGGGCTCGGCGCGAGCGTCGCGCCGGCCCTGTTCGTGGCCGGCTTCTCGCTGCCGTCCAACAACCTGCAGCGCGTGTTCGCGATCGTCGAGCTGATGCGCGCGGTTGCGGCGTTCATGATCGCGCCGCTGTTCGCGCACTTTGCGGTCACGGTCGGAGGCAACCCGATCGCCGGCACCGGCATCGCGCTGTGGATCGGGCTCGGGCTCGCGATCGCCGGTGGGGTGATCCCGGTGCTCCTCTACGCCCTCGGAGGCGCGCGGCCGCAGACCCCGAAGCTCCAGCGCTTCATCAACATGGAGGGTCCTGCCTGGTACTCGCCGCCGCTGCTGGCCGGCGTCCGCGGGCGAGCCCGGGGCCGAGCGCCCGTCGAGGATCCCTGTCCTCCCTGAAGGGGGCTACGCCGGCGTGATCACGTCCGGGTCCGGGTCGGCCGCGTACAGACGCGCGACCTCGGACGCGCGGCACCCGAGGCACCGGCGCTGGTTCAGGTAGCCCTTGTCGGTGATCTCGCCCGCGTCGAGACTGGGCGGCGTGTCGAGCAGGAGCAACCGCTCGATCCGTGATGCCGAGCCCGCGTCCGCGTTCAGGGTTCTCAGCACCCCGGCCAGATGGTCCCGGAGCGCTGATCTATCGTCTGGAGCATCGGCCGGGTTGACCCAGGCCAGTGCGGTCACGTACTCGGCGTCCTGGCCGCAGATCACCGCGTCGCTCAGCACCCCGGCCGCGCTGACCAGGCGCGTGCGCAGCGACCCGACGGCAACCCAGGTGCCGGTGAGCAGCTTGAAGTTCTCCGAGATCCGCCCGTCGAACATCAGGCCCTGGTTCGGGTCGTGCTCGTCGATCAGCTTGACCGCATCGCCGGAGCGGTAGAAGCCCTCCTCGTCGAACGTGACGGCGTCGAGCTCGGGCGCTCGGAAGTAGCCCGGCGTGACGTTCGGTCCCTTGACCCGGATCTCGAGCTTGTCGCCGACCGGAGCCAGCTTGAGGCTGACCCCCGGATTCGGGACGCCGATGCAGCCGGTCGGCGCGCCGAGGTAATGCATGGTGGTCGCGCCCGGCGCCGTCTCGGTGGTGCCCCAGGCCGAGGTCAGCGGCACGTCGTGGTCGGCGTGCTCGGACGCCAGGGCGCGCAACCGCGCGGCCAGCGCGTCGGGGAGTGCGGCCGCGGCGTAGAACATGAAGCGCAGACGGCTGAAGAACCGTTTGGCCAGCTCGGGGTCTCGCTCGAGCGCGGGGGCGAGCAGCGCGTAGCCGGCCGGCACGTTGAAGTAGACCGTCGGCGGGTGGTCTTTGAGCGCCGCGACCGTGCGCGGGAACAGCGGAGGCGCCGGCTTGCCGTCGTCGATGTTGATCGTGCCGCCGTTGAACAGCGCCAGGTTGAGGTTGTGATTGCCGCCAAAGGTGTGGCTCCACGGCAGCCAGTCGACCAGCACGGGCGGCTCCTCGGCCAGGAACGGCCAGGTGGTGCGGAGCATCGCCTGATTGGCGCAGAGCATCCGGTGGGTGTTGATGACCCCCTTGGGGGTGCCGGTCGAACCTGATGTGAATAGGAGTTTGGCGACCGCCTCCCCACCGGGATCGCCATCGAGCGGGCTGGCTTGGTGAGCGGTGCTGGTCAACAGGTCATCCAGGCGCAGCGCCCCCTCGCGCCCACCGCGGGCGATGAGCGTTTGCGGGACATGCGGCGCCAGCGCGTCGAGCGCCTTGGCGAACGCGGCGGCGTCGTCGGCGAACACCAGCCCGGGCTCGGTCAGATCGGCGATCGCCTTGATCCGGGCGTGGTCGGCGCTCTGCAGCGAGTAGGCGACGCTGATCGGCATGGCCGGCGCGCCCGCCGCGTAGGCGCCCAGGCTGACCAGCAGGTGCTCGATCGAGTTGCCGGACAGGATCATCACCGGCTTCTCGGGACCCAGGCCGAGCTCGAGGAACACGCCGGCCAGCGCGTCGGCCTTGCGCACCGCGTCGCCGTAGGTGAGCGGGGCCCAGCGATCGTCGCGGTCGCGGTCGCGGTCGCGGTCGCGGTCGCGCCGCGCGGCGAGCGGCCGGTCCGGGTGCTCGGCGGCGCGCTTGCGCAGCACGGCCGGAATCGAGCGCTCCCACTCGGGCAGCGCCAGGCGCGAGCTCAGGAGGATCGTCCCGTCAGGGCGGCGCTCCATCTCGGTGTCCGGTCGGGCGAAGATCTCGAGTTCCAGCGGCCGGGTCATGGTCTCTCCCTCACGGTCGGTCGAGCAGCGTCGAGAGCACGATCAGCGTTCGCGTGCGGACGATGTTGGGATCGCGCCGGAGGTGCTCGACCAGCCTCTCCAGATGGTCGATGCTGTCGACGCGCACCCGGATCACCGCGTCGGCCTCGCCCGAGACCGTGAAGGCGGAGACGATCTCCTCCACCTTGGCCAGCGAGCGGCCGACATCGGCCGGCGAGGTGCGGTCGGCGCAGTAGATCTCGATCAGCGACTCGATCCCCTCGCCCAGCGCGCGCCAGTTGATCCGCGCGCCATAGCCGGTGATCACGCCGTCTTTTTCGAGCCGGTCGACGCGCCGTTTGATGGCGGTCGCCGACAGGCCCACTTCGGTCCCGATGTCCGCGAACGTGCGCTTCGCGCTCGCCTGGAGCAACGCAACAATCTTGCGGTCGATGTGGTCCAGAGGACGACTGAGCTGCATGTTGATGCCGATCGACTGCGTCTTGGTTGCGTCGAGCCTACCACCAGGGAACATTGCCTACATGACCGCTACCGCTCTTCCCCACGACATGACGAGCGGAGCGCTGCTCGAGCTGGACGGCGCCTCGCTCACCATCCAAGACGCGCTCGAGGTCGCCCGCGGCAACCGCACCGTGCGGCTGTCCGAGCACGCGGCCGAGGCCGTCCGCGCCAGCCGCAGCCTCAAGCATGAGCTGATCGACCGCGAGATCCCGATCTACGGCGTGACCACCGGATTCGGCGACAGTGCCCACCGCCAGATCTCCTCCGCCAAGACCGCACGCCTCCAGCAGAACATCCTTCGCTTCATGGGCGTCGGGACCGGCCCGATCGCCCCGCCCGAGGTCGCGCGGGTGACCATGCTGCTGCGTTCCAACTGCCTGTCGAAGGGCAACTCGGGCGTGCGCGTCGAGCTGATCGAGCGCGTGCTCGATCTCCTGAACAACAACGTCACGCCGTACATCCCCGAGCGCGGCTCGTGCGGCGCGAGCGGTGACCTGGCCCCGCTGTCATATGTCGGCCGGGCGATGGCCGGCGACGGGCGCGTGCTGTTCGACGGCATCGACCGCGACGCCGCCGGCGCTTTGGCCGAGCTCGGTCTGGAGCCCTTCCTGCTCGAGAGCAAGGAGGGCCTGGCGCTGACCAACGGCACCTCGTTCATGAGCGCTTTCGCCTGCCTGGCCGTCGGGGCGGCACGCGAGCTGTCCGACCTGTGCGATCTGATGACCGCGATGGCCTCAGAGGCCCTGCTCGGCAATCGGGGTCACTTCAACGCCTTCCTGTTCGACAGCGCCAAGCCCCATCCGGGGATGGTCACGAGCGCGCGCCACATCCGCGAGCTCCTGGCCGACTCGCAGCTCGCATCCGATTCCGATGAGCTGTTCCCCGGCGGACTCGACGGTGCCGGCTTCCGCGAGCTCGACCGCCACGTCCAGGACAAGTACTCGATTCGCTGTGTGCCGCACATCAACGGAGCCCTGCGCGACGTGCTCGACTGGGTCGAGGAGTGGATCTCGATCGAGATCAATTCCTCCGACGACAACCCGCTGTTCAACGTGGCCGACGGCCGCGTCGAGAGCGGCGGCAACTTCTATGGCGGCCACATCGGGCAGGCCATGGACTCGCTGAAGGTCGCGCTGGCCAATCTGTGCGACCTGATCGATCGCCAGCTCGAGCTCGTGGTGGATGAGAAGTTCAACCGGGGCCTGACCGCCAACCTGATCCCGCGCTTCGAGCCCGACCACCCCGAGGCTGGCCTGCACCACGGGTTCAAGGGCCTTCAGCTGTGCGCGTCGGCCATGACCGCCGAGGCCATGCACCTGTGCGCGCCGACCACGATCCATTCGCGCTCGACCGAGGCCCACAACCAGGACAAGGTGTCGATGGGCACGATCGCCGCCCGTGACGCGCGCTCGATCGTCGAGCTGGCCCAGAACATCGCCGCCATCCACCTGATGGCCTGCTGCCAGGCGCTCGAGCTGCGCGGTCTGGAGCAGGCCAGCCCGCGTACCCAGGAGGCCGTCCGCCTGGTGCGTGAGCACGTTCCGTTCTTGGACCGGGATCGCTACCTGGACCAGGACATCGCGACGACCGTTGCGCTGATCCAGTCCGGTGCGATGTCGGGGTTCGTGGGATAGGGCCCTTCCGGGCCCGAGGTGCTGCTGGGGCCGGGGGCTGGGTGGCTGGGAATTCCACTCGTGTCCCCCGGCCCCCGCTATGTCGAGGGCTCACGGACGATCTGCCGGTGGCCAACCGGCGCACGGTGCACGACGCGCTCGCACCTGTAAGAGGTGACGAACCTCCCGCCCCTCGACCGGCCCAGGCGAGATAAGCATGGTGTGAATGCTTATCTCGCCATCGCCCGATCGGCGAACGGGCTTTGGTCACATTTGCATGCGAAAGCCGGTGTTCGTCTTGATGGGCGGTGCTAGGCGGCTTCGCGGCCGAGCGTGAGCGGCCGGGGGACGACGTGGAGCATGCCGGATGTTCCGGCGAGCTGAAACAGTCTCTGCACCTGCGGCGGCCCCGGCGTCACGAAAAACCTTGCCGGACCGATGTCCGTGCGTGCCTGGAGCAGGGTCCGCATTCCCGCGCAGTCCATGAACGTCGCGTCCTCGAGGTCGACGACGATCTCGTGCCCCATGCGCTCGGCGCGCTTGAGTTGCTCACCGAGCCGCGGCGCAGTGCTGACGTCCACCTCCCCGCGCACGAGGACGAACACCCGGCTTCCATCCTGGAGCCAGTCGATACCGAAGTCGGGGGTCAGGCGCAGCCAGTCATAAGCGGGGAGGTCCCGGGGCCGATTTTCGCCGGGCCCCCGCGGTCCGTCTATCCCCAATATCGAGGATGGGCGGATCCCAGGTCCAGGCTGATCTCGCCCCGCTGCAGGCCGAGTGAGATCGCATGTGCCCGGTTGCGGGCGCCGAGCTTTTCGAGCACGTGACGGACATGCGTCTCGACCGTCGAGCTCGTGACACCGAGCTCCGCGGCAATCCAGGAGGTGCCCCGGCCGCCGGCCACCATCCCGAGCACCTCGCGCTCGCGGTCGGACAGCACCATCTGAGTGGCTTCGGGTGAAGGTGAGCGGCGACCGCCGCCGCCCGGGGGGAACATCAGGATCGACAGGTGCAGGCCCGGCTCGACATTTGCCGTCGCGCTGTATTCGACCTCGAGCAGTGCCCCGTCGGGCATCTTCAGCTCGAACGTTCCCTCCTGCACCCCGTCGCGCAGAAAGGCCTCCCAGAGCGCGTCGACCTGCGACCGGTTCGCGAGCGGCGTGAGGTCATCGATGCGCAGCCGGACGATATCGGCTTCCGAGAGCCTGAGCAGCAGGCACGCGGCCGGGTTGGCCGCGATGTAGCGCCGGTGGTCGTCCGCGATCACCATCGGGACGAGGCTGCCGAGAAACGACGTTCTGCTCCACTCCAAGTGCCCCACGCAACGCCTCCGGCGGCCACGATAGCCGAACCGGAGCTCCGGGGCGCCACCGCCGCCCCGGATCTCTCATCATTGCTTCCCGAATGGTTATTAGGTATTAAGAGAAGCGCGAATGGGCAGATCCGCCGCCGATGTCGCTGTGTCCCGGGCCGTGCCAGCGGCCGATGGCACGCGCGAGCGCATCCTCGACGTCGCCCTCCGGCTGTTCTACGCGCGGGGTTACACCGGCACGAGCGTGAACGCCATCGCGAGCGAGGTAGGGCTCTCCGCGCCCTCGCTGTACTGGCATTTTGAATCGAAGAACGAACTCTGCTTCGAGGCGATCCGAAATGAGCTCCTCGGGTTCGTTGAGAGTGTTGAGCGCGGAGCGGACGGTGAGGATCCGCGCGAGCGGCTCGGCGGGTTCGTGCGGGCGTATGTGCTTCTGAAGCTCGCACAGAGCGAGCGTCTGGAGCGTCCGGGCGCGGCGATGGGCTACCAGCAGTTGCGCAGTGCACTCAAGCCGGAGCGTGGACGCGAGATCGACGTGCTCCAGCGCCGGGTTCTCGACCTCCTCCGCGGGATCCTCAAGCAAGGACGCGAACGTCGCGTCTTTACCTTTGGGGACCTGTCGGCTACGGCCTTTGCGATCATCACGACATGTGAGTACGTGTTTCTGTGGGTGCGCCCGGGTGGTCTCTCGGCCGCGAAGATCGCCGATGAGTACCGCGGTCTGGTGCTCGCGATGGTCCGCTGCGTCTGAGCCGGTGGTGCTTGTGGCGGTCCCGGCCGCCGACGTTTCTTGGCGCATTTAGCGCGCATGGACCAGCCGATGGATGGTGGCCAAGAAGCTTCTTGACGCGTTCCCTAATAACCGCTAGGGTCCTCCCTAATGCGCATTCGGGATTGACGCGGCTCTGCCGCTGTGCGCACGCTTGGAGCGTGCGGGTCGCCTAGGAGATCACGCGTGGGACTGCCGGTAGATAGTCATGGCCCAGATGGTGACGCGGTCATTCGCACCGCCACCTCGCTTGAGCAGGTCTATGACGGTCCGCTGGACGTCATCCGCCGAAAGCAGCTCTCCTATCTCGACCGTCATTGTCGGCAATTCATCGATCTCTCTCCGCTCCTTTTCCTCTCCACTTCCGCCAGGGATGGCACCTGTGACGTCACGCCCCGTGGCGATCCGCCCGGCTTTGTGTCGGTCCTCGATGCGCACACGCTGCTGTTGCCTGACCGTAAAGGCAACAATCGTTTGGACTCGCTCCGCAATCTGCTCGAGAACCCAAACGTCGGCCTAGTGTTCGTAATCCCGGGCATCAATGAAGTGCTGCGAGTCAACGGGTCCGCGGAGATCGTTGTCGATCGAGAGCGGCTGGCCCGGATGGCGATCCGTGGGCGAGCACCCCTGAGCGCTCTTCTGATCGAGGTTCATGAGGCGTATCTGCATTGCGGGCGCGCATTCAGCCGGGCGCAGGTATGGGATCCGAAGCAATTCGTCCCCCGCAGCGCGCTTCCGCCGCTGTCCGAGATGCTCGCTGACCATACACGTGCGACGGACGACGAACGTCGCGTGCTCAGGGAGGGGGAGGATGCTGAGCTGTATTGAGGTCCGGCCACGCCGTGCGTCGGCCAAACGCGGAGCGTGAAGATGTCAGTCGGCGTTCCATCCGATCCTCCAAGCGAGGAGCGCGCCTCGACCCCCGGCCAGGCAGCACCAACCGCCCGGGGAGTGTGGACGCGCAAGCTGCTCGCCCGCTATGGCGTCGTTGTCGTCATCGCGGTCACGTTCGCCATCTTCAGTCTCCTGCGGCCGAGCGCCTTTTTCACCGCAGTCACGATCAAGGGCATCTTGCGCGACTGCGCTCCGCTCATGATCGCGTCGCTAGGCATCACCTTCGTCCTGGTGATGGACGATTACGATCTTTCGATCGGCGGTCTGATCAGCCTTTGCGCCACCGTCGTGGTCGTGCTGATGTCGCCTGCCTATGTCGGGCTCAATTACATCGTGGCCATTGTGCTGACGCTGGTGATCGGCGTGGCGCTAGGGCTCCTCAATGGAGTACTGGTGTCCTACTTACGTTTACCGGCATTTATCCTCACCATCGCGATGGGCACGGTATTTACCGGTGCCGGCCTGCAAATCGTCAACAGCCAGAGCGTCTACCAGGGAATCCCGCAGGCATTCATCAACATCGCGAGTGGAACCTTCCTGGGTTTCTCCAATCAGGTGTTCATCGGCGTGGTGATCTTGGTCATCGCCTACGTAGCGTTGCAGCACACCGAGGGGGGCCGCTACATGTATGCGCTGGGTGGGAATCCGGAGGCAGCGCGCCTGTCCGGGTTGCGGGTTCGGCTGCTGCGCACCTCTGGGTTCGCCATCGTCGGTCTCGCCGCGGCGATTGCCGGCATCCTGATCAACTCCGAAGCCGGCGCGGCCAACCCGGATACTGGCGTGGGTCTGCTCCTGCCCGCTTACGCCGCGGCGTTTCTGGGCTCGAGCATGTTCAGGGTCGGTCGCTTCAGCGCCCTTGGCACCGCGGTCGGGGCGTTCTATCTGCAGATGATCGGGACGGGCTTGACGATCCTGAGCCTCAGTGGCCCCGTCGTCCAGATGATCCAGGGCGGCATTTTGGTTGGTGCCATCTGTGTGGCGCGCGTGAGCAAGGCGACCGATGCCTGAGAGCGGACAGGTCGTCGTCTCGATGTCCGGCTTGGTCAAACGCTATCCAGGCGTATTGGCGCTGGCCGGAGCTGACCTGGACCTACGAAGGGGCGAAATCCTGGGGCTAGTGGGAAAGAATGGCGCCGGTAAGAGCACGGTTATCAAGATCCTGGCCGGCGTGGAGAAGCCCGACGGCGGCGAGCTGCTCATCGATGGGGAGCCATTGCCGGCGCACTATGCGTCGCACGTTGCGTACCAGATGGGCCTTGCCTTCGTACATCAGGAGATCGGCAACTTTCCCGGCCTCACCGTGGCAGAGAACATCGCCCTGGGCGCACGGTATCCGCGGCGTCTGGGGTTGTTCATCGCCAAGCGACGGCTGCGCGAAGGAGTGCGAGGGGTGCTGGATCGGCTGCACATGGATATCGATCCGAGCACCGACGTGACTGAACTGACGACCGTCCAGCAACGCGTCGTGATGATCGCCCGCGCCCTCTATCACCGAGCGCGGTTGCTCGTCCTCGACGAGCCGAGTACCGCGCTGACGGGGCGCGAGATCGAGCAGCTGCATTCGATCGCGCGCCAGCTCCGAGACGACGGCGCGTCGATCCTGTACGTGTCACATCGTTTGCAGGAAATTCTGTCATTGACGGATCGGGTCGCGGTGATGCGCGATGGCCGGGTCATTCTCGAGCGCCCAACGCACCGGCTCAGTCATCGGGAGCTGGTGGAGGCGATCGCCGGCGACGCGGCACCCGGCGCGGGCGGCGATCGAACGCGCGCTGGCCTCGTCGCGCCGGCGCGCGAGTCGGCCCCGCTACTCCGTGTCAGACATCTCGCACGCCCGCCGGCCGTCGAAGACGTCAGCTTTGACCTCTATCCGGGCGAGATTCTCGGCCTGGCTGGTCTGATCGGCTCCGGCCGCACCGAGCTGGCGAGGCTGCTGTCTGGCGCGGACCGCTCGACGGCCGGAACGGTCGAGGTGTCTGGTCGCGAGCTACGCCTCAGATCGCCCGCGGACGCGATCCGCGCCGGAGTAGCACTGCTCCCCGAGGATCGGCGCTACGAGGGCTTGGTGCTCGACTTCGGGGTACGCGAGAACGTGACGCTGGCCAGCTTGTCCGAGCACCGACGAGGTCGCTTGCCGCTCGCCTCGCGACGAAGCGAAGCCGCCGCGACCGAGGGGATGGTGTCACAGCTGACCATCCAGACCCCGACCATCGAGCAGCCGGTTCGCCGGCTGTCGGGCGGCAACCAGCAGAAGGTCGTGGTCGCGAAGTGGCTGGTGCGCCACGGTCAGCTGAAGGTACTGATATTCGATGAGCCGACTCAGGGTGTCGATGTCGGAGCGAAAGAGGAGATCTTTCGGCTCATCCGACGGATCGCCGATCGGGAGCGGGGCACGGCGGCGATCGTCATCTCGTCCGAGTTCGAGGAGCTCACGCGTTTGTGTACCCGGATCATTGCCCTGCGTGAAGGCGTGGTCGCAGGCACGGCCGAGGGCAAAGACATCACCGAGCAAATGCTCGTTTCGCTGGTCTATGGCGAAGGCTTAGGAACTACCGTGGAGGGAGTTGATCGTGTTGATGGACAGTCGTAAAAGTAAGCCGGACGAACACCGACGCCACGCCCGCCGTGCGTCCCCGGGGTGTTTGGCCGCTGTAGCGCTCGCTCTGGTTGTCGCGGCGTGTGGATCGTCCTCGTCGTCGTCGTCGTCATCGTCGTCGGCGTCGGCGTCGTCCTCGAGCGGCGGTAGCTCCCAGAGCTCGAGTACCTCGAGCACCACGGCGACCAGCCCACCCAGTGTTCAGTTCGCGTATGCAGGTTCGGCTCAGGAGACCGCCACGGCGAAAGCCGACGGCGCCAAGGCAGCCGCTGCCCACGCCGCGGCACCGTCCGGCAAGTCCATCGGGGTCATCGAGTTGTCGGGCACATCGGCTGAGAGCATCGACATCGTCGCGGCTGTGCACAAGGTCGCCGCGCTGTTTGGCTACAGCGTGAACGTCTGCGATCCGAACTTCGATGCGCAGAAGATCCCGCAGTGCGCGACCTCGATCGTTGCGCAGAAGCCAAGTGTGATCTTCTCGGTAAGCACCAACCCGGGACCTCTGGGCTCTGGTTTCCGCCAGGCCGCCTCCCAAGGGATCCCCTGGTTCGGTGTGGTGAGTTCGCCGACGCCCGCGCCCGGGATGTATGACTACGGCAACAACGGGATCGCACTGTCGAAGCTTCTCGATCCGTACGTGTTCAACCTGATGGCGCAGAAGGACCCGAAGCTCTCGCAGCTGGGCCTGTTCGCGATCGATGCCCCGACGGTGGGTCTCGCGAGCTACAACGAGGGCACGCAGCTGGTGTCAGACAGCAAGGCCAACTCCAAGATCAAGCTGATCAAGCACGACCTCGACTTGGCCAATGCGGTTCAGGACACGCTCAGCACCTCGCACCAGACGTTGGTTCAGGACCCGCAGCTGGCCGGCATGTGGACGCTGTGCGACTTCTGTCTCCCGCTGATGGCGCAGACCGTACAGAACGTCGAGGGCCACAACCGCCACACGGTGGTCGCGGGCATGTACTCCAACCCGCAGTCGGTCGCCGATGTCCGCAGCGGCACGGTGGATGCCGTGGCCGATTATCCGTGGGCGTTTTCGGTGTGGGCGGCGATGGACCAGACGCTTCAGCACTGGGCCCACGGGACGAAGATCACCCAGTCACTCACCTCGCTGCTGCCGAGTTACGGGCTGCCCTTCTTCCAGCCCTACATCATCACCAAGAGCAATGCCGGCACTGGACCGATCCCGGTCTACGGCCCCGACTTCGAAAGCTACTTCACGGCGAAGTGGAGCAAGGAGTTCGGGGTGAAGTAGCTGTGCGTCAGCGCTCCCCGCATCGCGGCCATGTCCGCGCTGCGGGGTCCGCGCGCGCAGCCCTAGCCCTCCGCGAATCTGGACGAGCCTCTATGACCACCGAACCTCAGGCGCTTTACCGCGAACAACACAACGAAGGTCTGCGCGTGCTCTTTTGCATCGGCGTTACGCATTCGTTCTTCGAACAGGAGAGCGGGCAGGTGTCCGATGTGATCACAGCCATCTCGCACGGCTTCCACGACCTCAAAGGCCGATTTGGGATCATCGTTCTCGGCACGATGGACGACGACGAGCTGATGGTCGGCGCGGCGGCGGGGTGGCCGTGGACGGCGTACATCCTCGCTGATGCTCCCGACCTGGCCGCGGTCAAAGCGGTCTGCAATCTGCTCCGGGAAACCCCGATCGGCGAACACCGACTTTGGCGCTACCTTCGGATCGAAGCGCGAGTCGGCCGGCAGCTCTTCTTCGGCAATGAGTAGGCCGCGCGTCGCAGTAGTCACGGGTGCCGCCCAAGGGCTGGGCCAGGCGATCGCCGATCGGCTGCTCAGCGAGGGATACCGCGTCGCTTACGTGGACATCAACGACGAGAGCTGCCTGAGGGCCGCCCAGGCGCAGGATCCGGGTGGCGACATGGCTGTCGCCCTGCATGCAGACGTGCGGGCGCTGGATTCCGTGGAGGCCTGCTTTGGGGAGGTGCTCGGGCGCTGGGACGAGGTCGACGTGTGGGTGAACAATGCAGCCCGCACCGCCAGTCAGCCGTTTCTCGAGATCGATCCGGCGGAATGGGATGACGTGCTGGCCGTGAATCTGCGCGGAACCTACTTCGGATGCCGGGTAGCCGGCGCGCACATGTGCCGGCGCGGGTCGGGGAGGATCATCAACCTCGCGTCGATCGCCGGCCAGTGGGGGAGGAGCCTGACGGGAGCGCACTACGCGGCCTCCAAGGGTGGGATACAAGCCCTGACTCGGACCGCGGCGAGCGCATTCGCATCCTCGGGCGTGACCGTCAACGCCATCGCACCCGCCGCGATCGAGGGTCCGCAAGCGGCCGCTATGCCCGCGGACAAGCTCGCTGCATATGCGGAGCAGATTCCAGTCGGCAGGCTAGGGCGACCCATCGAGGTCAGCACGATTGCGGCCTTCCTGGCCTCCGAGGAGGCATCCTTCATCACCGGCGCCACCTATGACGTCAACGGTGGCATGTTGATGCGCTAGGCCGACGCCGGTGGAAGCCTCGCGATTCACGCCAACCACCGCACCGGCCTCGGTGCGAGAAGTCGACCCGATCACGCTCGCCGTCGTGCGCGGCGCCTTGGAGACCGCGCAGCGCGAGATGACCCTGACCATGGAGCGCACTGGCCGGTCAAGCGTCCTCACCGTGTCGCGCGATTTCTCCAACGCGATCTTCAACTGGACGCCGGAGATGATCGTCCAGGGCCAGGACCTCCCTATTCACCTCGGGTCACTGATCCTCGCCACGCAGACCGTGGCCGCCTATTTCGCCGACGACGTCCGGCCGGGCGATGTCATGTTCCACAACGATCCCGTCTGGAACGGCAGCCACATCGCCGACTGGTGTATGTACCGGCCCGTGTTCATCGATGGCGAACTCCTCTTCTGGACCGTGAGCAAGGGCCACATGGCCGACTCGGGCGGCCCGGCACCCGGCAGCTACAACCCCGAGGCGCGTGAGATCTACGCCGAGGGACTACGAATCCCGCCGATCAAGATCCATGACGCCGGGCGCGAGCGCAGCGACATCCTCAATCTGCTCCTGGCCAACACCCGCACTCGTCGCAATCAGGCCGGGGACCTGCGCGCGCAACTCGGCGCGGTCAACGTTGGCGCGGCGCATCTGGAGTCGCTGGTGCGCAAGTACGGAGCGGGTGACGTCAAATCATGTGTCACGGCGCTGCTCGATCTGGCCGAGCAGCAGATGCGCCGGGTGATCTCCGAGTTGCCCGACGGGACCTTTCACGGTCGGCGCTTTGTCGAGGACGTGGGCCACGGGTTCGGCGAGCAGGAGGTTCAGGTCACCATCGATGTCCGGGAGGACCGTCTGCGCGTGGCGCTCGACGCGCCGCCGCAGATTCCGTTCTATACCAACTCCTACCGCGCCAACACCACCAGTGCGGTCTACCTCGGGCTGATCATGTTCCTGCAACCCGAGGCGCCGTTCAACGCCGGAATGTACAGACCGATCGAGATCGATTATGGCCCTGCAGGATCGGTCGTCAATGCGTCTGAACCCGCGCCTCATGTCGCGAGCACGACGTGTCCGGCCGAAACGATCACCGATGCCGTGCGCGACACACTCAGCCAGGGCTACGCCGATCGGGCGGTCGCTGGTTGGGGCCACTGCTCGGCGGTGAATTGCGCCGGGCAGGACCCGCGCCACGATCGGGAGTACGTACACATGATGGTGTCGAGCCTGATGTGCGGTGCTGGCGCCGTGCGGGGCATGGACGGATGGCATGGCGTCGGGCCGCAGGCCGGCCTGGGCGGGGGAGCGGCGGGCGACATGGAGATCATCGAGTATCAGTATCCACTCGTTGTGCACCGCTACAGCTTTGCCGCTGACTCGGCCGGGCCGGGTCTGTGGCGCGGGGGGTGCGGCCTGGTGCACGAGGTGGAGGCACTCGACCACGAGATGACCGCCGTGATCTGGGGGGAGGGACGCAGATATCCCGCCTCAAGCGTTGGTGCCGCCGGAACCGCGGGCGTCGAGAACCGGGTGTGCCGCGTCGAGGTGATCCGTTCAGGTGGGACGGTCGAGCCGATCAGCCGCAACTGCGTACTTACCCTGAAGCCGGGCGAGCGCTTCGTCACGCGCAGCGCGGGTGGCGGCGCGATCGGCGACGCGTTCAGCCGGCCACCCGAGGAGGTCCTGGCCGACGCGATCGATGGGTTCGTGTCGATCGATGGAGCCCGCGAGGACTACGGGGTCGTAATCGACGGCGCAACCATGACCGTGGACGCGGCCGCGACGGCTCGCCTGCGCGGCGAGCGTTCCTGATGGGGTTCAGGATCGGCATCGACACGGGGGGTACGTTCACGGACCTGGTGCTCGTGGACGGCCAGGGCCGCGTGCAGATCTTCAAGACGCCGTCCACCCCCGACGCGCCGCCGGAAGCGATCAGCAACGGCCTGAAGCTGATCGCCGAGGAATTGAGAATGCCCGTGGCCCAACTCCTCGGGGAATGCGAGCTGATCATTCACGGCACGACGGTGGCGCTCAATGCCCTGTTGCAGCTCAAAGGAGCCAGAGCAGCGCTGCTGTGCACGCGTGGCCATGAGGATTCCCTAGAGATCCGCAATGGTCACAAAGAGGACGGCCACCGCTACGACTTCGCCTATCCGGCCGCGCCCATGTTGGTCCCGCGCCGGTTCCGGATCCCCATCACCGAGCGGGTGCTGAGCGACGGTTCAATCAGGATTCCGCTCGACGAAAATGACGTGCACGAGGCGATCGACACGCTGAGGCGCGAGGAGATCCAAGCCGTAGGCGTCTCGTTCATGTGGTCGTTCATTCATCCCCAGCATGAGCTCCGAGCCGGCGATCTACTCGCCGCGCAACTGCCCGGTGTCGATCTCACGCTGTCGTGTGAGCTCCTGCCGCAGATCCGCGAGTACACGCGTACGAGCACCGTCGCGGTCAACGCGTACGTCGCGCCGATTCTTTCTGGGCATATCGAAGCGATCGAGGCGATGCTGGACGAACTCGGTTACACCGGACAGATCCGCTACGTCCAGTCCAACGGGGGCATCACCTCCGGTCAGGTACTCGCGAAGCGGGCGGCATCCGCACTGAACTCGGGTCCCGCGGCCGGACCCGCAGCCGGTCTGCACTACGGCACGCGCCTGGGCCGCCGCGATGTCCTGACATTGGACATGGGCGGCACGAGCACCGACATCTCACTGGTGCGCGATGGGAAGCTCGATCTCGTCAAGGACATCGACATCGGCCGCTACCGAGTCGGTCTTCCGCAGGTCAACGTGATCAGCATCGGCGCCGGTGGTGGATCGATCGCGTCGCTCGACGCCCACGGCATCTTGCGCGTCGGTCCGGAGAGCGCAGAGGCGATTCCGGGACCAGCGTGCTACATGCGGGGTGGCGATCAGCCGACGGTCACCGATGCGCTGGTGGTTCTGGGCTACCTCAGCCAGACGGCGCTCCTCGGCGGACGCATGCCGATCGACGCGGGGGCAGCCACCGCAGCAGTGACCGAGCGGGTGGCTCACCCGCTGGACATCGCGCCCGAAGACGCCGCGCTCGGCATCTTCAACGTCGTCAACGCGAACATGATCGCCGGCATTCGCTCGGTCTCGATCGAGCGGGGTCACGACCCGCGCGACTTCGCGCTGGTCGCCGGGGGCGGCGCGACGTCCGCCCACGCCGGGCGCCTAGCGGCCGATCTGCGGATGCCACAAGTGATTATTCCGAAAGTGGCTTCTGGCTTGTGCGCGTTCGGTGAAGCGGTGGCTGACGTCAAGCACACGTATCTCGGGTCATACCCCTCCTTAGTGCCCGAGGTCGAGCCCGCACGGCTGAATGCAGTGTTTGCCGAGCTCGAGGAGCGCGGGCGCCAGGAACTCGCCGCGGAGGGCTTCGCCGCCGACTCGATCTACGTCGAGCGTGCGCTCGACATGAAGTACGTCGACCAGGTCCACGAGTGTCGCGTCGAAATTCCGGTCGAGGCGATCACGGCAGCGAACATCGGCCAGATCGAGGCGGCCTTTCACCGTCGCCACGAGGCGTTGTACACATACTGCGAGCCGGACAACGTCGCCGAGTTGATCAACGTGGAGGTCAACGTCTACGGTCGCAGCCCGAGTATTCAGGGATCCGCCACCGAGCGTTCTGCGCCGCGCGCACCTGTTGCTGATGAACAGCGACTGTGTTACTTCGAAGAGCACCGGCAGTTCACCAAGACTTCCGTCTTTCGAGGGGCGCAACTGGGCGTGGGTGACCGAATCGACGGCCCCGCCGTCGTCGAGGAGGACACGACGACGATCGTTGTCTTCCCCGGGTCCGTGCTCAGCCTGGTTCGCGACGATGTGTACGTGATGGAGGTGTCGTGAACCGGTACGCGCGAGCTAACGGAAGAGCTCGAGGAGCTTGGCACGCACGACGCCCCACTCATCCGCCTGCGGATCGACCAGCTCGAAATGACCGGCACCGGGGAGTGCCAGCAGCTCGGCCTCGTCGCCGCTGGCGCGCGCCGCAGCCGTCATCTCATCATTCGAGGCCCAGTGCACATCGGCCGTTCCGCAGGCCAGCACGTATCGGATCCCGAGTGGAAGCTGTGCCCGCGGTGAGGCCTCGGTCCATCGGTCCGGCATCTCATCGGGAGAGCCGCCGAGCAGCCGCTCGATCATTCCGTTGTCATCGCCGGTGGCGCGGGTGGCCGCAAGATCCACAACGCCGGCCAGCGAGACCACTGCACGTATCGGGATGTCCGCGCGGGTTGCGGCGAGGAGCGATAGCTGCCCACCGGCCGAATGTCCGGCCAGGATCACGCGCTCCAAGTCGAGCGGAAATTGCCGGCCCAGTTCGCGCAGGCAGCCGAGCGCTGCCAGCGCATCATCGAGCGGCGCCGGCCATAGGCCGCCGGGATCGCCGATCCGGCGGTATTCGAGATTCCAGCTCGCCACACCATGAGCAGCCAGGTCGACGCAGAGATGACCGGCGTGCGTGAGGTTGTAGATCGCCTGCCAGTAGCCACCGTGGATGAACGCGACCACGGGGTGCGGGCCATCCCCCGCCGGCAGCCGCAGGTCGGCGAACTGGAGTGGCTGCGCCCCATAGCTGATCCGTGCATCGGCCGCCGGCGGCGGAGGCTCACGGAGAATCTCAATGCTCGGTCGCTTGTCCATGAGTAACCGCGATTTGCGTCTGGCGGTGGATACCGGCGGTACGTTCACCGATCTGGTGATCGAGGGCTCCGACGCACAGCTTCGCGTCTACAAGCGGCCGACCAGACCCGACGATCCCATTGTCGGCCTGCTTGATGTGCTCGAGGCGGCGGCCGGCGATCACGGACTGTCTCTGCAGGAGCTCCTGGGACGCAGTGACCTGCTCATGTTCGGGACCACCCGGGCGACCAACGCGATCGTCACCGGGACGACGGCTCGGACAGCTCTGTTGTGTACACAGGGCCACCCCGACATTCTGCTCTTTCGCGAGGGCGGAGGCCGGACCACCCTCTTCGACTACACCCAGGAGTATCCCGCGCCCTACATTCCGCGCTCACTGACCTTCGAGGTGCCCGAGCGGATACTCGCCGATGGATCCGTGCGAGCGGCACTCGACGAACAGGCGGTCCGCGCCATCGCCGCCGAGTTGATCGAGCAAGAGGTTAAGGCCGCGGCCGTCTCGCTGTTGTGGTCGATCGTCAATCCGGCCCATGAGCTCCGCGTGCAGGAGATTGTGGGAGAGGCCGCGCCCGATATCGCGGTGACACTCGCGCACCGGCTCAACCCCAGCATCCGTGAGTACCGCCGAACCTCGTCCGCGGCCATCGACGCGTCGCTGAAGCCGCTGATGACGCAGTTCCTCGGGCGGTTGGAGGAACGACTGACCGCCGAGGGCTTCGGCGGGCGGCTGTTGATCATGACCTCGTCCGGAGGCGTCCTGGACGCGGCGGCCGTGGCCGAGCAGCCGATCCATTCGATCGGCTCGGGCCCGGCGGCGGCGCCCGTGGCCGGGCGCTACTACGCGCGCTGGGTCGGGCAGTCGGACACGGCGCTGGTCACCGACGCGGGCGGCACCACCTACGATGTCAGCCTGGTGCGTCGCGGCGAGATCCCGTGGACGCGCGAGACGATCGTCGGCCATCCGACCTACGGGTACATGACCGGCTTCCCGTCGGTCGATGTGAAATCGATCGGCGCCGGCGGGGGCTCGATTGCGTGGGTCGACGATGGCGGCATGCTTCACGTCGGGCCCGAGAGCGCCGGGGCCGACCCCGGACCCGCGGCCTACGGACGTGGTGGCGATCGCCCGACGGTCACCGATGCCGCCATGGTCCTGGGATACATCGATCCGGCGTATTTCCTCGGCGGAACGATGGAGGTGTCGGCAGCGCTTGCACGCGCCGCCATCGAACGCGGAATCGCCGGGCCACTGAGCCTCGACGTCCACACAGCCGCATCGGCCATTCTCGAACTCGCGATCGATCACATGGTCACGGCCATCGAGGGCATCACGCTGCGCCAGGGCATCGATCCGACCTCAGCGCTGATGATCGGCGGCGGCGGGGGAGCCGGTCTTTACTCGGTCGGCATCGCGCGCCGCCTCGGTATCCGCAGCATCGTGATTCCGGGCGTCGCCGCGGCGCTATCGGCAGCCGGGGCGCTGCTGTCCGATCTGCGGAGAACGTTCGTGATCACCGAGGTCATGTCGAGCGAGCGCTTTGACGGCGCGCGGGCGGGATACATCATGGATCGCCTACAGCGCCAGGCGGCCGGATTCATTGCCACCGCGGGAGACGGGTCACCGGCACGCGAAGTTCGCTTTGCCGTCGAAGCCCGTTACGCCAACCAGGTTTGGGAGATCGAGGTTCCCCTGCGTAGCGATCGGGTCCAGACATCCGCACAGCTCGATCAGCTGCGGGAAGACTTCCACGTCGCCCACGAGGAACTCTTCGCCGTCCGCGACGACGCAGCGCCGGTGGAGATCGTGTCCTGGCGCGCGCACGCGCGCTGTCTCCTGCGCCATCGTGAGCTGGTCGGGGTTCGGCCCGAGTCATCGTCGCGGCCAGTGGAGGCGCACCGGCGCGTCTACTTCACCGGGCCCGGGCACGTCGACGCTCCGGTGACCATGATCGATGACGCGGCGGTGGGTGAACCTCTGGTTGGGCCGATGATCATCGAGTCGCCGGTGACCACCGTCGTTCTCGATCAGCTTGCGATAGCAAAGCGTTTGGCGAGCGGGTCGCTGGTCATCGACCCATCGGCCCAGCCTGAGCAACGGGAAATGGCTACTCGACGATGAACTCAGCACACGCGCCTGACCCCGGAAAGACATCACCACTGAACCTCGCTCTGTTGAGCAACCGGTTCGACGGTGTTGCCCGAGCGATGATGAACACCCTGTTGCGAACCGCCAGGTCGGCGATTCTCAACACGGCCCGTGACTTCTCCTGCTGCATCCTCACGGCGGACCATCAGATGCTGGCCATGGCCGAAAGCCTGCCCATCCATGTGATGAGCGGGCCGGATCTCATCGCGCGGTACATGCACGAGACGCACCCGGTGCTCAAACGCGGTGACGCGTTCCTGCACAACTCGCCCTACCACGGTAACTCGCATGCGGCCGACTGGTGCGTCGTGGTGCCGGTTGTCGACGACGACGGGGTGCACCGCTACACCGTGCTGGCCAAGGCTCATCTCGCTGACTGCGGAAACTCCATCCCGACCACATACGTCGCCGACGCCCAGGACGTCTACAACGAGGGCGCGCTCATCTTTCCCTGCGTCAAGGTGCAGGAGGACTACCGCAACCTCGAAGACGTCCTGCGGATGGCCCGAGTGCGGATCCGGGTGCCCGACCTTTGGTATGGCGATTTCCTCGCCTTGCTGGGTGCGGCACGGATCGGCGAACGGCGGGTGCTTGCGCTGCTCGGCGAGTGTGGACCCGGCGTGCTCGGTCAATACGAGCGCGACTGGTTTGACTACAGCGAGCAACGGATGATCGCGGCCATCCGCAAGATCCCCAGCGGAACCGCGGTGCGCGAGGGGCGCCACGACCCGGTGCCGGGGATGCCCGACGGCGTCCCGGTGAAGGTGTCGGTGGCCGTCGATCCCGACGATGCCCGGATCGAGGTGGACCTGCGCGACAACATCGACTGCCAGCCCTGCGGACTGAATCTCACCGAGGCCACCGCACGCACCGCGGCGATGATGGGCGTGTTCACCGGGCTTGGCAGCGTAGTTCCCCCGAACGCGGGCAGCTTTCGCCGATTGCACGTCCAGCTGCGCGAGGACTGCATCGTGGGCATCCCGAGTCATCCCCACAGCTGCTCGGCCGCCACCACCGATCTTTCCGAGCTCACGGCCAGTCTCGCCGCTCTCTGCCTGGGCGACATCGGCGACGGTTTCGGTCTCGCTCAGATCGGTCGCGCCCAGCCCGGCTCCATGGCCGTGATCTCAGGCCGAGATCCGCGCGATCGCGGAAGACCATTCGTGAATCAGCTCATCCTCGCTGTGACCGGTGGCGCGGGTTCGCCCGCCGCCGACGGGTGGCTGACCATCCTCGGCATCGGCGCCGCGGGGTTCCTGTTTCGCGACAGCGTTGAGATCGATGAGATGAAGTATCCGATGATCGTGCATGAGCAGCGCATCATTCCCGACAGCGAAGGCGCGGGTCGCTATCGCGGTTCTCCGGGTGCGCTGGTCGAGTATGGCCCGATCGAAGGATCTGCAGCTCGACGTGATCTACCTCAGTGACGGCACCTACAACGCCTCGGTCGGCGTGCGCGGTGGTCTACCCGGTGGCCGCGCCTCGCAGCGAAGGCGGAGCGCGGACGGGAGCTGCTCCGACGAGCTCGGCGCATACGCGCGGCTACGCCTGCAGCCAGGCGAGACCCTCGTGGCCGAGACATGCGGCGGCGGCGGCTATGGCGCCCCGACGGACCGCGACCCGCTGCGGGTTGCGCAGGACGTGCGCGAGGGTTGGATCAGCCGGGCGCGCGCCTATACCGTCTACGGCGTAGCGATTTCCGACGACGGCCGCATCGACGAGGCGGCAACTCGCGAGCAACGTCGGCAGCTATCAGGAGCTGACTCGGCTCATTGACTAGCCCGACCGCTGACCCGGTAGCGCTCCAGAGCTTCCCGGCGGGCCCCCGCGTGGTCGACGATTGGCCCGGGATACTCGCCGGGTTTGTCCCGTAGCTCGGGCACGTAGCGCTGCACGTACGCGCCGTCGGGATCGAAGCGCTCCTGCTGGCGCGCCGGGCTGAACATCCGGCGAAACGGCGGCTGCGGGTCGACCCCGACCGACGCGACCCACTTCCAGTTGCCGTTGTTGCTCGCCTCGTCGCCGTCGAGGAGCAGCCGCATGAACCAGCGCTCCCCCCAGCGCCAGTCGATCCCCAGGTCCTGGGTGAGAAACGACGCCACCACGAGCCGCGTGCGGTTGTGCATCCAGCCCTCGCGCCGCAGCTGGCGCATGCCGGCGTCCACGAGTGGAAACCCCGTCCGTCCCTCGCACCAGGCCTCGAAGCGCCGGGTCGCGTGGCTCCACTTGAGCGTCCCCCGGTAGCGCGCCTGGTGCTCGGTGTGCGCGTTGCCCGGGAAGTGCAGGAGCACGTGGGCGTAGAAGTCCCGCCAGCAGAGCTGACGGCGGAAGGCGGCCGCGCCGGGGCCGCGTGGCAGTCGGTGCTCGACCTCGCGCGGGGACAGGCAACCGAAATGCAGGTACGGGGAGAGGCGCGAGGCGCCGTCCTCGGCGACCAGGTTGCGCGTGTCGTCGTAGGCGCTGACCCCTTCGACCAGGAACCGCGTCAGGCGTTCTCGGGCTCGGCGCTCTCCGCCGGGCATCGGATCCTCGACCTCCTGGCGGAGCCCCAGGTCTTTCAGTGTGGGGGGGGTTTTGTGCGAGGCCGTCGGGCACAGGAGGGAGACGGCGGGGCGCGCCGTGCAGGGCCCGTCGTGGGATGCGCATCCAGGTTCGGTGAAACGGCGTGAACACGGTGTATGGATCGCCGGTCTGGGTGCGGATCGCGCCCAGGTCATCGATGGCGAAGAGGCCCGGGTGCTCGTGGCTGGTTGTGCCGAGAGCCTCCGCCACCTTCTGATCGCGGTGGCGGGCGAATCCACTCACGTCGCCGGTGAAGTGGACCGCGTCCGCCTTGGTTTCGGCGGCGAGCTTGGGGATCTCCCGCTCCGGGGGACCGTGGCGGATCACCAGGCGGCTGCCCCGGGCTTGGAGCGACTCATCCAGGTCGGCCAGGCACTCGAGCAGGAACTGGGTGCGCGGCCCGGAGGCGTGGCGGCCTCGCAGGAGCCGGTCGTCGGAGCAGAAGACCGGGACGAGATGGTCGGCTTGATTGCGGGCGGCTTCGAGGGCGGGGTGATCGTGGACGCGGAGGTCGCGCCGGAGCCAGAGGATTCTCGTGCCTGTCACGCCAGGATCTCCTTCACCGCGGCGTAGCGGAAGGCGAAGATCTGCGCCAGATCGCGCTCGACGAACGCGGCACGGGCCAGCTCGCCGAGCGGCCCAATCGGCAGCGCGTAACGAACGTGGTCGTGCACCAGCGTCCCGCCGCCGGCCCGCTGGAAGTCGTGCCGGTGATGCCAGAGTCGGTAGGGCCCCCTGATCTGCACGTCCTCGAACGCCCGTCCCGGATCCCACACCTCGATCCGGGTGATCCAGCGCAGGGGGATCCGGTGCAGGCGCAGGCGATACTCGATCAACGTGCCCACGCCCATCTCGACCGGGTGGTCGCTGACCAGGCCGAATCCGAGCCACGGCGGCGTAATCCGCTCCAGGTTGGCGGCCTCGGCGAAGAACCCGAACACCTCGTCGATCCGCCTCGGAACGAGCTGCTCGCGGTGCAGGTGGTGGATTCGCGGGTAGTTGTAGTTGTCGAACATCACGTCGATTATTATCTATACAAGCTGATTAGCGGATTCGCCGACACCCTGCTGGACCGGAGCATCGCCCTCGGTTACGGGACCGTCGGGCTGCGGATCCGCAGGCGGCTGCCCGATTGGCCGGCCGATCCGTCGCGCATGGATGGCGCCTCGGTGCTGGTCACGGGCGCCGCCGGGGGTCTTGGACTGGCCTCGGCGATCGGCTTCGCCCGGCTGGGTGCGACCGTCCACGCCCTGGCCCGTACCGAGGAGCGCTCCAGCGAGGCGGTGAGCCGGATCGGCGCGGCGGTCCCCGGTGCCGACGCCCGCCCGGCCGTCTGCGACGTCAGCGATCTCAACGAGGTGCGGCTGTTTGCCGTGGACTTCGCGGCCCGCGAGCCGCGACTCGACGTGCTGGTCAACAACGCCGGCGTCATGCCCGACCACCACACCCTCTCGCCCGACGGGCACGAGCTGATGTTCGCCACCCATGTGCTTGCGCCGCTCGCGCTGAGCACGCTCCTGACGCCGGCGCTCTCGCGCGGCGCCCCGGGCCGGGTGATCAACGTCAGCTCCGGCGGCATGTACGGCCAGTCCCTTCCCGTCGGCGACTGGGAATCGGACAGCACTGCCTACAGCCCCAAGAAGCTCTACGCCCGCACCAAGCGCGAGGAGATCGTCGTCACCGAGATCCTGGCCGAGCGGCTGCGCGCGCGAGGCGTGGTCGTGCACGGGATGCATCCGGGATGGGTGGACACCGAAGGTGTGCAGCGCTGGATGCCAGTGTTCCGGACGGTGACCAGCCCGATCATCCGCAACCCGGAGGAGGGAGCCGACACGATCGTGTGGCTCGGCGGCGCCGCCCGGCCGCTCGAGGACACCGGCCGGTTCTGGCACGACCGCCGCCCCCGGCCGACCCACTACCGCCTCGGCGCCTCGCCCGATTCCGACGCCGACCGCGAGGCGTTCTGGCGCTACTGCACCGGCGCGCTCTCCGAAGCGGGGATTACCGGGTTATGACGCGGTGGCGTAGCGCACCATCCGCATGCTGAGCTGGACCGCGGAGCGGAGCTCGTGCTCGCGGGTCACCGGCGCGTCGCGCAGGCCCTCGTCGAGGTCGGCGAGCAACCCGGGGGCCGTCTGAGTGGCCAGCCGGCAGCACACCTGGGCGGCCAGGCGCACCGCCGGCGCCTCGACCGTCCAGGCCGCCTCGAACACTCGCTCGCCGGACGGCTCACCGGGGCGCTCCCACCCGGCCAGGCAGGCCCCGAAGCTCGGCGACTCGCACACGATCGCCCACTCGCGCCGGATCGGCTCACCGGCGCGGATCGGCACCTCTATCGGCGCGTCCTTCGGCCGGCGCACCCGCCGGAAGTCGGCCAGCGCTACGGCGCACTCGGCGGTTTGCGCGAGCTCGCGCCACCGGGCCTCGGACTCCCGATAGAAGCGCTCGCGCTGAAAGCAGCCAAACAGGATCGGCCGTTCGGCCCGCGACAGGCACTCGTCCTCAATCGCGTGGGACATCACGAGCATCGCGCGCTTGGAGAGCAGCTGAACCTCCAGACCGGGAACGCGCTCGCGCAGCGCGGCGTATACCGAGGGAGGCTGCTCCGTTTGCTGGTCGGTGGCGAGCGCGATCGCCGCCTGGAGCGACAGACCGCTCTCTCGCGCGCGCAGCACGGCGCGCACCTGCGCCAGGTCGTGTTCGGCGTAGCGGCGGTGCCCGCTCGAGCGGCGCTGCGGGTTGGGAAACCCGTGCCGGAGCTCCCACATGCGCAGCGTCGCCTCGCTCACGCCGCTACGAGCGGACATCTCGCGCATGGTCAGGCCGGGCTCCGACACCGAGGGCAACCTAGCGCAGCCCGCGGTTGCGAACAAGTTGTCTAGATTTTTCTATACATCACATGCTACGCTCCCCGTGCGATGAACCTCACCCGCACCACGGCAACTGCTGTGCTGGTCCTGCGCGTCTCCTATGGCGTGGCCCTGATCGCCGCGCCGCGCCGGTTGGCCCTGCGCTGGCTGGGAGAGGCGGCGAACGATGCGCCGGTTCAGGTACCGCTGCGCGGCCTCGGAACGCGCGAGGCCGTCCTGCATACCGGCGCGCTCGTCGCTCTGCGAAAGAACGCAGCACTTCGGCCGTGGCTGGCCGCGAGCATCGCGGGCGATCTCACCGATGTGATCGCCACTGCCGTCGGGCGCCGCCGACTGCCGGCCGGCTCTCCCCTTGCCACGCTGGCGGTCGGCGGTGGCTCGGCGCTCGTCAGTCTCCTGCTCGCCGGTGCGCTTGACGAGTGATCCGCCAGCGCCGTCTGCCCGTATGAACTGACATGGACGCGGGTTGGCAGCGATGAGGGTCGCCGTCGTGGGCGCAGGGATCTCCGGGCTGGTCGTCGCGCACCTGCTCCATCGCGAGCACGAGGTGACCGTGTTCGAGGCCGCTGACTACGCCGGAGGACACACCAACACGATCCGGGTCGACACGCCGTATGAGACCCACCACGTGGACACGGGGTTCATCGTGTTCAACGACCGCAACTACCCGAACTTCGAACGGTTGCTGGGCCGGCTGGGCGTGCCCTGGCAGCCCTCGACCATGAGCTTCAGCGTGAGCGACGGGCGGGGCGACTTCGAGTACTCCGGCGCGTCAGCCAACGGCCTGTTCGCCAAGCGGGCGCATCTGCTGACGCCGTGGTTTCACCGGATGGTCTGCGATCTGGCGCGCTTCAACCGGGCGGCCGCCTCATTGCTCCGTGACGGTGCGCCGGACGGCGCCGCAGGCCCGTCACTGGGGGCGTGGCTGGAGCAGCTGCGCCTCTCGCGGCCGTTCGTCGACCGGCTCATCGTTCCCCAGTTCTCCGCCGTGTGGTCGGCCGACCCGGGCCAGATGTGGAGCTTCCCGGCCCGGTTCCTGGCCGAGTTCTTCGAGAACCACGGCATGCTCGGCTTCCGCGACCGCCCGCGGTGGCGGGTGGTCCGGGGTGGGTCGGCTCGGTACGTCGAGGCGCTGACCGCGCCGTTTTTGGAGCGCGTCCGGCTGCGGACGCCGGTTCGCGCGGTCCGCCGCGAGCGGCACGGCGTGCTGGTGACGCCGCGCGGGGGAGAGGCCGAGCGTTTCGACGAGGTCGTGCTCGCCACTCACTCGGACCAGGCACTGGCGCTGCTATCGGACGCCACGCCGGCCGAGCGGGCCGTGCTCGAGGCGATCCCGTACCAGCTCAACGAGGCGGTGCTCCACACCGACGTGCGGATGCTGCCCCGCCGCCGGCGCGCCTGGGCGAGCTGGAACTACCACTGGCAGCCCGAGCCCGGTGAGCGCGCGACCGTCACCTATCACATGAACCGCCTGCAGTCGCTGAGGGCAGAGCGAGAGTTCTGCGTCACGCTCAACCGCAGCGACGCGATCGATCCCGACCGGATCATCCGGCGGATCACCTACGCCCACCCGGTGTACAGCGCCGAGGGCGTCGCGGCGCAGCACCTGTTTGACCGCATCAGCGGCCGCGACCGCGTGCACTTCTGCGGGGCCTACTGGGGCTGGGGCTTCCACGAGGACGGCGTGCGCAGCGGGCTGCGAGTGGCCGAGCGCTTCCGAGCGCGGCTGTGAGCCCAGCCTCGTGCATCTACGAGGGGACGATCCACCACCGGAGGGCGAAGCCCGACCGGGCGTTCCGGCACTCGATCGCGCTCTTCTACCTCGACCTCGAAGAGTTGCCTGATCTGCTCGAGGGTCGTCTCCTCCGGCCGCGTCCCGGGTTGCTCCGGTTCCGCCGCCGCGACTACCTCGGGGCCTCGGCTGAATCGCTCGACGATGCCGTGCGCGACGAGGTGCAGGCCGCATTGGGGACTCGGCCGTCGGGGCCGATCCGGCTGCTCACCCAGCTGCGCTCGTTCGGCCACTGCTTCAACCCGGTGAGCTTCTACTACTGCCTGGACGGCGTCGGCGAGCGGGTGGAGGCAGTCGTGGCCGAGGTCACGAACACGCCATGGGGCGAACGTCATGCGTACGTGATCGAAGGGGAGAGCGGCGAGGTGACCAAGGCGCTGCACGTCTCACCGTTCATGGGGATGGATCACCGTTACGTCATGCACGCCTGGACGCCGGATGAGCGCCTGGGCGTGAACATCGAAAGCCGGCGCGCCGGTTCAGTGCGGTTCGCCGCCACCCTGTCGCTGCGCCGAGTGGAACTGACGCGTTCGTCCGCGGCGCGGATGACGCGGCGCTATCCGCTGGCCAGCGCACGCGTGCTCGCGCTGATCTACGGCCACGCGCTCGGCCTGAAGCTCGCGGGGGCGAGGGTGTATCAGCACCCAGCCCCCCACCACGTCACACGGGAGCAGCCACGGTGATCGACCGGATCGCCCGCTGGCTCGTGTCGCTGTTCCTGCGCCGGATCGCCACCGGCAGCCTGATCGTGCTCGAGGACGGCGCGCGGCGGGTGTACGGATCGGGTCCGCCGGCCGCGACCATCGCCGTCCACTCCGCGCGCATGTGGCGGAAGGGCCTGCGTGGCAGCCGGGGCCTGGCCGACGCCTACGCCGATGGCCTGTGGGACTCGCCCGACCTGGTCGCGCTGGTCCGACTGGCCGCCCGGAATGCTCACGGTCTCGACCGGCTCCGCGGCCGCCTGGCGGTCGTGCGGATTCCGCTGCAGCGCGTCCGCGCCTGGCTGTGGCCGAGCACCCGGGGCCGGCGCCGGCGTGACATCGCCGCCCATTACGACCTCGGCAACCAGCTCTTCTCGCGCATGCTCGACCCAACCATGAGCTACTCGTGCGGGGTGTTCGAGGACCTGGGGATGACCCTCGAGGAGGCCCAGCTGGCCAAGCTCGAGCTCGTGTGCCAGAAGCTCGAGCTGGGTCCGCGCGATCACCTGCTCGAGATTGGAACCGGCTGGGGCGGCCTCGCGGTCCACGCCGCGCGGACCCGCGGTTGCCGGGTCACGACCACCACGATCTCGCGCGAGCAGCACGACCACGCCGTCGAGGCGGTCCGCCGTGCCGGGGTGGCCGACCGGGTCACGATCCTGCTCGAGGACTACCGCGACCTGACCGGGCACTACGACAAGCTGGTCTCGATCGAGATGATCGAGGCGGTCGGCTGGCGGCACACCGGTGCGTTCTTCGCCCGGTGCTCGGAGCTGCTGGTCCCCAACGGCACGATGCTGCTCCAGGCGATCGCGATCGACGACCGCGCCTACGAGGTCGAGAAGGCCTCGCGATCGTTCATGAACACGCGGATCTTCCCGGGCGGGTGCCTGCCCTCGCTCGAGGTGATGACCCGTGCGGCCGCCCGCCGCACCGATCTGCAGGTGGTCGGCCTCCAGGACATCACCGTGCATTACGTGGAGACCCTGCGGCGCTGGCGGGACCGGTTCGTGCTGCATACCGACGAGCTGGCCGGGCTCGGTTACGACGAGCGCTTCCAGCGCATGTGGACGCTTTACCTTGCCTACTGCGAGGCCGGGTTCGCCGAGCGGCGCATCCTCGATCTGCAGCTGCTGTTGGCCAAGCCACGCCGCCAGGTGAGCGCGCCGGCTCCGGTCCTCGCCCGATTGACGGGCGCGAGCGCGCAGCCATAGACTCGGCCCGACCGTGACGGTCGGCGATTCCGGATCCGAGCGACTGAACGCGAGCACGCTGCTCGACGCGCAGTTGCAGGCCGGGCGGGCAGATGCCCCGGCGCTTCTGACGGATGCGCGGACGGTCAGCTACGCCGAGCTCGCGTCGCTCGTGGCCGGGGTGGCGTCGTATCTGTCCGAGCTCGGCGTGGGGCGCGAGCAGCGGGTGCTGATGATCCTCGACGACTCGCCGGCCTTCCCGGCGGTGTTCCTGGCCGCCATGCGGATCGGCGCGGTGCCCGTGCCGGTCAACCCGATGGACCGGGTCGACAACTACGCCTACTACCTGGACGACAGCTACGCGCGGGTGCTGTTCGTGGAGGCGTCGCTGGTGGCGGGGCTCGAGCCGGTCCTGGCGGCGCGGCCCGACCTGCACGTGGTCGTCGTGGACGGCGACGCTGGAGCGGGTGTGAGCTTCGAGTCGCTCGTGGCGGGCGGGGCGGGGGAGTTGGTCGCCCCGCTCGACACCCATCGCGAGGACATGGCCTTCTGGCTCTACAGCTCGGGCTCGACCGGCCGCCCCAAGGGTGTCGTGCACGCCCACGGCGACATCGCGGTGACCGTCGATCGCTATGCCCGGAACGTGCTGCGGATCTCGGCCGAGGACGTCTGCTACTCGACGACCAAGCTGTTTCACGCCTACGGGCTGGGCAACGGCCTGTCGTTCCCGCTGTCGGTGGGCGCGTGCGCGGGCCTGGTCAAGGGCCGCTCGGTCCCGGAGCGGATATTCGAGGCGGTGGGGCGCTATCGGCCGACGCTGTTCTTCTCGGTCCCGGCGTTGTACGCGGCGATGGTTCGCGCGCCCGGGGTTGCCGACGTCGACTTCTCCACCGTGCGGGCGTGCGTATCGGCGGCCGAGGCGCTGCCGGCGGCCGTGCTCTCGCGCTGGCAGTCGGTGACCGGCGTCCCGATCCTCGACGGGATCGGCTCGACCGAGATGCTCCACATCTACTGCTCGAACACGCTTTCGGATCTGGCGCCCGGGACCTCGGGCCGGCCGGTGCCGGGCTACGAGCTGCGGCTGGTGGACGAGCACGGCCTCGACGTGGCGCAGGGAGAGCCCGGGGACCTGATGGTGCGCGGCGACAGCTGCGCGTACTACTACTGGCATCAGCGGGCGAAGACGCGCTACTCGATGCGCGGCGACTGGTTCCACACCGGCGACCGCTACGTGATCGACGGTTCTGGTCACTACGTCTACCAGGGCCGCTCGGACGACATGATCAAGGTCGGCGGTCTGTGGGTCTCGCCGGCCGATGTCGAGGGCTGCCTGGTCAAGCATCCCGCGGTGTCCGAGGCGGCGGTGATCGGCGTACAGGTCGAGGATCTGAGCCGGATCAAGGCGTTCGTGATCTGCACGTCTGGTCCGCCTTTGGGTGCGGACGCGCTGGCGGATGAGCTCCGCGGGTGGTGCAAGGAGCACCTGCGCCGCTACGAGTATCCGCACGTGGTCGAGTTCGTCGAGGACCTGCCGCGCACGCCGACCGGCAAGGTCCAGCGCTACAAGCTGCGCGAGGCCGAGGCGGTCCAGGCGACGCTGGCCGGCGCCGGGTGAGCGTCCGCTCGCTGACACTTCGCCCCGGTGTAGTCATCGAGGCGTCTGGATTCGCCTCCCTGTCATTGCGGGCTCGCTTAGGGTATGGCGCTGGATGGCCCTTCCCAGCGTCCTTCACCCGTTCGCCGTTCCCTCGCGCCCGGCCGAGGACTTCCTCGAGATCGTGCGCGCCGATGGCTGCCGCATCTGGGACGCCGATGGCCGCAGCTATCTCGATGGGACCGCCTCGCTCTGGTACTGCGCGGCGGGCCACGGCCGGCGCGAGATCATCGACGCGATCTGCTCTCAGCTCGGCGAGCTCGACGCCTTCCACACCTTTGCCCGCTTCACCAATCCTCCCGAGCAGCGCCTGGCCGAGCTGATCCTGGAGCTGGAGCCGCTGCCCGATGCCCGGGTGCTCTTCACCTGCGGCGGGTCCGAGGCGATCGACTCGGCGATCAAGCTGATCCGAGCCGGACACAAGGCGGCCGGTGAAGGGGGCCGGACCGTCTTCCTCAGCCGTCACTACGCCTATCACGGCGTGATGCTCGGCGGCACCTCGGCCGCCGGCCTGCCGGCCAACCGCGATCCGTTCGGCACGCTGCTGCCCGACTTCTTCCAGGTCGACCGCGACAGCCTCGACGCGATGCGCGAGGCGGTGGCCTACCACGGTCCCGAGCGCATCGCCGCGATCATGGCCGAGCCGGTGATCGGCGCCGGGGGCGTGTTCCCTCCGCCCGACGGCTATCTGGAAGGGCTGCGCGAGCTGTGCGACGAGTGTGGCGCGCTGCTCGTCTTCGACGAGGTGATCACCGGGTTCGGCCGGCTCGGCTCGTGGTTCGGCTCAAACCATTACGGCGTCACGCCGGATGCGATCTCCTTCGCCAAGGCGGTCACCAGCGGCTATCAGCCCCTGGGCGGCGTGATCGTCGGATCGCGTCTGCGCTCGTGGCTCGAGGCCGACCCGAGTTACCTGCTGACCCACGGGAACACCTACGGCGGTCACCCCACCTGCTGCGCCGCCGGGGTGGCGAACATCGAGCTGATGCGCGCCGAGGATCTCCCCGCGCGCGCGGCCGCCGCCGGGGCGCGCCTGCGCTCCGGCCTCGAGGGCCTGGCCGGTCACGCCGGGGTGGCCGAGGTGCGTGGCGAGGGCCTGATGCAGGCGATCGGCCTGAACGCGCCGCTGGTCGCGGGCCCGTTCACCGAGGCCCTACTCGAGCGCGGCGTGATCGGACGCGCGCTCGGCTACGCGAACTCGGTGGCCTTTTCGCCGCCGCTGATCATCTCCGACGAGGAGGTCGACGAGCTCGTGGCGGCCACCGCGTCCGTGCTCGACGAGCTGTCCTGAGGCGGCTCGGGTTTCCCCTGGCGGCTTCAGGGGGTTGCTATGATTGCTAGTCCGCCGCGGGGTGGAGCAGTCTGGTAGCTCGTCGGGCTCATAACCCGAAGGTCGCGGGTTCGAATCCCGCCCCCGCTACTCGAGAAAGACCTGCAAAGCAGGTCTTTTTCTTTGCCTAGATTTCGGTTGACCCCTCAACGTGTCACAACCGTGTAACGAGAAGTCGTCTTCCTGACGGCGTACGCTTGGGCCATGCAGCGTGTTTCCGGGAGCGTGGCGAGAGTCGAGCGCAGGCGCGGTCCGGTCTGGTACGCGCGCTACCGACTCGCCTCTGGTCGCCAGGGTCAGAAGCTCCTCGGTCCGGCATGGAGCGGTCGCGGCCGCCCGCCGGCTGGCTACTTCACCAGGCGGACGGCCCAGGACTGGCTAGTCGGATTTCTCGACGAGGCACGGAGGGGAGCGTCCGCGGGCGTTGTCTCGACGGGCGTCACGTTTGCTGAGGCTGCGGAGGAATATCTGCGGTTCGCCGAGCAGGACCGTGGCTGCAAGCCCTCCACGATCCGGGGCTACCGCTCCCAGCTCACCGCCCATCTTCTGCCCGCGTTCGGCGCGATGCAGCTCGAGGACATCACCGTGCACGAGATAGAGCGCTGGCGAGCCGGCATCTCCGGGTCTCGAGCCGCTCGCCCGGTGTTGTCGAACAAGACCAAGAACCATCAGCTCGTCCTGCTCCACGCGATCTTTCGTCGAGCCGTCAAGGTCTACGGCCTGCCGCGCAACCCCCTCGACAACGTCGACCGCTACCGCGTGCGAGCGAGCGGCGACATCGAAGTCTTCTCGCCCGAGGAGATCTGGGCCTTGGTCCGCTCCGCTGCCTCGGATATCGATGGCGCGATTTATCTCACGGCGGCTTTCACCGGACTGCGGCGAGGCGAGCTGCTCGGTCTCCGCTGGCGCGATATTGACTTCGAGGCATCGACGATCCGTGTCCGGGCGAGCTACGCGGCCGGCAGGCTTACGACGCCGAAGTCGGGCAAGGTAAGAGCGGTTCCGATGGCGCCTGATGTGGCGTCAGCGCTCGCTCGGATCGGACAGCGCGAGCGGTTCACTCGGGAGGACGACTTTGTGTTTGCCGGCGAAACCGGCCTGCCGCTCAACGGGGACGCGCTGAGCTCCCGCTACGAGCGGGCGCTTCAAGGAGCGGGCCTCCGGCGACTGCGCTTCCACGATTTGCGCCATACCTTCGGCACGCGCATGATCCGTGAGGCTGACATCCGCCGTGTCCAGGAGTGGATGGGCCATGCCGACATCCAGACGACGATGAAGTATCTGCACTATGAGTCGCGTAAGGAAGACGCTCAGCTCGTGGCTCGGGCCTTCGCGACGACCAGGCAAAGCACCGACGACAGCCTCGTCGGAAGAGCGACCGCTGAGTAACAGCCACGTGTCTCGACGGCCGGACCTGGAACGTGGAGAAGGCGACCACCCCGGAATGCTGCTTCCGCCGGCGCCCGAAGCGTCCTCACCAGCTGTGCGGAGCGTCATGCAAGGGAACCGTTCGAGCGAGACCGGGCCTGAGGTAGCGCTCCGATCGGAGCTGCATCGCCGCGGCCTTCGCTTTCGCAAGCACCACCAGGTCCTGCCCGCAGTCCGCTGCCGAGCGGACATCGTGTTCTCCAAGGCGAGAGTGGCCGTGTTCGTCGACGGCTGCTTCTGGCACCGCTGCCCATTGCATTTGACAGACCCGCGCACGAACTCGGCGTACTGGGCGGCGAAGCTCGACCGCAACGTCGCTCGCGACCGACGAAACGACGCTGTGCTCGAGGCGGCCGGGTGGCATGTCGTCCGGGTCTGGGAGCACGAGATCCCGTCGGTCGCCGCCGACCGAGTCGAGGCTGTGCTTCGCGAGCAACACTCAGCGTTCGGCAGGACGCCGAAGGAACGCCTCGAATCTCGGGGCCATGCCCGCGAACCCAAAGGTGCTCACGTGGCTTCGCAGCCAGTTGAGTTCCTATGAGCTAGACCTCGTTGCCGTCTTCCGCAAACACGGGCCGTCGCAGACATGGCCGCTCAGCGCCGACAACCCCGACGACCTCCAGGCCAAGCTCGCCGCCGGCGGCCACTTCGTGGCTCTTCCGAAGGAGCCTGCCGCCCTCGCGAACATCCTCGAGGTCTCCCTGGTCGACTTCCTCCTCGAGGCGGTCAGTCGACTGCATAACGCGAGCGCGGAGCGAGGAACCGAGCGGGGCTATCCAGACCTTGAGCTGAGCGGCAGCGCGTTCGGCGGTGGATTCCACGCAGTCGATGTCAAGATCGCCAGGCGCAACGCCGCGAGGACGCAGACCCAAAGCAGGATCACGCTCTACACGGGCAACACGTTCTTCCGCTACCCGTCACTCCGTTGGCCTGGTTCGTTCCGGCCGTTCGAAGATTACGCGAGTCATGTTGATGTCCTGGGGATCTACACGCTCGACGAATCGTCTGTCGGGCGGATCTCGGACCTGGAGCTGATCGTGCAGGAGCCCTGGCGCATCGCGAGCAAGCAGCGTTCATCGACGACGCGCGAGTACATCGGCGCAGTCATGGGTCTCGACGCGCTCCGCGAGGGACGCGGCGAGTTCCCGGACGAGCCTGCCTTCTACAAGTTCTGGCGCGCGTACAAGTTCAGGATCGGCGCCACGGTGCAACAGCAGCTCGACAAGGCTCTAGCGGCGCAGAAGAAGACGCCCTGAGCGGGGGCTCAGGCGGCCAGCGGTAGATCCGGCTCATCGGACGCCACGGCGCCGAGCTCGCGCAGGCTTCTGAGCACGCCCGCGGCGACCTGCCGGCCGAGAAGCGGCGGCACTGCGTTGCCGAGCTGGAGCTGTCGCTGGCGACGGCTGCCCAGCACCTCGAAGTCGTCGGGGAATGTCATGAGTCGCTTGAGCTCGGCCGTGCGGAAGCGCCGGCTATCCCAGTGAAAGGGCCCCACCCACGGTCCCGGTTGGCCCTGGATCGTCGGTGACGGTGCCGTGGGCGACGCCTTCAGAAGAAACGACCAGTAGCGCGACCGCCACTCCCACCGCGGAGACGGATGCCCCCGTTTGGCGGTCCAGAAGAGGTAATTGTCGCCGGGCGGAACCGCTCGCAGCTCCTCGGCATAGGTGCCGCGGACGACCTCCTCGGGCTCCGGAGGGTTGTCGTCATCTTGCAGGCCTTCGAGTGCCTCGCCACATGTCCGGTGCGGGGGAAGCTCGGTACGCCAAAGCTTGCGCGTCTCATGCGGGCCCGCGTGCGACTGCTCTGGCCACGGGAACTGCCACCATGCCGGCTCGGAGGAGAAGAGATCGCGCCGTAACCCGACGCAGAACAACCGCTGCCGGATCTGCGGCACGCCGTAGTCAGCCGCGAGCAGCACGGAGTAGCGCATCTCGTAGCCGGCCTCGTCCATATGCGCCAAGAATCGACGCAGGTGATGCCGCGATCGCTTGTAGACGAGTCCGTAGACGTTCTCCATGAGCACAGCCACCGGCTTGGTCTCCGCGACCATCCCGGCGTACCAGTCGACGAGCGTGGCCTTCTCGTCCCGGTCCTCGCGCTTGTACGGGAGCCAGTAGCCGGTCTTCGAGAACGCAACACAAGGCGGCCCACCGTGCAGCAGCGTGGCCTCCCCTCGCCGGAGCCCTGCGCGCTCAAGGAGAAGTCCCGGCGGCGTGAGCGTGATGTCCGCGAACAGCGCGCCTTCGTCAGCGTCACAACGAAGGTCCGGCATGAAGCGCGGCGCATTGTGAGCAATCGTGGCTCGCGCGGTGCCGTCGATCTCAACCACGGCTCGCGTCTTGAATCCAGCCTGCTCGCAGGCGAGGTCGAGCCCACCGGCGCCCGTAAAGAGGGAGATTGCGGTCAGTGAGCCGGCGGACATCGGGCTAACGTAGCGCAGCCCAAGGACAGCAAAACCGCTTGCTAGCTCGGTCTCCTGGTGAGGCTTCAGCGACAGGCCCGTGCCTTGTGGCATCGCCTATCTGCGGGTTCACCAAACCGGCCGGGTTCGCGGAGCCACGCGCGCTCCAGGCGTCGGCCTTGCGGACGCGCACCGTGCCGCGTTCGGTGCGAATCCCGCTTCAACCGAATCGTTCGAAGCCACCGACGAGGGCCTCAATCCCCGAGAAACACCTCGGCTCCGTGCCAAGACAGAGCTGCAGAATCGGGACGCAGGGAGGGGCTCTCGGGGAGGCGGATCTCGCGCCCGTCCAGCTCGTAGTACACCCGACCGTTCGCGTAATCGTCGCGAAGCCTGCGGCTGACGGCTAGCCGCAGGTTCGGCGTGATCGTCACGTACCCGAGATCGAACAGGCGGTGGAGGTCACGTCTGAGGGGAATGCCGTTGGGGATCGAATGCGTGCCGCCAACTGCCCACGGTCGGATGTGCGTCGCATCGATCACCGGCAGCGAATGCTCGGTGGTCACGGCACACTGTTGCCCGTAGGCATCGAGCACTGCGAGGCGGAAGCTCGATTGGCCCAACCGCGGCACGATCACGACGGGCTTGCCGGCGCGCTGCGCGTCGAATGCTTCTCGAGCCCAGGCGACCGGGACATTCGTCCTTGCGGCGGCCCGTTCCAAACACTCCGTCCACATCCGGAGCCCCTCGCCGCGGGACAGATCCTCGGTTCGCCCCGAGACGATGTTGCGCGACCAATCGCTTGGCACGGCGACCCACTCATCTGGCGCGAAGAAAACCGGTTCGGTGATGGCGATGCAGCCGATCATCCGGCCGCGCCCAAGACCGCGTTGGTCGATCCCGCCCAGCCGGTCGAGCCGAAGGAGCAACTCATGCTCGTCACGGGTCCCGTTGGCCTGGCCGAAGACGTCCCAAGCGCGCCACACCGGGAGTCGCTCCGCTCTAGCGAACAAACCAAACCCGCCGATCGCGTCGTACCGGCGCTTCAGCTTGAAGAAGAACGGTGCACCCGGCGGGAGCGCTCTGAATAGGACTCCACCCGGGCGCCAGAAGTTCACCTCAGTGATCTCCGGCCGTGCTCGCAAGAACTGATACCAGCCGTGGTCTGTGGGAGCGACGAAGCCGCGCACGTCCCAATCCTGGCCCGTCGGGCCCGCTGAAGCAAGGCTGACGCTTGTTGGCGGCGGCAGTGGGTGCGAGTACGCGCGTGGATCGGCACCATCGAGGCGTCGCCAATCCGCTCGTTGCCGGCTGTGCACACGTGCTGCCGAGAGCGATCCTGTCTGCGTCGTGTGAAGCAACTCGCGTCAGCGCCCTGGCGACGATCCGATTCGCGCGGGCTTGCGATCGCCGCTCGTCCCCGCCAGGAGCGCTCGGCAACCTTCTCGTTGCACGGGCCCATCGGACAGGGCCGGGACGTCTGCTACGCTGGATCTAGAATTCGTAGTAGCGAACACTTCGTCCTGACGACAGGAGGTTTCAGATGTCTGAACAGCAGGTGACTTCCGAGTCTGGGCCGATCTCCCCCGGCGAGCTTGCGGACGCCGGGGGAGAGCACAAGCCCGATGAGAACCACGACGGCGATGCGCACGATCACCACTGGATCAAGATCTTCATCAACGCCCGGCCGAAGGAGATCGACGACCGTGAGCTGACCTACAACGACGTTCTGATACTCCGCTACGACGGCAGCCCGCCGACCGGACCCAACTGGGCGATCTCGATCTCCTACACCCGTGGCCCAAAGCAAAACCCCCACGGCACGTTGACACCGGGGCACTCAGTACATGTCCAGGAGGGGATGCTGTTCCGTGTCCGGGCAACTGATCGCTCATAGCCCGGACCTGCTCCGGCTCGCCGAGGAGGGGTATGAGCTGGGGTTCCGCGCCGGCGGGGCGGTGCTGACCGTGAGCCACGTGCCTTACGTGACGGCAGGCGTCGAGGTGAAGTGCGGCACCATCGTCTGCCCGTTGACCCTCGCCGGCGACGCGACGGTAACACCCGATACGCACACCGTCTACTTCATCGGGGAGGCCCCTTGCGACGAGCACGGCCGCGTGCTCAACGTGGTGCACTCCACAGCGCGCCAGACGGTGGCGGAGGACATCGAGGTCGACCATATGTTCTCGAGCAAGCCGGCCCCGACGGCGGAGGCTCCTGCCGGCTACCCCGACCACTACGAGAAAATCACCAGCTACGTCAGCGTGCTGCTCGGCCCTGCGCAGGTCCTCAACCCCGAGGTCTCGCCCCAGACGTTCAGGGGCGGCGGCGAGGCGGCGGAAGACTCCGTGTTCGCGTACGCCGAGAACGCGTCGATCCGCGCCGGGATCACGACGGTCAGCGCCAAGCTGGTCATCGACAAGGTCGCGATCGTCGGGCTGGGCGGCACCGGCAGCTACATCTTGGATCTGCTCGCCAAAACGCCGATCCGAGAGCTACACCTGTTCGACGGGGACCGATTCCTGCAGCACAACGCCTTCCGCTCACCAGGGGCAGCCACGGTCGACCAGCTCCGACAGCTCCTGCCGAAGGTCACCTACCTCCGCAACCTCTACAGCGCTATGCGCAGCGGGATCATCGCGTATGAGGAGCCGATCACCGGCGACAACGTCGACGTGCTGCGTGACATGAACTTCGTCTTCCTCGCGCTCGACCACGGCCCGTCACGCAAGCTGATCATCGAGCGACTGGAGGCCTGGGAGAAGAGCTTCATCGACGTCGGCATGGGGCTCGGGGTGACCGGCGACGACTCGATCGAGGGGTTGGCCCGTGTTACGACAAGCACGCCGGGACACCGTCGTCACGTCTGGGAGAGCGGTCAGATCCAGTTCGGGGAGCCCGATCCCGACAACGTGTACGACCACAATGTGCAGGTTGCCGACATGAACATGATCAACGCGGCGTTGGCGGTGATCAGGTTCAAGAAGCTGCAGGGCTTCTACGTGGATCTCGAGACCGAGCACACCTCGTTCTACGGCATTGACGTCAACGACATCGTCAACGACGACTGCGCGCAATGAGACTCGCTCGTGTCGAGCACCGCTTCGTCGAGGTCATGCCGGACACGCTGGAGCCCGGTGTGCTCTACGTCTCGATGGAGTTCGCGTTGGCGATGCATCTGTGCGCCTGCGGCTGCGGCGAGGAGGTGGTCACGCCGTTCTCGCCCGCCGAATGGCGGTTGACCTTCGACGGCGAGACCGTCAGCCTGGACCACTCGATCGGCAACTGGAGTTTTCACTGCCAGTCGCACTACTGGATCACGGAGAACCGGGTGCTCTGGGGCAAGCCGTTCTCTCGCGAGCTGATCGCTAGGGTGCGTGCCAACGACGCCGCCTCGCTGGAGCGTTACCACAGCGGGATCGACTCGACCGCGCCGGACACGCCCGCGGCGGTCGGCCCCGAGGCCCCGGCGTCCGTGTGGCAGCGCCTACTAGACCGTTGGCGGCGGCGCTCATAACGAGACGGGTCGGCGCGGGCCCCTTCAGGCGGGCCGCGCGGGCTTGCTCCCGCCATGGCCGCCTCCCGGAGTGAAGTGCTTTAGCCCGGGCGACGGCTATCCCTGCGGCTCTGACGGGACTGTGAAGTTCGTTTGGGATCGAGGCTGACGCTCGTCCTGATGGCGTTGTAGATGAAGCTCCAGCGCTCAGGGGTTTGGGGCGGCTCGCCGCGAAAGCGGATGCTGGCAAGCATTTCGACGTCGGCGTCTGGCAGCTGATGCTCCTGCGCAAAGCGTTCCAGGCTCTTGGGCCTGTTTGTAGCGGGGCTGATGATCATCGGTCGGCCGAGCAGCTCGGACATGCTGATGCCGAGGGCCTTGCCCACGGCGTACATCACGTTCACAGACGGACGCTTGTGGTCACCCTTGCCGTTTTCCAGTTCGCTGAGGTAGCTACGCGAAATCCCCGCGGCCTGAGCGAGCTGGGCGGCCGTCATGCTCTTCTCCTCGCGGTACTGCCGGATGCGACGGCCGATTGCTACAGCATCGTCGTCAGGCATTATGGGAGCGAAGCTGTGCTTAGCGGCTGCGCCAACGCGATGAGCTTCTCGCCATAGCGTCGTGCCGTGACGTAGCGCTGGCCGACTCGCGCGGCGAAGAAAGCGTCCAGGATCATGGGTTGATTGACCTCCTCATGGGCCCAGGCTCGCCGGAGCGCGCTGTCGTCGGGGACCGACTTATCGCGCAGCGGATAGGGCAGCTTGTGGTTGCTGTGGGCGTACTCCAGACGTAGCCTCGGCGGACGAACGTCCTCCTGGCCGCGCTCCTGGGGCTTGTGAGCCAGGTGAAATACCATCATCAGCTGCGGCGTCGTACTGAGATCCACGACTCGATGGGTGGTCGCTTGCACGCTTGCCCGGTAACGGCGTGCCAGCTCATCAACGTCGGAGATCTGCGCTGCAGGCGGCAGATCCTCTGTAAAGAAGCGGCGCGGAAAAAGCATCTCGGCGGCGGCGAGATCACAGAGTTGTTCCACGCGTGTCCTCGGACCGCCGCAGCGACGAAACTCTCCGCCGCGCTTGAAGTCGGGCAGCATGGTGTGGCCACCTTCATGCAGGATCGTGAAACGCTGGCGTTCAAGGCCGTCGCCGCGACGAACACTGGCGACCCACGTGCCGTCTCGACACAGCAACATGCCGGCCGGTCCTGCGAATCGATACTCGACCTCGGCAATCCCACACAGCGACGCCAGTAGCTCCACGTCAACAGGCGGCTCTATCTCGCCTTCGGCGAGCAGACGTTCGCAGATATGACGAATAACACGATCGTCACGCCACTCTGGGTGCGCTGCGTGGACCTGCTCAAACAGGGATGTCGAGGCGTTCGTAGTCACGAAAGCTACATCGTGATTGTGGCAGGAGCCTCGGCGGTCATGCACGTCACGCCGCTCGTCGCGATGCTGCAGCTTGCCGCCCGATTGTCCGCCTATCCTTTGATCGAATTGTCAAGGAGACGGCAACGAGGAGCCGAAAGAAGGTGAACGAGCATGGAGACGAAGGCGAACCAGAACGTGGTGATCCCACGCCCCCAGGGCGCCCCGCCACCGGTGACGAGCGGGAAGATCGCGAAAGCGCTGGAGATTCGGAAGAGCACCGCGAAGGCCAGGGAAGGGAAGCCGCTGGCCTTCCCGACGAGTCGCAGACACCCTTAGCGTTCCCACGCCAGACACCGCTCTTCCATGCGCAGCATGCAGAGCGATACGCGCGGCAAGATCTGATCCGAGCCTACGAGGAGCGCTTCGGGTGCCGGCTAGTTGTGATGATCGATGTGATCTTCCCGTACAGCGTGACGCTGCTCGAGGAGCTGATCGCCGGTGCCAGCCCCGAGGAAGACTTGCACCTCCTGCTCGACTCCCCAGGCGGGGACGGCGAGACTGCGGTACGGCTCGCGCGTTCGGCACAGTCTCGTTGTCGCGAGCTGACGGTCATCGTTCCGAATCAGGCGAAAAGCGCCGGCACCATCCTCGCTATCGGCGCCCATAAGATCCTCATGGGCCCGACAAGCGACCTTGGTCCGGTCGACCCTCAGTTTCAGCAGCTTGACCGGCCGGGGTTGTACTCGGCAAAGGACCTGATCGCGGCGGTCGAGAACGCAGAACAGGCCATTGCGGCGAACCCGGACACGTACCCGCTGCACGTCTCGCTACTCGCTGATGTGACGGCAGTCATGGTGCAGCAAGCGCGATCAGCATTAGAACGGACCGACGATCTCGTGAAGGAGGCCCTGGCCAGCCACCCCGAGCGCCCGACGGGCGACGTCGACAGTATCGCCGCGGCGCTGAAGGAGAAGCTCATCGACCTCCCGCGCGATCACGGGGCTGTCTTCAACGCGACGGACGCGCGTAACGCCGGACTTCCCGTAGAAGAGATCGACCCGAACAGCGATCAGTGGCGGATCGTCTGGCAGCTTTGGACGAAGTACTTCGCGCTCGGAGCTGGCGCGGCATCGATCTATGAGGGTCGCCTCGCCTCCCAAGTGGTCCATCGCGGCTAATCTCCGGCGCCGCAGCGACGGGCGTGCGTCAGTTCCTTCCGCGCACGACCGCTTCCAGCAGGACTCGCGCACACCTGCCATCGAGTGCTTGGCGACAGAGTGAGCGTCCGGAGCGGGCCGGCCTGCGGCCGCTGCTGAGCGAACGGTCGGATGGCCAACGGTATTTGTCGGTTCGGTTCGTGAACGCCTAACGAAAAGATGGATTGAGCGCGCCCGAATCCCCACACCCCCGAAGCGGTGCCCGGCTGAGGCAGCGCACGCACGGTGAAGCGAAGGACCGTCGCCGCGGCGTCACGCGTCCACGGTCGCTTGAGTCGCCGGACCACGTTGCGGCGCGGTATCCGTCTGGGCCTTGATGGTGTCGAGGTTCTCGATCCGGAGCCAGCTGCCGCGCTCGTCGGCGATTAGACCGTGCTCGTGGGCCACGCGATGTATCCGGTCGCAGCCCTCTTCGTCGCGGCAGATGTAGATCGTGCCGCCGGTCCCTCCAGTCATCGCCCAGGTGTGGTGCAGCTCAAGGATCGCCTTCAGCCGGGCCTTGGACTTCGGGGCGAGCTCGACCTCGATCGGAACACGCGGCTCGCCTCTGACGATCACGACTAGGTCGGGTCGATGGCGAGCCGTCTTGAATTTGTAGTTCTCCGACCAGCACAGCTCGCCTGACCAGGCAGGCAGCTCGAGCAGCTCGCGCGCCCCAAGGAACTGTCGGTTGCGGACGGTGAGCCACGCCGCCGCCCAGGCGCAGGCGCTGTCGTGCGCCCACCAGGTCGGCGCCGGCGAGCTGGCCGCTGGCAATGCCAAGCCCACCATTCGGACGCCGGTGCGGGTTGCTAGAAAAAGGGACCCCTGTCCGCGGGTCATCGGACGTCGGTCAAGCCAACCTTCCTTTTCGAGTCGGCGTGCATGATGCCGGGCGGCCACCTCACTCCAGCCCATCGCGTGTCGCCACGGATCAAGCGGCGACGGACCCACCCTCGCCAACCACATCAAGCCCTTCATTGACCCAGGACCCGGTCGAAGCACGCGACCCATCAGTTCGACCTCTGAGGCCAGTCGATGCGACGCCGGCCCATCCTGGAACTTGAGGCTGAGGCCGTCCCCTTGCCCGTTTGCCGCCCGGTGTTCAACCCTTGCCCCACGCCCCAAGCTTTACCTTTGAACGCTTTCTCGCGCCCGCCACAGCCCCGCTTCCGCCCCCGCCGCACCACCATCAGCTCAGTGCGCTCGACTACCCGCACTCTCCCAGTCTTGTCACACGTGGAGGGCGGGTAGTCGAGCGCACTGAAGCGGCCAATGTCCATGTGCGGCGGGGGCGGAAGCGGACTCAGGTGCATGGTTCGAAAGAACAGATCGCGAAACACTTTGCTGAACAGCCGCGAGCCGCTCCGGACAGGTGTCTGCTCGCTCCAGTCCCGCCTTATGACCTGGCATTTGCGACGCGAAGCCCAGGCCGCGCCCGCGAAGCGCGACAAGGCGGCCAGTGCACTTCGGCGAGAGGTTCCATGTTCGGACAGGACGGCCGTGGACGCGCGTTGACTTTCGTTGACTTTCGTTGACTCGTGTTGACGTATATTGCACTCATTTGCAGGGAAAACACGCTGCTTATCGGCTATCGTACATAAACCGTGCCTTGCGCTTCACATCCACCATCGATCGCGTGAACTCCTCACGCAGACGACCCGGCAGCGGGCCGGGGTCACACACAATCACCCCGCGCCAAGCATCACCGACACCGCTGTGAAGACAGTCGCAAACATCGCCGCGCCGCTGGGTCTGAAGACCTACGCCATGCCGCGGCACGCATGTCGGACTGTTCTCCCACACCAGACTCCCGGCGTCGGCAGTGACGACTTCTTCGAGCGTGCGCCCGGCAGGCGTCGACCGGCGAGAGCTGTCGAGAGAACGGATCCCGTTCGTGCGAGCTGAGGCGCAGACAGACACCTCCACCGGTCGGTCGATGCTCGACGAGCTCATGACGGCTAAGCAGGTCGCCTCGATTCTCCAGATGAAGGTCTCGACCGTCGAGGGGTACGCGAGGCGCGGCGTGCTGCCGAGCGTCAAGGTTGGGCGCCACCGGCGCTTTATCCGCTCCCAGCTCGAGCAAGCGCTCAGCGCCCTTAACGACGGACACAGGTAGCGACCCACGAATCGCGCTGTCGGCCGGCAAGCCGATGCGTTGAATGCCTCACGACGCTGGCTCGCCGCACCGCGGAGCGAGACTCACGCCCGGCCGATCAGCTGGACGTGGCACGCCGGGTACAGCGACCGCGAGCGCGCAGGAAGTAAACGGCGTGCTGACGACCCCGGTGGCGCTGCCTTGCTTCGCCACGTCGAAACCGTGTCGCGAACCGTGTAACGAGACAAGCAAATATGACCTCAGACAAGCTGAGGCAAAATCACGAAGTCCCTGCAAATACGCATGTAGCTCACCTCCAGAAGGCGCCTCATAACCCGAAGGTCGCGGGTTCGAATCCCGCCCCCGCTACTCGAGAAAGGCCCGGTGATCCGGGCTTTTCCTTTGGACTGGCTGCTTCGGGAACAAAAGCGGGTGCCAAAAACGGCACGCGCCCCGCCGGTTCCAGTATCTGATTTGCCGCACGCTGTCCGCAGTGCTGCGGGCAGAGACGCGATGGCCATGCCCCTCCATCACGCCGGCTGGCGAGCCGCCTGCGATCCAGCGGAGCACCGCGAGCTGATTGTCGTTGAGCTTCGGTCTCGGCGCCATGCTCGCGATCGATCCTGACGGGTAGTAATCGTCGCCGCGCGAATCGTTGACCCGTGGGAGATGAACACCGCTGCTCACGGCGATGCGAGCCTCCGCCAGAGGTCACGCCTGGAGCAACGCGGATGATGGTGGGGTCGCAGTTGCGTCGTGAGGTCGGGGGCCGTCCGACGATCCGCTGCCGTCGGTGGATTCAGGTCCCGGCGCCCATCGCTCGGCCCAACGGGACATCGGCTCGAGCGAGAGCAGCAACTCGCGGCCGTGATGTGACAGGCCGTAATGCCCGGCGTCGTCGGTTTCCAGGAGGTCGGCGCCAACGAGTTCGGCCAACCGGTCGCGCAGGACGCTTGAAGACATTCCTTCGCAGCGCTCCTGCAAAGCGCGGAAGCCGAGGTGCTCTCCGCGTAGTTCCCACAGGACGCGCAGCGCCCACCGGCGGCCGAGCAGATCGAAGGCGACCATCAGTGGCCTGCCCGTCCGAGTACCGCGGGCCGGTCGGCCGGGCCGTGGCCCTTGTGCTTCGACTTTCGAAGCGCTACCTGTTGCTTCGACATCCGAAGCATCTTACGTCGAAGGAGCACACATGTCAGCTAGCGCTCGTCGCCTGATCGATGCCTTCCTCGCCGGAAACGCCGTCTCGGCAGCCGACCTGCTCGCCTCCGACGCGCGCTTCCGCAGCCCCATCCGCGACTACGTCGGCGCTGATCAGATCGACTTGGTCTGGCGTGCGGTGGCCGGCGTCGTCCGGGACGCTCAGCCGATCTCGTGCACGAGCGGGACGGCGAGACGATCGCCTTCTTCGCCGGGACGATCAAGGACGAGCCCGTCGACGGCGTCCTGCGCACCGTGACCGACGAGAACAACCTTGTTTCGGACGTCACCCTCATGGTCCGTCCCTGGGCTGCGCTCAGAGCGGGAATCGCGGAGATCAAGGTCTGAGCCGTATCGCCGAGGTTCTCGGTCGCCTCTCAGCCGCCTGCCGCGGTCAGCGTGAGCGACTTCGTTCGTGGCATTGCGTAAGTGCAATCGTTCGGGCACCGCCGAGCCGCGACGCTCGGCGTGATTCAGATGTCGCCGAAGCCGCAAGCTGGCTCGGGACCGTCACCGCGATCGAAGCGATCGTCCGCTTGGATCTACCGCCGTCGTTCGAAACGCAGCCACGGGAGGCGGCCGGCCGTTCCTGCTTGCCGCCCGACGCCTGAGGGGGCAGTCAGCCGGACGGTTCGCGCGTGGCTGCTTTGATGGCCGAGCGAAGAGCGCCGCGCACCACGGCGCGTTTCTGCTATTCGTCCGCTGCGAGAGCGGCGCTGAAGTGTCGGAATCGACGCCTGCTCGTGTAGTGAAGCGGTGGTCAGGGCGCTTGCTCGAGACCATGCTTCACGCGGACCGAGTAAGCAGTCTGCGGCGACCGAGGACATCGTCGCAGTGCATAAATCCCGATCCTCTAATCGGTACCAACGTGGCCGCCATCGGTGAAGAGCGGACACCCCCTACCGGACCACTTGCGGCCAGTCTCAAGATGCTCCGGCTTCATGGATGGGTCAGTGAACGGCGGGCGGTCAGCGCGCCTCATCGTCGTCAGTTGGGGAGGCGAGCTGGACGCTGGCGCAAATCTCCGGTCGAGGCAGCAGTGCGCCGGCGCCGAATTGAGACCACTGGTCCTCGTCCTTTGAGAAAGCGTGCGGCCGCGAGGTCGCGAGTCGGGCGACGGCCGCGATTGGACGAATCGCAGAACCTGGCGACCAGCGGCGTTCGGGATCTTCCGTGCGCGGGCGCGCTCCCGCAACCGCGGGAAAGCAGGCTCAGCTGGCCGATCCGGACGCAGGCACGACGATCCACACCGGGCGACTCTCGCGGCTGGCGATGACGCGGGTCGGTCCTGTTCGTCGTTGCATCGTCGCCGGTATCCTGGCATCGGTCGCGGCTATTGATCACGCCGACGGTTTCTAGGTCGGTCTATGCAGAAGCCTTTTCACCACGCCGAGTTTCCGCGGGTATAGGGTCGGGGTAAGGTCGGTGATCGGGGGGGCATGGGTGGGTTGTTGGGAAGCGCGCTCGGGGAACTGGGGGTCTTGGATGGGCTCCTTGATGCGGCGGGACGGGGCGAGGGCGGGTTGGTCTTGCTGGAGGGACCGCCTGGGATCGGCAAGACTCGGCTGTTGGACGCGTGCGCGGCGGGCGCGCGTCAGCGCGGGATGG
>CAVXSX010000007.1:0-56996 GCA_963764545.1 uncultured Solirubrobacterales bacterium | reverse complement strand
CATGACCGCGATCTCGTCGGCGATCTCGGCGACGACGGCGAGATCGTGGGTGATTATCACGATCGCCATCCCGAGCCGCTGCTGGAGCCCCTCGAGCAGCGCGAGGATCTGCGCCTGGACCGTCACGTCGAGCGCGGTCGTCGGCTCGTCGGCGATCAGCAGCTTCGGCTCGTTGGCGAGCGCCATCGCGATCATCACGCGCTGGCGCATACCGCCGGAGAACTCGTGCGGGTACTGGTCGACGCGGCGCTGCGGGTCGGGGATGCCGACGAGCCCGAGCAGTTCGATGGCCCGGTCGCGCGCCGCACGCTTGGAGACGTTGCGGTGCGCGAGCACCGTCTCCATCAGCTGGACGCCGACCTTGTAGAACGGGTGCAGCGACGACAGCGGGTCCTGGAAGATCATCGCGATGTCGTTCCCGCGGATCCGCCGGAGCTTGTCGTCGTTCATCGAGACGAGGTCCTCGGGCCCGCGCTCTGGGTCGGCGGCGAACATGATCTTCCCGGAGATCTTCGCGTGCCGGCTCGCGGGTCAGCCCGAGCATCGTGAGCGAGCTGACGCTCTTCCCCGAGCCCGACTCGCCGACGATCCCGAGCGTCCTGCCGGGGGCGACCTGGTACGACAGGCCGTCGACCGCGTGGACGACACCGTCATCGGTATCGAACGAGACCTTGAGGTCCTCGACCGAGATCAGCGGGCCGCTCACGTGTAGCGCACCCGCGGGTCGAGGTAGGCGTACGCGACGTCAACGGCGATGTTGGCAACGACCACGAACACCGCCGCCAGCACGGTGGTGCCCTGGACCACCGGGAAGTCGGAGTTCCCGATCGCGGTGATGTTCAGCAGCCCGACGCCGTGGATCTCAAAGATCCTCTCGGTGATCACGGCACCGCCGAGCAGAGCGCCGAGGTCGATTCCGAGCACGGTCAGCACGGGCGTGATCGCCGAGCGGACGCCGTGCTTGAAGACCACCCGGCGGTTCCGCAGTCCCTTGGCCCGCGCCGTGCGGATGTAGTCCTCGCCCATCACGTCGAGCAGGTTGCCGCGCAGCAGGCGCGAGTAGATCGCCGCCTGCGTCAGCGCCAACACGAGCCACGGGAGGATGAGTCCCGTGAACCACTTGACCGGGTTGGCGGTGAGTCCGACATATGCGCCCGGCCCGGGGAAGATCTGACACGAGACCGAGCGACTGGGCGAAAAGGTAGATCACGATCAGCCCGAACCAGAAGGTGGGCATCGAGACGAACGTGAGGGCGCCGGTCATCGCAGCACGATCCCAGATCGTTCCGCGCTTGATCGCGGAGAGGATCCCGATCGGGATTCCGATGATCACCCAGAGCACCACGGCGCCGGCAGTCAGCGAGAGCGTCGCCGGTAGCGCCTGTGCCGATCTCGCTGAGCACCGAGCGCTGGGTGTAGAAGCTGTAGCCGAGGTTGAAGTGGAAGAGGATCCCCTTCAGGTAGTCCCAGAACTGGACGTACCAGGCGTGGTTGAGTCCGAGTTCCTGGCGGATGAACGCGATCCGCTGTTGTGTCGCGCCCTTGCCGGCCAGCAGGGTCGCCGGGTCGGCGGTCGGGAACACCCGGAACAACACGAACGTGACGAAGATGACCGCCACGATCGTGACGATCCCCCACAACACGCGGCGGATGATGTAAGTGGCCACTTCGGGCGCGGTCGGTGTTGACTCTAGATGGGTCGGGACCCCGCTCCGCATCCGGAGCGGGGTCCGGTCACCCTACTGCTATTTCAGGCCGGTGTAGGCGAAGTTGACACCGCCCTCGTTCCACAGGTCGCCGACCCAGTGAACGTTCGAGGCGAAGACGTTCGGCTGGATGTCGAAGTCCTCCGGAACGGCCTCGGCCATGTTGACGATGTGCTCGTCGGCCTGAGCCCACGCCTGCGCGGCCGCGATCGGATCGACCGTCAGATGCGCCTTCTGCATCATCGCGTCGAGCGTCGCGTCCCTGACCTGTCCGAAGTTGTTGTTCGCGGTCGGGGTGATCGCCTGGGTGCTGAACGTCGGAACCAGGATCGAGTACGGGTCGTTGAAGTCCCGCAGCCAGCCGCCGGACGGGCAGCCATCGACCTCGGCCTTCGGCACCATGCAGTACTTGGAGTACATGACGCTCTGGTCGACCTGGATCAGGTTGACCTTAAAGCCGAGCTGCGTCATGTCCTGCTTGACGATCTGGTTGATCGCAAGCTCGTCGGCGCCGTTGTTGGAGCCGACGACCGTCACCGTGGCGTTGCCCGTGTAGCTTCCCGGACGGGTAGCCGGCCTTCTTCATGTACTGCTTCGCGACCGCCAGGTCCCCGCTCGTGTGCACCGCCCACGGGTAGTTCGGTCCGGCGTACCCGCCGGCCTGAACGAACCCGTTGGTACCCGGGTAGATGAAGTGCGTGCCGGGCGTCCCGGTCAGCTCTCCGCCCTTCTCCTTGATGATCGCGGCACGATCCAGGTTCGCGTACACCGCACGCCTGAGGTTGACGTTGGTGAACGGGCCGTGCGAGTTGTTCAACGTCAAGTAGTGGTCGCCCGCGCCCTGGGTGAAGGTGATCTGTGACGGATACTTCGTGTACGCCTCCTGCACCGTCGACTTGCTCGGGGTGTCGAGCTGAACCGCGCTCGTCCCCTTCAGCACCTGCGGTCCGATGACGTTCGGGTCGCCGCCGTTGGTGATGTCGATCTGGTCGAGGTACGCCGGCGGCTTGTACGGCCCGGCGTAGGTGCTCGCGCTCCAGTTGGGGTTGCGGACCAGCGTGAGCGACTTGCCCGGGGTGAAGCCCGAGGTGATGCTGTTGCCGTTCTGCTCGCCCTTGATCATGTACGGCCCGGTGGCGGTCAGCTCGGTCACGCCAAAGTTGGTCGGGGCGTGCTTGTCGAGCGGGCCCGAGACCGTCGCCGGGACCGGCGCCGTGCCCGGCAGCGACATGGCCTGGACGATCGTGTTCGCGACCGGCTGCGTGAGGTGGATCACCAGCGTCGTCGCATTCGGAGCCTGGATCCCGGAGATCGGGCCGCCCTTGGCGCTGGCGGCGCCGACGATGGCGTTCTGGAAGTACGAGGTCCAGTAGCCCCCCGCGACGTTCGGGTTGGCCATCCGCTCCATCGCGTACTTCACGTCGGCGGCCGTCACGAGCCCGGTTGACCGGCGGCGCGAACTTCACGTTGGGCTCGATGTGGACCGTCACCGTCTTGCCGCCGTCGGTGATCCCGCCGTTGCTGGTGGTCGGGATCGTCCGTAGCCAGGTCAGGCGACAGCTCCGTCTGCGAGTTCGGCATGTAGACGAACAGCGGACGCTGCATCGCGTAGACGATCTGGTAGTCCAGCGCGAAGTAGGCCTGGCCCGGGTCGAGGTGGCTGAACCCCTCGGACGACAGCACGGTCAGCGTGCCGCCCTGCTTGGCGCCGGTCAGCGACTCGGCAGCGGCGTTCTCGCCGGCCTTCAACGGCAGCTTGGGCGCAGCGCTGCTGCTGCTGCCGCCACTACCGCCGCTGCTGCTGCTACTGCTGCTGTTGCTGCTGCTACTGCCACCGCACGCGGCGAGTCCCAGCGTCAGTGCGCCGGTGGCCGCGAGCGCGGCAACCGAACGGTACTTCCTCATTGCATGTACCTCCTCGTGATGTTCGCAGCGCGGATGCGTGACGAGACTTCAAAACGTTCAACGATTCGCCTTCGGGTTGAGCGCATCCAACAGACCGTCGCCGACCAGGTTGAATGCCAGCACGATCACCAGGAGCGCGGCTCCGGGAAAGACCATGTTCCACCAGGCTGGGTTCCCGCCCAGCAGGTCGCCCCCGGCAGCCGAGATCATCGCGCCGAGATCGGCCGTGGGGGGCTTGACGCCCGACGCCGAGAAAGGCGAGCGCAGCCTCCAGCAGGATGTTCGTCGGGATCAGCAGGCTCGAATAGACGATCAGCGGCGTGGCGACGTTCGGCAGGATGTCCCTGAACAGGATCCTGCGATTGGAGGCGCCGAGCGATCGTGCGGCTTCGACGAACTCCTTCTCCCGCAGCGACAGAACCTGCCCGCGGACGATCCGGGCGATGTAGGTGAAGCTCGACAGCGCGACGATGAAGATCACCGTCCCCAGGCCCGGCTGGATGAGGCTGGTCCCGCCGACCTGCAGGCAGCCCTTGTCGCTGCAGGCGTCGGCGATCCCCAGCCCCAGAACGATCACCGGGAAGGCGAGGAACACATCGACGATCCGCATCAGCAGCGTGTCAATCCACCTGCCGTAGAAGCCGGCGATCAGGCCGATCACCGTGCCGACCACCGCAGCGATCGCGGTGCCGATGAAGCCCACCTCGAGCGAGACACGCATGCCGTAGACGATCCGTGCCAGGGTGTCCTGCCCGAGGTCATCGACGCCGAGCGGATCGAGGTGGGTCGGGCCGGTCGGCTGGCCGAAGACGCCAAGCAGGTTGGGGTTCTGGTCGTTCGGGCCGCGCAGGCCCAGCACGCTGACGATGAGCGGCGCCGCGATCGCGATGACGATCACGAGCACGATCACGATCGCGGATGCCATCGCAACCCGGTCGGCTCGGAACCGTCGCCAGAACAGCTGCAGCGGCGACAGCGCGACGACGTCGCCGGTGACGCATCTCGATGCTCGTGGCCGAGCTCTCGGCATCGAGCATGATCTCCTGGGCGCCGGTACTCACGGGTTCAGCGAGGTTCCGCGCCGAGCCATAAACCCCTCCGTTGGTTCAAACGGTCCCGGTCCTCCACTTTACCTCACATTTACCATAGCCTAATGGCGATTGTCATGCCGGGTTAACCGTGCCTAAACGAAGCTGTACGCCAAAGCACACATGACCCCCGCCACGGCTACGCTCCGGCGCGTGCGCCGAGCAGGGCCCTCGTAGCTCAATGGATAGAGCACGCGCCTCCTAAGCGCGGGATGCAGGTTCGATTCCTGCCGGGGGCATAGTCCTCGTCGGACCGCGCCGCAGAGCCCATCTTCACGTGTGAGGATGCTCACCGCCCCCCGTGCTACCGTCGCGCTTCTCCGTGGCCGAGAGCACGTTAGAAGCACCCACCACGATCCCGGAGGCGGCTACCCCGGATCAGGCATTACCGCGTGAGGCCGCGCCGTGGACGCTGCGCACCTACGTCGACGAGCACCCGTGGCTGAGCACGAGCGCCGTGATCCTCGTGGTATCGGCCGTGCTGACCGTGTGGGCGCGCACCCGCCCCAGCTACGACGCGTTTGGCTGGATGACCTGGGGCCACTCGACGCTCCACGCGAGCCTCAACCTCGGCGGCGCTCCGTCATGGAAGCCGGTGCCGTTCCTGTTCACCGTGCCCTACGCCCTCGCCGGCCACTATCAGCTGTGGCTGTGGATGGTGACCGCGACGGCGGTCGCGCTGGGTGGCCCGGTGTTCGCCGGCCGGATCGCCTACCGACTCGCGGGCGGGAGCGAACTGCGCCGCGACCCCTCGGCCCTGCGCCGCTACTCGCCATGGGTGGCGGCACTCGTCGCCGGAGGGGCGGTGCTGGGGATCGAGGACTACTTCCACTACATCCTGAGCTCGCAGTCGGACCCGATGATCGTCACCTTCACGCTCGCGGCGATCGACATGGGCCTGATCGGCCGCTACCGCTGGACGCTCTTGTTCGGGGTCCTCGCCGCCCTTGGGCGGCCCGAGGCGTGGCCGTTCCTGGGCCTGTTCGGACTGTGGGCCTGGTTCAAGCTGCCGAGCATGCGCTGGATGCTCCTGGCCGGCGCGGCGGTGGTCCTGTTCATGTGGTTCGGCATCCCGACCATCACCAACGGGCGGCCCGACATTGCCGGCCAGCTGGCGCAGGGGTCTCCGCGCGAGCTTCACTCCAACCGCCTCGTCGGGACGCTCAGCCGCGTCCACGAGATCCTGTATCTCCCGGTGTGGATCGCGGCGGGGATCGCGACCGCGCTCGCGCTGCTGCGCCGCAACTGGGTGGTGCTGGCCCTGGCCGCGCTCGTGGTCGTGTGGGCAATCGTCGAGATCGCGTTCGCCTACCACGGCTGGCCAGCGCTGCCGCGTTACGTGTTCGAGGCGGGGGGAGTCGTCGCGATCCTGGCCGGCGTGGCGATCGGCTGGCTGCTGGCCGAGGCGCCGCGGATCGCCGGCGGATTGACGATGGGGCGGGTGGGTCGGATCCCCGGGATCCTGGTCGCCGCCGTGCTGGTCGTGGCCATGGTGCCGGGTGCGATCAACCGCCTGCGGACCGAGCATCACGACCTGACTGCCCAGCACGCCCGCACGCACGAGATCTCGCTGCTGCAGAGCGCGACCAACGCGCTCGGCGGCGCGCACCACATCCTCGATTGCGGCCAGCCCGTCACGAACGTCGAGTACGCCAGCACGCTGGCCTGGATCTACCGGATCGATGTCGGTTCGGTAGGAGGGTTCCAGCAGCACGTCGAGGCGGCGGAACTGCGCAACCCGGCGATCCCAAAGGTGCTGTTCAGTCCTCTGGGGCAGGGTGGCTGGGCCGTCCGGCCGTGGCACACGCGGCCCTCCCAGGTGGCGCGCTGCGCCGGGCTGCACGCCATCTACACCAGCGGCGGCCAACTGCTCCGCCAGTAGGACCGCTCTGGGCGTGGCGACGATCGAACAGAGGCCGACTTCGGCGCCGGCCGGGGGGCGAGGAGGCCGGAGCGGCGAGCTGCTGCGGGGACGCACGCCGGTGCTCGTGCTGCTCGCCAGCGCAGCCGCGCTGCTGGTCCTCTCGCTGCTGATCCTCCTGTGGGCGCGGACGCGGCCCGGGTTCGATCCCTTCGGCTGGCTGGTGTGGGGACATCAGACCGTGGCCTGGAACCTCGACACGAACGCTGCCCCGTCCTGGAAGCCCCTGCCCTACCTGTTCACGGTGCCCTACGGGGTGTTCGGCCACTACCAGCTGTGGCTGTGGATGGTCACCTCGCTCGCGGTGTCGCTGAGCGGCTCGGTGTTCGCCGCGCGGATCGCGTATCGGCTGACGGTCAGCGCTGCGGACGGGACGGACGCCGACCCGGGGCGGGTCCGCTACGCGGCCTGGGCCGCCGCCGCGTTCGCCGCGCTCGGGTTGCTCGGGCTCACCGCGTACTGGCACTACATGCTGAGCGCTCAGTCCGATCCGATGATCGTGGCCCTGTTCCTGGCCGCGATCGACTGCCATCTGAGCGGCCGCTACCGGTGGGCATTCGTGCTCGGGTCGCTGGCCTCGCTCGGGCGGCCCGAGGTATGGCTGTTCCTCGGCCTGTATCTGATCTGGGCCTGGCGCGCGATGCCGTCGATGCGCTGGCTGATGGTGGCCTGCATCGTGGCGCTGCTGCTCCTGTGGTTCGGGGTCCCCGCGCTGACCTCACGCACGCCGTTCCAGGCCGGATCGGCCGCGCTCGGTTCGGGCCGGCGACTGCGCAGTGACCAGATCTTCGGCACGATCGGCCGCTTCGTGGGCCTCAACCCCCGAGTGCTCGAGGTGACCGCGGTGATCGGGGTGGTGCTGGCCGCGCTGCGACGAGACCGGGTCACGCTGGCGCTCGCGGCCGGCGTGTGCGCGTGGGTGATCATCGAGATCGCCTTCTCGCTGCATGGCTGGCCGGGGCTGGCGCGCTACATGTTCGAGCCGGCGGGCGTGGTCGTCGCGCTGGCCGGCGCCGGGGTCGGGCAGCTGCTGGCGCCCTCCGGGGCCGGGGTGCCGCGCGTCCCGCGCGTGCCCGGCTGGGCCGGGGTGGTGCTGGTCGTGGTGATCGTGGCGGCGCTCGTGCCGACCGCGATCATCCATGCCCGCGGCGAGCACCACGACATCGTCGGGCAGCGGTCGCGCACGACGGAGATCGGCAAGCTGTCGAGCGTGGTGGCCTCGCTGGGCGGCCCGGCTCGGATCAAGCAGTGCGGCGAGCCGCTGACCCGGCTCGAGTATCAGACGGTCCTGGCCTGGAACCTGCACGACAACGTGTCCTCGATCGGCTTCAAGTACGGCGAGGCGCTCGCCAGCGGGCGCCCGGTGGTGCTGTTCACGCCGCGCGCCCACGGCGGCTGGCTCGTGCAGGCCAGGCACCAGCAGCTGGCGGCCTGCCGGTCGCTACCGAGCTAGATGGTTGGCGGGCGGCCGCTCAGCGGTCGGGGCGCTCGGGGTAGACGTCGTCGATCGTGGTCAGGGCCACGAACGGGGCGCCCGCGGCCTGCTCGATCGTCTCGGCCCCGCCGGCCAGGCGGTCGCAGATGGCCAGCACGCCGCATACCTCGTGGCCCTCGGCTCGCAGGGCCTCGAGCGCGCGTACGGTCGAGCCGCCGGTGGTGACGACGTCTTCGACCAGCATGCAGCGCTCCCCGGTCTCGAGCAGCGGCCCCTCGATGCGGCGGGAGAGCCCGTGCGTCTTGGCCTCCTTGCGCACGAAGAACGCCTTGACGTCGGCGCCACCGGCGAGGGCCGCGCAGGCGATCGGGTCGGCGCCCATGGTCATGCCTCCGACCGCGGTCGCCTTCCAGGCCCGGGCCTGCTGTGCGACCAGCTCTGAGAGGGCGGAGAACCCGGCCGGGAGGAGGATCGCGCGCTTGGCGTCGACCAGGTAACTGGCGGTCTGGCCGCTGGTCAGAACGACGTCGCCGATGACCAGCGCATGGACGCGTAGCTGTTCGACGAGCCGCTCACGGGCGCTCGTCTGCGTGTCGAGTTCGACCATTGAGGCTCATGCTAATCGCGCGGGAGGTCGACACCGGCAGGGTGATCTCCCGCGTTCTCAGGCTTCTGGCATTCGTGTGCTGCGCACTCGTCGTGGCCTCGTTCGCCATGTTCGCCCGCGACCAGATGGCCGGTGCCTCCCAGCACCAGCAGACTGAGCTGGTCGCCGGAGCGCCGAGCACGGCTCCCACCGCGCCGGCCAAGCCGCACGCGCAGCCCCGGCGGTTCATCGATCAGGCCGCGAAGGTGCTCCAGACACCGTTCGACGCGATCGTCCAGTCGAGCAACCAGTGGGTCAAGCACGGGCTGCCGGCGCTGTTCGCGCTGGTCGTGTACGGGTTGGGGCTGGGTTACCTGGCCCGCTTCTCGAGCGCGCGAACCTAGCGCCCCGACACTAGCGGTACTCGGACCTAGTACGTATCGACCCAGTCGCCGATCTGCAGCCAGCCGAAGATCGACGTCGCGTCCTGGATCGGCACGCGCATGCAGCCGTGGCTGGCCGGATAGTCGGGCGCCGGGTTGTAGCCGTGGATGGCGTAGCCGCGGATGAAGAAGTTCGAGTAGTACATGCCGTCGGGCAGGTAGCCGGACACCTTCGAGTAGACGCGGAAGTCGCCCAGGATGGTCGGGGTGGACGGCTTGCCCGAGCTGATCGGATAGATCCGGTAGACGTGCGAGCCGGAGGCCAGGGCGAGCAGCTGGAGCGAGAGGTTGCCCTCGGCGTGGTTGCCATGGCTCGGGAAGCGGACCTTGAACGCCCCGAAGCCGTCGAGCAGGTAGCTGATCGTGCGCCCGTCGAGCGTCTGGGAGGTACCCCGGTGGAGCAGCCGGTGGTAGGCGTCGATGGCCCAGCCGGTGCCCGAGTCGTACACGCCGGTCTGCGGGATGTAGAAGTGCAGGGCGGCCAGGCGCTGCTGGATCAACTGGACGAACAACCCGCTCGAGCCGAACCCAGCCTGCTCGGCCAGCGCCGCGATGTGGGTCCGCGCCAGCAGCCCACCCATGGCGGTGTTGCGGCTGTGGCCGACCTGCACGGTCAGCTCACCGACCCGCGGGCTGGACAGGGTCTCGGTGAACTGTCCGTAGGCGCCGCGGTGCTCGGAGTTGATACGCAGCACGTCGGTCTTGATCTGGTGGCTGCCGAGAAGCACCTTGACCAGGACGGTCTGACCCGCAACATAGGGGCGGACCACGCCCACGACGTGGATGACCCGCCGCGGCACGGTGACGAGATGACCACCGACGGCGAACGCGTCGGGGGCGCTCAGGTGCAGCGTCGGGTGGACCGGCTGTGTCGGTGTCGTGGCGGCGCCGGCGGGCGCGGCCACCACGATCGCGAACGCCGCGAATACGCCGACCAAGGCGATCAGCCGCCGAGCAAGCACCCCCAACATGGCCCGAAGTAAATCATGCGGGGGAGGCGGGTCGGGGCGGTCCGGGCAGCGTCAGGGGGCCGGGGCCGGGGTTCGCCAGGACAGCGGCAGGGTGATCGCGCCGACCACAGCGATCGATGCGGCCAGCAGCGCGACGATCTCACCGCCGTTCCAGTGCAGCTGGTTGACGCCCAGGGCCAGCGCGTTGTTGGCCGAGTGAAGCGCCATGCACGGGTAGAGCGATCCAGTCTTCCAGCGGACCAGGCACAGCACGAAGCCAAGGAAGCCGAGCGGGACGAGGTACTGGGCGGCGGCCGATCCGGTGTGGGCGAGGCCGAACAGGATGCCGGTGACCACGGCGGCGAGCCAGGTGCCGATGTCGCGGCCGGCGATCGTGAGGTGCCAGCGGCGCAAGGCCCCGAAGATGAAGCCGCGGAAGAAGAACTCCTCGGCGATCGGCGCGACCACGCACACGAATATGCCGGCCGCGACGAGCGCCACGGTGCTGTTGCCAACCCCGAGGCTCTGCGGCAGCTTGTCGGTGCCGTGGAGCTTGACCAGCGACTGGTAGACGGCCGTCACCACGTAGTAGCCGATCCCGCCGGCCAGGAACGCGCCGATCCCGAGCGATATCGCGATCCGGCGGTAGCCGAAGTCCGCTGGCCGGGGCCGGCCGTGCAGCGATGCGAAGTACAACGCGGTCACCACGAACCCGACGTCGAACACCAGGTCACTCACCAGGTTCACCGCCGGCGAGTGCTTGTTCCCTCCGGTCGCCGTGCCGATGCCGAGGACGACGACGCTTCCGATCACCCCGACGACCAGGCCGGTGAGCACCGCGACCGGCGCGGTCCAGATCGGCCAGGGGACCTCGTCGCGATGATCGGGGGGAGGATCGGGGGGCACCGGTGGCGCGGTCGCCGGCGGGCTGATGCGCGGCGGGGGGACGCTGGACATCGTCTTCAGACTTTAGGGTCCGTCGGGCCCTTAAAGGCGGTTAGCTGCGCGAGGCTCGAGATCGTGCGCACGCCGGGAACGGACGGGCCGTTGCCGCGATGGATGAGGATCGGCTCGATGCCGGCGGCGCGGGCGCCGGCCACATCCTCGTCGAGGCTGTCTCCAACGTGGATGGCCTCATCGGCGGACACGCCGGCCAGCGTCAGGGCGTGGGCGAAGATCGCCGGCGATGGCTTGCGCTCGCCGAAGGCGGCCGAGGTGACGATCGCGTCGAGCAGCGGCTCGAGCTTTAGGGTGCGCAGAACGCCGATGAGCGACACGTCCCAGTTGCTGACCACGACCAGGCTCTGACCCCGCTCGCGCGCGGCCTCGAGCGCCGGCCGGACGTCCGGGAACGCACCGAAGCGCAGCGAGGCGAGCAGCGCTTCGAGCAGTGGCTCGGCCTCGAGCCCCGCGCCATCCCCGGGGAGCGCCGAGCGGAGCACCTCGGCGCAGCGCCGGCGCAGTGCGACCAGCGCGGCCTCGTCGCGACCGTCGTCGAGGTGCGAGCGGTAGTAGGCGATCTCGGCCATGATCGCCCGGGCCGCCTGTTCCTCGGTCACCTCGAGCCCGAAGCGCTCCGCGAGCTCGGCGCGCAGCCGGGGCGCCGGCGGCTCGAGCCCGACCAGCGTCCCGAGCGCGTCGAGCAGGATGGCGGCCGGTTGGTGGATGGCAGCGGGCATGGCGGCGGCCGAGTCTGGCACGCGGGGCGGGTGCGCTGTACCGGTCGGGGGGCTGGCGGCGGACGGTGCTTCAGCCCGGGGGGCGGAATGGACGATTTGGGGGATGGAGTGGGCGCCGGCGCCCAGGTGGAGGACCCGGTATCGGCAGGCCGAAACAACCGCCCGGGTACACTGGGCAACTGTCCGGTGCCGAGACGCCCCTGCGCGCCGGGAGTACTCGCAGCACCCTTTCCCCCATGAGCCGACGCGAACGACAGCGCCGCCGCCGTCACAACCGCGGACACCCCGTGGGCAAGGTGCTCCTGATCACCGGGATCCTCACCATCTGCGCGGCGGCGATCGGGGCCCTGCTCGCGGTTGGATGGGTGGTCGCCACCGCGGATTCGGCGCCCAACCTGAGCTCACTGGCACCGCGGCACGCCAACCCGCCGACGGCCATCTACGCCTCCGATGGGACGCTGCTCGGCTACGTGCACACCGACACGATCTCGAACTACGTCTCGCCCAAGCGGATCCCCCAGCGGCTCAAGGAGGCGACGATCGCGATCGAGGACCGCCGGTTCTACGAGCACGGCGCGCTCGACTATCAGGGCATCCTGCGCGCCGGCATCAAGGACCTGTTCGGTCAGAGCAACAACCTGCAGGGGGCCTCGACGCTGACCCAGCAGCTGGTCAACACGGTTTACCTGCCAAAGCAGTACCACGAGAACCGCGACCTGAAGTACAAGATCATCCAGGCCAAGCTGGCCGAGCAGCTCGAGAGCAAGCACTCGAAGGACTGGATCCTCAACGAGTACCTGAACAACGTGTCGTACGGGACCACGAACGGCGAGGAGGCGGTCGGCGTCGGCGCGGCCGCCCTGATGTTCTTCAACAAGCCGGTGTGGAAGATCAACTTGGCCCAGATGTCGCTGCTGGCCGGGCTGCCCCAGTCACCCACCACCTACAACCCGACGGTCAATCCCAAGCTGGCCAAGCAGCGGCGCAACGAGGTGCTGCAGGCGATGGCGAACTCGCGCTACATCACCCAGGGCCTGGCCAACGCGGTGATGAAGCAGCCGCTGCAGATCCATCCGAACGCGCGGTTCATCGACCACAGCCAGCCCTACCTCTTCGACTACATCCAGCAGCAGCTGTTCAACAAGTTCGGCGCGAGCGCGGTCGAGAACGGCGGGCTGAAGGTCTATACGACGATCAACCTGCACCTGCAGCAGGAGGCCGAGGACGCCATCCACAACCACGTGGGCGGCGCGGTGCTCGACGCCCAGCCGGCGGCCGCGCTGGCCAGCGTCGACCCGTCCAACGGCAACATCCTGGCCATCGCCTCATCGGCCAGCTACAGCCAGACCAAGTTCGACTTCCCGGTCCAGGCCGAGCGCCAGACCGGCTCGGCATTCAAGGTGTTCGCGCTGATGACGCTGATCCACGACTACGACGGGGATCCGAACACGACGTACTACACGTCGAAGTTCCTGCCCGCCGGGTGGAATCCGCTCGATCCGACGTGGTCGGTGCACACAGCCGAGGAGAGCTATCAGGGCTCGATCAGCATCACCAAGGCGACCACGGTGTCCGACAACACGGTGTTCGCCCAGCTGGCCGAGGACGAGGGCTACCAGAAGCTCGACGCCACCGCGCACGCGATGGGGATCACCTCCCCGCTCGACGGCTTCCCCTCCGAGGTGATCGGCGGCCTGCGTGACTGCTGCACGATGCTCGAGATGGCCGACGCCTACGCCACGCTGGCCAACGGCGGCGGCCACGTGCCGCCGACCATCCTGGGCAAGGTCGTGTTCCCGGGCGGCAAGGTGGTCAACCTGGGCAACCCGCCCCGCACCCAGGTATTCACGGACGGCGAGGCCTACGCGGGAACTCAGGTGCTGAAGACCGTGATCCAGAGTGGCACCGGCACGGCCGCCAACTACGGCTGCCCCGCCGCGGGCAAGACGGGCACGGCCAACAACATGGACAACGCGTGGTTCGTGGGCTACACGCCCAAGCTGTCGACCGCCGTGTGGGTCGGTTATCCGCAGGGCAACATCCCGATGGGCGACTACGGGTTCGGCGGGACCGCCGCGGCGCCGATCTGGCACGACTTCATGGAGAAGGCCTCCGCCGGCTACTGCGGCGACTTCCCCACGCCGAGCACCTACTTCACCGGCACGGCCTTCACCGGCGCGCACTCATCGGCCAAATCGCCGAGCCCGAGCACCAACGGCCCGCAGTCCGGGCCGGGCGCCTACAACAACCCCACGCTGTACGCGCAGCCGCCGAAGAAGAACTCCACGCCGACCACCACCGTTCAGACCGGTGGCGGTGGCGTGGCACCGCCCGGCGGGGGCGGCGGTACCGGCGGCGGTGGCGGGCACGGTGGCGCCGGCGGTGGTGGTGGCGGCGGCCGCGGCGGCGGCGGCGGCGGCAAGCACGGCTAGCCCGCTCCGAGCCTTCCTGCGCTACGTCCGCTCGTTGCACCCCGCCGTCGAGCTGGCCCTCCCGAACGCGACGGCGCGACTTAGGATCCTCTCGTGGCCGGCGAATGGTTCGACTGGGAGTGGGACGAGACGCTGTTCGCCGGAGCTGCCGCCTACTACGACCGGGGACGCCTCCCCAACGCGCCGGAGCTCGCGGATGCGTTCAAGGAGGCGCTCGGGCTCGACGGTCGAGGCCGACTTCTCGACGTTGGCTGCGGACCGGGCACGGTGACGCTTCCGCTCGCTGGCCTCTTCCGAGAGGTCGTTGGACTCGATGCCGACGCAGGGATGATTCACGAGGCGCGACGGCTTGCGTCTGAGCGGGGTGTGATGAACGCCAGGTGGGTGCAATGCCGGGCGGAAGACCTTCCCGCTGATCTCGGAACGTTTGGCGTCGTGACGTTCGCGGCGTCGTTTCACTGGATGGACCGACCACTCGTTGCCGGGATCATCCGCAGAATGCTCGAACCGGATGGCGCCGTCGTGCACGTCGACAACCGCCACCAGGACGGTCTGGCCGCCGATGAAAACCTTCCGGCTCCGCCCGTTGAGCGCATCACCGCGCTCCGTCGTGCGTATCTCGGTGAGGACCGGCGAGCTGGCCAGGGCATCCGGAACTCCTCGCCCGGCGACGAGGCCGCGGTCTTTCGCGCCGCCGGGTTCGTCGGCCCGGAACTCGTGGTCGTGCCCGACGGTCGCACGATCATCAGGTCGACCGATGATCTCGTTGCCGAGGCGCTCTCACTGTCGTCCACCGCGCCGCACCTATTTGGCGACCGGCTATCGGAGTTCGAGGCCGACCTCCGTGGAGTCCTCGCCGACGCGTCCCCCGACGGCCGGTTCGCGGTTCGCCTCCCCGATAACGAGCTCAAGATCTGGCGAGTCGCGGCACTCATCGCGTGATCGACCGACCGCGCGAACGCTTGTGGTCACCAATAGCCGCCAGCCGGCGAGGGGGACTCGGGCTGAAGAGTGTCGCGGGGCGATCGCGCGCCGACTACGCGCGCTGAGACTCGATCCAGCGCTCGAGCGCGGGGCCGGACTCCACGCTGGCGATGACCGCGTAACGCATGTGATCGGAGTCGTGATGGCCGCCGTGCCACAGAAACTCTGAGTCGACGACAGCCTGCTGGTAGCGCGGCAGCTCGATCCGGACCTCGCCCTTGCGGTCGAACTCGGTCGGGCGCACCACGAGCGAGCTCGAGGCGTCGTCGGTCAGCTCGAGCCACACGCGCACGACCCAGCCGTTGGACTCGGCGTTGCCCTGGTTGTTGTTGTCCAGGTGAAGGCCCCAGCGGCACTCGCGCATGGTGTTGGCCTTCATGCGCAGCAGCTGAACGCGGCCGAAGCGAGCACCGATCGACTCGACCCACTTGACGATCGACGGGCACTTCTCGGCATTGGGAGTCCACACGCCCTCGATGTCGGCCTTGCCGTACTCCCAGAAGCCCTTGAGCTCGATCTCACCGGTGGCGGAGCTGATCGGCGCGAAGAACGTGGTCGGATCGCTGGAGTACGTGGTGTAGGTCAGGCTCTCCCACTCGGACGGGTCGATCTCCGGCCCCTGGTAGCGGTTCAGGCGCATCCAACCGCCGGCCTGTTCCAGGAGCGGCATCCGGTAGTGAGACGTCTTGCGCTGCTGCAGGGAGGCCTTGCGGACGCCGGTGGCTCGCAGGATCTGCTTCGTGTATTCGTTCTTCAGTGAGTCGGTCAGTGCGGGCAACGGTCCTCCGGGAGCGGTCGCTTTTCGGGGCTCGGCCCAGCATACCCACTACTCTTACGGGAACCCGGACCGAGAAACGCATGCCAAAAGAAGAAAAAGTCGAACTGGAAGGCGAGGTTGTCGAGGCTCTGCCGAACGCGATGTTCCGCGTGAAGCTCGACAACATGGACCGCGTCGTGCTGGGCCACGTGGCCGGCAAGATGCGCCGCTTCCGCATCCGCATCCTGCCCGGGGACCGCGTCCGGGTCGAGCTGTCGCCCTACGACCTCGACAGGGCGCGCATCGTGTACCGCCACCGCTAGAGGACCGCGGGCGCGGTTGGGCGAGCTACAGCTGATCGCCGCGCTCGAGGAGCTGCTGGCCGGCGCCGGCGGCCGGGTGGTGCGCTCGATCGGCGATGACGCATCGGTGGTCCGGGCCGACCGCTACGCGGTCACCTCGGTCGACGCGATGATCGACGGCGTCCACTTCCGCACCGGGCAGCTAACGCCCGAGGAGATCGGGCACCGGGCGCTGGCCGGGGCGGTCTCGGACCTGGCCGCGATGGGAGCCAAGCCCGGTGAGGCATACCTGGCCCTCGGCCTGCCCGCCGGGTTCGGGATTAAGGCGGCGACCGCGCTCGTCCGGGGTGCGCACCGGCTGGCCGACCGGGTCGGCGTGGTGATCGCCGGCGGCGACGTGACCAGCGCGCCGGCCCTGACCGTGTCGTTCACGGTGGTCGGCTGGGCGCACGACGCCGAGGAGCTGGTCGGCCGCGACGGCGCCCGTCCGGGTGACCGCGTTGGGGTCACGGGCGCGCTGGGCGCGGGCGGCGCCGGGCTGGCCGTGCTCGAGGGTCGGGCCGGTGCCGAGTTGCCGAAGAGCGTCAGGGCGGCCCTGCGGGAACGCTACGTGCGGCCCTGGCCACGACTCGAGGACGGGCGCGAGCTGGCCGCCGGCGGCGCCACCGCGATGATCGACCTGTCCGATGGCCTCGCCACCGATGCCGCGCACCTGGCCGAGCGCAGCGGGGTGCGGATCGAGCTGTCGCTGGCCGCGTTACCGATCGCCGACGGCGTTAGGGAGATCGCGACCGAGCTCGGCGTCGAGGCGGCGCGGTTCGCGGCGAGCGCCGGCGAGGACTACGAGCTGTGCGCCTGCCTACCGCCCCGGAGCAGGCCCAGCAACATGACCTGGATCGGGTCGGTCACCGAGGGACCGCCCGGACTGATCTTCGCGGACGCCAGCGAGCCGCTGGCGGGGTACCAGCACTCGCTCTGAACGCGCCGAAGCAGGGCGTCGGCCACCGCGGACGGATCCACGCGGTACTCGCCCTTTTCGATCTGCCCTTTCAACACGGTGGGGTCCATAACGTCACTGTACTTGAGGCATCGGCTCCGTTCGGCCGCTGCTGCATGGGGTCGAGACCCTAAGTGTGGACGACGGGTACCGCACGCAGCGCGCGTCCAGACCGGACGGGCCCTCAAAGGCCCCAGGGATGCCGCCGCAGGCGGCCCACAGAAATCACGCCTGGCGGGCGGGACCGAGCGGGGTCACCGACTTCAGCCGGGCAAAGACGATGATCCGCTGGGCGGCGCTGTAGAGCGGATTGCAGGCCGACAGGACCAGGCGCTCGTAGCCCATGTCGTTGGTCACCCACAGTGCGGTGGGCTGGACGATCTGGTGGTACTGGACCACGTAGGTGAAGGCCGCGTAGGGCATGGTCAGCACGATGTGGTCGCCGGGCCCCAGTGCGTCGATGTGGCGGAACGGCGCCAGGTAGGTCGTGCGGTGGCCGGCGATTGCGACCGTCTGGCCCAGCCCGGGGAAGGCCGTGGCCGGATAGTGGCCGGGTCCCCGCTCCAGGCTCGAGTCGTCGGTGCCCTGGACGACGTCGTAGCTGACGCCGATCTTGGGGATGCTGATCTGGCCGATGGCGTCGCCGGTGCCCACGTCCTGCTGCTCGCGCCGGGCCAGGTAGGCGATCCGCGCCTCCTGCGCGGGGAGGTTGACCAGCGCGTGGCGCTCGACCGTGGTGAGCGGCGCGGTCTGGAAGCTCAGATACTGCTTGTTGATCTCCGAGCGCTGGATCAGCCCGATCACCGCGGTCACCGGCTCCTGCCAGACCAGCGTGACCCCGGCGTCGATCACGAGCAACAGACCGGAGATCATCAGTACCGAGGAGATGTCACGTACCAGGCGCCGCAACGACATCCCGCCGATCCGCCGCTGGGCCACCGCGGGAGGGCTGAGCACCCGGGTCTTCATCGCCGCAGGGCCGACTTCGTTCCGCCGAGGGAGCCAGGGCCGGCGTAGGTGATCGGACCACGGACGGTGATCGGGCCGTCGGCCGGGTCAAACCGGGGCTGGCGGGTGATCCGCACGATCATCGCGGCCAGGCTGACCACGCAGCCGAGCAGCACGCTCCACTCGATCGCGCGCATGACCGACATGGAGCCACCCGCGAGCATCAGCACAGCATTCCAGGCCGCGGGCACCGCGCCAAGCCCCAGGGCGGCGGCGTAGTAGAACAGGGCCAGCGCGCCCGGCACCAGCCCGGCTCCGAACAGCAGGACGGCCCAGGGGGCGCGCAGGCGCTGCTCGGGGGCGACGATCCACAGCCACAGATGAAGGGCGGGCACGAGCAGCGCCGCGGCGAACGGGTTCGCGAGCCAGATCACGAGCGCGATCGCACACAGGACAACCAGGAAGGCCGCAGCCGCACCGGGTGAAGCCGGATCGTCGGGAACCGCGCCCCGCACCGCGCGCCGTGAGTGCGAGCCGCCGTTCCGGGCCGGGGCCGGGGCCGGGGCCGGGGCCGGCGTGGCGGCCCACACGCGGCGGCCGAGCCACCAGCGAAGCGCAAAGCCGCCGGCGATCAGGCATACGAGCCCGATCAGGATGCCGACCGCGCGGCCGGACAGCGTGAGCGCGTCGCCGCCCACCGGACCCGGGGGCGCGCCGTCGATCAGCCCGACCGCTCGCAGGACGACGATGGCCAGCACCGCGAGCACGAACGGAACGCAGGCCGACAGGACCCACAGGATCCAGCGGGCAACCCGGTGACCGCGCCGGCGCACGCGCGCCAGCCCATCGATCGTGGCGCACAGCACGGGCGCGATCAGGGCGAGCACGAGCAGGCGGATGGCCCAGGCCGGGATCAGCTTGCCCTGCCAGCGCAGGTAGGAGGAGGGGCCGGGGACCGTCGGCCCCGACTCGAGCGCGGTCACCGACTGGAGGACCGTGCGTCCGAAGCCGCCGATCTGGCCCGGGCTGGTCGGCTCCGCAGGCGCGGGCAGGCGGGGGCCCGAGGCCGATACGAGCACGGCGGACAGGCCGCTCGAGACAAACGGCCGCTGCTCCGAGGCGGCCAGCGGAAAGGCCAGGTGCAGGAACTGGCCGCCCAGGCTCTCATCGCGCGCGTGGATTCCGGTCTGCTCGGATAGTGCGGTGGACACCGTGTTGCGCAGCAGCGGGTCGGCCACCCGCTGCGAGTCCGACCAGGGCACGACGATCGGCGAGCCGACCTGGAGGCCGGCCATGTCGCCGAGCACGATCACCGCATCGACCGGTCCGGGCAGGTTGCGCACGAGCTCCGCGGCGCCGGCGGCACCGACCTGGCCGCTGGTTGAGGCCAGCACGATCGACCGCTGCTGGGTCTGCTGGGAGAGCACCTGGGCGAGCTCGAGCAGGACCGCGGTACCCGACATGTCGGCCGCGGAGCCGGGGCGGGGGGCATCTCGATGCGCGACGACGACGATCGTGCCCGGGGTCGACCCGGCCAGCGTCCCGATCACGTTCTGGACCGTCCGCGAGCCGTCGACAGTCTGCGCTCCGAACACGTCGCGCTGTACGACGAACCCATCGGAGCTCAGCGAGCGGGCCACGTGATCGGCGATAGCGTTGTCGCCCGGCGAGCCCGGAAGGCGGTCCGGATACCGGTGCGTCAGCGACTGCATCGTGCTGTACGCGGTGTCGCCGTTGAATGCGTCGGGCACCAGGGTGGCGCTCAGCGGGTTGGCCTGGTTGCCGAGCGAGAAGGCCACCACGATCACCGCGACGACCACGACCATCAGTCCAGTCCGGTAGATCCGTGGATCGAGCATCGGCTTGTCCAGGGTAACCGCCGAGGAGTGGCGCGAACGGCTGGCGCCTCGCGCGGCTACTACTCTTTTGCTGCAAACAGGAAGGAAGTCGGTTGGCAGATCGCTCGGCGCGGATCTTGCTCGTGGACGATGAGCAGTCGATCCAGACGCTCCTCTCATATCCGCTCCGCAAGGAGGGCTACGACGTCGTCCAGGCGACGGACGGGCGCCAGGCGCTCGACCGCTTCGACGAGCAAGCCTTCGACCTGGTGGTGCTCGACCTCATGCTGCCCAAGGTCGACGGCCTGGAGGTATGCCGGCGGCTGCGCAACCGCAGCTCGGTCCCAATCATCATCCTGACCGCGAAGTCCGAGGAGATCGACAAGGTGGTCGGGCTCGAGCTCGGTGCCGACGACTACATCACCAAGCCGTTCTCGCTGCGCGAGTTCTCGAGCCGGATCAAGGCGGCCCTGCGCCGGGCCGAGATGATCCGGCCGGGCGAGAACTCCCCGGACGAGGCGCCGCTCGAGACCGGAGAGCTGCGGATCGACTTCGCCAAGCGGACCGTGCGGGTGGCCGGCCGCGAGGCGCCGCTCACGTTCGTGGAGTTCGAGATCCTGGCTGCGCTGGCCCGGGCGCCCGGGCGGGTGTTCACCCGCGACATGCTGCTGGCCCGGATCTGGGGCGACTCGGCCTATCGCGACCCGCGCACGATCGACGTCCACATCCGCCACCTGCGGGAAAAGCTCGAGCGCGATGCCAAGGCGCCCGAGTACCTGTTCACGGTGCGCGGCGTCGGCTACCGGTTCCGAGACACGGAGCTCTAGCGAGTGCAGCCGTGAGGGGGACCGGGGTGTTCCGCGGGCCGATCCGGCTGTCGCTCTCGACCCGGCTCGCGCTGCTGTTCTCGGCGATCACGCTGATGGCCTTCGCGGTGCTGTACCTGTACGTCGCGCCCGGTCTGCAGACGCGGCTGCTGGGCGATCAGCTGGCCCAGCTCTCGAGCGACGCGCGCGTGCACTCGCGGACGATCGGCCGGACGGTCGGAAGCTCGGAGCCCCTGTCAAGCGTGCAGGACCGGGTCAACGCCGCCGCGCTCGCCACCGGGGACCGGGTCACGCTGCTGCTGGTCAACCGGGTGCCGAGCGGCTCGGAGCTCTCGGAGCTGGCCGACTCGAGCCGGCGCTCGACCACGGCGGCCCTGTCCTTCGCGGTCGGGCGCGCGGCGGTGGCCTCCGGGCGGACGAGCACCGGTACCGAGCGCACCCGCGCGGGGACGGTGGCCGAGGCGGCCTACCCGGTCGTGCTCGGAGGCCGCCCCGCTGCGGTGATCGTGTATTCCGCGCCGGCCTCGGGCGTGGTCCGGGCGGTGGCCACCGTGCGCCACCAGATCCTGGTGGCCGGCGGGATCGCGCTGCTGCTCGCGCTGATCGGCAGCTATCTGGTCGCGCGGGCGCTCGCGCAACGGGTCAAGCGCCTCGAGCTGGCCGCCGAGAAAGTCGCGGCCGGCGACTTCGAGCAGGTGATCCCAGTCGACTCGGGCGACGAGCTGGGGCAGCTCGCGGTGGCCTTCAACCAGATGCAGCGACAGCTGGCCCAGCTCGAGTCCGCGCGCAAGAAGTTCATCGCCACCGCCTCGCACGAGCTGCGTACGCCGATCTTCTCGCTGGGCGGATTCGTCGAGCTGCTCGAGGACGAGGAGTTGGACTCCGAGACCCGGCGGCGGTTTCTGGAACAGGTGCGCGATCAGGTGGAGCGCCTGCGCAAGCTGTCGGTGGACCTGCTGGATCTCTCGCGCCTGGAGTCGGGGTCGTTGGAGCTGCGGCCCGAGCAGGTGGACCTGAGCGAGCTGACCCGGTCGGTGTCGGGCGAGTTCGAGCCGGTGCTGGCCCAGCACGATTCGCATCTGGAGCTGCGGGTGACGCCGGGGCGGGTCGAGGCGACGTGCGATCCAGTCCGGGTGGCCCAGATCGTCCGCATCCTGATCGACAACGCGCTGGTCCACACCCCGTCCGGCAGCCGCATCACGGTCACCGCGCGGCGCGCCGACGGGCACGTCCGGCTGGCCGTGCGCGACGACGGGGAGGGGATCGACTCGCAGGCACTCGCGCGGATCTTCGAGCCGTTCTACACCGCCGACGACGCCCAGGGATCGGGACTCGGGCTGGCCATCGCCTCAGAGCTGGCCGAGCGCATGGCCGGTCGACTGTCGGTGGACTCGCGGCCAGGCGACACCACGTTCACGCTCGAGCTGCCCGCGTAGTGGCGTCAGATAGCCGCCAGCTGGTGTTGGACCTGGCTCAGGGACTGCGAGACCGGGTGCTGCCCGAGCTGGGGTCGGTCGACGGGCGGGCGGCGCTGGGTGGGGGCGCCGGCGGCGATGTGACGTTCGCGATCGACGAGATGGCCGAGGCGTTCCTGGAGGAGTTCGTGGCTGACCGAGCCCCTCGGAGCGCGTTCTACTCCGAGGACCGGGGGCTGGTGGCGCCGGGCGATGCGGTCGAGGTGCTCGTGGTCGACCCGATCGACGGGACGCGCCCGGCCATGGCCGGGCTCGAGTCGGCCTGTGTGGCCGTGGCACTGGCCCCGCTCGGGGACGGAGAGCCCGTGATGGGCGATCTGGTGGCCGGCTGCGTGGTCGAGATCAAGTCGGGCGACTGGTATGTGGCGGTGCGGGACGCCGGGGTGGAGTCATCCCGTTGGGTGCGGCTGAGCTCCTGCGTCGACGTGGGGAGCATGTTCTGGGGGTTCGGCTTCCGGGGCCGGCCGGCCCGGCGGGTGGTCTCGGTGCTCGGCGAGCTGATCGACGCGTCGTCGGTGGGCGGCGGGACGTTCGAGCTCGGGTCGCAGGCGTTCGCGATGACCCGGATCGTCACCGGCCAGCTCGATGCGGTGATCGAGGTCGGGTCGCGGATGGTCGACGAGGTCCCGGGGATGCGCGCCGAGTTCGAGCGCGTGGGCGGCGGGCACATCCTGAACAACTCGCCGTATGACCTGGCCGCGCCGTGGCTCGTCCTGCGCGAGGCCGGTGGCGTGGCCTCCGACGGGTGGGGCCAGCCTTTGGACCGTCATCGCCTGCTCGGCTCCGGTCACGAGTTCCAGATGTCATCGATCTGCGCTTCGAACGCGTCGTTGCACGCGCAGCTCGTGCGGGAGGTCGACGCGGGGATGGAGCGGCTGCTGGCGCAGGTCGGGTGAGGCGTCCGAGGCGAAGCTTGTGACGAAACCCGCTGAGGCGGACTCGACCCGCCGGCGGCTGCGGTCGGTATCGTCCGGCCGTCGGTACCTACTGGCCCCGAGCCAGATCGCATGCTTCAGCCGATCTCCGTCCCCCACAAGCAGCTGGCCGACTACACGAGCATCGTCGGGCGCTCGCTGTCCGACGAGATTCGCGCGCTTGCCGAGCGCCTGGAGGGCAAGCGGGTCCTGCACGTGTCGGCCACCGCGTTCGGGGGCGGCGTCTCGGAGATCCTCCACACGCTGGTGCCGCTGATGATCGACGTGGGACTCGAGACCGAGTGGCACGTGATCTACGGTCGCGAGGAGTTCTTCAACGCCACGAAGCTGATGCACAACGCGCTCCAGGGCAACCCGCAGGACCTGAGCGACGAGCAGTGGGACATCTGGCGCCGCTACAACGAGATCAACGCCGCCGATCTGTCCGAGGGCTGGGACGTGGTGATCGTCCACGACCCCCAGCCGGCCGCCCTGGCCTCGCTCGTGCCCGACAAGTCCCGGCGATGGATCTGGCGCTGCCACATCGACCTCTCGACGCCGAACCCGGCGACGCTCGAGCGCTTGGTCCCGTACCTCGAGCCGTACCCGGCCGCCGTGTTCCACATGCCCCAGTACGTGCCGAGCGGGATGGACGGGCGGGCGCACATCGTGCCGCCGGCGATCGACCCGCTGGCGCCCAAGAACATGGCCTTCTCGCCCGAGGACGCCGTCTACATCTGCGACCAGTTCGGTATCGACGTGGACCGTCCGCTGCTCTGCCAGGTTTCACGCTTCGATCCGTGGAAAGACCCGCTTGGGGTGATCGACGCGTATCGAATCGTCAAGGAGCAGATGCCCGAGGTGCAGCTCGCGCTGGTCGGGTCGATGGCCACCGACGATCCCGAGGGCTGGGACTACTTCAACGCCACGGTGTCCCACGCCGACGGCGACCCCGACATCCACATCCTGAACAACCTCAACAACGTCGGCGCGATCGAGGTCAACGCGTTCCAGTCGCACTGCGACGTGGTCATCCAGAAGTCCACGCGCGAGGGCTTCGGCCTGACCGTGACCGAGGCGATCTGGAAGGGACGCCCGCTGATCGGCGGCGCCGTGGGCGGGATTCCGCTCCAGGTGTCCGACGGTGAGACCGGCTTTCTGGTCTCGAGCGTGGAGGAGTGCGCCGCGCGCTCGCTCGAGATCCTGTCCGACCCGGGGCTCGGCAAACGACTGGGACGGGCCGGCAAGGAGTCGGTGCGCAGGCAGTTCCTGATGCCGCGGCTGCTGCGCGACTGGATGGCGCTGTTCGAGCGGCTGGAGGCTTGAGCGATGTCGTCCGACGAGACGCCGCTGGTGCTCGTCTCGAACCGAGGGCCGGTCACGTTCGGCCCCAACGGCGAGATCAAGCGCGGCACCGGCGGGCTGGTAACGGCGCTGATCGGACTGGCCTCGCACCGTGAGGTGACCTGGGTCGCCTCGGCCATGAGCGACGAGGACGTGGCCGCGGCCGAGGAGAACGAGGGCAAGCCGTTCACCGTGGAGGCACCGGGTGGCGGCGAGTACCGGGTGAAGCTGGTCGCGTCCGATCCCGAGGCTTATGACCGCTTCTACAACATCACCGCGAACCCGATGCTGTGGTTCATCCAGCACTACCTGTGGGACCTGTCCAACGCGCCGGACATCCGGCGCAACGAGACCGAGGCGTTCGAGTTCGGCTACAACGCGGTCAACGAGGACCTGGCGCGCGCGGTGATGGAGGAGATCAACGGGGTCGAGCGGCCGGTGGTGATGGTGCACGACTACCAGCTGTACACGCTGCCGGGGTTGATCCGGCGCATCCGGCCCGACGTGTTCCTGCACCACTTCGTGCACATCCCTTGGAGCCAGTCGGACTCCTGGCGGGTGCTGCCCACCGTGATGCGCGACGAGATCTACCGGGGGATCCTGTCCAACGACATCATCGGGTTCCACACACGCTCCTACCGGCGCAACTTCCTGCAGTGCTGCGAGGACCTGCTCGGGCTCGAGGTCGATCACGAGGGCGGGGTGGTGCACGTCGAGGACCGCGAGGTGTGGGTGCGGGCGTACCCGCTGCCGATCGACTGCCATGCGGTGGAGGCGGTGGCCCGGCGCGACCGGGTGCGGGAGTTCGAGGAGGAGCTGCTGCGTCGCCGGCGCGACCACTTGATCCTGCGGGTCGACCGGGCGGACCTGTCCAAGAACATCCTGCGCGGGTTCGGGGCGTTCGACGTCTTTCTCCAGCAGCATCCCGAGTTCCGCGAGCGGGTGACGTTCATCGCCCAGCTCATGCCATCCCGGACCGACGTGCCCGAGTACGCCGAGTATCTGGAGCGGATCGAGGCGGTGGTCGCGGTGGTCAACCACCGCCACGGCTCGCCGGACTGGATGCCGATCCAGCTCAAGCTGCGCGACGACCTCGAGGAGGCCGTGGCCGCCTATAAGCACTACGACGTGCTGATCGTCAACGCGATGTTCGACGGCATGAACCTGGTGGCCAAGGAGGGTCCGATGGTGAACGCCCGCGGCGGCGTGTCGATCCTGTCGGAGAACACCGGCGCGCACGAGGAGCTCGGCGAGCACGCCCTGTCGGTCAACCCGTTCGACATCCAGGAGCTGGCCGACTCGATCCACGCCGCGCTGACCATGCCGCGCGAGGAGCGCGAGCGGCGGCTGGCCGGACTGCGCTCGGTGGTCACCGCGCGCAACCCGGGGGATTGGATCGACGACCAGCTGGCCGACATCCAGCGCAAGGGCGAGGTGTCGGCGTAGATGGTTGATCCCGAGGGTCAGTGGTGCGTTCGACCCTCGGCCAGCATCGCCACAAACTCGGTGATCCGGCGCGCCCGGGTCTCGGGGCGCTTGGCGTCGGCGATCCGATAGAGGAAGCTGTAGCGACGCGTGCCGCTCAGGGTCTGGAAGAACTCGTTGGCGGCCGGGTTCTCATCGAGCGCGCGCTGGAAGTCCTCCGGAACCGTCGCGCTGCTCTGCGGCTCATAAGCGGCGTCCCAGCGCCCATCCTGCTTGGCGGCCTGCACCTGGGCGAGACCGGCCGGCGTCATGCGGCCCTGCTCGATCAGGCGGGTCGCTGTTTCGCGGTTGATCCGCGACCACTTGCTGCGGGCCCGGCGCGGCGTGAAGCGCATGCGGTAGTACGAGTCGTCGTGCGGCGCTCGCTGCCCGTCGATCCAGCCGTGGCAGAGAGCCTCCTCGAGCGCCTCGGGGTGGGTCACGGTGGGGATGCCCGAGGCCTTCTTGGCGATCTTCAGCCACAGGCCGGGCGAGGACGCGGACTGCTCGTGCAACCACTTGACCCACGCCGCCCGGTCGGCGAACGTAAGGATCGGGAGCTCGTCGCCAGCCACGTCGGGGTGCGAGGCTACTCGCTATAGTCGGCCGCCGGACGATGGCCACACAAGCGCCCCTATATGACCTGGTGCTGCTGCTCTCGACCTCCGCGCCCGAGGAGCAGCGCACGAAGATCCTCTCCGACGTGGAAGCCAAGATCAGCGCCGCGGAGGGTCAGGTCGAGCGCAAGGACGACTGGGGTCAACGGCCGACGGCCTACCGGATCCGTCATCAGCCCGACGCGGACTACCACCTGCTGCAGTTCAAGGCCCCGCCGACGCTGATCGAGACGCTCTCGCACGACTTGCGGATCACCGACGGCGTCGTGCGCTTCCGGGTGATCAAGAATCTCCCGGGGACGCCGGCCGCGCCGGATTCGCCGCCGCCCGTGGTGGCCACCGCCGCGCCGCCGGCCAGCGGCGCGGAGTCGACGGACGAGCCCGAGCGCTAGTCCGCGTCAAGACGAGGCCCCTCTTTTCAACCGATTTGCCACGGTCTGCTACGGCTCGGCGCACGCGCTGCAACTTGTCCGTCCATTTTCCGGGGAGCGCGCAAATTGCCGCCTGGGGCGTGCTTAGACTCGGTCGACAAGCTTTCGATGTGCCTGGAAAGGAGCTACGGCATGAACATCAACCGAGTCGTGCTGACCGGGAACCTGACCAAGGATCCGGATACCCGTACGAATCCCAGTACCGGACTGGCGATCTGCAAGCTGCGCCTTGCGGTCAACACGCGGCGCAAGAACAGCGCCAGCGGGAGCTGGGAGGACAAGGCCAACTACTTCGATGTCACGGTGTTCGGCCGGCAGGCCGAGAGCTGCGGGCAGTACCTCAGCAAGGGGCGCCCTGTGGCCATTGACGGACGTCTGGAATGGCGCGAGTACGAGGTGGAGGGACAGAAGCGCCAATCCGTCGATATCATCGCTGAGAACGTGCAGTTCCTCGGCGGTCGCGATGACGCTGGGAATGGCAACGGGAATGGCTACTCCAGCGGCGTGCGGGCGCCGGAGACCGACATCCCGGCCGATACCAGCGATTTCGAGCAGGCGCCGGTGGCCGCCGGAGTATCCGACGACGACATCCCGTTCTGAGTCAACGACAGATCAGACAGCAAGCGAGCAGGTGATCCACCGTGGCAAAGCAGCGTAGAAGGCCGGTCCGCCGGCGCGATAGGAAGGGCGCACAGACGTCCTCGCGCCGGAAACCGTGCCCGTACTGCCGAGACAAGGTCGACCAGGTCGACTACAAGAACATCTCAATGCTGCGGCGGTTCATCTCCGAGCGCGGGAAGATCCGCTCACGCCGGATCACCGGGGCCTGCCGGCGCCATCAGAGCCAGGTGGCCCGGGCGGTCAAGCGGGCCAGGGAGCTCGCGCTGCTGCCGTACGTGGCGGACACCGCCGGCGGCCCCAGCGGCGGGCGCGGCGGGCGCGAAGACCGAGACCGGTAGGCGGCAACAGCGGTGCCCCAGGCGATCTTGCTCCAGGACGTGGAGACGCTCGGCGAGAAGGGCACGGTGGTCGACGTCTCCTCCGGCTATCTGCGCAACTTCCTGCTGCCCCGTAAGCTCGCCGAGCCGGCCACCACAGCCTCGATTCAGGCGGCCAGCCGCCGGCGCGAGGAGGCTGAGCGGGCGCTGCTCGAGGCGGAGGACCGGGCCCGGGAGAGCGCGGCGCTGCTTGGGCGGACCGTGCTGACGATCCCGCAGCAAGCGGGTGACGACGGGCGGCTGTTCGGCTCGGTCACTCCTCAGGACATCGTGGATGCCATCCGGGATGCGCGCGGCATCAAGATCGATCGCCGCAAGGTCCACCTCGACGAGCCGATCCGTCACACCGGCACGTACATGGTCGTCGTCGAGGTCACCGATGAGGTGACCGCGGCGGTCAAGACCATGGTGGTCGCCGCCGACAAGTAGTCGCCGCCGGCGGGCGGCGCGCCTCGCGGCGCGCTCGGCTCGTGGCGTGCCCGCGCTCGCTGAAGGCCCCCGGCTCCCGGGTCATCCTCCGAAGGTCCGCGATCAGAGAACTGTCGCTGGTTGCGAGGTGACCCCGTGTGGTCCCGCCTGCCTCGAACTTAGACTCGATCACGAGCATGAGCGCCGTCCAGACCATCGCGGTTCCGCCCCACAATCTCGAGGCCGAGAAGTCGGTCCTCGGGGCGGTGCTGCTCGACGAGCGCCACCTCCACGCGCTGCTCGTGGAGCAGCATCTGCGCCCCGAGCACTTCTACCGCGACCAGCACGGCGGGGTGTTCGCGGCGATGATCGAGCTCTACGAGAACGACCGCAAGATCGACCACCTGACGGTGGCCGAGACATTGCGCCAGCGGGGCAAGCTCGAGGAGGTCGGCGGGCCTGCGGCGATCGACGAGCTGGCCGGGTGGGTGCCGGCGGCCGGGCACGCGCGCGAGTACGGGCAGATCGTGCGCGACAACGCCCAGCTGCGGGCCCTGCTCACCACCTCATACGAGATCCAGGCCAGCGTGCTCTCGCGCGAGGCCCCTCCCCGCGACCTGGTCGAGCGGGCCGAGCGCTCGGTGCTCGAGGTCGCGCACGACGATCGCCAGAAGAAGTTCCGCCCGATCGCCGAGGTCCTGCACGAGGAGACCGACAAGCTCCACCGCCTATCGGTGGCCAAGACCCCGCTGACCGGCACGCCTTCCGGGTTCAAGGACCTCGATGAGATGACCGGCGGCTTTCAGCCCGGCAACCTGATCATCGTCGCCGCGCGTCCGTCGATGGGCAAGTCCGCACTGGTGGCGAACATCGCCGAGAACGCCGTGCTTGGCACCGGACACCCGGCCCAGAAGCCGAGTCCGGTCGCCCTGTTCTCACTCGAGATGTCCGAGTCCGAGCTGGCCCAGCGCTTTGTCGCCTCCCAGGCCCGGATCCGCGGCGAGGAGCTGCGCAAGGGCCGCGTCGCCGAGAACCGCTGGCCGAAGATCCTGTCCGCCTGCCAGCGGCTGTCCGAGGCACCCCTTTGGATCGACGACTCGAGCGACACCGGCGTGCTCGAGATACGAGCCAAGGCGCGCCGGCTACACCATCAGCTCGAGGGCGGGCTGTCGCTGATCATCATCGACTACCTCCAGCTGATGCGCCACGAAGGCCGGGTGGAGAGCCGCGTCGAGCAGGTGGGCCAGATCTCCCGCGGGCTGAAGGGACTGGCCCGCGAGCTGAACGTGCCGGTGATCGCGCTCTCGCAGCTCAGCCGCGCCGTGGAGCAGCGCGGCGGCGAGAAGCGCCCGATCCTGTCCGACCTGCGCGAATCGGGGCAGATCGAGCAGGACGCCGACCTCGTGATGTTCATCTATCGCGAGGAGTACTACGAGAAGGACTCCGAACGTCCGGGCGAGGCGGACATCATCATCGCCAAGCACCGAAACGGGCCGGTCGGCGACGTGGTGCTCACGTTCCAGAAGGAGTACCCGAAGTTCATGAACTACGCCGGTGAGCGGTTCGCGGCATGAGCACGACGGGCGTTGGCGGCGGCATGAACCTGCCGGGGTCCGGGGGCGTGACGTCAGCGCGCGAGCGCCGCGACTTCAGGGCCTGTCCGTTCGACCTGTGCGACGGCAGCGGGATGCTCTACGACGAGGCTTCGAACACGGCCTACGACTGCCGCTGCCGGCGCCAGATAATCGCCTTGCGCAAGGCGCGCAGCCTGTCCGCCGTGATCCCCCGCCGCTACCGCGACGTGGCCTTCGACCGCTACCCGGTCACCGAGATCAAGCCGAATGTGGTGACGGCCACGCGCCGGTTCGCCGATCGGATCGACGAGCACCTGGACGCCGGACGGGGGCTGTGGTTCATGGGGACGGTCGGGACGGGCAAGACGACGCTGGCCATGCTGGTCTCCAAGGCAGCACTCGAGGCGGGGCGCTCGGTGGCGATCTACTCGCTGCCCCGCCTGCTCAACGAGATCCGCGACACCCACCGGGCCGAGCGCTCGCACGTCGACCTGCTCGACCGGCTGACCGCGGTCGACCTGCTGCACATCGACGACGTGGGGGCCGAGCGATCCACCGACTGGGTGCTCGAGGAGCTCTACTCGATCGTCAACGCCCGCTACGAGGACAGGCGCTCGATGCTCATCACGACCAACATCGAGGACCGGGAGAAGCTGTGCGAGCAGATCAGCGAGCGGACGGTCTCGCGGCTGACCGAGATGTGCGACGAGCTGCCGCTGGTCGGGGACGACCGGCGGATGGATTTTCGCTCGGCCTAGTCGTCCTGCCGGCGCTCTGACTCCGCCCGCTTCTCGAGCTTCTCGGCCAGGTAGCCGGCCTTCTCGGCCCGTCGCTCATGCTGAGCTGCCTCCGCCTCGTCGGGAACGTTGCGGGCGCGCTTGCGCTCGGCGTCCTCGCGCTCGAGCTGGGTGATCTTGAGCTCCTCGGTGATGGGGTCCTCGGGCATGAGCAGAACGTAGCGCGTGGCCAGGCGCCACGGCCACGAGATGCCATGATCGGGCTCATGACCGTCCTCGGGATCGACCACGTGCAGGTGGCGGCACCAGCGGGCGGCGAGGATGAGGCCCGCCGGTTCTACGGCGGACTGCTCGAGCTGCCCGAGCTGCCCAAGCCGGCGGCCCTCCGGGCCCGCGGCGGCGCGTGGTTCGGGTGTGGCCCACATCAGCTCCACGTCGGAATCGCCGAGCCATTCGCGCCGGCCGGCCAGGCGCACCCGGCGCTCGCGGTGGGCGCGGCCGACCTCGATCGCCTGGCCGAGCGACTTGCCAACGCCGGCTCCCCCGTGCGGTGGGACGACGAGATCCCCGACACCCGCCGGTTCTACACGGCCGATCCGTGGGGCAACCGGATCGAGCTGGTGGGGATCGGCTAGGCGCCGGGGTCGGCTAGGCGCCGCTCGCCTGCGGTGCGTTTGCCCGGGACACGTCCGTCTCCGGTGCGCTGAACTGGGTCGGAGCGCTGCGCCCCCGCAGCACGGCCTCGTCGGTGACGCTCCAGCCGTCGCTCTCCTGGCGCGGCGCGCGCTCCAGAGCGGCGTCGGAGGCGAGCACGCGACCGGCGCGCTGCTTGGCCAGCTCGGCCAGCCGGCAGGCCTCGTTGACCGGATCGCCGATCACGGTGTACTCGAAGCGGTGCTCCGCGCCGACGTGGCCGGCCACGGCCGCGCCGGCCGAGATGCCGATTCCGAAGTCCACCTCGGGGAGCTCGGCCGACAGACGCTCGACCAGGGCGCGGGCGGCTCTGAGTGCGTCGGCGGTCGGGTTCTCGCGGCTGACCGGCGCCCCGAACACGCACAGGGCAGCGTCGCCCTCGAACTTGTTGACCATGCCGCCCTCGCGGTCGACGACCTCGACGACGACGCGGAAGAACCGGTTGAGCAGGCGCACGACCTCGGTAGCCGGAGCCGCCACCGCAAGCGAGGTGAAGCCGGTCATGTCGATGAACACGGCGGCGATCTCGCGCTCCTCACCGCCCAGCTGGATCCCTTCGCTGAGGGCGAGCCGGGCCACGTCCTCGCCGACCTGGCGACCGAACAGATCGCGGATCCGCTCGCGCTCGCGCAGGCCTTCGGCCATGTGGTTGAACCCGGCCTGGAGCAGGCCCACTTCGCTGCTGTCGTCGACCGCGACGTGCGCGTCGAGCTCGCCGCGCTCGAGCTCGTCCAGACCGCGGCGCAGAGCGAGCAGCGGATCGGCGATCGCCTTGGCGGCCAACCGGATCATCGCGAACCCGGCCAGCCAGGCCACGGCGGCCAGGAACAACACGGCCGCCGCGACATCGCCCGTCTGCACGTGTGGCCGGGCCACCGCGGCCACGCCCACCACCAGCAGCCCGAGCAACGGCACGCCGGTACCGAGTACCCACGCCATGCCGAGGCGCGCGCGCACGCCGGGGGCGACGCTGCACGGCCCCGGGCGAGCGGCCAGCGCCAACGCCGTGACCGGACGCAGCGCACGCTCGTAGAGCAGGTAGTCGAGCGCGGTGGTGGTCTCACCGCCCAACCAGATCGTGCCCAGGACGAGGGCGCCCGTCCCCACCGAGAACAGGATGCTGTTGAGCACGCCGAACACGACCCCGGCGAGGATCCAGGCCAGCGCATCGAGCTTCACCGCGGAGGTGGCGAGGCGCAGCGTCTGCGCGTGCTCCCGCTCGTCGGGCGGACGGTCGTCCCGCAACCAGGCCAGCGCGTCGCTCACGTAACGCCCGTAGCGACGCGTGATGAACACCGAGACGACGATGAAATAGACGACGACCAGTGGGGCGTTGATCACGGCCAGCCGAGCCAGCTGATGCAGGCCGGCGAACAGCGGAACGATGAAGCCCACGGCCAGGAACACGACCACGGTGCCGGAGCCCGCCGTGATCCAGCCGGTCAGCGACAGGCGCAGGTGGACCAGCTCGGGACGAGGCAGCTGCGATCGATCGCTCGCGCTCGGAGCCGTCACGCCCCGATTATCCAGCGTCTCGGCGAGCATGGCGGCGGTTGGCGCTAGTGCACCGAGGACGGCTCGGCCGGCCGGCGCGGCAAGCCGGCGAGAGCGCCCCGCCCCGGCTTGATCGTGATGTTCCGGCGCTGAGGAGGCTCGAGCCCATCGGAGGCGATGCGCAGCTTCCGCGCGCCGAGCACGGCCCGCAGCACCTGCTTCATCTCGAGCATCGCGAAGCTCGAGCCAAGGCATCGCCGGCGGCCACCTCCAAACGGAATCCAGGTGTAGGTGCCCGGCGACTCGTCGAGGAAGCGCTCAGGTCGGAAGGCGTACGGCTCGGGATAGATGGCCGGATCGTGGTGGACCAGGTACGCGCACGGCACCAGGCCGACGCCGACCGGATAGGGCCGTCCGTCGATCTCGACCGGGTGCATCACGAGCCTCGGGGCGACGTTCGGCAGCACCGGCCGCCGCCGCAGCGTCTCGTAGATGGTCGCGGTCAGGTAGGCGTCGTCCTCGCCGGCGCGCAGCTCGGACTCGAGCTCGCCGAGCACGGCGGGATGCCGGCTGAGGCGCTCGAAGGCCCAGGCCAGGGCGGACGCGGTGGTCTCGTGGCCTGCGACCAGGAGGGTCATCAACTCGTCGCGCAGCTCCTGGCCAGACATCGGCGAGCCATCGCTGTGGCGGGCCTCCAGCAGCATCGCCAGCACGTCATCGCGCTGCTCGCCGGCGGCGCGCCGTTCGTCGATCAGCTCGAACAGCTGCGCGTCGGCCTCACGCTGGAGGCGGGCGAACGCCGCGAACGGCCCGACGTGCTCGAGCAGCTTCTCCGCCCGCCCGCCCGGCGCGGGCGGGATCACGCTGAGGAAGCGGTCGCCGAAGGCGAGCATGGCCGACAGGGATTCGCGCAGGGTGTCGAGGCGGGGGCCGGGGTCCAGGCCGAACACCGCGCGGAGGACCACCTCGAGCGTCAGGCGCTGAAGCAGGGGATGAAGCTGGGCCGCGGTCTGGTCAGGCCAGCCGTCGATCTCGCGCTCGGCCACCTCGGCCACCAGGCCAGTCAGCCGCTCAACCCGCTCGCCATGGAATGCTGGCAGCATCAGCTTGCGCTGCTCCATGTGGGCGTCCTCGTCGAGCAGGATCACCGAGTTCTGCCCGACCACCGGGGCCAGCACGCGCGCGCCCGCGCCGGGATGGAGGACTTCGGCGGGCGCCGTGAACACCTGCTTGATCTCGTCGGGATCCGACAGGAGCACGAACGGCGGGCCGGCGAGGAGCCGCATCGTGAAGCGCGAGCCGTAGCGAGCACGGCAGCGCTCGAGGAAGGCGAGCGGCCGCGTCCAGAAGGCCATGCTCTGAACCGACTTCGGGAGCCTGGGTCCGGGGGGGAGCGGGTGGCGTGACATAGCGATCTTCCTCGGGTGAGGCAGGGCTACCCGGCTACGCCACCAAAAAATGTGAGATCCGGCACAAACGGGCCCTCGGAGCGCGCGATGAGCTCCGGGCCCGCGTCCGGACCGGCGCGCGGTGAACCCCGCACTCGACCCGCGGTCGCAGCCGAGATCTGGGTTAGGCGCCATATGGTGGGGTCAACGCCGCACTCGACCCGCGGCCGCTGCCGAGTGTGGGGTTGGCCGCGTGGTAGGAGGCCGGGCGGCGCCGAGCCGGGGGCGATGCCTAGATCTGCGGGCCGGGCTGTGGCGGCAGGGGCGAGGGGTCGGGCGTCGGGGCCGGCGGGCTGGGCTCGGGACCCGGCGGCACCGGATCGGGACCGGGGATCGGCGGCCCCGGACCGGGCGAGGGCGGACTCGGATCGGGACCGGGCCCTGGTGGCGGGCTGGGCACGCCCGCGACGCTCCCGCGCAGGGACCGGCGCGCACCGCGGTTCGTCACGTCACGCCGCGCGCGGCTCCGCCCATCCCGTGCGTACACTCCGTCGCCGATGCCTGGAATCGTATTGGTCGGCGCCCAATTTGGCGACGAGGGCAAGGGGAAGGTCACCGATCTGCTCGCTGAGCGGGCGGAGGCGGTGGTGCGCTTCCAGGGTGGCAACAACGCCGGGCACACAATTGTCCGCGGCCATGAGGTATTCAAGCTGCACCTGATCCCGTCGGGCATCCTGCACAAGAACACGCTGTGCGTGATCGGCAACGGGGTGGTGATCGATCCGCGCGTGCTGACCGACGAGCTCGACGAGCTGCGCCGGCAGCGGGTGGATACGCGGCAGCTGCGGATCTCGGCCAACGCCCACCTGATCATGCCCTACCACATGATGCTCGACCACGCCGGCGAGGCGAAGCTCGGCAAGCTGCAGATCGGCACCACCCGGCGGGGGATCGGACCGTGCTACGCCGATAAGGCGGCGCGGCTGGGCATCCGGGTGCAGGACCTGCTCGACGAGAAGATCCTCAAGAAGAAGATCATCGCGGCGCTCGAGCCCAAGCGGCTGTCGCTGCGGCCGTTCGCCAAGGACCCGCGCCTGGACCTGCAGACGATCACCGAGGAGTACCTCACCTACGGCCACCGGCTGGCGCCCTACATCGCGGACACCGTGCGCCTGGTGCACGAGCGGCTCGACGCCGGCCAGACGGTCGTGTTCGAGGGCGCTCAGGGCGCGCTGCTCGACATCGACCACGGCACCTATCCGTTTGTCACCTCATCGAACCCGGTGGCCGGGGCAGCCTGCGTCGGGGCGGGCGTCGGGCCGAAGGACATCGACGAGGTCTGGGGCGTGATGAAGGCCTATGCCACGCGCGTCGGCGCGGGCCCCTTCCCGACCGAGCTCGACGGCGATCTGGCCGACGAGATCCGGGAGCGCGGCGGCGAGTACGGCACCACCACTGGCCGGGCCCGACGGGTCGGCTGGTTGGACCTGGTGGCGCTGCGCTACGCGGCACAGATCAACTCACTTACCGCGCTGGCCGTGATGAAGCTCGACGTGCTCTCAGGCTTCGATCAGCTGTGCGTGTGCACCCGCTACCGCGACCCCGGCCCCGAAGGACGCGAGTACGAGGACTTCCCCTACCACCAGACCGTGCTGCATCACGCGGCCGGCGAGTACGTCCAGCTCCAGGGCTGGAGCGAGGACCTCACGGAGTGCCGCGAGGAGTCAGACCTCCCGGCCGCGGCCCGCGAGTACCTGCAGTTCGTCGCGGAGTTCGTGGGCGTGCCGGTGGCATTGATCGGCGTCGGTCCCGGGCGCGACGAGGTGATCTGGACGCAGGCCGGCGCCGGCATGGCGCGCGCCGGAGGCGCCGCCTCGGCCGCCGCCTGACCAATCGCTACCGGGCGAGGACCGCACACGGCGCCGGCGACGAGCCGGACACGACGCCGGCGGCGCGTCAGTCGAGCCGCGAGGGGTGGCCCTCGCCGGGCCAGGGCGCGAGCACGAGCACGAGCCGGGCGTCGCTCACCGCGCGGATCGTGCGCCGCTCGTTCGGCGCGAAGTGCGCGAGCAGGCCGGAGCCACGCGAGACCTCGCTTCCGTCCTGCGTGATCGAGACCTCGCCGTCGACCACGACCAGGTAGGTCCGCTCGTGCACCTGGTGCTCCTGGAGCTCCTCGCCGGCGGGCAGCAGGATCGCAATCGCGCGACTCTCCTCGTCGGAGCGCAGCACCTGCGGGTGGTGGGCCTCGATGTCTAAGGAGCGGACGTCCCAGGTCTCCATCGGGCCTGCACTCTACTTGGGCGAGACGACCGCGCGACCCGACGCGTCGAGTGAGCGCTGGAGCTCCTCGAGCACCCGAACCACGCGCAGGCCGCTGGCACCGTCCGAGCGCGGCGTCCGGCCATGGCGCACGCATTCCACGAAGTGCTCACATTCGATGCGCAGCGGCTCCAGGTTGGGAATCTGCGGCGAGAAGATGTCACCCGTTCGGGTGATGTACTCGCCGTAGCTGCTCGAGTCCTGGTCGAAGCCCTTGTCGAAGATCTGGAGCTTGCCCTCGAGCGCCATGTCGTCGAACGTGGCCATCCGGCGCGAGCCGACGACGGTGAAGCGGCGCTCCTTGTGGGGATCGAGCCAGCTCAGGTGTAGGTGGGCCGACAAACCGGAGGCGAAGCGCATGAAGCAGAACACGACGTCCTCGACGCCGTCCTGCACGTAGGACTCGCCGTGCGCGATCACCTCCCAGGGCTCCTCGCCGGCCAGGTAGAGCACGACCGACACGTCGTGGGCGCCCAGGCTCCACAGCGCGTTCTCGTCGGAGCGCAGCTTGCCCAGGTTCAGCCGGTTGCCGTAGATGTAATAGATCCGGTCGCCGAGCTCACCCGTGTCGGTCAGCTCCTTGAGCCGCTGCACGCCGGGGTGGTACTCGAGCAGGTGCCCGACCATCAGCACGCGCCCGGAGGCCTGCGCGGCGGCCACCGCGCGCTCCGCGTCGGCCACCGACACCGCGAGCGGCTTCTCGACGAAGCAGTGCTTGCCGGCCTTAAGCACGCGCACCGCGAGCTCGGCGTGACTCGGCACCGGAGTGGCCAGCGCCACCGCATCGAGCGACGGGTCGGCCAGCACCTCGTCGAGGTCTGCGGTGAAGCGGGCATGCGGGAAGCTCTGAGCCACGCGGGCTCGCGCCTCCTCGGAGGGATCGCAGCACCAGGCCAGCTCGCAGCCGCCGATGGCCGCGAAGTTGCGGGCCAGGTTGGGACCCCAGTAGCCCAACCCCACGACCGCGATGCGAAGGGACCGCTCGCTCATCGGGTGCGCCGCTCGCTCATCCGACGTGCAGTCTAAGAGCGGCCAGGACGCGCTCCCCGGCGCCCCCGTCGCCATAGAGGGCCGGACGCTCGGCCGGCGGGTCGCGCTCGAGCGCGGCGAGCGCGGCGAGCGCGGCGTCGGCGTCGAGATCGACCAGGATGTTCCAGCCGTGCTCGACGGTCTCGGTCCACTCGGTGCTCGGCCGCATCGTGATGCACGGAACACCTGCCAGGTAGGCCTCCTTCTGCATGCCACCCGAGTCGGTGAGCAGGGCGCGGGCGTGACAGAGCAGCGCCGCGGTCTCCAGGTAGCCGAGCGGCGGCGCGACGATCACCGGACCGGCGCCCTCGAGTCGGGCGAGCAGATCGGCCTGCTCGAGTGCCCGGCGCGTACGGGGGTGAATCGTGAACAGCACGGGCGCGGGCATCCGGCACAGCAGATCCACCAGCTGGGCCACGCGCGCCGGGTCGTCGACGTTGCCGGCCCGATGGGCGGTGGCCAGCACGTAGCCGCCGGGTTCGAGTCCGCGCCGCCGCACCAGATCGACGCGCTCGCGGGCCCCCGGCTGGGTGGCCAGCGCGATGTCGACCATCACGTCGCCCACCACCTCGACCGCTCCAGCCACCCCCTCGCGGCGCAGGTTCGAGACGGCAACCGAGGACGAGCACAACAGCAGCGTGGCGGCGTGGTCCACGAGCACCCGGTTGAGCTCCTCGGGCATGGTGCGATCGAACGAGCGCATGCCGGCCTCTACGTGGGCCACCGGCACCCTGGCCTGCGCGCCGGCCAGCGCGCCGGCCAGCGTGGTGTTCGTATCGCCGTAGACGAGCACCGCATCGGGCGCCGTGTCGCGGATCACCGGCTCCAGCGCGCTCAGCATGCGGGCGGTCTGCGAGCTGTTGGTGCCGAGCGCAATGCCCAGCTCGCGGTCGGGGGCGGGCAGCCCGAGCTCGCTGAAGAACACCGCGGACAGCTCGTCGTCAAAGTGCTGCCCGGTGTGGATCAGGAGCTCCTCGTGCTCGGAGCGCAGACGCGGGGACACCGCCGCCGCCTTGATGAACTGGGGGCGGTTCCCGATCACCGTGAGGATCCTCATCGATCCCCGCCGCGCGCCTTCATCGATCTCCGTCGGCCAGCCGCGCGCGGATCCGGTCGGCGACCTCGCGCGCCGCGCTCTGCGTGAGCGGACCCGGCGCGTCGAACGCGCGCTCGTCGACCGCCCCGATCGGTTCGACCTCCCGGGTGGTCGAGGCCAGGAACGCCTCGTCGGCAATCAGCAGCTCGTCCAGGGTCAACGGGCGCTCGCCCGCGCCGGTCACCTCGAGCACGACCGCGCGCGTGATCGAGGCCAGGATGTGCTCATCCAGCGGCGGGGTAAACAGCGACCCGTCGGTAGCCCAGAAGATCGAGCTGGTGGGCGCCTCGAGCACGCGACCGTGCGGGGTGACCAGCAGCGCCTCGTCGAAGCCCTGCTCGCGCGCCAGGCGGGTGGCCAGCATGTTGGCCGCGTAGGAGAGCGACTTGATTCCGTCGAGCACCCGCGTCGGCGAAAACGTGATCGTGGCGAGGCGGATCTGGTCGGGCGTACGGTGCATCGGCTCGGTCAGGAGCAGGCGCCGGCCGCCTCGGGTGATGACGATCCGCAGGAGCTCGTGGTCGGGCCCGGTGCCCGCCTGGGCCAACAGCCGCCACGCGTCGGAGCGCACCGCCTCGAGGTCGACCGGCAGGCGCAGATTCGAAGCCGATCGCGAGAGGCGCGCGAGATGCTCCTCCATGGCGAACGGACGCCCGTCGTAGACCCGGATCACCTCGAACGCGCCGTCGCCGCGCAGCAGTCCCTCGTCGGTGGCCGGGATCGTCGCCTCCGAGGCGAGCATCACCTCGCCGTCGACCGACGCGAGCGAGGCGGCGGAACTAGCCTGCATGCCCGTCGGTCGACCACACCTCGGCCAGGCGCACGACGACCGCGGAGGCGGCCGCCATCTCCTGCACCGACGCCCACTCGCGAACCGAGTGGTACTCATGCCCGCCGGTGAAGATGTTCGGGGTGGGCAGGCCCCGCGCGCTCAGCACGGAGCCGTCGGTGCCGCCCCGGATCGGGCGCCGGATCGGCTCGATGCCCTCGGCCAGGATCGCCGCCGCGGCGGCGTCGGTCACCTCGGGCACCTGGCTGAGGACCCGGTGCATGTTGCGGTACTGCTCGTGCACGGTGAACTCGAACTGCGCCCGTGGGTGGGCCGCCATCACCTCGCGGGCGGTGCGCTCGAGCAGTTCGAGGTGGCCGTCGAGCCGTTCGTCGTCGAAGTCGCGCACGATCAGCCCGAGCTTCGCCTTGGCCGGGGTGCCGCTGAGCTCGTGCGGGTGGATGAACCCGTCGCGGCCGGCGGTCGTCTCCGGGGTCAGCGAGTCCGCGGGCAGGGCGGCGACGATGAGCGCAGCCAGGCGCAGCGCGTTGACCATCCTGCCGGTGGCCCAGCCGGGGTGCACCTCGACGCCGCGAATCGTCAGCAGCGCCTCGAACGCGCTGAACGTCTCGTCGGTGAGCTCGCCCAGCTCGGAGCCGTCGAGCGTGTAGGCGCAGCGGGCGCCGAAGCGCTCGAGATCGAACAGCGAGGCTCCTTCGCCGACCTCCTCGTCGGGCGTGAACCCGATTCGCAGTGTCGGCCGCGGCAGCTCAGGATGAGCGGCCAGGTAGGCGACGGCGGCCATGATCTCGGCCACGCCCGCCTTGTCGTCGGCTCCGAGCAGGGTGTCGCCGCTGGAGGTGACGATGTCGTGACCGTCCTTGCCGGTGAGCTCGGGCATGTGCGTCGGGTCGAGCACGGTGCCCTCGCGTGGGAGCGCGAGCACACCCCCGTCGTAGGCCCGGTGCACGATCGGCTCGACGCCACTGCCGGGTGCATCGGGGCTCGTGTCCATATGGGCGATCAGCCCGATCGTCTCGAGGTTCTGCGCGCGGTTGCCGGGGAGCGTGGCCATCACATAGCCATGCTCATCGAGCTGCGCGTCGTCGATCCCGGCCTGCTGGAGCTCGGCCACCAGCAGCCGCCCGAGCTCGAGCTGACCCGGCGTGCTCGGCGAACCGCTGCGCCCCCGCCGCGATTGTGTGTCGATCCTCACATAGCGCAGAAACCGCTCGAGCACGTCGGACGCGAGCTCCTCGGCCAGGGAAGACGTGTAGGAAGCGGGCATTCGGGTGAGTATCGCAACGTAGGGGGGGAGGAGGGCTGCCGAGACCCCGAACGAACGTGAGGAGTGAGAAGCAGATGGCTACGCAGACGCCAACCCAACGCTCAGCCGCCGCTAAACGGGCGGCCGCGACGCGCAAGCGAAACGCCGCCAAGCGAAGCGCCTCGAGCACGAGGACATCGGCCCGGCGCACGACCGGCTCGGCCTCGGTCACGGCGCGCACCAGCGCGCGGACCACCGCTCGCCACGCCCGCACCACGGGCGCCCGGGCGACCGAGACGGCATCGCGCAGTGCCGACGCCGCCGGGACCCAGCTGGGCGCGATCGCAACCAGCGCGCAGCGCGTGCTCTACACCACCGTGGGCGCACTGGCCACGGCGGGCGATGCGATCAGGCAGAGCGCCCTGACGTACACCAATTCGGGCCGTCTGGCGCGACAGCTGAACCAGTTCGAGCGCCGCGGCGCCCGGACCATCGGCCGCGGCCGCCGTCAAGTGAGGCGCCGCGTCCGCTGACCCTCCGAGACGGATGCAGCGGCTACACGCCGGCGCGGGGGCGCCGGCGTGGGCGCTGCCTGCCACACGCACGTCGGGTTGTGTGGTAAAAGGGGTTCGTCTGCGAAAGGAGGACCCCCGTGTCGGGGATCCCGGTCGGCGAGCCCGTGTCCGCAGCTGACTCCCAACAGCTGTTCGAGCGGTGGAGGCGCGACCATGACCGTGAGGCGCGCGACGAGCTGATCGCTCGATTTCTCCCGCTTGCCCGCAAGCTGGCTCGGCGCTACGTGCAGTCGAGCGAGCCCTACGACGACCTGGTGCAAGTGGCCAGCCTCGGCCTGGTCAAGGCCGTCGAGCGATTCGATCCCGATCGGGGCTTCGCGTTCACGTCGTTCGCCGTGCCCACGATCGTGGGCGAGCTCAAGCGCTACTTCCGGGACACCGGATGGGCGATCCATGTCGACCGGGGTGCGCAGGAGCGCGCGCGACGGATCAACGAGGCGCGCCAGGCGATCAGTGCACGCACCGGGCGTCCGCCGCGGGTCGACGAGCTGGCCCAGTATCTGGAGCTGAGCGAAGAGGAGGTCCTCGACGGCCTCCAGGTGGCCGAGGCCTACGGCACGGTGTCGCTCGATGCCCCGGTGGCCGGCGAAGAGGACGCGAGTCGCCTCGATGCGATCGGCGATGAGGACCAGCGCCTCGGCCTGGTCGATGACCAGACGACGATCTTCGCCGCGGCCAAACACCTACCGCAGCGCGAGCGCGAGATCCTCTATCTGCGCTTCGGCGAGGACCTCACCCAGTCGGAGATCGCCGAGCGGGTCGGCGTCTCCCAGATGCAGGTGTCGCGGCTGCTGCGGCGCTCGCTGCACCGCCTGCGCCAGCTCACCGGCGAAGCGCGCTGAGCGCCTAGATGGACTTCGCAGGCGCCGCCGGGACGAGGACAGATCCCGGCGGGCCACTCAACTACCAGCGATACCACCTTCGCCGACCCATGCCGGACTCGACGCCTCCGATCATGAACCCGATCAGCCAAAGGATGACCGCGGCGATGAGAACGAACCAGAGCACGTGTACTGCGAAGCCGAGCCCGCCAAAGATGGCCAGGATCAGCAACAACACGATCAGTGCGACCATTTCGCCTCCTCCTTTCATGCACTGTGTGCGTGCGCGATGACTACCCGGTATCTGACCCGGCGATGCACCTGGGAGGGCCAAACCACCCGAGCGGTGGGAATCCAGCGTCAGGGCAGATAAATCAGGGCGCGTCTTCGTCGCGCTCGCTCGAGCGCTCCTGATCGGCCTCGCCGCTCTCGGCCGCGCGTGCATCGTCGCTCTCTTCAGGCGCGTCCTCGATGGCCCGCCGGGCGCCATGCTGGTCGCCGTGGCTGGCGTGCTCGATCAGTTCCTGCTCTGCCTGCTCGAACCCCTCGGCCTCGCCCCCGCCACCCTCGGCCACCGGACGGGCGGCTTCGTCGGGCGCCTCTTCGGTGGGCGGCTCGGAGCTGGGACGGCCGCCGATCGCGGCCGCCTCGGCAGCCGCCGCCTCTTCCTGTTCGCGGGCTGGATCGGGAGTGGACATCTATCGATTTCGCTTACCCGCTCGATCGGCCGACAAACGGCGCGCTGGCGCCCCGGTGCAGCGCCACGCCCAGCATGCCTGGCCCAAGATCAGTAGGCTCGCGCCCCCATGCAGAGTCATTTTCGACTCGAGGTGCGAAATCAGGGACGGGCGACGGTGATCGCGGTGAGCGGTGAGCTTGATCTCGCCTCGAGCCCGGCGCTCCAGGAAGAGTTCGACCGTGTCGCCGCGTCGGACTCCGAGCTCTTGATCATCGATCTGCGCGAGCTCGACTTCATGGACTCGACCGGCCTCAGCGTGCTGGTGCGCGCCCACCAGCGCACCGAGGAGATGGGACGGCGGCTGGCCATGGTGAAGGGCCCCCAACAGGTGCAGCGCCTGCTCAGCCTGACCGGCGTGGCCGACCGGATGACGCTCGTCGACACCCCCGAGGACCTGCTGCCCGCGGAGTGACGGGCCGCGCGCGCCTCAGCCGCGGCGGCGGTCGACCATTACGACGTAGATGACCTCGCCTCCGTCGCCGGGGCGAACATCGAGCTCGTCGCTCAGCATGGTCAGGGCCGAAGCCGCGCTGTAGTCGGGTCCGTGGTGGGAGAGCTGTCCGCCGCTGCCCTCGGAGAAGGGACCGATGGTCAGCTCCAGCCGCTGGGCGTCGGTGGTGATCGCGAACGACATGCGCGCTCCCTTGGCCGAGCGGCCGGCGTGAGCGGCGATCGCGTCGGTGACCAGGTAAACGTCGGAGAAGCGGTCGAGCGAGAAACGCGCCCGGGCGGCCAGCGCACGGGCCACGCGCCCGAGCACGCCGGCCAGCAGGCTGATCGGCGACAGCGACACCACGGCGTCGCCGGACAGCCACGATGCCTCGTTCTCATCGGGTCCGGGCCGACTCGGCAGGTGAAACAGCGGCTTGCCGTCGCGCTGCCCGGCGAACGACATCCGCACCTCGGTGCCCCCGTCGGGAGGAGTGCGAAACTCGGCCTGCTCGGCCAGGGCGCGGATCACCGACAGCCCCACCCCCCGAACCGTCTCATCGGCGGGCGCGAGCGGCGGCAGTCCGCAGCCACGGTCGAGCACGACCACCTCGATCGCCTCGGGCTCGATGTACATGCGCACGCCGAGCGGGCCGGTCTCCCCGTCGTAGGCGTGCATGACGACGTTGTTGCACGCCTCGCTCACCGCGGTCTTCAAATCATCGAGCAGCTCAGGATCGAGACCGATCAGCTCGGCCACCCCGGCCAGCACTCCACGGACGAGCGTCAGCGTTTCCGGACGAGAATCCAGCTCGAGTCGGACGGCCGGAGCGTTCTCGTTCAGCGCCACTGCCCCCCCGGATGATCCGGCGCGCCGCGGCGTGGCCGGGGTGCACGCAAGCAGGCGACGGTTCGGACGCTTTCGAGATGCGCTCGCGGGGTACACCTATGGCCAGTCATGGATTCACGCATTCGTGCCCTTTACAACATCGAGCCCGATTTGGAGGGTCCGGCCCAGGCTCGCCGGATTGTCGCCGAAGAGCTGTCGGCCCTGGTGCCCGGCCCCGTGGTGGACGACGTCAAGCTGATGGTCAGCGAGCTTGTCACCAACGGCATCGTGCACGGCTCGATGGAAACCGACGACCCGCTGATGCTGGACCTGTGCATCAACGGCGACATCCGATGCGGCGTGCTCGACCATGGCGACGGCTTCGCCACGCGCGTCCGCGACCACGGACCCGGTGGCTGGGGCCTCCAGGTGGTCGAGCAGCTATCCGACCGGTGGGGCATGCAGTGTTCGCCACAGCGAACAGAAGTATGGTTCGTTCGCGAGTGCGCGTGACTTGACGTCGGCGTAGAGCGACCGTCAACGGCCGCGCAAGTGGCCGTGCAGGGAAAGTCAGCCGGGCGTGCCCGACGCACCGACTCCCACGCGCCCCCTGTGCTGAGAAGCATCCGTCAGGTGACGGATACTTCGTCGCCGCCGGCCTCGGTCACCTCGCGCAACCGCGCCAGGGCGCGACGCAGGATCCGCGAAACCTGCATCTGCGAGACGCCTATCTCATCGGCGATCTGCGTTTGCGTCATGTCCTGCACGAAGCGCAGGGCGAGCACGTGGCGCTCGCGCGCCGTGAGCTGGTGGGCCGAAGCCGCGATCGTGACGCTGGCGTCGACCAGCTCGTAGCGCTCGTCCTCCTGGCCGAAGGCATCGGCCAGCGAACCGGAGTCGCCTTCGCCGTCTTCACGCGGGGCATCGAGCGAGGTGGAGTGGTGCGCGCCCGCGGTCTCCAGCGCGTCGAGCACATCCTCGACGCTCATCTCGAGGTACTGGGCGAGCTCCGGGACGCTGGGCGGGCGGCCGGTCTTGGTGGTCAGCTGCTGCTGGGCCTCCTCGACCTTGAGAGCCATCTCCTGCGCGCCGCGCGGGACATGCACCGACCAGCCGAGGTCGCGGAAGTAGCGCTTGAGCTCGCCGAGGATGGTCGGAACGGCGAACGACGAGAACGCGGTCCCGCGCTCAGCGTCGAAGCGGTCCACGGCCTTCACCAGCCCGAGGCTGGCGACTTGAAGCAGGTCCTCGAAAGGCTCACGTGCGCCCGCGTAGCGGCGGGCAAGCTTTCGCGCGAGGGGAAGGAAACGAGTGACGAGCTCGTCGCGCGCGCTGCGGTCCCCGCGCTGCTGCCAGCGAACGAAGAGCTCAGCGGAATCGGTGCGGGCGATGGCTAGTGAAGTCATGCGAGCCTGATACCCACGAGTAGGTTCGCTCAAGCATGCAATCCTGCCATCTGGCCGGATGTTGTATGCGCTCGTACCTGCCGTTCAGGCTTGGCTTACCAGGGCCGAGGCGGCATGTGTCGCGCCGGACATGGATGTCCGGCGGAACGGCGGTCGCGGCGACGGCCGCGCTCGGCATCCCTGCCTCGCAAACGCGGCCTGCCGCGCCACCTCCGACGGATGCCGCCGCAGGCGGCCCAAAAACTAGACCGCTACCGGACGCCGGCGACCGCGCACGGTCATGCGCGCGAGCAGGCTGGCAATGAAATGGCCCACGATCAGGTAGACCAGCGCTGCCAGGCCCCAGTTGACGATCCGCGCGACCTTGGCGCTGTGGATCGAGAACAGGTTCCTGAACGGTCCGACGAGCCACGCTGCCGCGTCATGGATGTCGCGGACGATCACGTTGCTCTGGTTGGCGTTGAGCAGGAACAGAACGATCCCCACCACGATCACCAGAGCGACGATCCCGGCCAAAGACCTAACGATGCGAGCGAGTCCTAGTGCCATGTGTTCCTCACCTCCTGGCCCAGGGGTACCCGATGACATGCGCGAGATAAACCCGGGTAGGAGTGGCTTGTGGCTCTCGCTCAATCTGGAACGGCACGATCGCCTTCGGTCTGATCGCCGTCCCGATCAAGGTGCACTCGGCCACCGAGAGCCACGCGATCCACTTCCACCAGGTGCACGAGTCCGATGGCGCCCGGATCAAGCAGAAGCGGATCTGCTCCAAGGAGGGCAAGGAGGTGCCCTACAAGGAGGTCTCGATGGGCTACGAGGTGCGCGGCGGAGAGTTCGTGATGCTCGACCAGGAGGAGATCGACGCCGCGGCGGGTGACCGCTCGCGCACGATCGAGCTCGAGCAGTTCGTCGAGGCCGGGCAGGTCGACCCGGTGTTCTACAACCGGACCTACTACCTGGGCGCGGGCGACGGCGGCGAGGACGCCTACCGGCTGCTGCTCGACGCGCTCGCGCGCTCGGAGCGCACGGGCATCGGGCGCTGGGTGTTCCACAACCGGGAGTACCTGGCCGCGGTGCGCGCCGGTGACGACGTACTCGTGCTGCACACGATGCGCTTCGCCGACGAGCTCGTGGGGGTCGAGAAGCTCGACATCTCGGCGCCGAGCCGCAAGCCGACCAAGGCCGAGCTCGACATGGCCGAGCAGCTGGTCGACTCGCTGCACAAGCAGTTCCGGCCGGGTTCGTTCAAGGACACCTACCGCGACCGGGTCGGCGAGCTGATCAAGGCCAAGGCCAAGGGCGAGGAGATCGAGCTACCCGAGTTCGAGGAGCCCGAGGCGCCGGACGACCTGATGGCCGCGCCTGAAGGCCAGCCTGGGCAAGTCGGGCAAGCGCGGGAGCTGATCGATGGCTCGTTCGCTGTGGAGCGGATCGCTCAGCTTCGGGCTGGTCAACGTGCCGGTGGTCATGGTCACCGCGGTGCGCGACCGCGATCTCCACTTCCGCCAGCTGCACGAGAAGGACGGAGCGCCGGTCGAGGTGCAGCGCTTCTGCTCCAAGGAGGACGTCGAGGTCCCGTGGGACGAGATCAGCCCACGCGCTACGAGCTCGAGGACGGCGGCCAGGTGATCGTCACCGACGAGGAGCTCGAGGCGATCGAGCCGCGGCGGACCCGGACGATCGAGATCGAGTCGTTCGTGGATCTGGGCGAGGTCGACCCGGTCTACTACGACCACCCGTACTACCTCCTGCCGGCCGGCTCCGACGACGGATCGGCGCGGGCGTACCGGCTGCTGGTCGAGGTCATGGCGCGCACGGAGCGAGCGGCGCTCGGACGGTTCGTGATGCGGGCCAAGGAGTACCTGGCGATCGTCCGGGCGCAGGATCGGGCGCTGATGCTGAGCACGATGCTGTTCGCCGACGAGGTCCGCCCCACCAAGGACATCGAGAACGCCGCCCAGAAGTCGCACAAGCCCTCAGCCCAGCAGCTCAAGGCGGCGGTGGCGGTGATCGAGGAGCTCTCCGGCGAGTGGGAGCCCGGCGAGTGGAAGGACCGCTACCGGCGCCGCCTGCAGGACGTCGTCGCCCGCAAGCGCAAGGGCCAGACGATCAAGGCGCCGAGCCGCGCGAGAAGGCGCCCGAGGAGGCCACCGATCTCATGGCCGCGCTCGAGCAGACGCTGGCCGAGATGCGGGCCAGATGACAGCCGGGCTAGCGGCCCTGGGCGCGCATCAGACGGCTGGGCGTGCGCCGGCAGGTCGGCGATCGCCTCGCGCACCGCGGACAGGCCTTCCCGCAGCTCGCGGTCGCCCACCTCGACCGGCAGCATCGAGTCCTGGAGCTCGGCGAGCACGTGGTCGGCCTGCTCGATCGCCTCAACCGCACGCTCGACGTACACCCGGGGTCGGCCGAGTGCATGCCGCCCGAGCTGCGCTCGAAGCTCTGGCCGGGCAGGCCGGAGCGCTGGGCGAACTCGGCGTGGGTGCGCCGCAGCCGGCCGTAGGCCTGGCTGGCCGGGCGGAACAGGGCCGCCTCGAGCTGATCGGCGGTCTGCTCGTCGAGCTCCTCGTAGGCCTCGCCGAGCGCGGCGACGGCCAGCGCGAGCTGATCGGCGGCCTGCGCCACGTCCTCGAGGATGCGTTCGCGACCCTCCTCGGTCGTGTAACTCATCGCTTGAGCACCGGCGTCGGCATCGCGCCCTATGCTACGCGGGGATCAGCTGACGATGGCCTCGATCGCAAACCTCTTGCGGGGCACCGACCGCGAGTTCTTCGACCTGTTCGAGCAGGCCGGCACGAACATCGTGCACGCGGCGGAGCTGCTCGACGCGATGCTGGCCAGCTATCCCGAGAGCGCGGGTCTGGCGCGCGAGATCCTCGCCTGCGAGCACCACGGCGACCACATCACCCACGAGGTGATCAAGCGGATGAACCAGACGTTCGTCACCCCGATCGATCGCGAGGACATCCTCCAGCTGTGCTCGGCGCTCGACGACATCGTCGACTACACCGAGGAGGTGGCGGACTACCTCGGGCTGTACAAGATCGAGGCGCCGATGGCCCAGGCCCAGCGCCTGGCCGGCGTGCTGCGCGACGCCACCCGCCAGATCGCGGCGGCGATCCCGCTGATCCGCACGTTCACGGACATCACCGAGCACATGGTCGAGGTGCACCGGCTCGAGAACGTCGGCGACCGGATCACCCGGGAGGCGATCGCCTCGCTGTTCGAGACCGGCATCGACCCGATGGTGGTGATCCGCTGGAAGGACATCTTCGAGCGGCTCGAGAACGCCATCGACTCGACCGAGCGCGCCGCCTTCAGCCTCGAAGGCATCGTGATCAAGAACGCATGAGCACCGGCACGGGAAATCGCGGGGCGCAGGTGTCCGAGATCGTGCGGGGCGTCGACTTCGTCGGCATCCCGACCCACGACCTCGCCGCCGCGGCCGCCTTCTATGGCGAGACGCTCGGCCTGCCCCGCTCGGTCTACCTGCCCGAGCGCAACTACTCCGAGTTCGAGACCGGCAACCTGACCCTGAGCGTCTACGACCCGGAGAAGATGGGGATGCAGCACGAGCGCAACCCCAACCCGATCGCGCTCCACGTCGACGACGTGGCGGCGGCCCGCAAGCTGCTCGAGGATCGGGGCGTCAAGTTCCACGGCGACATCCTCGACACGGGCGTCTGCCACATGGCGTTCTTCTCCGACCCCGACGGCAACGCGCTGATGCTGCACCACCGCTACGCGCCGCGGCACACCGACACCTGAGCGTTCAAAGGAGGAGCGGGCGATGACCCTCACCCGGCAGACGCATGACCGACGAGCAGCGCAAGTCGGTGGCCCTGGAGTATCTGAAGGCGTTCGACAACGGCGGCGTGACGTCGACCGGCGAGAGCATCCTCGAGCTGTTCGCGGTGGACGCGCAGGTGGCGTTCCCCAAATGGGGGATCGCCAACGGACGCGATGAGATCGGGCGCATGTTCGGCGAGGTGGGCGCCACGATCAAGTCGATCCGCCACGACTACGCGAACATGAACTGGATCTTCTCGGGCAGCGACATGGTGGTGTGCGAGGGGACCAGCTACGGCGAGCACCAGGACGGACCGTGGCGAGCCGGCGTGCCCGAGTGGGGCGCCGGCCGCTGGTGCGACGTGTTCGAGATCCGCGACTGGCAGATCCAGCGCTGCTTCATCTACCTGGACCCGGACTACGCCGGCAAGGACACCGCGCGCTATCCGTGGCTGGCCGGCGTGGCCGACGCGCCGCCGGTGGCCGTGCCGGCATAGCGAGCGACTGCGCCGGCATCTCGACCACGAGCGCGCCGGCGAGCCGCCGCAGCACGGGCTGGAGCTCCTCGTCCTGCTCGGGCTCCCACCCGTCGAGCAGGCGGCAGAGCTCGGCGCGGCCGGCGCTGATCAGCTGCTCGCGCGCGGCCCGCCCGGTCGGCGGTCAGCTCCAGGCCGGGCTCGGTGGTGACGTAGGCGCGCCGGGTCAGGCCGTCGAGCGGGCGCCTGTAGGCGCTCGGGCGGGACGTGCAGCTCCTCGGCCAGCGCCGGCGTGGTGGTCGGCGCCCGCTCGCCGATCCGGTTGAGCAGCCACCCCTCGGGCGGGGTGATCTGGACTCCGGAGCGCTCGACCAGCGCGTCGTAGATCCGCTGGCGCTCCTCGCGCTGGACAGCGAGCTGAGGATCCGCTCGAGCTCCCGCTCGGAGCTGCCGTGGCGCGGTGCCGCGAAGCTCTCGCCCACCCCCTCGGCGGCCGCCGTCTGGCGCAGGGGCAGCTCGCGCAGCAGCCAGCTGAGCAGGAAGGAGAACAGCGCCACAGCCGCCGCCGTGACGAACACCGGCTGCAGCGCGGCGGAGAAGGCCTCGATGTAGGCGCCGTGGACCGCCGCCGGCAGATGCTTGACCACCGCAGGGTTGGCCTGCGCCGGGATATGGACGCCGGGCGGGATCCGCTTGGCCAGCTCGCCGGCGAGCCGGCTCGAGAAGATCGCGCCGAAGGCCGAGACGCCGATCGAGCCGCCCACCTGCCGGAACAGGGTCGAGCCCGAGGTGGCCACCCCGAGGTAGCGGTAGTCGACCGCGTTCTGGACGGCCAGCACGAGCACCTGCATGACCATCCCCAGGCCGAGCCCGAGGACCAGCATGTAGAGCGCGGCGGCGAGGGTCGAGGTCGTGACGCCGAGCCGGCTGAGCAGGAACAGACCGACCGTGGCGAGCGCGGTTCCGGCGATCGGGAACATCCGGTAGCGCCCGAACCGGGCGATCAGGTTGCCGCTCAGGATCGAGGTGACGAGCAGCCCGGCCATCATCGGCGTGAGCAGCAGGCCCGAGCTGGTCGGGCTGTGCCCCTTGACGACCTGGAGGTACAGGGGCAGGTAGGTGACCGCCCCGAACAGGGCCAGGCCGATGATGAAGCCGACCGCGCTCGTGACCACGAACGTCCGGTTGCGGAACAGGTTCAGCGGGAGGATCGGCTCGGCCGCACGAGCCTCGATCACCGGGAAGCAGAACAGCGCGACCGCCGCGATCGCGATCAGCGCGACGATCAGCGGCGAGCCCCAGTGGTAAGCTGGTCCCGCCCAGGCTGGTGAACAGCACGACCGCCGACAGGCACGCCGTGAGCACGGCCGCGCCCAGATAGTCGATGCGGTGATGCACCTGGTCGGCGCGGGCATGGAACACCGCGCCGATGACCACCAGGGCGAGCACGCCGAGCGGCAGGTTGACGTAGAAGATCCAGCGCCAGGACAGGTTGTCGACGAAGAAGCCGCCCAGCAGCGGGCCGATCACGGTCGAGACGCCGAACACCGCGCCGAAGAACCCCTGGTAGCGGCCGCGGTCGCGGGGCGGGATGATGTCGCCGACCACGGCCATCGTGGTCACCATCAGCCCGCCGCCGCCCAGCCCCTGGAGCGCGCGGAAGGCGATCAGCTCGGTCATGTTCCTGCGAGAGCCCGCACAGCGCCGAGCCGATCAGGAACAGCACGATCGCGACCTGGAGCAGCGTCTTGCGCCCGTAGAGGTCGCCGAGCTTGCCGTACAGCGGACCGGAGACCGTCGAGGCGAGCAGGTAGGCCGTCACCACCCAGGACAGGTGCGACAGCCCACCCAGGTCGCCGACGATCGTCGGGAGCGCGGTCGAGACGATCGTCTGGTCGAGCGAGGCGAGCAGCATGACCAGCAGCAGCGCGCCGAAGATCAGGCGCACCCGCGGGCTCTCGCCGCTCGCCTCGGTGGCGGCGTGCTCGAGCGCCTTGTCGCTCGTGCTCACCGGTGACTCCCAGCCGGCGATTACTGCGTCGCGGCGGGCTCCTGCGCCTCGCGCCGGCATCGCCGTCGGCCGTGGCGGTGGCGCCGGTGGCATCGCTCGCCGGCGTCTCGCTCGCGGCCGGCGGCGGGGCGGGATAGGCGGCGGCCAGACGGTGGGCGCCAACCGCACCGGCGGCGCCGATGGCCGCTGCCGCGAGGGCCCAGCCCGGACCGCTCCGCTCGGTTCCCAGGGCGTGGTCGAGCGACATCTCGCCGGGTCCGACTTCGGCGAGCGCGAGCGCGGCGGCGATCAGCACCACGTTGTACTCGTAGCCGCCGCCGGTCACCCAGGGACCGTTCTTGAAGTGGACGCGGTGGATCGCGGTCAGCATCACCGAGGTGAGCGACCCCGGCGGCCAGCGGCGTCGCCAGCCCGAGCGCCAGCGCGGCGCCACCGCCGGCCTCGGCCGCTCCGGCGGCGATCGCATTGCGGCGCCCGGGCCTCATCCCGAGGCCCTCGAACATCTGGGCTGTGGCGTCGATGCCGTGTCCGCCGAACCATCCGAACAGCTTCTGCGTTCCGTGCCCGAAGAAAAAGCCCCCGACGGTGAGCCTGAGCAGCAAGCGGCCGATCTTCATCGCTCCTCCTGTGTCAAGTTATGTGCACCACGCCTCTACCCGCCTCGGGCAGGAGTGGTGGATGCAGGACGTTCTGTGATCATAAGACGATGGAACAGCCGCCACTCACTCTTTACGTCTGCCACGGCGACGATGGGGGTCCGCGCGTGCACCCCTGCCGGCGCGTCCAGGAGGCGATGCGGACCAAGGACATCGCCTACGAGAAGGTGATCGCGGGGCACGGCAGCCCATTGCCGTTCTTGCGCAAAGGCTCCCGCGAGGAGCTGCGAGAAGCTACTGGCGATACCAAGCTGCCGGCGCTCAAGTTGGCCGATGGGACCGTGATCAAGCACTCGCGGGCGATCCTCGCCTGGGCCAAGCAGCAGCCCCGGGCCTGACGCGGTAGAACCGACAGCGAGGATGTCCTCGGTCCCGCTGCGCCGCAACCGCGAGTTCCTGCTGCTCTGGAGCGGCCAGACGGTCTCCGAGCTCGGCTCGCAGATCTCGCTGGTGGCCTACCCGCTGCTCGTGCTCGCGGTGACCGGCTCGGCCGCCAAGGCGGGGATCGTCGGATTTGCCCGGAACGTCCCGATCGCGGTGTTCGCGCTGCCGGCCGGCATGCTGGCCGACCGCGTCAACCGCAGATACCTGATGGTGGCGGCCGACGGGATCCGCGCCTTCGCCCTGGCCTCGATTCCCATCGCCGCGGCGTTCGGTGGCGTGCCGTTCGGGCTGATCGTGCTGGTCGCGCTGGTCGACGGGGCCGGCTTCGTGATCAGCTACGTCACCGAGCGTGGTGTGCTGCGCCAGCTCGTGGCGCCCGATCAGCTTGGCCAGGCCGTGGCCCGCAACGAGTCGCGGCTGTTCGGCGCGATGCTGGCCGGACCGCCGCTCGGCGGCGTGCTGTTCGGCCTCGCGCGGACCATCCCGTTCCTGACGGACGCACTGTCCTACGCCGCCTCCACGGTGAGCAAGCTGCTGATCCGCAGCGACTTCCAGGAGCTCCGCGGCGACGAGGCGCTCGGCGACTCCCGAGAGGGGCTGCGCTGGGTATGGCAGCGACCGTTCTTCCGAACGTGCATGCTGGTGTTCGCCGGCAGCAACCCGCTGTTCATCGGGCTATACCTGCTGATCGTCGTGCTGGCCAAGCGCCACGGGGCGACTCCGGCGCTGGTCGGGGTGATGCTGGCGATCGCAGCCGTCGGCGGCTTGGTCGGCGCGCTGCTCGCGCCGCGCCTGCAAAGCGGCTGTCCGCCCGCGTGGCGCTGATCGGGGAGAGCTGGCTGCTCGCGCTGTCGATCCCCCTGCTGCTGGTCGTGCACGAGCCGCTGCTGCTCGGGGCGATCGTCGCGGCTCGCCGAGCTGATCACGCCGGTGACCAACTCGATCGTCGTCGGGTTTCGCGTCGCGCTGGCGCCCGACCGGCTGCAGGGCAGGGTCCAGGCCGCCTCGACCCTGATCTCCTTCTCGATCGGATGGCTCGGGCCGCTGGTCGTGGGCGTCCTGCTCCAGTCCGCGGGTCAGAGCGCCACGATTCTCGTGCTGACCGGCTGGGCGCTCCTGGTGGCCGGTACGGCGACCGGATCGCGCGCGTTTCGCCACCCGCCGCGGATCGATCCGCAGGTCTCAGCGGGGGCGGCGGCAGTGCGCGCTTCCTGAGCGCGCGGCGCCTCGGGACTGGACCACCCGGGCGCCCCCCCGAACCCGGCTAAGTCCTCACTCGGTCCCGGAGACAGGGTGAATTCGGGTTCATCCGGCTCTGGTGCGGAGAACTCCGCGCTCGCGTCGGGGCGGGGCACGAGTGCGGAGCTTTCCGGCGTCCGCATCCACCCGACCACTCACCGCGTGACGTGCAGAGCCGGCGGCTCGTCGGGAGCCGCTCCGAGTAGGCTCTCCGCGCGTGGCCGCGGATTGGTTCGACGAGCTCGCCGAGTTCCTGCGCATCGAGTCGGTGAGCGCCGATCCGGGCCGGAGCAGCGAGGTGAAGCAGGCCGGCGAGTGGGTGTGCGCGCTGCTGCGCGAGGCCGGAGGTGAGTGCGAGCTGGTCGACTGGCACGGTCAGCCGCTGGCCATCGGCGAGTTGCGCGCCTCGACCGACCCGGCGAGCGCGCCGACGGTGCTCTGCTACGGGCACTTCGACGTCCAGCCGCCCGACCCGCTCGAGCTGTGGGATTCGCCGCCGTTCGAGCCTGATATCCGCGACGAGCACCTGTACGCCCGGGGAGTGGCCGACGACAAGGGTCAGCTCTATCTGCTGCTGTCCGCCGCGCGAGAGCTGGCCCGGGCCGGCAAGCTGCCGGTCAACGTTCGGTTCGCCTGCGACGGCGAGGAGGAGACCGGCGGGCACTCGATCGTCGAGTTCCTGGCCGGCGATGAGCGCCGTGCCGACGCCGCGATCATCTTCGACAGCGGGATGATCGGGCGCGGCCGGCCGGCCTTCAACGTGGCCACCCGCGGCCTCGTCTACTTCCACCTGACGATGCGCACCGGCGCAGCGCGACCTGCACTCGGGGATCTACGGCGGGGCCGCGCTCAACGCCGCCCACGCCCTGATCCAGACGCTCGAGGCGCTGATCGCCGCGGACGGCCGGCTGGCCGAGCCGCTGCGCGCCGGGATCGGCGCCGCCGACGGCCGAGGAGCTCGAGGGCTGGCGCGAGCTGCCGGCCGGCGCGGACGAGCTGGCCGACCAGGGCGCGCGCCCGGCCGACGCCCGCGCGGCCGAGGAGTTCTACCTGCGCACGTTCGCCGAGCCGGCGCTCGACGTGAACGGGATCGAGAGCGGCTCGCCGCACTGCCAGAAGACGGTGCTGCCGGTGCAGGCCGACGCCAACGTGTCGATCCGGCTGGCCCCCGGCCAGGACCGGCGGCAGATCGCGGCGCGCGTTCGAGCGAGCTGCTGCGCGCTGCCGCCCCGGCCGGCGCCGAGCTCGAGGTGCAGCTGCTCTCCTCCGCGCGCCGCCGGCGCTGGTCGCGCCCGACGCGCCGGCCATCCAGCTCGGCCTGCGCGCCTTCGAGCGGGTGCTCGGGGTGCGCCCGGCCCTGATCCGCTCGGGCGGGACGCTGCCGATCGTGGCCGCGCTGGCCGACCAGGGGCATCCCGACGATCATCACCGGCTTCTCGCTGCCCGACGCCAACATCCACTCCCCCAACGAGCGCCTGCGCGCCGAATACGTCCCGCTGGGGATCGCGGCCGCGCGGGCGCTGTTCGAGGAGCTGGCGGGGCTTTCTTAGGCCCTAGGCGAGGGCGGGCGCCTCCGGGAGGGCGGCCAGCGCCGCGTCGAGGTCGGCCTGAGAGAACTCGGGGTCCTCGAGCTTGCCGGCCAGGTACGCGTCATAGGCGCTCAGATCGAAGTGGCCGTGACCGCACAGGCCGAACAGGATCACCCGGGCCTCGCCGGCCTCACGCGCGGCCTCGGCCTCCTCGACCACCGCCCGGATGGCGTGAGCGGGCTCGGGCGCGGGGATGATGCCTTCGGTCCGGGCGAAGCGCACAGCCGCCTCGAACGTCTCGTTCTGGCGGTAGGCCCGCGGCTCGACCAGTCCCTGCTTGACCAGCCCGCACACCAACGGCGAGTCACCGTGGTAGCGCAGCCCGCCGGCATGCACGGGCGGCGGGACGAAGTCGTGGCCCAGGGTGTACATCGGCATCAGCGGAGTCAGCCCTGCCGTGTCGCCGAAGTCGTAGGCGTAGACGCCACGGGTCAGGGTCGGGCATGCGGCGGGCTCGGCGGCCACGAACCGAGTCTTGGCCTGACCGCGGAGGACCCGGCGCAGGAACGGGATCGTGAGCCCGCCGAAGTTGGAGCCTCCGCCCACGCAGCCCACGACCACGTCGGGCTCCTCGCCGGCCATGGCCATCTGGGCCAGCGACTCCTGCCCGATCACGGTCTGGTGCAGCAGCACGTGGTTGAGCACCGAGCCCAGGGAGTAGTTGGTGTCGGCGTTCTGGGCGGCGACCTCGACGGCTTCGGAGATCGCGATCCCGAGCGAGCCCGTGGTGTGCTCGGCCTGGGCGCGGCCGGCCTCGGTCACATCGGAGGGCGAGCGGTGAACGGTGGCCCCCCAGGCCTCCATCATCGAGCGGCGGTAGGGCTTCTGGTCGTAGCTCGAGCCGACCATCCACACCTCGCACTCGAGTCCGAACAGACGGCAGGCGAAGGCCAGTGCGGAGCCCCACTGCCCGGCGCCGGTCTCGGTGGTCAGCTTGCGGATCCCGGCCTCGGCGTTCTCGTAGGCCTGGGCCACCGCGGTGTTCGGCTTGTGCGAGCCCGGCGGCGAGCCGCCCTCGTACTTGTAGTAGATGTGCGCGGGGGTATCGAGCGCGCGCTCGAGGCGACGGGCGCGGAACAGCGGCGTCGGGCGCCACAGCTTGTACGCCTCGCGCACCGGCTCGGGGATCTCGACCTCGGGCTCGGCGGAGACCTCCTGAAGGATCAGCGCCATCGGGAAGATCGGGCTGAGGTCGTCGGGCCCGGCCGGCTCCTTGGTTCCCGGATGCAGCGGCG
>CAVXSX010000006.1:0-106529 GCA_963764545.1 uncultured Solirubrobacterales bacterium | reverse complement strand
AGCGCGCGGGCTCGACGATCGCGGCGCGGACCTCATCGCTGTTCATCGGGCCGATCAGCACCTGGGAGTCGCGGAGCGCCGGCAGCAGAGTCGCCTCGGCGCTCGCGGCGCCGTAGAAGTCGGCGCGCAGCGCGGCCACCACAACGGCGTGCGGCGGGCGCAGCCCCGCCAGCCCGGCCAGAAAGTGCTCCCGCTCCTGCGCCGAGAACGCGAACACCTCCTCGAGCTGGTCGACGACCACGAGATGAGGCCCGCCGGAGGCGATCGTCGCGAACGCGCCCAGGGTGTCGGACGAGCACTCCTCGGGCGTCAGAACGGTCACCTGCCACGGCTGGCCGCCGTCCAGCGCGCCGGCCCCGACACCAGACGCGAGGCCCGCCCGCAGCAGCGAGGACTTTCCGGACCCGGACGGCCCGACGACGATCAACGGCCAGGCGAGCTCCGAGTGCGGGGCTCGGAGCGCTTCACCGAGGCGCGCGATCAGCTCGGTCGTGGCGGCCTCCCGCCCGAAGAACAGGCCCGCGTCCTCGATCCCGAACGGTTCAAGCCCGCGGTATGGCGCCGGACCGCGCGCCACCCGTCCGTCGGTGGTCCGCCGCACGCGACCCAGCGCGTCGACCCATTCGCCGACGCTGGGCTCCTCGACGCCACACTCCCCAAGCAGGGCTTTGAACAGCGAGACCTGGGCAGGGCCGGGGAGATGGCGCCCGCTGAAATAGTCACCGACGGTGGCGGTGGGCGTACCCAGACGCCGGGCCAGCTCGCGCACGGTAAGGCCGGACTGCAACCGCAGCGCGGTGAGCGCCTGCGCAAACTCCCGACGATTCTCAATTGCGTCCGGTGCCACGTGCCCCTCTGTTCCCTGTCCGCGATTCTAATTCCCGCGAGCTGCCGCAGCCGTCCGGGCTTGTCCGGATTTGTCCGCCGCCATTGACAGTCACCAACCGCTGAGCTGATCATCCTCGTCGACGAGCGTGGGGTTAGGGCTCCGCCACCTCGCAGGGCACCCGGGACGCAGATTGGAGGGCAACGTTGCTCAGCAACGGTTTTGAGCGATACCGGCCGGGCCGGCGTCTGCTGAGTATCTTCTTCGTCCTGCTGCTCGTATGCGCGGCGGGGGACAGCGCCCTCGCCGCCGGGGCGCACCCGTTGCGTGCGGGGCGGCGACACGCGCACGCGCCGGCCGCGGGCTCGCGCCGACCCGTCTGGTGCCGATCACGGCCGCGATTGCGCTCTCGAATCGCTCCGGCGCAAGCACCGTCGCGCTTCCCACGGCTGGGCTGGCACCCGGCGCGAGCGTCCGGGCCGCCTTCGTGCAGGTGCAGCTGAGCGGCGCCGGCTCGGTCAGCCTGGGAGCGCCGGGCGCGGCCACGGCCACGATCAGCAACTCGAGCGTGAGCGCCAGCGCCGTCGGCAGCGGTCTGGCTGCGACGCGCGGCGGGCGCTTGCCGGTCCGTATCTCGGGCCACCTGCGCGCGATCCGCGCCTACGTCGTGGCCGAGCTCGTCTCGACGGCTCGACGGAGACACCCTGCATCAGGCGATCGGCGACGCCGCCGCCACCCGGCTCGGGCTCCGCATCGGCCCCGGGCGCACCAGAGCCGTGTCCCTCCCGGCAGACGCGCCCCGCGGCTCGCGCGCCGTGCTCGCCACGCTCACCGGCTCACTGCCCGTCCGCGGGCTGCTGCTGGCCGGGGCCGTCCCGGTCATGGGCGGCGGGACGGGCCAGGCGCTCACGGTCCTGCTGCCGGTCAGCGGCGGCCATATTCGCCTGCGCGACAGCGGGGCCGGGCCGGCGCGCCTGGCGATCCAGCTCCTGGCCTACGTGGCCCCCGACCGAGCCAGTTCGGTCGGGGCGCCGATCGACCTGCTCGCGCAGCCGGCCGGCGCGCCGGCGCGCGGCAGGACGACGGTCGTCGTCGCCGGACGCCACGGCCTCCCCACGGCCGAGCGCCGACGCCCCGCCCACCGGCGCGCTGATCTCGATCCACGTCACGCCCGGTCCGGGGCGCGCGTGGGTGGCGCCGCGTGCCGCTCAGCGACGAACGACGGTCGCATCCTCGATGCCGCGCAGGCCGACTCCCTACGCCTCCGCCGGACCTGGTCGCAGCGCGAGCGCAGTCGTGCTGGCGCCGCTGTCGCCCCGCGGAACGCTGTCGCTGCGCGGCAACTCCGCGCGCGTGCACGTCGAGCTCCTGGGCGCGTCAGTCGGAGACATCCGGATCCCCGCCGGAACGGTCGTGCTGGGCGCGGCGGATCTGCGCGGGCTGCTCTCGGTGAGCCCGGACGAACTGATCTTCCAGGGCGCGCCCGCCGCGCTCGCGTCCGTCCGAAAGGGCGACATCCTCGCGTCCGGAATCAGCCGCGCAAACCCCGATGGGGCTGCTGCGCAAGGTGACCTCGGTCAGTCACCGTTCGGGCGAGCTCGTGCTCGCCACCGTCCTCGGCCTCGATCCGCGACGTGCTCACCCAGGGCACGATCCAGGTCCAGACCACGCTCACCCCCAGCCAGGTGACGAGCTTCCGGCCGGCCGGCCCGGGGCGTTCGGATGTTGCGGCCGCGCCGGCAGCCGGCACGTCTCCGCTCGGCGTCGAGTTCAACACGTCGCTCGCGCCCTCCTCGTGGTCCTCCGGGCCTGTACGCGAACGCCGACGGGAGTCATCGACATCAGCCCGAGCATGGACTTCACGGCCAGCGCCTCCCTGTTCCCGCCCTCGTTCAGCGCCAAGTTCACCGCCGGCGCCCAGGAGAGCTTCAGCGCACGAGCTTCAGGCGGCGTTCGGCGGCCAGAACCTTGACGTGAGCAAGCAGATCGACAGCACGCTGTTCTGCCCCCGCTATTTCCGGATCGGGCTGGTGCCGATCCTGATCTGGCCCCAGGCGGTGATCGACCTCAACGCCAGCGGCGGCGTCCAGGCGCTGCTCCATGCCCCGTTCAGCCAGAGCCGGAGCTTCACCTACGGCGTCGCCTACAGCACGAGCAACGGCTTCTCCGCGTTCGCCGACGTGAGCCCCAACCAGGTCAGCCACACCCTGCGCCTGAGCGGGAACGCCGGCCTGATGCTCAGCGCCACCGCCGGGCTGAACTTCCTGATCGACGGCGTGGCCGGGCCCGGGGTGAGCGCCGGGCCTTACGTCGGCTGGAGCGCGGACACGACCCAGAATCCGTGGTGGAAGCTGAGTGCGGGCATCGAGGCGTCGGTGAACTTCGCCGTCAACCCGGTCAACGTCAGCTACTCGCACACGTTCGCCACCATCGGGTCAGGTGCTGGCCACCGCCGGCGGCCCGTTCGAGACCGTGACGGTCTCCCCGAAGACCGCCACCGTGAGGCGCAGCCAGACGCTGCAGTTCGCCGCCAACACCACGGGTGCCGTCCCAGGACTCGACCTGGAGCGCGGACGGGGGCACGGTCAGTCCCAGCGGCCTGTACAAGGCGCCGGAGACGGCCGGCACCTACCACGTCACCGCCACCAGCCAGGACGAGTCCGGCCGCCAACGACACGGCCACCGTCACCGTCCCGCCGGATCCCCCGACCGCGCCGACCGGCGTGAGCGCCGTCCCGGCGCCATCCGGCGCCACCGTCTCCTGGTCGGCGCCCGGCGACGACGGCGGAGTCGGCATCTCGAGCTACACGGTCACCGCGAGCCCCGGCGGGGCGCAGGTCACGACCAACAGTCGGTCATCCACTGCGCCACGTTCACCGGCCTCAACTCCGGACAGAGCTACACGTTCACGGTGACCGCGACGAACACCGCCGGGCTCACCGGTCCCGCGTCGTCGCCGAGCGCACCCGTGAAGGCGGGGAACGCCTCCTACGCCCATAGTTCAGCCCGCTTCGCTGGAGTTCCCCAACACGAGCAACGGCCAGACGAGCCCGCCGCAGACCGTCACCGTGCTGGCGCCCAACGGCCAGTCCACGACGATTGGCGCGATCACCCTCACCGGCGATACGCCAGACCAGTTCCAGATCGAGAATGACCAGTGCTCGAACCAGACCGTGCCTGCGAACGGGTCGTGCACCTTCCAGGTCGTGTACGCGCCGAGCAACTGCTGCGCGGCCGACGCGACCGTGCAGATCCCCACGAGCACTGACGGCAACCTCACGGTCGCCGTCTCCTACCAGGAGAACTATCCGGGTGCGCTGACTGGCGTGAGCATGCCGGACGATCTCCACGCCTGGGCCGTCGGCGACCCATACCAGAACGGCACCAACGTCCAGCCCGGAACCATCCTCAGCACGGCCGACGGCGGCCAAACCTGGCAGAAGGAGGATCTCTCGAGCACATCGGGCGGCCAAGGGGACACCGAGACGATGAGCGGCGCCAGCTTCGTCGACAGCCAGCACGGATGGACCGTAGGCCGACACTGCATTTTCTACCGCTGCTTTGGGACCTTCGTCGCCATCACCACCGATGGCGGCCAGAGCTGGGGTGCGGGCGGCGCGCTGCCGAGCGACATGGAGACGGTCGGCGGGGTGAAGTTCCTCAACACGACGGATGGCTTCGTGGTCGGGTCGGGCACGGTGAACGGCACCACGATCCCGGTGCTGGCCGTGACCACCGACGGCGGCCAGAGCTGGACCCAGGCCAGCACGCCCTCGCCGGCCGGCGCCATCAGCTTCGACGCCATCAGTTTCGCTCCCGATGGCCTGCACGGGGTCCTCTCCGGCACGAGCTACGTTCAGGCCACCTCGGAGGACGAGAACTTCGCCCTGTACACGAGCGACGGCGGCCAGAGTTGGCAGCTGGCCAGCATCGCCGGCTCGAGCTACACCCCGGCCTTCCAGTCTCCGACGACGGGAAACGGCAGCGACTGGTGGGCGGTCGGGACGACCAACCTGTTCGCCAGCACCGACGGCGGCGCGACGTGGGCGGCCCGGAGAACCCCCGTGCTCACCAACGGCACCTCGGCCGTGTTCACCGATGCCGAACATGGCTGGGTGGTCGACGCTCCGCAGGGCTCGGGCGGGATGCCGCCCACCACGCCGGAGTCGGTCTGGTACACGAGCGACGGCGGAACCACCTGGACGGACACGATCGTGGCGCCGGTCAACCAGAACTGCCCGGGACCCGGCGGCCCGACCTGGGTCACCTACCCGATCATGCCCTACATCGCCGCCGCCGACGCGACGCACGCCGTCCTCGCCGGCGGGATGTACATCTTGAACTCGAACGGCACCCAGGGACAGGGCGAGGCCGCGGTCGAGACGAGCACGAACGGCGATCAGAGCTGGAGCACCCCGCCCTGCTGGTGAGGCTCAGCAGCAGGCGAGAAGCACTACAGGAGGGATACATGCGTCGAACCGTTCAACGTCTGCCCGGCTGGGACCGGCCGGTGTGGCGTATCAGCTACATCGTGGTCTTCCTGCTCTGGCTCCTCAGCCTTGGCTCGAAGGCCTCCGCGCTGGCCGCCGTGTTCTTCTTCGCCTTCATCGCCGTGGGCTGTGTCGCCTGGGCCGACAGCAAGGGTTATGCGATACCCCTCCCCGGCCTCGGCCAGCGGCTGGTCACGAGCGGGCTGCGCCTGCACGGCGGCGCCCTGTTTCCCGGCGGCCGAGTCGAGCTCGTCGAGGACCAGCTGAGCCCGCCGTGGCCGGACGAACTCAAACGTGCGGCCCGGCGCCGGTCGCCGATCCTGGTCATCCCACAGGAGGGGGCGTTCATCTCGCAGTACGGCGCTGAGGCCAGCGTGGCCCTCGAGCACGGGGTCTTTGCCCTCACCGGCGAGCGCCGAGTGCGCGTCCTCAAGACAACCTTCCCCAAGCCGGACTTCCCGCGCTGCAACTACGCCGTCCTGAGTGACGAGCCGGTCGGGGAGGCCGAAAGCCGGGGCCTGGTGGCCAGCATCAAGCGCGACTTCCTTCGCTGGGCCGAGCTGCGCCCCGACGGTCGCGTCCTGACTGCGGCCCTCGAACGCGAGCAGGATCCCGGGCGCGTAACCGATCTCGTGGCGCAGGCCATGGTCGGGGCATTCCCCCAGTTCGCCGCCAACTACCTCGGGGCCACCGACGTCGGATGGCGACTGCGCTCCTGTGCCAGCGCGCTTTCACCGCCGGACATCCCGAACGCGAAGTCAGCCGACGCGGTCGCCGTGCGTGAGCCAGAGGAGCTCGAGCGGCTCGACGCGATCGGCGGGATGGAGGATCTCAAGCGCCAGATCCGGGAGACGATCGGCTTCCTGCTCGAGCACCAGGACATCGCCAGCCACATGCGGGTGGAGATGAACGGCATCCTGCTCTACGGACCACCCGGCACGGGCAAGACGATGATCGCTCGCGCCACCGCCGGGGAGTACGACCTGCGCTTCTTGAGCGTCAGCGGCGGCGACATCAGTGCCGACGGGCTGATGGGCGTCGCCGAGCAGAAGATCCGCTCGGTCTTCCGCGCAGCCAGAGACCACGCACCTTGCCTGCTCTTCTTCGACGAGTTCGACTCGATGGCCGGTCGGCGCGGGGCCGGCGGAGGCAACGAACAGCACGTCAAGCAAGTGGTCGGAACGCTGCTGCGAGAGATCGAGGAGGTGCGCAAGACCCCGGGTGTGATCGTCATGGCGGCCACCAACGAGATCGACAGCCTCGACCCCGCGCTCATCCGCTCGGGCCGGTTCGACGCGCGCATCCGCGTCGATAACCCCGATGCCGAGGCGAGGCGCTCGATCTTCCAGGCGCGCCTGCGCGACGTGCCCCACGACGCCAGCCTCGACCTCGATCGGCTCGTGCGCGAGACCGAGGGGCGATCGGGAGCCGACATCACCGCGCTGGTCGAGTCGGCGAAGCTCGCCGCGGTGCGCCGGGGCACGGGGGCTGGCCGGCCCGCGGTGTCGACGGTCGACCTAGAGCAGGCCCTGCGCTCCGGGCGCGGTCGCGAGGCCCCGACTCTCCCGGCCGTCTCCTGGGAGGAGGTCATCCTGCCGGAGGAGACCAAGGCCGAGCTGCGCCAGCTCACGCGGATCCTCACCGATCCCGGCCGGGACGAGTTCCGCGGCCTCAAGCGGCCGTCCGGGGCCCTCCTGTACGGCCCGCCCGGCACGGGCAAGACGACGATCGCCCGGGCGATCGCCTCCGAGATCCGGGGTGGGGTGAGCTTCATCGCGGTCAAGGGCTCAGACCTCGTGAGCAAGTGGGTGGGCGACAGCGAGAAGCACGTCCGCGACGTGTTCGCCCGCGCGCGCGCCAACGCCCCGTGCGTGATCTTCATCGACGAGCTGGAGACGATCCTGCCCAAGCGCGGCGAGGGCGCCGACTCCTCGGCGGCTCATCGCGAAGGCCTGCTCACCGAGTTCCTCCAGCAGCTCGACGGCCTCGACTCGGTCCCCGGGATCTTCGTCCTGGCCGCCACCAACCATCCCGACCGCATCGATCCGGCCGTCCTGCGCGGCGGGCGGATCGGCCGGCGCATCGAGATCCCGCTTCCCGGGCTGACCGAGCGCGAGGCGTTGCTGCGCCTGCACACGCGCGAGTTCGACCTCGCCGGCGACGTCGATCTGGCCGCGCTCGCGCGCATGACCGAGCGGGCCAGCGGCGCCGATCTCGAGGCGCTCTGCCAGGCGGCCGGCGAGACCGCCTACGCCCGTGGCGAGGGACCGCGCGCGGTCACCAACGACGACTTCCTCACCGTGCTCCGCCGCCGCCGGACCGAGGCGAGACTTCCCGAGCGCGGCTGGGACGAGCTGATCCTGCCCGCTGAGACGGTGAGCCAGCTCAAGAGCCTCGCTCGCCTGATCGCCGATCCCGAGGCGGGCCGTGAATTCGGAGTCAGGCCGCCCAGCGGCGCGCTGCTCGCCGGCCCACCCGGGACGGGGAAGACGACGATCGCCCAGGTTCTCGCCTCCCAGCTGCGCGGCGAGGTCACGTTCCTGTCGGCCAAGGGCTCCGACCTCGTGAGCAAGTACGTGGGCGAGAGCGCGGGGCGGGTGCGCGACCTGTTCGACCGGGCGCGCGCGCAGCCGCCGGCGATCATCTTCATCGACGAGATCGACGCGCTGCTGCCCGCCCGGCGCGAGGGCGCTGACGCCGAGCGGGAGGGCATTCTCACCGAGTTCCTCCAGCAGCTCGACGGCCTCGACTCCACGCCGGGAGTGTTCGTCCTGGGCGCCACGAATCTGCCCGAGCGGATCGACCCGGCAGTGACACGTTCGGGGCGGCTGGGCCGGCGAATCGACATTCCGCTGCCCGACCTGGCCGGCCGCAGAGCCCTTTTCGACCTGCACAGCGCGCGGCTTCAGCTCGACCCCGCCGTGGATCTCGGCGAGCTCGCCGCCGCCACCGAGGGCGCGAGCGGCGCCGCCATCGAGGGCATCTGCGACGACGCAGCGGAGCATGGCTTTTCCCGCGAGGTGGGGCCCCGGCTCGTCACCTCCGATGACTTCGCGGTCGCCCTACGGCGGTGGCGCGCGGCGACAGAGAGTCCGGCGTCGCTTGCCACCTGGTGAGCGCGATGGACCCGGCTCTGGCAATCATCACCTCCACGCAGATCAGTCAGCTCACCCACGATTTCCAGACCTTCCTCGCCTGGCTGTCGCTGGTCTTCGGCCTGGTCATGGCGCTGTGGTCGATCCTGATGATGGTCATCCGCGCCGAGCTGGAGAAGTCAATCGTCGGCAAGGCCGTGATGGCGTTCGTGGACTTCCTGCTCCCCGTGATCGTGATGGCGATCACGATCTGGATCGCCACGATCACCGGGATCGGCATCGCAGGCTGGCTTGTCATCGTGTATGGCACGATCCTTGCGATCGTGACGGTGGGCGTCTCCGTGCTCTCCAAGAACTCGATGGTCGCCGCGATCGGGCTCACGGTGCTCAGCGTGGTGATCGCCACCACCCTGGGAGGAATCGATATCTACGATGTCGGTCATTGCCTGGGCAACGGCACCCTCTGCTGATCACGAGGGCTGGGCTCCGTGTCATGTGGGCGGCGATCGTGCTCACCGCCGTGGGGCGCGCGCCGCCAAGCCGGGTTTTCTCAGAGCGCGCCGCGGAGCATCTGACACATCACCGCGAGCACCAGCACGAGCGCCGTGCCGAGGATGACCGTTGCTCCGACCGAGGCGTGTAGCGTGACCGCCACCACCGCGCAGGCGACGAGCCCGCTCACCAGGCGTGAGAGATAGCCAACCGCCGCGTCCCGTTCGTCTCTCATGTCCAAGAAACGCGGCCCGATCGCCCAAACTTGCCGGGGCCAGCGCCGGCGATTACGACGTGCCTTACCGGCGCAGGCGCACGTGATCTCCCGGCTGCACCGACCCGGCCTTCAGCGTGGGATTCAGCTGCTCGAGGGTCGTGATGTCGATACCGGTAGCGTGGGCGATCGATCCGTATGACTGGCCCGCTCGGACCGTCCAGAACATCGGTCCTGGTGGCTTTGGTTTGGGCCTGTGCGGCTTCGGGGGGTACTGCCACAGGTTGAGGCGCTCGCCAGGGGCTAGCTCGAGCGCATCGACCGTTGGATTGAAGGCCTGGAGCTGGTCCGTCGACAGACCGGTCTTCGCTGCGATCACCGCGAAGGAATCTCCGGGCCGCACGGTCCAGTAGGGCGGAAGCCGGCGATGCGCGACAACCCGCGCTCCATGGGCACCCGCGTTCGTGTTCCGCAGGAAACTCGGAGGCGAGCTGACGATGATGACCACCGCGGCCGCGACCCCCAGGAGCAGCAGTGGTGCGAAGAAGCGCGCGAGTATCCGGCCCGGTCGTCGGGGGGCGGGTGCTCGCTGCACCAATGTTCCCAACTTGACACCAACCGATCTCTACTGCTCTGCCAGAGGTTAACTCTGGCGCATTCCAGCGAGATTGCAAGCGCCCGCACGAACTCATTCCACGCCCCGGCCTTGGCGGCGAAGATCACGTACCGGTCCCCGTCGGCCAGGTACGCGACCGGGTTGACCCGCGCGGTGCCGGTCCGGGCGCCGGTGTGGTGCAGGAGCCGGAGGACCATGCCGATTCGGCCTCTATAGCCTTATCCGTATGACCTGGAGCGTCGATGTCGCCGAGGTTCTGCCGGCCACGGGATCGCCGTTGTCGGGGGTCACCGCCGCGGCAGTGAGCGAGGCCCTGGCGCGTCCGGCCGCACAGCAGCCGGCCTGGCCCGACCCCGAGGAGTTGACTCGGGTCCGCGCGGTCCTCGAGGCGGTTCCGCCGATCGCGGTTTCGGCGGAGGTCGACCGGCTCCAGGCCTATCTGGGCATGGTCGCGCGCGGCGAGGCGTTCCTGCTTCAGGGCGGGGACTGCGCCGAGACGTTCATCGACAACACCGAGGCGCACCTGCGCGGGACCATCCGGACGCTGTTGCAGATGGCCGTGGTGCTGACGTATGGGACGTCGATGCCCGTCGTCAAGGTCGGGCGCATCGCCGGCCAGTACGCCAAGCCACGCACCTCGGAGACAGACGCGGCCGGGCTCCCGTCCTATCGGGGCGACATGATCCACTCGATCGAGCCGACACCCGAGGCGCGGCGACCGGACCCCGGCCGGCTCATCCGTGCCTATGCCAACGCCGCCGCGGCGATGAACCTGGCCCGCGCGGTCACCTCGGCGGGTCTGGCCGATCTGCACCACCTGCACGAGTGGAACATGGACTTCGTGCGCCGCTCGAGCGCGGGAGAGCGCTACGAGCGCGTCGCGACCGAGATCGACCGCAGCCTGCGGTTCATGTCGGCGTGCGGCGTCGAGGACCATTCGCTGCGCACCGTCGAGCTGTACGCCAGCCACGAGATGCTCGTCCTCGATTACGAGCGGACGCTGCTGCGGCCGGGGAACGATCGTCTCTACCTCCTCTCAGCCCACCTGCCGTGGATCGGCGAGCGCACCCGCCAACAAGACGGCGCCCACGTCGCTCTCGGCGCGCTGATCGCCAACCCGATCCAGGTCAAGCTCGGCCCGACGACCACGCCGGCCGAGGCCCTCGAGCTTGTCGAGTTGCTCGACCCCGAACGCATCGACGGGCGCTTGACCCTCGTCTCACGCATGGGCAACCAGGCGGTCCGCGAGCTGCTGCCGCCGATCGTCGAGGCCGTGACGCGCTCCGGGCATCGCGTCGTGTGGCAATGCGACCCGATGCATGGCAACACCGAGGAATCTCCCAGCGGCCACAAGACCCGGCACTTCGACCGCATCACGGACGAGGTCGAGGGCTTCTTCGAGGTGCACCAGCAACTCGGCACCCACCCCGGCGGCATCCACGTCGAGCACACCGGCGAAGATGTCACCGAGTGCCTGGGCGGCGCCCAGATGATCTCGCACAGCGAGCTCTCCTCACGCTACGAGACGGCTTGCGACCCACGGCTCAACACCCAACAGGCGCTCGAGCTTGCCTTCCTGGTCGTCGAGATGGTCCGGCGTACGACCGCCTGAGTCGGACGACCGTGGGTCCTGGCTCAGCCGGGGCTCATGCCGAGCGTGCGCTTGAGGAACTCCACCTGGAGCAGCATGAGATTCTCGGCAACCTCTTCCTGCCGAGCCATATGGGTGACGCCGGACAGGGGGAGCACGGTGTGCGGCCGCCCGGCGGCGAGAAGTGCTGAGGACAGCCGCAGCGTGTGCGCCACAACCACGTTGTCGTCGGTCAGCCCGTGGATGAGCATCAGCGGGCGTTCCAGCCTCGGGGCATCGTCGATCAACGAGTCATGGGCGTAGACATCCGGATGCTCGTCCGGGTGACCTAGGTAACGCTCCGTGTAGAACGTGTCATACAGCCGCTGGTCGGTGACTGGTGCGCCGGCCACGGCCGTGTGGAAGACGTCGGGCCGCCGCAGCACGGCCAGCGCGGCCAGGTAGCCGCCGTGCGACCAGCCGCGGATGCCGACCCGGGTCAGGTCCAGGTCGGGGTACGCCGCGGCTGCCGCGTGGAGCGCCTCCACCTGGTCCTCGAGGTTGGGCGTCGCTTCGTTGTAGTGGATCAGCCGGTCCCAGTCGGGTCCACGGCCGGGCGTGCCGCGGCCGTCGGCGATCAGCACGGCGAAGCCCTGGTCGGCGAACCACTGCGAGGTCAGATATGCGTTCCGAGAGCCGAGCACACGCCGGGCGGCTGGGCCGCCGTAGGGGTCGCACAGCACCGGTAGCCGCCCAGAGCCGCGCTGGTGCCTGCGCGGCAGCAGCAGCGCGCAGCGCAGCTCATGTGCGCCGGCGGTCAGGAACGTCACCTCCGGAGTGAGCACCGGGGCCTCCGCAAGCGACGCGAGCTCTCCGATCTGCTCGTCGCCCCGCCAGACCCGCACCTGGGTGCCGAACCAGTCGAGAGACCGGGACGAGCTGACCACAAGCTCTCCGCGCCGGGCCGCATGATGCACGCCCGGCTCGCCAGTCAACCGGGCGACGCCGGCCGGGCCGGCGGTGTAGACGTGCACCTCGGTCGGGTCCTCCTCGCTGGCGGTGAACAGCACGTCGTCCCCCACGTCCAGGACCTCGTCGACGTTCAGGCCTGCCGGCGTGACCGGATCCGCGCCGATCATCAGCCGGTACGTGCCATCTCTGGCCACCACCCGGACCAGCTCGCCGCCTGGCGTCCGGGCCGGAGTCCCGATCACCACGTCGACCCAATCCGGGTCGGTGTCCTCGCAGACTCGCTCGGTCGTGCCGTCCTCGGCCACGGCCAACACCCACATCGTCCGTTGGTCGCGCGCGGCCACCTGGAGCAGCGCGAGCCCGCCGCGCGACCAGTGTGCCGAGGTCAGGTAAGGCGCATCGGTGGCATCCCAGTCCACCGGCGTCAGGTCTCCGTCCAACTCGGCAAGCACCACGCTGACATCGGCATTCGCGGTCCCCGCACTCGGGTAGGCCACCTCCACGGGCGGGCGATCCGGGTGCGCCGGATCCGCCACGTGCCAGCGCGCCACCGGCGTCGTGTCCACTCGGGCCACCAGCAACTTCCCTCCGTCAGGCGACCACCAGAAACCTCGTGTCCGGTACATCTCCTCGGCAGCCAGAAACTCAGCCAGGCCGTACGTCACGTTCTCGGCCTCTGGCACCGCCACCGCCCGGTCACCCGCGCCATCGGCGCCGACGACGCGAAACGCCCCCTCCGCCACATACCCGATGTGCGTTCCGGTCGGATCAGGACGCGGATCGAGCACCGGCCCCGGCACCTCCAGCTCCCGCACCTCGATGCGGTCCAGGTCGGCAATATCGGCCACGAACAGCCGTCCGGACAACGCGAATGCCGCGAGCCGCACCGCCTCGTCGGCCGCGAAGGACACCACACCCGCCGCGGCCTGGCGCGTGCGCTCCCGGCGCGCCTGCTCCTCGGGCGGGAGCTTCTCCGCGGCGCCCGAAAGCAGCTCCTCCGGATCGGCGACCAGCTGCTCCGCGCCGCTGGCGGTGTCAAGCACCCACAAGCCGGTACTGCGGTCACTGCCCGAACGCGCCCGCAGGAACGCGACGCGTTTGCCGTCCGGGGCGATCGCGAAGGCGTACGGGACGCCTAAGGAGAACCCCACGGTACGCGCATGCTGCCGCGGGAAGCTGATTCTGGCGTCCTCCATGGCCCGATCCTCCCACATTCAATTTACACCAAACAGAGCCCTCTCATGAGGCTCTGATCCATGCCGCATAATCGCCCGCCGCACGACCGAACCAAAGAACCGGAGCGGAGTTGACGAGGTAACTCCGAGGGAGGTGAGCGGATGGGCTACGTGTTGGATTTCCGGGAGATCGACCGCACCGACGTCGCTGTCGTTGGCGGCAAGGCTGCCGGTCTCGGGGAGCTTTCGCGGATCGAAGGCATCCGGGTGCCGCCTGGATTCTGCGTGACGACGGACGCCTTCCGGCGGGTCCTGGCGCAAGCGCCGTCGATCGACGATCGGCTCGATCGGCTGGCGCACCTGGAGCCGGACGACGGCGAAGCGATACGCGCGCTCAGCGCGGAGATCCGCCGCACCCTTGAGGGGATCGCCATCCCGGACGATGTCGCGTTGGCGATTACGGGTGCACTGGCTCGGCTCGGCGACGAGGCGGTCTGCGCCGTTCGCTCCAGCGCGACGGCGGAGGACTTGCCGACGGCATCGTTCGCCGGCCAGCACGACAGCTATCTGAACGTCGCAGGCCCGGAGGCCGTCCGTAAGCACGTGAGCCGGTGCTGGTCCTCGCTCTTCACCGAGCGGGCCGTGACCTACCGCGTTCGGAACGGCTTCGACCACCGGAAGGTCCATATGGCCGTGGTCGTGCAGCAGATGGTCGCTCCGCAGGCTGCCGGGATCCTGTTCACCGCCGACCCCGTCACCTCCAACCGGAAGGTTGCCACCGTGGAGTCGAGCTTCGGTCTCGGTGAGGAGCTGGTCTCCGGCCTGGTGAACGCCGAGACCTTCAAGGTGCGCGACGGTGAGGTCGTCGCGAGCAACGTCTCGGCGGCGCGGGCGGAGGAGCCGTCGCTCACGGACGGGCAGGCAGTACGGCTCGTGCAGCTGGGGCGGCAGATCGAAGCGCACCTAGGACACCCGCAGGACATCGAATGGTGCCTGGCCGACGGCGACTTCTGGTTAGTTCAGAGCCGGCCGATCACGACGCTGTTCCCGATCCCCGAGGCGGCCGACCGCGAGAACCACGTGTACGTGTCAGTCGGTCATCAGCAGATGATGACGGAGGCAATGAGGCCGCTGGGGGCCTCGGTGTGGCAGCTCACGGCGATGGCGCCGATGCACGAGGCCGGTGGCCGGCTGTTCGTCGACGTCACTGGGCGGTTGGCTTCGCCGAGCACCCGGGCAGGTCTTCTTGGGGTTTTGGGGAGAGGTGATCCGCTGATCGCCGACGCGCTGCAGAGCATCGTCGAACGCGGCGACTTCCTCCCCTCTATTCCGGACGCGGCCCCGGGCGTCCCGGTGGTTGGGAGCGTGCCGGCTCAGATCGAGACCGATCCGGCGATCGTCACCGAGCTGATCGAGCGTAACCAGGCGTCCATCGCCGACCTGAAGCGCGACATCCAGACGAAGTCCGGGCCGGCGCTGTTCGAGTTTCTGCTCGAGGCCTTCCAGGAGCACAAGCGAGCCCTCAGCGATCCGGTGAGCGCGCAGGCGATCATGGCGGGGATGCAGGCCACGTGGTGGCTGAACGACCAGCTAGAGACGTGGCTGGGCGAGAAGAACGCGGCCGACATGCTCACACAGTCCGCGCCCGGCAACGTCACGTCCGAGATGGGACTGGCGCTGCTGGACGTCGCGGACGCGATCCGCCCGCACCCGCGCGTCGTGGAGTTCCTGGAGAAGGTCGCGGAGGACGGCTTCCTGGACGAGCTGCCCACGCTCCCCGGCGGTCGCGAGGCGCAGCAAGCGATCCGGGCCTATCTGGAGAAGTACGGCATGCGCTGCGACGGTGAGATCGACATCACCAGGCCACGATGGAGCGAGCGCCCCACCACGCTGGTGCCGCTGATCCTCGACAACGTGAGGAACTTCACGCCCGGCGAGGCCGAGCGGCGCCTCGAAGGAGGCCGGCGGGCGGCGGCGAGCAAGGCACAAGAGCTGCTGGGGCGCCTGCGCGCCCTACCAGACGGACCGAGCAAGGCCGAAGAGGCCAAGCGGATGATCGACCGCGTCCGGACGTTCAGCGGCTACCGCGAGTACCCCAAGTACGGCATCGTCAGCCGCTACTTCCTCTACAAGCAGGCGCTGCTGGGAGAAGCCGAACGCCTCGTAAAGGCAGACGTGCTCAGTGACACGGCAGACATCTTCTACCTCACCTTCCACGAGCTCCACGACGTCGCAAGCACCCACCGAGTGGACCAGCAGCTGATCGCCGCGCGCAAGGACGCGTTCCGCTCCTACCAGGCGCTCACGCCGCCCCGCGTGATCACCTCCGACGGCGAGGTGATCGCCGGGGCCTACCGACGCGACGGTGTCCCCGCAGGCGCGCTGATCGGCCTACCGGTCTCCGCCGGAACCGTCGAAGGGCGAGCCCGCGTCATCCGCGATATCGCCCAGGCCGACCTCGAAGCCGGCGACATCCTCGTCACCACCTACACCGATCCGAGCTGGACGCCGCTGTTCCTCGCGATCAAGGGCCTGGTCACCGAGGTCGGCGGCCTGATGACCCACGGCGCGGTAATCGCACGCGAGTACGGCTTGCCGACGGTCGTGGGAGTCCAGAACGCAACCAGCCTGATCCAGGACGGGCAGCGGATCCGCGTCCATGGAACCGACGGGTACATCGAGATCCTGAGCGAACCGTGAAGGCCGCCTACATCGAACGCCTTGGGGACGCGAGCTCCATCCGCTACGGCGAGCTTCCGGATCCAATGGCCGAACCCGGACAGCTCGTGGTGCGCGTGGAGGCGGTGGCGGTCAACACGGTGGACACCCTGGTCCGCTCGGGCCGCTGGCGCACGCCGGTGAACCTTCCGCTGGCCGTCGGTCGCGATCTGGTGGGCACGGTAGCGTCGGTCGGTCAGGACGTCTCGGACCTGGCGCCCGGTGACCGGGTGTGGACCAACTCGGCCGGGTACGACGGGCGACCCGGCGCTACGGCGGAGCTGGTCGCGGTGCAGCGCGAGCGGTGCTATCGGCTCCCGCCGAGCGCCGATCCGGTCGCCTTCGTGGCCTCGGTGCATCCCGGCGCTACCGCGTACGGAGCGCTCCTGGGACGCGCACGATTGACCGCCGGGGAGCGCCTGGCGGTGATCGGCGCCAACGGTGCGGTGGGCATGTGCATGGTGCAGGTCGGAGCGGCAACCGGCGCGGAGGTGATCGCGGTTATTCGTCACCCCGACGCGGCGTCCCGGCTAAGCGAGCTGGGCGCTCGAGAGGTCGTGGTGGCCGAGGCCACCGAGGCGCCGCGTGCCGCAGCCGAGGCCGCCGGGCCGATTGATGTCTTGGCCGACGCCACCGGGCGTGCCGACGTTGCCTCGGCGGCCGAGCACGTCGCGGCGCGCGGGCGGATCCTCGTAGTTGCCGGCGCGGGGAAGGCCGAGCTGGATCTGCGCTCGTTCTACCTCCATGAGACGCAGCTGCTCGGGTTCATCATGAGCGCCATGACCGCGGAGGAGCTCGCCTTGGCCGCCGAGCGGATCAACGCCAGCCATCCATCGCGGCCATTGTCGGTCAGCGTCGGCCGGGTGCTGGGCTTCGACGCGGCCGCCGAGGCGCACGGCACGCTCGAGGACGGTCGGTTGCCGCGGATGCCCGACGGAACCGTTGGTCGCATCGTGCTCCGGCCTTGCGTGGCTGCCCCCCGGTAGCGCGCTCCGCGCCGTGGCAGCCCCGGCTAACCAGGCCGAGTCCGCGGTAGCTCCGCGCAGTGCGCCGCGAACCCGGCGACGAGCGCCTGGAGTTGCGCGCGCGTCGCCTCGTCGGTCAGACGATTGCGCTCGTCGAAGTGTTCCTGGGCGCGCGCGATCTGCAGCGAGTGCCCGAACCACGGTCGCATCTTGAGGAACCGGAACACCGACAGCCAGGCCTGCTGGGCCAGGCGTGTTCCGCCTCCGCCGCCGGCGCCGATGACCACGACGGGCAGATCGCCGAACACCGACGCGATGTCGCCGACCGGCCGTGACGCCCAGTCGATCGCGTTCTTCAGGAAGCCCGGGATCCCCCAGTTGTACTCGGGCGTCGCGATCAGCAGGCCGTCCGCGTCTCGCAGCGCATTCTTCAGCTCGACCGCACCGGCCGGAAAGCCGTCGCGGTCCAGGGTGTCCTGGTTGAACAGGGGGAGCGACCCGACGACGCCGAGCCGGCTCAGATCAAGCTCAGCGCCGGCCGGAGCCAGCGCGGCCGCTTCATCGAGCAGCGCCCGGTTCCTCGATGCTTCTCGGAGGCTCCCGCCTAGCGCCAGGATATGAATGGTTTGTCCTTGCTGCATCGTGTCTCGCGTGCGTCGTGCTGTCGGCTGGGCTTGATCCGACGCTGCAGTCAACGAGCTGCATGCGCCAAATCTGGCGCATGATGCGCCGCACCTGGCGTATTATGGCCTGAATGGCCCGCCAGCGCAGCACCGACCTGTTTCCCACCGACCAGCCGATCCCGGCCAGCCAGATGATCGGCCGGGAGACCGACGTGCGCGAGATCACCACCGCGCTGGCGGCCGGCTCGAACCTGGTCGTCGCGGGACCCCGGCGGACGGGCAAGACCAGCGTGTGCGACGCCGCGGTCGGGCGGCTGGTCAGGCGCGGGTTCTATGCCGTGAGCATCGACCTGTTCCGGATCGCCAGCACGGCGGAGTTCGCGGAGGCGCTCGTCGCCGCGACGCTGTCGAACCGCTCGGCCCTGCGTCGCGTGATCCAGCAGACCCGGCGGGCCGGACGGGTGGTGGCCGACGCGCTGCAGACCTCGGCGGTGCTGAAGTCCAAGGCGCAGCTCGGCGAGGAGATCGAGATCGTCTTCACGCCCGGCGCCGCAGCCCGCGACCCCGTCGGCTACCTCGATTACGCGCTCAGCCTTCCGGGACGGATCGCCGAGGCCGACGGCAAGGAGGTGGTGGTGTTCTTCGACGAGTTCCAGGAGGTCGCCGGCCCGCATCAGCCGTACGGTGACGCCGACCGGCTGACCAAGCGCATGCGCGCGATCTTCCAGCGGACCACCGGCGTCAGCTACCTGTTCGCCGGCAGCCTCGAGCACATGATGCGCGACCTGTTCACCCCCTCTCACCGGGCCCTTCACCAGTTCGGCGGCTTTCACGCACTGCGCCCGATCGACGCCGAGGCGTGGCGCGAGGGGCTGAGCGAGCGTTTCGCCGCCGATGACTGCCAGGTCGAGCCCGCGGCGCTCGAGCGGATCATCGAGTACGGCGAGGGCCACCCGCGAAGCACGATGCTGATCGCCCAGAAGAGCCACCTGGCCACGCTCGAGCTCGGCACGCGCGAGATCGATCTCACCGTGGTCGAGCAAGGCCTGCTGGGCGCCATGGCGCCGACCGGATCGCCCACGAGCAGATCACCGAGCGAATCCGGCGCGCGCACAAGCTCGGTCTGGTCGTCGCCGAGCGTCTCGCGCGCGGGCAGCCGGTCTACACCGGCCAGCCCCGGGGAGCGGTCCGGCGCGCACTCGAGGCGCTGCGAGACGCCGGCATCATCGACAGCGCGGGGCGCGCCGATTGGCGCTTCTCGAACCCGCTGCTGCGGCGTTATCTCCAGGCGATGGCACCGTTCGGATGACGTGCGCCACCGCCGGCGCATGATGCGCCAAATTCGGCGCATCATGGTCAACGCCTACGCTTAAGGCATGAGCGAGGACTCCCCCCTCCGCGTTGCCATCATCGGCGCTGGTCCCAGCGGCTTCTACGCCGCCGGGCAGCTCCTGGCCGTCCAGGAGCCAGAGTTCGCGGTCGACCTGTACGACCGTCTGCCGACGCCCTATGGGCTCGTTCGCTCCGGCGTGGCTCCCGACCATCCGAAGATCAAGTCGGTCACCCGCGCCTACGACAAGACCAGCCAGCACGAGCGCTTCCGCTTCTTCGGCCACGTCGAGCTCGGCAAGGACCTGACCCGGGCGCAACTGCTGGAGCACTACCACGTGGTCATGTACACGCTGGGTACGTCGATCGACAAGCGACTCGGGATCCCGGGCGAGGAACTGGACGGTTCGCATCCCGCCACCGAGTTCGTGGCCTGGTACAACGGCCATCCCGACCACTGCGGCCTGGAGGTCGATCTGCAGGCCAAGCACGCCGTGGTGGTCGGCGCCGGCAACGTGGCCCTCGACGTGGCGCGGATGCTGGCGCTCGCGCCGTCCGAGCTCGAGGTCACCGACACCGCCGACCACGCCATGGAGGTGTTGCGCGCGAGCGGAATCGAGGAGATCACGATTCTCGCGCGCCGCGGCCCGCTGCAGGCCGCGTGGACCAACCCGGAGCTGCTCGAGATGGGCGAGCTCGAGCGGGCCGATCTCGAGGTCATCGGGGCCGAGCTCGATGAGCTCTCCGCAGGCGGCCCTGGACGAGGCCGACAAGACCCGCCGGCGCAACGTCGAGATCACCCAGGACTATGCGGCGCGGGCGAAGGCCGGCAAGCCGATCAGCGTGCGCTTCCACTTCCTCGCCTCCCCGGTCGAGCTGCTCGGCGACGAGAACGGGCATGTGCGCGCGGTCCGGATCGAGCACAACGCGATCGTCGCGCGCGATGACAGCTCGCTGGCTGCCCGTGGCACCGGCACGTACGAGGAGATCCCCGCTCAGCTCGTGTTCCGTTCGATCGGCTACACCGGCCAGCCGATTGCCGACGTTCCGTTCGACGAGCGGCGCGGCCTGATTCGCAACGAGGCCGGCCGGGTGACCGACTCAGCGGGCCGCCATCAGGTCGGCGAGTACGTGTCGGGCTGGATCAAGCGCGGGCCGTCCGGGGTGATCGGAACCAACAAGAAGGACTCCCAGGACACCGTGACCAAGATCCTGCAGGACGTCGCCGCCGGGCGCCTGAACGAGCCGAGCTCGGACGACATCGAAGGCATGATCGCCACGCACTGCGAGTACGCGGTCACCTGGCAGGGCTGGCAGGCGATCGACGCGATCGAGTCCGCGGCCGGTCAGGCCTCAGCGCCCGCGCGCCCGCGCGTGAAGCTCACCGACTGGGAGAAGCTGCGCGAAGCCGCCCAGCAGGCCCTGTCGGACCAGACGCGGCGCTGACCCGGTTACCAGAGAATCTCAACGCCGTACGCTCCCAGGCGGCGGTCAGCACTGACAAACGTGCAGCGCTCGATCGAGGCCTGGGCGAGCAGCAAGCGATCGAAGGGGTCGCGGTGGTGCCAGGGCAGTCGCTCAACTTCGGCTGCGTGCATCGCGGTGACCGGCATCGGATCGAACCCAAGCCGACGGAGAGCCTCGGCCCAGCTCTCTGGCAGCGTCAGCTTGGCCAACGACCGCTTGATCGCGATCTCCCAAACGGACGCGGCGCTCAGCGCCACGGCATTGGCGCTGTCCTCCAGGGCCTGAACGGCGGCGTTGGAGACCCGGTCACGGTCTCCGAGCAGGAGCCACACGGCGACGTTCGTGTCGAGCAGAAGCCGCCTCACGTGTACTGCGCGAAGTCGCCCGGCACCTCATCGAAGTCGTCCGCCATCGACCCCTCAAGATCACCCCAGATCGCGCGCCTGGCTCCGCCGTTCTGGACCCGGACGAGCATGGCGACACGCTCGCGGCCGCGCCGGATCACTACCTCCTCGCCGGCTTCGACCCGCCGCAAGAGCTGCGACAGCTGCGTCTTCGCTTCCTGGACGGTGACCTCCATTGGGCACATCGTAGCACTTGGTCGACCAAGTTGACCTGGTCAGCTTCGCGATATCGGCGAGACATCGATCCCCTCGGGATCGTCGATGTCGATGATGACCACGAGCTTGCTCTGCTCGAAGATGAGCCTGATGCATGTGAACCCGTATTCGATGTAGTCAGGCTGGGGCAGGCCGCCTTCCTCGAGCAGGTCCCGCATCCGCTTCTCGGCTCTGATCTTCTGGGCCAGCGTTGCCATGCCGGCAGCATCGCTTGCCTACCTGCAACGGAACAAGACGGGGTCCGGTTCCAACTTCGTTGCGATCTTGTCGATCAGCGCACGGCGCCCGACATCAGGCCGCGCACGTAGTAGCGCTGCAGCAGCAGGAAGATGGCCAGGCAGGGCACGATCGTGATCACGACGCCGGCCTCGAGCAGGCCCCAGTTGATCGCGCCGAGCTTGCCGGTCACCAGCGTGGTGAGGAATACCGGCAGCGTGTAGCGCGACTGGTCCGACAGGAAGATGAGCGCTGCGAGGAACTCGTTCCAGGCCGAGAAGAAGGCGAACAGCGCGACCGTGACCACGGCCGGCTTGGCCACCGGCACCATCACGCGGCGCAGCGTGGAGAGCGTCGAGGCGCCGTCCATCGCCGCCGCGTCCTCGATCTCCTGCGGGATCTCAGCGAACGCGTTTCGCATGACGAACAGCGAGAACGGGAGCTGGAAGGTGATGTACACGAGCGTCAGACCGATCAGCGAGTTGGCCAGGTGCAGGAACAGGAGCACCGAGTACAGCGGCGTGAGCAGTGCCTGGAAAGGCACCATCAGCGTCATCAATGACCCGAGGAAGAGCAGCGACCGACCGGGGAAGCGGTACCGCGCGAAGCCGTAGCCGGCCAGCGTCGCCACGATGACCGTGCCGACGACGGTGCCGAGCGCAACGCCCGCGCTGTTGAGCACGTACTGCCAGATGTCCGCGTCCGACAGCGCGCGGAAGTTCTGACCGGACAGATGGTGCGGAAGGAAATGCGGCGGGGAGGCGGCCGCCTCGCTCGAGGTCTTCAGCACCGTCAGCACGACCATGGCCAGCGGGAACAGGAACATGATCGCCACCAGCCCGCAGATCCCCCACCACGCGATGTCGGGCATGGCCTGGCGCAGGGGCGAGCGCTTCCGCGGCCGGGTCCTGCCCACCGTTGCCGTCGTCGCGCTCATCGGTCGGTCTGATCCCGGAGCAGGTAGAGCTGCACAGCGGTGATCAGCATCAGGATCACCATCAGCACCACGGACATGGCCGCCCCGTAGCCGAGCTGGAAGTTGACGAACGAGCTGTTGTAGATCCAGTAGACGACGGTCAGGGTCTGGTTGGCCGGCTCGCCGTTGGTGATGATGTAGAACTGGTCGAAGGCGAGCATCGAGCCGACCACGGCCAGGATCACCGTGAGGGCAATCGTGCGGCGCAGGAGTGGCAGGGTGACGCGGCGCATCGTCGTCCAACGGCCGGCCCCGTCGACCGACGCGGCCTCGTGCACGTCATCGGAGATCCCCTGGAGCCCCGACATGAACAAGAGCATCGTGAACCCCACGGTCTTCCAGACGATCATCAGCACCACCGCGAACAGCGCGAGCGTCCGGGTGGAGAGCCACTGCACTGGCGCGCTCGTGATGCCGAGCGCCTGCAGCGTCTTGTCGAGCAGGCCCACTCCGGGGTTGATCAGCCACACGAACAGGTAGCTGGCGGCCGCGAACCCGATCACGTACGGCATGAAGAACACCGTTCGGAAGAAGCCCACACCGCGACGGTGACGGCGCACGAGCAGGGCGAGGCCGAACCCGAGCCCGATCAGGATCGGCGTGATGATCGCCGTGTACTCGACCGTGAAGCCGAGGCTGCGCCAGAACACGGGATCCGAACCCATCGCCGCGTAGTTGCCGAGCCCGATCCAGCTCGTGTGGCCGAGCAGCGGCCAACGGTGAAGCGACATCCAGATCATCAGCACCAGCGGCACGAAGAAGAACACCGCGACGAACGCGAGCGCCGGGGAGACCAGCAGCAGCCCGATGAGCGCGCGGCGGCGGCGCATCGATCGTGCGCCGGCCCGGCGACGCGAACCGGTGCGCCCGGACATGGAACGCGATGCGGCAACCGTGCCCATCAGCCCCGCCTCAGAATGCTCGACATGGCCGACTGCGCGGTGTGGATCGCGCTCTCGATGTGCCCGGCGAATACGGCGTCGTCGAGCATCGTCACCCACGGTCCGGTGGCGTCGTTGATCAGCGCGTTCTCCTGGACGCTGTAGACCGCCTTGCCGGCATAGAGCTCGTTGGCCAGCAGGCGGTAGATCTTGCTCTTCGGCGCGTAGTCTCGATAAGCCACGTCGCGGCGGATCGGTATGACCCCCACGTCACCGAAGTAGCGTTGCTGCACCGCCGCCGAGGTCACCCAATCGACGAACTGCCAGGCCGCCTGCTGATGATGCGAGCTCTTGGCGATGGCGATCGCGTCACCGCCGGCGAACGATGAGGTTCCTCCGTTCTGTCCGGGCAGTGGGGTCGCCGCCAGCGGCACGTGCGGTGCGTCCTGGTGGAGCGTCTGGACGCCGAAGCCTCCGGTGGAGAACATTCCGACCTTCCCGCTCTCGAACGGGGTGAACTGCGTCGTCCCGCTGTCACTCGGCGACGCCGCGGGCACCAGGTGCTTGGCCCACAGCTCGTGGTAGAAGCGCAGGGCCGCCGCGACCTGCGGCTCGGTGAGCGTCGGGCGCTGCGACGTGGCCGAGCCGCTGAGGATGTTGCCCCCGCTGGCCCAGATGAACGGCAGGAAGGTGAACACCGCGCAGCCACCGCAGTCGCCTGAGAAGTAGAACCCTTCGCGACCGTGGCCGGTGGCGGTGACCTTCTGCGCGTCCTGCAGGATCTGGGCCCACGTCCGTGGTGGCTTGTTCGGGTTCAGCCCGGCGACCCGGAACAGCTCGGTGTTGTAGAACAGCACGGATGCGTCGCCGCTGAACGGCAGGCCGTAGAGCCGGCCGTCGTAGGTGGAGTTGTCGATGTGCGATCGGTCGAACTGCTTGAAGTAACTCAGCTGGTGGGCGCGAGTGGTGAGGTCGGAGAGCACTCCGGACTCGGCGAACAGCGGCATGTAGGCGACGTCGATCGAGGCCAGATCAGGACCCGAGCCGCCCGCCACCGCGATCCCGAACTTCTGCACGTAGTTGTTGACCGGGATGATCGTCAGCTTGATCTGAATCCGCGGGTGGGTGTGGTTGAACGCGTTCACCACGCCGGCGATGAACGCCGACTCGTCGCTGCGCGCCCACAGGGTGAGCGTCGTGGTGCCGTTGGCCGAGCCGCTCGATCCACACCCGGCGGCGAGCACGCCGGCCGCGAGCACGATGAGGGCCGCGCGGCGCACGTCACTCCGCCAGCGGGATCCAGACCCGCATCGGTCCGGGCATGCGGTTGCCCCAGAATGCGTACGGGATCGCGGTCAGTGACATCGGCGACGGCTCGCCCCCTGGACCGGCGCCGTTGCCATCCGTCGCGTCCGCGGTGGTGTACGGCCAAGCGCCCAACTCATACGGCGCGGGGGCGTGCACCGCGCCGGCCCGCAGCGCCACGCTGCCCGGCACAGGCTCCTCGACGCGCTGCTCATTGACCGGGGCTGAGGCATCGAGGCGCACGTCATCCACGCTCACCCCGGCCGCCAGGTCGGCCTGCTCGATGCAGTACACGAACGGTCCGCGCTCGAGCGCCGCGCACCCGCGAACCGCGTCGATCCGCGGGTGGGGTGTGACGACGCGCGGCGTCATGTCGAGTTCGAGGATCACCTCGTCGCCGGGCCGCCACGCGCGCTGCAGCGTGACGTAGCCGGCGTGCAGCTCGATCGGTACCGAGTCGCCGTTCACCGCCAGCTCTGTATTTCGGCTCCAGGCCGGGATGCGGAGCGACAGCTCCCAGGGATCGGCCGGCACGTCCGACACGCGCACGGCGATGCGACCCTGCCACGGGTACTCGGTATCGATCTCCAGCGCGACCCTCCCGGCTTGAAGGTGGTCGCTCGCGAACTGGCCGGGGGCGTACTGGTGCAGCTGGATTCCGCTCTCGTTGACCGTGGCCAGGTAGTGCTCGAGGCTCGCCAGCAGCCGCATCACGTTGGGTGGGCAGCACGCCACCGTGTACCACGGCTGACGGCTCGCGCCCCGCTCGACCGGGTCGCGATGCCCCTCGCGAACCTGCAGGGGGTTCACGTAGGCGAACGCGTCGCCCTCACACGAGAGGCCGACCAGGAACGCGTTGTACAGCGTGCGCTCGAGCAGGTCGGAGAAGGCACCGTCGCCGGTGACCAGGAGCATGCGCCAGTTCCACATGATCGAGGCGATCGCCGCGCATGTCTCGCCGTAGCAGCGATCCGGCGGCAGCTCGTAGCGGTCCCCGAAGGCCTCGTCGCGGTGATGGGCGCCGAGCCCGCCGGTGAGGTAGGCCTTGCCGCCCACCATGTCCTCCCACTGGGCCCGCATGACCTCGATCAGCGCGGCCTCACCGGTCTCCAGGTAGAGGTCGGTGACTCCGGCGGCGAGATACAGGGCGCGGACGGCGTGGCCGGTCACCTCACGCGCCTCGCGAACCGGCACGTGATCCTGGTAGTAGCTCGCGCCGTAGCGACCAGGGCCGAGCAGACCGGTGCCCGCGCTGATCGATGAAGTACGCCGCAAGCTCCAGGTGGCGACGGCGGCCGGTCAGCCGGTAGAGCTCGACGAGTGCGGTCTCGATCTCGGGATGGCCGGGCGTTCCCGGCCGGCCGGCGATCCGGAACACATGTCGATCATGCTCGACGAAGCGCTCGGCGATCTCCAGCAGTCGATCGTCGCCGAGCGCCCGGGAGTGCGCGACCGCGGCCTGGATCAGGTGGCCGGCGCAGTACAGCTCGTGGTCCTGGGCGAGGTTCGAGAAGCGCTCGCCCGGCCGAGTCACCTGGTAGTAGCTGTTGAGGTAGCCGTCCTCCTGCTGGGCGGCGGCGATCAGCGCGATCGCCTCGTCGGCCTGCCCGGCGAGCTCGGGATCGGGGTGGCGCCCGAGCTCCCAACCGACCGCCTCGAGCCACTTGTAGACGTCTGAGTCCATGAACACCGGACCGCGAAACGGTTTCGAGCCCTGGCCCGCGGCGGCACGCAGGTTGTCGAAGTTGCCGGCCTCCTCGAGGTGCCGGCTCGCCCCGGGCAACAGCCGCCGGCGATTCACCTCACGTCGCCCGGCCCACAAACCGCCGGTGATCTCCGCGTCGCCGAACGCGAGCGGATACAGACGAGCGTGCGGCGAATCCTGCAGGGCGACCGGGCCACATGTCCCCCGGCTTGCCCTGGTGTCGTGCGCTGCGACTCCACTCACGCCTTCGCCTCGGTCAGGCGGCGCCCGCTCTCGGGGTCGAACACATGCAGCTGGGCAGGGTCGAACCACAGCTTGATCGACTTGTCCTCATGGACGTCGCTGTTGATCGGCAGCCGGGCGACCAGCTCGGTGCCGTGTCGCCGCCCGACCGGGTCGCCGTCGGCGTCCTGCGTAGCGTCCGTGACCTCGGTCACCGAGTTCTGCTCGCCGAGGTCGAAGTGGGCGTAGTACTCAGCGCCCATCGCCTCGAGCACGCTCACCTCACCGGTGAAGGTCACTACGCGATCGGGCATGTGCTCGGTGAGCGCAGCGTCCTGGAGATGCTCGGGTCGCAGCCCGATGATCACCCGTCTCGGTGCGGTCCCGCCTTACCCAGCGCGTCTCGCAGCCGCTGGTCGAGTGCCACATCGCCCAGCGGCGAATGCAGCGTGTCGCTGTCAACCCGGGCGGTGAGCAGATTGATCGCCGGCGAGCCCATGAACCCGGCGACGAACAGGTTGGCCGGCTGCTCGTAGAGCTCGCGGGGGGAGGCCACCTGCTGCAGAATGCCTCCGCGCATGACCGCCACCCGGTCGCCGAGGGTCATCGCCTCGATCTGGTCGTGGGTGACGTAGACGGTCGTCGTCCCGAGCTGGTTCTGGATGCGCGCCAGCTCGGTGCGCATCTGGGTGCGGAGCTTGGCGTCCAGGTTCGACAGGGGCTCGTCCATGAGGAACGCCTTGGGATCGCGCACGATCGCGCGTCCCATCGCCACCCTCTGGCGCTGACCGCCGGAGAGCTGAGCCAGGTCGCCGGTCGAGGTGCTCGGTGAGATCGAGGATCTCGGCCGTCTCCTTGACCTTGCGCGCGATCTCGGCCTTGTCGACCTTGGCCTGCTCGAGACCGAAGCTCATGTTCTGGCGCACGGTCATGTGCGGGTACAGCGCGTAGTTCTGGAACACCATCGCGATGTCGCGGTGCTTGGGCGGGAGGTCATTGACCAGCTCGCCGTCGATCCACAGCTCCCCGTCGCTGATCTCCTCGAGGCCGGCGATCATCCGCAGCGCGGTCGTCTTGCCGCAGCCCGAGGGCCCGACCAGGATCATCAGCTCCCCGTCGCCGATCTCGAGGTTGAGATCCTCGACGGCGAGCGTCCCGTCATCGAACCGCTTGGTCAACCCCTTTAGCGCTATTTCAGACACTCAAGCCTCCTCTCGTCACTTCAGACCGGTCCCTGCCACTCCCTCGACGATCTGGCGCTGGCCGAGCAGGAAGACCATCACCAGGGGCAACGCGCCGAGAACTGCTGAGGCCATCTGCAGCGCGTTGATGATGCCGGTGCCGCTGATCACGGTGCCCAGCCCAACCGGGATGGTCATCATGTTCTGGTTGGTCGCGGACAGGAACGGCCATAGGAAGTTGTTCCATGTCCACACGAAGGTGAAGATCGCCACCGCCGCCACCGCTGAGCGAGCCAGTGGTAATCCGATCCGGCGATAGCACGTCCACCAGCTCGCGCCGTCGACGCGCGCGGCCTGATCGAGTTCGATCGGCTGACCGTCGAAGAACTTCTTGAAGATGAACACTGCGATCGGCGCCGGCACCTGGGGCAGGATCAGTGCCCAGTAGGTGTTGATCAGGTGCACCGACTGAAACTCGCGGAACAGCGGCACCATCAGCGCCTGTGGCGGGATCATGATCCCGGCCAGGATCGCGGCGTAGATCAGCGGCTTACCCCGGAAGCGCTGGCGCGAGAGCGCGTACCCGGCCATGCTCGCGGTGAACACCGTGAGCACGGTGACGATCACCGCAACGATCGCCGAGTTGATGTACCAGCGCCCGATGTCAGTCGCGGAGAAGTCCAGCGAGTAGGCCGACAGGGTGAAGTGGGGAATCGCCCAGCTCACCGGGATGAGGATCGTGTCGGGCTCGGCCTTGAAGGAGGTGTCAAGCGCCCACGCGACCGGCACCAGCCACAGCAGCGCCAGCGCGATGACCACGCCGGTCACGCATCGCCGGAAGAGCACGTCGGGCTGACGGACGAACCTCCGTCCCCGGGCCTTGGCGGCCGGACGGTCACGGCTTTCCACGGCGTGTGTGCTCATCGCCTAGACCCCTTTCTCCTGTCTGCGGACAAGCGCCAGCCACCCGAACGAGATCACCAGGATCACCACGAACAGGACCAGTGACGCGGCCGACCCGTAGCCGACGCGCCCGCTGGTGAAGCCGTAGTCGTAGATGTACTCGAGGGCCACCCGGGCCGAGAAGTTCGGACCGCCTCCGCCCTGCGTGATCAGGTACACCTGGTCGAAGATCTTCAGGGACGCGATCACCTGGAGCACCGCGACCAGCGTGATCGTGCGCCCGAGCATCGGCACCGTGATGCGGCGGACCTGCGCCCACCAGGTTGCGCCATCGAGCTCGGCCGCCTCGTAGAGATCGCGCGGGATGTCCTGCAGCCCGGCGACGAACAGCACGAAGTTGAACCCGATCGTCCACCAGACCGTCACGATCACGATCGAATACAGGGTGAGCGTAGTCGAGGACAGCCACGGCGCAGGCCCCAGGCCGAAGAAGTGAAGAATGCCGTCGATCAAGCCGAAGGCGGGCTCGTACATGAACGTCCAGATCAGCGCGATAACGGCGGACGGCAGGATGTAGGGCATGAAGAAGGCCAGTCGGAAGAACCACTGGCCATGACTCAACCGGTGCACCGCGATCGCGAACAGCAGCGGCAGCACAACGAGCGGCGGGGTGCTCACCAGCGTGAACAGCACGGTGTGCCACATCGCCTGCCAGAAGTAACTGTCGCCGAACAGCTCTCCATAGTTGTGGAGCCCCACGAACCTGCCCAGCCCGGGGATGACCAGGCTCGTGTTGAACAGGCTCATGATCACCGCCAGCACGAGCGGCAGGATCAAAAACAGCGCATAGAAGATCAGGAACGGGGTGACGAACCCGGCGCCGGCCAGCTCACCGGCACGCAGGCGGCCACCCTGAGGACGGCTGACGGGCCGAGCGGTTCTGGGGAGCGCTGCGCTCGTGCTCATACCGGCACCGGCTGGGTCGAGAGGTTTCGCAGCGCCGAGTAGACCTCGTCGTAGGCCGCCTGCGGAGTCGCCGCGCCGAGCATCACCGCCGCGACCGCATTGCCGGCGTACTCCTCCATGTTCGAGCCCGAGCCGCTGTACCAGGCCGGCGGGTCGTAGACCACGTGGTTGGCCACCGACTGGTAGTTGGACTGCGGCTTGAGCTTCGCGTAGGCGGCGGATTGGCGCGTGGGCAGCCACGCCGGGATGTGGCCGCCGGCCGCCCACACGATGCTCTGACCCAGCAGCGTGCGCACCATCGTCAGCACGTTCGAGATGCGCTGCGGATCGTGCTTGGGCTGGACCGGAATGACGAACGAGTGCGAATCCGCCTGCGTCACCCCCCGGCCGAACACCGCCGGGAACGGCTGCATGCTGAACGGCAGACCACCGGTCTGGAAGATGTCGACGTTCCACTCGCCTTCCCAGTAGAGGCCGGCGTCCCCGCTCTGGAACAGGGCGATGCCGCCGCCGGGGTCGCAGTTGGCCTGCACCAGTCCCTCCTTGGCCAGCTGGTCGATGAACGCGAGCGCGCGGATGGCGTGCGGGCGGTCGAGCACGATCTGCTTGCCGTTGTCGGCGAGCACGGAGCCGCCGAGCTGGCTGTAGAGCGTGTAGAACAGGCGCCACGGCGTGGCCGGGTCGTTGATCTGGTCGCACACCGCCGGCGTTGCCCCGGTCGCCTTGAGCTTGCGCAGCGCGGCGACGAGGGCCTGCGGGCCGGTGATCGGCGGAAGCTGGCCGGAGCTGTCGAGCAGGCCGGCCTTCCGACAGACCTTCGTGTTGTAGTACTGGACGAACGGGTGCGTGTCGAGCGGGATGGCCAGCAGCTGCCCGTTGTAATGGGCCTTGGCGAACGCGGCCGGGGTGAAGTCCGCGGGCGTCATCCCGTGCGCGGCCAGCAGGTCGAGGTTGAGCGGGGTGATCAGCTTGGCCGGCGCGAACTGGCTGAGGCGGCTCAGGTGCATGATGGCCACGTCCGGGGGGCTGCCGGCTCGCGTGGCCATGGCCAGCTTCGTGTAGTACGGGTTGCCCCACGTCAGCACGGTCGAGTCCAGGCTGATGTGCGGATGCTCGCGTTGGTAGGCGGCCTCCATCGCCTGCATGTGAGACCCGTCACCGCCTGAGAGCAGGTTCCAGTAGACGATCGTGTTCGAACCCGTGGCCGACGCCGGAGTGACGAACCCGCCGGCGACGTCGTAGGTGCTCGAGCACGCGGTGCCCAGCACCATCGTGGCCGCGGCACCGCCGGCCGCGGCGAGAAAGCGCCGGCGGTTGACCGGTTCGACGTTGATCCCGGTGCGATGTCCCGGTTCGGTCATCGCCCCACCTCCTCTCCGACTGTGATCACGGTGTGCGAGTGCGGGGGAAGCTGGATCACAGTGCCCTCGCCAAAGACGTCGAGCGCCTCCCTCTCGACCGACACGAGATCGGGCTGCTCGAACGAGTTGATCGCGTTGGGATCCGGGCCGGTGACGCGCTCGAGCGTCGCGGGCCGCGCGAGAATCCCATCGGCGAACAGCACCCGCGCGTCGATGGTGTCGGTCGGCGAGCGGTTGACCACGCTGAGGGTCAGACCGTCGCTGCTCTCGTCGGCTGTGGCGGTGACGTCGAGCACCGGGAACGGTCCCAGGTCGGCCACTCGGTGAGGCCATCCCCCGGGAACGTGAACCTCGTCGAGCTCGTGGGTGTCACAGTCGACGTGCACGTCGAGGGCGACTGGCCGCAGGTGATCGGCGAACAGGCGCAGCGGGTGGTAGATCGTCTGCAGGAACAGACCATCGGGCCGGGTGACGATCGGTGCGATCACGTTGACCAGCTGCGCCAGGTTGGCCATCCGCACGACCTGGCACTGGCGCACGAAGGCGTGTAGATAGGTGGCCACGGCCAGCGCGTCGGCCAGCGTGTAGCGCTCCTCGAGGCCCTCCTCGCGCTCCCTGAACCACACGTTCCACTCGTCGTAGGCGACGTGGATCGGGTGCGCGATCTTCTGGCAGTAGCGCACGTGGTCGATCAGCGCAGCGGTGCGGCGCAGCGCCCGCTCGGCCTGATGCGGCGAGAGGACGTTGCTCCAGTAGTCCTCGATGCCGGTGTAGATGTGGATGCTGTGCCAGCGGACCAGGTCGGCCAGGCCCTCGACGACGGTTCGGTCCCAGTCCGATAGCCCGTTCTCGCCGCACGCCACGAGCTCGATGCTCGGATCGGTCCACTTCATCACCTTGGCGAACTGCCGCGCGTGCGTGACGTAGTCCTCGGCTGACAGCGCGCCGATCTGCCACGGGCCGTACATCTCGTTCCCGAGCCCCCAGTAGCGCACGCCATAGGGCTCCTCGTGCCCGTTGTCGCGTCGCATCTGGGCCCAGGCGGTGGTGCCGGTCCCATTGCAGTACTCGACCCAGGCCTGCGCCTCGTCCATCGAGCCCGAGCCCATGTTCACGCACAGGTAGGGCTCGGCGCCGATGAGCTCGCAGTAGCGCATGAACTCGTCGGTGCCAAACCGATTGGACTCCTCGGAATGCCACGCGAGCTCGAGGCGCCGTGGCCGGCTGTCCTGCGGGCCGACCCCGTCGGTCCAGTGATAGCCCGATACGAAGTTCCCGCCCGGCCAGCGCAGAATCGGCGGCTTGAGACCCTTCACCGCTTCGATCACGTCGGTCCGGAAGCCGTCGGCGTCCGCCAGCGGCGATCCCTCGTCGTAGATGCCGCCGTAGATGCAGCGGCCGAGATGCTCGGCGAACCCGCTGAGGATCCTGCGGTCGACCGTGCCCAGCCGGCGATCGAGGTCCAGCTTGATCGTCGCCATCACATCTCCTCTCCGCTCGTGGTCGGAATCGCCCCACTCGCAACGGCGCAGCCGCACGAGGCGCGTGCGACCAGTTCGACCGGCAACAGGGTCGACGTCGTCGGTGCCGCACCGCCCGCGACCATCCGCAGGAGCAGCTCCATCGCCACCCGGCCGGTGTCCTCGAACGGCACGCGCACCGTGGTGAGAGACGGCACCGTGTACGCCGCGATCGGGGCGTCATCGCAGCCGACCACGGCGACGTCGCCGGGCACCGCTCGCCCGCGCTCATACAGCGCCCGGATCGCCCCGATCGCCATGTAGTCGTTGTGGACGAACAGCGCGGTGAGCTGCGGAGCCCGGTCCAGAAGCCGCTTCGTCGCCAGATAGCCGCCGGGCGTCGTCCAGTCGCCTTCCTCGAGCAGGCTTTCGTCGGGCGACTCGAGCGCGGCCTCGGCGAACGCCCGTGCGAGGCCCTTCATCCGCGCCACCGTGACGTAGCGTCCGAGCGTCCCCGAGACCACGCCGACCGCGTGGTGGCCGTGGAGCATCAGGTGCCGTCCCGCCAGCAGGCCCGTCTCCTCGTGGTCTGAGCCGACCAGCGGGACGCGAAGGCCTTGGATCGTGTGCAGGCCGACCACCGGCAGGCGGCCGCGCAGCCGCTCGCCGAGGGCGGGATCGTGCTCGGCTTGGGGCGCGGCCACCAGGATGCCGTCGACGCGGCGCTCGCTCAGGACCTCGACGTAGCGCCCGAAGTCGGAGCCGAACCCGTCGACGTGGGCCACAACCGTCGCCCACCCGCGCCGGCGTGCCTCGACCTCGGCGGCGACCACGAACCGGCCGAGCACGTGGTCGCTCGGGTCGGAGGCGATGATCCCGACGGTCTTGGTGCCGCGCGTGACCAGGCCGCGCGCGAGCGCGTTCGGGATGTAGCCAACGTCGTGCGCGGCTCGCTGAATGCGCTCGAGCGTCGCCGGCGACACCGAACCGCCTCCGTTGAGCACCTTGCTGACGGTCTGGAAGCTGACCCCAGCCCGGATCGCCACGTCCTTCAGTGATGCGTAGCCGGTGTCCTTGTTGCCATCGCCGTCGTCGGTCAGGGGGTGCGCGACATCGCTCGGCTGGCGCCGGATGGCGGGAGCGGTGTCGGGGGTCGGTTCGTTTGCCGGCAGAGCGGCTTCCGCCGGATCGGCGTCGGCCTCGCGGCCACCGGTGGGGGAATCGTCAGCGATGAGGACGCCCATCCGCTGGTGCCGTCCACCCGAGGCGAACGTTCGCCTTCAGGATCGCGAAACTGCACGAGCCACGCTGCTCTCGCTCCACTGCACTCCCTCTGTTACTGGATCTGACGCCCAGCTGTTCCTCAGGCGAACGTTCGCCTAAGACCCTATGTGTTAGCGCTCACTTCTGCTTCTGTCAACCCACTACCCGCGAGAGCGACCGACAACTCGCGACGTCTCCTGAGGACGATTTGTCTGACAGACTGATTGCTCGCGGGTCCGGTGGTGGCGGGGGTCAACGACTGAGGGGGTATCGCGGTAATGGCGAGTTTCGCTGGACGGACGGTGCTGGTCACGGGGGCTTCGAGGGGTATCGGGTTGGCGACCGCGAAGCGCTTTCAAATGGACGGAGCGCGTGTCGGCCTCCTCGCCCGGGATGCGGACCGGCTGGCGTCGGTCGTGGCTGACCTGGGTGACTCGTGCTGCGCGGTGGCGGCGGATGTCTCCGTGCCGGGCGAGTGTGTGCGCGCGGTCGACACTATTGAGGCTGCGCTTGGGCCTGTGGATGTTCTGGTGAGCAACGCGGGGGTCCTTCGACGTGACTTCATCGGCGAGGTCAGCGTCGAGGATTTCGAGGAGAGCTATCGGGTGAATGTGGGGGCGGCGCTGTGGCTGACGCAGCGGGTACTGCCGGGAATGCGCGAGCGTGGGTACGGGAGGATCGTGCTCGTCGCCTCGGAGCTTGGGTTGTTCGGAGGCCCATCGTATGCCTCGTACTGCACGAGCAAGTTCGCGCTCGTCGGACTTGCCGAGGTCCTCTGGCACGAGCTTGCCGGCAGCGGCGTCCGGGCGTGTGCCGTTTGTCCCGGAGATGTCCGCACCGATCAGCTCGACCAAGAGCACCGGTGGGGGCCGACCGGCGGTGTCCCCCCGGAGAAGGCGATGTCGCCCGACTATCTGGCCTCGGCGATCGTCCGGTCGCTCGACTCGAGTAACCCGGTCGTGATCGTCGATAAGCCGCACCTGCGGGCGCTCTTCAACATGTGGGGAGGCTCGCGACGGCTGCGCCTCGCAGCGATCCATGGCGCTTACAAGGAACTTCTGACGAAGTGAAGTCGAACCCCGGGGGGCTCCCGGGGAGTTCTCTAGGCCAACCCGAGGACGCGGCGTGCGTTGCCCTCGTAGATCGCGTCGCTCTCGGCGTCCGTGAGCCCGAGCGACTCGAGATTCGCGATTGTGGCGCGGATGTAGCCAGGCCCGCGCTCGGGGTCGAACGGCGAGTCCGAGGCGAACAGGACATGATCTGAGCCGAAGAACTCGAGCGAGCACCGGATCGCGTGGGCAGCGCCGAACAGGGCCGTGTCGACGTAGAACTGCTTGAAGTAGTCGAACGGCCGCTTCGAGAGCGGGGGTGTCTCGACGTCGGCTTTCTGATCCTCAGGCGTGCGCGCGCCGAGCTGGTCGAGACCCGGGCCGATCCGGCCGGCGAAGTGGGGCACCATGCTGCCGCCGTGATGGATCAGGAACTTGATCTGCGGGTGGCGCTCGAGCACCCCCGAGAGCACCATCCGGCCCATGAAGATCGCGGTGTCGTACTCCCACCCGAACACCCACCACAGCTCGTACCTGGAGCGCTCCTCGGCCGGGTAGTCGGGCCACGCGGCGCTGCGCGAGGGGTGCACCCAGATCGTTCGGTCGAGCTCGGCCATCCGGCTCCAGATCGGCTCGAAGCGCTCCTCGTCGAGCGCGTGGCCGTTGACGTGCGTGTAGATCTGGATGCCCAGCGCCCCGAGCTCGCCACAGGCATGGTCGATCTCGGCCAGCACGCCGTCGACGTCGTTCATCGGCATGCACGCCACGAAGCCGGCGAAGTGCTCGGGGTGGCGGGCGACGAGCTCGGCGAGGCCCTCGTTGCCGACCCGCGCGAACTCACGCGAAACCTCGGGCGGACCGAGATCCTCGGCGGGCGGCGCGGGAATGCTGATGATCTGGCGGTAGTCCTCGCCGAACTCCTCCAGCTGCTTGAAGCGAACGTCGAGGTCGACCATCGCGGGTATGGCCGTGCTGCGCCCGCGGATCCCGCGCGACTGTGCGGTCGGAAGCAGGTCGTCGAAGCGGTCCAGGTACGGCTTGGGGATTATGTGACAGAAGGCATCTATCTTCATCCCTCGGAAGGGTAGTCACATGACCGATCCGCAGGTTGCCCAACTCGCCCGGCTTGCCACGTCCGCGGTCAGCGACGCGCTCGATCGCCTCGGGATCGCAGGTCAGTGCGCCGGGATCATGCCGCTCGGGTGCGAGCCTGCGCGACGCGCGGGCAGCCGTATCACATCCTCCAGCGGCGCTCAGATCGCTGAGAACAACGCCGGGCGTGAGATCCCCGCCGGATGTCGTTTCGCCCCGTCCCGCCGTGGGCATGCATGCCCTGTGTAATACTTCTTCGGCGGTTCAGGAGAGAGGTAGGAGGGTGATGATGAAGCTTCGGAATCACACGGATCTGAGGCGGATCTCGCTGATCGGCGGAGCGCTCGCTCTCTTCGCGCTGGCCGGCTGCGGATCGAGCAACTCCAGCTCCTCGAGTTCAGCCGGCGGCTCCTCGGGCTCGCACGCCGGTGCGACCACGATCCAGTTCGGCTACGTGCCCTACGGAGACGACGGGCCGCTGTTCCTGGGGATCGACAAGGGATTCTTCAGCTCGCGCGGTCTCACCGTGAAGCCGATCCCCGAGGTATCGCCGACGCCGGTCGTCGCGAACCTGGTCAGCGGACAGCAGCAATTCGGCTTCGTGACCACCAACGTGCTGATCAACGCGGTGGCGCACAACATCCCGATCAAGTGCGTTTCCACCGTGGACGGCAACCAGTCGCCGAGTCCCAAGAACGACTCGGCGGTCATGCTGGCGGCCCCGGGCAGCGGCGTCTCATCGGTCGCGCAGTTGCAGAACAAGACCGTCGCGGTCGTGCAGCTCAACTCGCTCAACAGCGTCGACGTACAGGAGTCGGTGGCCAAGGCGGGGGGGAATCCGAACTCGGTCCACCTGATCTCGCTGCCATTCGCGCAGATGCCGCAGGCGCTGGGGAGCGGACGCGTGGCCGCGGCAATGGTGGTCTCGCCGTTCAGCGCCACCGCCATCAGCGAGGGCGCGCGACCGCTGGCCCACCCCAACTCGTCCCTGTTCCCGAACGGGACGATCACCTGCATCGCGGCCAGCAACAGCTACATCCAGAGCCATCCCACCCAGGTCAACGCGTGGCGCGCGGCCATCAACGAGTCCGCCCAGTACGCCAAGTCGCACCTGTCCGACGCACGGGCGACCTTGACCCACTATCTGAACCTGAGCTCGGCCGCCGCGCAGCACGCCGTGCTCAGCACGAACTGGAACACCACCGTCAACACCGCCTCGGTGCAGGAACAGGAGACGCTGCTCAAGCGTTTCGGCGCGCTCAGCGCGGTCGTTCCGGTGAGCAAGCTGTTCTACGGCTCCTGATCGTCGATGGGCGCCGCGCGCACGTCTCGCCTGAGGCACCCGCGCCAGTTCCTGGTGAGCGCGCTGATCAAGATCGGCGGGATCGTCTTCGTGCTCGTTCTCTGGCAGGTGCTGAGCGCGACCGGCGTCCTCCCGAGCGACAGCTTCCCGTCGATGAGCGCAGTGCTCTCCAAGGTGTTCGACGAGCTGACGAGCGCTGCCGGCTGGAACTCGATCGGTAGCACGCTGGCCGGGTGGGGAATCGGCTTTGCCGTCGGCGCCGTCGCGGCAATCGTGGTGGGGATGGCGATCGGACTGAACCGGCCGGCCTTCAGGAGCACGATCCTCGTGATCGAGTTCATGAAGACGATCCCGGTTATCGCGATCCTGCCGCTGGTCGTCCTCCAGTTCGGCGCCACGCTCAAGATGGAGTACGTCGTGGTCGCGTTCGGCGTCTTCTGGCCGCTGGTGATCCAGGTCGTCTACGGGGTCAGGTCAATCGATCCACTAGCGCGTGACACCGCCGAGGTCCTGGGCGTGACCGGTCTGCGCCGGTTCTCCTCGATCGTGCTTCCGAGCGCGTCGCCGTTCATCGCGACCGGTCTGCGCATCGGCGCCGCAGTGGCGCTGATCCTGGCCATCATCGCCGAGCTGATCGGCGGGGCCGCTGGTCTTGGGCGCGACATCCTCCTCGCCGAGGACTCGGGCACGAGCGCGCTGCCCCTGGTGTACGCGCTGATCGTGATCACGGGCCTCACGGGGATCGCGATCGCCGCGGTGTTCACCCTGCTCGAGCGGCGCCTGCTGCGCTGGCACGAGCGCTTTCGGCCCGCGCAGGGAGCGCTCGTCTGATGGACTCGCCCGACACCGACCTGACCTACATCGCCGGCGCCGAGACCCGCGCGGTGCCGAGTCGGAGCCGGGGTCGCGCGTCCCCTCGGCAAGCGCTCGGCCGGCTGCTGGCGGGCAGCTGGCTGTTCGCGGTGTTGGTCGGATTGTGGTGGCTGCTCACCGAGCACAGCACGTCTCCGTACTTCCCGCCCCTCTCCCAGATCGTCAAGGAGCTGTGGAAGGTGTGGGTGTTCCACGGGATCCGCGTGGACCTGGTTCCGAGCCTGGTGCACCTGGCGCTCGGCTATGCCCTCGCCGCCGTGGCCGGCATCGCCCTCGGCGCCCTGTTCTGGCGTGTGCGGACGGCCAAGGAGACGCTCTCGCCGATCGTCTACTTCCTGTACGTCCTGCCCGCACCGGTGCTGCTGCCGGCCTTCATCCTGCTGTTCGGAATCGGCTCGTTCATGAAGATCGCGATCATCGCCTTCGCGTCGATGTGGCCCGTGCTGTTCAACACGATCGATGGAATGGACGGTGTCGATCAGGTCAAGCTGGACACGGCTCGGAGCCTTGGCCTGTCGAGGAGCGAGACGCTGCGCTCGGTGGTCCTGCCCGGCGCCGGACCGCAGATCGCGGCCGGCCTGCGCAACAGTCTGCAGGTGGCGATCCTGCTGATGGTGGTCAGTGAGATGGTGGCGTCGACCGCCGGCATCGGGTATTTCATCCTCAATGCGCAGCAGTCATTCGAGGCCGTCGACATGTGGACCGGCATCGTCGTGCTGGGGATCGTGGGCAGCCTGCTGAACCTGATCTTCGTTCTCGTCGAAAGAGGAGCGCTTCGGTGGTACTACGGCGAGCGAGCATTGCAGCGCGCGTAGGCGAGTCCGACGGATCGGGCCAAACCGGTCCTGTCCTGTCCGTGCGCGGCCTCGGCAAGGATTACGAGATCCCACGCGCCGATCGCAAGGTGGCCGTGCAGGAGGTCAGCTTCGACGTGCCGCGCGGGGAGTTCGTGTGCGTGGTCGGACCGAGCGGCGCCGGTAAGACCACGCTGCTGCGGTGCCTGGCCGGGCTGAGCCCGGCGAGCCGCGGCGAGGTGCTGCTCGATGGCGAGTCGGTGAGTGGGGCGTCCGACCGCGTCGGCGTCGTGTTCCAGGACTACGGCCGGTCGCTGTTCCCGTGGATGTCGGTGGGGCGGAACGTCGCGCTCCCGCTCAAGGTCCGCGGGATGGCCAAGGCCGAGCAGCGCAGTGCGGTCGAGGAGGTCCTCGAGCTGGTCGGGCTGCCCGGGGTCGAGGATCGCTATCCCTGGCAGCTCTCCGGGGGCATGCAACAGCGGGTGGCGATCGCGCGAGCGCTCGCCTACCGGCCCGAGCTGCTGTTCATGGACGAACCGTACGCGTCGGTCGACGCGCAGGCTCGCGCGGAGCTCGAGGACGTGATCGCGGACATCCACGACCGGCTCGGCGTCACCGTGTTCTTCGTCACCCACGACATCGACGAGTCGGTGTATCTGGCCGACCGCGTGATCGTGCTGTCGAAGTCCCCCGCGGTGGTTCGGGAGATCGTCGAGGTCGGGCTCGAGCGTCCCCGGACGCAGCTCGCGACCAAGGGAAGCTCCGAGTTCATCGAGTTGCGAAAGCACGTGTTCGAGCTGGTGGCCAGTGGCCGGTAGCGCGCTGGATGTGTCGAGGAGGGAAGCCGTGGCCGCGGCGCCCGAGGCTGATCTCCGCACGTGCGCCGAGGAGGTCCTCCACCTGCTCGCTGCGCACGGGATCGAGCTGCTGTTCCTGAACCCCGGCACCGACTCGGCGCCGTTGCAAGAGGCGTTCGCCGCGCTGTCCGGGCGCGGGGTGCCGGTGCCGCGAATCGTCGTATGCACGTTCGAGAGCGTGTCGCTGGCCGCGGCGCACGGCTACTGGCAGGCGACGGGGCGTCCGGCGGCCGTGTTCGTCCACGTCGACGTCGGGACCCAGAACCTCGGGGCGATCGTGCACGACGTGCTTCGCGACCGCGCCGGCGTGGTGGTGCTGGCCGGCAAGACGCCGTACGCCGAGGACGCGCTCTCGCCAGGGGCGCGCTCGAGCCCGATCCACTGGCTTCAGGATGTTCCCGATCAGGCGGGGATCGTCCGGCCCTACGCCAAATGGACCGCGGAGCTCACCCGATCGGAGGACACCGCGCGGGTCATCGGCCGGGCCGTGCAGGTGGCCGCCGGAGGCATCCCCGGCCTCGCCTACCTGACCCTGTCGCGCGACGTGCTGATGGAGCCGGCCGGTCGACCCGAGCTGCGGCGGACCACCGGGTTCGCTCGCCCCGTCCCGCCCGCGATCGAGCCGAGCGCGCTCGCGGAGCTCGCCGAGCGTGTGGCCGCCGCCGAGCAGCCGGTGATCGTGACCAACCGGATCGGGCGCTGGGCCGGAGGCGCCGAGGCGCTCGGCCGGCTGAGCGAGCTCGCCGCCATCCCGGTAATGGGCCGCCCCGAGGCCGTGAACGTTCTCAGCACGCACCCGATGTGGGTGCGCTCTGGGTCACATGCGCAATCGCTACTGACCGGCGCCGACCTGCTGCTGGTCCTCGACTGCGATGTCCCGTGGATCCCCAGGAACACGAGTCCCGCGCCCGGCTGCTTCGTCGTGCAGGTCGACCGCGACCCGATCAAGGCCGACATGCCGCTGTGGTCCTTCCCGGTCGACCTCGCCGTGTGCGCCGATCCGCTGGTCGCGGCCGGGCAGCTGGCGAACGCACTCGAGCCGTACGCCCGAGAAGCCGCCGGCGGTCGCTGGCGGGAGCGCCGGCGGGCGCTCGAGCCGGCGATTGCCGCCTCGGCGCAGTCCTTGCGAGATGCCGCCGCCGGAGCGGACCTGTCCCCAACCGACATCCGCGCGGTGGCCCTTGCCCTGAACGACGCGCTCGAGCCCGGCTGCCTCGTGGTCGAGGAGGTGGTCTCGAACGTCGCGCCGCTCAGCGAGCTGCTCGACCGGCCCGAGGCGCTCACGCTCTACTCGGCCGGCGGCCCCGGACTGGGCTGGGGGCCCGGGGCGGCGGTCGGCATCAAGCTGGCCAGGCCCGATCGCCAGGTGGTGGCGATCGTGGGCGACGGCGCGTTCATGTTCGGCGTGCCCACCGCGATGCTGTCCCTGGCCGCCGAAGCCGGGGCGCCCGTCGTCATCGTCGTGCTCAACAACGGCGGCTACCGTGCCAGCCGCCTGCCGGTTTTGAACCTGTTCCCCGACGGGGTGTCGGCCGTCCGCGGCGAGGTGGTCGGGACGACGTTCGCCCAGGCCCCCGACTTCGTCCAGCTTGCTGCGGCATGCGGCGCCCACGGCGCCCGCACCAACGGCGCCGATGGCCTGGCCGAGACGCTCGCCGGCGCGTTGGCCGGCGCTCGGGAGGGGAGGACCGCGGTGATCGACGTGCGTGTCGACCAGGCCTGATCGCTAGTCGCGCGTAAGCATGCGCTCGTACCCGCCGCCGAGCACCTCGGTCGGCGGCGCACCAGCGTCGATCCGGGCCGCGAGCTCCGCCTCGCGGTCGGCGAGCTGCTCGGCGGTGTCCAGCACCTCCGCCGCGGACGCGTGGGGGATGAACACGATGCCGCTCCCGTCGGCGATCGCCAGGTCGCCGGGCGCGACCGTGATGCCGTCGATCGTGACCTCGACATTGGTCGCGCGCTCGAGCACGCGCCCACGTGCGGTCGTCGGCACCGCGGCCCGCGCGTACAGCGGGAAGCCGAGATCCTGCGCCTCGTCGACGTCGCGGCCGGCGCCGTCGACGATCACGCCGCGCACCCCTTGACCGCGGGCGGCCCGGGAGAGCAGTCCGCCCCAACCGGCCATCTCGATCCGGCCGGCATTGGCCACGACGATCACGTGCTCGGTGCTCGCCGCCTCGATCGCGCGGCTGCCGAGGTGCGGAGCGCTCGCCGCGATCGATGCCTCGAATGGCCCGAGCTCGACGGTCACGACCCGCCCGGCGACGCGCGGGCACGGCCACAGGCGGCCGATCCCGTGCACGGTTCCCCGCAGCTTCAGGCGGTCGAGCGCGTCCGAGACCAGGCAGGTGTCGAGCGCAGCGAGCCGATCGAGCAGCGCGTCGGGCATCGATGGGGGGGCCTCAGCTCCAGACGGTCCGGGCCACGCGCGCCACGGTCTGGAGCTTACGCCGCTGCACGTCCTCGTCGACGAGGTTGCCCGGGAAGGTCGAGGCGAAGCCGCACTGCGGGCTGAGCGCGAGCCGCTCGAGCGGCACGTACTGCGACGCCTCCTCGATCCGCCGAATGACGAGCTCGTCGGGCTCGACCTCGGGCTCCTTGGTGGTGAGCAGCCCGAGCACCACGGTCTTGTCGGGGGCGACGAACCGCAGCGGCTCGAACGTGCCGGCGCGCGGCGTGTCGTACTCGAGGAACAGCCGCTCGACGTGGAGCTCGGTGAACAGCTGCTCGGCGATCGGGTCATAGCCGCCGTCGGCGTACCACGTGCTCTGGTGGTTACCCCGGCACACGTGCATTCCCCAAGTGAGGTCGGGGAACTGGTCGATCAACTGGTTGTCGAACGCGATCATGCTCCCGAGCCAGGTCTCGGGGTCCATGCCGAGCTCGCGCATGCGCTCGCGGGTCTCGGCCATCACCAGCGCGGAGTACCGCGGACAGTCGAGCTGGATGTAGTCGAACCCCGCCTCGGCGAGCCCGCGGACCAGCTCGGCCATCAGCGGGATCAGCGCCGCGAGAAACTCCTCGCGCGAGGCGTATGCCTCGTCGGACACCCCGGGCACATACAGCTGGCTCGCGTACGACGGGCTCGGCAGGGTCGGCTTGACCGGCCGGCTCGAGCACTCGCGCGCGAACGTCACCTCCTGGAGGGGCAGGTTGCGCTTAAGGGTGACCTTGCCGGTCAGCGCAGGCAGCATCGAGCGCCGGGGTCCGCTCTGCGAGAACAAGCCGATCTGCTCGCTTCGGCCGAAGCCGGCAAGACCGGCGGTGAGCGGATCGGTCCAGGCCGTCCGGCGCATCTCGCCGTCGGTGACGATCTCGATGCCGCACTCCTCCTGCAGGGCAATGCGCTCGCGGACCGCCCGGTCCTGGATCGCCCGCAGCTCGTCGTGCCCCAGTTCGCCGGCCGCCTGTCTCGCCACCGCATCCTTCAGGTAGGCCGGCCGCAGCAGGCTGCCCACCACCTCGGCCCGTTGTCCGTTCATGCTCATCGCGACTGCTCCATGGTCGAATGGTCGGCGGCGCCTGACGGCGGCGCCTTAGTCATGCCGCCCAGCGGGCGAAAGTCAGCCCGCAGCCCGTCCCCGCCGCGGTTCGGTAGACCGGAATGTAGTCGTCCCACGCGAGCTGCATGTCCTCGCAGGCGGCGGCGACCACGATCCAGTTTCGGACCTCCGAGTTTCCCGAGTTCAGCAGGTGCGGGGGCAGGCTGCACAGCGCCTGCGGGTCACCGGCGCGGAGCGCCTTAAGCGTGCGCCGGTCGAGCTCCTCGTCGGTGACAAAGTGGCTGAGGCCGCCCGACGCGACGATCGCCACGCGCAGGTCTTCGGGATAGCTCTCGATCGCCTCGCGCAGCGCGAGCCCGAGCTCCCAGCAGCGCGCCGGCGGCAGCTGATTCGGCGGCCAGTAGGTATTGACGAACACCGGCACCAGTGGGGTCTTCGGTTCGCCCATGAGCTGGGTTTCGACCACGCCGAAGGCGTGCCCGATCCCGCCCCGCTCCGGATCGCTGATCCCCTTGACGGCGCTAACGTCGAAGTGCCGGTCGACCAGTGCGGAGACCAGATGCAGGGCCAGCGGTTGATGACCGGGCCAGCGCCGATGCTCGTCCATGCCGTAGCCCTTGTGGACGTCGTCCAAGCCGCCGACCCGCGCCCCGTAGCGGCCGCGCCGGGTGCGTACGCAGCTGATCATCTCCTCGCCGTAGTAGACGGCGAGCGCCGGCATGTTGTCGTGGTCGAAGAGCTCGAACTGGTCGTCGCCGATCACCACGAACACATCGGGTGCAGCGTCGGCGATCTCCGCCTTCAGCCGCGCCATCGAGCGCTTCACCTGCTCGCACTGGCGCTCGAGCTGCTCGAGCGTCGCCTGCTCGGCGTAGCGCTCGCCGTTGGCGGCCGCGAGCTCCTCGTAGGTCACCGGCTTCCCGGTGGTATCTCGCAAGAGCGTCGAGGTGTGGTCGAGCTCGCCGATCCGAAGCCACGTGGGCGCCTCGCACACCACCAGCGGTCCGTGCGACATCCCGATACCGATCGTCAGCTCAGCCAACGCCCACCTCCTCCAGAGCGCTCGATGGCGACCACACCGCTTGTGCGGCACCCAGAGAAAATATATGATTAAAGTCAAGTAGCGTCGCGCAAATCAGCGAGGGAGGCTTGCGCATGGTGATCGACGTCCACGGCCACGTCAGCGCCCCGGAGAGCCTGTACGCCTACAAGGCCAACCTGCTGTCGCATCGAGGAGCGCACGGCCGTGGCCGAGTCGATGTGAGCGATGAGCAGCTCCGCGAGGCGGTCATGCGCGGAGGCGGTCCGTTCGGGATCTCGCACCTGGAGCACCTCGACACCGCGGGCATCGATCTCCAGCTGATCTCGCCCCGGCCGTACACGCTCATGCACTCAGAGGAGCCGGCCAAGGTCGTCGAGTGGTTTGGCGAGGAGACCAACAACCTGATCCACCGTCTGTGCGGGCTGTACCCCGACCGGTTTCGCGGCGTGGCCGGCCTGCCCCAGAGCCCGCTGACCGAGCCCGCGCAGTGGGTGGGTGAGCTCAGGCGCGCCGTCACCGAGCTCGGCTTCGTCGGCGCGCTGCTCGATCCCGATCCGATGGAGGGCCGAAGCCCCGCGCCCCCGCCGTTGGGCGACCGCTACTGGTACCCGGTGTACGAGGCGCTGTGCGAGCTCGACGTGCCGGCGCTCGTTCACTCCACCGGCTGCCGGCATCCCGCGCGCGAGACGTACAGCCTCCACTTCATCGTCGAGGAGACGATCGCGATCCCGAGCCTGCTCGCCTCCGACGTTCTGCGCGACTTCCCGGACCTCAAGCTGATCATCTCGCACGGCGGCGGCGCGATCCCGTACCAGGTCGGTCGCTTCATGGCCGGGGCGGCGCGCAACCCGGCTGGCGGCACGTACCTCGACCGCCTGCGCAGGCTGTGGTTCGACACGTGCCTGTACACCCAGGACGCGATCGAGCTGCTGATCAAGACCGTCGGCGTCGACCGCTGCCTGTTCGGCTCCGAGAAGCCCGGCACCGGCTCGGTGCGCAATCCGGAGACCGGTCGCTGGTTTGATGACATCAAGCTCCTGATCGACGGCATCGAGTGGCTGAGTGATGCCGACCGCCGGGAGCTCTACGAGGGCAACGCACGGGGGCTATTCAGGCTCGGGGTGGCCCAGCCCTCTCCCGGGGAATCGGCGGTCGCGGGCAAGGCGTAGTGGCCACAACCACGCCGCTTAGGGCTCCCGCGGCGGCCCGGAGGGCGTGGTGGCTCTCGGGCCGGAAGACCACGCCCGGGCTGGTCCTCTTGTGCGTGGTCGCGCTGGTGCTGTTCGTGTGGCCGGTGGTGATGCTGCTCGTCGGTGCGTTCCGCACCGCCCCGCCGGGGCTCGGCGGTCACTGGACGACCCACGGGTTCACCAGCACGATCACCAACGGTGCGGTCTGGCACGCGTTCGCGAACTCACTTCTGCTGTCGGGCTCGACCGTCCTGATCTCGACCACGCTGGCGCTCTATCTCGCGTGGACCGTGACCCGCACGCGGACGCCGCTGCGGCGGCTCCTGACGCCGATGATGGTGCTCGTCTTCACCATCCCGCCGCTGTTCTTCACCCTCAGCTGGGCGATGCTCGGCGAGTATCCGGTGGGGCTGCTCGACAAGCTCATCTCGGATCTGTTCGGGGGCACCCCGATCAACGTGCAGTCCTGGTACGGGATGATCGGGGTGAGTGTGATGGGAGCCACGGCGGCGGAGTACCTGCTGCTGCTCGGACCCCTCGCCGCGCTCGATCGCTCGATGCACGAGGCGTCGCTCGTGTCCGGGGCGCGCCGGCTGGAGACTTTCCTGCGGATCGAGCTGCCGGTCATGGCTCCCGCCGTGCTCGGCGTGGTGATCCTCGGGTTCGTCCTCGGGCTCAGTCTGCTGACGGTGCCGTTGCTGCTCGGGGAGCCGGCCGGCATCCACGTGCTGCCGACCGAGATCTACGGCTACATCAACGGACGGACGCCAGCGGATTACGCCGGCGCCAGCACGATCGCGCTGATGCTCGTACTGGTGATGCTCGCGCTCGTCGCGGTCCAGTGGCGGATCATCGGCAAGCGGCGGTTCACCACGGTGACAGGCAAGGCGCAGCGGCGCGAGCGGGTCGACATCGGGCGGTGGAAGTGGCTCGGGACGGCGACGATCTTGCTCTACGGGACGTTCGCGCTGGTGCTGCCCCTCGGTCAGCTGGTGCTCGGCTCGCTCGAGCCCTACTTCGGCGTCTACAGCCACCTGTCGTTCACCAACTACAACACCGTCCTCCACACCCCGGGTGTCACGAGCGCGTTCACCACCACGCTGGTTGTCAGCGTCGTCGCCGGGTTTGTGGCCTCCGCGCTCGCGGTGTGGATCGCGGTCACCTTTCAGCGCTCGCGCTCCCCTCTGCGCCGTCTGCCGGACCTGACGGTGTGGCTGCTGTGGGCGGTGCCGGGCATCACGCTGGGCCTCGGCATGATCTGGGCCTACCTCTCGGTCCCGGTCCTCAAGAGCCTGTACGCCACCGAGTGGATCGTGCTGATCGCGCTCGTCGTCGGCAGCACGCCGATCGCCAGCCGAGCGGTCACCGGGTCGATCGCCCAGATCGGGCAGGAGCTCGACGAGGCGGCCCGCATCGCCGGCGCGTCGGCGCTTCGAGCGACGGTCGGGATCCTCGTGAGGCTGATCGTGCCGAGCTTCCTCGCCGCCTGGTTTTTGACCGCGATCGTGTCCGCGGGCAACCTGGACATCCCGATCCTGCTCGCCTCGTCCAACAACCAGACCGTGCCCCTGGTCGCCTACAACCTGTTCGACAACGGCTCGCTGGCCCAGGCGGCCGCGGTGTTCTGCCTGTTCATCGCGGCGGTCGCGGCCGGTCTGGCCCTGGGGCTCGGGCTGCGGGCCGCGCTCATCCGCTGGTCCGGGCTCGGTTCGGGTCCGCGCCGCGTCGCGTCCGCCGGGGAGCGCTGATGGCAAGCGTCCGGCTCGTCGCGCTCCGCAAGCAGTTCGAGGACACGCCCGTGCTGCGGGGTCTCGACCTGGAGGTCGAGGATCGCGAGCTGGTCACGCTGCTCGGACCGAGCGGCTGCGGCAAGACGACCACCCTGCGCTGCATCGCCGGACTCGAGCGGCCCGACGGCGGCGAGGTGCGGATCGGCGAGGACCTGGTGGCCTCCCCGGCCGGCCGGGTGTTCATCCCGCCCAACCGCCGCGACGTCGGGATGGTGTTCCAGAGCTACGCCCTCTGGCCCCACATGTCGGTGTTCGCGAACGTCGCCTACCCGTTGCGCGTGCGGCGGCTCGCCCGCGGCGAGGTCAGCTCGCGGGTCATCGACGTGCTCGCGTCGGTCGGCATGGAGCAATACGCCCGCCGGCCCGTGACCGACCTCTCGGGCGGGCAGCAGCAGCGGGTGGCGCTGGCCCGCGCCCTGGTGGGCCGTCCCCGCGTGCTGCTCCTCGACGAACCGCTGTCGAACCTCGACGCGAAGCTCCGGCTGGCGTTGCGCAAGGAGATCCGGGCCGCCCACGAGCGCGCGAGAACGACGTCGGTCTATGTAACTCACGACCAGTCCGAGGCGATCGCCCTGTCAGACCGGGTGGTGGTCTTGCACGAGGGAGCCGATCCAGCAGGTGGGTACCCCGCTCGAGATCTATCGCCGTCCGGCCAACCGCTTCGTCGCCGAGTTCGTCGGGTTCGACAACGTGGTGGACGGGACCGTGGCGGAGGTACGCGACGGAGCCGTCGGCGTGGCGCTCGAGGGATCGCGCGGGCTCGTCTGGGTGCGCACGGTCGGCGCGGACGGGCCCACGGACGCGGGGTCACGTGTGGTGATTGCGATCCGGGCCGAGGACGTGCGCGTGATGCCCGCGGCCGAGGCCGGGTCGCTCCCGCAGGGCACGGTCTCGAGCAGCGCGTATGCCGGCGAGCGCTGGGAATACGGCGTGGAGCTGGCCGGGGGGTCGCTGATCGTTCGCCGGCCAGACAGCGGCGAGGCGGCGATGGCGCCCGGGGACCCGGTCGCCGTCGAGTTCAGTCCCGACCGGGTGGTCCTGCTGCCCAGCCCCGCCGGCTCGCAGCGGCCGGCCGCCCAGGCCGGTGAGGAGTCCGAGGGCGCCTCCACCCAGGCGCCCTCTCCGGCACGACGATGACGAGGAGGATCGAGGTGCACTTCGCTATCGCTAGACGTACGGTTGTCAGGGGTCTCGCGCTCGCCGCCGTGTGCGCGGCTCTCACCGCATGCGGCAGCTCCAGCAGCTCCACCAGCTCGAGCGGCCCGGGCTCGTCCACGCAGCCCTCCGGCGCAGCGGCGGCGGCGACGCCGGCGGCGCTCGGCGGACAGTCGAATTACGCCGCGCTGGAGTCACTGTACAAGCACGCGCAGTCCGCTTCTCAGCACAGTGTCGTCATCTACGGGCCGAGCGCCGGAACTGACACGCCACTGTATGACCAGTTCCACCATGACTTCCCCGGGATCACAGTCACCGGCGTACCGGTGGTCGGACCGCCGATGACCGCCAAGCTGAGCGCCGAGGTCGGCAGCGGCAAGCACGTGGCGGACATCGCCTACACCGGGAACACCGACATGCTCCTGTACGGCGCCAAGGGTTGGCTCAGCCCGTTCAAGCCCCCGACCCTTCCACCGACGTCGCAGATGCCACCGGAGACCGTCGGCCCCGGCAATGAATTCGTCGGTACGTCGTTCTCGGTCCCGGGCGTCATCTACAACACGACGCTGGTGCCGGCATCGAAGGTTCCGAAGACCTGGCAGGCGCTGCTGAGCCCGACCTGGAAGGGCAAGATGGCGATGTACGACCCGACGGCGATCGGCGAGATGGCCGACGTGTTCGCCCACCTCGACGCCTCCAGCCAGTACGCGCAGATCATGGCCGGCCTGCACTCCCAGGGCGTCGAGCTGACGCCGGCCACCAACATCACCGGTCCGCTCACCGCGGTGGCCCAGGGCGCCAAGTCGATCGGGATCGCGGTCCCCTTGCCGTTCTACCTCGGGGCCAAGAAGGCGGGCGCCCCGCTCGGCTTCAGCCTCCTGAACGCCGGCAATTACACCGTCACCCTGTACATGGGCGTGGTCAAGGGCGCGTCCGACCCGCTCGCCGCGCAGCTGTACGAGTCGTGGCTGTTCACGCCGCAGGCGGCCAAGGTGCTCGCGGCGGAGGGCACCTACTCGGCGCTGCCGAACTCGCCGAGCCCAGCCGGTCTCCCGCCGTACAGCTCGATCAACTTCTTCAAGCCGATCCCGCTCTCACAGGTCGAGACGGCTGACAACGCCGCCATCCAGGCGGCCAAGAAGTACTGGGGCGGCTAGACGCGAGCAAGCAGGCGGTTCACGAGGACAACGCGCGCCGGGTGTTGCGCCTGGAGGAGGTTGTCCTCGTGGACCCCGCGCGCCGGGGTGCATCGTCGGCCGGCAGGCCATGGATCAGGTTGATCAGCAGCTCGAGCGCGTCCGACGCCTGGCTCAGCTGGCGAAGCTCTCTGGCGGTGCGGCCTCGCAGCACGTCGCGCATCACCGCGCGCGACTGCTCGCGCATGTACTCGAGCTCGGCCCGCCCCCGCTCGGTGACGCTGACCATCACGACCCGCCCGTCTCTGGCGCTGCGCTCGCGACGGACAAGCCCCGTCGCCTCGAGCCGCGCCACCATCCGGGTGGCCGCGGACTGCCCGATCCCCTCCTGGTCGGCCACCTGGGAGATCCGCAGCGGCCCGGCCGACAGCGCGAACAACACGCTGCGCATCCCGCGCGGCACCGTGCTCCCGCTCGCTCCGTAGAGCATCCTGGCCAGGCCCGAGACCCGGCGCGGCAGCTCGTTCGCGAGCTCCTCGAGCTCGGCGGGCCAGTCGGGCTCGACGGCTGCGGCCCTGCTCGCGCGAGCGGGGGCGGTGCCGTTGGAGGAGGATGTTCGACGAGGCACGGGATCCGCCACCTTATCGGGGCGCGATCGGACCTGCGATAGCGAGGGCGGGACTCGAACCTGCGGCCTTCGGGTCGAGAACCACGGTCGCCGGCTCGTCGAGCCGACCGGCTCCCGCGCTCGCTGGATCGAGGACCTGCGGGCGCTGTCGATGCCGGATGGGCCGTAGGCGGATCCTCGACCGTCGCGCCCAACTTGCCGCGAACGTGCCAAGCGATACCGTCCTCTCGGCCGCCGCGGTCGAACTGCTGACAGAGCTGAACCGCACGCGTATCGCACGCAATCTGCGGACCACCCTCGGGTTCGTGCACGCCGCGCTCGTCGCCGCCGTCGACCGCGACGCCGGCTCGCTCGAAGAACAAGACGTCGCCCGCGCCGCGAACGAGCAACTCGGAACCGTAGGTGATTGATGTCCGCATACGGACGTCCGGGCGAAAACGCATCCTCGTCCCCGGGCTCTGCCGGCGGGGTAAATCAGCGAAACCGATACGGAGGTGAGCATGCTTCTCGTCCTTGCGGCCGTGCTGCTGATCATTGCTGTGGTTGGCGGAATCGCCGTTCACCCGCTCCTGTTCCTGATCGCGATCTTGGCCGTCGTGGCCCTGGTCGGCGGACGCAGGTAGCCGCCAGCGCGCGCGGCCGGCCCGTCGCGCACGGGCCGTCCGCCCGGCGGCAACCTCGCCAATCAGGTCATCGCGGCGACGAGGCGGTGGTGGCGCAGCTCGGCCGGCGGAGCGCCATGCAAGATCCACACGCCATCGTCAGTGCGGCTAAGGGCGCCGGAGCGCGACAGCGCGCCCATCGCCGTGGTGACCGACGGTCGGTGCGCCCCGACGAGATCCGCCAGCCGCTGATGCGACAGCGGCAGCGGCACGATGATGCCCTCTGGCCGAACCCGCCCCCACCGCTCGGCCAGATGCCACAGCGTCAGCAGCAGGCGGTCCTCGACCTTTTGGTGGTGGGCGATCGCCAGTGCCACCGCAAGCGAATGCGCTCGCCGGGTGCCTCGCGCAAAGAGCTCGACGCCGAGCTGCGGCCAAGGATTCATGCGAGACACGAGGCCGTGATCGAGCACCGCCAGCCGCGTGGGCTCGAGCACCATCCACCCGACCTCCGCATGGACGTGCGACCCGTCGGGATCCCACCGCCACGGCCGTAGGACATCGCCCTCCCCCAGCAGCTCGACGCACTGGCGTCCGAGCACATGCACTTCGCGCGAGAGCAGTCCTTCGATGATCAGAAAGCCGCGATGGTGCATGTCCGGCTCGACCGAGCCGGCCGCGTCCCACTTGCCGACCGACAGCTGGCGTACCCGGGTCAGCGCTTCTCGCCGGGCGCGCTCGCGCTCCTGCTCGTCCAACAGAGCGGCGAGATCCGCGTCCGCGTCAACAATGCTGATGAGATTTGTCAGCGACCCCACGTGGCCCTGCGAGGGTAGCGCCCCTCCGGTCGTTCTTGCTGCCCTGCGCGGACCGGTGCCTCGGCATGTCTGATCGGCTACGTCTGCGCGAAGACACGTTCGAGGGGCCCACAGGAGAGTCCGCTTACATCTCCGCCAACTGTGTCGTGCGCGGCTATTCCTCTCAGAATCGAGACCTTCGAAAACGGGGGCTCGCTGGTCCTCGTCGTGGAGGGGGAACTCGACATCGCCACCTCCCCTTTGCTCGATGAGGCTCTGGTGCGTGCGCGGGCCACGGACGCGCCGAGGATCGTCGTCGACCTCCTCGCGGTCAGCTTCATCGACTCCACCGGTCTACACGTATTGATCAGGCATGCCCCCGCGACCGAGAGTCGCCCGCGCGTCTACCTGACGAAGGTCTCGCCCCAGGTACAGCGGCTGTTCAAGCTGGCGGGAGCCTTCGATTATTTGGCGCTCCTCTCAGACTGACCTGTGGCCGGGCGCGTACGCTGGCTGTCCGGCTGGTCCAATCCAGAGATACCAGCCAAACATGCGCGGGCCGCGTCTGCTCGGCCCAGCCGCGATGGCGCCGCTCGCGATCGCCGCGTCGGCTATCGGCGCGATCGCGATCGGGCGGCTGGCCATCCCCGACGCCGTCATTCGCAAGCTCAAAGCGGAACAGATCGAGATCGGCTCGCTGAAGGTGCGTGAACTGGAGGTCGCCGGCCGCCGCTGGCCTGAGCCGTCGCCACCGCTAGATGGCATCTAGAGACCTCGGCCGAACCATCAAACGCCGTCCTCCGTTACGGGAGCGCCCGTCCAGACCGTCCTGAGCGACGCCTAGGCTGCTGTCAGCATGAGTGACTTCACAAGTCGGGCCAGGGCGCTGCTGCCGCAGATCCAGGCGGATGGCTCCGACCACCTCGTGCATGCCGAGCTGCAGGCGCTCCGCGCCCTCTGGCGCTCGCTCTCGGATGCCGAACGGGCCGAGGCGGCCTCGATCGCCTCGGCGCTTGCCGCCGCGCAGGCCCCGCCCCCAATTCAGCCATCCCTGCTCGATGACGACGCGGCCGCGCAGCGCGCGTTGGTCGGGCTGGACCGGATCGATGTCGAAGCCGCATTCGAGTGCCGCTACGTGGGGCCGCGGGATCCGGATGCGCTGCTCGCCCATTTTGGCCTCGACCACTTCCGTCCGGGTCAGCGGGAGGCCGTGGCCGCAGCGCTGGAGGGGCGCGACACCCTCGTGGTGATGCCGACCGGCGGCGGCAAGAGCCTGTGCTACCAGCTTCCCGGCGTCGCCTCCGACGATCTGACCGTCGTCGTCTCCCCGCTGATCGCGCTCATGGCTGACCAGTACCGCCGCCTTCGCCTCGGAGGCCATCCGGCCGCGATGATCGCCTCCGGGATGGAGAGCGGAGCGGTCGCCCGCGCGCTCACCGATATCCGCAGCGGCCGCGCTCGGATCGTCCTGTGCTCTCCGGAGCGCTTCGCCTCCGCCCCTTTCCTGAGCGCGCTCGCCGAGCGGCGCGTCGATCTGTTCGCGGTTGACGAAGCCCACTGCGTATCGGAGTGGGGCCATGACTTTCGCCCCGACTACCTGCGCCTTCGCGGCGTGATCGAGCGCCTGGGCTCGCCGACGGTGATGGCGTGCACCGCAACGGCGACGGAGGAGGTGGGCCGCGAGATCGTCGAGCGGCTCGGACTGCGCGACCCGTTCGCGCTGAGAGCCGGGTTCGACCGGCCGAACCTTTCCTTCGATGTTGTTCCGTTGGACGGCGCCGGCTCGAAGATGCGCAAGGCCATGCTGCTCTCGCTGGCGCTACGAGATCCGGCCATGCGGCCCGCGATCGTGTACTGCGGCACGCGCCGGGACGTCGAGGAGGTGAGCGACCAGCTGCGCTCCGACGGGCTGCTCACGGTCGGCTATCACGCCGGCATGCCGGCGGACGAGCGGGCCGCCGCCCAGCACCGGTTCATGGGTGGCGACGCCGAGATCGTCGTGGCCACGAACGCGTTCGGGATGGGCGTCGACAAGGCGGACGTGCGCACAGTCGTGCACTGGGCGATTCCCAAGAGCGTCGAGGCCTATTACCAGGAGGTCGGCCGCGCCGGGCGCGACGACCGGCCCGCGAAGGCGATCCTTCTCTCCAGCCGCGCCGACCTGGGCCGCCTGATCAACTTCATCAAGCGCGACTCGATCGAGCCCGGCGACGTGCTCTCCTTCCTGCAGCGCCTCGGGACCGTGCCGGCTCGCGGCTCGGCGATCGTCGACTGCGCGAGCGATGAGCGCGCGCGCATCTGTCTCGGGATCGCCGAGCGCGCCGGTCTGTGCTCGATCGAGCCGGCGGGCGGCGGCCGGCTGTCGGTCACCCCGCTGGCGAGAAGCGGGGGAGGCGAGCGTGTCGCAGCGATCTGCCGCCAGGCCCGCGACCGCGCTTGGCGCGCCTACCGCGCCGTCGAGGCCTTCTCCTCGGCCTCCGGACGATGCCGCCGGCAGACGCTGCTCGAGCACTTCTCGGACGGGTATCCCGCCGCACCGACCGGGCGCTGCTGTGACGTATGCGATCCCGACACGATCGGGCTGCCCGACCCGGGCGCCCTGAAGCCAGGCCGGCGCGGGAAGCGGGCAAGCGCGCCCGAACCGGTGACCGTCGATCCGGCTAATGCCGGCCTGCTCGACGCGCTGCGCGAATGGCGTCTGCGAGCGACCGACGGAAAGCCCGCCTACACCGTGGCGCACAACCGCACGCTTGAGCTGATCGCCGCGGTGCGACCAGCCTCGATGGATCAGCTCGCGCAGATCAGGGGCGTCGGGCCGACGTTCCTCGAGCGCCACGGGGCACAGGTGCTCGCGCTGGTCGGCGAGGCCCCCGTCGGCGATTCCCGATGACACCGACTCCGCGCGCTGACCGCCGCTTACACGAGGCTTGAGCCACCCGCCCCGGTGCGCGGCCGTATGACGCGGGCCTAGGTGAGCGCTATCAGCTTGCGGCTGCGGGCTCGCAGGCCGCGCGGTATTGGCGCAGTACCGCGGAGACGTGGTCACAGACGAGGGCCCGCGGCTCGACAGGCAGCGCGCCCGCGCGCACCCGGGCGTACTCGAGCGGAAGTCGCTGGGCGAGCATCGGCAGCGGGATCGAGACCCCGGCAAGATTCTCAATAAGGCGCCGGACGGCCTCGTCGACCTTGGGGTCCGGCCAGTAGTAGCGCAGGCGATCGCTGTAGCTGTACGCCCGTGCGAGTCGTTGGGACTCAGCATCCCCGAGGTAGTAGGAGGCCCAATGCTCAGGATGCGCGAGCATCTGCCGCTCGAGCACCTCGCGCAGCCGGGACTGCTCCTGCGCCGGGAGCAGTTCGGATTCGATGTCGGTGAGCGCGAACAGCACTTCGCGTAGGGCGAAGGTGAGGCCGGGTCCGACCTTGAGGATCGCCCAGTGGTCCCGCACGAGGCCCGTGAGATGCTCGGGTGTCTGGTAGTCGGTCGAGTGAGCCTCGAATACGATGCCCGGCTCGTCGTCGAGGACCCGCTGCAGCTCCCGCGTTCTCTCCGGCACGTAATCCGCGACCGCCCAAGCGTCGAACTCGACCCCGGGCTGAACGACAAGCCCGCGCACCCTCGTCCAGGCGTCGCTGAGGCCTTCGTGAGCGAACGCCTCGCGGTGAGCGGCGAGCGTCGCCCGGGCGGCCGGTGGGGAGGTCACTCTGAGCTCCCGGATCGCCTCCGCAGCGCCCCCGGGCACTGGGACCTCGGTGCCGATCACGTAACTGAGCTCCTGTCCCTCGGAGGCCGCGTCTTCGGCCAGCCGCGCGAGCCGTGCCGCCCGTCTCGACACAACGCCGTCGCTCAACGGCTCGGCATCGTCAGCGCAGGCCATCGAGCAGTCGAGATGGAGCTTGGTGAAGCCGGCAGCGACGTAGCTGCGGACGAGTTCCGCTGCGAGCGCCATGGCCTCCTCCGCGGGCCGCCCCCGCCAGGGGTTGGGTCCGAGGTGATCACCGCCGAGCAGCAACCGGTCGGCCTCGATGCCTGCGTCCCGGGCCGAGCCGTGCACGAGCTCACGGAAATCCGACGGGCACATGCCCGTGTAGCCGCCGTCCTGATTGACCTGATTCGACGTGGCCTCGACGAGGACCGGTCCGTCGTATCTGGCCGCCTCCTGCATCGTTGCCGCGAGCACGAGAGGGTGCGCGGAGCACACGGAGGTCAGACCGACGGGCTCGCCGGCGCGGTGACGGGAGACTACGGCCGCGAGAGGGTCGCTCATTTCTGAAAGCTCCGCGCGCCCGCTTGCGGGCAGGCGCGCCCGCCTGCGTCCGCCCGCAACTGGCTCGCGGCGCTGACCCTAGAAGCGCCGCTTGCGATCACGCCTCCGACGCTGCGGCGCCCCCCTTACCGTGAGGGTTCCGTTCACGTAGCTGCTGGCATCTATCACGTAGTTAGGGTCCGCCGCCCCGGAGCAGTATGTCGGGTACGTACCCGGGGGCGACCACCGGTTCGCCGTAGTCGTGCAGGTTGGAGCGATCGGCAACGAACCGGCGCTGTCCCCATTCACGAAACCCGAGTACGACGGGGTGATCGGTGGCACCGGCCGCCCAAAGAACATCGACGGGCTCGACGCGGCGATAGTCAGATTCGGCTCGCGCGAATTGCTGGATCCAGGGCTCGGGGTCGACGTGACCGAGAAGTCGTTGCAGTTAGATCCCGTGTCGTAGCCATCGGGCAGACGCACGATGCTGTCCCCTGGTGGAATGCTCGGAGGAGTTGGAGCGGCAGAAATCAGGGAGCTGAGGGTCGGGGTATTCACGGTTGGCACCACCCCATTCGCCTGTGCCGGACAGCTTTCCACGAACACGTTCGAGGCCCGCTGGAACGCAGTCGGCGCGAAGCCCTCGTTTGAGGCCACACCCCAACCAACGCCGTCTACGACAAAGCCGCTGGTATCAACCAGGCCGACACCACCCCCGATGGCGGAAAGCGCGGTTGTGGACGTCAGATCGAAACTCGCGTTGTCGGGCGGCTGAGTCCCGGCTGAGACATACCCTGGGCCTCCGATCAGGTAGTAGCCTCCGGCCGCGATCGAAGTACCTTGAGGAAGGGTTGCCAGCACGGTGGGCCCGCCACGCCTCGGCGCCGAGGCACCTTCGTACTGAAGTTGCCAGCCCGAGACATCCACCGGAGAGGCGCCGGCATTGTAGAGCTCGACAAACTGTTGGTTGGGCGTTGTGGAGGTACCAGTTTGTACCTCGTTGATCACCACGGGAGCTGCGACGACCGTCACGACGTCCGAAACGCTCTGGGTCGCAGTCTCTCGATCGCCGGCACCCGCTCCGCTCGCCTGGCAATCGCGTCCCCGCCAAGGGAAGCCCCTCGGTCCGTACGAGGCGGTCGCCGTCAATGCGGCGCTCGTATCCGCGGTCGGTGCCGTAACCCTGAAGGTCGCCTGTGCCACTTGACCGGGTGCAACGCTCGGGGTAAAGCCGCATGACTCTCCCGTCACGGTCCATCCGGCTGGGGTGGAGAGGCTGAAGCTCACCGACCTTGCCGGCGCAGCACCATTGTTGGTGAAGGTTTCCGTCGCCGTAGCCGATTGGCCTGCCGTCAGCCTGGATATCCCGGCAAGGCTAAGCGTGGTGCTCGGCGGCGGCTGGCGAAGGTACCCAGCGTCGCGGGCGGGCCCTCGGCGAAGCGGCGTGACCTCGTACAGGGCCACCCCCTCGGCCGGGACGTTGGCGCTGATGGCGCCGGCAGTCTCGAAGCTGGTCGCGGTACCGGCTCCGCAGAGGGGTGCCTTCACAGACGTTGGCGTCGGGTTCGCGGTCAGGACTGACTGAGCTGCGCAGAGATCGCTGTTGTCTCCCCAGAGGTCCCGCACGAGATACGGACCACCGCCAGGCAGGCCGATTTTCGCAGCGGACGTTGTGACCACGTGAGGCTGGGAGTAGTCCGTGTTGAAAAGACCTACTACCACATCCCCATTTGGTTCAGTCTTGGCGAACACCTGATCGCTGGGGGTGACCGCGATGCGGGAAGCAGGAATCCTGTCTTGGTCCACTCCAAGCACTCGCCTGTTCAGCAGCAAGGCCAAATCGACAGGATTTTGAGTCGCGTTCAGCGTCGACAGGTCCGACCCGAGGATGAGTGGCGAGGACGCGAGGGACCACAGGCTGAGCACGGTCTCCCGGCCGGGGAGCGTGAGCCCGTCGTAACGCTGCGCCACCCGCGAGATACCAGTCGGGTTGGTCGGGGTCTGGCCATTGCCCACCTCGACGGAGTCCAGGTCGTTGAAGCCCTTGCCAGGCCCGGCGAAGGGCTGCCACAGGGCGGCAGCGTCGAACCGCAGGTACGCGGCCTGGTAACCGGTCAGGCCCGTCGAGCCGCCGCCTTCCTCGATGTCGGGCGTGTATTCCCACTGCGTGGCGTACTGGTCCAGCTGCGGTGCAATGGCCGTGTCATACGCGCCCTCCGTGATGTCAAGAGCGATGGGGCGACCAGTCTGCGCAAGCGCCTTGGACCAGGCCTCAAGGTCGGTCGTGTTGCTGTCGAGCACACCATCGAGCTTGACGAAGTCGACCCCCCAAGACGCGAACTCGTCGGCCTCGCCATTTACGTACAGCTGTGCGCCGGGCGAGTTGTAGTTGAGCTCCCACGTGCCACCGCAGTTGTAGTTCTCGGCGTCCGTCAAAGTGTTTGGGTACTGCGACGGCTGAAGTCCGGGCGTGAAGCCGAGCGTGATCTGATCTGCGGTGTACCCGCTGGCGGTGCCGAGCAGATGGCCGTTGGCGTTGGCCTCCACAGGCGTGTTCTCGTACAGCGCGTTGCCCGAGATACCCGGCGTGAGGTAAATGCCGAACTTCAGCCCGAGGCTGTGGACGTAATTGGCCAGGACCTCCATGCCGTTGACCGAGCCCTGGTTGGGGAAGGCACCCGTGTCGCTGGTGGTCGTCTGGCTGGTGACCCAGCGCCCCCACTGGTCAACCGTCGGTCCGTAGTTCTGGTTCGCGCCTGTGTAAGCGACCGCCGGGCACTCATACCAGCCGTCGTCCTGGTTGATGTACTGGTAACCCTCGGCCTTCAAGCCATCGCTCACCATGGCCCTTGCCTCGGCCTCGTCGATGGCCGCCGTCGACACGTGTCGGAACGTGCTCCAGCTGCTCCAGCCAAGCACCGGGTTTTCGGCGACGTGCAGCGGGTTCGGACTCAGTGCGCTGGCGGCCGGTGCGAACGACATGGCGCCGAACCAGATGAGGCCTACGACCAGAGGCAACGAATAGATACGAAAGCGCGGCATACCACGTCCTCCCTCGCGACTATCGACTAAGGCCTCCGCTTGCCAGCGGCCGAGAAGCGTCTCGGCCGCCGGCACGCCGCGGAGGCAACGATAACCACGCTGTGAGCACAAGTCAATCGATTCTGAAAATTTCGCGCGTACTCTTGCGCGAGTCGCGCGTAAAGAAGATCATTTCCCCATGACCCAGATCACCATCATCGGCGCGGGCAGCGTCGAGTTCACGCGCGGGCTGCTCGCTGACTTCGCGGGCTTCGCGGAGCTGGCCGACGCGACGATCGCCCTGCACGACATCGACCCCGACCGTCTAGACACCGCCACGCGCATTGCGCACGGCGTCAACCGCCGCGCAGGTTCGCGCTTGGTTCTCGAGTCAGAGCTCGACCGCCGAGCCGCGCTGGACGGTGCGGACTTTGTCGTCAACGAGATCCAAGTCGGCGGGCTCGAGGCCACGTTGCGGGACTTCGAGATCCCGGCACGCCACGGTGTGCGCCAGACGATCGGCGACACACTCGGCGTCGGGGGCGTGTTTCGGGCGTTGCGCACGATCCCGGTGATGCTGGAGATCGTGCAGGACATCGCCGAGGTCTGTCCCGACGCATGGCTTCTGAACTACACCAATCCGATGGCCATGCTCATGCAGGCGCTTGACGGCGCCGGTCTGCACTCGCGGATGGTCGGTCTCTGCCACTCGGTGCAGAACACCCACCGCCTCCTCGCCGAGATCGTCGGCGTCCCCGAGTCCGAGATCACCTTCCAGACCGCGGGGGTCAACCACCAGTCCTTCGTGCTGAGGTTTGAACGCGATGGCGAGAACCTGTATCCGCGGCTGAACGAAGTAATTGCCAGCGACCCCGAGGGCCTCGGCCGGCGCGTGCGGGTGGAGCTCTACCGGCGCTTCGGGCACTTCCCAACCGAGTCGAGCGAGCACTCCGCGGAATACGTGCCTTGGTTCATGGGGCACGACGACCAGCTCGAGCGCTTCCGCATCCCGGTGGGGGAGTACATTCGTCGCTCGCGTCGCAACATTGAGGAGTATGAGCGGACCCAGGCACGGCTCGAGGCCGGCGAGACCCTCGAACTGGCCCCGGCGGGCGAACTCGCGCCGCGCTACGTGCACGCCATGGTGACCGGCGAGGCTCGGATCGAGCACGGCAACGTGCGCAACACCGAGCTGATCGACAACCTGCCGGCTGGCGACTGCGTCGAGGTTGCCTGCCGGATCGACGCCGATGGTGTGCACCCACTCGCGGTCGGCGCTCTGCCGCCACAGTGCGCGGCACTCAACCGGACGTTCCTTGCTGTCGTCGAGCTCACCGTGCGCGCTGTGCTCGAGGAGCGTCGTGAGTTCATCGACCAGGCGGTGTTGCTCGACCCGAACGCCGCGGCTTCACTCACGACAGCACAGTCGCGGGAGATGGTCGACGAGCTGATTGCCGCTCACGGGGCATTGCTGCCAGCGTGGTGCCGCTCCAATTCGAGCCCAAATATGCGTGAAAGCGCTTGAATTCTGCGCGTGTTGGGATACTATCGCCGCCCTTGACGCACTTCTCGACAGAACTTGCGAGCCAGCCGTACATGTGGCGGGCCGCTCAGGGGCTCGCGGATGAACTGAGGTCCAAGCTCGCGCCTGATGGCTCGCGGCTGGCCATCGTCGGCTGCGGCACCTCGCTGTACGTGGCTCAGGCCGCCGCGTTCTATCGCGAGCGGCAAGGTGCCGGCGAGACCGATGCCTATCCGGGATCCGAGGTGCCGCCGCCTCGTCCATGGGACGGGATGATCGTTGTCTCGCGCTCGGGCACGACCACGGAGATACTCGAGGCTGTCCGCGCGCTCCCAGAAGGGATGGCCGTCCTTGGTCTCACGGCTTGCCCCGACTCTCCGCTCTCCGAGGTGGTTAGCTCGGAGGTCGATCTCCCGTTCGCCGACGAGCGTTCAGTTGTGCAGACCCGCTTCGCGACGACCGCGCTCTCGCTTCTGCTCGGCGTGTACGGCTGGGACGTAGAGGCGTCCGCCCGACGCGCGGAGGCGTTCCTCGGCGAGGCCCTTCCAGACTGGGCGGAGGCGGTGGAGCAGTTCGTGTTCCTCGGCCGCGGGGTCGGCGCCGCGATCGCCAGCGAGGCGGCGCTCAAGTTCCGGGAGATCCTCCGGACGTGGAGCGAGTCGTACGCGACGATGGAGTATCGCCACGGACCCATCTCGGCGATCAACGAGCGGAGCCTCGTCTGGATCATGGATGCGGAGGAGCCTTCGATCGACGCCCAGATCCGGGCGACCGGGGCGCGCCTGATTCGAGGCGAGGGAGACCCCCTTGCGGAGCTCGTCCGCGTCCACCGGTTCGCCGAGGGCCTCGCGGATTTGCGAGGGATCAACCCCGACGAGCCGCCGCACCTCACCCGGTCGGTCGTGCTCGGACAGGACCGGTAGCAGCGTTGGCCGCTCCGGACGCAGGAGTTCTCGCGCTCGACATCGGAGGGACAAAGCTCTCGGTGGGGATCGGAGCCGCCGACGGGGAGGTGAGGCGGCAGGAAATCGAGTCCACCCGGGGATCGGAGGGCGCATCGGCAGTGCTCGCGCGCGCGGTGGCTCTCGCCCATCGATGCTACGCGGCGGAGCGTGAGGCAGGCGGTCGCATCGCTGCCGTCGGCGTCTCGACCATGGGGCTGACCCGTCCGACGCACGTGGAGCTATCGCCGAACGTGCCCGGCTGGGAGCGGCTGCGCATCCGCGACGTCCTCGCCGAGGCATTCCCGGGTCAGCTCATCGTGATCGGCAACGACGTGAAGCTGGCCGCCCAGGCCGAGATCACCTGGGGTGCGCTCCGGGGGGTCGAGGAGGGGGTGTATCTCAATCTCGGCACGGGGATCGCCGCCGGGATCGTCTCGGGCGGACGGCTGTTGGAAGGCGCACACGGGGCGGCCGGGGAGATCGGCTACACCCTGTTCCGTGGTGTCCCCGAGGGACAGATGGCCGCGGAGGGCGCGGCCCCGCTGGAGGAGTGGTACGGGGGCGCCGGCGTCGCGCGGCGCCTCGCCACTACACAGCTGCCGGGGTCGGTGGCCGACCTCGTGGCCGGGCACGCCGATCCCGCGGCGAGCCAGTTCTTGGAGGAGCTGTGGACCGGCATCGCCGTCGCCGCCGCGAACCTCTGCATCACGGCTGATCCCAGCATGCTCGTCGTGGGGGGTGGCTATGTTCGCGGCGAGTCCGGCCTCCTCGACCGTCTCCGCGAGGTCGTCAAGCGCGCGGTCCCCTATCCGCCGGAGGTCGTGCCCGCTCGCTTTGGGGCCGAAGCCTCGCTTCGCGGGGCCGTCGCCATAGCGCTCGCGGCGGTCCGGGACGCACCCGTGGAGCTCGTGCGGACGACGGCACCCGCCGGGCCCACGGCACCCCGGGGGTGAAGCACCAATGATCAACTGTCAGACCAGACCATTTCGGAGGAGAAGAGAGATGCGGATCACAAACCGGCTGGCGGCCGCGTGTGCTGCCGGCTTGATCGCGCTGGTCGGGCTGACCGCCTGCGGGAGCAGCGGGTCAACCACTCCGACCAAGCAGCCAGCGGCGACCGGGCCAATCCGGGGACAGTCCATAAATGTGGCGATCGCGTACCCCGCTCCGCGGGCGATGCTCGCGAAGTTCACCGCTCAGACGGGCGTCAAGGTCAACTGGGACTACCTGCAGTGGGATGACCTGCAGACCAAGATCGCGTCGGCCGCGGAGGCCCACAGCTACTTCGCCGATGTCGCAGATGTCGACTGGTCGAAGGTGGGCGAGTACTACCAGACGAAGTGGTTTCGCCCACTCAACTCCTATTTCAGCATCGGCAGCGTCGAGAGCCAGTATCCCCAGGCGACCTCCTTCATCCGAGACAACGCGCTGATCGGCATGCCGATGGACGCGTCGATGCTCGTCACGACCGTCAATGAAAAGGACTTCAAGGCCGCCGGGGTGTCGTCGACCCCGACAACGTTCTCCCAGTACGAGGCAGACCTCAAGGCCGTCGCGGCCAAGCACATCGTGCCGAACCCGCTCGACATACCTTTCGCCGCCGCCGAGGGGCTGTCGACCTACTGGTACGAGATGACGGCGGCTTTCGGCGGCCAGGTTCTGAGCGCCTCCTACGCGCCCCAGTTCACCTCGCCGTCTTCGCCCGGCTACCAGGCGCTCGCCTGGATGGTCAACGCCTACAAGACAGGGCTCGTCCCGAAGGCAAATCTCAACGCGGAGGACGAGCAGGCCTTCGAGACTGACCAGGCTCACAATCTCACGGCCAGCGTGTTCTCGGACTACTCCGGCGACCTCGGGACGATCTACGACGTCCCCTCCCAGTCGAAGGTCGTGGGCGAGGTCAACTACATCCCGACGCCCGGGATGACCGGCAGCGGCCCGAACCTCGGCAATCCCGACGGGATCGGCATCCCGGCGAACGCAGAGCACATCGCTGCCGCCGTCGCCTTCATCAGGTGGATGGACACTCCGGCCAACCAGGCCGCGTTCGCCGGAGCGGACGGGCCTAAGGACATCATCAGCGGGTTCCCGCTGCCCTCCAACCGCGCCGGCCTCAACGATCTCGTCGCGTCCCACAACTTCCCGGGGGCCGCGACACTCGCGAATCTGCTCGAGAATCACTCGCGGGCAATCTTCCCCGCGGGTGCACCACCGTGGTACGCCCAGTTCAGCAACTCGGTGTACACGAACATCCACAGCGCGGCGTCCGGGTCGGAGTCGGTAGCTGCCGCGGTAAGCGCGATCGCCAACACCGTGAAGGGCCTGAATGGCTGAGTGACCTAGGGGCCGCCCACCGCGGTGGGCGGCCCCCGGTCCGCCGAGGAGACCTTCCATCGCCATGGGCGCATTGCGACAACGCTCCCGGCGGCTGGCCGTTCCCCGCGGGCAGGCGATCCGCCGCGGCAGAACGGAGACCGCCCTCCCCTACGCGATGGTGGCCCCGTTGCTCGTCTTCATCGGGGGCCTCGCCCTCTATCCGACGGTGCTCACCGCCTACGGGGCGTTCGTGCACGACGACGCGCTCGCGCCACCGAACCGCTTCACAGGTTTCGGCAACTTTCAGTCGGTGTTCAACAACGCACAGGTGCGTCAGAGCCTCGAGAACACCGCTTTCTACATCGTCTTCGGGGTTGTGCTTTCGGTCGCGCTCGGGACCTTCTTCGCCGTATTGCTGCAGCGCCGCTTCCGGGGGCGCGGGATCGTGCTTGCGCTCATGGTGCTGCCGTGGGCGCTGCCCGGCGTGGTCGAGGGAGTGATCTGGTCCTGGATCTATGACCCGACCTTCGGCGTGCTCAACTCCACGCTCAAGTCGGTGGGGGCCATCCATCGCTACCAGCTGTGGATCGGCACCCACCAGATCCAGAGCATCTTCTTCATCTCGCTGGTCCAGGTGTGGCAGATCACGCCCCTCGCAGCGATCCTCGTGCTGGCGTCGCTGCAGGCAATCCCGGGCGAGCTGTACGAGGCGGCGGGCGTCGACGGCGCGACATCTCTGCAGTCGCTCTGGCGGATCACGCTGCCACTGGTGCGCCCGGGGCTCGCGATCGCCGCCGTCGAGGGGCTCATCATGTCCCTGAACATCTTCGACCAGGTGTACGTCCTCAACGCGGGCGCGTCGACCGCATCTTCGCTGATGAGCCAGACGTACGAGATCGCTTTTCAGGACCTGAACTTCGGGCAGGGGTACGCGCTCTCCCTGCTGGCGACGGTCACCACGATCGTGCTGGCGCTGGGGATGGTAAAGCTCATCTACCGCAGGGTGGAGTTCTGATGCAGTCCCGCTCCAAGCGCTTTGGCTGGGTGCGCGCGCTCGGGCTGGTCGTGCTCATCGTCTGGTCGCTGTTCCCGGTCTACTGGGCGCTCAACACGAGTCTGATGACCAACGCCGAGGCGCAGAGCACCCCGGTGCGCTGGTTCCCGAGCCACTTCCAGTTCAGCAACTACGCCGCGGTCTTCGGCTCCGGGCCATCGAGCGAATCGGTGGGCGGCATCGGGCGGGCGATCGTCAACACGTCGGTCGAGAGCCTGGGCGCGACGCTGCTCACCCTGGTGATCGCCGTTGTGGGGGGCTACGCGTTCGCCCGGCTTCGCTTCCGCTTGCGCGGCGTACTTTTCTACGCCGTCCTGGCCACGCTGACGCTACCGGTCTACGCGACGCTCATCCCGCTCTACAAGATCATGACCCAGCTCGGTCTGGTCGACACCTATCTCGGGATCATCCTCGTTTACACCTCGGGCTTCCTTCCGCTCGCGATGTGGATCATGTACAGCATGTTCCAGGCGCTGCCGCCGGGCATCGAGGAGGCGGCAACGGTCGACGGAGCGACCACGCTGCAGATCTTCCGGCGCATCGTGCTGCCGATCGTCCGGCCTGGGATGGCGGCGACCGCGATCATCACGTTCCTGTTCGGATGGGGGCAGTTCATCTTCCCCCTCGTGCTCGGGAGCACCGATGCGACGCAGCCGCTGACGGTCACTCTGTCTGCGCTGGAAGGGCGACACGTGGTCCCCTACACGGTCATCAACGCTGCCGCGATAGTCGCTATCGCTGTTCCGGCGGTGATCGTGTTCTTCCTGAACCGCTGGATCGTCGACGGCATCATTGCGGGAAGCGTGAAGTAGGCGAATGATGCAAGGGTGAATCTAGGTCACTCAAGGAGAGCCTGTGAAAGGAAATGACGCGGCGCACCGGGATGACCGTCTGCGCGCGATCGTAGAGCTTGTCGAGAAATCTGAGCGGCCGGTCACTGTGGACTGGCTCGCGGGTGAGCTGAGTGTGTCGGCCGCGACGATCCGGCGTGACACGGTTCTGCTGGAGCGGCAGGGCGCGGTCGCGCGGTCGTGGGGTCGGGTCGGCCGTGTCGGCGGATTCGTCGAGCAGCCGATCGGCGAGCGCGCCTCTCAGTACCCGGCGCAGAAGCGGAGGATCGGCGAGGCGGCGGCCAAGCTCGTCACTGATGAGATGCTCGTCGGCCTGACCGGCGGCACGACCACGCTTGCGGTTGCGCGGGCGATCGGTGGCCGTCGGCGGCTCACCGTGGTCACCAACAGCCTGAGCGTGGGGATGCAGCTCGCCCCGCGCAGCAATATCCGGCTGATCATGAGCGGAGGCGAGGCGCGGACCGCGTCCTACGAGCTCTCCGGCCCGCTGGCGCAATCCGCGATCGAGGCGTTCAACCTCGACCTGGCGATCATCGGCGTCGACGGGGTCGACGTCTGGGGCGGGTGCACGACCTATGACCACGCCGAGGCGTACACCAACGCTGCGCTCGTGCAGCGGGCAACCCGCACGATCGTCGTCGCCGACGCCAGCAAGCTCGGCCACGCTGGCTTCGCGCGGATCTGCGACGTCTCCGCCGTGGAGCTGATCATCACCGACAGCAGCGCGACCGATGAGCAGCGGGCCGCGTTCGCGCAGGCGGGCGTGGCAGTGGAGTGTGTCTGAGAGGACTCGATTGGTCCCGGGGTCGATCGGCCGGATGTAAACCGAGAGAAGGAGGTACAAGAAATGACGAGACGTTGCCGAAGGAACCTCGCACGACGTAGCGGCTTGGTCGCAATTTTCATGACCGCCTGTATCGCGTCAGCGGTGGCATGGGCGCCGGCCGCGAGCGCGGCCCCGGGGGGTGTCGAAAGGACACCCGTCATGGGCTGGAGCAGCTGGAGCTTCCTGCGCTTTGGGGTTGACACGAAGCGGATCGAGGGAGAAGCGAAGGCGCTGGTCACAACCGGCCTCAAGAAGTACGGGTACGACTACGTCAACGTCGATGACAACTGGTACGTGTGCCCAGGTCCGCAGGGACCGAAGGTCGATCGTGACGGGCGGTGGGTCGTCGACAATCAGGAATTCCACCACGTTGGCTCCGAGAACGGCCTCGCAGCGGTGGCCGCGTACGTGCACAGGCTCGGCCTGAAGTTCGGGATCTACGAGACTCCTGGCATCTCCAAGCAGGCGGTCAAGGCCAACACCCGCGTCGCCGGCACGAGTTACACCGCGGATGAGATTGCCACCAAGCAGCCCCAGAACAACTACAACTGCGGCGGTATGGTGGGTCTGAACTACCGTTCGCCCGGAGCCCAAGATTATGTCGACTCGGTCGTCGACCAGCTCGCGTCGTGGGGCATCGACTACATCAAGCTTGACGGGATCACGAACCGCCAGAGTGCTGTCGTCCAGGCTTGGTCGCGGGCGGTTGCACAGTCAGGCCGGCCAATGGTGCTCAATATCACCCAGGGCAGCTACACGATCAAGCTGGCACCCACGCTCAAGCGCTACGCCAATCAGTGGGAGTTCGCGCCTGACATCGAGATCAACGGACCCGACGAGGGAAGCGGGTCGACCTGCAACACGCCGCCCTATACCGGGTGCCGCAGCGTCTTCCCGTTCACCAGCTATGCCCATTGGTTCGATCGCTTCAACGCCGTCGCCCAGTGGCAGCCGTACGGCGGTCCGGGCGGATTCAACGACTACGACTCCATCGAGGTGGGCGACGGTGCCCGCAAGGCCGGAATGTCGCCGGCGGCCGAGAAGAGCCAGCTGAGCCTCTGGGCGCTCGGTTCCGCGCCACTGATCCTCGGCGTCAACCTCACGGGCAAGATCACCAACGCGTTCGGATCGAGCGGCGGGCTCACGCGCGCGGATCGGCGGTTGCTGGAGAACCGTCGTGTGATCGCGGTGGACCAGGACGCGATCGACGCTTCCCGCATCGCCGACAAGCGCCACGTGCAGATCTTCGCCAAGCGCGAAGCTGCCGGTGACGCGGTTGTCGGGCTGTTCAATACCGATCAGTCGGCCGGGGCGAGCCCGGAGCTGATCACGACAACGGCGTCGGCACTCGGGCTTCCAGCCGACAGCGCGGGCTACAGGATCGTGAACCTGTGGTCGGGCGCCACGCGGGTGGTGTCGGCAAAGGGAACGGTGCGCGCCGAGGTGCCGCCCGAGGGCGTCGCGCTGCTGCGGGTCGTGGCGATCGCCAAGGCCAGCTGATCGTCGCTAACGAAGGCGAGTCCGCCGGTCCAGGTGAAACCGGCGGACCGCCACCATCCACCGGCTAGGAGGCACTGTGGCTTCTATCGAACTCCACGCGATCAACAAGGTCTATCCAAACGGCTTTCATGCCGTCCACGACCTGAGCCTGGCCGTCGCCGACGGAGAGTTCATGGTGCTCGTAGGACCCTCGGGCTGTGGAAAGACGACGGCACTGCGGATGGTCGCCGGCCTGGAGGAAATTACCTCGGGGACACTGCGCATCGGCGACGAGTCCGTAGCGACGCGGCACCCGAGGGACCGCGACATCGCCATGGTCTTCCAAAACTACGCGCTCTATCCCCACATGACGGTGCGGGAGAACATCGAGTTCGCGCTCACGCTCCGCCGGCGCGGGAAGGCTGACCGCGAGAGGAAGGTCAGGGAGACCGTGGAGATCCTCGGGCTGGTGGACTCGCTCGATCGCAAGCCCGCGCAACTCTCCGGCGGTCAGCGTCAGCGGGTTGCGATGGGGCGGGCGATCGTTCGAGAGCCGGCGGCCTTCCTCATGGACGAGCCCCTCTCCAACCTCGACGCGAAGCTGCGGGTGCAGATGCGCGCCGAGGTCAGTCAGATCCACCGTCGCCTCGGAGTAGCGACGATGTACGTCACCCACGATCAGACCGAGGCGATGACGATGGGCGATCGGGTGGCGGTGCTCAATGCGGGGGTGCTCCAGCAGTGCGATCATCCCCAGGTCCTCTACGACCGGCCCACGAACCTCTTCGTCGCCGGGTTCATCGGCTCTCCGGCGATGAACCTCTACGAAGCCCGGCTGGGGGCCGACCTCTCGACGCTGCGCCTCGGATCGCAGTCGATCGCGCTGCCATCAGATCTCGCCGCACAGCGGCCGGCGCTGCGGGCCTACGCGGACCGTAACTTCATCGTAGGAATTCGCCCTGAGGATCTCGCCGTATCGGCGGACGAGCAGGCAGCGGGCGGTTTCCTCGTAGAGGTCGCACTCATCGAGGCGCTCGGCTCCGAGTTGCTCGTCCACTTCAAGTTCGACGCCCGCCGCGTGAGCGCCACCGAAGATGTTGACGAGCAGGAGATCGCAGGCATCCTCGGCGACGGGATCGCGCGCGTGCCCCCTCGGACGCCGGTGGCGGTCGGCGACCGTGTGCGGCTGAAGCTGGCCGGGGACCGTCTGCACTTCTTCGACCCGGACACCGGCATGGCGATCGGGTCCGAGGCGGCCTGATCACCGGTTCATGCAAATGACTGTGCCAGCGCAATTGCCCCCAGCACGCCGGCATCGTCACCAAGCGCGGGAGCAACGATGAACTCGTCGATCCGCTCGCGCATCAGCGGCGACGTGAGATAGCCGCCGAGGAGATCTCGCAGGTGAGTGCGGACGCGCTCGCGCAGGCCCGCCCGTTCCATCACGCCACCGCCGAGGACCACCATCCGGGGCGAGAACACGGTGACGATCCCGAGGAGGCCAAGTGCGACGTACTCGGCCTCGAGCTCCCACGCCGGGTGATCGTCCGCCAGCTCGTCGCCGTTGGCACCCCAGCGGGCCGTGATCGCGGGACCGCAGGCCAGACCCTCCCAGCAGTCACCGTGCCACGGACAGGTGCCCTCGAACGGGTCCCGGGCGTGATCGTGAGGGATACGGAGATGGCCCACCTCCGGGTGCAGCAGCCCGTGCCACGGACGCCCGTCGACGAGCAGCCCGGCGCCAATCCCCGTGCCGACGGTGACATAGCTGAGTGCCGAGATGCCCCGCGCGGCTCCCCAGCGATGCTCACCGAGCGCAGCCGTCGCGACATCGTGATCGAACGCGACCGGCACAGACAGGGCGTCGCTGATCGGCCCGGCCAGAGCCACGTGCTGCCAGCCGGGCTTCGGAGTCGTGGTCACCGACCCCCATCCGGGCGAGGCCGGATCGACGTCGACAGGGCCGAACGAGCCGATGCCAATCGCGACCGGACGGGGCCCCTCATCGAAGAAGGCGATGATCCGCCCGATCGTCTCCGGCGGCGTGCTCGTCGGAAAATGCTCATGTCGCTCGAGCCGGTCTGGCCCGCTGCCCAGCGCGCATACGCACCAGGTGCCCCCCGTCTCGACGCCTCCGTACAGCGGCTCCATCGGTCCTCCTTTCCCTCAGTCAGCTCGAAGGTAGCGCGATGATCTGCGCACTTCTCGCCCGACGGGGGCTCTCGAGCTGCGGCTAGGAGGCGGCCCCGCCGCGGGAGGCCGGCACCCACGGCTCGCGGGCCAGGCGGTTGCTCCGCCGGGTCTGGCCAGGCGTCCAGCTCGACCGGGACCCACCCGTCATAGCCGATGTCCCCGAGCGCCCCGATCACCCCGGGAAGGTCGAGCGCGCCGGTGCCCAGCGGCACGAACTCACCGCTCGTCGGATCGACGTCCTTGATGTGGACGTAGCGGATTCGCCCAGGCCAGGCGCGGATGACCGCGGCCGGATCGTCGCCGGCCAGCAGCACGTGCCCGGTGTCGGTCGCAGGCTCGAGCGTCTGAGCGCCACCTCCCACCACCAGGTGCTCGGCACCGAGCCGGGAGGCTAGGGCGGCGGCCCCGCTCGATCCGCCGCAGCGCCTGGTCGAGCACGTCCGGGAAGATGAAGTTCGCCCCGTTGTAGACGCCCACCAGCCGCAGCGGCTGCCGGAGCCCTCACTCGACGGTGACGCGGCCACCTCGATCGACTTCATCGCCCGTGATGGCCAGCCGCGGGCGTAGCCGCGCGTAGGCGAGCGTTCCGCCGAGCGTCGGGATCCAGAACGCGATCGCGTGGTACACGAGGACCGCGGCGGCGGCGTGGGTCACAGGCAGTCCGTAGAGCGCGAGGGCGCCGACGAGGCCGGAGTCGAGAACTCCGATCCCTCCGGGGACCGGAATGGCATTGGCAAGGTAGCCCACCAGGTAGGCGACGATGAGCGGTGCCAGCGGGGGGACTGGGCCGACGGCGGCGAATGTCGTCCAGAGCACCGCGATGTCGAACAGCAGGTAGCCGACGGCACCCAGAAGACGCCAATTCGGCTGGGTCAGCGCGTCGCGGGCGGCCGGGATCCCGATGCCGATGTCTTCCAGCCAGGCCGCCTTCGAGTGATTGCGGGACACCCGGCGCGCAAGGCTTGGTAGCCAGAGCACGAAGATGATCGCGGCGAGCACGGCGATGACCGGAAGTCCCGCGCGCAGGATGTCGTGGGGGCCGTCGGTGATTCCGAGCAGCAGCAGCAGGCCGGCGGCGGCCAGGGTGAAGACATTGATCGCGCTGGTCAGGAAGAACAGCCCGCTCGAGCGCCTGACGATCTGCTGCGCGGACATGCCGGCGAGGTGGAGCAGCCAGGCGCCGATCGCGAGCGATCCGACGCCGCCGCCCGGCAGGAGCGCCCCGGAGCCCATCTGAGACCACGCCATCTCCCGCGCCGCGCTCTTCGGCACCGGCCCGAAGAACCGCCGGAAGATCACGACGAAGCTCAGGCAGGACGCCAGCTCCAACGCGATGGCCGCGGCCACCAGCGCCGGGTTCATGTCGGCGATCTCCCCGGCTACGGGGCGCAGATCGGGGACCGCGAGCAGCACCGTGATGACGCACACGGCAAGCACCACGATGGTCAGAAGCCGCCGCGCCAGGCGGCGCCGGTCGGCCCCTGAGGGCCCTCGGCGCCGCCCGCCGGCCAGTCCGTGCGCCTGCCGCGTCATCGGGGGCCCAGCGGGGGCGCCGGGGCCAGTCAGCGAGGGCGCTTCGGGCATGGCCGACATGACGGTTCCGCCAGCCTGACCTACGTCGTCGCCGGGGGCGAAGCGACGGCGCGGGCGATCAGCTCGGCGACGGACCAGCGCCGCAGGCGTCGCTTCCCACCCGGGCGCGCCGGGGTGACTCTTGTCTGTAGCTGGGGCATGCACGGGTGCGGGCTTATCGACGAAAACGGTTGTGGTCGGTTCTTTGCTCATCACAAGTGCTCCATGGTTCGAGCGGGTCGACAGGGTCATGTCGTTTCAAGGCTCAAGGTCAGCTCCTCGAGCGTCTCGGCCTGCGCGACCTCGGCGCGTTCGGCGCCATCCGAGGGAAGGATCAGCAGCGCCAGGAGCAGTCCAACTCCGAACAGCGCTGCTGCCCACGCGAACGCGGTCGTGTAGCCGTGGATCGACGCCGCGCTGGCGAGGCCGGCGGCGTGTGCGTGGCCGGACGCGAAGCTGGCGGCCGCGCTGGCGAAGATGGTGCTCAGCAGCGCCGTGCCGACCGAGCCGCCCGACCTGCTGGGAGGTGTTGACCATGGCGGAGGCGATGCCTGCGTCGTGGCTCTTGACTCCCAGCGTCGCGGTCGAGAAGGCCGGCGCGAAGATGCAGCCCATCGCCACGCCGGTCAGCAGAAGCCCGGGCAGGACATGGCTCGCGTACGCGCCGTGCGGCGTCAACTGGGTGAACAGGATCATCGCGACGACCCCGAGCGTCATGCCGGTCACGACCAGAGGCTTCGCGCCGGTGCGGGGCAGAATCCGCGTCTGCACGGTCGTGGCCGTGAGCACGATCATCACGGTCATCGGCAGGAAGGCCAGGCCGGTCTTCAGCGGCGAGTACCCGAGGTTCTGCTGCAGGTAGTAGGTGAGGAACAGGAAGACGGCGAACACCGCCGACCCGGCCAGGGCGATCGTCGCGTACGCGCCCTCCGCGGGCCCGGTCCCACACGATGTGCAGCGGCAGCAGCGGATGCTCCACGCGCCGTTCGAACGCGATGAACCCGACCAGCAGCAGGGCGCTGAGGCCGAGCGCGATGATCGTGATCGGATTGCTCCACGAGGTCGTCTCGGCGTTCGAGAATCCGTAGACGAGCGCGAACAGGCCGCCCGAGGCGAGTGCGACGCCCGGCAGGTCGATCGGCGCGCGGGCGGGCTGGCGTTCGTTGCGCAGCAGCCGGAGCGCCACGATCGCCGTCGGCACCGCGATCGCGAGGTTGACGTAGAGACTCCAGCGCCACGAGATCGCCTGGGTGAGCACGCCGCCGAGCAGCAGACCCACCGAGGCTCCGCCGGCGGCGATCGCGCTGAAGATCCCGAACGCCTTCGGCCGATCGGGAGATCCCGCGAAGGTCACGGTCAGCAGACCGAGCGCCGAGGGAGCGAGGATCGCGCCGAACGCGCCTTGCAGCGCGCGGGCGGCGACAAGCATCCCGAACGACTGCGCCAATCCTCCGATCGCCGACGCAACCGCGAAGCCGGTAAGCCCACCAATCAGCGTCCATTTGCGACCGAACAGGTCGCCGAGCTTGCCGCCCAGCAACAGCAGACTGCCGAACGCGAGCGCGTAGGCGGTCACCACCCACTGGCGGCTGTCGGTCGAGAAGTGCAGCGCCCGCTGCGCGGACGGGAGCGCGATGTTCACGATCGTCGCGTCGAGCACGACCATCAGCTGCGCGATCCCGAGCAGGGCGAGCACCGCCCATCGGTTGGCGGGTGGAGTGGCGGTTCTGGTGGGGCTGCTGACGCTCATCGCGGTCCTTCCGGTTCCTAGGTGGGGCGGGGATCAGCCACAATAGCAGAATCATCATTGCTATATGGATCAACTACGACGGCGAGCATTACTCGCGGTACACCAAAGATGCCGAATTCGCGCTATACTCCACGGAGCCATGAGTTCCGAGAAAGCCCCGTACGCAGCCAGTTCGATGGTCCTTCTGCCCCGGCTGACCAAGCAGGTCATGCGGCGCAGCGACCCCGAGCTGCTCGGGATGGACCTGCGCCTGCTTATGGCGCTCAGCTTCCTCGCCGACCACGACGGAGCCCCTCAGCAGGAACTCGTCGACGCCCTGTGCATTGACGCCAAGAACGTCGTGCTGCTGCTCAACGAGCTCGAGGACTGCGGACACCTCGTCCGTCGCCGCGACACCGAAGATCGCCGGCGCCACCGCGTCCACATCACCGCCGCCGGTCGCCAAGCGCTCGAGCGCGCCGCCCGAGCGCAAGAGGACATCGAGGATGAGGTCCTGCAAGCCCTCGACGCCGAGGAGCGCGCCACGCTCTGGAAGCTCCTCACCTGCGCCGTGCATGGTGCCGAACACACCGCGGCTGACGCCTACACCCCGAGCCTGACCTAGCTCCACGAGCACTTAGCCGATGGCCTTTCCCAGGTCCTCGCCCACTTCGGACTGCCGCGCACCTCCCCCAGTCGCAGGCGTATTCGAGCCCGGTCGATCGATGCGTACGCTTCGCATGTGCGGATCCCGCGCTTTCAACGACGAAGAAAGGAAGAGCCGATCACCCGCCGGATCGCTTCGGGCGAGGCGATATTTACCTCGTCGTCCCGCCGGACCAATGGTCACGGGCCAACGAGATCGTCGAGAACCTCGACGATTGACGCCCTGGTCGCGCGCCTCGGCGAGTGCCGCTAATCGCGGCCCTCGGTGTCGAGCTCCAGCTGGAGAGGCGAAGGCCCTAGTGGCTCGCTGCTCGCGCGGGGCCGGCCACGCTTCGCCCAGTGCGCACGCACTTCGTGAGGTCGGCAGGTTCTGTAGGTCACGCGACGGTCAAGCGGCTCGATCGACAGCCCGCCGTCCGCGCTCCCGCCGACCAGCGCGTGAAAGCACCGGCCGAGCCGATCGACCTCGACGATGTCACCCGCCTGAATTCCCTCGAGCCGCATCCCGGGCAAGCGTACGCGCGAGGTCGGCGGGCTTCCCCCGCCGCCCCATCTGCGCGCACGCCCCGGCTGTCGACCCCCAGTCGACATCACGCAACAGCCCGAAGTCCAGGAAGCAAACCCGCCCGTCGGGACACAACAGGTAGTTACCCGCATCTCCGTCGCGAGCGCACTCGCATCCAGTCCCGGCGCAAGCCGCTTGACCAGCCGCAACAGCAGCAGCATGGCATTGCGCAGGTCCGTCTCGACCGCCGCCGCGACCCCCGGATACTGGATCTCGACCGCCACCTCGTCACCGTCGACGGCTCGGGCGCGATGGACCTGACCGATCGACGCGGCAGCAAACGCCCGCTCATCGAACTCGGAGAACACGCGCTCCAGCGGACCCACGAACTCGCGCCGCATCAGCTTCTCCAGCTGCGCAAAGGCACCGGCGGAATGTCGTCGCGGAGACTTCGAACCCCCCAACCGACCCTAGCGACGCGGCGCTGGTGGGCCGACCAGCGTGACCGCCGCGGCGACGAGCTCCGCGTTGTTCGCCGCGAGGTGCCCATCGGGCAAGACCAGCACGTCCTCCAACCCGACGCGAACATCGACGCCAGCGGCCGCCGCGGCGCCCAGCACCTCCCACGTCCGCTCCCCATACCCGTGCCAGAGCTGTGCCGTCCCGCCAGGGACCAACTGCGCGATCGCACGAGCCTCCGCTGCTCCACCGTCGACCTCCACCAGCGCCCTGAGCACCTGGTGCACGAACGGGCTATCGGCCAATGCCTGCGCATCCGCGGCGGTTGCCAAGCCTGCCTCGACCGCGATCCCCGCGTGCAATGCCGCCCGCACGATTCCCGCCCAGCCGAGCTCCGAGACGTTCACCGACACGAAATCCGGGCGCTGCCCCCAGCTCCTCACCGCAGCGGCCCGCGCAAACGGATCAGGCTGGATCACCTCCGAGGTAGAGAGCCCGATCGGCATTCCCGGCGCCGCGGCGCGGATCGCCGCTACGGCCGCGTCGCACGCGCGCGCGTCCATGGTCTGCGTACCCCGGCGGTCGCGCGGATGCACATGCACCGCGGACGCACCCGCTCGTCGAACCGCGACCGCGTCGGCGGCCAGCTCGGCCGGGGACTGCGGCACCGCGGGATGCTCCGCCCGCGAGCGCGCTCCGTTCAAACATGTCAGCACCGCCATGGGTTAGCTCCCGGGACTGGCACCGTCTCGAGTAGGAAGACCGCGATGCGTCGATTGGCTGCCCTGACCTCGTACTGGGACCAGCCGGGGTACACGCGCAACCCTTCCGCCCAGATCGCCTGGCGGCGCTCTCCCTCGACCTCGACGGCGCGGAAGGGACGTGATCGGCCGCCGACCCTGACCGAGCCCTCGGGATTGGCGCGGAGATTGAAGTACCAGCCTGGGTGGCGGCGCTGCCCGAAGTTCGACGCGATCACGGCGATTCCGTCGGAAGTGGGTAAGCCGAGCACCGGAACCGTCCGTGGCCGCCCGCTGCGTGCCCCGGTCGTCGTGATCATCACCACGGGAATGCCGGATAGGAGACTGGCGAACGTGTGGCGCCCGCGGGTGAGCCGGTACACCGGTCGATCGATTCGGTACAGGATCCGGGCGAACAGCCATGCGCCGGGTCCGCTCGCCGCCAGAAGCCGCAACGCGCGCTGGACTGGGTTCGCGCACTCGAAGGTCAGTGGCTCGCTCAGGTGCTCGGTCATCGCCGCCGATCATTTCGTCGCTCTCGCGCTCCGTCAAGGCTCGCAATCGCGCGTGGCGGGCTGAATGCCCTGTGAAGCCTCTACAGGTTGGAGAGGCTGAGGTGAAGGTCCGCCCCGAGGATGACCAGCGGCCACAGGGCCGTGGCCACCACCGCCGACAGCACCTGGGACAGGCTCCCCAGATGGCCGTAGTAGGAGTGCTGGGAAGCCACGATCACGCCGATGACGACGTAGACGATGGTGGCCAGGCGGGGCACCAGGTCAGGTTCGCCAGCAGCCGGCGGCCTCCTGCCATTCTCAGTCCCGCTGAGCGGCCTGATCGATGCGGGCCTGCAGATTGTCCGCCGCCTCCGGTGCGACCCGGAACCCCCCGCCGGAGACCTGACCCACGGACTGGTTCATGTAGAAGCTCGCGACGTCGGGGAACAGGCCGGTGGTCTGTTCGAACGGATACGGATCGCTGGTGGTGAACTCGCGGCAGGTCAGGCACATGTCGATCTCGGCGTTGGCCGGCAGCAGCTCGACCAATACCTTAACCGCCGGATTGTCGGGCGAGGCCCGATCGGCGGTGCTGAACCCCAGCTCGGCGGGCTCCGCCTCCGACGAAGAGCCCGGACCGCGGGACGAGCTCTGACAACTCCTGGTTCCAACCCTCGATCGACACCGAGACAGCCTAGGTACTCGGAGCCCGAGCCGCGGCGAAGGCCACGAACGCGTCGAAGGCAGACGGGTCGAGCAACGCGTCGAGGCTCGCCACCTCCTCGGGCTGTGCCCCGGTCAGCACACGCTTCAACGGGGCCTCGAGCTTCTTGCCCGTCAGCGTGCGCGGGATCGCGGGAACGGCGACGATCGCGTCCGGCGAATGGCGCGGCGAGAGCTCCCGGGTCAGGGCACGCTTGATCGTCGACTCCAACTCCCCGCCCAGCACCGCCCCGTCGGCGAGCACGACGAACAGCAGGAGCTCGCCCGGTCCCCCGGCCCGGTCCTCGAGGTGCACCACGATGCTGTCGGCGATCTCCGGAATCTCGTCGAGCACTCCGTAGAACTCGCCGGTGCCGAGCCGGACGCCGCCGCGGTTGAGCGTGGCGTCTGAGCGGCCGGTGACGATGCAACTCCCCCGCGGCGTGAACTTGATCCAGTCGCCGTGCCGCCACACGCCCGGGTAGTGCTCGAAGTAGGCCGCCCGGTACCTCGACCCATCCGGGTCGTTCCAGAAGCCCAGGGGCATCGAAGGCATCGACTCGGTGATGACCAGCTCGCCGAGCTCGCCGACGATCTCGCGCCCCGAAGGATCGAACGCGCGCGCGGCGACGCCGAGGCACGGACCGGAGATCTCACCGTCGTACACGGGCTGGATCCGGGTGCCGCCCACGATCGCGGTGCACACGTCGGTCCCGCCGCTGCCGTTCAACAGCAACGCGTCCGCCGGCAGCTGCTCTTTCAGGTAGCGGTATCCACCGGCCGGCAGCGGCGAGCCGGCGAGTGGGAACGTCCGGATCGAATCGAGGCACCCCGCCGCTCCAGGTTGCAATCCCGCATTGCGCGAGGCCATGGCAAACGTGGGGCTGACTCCCATGCAAGTCGGCCGGGTCAAGCCGGCCAGCTCCCACTGCCAGTCGAGCGCCGGCCACGTGGGATCGCCGTCGATCATCACCGCGGAGGCGCGCCGCAGCAGCGCCGAGACGAGCGAGTTCCACATCATCCACGAGGTCGTCGTGAACCAGAGCAGCCGGTCGCCCGGGCCGAGGTCCCAGCTCAGCGCGTGCGACTTCAGATGCTCGAGCAGCATCCCGCCGTGGCCATGCACGATCGCCTTGGGCGGGCCGGTGGTGCCCGAGGAGAACAGCACGTACAACGGGTGATCGAACGGCACGGGCTCGAACTCGAGCTCGGCCCGATCGCTCGTGAGCTCCTCCCAGGAGATCGTGTCCTCCGGGGAATGCGAGCCGTAGCGCAGCCCGACGACGTGGCGGAGCGTCGGTAGGCGAGAACGAATCGCTCGGACCTCGTCGCGACGGTCGATCCACCGGTCCCGGAAGCCGTACCCGCCCACGGCCAACAAAACGGTCGGCTCGAGCTGCGCCAGCCGGTCGACCACGCTGCGCGCTCCGAGCTCCGGGGCACAGCTGGCCCAGATCGCACCGAGGCTCGCGGTCGCGGCGAAGGCGACGAGCGTCTCGGGGATGTTCGGCATGTACGCGACGACCCGGTCCCCGCGACCGACCCCCAGCCTGACCAGACCGGCGCGCGCACGCCCGACCTGATCGCGGAGGTCCTCGAAGCTCAGCTCAATCGGATCGCGGGTCTGGGAGTAGGCGACGACGGCGCAGGCATCTGAGTCCGCCTGTCCGACCAGGTGCTCGGCGTAGTTGAGCTCGGCGCCCTCGAACCACCTCGCTCCGGGCATCGCTCGCGAGCTCAGCACGCGCTCATACGGGGTGTGAGCCCGGATCTGGAAGTAGTCCCAGATCGAGGACCAGAAGCCCTCGAGGTCCTCGACCGACCAGCGCCAGAGCTCCTCGTAGCCGGTGAACGAGCGCCCTCGCTCGCTCTCCAGCCAGCTCATGTACCGGCCGATCTCGGTGCTCTGCCGCGCGTCGGCCGGCGGTGTCCACAGCAATACCCCGGGCTGGTCGGCGACCGCGCCCGGTCCGGTCACTCGGCCACCTGAAGCACCACGGCGGCACCCGTGTCGCCCGCGGCACAGCCGGTGAACAGCCCGATACCTCCGCCCCGCTCCTCGAGCGCGTACATGAGCTCGATGATCCCCCGGGCGCCGGTCGGGCCCTGCGGGTGTCCGTAGACGAGGCTGCAGCCGTAGGGGTTCATCCGCTCCGGATCGGACCCCCGTCTCTCGTGCGAACCACAGGTCGTTGACCGCGAACGGGTTGTGGGTCTTGATCACGTCCACGTCGCTGTAGCCGAGACCGGCCGACTCGAGCGCCGCCGCAGCGGCGGGAACCGGCGCCTTTGGCATCGTCCCGGGGGCGACCCGGGCGAACCCGGTGCTGATGATCGTGGCGAGCGGCCCCGCTACCCCACGCTCTCGTGCGACCGTCGGGCTGGTGAGGATAAAGCCGGCGGCGCCGTCGGCCGGATGCGTCTGAGTTCCGAAGCTGACCACGCCGTCGGGGCTCGCCGGCCGGAGCGCCTCGAGGTCCTCGAGCGTGGTGGGCCTAACGCCCCAGTCGCCTTCGATCAACTCGGGCCGCCGCGCGCTGCCCGCCTCGATCGGCACCATCCATTTGCGCTGAAACGCGCGATCCTCCGCCAGCGAGTCCGCGTACTGCTGGTAGCGGATCGCGGTCAGCTCGTCGAGCTGCGACTTGGCGAATCCGCCCTCCCCCGCCACCCGCTCGGCGGTAGCGAGCATCCCCTCGCCCGTGTTGGGATCGCGACCGAAGGCGTCGAGCACCCAGTTCTCGCTCTCGACCGTGCCCCCGGGGCCGGCGCTGCGGGGATACACCAGATGCGGCCCGTTGCTCGTCCGGTCGGTGGTCACCACCAGGCGGGCGCTGCCGCCGTTCTCGACGCTCTGGCTCGCGGCGGCCGCGTGCAGCGCCGCCACCGACGTGGCGCAGGCCTGCGCGATCATCGGCCCGCTGATCCCGCTCAGGCCGAGGCGCGCGGCCAGCGTCGGGGGTCCGTAGAAGCATTCGCGCTGCGGGATCGTCATCCCCAGCACGAGCTCGGAGATCGGCCACTCGACGCCTCGCTCTTCGAGCGCGCGACCGGTCACTCGAGCGGCGACCTCGAGGCTGCTCAGATCAGCGGTCGGGCCCTGCCAGCGGACGAACGGCGAAGACCACGCCGCTCGCAGGGGAATGACGACATCGGAGAATTGCATGCGCCCTCTCGAAGGAGCCACAGCCTAAAGGGTCCCCCACGAGGCGGCCGGCGGGAGCCCGGAGCGCCGGTAATCGGCAGAGCGGCGGTAGCCCCGACTGGTATCACCGCTGATACCATGCAGCACATGGCGATGACGCTTCGACTGAGCGACGAGGAGGCCAACGCACTGCGCCGGCGCGCGGAGCGCGAAGGGCGCTCAATGCAGGAGGTGGCTCGCTCTGCCTTGCGGGAGTACATCGATCGCACGAGTCGTCGGGAGCTCTTGGACGAGGTCCTCGACGAGGACCTCCCCCGCTTTGCCGAGGCGTTGCGCCGGCTGGGTGAGTGATCTTCCTCAACCTCGAGGAGCTGCTCCATGTCGGGGCCCGGGCTCTCGGCTCGCCGCCGGAAGTCCGAGACATCGGGCTTCTCGAGTCGGCGCTCGCGCGACCACAGGCATCCGCGTTCGGCGAGGCCGCGTATCCGACGATCCATGAGCAGGCAGCCGCGCTCCTTCATTCGCTCGCGCGAAATCACGCCCTGATCGACGGCAACAAGCGCCTCGCCCTCGCAGCGACGATTGCCTTCTATGGCATGAACGGCATGCGGCTCACACTCACCAATGACCAGGCCTATGACCTGGTCATCGAGATCGCGAGCGGAGGCCTCGACGAGGTTCCAAAAATCGCCTCCGTGCTCGAGGCGGGTACCGAGCCACGCGCCGGCACGAGTCGGTAGTGGACCGGGAGCACGCTCGCCTGCGCTTTTCGTAGATTCGGGCTAGCGCAAGTTGCCTATACGCGCTCGGTTCGTTGCCTTTATGTGCGATCCGTGTACTCCCGATTGAGGCGGCCCCGTCGCGGGCGTACGCTGCCGCCCATGGAGAGGGGACAGGTCCCCGCGTCCTCGAACGCGCTGACAGTCTCGAACCTGTCCGTCTCGTACGGACGCGTTGCTGCCGTGCACGATGTGAGCTTCGAGGTCGCCGAGGGCGACTGCGTCGCGCTCGTCGGTCCCAACGGCAACGGCAAGAGCTCGATCGTCATGGGTATCGCCGGGCTCGTTCATCGTCGCGGGCGCGTCGAGATCTTCGGCCACGTTGCGCGCGGTGGCGACGTGGCGTTCATGCCCCGCCACGGCTTCACGCTCGTGCCCGAGCGCCGCCAGCTCTACCCGCAGCTGTCGGTCGCCGACAACATCGTGCTCGGCTGCTTCAGCCGCACCCGCAGCCTGCGCCGTGCCTGGGCCTCAGAGGCCCATCGCCACGCGCTCGAGTTGTTTCCCGAGCTGGCCGATCGGATGCGCCAGAAGGCCGGCACGCTGTCCGGCGGGGAGCAGCAGATGGTCGCGATCGCTCGGGGCCTGGCGGCCGATCCCCGGATCCTCGCCGTCGACGAGCCGTGCCTCGGCCTCGCCGAGGCGGTGAGCCGGCGCGTGTACGAGGTGCTGGCACGGATCCACGAGGCCGGGCGCACGCTGCTCATCGTCGAGGAGTCGCCGGTCCGGGCGCTGCAGCTCGCCACGCGCCAGGTCGAGGTCCGCAACGGCGTGGTCGTGCGCTCGTGAAGCTCGGCAACCTGATCATCTCCGGGATCGTCACCGGCTCGATCTACGCGTCCTTCGCCGCGTGCGTCGCGCTGTGGTACCGCGTGAGCAACATCCTCAACCTCGCGGTCGGCGACTTCGCGATGATCGGCGCGCTGGGTGTCGACAACCTCGTCAGCGTCCACCACTGGAAGATCGCGCCGGCGATCGTCGTGATCCTCGCTGCCGTTGCCGTCAGCGCCTACCTGTACGACCGGATCGTCCTGCGATTGGCCCAGGACGGGCGCACGCGGCAGGAGGGGATCGTCGTCACGTTCTTCTTCACGTTCGCGCTCTCATTCTTCATCGAGGGCATCGCCGAGGTCCTGTACGGCACCAACGTCCACGCAGCCCCGGCCCTCTGGAGCGGCCAGTCGCTCAGCCTCGGAGGCGGCCTGCACGTCGATCGCGCCGGGGTGCTGATCGTCGCCTTCGCTGCCGCTGTCGGCCTCGTCGCGTCGTTCGGGATGCGACGCACCATGACAGGCAAGGCGATCGAGGCGTGCGGCGAGAATTTCTTCGGCGCGCGGATCGTCGGGATCGACAACCGCCGCTACCGGAGGTCGCTCTTCATCGCCTCCGGGGTGCTTGCCTGTGTGTTCGGGATCCTCGAGTCGCCGATCACGGGGTACACGTACAACTCCGGCGCGGCGATCAGTCTCACCGGATTCATCGCCGCCGCCTACGCCGGCTTCCAGAGGCCAGGCAAGGCGGTCGCGGCCGGCCTCGGCATCGGGGTGCTCGAGGCGCTGCTCGGCGGCTACGTGTCGGCCAACTACGCCGACACGATCCTCTATGCGATCCTCGCGGCCGCGGTGCTCGTACGCCCGAGCGCGATGGGCCTCGACGTCGTCCCCGAGTAGCCGATGGCCGCCGCGACGACCACCGCCACGAGCCCGCGCCGCCGGCTGCTGGCTACCGACCGCGGACCGGTGCTGTCCACCGCGTTCGTCCTGATCGCGGGCCTGATCATCGCCGGCGGCTCATCCGACTCGTATTTCGGCAGCGTCGTGATCCTCGCGCTCACCTACGCGATCGTCACCGCGGGGATGGCGGTGCAGATCGGATTCAGCCAGCAGGTCGTCTTCAGCCAATCGGTGTTCATGGGCCTCGGTGCCTACGGAGTCGCGGTGCTCAACGCCAACGAGGGATGGCCGAGCCTGCTCGCGCTCGTCGTGATCACCGTGGCGAGCGCCGGCGTGGCCTGGGTGATCGGCAAGGCCGTCTCACGGGCCTCAGGCCTCGCGCTCGCGGTAGCGACGCTGATGTTCCCGCTCATCGGCTTCGGCTACGTCAGCTACGCCAACTGGTTGGGGGGCTCGATCGGGATGCCGCTCACCGGCAACCTGTGGCCGGGCGGGTCCTCCAGCACGGCCAACGGGATCCTCACGGTCGTCATCGTGGCGATCGTCGTGTTCGCCACCACGCGCCTGATCGCCTCCGACGTCGGACTGGAGCTGTACGTGCTCGGCGTTCACGAGAAGACCGCCCAGGCGATGGGCGTGCGAACGGCTCGGCGCCGACTGGAGCTGTTCATCCTCGGCTCGGTGCTCGCGACGCTCGGCGGTGCCGTCTATGCGGGCACGCAGCTGTTCGTGCCACCGACGCTCGTGCAGGCCACCGCCGAGCTGTCGCTGCTGATCATGCTGTTCGTCGGCGGTCGCCGCAGCGTGCTCGGCGCCGTCCTCGGCGCGGTCGGGATCCAGTACTTCACCGGAATCTCCAACACGATCAGCGTCCACATCCTGCTCATCGAGGGCGTGCTCATCACGGTCGTGCTGCTGATCGAGCCCGAGGGCGTCGCGGGCATCGTCTCGCGGCTGTGGCGGCTGGCCGCGGCCCGGACGCCCGCCGTCGCGCGCCTCGCCGGGGCCGACCCGGCCATGGTCCCGCCGCCGATCCTCGATGGCGATGCGGGCGTCGGGATCTCCGGGGAGCTCGCGGTCACGGGGCAGACGGAATCGACCGAGTTCCGCCGCCACTTCGCCGCCCGCCGCGCAGACGCGGGGACGAGCTCGGACGCGCTGTTGGAGTGCCACTCCGTCAGCAAGGAGTTCGGCGGGCTGAGAGTGCTGCGCGACGTCGACATCACGCTGCCGCAGCGCGGGATCTTCGGGCTGTGCGGTCCCAACGGCGCCGGCAAGTCGACGCTGCTGAACGCAATCGGGGGCAGCCTGGCGCCGACGAGCGGCACGGTCGTGCTCGCCGGCCAGGACATCACCGCGCTGCCCGCATCTGAGCGCTTCGGGCTCGGCGTCAGCCGCACCTTCCAGGCGGTCCACCTCATTCGTGGCCGCACCGTGCTCGATAACGTCGCCGTCGCCTGTCTGCGCTCGCACGGCTCGAGCCTCGTGCGCGGGATCCTGTCCAGCCGACTGCCCCAGGCCCGCGCCGACGCGCTCGAGGCGCTGGAGTACCTCGGCCTCGACGACCTCGCCCACCACGAGGTGTCCTCGCTCACGCTCGAGACACAGCGGATGGTCGAGCTCGCCCGGGCGATGGCGTCGCGGCCGTCGCTCCTCTTGCTCGACGAGCCGGCCTCAGGATTGTCCACCCCCCAGCGCGAGCGGCTGAAGGAGGTCCTGCGCTCGATCGGCGAGGTGACATGCGTGCTGCTCGTCGAGCACGACCTCGACCTGATCGCCGCGATCGCCGAGCGGATCTACGTGCTGGAGAGCGGAGCGCTCGTGTTCACCGGAACCGGGGAGGAGTTCCGGTCCTCGGACGCGGTCAGCTCGCTGCTCATCGAGGCATCACCAACCACCACATCAGGAGGAGAACAGTGACGAGCAAGAGCCTGATCGGGCGAGCGCGCCGCGGCGCCATGCTCGGCGTCGCGCTGGCGGCTGCAGCAATGCTGCTGGCTGCATGCGGGAGTTCGAACAACAGCATCGCGAGCTCGAACAGCCCGATCAACGTGTGTGGGGACCTGGCGCTGTCGGGCGCGTACTCGCAGCTCGGACAGACCAACAACTGGGGCCACGAGGCCTACTTCAAGTGGGTGGACGCCCACGGCGGCCTGAAGGGCCACCAGATCCACTACACCGTCATCGACAACCAGTCCCAGCCCGCCGAGGCGGCGCTCATCGCGCAGAAGTGCATCAAGCAGGACCACGCCTCGTTCATCGTCGGACCCGAGTCGGGTGCCGATGCAGAGGCCGCGATGCCCATCGCCATCGCCAACAAGACGGTGATGATCACCGAATCCTCGGGGTGGCAGACCAACGGCTACAAGGACATCACCTCCTACGGGTTCCCCGGGTTCTATGACGTCTTCTACAACGACCAGCTCGCGTCGGTGCAGAACGTGATCGTCCCCCAGCACATGACCCGCGTAGCGCTAATCGACAACGCCTGCGGGCCGGTCTGCACGGCCAACCAGGGCACCGTGCAGCAGCTGGCCCAGCAGTACCACTTCAAGCTCGTCGCCACCCAGACCGTCCCGCTCACGGCGACGAATATCACCCCCCAGGTGCTGTCGCTGCTCGCCGCCAAGCCGCAGATCATCCTGTTCGGCCTCGTCCCGGGACCGCCGTCCATCACCGCAATCCGCGCAATCCGCGACCAGGACCCGAGCATTCCGATCAGCGAGTGCTCGGCCTGCGAGCTGCCGAGCTTCATCACGGCCGCCGGCGGCGCGACGAACATGCAGCACATCTACGTGCTCGGGTCGATGCAGACCTGGCTCCAGCACGCCCAGCAGGGTCATACGGCTCTCGACAAGGCGACCGCAGCCTCGATCTCGCTGTACTTCCAGGCGATGAAGGCGGCCGGACTCAACTCCACCAACCAGCTTGACAACAGTCAGGTCGGGTTCGACGCGGGACTGGAGCTCGGCTGGGCGATCACCCACTCCCCGTCGCTGTCGGAGACCGACGTCTTCCACACCCTCCAGCACCTCAACACCAACACGATGGGCATCCAGTGGGCCCGCACGCCGCAGAACTACGAGACCATCCCGTCGGTCGACGCGGCGATGGAGATCATCAAGCCTGACGGCACCGCGGTGCTCTACAACCCGTCCACGGGCGGCTGAGCAGTTTCAGCGCTTTCCCCAGGGCCGGCTGCGCGACGTCGCGTGGCCGGCCTGGGTGTGGGTTTCAGCTCGGTCGGCCGGGGCCAGGCGCTAAGCGAAGACAGAGGCGAACGCGCGCTCGATCTCGCCCTCCTCGACTCGCTGAAAGCAGAGCAGCAGCTCCTCGTCGAGCACGCCCGCGATCCGGCGCAGCGTGTCCAGCTGCGGCAGGTGCGTGCCGTTCTCCAGGCGGGAGATGGCGGTATGCGAAGTCCCGGCCGCGTCAGCGACCTGCTGCTGCGTGAGCCCGAGCTCGAAGCGTCGCTCCCGCAGGTGGGCGGCGATCGGATTGGTCTTGCGAAGCTCGCGGATCCGCGCGTATTCGTCGCGGGCGTTGCGATAGGCGCGACTTCGCCGAGCAAGACTCGCGTTCGCCCGCTCAACGGGCTGTCCGATCGGGCTTTCAGTGTGTCGTTGCATGCTGTTCAACAACTTATCAAGCTAGGTAAGTCCCTGGCGCACGGCTGCATCAGCGCTCACCGCTCAATCCCTCGTCGGGACGGCGCGTCATGCCCGGCCGCTCGCGGGCGCACCCGCGGCTCGGCGTTCATTCTGCTCTTGAAATCGACGAACCGACCCTGGGCGACCTGCTTGTCGCGATCCGGGACCGCGCCCGTGTTCTTCTCGAGGCCATGGAGGAGGACGACGAGGTTCCCGGAGCGCTGGTACAGCAGGCGATATCTGGTGTCCGCAAAGCGGACCCGCAGCTCGCGCAGACCGCCCTCGATCTGCGACGTGATCGGGAACTCCGGCGGTGGGCCGCCGGCAGGACGACCGTTGAGGAATTCGGTTACCCGCTCGCCGATCTTGGCCGCGCCCTCGGGGTTTGTTTTTACGAGGCCCTCGAGCCAGTCTCTCACGGGCTCCCGCCCACGGGGGTCGCGGTAGTAGACGGCTTGCGTGCTCCCTCCACCGTGCGCGAGTCCAGTCCATCGAGCCGCTCGGTTCAATTGCCCCGGGGCCTCCCCCTCCGGGCGCCCAGGCGATCTCCTGGGTCGACGGCCCGGTCGATGTCCTCGGGCTCATCGATATCGATGACAACGACGGTCTTGGTGTCCTCGAAGAAGAGCCTGATGCAGGTAAAGCCGTACTCGACGTAATCCGGCTGAGGAAGCCCACCCTGTTCGAGCAGGTCCCGCATCCGCTTCTCGGTCTCGATCTTCTGTGCCAGGGTTGCCACGCATGAAGCATCCTGCGGTGCCCTGCAACGGATCAAGACATGGTCGTGCCAACTCTGTGCCAACTACGACACAGCTGTGTTCCAAACCCGGGGGACGGGTCGTTGTGTCAGGTTATTCCGGCTTCGCGTGTCTTACAGGTGTGCACATCATTTACCTTGTGGTGACGATCCTGGCGGCGCTCGCCTACAGCTACGCCGCCTGCCTGAACTTCGTCGGCGCGGAGTCGGTCAGGATCGTCGCGGACAAGGTAGGTGTGGCGCAAAAGTGGATGGTCCCGTTCGGTGTCCTGTTGGCCTCGGGCGCGATCGGACTGCTCGTCGGCGTCGCCATTCCGCCGCTCGGCGTGGCCGCCGCGATCGGCCTCGTGGTCTACTTCGTCTGTGCCGTGGGCGCGCACATCCGGGTACACGACCCCCAGATCGCTGGTGCGGTCAGCTTTCTGGTGCTGGCCGTCGCCGCACTCGTCACTGGCCTTGGCTACCACAACCACTGGTGATGGCACGAGCCGTTCTTGTGTCAACGCACGCCAAAGCGCGAGTGGGAGAGGGCTCCGGCCCATGGCCGGTGGCTGGCCTCGGATGTGGCGACGATGGATGAGCGCGACTGGCTAACCGCGCGGTTCCAACAGCACCGATCCCACCTGCGCGCGGTCGCCTACCGAATGCTCGGATCGCTCAGCGAAGCCGACGATGCCCTCCAGGAAGCGTGGCTTCGGATTCGCGACCAGGACCCGGAGAACGTCGAGAACATACAGGCCTGGCTGACCACGCTCGTGGGAAGGGTATGCCTGAACACGCTGCGCTCGCGCCGGGCGCGACAGGAGGAGGCCGCCCATGTCCCGGACCCGGTGGTGAGCCTCGAGGAGGATCGCGACCCCGAGGAGGAGGTGCTGCTGGCCGACTCGGTCGGACTGGCGCTGCTCGTGGTGCTCGATGCGCTGACCCCCGCCGAGCGGCTCGCGTTCGTGCTGCACGACGTGTTCGGCGTGCCTTTCGCGGACATCGCCACCGCGCTTGACCGCACCGAAGCTGCCGCGCAGCAGCTGGCCAGCCGAGCCCGCCGCCGTGTGCGGGGATCTCCGGAGCCGGATCCGGACCTCGCACGGCAACGGGAGGTCGTCGCCGCGTTCTTCGCCGCCTCGCGCGATGGCGACTTCGAGGCACTCTGCGCGGTGCTCGATCCTGATGCCGAGCTCCGAATCGATGGTGGGGTGCTGCGCGCGGAAGCCTCGCTCGTTCTCCGCGGTCGTGACGCCGTGGCAGCGCACACCGCTACCTACTCGAAGCTTTACCCGTTCGTGCGGCCCGCGCTCGTCAACGGCGCCGCCGGAGCCGTGGTCGCTCCGACCGGACGGGTGTTCTCGGTGATGGCTTTCACTGTCACCAACGGCAGGATCATCCGGATCGATGCCCTGCTCGATCCGGAGCGCCTCGCCCAACTCGACCCCTCGCCGCCAGGCGCGTGACGATGAGAAGGCCAACACTCACCACGGCACGACGGTGCCGTCGTAGGAGAGCAGGGTGCCAGTGGGACCATCGTCGGGGATCTGGGCGAGGTTGACAATCGCCGCTGCCGCTTCGGCGGGATCCCCGCCGCGGGCCGCGGCGCCCGGGTTGAGGTTCGTCGCGCGCACGCCATTTCATAGCTCCGATCGTTCCGCAAGGATCCTCATCTATCCTTACAAAGCTCCGGACGCCCTGAAAGGTTCGTGTCTCGATCCCCAGCATCTCCCAGCCCATCCCGAGGGTCCCGCTCGGCCACAGCGAGAAGCGGCTGTGGCCCGCTGACCCGGGCGCCTACGGGGGTCGAAAGGCACGACGGCCGGGCGCGTACGAAGTCTTCATCCCGGAGGAGATCTCAGGGCGCGACTTTCCGCTCGATGGCGATGCCGTCGCGGCCGTAACCGAAGCGACCCGAGCGTTGCAACATCTGGAGGCTTCGCCGCCACGTATCGCAACGTTGGGAGCGCTCGCGCAGAGCCTGCTGCGCTCGGAGAGCGTGGCGTCTTCTCGGATCGAGGGCGTTCACCTTTCGCACAAGCGACTCGCACGCGCCGAATACCAGGCCGACAGGGGCCAGCGCGACCCGCGCGCCGCCGAAGTCCTTGGAAACGTCGAAGCGATGAAGCACGCGATCGAGATCGGGACAGCTGGCAAACCGCTCACGACTTCGGACATCGAAGACATTCACCGGACATTGCTGCGGTTCACCGAAGACGCAGACATCGCTGGCGTTGTGCGGGAGTCACAGAACTGGATCGGCGGGAACGACTACAACCCGATCGCCGCCGCCTTCGTGCCGCCGCCGCCAGAGTACGTTCGGCCGCTGCTCGACGATGTTTGTGCGTTCGCTACACGAACCGATCTCGCGCCAATAGTCCAGGCCGGGATCGTGCACGCCCAGTTCGAGACCATCCACCCGTTCGCCGACGGCAATGGTCGCGTGGGCCGAGCGCTCATCTACGCGATCCTTCGCCGCCGTGGCGAGATACCGAATTACGTCCCCCCGATCAGCCTCATCCTGGCAGCGGAGCCGAAGGGATACGTCGGCGGGCTCACTTTGTACCGAGAAGCCGACGTCAGCTCATGGATCGCGCAGTTCGCCGACGCGACTGCACGGGCGGCGACCGAGGCCGAGCGACTCGCCGACGGCGATCGAGCAGCTTCAATCAACCTGGCTCGACGACCTCGGCCAACCCCGAAGAGATGCCGCGGTTCGCCAGCTCATCAGTGCGCTGCCGCAGCAGCCCGTGATCGACGTCGCGGTCGCCCAGACGCTCACAGGCAAGTCCCACGTCACCGCTGGCAAGGCTCTGCAAGAGCTCGAGCGCGCGGGAATCCTGCAGAGGCTCAACGAGCGCAAGTGGGGCCGCGTCTGGGAGTGCGACCAGCTGCTCAACTTGGTCGATGCGTTCGAGAAGAGCGTCCGGGTACCCGGCCCGTAGCAACACCCAGTCCTCGATGTCCTGGACGTGGAGGCATTGATGCGCATCGCTGTGATCTCCGACATCCACGGCGACCTCGACTCGCTGCGCCGTGTGCTCACCGCGATCGATCGGGCGGCCATCGAACAGATCTGGTGCCTGGGCGACATCGTCGGGCTCGGCGCGACCGCGCCGGCCGAGGTCGTCGACCTCGTTCGCGATCGCTGCGCACTCGCGCTCGCCGGCAACCACGACCGCTGGGTCACCGGCCAGCTCTCGCTCAGCATGCTGCCACTGCCCCGCCAACGCGCGCAGCTGCAATGGCAGCACCGTGTGCTCTCCAACGAGCAGCTCACATGGCTCGCAGCGCTGCCCGCCCAGGCTCGGGCTCACGATGTCGAGCTCTGGCATGGCAGCGGCCAGGACCCAATCACCGGCTGGATCTCAAGCCCGCAAGACGCGGCGGATCATCTCGCCCGCCAGCAAGCCCCGATCGGGCTCGTCGGACACACCCACCGACCGTTGATCGCCGAGCACCACGGCACGACGTTCGACTACGACGAGCACCCGGGCAGCCACGACCTCGCCGACGACCATCGCGCAGTGCTCAACCCTGGCGCCGTGCTCGGATCACGCAGATGGCTCGAACTCGACCTCGCCGCGGGTAACGCGAGATGGCACACAGCCTGACCGGTCGGTCAATCCCGGCGCCGCATCCTGTCCGGCCACATGACGGATGAGCGCAGCGGCTAGGCTGCGATGCCGGGCTCGTCCGGAGAAACCGCAGGCTCTCCATTCCGGGCGGCCTCCGGACCCGAGGCTCCACGAATTCGCGCGAGCGCGTTCTCCACCTCGCTCCAGCGCTCGACCGAGACCACGACCGCGCGCATCCGGTTCCGCTGGGTCAGCACGAGCTTGTCGACCTCCCCCGCCTCGAGCTCGGTGAGCAGTGAGCTGAAGTCGCGCATGGCCTCGCGGACCGTGCGGAGCTCGTCAGTCCGGATGCGGATGGAGGGGGGGTCGGGGGCCACGCGCGACGAAAAATAGACGCCGCCGTGGACGGAACGCCCGGGCTCGTCGACGGATCGTCGACGTTCCGTCCGACCCACCTGCGACCGTGCACAACGATGGCACTCGACGCGCCGGAGCTCGACCCCGGACGGTTCAAGCCGTTCGCCTACTTGGCGACACAGAACGCCGGACTCTATCGCCAGGTGATGCTGGCAATCGTGGCCGCAAAACGCCGGTTCGTCGTTCATCTGCGCACCGAGGACGTGCTGGCCGAGCTCGCGCCCGACGGTCCGACTGATCCGAAGGCGGTCGCCGACGCGCTTGCCCAGCTCGTCGAGTGGAGCAACCTCCGCGCGGATCCGGACACGAGCCGCGTGACGAGCGTGGAGGACTTCCATCGGGCGCGATTCCTTTACCAGCTCACCCACGCCGGCGAAGCGGCCGAGCGCTCGCTCGCGGTCTTCGATGAACAGCTCGGACGTCGTGGCGCGCTGCAGGCCGTCGCGCTGGAGGACATCGCCACGGGGCTGCGCGCGCTGCACGAGCTCACGCAGGCGGCAGAGCCGGACGTCGGGCGAACCGGGCTGTTGCTCCGCGACCTCGTGCGGCGCTGTGTCGATCTGGCCGAGAACGCGCAGGCGTTCATGGGATCGCTGCAGCGGACGATCGACCTCTACGAGCTCGAGATCGAGGCGTTCCTGGCTTACAAGGACCGGCTGATCGAGTACCTGGAGCGGTTCATCAAGGACCTCACCGGGATCGGCGGCGAGATCGCCGAGCTTCTCGGCCGTCTCGATCCCGAGGGCATCGACCGGCTGCTGGCACTGGTGGCGGCCCGCGAGGCGGAGGACGCCGCGCCCGGTCCCGGCGCCGCTGGGGAATTCCGTGAGCAGGCCCTCGCCACCGAGCTGTCCTCCTGGCACGAACGGTGGCAGGGGCTGCAGCAGTGGTTCATCTCCTCGCCCGAGCATCCGAGCCAGGCGAAGCTGCTCCGCGCGCGGGCGCGTAAGGCGATCCCGGATTTGCTCGCGGTCGTCACGCTGCTGAACGAGCGCCGCGCGGGACGCTCGGACCGCACCGCCGACTTCCGGGAGCTGGCGGTGTGGTTTGCCCAGGCACCAGACGAGGCCGCGATGCACCGGCTGTGGCAGGCAACGTTCGGGCTCCAAAGCTCACGCCACCTCACACTCGACACCGACTCAGCGCAGGCGCGCGCCAAGGACCCGGTCTCGCCCTCCACCCCATGGCGTGAAGCGCCGCCCCTGATGATCAGCCCGCGACTCAGGCGAACCGGTAGCTACGCGCGGCGCGGGAAGCCGAATCGCGTGATCGACCGCCGTGAGGAGCGACGGCTGCTCGCCGCGCGCGCCGCCGCCGAGGCGCAACAGACGGCCGCCGCCCGCGCCCGGCTCGTGACCCAGCACCCGATCCGATTAAGCGACCTCGGTCATCTCGATTTCGACGCCTTTTCACTCTTCCTGTCGCTCCTCGGTGAGGCGCTGTCTGAGCAGAGCCCGGGCGAGCGTGAGATCCGCACGACAACCGGCGACGGGTCTCTGGAGATTCGGCTCGCCGTGGTTCCCGGCGGCATGCCGGTTGAGATCAACACGGACGCGGGCGTCTTCCGCGGACAAGACCACGTCCTTGAGATCGTCGATTTGTCTGCGACCGCACGGCGGCTCGTTGCGTGAGCGCCGGACTCGACATAGCACTACAGGAGGCCCGCGAACGCGATCTGGCTCGCGCCACCCGCGCCTTGCTACGCCAGCCGCTGATGCGTCACGACGCTGACCCGGATGCCTTCCGGTTGGTGCGCCGGCACGCGACCGAGCTGCGCGGATGGTTCGATCACAACAGCGGCTGGCGGCTGCACGTCGACACCGAGGTCGCGCGGCTGTTCAAGCTCGCCGACCCGGATCCCTGCGGCACCCATCCCTCGCGCGAACCGCGCTCACGTCTTCCCTTCGGCCGGCGCCGCTACGTGCTCCTCTGCCTGGCTCTGTCGGTCCTCGAGCGCGCCGATGCGCAGATCACACTCGGCCGGCTCGCCGAGGGGGTCATCGTCGCCGCCGGCGATGAGCGGCTCGCCGCCTCCGGCGTCACCTTCGAGCTGAGTGGGCGCGAGGAGCGCAGCGACCTCGTGGCAGTCGTGCGCCTGCTGCTCGAGCTCGGTGCCCTGGCCCGCGTGGCCGGCGACGAGGACTCGTTCGTGCGCGAGGCCGGCGACGTCCTCTACGACGTCGAGCGGCGCGTGCTGGCGGTGCTGATCACCGCGCCCCGCGGCCCCTCGACGATCGTCGCGCAGGAATTTGCCACCCGTCTGCGCGAGCTCACCGCCGAGCCCGAACCGCTCTCGGAGGACCTGCGCACACGCGCGATCCGCCACCGGCTCACCCGACGACTGCTCGACGACCCGGTCATCTACTACGACGAGCTGTCCGAGCCCGAGCTCGCATACCTCAGCTCACAGCGCTCGGCGCTGACCAAGCGGATCTCCGAGCGGACGGGCCTGGTCGCCGAGATTCGCGCCGAGGGGATCGCGATGGTCGATCCGCGCGACGAGTTGACCGACGTGCGGATGCCTGAGATCGGCACCGACGGTCACGTGGCACTGCTGATCACCGAGTACCTCGCAGCCCGCCCGCAAGACGATGGGTCTGGCTGCCCGACGACCGAGTTGCACGCGCTCGTGCGCCGGCTGGCGAACGAGCACCAGGCCTACTGGCGGCGAAGCACGCGCGAGCCGGGCGCCGAGGTCGGGCTCGTGGAGCACGCACTCGAGCGGCTTGCGGCCCTCGGTCTCATCCACCGCGCCGGTACCGCCATCCATCCCTTGCCGGCGCTCGCGCGGTTCGGGCTGGCAGCGCCGACGCTGGCGCCCGCGACGGAGACGCTCGCGTGACCCGCCTGCCCGCACCGACACGGGAGCGCTGGCAACCGCTCCGGCTCGGGCTCGTCGATCTCTTCTACTACGACCAGGAGGAGTTCGCGTTCCGTGACGGGCGGATGCTCCTGCGCGGCAACAACGGCACGGGCAAGTCCAAGGTGCTGGCGCTGACGCTTCCGTTCCTGCTCGACGGCGACCTCTCCGCTCACCGCGTCGAACCTGACGCCGACCCGAACAAGCGGATGGAGTGGAACCTGCTGCTCGGCGGCGAGCACCCCAACGACGAGAGGCTCGGCTACGCCTGGCTCGAGTTCGGCCGCCACGGCCTGCCCGCTTCGGCGTTCTGCACGATCGGGTGCGGCCTGAAAGCGGTGAAGGGCCGCGGTATCGTCGCGCACTGGTTCTTCGTCACCGATCAGCGCGTCGGCGGGGACCTGGTCCTGGTCGATGCCACCGGGGTCGCATTGACCGCGGACCGGCTGGAGGACGCGATCGGCCCGCGCGGAGGCGTCTACCGACGGGCGCGTGACTACCGTCGCGCGGTTGACGAGCGGCTATTCGGGCTCGGCGATGTGCGCTACGGCGCGCTGATCGACCTGCTGGTCAAGATCCGCGCGCCGCAGCTGTCCAAGCGACCGGACGAGCGAGGCCTCTCGGCCGCGCTTACCGGCGCGCTCCCGGCACTCGACCAGGCGCTGATTGCCGACGTCGCCGAGGCGTTCCGTGCGCTGGAGGAAGACGGCGAGCAGCTCGCCGCCATGGTAGAGGCGCGCGACGCCTCCGAGCGGTACCTGATGACGTACCGAGCCTACGCGCGGATGGCGACCCGCCGCCGGGCCGCACCGGTCCGGCAGGCGCAGACGGTATTCGACCGCGTGAGCCGGGAACTCAGCGAGGCGGAGGAACGGCTCGGCCAGGCACGGAACGAGCTGGCGCAGGCGCGGGAGACGCTCGATGCGCTCCGCAATGAGCGAACGCGCCTGGACGCCAGACGGCACGCGCTCGAGGATGACCCCGCGGCCCGAAGCGCACGAGAGCTGCGCCGGGCTGCCGACGAGGCAGAGCAGGCAGGCGAGCGGCGCGCGGTGGCGCAGCGCGCGGTCGAGCGTCTGGAGGAGCGGGTCGCCGAGCTTGGCGACCGGCGCACGGAAGCCGAGGCGGAGGAGGCTGAGGCGGCGTCCGAGCTGGCCTGCATCCAGAGCGAGGTCGCCGACCACGGCGTTCACGCGCAGGTCACAGCCGCGTTGACGGAGGCGCTTGCCGAGTCCGATCCCGCCCAGCAGCGCCGGCGCGCCGAAGCGCTGGCCGCACGCCAGCAGGCGGCGATCGACCGCGTGCACGCGCTGCTGGAGCGATGGGTCAAGGCGCGTGACGCCCTCACGCATACGCGGGCGCGTACCGAGCAGCTCGTCAGCGAGCACGCCGGGGCGACCGCGCGACGCGACGATGCGCTCGCGCGCGCCCGTGACGCGGGCGGCGATTACACGCGGGCCGTCCGCGCCCACCTCGGCGCCGCGAGCGAGCTGGCGCTCTCCGACTCCGCGGGCGCGTTCGCCGCCCTGGAGGCGTGGCTCGACACGGTGAGCGGCGCCAACCCATTAGAGCTGGCGGTGTCGGCCGCCGGCCGCGACGCGGCGCGACGGATCGAGCGTGCGCAGGTCCAGACCAGCGCAAGCGCCGGCGAGACTCGCGCGACGATCGACGGGCTGGAGCGCGAAATCGAGGAATTGGACTCGGGCGTCCAACCCGTTCCACCCGCTCCCTACACCCGCGGGCCGGATACCCGCGAACACCGCTCCGGCGCACCGCTGCGGCAGCTCATCGACTTTCGGCCGGACATCACCCCCGACGATCGCGCGGGGATCGAGGCGGCGCTCGAGGCGGCGGGGATTCTCGACGGCTGGGTAACCCCGTCCGGCGCGCTGGTCGATCCCGATACCGAGGACGTGCTGCTGGCCGCAACCGACCGAGCGCCTGCGGGGCCGCGGCTGGCGGAAGCGCTCGTGCCGGCGATCGGCGACGCCGCCGGCGTGTCCGCGGCGCACGTGCAGGGACTCCTCGCCTCGATCGGGCTCGGCGAGAGCGACGAGCCCACATGGGTCACCGCCGGCGGCCGGTTTCGCAACGGCGTGCTGCGCGGAGCCTGGCACAAGGAGACCGCGGCGTTCATCGGTCACTCTGCGCGGGAGGCGGCCCGGCACGCCCGGCTTGCCGAGCTGCGCGAGCGCGCCGCCGCCGCCCGGAGCGAGCTCACCACAATCGAGCGACAATTGGCCGAGCTCACCCGCCGCCAGACCGAGCTTGAACGCGAGCTCACAGAGCTGCCGTCGGATGCCGCGGTCCGCGACGCGGACAGCGCGCTGGCGGCCGCCCAGGCCGGGCTCGCCTCGGTTGCCCTGCGGCTCGACGACGCCCGGGCTCACGAGCAGCAGGCGCACGGCGAGGAGCAGGAGGCCAATGCCACGCTGCAGGCCGACGCCGCCGATCTCGGCCTGCCGCCCGGCGGCGATGAGCTGGCCGAGGTCGAAGCGGCGCTTGGCCACCTCCGAGAGACGCTCGCCGCGCTGTGGCCCGCGATCGCTCGGCGCGAGAGGACGGAGCATGCGCGCGAGCGGGCGATCGCGGATGTACGGGCGGCGGAGTCCGAGCACGTCGAGACCATGGGCCGGCTCGCGGAGGCCGAGCGCCAGCTCGGGGCGGCGGTCGAGCGCCACGACACGCTCCAGGCGACGGCCGGGGCGGCGATCGCCGAGTTGGAGCGCCGGCTCGGCGAGGTGGCCCGCGCGATCGCCAGCAACGAGGCGGCACAGCGCGGCACCGAGGAGCGGCTCGGGCAGGCCCAGCGCGCCGAGGGTGCCGCCGAAGCCTTGAGCCGAGAGCTCGGCCAGCAGCTCGAGGGCGCGACCGACGAACGGCTCACCGCCGTCGACGGGCTGCGCCGGTTCGCCACCACCGGGCTGATCGTTGTCGCGCTACCCGCCACCGAGGTGCTCGACCCCGGCGCCGAATGGAACGTCACCCAGGCACTACGCCTGGCGCGGGACATCGAGCAGGCGCTGTCCGACGACCCGGACGAGGACGCACGCTGGCAGCGCCTTCAGCGGCAGGTGACCGACGATCTCGGCGCGCTCGCCGACGCGCTCAGACGCCACGGCAACAACGCCGCGGCGTCCTTCCGCGAGGAGGGGATTGTCGTCGAGGTCACATTCCGCGGGCGCACGACGAGCTTGCCTGCACTGACCGCCGCGCTCGCCGAGGAGGTAGAGGAGCGCCAGCGGCTGCTCGACGCCCACGAACGCGAGATCCTCGAGAACCATCTCGTCGGTGAGGTGGCGAGCACCGTGCAGGAGCTGATCGCCGCGGCGGAAAAGCGAGTCGCCGACACCAACCGGGAGCTGGCCGAGCGGCCGACGAGCACCGGCATGCAGCTACGGCTGCGCTGGACACCCGACCCCGAAGGGCCCGACGGCCTGGCCGATGCGCGTGCCCGGCTGCTGCGCCAGACGGCCGACGCCTGGTCTGAGGCCGACCGCGCGGCCGTCGGCGGCTTCCTGCAGAACCAGATCAGCGCGATCCGGGCCCAGGACCCCACCGGCACCTGGCTCGAGCATCTCACGCGTGCGCTCGACTACCGCCAGTGGCACCGCTTCATCGTCGAGCGGCGTCAGGCTGGGGCGTGGCACTCGGCCGCCGGTCCGTCGTCCGGCGGGGAGCGCGTTCTGGCGGCGACCCTCCCGCTGTTCGCCGCTGCGTCGTCGTACTACAGCTCGGCGGCCAACCCGCACGCTCCGCGCCTCGTGATGCTCGACGAGGCGTTCGCCGGTGTCGACGATCGGGCTCGCGCCAAGTGCCTCGGCCTGCTCGCCGCGTTCGACCTCGATGTGGTGATGACGAGCGAGCGTGAATGGGGCTGCTACGCGGAGGTTCCCGGGCTCGCGATCGCCCAGCTGTCGCGGATCGACGGTGTGGCCGCGGTGCTGGTGAGCCGCTGGGAGTGGGACGGCGCAGCGCGGAACCGCGTCGAGCCGGCGCCTGTCGCCGCCGCCCAGCCAGACGGGCCACAGTTGTGGGACGCATCGACCGCGAGCGACTGAACCGGCTGCTCGGCGATCCGGGCCTCGCCTGGGTGCTCGATCGCATGCGGCGGAGGATCGAGCTGGGCCAGCCGCCGCACGGCACGATCACCCAGCGCTCCGCCACTGCAGCCGAGCGCGACGCCGTCGCGCGGCTGTTCGGCCGCCCGCCGCGTGCAGCCCGCGGCGTCAGCATCTCGCTCGAGGAGCTCGATGCGCTGCTGCGCCGGTCCGGGATCCACGCGGGCGGGCTCGTCGAAGCGGTGGTGACACTCACCGGACCGGTCACGGTCCACGCCCACCGCGTTGCCGACGAGGAACGCGCCTGGGGAGAAGCGTTCACGCGGGTCGAGATGGCCGGCACCGGACGCGCTGAGCTCGCCGCCTGGATCGGACGCATCCGGGCCAGCGGCACAGTGAAGCGGCTGGCCGGGGGCTCGCCCAGGACCGGTCGGGAGCTGCTCGACGCGCTCGCGTCGGTGGTGGTGGCGCTTCCGACATCGGGCGGCGAGTCCCTGGGCGCATTCGCAGCACGTGTCACCGGCCGTGCCCACGCGCTCGATGACGGATCACCGCTCGGGACATTGGCGCTCGGCGCCGCCCGGGCGCTGGGCACGATTGAGCCTCCGGGCCCTGACGAGTCAGCCGCCGAGGCGCGGCGCGAGGCCTGGGCGGCCGTCGGGGTGCTCTGTGACGAGCTCTCGAGCCTCGTGCTGACGCTCGCGCTGCCCGGCGACACGTCTGGGACGGGACGGGTGCTCGCCGCTGCCCATGCGAGCGGCGAGCCCGTGTGGCTCACGCTCCGCCAACTCGTCCGCGGGCCGCCGCAGTGGCAGGGGATCGATCGCGTCCTCGTGGTCGAGAATCCGTCGGTCGTCGCGCTCGCCGCCGACGTACCTTCCCCGCCGATCGTGTGCACCAACGGTCAACCGCGCGCGGCGACGATGGTGCTGCTTCGCTCTCTCGCTGCCGCCGGCGTTCGGCTTCTCCATCACGGCGACTTCGACTGGGGTGGGCTCACGATCGGCAATGTCCTCCACCGGAGGCTGCCCGTGGAGCCACACCAGTTCGACCGTGACGCCTATCTTCAAGCCGTCGCCCTGCATCCGCATGCCGCGCCGCTGACCGGGTCGCCGAAATCGGCCAGCTGGGACACCGGCCTCTCCGATGCCATGCGCGAGTCCGGCCGCGGGATCGAAGAGGAACTGGTAGCCCGCGACCTGCTCGAGACGCTCCGCTGTGAGTGACAGGACAAGCGACCTGCCCGGGTACGTCCGTCGCGGCTGAGATCATCGGATTTCGATCGCGATGTCGCCTGGCCAAGTCACCCGAGCTGCCCCGGCCGCCGCAGACCGCGCCTCGTGCGACGTGACGGGCGAGGACTTCGCCGGTCCGCCGCTCGAGCTGTATGAGCCACTGTGCCAGCGCCTCGTGCAGGGCGCCCCCGTGCTTGACGAGCGTTCGGCGCTCGTGGATCGCGCCCTGGCGGTGTGGGCACGGCCGGGGTTCGAGACGTTCGTGTGCATGCCGCGGCTGCGCTTCGAGCCGTTCCCTTATCAGCTCGAGGCCGCGGCGCGAGTCCTCCGCCACATGCAGGGCCGCGCGATCCTGGCCGACGAGGTCGGCCTGGGTAAGACGATCGAGGCCGGGATCGTGCTCAGCGAGCTGCGCCTTCGGGGGCTGGCGGGCCGGGCTCTGGTGCTGGCTCCCACGGGCCTCGTCGGCCAGTGGTGTGAGGAGCTCGAGCGCAAGTTCGCGCTCCCGTGCACGGTCGCCGACCGGCGGTTCGAGGCGCCCTCGGATCCGGGCATCGCGCCGGTCGTCGTGGCGTCGCTCGCCGCGGCGCGCCGCGATCGGCTGCGAGCCGAGCTGACCGGCGTGGACTGGGACCTGGTCGTGGCCGACGAGGCCCACCGGCTGAAGAACGCGCGCAGCGTCTCGGCGCAGCTGGCGCGCTCGCTCCGCGCCCGATACATGCTGCTGCTCACCGCCACCCCGATCGAGAACCGGCTGTCGGACCTGTTCCAGCTGGTTAGCCTGGTCCGCCCCGGGCTGCTCGGGAGCGCGGCCGAGTTCCGCGCCCGCCACGGCCGCGGCGACGGGACCGCCGTGCGCAACGTGGCGTCGCTGCAGCTTGCCTTGCGGGAGCTGATGGTCCGCCACCGCCGCAGCGAGATCACCGTGATGCTGCCCAGGCGGCTGGCCGAGACGATCAGGGTGGACCCATGCGCCGAGGAGGAAGACCTGTATCTGGCGATCTCCTCGCGCGTGCGCGAGGAGGCGCGCGACGCGCCGACCGCGCGCCTGCTCAGTCTGCGCAGCGTGCAGCAGCTCGCCGGGTCGAGTCCCTGGGCGTGCGCGGAGACGCTCGCCAAGCTGGGCTGGCGCGATCTGGCCGAACGAGCGGCGCAGGTATCGAGCAGTGCCAAGGCCGGCGCGTTGCTCGAGCTGCTCGAGCGCCACCGGGCCCGCGGCGAGAAGGTCCTCGTGTTCACCGCGTTTCGCCGCACGCTCGAGGCGCTGCACGCGCTGCTACGCGAGCAGGGTTTCGACGTCGCGGTCTACCACGGCAGCCTGCCACGCGCCGAGAAGGACGCCGCGGTCGCGCGCTTTGCCGACGCCGCCGGAGTGCTGCTCAGCACCGAGGCGGCCGGCGAGGGACGCAACCTCCAGTTCTGCCATGTGATGGTCAACTTCGACCTGCCCTGGAACCCGATGCAGATCGAACAGCGGCTGGGTCGAATCCACCGCATCGGGCAGCAGCAGGACGTTCAGCTCACCAACCTCGTGTCGCGCGGAACGCTCGAGGAGCGCCTGCTTGAGGTTCTGCAGGCGAAGATCAACCTGTTCGAGCTGGTGGTGGGCGAGCTCGACATGATCCTGGGTCGAGTCGCCGACGAGCTCGACTTCGAGACGCTCGTTTTCCGCCACTACGTCGACAGCCGCGACGAGGACGAGTTCGCATCTCGACTCGAGGAGGTCGGGGACGAGCTCGCCCACGCACGCGTCGCCTACCTCGACACCCGAGAGCGGATCGACGAGTTGGTGGTCGGCGCGTGAAGGGGCCGCGCGCGTGCCGGTGCTGACCGACGAGGCCGCCCTGGGCTTCTGGCTCGACTACGCCGAGCAACGGGGCGCCTTGATCGAGGAGCAGCGCGATCATGCGCTCGTACTGCTGCCCGACCCGCTCCAGCGCGAGAGCGAGCTGCCCGAGGAGGCGTCGGTCACGGCAAGCCCCGACGTCGCCCGCGAGGACGGCGCCGCCCTCCTGATCGCCGGACATCCCGCGGTCGAGCGCGCGGCCGCGTCGGTGCTGGCCGAGGGCGACACGGGCTGCGCGTATTTGCCGTGGCCGTCGTCCCGACCACCGACGCGGTCGGCGCTCGAGGCACTCGCGCGCGAGCACGCGGCAGTCGAGCACGGGCGCGTCGACGCCGCCGGCGAACCAATCGCCGCGTACCTGCCGTTGTTGCGCGCCGGGGCGATGGTCAGCTACGCCGCCTCGCTGACGCTTCGCTTCCAGGAACAGGAGGAGGCCTGGGTCGACGCCCGAACGGGCAGCATCCCGAGCGATCGGGTCCTGGCGGCCCTGCAGAACCGTCTCCGCCTGCCCCGGCCGGACGGCCCGCGTCGAACCCTCCAGCCAGACCTCCCGACGGCGATCCGAGTGGTGCACGAGCAACTGGAGCAACGGGCGGCCGCGCGCCAGGCGTCGCTGGCCCTTCACGCGAAGCGGGCACTCGAGATCGAGCTGGCCAGAGCGGACGCCTATTACGAGGCCGCACTCGAGTCGATCGGACGCCGAGGCGCGGCGGCGCCACCGGATCGCGCCCGCCTGCTCGACGCGCAAGCCGAGGCCACCCGAGCCGAGTGGGGACGGCGGCGACGTGAGATCGAGGAGGAGTACCGGCCTCGGCGCGAGGTACATCCGTTCCGGCTGCACCTCGTGTACCTGCCCGCCTATGTGCTCGAGGTCGACATCCGCCGCGGCAGCAGCACGTTCCGCTCCGAGTTCCCGTGGGTTCCCGCCGCCGGCGAGTTCACGGCGGTCCAGTGCCCGACGTGCGGCGCGACCGAGCCGTTGGTGGCGACGCGGGAGCGGCTCGGGTGCCGAGCCTGCGTCGCGCCGGCCTCCGCCGCCACGCGTGGACCCGCCACGCGTGGACCCGCCACGCATACCGACACCCCGACGCATGCGCCAGCCGCCCAGCCGGCCCCGCCGCCGCCGGAGCTGCCGGCTCCCCGCAAGCCGCCCGCGGCTGCGCACCGGCGAGCGCCCGCACCGACCGGTGGCGGTCTGCGGCGGCAGATGTCCCGGACCGCGGAGCGCACCGGCGACAAGCTCGCGTTCGACTTCTGGCGGTCCCTCGCGCTGGGCAATCGCTGGCCACGCCAGAAGGCCGCGCGCGACTCGCCCCTGCGAGCCGTCTACCGCATGTTTGGAGACGAGGGACCCCTGCGAGCGATCGGCCTTGCGTCCGGTGACTATCCCGAGAGCGTGTCTGCGGCGACGCGCGCGACCGGTTCGGAGGCTGGGATGATCACGACGGGAACCGTGCTCTCGCGCGGCCGGCGCTACCCGTATGCGCTGTTCTGGTGGATGGCCGCCGGCAGGCCGGTGATCGGCGAGGTGATGCCGACGCCACACCCTCTGGCCCTTCCGCCGCTCGGCGGCGTGATGGGCGACATCGCATCGCGATTGCTGGATGAGGCGCCGACCCCGATGGTCGAGCTCGACCCGGTCGCCTCCGCGCTCTGGCAGACCGAGGTCGAGCGCTTCGGGCTGCCGTTCGCGGTCCGCTGCATCGCCACCTGGTGGCGGATCGGACCCGTGATCGATCCGAGCGCCGGCGATGCGGCGCTCGCCGCCGCCGTCGCGACCGCTGTCGCACGCGCCGCCGGCGTCACGCGCAATGTGCGGGCGGAGACCGCGTCGATCTATGGCGTCGACGCGTCACTCGTGACCACTACCAGCCGTAAGTTGCAGACCCTGCTGCAGCTCGACCCGCGCCGGGGGTGGTAACCGGGCGCCGGGATAGGCGCCAACACGCGTTATCGCAAGCCTGAGCTTTCGATTGGGCCGCCTGCGGCGGCGTCCGTCGGATGTGGTGCGCAGCCGCGTCGGCGAGGCATGGATGCCGACGTGGCGCGGCAGGCCGCGTCGGCGAGGCATGGATGCCGAGCGTGGCCCGTCGCCGCGACCGCCGTGTACCCCGTCCGGTCAGTGGTCGAGGATGCAGCTCCTCTGTGACGGTGCGTTCCAAATGCGTTCCAAACACGCATCGAGCTAGCAACAAATCGGGCCGTTTCCCGGACCCGGATCTCTCCGTGCCCAAGAATGGCTTCGGTGACCGACCCTCTGCACGACCTCTCGCCCGAGTCTCCCAGAGCGGCGGCTGTCGCGGTGGGAGCGGTGGGCGACCGACGAGACCGGTCAGTCGATCGTCGAATTTGACACGGAGGCCCACGCCGAGTGGTGCGCGAAGTGGGCGCCGCCATGCCCGGTCGGGAACCCCCAGCGTCTCCGCCGCGCGCTTGGGTTCCGCGAGCGAAGTGTCGGCGAGCTCGAGCTTCGGGTCCCGTTCCGCCTCGGTGGGCATGAGGGTGCCTGCCGGGTCATCGTCGACGAGCGAGACGACGAGGTGTACGTGCGCGTCGTGGTGTGCTACGAGGATCATGAAGACGAAGACGAGGTGCGGCCACGCAACGAGTATGTGGACTGGCCGGTGCGCGTGTGGCTGGATCGACCGCTCGGCGACCGAGCCGTGATCGACGTCGACGACGACGAGGAGCTCCCTCTGTACGTGCCGAAGTATCTGAACAGCGTAGTCCAGCCCGACCATGGCTACCACCCGGCCAATCGACGACGCCGCCGCCCGGAGGCGCCCGACGAGGCCGGCGATGCCGAACCGTCGTCGCATCCTCATCACCGCCTACGCTGACGGGCGTGAGCGAGTTCTCCGTGCGGGCGACCGCGTTGCTGCGACGGCTTGAGGCGGACCGCTCGGACCCCTTGGCCGCTGTCGGAGCTGAGCGAGCTGCGGTCGCTGTGGCGCACGCTGTCCGCTGACGAGCGCGACCAGGCAGCGCCGCTCGCGTCGGCGCTGGCGGCTGCGCAGTCCATCGAGCCGCGGCAGATCTCGATGGTCGACGAGGACGCAGCGGCGCGCAGAGCGCTCACCGGCCTCGATCGGATCGAAGAGCTGGACGACACCATCGATCGCCGCTACCACGGCCCACCGCGACCCGGATGCCCTCCTCGCCCACTTCGGTCTCGACGCCTTCCGGCCGGGACAACGCGACGCGGTCGCGGCCGCGCTGGCCGGCCGCGACAGCCTGGTGGTGATGCCGACCGGTGGCGGCAAGAGCCTCTGCTACCAACTGCCCGGCATCGCTTCGGCTGATCTGACGGTCGTCGTTTCACCGCTGATCGCGCTGATGGCCGACCAGTACCGGCGTCTGCGCCAGGGCGGCCACCCGGCGGCGATGATCGCCTCCGGTATGGACGGCGCCGCGGTGACCCGGGCGCTGGCGGATGTGCGCGGCGGCCGCAGCCGTATCGTGCTGTGCTCGCCGGAGCGGTTCGCGTCGGCGTCGTTCATGGACGCGCTGGCCGCGCGACGGGTGGAGCTGTTCGCGGTCGACGAGGCTCACTGCGTGTCCGAGTGGGGACACGATTTCCGCCCCGATTACCTGCGGCTCCGCAGCGTCATCGACCGCCTTGGCTCTCCAACCGTGATGGCCTGCACGGCGACCGCCACCGAGGAGGTGGCCGATGAGATCCTCGCGCGGCTCGGCCTGCGCGACCCGTTCGTCCTGCGGGCGGGATTCGACCGGCCAAACCTCTCGCTTCGACGTGGTTGGGATCGACGGGGCGGGCACCAGGGCACGGAAGGGAGCTCTGCTGTCGCTGGCACTGTCGGACGCGTCGATGCGTCCCGCGATCGTCTACTGCGGGACGCGACGCGACGTGGAGGAGGTCACCGAGCTGCTGCGGTCAGAGCAACTGCTCGCGGTCGGATACCACGCCGGTATGGCGCTCGACGAACGGGCCTCAGCTCAGCACCGCTTCATGACGGGAGACGCCGAGATCGTCGTGGCGACCAACGCGTTCGGGATGGGGGTCGATAAGGCCGACGTCCGCGCGGTGATCCACTGGGCGATACCGACGAGCGTCGAGGGCTATTACCAGGAGGTCGGCCGCGCGGGGCGTGACGGCATGCCGGCGCGCGCGATCCTGCTGTCGAGCCGTTCCGACCTCGGCCGACTGATCAACTTCATCAGACGCGACGCGATCGAGCCGGACGACGTGCTCGCGTTCGTCCGCCGGCTCGAGTCGCGCGGCGCCCGCGACACGCTCGAGCTCGATCCGCTTATCAGACGACCGCGAACGAATCTGCCTCGGGGTCGCCGAGCGCGCCGGCTACTGTCGATTGGCGCCCGCTCGTGGCGGCCGTTTGGCCGTGACCTTGACCGGGGCCGGCACGACTGCCCGGCTCACCGCGATCTGCCGCGAGGCCCGCGACCGAGCGTGGCGCCACTACCACGCCGTCGAGTCGTTCGCGTGCGCATCCGATGCCTGCCGCCGTCGCACCCTGCTCGACCACTTCGGCGACCCCCGCCCCAGCGCAGCGACTGCCCGCTGCTGCGACATCTGTGATCCCGACACGATCGGCCTCCCCGACCCGGCGAAGCTCGCTCCTGCAAGACGATCCCCACGCCGCGGTGACGCCGCGGTCGGCGGCTCGGTTCCGCGAGACGCCGCCGCAACCGGCCGACGAGGCGCTTTTCGCAGCGCTTCGTGAATGGCGCCGGCGCGCGGCGGACGGCAAGCCGGCGTTCACCGTTGCCCACGACCGCACCCTCACCGCGATCACAAATGCTCGCCCGGACTCGCTCAACTCGCTCGGGCAGATCCGCGGCGTCGGCCCTGCGTTCATCGAGCGCTACGGCGCCGACATTCTCGCGCTGATCGCCACCAGCGCCGCGGGCGCCCCCGATCCTTGATTGGATCTGCTTGCGTGATGCGGCGACCACGCCAGTCAGCGTGCGCTTCCAAGCGCCGGCCCCCATCGCGAGTGGCGCACGCCTGACGGTAGAGTCCGCCTGCCGCCGCGCGCGAGCCCTGCCGAGCGCCCAGAATGGCTTCCGTCGGTCATGCGCTCATTGCTTCGATGATGTGGTCGCGCTCGATTCGGGGCGGAAGTGTGACGTGGTGATCAAAAGTGTCCCGAACGTCGGCGAGGCATTGCCGGACACTGCGTTCCAAGCATCGCTTGGCCAACACGTCGATCGCGCCGGCGCTGAACACGGCGTCCACCCATCCGTCCCCGGGCGCCGGAGGGTCAAGCGTGATGTCGATGCGCCGGTCGAGCACGGCACGGACCAGGGCGCGTGCCTGCTCGTGACCGGCAGGCACAGGCACGCTCAGCACTCGCCCCACTCGCTGCCGGAGCTCGGCGAACTGCACTCGGGCTGCGGCTGTGTGTTTGGAGCCGCTTGGCAGAGGCTCGGTGCTCGCCCAGTGGCTCTGGACGGCGGCCAGAAGCGTGACGTCCGGACAATCGAGCAGCGAGCGTACCGCGGCGAAGAATTCGCCCGCGCGACGCGCCATGTCGTCGTCGCCGGCGCTCCAGATGTCGGTGTCGTCCATGATGACGACCAGGTGCGCGTCCTTGGCTCGGGCAAGGTCCGCCAGGGCTACAAGTCCGGCGTGTGCCCCTCCCTGCCAGCCGCCGGCCGCGACGACAGTTGCGAGGTCCCCGCCGAGCTCTGCTGCGATCTGAGCCGACAGGCCGTGCAAGGGTGGGAGCGTGAGTCCAGCGCGCAGCCGCGTCCGCTGTCGCCCGGTGGTGATCGTGATCGCGAGGGCTCGCTCGAGGGCCTCACGCTCCTTCTGGATGCGT
>CAVXSX010000005.1:0-1631710 GCA_963764545.1 uncultured Solirubrobacterales bacterium | reverse complement strand
TCAGTCGGCACCGAAGTCGAGCCGGCGCTGGTCGAGCTCCTGATCGCTGACCTCGCGCCGGCCGGGGAGGAAGGCCTGGCAAACGCGGCTGGGGCGCTGCCGCTGCTGTCCCACGCACTCCTGGCCACGTGGACACGGGCTCGCCACAACCGCCTGACCGTCTCGGCCTACAAGGCGGCCGGGGGGCTGCACGGCGCCGTCGCGCAGAGCGCCGAGAATCTATACAGCCAGCTCACCGCGCCCGAGCAGGCGCTGGCCCGGCAGATGTTCTGCCGGCTCGTACGGGTGGACGACGATGGTCCGTTCACCCGCCGGCGGGTGGCGCTGCGCGAGCTCGCCGAGCCCGCACACCCCGGGCTGCTCGACCGGTTCGTATCCGCCCGGCTGCTAACCGCCGGCCCCGGAACCGTGGAGCTCAGCCACGAGGCGCTCATCTCCGCGTGGCCCAGGCTCACGGAGTGGCTCGCGCGCGATCGCGCCGGGCTGCGCATGCACCGGCAGCTGACGCAGGCGGCGAACGCCTGGGTGGACGCCGACCGCGACGAGGCGCTCCTGCTGCATGGAACCCGGCTACAGGCGGTCACCGAATGGGCGCTCGAGCCCGGCCACGGCGTCGAGCTCAACGACACCGAGCAGCAGTTCTTCGAGGCGTCGAGCAGACGGGCGGAGGCCGAGCGCGCGGCCGCCCGGCGCCGTAGACGCCGCGGTCAACAGCTGGGCGGGCTGATCGCAGCGCTGGCGCTCGCCGCGAGCGTGTTCGGGGTGCTCGCGCTGGTGGCCCGCCAGTCCGCCATCCATGCGCGCGACCAGGCGCTGTCTCGCCAGGTGGCCGTCGAGGCGAGCGACCTCGCCGGCGCCGACCCGGGACTGGCCATGCAGCTGGCGGGCGCGGCGTTCCGGATATCGCCGACCACCGCGGCCACGTCGGCGCTCCTCGACGCCTCGGCGGCCGAGATGCCCACCCGGATCCTCGGCCCCATCGGCCCGACCCTCCTGGCCTCCGACGGCAGCGGCCGCGTGTTCGCGGTCGTCGCGTCGAGCGCGGGCCGCGCGCGAATCTATCTGCCCGACACCGGCGCCGCTGCGCCCCGGTCGCTCGGCACGCTCACGGCGATTCCCGATGCGGATGCGGTGGCGATCGACGCCTCCGGGCGCGTGCTGGCGATGGGCAACGCAGCGGGACTGGTGACGCTCTGGAGCCTGGCTGCCCCGGCGCGTCCCGTCGAGATCGCGCGGCTGGACGTGCGCGGTGGCGCCGAAGCGCTCGCCTTTTCGCCGAACGGCTCGCGCCTGGCGGCCGCCACCGCCGCCGGCACCGTGGCGCAGTGGAGCCTTGGCCCGGACGCTGCGCCCGCCGCGCTGCCGTCGCTCGCGGTTTCTGGCCGACCGAGTCTCGCCGCGGTCGCCTACGCACCCAGCGGACGCGCGCTGGCGACGGTCGGTGCGGGTGGCGCGCTCGCCGTGTGGAAGCTCGCCGGGCGCCCGACGCTCCTCGCGCGGCTGTCCGTCGCCGCGACGCAGATGACCACGGTCGCCTACAGCCCCGATGGATCGACCCTGGTCGCCGGCGCCCATGACCTCACCCTGTGGCACTGGGGGGTCGGCTCGAATGGGGCTCCGAACACGCCCGGCCAGGCGTTGCATGGCTTCGCCAACTGGATCGACTCGCTGGCCTTCAGCCACGACGGCGGCTATCTGGCGGCTGGCTCCTCGGACAACACCGTCCGGATCTGGCAGACCGGGGACTGGTCGCAGACGGCAATGTTCACCGATGTCTCACCGGTGACCGGGATCGACTTCCTGGCCTCCGATCGGACGCTGGCCACGGTCGATGAGAACGGGACGACCCGCCTGTGGCCCTTCCCGCCACCGACGAGCGATCAGACGGTCGGGCCGGCCTACACGATCGACTACACCTCCGACGGTGACGAGCTGGCGGCGGTGACCGGCGGAGCGCGCGGCCGGGTGGAGATCTGGAACACACGCAACTCCTGGCAGCCGTACCGCGTAGCGTCGATCACGATGCCACCGGCCTTCGGGCCGGTTGCCGCCGTCGGCGCGATGACCACCGACGGAAAGCTCCTCGCGGTCGGGAACGCGAAGGCAGGCGTGCAGGAGTATGCGCTCGACGCCTCCGGGCACGCTCACCCGGTTGGGCCGCTGCTCACCGGCGCACACCCCGCCATCGAGCAGATCAACTTCAGCCCGAGCGGCACGCTGCTGTCGGTCGGTGACGACAGCGGTCAGGTACACCTGTACGACGTCAGCGAGCCCGGTCGCCCCCGCTTGCTCTCGGTGATCGATCGCAGCGGGGCCTCGAGCAACGTCTTCGGTGTGTCCTACAGCCCCAACGGCAGGCTGATGGCGATCGGCTGCAACGATCACAAGGTCTGGCTGTGGAACATCTCCGACCCGGGCCACCCTCGGCTGCTCGCCGTGCTCGGCGGCTTCAGCGCGGCGGTGTACAGCACCGCGATCTCCCCGGACGGCCGTACGCTGATCGCCGGCGGAGCCGACGACACCGTCCGCCTGTGGGACATCACCACGCCGTCGCATCCCCGCCCCCTCGGGCCTCCCCTGACCGGCCCGGCGGACAACGTCTACCAGCTCGGGGTCAGCCCCGACGGCGGCACGCTGGCCGCCGCAACCACCGGCGGCGAGGTGTGGCTATGGAGCCTCGGCGATCGCAGCCGTCCCCGCCTGATCGCGACGTTGCACGCCGCGCACGGTCTCCTCTACGACCTCACCTTCAGCCCGGATGACCGAACGCTGGTCGCCGGCGCCAGCACCCAGACGATGACGTTCTGGCACTACCGTCCCGGCCAGGTCAGCAGCCGGATCTGCCATCTGGCGGGCTCACCGCTGACCCGCGCCGAATGGGCTCGGTACATCCCCGGCGCGCCATACGTTCTCCCCTGCGGAGCGCGCTGACCTAACCCGGCCGGGCTACTTCTTGTCGGGGTTCGGCAGCATGAAGTCGCGGATGACCGCGACCAGGTCCTGGTAGGACGCGATGAACCCGCGCAGCGTGCGCACGGTCGCGCCGTAGCCGTCGAACTCCTCGGGCGTCATCCCGTCGGGCTCGTAGGCCCGGCGGAAGTCGGGGAAGTTCTCATACAGCTGATCGAACACGCCCTCGGGCAGCCCGTTGTCGATCCGCGAGACGACCTCGATCGAGGACTCGTTGAACAGCCGCTGCCAGGCGTGGGGGATCGTGAGCACGATGTCGCCGCCGATCAGCTCTGACCAGTGCAGGTGGTGGCGGTAGGCGGCGGCGAGCAGCCGGGCCCGGTAGCCGCGCTCGCGGTACAGGCCATAGGCCTTCTTGAAAACTCCGATCCCCGCCCAGTGGACGACGCCGGGATCGACCGTGATGCGGTCGCGCTTGACCAGCACCTGCATCCAGTCGTCGAGGCGGCCGACCATGATCGTGCAGACGGGCGACATGGCCGAGATGTCCTCACCGGCCGCCGAACGGCGATCCAGCCCGCGCTCGACCGCCTCGGCCACGGCCACGGCCTGGGGAACCGTGAAGCACACGGTGGCGTTGATGCTCACGCCGGCCGCGGTCACCTGCTCGATCGCGTCGATGCCCGCGCGGGTGGCCGGGATCTTGATCTGCATGTTGGGCGCGAGGGTGGCGAAGTGCATCCCCTGCTCGACGAGGCGCTCGGTCGAGCGGTAGAGCTTGGGGTTGGTCTGGATCGAGAGCCGTCCCTTGAGGGCGTGTTCGCGCTCGAACACCGCCAGCAGGAGCTTGGACGCGCGCACGGCCATCTCTTCGATCAACTGCCAGGCGATCTCGTCCTCGCTCCAGGTCGGATTCTGGGTGATGATCTCGCCGATCCGCTCGCGCCAGAGCGACATCTCCTTGCCGAGCACGTCGCCCACGATCGTGGGGTTGCTCGTCGCCCCGACGGCGCCGCGCTTAATCGCGTAGGTCAGCTCCTCGATCGAGCAGGAGTCGTTCCAGTAGTCGGTGGCGGTCAGCGCGGTCTGAGCCAGCGGCTCCAGCGCCTGCTGCTCGGTGGCGGTCGCGCCGATCGCGTCTGCCGTCGTTCCGGTCATCTGGATTCCTTTGCGTCGGGGATCAAGGAGCGCACGGCTTAAGCCGGGGCCGCGACGGGCTCGACGCCGAGATAGCGCCGTTGAGCCTCCACATCGCGGGTGAGCTCGCCCGCGGTGGTCTCCAGGGCGATGCGCCGGAGACCATAACGAGGATACGCTCAGCCACCGCCGTGGCCATGCCCGCGACGCCATGCTCAAGCGCGTCGTGCCGGCGGTCGGCGTGATCGCCGCGATCATCGGCGGGCTGCTCGCGTGGCGCCGGCTACGGCGAGGTTCGTGAGCCGAGGACGGCGCGGATGTCTGCCGCGACGCGGTCGACTGCATGTGCGCACGCGGGCGAGACGTCATCGAGCTGAACGAAGCCGTGGATGAGGCCGGGTTCCCGGCGCGCTTGCACCGGCACCCCTGCCTCCCGCAGCCGCTGCGCGTAGGCCTCCCCCTCGTCGCGCAGGACATCGTGCTCGGCGGTGATGATCACCGCCGGCGGGACGCCGCTCAGGTCGGGCGCGTGCAGCGGGCTGACCGCCGGGTCAGACCAGCGTCGCTCGTCCGGGACCCACTGCGAGTTGAAGAAGCGGACCGCCCGCGCCTCGAGACCCCACCCGGTGGCCTTCTCGCTCATCGAGGCGTGCTCACCGGTGAGATCGGTGTTGGGGTAGAGCAGCACCTGCGCCTGCGGTAGGGCGTCGGGGTCCTCGTCGCGGAGCCGCAGGCAGGCGAGCGCGGCGAGCGTGCCGCCGGCGCTGTCGCCGGCGACGCCGATGGCACCGTCGACGTTCAGCTCCTCGCTCGTCTGCCCGACCCATTGCAGCGACGCGACCGTGTCATCCACCGAGGCCGGCCAGGGGTGCTCGGGCGCGAGCCGGTAGTCGATCGAGAGCATCGCGACCTCGGCGGCGGCGGCCAGCCGCCGGCAGCCCCGGTCGTGGGTATCGAGGCTGCCGATCGTCCAGCCGCCGCCGTGGAGGTAGACGAGCAGCGCGCCGGCGGCGGGCGTGGGTCGGTACAGGCGCGCGCCGAGATCGCCCACCCGCAGGTCCCGGATCTCGTGCATGTCCGGACCGCGCGGCCGCGCCGCCGAGCGCTGCGCGCTGCCCGCGCGCATGTCGGCCACGTTCAAATCTGAGAACGGGGGCGATGGCTGGGCCATGTACTCGGCCAGCGGATCGTCCGCGAACGGAGAAGACACGCGGCCCGACGCTAGCAACGGCTCGCCCCGGGGGGCCTGGTCGAGAAACGTCCTCATGCGTGACGTTTCTCGACCATCCCTGCTTGAAGCTCGGTCGCCCGCCCCGGCGATTGTTGTGACCATTATGTTTCCGTTAGATTTCTGTTAGGGCCCCCGGGTAGAACCACCGACGTAATGGTGTCTTCGAAAACCGGGCTTCGCTCCGCCGTCCACATCAATGGGCGAGCTCGTACTGCAGTGCAGTCACGTCCAGGCGGGGCTTCTAGAGCCGAATGACGGTCGCCAGCGTTGGTGCCGCGGTTGCACCGGCGCTGCTACAGGGAGCCCTGGTGGCTGTGCCCCGCGGCAACGCGCTCGGGTCGCTGCGCCGTTTGCGTTCGCCGGCCTGGGCCGCGGTGCTACCCGGCTGCATCGTGGTCGGGACGTTCGCGCCGCTCGGCGCCTACTCGCTCGCGCTCGGGATGATCGTGCTGGCGCTGCTGGCGACCCCACCGCTCGCGATCGTGGCCGTCCTCCGGGTGGTCCGGGGTCCACGGGTCGCGGCCATGCTCGTGTTCGCCGCGGCCGGCGTGCTCGTCGCGGTCGCCGGCGGGCTGACCCGGGAGCTCTCGGCCACCGTCATCACGGCGCTCAGTGCGCTCGCGCTGGGCGCCGGACTGGCCCGCCTCATCCCGGCTCGCTGGGTATTGCTCGGGTTCGCCTGCATGTGCATGGTCGACGTCGCGCTGCTGGTCCTGGGGATCGGGCAACCGGCCGCCGTGATCGTCGCGCGCGCCGCCGCCCACGTGCCCGGTCCGCTGTTCGACCACGCTCGGGTCGGGCGGATGGTCCTGGACTATCCGGACCTGGTCCTCGCCGCGCTCCTCGGCGCCTACCTGGCCGGCCAGCCGTGCCAGCGCTCAGCGGCGGTGCTGGTGACCGTACTGGCGGGCGCCTTCCTGGTCCTGGCGCCTGCCCACACGATGTGGCCCGCGACCGTCCCGGCGGCCATGACGCTGATAGCCCTGCGCACGCTCGGCCTTCCGCGCGCCGTCAAGCCGCTCGTGCCCGAGCCGGCCCCCGTCACCTAGCCGGCAGCGGAGACCCAGCGCGACCGAGCCAGCGGTCCGAGCGCGAAGCCGATGGTCATGGCGACGGCGGCGCGGCGCGCTGCGGTGCTGGGGTCGGCGTCACCGAACGGCGGCAATGACGTCTCCCGCAGCCACGCGGTTCCGACCCCGAATGCCGCGCCGCTGCTCACGCCCGCCAGCAGCCGAGAGCTGACCGGCGTAGTCAGACGGGCCCGATCAGGCGCCAGCCGAAGCGAACTCGATCACGGGCTCGATCGTGATCTCGCTGCGCAGGCTGTTGGCGATGAAGCACGCCTCGTGGGCCCGCTCGACGAAGTGGCGCACACGCTCCTCGTCGGCCTCTCCGGAGATGACGATCCGGGGACGAAAGGTGATCGCGGTGATGCGCACGGGCTTGTCGTCCTCGGGCATGACCGCCTCGGCCTCGTCGCTGTAGGAAACCACGTCGATTCGGGCGCGAGCGGCGTAAGCGAGGAAGGAGAGCATCTGGCAGGAGCTCGCCGCGGCCACGAGCAGCTGGTCGGGGTTGAGCAGATCGGGGTCGCCGCCAAAGGTGGGGTCGCTGCTCATCCGGAGCTCGGTCCCGGCCGGCGGGCAGGACACGCGGTGCGTGCGGTCATAGGCGTCATAGCCGGCGCCGGTCGACCCGGTCCAGTCCAGGCGGCAACGATAGTTGTGGACGTGGCTCATGAAGGATCGCTCGCCGCCTCGAGGTGCCGCAGGGCGCGGCGCCTGAGCAGTCCGAATGACAGCACCATCCAGGCGATCCCGGCGCACACCAGCACCACCTTCAGCCAGGTGCCCGCGGCCAGCAGGGCGTGGCCGAAGAAGTAGTACTCGAGGGCGTTCACCAGCGTCCAGGCGAGCGCGGCCGCGGCGCTGATCGGCAGGAAGCGCCGTATGGGCATGCCGCTCGAACCGGCCAGCAGGCCCATGACGTTGCGCCCACCCGTGAAGAAGCGCCCGACCACCAGCCACACGCCGCCGTGGGCGGCGAACGCGCAGCGCAGCTGGTGCACGCGCGCCGGGTTCTGCCGAAGCCGCGCGCCGACCACGAGCAACAACCGCTCGCCGCCCCAGCGCCCGATGCCGTAGCCGACGGTCGTCCCGACCAGCGCGCCGAGCGCGCCGGCCGCGATCACGCCGGTGATCGGCAGACCGCCGGTGGCTGCATAGACCGCGGCCGCGATCAGCACGGTCGTCCCTGGCACCGGCGGGCCGAGCGCCTGGAGAGCGACGGCGGCAAACACCAGCCAGCAGCCGTACTCCCGCACCAGGTGGTGTATCTCGTGCGCGCCCATCGGCCAGATCGTAGTGCTCGACGCGTTCCCCTCACTTGGGCCCCGGAGCTGCTGCAAATACTGCGCAAGGCCGGCCTGGGCCGGTCCGGACTGGGTTGAATCGCACTGGGGCGCCGGGGACATCGGAGGTGGGACAAATGAGCAGTGGGGATGAACGCCCGAGCGCCCCTCGGGGGAGAGGTGTACACGTGCGCGCGTCGTCGAGGTTCGTGCTGGCGGCGATCCTCGCACTGGGCCTCGGAGGGGCCGCCGCGGTGGCGGCGGCCGATTCCGGTTCGGGCTCGACGATCACCGGATGCGTGCTGACAGACACCAGCGAGAGCGACTCGCCGGTGGGCAGCCTCCGCGTGCTGGAGCCCACGGTGACCGGCGATCAGAGCTGTACCACCGGCGAGCAGACGATCACGTGGAACCAGCAGGGACCCACCGGTCCTCAGGGCGAACCCGGGCAGAATGGCCTGTCCGGGACCAACGGCGCACCGGGTCAAACCGGACCCGCCGGGCCCGCCGGGAGCATCTCGGTTCAATCCGGATCGGCGGCGAACATCTTCATGTTGCTGTCTCCCCCGAACGGCGACCTCGGCAAGCTGGGCGCAACCCGGCCGGGTGAGACCGAGCAGAAGGCCGGCGATCAGGCGTTCGACCTGTCCTCATTCGCGCTCGACACGAGCAGCACGAACACGATCGGCTCGAGCTTCACGCGGCGCCGGAGCCGGCAAGGTGCAGTTCGAGAAGTTCTCGTTCGTCAAGTACCTCGACAAGTACAGCTCGGCCCTGTTCCAGGACCTCGCCTCGGGCACGGTGCTGAAATCCGTCGAGATCGTCGTGCGCCAGCCCTCGGCGACCGGCCGGCTCGACCCGGTCGTTCAGTACGTGATGAAGGACGTGCTGCTGACCGACCTGCACGTGTCGGCCGACTCCCGGACGCCGACCGAGACGGTTCAGGGCGAATATGCCGCGATCCAGTTCGTGGTCTACGGCCAGAACCCGAACGGACAGCCCCAAGGCAGGCCCGGTCGGTGGCTGGAATCAGGTGACAAACCAGCCGGTCGCGGTTCCATCGCCGAGCCTCCGGAGGATCGGCTAGCAGCGCCCGCGCATGTCTCGCCCTAAACCCAGCCCTTGCGGCGGAAGAAGACCAGCAGCCCCACGCACGTGGCCACCAGGCTGCCGATCCCAACGACCCAGAACGTCCATGTCGGCGTGATGTCCTTGACCAGGTAGCCGAAGTTCTGGCCGAAGAAGCCGGTGAGGAACCCGAGCGGCAGGAAAATCGTGGCGATCACCGTGAGCTGCTTCATCACGTCGTTCTGACGGTTGCTCACCGTGGACAGGTACAGATCGGTGGCGCTCGAGAGCAGGTCGCGATAGGAGTCGATCAGGTCGCTGATCCGGATCAGGTGGTCGTAGATGTCGCGGAAGTAGTCTCGCTCGTCGAGCTCCAGCCCGGGCAGCCCGGCGATGCGGTCAACCGAGGTGGCGAACAGGTCGCGTTGAGGCGATATGACCTTGCGCATCGCGACGAGTTGGCGCTTGAGCGCGAACAGCCGCTGGAGCTGCTCCTCGGTCGGGTCGGACAGGATCGCGGCTTCGACCTCGTCGATCTCGTCGTCCATGTCCGAGAGCAGCGGGAAGAAGCTGTCGACCAGGGCGTCGAGGATGCGGTAAAGGATGAACTGCTCGCTGTGCAACAGCCGGCCGTCCAGCTGCTCGCGCTGCTGGTCGAGTATGGGCAGGGGATCACGGTGGACGGTGACCACATACTCGCCGCTGATGAACAGGTGCACCTCGCGCAGGGGATTCGGATCGCGCTCGTGGTGGCGCCATGCCCCGTAGAACACGAGCAGGACGTAGTTGCCGTAATCGTCTAGCTTGGGGCGCTGCCCAAAGTCCTCAGTGTCCTCCAGGGCGAGCGGGTGAAAGCCGAAGATCTCACGCAGCTTGGCCAGGTCCTCGTGGCCGGGCGCGTGGAGGTCCAGCCAGAAGAAGTGATCGCGCTCGAGGTGATCGCGTATCTGCGCCTCGTCGATCCCGGTGAAACACGGAGCCACAAAGCGGAATTCCCCCGAAACGGGAGCGCCATCCTTCGGGGCGACTGCTTTGGCCTTGCCGACGGTCATTGTCGTCTCCTTGGTAGCTGCCAACCACATTGTGGCGGCGTGCCAAGCGGTCGTTTTGGGCGATGCGGTGAGGGGTAAGGCCGGGAGCGACAGGAGGGGAGGTCTCCAGGTGTTCACGTACCGCTCGGGCCAGGCTCGATCCGCCCACCGGCAGCTCATCATCGTCCTCGGAGTGATGGCCGCCGTCGCGGCCGTCTGGCTGGTAGGAAGCTCGCCGGCCCCGGGTCACCCCGGCAACTCGTCGAGTTCGCCCATGGCCAGCGTCTGGATTACGACCGCCGACGGGCGGGACCGGCTGACCTACATGGGGCAGGTCCCGTTCACCACCGGGCAGCCGTCGGTTCCCACCGTGGTCGTGGATCCCTCGCGCCGGTTCCAGACCATGGACGGGTTCGGCGGCGCGATCACCGACTCCTCGGCGGTGGTGCTCTACCGCCTCTCGCCGGCGGCGCGGGCCGCGACCATGCGCATGTTGTTCGACCCCCGGACCGGCGACGGCCTGAGCTACCTGCGCCAGCCGATTGGCGCCTCGGACTTCGTGGCCACCGCCCCCTACACCTATGACGACATGCCGGCCGGTCAGACCGACTATGCGCAGCGGCACTTCAGCATCGCGCACGACGAGGCGGAGATCCTGCCCCTGCTGCGAGAGGCCAGGCACCTGAACCCGCAGCTTCAGATCGTGGCCACTCCCTGGAGCCCTCCGGCCTGGATGAAGACGGGCGACTCGCTGATCGGCGGGCGCCTGATCGACACTCCGCAGATCTACCACTCCTACGCGCTGTATCTGACCAAGTTCATCGAGGCCTACCGCCGGCAGGGCGTGACCGTGAACACGATCACGGTCCAGAACGAGCCGCAGAACCGCAACCCGGCCACCTATCCGGGCACGGACATGTCCGCGGCGCAGGAGGAGAAGGTGATCGAGGCCCTCGGGCCGATGCTTCGCGACGCCGGCCTGAGAACCCAGATCCTGGCTTATGACCACAACTGGGCCGAGCACCCCAATGACATCGCCTCAACCCCGCCCGACGAGACGCAGGACACCAACGACTATCCGCAGGAGGTCCTCTCCTCGCCGGCGGCGCGCTGGGTCGCGGGCACGGCATACCACTGCTACTACGGCGACCCGAGCGCGATGACCACGCTCCACAACGAGTTCCCCAACCAGGACATCTACTTCACCGAGTGCTCGGGCTCGCAGTCGAGCGATCCGGCCAACACGTTCTCGGACACGCTGAAGTGGCACGCCCGGAACCTGATCATCGGATCGCCGCGCAACTGGGCCAAGACCGTGATCAACTGGAACGTCGCGCTCGACCCCTCGGGCGGCCCGCACGTCGGTGGCTGCGGCAACTGCACGGGCATCCTCACGGTAGGCCCGGGTGACACGGTGACGCCCGATGCCGAGTACTACACGCTCGGCCACCTCAGCCGGTTCGTGACACCGGGCGCGGTCCGGATCGCCAGCACGTCGTTCGGCACCACCGGCTGGAACGGCGAGGTCATGGACGTGGCGTTCCGCGACCCCGAGGGAACGACGGTTCTCGTGGCCCACAACGAGAACGACAATCCGCAGGCCTTCGGTGTCATGGAGGGCGGCCGCAGCTTCACCTACACGCTGCCCGGTGACTCGCTGGCCACGTTCACCTGGCGCGGTAACCCGGGCGGCGCGCGGCAAATGAGCGAACTCGACCCATCGGGCTGGAAGGCCACCGCCAACCCGCCCGGGCCAACCGACCCGTGCTGCCAGGGCGACGTGGCCGCGAACGCCGTCGACGACGACGCCAGCACCCGATACTCCACCGGAGCCGGCCAGGCACCGGGCCAGTACCTCCGAGTCGACCTCGGCCGTCTGGAGCCGGTACGTGAGGTCGTCTTCGACACCGGTGTCAACCTGGGCGACTATCCCCGTGGCTACACGGTCACAGTCAGCTCAGACGGCGTCAACTGGCACACCGCGGTTGCCTCCGGAGCCGGGACCGGCCAGCTCACCGACGTGCCGCTGTCGGGCGCGCCGATCCGGTTCGTGCGCATGACGCTGACCGCGTCGAGCGGGAGTTGGTGGAGCGTGGCCGACGTCCGCGCTTACACGGACAGATCAGATCCGTTCGCGCAACGCGGCTCGTAGCTCCTCGTCGCAGAACGCCGCGTCGATCGCGGTGCGGGTGATCTCGCGCAGTTCGTCTTCGCTCCAGCCGAACCGCGCCGAGCAGATCGCGTACTCGCCGTCGATCGACGCGCCGAAGTAGGGCGGGTCGTCGGAGCCGAGCGTCACGCGAACCCCGGCGTCGCGCAGCGCGGGCAGGGGATGGTCCTCGTAGGAATCGAACACGCCCAGCACGACGTTCGAGGTCGGGCAGCACTCGAGCACGATCCCGCGCGCGGCCAACTCGGACACGACGGCCGGATCCTCGATCGCCCGGACGCCGTGCGAGATCCGCGTGACCGGCAACTCGAGCGCGGCGCGGACGCTGTCGGCACCCGCCCACTCGCCGGCGTGGATCGTGCAGCCGAGTCCCGACTCGGCGGCGATCAGGTACACCTCGGCGAAATCCTGGGCGGGGAAGCCCGCCTCGTCGCCGGCCATCGAGAAGCCGACGATGTAGGGGTGAGGGCGCTCGGCGGCGTGACGGGCGACCCGGAGCGCCTGCTCGACGCCGAAGTTGCGCACGGCCGAGACGAGGATCCGGCCCTCGATGCCCGTGTCGCGCCGCGCGTCGTCGATCCCGCGGGCGATCCCGTCCCAATGCTCCTCGTCGCTCAGCCCGACGAGCGCCGCGTGATCGGGCGAGGCGGTCAGCTCGACGTAGATCGCGCCGCCGCGGGCGCACGAGCACAGGTACTCGTAGGTGATGTCGCGGTAGTCCTCGCCGGTGCGGATCACGCTGGCGGCCAGGTCGTAGGTGCGCAGGAAGTGCAGGAAGTCCGTGTAGTGAAAGCGCCCGTCGCTCGAGAGCATCTGGTCGGGCAGCTCGAGCCCGTTGCGCGCCGCGATGCGGCTCACCAGCTCGGGCGGGGCGGTTCCTTCGAGATGGACGTGGAGCTCGGCCTTGGGTTGCATCGCAAGGGGTTTATCAGGTGCTTCTGATAAGCCTCTGGCTGTGCGCATCCTCGTCACCGGCAGCGCTGGACACCTCGGCGAGGCGCTGGTCCGCATCTTGTCCGAACGGGAGCACGAGGTCATCGGCCTCGACCGTCTCGAGTCGCCGCACACCAACGTGGTCGGGTCGATCGCCGACCGGCAGATCGTGCAGCGCTGCATGGCCGGCGTCGACGCCGTCGTGCACGCGGCCACGCTGCACAAGCCCCACGTGGGATCCCACAGCCGCCTCGAGTTCGTGGAGACCAACATCGCCGGCACGCTGCACCTGCTCGAGGAGGCGGTCGAGGCCGAGGTCAGCCGCTTCATCTTCACCAGCACGACGAGCGCCTTCGGCCGGGCGCTGACCCCGGAGGCGGGCGCGCCGGCGGCGTGGATCACCGAGGACGTCGTCCCGGTCCCGCGCAACATCTACGGCGCGACCAAGACCGCGGCCGAGAACCTGTGCGAGCTGATCGCCCGCGACCACGGGCTGCCGGTCCTGATCCTGCGCACCTCGCGATTCTTCCCCGAGCCCGACGATCGCGACGAGGTCCGCTCCGCCTACGAGGACCTGAACATCAAGGTCAACGAGCTGCTCTACCGCCGCGTCGAGATCGAGGACGTGGTGAGCGCGCACCTGCGGGCGCTCGAGCGCGCACCGGAGATCGGATTCGGCCGCTACATCATCAGCGCGTCCTCGCCATTCACGCAGGGCGACCTGTCGGCCATCCGCACCGATCTGCCGTCGGCGGTCCGCCGGCTCTATCCCGATTTTGATGAGGTTTTTTCGGTGCGCGGCTGGCGGATGTTCGACGCCATCGAGCGGGTGTATGTCAATGAGCGAGCGCGGCGGGAGCTCGGTTGGTCCCCGCGCTACGACTTCCGCTACGCGCTCGATCGCCTGGCCGCCGGTGAAGATCCTCGCAGCCCCCTGGCCCGGAGCGTCGGCGCCAAGGGCTACCACGAGGCCCCGACCGGCATCTACACCGTTCGCTGAGCCTCGATCACCGGCCCGGGGATCGGGCCCGCCGCCTCGCCGACAGCAAACGCCGCCCGTACCGAGTCGGCCGCCCGCTGCGCGCTCTGCTCGTCCCGCGCGTGCACGCGCGCGAGGGGCCGTCCGCCCGGCTCGACGCGCTCGCCCAGCGCCGCGACCTCGGTCAGCCCGACGGCGTGGTCGACTGGGTCGTCCTCGCGCGCCCGGCCGCCGCCCAGGCTGACCACCGCGATTCCGACCGCGCGGACGTCGACCGCGGTGAGAACCCCGGCGGACGAGGGTTCGACCACCACGTTCACCGGCGCGTGGGGGAGATGGCGGTCCGGGTCCTCGATCAGGCCGGCCGGTCCGCCCAGCTCGACGACCATCGCGCCGAAACGCTCGGCCGCGGCGCCGCTCTCGAGCGCGCGGAGCGCCGCTCGTCGCGCGTCGCCCACATCGTCGAAGAGCTTGCCCAGCACGAGTAGCTCGGCGCACAGGGCAAGCGTCACCTCGAGCAGGCGCTCGTCGCGCGCGGCGCCGGTCAGGTGCTCGATCGACTCGCGCACCTCGACCGCGTTGCCCGCGGTCCGGCCCAGGACCTGGTTCATGTCGGTGATCAGCGCGACTGTCGGCATGCCGTTGCCCACCGCGACATCGACGATCGCCCCGGCCAGCTCGCGGGCGCGGTCGAGCTCGGGGAGCATCGCGCCCGAGCCCACCTTGACGTCCATGACCAGCGCGTCGAGGCCGGCGGCCAGCTTCTTGGAGAGGATCGAGCCGACGATCAGGGGGATCGACTCGACCGTCCCCGTGGCGTCGCGGATCGCGTACAGGCGGCGGTCGGCCGGGGCCAGCCGCGCCGTCTGGCCGACGATCGCGCACCCCACGCGTGCGACCACAGAACGCAGACGATCGTTATCCGGCGTGACGTCATAGCCCGGGATCGACTCGAGCTTGTCGAGCGTGCCGCCCGTGTGCCCGAGCCCGCGGCCCGAGATCATCGGCACGAACGCCCCGCAGGCAGCCAGCATCGGCGCCAGGATCAGGCTGACCTTGTCGCCCACTCCACCCGTGGAGTGCTTGTCGAGGACAGGTCCGGACAGCCCCGCCGAGCTCCACTCGAGCACATCGCCCGAGCGGGTCATGGCGCCGGTCAGCGCCACCCGCTCGGCCGGGCTCATCCCGCGCCAGACGATCGCCATGGCCAAGGCCCCGACCTGCGCATCGGTCACGCTGCCGTCCGCGATCCCGAAGACCAGCTCCGAGATCTCGTCCGCCGAGAGCTCGACGCCGTCGCGCTTGCGGCGGATCAGCTCGGCGGTCAGCATCGCGGGATGAACTCCAGCAGCAGCCGTGTCAGATCGACGGCGCCGTCCTGCGCCGCGCTCAGCGTCTGCTCGTGGGAAAGCGGCTCCTCGGTCATGCCCTCGGCCAGGTTGGTGATCACCGACACCGCGGCCACCCGCAGGCCGCAGTGGCGGGCGAGGATCGTCTCCTGGACGGTCGACATGCCGACCGCGTCGGCCCCCATCGTGCGGAACGCGCGGATCTCGGCCGGGGTCTCGAAGCTCGGCCCGCTCACCGCCAGGTACACGCCCTCGGCCAGCGTGATGCCCAGATCCTGGGCGCATGAGCGCAGGGCGTCGAGCAGCGCCGGGTCGTAGGCGTCGCGCAGCGAGGGGAAGCGCGGCCCGATCGCTTCGTCGTTGGGGCCCATGAGCAGGTTGACCCCGGTCAGGTTGATGTGATCGGTGATCGCCATCAGCGAGCCCGGCCCGACGGACGGGTGCAGCGATCCGGCCGCGTTGGTCAGGATGAGGATCTCGGCGCCCGCGTCGCGCAGGGCGCGGACCGGCACTCGGAGGGCCTCGTGCTCACCGCCCTCGTATAGATGCGCGCGGCCCTGCAGCACGGCCACCGGAACGCCGCCGATGTGGCCGAGCACGGCCCGGCCGGCATGGCCGGCGACGGTCGGGCGGGGAAAGCCGGGCAGCTCCTCGTAGCCGACCACGACCGCGTCCTGCACGGCGTCGGCCACTGCGCCCAGGCCCGATCCGAGCACGACCCCGACGCGCGGGCTGCCCAGGTTCACGCCAGCGCCCCGCGTCCGAACGCGCCCGGCAGGAGCTCACCCAGGGTGGTCGTCGTCGGCCCGAGGTAGACCGGCGTCGAGGCGTCGCCAAATTCGGCCAGGCGCTGCCGGCAGCCCCCGCAGGGCGGGCAGACCTCGAGGCGCTCGGCGACCACCGCGACGGCCGTGATCGCGGTCTCGCCGGCGCTCGACCAGTGCCCCGAGGGCGGAAGCCTCGGCGCATTGCCCCTGGGGATAGGCCACGTTCTCGACGTTGGCGCCGGCGTAGATCGCCCCGCTCGGCGACCGGACGGCGGCGCCGACCGGAAACTTGGAGTACGGCGCGTAGGCGTTCCGCATGGCCCCGGTGGCGGCCAGCACCAACGCCCGCGGGCCGTCGAGCAGGAGGTCCGCGTAGCCAACCGACACCAGCGCGTCGTCCGCGATGGCCAGCTCGGAGCGCAGGCGGGCCACCTTGGCCTGCGCGGTGGCCAGATCGCCGGCGTCCGGCAGCACGGCCTCGAACTCGATGAATGACCCCAGACCGTCGACCTCGTCGAGGTGGATGCGGACGCCTTCCCACAGGTAGAGCTGCCGGCGCTTGGACACCACCACGGTGGTCCCCAGTGCGGCGTCGAGCGCCTCTGCGAGCGCGTCGGGCTCGGGGAGGGCGGCGATCACGTAGCGGCTCTCGCTGGCCTCGGCGTCGTCCGGTCGCTGGTAGGCGATCAGCTCCCCGGCGCCCTCGCCGTGGCTTCGCAGCTTCAGGCGCCCGTGCCGGGCGGAGAAGTAGACGTCGCGCTGGTGAAGGGTGCCGGCCGTCACCGCGCCCAGGTTCAGGCACCGGGCGGCGGTCACCTCGGGGTTGGGGTCACGCGCCTTTAGCTCGACGTTCACGCTGGCCATCGGCGCGCGAGCCTATCGCGCGCCCGTCAGTCCGGGGCGCCCGTGTGAGCCGCGGCCAGGCCGGTCTGGTAGGCGAGGACAACGGCCTGTACCCGGTCGCGCAGTCCGAGCTTGCGCAGGATCCGCGCCACGTGGGTCTTGACGGTGGCCTCGCTCAGCACCAGCTCCGCGGCGAGCTCGGCGTTGCTCAGGCCCCGGGCGAGCAGCTGGAGGACTTCGAGCTCTCGGGGCGTCAGCTCCGACAGGTCGCCGTGTACGGCCGGCGGCGTCGATGCGGCCGGCGCGAACCGCTCGACCAGCCGGCGGGTGATCGAGGGCGCCAGCAGGGCGTCGCCGGAGCGGACCGTGCGCACCGCGTCGACGAGCTGTTCGGGGGAGACGTCCTTGAGCAGGAAGCCGCTTGCGCCCGCGGTGAGCGCGGCGTACACGTACTGGTCGAGATCGAAGGTGGTGAGGATGATGATCCGGCAGCCGGCGCCGGCCGGCCCGGCGAGGATCCGCCGGGTGGCCTCCAGGCCGTCCATCTCCGGCATCCGGATGTCCATCAGCACGACGTCCGGCCGGTGCTCGAGCACGGCCGCCAGCGCCTGTCGGCCGTCGGATGCCTCGCCGACGACCGGGATCCCCGCGGCGCCGAGGATCATCCGGAAGCCGCTGCGAACGAGAGCCTGATCGTCGGCGACCACCACGCGGGGTGGCGTGGCCGGATCGCTCACCGGCCTCCGTGGCGGCGAGTCCGTCGCGCCGGCCGGCGTGCCGCTGCGGGGCGGCAGCGTCGAGGGGAAGCGGGCGCGGACGATCCACCCGCCGCCGCTCCTGGGCCCGGCGTCCAGCACCCCGCCGTACAGCGCGATCCGCTCGCGCAGTCCGATCAGCCCTCGCCTGGCACCGGCCGGGACCGCGGGCGCGGCCGCGAGGATCGGCCGGCCGCTGTCGGCCACCTCGACCACGAGCTGGCCGTCGCCACAGGTGAGACTCACGGTCGTGTGCGGCTTGCCGGCGTGCTTGATCACGTTCGTGAGCGCTTCCTGGATTACGCGGAACACCGCCAGGTCGAGCCCTGGCGAGAGCTCCTGCGGGCAGCTCGCCGACGCGCAGATCGATCGGCAGCCCGGCCGCGGTCAGCCGGTCGACCAGCGCGGGGAGCTGGGCCAGACCCGGCTGCGGCTCGAGTTCGGCGGGCGAGGCGCCGTCCGGTGCGCCGTCTCGCTCGCCCGGCGTCTGCGTGGGGCTGAGCAGCCCGAGCAGGTGACGGAGCTCGGTCATCGCCGCGCGCCCGCTCGCCTCCACGGCCAGCAACGCCGCCCTGGCCTCGCCGGGCGCCTCGGCCAGGACCTGCCGCGCCGCGCCGGCCTGCACGATCATCACGCTGACGCTGTGCGTGACGACGTCGTGGAGCTCTGAGGCGATCCGGGCCCGCTCGAGCTCGAGCGCGCGGCGGGTGGCGGCCTCGTGCTCGGCGAGCATCCGGTCGCGTTCTCCGACGGCATGCACGGCGTACCCGACGGTCACGGTCAACGCCAGCGACACCAGGATCAGGAGCGCGGTCGTGCCGAACAGCGCGGTGCCCACGATCACCCAGAGCCAGAGAACGGTCACGAGCGCCGCACCCCGGAAACGGCTGTACCTGACCGCCGAGTAACCCGCGAAGACGACGGTGGCGATCGCGATCGGCTTGGCCTTGTGCCTCGTCGCGAACACCCCGATCACCAGCAGCAGGCACGCAGCCAGCGGGTAGCGCCGGCGGGCCGCGAGCGGCGCGGTCGCGACCAGCAGGGCGCGCCCTTTCCTCCGCTGTGGACGGCCAGCGCGCGCCGCCAGGACGATGAGCACGGCGAGCGCCGCGTCGGCGTACAGCGCTCGCCTGGAAGGCAACGACCGCGGCTCGACGGACCGCGCGAACTCGAACGCCAGGCGCGACGCCGGCGCACGGTCGTGGGCGTGCGCTCCTCCATCCGTCCATTATCGCCCCGCCCGGCCGTGCCGTCATCCGCCTCGCTGTGTACTCGCGTACCTCGCAAGGATGATCCGGAGCCGCGGTACGCCAACGCGGTACGCGAAGTTACATACCGGGGCCGACGACAAATCACGCCGCGCCGCATACGTTCTCGCCATGGACGCTCTAGTGCAGATCAACGACGTGACGAAGCGCTACGACGGCTCGGGACAGCCCGCCGTCGACGGGATAACACTCGAGATCGCGGCGGGTGAGGCGGTGGCCGTGATGGGCCCGTCCGGCAGCGGGAAGTCGACCCTCCTGAACCTGATCGCCGGTCTGGACCGGCCGACGAGCGGCGCGATCACCGTGGCCGGCCAGCGGATCGACCGGCTCAGCGAGACCGGGATGGCCCGCTGCCGCCGGCGCCAGATCGGGATGATCTTCCAGTTCTTCAACCTGCTCGACGACCTGACCGTCGCCGACAACGTCCTGCTGCCGGCGCAGCTGGCCGGGATGCCCCGGTCGCAGGCACGGGCGCGCGTGCGCGAGCTGCTCGCGGCGCTGCACATCGAGCGCCACCGGGACGCCTATCCGGGCCGGCTCTCCGGCGGCGAGCGCCAACGGGTGGCGATCGCGCGGGCCCTGGTCAACCGGCCGGCGGTGCTGCTGGCCGACGAGCCGACCGGGGCGCTCGACACCGCCACCGGGGAGGAGATCGGCCAGTTGCTGCTCGAGCTCAACCGCTCCGGGCAGACGCTCGTGATGGTCACCCACAACCCCGAGCTGGCGGCGCGCTACACCCACCGCGCCGTCCACCTGCTCGACGGCCGGATCGCCGGGCGGACCGGTGATCCGCTCCCGATGGCCCGCGCGGCCGAGGCGCTGTCGATGAGCCCGGGCGCGGTGGCCCGCGCCGTGCGCGGCGGGATCGGCCGCCGGCGGGGGGTCCAGACGATCGTCATCGCGCTGGTGCTGGTCGTCTCCACCGCCTCCTCGGTCCTCGGCCTCGCGCTCGTCGTGGACTCTCACGCCACGTTCGATCACGCCTTCTCCGCGCAACGCGGCGCGCACGTGGTGGCGACGGTCAACGCCTCGCGCGCGACGCCGGCGCAACTGGCCGCCACCGCGCGCCTCCCGCAGGTGACCGCGGCGGCGGGACCGTTCGCCGAGGAGACCATCGGCGCCACCGATTCCTCTCCGGGCGCGCCGACGGTGTCGCTGCCGCCGCTGACGCTGGCCGGGCGCACGTCGCCGGGCGGTCCGGTCGACGACATCACGCTCGAGGACGGCCATTGGCCGCGAGCGGTCTGGTCAGGTCGTGCTGGAGGCCAACACCGAAGGATTCGGGGCTGGGATCGGCGACACTGTGACCGTGACCAGCGCGCCGGGAAAGCCGCGCCTGACCGTCGTCGGGCTCGCCACGTCGGTCTCACGCACGGCCGACGGCTGGGTCCTCCCGGCCGAGATGCGAGCGCTGCGCTCGCCGGGCACGCCCGCCACCGCCGAGATGCTCTACCGGTTGCGCAGCGCCGGCAGCGCAGCCGCGGTGGACGCGGGCGCTGCGGCCGTGACCCGCGCGCTGCCGGCCGGGACGGTGACCGGCACCCAGTCCTATCTCAGCGTCAGGGCCGCACAACACAACCAGGTCGCGGTGTACTCACCGTTCGTGGTCGCCTTCGCGATCATCGGGTTGGTCATGTCCGTGCTGATCGTCGCCAACGTGGTCAGCGGCGCGGTGATCGCGGGCTACTACCGGATCGGGATCCTCAAGAGCATCGGCTTCACCCCCGGCCAGGTGATCGCCGCCTACACCGGTCAAGTTCTGGTGCCGGCGGTGCTCGGCTGTCTGGGTGGCGTGGCCCTCGGCAACCTGCTGGCGGTGCCGCTGCTGCGCAAGGCCGCAGACGTCTATGCGGTCGGACACCTCGGTGTACCGCTGTGGGTGAACGTGGCCGTGCCGCTCGCCATGTGCGGCCTGGTCGTGCTGGCCGCCGTGTTGCCTGCGCTCCGGGCCGGCCGGCTGAGCGCAACGCAGGCCCTGGCGGCAGGTCGTGCGCCGCGCACCGGTCACGGCTATCTGGCGCACCGCCTGCTGGGCCGGCTCCCGCTGCCACGTCCCGTGACCATCGGACTCGCGTCATCGTTCTCCCGCCCGGCTCGTATGGCTGCCACCCTTGCGGCCGTCCTGCTCGGCGTGACCGCTGTGACCTTTTCCGTGGGGCTGGTCACCTCGCTCCGCCGCGCCGTCGCCGATCTGGACCTGACCAACACCGAGCAGGTCCAGGTCTACTACAACCAGCCCGGTCCGCTCCCTCTGAAGCGACCGGCGCCGCAGGCCCAGCCGCCTTCCGCGCATCCTCAGCGAGCGATCGCCGCGGCGCTGAACTCGACCCCCGGCACCGCCCATTACGCGCTCGAGGAAGACAACCAGTACGTCAAGGTGTCCGGGCTGGTTCAGGCGATTCCGGTGACCGCGTTCCTCGGTGACGCAAGCTGGATCTACACGATGACCAGCGGCCACTGGTACACCGGCCCCGATCAGGCGGTCGTCCCTCAGCGCTTGCTCACAACCCTCCACGCCACCGTCGGCGGCACGATCACGATCACCGGCACCGGCGGCCATTCAGTCCCGGTCCGGATCGTCGGTGAGGTGTTCGACCAGGATTACGAGAGCCTGAGCATGATGACCGACTGGCGGACGCTCACCGCCGCCGACCCGGGGCTCTCGCCCGACCCTTTGAATTCTCAATCCGACGTGGGCCTGCGTCCCGGCACCAATCCCGTCACCTACGTACAGGCGCTCGGGCCGAAGATCGGGTCGAACTACGGGGTCTCGGTCAACCGGAGCGGCGGTGGCGCCGCGATCGCGATCGCGCTCGCCGGTACGCTCACGCTGCTGCTGTCGATCGCCGCAGGGCTCGGCGTGCTCAACACCGTCGTGCTCCACACCCGCGAGCGCGTGCACGACCTCGGGGTGTTCAAGGCGGTCGGGATGACGCCCCGCCAGACGGTCGCGATGGTGCTCTGCTCGGTGGCCGGCACGGGTCTGCTCGCGGGCGTGCTCGCGGTCCCCGCCGGGATCATCGTGCACCAGCACGTGATCCCGGCGATGGCCGGTGCCGCCGGCCTCGGCGTCCCCGCCGGCCTCCAGAACGTCTACGGCGCCGGAGAGCTCGCGGCACTCGCATTGGCCGGCCTGGCGATCGCCCTCGCCGGCGCGCTGCTGCCGGCCGGGTGGGCGGCCAAGGCGCGTACCGCCTCGGCACTCCGAGCCGAGTAGCCCTACGCCTGCGCGCGGAGCTCCTCGCCCTGTGGCAAGACGACGGGACCGTCGGGCGGCTGGGTGATGCGGATCGGGTTGCCGAACGGATCGCGCGCCCCGCAGTCGGTGCCGTAGAAGCGCTCGGTCGGCTCCTGGGTGAACTCGACGCCGGCCGCCCGCAGCTTCTCGTAGGTTCCGCGGCAGTCGTCGGTCTGGAAGATCACGCCCCCACCAGCGGCGCCCTTGGCCACGAGCGCGCGGATCTCCTCGGCGGTTTCGTCGTCGTAGGCCGGCGGGCCCGGCAGCATCAGCGCGAGCTCGAGGTCCGGCTGGTCCGGAGAGCTGACCGTCAGCCACCGCATGAAGCCGAGGTCGGCGTCGGTCTTGAGGACCATTCCCAGCTTCCCGACGTAGAAGTCCAGCGCCTCGTCCTGGTCGAGGACGTGGATGAATGTGTGAGTGATTCGTTTGAGCATGGCGTTCACGCTAACCGCCGCCGGCCCGCGCCGCTTCTCCAAACATGCTCTTTGTCTACCCCGCGGGACGGAGCCAGGCCATCGCCCAGCAGGCGGGCACGCGGAGCGCGTTTCCTTCGCCGGCAAACCGGGCTCGGTAGGCCGACGGCGACTCGCCGACCACGGTCCTGAACGTCCGGCTGAACGTGCCGAGGCTGCCGAAGCCCACGTCGAAGCAGATCTCGGTCACCGGTTGGTCGGTCTCGCGCAGCAACTCCATCGCTCGCTCCACCCGGCGGCGCTGCAGGTAGCGATGGGGTGACTCGCCGAACGTCGACCGGAACTGCCGGCTGAAATGGGCCGGCGAGACGTGCGCCATCCGGGCCAGCGCCTGGACGTCGAGTGGCTGCGCGAAGGCACGATCCATCGTGTCGCGCGCCCTGAGCATCCGACGATTACGATCCTCCGTCGCGCGGGACATCCGCGCACAGGCTACGTGCATGGATACCATCGCGGCCGTGTCGCATACGCTGAAAGTCGTTGAGCACCCGGTGCTGGCCGACCGCCTCTCGGTGATGCGCGATCGGGACACCAGCCACGGCGACTTCCGCCAGGCTCTGTTCGAGGCCGCGGCGATCATGGCCGTGGAGGTGGCGCGCGAGCTGCCGGTCAAGGAGGTCGAGATCGAGACGCCGCTCGAGCCGACCAAGGGGCTGCGGCTGCGCGACGAGGTCGCGGTGGTACCGGTTCTCCGCGCCGGGCTGGGGATGGTCGAGGGTTTCCTGCGGCTGCTCCCGGACGCCCGCGTGGGTCACGTCGGCATCCGCCGTGACGAGGAGGAGCACGTGCCGGTCGGCTACTACGAGCGGCTGCCGCCGGGCCTTCCGAACGCCCGGGTGTACGTGCTCGACCCGATGCTGGCCACCGGCGGGAGCGCGGTCCACGCGCTCGATCACCTCAAGCGGGCCGGGGCCAGGCAGCTCGAGCTCGTGTGTCTGGTGGCGGCGCCCCAGGGGATCGAGGCCGTGCAGGAGGCGCACCCCGGGGTTCCGATTTGGACGGCCGCAGTCGACCGCGAGCTCGACGAGAACGCCTACATACGGCCGGGCTTGGGCGACGCCGGCGACCGTGTGTTCGGCACCGTCTGATCGGCCGCCGGCCGGTCGATCCACTTGTCGTAGCTGCGGTGCTCGTGGGTGGCCAGGCGGTCGAGGAGCGCCGCCGCGCTGTGCTCCACCTGCAGATCCTCGAGGTACTCGGCGCGCAGGAAGCGCTCGTTGACGGCATGCTCGAGGAAGGTCATTAGCGGGGCCCAGTAGTCCGACACGTTGAGCAGGCCGAGCGGCTTGCGGTGCAGCCCGAGCTGCTTCCAGGTGAACAGCTCGAACAGCTCATCGAGCGTCCCGCTGCCGCCCGGCATCGCGATCACCGCGTCGGAGAGCTCGGCCATCAGCGCCTTGCGCTCGTGCATGGTCTCGGTCACGTGGAGCTTGGTCAGGTGGGCGTGGGCGATCTCGTGCTCGACCAGCCGGTTGGGGATCACCCCGATCACCTTGCCGCCGGCGGCCAGCGCGCTGTCGGCCAGCGCGCCCATCAGACCGACGCTCGCGCCTCCGTAGACGACCTCGAGCTCGCGGGCGGCGAGCACCTGGCCGAGCTCGGTGGCGGCCGCCACGTACTCGGGGAGCCGGCCCGGGCTCGATCCGCAGAAGACAAGGACCCGTTTCACCTGTCGCAGCGTAGTAGCCTCGGCATGTGATCCGCCGCCTGCCCCACGTCGACCGTGTAGGCATCGAGGAGCGCGCCGCACAGCTCGGCAAGCGCTCGATCAAGACCACCGCCAAGCAGCAGGGAATCCGCCTGGCGGTTTCGATGCTCGACCTGACCACGCTCGAGGGCGCCGACACCCCGGGCAAGGTCCGCCACCTGTGCGCCAAGGGGGTCTGCCCGGCGCCCACGATGCCCGAGATCCCAAGCGTGGCCGCCATCTGCGTCTATCCGCAGCTCGTGACCACGGCCAAGGAGGCTCTGCACGGCACCGGCGTCGGGGTCGCGTCGGTGGCCACCGGGTTCCCGGCCGGGCAGGTCTCGCTCGAGGCCAAGCTGCGCGACACCGAGGACGCCGTGGCTGCGGGGGCCGACGAGATCGACATGGTGATCTCGCGCGAGGCGTTCCTGGCCGGCCAGGACACCCGCGTGATGCAGGAGATCGTGGCGGTCAAGGAGCACTGCGGCGAGGCGCATCTCAAGGTGATCCTCGAGACAGCCGAGCTCGGCTCCTACGACCACGTCCGCCACGCCTCGATGCTGGCCATGGAGGCCGGCGCGGACTTCATCAAGACCTCCACTGGCAAGGCGTCGGCCGGGGCGACGCCCGGCGTGTGCCTGGTCATGCTCGAGGCGATCCGCGACTACGCCGAGCGCAGCGGGCGGATCGTCGGCTTCAAGGCGGCGGGCGGCGTGTCGACCAGCAAGGCCGCGCTGCATCGCCTGGTGCTGGTCAAGGAAACGCTCGGCGACGAATGGCTGACCCCCGAGCGGATCCGGATCGGCGCTTCGTCCGTGCTCAATGATCTGCTTATGCAGTACGCCAAGACCGAGAACGGCCGCTACGGCCGCTCCGAGGACTTCTCCAAGGAATGAGCTCGCTCGAGACCCGCACCAGCATCGTCTGGGACTACGCCCCGGCTCCCGAGTCGGCCGACCACATCCGCCTGCGGGACCGCTATGGGCTGTTCGTCGACGGTGAGTTCCGCGACCCGGGCGACGGCCGCTACGAGCCGACGATCAACCCGGCCACCGAGGAGCCGATCGCCGAGGTGGCGTGGGCCGGCGCCGGGGATGTGGCGCGGGCGGTGGAGGTTGCCCGCGAGGCTCAGCCGAAATGGGGCGCGCTCGACGGCCTCGAGCGGGGAAAGTACCTGTTCCGGATCGCCCGGCTGATCCAGGAGCGTGCTCGCGAGCTGGCCGTCGTCGAGACGCTGGACGGGGGCAAGCCGCTACGCGAGTCGCGCGATGTCGACATCCCGCTGGCCGCGGCGCACTTCTTCCACTACGCGGGCTGGGCCGACAAGCTCCACTATGGCGTCAACGCGCGCGAGGTTGCCCCGCTCGGGGTGGTCGGCCAGATCGTCCCCTGGAACTTCCCGCTGCTGATGGCGGCCTGGAAGCTCGCGCCCGCGCTGGCCTGCGGAAACACCGCGATCCTCAAGCCCGCCGAGACCACGCCGCTGACCGCGCTGCTGCTGGCCGAGATCGCCCAGGAGGCCGAACTGCCGCCCGGCGTGATCTCCATCCTGCCGGGCAATGGCGACACCGGTGCGGCCCTTGTCCGCCAGAAAAAAATCAACAAGATCGCCTTCACGGGATCCACCGCGGTCGGTCGCGACATCCAGTCCGCGCTGGCCGGCACCGGGATCCCGCTGACCCTCGAGCTCGGCGGCAAGTCGGCCAACATCGTGTTCGAGGACGCGGCGCTCGACCAGGCCGTCGAGGGGATCGTCAACGGGATCTTCTTCAACCAGGGGCACGTGTGCTGCGCGGGCTCGCGGCTGCTCATTCAGGAGAGCGTCCGCGACGAGGTGATCGCCAAGCTGTGGCAGCGCATGCGCCGCCTGCGGGTCGGTGACCCGATGGACAAGAACACCGACGTGGGCGCGATCAACTCGGCCGAGCAGCTCGAGCGGATCGAGGTGCTGGTCGCGGCCGGGGAAGAAGAGGGAGCGACGCGACGGTCGATCGAGTGCGAGCTCCCCCGACCGTGGCTACTGGTTCGCGCCGACGCTGTTCACCGACGTCTCGCCCGCCCACCGGATCGCGGTCGAGGAGATCTTCGGGCCGGTCGTCTCGGTGCTCACCTTCCGCACCCAGGCCGAGGCGATCGAGAAGGCCAACAACTCGCGCTACGGGCTGGCCGCGGGGATCTGGACCGACAAGGGCGCCAAGGCATTCGAGGTGGCCGGCGCGCTGAAGGCCGGCGTGGTCTGGCAGAACACCTACAACCACTTCGACCCCACGGCGGCGTTCGGCGGCTACAAGGAATCGGGCTTCGGGCGCGAGGGCGGCCCGGCCGGTCTGCGACCGTATTTGACGGTGGTTCGGTGAGCGACGGCCGGCTGGCGGTCCGCAAGACCTACAAGCTGTGGATCGGCGGCGCGTTCGTGCGCTCGGAATCGGGTCGCTACGACGAGGCTGTGGGCTTCAATTTCCCGCGGGCGTCGCGCAAGGACGTGCGCGACGCGGTCGCCGCGGCGCGCAAGGCGGCCGGACCATGGGCGGCGCGGACCGCCTACAACCGCGGCCAGATCCTCTACCGCGCGGCCGAGGCGCTGGAGTCGAGCCGCTCGCGGTTCGCCGACGGGGGCGAGGTCGACGCGGCCGTCGACGTGCTGCTCCACTACGCGGGCTGGACCGACAAGCTGCACGCGGTGCTGGGCGGCGTCAACCCGGTGGCGGCGCCGTTCCTGTCGTTCTCGCTGCCCGAGCCAACCGGCGTGGTCGGCATCGTCGCGCCGGATTCACCGCCACTGCTCGGGCTGATCGCGGAACTGGCGCCCGTCTTGGCCGCCGGCAACGTGGCGGTCGCCGTGCTGTCGCAGGCGTCACCGCTGCCCGGGCTCGACCTGGCCGAGGCGCTCGGCGTCTCCGACGTCCCGGCCGGCGTGGTGAACTTCCTCTCGGGGCGCCGCGACGAGTTGGCGAAGGCGCTCGGCGCCCACCGCGACCTGAATGCAATCGTCGACGCGGCCGGCGACGCTGAGCTGGCGGCCGAGCTCGACCGGCTCGGCTCGGAGACGATCAAGCGAGTGCGCCACGCCGGGGCTCCGGCGACGAGTTACGAGAACGCGACCGGCGACGCGCTCGAGCGCCTCCACGCGGTCACCGAGCTCAAGACCGCGTGGCACCCGGTAGGGGCGTAGAAAGCCCGCTCCGCACTTCCGCGTCGATCAGGTTCCGCCGCCCGCGCAACGCGGTACTGGTCCACGTGGCGGCCGGCGCGAGCAGGATCACGCCGGCGGTCACCCAGAGGGCGATGCGGATCCCGAGCGTCGAGGCCACGACGCCGGCCAGGAACGAGCCGATCGGGATCACGCCCCAGGAGATGAAGCGCACCGTGGCCATCACGCGGGGCAGCAACTCGCGCGGGACGACCTGGTGCCGGTGCGTCCGGGCGAGGATGCTGCCGATCACCACCACGCCGGCGAAGGCAAAGTTGCCAAGCGCGAACAGCCCGATCCCCCAGCCGCGAAAGGCGGCCGGCATCAGTACGACGGCCAGCGGCATGATGCTCGCCGCAAGCCGCATGGTCCGAGCGGAACCGAACCTTGTCTCGAGCCGCGGGGTGAGCGTGGATCCGAACAGCGCACCGGCGCCCTCGGCCGCATAGACCAGTCCGACCACCACCGGCCGGGCATGCAGGCCGCGGACGAGATAGAGCGGTGTCAGCGCCAGCAGGGCTCCGCACACGAAGTTGACGATGGTCGCCCACATCACACACGGTCGGATCACGGGATGCCGGGCGACGTACGCGCAGCCCTCGGCGATCTCGCGTCGCATGCCCACGCGTGCCGTCGAGGCCTCGAGCGAGGGTGGTCGGGGCAGCGAGCGTGCTTGCCTCTACGCACGGCGGTCACATCGATCCTGTCGATGGCGGCAAGGACGCTGGTCGCTGGACGGTGCTCTACTGCTTCCCGGGAGCCTGGGCACCCGGCACCGGCACGAACCCGCCGGGCTGGGACCTCATCCCGGGCGCAGCGGGTTGCACGCTCGAGGCGACGACGTTCCGCGACCGGTTCCCCGAATTCACGGCGCGCGGGGCCACCGTGCACGGGGTCAGCACGCAGCGACCCGACGAGCTCGCGGCGTTCGTCTCCCACCTGCGGATCCCGTTCCCGATGCTCTCCGACCAGGACCTCATATTCGCGACCGCGCTGCGGCTGCCGACCTTCCGCGCCGGCGGCGTCGACCGGCTCAAGCGGCTCACCCTGATCATCGACCGCCGGGAGCGGAGGATCGTCCAGGCCCTCTACCCGGTCACCGATCCCGTCGGTGCGATCGAGGATTCGCTCGCGGTGCTGGCCGACGCCGCGTAGCGAATGCTCGCGCAGTTCAGTGGATCGTGATCGTGTACCGCTTCGTGGTGTTGCCGGTGGTTAGGCTGAGGGTGTAGCGTCCGGACGGGAGTCGTCCCCGGGGGTGCAACACCAAGCGTCCGTTGGCCTGTAGGACACCGGTCGCGTAAACGTGCCTGCCGCGGGTGAGCGTGGCCCGTGCGGTGTGCCCCGTGGCGGTGAGCCCGGCAGGTCCGGAGATCCGTCTGCCGGTGCATTTCTGCACGCTCGTCTTCTTGTGCTTGACGATTTTGCTTACGGCGTTGCAGGTCTTCAGCGTGACCCTTCTTGGCACGACAGGGGGGGCGGGGGTACTGCTCGTACTGGTCGGACGGGTCGGACTGGTCGGACCGGCGGGCGGGGAGTTTGCCGCGATTCCATTTCCCGTCAGGGTGACTCCCTGCGTGCCGGTTTGACCGTTGTCGTTGAACGTGAGCGTGGCCGACCGGGTGCCGGCGGCGGTCGGGGTGAAGTTCACCCCCAGCGAGCACGTCTGACCTGAGGCGACGTCGTTGCAGGTGTCTGAGGCCACCGAGAAGTCGCCCCCGTTGGGGCCGGTTACGCTGATGCCGGTCACGTATAGGGGCTCGCCGCCCGTATTGGTCACTTGGAGAGACTGGATCGCGCTCGACTGACCAACGGTCTCGGAACCGAAGTCACCGGCGCCATTGGCCACGACGGAGGCGGTCGTTGCCAGCTCGTACAGCTCCGCGCTCGCCAGGTTCGGGCCACCCTGATCCCCGCCGGCGACGAGCACCCGCCCGTCGTTCAGCGCCGTCGCCGTGGCACGTTCGCGGGAGTCGCTCATGCTTCCCGCTGACGACCACGTGTCGGACGTGGGGTCATATAGCTCGGCGCTCGTCTCAGGGGTGTAAGGGTTGTTGCCGTTGTCCCCGCCGACGATCAGCACGTTCCCCGTGCTCAGCAGCGTCGCCGTCTGGTAGGCGTGGGGGTTGTTCATGCTCGTCGCGGACGTCCACGCGTTCGACGTGGGGTCATACAACTCGGCGCTGCGCAAGGCGTCGCCGTTACTGTCGTCGCCGCCGGCGACTAGGACCTTGCCACTGCTCAGGAGCGTCGCCGTAGCGCCGAAGCGTGCGGTGACCATACTCGCGGCTGCCGACCACGAATTCGACGCGGGGTCGTACAGCTCGGCCCCCGCCTGGGCGCTGTTGGGCTCGATCGTGCTGATACCACCAACGACCAACACCTTGCCGTTGGGCAGCGCTGTCGCCGTCGCAAGGTAGCGGCCGGTGCTCATGCTTCCCGCCGACGACCAGCTGTTCGAGGTTGGGTCGTACAACTCCGCGCTCGCCACGGCTCCGCTGTAGCCCCACCCGCCGGCGACCAGCACCTTGCCGTCCTTGAGTAACGCCGCGACGTGGCCGTAGCGGGCCGTGGTCATATCCCTCGCCGGGGACCACGTGTCCGAGGCCGGGTCGTACAGTTCGGCGCTCTTCAGCCAGCTGATGTTGGGATCGATCCCGCCGGCGACCAGCACGTTGCCATTGCCGAGCAGCGTTGCCGTGTCCTCCCAGCGCCCGGTGCTCATGCTGCCAGCCGCTGACCACGTATTGGAAACCGGGTCAAACAAGTCCGCGCTCGCCACCGCGCCGCCGTCGCTGTCTCCGCCGGCGACCAACACGTCACCGTCGTTCAGCAACGTCGCCGTGGCGACACCGCGCTCGGCGCTCATGTTCCCCGCCGACCACCAGCCGGCCGCTGCCGCCCGAGCGGATGCGACTCCGAAACACCAAACCGCAACCACCGCCACCAGGGCAGCCACGACAAACGCGCCCAACCGGCTACGCAACAGCAATCCCTGCATGATCCTCGTCCTCTCTCGACACGCCCCAAACGATCCGTCCCGGGGGCGTACGATGCCCCGCGCCCGCGGGCATCATACATCGCCAACTGGCGCGCGCAAAGAGCCTGACAGCGGCGTGCCCCAGGTCCCGGCCGCTTGGTCGCGTGTCGACGCAACCTTGCGGAAACGGTCGGTTGCGTACAACCGTGCCCCACACCGACCAGACCGGGAGGGTGACACATGCGGGACAGAGCCGGTTCGAAGCAACTGATCTCGGTCACGGCGTGTGCGCCTGCTCGCGCTCGCAACAGTGATCAGCGGGGTGCTGGTGGCAGGATGCGGGGGAGGCTCGTCCAGCTCGACCAGCGGGAGCGCAGGCGGCGCGACCAGCTCGGCGACGGCCGCCGCGAGCGCCGTCGGCGCGAGCACCACGACCTCGAACGCATCAGGACCGCTCGCGTTCTCCAGGTGCATGCGCGCCAACGGCGTGCCGAACTTCCCGGACCCGAACCCGGGCATGGACTGGAGTTCAACGCGGCTGGACTGGATCAGACCACCGTCCCGGCCCAACCCCGCCGGCCCTTGAGCCTTCCGCACTGATCGGCTAGGCGCGCTTGAGGGTGAAAGACACGTTGGCGAAGTCGCCCCGTGCGCACGAGAACATCTGCACGGGAGTAAACGACGTGAGCTGTGAACCGCACCACCAGCCATTCACGGTGAAGCGCGCGTTCCGACCCAGGTAGCGTGCCGCGCCGGAGGTCGCCACGAACTGTCGAGTCGCCGGACAACTGGCCCTCACCGCGAACGTGCTGATCTGCTGGGCGCGGGCGACCACGCTGCCGCCGGATCGCAGCAAGACCTGCCCGCAGTTCAAAAGCTTTCCCACCGGCGACTCCACACGGCCAGTGCAGACGTTCTCGAACGCGAGCCGCCGGTTGAACGACTGGCCGCGGGTCGGGAAGAACCACTCGACCTCGGAGTAGGCGCTGTGGCCCTGGCAGCGGGTCCGGCCGAATGCGACAACCGTCGCGGGAAGCGACACCCCGCCGCACGCGACACACCAGCCCGGCCACACCCAGAGCGCCTTCCCGTGCCCGACCGCGCGCTTTCCGCCCCAGCTGCTCCACTTCACGCCCGAGACGAAGCTGGTCGGATCGCCGCCGAAGTCCACCCTGCCCGGCCTCACCTGACCGAAGCCCGCGCCGGGGTGACTGAGCTTGACGCCGAGCGTCGGCGCCGACTGCCGCGACGTGGCGTGTGCCACCGAGACGGTCAGCATGACCAGCGCGGTGGCGAGAAGAACGGACCGGATCCGCATCAGTCGTCGGGGCGGATCGTAGGCATCCCGTAGGGGCGGGTCAACTGGCGGCTCCGGTCGCCGTTGTCGAGCACGCCCTCGAGGCGCAGGATCCGGCGCAGGATGGCCAGCGTCGAGGCGTAGGTCGAGTCCATCCCGTAGTAGCTGAGGCCGCGGGCGCCCAGCGTGCGCGCCTGCGTGTACGGGGTGTCAGAGGCGTAGTGGATGACGCCGAGGTCGATCGGGAGCTTTGAGAAGTTGACCGCCTCGCCCACCGGATGGCGGTCGGCATCGGCGATCTCGTACACCGCGTTGCAGAACGGCCCGGCCTCCATCTCGACCACGGTGAACGCCTCGCGGTAGTAGAAGTCGAGGTAGGAGCGGTTCTGGAGGAAGGTGCTCTTGACCGTGACCGCGCGCTGGTTGTCAAGGCCCGTGCCGAAGCGCAGGTCGGCAGCCAGGTCATCGACGCTGAACGCGTTGTCGAGCCAGTACGTGGAGCCCGAGTGCTCGTCGTGAACGACGTTGGAGATCATCACGTCGCCCACGTCGGCGTTCAGCGTGGCCGCCTTGCCCAGGATGTAGACGCCGCGCAGCCCGGTGCGGTCGACCGCCACCTCGCGCAGGATGTTGTAGGCGGCCACGCCTAGCGGATAGTCGATGTTGACGATCACCGCGCCGCTGGCGGCCAGCGCGGCGGCATCGACCTGGCCGACGCGCGGGTCGAGCGCGCCCGGGTCGAGCGCGGCCAGCGAGATGACCTGGGCCGGGACGCGCAGCGCGGTGGTGCTGCGCAGGTGCGTCACGCCGCGCCCCATCTCGGCCTCGCGGCGCTCGGCCATGCCCTGCGGGCCCCGGGCGCTGAAGTAGAGGCGGGCCACGAAGTACAGGAAGTTCTCCCACGAGCCCTCGCTGTGGCCCTCGCGGAAGGCGGTCAGCTCTTCGCGCAGGATGTCGTCTTCGTCGAGCTCCTCGACGAAGGCGACCAGCTCGTCTTCGCGCTCGCGGGCGAGGCCGGTGACGCTGTTGACCAGGCTGTGCGAGTTGGAGCTGACGAAGTACAGCGGGCGCTCGGTCAGTCCTTCAATGGCCAGCTCGGCGCTGACCGGTGTCCACCAGCGCCGGGTCAGCCGGGCATACCCGGTGTGTGTCCCGCCGAGCATCCGCACCCGCAGCGACAGCCGGCGCTGGCCCATTAGCGCGATCCGCTCGCCGAACGCCTCACCCCACGCCTCGCGCAGCCGCGCCCAGTCGTCGGGGCTGCCGCCGAGCTCGCGCGCGCATTCTTCTGCCGGGACGTCAGGCGAGCCGTCCACGCGGGGCCAGCCGGCGGCGCGTATGCGTACCCGAATCTTGTTCCACTCGATCTGGAAGGCCACCAGCGTGGGCACCAGGTCGTCGACGTCGGAGGCGCTGGCCAGCAGCACGGCCAGCGTGCCCGCGCCGCTGTCGTACCAGCGCCGCCGCCGAGCCGGGGCCTCGGCCTCGCGCCAGGAGTCGACCGGGATGCCGCTGGCGATCAGCTGCTCGGTGTCCTGGCCCATGACCACGAGATGGGCGCCGGCGATCCCGTCGGGCAGGCGGCGCACGGCGTAGATGAACGCGCCCAGGTCGAGCTCCTCGCTGGCGGCCAGCGGGTGCAGGCTCGAGCCCATGGCCATGTGCGAGGGCTCGAGCACGCGCAGCTGGGTCTCGCCGCTCGAGCGCAGAAGCGTCGTGTACGTGCGCTGATACAGCTCGACTTCGTCGCTCAGGCGAACCTCTCCGTCGGCGAAGCTGGTCAGGGCTAGACGGGCGACGGCCACTTCTTACTCCCTTATGTACGGGATGCCGTCGGCGGCCGGCGACCGCGAGCGGCCCACGAGCCCCGCGACGGCGACCAGGGTCAGGACATAGGGCAGCGCCTCGAACAGCGTCCCGAGCGTCTGATTGACGCCGGAGACGCGGTCCGACAGCGCGCTTCCCAGCCCGAACAGCAGGCATCGCCCACAGCGCCCCCCAGGGCTTCCACTTGCCGAAGATCATCGCCGCCAGCCCGATGAAGCCACGGCCGTTGGTCATGTTGTTGCTGAACGACCCGACGAAGCCGACCGAAAGGTAGGCACCGCCGAGCGCGGCGAACATGCCGGACACGATGACCGCGGCGTAGCGGATCCGCACCACCGACACGCCGACGGTGTCCGCGGCGCGCGGCTTCTCACCAACCGATCGCAGCCGCAGGCCCCCGCGCGTCCGGAACAGGAAGTAGGTGAGCGTAGGCACCAGCGCGATCCCGATCCACGTCATCAGGTTCGCTGAGCCGAACGCGGTCCCGAAGAAGCCGACGTGCTGGATCAGCGGAAGCTTCACGTTGGGGACCTGCGAGATGTTCAGCGGCGTGCCGTTGGGGCCGTAGTGGTACTCGAGGAAGTAGCCGGTGATCCCGAGCGCCAGGAAGTTGATCCCAAACCCGCCGACGATCTGGTTGGCGCGCAGGTGAACCGAGAAGAACGCGTGAATCAGCCCCAGCAGCCCCCCGGCGAGGAGCGCGACGACCATCCCCCAAACCCAGGAGTGCAGCACGTCCGCCCCGTAGACGCCCCAGAAGCAGCCCATCAGCATCTGGCCTTCGAGGCCGACGTTGATCACGCCGCTGCGCTCGGAGATCAGGCCGCCGAGCGCCGCGAACAACAGCGGCGTCGCGTAGCGGAGCGTCGCCGCCACCAGCGCCGACCATGTGAACACGGACTTGAGCGTCGCGACCCCCGAGTTCGCCGATGCGACCGCGCCGGCAACCGCGAACAGCGCGACCAGGATCGCCTCGATTCCGAGCTTGCGCTCGCCCGCGGCGGCCGACCACGCGCCGGCGCAGACCGCGAGGATTGCGAGCACGATCGATGGCGCCATGCCGCGAACCCCGATCGGGGGGACCGTGATTACCCACGCGAGCGCGCCCAGGACAAGCCCTGCGACAGCGACCTGCTTCGGCGACACGGCGCGCGGGGGTGATATGGCGAGCGAGCCAACGCTCATGAGCGACCCTCCTGGCTTGCGCCGTCCTGGACGCGAGGCCTGCGCCTGAGCGCGATGCCGATCTGCCGCCCGCCCTTCAGCAGCCGGAGCGTGATCAGGTCCGTGGAGACGAGCAGGATGATGATCCCCTCGATCATGAACGTCAGGTACTGGACCAGCGTCGGATCGATGCTGAGGTTGATGTTGCGATTCGACGTGCCGGTGAGCAGCGCCCCGAACAGGATCCCGGCCGCGACGTTGCCGCTGGCCGTGTTGCGGCCGAGTAGGGCCACCGCGATTCCGTAGAACCCGATCTGCGAGGTCTGGATGACGTTCGTGAACAGGTTGAACTCCCAGCCCAGGATGTCGAGCGAGGCCGCCACGCCTCCGAATGCGCCACAGATCAGCATGACCCGGATCCACGTACGGCCGACGTTCATCCCCGCATAGCGCGCCGCCTCCGGGTTGAAGCCGACCGTGCGCGACTCGTAGCCGAGCCGCGTGCGCTTGATCAGCAGGGCGTACCCGACCGCGATCACGAGCGAGATGAAGATCCCGATGCTGAGTCCTTGAAGCGAGGCGCTGCCCCAGAAGACCGGCAGCTTCGCCCCCGCGACGACGTTGTTGGACACCGGGGTGGACGGCATATGGGGGTTGTGCAGAGGGCCGCCGAGCTGGAAGCAGTAGACGCCGAGCCAGATCGCGACCCAGTTGAGCATGATCGTCGAGATCACCTCGTTCGCGCCGGTGGTCGCCTTCAGGAGACCGGCGATCCCGCCCCAGGCGGCGCCGGCGAAGGCGGCGGCGACGATCGCGACCACGATGTGGAGCACCGCCGGCATCCCGGCGAAGGAGGAACCGACCCACACGGCGGCGATCCCCCCGACGGTGTACTGGCCCTGGCCGCCGATGTTGAACAGTCCGGCGCGAAACGCGAACGAGACCGCGAGGCCGACGAGGATCAACGGCGTGGCGCTGATCAGCGTCTGCTGGAGGTTGCCGGCGGCGGTGGCGCGCTCAGCCCCGCCGACCCATGGGAACAGCCAGTTGAGGCCGGTCCCGTTGAAGATCGACTGGTAAGTCGAGAGCGGATTGTGGCCCGTGGCCAGCACGACAAGCCCGCCGGCGATGAATGCGAGCACGGCCGTGAGGATCGGCACGGTGACGCCGCTCATCCCTCGCCGGAACGCGGTCAGAGCCGCCGGGGAGGTGGCCGCGGCGCCGATGCTCTCTTCGGCTTCGGCTTGGAGTTCTTCTTCGAGCAGGCTCACGGCGCCACCTCCGCCGGCTGTCTCTTCCCGCCGGTCATCGCGATGCCGAGCTCCTCCTCGCTCGCGTCCGGCGGGAACTCGCCGACGATCTCACCCTCGTAGATCACGAGGATCCGGTCGGCCAGCGCCCTCACCTCCTCGTACTCGAGCGACACGAGCAGTACCGCACGGCCGTTGTCGCGCTCGGCGATCAGCCGGCGGTGCACGAACTCGATCGCGCCGACGTCGAGGCCCCGGGTCGGCTGGTGGGCGATCAGCACCTTGGGGTTGGAGGCGATCTCGCGCGCGACTGCGACCTTCTGCTGATTGCCGCCCGACAGCGCCGCCGCGTATGCGTCGGCTCCGCCACCGCGAACGTCGAACTCGGCCAGCAGCTTCTCGGCGCGTTCCTTCATGCGACTGAGGCGCAGCCAACCACGCCCACTCAGCTCGGGCGAGCGGTATTCGCGCAGGGCGAGGTTCTCGGCCAGCGTGAACGGGAGCACGAGCCCGCGCAGCTGGCGGTCCTCGGCGATGTGGGCTACGCCGGCATCCGTCGCCACCCGCACGCCGCGCCCGGCGATGTCCTTGCCGTCGATCTCGATGACGCCGGACTCCGGCGCGCGCATCCCGGCGATCGCGTCGACCAGCTCCTGCTGCCCGTTTCCGTCGACGCCCGCCAGCGCGACGATCTCGCCCGCGCGCACCGAGAGCGACAGCCCCGAGACCTTCTCGAGCTCGCGCTCGTCGCGCACGTACAGGTCGCGCACCTCCAGCAGCGCCCCCTGGGGCTTGGCTGCGGGCTTGTCGACCCGCAGCAGCACATCGCGGCCGACGACCAGGCGCGCGAGGCTCAGCTCGGTCGCCCCCTGGCGCGGAACGGTGTCGACCTTCTTGCCCCGCCGCAGCACCGTGATCCGATCGGCCACCTCGAGCACCTCGCCGAGCTTGTGGCTGATGAACACGATCGCGGTTCCGTCCTGCTTGAGGCGGTTCAGCACGCCTGTGAGCTCCTTGACCTCCTGTGCGGTCAGGACGGCGGTCGGCTCGTCGAGCACGAGGATCCGGGCGTTCCGATACAGCGCCTTGAGGATCTCGACCCGCTGCTGGGCGCCGACCGTGACGTCCTCGATCGTGGCGTCGGGCTTGACGGCCAGGCCATAGCGCTCCGAGAGCTCCGTGACCCGAGCGCGCGCCGCCTTGAGGTCGAGCCTCCCGCCCGTGTGAGTCGGCTCCTGGCCGAGCACGATGTTCTCGGCCACGGTCATCACGGGCACCAGCATGAAGTGCTGGTGCACCATGCCGATCCCGAGGTCGATCGCAGCCGAAGGCGAGCTGATCTCCACGGGCTGGCCGTCGATCAGGATCTCGCCCTCGTCGGGCTTGTAGAGCCCGTAGAGAACCGACATCAGCGTGGACTTGCCCGCACCGTTCTCGCCGAGCAGCGCGTGGACCTCACCTGCGACCACGTCGAAGTCGACTCGGTCGTTGGCGACGACCGAGCCGAACTTCTTCGTGATTCCCCTCAGCTCGAGGGCCGGGGGGCTTGACTGCGACACGGCAGGATTGACTGTTACTTAGTCACCAGCAGGGTGGTCGGCGGGTTGATCTTCCCGGACTTCATCTCGGCGATGATGTTGGCGATCTGCGACGCGTACTGCGCGCCGGCCGGTCCGATCTTGCCGATTCCCACGCCGCCGTTGTTGATGTTCTCCTGCAGGTTGCTCGAGAACGTGCCGGCCTGCAGGTCCTTGATCGCGGTGAACACGCCGGTGTTGACCTTCTTCTCGGCCGACGTCAGGATGCTCGCCGGCGAGAGGTAGCTCTGATCCGCGTCGACGCCGATCGCCTGGTCGTGGTTCTGCACGGCCGCGGAGATCGCGCCCAGTCCGCACGCGCCGGCGACCTGGAAGACGACCTTCGAGCCGGCGTTGATCTGGTTCAGCGCGAGCTCCTTGCACGAGGACTCATCCGTGAAGTTCTGCGAGTACGCGTTGAGCAGGGTGGCCGACGGGTCCGCTGCCTTGACGCCGGCCTGGAAGCCGGCGATGTACAGGTTCACCGGCGGGATGCTCTGGCCGCCGACCGTCGAGGCGGTCTTGTAGCTGTGCGCCTTCAGGTAGAGCCCGGTCAGGTAACCGGCCGGATAGCCGGCCTGCTGCTCGGCGAAGTCGATCCCCTCGATGTTCTTGGCCGTGTCCGGAGCCGTGCCTCCTGGGCTGTCGATGATCGCGAAGTGCACGCTCGGGTACTTCAGCGCCACCTGTTGGAGGGGGGCGGCCATCAGGAATCCGACCGCGATCACGAGCTTGTTGCCGGCGGCGGCGAGCTTCGTGAGGTTCGGGACGTAGTCCGCACCCGAAGTCGACTGCAACACCGTGCCCTTGACTCCGAGCTGGGACTCCGCCTGGAGCAGGCCCGTATAGGACAGATGGTTGAAGCCGTGGTCGTTCAGACCGCCGATGTCGGTGACCAGCCCGACCTTGAAGGATCCGCTCGACGAGCCACTGGACGAGCCGCCTGATGCCGCGGTCGTCGAACTGGTTGTCGCGCTCGATGCGGGCGCGCTTGAAGTTGTGGTGCTACTGCTACTGCTGCCGCACGCGGCCAGCCCCAGAGCCAGCGCCGCCATGACGACAGTAAGGAGGCCAACCGGCCTAATCCTCCCCGTCACGTGTTCTCCTTTCCACCAGAACCGAATGGCCAACCATAACCTCTGCGCGGGACCGCGGGGAAGTCGCCTAACGTGCTCTTCACCGATGACCACGATGGCCCGGGCAAAGGTCGCGCATACACCGAGAAATCCGCTCGCGAGCGGCCGGGGTCGCGATGTCCAGAGCGGCCATCCGAAGACCACGACCTTATCCGGCCGGGACACGAGGGTCTAGCGGGTGCGGCGGGCAGCGGTGATCGTGCTGGACGCCTGCGGCGTGGGCGAGCTTCCGGATGCCGCCGCCTACGGCGACGCCGGGTCGAACACGCTGGCGCACCTGGCCGAGCAGGTCGGGGGGCTGACGTTGCCCACGCTTCAGGGGCTGGGGCTCGGGTCGATCGTGCCGATGCTCGGCGTGGCCCCGAAGGTCGGGCCCGCGGTGTACGGGCGGCTGCGCCCGCTCGGGCCGGGCAAGGAGTCGACCACGGGGCACTGGGAGCTCATGGGGGTGGTGCCGGCGAGCCCGTTGCCGACGTATCCGAATGGCTTCCCGGATTCGGTGATCCGCGTCTTGGAGGAAGCGACCGGTCTTCGCTTCTGCTGCAACCGGACCTACAGCGGCACCGAGGTGCTCGAGGCCTATGGCCAGCGCCATCTCGAGACCGGCGAGGCGATCCTCTACACCTCGGCCGATTCGGTGCTCCAGATCGCGGCCCATGTCGATGTGCTGCCGGAGGCCTCGCTCTACCGCGCGTGTGAGGCGGCGCGCGCCGTGATGACCGGCGAGAACGCGGTGGGCCGGGTGATCGCCCGGCCGTTCGAGGGCGTGCCCGGCGCGTTTCACCGGCGCGAGGGACGCCGCGACTACGCGGTGCTCCCACCCGGACGCTCCTATCTGGAGGAGCTGCAGGAGGCCGGAGCGGTGGTGCACGGCGTGGGCAAGATCCGCGACCTGTTCGCGGGGGTCGGCGTGGACGTCAAGCACTCGGGCGCGACCAACGCCGCCGGGATCGCGGTGACGGGTGAGTTGCTCCGCTCGGTCGAGTCGGGACTCATCTTCGTGAATCTGGTCGAGACCGACCAGGTCTACGGGCACCGGCACGACATGGTCGGGTTTCACCGCGCGCTGATCGAGATCGACCGTGCGGTCGCCTCCTGGTTGCCGTTGCTGCGTCCCGATGATCTGTTGGTGTTGACCGCAGATCACGGCGTCGATCCGACCGCCCCGCACACCGATCACACGCGCGAGTACGCCCCGCTGCTCGCGGTGCACGCGGGCGGCGTCGGGCGGCGGCACGACGGGTTGCTCGCCGACGTCGGGGCGAGCGTTCTGAGCTGGGTGGCGGGTCGGGATGCGCCCGATCTGCCTGGCTCGCCGTTCGTGTGACGTCGTGCGGTTGAAAAGCCCAACCCGATAGGGAGTCCGGATAGGGTCTTCGCCAGCGTCTGTCTTCGAACCGTGGGGAGGGAAAGATGAGCGTGCGCTTGTTCTGGCGGCGGCGGGCCGTGGGAGTGAGTTGTTGTGCCGTTGCTGCGGTGGCTGGTGGCGTCGTAGCGAGCACGGCGGCCGCGTCGGCGGCCCGGGATGCCGCGGCGCCGGCGCGATGCACCACCGCGCACCTCGAGGTCTGGTTCGGGCTCGGCCTGGGTGGCGGTACCGCCGGCAGCACGTATTACCCGCTGGAGTTCTCCAACATCGGCCGCAGCGCCTGCACGCTGAACGGCTATCCGGGCGTCTCGGGCTTCGGAAACAACGGTCGCGCGGTCGGGCCTCCCGCGAGCCGTAACGGACAGCCCCACGGGACGGTGACCCTGGCTGCCCGCGCCACCGCCCACGCGATCCTGCGCGTCGTCGACTGGGGCGCCCTGTGCTCGAAGGAGGTGCCCGCGGCCGGCCTGCGCGTGTTCCCGCCGGGGGCGAAGACTTCGCAGCCGGTGCCGTTCGCGTTCGGCGCGTGCGCACGCCGCGGCGTGCTGATCGTCGGGCCGGTGCGAGCGGGCGTCGGGATACCGGGCTTCACGACGTCGTAGCCGCGGCTCCCGGGCGCGTGCGCGATGGCTCGCGGGATCGGCGGCGCGGATCGCGGGATCGGCGGCGCGGATCGCGGGCTCGGCGCCGCGGATCGCGACGAATCTGCCACTCGGCGCCCCCGCCGGAGGTGAACGCCCGTTCACTCGGCTATGGCGCGAGTTTGCTGCCACCCGCCGCGCGCGGGCCGCCGAGTGGCGGAAATGGCGCGTTCGCAATCGCGGTGGCGCCCCCGGCGGTGGCGCCCGCGGTGTCGCCCCCGGCGGTGGCGCCCGCGGCGGCGGCCGGCGGCGGCGGTTTCAGCCGTGGACCTGGGACGGCCCAGGCGCCAGGTTGAGCCTCCGGGCTCTTGTTGGCCCCGGCGGGCCGGTCCGAGAATGGCCGCGTGCGCAAACAGCGTCTCCGCGCCCAGCACGGTCAGGCCGCGATCGAGTGGAGCGGCCTCATCGTGCTGGCCGCGGCGATCTTCGCGGTCATCGTCGGCATGCACATGCCGACCGCCCTCGCGCGGCCGCTGGCGCATGCGGTGGACACCGTGTTCGGCTCCGAAGCCCCCGGATCGCCGGGCGGAACGCTGCCGGGCGGTCCTGCCTCGCCGCCCGGCGGCGTGTCCACCTTCCGCGATTCCCAGGGGCGCGTTTGGACATGGGTGCCCGGTGGCCCGCACGGCCCGCATTGGCTTCTCACCGGCCCCCACGGCGCGGTCTCGCAGGTCTCGCCGAGCGGCAAGCTGCTCTCGGGTGCGTCGCTCGGCGCGATCGCGTTTCCGATCATCAAGGTCACCCGCCAGGGCGGCGACACGATCGTCGAGACGCTCGACGGCAAGGTCTACGTCCTGCAGAGCAGCCCCGACGCCGGCCCCGACCAGCAGGACGTGCAGGACGTTGCCAACCAGATCCTCAGCAGTCGCGAGGGGGTCAACAACGTCGCGTTCGTGCAGCGCTCCAAGTCCGAGCCCCGGCCGGATCTCGTGACCTACGACTCGCTCGAGCCGGGTTCCACGCTTCACTTCGTCGAGGTGAAGAACCTGAACGTAGACGACGACGGGCAGGTGAACGCCTGGACCGGCGCCGGCAACATCGCCGATGCGGTCCAGCGGCAGGGCGCCGACGAGGTGGTCGTCGTGCTCGACACGCCACCCGATCCCAACAGCCTGCTGAACCTCGTTCAGCGCACCAACCAGCTCATGGCTAGCAAGGGGATAAGCGGGACGGTGACGATCGCGGTCCGCGAATCGGGTGACATCGGCCTCGGACCGCTGCACGAGGCGTGGACCGGTGAGCTGGGAAGCGGCGTCTCCTCGGACGAGGCCTCGAGCCTCGACGACGGAGAGGAAGCGGCTCAGGAGGACCAGCCGGGCGACAACCAGGCCGGCGAGCCAGACCCCGAGAATCCAGTCCTGGGCGGGGGCGACGGGGATGGGGGGGACGGCGGCGACGGCGGGGACGGCGGCATCGGGTTCGGTGGCGAATAGCCATGGGGGTGGTATGGCGAGTGCTGCCGGTCGGGATCGCGGAGGCGTGGCCGCTCTGCCGCTGGCCGGATGCGGCGCAGGAGCAAGCGGCGCCCGAGGCGTGGCTGAACGCGGTCGCGATCTGGGAGCTAGGTCCCTATCTGCGTGCGATCGGCGCCGTCTACGACGCGAAGAAGCCGACGATGCCGAGCCCGCGCCGGCGCTTCCCCGAGCTCTCGCAGGACGAGCTGCAGGCGCTGTGGGCGGGTGACCTTCCGGCGGGCGTTCCCAGCGCGCTCGCGCGGGAGTTCTACGACGAGGAGATCGCGGTGGCGCGCGCCCGCCCGTCCGAGCCCGGCGTCCCGGCGTTCAAGCTGTTCGAGAACGGTCCCCCCTGGCACGTGACCGCGGGTGAGTGCGCTGAGGTGATGCGCATCACGCTGGCCCAGCCGCTGGCCGAAGTCGATCCTGACCCCGATCGCCGGGGATGGCAGCAATGGCAGGACCTGGCGGCGCTGTTCGAACGGGGCGCCGCCGCCGACGGCGTCATCACCTCCTAGCCGGCCCCGGCGCCCGGCGCCCGGCGCCGCCCGGTCAGCCGGCGCGGGCGGCGCCCGGTGCGGACGCCCGGTCTTCCGCGGCTCGCAGCACGCGCAGCGCCTCCTCGAGCGCACGCTCCTGCTGGCTGATGGCCAGATCGAGCTCGTGACGCCGGGCGCGCACGGCGCCCAGCTCGATCGGGCCAGGGGTGGCGACGGTGACCTCGCGCAGCTCGGCCTGGAGCCGCTCCAGGCGTTGGCGGATCCGCACCGGGGCCTGGCGGTCGACCTCGTAAACGCCGGGAGCAGATGCCTTGCGCACTAGTGGCGAGCGACTGAGCTGGGTCAGGAACACGGCCAGCGGATCCTTGCCGGCCACGGCGAAGCCCGCGTCCACGAGCAGCTCGTACCAGCGCCGGTAGTGGAGCGCCTCGATCGGCTCGGGTTGCTCGAGCAGGACGCGAACCGCGGCCTCGCGCACGGCGGGCCCGCGCAGTGATTCGGCGCCGCTCGCGATGGCGCCGCCGCCGGGTGCTGGCTCGCGCGCATCGGAAGTGGACTCGGGCGGTGCGCCCGCGAGCTCGGCGAGAACCTCGAGCCGGCGGTCGGTGGCGACAATCGCCTGGTCGAGCTCGCGGAGCTCCTCCAGGAGCCTGTTGCGGTCGTCGCCCAGCCGCTGCCGGTGGCGGACGAGGTCCGTCTGCTCTGCCTGCGCGGCGCGCAGGAGGCGGCTCGAGGGATTCGGAAGGGAGACGGTCATCGTGTGCGGTTCTACCGTGCGTTGCGAGTCTCCAATGTGGAGCGGATGTTCATAACGTGCCCTCCGTAGCTTGGAGTTGCTACGTGGCTGTGAAGAACGCGGTGGAAAACCCTTCGCGTTGCCCGCAAAGTGCGGCGTGCCGACGCGTGAAGCGGGCTGTGGACAGCGGATTTCGGGCCAAATTGCGGGCTCGGGTCCATCCATCGGTTCCGTCCGACCCTCGCGTCATGCTGCGCACATCGTTGTGCCACGTAGCGCTACGGAGGAATGCGTATGAGAATTTCCAGCCATCTTTCGCTCGCGGATCCAGCCGCCCCGCGGGACAACGCTCCGGCCCGGGGCGCCCAACTGGCCGAGGCGGACCATCCCCATCTCGCCGAGGCGGACCATCCCCATCTCGCCGAGGCGGACCATCCCCATCTCGCCGAGGCGGACCATCCCCATCTCGCCGACGCGGACCGGCTGATCTCGGATCTGGAGGCGCTTGTCGACGCCGGCCTGCTCGTCGTCCACGAGCATGTCCTGGGGCCGGCGCGCTACGGGGTCGCGCCCGAGCCAGATCGCGTGGCGTAGCGTTCTGAAGGCCTGATATGAACGACGGGTTCGATCTGGAGCGGTTCGTGGCTGCGCAGGATCAGGGCGGAACGTATGACGCCGCGCTGGGGGAGCTGCGCGCCGGCCGCAAGCGCAGCCACTGGATGTGGTTCGTGTTCCCGCAGATCGCCGGGCTGGGACAGAGCCCGATCTCGCGCCGGTTCGCGATCAGCTCGCTGGCCGAGGCCGAGGCGTACCTCGCGCACCCGGTGCTGGGGCCGAGGCTGCTCGAGTGCGCCCGTGTCGTGAACGAGGCGGGGGCGCCGAGCGCCGAGGACATCTTCGGAGGCATCGACGCGATGAAGCTGCGCTCGTCGATGACCCTGTTCGCGCGGGCCGGTCCGGACGATCCGGTGTTCGAGCAGGTGCTCGAGACCTACTTTGGAGGCGTCGCAGACGAAGCCACCAAGCGGCTGCTCGGGGCCGGCGGGTAGGCCGCAACGCGCGCCCCGCGCGTCAACGACTCGTTTACCAGTCTCGGACTACGGATCGTTTACCTGTTCCGGCGCAGGGGAAGGCCAGTCCTGTACGCGAGGGAAGGGAAGGGTAGACATGCCCTCCAGCCGTGACGCCGACGTGATCGTCGTTGGCGCCGGCAACGCAGGCTTCTGTGCCGCATTGGCTGCTGCCGAGCGCGGCGCGCGGGTGCTGATGCTGGAAAAGGCGCCCGAGGATTGGCTGGGCGGTAACTCCTACTTCACCGCCGGCGCGATTCGCAGTGTCCACGGCGGCCTCGAGGATGTGCTGACGCTGGTCGAGCCGATCGACTCGGCGCGTGTCGAGGCGACCGAGCTCGAGCCGTATGACGCCCACGCCTTTCGCGAGGACATGCGCCGGCTCACCGAGGGACGGGCCGATCCCGAGCTGGTCGAGCTGCTCGTGGGCGACTCGCGGGCCACGCTGGGCTGGCTGGCCGGCCAGGCCGTACCGCTGCGTCTCATGTATGACCGCCAGTCCTACGAGGTCGAGGGCCGCCACGTGTTCTGGGGCGGGCTGCATGTTGGCTCGGTGGACGGTGGCCGCGGGCTGATCGAACACGAGCGCGAGGCGGCCGCCGGGGCCGGGGTCGAGGTCGCCACCGAGCAAGAGGTAACCGGGCTCATCGAGCACGGTGGCGCGGTGAGGGGCGTACGGTGCCGGTCGGGTGCCGAGGAGACGGAGATCGCCGCGCCGGCAGTGGTCATCGCGGCCGGCGGGTTCGAGGCCGATCCCCGGCGCCGCGCTCAATTCCTCGGGCCGAACTGGGACGTGGCGAAGGTCCGCGGCACCCCCTACAACACCGGTGAGCCTCTCGACGCGATGCTGGCGGTCGGCGCGATGCCCTACGGTCACTGGAGCGGCTGCCACAGCATCGCCTGGGACGCGAACGCCCCAGCCACCGGTGACCGCGAGCTGACCAACCGGCTCTCGCGCCAGTCCTATCCCCTCGGTCTGGTGGTCAACCGCGACGCGGAGCGGTTCCTCGACGAGGGCGCCGACTTCCGCAACTACACCTACGCGCGTTACGGCGCCGAGATCCTGCGTCAGCCGGGATCGATCGCCTTCCAGCTCTTCGACGCTCAGACCGCGCCGCTGCTGCGCACCGACGAGTACGAGTCGCGCGGCGCGTCTCGCGCGGAGGCGGAGACGATCGGCGATCTCGCCGAGGCGCTTGGCCTGGATCGCCACGGGCTGGAGAAGACCGTCAGTGCGTTCAACGCCGCGGTGAGCGACGATCGGTTCGACCCGAGCGTCAAGGACGGCAAGCGCACCCGCGAGATCACGCCACCCAAGTCCAACTGGGCGCTCCCGCTGAGCGAACCGCCGTTCCTGGGCTTCCCGGTGACCTGCGGCATCACGTTCACGTTCGGCGGCGTGCGCGTGGATCATCGCGCGCGCGTCCTGCACCGCACCGGCGGGCCGATCCCCGGTCTGCACGCCGCCGGCGAGCTGGTCGGCGGGCTGTTCTTCCATAACTATCCCGGCGGCACGGGGCTGATGTCCGGCGCGGTATTCGGACGGCGCGCTGGTGCCTCGGCCGCCGCCCTGGCCGCACGAGGCGGCTCGGCGATCAAGACGTCCCGGCGACGGGCACCGCATCGCCCGCTCGCACGACCAAAGGAGGAGAGCCGGCAATGACAAGCGCACGCACACCAACGTCCGGCCCCGCGAGTGATGCGGGGCCTCCGAAGCGGATCAGCGTCGCCGCCCGCCTCGATCGGATCCCGCCGTTCCGGATGCATCGTCGGCTCGGCATCGCGGTCGGGCTGGCCAATGGCTTTGATCTCTATGACATCTTCCTGGCCGGCGTGCTGGCTGCCGTGCTGGCCGAGCAGTGGAAGCTGACCACCAATGGCAAGGCGCTGGTGATCGCGTCCGGGTTCGGCGGCATGTTCGTCGGGGCGATCGTGCTGAGCGCTATGGCCGATCGATTCGGCCGCCGCCGGGTGTTCCTCTGGAACCTGATGATCTACTCGGTGTTCACGTTGGCCGCGGCGTTTTCGCCGAATCTGACCTGGTTGGCCATTCTGCGTTTCTGCGGCGGCTTCGGGCTCGGGGCCGAGCTGTCGCTGTCGGACACGTACCTGAGCGAGCTGCTGCCCCGCCGCGTGCGCGGGCGCTACATGGCGGCCATCTACACGTTCGGGTTCATCGGAGTGCCGCTGGCGGCGTTCGTCGGCGCCGAGTTCGTGGCCAAGCACCACCTGCTGATCGCCGGTTGGCGCTGGCTGCTGGTGATCGGTTCGCTCGGCGCGGCGATTGTGTGGGTGATGCGCCGCGGCTTGCCCGAGTCTCCCCGCTGGCACGAGATGCGCGGCGAGTTCGATCAGGCGGACGCCGACACGACCGCAATCGAGCGCGCCGCATGCTCCGAGCTCGGGCTCGCCGAACTGCCCGAGCCCGAGCCGGTTGAGGTCGCACCCGCTGGCAAGGTGCGGCTCAGCGAGATCTTGGAGCCGCCCTACGCGCGCCGGAGCATGATGCTGTGGTTCTTCCAGTTCTTCCAGACCGTCGGCTACTACGGCTTCGGCACCCTGGCCCCGCTGGTGCTCAAAGCCAAGGGCTACACGATTGTCGACACGCTCGGCTTCACGGCGATCATCTACGTGGGCTATCCGCTGGGCTCGGCGGTGTCGGTGCCGATCATGGAGCGCTTCGAGCGCAAGCATCTGATCGTCGCCTCGTCACTGATCATGGGCGGCCTGGGCATCACCTTTGGGTTCGCCCGGGTGACCTGGCTGATCGTGGCCGCCGGATTCCTGCTCACCGCGACCAGCAACGTGTTCTCGAACTCGTTCCACATCTACCAGGCGGAGATCTTCCCCACCCGGATCCGGGCCACCGCGGTTGGGACGGCCTACTCGCTCAGCCGGCTGAGCGGCGCGATCTTGCCGTTCATCGCCGTCAGCGTGCTCGACGGTCTCGGCGCATCGGCCGTATTCATCGGCTCGGCGGTGATCATGGCGCTGATCGCGACCGACGTAGCGCTGTTCGGCCCGCGCAGCACCGGACTCAGGCTCGAGGACGCCTCGGCTGACGAGGACGCGGTCACCCGCGATGCACGAGCGGCCACGCAGCCGGCGCGCGGAGAGTCGCACGGGTGGAGGAAGAGCATGGCCTGACGATGTGCCGCTTGGGGGCCTTGCGTCGGTAACGCGCGGCCGTATACGTTCTCGCACAGCGAACAGTGATGCGAAACGTCCGCGAACCACGAACGCATACCTCGAACGGGAACGGCCAGCCCGCCTCGGTCATGGGACAGCGCATCCGCCGGCTGCGCACCCAGTCCGGCAAGACCCTGCGCGCTCAGGCCCGCGAGATCGGCATCGCCCCGTCGTCGCTGTCGGCTCTCGAGAACGGGCGCGGCGGTGTCTCGCTCAAGCGGCTGCAGCTGGTGGCGGAGCATTTCGGGCTGCACATCACCGAGCTGCTCGGCGAGCCCGGCCCCGGCACGAGAACCGGCGGCGTGGAGATCATCCGCAGCTGCGCCGCCACCGTGCCCGGCGTGCGCCGCGGCACCGGCGTCCTCTACCAGCTGCTGGGCAATGGACACGATCACACGATCCAGCCCTACCTGCTGTCGTTCGATCCCGGCGGCGGCTACGACCGGGACATGATCGGCCACCCCGGCGAGGAGGTCGCCTACGTGCTGCACGGCCAGGTCGAGCTGCTGATCGAGGACGAGCGCTACGAGCTCGGCCAGGGCGATCTGATCCGCTTTCAGACCGAGCGTCCGCATGCCTTTCGCAACGCGTCGGAGGTGGGCGTTGCGGCCGTGATCGGAGCGGCGACGCCGCCGTGGTAGACGGGCCCACCCAGCTTGGCGAGGTGGTCACCCCGGCGCTGGTCGTCGACCGCGCCCGGCTTGAGGCCAACGTCGAGGAGATGGCCGGACGCGCCGCGTCGCTCGGCGTCGCGCTCAGACCGCACGCGAAGACGCACAAGTCACCGGCCATCGCCGCGCTCCAGCGCCAGCACGGAGCAGGTGGCTGACGGTCGCCACCCTGACCGAAGCCGAGGGGTTCGCGGGCGAGGGGATCGACGATCTCCTGCTCACCGCGCCGCCGATCGGGGCGTGGCGCCTTGATCGTGTCGTCGCACTGGCCGGCCGAGCCCGGGTCCGGGTCGCACTCGACGGGGCCGAGGCCCTGGCCGCGCTCGACGCGGCCTGCCGGCGAGCCGGGGTCGAGGTCGGCTACCTGTGGGAGATCGACTGTGGCGTCGGCCGCTTCGGAACCCCGCCCGGTAACGCCAGCGCCGAGCAGATCGCCAGGGCGATCGACACCGCCAGCCATGCCTCGTTCGACGGGCTGCTCACCTTCGGCGGCCACGCCTACGGCGCGACCGATCGGGCCGGGATCGTGGCCGCCGCGCGCGACGAACACGAGTCGATCGTCGAGACGGTCAGCGCGCTGGCCGATCGAGGTATCGAGACCGCGGTACGCAGCGTTGGCAGCACGCCCACTTCCCATGCGATGCAGTCGGGCGAGGGCATCACCGAGATCCGGCCCGGCAACTACGTGTTCTACGACGCGACGCAGGTCGCGCTCGGAGTGGTCGGCCCCGAGCGCTGCGCGCTGTCGGTGCTGGCCACGGTGAGCTCGCGGCCGGCGCCCGATCGGCTGATCCTCGACTCGGGGTCCAAGGCGCTCGCCGCCGAGCGCCTGAGCACACTCACTCCGGCGTTCGGAATGATCGAGGGACATCCGGAGCTCAAGGTCACGCGCCTGTACGAGGAGCAGGCGATCGTGCACAGCGCCGGGCCGTGCGACATCCCGGTCGGCGAGCGCCTGCGCGTGGTGCCCAACCACGCCTGCGCGGCGGCCAACCTGCACTCACGGATGCTGGTCGTCGAGGACGGGACAGTGGTCGACGTGTGGCCGGTGGCCACCCGCGAATGGAGAGAGATCGAGGCAGAGAGGAGACCGGAATGGAGCACCAGATAGACGCGAACCGCATCCACCACTCGTGGGACAACACGCTGGAACCCACGCTGCGCATCGCGTCGGGTGACGTCGTCCGCTACGACATCCTGATGGCCGGTCACGGTCAGGTGAACGAGGGTGACACGTTCGAGCAGACCAATTTCGACTTCGACACCCTGTACAACCTGCTCGGTCCGCTGTACGTGGAGGGAGCGACGCCGGGTGACTCGCTGCGCATCGAGATCCTCGAGCTGACCCCCGGCGACTGGGGCTGGTGCGTGCAGCTCCCCGAGCTCGGAACGCTGCCCGAGCACTTCCCCGACCCGTACTTGCGCACCTTCGATCTGCGCAGCGGCACGCACGTCGATTTTGCCCCCAACGTCAGGATCCCGTTCGCGCCGTTCCTGGGCACGATGGGCACCCATCCCGACGACCCGGCCACCGGCTCGGCCTTCCCGCCCCACAAGGGTGGGGGCAACATCGACACCCGGCACCTGACCGTCGGCACGACGCTGTGGCTGCCGGTGTGGTGTGAGGGAGGGTTGTTCTCCTGCGGCGACCCGCACGCGATGCAGGGCGACGGTGAGGTGTGCGTCGCGGCGATGGAGTGCGACATGCACGTCAGCCTGCGATTCACCGTCGAGCAGAACACCATCCCCGCGCCGTACTTCCAAACCGCAGGTGCGCTGACTCCCGCGGTTGATGCCCGCGGGCATCACGGCGCGATGGGCATCGCGCCCGATCTCATGGAGTGCACGCGCAAGGCCGTGCTGGCCATGGTCGACTGGATCGAGGCCGAGCACGGGCTCTCGCGCCAGGACGCGTACATGCTGTGCAGCCTGGCCGGCGATCTCAAGATCCTCGAGGTCGTCGACGCGGGCATGTGGAACGTCGGGATCACCCTGCCGCTTTCGATATTCGTCGAGGAAGGAGCCGGGAAGTGAGCCACACCGCCCCACACCACCACGAGGGACCGGAGGTCGAAAGCGAGTCAGCAGAAGATCTACAGTTGAACGGGCCGGGGCAATGAGCACGGTGGACCCGGTCAGCCACACCACTCCCGCCGAGGCGGACGACTGGCCGGTCGTCCTGGACGGCGAGCTGATGCGCGCCGGTGAGGCGATGATCCCCGCCACCGACGATGGGCTGATCCGCGGTGATGGCGCGTTTGACGCCTTCCCGGTGCTGGATGGCCGCCCGTTCGCACGCGCCGCGCACCTCGACCGGCTCGAGCGCTCGTGTGCAGCGCTGGCCCTCGACTGCCCGCGTCAGCGGATCGAATCCGACATCGAGCAGCTGCTGGCCCGCGCGCCGGCGGGCTACGCGGTCGTGCGCGTTGTGCTGACTCGCGGGGGGCGCCGGATCTGTCGCCTGGAGTCGAGGGGCGATCCCGAGGGGCTGATCCAGCCGGTGCGGTCTGCTCCCGATCACCTACGAGCCGACCGTGCTGCTCGACGGCGTCAAGTCGCTGTCCTACGCGGCCAACATGCTGGCCTCGCGGCGGGCGCTGGCTGCAGGCTACGACGAGGCGCTGCTGGTTCGTGCCGACGGAACGGTGTTGGAGGGGCCGACGTGCTCGGTCTTCTGGGTGCGCGACGGCCGGCTCCAAACGCCGGCCCTCGACACCGGCATCCTCGCCTCGATCACCCGGCGGGTGATCCTCGAGGCCATGACGGTCGAGGAGGGGAGCTTCCCGCTTAAGCACGTGCTCGGCGCCGAGGAGGCATTCCTGGCTTCGACCGCCCGGCTGGGTCAGCCGATCGCGGCGATCGGCGAGGTGATCCTGCCGGCAGCACCCGGTCCGCACACCCAGCAGGCGCAGGCCGCGATCGAGCGAGCCATGACCGAGGGCTCGATCGCCTGACCGGCCCGGGAGCGAGGATGCGTGCGCGTGACCACGGCATCACGATCGGCGGCGGGACACCCGGACCGTTGAACGCGATCACCGAGGTGCCCGGGGTGCGCGTCGGGCAATGGCTTCCACGTTCACCCTGAGCATGTGCACGACGCCTTCGCCGCGGCGCAGGCCGGCGCGGGCGCTTCGCGGTGAACGGCGTGCCGGTGGGACGCGCGCTCGACGACATCCCCGCTCCCCGGCCCGGTTGACTCGAATGCGGCCGGCGCCGGCTCGATCATCGTGATCGTGGCCACCGACGCGCCGCTGCTGCCACAGCAGTGCGCCCGCATCGACGAGCATGCGCCGCTCACCTTCCCGCTCACGATGCTTTCCGACGTGTACATCACCGCACTGTTCGACGCGGTCGTGGAGGGCACCGAGGAGGCGATCGTCAACGCGGTGCTGAGCGCGACCACGACGGAGCGCGACCACGACGGAGGGGCGCGACGGCATCGTGGCGCACGCGCTACCGGGCGAGCGACTGGCCCAGGCGCTCAGGAACGCCGGGACCGCGGGAGGTTGCTGACCACCAGGTCGTAGGAGTCCTCGATCATGTCGGCGATCATCCCGTCGGGAAGCGAGCCGTCGAGCACGACCGTGTTCCAGTGGCGCTTGTTGAGGTGATAGCCGGGCGTGATCGCCGGGTGGGCGGCGCGGAGTTCCTCGGCCAGGACGGGCTCGCACTTGACGCTGACGCTGAGCGGATCACCCTGCAGCCGGGAGAGCGCGTACATCTTGCCGCTCACCTTGAAGACGGACGTCTCCGAGCCGAAGGGGAAGGTCTCCTCGGCGCCGGCGAAGCTCAGGCAGACTCGTTTGAGCGCGCGGCGGTCCACCCTGAGGATGGTGACGGACCGTGTCGCCCGGCGCGAGCTCAGAGTCCGCTCTTGATCGCGGCGTCCTCGGGCCCGGCCGGGTCGGCGCCACCGCGCACACACGCCGCTGTCCACCGGCGGCGGCTTACCCGCCTGGGGGGTCTGATCGGCGGCCAGGCGGCCGTTCTCGGCCTGCCAGAGCGGCGAGCGGGGGCCGGCCACCTCGTAGTTGGCGTTGATCGTGCGCTGGATCGAGCTCTCCTTGAGCTTGGCCGCGCCGATCTCGGACGGGGTGGCCACGCCGAAGTGACCCTGCCAGCACGCCCAGGGCACCTTGGCGACGTCGACCAGCGGAGTGGTCTGCCAGCGGAAGGCGAAGCGCCCCGAGCCGCACACGACCCAGTCGGCCACGCGCCCGCGGATCACCCCCAGCGCCGGGTTGAAGCGCAGGCTCTCGCGGCAGTGCGCGTCATAGCTCGGGTGCCCGCCGAGCGCGGCCTGGATCACCACGTGGCCCTGGTCGAAGGTGAGCAGCGGGCTGTTCCACGCGTAGTACTCGCCTTCGCTGGAATGCCGGGCGGTGTACAGCCACAGTGGTCGCTTGGTCCGAGCATCGAGCAGCACGGTCACGTGCTCCCAATCGCCCTGGTGCAGGTCGGTGTTGATCTCATCGCCGACCACCGGTGCGTCGGGCATGAGCCCGGCGTCGAACACGGTCGGGTAGTAGTTGTAGGCGTAGAAGAACCAGTACTGGAGTGCGATCAGCTTGCCGGTGATCGCCCGGTCGGGTGCCGGCCAGGTGGCCGGATTGGTGTTCCGCGCGTAGTAGAAGTACACCTGGGCCGTCCTCCAGGGATCGAGGAGACCCGGGTTGGCCAGGCGCTGGCGCAGCGTGGGCAGCGAGCCGGGCTGGAGGGTCGGCAGCGCGCCGGGCTGCGCCTGCTGACCGCGCAGGAACGAATCCAGCTGCGGCCCGGGCCCGGTGCTCAGCGCCGGCGACACCGGATACTCGAGGAAGTCGTCCGGACCGCTTCCCGCCGCGTGCAGGTCGTCCGGCGTCGGGGCCGGCCGCGGTGGCTTGGCCGGGCAGGTCGACCCGAAGCCCTGAACGCACGACACCTGGCCCGCGGGCCCGCGATCGGCCAGGAGCGCTCCTACCGACACTGGCCAGAACGGATCTGACACGGTCACGAGCACGGTCGGCTGGTAGCGGCGTGCCAGCGCGGCGATGCCTGGGCTGGTCTTCTCGATCGGCGCCTCGCCATCGATGGCCCGTCCGCCGGGCGGAGGCGGACCGGCGATCACCCCGGGTCCGAGACTCTGCGCCAGGTAACCGACGCTCGAGGCGGGCAGCGGGTCGCCGGCACAGGTCGGACGGACAGCGCGGACCTGCGGGCGGATCCAGGCCGGCGTGCTCGCGTGGATGCCGACCGCGTGCAGGAGAACGGTGGGCAACGAGGGCCGTGCGCCGGAATCGACCACGAACGGCGTCGCCGAGGTGCTCATCGACCTCACCTGCGCGGCAGGGACGGTGATCACCCGCTCGTCGGTCGAGGTTGCGTCGGCCAGCGGCGTGCAGCTGACCAGGTACACGCCCGTGCCGTTGCGAGCCACCTCGCCGCCGATCCGGCCACCGGCTGGCGTGATCACGCTGGCCTGCGAGAAGCTCGCGGGAGGAAGGGCGTAGTAGGCGATCCCGACCAGCGCGTAAACGGTCAGGAGCAGCCAGGGGAGCGGGGAGAGCGCGAACGACAGGCGGCGCGGGTGCCCGGTGGCGAGCACCCCGCGGCCATGGCGGCTGCGCACTCGTCCGTACGTCCGGCCCAGCGAGGCGACCGCCGCCCCGGTGAGGAGCAGCAGGCCGATCGGCGCCGAGGACACCAGCGCGACGACGACCACCGCGCTCCAGAGCACGCCGTGCACCAGCCGGTTACCCCACAGCGGCCCCAGGTGGGCGAGACCCAGCGCGAAGATCGCGCTCAGCAGCACCCACGGGGCCAGCAGGCTCCACCACGGACCCGGTGGAAGGGCCTGGTCGATAAGGGTCTTGACGATCCGCGCCAGCGCCAGCGCGAACGTGCCGGCGATCACGCCGACGTCGAAGCCGGCGATCACCCGCACGAACACGTCGCCCACAGGGGCGTCCCGGCGGACCGCGGGCCGCCGACGGTGCCGCGCGGCGGCCGCCGGACGACCGTGCTTGATCACGCTGTGCCATTCGCCGCCCCGGCGCTGCCAGGCCCCCGTGTGGACGGCGTATGCGACCAGGCACATCGCGGCGAACACGACAACCATGACCACCACGACTCGCAGCCCGGCCAGGAACACCGTCTGGTGCGAGAGCATCGGCAGTGACGCCGCCACCGGGATCCGCGCTGCGGCCAGCCTCACCCAGCTGATCGCCCATCCGATGAGGTAGATGTAGACAACGGCCGCCAGAAGGACGAGCAGCAGCTCGACCAGCTCACGCCGGTCCGGTCGGCGGTCGCGATCGATGGCGGTCATGGTGGGAAAGTTTGGCCGGCTAGCGTGGATGGTTCAGGCCAGCGATGGGTTGTTCAAGTCCGAGAACGAGACTCCTTGCCGACGACGTGACGCGTGAGAGCCTGATTGGCCGTAACGGCCCGATCTACGTGTGGTGCGGCCCGAGAGCAATCCGTAAGCCAAGGGATGCCGTACGAAACAGAGGTCAAGAGGCGTCTGAAGCACCGGATCGCTCTGTTGCGGACGAGTTATCAGTGAGATCGGCGCGCTAGCGCTGGCTGGGTTCGCCGTCGGGGTCGTCTCCCGACCTGGGGTCGTTCCAATGGCTGACGAGCTTGAGCGGCAGTCGAGCGATCACGGCTGGTGCGGCGATGCCCTCTGGGCGCCCTTGCTCGAATAGACCCTTGACTTTGCCCCACAAAGTGAGCTAAGGTTTGCATCACAAACTCTCATCAGCCGACCTACGTCAAGGAGTTCTCAATGCTCACGCTGATCTCCAATAACAAGCGCCGCCGCCCGCTCGGCTGGGAGCGCGCACACGCGAACCTGATGTTCCCGATGCGGATCGCGATCGCGCTATTCCTACTCACCATGAGCGTGGTGATTGTCGCCGCGCACGACGGCCACCCGTGGGGCGCCTGGCTGTTTTTGCTGGCCACCGTCCCGGGGATGCTCGCGCACCTGTTCATCGCCTACCGCATCCGGCCGAGCACGATCCGGCACTAGCGGCGAGCGATAGCGATCCACGACGCTAGGGCAGTTGGGAGCCGAGACTATGACTACACATACAGGACCGCCATCCGGAGCCCCCGAGGAGGGCAGGATGGAACCCCACGAGGCGGCGCGCCTGCTGGCGCAGACCCAGGCGCACACGCGGCGCTCGCTGGACTTCCGGGCGTCTTGGGTGTCGCTGGTGGCGGCGGTGGTGGCGCTGGCCGCCTTCGGGATCGTGTGGCTGAACGTCCGCGATCAGCACCCCTTCACCGGCCCGAGCCTGGCGTCGCTGATGGTCTTCTACGCGCTGATCGCGGTCCGGATCGCCACCGTCATCTATGCCTATGCGCGTGCGCGGACCGGCGTCAGCGGCCGCTCGGTGAAGGTGCAGCGCGAGGAGGCGGTTGTGATGATCGGGGTCCTGCTTGTCTTCTATCTGGCGATGATCGGGATCGCGAACAACGGCGGCTCACAGGGCGCAGGCTTCTACTGGTCGCTCTTCCTGAACGGAAACCTGATCGCGACGGCCGCCGTCTGGGCCGGGCGCAGCGCGTTCCACAAGCGTTGGCATGAGCTCGCGCTCGCTGTTCCGGTCGCGCTGATCGCTGCCCTCGCCGCAATTGCCGGCCCTCGTGGCATGTGGCTCGTCAACGGTGTGGGCCTCTGCGTGCTGCTGCTGGCTAACGCGGCGCTCGGCAAGCGGCAGCGGCGCGAGACTCGGACAGACACGGTGCGGATGGGCGCGTGACCGCCGAGGCGCTCGACCCGCTGATTCACGTCCCGGCGCGGCTGCAGATCATGGCGGCGCTGGCCGCCCTGCCCGAGGGTGACCAGCTGTCGTTCAAGCGCCTCCAGGACATGCTCGAGCTAACGCCGGGCAACCTGATCACGCACCTGCGCAAGCTGGAAGAGGTGGGCTACCTCGCGACCAGCAAGACGGGCAGCGGACCGACCTCGCGGACCTCGGTCGCGCTGACCTACGACGGGCGCGACGCCCTCGATAGCTACGCCACGACGCTGCGCGGTCTCCTCAACGGGCTATAGACCTAACCGCTGTAGGCGGTTCGTCAGGAAGGCGGGCCGAGGCGCAAGCGGGACCGGTCCGGCGACCTCGCGTCCACGTCAGCGAGATTCGCGGATCTCGTCGCATTGATCGATTAGGCGGCCCGACGGCCCGCCTAATGACAGTTGTCCAACCGAGCCGCACCGGCTCCGGCTAGACCCAAGCAACAACATCGAGCTGAGGAGAAAGAAATCATGATGCGCATCGATGCTCGCAAGCCAGGGCTGATCGCGTGTTTGCGCGGCGACGCGGGGCTCGGCTGGCTGATCTTCACCCGCTTTGGTGTCACCGTGCTCATGTTCCTGTTCGTGGTCTCGACCTGGAGCATCTTGTCATGAGCCTCGGGATGAAAATGCGAGAAGGGACGCGATCTCTTCTCGGCCGTTTCGCGGGTGCTGCGCGGGCTGTGCGCGAGCAGGTCGACAGGGAAGAGTTTGCGCGGATTGACGCGAGCCGCGCGAGCCTCGAAAGCAGTCTGATCCACCCCCCGGCGTTTTGCAAGCCAACGAGGTGGTAACTGGTCACACGTCGGGCGACCGGTGCTTTGGTAAGCAAAAGCTGACCGTACTAAACCTGCTAAAAGCTCATCACGGACCTTCAAACGGCCAGGGTCGCGAAGCCTCCCAGGTGAGCCAGGTCGACCCTCTGACCGAGCGCCTGACCGATCTTGGTCAGGTCGCTGAGGTTCTCGACGTCGTCCATCTTTCGCATCTGCTTGGCGTCGAGCTCGCCGAGCCCGAGCTCCTCGAGTCCGTTGGTGGTCAATTCGGCGTTGTAGCGGACGTATAGGAATGCCTTGCCGAGATCGCGGTCCAGCGGCAGCGGCTGATCGGGGATGCCCGGATCGATCGGCACGAGATCATGGAGCTCCCGATCGAGGATCCCACCGTAGGTGCACCGGCCGACGATCCGGCAGCTGACGTCCTGGTCGACCGAGGCCTGTGACATCAGAGCCGACAGCGTGTTGGTCGCCGCTTCGAGCAGGTTCGTGCTGGGGTCCTCGGCTGTCTCGCCCATGACCGGCGCGCTGCCGGTGCCGACCGACACGATCAGGAGGTTGCCCTCGCCGGTCGGCCAGCCCAGCTTGTAGGCCGGCTCGGTGGCCATCTTGAAGAGCAGGAAGGCGGGGTTGTTGTACGCGGTCGTCCCGCCGTCGACGAACACGAACGCCTTGGCCGGGTCGCTGTCGTCCCAAGAGATCACCTCGGGTGGGAAGAAGACGGGTGCTGCCGTGCTGGCCCGCACGAGCTTCCACAGCGGGATGTTCAGGTTGCAATCCGAGCGGGTGAGAGCGTTGTACTTCGCGTCCGGGTTGGAGCTGATCGGCCAGGCCGAGTCTGTGGTGGCATTGCGGGTGACCACCACGAGCAGGCACTCGAGATGCTCCGGCCTGAGGGTCGTGTCCTCGCCGAATGTGTCGCGCAGCGTCTTGGCCAGGCCGCCGTCGCCATACAGGGACTGCCAGCGTTGCCAGAGCTTTCGCCGAGCGAACGCGGTGGTCCCGAAGCTCCGGTAGAACTTCTCGATCTGGTCCACCGACATGCCCCGAGCCAGGCCGGTGGCGATGATCGCACCCGTGCTCGTCCCGCCGATCAGATCGAAGAACTGGGAGAGCCGGAAGCTGTCGTCGCCGCCGCAGGCGTTGCGCAGCTCGTCCTCGAGCGCCTGGAGCACTCCGAGGGTGATGACGCCACGAATTCCGCCACCGTCGAGGGCCAGGATCCGGCGCGGGCGCGCGGCGCTGTAGCGGTCGGCTAGCTGGCCCCAGCGGCTCCACTCCTGATCTGTCACACCGTTTGGTGACACTCCCCCAATCGAGCTGAGCCTATGCCGGGCGGTGAGGGCATGTCAAGCCGGCGACGACCGACAGGGTTAGACTGCCCGACCCGTGCACGCGTTCGTGGTCCGGCCGTTTGGGAGCAAGCAGGGGATCGATTTCGACCGCATGCAGCGCGAGTTGATCGAGCCCGTGCTGGACGAGGCCGGAATCGGCGGCAGCACCACCGGGCCGATTGCCCGTGCCGGGAACATCCGCACCGATGTGTTCGAGCAGTTGCTGCTGGCGGACGTGGTGATCGCTGACATCTCGATTCACAACGCCAACGTGTACTACGAACTCGGGGTCAGGCACTCGTTGCGGCCCCGCACGACGATCCTGATCCGCGCGCGCAAGGACGAGGTGCCGTTCGACCTGAAGACCGACCGCTACCTGGAGTACGACCCCGAGGCTCCCGGAGAAGCCCAGTCCGACCTCACCAAGGCGCTGCGCGAGTCGCTCGCCGCCAACGACGCGGACAGTCCGGTGTTCCTGCTCCTGCCGGCGCTCGAGCCGACCGATGTGGAGAACTTCCGCCCGATCCCGTCCGAGTTCACTGAAGAGGTGAATGGCGCGCGTAGCGGCGAGGACCTCCCGATGCTTGCCGTGCTGGCCGACGAAGCGGCAGACTTCGAATGGGGTCAGGCCGGCCTCAGGCTGATCGCCCGCGCGCAGGTCGCGCTGCGTGGCTGGCCGGACGCCAGGGCCACCTGTGAGGCGATCCGCTCCCGCCGGCCCGAGGATCCCGAGGCCAATCTTCTGCTCGCCACGGTCTATGACCGGCTGGGCAACCCGGTGGCGTCGATGGCCGCGCTCGAGCGCATCACCCGCGCCGGTGGGCTGGCCGGCGCTCAGCGGGCCGAGGCACTCGCCCTCAAGGGACGCAACATCAAGAATCTGTGGCTCGCCGAGTGGTGGGATCTGCCGCCCGAGCGCCGGCAGGCCGTCGCGTTGCGCTCGGCCCAGCTCGACTCCGCCCGTGCCGCATATGACGAGGCGTTCCTGGTCGACCAGAACCACTGGTACTCCGGGATCAACGCCCTGGCGCTGCTGACGGTGACGATCGCGCTGGCCGCCAACCAGCCGAAGACCTTCTCCGAGTGCTTCGACGACGAGGACGAGGCGGCCGCTGAGCTGAAGCGCCTGGAGCGCGAGCGCGCCGAGCTTTCCGCAACGGTTCGCCGATCGCTCAGCGCCGAAGCGTTCCGGAATCGTGGCCGCCCCTACGACGTGTGGGCCGACCTCACGCGGGCCGATCTGCTGCTGCTGAGCACGGACAATCCGGGCCGCGTGGCCACCGCCTACGAGCAGGCACGCGTCCGGCTGGCCGCCGAGGGAGGCGGGGGCTTTCCGGCCGAGTCGGCGGCGCAGCAGATCCGGCTCTACCTCGCGCTCGGGCTGTTCACGGCGAAGGCCCAGGCCGCCATGACCGCCCTCGGCGTCTCCGAGCAGCCGGCGGCGCCGAAGCCACGCTCGCGGGTGATCGTCTTCTCTGGCCATCGGCTCGACACGCCGGGACGCGCGCAGCCGCGGTTCCCGGCCACGCCCGAGAGCATCGCGCGCGCTACGCAGATGATCCGCGACGCCGTGGAGGCCGAGAAGGAACTGGCCGGCGGAGGGCCGATCGAGGGCGTCGCCGGCGGGGCCAGCGGCGGCGACATCCTGTTTCACGAGATCTGCCTCGAGCTGGGCGTTCCCACCACGCTGATGCTGGCCGTCCCGCGCGATGACTACGCCGCGGCGTCGGTGGCGGACGCCGGGCCGGAATGGATGGAGCGCTTCCGAGCCCTGGTCGAGCGTCTCGAGGTCAAGCTCCTATCCCAGACCAAGGAGCTTCCCGGCTGGCTGGCCGAGCGAGGTGACTACAGCATCTGGCAGCGCAACAACCGCTGGATGCTGCATACCGGATTGTCGCGATCCGACGTGGACGCATCGCTCATCGTGCTGTGGGACGGCAAGGGAGGTGATGGACCGGGCGGAACCGAGGACATGGTGAGGCTGGCAAAGTCACGGGGTGTCAGGACCGTGCACCTACCCGCCGCGGAGCTCACCGAGCCGTAACGACCGCGTCCCTGACCGCGGCGGCGGTAAGGGTGGCGGCCACCGTGCCGAGCACGGTCACCGACCACGACGCGGCCAGCCCGGGCGCGGGCGAGGTCCCGCTCCCGGAGGCCAGGCAGAACACGACGTCTCCGTCGAGTGGCGTGAAGGCCGGATCGACGGCCCGGGCGATACCGGCGCTCGCCATCCGCGCGACGATCGCGCAGGTGCGCTTGTCGACCGAGGCGTCGGTGCACACGCAGGCCAGCGTGGTGTTGCCCGTGGCACGGGGCTCGAGATCGCGGAAGTCCGGCAGCTCGGGCATTCCGGCGAGAAGCTCCGCCGTGCGCACCAGCTCGCCGCGCTCGCCGCGCGGGGCGCCGAGCAGCTCGCCGCGCTCGCCGATCACGTCGCCGAAGGCGTTCGCCACGACCAGCACGGCAATCAGGCGTGCCGTCAGCGAGTCGCGTGGCGGCGTAGCCCACGCCACCGCGGGCCGCCCGCTCGCGTCCGAGCAGCTTGCCCACCGCGGTCCCGGTGCCCGCCCCGATCGGGCCGCGCTCGCGCGTGTCGGCGCGCGCCGCCTCGCACGCCGCGTAGCCGTCATCCGGGCCCGGCCGTCGCGCGGACTCCCCCTCGACCAGATCGAACACCACCGCGGCGGGGACCAGGGGAACGAGGCCGGCCCGGGTGGGCGGCCCTGGCCGCGCTCCTCGAGCCAGCGCATGACCCCATCGGCGGCCGCGAGTCCGAACGCGCTGCCGCCGGTGAGCAGGACGGCATTCGGTCCCTCGGCGTTGGCCAGGGGCGAAAGCCCTTCGAGCTCGCGTGTCCCCGTGCCGCCACCGCGCACCTCGACGCTGCCGCGTGTCCCGGGCGGCGGGAGGATCACCGTGCAGCCGGTGCGGGCGTCCGGGTCGGTCCAGTGGCCGACCCGGAATCCCTCCGGCAGCCTTGCGTCGTCGCTCACATCTGGCAGACCGGGCACCAGTACGTCGTCCTTCCCCCGACCCGGGCGCGGGACAGGTGATGGCCGTCGCGCGGGCACACGCCGTCGCGCCGTCGCGCCTCGATGAACTGGCCGGTGTGGGCGCCGCCCTTGCGGATGGCCGATCGAACCGCGGCACGCACCTCGCGGCGGAGGCGATCGAGCTCCTGCATCGACAGCGCGCCGGTGCGGTGGTTAGGCGAGAGACGGGCCTGCCAGAGAATCTGATCGGCCAGCAGGTTGCCGATCCCGGAGATCGCGCCCTGGTCGAGCAGGCGGGCCTTGATCGGGGCGCGGCCGGCGCCGATCCGCCGGCGAAACTCGACCCGGCCCACCTCGGCGGCGTCCGGTCCGACATGGGAGAAGTCGGGGTTGAGCACGGCGCGGCCGAGCCGACGCTTGTCGCGCAGCACGAGCCGGCCGCCGTCGTCGAACGTCAAGGTGAACCGATCCCAGCGCGTGGTGTCGTCGGGGTCGACCAGGATCCGGCCAGCCATGCCCAGGTGCAGCCCGAGCGCCGGGCCATCGTCGGTCTGAAGCCACATGAACTTGCCGCGGCGGTGCGCGGTGGCGAGGGTGTGGCCGGTCAGCGCCGCGGCGATCTCGCCGGGGGCGTGCGGCCGGCACACGTAGGAGTCACGGTCGTCGACCTCGGCGATCCGCCGGCCAAGCGCGGATTCCAGGGTCTGGCGGGCACGTTCTGCTTCGGGGAGCTCCGGCATGACTGCTCAGCGCGGCTGTGCCGCGAGCTCGTTGCCGGACCGCAGCACGGCCCCCTCCGAGGCCGAGCCGACCTCGGCGCTGTAGCGCGCGTACACCCCACGCGCGAAGCGCGGCTCGGGAGGGGTGAGCGCGTCCAGGCGGCGGGCAAGCTCGTCCTCGCCGAGCTCCACTTCGAGGCGGCCGGCGTCCAGGTCGATCGTGATCACATCGCCGTCCTGCACGGCGGCGAGCGGACCGCCGCGCGCGGCCTCGGGCGAGACGTGCCCGACCATCAACCCGCGCGTCGCGCCCGAGAACCGCCCGTCGGTGACCAGGGCCACCGACTCGCCCAGACCGGCCCCGACCACCGACGCGGTCAGGCCCAGCATCTCCCGCATGCCCGGACCGCCGGCCGGTCCCTCGTAGCGGACGATCAGCACCTCGCCCTCGTTCACCTGCCCCGCCCGCACCGCCGCGATGCAGGATTGCTCGTCGTCGAACACCCGGGCCGGCCCCGACTGCCGGCGCCGCTCGGTCCCGGCCTGCTTGAGCACGGCGCCGTCCGGGGCCAGATTGCCGCGCAGCGCGTAGAGCGAGCCACGGGCCTTGAATTCGCCGATCACCTCGCCGTCGGCGGCCGGGGCGCCGGCCGCGACCTCGGCCAGGGTCCGACCCTCGACCGTCGGCGCGGACCCGTCGAGCGCGCCCCGCCCAATCAGCTCCCGGATCAGCGTCGCGGTTCCCCCCACCCGGTGGAGGTCCTCCGCCACCCACGGGCCGCCCGGCGCAAGATCGGCGATCACCGGCGTGCGGGCGCTGATCTCCCCGAGCTCGTCGAGCGACACGTCGACGCCGGCCTCGTGGGCGATGGCCAGCAGATGCAGGAACCCGTTGGTCGAGCCGCCGCTGGCCACGACCCCGGCCATGGCGTTTTCGATCGCCCGCCGGTCGAGAAAGCTCCGGGCGCTCACGCCGCGCTCGGCCAGTGACACCGCAAGGGTGCCGGCGCGCTCGGCGGCCGCGTCCTTCTCCTCCAGGTGGACGGCGGGAATCATGCCGTCGCCGATCACCCCAAGGCCGAGGAAGTCGATCACGATCGCCATCGTGTTCGCGGTGAAGTTGCCCGCGCAGTAGCCCGGACCCGGGCAGGCGATCCGCTCGAGCCGGTCGAGCTGCTCGCGCGGCATCCGTCCGCGCTCGTGCGCGCCCAGCGCCTCCCACATGTCCTGGATGGTGAGCGCGCGGCCGTTGTCGCGCCCGGCGAGCATGGGGCCGCCTGATAGCACTACCGCCGGGCGATCTCCCCGGGCCACGGCCATCAGCGCCGCCGGAACGGTCTTGTCGCAGCCGACCAGGCAGAGCACCGCGTCGAAGTCGTGGGCGTCGACCATCAGCTCGATCGAGTCCGCGATCACCTCGCGCGAGACCAGCGAGGCACGCATGCCGGGGGTGGACTGCGACTGGTTGTCGGACACCGCGATCGTGTTGAAGATCAGCGGGACGCCGCCCGCGGCGGTGACCGCGGCCGCGGCCCGGTTGGCCAGCCGGTCGAGGTTGAGGTTGCACGGCATGGTCGCCGTCCAGGTCGACGCGATCCCGACGATCGGCCCATCGAGGCGCTCGGGGTCGATGCCCATGGCGCGGAAGTGCGAGCGCGCGGGCGCCCGGCCGGCGCCTGAGCGCAGAGCCGCCCGAGCTGCTCGTGCTGGGGAATCCGCGTCCACAGCCCCGAGCCTAGCTGTAGCTATGCTCGGTCGTCTTCAACCGGAGGTTCCCCCGAATGCTGGTCGCCATCGCAGGAGCACACGGGAAGATCGCGATGCGCCTGATCCCTCGGCTGGTGGCGCGCGGAGACGATGTCGTCGGCCTGATCCGCAACCCCGATCACGCTGCGGAGATCCAGGGGTTGGGGGCGGAGCCGGTCGTGTGCGACCTCGAGCACTCGACGGTTGAGGAGATCGCCGCCGCGGTCGAGCGCGCCGAGGCCGTGGTGTTCGCGGCCGGCGCGGGCCCCGGCAGCGGCGCCGAGCGCAAGCTCACCATGGACCGGGACGGTGCGATCAAGCTGCTCGAGGCCACCGCCGAGCGCGCCGTCCCGTACGCGATCGTGAGCTCGGTGGGTGCCGAGAACCCGCCGCCTCCCGAGGACGATGACGTGTTCAGCGTCTACACGCGCGCGAAGGCCGAGGCTGACGCCGCCGTCCGAGCCAGCGACCGCGACTGGACGATCATCCGCCCCGGTCGCCTGACCGACGAGCCGGGGACGGGGCGCGTGCGCCTCGAGCTCGATCGGTTCCGCGGCGAGGTCGCCCGGGACGACGTGGCAGCGGTGCTCGACGCCGTGCTCCATGATCCGCGGGCGAACCACCAGATCCTGTACGTCAACGGGGGCGAGGAGCCTGTCGAGCAGGCGCTCGCTCGTGTATTCGAGGCTTAGGCCAGAGGGGAGCCACATGCCCATGTTTCCGTCCTTGCATCCGCTGCGTCCACCCAGGGCCGCCACCACTCCGGCTTGGCCCACGTTCACCGGCACCGCGACGCAGGTCGGAACCAGCACCAGCGGAGTGACCGTGTACGTCGACGAGTCACTCGGTGCACAGGGCACGCAGAACGCGCAGTCACTGCTATCGGGCGCCGACGACGTGGTGGCCCAGAACAACGCGTTCTTCGGCATCACCGGCGGTCCGGTCGACGTCATCGTCTACGCCATCGGCGGGTCGACCGACGGAACCGGCGGCGCCGACCACGGTGGGTGCACGTTCACCAACGGCAATGCCATCGAGGTCGACGCCTCGTTCGGCAGCCCGGAGCGGGTCCTCGGCCTGTTCGAGGCCGAGCTGAGTGAGTGCGCGATGAACGGGAATCTGTGCGGCTACAGCAACGGTGAGGCGCTGTCGCGGTGGTGCGCCGCCGTGGTCAGCTCGAACGCGCTGAGCGATTTCGCCACCGCGCCCACTTGGGCCCAGGACGGCATGCCCGATTGGGTCGATCAGACCGAGCAGACCGACCAGGACGCGGACAGTACCGGGCTGCGGAATGGCGTTCATCTCGTGGCTGCTCAGCCAGGGCCACCATCTGGCCGAGATCGCCCAGGCCATGGTCTCGCTCGGTGACTCGGGCACCCTGGCGGAGCTCTACGCGCAGCTCACCGGGGACGCGGCGAGCAACGCGTGGTCGAACTTCCAGGCGGCTGTGAACGCGCTCCCGGGAGGGGTCACCAGCGACGACCCGTTCAACGGGTTCTCGCAGGCGGTGTGACGCCGTCCACGGTCGCGCGTTAGTCATAATGCCTGAGCTCGTGGCCAGAGCGTCGGCCAGGCCAGACTGGGTCGGCACAGCATGACCGGGAGGCCCTGCTCCTGATTGTCGAGGCCGACACGGTCCTCGACAGTCGCGAGCCTGCCGGCAATGGACGAAGTAGGGCGCGGCGCCTGCCGCGCCCTGCTCGCCGACCGAGGAGCGCGCGAGTGTCGGGTCGCGGGCGGCATTCCCCACTCGCTGAATCCGTTGTGTCCGCTATAGGCGCGCGGGAGTCCGAGCGCGCGTCCGAGCAGGTCGACCGCGCCGGCCTCGCCGTAGTTGGCCGTGAAGATCACGGTTTGTCGGCGTTCGGTGCTTGGAAGCTCCCGCCACGCAGTCGCACCGTGTCGACGAAGCGGGGCCAACCGACGGTCTCCGCCTGCGCGGAGTTGAGCGCGACCGACGACGCTGCCCTGAAGATCGCGCTCGGGCAGACGGGCAGGGCGATCAGCGCGCTGATCGCGCCACGAGCGCGATCGCTGCCGCGAGCAGCAGCCCGCGCCTGCGCGCGCGCGTCATCCACTCCACGGTGGGCATGGCGCCGAGACCGAGCAGTACCGGGTACAGGCTGGCGAAGTAATACGCGTGCCCGTTGCCCGCGAAGTACAGGACCGCGACAACCGCGGTAGGTGATCGGCACGAAGCGGAGCTCGCGCCATCCGGCGCGCGAACGGCGCCAGGAGCCCCGCGATCCACACCGGAGCCAGGAACGGGCTGACCATCACCAGCTCGAACGGGACGAACCCGGCGCGGCCGCCCTCCTCAGTGCCGGCGATGTTGCCCGCCACGGTCAGCTGCGGCCAGCCATGCTGCTGCTGCCAGAGCAGATACGAGCCGCCAGCGCCACCGCGACGAGCGCGCCCGCGACCGCATGCCAGGAGCGCAGCGGCGAGCGCGGACCGACGATCACCAACGTTGCGACTATGACCGCCGCCACCAACCCTACCTGTAGCTTGGCCTCGATCCCCACTCCCACGACGAAGCCAGCGGCCAGAATCGGCCCGCCACTGCGTCGCACGACAGCCCGCACGGCCAGCCACCCGAGCAAGGTCGTGGTCAACAGGTCAAACGTCGTCGTCGTCACGAAATGCCCGACCGCCAGCGAAAATCCGCATGTCGCCGCGCATGCCGCGGCGACGATCTGCGCGGCCGGCCGCCGCCGAGCTCTCGGGCGATCGAGCGCCGCGAGGATGGTCGTCGCCCCGGCCGCCGTGCTGACGGAGTGCGCAGCATGAACAGGGACCCTGGCGCGATGGCGTTCATCGCCCAGCACGTCAACGGACGAGCGTGGCTGGTCGGGGTAACCGAACGCCGATGCGCGCCTGCCACGATGAATACAGCTCGTCACGGTGATACCCGTACCGTGTGCTCGTCGCCAGCAGCGTTGCGAGTTGGGCGATCGCGATCACGAGTGCCCAACCACTCACGCTCGCCATCGTCCGGCTGCCAGTGACCCGCAATTGACGGCGGTGAGATCCGATTCGAACTGCGCGACGCCTACGCTCTGCACGTCAGGTCTCCGCTGGCAGTGTCAATGTCGCGCCAAGCCTGTCCCGTCAGTTGTTCGAGGCCGGCGCTGGTCGCCGGCGCGGATCGCAAAGTATCGAACGCGACTCGATCGGTCTGGATTGTTCCTGATCGCACGGTTAGTCGCTCGCCGCAGCTAAGCTGCCGAATGACGGGTGTGTCCTCGTACAGACTGCGACCTCGCGCTGAAGTTGCTCAGCCATGATCTTCTCCTCCGTTGTCGGCGTTCCTGACCCTCACAGAGAACCGTCCAGCCAACCTCCCACCGCTCAGCTACGCGCCGCAGCCGGGGTTCTCCAGGCGGTGTGGTCGCTCCTCAGCGCCACACGAACGTGGTCATCGCCTGGGCGGGGATCGTGTAGGTGAAATAGCGGCCGTCGGTCTCGACCGCGAACGAGATCGGCGCGGTGGAGTTGTTATAGGCGACGAGCACCTTGGTGCCGTCCGGGTTGAGGAACGCGACGTCATCCAGCCCCGAGCTGACGGTCTCGATGTTCGAGCTGTTGAGCGCTTAGGTGACGAAGCTCGGGCGAGTCGATGCGCGCGCGCGCCCGGCTGCACGAACGAGCTGACCTGACCGAGCTGGTAGTACTCGGTGCGGAGCGTGGCGGTGTGCGCGTTCTCGTCGATCGTGACGAGGCCGCGGCAGCCGCCGCAGTTGTTGCCGGGCTGGATCGGCCCGCCGTTCGGATCGGTCGCGGCGGTCCAGACCGACACCACGCTGGCCCAGTTGCGCAGCGAGGAGATCAGGAACTCGGGGGTGCCGAAGCCGCGTATCTCGGGCGAGCACTCATCGACGATCTGATCGAGGCCCGGCGAGCTCTGCTCGAGCTGGGTCATCACGTCGGGCGCGCCGAAGTAGCAGTGCCAGGCGATGCCGGCCAGATCCGGGGCGGCGTTCGGGTCCGACGCCAGTCCGTCGGCGTAGGCGGTCGAGTCCCAGCTCAGGTCGTTGCCGTAGATCTTGGTGTCCAGGCCGGCGTTCTTCAGCGCGGGCGCGAGATCCTGCGCGATGAACTGCGCCTCGTCGCCTTCGGGCAGCGTGAGGCCGGGATACGTGGTCCCGAGCCGGTCGTCCGGGGCTCGTTCTGGGCGTGATCGCGTCGATCGGCACGCCGTGCGCGGCGTAGTCCTGGATGGTCTTGACGAAGTAGTCGGCCAGCACCTGGTAGTCGGAGCTGATCAGCGTGCCCGAGTCGTTCTGGTTGCCGAGCGAGTCGTTGCTCTTCATCCAGCCCGGCGGGCTCCAGGGATTGGCCAGGATCTCGAGGCCGGGGTTGACCGACAGCGCCTGCTGGAGGGTGGGGATGATGTAGCTCTGGTCGTGGGCGATCGAGAAATCCGCCAGCGTCGGGTCGGTCTGTCCGGAGGGCTGGTCGTCGTAGGAGTACGGGGCCCGACGGTCATGGCGCCCGAGGCGCCCATGGCGATCCGCAGGAAGTTGAGGTGGATCCCGGAGGAGCCGAACAGCTCCTGCATCAACGTCGGCCGATCGGCGGCCGAGAGCTCGTCGTAGATGAGCCAGGCCGCGCTGTCGGTGATCGCGGCCCCGAGGCCCCCGAAGCGCTGGTAAGGCGAGCTGGTCGTTTACGTCGATCACCTGTCGCCGGCGGGTGGGGCGGTGGTGAAGGACAGTCCGGGCTGGGGAGCGAGCTGCTGCGAGAGCGCCGGCATCGGTCTGGACGACGCTGACCGGTGGGGCGGCGGACAAGCGTCGGGGTCGTGCCCGCCGTCGTGTCGTGGCGGTCGTCGTGGTGGTGGGCGGTGGGGCGGGGGCCGGCGTCGTGCACGCCGCGAGCCTGGCGCCGCCCACCTTGGCTCTGACCGTCCGCAGCCCCTGCTGGTCGCAACCTCGGGCCCTCCCCAGCGAGCCGAGTTGCGCGCCGAGCGTGGTGAGCTGCGAGCAGGTGAGCTTCGTCGCGTTCACCGGCAGTGAGTCTGACTCGTTGGCCTGGCGGCGACGATCTGGCGCCACGACACATGGCCGCGCCGGTGGCGAACACCTTCAGCTCGACCTTCGCGAAGCGGCTGAGTCGCGCGCCGGCCAGATAGAACGTCACCTGATCGCCGTGCCGGACCGCCCCGGCGGGACGTGCGGCGGTGAACGGCAGCACGCGCTCTGCCTTGCCCGTGGCCCTGATCGACCAGGCCGCTGGCCTGACCGCCGCGGGCGGGGATCAGCACCAGGGCGAGCCGGGTCGCCTTCAGGTGCCCCTGGCCGAGCAAGCGCTCGACATCGCCCCTGAACGTCACCCGGACGAAGGCCCCGATCGAGTCGTCGCCTGTCAACGACACCGACGAGATCGTGATCGCTCGCTGCTCGGCTGTGCTCAGGCCGCGCGCGGTTAACCGGCGTGCCCTGTCCGTGTCACCACGCTGGCCGACGCCGGCGCGGCGCACAGCAGCCACCAGCAACCCCACCATGGCACGCGACCACGGACGCCTCACAACCCCAGTGTCGCAGCGGTTTGCCGAAACTGGCGGCGAGTTAGGCGTCCGGCAGAGGCGGGCTCGCGACGTTGGTCTTGCCGACCGCCTGCAGGGCGGTCGGCAGGATCGTCAGCTCGGGCACGTAGGCGCGCGGGGGCAGGGTGAGCGCGAACAGGCATGCGGCGGCGACGTCATCGGGCTGGAGCATGTGCGCTCGCAGCTCGGCCGACGGCGGCTCGGGTCGGTTGTCGAGGATCGGCGTGTCGACCACGCCCGGGAGCACCGTGGTGATCCGCACGCCGCGGGCGTGCTCCTCGAACGCGACGCCGCGCGCGAAGGCCAGCAGCCCGGCCTTGGCCGCCTGGTAGCCCGACCCGGACAGGTCCGGCCAGCTGCCCGAGATCGAGCCGATCAGGACCGCGTCGCCGCGCGTCTGGCGGAGCGCGGGGAGGAAGGCATGCACGACGTTGAAGGCGCCCGTGAGGTTGACCGCCAGCAGCGTGTCCCAGCCCTCGGGGGTGAGCCGGTCGATCGAGCGGTCGGGCAGGTTGGTCCCGGCCGCCACCACCACGGCGTGCACGGGCCCGCGAGAGGTGAGCTCTTTGGCGAACGCGTCGACCGCCGGCGCGATCGGACACGTCGAGCTGGTGGCCGGTGATGCCGGCGCCGAGGTCGGGCCGCCGGCGCGCCGCCGCGTGCACCTGCGCGCCGGCCTCGGCGAGCTGGCGCGCGGCCGCGGCGCCGATGCCGCTCGAGGCGCCGACCACGAGGGCGACGCGGCCGCCGAGCGAGCTGCGGCGCTCAACTTGCGCGCCCGGCGCCGGCGAGGAAGATCTTCACCTGATCGGGCGGGGCCTCCGCCAGGCGGGCGAACGCATCCGGCCCCTCCTCGAGCGGGAGCACCGGCGGAAGCTCGCCGAGCGTGGCGCGGCCGGTGGCGAGCCACTCGAGGCCCTGCTCGAAGTCGTCCATCGTGTAGGCGTAGGAGCCGATGATCGTGATCTGCTCGCGGACCACGGTGTGGAAGGAGAGCGTCGTGTCGTCGCTGGCCAGCCCGATGCAGACGATCCGGCCACCGGGGCGCACCAGGTCGACCGCCATCGAGCGAGTGGCCTGTGCGCCGGCCGCGTCGAGCACCAGGTCGAAGCCGAGCTCGTCGACCGCGGCGCGCGCCTGCTTCGCCGTCGGCGTGAACGGAGTGGGCGCCGAGTGCGCCGGCACGCTCGCGCCGAGCGTCCTGCGGCTCGATCACGGCCACGCTCGGGATCTCTGAGAGCAGCGCGGCCTGGAGGGTGACGAGCCCGATCGTGCCGGCCCCGATCACCGCCGCGGTGCCCACCTCGTTCCCGGCCAGCCCCAGGCGGACGCCGTGGACTCCGTTGGCCAGCGGCTCGGTCAGCGCGCCGACCCGAATGTCGAGCTCGTCGGGCAGGGCGCGCAGGTTGGCCACCGGCGCGCGCACCAGATCGGCGAACGCGCCGTCGAAGTGCACGCCGATCAGCGTTCGCTCGGGGCAGATGTTCTCCTGGCCGGCGCGGCACAGGCGGCAGTGGCCGCAGCCCTCGATCGGGTTGACGGCGGCGCGCCGGCCGATCCACTCCTGCGCCTCGGCGCCGGCGGCGACGATCTCTCCGGCGAACTCGTGACCCATGACCAGGGGTGGGGTCCGGTTGCCCATGTGCCCGAGGTAGCCCTCGACCTCGGAGCCGCAGATCCCGACCGCGCCCGGCCGCATCACCACCTCGTCGGGACGGAGGTCCGACGGCTCGGGCCGCTCGCCCATCTCCATCCGCTCAGGTCCCTGCCACACGATCGCTTTCATGCCTCACCTCGTTGCCGTCCGTAGAGGACCAGGATCACCAGGATCACCACGCCGTAGACGATGTCGCGCGCATAGTCCGGTGCATTCTGCGCCAACAGCACGCTGACCAGCGTGGTGAGCACGATCGCTCCCGCCACCGTCCCCAGGTAGTGGCCGCGTCCGCCCAGGATGTAGGTCCCGCCGATGACCACCGCGGCGATCGACTGGAACAGGTACGGGTCGCCCATGCCGATCGTCGCGCCGCCACCGAACCCGGCCAGCGCGACTCCGGCGATCGCCGCGAACAGCCCGCTGAGCGCGTACAGCGAGATCGTCACCAGCTTCACGTTGACGCCGGCGAGGTGCGAGACGCGCTCGGAGTTCCCGACCGCGTACACCCGGCGGCCGAACGTGGTGAACGACAGGGTGAGCGAGACGACGATGATCACCACCACCCAGATCAGCAGGCTGGTGTCGATCCCGAGCGTCTTGCCGGTCATCGCGTTGATCAGCGCGGTGGGCGGCGGCTTGGTGCACCCGCCGCAGGTCAGCCCGTGGGTGACCCCGAGCGACAGGCCCTGGATGATGCCGTTCATGCCGAGCGTCATCACCACCGCGGGACGCCCAGCAGCGAGATTCCCAGCCCGTTGACGATGCCGCAGACCACGCCGAAGCCCACCGCGACCACGATCCCGATGGCCAGTCGGCCGTCTGAGCCGTTGGCCACCGCGACCATCACGATCGCCGCTCCGTTCAGGACCCACGGCACGGACAGGTCGATGCCGCCGATCAGGATCACGAACGTCTGGCCGGCCGCCACGAGCCCCACGAACGAGGAGACCTGGAGGATCTGCTGGATCCCGCTCGCGCTGGCGAATCCAGGCGTCAGGATGTCGCCGATCACGAACAGCGCGATCGCGGCGATGAAGCCGTAGATGATCTTGCGGCGGTCGGGGTTGAGCGCGGTGCGCAGCGCGCTCGGGGCCTTGGGTGACTCGGCGGTGGAGCTCATCGTCGCCTCACCAGAACGCGGCCCAGCATGGTGCTGGCGCCGACCGCGACGACCAGGAACAGCCCCTGGTAGAAGGGCTGGAACAGCGGGTCGATGTTTGCGAAGAACAGCACGTCGACCAGCAGCGTGAGCACGAATGCGCCGCAGATCGCGCCCACCGCGCTGCCCCGCCCGCCGAACAGCGAGACGCCACCGATCACCGCGGCCGCGATCGACGACAGGGTGAACACGTCACCGCCGGTGGCATCTCCGCCGGTGGTCGTGGTGGCCAGCGCGATGCCCGCGGCGGCGGCCAGCATCCCGGCCAGGACATAGACGATGATCTTCGTGCGGGCCACCGGCACAGAGTTCGCCCGCGCCGCTCTCTCGTCGTTGCCGACCGCGAAGATCTGTACCCCGAGCCGGCTGCGCCGGAAGGCCATCCAGGCGAAGCCGAGTGCGACGACGTAGATCAGCGCGGTGGGAGCGTTGGGGTTCAGCAGCGTGCCGGTGTAGCCACCGGCCACGTGGCCTCCCGGCGTCGGCAGCACCCACAGCGCGAGGCCCTGGAAGATCGACAGCGTTCCGAGCGTGACCAGGATCGGCTGGATCCGCCCGAAGGCCACCAGCAGCCCGTTCAGCAGGCCCCCGCCGGCCCCGATGAGCAGGATGATCACGGTCCACAGCGCCTCGGTGGCCAGGCCGCCCTGGATCTTCATCGCCGCGAGTGCGTTGGTCAGGTCCATCATCCCGCCGACCGACAGGTCGATTCCGCGGGTGAGGATGACCATCGTCTGGCCGACGGCGGCGAGCGCCAGCGGGACGGCGTGATCGGTGATCGAGGCGGCCTCGAACGAGCCCGGCAGCGAGCTGAGCGAGAACGCGTACAGCACGACGTAGAGCACCAGCATCGCCACGAGCAGCGTCACCGCGACCACGAGCGGCGCGTTCTGGGCGAGCACCTGGCCCCGGCGCGCACCGACCCGCGCCTGCGGGCCACCTCCGGGTGCGGACCGCTCGCCGGACTGGGACGGACCGCGCGCCGCCTTCGCGCCGAGGGCTCCCTCAAGCATGAGTCTCCTCCCGGAACGAGGCGCCGATGATGTCCTCCGGCTGAAATGTCGGCGCCCGTCGAGCTCCTTGGCCACGGCGCCCTCGCGCAGCACCAGCACGCGGTGGCAGAGATGGGCGATCTCCTCGGTGTCGGAGGAGTAGAAGAGGATCGCTCGCCCGTCGGCCGCCAGCTTGACGATCAGCTCGTAGATGTCCTGCTTGGTGGCCACATCGACGCCTCGCGTGACGTCGTAGAGGAGCAGGATCTGCGAATCGGCCAGCAGCCAGCGCCCGAGCAGGACCTTCTGCTGGTTGCCGCCGCTCAGGGTGCCGACGGGCTGACCCGGCCGGCGGGCATCGATGTCCAGCCGCTCGATCATCTTCTCGGCGGTCTTGCGCTCTCCGGCCGGCTTGAGCACGCCTCCCGCGCCGATCCGTCCGAGGATGGCCAGCGTCAGGTTTTCGCGGACGGTCATCGGGAGCAGCAGCCCCTCGGCCTTGCGGTCCTGAGGGATGAAGGCGATGCCCGCCTTGATGGCGTCGCGGGGGCTGCGCAGGCGCACGCGCTTACCGCGGATCTCGAGCTTGCTGGTGGTCGGGGTGAGTCCGAACAACGCGTGGAACAACTCGCGCTGACCCTGACCTTCGAGGCCGCCGATGCCGAGGATCTCGCCGGCGTGAAGCGACAGCGACACGTTGTCCAATCCCGGGGCCTCCAGCTCCTCGGCCTCGAGCACCACATCGCCCTTCGCTTCCTGCTCGGGCTCGGTGTAGGCGGTCGAGACCTCATGGCCGGTCATCAGCGTGACCGCCTCCTCCTCGGAGAGCTCGATCGCGCGTGCCGACGTCCGTGCCGTTGCGGAACACAGTGATGCGGTCGGCCAGGTCGGTCACCTCGCTCCACCGGTGGGTGGTGAACACCACGCATGTGCCGTCATCGCGCAGGCGGCGGACGAGGCCGAACAACCACTCCACCTCGCGCTTGGACAGCGCCGAGGTGGGCTCGTCGAGGATCAGGACGGAGGGCTCGCGCATCGCGGCGCGAACGATCTCGACTAGCTGCTGTTGCGCCAGCGGCAGGTTCTCGACGAGTTCGCCGGCGTCGATCGAGTCGACGTCGTGCTCGGCCAGCAGCTCGGTGGCGGCGGCTGGAAGATCGCGACGCCGGATCAGTCCGAGGCGGCCACGCGGCTCGCGCCCCATCAACAGGTTCTCGGCCACGGTCATGCGCGGGAGCAGCGTGAGCTCCTGGAACACGGTGGCCACGCCGCGGCGCAGCGCGTCCTCGGGTGAGCGCAGCCGGACCTCCTCGCCGCCGATGAGGATCCGGCCCTCATCGGGTCGGATGACCCCGGCCAGCGCCTTGATCATCGTGCTCTTGCCAGCGCCGTTCTCGCCGACCAGGGCGTGCACCTCTCCGGAAACGGCCTTGAAGCCGGCATCCTCGAGCGCGAGCACCCCACCGTAGGCCTTGTGGACGCCCGCCCCTTCGATCGCGCTGTTCTTGTGCTCGCTCATGCCTTGGGGAGACGGATGTTCATCGTCGGGCGATTGGTCTTGCCGGTGAGCACCGCATTCAGCGGCACGTCGACCAGGTGTTGCGGCGTGTTGTCGGTGAACGGTGTGAAAAATGAGTCCTGGAGCTGGGGAAACACGCTCACCCCTTCCTTGACTGTCTGCGTCGTCGCGGTCTGGAACGGGACCGTGAGGTTCTTGCGTGGGTATTCGTGGCGCAGGATGCGGCGCGCCAGCTCGAGCGCCAGCAGCACGAGGTAGGTGGGCTGCCCGATCGAATAGGCCGGGAGCTTCTTGCCGGTCTTGGCCCCGCTCATGAACTCGCGGAATCCGTTCTCGGACTCGCCGGCAGTCGGCGGCAGCGGCCGTCCCGCGGCCAGGAATGCCTTGAGGATCCCGTCCGTCCCGCCCTGCGCCCAGATGCCGTCGATCTTGGGCAGCGAGGGAAGAACCGCCGCGGTGTTGGTCTGCGCCACGCTCGAGTCCCACATCCCCGAGTACTTGTTGACCACCTTGATCTCGGGGTGGCGGGAGAAGACCGACATCCCGCCGGCGTTGCGCTGGGTGTCCACGAACGTGCCCGGCACGCCGGTGACCATGATCACGTTGCCCTTGCCGCCGAGCTTGCGGACGAGCCAGGTGGCGAGGTCGCGCCCGAATGTGAACTGGTCGGTGTTCACCTGGAGCGCGCCCGGCGCGGTCACGATGTTGTCGAACGAGATGACCAGGATGCCGCGGTCGATCGCCTGGCTGACCACGCCGTTCAGCCCGGTGGGTGAGGCGGCATCGATCACGATCGCGTCGACGCGGGCGGCGATCAAGTTCGACAGCTGCTGAGCCTGATCGGACATGTCGTTACTGGCGTTGTAGACCTCGCCGTAGACCTCCGAGCGGTACGGCTCGGTGCCGAGCGCCGCGCGATAGGTGTTCTCCATCTCCAGGCGCCAGGTGTTGCCGATCGAGGAGTTGGCCAGCGGGATCTTCAGCTTGTCCTTGACGCGGGCACCGGCGACGCCGGCGCAACCGGCCACGCCGAGTGTCATGAGACCGGCCGCGGCACGCGAGGCGTCACCGATGAAATGCCGGCGGGTCAGCACTGCCGCGGGTGGCACGTGCTCTCCTCCATTCGCACCTGGCTTACCCAAGCCGGCGAGGCACCAACCACCTTCGCTGAGCCAGTCACTTTTCCGACGCCATAATCCCCGCCCAATGCCCGAGCCCGTCAGAGTGGCGATTGCCAGTCCCCTGGAAGCGGAGCTGGTCGAGTCGATCCAGGCCGTCGACGCACGCGTCGAGTTGGCCTACGCGCCGGAGTTGCTGCCGCCGGTGCGGTTCGCCGGTGATCATCGCGGCATCGACGGATTCGCCCGCTCGCCCGAGGACGAGCAGCGCTATTGGGAGACGATCGCGGCCGCCGAGGTCCTCTACGGGGTTCCCGGCGATTCTCCGGAGGGACTGGCGTGCGCGGTGCGGCGGGCTGATCGCCTGCGCTGGGTGCAGGCCACCTCGGCCGGTGCCGGCCAGCAGGTCGGGGGCGCCGGGTTGACGGCGGAGGAGCTGGGGCGGGTCATCATCACCACGGCGTCCGGCGTGCACCCCGGGCCGCTGGCCGAGTTCACGATGCTGGCGCTGCTGGCCTTCACCAAGGAGCTACCGAGGTTGCAGGCCGATCAGCGCGCGCGCCGCTGGGCGCAGCATCCGCTGCCCGGGCTGTCCGGCCGCAGCCTGCTGATCGTCGGGCTCGGCCAGATCGGCGAGGAGGTGGCGCGGCTGGGCGATGCCTTCGGGATGCGGGTCACCGGCATCAACCGCTCCGGCAAGTCCGATTCGCCGCACGTTCACGAGATGCACCGCACCTCCGAGCTCGCAGCGTGTCTGCCCGAAGCGGATGCGATCGTGATCGTGCTGCCGCTCACCCCGGACACCGCGGGGTTGATCGACGCGGCGGCGATCGCCGCCATCAAGCCGGGCGCGATCCTCGTCAACGTCGGACGCGGCGGCGTGATCGACGAGCCGGCCGCTGGTCGAGGCGTTGCGCTCCGGTCAGCTCGCCGGGGCGGCCCTCGACGTTTTCGCCACCGAGCCGCTCCCAACCGAGAGCCCGCTGTGGGAGATGACCAACGTCCTGGTCACCCCGCACACCGCCGCGCTGTCGTGGCAGGAGAACGAGCGCATCGTGTCGCTGTTCTGCGAGAACCTCCGCCGCTATCTGCGCGGCGAGGAGCTGCGTAACCGGGTCGATCCCGAGCTGCTGTACTGAGCAGCGTGGCGGAGGTGACGCTCAGCGGGCAGGAGCTTCATGGCATCTGCATGGATCTGCTTGCGCGGTGTCGGCACGCCCGAGGACCTCGCGGAGATGGTGGCCGGCGGGCTGTCCGACGCGAACCTGGCCGGACACGACTCACACGGGCTGGTTCGCCTGCCGATGTATCTGCGCGACGCGCTCGACGGCAAGATCAAGCCGGCTGTGCGACCCGAGGTGGTGCGCCGGCGAGGGGCCACGGCGTGCGTCTCGGCGCGTTGGGGATGGGGGCAGCCCGCGGCGCGGCTCGCCTCGCAGACGGCCGCCGATCTCGCCGGCGAGCTCGGCGTCGGCGCGGTGGTCCTCCAGGACTCTCCGCATGTGGGGCGGATGGCCGACTACGTCGAGCTGATCGCGGCCAAGGGTCACCTCGGCATGACCGTCACCAATTCGCGGCCGAACGTGGCGCCGTTCGGGGGGCGTGACCGCCGCTTGGGCACCGACCCGATCGCGTTCGCCATCCCTCGCGCCGAAGGGGCTTCGCCGATCGTGGTCGACTTTGCGACCTCGGTGCGCGCCGAGGGCAAGGTGCGGGTGGCTCGGGCCGCCGGCCGCAGTGTTCCGCCGGGAACGCTGATCGACATCGAGGGCCGGCCCAGCGTGAACCCGGAGGACTACTACGCCGGCGGATCGCTGCTTCCGGCCGAGGGCCACAAGGGCTACGCGCTGGCCGTGGCCATCGAGGCGCTCGGCGGGATCCTCTCGGGCATGGGGCCGTCGATGACCCCCGCCTACGGCGACGGCAACGGCATGTTCGTGATGGCCCTGGAAATCGAGGCGTTTCTGCCGGTGAAGCAGTACGTCGACCACATCGAGGCGATGGCGGACGCGCTGTCTGGTGCGCCCACCGCGCCCGGCGTCGAGCGGGTCCTGCTCCCCGGCGAGCCCGAGCTGCTGAGCGCTTCGCGGCGCGGGCGCGATGGGATTCCGATCGCGCAGGCCACCATGGACGAGCTGCACGAGCTGGCCGGCGAGCTCGGCGTGACGCTCGGCGTGTAGGCGGGAACTCAGACCAGCGCCATCGGGCGCACCATCGAGCCGGTGGCGCCGCGGATGGCCAGCGGGAGACAGACGAAGCAGAACTCGTAGACCCGGTCGCGCGCCAGCTCCTCGCAGTCGACCATCTCGATGATGAAGATCCCGCGCTCGTTGAGCAGCGCGATGTGGACCGGGTGGGGGTTGCCCGGGACGATCGAGGGCAGAACCTCGAGCGCCTCGGTGTCGGCGGCCACGGCGATGACACCCTGCTCGGCCAGCCACAGGGCGGCCTCGTGGTCGATGCCCGCCTGCTCGTGGGCGGCGATGAAGTCGCGGTCGGGCCATCCCGAGAGATAGCCGGTGCGGATCACGGCCACGTCGCCGCGGCGCAGCTCCACCCCCTGACCCGTGAGTGCGCCGGCCAGCTCGTCCGCCCCGATCGCCTCGTGCGCATCGAGTGCGTCGACGCCGCGGGCGCCGGCCACGTCGATCAGCACGCCGCGGGCGATCAGCGGCGGGATCTCGGTGGCGTCGCCCTTCAGAGGACCGAAGTCGCCCAGGTCTCGGGCCTCGACGCCACCTCCGAACCAGTGGTGCTCGGTGCCGCACGTGATGTGCGCGAACGCGTCGACATGGGTCCCGGAATGAACCGTGCCCATGACCATCTCGGTGTTCCAGTAGTAGTCGACCTCGTTCTCGCCCAGCCAGTCCTGATCGGCCTGGTTGACCAGCCCGCGGGGCGAGCGGTAGCTCAGCACCTGAAACGGCGGGTGGGCGGGGAAGATCGGCATCCCCGGGAAACGTCCGCAGTCGAGGCTGTAGACGCGGCCCTGCTTGGCCAAGGAGAGCGCACCGAGCACGTCGGCGGGCGTCGAGCGCCGGGCCGGCGCGAGCGGTGCGTCGTCTGCCGCTCTGGGGCTTCCCCTCCACGAACCGTCGCGTACCCGCAGCCCGGAATCGAAAAACTCGCAACGCGTGTGCTCCGGGGCGACGGTTGGGGGTAGGGGAAGGCAGAGTGGAGGACTGTCAGATCACCGCTGTCGATGTGCGCGACGTGCGCTTTCCGACCTCGCGCACGCTGGCCGGCTCGGACGCCATGAACCAGGCCCCGGACTACTCCGCGGCCTACGTGATCCTCGAGACCGACGGCGAATTGCGCGGCCACGGCATGACGTTCACGATCGGGCGCGGAACCGAGGTGGTCGTGACCGCGATCCACGCGCTCGAGCATCTGGTCACCGGCCGCCGCCTGTCCGACATCGTCGCCGACCCCCGCGGCTTCTGGCGCGAGCTCACCGGCGACTCGCATCTGCGCTGGATCGGGCCCGAGAAGGGCGTCATCCACCTGGCGACCGCGGCGCTGGTCAACGCGGCCTGGGATTTGTGGGCCAGAGCCGAGGGCAAGCCGCTCTGGAAGCTCCTGGTCGACATGCCGGCCGAGCAGCTGGTCGGCTGCGTCGACTTCCGCTACATCACCGACGCACTCACGCCGGAGCAGGCAATCGAGTTGCTCGAGCAGCGCGCGGCCGGCAAGGCCGAGCGCGAGGCCGAGATGCGCCGCGACGGCCTCCCCGCCTACACGACCTCGGTCGGGTGGCTCGGCTTCACCGACGAGGAGGTCCAGCGCCGCTGCCGGGTCGCCGTCGAGCAGGGTTGGACGCACATGAAGATGAAGGTGGGCGGCAACCCTTCCGACGATGCCCGCCGCGCCGCGCTGATCCGCGAGGAGATCGGGTCCGAGCGCTTTCTGATGATGGACGCCAACCAGGTGTGGGACGTGGATGAGGCGATCGAGGCCACGCGGCGCCTGGCCGAGTTCGACCCCTGGTGGATGGAGGAGCCGACCAGTCCCGACGACATCCTGGGTCACGCCCGGATCGCTCGCGAGATCGCCCCGGTCCGCGTCGCCACCGGTGAGCACTGCCACAACCGGACGATGTTCAAGCAGTTCATGCAGGCCGGAGGCCTCGGCGTCTGCCAGCTCGACGCCTGCCGGCTGGGGGGCGTCAACGAGGTGCTCGCGGTGCTGCTGCTCGCCGCTCAGTTCGGCGTCCCGGTCTGCCCGCACGCCGGCGGGGTGGGCCTGTCGGAATACGTCCAGCACCTCTCGCTGGCGGACTACATCGTGGTCGGCGGCGATCTCGGCGATCGCGTGATCGAGTACGTCGATGAGCTGCACGAGCACTTCGTGGTCCCGGCGCAGATCCGTGAGGGCCGCTACGTGGCGCCGGACGCCCCGGGGTACAGCATCGAGATGCACCCCGAGTCGCTGGAGGAGTACGCGTTTCCCGGAGGTCGCGCATGGCGCTGACCGGAGCACGCCTGGTGCGCGTTCGCGACGGCGACGGCCGCATTCATGTGGCGCAGGTGCAAGACGGAGAGCTGAGCTGTGCTCGACACCGACGACATGCTCGGCGTGCTCGAGCGCGGCGAGTTGCCGCAGGGCGGCGGGCAGACCGTGGCGATCGCCGACCCCGAGACGCTCGAGCCGGCCGGGCCATGGCAGCTGCTGGTCCCGATCGACGCGCCCGAGACCTGGGCCGCGGGCGTCACCTACGAGCGCAGCCGCTCGGCCCGCATGCACGAGAGCCAGGTGGTCGACGTGTACGAGCTGGTCTACGGCGCCGAGCGCCCCGAGCTGTTCATGAAGGACGCCGCCGGACGGCGGACGGTCGGGCCGGGCGGGGCGATCGCCGCGCGCAGCGACGCTTCCTGGACGGTCCCCGAGCCGGAGCTGGCCGTCGTCGTCGGCGCCCGCGGGGCGCTCGGCCTGACGGTCGGCAAACGACGTGTCCTCGCGCGACATCGAGGGCGCCAACCCGCTGTATCTGCCGCAGGCCAAGATCTACGACCGGGCGTGCGCGCTCGGTCCCGCGGTGCTCGTGCCCGAGTCCTTCGACGCTCACTTCCAGATCGAGTGCCGGATCCTCGACGGCGACGGACACGTCCTGTTCGAGGAGGAGACCTCGACCGAGAGCATGTGCCGCTCGATCGACGAGCTCATCGCCTACCTGCACCGTGACAATCCGGTGCCCGCCGGCAGTGTGCTCCTGACCGGTACCGGCCTGGTCCCGCCCGACGACGTCACGCTCACGCCGGGCTATACGGTGGAGATACGGATTCCCGGATCGGCCTGCTGCGCAACCCGGTTGCCGCGGCCAATGCAAAGGCCCAAAGGAAGGATGAAACGATGGCTGACACGATGACCGCACCCGGCGCCGCCAACTTCGTGGCCGGCAAGTGGACCGCGAGCCGCGGCGGGCGCACCTACGAGCGCCACAACCCGTGGCGGCCCGTCCGAGGTGGTCGGCGAGTTCCCGAGCTCGAGCGCCGAGGACGTCGATGCCGCGGTGCAGGCGGCCGCGGATGCCTTTCCCGAGTGGTCGGCGCTGCCCGCCGCCAAGCGCGGCGCGATCCTCACCCGCGCCGCCGCGGTGATCGACTCGCGCGTCGAGGACATCGCCCAGGACATGACCCGGGAGATGGGCAAGCCGTTGCGCGAGGCCCGGCTGGAGGCCGCACGAGCCGCGCAGATCCTCCGTTTCTTCGCCGGCGAGGCCTTCCGCCCGGTGGGACAGATGTACGAGCAGTCGCTCACCGGCTCGGCCGTCTACACCCGGCGCCGTCCGCTCGGCGTGGTGGGCCTGATCACGCCCTGGAACTTCCCGGCGGCGATCCCGGCCTGGAAGGCCGCACCCGCGCTCGCCTACGGCAACACGGTGGTGCTCAAGCTCGCGCAGGACGCACCGCTCACCGGGTTGCATCTGGCCCGGGCGCTCGAGGAGGCGGAGCTCCCGGACGGCGTGCTCAATGTGATCATCGGACGCGGCAGCGAGGTCGGCGAGCCGCTGGTCGGCGATCCGCGCGTGCCGGCTATCTCGTTCACCGGCTCGGTGCCGGTCGGCCACGGCGTGCGCGACAAGGCGGCGTCGCTCGGCAAGCGCGTGCAGCTCGAGCTCGGCGGGCACAACCCGCTGATCGTGGCCGAGGACGCCAAGCTGGACGCCGCGGTGACCGCCTCCTACGTCGGGGCGTTCTGGTCGGCCGGCCAGAAGTGCACTGCGACCCGGCGGATCTACGTCCAGGACTCGATCTACGACCAGTTCCGCGAGCGGCTGCTCGCGCGCATCGAGGACGGCAAGGTGGGGGACCCCACCGATCCCGACACCGAGGTTGGCCCGATCGTCAACGAGACGCAGTTCGACACGGTCATGGAGGGCATCGCGCGCGGCCGTGACGAGGGCGGCACGATCATCGCCGGAGGCGAGCGCGCCGATCCCGACGCCTATCTGATCGCCCCCACCGTGTTCGAGGACGTCGCCGACGACGCGTTCCTGTCCTGCGAGGAGGTGTTCGGGCCGGTGACCACGCTGTATCGCTACGGCAGCCTCGACGACGCGATCGAGCGCGCCAACGCGGTGCGCTTCGGGCTCTCTACGGCGGTGTTCACCACCAGTCTCCTCACCGCGACGCGCTGCGTGGACGAGCTCCAGGCGGGGATCATCCACGTCAACTCGCAGACCGCGGGTGCCGAGGTGCACGTGCCGTTCGGCGGCACGAAATCGTCCGGCTACGGGCCGCACGAGCAGGGCCGGGCGGCGATCGAGTTCTACACCGAGGAGGTCACCGTCTACCAGGATGCCTGAGGCAACCGGTTCCGAGCAGGTGATCCCGCGCCGCCTGACCGGGCGGCGCGCGATCGTGACCGGCGCCGGAGCGGGCATCGGCCGGGCGATCGCGCTGCGGCTGGCGGCCGAGGGCGCGCGCGTGATGGTGGCCGACCTCGACCCCGAGGCCGCCGACGCGGTGGCCGGCGAGATCGGCGGCGAGGCGTTCGCCCACGAGGTCGACGTCTCCGACGAAGCGAGTGCCGCGGCGATGATCGCCCGCGCCGGCGAGCAGTGGGGCGGGCTCGACATCCTGGTCAACAACGCGGGCGTCGGGGTGGCCGCCACGACCCCGGACACCGACACCGGCGACTGGCGACGCGTGCTCGATGTGTGCCTGAGCGGCACGTTCTTCGCCATGAAGCACGCCATCCCCGTGCTCCGCGAAGGCGGGGGCGGCGCGATCATCAACATGTCCTCGGTCGCCGCGCTGGTCGGCGTGGCCGATCGCGCGGCGTACTGCGCGGCCAAGGGCGGGATCCTCGCCCTGACCCGCGCGGCGGCGATCGATCACGTCGCCGAGGGGATCCGGGTGAACTGCATCGCGCCCGGCACCGTCGACACCCCGTGGGTGGCGCGCATCACCAGCGGCTACGACGATCCGGATGCGGCGCGTCAGGCCATGGAGGAGCGCCAGCCCCACGGCCGCCTGGTCTCACCCGAGGAGATCGCGGCGATGGCCGCCTATCTCGCCTCCGACGAGGCGTCGTCGGTGATCGGCGCCGTCATGGTCGTCGACGGCGGCATGACCGCCCGCTGAACTTACTTACTTTCCGTTTCCCGTTTGGTGAGACGGGAAACGTCAGAGGTGAGGGAGAATGGAGAACACCACCGGTAAGAACGGTGCAGTGATCCAAATCCGCGGCGTGAGCAAGCGGTTCCCCGGTGTGCAGGCTCTCGAGGACGTCACTCTCGACATCCGGCCGGGCGAGATCCACGCGGTGGCGGGTGAGAACGGGGCGGGCAAGTCAACGCTCATGAAGCTGCTCTCGCAGCTCGAGCGACCCAGCGACGGCACGATCGAGATGGATGGCAAGCCGGTGCGCTTCCGCAATCCGCGCTATGCCCAGCAACTGGGCATCGCGATGGTGCATCAGGAGTTCGCCCTCGCGCCGCACCTGACGGTGGCCGACAACCTGGCTCTGGGCCGGGAGACGACCCGCGCGGGGATCATCGTGCGCGGCTCCGAGAAGCAGCGCGCCCGCGAGCTGCTCGAGCGCGTCCGGCTGGACATCGACCCAGGACGTCGAGTGGAGTCGCTGTCGGTGGCCGACCAGCAGCGCGTCGAGATCGCCAAGGCGCTCGCGGTCGACGCCAAGGTCGTGATCATGGACGAGCCGACGGCCACCCTCACCGAGAACGAGATCGACGATCTGTTCGAGCTGATCGAGGAGCTGAAATCGGACGGGATCGCGATCTTCTACATCTCACACCGGCTCGAGGAGGTGGTGCGGATCGCCGACCGGGTCACGGTCATGCGCGACGGACAGGTGGTCGAGACGCTCGATAAGGGTGACTTCGACGAGTCACGTCTGGTGAGCCTGATGGTGGGGCGCGAGATCGACAACCTGTACCCCAAAGAGGAGAGTGAGATCGGCGACGTCGTCCTGCGCGTGGAGGGCCTCACGCGCCCGGGTATCGTGCACGACTGCTCGTTCGAGGTGCGCGCGGGCGAGATCCTGGGGTTCGCCGGCCTGATCGGCGCGGGGCGTACCGAGCTGGCCCGGGCGGTGTTCGCCGCCGATCCGATCAAGGAGGGCAAGATCGAGCTCGACGGGCAGGAGCTGAAGCTGAGCTCGCCCAGCGATGCGATCGCCGCGGGGATCGGCTACCTCACCGAGGACCGCAAGGGCGACGGGCTGGCCATGCAGCTCTCGGTCGAGCACAACATCACGCTGGCTCGGATCCCCGGCTCCGGCGCATGGATCGACCGCCGGCGCGAGCGCGAGGCGGCCGAGCGGCGCCGCGACGAGCTCGACATCCGCACTCCATCGCTGCGCACCCCGGTCGAGGCGCTGTCCGGCGGGACCCAGCAGAAGGTGGTGGTCGCGCGCTGGCTCGAGACCGACGCGCGCGTGCTGTTCTTCGATGAGCCGACGCGGGGCATCGACGTGGGCGCCAAGGCCGAGCTGTTCAAGCTGATGGGGACGCTCGCGGCCGACGGCCGAGCGATCGTGCTGATCAGCTCCTATCTGCCCGAGCTGATCAACATGTGCGACCGGATCGTCGTGCTGCGCGACGGGCGGACGGTGGGGGAGATGAACCGCAACGAGTTCGACGAGGAGCGGATCATGGCGCTTGCGTCGGGCGTGGATAGGGAGGCTGCCTGAGATGAGCACTCACGCTGGAGCATCGCCGGGCGGAGGGCTTTCGCTCGGACTGCCCGACCGCATGCGCGACCGAATGCAGGACATCGCCTCGCAGCTTGCCGCGGCCGGCGGTCTGATCCTCGTCGCGATCCTGCTGACCATCGCCTCGCCCTACTTCCTGACCTCGAACAACCTGTTCAACATCGGGGTGCAGGTGTCGATCGTGGCCATCATCGCGGTCGGCCAGACGCTGGTGATCCTGACCGGCGGAATCGACCTGTCGGTCGGCGCGGTCGCCGGACTGGGCGGGATTCTCGGCACGATGGCCATTGCCAAGGCCGGCATGCCGATCGCGGTCGGCATCCTGATCGCCGTCCTGGCCGGAGCCTTCATCGGGTTCGTCAACGGGGTCCTGGTCACGCAGATGAAGCTGCCGCCGTTCATCGCCACCCTCGGCATGCTCGGGGTCTGTAGCGGCCTTCCGTTCATCGTCGGCGGTGAAAACGCGGTCTACGGCCTGCCGTCCGGCTTCCGGCTGTTCGGCGAGGGGCAGATCGGCCCGATCCCGCTGCCGATCCTCTACCTGATCGTGATCGCCGTGATCGGCCACGTGGTCCTGAAGCGGACCAAGCTCGGGAGATACGCCTACGCCATCGGTTCAAACCAGGAGGCGGCGCGGCTGTCGGGCATACCGCTCAATCGCTACCTGATCGTCATCTACATGATCCCGGCGGCACTGGCCGGGTTTGGCGGCATGATCGCCGCCTCGCTGGTCCACTCCGGGCAGCCGAACTACGGCAACGGGCTCGAGCTGAACGTGATCGCGGCGTGTGTGATCGGCGGCGCCAGCCTGTTCGGCGGAGTCGGAACGATCGGCGGAACGATGATCGGAGCGTTCCTGATGGCGGTCATCACCAACGGAGCCGTGCTCCTGAACATCACGCAGTACTACCAGGAGGTGATCATCGGCGTGATCATCTGGCTCGCGGTCTGGTGGGATCAGGTCCGCCGCCGTCGCCTGTCAGCGGCCTCCGAGCAGATGGAGCGACGAAAGGCCGGTGACGGGAACGGGGACGGAGACCGAGATGGGGGGCAGCGTGGGGGCGCGCGGGCCGAGCCCGGGAGCGCCCATGCGAGCTAATCACCGGCTCGGCGCCGCGGTTGCGGCGATCGCCCTGGCCATCTCCGGCTGCGCGGTAGTCAAGGACCACAAGGCCAAGGTCACCCTTCAGAAGACGCCGCCGATTCACCTCGCGGTGATTCCGAAGTCGGTCGGCCTGGACTACTGGACCAAGGTGCACGAGGGCGCGATGTGCGCGGCGCGGCAGCTGCCGGGCGTCGAAGGTCACCTGGAACGGGGTGACTGACGAGACCGACGTGGTCGGACAGCTCAATCTGCTCAACAACTACATCGCCCAGGGAGTCAACGGTCTCGTGTACGCCGCCACCGATGCCACCGCGATGACCGAGGTGTCGACCGGCGCGGCCAAGGCCGGCATCAAGGTCGTCTCGATCGACTCGGGCACGACGCCCCAGCCGTCCAATGTCCCGCTGATCGCCACCAACAACATCGCGGGGGCCAAGCTGGCCGCCGAGGAGCTGGCCAAGGCCATCGGGCCGAAGGGCGGCAAGGTGGCGATCATCGGCTTCCACGCCGGCACGAGACCAACGACCAGCGGGTGCAGGGATTCGAGCAGGAGCTCAAGAAGTACCCGAAGCTCCACATGATCGGCATCCAGTACAGCCAGAACGACTACAACACCGCCCTGACCGTGACCGCCAACATCCTCACCGCCAATCCCGACCTGAAGGGCCTGTTCGCGGCCAACGAGTCGAGCGACGTCGGCGCGGTGGAGGCGGTGCGCATCGCCCACATGGTCGGCAAGGTGAAGATCGTCGGTTGGGACACCTCGCCCGACGAGGTCGACGGCGTCAAGCAGGGCGTGGTCGCCGGGCTGATCTCACAGGACCCGTTCCGGATGGGCTATGACGGTGTCCGCGCAGCGGTGGCCATGCTGCGCCATGAGGGACAGCCGCCGAACGAGAACACCGGCGCCGTGTTCGTCACCCGCCACAACCTGAACAATCCGGTCGTCCGCCAGTTCGTCTCGCCCGTGTGCGGCTCGCCGCATCGGATCGACGTCGGCTGAGTCGGCGTCGCTGACCGGACGGGGCCGCCCGGCCCCAGGGAAGCCGCGCGCAGCGCGGCCTTGACACACGGGTATTGTGGCGGTCCGCGGGCTTGGCCTTGTGACAGCCGCAGGCTTGACAGAGGGCGCCGCTGGTATTTTTGAAATCCATTTCTGAAATCGGTTTCAGAATGAGGCGTGGAGAGTGGCGACGCAAGGGTTGCGGATCAAGGACGTGGCACGCCACGCTGGCGTCTCGCCGGCGACGGTGTCGCGCGTCATGAACGGAACCGCCACGGTCGGCCCGGTCAAGCGGGCGCTCGTGATGGCCGCCATCGAGGAGCTCGGCTACCGGCCGAACCGGCTGGCGAGCAATTTCCGCCGCCGCCAGGCCGAGATGATCGGCGTCGTCGTCTCCGACATCGAGAACCCGCACTTCACGCAGATGGTGCGGGCGGTCGAGGACGCCGCGTACCTGCGCGGACACCGCGTGCTGCTGTGCAACACCGACGAGGATCCGATCAAGCAGCGCGACTACCTCGGCGTGCTGGCCGCCGAACGGGTGGCCGGAGTGATCCTGTCGCCCACCGACGGGCGCGCAGCCGAGATCGCGGAGCTGCTCGACCATGGCATCTCGCTGGTCGCCTTCGACCGCCGCGTCTCGGACCGGCGCGCCGACGTCGTCGTGGCCCAGAACGCCGCCGGCGCCCGCGCGGGTACCGAGCACCTGCTCGAGTGCGACCACCGGCGCGTCGGCTTCGTCGGCGGGCCCCGCTGGGGTTCAGACCGCCGACGAGCGCCTGAACGGGTACCTGGAGGCCGATCGCCGCGGCCCGCCTCGAGCCGCTCGTGGCCGACGGCGGGTTCCGCGCCGAGGGCGGACGCGCGGCGGCCGGCGAACTGGTCGACCGCGGGGCCACCGCGCTCCTGGTGGCCAACAACCTGATGGCGATCGGCACGCTCCAGGCGATCCGGGAGCGGCACCTGCGGATCCCGCAGGACATCGCGCTGGTCTCGATCGACGACCCGCCATGGGCCGAGCTCACCGACCCGCCGCTCACCACGCTCTCGCAGCCCATCCGTCAGATGGCCGAGGCCGCGGTTGGACTCCTGCTCGAGCGGATCGAGGATGGGCGCACGCGGCGAAAGACGCGCCTGTTCGACCTCCAGCTACACCACCGGGGCTCGTGCTGCGTGGGGGAGGTGAGCGGATGAGCGAGATCCCGACCGGCGGGGCGGGCGGGCCTGCGGTTCAGATGCTCGGCATCCGGCGCCGTTTCCCCGGCGTGCAGGCGCTCAAGGGGGTGGATCTGACCGTCACGCCCGGCGAGATCCACGCGATCCTGGGCGAGAACGGCGCCGGCAAATCGACCCTGATGAAGATCCTGGCCGGGGCCGAGAGCAAGGACGAGGGGCGGATCCTGCTGCGCGGAGAAGAGGTCCAGATCTCCGGACCCACCGACGCCCTCGGGCGGGGAATCTCGACCGTCTACCAGGAGACGAGCCTCGCCCCGCATCTGAGCGTGGCCGAGAACCTGTTCGTCGGGAGGCTTCCGGCCAGCCGGGGCGTGGTCAACTGGCGTGCGCTGCGCCGGGAGGCCCGCGAGGTCCTCGCCCGCCTGCAGATCAAGCTTCCGCTGCGCGCGCCGGTCAGCCAGCTGACGATCGCGCAGCAGCAGATGACCGAGATCGCCAAGGCGCTGTCGCACAGCGTGCAGGTCCTGGTGCTGGACGAGCCGACGTCGGCGCTGACCGAGACGGAGGTCGCCGAGCTGTTCCGCGTGCTGCGTGATCTGCGCAGCGACGGCGTGGCGATCATCTACATCTCCCACGTCATCGACGAAATCCTGCGGCTGTGTGACCGGGTCACGGTCCTGCGCGACGGCGAGAAGGTGGCCGAGCGGGCGGTGCGTGAGACGAGCGGGGACGAGCTCGTCCGGATGATGGTCGGACGCCCGCTCGTCGAGCTGTTCCCCAAGGAAGTCGCCAAGCTCGGCGACGAGCTGCTGCGCGTCGAGGCCCTACGCGTCCAGGGAAAGGACGCCGAGGTCAGCTTCTCGGTCCGCGCCGGAGAGGTGCTCGGCTTCGCCGGGCTGCTCGGCGCCGGGCGAACCGCGCTCATGCAGACGATCATCGGCGCGATCCCGGCGGCCGGGGGAACCATTCTGCGCCGGGGCAACGCAGTGCGAATCCGCAACCCGGAGAGCGCGATCCGCCACAGCATCGGCTACCTGTCCGACGATCGCCGGCGAAGCGGCTTCGCCGGTCTGCTCGGCGTGGACAGCAATCTCACGCTCGCTTCGCTGCCGCAGTTCTCGCGCTTCGGGGTGCTGAATCCGGGCCAGGAACGGCGAGCCGCGGAAGCCATGGTGCGCGCCCTGCGCATCGTCACCCCGTCGCTCGATCAGCGGGTCGCGCTGCTCAGTGGCGGCAACCAGCAGAAGACGGTGCTGGGCAAGTGGCTGACGGCCGGCGTCGAGGTCCTCATCCTCGACGAGCCTACGCGGGGGATCGACGTCGGCGCCAAGGTCGAGATCTACCGGCTGATCAATCGCCTGGCTGAGGAGGGCAAGGCGGTGATCCTGCTGTCGTCGTCGTTGCCGGAGGTCCTCGGGATGAGCGACCGGATCCTGGTGATGCGCCGCGGCGCGGTCGTGGCCGAGTTCAAGCGGGGGGCGGTGACACAGGAGGACGTGATGTTCGCCGCGACGGGTCAGGTACCCGCCACCGTCAAAGCCGAAGGAGGCAGGTCCACATGAGCGACGCTCACGAGCTGGTGGAACAAGCGCCGGGCGAGCCAGCCCCCGACCGGGAGCTGGACGCGGAGGCCGCGGCTGCGGAGCCCTATCGCCGTGCCTGGCTGAGGCGGCTGCTCCAGCAGCTCGGGCCGTTCGTCTTCGTGCTGGCCCTGGGCATTGCGCTGACGATCGCGTCGCCGTACTTCCTGATCGGCACGAACATCTCGGCGATCTTCGTGCAGATGTCGGTGATCGCGATCATCACCGTTGGACAGGTGATGGTGATCATCACCGCCGGCATCGACCTTTCCGTGAGCGCGGTCGTGGCCCTGTCCGGCGTGATGTCGACGATGGTCGTCACCAACGATCATTGGGCAATCGTCCCCGGGATGATCCTCGGTGTGCTGGTCGGGGGCGCGGTGGGCCTCGTCAACGGTGTGCTGATCACCCGAGTGCACCTCCCGCCGTTCATCGCCACGCTCGGCACCCTGAGCGCCGTCGGCGGTATCGCCCTGCTGGTGACCAACGGGCAGCCGATCGCTGCCCCGACGTCGTTTGACGCGTTGGGCGACGGACACGTCGGACCGCTCGCCGCACCGATCGCGGTGATGATCATCGTCGCGCTGATCGGCGCCTTCATCCTGGCGCGAACGACGCTCGGCCGGAGCGCGTACGCGATCGGGAGCAGCTTCGAAACCGCGCGTCTGTCGGGCATTCCGGTCAGGCGCGTACTCACCTCCGTGTACGTCATCCAGGGCCTGCTGGCCGGTCTGGGGGGCGTGATCGTGGCCAGCCGCGTGGTCACCGGTGACCCGGCGGCCGGGGCTAACTACAACCTGGACGCGATCGCCGCCGCCGTCATTGGAGGGGCGAGCTTGTTCGGAGGTGAAGGAACCATCATCGGGGGACTGATCGGGGCGCTGCTGATGGAACTCATCTCAAACGGAAGTGACCTGCTGAACATCTCCAACTTCTGGCAGGACTTCATCTTGGGGGTCGTGATTATCGCGGCGGTGGCATATGACCAGCTGCGCCGCCGCGCCCTTGCACAGCGATAGCCGGTAACTCTTCGGTCAGAGGGAGGTACACAATGTCAAATCTGGTCACGGTCATGCGCCCCGTTCGAGGTCGGTGGCGCATCCCGCTTTCCGTGATCGCGGCGCTCGTCGCCGCGCTTGCTCTCGCCGCCTGCGGAAGCTCGAGCTCCAGCTCGAGTGCAAGCTCTGGCGCGGGCAGCGCCTCGAGCTCGTCGGGGAGCTCGGGCGGGTCCTCGCAAACCAGTTCGCCGGGCGCGAAGTACACGATCGCGGTCGTACCGAAGTCGGTGGGCCTGTTCTACTGGGGCACGGTGCACGCGGGCGCCGCGGCGGCGGCCAAGGCGCTCGGGGTGAACATCATCTGGAAGGGCACCGAGACCGAGACCGACGTCTCCGGGCAGGTGAACATCCTGCAGGACTTCATCACCAAGAAGGTCAGCGGGATCGCGTTCGCGGCCACGGATGCCCATGGCCTGGTCGGCACCGCTCAGTCCGCCGCCAAGGCGAACATCCCCGTGGTCAACATCGACTCCGGCCTGTCTCCGCAGACGCCGCCGCTGGTCGCCACCGACAACATCGCCGCGGCCGGGAAGGCGGCGGACATCCTCGCCCAGCAGATCGGCGATGCCGGGGACGTGGCCCTGCTTCCGTTCGTCCCCTCGGCCGCCACCTCGATCCAGCGTCAGCAGGGATTCGAGCAGGAGCTCAAGAAGTATCCGAAGATCCATCTCGTGGCCGTGCAGTACGACCAGAGTGACATCAACACCGCCCTATCGGAGATGGAGAACATCCTGACCTCCCATCCGAACCTCAAGGGCGTGTTCGCGGCGAACGAGCCGGGTGTGATCGGCGTGGTGCATGCGCTGCTCGAGCGCGGGCTGGTCGGCAAGGTGAAGGTGATCGGGTTCGACAATGCGCCGGACGAGGTCAGCGCGCTGGCGCAGGGACAGGTCTCGGCGCTGATCGTCCAGAACCCGTACAAGATCGGGTACCAGGGCGTGGTCGAAGTGGTCGACCTGCTCAAGCACAAGACGGTCCCGCACTCGCTGGACACCGGGGCGATCGTCGTCACCAAGGCGAACATGAATCAGCCGTCGGTCCACAAGCTGGTGGTTCCCCCGACGGTCGGAGGGTGATCGACCGGGCGGGCACAGCGACCACGGAAGGCTGTGCCCGCCCCGTGTCCCACCAACTCAAAGGAGGGCTGGATGAGAAGCACACCGATCGGCTTGGCCATGATCAACGACGAGCGCCCGCACGTCCACAGCCAGAACGAAGCCGATAACCAGCAGGTTCTTGAGCGCTGGGCCGAGGCCATCCGGCGCGAGGTGGTCGACGTCGAGGGACACGGTCCCGAGGTGGTGGTGGCGCGGGGGACCGTGAAGTCGGTGCGCACCGCACACGAGATGGGCGAGCAGCTGCGCCGCGCCGGATGCCGGTCGCTGATCCTCTGCTTCAACGTCTGGGACTTCCCGTTCCTGGTCTGGCCGTTCGTCAATACGGTCGGTCGCGAGGTGCCCATCCTGTCGCTCTCCAACAACAACGGCCGCTTCCCCGGCAACGTGGGCCTGCTCGCCACCGACGGTGCTTTGCGGCAGGCCGGGGTGCGGACGCACCGCATCGTCGGCGACGTCGACGACGCGCCGACCCGGGCCGCGGTGGCGGACTGGATTCGCGCCGCGCAGGCGCTGACGCTGATCCAGACCGAGGTCTACGGCCTCTACGGGGGCCACTCGATGGGGATGGAGACCGGCTTCTTCCATCTTGTGCCCACGGTCAAGTCGCTCGGCACGACGGCCTACCAGATCGACCAGCTCTGGGTGCTGGAGCGGATGAAGGACATCGCCGGGGACGAGGTCCGGGCCGGGCGCGAGTGGCTGGAGTCCCTGCTCGGTGATCGTCTGCACTACGACGACGACATGCTCACGCCCGAGCGACTCGAGACCCAGCTGCGGCTGTACCTGGCCATCCGCGAGCTCAACGACGAGAACGGATTCGCCTACTGCGGGATCAAGGGCCAGCGCGAACTGACCGAGTACGTCTGCACCGCGGATGTCGCCGAGGCCCTGCTCAACGATCCCTACGACTGGCGGGGACCGAAGGAGCCAACCGTGTGCGCGACCGAGGCCGACGCCGACGGGGCGATCACCATGGAGCTGCTCAAGTACGTCTCAGGTGGACTGCCGAGCCTGTTCGCCGACGTGCGCCTCTACCACCCCGACCTCGACGTCTGGGACCTCGTCAACTCCGGGCAGCACGCGACCTGGTATGCGACACGCTCAAACGATCCGGCGGCGAACTTCGAACGGGTGACCTTCCACCCCGCGCTGAAGCTGTACTTCAAGGCCGGCGGTGCGTCGGTCGAGTTCGACGCTGCGCCGGGGCCGCTCACGTTCGCGCGCATCGGGGTGTGGGATGACCGGCAGTATCTGGTCATCATTGCGGGCGAATCGGTGGAGTTCGGAGCCGAGCAACGGCGCGAGCTGAACGCCCAGACTGATCCGACCTGGCCACACGTGCACGCCCGCCTGCACTGCCCCTACGAGGAGATGCTCTCGATCTTTCCCTGCAACCACATCCACGCCACACCGGGCGACCAGGTCCGTCCACTCGTGCAGCTCGCGGACATGTGCGGTATCACGCCGATCGTGCTCGGCTCCGATCACGCCGGACGCCCGCTCTGGGATCGGGTGCGGTGAGCCAGACCGCCGAGCTGGAGGCGCTCGTTCGCCTCTCTCGCGCGCTGGGCGACCCCTCGGCGGACTTCGCCATCCTCGCCGAGGGCAACACGTCGGCGCGCACCGGCGAGGACAGCTTCCTGCTGAAGGCGAGCGGCGTCTCCCTGGCCGCTGCCGCGCCCGACTCATTCGTCGAGATGGGCCTGAGCGCCGTCCTGGGGCTGCTCGATACGCCGCCGCACGATGACGCGGCACTCGCGCAGGCGCTGTCGGCATGCCGGCTGAGCGACGGCCCGCGGCCGTCGGTCGAGGCCGCTCTGCACGCGATCGCACTGACCGCAGGCGCCGCCAAGGTGGTCGGCCACACGCACCCCACCGCGATCAACGCGATCCTCTGCTCAGAGCGGCCCGAGCTGATCGCCGCCGGCCCGCTGTTCCCCGATCAGATCGTCGTGTGCGGGCAGCACCCGCTGCTCGTCCCGTACCTGGATCCCGGCATCCCACTGGCGGCGGAGCTGAGCGTGCGGCTGCGCGAGCACGTCGATCGTCACGGCAGCCCGCCGAAGACGATCTATCTCGTCAACCACGGCTTCGTCGCGCTTGGTCAGTCGGGCACCGAGGTCCTCCAGATCACCCAGATGGCTACGAAGGCGGCGCGCATCCTGCTCGGGACCCTGGCTGCCGGTGGGCCGCGACCGCTGAGCGAACAGGCGGCGGCTCGGATCGAAACTCGGCCCGACGAGCACCATCGGCAGGCGCGGTTGCGCGCCCTCGACGACCGGCGCTGAGCGCCTGGCGTCGCCGGCCTCTGCGTGGGTAGATCCACGTCATGACGACACAGACCGAGAACACGACCGAGTTCGCGATCGTCAACCCCGACGACGCCGAGGACGCCTACGACGGCAGCGACGTCCCCGGCGAGTTTCGCAGCATGACCAAGGAGCTCGGCTGCGCTCAGGTGGCCGTGACGCTGATCCGGATCCCGCCTCACTCCGACTTCGAGCAGGGGACCGGGCACTTCCACGACGAGATCGAGGAGCTGTACCTGGTGAGCCGCGGGACGCTCACCATGCGCTTCGGCGATGAGATCCGCAGCGTCAGCGCACCGGCTGCGGTGAGGGTCGCGCCGAAGACGGCACGCTCGCACCGAAACGAGGGCGATGAGCCCGTCGAGATGTGGGCCGTATCGCGGCAGCTGGGCCGCAGCGACTCGACCAAGCTCGACGACTTCTGGGAGGCCTCGCCCGAGGCGCGCCAGCACGCCGACTGACTCATGCGAGAAGATTCAGCGTGAGCCATGCGATTCGCGATCGCCATCCCGCAGTACGCTCGCGACAGCCGCTTCGACGGTGACGCGTTCCGCGCGCACTTGCGCCGCGTCGAGGAGCTCGGGAGGTTCGAGAGCGCGTGGGTGCAGGAGCAGGTCATCGGCTCGGCGGGCGCCCTCGCGCCGCTGCAGACGCTGACCTACGCTGCGGCGTGCACCGAGCAGCTGCGGCTCGGGTGTGCGGTGTTCGTGCTCCCGCTGCACAATCCACTGCACCTGGCCAAGGCGATCAGCTCACTCGACTGCCTGAGCCATGGTCGCGTCGAGGTGGGTCTGGCGACCGGCGGGCGGGGACGTCCGTTCGAAGCCTTCCGCGTTGACGCGGAGAAGCCCGTCGCCCGCTTCAACGAGGCCCTGGCACTGATGAAGGCCTGCTGGACCGAGCGCGAGATCAACTTCGATGGACGGCTGTGGAAGCTCCAGGGCGCCTCGATGGAGCCCAAGCCCGTGCAGAAGCCGCACCCGCCGGTGTGGTTCGGCGGCAGCGCGCCGGCGGGGATGCGGCGCGCGGCTCGCCACGGAGATGGATTCATGGGCGCCGGGTCCCAGACGCGCGCTCAGTTCGCCGAGCAGGTCAAGGTGGTGAGGGAGGAGCTGAGCGCGCAGGGCCGCGACCCCGCGACGTTCCGGATCGGCAAGCGCGTGTACGTCTACGTCGATGATGACGCGGAGCGTGGTCGCCGCCGCCTCGATGACGCGCTCAAGCGGCACTACGGTGGCGGCAGCTGGTCGGAGCACATCCTCGCCGGTCCGGCCGAAGACTGCTCCGCGGGCATCCGTGCGGTGGCCGACGCCGGTGCGGAGCTGATTCTGCTCAACCCGCTAGTCGACGACCTACAGCAACTCGAGCGGCTCGCGGCCGACGTGATCCCGGCGCTCGGCTGAGCTCTCAGTCATCACGCCAGAGCGGTCCTAAAGGCCGAAGCCGTGACGGGATGCGTTCCCGCTCGCGAGCCGGCCGACGGGGACGCTTGGCGCGCCGCGGCGGGCGATGATCGCGGACGCGCCTCGGTGAAGGCTCTGCGTCGGGGAGGGGTACCCCGCCGATGGGCGCCGGCGGCGTGGGCCGACCGTCCTCGGGACCCGGTCCCTCTCCTCCTTGGTCACCCGGTCCTGGCTCGAGCCCCGGTCCGTTGAAGAGCACAAGCCGCGAGGGTGCAAGCAGCAGCATCCCCCACGCGAGCCCGACCCAGAGCAGCATGCCGCCGGCCTGCTCACCAAGCGGCGCCAGGGTCCCTACGAGATCTGGCAGGAACAGCGCGATGACGACCCCGGTGAGCCGAAGCCAGAACCTGGACCGGCGAGACAGCGGACAGCCGCACACGACACTGATGAGCGCGCTGATCGGAACGGCCTCGAACGAGAGCACCGTCACGACGACCTTCATGGTGCAATGCTAATCAGTACTCGCTCTTGATTACGAAGTAGGAGCCGCGAATGGTGCCGGCCAGCTTCGACCTCTGCCTTGCGAACTTGAACTGCGAGGCGAGCTCTGCCGGGACCTCCATCCCCTCGGACAGTTTGAACCCCACCGCGCGCTTGCCGCTGTCGTCGATGGTGTACATCACGTTGATCGACAGGCCGCTCTCGTAGAAGACGTAGGCCATCCGGATGTTCTCGACCTGGAAGGCCGTGGCCTCGAGGGGGCGGGAGGAGATGACGATGTCGCGTTCCTCCTGGAGGATCCGGTGCACCCAGTCGATGGTCTTCTTGGCATCGCTCGCCGGCTCCACGGTGAAGACGTGGTCGTACTTGTTCTTGAAGTAGCGGGCCTCGTTGGCCCGCAGACCGGCGAGCGCGTCCGCGACCGGCGAGGACTCCAGACCGACGGTCGAAACGTTTTTGAAATCCACGGCGTAGGCCAATTTCTGTACTCCCAAAGTGTGTTTCCGTGGCCGAGCCTAGCTCAGCCGACGCGGCGAATCGCGCAACTCACGTTTTTGGTCCAAAGTGCGGGAATGGGACGTTGCGGTGGGGGTGGTGTTTGGCTAGGGTGCTGTTCGCGACCCAGGAGAGAGCACAGCTCGCGAAAGCCAAGCGATGCGACTCTCGAAGGCGACCGACAAGGCTTATTTCGTGCGCAGGCTACGCGCGAGAGCAGGCACGGTCGTCGCCCCTGGGTCGCGTTTTTTTTGCCCGTGCCCGTGCGCGTGTGGGTGTGGGGGGAGTCGTCCGGTGCGCTAGGTACCGTGGTGCGTGGCGGCTTCGTTGCCGCCGAGGTGGCGCAGGTGCCTGCCTTGCGTGACCATGCGACCGGGCGCTCTGGGAGCCGGGCGCTGAGGGTTGCCCCCGGAATCCCTCTCAGCTAGCCCGCCCGCTCCTCACCTTCATTAGTGGGGCTCCTGGAAACGTTCCACTAGCGTTGGCCCGATGCTCCACGTCCACCGAGCCGAGCGCGCCGACCGTCTGGCCGACGGCCTCTCCGAGGTGCTGCTCGCGCCGCTGGAGGATCCGTTCGCGGCGGACGTGGTGGCGGTGCCGACCCGGGGAATCGAGCGCTGGCTGACCCAGCGGCTGTCCCTGCAGTTGGGGGCGAGCGAGAACCGGCGCGACGGTGTGTGCGCGAACGTGGACTTCCCGTTCCCGGGCCGGCTGATCATGGCCGCGCTGGCCGCCGGGACCGGCCTTGACCCGGAGGCCGACCCGTGGCTGCCCGAGCGCTCGGTGTGGCCCCTGCTGGAGGTCGTCGACGAGTGCCTGGCCGAGCCCTGGCTGGCCACGCTGGCCAGTCACCTGGAGGGCGCGCGGGGTGACACCGAGGAGGCGCCGCGGCGCTTCGGGGTGGTGCGTCACATCGCGGATCTGTTCGACCGCTACGCCGTGCACCGCCCGGACATGGTGCGGCGCTGGGCGGCCGGGAGTGACCCATCCGAGGATGGCTGGCAGCCCGAGCTGTGGCGCCGCCTGCGCGAGCGCATCGCCGCGCCGAGCCCGGCCGAACGACTCCAGAGCGCCTGTGAGCGGATACGCCGCGAGCCGGCGGTGCTCGAGCTGCCGCCGCGGCTGTCGCTGTTCGGGCTGACGCGCATGCCGCGCAGCTACCTCGAGGTGATGGCCGCGATCGCCGCCGGGCGCGACGTGCACCTGTTCGTCCTTCACCCGTCCCCGCTCGCTGTGGAGCCGGGTCTCGGCCGAGCTCGACCGCGGCGCCGCGATCACCCGGCGGCGCGAGGACCGCACATCTGCGCTGCCTGTGAACCGGCTGCTCGCCTCGTGGGGCCGCGACGCCCGCGAGCTCCAGCTCGTCGTGGCCGGCGCCGGCGAGAGCGTCGATCATCACCACGAGCTCCGCGCGGGTGAGCGGCAGACGCTGCTGGCGGCGATCCAGGACGACATCCGTGCCGATCGCCAGCCGCCCGCGCCGCCGCTTCCCGGCCAGCCCGACGCCCGCCCGCCGCTCGACCCCGACGATCGGAGCCTTCAGATCCACGCCTGCCACGGACGCGCGCGCCAGGTCGAGGTCCTGCGCGACGCGGTGCTGCACCTGCTCGCCGAGGACCCGACGCTCGAGCCGCGCGACGTGATCGTGATGTGCCCGGACATCGAGACCTTCGCGCCGCTGATCCAGGCCACGTTCGGCTCGGCGGCACCGGCGGACGATCGACGACGACTCGCCTCTGGTGGCAAGGAGCGGCTGCCCGACCTCCGGGTCAGGCTGGCCGACCGGGCCCTGCGCCAGACCAACCCGGTGCTCGCGGTGATCAGCCACCTGCTCGCGCTGCCCGACCAGCGAGGCACCGCGTCGCAGCTGCTCGACCTCGCGGCAAGGGAGCCCGTGCGACGGCGGTTCGGCTTCGACGACGACGACCTGGCGCGCATGCAGGACTGGGTGGCGGCGAGCGGGATCCGGTGGGGCTTCGACGCGGCTCACCGCGAGCCGTTCAAGCTGGGCATGGTCAGTGCGAACACGTGGCGCCGCGGACTCGACCGCATGCTGGTGGGCGTCGCGATGACCGAGGAGGAGCGGCCGCTCGTGGGTGGCGTGCTTCCGCTCGACGACGTCGAGAGCGGCGCGATCGACCTGGCCGGCCGCTTCGCCGAGTTCGTCGACCGGGTTCAGACGGCGGTCGAGGCCCTTTCGCACCCCCAGTCGATCCTGCGATTGGACCGAAGCGATTGCCAATGCCGCCGATGGGCTCACCGCGACCAGCGATCGCCAGTCATGGCAGCGGCGCGAGCTCCAGCGCATGCTCGATGACGTCGCGACCGAATCGGCGCGCGACGAGGGCGAGCGTGAGTCGCCGTTACTCGAGCTGGCCGATGTGCGCGTTCTGCTCGCCGACCGGCTTCGCGGCCGTCCGACCCGCGCCAACTTCCGCACCGGCCACCTCACGGTGTGCACGCTCGTCCCGATGCGCTCGGTGCCCCACCGGGTGGTGTGCATCCTCGGGCTCGACGATGGTGAGTACCCGCGGCGCGCGCGGCGCGACGGCGATGATCTGATGCTCGCCGAGCCGGTCGTGGGAGATCGTGACCCGCGCGCGGAGGATCGCCAGATGCTGCTCGACGCGCTGCTGGCGGCGACCGAGCGGCTGATCATCACCTACACGGGCAATGACGAGCGAACCAACGTGCGCCGCCCACCGGCCGTGCCGGTCGGCGAGCTGCTCGACGTCGTCGAGCGCACGGTCCGCTGCGACACGGGACTCGCCCGCGACGCCGTGGTCATCCACCATCCGCTCCAGCCGTTTGACCCGCGGAACTTCATCCGCGGAAAGCTGGTGGACGGACAGCCGTGGGGATTCGACCCGCAGGCCCTGGCCGGCGCCCGCGCGCTGAGCGGACAGCGGACGCCGCGCGGCGCATTCCTGCCGGCGCCGCTCCCACCGCCCGATGACGCGGTGGTCGAGCTGAGCCTCCTGATCCGGTTCGTCGAGCATCCCGTCCGGGCGCTCCTGCGCGACCGGCTCGGGATCAGCGTCAGCGACTACTTCGACGAGGTGCGCGACGCGATGCCGGTGGAGCTCGACCCGCTCGAGGAGTGGGGCATCGGCCAACGCCTGTTGGACGGCGTGCTGGCCGGCGCGAGAGCTCAGGGCGTGCATGCAGGCGGAGATCGCGCGCGGCGCGCTCCCACCGGGCGAGCTGGCGCGCCCCCCGCTCGCGCGGGTCGGCGCGATCGTCGAGCAGGTGGCCGAGGCGGTCAGGACGCTGGCCGACGGCGAGCCCGGCTCGCTCGACGTCAGCGTCGCGCTGGCCGACGGGCGGACGCTCGCGGGCACCGTCAACGGCGTGTGCGGGGACACGATCCGAGCCGTCTCCTACTCGCGGGTGACGCCGCGCGACCGGCTGCGCGCGTGGGTGCGGCTGCTGGCCCTGACCGCTGCGCGACCCGAGCGGCCGTTCGAATCGGTGGTGATCGGGCGGGCCCGCGCGGGCGTGCGCGGGCGCGGCGTGACCGTGTCGCGGCTCCCGCCCCTGGCCGGCGACCCGGACTCCCGGCGCCAGGCCGCGCTCGAGCACCTGGCCGTGCTGCTCGATCTCTACGACCGCGGCATGCGCGAGCCGCTGCCGTTCGCGTGCGAGACCTCGGCCGCGTACGCCCAGGCGGTGCTGGCCGGTGAGGACGCGGTGGCCGCCGCCCGCGGGGCGTGGGAGACCGTGTTCCGCTACGAGAAGGAGGATCGCCAGCCCGAGCACCTGCTCGCCTACGGCGAGGCCCTGCCGCTGGCCCGGCTGCTGGCCGACGCGTCCCCGCGACGACGAGAGCGGGCCGGGATGGGCAGCCGAGGAGGAGACCAGATTCGGCCGCTACGCCCTGCGCCTGTGGCGCGGGCTGCTCGCCGTCGAGGAGCTGAGCGACCGGTGAGCCTGATCGAGTCCTTCACCGAGTTCGACCTGTGCGGTCCGCTGCCCTCGGGTGTCACCGTGCTCGAAGCGAGCGCCGGCACCGGCAAGACGTACGCGATCGCCGCCCTGGCGGCCCGCTACGTGGCGGAGGGCACGCCGTTGGATCGCCTCCTGCTGATCACCTTCACGCGGATCGCGACCGGCGAGTTGCGCGATCGGGTCCGCGAGCGGCTGGTCGCCTGCGAGCAGGAGCTGTCCTCGATCCTGGCCGGCGCTCCCGACGCCGGAGCCGATCCGGTGGTCAGCCTGCTCGCGGCCGGCTCCGAGGAGGAGGTGAGCCGCCGCCGTGACCGGCTCGCCCGCGCGGTGGCCGACTTCGACGCCGCCACGATCGCCACCACCCACGGCTTCTGTCAGGAGGTGCTGGCCGAGCTCGGCACGATCGGCGACCTCGACCGCGAGACCGAGTTCGTCGAGGACGTCTCCGACGTGCTCGAGGAGACGCTCGACGACCTCTACGTCCGGCGCTTCGGGCCGCGGAGCGGCGGCGCGGCGAGGTTCACGCGCGCGCAGGCGCTGCAGATCGCGCGGGCGGCGGTGGACAACCCGATGGCCCGGCTCGAGCCGCGCGACGAGCCCGACGACAGCACGGCGGCCATGCGCTACCGCCTGGCCAAGGTCGTGATCGCCGAGCTCGAGCACCGCAAGCGGCGCCTGGCGATCATGACCTACGACGATCTGCTCACGCGGCTGAAGCAGATCCTCGACGGGCCGAACGGGCCCGCGGCGCGCGAGCGCCTGCGCGCCCGCTACGACGTGGTGCTGGTCGACGAGTTCCAGGACACCGATCCGATCCAGTGGCAGATTCCTCGATCGCGCGTTCGCCCGGCAGGGCGTGACGCTCGTGCTGGTCGCCGATCCCAAGCAGGCGATCTACGCCTTCCGCGGCGCCGACGTCTACGCCTATCTGGTGGCGGCGGCGACCGCGCGCGAGCACGCGAACGCTGGCGGTCAACCGGCGCAGCGACCAGCCGCTCCTCGACGCCTTCGACGCGCTGTTCTCCGACGTGCGGCTCGGCCACGAGGAGATCGTCTACCGCCAGGTGCGAGCGGCGCCCGCCCACCAGACGGCGCGGCTGCGCGGCGCTCCGATCGAGTGCGGCGCTGCGCGTGCGGAGTCGTCCATCGCTCAGAGCCGTCGATCGAGCTGACCAACTACGGATATGCCCGGGCGCCGGCCGCCCGCGAGCACGTGGCTCGGGACCTGGCGGCCGACGTGGTGCGCCTGCTCGAGTCGCGGGCCACGCTCGATGCACCGCACGCCGGACGGTGAGCCGGTCCGCGAGGAGGTGATCTGCCCGCGGCATATCGCGGTCCTGGTCCGCACGCACGCCAACGCCCAGCTGATCTGCGCGGAGCTCGAGGCGGCCCGGATCCCGGCGGTCATCAACGGCGGCGGCAACGTCTTCGAGACCACGACGGCGCGCGCCTGGTTGCGGCTGCTCGAGGCGCTCGAGCGGCCGGCTTCCACGCTGCGCGCCAGGACGGCCGCGGCCACCCCGTTTCTGGGCTGGAGCGGCGAGCGGATCGCAGCGGCCGGCGAGTCCGAATGGGAGGAGGTCCACCGGCGCCTGCACCAGTGGAGTCGCATCCTGCGCGACAGCGGCGTGGCCGCCCTGACCGAGGCCATCGTGGTCAGCGAGGACCTCGCCGCCCGCATGCTCGTCGAGACGGCCGGCGAGCGGCGACTGACCGACCTGAACCACATCGCCCAGCTCCTGCACCGGGCGGCCGGGGTCGACCGGCTGGGGGTGAGCGCCCTGCGTGCCTGGCTGGCCGAGCGGGTGACCGACGCGGTGCGCGAGGACCCCGAGGACGAGCGGACGCGACGGCTCGAGTCAGACGCCGAGGCGGTGCAGGTGCTGACGATCCATCGGAGCAAGGGACTCGAGTTCCCGGTCGTGTACTGCCCGTTCCTCTGGGAGCCGAGCTACATCCCGCGCGACCCAGAGCCGGTGTTCTTCCACGATCCCGGCGCCGGGTTCCGGCGCACGATCGACGTCGGGCTCGAGGGCCGGGCCTGGGATGCCCACGTTCGCCGCCACCGCGACGAGCAGCGCGGGGAGGACCTGAGGCTCGCCTACGTCGCGCTCACGCGCGCCAAGCACCAGGTGGTGATCTGGTGGGCCGGCTCCTTCGACAGCCGCCACTCGCCCCTGGGGCGGCTGCTGTTCGCAAAGAACCCGGACGGGAGCATCGCCGCCGAGGGGAAGGCAACGCCCAGCGACCAGGCGGCCGACCAACGCTTCGCCGAGCTCGCGGCGCTGGCGCCCGAGACGATCGCAGTCGAGCGTTCCGCGTTTGGTGGTCCCCCGAGCTGGAGCCCGCCGGCCGAGGCGCCCGTCGAGCTGGTGGCCGCGCGGTTCGAGCGACGTCTCGACCTGTGGTGGCGGCGGACCTCCTACAGCGACATCACCTCCGAGGCCCACGAGGCACTGGTGAGCAGCGAGCCCGAGCAGCCGGCGCTGGCCGACGAGCCATCGGCGCCGACCCCCGTGGCGGTCGACGAGCCCGGATCGGAGCCGACCATCGAGCTCGAGTCACCGCTCGGGGACGATGCCGGTCGGCCTCGCCTTCGGGACGTTCGTGCACCGGGTGTTCGAGTCCACCGACTTCGCCGCGGCCGACCTCGACGCGGAGCTGGCCGCGCAGGTCGGCGCGGCGCAGGCCCGCGGGGCGGATGGACATGGGCGAGCCGGACGCGATCGTGGCCGGCCTGCGGGCCGCGATCGAGACGCCACTGGGCCCGCTCCTGGACGGACGACGTCTGCGTGACATCGCCCAGCCGTGACCGCCTCGACGAGCTCGAGTTCGAGCTGCCGCTGGCCGGAGGTGACGCGCCCACCGGAGAGCTCACGCTCGGGGCGATCGCCCGGGTGCTCGATGAGCATCTGCCGGCCGGTGATCCGATGGCCGCCTACGCCGCCCGGCTCGCCGACCCGGCCCTGCGCTCGCACGTGCGCGGGTTTCTCACCGGCAGCATCGACCTGGTCATCCGGCTCGACGGTCCGCGGTTTGCCATCGCCGACTACAAGACGAACTGGCTGGGGCCGGCCGACGAGCCGCTGACCCTCGCTCACTACCGGCGCGAGGCCCTGGCCGCCGAGATGAGCCGGGCTCACTACGGGCTGCAGGCGCTGCTCTACACGGTGGCGCTGCACCGCTATCTGCGCTGGCGGCTGCCCGGATACGACCCCGACCGGCATCTGGCCGGCGTGCTCTACCTGTTCGTGCGCGGGATGGCGGGCGGCGTGGGTGGGTCGGGCGCGGAGTGTTCGCATGGCATCCGCCGGGGCGGCTGGTCACGGCTTTGAGTGATGTGCTGGGGGGCGGGGCGCGCGTGAGTGCGGTCGCGGATCCGTTCGAGGCCCGGCGGGCGGCGCAGGCAACCGGGCTCCTGCGTTCGTTCAACGAGATCGGGCTGCTGTCCGCGGCCGACGTTCACGTCGCGCTGCGATTGGCGGCACTCGCCGGCGAGGAGGACGAGGCGGTGAAGCTGGCCGTCGCGCTCGCCGTGCGCGGACCGCGGCTCGGGCACGTGTACGTGGATCTGGCCACCATCCGTGACAGTGCCAGCGTCGAATCGGACGAGCCGGTGGACCTGTCGGCCCTCCCGTGGCCGGCGAGCGGCGACTGGCTGACCGCGGTGCGGGCGAGCCCGCTCGTCGCGCTGGGCGACGACGACGCGGGATCCGCCGAGCCCGCGCCGCTGCGGCTGCTCGACACCCGTCTCTACCTCGATCGCTACTGGCGCGAGGAGCGCTCGGTGGCCAGTGACCTGAACGATCTGACCGCGAGCTCCCGCCTCGAGGTGATCGCCGGCGGACCCGGCACCGGGAAGACCACGCGAGTCGCCCGGATGGTGATCGAGCAGATCGAGCGGGCTGCGAGCGCCGCGGTGAGCGCCCGCCGATGATCGCCCTGGCGGCGCCGACCGGAAAGGCCGCGGCGCGGCTCGAGGAGGCCGTCCACGACGAGGCGGCCAGACGCTCCGGTCAGTGACGGCGTTCGCGAGTTGCTGCTGGGCCTGCGGGCATCGACGCTTCATCGTCTGCTGGGCTGGCGGCCCGGGAGCCACAGCCGCTTCGCGCACGATCGCGCCAACCGGCTGCCGCACGACGTGGTGATCGTCGACGAGACCTCGATGGTCTCGCTCTGGCTCATGGCGCGGCTGGTCGAGGCGGTCCGTCCCGATGCGCGCCTGGTGCTGGTCGGCGACCCGGGCCAGCTCGCGTCGATCGAGGCCGGCGTCGTGCTGGCCGACATCGTGGCCGCGGGCGAGAGCGTTGAGGTGCTCGAGCGCGTCCATCGCTACGGCGGCGGGATCGCGCGACTGGCCGGCGCGGTGCGCGACGGCGACGCCGACGAAGCCGTGGCCGCGCTGCGCGCGGCGCCCGATGAGATCACCTGGCTGGGGAGCGACCCGGACGACGGCGCTCCGCTCGACGCCGGGCTGGCGCTCGTCCGCGAGCGCGCCGTGGCAGCCGGTGCGGCCGTGTTCGACGCCGCCCGCCATGGCGCGGCGCACGACGCGCTCGCGTCGCTCGGCACGTTCCGGCTGCTGTGCGCGCACCGCCGCGGCCCCTACGGCGTGAGCGACTGGACCTCGCGCGTGCAGGCGTGGCTGTCGGCGGAGATCCGCGACCTCGACGTCGAGCAGCGCGACTACGTCGGCCGCCCGCTGCTGGTCACCGAGAACGACTACGAGTTGGGGCTCTACAACGGCGACACCGGCGTGATCGTCGCCGACCAGGACGGACACGCGAGCGCCGCCTTCGAGCGCGGCCGGGATCTGCTGCGCTTCAGCCCGCTCCGGCTCGGCGCGGTCGACACCGTGTACGCGATGACCATCCACAAGAGCCAGGGGTCGCAGTTCGACACCGCTGGCGGTGCTGCTGCCGGAGGCCGGCTCGCGCATCCTCACCCGGGAGCTGCTCTACACCGCGCTCACCCGCGCGCGCCGGAGCTGATCCTGGTGGGCAGCGAGGAGGCCGTTCGCCATGCGGTGGGGCGGCCGGTGGCGCGCGCGTCGGGCCTGCGCGAGCGTCTAACCGGTCGCGTTGCATGACCGCGCCGGCAATCGGATCACCGCTGAGCGTCAAGGGGGTCTGCCTGAATGACGCGGGCGAGGTGCTGCTGTGCCAGAACTGGCGGGATGAGTGGGAGCTTCCTGGCGGCCGACCCGAGCCGGGAGAAGAGCTTCACCAGATGTCTTCGCCGCGAGCTCGCAGAAGAAGCCGGGATCGTCGTGGACGTCAGTCGGGCCGTGGACGCCGGCGGCGCACTGGAGGTCCTCCCCGACCAGTGGGTCCACATCGTGGCGTACGGATGTCACATCAGGGACGTGTCACGTCTCGTGAGCAGCCCCGAGCACCAGCGGGTCGGCTTCTTTGGTCCGCCGGCCGTCGTCGACCTGGCGCTGCCGCAGGTCTATCGTGGGGCGATCGACCGGTGGCGTTCTCAGGTCGCTGCCGATGGCAATCAGAGCGGCACAACTGCCGAGCCGCAAGATCTCGACGCAGCGCTCTCGGAGCTTCTGCTTAGCGCTGGAGTTAGCCGACACCGCCGACGAGCTGTCGATGAGCCGCTTCCGAGAGCCTGGGCTGGCCGTGCAGACCAAGTCCGATGGCAGCCCCGTGACAGACGCCGACATCACGGTCGAGCAGGCGCTCCGCGATCGCCTTGCGGCGGCTCGGCCCGCCCACGCCGTCGTGGGTGAAGAGAGTCAAGCCACGAGCGGTTCAGGCGGCTGCTGGTACCTGGATCCGATTGACGGGACCAGCCGCTATGCCATCGGAGACCCCCGCTGGTACACGTTCATCGCGGCAACCCGTGGCGGCAGCGTGATCGCGGCTGTTGCCAGCGCGCCCGCGCTGGGCCGGAGGTGGTGGGCTGCACGCGATGCGGGCGCATTCTGTAATGGGCGGCAAATCAGCGTCTCAGATGCCGCAACGCTGGATCGGGCTTCAGTCGACGACGATTGGCGAGGGACCCTAGAGAAGCGAATCCCAGACAGGCCGCTGTCGATCATCGCCAGAAAATGTGCGCATACCAAGCCCCACCGTGGGCACAGCTACCTCGCCGTCGCGCAAGGCGATGGCGACATCGCTGTGGGCATAGGCGGTGGCCCGTGGGACTACGCAGCCGTCAAGCTGATCGTCGAACAAGCTGGGGGGCGCTTTACCGACCTGCACGGCAACGACTCCTTCGCCAATGGCAGTGCGCTCGTCAGCAACGGACTCCTACACCAAGAAGCGCTCGTCGAGCTCGCCCGCTCTAGCTCCACCGGGCGCGATGCCAGTGCCGCCGGTCGCCCGTCGGAGTAATGTGCTCGGAGCACGGACCGAGAGAGGGGATTGTTGTCGATCAGCGCTGACGGTTACGAGGAGCTGCGCCAGGCGATCGTCAGCGGAGAGCTGCTGCCGGGCGAGCGCCTGCTGGAAGAGGAGCTGAGCTCGCGGCTCGGGCTCGGCCGGGCGGCCGTGCGCATGGCGCTCGTGCGCCTCGAACACGACGGCCTGGTCGAGCGGGAGCGCCACCGCGGCGCGCGCGTCAGGCGCGTGTCGGAGGAGGAGGCGGTGGAGATCCTCGAGGCGCGAGCGGCGCTCGAAGGTCTGGCCGCACGGCACGCGGCCATCGATGCCGACGACGCGACGATCGCGGGGCTGCGCGAGATCATCGCCGAGATGGGCCGTCTGCGGGAAGCCGGCGATCTCCTCGGCCTCTCGAACGTGAACGCCAGGCTGCACGCGGGCATCCTCGAGGCCTCCGGGCACGAGACGGCCAAGCGGCTGTCGTGCACGCTGAGCTCGCAGATCGTCCGCTTCCAGTTCCGCACGGTGCTGCTGCCCGGCCGATCCGGTCACAGCTACGCCGAGCACTGCGCGATCGTCGAGGCGATCGCCGCCCGTGATCCGGACGCCGCCGAGCAGGCCATGCAGCAGCATCTGCTGCGGGTCGCCGAGGCGCTGCGAGACCACCAGGCCGAGCCGGCGAGTCCCGCCACGCCCGCCGCTCGCGCCGCTCACTCCGCTCGCACCGCTCGCGCCGCTCGGGACTAGATGAGCGTCGGTCAGCGCCCGGGACGCCCGCCCGGTACCTCGCGCCGGGCGGTGACCCGCACCGCGCTCGAGCTGTTCGCCGAACGCGGCTTCGAGGAGACCACCGTCGACGACATCGCCGACGCGCTCGGCGTGAGCCGCCGCACCCTGTTTCGCTACTTCGCCTCCAAGAACGACATGGTGTGGGGCGACTTCGACTGGGTGCTCGGCCGTCTGCGCCGGTGTCTCGATGCCACCGACGCCGACGAGCCGCTGCACGAGGCGCTGGGACGGGCGGTCGTCGAATCGAACCGCTACGAAGACGAGCAGCTGCCCGAGCTGCGCATCCGGATGCGGCTGATCACCGGCGTGCCGGCGCTCCAGGCCCACTCCGCCCTGCGCTACGCGGAATGGCGCGAGGTGATTGCGGTGTGGGTGGCCGAGCGGCTCGGCTGCGGGCCCGACGATCTCATCCCGCAGACCGTGGCCCACGCCGCACTCGGCACCTCGATGGCCGCGTTCCTGGTCTGGGTCGACGACCCCGTCGAGCGACCTGGTGGCCAACCTCGAGGAGGCGTACCGCCTGCTCGGTCACGGGCTCCGCGAGCTCGCTGGTGGGCAGGACCGCCGCAGGCTCTACGGTGATCCGCCAGCGTGCATAACGCGCCACGCGAGCGCCCTCCGGCCAGGCGTGACCCGTTATGCAGGTCCGCCCGCTCTGCGGAACCTGCAAAAGCGCGCATCCGATCCGTCCCCCGCCGAGCGTGCGAGGAAGTGCACGTAGGGCGGTGATTTCCGCGCGCGGCACTGACGAGCCGCGCGGAGTGCGCGGTTATGCAGGTCCGCCCGCCACCCTGGGCGGCGCCGACGCAGGGGAGGTTGCGCGCTTCCTTGACGCGAGTGTGGCGCCGTCACCCTAGGGGGCCTTGCCCGGGGTGTGGCCGGCGATGAGAATTGGTCGTGGATGGGGTCTGAACGACAAATGCGCAGATGGGAGACACAGACCACGGTTCCCGGCTCTCCCTCGGCGGTGCTCGAGCTACTGACCGAGCCCGACGCGATCGCCGAGTGGGCGCCGGTCCCGTTCGAGATCGTCTCGCTGGCCGGGCGCCGGCTCGGCACCGGTAGCCGGGCGCGCGTGGCGGGCCGGCTGGCCGGCCGCGCGGTGGAGTTCGACGTCACGGTGTTCGAGGCGTCGGGCGACCGGCTGGCGCTGGTCGCCGATGGGCCGATCTCGATCGACGTGCAGTACGTCGTGCGCCCGGCGCCCGGCGGCAGCGACGTCTGCGCATCGGTGTCGGTCGAGGGTCGCGGCCTGTTCGGACGCGTGCTGGCCAGCGCCACCGAGGCGCTGCTGGCGGCCGGCGCGCTCCGGTGCTCGCTGGAGCGGCTCGGGCGTCAGCTGCGCCCCGCGATGGCTTAGAGGCTCTTAGCCCTCGTGACCGTTGAGTGCGGCCTCGAGCGAGGGCGGCGGGACGCTGTGCCCGTTGCGCCGCTCACGGCGGCTCTCGAGAGCCGCGATCAGCTGCTGCGCGGCCTGGGAGTGAGGGCTCTCGCCGGTGCGGTCGCCGCGCTCTTCGGCGACGTACTCGAGCTCACCGATCACGCGGTTGATCTGATCGTCGCTCATGCGCCTGATCAGTGCTGCGGTCAGGACGCGAACGACCTCTACGTCGTCTTTGTTTTCCATGGCGGTGCGCATCGGATCCAGCGCCGCGGAGGGGGAGCGAGTGCGCTGGAAAGCGGACGAACAGATGATTCCTCCGCGCCTGCCCGGGTTCATAACGACCCGTTCAGCGCCGGCTGGCCGGCGGCGGGCGGCGCGCGAGCAGCCCGCGGAAATCGCGTTCGCGCACGCACCCGATCCAGATGCCGAGCCCACGGCTCGACTCGTCGGCCACGCGGAGCAGGGCGTAGCGCAGCGGATCGAGATCGCGGCCGGTCGACGATCCAGTCGCCGAGCGCCATCGCGCCCACGAGGCGAGCAAGTCGCGCGGCCAGGCGCCGCCGGCGTGGGCGACCGGGCGCCGCGGCGATCGCGGCGAGTGCGAACGGGAGCCACGGCCCGGCGATCGCCCGCGCGAGGTCGCGTCCCTCGTGCAGGCTGACCTCGAGCGCGATCCGGCTCGCCCGGGCGCCGGCACGCGGCACGCGGCCGGCCAGCACCCCGCGCACCCGGAACGCGCGCGCGCCGGTCAGCGCGAGCAGCGCCGCCGGCGATCCGCCCAGGGCGGCCGCCCAGGCCAGCGCGGCGCGCGGCGCGAGGAACAGCACCGGCACGCGCTCGGGGTGGCGGGCGAGCAGCGGCGCCGCTGACTCGTTGTAGGCGACCCGCCGGCGGAACCAGCTCGCCAGCCCGACGCGAACCTCGTGGGCGACGACGACCGCCGGGTCATAGCGGACCTGCCAGCCCGCGTCGTGCAGCCGCCACACGAGGTCGACGTCCTCGCCGAGCACCAGCCCCTCGTCGAAGCCGCTGGCCGAGCGCGTCGCGCCGGGCGACCATCGCCGCGCTCGGCACGTACCAGACCAGGCTGTACGGCCGCACCAGCGAAGCGATGCGGACCCATGTCGAGCGCCGCGCGGGCGCGCTCGTAGGCGGCGACCGGCCCGCGGCCGCCGCGCTCGGAGGACACGATGCGCGGCGCGACCAGCGCCACCGCGGGATCGGCCAGGTGCTGGGCCAGCCGGCCGGGGAAGCCGGGCGGCGCCACGCAGTCGGCGTCCACGAACGCGACCAGCGGCGTGGCGGCCATCCGCAGGCCGGTGTTGCGGGCCGCGGCGGGACCGCGGTTCGCGGGGTGGCGGACGTAGCGCGCGCCGGCCTGCTCGGCGACGGCTGCGATCGGGCTCGGGGTCGGGCGAGCCGTCGTCGACCACGATGACCGGCGTGGCCCGCCGGACAGCGCGGCCAGGCACGCCCGCAGGCGCTCGGGGTCCGCGTAGACCGGCACGACGACCGTCACCTCCTCAGCCGCGCTCCGGCGCGCGAGCGGGCGGGTCGGGATAAGCCAGCCCGGCGTCGAGCAGGCGGCGCGCCAGGAGCCTCTCCGAGTGCTCCTCGCCCACGGGCTGGCCGGCCAGCCAGGCTTGGACGAGGGCGTTGCCGCGCGGCGACAGGGTCAGCACGCGCAGCGGCGTGCCGCCGATGAGGACCGAGTCCTCGCGGACGTGACGAACGCCGCGCGCGGCACGCAGGCGCCAGCCGGCCGGCACGGGCGGTCGAATCTATGAAGTCAGCCCTCCGTCGACGGGTAGCACCGCCCCGGTCAAGGCGCCGGCATCCGGTCCGCACAGCCAGACCGCCGCGGCGGCCACCTCGGCCGGCTCGAGCAGCCGCCTGACCAGTTGCTGGCCGGCGAACTCGTCCTGACCCGAGAGGTCGTAGACGTCCGCGCTGGCGGCCAGCATCGCTCCGCGCGTCGAGCCCGGGCAGATCACGTTGGCCAGCACCCCGGTGCCGGCCAGGTCGGCGGCCAGCGCGCGGACGTAGCCGACCACGGCGGCCTTGGCTGCCGAGTAGGCGGCGAGCTGGGGCATGGCGCGCAGCGCCGCGGCCGAGGCGATGGCCACGAAACGGCCGGCACCCGGCCGCGACCATGCCCGGAACGGTGGCCTCGGCCAGCCGGCGCGTGCCGTGGAGATTCACGTCGATGAGCGTGCTCCACACCGCCGCATCGGTGGCCCAGGCAGGCGCGCCGGCGATCACGCCGGCGGCGGCCACCGCGGCCGTCACCTGGCGCCCGGCGAGCACGTCGCCCAGCTGGGCGGTGAAGTCGTGCGCGGCCACGTCGGCGCACAGCACCTCGGCGCCGCAGCGCTCGGCGACCGCGTCGAGGTCGGCGGGCGACGGCATCGCGTAGTCGACGCCGGGCTGCGCCGAGCAGGCGTCGACCAGCACGAGCGAGAAGCCCTGCTCGGCCAGCTGCTGCGCGACGGCGGCGCCGATTCCCCGCGCGGCGCCGGTGATGACCGCGAGCCGGTCCTCAGGCATGGACCGGCTCCGTCATCAGGAGCGCGTCGAGCGCCTCGCGGCACGCTCCGACCAGCTCGGCCAGCAGCCGCTGCGCCCTCCTCGGCGCTGGCGCCCACGCGGATCGCCGAGCACGCCGTTCGGGCTCACCGCGCGCACGCCGTCGCGGCGCAGGCGATCGATCAGCGCGCCGACCGGTGCGGTCTCGCCGGCCTGCGCGAGCTCGAGGCGGACGGCGTCCGGGCACAGGTGCAGGAGCAGCGCGGTCTCGGTCCGTCCGGCGTGCGCGTCACCGGATGCCGGCGCCACGTGATAGGCCTCGCAGCGCCGGCCCTCGTAGCGCAGGCGCGCCACCGCCGCGGACACCGCGTCGCGGTTACCGCCGTGGGCGTTGACCAGCAGCATCGCGGGCCAGTCGCGCGCGGCGTCGCGGCCGAGCTCGATCAGCACCTGGGTCAGGGCGGCGCGTGCCGATCGACAGCGTGCCCGGGAAGGCGTCGTGCTCGCCGCTCGCTCCGAATGCGATCGCCGGCGCCACCGCAACACCGTCGCGGCCTTCTGCCGCGCCTTGTGCGACGGCCAGCGCGATGCGGGTGTCGGTGTCGAGCGGCAGGTGCGGACCGTGCTGCTCGAGCGAGCCGAGCGGCACGAGCAGGGCCCGGCGCGCGGCGCGATCAACCTCCGTCCAGGACAGGTCCGGGAGATTTGTCACAGAGTGCTAAATTATCGCGCCCGACCGCGGCGAGGAGAGGAGAACCCGCATGAGTGTCACGCCCGAGCAGCTCGAGGACACCGCCGTCGAACCGGAGCCCACGTCAGAGCGCGGCCACCTCGCAGCCGGCCGACGAGGAGCTCGTCGTCGAGGACCTGCTGGTCGAGGACGTCTCGATCGACGGGATGTGCGGCGTCTACTAGAGCCGGAGTGAACTCCGCCGAGCTCAAGCGGGCCGCGCGGCTGGACCGCGGACGTCGAGCTGAGGCACGAGCGCTTCGGCGCCCTGGCCTATGACTTTGGCACCCGGCGCCTGTCGTTCGTGCGCCGTCGGGCCGACGCCGCCCGCTCACTGGCCGACGAGTTCGAGACCGGGCTCGATGCGCCGATCTGCCTGACCTGGGAGCTCACCTACGCCTGCAACCTGGCCTGTGTTCACTGCCTGTCGAGCTCGGGCCGGCGCGACCCGCGCGAGCTCAGCACCGCCGAGTGCATGGCGGTGATCGACGAGCTCGAGCGCATGCAGGTGTTCTACGTCAACATCGGCGGCGGCGAGCCCACCGTGCGGCGCGACTTCTGGGAGCTGGTCGACTACGCGGTGGCCCACCACGTCGGCGTGAAGTTCTCGACCAACGGCTCGCGCATCACGCCGGAGCGCGCGGTCAAGCTCGCGGGGTCCGACTACGTCGACGTGCAGGTCTCGCTCGACGGCGCCACGGCCGAGGTCAACGACGCGGTCCGCGGTCCCGGCTCGTACGCCACCGCGATCACCGCGATGGAGCGCCTGGCCGACGCCGGCTTCACCGGCTTCAAGCTGTCGGTCGTCGTCACGCGCGAGAACGTCTCGCAGCTCGACGAGTTCAAGCGCATCGCCGATCGCTACGAGGCGCAGCTGCGCCTCACGCGGCTGCGTCCCTCCGGGCGCGGCGCCGACGTGTGGGATCGGCTGCATCCGACGGCGCGCGCAGCAGCGCGAGCTCTACGAGTGGCTGCTCGCCCACGGCGAGGAGGTGCTGACCGGCGACTCGTTCTTTCACCTGAGCGGCTACGGCACATCGCTGCCCGGGCTGAACCTGTGCGGCGCGGGCCGCGTGGTGTGCCTGATCGATCCGATCGGCGACGTGTACGCGTGTCCGTTCGTGATCCACGACGAGTTCCGGGCCGGCAACGTGCGCGCGCCCGGCGGGTTCGAACGGATCTGGCGCGAGTCGGAGCTGTTCGCCGAGCTGCGCGGGCCGCAGAGCGCCGGCGCGTGCTCGAGCTGCGGCCTGTTCGACAAGTGCCGGGGCGGCTGCATGGCGGCCAAGTTCTTCACCGGGTTGCCGCTGGCCGGCCCCGACCCCGAGTGCGTGCTCGGGCACGGCGAGCGCCTGCTGGCCGCGCGCGGCGACGACGCCGAGTCCCGCGGCCGTCGGTCGACATGTCGAAGCGGCGCCGCCCACCGGCCAAGGCGTGCGACGAGAGCCCGCTCGCGGTCATCCCGAGTCGGTGAAGCTCACCAGGAACCCCTGGTTCGAGTCGGTCGCGGTGGCGCAGCGCCGGGCCAAGCGGCGCCTGCCCGAAGTCGGTGTACTCGGCGCTGATCGCCGGCGCCGAGGCCGGCGTGACCCTGGCGGACAACGTCGCGGCGTTCCGGCGAGCTCGGCTTCGCGCCGCACGTCGGCGGCGCACCCGCGCAGCGAGACATGACCACGACCGTGATGGGGCAGGAGATCTCGCTGCCGGTGCTGATCTCGCCGACCGGCGTGCAGTCGGTGCACCCCGACGGCGAGGTGGCGGTGGCCCGCGCCGCGGCCGCGCGCAGCACCGCGATGGGACTCAGCTCGTTCGCGTCAAAGCCGATCGAGGAAGTGCTCGCCGCCAACCCGCAGACGTTCTTTCAGATCTACTGGGCGGGCGGCCGCGAGCAGATCGCCGCGCGGATCGCGCGGGCGAAGGCGGCCGGCGCGGTCGGGCTGATCGTCACGCTCGACTGGACGTTCTCGCACAGCCGCGACTGGGGCAGCCCGTGGATCCCCGACAAGCTCGATCTGAAGGCGATGGCCCGGCTGGCGCCCGAGGTGCTCGTCCGGCCGGGCTGGCTCGCGCAATGGGCGCAGGCCGGCGGGCCGCCCGAGCTCACCGTGCCGAACGTGGCCCCGCTCGGCACGCCGCCGCTCGACCTTCTTCGGCGCCTACGGCGAGTGGATGATGACCCCGCCCCCATCATGGGAGGACCTGCGCTGGCTGCGCGAGCAGTGGGACGGCCCGTTCATGCTCAAGGGCGTCATTCGCGTCGACGACGCCCGGCGCGCCGTCGATGCCGGCTTCAGCGCGATCTCGGTGTCCAACCACGGCGGCAACAACCTCGACGGCACGCCGGCGTCGATCCGCGCCCTGCCGGCGATCGCCGAGGCGGTCGGCGACCAGGTCGAGGTGCTGCTCGACGGCGGCATCCGCCGCGGCGGCGACGTGGTCAAGGCGCTCGCGCTGGGCGCCAGGGCCGTGATGATCGGGCGCGCGTACCTGTGGGGCCTGGCCGCCGCCGGCCAGGCCGGCGTCGAGAACGTGCTCGACATCATGCGCGCCGGGATCGAGTCGGCGCTGCTCGGCCTCGGTCGCGCGTCGACCGCCGAGCTCACGCCCGACGACGTGATCGTCCCGCCGGGCTTCAGCTCTCGTGGATGAGCACCCCGCGGACGTTCTTGCCGGCCAGCAGGTCGTGATAGCCCTCGTTGACCTGCTCGAGCGAGTAGCGGTTGGTGATGATCTCGTCGAGCTTGAGGTGGCCTGACTTGTAGAGGCCCAGCAGGTTGGGCATCTCGAAGATCGGGTTCGAGCCACCGGCCAGCGAGCCCTGGATCCGCTTGTGCCAGCCGACCATCGGCGAGCCCGTCAGGCTGATCGAGTGATCATCGGCGGCGCTGACCGAGGTCAGCACGACCCGGCCCGCCTTGCCGATCAGGCTGACCGCGTCGGCGGTGATCTCGGAGTCGAGCACGGCGACGGTGACCACGGTCAGGTCGGCCATCTGGCCGCGGGTGAGATCGACCAGCTGGTCGCGCGCCTCCGCGGCGCTGGTCGCCGTGTGGGTCGCGCCCAGGCGCTTGGCCATGTCGAGCTTGAACGGGTTGGGGTCGACGGCGAACACGTTCTTGGCGCCGGCGTAGCGGGCGCCCTGCACCGCGTTGATGCCGACGCCGCCCACGCCCATCACCACGACGGTCTCGCCCGCGCGCGTCTCGCCGGCGCGCACGGCCGAGCACCAGCCGGTGGTCACGCCGCAGCCGACCAGGCAGGCCACCTCGAACGGGATGTCGTCGTCGATCCGCACGCACGAGTACTCCGAGACCACGGTGTGGTCGGAGAACGTGCCGAGCGCGCAGAAGCCGCCGAAGTCCTCGCCGCCCCGGTGGAAGCGGAACGTCTCGTCCTGCAGGCAGCCGACGCCGGCGTACAGGCCGCGGTCGCACAGGTTCTGGTGCCCGGTCGAGCAGTAGCGGCACTTGCCGCACGCCGGGATGTAGGAGGTGACCACGTGATCGCCGGGCTTGACCCGCGTGACGCCGGGGCCGACCTCCTCGACGATCCCGGCGCCCTCGTGGCCGCCGACCAGCGGGAAGCGGATGTGGCTGCCGCCCTCGCGCCGGATGTGCTCGTCGGAGTGGCACAGGCCGGCCGCCTTGTAGCGGATCAGGACCTCGTACTCCTTGGGCGGATCGAGGTCGAGCTCGGTGATCTCCCAGTCGGTGCCGGGCTGGTGCAGCACGGCTGCTCGTGTCGTCATGCTCGCCATTACCTTCGTCTCCTCACGTGAGAGCCCCTTCGTATGCGTATATGTCTATACCTATATCCGGGCTCCGGCACGGTCATGCGACCTGCGGCAGCACCTCGGCGCCGATCAGGCGCAGGTGGTCGTGGTCGTCGATGTCGAAGATGTGCAGGTAGGCGATCTCCGCGCCGGCCGCCTTCAGCTCCTGGAGCGCGCCGACCACGGCGGGAACGTCGCCGACGGTTCCCATCGAGAGCATCCGCCGCCCCGGCTCGCCCAGCCGCTCGAGCCGCGCCTCGGCCTCGGCGCGCGTCGAGCCGCATATCACCTGGGTCGTGACCGACATGCGGATCGTCGACGGGTCCCGGCCGATCTCCTCGCATACCTGCCGGACCTTGGCGAACCGCTCCGCCGTGCCGGCGCCGCCGCCGCTGTTGAACTCGTCGGCCCACTTGGCCGCCGCCAGCGGGGTGCGCCGCGGGCCGGTGCCGCCGATGACGATCTCGGGCCGCGGCTGCTGCACCAGCACCGGCGAAGTTGCGCGCCTCCTCGAGCTGCCAGAAGCGGCCGTCGAAGCTGAACGGCTCGCCCTGGGGCGTCGTCCACAGCCCGTTGATGATCTGCATCTCCTCGTCGAGGCGGTCGAAGCGCTCGCCGATCGGGGGGAAGGGGATGCCGAACGCCTTGTGCTCGCGCTCGTACCAGCCCGTGCCGATGCCCAGGATGACCCGCCCGTTCGACATCTGGTCGACGGTGGCCACGGCGTTGGCCAGGACGCCCGGGTGGCGGAACGTGCCCGCGGTCATCAGCGTCCCGAGCTTGATCCGCGTCGTCTCGACGGCCACGCCGGCGAGCGTCGTCCACGAGTCGGTCGGCCGGTACTCGGGATCGGTCGAGTCGATCCCCAGGTAGTGGTCGTTACGGAAGAAGGCGTCGAGCCCGGCCTCCTCGGTCGCCTTGGCCATGGCCACCACGCGGTCGTAGGTCGCACCGTGCCGCGGCTCCATCAGCACGCGTAGCTTCACGCCGTCTCCTCCGGTTGGGGCACGCCGAACGGCGCCGGCCCGCCGCCGTCGAGGACGATCATCTGGCCGGTCATGTACGAGGCGCCGTCGCCGGCCAGGTAGAGCACGGCGGCGGCGATGTCCTCCGGACGGCCGTACCGGCCCACGGGCAGGCCCCGGCCGCGGCGCTCGATCTCGGCGGCGACGTCGAGGTCGGGATCCATGCTCAGGATCGACCGGCTGGTGGCCAGCGCGCCGGGGCAGATCGCGTTTGCCGTCACGCCCCACGCGGCCACGTCCATGGCCAGCGCCCGCGTCATTCCGATGATCCCGGCCTTGGAGGCCGAGTAGGGCGTCGAGCGCGGCGCGGCGATCACGCCGGCCATCGAGGAGACGTTGATGATCCGTCCCCACCGCTGCCTGCGCATGGCCGGCACCGCGGCGCGGCACATCAGCCACGCCCCGCGCAGGTTGATCCGGATCACGCTCGTCGAACACCTCGATCGGGATCTCCTCGATCAGGTTTCGATCGAGGCCCTGCGGCGCGGCGGCGTTGTTGACCAGGATGTCGAGCCGCCCGAACTGGCGCGACCGCGGCGTCGACCATCGCCTGGGACTCGCGCTCGTCGCCGATGTCGCCCAGGACCGACATCGCGCGTCCTCCGGCGCTCTCGATCTCGGTCACCAGCGTGTCGAGCCCGTGCCACGCCTCCGGCTGCTCGGAGCCGACGACCTCCTGGCGGCGGTTGGGCACCCCGGCGGGACGGCGATCGCTCACCACCACGGTGGCGCCGTGCGCGGCCAGGGCGCGGGCGACCCCCTGGCCGGCACCGTCGGGCTTGCCGCAGCCGGTGATGAGTGCGACGCGCTCGGTCATGTCGTCGCCTTGGCGGCGGCTGGGGCCCGGCTAACCCCGGGGTACGGCGCGCGCGGCGGACCGCCGCCGTCGACGCTCAGCACCTGACCGGAGATCCAGCGGGCGTGATCTGAGGCCAGGAACAGGACGGCGCTCGCGGCGTCCCAGCAGTCGCCTTCGGTCTGCAGAGCGGACATCTTGCGCCGCGGCTCGCGCGCCTCGGCCGGCAGGTTGTCGGCCACGCCGGCTGTCCACAGCGCGCCCAGCTCGACCGCGTTGATCCGGATCCCGCGCTCGCCCAGCAGGTAGGCCGCGCCGCCGGTCATCGACTCGAGGGCTGCCTTGCCCAGTCCGTACATCGTGCCGGCGCGCCGCGCCGCCACCGAGGTGATGTTGACGACCGCGCCGCCCGCCGGCATCACGGTCACCGCGTGGCGCGTCATCTGCCACGCGGTCTTCAGGTTGAGCGTGAGCAACTCATCGAACTGCGCGGGCTCGAGGTCGAACAGCTCGGCCGGGCTCCAGGCGGCGACGTTGTTGACCAGCGTGTCGAGCCCGCCCAGCGCATCGTGGGCCTCGGCCACCGCCCGCGCGCACTCCTCGTCGTCGGTGATGTCGGCGATCACGGCCGTGGCGCGCCCGCCGGCGCGCTCGATCTGGGACACGGTCCGCTCGGCCGCGGCCGGGTCTCGGTCGAGCACCGCGACGGCGGCACCGTGTCGCGCGAACAGGCGCGAGATCGCCCATCCGACGGTGCCCGGCCCCCCGTCGCGGCCACCGCCACCGGTGACCAGCGCGGTGCGGCCGCGCATCCACTCGGCTCCGAGCGGGGCGTCGACGTCGACTCTCATTCCGGGTAGTGCAGGTCGATCGCCTCGACGGGGACGGCCAGGGTCTTGCCGAGGATCGCCCGCATCACGTCGGGCGGTGCCAGGCAGTCCTCGCACGCCTCGGGCGTGGCCTCGATCGTGACCACCACCTGCTCGCCCTCCTCGAACGCGGCGAGCGCATACCCGTCGGCGGCCAGCGTCTCCTGCATGTCCTTCAGTCCTTGCTCGCTGAACACTTCTTTCAGCCTCCTTTCGCTGCGGACACGGTCGCCGCCTCGATCTCCACCGAGCTGTTCGACCACTCGCCGAACACGCGGAACACCATCGAGATCGCCGCGTTGCGCGCGCCGGCGACGATGATCGGAACGTCCTTGCCGGCCGTGAAGTACGGCGTGAACGTATCGGCCGGTGCGCGTTCCTCGGCTGCTGGCCGACCGGGCGCCCGGACCGCTTTCCGAGATGCCGTCCTTGCCGGCCCGGCGCAGGTCTGCCTCGTTCGCGGCCCACGTGCTCGACGAACCAGTCCTTGACGTCGGCCTTGGTCATCCCGCGCCGGCCAGCATCTGGGCGTGCTCGGGGCAGAACACCACGCCGGCCGACTGGCCGCGGAAGATCAGCGACCCGGTGCGCGACAGCGTGTCCGCGAAGTCGCTCAGGAGCTGCTCGGGGTCCTGCGTGTGGCGGTTGTCGACGAACTCGTAGGTGCGGGTCAGCGTGGCCGAGAGCGCGTTGGTCCCCGGGGCGAGGCCCATCTCGGTGGCCAGCGGCTCCCACGGGCTCTCCTCCTCGTTCTCGCCGAAGCAGATCGCCCAGCGGCCGGGGATGCCCTGCGTGGTCTGGTCGAACACGTGCGGCGCGACGCCGAACGCGTTGCGCAGCATCAGCCCGAGCGCGCGGGGGATCGTCGCGTTGGGCCGAAAGCCGGCGGCGAAGATCCCGCCGGTGGAGTTGATCTCCAGCTCGTGGCGGATCGGCCCGTTGATCACGATCAGCGGGGCCGGTCCGCTGGTCGACTGCCAGCCGCCGCCCTTGGCCGCCCGGTCGCGCATGACCGCATCCCAGGCGGCCAGCACGAGCGGGAAGTACTCGGGCAGGCAGCCGGCCATGACCGCGTTGATCGCCGCGGTGTGCACCGTGCACTCGCGGTCCAGGTGGTCCATGCGCCACAGGACCTCGTCCGGCGCGCGGACGGTGTCGCGAGGAACTGGTCGACCAGCTCCTCGGTCGCCGGGACCACCGGCAGGCCGTCGGTCCAGCCCTGCTCGTAGCAGTACTCGATCGCCTCGCGGGCGGCGTCGGGGTCGGGGGTCGGCCACGTTCGGCGCGACGTCCGGATCGGGCGTGGTCATTGCGCGAGCAGCCTCGCCACCTCGTCGGCCACCATCTCCGCGCGCTCGCGCACCTGCTCGGGGGTGAGCCCGGCCACCGGGTGCGGCGTGGTCAGGTACCGGTAGCCGGGCGCGCCCTGCACGCCGGCCATCGCGTCCGCGGTGGTCTTGAAGGCGTCCGAGCAGATCACCGCTGCCGGTGTGCCATGTCGTTCGAAAAGGACTCCGTCGGCGACCGCCGACGCGCTGCAAGAGCCTCAATCGCCAACCGCGATCACCACCACGTCCGAGGCGCGGCTCAGCTCGTCGATGAGCTCGGCGGGTGCGGGCTGGGAGAAGACCTCCTTGCGGCGCAGCGTGACCTCGCCGGCCCCGTGGCGCTCGTGCAGGATGTCGGCCACGTCCTCGAGCAGCCGGCGCGCGTTCTGCTTGCCGTTCTCGAGCAGGCCGATCTTCACGCCGCTCGAGCTCCGCGGGGCGGGGCGCGAGGGCGAAGTCCGGAGCGGTCTCGCGGGAGGACAGGCCGGTGGGGTCAAGGATTGCGCTGGTCAAGGTGACGTCCTCCTTAGCTGTAAAAGTCGCCAAACCACCCCTCATGCCACCGACCTCGGCGACATAAGCATTCGGTCAATGCTTATGTCGCCAATGCGGTTGGGGGCGGGGGACGTTTGGCGGGTTGTACATGGACGGTGGCGGCTTTCAGTGGTCGTGGATCAGGACGCCGCGGATGTTGCGGCCGGCGAGCATGTCCTCGTAGCCCTGGTTGATCTCGTCGAGCTTGTAGCGGCGGGTGATCAGCTCCTCGAGCTTGAGGTCGCCGCTCTTGTACAGGCCCAACAACCGCGGCATGTCATACAGAGGGTTGGCGCCGCCGAACAGCGAGCCCTGGATGTTCTTGTGCCAGCCGGTCACCGGCGAGCCGTGGATCGCGATCGTGTCGCCCTCGCCGCCGACCGCGGTGACCACGACGCTGCCGCCCTTGCCGATCATGTCGACGGCGCGGCGCAGGACCTCGGCGTGCATCACGCCCACGGTGATCACCGCGTGGTCGGCCATCTCGCCGCGGGTGCGGTCCTTGACGTACTCGAGCGCCTCGTCGGGATCGCCGGTGGTGAACGTGGCGCCGAACTTGCCGGCCATCTCCTGCTTGTAGGGATTCGGGTCGACCGCGATCACGTGCTTGGCGCCGGCGTAGGCCGCGCCCTGCACCGCGTTCATGCCCACCCCGCCGGTGCCGAAGATGACCACGGTCTCGCCGGCGCGCGTGCCGGCGGCGTACACCGAGGAGCCCCAGCCGGTGGTCACGCCGCAGGCGACCAGCGCGGCGACCTCGAACGGGAGGTCGTCGTCGATCGGCACGCACGAGTTCTCGGAGATCACGATCCACTGCGAGAACGTGCCGAGCACGCACATGCCGCCGATGTCCTCGCCGTTCTCGTGGAAGCGGAAGGTGCCGTCGCTGAACATGCCGGTGGCCGCGTTCAGGCCGTCGTTGCACATGTTCTGGTGCCCGGTCGAGCAGTAGCGGCAGTGACCGCACACGGGAATCCAGGAGGTGCAGATGTGGTCGCCCTCGCGCACCCGGGACACGTTGGGGCCGACCTTCTCGACCACGCCCGCGCCCTCGTGGCCGCCGATCATCGGGTAGCGGTAGGGACCGCCTTCGCGGACGTGCTCGTCGGAGTGGCACAGCCCGCAGGCCTCGACCCGGACGAGGACCTCGTGCTCCTTGGGTTCGTCGAGCTCGAGCTCGGTCACCTCCCAGGGCTGACCGGGACCCCGAACGACTGCCGCGCGTGTCTTCACTGCGTCCCTCCTGTGGTCGAACTTCCCGCCCCAGCGCCCACCAACGCCGGTGCCTCGATGCCGAGGAAGCGGAACGTGTTGTGCCAGGTGATGTCCTCGAGCATCTCCGGCGCCAGATCGAGCGAGCGCAGGGTGCGCGCGCACGGGTCCTCGCGCGGCATCGCCGGGAAGTCCGAGCCGACCAGCACCTGCCGATGGCCGACCAGCTCGATCAGGAAGCGCAGCGCACGGCGGTCGAACACCAGCCCGTCGTAGTAGAAGCGCCGGGTCAGCTCGGCCGGCGAGACGCCCTCACCCTCAGAAGAAGGCTCCTCGTTCCACGTCTTGCCCCAGAAGTACATCGCCCGGGGCAGCATCATCGGGAAGCCGCCGGCGCCGTGGCTGAAGGCGAGGCGCAGGCGCGGGTGGCGCTCGGCCAGACCGCTGGTGATGATCCCGGCGCAGGCCAGCAGCGCGTCGGCGCCGACGGCGAAGGCGGCGATCGGGATCAGTCCGGCCGGCAGGCGCTCACCGAAGTCGGCCGGCATCGCGTGGATGAAGACCGGCATCTCGAGCCGCTCGGCCTCGGACCAGAACTCCTCGTACTCCGGGCCGTGCAGCGCCCGCCCGAGGACGTTGGAGGCGATCTCCACGGCCACGAGACCGGCGTCGCGGACGCGGGCCAGCTCGGCGGTGGCCAGCTCGGGCGCCTGCATCGGCACCATCCCCATGCCCATCAGCCGGGACGGATCGGTCCGCGTCAACTCCGCGATGAAGTCATTGACGCGACGCGAGAGCTCCAACCCCTCGGGACCGCTCAGCGCGTAGTCGAGCAGCGGCGGCATCGGCGAGACGACCTCGGCGTCCACGCCGCTGCGCTCGAGCTCCTCGAGCCGGCGCTCGGCCGAGTAGAAGGCGTCGATCGCCTTGAACTTCATCCCGCGGTCGTTCTCGAGCAGCCGGGCGTGCGGGTCGTCGCAGGGACCGATGTGCGGGCCGCGGTGCCCGTCCGGAGGCCCGACCGCCTCCAATGACCCCGGGATCACGTGGGCGTGCATGTCAACCAGCATGTGGCGCCTCCTCTGCCGTGCTCGCGACGCCGGCCATCGCCGAGCCGCCGTCCGGGCAGACGCATGTGTGGATCGCGTCCCCGTCGGCCAGCGCCTGTATCGCGGCCTCGGTGTCGGCCAGCTCGAACGTTCCCGAGGCCATCTTCTCGAGCGGGAACCGTCCTGACTCGATGATCCGGATCGCCTCGATGTACGCCTCGGCGTTGACGCCGAACGCGCCCCGGACGGTCAGCCCCTTGTTGATCAGGCGGTCGGTGACCAGCTCGATCTGCTTGCCACCCTTCAACCCCGCGAGCACGATCCGACCGCTGTGTCGCACCGCCTCGATCGCGTCGAGGACCGGCTGCGACGCGATCGGGGTGAGCTCGAGCACCACATCGGCCATCGCGCCATCGGTGATCTCGCGCACCCGCTCGACCACGTCCTCTTCCTCCACGTTGATCGTGTGATCGGCGCCGAACTCGCGGGCCAGCGCGAGCTTGGCCGCGTCCTTGCCCAGCCCGGTCACGATGATCGTCCCGGCTCCCCGCGCACGAGCCGCGATCACCGAGGTCAGTCCACGCTGCCCGGGACCGAGGATCAGCACGGTCTCGCCGAGGCCCACCTCGCCGAGCATCGCCGCCCAGCGCACGCCCGCACCGAGCGGGTTGAACATCACCGCGATCTCGGGCGGGAGGTCCTTGGAGACCTTGTGCAGGATCGCCCACGGGTGCAGGTAGAGGTAGTCCGCGAACCCGCCCCACAACGACGGCTCGCGCGACGCCGGCGTCATGCCGTAGGCGCCGTCGCGGTTCGGGCACGACATGTAGCGACCAGTCAGGCAGTAGTCGCACGCGCGGCAGGGCCGGAGGATCTCCACCGCTACACGGTCGCCCACCGACACGCCCCAGCGCTCGGCGGCGCGCTCGCCGACCTCCTCGATGACCCCGAGCGGCTCGTGTCCGGGGATCAGCGGGAACATCCCGGGCCGGACCAGATGGCCGCGGTACTGCTCCACGTCGCTGCCGCACACGCCGCAGGCCTCGACCCGCAGCAGTCCTTCGTCCGGGCCGATCGAGGGCCTCGCGAACTCCCGGATCTCGTACGCCAGCGGTCCTGTCTGTACAGCGCCTCGAACCATCAAAAGCCTCCCGGCATCGTCTCGTCCTCGTAGAGAGGGATCAGCGGCAGTGGCTCCGCCTTCTCCTCGGAGGGTGTGTAGCCCCAGTACTTGGCCCGCGCCCCGCCGTCGATCACGAAGTCGCAGCCGGTGATCAGCCGCGCGTAGTCCGAGCACAGCCAGGCCACGCAGTGGCCGATGTCGGTGGGCGTCGAGGGCTCCATCGGCATGTTCGAGCGCACGTCGATCTTCCCGGTGGCCCGCCACCAATCGGGACGCTCGGGCGGGGGCTGGAAATGCCGGCGCAGGCCGCCGGACTCGCTCAGCTCGGCCAGCAACTCCGGGTTGTCCGGCCGTGGCGCGGTGGGGGAGTAGGAGTTCACGCGGATCCCGTACGGCGCCAGATCCATGGCGGCGGCGCGGGTGAAGTTGGCCAGCCCGCCCTTGTGGAAGGCGTACGCGATCACGCCGGCGCAGCCCTGCCACGCGTTCGAGGAGAGGATGTTCACCACGCTCCCCTTGATCCCGCGCTCGATCATCGCGATCGCCGCATGCTTGGTGTTCAAGAACGTGCCGGCGCCGGCCACGGCGATCGCGCGGTTCCAGAACTCCAGGCTCTCCTCGAGCACGCCGCGGCCGCCGAGCACGGCGGCGTTGTTGATCAGGATGTCGATCCGCCCCCAGGCGTCGAGCACCTCGCCGATGTAGCGCGTCACGTCCTCCTCGGAGCTGACATCGCCCAGCGCGACCATGGCCGACCCGCCGTGCCGGGTGATCCGCCGGACGCTGTCCTGCGCCGCCTCCGCCGAGACGTCGTTGCAGGCCACCCGCGCGCCATAGCGCGCGAGGGCCAGCGAGATGCCGCTGCCGATGTTCGGCCCGGCGCCGGTGACCAGCGCGACCTTGCCCTCAAGCGAAACGTCCACGCTACGCGCGCCCGTCGATGATCACGCTCTTGACCTGCGTGTAGTCGAGAATCGAGTCCGCGCTGACCGTCCGCCCGAACCCGCTCGACTTGTAGCCGCCGAACGGCGCGCCGATCACCCCGCCCGACCACAGCGTGTTGATCGACACCTGGCCGGCCTCGATCCGCCGGGCGAGGCGCACGGCCCGGCCCACGTCGCGAGTCCATACCGAGGCCACCAGCCCGTACCGGGTGCCGTTGGCGATCGACAGCGCCTCCTCATCGTCCTCGGAGCTGAGCACCGACAGCACCGGCCCGAAGATCTCCTCCTGGGCGATCCGCATGTCCGGGCTGACCTCGTCGAAGATCGTCGGCTGCACGAAATAGCCGCGGTCGAACCGCTCGCCCGAGGGCTTGCCACCGCCGACCACGACCTGCGCGCCCTCGGTGCGGCCGCGTCGAGATAGCCGAGCACTCGCTGCTGCTGCTTGGCGCTGATCAGCGGGCCCATGTCGACGTCCTCGTACCAGGGACCCACGCGCACCCGCTTGAACTCGTCGGCCAGGCCGGAGACGACCTGCTCGCGGATCGAGGCGTCGACGACCACGCGCGAGCCGGCGGCGCAGATCTGCCCCGTGTTCAGCGTGATGCTGCGGGCGATGGTCGGAATCGCCTTCTCGAGCGGCGCGTCGCGCAGGACCACCTGGGGCGACTTGCCGCCCAGCTCCAGGTGCAGCGGGATCAGGTGCGACGCGCAGGCCTCCATCACCCGCCGGCCCGTCTCCGGTGATCCGGTGAAGCTCATCCGGCGCACGAGCGGATGGCGAGCCAGCGGCTCGCCGGCCTCCGGGCCCAAGCCGGTCACCACGTTGATCACCCCGGCCGGGATGCCCGCCTCGTGGGCCAGCTTGACCAGCAGCAGGCAGGTCAGAGGCGCGTCCTCGGCCGGCTTGATCACGATCGTGTTGCCCATCGCGATCGCCGGACCGGCGTCATTGACCGTGTTCGGTCCGGGCGCGTTCCACGGGATGATCCCTCCGCACACCCCATAGGGCTCGCGCAGGGTCATCCCGATCACGTCGGGGAACGCGCTCGGCAGGGTCGAGCCGGTCGCCTTGTCGGCCAGGCCGGCCGTGAAGGTGAGGATCCCGGGCATCGGGCCGCCGGCGCCGGGCGGGCCCCATTTCGGCCGGCCCACCTCGAGGCGCTCGAGCAGGTCGATGTCGGAGGCGTGCTCGCGACACAGCGCGGCCCAGTCGAGCAGGAGCTGTCCGCGCCGGCTGGGACTCAGATCCCGCCAGGCCGGGAACGCCTCCTGCGCGGCGTTGACCGCGTCGTCGACGTCGGCCTCCGCCGAGCGCGGCACGTGGGCCAGCACCTCGCCGGTGGCCGGGTTCTCCACCGCAATCGTCTCGCCGCTGCGCGCGGGCACCCATTCGCCGCCGATCACCTGCGTGCCATCGGTCAGGAGCGTGTTGGGGTCGAGGATGTCAGTTGGTTGCTGCAGGGTCATGGGGTCCTCCTGCCAGTCGGGCGGGTTCACGCGCCGTTTCGTCGAGGCCGACGGGGAAGTGGCATGCCGCCAGATGGCCGTCGCGCAGCTTGCGCAGCGGCGGCTCCTCGGTCGCGCATACATCCTGGGCTCGTGGGCACCGGGTCCGGAAGCGGCAGCCGCTGGGCGGATCGATTGGCGAGGGCAGCTCGCCCTTGATCGTGTCGCCGACCGGCCGGCGGGTGGCGGACGGCTCGGGGCTGGGGATCGAGGCCAGCAGGGCCACCGTGTAGGGGTGAAGCGGCTCGCGATACAGCGACTCGGCCGGCCCGATCTCGACGAGCTTGCCCAGATACATGACCGCCACCCGGTCGGAGACCTGCTTGACCAGGGCCAGGTCGTGGGCGATGAACAGGTAGGCCAGCCCGAGCTCGGTGCGCAGCCGCTCGATCAGGTTGAGCACCTGGGCGCGGATCAGCACGTCGAGCGAGGACACCGGCTCGTCGCAGATGATCAATGCCGGGTCGAGCGCCAGCGCGCGGGCGATCGCCACCCGCTGCGCCTGCCCGCCGGAGAGCTGCTGCGGATGCCGTTCACCGAAGCGCGCGGGGTCGAGACCGACCAGATCGAGCAGCTCGTCGGTTCGCTTGCGCCGCTCGGCGCGGCTGCCCACCTTGAAGGCCACCAGCGGCTCCTCGACCAGCTGGCGCACGCGCCACTTCGGATCGAGCGAACCGAACGGGTCCTGGAAGACCATCTGGATCTGGCGCCGCGACTCGGTCAGCTTGCGGCGCTTGAGGCCGACCAGCTCGGTGCCGCGCAGGCGCACCGACCCGGATTTCGGCGGCGGGGCCTGGAGGATCGCCCGGGCCAGCGTCGATTTGCCCGAGCCGGTCTCGCCGACCAGCCCGAGCGTCTCGCCCGCCGCGAGCTCGAAGGACACATCCGAGACGGCATGGACGGTGCCGGCCTTGACGCCGCCGCGATCGCGCACGGTGAACTCCTGGACCAGGTTGGCGACCTCAAGCAGCGTCTCGCTCATCCGGACGGCTCCGCGGTCACACCGCAGGGATGCCAGCACGCCCAGCGGTGGTCGGGCTCCTGCTCCTCGAATGGGGGCGCGTGCTCGCGACATTTCTCGGTGACGTTCGGGCAGCGAGGCGCGAACGGGCAGCCGACCTGCTCCTGGGCGAGGTCGGGAGGCTGCCCCGGCACGGCCGTGAGCGCCGAGTGGGGCGGGTTCTCGAGCCGGGGGATCGCGTCGAGCAGCGCGCGCGTATAGGGCATCCGGACGTGCTCGAACAGCTTGCGGGTGGGGGCGCGCTCCACGCCGCGGCCGGCGTACATCACCATCACCTCGTCGGCGAAGCTGGCCGCGAGGCCGAGGTCGTGACTGATCATGATGAGCGCCATGCCCAGGCGCTGCTGCAGGTCGCGCAGCAGCTCCATGATCTGCGCCTGGGTGGTGACGTCGAGCGCGGTAGTGGCCTCGTCGGCGATCAGCAGCTTGGGCTCCGCGGCCAGTGCGATCGCGATCATCACCCGCTGGCGCATGCCACCGGACAGCTGGTGGGGGTACTGGCGGAAGCGCTCCTGGGCCGCGGGCAGGCGCACCAGCTCCATCAGCTCCACCGCCCGATCGCGCGCCGCGGCCTTGGTCGTGTCGGCGTGCAGATGGATCGCCTCGGTGATCTGCGGCCCGATGCGCAGCGTCGGGTTGAGCGACCGTGCCGGGTCCTGGAAGACCATCGCGATCTGGCCGCCGCGCACCGAGCGCATCCGCCGCTCGGACAGGCCGACCAGCTCCTGGCCCTCGAAGCGGATCGACCCGGTTACGTGGGCGCTGCCGGGGAGCAGGCCCATGATCGCGCGCGAGCTGACCGTCTTGCCGCACCCGGACTCCCCGATCAAGCCGACCGTGCGCGCACGGGGGACGGCGTAGGTGAGGCGGTCGACCGCGCGTATCACCCCGCCGCCCTGGCGGAAGTCGACCCGCAGATCGGTCACCTCGAGCAGCGATGAGCCCGCTGGCGGTGTCTCGCCCGCGGCCGGTTCGCCGGCACCCATGGGGGCGACCCCGTTCGCGCTCACTGTGCGCTCCACCGTGCCCGGAGGCTCTCGCCCAGGAGGTTGAAGCAGACCACCGTGATGAACAGCGCGGCGCTGGGCAGCAGCACGAACTTCGGTTGGGCCGAGAGCAGGCCCTGCCCGGAGGCGATCATGTTGCCCCAACTCGGGGTTGGCGCCTGGATCCCCAGGCCGAGGAAGCTCAGTGCCCCCTCGAGCACGATCACGATGCCCAGGCCGAGCAGCGCGAAGGTCATCAACTCGGGCAGGATGTTGGGCATGACGTGGCGCAACAGCATGCGGGTGTGGCCCGTACCGGAGAGGCCGGCGGCCGCGATGTAGTTCTGCTCGCGCACACGCAGGGTGGCGGCGCGCGCGATCCGTGCGAGCGCCGGGACGCTGAAGAACGACAGCGCCCAGATCGTGTGCAACTCCCCGGGCCCCAGCCGCTCGGCGATCGCCACGGCGAGAACCAGCGCCGGAAACGCGATCAGCACGTCGAGCACGCGCATGATCACGCCTTCGCGCCAGCCGCCGATGTATCCGGCGAACGCTCCGAGCAGTCCGCCGATGAGCAGCCCGATGGCCGTCACCGCCATCGACACCTCGAGCGAGGCCCGGCCGCCATAGAGCAGGCGCGACCACTCGTCGTTGCCGTTGAGGTCGGTTCCGAACAGATGGCCGGGGGAGAAAGAAGGCAGATTGGAGTTGAGGATGCTCCCTCCGGTCGGCGGGGGAACCGGGCCGATGATCGGCCACAGGAAGCACAGGAACAGGACCGCCGCGACCAGAAAGGCAGGGATCCAGATTCCGCCGATGGCCCGCACACGGCTGAAGCGAGCGGATGCTGGTCCGCCGCCCATCCCCGGTCCCAGCGCTGAGGGCTCGAATACGCCCGGGACGGCGGTCTCAGTTGGTGGCACTGCCATATTTCACCCGTGGGTCGAGTGCCGCGTACAGCAGGTCGGCGATCAGATTGGCCAGGATCACCATCAGCGCGAACACGAACACGGCGCCTTCCACCACCGGCACGTCACGCTGGTTGATCGCCGAGAGCAGCTCGTGGCCGATGCCCGGTAGGCCGAAGATCTCCTCGATGATCACGGTCACTCCGAGCAGCGTCCCGAAGTTCAGTGCCACCGTGGTGATCAGGCCGAATGACGAATTACGCAGTGCGTGACGCGTGATGACTCGCCACGTACCGGCGCCCTTGGCGCGGGCGGTGGTGACGTAGTCCTCGCCGTGAAGCTGCTGGATCAGGTCGGCCCGCAGCTGACGCGTGTAGAAGCACAGCAGCGACAGCGCAATCGACACCGCCGGCATGATCAGATACTTGATGTTGGTGCCGAAGCCATGATCGGGCGGCACCCAGCCCAGCGCCGGCAGCCAGTTGAGCCTGACCGCGAAGACGTAGACGAGGATCAGCGCCAGCACGTAGTTGGCGATCGACAGCCCGGCCATGCTGAACACCATGGCCACTCGGTCGAACACCCCACCCGGACGGCGCGCCGAGAGCAATCCGATCGGCACCGCGAACACCAGCGCGATCAGCAGCGAAAAGGCGACCAGCTCGAACGTGACCGGCAGATCCGCGCCGAGAATCGAGGTCACGCTCTGACCGCTGGCCAGTGAATGTCCGAGGCTTCCGGTCACCAGGTCATGCAGCCAGTTGCCGTAGCGGCTCAGCAGCGGCTTATCGAGGCCGAGCTGGACCGACAGCTCGTGGACCTGCTGCGGGGTTGCGTTGATGCCCAGCAGTTCCTGAGCCGCGTTGCCCGGGAGGTGATTGATGACCAGGAAGGTCAGGAACGTCACTCCCCACAGCACGGGTATGGCGATCAGGAGCCGCCGGCCCAGGAAACGCAGCATCGGCGAGGAGCCCACGCGGGCGAGCGCCCCTGCGCGCTGCCCGACTCCCGGTGCGGGCAGGGGCGCAGACGCGGTGCTGCTCATCCCTGCACCCTGCCAAACGGTGGCCGACGGCTCAAGACGTCGAGATGTCCTCCCACAGGACCTGCGGGTTTACCGCCACCGACGGGATCGGGGTGGTCAGGCCAGGACCCTGGGCGCCCTTGGCGACGTTCCACCCTGAGATCGGGAACAGGAATGGCCCCAAGGCGTTCTTCGCGATGTACGCGGCCGCCTGGTCATACAGCGACTTGCGGGTAGCCGGGTTCACCGCCGCAGCGCCACCGAGGATCAGCGCGTCGAGCTTCGGATCGTGCACGCCGCTGAACGGCGATTTCGAGAAGAAGCGGAACGCGAGGCCGACCCCGCCTGCGGGATCCCATGCGCCGGCGGTCTGGAACGCGATCTGCCACGGACCCGCGAACTGCTGGATCAGGCTCGCCAGGGGATAGAAGTGGATCGAGGCGTTGATTCCCGCCTCCTTCCACATCTGCTGCATGGCGACCATCATCGGCTGCGTCTGGGGCTGCTGGATCGTGAAGTAGTTGATGTTCAGCCCGCCCAGCTGCTTGACCAAGGCCTTGGCCTTGGCCAGGTTGTAGGTCAGATAGCCGGGCACGCTCGGCTCGTAGAACAGCCCAGCGGGCGCCGTGAACGACTCCGTGACCGGGTAGACGTTCCCGAACAGCTTCTGGTCGAGCAGCGGCCCGTCGGTGGCGTAGTAGATCGCCTCGCGCGCCTTGATGTTGTTGAACGGCGGGATCTTGGTGTTGAACTGGATGTCGTACGGCGAGGTCGACGGCTCCTGGGTGACGGTTGCACCCGCGGACTTCAGCGTGCTGACCAACTGCCGGGTGCTCAGACCCTCGTAGGCGTTGCCCTGACCGGCCTGGATCGCTTCCACCGCCGACTCGTCGCCTGCGGTGGTCTTGAACGTGAGTCCATCCAGATACGGATGGCCGGCCTGCCAGTAGCCGGGGTTCTTCTTGAGCACGAGCGTGTTGCTGAGCGTGTCGGAGACCACCGTGAACGGCCCCGCGCCCACCGGCTTGAGCTTGAACGCCTGCTCGCCCATCTTCTTGAGCGCGGTCGGCGAGGCGATCCAGGAGAAGTTCGAGTCCTGAAGCTGGTTGATGAACGCGCCGTCAGGCGCCGTGAGGTCCACGGTCACCGTGTCGGGGCCGGTTGCCTTGATCGACTTCACGACGAAGTTCGTCGGCTTGCACGTGCACGTTGTCGCCTCGTCGCGGTTCCAGTTGTAGGCGACGGCCGCGGCATCGAGCGGCGTACCGTCGGAGAACTTGACGCCCGGCCGCACGCTGATCGTGATGGTCGCGCCGCCGTTGGAGAACTTGTAACCGGTGGCAAGGTCCGGAGTCAGCTGATTGTTGCCCTGAAGCTCCCACAGCTCTCCGTAGACCGAGTCCATCATGCTCTGGTCGGCGGCCCCGTTGACGTTCGTGGCCGGGTCCAGCCCGGTCGGCCAGTCACCGGCGAACCCCGAGCTCTCGAGCACGGTGATCGACCCGCCCGACTTGGCCGTTCCCGAGGCCGCCGCGGGAGTCGAGGATGACGAGGAGGCCGACGCCGACCCCGATCCCGACGAGGTCGATGACGAGGAACCTCCGCACGCGCTCACGAGCGCGGCGATCAAAAACAGACAGGCCGCAATCGCTGCAGACCTGCGCAAACGGATGGCATCGCTCATCCCGGGCTCTCCTCCTCGTGCAGCCTATTCGCCGGCGCCGCCTTCACGACATGCGTCTACACAGGGGGCAGCGCGCGGGCCGATATTAATACGATTGTCAACGCTCTTGTGGCAGGTTCAGGGTGGTTCTACACCGCTGGCACAGAGGCTGTGCACGGACCGTCAACTCACTGCTTACCCCCTAACTGAACGCCAACGTTGACGCGTTGGGGGCCTCCGCGCTTACCCCTCAGGTAATCGACGGCGCCGGTGTGGGTTGCGATCGTCCGGCGCAGGACAACACACGAACTCACTGCTCCCGGTGGCCTCGACGTGGCCGCCCGCCGGACGGCCAATCGCTGGCTCGCCCTGCCCATCGTGCTTGGCGCCCGGGCCTCGGGTGGCTGGCAGTTCGCGGACCTGGTGACGCATGGCGGCTAAGTCGTCACTCGGGCCCTGGCCCGCGGCGAGTGGCGATCTACCCGCCTCTGGCGCGGATAGGGCGTCACACGCGCCGGCGGGCACGGCGAGTGACGACTTGTCTGTCACCGGAAAGAGGTGCATCGGCGAGGGGGTGTTGGGGTGCCGGCGGAAGTGGGCCGGCCGGGGCGGGTGCGGTGCGAGGGCGGGTGTGGGCAGGGCGCCTCGTCTAGGACGACACGCCGGCGGATTCCGCCACGCCCATGAAGCGACCGGCGTCGGCCAGGACCTCGTGGAGGCGGTCGACGATCTCGTCGAGCACCGCCTGATCGCTGATCAGCGGCGGAGCGATCTGGAGCACGCTGTCGCCGCGGTCATCCGGGCGGGCGATCAATCCCGCCTCGAGCAGCCGCCCGGGGAGGAAGCCGCGCAGCAGGCGCTCGCGCTCATCCGCGTCGAAGGTCCCGTTGGCGGAGTCGCGCACGAGCTCCATGGCCCAGAAGAACCCGCGGCCCCGGACGTCGCCGACGATCGGCAGCGAGCGGAGCTCGTCCAGGCGCGCCGCGAGGTGGGTTTCGTGGCGGCGGACGTTCTGAAGCACGCCGTCGCGCTCGAAGATCTCGAGGTTGCGCAGCGCGATCACCGCGGCGAGCGGGTGGCCGCCGAAGGTGATCCCGTGCCGGAGCAGCACGCCCGCCCCGTACAGTGGTTCGGCCACGCGGTCGGCCACCAGCACGGCGCCCATCGGGGCGTAGGCGGAGGTGAGCCCCTTGGCCACACTGGCCAGATCGGGCACGACTCCCTCGCGTTCGATCCCCAGCCACTCGCCGAGACGGCCGAACCCGCAGATCACCTCATCGGCCATGAGCAGCGCGCCGCACTCGTCGGCCAGCTCGCGCAGACCCTGCCAGTAGCCGGGCGGCGCGATCAGGCACCCGCCGGCGTTCTGCACCGGCTCGGCGATGATCAGCGCCACCTCGTCGGGACCGGCGGCCTCGATCGCCTCGCGCACCTCGGCCAGCAGCCGGCGGCAGAACGCCTCGGGGTCGTCGCCGTCCGGGGCGCGGAACGCGTTGGTGTTCGACACGTGCGTGACGTCGATCGGCGGGCGCCCGAACGCCGCCTTCATCCCCGGCACCCCGGTGAACGACAAGGCCCCCAAGGTCACGCCGTGATAGGCGATCTTGCGGGCGATCGCCTTGTGCCGCTGGGGCTGGCCGGTCGCCTCGAAGTGCTCGCGCACGATCTTCCAGGCCGCCTCGACCGACTCCGACCCACCCGAGGTGAAGAACATGTGGTTGAGCTCACCCGGCATCAGCTCGGCCAGGCGCTCGGCCAGCTCGATGGCCGGAGGGTGGGCCGTGCCCCAGTTCGTGTTGAACGCCAGCCGAGGGAGCTGGTCGGCGATCGCCGTGACCATCTCCTCGCCGTACGAGTAGCCGATCTGCGCGCAGAACAGGCTCGACAGCGCGTCGATGTAGCGCCGGCCCTGGGTGTCGAACACGTACGGCCCCTCGCCGCGCTCGAGCACGAGAAGCTCGTTGGCGAACGCGGCCTGGTGGCGCGTGAAGTGCAAGAGCAGGTGCTCGCGCGCGGATTGCTGAAGCTGCTCGTGGTTCATGGGCCTCAGCCCATTATCCGGACTTTGGCGATTGCGCTGGCATATACGTAGCTCCAGCGCCAAAGTCCACGAGGTCAGCCGTCCTGAGCCTGGCGATCGATGGGCAGCGGGCCGAAGCTCTGGACCACCGGCATCAGCTCGAGCAGGTTGACGTTGACGTGCTCGGGCTGGGCGGTCACCCATTCGATGCTCGCCGCGATGTCCTCGGGGGTGAGCGGCTCGGTGCCGGCGTACACGCCGGCCGCGCGCTCGGCGTCGCCGCCGAAGCGGACCTCGGAGAACTCGGTGCCGCCGATCATGCCCGGCTCGATGCACGTCACCCGGATCCCGGTGCCGTGCAGGTCGGCGCGCAGGCCCAGGCTGAACTGGTGCACGAACGCCTTGGTCGCGCCGTACACGTTGCCGCCCGGGTACGGGTACGTGGCGGCGATCGAGCCGAGGTTGACCACGTGGCCGCGGCCGCGCGCGACCATCCCCGGGAGCACCGCTCGGGTCACGTCGACGAGGCCCGTGCAGTTGGTCTCGATCATCTGCTCCCACTGGTCGAGGTCGGCCTCGTGCGCGGGCTCCATGCCCAGCGCCAGCCCGGCGTTGTTGACCAGCACGTCGACCTCGGCGAACTCACGCGGGAGCGACGCGACCAGCTGCTCGATGGCGTCCCGGTCCCGCACATCGAGCACCGAAACAAAAATCAAATCCTCGCCGAACTCGTCGACCAGGCTGGTGAGCCGGTCGCGGCGGCGCGCGGTGGCGATCACGCGGGTGCCGGCGGCGGCGTAGCGGCGCGCGACCGCCTCGCCGATGCCCGCGCTCGCGCCGGTGACCAATACGATCTGTGGTGGCATGAGGGGTGATCGTAGATGCTGCTGACGTTCGTGCCGGTGGCGGTGCTGCTGTCGCTCACGGCCGGGGCCGCCACGGCGCTGGTCGTGCGAAACGCGGCCCGCGGCGGGCGGCGCCACGCGTTCCTGACCACCTCGGGCAACTCGATCGGCGTACTCGCGTGGGCATGCTTCGCGGCAGCCGGGATCGCCGCGATCGTCGCCGCGTCCGCCGAGGTGTTCGACGCGGTCAAGCTGGCCGGCGCGGTCGTGCTGCTCGTGCTAGGCGTGCGCTCGCTGGTGGGAGGCCACGCGGCTCAGGTGACCGTGTCGGAGCGATCCGCATTTCGCGAGGGGCTGCTCACGAGCCTGGCCAATCCCAAACTGGCCGTGTTCTTCGTGGCGCTGTTCCCGCAGTTCAACCCCCGCGGAGCCCCCGTGCTGCCGCGCGCGCTCGCGATGGCGGCAGTCATCGTGGCGGTCGATCTGATCTGGTATTCGACGCTCGCGCTGTTGGTCGCCCGGGCCCGGAGGGCGTTGATCGATGGCGGGTGGGGCCGGCGGGTCGAGCGGCTGACCGGGGCGGTGCTGATCGGGCTCGGGATCCGGCTCGCCTTCGAGCGCCGCTAGCTGTCGAACCCCAGACCCAGGCGGTCGAGTGTTCTCAGCCACAGCCCGCGGCCGCCGTCGTTCCGATCCGCCGCGGCCAGCCGGTTGCGGGTGAGCTGGATCACCGCGCTGCGCAGCGGCTCGGGTGGGAAGGGGAGAGGCCGCCGGCGAACCATGGTCAGCTCGGTGGCCTCGCTCGTGCGGCCATCCAGCAGGTCGAGGGCGACGCGCGCGCCGAAGCGGCTCGCGGCCACGCCCAGGCCGGTGTAGCCGAGCGCGTAGGCGACCCGGCCGCCGAGGGCCCGCCCGAAGAACACCGAGAAGCGGCTGCAGGTGTCGATCGCGCCGCCCCAGCGATGCGTGAACCGGACGCCAGCGAGCTGCGGGAACACCGTGAAGAAGTGCTGCGAGAGCCGCGCGAAGGTGGGGTCGTGGTCGTCGAGGTGGGGACCGACGGGGCCGCCGTAGCGGTACACCGCGTCATAGCCGCCCCACAGGATGCGGTCATCGGCGGTCATCCGGTAGTAGTGGAACTGGTTGCCCATGTCGCTCACGCCCTGCCGGTGGCGCCAGCCGATCTCCTCCGTGTCGACTGGCTCGGTGACCAGCACGTAGTCGTAGACCGGCGCGATGTAGTGGCGCATCGCGCGCAGCAGGGGTGGATAGGCGCTGGTGGCCAGCAGCACTCCGCGCGCGCGGACCGTGCCGCCGTCAGTGATCACCGTGACGCTGTCGCGCAGTTCGCGCACCGGGCTGTGCTCGTGGATCCGCACGCCGGCCCGCACCGCGGCAGCGCGCAGGCCGTCGGCCAGCCGGCCCGGGTTCACCAGTGCCGAGCCGGTGTGGGTCCACATGCCTGCTTTGATTTTTTTCGAGTTGATCTCGGCGCGAACCTGATCGCCATCGAGCAGCTCGACCTGATAGCCGAAGCGTCCCATCAGCGCGGCCTCCTCGGCCAGGTCGTCGACCTCGCGGGGCTCGAGCGCGACCACGAGGTCCCCGACGCGTTCGAACTCGGCGTCGATCTGCAGGTCGGTGAGATCGTGCGCGAGTCCCTCGAAGTTCTCGTGACCCAGCCGCTCGAGCCGCTCGATCTCATCCGGGAAGCGCGAGAGCCCGTTGCTCGTGCCGTGGGTCAGTGATGACTGGACGAAGCCGCCATTTCGCCCGCTGGCGCCGTTGCCGCACCGGGTCGCCTCGAGCAGCACCACCTCGCGGTCGGGGTCGAGCGCCTTGGCGTAGAGCGCGGCCCACAGCCCGGTGTATCCCCCGCCCACGATGCACAGGTCGGCGTCGCAGGTCTCGTCGAGCGGAGCGTGGTCGGGGCGCGGCTCAAGCGTGTCGAGCCAGAACGAGCGCGGGACGGCGTCCGCGTAGGCGGCGCGATGCTCGGCGGTGGGTGGGGAGTCGGGCCAGGGGGAGGGCAGAAAGCCGATGCTAAGGTCGCGGACCTAGGGGTGGCGGGCCAGGCCGCGCAGGATCGCGTCGGCGTCGCGGTGCGGAGCCCGCAGGCCGATCCCCACCAGGTCGAGCTCCGCGGTGGGCACCGCCTGCACGGCGGCGCGGTTGTCCTCGTCGTTGCCGGTGGAGAACATCTCGCGTGTGTAGATCGCGATTGGGACGCCGCGGCGCTCGGCGCGGTCGCGGACGGTCGTGAGCTTGGCCGCGCCGGCCTCGAACACCAGCACCGGTTGCACGAGCAGCGGCAGGTAACGCTGCCCGTCGCCGTCCTCGTAGTCCTCTCCGATCGCGTCCGGTCCCGCCTGGGCGGTCAGCCCGCTCATGAGAAACGCCGTGACGTTCAGGCGCTGCCAGGTAGCGAGGTCGTCGCGCACGACGACGGCGGCCTTCGTGTCGAATTGCCCGACGCCCATGGGATGGGATGGTGGCGGGTGCGGGGTCCGCGCGTCTTGAACGTTCTTGCGCTCAGGCGGTCAGGCGCGGGCGTAGCGCCCGGGGGTCACGCCCACCGCGCGCTTGAACACGCGGGTCAGGTGGGGCTGGTCGGCGAAGGCGCAATCGGCGGCAACGATCGCCGGCGGGACGCCACCGGCCAGGCAGCGGCGGGCCTCCTGGACACGCAGGTTGGTCTGGAAGGCATGCGGGGTGACCCCGGTCTGCTCGCGGAAGCGGCGCACCAGCTCGAAGCGGCTGAGGCCGGCGACGGCGGACAGCTCGGTCAGCGTGACCCGCTGGTCCCAGCGCTCGCGCAGATGCGTGCGGGCCCGGCGTACCGCGGCGTGCTCGGCCCGATCGTGCGCGCGGGCCGGCGGTCCGGGGCGCAGATGCGGGCGCAGCGCGGCGACCGCGTCGAGCACGGCCTCCTCGATGGCCAGGGCGCCGGCGGGCTCGCGGACCAGCGCCGCGTGGGCGTGCTCGAGTGCGCGGCGCAGGGCCACGTCGCGGAACACCACCCAGCGCACGGCGCGCGGTGCGGGGGCATCGTGCTCCGCCCACTCGTGCAGGATGGCCGGCTCGATGTAGAGGACCTGGTAGGCCCAGCCCTCCGGGACGGCCGCCATCCCAGTGTGGACGGCCTCGGGTTCGAGCACGAACAGCTCGCCCTGTGCGGCTCGCTGCTGGGTGGCGTCGAGCGAGAAGCGCGCGGCGCCTCGCTGCACGACGGCCACCGTCCAGGTCGAATGCGAATGGGGCCGGTAGGCGTGCTCGACGAACCGGGCGTGCAGGGCCTCGATCCCGGCCAGGCCGCGGGGTCGGAAGTAGGTGGAGAACTCGCTCGGCGTGGTGAGCGTGAGGTTATTAGGAGCCGGCTGGGTGCTCTGCGGTTAGACGAGGCACTCCCGGGCGTGATGAAGCGCGCGCCATTGGGCGCCGGGGCCGCGGAACCGCGCGAGCTCGCGGCCGTCGCTCAGGCAGACAGCCCAGCCCCAGCGGATCGGCTTGAGAATGATCGCGAGCGTGCTCTTCATCGCAAGGGTGATGATGGCGCGTCGCCCGAAGAGGAGCCGAAGAAAGCCCTTGGCCACGCGTACGCAGTCAAGCTCCAAAGGCGCCGCTATCCTCGCCCGCTGATATGTCCATCAGCACGAACCAATTGAAAAGCGGAAACCACGTCGAGGTGGATGGCACCGTCTACAAGGTGCTCGAGTTCCAGCACGTCAACCCCGGCAAGGGGGCGGCCTTCGTGCGCACCAAGCTGCGCCGGGCCAGCGACGGGAACGTCATCGACAAGACCTTCCGCGCCGGCGAGAAGCTTCGCTCGGTTCGCAGCGAGGGACGAAAGATGCAGTTCCTATACGCGGACGGCGACGGCGCCCACTTCATGAACACCGAGACCTACGAGCAGATCGCGCTTCCCGGCGAGGCGCTCAAGGACTCGCTGAAGTGGATCAAGGCGGGCGACCAGGTGGACATTCTGTTCCTCGACGACAGTCCCAGCGACGTTCAGCTGCCAGGTTCGGTCGACCTTAAGGTGACCGAGACGGAGCCCGGTCTGCGCGGAGACACCGCCTCGGGAGGCGGCACTAAGCCGGCCACGCTCGAGACCGGCGTGGTCGTCCAGGTTCCGCTGTTCATCTCCGAGGGCGAGACGATCAAGGTCGACACGCGCGAAGGGCGGTACCTCTCACGCGCGTAGGGCGGCGGTCGCTGACGCGGGCGGTGCGCCCGTGATCGATTGGGACACCGTGCAAAACGCCCGAAACCGGTCTCCCGCGGCCAGGCTGCCGGGACATGAGCACGCTCGGGGTGCTTATGTCCCGAAGGTGTCCGCGTGCCTGGCGATATCGGGCGTTTTTGCTTGGCGGTAGCCCATGGAGCTCGTTTACGGTAAGCACTCGGTCCGCGCGGTCTTCCTCCGACGGCCGCAGGACGTCAGACGGGTGATCCTGGGTGGCAAGCCGGGCTACCACGAGGAGGTGATGGCCGCGGCGCGGAAGGCCGGGGTGCAGCCCGAGCTCGTCGAGTGGCCGGAGTTCCGACGGATCACCGGGCTGACCGACGACGACAAGCACCAGGGCACGTGCGTGCTGGCCCAGCCCCGCCACGTGTACGCCGAGCACGAGCTCGAGCGGCTGTCCGATCGTCACCTGGTGATTGCCCTTGACCAGATCTCCGACCCGCAGAACCTCGGGGCGGTGCTGCGCGCGGCCGCGTTCTTCGGAGCCGACGCGGTGCTCCTGCTCAAGAACCGCTCGGCCGAGCTCACACCGAAGGTGGCGCGGATCGCGGTGGGAGGGGCCGAGTTCGTCGACGTCTTCCGGGTCATCAACCTGGCCCGCAGCCTCGACACCCTGCGCGGCTACGGCTACTGGGTGTACGGCCTCGACGAGCGCGGCGAGGGCACCCTGCGCGAGACCGAGTTCGATCCGCAGTCGGTGCTCGTGATCGGCGCCGAGGGGCAGGGGCTGCGCCAGCGCACCCGGACCAAATGCGACGCTCTGGTGCGCATACCGGGTGGGCGCGAGGGCGTGGAGAGCCTGAACGCGGCGGTGGCCACCGCGATCGCGCTGTCCGAGATGTCTTCTCGGTTCACCCGGACGGGGGACTCGGCTGCTGCGGAAGCGGCGCGTCGTTCGGCGGCGGGAGCGTAGATCCGTCGCGCAGGATGACCGGACCGACCGGCGCCGGCTGGCCGGGCGGATGGGCCGGGGCCGGACGGGGAGCGCGTGGCGGGCTGGGCTCCGGCGGTAGCTGGACCGTGGTGCCGTAGGCCGGCGGTGCCGGGTTGGGTGTCTGGGCGGGATCGACCAGATCGGCCAGGCCGGCATCGGAGTCCAGGCGCGGGACGCCCAGGGCCGGCAGGCCCAGCAGCTGGATCGCGGTCTTGGGGATGCTCACGTGCGAGCACCACCGGCTGTCGATCCCCGGCTTGACCGGGCCGCCGAACATCAGGAGCGGCACGCGCGGGCCGAGGGCGAGCTGGACGTTGTCGGGCGTGTACTCGAGCGCGGGTGTCTTGACGTGATCGTCGTAGCCGCCCCAGTCGTCCCAGGTCAGCATGAACACGGTCTCGTCCCAGCCGCCGCCGCGGACCACGGCGTCGACGGACTGCCAGATCCGGTCCATTCCCTCGGTCACGTTGGCCGGCGGATGCTCGTCGTAGGGGCTGTTGTGCCACAGGAGCACGAGCGCCGGGAGGTTCCCCGCGGGCGCGTCGGTCACGAACTTTGTCGAGGTGACGACGTTGGGCGAGCTTTTCAACTGCGTGTAGAAGCCGACCGGGTATTCGCTCGAAGCCGCGTAGGCGCGCCACGAGACTCCGTTCGCCTCGGCCAGGCCAGGCAGCGACGGGAGGTCCCACACCGGTTCGGGCTGGCGCGAGGAAGGGTTGCGCAGCGTCGGCGTCTGGCCGCCCACGATCAGCATGTGGTTCGGAGTGGAGTTCGTGCCGAAGCCGGCGCAGTGGTTCTCCAGGAACGCGCCGGTCAACGCGAGATACAAGTAGTAGGGCAACACGGCGCGCGTGTCGAACTGGTTGTGCTCGCCGGTGCTCGCGCCGGTCAGCCACTCGAAGTAGGCCTGCCGATCGTGCACGGGGTCCTTGGCCGGCGGGTTAGGCGAGAGCGGCCAGTCGGTGGCCACGGCGCCCCCGTAGGGCGCAAGGCCGCGGAAATAGTTGTCGGTCGTGTGGTTCTCCTGGACCATGATCACCACTCGCTTGACCACGCCTGCCATCGAATCTCCTCTCGGACGTTCGGCTCGGTCCAGAGACTAGGATGACTGATTCCAAATAGATCGGAAGCGGGGCGGTCGGGGAACGAGCGGGGCGACGCGGACGGGAGGCGACGCGTAGCAGCGCTACGCGAGCCGACCGGCCGTGCCGCACCCGCGAAGTTATCCCGGACGCATCCGCGACGAGCAATTTGGAATCAGTCATCCTAGTGCGTATCGCCCCGTGAGCAGCAAAATAAGTGCACCGGCCTCTTGTAATCGTCCGCACTCTGGGTTACCCTGCTGGAGCACGAAGGAAAGACCTCATGACCGCCTCCACGATTACATACCCCCTCCGCCCCGACCGCACGCGGGACGCGTTTGTCGCGTCGCTGTCGCACGGCGCCGCTCAGGCCGGCGTGAACGGATATGTCACCCTCGCTCGGAGGTATGAGCGCTAACTACAGCGCACATACGGGCCAACAGCGAGGGCGACCCACATGGGTCGCCCTTTTTGTTGCGTCGGTGACATCTAAGAGTGACGCTCACGACGGCGTGCGTGGTTACACGTGCGTCACAGATGTCCGTGGCTAGAACGCCGCGGATTTCACTCACACACACATACACAATTAAAAAGGAGGACCTCCCATGCGAGGGAATCCGCAGGTCGCGACTGCGCGCCTGCGCTCAACCATGCCTGTTCGCAGCTGGCCTGCCAGGCTCGAGCAGATCAAGCAGAGACGGCGCCGTCGCCGGGACGAGAGGCTCGAGATCATCGTGCGCCTCCAGGGCGAGCAGCGGCGCGCCCGGCGCGCGGCCGGCCGGGTCCGGCTGTAATGACCCGCTCGTCCCAAGGGTTTCCGGCAGGTCGTCCGCGGAACGCCGCGGCGGCCTGCCGGCGACCGCTCAGGAGCGGTCGAGCTTGTGAATGCTCCAGCCGAGCTCCGCGGCCCGGGCTCGGAGCGGCCGCATCCGCTTGTGCTGCTCGAGCTTCCAGCTCCAGCGCGCATCCGACTCGCCGTCGATCGGCTTGCCGCGTCCCAGGTCGGTGGAATTGAAATCGAGGCCGCGGCCGCGCAGCGCGATGCGCTCGGCCACCTGCGGGTCGATCCGGCCGATCGATCGCCGCAGCCGGCGCTTCATGATCGATCCCGCGATGTCACCGTGGACCAGAAGGTGGGGGGAGGAGCCCGTGCTCAGGGGACTCAGCACCGCGTCCGTCTCGGTGGCCCAGTCGCATTCCTTGCCGCACAGCAGCGCCTCGACGTAATCGCCGGGCACGGCCGTGACCAGCACGATCGACTCAGCGCCGCGATCCGGCTGGGCGGTCCAGATCTCACCCACCGCGGGATCGGCCCGGGAAAGTTTTGCCCCGGAACCTTGCACCAGCGTGAGCCGTACGTGTTCTTGCTCTTCCATCGCCTTCCTTAGCGCCTAGTGTTGCCGTCACATGGCCGCCGGTCCGTTCTCTGAGAACAACGGCGGGCGGCCGGCGGTCTTTCGGCTGCCGGGGTGAGCGTTGAGTGGCACGAGGCGGACGCCACGCATCTCAGCGAGCTGGGGCTTGCGCCGGGCTTCGGCCTGTTGCTCGACCGCGGCTGCTTTCACGGCCTCTCGGACAGCCACCGCGCCGCCTATGCCGCGGGGCGGACCTGGTATCGCCTGGAGCGAGGCTGATAAACCAGAGGGCGATGGCGGCAACCGAGCTTCTCACCCCGAACCGAAGGATCAGCGCGCCCTATCCGGCTCCGATGCAACTCGGGCTGGTGGCGCGGGTCCTCGACGACATGCGCCGCGAGCAACGGGTGCGCCGCCGCGCGCCCCTGCCCGCCGGGAGCACACGGTTCAGCTGGGATCACACGCGCCGGATCATCGCCGATCCCCTCGGCCTGCTGCTCGAGCATCAGCGGCGCTACGGACCGGTGTTCACCATCCGCTTGCTCCACGAGCCGATCGTGTGGGCGATCGGGGCCGAGGTCAACCACCAGATCCTGGTCAGCGATTTCGACGCCTTCCAATGGCGGGAAGGGCGGTTCGCGGACCTGTGGCCGCTGCTCGGCGACGGGCTGCTCAACACCGACGGCGCCTACCACCGCGACTTCCGGATGTTAATGCTGCCGGCGTTCCATCGCGAATACATCGCGGGCGTCTCCGAGGTCATGGTCGAGGAGGCGACCGCTGTGGCCGAGCGCCTTCAGGACGGGCAAGTGGTGGAGATCTACCACTGGGTGCGCGAGCTGGCGCTGCGGATCGCCTTGCGTGGGCTGCTCGGCCTCGACGCCGCCGACGGGCGCGAGCAGATGCTGGCCGGGGCGTTCGAGGCGTCGCTGGCCATCCACGGCGAGCCGGTCCTCATGCAAATGCTGCCAATGCCGGGCGGACCACTGCGACGCGCGATCGACGCCCGCCGGCGGCTCGATGAGCTGGTGCGCGCCGAGATCGAGGAGCGCCGGCGCCGGGGCGACCCCGGACGAGGCGTGCTCGGGCTGCTCTTGTCGGCCACCGACGAGGCCGGATCGCCGCTGCCCACCGGCGTCGTGCGCGATCAGGCGGTCACGCTGCTGTTCGCGGGGCACGACACGACGACCACCACGTTCACATTCCTGATCCACGAACTCGGCCGCAGCCCGGCGGCGCTGGCCGCGGTTGAGGAGGAGCTCGATCGCGTCGTCGGCCGGCAGGCACCGAGCGCTGCGATGCTCGACGGTCCGGCCCTGCCAGTGCTCGAGCGCTCGCTCAAGGAGACGCTCCGCTGCTACCCGGCGGCCTGGGTGGGGCCGCGCCGGGCCACGCGCGATGTGACCCTGGCCGGGGTCAAGGTTCCGGCCGAGATCGGGGTGCAGTACTCCTCGTGGGCCACCCACCACCTCCCGGAGCTGTATCCGGACCCTTTCCGCTTCGACCCGGATCGCTTCCTGCCCGAGCGCGAGGCGGCCCTGCCGCGGGGCGCCTACATCCCGTTCGGCGGAGGCTCGCGCATGTGCCTGGGCAAGCGCTTCGGCGAGTACGAGCTCCGCGCCCTGGCCGCGGTGCTGCTCACCCGCGTGCGCTTCGAGCCGCGCTCTTCCGAGGATCCGCAGGTCGTCACCACGCCCACGCTCGGACCCAAGGGCGGGCTGCGCTTCATGGTCAGAGCGAGGACAACTCACTAGTTTGGGAGTCGCCTACCAGGGGTAAACTGCGGCGTCGGATTCGCCAGTGAGAGGTGAGGAATGGCGGAAGACCCCGGTGTCGATCAGCGACCAGCCGTGAACGACGGGCGTGCTCGGTTCCGGCCGCGGCACCTCTGGTACATCCTGTTGCTGGTTCAGTTCGCGGCGGTACTGATCACAGGCATCTATACGCGCGAGACCCCGAAGCTCGGGGGGATCCCGTTCTTCTACTGGTACCAGTTCGCCTGGATCATCATCTCGGGGATCCTGACCTTCATCGTGTACGTCGCCACGCGTGAAAAGTGAAGAGCGACCCGCACGTCATCTGGCTCGAGCTGGGGATCTTCATTGCCCTGTTCCTGCTCGTGGCCGTGCTCGGCTTCATCGCCGCGCGCTGGCACAAGGGCGAGACCCTCGCCGACCTCGACGAGTGGGGGCTCGGCGGCCGGAAATTCGGCACGTTCATCGCCTGGTTCCTGCTCGGCGGAGATCTCTACACCGCGTACACGTTCATCGCGGTGCCCGCGCTCATGTACGGGACGGGCGCCCTGGGGTTCTTCGCGGTGCCCTACACGATCATCGTGTATCCGCTGGTGTTCATGATCATGCCGCGGCTGTGGTCGGTCGCGCATCGCCATGGCGCCGTCACGCCGTCTGACTTCATCCGCGTCCGCTACGGGTCATCGACGCTGGCGCTGGCCATCGCGGTCACCGGGATCGTCGCGACGATGCCTTACATCGCGCTCCAGCTCGTCGGCATCCAGTCCGTGCTGCAGAGCATGGGCCTGGCCGGCAAGGGCTGGCAGAAGGATCTGCCGCTGATCATCGCGTTCGCGATCCTCGCGGCCTACACGTACACCTCTGGTCTGCGCGCGCCGGCCTTGATCTCGTTCGTCAAGGACGGGCTGATCTACATCGTGATCATCGTCGCGGTGATCTACATCCCGAGCAAGCTCGGCGGCTACGGGCACATCTTCGACCTGGCCAGGGCGCACTTCGCCACACCGAAGGCCAAGAAGGCCGGGGCCGCATTCATCGTCCCGCCCGCCGGCAAGATGGCGTACTGGACGCTCGCGCTCGGATCGGCCTTCGCGCTGTTCATGTATCCCCATTCGATCACCGGCGTACTGTCGACCAAGGACCGCAATGTGGTCCGGCGCAATGCCGCCCTGCTGCCCGCCTACAGCTTCCTGCTCGGGCTGATCGCCCTGCTCGGGTTCATGGCGATCGCGGCCGGCGTCAAGGTGACTAACACCAACCTGGCAGTGCCCGCCCTGTTCCAGAAGGAGTTCCCACATTGGTTCGTGGGGATCGCCTTCTCGGCGATCGCGATCGGGGCACTCGTACCGGCGGCGATCATGTCGATCGCAGCGGCGAACCTGTTCACGCGCAACATATGGGTCGCGTACATCGACCGCGAGGCCACGCCCGCGCGCGAGGCCGCGGTGGCCAAGGTGGTGTCGCTGCTAGTCAAGATCGGCGCGATCGTGTTCGTGGTCCTGCTCTCGGGCCAGTTCTCGATCAACCTGCAGCTACTGGGCGGGGTGTGGATCCTCCAGACGTTCCCGGCGATCGTGTTCGGGCTCTACACGCGCTACTTCCACCGCTGGGCGTTGCTGCTCGGGTGGGCGGCCGGGATCGTGACCGGGACGCTGATGGCGTACGCGGTGCCCAATGTGGCCAAGCATCAGCATCACTTCGGCGGTTCGGTGTACTCCTGGCACTACTTCGGGCTGCATTTCAAGGCTTACCACGGGTTGATCGCGTTCTGCATCAACCTGATCGTCGTGATCGTGGGGAGCGTGGTTCTGAACCTCGTCCGGGTGCCCAAGGGCGAGGACCGTACGAACCCCGAAGACTTCGAGATCGTCGGTGCGCCGCCGCTCCCGCCGCCCGTGGGCGAGGGCGCGGTCACGCCGGCCTGACACGCGCCGGCCGGACGCGGGTCCTATCGTGAGGGAGGACCCGTATAGCGACGGCTGGAGCTGCCATGAACACACGCCTACTTGGAACGCTCGAGGTATCCGAGCTTGGACTCGGATGCATGGGCATGTCCGCCTTCTACGGCGCGGCCGACGAGGACGAGGCCATCGCCACCATCCACGGGTCGCTCGAGCTGGGAATCAACTTCCTCGACACCGCGCAGCTGTACGGTCCGCTCACCAACGAGGAGCTGGTCGGACGCGCGATCAAAGGGCGGCGAGACGAGTACGTGATCGCCACCAAGTTCGCCCGCCGGATGGACGCGGCTGTGGCCGGCGATATGTCCACCGTGGGGAAGCTCGACGGCTCGGCCGAGCACGTTCGCAGCTCGATAGACGGCTCGCTAAAGCGGCTGGGGGTCGACACCATCGACCTCTACTACCAGCACCGCGTCGATCCTCAGGTCGAGATCGAGGAGACCGTCGGAGCGATGGCCGAGCTCGTCCAGCAGGGCAAGGTGCGCCACATCGGGCTCAGTGAGGCCGCGCCCGGCACGATCCGCCGCGCGCATGCCGTGCACGCGATCACCGCAGTGCAGACCGAGTTCTCCCTGTGGTCGCGCGACCCCTCCGAGGAGAACGGCGTGCTGGCCACGTGTCGCGAGCTGGGAATCGGCTTTGTGGCCTACTCGCCGCTCGGCCGAGGGTTCCTGTCCGGCCGGTTCAGTTCGCCCGATCAGCTCGACGAGGGCGACTTCCGGCGCAACGGTCCGCGCTTCACCGGCGAGAACCTCAAGGCGAACCTTAAGCTGGCGCAGAAGATCGCCGAGATCGCCGAGCAGAAGGACGTGACCCCCGCCCAGCTGGCGATCGCCTGGGTTTTGGCCCAGGGCGAGGACATCGTGCCGATCCCCGGCACCAAGCGGCGTGAGTATCTGGAGCAGAACGCCGGAGCCGCCGACGTGCGCCTGACCGACGAGGATCTCCAGCGGATCGAGGCCGAGCTGCCGCCGGTGGCCGGGGAGCGCTACGACGAGACCGGAATGGCCGCCATTCACCTGTGAGCGGATTCGAAGCGTGAGCGCCGCCGCCTACGCCGCGTTGGCGTAACCCGTACCTTCCGCGGCATGACTGTCTCCACCGGCCTGCGGTCGGTCGCCGCGATCCGCTACGTCACACCGCTGCGCGAGGGCGGTTCGCTGCCCGGTCTGGTGGAGGCCGACGACGACGGCCTGTACGTGGTCAAGTTCCGCGCCGCCGGCCAGGGTCTGCGCGCGCTCGTGGCCGAGGTGATCGTGGGCGAGTTGGCCCGCCGGCTCGGCCGGCTCGTCCCCGAGCTGGTCGAGGTGGCGCTCGATCCGGTCCTCGGCGCCGCCGAACCCGACCCGGAGATCCAGGAGCTGATCACCAAGAGCGCTGGGTCCAACCTGGGAGTGGATTTCCTCCCAGGCGCGCTGCCGTACACGTCTGGCGGTCCGTGGCGTCCTGACCCCAGCCTGGCCGCCGACATCGTGTGGCTCGACGCGCTGACCACCAACGTCGACCGCACGCCGCGCAACCCCAACCTGCTGATCTGGCACGAGCGGCTGTGGCTGATCGACCACGGCGCCGCGCTGTATCTCCAGCATGGCGGGCTCGACCCGGTCGCCCACGCCGGGCGCCCGTTCCCGCTGATCGCCGACCACGTGCTGCTGCCCGATGCGGGGTCGATCCTCAAGGCACACGAGCGGCTCGCCCCGGTGGTGGACCGCGCCGTGCTCGAGGAGGTCGTCGCGCTGGTGCCGCCGGACTGGCTCAGCGGCGGCGACCCCGGGGATGCCTACGTCGACTATCTGGCCCGTCGCGTGAGCAGCGCGGTGTTCGCCGAGGAGGCCGAGCGTGCCCGAACCCGCGACTAGCCCGTTCACCTACGCGATCCTGCGCGTGGTTCCCCGCGTGGAGCGCGGCGAGTGCTTCAACGCCGGCGTGGTGCTGTTCTGCCGCCAGCGGGATTTCCTGGCCGCCAGGGTCGGGCTCGACGAGCGCCGCCTGGCCGCGCTGGCCCCGAGCGTCTCGGCCGAGGACGTGCGCGGGCATCTCGACGCGCTGGTGCGCGTGGCGGCCGGCAGTCCCGACGGCGGGGCGATCGCGAAGCTGCCGCCGTCAGAGCGGTTCGGCTGGCTGGTGGCGCCGTCGAGCACGATCATCCAGCCCTCCGAGGTCCACACCGGCCTGTCCGGGGATCCGCAGGCCACGCTCGATGCGCTGTTCGCCGAGCTCGTCGAACCGGTGCCGGCGTCATGACGAGCCCGGTACTCGTGGTGCACGGCGGAGCCGGTGGCCACGGCGAGGAGCTTCGGGCGCACCTTGCCGAGTACCGCGAGGCGTTGATGGGTGCCCTGCACCTGGGCGGCCGCGCTCTCGAGACCGACGGCGGAGCGGTCGAGGCCGTCCAGGCGGCGGTCATGGTCATGGAGGACTTTCCGCTGTTCAACGCGGGCCACGGGGCGACGCTCTGCGACGACGGCGAGGTCGAGCTCAGTGCCTCCGCGATGCGCGGGAGCGACCGGGCGGCAGGCGCGGTCGCGGTCGTGCAGCGAACCCGCCACCCGGTGGCCGCCGCGGCGGCCATGCTCGGCGAGCCCGAGGTGTTGCTGGCGGGCGAGCGGGCCGACGCATTCGCCGCGGCCCGCGGGCTCGAGCAGCGCGACCCCTCCGAGTTCATCACCGAGCGCCAGCGCCGGCGCCTGGCCGCCCGGCACGCGGCCGATGGCGGCACGGTCGGCGCGGTCTGCCTCGACGGGACCGGCGTGCTGGCCGCCGCCACGTCGACCGGCGGCCTCCAGGGCCAGCGCCGCGGGCGGGTGGGGGACTCGCCGGTGATCGGCGCCGGCACCTGGGCCGACCGTAATGTGGCGGTGTCCTGCACCGGCAAGGGGGAGGCGTTCGTGCGCGCCGGCGCAGCCCGGCTTCTCGGCGCTCTGGTCGCGCACGGAGTGGCGCTGGAGGAGGCCGCCCGGACGGTGCTTAAGGAGGTCGCTCAGTGCGGCGGCGACGGCGGCCTCATCGTCGTCGACGCGCACGGGCAGGTCGCCTTGCCGTTCTCGACCGAGGCGATGCCCCGGGGAGTGTGGCGGCCTGGCGAGGCACCATCCGTTCACGTGCCGTAATTGGCGCGTTACCCCATACCATTGGACGGCGATGGGGACGACTGAACCGGCGGGCCGCCGCCTGCGAGCCAAGTGCGAGGCGGGAGAGCCTGCCTTCGGGCTGTGGGCCGGGATTCCCACCTCCCTGACCGCCGAGCTCGCCGCGGCCGCCGGCTACGACTACGTCTGTGTCGACCTCCAGCACGGGCTGAGCGACGAGGCGACGATGGTCTCGATGTTCCAGGCGACCCAGGCGGCCGGCGCGGTACCGCTGGCGCGGCTGGCCTGGAATGAGCCGTGGCTGATCATGCGCGCGCTCGACCTGGGGGCGGCGGGGGTGATCCTGCCCCTGATCGACAACGCCTCGGAGGCGGCCAAGGCGGTGCAGTCGTGCCGCTATCCGCCCCTCGGTCGGCGGTCATTCGGGCCCGTGCGGGCCGAGATGGTGATGGGCTCGGCCGTCCTCGAAGAGCTCGGGGGCGAGGTCCTGTGCATCGCGATGATCGAGACGCGCGACGGGCTCGACAATCTGGAGGAGATCGCCGCCACGCCCGGGCTTGACGGCCTGTACATCGGTCCGTCGGATCTGTCGATCGCCCTCGGCCTGCCGCCGCGCCCCCTGGTCGGCGAGATCGGCGAGGACCGACAGCCGCTGGCCGAGGCGATCGAGCGCATTCGCCAGGTGTGCGAGGCCAACGGCCTGATCGCCGGCATCCACTGCGGCAGCGGTGCAATGGCCGAGCAGTTCGCGGGCCAGGGCTTCCGGCTGATCACGGTGGCGGTCGACACCAATCTGTACAAGAGCTCGCTCGGCCGCGAGCTGAGCGCGGCGCGGGGCGCCTGAGCGATGCCGCACGCCCCTGATCTGGTCGGCTGTGCGCTCGACGGCCGCTACGAGCTGCACGAGCTGATCGGCGAGGGCACCTTCGGTCGCGTGTACCGCGGCTACGACCGCCGGCTGGCCCGTGACGTGGCCATCAAGGTGATCAAGCCGTGGTGGGCCGAGGATCCGGACTGGGCGGAGAGCTTCGGTCGCGAGGCCCAGCTCCTGGCCCGGATCAGCGATCCCGGAATCGTCCAGATCTACGACGTGGGGCAGGCCGAAGAGGGGATGTACTACGTGACCGAGCTCGTCGAGGGGGAGAGCCTGTCCGCGCTCCTGCGCCGCGACGGTCGCCTGGCGCCGGCGCGTTCCGTCGAGATCGCCGAGCAGCTCTGCCGAGCGCTGGAGCACGCGCATCGCGCGCACATCGTGCATCGGGACATCAAGCCGGCCAATGTCCTGCTCTCCCGGCGCGGCGCGGTCAAGGTGGGCGACCTGGGAATCGCGCGGGTCGCCGACGGCACCACCGAGGGCGGCACGGCCACGATCGTCGGCACTCCGCGCTATATGGCGCCCGAGCAGGCCAACGGTCAGCCGGTCACGCCGGCCACCGATGTCTACAGCGCCGGGATCGTGCTCTACGAGATGCTCGCCGGCCGCCCGCCGTTCGACGGCGAATCGGCGGTCGAGATCGCGATGCGCCACGTTCAGGAGCCGGTGCCGCCGCTCCCGCCGGGGACGCCGTGGGCCCTGGAGGCGATCGTCGAGCGGGCCCTGGCCAAGGAGCCCGCCGATCGCTATCAGAGCGCCGCCGCGATGGCCGATGCGCTGGGCCGCGCCCGCACCCGCGGGGCGACACCCAGCCCGAGCCCCGCCACCCGGAAGAACCCGCCCGCACCTGGCGGCTCGACCCGGGTTGCCCCGCGCTACACGCCGCGCCACAACGTCAATCCCGCCGCCCGGCGGCGGCGGTTCGGCGCGCTCGGGCTGGCGGTCGCGCTGTTCGCCGCGATGCTGGTCGGGGCGATCCTGCTAGCGGCCGGGCCGACCGTCTCGGTCCCGCAGCTCCACGGGCTCACAAAGCGCGCCGTGAACGCGAGGCTGCGCCGCGCCCACCTGCGCGCGGACTTCTCATCGCGTTTCGCCTCGGCGAAGCCCGGGACCGTCGTGGGGCAGACCCCGGACGTCGGGACGCGGGTCAAGGAGGACTCGAGCCTGCAGGTCGTGTTCAGCAAGGGACCGCCGCCGGTGCCGGTGCCGGCCCTGAACGGCGAGGCTTCGAGCGCCGCGGCGGCGCGCCTCGCCCGGATCGGCCTGGGCGCGAAGCTGCGTTACGTGGCCGATCCCGCCGGAACGGCTCCGGGTGTCGTGACCGGACAGTCGGTCCGCGCCGGTCACTCCGTGCACGCCCACTCGAGCGTGACGCTGCTCGTCGCTGAGGAGCCGAGCTGGCGGTACGTCACCTCGTTTTCCGGGAACGCCAGCGGGCAGTCGATTCCGTTCACGATCCGCGGATCGCAGTGGCGGCTCGTCTACCACATGTCCTACAACGGGACGTGCGACTTCATCGTGTACTGCAACGGCCCGAGTGCGCAGGTGCTCGGCACGGGCGCGAACGCCACTGATGAGTCGTTCGACCTGAGCACCGGCGACGGCCAGACGCACGCGTTCAAGACCGGTCCCGGCCATTACCAGATCGCGATCAAGCCGGGCTGGGACAGCGCCAGCTGGTCGGTCACGGTGCAGGACTGGTTGTGAGAGCGGACCCTGAGCCGGATCGTCCTCACCACCCAGGCCGCCGACCGCATCCGCCCGGAACTCGAGCAGATCGACGGCCTCGACGTGGCCGTCCGCTACGACCTCGCGCACGCGCGTGACGTGCGCGCAGTCGCGGACGGGCTGGCCGGCGCATGGGCGACGATCGCCGGCGGCGAGCCGTACACGCGCGAGCTGTTCGGCGCCCTGCCGGAGTTGAAGGCAGTGCTGCGCTGGGGCACCGGCTCGGATGCGATCGACATCCCAGCCGCCAGTGAAGCCGGTGTGGCCGTGATCACCACCCCCGGCGTCAACGCCGAGGCGGTGGCGGACATGGCGCTGGCGCTCATGCTGGCCTGCGTGCGCCGACTCCCGGCGCTCGACGCGGCCGTGCGCGACGGCACGTGGCGGGTCGATGGGCCGACCCGCGATCTGGCCGGCGCCACCGTCGGTGTGGTCGGCCTGGGCGCGGTCGGGCGCGCGGTCACCCGGCGACTTCGCGCGTTCGGCTGCCGCGTGCTCGCGCTCGAGCCCAGCCCCGATCGCGGCTTCTGCGCCGAGCACGAGGTCGAGCTCGTCGATCTGCCGGCGATACTCGATCAGGCCGACCTGCTGACGCTCCATGCGCCGGCTAGCGACACCACACGGGGACTGATCGGGGCCGAGGAGCTTCGCCGGCTCCCGGACCACGCGATCGTTGTCAACACCTCGCGCGGCGAGCTGATCGACCAGGCCGCGCTCGTCGACGCGCTGCAAGCCGGGCGAATCGCCGCGGCCGGGCTCGACGTGTTCGAACACGAGCCGGTCGCGTCCGACGACCCGCTCCTGGGCGCCCCGAACGTGGTCATGAGCGGCCACGTGAGCTCGTACACGGAACTCGGCCTGGACCGCACCGCCGAGGCCGTGCTGGCCAACCTGCGAGAGCTGCTCGCAGGTCGTCTCCCCGACAGCTGCCTGAACCGCACCGAACTGGGGCTTGGGCGCGTTTAAACGCATCATCCGAGCCGCCCGCCCGGGAAGGACGTGTCCCGGCCGGTGGCGAACAGACCAGCACCATATGCCGATCCACCGCCACCGCGCCTGGCTACTCGCCGTCCTCGCCGTCCTCGCCGTCCTGGCCGTCCTGGCCGTCCTGGCCGTCCAGGCTGGCCTGGCGCCAAACGCGTCGGCGGAGAGCAACGGCCTCGCGCTCACGCCGCCGATGGGCTGGAACGATTGGTACTCGTCCTATTGCGGGGTCAGCGCGCAGGAGGTCGAGCAGACCGCCCAGGCAATGGTCAATGACGGGCTGAAGGCGGCCGGCTATGACTACGTGAACATCGACGACTGCTGGATGGCGCCGAACCGGGACAGCGCCGGCAATCTGCTGGCCGACCCGACCCGCTTCCCCGACGGGATCAAGCCGGTGGCCGACTTCGTCCATGGGCTGGGGATGAAGCTCGGCCTCTACGAAGACGCCGGCACCACGACGTGCGCGCATCTGCCCGGGAGCTACGGCTACGAGACCCAGGACGCGCAGACGTTCGCCTCCTGGGGCGTCGACTTCCTCAAGTACGACCGCTGCAACATCCCGTATTGGGACTTCCCGGGGCAGAGCTATCAGCAGGTCCAGCAGACGCTGTACACGCGCATGAGCGATGCGCTGCGCGCCACCGGACGCCAGATCGCGTTCTCGATGGCCAATCCCGACCCGACCGACGACCCCTGGGAGTGGGGGGCTCCGATCGCCAACCTGTGGCGCGACACGACCGACATCCAGGACAACTTCGGGTCGATGCTGGTCAACTTCGAGGGGACCGTCGGCCACTACGCCGAAGCGGGCCCGGGGGCGTGGAACGATCCCGATCTGCTCCAGATCGGCAACGGCGGGAGCACGGTGACCGAGTACCGCTCGGAGTTCAGCCTGTGGTCGGAGATGGCCGCGCCGCTGATCGCGGGAGCCAGCATCCTGACGCTCACGCCCACCGCACTCTCGATCTATGAGAACCACAACGTGGTCGCCGTCGACCAGGACCCCCTCGGAAAGCAGGGCGTCCCGATCTCGAGCGCGGGCGGGCTGTGGGTGCTGAGCAAACCGCTGCAGGGCGGCGATCGCGCGGTCGTGCTGTTCAACTCGACGAACACCGCGGCCGCGATCTCCACGACCGCCGCGGCGGTCGGGTTGCCGGGCACCGGGGCATACCGGCTCCAGGATCTCTGGACGAACAGCGTGACCGAGAGCGCAGGACGGATCAGTGCGTTCGTCCCCGAGCACGGCGTGACGATGTACCGCGTCAGCGCGATCGACCGCGGCGGCGCACGAGCGCTGCCGCCCCAGACCGTCCTGTCGCTCGCCCCGGCGGCGGCGGAGCTCGACTCCGGACGCTCCACGCTCGTGCACGAGACGTTCGCCAACGACGGTCTTCGCCCGGTCAAGGACATCACGCTGCTGTTCCGGGCCGGCCCGGGCTGGCGGATCAAGCGACTCGGCCCCGCGCGCGTGGCGCACCTGGCCGCCGGGCGGCGCTTCACCGTCGCCTTCCGCGTCACCGCGCCGGGCGGCGGTCCGCCGTTCATCCTGGCCGCGCTGTCCGGCGGCGTGTCCTACGACCCGCCCAACCGCTGGCGCGGGCATTTCGCGGTCCTGAACGAGCGGGTGTTCGCGCCGGTGCCGCACCCGTTCGCGACCGCCGATGTCAGCACCAAGCCCGCGGCGTTCGGCGCCCGCGCAGGAGTCTTCGCGATCAGCGCCCGCGGAACCGGCGTGTTTCAGCCCTTGAACGCACCGCCCACGGACTCCTATGCGGCGATCTACGAGCCGCAGCGGGCTGGCCCCACCTCGACGGCGCAGGTCACGGTCACCTCCGACCTCGCCGGTGGGACCGCGGGCGGCGCGGGCCTGATCGAGCGCAGTGCGATACCCGCACCGCCCGGCTCGCTGCCCGGCGTTGTCCTGTTCGCGAACGGCAGCGGGATGATCAACATGTCCTGGAATGCCATCGGGGGCCAGGACGTCGACTCGCGCTACACGGTTCCGAACGTGTTCGTCCACGGTGCGGTGACGCTCCGGCTGGCGCGCAACGGCAACGTCTACACCGGCTACTACTCGACCGATGGCGGGGTCGACTGGGCGACGGTGACCACGGTGACGGTCGCCTCCGGCGCGGCGTCCGGCAACCAGGACGTGGGCGTCTTCCACGCGTCGGGCCTGCCGACCTGGACGACCACCGCGATCTTCAAGGACTTCAGCGTCAGCTGATCGAGGCCGGCGAATCGGCCGCGAGACCCGGAGCCGGCGCCAGCGCGTCGCGGCCGATCTCGGCCACCGAGCGGCAGCCGGCCAGCCCCATCGTGAGGTCGAAGTCCGCGGCAAGGTTCAGCAGGTAGTCGCGGACTCCGGCGCGCCCGGCGATGGCCAGCGCCCACACGTAGGGGCGGCCGATCAGCACCGCGCGAGCGCCCAGGGCCAGCGCCTTGAACACGTCCGCGCCGCCGCGCACGCCCGAATCGAGCAGCACCGGGATGCGGCCGTCGACCGCCTCGACCACCGCCGGCAGCGCGTCGAGGGTGGCGATCGCGCCGTCCACCTGGCGGCCGCCGTGGTTGGAGACGATCACGCCGCTCATGCCCTCTTCCACGGCGCGGGCGGCGTCGTCGGGATGAAGGATCCCTTTGAGCACGATCGGCAACTCGGTGCGCTCGCGCAGGAAGGCGAGCGTCTCCCAGGTCAGTGAAGGGCGCGAGTAGATCTGGGTGAAATGCTGAACCGCCGCCCGGCCGCGTCCGGACAGCAGCGTTCGCCAGAACGTGTCCGGATAGGCCCGGGTCAGCGCGATCAGCGTGCGCAGCGCCGCGAGATTGGGCCGCGGGTCGGGCTGGTCGCCGCCAGCCGACGGGCTCTCGGTGATCAGCCGGGTGAACACCGGGTCGCTCGTGTACTGGGCGATGCCCTTGCCGTGCAAGAACGGCAGATAGGCGCCCTCCAGATCGCGCGAGCGCCACCCGAGCATCGTGGTGTCGAGCGTGACCACGATCGCTCGGCAGCCGCAGCGCTCGGCGCGCGCGGCGAAGCTCTCGACCAGCTCGTCCGAGCGGCTCCAGTAGAGCTGGAACCAGTGCGGGGAGTCCTCTAGGATCCGCGAGACGCCCTCCATCGGCCGGGAGGCCTGGTTGGAGAACACCATCGCGGTGCCGGTGTCGCGGGCGGCCCGGGCCACCGCGCAGTCGGCCTCGGGATGGGCGAGCTCGAGCACGCCGACCGGAGCCAGCAGGAACGGGCTGGGCAGGCGCTGGCCGAACAGCTCGATGCTCGTGTCGCGTCGCTCGACGTCGCGCAGCATGCGCGGCACGATTCGCCAGCGGTGAAACGCCGCGCGGTTGGCCGCCACGGTGTGCTCGTTGCCGGCACCGGCGGCCACGTAGGCGAACGCCTCGGGGCGCATTCGCCGCTGTGCGGCGGCTTCGAGCCGATCAGCGTCGAGCGGGATGGGCGGCCGGCGGCCGCTGACCCCGTCGAGGTAGATCTGAGTCTGGCGCCGCACGCCGATCATGCGGCTGGATCACAGCACACATGATCGGCATGCGCTTTCGCCGATGGCATCCTTGCCCGGCCGGCGTGCCCTGTCCGACTCTTAGAGCAACCCCCGTAGCTCTGGGAGAGACCCGACGTGAATCGTGTATCCCCGCTCCGGAAGGGCATCGACCGCTTCACTACTGCCCCCGTATCGTGGCCCCCGTGTGGTTGTGGCCCCCAGCCCCCGTGTATCTATGGCCCCCAGCCCATGCTGTCCTTCGGCCGGACTCGCTTGCCCCCAAGCTGCCCCCGTGCGTTGGCATCCCGGCCTCCGCTCTGTCCTGGCCTTGTTCCTCGTCATGGGCAACAAGGTACGGCCGCAGCGGGCGCATTTCGACCACCCCTAGGGTGGTTGTCTCACACCTCGCCTCGCACTCGCCGAGACGCCGGCCTAGCCAGCTACACGGCCCGATCCCGCGAGTAATCGGCCATTCGGGCACTTCCGCAGCCCGAGTGGCGTCCCACCGGCGCTATAGCCGAGCGAACCGCCGTTCACCACCGCGGGGCGGGCCAATGGCAGAAAACTCGCGGTCGAACCCGAGGACACGCCCGCAGTGTGCACCCGCAACCGCCGGGCGACCTCGGGGCGGCCGAGTTCAGAACTCGCGCGGCGCGGGGATTCAGAAGTCGCGCGGGGCGAGCACGCCGGCATCGAGGACCGAGGCGACCAGCCGGGTGCGCTTCTCGTTCTGGGGCAACTCGCTCAGCCCGTAGCGCTCGAACAGCACGCGGAGGTGGGCCTTGACCGCGTCGACGGTCAGGTACACCTCCTCGGCGATCTGCCGGTTCGTGGCCGGGATGGCCGCCGCCGAGTCGTGCACCGGACGGCACAGCGCGATCAGCACCTTGCGCTGCATCGGCGTAGGCGGGATCGTGGCGGGCGCGTCGATCGCCGAAGCGGTCTGGGTGATCCCGCCCGAGGTCTCCCGATAGGTCACCGGCGTCGCTCCGACCACCACGCGGTCCTTGTCTCGCAGTCGCCGGCGCCCCGTGACGCGCGTCCCGTTCACGAACGAGCCGTTGCGCGAGAGGCCGTCGTCGACCACCGTCCAGCGGCGGCCGACCTGCTCGAGCAGGGCGTGGGTCCGGGACACCTCGGCATCCCAGGCCAGCGGTACGTCGGCGTCGGGATCGCGACCGATCGTCACCCGCCAGCGCTGCTCATCGAGCAACAGCAGCCGCTGCTCGCCCTCGTCGGTCCGCCACACCAGGAAGGGATGCCCCGTCCGCTCGGCGACGATCACTTCCTTCAGTTCAGCGGGCGACTGCGCGACCCTCGTTCCCCGAGGTTCGGCACCCGTCTCGATGGTGGGTTGCCGGCTCATTCTCTGCCCCTTGATGACTCAAACGGTACCGGACGCACGCCGGTCCTTGTGCCTAGATTTGGTGCGTTTGTGGGTAGAACTGCGGCGCCGCGCTACATCCAGGGACGGCGTGGCCGATAACGGGCTCAGAAGTCAGTTCTCAAGCCCTCCACACCGGACCCACCATGCTACGCACCCCAGCCCCCGCCGCCACCGCCGCGACCAGCCGCGGCAAGCTTGGTCAGGGAGCGAAGGCCTGCGGTCACGCCGCCCATGTGGGCACGTGTGCCGCCTGCCAGCGCGCCCAGCTCGCCAAGTGGCAGGCGCAGCTCGCCCAGGTGGCTCACTAGCCGTTCAGGCAGGCATCGTCGCGCGCAGGTACGCCGCGGCGGATTGCCATGCCAGTCCTGACAGCGCCTCGGCCTCGGCGCCGGCACACAGCTCAAGCTTCGTGCGCAGCTCGGCCTCGGTGGGCGGCCGGTCCGGAGCGCCCGGCGGCAGTGCGAGCGTGGTCCTCAGCTCGCGGCCGTCCCCGAGCGTGAGCTCGAGCTTGATCTCACCGGCCAGCAGCTCCTCGCCGCCTTGGCCGACCGCCTCGACCTCGACCTCGACGAGATCTCCCAGGCGCGCCGCCTCAGGCCGGGCCACCGCCTCGTCGCCGAAGCTCGTGATGCCCGGCCGGCCATCGAGAAGCGCCGCGGCGATGCCGTAGGTAAGGCTGAACTTGCCCTCCAGGCCGGTCTGCGGGTGCTCATGAATCAGGGGGGCCAGCGAGCAGTCCGGCGTCGTGACCCGGATGGCACGCACGTGCGTCGGGTCGACCGGGCCGAGCTCCGCGGCCGCGCTGATCGGGCGCTGCAGCGCGTAGCAGCAGGGGTAGAGCTTGATCGCCAGCCCGTCCGGCACGGCCGGCCCGGACATGTCGAGGGCCCGCGGATCACCGCCGACCAGCGCCATCCACTGCTCGAACGCCTGCAGGTCCGCGCTCGCCCCGGCCTCGGCCAGGCGCGCGGCACGGATCCCCGCCTCGACCGCGAAGCCAACCTGCAGCGACTTGGCCGCGGTCCCGAACGCGCGCTGCACCCCGCCGGCCGCGGGGACCGCCAGCGCGATGGCCACCGCGGTCCGCTCGGTGTCGAGCCCGCGCGCGGCCGCCGCGCCCACGGCGGCGGCCGGCGCGCCGGCCGTGCACGTCGCATGCCAGCCCGCGCTGTAGTGCCTCCACCCGAGCGCGGTGCCCAGCCGGGCCATCACGCCGGCCCCGGACAGGTAAGCGCGGGCGTCTCCACCTCGATGCGAGCGCGGCCGGAACACATACCGCGCTGACGTGTGTGGTCGACGGCATGTGCAGGTCGTCGTAATCGAGCACGTGGGCGAGCGCCGCCCAGCGCCCGGCCTCGGTCAGCTCCGCGAACAGCGGCGCGCGGGGGTCCTGGCGGCCGGCGTACATGACCGCCATCGTGTCGAGCAGCGAGCGCCGGGCCAGGGCCTCGTCCTCGGGGGATGGTTCGAGCTCGGTCGCCCAGCGCGCGAGCTCGTGTGCGACGGGAGCGGGTTCGCGCGTCAGCGCTGCGCGGTCGCCTGCCACACCCGCTCGGGAGTCATCGGCAGTCGACGCAGCCGGGCGCCTCGCGTGGCCGCGGCGATCGCATTGGCCACCGCGCCGGGCACCCCGACGACTGGCGCCTCGCCTACGCCCTTGGCCCCGTACGGGCCCTCGGGCGTGGGCACCTCGACGATCTCGGTGTCGATGGCCGGGACTCCGCCCGCCGTGGGCATGGCGTACTCGACGAACGAGCCGGTGGCCGGCTGTCCATGCTCGTCGTAGGCCAGCTCCTCGAGCAGCGCCCAGCCGAGACCCTGCGCCACGCCGCCGCACATCTGGCCCTCGACCAGCGCCGGGTTCAGGGCACGGCCGACATCCTGGGCTATCACGTGCCCGAGCACGGTCACTGCCCCGGTGTCGCGGTCGACCCGGACATGCGAGAGGTGGGCGGCGGACTGGGGCGCGGCCGGCAGCGACACGCGGCCCAGGCCCTCGACCGGTGGGTAGGGGCTGCCGAACGTCAGCACCTTCCCGGCCAGATCCTTGAGCGCCATGGCCTTGGCCGGTACTCCGACCGGCTGCACCGCGCCGTCCACGATCTCGAGGTCCTCGGGGGAGATCTCGAACTCTTCGGCGGCGACGTCGAGCAGCCGCTCGCGGGCCTCTCGCGCGGCCATCTCGACCGCTCGCCCCACCGTGTAGGTGATCTTGCTCCCGCCGCTCATCCCCGCGTAGGGCGCGCTCGCCGTGTCGGCGTACACGACGCGGACACGGTCGGGCGAGACGCCGAATGTCTCAGCGGCGATCGCCGCGAAGCTCGTCTCCACGCCGGTCATGTCGGCCGCGCCGGTCACGACCGTCACACACCCGTCGGAGTCCAGGCGGCACGCGGCGGAGGCCGGCTCGTAGCCGCCCGGCCACCAGCCGATGGCGGCGCCGATGCCCTCGCCCTCGGGGAGGCTCGAGCGTCGTGCCCACAGCGGGTGATCGCGCACACGCTCCAGGCACTCGCGTGCGCCGAACACGGTGAGCTCCTGGCCGGCCACCGAGCGGTCGCCGGCCACCATCACGTTGCGCAGTCGCAGCTCGATCGGGTCGATGCCCAGACGGGCGGCGAGCTCGTCGAGCAGCGACTCGACGGCGAAGGCGGCCTGCGGTGCACCCGGCGCCCGGTAGGCGCCGAACGTCACCCGGTTGGTGGCCACGCCGTAGCCGATCAGCTCGTGGGCCTGCCAGCGGTAGGGGCCGGCGGCGAGCAGGGCGGCGATCGACTCCACGCCGAAGTCGCGGGTGGAGCCGCGGTCGGCGAGCACGCGGGCCCGGATCCCGGTTAGGCGTCCTTCGCGATCCGCGCCGAGCTCCAACGCGAGCAACTCGCCCCCGGCCGGGTTGGCGGCGGCGAAGTCCTCGCTGCGGGTCATGGCCAGGCGCACCGGACGATGCAGCACCAGCGCGGCGGCCACGACCAGCGGCTCGACGATCAGCAGCTTGCCGCCGAACCCGCCGCCCAGCGGCGCGGCGCGCACGCGGATCCGGTCGGGCGGGAGACCGAACAGCTCGATGAGCTCGTCGCGCGTGTTGAAGGCGCCCTGGGTCGAGGTGCTGATGACCAGCTGATCCTCGGGGTCGAACCAGGCGGTCGCGGTCTGCGGCTCCAGGTAGCCCTGGTAGGCCCACGGCGTCTGGAAGCGCGCGCGCACGACCGTGTCGCTGCTCCGCAGCGCGCCGTCGACGTCGCCGTTCGCCACCCGGATCTGGCCGAGCACGTTGTCGGAGAGCTCCTCCTCGAGGGCCCGAGTCGGACGCGGACACCGACGCGTGCGCGTCGGCAACGTCAGAGCCGCCACCCTCGTCGCTGGCGCGGATCCGGGCCAGGGGCGCTCCGGGCTGGATCGCGGCGTCGAGATCCATGACCGCGTCGAGGTGCTCGAGCTCGACCTCGATCAGCTCGAGTGCGTCCGTGGCTTGCGCCTCGCTCTCGGCCACCACGATCGCGATCGGCTGTCCGGCGTAGACGATCTCCTCGCGGGCGAGCGGCTCGCGCGAGCGCTGGGTCCCCTTGGCCACGATCGGCAGGTCGTTCGCAGTGAGCACAGCGGCCACGCCGGGGGCCAACCTTGCCGCGCTGGTGTCGATCGACGTGATCAGCGCGTGTGCGTCATGGGAGAGCAGCAGGCGGGCGTGGAGCAGCCCGGTCACCGGCAGATCGCCGGCGTACTTGGTGGCGCCTCGAACCTTGGGCTCGGAGTCGCGGCGGGGAGTGGGGACGCCGATCGCCGACTGACGACCGGCTGCGGGAGCGTCGGTAGCGGCCATGACCCCAACCTATCAAGGGGCACTTAGTTGCCATCGCGCGGACCGGAGCGGTAGGTTGCCGCTCCCGAGCGATGTCCGACGACAAGTGGGTTTATGACTTCGCCGAGGGCTCGAAGGACATGCGCGAGCTGCTCGGCGGCAAGGGGGCGAACGTCGCCGAGATGACGCGCGTGCTCGGAACCGAGCGCGTCCCGGCCGGTTTCACGATCACCACCGAGGCGTGCGTCGCATACATGAAGGCCGGATCGGAGCCCGAGGGGCTCGACGAGCAGGTGGCCGACGCCATGAAGCGCCTGGAGGAGACGGCCGGCAAGCAGTTCGGCGATGACGAGGACCCGCTGCTGGTGTCCGTGCGCAGCGGCGCGCGCGAGTCGATGCCGGGCATGCTCGACACCATCCTCAACGTGGGCCTCAACGACACCTCGGTGCAGGGCCTGGCCCGCGCCACCGAGAACGAGCGTTTCGCCTGGGACTCCTACCGGCGGCTGATCCAGATGTTCGGCAACGTGGTGCACGGCGTGAAGGGCGAGCGGTTCGAGGACGCGATCAAGCAGGCTCGCGACGAGGCCGGTGTGGAGACCGATTCCGAGCTGTCAGCCCAGGCCTTGCAATCGCTGGTCGAGGAGTTCAAGGGCTTCTACGAGTTCCCCGAGGACCCGCAGGAGCAGCTGCACCAGGCGATCCGGGCGGTGTTCGACTCGTGGACCGGCGAGCGCGCGGTGTCCTACCGGCGGATGAACCGGATCCCGGATGACTGGGGCACCGCGGTCAACGTCCAGCAGATGGTGTTCGGCAACACGGGCGAGAACTCGGCCACCGGGGTCGCCTTCAGCCGCGACGAGGTCACCGGCGCGCCCGAACCGTCGCGGCGACTTCCTGGTCAACGCCCAGGGCGAGGACGTCGTGTCCGGGGTGCGCACGCCGCGCGACATCGCAGAGCTGCGGGACGTGATGCCCAAGGCGCACGAGCAGCTGATGGACATCCTGCGGACGCTCGAGTCCGAGTACGAGAACATGCAGGACGTCGAGTTCACGATCGAAGAGGGGCAGCTGTACATGCTCCAGACGCGCAACGCCAAGCGGCCGGCTCAGGCCGCGGTGCGCTTCGCGGTCGACGCGGTCGAAGAGGGACTGCTCACGCGCGAGCAGGCGCTGCGAACGATCGATCCGTCGAACCTGGATGCGCTGCTCCATCCCACCTTCGATCGCAGCGACGGCTACGAGGTGCTGGCGTCCGGGGTCGCCGCATCACCGGGGGCGGCGGCGGGAGCGATCGTCTTCAGCGCGGCCGACGCGGTGTCGCAGGCCTCCGACGGCAAGGCCGTGATCCTGGTCAGGCCGTTCACCGAGGCCGACGACGTGGCCGGCTTCCACGCCGCGCGCGGGATCCTGACCTCCGAGGGCGGCAAGGCGTCGCACGCCGCGCTGGTGGCACGGGGGATGGGCGTGCCCGCGGTGACCGGAGCGCACGTGGCGATCGATCTCGAGGCGGGCGAGCTGACCATCGACGGCCGGACGTTCAAGGCAGGCGAGGAGATCGCCATCGACGGCACCGAGGGGGCGGTGGTCGAGCCCGGGGCCAAGCTGATCGAGCCCGAGATCGACGAGCGCTTCGAGACGGTCCTTCAGTGGGCCGATGAGCTGCGCAGGCTGGGCGTGCGCGTGAACGCCGACACGCCCGAGGACGCCGAGCGGGCACGCGAGCTGGGCGCCGAGGGGATCGGCCTGTGCCGGACCGAGCACATGTTCATGGCCGAGGACCGCCAGCCCAAGATGCGGGCGATGATCATGGCCGACGACCGCGACGGCCGGCGCGAGGCGCTCGGCGAGCTGCTGCCCCTCCAGGAGGAGGACTTCGTCGGCCTGTTCCAGGCGATGAAGGGGCTCCCGGTGACCATCCGCCTGCTCGACCCGCCGCTGCACGAGTTCCTGCCCAACCTGCCCGAGCTGCGTGCCCAGGTCGAGCGCGCCCGGATCGAGCAGACCGACGACCTCGACGAGCTCGAGAAGCTGCTCTCCCGCGTGGAGGAGATCCACGAGGGCAACCCGATGCTGGGCACCCGCGGCGTGCGCCTGGGGATCCTCTACCCGGAGATCTACGAGATGCAGGTGCACGCGATCATGCGCGCCGCCAAGCAGATCGACGAGCCGCCCCACCCCGAGATCATGATCCCCCTGGTGGCCTACGAGCACGAGCTCGAGATCGCCCGCGAGCTGGTCGTCTCCGTGGGCGAGGAGCACGACATGAAGGTCGGCGAGGACTACACCGTGGGCACGATGATCGAGCTGCCGCGAGCCTGCTTCATCGCCAACCTGATCGCCCGCCACGCCGACTTCTTCTCGTTCGGGACCAACGACCTGACCCAGACCGCCCTGGGCTTCTCCCGCGACGACGTGGAGTCGAAGTTCATCCCCACCTACATCGAGCGCAAGATCGTCGACCGCTCGCCGTTCGAGACGATCGACAGCCCGGGCGTCGGATGGCTGGTGCGTCTGGCCGCCTGGGTTGGACGCGAGGCGCATCCCGGGCTGAAGCTGGGGATCTGCGGCGAGCATGGCGGCGACCCCGACTCGATCGCGTTCTTCCACCGCGCCGGGCTCGACTACGTGTCGTGCTCGCCGTTCCGGGTGCCGATCGCCCGGATCGCCGCCGCGCAGGCGGCATTGTCCGAGTCTGCAGACTGATCAAGCGCTCCGGGGGGCGTTGACTCGACCGCGCGCCGAATTCAGCTAACGGCGGATCAGGGTCGATTACCGAACTGATGCAAAAACTTCATCGGGTGAAGAGCCCACCACGGCCGCTTTGGCTGGTGGTGATACCGGCTGCCCTGGCCTTAGTGGCCATGGTGCTGTCGAAGCTCACCGCTTCCGCCGAGTCTCTGGTGGGACGTCGCGTGGACGAGTGCCGCCTGCAGCGCGGTCATCGGCACGCTGCAGGCCCGGCGGGCAGCAAGCGAGCGCCACCGGCGTCGCTGGACGATCTGGACCGCGGCCGCCGGCTGCTGGCTTTTCGGGCAGATCGCCTGGAACGTGTTCGGGATCGTCGGCTCGCCGGCCGATCCCAACCTGGCCGATGCCGGCTGGTGGGCGTTCGCGATCCTGGTCACGCTGAGCATCGTCCGCATCCCGGCCGGCACGCGGACGCTGCGGATCGTGGCCGCGGTCGAGGTCCTGCCCGTGTTCGCTGCGGGAGCGGCGCTCACCTTCGCGCTGCTCTGGCACGACGCCAACGCCTCCACGCTGCCCGTGGCGCCGCGTATGTCGGCGCTGGTTTATCCGACGCTTTACGTCTCGGCGGCCGTGCTCGCCCTCCAGGCCATGCTGGGCGGCGCGGTGACCACGATGCGCTCAACCTCCGCTCGGCTGGTGCTGGCCGGAATCATCGCGCAGGCCGTCGCGTTCAGCATGTGGAGCGAGCAGCTGCTCGACCAGAGCTATCACCCCGGTGCGACCATGCTCGACCCCACCTGGGTGCTCGGGTTGATCGCCATCGGCGCCGGCGGCGCACTGGCGGCCGCCCGGCCCGAGCCCAGCGAGCAGACCGAAGAGCCGGGGCTGCGGGGCGGCATCCTGCCCGCGGTCCTGTTCCTCACCCTGCTCGGCGCGCTCGTGCGGGCCTACTTCACCGATGCGCCGGACATCGAGGCCGCGGCCCTGTTCGTGGGCATGCTGTTCGCCGGCGGCACGCTTGTGGTCCGCAGCTCCCTGCTCGAGAGCCGGCTGCGCAGGATGCTCGATCGCGAACGCGCGGCGCTTGCCAGCCTGGCCGATCGGGAGGCCGAACTGGCACGGCTCAACGAGCAGCTGCTCGAGGAATCCCGGCGCGATCCGTTGACCGGCATGCTGCAACCGGCGCGCGCTGGCCGACGAGCTGCCCGGGATCGAGGCGAGCCACATCGAGAGCGGCGCGCCGCTCGGGGTCGCATTGTGCGACGTGGATCACTTCAAGGCCTACAACGACGAGCTGGGCCATCTGGCCGGCGATCAGGCCCTGCGGGCGATCGCCAACACCATCCGCGGCGTGCTGCGCGGCCAGGATCTGGCCTATCGGTTCGGCGGCGAGGAGCTCCTGCTCGTGCTCCCGGGCGCCGGCCCTGAGGAGGCGGCCGCGGTCGCCGAGCGCGTGCGCACCGCGGTCGAGGCGGCTGCGCTGCCCCATCCTTGCGGCAACGGCGGCCTGGTGACCGTGTCGATCGGAGTGGCCGCCGGCACCAAGGGCTACGGCGGCCTGCTCGCGCGAGCCGACGCCGCGCTCTACGAGGCCAAGCGGGGCGGCCGCAATCGCGTGGTGTCCGCGTCGAGCCAGGCCGGCGCCGAGGCGGTCGGTCGCCAGGCGGAGCCCCGGGCCTCCGTCCCCCTGCGCAGCATGCTCGCCCTTTCGCGGGCGGCCGCCTCCGGACAGGGCGTGATCCCGGTGCTCGAAGCGCTGGCCGAGCTCATCCGCTCCGAGCTGTCCTTCCAGGTGGTGGCCATCAACCTGCTCGACGAGGAGCGCAAGAACCTGTACGCGGTGGTCGTCGAGGGCGATGAGGAGGCGCGCCAGCACCTGCTCGGCACCTCGAGCACGTTCCGCGAGTGGGAGGAGCTTTTGGCCTCCGACAAATACGTCCGGCAAGGAGCGCTGTGGCTTCCGGCCGGGGCCTACGAGTGGGAGGACGAGAGCAACATGTGGACGCCGACCGCGGCCGCGGCTCCCGATCCCGACGCCTGGCACCCACACGACATGCTGATGCTGCCGATGCGCACGGCGGCCGGCGAGGTGCTCGGTCTCGTCTCGGTCGACCAGCCGTTGCACGGCCACCGGCCCGATGACGGCGAGCTCGACGTGCTGATGGCGGTGACCGATCAGGCCGGGCTGTCGGTTGAGCAGGCGCAGCGCGACGCCGACGGCGAGGACGGTTCGCGTGAGCAGTCCCAGGAGCTGCGCCTGGCCGCGGTCATGCTGCTGGCCGAGACGCTCGACCTCCGGGACGCCAGCACCGCGCGGCACTCGCGGACGGTCGGCGCATACGCCCGGCATACGGCCGCGGCGCTCGGTTTGAGCCTTGACCGGGTGGACCGTATCCACGCCGCCGGCGTGCTCCACGATCTCGGCAAGCTCGGGATCGCCGACGCCATCCTGCACAAGCCCGGCAAGCTTGATGCGGCCGAGTGGAAGGAGATCCAGCGCCATCCGGAGGTCGGGGCCCGGATCCTCGAGCACTCAGGCCTCAAGGACATCGCCCGCTGGGTTCGCGCCCATCACGAGCGGCTGGACGGCAAGGGGTATCCGAAGGGGCTGGCCGGTGAGGAGATCCCGATCGAGGCGCGCATCCTGTCCGTCGCCGACGCCTACGAGGCGATGATCGCCGATCGGCCCTACCGCGCGGGCATGCCGCCCGCTGCGGCGCGCGAGGAACTGAACCGATGCGCCGGCACTCAGTTCGACCCCGCGGTGGTCGAGGCGTTCCTGGGCTCGGTCGAGGTCAGCGAGCGCGAGATGGCCTCGGAGGCGGTGGCCCGGGCAGCCTGAGGGCCGGTCAGTCCGGCCCCGCGTCGATCACCTCGCGCACCGCCTCGACCCGGGGTTGGGGGCCGAAGCCGACCAGCACCCAACTCGCTCCGGCCTGCGCCCAGGGTTCGGCGTCCTCGCCCGGGTTGATCTCGACGACGAGATCGAACTGTCCCGCCCCGGCGTCTCGCTGGGCCGAGATCTCGCCGGACAGCTCGGCCAGCGCCTCCGGGCCTGGCAACTCGATCGGGAACATCCCATCCCAGCGCAGCGCGCGGGCCATGGGCCGCCGGTTCGGCCAGCGCCCGGCCACCCATACCGGGATCCGCGGTTGCTGCACCGGGCGGGGCTCGAACTCGCCCGCCCACAGCTCGGCCAGGCGGGCGAGTCCCTCGTCGAGCAGGCGCGCCCGCTCGCGCGGATCGAGAACGTCGCCGAACGGCTCGACCTCGGCCGGATTGCTCGCCCCCAACCCAACGCCCAGCGTCAGCCGGCCGCCGCTCAGGTGGTCGAGCGTGACCGTCTCCCGGGCCAGCTTCTGCACGCGCCGGCGCGAGAGCGGCGTGACCATCGGACCGAGCCGCAGCCGCTCGGTGCGCGTGGCGATCGCGCTCAGCACCACCCACGGGTCGGCCACTGCACGGACCGGCGCCCGCCAGACGATGTGATCCCACAGGAACAGGCCGTCCCAGCCGCGCTCCTCGGCTCGGACGGCCAGGTTAAGGAGCACCCGGGGATCGACCAGTTCGTCAAAGGGCGCCAGGAACAGGCCGTGCTGGGGACCGCGAGTGGGAGATGGCTCGGTTGACGAGCTCACCGCCGACAGCTTGCAGCATTTCGTGCTCCTGTGGCAGCACGCCGGTCCGAACCACCCGGGCGTAGAACGCGGCGCTCCGCTTGGGTAGGCGTCGCTGCGTGCCGAAGTCCACGAAGTACAGCCCGAACCGGCGCTGGTATCCGCGGGCCCACTCGAAGTTGTCCGTCAGGGACCACACGAAGTACCCGCTCAGGTTGACCCCGCCCTGGATCGCCACTGAAGAGCGGCTGCGCGGCTATCGCGGTGCGCTGGCGGCGGCCGGCGTGATGCCCGACCCCGAGCTCGTGGTCGAATCCGACTTCCACGCCGAGGGCGGCGTCGAGGCGGCGCTGTCGCTGCTCGATCTGGCCGATCCGCCCGCCGCCGTGTTCGCCTTCAACGACATGCTGGCGATCGGCGTCATGCAGGCGGCCCGCCGGCGCGGCGTGCGCATCCCCGAGGAGCTATCGGTGGTCGGCTTCGACGACACGTTCGAGGCCTCGATCGTCACGCCGACGCTGACCACGGTGCGCCAGCCGCTGGCCGAGATGGGGCGGATGGCGGTGAACCTGCTCGTCCGCCAGCTTCAGAACCAGCGGATCGAGGCGCTGCACGTCCAGCTTCAGACGACGCTCGTCGTGCGCGAGTCGACCGCCCCGCGGGGCCCGCGGGCGGGCGGCTGACCCGGGCGGGCTGGAGCGGTCGGGTCTCGTCGATCAGGGCCCGTCTAAACGGCGGGCGCCGTGGGAGTGTGGCGGGCGGAGATGTCGTGCAGGTAGGAGGCGACGACGCCGCGCTGGACGCGGCGTCGCCTCCGAGCGGACATCTGCTTGGCGGCGGCGCGGCGCGGCGCCGTGCGAGCGTTCGAGACGGGGTAGGGGCGAAGGCGTGGGACGATCGTCGTCATGCGGGTTGCTGCTCCAATTCGATGTGGGTGAGGGACTGAGTCGGCCGGTCGGCGGCGAGCTGGGGCTCGGGCCGGGTCGGGCGCGGGCGCAGAAGCGCGATGCCGAGCAGGATCGCGGCGACCGTCACCGCGGCGGCGAACAGGAACGCGACCTGATAACCGCTGATCAGCGATGTGGTCAGCCCGTGATGTGAGGCGAGAAGCGACTTGGTGTGGTTGGTCGCGATGGTGCTGAGGACGGCCAGTCCCACCGCGCCACCGATCTGCTGTGAGACGTTGGTGATGCCGGAGCCGAGTCCGGCGTCGGCGGCCGGGACGTCCTCCATCGCGAGCGCCAGCAACGGCATGAACGCGTTGCCGATTCCCAGACCCAGCGCGAAGTCGGCGAAGAAGATCGTCGGGAAGTACGCCGTGTGCTGCCCGACGGTGCTGAACAGAACCAGCCCGACCACCGCGGTGGCCATGCCGGCCGTGAGCACCGGAAACGGCCCGAAGCGCCGGACCAAGCCGGTCGTGATTCCCCTGGAGAGGATCGCGACGGTCAGCGTCCAGGGAAGAAACGCTGCGCCGGTCTGCAGCGGGTCGTAGTGGCGGACGTGCTCGAGGTACAGCGTCCCGAGGAAGAAGGTCGAGTACATGCCCGTCACGAGCAGGCCCCTCACGAGGCTGGCGTTGACCAGCCCGCGCAGGTGCAGGATGCGCAGCGGCATGATCGGGTTCTCGATCCGGGCCTCGAGCCCGATGAACGCGGCCATCAGCACGGCGGCGAGTGCGCCAAAGCCGAGTACTGGACCCGAGCCCCAGCCGTGGTTGGTGGCCTGGACGATCGCGTAGATGGCACTCATCAGCGACGTGGTGACGAGCACCGAGCCGAGCCAGTCCACCCCATGCTGGAGCCCCAGACCGGGGTCCGAGCGGATCAAGGACTGGCCGAGGGCGAACGCGGCGGCGCCAATCGGGAGGTTGACGAAGAACACCCAGTGCCAGTTGAGCGCCTGGGTGAGCAGGCCGCCCGCCAGCAGCCCGAGTGATCCGCCTGCGACCGACACGAACACGTAGGCGCTCATCGCGCGGGCCCGGTCGGTGGGCTCGGTGAACTCGGTGATGATGATCGCGAGGATCACCGAAGCCTGGGCGGCCGCGCCGACGCCCTGCAGGAAGCGCGCGCCGATCAGCACCCCCTGGCTAGGCGCGACCCCGCACAGCAGCGAGGCGAGGGTGAAGATCGTGACGCCGGCGAGGAAGACGCGCTTGCGCCCGACGAGGTCTCCGAGCCGGCCGGCCAGCAGCAGCAGGCTGCCGAAGGTGACCAGGAAAGCGTTGACGACCCAGCTGAGGTTCGCCTGGCTGAAGTGCAGGTCCCGCTGGATCGAGGGCAGCGCGACGTTGACGATCGTGACATCCAGCACGATCATCAGCTGCGCCATGCAGACGATCGCCAGTGTGATCCAGCGCCGGCGATCCGATGCGAGAGGAGCGAGGGAGGGAAGATTCATATTTGTCCTGGGTTGACTGTGGGGCTAAACTGGAGGCCACCTCCGAAACTATCTGGAGGCGCCCTCCGGAACTATACGGAGGCTCCCTCCGTTTGTCAATCGATATTCGCCCATGAGCACCACCCAAGCACCCACGGAGTTCCTCACCCGACCCAAGCGCGCCGACGCCCGGCGCAACTACGAGAAGGTGCTCGCAGCCGCTCGGGAGGCATTCGCCGAAGGCGGTGAGGCGACCTCACTCGAGGAGATCGCGCGTCGCGCCGGGGTCGGCATCGGCACGCTTTACCGCCACTTCCCGAGCCGCCAGGCCCTCCTGGAGGCGCTGTACGTCAACGAGGTGGAGGAGCTGTCGCGTTCCGCCCACCAACTCGACGAGGCCGATCCGTGGGAGGCGCTGAACGACTGGTTCGGAGGGCTGATCGGCTACCTGGCGACCAAGCGGGCGCTCGCGGCCGAGCTGACCAACTACCTCGATCCCGATGCTCCGGTGTTCCAGGCCTGCCGAGCATCGCTTTTCTCGGCTGGGGAGCCTCTGCTCAGGCGCGCCCAGGAGGCGGGCATGGTGCGCAGCGATGTCGATTTCTCCGACGTCCTGCACATGGTTGCCGGGATCAGCAAGAACCCGGTGAGCGACCCGAAGCAGATGGAGCGGATCCTCCGGGTCGCGCTTGACGGCCTGCGCTACCGCGCGGACAGCCAGTAGCTGCTCGCCGAGATCGCTCGCCCTGGGCCCCGTCGTGCTGCACGCTCAGTGCAGCACGACCCGCAGCACGATCACGAGGGCGCCGAGTAGCGCGCCCACGCCGGTCTCGACGACCAGGTCGAACCCGGATTCGCCGGCGCGTATGCCCGCGACGAGCTCCAGCACGACCAGCATTCCCGCCGATGTCCAGACGGCGGAGGTCACGGCCGCGGACAGCGATGCGCCGATGGCCCAGCAGACCAGCACCGCGAGCAGCGGAACGCCGGCGCCCGGTATCAGCCACGCTTCGCTACCGGCCGCCCGTCCGAAGCCGGCCAAGCTGAGCGGCTCCTCGCTGTGCAGACGTTCGCCCGCGAACGCGGCGTAGCTGTGAGCGACCACGTAGAGGACGAGCGCGAGCACAACGGCGATCACGGTCTCCGGGTACGTCTCCTGGTGCGCGCTCTCGGCAGCCAGCAGTGCGCCGATGAGCACCGTCCCCTCGACCGCGGCACGGAAGTCGACCTTCACCGGCCGGATTGTCTTGGGGGGCCCGGACTGAACCGGCGCCGTCAGGCGCCTTGGCTACCCCATCCGCGCCGCAAGCTCGGACAAGCCGAGAAAGTAACGTCCGTGCGTCCGCACCAGGTCTTGAGCAGACTCGGCTGACAGGACCACGATCTCAATCTCGGATCGTCCGCCAAACTTCGCTTCGGCCTCAAAACGAGCGCGTAGTGCATCCTCGCTCGTGGCGAACTGCTGCTCGAAGACGAGTCGCCCCTCGTCACGGTCATACACGAGAAGGAAGTGCGCCATCAGCTGATCGTATCTCCGCCAGCCGCAGCCCGCGGCGGTCTGGTGTCAGATTTGCTCCAGGACGGCTTGAAGCTCCGGAATCAGCTCGTCCAGCTTCTTCCGTATCTCCGACATCTGGGGTGAGCTTGATGTGGTCACCAACACTTCGAAGGCGCTGATCATGTCCGCGGCCAGGATCGCGACGCGCACGACAGACCCGGCATCCACGTCGGATCGGGGACGGCGCGTCGGTGCCTCGCCGTATCGAATCCCGCGTCCGAGGCGGTCGGCGAGCTTCTCGAAGAGCTCGGCCCACTGATGCTGCCATCGCGTGCGGATCTGAATCTCGACCGGAATGCCGCTCGGGAACACGATCACGTGAACGGCGCGATACCCCTGGACCGGCTCGGCCCGCCGATCGACGAGTCTTGGCTGACGTTCCTCGGATGAGAACATCTCGACGAGTTGCGCGACGAGCGCGTCCTGGCCAGCGCGATCGAAGTCGCCGACGATCCGCATGCCGGCGAGATCGTGAAGGCTCTTCAGCCATGACCCGCCGTATCGGCGAAGCTTCTCCAAGATCGTTCCGGTGTTTTTGATCCTCGTGGTCGGCGCCACGCCGAGGGCGTTCCGAACCCGGTCGGCTGATTGATCCAACACCTCGTTGTATTCCGCCAGCAGACCATGAAGGAGGGCAAGATCATCTGGCGCCGGGTCAGGAGCTGCGATGAGACGGGCACCCAGTCGTTCGATTTGGGAGCTCGACAATCGCCGCGACATCGTCAGGTTTTCTACAGCGTTCGACGGCGCCTGTCGCCCGTGCGGACGATGCCGGGGAGACGGACGCCAGCCAGGGGCGACTCAGGGCCGTTCTGGGCGGCGGCCCCCGCCCAGGAACGACTCGACGAACTCGGGGCTCGCGCCGAGCTCGGCCGGGGTGCCCTCCATCGCGAGGCGACCGCCGCCCATCACGTACGTGCGATCGGAGATCTCGAGCACGGCGCGGGCCCGCTGCTCGACGACCAGCACCGAGGCGCCGGTGGTGGCCAGCTGCCGGACGTGCTCGCCGAGCACCGAGTTCGCGATGGCCGGCGCGAGGTTCGCGGTCGGCTCATCGAGGACCACGAGCGCCGGCTCGAGCATCAGCGCCCGGCCCATGGCAAGCATCTTTCGCTCGCCGCCGCTCAGCTTGCCCGCCCGCCGGGTGAGCATGGCGCGCAGGCGCGGGAACACCTCGAGCACGTGGGCGATCCTGTCCGGGAGCTCGCGGGGCTTCAGGAGGTAGCCGCCCATCTCGAGGTTCTCGCGCACGGTGAGCGGTCCGAACACGTCGTCGACCTGCGGCACGTATCCGACGCCGATCCGGGCGACGTTCTCAGACGGCCAGCCGGTGACGTCCTCGTCGCCCACCACCACCCGCCCCGACATGATCTCGACCAGGCCGACGATCGCTTTCAGCAGCGTGCTCTTGCCCGATCCGTTCGGGCCGACGATCGAGACCACCTCGCCGGGCGAGACCGCGATTGACACGCCGTGGACGACCGGGCTGCGCTCGTAGCCGGCGGTCAGCTCGACCGTCCGCAGCTCGATGCCGCTCACCGGATGGTCGATCATCGCCACGGCTCCATCGCGTTCAGCCGACAAGATAGGCCTCCACGACCTCCTCGCGGGCACGCAGGGTCTGCATCGTTCCCTCGGCCAGCACGCGGCCGTCGGCCATCACGATCACCGGATCGCAGAACTCATCCATGATCGACAGCTCGTGCTCGACCATCACCACGGTAATGCCGACCTCGCACAGTGACACCAGGCGCATGCCGATCTCGTGGGCCAGGCGGGGGTGGACGCCGGCCATCGGCTCGTCGAGCAGCAGCACGTCGGGCCGGGTCATCAGCGCGCGCATGATCTCCACCAGGCGTCGCTGGCCGCCGCTCAGATCGCCGGCGTAGCGGTCGGCCAGATCGAGCAGGCCGAAGCGCTCGAGCATGTCCCGCGCCTGGTCGATCGCCTCGCGCTCCTGGGCGCCCCAGTAGCGGCGCCCGAGCAGCGCACCCTTGAGGCTGTCACCCCGCTGGTCGGGAATCGCCGACAGGAGGTTCTCGATCACGGTCAGGCGCTTGAACTCGCTGGCCAGCTGGAAGGTGCGGACCAGCCCGAGGCGCGCGCGCCGGTAGGCGGCCAGGCCTGTGATGTCCTGCTCGCGATAGGTGACCGTGCCGGACGTCGGGGCCAGGGTGCCGGCCAGCATGGCCAGCGTGGTCGATTTGCCGGCGCCGTTCGGACCGATGATCCCGGTCAGCCGGCCGCGCTCGAACGAGATCGACACGTCGTCGACCGCTCGCACGCCCTGAAAGCTGCGGGTGAGCCCTGAGCAGCTCAGGATGTTCATCTCGGATACCCGCTCGCGCGGGGTGGCCGGCGCGGTCTGCGTGACGGCGCTCGATGTGACTGCGGGGAGGGCTCCGCCCGGCGTCCCGGCTGGGGGCTCGGAGCGCTTTCCGATGATGATGCGTCGCCGCTCGGGCAGGATGCCCTGCGGGCGGAACCACAGGAACACCACGATCAGCAAACCGATCACCACCCACTGCAGCGCGGGGACGAGATCCGGGTTGTTGGCGTCGGCCGGTATGTAGCGCGTGGCCTCCTCGAAGGCGACCGGGACGAGCAGCGCACCGAGCATGGCTCCGCGGTGGTTGCCGAGGCCGCCGATGATCACCGCGGCGAACAGCACGACGGTCTCGGCGTAGCCCCAGGCCTGCGGATCCCACAGGTTGATGAACCCCACCAGCACCCCGCCCGACAGGCCGGCGATTGCGCCGCCGATGACCAGCGAGGAGGTGCGCAGCGCGGTCAGGTTCTTGCCCAGCGAATCCGCCACCAGGTCGTTGTCGCGCATGGCGCGCAACGTCCGGCCGTACGGTGACTCGGTGATCCGTCGGACGAAGCGGTAGGTGAGGAAGGCCAGGAGCAGCGCGACGACGCTGTAGCCCCACTGCCAGCCGACCTCTTGGGGATTGACGACGTCCTGAAGCGGGGCGGGCACGAGCGAGAGCCCGGCCGCCCCGTTGACCAACGGCTTGTAGTTGGTCACCAGCAGGTTGAACATGACCGCGGTGACCAGCAGGCCGACCGCGGCGAAGTCGCCGCGCAGCCGCTTTCCCACGACGGTGGCGAACGGGATCGAGAGCAACCCTCCGATCAGCGCCGCGCCGATCCAGGGCAGCGGGAACGGAAGGCTCAGCCCGCCGATGTAGGACTGAAAGCCGCCGTCGGCGCTCGAGGCGGGCAGCGAGAGCACGGCCGCGGTGTAGGCCCCGGCCGCCTGGAAGATGATGAACCCGAAGTTGGTGACCCCGCCGACGCCGAACTGCTGGCTCAGGCCCAGGCAGGCGATCGCGTCGATCCCGGCGTAGACCAGGAGCGTGGTGATGTAGTAGACCACTTAGGTCTGCACTCCGAGCAGGCCGCTGGGGCGCACGGCGAGCATCCCGATCAGGATCACGAACGCCACCACGTCCTTGTAGTCCGAGACGATGATCGAGGCGCTGATCTCGGTGGCCAGGCCGATGACCAGCGCGCCGAGCATCGCTCCGTAGGGCTCACCCGGGCCGCCCAGGAACACCGCGGCGAGAATCAGCACGAGGAACAGGTCGGTGCTGGTCGCCCCGAAGGTGCCCGAATCGAGCGCGAACACGACCCCGGCCAGCCCGCACAGCGCGCCGGTGATCAGCCACGTGAGCGTGACCACCCGGTCGGTCCGGATTCCGCAGTTCTTTGCCAGGTTGCGGTTGGCCGCCGTGGCCCGCATGGCCTTGCCCAGGCGGGTGTAGCGGATCAGTACGTGCACGAGCCCCATCAGCACGAGGCTGAGCCCCATGATCACCAGCTGGACCACGGTCAGGTTGAACCCCAGCGGGGTGACCGTGGCGCCCTGGCTCGCGCTGTAGGACACGTTGGTCGGGCCCGCGATCGCCTGGGTGCCGAACACCAGGATCAGCGTCATGCCGAGCGAGACGATCACCATGCCGATCGGCGAGGTGCCTTTTCTCTGAAACGGCGTGTAGATGAAGTTGTTGAGGACGAGCGAGAGCAGCGCGCCCGCCGCGATCCCGGCGAGCGCGCTGATCCAGATCGACACGCCGCGCTCGTTGACGGCGTAGGCGGCGTAGGCCGAGACGATCATCACCCCGCCGTAGGCCAGGTTCAGCACGTTGGTCACCGCGAACTGCAGGGTGAATCCGACCGACGCCACCGCGAGCACGGCCGAGGTGACCAGCCCGAAACCGATCGATTCGACGAAGACGCTCACGTCATCGGCGGCTTCGGCTTATGGTCATAGCCCGAGAGAACGGAGCGCGGCGGTCGGGATGTTGGCCGCGACGTTCACCTGTCCCTGCGGGCTGTAGGTGTCGACCTGGAAGATGCCGGTCGAGTCGTGGTAGGCGTCGAAGCTGGTCGGTCCACCTGGGCCGACATAGCGGATCGCCTTGCCCTGCTTGAGCGCTGCGGCGCCCTGGGCGAACGAGTACACAGTGGTCGCGCCCGCCACTCCGTCGCCGATCTTCTCGATGCACGGCTTGAACACCGTGGGGTTCGTGGACTTGCACTGGATCATGGCCAGCGCCGCGAGGTTGATGCCGTCGTAGAGGTGGACGGCGCCCGGCGCGGTCAGGTAGGTGGAGAAGTCGCCGGTGCTCCCGACCTTGCCCTTCTCGGCGAAGATCGCCTTGGAGAACGCGTCGAACGCCGGACCGCTCGTCTCGGTGACCAGGTTGTCGGCCCAGAAGTTCGAGAACGCGTTCCCGCCCACCGCGGCCGAGACCGACTTGAACCAGTCGGGCGAGATCGTCGCCGAGGTGCCGATCACCGGCGGGAGCTTGCCGCCGTCCAGCTGCTTGACCTCGGACAGGAAGGCCGCCTCAGGAGGCCCGAGCGCCTCGGTCAGGATCACGTCGGGCTTGGCGGCCACGATCTTGGCCGCCTCGGTGCGGAACGTGGTGTCGTTCAGGTTGAGCGTCTCGTTGGCCACCAGCGTCTCGCCGGCCGTCTTGATCGCCGCGATCGCCGGCTGGATGAACGTCTGCGAGCCGATGTCGTTGCCGAAGGCCAGCGCGATCCGCTTGTAGTGGCGCATGCTGTTGGCGATCCAGATCATCGCGTAGGACTCCGACAGGTCGGGCGGGACCAGGCGGTAGAAGTACGGGAACTTCACGTGGTCGAACTCCGACTGACCGGTCATGCAGAACGACACGGTCTTGTTGGCGGTGAAGATCGGCACCACCGACGCGGCCTCGTCGGAGGTGCAGCCGATGATCAGGGCCAGGTTCGAGGTCGAGGCATACATCTGGCGAACCGCGGGCACGGCGTCGGCCGGGTCACCGCGGGTGTCGACCGCCTTGCAGGCGAGCTTGTGACCGAGCACGCCGCCGTTGGCGTCGATCGTGCTCGTGGCGGCGTCGCACGAGACCAGGTAGGTCGGCCCGAGCGCGGCGTCGGGTCCGGTGAACGGCGCCACGTCGGCAACCGTCAGCTTGGCGCCCGAGGGGGCGCTCGACGCGCTGGCACTGCCGCCTCCTCCGCCACCCCCACCGCCTCCGCCTCCGCCTCCGCCTCCGCCTCCGCTTGAGCCGCAGCCGGCCGCGAAGAGGACGACGAGCGAGGCGAGCGCGACCGGCCGCGCAAGCCGGAATCTGAGTGTGTGCACGAACATGTTGTTCTCCTCCTCGGGAGTGCTCTCGCCCCGCGAACGGAGCCGCTAGAACGTCGCTCCTTCTTTGACCGGCGGATGCCACGGCCAGCTTCCGCTCCGACCGTCGCGCTCTTCGCTCACCACCCGGTGGGCGATCCGGCCGACGCCCTCGACCGCGATCTCGAGCGTGTCGCCGTCCTTCAGCCAGACCGGCGGCTGGCGGGCAAAGCCGACGCCGCCGGGGGTTCCGGTGGCGATCACGTCGCCGGGCCGCAGGGTCGTGAACGACGAGAGGAACTCGATCGTGCGCGGGACGTCGAAGATCATCTGCGAGGTGCGCGCGGACTGCATGACCTCGCCGTTGAGCACGGTGGTGAGTTGCGTGTCGGTGATGTCCACCTCATCCGGCGTGACCAGCTCGGGGCCGATCGGCATCGTGCCGTCGAAGTTCTTGCCGGCCGTCCACTGGCTTGCGGCGCGCTGCCACTCGCGCGCGGTGCCGTCCATGCACACCACGAAGCCGGCGATCACGGCCATGGCCTGCTCGGCCGGGATATAGCGCCCGCCGCGGCCGATCACCACGCCGAGCTCGCCCTCGTAGTCGAAGCGCTCGCTGAGCGCCGGCTTGACGAGCTCCCCGTAGGGGGGCGCCACCGAGTCGCTGCCCCGCACAAACACCTCGGGCCAGGTGGTCAGTGGCCGCCCGCCCTCGGCGGCGTGGTCGGCGTAGTTGACCCCCAGGCACAGGATCCGTCGCGGCGCCGGGACGGCCGGACCGAGCTCTGACTCAGCGACCGCGCGGCCCTCGCCTGCGGCGGCCTTGCTGACCAGCTCCCAGGCGTCGGATCCGGATTCCAGCAGACGGCCGAGGCTGCCCAGCTCCTCGCGGCCGGTGGCCTGCGCGACGTCGACATAGCCATCTGCGCCGCGCACGTGCAGCCTGCGGCCCTGGGCCGTCTCGACCGTGGCGAGCCTCATTCGATCACCTCCGGCTGGGTCACCTCGTCCTCCTCCGCTCTCCGAGCCAATCTGGTCCGATTTGTCGGATTGGTCGAACCGTACTCACGCCCGGGATTCGCGTCAAATGAAGGTTTTGTTGGAATTCACGGAGCGAGAATTGGTAGGATTGGTTGGCGGTCGTCGCCTGGGCCGCGACAGCTATGGACGCCCCGCCCGTTTCCCGCCCGCCCGCCTACACCCAGGAGCTCGCCGCGCTCATCCTCGAGCGCTGCGCAGCCGGCGCCCGCGGCCCTGGCGCGAAACTCCCCACCGAGCGCCAACTGGCCACGGATCTGGGGATCACCCGGACCATGGTCCGCCATGCCCTCGCGCTGCTCGAGGCCGAGGGCCGGGTGTCGCGCGAGGTCGGGCGGGGCACGTATCTGCGCGGCGGCGAGCTGCGTCCCGCGCCCGCCCGCGGCGATGGCGCTCCGGCCCGCTCGCAAGACATCGGCCCGGCGGACGTCATGGCCGCCCGGCGGCTGATCGAGCCGCAGGTGCTGCCGCTGGTCGTCGCCTGGGCCACCGCGCGCGACCTCGACGAGATGCGCCGCTGCCTGGCCGGGGGCGCCGCCGCCGAGAGCTACGACGAATTCGAGGTGTGGGACTACGCCCTGCATCACGCGATCGTCGTGGCCAGCCGCAACCCGCTGCTGGTCGCCATGTACCACGAGGTCGAGCAGGCCCGCCGGGGCGCGCTGTGGGGCAACCTCAAGCGGCGCAACGACTCGCGTGAGCGCCGCCAGGCCTACCAGGCCGACCACGAGCAGCTGGTCGACGCGCTCAGCGCGCGAGAGCTGCAGCGCGCGGTCGAGGTGATGGACGCTCACCTCGGGCGCGTCGAGGTCAACCTGCTGGGCGCAGGCGGCTCAGCCTAAGACCGCCGGCGGCCGTCTGCGAATATCTGCGTCATGGAAGACGGCACGAGCACGACCCGCCTCGACCCCGACACCGATGAGCGCTTCCTGCCGCTGCGCCGCCAGCTCGGCGTGAGCTCGTTCGGCTTCAACCAGATCGTTCTGCAGCCCGGGCAACGCGGCCGGATCCATCGCCACAAGCACCAGGAGGAGGTCTACGTGGTGCTAGAGGGGTCGCTGACGTTGCTGGTGGAGGGCGAGACGAGCGAGCTCGGCCACGGCGAGCTGATCCGGGTGGCGCCGCAGGTCCGCCGTCAGCTCGTGAACCGCGGCCCCGGACGATTGGTGATCCTGGCGCTGGGCGGCGCGCAGGAGCATCAGGGCCGCGACGGCGAGGCGTTCGGCGAGTGGAGCGATGAGCAGCCGGTCTCGCCGCAGGAGCTGACGATGCCGCCCGACCTCGACCCGAGCGAGCTCCGCACCGCGTAGGTGCATCCGACCGCGGCGAAATTCCAGGCGCGGCTGCACGCGCTCGGCCTCGACGTCGAGGTCGTGATGCTGCCCGACTCGGCGCGCACCGCACCCGAGGCCGCCACGGCGGTCGGGTGCGAGGTGGGTCAGATCGTCAAGTCGCTGGTGTTCATGCGCGACGCTGAGCCGGTGATGGTCCTGTGCGCCGGCGACCGGCGCGTCGCCTCCGAGCGGCTCGGGTTGCGAACCGCGCGCGCCGAGGCCGCGCGCGCCGCCACGGGATTCGCGATCGGGGGCATCCCGCCGCTCGGCCACGATCGCCCGCTCGAGACGCTGATCGACACCTCGCTGCGCCGGTTCGCCACCGTGTGGTCCGCGGCGGGCACGCCGCACGCGGTGTTCGAGGCCGACACCGAGGCGCTGATCGCGGCGATCCCCGGTGCCACCGTGCTCGACGTCGCGTAGCGCACGTTCGCGTCGCGGATCGCGCACCGTACTAACCCCGCTCTCGACTCTGCGCGCGGCTCGGGAGTGGGGTTAGCACCGTCATAGGTGGCTGAACCCGCGTTCACCTCGGTGGGGTGGCCCGAGTGCGGGGTTGGCCACACAGCGCGCGGAGGACGTTTCGCGCCGCGGGGGACATTTCGACGCGTGTCGAAGCGTTCTGGGGGCACCATCAACCTATGCCTTCATTCACCGAGGCTGTTCGCTCAAGCCAATCGATGATCCGTACACGTGCTCACACCGAACCCGCCCGCGATCGCGCCGGCACCGGACGCTATGCGCTCGTGCTGGGCACCGCGGTCCTGTGCTACGCCGCGCTGGGCACGGTGCTCGGGATCCTGCCGAGCTACGTCCACACCCTCGGCGGCGGAGCCGTGCTCGTCGGCCTGGCCGTCGGAGCGCCGGCCCTGACCGGCGCCGCCGGGCGGCCGCTCGGCGGACGGCTGGCCGATCGCGTTGGGCCGGCGCGGATCATGATCGCCGGCGCCGTCGTGATGACCATCGGGACGCTCCCGGCCTTCGTCCGGGCGCTCCCGTTGCTGATCGCGAGTCGGCTGCTGGTCGGCGCGGGGGAGGCCGCGATGATGGCCGCCACCGTGCTCTGGCTGCTGCGCCTGGCCGGACCGGAGCGGCGCGGGCGCGCGATGGGACACGTCGGGCTGGCCAACTACGCCGGCCTGACCGTCGGGCCGCCGCTGTCGGAGCTGCTCTCCGGCGACGCGCATCCCGACGCGCGTGTGGATCGCGGCGGCGATCCTGCCGCTGCTCGCCGTCGCGCTGGCCGTGATCACCGGCCGCAGCACGGAGGCGCAGGCCGGTCACGCCGCCGAGCACGAGACGAGAAGACGAGCAGGAGCCGGCAGAGCCGACCAGCGCATGGCGCGTGACCATCCGTCCCGGCCTCGGCCTGATGCTGGTCAACTTCGGCTACGTCGGACTGCTGTCGTTCGGCGCGGCCGCGGCGATGGAGCAGGGATCGGGGATCGCCAAGCTCGTCATTCCCGTGTTCGGGATCGGCGTGATCGCCAGCCGGACCGTGCTGGCCGGCGTGCCCGACCGCTTCGGTCCCGCCGCGCACGCTGTCGGTCGCGGTGGTGTTCGAAGCCGCGCGGGCTGGCCGGCCTGGCCGCGGCGAGCAGCCCCGCGCTGGCGCTGCTCGCGCTGGTCGTGATGTCGGTCGGTCAGGGACTCGCCGTGCCGAGCCTCGGCCTGCTCGCGCTGGCCTCGGTCCCGCCCAGCCGGCACGGCCGCACCGCCGGCGCGTTCTTCGCCTACTTCGACGCCGGCGTCGGCCTGGGCGGCCCGGCTGTCGGTGTCGCCGCCCGGGCGGCGGACCCGAGCGGTGCGCTGGTCGCGGCGGCGGCCGCCGTCCTGTTCACCGTGCCGATTGCGCTGCTCAGACCGGCTCTCAGGCGGCGCGCTACTTGAGCATCCCTCGGGCCGCCGCGGTCCACGCGTTGGTCACGTCGCGGATGAACTTGGCCTGAGTGGTGGCCAGCGAGGAGATCCACTCGACGTCGCTCTTGCCCGGTCCGCGCTCGAGCGTGCTGGCGATCGCCTTGAGCGCCTTCTCGTAGCTCGACAGCGTCGCCTCGCCCGCTTCCTTGCCGGCCTCGATGATGCGCTCGTTGAGCTTGCGCACGCGCTGCGCGGCGGCCTCGAGCCGCGGGTCGGATGCGGCCGCGCTCGCCGCCTGGGCCGCGCCGCCGGCCGCCGAGCGTGCCGAGCGCGTCGAGCGCGCGCTGCTCGAACGCGGCGAGCGGGCGCTCGAGGCACGCGTGGAGCGCGAGCGAGTGGAGCCGCTGCTGCTGCTGCCGCTACCGCTGCTACCGCTGCTACCGCTGCTACCGCTGCTACCGCTGGAGCTGCTGCGACGCGAGCCGCTGGAGCGCCCGCTGCTCGAACGGCCGCTGCTCGAAGACGAGCCCGAGCGGCCGGAGCTCGAACGCGAAGATGAGCTGCGGCGTGACGAGCCTCCCGAGCTTGAACCGCTGCTTCTGGCCTGGGGCATACGTTCCTCCTTGGTGATGGACGTTCGACAAGCTACCCATTTGCGCGCGCGATGCGCGCGAGGTGTCGCGCGTAACGCAACGCCTCGGGTGTGCGATTACCGAGCGTGGCGAGAGAGACCACGTCGATCGCATCATCGAGCGTAGTACGCCAACCGGGATGCACGACCACCGGCCGTGCACCGCGCCGCGTGCGCAGCCACGCGGCGACCAGCTCGTCATCGAGTGACAGGGGAGCGTGCGCGCCGCGTTCATCGGCGGGCCATGCGCCGCGCGCGAACAGTGGGCGGTGCGTCACACCGACGGTGGGCACGCCGACGACCGCGCCGAGGTGCAGCGCGAGGCCGGCGCGGCGGGGATGATCCCGTCCGGTCGCGTCGACCAGGAGCACGTCCGGCGGGGCGGGCAGCGCGCGCACCGCGGACTCCAGACACGGTCCCTCGCGCAGCGCGAGCATGCCGGGCAGATACGGCGCGCCGGCCGCGCAGCCGTCGACGACCTCGCCTACTACGCTGCGTCGGATAACGGCCGCGGCTGCCCACGCCGGGTCTCCGCGCTCGCCGCGGCCGGTCATCCCGCGCGGGAATACCACCGCGCAGGCGCCGATCGCCGGGGTGTCGCGCGGCGGGTTGCTAGGGCTCGGGAGTGGCGGCGGCAAGCGCGAGCTGGGCGGCGGTCAGCTCCTGCGGCGAGGTCGGCCACATGAAGGGAGGGTGCGCTGTCAGGCCAGCGCGGCGACGGCCGGTGCCGCCAGTGCGCGCGGTGGCGCGGTGGTGGAGCGCACGACCAGTGAGGGCTCGATCAGCCGCACCTCGTTGGCGCGCCGGTTGTCGATCCGGTCGAGCAGGAGCTCCAGGGCCAGCTGGCCCATCTCGGTGCGCGGCTGATCGACCGTGGTCAGCGACACGTGGGCGAGATGGGCGATCGAGATGTTGTCGTAGCCGACGATCGAGATGTCCCCGGGTACCTGTACGCCCGCGCGGTCCAGACCGCCCAGCAGCCCGGCGGCGACGATGTCGTTGGCCGCGAACACCGCGGTCGGGAGCTGGGGTTGGCGCACCAGCTCGGCCGCCGCGCTGACGCCGGCCTCCTCGGTGAAGTCGCCGGGAATGACCAGCGCGTGGCGCGCCGAGGCGGTGCGCGCGCATGCCCCGCAGGTAGGCCGAGCGGCGTTGCGGGCCGCCCGCGCCGCTGCCGCCGTCGACGTGCGCGATCGCCTCGTGCCCGAGCCCGATCAGGTGATCGAGCACCAGCCCGGTGCCGTGCGCCTCGTTGATCAGCACGCTATCGGCGTCGGCGCCGCGCACGGCGCGCCCGACCATCACCAGGGGCGCCTCGGAGGCCGCGGCCGAGATGTCGCTGGGCGGCATGCGCGGGCTGACCAGGATGATCCCGCTGACCCGGTACTCGAGCAGTGCGTCGAGCGCGGCGCGCTCACGGCGTGCCTGGCGACCGCCGGCGGCGAGCAGCAGCCGGTAGCCGAGCTGGGAGGCGAGCTCCTCGACCCCGCCGGCGATCTCGGCGAAGAACGGGTTGCGCAGATCGTCGAGGATCACGCCGACGGTCTTGGTCCGCCGACTGGCCAGGCTGCGGGCCATGGCGTTCGGCCGGTAGCCGAGGCGCGCGGCGACCTCGAGCACGCGACTGCGGCGCTCCGGGCTGACGTTCGGACGCTCGCGCATGACCAGCGAGACCAGCGCGCGGGACACTCCGGCCTCGCGCGCGACGTCCTCCATGGTGGGGGCGCGCCGCGCGAGGGGAGCGGTGGACCGGGCGCCGCCGAGCAGCGGATTGGTGGATGCGGCGCCGCCGGGCAGGGAATCGGTGGCGAGCACGCTGGGAGCGGCGGCGACGCGGCGAGGCGGGCATGGCGCGCCGACCTTACTTAGAGCGCGACAACATTGCAATTGCGTTAGCGCGCTCTACTCGCGCGGAGCGCGGAAGCCCGGCAATCGGGGAGAGCCGGCCGTGCCCCCGGCGCGGAGCCCCTTGACTTCGCCGAAACCCGCGGGATATAGTCGCCGGACGTGGTTGTTAGAGCGCTCTAACGATCATCGCGACTTAGAGCGATCTAATCGCCGAGGAGAGGATTCGAGCCAGCATGCAAGCGACGCCTGCGCCGGCGGGCCGCGACACCGAACCGATCGCCTACCGCCTGGCTGCCGGCCCCATCTCATGGGGAGCGTGCGAAGTGCCCGGCTGGGGCGCGATGCCCTCGCCCGAGACGGTGCTGCGGGACATGGCGGAGCTCGGGCTGCGGGGGACGGAGCTCGGGCCACCCGGGTTCCTGCCCGAGGAGCCGCAGGCGCTGAGGAAGATGCTCGCGAGCCATGGACTCGCGCTGGTCGGCGGGTTCGTTCCGCTCGTGCTGCACGAGGCAGACCTCGACCAGGCGATCGAGGCGGCGCGGCGTGCGGCGCGGCTGATGCGCGACGCCGGCGGCCAGATGATGGTTCTGGCCGCTGTGCAGGACGCGGGCTGGGGCGTCCCGCAGGAGCTCGACGACGCAGGCTGGAGGCGGCTGGGCGATCACCTGAACATGATCGAGGACCTGGCCGCCGACGAATTCGGGCTCTCGGTGGCGCTGCATCCGCACGCCGGGACGCTGATCGAGACCGCGGCGCAGGTGCAGCGGGCGCTCGAGGTGGTCGAGGTCGGCTGGTGCCTGGACACCGGGCATCTGCTGATCGGTGGGACCGACCCGGTCGAAGTTCGCACAGGAGCACGGCGCGCGCGTCGTGCACGTACATCTCAAGGACGTCGACGGCGGGCTGGCCGCCGATGTTCGGGCGGGACGACGCTCGCTGCTGAGCGCGACCAAGGACGGACTCTTCACAGCGCTGGGCAAGGGAGACGCCCGGATCGCCGAGGTCATGGACGCCCTCCAGGGTCACGGGTACGACGGGTGGCTCGTGCTCGAGCAGGACACCGCCATCACCGGGGATGAGCCGACGGTGGCCGGCGGGCCGATGCGCGACGCTCGCGGGAGCATCGCGTTTCTTCACCACACGGCTCCCATGACGGAGGAGATCAATCGATGAGACGACTGACCCGCTGTATCGGCGTCGTCGCCGCCCTGGGTGCTGCGGCCCTGCTGGTGGCGGCGTGCGGTAGCAGCTCGAAAAGCTCGAGCGCATCGGGCTCGGGCTCGACGACCAGCGCGGTGAACATCGCGGCGAGTACCGGGAGCAAGGTGTGCCCGTACAAGTTCGCGCTGATCACCCACGGTGACAACGGAAGCTTCTGGAGCGTGGTCTACAAGGGAGCCAAGGACGCCGCGGCCGACCTCGGCTGCACGCTCACCGAGACCTACGGCTCCCAGCAGCAGGGCCAGGCCGAGCCCGACGACAACGCCGAGAACGCCCAGATCCAGGACGCGATCAACGCGCACGTGGATGGGATGGCGGTGTCCGACCACGATCCGTCGCTGATGAACCCGACGCTGGCCAAGGCAGCCGCCGCCGGGATCCCAGTGGTGCTGCTCAACGCCGGCTGTGACGACACCGACATCGCGGCGAGCGGTGCGCTCACGTGTGTCGGTCAGCCCGAGCAGCTCGCCGGGGAGGCCGCGGGGGCCGAGTTCAAGAAGCTCGGGGCGACCAACGTCCTGTGCATCATCCACCAGTCCGGCCAGAACCTGCTCGACCGCTGCAACGGCATCGCGCAGGCGCTCGGAGTGGGTCAGCAGTGCAAGACCGGCTCGGCGCCTTCGTCGGGCACGGCGTGCACGGAGCTGACGCTGTCCACGCCGAACGCGGCGTCCAACCCGCAGCAGGCCATCGGCCAGGTCACCTCGTACCTGCAGACGCACACCGGGGTCAACGCGGTGATGGCGCTGAACAACGCCATCGGCACGGCGCTGGTGAGCAGCAATCCGCAGAGCAAGCCGAAGATCGCCACGTTCGACCTCAACTCGGGCGTCCAGCAGGACATCACGGCCGGCTCGATGTCGTTCGCGATCGATCAGCAGCAGTACCTCCAGGGCTACCTGCCGCTCGTGTTCCTCGATCTGTACAAGCGCAAGAACGGCCAGAGCGTCGGCGGTGGCACGACCGTGCCCAGCGGGCCGCTGGTCGTGACCAAATCGAACATCGGCAAGGTCTCGGCGGCGATCGCCGCCGGCCAGGACTAGGAGAGCAAACCGGAGTAGGAGGCTAAGGAGAACCAGGTCACCGGGCGGGCGCGCCAGTCCCGCCCGGTGGCGAGATTCGAACACAGGATCCATGAGCGCCACCTCACCCCCGATAGCCACGCCGCCAGCGGCGGCGGAAGACGAACGGCTGGTGCCGATCAGCCGACTCACCCGAACGCTGCGACGCCCCGAGCTGGGCGCGTTCCTCGCCGCGGTGTTCGTGTTCCTCATGTTCGCGATCACCGACGCGAGCTCGAACCACTTGTGGCTCAAGCAGACCGGAATCGCGGCGTGGACCCAGCAGGCGGCGTTCTTCGGGATCGTCGCCGTCCCGGTCGGCTTGCTGATGATCGGCGGCGAATTCGACCTGTCGGCCGGCGTGATGACCGGCGTCACCGCGATCGTCATGGCGCTGCTGGTCGGCAAGTGGCACGTGAACACTTGGCTCGCGGTCCTCATCACGCTCGCCTTCGCCGCGGTGATTGGGCTGATCAACGGCTACATCGTGGTCATGACCAAGCTGCCGAGCTTCATCGTGACGCTGGCCACGTTCTTCATCTTGCGCGGAGCGAGTACCGGCGGCGTGCTGCTGCTCAACAGCGGAAGCACGCAGATCACGGTGACCCAGCCGCACCCGCCGGGGCTGAGCAGCGCCAAGTCGATCTTCGGGAGCTCGTTCTTCTCGAGTGGCTCGCTCCCGAGCGGCTACACGACGGCGATCCTGTGGTTCATCGCGGTGACGATCGTCGCGACCTGGCTGCTCAGCCGCACGACGTTCGGAAACTGGATCTTCGCCGCGGGCGGCGAGCAGAACGCGGCCCGCAACACGGGGGTACCGGTGAACCGCACGAAGATCCTGCTGTTCATCGGCACGGCGCTCGCGGCCGCCCTGGTCGGGATCATCTCGTTCACCCAGGCATCCTCGGCGGTCTCCGAACAGGGGGTCGGCTACGAGTTCTTCTACATCATCGCGGCGGTCGTGGGCGGTTGCCTGCTGACCGGCGGATATGGCTCGGCGATCGGTGCGGCGCTCGGCGCGTGCATCATCGGGATGGCGTTCGAAGGGGTGATCTACGCGAACTGGGACAGCTCCTGGGACTTCGCGTTTTTGGGAGTCATCCTGTTCCTGGCCGTGGTGGTCAACACCATCATCTACCGGCGCGCGCTGAAGGCACGACGATGAGTGAGGGAGAGACGAACATGAGCGAGAGCACGCCCGCGCTCGAGGTGCGCTCGATCTCCAAGTACTTCGGGAGCGTCAACGCGCTGGAGGACGTCAGCCTCGCCGTGGCCGCCGGGCAGGTCACGTGCGTGCTCGGCGACAACGGTGCCGGCAAGTCGACGCTGATCAAGATCCTCTCGGGCGTGCACGCGCCCGACAAGGGAGAGGTGCTGTTCGAGGGCGAGCCGGTGCGCTTCGCCGGCCCGCGCGACGCCCGGGCACGCGGAATCGCCACGGTGTTCCAGGACCTGGCCGCCGTGCCGCTGATGTCGGTGTGGCGCAATTTCTTCCTGGGCAACGAGCCGACCAAGGGGCGTGGCCCGCTGCAGCGGCTGGACATCAAGGGCGCGCAGCGCATCATGCGCGAGGAGATGGCCAAGATGGGCATCGACGTCCGCGATCCGGATCAGACGGTCGGGACGCTCAGCGGCGGAGAGCGCCAGGCCATGGCCATCGCCCGCGCGGTGTACTTCGGGGCCAAGGTCCTGATCCTCGACGAGCCGACCTCTGCGCTCGGCGTGCGCCAGTCGGGGATCGTCCTCAAGTACGTGGTGCAGGCACGAGCGATGGGCCGGGCGGTGATCTTCATCACCCACAACCCGCACCACGCGTATCCGGTCGGGGACCGGTTCGTGCTGCTCAAACGAGGACGGATGCTGGGCTCCTACACCAAGGCGGAGACCTCGATCGAGGAGCTGACCTCGCTGATGGCCGGCGGCGCCGAGCTCGAGGAGCTGAGCCATGAGCTGCAACGGGCGAGCGACCCGCAGGTCAAGGAGGTCGCGAAGGAGCTCGCCGCCGAGGTCCAGACGCCGGCATGAGCGCCACGGTGGCTGCCGGCACCACCCCGGCGCCCGCGGGCGCCGGACGCCGGCGCAGGATCGGCGTCGGCGTGATCGGCTTCGGCTGGCTCGGCCAGGCCCACAGCCGGTCGCTGCTGCGGATCCCCACCCTGTTCGAGCAGCGGAATTTCGCTCCACAGCTGATCGCGTGCAGCGATGCGCTCCCCGCGCGCGTGGAGCAGGCCACGAGCTCGTTCGGCTTCAAGCGCGCCGGCATCGACTGGCGGGCGGTGATCGAGGACCCCGACGTCGAGGCGGTGTTCATCGCCGCGCCCAACATGCTGCATGTGGAGCTGGTCGAGGCCGCGGCGCAGGCGGGCAAGGCGGTGTTCTGCGAGAAGCCGGTGGGCGGCACGCCCGAGCAGATCGCGCGGGCCGCGGCGGCCGCCCGGACCGCCGGCGTGATCAGCGGCGTCGGTTACAACTACCGGTGGGCGCCGCTCGTGCGCTACGCGCGCGAGCTGATCGCCACCGGCGAGCTCGGCGAGATCACTAACTACCGCGGGCGGTTCTTCTCGATGTACGGCGCCGACCCGCTCGGCCTGAACTCCTGGCGCTTCCAGCTCGACCAGGCCGGCCACGGCGTCACCAGCGATTTGATGAGCCACGCCGTCGACCTCGCGCACATGCTGCTGGGTCCGATCAAGCGCGTCTCCGGAACGGTCGAGACGTTCATCCGCGAGCGTCCCGCGCCGGGCGACGGCGCGGGCCACTATGGCCGAGGCCGGGCGGAGGACCCGCGCACGCCGGTGACCAACGAGGACTACGCGGCGATGCTGTGCGAGTTCGCGTCCGGCGCGCGGGGCACGGTCGAGGTCAGCCGGACGATGGTCGGGCCCGAGAGCGAGAACGCGTTCGACGTCTACGGCACGCGCGGCGCGGTCGGCTGGAACTTCGAGCGGCTCAACGAGTTGCGGCTGTACCGCGCCACCGAGGACCGCGGCTCCGGTTACACGACCGTGCTAGGTGGCGAGCGCTTCGGCCACCACGGCGTGTTCGTCCCCGGCAGCGGCAACACGATCGGGTTCGAGGACCTGGTCACGATCGAGGACTACGAGTTCTGCTCGGCGGTGGCGGAGGGGCGTGCGTTCGAGCCGAGCTTCGAGGATGCGCTCGCCTGGGCGAAGGTGCAGGACGCGCTGCTGCGCTCGGCGCAGAGCGGCGCCTGGGAGGAGGTACGAGCGTGACCGCGACCGCGGTGGCGCCGCTGCGGATCGGCGTGATCGGGGTGGGTCGGATCGGGCGGATGCACGCCGCGCTGATCGCCCACCAGGTTCCGGGCGCCGCGCTCGGCGCCGTGTACGACGCGCACGAACCGTCGGCCCGGACCGTGTCGGCCGATCTGGGTGTGCCGGCCGCGGCCGGGGTGGAGGAGATCCTCGGCTCTGACCTCGACGCGGTGGCGATCTGCTCGAGCTCGGACACGCACGTCGAGCTGATGATCGCCGCGGCCGAGGCGGGTAAGGCGGTGTTCTGCGAGAAGCCGGTGTCGCTCGAGTTGGCCGAGCTCAACCGGGCGCTCGAGGCGATCGAGCGGGCCGGCGTCCCGTTCCAGATCGGCTTCAATCGCCGCTTCGACCCGGGACACGCCTCGGTGCAGGAGGCGGTCAGCTCCGGCGCGGTCGGTGAGCCGCATCTGGTCCGGATCTCGAGCCGTGACCCCGCGCCGCCCCCGCTGGAATACGTCAAGCGCTCGGGCGGCCTGTTCCTCGACATGATGATCCACGACTTCGACATGGCCAGGTTCGTGACCGGACGCGAGGTGCTCGAGGTGTTCGCGCGCGGTGCGGTACGCGTCGATCCGTCGATCGGGAGCGCCGGCGACATCGACACCGCCCTGGTCACGCTCGTGCACGACGACGGGTGCCTGACCGCGATCGACAACTCGCGCCGGGCGGCGTACGGCTACGACCAGCGCGTCGAGGTGTTCGGCTCGGAGGGCATGGCGGTGTCCGAGAACCCGCACGGCCACGGCGGGGTGGTGGTCACGGCCGCGGGTGAGCGGCGGCCCGCGCTGCCGTATTTCTTCCTCGAGCGCTACCTGCCGAGCTACATCCGAGCGTGGGCGGCGTTCGCCGACGCGGTCAAGAGCGGCAGGACGCCGCCCGTCTCGACGGACGACGCCCGCGCCCCGCTGCTCATCGGACTTGCCGCGCTGCGCTCGCTGCGAGAGAGTCGCCCCGTGAGACTCGAGGAGGTGAAGGCAGCGTGAGGATCTACCTGACCGGGGCCTCGGGGTTCGTCGGCTCCAACCTCGCCCACGTGTTCGCCCATCAGCACGGAGCGGAAGTGGTGGCCCCCGCTCACGTGGTGCTGATCTCCAGCGACTGGGTGTTCGACGGCACCCAGGGGGCGGGTGGGGGGGCCAAAGAGTCCGAGCTGCCCGACCTGACCGGGATGCTCGGCCGGCTAGGGGTCGAGGTCGAGTCGACCTGGAGCCTGGCATGAGTCGCCTGACCGTCGCCCAGGCGCTGGTCCGCTTCCTGGCCGTGCAGCGCACCGAACGCGACGGGCGGCGCGAGCGCCTGATCGCCGGCTGCTACGGGATCTTCGGCCACGGCAACGTGGCCGGCCTGGGGCAGGCGCTTCATCAGCACCACGACCTGCTGCCCTACAGCCCGGCGCGCAACGAGCAGGGCATGGTGCACATCGCCGCCGGCTACGCCCGGCAGCGCAACCGCCTGGGCACGTTCGCGTGCACCACCTCGGTCGGTCCGGGAGCCACCAACATGGTCACCGGCGCGGCGCTGGCCACGATCAACCGCCTGCCCGTGCTGCTGCTGCCCGGCGACACGTTCGCCACGCGTACGCCGCACCCGGTGCTCCAGATGCTCGAGGTCCCGCACGACGCGACGATGTCGGTCAACGACTGCCTGCGCCCGGTGTCGCGTTACTACGAGCGCATCGAGCGCCCCGAGCAGCTGATGCCGGCCGCGCTCGAGGCGATGCGGGTGCTGAGCGACCCGGCCGAGACCGGCGCGGTCACGCTGGCCATGCCCGAGGACGTGCAGGCCGAGGCGTTCGAGGTGCCGGACGCCTTCCTCGAGCCGCGCGTCTGGACGATCTACCGTCAGCCTCCCGCGCCCGAGGCGCTCGCCCGCGCGGTCGAGCTGATCAAGCGGTCCAAACGGCCGCTGATCGTGGCCGGCGGCGGAGTGATCTACAGCGAGGCCACCGTTGCCCTGCGCGCGCTCATCGACGCCACCGGGATCCCTGTCGGCAGAGACGATGGCCGGGCGCGGCGCGCTGGTGTCCGACCATCCGCTTAGTCTGGGAGCGTTGGGAGCCACTGGCGCGGCTGGGGCCAATCGGCTGGCGCGCGAGGCGGATGTCGTAATCGGGATCGGCACGCGCTGGAGCGACTTCACCACCGCGTCGAAGTCGGCCTTCCAGGATCCGGACGTCCGCTTCGTCAACGTCAACGTGGGCGCGTTCGACGCCGGCAAGCACAGTGGCCTGCCCGTGGTGGCCGACGCCCGGGTGGCGCTCGAGGAGCTGCGCGACGCCCTCGCCGGCCATCGGGTCGCCGAGGCATGGGTGGAGCGGGCGCGGTCCGAGAGCGCGGCGTGGGCAACCGAGGTCGAGCGGGTGGTCTCGCTCGATGGCGATCAGGCCGGCCCACCGACCCAAGCCCAAATAATCAAAGAGATCAACGACGCGGCCGGGGAGGACGGCGTGGTGGTGTGCGCGGCCGGGTCGGCTCCCGGCGATCTGCACAAGCTGTGGCGCGCACGCGACCCTCTCGGCAAGGGCTACCACGTCGAGTACGGCTATTCCTGCATGGGCTACGAGATCCCCGGCGGCATGGGCGTCAAGCTGGCCGCGCCCGAGCGCGAGGTGTACGTGCTGGTCGGCGACGGGTCCTACCTGATGCTGCCCGGCGAGTTGGTCACCGCGGTGGCCCAGCGCATCCCGATCGTGATCGTGCTGGTCGACAACCACGGCTACGCCTCGATCGGAGCGCTGTCGCGCTCGGTCGGCTCGGCCGGATTCGGGACGCTCTACCGCTACTCGGAGAATGGATCGGTGCCGGTCGACCCGGCGTCGACCGAGGTGCTCCCGATCGACTTGGCGGCCAACGCCGAGAGCCTGGGTGCCCGGGTGGTGCGGACGTCGAGCGTTGCTGAGCTGCGCGAGGCGCTGGCGGGTGCGCGCGGCGCCGACGGTCCGGTGGTCGTGTACATCGAGGCCGACCGGTACGCGGGTGTGCCGAGCTATGAGAGCTGGTGGGACGTGCCGGTGGCCGAGGTGTCCGAGGAAGAGGCCGTGCGGGCCGCGCGCGAGTCGTATGAGCGCGCCCACGAACACCAGCGTCACTACCTATGAGCGAGCTTCTGGTACACGCCGCCTCGGCACCGGCCGAGGACGGGACGATCGTCAGCGTGACGCCGGAGTCGGCCGGGTGGGAGTACATCGGCTTCGAGGTGGTCTCGCTGCCGGCGGGCGCGACGGCGGAACGCGCGTGCGGCCCGCGCGAGTTGTGCGCGGTGGTCATCTCCGGCGTCGTGCACATCGCCTCGGAGCACGGCGAGTGGATGGACCTGGGCGGCCGCAGCGATCCGTGGGCCGGAATGCCCGACGCCGCGTATCTGCCGCCCGGCTCGCACGTGGCGCTCCGAGCGGCCGACGGCGGGGCCGAGGTGGCGCTGTGCTGGGCGCCGGCGCCCGGCGGCGGAGCGGATCCGCGCGTGCTGCCCGGCGAGGAGATCGAGGTTGAGGTGCGCGGCCGCGGCGTCCACGAGCGCTATGTCCGCCCGATCCTCATGGCTGACGAGGCGGCCGAGTCGCTGCTGGTCGTCGAGGTGCTCACCCCGGAGGGGCACTGGAGTAGCTATCCGCCACACAAGCACGACCACGATGACCCGCCCCGGCAGACGCGCCTGGAGGAGACCTACTACAACCGCATCAAGCCACCGCGCGGCTTCGGGCTCATGCGCGTCTACGCACACGACACCGCGCTGGACGAGGCGATCGCCTTCCGCGACCGCGACTGCGTGCTGGTGCCCCGCGGCTACCACACGGTCTCGGCGCCGCCCGGCTATGAGGTGTATTACCTGAACGTGATGGCCGGCCCCGCCCGCGTGTGGGCCATCGCCAACGACCCCGACCATGAATGGACCCTCTGATGGCTGTGACCGCAACCCGACTTCTCGATAACTACATCGACGGCGAGTGGACCCCCGCGCACGCGGCGACCGGCGCGCTCGACGTGACCAAGCCCGCCACCGGCGAGGTGCTCGCCCGCGTCCCGCTGTCGGGGGCGCAGGATCTCGACGACGCGGCGCGCGCGGCGCGCGAGGCGCTGCCCGCATGGCGCGGGGTGTCGACGATCGCGCGGGCGCAAAAGCTGTTCGAGCTGCGCGAGCGGCTGATGGCCCGCAGCGACGAGATGGCCCGGTCGGTGACCACGGAGATGGGCAAGACACTGGTGGACGCCCGGGCCGAGGTGGCGCGGATGATCGAGATGGTCGAGGCCGCGACCGCGGTCCCGACCACGATGCAGGGCCGGATCCTCGAGGATGTCTCTCGCAACATCGACGCCGAGACGATTCGCCAGCCGGTCGGCGTGTGCGCGGCGATCGTACCGTTCAACTTCCCGGCGATGGTGCCGTTCTGGTTTTTGCCGTTCGCGATCGCCTGCGGCAACACGTTCATCCTCAAGCCCTCCGAGCAGGTACCGCTGACCCAGCAGATCGCCTTCGAGGAGCTGCACGCCCTGGGTCTGCCGCCGGGCGTGGTCAACCTGGTCAACGGCTCGCGTGAGGTGGTGGAGGGGATCCTCGATCACCCGGGGATCGATGCGGTGTCGTTCGTGGGTTCGGCGCCGGTGGCGCGGATCGTCTACGAGCGGGCGGCTCGGGCCGGTAAGCGCGTGCAGGCGCTCGGCGGCGCCAAGAACCACATGGTGGTCATGCCCGATGCGGTGATCGACAAGACGGTCGACGGGATCATCGGCTCGGCCTTTGGTGCCGCGGGCCAGCGCTGCATGGCCGGCTCGGTGGTGGTCACGGTGGGCGACGCGCACGAGCAGCTGATGGGACCGCTGATCGAGGCCTCGCGCGAGTTGCGGGTGGGGGATGGCCTGGACGAGGACAACGACGTCGGGCCGGTCATCTCGTGCGCGGCGCGCGACCGGATTCGCGAGTGGATCGAGCGTGGCGAGGCGTCCGGGGCGAAGGTGGTGCTCGACGGACGCAGCGCCGACGGCGGCGAGGCGAACGGCTCCTACGTCGGCCCCACGATCCTTGACGGCGTCACGCCCGAGATGGACATCGCCCAGGAGGAGGTGTTCGGGCCCGTCCTGTGCGTGGTCAACGCGCCCACTTTGGATGAGGCGATCGGGATCGTCAACTCCAGCCGGTTCGGCAACGGCACGTCGATCTTCACTGAGTCAGGCGCGTCGTTCCGCCGCTACCGCCACGAGGTTCAGGCCGGGATGGTCGGTGTGAACATCGGCGTGGCGGCGCCGGTCGCGTTCTTCCCGTTCAGCGGCTGGAAGGACAGCTTCCTCGGCGACGTGCACGCTCACGGCACCGACGCGGTCGAGTTCTACACGCGCAAGAAGACCGTGACCAGCCGGTGGTTCTCGAGCGGGCAGGGGAGCGGCACGTACTTCGTGGAACGCTGAGCTCCCACGCGGCCCCTGTTGCACACAGGGGTCAACATGTGTAGGTTTTGAATTGTGAGACGGCTATCGGTCGTCTGGGGGGTGTTGGTACTGGCGCTTGCTGTGGTTCCCGCGGTGCAGGCCGCAACGCGTTCGGACGGTTCTATCTCCGCCCCGGCGCAGGTAACTCAGCTCGTGACCGGCGTGCCGGCCAGCACGCTCAATCAGGTCGGCGCGGGGGACAGCCGCAACCCGATCACTAGCCGCCAGTTCGGGATAACCAAAGGCAATGGACGCTTGACGAGCGACGGTAAGCCCGAGGTCGTGGACGTCGCACTCGCCTGGTGCCCTCACTGCGCGGCTAACAGCTGGGGGTTGGCGGTGGCCCTCAGCCGCTTCGGAGATCTCACCGGGCTCGGCGAGGTCAACACCGGCACCTATTTCTGCAAGGTCGCCGAGGATCCGTGCAACCTGAACCCGCTGTACTGCTTCCCGTACACGCACGGACTCAGCTTCTTAGGGGCGAGGTACAGCAGCCCATACATCAGCTTCGCGTCGGTCGTGCTGCAAGGCGTCAACGGACGCAACCTCCAGAAGCCGACTCGGCGCGAGCAGCACTCGCTGTTCACGGTGCATCTTGCCAACACCACTCCCGCGCTCGATATCGGGGGTGCCTGGGGCTTTGGCGGCTCGGGATATGACCCTGGAACGCTCGCCCACAAGTCGTGGTCGCAGATCGCGGGGAGCCTGGCGGACCCGCACAACCGGATTGCGCGGGAGGTTGACGGCCTGGCCAACCTGTGGACGGCCGCGATCTGCACCGCCACCAAGGGCAGGCCCGGCAGCGTCTGCAAGTCACGCGGTGTCCAGGCTGCCGCGGCCGCGGTCCTTCGCAAATACCCCTCGGGGCCGCCGCCCGGACCGCCATCGTGATCCGCGCGGCCACGTCCGCACGGCGCGCCGCGCTCGCCGTCGCGATCTTCTGCGCCCTGCTGTCCGGCTCGGCCGCAGCCGCCGGCGCCGCTCCGGCACCGAGGGACGCGCTGCGAGGAGTCCTGCGCCAGATACACGCGCTCGCGCCAGGAGCGAGCGCCGCGTTGGCTCGGGCCACGGCGTCGGGACTGTGGATCAACGGTCGTGTGCCTGACGCTCCGCCTTACGGGCGGAACGTCTTCACCGACTCAGATCACGCCGTAGCGGACCTGGCGGGGCTGTCTGCCCCGGGCCTGCGGACAGCCGCCCAGCTGATCATCGCGGCCGATCGAGTGCTTGCCGAAGATGCCATCGCGCAGGCGCGCGGCGGGAGCGCGACATTGCTCGCCACGGCGCGGAACGCGCTGTCGGCCGGCAACCGCGACGCGCGCGCCGGCAAGCTGTCGACCGCGGTCGGTTCCTACGCGAACGCGTGGCAGTCGGCCAACGAGGCTGTGGCCAAGCTGGTGGCGGGCAAGGTCACCCGCGTCCCCCCGGGCGCGCTGACGGCCGCGGCCGAGCGAGCGCTCGGCGCTACCCGCTTCGGGATGGCGGCGCCCAGGATCGAGCAATCTCTGACGCCCCTCACCTCGGGCGGCAAGCCGGAGGTCTTCTACGCCGGCTCGGAGGCGTGTCCGTTCTGCGGCGTCCAGCGCTGGGGCATGATCATCGCGCTGTCCCAGTTCGGAACATTTTCCGACCTGCACCTCATGCAGAGCGAGTTCAACAATTCCCCGCAGGTCAGGACGTTCACGTTCTTCGGATCGAACTACCGGAGTCCCTACATCTCGTTCGTTCCCGTCGAGGTATGGAGCAACGTGCCGAAGCCTCCCGGGCTTGCTCCCCTGCAGTCACTCACCCATCCCGAGTCCGTGCTGGTGCACAGGTTCGATCCCGCGATCGAAACGCCGTTCATCGACATCGCCAACCGGTTCATCGTCGACCGCTCGACGGTCGATCCACAGCTGATCGCCCACAAGTCATGGACGCAACTCGCCGACGGCCTGACCGATCCGGGCAACATCTCCACCCAGGCGATCGCGGGCGAAGCCGAGGTTATGACCGCCGAGGTGTGCGAGGCGACCGGCGGCAACCCGCAGTCGGTCTGCTCGTCCGCGGTCGTCCAGCAGTACGAGACCGCGCTGCCCACATTGACCGGCAGGGGCGGGTCCTGCCCGGCGCCACCATCTCCAGGCGGACCTGGCGCGCCGCCGGCGCGGGACGCCGCCTTTAGCACGCTGCACCCGGCCGCCCGGCGCGATCCCATCGCGACCGCCGCCCACTGCCACTTCTAGCCGTAGATGAGCGCGCCGTGCCACAGCTGCGCCGCTGAGGTTCCGTCCGGCGCGAAGTTCTGCGGCCAGTGCGGCGCACCGCAGACGGTCCACTGTCCGGCGTGCGGCACGCTGACCAGAGAGCCAGGACAGAGATTCTGCCTCGAATGCGGAGCATCGATACCGCGGATCGCTGCTCGGGGGGCGCCGCCCGAGATCGGGACTGCTCCGGCGCCCGTGCCCGAGATGCCCGAGGCGCCCGCACCGACGACCACAGCGAGCGTGTTCGATCTGCCGGCGGTCGAACGCCGGCTGGTCTCCGTGCTGTTCGGCGATCTGACAGGGTTCACGGCGTTCAGCGAGACCCACGACGCGGAGGATGTGCGCCAGCTGGTGGCCACGTACTACGTTGCCGCGCGGAGAATCGTGTCCGCTTACGGCGGCACGATTCGCAAGTACGAAGGCGACGGCGTGATGGCCGTGTGGGGCGCGCCGGTCGCGCGGGAGGACGACGCCGAACGGGCGGTTCGGGCGGCCCTCGACCTGGCGGCGGCCGTGACCAGCCTCGGCGACCGGCTAGGCCTGGACCTGCGGCTGCGAGTGGGCGTGCTCACCGGCGAGGCAGCGGTCGAGACCGCCGGCATCGAAGATGGGATGGTGCAGGGAGACGCGGTCAACACGGCGTCTCGGCTGCAGTCGATCGCCGAGCCGGGCACCGTGCTCGTCGATGACGTGACCCGGCTGGCGACCGAGCGTGCGATCGTCTACCAGGACGCGGGCGCCCATGTCGTCAAGGGCAAGTCGATTCCGGTCCAGGCGTGGCGCCCGATGCGGATCGTCGCCGCGGTCGGAGGCGCGGGGCGTCCGCTGCTCGAGCTGCCGCTGGTCGGACGGTGCGCCGAGCAGGACGTCCTGCGGGGCGCGCTCGATCGACTGCTGGAATCGGGAGCCGGGCTGGCGCTCGTTTCGCTGGTCGGAGAGGCAGGGCTCGGCAAGTCGCGCCTGGCCTGGGAGCTCGAGAAGTATGCCGACGGTCTCGCGGCGCCCGTGCTCTGGCATCGGGGTCAGGCGTCGAGCTTCGGAGAGGGGGTCGGCTTCCGGGCTCTCGGCGACATGGTCCGGATGCGGGCCAGGATCGTGCTCGAGGACTCTCGGGACGTCGAGCGGACGAAGCTCGACGCGCTTCTCGACGACCTGTTTGCCGACGATGCCGAGGGACATGCGCGCGTCGGGCAGGCGCTGCGCCGGCTGCTGGGACTCGATGACGGCAGCGCGCTGATCGACCGTGGCGAGCTGTTCTCCGCGTGGCGCCTGCTGTTTGAGCGCCTGGCCACCCGCCACCCGGTGCTGCTTCTGTTTGAGGACCTCCACTGGGCCGACCAGGGTCTGTTCGACTTCATCGCTCACATGGCCGACTGGGCGACGGGATCGCCGATTCTGATCCTGGTTCTAAGCCGTCCGGACGATCGGCTCGACGTGTTCGGCAAGCGCGCCCGGCGCCTCGACCTCACGCCGTTGGCCCCCGGGGAGATCGAGACCCTGATCGCCGAGGCAGTGAGTAACGCGCCCCCGGAGCTGTTGGCCACAGTGCGAGATCACGCCGGCGGGGTACCGCTGTTCGCGGTCGAGTCGCTGCGCATGCTGGCTGACCGAGGGGTCATGGTGGCCGAACGTGACGCGGACACCTACCGTCTCGTCGGAGACGTGGAGGAGCTCGCGGTCCCGCCGAGCATCCACGCGCTGATCGCCGGTCGGCTGGACACCCTCGGTGCCGACGAGCGCCACGTGCTCTTCGACGCGGCCGTGCTGGGTCAGCGTTTCAGCGCGGCGAGTGCGGCAGCCGTCGCCGGGGCTCCTGACCGCGACGTATGCGCTCTGCTCGACGAGTTGGTCGCGAAGCGGTTTCTAGCCGTCTCGACCGATCCGCTCTCGCCCGAGCGGGGCCAGTACACGTTCTCGCATCGCCAGGTCCAGCGGGTCGCGCTCGCGACGATGTCCAAGCGGGCACGCAAGGCCAGGCACCTCGCGGCTGCCGAGTGGCTCGCTCAGGGAGAGCCCGACCCCGACGTGGCCGGCCTGTACGCCGGTCACCTGTTGGCCGCCGCCGACACCGACCCAGGTGCTGACGATGCTCAATTCATCCGCCGACGCGCGCTCACCACGATCGTCGAGGCGGCACGGCGTGCAGCGAGCGTCGGCGCGCTTCGAGAGGCCGTGGCCCTGTTCCAACGGGCGGCCGAGATCGAGCCGGACGAGCGGCGCAGGGCAGAGCACCTCGTTGAGGGCGCCGGGTGGGCCGAACACTACGGCGACCGAGCCGTGGCCGCGGGGCACTATGCGACGGCAAGAGCGCTGCACGAGGCTGCCGGACGCCCGCGTGAGGCACTCGTGTTGCGGTCGCGTGAGCTATTAGCCCACCGGTGGACCCGCCCCCCCGCTGAGCTGATCGACCCGCTCCGGGCCGTGTACGACGCCCTTCGTGGAACCGACGACGCGGCATTCGCCGCGGCTGCCGCCGCGCTCGCCGGCATGCTCTACCTCGACGGCGATGCGCACGCCGCCGAGAAGATCGCCGGCGAGGCAGTCGACGCGGCCGAGGTTGCCGGAGCCCCCGTGGAGCTCGGCGCTGCGCTCAACCTGCGGGCCTCGGCATTCGTCGAGCTGGGCCAACCGGCGGACGCACTTGGTCTGTTCCGATCCGCGCTGGCGGTTCGCGAGCTTCACGCCCCGGCCGACGTCCCGTTTACACGCGGGAACCTGGCGAGCTCGCTGTCAGCGCTCGGGCGGTTCGCGGAGGCCGCGGACGCCGCGCGTACGGCGATCGAAGCCGCCGAGCGGTTTGCCAGCAGTGCGAGCCGGGAGGGAGCGACGCTCCATCTCGCGCGCACGCTGTTCTGCCTCGGGGAGTGGGATGAGGCACTCGAGACGATCGACCGGGTCGCGCTCGAGGCCACCCCATCCAACGCCGGCATGGCGATCGGTCCGCCGCTGCAGATCGCGCTCGCGCGGGGGCAGGGCGACCTCGCGCGCTCGCTGATCGACGACTTCGACCGGCGCCAGGCGCAGTCCGGGGCCGCGGTCGAGAGCGATTACCGCAGCGTGCGGGCGGTTGCGCTGGCGCATCTCGAGCAAGCGCCGCAGCGGGCTCTGGCGGCGATTGTGGATGCCGTGACCGGCGACTACGCCGAGTGGCCGACCTGGCTTCCGTTCGCGGTCGATCTGCTGGTGTCATGCGATGACGACGACCCGCTCACCGTGGCGCTCGAGGCGCTCGAGGGACCGGTGGCGCCGAAGACCTCGCCTTATGTGACCGGCCAGGCCCGGCGGCTCGCTGCGCATCTGGCGGCTCGGGCCGGCGACCGCGACGCCGCGGCCGAACACTGGCGCGCGGCCCGGGAGATCATGAGCGAGGCCGGCGTCGTGTTCGACGCCGCCGTGCTTGCGCTCGAACTGGCCGAGGCCGGGTCCGCTCCGGACAGGCGACCTTCTGCGGGCGGACGCGGTCGGCACGTTCGAGCGTCTGCGGGCCGGGCCGTGGATCGAGCGCGCCCGCCGGCGCTCGGCGCGCCCCATCGGCTAGTGCCTCGACACTGGAGACTCTCGTGCTAGTGGGCTCCTGGAAACGTTCCACCCGTTATGCCGGTCCGGGCGACCGCCAGGCTTTGTCCTCGGATCCTCGCGTAGCTCTGCTACTGGTCGGATCCTGCGTCCTCGCCTGACGGTCCCCGGCCTCGGCCTTCCGGGCGAAGCGTTTCCCATCGGCCCACTAGTACTGCTCCGTTAGTTGGGGGAGGTGGTTTGGCTGGCGGGTCGAACTCTGAGGAGACATAACGTCGGCGTTGGAGGCGAGTATGGCGGTCGTGTCTGGGCTGTCTGAGCGACGGTTGGCGAGGATCGGGTCTCGGCTTGAGGTGTTCGCAGGCGAGGTGTTCGAGGGCGCGTTCGTGCGTTCGGAGCAGCGCAAGTGGGCGCGTGTGTACCTGCGCGGGTTGATGCTGGATGGGAAGCGCAAGAGCATCGAGCCGATGGCGGCCCGGCTCGCGGACGGGGATGAGCAGTGCTTGCAGCAGTTCGTCAACCAGTCGCCGTGGGACGAGGCGGTGGTGCGGGAGAACTTGGCGTGTCGGATGGTCGCCGAGCTGGACCCGGAGGCGTGGGTGATTGATGACACGGGGTTCGCGAAGAAGGGCCGGTGGTCGGTCGGTGTCGCTCGTCAGTACTCGGGCACGCTCGGGCGGGTTGATAACTGCCAGATCGCGGTGTCGATCAACGCGGCGAGCGATCGGGCGTCGTGTCCCTTGGACTGGCGGGTCTTCCTGCCGGCGGCGTGGGACGAGGATGGTGAGCGGCGCGCCAAGGCACACGTGCCCGCCGATGTGGGCCACCGGGAGAAGTGGCGGCTGGCGCTGGACATGGTCGACGAACTGGCCGGCTGGGGGCTTGTGGCGCCGTTGATCTGCGCCGACGCCGGCTACGGAGAGATCACCGCGTTCCGCCAGGGCCTGAGCGATCGCGGGATCCCGTATGTGATGCAGGTCAAGAGCAGCACCAGCGCATTTCCCGAATCGGTTGAGCGTGAGCAGCCCGAGTACCGCGGACGCGGCCGCCCTCCCGCGGCCCGCTACCACGCCAAGCCCTCATCGCTGAAGGATCTCGTGTTCACCGCCGGTCCTGAGGCGGCTGCGGAGGTCACCTGGCGGGAAGGCACGCGCGGAGCGATGCGCTCCCGGTTCCTCGCGCTGCGCGTGCGTCCGGCGAACCGTGATCTGTTGCACGCCGCGCACAAGACCGACCGGGATCTGCCGGTGTGCTGGCTGTTGGCCGAGTGGCCGCACGACAGCGAGACGCCCACCGACTACTGGCTCGCGACTCTGCCGCTCGACACTCCCCGGCCCGAACTGGTGCGCCTCGCGAAGCTGCGCTGGCGCATCGAGCACGACTACCGCGAGCTCAAAGACCGGCTCGGGCTCGATCACTTCGAGGGCCGCTCCTACCGCGGTCTCAATCACCACCTGACTCTCGTGTCGGTCGCGCATGCGTTCCTGACCCTGGAGCGCCAGCGCCCGAGAACCACGGCGGCAGCCTGACTCTCTACGCGCTTCTGCGCGAACTCCAACGCCTCATCGCCTGCTGGCACGGGACCTGCCCGACCTGCAGACGAAGGCTGCCGCCCACCTCACAACTCCGCGCACCACCCTGAACTAACGGAGCAGTACTAGCGCCCGAGGTGGATCGGCGTGCCGGCGCGCGGCGCGGGGCAGATGCGGGTAATGCCGGGTGTCACGGCGAGCATGGCCACGAACAGCGTGAGCGCGATCGCGAGCACCGCGGCCGCCGAGCGCACTCCGGCGGGCACGGAGACGGGGGCGACGGTCGGTGACTCGAAACGGAAGAAGGGCTCATAGATGTACATGGGTGATCTCCTCGGCTGATCTCGGCGGGCGATGGCTGACGCTCATCACTGTCTCAGCGGTCGTCCGTCGCGACCCCGTCGTGTCACCCACTGCCAATGAGTCTTTTGACCCGCACCCGCGTAAGCTGTCTCGGGACCGATGGTCAAGCTCACCCTCGTCGGCGGCCCGACCGCGCTGCTTGAGTACGCCGGCTTGCGCTGGTTGACCGATCCGGCGCTGTCGCCGCCGGGCGAGTACGCCGGCGGACTCGTCAAGACCACCGGGCCGGCGATCGAGCCCGAGGCGCTGCTCCCAGTGGACGTGATGCTGATCTCGCACGAGCATCACAGCGACAACCTCGATCCGGCCGGCCGCGAGTTCCTGCCCAGGGCCGGACGCGTGCTGACCACGGGGCAGGGAGCGGAGCGGCTCGGCTCAGGCGCGACCGGCCTCGAGCCGTGGTCCTCGGTGGAGGTTGAGCGGCCCGGGGGCACGCCGGTCACCGTTACCGCGGTTCCCGCCCAGCACGGCCCGGACGGGACCGATCACATCATGGGTCCGGTGATCGGGTTCGTGCTTAAGGCCGACGGCGAGGACACGGTGTACGTGTCGGGCGACAACGCGTCGCTCGACGTGGTGCGCACGATCGCCGAGCGCGTTGGCGACATCGACCTGGCGCTCCTGAACGCCGGCGCGGTCCAGGTTCCCCGCCGGTTTGATGGCGCTTACCTGACCCTTTCGAGCGACCGGGCCGCCGAGGCGACCAAGCTGCTCGGGGTGCGTGCGGCATTCCTCGTCCACTTCGAGGGCTGGACGCACTTCACCCAGGGCGCGCGCGAGCTGCGCGCGGCGTTTGCCGGCAACGGCATCACCGACCGGCTGGTGCTGGCCGAGCGCGGCGAGACCGTCAGCGCCTGAGGCGCTCGCGCCCCCGCGCCTGCGCGAGCGCCGCGCCGAGCACGACGATCACCGCGCCGACGGGCTCGTACCAGCGCAGCGGCTCGCCCAGCGCGACGATGCCGAGGACGGTCGAGACGATCGGCATGACGTAGGCGACCGTGGAGGTGACCGTGGCCCCCACGTCCCGGATCAGCGAGTAGTTCAGGACGAAGGTCAGGCCGGTGCCGAACACGCCGAGCGCGAGCACGCTGAGCACGTGCTTGGCGGCCAGGCTGTGGACCGAATGCGCGAACAGCGCGGTGAGGATCGCGATCTCGAACGTGGCGCAGATCAGCTGCGCTCCGGCCAGCGCCAGCGGACCCTCCGGGCGGTGCGCGAGATAGCGGCGCGTGTAGGGGAAGCCAAGCCCGTAGGACGCGGCGGCGCCCAGGCACAGCAGGTTGCCGCCGAGCGATGCTCCCCCCAGGCCGCGCCACACGCCGAGCACGATCAGCACGCCGGCGAAGCCGACCGCGAGTCCGAGCAGCCGCCGCGCGCTCGCGTGCTCGTCGGCCAGAACCACCAGCGCAACCGGCAGCGTGAACAGCGGCACGGTGGCGTTCCAGATCCCGGCCAGCAGGCTGGACACGTGCTGCTCGCCGTAGGCGAACAGCGTGAACGGGGCGACATTCAGGAGGACCCCGGCGACGGCCAGCCGTCCCCACACCGACGCGCCGGTGGGCAGGCGCTCGCGCCGCAGCGCCAGGATGCTCAGCAGCGTGGCGGTTCCGACCAGAAGCCGGCCGAGCGAGACCTGCAGCGGGGCGAGCCGCTCGTCGCCGATCTTGATGAACAGGAACGTCGACCCCCAGAACAGCGCGAGCAGCGTGAAGCGCGCCGGCCAGGGGATCGGGGCGCGACTCACCCCACGACCGGCAATGAGCGCTGGTTCGAGAGGCGGGTGAGCGTCCGCTGCATGGTCGAGGTGACGAGCTCGTAGCCGTCCTCGAGATCGGCCTGCTTGCCCAGCCGCTTACGCAGGTCAATCGGCTTGCCGACGCGGATCGAGATCTTGGCCGGGAGCGGGACCCGGCCGGGCAGGTCCATGATGTTCAGGCCGAAGGGCGGCCCGATCACGGGCGGCAGGACCTTGAGGCGCAGGCGCCGGTCGAGCTGAAGCGCGCGGGCGACGCGGCGGCCGCGGCCCAGGAACAGCGCGGTCTCCTGGCCGCCGATCGACACCACCGGAACGATCGGTACCCGGTGCTCGAGGGCGAGCTTGACGAAGCCGGTGCGCTGCGCGAAGTCGACCTTGTCCGATTCCCAACTCGGACGGAACGTCTCGTGGTCGCCGCCCGGGTAGACGAGCAGCGCCGCGTCGCGCTCAAGCGCCTGGGCCATGTTCTCTGGCGACGCGGGCACCGTCCCGTAGCGCTCGACCAGCGCACGCAGGCCGGGGACCTTGAACACCAGGTCATGGGCCAGCTGGTGGAAGCGGCGTTGCGGGCCGAACTGGTCGTAGAAGTACTGGGAGAAGATGAACGTGTCGGCGATCCACGTGCCCCCCGAGTGGTTTCCGACCAGCAGCACCGGCCCCTCGGGCGGGATGTTCTCGACGCCCCGGACGTCGGCACGGAAGTACAGCTTCGAGCTCAGGCGCAGCGCGGGCAGCGTTCGCTCGATGTATGCCGGATCGCGCCGGGCGAGCGGATCGAGGTGGTTGCCGTCTCCGACCGTCGCAGCGAGATCCTCGCCGACCGCGGCCAGCATGTGCAGGTACGCCTCGGCCGGGCCGAACGGTGCGCGCAGCACCTTGGTCAGTCCTCCCGCCATGTCCGTATCACTACCCGGGCAGCCGCCCAGCCTATTCGCGCGCGTTGCGTCGCTGCGAAGAACTCCAAGGTCCGATGAGGGCGCCGACGCCGTCGAGGATGCGCTCCAGGCCGAAGCCGAACTCCTTTTCTGGTGGATCGGCCCGGTCGAACACCCCGGACTCGAGCAGCGCGTGGATCGCCGGGAAGCCATCTGGGTCGGTGAGCGTCGCGAGCAGCCGGGAGTAGCCGATCATCGCCTCGTCGGAGATGAACCCGGCGGCAACGAGCTCGGCCGTGAGCGTGGCGTCGTTACGGACATAGCCGCTCAGCAACAGGAGCACCGAGGCCTTCTCGTCTTCGCTGAGACCGGTGTCGCGCAGCGACCAGAGCGCGCGCTCCATCCACGCCACCTGGTTCGGTGTGGCGGGCGCCCCGGCGATTGGTACTCGCACCGCCCAGGGATGCGCACTGAGGCGCTGGTGGTAGTCCCAGCTCCAGCGTGAGAGCGCGGCTCGCCATCCCTCGTTTGGATCGGCGGGCGCCGGCGGCCCGAGCGCCGCGTCGACCATCAGGAGCAGCAGCTCGTCCTTGGCCGCCACGTAGCGGTAGAGCGACATCGTCGAGGTCCCGAGCTCCTCGGCGACCCGGGACATCGACACCGCGGCCAGCCCCTCGCTCGACGCCACGTGCACCCCCGCCTCGACGATTCGGGCCAGGCTGAGTCCCGGCTTGGGACCGCGGCTCGGTCGCCCGCGAAGGCCCCAGGCGGCGGCCAGACTGGCCGGGATCTCCGGCTCCGCTTGACTGCTCACGGCTACCGTGTATAACATACGCAATTATGCGTACGACATACACAGATACTGATGAAGGTGGGCTCGCGGTCGAGGCACTCGGAATCGAGAAGTCCTACGGTCGGGCCCGAGTGCTGTCGGGCGTCGACATACGGATGCCTCGGGGAAGCGTGCTCGCTTTGCTTGGTCCCAACGGCGCCGGCAAGACCACGATGGTGCGGATCCTGTCCACGTTGATCCGGGCCGACGCCGGCCGGGCCAGGGTGGCGGGCTTTGACGTGGACGGCGAGCACGACCAGGTGCGCCAGCGGATCAGTCTCACCGGCCAGTACGTCGCGCTGGACGCGCTCCAGACCGGCGAGGAGAACCTGCGCACCGTCGCGCGGCTGCGTGGCCTGGACCGAGGTCAGGCCCGGCGGCGCGCCGGCGAGCTGCTCGAGCGATTCGGGCTCGTCGCTGCGGGCCGGCGCCGGGTCGCCGGCTACTCGGGTGGCATGCGGCGGCGGCTGGACCTGGCGATGAGCCTGGTGACCGAGCCCGCGGTCCTCTTCCTGGACGAGCCCACCACCGGGCTCGACCCGCGCAGTCGCCAGGATATGTGGCTTGGAGTCGGTGAGCTCGCTCGGCGCGGAGTCAGCGTGTTCCTCACCACGCAGTACCTGGAGGAGGCCGACCGGCTGGCCGACCAGATCGTCCTGCTCGACCAGGGTCGGGTCGTCGCGCAGGGCGCGCCGGCGGAGCTCAAGCGCCGAGTCGCCGGGCAGCGCCTCGTGGTCAGGCTCGGTGATGCCGACGGCTTTGCCCAGGTGGCGTGGGTGCTCGGCGACCGGGCCATCGAAGCCGACCGCGACGAGCTGACGATCGTCGCTCCGACCGACGGCAGCGCGCGGCAGATCCGAGCGCTGCTCGACGAGATCGACCCCGGCCGCGCGGCGATTACCGAATTCGCCGTCCGCGGCGTCACCCTCGACGACGTGTTCCTGGAGCTCACCGATGTCTGATTCGCTGATTCTCACCGCGCGCTGCCTGCGCATCTCGCGCCGCCAGACGGACGCTCTGCTGACCTCGCTGCTGCTGCCCGTCCTGCTGATGGTCCTGTTCGTGGAGCTGTTCGGCAACGCGATCGACACCGGCACGCGGTACGTCACCTACGTGGTGCCCGGCGTGATGCTGCTGTGCGCCGGCTTCAGCTCGGGTCTGACCGCGGTGGCCGTTTGCCAGGACGTGGCCGGCGGGTGCATCGATCGCCTGCGCTCGATGGACGTGCGCGGCGCATCGCTGCTGGCCGGCCATGTGGTGGCCAGCGTGCTTCGCAACCTCGTCTCCGGGCTGCTGGTCATCCTGGTCGCGCTGCTGCTCGGGTTTCACCCGCACGCCGGCGCGCTTCAGTGGCTCGAGGCCGCGGGCGTGCTGCTCGCCTTTGTGGTGGCGATCTCGTGGCTGAGCGCCTCGATCGGGCTGCTCGCACGCTCTCCCGAGGCAGCCAATGGCTTCACGTTCGTGCTGATGTTCCTGCCGTACGCCTCGAGCGGCTTCGTCCCCGTCCACACGATGCCCGCCTGGCTGCGGGGATTCGCCGGCCATCAGCCGATAACGCCCATCGCCGAAGCGCTGCGCGGACTGCTGCTGGGGCGGCCCGTGGGTTCCAATGGCTGGGTCGCGCTGGTCTGGTGCGCAGGAATCCTGGCCGTGTCGATCGCGGCCTCTGGAGTGCTGTTCGCGCGCCGGTCCGGTTGAGCCCGGTATGGGTGCTGTACGGCCCGCTCGCGCGTAGATTAAGCGCGGTGCGCAAATACATCTTGATGGGCATGGGGGTTCTTCTCGCCGGCGCGACCTGGGCGCTCCCGGCTCCCTGGGCGCGCTCGTCGTCCGCGTCGTCCGCCTCGTCGGCCTCGTCGGCCTCGTCGGCCTCGTCTGCCTCGTCTGCCTCGTCTGCCTCGTCTGCCTCGTCCGCAGCGCCGGCCGAGCGTGCGCTTGCTCTGTGGCGGTCGTTCCCTGTCGACGCCAAGCCGCGGCCGATCGTGCCCGTCGGTGCCGGCGCGGTCCTCGATCCGAGCAGCGGATTCCCCACCTCTGACGCGTCGGTCGCCTACCAGGAGCGGCTCTTCACGCTGCGCACGGCGCTGCCGGACATGCCGGTTCAGTCCGGGAGCTACCGCATCGTCTCGGCGGCCGGCGCCTATCGGCGCCTGCGCGACAGTGGCGCAAACCAGCACGACGTCGTGGCGCCGCTGATCGTCACCCGCGTAAGTGCGGCACACGCGACGTTCCTGACCGACCGAGGTCGGCGGCGGCTTCCGGCGTGGCAGTTCTTCTTCCAGGGTGTTGCCGATCCGGCTTCGGTCCTCGCGGTGGCCGCGCCCGGCGCGTTCATCGTTCCGGGCGTGCACCAGTTCGGTCCGGGAGGCACAGGCAACTCGGACGAGGACTCCGCCACGGTGTCGCCCTCAGGCCAGACGGTCACGATTTCGTTCGCGGGAGCCCCGGCCGGCACGGGCCCCTGCGAGGCCAACTATCGCGCGAGCGCGATCACCAGCCGGCAAGCCGTCGCCTTCACGATCACCACGATCGCGGCGCCGGTGCCCGCCGGCCAAGCATGTCCCGCCCTGGCCGTGATTCGAACCGCCGTGCTGCACCTGGCGCAGCCGCTCGGCGCCCGGGTGCTGTTGTCGAGCGCGGACGGCGGCGCGATCGAGGTCGCGCCCGTCCGGTTCGGCGGATAACCGCCCACTCGGCTGCCTTCTTCGCGCGAGTGCGGGATCTCCCGCGCATATGACGGAGTTCTGACCATTGGCGCGGAGGGCGCTTGCCGAGCGGGTACTTAACTGTTATCGGGCCACGATATCGTGGTACGATATCTGAGTCATCTTGGCATAGGAGGTATGCGATGCAGCTACCAACCTTGGATCCCACCGCTGGCGAGACGGCACGCGCCATGCGTCCTGGAGCTCGGCGTGTAACCGATCCCACCGATCCGCGGCATGGCCGACCGTCGCTTCGCTCTCGCGAGCGGCCGGTCAGCACCCGACGGATCGTCGACCCGACCGATCCCGAGTGCGGTAGGCACTCGGTCTGAGGTCCGAGCCAGGCGGGCGGGGCTCCGGACGTGCGCCCGCCCGCCGGGCAAACGAGAGGAGGGTTGTCATGCCCCAGCTGATGCACAGCGCGGAGTTCGACGTGGCCGACGCGCCCGAGCGGATGCTCGCGGAGCTGGCCTGCCCGGCGTGCGGCTACCGCGATCCCGGGGCCGCGTACCGGGTGAGCCCCGGCAACCGGGTGCGCTTCTTCTGTGACGGCTGCGGCGCGTTCGTCACCATCCAACTGAGCGACGCGCAGGCACGCGTCGTGCGGGACGGGAGCGTGGCCGGCTCGTCAGGTGGCCCGATGGCGGGCGCGCAGGATCTGGATCGCCAGTAGCTCGCGATTCGCCTCTAGCTCGCGACCGGGCGCCGGGTCGGGGGCTGCGCCACCGCGGGGCACGGAGGAGGCGGCCCTGCGACCGAATGCGCGCCGCGGCCCGCCGAGCGTGGACCTGTGGCGGTAGGACGCGCCGTCGACAGCTGCGCGGGTCCGGGCGGTGTCCATGTATCCTCCTTCCGCTGTTCCTGTCCTACCACGATATCGTACTACGATATGTCTCTAGATCAAGCCGACTTCGAGCATCTCCTCGAGCTGCGCACCGGCTTGCGGCGCTTCTTGCGCTGGAGCGAGGAGCAGGCCAAGGGGGCGGGGTTGACCGCCGCCAAGCATCAGCTGCTGCTCGCCATCCGCGGCCACCCCAATCCCGCCGGCCCGACCATCGGTGAACTCGCCGACTACCTCGTGCTGCGCCATCACAGCGCGGTCGGGCTGGTCGACCGGGCGGTCAAGGACGGACTGGTCGAACGCGCTCCAGATCCCGAGAGCAGGAGCGTTGTGCGGGTCACGCTCACCTCGGCCGCCGTCGCCAAGCTCGATGCGCTGGCCCAGGCCCACATGCAGGAGATCACGCACCTGGCTCCGACCATGCGGACGCTGTGGCGCCAGCTCGAGCACGGCGACGGGAACGCGCCGCACCCGGCGGCGCGGCCTCGGCGCAAGGCGGCGGTCCGCGCCGGTTAGAAGGCCGCCGGCGGGTCGCGGCGCGCGACCGGGGTGTCGTTGACGATCGAGGTCGTGGTCTCGCCGTAGAGGAGGAAGCGGTCAAGCACGCCGGGCAGCTCCTCGATCGCGCCGAGGTGGAGCTTCATGTAGAAGCAGTCCTCACCGGTTATCCGCAGGCACTCCTCGATCTGCGGGATCTCGGCGGCCAGCTCGGCGATCTTGCTCAGCTGGCGCACGGCCGGCTTGACGCGCACGATGGCCGTCAGCGAGTAGCCGAGGGCCCGCGGGTCGACCTCGGCCCGGTAGCCGGTGATCACGCCGGACTGCTCCAGGCGCCGCACACGCTCGGTTACGGCCGGCGAGGACAGGCTCACCCGCCGCCCGAGTTCGGCAAAGGAAACCCGGCCATCTCGGGCCAATTCCGTGATGATCTGCCGGTCGACTGGGTCTAGTACCACATCTTTCATAGGCGCAAGCAGCATAACGCCTTCGATCTCCCATGTACGTGGGGCCGCCTGCGGCGCACAATCGACCCATGAGCTGCAAGCGGATACCGCCGCAGGCCTATTTCGCCGGCAGCGCCGTGTTCCACTACCTGGGTCCCGCCTTCGCCGTGCTCCTGTTCGCGCGCGTAGCGCCGCTCGGGGTGGCGTGGCTGCGGATCGCCAGCGCCGCCGTGGTGTTCGCCGCGTGGCGCCGGCCCTGGCGCGCGCTGCGCGCCGCGGACTCGCCGACGATCCGGCGGCTCGTGGCGCTCGGGGCGGTGCTCGCGGTGATGAACAGCTGCTTCTACGAGGCGATCGCCCGCCTGCCGCTGAGCACCGTGTCGGCCATCGAGTTTCTCCCGGTGATCGCGCTGGCCGCGATCGGCGTGCGCTCGCCGCGCAACCTGGGCGCGCTGGCGCTGGCCGTGGCCGGCGTGTACGTGCTGATCGACGTCCGCCTGCGCGGCGGCGCGCTGGGCTTCGGGTTGGCCTTCGCCAACGCCGGCCTGTTCGCGCTCTACATCGTGCTGGCCCACCGGGTCTCGCGGCAGCCCGGGGTCGGGGGCATCGACGGCCTGGCCGCGAGCATGCTGCTGGCGTTGCCCGTGGTCAGCGCGCTGGGCGGCTGGCAGGTTCTGCCGCACCTGACCGATCCGGTCGCGATCGGGGCCGGCGTGGGGGTCGGCGTCAGCTCGTCGGTCATCCCGTACGTGTGCGACCAGCTCGCGATGTCCCGGCTGGCCCGCGAGACCTACTCGCTGATGGTCTCGCTGCTGCCGGCGACCGCCACCGTGGTCGGGCTCGTGGTGCTCGGGCAGACGCCGAACGCGCGGCAGGTGCTGGGGATATCGCTCGTGGTCGGCGCACTCGCGCTGCACCAGGAACGCCACCGGGCGGGCGCGGATGCCCAGCCGCGGCGAACGTCGGGCGGGGCCGCCGGCGCGGTCGCACAAACGCATCACTAACGATCTCTAATGAGCGGCGCCCGAGCGGGGCCGTAATCTATGGCCCGCCCTCCGTATGAGTGCTCGCACGCCGCCAGCCGCGACGGTCAACGAGCCGCGCCGACGATGGTTTCCCACGTCGGTTCGGTTCGTGCTCGGATGCCTGCTCGTCCTGGTCGCCAGCGCAGGCGCCACGGCCGTGTTCGTCCTCGAGCAGGTCCACACCGTTGTGCAGGACCTGCACCGCAACCCGACGATCAAGGTCGATCGCGGGGTCCTCGCCCACGATTACTACGGCGGCCCAGAGACCCTGCTGCTGGTCGGCGACGACTGGCGCCCGGCCACCAAGTACTACGCCCACGCCGTCCCCCACCTGGCCAACGAGATGCTGCTGGTGCGGATCGACCCGAGCAAGCCGTACATCTCGATGATGTCGATCCCGCGGGAGCTGTGGGTGCCGATCCAGACGCCGCGCGGCGTGGTGGGGCCGACCCGCTTGAACGCCGCCTACACCGGCGGGCTCACGTATCTGCTCGAGACGATCAAGCAGGTCACCGGACTCTCGGTCAACCACGTGATCGTGGCCACGTTCGGTCGCTTCGAGAAGGCGATCGACAAGCTGGGCTGTGTCTACTCGACGGTCGACCAGCGCTACTACCACAACAACGCCGACGGCGGTGAGCAGTACCAGAACATCGATCTGCAGCCGGGCTATCAGTGCCTGAACGGCAACGAGGCCGAGGAGTTCGTCTCCTACCGCCACACCGACATGTCGCAGATCCGCGACGCCCGCGACCAGGCATTCCTGCTCGCGGTCAAGAGCCAGTACGGGCCCGAGCTGGGCGGCAACGTCGGCAAGTTCGAGAAGATCTTCGGACAGACGGTGCAGACCGACCCCGGCCTGGACAGTCCGACCGAGATCCTCAACCTGGCCGATCTGCTGATCAGCGCGGCCGGGCTGCGCGTGCGCCAGGTGCACTTCCTGACCGACCCGCTGCCCAACGGCGATCTGACTGCCAGCCCGGCTCAGATCCAGCAGAGCGTCCACGACTTCCTGGCCGGCGGCCATCCGCCGCCGACCGCCCTGACGGCGGCGACCGCGCGGCGGGTCGGCCACCGCGGTGCGCTCGCACATCTGCCGCTGACCGCGACGCTGGCCTCGAACGTGGCCGCCGAGAAGGCGGCAGCGGCGGGGGTCAGCTTCCCGGCCGAGTTCCCGGCGGTGCAGGACCTGGCCGGGAGCGCCGTTCCCGTCGCCCCCCACTGCACCGCGCAGACCGGAGTCTGCATACGCGACTACCTGATCCACGCCTCCGGGGGCGCGGCGTATCCGATCTACGTCGAGGCGTTCTCCAACGGGCAGCTCGGCCAGTTCTACGACGTGCAGGGAACCACCTGGGACAAGGTGCCGATGCTGACCAAGCCGAATCAGACCCTGCACGTGGGCAAGCGCACGTACGACCTCTTCTACGACGGATCGCAGCTCTCGACCGTGGCCTGGCACGAGTACGGCGCGTGGTACTGGGTCCACAACACGCTGACGGATGGGGTCGAGAACGGAGAGCTGCTGGCGATCGCCGAGCAGACCACGCCGGTGAACCCGGTCGGACATGCTGCGCCCGCCGCTGGAGCCGGAGGGCGGGAGAGGCAGGCGCCGAACCTGCGGCCGATCGCGATACCGACCCCGACGGCGACCACCGCCCAGACCAGCACCAGACAGACCCTCGGCTCGATCGCCGGGTTGCTGGCGCTGGTGGCCGTGCCGCTGCTGCTGGTGGTGCTCCTGCGCCGCTGGCTTGCCCTTCGCCGGCTGCGGACCGAGCTGGCTGCGCTGAGCGAACGGCAGGTCGCGCTGCTCGCGGCCGCCCGGCGGAGCCGCGCCGGCGCGGCTAGAGCGGCCGGCGGACCCCCACCTCGTCCAGGTGCGCCAGCAGGTCGGCCGGATCCTCGTAGACCCGAAACGCTCCGGAGTAGATGAGCTCCTCGCGGCCGTAGCCGCCGGACAGCACACCGATCCCCAGCGCCCGCGCCCGGCGGGCGGCCAGCAGGTCCCACACGCTGTCGCCGACCACGATGCTGTCGCGAATGTCGGCGCCGATCCGCTCGGCGGCGGTGAGGAACAGGTCTGGGTCGGGCTTGGCGTAGCGGACCTGATCGCGGGTGACGAACGGCGTGTCGGACGGCAGGCCGAGGAGCTCGCAGGCCAGATGGGCATACCGGGCGACCCCGCTCGTGGCGATCGCCCATGGCACGTCGTGCTCGGTGAGCGTCTCGAGCAGCTCGATCGGCGCCGGGGAGCGGCTGGACGCTTCCGTAGTGGCGGATGAACGCCTCCTCGTGCAGCCCTGGCAATGCGCGCACCGTCTCGGGATCTAGCTCGGCCTCCAGCTCGCGGACCAGCGCGGTCATGAACAGCCCGCCGCTCATGCCGATCCGGCGATGGATCTTCCACACCGACAGGCTGATCCCCACTCCGGCCAGGGCTTCGCGCCAGGCCACGACGTGCTGGTAGACGGAGTCGATCAGCGTGCCATCGAGGTCGAAGATGAAGGCGGGGCGGCTCCGGCTCTCGGTCGCTCATGTCCGGCATGATGACTCAGGTGATCACCGCGGAGGCACTCGGCGGCGCGCCTGGACGCGCTGGACGGCATCGGCGTGGGCCCCGAGGGGGTCTACCGGATGGCCTGGAGCGAGGAGGACGCCGCCGCCCGCCGCTGGTTCGAGCGACAGGCCGCCGGCGCCGGGCTGCGGGTGGAGCGCGACCCGGCCGGCAACCTGTGGGCGTGCCCGGACGCGGAGCCGCCCTGGTGGGGGATCGGGTCGCACCTGGACAGCGTGCGCGGCGGGCGGCCGGTTCGACGGCCCGCTCGGCGTGGTCTGCGCGATTCGAGATCGCCGCGCGCGCCGGCTCGAGACGTCCGATCGCCGTGCTGTCCTTCGCCGATGAGGAGGGCGCACGCTTCAACACGCCGACGTTCGGCTCAAAGGCGCTGGCCGCCCGGCTCGATCTGCCGGCCGTGCTCGACCGCCGCGATGACGACGGCGTGTCGCTGGCCGAGGCCATGCGGGCGGCCGGGATCGATCCGGAGGGCATCGGCGGGGCGCCGGGCGTGGCTCGAGCGGCTGGCGGGCTTCATCGAGATCCACATCGACCAGACGACCGAGCTGGCCCGCGCGGGCGAGCCGGTCGGCGTGGTCCGCTCGCTCGCCGCCCGGACGCGCCTCGAGGTGACGCTGACCGGGCGGGCGGATCACGCCGGCACGACTCCGCGCTCTGAGCGGCGCGACGCGCTGGCCGCGCCGGCGCGGCTGATCGTCGGGGCTGAGGACGCTGGCGAGCGCGGGCGGTCCGCTCGATGGCGAACACGCTCCGCTCACGGTCACTGCATCAAGAATCATCACCAAACCCAACGCACCGACCACGATCGCCGCGGAGGTGCGCCTGTGGATCGACGCGCGGGCGCCAGCCTTCGACGCGATCGACGCGTGGCGCGGGCGGCTGGGCTCGCTGGCCGCCGAGCTGCACGCGCGCACCGGGGTAGAGATCGAGCTGGCCGTGGCCTCGCGCAGCGACCCGCGCGAGTTCGCGCCCGAGCTGCGTGCCGCGCTGAGCCGGGCCGCCCGCGAGGAGCACGGTCACGCCGTGCCCGAGCTCGTGTGCTTCGCCGGGCATGACGCAGGAGTCGTGGCCGAGCGCATCCCGGCCGCGATGCTGTTCCTGCGCAATGAGACCGGGGTGAGCCACTCGCCGCTGGAGAGCATCGAGCTCGAGGACGCGGCGGTCGCGGCCCGAGTCGTGGCCCGCGCGCTGGAGGCGCTGGCGTGAGCGCGCGAGCGTCGATTCCGGCCATGGCCAACGCCCACTCGCACGCGTTTCAGCGCGCGCTGCGCGGGCGCGCCGAGCGCCCCGGCGGGACCACTGCCCAGGACGACGACTTCTGGACCTGGCGGACCGAGATGTTCCGCCTGGCCGGCGCGCTCGATCCGAGCCACCATGCGCATGCTCGCGCGCGAGACGTATGACGAGATGGTCGGCGCGGGCTACGGCGCGGTGGGCGAGTTCCATTACGTGCATCATCAGCCGGACGGGACGCCGTACCCCGAGCCGAACGAGATGGCCCACGCCGTGGCCGAGGCGGCGCTCGGAGTCGGACTCCGGATCGTGCTGCTCCCGGCGGCCTATCACCGGGGCGGGTGGTCGGCCGGCTCCGACGTGGAGCCCGCCCCCGGTCAGCGGCGCTTCTGCGATCCGGATGTCGAGACGTTCCTGGCTCGGGTCGAGGCGCTCCGGGGATGGGCGGCATCGGTGCCGGGTGTGGAGGTCGGGATCGCGGCGCACAGCGTGCGGGCGGTTCCGCGCGGATGGCTCGAGTCGATCGCCGAGTACTCCGAGCGCCACGGGATCGTCCGCCACGTCCACGCGCACGAACAGCGGCGCGAGCTTCAGGAATGCCAGGCCGAGCACGGCTGCTCCCCGATCGAGCTGCTCGAGCGAACCGGGCTTCCTGGGCGAGCGGGCGAGCGTCATCCACGGGATCCACGTGTCGGCCGAGGACGTGGCGTTGCTGGCCTCGAGTCAGCACGACCGTGGTGTCGTGCCCGACCACCGAGGGGAACCTCGGCGACGGCTACCTGCCGGCGATGAGCGTACGCGCAGGCCGGCGTGCCGCTGGCCATCGGCAGCGACTCGCAGGTCCGGATCGACCCGTTCGAGGAGGCGCGCGAGCTCGAGACCGGCTCGCGCCGCGAGCGACAGCTCCGCTCGGGGCTGCTGGCCGCCGTCGGCGACCTGTGGGCCGAGCTGTGCCGCAACGGCTACCGCTGCCTGGGTCTGGAGGGCGAGCTGAGCGCGCAGCCCACGGTCGAGATCGACCTCGAGCACCCCGACCTGCGGGGAATCGACGGCGCGGACCTGCCGCTGGCCCTGGCCACGTGCGCGTCCGCCGGCGTGGTCCTCGCATCCGCCGCTTAAGTGAGTCGCGCCCCGAGGAGCCGGCGAATTGGACGGGCCGGCTTGAGTGGGGCGCGCTCGAGGGAGGAGGGTGCAGCCATGATGACGCCCCGCCAGTTAGATGTCCAAGACGAACTTCTAGATTTAGTTATAAGGGCGGGCTATCAATCGGCAGCGTGAAGACGATCTTCCCCACCGACTCGCCGCTTGAGCATCGTCTCGAAGCCCTGAGCCGCTTCGCGCAGGGGCAGCGTCGCGTGGATCGCCGGGCGCACCCCCTTGATCGACGCACAGGCGAATCAGCCGCTCGAGCTCCTCGCGGGTGCCCATCGTCGAGCCGATCACCGACAGCTGCAGGAAGAAGATCCGGCTGAGCTCGGCGGGCGACGCGTCGCCCGTGGTCGCGCCCGAGATGACCACCGTGCCGCCCGGCTTGAGCGCCCGCATCGAGTGGCCCCAGGTCGCTCCGCCGGTCGTCTCCATGACCGCGTCGACTCGCTCGGGCAGCCGCGCCCCGGACTCGAAGGCCTGATCGGCCCCGAGCTCGAGCGCGCGGGCGCGCTTCTCCTCGCTGCGCCCGGTGACCCAGACGCGAATGCCGGCCGCGTGGCCGAGCACGATCAACGCGGTTGCCACCCCGCCGGTGGAGCCCTGGACGAGCACGGTCGAGCCCGGGCTGACCCGTCCGCGGGTGAACAGCATCCGGTAGGCGGTCAGCCAGGCCGTGGGCAGGCAGGCCGCCTCCTCGAAGGTCAGCTCCTTCGGCTTGGGGATGAGGTTGCGTGTCGGGACCGCCACCTTCTCGGCGAAGGTGCCGGGGTGGCGCTCGGAGAGCAGAGAGCGGCGCGGATCGAGCGTCTCGTCGCCGTGCCAGGAGGGATCGTTGATCACCGAGTGGACGATCACCTCGTTGCCCTCCTCGTCGAGGCCCGCGGCGTCGCAGCCGAGGATCATCGGCAGCCGATCCTCGGGCAGCCCGACCCCGCGCAGCGACCACAGGTCGTGGTGGTTGAGCGAGGCGGCCTTGATCGTGACCGTCGTCCAGCCGTCGGGGACATCCGGCTCGGGGCGCTCGTCGATGCGCAGGCCGCTGAGCGGGTTCTCCTTGTCCTGGGCGGCGGCGAACACGGCGAGCATGTGCCGGCAATCATGCCTGAGTTGCCGCAGCGGGTGCTGCCCGGGGCTTGGCCGGTCCCGGCGGCGCGCCTGTCACAATCGGGCGGGGATGGCCACCGTAACCGCCCACGTCACCAGCTCCGTCGACTGCCCCGCCCGAGCGACGTGCTCGAGTTCCTGCGCGACTACCGCGAGGCCCGGCCGCGGATCCTCACCGACAACTACAGCGCCTACCGGGTCGAGCAGGGCGGCCACGGTGAGGGCACGGTGATCGGCTACCACTTCGCCGCCGGCGGTCGCGAGCGCGACTACCGGCTGGCCGTGGAGGAGGACGGCGGCGGCCTGTTCGAGCGCGACCAGCTGTCCTCGTTCGTGAGCCGCTGGAGCATCGCCCCGCAGCGGCGCCGGCGCTGCAGGTCACGCTGGAAGCCTCCTGGCAGGGAGCCGGCGGGATCGGCGGGGTGTTCGAGCGCACGTTCGCGCCGCTCGGCCTGCGGCGGATCTACGGCGAGGTGCTCGACAAGCTCGCCGGCGAGCTTTCAGCCTGACTCGATCCGCTGCTTGAGCTCGCCGGCGCGGGCTCCGGCCAGCATGTGGCGCAGCACGTCGACGACCGGGCCGCGCACCAGCATGCCGAGCCGGCGGCCGAGGTCGACCTCGATCGAGTAGGTCGCGCGGGTGCGCTCGCCGCCGAGATCCTCGAGCTCCCAGCTGCCCTGCGACGGACTTCAGGTCGCCCTTCTCCTGGGTCCAGGTCAGGCGGGTCGGGCCGTCGTAGGTGAAGTGCACCACCGACTTGACCGATCTGATCTTGGCGTCGGTCTCGGTCTCGCAGCGGACCGGCCGGCCCTGGTCGTCGTGGTCGAGGGCGCGCAGCGCGTTCAGCCCGCCCTGCCACTCCGGGGCGCTCTCCACGTCCTCGACCAGCGCCCACACCTGATCGAGCGGGGCGTTGATCTCGGAGGTCGAGCTGCCGCTCAGGCTCATGCCGTGATTATGGCCGGGATTCGAGGCAGCGCAGCCGGCCCAACGCCACACTCGGCCGGGGGCGATTGCCGAGATCGCACCAAGTACGGGTATGCGTGGCTGAACGGAAACTCACACTGGCCACGGAGCCGAGTGCGGGGTTAGTACGGTGGCCTCGGGAGCGCAGATGGACGTCATCGAGATCGACACTCCGCACGGCCCGGCCGAGCCCACGTCGAAGGGCTCCACAGCGCGCTGGGCGCGCTGGTGCTCGGGCACGGGGCGGGCGGCGGGGTCGGGCGCGCGCGATCTGACGGCGGTCGTCCGAGGCCGCGACCGCACGCGCGCTTCGCGGTGGCGCTCGTCGAGCAGCCCTACCGGGTCGCCGGCCGGCGCGCGCCGGCGCCCGCCCGCCAGCTCGATGCGGCGTGGACGTCGTCGTCGCAGGCGCTGCAGGCGGGTGCGCTGCACCGGTTGCCGCTGATCACCGGCGGGCGCTCCTCGGGCGCGCGGGTGGCCTGCCGGACCGCAGTCGGCGACCGGCGCGATCGCCGTGCTGTGCCTGGCCTTCCCGCTTCACCCGCCCGGACGCCCCGAAAACGACCCGGCTCGACGAGCTGGACGCCGTGACGCTCCCGGTCCTCGTGGTCCAGGGCGAGCGCGACCCGTTCGGGATGCCGCCGCCGGGGCCGAATCGCACGGTGATAACCCTGGCCGGCAACCACAGCCTGAGCAGCGACGTCCGGGGGCTGCGGGCCGCCGTGGGCCACTGGCTGGAGGCCCAGGTACGCTGAGCGACGTGTGCCAGCGGATCGGTCACGGTGGCGCCAGCGCCCTGGCGCCCGCCAACACGCTCGCCTCGTTCGACGCCGCGCATGAGATCGGCATCGACATGGTCGAGTTCGACGTGCGCGCCTGGAGTGGCGAGCTGGTGCTCGCCCACACGGTGCTGCACGCCCGTCGGGGCGGCAACGTGCGCCTCGGCGACGCGCTGGCGCACCTGGCCGGGCGGCGCTTCCGCGACGTCGAGCTGAACGTCGATGTCAAGCACGTCGGCTGCGAGCCGGCGGTGATCGAGCGGCTGCGCCAGGCCTCGCTGCTCGACCGGACGCTGATCTCCTCGCAGGTCCCGGACGTGCTCGATCGGGTGCGCGCGCTCGAGCCGCGCGCCCGGGTCGGCATCTCGGTCGGCGGGCGCATCGCGCGTCTGAGCCGCCGCTGGCGTGACTGGCGCGCCGGCGTCCTGGCCGGTCTGCACAGCGGGCGCTGGGAGGTGCTGATGGCGCAGCACCGGTTGGTCGACGACACGCTGCTGTCCGACGTCGTCGATCGCGGTGGACGGCTGTATGCCTGGACGGTCAACGAGCGCGCCGCCATCGCCGAGTTCCGGCGGCTCGGCGTGCACGGGATCACCACCGCCGATCCGCGTCTGTTCGCGTGAGTGCCGATCATGCTCGCATGACCGCCGAGGCGGTCAAGCTGCACGAGCTGGTCGCCGCGCCCGGCCGCGGACGCGTGTTCACCGAGCCGCCGGTCCGCCCCGGACTGGCCGACTGCACCCCGACCGGTCGCGTCCGGCTCGATGCCCTGGCCCGCTTCGTCCAGGACATCGCCTACGCCGACGCGGACGACGCCGGCCTCTCGCAGGCCGCCGCCTGGGTGGTCCGGCGCACGCGCATGCACGTCGCGCGCTTTCCCCGCTTCGGCGAGCGCCTGGAGCTGAGCACGTTCTGCAGCGGCATGGGCCGGATGTGGGCCGAGCGGCGCACGACGATCTCCGGCGATGTGGCCGGCGAGGTCGAGGTCGTGTCGCTGTGGGTCCACCTCGACCCGGCCAGTGGCCGGCCCACGCCGCTCAGCGAGGAGGAGATCGCGATGTGGGGCGAGTCGACCGCGGGCGCAGAGTGACCGCGCGGCTGCGCCACCCGGCTCCGGAGGGCGGCGAGGACGGCTTTCCGTGGCGGTTTCGCGCCACCGAGTGCGACCTGGCCGCGCACATCAACAACGCCGCCTACCTGCAGCCGCTCGAGGAGGAGCTGCTGGCGGCCGGCGGGGCCGAGCTCGACTCGATCGACTTCGAGATCGAATACCGATCGCCGGCCCAGCCGGGCGACAAGCGCGTGCTGCGCGACGGTGATCGCCGCTGGATCGTCAACCTCGACGGCGAGACGCACGCCTCGCTGATCATCGCCTCACTCAACCGCGAATAGGAGGTCTCGAGCCTTGCGAGTAATCGTGATCCCCAAGCCGGGCGACCCGGACGTCCTCGAGGTCGCCGACCGCCCCGCGCGCGAACCGGGCGCGGGCGAAGTCCGCATCGCGGTCAAGGCGGCGGCGGTGAATCCGACCGACATCGGACTGCGCGAGCGCGGCGCAGGACCCGATCTCGAGCCGCCGTGGGTGCCCGGGATGGACGCCGCGGGCGTGATCGAAGCGGTCGGGCCGGACGTCGATCGGCTGCAGATCGGCCAGAGAGGTGATGGCCGCGGTCAGCCCGCGCCGGCCCGAGGGCGGAGCACAGCAGGAGCTGCTGGTCGTGCCGGCCGCCTCGGTCGTGCCGATCCCGGACGGCGCGTCGCTGGTCGAGGCCGCGACGCTGCCGATGAACGGGCTCACCGCGCTGCGCGGGCTGGAGATGCTCGGCCTCGAGGCCGGGCAGACCCTGGCCGTCGCCGGCGGCGCCGGCCTGCTCGGGTCCTACGTGATCCCGCTGGCCAAGGAGCGCGGCCTGCGCGTGATCGCCGACGCCAAGCCCGAGGACGAGGAGCTGGTCAAGGGCTTCGGCGCCGACGTGGTCGTGGCGCGCTCGGACGACTTCGCCGGCGCGGTTCGCGAGGTCGCGCCCGACGGCGCCGACGGTGTGTACGACACGGCGCTGCTCTATCGCGACGCGCTGGGCGCCGTTCGCGACGGCGGGGGGATCGTGTTCGTGCGCGGGTGGGACGGCGAGGAGGTCGAGGATCGCGACGTGCACGTGCATCCGGTGTTCGTGGCCCACGTGCTCGAGCGAACCGACTGGCTCGAGGAGCTCCGCAGGCTCGCCTCGGACGGCCGGCTCAAGCTGCGCGTGGCCGGCGAGTACCCGCCCGAGCGGGCCGCCGATGCGCATCGCGCGATGGATGCCGGCGGGCTGCGCGGCCGGGCGGTGATCGTGTTCTGACCGGACGTGGTCGCCCAGTCGCAGGGACGCCGCCGAAGGCGGCCCATCATCGCTATCGCGCCGCGAGCACCGCTCGGGCCGCGTTGTGCCCGGCGATGCCGCTCACCCCGCCGCCGCGCCGGGCGCCCGCCCCGCACACCCATATGTTCGGGTGACCGGTCTCGACGCCCCAGCGGCCCGACGTCCTCGTCTGACTCGGCGAACGGCCAGGCCAGGTCGCGGTGGAAGATGTGGCCGCCGGGCATGCCGAGCTCGGCCTCGAGCTCGGATGGGGTGAGCGCCTCGAGCCCCAGCAGGCAGTCTTCGATCGGCTCGGCCAGCACGCTGTTCAGCGAGCGCAGGGTGGCCGCGACCGCGCGGTCCTTGGCGCCGGGGTCGGTGAACAGGCGCGCCGGCATGTGCAGCCCGAACAGCGTCAGCGTGTGCACGCCGCGGTCGCGCAGCTCGGGCGAGAGGATGCTCGGGTCGGTCAGCGAGTGGCAGTAGACCTCGCAGGGCGGGAGCGAGGGGATCTCGCCGGCGAGGCCGCCTCGCGATAGGCGCTGCTCGAGTTGCTCGTAGCCCTCGTTGACGTGGAAGGTGCCGGCGAACGCGTCCTCGGGGGCGGAACGCGGGCGTCGGGCAGGCGGGGGAGGCGGGCGAGCAGCATGTTGATCTTGAGCTGGGCGCCCTCCGGCGGTGGTCGGGTGCGGGCTCGCCGAGCAGCCGGCTGAGGACGTGCGGGGCCACGCCGGCCAAGACGTGGCGCGCCGCGTAGCTGCTCGTCGTCCGCGCGCGTGACCTCGGCCTCGGCGCCGTCGGTGACGATCGCCACCACCTCGGCGCCGATCATGGTGATGGCTCCGGCGGCGTGGGCGGCGTCTGTGAGCGCAGCGCTCGAGCGCGCCCATGCCGCCGACCGGCACGTCCCAGTGTCCGGTTCCGTTGCCGATCACGTGGTAGAGGAAGCAGCGGTTCTGGCGCAGCTCCGGGTCGCCGGCCGGGGCGAACGTGCCGATCAGCCCGTCGGTCAGAACCGTCCCCCGCGCGAGATCGTCCTCGAACGTCCGCTCGAGCAGCTCGGACAGCGGAGTCTCGAACAGCGCCTCCCACACGGCATCGTCGTCGACCAGGCGGCGCATCTCCTCGCGGCTGCGCAGCGGCTCGGTCAGCGTCGGGAACACCCGCTCGGCGAGGCGGGTCAGCGTGGACTGAAAGCCCGGGTCGGGATCGAGCGCGGGATACATCGCGATCCGGCGGCGGCGCAGCTCGAGGTTCAGCCCGAGCGCTTTCGGGCGAGCGCGGCCGGGAACAGGCTGACCAGGTACGAGTAGCGCGACAGGCGCGCGGCGAACGATGGGAACAGCTCCGCGGAGGTGGCGGCGCCGCCCAGCTCGTCGCGGCGCTCGAGCACCAGCACCGATCGGCCGGCGCGGGCCAGCAGCGTGGCGGCGACCAGCGCGTTGTGACCGCCGCCCACGATCACCACGTCGTAGCGGCGGCGCTCGGGCATGCGACCAACGTACTCACTAACCGCCTCTGGGGGTCACGCGCCAAGTCGACGCGGCGCGGCAAAGGGTGGCCACCGCCGAGCAGAAGCTGACCAACCTTGTGCCGATAGCGACGGGAAAGGCCCCGGCGCCGTTCTCAAGCGTCAACGTCTGCTCGAATCGTTCGGCGGCGCCGCCAACCTCATGGAGGACTCAAGCCGCCCGGTCCATAGGGCTTAGGACCAATTGCCTCTGGTGATCGCGCCGCCGGGCGCCTAGTGTGCACTGCCATGAGCACCAACGAACAGATCCGAACGGTGGTGGAGGCGTGGCCCGGAGTGGAGGCAGCGCCGCACCGGTTCGGCGGCGTCGAGTTCCGGATGGGCCGGCGCGAGCTCGGTCATCTCCATGGCGATCGCATCGCGGACCTGCCGTTTCCCCGCCGCGTGCGCGACGAGCTGATCGCCGAGGGCGCGCCCGAGCGCATCACGTGCTGCCCGACTCAGGCTGGATCACCGTGTCGATCCGCTCGCCCGAGGAAGCCGAGCGCGCGATCGAGCTGTTCCGCATGGCCTACGAGCGGGCCACGCGCGCTCGCCGGTCGGGCGACGGCGCCTCGGTTGCGCCGCCTGGCGCGGCGTGAGAGAGTCACGGCGTCAGGCCCGGCCGCTGATCGGGCCGTTAGCGGAAGGAGTCGGCGATGGCCGACCGGATGCTGTTCATCAGCTGGGGGGCGCCCGTGCGCGGCATGGAGGAGCGCGGCCTCGAGGTGTTCAACGAGGCCCTTGGATTGCTCGGGCGCAGACAGCAGGAGGGTCGCATCGAGTCCTTCGATGTCGCCCTGCTGGCGCCGAACGGAGAACTGAACGGCTACGTCGTAGTGCACGGCACCGCCGAGCAGATCGCCGGCCTCCGTCAGGATGAGGAGTTCCTGCTCAGCACCGCCGACGCTTCGATGATCGTTGATCGGCTCCGCCACATCGAGGGGTACACCAACGAGGGAGTGGCTCGTCAGCTGGAGATCTACCGCGAGGCGATGGCCAAGGTCCCGCAGCGTTCGTAAAGCGTCGCCGTCGGGCCGCACGCGGCGCGCGCCGCCCACCGACGCGCGCCGCGGCCCCCGGACGCAAGCGCGGTCCGGCCGCGGTTGCTCTGTGAGCTTCGCGGCCAAATCGGGTAGTTACCTCGCGCGGTTCGAGGCGCTGGTCGCCCTGGACCCCTTCCCGATCGCATGACTCGCGAGGAGCTCCGTCAGCACATCGATGCCGCCGCCCCCGGCGGCGGCATCGGATCCGGGCGCCTGACCGCCCTGATCGTCAGCGCGTGCTGGCCGGGCGGCCCCGAGGACCGCACCGAGCGCGGCGCGCTCGAGTGGCTGCGCCACTGGCACCCCGAGCAGTTCACCGCGCAGCTTCCGCAGTGCTCGTGCTCGACCGGGCGCTGCGTATTGTGTAACTGAGTGACGTCTGTCGATCTGAGCGGTCGCGTGGCGATCGTGACCGGCGCCGGCCGGGGACTCGGCCGCGCGATTGCGCTGGCCTACGCCCGGGCCGGAGCTGAGGTGGTGATCACCTCGGCGCGCAATCCGGCGGAGGCCGAGGCCGTCGCCGCCGAGAGCGCAACGCTGCCGGGGAGGATCGAGGCGATGAGGGCGGACGTGACCGAGGCCGGTGACCTGCGGCGCGTGGTGGGCCACGCGCTGTCGCTCAGCGGCCACGTCGACGTCCTGGTGAACAACGCGGCGCGCGGGATGCGGTTCGTCAACGAGCGCTTCATGACCGAGCCCCGGCCGTTCTGGGAGGCCGATCCCGTTGCATGGCGGACGGTGATGGAAACCAACACCATCGGCGTGTTTCTCACCTCGCGTGCGGTTGTGCCGCACATGCTGGCGGCCGGGCGCGGCAGCATCATCAACGTCACGATCAATCACCAGACCATGGTGCGGCGTGGCTTCTCCCCCTACGGGCCGTCCAAGGCGGCACTCGAGGCGATGACCGAGGTGTGGGCGCAGGAGCTCGAGGGCACCGGCGTGGTGATCAACCTGCTCGCTCCAGGGGGAGCGACCGCCACCGGCATGGTCCCGCCCGGCGCGCCCCCGGAGCTCGAGCTGCTCTCGCCCGAGATCGTGGTGCCGGGTGCCCTGCACCTGGCGCTCACCGACCGCAGCGGACAGCGGATCGTCGGCACGGAATGGACGGAGCCGGCCTGAGGGGCTGGCCCGGGCTACGGGGTGGTAGCGTTCCGGGTCGCTTCAACTGACGGGCAGTCGTCGGGGTCACAAATCCGGCCGTGAACACCGACTTCAGCGTAGAAGAACGTAACGAGGGGGACGCCTGGGTGGTGGCGGCGAGCGGTGAGCTCGACCTGCGGACCAGCCCCGAGCTCGAAGAGCGTCTCGATCGCGTGTGGGGGCGGGCGCCGAGCTCGTGATTCTCGATCTGCGCCACATCGAGTTCATGGATTCGACCGGCCTGCGCGTGTTGCTGGCTGCCCAGCAGCGGGCACAGGAGACCGGCCGGCGCTTTGCCCTAGTGCGCGGCGCCGATCAGGTGGAGCGGGTGTTGACGCTCACCGGCGTGCGCGACCTGCTGACCATTGTCGATGCGCCGGAAGAGCTCCTGGCCGCCGGCGAGTCCTCCCCCGAAGTCCCGTAGCCGTCATTCATCTGGACGGCCGGACGGTGCAGGTGCAACGAGCACCCGCCGGCCGGAGCCTGCGCTCCATCGCCTCCCCTGTAGCGCGGGCCCAGTTTTCGGTGCGCCACTGTCGGGTAAGCCGTGGGTGAACGAGGGAGGTTGATAGATGTCACACGTAGCGCCTCACCAGGAAGAAACCCCACGCTCGAGATTCGGGAGGCGCCGTGGCAAGGACAGTGTCACCGCCCGGCTCGACCGGATCCCGGTCTGGCCGTACGAGCGCAAGCTCCTGTGGATTGTCGGCGCGGGTTACTTCTTCGCGTTCTTCGACATCGTCACGATCTCGTTCGCCGCGCCGGTCATCGCCACGCAGTTCCACGTGTCCAAGGCGACCGTCACCCTGTCGGTCACCAGCAGCCTGATCGGCTACATCATCGGCTCGTTCATCGACTCGACGATCGCCGACAAATGGGGCCGCAGGCTCAGCCTGGGCATTTCCGTGGCGGTGTTCTCGATCGGCACGATCCTCGCCGCGCTCAGCACCAACGTCACCGAGCTGATCATCTTCCGGTTCATCGCCGGGCTCGGGATCGGCGCCGAGATCGCCGCGGTCACCACCTACATCGGCGAGCTGTCGCCTGCGCGGCTGCGCGGCCGCTACACCAGCTGGGCCACCACCGCGGCCTACGCCGGCTTCGCCGTGGTGCCGTTCGTCGCGCGCGGACTCGTTCCGACGTTCGCCTCTGGATGGCGGATCCTGTTCCTGATCGGCGCGCTCGGCGGCGTGACGATCCTGGTCATGCGGCGTGGTCTGCCGCCCTCGCCGCGCTGGCTGGTCTCCCAGGGGCGGACCGAGGAGGCCGAGGAGGCCGTCGAAATGGCCGAGCAGACCGCGCTCGAGAACATCGATGGCGACCGCCTGCCCGAGCCCGAGCCGGTGGCCGACGAGGCGGTCGCCGAGCGCGTGCCGATCAAGGCGCTCCTGCGCCCACCGATGGCCGGGCGCGTCGCCCTGTTCGTCGGCATCTGGTTCGTGTACTACATCGGCAACTACGGCTGGCTGACGCTCGCGCCGACGCTGTTCACCAACAAGGGCTACAGCCTGGCCGACAGCACGACCTACCTGGTCGTGTCCGGCATCGGCTTCCTGGTCGGCGCCTACGCCACCACGCGATTCAGTGACCGCTTCGAGCGCAAGTACACGATCGCGCTGGTCGCCGTGGCCTGGGCGATCTCGCTGTTCGTGATCGGCTACTTCGTCTCGCCCGCGATCATCATCGTGTTCGGGTTCATCGCATCGGCCACGATCGGCCTGCTCGTCCCGGTGATGTACACCTACACCGCCGAGCACTTCCCGACCAGCGCCCGGGCCACGGGCGTCGCGCTGAGCGACGGGCTCGGGCACATCGGCGGAGCGCTTGGCGCCGCTGATCGTGCTCAACCTCGCGTACACCGCGTGGGGCTTCTCGGCCGCGTTCCTGGTCATGGCGATCAGTGGTCTCGTCGCCGGTGCGCTGATCCTGCTCGGCATCAAGGCGACCGGCCGCGACGCTGGAGTCCGCCACCGCGGAGTAGCGTTCGCGGCGGATGAAGGAGCTCACCGGGACCGCATCGGCGGCCACGGCGGCCTCGCCCGAGGCGGCGATGGCGCTGCTCGAGGCGATCGAGCGCTACCCCGAGTGGCATGCGGACGTGGTCAAGCAGGCCGAGGTGCTCGAGCGCGACGCCGCCGGTCATCCGACGCGGGCGCGCACCAGGCTCCATGTCGAGCGCGGGCCCCTGACCCGGGACTTCGACCTCGTCATGTCGGTGACGGTTGACCCCGCGGGGACGATCAAACTGAGCCGGATCCCCGAGGAGCCAGGCGACAAGGAGCGCTTCGACGTCACCTGGCGGGTGGACGGCGGCGCAGCACACCCGCATCCGGCTCGACCTGGCCGCGAACCTCGACGTCCCGCGGCTGGTGCCGCTGGGCGGCGTGGGCGACTCGATGGCCGAGGGGCTGGTCAGCGCGGCGACGCGAGAGCTGGGTCGCTCGTGAGGCTCGTCGCCTCCGCGCGCGGCTCGAGCCCGAACGCCTCGGCGATCAGCTCGTAGGAGCGCCGGCGGGCCTGGTGGTCGTAGGTGATCGTGACCACGATCACCTCCTCGGCGCCGTACTCGCTGGCCACGGCCTCGATCTCGCCGCGGACCTTCTCGGGCGAGCCGACGATCGACCGGCGGCCCGGGCGCCCGCCGCTGCAGCGGCTTGCCCTCGCGCTCGAGGAACTCGATCGCCTTCTCGGGCGGCGGGACCGGGATCAGCTCTCCGCGCCGCAGCAGCGTGAACGACATGCGGCTGCTGGTGGAGAGGTGGATCGCCTCGTCATCGGTGGGTGCGGCGATCGCCCACACGGCGACGGCGGTCCTCGGCGTCTTCAGGTCACGGCTGGGCTCGAAGCGCTCCCGGTAGAGCTTGGCGATCGTGGCGCCCTCGGCGTTGATGAAGTCGGCGAAGGCGTAGGGCAGTCCCGAGCTGGCCGGCCCAGATCCCGCTCTGGGCCGAGGAGCCGAGCAGCCAGGGTGTCGGCAGCTCGGGGCGCCCGGGCAGGATGGCGGCCAGCCGGTGGAACGGGATGGTCGGCCGGGCAGGCTGTCGTCGAAGTAGGCCAGCAGCTCGGCGAGCTGCTGGGGGAAGTCGTCGGGGGCGGCCTGGCGGCGGTCGCGCTGGAGCGCGAACGTCGTCAGCGGGTCGGTGCCGGCGGCGCGTCCCAGTCCCAGGTCGATCCGGCCCGGGAACAGCCCGGCCAGCATCGTGAAGGTCTCGGCCACCTTGAACGGGCTGTAGTGGGGGAGCATGACTCCGCCGCTGCCGACCCGGATGCCGCTGGTGGCCGCCGCGATCGGCCCGATCAGCGCCTCGGGGCTGGCGCTGGCCAGCATCGGGCCACCGTGGTGCTCGGCCACCCAGTAGCGGTGATAGCCGAGCGCGTCGGTCAGCCGGGCCAGGTCGATCGTGCCCCGCAGCGCGTCGGCGCCGGTCAGGCCTTCGGAGATCGGTGACTGGTCGAGGACGGAGAGGCGCACGTACTCGATGTTAGAAAGGCCCGTCGGTGCGGTTCCTAGAACTGACCGGGGGGTGCCATCCGGTAGAAGAACGGGCCCATGCCGCCCTGGTTGATCGCGAACACCAGCCGGAGCATGCTCTCCTGCAGCGCGGAGTTCTCTAGCCCGCCCGCGTAGATCGGGTCGAATCCGGCGTCGCGGCTCAGCTGCTCGACCACCGCGCGTGCCTCCTCGTCGCCGCACCACAGGTTGCCGGGGCGGGTGCTGGCGTCGTCGATCTGGTCGTAGATCGCGGCGAAGTTGATGTTGAACGACTTCGCGGTGGGGCCTTGCGTCTTGGACTTCACGAACTCGGCGTTCGAGGCGAAGCCGCCCGGCGGCTGCGCGCCGATCAGGTTGGTGGCGTCGATCACCGTCTTGCCCTCCAGTCCCTTCACGGACTCGAACGCGTCGGCCACGCGTGCCCCCGGCAGGGCGAGCAGCACGGCGTCGGCATTGCCGGCGTCGCCGCCGTCCTGCCCGATCCGCTGTACGTCATGGCCGGCCCGCTCCCAGCGGTCGGCCAGTCCGCCACCGACGTTCCCCTTCCCAACCACCGTGATGTTCACCGTGCGCTCCTTTCCCGAGGTCTGCTCGGGATCATCGCAGGGGACGATCGCCGGCCCGGTGGGCTGGCGGGTGGGCTGGGCCGTCGGAGGTCTTTGGCGCTCCACTCCCGTATATGTCATGTGCAGCGCCAAAGTTCGCGGCCGCTGAGCGCGTGTCGCTGTGGTCAGGCTGCGGGGACGGTCTCGCGGCCGGTCTCGCGGGCGCCGGGTGACTCAGCGGTCCCCGGGGCGCCCCCGGCCTCCGGGCCGTGCGCCTCGACGAAGTCGCGCTGGCGGATCAGGACGATGGTGAGCGCGGCGGCGACCAGCGCGATTATCGCTCCGACCAGCAGAACCTCGTTCAGACCGGCGATGAACCCGGCTTTGGCGGCGCCCCCGGCTAGCCCGCGCAGGTGAGCCGGCACCGTCTGGATGGCCTGGATGACGCTGCCATTGCTGACCGCCTGGGCGAGCGTGTGGGCGTGGGCGGACAGCGCGGTACGGCTCAGGTGAGCGACGACCGAGCTGTCGGCCTGGCTGGCCAGGATGCTCCCGAGCGCCGCCACGCCGGTGGCGATGCCGACCTGGCGTGCGGTGGAGTTGATCCCCGACGCCATGCCGGCGCGGGCCGGCTCCACGACGCCCACCGCGGTCGAGGCCAGGGGCACGTTGACGAAGCCGGCGCCGATCCCGCCCACGATCAGTCCCGGCAGCAGATGCGTCCAGTCGTCGGTGGGGGTGATCCCGCGCATCAGCAGCAGACCGATGCCGATCAGCGCGAAGCCGGGGGCGATCAGCAGGCGCGTGGGGACGTGCCCGGTGAGCCGGCCGGCCATGCCCGCGGTGAGGAAGATCGCGCCGGTCATCGGCAGTAGGCGTACGCCGGTGTCGATCGCAGAGGAGCCCAGGATGTTCTGGAGGTAAAGGACGATGTAGGTGAGCAGCGAGAACAGCGAGGCGGAGATCGCCCAGGCGGCGATCAGGCCGCCGTTGAAGGTCGGCACCCGCAGGAGGATGGAGGTCGAGCATCGGAGCGCGCGAGCGCAGCTCGATCAGTGAAGAACACGGCGAGCAGGACGCGCGGCGGCGATCAGCGAGCCGAGCACCGTGCCCGAGCCCCAGCCGTCCGGATGGCTGCGGATCAATCCGTAGACCAGAGCGGTCAGCCCGAGCGTGAAGGTCACGAAGCCCAACCAATCGGGCCGCCGCGCCACCGGCGCCCGGGATTCGTCGACCTCGCGCAGCGTGACCAGCAGGGCCAGCACGCCGATCGGCAGGTTGACGAAGAAGATCCACCGCCAGGACAGTCCGCTGGTCAGCGCGCCGCCGAGCACCGGCCCGATTGCCACCGCGACGCCGGTGACCGCCCCGAACACGCCGAAGGCGACGCCGCGCTCGCGCGGGGGGAAGGCCGCGGCGAGCAGCGCCAGCGAGGTGGCGAACATGATCGCCCCGCCGATGCCCTGGAACGCGCGGGCCAGGGCCAGGAAGGTGGCGTCTGGGGCGAGCCCGCATAGCGCCGAGCCGACCGTGAAGACCACGATTCCCACCGCGAACACCAGCCGGCGCCCGGCCAGGTCGCCGATCGAGCCGGCGGTGAGCAGGAAGGCCGCGAGCGTCAGCGCGTAGGCGTCGATGACCCACTGCAGATCGGCTAGGGAGGCGTGGAAGGCCTGCTGGATGTACGGCAGCGCCACGTTGACGATCGTGATGTCCAGCAGCAGCATGAACACGCCGGTGCATACGGCGAGCAGGGTCCACCACTTGCGTTCCATCCGATCCACCTCCTGTTGCGGCGCGGGACCGCAGGCTAGCACATATACTGAGTCCGTGCTCAGTAATTCGTTGGCGAGGGTGGGGGCCGCGAGCGGCGGGTGGGGGTGGCGAGTGGCGAGCGGCCATGACCGGAGTGACGGGTCATGACCAGAGGCGACGAGTCCGCACCCGGCGACGCGCCGCGGCGGCGCGGGCGGCCTCCCGCCGGCGGGCGCGAGGCGATCCTCGCCGCGGCGCTTCAGCTGCTGCGCGAGCGCGGGATCGCCCGCGTCACCTCGCGCGAGGTCGCCGCCCTGGCCGGCGTCTCGGAGGCGAGCGTCTTCTACCACTACAAGGATCGCGCCGGGCTGCTGCAGGCGGTGTTCGAGCAGGGCCTTGAGCCGCTCCAGGCCCTGGCTTCCGGCGGCGTGCTGACCGGCCACGAGCTGCACGAAGTGCTGACGCGCTACGCGCACACGCTCGACCAGTTCCTCGACCAGGCGCTCCCGGTGATGGCGGCCGCTCAGTCCGACACCGCGCTGCGCGACGCGATGGCCGCCTACATGACCGAGCAGGACCTGGGCCCGCATCGCGGCGTGGGCGCGCTGGGCGAGTTCCTGGCCGCCGAGCAGGCGGCCGGGCGGATCCGGGCGGGCGTCGACCCGAACGCCGTGGCCATGCTGTTCGTGGGCGCCTGCTACACCCGCGCCGCCCAGCGGCAGATGCCTGCCGGGTGACCGGCCTGCCCGAGCTCGAGGACATCATCCGGGCCACCGAGCAGCTGCTGGCGCCGGACGGCTGAGGGTTGCGGAGGGCTGAGGGTTGCGGACGGCTGAGGGTTGCGGACGGCTGAGGGTTGCGGACGGCTGAGGGTTGCGCCGGCGGCGAGGCCGGATCTATGCTCCGGTTCGTGCCCGGTTGACGTTAGAACCAAGCGCACCGCCGAAGTTCGGGTGGTTGGGCCACGCCAGTGCGTGGACGGGCCGCCGGTGCGGCCGCGGTGGCGGCTGGACTGCCACCGGAGCGGCTCGGTGGCGGTGCGCGCGCGCCGCCTGGGCCGTAAGTCGTCTGCGCGTTCGCGGCGCCCGTCCGCCCACCCTGCAAAACCCGCCAAACCCGCCCCGGGGCCGGCCGCCCTGGCGACATAAGCATTGCCACCATGCTTATGTCGCCGCACGGGGTGGGGCCGGCGCGCTTTGACACGTTTTACGGGGTGCGCACGGCTGTCCGGGTTTGCGGGCCGCGCCGCCCGGGCGCTCGCCGGAGGAAGCGACGCGAAATCAGGCCGGGACGATCGCCGGCCCGCTCGGCTCGGCGGGCGGATCCTGCGAGGGGCGCCCGTGGGCGCCCTCGGGGCGAGACTCCATGGTCCCGTCCGCGTGCACGATCAGGACGGGGATCGGGCTGTGGTTGAGCGCGTAGTGGCTCACGCTCCCGAGCAGCGAGGCAGCGAGGGCGCGGCGGCCCCGCGAGCCCATGACCAGCAGGTCGTACTCGCCGCAGCGCACGCGCCTTCATCAGCGCGCTGCGGATCGGGCGGCGGCTGATCAGCTTGGTGACTGGCACGTCGTCTGGCACGCACTCGACCGCGCGACGCATCACCTGCACCGCCTCGCGCTCGAGGTCGAGCGCGGACAGGGCGGCTGCCCCGGTGGCGATCGAGCCGGCGGCCCAGGCCGGGGGCGGGTTCACCGCGGTCAGGATGGTCAGGCGGCCCCGACTGGCTCGGGCGATATCGATCGCCTCGTCGAGGGCGCGCTGCGCATGGTCCGACCCGTCGACGGTGACCAGGATGTTGCGGAACATGGCGGTTCTCTCAGTACCTCGGACGCAAAGATCGTTGGCATGCCAAATATTAGCAACGCAACAGTTATACTGGCAAGGTGGAGTCGTTCGGGGAGTCTGATTTCGCTTCTGATGGGGCCGTGGAGTTCGCTTCCGATGGAGCCGTGGGTTTCGCGTCCGATGGGGCCGTGGGTCTCGTGGAATCGGAGGCGTCCGACTTCGTGGCCGGGTTCGATGCCCTGGCCCAGGCCGTGCGCCGCGCACGCGGTGGAAATGGCCGCGGCGCGCTCGGAGGGCTGACCCTTTCTCAGTACGGGCTGCTCGAGGTCCTGGCCGACCAGCCGAGCGCACGTGTGCAGGAGCTCGCCGCGCACGCCGGGATCAGCGCGTCGACGGCAACGCGGATCCTGGACGCGCTCGAGCGCCGGGAGATCGTGCGACGCTCGCGGTTGGACGAGGATCGCCGGGCGGTCCTGGTCAGCCTGACTGACGCGGGCCGACGGCTTGTGCGCGCCGAGCGCAACTGGCTGCGCGGCCGGCAGCGTGCCTTCTACGCCGCGCTTCCGTTCGCCGAGCGGGAGCTCGCGCCCGACCTGCTGTTCCGGCTCGCGGCGCTGATCGACGAGCTGGCTGCCGGGCCCGACCCGCAGGCCTAGCACCGCGTCAAGCTCCTGGGCGCCGCGGCGCGCGCAGGCCCTCTAAAGGGACGCACATAAACCGGATACGGCCGGGCAACAACGCGCTCTGGCCGCGGCCATAGAAGTCTCGCGCACCCGTGTTCGGGATCTCGCAGGTCGCCACGATCTACACCACCGGCTCAAAGAACGCCGAGCCTGGACCGGCCGCGGCCGTGGTAGGGAGTTAGAGGCTCTCACCTCGACCCGCCAGTGGGGCGAGACGAGTTGATGGGCGGGCGTGTCGAAACGGGGCACGCCCATCCGTCATAGGGTTGAAGGCCGCAGACGGAAAAGCGTGCGGCCAACAACCTCAAGGAGGCGTGATGCCGCAGTACATGCTGTTGATCTACCAGCCGGTCGACGACGGGCTCACCGCGGAGCAGCGGCGGGAGATGGGACCGCGCTGGGACGCGTACACGGACGCACTCAAGGGCGCCGGCGTGTGGCTGGCCGGCGACGCGCTCGAGCCGCCGGACGTGGCCACCACCGTGCGCGAGCGCGATGGACAGACGCAGTTCACCGATGGCCCGTTCGCGGAGACCAAGGAGTTCCTGGCCGGCTACTACCTGGTCGAGTGCCCCGACCTCGACACCGCGCTGGAGCATTCCTCGCGCATGCCGAACGTCGGCTACGGCTCGGTCGAAGTCCGGCCCGTTTGGGATCGCACGGGGCCGCCGGCGACGAGCCGCGAGCAGATCGCGCGGGCGCGGGCTTAGTCCCAGGTCCCACGCTCAAGCGTCTCTTAATCCCAGCTCAACACAGGCTTTCGGGGCCAGCCCGACCACCCCCCGCGTGTCGGGTTCTGGCCCCGTGGCCGTTGGCATACGGCTCGGTACCGGCAAGGGTTTGAGGCATGAGCTTGACCGCGCCGGAGTGCACCGAGTCGGTCGCGGCCGTTCTGCCGCTGGGCGCAGCGATCGCATCGGTCGGGATCAGCCTGCCCGAGGCCGTCGTCGCGAACGCGGAGATCGCGCCACGGATCGGTGTCACCGACGAGTGGATCGTGCGCCGGACCGGCATCCGGACGCGACGCGTGGCCGCCCCCGACGAGCGGCTGGTCACCCATGCCAGCCATGCCGCCGCGTCCGCGCTGAAGCGCGCGGGCGACCCCGCCCGACGAGCTCGATCTGGTGCTGGTCGCCACCGCGACGCCTGACGAGGTCATGCCGAACGCCGCTCCCCAGGTGGCGCACGAGCTCGGGGCCACGCACGCCGGCGCGTTCGACATCGGCGCTGCCTGCACCGGCTTCCTCTCCGCGCTGGCCGTGGGTGCGGCTCAGATCGAGTCAGGACGGGTGCAGAGCGCGGTCGTGATCGGCGCTGATCTGATGTCGCGGATCACCAACCCCGAGGACCGCTCGACCGCAGCCGTGTTCGCCGATGGCGCCGGTGCGGTGGTCCTGCGGGCGACCGCGCAGAACAGCCGGATCGGGCCGATCGTGCTCGGGGCCGATGGCGCCGGCGCTGACCACATCGTGGTCCCGCGCGATGACGGCAGGATCAACATGCGCGGACACGAGACCTTCCGCGAGGCGGTGGCGCACCTGTCGCTGGCCACCGTCCAGGCCGTGCGCGCGGTCGGTGCCCGGCTCGAGGACATCGACCTGTTCGTCTATCACCAGGCCAACGGGCGGATCCTGAGCGCGGTCAGCGAGCGGCTCGGTCTGCCGCTCGACCGGGTCGTGGACTGCATCTCCGAATACGGCAACACGTGCGCGGCCACGCTTCCGCTCGCGCTCGCGCATGCCGAGAGCGAAGGACGTCTGGAGGCGGGCCATCGCGTGCTGCTCGGCGCGTTCGGGGCCGGCTTCACCTGGGGGGCCACCGTCGTCGAATGGGACCCACCCGCCGTGGCTACGGCCACCTCGTCGTGAGCGAACGCGTCCTCATCACCGGTATCGGCGCGATCACGCCGCTGGGCAACTCCGCACGCGAGCTGCACGAAGGGTGGCTCGCCGGCCGCAGCGGCATCGCCGACGGCCTCGGCACGTGCACCGACTTCGACCCCACGGAGTTCATGACCACCAAGGAGGCGCGCCGCTCCGACCGCTTCGCCCAGCTGGCCGTCGCGGCCGGCGCCCAGGCGCTCGCCGACGCCGACTGGGACGAGGACGAGCCGCCCGTCGATCCGGCCGAGGTCGGATGCGTGATCGGCTCGGGGATCGGTGGCATGGCCACGTTCGAAACCCAGTGCAACGTGCTGCGCGACCGCGGTCCCGAGCGGGTCTCCCCGCTGGCCATCCCGCTGATCATGGGCAACGCCGCGGCCGGACTGGTCGCGATGCGCCACGGTCTGCGCGGCCCCGTGTTCGGCGTGATGTCGGCCTGCGCGTCCGGCACACACGCCATCGGCGAGGCGGCGCGCATGATCAGATCTGGAGAGGCACAGGCAGTCGTCGCGGGCGGAGCCGAGGCCACCCTCACTCCGCTCGCGAAGGCCGCCTTCGGCGCCATGGAGGCGACCTCGCCGACCGGCGTCTCGCGCCCGTTCGACGCCCGCCGCGACGGGTTCGTGATGGGCGAGGGCGCGGGCGTGCTCGTGCTCGAGTCCGAGCGGCTCGCGACGCGAGCGCGGGGCCCGCGTGCTCGGCGAAGTGCTCGGCTACGCGTCCACCGCCGACGCCCATCACCTGACCGCTCCCGAGCCCACCGGCCGGCCGGCGGCGACCGCGATCACCCGCGCGCTGAAGAGCGCCGCGCTCACCCCCGAGGACATCGACTACGTCAACGCGCACGGCACCTCGACGCAGCTGAACGACGCCGCCGAGACCTCGGCGATCAAGCTCGCGCTCGGCGAATGCGCCTACAGCGTCCCGATCTCGTCGACCAAGTCGGCGATCGGGCACCTGCTCGGCGCGGCCGGCGCGGTCGAGGCGATCGCGACGATCCTCGCCCTGACCGACCGCGTGGCGCCGCCCACGCTGAACTACGAGGAGCCCGACCCCGAGCTCGACCTCGACTACGTTCCCGACGGGCCCCGCCCGCTCGCCGCACGGAACGGCAACGGGAACGGGGCGGCAGCCACGCGTCGTCGCGCTCTCGAACTCGTTCGGGTTCGGGGGACACAACGCCGTGCTCTGCCTGGGAGTCGCGCCATGAGCTGCCGTCGCTGCCCAGCCGCAGCCCACGACCGGGGCCGGCCCCGACTCGACGCCCTCGGACGGCTCGAGACGCTGTGCGACCCGGGCTCGCTCGAGCTGATCCGCACCGATGTGCTCTCGGCCCCGATGGGCGAGAAGGCCCGCGCCGGAGACGGCGTGCTGGCCGGCGCCGGACAGATCGACGGCCGGCCGGTGTTCTGCTACGCCCAGGACCAGACCTACGCCGGCGGCTCGCTCGGCGAGCAGCACGCGAACACGATCGTGCGCGTGCTCGAGCTAGCCGACCAGGCGCAGGCGCCCGGTGGTCGGCTTCGTGTCCTCCGGCGGCGCGCGCATGCAGGAGGGCGTGGCCGCGCTCGGCGGCTACGGCCGGATCTTCCACCGCATCGTCAAGCTCTCGGGGCGCGTACCGCAGGTCTCGATCGTCACCGGCCTGTCGGCCGGCGGTGGCGCCTACTCGCCGGCGCTCACCGACTGGGTCGTGATGACCGAGGAGTCGAGCATGTTCCTGACCGGCCCGGGGGTCGTGCGCGAGGCGCTCGGCGAGGACGTGACCGCCGGCGAGCTCGGCGGCACGAAGGTGCACGAGCGCAACGGCGTCTGCCACTTCGTGGCGCCGACCGACTCGAGCGCCGCCTATCTGGCTCGCGATCTGCTCGGATACCTGCCCCGCCACCGCGGGGCCGCCCCGCCGCGCGCGCCGGCCCGCCCGCCGCTCGGCTACGACCCCTCGGATCCCGTCCCGTCCGATCCACGCCGCGTGTACGACGTGCGCGAGGTGATCCGCGCGCTGGTCGACGGCGGCGAGCTGCTCGAGGTCGCCGCCGGCTGGGCGCGCAACCTGGTCACCGGCTTTGCCCGGATGGAGGGCCGGACGGTCGGCGTGGTGGCCAACCAGCCGCGCTACCTGGGCGGGATCATCGATGCCGACGCCGCGCAGAAGGGCGCCCGCTTCGTGTCCAAGTGCGACGCGTTCGGCATTCCGCTGCTCGTGCTGGTCGACACCCCGGGCTACATGCCGGGCACCAGGCAGGAGTCCGAGGGCGTGATCCGCTTCGGAGCCGGCTTCGTGCACGCGTTCGCCGCGGCCGAGGTCCCGCGCGTCACGCTGATCCTCCGCAAGGCGTTCGGCGGCGCGTACATCACGATGAACTCCAAGGACCTGGGGGCGGACTACGTGTTCGCGTGGCCGAACGCCCAGATCGGCGTGATGGCCGCGCGCTCCGCGGTGGGCATCATCCACCGCCGCGAGCTGGCCGCCGCCGACGATCCTGAAGCGGCGCGCGAGCGCCTGGCGGCCGAGCTACGCCGAGACCCGCCTGTGCCCCCGCGCCGCCGCGGCCGACGGCCACATCGACGAGCTGATCGCGCCGGCCGACACCCGCTCGCGCCTGGCCTGGGCGCTCCGTTCGCTGGAGCCGAGCGATGAGGCAGCACCGACGGCACGGTTCTCCTCACCGGCGCCACCGGGTTCGTGGGCATGGAGCTGCTCGCGCGCTACCTCGAGCGGACCGAGCGCCACGTGCTCGCGATCGTGCGCGCCGGCAGCGAGGAGGCCGCACGCGAGCGCATGGACGCCGTGCTCGTGAACCTGTTCGGCGACCGCGCCGCCCGCTACGGCGACCGGGTCACGCGCGATCGCCGGTGACATGACCGCGCCGCGGCTCGGCCTCGATCCGGGGCGCTGGGACTGGCTCGCGGCCGAGACGACGACGATCGTCCACTGCGCGGCTTCGGTGTCGTTCGCTCTCCCGCTCGAGGAGGCCCGCGCGGTCAACGTCGAGGGCACCCGCCGGATGCTCGAGCTCGCGGGCCGGGCGCAGGCGCTCGGCGGCCTGGAGCGCTACGCCCAGGTATCGACCGCGTACGTGGCCGGCACCCACGCGGGCCGGTTCTCGGAATCCGACCTCGATGTCGGGCAGGACTTCAACAACTCCTACGAGCAGTCGAAGTTCGAGTCCGAGCAACTCGTGCGCTCGCGACCCGAGCTGCCGTTCACGATCTTCCGCCCGAGCATCGTGGTCGGCGATCGCCACAGCGGCTGGACCGCCGCGTTCAACGTGCTGTACTGGCCGCTGCGGGCGCTCGCGCGCGGACTGTTCCCGGCCGTGCCGGCGATCGCGTCGGCACCGGTCGACGTGGTCTCGGTCGATTACGTCGCCGACGGCATCCACGAGCTGTGCGAGTCCCCCGGCGGGATCCGGCAGACCTACCACCTGACCGCCGGGGCAGATGCGAGCACGATCGCCGAGCTCGCCGAGCTCGCCAGCGGCTACTTCCAGCAGCCGCCGCCGCGGCTGCTCTCGCCGGCCGAGTTCCTGTCTGCCGACCACGGAGTCGCCCGGTCGCTGATCGAGGAAGGCGCCATGTACTTCCCGTACTTCTCGCGTGCAGACCACGTTCGACGACGCGTTCACCCGCGCGCAGCTCGAGCCGGCCGGGATCAGCGTCGCGCCGCTGAGCGAGTACATCGTCCGCCTGCTCGACTTCGCCACCTGGGCCCGCTGGGGCAAGCGCCCGATCGCGCGGGCCGAAGCGCTGGCTGCGGTCTAGGGGTCTCGCTTCGCTCGACGTCCCTGGGGCCGGTTCCGCCCGGCGTCCATGCCGGGCGGCGCGCCCGCTGTCCCCCACCCGGGGGGTTGTCCGGACCGGCGCGTTGCACCCGGCCCGGGCCGCGAGCATCCTCGTGATGTGGCCATGCTCGCTGACACGGCCCGCTTCCGGAGCGATGACCCGGACGCCCTGGTGCGCGCGTCGCTCGCCTGCCCGATTTGCCTGTGCACCGACGATCTTCGAGTGGCACGCGGCGCTCGACGGATACGATCCGTCGGTGGAATGCCGCTGTCCACGGTGCGAGGAATCCTGGCGGGTGTATCTCGAGCCCCAGCAGGCGCTGCGCCTCGCGTTCATGGACGCCTCCTGAGCCTCCGCGACCCGCGAGAGCCATGACGGCGACGGCGCGCTCCGAAGTCGGCGTCGATGCGCTCGAGGTATTCGTCGAGGTGCTCTCGCAATCCGAGGATGCGGCGGGCGATCAGTTCTACGACCGGCTGTGCGAGGCGGTGTGCCGGCTGGCCCACATGCGCCGCGCGCTGATCTTCCGCTACGACTCGGGGCGCCGGCGAGTGCGCGCCGCGGGCGCGTTCGGACTGAGCCTCGAGCCGTTCACCGACGCGCACGTGACCGTGGAGTCGGCGCCGATCGCCGCGCAGTCGCTGCGCGAGGACCGGGTGATCGAGATCGCGGGTGACATGGCCGGCCAGGTTCCGTCGGAGTACTCGGACATGTTCCCCGGGCCAGTCCGGCTGGTCTGCGCCCCGATGGCCGCGGCCGGACGCGCTCTGGGCGTGATCTTCGCCGACCGGCCGCTCGCCGAGCCGCCGCTCGGCGAGGCCGAGCGGCATCTGTTGTGGACGCTCGGCAAGGCCGCGGCGCTCGCATCGGTGACGCGTACCGTGGCCACCGAGGCCGAGAAGTCGCGCCAGCTCGAACAGCGCATCGACCTGGCCCGCGACATCCACCAGGGCGTGATCCAGCGCCTGTTCGGGATCTCGATGGCACTCGACGGCGAGGGGGACCTGCCCGCCGAGGCCCGTGAGCGGTGCGCGGTCGAGATCCAGGAGGCGCTGTCCGATCTGCGCACGGCGATTCAGCGCCCGCTCGGGCGCACCCCCCGCGCGACCCAGACGACGTTCCTGGCCGAGGTCGATCGCCTGGCCCGAGTGCACCCCGATCTGGGCGTGACCCTCGAGGCGGGGGACGAAGGAGACGTGCCGCCCAACCTCGAGCCGCTTGCTCAGTCGGTTCTGGCCGAAGCCGTGCGCAACGCGCACAAGCACGCCAGCCCCAGCCAGGTGAGCGTGCGAGTGGGTCGCCGGGACGGCGCGTTCGTGCTCGAGGTGGCCAACGACGGGGTCACGCGATCGCGTCACCGCGCCGGGATGGGCCTGCGCCTGGCCGCGCTCGAGGCGCTCCAGAGCGGCGGCGTGGTCGAGTTCGGTGTGCGCGAACCGGGAACCTGGCAGGTCAGGCTGGTGGTGCCGGTTGAGCCCTGAGCCCACGCCGCGCCTGCCGGACAGCGCGCTGCGCAGCCCCGAGCGCCTGAGCGTGCTCGTGGTCGACGACCACGACGTCGTGCACTGGGGCATTCGCCTGATGCTCACCCAGCAGCCGTGGGTCGATCGCTGCCTGAGCGCCCACTCGGGCGCGGAGGCGATCGAGCTGGCCGTGCGCTACCGGCCGCACGTCGCGCTGATCGACCTTTTCATCGGCGAGGAGTCCGGCGCCGAGGTGTGCGAGAAGCTGCGCGAGGCCGAGCCCATGACCCGCGTGCTCCTGTTCTCGGGCGCCGGCGAGATCTCGCCGCCGGCGGCACGGGCGGCCGGCGCCTCGGGCTTCGCCTACAAGGACTGGCCGGCGCGCAAGCTGGCCAGCGCGGTGCGTCTGGTCGGTCTGGGCAAGACCGTGTTCGACGTGCACACCCAGGCACCCGCGCTCGGCCTCTCCGAGCGCGAGCGCGACGTGCTCAACCTGATGGCCTCGGGGGCCACCAATCCGGAGATCGCCGCGGAGCTCCACCTCTCCAAGCACACGGTCAAGGAGCACACCAGCGCGGTGTATCGCAAGCTCGGGGTGCGCAACCGGACCGAGGCGGTGCAGCGCGGCCAGCGCCTGGGCCTGCTGTCTTAGTGGGGCTCCCGGAAGCCTTCCGGTCGACCCACGAGCGCCCGCGTTAGTCTCGCCGGCATGATCTTCTACGAGCCCGCAAGCCGCGACCGCAGCGTGCTCCCGCACGATCCGTTCAAGGCGCTGGTCGTCCCACGCCCGATCGGCTGGATCTCGACCATGGACGCCTCCGGCCGCGTGAACCTGGCCCCGTACAGCTTCTTCAACGCCGTGGGTGAGGGCCCGAACATGCTGGCCTTCTCAAGTCACGGGGCCAAAGACTCCTCGACCTTCGCCGGTGAGCTGCGCGAGTTCGTGTGGAACCTGGTCACCTGGGAGCTGCGCGAGCAGATGAACGAGACCTCCGCGCCGATGCCCCGGGGAGCGTCGGAATTCGACCGGGCCGGCCTGCAGATGGCGCCTTCGCGGCTGGTCGCGCCGCCCCGGGTGGCGGCCAGCCCGTGCGCGATGGAGTGCAAGGTCGTGCACCACCTCGAGCTGCGCGACCTGGACGGCAACACGTTCGGCCAGCACCTGGTGATCGGCCAGGTCGTGGGCGTGCACCTGGACGAGCGCGCGATCTCCGGTGAGGGGATCGACACCGCTGGCCTGCGCCCGGTCGCCCGCCTCGGCGGCCCCACCGACTACACGGTGATCGAGCGGACCTTCCACATGACGCGGCCCACGTCGTAGAACCAAGCCGCTCGCGGGCCGCCGGCCGAAGCGCACACTCGGCATCTCGCTGCGCTCGAGTGTGCAATGCAGGCCGCTCTACGCACGCGGCGGCACACCCGGCCGGGGACCGGCGCCGAGTGTGGACTTGGGCCGGTTGCGCGCGTAGGGTCTCGGGTCGTGATCGTCAGCGAATCGTTCGTGATCGCGGATTGGACCGATCGTGGCGAGACGAGCCGCGATCGTCCGATCGCCGGCCTCCACGTGCACCGCTCCGATGACGAGGCGTGGTACGTCCTGGAAGGCCGGCTGGGCTTCCGGGTCGAGGACGCCGAACGCGAGGTCGGCGCCGGTGAGTCGATCCTCGTGGAGCGGGGCACACCGCACTCCTATTGGAACGCGGTGGCCGAGCCCACCCACTACCTGCTGGTGATGACGCCGCGGATCCACGACCTGATCGAGGCGCTGCACTCCGGCGAGCGGAGCGACTGGGCGCGGCTCTTCGAGGAGCACGACTCCGAGCTGCTCACGTAAGTGCCCCGCTTCGAGCCACCCGATCCGCTGCTCGCCCCGCGCTACACGGGCGTGCGCACGTTCGCGCGGCTGCCCAACGTGGAGGTGCCGCACGCCGACGTCGACGCCGCGGTGATCGGGGTGCCGTTCGACACCGCGACCAGCTTCCGCAGCGGCGCGCGGTTCGGGCCCGAGGCGATCCGGGCCGGATCGACGCTGCTGCGCCCCTACCACCCGGTGCTCGACGTCGATGTGTTCGGCACGCTGTCGGTGGTCGACGGCGGCGACCTGGCGGTCACGCCCGGCAACGCGCTGCGCAGCACCGAGCAGATCGCCGCGGCGCTCGAGCCCGTGCTGCGAGCCGGGATCGTGCCGCTCGTGCTCGGCGGTGATCACTCGATCGTGCTCGGTGAGCTGCGCGCGCAGGCGGCGGTGCACGGCCCGGTGGCGCTGGTGCTGCTCGACGCGCACGCCGACACCTGGGATGCCTACTACGGCGAGCGCTACTTCCATGGCACGCCGTTCCGGCGCGCGGTGGAAGAGGGGCTGCTCGATCCGTCGCGCTCGCTGCTGGCCGGCATGCGCGGTCCGCTGTACGAGCCGGCCGACCTCGAGGTCCCGCGCGAGCTCGGCTTCGAGGTGATCCCGGGATCGGACCTGATCAAGCTGGCCCCGGAGGAGTACGGCGCACGGGTGCGCGAACGGCTGGGCGCAGACGGGCCCGTCTACCTGTCCTTCGACATCGACGTGCTCGACCCGGCGTCGGCGCCCGGCACGGGCACGCCCGAGGTCGCCGGCCTTCACCCGCGTGAGGCGCTGGCGTTCCTGCGCGCGCTGGCCGGCATCGCCTTCACCGGCTTTGACCTGGTCGAGGTCTCGCCGGCCTACGACTCGCCCGGGCAAATCACCGCGCTGAACGCCGCCGCCGTGGCCTTCGACCTGCTGGCACTGCTGGCGGTGGCCCGCCGGTGAGCGAGGTCGCGGTCGCCTGCTGCCAGCTGGCGCCGCGGGTCGGCGAGCTTGAGGGTAACCGTGCCCGGGCGCGCGCGGCGATCATCGACGCGGCGCGCGGCGGCGCGCGGATCGTCGTGCTGCCCGAGCTGGCCGGCAGCGGTTACGTGTTCGCCGATCGCCGTCCCGAGCTCTATGCCTGAGGTCGATGACCTCTACGGCATGGCGCTCGAGCGCTTCGTGCCCGAGCGCACCGCGCTGGCTCGCGAGCTGCGCAGCGCCGGCCGGCGCGAGGAGGCGGCTGAGGTGGCCGCATTGCGCAAGCCGTCGGTGGCCGCCTGGGCGGTCAACCAGCTCGTCCGGACCCAGGGCAAGGCGGTCGAGGAGCTGTTCGAGGCCGGCGACGCGCTCCGGGCCGCTCACGACGACGTGCTCGCCGGCCAGGGCGATGCCGAGTCTCTGCGCCAGGCGGCGGCGCGATCGCGCGCCACCGTCGATGCGCTGACGAAGACCGCGCGGGGACTGCTCACCTCGCAGGGCCACGAGCTCGGCCCGACGATCATCGAGCGGGTGAGCGACACGCTGAACGCGGCGGCGCTCGACGACGACGCGCGCGAGCAGGTCCGCGACGGCCGGCTGGAGCGCGAGCTTCGCCATATCGGGCTCGGCATGAGCACCGGTGCGGCGCCACGCCCGTCCGCGAAGGCGAAGACGCCGGCCGCGAAGGCGAAGACGCCGTCCGCGAAGGCGAACACTTCGTCTGCGAAGGCCCGGGCCGCCGAGCGGGCGGCCGAGCGCGAGGCGCGACGCCGCCTGGAGCGGGCCACCCGTGCGGCGGGCAGCGCCCGCGAGCGTCGCGACAAGGCGGCGCAGGCGCTCGAGGAGGCCGAGGCGCAACTCCAGGCGGCCGAGCGCGCCGTGCGTGATCTGCACGCTAATGCAGCACGGCGAGCAGGATGACCACGATCACCACGACGACCAGGCCGGCGGCGGCGATGCTCACCGGACGCTGGCGCCACCAGAACTCGGGCTTGGCTCGGTCGCGGGTGTAGCGGCCCTCGGGCGGGGTACCGACCCAATCATCGTCGTCGTCGAACGGGCTCACAGCAGCAGCTTATGAGACAGCCCACCGACACGGAGCAGGTACCCAGCCGGTCGATCGGGCTGCTGGTCCTGCGCTACGGCATCGGCGCGGTGATGGTGCTGGCCGGCATCGTGATGCTGATCGTCGATCCGTCCGGCCTGGGCGTCGACGGATTTGCCATGGCCGTCGGCGGGGGCCTGTCGGTGCTGCTGATCAACTTCCTCTACCGGCTCGGGGTCAGCGGCGACCGCGAGCGCGAGGAGGAGGAGCGAGCGCGCGCCTACTTCGACGAGCACGGCGAGTGGCCGGAGGAGAAGGAGAAGCTGCGGGGACGCACGTGGCGGCTGGCCCCCGGCGTCCCGACGCTCGAGGAGGAGCCGGAACGTCGGCGCGATGACCGGGCGCGCTGAAGAATAGCCACTGAGCGCACAATCGTTCGAAATTCGGACCATCCGCAAGCGTGGCGTCCGGCCGCCCGTTCATCCTGTGACAAGGAGGATCGGAACGGTGTTGGACGCAAACAAGAGTGCGGTCATCGCCGGGGGCTACGTCTCCCAGCTCGTCTACGAGCTGCTGGACGCTCACCTCGACACGATGCGGATGGCGCGTGAGTTAGACGCAGATCCGGCGTGGGCGGCACATCTCGATTATCTGCGCGATCTGCAGCGTGTGGCTCGCGAGGCGCTGGCCCACTCGGCGCAGTAGCGCGACGCACTAGCCAGAGCGGGTTCAGGGAGCCGCGGGCACCACGACCAGCGGCTCCTCGCCGCTGAGCGAGTCGGTGTCGAAGCCGGTCTGATCGAGCCGCTCAACGTGCGGCATCCGCTCGAGGAACGCGTCTGTCCGACGTCGCCGAAGTGCGCGATCCGCAGCCCGTCGAAGCCGAACACGAAGATCGTGTTCGCGCCGCGCTCGGTTCCGGCCGCCTCGTCGTGCTCGGAGGCGATCGCCACGACCTCGCCGTAGGGTGACTCCAGCCGGCCCGCGGTCGAGCGCAGCACGGTGGGATCGCCGCCGATCGCATCGACCCCGTTGTGGTCGAAGTGCTCGTGCGTGACCAGAAGCAGCTTGGCTTCGACGCCGGTGATCGCGGGGTAGTCGAACTGGATCCCCCGCGAGGACAGGCCCGGGAGCTCACCAAACGGGTCGATGAACACAGATCCCTCGCGTCCACTCAGGTGGAACGCGGCCTGGCCGTACCAATCAACTCGCATGTCGCTCCTCTGCCGTCGTCGCAGCCGTGGGCGCTCCGGCGTGGCCGGGCGCGAGCGAAAAGGTTACGTGCCGAGGTGCGGCGGTTGGCTTCTAACGAAAGACGGCTTCGGTGGCGACGATGACCAGCGACACGATCACGCACAGGGCGATCGTGACCATGATCCGGTGGGCCTCGTTCGTCTCGCCCATGAGGATCTGGATCAGGCCGGGCCGATCAGCATGGGTCTCCATCAGAGTCCCGGTCGTCTTTCCGCAGGTTGGGCAACGATCCAGCATCGCTCCCTCCTTAAGGGGAAGCTCGGTTCAGGGGGATTGGTAGACGGCTACCCGGTGTGGTGCAGATGCACGCGGATGCGCTGCTCGTCCGCCGTCACGAGGGAAACCGGCTTGTGCAGGTGATCGGCAGGCGCAGGCGCACCTTGACCGATAAGGTGCGCGCCGATGCCAGACCGTGCCGCGATCGTCACCGGAGCCTCCCGCGGCATCGGCTACGCGCTGGCCGAGGCCCTCGGCGAGGAGGGCTACGGACTGACGATCAGCGCCCGCAAGCCCGACACGCTCGAGCAGGCTGCCGGCCGGTTGCGCGAGCGCGGCTTCGAGGTCGAGCACGTGGTGGCCAACCTGGCCCACGAGGACGGCGTGCGCGAGGTGGTCGAGCGCCACCGCGCGCGGTTCGGGCGGCTCGACGTGCTGATCAACAACGCCGGCGTGGGAATCGGCGCGCAGGCCGCAGAGCACGAGACCAAGTTCGTCGATCTCCAGCTGGACGTCAATCTCCGAGCCACCATCCTGTTCTACCGCGAGTGCGCGGAGCTGCTCACGCGCGGCCGGCGCCGAGCACGGGGGCGCGCTGGTGGTCAACCTGGCCTCGATCGCCGGCAAGTCACCCCAGCCATGGCTGTCGGTGTATTCGGCGACCAAGGCCGCGGTGGCCGCGTACACGATCGCGATGAACAAGGAGTTCGCCAAGCACGGCGTGAAGTCGGTCGCGTTCGCGCCGGGGTTCGTCGACACCGACATGACCGACTACGTCAAGAGCAAGGTCCCGGCCGAGGAGATGCTCCGCCCGAGCGACCTGGCCGAGGCGCTCCGCTTCCTGTTGCGAGTCTCGCCGATGTGCCTGGTGCCGGAGATCGTCTTCCAGCGGCCCCAGGAGATCGTGTGAGCCCCAGCCTCGCCGGCCGCCGGATCCTGATCACCGGCGCGGCCCGGGGGATCGGCGCGGCCACTGCCCAGCGGATGCACGCGCGTGGCGCACGGCTCGTGCTGGCCGGGATCGAGCCCGACGTGCTGGCCCGCACCGCAGCCGAGTGCGGCGACGCGCTCGCGGTGGTGTGCGACGTGCGCGACCGCGAGCAGGTCGAGGCTGCGGTCGAGGCGGCGGTCGAGCACCTGGACGGGCTCGACGTGGTGATGGCCAACGCCGGGGTGGCCGCGCAGCTCCCGCTGGTGGGCGGCGACCCCGAGGTGTTCGAGCGCACGATCGAGGTCAACCTGCTGGGCGTCTACTACACGCTGCGCGCGGCCGGGCCGCACATCGCGCACGGCCAGGGCTATGCGCTGGCCATCTCCTCGCTGGCGGCCGCGCTGCACCCGCCGCTGCTCGGCGCCTATTCCGCGTCGAAGGCGGGGGTCGAGGCGCTGGCCGACGCGCTGCGCATCGAGCTCGCTCCGAGCGGCGCGCGCGTGGGCGTGGCGTATTTCGCCGAGCTCGACACCGACATGGTCAGGCGCGGATTCGGCACCCAGGCCGCGCAGCGGCTGGGCGAGGTCCGGCGCCCGGTGCGCCGGGTGTCGCCGCTCGAGGCCGGCATCGACGCGATCGAGCGCGGGATCGCCCGGCGCTCGCGCCACGTCGTGGCGCCCCGCTGGGTGGGTGCGCTGCTGCCCATGCGCATGCTGGCCCAGCGGGTCCGTAGAAGCCGCCACTCGCTCTTCGGTCGAGGACGCGCTCGAGATCGCGCGCGCCGAGGGCGCGCCGCTCTCGACGGCCCAGCCCGCAGCGACGCGCGAGGCCGGCTACCACTCCTAAGCAACTCCTACCCGCCTCCTACGGGGGTCCGACGCCGGGGCGAGTTTCGACGTTGTTCGCCCCCGCCGGGCATGGCGGACGGCCGCGATGCGAGCGGCGGCAGCCTCATCCGGATCGGACCTGAGCACAAAGTCCAACTCCGGAGACGCTGCGTCCGATTTCGGACATCGGCGCGGCGAACCCCCGCTGCGTACAGTAGGTGCATGGCCACGACCAAGCAGGGTCAACGCCGGTTTTCCGCTGCGCGCGCGGCGTCGCGCCGGCCCGACCCCCGCGGTGAGAACTACAAGTGGATCGCGCTGTCGAACTGCACGCTCGGCGTGCTGCTGGCCACGCTCGACGCGTCGATCACGCTGATCGCGATGCCCGACATCTTCCGGGGCATCCACCTCGATCCGCTCGTGCCCGGCAACAGCTTCTACCTGCTGTGGATGATCCTCGGCTTCCTGATCGTCAGTAGCGTGCTGATCGTCAGCCTGGGCCGGCTGGGCGACATGTACGGGCGGGTGAAGATCTACAACCTCGGCTTCGTGATCTACACCGCGGCGTCGCTGGTTCTGACCGTGGACTGGCTGAACGGGCGGGAGGGCGCCACCTTCCTGATCGTGTTCCGGATCGTGCAGGGGATCGGCGCGGCCTGCCTGCTGGCCAACGCGGCGGCGATCATCACCGACGCCTTCCCGGCCAACCAGCGGGGCATGGCGCTCGGGATCAACAACATCGTCGGGGTCAGCGGCATGTTCGTGGGCCTGGTCCTGGGCGGGATCCTGGCCCCGATCAACTGGCGCCTGGTGTTCCTGATCTCGGTGCCGGTCGGGCTGTTCGGCACGGTCTGGGCCTATCTGAAGCTGCAGGAGATCTCGACCCCACGCCGGGCCCGGATCGACTGGGCCGGCAACATCGCGTTCGCCCTGGGCCTGATCCTGATCATGGTCTCGATCACCTACGGGATCCGGCCCTACGGCAGCTCCACCACCGGCTGGGGGAGCCCGCGGGTGATCGTGCTCCTGGCCTGCGGCGTCGCCTCGCTGGTGGTCTTCGCGATCGTCGAGCGGCGCACGCCCGACCCGATGTTCCGCCTGCCGCTGTTCAAGATCCGCGCGTTCACGTTCGGGACGCTGTCCACGTTCCTGTCCGCGGTGGCGCGCGGCGGGCTGATGTTCATGCTGATCATCTGGCTTCAGGGCATCTGGCTGCCCCAGCACGGCTACGACTTCACCAAGACGCCGCTGTACGCCGGCATCTACATGCTGCCGCTGACCCTCGGCATGCTGCTGGCCGGTCCCGACCTCGGGCTACCTGTCAGACCGCTTCGGCGCCCGCGGCTTCGCCACCGGCGGGATGATCGGCACGGCGATCAGCTTCTTCCTGCTCGCGCTGCTCCCGGTCGACTTCGCCTACCCGCTGTTCGGGCTGTTCCTGTTCATGTGCGGCGTGTCGATGGGGATGTTCGCCTCGCCCAACCGGGCCGGGGTGATGAACAGCCTGCCGCCGGGAGACCGCGGGGCCGGCGGCGGGCATGAACCAGACCTTCCAGAACTCGGCCCAGGTGCTGTCGGTCGGGGTGTTCTTCACGCTGATGATCCTCGGGCTGGCCAGCAACCTGCCCCACGCGATGGCCTCGGGGCTGGAGGCCCACGGCGTCCCAGCCGCGGCCGCCCAGCACGCCTGCCCATCTGCCGCCGGTTTCGATCCTGTTCGCCGCCTTCCTGGGCTACAACCCGGTCCAGCACCTGCTGGGCGGATCGGTCCTGGTCCACCTGCCCCACCACACCCAGGCCGTGCTGACCGGACGCTCGTTCTTCCCGCAGCTGATCTCTTCGCCGTTCCGGAACGGCCTGCGCGAGGCGTTCGCGTTCGCGATCGCGGCCTGCCTGATTGCGGCGGTCGCTTCTTGGTCGCGAGGTATGCGCTATGTCGATAGTGGCGTGCCCGACGAGGCGACGCAACGCCGCCGGGCACGGATGCCCGGCGTCCTGGCCCCATGGACGCCGCCGCAGGCGAGGCCCCAAGAAACACCTCCCGGCTGGTCAACCAGCCAAGTAGGATCGGGGCGTCGTGAGCACGACGCACGATGAACTAGCCGATGTCCTGGTCTCGGAGCTCGCGCTCTGGTCCGAGGGGCCGCCGCACGAGCTGTTCCGCCGGCTGCGCTCGGGGTGCCCGGTGCACTGGACGGCGCAGCATCCCCGACTACCCCGGCGAGCCCGGGTACTGGTCGGTGACCCGGGCCGAGGACATCCACACGGTCAGCCGCGACTGGCGGACCTACTCCTCGGAGCTCGGCGGCATCACCTCGGTCGGGGTGTTCCCGCTCAAGCTGATCCGCTCGATGTTCATCGGGATGGATCCGCCGCGGCACGATCGCCTGAAGATGCTCTTCCAGGCCGGCTTCACGCCGCGCCGGATCGCCGCCCACGAGCCCGCGATCCGGGCGATCGTGACCGGCGTGCTCGACCGCCTCGACGGCCGCGAGAGCTGCCGACCTGGTCAGCCGACGTGGCGCAGCCGGTCGTCTCCCGGGTGATCGGCAGCTTCATGGGCGTTCCGCCCGAGGACGACGCGGACTGGGCCCGGCTGATGAACTCAGCGCTCGCGGTGGCCGACCCGGACCTGAGCCCGCGCGGCGTCGACACGCTGCTTCGGGGACTCCATCCCCGAGCTGTTCGACCGCTGCCGCCGGCTGATCGCGCAGCGGCGCGAGCGGCCGGCCGACGATCTGACCAGCGTGCTCGTGCACGCCGAGGTCGAGGGCGAGAAGCTCGAGGAGCAGGAGATCGTCATGGGCTTCTTCCTGCTGATGGCGGCCGGCAACGACAGCACCAAGGCGACCTATTGCAGCGGCATGCGCGCGCTGCTCGCAGGCGCCCGATCAGCGCCGGCTGCTGCTCGAGGACCCCGTCGCTCATCCCGAGCGCGGTCGAGGAGTCGCTGCGCATGTTCCCTGCCTTCGCGCATTTCGCCCGCACCGCGACCTGCGATACCGAGCTCGCCGGCCAGCCGATCCGCCAGGGCGAGAAGCTGGTCATGTGGTACGCGTCCTCAGGACGCGACGAGACCCGCTACGAGGACCCGGATCGGTTCGACGTGCGGCGCAATCCCGAGCACCAGGCGTTCGGGGCCGGCGGCCGCCACTTCTGCCTGGGCACCGCGCTCGCGCGGCTCGAGCTCCGCATCCTGTTCGAGGAGACACTCGCGCGCCATCCGCAGATGGAGCTGGCCGGCGGCGACCTGGGTGCTCTCGACGTTCGTCAACCAGCTCAAGAGCCTGCCGGTCCGGCTCCAGCGGCCGCCGGCGGCGCCTCACCGGTCCGGTAGCAGGCCCATCTTGTGGGCGATCCCGGCGGCGTCGACCCGCCGCTTGGCCCCCAGCTTGCGCAGGATGTTCGACACGTGCACGCCGGCGGTGCTCGCGCTGATGTAGAGGGTTGAGGCGATCTCGCGATTCGTGTGGCCCGGCGACCAGCAGCTCGAGCACGGCGAGCTCGCGCGGCGTGAGGTCGGGCACCGGCGAGTCCTCGCGGGTCCCGCCCGCGACGTCGAGGTCGTCGATCTGCCTCGACCGCCAGATCGATCGTGGCCTCGAGCGTGCGGACTGCGGCCGGTCGCCCGCGCGGCGTCGAGCTTGGCCGCGTTCAGCTTGCGCGTCGCCTGCTCGGAGGCGGCCTCGCGATCGGGCGCCTCGGCCGGCGGGACGGGAGCGCCCAGCTGCTAGCGCAGCGCCTCGACCGTGGCCAGGATCTCGGCCGCCTGGGCGGGATCGTGGCGGGCGAGCACCGCGCCGGCGATCTCCTCGAGCACGCTGGCCAGCCGCCAGCGGTCGCCCAGCTGCTGGTGGACGAGCAGCGCCTCGCGCAGCATCGGCGCGTACTCGCCGGCCGGGCGGCGCTCGCGCCGCGTGACGATCGCGAGCTCGTGCAGAGCCCAGGCGATGCCCTCCTGGAAGCCGAGCGTCCGGGCGCTGGCCAGAGCCCGCTCGAGGCGCTCGCGGGCCAGGGCCAGATCGCCGCTGATAAAGGGCGCACGCGCCGAGGTTGATCAGTGTGGTGGCGGTCGCCCGGACGTTGCCCGCGCGCTCGAACGAGGCCAGCGCCACGCTGCACTCCTCCTCGGCCGTCGCGCCAGTCGCCGCTCAGCCAGGCCACGAACCCGAGGTAATCGTGCGAGGAGGCCACGCCGGGCCTCGTCGCCGAGCTTCTCCCAGATGGCCAGGCTGCGCTCGTGCAGGTCGCGCGCCTCGTCGTAGCGGGCCTGCTCGCGGGCGATCGAGCCGAGCCGCTGGAGCGCGGTCGCGGCGGCGCGCTCGTCTCCCAGCTCGCTGACGAGGTCGAGCGCCGTGCTCAGGTGCTCTGACGGCCTTGGCGTAATCGCACTGCAGGAAGCAGACCTCGCCGGCGCTGACCAGCACCCGGGCGCGGCGAGCCGGGGAGATGTCGTCGGCGCGGGCGAGCAGCTGCTCGAACCGGGTGCGGGCCTCGTGGTAGTAGCCCCGCTGGTACCAGAACGGCCACAGCAGCCGGGCGAGCCGCGCTCCGTCGTCGATCGACTCCTCGGTCAGCCACTGCAGCGCCGCCTCCAGGTTGTCGTGCTCGAGCTCCAGCCGCTCCACCAACCGCGACTGCTCGGGACCGTCGACGCCGGCCCGGGCGGCCGCGGCGATGGCCAGGAAGTACTGGGCATGCCGGGAGTGGACGGTCGGGCCCTCCGGTCCGTCCCACAGCTTCGAGGCGGCGTACTGGCGAACGGTGCCCAGTAAGCGGTAGCGCGGCTCCTCGGGGTGATCGACGACCTGCACGAGTGAGCGGTCGATCAGCAGGGCGAGCAGGTCCAGCACCTCGACGATGTCGAGCTGGTAGCCGGCGCAGACGCTCTCGGCCGCGGCGAGCGAGAACGACCCCCGGAACACGCTGAGCCGGCGCAGCAGCCGCTGCTCGCCGGGCTCGAGCATCCGGTGGCTCCACTCGAGCATCGCCTCCATCGTGCGGTGACGCTCGGGAGCCGCCCGCCCGGTGTGTCGCAGCACGTTCGAGTCGTGCTCGAGGCGCTGGGCGATCTGGCCGACCGACAGGACCGGGACGCGGGCCGCTGCCAGCTCGATGGCCAGCGGCATCCCGTCGAGCCACCGGCAGATCCGCCGGACGTTGTCCAGGACGCCGGGTCCGTCGGGGTCGAACGCGGTGGAGCTCTCGCGCGCGCGTTCGACGAACAGGGACACCGCGCCGTCGTCTTCGTCCGCTTCGGCGACGCGGGCTGCCTCGCCAACGGTAAGCCCCGCGACCCGCCACACCTGCTCGCCGGGAATCCCGAGCGGCCGGCGGCTGGTGGCGATCACCCGCAGGGACGGAGAGCGCTTCGAGCAGGCCGACGACCAGCTCGGCACATCCCTCGACCACCTGCTCGCAGTTGTCGAGCACCAGCAGGGTCGACTCGGGCAGCCGCGCGGCCAGCGCCGCGGGGACCGGATCGCCGGTCAGGTCCCGAGGCAGGATGGTGGCGGCGACGACCTGGGGAACCAGCGACGGCTCCATCGTGCTCGACAGGTCGATCCACCACGCGCCGCCGACGAAATCGGGGCGGATCGTGTCGGCCAGCGCGATCGCCAGTCGGGTCTTGCCGGCACCGCCCGGACCGCACATGGTCAGGATGCGGGCCCGCCAGACCAGCGAGCGCAGCTCGCCGAGCGCAGCATCACGTCCGACCAGCCGCGTGAGCTGGACGGGGAGATTGCCGAGCTCTTCGTGGCTCGGTTGGCTCGTCTCGGTTGCCGTCGGCTCGATCAGGAAGGGCACCTCCATAGTGGCTCACGCCGGCGCGCACCGGCCCCACGGCGCGGGCTTCCAGCAAGTCTAAAGGCCAAGCCGGGCGGCCTAAATGCCAGCCGCTGCCGCCTAAAGATCCGCTAGCCCCAAGTGGCCAAGATGGCGCGAATGCCCGATGTACGGCGCCCGCTTTAGCCGCAGGATGCACTCCGACGGAAACAACTCACAGCACACCGTCATAGCCAACTCTCTCTTCCCTCGGAGGTCTCTAATGAAGGTTCGTCGTTGGTTTTCCCCCTCGTTTGTCCTCAGCCTGGTGGCCCTGTTCGTGGCCCTGGGCGGCGGAGCCGCGGTGGCGGCCACCCAGTTCGTCAACAACGCCGGCCACCTCGGTGGCAAGTCGCCCAGCTACTACGAGCCGGCCAAGTACGTCGTCAGCTCCGGCGGCGAGCATTTCCTGCACGTCGGCCAGACCAAGGTCCTCGGTCACGCCGGCCACTTCACGTTCACCTCGACGTGCTCCGACCCCAGCGGCCAGGCCGGCGCCCAGCAGGTCACCTTTGACGTGACGGCCAACACCACGGCCGACATGGACGCCAACGGCGGTCCGCAGCCGGCCGGAACCAAGATCAACATCCACACCAACAGCGACGCGATGGACTCCACGCAGCAGGCGCCGCTGAACGCGGGCGACTTCGATCAGGTCGGCAGCGCGTCCGACTCGACCGAGATCGCGGCCGACGGCCAGGAAGTGGACGTCTTCTACAACGACGGCGTCAACTGGCCCGCCGGCAACGGCAGCTCCGCCCACGACTGCTTCGCCGGCTACACCGGCTTGATGGGCTGAACCCGCAGTACCCAGCAGTTCCCCTCCCAGGGCCTTCCGCCGGGGGCGCGGCGGAAGGCCCACCTTTTCCACATGAACCCAGAACAGGAGACACAGATGATCCCTGCCACGAATGACCGCTTCTTCGGCCCGGCCCGTATGTTCGGCCCGGCCCGTATGTTCGGCCCGGCCCGCATGTTCGACCCGGCCCGCGTCGCTGGCCCGGCCCGCATGTTCGGCCCGGCCCGCGTCGCCGGCCCGGCCCGCATGTTCGGCCCGGTCACCGGCTGATCGACATGGCCACGCGCACCCGCCTACGCGTCCTCCTCGCGCGCCTCGTCATGATGCTGCCGGTGGCCGCGTCGGCGGGTGCGTTCGTGGCCGCCCCTGCGGCCGCGGCCACGGTGCCCCCGGGCGTCGTGGTCGTCAACCAGACGTCCCACACGCTGACGTCGTACCCGCTGTCGGCCAGCGGCGACGCGCAGCCTGCCGCCACCTTGACCACCAACAGCGGCGGCAACGACGCCCTCGGGGTGGCGCTGAACAGCAATGGAGACGGGTGGGTCTCGAACTTCGCCGCGGACACGCTGGTCGAATACTCCAAGGCCGAGCTCGCGGCCGGGGGCGATCCGACCCCGCTGGCCACGATCACGGCGACCAACGGCAGCCTCAGTGGGCCGATCGGCGCCACCTTCGATGCCGCCGGTGACCTCTGGGTGGCGAATTCCAGCTCGAACACGATCGTCGAGTACACCGCGGGACAGCTGGCCGCAGGCGGGGCACAAACCCCCGTTCTGACGCTCAGCGACGACGGCTCGGGCAGCCTCTCGAGCCCCGCCTTTCTGGCCTTTGATGCCGCGGGCGACCTGTGGGTGCCGAACGAGAACAACGCGACAGTGGTCGAGTTCAGACGTGCTCAGCTCACCGCATCGGGCGACCCCGCTCCGGCGATCACGATCTCCTCGGACAGCTCCCATGACCTGGAGACGCCGGTGTCGATCACGTTCGATTCTGGGGGCAACCTGTGGGCGACGGACTTTTTCGGCAGTGCCATCCTCGAGTTCACTCCCGCACAGCAGGCCGACACCGGGACGCCGTCCCCCGCCACCGTGCTCCGCTACCCCGCCCCAGGGCAGGCTCAGTTCGACGCGGCGGGCGACCTGTGGGTGGCGGGAACGTTCGGCAACGCGATCGCCGAGTTCGATCCGGCCCAGCTCGCCGCGGGAGGGACCCCGACGCCGGCAGACACGATCCAGGGAGCAGACACCGGCCTGAGCGATCCCAGCGGCCTCGCGGTCGAGCAGGCACCCACGGTGTCGTCGATCTCGGCCGACGGCGGCCCGAGCGGGACGCCGGTGACGATCTCCGGCACCGGGTTCTATCCCGGCTCGACCGTGGACTTCGGCACGACGGCCGCCGCTTCGGTCACCTACGTGAGCCCGTACGAACTGACTGCGGTCGCGCCGGCCGGGAGTGGCACCGTCGATGTGACCGTGAGCACCGGCGAGGGGACCTCGGCCACTTCGCCGGCTGACCAGTTCGCCTATCCCGCACCCCCCGTCACCACCTCGGGGTCACCGGGCCAGCCGATCGTGACGGTGCCGGTGCTCGTCCCGCACCTCGGATCGGTGGCTCGTATGTTGAAGGTCGTCGGCCACCTGGCCGGGGTTCGCTGAGCTGCTCGGTTGCGGCCTGCCAGGGCACGGTTCGCCTCACTCAGCGGGTGCACGTCACAGTACATCGCGGGCGGCGCACGCTTCACCGCCTCGAGACGATCGTGCTGGGCAAGGCGCTCTACCGGCTGAAGGCCGGGGGTCGCGCCACCTTTGAGCTGCGACTCAGCGCGAGCGCGCTGGCCGCGCTCACCCACTCCGGGCAACACCGGCTATCGGCTGGATTGACGGTCAGCGCGAGCGGCGGCCGAACGCTGAGCGAGAACGTCGTCCTGGTCGCGACACGGCACCGGTGAGTCATCGCCGGTGAGCGGCGATCAGCGAGCGGCCCGGCGCAGTGACAGCGCGAGCAGCGCCACCACCGCCACCGGCATGACCCACCAAGCGGGCGCGCCGGCGCCCGCGATCACCGCGGTCGCCCCGAGCGCGACCACCACGCCGAGCGCGATGACCGGGTCATCGCCGACCACGAACTCCCACACCGCGTGAGCGGCCCGGGTCAGCCGGCTCATGCCGGCCGTCCCATCGCCGCTGCCACCGAGGCTCGCCGCAGCCATTGCACGAGCCCGAGCGACACGAGCAGCACACCGGGCACGACGGCCAGCAGCGACGCGTCGCCGCCCGGCCACGACGCGCCCGCGCCCTCGGCGCCCCAGAAGATCCCGAACGAGGTGAGCATCACGCCGACCACGAACTTCATCGCGTTCTCGGGCACGCGCGCGAGCGGTGCGCGGATCGCCGACGCCGGCCGCGACCACGGCGACGACCGCGACCGCGGCGGCGATGGCGGCCAGCCCGACGTCGTGCTGGCTCGAGCCGAACGTGAGCACGATGAACACGACCTCGAGGCCCTCGAGCAGCACTCCCTTGAAGGCGATCGTGAACGCGTAGCCGTCGAAGCCGGCTCCGGCGGCCGCCGCGGCGCGAGCCGACTCGGTCTCGGCCGCGAACGTCTCGGTCCTCGTCGTGCAGGGCCTTCAGCCCGGCCGCGCGCAGGACCGCCTTGCGCAGCCACTGCAGCCCGAACACCAGCAGCAGCCCGCCGACCACCACGCGCAGCGCATTGATCGGCACCGCGGTCAGGGCGGGACCGAGCGCGGCCACGATCACGGCCAGGGCCAGCGTGGCCGCCGCGACGCCGGTCAGCGACCAGCGCCAGCTGCGCGTGATGCCCACGGCCAGCACGATCGTCAGCGCCTCGACCGCCTCGACCGCGCAGGCCAGGAACACCGAGACGGCGAGACCGAGCTCCGGACCGGACACGCCGCTGAGTATGCCGCCGTCAGTGGCGGGAGCTCGGGCTGAGCTCGACGCCGAACTGCTCTCGCAGCCCGGCATAGCCGTCGTCGCTCACGTGCAGTGCGCGGCTGCGCTGGGCCCGGCGCACCCAGCCCAGGTCGAGCATGCGGGTGGCGATCGCCGCGCCGAGCGACCCGGCGAGATGATGGCGCTGCTCTGACCAGTCCACGCAGTAGCGGATCAGCGGCCGGCGGGTGGGCAGTGAATCGAACTCGATCCCGAACGCCTTGAGCTCACGTATCCCCGCCGGCGTCAGCCGGTAGTCGAGGTCGTAGCCGGGCGCGGCCAGCCGGTCGGCGTCGGCCGCGTCGGGATCGAACACGCCGTCGCCACCGGTCAGGAGCTCCCGCTCGAGCATCCCCTCCATCAGCTTGGTCCCGAGCATGCCGGCCAGGTGGTCGTAGCAGGTGCGCGCGAAGCGGACCGCGTGCGCCTTGGAGCCCTGCTTGAGCGAGCGCACCGGCGCCGGCGGCGAGATCCGGGCCAGCGCCTCGATCAGGTCGGCCACCTCGGGGCCGGCCAGCCGGAAGTAGCGATGGCGTCCGTGGCGCTCGACCCGGAGCAGGCCGCCCTTGACCAGCCGCGACAGATGTGCGCTGGCCGTCGATGCCGCGACGCCCGCCTCGTCGGCCAGCACGCTGGCCGGCAGCGCCCGGCCGTCGCCCGAGCGCGAGCAGGATCTGAGCCCGCCCCCGATCGGCCACGAGAGCGCCGATGCTGGCGATGTCGGTGTCGCCGTGCATGACGTTTAAGGTAGCGCCATGACATTTCGGTCCTTGACGAAGGATGCGGATCGGGCTGGAGGCACCCGGGCTACGCGCTCGGGCTGGCCACTGGCCGCTGTCATCATGGATCGAGCATGAGCTCAGGACATCGTGGATTCGCAGCTTCGGTCGGCGCCGGGGGATCGGGGGCGATGCGCTCCCTGCGCCGGGCGGGCCGGCCCGCAAAAAGCCGCCGCCGCTGATGGACCCCACGCGCAAGCGCGACACGCACCGCATCCTGGCCCTGTTCAGGCCCTACCGGTTCCGCCTCGGCGCCGTCCTGGTGCTGATCGTCGTATCGGCCGGCGTCAGCATGCTCAACCCGTTCCTGCTCAAGGCGGCGCTCGACAAGGGCATCTTCCGCCACGAGGGACGCTGCTCACCGAGACCGTCCTCGGCATGCTCGGCGATCGCGATCTTCACCAACGCGACCGGCGTCTGGCAGACCTACATGTCCAACCAGGTCGGCCAGCGGGTCATGCACGACCTGCGGGCGGCGGTCTACCGCCACCTGCAGAAGATGTCGCTGGCCTTCTTCACCCGCACGCGCACCGGCGAGGTGCAGTCGCGCATCGGCAACGACATCGGCGGCCTGGACAGCGTGGTCACGACCACCGCCACCACGATCGCCTCCAACGCCACGACGGTGATCGCCGTCGCTGGTCGCCATGTGCCTGCTCGACTGGCGCCTGGCGCTGATCTCGCTGGTGTTCGTTCCGCCGTCGGTGTGGATGACCCGGCGGGTGGGCCAGATCCGCCGCCGCATCACCACCGAGCAGCAGCGCCGCCTGGCCGACATGAGCGCGCTGGTGGCCGAGTCGCTGTCGGTGTCGGGGATCATGCTCGGCAAGACGATGGGGCGCGGCGAGGACCTGGCCGAGCGGTTCACGCGAGAGTCCAAGGACATCGCCGACCTCGAGGTCCGCTCGCGGATGGCCGGGCGCTGGATGATGGCCACGATCCAGTTCACGTTCGCCGCCCAGCCGGCCATCATCTACTGGCTGGCCGGTCAGGCGTTCGTGGGCAAGTCGATCACGATCGGGACCGTGGTCGCGTTCACCACGCTCCAGACCCGGCTGCTGTTCCCGATCCAGTCGCTGCTCGGGGTCCAGGCCGACATGCAGTCCTCGCTGGCCCTGTTCGACCGGATCTTCGAGTACGTCGACCTGCCGGTCGACATCGTCGAGGCCGAGCACCCGGTGCGGCTGCGACCCGACGAGCTGCTGGGCGAGGTCCGCTTCGAGAACGTCTCGTTCCGCTACGACGCCGAGGGCTCCTCGGCAGATCGCTGGACGCTGCGCGACATTGACCTGGTCGTGCCGGCCGGAACGCGCACGGCGGTGGTCGGCGAGACCGGCGCCGGCAAGACCACGCTCGGCTACCTGGTGGCGCGGCTGTACGAGCCCCAGGAGGGGCGGGTGACGATCGACGGGGTCGACGTGCGCGAGGCCTCGCTGGACTCGCTGGCGGCCACTGTCGGGGTGGTCTCCCAGGAGACGTACCTGTTCCACGCCAGCGTGCGCGAGAACCTTCGCTTCGCTCGACCCGAGGCCACCGACGAGGAGATCGAGGAGGCGGCCCGCACGGCGCGCATCCACGAGCTGATCGCCTCGCTGCCGGACGGCTACGACACCGTCGTGGGCGAGCGCGGCTACCGCTTCTCGGGCGGCGAGAAGCAGCGGATGGCGATCGCCCGCACGGTGCTGCGCAACCCTCCGGTGCTCGTGCTCGACGAGGCGACGAGCTCGCTCGACACCCAGACCGAGGCCGCCGTGCAGGCCGAGCTCGAGCGCCTGGCCGAGGGACGCACGACGATCACGATCGCCCACCGGCTCTCGACCGTGCGCGATGCCGATCAGATCGTGGTGCTCGACCAAGGGCGGATCGTCGAGCGCGGCCGGCACGAGGAGCTGATGGAGCGCGGCGGGGCGTACGCTGCGCTGGTGGCGCGCGATCTGACCGACGAGGTGGTGGGGGAGGCGCCGTGAGCGGGCGGGCCGCGGCCGGAGCTGCTGCTGGTCGGAAGCCTGCCGGCGGACTCGACCGAGCACGCCCTGCGCGCCGGCGCCGAGCTGTTCGGCGACATGGTGTTCGCCCTGCCCGACGGCGAGACCGGCCCGCGCCGGGCCTGGGTCGGCTACGAGCGCGAGCAGCTCGTGCGTCCCAATCCGGATGTGGAGGTCGTGGCCGAGACCGAGTCGCCGACCGGGATCCCGCGCCATGCCTACGAGACGCCGGTGTTCGGCATCAAGCCCGGCGTCATGGAGCTGCATTGGGACAGCTGGCCGCGGATCGATGACGCGATCGAGTCCTATGAGGTGTTCCGCGCGCTGCGCTCCGAGGGCGTGATCCCGGCGGGTGTGCGCTTCCAGGTCGGGTTGCCGTTCCCCTCGAGTGCTCTGAACGGGTTCAAGGCCGACTTCGCGCGCGACTATCCGGTCGCCGAGCGGGCCTACGAGGAGCTGGTCGGGCGCGAGTTGGTGCGCCTGATGGCTTCGGTGCCGCCCGAGGAGCTGGCCATCCAGTGGGACATGGCCTACGAGACGCAGGACATCGAGGGCGTGCTGGCCTGGACCGCCGAGGGAGCCTGGGAGCGCTTCGCCGGCCCGGTCCTGCGCCTGAGCCCGCAGATCCCCGAGGAGGTCATGCTCGGCTACCACTTCTGTTACGGCACGTTCCCGGAGTGGCCGATGTACGAGGCTCGCGACATGGGGCTGCTGGTGCGGATGGCCAACTACGCGGTGGCCAGCTCGGGGCGCACGGTGGACTGGGTGCACATGGCCGGCCCGCGCTACCTGCGCAGCGAGGACCGGAGCTTCTTCCGCCCCCTGGTCGACCTCGAGGTGGGGGACACGCGCGTGTTCCTCGGGATCGTGCAGCCGGTCGACGGCGAGGCCGGCCTGCGCCGGCGGCACGCCACCGCTTCGCGCTACCTGCGCGACTTCGGGGTGGCCATGTACTGCGGGTTCGGTCGCCAGCCCGGCGAGGACGGCACGGAGACCATGCGCGAGCACCGGCGGGTCGTGCGCGCGTTGCGCGCGGGCTAGTCGCGCTTCGGCAGGGTCGCGCGCTTCACGCGCAGATACAGGACCGCCACGAGCAGGCCGCTGCCGATCGTCAGGTAGCTGGCCACGTGCGCGGCGACCACGAACTGGCTGGTCGACAGGCTGAGCGCGAGCACCACCTGGGCGATCGCGTCCGCGAGCCCGGTGACGCCGACGATCGCGGTCAGCACGGTCAGCATCCGGCGGACCTCGGGGCGCGCGAGTCTGTCTTCCTCGCCGGCCGCCTGGTCCGGGCGGGGCATCCGGCTTGCGGCCTCGAGCACCAGGGGCCGGCGTACCAGCAGCGAGATCAGGCACGCCAGCCCAACCGCGCCCGGGAAGACTGAGCGGCGCAGTTCGAGCGGCAGCGCGCTGCCCCCGAAGGCGATGCTCGCCAGCAGGGCGACCGTGAACACCACAACCGGGATCAGCGCGATGCGCTCGAGCCGCCGGTGCCGGATGCCGATCAGGACCAGCCACAGGAGCGGGACGCCGTCCGTGATCGCCAGCGCGTCGGTGGCGTTGCCGAGCACCGAGCGCAGCACGAAGAACGCGATCACGGTCACGCCGAGCGAGCCGAGCACCCCGATGGGCGGTCGCTGGCGTTCTGCCGGTGCAGGCATCGACCTACCGGCCTGACTGGCGCCTGGGCTTCGCACCATTCCTCGTGGCGTGGTCGAACAGGTCGGCCAGCTCGCGGCCGCAGTGCTGGGTGTCGAGCTCCGGGTCGAGGGCGAGGCGAGGCGGCACTGCGTCGATCGCGGCCCGGATCGCCATCGCCATCACCTGGGGATCGAAGCCGGGGCGGAGCTCCCCGTCGGCTTGAAATTTGGCCAGCAGCTTGGCCAGGTGCGCCGCGCTGCCCTCGAGCGCCGAGCGGTCGAATCCCGGGCTGCCGTCCGCGCGCCGGGTGCCTCGCGCGATCTCGACGATTGCCACCAGGTGGTTGCGGTAGGCACCCATGAAGGCCAGGTTCGACTCGATGTACTCCCTGAGCACCGCGCGGCCGCCGGACTGCTGACTGATGCGGGGCGCCATGAAGTGCTCGGCGCGCGTCAGCACCTCGCTCACCACCTCGGCGATCAGGTCCTCCTTGCCGGCGAAGTGATACGCGATGACGCCCTTGCTGATGCCGGCGCGCTCGGCGATCCGGGCCAGGGATGCCTGGGCGTAGCCGAGGTCGGCGATCGTGTCGATGGCCACGCCGACGATCTGCGCGCGGCGGGCCCGTTCGATGAACGTCCGGTCGCTTTCTTGAACGTCTGGCATAGAATCTGACCGCATGGATTAATGTAGCACACGTGGACGGAGCCGCGCAAGGGCGCCCCGTGTGAGCTCAGTCGCGGGCGAGCCAGGTGGAGATCAGGAAGTTGCCGATCGTCCCGGGCGGGGGCAGGACGATCCGCTCCTCGCTCACCGCGGAGGCGAGCTCGTCGCGTTCGAACCAGCGGGCCTCGACGAGCTCGTCGGCCTGCGGCTCGAGCGCTGCGGCCGTGTCGGGATCGACGAACGCCCAGAAGCCGATCATCAGCGCGGACGGGAACGGCCAGGGCTGTGAAGTGACGTACTCGACCGACTCGATGCTCACGCCGGTCTCCTCGCTGGCCTCGCGGACCACCGCCTCCTCGAGCGTCTCGCCCGGCTCGACGAACCCGGCCAGCGCCGACCAGCGGTTCGGGGGTGCGCCCTGCCGGCGGCTGAGTAGGCAGCGCTCGCCGGCCTGGACGAGCATCGTCACCGCCGGATCGGTGCGCGGGAACTGGACCAGGCCGCAGCTGGGGCAGCGCCGGCGGTGGCCGGCCTGTTCGACCTCGGTGGCGTGGCCGCAGCGTCCGCAATGGCGGTGAACGCGGTGCCAGCCGACCATCCCGGTCGCGTACGCGGCCAGCGCCGCGTCACCCGGTTCGAGCTCGGCGCCGAGCTGGCGCAGCGGGGCGAAGTCGTCCTGCTCGCGTGGGGTCGTCGGCGGCGTCGTAGGCGAACGCCGCGGCGCCGGTCGCCTCGAGGCCCAGGAAGGTCAGGAGCTCGTTGGCGGGTAATTCGGCCGTGGGGACGCGGGCCAACTCGCCGGCATCGGTGACCGCGACCGTCTGATCGGCGCCGATCAGCACGGCACGCGAGGTGTCGAGCCGCCGCAGTCCGTCGGCCTCCTCGCCCCGCAGGTGGGCGGCGCGGTCGAGCGTCCCACCGGCAAACGCGACCGTCGGCATCGATGAGGTCTCCTTGGCAGCCATGCAGGGGGTCAGTTTGGGCCATTTCCCCACATTCGGGCCGCCACGCTGGTCGAGTGTGGGAAAACGACCCCTATGGCGTAGCTAACCCCACACTCGGCGAGCGCGGCGTGCCGAGTGTGGGGTTAGCACCGTTGGTTTGCTCGGTGACCCGCTAGCCCGCCGGCAGCGAGTCCCAGAACGAGCAGTTGTGCTCGGACCCGAACTCGGCGTCGGAGAGACGGCACGCCAACTCTCGTGCTGACTCGTGTCAGGCAAACGACTGTCGACGGGGAGTGGGGCAACGCCTCCGAACGGGTAGATCGTGGGTGGTTAGACAGACCCAGGAGGAGGACCTGCCAATGGCGTCGCTTTCCCACTCCGCCGACGAGCTCGGCACGATCGAGACCAACATTCCGGCGCGGTTGGACCGGCTGCCGTGGTCCCGCTGGCACTGGAAGATCCTGGTCGGGCTCGGGACGGTGTGGATCCTCGACGGGCTCGAGGTGACGATCGTCGGCTCGATCGCCGGCGCGATCTCGGCCAAGGGCAGCGGCATCAACATCTCCTCCGCCGACATCGCGGGCTGGGCGGCGTCGATGTACGTGGCCGGCGCGTGCGTCGGGGCGCTGCCTGTTCGGCCGGATGACCGACATCTTCGGCCGCAAGCGCCTGTTCATGATCACGCTTGGCGTGTACCTGGCCGCCACGATCGCCACCGCGTTCGCCTGGACGCCGCTGTTCTTCTTCGCCTGCCGGTTCGTGACCGGCATGGGCATCGGCGGTGAGTACAGCGCGATCAACTCGGCGATCGACGAGCTGATCCCGGCCAATCATCGCGGGCGCATCGACATCATCATCAACGGCACCTACTGGCTCGGCGCCGCCGCGGGTGCGCTGCTGTCGGTGGCCGCGCTGCACATCTTCTCGCCGCTGCTTGCAGTGGCGCGTGTGCTTCGGCCTGGGCTTCATCCTCGGGCTGGCCATCCTGATCGTCCGCCGCCATGTCCCCGAGAGCCCGCGCTGGCTGTTCATCCACGGGCACGAGGACGAGGCCGAGGAGATCACGCAGGACATCGAGCGTCAGGTGATGGAGTCGACCGGCGGCGAGCTTCCCGAGCCGGACGAGGATCCGATCACGATCAGGCAGCGCTCCTCGATCGGTCTGTGGGAGATCACCAGCGCGATCGTGCGCAACTACCCCAAGCGGTTCGTGCTCGGCCTGGCCCTGTTCATCGGGCAGGCCTTCCTCTACAACTCGATCCTGTTCGGCTACGCCACGCTGCTGAGACGTTCTTCCACGTGGCCACGGCCAATGCGCCGTACTACCTGGTCGCCTTCGCGGTCGGGAACCTGGTCGGCCCGATCGTGCTCGGCCCGCTGTTCGACACCGTAGGCCGAAAGCCGATGATCGCCGGCACCTACATCCTCTCGGGCGTGCTGCTGCTGATCACCGGCTATCTGTTCAAGCAGCACCAGCTGAACGCGACGACGCTGACCGTCTCCTGGTCGGTCGTGTTCTTCTTCGCGTCGGCCGGCGTCAGCGCGGCGTATCTCACGGTGTCGGAGATCTTCCCGATGGAGACCCGGGCGCTGGCCATCGCGGTGTTCTACGCGATCGGTACCGGCATCGGCGGCATCATCGGACCGCAGCTGTTCGGCCGCCTGGTGCCGAAGGGCAACGCCTCGGATGTGTTCGTGGCGCTGGCCATCGGCGCGATCCTGATGATCATCGGTGGCCTCGCCGAGATCGTGTTCGGCGTGAAGGCTGAGCGCATGCGGCTCGAAGGCATCGCCAAGCCGCTGACCGCGGTCGGGGGTGCCGTGCGCAGCGGCGCCACGCGAGCCGGTGACGCGGCACGGCGTTCGGGCGACGCCATCCGCCAGCCCAAGCCCCGGCACCGGCCCGCGCAGTAGCAGCTTTCCGGACCCGCCTCGCACCGCGTCCTCGCCGGCCCTGAGCGCCGGCGGGACGCGATGCGGGCTCTGCGACCGCTTGCTACGCCACCTGGAGGTAGCTCATCACGACCGGCCCGATTCGGATCACATCGCCGTCGACGATGTTGGTGGCAACGATCCGGCGGCCGTTCACGAACGTGCCGTTGGCGCTGCGGTTGTCGAGTAGGCGTGTGTGGTGGCCGTGACGGACCAGGATCGCGTGGCTGCGGGACACGCGTTGCTCCTCGATTCGCACGTCGGAGGCCAGGCCGCGACCGATGTGGGTTACGTTCGCGTCGATCGGCACCAGCTCCTCAGTGCCATCCTGCCCGAAGGCCAGGTAATGGCCGAACGGAGCCGATCGCCGGCCGATCGCGCGCTGTCGCGTGCGATGGTCGAGCAAGGCGAGCGAATCGAGAATCGCCTCCGTGACGGGCGACTCGAGCGGAGCTGTGACCTGCTCGTCGGGATCTGCGACGGACCGCTGGGGCGGATGGGGGAGCGCTTGCGTGGTCATGGCGTAGATCACACCAGGCCCCCGGCAGAGCAAAGTCAACTCCTTCTAAGAGCTCATGAAGACCCTGCTGACGCGGACGTGACGGGTCTCACAACCGCGTAACCGAGCGGAGTCAGACGAGGGCTGGCTCGGGGGCCTCGAGCAGCTCGGCCAGCTTGGCCCGTGTGTCGTGCTCGCACGAGGGCGTATAGAGGATCAGGCGCAGCTCGCCCGACTCGCCGTGGCGGAACACCGCGTGGTCGAAGGCGAGCGGACCGACCAGGGGATGCGTGAGCTCCTTGTGGCCGTCGCCGCTGCCCGCCACCTCGTGGCGCTTCCAGAGCTTGCGGAACTCGGGGCTCGAGGACTCCAGGGCGGAGATCAGCTCCTCGAACACGGGGTCGCCGATGTTGCGAGCGCTGTCGCCCCGGAACTTGGCCACCAGCAGTCGGGCGCTCGCATTCCAGTCGCCCGAGTACAGCTTGCGCCGCGAGGGATCCATGAAACACGCCCATACGTGGTTGCGCGACAGCGGCTCGGGGCCGGGCTCCCAGCTGAACACCCGCTCGAACGACTTGTTCCAGGCCAGGTAGTCCCATCGGCGGCCGAGCAGGTAGGCCGGGCCGGGTCCGATGTTCTCGACCAGGCGGCGCAGGGTCGGGGAGACCTCCTCGGCCGGCGCCTTACACGGCGGCGCGGCCTCGCCGCGGCCGAGCAGGATCACGTGCGAGCGCTCGGCCGGCGACAGGCGCAGCGCGCGCGAGACGGCCTCGAGCACCTCGAGTGACGCGCGCACGTCGCGGCCCTGCTCGAGCCACGTGTACCAGGTGGTGCCCACGCCGGCCAGCAGCGCGACCTCCTCGCGGCGCAGTCCGGGGGTTCGGCGACGCCCGCCATCGGGCAACCCGACCTCCTCCGGCTGGATGCTGGCCCGCTTGGTGCGCAGGAAATCGGCCAGCTCGGCCCGCCGGCGCTCGCCGCCCGAGGACTTCACAACCTCGCTGTGGTGACCGTTCTGTGAAGCACTGGGTGTGAACTCTACTACCAGGATAAACCCCTCTCTTGTACCTGGATAAATATTGTTGCACAGTGTCCCTCGTGAACGCAACCACCACCACCTCGAACCCAAGAAAACCCCGCTCGACGAACGTCCTGCTGCTCGTCGTCTGCCTGGCCCAGTTCATGGTCATCCTCGACGTGGCGATCGTCAACGTCGCGCTGCCCTCGATGCGGGCCGGGCTGCACTTCTCGACCACCGGCCTGCAATGGGTGGTCAACGCCTACACGCTGACCTTCGCCGGCTTCCTGATGCTCGGCGGGCGCTCGGCCGACCTGCTCGGCCGCCGCCGGGTGTTCCTCGCCGGGACCGCGCTGTTTGCGCTGTCCTCGCTGGCCTGCGCGCTGGCCGACTCGCGCGGGCTGCTGATCGCCGCTCGCGGCCTGCAGGGCCTGAGCGGCGCCGTGCTCTCGCCGGCCACGCTTTCGATCATCACCTCCACGCTCCCCGAGGGACCCGAGCGCAACCGCGGCCTGGCCGCGTGGGGCGCGGTCGGCGGCCTCGGCGCATCCTCGGGTGCGCTGCTGGGCGGCCTGCTGACCCAGGCGTTCGGCTGGCCCGCGATCTTCGTGGTCAACGTGCCGCTCGGCGCGGTCGTGATCGTGCTCGGCCTGCGCGTGATCCCATCCATCGCCCGCCCCGAGGGAACCCGCCACTTCGACGTGACCGGCGCCATGCTGGTCACCGCGAGCCTGGTCAGCCTGACCTACGGGATCGTTCGCACCGAACACGCTCGGCTGGGGCGCGACCGGCGTGATCGTGCCGCTGATCGGCGGCCTGGTCCTGCTCGCCGCGTTCCTGTTCGTCGAGGCCAATGTCGCCGAGCAGCCGCTTATGCCGCTCTCGATCTTCCGGATCGGGCATCTGCGGGCGGCCAACTCGGTGGTGCTGCTGCTGTACGCCTCGCAGTTCCCCGGATGGTTCTTCCTCACCCTGTACCTCCAGCAGGTGCTCCACTACAACGCGATCGAGGCCGGGCTCGGGTTCCTGCCGATGACGCTCTCGATCTTCGCCGCGTCCACGCTCGCCCCGCGGGTGGTCGGCGCGGTTCGGTCCGCGCCCGGTGATCACGACCGGAATGCTCGTCTCGGCGGCCGGCCTGCTCCTGCTCAGCGGCGTCACTCCCGGCGGCAACTACGTGAACAGCGTCCTGGCCGGCGCCCTCCTTTCCGCGCTGGGCATGGGCTTCACGCTGGTGCCGGCCACGATCGTGGCCATGCAGGGCGTGGAGCGCGCCCAGAGCGGGGTGGCCTCCGGGCTGCTCAACACCTCCCGGCTGGTGGGCGGTGCGCTCGGGCTGGCCGTGCTGAGCACGATCGCCGCGGGCCAGGCCGGCGAGGGCGCCACGAGCGCGCTGGCCATGACCAACGGCTTCGGGCTGGCCTTCCACGTCGGCATGGTGCTCGCGCTGGCCGGCGCTGGCCATCGCCGGGTTCCTGCTGCGCGAGCCGGCCGATCCCGAGGTCGATCCATCTTCCCCACACCGAGGAGCGTGAGCATGAGGCGCTGGCTGCTTGACGTGACCCAGACGACCGGTGCTCGTGCGCGCGGTGCCCGACCCCGCGCCGCCGCCGTGAGGGCGTCGCCGCAGGAGCAGGGCTGCGATGATGCGCAGGCCGACATGCTCCCAACTCGCCACCTCCTCGCGTTCCTCCTCACGATCTATGTACTGATCCTGATCCCGGGTCCGAGCGTCCTGTTCGTGGTGAGCCGCGGCGTGGCGCTCGGGCGTCGCGCCGCGCTGGCCACGGTGCTCGGCAACGCCGGGGGGCTGGTCTTCCAGGGCACGCTGGTCACCGTCGGGATCGGCTCGATCGTGGCCCGCTCCGACGCGGTGTTCACCGCGCTCAAGCTGATCGGCGCGGCGTATCTGGTCTTTCTCGGCATCAAGAACATCCGCGAGCGCAAGGCGTTGGCCGAGTTGTTCGGGCCAGCCGCCCAGGCCGCACCCAAACCGCTGCGGCGGATCATCCGCGAGGGGTTCCTGGTCGGCGCCACCAACCCCAAGGGCGTGCTGATCTTCACCGCGATCCTGCCCCAGTTCATCGACCGCTCGCAGGGCCACGTCACGCTCCAGCTGGCGACGCTCGGCGCGATCTGCGCGGTGATCGCGCTTCTGTCCGACGGCGCGTGGGCGCTTGCCTCGGGCACCGCGCGCCACTGGCTGGGCCGCTCCTCGCGCCGCCTGGAGACGCTGACCGGTGTCGGGGGCGCGATCCTGATCGCGCTCGGCTTCGGGCTGGCCGTGACCACCCGCCGGAGCTGATGCCCAAGCGGCGGAGCGCCGGTCTTCTCCTGCACCGCGGGCGAGGCGATCGGCTCGAGGTGCTGCTCGTCCACCCCGGTGGGCCGGCCTGGGCGAATCGCGACGTCGGCGCGTGGTCGGTGCCCAAGGGCGAGTACCTGGATGGCGAGGAGCCGCTGTCCGCGGCCCGGCGCGAGTTCCAGGAGGAGCTCGGCAGCGCGCCGCCCTGACGGCGATCCGGTCGATCTCGGTGAGATCCGCCAGAAGAGCGGCAAGCGCGTGCGCGCGTGGGCCGTGGCCGGCGACCTCGACACCACGCGGATTCACAGCAACACGTTCCGGTTCGAGTGGCCGCCCCGCTCGGGCAAGCTGATCGAGATCCCGGAGGTCGATCGGGCCGAGTGGTTCGGGCTGAAGGCCGCGCGCGAGAAGATCAATCCCGGGCAGGTGCCGCTCATCGATCGGCTCGAACAGCATCTGACCGGCGAGGCCGAGTGACCGCGCATGACTGACCGGATCGGGCCGACCGCCCACTACACCGGCCACGTGTGGTCGCGCAACGGGCTGTCGCATCCCGGGCTGAGCACCGTCGAGGGCCGCATCCTGTTCGACTCGCTCCAGCCGACCATGCTGGCCAGCCGGGCGGTCGGCGGACCGACGCTCGAGGCCTACCTGCTGGCCCGCCACCGGGCGATCGACGCGCGGCTCGAGCAGGCCATCGACGACGGCGTGACGCAGGTGATCGAGGTGGCCGCCGGCCTCTCGCCGCGCGGCTGGCGATTCGTCAACCGCCACGAGCACATCGTCTACGTGGAGGCCGACCTGCCCGGCATGGCGCAGCGCAAGCGCGCCGCGCTCGAGCGGATGGGATCGCTCGGCGAGCGCCACCGCGTGAGCGAAGTCGACGCCCTGCGCGACGACGAAGACTCCGGGAGCCTGGCCGCGGTGATCTCCGAGCTCGACCACGAACGCCGGGTTGGCCATCGTCACCGAGGGACTGCTCGGGTATCTGGCCCCGGACGCGGTCGCCGGGATGTGGCGGCGCTTCGCGGAGTCGCTCGGACGCTTCCCGATCGGGCGCTACATCTCCGACGTGCACATGGGCGGCGCCCAGACTCCACAGGTCAGAGCCTTCCGCGTGGCGCTCTCGGCGTTCGTGCGCGGCCGGGTGTATCTGCACTTCGAGGACGCGGGCGAGGCCGAGGCCGCGCTGCGCGATGCCGGGTTCGCGCAGGCCGAGGTCCGCCGGGCGGCCGACGTCGTCGACGGGCCGCCCGACGCCGGAGCGCGCCTGGCGCATATACTTGAGGCATCAACGAGATGACCACGATCTCGGCAACGCTCTACAGCGATCCCGCCTGCCCCTGGGCCTACTCGGAGAGCCCGGCCCTGCGCGTGATCGAGTGGCGCTACGGCGATCAGCTCGATTGGCGCCTGATCCTCGTCGGGCTGACCGAGGAAGCCTCGCAGTACGAGGCGCGGGGATACACACCGGTCCGCGGCGTGCTCGGGCAGGCCCGCTTCCGCGAGCGCTACGGGATGCCCTTCTCGACCCAGATCAAGCCGCGCATGAGCGCGACCTCGCGGGCCTGCCGCGCCGTCGTGGCCGCGCGCATGCAGCACCCAGGCAGCGAGTGGCGGGTGTTCCGCGCTCTGCAGCTGGCCAATTTCAACTCGCCGATGCTGCTCGACGACGACGCCAATCTCGCCGAGGCGCTGCGCATCGTGCCCGGCATCGATCCCGACGAGATCGTGGCTTCGATCGACGCGCCCGAGGTTGTCGAGATCTACCGGACCGACCGTGACAAGACGCGCAAGGCGGCCGGCTCGGCCGCCGAGCTCCAGGGCAAGACCGCCACGACCGACGGGCCGGTCCGCTTCACCGCGCCCTCGATCGTCTTCGAGCTGGGCGGCACGCAGCTCGTGGCCGGCGGGTTTCAGCCCGTCGAGGCGTACGACATCCTGGTCGCCAACCTCGATCCCACGGCTGCACCGCGAGCCGCCCCCCGAGGATCCGGCGCCGCTGCTCGAGCGCTTCCCCGACGGGCTCGACCACCCAGGAGGTGGCCGCGCTCCTCACCAAGGGCAACGATAAGCCTGACCGGGCCGCCACCGAGATGGCGCTGCTTGAGCTGGTCGGTGCGGGGACGGCCGTTCGCCATCCGCTCGGCGATGACGCGGTGTGGCAGTCGGCCACCGCCCGCGACGCGATGGACTTCACTGCCCGCCACGCCGTGGCAGTGAGCTGACGGCGGCTCACGTTCGAGCCGGACACACTCGAGCTTCCGATCGTCCAGGCGCCGATGGCCGGCGGGCCCTCGACGCCCGAGCTGGCCATCGCGGTCTGCCAGGCGGGCGGCCTCGGGTTCCTGGCCGCCGGCTACAAGCGCGCCGACGCGGTCGCGCAGGAGATTCAGACGGTCCGCGCAGCTACGCGCGCTCCGTTCGGCGTCAACGTGTTCGTGCCGGGGTCCGAGCCGGCCTCGCCGGACACGCTCGCGGGCTACCTGGCGGAGATCGCTCCGGAGGCCGAACGCCAGGGCGTATGCGCTCGGCGAGGCGCGCTTTGACGAGGACGACTGGCACGCCAAGCTCGAGCTGATGTGCGCAGAGCGCCCGGCGGTGGTGTCGTTCACCTTCGGGTGCCCACCGGCGGAGGTGTTCGAGCGGCTGCACGGCGCTGATATCGCGGTCTGGGTCACGGTCACCAACGTGGCCGAGGCGCGCGCGGCGCAGGCCGCCGGCGCGGACGGACTGGTCGTCCAGGGCACCGAGGCGGGTGGGCACCGCGGCGGGTTCATCGACGAGGGCTCAGACGAGGGCGGGATCGGGCTCCTGGCCCTGCTGCGCCTCACGGCGCGAGCCACCCGGCTGCCGCTGATCGCCAGCGGCGCGATCATGGACGGCGCGGCGCTGGCGGCCGTGCTGTGCGCCGGGCGCGAGCGCGGGCGCAGCTCGGCAGCGCGCTGATGCTCTCGCCCGAGGCGGCCACCGCCGAGGCCCAGCGCGCGGTCATGACCGACCCGCGTCCCACCCGGGTCACCCGCGCGTTCAGCGGACGCCCCGCCCGCGGGATCGTCAACCGCTTCCTGGACGAGCACAGCGCCGCCGCGCCGCTCGCCTACCCCGAGATCCACCACGCCACCAGCCCGCTGCGGGCGGCCGCGCGCAAGCAGGGCGACGCCGACGCGTTCAACCTGTGGGCCGGCCAGGCCCACGAGCTGGTCGCAGGCGCGGCCGGCCGGGGAGATCGTGCGCGAGATCGCCGCCGAGGCGGCCGCGCTCCTCGAGCGCCTCAGCGCGGACCGGCGTGGTCCAGGTACCAGTGCCGAGAGGTACTGATGAGCCGCGTCGCCTCGTCGGCGTCGTCGCGGCGGATCGGCACGAGCGTGAAGCGGGTGATCGTGCGCTGGGCGCCGACCTGATCTGAGTACAGGAGCTCGAGCGTGATCGGCTCGCGCTGGGCGATCGCGCGGGCGACCTCGTCGTGACGCGGGATCGCTGCGCTCGCGGATCGCCCCCTGCCACAGACCGACGTCGCCCGGCGGGATGTAGAGGTCGCGCGTCTGGGCTCGGAGCTCGTTCTCGGGGATGTGGTCGACGGCTCGGGGCTGAAGCCCGGCGCGCACGGCCCAGCCCTGACATACGCCCATCCCCGCGCCGAAGTTGCGCAGGCTGACCACCAGGTAGATCACCCCGTCCACGTTCTCGGTCATGGCGTAACCGCCGTCGACGCGGACCCAGTGCTCGTCGACGAACATGATCTTCTGCTCCGGGTCGACGTTCATCCGCGATCCGGCCAGCAGCGGGCCGGCGCTGCTCCTGGAGGGCGATCTCGGCGATCCGGGCCGAGCGGTTCGACGAACGAACCGCGGCGAACGTCGCCACGGCGAGCACCAGCGTCCCGGCGCCGGTGGCCAGCGAGGAGATCTCCGTCCAGGACGCCATCGGGCGGCGGCCGTCAGGCTCCGGTGAACGCCGGCGCGCGCTTCTCGACGAACGCCGCGGCGCCCTCCAGGAAGTCGTGGCTGCGCCCCAGCGCGTGCTGGAGCTCGGCCTCGAGGTCGAGCTGGGCGTCGAGATCGCCGTAGATGAACCGGTTGAGCGCGCGCTTGGAGGCGGCGTAGGAGCGCGTCGGGCCGGCGGCCAGCTTCTCGACCAGCGCATTGGCCTCGTCCATCAGGCGCTCGTCGGGGTGCACCCAGTTGACCAGCCCCCACTCGAGCGCCTGCGGCGCCGGGATGCGCTCGCCGAGCAGCGCCATCTGGAAGGCCCGGGCGCGGCCCACGGCGGGTGGCACGAACGCGGTCGAGCCGCCGTCGGGCATCAGCCCGATGTTCACGAAGGCCAGCCCGAAGAAGGCCGACTCGGCGGCCATGATCAGGTCGCAGGCGAGCGCGAACGAGCAGCCGATCCCGACCGCGGGTCCGTTCACCGCGGCGAGCACCGGCTTGGCCAGGCGCCGGAGGCCGGCGATGGCCGGGTGGTAGACGTCGTGCAGCTCCTTGTAGATGTCGGGCATGCCGTCCTCGGCGGGCTCGAAGCCGGCCTTCAGATCCGCTCCCGAGGAGAAGCCGCGTCCGGCCCCGGTGACCAGCACCGCTCGCACCGACTCATCGGCGGCATCGCGCTCGATGATCGTCCGCAGCTCGACGCCGAGCTGGGACGTCCAGGCGTTGAGCGACTCCGGGCGGTTGAAGGTCAGCCGCCCGACGCCGCCGGACTGCTCCCAGATGATCGTCTCGTAGGTCAAGTCGGACTGCTCCCTTTCTATGCGAGTTCCAGTTCGAGCGGCAGCTTCTCCAGCCCGTAGATGCCGGACGGCGTGCCGAACTCCGGCTCGCCGTCGAGCGCGAGCGACGATACGTGCTCGGCCAGGAAGACGAGCGCCTCCTGCATCTCCGCCCGGGCCAGGTTGGCGCCCACGCAATAGTGGATGCCGGCGCCGAAGGTGAGCAGCCGCTCGCGGCGCTCGCGTGGCGCGCGCAGGTCGAACGTGTCGCGCTCGGAGCCCTCGCGATGGGCGTGCGCAGGCCGACGACCGAGCGGAGCGCCTCCTCGACCCGCGCCGGCCAGCGCGCGGATCCTCGCGCAGCCCTCCACGCCGGGGGCGCAGCCGCACCAGGAGTGTCTCTGGCTGGCACCCCGCCGACCGGAGGTTGCGCAGCTCGTCGTCCGAGAGCCGCTCGCCCTCCGCCTCGGCCTCGATCAGGGCCGAGATCAGATCGTCGCCCGGCGCCGGCCGGCGCGCCTCGATCAGCGCGTCCTCGTAGGCGTAGAACTCGTCCACCGCCTGCTCGATCTGCTCGCGCTCGGCCATCAGGCTGGTGGGGTCGAACTGGCGCTGGATCAGGTTCGACCAGTGGTGCAGCCGTGGGGCGTCCTTGAGCGGAGCGCCCATGACCTCGGCGATCACCAGCGACGGGTAGGGCTTGGCGATGGCGGCGATGAACTCGCAGCGGCCGTCGGCGGGCAGGCGCTCGAGCAGCTCGCCGAGGAAGCGCCGCATGGCCGGCCGGTAGCGGTCGACCGCGCGCGGGGAGAGCGCGGGATTGACCAGGTTGCGCAGCCGGCGGTGATCGTCCCCGTTGACGTTGATGATGTTGCGGACGATCTCCTCGCGCAGCGGGCCCTCGGTGATGCCGAACAGATCGGCGATGGTCAGCCCGGGGAACACCGCGGCGCGGTGGCGCAGGAAGAACTCGCCGGCCTCGCGGTCGAGCACGATGAAGCCGAACGGGCTGGCCGCCAGCCAGCCCTCGTGCCCGCGCAGGGCGGCCATGGCCTCCCGGTAGCGCGCGCCGTGCAGCGACGCGTCGGTGTGGTCGAAGAACGGCAGTTCGAGCTCCCCGGCGAGCGGCACCGCGCGAGCATAGTCCGCGTCGCCCGATCGGCCCGGAGAGAACGCGCGCTGGCCCGAAGTCCGTTAGAACTCCTTCACAAGTCGTCCACAGCCGGCGGCGCTCCGCGAGTGACGGTCGGCGGAAGGCAAATGGGGAAGGAGAGGTTTATGGCGCGCAAGCACGTGCTCGTCCTGTTCTCGGCAGCAATCGCGATCGTCGTGGTCGGCGTGGCGGTGGCGCAGGCGTCCACCGCGGGCTCGCTCGCACCGCCACGGCCGCGGCCACAGGTCCGCGACGGCGACGCCGATCAAGCACGTCGTTGTGATCTTCCAGGAGAACGAGTCGTTCGATCACTACTTCGGGACCTATCCCAACGCGGCCAACACCGACGGCCGGCGCTTCCACGCCGCCCACGGCACGCCGGCGGTCGACGGACTGCAGCCGGCGAGGAGCCATTCGCTGCCACCCCGCCTGCGCCACACGACCAACCTGCTGACCAGCAATCCCAACGAGGACCAGCCGCAGCGCCTGGACAGCAGCCCGACCGGCCTTCCCGGTCACGCGGGCGGACAGCTCACCTGCGACGAGGACCACAACTACAGCGACGAGCAGCAGGCGTTCGACGGCGGGAAGATGGATCACTTCGTCCAGAGCACGGGCGTTGACGCCGGCACGAAGAGCCCGTTCGGCACCCCGTGCCAGGCCTCGCAGGTCATGGACTACTTCGACGGCAACACCGTCACGGCGCTGTGGAACTACGCCCAGCACTACTCGCTCGAGGACGACTCCTTCGGAGTCACGTTCGGGCCCTCGGCGCCGGGCGCGATCAACGTCGCGTCCGGGGACACCGGAGACGTCGACACCGGCCACACGGCCAACAACCCCACGGTCTCGACGTCGACCTCTCCCGACGGCGACCTCACGCCCGACGGCAAGGGCGGTTACTCGCTGACCAACGACGCGCAGCCGTACTGGGACGACTGCTCGACGCGTGACGCGGTCGCGCTCAAGGGCAAGAACATCGGCGACGTGCTGAACAAGGCCGGCCTGTCGTGGGGCTGGTTCGAGGGCGGCTTCAAGCCGACGACCACCTACGATGCCGCAGCGGCCGAGACCGGTCACGCTGGTCAGCCGACCGCGCAGTTCATCGCCGATGAGTTCTCGGGGAACTTCACCGGCAAGAACGCGCCCGCGAACGCGTCTAACCAGGCGCTGTGCGACGCGGTCCATCCGGTCGGCGTGGCGCTCGGCGGCACCGGGCAGTGGGGCTACAAGGACGACTACATCGCGCACCACGAGCCGTTCCAGTTCTACGCCTCGACGGCCAACCCGCATCACTTGACCGTGCCGGTGAACGGCTCGGGCCAGGACACGCGGGCCGGGCTGAAGCGCATCGGACGCGACACCCAGTCCTACGTCAACGGCGTTCCGCAGTTCAACACTCCGAACCACCAGTACGACACGAGCGATTTCGATCAGCTGGTGGCGGCGATCCGGCGCGGCGAGCTGCCGGCGTCCGCCCTGCCCGCGGTCAGCTTCCTGAAGGCCCCCGGCTATGAGGATGGCCATCCCGGCTACTCGGATCCCGCGGACGAGCAGGCGTTCGTGACCCGGGAGATCAACTCCCTGATGCGCACGCCCGACTGGAAGAGCACGGTCGTGATCGTCAACTGGGACGACTCCGACGGCTGGTATGACCACGTCTACAGCGGGGTCAGGAACCCGTCGCTGTCGCCGGCCGACAACCTGACCAACACCACGTTCACTCCGCCGACGTCCGGTCAGTGCGGGCCCAGCCCGCAGACCAAGGCGCCGCTCGCCGGCGACCAGGGCCGGTGCGGTTTCGGCCCACGGCTTCCGATGCTGGTTATCTCGCCGTTCGCGCGGGTCAACAACGTCGATAGCGACCTGACGGACCAGGCCTCGATCATCAACTTCATCGAGTACAACTGGCACCTGCCGGGAATCCCGGGTTCGGCCGACCAGGTTCTCTCCAAGCTGGACCGCTCGGAGGGCATCAAGTTCGACCTCGCCGGGATGTTCGACTTCGGGCAGCCGGAGGCCAAGACGCTGATCCTCAATCCGGCCACGGGTGAGCCCACCGCCAAGCCGAAACGGCGCCATCACCAGGGCAAGAGATAACCGTCAAGCGTCGCCGAGCGTGGTCTCGAGCCAGGCGAGCACGCGCCGGACATCGCCCTGATCGACGTGATGGGCGGCGGTCGACTCGCGGTAGTCGACCGCGAAGCCGGCCTCCTCGAGTCGCTCGCGGGCGTCACGGGCGAACGTGACCGGGATCACCGGGTCGGCCTGGCCGTGCGCGATCAGGATGCTCGTCGCCTCCGCCCGGTCCTTGAGCGCCGGCTCCCAGCCCTCGACGGTGGGAATGAACCCCGACAGGGCCATGATCCCGGCCGGCGCCGGCCGGTCGCCTCCCAGCCCCAGGGCGTAGCTCATCACGGTCCCCATCGAGAAGCCTCCGAGCACGGTGTGCTCGGGCCCGATCCCCGTCCGTTCCCAGAGCTCGTCGTGGAACGTGGCGAGCTCCCGGTAGGCGGCGTGGAAGCTCGCGGGGTCCGGGTAGCCGACGCGCAGCGCGACGTACCAGTGGTAGCCGGGGGAGCCTCCGAGTTGGAGCGGTGCACGGGGGGCGACGACGTGGAGGCGCTCCTCGGGATCGAGCACGGGGGCCAGCCCGATCAGATCCTGCTCGTCGCTGCCGCGGCCGTGGTGCAGGACCAGGAGACCGTGCGGGTCGCCTCGTGCCGGGCGCTCGGCGTAGGTTAGGGGCATCGGGGCAGGGTAAACCCAACCTTCATTCTCGATGGCGAGCAAGCTCTGGAAACTCACGCACGAATTGCCGCTCGGGCAGCTGGTGGCCGCGGGCCAGATCGTGCTGATGGCCCGCCGGCACTGGCATCGGCTGGATCCCGACGAGCGCCGACGCCTGGTTTCGCTCGTGCGCCAGGCCCACGGCCGAGGTCGCAACCTCCCGCCCCGAGACCGCGCCGAGCTGGGCCGCCTGGTCCACAAGGCCGACCCGCGGCTGTTCGCCGGGCTGGTCGCCCAGCGGTTCTCTCCGGTGCCGCTGCCGCGCCGGCTCCTGTTCGGCCGCCAGCGCTGACGCCGAGGCCGGCGGCAGCCGACCGCCGGGTCCCTAGTCGGCGAGCGTGATGTGGCCGGGCTGGCCGTCCCAGCACCTCAAGGGGCTGAAAGACGCCGGGCTGGTAGGTGGGGAGCGGCCGCTCAGGCTCAGGCGGCCGCGGCGGCCGGCTCCTCGAACAGCGCCTTGGCTGCGTCGTTGGCCCACAGCAGCGCGTCGAGGTAGAGATCGCCGGCTCCGCGCACGAGCCGCTGGGCGCGATCGAAGTCGCCCGCCTCGAGCGCGGTCACGCAGCCCAGCAACTCGCCCTTCTCGCCCTCGCGCGCGACCAGCGCGTCGCGCATGTCGGAGGGGAATGGGATCATCGCCACGACCTCCTCGATCGGCGCGTCCATCAGCGCGTCGATCACCGAGAACAGGCCGAGCGTGAACAGCTCGCCAGGCCGCGGACCGGCCAGCTGATCGCCGGCCAGCTCGCAGAAGCGGGCCCGGACCAGCGCGGTCACGGTGAGCTCCGGCGGCTTGCCGTCGATGCTGGCCAGCACGGTCAGCGTGGCCCAGCGGCGGAGGTTCTGCACGCCGAGCAGGGCCAGCGCCTGCCCGATCGAGCTGACCTCGAAGCGCAGGCCGAAGAAGGCCGAGTTGATGTAGCGCAGCAGCCGGAAGCTCAGGCCGACGTCGCGGCCGATCATCCGCTCGAGCTGCGCGAGCTGCACGGTCGGGTCCTGGAGGGCGGCCACGATCTGGAGCACCGAGGCGCGGTTGGCCACGATCCCGCGGTTGTGCATCAGCTCGGGGCGGCAGAAGAAGAAGCCCTGGAAGAGGTCGCAGCCGAGCTCAGCGCAGTAGGCGTGCTCCTCGTGGGACTCGACCTTCTCGGCCAGCAGCGTCATGCCGTAGGGCCTCAGCCGGGCGACCTCGCGGGCCATGCCCTCGCGTCCGAGCGCGATCAGGTCGAGCTTGACCACGTCGACCAGGGTGAGCAGCCGCTCGGCGCTCACGCTGTACTCGAAGTCGTCCAGCGCGAGCCGGTAGCCCTGGCGCTTGAGCTCGATCAGTGCGTGCACGAAGCGCTCGTCGAGCAGCTCGTCCTCGAGGATCTCCAGACCCACCACCGACGGCGGCACGGTGGCGGCCAGGCCGTCGAGCACGAACTCGCGCGAGACGTTCACCCAGGCCGGCTTGGCGCCGACGAGGCGCTCGAGACCGATCTCGGTGAACGAGTTGAGCACGACCGAGGCCGTGGCCCCCTCCGAATCGGACACCAGGGCGCTGGTGGCCTCCCCGCCCCGGAACAGCAACTCGTAACCAGCGACGTGCAGGTGGCGGTCGAAGATGGGCTGGCGGGCGACGAACGCTTCGGGCATGGGGACGTGATCGCTGGCGACGGTTAATGCCTTCACACCTAATCGACGGTTTGCCTCAGAACCTGAACCTCGCTGGCCGGAAACCATCTGGCGTCCAGCCGCGTAGGCTTCGGCTCACGTGAGCGTCACGGAGAAGATCCGTCCTGCGGCGGCGCCCGACGCGGCCGCCGTCCGCTCCGCGCCGTCCGCTCCGGTGCCGTTCTGGCGCCTGCGGGCGATCGCGTTCTGTGTCGGATCGGCAAGCCTCGGGGCGGAGATCGCCGCTGCTCGCCTGCTCGCTCCCTACTTCGGGGCCTCGACGATCATCTGGGCCAACACGATCGCGACTGTGCTGGTCGCGCTGTCGGTCGGCTATGCCGTGGGCGGGAAGCTGGCCGACCGCCGGGCCGACCTGAGGGGTCTTTGCGCGATCGTGCTGGGCGCCGCGGTGCTGCTGGCGATCGTGCCGTTCGTGTCCGACCCGTTCCTGCATGAGGCGGTCAAGGCGCTCGGCGCCCTGTCGGTCGGCGGCTTTCTCGGATCGCTGGTGGCGGTCCTCGTGCTGGTCGCCGTGCCCGTGCTGCTGCTCGGGATGGTGGCCCCGTATGCCAACCGGCTCGCCGTCGACCGCGTGGCCGACACCGGCACGGTGACCGGGCGCCTGTACGCGATCTCCACCGCCGGGTCGCTGGTTGGCACCTTCCTGGCCGCGCTGCTGCTGATCCCGCTGATCGGGACCCACCGGACGTTCCTGGTGTTCGCCCTGGTGCTGGCGATCGCCGCGGCGCTCGGGGCCGGGTCCTGGCGGTTTCTCGTCGTGGCCGCGCTGATCGCCGGCCTGTTGGCCATTCCGCCCGCGGCGGTCGGCGCCGATGTGCCCGGGGCGCGGGTCATCTTCTCGACCGAGACCGACTACCAGTACGCGCGGGTGCTCCAGTTCCCCACCGGCGAGCGGTGGCTCGAGCTCAACGAGGGCGTGGCCGTTCACTCGCTGTATCGCCCCTGGAGCTACCTGACCGGGGGCTACTGGGACGACTTCCTCGTGTTGCCGTTCGCCGGGTCGCGTGCGGCCCCGCCGCGCCGGATCGCGATCCTGGGCGACGCGGCCGGCACGGTGGCGCGCGCGTACGGCCACTACTTCCCTTCGACCCGGGTCGACGCGGTCGAGATCGACGGCGAGCTGACCACGATCGGCAAGCGCTACTTCGGCCTGCGCGGCCCCAACCTGCACCTGTACACGGCCGACGCCCGGCCCTGGCTCGAGATGAGCAAGGCCCACTACGACGCGATCTTCCTCGACGCCTACCGCCAGCCCTACATCCCGTTCTACCTGCTCACCCGCGAGTTCTTCAAGCTCATGCGCTCGCACCTGAGCCCGGGCGGGATCGTGATCGTCAACGTGGGACACATCCCGGGCTCCGACTCGCTCGAGAAGGTCGTCTCGGCCACGCTGCACGCCGTGTTCCCTTACGTGGAGCGGGACGTGGTCAGCGACTCGAACTCGCTGGTCATGGCCGGCGAGCAGCCGCTGTCGTTCGCACGTCTGGCCGGTGTCCCGTCGCCGCTGCGTCCACTGGCCGGGATTGTCAACGCACGGATCGGGCCGGCCCTGCGCGGAGGCGCGGTCTACACCGACGACAAGGCGCCGGTCGAATGGCTGACCGACCTGTCGATTTTGAGCTACGCGATCGGGCACCGGTGACGCTGGTCGCGGTCGACTCGTTTCCGGCGGGCGCGTCGCTCTTGGACGTGCGCTGGGAGCTCGGCGGCCCTCCGGCGTTGCCGCGATATCTGGGCGGCCACATTCCGGGGGCGGTGTTCGTCGAGATGGAGACCGCGCTGGCCGCGCCGGCGGGCGAGGGCGGCCGGCACCCGCTCCCGGCGGCCGATGAGTTCGGCGCGGCCATGCGGACGGCCGGTGTGTCCGCCGATCGGCCGGTGGTCGTCTACGACGCCGGCAACTCGATCGCCGCCGCTCGCGGGTGGTGGCTGCTTCGCTACTTCGGGCATCCGCGGGTCTTTGTTTTGGATGGGGGTTTCAGTGCGTGGGAGGCCGCCGGACTCGCCATCGAGCGTGATGCGGTCGCGGTCGAGCCTGGTGATTTCGTCCCGCGCCCCGGTGCGATGCCGGTGCTCGACGCGGTGGGGGCCGAGCGTCTGGCGGCCGGCGCCGGGGTGCTGCTCGACGCCCGCGCGTCCGAGCGCTTCCGGGGTGAGGTTGAGCCGGTCGACCCGGTGGGCGGTCATATCCCCGGGGCGGTCAACGTGCCCGGCACCGAACTTCTTCGGCTGGAGGGAGGGTTCCTGGATGCCGAGGGCCTGCGAGCCCGGTTTCGAGGCGGCCGGAGTGCGTGACGGAGTCGAGGTGGGGGCGTACTGCGGCTCGGGGGTCACCGCCGCGCACACCGTGCTGGCCTTGGAGGCGGCGGGCCTGGGCGGAGCGGCGCTGTATCCGGGGTCATGGAGCGAGTGGATCCGCGATCCCTCGCGCCCGGTGGCCACCGGGGGGTGAACTTTGGCGATGGCGCTGCCATATACGTAGCTTCAGCGCCAAAGTCCGGGCGTGGGGGCCGGCGGGTGGTCCTGGACGACGCGCACGCCGTCGCGGGGCGACAGCGTGATCGCGCGGAACTGGACCTTCGCCGGCGCCGGGTCGACGGCCCGCAGCGCGGCGCGCTCGAGCACGCGGGCCAGCACCACCCGCATCTCCATGAGCGCGAACGGCGCGCCCAGGCACCGGCGGGTGCCGCCCCCGAACGGGACCCACGTGTAGGTGTCGGGCGGGTCGTCGGTGAGGAAGCGCTCCGGGCGGAACTCTCGGGCGCGGGGGTAGAGGTCCTCGCGCCGGTGGATCACCCGGATCGAGGGGTTGATCTCGATCCCGGTCGGGATCGTGTAGCCGTTCAGGCGAAACGGCTCGCCGCGTACGACGCGCCCGACGCCGGGGATCACCGGCCGCAGGCGAAGAGCCTCCTTGACCACGGCATCCAGGTAGCGCTCCTCGCGCTCCATCGCCCGGGCGAGCACGGCCGGCGTGTGCAGGAGCAGATCGAGACACCAGGCCAGGCCGGTGGCGGTCGTCTCGTGCCCGGCCAGCAGCAGCGTGACCAACTCGTCGCGCACCTCGAGGTCCGTCAGCCGCTCGCCGTCCTCATCGCGCGCCAGCAGCAGAGCCGAGAACACGTCGTCCTTGGCGGCCGAGCGCCTCGTCGCCCAGGGCTCGCCGGCGGGCGATCTCCGGGTACAGCGCCTCGTCGACCGCGCGGCGCGCGGCGGCGAACTGGTCGTTCGTGCGGGCCTCGCGGCCGAAGAGCATGGGCAGCGCGGCGAGCAGGGCCAGCGACCGCGCGCGGGCCAGCGGCGCGACCATCTCGCGCAGCCGCCGGCGCAGGTCCTCCTCGGCCGGGCCGGGTTCGTAGCCGAACACCGCCTGGACGATCACCCGCAGGGTCAGCGACTGCATGCTCGGGCAGGAGGGAGAACGGCTCACCGACCGGCCAGGCGTCGATCTCGAGATCGGCCGAGCGCCGCATGGCGTCGGCGAACGTCTGCATGCGCCGGCCGTGGAAGGGCGGAAGCATCAGACGCCGGTGGCGCAGGTGCTCGGACCCGTCGAGCAGCAGCACCGAGCGCTCGCCGACCACCGGCCCGAGCATCGCGTTGGCCTCGCCGGCGCGCAGCTGCTCGCCGGAGCCCTGGAAGAGCTGTTTGACCTCGGCCGGGTCGAACAGCATCACGAAGCCGTTGTCGAACAGGGTGCGGAACGTGACCACGTTGCCATAGCGCCGGCGGCACGCCTCGAGGAAGCGCGGACCCGCCAGCATGAACCCGGCCGTCTGCACCACGCGGGGAAGCGGGGGGCCGGGTGGCAGGCGTGACTCGTTGATCGTGGCCATCTTCACACCCGATGGTCGCACAACGCTAACAGTCGCCCATAGCAGCGCTAACGGCTGCCCGGGCAGAGTTTGCGGCGGCGTGGATGCCGGCCACGCCGGCTGGCGCATGCGTGTCTCTTCCGGCGCCTGGGAGTCAAGAAAGGTGCGCGACAACTTCCTGGTCTTCGGGAGCCCCCTGATCGGCGAGGCCGAGATCGCCGAGGTCGTGGAGTCCCTGCGCTCGGGCTGGATCGGCACCGGGCCCAAGGTCCATCGCTTCGAGCAGATGCTGCGCGAGTACGTGGGGGTGGGGCAGTGCCGCTGCGTCTCCTCCTGCACGGCGGCGCTGATCCTGTCGATGCGGGTGCTCGGGATCGGACCCGGCGACGAGGTGCTGGTGCCGGCGATGACGTTCGTCGCGTCGGCCAACGCGGTCGAGCACGCCGGCGCCATCCCGGTGCTGGTCGACTCGGTTCCCGGCACCGGGCTGATCGACCTCGATCAGGCCGAAGCGGCGATCACCCCGCGCACCAAGGCGATCATGCCGGTCCACCTGGCCGGACGGCCCGTTGACCTCGATCGCCTGGCCCGGCTGCGTGACGAGCACGGGCTGCATGTGATCGAGGACGCCGCGCACGCGCTCGGCGCGCGATGGGGTTCGCGCCGGATCGGCGCGTTCGGCAACCTGACCGCGTTCTCGTTCTACGTGACCAAGAACGTGACCACGATCGAGGGTGGCGCGCTGGTCACCGAGGATCCGGAGCTGGCCGAGCGCGTCGAGCGGCTGGCTCTGCACGGGCTGAGCATGGGGGCGTGGCAGCGCTTCTCGGACGCCGGCTTCAAGCACTACGAGGTGATCGACCCCGGCTTCAAATACAACATGACCGATGTGCAGGCGGCGCTCGGCCTGCATCAGCTACCGCTGCTCGACCGCTGGATCGACACCCGAGCGCGGCTGTGGGATCGCTACGATCGGCTCCTGGCTGACCTGCCGGTCGCTACGCCAACGCCTGCCGAACCCGATACGACGCACGCGCGCCACCTGTACCAGGTGACGATCGACCCTGACCTGACGCTCACGCGCGACGAGCTGCTCGACGGACTGACCGCCCGCCGGATCGGCACGGGCGTGCACTACCGCGGGGTTCACCTGCATCCCTTCTACCGCGAGCGCTACGGCCTGCGGCCCGAGCAGTTCCCGGTGGCCAGCGCGATATCCGAACGGACGCTGAGCCTGCCGCTCAGCCCCAAGGTCACCGAGGCCGACCAGGACGACGTCGTGGCCGCGCTGAGCGAGCTGCTGGCGTGAGGCGAGACGGTTGAGCACCTCCGACTTCTCCGCCCGGCGCTTCGGCGGACCCGTGCCTCCGTGGCTGGACGAGCGCACGCGGATCGGTCCCGATCGAGGTGTGGATCACCGGGGCGCTGGTGGTGATCGCCGCGGTTATCCGGATCGTGGTCCTGACCAACCAGAGCTACTGGTCCGACGAGGCGCTCACCGCCTACGAGGCCCAGCTCCCGTTCGGGGCGATGATCAACACGGTCGTCCACGTCGAGACGACGCCGCCGCTGTACTTCGTGCTGATCTGGGCCTGGGCGCATGTGTTCGGCAACGGCGACGGTGCGCTGCGCGCGGTGTCGATGCTGGCCGGCGTGGCGCTGGTGCCGCTCGCCTACCTGTCCGGCCGCGAGCTGGTGAGCGCCCGGGCCGGAGCGATCGCCGCCGCGCTGGTCGCGCTGAACCCGTTCCTGATCTGGTACTCGCAGGAGGCGCGGGCCTACATGCTGCTCGCGGCGCTGTCGGGCGCGTCGTTCCTGTGGTTCGTCCGGGCCCGCGCAGCGCCGAGCCGGCGAAACCTGGCGTGGTGGGCGATCTGGTCATCGCTCGCGCTGATGACGCACTTCTTCGCCGGGTTCCTGGTCGCGCCCCGAGGCGCTCTGGCTGCTCTGGACGGCGCGCCGGCGGATCACCGCGGCGGCGGTCGTCGGTGGTCGGCGCGGTGCAGGTGGCGATGCTGCCGTTCGCGCTCGCCGACACCGGCCACGGGGTCGGCTGGATCGCCCAGATCCCCCGCCACGTCCGGGTCGCCCAGGCCATCTCGGAATGGGGCGTGAGCATCATGTACCGCCGGATGACGCTCCATGCAGGGCTTCCTGGGCGGCGCGGCGCTGGTGCTCGCCGCCGGGCTGCTGCTCGTCTTCGGTGGGGACGGAGCGCACGCGCCGCGGTGGCGGCGGTGGCCGCCGCGATCGGCGCCGCGGTGTGGATCCTCCCGCTGCTCGCCGCGCTCGGCGGCCAGGACTACTTCCTCTCGCGCAACGTGATCGGAGCGGTGGTGCCGCTGGCCGTGGTGCTCGGGGCGGCCTGCGCCGCACCGCGGCTGCGCCTGCTGGGCGGGGCGCTGGCGGCGGTGCTCGTGGCGATGTTCGCCTACGCGACGATCCAGGTGCAGACCCACGCCTACCTCCAGCGCCCCGACTGGCGAAGCGTGGCCCACGCCCTGGGGCCCGCGCTGGTCCCGCGGGCGATCGTCGCCGCCAACGGCACGACCGCCGACCCGCTCAAGATCTACCTGCCGCGCTCGAACTGGGTCCAGCCCCAGGAGCAGAAGGTGTGGGTGCAGGAGGTCGACGTCGTGGGCGATCGCAAGCAGCTCCCGCTGCGGCCGGTCCGGATCGTCCTGCCCAAGCAGCCGCCGATGTGGTACACGGCCCACGGCGCCCCGACGCCCGCGCTGGTGGCGCCGCCCGGCGCGAGGCTGATCGACCGCTTCGTGGTCCGCAACTGGATCGTCGGGCGGTTCGTGTTCGCCCACCCCCGGCAGCTCACCGTCAAGCAGCTGATCGCGCTCGCGCCGGAGTACTTCCACCGCACGCCGAACAGCCTGCTGATCTTCTTCCAGCGAGCGGCGCGCTGAGACCGGATGCCCGAGGAGATCCTGCTCAGCGTCGTGGTCCCGGTGTACGGCTGCGAGGACTGCCTGCACGCCCTGCATGCCCGGCTGACCGAGAGCGTCGGCCAGATCACCGACCGCTACGAGCTCGTGTTCGTCGATGACCGCAGCGTCGACGACGGGTGGTCGGTGCTGCAGCGCCTGGCCCGCCAGGACCCCCACGTCCGCGCGTTTCGCCTGAGCCGGAACTTCGGCCAGGACGCGGCGATCACCGCCGGCCTGGCCGAGGCGGCCGGCGACTGGGCGGTGGTCATGGACTGCGATCTGCAGGAGGCGCCCGAGGACATCCCGCGGCTGTGGGCGGCCGCCGGCGAGGGCTACGACATCGTGCGCACCACGCGCCGGGGCTGGCGGCACTCGTGGTTTCGCCGCTCGACCAGCCGGCTGTACCGCCGGCTCACGCAGGAGACCGACGTGCGGCCCGACTACTCGAACCTCAGCCTGCTCTCGCGCCGGGTGATCGACGCCTTCCTGCGCCTGCACGACCGCGACCGCGAATACATGATCGCGCTGGACTGGCTCGGCTTCGACTCGACCCAGATCGAGATCGAGCACCACGAGCGCCACGCCGGCGAGAGCGGCTACACGCTGCGGCGCCTGGTCCGCGTCGCGCTCGACGGGATGTTCTTCCGCTCGACGGTGCTGCTGCGCCTCGTCGTGCTGCTCGGGCTTCGTGGTCGCGCTGATCGGGGTGGTGGTGGCGGTGTTCGAGGTCGCCGACTACTTCATCGAGGCCGAGAAGCGCGTGCCGGGCTACACCAGCCTGGCCGTGCTGCTGCTGGTGCTGGCCGGGTTCATCATCGTCAGCATCGGGGTGGTCGGGCTGTACGTCGGAAGGATCTTCGAGCAGGTCAAGAACCGCCCGCTGTTCCTGATCGATCAGCAGGCTGGAGGGGGGCGCCGGATGCTGCACCGGCGCCAGCACGTACACCATCTCCCGCCCGCCCGGAATCGCAAACGAGCGGACGACCCGCTCCCGGTAGCGCTCCATCAGAGCCGCGAGCGACTCCTCGGTGAAGCGCTGGGCATGCCCGCCGACCCCCGGGTCGGCGGCGCGGCGGCCGATCCGCCCGATCAGCGGCAGGCGGCTGCAGGCCAGGTTGCGCACCGGCTCGGACACGATCACCCGATCGCGCGCGGCGGCCAGCATCCGCTCGAGCATGCCCGAAGCGTGAGGGAGGAAGTGATAGAGGCTGGCCTGGAGGATGACCACGTCGGCGCCGGGCAGCGGCTCAGCGCCGGCGGAGAGATCGAGCTGGCGGGCGTCCACGCCGCGCCGGCGCAGGCGCGCCACGAACCCTGGGTTGACGTCGATGCCGATATAGCCGGCGGTCCGTCCCCGCAGGTGGCGCAGGTACAGCGTCCCCGGTCCGCAGCAGCACTCGAGCACCGAGGCGCCGTCCGGCACCTGCATCGGCCACCGCCCGCATCCGGGCCGCCGTAGTGGCGGCCGTACAGCATCCGCATGAGCAGCTCGTAGCCGGCCGCGCTGCGGTAGACCAGGCTGGTGGTGTCGCTCACCCCTGATGCTGGGCCTGCGACGCGGCCGCCTTGCCCTCGAGGTCACCGAGCGTGAGCGGATGGGCGGGCGGGCGCTCGAGCACCCGGGTGGTGCTCACGCGCAGGTCGGGGCCGACGTGCAGCAGCTCGCCGGAGCGCAGCAGGTGCCAGCCAGGGTCCTCGTCCATCTGCTCGCTGGCCACGATCACCGCCGGCCGGGTGGACAGCTCACCCGAGCGGACCCGGACCGTGCCGCGCGCGCTGGCGTGGTCGAGGTGGCGCGCGCCGGTGGGGCCGCCCGCGGCGCGCTCGAGTACGAACAGGTCGTGCACGTCGGGATAGCGAAGCGCCCACAGCTCGCCGTTGTTGATCAGCACCAGGTTGAGCGCGAAGATCGGCAGGTTCTCGGCGATCCACCCCGCCGCGCGGGCGATCGCGGCGCTCACGTCGCCGTCGCGCTCGATCTCGCGCGTGATCAGGGCGAAGTAGCGCTCGGAGTCGGTCTCGCCCTGCACGAGCGAGCGGTCATCGCCGAGCTCCTCCTCGAGGCGGCCGATGTCCTCGATCACGCCGTTGTGCGCGAACAGCCGGCCGCGCTGCTCAAACGGGTGGGTGTTCTGAGGGCTGATTGCGCCGGTCGAGGCGTAGCGGACATGGGCCACGAACGTCCGCGAGCAGACCTCGTGCGCCTGGAGCGCGAACTCGTGGTCCTCGTAGGCGGCCAGCGGCTGCTTGGAGACGACCGGGTTGCCGTCGGCGTCGTAGGAGCCCAGGCCGGTGCCGTCGGGCTCGCGGCGGCTCTGCTCCGAGAGCGAGTCGGGCGCCTCGAGCAGCCAGAAGGTCGCCCGAACCGGCTCGTGTCCGCCGCTCATCCCGAACAATCGGCACATGGGGTGCGACGTTATCGCGATCCCTGTCCGGACGGGTTACACGGCGGTCGCGGCGACGGCCCGCTCGGCATCCCTGCCTCGCCTACGGGCCTGCCGCGCCCCATCCGACGGACGCCGAGCGAAGCGAGGCCCATGTCCTGTCAGGGTTATTTCAAGGTCGTGCCCTATCGTCATCGCCATGAGGTTTCTGCGTACCGTCTCAACCCAGCGTCTGCTGGCCATCGTGGCCGGTCTGATACTCGCCGCCGCAGGCGGCACCGCGATCGCCGTTGCCGCGGCCGGGAGTGGCCCGGTCCCGCCCCGCGAATCGCTCGCCAAGGCCCTGCATCAGGCGTACAGCGCGCCGTCGGTCAGCGGCATCTCCGCCCGCATCACGTTCACCAACAACCTGATCACCTCGACCGACCTGCAGGGCAGCGACCCGATCCTCAACGGCGCCAGCGGCCGCCTGTGGCTCTCGACCGCCACCCATCAGCTGCGCCTGGAGCTCCAGGGCCAGAACGGCGACGCCCAGGTGCTCGTCTCGGGCGGTTCGTTCTCGATCTACGACCCGAGCTCGAACACCGTCTACAAGGGCACGCTCCCGAGCTCATCGGAACAGGGCTCCGCGAGTCAGAAGAGCGAGCCGATCCCGACCGTCGCGCAGATCCAGTCTGACCTGACCAAGCTGATGCAGGACATCAACATCGTCGGGCCGACCCCGCGCAACGTGGCCGGCCAGCCGGCCTACAAGGTCAAGGTCTCGCCCAAGCACGACGGCGGCCTGCTCGGCGACGTCCAGCTCGCCTGGGACGCCGCGCACGGGATCCCGCTCGGAATCTCGATCTACTCGGTCAACTCGAGCACCCCGGTGCTGGAGCTCAAGGCGACGAAGGTCTCGTTCGGTCAGGTCAAGTCGAGCGTCTTCTCGCTCAAGACGCCGGGTGGTGCCAAGGTCGTGCAGGTCTCCTCGACCTCCGCCGGCGCGGCCGCCGATCACGCCAAGACCGCCAAGGGCAAGAAGGGCAAGCACGCCGAGGCGACCGGTCCGGCAGCCGTCCAGGCCCACCTGCCGTTCAAGCTGGCTGCGCCGGAGAAGCTGGTCGGCATCAAGCGCCAGTCGGTCGAGCTGCTCGACTGGGGCGGCCATCCCGCGGCATTGGTCACCTACGGCCAGGGTCTCGGCGCGATCGCGGTGATCCAGCAGAGCGCCTCTGCTCAGAGCGGCTCGTCGAAGTCGAGCTCGTCGCAGTCGCAGGGCTCTGACGGCCAGCCCGGTGTGAGCCTCCCGACCGTGTCGATCCACGGCCTTTCCGGGCAGGAGCTCGCGACCGCGCTCGGAACGGTGATTCGAGTCCAGAGCGGATCGGTGCAGTACACCGTGCTCGGATCGGTGCCGCCCACCGCCGCCGAGGCCGCCGCCAAGGCGCTGGTCCCATAGTGGCGGAAGCCGATGCCCGCGCAGGCCCCGGAGCTCCCCCCGTTGAGGTCCGGGGCCTGGTCAAGCGCTACGGCGAGCTGGAGGCCGTAGCCGGCATCGACCTGACCGTTCACGCCGGCGATGTGTATGGGTACCTGGGGCCGAACGGCGCCGGCAAGACGACCTGCCTGCGCATGATGCTCGGGCTGATCCGTCCCACCGAGGGGACCGTCAGGCTGTTCGGACGCGATCCGTTGGAATCGGTGCAGGCGCTCGACGGCGTCGCCGGGTTCGTCGAGGCGCCCACGTTCTATCCGTACCTGAATGGCCGGCGCAACCTCGAGCTGCTGGCCGCCTTCGACGGGGACGACGCCCGCGAGCGCATCGACATGGCGCTCGACACCGTCGAGCTGGCCCACCGCGCCAAGGACCGGGTCGGCGGTTACTCGCATGGCATGCGCCAGCGGCTGGGGATCGCGGCCGCGCTGTTGCGCACCCCCAGGCTGTTGCTCCTCGATGAGCCGGCCACCGGGCTCGACCCGGCCGGCATGCGCGACATGCGCCTGCTGATCCGTCGCCTGGCCGATCAGGGCATCACCGTGATGCTCTCGAGCCACCTGCTCGCCGAGGTCGAGGAGCTGTGCAATCGGGTGGCGATCGTCCGCACGGGCCGGATCGTCTACGAGGGTGCGATCTCGGAGCTCAAGCGCAGCGCCGGCGCCAGTTACCGACTGTCCACGACCGACGACGAGCGGGCGCTCGCGGTGTGCCGCGCGCAGCCCGGCGTGAGCGACGTTCGCGAGGTGCATGGGCGAATCGCCTTCACCGCCGACGACGGCGCGGTCGCCGAGCTGAGTCAGGCTCTGGTCGAGGCGGGCGCGCTGATTCGCATCCTGGCGCCGGAGCACGTCACGCTCGAGGACCTGTTCTTCTCGCTGACCGAGGGTGACGGCGCGGCGAGCGCGGAGGCACCGGCGGTGGTGGCGGGATGAGTGCCGTCGCCCAGCCGGCCGGCCGCGTTGCGGAGCGCCCGCGCTCGCGCCCCGGCGTGGCCACCGTGTACCGCTGGGAGCTGTTCAAGCTCCGCTTCCAGAAGCGGACCTACCTCGGGCTCGGCGCCTCGGCCATCGTCCCGATCATCTTCGTGGTCGCGATCCAGTTCCGCCACCACCGTGACAACGGGGGCGACTTCGCGTTCGCCTCCTACCTGACCAAGAGCGGGCTGGTCGTGCCGCTGGTCATCCTGCTGTTCGGCGCGGTGTGGATGTTCCCGCTGATCACCGCGCTCGTGGCCGGCGACATCTTCGCCTCAGAGGACCACAACGGCACGCTCAAGACGGTGCTCACCCGCTCGCTCGAGCGTTGGCAGATCTTCGCCGGCAAGGCACTCGCCGCCGCCACCTACGCGGTCGTGGCGATCGCCATCGATGGCACCGTGGCGGTCATCGCCGGCTGCCTGGAGTCCGGCTTCAACTCGGTGCAGACGCTGACCGGAACGATCGTCTCGGCGCCCAAGGGGCTCGAGCTCGTGTACCTGAGCCTGCTCTTCTACCTGATCCCGATCGCCACGGTGGTGTGCATCGGGCTGATGCTCTCGACGATCACTCGCAACAGCGCCGCCGCCGTGGTCGGCACGCTGATGGTCTCGCTGCTGTTCCAGCTGATCGGCATCCTGCCGGGGCTGGGCGCGACCCAGCCGTACCTGCTGAGCACGCAGTTCAACGCGTGGCAGGGCCTGCTGCGCCAGCCGATCGACTGGGCACCGATCGTCCGCGCGGTGTGGGTGTGCGCGCTGTACGGCATCCCCGCGCTCGGCACGGCCTTCCTGGTCTTCCTGCGGCGCGACGTCGCCGGTGGGTGACCGGGTACTAGTCGTCGACGACGACCCGCCGCTCAGGCGGATGCTCGCCCGCACGCTGTCCGCCGAGGGATACGAGGTGACGGTGGCCGTCGACGGCGGTGGCGCGCTGGCCGAGGCCGAACGCACCGCGCCCGACGTGATCGTGCTCGACGTCGCCATGCCGGGGCTCGACGGCCTGACCGTCGCTCGCCGGCTGCGCGGCAAGGGGCTGCCGACGCCGATCCTGATGCTCACCGCGCGCGACGCGGTGCCCGACCGGGTGGCCGGCCTCGAGGCGGGCGCCGACGACTACCTGGTCAAGCCGTTCGCGGTGCAGGAGCTGATCGCGCGGCTGCGCGCGCTGGTGCGCCGTGCGGGCGAGGCGCACTCCGCCGAGGTTCGCTCCTACGCCGACCTGACGTTCTCGGGCCGGCGGGCCAGCCGGAGCGGGAGGACGATCGAGCTGACCGGGCGCGAGGCCGCGCTGCTCGATCTGCTGCTGCGCGAGGCCGGGCGGGTGGTGACCCGCGAACGCGCGATCGAGGAGATCTGGGACGACGCGGCCGAGGCCAACGTGGTCGATCGCTACGTGACCCGGCTGCGCCGCAAGCTCGGCTCGCCGCCGCTCATCCAAACCGTGCGGGGCAGCGGGTTCACGCTCCGGGCGTGATGGCCGGCCGGCGGTTATGCGACGCCGGCGAGCTGGGCTCCGAACTGCTCATCGCTCACCGGACGGCCGACGGCGTAGCCCTGCACCGCATCGCACCCGAGCGCGCGCAGCTGCTCGAGCTGGGCCACGGTCTCGACGCCCTCGGCGATCACGATCAGCCCGAGCGCGTGCCCGAGCTCGACCAAGGCGCGCACCATGCCCGCGGTCTCCGAGTCGCTGCCGAGTCCGGCCACGAAGCTCCCGTGGATCTTCAGTGCGTCGACCGGCAGCTCGGGCAGCCGGGCGAGCGACAGGGCGCCGACGCCGAAATCGTCGATCGCCAGGCACACGCCGGTGGCCTTGAGCGCGGTCAGGGCGCGCAGCGCGGCGTCGAGATCCTGGGCCAGGCCGGTCTCGGTCATCTCGAGGTAGATCGTCGCCGGCTCGAGCTCGCCGGCGCCGGATCGCCTCGCTCGAGCAGCGCCGGCAGGGCCGGGATCGCGCAGCTGGCGGGGTGAGATGTTCAGCGACAGCGTCATGTCCGGCTTGCGCACGCGCCAGCGCGACAGCTGCTCGAGCGCTGCCTGCAAGACGAACCGGCCGATCGGGACGGCCAGCCCGAGCTCGTCGGCCAGCGGCATGAACTCACCGGCGGTGAGCAGGCCGCGCCGGGGATGCTCCCAGCGGACGAGCGCCTCGACGCCGGTCACCACGTCCCGGCCGTGCAGGATCTGGTGAGGCTGGTAATGCACGCGCAGCTCGCCGCGCTCGACCGCCTGGCGCATCTCGGCCTCGAGCTCGATCCGCTCGCTCGCCCGGCGCCGCGAATCCTCGTCGAACAGCTCGTAGCGCGACCGCCCCTGGTCCTTGGCGCGGTACATGGCGGCATCCGCCTCGCGGATGATCGTCTCGGGCGCCACCGTCGGGTCGTTGACCAGCGCGATCCCCACGCTGACCGTGACGCCCAGCTCGACGCCGTCGACCTCGATCGGGCGGGCCGCGGCCTGGCAGATGCGGTCGGCGATCAGCACCACCTCGCGCTCGGTGCTGAGACCCTCGAACAGGAACGTGAACTCGTCGCCGCCGAACCGCGCCACGGTGTCCATCGGACGCATCAGCCCGCTGAGGCGCTCGCCCAGCGTGCTCAGCACGCGGTCGCCCGCCGCATGGCCGCGCGAGTCGTTGATGTCCTTGAAGTTGTCGAAGTCCAGGAACAGCACGGCGAGCGGCGCGCCGGAGCGGCGCAAGCGCTCGAGCGCGACGCCCAGCCGGTCCAGGAACAGGGCGCGGTTGGGCAGGCCGGTGAGCTGGTCGTGCAGGGCCTGGTGGGCGAGCTGCGACTCGGCGCGCTTGCGCTCGATGGCGCGGATGAGCGCGCGCCGGAGCACGCACGGGATCGAGCTCGGACTTGATCAGGCAGTCCTGGGCGCCCTGGCGGACCGCCCGCAGGGTCACGCGCCTCGTCGTCGTCGGGGCAGAGCAGCACGATCGGCGCGTCGGGCGCCGACATCCGCACGTAGTCGAGCAGCGACGATCGCATCCTCGGAGGCGTGGGGGTTCGGCTCGGCCGAGCGCGGCGTCGAGCAGCACGCAGCAGCCCGGATGGTCGAGCAGCGCCTCGGCGGCGGCCGCGTCCCAGGCGGCGTGCGTGACCAGGTGCACGTCGCTCCACGTGGCGTGGAGCAGCTCGTCGATCAACCGCGCGGTGCGGTAGTCGGCCGAGAGAAGCAGCACCCTGATCGGCCCTACGTGGCCGGTATCGCCCAGCAACGAACCCCCTTCAACGAGCAATAGCTCTACATCCGTGTTCAAACCTGCCCTGCATAATTATGGCCGTCTACCCCAGAAACTTGTGGATCAGCGGAAAATTTCGCTGGCTCTGCACGACTGTTTCTGCGTGAATCCGCCGTCTCGGCACGGCGTGGTCGTTCGATGAGGCTGCGTCGTCCGCAGACGCTGCGGGTGCGGCTGGTCGCTGGCCGCCGCGGGCGCGATCCTGGCCGCGCTGGCCCTGTTCGGCGTGGCCACCGTGGTGGTCGTCCGGCACGAGCTGCGCGGCTCGCTCGACACCGCCCTGCGCCAGCGCGCCGAGCAGGTGGCCGAGCTGGCCGTGTCCGCCCCCGCCGTGCTGACCACGCCGGGAGCGCTCGAGAGCCCGGTGTCCGGACGCCAGATCGTGGTCGAGGTGATCGACGCCCACGGCCGGATCCTCGCCCGCTCGCTCACGCTCGGGAGCCAGCCTGCTGCCTCAGGACCGGCTGGCCCGGGCGGCGCGCGTGTCCGGCGCGACCGGGTTCGAGAACATCAACCTCGACGGCCGCGTGTTCCGGCTGTTCGCGGCGCCGATCGCGCTGACCGGTCCGGCCGGCGGTGGCGCCGTGCTGGTTGCCTCGGACACCACCGACATCGCCCAGACGACCAGCCACCTGGCCTTGGTCGTGGTCCTGATCGGGATCGGCGTTGCGTTGCTCGCCGCGCTGGTCGCCGCCGGTCTGACCCGGCGGGGCCTGAGTCCGCTGCGTCGTCTGGCGCTGGCCGCGGGCGAGATCGAGCGGACGGCCGATCCGTCCCGGCGCCTGCCGGACCGCGGCGTGGCCGACGAGATCGGGCAGCTCACCGGCGTGCTGAATCGCATGCTCGCGTCGCTGGAGGCGGCGCGCGCGGGGGAGCGGCGCTTCCTGGCCGACGCCTCGCACGAGCTGCGCACGCCGGTGACCACGCTGCTCGGCAACGTCGAGTTCGCCGCGCGCCACGGCGCCGACGCCGAGGTGCTCGAGGAGCTGGTGCGCGATGCCCGGCGCCTGGCCCGCATGGTCGACGATCTGCTCGTGCTCGAGCGGGCGGGCGCGGCCGGGGCCGGGGGATCTGGGCGAGCGCCGGTCGACCTGGGGCGCGTGGTCGAGGAGGTGGTCTCGGCGCACGAGGGCCGGGTGGTGGCCTCTCGGGTGGACGCCGCGATCGTGCGCGGGGATGCCGGCCAGCTGACCCGCGCGCTGGAGAACCTGGTCGAGAACGCGCTCGTGCACGGACCCGAGGACGGCGCGGTCACCGTGTCGCTGGCGTGCGCCGACGGACGCGCGCGGCTGACCGTGCGCGACGAGGGTCCCGGGCCGGACCCGGGTGACGCCGAGCGGCTGTTCGAGCGCTTCTGGCGCGGGCCGGGCGCCTCGGCGCGGCCGGGCTCCGGCCTGGGACTGTCGATCGTCGCCGCGATCGCGCAGCGCCACGGCGGCGCGGTCGCGCGTGGAGGGGTCGGCGTTCACCGTCGAACTGCCGGCGCTCGGTCTCCGGACGGCAAGATTCCTTGCACGATCGGCCCCGGCACGCTAACGAATTCTCATTTTGCTCTTACTGAGGGCTGATTGTCTCTAGCCGATAGTGATGCCGGATATGGCGCGACGAGTATCGAACCGACCGCTCGCGGGCAGCCATGCTGCGCGACGCTGCGCTCGACCGCGTGACCCGGACCCGGCGCTGGGTGATCGCCGGCGCCGCCCTCCTGACCGCCGGTTTCGCCGGGCTGGTGGCGGCCGTCGCCCCGGGGCGCTCGCTGGCCGAACAAGAGCCACGCCGCCACCGAGTCGGCCAGCGCCGCCTCGGCGGCTCGGCTGCCACCGTGCTCGGCAGCGCCAGCGCCGCGATCCCGAAGATGCCGCCTCCGGCCAGCGCCGGCGACCTCGGCCTGCAGTCGCCGAACAGCGCGCCGTCTCCGGACAACCAGTCGCAGTCGCAGCCCCAGACGCAGACCCAGAGCGCTCCCCAGCCGCAGCAGAGCGCACCCTCGCAGCCGCAATCCCAGCCGCACCCGCAGCCGCAGCCCTCCGTGCCCGCGGCACCCGCGCAGCCGCCCGCCGGAGGCGTGGTCTCCGGAGGCAGCTAGCCTCCGGAGCGGCCTCTCACCGGCTCGCCGGCCATGTCCTCAGATCCTTCGGCCCTGCTCCGCCTGGAGGCGTTCGGCACCGTGGCAATCGTCGCGGTGAGCGACCCGCGATCGGCTCGACGTCGCCGCCGAGGCCGTCGCGCGCGTGGTTGACGAGTTCGACCGCGCGTGCTCGCGGTTTCGCCCGGACTCCGAGCTGTCGATGCTGAACGCCTCGGCCGGATTGGCCGTGCGCGTCGGGCCGGTGCTGCTCGAGGCGGTCGAGCGAGGCGTTGCGCGCCGCGCGGCTGACCGGGGGCGACGTCGACCCGACGGTCGGCGAGGCGCTGATCGCGCTCGGCTACGACCGCACGTTCGAGGAGCTTCGACGCCGCCGGGCCCGCTCCGGTGCGACCCCTGGCCGCCGTCCCCGGTTGGCGGATGGTCCAGGTCGATCGCCAGGCCGGCACGATCCGGCTCGCGGCCGGCGTGAGCCTCGACCTGGGCGCCACCGCCAAGGCGCTGGCCGCCGACCGCGCCGCGGCGGCGGCGCACGACGCCGCCGGGTGCGGCGTGCTGGTGTCGTTCGGTGGCGATCTGGCCATCGCCGGTCCTGCCGCCGGAGCGGGATGGGGGCTGGCGGGTGCGCGTGACCGACGACCACCGCGCCGGGGTAGTCGCGCCCGGGCAGTGGATCTCGCTGCACAGCGGCGGGCTGGCGACCTCGAGCGTGGCCGTGCGGCGCTGGCGCACCGAGTCCGGCGACGCCCATCACCTGATCGATCCCTCCTCGGGCGGCTCGGTCGCAGAGCGTGTGGCGGACGGTCAGCGTGTGCGCCGCCTCGTGTCTCGATGCCAACATCGCCAGCACGGCCGCGATCGTCCGGGGCGAGCGCGCCGTCGCGTGGCTCTCGGAGCTGAGATTGCCGAGCCGGCTGGTGCGCGCCGACGGAACCGTTTGCCACCTCGCCGGATGGCCGTCGGCGGGGGATGATCTGCCCGCCGCTGTTGACCGCGACCACGATGGACCGGGCCGCCACATGACGCCTGCCCTCGCCGCACGCTCAGCCCGAGCGCCTACTGGTATCTGGCCCGCGGCACCGGCGCGGTCTCGCTGGTGCTGCTCACCGCGGCCGTGGTGCTCGGGATCCTCGGCTCGGTCCGCTTCACGGCTCCCCGCTGGCCGCGCTTCGCGATCGACGCCGTCCACCGCGACGTGTCGCTGCTCGTGATCGTCGTGCTGGTCATCCACATCGTGACCAGCGTGCTCGACGGGTTCGCTCCGATCACCCTGCTCGACGGCATCTTCCCGTTCGTCTCCGGCTACCGCGCCGCTGTGGCTCGGCCTCGGCACGCTGTCGTTCGACCTGCTGCTGGCCATCGCGATCACCAGCCTGGTGCGCCGCCGGCTCGGCTATTCGGCCTGGCGCGCGGTGCACTGGCTCGCCTACGCGAGCTGGCCGGTCGCGGTCCTGCACGGGCTCGGCACGGGCAGCGACGTCAAGCAGTGGTGGATGCTGGCCCTGACCGCGGCCTGCATCGTCGCCGTGCTGCTCGCCGTGTGGACGCGGATCGCCCGCGTGTCGGGCGAGTACTCCGGGCTGCGCGGGCCCGCCACCGCGCTCGCCGTGGTCACGCCGATCGGGTTGGCCATCTTCACGCTCGCCGGTCCGCTTCGGACGGGCTGGGCCGCGCGCGCCGGCACGCCGAAGTCGCTGCTCGGCCACGCGGCCTCCGTCCCGCTGGCCAGGTCGTCGGGCTCTTCCGGGTCGTCTGGCTCTGCCGGGTCTTCGCGGTCGGCCGGAGCGTCGTCGTCGCCGCGCTGAGCAATTCGTTCAGCTCGAGCCTGGCCGGGAACGTGACCCAGACGCAGGCGCCCGGCGGGGCTATCGTCGACCTCACGATGAACGTCAGCGGTCAGGTGCACGGTCGAGCTTCGCGTCCGGCTCGGCGGCGTGCCGATCGACGGCGGTGGCGGCTTGTCGATGACCGGCAGCCAGATCGATCTGGCCGTGGCCGGCCAGCCCGCGGTGCTCCAGGGCCGGATCGTCTCGCTGCGCGGCGAGGAGTTCGACGCCCGCGTGGCCGAGGGGAACGGCACCGCGCTCGACATCCACGCCCGCTTCAGATCGACACCAACAACAACACGGTGACCGGCACGCTGTCGGGCGCGCCGGCCTGAGCATGAGCACGGCAAACGGAGGGCACGACGGCCTGCCACGGCTGCTGGCCGGGCTCGAGCCGGGCGGCCGCCCGATGTCGCTCGCCGCTCATCACCGCAGCCACGGGCCGCTGCCGGCGATCCCGCCCCACCAGCTGATCGAGGAGGTCGAGCGCAGCGGCCTGCGCGGCCGAGGCGGCGCCGACTTCCCGACCGCGCGCAAGCTCCAGGCGGTGGCCGTCGCCGAGCGGGTCGGCGCGGTCGTCGTGAACGGGTCAGAGACCGAGCCGGCCAGCGCCAAGGACCGCCTGCTGCTTGCCCGGCTGCCCCATCTCGTGCTCGACGGCGCGCTCCTGGCCGCTCGCGCGGTCGGCTCCCGCGAGGTGATCGTCAAGGTCGGCCAGAACGCGACCGACGCCGTGCGCGCCCTGGAGGACGCGATCATGGAGCGTGAGTCCGAGCGGTTCCGGATCTCGGTGGTCACCGGCCCTGACGGCTATGTGACCGGCGAGGAGAGTGCTGTCGTCCACTACCTGAACGACAGCACGCCGAAGCCGACCTTCATCCCGCCCCGGCCGTTCGAACGCGGCTACCGAGGCCGGCCCACGCTGATCCAGAACCCCGAGACGCTGGCCCAGCTCGCGCTGGTCGCCCGCTTCGGCTCGCACTGGTATCGCGAGCTCGGCACGGTCAGCCGATCCCGGCTCCGCCCTGGTCACGATCACCGGCGCCGTGCGCGCGCCCGGCGTGTACGAGCTGGCCTTCGGGACGCCGATGAGCGATCTGCTCGACGCGGCCGGCGGCCCCTCCGAGCCGCTCCAGGCGCTGCTGGTCGGTGGCTACTTCGGCACCTGGGTCGACGCCTCGGCTGCGGTGGCCCTGCGCCTGGCGCGCGAGGACCTGCGCTCGGTTGGCTGCTCGCTGGGCTCGGGCGTGCTGATCGCGCTGGGCGAGAGCGCCTGCGGACTGCACGAGAGCGCGCGCGTGATCTCCTTTCTGGCCGAGCAGTCGGCCGGCCAGTGCGGGCCGTGCGTGTACGGGCTGCGCTCGATCGCCGACGCGGTCGGGGCGCTCGCCGGCGGTGTGGCCGGCCCTCGCGAGCGCGAGCGCGTGCTGCGCTGGGCGGGCGAGATCCGCGGGCGCGGCGCCTGTCATCACCCGGATGGCGCGGTGCGCTTCGTCGAGAGCACGCTGCGCGTGTTCGCGCCCGACATCGAGTCCCACCGGCGCGGTCGCTGCCCGGCTCGGCCGGCCGGGCTCCCGCTCGGCGGCTCGGCCGTGGAGCCGCCCGGCTCCCGGGTGGCGGGTCCGCTGGCCGGTGTGCCGCGGGGTCTCGTCCGGTGAGCGCCGCTCTGCGCATCAACCCGATCGCCTGCGAGGCGCACGGCCTGTGCGCGGAGCTGCTGCCCGAGCTGATCCGCCTGGACGACTGGGGCTATCCGATCCTCGACGAGTCCGAGGTGCCGCCCGATCTGGTCGGGCTGGCCCGGCGGGCGGTCGACGCCTGCCCGACGCTCGCCGTGCTTGCTCGACGAGAGCTGAGCGGTCAGGAGAGCTGAGCGGTCAGCCGGCCGGTTGCGGCTCTCGCGGCGGGTCGTCGCCTCGCGATGTCGGCGCCGGGCAGCTTGAGCTGCCACCAGCCCACGTCGTGCCAGGCGCCCAGCTTCCAGCCGATCTTCCGGTACACGCCGACCGGCTCGAAACCCGAGTGCCTCGTGCAGGCCGACGCTCGCGTCGTTGGGCAACGTGATCCCAGCGCAGGCGATGCGGAAGCCCTTGCCGCGCGAGCTTTTCGAACAGCGCGCCGTACAGCGCCCGGCCGACTCCGGCGCGTTGACGTCCCGGTGTCACATAGACCGTGACGTCGGCCGCCCAGCGGTAGGAGGCGCGCTCGCGGTGGCGTGTGGCGTAGGCAAAGCCGATCAGCCGGCTGGCGTCCTCGGCGACCAGCCAGGGATGGGTTCGCGTGATCGTCTCGATCCGCCCAGCGAGTTCGCCGGCCGACGGCGCCCGGTCCTCGAACGAGATCACCGTGTCGCGGACGTAGGGCGCGTAGATCGCCGCGCACGCCGCGGCGTCCGGTTCAGCGCGCGCATCTCGGATCAGCACGCCGCGGAATGTAGTGACGGATTCGGCCTCGCCTCATGGCCACCGGGCCATTCCTGGGGCGGCCTCGTCAGGCCGCCTGGCCGAGCGGACCCTCCGCGATCTCGCGCTCGCTCGGCGGGGAGCACCATGCCATCCCGCGGAATGTAGTCTCGGGCGATGACGATGCAGAACCTTTCCGATGAGCAGCACGCGTTCGTGGAGGCGATCCGCGACTTCGCCCGGCGCGAGTGCGGCACCCGCGAGCAGCGCGACGCACTGACCGACGGAGGCGTTGAGCCTCACAACCCCGACGTGTACGCCAAGATCGCGTCGCTCGGGTGGCTGGGCGTCGCCATCCCCGAGGAGTACGGTGGCTCCGGCGGGGGCGCGGTCGACCTGTGCCTGCTGTGCGAGGAGTTCGCCCGCGGCCTGATCCCCATGGGCTTCTTCCCGGTGACGATGATGGCCGCACGCCCGGTCGAGCTGTTCGGCTCGGATGAGCTCAAGGAGGAGATCCTCGGGCGGGATCGTGGCCGGGCGCAGCGGGGCGATCGCGATGTCCGAGCCCGAGGCCGGGTCGGACGTCGGGAACCTGTCCTGCCGAGCCGAGCGCTCCAACGGCGCGATTCGTCATGAACGGCCAGAAGACGTGGATCACCGGCGCGCACGTCGCCGAGCAGATCGTCGTGGTGTGCCGGACGACCCGCGGGGAGGACAAGCATCACGGGCTGACGATGATCTCGGTGCCGCGGGGCATCGAGGGCCTCGACATCCGCGGGATCGGGACCATGGGCGGGCGCGAGGTCAACGACATGTACTTCACCGACTGCGCGATCGGAGCCGACCGGGTGGTCGGCGAGGTCGACCAGGCCTGGATGCAGCTGATGGCCGGACTGAACAACGAGCGGCTGATCATCGCCGCGCAGTCACTCGGCATGGCCCAGCGCGCGTTCGACGACGCGCTGTCGTATGTCAAGGAGCGCCGGCAGTTCGGGCGGCCGATCGGGAGCTTCCAGACGATCAAGCACCGGCTGGCCGATCTGGCCTGCGAGCTCGAGGCCACGCGAGAGTTCGTCTACGGCGTGGCATTCCTGGTCGACGCGAACCCGGGCCGGATGTTCCCGCGCGAGGCGTCGATGGCCAAGCTCAAGGCGACCGAGCTGGCCAAGCGCGCCGCGCTCGAGGGCATGCAGATGATGGGCGGCTACGGCTACGCCACCGAGTACGACATGGAGCGCCACGTCCGCCACACGCTGGTGACCACGATCTACGGCGGCGCCTCCGAGATCCAGCGCGAGATCATCGCCCGCTCCCTCGGCTTGTAAGCCCCGCTTCATCGCCGGGAACATGGTCGAGGAGCGGCTCCCGATCACTCCAGACGACGTCGCCGCGGCGGCGGCCCGCATCGCCGGTGTCGCGAACCGCACGCCGGTGTTCACCAGCCGATCGCTCGACGAGCGGCTCGGCGCAACCGTCTACCTGAAGGCGGAGTCGTTTCAGCGGGGCGGGGCGTTCAAGTTCCGCGGCGCGTACAACACGGTCGCGTCGCTGGCGCCGGAGGAACTGGCCCGCGGGGTGGTCGCATCATCGTCGGGCAATCACGCGCAGGCGCTCGCCATCGCCGCGCGGCTGGCGGGAGCCGAGGCGACCATCTTCATGCCGCAGGACGCGCCGGCGTCCAAGCGGGCAGCCACGGAGGGATACGGCGCGCGGGTCATCGAGTTCGACCGCTACGCCGACGACCGGGAGCGCTGGTCGCCGAGCTGGTGGCGCGCGACGGGCTGACGCCGGTGCACCCGTACAACGACCCGCGCATCATGGCCGGCGCCGGCACCTCGACCCGGGAGCTGCTCGAGCAGGCCGGTCCGCTGGACCTCGTGCTGATCCCGGCCGGCGGCGGTGGGCAGCTCGTCCGGCGGAGCGGTCGCCGCGGCGGGGGCGACCGCAGCCACCGCGGGTCATCGGCGTCGAGCCGGCCGCGATCGGGCAGTGGCGGGCGTCGCTGGACGCCGGCCGCCCGGCGAAGGTCGCAGGTCGGGCGGACCATCGCCGACGGGCAGCAGCTGCCCTCACCGGGCGAGCTGCACCTTCGCGGTGGTCAAGCAACTCGCCGAGGACGTGGTGGCGTGAGCGACGAGCAGATGCTGGCCGCGATGCGCTACCTGTTCGAGCGCCAGAAGCTCGTGGTCGAGCCCAGCGGGTCGAGCGCCCTGGCCGCCGTCCTGTCCGGCCTGGTCGATGTTCGCGGCCTGCGCGTCGGTGTCGTGCTGTCAGGGGGCAACATCGCCGTCGAGCGCTTCGTGTCCCTGCTGGCCGGCGCCGCGCTGAGCGCCTCGCCGCGCCGGCTTCGCGCTCGCGCTCGCGCTCGCCTCGGAGACGAACGCGCGCACGAGCGCCGAGTCCTCGCCGGCGCGGGTGATGGCCACCAGCTCCGAGCGGGGGGCGCCGGCTCACCGGGCGGTAGCTCACACCGTCGAGCGCCAGTCGCTGCACGGACTCGGGAACGAGCGACACGCCGGTGCCGGCGGCGACCAGGCCGATGATCGTCAGCATCTCGGGCGCGTACTGGATGACCCGCGGCGCGGACTCCCGGCGCCGGCCAGCGCGTCGATCAGCAGATCGTGAAAGCCGGGGGCCTGCTCGCGCGGGAACAGGACGAGCGGCTCGGCGGCCAGCCGGCGCAGCGGCACGCGGCTGAGCTGCGGCCAGCGGATGCCCGGCGGGTAGTGCCGCCACGGTGCGCTCGCGCAGGACGGTGCGCACGTCGCAGCGCACGCGTCGTGGCTCGATCGGCGGGCGGACCAGGCCGACGTCGGCCAGGCCCGCGCGCACGGCGCGCAGCTGATCCACGGTGGGGCGCTCGCGCAGCTCGAGCTCCACGCCCGGCCGCGCGCGCCGGAAGCGCTCGACCGTGCCCGGGACGATCGAGAGCAGGGCCGAGCCGACGAAGGCGATCCGCAGGCGCCCGGTCTGGCCGGCGTCGATCCGCCGCGCGGTGGCGACCGCGCCGTCGAGCTCGGCCGAGCATCGTCCGGGCGTCGCGCAGGAACGCCGCCCCGGCGGCCGTCAGCTCCACCCGCCGGCGCGTGCGCACCAGCAGGACCAGCCCCGAGCTCCTGCTCGAGCGCGCGGATCTGCTGGCTCAGCGGCGGCTGGGTGATGTGCAGGCGCTCGGCGGCGCGGCGGAAGTGCAGCTCTTCCGCGACGGCGATGAAGTAGCGCAGCTGGCGAAGTTCCACGAAACTGATTCGGCCAATCGACTCAATCGAGCTCAAGAAGATATTGGACACGATCACAGGAGCGGGCTTAGCGTTGCCGGCGCCGTGTCCTTCCTGCTCACCTGCCCGAACTGCGGGACGCGCGAGGTGACCGACTTCGGCTACGGCGGCGAGATCTCCGCGCGGCCGACCGAGCGCCCCAGCCTGAGGGAGCTCGGCGAGTACAACTACTTCCGCCGCAACCGGGCCGGGGTGCAGCGCGAGTGGTGGTTTCACCGCTCGGGCTGCCGCGCGTGGTTCATCGCCGAGCGCGACACCACGACCAACCAGGTGCTGCTGACCGAGCTGCCGGGTCCGACGGGCGGCGGTGCGGGCGGAGCGGTGCGGGCGGGGGCGGTGCGGGCGGCGGGGCATGAGCCGGTTGGCGCCGCAGCCGGGCGAGCGGATCGATCGCCGGCGCGTGGTCCGCTTCACGTTCGACGGCAAGCCGGTCGAGGCATTCGAGGGCGACACGATCGGCTCGGCGCTGTATGCGGCCGGCCGGCGCACGTTCTCGCGCAGCTTCAAGTACCACCGCCGGCGGGGGCTGTTCTGCTGCGCCGGGCACTGCCCGAACTGCATCGTGGCGGTCGACGGCGCGCCCGGCGCGCGCGCGTGCGTCGAGCCGGTCAGAGAAGGCATGCGGGTCGAGCACGTGAACGCCAGGCCCGGGCTCGAGCTCGACGTCATGCGCGCCACCGACCTCGTTCGGCTCGAGGCTCACGCCGCCGGGCTTCTACTACAAGACGTTCATCCGCCCCCGCCGGCTGTGGCCGCTGTACGAGAAGGTGCTGCGGCATGCCGCCGGCCTCGGGGTCCTGCGCAAGGAGCAGCCCGAGCGCGAGTGGCGGACCGAGTACCGGCGCCGGCACGCCGACGTGCTGGTCATCGGCGGCGGGAGCCGCGGGCGTCGCAGCCGCGCAGGCGGCCGCCGCGGACGGCGCCGACGTCGTGCTGGTCGACTCGCGGAGAGATCGATGCGGTTCCCGGCATCGAGACGCTGAGCCGGGCCACCGCGCTCGGCTACTTCGACGGCCTGGTCCCGGTGTGGCAGGGCGACACCCTGCACCAGATCCGGGCCCGCGCGCCACGTGTTCGCCACCGGCGCGATCGAGCAGCCGCTGGTGTTCGCCGGCAACGACCTGCCCGGGGTGATGCTCTCCAGCGGCGCGCTGCGGCTGCTCGAGCGCTACGCGGTCAGCCCGGGAAGCCGGGCCGTCCTGGCGACGACCAACGACCGCGGGCTCGAGGCGGCGGCCAGGCTGCACGACGCGGGCGTCGCGATCGTCGCCGTGGCCGATCTGCGCGACCGATCTCCGGAGCGAGCGGCGACAGCGCTCGGGCGAGCGGGGGATCGAGCGTGCTGCAGCGGCCACACGATCCTCGCGGCGAAGGGCGCCAAGCAGGTCAGCCAGGCGGTGCTCGCGTCGCTGGCGTCGGCGGGGCCGGAGCTGACGTTTGCCTGCGATCTCGTCGTGGTCTCGGGCGGCTTTGCCCCGGCGACCTCGCTGCTGCTCCAGGCCGGCGCGACGACGCGCTACGACGCCGTGCGGGGATGCTTCGTGCTGGACGAGCTGCCGCCTGGGGTGAGCGCGGTGGGCGACGTGGCCGGCGTCGAGGAGAGCGATGTGGACGGCGCCGTGGCCCCGCCACCCGTCGCCGGCGCCCGCCACGGCAAGTGCTTCGCGTGCCTGTGCGAGGACGTCACCGCCAAGGACATCGAGCTGAGCATCGACGAGGGCTACGACTCGATCGAGCTGGCCAAGCGCTACACGACGGTCACCATGGGGCCCTGCCAGGGGCGCATGTGCCAGCTCGCCTCGGTCCGTCTGATGGCGGCAGCACACCGGGCAGAGCCTGCAGCACGTCGGGACCACGACCGCGCGGCCGCCCTACACCTCGGTGCCCATGGGCGTCCTGGCCGGCCGCCCGTTCCAGCCGGCCAAGCGCTCGTCGATCCACGGGCGCCACCGCGAGCTGGGGGCCAACGTGAAGTGGGCCGGCGACTGGCGACGCGCGTACGACTACGGCGACCCGCAGGGCGAGGCGCTCGCGGTTCACCGGGCCGCCGGCCTGATCGACGTCTCGACGCTCGGCAAGCTGCTCGTGCGCGGACCGCAGGCCGGCGAGTTCCTCGACCGCCTGTACCCGAACCGGTTCAGCGACCTGGCGCCCGGGCGGATCCGCTACGGGGTGATCAGCTCCGACGCCGGCCGGATCGTCGACGACGGCACGGTCTGCCCGGATCGACGAGGACACCTACTACGTGACCACCACCTCGAGCGGAGCCGGCGCGGTCGAGGAGTGGTTCTCGTGGTGGCTGGCCGACTGGCGGATGAACGTCCGCCTGACCGACGTCACCCAGGGCCTGGCCGCGGTCAACCTCGCGGGGCCCAGGGCGCGCGAGATCCTCGGCGCGCTGACCGACCTCGACTGCTCGCCCGAGGCGTTCCGGTACCTGGACGCCAGGCAGGGCGCGCGTGGCCGGCGTGCCGTGCCTGATCCTCCGCATCGGGTTCGTCGGGGAGGTCGGCTACGAGATCCACTTCGCCGCCGCCTACGGCGAGCACGTGTGGGACGCGCTGCTCGAGGCGGGGCGCGAGCACGGCGATCAGGCCGTTCGGCCTGGAGCCCCAGCGGATCCTCCGCCTGCAGAAGCTGCACATCCTGGTCGGCCAGGACACCGACTCGGAGTCGACCCCGTTCGGCGCCGCGATGCCCTGGATCGTCAAGCTCGACAAGGACGCAGATTTCATCGGCAAGTGGGCGCTCGAGCACTACGCCGGCGAGGAGCCGGCCACCCGCCTGGTCGGGTTCACGCTGCCCGACGGCTACGTCCCCACCGAGGGCGCGGTGATCGTCGACGCCGGCGGGCGACCCCGCCGGGCAGGTGACCAGCGCCCGCTTCTCGCCCGTGCTCGACCGGGTGATCGGCATGGCCTGGGTGCCGAGCCCGCTGGCGCGCGAGGGCGCGCAGGTGACGATCTCCGACCAGGGCCGCACGCTGCAGCGCGCACATCCAGACCCGGCCCTTCTATGACCCCGACGGCGAGGTGCTGCGCTCGTGAGCCTGGCGTTCCTGAGCCCGGTGCGGGGACGCGATCGCGCGGAGCCCGATGGAGCGTCTGGCGAGGGCGGCCGGCGCGCCGAGTTCGAGGTCCGCGACGGGTGGAACGTCGCCGTCGCGCGTACGGCGCCGGCCGGCCGGGGCACCAGTGGCGTGGGCCGACGTCTCGCATCTCCGCAAAGTGGGAGGTGCACGGCGATGGTCTGCGCGAGCTCGGAACCGCGCGGCGCGACGGCGACGCGTGGTGGTGCGGGGTGACCCCCGAGCGGGCGCTCGTCCTGGGCGGCCGGCGCCGCCAGGTGGCGGCGCTCGATGTCACCTGCAACTACGCCGCGCTGACGATCCTCGGCCCGCAAGCCCGCGAAACCATCGCCCGCTTCTGCGCGCTCGACCTGCGCCCGCACGTGGCTCCCCCGCAGAGCTTCCGCCCCGGCTCGATCGCCCGCCAGCCGGGCATGGTCCTGGTCGAGGCCGAGAACCGCTTCCGGCTGCTGTTCGGCTGGGCCGTCGCCGAGTACATGTGGACGGTCGTGGCCGACGCCGCCGGGGCGCTCGGCGGGGCTCCCATCGGCCTCGAGGGGCTCGGCGATGCTTGAGATCTTCCGCCCCCGCCGCATGTGGCGCTCCCGTGGCGAGCTGAAGCCGTCCTACGACGTGGTGATCGTCGGCGGGGGCTCACACGGGTTGGCCGCCGCGTACTACCTGCAACGCGACCACGGGATCCGCAACGTCGCGGTGCTCGAGAAGCGCTACATCGGCAGCGGGGCGGCCGGGCGCAACACGACGATCCTGCGCTCGAACTACAAGACCCCGAGGGCGCGCGGTTCTACGACGCCAGCGTCAAGCTCTACGAGGGCCTGTCGCAGGGAGCTCGGCTTCAACCTGCTGTTCTCCCAGTGCGGTCATCTGACGCTGGCCCACTCGGACCGGGCGATGTTCGTGATGGCCAACCGGGCCGAGGTCAACCGCTTGCAGCGGGATCGACTCGCGGGTGATCTACCCGGAGCGAGATCAAGCGCCTGGCGCCCGCCATGCAGGTCGAGAACCCGCACGCCACCTATCCGATCATGGGCGCGCTGTATCACCCGCCGGGCGGGATCATCCGCCACGACGCGGTGGTGTGGGGCTTTGCCCGCGGGGCCGACCGGGGCGGCGTGGAGATCCACCAGGACACCGAGGTCCTGGGCATGGAGCGTTCCAGAACGGCCGCGTCACGAAGTCAGGACGAACCGGGGAACGATCAGCGCCGGGCCACGTCCTGAACTGCACGGCCGGCTGGAGCACGCTGATCTGCGACATGGCCGGCGTGCGGCTGCCGATCACCACCCACATCCTCCAGGCCTGCGTGACCGAGCCGGTCAAGCCGCTGCTCGACGTGGTGATCGTCTCCTCGCAGATGCACGTGTACATCAGCCAGACCGACCGGGGCGAGTTCCTGATGGGGGCCGAGATCGAGCCCTGGACGACCTACCGCATGCAGGGCACGCTGAACTTCCTCCAGGAGGTCACGCGGCACACGCTCGAGCTGTTCCCGCAGCTCGAGCGGGCGCGGCTGCTGAGGAGCTGGGCCGGGCTCTGCGACCTCAGCCCCGACTACAGCCCGATCCTCGGCCGGACCGAGGTGGAGAACTTCCACGTCAGCGCCGGCTGGGGCACCTACGGCTTCAAGGCGGCCCCGATCGTGGGCAAGACGCTGGCCGAGCTGGTCGCGACGAACCGCACCCCGGACCTGATCGCGCCGTTCGCGCTCGAGCGCTTCTACGAGGACAAGCTGGTCTCAGAACTTGCGGCGGCGGCCGTTAGCCATTAGAAGGAGGAGAACAGGATGGAATCGAGCATTGGAGAGGACGCGCCCATGAAGACCAGCCTCGAGATCGCCCAGGAGGCGGATACTCCAGCCCATTGTGCAGATCGCCGAGCAGCCGGGCCTACGAGCCCGACGAATTCGAGCCTTACGGGCGCCACAAGGCGAAGGTCTCGACTCTCGGTTCTCGACCGCTTAGGCGTCAAGGACGCGAAGCTGATCTGCGTCACCGGCATGACCCCGACCCAGCGCCGGCGAGGGCAAGTCGACCACGTCTGGTCGGCTCACCCAGGGCCTGGGTAAGCTCGGCAAGAACGTCTGCTAGCGTGCCTGCGCGAGCCGTCGGTCGGGCCGGTGTTCGGGATCAAGGGCGGCGCGGCCGGCGGCGGGCTATGCCCAGGTGGTGCCGATGGAGGACCTGAACCTGCACTTCAACGGCGACATGCACGCGATCACGGCGGCCAACAACCTGCTGGCGGCGATGATCGACGCCCGATCCTGCACGGCAACGCCCTCCACTCGACCGCTGCGATCACCTGGAGCGCGCGCGTGGACATCGACGACCGGGCGCTGCGGCAGATCGTGATCGGCCTCGGCGGGCGTGCTCAACGGCTATCCCGCGCGAGACCGGCTTCGACATCACAGCCGCCTCCGAGGTGATGGCGATCATGGCATGTCCCCGCGATCTGTTCAGACCTACGCCGGCGCCTGGGCACATCACCGTCGGCGTCACTCGTTCGGACGACAAGCCGGTCACCGCCGAGCACCTCCGGGCGGCCGGCTCGATGGCCGTGCTGATGAAGGACGCGATCAAGCCCAACCTGGTGCAGACGCTCGAGGGCCAGCCGGCCATGATGCACTGCCGGACCGTTCGCCAACATCGCGCACGGCAACAACTCGCTGATCGCCGACCTGATCGCGATGAAGCTAGGCGACTACGTGGTGACCGAGTCGGGCTTCGGCTCGGACATGGGCATGGAGAAGTTCTTCGACATCGTCTGCCGGCTCGGCGGCTCACCCCGTCCGCGGCGGTGCTGGTCACGACGGTCCGCGCGATCAAGCACCACGGCGGGCTGGCCGACGATCCGCGCGTCGAGCGCGCGGCCAGCGCTGCAGGCGATCGAGGTCGGCATGGCCAACGTGCGCCGCCACCTGAAGAACATCGAGACCTACGGCGTGCCCGCGCGTGGTGGCGGTCAACCGCCGGCCGGGCGACACCGACGAGGAGTGTCGAGATGGTCAAGCGCCTCGCGCTCGAGGCCGGTGCGTTCGCGGCCGAGGCCAACGAGGGGTTCAGCAAGGGCGGCGCGGGCGCCGCTGACCTCGCCGACGGCGGTGGTCGAGGCCTGTGAGCAGCCCAACACGTTCCACCAGCTGTACGAGGACGATGCCCCGCTCCAGGACAAGATCGAGGCCGTCGCCAAGCAGGTGTACGGCGCCAAGGACGTCCACTACTACCCCGAGGCCGAGCGCAAGCTCAGCCAGTTCACCCGCGAGGGTCTCGGTCATCTTCCCGGTGTGCATGGCCAAGACCCACCTGTCGCTGTCGGCCGACGCCACCCTGCTGAACGCGCCCGAGAACTTCACGCTGCCGGTCCGGGACATCCGCGCCTACACCGGCGCCGGCTGGCTCGTGCCGCTGTGCGGCGACATCGTGCAGATGCCGGGCCTGGGACGGAGCCCGCCGCGATGAACATCGACATCGATTCCGAGGGTCGGACCGTCGGACTTTTCTGAGAGCACCTTCCGAGAGCTGCTGGACGCAGTCGCGGCGCGCACGCCGGCGCCCGGCGGCGGCTCGAGCGCGGCCTGCGCGACCGCGCTTGGCGGCGTCGCTCGTCCAGATGGCGGCGAACTTCGCCGACGACGGACGCCGGCGCCGCGGCGTTCGAGCGCGCGGGGGAGCTGCGCACGCGCGCGCTCGAGCTCGCCGAGATCGAGCTGCACGCCTACGAGCCGGTGCTCGAGGCGCTGCGCCTGCCGCGCGATGACCCCGAGCGCGCCGAACGGGTGCGCGACGCGCGCAGGACCGAGGCATCGCAGTCACCGCTGGAGGTCACGCGGGTGGCCGCCGAGCTGGCCGAGCTGGCCGCCGAGCTGGCCGCCGGCGGGAACCCCAACCTGGCCGGCGACGCGATCGCCGGCGCGCTGCTGGCCGAGGCGGCGGCCCAGTCCGCCGCGCGCCTGGTGGCGATCAACCTGACCGGGGGACCGACCGTCGACGAGGCGGCCGAGCAGGCCCGGCGGGCCGCCGCCGCGCGGCAGGCCGCGCTGCGATGAGATCTCGCGGACGGGCGCAGTCTAAGCTGCCGATGAGCGTGCCCGCCAAGCAGAGCAGCCCGGCCGTCGAGCTCGAGGTGGACGCACGAACCGTGCGGATCTCCAACCCCGACCGGGTGTACTTCTCGGCGCGCGGGGAGACCAAGCTCGACCTGGCTCGCTACTACATGAGCGTGGGCGAGGGCATCGTTCGCGCGCTGCGTGAGCGGCCGTGCATGCTGCACCGGTTCCCCGACGGGGTCGACGGCCAGAAGGTGCACCAGAAGCGCCTGCCCAAGGGCGCCCCGGACTGGGTCCAGACCGTGGAGATCTACTTCCCCCGCTTCGGGCGGACGGCCGACGAGCTGTGCGTCACCGAGCTGGCCAGCGTGATCTGGGCCGTGCAGATGTCGACCGTCGAGTTTCACCCCTGGAACTCGCGCTGCGCCGATGTCGAATGCCCGGATGAGTGGCGGATCGACCTGGACCCGATGCCGGAGGCGAGCTTCGAGTCCGTGCGGCGGGTCGCGCACGTGGCGCGCGAGGTGCTCGACGAGCTGGGCGCGGTGGGCTGGCCCAAGACCTCGGGCGGCAATGGCCTGCACATCTACGTGCGGATCGAGCCGCGCTGGGGCTTCGTCCGAGGTGCGCGAGGCGGCGCTCGCGTTCGCGCGCGAGGTCGAGCGGCGAATCCCGGACGACGCCACCACGACGTGGTGGCGCAAGGATCGCGATCCGCGCAAGGTGTTCGTCGACTACAACCAGAACGCTCGCGATCACACGATCGCCAGCGCCTACTCGGTGCGCGGCAATCGCGAGGGCACGGTGTCCACGCCGATCGCCTGGGACGAGCTCGACAGCGTGGATCCGCGCGAGCTGACGATTGCCACCGTCCCGGCCCGCTACGCGGCGATCGGCGATCCCCACGCCGGCATCGACGACGCGGTGTTCTCGCTCGAGCCGCTGCTCGAGTGGGCGGCGCGGGACGAACGCCGAGCCAGTCAGCCTAGGCCTCAGGTCGTCATGCCGCTGAACTGACCGCCGGTGATGTTCAGCACCTGGCCGGTGATGAAGTTCGGCCCACGGAGTGCAGAGCAGGAACACGCCGCCGGCGGCCTCATGCGTCTTGCCGGGGCGGCCCAGCGGGATCAGCGCCGGACCCAGCGCGATCATCTGCTCGGGGATGCCCAGCTGGACCTTCTGGCCGCCGATGTCGGCCACGTTCTCCTCGTTCTTGGGCGCGGTCAGACGCGTCTCGATGAACCCGAACGCCACCGCGTTGACGTTGATCTTGAACTGGCCCCATTCCTTGGCCAGCGTCCTGGTCAGCCCGACCACGGCCGACTTGCCCGAGGAGTAGTTGGCCTGGCCGGCGTTGCCCATCGTGCCCGAGATCGAGGAGACGTTGACGATCTTGCGGAACACCTCGACGCCCTCCTCGCGCTCCTTCTTGGCCGGCTCGCGCATGTGGGGGGCGACCGCCCGGCACATCCGGAACGGGACGACCGAGTGGATGTCGATCATCTTCTGAAACCACTCGTCGCTCATCTTGTGGATCGGCGCGTCGAGCGTGTAGCCGGCGTTGTTGACCAGGATGTCGACCTTGCCCCACTCGTCGATCACCTTCTGGACGAGCTGGTCGGGGACGCCCTCCTTGGTCAGGTCTCCCGAGAACACCAGCGTCTCGCCGGAGATCTCCGACGCGGCCTGCTCGGCGACGTCGCCGTCGATGTCGTTGATCAGGACCTTCGCGCCCTGCTCGGAGAGCAGCTCGGCGGTGGCGCGTCCGATCCCGCGGGCCGAGCCGGTGACGATCGCCACCTTGTCGTCGAGAATTGCCATGTCGGCCTTCCGATTTCCGTTTTTACGAGGCTCGCCATCATGCCAGTGCGGCGGTCCGATTGACTTGTCGATCAGCCCGGTAGAGTGGGGGCGAGGCTGGGCGCACTGAAGCAGCCCGTGAACGCGCGGACTGGCGGCCGCCTACGCCGAGAAGCTCGGCACGACCGCGCCCTCGACCGAGGAGTTCAAGACGCTCCTGGATGTGGCGGCGGAGGCGGCTCACTCCTCCGATCGGGTGGCCGCGCCCGTGGCCTGCTGGCTCGTGGCGCGCGCCGGCGTCGAGCCCGCCGAGGCCCTGAAGCTGGCCCGCGAGCTCGGAGCCGATGGCTGAGCGCGCGTACGACATCGTGGTCTTCGGCGCCACCGGGTTCACCGGCGCGCTGACCGCTGAGTACCTGGCCGCGCACGCGCCGCCCGGGCTCGTTGGGCGCTGGCCGGGCGGAACATGGGCAAGCTCGAGCAGGTGCGGGCGACGTCTGGGCGCGGTGACCCGGAACGGCGGAGCTGGCCGCTGCTGCGCGCCGACGTGACCGATCCGGACTCGGTGCGCGCGGTGGCCGAGTGCGACGCGGGTGGTGATCACGACCGTGGGGCCCTACATCCGCTACGGCGAGCCGCTGGTGGCGGCCTGCGCCGCGGCGGGCACCGACTACGTCGACCTGACCGGGGAGCCCGAGTTCGTCGACCGGATGTGGCTGGGCTACCACGAGCGTGCGCAGGCGAGCGGGGCGCGGCTCGTGCACTCGTGCGGGTTCGACTCGATCCCCTACGACCTGGGAGCGCAGTTCACCGTCGAGCAGATGCCGGAAGGCGCCCCGATCTCGCTCGAGGGCTTCGTGCGCGTTGGCGGGACCTTCTCGGGCGGCACCTACCAGTCGACGATCGAGATCCTGAGCCGCCTGCGCCAGGGCATGTCGGTGGCGCGCGAGCGGCGCTCGCGCGAGCCGCGGCCGTCGGATCGGCGAGTACGCGGCGCGTCCGGGGCGCCCCACCAGGACGAGTTCGCGGGCGGCTGGGTGCTCCCGCTGCCCACGATCGATCCCCAGACCGTGCTGCGCTCGGCCCGGGCGCTCGAGCGCTACGGGCCTGACTTCAGCTACAGCCACTACCTGGTGGCCCGCCGGCTGCCGGTGGCGGTCGGGCTGGCCGGCGGGGCGGCCGGGCTGATCGCGCTGGCCCAGATCCCGCCGGCGCGCCGCATGCTCCTGAAGCTCAAGAGCTCGGGCTCGGGGCCTTCGCCCGAGGAGCGCGAGAAGGCGTGGTTCCGGGTGCGCTTCCGCGCGCGCTCCGACGGCGGGCAACCGGTGCTCACCGAGGTCTCGGGCGGCGACCCCGGCTACGGCGAGACTTCGAAGATGCTCGCCGAGTCGGCGCTCTGCCTGGCCTTCGACGAGTTGCCGAAGCGGGCCGGGCAGCTCACGCCGGCGGTGGCCATGGGCGACGCGCTGCGCCGGCGCCTGGTGGCCGCGGGCATGAAGTTCGAGGTGCTCGATGGCGGAGCGGTGGACGGCGCCGACATGCCCGATCAGAGCGGGCGGGTGGCGGTTGTCACCGGAGCCAACAGCGGGCTCGGTCTGGCCACCGCGCGCGAGCTGGCCCGGGCCGGCGCGACCGTGGTCTGGCGTGCCGCAGCACCGCGCGGGGCGACGAGGCGGCCGAGCGGATTCGCTCGGCGGTGCCGGGGGCGGCTGCTGGAGGTCGCAGACGCTCGATCTGGCCGATCTGGGCTCGGTGCGCCAGTTCGCCGGGCGGATGGGCGACGCCCACGACCGGCTCGACCTGCTGATCAACAACGCCGGCATCATGGCCGCGCCGCGCCGGCTGACCAAGGACGGCTTCGAGAGCCAGTTCGGGACCAACCACCTCGGGCACTTCGCGCTCACCGGACTGCTGCTGGCACGCGCTGCTGCGAGGCGCCGGCGCCGCGCGTGGTGACCGTCTCGAGCCACCTCCACCGCCGCGGCACGATGAACTTCGACGACCTGCAGGGCGAGCGCAGCTACAGCCCGTGGGGCGCCTACGGCCAGTCGAAGCTGGCGAACCTGATGTTCTGCTTCGAGCTCGCAGCGCCGGGCCGCCGAGGCGGACAGCGCGCTGCTCAGCCTGGCCGCGCACCCCGGCTACGCGGCGACCAACCTCCAGTTCGCCGCGACCGACCGTTCTACGAGAAGGCGCTCAGGTGGCTCGGCAACCGCCTGATCGCCCAGAGCGCGGACATGGGCGCGCTGCCGACGCTGTACGCCGCCACCGTCCCGACCTGCCCGGCGGCACGTTACGTCGGCCCGGGCGGCCGCGGCGAGCAACGCGGCTACCCAATGGTGGTGAGCGCCGCCGGCAAGGCCTACGACGAGGCGGACTGGCGGCGGCTGTGGGAGGTCTCCGAGGAGCTGACCGGCGTGCACTACGAGTTCGCGGAGGCGCGCGCGTGAGCCGCGAGGAGTTCCGCAGCGACGGCCACGCCGCGATCGACTGGGCGGCCGACTACCTGGAGCGCGTGCGCGAGCTGCCGGTGCTCGCGCAGGTGGCGCCGGGCGAGATCCGCTCGCGCCTGCCCGAGCATGCGCCCGAGGAGCCCGAGCCGTTCGCCAACGTGCTGCGCGACCTCGACGAGGTGCTGCTTCCCGGGCGTCACCCACTGGCAGCACCCCCGGTACTTCGCCTACTTCGCGACGGCGTCCTCGGAGCCGGCGATCCTGGCCGAGCTGCTCGCCGCGGCGCTCAACACGGTCGCGATCCTGTGGCGGACCTCGCCGGCCTCGACCGAGCTCGAGGGCGTCGTGCTCGACTGGGTGGCCGAGCTGCTCGGGCTCCCGTCCGGGTGGCACGGGCACATCGAGGACACCGCCTCGACCTCGACCTTCGCGGCGATCATCGCGGCGCGCGAGGCCACCGGGCGCGATCTGATCGTGTGCTCCGAGCAGGCGCACTCGTCGGTCGACAAGGCCGCCCGCATGCTCGGGATGCGGCTGCGCAAGGTGCCGGTCGACGCCGAGTTCCGGATGCGGACCGACGCGCTCGGCGACCTGTCCGATGCCGCCGTCGTCGTGGCTACCGTCGGTACGACTGCGGTCACCGCGGTCGATCCGGTGGGGGAGATCGCGGAGGCGTGCGAGGCGAGCGGGGCGTGGCTGCACGTCGATGCGGCGTATGCCGGCGCGGCGATGGTGTGCCCTGAGTTCCGCTGGGCGTTCGAGGGGGTGGACCGGGCCGACTCGCTGGTCGTCAACGCGCACAAGTGGATGCTCACGCCGATGGACTGCTCGCTGCTCTGGACGCCGCCGGCCCGGACGACTTCCGGCGGGCGTTCAGCCTGATCCCCGAGTACCTGCGCACGCCCGACGCCGAGGACGCGCTCAGCCTCAGCGAGTACGGGCCGGCGCTCGGGCGGCGGTTTCGCGCGCTCAAGCTGTGGGCGGTGCTCCGCTGCTACGGACGCAGCGGGCTGCAGCGCCACATCCGCAGCGGCGTCGAGCTGGCCGAGCGTTTCGAGGGCTGGGTGGCCGAGGCCGACGGCTGGGAGCTGTGCGCCCCTCGCCACTTCTCGGTCGTGTGCTTCCGCCTGGAGGGCGAGGACGAGCGCAACCGCGCGCTGCTCGAGCGGGTCAACGCGACCGGCGAGATCTTCATCTCGCACTGCGTGCTGAACGGCCGCTACGTGCTGCGCCTGGCCATCGGCAACCTGTGGACGACCGAGGACGACGTGCGCCGCGCCTGGGAGGTGCTGGTGCGCGAGGCCGCGCAGCTCTGATCGCGGAGGCCGGCTGACTAGCCGGGCAGCGGGAACAGCCCGAGGAACCGCTCGGCTGCCCGGCGGTCGCCGGTGATCCCGAGGCCCACCGTCGCGCCCGTGCCAGAGAACCTGCTGAAGCACGCCCGGCTCGGTGGAGATGGTGGCCAGCGGATCGGCGGGCCGGCCGCGCATCGCCTCGAGCCGGCTCTCGCCCACCCGCACGGCGAACACCTCCTCGCCCAGTCGCAGCTCGAACGTGGCGCCGAGCAGGCCGTCCGCGCGCGCCGGGTCATACAGCGTCTCGAGCGCGAGCACGAGCGCGTCGATGCCGAGCTCGCGTGCGCCCGGCCGGGAAGGGGCAGCGTCGAGCCCCAGCGGCCGAGGGCGAGCACGACCGGCTCGAGCCCGCGTCCCCGCTCGGTCAGCTCGTAGATCCGCGCGCCGGCCGGCGGGGGCAGCTTGCCGCGCCGCGACGACGCCGGCCTGCTCGAGCTCGCGCAGCCGCTGGGCCAGCATGTCCGGGCCGACCTGGGGCAGGCCGGCGCGCAGGTCGGTGAAGCGCTTGGGGCCGAGCAGCAGCTCGCGCACGACCAGCAGCGCCCACCGCTCGCCGACCACGTCGAGCGCGCGGGCGATGCCGCAGGGATCTCCGTAGGTGCGCACGCCGGGCATTCTAGCGGTTGACAGTCCGATGATCCAACTATAGAGTTGGTTTTTCCAACTAACGATGCGTGCCCGGAGGTGCAGGCGATGAGTGAGCGAGAGAGCTATCCACCCGGAGTCCCGTGCTGGGTCGACAACCTGGTCGCGGACCCGGCCGACGGCGATGGCCTTCTACGGTGAGTCTGTTCGGGTGGGAGTTCGACGGGCCCGGCCCCGGCGACTACTACGTGGCCAGGCTGCGCGGGCGCGATGTGGCCGGCGTGGGCAGGCCCCGCCCGGCGTCGCGGCCGGGTTGGAACACGTACGTGTCGGTGGCGAGCGCCGACGAGACGGCGCGGGCCGCGGACGCGCGTCCTGGTCGAGCCGGTCGACGTGCTGCCGGCCGGTCGCCTCGCCGCCCTCGAGGATCCGGCCGGCGCGGTCATCGGGGTGTGGGAGCCGGCCGAGCGCCATGGGCTGCCAGCTGGTCAACGAGGCGTCGGCGTATGCGATGAGCGCGCTGCACACGCCCGAGCCCGACGCCGCGGCCCGCTTCTACCGCGACGCGTTCGGATGGGAGATCGAGCGAGTTCGCCCCGGGAGTGAGCCTGTTCCGCCTGCCCGGCTACGTCGGTGGCGAGCCGGCGCAGCCCGTGCCGCGCGACGTGGTCGCGGTCATGGCCAAGGACGAGGGCCCGGCGCGCTGGAGCGTCGACTTCTGGGTGACGGACGCCGACGCGACCGCGGACAAGGCCGCCGGAGCTCGGCGGCAGCGTGGTGGTGGCGCCGTTCGACTCGATCCCGACGCGCCAGGCCGTGCTGGCCGACCCGGCCGGTGCGGTGTTCTCGGTCACCACCGCGCCCGGTCCGCACTGAGGGCGCGTCTAGCGTCCAGCGAGCACGGATCACCCTCACTCGCGCTCCGGCCAACAGCGAGTGACCAGGTCTCCGCGCCAGAGCCAGGTGAATCCGAATTCACCGCGAGCAGGGGCTCGAGTGCGGGATTGACCGTCACCGGAAAGAGGTGCGTCGGAGACGGGAGGAGCGGGGATGGTGGCGGTCGCGTGGACGGTGCGGTCGCGCCCGCGCGGCATGGATGCCGTGCGGAACCGGCCCCAGGGACGCCGCGCCGCAGGCGCGGCCCAAAGAGCTACTTCAGCTCGGCTGAGGTCTTGCCGAGCAGCAGGCGCGAGATGATCAGCAGCTGGATCTGCTGGGTGCCCTCGAACAGGTCGAGGATCTTGACGTCGCGGGCCCACTTCTCGAGCAGCTCGCCCTCGCCGTAGCCGACGGCGCCGGCCAGCGCCACGCAGCGCAGCGCGATGTCGGTGCCGGTGCGGCCGGCCTTGGCCTTGGCCATCGAGGCCTGGAGCGAGTTCGGCTTCTTGTTGTCGGCCATCCACGCGGCCTGCAGGGTGAGCAGGCGGGCAGCCTCCCAGTCGGACTCCATCGCGATGAACTCCGAGGCGGCGGCGCTCTGCACGTGGGGCGGGGCGTCGTAGTCGATCTCGATGCCGGCCTCCTGGAGCAGCTCGCGGGTGCGCTCCAGGCACGCGCGGGAGACCCCGATGGCCATACCGGCGACCAGCGGACGGGTGTTGTCGAACGTCTGCATGACCCCGGCGAAGCCGCGCTTGGGCTCGATGTCCGGGCTGCCCAGGAGGTTCTCCTTCGGCACGCGGCAGTCGGTCAACACGAAGTTCGCGGTGTCGGAGGCGCGGATGCCGAGCTTGTGCTCGAGGCGATCGAGCTTCAGACCCGGGTTGTCGCGCTCGACCACGAACGACTTGATCGCCGCGCGGCCCTGCTTGGGGTCGAGCGTCGCCCACACGACGATCAGCTCGGCGCGGTCGCCCGAGGTGACGAAGATCTTCTCGCCGTTCAGGACGTACTCATCGCCGTCGAGCTTGGCGGTCGTGCGGATCGCGGCCGAGTCGGAGCCGGCCTCGGGCTCGGTGATGGCCATCGCCGCCCACTTGCCGCCGAAGCGGCTCAGCTGCTCCTCGTTCGCCACCGCGGCGATCGCGGCCTGGCCGAGGCCCTGGCGGGGCATGGTCAGAAGCAGGCCGACGTCGCCCCAGCACAGCTCGGTCAGCCCGAGCAGGCTGGCCATGTTCGAGCCGTTGCGGTTGCCGTCGCGGTCGTCCTTGGCGGCCTTGCCGTTGGAGCCGCCGCCGACCGTGCCGGCACCGGCGCCGCTCAGCGCCCCGCCCTCGTTCATGCCGTCGATGACCGCGGCCAGCATGTCGAGCTCCTTGGGATAGGAGTGCTCGGCCTGGTCGTACTTGCGCGAGTTCGAGCGGAAGACCTCGGTGGCCACCTGGTGGGCCTGGCTGACCAGGAACTCGAACTTCCGGGGGATCTCGAGATTGATCAAACCAGCAGCCCGCCTTCCATCACGCCGGCGGCGCGCAGGTCGCGATACCAGCGCTCGACCGGATGCTCCTTGACGTAGCCGTGGCCGCCCAGCATCTGCACGCCGTCGGAGCCGATCGCCATGCCGCGCTCGGCGCACAGGCGGCGAGCGATCGCGACCTCGCGGGCGAAATCGGAGACCCTGATCGATGCGGCTGGCCGCGCGATAGGTGGCCAGGCGCATGCCGTCGAGCTCGATCGCCACGTTGGCCACGGTGAACGCCACGGCCTGGCGGTGGGAGATCGGCTCGCCGAACGCCTTGCGCTCGTTCACGTAGGGGATCAGGTAGTCGAGCACGGCCTGGCCGGTGCCCACGGCGACCGCGCACCAGCCCAGGCGCGCGAGCTGCACGCACTCGGCGTAGGTGCCGGCGCCCGGCTCGCCGAGCAGCGCGCTGCCCGGGAGCTTCACGCCCTCGAGCACGACGCGCGAGGTCGCGGCGGCCCGGACGCCCATGCCCGGCTCGGGCTCGACCGACAGGCCAGCGCCACCCGGCTCGACGATGAACAGAGCCGGACCACGGGAGTCCTCGAGCTCGGCCGCCACGATGAACAGCTCGGCGTCGGCGGCCCGGGGGACGAGCGACTTGACCCCGTCGAGCACGAAGTCGTCGCCGGCGCGGCGGGCCGTGGCGCGCAGCTCGAACGGGTTGAACAGGGGCCGCGGCTCGAGCAGCGCGAGCGCCGCGGCGGGGACGTCCTCGCCCACGAACTCGGACAGGTAGGTGGCCTGCTGATCGGCGTTGCCCCACAGGCTGATCGCGGTCGAGACCGCAGCGGGGGCAAGGCAGGAGACGGCGATGCCCATGTCGCCCTGGGCCAGCGCCTCGGCCATCAGCACGGTGGTCACGGCCGAGCGCTCGGTCACCGCGCCGCCCAGCTCCTCGGGCACGCCGACCATGGTCAGGCCGAGTTCGTTGGCCTGGGTGAGCAGCGCCGCCGGGGCGGCGCACGCCTCGTCGGCAGCCGTCGCGGCCGGGCGCAGCTTGGCCATCGCGAAGTCGCGCACGGACTCGCGTAGCATCTGCTGCTCGTCGTCGGGGGTGAGGTCGAACAGGTCGCTGCGCTTGGCGCGCGGCTGGCGGGCCGGCTTCGAGAGGCGCTGAGTCGCGGCGAACGTGCGCCCGGCCTGGGTGGCCGTGCGGACCGTCGCCTTGGAGGCGCCATACAGGACGCGTTCGGCGGGCTCGCGCAGGCCGAAGCGATCGATCAGCCCGTTGCTGGCCAGGCGATTGAGCGCCCGCAGCCCGACTGCCATGCTCCGCTCGGTGAGGTTCTGTTGCGACATGAGGCGACCTAACGATAACACTGAGCTATGTGACGTCAGGCGATGTAGAGAAGATGAATACCCCTCGACACGCGGCGCGAATCTTGCCTCTTATGGGTTCCTTATGCGCCGCTCGTCATCCTCAACTGGACCATGCGCGTATTGATCGCCGAGGATGAGCAGCGACTGGCCGAGGCGATTGCGCGGGGGCTGCGCCGCGAGGGGATGGCGGTCGATCTGGCTCCCGACGGGACCGACGCCCTGGTCAAGGCGCGCGTGGTGCGCTACGACGTGCTCGTCCTCGATCGCGACCTGCCCGGGCTCCACGGCGACGACGTATGCCGGGCGGTGCGCGGCGAGCGTCCCGAGACGGGGATCCTGATGCTCACCGCAGCCGGCGCGCTGGAGGACCTGGTCGAGGGCCTCACGCTCGGCGCCGACGACTACCTGCCCAAGCCGTTTCGCTTCGCCGAGCTGGTGGCGCGAATCCAGGCGCTCGCCCGCCGCGCGGTGCCGAGCCGCCCGCCGGTGCTGAGCAGCGGCGACATCGAGCTCGACCCGGCCCGCCGCGCGGTGACCCGCGCCGGAGAGGCGATCGAGCTCACCCGCAAGGAATTTGGCGTGCTCGAGGTGCTGATGAGCGCCGACGGTGCGACGATATCCGCCGAGGAACTGCTCGAACGCGTATGGGACGAGCACACCGATCCGTTCACCAACGTAGTGCGCATGACGATCATGACGCTGCGCCGGAAGCTGGGCGACCCGCCGGTGATCGAGACGGTGATCGGCGTGGGCTACCGGATGGTGTGATGCCTAAGGGCGGGTGGGGCCGATTAGTGCGCCGGCCGGCCCCGACGATCCGGCTGCGCCTGACCCTGCTCTACGGGCTGGTGTTCCTGATCACCGGCGCGGTGCTGCTCACGATCGGCTACGAGCTCGTCCGCCACAACCTGAACGCGCCCGAGAACTACCGCAACGAGCTTCGCCGGCTCGGGGTGGTCCCGCCTGCGTTCCTCGGCCGTCCTCCCGGGTTCGGGCCCGGCTCGGCGGGTGCGCGAATTGCCGACGCCATCCGGGCTCAGCTGCGAGCCGACGCGCTGCACCGGCTGCTGATCGAGTACATCGTGGCCCTGGGAGCGATGACGATCGTCTCGGTGGTGGCCGGCTGGCTGCTCGCCGGGCGGGCGCTGCGGCCCCTGCGCGCGATCACCGCCACCGCACGGCGCGTGTCGGGCGAGAACCTGGGCGAGCGGATCGGGCTCACAGGCCCGGCCGACGAGCTCAAGGAGCTGGCCGACACCTTCGATCGGATGCTGGGCCGGCTGGACGGGGCGTTCGCGAGCCAGCGGCATTTCGTGGCCAACGCGTCGCACGAGCTGCGCACGCCTCTGGCCATCATGCGCACCGAGGTCGACGTCTCGCTGGCTGATCCGGACGCCAGCGTGGAGGACCTGCGGGGAATGGGAGATGCCGTACGCGAGACCGTCGACCGCTGCGAGCGGCTGATCGAGGGCCTGCTGATGCTGGCCCGCAGCGAGGCCGCCAACGGACGGGCGGCGCCGGCCGATCTGGCCGCACTGGCCGCCGACTGCATCACCGACCTGCGCGCCCGGGCCGAGGAGACCCACGTGGAGATGCGCGACGACCTCGCGCCGGCGTGGACCAGCGGTGAGCCGGCGCTGCTCGAGCGGATGATCGCCAACCTGATCGACAACGGAATCCGCTACAACGAGCCGGGCGGCTGGTTGCGGGTCTCGACCCGTTCGGAGGACGGGTGCGTCCGCGTGACCGTGGCCAACGGAGGCGCGCGGATCGATCCGCTGGATGCGGCCAGCCTGACCGAGCCGTTTCGCCGGCTGGATCGGGGCGCGGGCGGCTTCGGCCTGGGTCTCTCGATCGTGCGGTCGGTGGTCGAGGCGCACGCGGGCCGGCTAGAGGTGAGCGCTCCGCAGGAGGGCGGCCTCACCGTTCAGATCGAGCTTCCGGCGGTGTCCGCCGCGCCGGCCCGTGCCGATTCCTAAGAGTGGCGCAAGAGCGCTTACGTAGAGCTGACAGAGGGGGCGCTACAACCGCCCTGGTGAAGTCCGCGCCTGTCGCCGCTCAGTGCCTGCCCTCGTCTCTCTCGGCAACGGATTGCCCGTTCCATGCGCACTCGTCGGGATCGATCGCCTAGGCCCTGGTACCTGTACGTGCTGGCCGCGATCGCGGTTGCAGTCGCGGTCCTGGCGATCACTCAGATCGGCCCGCCGACGAGCTCAGCGCGTACCTCCAAGGAGGTCGTCACCGCCGGGCAGGGGGTAGTCCAGTCGACCGTGACCGGCAGCGGGAACATCGCCGCCGGCACCGACGACACCGTCAACTTCAACACCAGCGGGACGCTCCAGGACGTCTACGTCCATGCCGGCCAGCACGTCAACGGCGGCCAGCTCTTGGCCGACCTCGATCCGACCTCGGCGGATCTCACGCTCAGCCAGGCCGACGAGAGCCTGACCGCGGCCGAGGACAACCTGAGCTGCCTGCAGGGCGTGACCAGCGACTGCGGCTCGGGCGGGAGCGGGTCCTCCGGGTCGGGTGGCTCGGGCTCGACCGGCTCGGGGTCCTCCTCGACGACGAGCTACTCGGGCGCCGGCAGGCACGGTCGAGTACGCCGCCTTCCATCCCGGCACCACGCCGAGCTCGTCCAAGCCGGGCTCCACGAAGTCCAAGAAGCCGGGCGGGACCGTCTTGACCAAGACCACGCCGAGTGTGACCGTGACCGTGGTCGTCCCTAGCACCAAGGCCGGCTCGGGCTCTGGCTCTGGCTCTAGCGGTGCGAGCGCGAAGACCACCTCGACGCCGACGACGACCACCACCAGCACCCCCTCGCCGGGCAGCATCGCCTCGGCCCAGGCGGCGGTGTACTCCGCTCAGGCCGCCGTGCACAACGCCGAGGTCGGCGTGAACAACACGAAGCTGTACGCGCCGGTGAGCGGCACGATCGCCTCGCTCTCGAGCCTGACCCCCGGGGACTCGGTGTCCGGCGGCGGGTCCGGTAGCTCCTCATCTTCGAGCGGGTCGTCCTCGAGTGGCTCCTCGGGAGCCTCGGGCTCGACGACCGCCGGCAGCCTCGGCTCCGGATCGAGCTCCGCGAGCGGCTCGGGGTCGAGCTCGGGCTTCGCCGAGATCGTCAACACGAACACGCTCACGATGACCGTCGCGTTCAGCGAGTCGGACATCTCGAAGGTCCATGTCGGGCAGCCGGCGACGGTCACCCTCGATGCCCTGGCCGGCGTCGAGCTGGCCGCGCACGTGAGCTCGATCTCGCTGGTCGGGACGACCAGCTCGAGCGTCGTCTCCTACGACGCCACGCTGACGCTCGACCAGAACGACTCGCGCGTGAAGCCCGGAATGAGCGCCTCGGCGTCGGTGATCGTCTCCCAGGCCCAGGGCGTCACGGTCCCCAACGCGGCGGTCACCGGCAACGGCTCGCTGGCCACGGTCAACCTTCTGAAGAGCGGCAAGACGGTCCCACAACAGGTGGTGGTCGGCCTGCGCGGGGACAGCCGAGACACAGATCATCAGCGGGCTGAACGCCGGCGACCAGATCGAGATCACGGTCGCGCTGCCCTCGCTCGGCTCGAGCTCGACGAGCGGGTCGGGCACCGGCCTCGGCGGGCGCCTGGGCGGCGGCGGCACGCTCGGCGGCGGCGGGCTCGGTGGTGGCGGCTTCGGAGGGGCCGGTGGCGGGCTCGGCGGTGGCGGTGGCGCGTTCCTGCGGCGCGCGGCCGGAGGCGGCTGATGCCGCGCCGGCGGCGCTCGGACGAGCGGCCGTCCGTGGCGCGGGCGCAGCGCTTCCTGCGGAGCCGAGGGGAAGGGACCACTGAGGCTGCGGCCGACACGCCGCCAAGCCGGGCCCGCCCGCGCTCCAGCCGCGCCGGCGTGCCGGTGATCGACCTTCAGGACGTGCACAAGACCTACAGCGTGGGGGACATCGCCGTGCACGCCCTGCGCGGGGTCAGCCTGCGCATCGAGCGCGGCGAGTACGTCGCGATCGTGGGTGCCTCGGGCAGCGGCAAGACGACGCTGATGAACATTCTGGGTTGCCTGGACGCTCCGACCCGGGGTGTCTACCGGCTGAACGGCCTCGACGTCCGCGGGATCGACGAGGACGCGCTCTCCGACGTGCGCAACCGCGAGATCGGATTCGTCTTTCAGAGCTTCAACCTGATCCCGCGCACGCGGGCGCAGGCCAACGTCGAGCTCCCGCTCGCCTACGCCGGCCTGCACGCGCACGGCCCGGCACGAGCGGGCGCTGACCGCGCTCCATCAAGTTGGGCTGGGGCCCCGGGTGAGCCACATGCCCTCCGAGCTCTCGGGCGGGCAGCAGCAGCGCGTGGCGATCGCCCGCGCGCTGGTCACGAACCCGGCGATGATCCTGGCCGACGAGCCGACCGGCGCCCTGGACACCGTGTCCTCGGCCGAGGTGCTGGGCATCTTCGACCGGCTCAACGATCAGGGGCGCACGATCATCCTGATCACCCACGAGCAGGCGATCGCGGCCCACGCCCGTCGCGTGGTGCGGATCAGCGACGGGATGATCATCGCCGACGAGCGCGGGGAGCGGGCGGAGGCGGTGCGGTGATCGAGATCCTCCGTGTGGCGCTCGGGGGCCTGAGCGCCAACAAGCTGCGCTCGGGCCTGACGATCCTTGGCCTGACCATCGGGGTTGGATCGGTGATCGTGCTGATCGCCGTCGGCACTGGCTCCTCGGCCGCGGTGACCAACCAGATCGACGCGCTCGGGTCGAACGTGCTGCTGGTCAGCGGCGCGCCGACCCTGGGTGGACTCTTCCGCCGCGCGGGCGGGGGCGGAAGCGGGCCCACGGCCACTACCGGGCTGACCGAGAGCGACGCGAGTGCGCTGGTCAACCCGTTTCAGGCGCCCGACGTGCAGAGCTCCTCGCCGGTGGTGAACGCCAGTGGCGTGACCCTCACCTCGGGCACGACCACGTACTCCCCGTCATCGTTCATCGGCACCACGACCTCGTACGAGGCGGCGCGCAGCTACACGATGGCCGAGGGCTCGTGGTTCACGAGCTCCGACGAGCAGCAGCACGATCGCGTGCTGGTGGTCGGACCCACCGTGGTCAGTGAGCTGTTCGGTGGGGCCGATCCGGTCGGACAGACGATCCAGGTCAACGGCACGAACTTCCAGATCATCGGCGTGACCGCGTCCAAGGGGTCGAACGGCAGCTCCAACCAGGACGACGTGGCGATCGCCCCGCTGACCGCCGTGCAGGACACGCTGACCGGCTACGGGAATGTCGACCAGATCATCGTCCAGGCCAAGTCGCGCTCGCAGCTCAACGCGGCGCAGACCGAGGTGACGGACATCCTCAACAAGCTCGATCCGCCGAGCGCCGATTCGCTGGGGACGAGCAACTTCAACGTCATCAACCAGAGCTCGATCGTCCAGGCGTCGACTGCGAGCAGCAAGGTGTTCACGACACTGCTCGGCGAGGTCGCGGCGATCTCGCTGCTGGTGGGCGGCATCGGCGTGATGAACATCATGCTGGTGTCGGTCACCGAGCGCACCCGCGAGATCGGGATCCGCAAGGCGGTCGGTGCGCGGCGCAGCGACATCCTCACCCAGTTCCTGGTCGAGGCCGTGCTGGTGTCGTTCTTCGGCGGCATCGCCGGGGTGATCGCCGGCGTCGTCGGCAGCCAGTTCAAGATCGCCGGCGTCCAGCCGGTCATCGCTCCGTACTCGATCGGGCTGGCGTTCGGGGCCGCTGTACTGATCGGACTGTTCTTCGGCACCTATCCCGCCGGACGCGCCGCGGCGCTCCGGCCGATCGAGGCCCTGCGCTTTGAGTGACACAGCTCCACAACCCAAAGGAACCGACATGAACGCCATCTCCTACGACCGGCCCGAGGAGGAATGGGACACCTATGAGGACGAGCCGGAGACGCTCCCGGGGCGGCCGCGACGGAAGCTTCTGACCTGGTGGAGCGCCGGGCTGTTCGCGCTGCTGCTGGGTGCCATCGGTTTCTACGTCGGCGTGCGCATCGAAAAGAATCAGCTGTCGAGCTCGAGTTCGAACAGCGCGCTCTCGGCCTTCACCGGAGCCGGGGCGACGGGTGGTGCGGCGGCGCGCTCGGGCGCCGGCGCGTCCGGGACAACCGGGGCCACCGGTCGGACGGGTGCCGCCGGATCCCGGACGGGTGGGTTCACGCGCGGCGCGGCCGGCGGGGGGGCGGCGGGAAGCTTCCGCGGCCTGTTCGGCGGCGCGGGCGGCGCCGGTGGCAGCGCCACGCTCGGCACGGTCAGCAGCATCAGCGGAAGTTCTCTGTACGTCACCGAGACCAGCGGAAACACCGTGAAGGTCACGCTGTCGAGCGCGACCAAGGTCACCAAGAACGTCACCGTGGGCAAGAAAGCCGTGCGGCCCGGCGACCTCGTGGTCGTCTCGGGGGCCAAGGGCTCAAACGGATCGGTCAGCGCGACGACCGTGAGCGACACCGGCACCAGTCCCGCGGCCGCGGCCAGCGGAGGCTCGGGCAGCTCGAGCACCGGTAGCAGCGGATCCTCCGCCGTCAGCTCCCTGTTCGGCGGCGGATGAGCAGGACCAATTCAGGAAAGGAACAGACGGTTGAAACTCATCGGTAAAGCACCTCGAGGAGCGCTCGTCGCCCTCGCCGTGCTCGTGCTCGGCGTCCTGATCGGCGCCTGCGGCAGCGCAAGCAGCACCAGCACGGGCAGCGCCGGCGCCACCAGCAGCACGACGGCGTCGGCGGCAGCGGGAGGAGGGGCGGCCAACGGACCGAATTCCGCCCGGCGCGCGGCCCTGACCGCATGCCTGAAGCAGCACGGCGTGACCCTGCCGTCGCGTCCGCCGGGCGCGGGTGGCGGAGCGTCCGGGGGCGGCAGCGGAACCGGCACAACCGGGACAGGCACGAACGGCACCGGCACGACGCCGCGGCGCGGGTTCTTCGGTGGCGGAGGCTTCGCGGCCAATCCGAAGCTGCGCGCCGCGCTTCAGGCCTGCGGCGCCAGGTTCGGCTTCGGCGCGGGCGGCGGTCGCTTCCGGGGGCGGCTCTCGCACACCGCGATCACCAAGTACGTGACGTGCGTGCGCCAGCACGGCTACAACCTGCCCAACCCGAACTTCTCGGGCAAGGGGCCGATCTTCCCGGCCAACATCCAGAGCAGCAAGAAGTTCCAGGCGGCCAGCCGTGCCTGCCAGAGCCTCCTGGTGCCGACACGTCCTCCGGGCGGTTCGTCAGGCGGCACGAGTACGACCTCGGGGGCATGACCATGAGCGAGCCTTCCACTACCGTGCCGGCTCCCGTATTCGCCAGCACGGTGGTCGACCAGGCCCTCCCGATGTACTTCGTCGGGGACGTGTCGCACTCGATGTCGGGCGACCCGATCGCCGCGGTCAGCCAGGGGCCGTGAGCTGTTACGTGGTTGTGACATCCGTCTCCGTAGGCTTGCGCCATGAGCATCGCGGACCGTGAACCCGGCGAGGTCGCGCTCCGCCTGCGCGAGGTGACCAAGGAGTACCCGGGTGGGGTGCACGCGCTGCGCGGCGTGAGCGTCGACATCGACGCCGGCGACCAGATGGCGGTCGTCGGACCGTCGGGTTCTGGCAAGACCACGATGCTCACCGTGCTCGGCACGCTCGAGCGACCGAGCGCGGGCAGCGTCGAGGTGGCGGGACACGACGTGGGCGGGGCCTCCGACATCGAGCTGGCCGGCCTGCGGGCGCACGGAATCGGCTTCGTCTTCCAGGGCTTTCATCTCCAGGACGCGATGACAGCGGTCGACAACGTGGCCACCGGGATGCTCTACACCGGCGCCCCGCTGCGAACGCGGCGCGAGGCCGCCCGGGCCGCCTTGGAGCGCGTGGGTCTCGGACATCGGCTCACTCATCGCCCGCCGCAGCTCTCGGGTGGCGAGCGCCAGCGGGTGGCCATCGCTCGCGCCATCGCCAAGCGCCCGGCGATCATCCTGGCCGACGAGCCGACCGGGAACCTCGACTCGACCTCGGGCCAGGAGGTGATCTCGCTCCTGCACGAGCTGGCCGCCGACGGAGCGACGCTCGTGCTGATCACCCACGACCACGGCATCGCGGCGAGCTTCCCGCGCCGCATCCAGATGCGCGACGGCGAGATCGTCGGCGACGAGCGCCAGTGAGGTCCGCGCACGGACAAACACGGTGAGTTTTACGGCCAGCTGACGGTAGGCGCCGTAGCCTGCGGTTCGCGACGAATGTGCGCCTCGTCGCGATGGGGACGGACTCCCCGACTCCCGCAGCTGGGGTCCGGCGGCGGGCCCGAGTCGTGACTCCCACTCGGGTCCGCCGGCCGGTCCCGGTTATCTCCAGGCCCGTCGTCGTCGACGCGTCAGCAAGGACGAGCCGGCGTAGGCGACGCCGGCCAACCCGATGATCGCGCTGCTCGGCGGCAGCGAGCCGATTTGGTAGCTGAGCGCCAGACCGCCCCACACGGCGAGCACCGCGATCAGCGCGGACAGAGCCACTCCGCGGTAGGGACTGGCCGTCAAGCGGTGAGCGGCTCCGGCCGGCGCGGCGAGCAGCCCGAGCAGCAGCAGTGCGCCGATCGCCTGCGTGCTCTCCGCGGTGACGGCGGCCAGCACGAGCAGGAAGCCGGCCGCCAGCGCGCGCACCGGGATCCCGCGCACCGCGGCCAGCTCGGCGTCGAGCGTGGCCAGCAGCAGCGGCCGCAGGGCGGCGAGCACGCCGAACGCGACCGCGAGCCCGACCGCGGCGGCCTGTCGTGAGCTGCCCGGGGCTGAGCGAGTAGACCGAGCCGAACAGGGTGTTGGCCGCCGCCACGCCGTTGCCGCCCGAGGCGCTGGCGGCAAGCACCGCGAGCAGAAGAACGCCGATCCCGAGTATCCACGCGAACACCGTGCCGATCACCGCGTCGTCGGCTTGGCCGCGCCGCCCGAGACCCGCCATCAGCGCCGCCGCCGCGAGCGTCAGCACGAACAACCCGACGCGCTCGTCGACGCCGACCGCGGCCGCGGCGATCGCGCCCACGAAGGCCACGTGGGTGAGCGCGTCGCCGGCGAACAGCTGTCCTCGCAGCACCACGAACCAGCCGACCACGCCGCAGCCCAGCGCGATGAACGTGCCGGCCAGATACGCGTTGCGGACGAAGTCGTGGGCGAACATTCAGATGCGCCGCCGGTCTGTGATGGCGCGGGCAACACGAGCGATCAGGTAGACGGCGAACGCGATGCTGGTCACGTAGAACCCGACCGGATAGATCGAGAAGGAGGCGATCCCCAGCCCGAGCCAGACGACCACGAGCGCGAACAGCACGCTGAGGGCAAGCCCGAGGCCCGGGCGCATCGTCAACTGCTGGGCCGCGGCGGCCGGCGCGACCAGCAGCGCGAACACGAGCAGGGCGCCGGTGATCTGGCTGGTGGCGGCGACGGCCGCGGCGAGCACGAGCAGGAAGCCCGTATCGAGGAGCGCGACCGGCAGTCCGCGGGCGCGGGCCGCCTCGGAATCGATCGTCTCGAGCAGGAGCGGCCGGGCGGCCAGGGCGATCAGCGCGAGCGCCGCGAGCGCGATGATCAGCAGCGTGAGGACCTGGCCGCGGCTGACGCCGAGGAACGTGCCGAACAGCAGCGTCTCGGTTCCGCTGAGCACCGAATCGTTGAGCGAGAGGAACAGGAATCCGGCGGCCAGCCCCACGACCTGAACCGTGGCGATGGTCGCCATCTCGGTCCCGGAGCCGCGACGAATCGATCCGCGCCCGCGGCGCATCAGCAGCGCGGCACCGCCGCAGGCGAGGTAGTACCCGAGCCCGGTGGGCAACCCGGCCAGCGCACCTCCGGCAGCGCCCGGGAAGGCCATCACCGAGAGGGTGTGGCCGGCGAAGCTCTGGCGGCGCAGCACCATGTACCAGCCGACCACGGCCGCGAGCACGGCCACGATCGTGCCCGCCTCGAGCGCGTTGACCATGAACGGAAACGTGAACAGCTCGCGCACGTCGGTGATCGGGTCGAGCGAGAGCTGCGTGTTCACGAGACCAACTCGTGACGGTGGCCGTGGACGTGCGGCGCCTCGGGCTGTCCGACCACGACCACGCGCCCATCCTGGGTTCGCAGAACCTCGATCGGGGCGCCATACAGCGCGCTCAGCGTGGACGACGTGATGACCTCCTCGACCGGACCGCTCATCGCGCGGCCCCCGGCCATGTAGATCAGGTGGTCCAGGTAGCCGAGCAGCGGATTGACGTCGTGGGCGACGAGCAGCGCCGATACGCCCTGCGTCGTGCAGATCCGCCGGAGCAGCGCGGCGACCGCGGCCTGGTTGGGGAGATCGAGGCTGTCGAGTGGCTCGTCGAGGATGAGCAGCTGCGGCTTTCGCACCAGCGCCTGCGCTATCAGCAGCCGCTGCTGCTCGCCCCCGGACAGCTCGCCGATCGGACGATCGGCGTAGCCGCCGGCGCCGACGAGCGCGATCGTCTCGGCGACCCGCGTCGACTCGTCCGTGCGCCGGTCGCGGGCGGCCCTGGTCAGCGGGATGGGCAGCCCCCAGCGAGCGCCGTCGAGGCCCAGCCGCACCAGGTCCACGCCACGGATGCGAGTCGAGGAATCGAATCCGGCGCGCTGGGGGAGGTAACCGATGTCGGTGCGCGCCTGGGCCGGCGCGCGGCCCAGGACGGCGACCGAGCCCGACTCGAGCCTGACCAGGCCGAGGATGACCCGCATGAGCGTCGACTTGCCCGCTCCGTTGGGTCCGAGCACCGCGACCAGCTGCCCGGCGTCCACGTGAAGCTCGACGTCGCTGAAGATTTGCTTCCCGCCGAGCCGGACGCTGGCTGCGCCTAGCTCGATCATCGTCCCGTCGCCTCGTGCAGGGCGCTCTCGATCCGCTCGAGCTGGGCCACCTGCCACTGCTCGAAGCTGGCGCTCGCCGGCGTCAGCGTCTCGCTGATCGTCGCGACCGGGATGTGGTTCGCCCGGGCCAGGGCGTTCAGCTGCGAGACCTCCGGCGTCGCGTTCTGCGAGTTGTAGATCCACACCTTGATCCGGTGGCGCGTGATCTGATCCTGCGCGGCGATCGTGTCCTGGGCGGTCACCTCGGTCCCCTCGCTGATCGCCTTCATGAAGCTGGCGGGGGTGATCAGGTCGAGACCGAGAGCCGGAGCTTGGAGGGCGAAGATGCTCTCCGACGCGCCGACCGGGACGCCTTGGTAACGGCGCTTGATCGTCGCGATCAGCTGGTCGTAGCGCGCCAGTCCCTGCGTCTCGAAGGCGAGTTCGCGGCTTTTGTAATTGGCGCGGTGGCGCGGGTCCGAGCTGGCCAGGTCGGTCCCGATCATCCGCGCGACCCGGACCACGTCGGCCGGGTCATACCAGCGGTGCGGATTGTCCCCGTCGTGCAGGCCGAGCAGGCTCCCGACGTCCAGCACGATACGGGCCGGGTAGGGGTTGGCGGCCAGCAGCTTCGACGCCCACGGGTCGTAACCCACGCCGTTGACGATGGCTAGCTGTGCGGTGGCCAGCGTTCGCGCGTCGTTCGCGGTCGGCTCGTAGGAGTGCGGGTCCTGCGCCGGGTTGGTGATGATGCTCTGGACGCTCGAGGTGGTGCCGGCGATCTGGCCGGCGATCGAGCCCCAGAAGTTCTCGGCGGCAACCACGGAGGCGCCTCTCGGGCTGGCTTCGCCGATCGCGCCGCAGCCGGCCAGGACGGCCGCGAGGGGGACCGCGAGCAGGATGCTGAGCCAGCGCTTGGTCACCGCGGACACCGGGAATGAACCTACCACAAATGAGACTGAGTCTCGGACTTATTCCCGCTTTGTCGTGTTGGCGGGTAAGCTGTCTCGGTGATGGCAGCGGGCGGAGCGGTCACCTGGAGCGAGCACGTGGACGAGGTGCTGGTCCGCGCCGGCCTGAAGCACGGCGGCGCACGTCAGCGGATCATCGATCTGCTGGCCTACGAGGAGTGTGCTCTGAGCGCGGTCGAAATTGAGGACGCGCTCCGGGCCCAGGACAAGCCCACCGCCCGCGCGAGCATCTATCGCGTGCTCGACCTCCTTGTCGATCACGGACTGGTCGAGCGGGTGACGGTCGGGCAGGGGCTCTCCCGCTTCGAGCGCATGCAGCCCGACGGTGAGCACCATCATCACCTGGTGTGCGACCATTGCGGGCGGCTGGTGGCGTTCGACGATCCCGAGCTCGAGGACGCCATAGACACCCTGCCGCAGCGGCTCGGGGTCCGGGTCGAGCACCACGACGTGGTGCTTCGAGGCGCTTGCGGAGACTGCGAGTAACCCGCCGTTACCAGGCGTCGACGTAGGGCCGGCGCTTGGTGGTGCGATCGCCGGTTGGCGAGTCGAACAGCATGGCGATCCAGCGGTGGCTGTCGGCCGGATCGATCACGTCGTCGATCTCGAAGTAGGCGGCCATGTTGACGCCCTTGCCCTTCTCGTAGGCCGCGGCCACCGCGCTCTCGTACGCGCGCTCGCGCTCCTGCGGATCGGCGATGGCCTCGAGCTCCCGGCGCATGCCGAGGCGCACGGCGCCCTCGAGGCCCATCCCGCCGAACTCGGCCGTCGGCCAGGCCACGGTGAACAGGGGCGCCTTGAAGCTACCGGCGGCCATCGCCTGTGCGCCCAGCCCGTAGCCCTTGCGCAGCACGATCGTTCCGGTGGGGATGTTCAGATTGGCGCCGGTGAGGAACAGCCGTGAGAAGTGCCGGACGGTGGCGGTACGTTCGGCGTCCGGGCCGACCATGAACCCCGGCGTGTCGCACAGGAACAGGATCGGTAGCCCGAAGGCGTCGCACAGCTGCATGAACCGGGCCGCCTTGTCGGCGCCGTCGGCGTCGATCGCGCCGCCCAGGTGGGCCGGGTTGTTGGCGATCACGCCGAGCGGACGGTGATCGTTTGCCCGGGCCAGCGCGGTGATGATCCCGGGCGCCCAGCCGGCGCGCAGCTCGAGCACCTCTTCGAGCAGCGTGTCGATCACCGCTCGGATGTCGTAGATGCGCTTGCGGTTCGGCGGGATGAGGTCGCGGAGGGCGGCTGGATTCCTGTCCGGGGCATCCTCGCGTGCCGTGCTCGTGAAGAACGCTAGATAGCGCTTGGCGGCTGCCACCGCCGCCGCCTCGTCCGGCACCCGCAGATCGACCACGCCGTTGGCGTGCTGCACGTCGATCGGCCCGACGTCCTGCGGCTTGTGGACGCCGAGGCCGCCACCCTCGATCATGGCCGGGCCACCCATCCCGATGCTCGAGTCCTCGGTGGCTATCACCACGTCGCAGCACCCGAGCAGCGCGGCGTTGCCGGCGAAGCAGTAGCCCGAGGCGATGCCGACCAGCGGCACCAGTCCGCTCAGCCGCGCGAAGAACTGAAACGCGCGGACGTCCAGGCCGGCCACGTGCGGCCAGTCCACGTCGCCCGGACGTCCTCCGCCCCCCTCGGCGAACAGCACCACGGGCAGCCGCCGGCGCTCGGCGATCTCGAACAGGCGGTCCTTCTTGAGGTGGTTGCGCATCCCCTGGGTGCCGGCGAGGACCGTGTAGTCGTAGGACATGACGACCGCGGGCGCGCCGGCGATGGTCGCGGTCCCGGCCACGAGGCCGTCCGCCGGCGTGCGCTCGATCAGCTCCTGGCGCGGGCGCCGGCGCTCCTGGGCGGCGTGCATCAACGGGCCGTATTCGACGAAGCTGCCGTCGTCGACGAGGTCGGCCAGGTTCTCGCGGGCAGTGCGCCTGCCCTGCTCGTGGCGCTTGGCCACCAGGTCCGGGCGGGCCGGATCGAGCGTCTGCGCGTGGCGGGCCACGACGGCTTGCAGCTCATCGGGATGGGCCGGCTGGTCGGGGGCGTCCGGCGGTGGCCGGCGCTCCGGCGTTCCGTCTGTGGCCGGCGCCAGGATCGCGAGTCGCTGACCCTGCTCCACGGTGTCGCCGACGGCCACCTCGAGGCCGCGGAGCACCCCGTCCACCTCGGCGATGATCTCGTGCTCCATCTTCATCGCCTCCAGCACCACCAGCGTCTGGCCCGCCACCACCGAAGCTTGGTCAGCATGGCGGATGGCTACGACGGTGCCGGCGAACGGCGCCACGATCGGCATCTCGGTCACGTTTTGAACGCTACGCGACGGCTCTGCTCACCGCGTCCAGGATCTCCTCGGGCGTGGCGTTGTCGCCGGCATCCTTGGACATGTGCGACCAGGTGATCCGGCCGTCCGGGGCAATCACAAGTGTGCCGCCGAGCTGGTTGGGGCTGCCGACCGTGCGGCCCTGGATGGTCTTCTCGCGAAGGCCGGTGAGCGCGCCCTTGACCACCACCTTGGGATTGAGCAGGTCGCCAACGCCGCCGACCTTCGCGCCGGCCGCCCGGTAGCTGACCCGATCTTCGTCGGCCAGCACCGGGAGCTGGATCCCCTGGCGGCGGCGGAAGTGTGCGGCCTGGCGCGGTGTGGCCTGGCCGATCAGCACGAGCCGTGCGCCGGCCTGCTCGAACTCCGAACGGGCGCGATGCAACTGCATCGCGTGGGCACGGCAATACAGTCAGCCGTAGTGGCGCAGCCAGACCAGGGCGGCGGGCTGCTCACTCCACAGTTCTCCGAGGCGCACATCGTGGCCCTCGTGATCCGGGAGCACGAGGTCGGCGAGCTCATCCGCGGTTGACGGTGGGTTCGGTGCGCGGCCGGCGGGCATGCGAGGCCAACGCTACTACGGGATACTGGGAATGTGGCCGTAGCCGAGCCAAAGGTTCTGTGGACCCCGAGCGAGGAGCGGATCGAGCGGGCCACGCTCACGCGCTACCAGCGCTGGCTGGGCGAGAAGCACGGGCTGGAGTTCGACGGCTATCACGACCTGTGGCGCTGGTCGGTGTTCGACATCGAGGCGTTCTGGCGCTCGATCGTGGATTTCTTCGGGGTTCGCTTCGCCGAGGGCGGCGAGCGCGTGCTTGGCAGCCAGGCGATGCCGGGCGCTGCCTGGTTCCCGGGGTCGCGGCTGTCGTATGCCGAGCATGTGTTCTCTGGCAAGGACGCCTCTGCATTGGCTATCCAGCATGCGTCGGAGTCGCGCGGGCTGGAACGGCTCACCTGGGGGGAACTGCGCTCGCAGACCGCGGCGATTGCGTCTGGGCTTCGGGCCCTGGGGGTGGGGGAGGGCGACCGGGTCGCGGCGTATATGCCGAACATTCCCGAGACGGTGGCCTCGTTCTTGGCCTGCGCCTCTCTTGGAGCTGTGTGGTCGTCGGCCGCACCGGAGTTCGGCGCGCGCAGCGTCATCGACCGCTTTGCGCAGATCGAGCCCAAGGTGCTGCTGGCGATCGACGGCTACCGCTACGGCGGCAAGGACTTCGACCGCTCCGAGGCGGTTCAGCGGATCAGCTCGGAGCTTCCGACCGTTGAGCGGGTGGTGCGGCTGGGTTACCTCGACGGCTCCGGCTGGGAGGACGGATTCCTCGGCTCCTCAGAGGCTTTGGAGTTCGCCGCGCTGCCGTTCGAGCACCCGCTGTGGGTCCTCTACTCGTCCGGGACCACCGGGCTGCCCAAGCCGATCGTCCATGGGCAGGGAGGGATCCTGCTCGAGCAGCTCAAGAAGGCCCATCTGCACCTCGACGCCCAGCCCGGCGACCGGCTGTTCTGGTTCACCACGACCGGCTGGATGATGTGGAACTTCATCGTGGGGATGCTGCTGAGCGAGGCGTCGATCGTGCTGTTCGACGGCAATCCGGGCTATCCGAATATGGGGACGCTGTGGGATCTGGCCGCCGACAGCGGGATGACGACCTTCGGCACGAGCGCGGCGTTCATCGCGGGCTGCATGAAGGATGGGGTGACGTTGCGCTCCGAGGGCCGCGACCTCAGCGCGCTGCAGGCGGTGGGGTCGACCGGGTCGCCGCTGTCGCCCGAGGGCTTCCAGTGGGTCTACGACCAGCTTGGGTCGGAAACCTGGCTGTTCTCGACCTCGGGCGGGACCGACCTGTGCACGGCCTTCGTGGGCGGCGTGCCGACCCTGCCGGTGTATCTCGGCGAGCTCCAGGCCCGCTCACTCGGCGCGGCGATCGAGTCGTGGGATCCGGACGGCAAGCCGCTGATCGGCGAGGTCGGCGAGCTCGTGATCACCCGGCCGATGCCGTCGATGCCGGTGTTCTTCTGGGGCGATGAGGACGGGACGCGCTACCGGGACAGCTACTTCAGCGTGTATCCGGGCGTGTGGCGCCACGGCGACTGGATCGAGATCACCCCGCGGGAGACCGCGATCATCTACGGCCGCTCGGACTCGACGATCAATCGCGGCGGCGTGCGGATGGGGACCTCCGAGATCTACCGGGCGGTGCTTGCGGTGGACGAGGTGACCGACGCGCTCGTGGTCGACGTGCCGCGCGAGGGCCGCGACTGGATGCCCCTGTTCGTGGTCCTGCGCGAGGGGGCGTCGTTGGATGAGGGTCTCGAGCGCGAGATCAAGCGCCGGATCCGCGAGGACTGCTCGCCCCGCCACGTGCCCGACGAGATTCGCCAGATCGCCGAGGTCCCCCGGACGCTCTCCGGGAAGGTTCTGGAGGTCCCGGTGAAGCGGATCCTGATGGGCACGCCGGCCGACCAGGCCGCGTCACGCGAATCGTTGGCCAACCCCGAGGCCCTCGACTATTTCGTGTCGCTGGGGGGAGAATCCGCCCCGCCCGGAGGCTCTTAGGGGTGTGCTGAAAAGGGTCGGCTATTCCGACCAAATTCAGCACACCCGTCATGAGTGAGGCATTTGAGAGGGCGATAGCGCTAGTCGCGGGGCGGCAGTTCGGGTACGTCACGCGCTCACAGCTGCTGGCGATCGGACTGAATGCGAGCGCGATCAAGTACCGCGTGGAGATCGGTCGGTTGATCCCGGTCCACGCTGGCGTCTATGCCGTCGGATATGTGAACCGTATGCCGGTGGCCCGGGCGGCGGCCGCAGCGCTTGCCTGCGGCGAGGGCGCCGCGCTCAGCTATGGATCTGCGGCCTCGCTCTGGGGGTTCAGCAAGCATTGGGCTGAGCCGTTCGAGGTCACCGTCGCCCGCTCCGACCGCCGACGCGCGGGCATCAGGGTGCACCGCAGCCGCACGGTCACCCGCCGGGACATCACCCGCCAGCTTGGGATCCGGGTGACCAGCCCGGCCCGGACGGTCCTCGACACCGCCCCGCGACTCACGGGCCGGCGGCTCAGCCGCATGGTGAACGACGCCCTGCGGACGCCCTACCTCCACGTGCCGGATCTGGCCGACGTAATCAACCGCAATCCCAACCACCCCGGGACCAAGCGCCTCGTGCCGTTTCTGCACGATCCGACGAACTCTCCGCTCGAGGACGACTTCCTGGAGTTCGCACGGCGCTACGGGCTGCCGAAGCCGGTCACCAACACGCACCTGCTCGGCTACGAGATCGACGTGCTGTACCCGCGCGAGCGGGTCATCGTCGAGGTCGACAGCCACCGGTTCCATTCGGACCGCGACAGCTTCGAGCGCGACCGCAGGCGGGATGTGGTGATGCTGGCGGCCGGGTTCATAACGGTTCGCATCACCGGCGAACGCATGAAGCTGGAGCCGGAGGAAGAGGCGGGCCGGCTACTCGCGATCCTCGCCGCCCGCCGCACCGCGGCCGCCTAGAACTCTTACGCTTCTCTCAAACTGCGTTGCCAGGATGCCCGCCACGGGCGCATCCGGCCTCGGAGCGCCCGGCCAGTTGAGGAGTCCAGAGTTGCCGCCCCGTCTACAGCGAAAACTCGTAATTGGCCTGGCTGCGCTGGCTGTTGTCGCCCTTGCCGGCGGCGCCTACGCGGCCACCCAGAGCTCGGCGCCGCCGACGCGCCAGGCGTTCCTGAACGATGTCGCCAAGCGGCTGCACGTTACGCCGCAACAGCTCTCGGCAGCCCTGAGCGGTGCCAGCGTGGACCAGCTCCAGGCCGAGGTGAAGGCGGGGCGGATCACGCAGGCCCAGGCCAACGCGATCCAGCAGCGCCAAAAGCAGAACGGCGGCTCACCGGCCTTACCGTTCGGCCTGTTCGGCCCAGGCCCAGGCCCAGGCCCAGGCCCAGGGCAAGGCCAAGGCGCAGGACCGGGGCCGGGGGCGGGGTTCGGCCCGTGGCGCGGGCGACTCGTACCCGGGATCGCCGGCGGCTTCGCCGGCCCCGTAGACCTCCTGTCGGTCGCGAGCTACCTGGGGCTGACCAACGCGCAGCTCTTCCAGCAACTGTCGAGCGGCAAGTCGCTGGCTCAGGTCGCCGCCGCCAAGGGCAAGTCGGCGAGCGGGCTCGAGCAGGCCATGACCAGCGCGATGAAGTCGCGGCTGGACAAGCTGGTGGCCGCCAAGGCGATCAGCGCCGCCCAGGAGCAGAAGATCCTCAGCCGGTTCCGCTCGAATCTGGCTGGGGAGATCAACCGCAGCCTGCCGGGGCCCCGCCCCAACCTGCGCTGGGGCCACGGACAGATGCCAGCACCGCCCGCACAGCCGAAGCAGACGGTGCCGCCTGCCTACGTCCCGGCGCCGGCGTACCCCGCCCCCACGGCATAGCCGGCTTCTTACCCGCCTCTCATGGAAATCTGACGGGTTTCTCATAGCCACCTGCTGTACTGGGAAGACCGAACGTATCGCCATGCGCTGCCAGGAGAACCCAAGTCAATGAAAACGCTCACCCGAATTCTTCCGATCATCGGGGGTGCGATCGCCGGAGGGGCAATCGCGCTCGCGGTAGCCAGCGGGAGCAACACCACGCACTCGGTCACGACCACGACCGTCGTGCAGTCGTCCGGCTCCCCGTCCCTGCCCACGAGCTTCAGCGACGGCAAGTCCCAGACGATCAACCAGATCTACAAGAACGTCGATCCGGGGGTGGTGGACATCACGACCTCCGCGACCCAGAACACCTCGGGCATCTTCGGCTTCGGCCAGCAGCAGCAGACCCAGGGCGAGGGCGCCGGCGTGGTGTTCGACAAGAAGGGCGACATCCTGACCGACGAGCACGTGGTGTCCGGCGCCAACAAGGTGACCGTCACGTTCACGGACGGGGTCAAGGCGCCGGCAACCGTCGTCGGCTCGGCCACCGGTGCCGACCTGGCGGTCATCCGCGTCCAGAACGTGCCTTCCTCGGAGCTTCACCCGCTTCCGTTCGGGGACTCGAGCGCCATGCAGGTGGGCGACAGCGTGATCGCCATCGGCAGCCCGTTCGGGCAGGCCAACACGGTCACGGCCGGCATCATCAGCGCCGTCGGCCGCACGATCACCGCACCCAACCAGTTCACGATCCCCAACGCGCTCCAGACCGACGCGCCGATCAATCCGGGCAACTCGGGTGGGCCGCTGATCAACGCTGCCGGTCAGGTGATCGGCCTGAACGACCAGATCGAGACCAACAACACCAACGGCCAGGGCGAGGGCTCGAGCTCCGGGGTCGGCTTTGCCACCCCGTCCAACAATGACGCTCGGGTCGCCCGGGAGATCATCTCGACCGGCCGGGCTCACACCTCGTATGTCGGCGTGAGCCTCGACCCAACGGTCTCGGGCGGCGCGGGGATCGCAAAGAGCGCCAGCGCGAACGGCGAGCCGCCGATCGTGCCGGGCGGTCCAGCGGCCAAGGCCGGGCTTCAGGCCGGCGACGTGATCACCGCGGTCAACGGCATGCACGTCACCGACATCAACCAGTTCGTGGCCACGATCGCCAACTACGCCCCGGGCGACACGGTCACCCTGACCGTGAACCGGGGCGGATCGACCAAGACGGTCAAGCTCAAGCTCGGCGCGCAGCCGGCCAGTGCCAGCACCAGCCAGAGCCAGGGCGGCCTCATCCCGTAACGAACGGCGCCCGCGCGCCGCGACTCTGAAACGGGGAGCGGCGCGCCGGCGTGACCAGCGCCCTACGTCGCCGGGGTGGCGGCCTGAGCCAGCGTGCGCTCCATGAGCTCGCGGTGCACGCAGCGGGTTCGGCCCTCGCGCCGCGTCCAGATGCCCTCGGAGTCAAGCGTCCAGGAGAACGTGTCGTCGGCCATGCAGCGCTCGAGCGTGTCCTCTAGCTCGGACTTCAGCTCGGGATCCTCAACCGGGGTGAGCAGCTCGACCCGGGTGTCCAGGTTGCGGGGCATCAGGTCGGCCGAGCCGACGTAGTAGATGTGCTCGTCGCCGCGGTGGAACGAGTAGATGCGCGAGTGCTCGAGGAAGCGCCCCACCACGGAGGACACTTCGATCGTCTCGCTCACCCGGGCCAGCCCCGGGATCAGGCAGCAGATCCCCCGCACGTTCAGCTGGATCGGAACCCCGGACTGCGAGGCGCGATACAAAGCCTCGATGCAGCGCTGATCGACCAGCGAGTTCATCTTCATCGCGATGCGCGCCGGCTCGCCGGCCTCATGTGCGGCGGCTGTCCGCTCGATCTCCTCGATCAGCCGTTCGCGCATCCACCCCGGCGCGACCAGCACCTTGCGCTGACGCGCGGGATGCCCGTAGCCGGTCAGCGTGTTGAACAGGTTGGCGACCTCCTGGCCGATCTGGCGATCGGTCGTGAACAGACCGAAGTCCTCGTACAGGCGGGCGTTCTTGGCGTGGAAGTTGCCGGTCCCGATCATCACGTAGTGGCGCACGCCGGCGCGCTCGCGGCGCACCACGAGAATCGCCTTGGCGTGGGTCTTCAGACCCGGGATGCCGTGCACAACATGGGCGCCCACCTCCTCCAGGGCGCGGGACCAGCCGATGTTCTGGCGCTCGTCGAAGCGGGCCTTGAGCTCGACCAGGCACACCGCCTGCTTGCCCTTCTCGGCCGCCTCGATCAGCGACGGCACCAGGGCGGAGTCGTCCGAGGTCCGGTACACGGTCATCTTGATGGCCAGCACGTTCGGGTCGTCGACCGCCTGCTTGACGAAGCGCTCGACGCTGCTCGAGAACGAGTGGTAGGGGTAGTGGACGAGCACGTCGCGGGTGCGCATCGGGGCGAACACGTCGGGCTGGTCGTCGTGGTCGCCGGGGCCCGAGACGAAGGCCGGATGGGTCAGCGGCGTCCACTGGCTCTGGCGCAGCTCGGAGAGCCCGTCGAGCCCGGCGATCTGCCACAGATCGCTCAAGTCGAGCATGCCGTCCACGTCGTAGACCTGGATCTCGTCGACGTCCAGCCACTCGATCAGCCGCGTGCGCAGCGAGGGATCCATGCTGGCGCCGACCTCGAGCCGCACGACCTCGCCGAAGCGCCGGCGCCGGAGCTCGTCCTCGACGGCCTGGAGCAGGTCGTCTGCCTCGTCGGAGACCTCGAAGTCGGCGTCGCGGGTGACCCGGAACAGGTCGTGGCTGAGGATCTCCATCCCCGGGAACAGGACATCCAGGTGGCGAGAGATGATCTCCTCGAGCGGGATGAACGTGTTCGGGCTGATCTCCACGAACCGGGGCAGGACCTCCTTGGGGACCTTGACCCGGGCGAACACCTCGTGGTCGAGGTCGGGGTCGTGCAGGCGGACGATCAGGCTGAGCGACAGGTTCGAGATGTAGGGAAACGGCCGCCCGGGGCCGATGGCCAGCGGGGTCAGCACCGGGAAGATCTGCTCGCGGAAGTGTCGCTCGATCAGTTCGGGCGGCGCCTCGGACTCCTCGCAGCTGACGATCCGGATGCCGTGCTCGGCCAGCTCCGGACGCACCACCTCGGAGAACTGTCGGGCGTGCCGGCGGTCGAGCTCGGTCACCTGCTCGGCGATCCCGGACAGGATCTGGGTGGGTGACAGGCCATCAGGGCCGCGAGCGTCGATCCGGGCGTCGACCTGGTCGTGCACCCCGGCAACGCGGACCATGAAGAACTCGTCGAGGTTGGTGACGAAGATGGCCAGGAACTTCACCCGCTCGATCAACGGAAGCGAGTCGTCCTCGGCGAGCTGGAGCACGCGGTCGTTGAAGTCGACCCAGGACAGCTCGCGGTTGGCGTAGAGCGCGGGATCGGTCAGATCGGCGACCGCGCTGCCCGGCGCGGCGCCGCCATCCTCGGCCGGCGTCGCGGCGGTCTCGGTCGCCGGGTCGCTCATGTCACCGGCGCGTGCGCCTTGGCAATCGCACCGAGCTCGGATGGGCGCAGGAGCGCGACCAGCTCGCCTTTGGAGATGCCGGCCAGGCCGCCCTTCTTCATCCTCGACTGAGCGCCGGTCAGGTCGTGCAGCAGCAGCGAGAACGACGGGTCGTGTCCGACCAGCAGGACCTCGCCCAGCCCGGCAGTCAGCTCTCTGACGTCGAACGGCTCCCCGGAGAGCACCGGCTCGATCGTCACGGCCACGCCGAGTGGCTCGCAGGCGCGCTCGGCGGTCTGCACCGCGCGGAGCTTGGGGCAGCACAGGCAGGCGTCGAGATGGACTTCGAGCACGGCCAGTGCCCGGCCGGCGGCGTCGGCGTGCATCGCGCCGCGCTCGGTCAGCGGGCGCTCGTCATCCGGCAGGCCATCCTCCGCCTCGGCGTGTCGCAGCAGCCAGAGCATGAGCAAACTCTAGTGGCATCGTCCGGGGGGTTGTGAACCCCGCTGTTAGCGGATCGTGACCGAGGTCTGCGATGGGCCCGCGCGGCCCTGGCGATGGTGCAGGCGATCGACCGCGATACTCCGGATCACGTAGTGACCGGGCGCCAGGCTGATCCGCAGCCGCAGGCTCCAGTGCGAGGTGCCACGGGCGGTGAACTCGATCGGGCGCCGGCAGGAGCGCGGGCGGCTGAGCGCGCCGCCCCGCTCGAGGAACCGACACCGTCCGTGTGCGGCCAGCCGGTAGACGATCACGTACACGTGGGCCACGCGCTGCTTGCGGCGCCGGGCCGCGCTGGCGGTGGCGCAGCGACGCTCGCCGGCGGTGCCCGACACGGTGAGCCCATGCCGTGAGGCGTGGGTGCGGCGGCGGTTGATCCGCGAGTACGGCGCCGCGACACAGCCGTGGGGGTGCCCTTTGACGGTCGCGAGAGGAGCGCCGACGCCGGGGACTGAGCCGGGAGCCTCGTGCACCGGCAGGCGCAGTTGCAGGTCGGAGACCGAGATCGAGAACTGGCCGTTGGAGGTCCGCACGTAGGGCGAGTCCTGGCCGAGGAGCTCGAGCTTGGGAATGTGGCCGGCGGCGAAGTGCCAGGCGCCCGGATGGAGCTGGAACACCTGGACGCCGTCGGGCGCGCTGGAGTCGAGGCGGTACACGCCGCGAGCGACCAGCGTCTCAGTTCCTGTGGAGGGATCGACGTCCCACAGTCGCGCGGCGATGATTCGCGTACTGCCCGGTCACGCTCAGGTCGGCGATCACGGTCGGCGAGCCGAGCAGCGTGTAGCCGCTGCCGGTCGCCGCGGGCAGGCGATAGGTGGCGACGCCCGAGCCCTGGTCGGTGCGAGGAACCGTCGCGCAGGCTCCGTTGCCGGCGATCGGATCGATCGCGCGCGAGATCGTCGGGTTCCCGGCGGCCGAGGAGATCGTCTGGGCGGTGTCCGAGCTGAAGTCGACCTCGCCGGGGTGCAGGGCGCTCCAGCTCGAGGCGGTGTACGGGCCGCCCGACGGCGCGGTCGCCGGGCAGGTCTCGATCGTCGCGGTGGCGGACGGCTGGGGCTGGGAGCCGGAGCCCTTCAGGTAAGTAGGCGAACATGCTCTGGATCGTGTTCGAGAGCAGCGCGAGGTCGCCCGGCTTGTTGTTGGCCGGCTGGTGGCCGAAGTCGCCGTCGAGCAGCGAGATCGGATCCGACGGGTACAGGGAGTGCTCGAGGTTGTAGTAGCGCACCGCCTCGTCCACCGGGAACAGGTCATCGGTGAACCCGTTGGCGATGAGCAGCGGAGCCGGCTGCGTCTGGCCGAAGCCGTAGGCGCCGTCGAGCAGGTAGTAGGGCGAGTGGTACTGGGCGATCTGGGTGGCCAGCGCCTCGTCGGCCGCGTTGCCGTCGTAGGGCTCGCCGGCGTTGATGTCGGCGTACCAGCTCGTCAGATCGGCCTGGGAGTTGGTGCCGGGCGGCGCGTAGTAGCCGTTCTCGTTGCCCTCGGCGAACAGGCCGGTGACGAACGACTGCTTCTCGACGCCGATCGGGGAGAGGTCGTCCGTGGCGCCGGTCACGGCGTAGTCGAGCGTGCGCCCGTTGGGCATCAGCGAGTAGGTCAGATCGCTCCACGGGATCACCGGCGCGGCGGCGGCGATGTGCAGCGGCGTGCCGTTCGGGCTCGTCCACGGGCTGAGCGTGCCGTCGGTGTTCATCACGCGGTTGTTGAGCGTGGCCAGCTCGAGCGACACCCCGCCGCCGTAGGACTCGCCGGTGGCGCCGATCTCGTTCGGGTTCGCCACGCCCTCGTCGACGAGCAGGCCGGCGGCGTACTGCGCGTCGTGGGCCTCGTAGCGCTCGTCGTCGAGGCGGATGTAGCCGTTCTGGCAGCCGGTGGGGTCGGCGGCGCGCGAGGCCGCGCTGCCGCAGGAGTCGCCGAACCCGCGGGCGGTGATCTGGAGCACGGCGTAGCCCTGCGAGGCCCAGTCGTCGGCCGTCGGGCCGTAGTACTGGCTGTCGCTGGGACCGGTGGTCGGCTCGTCCCAGCCGTGGCTCTGGATGATCAGCGGGATACGGGCCGTCGGCACCCGAGGACGGGGCCGGGGGCAGCGTGACGTACACGGCGAGGGGGGTTCCGTCGAAGCTCTTCAGGCGCAGGTCGGTGCCGGCCGTGCCGTTGTTGTAGGTGCCGTGGCATTCCCGGGTCCCGTTGCCCTGGGCGGTGCAGGCGATGGCCGCGCCGGAGACCGTCTGTCCGGCGAATATGCTGCTGATGGGATCCCGCCCGCCCGCCGGGGCGCCCGCTGCTAACGGGGTGGGGGCGAGCGCGGCTGCGGTCGCCAGCACGTAAGACCAGTGCACCCCTGCTCCGTCTCATCCCCGGGCACGATACGAAGCTTCAGGTAGCTATGCGCTGGTTACCCGATCAGCAGGCGCCGGCCGAACACCCGCTGGAAGGCTTCGCCGTCGCCGTAGCGCTCGACGCTCCAGCGGGGCAGGGTCAGATCGCCGCCGGCCTCGAGGTGGAGATCGACGCCGTGGCCGTTGGCCCGCAGCCGTGCCTCGCGCACCGACTGGTCGCGCCCGCGCTCGAGGTGCTCGGCGAGGCGCAGGATGACCGAGCAGCGCTCGAGCAGGTCCTCGTCGCCCTTGCGGGTCAGCGCGGCGATCTCGCCCAGCTTGGGGGCGCCCTTGCGGTGGTAGCGGGTGATCTGGGCGATCAGGGCGCGCTCGCGGGGATCGAAGCCGGGCAGCGCGGCGCTGACGATCAGGTAGTGCGAGTGCTTGTGGTGGTCGTCGTAGGAGATGGTCATGCCGACGTCGTGGAGCATGGCCGCCGCCCACAGCAGCTCGCGCTCGCTTGGCGTCGGCTCGAACAGCCCAGCCTCGGCCAGCGAGTCGAACATCTGGAGCGAGAGCAGTGCCACGTGCTCGACGTGGGGGATGTCGGCCTCGTACTGGATGGCCAGGTTGCGCACCGCGGCCTGGCGGACATCGGACACCAGGGGCTCGGCCTCGGAGGCCAGGAGCTCACGGGCCAGGAACACGCCGTCGCGCAGGCTGGCCTCGGTGACCTCGATGCCGGCGAAGCCGCCGAGCTCGACCACGGTCTCGATGGCCACCGCGGCGGCCAGGATGATGTCGCCCCGGCCCACCTTGATCCCGGGCACGTCGCCGCGCTCTGAGACGGGCAGCGAGGCCAGGGTTCCGACCAGCTCGGCCAGCACCTTGCGCGTGATCACGAAGCCCTGCACGCCGATGTCGGGCTGGCCGGCCATGCGCTGGGCGGCGGCGGCCAGGTTGCGCGCGGCGCCGCCCATGCCGACGATCCGCCCGCCGGCATCGGCCAGCGACGGGAACGCGGCCAGCGCTTCGCGCACGTGGCCGCGCAGGCGCTGAAGGTCCTTCTTGCGGACCGGGCCCTCGCCGGGCAGGAACTGCTCGGTGAGGCGCACCGCGCCGAGCGGAAAGGACTGCAGGCGCTGGGCACGGCGGTCGGCCACCTCGATCAGCTGGATGCTGCCGCCGCCGATCTCGAGCACGATGCCGTCGGTCAGCGTCGAAGAGTTGATGGCCGCCACGTAGCCGAAGCGGGCCTCCTCCTCGTCGGAGATGATCTCGATCTGAAGCCCGGTGGCCGTGCGGGCCGTGACCAGGAACTGCTCGCCGTTGGCCGCGTCGCGGATCGCGCTGGTGGCCACGGCGTGGACGTTTTCGGGGCCCAGGCCGTGCGCTTCGCAGAAGTGCTCGAACACCGCAAGGGTCTCGAGGCCACGGTCCATCGCCTCCTCGCTCAGCCGCCCGGTCTCGGCCAGCCCGGCGCCGATCCGGACGGTCTCGTAGATCTCGTCGGTCAGCTTCCACCACTCGCCCGGCGAGAACATGTAGACGACCAGCCGCCAGGAGTTCGACCCCAGGTCGATGACGGCGACCCGGCGCACATCCTGGCCGGCCCCCCCGGTGGCTCGAGTCGATCGCCAGCTCACGCATCCTCAATGATCCGTCCGAGGGCGGACGAACCGAGCGCCGCGTGTCAGGATGCCCGCAATGTCCTCCGAAAAAGAGCTGATGGCGCGGGGTGAGCCGTATCTCGCCAACCACCCCGACCTACTGCGCGAGCGCAAGGAGACCCGCCTGCTGTGTGAGCGCTTCAACGCGACGAGCTTCGGCGACACGGCGGCGCGGCGAGCGATCCTCAGCGAACTGCTGGGCGACCTCGGCGAGGATGCAGAGGTGATGTCGCCCTTCGAGTGCGACTACGGCTACCACATCACGATCGGCGCTCGGACGTTCATCAACTACGGCGCGGTGATCCTCGACGGCGCCACCGTGACGATCGGCGCCGACGTCCAAATCGGGCCGAACGTCCAGCTTCTGACTGCCCTGCATCCGCTCGATCCGGTCGAGCGCCGGCGCGGCACCGAGACGGCCAAACCGGTGACGATCGGCGACGGTGCGTGGCTCGCCACCGGCGTGATCGTGCTGCCCGGGGTAACCATCGGCGCCGACACGGTGGTCGGCGCAGGCAGCGTCGTCGCCGCGGACCTGCCGCCGGGTCACCTCTGCTTCGGCAATCCCTGTCGGGTGGTGCGTGAGATCTGACGGCGCCGGCGGACGATCTTCAGCGCCACCCCGATCGCCATGCCGATGACGATCGCTCCGAGATAGAACGGGTTCAACAACAGCATCACCGCGACGCCGATCATCGCCAGCCAGATGGCGGGCCGGAAGTCGCGCCAGTCCCCAGTCACGAGACGACTGTAATGGGTCTCATCGCACGCCGGCGTCGAGCTCGGCGGCTGCCTGCTTCTGGATCGAGGCGACGGCCCTGAACGCCTCTCTCAGGTAGCTGCGGGTCAGCCGGCTGAGGGCCCCCGGATCGACATGGTCGTCGGGTGACACGCCGGCCCGCAGCTGCCCCGCCTGGTGCTCGACACGCAAACCGGTGATCAGCTCGTATGCATCCGTCAGGGTCTGCGCGTCAGTACCGGAAAGCGTCCCGGACGCGGCGGCCGCGCGCAGACGCTCTGTGGTCGACGCGTTGGTCACGCCCGCGGCGATCCCCGCCCAGCGCGCGAGGTCGACGATCGGGATCGCTCCTCCGTTCTTGAGGTCGAGCCGCCCTCGATGCTCTCCCGTCGACTCGACGACGAGCCCCCGGAAGAACCCGGTCGGGGGGCGGTGAGAGAGCGCGAACCGGGCCAGCAGACGGAGCAGGGCCTGGTTGCGCGGCGCCAGGCGGAACTTGTCGGCGAGCGGCGTCCCGCGATGCACGCCCCACACCGGACGGCTGTCCACGAGCACCGACAGGAGGACCAGGGCCTTGTCCTGGGTCGGATCTCCGATCCAACTGCCCACGGCGCGCCCCCAGGACTCGAGCGATCGCACGAAGCGCGGATCGGACGCCGTGGCACCGTGGGCGTCCGCGCGCAGCCCGCAGGCCTCGAGCCGCTCGACCACGGTCCTGCCCACCGCGACCAGCCGCGCCCTGACCCGCTCGTCGTCGCCCGCGCCGAACCAGACGATGGCACTGTCGATGTCGGAGCCAGGCAGCGCCTCCCGCCGGGCCTGGCTCCCCAGCGCCAGCCACGCGAACTCCGCGCCGAGCGCCCCGGCCTCGGCGACCGTGAGCTCGAGCATACGTCGAGTCAACGCGTCGACCACGACCGAGTAGACGGCGGCGATGTTGGTCGCGGCGACGTGAGCGTCGTGCATCGCGATCACCGTCGGTCGAAGCGCGCGCGCGGTCTCGGTGAGTTCCGCGACGGTCTGGGCCCGCGCGATCCGCCGGCGCAGATAGAACGACGAGCGCGTCTGGGCGGCGACGAGGTCGATCTCCTCGACCACGCCGAGGATCTTCCCGGTCGTGGACACCACCGGGAAGTGGCGAAACCCGCGATCGAGCATGTCGAGCAGGACATCGCTTCCGAGCCTGCTCGGGGGGCACGTGTAGGCCGGCGCCGACATCACCCTCGACACCGGCTCCTCGCCGCTCACCCCGTCGGCGACCACCTGCGTCCGCAGGTCACGATCGGTGAGGATGCCGAGCGACCCATCCCCGAGTTCGACGACCACCGCGGTGACGTGAGCCGCGGTCATCATCGCGGCTGCCTCGCGGATCGGCGTCTCGGGTGGGCAGACGACCGGGTCGCCGCGCAGCAACGAGCCGACCGGCTGGAGCGGTGAATCGACTCCGGGCTCGGTGGCAAGTCGGTCGGCGAATGCGTCCCACGGCTCGAGCAGCGACCGCGCCACGAACCGCAGGCCGGCCGGGCGCGAGAGCGGCTCTTGAGCCACCTCCGCCGGAATCCGGTAGCAGACCGTGTCCTCGCGGGCGCGCGCCTCGAACCCGGTCGGAAGCCCGGACAGCATTGAGGCGTGACCGAACAGCTCGCCCTCTCCCAGCAGATCGAGCACCCTGCCGTCGAGCACGATCTCGACCGCGCCGGTGCGGACCACCCGCAGGTGCCGGGGCGGCTCTGCTCCCTGCAAGAAGATCGTTGCGCCCATCGCGTGGCGCTCGAGTTCCGCCGCCGCAGCCACGCGCTCCAGCTCGGAGGGCTCGAGCGCATCGAACGGCGGGTTCTCGCGGAGGAAGCGGGATACCTCGGGCGCCGTCGGGGCGCTCATGGCGGCTAGCCGATGGTTGCCGGCGCGGCCAGCTCGGTGCCGCGCGCGTCCCCTACCAACATGTCGGCGCATTTCTCGCCGACCATCATCGTGGTGATGCACGGGTTGATCGCCGGCAGGAACGGGAGGATCGACCCGTCGGCGATGCGCAGCGAGCGCACGCCTCGCACGCGCAGGCGCGAATCGACGACCGCGAGCGGGTCGGAGTCCGGCCCCATGTGGCAGCTGCAGGCCGGGTGATAGACCGTGTTGTGGGTCTTGTGCATGTAGTCGATCAGCTCGTCGTCGGTCTGCGCGTCGGGGCCCGGCGCCAGCTCGGCCCCGGCCCACTCGGCGAGCGCCGGCTGTGAGACGATCTTGCGCGCCAGCCGCATCCCGAACGCCATCACCCGCTCGTCGTGACCCTCGGCATCGGTGAAGTACCGCGGATCGACGCGCGCGCGATCGCGGTAGTCGGACGAGCGCAGCCGCACCGTTCCGCGCGAGCGGCCGCGACACACGTTCGGGGTCAGGCAGAACCCGTTCTCGGTCGTGGGGTAGCCCCATCGCGCCGTGTTCATGTCGAACGGCACCGAGCCGTAGTGCATCATCAGGTCGGGCCGGTCGAGTCCGGGCTCGGAGGTCGAGAACAACCCGATCTCCCACCACTGCGTCGAGTGCCGGATCATCGGCCGCTTGGCGTCCCACTGCACGATCCCCTCGACGTGGTCGTCGAGGTTCGCACCGACGCCGGGCGAATCGACGACGGTCTCGATCCCGAACTCCGTCAGGTGCTCGCCCGGACCGATCCCGGAGAGCATCAGGAGCTTCGGGGTGTCGATCGCGCCCGCGCTCAGGATGACCTCGCGGCGCGCCTTGACCGACGCGACGGTGAGCAGATCCGGGGTCAGGTACTGCACGCCGGTGGCCCGACGGTCCTCGAGCGTCACGCACTTGACCCAGCACCCGGTCCGGATCTGTAGGTTCGGCCGCGAGTCAAGGATCGGATGCAGGTAGGCGTGCGAGGCCGACATCCGGGTGTTGTCAGCCGCCGAGTTGATCTGGAACCAGCCCGCGCCGTTGGTCACGGTGTGGCCCTCGTTGAAGCGGCTCGTCGGCAGCCCCGCCTGGGCGGCCGCTTCGAGCATCGCGACCCCACAGGGATCCTCGGGCGGAACCGTGCGGATGTTGACCGGGCCGTCGCGGCCGTGATGCTCGCCCGGGCCGTCGTTGGTCTCCAGCCGTCTGATCAGCGGCCAGCAGTCGGCTGAGCTCCAACCCTCGCAGCCCATCGCGGCCCACTCGTCGAGGTCCTCCTTGGGGGTCCAGAAGGCGATGCACGAGTTGTGCGACGAACAGCCGCCCAGCACCTTGGCGCGGGCGTGGCGCAGGAAGCTGTTGCCACGCTCCTGGGGTTCGACGAGGTAATCCCAGTCGTAGCCCGAGTCGAGCAGGTACATCCAGTCCTCGAGGCGGAGGATCCGTGGATCGTCGACATCGGAGGGACCGGCTTCGAGCAGGCAGACGGTGACCGACGGGTCCTCGGACAGGCGGGCGGCAACGACGCAGCCCGCCGTACCACCGCCGGCAATGACGTAGTCGAACTCGCCCGCGTCGATCACGGGGCCATCTCGCCGAGTGCCTGGTGCTCGCCGGGCAGCACCGGAATGTCGGCCCGATGCTCGCTCAGGATCACGTCGCCCTTCTTCTTCTGAACGGTGAAGTAGTAGATCGCGCCCACGACGATCGAGGCACCGATGAATATGTACGCACCGAAGCGGAAGTACCACGCGGTGCCGTAGACGGCGGCGCGAGGCCAGGCGATGTTGAACGCCACGACAACCCCGTAGACGACCGCGAACACGTTCACCGGCAGGCCCCAGCGCCCGAGGTTGAAGTACGGGCCGTGCTCGGGGCGGGGCCACTCGCCGCGCAGACGCTTCTTCAGCATCGACCACGTGACGGCGAGATATGGCAGGTAGAACATGATGATCGCCACCGAGGTCAGCGTCAGGAAGGCCGACTGGTTGGCGAGGTTGACCGCGAGCAGGGCGAGCGACATGATCCCGACGAACAGCGCCGGGATGATCGGCACCCTGGCGCGTCCGGACACGCGTGCGATGTGCGAGCCGGCCGGCAGCCGGCCGTCGCGGGCCATCGAGAACAGCATCCGGATGCACGCGGTCATCACGGCCAGCGTGCAGACGGTGATCGCAAGCGCCGAGTCGATCAGGAAGACGTTGCCGGTCGTGTTCCCCAGCGCCTGCTTGATGATGAACGGCAGCCCGAGCAGGCCGATGTTCTTGTCCGTGATGTCCTTGACGGACATCATCGCGAACAGGATCAGCAGCGCGCCGATGATCGCCGCGGCGATGAGCGCCCGGAGGATCGCCGGCGGGGCGTGCTTGCGAGGGTTGTTGGTCTCCTCGGCGAGCGTGCCCGCCGTGTCGAACCCGTACATGACGTAGGCGCTCATGATGCCGCCGATCAGGAAGGCCCCGAAATAGCCCCAGCTGTGACCGGCGCCAACGCCGTTGGTGTGGAAGACGACGCCCGGCCCGCGTTGGAAGTGGAAGATCAGCAGGATCACGAGAATCGTCGATCCGATCAGCTCGGCCATCACGCCGAAGTTGTTGATCCGCGCCATCGTCTTGACGCCGAGCATGCAGACGATCGTCCCGAACACGACGAGGATCGCGCCCAGGATCAGCGCGTTCTTGGCGCCGTCGGGCGTGCTGTATGTACCCGCGTTGGCGGCCGAGCCGACGAACTGGAGGTGGGTGGAGACCTGAGGCAGCACTACCTGCCAGGCGACCGCGACGGCGGCCACGGTCACGATCGACCCGATGATCAGGATCCAGCCGGTCATCCACGACAGGAAGTCGGTCCCGATGCGCTTGGACCACTGGTAGACCGAACCGGCGAGCGGGAACTGTCCGGCCAGCTCAGCGAAGCACAGCGCGACCGCCATCTGCCCGGCGAACACAATGATCCACGACCACCACACGGCGGGGCCGCCGTTCAGGAAGCCGAAGCCGAACAGCTCGAAGACCCCGGTCAGGATCGAGATGTAGCTGAAGCCCGCGGCGAACGACGAGAAGAAGCCGAGCGAGCGGTCCAGCTCCTGCTTGTAGCCGAAGCTTGCCAGCTCGTTGCTGTCCGACGTCCCAGCGCCCGAAGCGGGAGCTTCCACGGTTGCCATCAATCAACCTCCCCGGTCCGCGCACCGCCGCGCGACCCATAGAACGCCAAGGCCTTGCCCGCATCTGGGGCGGAAGTGCACCTCGGATCCATTGACCCGAGCCTGATCGGGCTGTTATATATCAGTTGTCGAACGGTGTCAACGCGACCGGGGCGAGGGCTCAAGAGGGTTGATGGCGACGGTCAGCGCGCAGCAGATGTTCCTCGGCGGGAGCTGGCAACCGAGCGCCAGCCATGAGACCTTCGAGGCCACCAGCCCGGCCACCGGGGAGGTCATCGCCACCGTTCCACAGGGCGATCGGGAAGACGCCAAGCGTGCGATCGCCGCCGCGCGGGAGGCGGCCCCGGGCTGGGAGCGGCTGACGGCATTTGAGCGCGCGGGCAAGATGCACGCGATCGGGGACCTGATCGAGGCGCGACGGGACGAGCTGGCACGCACGCTCACCCTCGACCAGGGCAAGCCGCTACGCGCCGAGGCGTTCGACGAGGTCGATGAGCTCGTGGAGTACTGGCGCATGGCGGCCGAGGACTCCAAGCGGCTGGGTGGTGATCTTCCGAACTCGGTCTCGCCGGGAAAGCGCGTGATGCTGGTCCGGCGCCCACGCGGCGTGGTCGGGGTGATCAGCCCCTGGAACTGGCCGTACACGATGCCGGCCGAGTTGATCGCGCCCGCGCTGGCGTGTGGCAACACGGTGGTGTGGACTCCAGCGCCGTCTACAGCGGTGTGCGCCGTGGCCCTCGCCGAGTGCCTCGCCGAGGCCGACCTGCCGCCCGGCGTGTTCAATCTCGTCACGGGGCCCGGCCCGGTCGTGGGCGACGAGATCGCGCGCAACCCGGGCACGGACGGGGTCGCGTTCATCGGCTCGACCGCCACCGGACGGCTCGTGGCGCAGGCAGCCGCGGGGAAGGCGGCGCTGATAGAGATGGGCGGTAACGGTCCGCTGGTGGTGATGGACGACGCCGACCTCGAGGCGGCGGTCGAGGCGACGCTCACCGCCTGCTACCTGTGTGCCGGCCAGAGCTGCACCGCGGGCGAGCGGATTCTGGTGCACCGCGGCGTCCGCGACGAGTTCGTCGATCGGCTGGCTGAGCGCGTCACCGAGCGGATCCTGCTCGGTGACCCGTTCGACGACGTCACCACGATGGGGCCGCTCAACAACGAGCCGGTCGCGGCCAAGATGGACGAGCACGTGAGCGACGCACTGGAGCGCGGCGCGCGCATCGTCGCGGGGGGATCGCGGGCGGGCGGGTTTCCCACCCCGCTCTACTGGGAGCCGACCGTGCTCAGCGACGTCCCGGCCGACTCCCGCATCGCGCGCGAGGAGACGTTTGGGCCGGTGGCTCCGGTGGTCGCCGTCGATTCGCTCCAGGAGGCCATCGATCTGACCAACGTTTCACCCTACGGGCTGCTCGCGGCGATCTTCACCGCCGACCTGCGGGCCGGACTTGAGTTCGCCGACCGCGTCCGTACGGGCTGGGTCAACATCAACGAATCGACCAACTACTGGGAGTCGCATCTGCCGTTCGGTGGTCGCTCCGGAACTGACAGCGGGACCGGGCGGGTCGGCGGCCGTCACGTGATGGAAACGCTGACGGAACTGCAGACCATCGTCATCGGCTGACCAGATCCGTAGTTTTCCTCGGCATCTGTAGGTAATCCGTCCACTGGGGTTCAGAAGCAACCCTTGGTGCGCCGATGCCGGTGGCTATGGACGCCCCGACCAACTTCCGAGATGTACTGCGGCGCAGCCCGAATCGTCTCCGGGGCGAACTTGCGCCCGCGGTGGCCGAGAACGCGCTCCGCATCCTTTTCGTCACCTCCGCCCACAACAGCCTGAGTCAGCGCGCGTACATCGCGCTGACCGAAATGGGCCACGACGTGACCGTGCAGGTCGTCGACTCGCCCGAGATCATCGAGGCGGCGGTGAACGCCCACCAGCCCGACCTGGTGGTGTGCCCGATGCTCAAGCAGTTCATCCCAGAGTCGGTGTGGCGCAAGCACACCTGCCTGGTCGTCCATCCGGGACCGCACGGCGACCGGGGACCGAGCTCGCTGGACTGGGCGATCGAGCTCGGGTTCGACGAGTGGGGCGTGACCGTGCTCGAGGCCGTCGAGGAGGCCGACGCCGGCGATATCTGGGAGACGCGCAAGTTCAAGATGCGGCCGGTCGGCAAGAGCAGCATCTACCGCCACGAGGTGCGCCGCGCCGCGGTCGAGATGCTGGTGTTCGCGGTCCACAACTTCGCGCGCGGTGACTTCAAGCCGTTGCCGCTCGACTACGAGGACCCGAACGTCACCGGCCGGCTGCGGCCCCTGATCAGGCAGCCGGATCGCACGATCGACTGGCGCTCGGACTCCACCGCCGCCGTGGTTCGCAAGATCCGCGCCGCCGAGGGTCACCCGGGCGTGCTCGACACGATCGCCGGCGCCGAGTTCTTCCTGTATGGCGTCCACGTCGAGCGCGGCCTGCGCGGTCGCCCAGGCGAGATCATCGCCACGCGGGGCGGCGCGATCTGCCGCGCCACGGTCGACGGCGCGGTGTGGGTCACGCACCTCAAGGCGAAGGACGGCGGTCAGGCCCCGAGCTTCAAGCTGCCGGCGACTCGCGCGCTCGAACTGGCCGGCATCGTGCCCGACGCGCCCGAGATCCCGGTCGCGCTGCACGCGCCGATCCCACCCGGGTACACGTACCGCGAGATCTCCTATGAGGAGAAGGCGGGCGTCGGCTACCTGAACTTCGACTTCTACAACGGCGCCATGAGCACCGAGCAGTGCCGCCGCCTGCGCGAGGCCTACCTGTACGCGCGCAGCCGGCGCACGACCAAGGTGATCGTGCTGGCCGGTGGCACGGACTTCTTCTCCAACGGCATCCACCTGGGCGTGATCGAGGCGGCCGCCGATCAGGGCGAGGAGTCCTGGTACAACCTCCACGCGATCGACGACATCGTGCGCGAGATCCTCGAGACGGACTCGCACATCACGATCTCGGCGCTGTCAGGTGACGCCGCCGCCGGCGGAGTGCCGTTCGCGGTGGCCGCCGACCACGTGGTGGCGCGCGAGGACGTCGTGCTGAACCCCTACTACCAGCACATGGGAGGCCTGTACGGCTCGGAGTACTGGACCTACCTGCTCCCGCGCCGGGTTGGCCACGAGCTCGCCGACGAGCTGACCACCGCCCCGTTCAAGCCAATCGGTACCCGCCGCGCGGTGGACATCGGCCTGCTCGACGCCGCCTTCGGCGACACCGCGGCCAGCTTCCGCGCTCAGGTGCAGGGCCTGGCCGAGCGTCTGTCCCGCCATCCCGACGTGCCGAACTGGCTCGAGCAGAAGCGCCGTGAGCGCGCCCGCGACGAGCAGGTCAAGCCTCTGGCCGCCTACCGCACCGAGGAGATGGCCCGCTCGCACGAGTGCTTCTTCGGCGAGGATCGCAGCTACCACGCCGCCCGCCGCCTGTTCGTCTACAAGACCGGTGCCCCGTGTACCGTCCAGGTCTCCCCGCCGGCCGACCGCGAGCATGAGCTCACGCCGGCCCAGCGCGCGGTGACCAAGGTCCGTCAAGCGAAGTCGTCATCCTCGCGATGAGCGCGGTGGCCGACGCCCCCTCCCTCGAGGAGGGCCTGACAGCAGGGTCGGTGCCGGCGCCCGCGCATGGCGGCGCTCAGCGCCGCAGCCTTGGCTCCTGGCTGGTGCATCGGTGGGTCACGCTCAAGCACTGGCTGCCCAAGGGCCAGCTGCTCCCCGAGCACGTCCTGCGCCGTCGCCACCACTCGATCTGCGTGCTGCTGTGGCTGCACGTCCCGGCGCTGTTCGCGTTCGGGATGCTGTACGGAAACCACTCGCTCACCCACGTCGCGGTCGACTGCAGCCTGGTCGCGCTGTGCGGCATCGGCGCGAGCTCGGACCGCTTTCGGTTGAAGGCCCGGATCATCGCCGCGTCATTCGGCCTGATCACCTGCTCGGCCGTGCTGGTCGACCTGTGGAACGGGCAGACCGAGGCGCACTTCCACTTCTTCGTGATGATCGGCGTGCTCACCCTCTACCAGGACTGGACGCCGTTCCTGGTCGCGATCCTCTACACGGTCATCCACCACGGCGTCGGCGGAGTCCTCGACCCGGGCGCGGTGTACGGGGCCAATACCGTCGAGGCCCGCAGCCCTTGGCTGTGGGCCGGGATCCACGGCGGTTTCGTGCTTGCGGCCAGCGTGGCCCACGTGGTGGCCTGGCGCACCAACGAGAACCAGCTGCTGCGCGACCCCTTGACCGGCCTGCCGAGCAGACTGCTCTATCTGAACAACCTCAAGCTCGCGCTCGAGCGGCTGGGGCGCGGGCCGAACCGCTCGGTCGCGGTGCTGTTCCTCGACCTCGATCGCTTCAAGGTGATCAACGACAGCCTCGGCCACGGCGAGGGCGACGAGCTCCTGGTCGCGGTCGCCGAGCGCGTCGGCCACTCGCTGCGCCGGCACGAGACGCTGGCCCGCTTCGGGGGCGACGAGTTCGTGATCCTGTGCGAGGACATCTTCGACGACGAGGACGCCGTGGCCGTGGCCGAGCGCGTGCTCAAGGCCTTCAGCCTGCCGTTCCAGCTCGCGCACGGCGAGACCATGGCCGCGGCCAGCATCGGGATCTCGGTCACCTCGGATCCGGGCCAGGACCCCGACGACCTGATCCGCGACGCCGACGCGGCGATGTACCGCGCCAAGGGTGCCGGCGGCGCCCGCGTGGTCCTGTTCGACGAGGTCACCCGCGAGCGGGCGCTGGCCCGGTTGCACAACGAGAATGCGATCCGCAAGGCGATCGAGCGCGAGGAGTTCCGCGTGTTCTTCCAGCCCGAGGTGTCGATCGACGGCGAGCACATCATCGGGATGGAGGCGCTGGTGCGCTGGCAGCATCCCGAGCGCGGGCTGCTCGGCCCCGGCGAGTTCATCGCGCTGGCCGAGGAGACCGGGCTGATCGTGCCGCTCGGTACCTGGGTCCTGCGCGACGCCTGCACGCGCGCGGTGGTGTGGCAGCGCACCCGTTCCAGCGACCAGCCGCTCACCCTGCGAGTCAACGTCTCCGCGCGGCAGCTGGCCCGGAACGACCTGCGCGAGATCGTGGCCGGGGTCATCCGGGAGACCGGCATCGAGCCTTGCCTGCTCTGCCTGGAGGTCACCGAGAGCGTCCTGATCGAGGACCCTGAGTCCTCGATAGCCACCCTCACCGAGCTCAAGCAGCTCGGGGTCAAGATCGCCATCGACGACTTCGGCACCGGCTACTCCTCGCTCGAGTACCTGCGCCGCCTGCCCGTCGACTGCGTCAAGGTCGACCGCTCGTTCGTGCGCGGCGTGCCCGAGAACGAGGAGGACGTGGCGATCGTCAATGCGGTGATCGAGCTCGGACACGCCCTGAAGCTGTCGGTCACCGCCGAGGGCGTCGAGACCGTCGAGCAGCTCGGCAACCTCCAGGACGCCGGGTGCGACACCGCCCAGGGCTTCCTGTTCTACCGCCCCGAGCCGCCCGAGGTGGTGGCCAAGCTGTTCGTGGCAGCTCCGGCTCCGGTCGAGGCCGAGTGCGAGGTTGTCGACTCGGACCCGGCAACGGGGCGCGCGGATGGAACCGGCCCGATCGCATCAACGCTCGCCAGCGCGACGGTCGCCCCGCGGCGGCTGATCCCGGCACCCGGTCTCCCCGGCAGCCGCCGGCGCCTGGCGCGCAGGACGCTGCTGGCCGGCTTCAAGGCGATGGCCGACGTGTGGGCCAATGGCGAGAGCCGCGCCTAGGGGCACTAAGTCAAGGTCGAGTTCAAGGAGCCGAACCACAGGTCATGGAAGCCAAATCTCTGCCCATAGCGCCCGATCGCCGCAAGGCTCGCCTGCGCGCCTTCCGCCTGGTGGCGTTCGCGGTCGTGCTCGAGGTCGTGTTGCTGATGCCGTTCGTCGACCACCTGGCCGACTCCAACAACATGATCCACTTCACCCAGCACGGCTTCATCTTCGCCGGCGGCGTGCTCATGGGCCTGGCCATTCGCGACGTCCAGCGCGCCTCGCGGCGCTGACGCGGGTGAAGGCCACGCGATGAGCAAGGTGCTGGCCCAGCACTGGCCGCACTTCGGCATCGTGGTGGTTGGCGTGTTCGCGTTCCTGTGGGCGGCGTACCGGCCGGAGCCCAAGGATCAGGCGACCAGCGCTCCGGTTGCGGACACAGAGTCCGCTCCCGCCCCGTTGAACGTGCGCCGCTCGACGGCCCGGCGCGGGCTGCTGGCCCTTGGGCCGCTGCTCGCCACGGTGGCCACGGGCGGGTTCCTCTATGGGTTGGATGTGGCCGGGAGCTCGGTGCCCGGGGCGGTCATCTGGGTCCACGCCGGGATCTCGACTCTGGCCGCGCTGCTCGTCATCTACAAGGTCGCCGACCTCGGCTGGGCGCGCATCGGTCGCGCGCTGCGGCGGGCGCGTCTACACGAGCTGATCTCGATCGTGCTGGCCCTGCTGGGGCTGCCGCTGGCGGTCTCAGGCGTCGCGTTGCTGCTCGACCCGAGCACGGCGTCGTTCATGGCCTACCTGCATTTGATCTCGAGCGCGTGGTGGACCGGGCTGATGGTCTGGCACCTGCGGCGCTACCTGCGCGCCTCGCTGCGCGCCGCGTTCAACGGACGCCGGCCGGCGCGTGCCCCGGCTCGTGCCGATAGAACCCTGCAGCATCCGGCGCTGGCGGCGTACGCCGGGCAACCAGATCGGCAGCCTTCCCCGCGAGCATGATCCCCGCCGCGTAGCGCTCGCTCAGAGCACCGAGCGGATCTCGCGCTCGAACGTGGCGATGTGCGCGGCGAGGATGTCGCGGGCCTGGGGCGCATCCCCGGCGGCGATCGCCTCGAGCACCTCCTGGTGCTCGTGCACCCGCGCGAACAGGTGGGGCAGGCGGTCGATCACCAGGTACCAGATGCGCAGCGACAGGTTGAAGTAGCGCGTCAGCGTCTCGTCGAGGAACGGGTTGGCCGCGCAGCGGTAGATGAAGCGGTGTACGCGCGCGTCGAGCGCCATCAGCGCCTCGAGGTCATCGGTCCCGCGGCTCTCCTGGAGCTCGTCGAGCAGTCCGGAGAGCTCGGACCGCTGGGAATCGGTGATGCGCTCGGCCGCGCGGTAGGCGGCGTGGCTCTCGAGCTGGCCGCGCACGTCGGAGATGTGGGCCAGGTCGGTGATGTTGATCTCGGAGGCGAACGTGCCGCGGCGCGGGAACACCGAGACGAGGTTCTCGAGCGCCAGGCGCTTGATCGCCTCGCGCACCGGCGTACGCCCCATTTTCAGCTCGCGGCCGATCTGGTCCTCGTCGATCGGCTCTCCCGGCGGGATGCGCAGCGATACCAGCCGGTCGCGCAGCTCGCGGTAGGCGCGATCGGCCAGCAGGCCGCGCGCAGACCCGGTGCGACCATCTGGGCCGCCCGGTTCCTCCTCGGAGACGACTGATATATCAGTCATCGGTTAGGAGTGTACGGGGTTCTTCTACGAACCCCAACCGGCCCGCGCGCGGGAGACGACGAGGAGTGCGAGGGTCAGCGCGCACAGTGCGGCGGCGACCCCGAAGGGCGCCTGGTCGCCGGCCGCCTTGGCCAGCGACCCACCGCCCCCGGCGCCGGCGATCTGGCCGGCGGCCCAGGCGAAGTTGACCAGCGCGAGCGCGTAGGCCTGGCTCATTCCGTGCGTGTCCGCCGCGTCGGAGAGCATGGCCATGGCCGGAGCCCAGAACGTCCCGAGCGCGATCGTCACCAGCACGATCACCACCGCGAGCAGCACCGCGGTGTGCGGGACCGTGAACAGCAGCAGCGCGATCGCGGCGCCCGCGAGCCCCAGGCGCAGCGGCAGCATCCTGCCCCGCCGGTCCGACAGGTGCCCGACGACGGGGCTCACGAACGCCTCGGCGCCCGCGGCGATCAGGAACGTGGCTCCGATTCCGGCCGCACCCGCGCCGAGCCGGCCGAGGCGCAGCGGAGCGAGCACGTTCACGGCGCCGGAGGCGATGGCGGGCAGCGCGACCAGCCACATCCCGAGCACGATCGCCGGCTGGCGGAGCTGCCGGGTCAGCCGCGCCCGCCCCGGCTCGACCTCGGGGGCGGCCGGCGTGGGGGAGCAGGCCGACCGCCACGGCCAGCCCCGCGGCGACCAGCACGACCGCGGAGAACACTGGGCCGCGGCCAAGGCCGTGGGCCAGCGTGCCGACCACCGGACCGAACAGGGCACCGCCGATCCCCGCGGCCAGCGCCCCGCCGATCGCACTGCCGCGCCGGTCGGCCGGTGCCTCGATGATCAGCCAGACCATGCTCCCCGACCAGGTGCACGCGCCGCCCACGCCCTGCAGGAAGCGCGCCGCGTCGAGCAGCACCACGTTATGAAGCAGACCGAACGCCAGACTCGCGCTGCCCATCAGGGCCAGGCCGGCGTACAGCGTCACCCGCGGGCCTGCCCGCTCGGCCAGCACGCCGCCCGGGAGCGATCCCACCAGCGTCCCGGCCGCGTAGCCGGCGGTCAGCACGCCGGCTGATGCCTTGCTCAGGTGAAGCTCCCGCGTGAGGGTGGGCAGCAGCGGCACCACCGCGGAGTAGAACGCGGTGTCGACGAACACGATCGCCCCGGCGACCAGGAACAGCAGCCGGAGCTCGCGCGGGTTCATGCGTCGTTATGGTCGCTCACTTACTGAGGGGCCACTAGTCGCCCAGCTCGGTTCGGCGGCGCACGACGAACTCCTCGAGCTCGGCGCGGATCGTGTCGTCGAGCGGCGGCTGCTCGTAGTGCTCGAGCGTCTCGCGCCAGATCTCGCCGGCGCGGGCGGTCGTGTCCCGGGCGCCGCGCTTGGACCAGCGGTCGAAGTTCTCGGTCGAGGACAGCAGCGGGCGGTAGAAGCACTCGCGGAAGCGCTCGAGCGTGTGGGCGGCGCCCAGGAAATGCCCGCCGGGCCCGACCTCTTCGTGCGCGCCGAAGGCCAGCGACGCCTCGTCGATCTCCAGCGGCGTGAACTCATGGCGCAGCTCGCGCAGGAGCTCGACGTCCACGATGAACTTCTCGTAGCAGGACACCAGGCCGCCCTCGAGCCAGCCGGCCGAGTGCATGACGAAGTTGGTTCCGGCCAGGAAGGTGGGGAGCAGGGTCATGAGCGACTCGTAGGCGGCCTGGGCATCGACCGTCTGGGAGGCGTTCAGGCGCACCGCCGCCTCGCCAGGGCAGGCCGAACCGGCGCGCGAGCTGTCCGGTGCAGAGCACGCCCATCCCCGACTCGGGGGTGCCGAACGAGGGCGAGCCCGACTGCATGTCGGTGTTGCTGAGGAACGACCCGAACACCACCGGGGTGCCAGGGCGGATGGTCTGGGCCAGCGCGATCCCGGCCAGCGCCTCGGCCAGCTGCTGCACGAGCGTGGCCGGCAGCGACACCGGCGACATCGCGCCCATGAGCAGGAACGGGCTGATCACCACCGCCTGCGCCGGCCTTCACGTACTCGAGCATGGCGCCGAGCATGCGATCGTCGTAGCGCAGCGGCGAGTTGACGTTGATCAGGCTGATCGACACCGGGGCGCGCTCGATCTGCTCCCGGCCCCCGAACAGGATCTCGCCCATCCTGATCGTGTCCGCGGCGTTGGGGCCGGAGGTGACCGAGCCCATGTAGGGCTTGTCGGACAGCGTCTGCAGGGCGAAAACCATGTCGAGGTGGCGCGAGTCGAGCGGCCGGTCCTCGGGCTCGCAGATCGTCCCGCCCGGCGAGTCGAGCTGGTCGAAGGTCTGGCACGAGCTTCACGAAGTTCTCGAAGTCGGCCATCTTGGCGTCGCGCCGGGTGTCGCCTTCGCGCACGAACGGCGGGCCGTAGACGGGCGCGAACACCATGTGATCGCCGCCGATATGCGCGCTGTGCTCCGGGTTGCGCGCCTGGAGCTCGAACTCGCGCGGCGCCTTGGCGACCTGCTCGAGGATGAACTCGGGGTCGAACCGGATGCGGTTCTCGTCCTCGAGCGTCTGGCCCGCGCCCACCAGCACCTCGACCGCCTCGGGGAGCAGGAACTCGATCCCGATCTCGGACACCAGCCGGCGCCAGCCGCGGTCGATCACGTCCATCGCCTCCTCGCTGAGGATCTCGTAGCGGGGCATGGAGTTCACGAACAAGGCTGGCTCCTCGGGTCGGGGGATGGTCGTCGGCTGCCTAATCGTCCAGGACGGGCTTGACCTGGGGGCGTCTGCCCGTAATCTATATCGCGTGGAACAACAGTTCCAAGTTTCCGATCGCCGGCTCTGCGCACGGCACGACGGCGGTCGACCGCGGCGCCGACCTGCTCGTCCGCGTGCTCGAGTCAGACCAGCCGGTCGCGCTGACCGACCTGGCCAGCGCGGCCGGGCTGCCCAAGAGCACCGCCTCGCGGCTGATCAGCGCGCTCGAGCGCCGCGGGCTGATCGAGCAGGACGGCGAGCGCGGACGCCTGCGGCCCGGGCCCGGCGATTCTGCGCGTGGCCGAGCGCAGCATGCTCGAGCGCAACATCATCGAGCTCGTCGCGGCCGGCGCTCGATGCTCTGGCCGAGGCCACCGGCGAGACGATCAACCTGGCCGTGCCCGGGCCCGGACGGAGTCGAGCACATCGCCCAGGTGGACAGCCGGCACTTCCTCGGCGCGGGGCAGTGGCTCGGCCGCTCGGTCGGCTACGAGCATTCCGCCAACGGCAAGGTGTTCGCGGCGTTCGGCCGCGCACCGGCCGAGCGCGGATCGGCGCGACGCGCAGACCGCCGCGAGCTCGCAGGCGATCCGGCGCGACGGACTCGCCACCTCGATCGACGAGCTCGAGCTCGGGCTGTGCGCCATGGCGGCGCCGGTGCGCGGCGCCCGCGGCGAGGTGATCGCGGCGCTCAGCATCTCGGGCCCGACGCTGCGCATGACGCCGGCGCGCATCGAGCGAGCTTGCAGCCGATTTTGATCAGCGAGGCGCGGACGCTGAGCCGCCGTCTCGGCCACAGCGAGAAAGGAGAGAGGGCGGCGTAATGGCTTCCGACGAAGAGATCCTCCAACTGCTCTATGACGAGACGCTGGTCGGCAACGCGCCGGCCGTCCGCGACGGCGTGAACGAGGGTCTCGAACAGGGGATGGCGCCGGAGCGGCTGCTCTACGACGCGCTGATCCCGTCGCTGGAAGAGGTCGGGGCGCGGTTCGAGCGCGGCGACTTCTTCGTCCCCGAGATGCTGATCGCCGCCCGCGCCATGCAGGGCGCGCTCGACATCCTGCGCCCGCTGCTGGCCGAGACCGGCATGGCCGAGATCGGCACGTTCCTGATGGGCACGGTCAAGGGCGACGTCCACGACATCGGCAAGAACCTCTGCAACATCATGCTCGAGGGCGCCGGCTTCCACGTGATCGACCTCGGGGTGAACGTGGCCCCCGAGAAGTTCATCGAGCAGATCGAGGAGCACAACCCGGACATCGTCGGGTTCTCGGCGTTCCTGACCACGACCATGCCGATGTTCAAGGCGAACATCAACGCGCTGCAGAAGGCGGGCCTGCGCGACCAGGTGATCGTCATGGTCGGCGGCGCCCCGGTCACCCAGGAGTACGCCGACGCGGTCGGCGCCGACGGCTACTCGGCCGATGCCTCGGCCGCGGTCAAGAAGGCCAAGGAGCTGATCGAGCTGCGCCGCGAGAAGGTGCCGGCATGAGCCACACCGTGCTCCGCGGACGCTCCCGCGAGGTCGACGATCGGTCCCGACCGTCCGTTCTGCATCATCGGCGAGCGGATCAACCCGACCGGGCGCAAGAAGTTCGCCGAGGAGCTGCGCGCCGGCGAGCTCTCGACGGTGACCGCCGACGCGGTGGCCCAGATCGAGGCCGGCGCCGACATGCTCGACGTCAACGCCGGCATCCCGCTGGTCGACGAGGCCGAGCTGCTGAAGAGCATGCTCCGACACCGTGCAGGCGGCCGTCGACGCGCCGATCTGCATCGACTCCTCGGTGATCGAGGCGCTCGAGGCGGGGCTGTCGGTGTACGAGGGTCGTGCGCTGGTGAACTCGGTGACCGCCGAGGACGATCGCCTGCAGGAGATCCTCCCGCTGGTCGCGCGGCACGGCGCCGCGGTGATCGGGCTGGCCAACGACGAGACCGGGATCCCCGAGACGCCGGAGAAGCGGCTGGAATGCGCGCGCAAGATCGTTCAGCGCCGCCGCCGACTTCGGGATCGCGCGCGAGGACATCGTGATCGACCCGCTGGCCATGACCGTCGGCGCGGACCCGACTGCGGTGCGCACGACGCTTACGACGATCAGCCTGATCCGCGACGAGCTGGACGTGAACATGTGCCTGGGCGCGTCGAACGTCTCGTTCGGGCTGCCCGAGCGGCACGCGCTGAACGCCGCGTTCCTGCCGATGGCCATGGCTGCCGGTCTGACCAGCGCGATCATGTCCACCGCCCGGCCCGTGGTCGACTCGGTCCGGGGCGCCGACCTGCTGCTCGGCCACGACGAGTGGGGCGCGAACTGGATCGCCGCGCACCGGGCGCGGCAGTCGACGCTCGTCCAGGTGGCGCCGGTGCCGTGAGCGGGCCGCACCCCGCAGCGTCGCCGGCTCTCGCTCGCGGACGCGGGGGCCGGCGCGGTCGATCCGGCGCCGGACGACGGGACCGGCCGCGTACGCCTGCGCTTCCTGCCCGAGGGAGCCGAGGTGCGCGTGCCGAGTGGCACGCCGGTGTTCGACGCCGCGAGCTGGAACGGGATCGCGATCGACTCCACCTGCGGCGGTCACGGCACGTGCAAGAAGTGCCGCGTGCGGATCGTCTCGGGCGAGGTTCCCGTGGGGCCGCTCGACCCGCGCGCGTTCTCGGTCGACGAGCTGCGGGAGGGCTGGCGGCTGGCCTGCCGGGCGAACGCCCGCGGTGATCTGGTGGTCGAGGTCCCGCCGCTGCAGACGCGGCCGAAGGCGGCGCTGGCCGGCGTCGGGTCGCCACGTCATCCTGCGGCCCGCCGTCCAGAAGCGCCACCTGGTGCTCGAGGAGCCCACGATGGAGGACCAGCGCTCCGATCTGCAGCGCGTGCTCGACGGGCTCGAGGATCTGGAGCCGCACGCCTCGGTCGAGATGCTCCGCTCGCTCGGGTCGGTGCTGCGGGCGTCGCACTTCGACGTGACCGCGGTGGTGTGCGATCAGGAGCTGATCGACCTCGAGCCCGGGGACACCACGGCGCGCCGGTTCGCGATCGCCTTCGACCTGGGGACCACGACCGTGGTGGCCACGCTGCTCGACCTGGAGAGCGGGCAGCCGGTCGCGGTCCGCTCGATGCTCAACCGCCAGCAGCCGTTCGGCGCCGATGTGATCACGCGGATCTCGGCCACGATGATGGATCCCGACGCGCTGGGTGCGCTGCGCGAGCGCGTGCACGAGACGATGGCTTCGCTGGTCGCCGAGGTGTGCGACGAAGGCGGAGTCGAGCCGCGCGAGGTGTACGAGATCACCGTGTGCGGCAACGTGACCATGATGCACCTGGCGCTCGGCATCGATCCCGAGCCGCTGTCGATGGCTCCGTTCGTGGTCTCGACGCATTCGTTCCCTGAGGTCCTCGCGCGGGATCTCGGGCTTTCCGTGCACCCCCGGGCGCCCGCGTTCCTGTTCCCGTCGCTCGGCGCCTACGTGGGCGGCGACATCGTGGCCGGGATGCTGGCCACCGGCCTGACCCGCGACCGGCGGCTGCGGCTGTTCATCGACGTGGGCACCAACAGCGAGATCGCGCTCGGCTCCCACGAGCGGGTGCTGGCCACCGCCGCGCCGGCCGGGCCGGCCTTCGAGGCGGCGCAGATCAGGTGCGGCATGCGGGCCGCTCCGGGCGCGATCGAAGGGGTCAAGCTGTCGGCCGACGGCGTGGTCTCCTCGATGTGATCGGCGATTCGGATCCAGTGGGGATATGCGGCTCGGGACTGGTGGACGCGGTGGCCGAGCTCGTGCACTGCGGGCTGCTCGACCACTCCGGCCGGTTCATCCCCGATGAGGACGCCCGGTCGCCTGTTTCCCGGGCTGGCCGACCGGCTGACCAAGATCGGCCAGGAGCGGGTGTTCGTGCTCGAGTGGCGCGGCGGTGAGGATCCCGAGCGCTCGGTGTTCCTCTCCCAGCGCGACGTGCGCGAGCTCCAGTTCGCCAAGGCCTCGATCGCCACCGGCTGGAGCATCCTGATGACTGAGCTCGGCGTCGCCCCGGAAGACGTGAGCCAGATCCTGCTGGCCGGCAGCTTCGGCGCCTACCTGACGCCGCTGAGCGCGGTCCGGATCGGGCTGGTGCCGAAGATCGCGCTGCCGCGGATCGTGTCGGCCGGCAACGTGGCCGGCGAGGGGGCCAAGATCGCCGCGCTGTCGGTCCGCGAGCGGGCCGAGGCGTACTCGATCCTGCGCGAGGTGGAGTACGTCGAGCTGTCCGGACGCTCGGACTTCAACGACATGTTCGTCGACCAGCTGGCCTTCCCGGGATGAGCGGTCGCCCGCGCGCGGTCGTCGCCTGCGGGGCGCTGGCGCTCGACGTGCGCCGGATCGCCCGGCGCCGCGGATGGGATCTCGAGGTGATCCCGGTGCCGGCGCTGCTCCACAACCACCCCGAGCGGATTGCCGGTGCGGTTGCCGCGGCGTCCGCTGATCGCGATGTGGTCGCCGTGGCCTATGGGGACTGCGGGACGGGTGGTGCGCTCGATCGCTGGTCTCTCGCGGTTGGCAGGCGAGCACTGCTACGACATGTTCGCTCGAGCGGAGGTGCGGCTTGCCCTCGAGGAGGAGCCGGGGACGTACTTCCTGACCGACTTCCTGGCCCGGACGTTCGAGCACACCGTGTGGCGCGAGCTCGGTCTCGATCGCCACCCCGAGCTGCGCGATGACTACTTCCGGCACTACACGCGCGTGGTGTGGCTGGCCCAGCGGCCCGACGCCGGCCACGCGCGCCGCCGCGTCGCGAGCGGCCGCGCGGCTCGGATTGCCGCTCGTCGAGGTCGAAGTCGGCAACGCCGGGCTCGAGCGCCAGCTCGAGGCGCTACTCGCCGCCTGAGGCGCCGGCGCCTCGTCGATCGCCTCGGATAGCAGCGTGGCCACGTCGACCACGCGCAACTCGGCGCCCTCGCCCTGCACGCCGTCGTCGAGCATCACCGTGCAGAACGGGCAGGCCACCGCGAGCGTGCCGGCGCCGGTCGCGGCCGCCTCGCGCACGCGCTCCTGATTGATCGGGTTGGCCCGCTCCTCCATCCACATGTGGGCGCCTCCGGCCCCGCAGCAGAACGTCTGCTTGCCGGAGCGGCCCATCTCGACCGGCGCGCCGACGGCCGAGACGATCTCTCGCGGGGCATCGAGCACGTCGTTGTGGCGGGCCAGGTAGCAGGAGTCGTGGTAGGTGATCGTGTCTTGGGATCGCTTGGCGTCGATGCGCCCGTCACGCACCAGGGTCGAGAGCAGCTCGGAGTGGTGGATCACCTCGTAGCGGCCGCCGAAGTCCGGGTACTCGTTGGCCAGCGTGTTGAAGCAGTGCGGGCAGCCGGTGACGATCCGGGTGATGCCGGCCTCGTTCAGCGTCTCGACGTTCTGCTCGGCGAAGGCCTGGAACACGTACTCGTTGCCGATCCGCCGGGCCGGGTCTCCGGTGCAGCTCTCGCGCGGGCCGAGGATCGCGAAGTCGACGCCCGCGTGCTGGAGGACCTTGGCGGTGGCCTGCGCGGCCTTGCGGGCCCGCTCGTCGAACGACGACGCGCAGCCCGACCCAGTAGAGGTACTCGGGCGCGGGGTCACCGGGCTCGAGCACCCTGATGCCGAGATCCGCGGCCCAGTCGGCGCGCTCTGACTGCGGCTTGCCCCACGGGTTCGACGCGCGCTCGATGTCGCGCAGCATCGGCTCGGACTCGGCCGGGAAGCTCGACTCGACCATCACCAGGTGCCGGCGCAGGTCGACGATGTGATCGACGTGCTCGATCGACACCGGGCAGGCCTGGATGCACGCCCCGCAGGTGACGCAGTCCCAGATGCTCTCCTCCGGCACGGCCCCCGGGACGAGCGGCGTTTCGTTGTCGTCAGCGAACACCGCGTCGCGCAGCCCCATGATGACCAGCTTGGGGGAGAGGATCTTGCCGGTGGCGTAGGCCGGGCAGGCGTCCTGGCAGCGCCCGCACTCGGTGCACGAGAACGTGTCGAGCACCTGCTTCCAGGTCAGGTCCGTTCGGCTTGCCCGGCGCCGAAGCGGATGTCCTCCTCGGGTATGTCGGGGTCGTCGAAGGTGAGGGGCTCGAGCCGGCCGCCGGCGCGCGTGCGCCCGAACCACACGTTGACCGCCGCCACGAAGATGTGCAGGTGCTTGGAGTGGGGCAGGTAGGCGAGGAAGCTGAGGATCGTCAGCACGTGCACCCACACGAACGCGCGCTCGAGGATCTTCGTCGCCTGGCCCAGGCCGAACAGATGCGAGAGCCCGTTCGACACCGGCGACCACGACTGCCGGCCACTCGTTCAGGCCGAGCGCGATCCGGCTCGCGTGCCACAGCAGCAGGCTGATCACGATCGTGGCGATCAGGGCCAGGATCAGGTCGGCCTCGCCCAGGTGGCTGCCCCGGAAGCGGTTCGGGCGCTGGACCTTGCGGATCCACAGCGCGGCGAGCACGCCGGCCAGCACCAGCACGCAGAAGATGTCGACGAGCAGCGCGTACCAGCCCTGGTGGCCGAGCCAGGGGAGCGTCGAGTGCTTGTCCACGACGCCGATCAGCGCGATCAGGATCGTCGGGATGAGCACCATGAAGCCCCAGAAGATGACCGCGTGCATCAGCCCGGGACCGAGGCGCTGGAGCAGCTTGCGCTGGCCGAGCACGATCGTCGCCTCGTTGCGCACGCGCCTGGGGGTGTCGCCCGTGCGCTGCGCGGCCTGGGCCGGCGCCGCGGCGCGGACCAGCCGCGCGAGGACGCGCACGCGCGTGATGAACAGCGTGCGCGCTCGCGACGATGCGCGACGGCGAGGGCTAAGGCTTCGAACAGCAAGCCGGGTCCGGGGTCGTGGTCAGCCGCCCCGCGCCTTGCGGATCTCCGCCGAGATGGCCGGCACCACCTCGTGCAGGTCGCCGATCACGGCGTAGTCGGCGCTGGCGAAGATCGAGGCCTCGCGGTCGGGGTTGATGGCCAGGAGCTTCTTGGCGCCCTTGCAGCCGGCCATGTGCTGGGTCGCGCCGCTGATCCCGCACGCGATGTACAGCGACGGCGAGACCTTCGTGCCGGTCTGCCCGACCTGGTCGGTGTGGGGGCGCCAGCCCGCGCTGGTCACCGCGCGCGAGCAGCCGACCGCGGCGTTCAGGAGCTCCGCGAGCTCCTCGATCACCGCGAACCCCTCGGCCGAGCCGACGCCGCGCCCGCCCGAGACCACCACGTCGGCGTCGGCCAGCGACACGCCGGCGCTGAGGCGCCTGGACGCGCTCGGACACCCTGACGCGGGCGTCGGCCGGCCGCCGGAATGGTCTCGATCGTTCAGCTCGCGTCGGCCGCCGGGTCGGCGGCCACGGCGTGGGGCGCGACCGTGAGCAGCGCCGGCGACCCGTGCAGCCGGGCCTCCTCGAGCAGGCTGCCGCCCCAGCGCACGCGCGTCAGCGTGATCGGGTCGCCGAGGGTGACCGAGACGCAGTTGGCGGCCAGCGGGCAGGTCGAGCTGGGCGGCCACGTGCGCGAGCACCTCGTTGCCGCGGTCGGTGCCCGGCGCGACGACGACGGTGGGCGCGCGGTCACGGATGGCCTCGCTCAGGGCGATGGCCGCGCCGTCCGGCGAGTAACCGCTCTCGTCCTCGACGGCGATCGCCTGCACCGTGTCTGTCTCCCAGGCCGCGCGCGAACGTGAGCGCCTGGCGCAGCAGCTCGTCGTCGGAGCGTTCGGCGAATACGAGGATCACGTTCGCTACACCAGCCCCAGATCGTGCAGCACGCCGACCACCGCCGGGGCGGCGCCGGCGCCGTCGCCGAGGACCTCGGCCTGCTTGCCCGAGCCCGGCGGGAGGCTCAGCTCGACCATCTCCAGGCGCGACGGCGGCCGGGACGGCGAGTCGGTCTGAGCGGCTTGCGCTTGGCGCGCAGACGTCCGGGCACCGACGGGTAGCGCGGCAGGTTGATCCCCTCCTTGACCGTGACCACGGCCGGCAGCGTCGCTCGTAGACATCGCGGCCGCCCGGCACCTCCTGCTCGCAGCGAACGCTTCCGCCGTCCTGGACGGTGATCGCCTTTGATCCCGGTCACGACCGGGAGGTTCAGCTGGTGGGCCACCCGGATGGCCACCTGGAAGTTGCCGGCGTCGGCCGACTCGTTGCCGAACAGGAGCAGGTCGTACGGCTCCGGCGCGGCCTCGATAGCGGCCACGATCGCGTTCGCCGTGGCCTGGGGATCCCATTCGCTCGGTGGCGTCGGTGACCAGGTGGATCGCGCTGTCGATGCCGATGGCCATCATGTCGCGCAGCTGCTCCTCGGCCTCGGGCGGTCCGAGCGTGAGCACGGTCGAGCTGCCGCCGTGCTGCTCGATCAGCCGGACCGCCTCCTCGCAGGCGCACTCCTCGTGCGGGCTGATCGTGAAGCCGAGGTGGCGGGTGGAGATCGCGCGCCGGTCGTCGGTGAGGACGATCTTGCCGCCGGTCAGCGGGACGCGCTTGACGCAGACCAGGATGTTCATGATCTCAGGAGCGCACCCGGGAGTTGTCGGGGTCGAACACCGGTGTGGAGTCGTTGGTGGCCACCGTGACCGGATACTGCTCGCCCATGTACTCGACCGCGAGCTGCTCGCCGACCACGGCGTGCTCGGGCGGCAGATAGCTCATCAGGATGTGCTTGCCGATTGATGGGCCAGCGCCCGCGCTGGTGACGTACGAGCGGCGGCCCTTGCGGTCGATGAGCGGCTCGCCCGTCGCGCGTGAGGATCGGCTCCTTGCCGAGCATGTAGCGCTTGACGCCCGACTTCGAGGTGTGGTCGTCGACGGTCAGCGTGCACATGATCGTCGGCGGGCTCCTCCTCGCGGTGGCGCACGTGCGCCTCCTTGCCGATGAAGTCCTCGTCCTTGACCTTGCCCCAGGCCATGCCGGCCTCGACCACGTTGTACTCGCCCTCGAGCTCGGCGCCGTAGGCGCGGTAGCACTTCTCGAGGCGGCCGGTGGTGCCGTACACGCCGATCCCGGCCGGGATGATGCCGTGCGGCTCGCCGGCCTCGGCCACCATGTCCCACAGTCGCGCGCCCTGCTCGAACGGGACGTAGAGCTCCCAGCCGAGATCGCCGACGTAGGAGATCCGGGAGGCGAGCACCTGCACCGGGCCGACCTCGATCGTCTTTGCACGGGCGAACGGGCAGGCCCTCGTGCGAGACGTCGTCGCTGGTGATGGCCTGGAGGATGTCGCGGGCGCGCGGTCCCCACAGCCCGATCGTCGTCCAGGCGTTGGTCTGGTCGTGGATCTGCGCCGAGCCGTCCTCGGGCAGGTGATCGGCGAACCACTTGAGGTCGGACATGCCGAACGCGCCGCCGGTGACCACGCGGAAGGTCTCGTCGCCCAGGCGCATGATCGTCAGGTCCTGCTTGAAGCCGCCGCTCGGGGTGAGCAATGGCGTGTAGACGACGCGGCCGCTTTCTACGTTCATCTGACGCATCGCGACCTGCTGGACCGTGTCCAGCGCGCCGGGGCCGGTCACGTCGAAGATCGCGAACGCGCTCAGGTCGATCATCGCGGCCCGGTCGCGCATGGCCAGGTGCTCGGCGTTGATGATCGGCGACCACCACCGCGCGTCCCATTCGGCCTCGCGCTGGTTGATCCGGTCGCCGTACTCGTCGAGCAGGCCCTTGTTGGACTCATACCACTGGGGGCGCTCCCAGCCGGCGCCCTCGTAGAACACGGCTCCGAGGTGCCTTTTCCCGGTCGTGGAACGGCGATAGGCGGACGTTGCGGTCCGAGGCCCACTGCTCGCCGGGGTGGACGATCCCGTACATCTTGTTGAAGCCCTCGCTGGCCCGGGCCACGGTGTGGGTGCGGGTGCGCTGGCAGGAGTAGGCGCGCGCGATGTTCGACTCGTACACGTCGATCTCGGACTCGCCGTGCACGATCAGCTCGGCCACGGTCTTGCCCGCGCCCGGGCCCTCCTTGATCCAGATCGCCGCCGCCGACCACAGCCCCTTGACCTCGGGGGTCTCGCCGAGCAGCGGCATGCCGTCATAGGTGACCGACAGCACGCCGTTGATCGCGTACTTCACGCCGACTGTCTCGTCGCCGACGATCTCGGGCATCAGCTCGAGCGCCTGCTCCATCTGGGGATCGAAGTCGTCCTGGGTGAACGGCAGCTCGGTCGGGCTGAGCGCCGACTCCTCGAGGCTCGGGATCTCGTCGGGGTGCAGGGTGATCGGCCGGTGCGCGTAGGAGCCGATCTCGAGGCCCGTGCCCTCCTGGCGCTCGTACATGTTGGTGTCCATGTCGCGGACGATCGGATACTCGATCAGCTTGGTCGTGTTCGCGAACCGCGGAGCCGGGCCGATGTCGATCATCTGGTGGACCATCGGGGTGAGCGGGATCGACGCGCCGGCCATCCGGGCGATCCGCGGGCTCCAGCACCCGCAGGCGATGACCAGCAGGTCGGTGTCGAGGTCGCCTTTGGTCGTGCGCACGCGGCTGACGCGGCCTTGTTCGACGTCAATGCCCAGGACCTCGGTGTTGGCCATCACCGTCATACCGGCCTGCACCGCGCGCTCGCGCATGATCGTCCCGGCGCGCAGCGAGTCGACCACCCCCGCGCCCGGGGTGTAGAAGCCGCCCAGGATCAGCCGCTCGTCGATGTACGGCACGAGCTCCTTGACCTGCTCGGGCGTGAGCATGTGCACCGGCTCGATGCCCCAGGACTTGGCCGAGGCCATCCGCCGGGTGAGCTCCTGCATCCGCTCGGGCGTGCGCGCGACCTCGATCCCGCCGCTCTCGATGAACACGTCGAGCGCCTTGTACTGGCGCATGCTCTCGAGCGTGAGCGAGGTCATCTCCTTGGAGTGGTCGACCGGGAAGATGAAGTTCGAGGCGTGCCCGGTCGAGCCGCCGGGATTGGGCAGCGGGCCCTTGTCGACCATCGTGATGTCGGTGACGCCCAGCTGGGTCAGGTGGTAGGCGACGCTGTTGCCGACGATGCCGGCCCCGATGACCACCACCCGCTGGCCCTGCGCTCCGTTCACGCCCACGTCTGCCCTCCGTTCACGCGCACGCCGGCGCTCCACTGTTCGAGAAGCTCACCCAGTCTGATATATCAGATGTAGGTCACGGACGCCATGCCGGCGGACAACTGCGCACTCGGCGCTGCGTCCGAGCCGAGTGTCGACTTCTCCGCGCCAGAGCGGGGCTTTCGCGTAGCTCGCGCTCGTGTGAGCGCCGAGCGCGGGGTTAGCCGCCCTGAAAAGAGGTGCATCGGGGGTATGGGCTGGCCGCGAGCGGCCGTTGAGCTAGAGGTAGGACGCCCACGTCCGGCGGCACTCGGGCCAAGGACGGCTCGAAGAGGCGCGCGCGTCCGAACGGCCCACAGTGCCGCCGGACCGGGGACGTCCTACCGGCGCGCGGCTTGCCGGCGCTCGGTCCGCCGGCGCTCGGCGCGCGTAGACGGTCTTCCTGGCCGGCGGCGCGGCCGGCACGTCCGACTCGGCGCGGAGCACGCGGATCGCGGTGATGATCGTGAGCAGCGTCATCAGCACCGCGCTGCTCACGCACCACTGGCAGATCGCCTTGATCGTGAAGATCTCGCGGTAGGTGAGGTACAGGCTGAAGAGGAACCCGATGAGGGCCAGGCCGAACCCGGCCACGCGACCCAAGTCGTTGCGGATGGCCAGGGTGAAGAGGATCCCGACGTAGCCGGCCAGACCGAGCACGGCCACCGGAAGCCCGGCGATCTTGGAGTAGACCGACGACTGCACGGTCTCGCAGCCGCCGCTCGAGAGGCACAGGATCTTGATCCCCTCGTAGTGGATGTAGACCAGGTAGCCGGCGACGCCGATCCCGATCAGGCACAGGACCCCGATGACGATCCGCAGCCGCCGGTCCACGTTGGCCGGGGCGGGGAGCGCCATTGGTGGCCGCGGCGGTCACGAGACCTGCTTGATCGCCTGCTCGAGCTGGGCGTAGGTGGGCACGGCCGAACTCGGCACCGCCTGGCCCTTGGGGCCGCGGAACACCAGGGTGGGCGTGCCGCTCGACTCCGATCTGCTTTCCGGTGTTCTGCTGCGAGGTGACCTCGGCGGACAGGTTCGGGTTGTTGCGCGCGGACCTCCACTGCGCGATGTTCAGCCCGGGAATCTGATTGGCCAGGCCGTCGAGGTAGGACTCGGTTACGTACGCGTCCTCCTCTGAGCCCTGCTCGTGGTAGAACAGCTCGGCGAACTGCCAGAACTTGTTCTGTTCGCCGGCGGCCAGCGCGGCCACCTGTTGCAGCGCGAACTCCTTGGGGGCAGGGCCGTTGCAGGTTGCCGTGCAGAACGCGGCGTAGCTGATCTTGACCTTCCCCGCCCGGACGTCGCTTGGACACGAGCTGCGAGAAGCCGCCCTGCAGCGTGAAGGCCTGGCAGACCGGGCACTTGAGATCGCCGTAGTAGGTCATCGTGACCTTCGCGTTCGGATTGCCAAGCGTTGCGCCGGACTGCGGTATCCCGGTGAGCAGCTGGTTGACCGCCTTGCTGGTGGCCGTGGCCGCGGTCCCGGTCTGGAGCCCGGTCTTCTTGGCGCCACCGCTCGAGATGATGATCCCCGCGACGACGACGACGATGGCGATCAGCACGACGCCGCCGAGCATGTAGATGCGCTGCTGGCGACGAGCGCGCTCAGCTCGCGCTTGTTCCTCGGCGAGGCGGCGGGCGCGCGCCTCTTCCTTCTGCTTGGTGCGGGATGCCATGGCGTGAGGGCCGCCGGGACGGCCGGTGCGCACTGAGGATAGCGGTCACCGCCCCGCCCAGGGCCCGCCCAAGGCCCGTCTTAGGCACCTCTTCGGTTTGCTGCCAAACTCGTCCGGCAGCCGTCCGAGAGGTCTCGCTTATTCGCTAATTGCATGTAAACATGCTGTGATCACGACGCCTTCCGAGGGCTTGTCCGCATCCTCGTTGATTACAGTCTCCGCCATGACGCCTGAGCGCACCGATTCGCAACCCGGAAGTCAGTCGGCCGGCCAGCGCGGTCAGGCCAGGCTCCGGGTGGCGGTGATCGATCGCGATCCGGGCTTCATGCAGGTGCTGGCCAACCGTCTCGGGACGCTCGGCTGCGAGCACCGGGCGCTGTCCAGCCCGGTCAACGTGGAGACGCTGGTGGCGATGCGGCTGAACGCGCTCGTGCTCGATCTGGCGGTGATCGGACCTGAGGGCTGGGAGTACCTCGAGCGGGTGTGCGGACGCCTGCCCGGCCTGGCCGTGATCGTCTGCACCGGCCCTTCGTCGGTGGCACAGCGGGTGCGCGGCCTGCGACTGGGCGCTGATGCCTGGATGACCAAGCCTTGCCATCCGGAGGAGCTGCATCTGCGTGATCGAGGCGGCCGTCCGGCGCCACCGCCGGCAGGAGCTGCCCCAGATCGACATGGCGGCCAGCATCGGGGAGATCACGATCCGGCCCGACCTGTACCAGGCCTACGTCGGCGAGCAGAGTCTCGAGCTCACCGCCCGCGAGTTCGAGATCCTCCAGCTGCTCAGCCAGTCCGATCGCGTCCTGCGCCGCGAGGAGATCTACGAACGGGTGTGGGGCTACGCGATGGCTCACGGCGACCGCTCGGTCGACGTGTTCGTCCGCAAGCTGCGCCAGAAGCTGCGAGCGAGCTCGCCGGCCTGGAGCTACATCCACACGCACTTCGGGGTGGGCTACCGCTTCGCGCCCGAGCCCGAGCTGTCCGATGCCGATCAGGCCGCGGTCGTCGAGAGCGCGCCCGAGCTACCGGCCGCGCTGAGCCGCTGAGGCTCGATCACAGCTTCTTCACATCGTCGTTACGAGTGAATAACACGAGTCGGGGGTTCGGCCGCCAGCATCACTCGGCATGGCGGCAACCGCGCGACCGCGCAGCGAGGTCATCGACGTCGGCCGTAGGGCCGATCGCATCATGCCGCGCGAGGAGCCGTTCCGCCTCGTGTGGGGGCGCGAGATGCGCGCCGGTGACCGGTCGGTCGACGTGTACGTGCGCAAGCTGCGCGTGAAGCTCGAGCAGGTCCTACCGGACTGGCCCGACACCGAGACTACGACTCGACACCTAATGAAGGAGATGACCTTGAGACAACGTCGTATTGCGGCTGTCACCGCGGCCGTCGTGGCATCGCTGATCGTTGCCGCGTGCGGCTCCAGCTCCAGCTTTAGCTCCGGTTCCGCCGGCGCATCCAACGCGAGCAGCTCGCGCAGTTCGAACGGCTCGAGCAGCAGCGGGGGCTCGGGCACGGTCAACGGCGCCGGCTCGACCCTGGCCGCACCGATCTATCAGCAGTGGGGCTCCGTCCTGAAGGGCCAGGGCGTGACCGTCAACTACAACGCGGTGGGCTCGGGCGCCGGGCAGACCCAGCTCGAGTCGGCGACCGTGGACTTCGCCGGGTCGGATCCCGCGCTCAAGGCCTCCGACAAGGCCAAGATGAAGGGCGCGGTGCTCCAGTTCCCGGTCGCCTTCGGCGGCATCACGGTCTCCTACAACCTGTCCGGGATCAAGAACGGCTTGAAGCTCGACGGTCCGGCCGTGGGCAAGATCTTCAGTGGTCAGATCAAGACCTGGAACGACCCCGCGATCAAGGCGCTGAACCCCGGCATCACGCTGCCGAGCAGCTCGATCACCGTCGTGCATCGCTCCGATTCCTCCGGGACCACCCAGGGCTTTACGACCTGGCTGTCGGACACCGATCCGGCCTGGAAGTCCTCGGTCGGTGAGGGCAAGGACGTGAAGTGGCCGACGGGCACCGGCTCCAAGGGCAACTCCGGCGTGGCCGCGGTGGTCAAGCAGACCTCGGGCGCGATCGGCTACGTCGAGCAGGCCTACGCCCTCGAGAACGGCTTCACCTACGCCGCGATCAAGGACTCGGCCGGCACCTACGTCCTGCCGACGATCCCCAACACCTCGGCCGCGGCCAACGGCATCGCCGTGCCCGCCGACCTGGGCGTCTCGACGATCAACTCGTCGGCCTCCGGCGCCTACCCGATCGTGTCCCAGACGTTCCTGGACGCCTACAAGGACCCGTGCAGGTCCGGCGGCGCAAACTCCGGGACGGCCGCCGCGCTGAAGAAGTTCCTGACCTACGCCTTCGGCGCCGGTCAGCAGACGCTGGGGGCGGGCGGCAACCAACTGCCCTACGCGCCCCTGCCGTCCTCGCTGGTCTCCAAGGACCAGGCGGGGCTGGCCACGATGACCTGCAACGGCTCGCCGATCTCGTAGGGCGAGCGCAGGTGGAGGCAAGCGTCACTACGGTCGTCACCGGCGGCCGCTCGGTTCTCGAGTCCTCGCCGGCGGCGCGACTACCCGATCGCGTTCTGCGCTGGGGCCTGTCGGGCCTGGCGGCCGCGATCCTCGTCCTGATCGTCTACTTCTTCATCCGGCTGATCGGGCAGTCGCACACCGTGTTCAGCCATTACGGGCTGAGCTTCGTGTTCGGCAACGACTGGGACGTCAACCGCAACATCTACCACGGTGCCGCGATGCTCGTGGGGACCCTCATCACCTCGGTCATCGCGCTGGTGATCGGCGTCCCGATCGCGGTGGCCACGGCGGTGTTCATCAACGAGCTGACGCCGCGGCGCCTGCGCGGTCCGCTGTCGATCCTGGTCGACCTGCTGGCGGCGGTGCCCTCGGTCGTGTACGGGCTGTGGGGCGTGTTCGTGCTCGCCCCGAAGCTGCTGGGAGCCGAGAAGTGGTTCGCCAGCACGTTCTCGTTCATTCCCTGGATCGGGGGCGGGACGCCCACGCTCTACAACTACTTCCTGGCAGGGCTGATCCTGGCCATCATGATCCTCCCGATCGTCTGCGCGATCTCGCGCGAGGTGATCGCGACCGTCCCGTCCGAGCACAAGGAGGCGGCTCTGGCGCTGGGGGCGACGCGTTGGGAGATGATCCGGACGGCCGTACTGCCGTACGCGCGCCCGGGAATCACCGGCGGAACGATGCTGGGCCTCGGTCGCGCGCTCGGCGAGACGATCGCGGTGGTGCTGGTGATCGGCGCCGCGCCGGTGATCGGCAACCACCTGTTCGCGCAGGGCAACACGTTCGCGGCGGTCATCGCCAGCGAGTTCGGCGAGGCGCAGGGGATCCACATCTCGGCGCTGTTCGGCGCCGGCCTGGTGCTGTTCGTGCTGACCCTGATCGTGAACATCATCGCGCGCTGGTTCGTGTCCCGAGGCGCCCACGGAACGCGGGGCACGGGCGGGACCGGAATGACCATCGCCCCGGCGGGTGAGCGATGAGCGCCATCAGCCGGGGCACCCTGCCGCGCATCTCGGACCGCCGCCGCTACGTCGACAAGCTGATGCGCGGCCTGCTGCTGGCGGCCACGCTGATCGCGCTCGTCCCGCTCGTGCTGGTCATCTACTTCCTGCTGGGGCGCGGACTGAGTTCGTGGAGCGGGAGCTTCTTCACCACGGATCCCACGGGCAGCTTCTTCGGGAATCCCGGCGGCATCCGCAGTGCGATCGTGGGCTCGCTGCTGATGGTGGCGTTGGCCTCGGTGATCGCGATCCCGGTCGGGATCGGCGTGGCTCTGTATCTGACCGAGTACGGCAAGGACGGCTGGTTCGCCAACCTGGTCCGCTACTTCGTCGACGTGATGACGGGCGTTCCGTCGATCATGTTCGGCCTGTTCATCTACATCGTGCTCGTGCTCGGGCACGTGGGCGGCACGTTCACGGCGTGGAAGGGTGGGGTCGCGCTGTCACTGCTGATGATGCCGATCGTGGTGCGCTCGGCCGAAGTCGTGCTGCTGCTCGTGCCGGGTCACCTGCGCGAGGCGGCCCTGGCGCTCGGCGCACCCCGGTGGCGGGTGCTCACCCGGGTCGTCCTGCCCACCGCACTCCCGGGGCTTCTGACCGGGTCTCTGCTGGCCGTCGCTCGCGGTATGGGTGAGACCGCGCCGCTGCTGTTCACGGTGACGGCAGCGTTCGGGCTGACCGGCAACCTCGGGGCGATCATGAACTCGCTTCCGGTCCAGATCTACAACGACATCCAGTCTCCGAGAACCGCAGTCGTCGATCGCGCGTGGGGCGCCGGACTGACGCTGGTGCTCATCGTCCTGATCCTCAACGTGATCGCTCGCGCGGTAGCGAGAAGGAGCCGCATGGCATGACCGCAACCGAGACGAAAACCACGGAAGCGGCCGTCTTGCACCGGGGGAAGTCCGGGCACGCGGTGAAGGTCAAGAACCTTCACGCCTACTACGGATCGCATCACGCCATCAAGGGTGTGACCGTCGACTTCCCGGCCAATCAGGTAACGGCGATCATTGGGCCGTCGGGCTCGGGCAAGTCGACCGTGGTGCGCTGTATCAATCGCATGCACGAGGAGACCCCGGGCGCGCGGGCCGAGGGGTCGGTGATGCTCGATGAGCTCGACGTGTACGACTCGGCGGTCGACGTCACGGCGGTGCGACGGCTGATCGGGATGGTGTTCCAGAAGCCCAACCCGTTTCCAACGATGTCGATCTTCGACAACGTGGCCGCCGGGCTGCGGCTGACCGGCACGCGCGGCTCCGATCTGAACGAGCTCGTGCCGCGCTCGCTCCAGGCGGTGGGCCTTTGGGATGAAGTCAAGGACCGTCTGCACGAGCCTGGCATCGGTCTCTCAGGTGGCCAGCAGCAGCGGCTGTGCATCGCGCGCACGGTGGCGGTCGAACCCGAGGTCATCCTCATGGACGAGCCGTGCTCGGCGCTCGATCCGATCGCGACGTTGCGTATCGAGGAGCTGATCGACGAGCTCAAGGAGCGCTACACGATCGTGATCGTGACCCACAACATGCAGCAGGCCGCGCGCGTGGCCAACTCCACACTGTTTATGCTCGACGGCGAGGTGATCGAGCACGACGAGACCAACAAGATGTTCACCAACCCTGGCGACGAGCGGACCGAGCGCTACGTGACCGGTAAGTTCGGCTGAGTCGCATGCACGAGCCACGGCATCAATTCCACGAGAACCTGCGCGAGCTGGAGGCGCAGGCGCTGGGCGCGCTCGACCTGGTCATCCAGCAGCTCGACCGCTCGCTCGAGTCGCTTTCCTACCAGGACGTCGAGCTGGCCGGGATGGTCGTGGCCGACGACGATCGGATCGACGGCCGCTACCTCGAGGTGCACCAGGGCATCCTGTCGCTGCTTGCCCGCCAGGCCCCCGTGGCCGGTGACCTGCGGATCGTCGCCGCGCTCCTGCATGTGATCCGCTGCGTGGAGCGCATGGGCGACCAGTGCGTGAACATCGCCAAGCTGGTGCCGCTGTCCGGCTACGAGGCCCCCAAGGACAAGGACATCCTCGACGCGATCGAGCGCATGGGCCGCCTGGCGCGCTCTCAGGTCTCCCAGGCCAAGCATGCGTTCGCCGCACGCAACACCGAGCTGGCCCAGGACCTGGTGCGCCAGGACATCGAGATCAACCGGCTCAACCGGGAGATCTTCCGCCGCGCGGTCGAGGTCGGCGACAACCTGGAGCTGCGCGAGTGGGCGATGTTCATGATCCTGGTCGCGCGCTGTCTGGAGCGGATCGGCGACAACACGGTGGACATCGCCGAGCAGACCGTGTTCGTGGTCACCGGCCTGTTCCGCGAGTTCGCCGACGCCTCGACCCCGGCCGAGACCGCGCCGGCTCCGTAGGCCTCCGCAGGCCGCGGGGGCGGGGGCGTATCCTCGCGGCGGTGGCCCAGAGATCCCAGCCACGGTCGTCGCGCAAGCGCCGGCGTCAGGCTCCGGCGGCCGGCGCCCAGGCTCCGGCGGCCGGCGCCCAGGCTCCGCGGCGCCCGGAAACGAGCGCATGCTCGACCGGCCAAGCCCGGCGGTGAGCGTGAGCGGTCCCGCTCGCGTCCGCGCCCCGCGAGCCCGCTCGGCGCCTACGGCGAGCGTCCGCCGAGCCCGTTCGGCGGGCTGCCTGTCTCCGAGGTGGCGATCTTCGCCGGTGCGGTGGCCCTGATCGTGGGGATCTTCCGCCACGGCGGGCCGGCCCTGATCGGCGGCGTGATCCTGTGCCTGCTCGGGGTCGCCGAGGTGACCGGGCGCGAGCATTTCTCGGGCTATCGCTCGCATACCGTGCTGCTGGCCGGGATCCCGGCCGTGGTGGCCGAGTTCGTGATCGTCCTGACCGTCGGCACGCCCGCCGCGCGCGTGCTGCTGCTCGTGCCGGTGGCCGCCGTGTTCGGTGCCTGCGCCTGGTTCCTGCGCCGGCGCTTCCTGGTGGCGCGTCAGGCGCGGCTGGCCAGGCCGCTCGACCGGCTCTAAGGGTTCGCTACGACCACAGCCGCGTGGCATCCGCCGCCACGGGCTGCGGCGCCGCGTCACCGGCGCCCGAGTCGTGGGGCGCCGTGGGCAGCTGCAGCGTGAACAGCGCGCCGCCGTCGGGAGCGTTGGCCGCCTCGATCGAGCCGCCGTGCTGCGAGGCGACCTGGCGGACGATGGCCAGGCCGAGGCCGCTGCCCTGGCGGTGGCGGGAGTTCGCGCCGCGGTAGAAGCGATCGAACACGTAGGGAAGGTCCGACTCCTCGATGCCGGTGCCGTGATCGCGGACCCGGACTCCGGCGTGGTCGACCGCGACCTCGACCACGCCACCCTGCGCGGAGTGGTGGGCGGCGTTGTCGAGCAGGTTCTTGACCGCGCGCGCGAGCCGCTCGGGCATGCCCTCGACGATCACCGGCTCCAGGGAGGTCTCGTACACGACGTGCGGGAAGTCGCGCTGGGCCCGGGCGACCGCCTCGGCCACGACCCGGTCGAGCGCGACGTCCTCGGCCGAGGTCAGCGGCAGATCGCCGCGGGCCAGCTCGATCACGTCGCCGATCAGCCCGCTGAGCTCCTGGCTCTGCTCGAGCACGTCGGCCAGCAGCCGCCGGCGATCGTCGTCGGTGAGCTCATCGCCCTGCTCGAGCAGGACCTCGATGTTCGTGCGCAGGCTGGTGATCGGCGTGCGCAGCTCGTGCGACGCGTCGGCCACCAGCTGGCGCTGGGCGCGCACAGACTCATCCAGCGCGTCGCGCGAGTGCTGGAGCCGTTCGATCATCGCGTTGAACCGCGTGGCCAGCTGGCCCACCTCGTCGTCGGCGTGGACCCGGAGTCGGCTCGACAGGTCCTCGGTCTCCTCGATGTGGCGCGCGGTCTCGGCGACCTCGGCCAGCGGCGCGAGCACCCGCCGGGCGGCCAGCTCGGCCGAGCACGGCGGCGAGCGCGATGCCCCCCGCGCACACCAGCAGCAGGATCAGGCGCAGGTTCTGGAGGATGTTCTCGATGCCGTCGAGCGGGCGGGCGAGCTGGACAGCGCCGCGGCTCGGCCCGCTCGAAGTCCATCGGCGACGTGTGACCGGGAAGGTCAGCTCCCGGAAGTGGCTGTCCGCCGACCTCGACGTTTCGAGAGGAAGGCCGCCGCGCTCGCTGGCCGCCACCGCGTTCACGCGGGCGTCGACCGGCAGTCGACGACGTCGCCCTGCCAGTCGCTGCCGTCGGCGCTCACGATCTGGTAGTACTGCGCCGGCCCGCCGGCGCTCGGCGAGCGGCTCCGGGATGGGGGCTGGCCGAGCAGGCTGCGCGATCGCCCTGCTGCGACAGCCTGGGCCTGCGAGCGCAGCGCGCTGTCCACCTGGCCGAGCAGCTGGCTGCGCACGACCAGATAGCAGACGATCGCGGCGATCACGACGGCGACGGCGACCGCGGAGGCGGCCACCCAGGCAATTCTCTTGCGCAGCGGCACGGCTCAGTCCCGCAGGACGTAGCCGACACCCCGGACCGTGTGCAGGAGGCGCGACTCGCCGCCGGCTTCGGTCTTGCGCCGCAGGTAACCCATGTACACGCCGAGCGCATTGGAGGTCGGGCCGAAGTCGTATCCCCACACGTTCTCGAAGATCGTAGAGCGGGTGAGCACCTGTCGGGGGTGGCGCATGAACAGCTCGAGCAGCAGGAACTCGGTCTTGGACAGCTCGATCAGCCGGTCGCCGCGGCGCACCTCGTGGGCGACCGGGTCGAGCACCATGTCGGCGTACTTGAGGATCTCGCCGTCGGCGCCGTCGCCCGAGCGGCGCAGCAGCGCCCGCAGCCGGGCCTGGAGCTCGCGCAGGGCGAACGGCTTGACCAGGTAGTCGTCGGCGCCCACGTCGAGTCCCTCCACCCGGTCGTCGATCGCGTCGCGCGCGGTCAGCATCAGGACCGGGGTGCGGTCGCCGGCCTGGCGCATCCGCCGGCACACCTCCAGCCCGTCGAGCCGGGGCATCCCGATGTCGAGGATCACGGCGTCCGGAGGCGAGGAGGCCAGCGCGTCGAGGGCCTCCTCGCCGTCGCCGGCAAGCTCCACGTCGTAGCGCTCTAGCCTCAGGGCACGCTCGAGCGCCCGTCGGACAGCCGGCTCGTCATCGACGACCAGAACGCGCGCCATGCAGGCAATTGTGGCGCGGCGCCCTAAGTATTTGTGAAGACTGGCTGGCGCGGCGTTCGCCATCATCAGTGCGCGTGCCGCGAGCCAAGGACACGACGAAGCTCGGTAGCTACCGGGCCAAGCGCGACTTCGAGACCACCTCGGAGCCCGCCGGCGAGGCCCGCGGCGACGCCGACGGGCGCCGGTTCGTGATCCAGGAGCATCACGCCACCCGCCTGCACTGGGACCTGCGCCTCGAGCACGACGGGCGCGCTGGCCTCGTGGGCGGTTCCCAACGGCATCCCGCCCGACCCATCGGATAACCGCCTCGCGGTCCGGACCGAGGATCACCCGCTCGAGTACCTCGAGTTCCACGGCGAGATCCCCAAGGGCCAGTACGGCGCGGGCACGATGACGATCTGGGACCACGGCACCTACGAGCTGCACAAGTGGGAGGCCAAGAAGGTCGAGGTGACCTTCCACGGCGAGCGGCTGACCGGGCGCTACGGCCTGTTCCCGATCGGGAAGTCGGGCGACGCCAAGGACGACTGGATGATCCACCGAATGGATCCCCCGGCGGATCCCGACCGCGAGCCGATGCCCGAGCGGCTCGTCCCGATGATGGCCCGGCCGTCGGACACGCTCCCGCCCGACGAGCTGGGCTGGTCCTTCGAGGTCAAATGGGACGGCGTGCGGGCGATCGCCTACATGCAGCCGGGACGCCTGCGCCTGGAGAGCCGCAACCTCAACGACATCACCGAGGCCTATCCGGAGGTTCGCGGCCTGATCGGGGCGCTCGGCATGCACGAGGCGGTGCTCGACGGCGAGATCGTCGCCTTCGACGAGAACGGCCGGCCGAGCTTCGAGCGCCTCCAGCGCCGCATGCACGTCAGGGGCGCCTCGGCCATCCGGCGACTGCAGAGCAGCCTGCCGGTCATGTACGCGATCTTCGACCTGCTCTACCTCGACGGGCACTCGCTGATCGAGCTGCCCTACCGCGAGCGGCGCGAGCGCCTGGAGTCCCTCGAGCTGTCCGGGCCGGCCTGGCGGGTGCCCGCCGTTCATCCCGGCGAGGGCAAGCTGCTGCTCGAGGCCACGGCCAAGCAGGGCCTCGAGGGGATCGTGGCCAAGCGCCTGGAGTGTCGCTACGAGCCCGGCCGGCGCAGCGGCAACTGGCTGAAGATCAAGCACACCATGCGCCAGGAGCTGGTGGTCGGCGGCTGGGTCCCCGGGGAGGGCCGGCGGACCAAGCGGATCGGCGCGCTGCTCATGGGCTACTACGAGGACGGCTCGTTCGTCTACGCGGGCCGGGTCGGCACCGGCTTCACCGAGAAGACCCTGGACCAGCTGCAGAAGCGCCTCGAGCCGCTGCGGCGCGACCACCAGCCCGTTCGACAAGGCGCCCAAGCTGCCCCGGGAGGCGGTGTACGTGGAGCCGTCGCTGGTGGCCGAGATCGAGCTGCGCGAGTGGACGGCCGAGCGGATCATGCGCGCGCCCTCGTTCAAGGGGCTGCGCGAGGACAAGTCACCCCGCGAGGTGCGGATCGAGGTCATCGGCGAGGACGCCGCCTCGGACGCGGCCGACACGTCCGACGTCGATCCGAGCTCGCCCGAGGCGCTGTTCGACGAGGTCGAGCGCCTCGCCGACGGCGCGCTGCTGGTGAGCACCGAGGGCCGCGAGCTGAAGATCACCAACTGGGACAAGGTGCTCTATCCCCAGACCGGCTTCACCAAGGGCGACCTGGTCGCCTTCTACGCGCGCGTCGCGCCCGTCGTGCTTCCGCATCTGCGCGACCGGCCGCTCACCCTCAAGCGCTACCCCAACGGCGTCGAGCAGCAGTACTTCTACGAGAAGCAGTCACCCGTCGCACCGCCCGGAGTGGGTGCAGACCGCTCCGCATCAACGAGATCAACTACACGCTGGCCCAGGACCGGCCCACGCTGATCTGGCTGGCCAACCTGGCCGACGTCGAGCTGCACACCTCGCTGTCGCTGGCCCAGCGGCCCGAGCGCCCGACGATGATGGTGTTCGACCTCGACCCCGGGCCGCCGGCCGGGATCCTCGAGTGCTGCGAGGTCGGCCTGGTCCTCCACGGCCTGTTCGAGCAGCTCGGGCTCGAGAGCCTGGCCAAGACGTCGGGATCCAAGGGGCTCCAGGTCTACGTGCCGCTCAACACGCCGGTCGACTACCGGGCGACCAAGCCGTTCGCCAAGCGGGTCGCCGAGGTCCTCGAGCAGCGCATGCCCGAGCTCGTCGTCTCGCGCATGACCAAGCGGCTGCGCCCTGGCAAGGTCCTGGTCGACTGGAGCCAGAACGACGAGCACAAGACGACGGCCAACGTGTACTCGCTACGCGCGCGCGAGCGCCCGACCGTGTCGACCCCGGTCAGCTGGGATGAGGTGGCGGCCTGCCGCGAGCGAGGCGACGCCGGGCTGCTCACCTTCGAAGCCGACGAGCTGCTCGACGCGGATCGAGCAGCAGGGGGATCTGTTCGCCCGGGCACTGAGCGTCAAGCAGCAACTTCCCGCGCTGGGCTGACCGCGGCGTCAATGCGAGCACTGAGAGCGGCGGGGAGATAAGTTAGGCTGGCGTCGATGTCGCCGATCGATCAGATCACGCTGCGCAACCGACTGCTCGTCGCCACCGCGATGTGGAAGGAAACCATCGCCGAGCCGTTCCCGCGCATGCCGCCGGGCGATCCGGCCGACCAGATCCAGGGCTTCGAGCTCCAGCTCGATCGAGCGCCTGTGGCAGAGCGCGACCCCGGACTCGGCGCGCGAGATCGCCGACCGGACCTGGGATCTCGTGCACGACCGGCCCGACGACGATCCGGTCAAGCGCCGCGTGGTCGAGTGCCACGAGGCGCTGGCGCGGATGACCCGCCTGGGCGACTAGCCCCGTAGCGCCTCAGGCCGAGCCGTTCGGGCTGTCGGTGCGGGAGGCGTCGAGCGTCAGCGCGGGCTCGGAGGCCGTCTCCTGGTTGCGCGGCAGCCCGGCCGCCGCGTAGGCGTCGGCCTCGTCGAGCGTCTCGTGCTCGAGCAGGCCGCCGACCAGCGAGTCGAGGTTCGAGCGATGCTCGCGCAGCAGCGTGGCGACCTCGGAGTGGGCCGACTCGACGATCCGCCTGACCTCCTCGTCGACCAGTCGCTGGGTGGCCTCGGAGGTCTCGGACACCCCGGGCAGGAACGGGCTCATGCCGTCCTGGGGGATCACCGCGATCGGGCCGATCGCCCGGCTCATGCCCCACCGCCCGACCATGCCGCGGGCGATCCGCGTCAGGTGCTGGATGTCTGACTCGGCGCCGGTGGTGATGTCGGAGAACACCAGCTCCTCGGCGGTGCGCCCGCCCAGCGCCACCTTGATCTGGGCCAGCAGGTGCTGCTGCTCGAAGTTGAACCGGTCGGCGTCGGGGGCGGAGAAGGTCACGCCGAGCGCCTGCCCGCGCGGGATGATCGACACCTTGCGCACCGGGTCGGCTCCCGGCGTGAGCATCCCGACGATCGCGTGACCGGCCTCGTGGTAGGCCGTCCGCCGGCGGTCCTCCTCGGAGATCATCACCTTGCGCTCGGCCCCGAGCACGATCCGCTCGAGCGCGGCGGTGATGTCCTGGCGGTTGACCTTCTCGTGGTTGCGCCGCGCGGCCAGCAGCGCCGCCTCGTTGACCAGGTTCTCGAGGTCGGCGCCGACCATGCCCGGGGTGGAGGAGGCGATGGCGCCCAGGTCGACCTCGTCGGCCAGCGGCACGCTGCGGGTGTGGACGCGGAGGATCGCCTCGCGGCCCGGCGCGATCCGGCGGCGAGACGACCACCCGGCGATCGAAGCGCCCGGGGCGCAGCAGCGCCGGGTCGAGGATCTCGGGACGGTTGGTCGCGCCGAGCACGATCACCCCGATCCGGGGATCGAAGCCGTCCATCTCGGTGAGGATCTGGTTGAGCGTCTGCTCGCGCTCGTCGTGGCCGCCCGAGATGTTCGTGCCGCCGCCCGATGCACGCGAGCGGCCGATGGCGTCGAGCTCGTCGATGAAGATGATGGCCGGCGCGGCCGCCTTGGCCTGCTGGAAGAGATCACGCACGCGCGAGGCGCCGACCCCGACGATCATCTCGACGAACTCCGAGGCCGACATCTGGAAGAACGGCACGCCGGCCTCCCCGGCCACCGCCCGGGCGAGCAGCGTCTTGCCCGTGCCGGGCTGCCCGCTCAGCAGCACGCCGCGCGGGATGCGGCCGCCCAGGCGCACGTACTTGTCGGGGTTCTTGAGGAAGTCGACGATCTCGGTGAGCTCGGCCTTGGCCTCGTCGATGCCGGCCACGTCGTTGAACGTGACGTGCTGCTCGGCGCCCTCCACGCGCCGGGCGCGCGAGCGGCCGAACGACATCAGCCCGCCGGCTCCGCCGCCCTGGGCGGCGCGCCGGAAGACCCACACCATGAGCAGCAGGAACAGCAGCGTGGGGCCGAAGCCGAACATCAGGCTGGCCAGGAACGACGGTCCGCCGTTGGTCGAGTGGGCGGTGATCGTGATGCTGTACTTCTGGACCAGCAGCGCGAACAGCTGTGGACTCGGGCGCGAACGACGGGATCTGGGTCGAGAAGTAGACCGTGGTGGGCGCGTTCGTGGCTGTTCGGTCGGATACTTGATCGCGTGCTTGAGCGTGCCCTGGATCGAGGAGCCGGTCGTGTTGAGATCCAGCTCACGTTGCCTGCGTCTGACCTGGCCAGGAACGTCGGGCTGTAGGGGATCGTGACCCGCGGGTTCGGGCCGAGCACCTCCGAGGAGACCCAGAAGTTGAGCGCCAGCAGCGCGACGATCAGCGCGACCGCCAGCCAGCGTCCGTTCGGTCGCGAGGGAGGCTTGCCGGGCTGGCGCCGCCGCGGCCGTCCGGGGCCGGCGTGACCCGCCAGCCGGGCTGGGGCGGACCCGCGCCGGGCGCGCGGCGCCAGTGCCCGGCCTGAGTCTCGGGTTGCTGTCGCGCCGGCTTGGTTGCTCGGCCATCAGATGATTGTGGCAAGGGCGGCGTGGAGTTCAGGAAAACCCTGGCCGAACTCTTACGAATCCTCGACCCGGCTGCGGAACGAATCTGCGCCCTCGACGCTGGCGCCGGCCGCCCAGGCGCGGTCGGCCAGCCACCGATCCGATGTCACCACGCGGACGGCGGCGGGGTCCGGGTCGGCCTGCAGGCGCCGCACGATCTCGTCGTCGGCGGCGTTGGGCTTCGGCTTGGGGGCGTGGGCGACCTCGATCACCGTGGAGCGGATCGGGGGCCGCGGCGGGCGCTCGAACACCACCGTGACGTCCTCGCCGTTGTGGGCGGCCCAGCGCTCGAGCAGGTCGACGAGCCGCAGCATGGCCGCGTCGCGGTCCTTCCACCAGGCGTCCGGCCGGGTGCCGATCACGTTCATGCCGTCCACGAGCCAGCGCATGTCGACTGAGGCTAGTGGATCGTCGGTGCCCGGGGGTCGGCGCTCGCGCTTGCGCGCGGCCTGGCGGCGCTTCTCGTCAAGGCGGCGGTCGACCGAGGCCGCGTCGGGCGGGTGGCGCGCCGGCGCGGCGTGGGCGACGAGCGCCTCGGCCAGACGCTCGCGCAGGCGCTCGAGCGCGAGCTCGCGATTGCGGGCCTGGCTGCGGGCGTCCTGGGCCACCGCGGTGACCCGCGGACCCAGCCGCGCGATCACCCGCCGCTTCTGCGCGTCGGTGAGCGCGGAGGAGGACTCGACGTCGAAGATCGCCTCGACGCGCGACGCCGTGACGTTGGCGTGCTGACCGCCGGGCCCAGACGATCGTGAGGTTCTGATCAGGATGTCGCGCAAAGGCAACTCTGCGCCCCGTCCGAGTGGCATTGGGTCCTCCATGTGCGTACCTTCCCACCTCGTACGGCCGGCCCGATCGTCGGGCGGCGCAAAGCAGGTGCAGGCTCGGGGCGGAACATCCTCCGCAGCAGCACTTCAAGCCCGGAGGATCACTCCACATGCCCAACGGCACAGTCAAATGGTTCAGCGACGAGAAGGGCTTCGGCTTCATCACGCCCGACGACGGCGGTCGCGACCTGTTCGTCCACCACTCGAGCATCACCGCCGACGGCTACCGCTCGCTCTCGGAGGGGATCAAGGTCTCCTACGAGGAGGAGCCCTCGCCGAAGGGCCCGAAGGCCGTCAACGTCACGAAGCTCTAGCTTCAGCTACTCGTCCAGCCAGCGGCACCGCTTCCCTGAGGCATTCGCGCTTCGGACGGGATCGAACGCGAGTGCCGCTGGCCGAACGCCGCCGCCTCGCTCGTAGCCGGGTAAGGGTCCGTGCGTCCTCCCGACGGGCGGTGCAGCCTCGCTCGGGCCTTGGTGAGGGTCTATGCGTCCTGTCAGGACGGGGCCGCACGGCCCCACGGACGCCGAGCGCAGCGAGGCCCAAGCACCACCCAATCGGGGGGCTTGGGCACCGGGGGCGAAACTTCGTCCTGGCTTGGCGCGTACTATCAGTAAGGACGGTTGATGTGGGCGCACAGCCATGACTAAGACGGTCGAGGAGCGCGAGCGAGTCGTAGTTCGCTTCGCGGGTGACTCCGGGGACGGGATGCAGCTGGCGGGCAGCCGGTTCACGGACGCGACCGCGATGCTGGGCAACGACCTGGCCACGCTGCCGAACTTCCCGGCCGAGATCCGGGCGCCGGCCGGCACGCTGGCCGGCGTGTCGGCCTTCCAGATCCACTTCGCCTCGCGGGACATCCTCACCCCGGGCGACAAGCCGAACGTGCTGGTGGCGATGAACCCGGCGGCGCTGAAGGCCAACCTGGCCGAGCTCGACCGCGGCGGCCACGCTGATCGTCAACGAGGACGCGTTCAACAAGCGCAACCTGGAGAAGGCCGGCTACGCGTCGAACCCGCTCGAGGACGGATCGCTGAGCGCCTACCGCGTGCACCGGATCCCGATGACCTCGCTGACGGTGGCCGCGGTGGAGCAGATCGAGGATGCCTCGACGCGCGACGCCGGCCGGGCCAAGAACCTGTTCGCGCTCGGCGTGATCTCGTGGCTGTACGGGCGCCCGACCGAGGGGACCAAGCGCTGGATCGAGCAGAAGTTCGCCAAGCGCCCGGCGGTGCTCCAGGCCAACCTGGCCGCGTTCAACGCCGGCTGGTCGTTCGGCGAGACGACCGAGCTGCTCGACGTGCAGTACCTGGTCAAGCCGGCGACCGACGTCAAGCCGGGCACCTACCGCAACGTGAACGGGACGACCGCGTTGTCGCTCGGGCTGATCGCGGCGAGCGTGCGCAGCGGGCTGCCGCTGCTGCTGGCGAGCTATCCGATCACGCCGGCGTCCGAGCTCCTGCACGAGCTCTCGCGCCACGCGAACCTGGGCGTGACCACGATGCAGGCCGAGGACGAGATCGCCGCGGCCGGCATGGCGCTCGGCGCCGCGTTCGGCGGGCGGCTTGGCGTGACCGCGACGAGCGGCCCGGGCATGGATCTGAAGGCCGAGACGATCGGGCTGGCGGTGATGCTGGAGCTGCCGATGATCGTGATCGACGTGCAGCGCGCCGGCCCCTCGACCGGCATGCCGACCAAGACCGAGCAGTCCGACCTGATGATGGCCATCTACGGGCGCCACGGCGAGTCGCCGCTGCCGGTGATCGCGCCGAGCACGTCCGGCGGCTGCTTCGACGCCGCCTTCGAGGCCGTGCGGATCGCGGTGCGCTACCGCACGCCGGTGATCCTGCTCTCGGACACGTTCCTGGCCTCTTCCTCTGAGCCGTGGCGGATCCCGGTCGTCGCCGATCTGCCGAGCATCGATCCGGAGTTCGCGCAGGCGCGCGAGGGAGAGACCTTCCAGCCCTACGCGCGCAACGAGCGCCTGGCGCGCCCGTGGGCGGTGCCGGGCACGCCGGGTCTGGCGCATCGCATCGGCGGCCTCGAGAAGGCCGACGTCACCGGCAACATCTCCTATGACGCGGCCAACCACGAGCGGATGACCGAGCTGCGGGGAGACGAAGATCGACGGCATCGCGCGGGAGATCCCGCCGCTGCATGTCGACTCGATCGGGATCCCGCCCGCGCCACTCGGCTGCTCGTGCTGGGCTGGGGCTCGAGCGAGGGCGCGATCCGAGCCGGCGTGCGCCGCGCCCGCGAGGCCGGCCACACGGTGGCCTGTGCGCATCTGCAGCACCTGAACCCGTTCCCGGCCAACACCGGCGACGTCCTGCGCTCGTTCGACCGGGTGCTGGTGCCCGAGATGAACACGGGTCAGCTGGCCAGGCTGCTGCGGGCCAAGTACCTGGTGGACGTGGAGTCGTTCTGCAAGGTGCAGGGCCAGCCGCTGTTCGCCTCGGAGATCGAAGAGCAGATCGCGGAGCGGCAATGAGCGCTGTGGTGAGCAGCGGGAACGGCAACGGCGGCACGCCCGTCGAGCTGACCAAGGCGGACTTCCAGTCCGATCAGGAGACGCGGTGGTGCCCGGGCTGCGGCGACTATGCGGTGCTCTCGGCGGTGCAGCAGTTCATGCCCGAGCTGGGCATCCCGCCCGAGAAGATCGTGTTCATCACCGGCATCGGCTGCGCCGGCCGGTTCGCCTACTACATGAACACCTACGGGATGCACTGCATCCACGGCCGCGCGCCGGCGCTGGCCACCGGGCTGGCCTCCACCCGCGAGGACCTCTCGATCTGGATCGTCACCGGCGACGGCGACTCGCTGTCGATCGGCGGCAACCACCTGATTCACGCGCTGCGCCGCAACGTGCCGATCAAGATCCTGCTGTTCAACAACCAGATCTACGGCCTGACCAAGGGCCAGGCGTCGCCGACCTCCGAGCTCGGGAAGATCACCAAGTCGACCCCGTTCGGCGTGGCCGACCACCCGTTCAACCCGGTGTCGCTCGCGCTGGGCGCCGAGGCGAGTTTCGTGGCGCGCACGATCGATCGCGATCGCCGGCATCTGACCGAGGTCCTGCGCGCGGCCGCCACGCACGAGGGCGCGGCGCTGGTCGAGATCTACCAGAACTGCCCGGTGTTCAACGACGGGGCGTTTTCGGCGCTGACCGAGAAGGACACCAAGGACGCGACCCAGATCCGGCTGACCGCCGGTCAGCCGATCCGCTTCGGGGTCGAGAACGAGCGCGGCGTCGCCCGGGTCCGCGACGGAGGCCTGGCCATCGTGGACGTGGCCGAGGTCGGCGAGGACGCGCTGATCGTGCACGACCCCACGCGCCCGGATCCGGGCCTGGCCTTCTCGCTGGCCCGCCTGGCCGACAACCCCACGGTGCCGACGCCGATCGGCATCTTCCGTGACGTGCAGCGTCCCGTGTACGGGCGAAGCGGCGCGGTGCGCCGGACCCCGGCCACCGAGGTCGAGCTGTCCGACCTGCTGCTCGGCGCCGACAGCTGGACCGTCGGCTGATCCGGGCGGTAAGCCGCGGTAGCTACAGCTAGGCTCGACGTATGAACGTCGAGCTCCTGTGGTGGGAGGGATGCCCCTCCACCGAGCGTGCCCTCAAGGCGGTCCGCAGCGCCCTGTCCGAGCTGGGCCTGGCCGACGTCGAGGTGCACATGCGCGAGATCGAGACCGACGATGACGCCCGCGAGGCCGGGTTCGTCGGCTCGCCGACGATCCTGATCGACGGGAAGGACCTCGTCCCGGCCGCGGACGACGAGCCGATCGGACTGAGCTGCCGGGTGTATCGGCGCCGCGACGGCCGCGTGAGCCCGATTCCCGATCCAGACGACTTGCGCGAGGCGCTCGAGCGTGCGGCGCTGCGCGCGGAGGTGAAGTGATGACGACTCACGATTGGCGCGCAGGCGCCCGACTTCGAGCTGCCCGACACCGACGGTCGCACCTGGTCAGCCTCTGACTCCAGCCAGGCGACGGCGACCGTCGTGGCGTTCACCTGCAACCACTGCCCGTACGCGCTGGCCTGGCATGACCGGATCGCCGACGTGGCCCGTGACTACGGCGAGCGCGGCGTGCGCGTCCTGGCCGTCAACGCCAACGACGCCGAGCGCTACCCGCGCGACTCGTTCGACGCCATGAAGGCCCGCGTCGCGCGCGAGGACTGGCCGATGCCCTACCTGCACGACGCCACCCAGGAGGTGGCGCGGGCCTACGGCGCCAAGGTCACCCCGGATGTGTTCGTGCTCGACGCCGGGCTCCGGCTGCGCTACCGCGGCGCGCCCGACGGTGACTACGACGATCCGGCGGCCGGGGCGCAGTGGCTGCGCGACGCGCTCGACGCGGTGCTGAGCGGCGGCGAGCCGTCACGGGCGGAGACCAAGCCGGTCGGCTGCTCGATCAAGTGGAAGCGGTAGCCGGCGCCGGTCAGGCGACGTAGCCGTCGGGCGGGTCGAGCGGCAGGCCGGCGGAGTGCCAGTCGATCAGGCCCCCGGCCATGTTGTGGGCGTCGAACCCGGCGCCGCGGAAAGCCTCGGTGGCCATCGCCGAGCGGCTGCCGCTGCGGCAGTAGAAGACGACCGGCCGGTCGCGGTCGATCGCGTCGACCTGAGCGGCCAGCGCGTTCAGCTCGATGAAGCGGTCGCCGGCGATGTGGCCGGCCTCGCGCTCCTCGGGCTGGCGGACGTCGATCAGCTGGATCTCTCCGCGCTCGAGCAGCTCGGCCACCTGCTGCGGTGTGTAGTCGGACTCCATGGTTTGAGGCTAGCCGAGCCCGGTTGTAGGCTGCCGCGCAGGATGGGCTTCTTGGCGCGCGGCGGGGGGCAGGAGGACGAGCATTCTTCGGAGGAGCTCGCGCGGATCGAGGCGGGCGGCATTCCCAGCCGGGCCGAGGCGCGGCTGAAGATGCTGGGGCAGCGGCGGCGCGCTGTTCACCAGCGGCCTGTCGGTCAAGGAGTACGCGCTGCTCGACCGCCTGGGACCCGCAGCCGCTGGCCCAGGTCATGGGGGCGAGCGTGGTGCGGACCGGCTGGCAGTACCTGCCGGCGCTCGACCCCGGACAGGTGGTGCATCCGTCAGGGGACGCTACGGCTGGATGGGCACGAACTCGAGCGGCTACGCGCTCAACAACCGCTACACCGAGCCCTCGCCGGCGCAGCAGTGGAACTACCAGTGGCACGCGACGGTCGTGTGCGAGCTCGACACGCTGACCGATGCGTGGAACCTGGCCCGGCGCCGGGCGCTCGATCGCCTGACCGAGGAGGCGCTCCAGGTGGGCGCCGACGCCGTGGTCGGGGTTCACCTGCACCGCTCCGATCACGACCTCGGGCGCGGGACGATCGAGTACGTGGTGACCGGCACCGCGATCCGGCTGCCGGGCTCGGACGGGACCGACTGGCCGCTCCTGACCGACGTCTCGGTGCAGGACTACTGGCGGCTGCGCTCCGCCGGCCACGAGCCGGTCGGCCTGCTGGCCACGACGATCGTCGTGTTCGCCTCGCCGCCCCGGGCCACGCGCTGGCGGCGCAAGCGGCAGGTGACGCGCAACCAGGAGCTCGAGGAGCTGAGCCGCGCGTTTCACTCCGCGCGCGACACGGCGCGGGCCAAGCTGCTCGGCCAGGTGTCCGATGCGCATGGCGCCGGCGCGGTCGGGGTCGAGTTCTCCCACCACGTCGAGCGCGACAAGATCCGCGGTGGCCTCGTCGCTGACCGGCTCGATGCAGCGGGGCTGGCGGCGCGGGGCGCTGGGGATCCCCTACCGGGTGACCGGCCGCGGCGACATCGAGCGCCGCGGCTGGGTGATCACCATGCACGCGGCGGGCACGGCGATCCGCCGGCGCGCCGCGCTGCCGAGCCGGGCGCGGCCGGGGCGTCGAGTCGCGGCCGGGACCACGCCGGCCGAGCCGGATTGCGACGCTCGGCCCGGCGCCCCAGGTCGCAAGCCATCCCTATACCTATAGATCTATATACATAGAGGGCATGACCGAATACGAACCGAAGTCAGTGGAAGGCATCCCGCAGTCGGGCATCGAGCGCCTGGAGCAGAACCGCGTCGGGGCTGTACACGTCCGATCTGAGCGTCAACGAGTTCCTGCTGGTCAGCGAGGCCGGCTTCGATCCGGTCGGGCTGGTGGTGGGCAGCTCGATCTTCCACATCGGCCTCCAGGTCGCGGGCCCGACCCAGAGCCGCGAGCTCGACACGCTCTCCCAGGCCATGTACAGCGCGCGCCACCTGGCCATGACGCGCATGGAGGAGGAGGCCGATCAGCTCGGCGCGGACGGCATCGTCGGCGTGCGGCTCGACATCGGCCGCTACGACTGGGGTCCGAACATGGCCGAGTTCATCGCGATCGGCACCGCGGTCAAGCATCGCGACGGCGTGCTTCACCGCGCGCCGAACGGCCGCCCGTTCCAGAGCGACCTGTCCGGCCAGGAGTTCTGGACGCTGCTGCGCACGGGCCACCGTCCGGTGGGGATGGTGATGGGCAGCTGCGTGTTCCACGTCGGGCGGCGCGGGCCGCTGCGGACGATCTCCCAGACCGGCCGCAACGTCGAGCTGCCGAACTACACCCAGGCGCTGTACGAGGCGCGCGAGCTGGCCATGCAGCGGATGCAGACCGAGGCGCAGGAGCTCGAGGCCGAGGGCATCGTCGGCGTCTCGCTGTCCGAGCGCAGCCACGGGTGGGGGAGCCACGTGATCGAGTTCTTCGCCGTCGGCACCGCGATCGTGCGCACCGAGGGCGCAAGCGCCAAGATCGAGCCGCCGGTTACCGTGCTCGACCTGAACGACCGACCCGCGGCTAGCCGGCGGTCTTCAGTTGCGGGGGGCGTGCCGAATTTGGTCCAATAATCGGGCCAAATTCAGCACACCCCTCTTGCGGCGATCGCTCAGTCCGCCCGCAGGACCTCGGCCACCGAGCGGCGGGCGCCGATCCGGGCCGGGATCACCGTGAGCACCGCGACCGCGATCAGCGTTGCCGGAATGACCGCAAGCAGCACAGGACGGGCGGGTTGGCGTTCAGGGGATTGCCCGCCGGCGAGGCCGAAGACGACGAGCCCGGCCGGCAGGCCCAGGAGGCCTGCGACCACGGCCGGAACGAGCTGTGCGCCGGCCAGGCCGCTCGCTGACCTGACCGGGCGTGGCGCCGAGCGCACGGGCCAGGGCGGTGGGCCGGCGCGCGTCGAGCACGGTCGCCCAGGTGACGAACATCGAGGTTGATCGCCGCGACCACGATCAGGATCACGCTGAGCACGGTGGCGACGTGCTCGAGGCTGGCCTGCCTGGCGGCGGCCAGGACGTTCCCGGCGACGCGGACGCCGAGCACCGGGGTGTGGCGCTCGATCAGCGTCGGCGACCACCATGGCGACGGCGATCGTCAGGCTGGCCGCGGGCGAGCAGCGTCCGTCGCGGTCGTCGCGCGATCAGCCGGACGCCCGAGCAGGCCAGCGGCGCGGGTAGCCGCGCGAGGACAGCGCGATCAGCCGCGGCCGGCGCCGTGGCGGCCGGGCGGGGTCGTTCAGCGCGCGGATCGTGCTCGTCGCGCGCGCCGTGCACGCGCGGGCATCGATCGTCGCCAGCATCGCGACCGTCGAGCGCCAGCGCAGCCGCGAGCCCCACCGAGGCGGCGGTCACCTCGGGTGTGCCGGCGCTCCCCAGCAGGCTGTCGCCGGGAGCGGTCAGCAGCGGGCGCGATCAGCCGCCCGGCGGCCACGCCGACGACCGTGGCCGCGATGGCCAGCAGCAGGTTCTCGGCCAGCAGCACGACGGCGACGAGCCGCGGCGTCGCTGCCGACGGCCTTGAGCAGCCGACGCGGCGGGTCTGCTCGGCCATCCGGCCGCCGACGAGCACCGCGATGCCGGCGATCGCGATCAGGGCCAGCAGCACGGCTCCGGTCGTCGAGCGACCTGCTGCTCGTCGGCGATCGTCCGGCTGTCGTCGGCGCGGATGTCCTGCCAGGTCTCGAGAAACCATGGCGGCGTGTTCGGCCCGCTTGTGCGCGCGTGCGCGAAGGCCGCCGGCGCGCGGCCGGGTCTGAGAGCTTCAGGTTGAGCGCGTGACCACAGCGGCGCGTGGTCGCCGTGCCAGCCGATGCGAGGTCGTGGCGCGTGAGCCAGATCAGCGGGTCGCTGGTCGGCATTGCGGTGGTGACCGCGATCCCGCGCACGCGTGAACCGTCGGCCGTTCAGCGTGGTCTCGTCGCCGACGTGGACGCCGAGGGCGGCGGCGAACCCACGCTCGATCACCACTGCGCCCGGGGCCGTCCAGGTGCCCGCGGTGAGCGCGGCTGGTCGACCGCGGACGCATCGGCGTTTCGGCCCTCGGCATGGACCCGGACCTGGTGGCCGGCGCGCGCTGAGCTCGAGCCGCGCCGACCGGGTAGGGCCCGGAGGAGGCGATCACGCCAGGCGCCCGCCGGAGCGCGACGAACTGCGCGAGCGTGCCGGCCGTACCGCGAACCCGGGCTCGAACAGCGCCGAGACATCGGGACCCCGTGGTGGCCGCGCGGGTGCGCGCGAACGGGCTGTCGGTCACGCCGTGCAGCGCGAGCGAGAGGGTCAGCGTCGCGGTCGTCGCGGCGATCATCGCCAGCAGCAGCGCGGACTCCACCGGCGCCGGCGCTTGATGTCGCCGAGCGACCAGGCGCCAGATCAGCAGCAGGCGCCCCATGGCTCCTCTCAGCCCTCCAGGCCGGCCATCTCGGTCAGGCTGCGCGCGGTGCCGCCGGTCAGCCTGGTCTCGCCGACGAAGCGGCCGTCGCGCATCGTGATCAGGCGGTCGGCGGTGGCGGCGATCCGCTCGTCGTGCGTGACCACGACCAGCGTCTGGCCGCCGGTGTGGAGCTGCTCGAACAGGCGCAGGACCTCCGTCGTGGCGGCGCTGTCGAGATTGCCGGTGGGCTCGTCGGCCAGCACGATGCTCGGCCGGTTGGCCAGCGCGCGGGCGATAGCCACCCGCTGACGCTGACCGCCGGACAGGGCGGACGGGGAGGTGCTCGGCGCGGTCCTCGAGGTCGACCTGCTCGCAGCAGCTCGCCGGCTCGCTCGTCGCGCGCGCCGGGGCGAGGCTGCCGGCCAGCAGCGCCGGGAGCTCCACGTTCTCGCGGGCGGTCAGCTCGTCGACCAGGTGGAACGCCTGGAACACGAAGCCGATCGCGTGGCGGCGCAGATGGGCCAGCCGGGCCTCCGGAAGCTCATGGATCGGTCTCGCCGGCCAGCTCGATCGTGCCCGTCCGTGGGGCGCTCGAGTCCGCCCAGCAGGTAGAGCAGCGTCGACTTGCCGCATCCGCTGGGGCCGACGATGGCCACCGACTCGCCGGGCTTCCACGCTCAGGCTCACGTCGTCCACCGCGCGGACCAGGGCCGGGCCCCGGCCGTACTCCTTGCTCAGTCCGCGGGCGGCGAGAATCGGCTCGGTCATGTTTCCCTCGCTTCGTTCCAGTATCTGGCGCATGCCTCCAGCCAGTGCAGGTCGGCCTGCAGGCGCAGCACGACGCCCTCCAGCAGCAGCGCCGCCACCGAACCGTCTGGCTCGGCCAGGGCGGCGCGCTGCGCCTCGCCCAGCCCGATCAACAGCTCGCGCCGCTGGCGGTCGACGATGCCGACCGGATCGGCCAGGCCGGCGGCGGCCGCGGCGACCAGCTTGAGGTGAAACTCGGCCGGGGCCGGCTTTGGGCCAGCTGGTGTCCGCGAGCCAGGTGCTGACGCGATCGCGCCCGGCGTCGGTCAGCGCGTAGACCTTGCGGTCCGGCCGGTCGGCCTGGCCGACCCGAGTGGATGTGACCAGCCCCGACTTCTCCAGGCGGTTCAGCGTCACGTACACCTGGCCGTCATTCAGCGCGCCGGCCAGTGGTCCGAGGGCCAGGGCCAGCCGGGCCCTGAGCTGGTAGCCGTGGGCGGGATCGGCCGCCAGCAGGGCGAGCAGGACCTCCTGGACGACGCGCAGCTGGTAGCCGTGGAGCGGCTCGGGGGCTTGGTAGCTGGACGGGTTCGGGGCATCCGGGCGGAGCGGTCGGCTAACGGTTATCTACGCAGCTAGCCTAACCGTTATCTAGGCTGAGCGTCAAGTGCACCGCAATCGTTTGCCCAGGGCTAAGGCCTCGCCGGAAGTGTGCCGATAGCCACCGTGACGTTTGTCGCGCGCGTGGTGTAGGCTGCCGCGCGGACATAGAAGCCCAGCCGAGTCTCCGGCCGCCCTGGCGCCGGGGAGCGGGGAACCCAGTTGGAGCCGAATTGGCTCCGGGGGGCGAATCGCCGGACGTGCTCCGGCGTAGCGCACTCTTTCAGCGCGAGCCCGACAGCTAACCCCGTAGGCGCAGAAAGAGAAGGGGTTGTGCTTGTCGTATCTGGATATTCAGCGGATCGCCCGTAGGGCGGGTGCATCGGTTCTCATAGCCACGGCGGCGCTCGGGGTCGCCTCGGCGACCGCAGCCACGCCGCCGTCCTCCGGGGGCGCAGTCATGCAGCAGACGATCAGGACGGCCGGGACGCTCAACCAGCCGAGCACCGCCAACAAGCTCGGCCGGCGCGTGCTTCGCAACGGCCTGCATGGCGCGGACGTCACGATCCTCCAGGGCTATCTGACCATCGCCGGCTATCCGACCTCGGTCGACGGCAGCTTCGGTCCCCAGACCGCCGACAGCGTGGCGGCGTTCAAGCGGGCCCACAACATCACGCCGGCCAACGGCGTGGCCGGGCCGTCCTTCGACACGGCGCTGCGTTCGGCGATCAGCTCGTACACGAGCGACGTGCCGACGGGCACCGCGGCGATCAGCCGGACGGACGGGACGGCGAGCCTGCCGGCGGGTGCGCCCGCGGCGGTGCAGGCCATGGTCACCGGCGCCAACTCGATCCTCAACACGTCGTATTGCGTGGGCGGCGGCCACGGGAGCTGGAAGTCCAGCTGCTACGACTGCTCGGGCTCGGTCAGCTACGTCCTGCACGCCGCGGGCCTGCTGTCCTCCTCTGAGGACTCGACCGGCCTCGAGACGTACGGCAGCCGCGGGCCCCGGCCGCTGGGTGTCGATCTACTCCGATCCCAGCCATGCCTTCATCGTGATCGCCGGCATCGCGTTCGACACCGCCGACTACGGCGGCCCGAACGTCCCAAACGGCGACGGACCCCGGTGGCGCTCGAACCCGCTCGGCAACCTGGCCGACGGCGGGCACTACATCGTGCGTCACCCGCCAGGGCTGTAGGACCTCCCGCCAGGCTCGGGAGGGAGAGGAGAACCACGGGCACCCGGCGAGCATTCGCCGGGTGCCCGGGTGCTCGCGCGGCGTAGGATGGGCTGAAATGTCCGCGCTCGCCGAGCTGTACACGATCCCGCGCGATCACCTCGACTTCCGCGACACGATCCGGCAGATCGCGCGCGAGCGGATCGCGCCCCGGGCGGCGGAGATCGACGAGCGGGCCGAGTACCCGCACGACCTGCGCCGGCTGCTGGCCGAGCACGACGTGCTGGCCCTGCCGTTCGAGACCGAGCACGGCGGCACGGGCACCGGCACGCTGATGCTGAACATGGCGGTCGAGGAGATCGCCAAGGCGTGCGCCTCGACCGCGCTGATCCTGATGATCCAGGAGCTGGGGACGCTCCCGATCAAGCTGTTCGGCTCCGATGAGCTCAAGGAGCGCTTCCTGCCCCGCTGCGCGACCGGCGAGTGGACGCCGGCGTTTGCGCTCTCCGAGCCCGAGGCCGGCTCCGATCCGGGCGGCATGCGAACCCGGGCGGTCAGGACCGATGGCGGCTGGGCTGATCACCGGGACCAAGAACTGGATCACGAACCTGGGCGTGGCCGACTTCTACGTGGTGTTCGCGGTGACCGACCCGAGCGCGGGCCACTCGCGCGGGATCAGCGCGTTCGTGGTCGAGGCCGACCGGCCCGGCTTCAGCGTGGGCAAGCTGGAGCACAAGCTGGGGATCCGCGGCTCGCCCACCGGCCAGCCGATCTTCGACGGGGTCGAGGTCCCCGACGAGAACCGGATCGGCGAGGTCGACCACGGCTTCAAGGTGGCCATGGCCACGCTCGATCGCTCGCGGCTGGGCGTGGCGGCACAGGCGCTCGGGCATCGCGCAGGGCGCCACCGACTACGCGGCCGCCTACGCGGGCGAGCGCCGGCAGTTCGGTCAGCCGATCAACGCCTTCCAGGGCATCCAGTTCAAGCTGGCCGACATGGAGACCCAGTGCGCGGCCGCGCGCGAGCTGCTCTATCAGGCCTGCGCCAAGGTCGATCGGGGCGACCCGGACCTGGGCAAGTACTCGGCGATGGCCAAGCTGTTCTGCTCCGACGTCGCCATGCGGGTGACCGTCGAGGCGGTGCAGGTGCTCGGCGGCTACGGCTACGTCAAGGAATATCCGGTCGAGCGGATGATGCGCGATGCCAAGATCACCCAGATCTACGAGGGCACCAACGAGATCCAGCGGCTGGTGATCGCGCGGACGCATGAGGTAGCCCGGATGCGCTCCCAGCCGCCCACTCCGCGCCGCATCCTGCTCTCGGCTCTGGCCGCGCTGACCATCGGCCTGGGCGCGGTCAGCCTGATCGCCGGCTTCAGCGAGTCCTTCCCGGTCCGCCTGCTCCAGGGCATCGCGGTGTTCGCGGCCGGCGCGGCGATCGTCGGGGGCGCGGCGGCGCTGGCCATGATCCGCCTGGCCGGCTGGCGCGATCCCGAGTCGGAGATCGACTTCGAGGCGCTCGTGCAGCGGACCGAGCGGCTGGCCGCCGCGGGCTCCTGGGGCGAGGAGGAGGACTACGACGAGGACGAGGACGAGGACGAGGAAGAGGAGCTGTTCGACCCGCGCAACGAGGAGGACTTCAAGATGCTCGTGCGGCGGGCCGATCGACGACCTGCCGCTCGAGTTTCACCGCGCGCTCGAGCACGTGGCGGTGGTCGTCTCGGACTCCGGCCGTCGCCAGCGGGCCTACGGCCTCTATCAGGGCGACACCGTCGCCCAGGACTACTTCCACGACCGGATCGTGATCTTCCGCGACACGCTGGTGCGCGACTTCGGCCACGACCCCGATCTGCTGCGGCGCAGGTGACCCGCACGCTGCGCCACGAGCTCGCCCACCACCTGGGGTGGGACGAGAAGGGCGTCCGCGGGCTGGGCCTCTAGCCCGCTACGAAGAGCAACCGATCGAGACGCCGTCGAGCAGCCAGGTGCCGCCGCTGCGCACGGCCCGGGCCGTCCCGGTGCACTGCTGTGTCCGGCTGGTCTGTACCGACGTCGTGCTGACCGCCACGGTGGCCGCGCCCGAACCGCTGTTGCCGACCGTCTGAGCGCGGTGGATGGTGATCGACCGCACTGAGCTCATCAGGTTCTCAAAGGAGCCGTAGCCGCCCAGCTGGCTTCGCAAGTTCGAGTCCGCCAGGGCCCAGGCCGCCGAGTACTGGTGGTTCGCCGCGGCCGTGTAGAACTGCTCGACCGCACCGGCCGGGGTGTCGGCGCCCGACCCGCTCGTAGTCGAGGGTGCGGCGGCGGGGGTGGACGCGGACGTGGATGACGAGGTTGAAGGGGCCGTCGAGGCGGCGGTGGTGGCCGACCGTGAGGCCGCGGCTGCCGATCCCGTGGTCGCGTGGTGGTGCGCGGATGCCGTGCGGGCCGGTGTGCTCTTGCTCGATGCGCCGGAAGGCTGGCCACTACCGCCGCCTAAGGACAGTGCGGCCACGGCGATGCCGGCCACGACGAGTACCGCCAGCGCTAGGAGGGCCGGCGCGAGCAGGGCTGGGCGGCCGCGCTTGGGCCTGCCCGGCCCGCGGGGCGTGGCCCGGACGGGGGCCGTGTCAGCCACGGCAGCGGCGGCAGCGGCGGCAGCTGGGGTGGCCGCGGCCCGGCGCGGGGCCGCGTCCTCGGTGGGCTCCTCGGGCTCGAAGCTCGCCTCGAGCCGGCGCACGAGCTCGCCGGCCGAGCGGGGTCGCTGGGTCGGATCGGCCGACATGGCCCGCTCAAGGACCGCGGCGGCGGCGGGCGGGGCCTCCGGCCAGACCGAGCGCAGATCGGGCGGAGGCTGGGTCGAGATTGCGTGGGCCAGGGCCAGCGGATTGGACTCGGGCCGCGCCTTCTCGCCGGCGAGCATCTCGTAGGCGACCGCGGCCAGCGCGTAAACGTCCATCGCCGGGCTTGGCTCGGACCCGCCGAGCTGCTCGGCGGACATGTAGTTGAAGCTGCCCACGACGGCACCGGATTCCGTGATCCGCGTCCGATCGGCGACGTCGGCCACGCCGAGGTCGGCCAGCTTGACGGCCCCGTCGTGAGCCGAGCAGCACGTTGGCCGGCTTGACGTCACGGTGGACGATCCCCCGCTCGTGGATTGCGTCGAGCGCGGTGGCGATCCCGCGCAGTACGCGCAGGGCCTCCGGCGGCGCGAGCGCCCCGCGGGAGCGCAGCGCATCGGCCAGCGTCTCGCCATCGACGTACTCCATGACGATCACCACGTCGCCGTCCTCCTGGAGCTGCGCGTCGTAGACGAACACCAGGTTCGGGTGATTCAGCGATGCTCCGACCAGCGCCTCGCGCTTGAGGCGCAGCATCTCGCGGTGATCGCCCCCGCCGTGAACGCGCTTGAGGGCGACGGGACGACCGAGCACGGTGTCCTCGGCGAGCGTCACGGTGGCCATCCCGCCGGCCCCGAGCCGCTTGACCCTGCGGTAGCGGGTGGCCTGGTCGACGTCGGCCATTTCCAGGGCCTACCCACCTGTGTGGATCTGACTCGCCCGGCGTTCACTAGGGTTACGGCCTCCCCGACCAGGAGCACTATCGAATGCCAGAAGCCGTGATCGTCGACGCCATCCGAACCCCGATCGGCCGTGCCGGGCAAGGGCTCGCTCAAGACCGTGCGCGCCGACGAGCTGGCCGCCATCCCGCTGCGCGCGCTGATCGAGCGAAACCCGCAGGTGAACTTCGCCGAGACGGTCGACGTGATGATGGGCGCGGCCTCCTCGGTGGGCGAGCAGGGCTACAACGTCGGCCGCAACGCCTCGCTGCTGGCCGGCATCGACCACCACGTGCCGGCCTGCACGGTCAACCGCTTCTGCGCCTCCTCGCTGCAGACGCTCCGCATGGCCTTCCACGCGATCAAGTCCGGCGAGGGCGATCAGTACATCGCCGCCGGGCGTGGAGGCGGTCTCCCGGGCGGGGCTGGGCGCCGGCATGATGGAGGAGGCCAAGAACCCCGCGCTCAACGGGTCAGACGGCTCGGCCTACGACGTGTACATCCCGATGGGCCAGACCGCCGAGAACGTGGCCGAGCGCTGCCACGTCACCCGCGAGCAGCAGGACGAGTGGGCGGTCACCTCGCAGAACCGGGCGGTCGACGCGCGCGACTCGGGGCATTTCGACGCCGAGATCGTCCCCGTGCCGGTGCCCGCGCACACCGATCAGGACAAGGAGGGCAACGAGATCGAGGTGCCCGACACGGTCGTCACCAAGGACGACGGACCGCGTCCGGGCACCACGATGGAGGTGCTGGGCAAGCTCAAGCCCGCCTTCCGCGAGAACGGCACGGTCACCGCGGGCAACGCCTGCCCGCTCAACGACGGCGCGGCCGCGGTGCTCGTGATGTCCGAGGAGAAGGCCAAGCGGCTCGGTCTGACGCCCAAGGCGCGGATCATCGCCTCGACCGTGGCCGCGATCCGGCCCGAGATCATGGGCCTCGGTCCGATCCCCGCCATCCAGGCTCTGCTCGAGCAGACCGGCGTGAAGATCGATGACGTGGATGTGGTCGAGATCAACGAGGCGTTCGCCGCGCAGATCGTGCCCTGCAAGGACGAGCTGGGCATTCCCGACGAGAAGCTCAACCCGTTCGGCGGCGCGATCGCGCTCGGTCATCCGTTCGGGATGACCGGCGCGCGGATCATGACCACGCTGATCAACGGCCTGCGGGCGCTCGACGGCACGCTGGGGATCGAGTCGATGTGCGTGGCCGGCGGGATGGGCCAGGCCATGCTGATCGAACGGCTGAGCTAGTCGTGGGCTGAGGGACGCGATGCGCATCGAGCGCACTCGCGCGAAGCGCACGTGCGCTCGAGGTGCACGCGCCCCGATCCACTCGAGCGCGCCGCGTCCCTTACAGAAGCTGACTTCCCGGCTGCGGCGCCCAGCCCGACTCGGCGAACGCGCCGAGCGGCGCCGGCTTGCCCACGTAGTAGCCCTGGGCGTAGTCGACCTGGTGCTTGTGGAGCAGGCCGATCGTCTCCTCGTCGGCCACCGACTCGGCCACGGTCTTGATCCCGAGCGCCTGGGAGACGCCCACGATCGCCTTGACCATGTGCTCGTCGACCTCGCTGCGGGGGAGGTTCTGGATGAACTCGCCGTCGAGCTTGACGTAGCTGACCGGCAGGTGCTTGAGGTAGTAGAAGGAGCCGAACCCGGTCCCGAAGTCGTCGAGCGCGAGGCTGCAGCCGAGGCTGGTCAGACCGCGGGCGAACTGGGTGGCCTCGGGCATGTTGGCGATCGCCGCGGTCTCGGTCACCTCGAAGATCAGCTTGGCGGGATCGACTCCGGTGCGCTCGATCTCGCGCTCGATCATCTCCAGCAGGTGCGGGTCGCCCACGATCGACTCGCCGCTCAGGTTGATGCCGACGCGCGGCACCGGCCCGTTCGCGTCCGGACATCAACTGGATCGCGTGCTGCACCACCCAGCGGTCGATCGCGTGGATCAGCCCGAAGCGCTCGGCGGCGGGCAGGAACGCGCCTGGGGCGATCAGCCGGCCGCGATCGCTCTGCATCCGCAAGAGCAGCTCGCCGTGCTTGATCTGGCCGGTGGCGAGCTCCAGGATCGGCTGCAGGTGGAGCACGAACCGGTCGTGGTTGAGCGCGTCCTGGATGCGCTGCGACCAGGTCAGCTTGGCCATCGCGCGCGCCTTGCGGGCCTCGCTCGGGGTGTAGACGACGACGCGGTCGCGGCCGGAGTTCTTCGCCGCGTACATGGCCAGGTCGGCATTGACCAGCACCTCGCCTGCGGTGGCGTCGTCTGACTCGAAGGTGGCCACGCCGATCGAGGCGGTGACCCGGAACGGCCGGCCGCCGTAAGCGGCCGGTGAGCTGCGGATCTCGGTCAGTAGGTGCTCGGCCGCGTGGCGGGCCTCCTGCGCGCCGACCGCGGATAGCAGCACCGCGAACTCGTCGCCGCCCAGACGGGCGACCACGTCGGTGGCCCGGCAGTGCGCGTCGAGCACGCGCGCCACATGGCACAGCACCGCGTCGCCGGCGGGGTGCCCGGCCGAGTCGTTGATCCCCTTGAAGTTGTCGATGTCGATGCTCAGCACCGCGCTCTGCTCGGCGTAGCGGCCGGCGCGGGCCAGCTCGCGCTTGAGCTCCTCGTCGAAGCGCCGGCGGTTGAACAGACCGGTCAGCTGATCATGGTCGGCCATGTGCCGGAGGCGCTCCTCGTAGCGGGCCCGCTCGGTCGTGTCGCGCGCGATGATCGCGGCCGAGACGATCCGTCCGTTGGCGTCGGTCACCGGTGAGACCGTGAGCGACACCGTGATGAGGCTCCCGTCCTTGCGCACGCGGTCGGTCTCGAAGTTCTCGATCGACTGACCCGAGAACACCGTCCGGAGAAGCTTCTGCCACTCGCCCGCGCGCTCGGGCGTCTCGGTCAGGCCGCTTGCGCGTCCGATCACCTCCTGCGCCGAGTACCCGTAGAGCTGCTCCGCGCCGCGGTTCCAGCTGGTGATCGTGCCGTCGGGCGCCTTGGTGATGATCGCGTCGCCGGTCGACTGCACCACGTAGCTCAGCAGGTCGCGAGCCGAGCGATCGGCCGCCTCGTCGGTGACGTCCTGAAGCGTTCCCGCCACGGTGAGTGGTTCGCCCTTGCGCGAGGTGATCGCCTCGCCGCGGGCGCGCACCACCCGCTCGACGCCGTCGAAGCGATTGACCCGGACCTCGAAGCGCAACGGCTCGCGCTCGCGACGCGCACGCTCGAGTGCGCCCTGCACCAGGTCGCGGTCCTCGGGGTGCACTCGTTCGAGGAACAGCTCGCGCGTCAGCGGCACCTCCTCCGGGACGGCGAGGATCCGTCGCAGCCCGACCGAGAAGTTGGCCTCACCGGTTCCGAGATCGAGCTCGAAGCTGCCGGTGTCCGCGGCCTGCTCGGCCTGGGTCAAGAGCTTCTCGCTGCGGGCGCGTTCCTGCGCATTCGCCAACGCACCGAGAATCAGTGGGGCGGCCTGGCCGAGTGACTGCGAGCGCTCGATGGCGTCGGTGATAGCGCGTTCGAGCTCGATCCATTCGCTTGCCCCGCGATTTTGTTCACGATGTGATGGCCGATCCGTCATGGTCGTCCTGGCGACGTCTCGTGGCGAGACGCTCGTCGCCGTTCACCACCCTGCATGGTGAGCGCCAACTGAGTCTCCCTTCCTGGATGGCGCGATGCTACCCGCGGGTAACCATCAGAATGCCTGCACTCGAACAAATGTGGAGGGTTAGTAGCTAACGAGGAGGCATTCGCAGCGCGCCGTCGAGCCGGATGACCTCGCCGTTGAGCATCTCGTTCTCGACGATGTGCACGGCGAGTGCCGCGAATTCGTCCGGACGTCCGAAGCGCGCCGGGAACGGCACCACGCGTCGCAGCTCCTCGCGCGAAGCCTCGGGCAGGTTGGCCAACAGCGGGGTGTCGAACGTGCCGGGCGCGATCGCGCACACGCGCACGCCGAGCGGCGCGAGGTCGCGGGCGGCGGGCAGCGTCATGCTGACGATCGCTCCCTTGGAGGCCGAATAGGCGATCTGTCCGATCTGCCCGTCGAAGGCGGCAATCGACGCGGTGTTGACGCACACGCCGCGCTCGCCGGCCTCGGTCGGCTCGTTCTCGACCATCCTCGCAGCCGCCAGGCGCATGACGTTGAACGTGCCGAACAGGTTGACGCGGAGCACGGTCTCAAACGGCTCGAGTCCATGTGCGCCGCGGCGGCCGACCACTCGCCCAGCCCAGCCGATGCCGGCGCACGAGATCGCGATCCGCAGCGGCACGGATTGCTCCGCCGGCCGCGTTGACCGCCGCGTGGACCGCGTCCGGGTCGGTGACGTCGGTGGGCACGAAGCACGCGCGCTCGCCCAGCTCATCAGCCAGGGCGCGTCCGCGATCCTCGTTCAGGTCCGCAATCACGACATGGGCACCATCGGCGTGAAGCCTCCGCGCCGTGGACTCCCCAAGGCCCGACGCGCCACCCGCGACGAGCGCCCCACTCCCTCCGATCTTCATGGCGCGAGAACCCTATAGCCGACGGCCCAGCGACACTGCAAAAAGTCCGTCGCTGTCCGTATACCAACACTCCAGCTCCAGACCGGCCGCCCGGAAGTCCTCCTGCACGCGCGCGCGAGTGAACTTGGCGCTGATCTCGGTGCGCAGCTCCTCCCCGGCGGCGAACTCGACCCGCAAGCCGAGACCGGCCACCAGCACGCTGCACGGCCGGCAGGCTCGCAGGCGCATCTCGACCCACTCGTGTGCCCGGTCGTAGAACGCGATGTGCTCGAACGCCTCGGGTGAGAAGTCGGCATCGAGCTCGCGGTTGATCACGCGCAGCACGTTGCGGTTGAACTCGGCGGTAACGCCCTGCGCGTCGTCGTAGGCGGCCTCGAGCACGCGCGGGTCCTTGACCAGGTCGGTGCCGAGCAGCAGCCGGTCGTCCGGTCCCAGCAGCCGGCTGATCTCGCGCAGCATCCGGCGGCGCGTGCCGGGCGGGAAGTTCCCGATCGTGCCACCGAGCAGGGCGACGATGCGCGGGGTGCCCGCGATCGGGCGCGGCACCCGGTCGAGGTGGCGCTCGAAGTCGCCGATCACACCGTGCACGGTGAGCCCATCGAACTCGTCCACGAGCAGGATCGCCGCCTCTTCGAGCGCGCTCTCGGACACGTCGACCGGTACGTAACGCCGCAGGGTCCCGGCGCTCGACATCGCCTCGAGCAGGATCCGCGCCTTCTCGGCTGAGCCCGAGCCGAGCTCGACCAGTTCGCCCGCGCCGGTGACTCGCACGATCTCGGCGGCGCTCGCCTCGAGGATCGCGCGCTCGGTCCGGGTCGGGTAATACTCGGGCAACTCGCAGATCTGCTCGAACAGCTCGGAGCCGCGCGCGTCGTAGAAATGCTTGGGCGGGATCTCCTTGAACGGACGGGTCAGGCCGTCGAGCACGTCGTAGGACAGGCTGCGCTCGTCGGCCTCCGAAAGGATATGAGTCGATCCGGATCTCGGGCGAGGAAGCGGCGGTTCTCATGTGTCCTCGCGCGATGCGGAAGCCGGAGAAGATCTGCCGGCGCTGCGGATAGTCCCAGTTGCGGAAGCTCGGAGTGGCCACCCGGGCGCGGGTGGCCCACGAGCCGCCCCGCAGAACCCGGTAGTCGTCGCCGAAGAACACCTCGGAGTACTCGCGGTAGGGATGCGCCACGAACCCTTCGTACCCTTCGAAGCGGCTCGCAGTCCACTCCCACACGTCGCCGATCATCCCGAGGCAGCCGTACGGGGACGCGCCCTCGGGATGGGCATCGGCCGGTGCGGTCCCGCACCCGCACTGGTCGAGGTTGGCGTGGCGTCCCGGCACGGGAGGCTCATCGCCCCACGGATACCGCCGAGCGGTCTGCGCCGCCTGATCCCAGCTCGCCGCCTTCTCCCACTCGAACTCGGTGGGCAGCCGGGCGCCGTGCGCGCGAGCAAAGGCGTCGGCCTCGAACCAGGAGACGTGAACCACCGGCCGATCGGGGTGCAACGGCTCGAGCTGCCCGAGCCGCCATTCGCCGGCGAGGTCCACCGTCCAGCTTCCGGGGCGGGTGATGTCGTACTGCTCCTTCCAGGACCAGCCCTCGTCGGACCACCACTCGCGCCGCTCGTATCCGCCGCCTTCGACGAACGTGAGGTAGCTGGCGTTGGTGATCGGGGTGCGGCCGATCAGGAAGCCGCGTACATCGGTGCGGTGCCGCGGGCGTTCGTTGTCGAAGGCGAAGCCGTCCTGGGGCGCGCCGATCGAGCATGGACCGCTCGGGACCTCGACCATCTCGAGTCCGGTAGCTGACGCTGCGGGCGAGGCCCCCAGCGCGCGGCGCTCGGCCAGTTCGTAATCGGTTAGACAGGCGAGCTGCAGTGTCTGGAGCATCGTCTCGTTGTGCTGATGCTCGTGGCGGAGCACCATCTCGTGCAGCAGCCCGTCGCCCACGCCGCGCTCCTCGATCACCTGAAGTGTGCGCTCGCGCGTCTCGCTCAGGTAATCGCGGGCCTCGGCGGCGCCGAGCAGTTCGATGTCACCTCGCACCGCGCGTGGCGTCTCGAACGCGTCGTAGGTGGCCGCCAGATCGTCGTGCAGCAGGGGCCGCTCGCCGTAGCGGTGCACGAGCCAGAGATCCTCGTAGGCCGCGATGTGCGCCAGATCCCATACGAGCGGGCTCATCAGCGGCGAATGGACTCGCTCGAGGTTCTCGGTGGACAGCGACGCCACCAGAGCGAAGGTTCGCTCGCGCGCCTCGAGCAGAGCCTCCGTCATCGGCGTCGCAGTGGCGTGTGTGCGGGCTGCGGTCCGACCGGTCACCGCCGTGATTGTGCCAGCCGGAAGATTAACTTCTAGAGAAACCAGTAAGTAAAAGAGTGGTTAACCGATTCACCATTTTGGGTGAATCGGTTAACCAACATGGTGAAACGGTTCAGCGATGCACGGCGTAACGCAGATACAGGGCTCCATCCAGCTCGAGGGCCCACACGAGCGAGAGCGGGCGCAGCTCGGCCAGCTCCGGTCCGGTGCTGATGGCCGGTGCGCTCCCGCCGCCGGTCAGCTTCGGGGCCAGCGAGAGGAACAGCTCGTCGACCAGGTCCTCCTGGAGCAGCGCACCGAACAGCGTCGGCCCGCCCTCGCACAGCAGCGAACGCACGTCGAAGGCCGAGCGCAGCCGGCGCATCATCGTCGTCAGCGTGAGCTCACCCGCGTCGAGGTGAACCACGTCGACCTGCGCGGCGAGGCCGGTGGTGACAAGCGGGGCCGGTGTGAATACCGCCACCCGCGAGCCGGGATCCGCGAACAGCGGGATGTCGACGGGCACGTCCCCGCTACGGCTCATCACCACGGCCAGCGGCTCGGGGTTCAGGCCCGCGGCGGCGCGACGTCGCCGGCGCTCGGGGTCGCGCACCATTCGCCCGTAGCGCTCGACGCGCAGGGTGCCGGTCCCGGCCATCACCGCATCGACGTGCTCGCGCAGAGCGTGGAACATCTCGCGGTCGGCGTCGTCGCTCAGCCACCGCGAGCGTCCCTGGAAGGCCGCGTGTCCGTCGGCGCTGGCCACGAAGTTGACGATCGTGTATGGACGGTTGGATGGCGCCCGGGCGGCCAGGTTCAGCTCGGAGAGCAGCTCACCGATGTGGAGGCTGCCCGGCTCCGGATAGAGGCGGCGCAGCGGGGGGACCGGATCGGGCGACGGAGGGCCGGGTGGCACGTCGTGATAAATACACCCCTTGCGCGAACCGCGCTCTTCGAGGGGAGACCTGCATGCTCGACTGCACCTACCGCGTCCAGATCCCGCACCATGCCGGTCAGCTGGCAAAGGTGGCCCGAGCCATAGCGGACGGGGAGGGCCTGATCGGTGACGTGGTCACGATCTCGCTCGGCCGCGAGCACTCGGTGCGCGACATCACGGTCGAGGTGCGCGACACCGACCAGGCCGGGCGCATCGCCGAGCTGATCGGCGGCCTGCCCGACGTCGGGGTGCTGTGGCATCAGGATCGGGCGTTGATTCGCCATGCCGGCGGCAAGCTGCGGATCGACGCCTGCTGGCCGGTGCGGACCGTGCAGGAGATGCGTGACGTGTACACGCCGGGAGTGGCGCGGGTTTGCACGGCGATCGCCGCCCAGCCGGAGCTTGCCGCTCGCTACACGATGATCTCCCGGAGCGTGGCGATCTGCACCAACGGCACGCGGGTGCTGGGGCTGGGCAACATCGGGCCGGTGGCCTCGATGCCGGTGATGGAGGGCAAGGCGGTCTTCTACGATCAGTTCGCGGGCATCTCGGCCATGCCGATCCTGATCGACGCGGGCGACGTCGAGAGCTTCGTCGAGACCGTGGTGCGGATCGCACCGACCTTCGGGGGGATCCACCTGGAGGACATCTCGGCGCCCGAGTGCTTTGAGATCGAGCGCCAGCTGATCGAGCGGCTGCCCCAGCCGGTCATGCACGACGACGTGCACGGCACCGCGGTGGTGTCGCTGGCCGCGGCGATCGTGGCCTGCCGGTATGCCGGGGTCGAGCTGCGCTCCGCCACCGTGGGCCAGCTCGGGCTGGGCGCGGCCGGTTACGGGATCGCCGCGCTGATGGTCGACGGCGGTGCCCGCCGGGTGATCGGCTTCGATCCTCTGCAAGCCGCTCACGCGCGAGCGCAGGCGCATGGGATCGAGATCGTGAGCATGGAGCAGGTCATGGCCGAGGCGGACGTCGTGGTGGCCACCACCGGGCGGCGCGGACTGATCGAGCCGGCCATGATCCGCCCGGGTCAGGTGATCCTCGCGCTGACCAACCCCGACCCCGAGATCGAGCCCGAGGTGGCCGAGGCCGCGGGCGCGGCGTTCGCGGCCGACGGGCGCAGCGTCAACAACGTCCTCGGGTATCCGGGGATCTTCCGCGGCGCCTTGCAGGCTGGCGCGGCCGGGATCAACGTCGAGATGAAGCTGGCCGCTGCGCAGTCGCTCGCCGAGCTGGCGCGGGGCGAGGAGCTGCGTCCCCAACGCGCTCGACCAGCACGTGCACGACGCAGTGGCCGAGGCCGTGCGCAAGGCCGCGATTACCAGCGGCATCGCCCGTCCTGAGCGTGCCACCACCGAGCTCTCGAGGTGCTCCGGGGACCGTCGCCCCCGGCCGGGCAAACCGGTTAGGCTGCCCGACCGATGAACTTCAGGCAGCTCGACCGCGGGGAACTGGTGGCCGTGCTCGGCGGCGCCGTCCTCGGCGTTTCGCTGTTCCTGGCCTGGTTCACCCTGGGGGACAAGTACACGGTGCTGGGATCGTGCCGCGGGCCCAGCGCGTCGTGCACGGGCTGGAAGTCGCTGATGATCATCCGCTACCTGCTGCTGATCACCGCGGTCGCGCCGCTCGTGCTGGCCTGGATCATCATCCGCGGCCACGCCCTGTCCTGGCCGCGCGGGGAGATGACCGCGATCATCGCGATCGCCGCGCTCACGTTCACGGTGTTCCGCGGCGTGATCGACCGGCCCGGCACTCCGCCGGGTGAGATCAGCATCGCGGTCGGCTGGTGGGTCGGGCTGGCCGGCGGCGTGCTGATCCTGCTCGGCTCGGTGTGGCGGGCTCAGGAGAGCGCCACGCGCAAGCCGCCGGGGCTTCCATGAGTCTCGGCCACGAGCACGTCCGGGTCGACCGCAACCTGGCGCTGGAGCTGGTCAGGGTCACGGAGGCCGCCGCGCTGGCCTCCGCCCGCATGGTCGGCCGCGGTGACAAGGAGGGTGCCGACCAGGCCGCGGTTGACGCGATGCGCCATGTGCTCGAGTCGGTCTCGATGGACGGCGTGGTGGTGATCGGCGAGGGCGAGAAGGACGAGGCGCCGATGCTCTACAACGGCGAGCAGATCGGGGACGGCAGCCCACCCAAGGTGGACATCGCGGTCGACCCGCTCGAGGGCACGCGCCTCACCGCGCTGGGGATGCCGAGCGCGATCTCGGTGATCGCGCTCGCCGAGCGCGGCTCGATGTTCAACCCGGGCCCGATCGTCTACATGGAGAAGATCGCCGGCGGGCCCGAGATCGCCGACCTGCTCGACCTCGACCGGCCCCTGCCCGAGACCCTCGGTCTGATCGCCGAGCGCAAGAAGATCGATATACGCGACGTGATGGTCGTGATGCTCGATCGCGAGCGCCACCACGAGGCGATGGAGCAGGTGCGCGATGCCGGCGCGCGGGTGCGCCTGATCATCGACGGGGACGTGTCCGCCGCGCTGCTCGCGGTCTCGGACAACAGCCCAGTCCACATTCTGTGGGGGATCGGCGGTACCCCCGAGGGCGTGATCACCGCGGCGGCCATCAAGTGCATCGGCGGCGAGCTCAAGGGCCGGCTGTGGCCGCGCAACGACGAGGAGAAGCAGGCGGCGACCGACGCCGGCTACGACCTCTCAAAGACGCTCAGTTGCGATGACCTGGTGCGCAGCGAGGACGTGTTCTTCTCGGCCACCGGGGTGACCGACGGCGACGTGCTCCAGGGCGTGCGCTACCAGGGCGATCGCGGGGCCACGACCGAGTCGCTGGTCATGCGCTCGCGCTCGGGGACGGTCCGTCGGGTCTCCGCGCGCCACGACAGAACGAAGCTGCGGACACTCACCGGCATCCGTTACGGGTGAGCAAGAGTTACTTGGTGACGCGGTCGCGCACCCGGCCGACGGCCGCGCGGACGTCTGGATGCGGCACGGCGAAGCGGCCCACCTTGGACTTGGCCAGATCGAGCCGGGCCAGGGAGCGCAGGAACGCGTGGGTGACCAGCACGTGAATGGCCGACTGGGTCACCTCGTATACCGGCACGCTGAAGCCGGCGGCGATGGCGGGATAGAAGTTGGCCACCTCGACCTCGATGAGGACCCTGACCCGACCTTCCGGGCCGCCCTCCAGATGCGTGACGGCAAGGGCCAGGAAGCCGCAGCCGCGGCCAGAGCGCGCGACCAGGAGGCCGTCGCGGATTTGCCAGCGGACGCTGCCGTACTCGCGGTCGAGCACGTACTCGGGGGCGTTGAAGCGCAGCAGCGTGAGCGGCCTCGCGATGAACACCACCGACCGCTCGTTCTCGCCGTAGACGACGCGGATCAGGCCGAGCGTGACCCGGGAGAGGAAGCGCCAGTACGTCCGGGCCAGGTTCTCCAGGTTGGTGGCGTTCCACATCCGTCGCCAGTCCGCCTCGGCGAGCGTCAGCTCGGCCAGCTGGGCCGAGCGCACCGCCCCGTCCCGGGCGATCACCGTCGACTTCGGCGGCGAGATGATCACCGCCTGGGCGCGAGAACGCCCGCGCCGCCGGCGCCGGGAGGCGATCAGGGCGCTGAGCCCGGCCAGCAGAGCGAGGATCGCGGCCACGACGGGATTGTCTCAGGGTTCAGCGACGAGCCCTTAGCGAGGGAGGGGTTCGAGCGGCACGGTCGTGCCGGCCGCGAGCTCGCCCTCGCCGGCGGCGATCAGGGCCAGCGCGTCGGCGCCCAGCAGCGAGGTCACGATGTGGGAGCCCTGCGGGCCGTTCGGGGTGGCCACCAGGCGGCCCTCGCGGCGCTCGAGCCGGACGCGGACGGCCTGCTCGCGGTCGTGATTGCGCGCCACGGGGGCGGTCAGGACCGCCTCAGACTCGAGCCTTCGCTCCTCGGTGCGGCCCTGGAGCGCGCTCAGCGCGGGCCGAACGAACAGCCCGAAGGTCACCACGGCGGACACCGGGTTGCCCGGCAGCCCGAACACCAGCGTGCTGCCCCGCCGCCCGAACCAGGTGGGCTTGCCGGGCTGCAGGGCGACTCGCCAGAAGACCTGCTCCACACCGAGGTCCTCGAGCGCAGGCTTGACGTGATCGTGGGGTCCGACCGAGACCCCGCCGGAGATGATCAGCACGTCGGCGTGCTCGAGCGCCTCGCCCAGGCCGGCCACGGTGGCGGCGCGATCATCGGGCAGGCGAGCAGGTGGCGCGCACGCCGCGCCCAGATGCTCGGCCAGTGCGACCAGCATCGGGCCGTTGGAGTTGTGGATCTCGCCCGGCCCGAGCGGCTCGCCCGGAGCCTTGAGCTCGTCTCCGGTGCTGAGGACCTGGACGGCGGGTCTGCGAGCCACCGTGAGCTGGGCGGCACCCGCGGACACCGCCGCGCCGAGCTCGGCCGCCCCGAGCAGGGTGCCGGCCCGCAGCACGGTGGAACCGGCCCGCATGTCCTCGCCCCGGTGGCGGACGTTGTCGCCCTCGTGCACGGGCGCGAGCGTGACGATCTCGCCGTCCCCGGCGTCGAGCGAGACGTTCTCCTGCGGGATGACGGCGCTGGCGCTGTCCGGGACCGCGGCGCCGGTCGAGATCCGGATCGCGTGCCCCTCACCGAGCGACTGCGTGGACGGGGTGCCGGCGCGCGACTCGCCGACCAGGCTCAGGGTGCGGCCCGCGGGACCGGGCGCGAGCGCGTAGCCGTCCATGGCCGAGCAGGGGAAGGGCGGCACGTCATCGGCCACCTGAACGTCGGCCGCGAGCACTCGGTCGCGGGCCTCTGGGATCGGCACCGACTCGCTGGCCAGCGGCATGATCGCATTCAGAACCAGCTCTCGTGCCTGGGCGATCGTAAGTAGTGGAGGGGGCATTCCGTTCATTTTCTCGAACGCCGGAGATCGGACTCTCCAGGGCGGGGATTGCATGGAAGCGATAGGTGGTAAAAGTGGGCCCGATGGAGCAGGGTGTGCCACGCCGTAGACGGCCGAGGCCGGTCGTAAGCGCGGGCGTCGAGGCGCTGCTGCTCCGGGGCGAGGAGCTGGCCAAGGGCTGGCTGCTGGCGCTGGTCGAGGACGCGCCGCTCGAGGACGCAGCAGCCATCTTGGCCGGCCGGGTTGCCCGCGACGGTCCACGGATCTGCGACGCGGTCGTCCGCGCGCTCTACGACGAAGCCGACCTGCGGCGACTCGAGCAGGAGGGCGTACTCGAGCCGCTCGCCTCCGGGGTCGGCGAGCTGGCCGGGGCTCGGAGCGCCGAGGCGGCCGCCCACGCGGTCAGGGCGCTCCAGGATGTCGTGTGGGCCGCCCTGCGGGTCGAGCTGGTGCAGACCGATCCCGATGCGCTGATCGACGCGTCCGAGCGGCTCTCGCTGGTGGCCGCCCTGGTCCTGGCGGCCGTCCTGCGCCGCCGGGATGAGGGCGAGGCGACCACGGCCGGACCGCCCCGAGTTGCGCCGCTGCGGGTGGCGCGACCGGGCCAGGCGGGCACTCGCGCGGGCGAGGCACCCGAGCGCCGCCCACCGGGGAGCGTGAGGCCGGGGCTTGAGGACAGGGGGGGCACGACGGGGGCCGCCGGCGTGCCGTCGGCGGGCGACGCGTCCGAAGCGGGCCGGGCGGGGGAGGGTGAGGACCCAGAACAAGCGAGGGCGAGCACCTATGGCGAAATCGGGCAAGCATCCGATCAGAGCCGCGACGCCCTGTGGGTCGGTGCGCTGAGGGACGAGATCGTGCGGGCCGCCCGGACCTCGCTTCCGCTCTCGCTGCTGCTGGTCGAGCTCGACGAGGCCGAGCGGCTGCTTGCAGTCGAGCCGCACGACGAGTCCAGCGCGACGTTCAGCCGCTTCGCGCAGGCCGTCCGCACCGCGGTCCGGCGGCGCGACGTGCTCGCCTGCGAGACCGACAGCCGTGCCTGGATCATCGCCCGCGACACGGGCCGTGCCGGCGCCCAGGCCCTCGGATCGCGGATCGTCACCAACGTCCCGGGCGAGGAGTCCTGGCGCGGGGCGCCGCTGACCGTGAGCGTGGGCCTCGCGGTGCTGGGCGAGGACGGGCACAACGCGGACGACTTGATCGACGCGGCCGAGCAGACGCGTTACGCGGCCGAGGCCAGCGGGATCGGGATCGTCACCGACGAGGACGACGACTTCGACGATCCCGACCCCTCGGGATTCGATCCGGGCCTGGCCGGCTGACGCTCAGCGGCTACTGGGCGGCCGGCGCGGCGCCCGAGCTGGAACTCGAGCCTGAGCTCGAGCTGCTCGGAGCGGTGGAGCTGCTCGCCACGGCCGCTGCCCCGACGGTCTCCGTGCCCCGCATGCCAAGCGCGCGGCCGGTGGCCATCGTGAGGTCCCAGTTGGCGTCGTGGGCGTACGGCCCGCGGTCGATCACCGGGACGGTCAGCACGTTCCCGTCGTAATAGACCTGGACCTCGGTTCCGCAGGGGAGGGTCCGATTGGCCACGCCGATCGTGCGCCGGCGGAGGATCGTGCCGCAGGCGGTGCGATGTCCGTAGAAGCCGGGGCCGTAGAGGGTGGCGATCGACCGCCGGTACACGGTGATCGACAGCGACGGCGGCGAGGCCGCCGCGCTCGTGGCCTGACTGCCCTGGAGCACCGCACGGACCGTCACCTGGCCGGAGCCCTTGGTGTGGAAGGTCGCGGTGAACGAGCCGTCCGAGGCGGCGTGCGTGACGGCCATCGCGACCCAGCTCGAACCCGGCGTTGCGGGGAGCTGGTCGATCTCGATGGCGTCGCCTGCATCACCGGATGGCACCGTGCCGCTCACCGAGACCCCGCTGCGCACGAACGCAGAGGCGTCCGAGGAGATCGTGATCCCGTTGCTGGTCGAGCTCTCGGTGACGTTGCCGGGCTGGGCGCTGGGGGCGCTCCCCGACCCCGACCCGGGCCCCATTCCCGCGCCTCCGGATCCGGCCCACGCCATCGCGGGGACGGCCAAGCCGCCGGCCGCCACGGCCAGCAACGGGGCTACATAACGGTTGGCGCGAACTCTTGCGAGCAGCGGATCGGTCCTCTCGGTTTGCGCCTACGGGGTGAGCTGACGGGCTCGCGCCTTGTGAGCGCTACGGCCCCAGCCGGGACCGATTCGCCCCTGCGAATCCGGAGATTCGCAAGTGGTTCCCCCGCCGATCACCCGCGGGCGGATGATCGCTCGGCATGAACGGGTCGGCATTCTAACCAGGTCTGGCGGCGGCGCGCGCCGCGGCCCGCGATCAGGGGCGCGGAAGCCGGTCGATCACGCGCCGCAGAGCGCGGGCGCTCACCGCCATCCCGATCTCGGCCAGTTCGGCCGCAGCCTGGGCGGCAGTGCCCAGGAGGTGGCGCTCGTTCGGGTCGGAGGGGTGGTCGGCCCGCGGGGTGGCCGGGACACCGGCGGGCTGAGCGGGCTGGCGCAGCCGCTGTGGGCGCTGGCGGGCGGCGGGACGCGCGGGGATGGGTGGCGCGGAGGCAACCGCCTTGCTCCGGGCTGGCGCCTTGGGCTTGGGGCTCGCCTTGGCGTGGGTGGGCGGCTTGGTGGTTGCCTTGGGCTTGGCCGCGGTCCTGGTCTTGGTCGCCGGGGCCTTGCCTGCGCTCGTCGCCGGCTCGGTCGTGGTCGCCGTGGCCGGCGCGGGGCGTTTGGCACTACGCCGCTGCGGGCGGCGCCGCGGGAGCGACCCCAGGACGTCAGTCGAGCGTTGCGGGCTCACCGAGCACATGATGGCGCACCCCGGAATCACCCGTCGCGACGAAGGTTCTTACGAAAATCCGAGCACAGCTTGAAACTCGGGCTACCGTAGGGCGTATACGTAGTGCCTACGCGCGCAACAAGGGCGAATCGGAGCCGCTGCGACCCGGCCTTTCAGAGCCGGCGCCGGCCATGCCACCGCAATCAGCCCCCGCGCCCTGGCCAACGCGCCTTCGTTGACTTCAAAAAGTATAGCGACTAGACTTCTTTTGCATGTTTAGATAGCGGTCGTGCGCCTTGCGGGCGCCGGCCGTGAGTCATCCTCTTTCCCTCTCAAGCCGGCTGTTTCCAGGCGCCCGGCGGGTACGACGAGAAACGGAATCAGATGTCAGTAGCGGACCTGCAGGAACTCGAAGAGATCAAGGGCCTCGTCACCCGCGGCCAGCAGCTCGGCGTCCTGACCTATTCGGAGATCGCCGGTGCGGTCTCGGAGCTGGATCTCGACGAGGCGGATGTCGAGGAGCTCCACGGCTTCCTCGAGCGCGCTGAGATCGAGCTGGTCGAGGAGGTGGATCCGGCCATCGCGGCGGCTGAGCTCGAGCGCGCGCCGGACAAGCGCGGCCGGCGCAAGCCCAAGACGGCGCTCGATCTCAAGCCGGACATGACCACCGATTCCCTTCAGCTGTTCCTGAAGGACATCGGCAAGGTGCGGCTGCTCACCGCCCAGGAAGAGGTCGATCTCGCCAAGCGAATCGAGCGCGGCGACCTCGACGCCAAGCAGAAGATGGTCGAGTCGAACCTCCGGCTCGTCGTCTCCATCGCCAAGAACTACCGCAACCAGGGCCTGCCGTTCCTGGACCTGATCCAGGAGGGAACGCTCGGGCTCGTGCGTGCGGCCGAGAAGTTCGACTACCGCAAGGGCTTCAAGTTCTCCACATACGCCACCTGGTGGATCCGCCAGGCGATCGCTCGCGCGCTCGCCGACAAGGCGCGGACCATCCGCATCCCGGTGCACGTGGTCGAGAAGCTCAACAAGATCGGGCGGGCCGAGCGCAAGCTGGTCACCGAGCTCGGTCGCGAGCCGACCGCCGAGGAGATCGCCGAGGTCACCGGCATCGAGCCCGAGGAGGTCGAGTCGATCAAGCGCTCGGCTCAGGCGCCGGTGTCGCTCGAGAAGCCGGTCGGTGACGAGGAGGAGTCCGAGTTCGGCCAGTTCATCGCCGACGAGCGGGCCGAGTCGCCCTACGAGCGGGCGGCCGAGATCCTCACCAAGGAGGCGCTGCGCGAGGCGCTCGAGAACCTGAGCTACCGCGAGCGGCGCGTGCTCGAGCTCCGCTACGGGCTCGGTGGCGAGCATCCGCGGACGCTCGACGAGGTCGGGCGGACGTTCAACGTCACGCGCGAGCGGATTCGCCAGATCGAAAACCAGTCCTTGAAGAAGCTTCAGTCGCTGGCTGAGGCGCAGAAGCTTCGGGACGTCGCCTAGCGGTTGCCCTCCGAGTCTCGCTCTGGCGAGCGGGTCGGCTTCATGGGCCCCGAGCTCGCTCCCTTGGGCCTGGGATCCTCCGACGCACCTTTCCAGTGACCCGATAACGCCTCACTCGGCGGCGCGTCGGCGGTGAATTCGGATTCACCCGGCTCTGATGCGGTCAAGTCCTCACTCTCGCCGCGGCGGCGCGCGAGTGCGGTGTTTTCCGTATGCGCGCAGCCCCGCGCTCGGCGCGCGTCCACCCTTTCCTTGGTTGCTAAAGCCATAAGGCCGCATGGGTCGATGCCCGGGAGGATGATCGATCTGCACGCCGCGCTTCGGTACGTCGTAGAGAACGAGGGCTCGGACCTCCACCTGAAGGTGCCGGCGTGTCCGATGGCGCGCTTCCGCGGGCACCTCGAGCCGCTCGAGCAGTATCCGGACTCGCTGGCTCCGGCCGACACCGAGGGCGTGCTGCGCCAGATGCTCGCCGAGCACTCGGACAAGATGGCCGCGTTCGACTCCGATAACGAGATCGACTTCTCCTACACCGTGCCCGACCTGGCCCGGTTCCGCGTCAACGCGTTCCGTCAGCGCGGCTCGGTCTCGATCGTCGCCCGCGTGATCCCCTTCACGGTGAAGACGGTCACCGAGCTCGGGCTCCCGTCGGTGCTCGAGACGATCGCCGACGAGGAGCGCGGCCTGATCCTGCTGACCGGCACGACCGGCTCCGGCAAGTCGACCACGCTGGCCGCGATCATCAACCACATCAACGAGACCAAGGCGCGTCACATCGTCACGATCGAGGACCCGATCGAGTACCTGCACCGCGACCGCCGCTCGATCATCAACCAGCGCGAGGTCGGGATGGACACCGCCTCGTTCGGTCGCGCCATGCGCCGGGTCCTGCGCCAGGACCCCGATGTGATCCTGATCGGCGAGATGCGCGACGAGGAGACCGTGCAGGACGGCGCTGTCCGCCGCCGAGACCGGCCACCTCGTGCTCTCGACCGTGCACACGCTAGATGCGGCGGAGAGCGTCAACCGGATCATCGACTTCTTCCAGCCTCACGAGCAGACCCAGGCCAGGGCGATGCTGGCCGGCACGCTCAAGGCCGTCGTCTCGCAGCGCCTGGTGCGCACCTCCGACGGCTCGGGCCGGGTCGCCGTGTGCGAGATCCTACGCATGACCGGCCGCGCCCGCGACATGGTCCTCGACCACAATCAGACCGACCGCCTGCGCGAGGTCATCGCCGAGGGTGAGTACTACGGGATGCAGACCTTCGATCAGGCCCTGCTGCACCACGTACAGGCCGGCCGAGTCGCGATGGAGGACGCCGTCCAGGCGGCCTCGAGCCCCCACGATTTCAAGCTGCTGGTGGCCGGCGACGGCCGCACGTCCACATCGATGGACGACCTGGCCCACAGCGCCCGGGCCAGCGAGGCTCCCGAGCCGGCGCCGGCCCCCGGTTTCGCCCCGGCCCCGCCGCCCGTCGTCCCGGCTGCGCCGCCCGTCGTCCCGGCCGGCGAGCCGAGCCAGCTCGCTGCCTCGGCGCCGAGCAACGGGCGCCCCTCCTCACCGCCCCCCGGCCTGCTCGGCTGATTCCGCCGGCGCCCGGTGAAACGGCGCTGACGCGGCCGTTCACTTCAGTTGGTGAAGCATTGCGCTAGAATCGGCATTAGATGCCTTCCAATGACACGTGCCCGGTGTGCCGCACAGCCGACATCGTGTGCGGCAAGTGGACGCTACTGGTGATCCGCGACCTCGCCGAGGGCCGCTCGCGCTTCTGCGAGCTCGAGCGCTCGCTGCAGGGCATCAGCCCGCGCACGCTCTCGCTCCGGCTGCGCGCGCTCGAGGAGGAGGGCATCGTCGAGCGGCAGACCTTCCCCGAGGTGCCGCCGCGCGTCGAGTACGCCCTGACCGACAAGGGCCGGGCGCTCGTGCCGCTGATCGAGGACATGCGGGCCTACGGGCTCCAGTGGCTGTTCGAGGACTGCGAGGAGCCAACCGTCGTCTCGAGCGAGCCCGAAGAGACTCGCGAGCCGGCGATCGCCGCAGTCTGATCGGCGATCCCGGTGCGGATCGCCTGTCCGCCGATGAGCTGACCGGCATTGCCGCGGCCCTGCCCGAGGAGCTTCGCCGGCGCGGGCACGAGCCGCTGCTGCACGGCGCCTACGCCGATCGCGAGCGCTCAGATTGGGCCTGGGCCAGCGAGACGGCCGCTCGTGACGTAGCCGACGGCCGGGCCGAGCAGGCGATCGTGGCCTGCTGGACCGGAACCGGTGCCTCGATCGCCGCGAACAAGGTGGCGGGCATCCGGGCCGCGCTGTGCGCCGACGCCCAGACGGCCGACGGGGCGCGCCGCTGGAACGACGCCAACGTGCTCGCGCTGAGCCTGCGGGCCACCTCGCAGGCCGAGCTTAAGGAGATCCTCGACGCCTGGTTCGGCGGCGGCGCGAGCGTGGATCCGAGCGACACCGAGAACATCGCGCACCTGAGCGAGATCGAGCGCTCCGGGTAGCACCGGCTGCAACGGCGCATGCGCCGGGCAGGACCGCGGCCGCCCGGCGCGAACCGGCGGACGTGCGCAACACCACCCTTCACTCCGTCATCGAGGCCTTCGCCAGCGAGGCCGCCATGCAGCTCACGGCCGAGACCTCGGCCGGAGCCGAGATCCCGTTCGAGCTGGTCGAGGCCGCGGGCGGAGCGCGCGGCCGCGTCCCGCTCTACTGCTACCGCCCGCTCACCGGGAGCGTTCATCCGCCAGCACCTGAGTCTGCTGGCCACCATGCCCACCTACGCGCCGGCCCTGCGGGCGCTGAGCGCGCTGGATGGCGTCGAGGCCTACCTCAGGCAGCGAGGGGAGGCGCGGATCCCAGCCGAGCGGCGCGAGTGCGCCGACGCGGCGCTGCGCGTGTTCCTGTCGGTCGTGTTCGCCGAGCGCAGCGAGTTCGGGTTCGATCCCGACCGCTTCGAGACCGCCTACGAGGAGCTCGAGAGCGCGCTGTACGAGGGACGGGCCCTGACCACCGTGGTGGCGCCGCTGCTCGGCGTCGGGCTGGACCCCGACACGACCGAGGTCGCGCTCGGCGAGGGACTCTCGCTGATGCGCGGCGACGCCCTCGACGACGCGCCATCCGAGGCGGTGTGGGGGGATGGGGGAGGACCACACGTGCTCGTGATGCTCACCACCGCCCAGGACCGCGCTGCGCCCGCCCCGGTGTCGGTGGCGCGGGCCCGCTTTCGCCGCACGCTGACCGCGCTGCGGCTGTTCGAGCGAGGCGGTTACGCCCTCGGTCCCGTGGCCTGGGCCAGGATCGACACCGGTGCGTGGCGCACGGTCGCCGTGGCTGGGAGCGGCCGGCCCGGCCTGCCCCTGCGGATCGCGGCCGAGCAGGAGGACGAGCTGCGCGCCTTCTGCAACCTGGTGGCGCGGCGGACGCCGCGCAGCGGCGAGATCGCCTGGGCCCTGGCCCGTTTCGAGATGGGCTGCGAGCGGCTGGCGCCGTTCGAGGCGCTGACCGACTACCTGCTGGCGCTGCGCGCGCTGCTCGAGCCCGAAGGCCCCGCCAGCGGCCGGCTGGCCGGCCGCCTGGCGGCGATCTGCGCCCGCCCGGAGGATCGCGCCGCGGTCGCTGAGCGCACGGCCCATGCCATCTCGCTCGAGCGGGCGGTGATCGGCGGCCTGGCGCCGGCCCATCCCGGGGTCGATGCGCTGGTCGGCGAGCTGACCGAGTACCTGCGGGCGCTTCTGCGCGACGTGCTCTGCGGGCACCTCGACTCGGACCTGTGCGGGGTGGCCGACGAGCTGCTCGTCCAGGCGGCCTGAGGACCGGTCCCGCGGCGGCGAGCGCAGCCGCTAGGCTTGATCTCAGGCCGCTCCCCACTCGGTCTCGTTCGCGGGGCCGGGAGTGTCTTGCCTGCCAGGCCTGACATGTAAGTCCTGGGGCTCCTATGAAGGAAAGGGGAGCGCGACCTGCAGTCTCGAGCGGGCCATCGCGCCCGCTCGTGCTGTTAAGCGGGCGGGGCGGCAGCCGTTACGTGCCCGGGGGCCCGGGTAGCAGAGGCCACATGTCCACCGAGCCGGAGCTGCGTGATTTGCTCTAAACCGACGTCGGCCGCGAGTTATGCTGCGGCCGTGCCACCCTCCGCCGCCCGGCCGGCTGTCCTTCCCAACGTGCACCCGGAGTGCCAGAACACCCCGGGGCGCAACGACGACGGCTTCGAGGAGCTGTGCCACCTGGTCACCGAGCAGGACCCGGACACCGCCCTGTGCGGCAAGGACGTGAGCGGCTATCCGTGGGATCCACCGTGGCCACGGTGCGAGGCATGTCTCGCGGTGTCGCGCGGAGAGATGAACTAGTGGTCTCCCGACCGGCCGGCGGGGCGAGGCGATCGTGAGCGACTACGAGCTGACCTGCATCGTCGAGATCCCCAAGGGCAGTCGCAACAAGTACGAGTACGACCCCGAGATCGGGGCGATCAAGCTCGACCGGTTCATCTCCGCGTCGGTCGTGTATCCCACCGACTACGGCTACGTGCCCGAGACGCTGGCCCCCGACGGCGACCCGCTCGACGTGCTGGTGTGCGTCTCGGAGCCCACGTTCCCAGGCTGCTTCGTGGTGGCCAAGGCGGTCGGGCTGTTCAAGATGTCCGACGAGAAGGGCCCCGACGACCACGTGGTGTGCGTGCCGTGCGAGGACCCGGGCTGGAACCACTTCGAGGACGTCGACGATCTACCGGCTCAGCTCAGGGCCGAGATCGGCCACTTCTTCACGGTGTACAAGGACCTGGACGCCGACCGCCATTCCGAGGTTGAGGGCTGGGCCGGTCGCGATGCCGCGCGCGAGGCGATCGAGAAGGCGCGCAAGGCTTACAGGGACGACAAGGCGCCGTAGCGCGGCTCAATCCGCGGAGGCCTTGCTCTCCGCACGCTCGCCTCGCTCTCGGCGCTCCTTGCGCCATTTCCAGACGCGGTGCGCGATGAAGGCGAGGATGAGCACTCCGACGGCGATCGCGAAGTACGCCTGGTAGCGGGTGACGTCCTTGTAGATGCTGTCGATGTGACTGCCGGAGAAGTAGCCGACCGACACCCAGAGCGCGACCCACAGGGCCGCGCCGATCATGTTGAACGGCAGGAATCGCGTCCAGTGCATGCCGGTGATGCCGGCGATGATCCCGTTCGCTTGGCGCAGACCCTCCACGAAGCGGGCGATCACGATCACCTTGCCGCCGTGGCGGTCGAAGAAGCCCGCGGCCTTGTCGAGGCGCTCGGGGGTGAGCAGGATGTACTTCCCGTAACGCTCGGCCAGGGGGCGCCCGCCGAAGTGGCCGATGGCGAAGCCGACGTTGTCGCCCAGGAGCGCGGCCAGGAACGCGATCAGGGCGACCAGCCAGACACTCAGGCGTCCGGTGCCCGCATAGATCGCCGAGACGATGAGCACCGTCTCACCTGGCACCGGTACACCGAAGTCCTCCAGGAAGATCAGGCCCAGGGCGAGATAGCCGAACCGGTTGAGCGTCGGCTCCAGGCTGTGCAGAACTCCCGGCAGGTGCGCGGGAGCGGCGGCGGCCACAAGCAGTGGGTCGAACACGAGCGAGACCCTACCCGCCTACTTGCGATGATCTCAGGCGTGACCGCGATCAAGCTCACCTCCCTCTCCCACGGCGCGGGCTGCGCGTGCAAGATGCCGGCCGCGCTGCTCGCCCCGATCGTGCAGGCGCTTCCGCGTGCCGACGATCCGAACCTGCTGGTCGGCGCCGAGACCAGCGACGACGCCGGCGTCTATCGCCTGCGCGAGGACCTTGCGCTCGTGCAGACAGTCGACTTCTTCACCCCGATCGTGGACGACCCCTACGACTTCGGCCGGATCGCTGCCACCAACGCGCTCTCGGATGTGTACGCGATGGGCGGGCGGCCGGTGAGCGCCCTGAACCTGGTGGCGTGGTCGGTCGAGCAACTCGGCGCTGAGATGCTCGCCGAGGTTCTCCGCGGTGGACACGACGTGGTCAGCGAGGCCGGGGCGGTGATCCTGGGCGGGCACACGATCGATGACCCGGAGCCCAAGTACGGCCTGGCCGTGACCGGGGTGATCGACCCGGCCGAGCTGATCACCAACTCCGGCGGGCGGGCGGGCGACGCGCTCGTGCTGACGAAGCCCGTCGGCGCCGGCGCCGTGACCACGTCGCTGAAGAAGGGATTCGCGCCCGACGCCGCGCTGGCCGCCGCCATCGACGTGATGACCGAGCGCAACGCGGCCGGGGCGCAGGCCGCGCGCGCCGCCGGCGCCCACGCCATGACCGACGTGACCGGCTTCGGCCTGCTCGGTCACCTGCACGAGTTGACGCTGGGCAGCGGGCTCGCGGCGGTGGTCGAGGCGGCGGCGGTGCCGGCGATCGACGGTGCCCTAGAGCTGCTGGCCGACGAGCGCGCGGTGGCCGGCGGCAGCCGCAACAACCGTCGCTACGCCGAGGAGTTTGCCCGCTTCGCGGACGCCGTGGACGAGGTGAGCCGGCGGCTGGTGACCGATGCCATGACCTCGGGCGGTCTGCTCGTGGCCGTCGATCCGGACCGTGCGGGCGAGCTGCCGGGCGCCGAGATCGGGCGACTGCTCGACGGCGAGCCGGGCACGATCGAGATCGTCTAAGAAGCCTCGCCGGTCGCCCGCTCGAGGTCCTCGCGCGAGGCCACGCCGAGCAGCCGGCCTTCGGGCGTGGTGACGATCGCCCAGCGCAGGTCGCGGTCAGCCAGCACTTCGGCCAGCTCCCCCGCCGCGCGGTGCGGGCGCACCGTGGAGGGGCCGAGCTCCATGAACTCGCCTACCGGCAGGCCGCCGTCCTGCTTTCGTAGCACACTGGCGCGGACCCGTCCAAGCAGCATCCCCTGCTCGCCGGTGACCAGCGCGAACGGATAGGGCGAGGCTTCGACCGCCTTAAGCGCCGTGGACACGGGGTCGCCGGCTGTGGTGCGCGCCACGTCATCCCGGACCACGCTCCCGGCCGTGGGCGGGTCGGCCTCGTCGCCATCCACCGGCAGGCCATGGGCCAGCCAGTCGACCTTGCCCGGCACGTAGTCATAAACGTCGGCGAAGCCGAGCGCTTCGAGCCGGCACGCGGCTCGCGGGCTCAGGTCTCAGAGCGGATCCCAGCAGTACACGACGACCGGCCGCCGGCGATCGAGCACCGATACGTCCGGCTCGTGCAGCTGTCCAAGCGGCAGGTTGATCGCGCCCGGGAGATGGGTCTTGCTGTACGCGTCGGCCGGCAGCACCTCGACCAGCTGGGCGTCGGCCGCCAGCAGCTCCCTGAGTCGGTCGAGCCCGATGGAGGTCGGCATGGAGGGGTCCTACCCGCGGTCGAGGCCGGCCAGCGCCTCCACGAGTGCAAGGCGGCTTTCTTCGAGCGCCTGCGGGATCACGTTTGTGCCGGCGAGCACCGGCATGAAGTTCGTGTCCCCGCCCCAGCGCGGGACCACGTGCAGATGCATGTGATCGGCGATTCCCGCGCCGGCCACCTTGCCCAGGTTGAAGCCGACGTTGAACCCCTCCGGGGTCATCGCCGCGCGGATCGCCAGGACCGCACGTCGGGCCAGCTGCATCGTCTCGAGCATTTCGTCCTCATCGAGGTCCTCGAGCGCTCCGATGTGACGGACCGGGGCGACCATGACGTGGCCGGGCGCGTAGGGGAACGCGTTGAGGATCGTCAGGCAGCGCTCGGTGCGGTCGATCGGCTCATGCGCCGGATCCACGTGGCGTTCGGCGGCTGCCGCGCAGAAGATGCAATCCCCGTCCTTGGGCCCGGTGATGTACTCGATGCGCCACGGCGCCCACAGCGGTCGCTCAGTCATGAGCGTGGCAATCTACCGCCGGGCGTGCGAGCCTACCCCCGTGTTCCACGTCGAGCTGCGGCAGTTCCCGCACCAGGCGCGGGCGTTCAACCTGACCCAGGCCGAGCTCGACGCCCGGATCGTCGGCCCCTGGACCTCGGGCGGGACCGTCGAGCTCGAAGAACGCCGATGGTCCGCGGACAAGGCACGGCTGACCATCTACGAAGGTCCGGCGCTGGGCCCCGAACAGCTCGGGCTGGGGCGCGGGTGGGCGAACGTGACCCGGGACGGAGAGGACGTGACCTCGCGGTTGCTGGCCGAGCGCGCGGCGCCAGGCCCTATCACCGAGCTCAAGCGCGAGGTGGTCGACCGCTGCGCGTACGGACCCGTCGCGCTCGGGCGGCTGGTGGAGCTCATCGCCGAGCGCTACCCCGGCTCGCGCGTGAGCGAGCGGCTCGCGCTGTGCGAGCGGGCTGTGTGGGAGCTGCTGCACGAGGGGTCGGTGCGCCTGTCGCGGGCCGGCGCCCCGGTCGGCCGGGAGGAATGGCAGGAGGTGCTCCTGCGCTGGGAGGCGTGGAGCGGCGACGCGGTGACGATCGAGCGATCCGTCGAAGCCGGCTAAGCGACCATGTCGTCGATCAGCTGCTCGCGCTCCGCGTCTGTGCCGAACAGGTAGCGGTGGATCCTGACCAGGCCCGCGACGTCGTGCACGTCGTCGTCGAGCTGGGGCACGAGCAGCAGCCGGCGCTCGTCGAGCTCACTGGCCAGCCGGGCCAGGTTCTCGTCGTCGCGCCGGGCCAGCACGTGGTAGTCGCGGAAGTTCTCGGCCACGCGAGTGGCCAGGCCGGGCGGCAGCACCCGGGCCAGGGAGCGCCGGACCTCCCGCGGCTCGCGATCGCCCAGCAGGTCGTGATGGACGCGGTTGACGACCACACCGGCGAACGGCAAACCGTCGGCCCGCAGGCGCTGCCCAAACCAGATCGCCTCGTCGATCGGTTCGCGGGCGGCCGAGGTGACGAGCAGGAACGCGGTGCTCGGCGCCCTGAGCAGCTGCTCGACCTGGGCGGCGCGCTGGCTGAAGTCGCTGGTCATGTCGCCCAGCAGCTGGAAAAACGTGCTCAGGTCGCTGATCAGGTCGATCCCGGTGATCCGGCGCAGGCCGCCGAGCAGCGGCAGTGCGCCGCGGCCGAGCGTGCGGATGCCGATCCCGGTCGGCCGCATGAACGCCTTCAGCGCCCGGCCCTCCAGGAACGCGTTGAGCCTTCCGGGGGCATCGAGGAACTCGAGCGCGTTGCGCGAGGGCGGGGTGTCGAGCACGAGCAGGTCGAACTGCCCGTCCTGATCGAGCTCGTAGAGCTTGGCGATCGCGGTCAGCTCCTGCGAGCCGGACACCGCGGTGGACAGCTCGCGATAGACCCGATTGGCCTTGATCTCCTCGGCCCGCTCCGGATCAGGCGCGATCCGCTCGATCAGCTCGTCGAAGGTCCGCTTGGGGTCGAGCATCATCGCCCACAGCTCGCCGGTGACCTCGAGCTCGCCGCCGGCCAGCCGGGCCGGGTCGACCCGTCTGGGCTCGTTCTCGAGCTCCTCGAGACCGAGCGCGTTGGCCAGCCGCCGGGCGGGATCGATCGTCACCACCGCGACCTTGGCCCCGGCCGCGGCGATCCCGAGGGCGATCGCCGCCGACGTCGTCGTCTTGCCCACGCCGCCCGAGCCGGCGCACACGCAGACGCGCTTGCCCTGGAGCATCTCGGCGACGTTCACAGCGCGGCCTCCAGGGCGCCCGACAGGACCTCGAGCTCGGGCAGGCTGACGTGATCGGCGAACAGGTAGGGAAGCTCGACCAGCCGGCCGTTCACCCGCTCGTGCAGGCGGTCGCGCTGCTCGCGTTGGGTGGCCGCCCGGGCATGCTCGGAGAGCGCCGCTCGCAGGGCCGAGCGGGCCAGCGCCGAGCGGGTGCGGCCGAGGGCATCGTTCAGCTCGGCGATCTCCTCGGGCTCGAAGCGCGCCGGGTAGAGCGCGTTGACGATCACCAGGTCGAGCGGCAGCTCGTCACTGGCAAGCTCGTCGGCCAGCGTCATCGTCTCGTTGACCGGCATCTCCTCGGGGGTGGCCACGGCGATCACGCCGGTGAACTCGGGGTCGGCGATGGTCTCGGCGATCGTCTGACCCTGATGGGCGATCGGCCCGACCCGGGCGATCTCGGCGAACGTCCGTGGGGTGCGCAGCAGGCCCATGCCGTGGCCGGTGGCCGGCGCGTCGACGATCACCAGGTCATAGGGCGCGGCGCCCCGCGTGCGGCGGTGGAGCTGGGCGAGCTCCCACACCTTGCCGATGCTGAGCAGCTCGCGCATGCCCGGGGTGGCCATGGCAAAGGCCTGGAAGAGCCGGCTAGAACCCAGCGCCTGACCGATCGCCCCGGCCTTGACCCGGAGGTACTCCTCCATGGCCTGCTGGGGATCGATCGAGATCGTGAACAGGCCGGGAGCCAGTTCGAGCTCGCGGAACTGCTCGCCCTCCTCGTCCCGGAACAGACCCTGCATGCGCTCCTGGCTGGCCAGCTCGGCCACGATCGTGCGCAACCCGCGCCGGGCGGCCAGCAATCCGAGCGCGATGGCGGCGGTCGACTTGCCGACGCCGCCCTTGCCGGTAACGAACAGCAGGCGCTTATCGAGCAATCCGGGCATCGAACTCGAAAATAGCGGGGCCGCTCGCAGAGGAATCCACCGGCCTGCTGCGAATAACCGGGTCGATATGTCCCACGTGATCGCGTTCGCTAATCAGAAGGGCGGCGTCGCCAAGACCACCACGACGCTGAACCTCGCGGTGGCGTTCGCCGAGGAAGGCCATCGTGTCTTGTGCGTAGACATGGATCCTCAGGGGAACCTGACCATGTCCCAGGGCATCGACCCGGACACGCTGGAGAAGTCGATGTACGACGTGTTGGTGCACCACATCTCGATCCGCGAGGTGATCCGAAAGCGCGAGGTCGACGTGGCCTGCTCCTCGATCGACCTGGCCGGAGCCGAGATCGCGATGTCGACCATGATCGGCCGTGAGCGCTCTCTGCAGAAGGCGCTGGGGCCCGTCGAGGAGGACTACGACTACGTCTTCATCGACACGCCACCCAGCCTCGGGCTGCTGACGATCAACGCCCTGACCGCCGCCCAGAAAGTGATCGTCCCCGTGCAATGCGAATATCTGTCGATGCGCGGCCTGATCCAGTTGCAGAACACGCTCGCCATGATCCGCGAGAACCTCAACCCGGACGTCGACATCGAGGGCATCCTGCCCACGCTGGTCGACACCCGGACGCTGCATGCCAAGGAGGCGATCGAGTTGCTGGAGGAGAACTTCGGCGACCGGGTGTTCGCTTCCCGGATCCGCAAGACGATCCGCTTCGCCGAGGCGCCTGTGAAAGGCATGTCGGTCCTGAAGTACGATCCGGACGGAGTGGCCGCCCACGCCTATCGGCAGCTCGCGAAGGAGGTTCTGTCCCATGGCATCCGGTAAGCGCGCGAGTATGCGCGAAGGCCCCCTGGCGGCTCTGTTCCGGAAGACCGCCCAGGACACCGACGACGCTCCGGAGGGCGGCGGGCGAGCGCCCGCGGCCCCGGCTTCTCAGGAGGCTGCCCCGGCAGCGGATCAGGCGTCCGCTGCCGGCGAGCCCGCGCCAAGTACGCCGGCCGAGCCTGAGGTCGAAGAACCGCGGATCCCGCTGCCCCACGAGCGGCTGCGCCACGCGTTCTCGGCCGACATTCCCGAGAACATGCTCGAGCGGCCGGCGGCGCCCGAGCCGGCGGAGCCCGAGCCCGACGTGTACGCGCGATCCCCGCGCGCCGGCGAGGCCCCGGCCCCGGCGCCCAAGCTGGGACCGCTGCTGCGCGTGGTCGGCGTCGGCGGGGCCGGCGTCAACGCGATCAACCGCATGGTCGAGGCCGAGATCGGAGGGGTCGAGTTCCTGGCCATCAACACCGATCTCCAGTCGCTGCAGCTGTCGGCTGCCCACGAGACCCTGCACATCGGCGACACGATCACGCATGGGCTCGGATCGGGCTCCAATCCAGAGCTGGGCCGGGCTGCCGCCCGCGAGGAGTACGACCGGATCAAGGCCATGCTGCGCGGTTCGGACATGGTGTTCATCGCCGCCGGCGCGGGCGGGGGAACGGGCACGGGCGCGGCTCCGATCGTGGCCCAGATCGCCCGCGAGCTCGGGGCGCTGACGGTCGGCATCGTCACCCGCCCATTCCAGTTCGAGGGCTCGCGGCGCCGCGACCAGGCCGAGCGGGGGATCGCCGACCTGGCCGGCGAGGTCGACACGCTGATCGTCGTCCCCAACAACCGGCTGCTCTCGGTGCTCGATCGCAACGTCTCGATGGTTGACGCCTTCCGGGTGGCCGACGACGTGCTACGCCAGGGCGTACAGGGCATCTCGGACCTGGTCACCCTGCCCGGGCTGATCAACCTCGACTTCGCCGACGTCCGCACGATCATGTCCGGCGCCGGCAACGCGCTGCTGGGGATCGGGATGGGCACCGGGGAGCGGAGGGCGATCGAAGCGGCCGAGCATGCCGTGGCCTCGCCGCTGCTCGAGACCAGCATGGACGGCGCGCGCTCGATCCTGCTCTCGATCACCGGCGGGACGGACCTGTCGCTGTGGGAGGTCAACGAGGCGGCTCGCGCGGTGGCCGAGGCGGCCCACCCGGACGCCAACATCATCTTCGGCGCGATGGTCGACGAGAGGCTCACCGACAACGTGTGGGTGACCGTGATCGCCACCGGCTACGGCGACGTCCGCGTCCGGCCTCGTCAGCCGGCCCGGGCAGAGGCGGGCGAGGGCCGGCGGGAGGATCGCGAGGCCCTCCGGGAGCCGGCCGGCGAGCCGCGCGTGAGCCGTGTGCGCCAGCGCCCGTCCAGCTTGGAGCTGGACATCCCGGAATTCATCCCTCGCCGCTGACGGGCGATAACCTGCGCCTGGCGGCGTCCTCGGTCGCTCGTGTGCGGTGCACACGTCGCTCCCTGTGTCCTTGCCATGATTGGTTCTAGCCCGTCAGAGGTTCGGTGACGGTGGAGCCGCTCGGCGTCGTCGCCGCCGGCCATCCGCGCTCCGCGCAGGCCGGCGCGGACGCCCTGCGGGAGGGCGGCAACGCGGTCGATGCCGCGCTGGCCGCGATGCTGAGCGCGTTCGCCTGCGAGCCGCTGCTGACCAGCCTCGGTGCCGGCGGCTACATGTTGGTGGTCGAGCCGGGCCAGCCGCCCGTGCTGCTCGACTTCTTCGTGGAGGCGCCGGGGCGCGGGGTGGATCCGGAGGCGCGGGCGGAGCTCGTGCCGGTCAGCGTTTCGTTCGGGGACGCCATGCAGGTGTTCAACATCGGCCCAGCCTCGGTTGGGACGTACGGGATGCCGGCCGGGGTGTGGGAGGCGTCGAGGAGGTTTGGCCGGATCGCCCTGTCCGACCTGGTCGCTCCGGCCGCCCGGCTGGCCCGCGAGGGAGCCGAGCTGAATGTCCCCCAGGCCTACGTGGTCGAGATATTGGCCGGGATCGTCACCTCCACGCCGGAGTGCGCCGCGCTGTTCGCCCCGGACGGCCGGCCGGTGCGCGCCGGCGAGGTGGTGCGCCAGCCAGAGCTGGCTGACGCGCTCGAGCGGCTCGGTGCCGAGGGGCCGGCCCCGTTCTACACCGGCGACATCGGGGCGGCGATCGTTGAGTGGCTGGCCGACCGGGGCGGGATCGTCAGCGCCTCCGATCTGTCGGCCTACGCGGTGGTCGACCGGGAGCCGATCCGGGCGCGCTACCGGGGACGTGACGTGCTGACCAACCCGCCACCCTCGGCCGGCGGGATCCTGCTCGCCCACGCCCTGACGCTGCTCGAGACCGAGTCCGGCGCGCCAGACGTGGCCCGGGTGGTCGACGTCATGGAGCGGACGCAGTCGGAGCGCACTCCAGACTTTCTCGAGGGGCTCGACGATCCCGAGTTCGTCAGGCAGTTCCTGGCCCGCCAGTCGCCGCTCGGGTCGACCACCCACGTGGCCGTGCTCGATCGCGAGGGCTGGGCATGTTCGGTCACCTCTTCCAACGGCGAGGGCGCGGGCATGGTGGTGCCGGGCACGGGGGTTCACCTGAACAACATGCTCGGCGAACAGGACCTTAACCCGCTGGGCTTCCACCGCCACCCGCCGGGGCGGAGGATGCCGAGCATGATGTCGCCTACCGCGGTGCTCCGCGACGGCACGCCGGAGCTGGTGCTGGGCAGCGCCGGCTCCAACCGGATCCGCTCAGCCGTTCTGCAGACCATCATCCGGGTGATCGACGACGGGCTGCCGGCGGGGGAGGCCGTGCAGGCGCCTCGGGTGCATTTCGAGGACGGTGTCGTGTACGCCGAACCAGGGATCGAGACGACGCAGCTCGAGCGGGCGGGGCGCGCCATCGGGCGCTTTCGCGAGCTCAACCTGTTCTTCGGTGGGGCGCAGGCCGCGGCGCGCGATTCCCGGGGCTGCTTCTCGGGCGGAGGAGATCCGCGCCGCGGCGGCGCAGCGGTTGTGGTCGACCCCGCATGAGGCTCGCGGCGGCGATGCTCGCCACGGTCGCGGTGCTGGCCGGGTGCGGCTTCGACGTCCAGTCCCCCGATCTGTTCCAGGTCATCCGCACCGGTCAGGGCCAGAAGCTGTCGCTGCTGGTCAACGACAGTGGGACGATCACCTGCAACGGCGGCAAGCCGAAGTCGCTGCCGGATCCACTGCTTCTCCAGGCGCGGGATCTCGCGACCAGTCTGAACACCGACGCCAGCGCCAAGCTCAGCTTCACGGACACCACCCGGAGCGTTTACTCCTACACCGTGAAGGTTCCCAACGGCACGTTCACTTTCCCTGACACCGCCGCCGGCTCACGCAAGGAACTCGCGCAATTGGAGTTATTCGTAGTACAGGCAGCCGCCAATCCGTGTGGGCTCAGTGCTTGAGGAACCCCTTAGGCTGACCCGCCCCGCTACCCTGCCCCGCTTGTGATCACCTTCGCCTCCAGTCTCATCACGACCTTCCAGGCCATCGTCCTCGGTGCGCTCCAGGGCGTCTCGGAGCTGTTCCCGGTCTCCAGCCTGGGCCACACGGTCATCTTCCCGAACCTGTTCGGCTGGTCGAACATCGTCAAGTGGCAGTCCCAGCCAGAGTCGCCGTGGCTGGCCTTCATCGTGATGCTGCACGTGGGTAGCGCGATTGGCCTGCTGATCTACTTCTGGAAGGACTGGGTCGAGCTCGTGAAGGCGTTCTTCGCGACTCTCTCCAAGCGCCGGATCGAGACCACCACCGAGCGGTTGGCCTGGCTGATCATCGTCGCCAGCATCCCGGTGGGGATCATCGGCCTGGTCCTCGAGCACAAGCTGCGCGTGCTCACGGCCAAGCCCGAGATCGCGTCGATCTTCCTGGTCGTCAACGGCTTCATCCTGCTCGCGGGCGAACAGATCCGACGCCGAGCCGAGGTACGAGCGCTCGCCGCCCGCCAGTCCACCACGCGCGACGGCGGGCGCCCCATGGAGGCGCTCTCCTACAAGGAGGCCGGCATCATCGGGGCCGCCGAGTCAACCGCGCTGATCGCCGGGATCAGCCGAGACGGGGTCGTGATGTCGGCCGGGCTGGCCCGCGGCCTCGACAACGCCAGCGCCGCCAAGTACAGCTTCCTGCTCGCCACCCCGATCATCCTCGTGGCCGGCCTCTACAAGATCCCCGACCTCACCGGTCCCAACGGCAACGGCGTACGCGGGGCGGCGGTCATCGCGGCGATCGCCGCGGCGATCGTGGCGGTGTTCACCGTCCACTTCCTGACCCGCTACTTCAAGACCCGCACGCTGATCCCGTTCGCGATCTACTGCCTGTTGTTCGGGACCGCGATGATCATCTACAACGCGTGAGGACTTCGCCTGATGTCTCCCTGGCTTCGCGCGAAAAGGCAAAAGCGAAGCCAGGGAGACATCCAGGCTCGCTTCAGAGCCCCGGGGCCCGCCCGGCCGATCAGGCCGCCCCAAACCTGACTTTGCCGTTGGACTGGGCGCGCTCCTGGACGCGGTCGACCAGCTCTAGGCGCTTGATCGCAGCTCGGAACAGGCGGGTGACCAGCCGCAGCCGCGCGTTCTCGGAGCGCATGTCGAGCAGGCCCTGCTTCGCGTCGAGGCCGAAGTCGACGGTGGCGGCCATCGCGTAGGCGCTCATGTCCTGGAGCTCCTCGGGGGTGGGATCGCGATCGGTGGCGCGCCTGACCAGCTCGGCGTACGCCTCGTGGGCGTCCTTGACCAGCTTGGGATCGGCCGCGTCCTCGCGGTCGTGGACGAACTCGATCACGCCGGCGGGGTAGGGGAGATGGCCCTGGCGCTCGAGAACGCGGAACGGACGGGTTCCCCGGGCCACCAGATTGATCCGCCCGTCCTCCATGCGCTCGAGCACCTGGTCGATCGCGCAGGCGCAACCGACCTCGCGCAACCCGTCGTCGGATAGCCAGACGATCCCGAACTCGGTCTTCCCCTCGAGGCACGCGTTGATCATCGTCTTGTAACGCTCCTCGAAGATGTGCAGCGGGATCAGCTCTCCGGGCAGTGCCACGATGCCCAGGGGGAACAGCGGAAAATCGCCTTCGGGCATTGCCGATCGAGTCTACGCCCGGCGGGTCGTCAGGACCGGCGAGCGGCGAGCAGCAGGTTGTAGAAGATCGCCGGCGGTAGACGCGGCTCGAGCAGCCGGCGGTCCACCCGCTGGAGCAACAGGTAGCCGTGGAAGGCATACTGGCGCCACAGCATCGGCACGTCGGCCGGGTTCGCGCTGGCCTCGAGCGCACGGTTGAACCAGCCGAACCAGTTGGCCAGGAGCTCCTCGCCGCGGACCCGAACGTCGGTGAACCCGGCGGCGCGGGCGAAACGCGCGAGATCACCGGGGACGAAGGCATGGATGTCGACCACCCGCTCGAGCTCGTGGTCTTCGCCGTTCGCAGAGCCGTTCTCAGACGGCCGGGGCGGAGCGGCGTGCAATGCCCGGCGCCACAGCGGAGCCACGGCATTCGCGCCGCGCTTGGGGAAGGCGGCCAGCCGGTCGCCCAAGCGCGAGGGCTCGCCGGCGAACATCACCCAGCCGCCCGGCGCGAGCACGCGATGAAACTCGCTGAACGCCTGCTCGAGGTCGGGCAGGTGATGCAGGACGGCATGGCCGAGGACCAGATCGAAGCTCCCATCGGCGAACGGCAGCGACTCGGCGTCGGCCCGAGCTGCCTTGACCGTCAGGCCAAGGCGCTCGGCGTTGGCCTGCAGAGTCCGCACCATGCCGGGTGAGATGTCGGTGCACGTGGCCTCGCGCACGACCCCGGCCCTCAGCAGGTTGAGGCTGAAGTAGCCGGTGCCCGCGCCGACTTCAAGCGAGCGGTCGAACCCTTGCGCCAGGGCGGCGCCAAGGGCCTTGCGCAATTTGCCGATCACCTGCGCCTGGCCCACCTCGCCGAAGTCGATGCCCCACTTGGAGTCGTAGCTCGCAGCGGCCACATCGTGGTAGCGGGTGTTCACATCACGGATCTCGTCCGCCGTCCGTAGCACCGCCATGGCGGGGCGCACATTACCCTGTCAACGCGCCGGTGAACTCGTACGTCCAGCAGAACCAGCCCCCCGGCGTCCCGCCCCTCGAGCTGACCGGCGAGCGCACGCTGCCCGACGTGCCCGCCGAGAACTACTGGTACCGCCGGCACCTGGCCGTGTACGAATGGATCGCGGCCCGGGTGGCCGGCGCCGCCGTGCTCGACATGGCCTGTGGCGAGGGCTACGGGTCGGCCGTGCTGGCGGGCACGGCGCGCTCGGTGGTCGGGGTGGACGGCAATCCGGAGGCGCACGAGCATGCCCGGCTGAGGTACACGCAGCCCGGGCTGTCGTTCGAATGGGGAGCGGTGGAGAGCTTCGGCGAGCCGGGCGCCTTCGACGCCGTGGTGTTCCTTCAGACGATCGAGCACGTGGCCGATCCGGCGGCCGTGCTGGCTCACTTCGCGCGGATTCTGCGACCGGGCGGGGTCGCGTACGTGTCGACGCCGAACGTCCTGACCCTTGCGCCGCGGGGCGCCGTGAAGTCCGACAACCCGTGGCATCTGCGGGAGTACCGGGCCGAGGAGTTCGCGGCGCTGTGCCGCGAGGGGTTCGCCCGCGTCGAGATGCTCGGCCTGTTCCACGCCCGCAAGCTCCGCGCCCATGAGCTCGTCCTGCGGCTCGGCTGGGACCGCGTGCACAAGGGCCTCGGGATCGGTCGCCCGTTTTACGACCGCTTCACGCCGGCCATCTCTAGCCGCGACTTCGCATTGCGCGCGAGCCGGCTCGACCGCGCGCTCGACTTCCTCGCCGTCTGCCGGGCCTGAACCGGCGCGGCGGGTGCAGCGCCGGGGGTACTCTGCCCGCGACAACCCGCTGACATCCGGAAGGGCAGGGTCCGCAAATGTCGCATCCACGTGTGCGCGCTCTCATTGGCGTCGCATCAGCCATTGTCATGTCCGTTCTCGTGCTCGGGGCGCCCGTCGCCAGCGCGCACAGGAGACATCGCCGGGCTCCCAAGACCAGCAGCGCGAGCCGGGTGTGGTTCCCCCGCAACGTTCTGGCCCTCGGCTACGCCACCAACCTGGGTGCGGCCAACCCGGCGCAGGTGATGGAGATCGGGATAGGCCTGAAGAGCCCGAATCCGGCGGGCGAGGCGGCGCTCGAGCGAGCCCAGAGCAACCCGGCCAGCTCGCAGTACCAGCGCTTCCTAACCCCGGCCCAGTTCGACGCGCGCTTCGGGGTCTCGGGCGCGACGTTCTCACGCGTGCTGGCCTGGCTGCGCAAGGGGGGCGCGAGGGTCATCGAGACCGCCGGCGCGCAGAACTACGTCGAGATCTCGGCCACTGTCAAGCAGGTCGATGCGCTGTTCGGGACCAAGGAGCATCGCTACGAGGCCAAGGGCGTCACGTTCCTGGCGAACGACTCGCCGCCCAGCGTGCCGAGGCGCCTGGACGTGCTGGCCATCGTCGGCCTGAACACGCTTGAGCATCCGACCACGCCGCTTAAGGGTGCCAATCAGAGAGCACGGGCGCCCGGATCCTCTGCGCTGGGCCTGCCGACCGCGCCCGCCCAGCTTCCCTCGATCCCCGGTGAGGGCACGCTGACCGGCACGATCCAGAACGTGATCGGGACGCTTCCCGGCCTGCCCGCCGGCGTCCCGCTCGGCTCGCTGAGCAAGCGGCTGAGCGTTCCGGCCGCGTCGGTGCCGACGATCCCGGCCGAGCTCAGCCCCCAGGACATGTGGTCGATCTACGACATGCCGTCGAACAACATGGGCCAGGGTCAGTCGATCGCGATCATGGGCTCGGGCGACTCGAGCACCACCGTGAAGGACCTGGCGATCTTCGAGTCCGAGCACGGGCTGCCCAAGGTGCCGGTACAGGTCACCGACATCCCGGCGGACGGCGACTTCTCCGATACCGGCGGCAACGTCGAGTGGGAGCTCGACACGCAGGCTTCGACCGGCGTCGCGCCCGACGTAAGGCGGGTCCATCTGTACTTCGCCGAGCACCTGGTCGACCCCGACGTGGAGGCCGATTTCGTCAAGTGGATCGATGACCCGTCCGGGCCGAGGCAGGCCAACGCCTCCTTCGGCGAGTGCGAGACCACGCCGGCCAACGCCACGCTCGAGTCGACGATCCCGCCGCAGTTCAACAACAACGTGGATCAGAACGCGATGTACGGGACCGGCGCGCCCGACGCGCTGGAGCCGGTCGCCGAGCAGACCCTCGAGCAGGGTGTAATCGAGGGGCGGACCCTGTTCGCCGCCACCGGAGACACCGGCTCGTCCTGTCCGGTGCTAGTCCTCGGCCCGGACGCGGGTGCCGGTAACGGAGTGGCCAACCAGGGCGTACCGATCATCAACTACCCGGCGGCGAGCCCCCACGTCGTGGCGGTCGGTGGCACCGTGCTATATCCCGACGCCAGCAATCCGCCCCAGCGGGCGCTCGAATACCCGTGGCCCTACAGCGGCGGCGGACAGAGCTTCTTCATTCCCGAGCCCAGCTTCCAGCAGGGCGACTCGGCCGTGAACCGGCCCTGCCTGTCCGACGTGAATGGCAACCCCAACACCTCGGGCGCCACCTGCCGCGGCATCCCGGATGTGGCCGACGAGTCGGGGGACATCGCGACCAGCTCGTATGACATCTACAGCGACGAGCTTGGTGGCGCTTCCAGCGAGGGCGGCACCAGCCTGTCCTCGCCGCTCATGGTGGGCATGTGGACGCGGATCCAGGCGGCCTCACGGTACGGAACCGGGTTCGCCGACCCCGACATCTACCGGATCGCCGAGAACGCCACCGATTACGCCCGCGACTTCAACGACTACCAGGCCGGGACCAACGGCGCCTATCAGGCGCTGCCCGGGTGGGACTACGTCTCGGGCTGGGGCACCCCGGTGCTCACGCCGTTCATGACCGACGTGGACGGGAGGACCGCCCCGATTCACTGACACAGGGAAGCCGGCTCGAGAAACCGGAAAATACGGCCGGTTTCTCGATCAGCCTCTAGGCCCAGCGAAAGGTCCGCGGCGCCTTGCGCATGCGGATCAGGCGCGCGGGAATCCCGGCCACGACCGCGTTGTCCGGAACCTTCGCGGTGACCACGGCGCTCGTGCCGATCACGGCGTTGTCGCCGACGGTCACGCCGCGAAGCAGGCAGGCGCCGTAGCCGATCCACACGTTGTGGCCGACTTCGACGTTGCGCTTGTAGATCCCCTGCTCGCGGATCGGGCGCTCGACCTCGACCATCCCGTGGTCGAAGTCGATCATCATCACCCGGTCGGCGATGATGCACTCCCGGCCGATGGCCACGTGCTGGTAGGCCGAGATCGTGCACTCCTGGCCCATCACGGACTTGGCCCCGAGCGAGAACTCGCCCTCGTGCACGCGGATCTTGCAGCGGTGACCGATCCACGACCACCGGCCGAGCCTCACGCTCGCCTCGGGGCCGATCTCGAACTTCACCCCCGGGCACACGAAGCACAGGCCGTCGGTCTGAAGCCGCCCGCGCCAGCGGAGCTTGAGCCAGGCCCAGCGAGCGATCAGCAGTGCGTAGCCGGGCCGGAGCATGTGGTGCCGGCGGGCGAAGCGCAGAAAGGTCAGCGCCCCGCCGTGCAGCGGCGGAGGCCCGGAGCGAACCAGCGGTGGCACCGCGACCGGGACGCTTCGCTCGAGCTCCGGTTCGGCTTGGGCGGTCTGCGAGGGGATCTCGGTCGCGGCCACGGCGGCATCGTACCCCCGGCTGGCATGATGTTTCCCCGTAGGGATGCCTGGCGCCGACGAATCGCTTGCCCAACGCCTCCTGGCCGGCGACCGTCGGGCACTGGCCCGTGGCATCTCACTGGTCGAGAACGACGACCCGGAGGGATGGGCCCTGGTCAAGGAGGTCTATCCCCGGACCGGCCGCGCCGCCGTGTTCGGCTTCACCGGGCCGCCGGGGGCGGGCAAGTCCACTCTGCTGGCTGCGCTGACCAAGCTCGAGCGCGCCCGCGAGCGGACCGTGGCCGTGCTGTCGATCGACCCGACCTCGCCGTTTACCCAGGGCGCGCTGCTGGGTGACCGGATCCGCTTGTCCGACCACTTCCTGGACCCCGGCGTCTTCATCCGTTCGATGGCGAGCCGGGGCGCGCTGGGCGGGCTGAGCGAGGCCTCGCTGCAGGCCGCGCTGCTCATGGACGCCTCCGGGCGCGAGGTGATCATGCTCGAGACGGTCGGGGTGGGGCAGGCCGAGGTCGACATCATCGATCACGCCGACACCGTGGTGCTCGTGTTGATGCCCGGATCGGGCGACTCGATTCAGGCGCTGAAGGCCGGGGTGATGGAGATCCCCGACGTGATCGTGGTCAACAAGGCCGATCACCCGCTGACCGACACGATGGTGCGCGAGATCAAGAACGTGCTGGCGCTCGGTCCCAAGGAGGGCTGGAACGTGCCGATCGTCAAGACCGAGGCCGTCCGGGGCGAGGGCGTCGAGGAGCTGGCCGAGAAGCTGGCCGAGCACCACGCCTACGTGGAGGCCGAGGGGACGCTGTCCGAGCGCCGTCGGCGCAATCTGATGAACGAAGTGCTGGCCCTGGCCACCTTCCGCATGCGCCGTGAGCTCGAGGCCTCGGTGCGCGAGGACCCCGCGGTGCAGGAGCTGCTCGACCGGGTGGTGGCGCGCGAGATCGACCCGGCCAGTGCGGCGACAACCGTGCTCGAGCGCCGTGCCGAGGAGCTGGCGAGCTGAGCGTCGCCCGTCTGAGGCGGGTTACGCCCCGAGCGCTCGGGCGATCACCAGCTCCTGCACCTCGTCGGTGCCCTCACCGATCGTGAGGATCTTGGCGTCACGGTAGAACCGGCACACCGGGTACTCCTCGATGTAGCCATAGCCGCCGTGGATCTGCACTGCCTCGTCGGCCGCCTTCACCGCGAGCCGGCCGCTCTTGAGCTTGGCCTGGGCGGCGGTCAGCGTGAAGTTGCGCCCGGCGTCCTTGAGGTAGGCCGCCTTGTGGACGAGCAGCCGCGTGGCCTCGATCTCGGTCGACATGTTCGCCAGCTTGCTCTGGATGGCCTGGAACTTGGAGATCGGCCGCCCGAACTGGCGTCGCTCGCGCGCGTAGGCGAGCGCCTGGTCGAGCGCGCCCTGGGCCAGGCCGACGCCCATCGCGGCCACGCCGATCCGGCCGATGTCGAGGACCTGGAGGAACTGGCGCAGCCCCGCCCCGCGATAACCGACGAGGTTGCCCTCTGGCACGCGGCAGTCGCTGAACGTGAGCGGCCGCGTATCGGAGGCGTTCCAGCCCATCTTGCGGTAAGGCTCACCCGGCTCGTAGCCCGGCGTCCCGTTGGGCACGATCAGGTTGGAGATCTCGCGCTCGCCGGCCTGGCGCTCGTCGCCGCGGCCGTCCTCGCCGCGCCCGGTGCCGGTCACCGCGGTGATCACCACAACGCCAGAGATGTCGGTTCCGGCGTTGGTGATGAACTGCTTGGCGCCGTTGATCACCCATTCGCCGTCCTCCAGCGAGGCGCGCGTGCGGGTGTTCCCGGCGTCGGAGCCCGCCTCGGGCTCGGTCAGCCCGAACGCCCCGAGGCACTCGCCACCGCACAGCCGGGGCAGCCAGTGGAGCTTCTGCTCCTCAGAGCCGAACAGGTAGATGGGCTGGGTTCCGAGCGACGTGTGGGCGCACAGCGTGATGGCCACCGACGAGTCGACTCGCGCCAGCTCCTCCACCACGAGGGCATAGGCCAGCGAGTCGCTGCCCGCGCCGCCGTACTCCTCGGGAAACGGGATGCCCATCAGGTCCAGCTCGGCCAGGCGCCGCACGATGTCGTACGGGAAGGCGTGCGTGCGGTCGAGCTCCTCGGCCGCCGGCGCGATCTCCTGCTCGGCGAACTCGCGGACGGTGCGCTGCAGGAGACGGTGCTGGTCGGGTAGATCGAATTCCATGGTTTCCGGATTCTCACATCCCGACGCGCCCGAGGTCAGGCTCGCGATCTCGCCGAGGGCGGCTTGGCGCCGGCGATCCTGGCCATCGTCGAGCGCGGCGTCAATCGGCGCAATAGGACGCGGGCGGCCCGGAACGGTGACGGGCGCGTGGCGGATAACCCACCATTCGCCGTCGCCTGCGGGGCGAATGGGGATTTCACCCGGTCATAGCGCGGTCAACGCAGCGTTCGCGCGGTGGGGAGCGACGAGTGACGAGTTGTCCGCCATACGGGGCGTTGTCCGACCCCGCAGCGCGGGCTTACGGCGAAGCGCTCGCCCGGGCCAGCTCGACCAGCAGGCGCACGCCGAAGCCCGTGGCGCCCTTGTGGGCGTAGTACTTGCGGCGCACGTCGTAGGCCGTCCCGGCGATGTCCAGGTGCGCCCACGGCACGTCGCCGGCGAAGGTGTGCAGGAACTCCGCCGCCGTGATCGCGGTTGCCTCGCGCTTGGTCGTGGTGTTGATGATCTGGGCGTAGCGACCCTTGATCATCTCGGCGTATTCCTGGTGCAACGGCAAGCGCCACACGCGCTCGCCCGCCTGCTCGGCCGCCGCCTCCACTTCTGCGGCCCAGGCGTCGTCGTTGCTCATGAGCCCGGCGTAGGTCGAGCCGAGCGCGACCACGACTCCGCCGGTCAGCGTGGCCAGGTCGACCAGCCGCTCGGCGCCGTCGCGCTTGGCCTGGGCGATGCAGTCGGCGAGCACGAGGCGTCCTTCGGCGTCGGTGTTGTTGACCTCGATTGTGGTGCCATCGGACGCGCGAACGATGTCCCCGGGCTTGACCGCGCGGCCTCCGGGCATGTTCTCGGTGGCGCCGACGAGCCCGAGCACGCGCACCGGCAGCTCGAGCTCGGCGAAGGCGGCGATCGCCTCGATCACCGCGGCGCCGCCGCACATGTCGAACTTCATCTCGTGCATCGTCCCGGCCGGCTTGAGCGAGATCCCACCCGTGTCGAACGTGACCGCCTTGCCGATCAGCCCGATCAGCGGCCCCTCACCCGACGTGCCGTCGTATTCGAGCCGGATCAGCCGTGCCGATTCGACTGAGCCCTGGGCAACGGCGGCGAACGCACCCATGCTGGCCTGCTGGATCGCGGCCTCGTCGAGCGCGGCGAACCCGAGGCCGAGGCGGCCGGCCAGCTCCTCGGCATAGGCGGCGAGAGCGCTCGGCGGCAGATCGTTGGCCGGGGTGTTCCCCAGATCCCGGGCGCGGTTCTGAGCCTCGGTCACGATCCTGGCCACCCGCACCGGCTCGGACACGTCGTGATGCGCGCTGAGCAGCAGCCGCTGCACCCGCCGGGAGTCCTCGCTGGCCTTGTAGCGCTCGTACCGGTAGGCGTGGAGCAAGGTCCCCTGGACCAGCCCCTCGACCACCTCGTCATCCACGTGGTGGGGAACCTCCCAGCACAGCGTGCCGGCGCCGAGCTCGCGGGCGCGGCCGTGGGCCAGCGCGGCGGCCACCCGCGCCCGCTCGCCGTCGAACTTCGCGCGGTTGCCGAGCCCGATCAGGATCACGCGGACGCCGTCGGCGTGGGTGACTGCGAGCCGCTTGAATTCGCGCCTGGCCTCGCCGGACTCGAGCAGCGGCCCGAGCTTCTCCGCCCGGCAGGTCGTGGGCCACGTCCTCGCCCTCGAACACCCCGACCACGATGGTGTCGGCGCCCGTGGCGAGTGGACTGTCGGTCGTCGCCTCGGCGTTCACGGGGGAAACAATACGGGCACCAGTGCCCGCCCCCGCAAATACGGCCGCACTTACGGGGACGGGCACTAGGATGGAAAGACAGCGCGAAAACGAGGAGAAGAGAGACACCATGCCCAGCACCGTCATCCTCTCAGCCGCCCGCACGCCGATCGGCAAGCTCGGTGGCGGCCTGGCCAGTGTCGACGCCACCGAGCTCGGCGGCACCGCGATCCGGGCCGCCCTGGAGCGCGCCGACGTGGCGCCTGAGCAGATCCAGCACGTGGTGATGGGGCAGGTGCTCCAGGCCGGCCAGGGACAGATCCCCTCGCGTCAGGCCCAGATCAAGGGCGGGATCCCCAAGGAGATCTCCTCGGAGACGATCAACAAGGTGTGCGCGTCGGGCATCCGCTCGGCCTGCCTGCTCGACAACGCGATCCGCGTCGGCGATCTCGAGATCGGCCTGGCCGGGGGGATGGAGTCGATGTCCAAGTCGCCCTACATGCTCAAAGACGCCCGCTTCGGCTTCCGCATGGGCGACGGCAAGGCGATCGACGCGATGATCAGCGATGGGCTGACCAACCCATTCTCGGGCAAGCACATGGCCCAGGAGGCCAGCGAGGTGGCCGCCGAGCTCGAGCTGACCCGACCCGACCTCGACCGCTGGGCGCTACGTTCGCATCAGCTGGCCGTCAAGGCGACCGACGAGGGCCGGCTGCCCGAGGAGATCGTCCCGGTCACGATCAAGGGCAAGAAGGGCGACACGGTGGTCGAGATCGACGAGGCGCCGCGGCGTGACGCCAGCCTCGAGACGCTGGCCAAGCTGCCCCCGATCTTCATGAAGGACGGCTCGCACACGGCCGGCAACTCGCCGGGTGTCAACGACGGCGCGGGCGCGCTGGTTGTGGCCAGCGACGAGTGGGCCAAGCGCAACGGCAAGACCGCGCTGGCCCGGATCGTGGCCCACGCCCAAGTGGCCGACGATTTCGCCTATCTGGCCCGCACCCCGGCCAAAGCCTCGCACAACGCGCTCGAGAAGGCGGGACTGAAGGTCGACGACATCGACCTCTGGGAGATCAACGAGGCGTTCGCCTCGGTCACCCTGAACTCGATCCGCATGCTCGGCATCGACGAGGACAAGGTCAACGTCAACGGCGGTGCGGTCGCGCTAGGTCATCCGATCGGCGCCTCGGGCGCGCGCATCCTCGGCTCCCTGGTGCTCGAGCTGCGCCGCCGCGGCGGCGGGCTCGGGTGTGCCGCGATCTGCTCGGGCGGTGGCCAGGGCGACGCGGTGATCATCGAGGTCAATGGCGGCTGACAGCCGCAGCGCAGCCGCCTTCTTCGACCTCGACCGCACACTCATGGAGGGCTCGTCGGCCTTCCAGTTCGGTCGTGCCGCATACCGCGCCGGATTGCTCAGCCGCCGGCAGCTGATGGCCGACGGCTGGGCCAACCTGATGTTCCGGCTGCGTGGCGCCTCCGACGAGGCCTCACACGAGCTGCGCAACCGGATCTCCCATGATCTGGCCGGCACTCGGGTGCGGGACCTCGAGCGCCTCGGCGTCGACGTGCTGGCCGGCGTACTCCCGCGCATCTATCCCCAGGTGCTGTCAAGGGCCTACGAGCATCAGGACGCCGGCCGCCGGGTGTACATCGTCACCGCGGCCTCGCAGGAGCTGGCCGACACGCTTGCCCATGTGCTGGCCCTGGACGGGGCGATCGGCTCGAACTTCTCCGAGGTGGTCGACGGCGTGTACACCGGCAGGCCGGCCGGGCTGTTCATCTACGGGCAGGAGAAGGCCCTGGCCGTCAAGCGCCTGGCCGAGTCCGCGTGCCTCGATCTGTCGCAGTGCTACGCCTACTCGGACTCGGCCTCGGACCTGCCGATGCTGCGCGTGGTCGGCCATCCGGTGGTGGTCAACCCCGACTCGACGCTAGCCAAGGCCGCCCGGGACGAGCGCTGGGAGGTCCTCCGCTTCGACCGCCTCGGCCGCCGGCTCAAGGCCGGTGTCGGGCTGATCGGCGCCGCGGTGGCCGGCGGCGTCGGGTCGGCGGCCATCGCCGCCCGGGCCAAGCGCCGGCGCGGGCTGATCGGCAAGCTGCGGTAAGGGCGGCCGCACGGGCTTAGACTTGGCTTGATGGCCACCACTCCTCAGCGTTCATCGGATCTCGAGCGCTGGGAGCGCGAGACATTCGGCCGCACGCCCGAGCGGGACGCCCCGTTCTCGACGATGTCGGGCGAGCCGATCAAGCCTCTCTACACCGAGCGCGACCTGCCGCCGGAGGGCGACGCCGCGATTGGCTTCCCCGGCGAGTATCCGTTCACCCGGGGCGTGTACGGGTCGATGTACCGCGGGCGGCTGTGGACGATGCGCCAGTTCGCCGGCTTCGGAACGGCAGCCGAGACCAACCGGCGCTTCCGCTACCTGCTCGACCACGGCCAGACCGGGCTCTCCACGGCCTTCGACATGCCGAGTCTCATGGGGCTGGACTCAGACCACCCACGCTCGCTGGGCGAGGTCGGGCGCGAGGGGGTCGCGGTCGACTCCCTGGACGACATGGAGACGCTGTTCTCCGGGATCCCGCTCGACGAGGTCACGGTGTCGATGACCATCAATGCGCCGGCGGCGATCATGCTGGCCTTCTACGTGGTGGCGGCCGAGCGCAAGGGCGTCCCGCCCGAGCGGCTGGGCGGGACGATCCAGACCGACATCCTCAAGGAGTACATCGCCCAGAAGGAGTGGTGCTTCCCGGTCGACCCGGCCATGCGGCTGGTGGGGGACATGATCGAGTGGTGCGCGGGGCACATGCCGCGCTGGCACCCGGTGTCGATCAGCGGCTACCACATCCGCGAGGCGGGCTCGACCGCCGCGCAGGAGCTGGCCTTCACGCTCAAGGATGGGCTGACCTATGTGGAGCAGGCGGTGGCGCGCGGGCTCGACGTCGACGACTTCGCGCCGCGACTGAGCTTCTTCTTCAACGCGCACATCGACTTCTTCGAGGAGATCGCGAAGTACCGCGCGGCGCGCCGGATCTGGGCCCGTGAGCTTCGCGACACGTTCGGCGCGCGCAAGCCCGAGTCGTGGCGAATGCGTTTCCACACGCAGACCGCCGGCGTGTCGCTGACCGCTCAGCAGCCGCTCAACAACATCGTGCGCACCGCGATCGAGGCGCTGGCCGGTGTGCTCGGCGGCACCCAGTCGCTGCACACCAACAGCTTCGACGAGGCCCTGGCGCTTCCTACGGAGGAGGCAGTGCGCGTCGCGCTACGGACACAGCAGATCATCGCCGAGGAGACCGGGGTGGCCAACACCATCGACCCTCTGGGCGGGTCCTATTTCGTGGAGGCGCTGACCGACCGGCTGGAGGAGCAGGCGTACGAGTACTTCGACAAGATCGATCAGCTGGGCGGGATGGTCCAGGCGGTCAAGCAGGGCTTCCCGCAGCGGGAGATCGCCGACGCCGCGTTCCGCTATCAGCAGGAGGTCGAGGCCGGGGTGCGCAAGCTGGTCGGGGTCAATGCCTACACCGAGGGCGACGACCTGGATCCGGACATCCTGCGGATCGACCCGGCGTTCGAGGTCGATCAGGTCGAGCGCATCCGCACGCTGCGCGAGCAGCGCGACTCCGACGCAGTGGCCAGCACGCTCGACGCCCTCGTCGAGGCGGCCGGCGATCCCGGCCGCAACCTGATGCCGCTCCTCGTCGAGGCCGCCCGCGCGAACGTCACCGAGGGTGAGATGGTCACCGCGCTCCAGACGGTGTTCGGGAGCTACCGCGAAGCGCCGGTCTTCTGAGCGCTTTTACAATCCCGGCCCCGTCTATGCCCGCCGCCACCGAGAAGAAGATCCGTGTCGTGGTCGCCAAGCCCGGCTTGGACGGGCACGACCGCGGGGCCAAGATCATCGCCCGGGCCCTGCGCGACGCCGGCATGGAGGTGATCTACACGGGTCTTCACCAGACGCCCGAGCAGATCGTCGAGACCGTGATCCAGGAGGACGCTGACGCCGTCGGGCTGTCGATCCTGTCCGGGGCGCACATGACGCTGGTACCGCGGGTGATGGAGCTGCTCAAGGAGCAGGGGGCCGATGACGTGGTGGTCACGCTGGGCGGAACGATCCCCTCCGACGACGTCAAGGAGCTCAAGCAGCTCGGCGTCGCCGAGGTCTTCACCCCTGGTGCCCCGACGCAGGAAGCGGTCGATTTCATTCGCGGCGCGGTTCGGGCGTGAGCTACGTCACACGACTGCCGGACCACGGACCTACTCACCGGTAGCCACCCGATTGACTCGTCAGTCAACTGGGTAATATGGGCCACCGTCTTGAACTCTTAGGAGGCTTCACTTGAAGATTTGCGTCCTCGTCAAAGAGGTTCCCGACGCGGCGGTGGAGAAGCGGATCGACCCGTCGACGGGCCGTCTGGACCGCGGTGGCGAGAAGAACCTCAACCCTTACGACACGCATGCCATCGAGGCGGCGATGCAGATCCGCGAGGGCGGAGCCGTCGAAGTCGATGAGATCGTTGCCGTGACCATGGGACCCGAGTCGGCCCAGCGCGCGCTGCACAAAGCGGTGTCGCTCGGCGCCGACCGCTCGCTGCACCTATCCGACGACGGGCTGGCCGGCTCCGACGTGGCGGCCACCGGCTACGCGCTGGCCAAGGCGGTCGAGTCCGAGCAGCCCGACCTGGTCCTGCTCGGCCAGCAGTCCGACGACGGCGAGTGCTACACGATCGGAGCGGTCGTGGCCGACCACCTGCAGATGCCCTCGCTCACCCAGGTGATCAAGATGGACGTCGAGGAGGGCGCACTGCGCTGCGAGCGCCAGGCCGAGTACGGCTACGACACCGTCCAGGTCAGGCTCCCGGCCGTGATCTCGGTCGGCGACGCGATCAACGAGCCGCGCTACCCGTCGCTCAAGGCGATCATGGGAGCGCGCAAGAAGCCGCTCGAGAAGGTCGGCGCCGGCGACGTCGGCATCGACTCCTCGCTGGTCGGCGAGGAGGGCTCGCGGGTTTCCTGCGGGGACTTCCACGCGCCGGAGGCAAAGCCCCCAGGCAAGATCATCGAGGACGAGGACACCAACGAGACGGTCGAGCAGATCGTGGCCTGGCTGGCAGAAAGGAAGCTGATCTGATGGCCGATGTCCTGACATACGTTCTTCACTACGAGGGCGCGTTCAACAAGAACTCGCTCGGCGCGGTGTCCGAGGGCGCGGCACGCGCCTCCGAGATCGGCGGCGAGTGCCACGCGGTGGTCGTCGGCGGCGATGACCTGACCGACGAGCTCTGTCAGTCGCTGGGCGCCTATGGCGCGACCAAGGTGTTCCGCGCCAAGGGCAGCGAGGGGCTCGCCCAGCCGGTCGTCGACGTGATGGCCAAGGTGATCGACGAGAACGGACACTCCTACGCGCTGTTCGGCGGCGGCCTGCTCGGGTTCGAGATCGGTGCCGGGCTGGCCGCCCGCAAGCACGCCGGGGTGACCATGGAGGTGATCTCGGTTCGGGCCGAAGACGGCAAGCTCGTGGCCGAGCGCCCGATCCTCCAGGACTCCCAGATCTCGGTGTCCCGCTATCGAGGTGATCTCGGGATCATCATCGGGCGGATCAACGCGTTCGAGACGGTGAGCCGCGACGGCGGATCGGCCGAGGTCCTCGACGTCGACATCGAGTACTCGGCGTGGTCCACCCAGGCCGAGATGGTCCAGCGCGGCGAGCAGCGCGGCGCGGACGTCGACATCGAGGGCGCTGACATCCTCGTCGCCGGCGGCCGTGGGCTGGGCAAGCCCGAGGGCTTCGAGCTGGCCGAGGCGCTCGCGGCCGCGTTCGGCGGGAACTCGGCGGTGGCCGCCACCCGCGCGGTGGTCGACGCCGGCTGGTACCCCTACGCCGCGCAGATCGGGCAGACCGGCAAGACCGTGGCCCCCAAGCTGTACCTGGCGGCCGGCATCTCGGGCGCCATCCAGCACAAGGTCGGCATGCAGTCCTCGGAGAACATCGTCGCGATCAACAAGGACGCCAATGCGCCGATCTTCGAGTTCTCCGATCTGGGGATCGTGGGCGACCTGAACAAGATCCTGCCCAAGCTGACCGAGGCCATCAAGGCCAAGAAGGGGAGCTGACCCGGGCATGGCCTCGACCAACGGCCGCGGCGTCGCGCCGAGCGAGTTCCCGCCCCCCGTCGACTCGGTGGGCGAGTTCGTCAAGCGCGAGCTCGATCCCGAGGAGGACCGGATCGACGTCGGCGTGGTGATCGTGGGCGGCGGCCCGGCCGGGCTGGCGTGCGCCAACCGGCTGCTCCAGCTCCTGGCCGACGACCCGGATCTGATGGAGCGCCTGGGCGAGGTCCCGGTCGCGGTGATCGAGAAGGGCAAGGCGTGCGGTGCCCACAACCTGTCCGGCGCGATGATGCGCCCGTCGGGACTCAAGGAGCTGTTCCCGGACGTGCCCGAGTCCGAATGGCCCACCCATGGCACGGTCGACAAGGACAGCGTCTACTGGATGCTGAGCGACAGCGCGAAGCTCCCCCTGAAGCCGACCCCGCCGCCGTTTCGCAACCACGGCAACCACATGGTCAGCGTGGCCGAGCTGTCGAGGTGGCTGGCCTCCCGGGCCGAGGAGGCCGGCGCCTACATCCTGACCGAGACCGCGGCCAGTCAGCTGCTGGTCACCGACAGCGCGGTGCGCGGGATTCGCTCAGGCGACAAGGGCCGCGGCAAGGACGGCCAGGAGCTCGGCAACTTCGAGCCGGGCTCGGACGTCACCGCGAAGGCGACCGTGCTCGCCGAGGGCACGTGGGGCCACCTCACGGGAGCGGCGATCCGCGAGTTCGAGCTGGCGTCGAACCGCGAGCCTCAGGTCTGGGCACTCGGCGTCAAGGAGGTGTGGCAGGTCGAGAAGCCGCTCGATCGGGTGATCCACACGCTCGGATGGCCGCTTCGCTACGGCGCGAAGGCACACGAGTTCGGCGGCTCCTGGATCTACCCGATGGGCTCAGACCGGGTCTCGATCGGATTCGTGGTCGGCCTCGACTACACCGACGCCACGGTCTCGCCCCACGACCTCCTGCAGCTGTTCAAGACCTCGAAGCTCGTGCGCGGAATCCTAAAGGGCGGCAAGCGCGTGGCCTGGGGCGCGAAGGCGATTCCCGAGGGCGGCTACTGGGCCATGCCCAAGCCCTCGGCGCCCGGGATGGTGATCTGCGGCGACAGCGCCGGCATGGTCAACGTGCCGATCCTGAAGGGGATCCACTACGCGATCCACTCGGGGATCTACGCGGCCGAGACGATCTTCAAGGCGCTGAAGGCCGGCGGGACCGACCTGTCGGAATACGACCAGCGGGTCGAGGACTCGGTGATCGGCAAGGATCTCTACCAGTCGCGCAACATGAAGCAGCCATTTGCCCGAGGGTTCTTCCTCGGCGGCGCGATCACCAACGCGATGGTCGTGTCGAAGGGCCGGTTCCCCGGCGGGCGCTGGGCCAACCACCGCGACGCCGACTCCGCGATGTCCGCCAACGGCAAGAAGGACCGGTATCCGAAGCCCGATGGCAAGTACACCTTCGACAAGCTCTCCTCGGTGTACGTGTCGGGCAACGCCACCCGCGACGATGCTCCGAACCACATCCGCGTGCGTAAGAACGTCCCGCGCGAGATCGCGGAGACCTGGCAGTGGATGTGCCCGGCCGGGGTCTACGAGATCCCCGATGACGCTCCGGCCTCCGGGCCGGTCGACGTGGTCGTCAACTACACCAACTGCGTGCAGTGCGGCGCGATCACCGCCAAGGGCGGCCGGCTCACGCCGCCCGAGGGCGGCGACGGGCCGCTCTACACGGTCACCTGAGCGCCGGCTACATCCCCGCGTCGAGTACGTCGGTGACCAGCACCTGGCCGGTCGCGTCCAGGGTCTGGAGCTGGAACCACGCGAACGGGGCCGGGCGGTTGCAGCTGCGTCCCTGGCAGTACGGGATCACGATCGCGAAGTAACGCCCGTCTCCGACCGGCACCGTCAAGCCGCTGATCCGGTCGCGGACCTCCACCGGGTGGCCGGTCCTCGGGGCGTAGCCGTACACGAGTCGCCAGAGGCGGTGACCGGGAGCGGAGACGTAGGTCGCGTCGTAGTCGAAGCCATGTGCGTCCTGCCAGCCCAAGGTTCCGCAGCCCGGGACCGGCCCGCTGATCTGGTAGCGGTCGTGCGGCGTCTCGAGGTCCGCCCAGGAGCCGTCTGGCTGGCGGATCGCCGTGCACAGCCAGCCCTTGGGCCGGCTGATCGCGATCCAGAACTGGAAGTCTCCGTCGCCGGGCACGCTGAACGTGGTCGCGCGATGCACGGTCTGCGCGATCACGGTCTGGCCGGTTCCCCAGGCGTGCCCGGGGACCCTGGAGTACTGGCCCTGGGGGTCGGCCTCGAACAGCGCCTTGGGGCTGGCGTGGGTCAACACCAGCTGGATCGCGCCGAAGGCTCCTCCGGTCGCGCTCAGCACGATGGCGGCCGCGATCAAGGCCAGCCCGCGCGTTCCGAAGCGCCGACGGCGACGGGCGCTGCCCGGCATCCCGGCGAGCCGCGGGTCGCCGGGGCCGGCGAGGATCAGGGCGAACCAACCGTCGTCGACGATCGGGTGGGCCGGCGCGGGATCGGCGGCGCGAATGCGATCGAGAAGATGATCGGTGCTCATAGCTGCTCCATGCTGGGTCGGCAGTTCTCGAGGTGCTGGCGCTCCGCACGGGCTCGGAGCTCGTAGATCACGCGACGCCGGGCACGGTGCAGGCGCACGCGGAAGGCCGCGGGCGAGATGCCGAGACTGGCTGCCGCGGTGCTCGGCGTGAGGTCCTCCCAGGCCACCAGCAGCAGGGCCTCGCGATCGCTGAAGGACAAGGTCGCGAGGGCCGCCTCGAGCTCGGGGTCCAGGTCGAGGACCGGGCTTGGGAGCTCGGGTGCCGCCGCGGGATCGACGCCCTCGAGATCATCCGGCGGTGATCCCTGGCGGCGGCGATCGGCGAGCACGAGGTTCCGCGCCGTGGCGATGAGCCACGGGCGGGGATCGTCACGCGGCACGTCGGCCAGCCGGCGCCAGGCGATCGCCATCGCCTCGGCGGCGATCTCCTCCGGGGAGCGGGCTCCCCGTCGACGGGCGTAAGCGGTGAGCAGGCCGAGGTGAGCGAAGACCTCGCCGAAGCGTGCCTCCACCGCTGCTCTGTCATTGCTGTCCGTGCTCATATCTGCAACTGTCGCTTGGCCCTGGAAGCGTTACAACTGCTGCTTACGCGGAACTTTCGCCGGCAGCGACTGTTGGTATTTGCGCATGTCGCCCGTGAGATCCACTCTTGCCCTCCTTGCCGCCGGTCTGATGACGACGCTCGCCGGCTCGGCCACCGCGGCCACGTCCTCTTCGCCGCCGCCGCGTGACTCGCTGGGTTCGTTCGTGTGCCAGAAGGCGCTCGATCCCCCCTCGCGTGGGGTGTCGGTCCAGTCGGTGATGCGGCCTGTCACGGGAACGGCCAAGATGCAGATGCGCTTCCAGCTGATGCGCCAGTTGAAGCCCGGCGGCCAGTTCCGGTCCGTCCATGGCCGCGGGTTGGGCAGCTGGATCTCGCCGCAGGATCCGACGCTCGGCCAGCGCTCGGGCGACCTGTGGATCGTCAACCATCCGGTGGTCGACCTTCCGGCCCCGGCCACCTACCGCTTCCGGGTCAGCTTCCGCTGGTATGGCTCGAGCGGCCAGCAGCTCTCAAACGCCGTCCAATCGAGCCCGAACTGCTACCAGCCCGAGCTCAGGGCAGACCTGCTGGTGCGCTCGCTGACGGTCACCTCGTTGCCATCGGGCAACGATGCCTACGTTGCGATGATCGGCAATCGCGGCGCGACCGGGGCGGGCCCGGTCGAGGTCGACCTGGCCGGCCCGAGCAGCACGACGCGGACCCAGACGCTCGGCTCGGTCGGACCGCACTCCTCTGCGCGCGAGCGATTCGTTGCTGTGCCCTGCACCGCCGGCTCGAACCTGACCGTGACCGTCGACCCGTTGCACACGACCGACGAGTACGACTTCGACAACAACACGTTGACGATCCCCTGCCCGGCGCCGAGTTCGGGGTCGAGCACGCCGTCCAGTTAGCGCTTGGCGCGGGCGACGGCGGCACGCGCCCGGGCCACCGCGGCCTTGAGGGCCGGCGAGGCGTGCGCCATGTCGATGGGGTGGAGCACCATCGGCGTGCTGTTGAAGCACGACGGAACGGAGGCCGTGGGGAACGCTCCCTGAGCCAGCTCGATTTGCCCGGATGTGCTCTGGCCGACGCCCACGATGCCCGTGTAGCCGCTCGGGATATCGCTCGGGACGATCGTGATCGAGTACGCGTTCGGATCGGTCCCGGCCGGCATGGCGTTGGGGAATCCGTGGACCGGGCAGTCGGAGGTGATCGGGATCGCTTTGGCGGCGATCCCGTCGCGGGCCAGCTCGGCGTTGAGCGCGGTGATGGCGGCGATGTCGTTGAGGGTGACCGTGACGGTCCCGTCGGAATTCGTGGTAACGGCGTACGCGGGTGGCGCGGCGGTGCCGGCTGTGAAGGCCAGCACCCCGGCAGCGGCCAGGCCGGCCGTGGTCAGTGCCGTCCCGGCGAGGACCGCGGGACGGCGCCTGCGGTGGGTGAGGGGGCCGGCGGTGCTGGCGGCGGCGAGGCGAATCTCGTCGCCGTGCGCGTGCACGAGCGCTGACCACAGTCGATCTTCGAAGCTGCTCACGATGGTTCCTCTTCTTTCCGTAGTCGGGTTCGCGCGCGGAACAGGCGCACGCGGAGCGCGCCGCGCGAGATGTTCAGAACGCTGGCCGCCTCGCGCGGGGCCAGGCCGTCGAGGTCGACCAGCTCGAGCGCGGCGCGTTCGAGCTCGGGAAGCTTGGCGAGACGCTCGAGCAGCTCGCGCCCGGCGTGCTGATCGTCGATCCGCGCGGCCAGCTCGTCGATCTCGTCCTCCTCGAGGTCGCGGTGCCCGGCCAGGGCGGCCAGCGCTTGATGGCCGTTGGCCACCCGCTCGCAATGCCGCGCGTAGACGTGGCGGGCGATCCCGAACAGCCAGCCTCGCGCGCTTCCGCGACGTGGATCGAACGAGGTCAGCGAGCCGATCGCCTGGACGAACGTCTCGGAGGTGAGGTCGGCCACCACCTGGGGCTCGCCGCAGCGGCGGGCGAAGAACGCCGTGACCGTGCCCACGTTGGCGCGGTAGATCGCCTCGAAGTCGGCCACCGCTTGGTCCGGTGGCGCCACGGTGGCGGTGGGCGAAGTGCTCATGCCCCTAATTGGCGGGATCGATCCTGTGCGTTACGTCGGCGGGCCTCAAGTCGCGGCCGCTACACTCGATAACACGATGAAGACCGGTGTACATCCCGAGTACGTAGAAGCTCACGTCCGCTGCACCTGCGGCAACGAGTTCACGACCCGCTCGACCAAGCCCGAAATCCACGTTGAGATCTGCTCCGCCTGCCACCCCTTCTATACCGGTCGGCAGAAGCTGGTCGACACCGGCGGTCGGGTCGAGCGCTTCCAGCGGCGAGTGGCCAAGGGCCGCCGCGCCGCACGGACCGGCGCGGGCACCTCTTAGTCCGGAGCAGGGTCGATGAGCGCCGCGGTCCAGGAGGGGCGCCTGACCGCGTCGCGTGACGCACCCGTGGGCGGCCAGGCGGTGCTCGAGGGCGTGATGATGCGCGGCGTCAACAGCTGGGCCCTGGCCGTGCGCAAGCCGCCCGCGGAAGGCAGCGAGCTGGGCGAGATCGAGCTGCAGTCGTTCCCGCTCGAGTCGTGGACCAAGCGCCGGCGGCTCTACCGGCTGCCGGTGATCCGCGGAGTGGTGGCGCTCGTCGAGTCGCTCGCCATCGGCATGCGCGCGCTGGGGATGTCGGCCAACGCGCAGCTTCCCGAGGAGGACCAGGAGATCTCGAGCGGCGCCTGGATCGGGACCGTGACCGTCGCCTCCCTGTTCGCCATCGGCCTGTTCTTCGTCGTCCCGGTGGGCATAACCAGCCTGATCAAGCACCAGCTCGGATCCTCGGTGGCCTTCTGGGCGGTCGAGGGCGTGCTCCGGACCTCGATCTTCCTCGGCTACCTGGTGCTCCTCTCGCGCCTGCCCGACCTGCGGCGGGTGTTCGAGTACCACGGCGCCGAGCACAAGGCGATCTCCTGTTACGAGGCCTCCGACGAGCTGACCCCCGAGCGGGCCGCGCTCTACTCCCGCCTGCATCCCCGCTGCGGCACCAGCTTCCTGCTGATCGTGATGATCATGGCGATCTTCGTGTTCGCTCCGGTTGGTCTGCCGGCGTGGTGGATCCTCGTGTTGACGCGAATTGTCGGAGTGCCGGTGATCGCCGGGCTGTCGTTCGAGGTGATCAAGTGGGCCGGGCGAAACCGGCGGCGCGGCTGGGTGCGGGTGATCATGTACCCCGGATTGCAGCTCCAGCGGCTGACCACGCGCGAGCCCGCGCTTGACCAGCTGGCCGTGGCCATCAGCTCGCTGCAGGCGGTGCTGGACCGCCAGGAGGGCGCCGGCGTGTCGGCCGAGGACCTGGTCGGGCTCGAAGTCGTCGCCTGACGCGCGGAGCGCTCGCTGGGCGAGGCCGGGCCGCGGGCGGTCCCTACACTCGGTCCCCAGCCATGATCGATGAACTCGTCTCTCAGATCGAGGCGCGGTTCGGCGGGCTTCAGGACGAGCTCTCGGATCCCGCGGTGATCGGCGACCGGCAGCGGTTCGCCGCGGCCAGCCGTGCCTACCGCGAGCTCGAGTCGGCGGCTCGCCTCGCCTCCGAGTACCGGCGCGCCGCCGATGACGTCGAGGGCGCGCGAGAGCTGCTGGCCGAGGACGGCGAGGACCCCGAGCTGCGCACGATGCTCGAGTCCTCGCGCGAGCGGCTGACCGAACTCGAGGAGGAGATCCGCCTGGCCATGGTCGAGCGCGATCCCAACGACGACAAGAACGTGATTGTCGAGATCCGTCCCGGCGCGGGTGGTGAGGAGGCCGGTCTGTGGGCCGGCGACCTGTACCGGATGTTCACGCGCTACGCCGAGCGCCGGCGATTCACGGTTGAGCCGCTGTCGATCGGCGACGGGACGTACACGTTCGCGGTCAAGGGCGACGGGGCCTACTCGGTGTTCAAGTTCGAGGGCGGCACCCACCGGGTCCAGCGCGTCCCCGAGACCGAGTCCCAGGGCCGGATCCACACCTCGACGGCGACCGTGGCCGTGCTGCCCGAGGCCGAGGAGGTGGAGATCGAGATCGACCCCGGGGACCTGCAGATCGACGTGTACCGCAGCTCCGGGCCGGGCGGGCAGTCGGTGAACACCACGGATTCCGCAGTCCGGATCACCCACAAGCCGTCCGGGATCGTCGTCTCGATGCAGGACGAGAAGTCCCAGCTGCAGAACCGCGAGCGCGCCATGCGCGTGCTGCGCGCGCGCCTGTATGAGCGTGCCGTCGCCGAGCAGCAGGCGGCGGTGGCCGCCTCGCGTTCGGCGCAGGTCGGGACCGGTGAGCGGGCCGAGAAGATCCGCACCTACAACTATCCCGAGCGGCGCGTGACCGACCATCGGGTTGGGATGCGCCTGCACAACCTGGACGGCGTCCTCATGGGTGAGCTCGACGAGCTGACCTCGGCGCTCCAGGACGACGAGAAGCGCCGGAGGCTGGAGGAGAAGGCGTCGCTTGCCTGAGCTCGGGGCGGTGCCTTCAGTAGCGGACGCCCTACGCGACGCCGCCTCTCGCCTCGGCGCATCGGACACTCCCCGGCTTGATGCCGAGCTGCTCCTGGCCCACGTGTTGGGCGTCGGGCGCGAGCGATTGGTGCTCGACGCGAGTGAGGAGCTCGGGGCCGATGCGCTCCGTGACTTCGAAGGGCTGCTGGCGCGCCGCGCGGCGCACGAGCCCGTGGCCTACATCCTGGGGCACAAGGACTTCCGGCGAATCACCGTGCGCGTGGACCGCCGCGTGCTGATCCCGCGGCCTGAGACCGAGCTGCTGGTCGAGGTCGGGCTGACCTTGCCCTCAGGCGCTTCGGTGGTCGACGTGGGCACCGGGAGTGGGGCGGTGGCGTTGGCCCTGAAGGACGAGCGCCCAGATCTCGATGTCTGGGCGACCGACGTTGATGCCGGCGCGTTGGCTCTCGCCCGCGAGAACGGCTTGCACCTGGGGTTGGCGGTCGAGTTCGTCCAAGCGGACCTGCTGGCCGGGGTGTCCCAGCGCTTCGACGCGGTGCTGGGAAACCTGCCCTACGTCGCCGAGGGCTCTGAGCTGCCTCCCGATATCGGCTACGAGCCCGATCTGGCCCTCTTCGGCGGTCCCGACGGGTTGGATCTGGTCCGGCGGCTACTGCCGATGGCGGCCGGAGTCCCGCTGGTCGCGCTCGAGGTCGGACTCGCGGAAGCGGCGGCATCGCTGCTCCAAGAGGCGGGTTTCCGCTCGGTGGAGCGGCTGCGGGACCTAGCTGGGTACGAACGCGTCGTGGTCGGACGGCATTGAGCGACGGTCCGGCTTGAGCGACGGCGCGGCGTTCGAGCAGTGCATCGGCGCCGGTGGGCTGGTCCTGTTCGGAGCCGACACGGTGTACGGGCTGGCCTGCGATCCCGACAACCGGTTCGCGGTCGAGCGGCTCTATCTACTCAAGCGGCGCAGCCTGGACAAGCCCTCGGCCGTCATGTTCTTCGGTGTGGGGGAGGCTATCGCCGCGGTGCCCGAGCTGGGGGAGCGCACGCGGCTGGCCATGAGCCGTGTCATGCCCGGGCCGGTCAGCGTGCTGGTGCCCAACCCGGCGGGGCGCTTCCCGCTGGCCTGCGGTGACGATCCGGCCACGCTCGGGATCAGGGTCCCGGAGGTCCCGGCGCTGGCCGGGGTACGGCGTCCCGTGCTCCAGTCGAGCGCCAACCAGGCCGGTGGTCCGGACCCCCGCCGGCTGGGTGACGTGCCGGCGCTCCTGCGGGCGGCCGTGGACCTGGCCATCGATGGGGGGGAGCTGCCCGGGACCCCGTCGACCGTGATCGACCTGCGGCGCTACGAGGAGGAGGGCGAGTGGTCGGTGGTGCGGGCGGGCGCGGTCGGCGAGCGCGAGCTGACCGAGGCGCTCCACTGGCAGTACCACTTCGACGCCGGTAGCTACACCGACGAGATCCGAGCCGACATCCCCGCCTATGACGAGTTCCAGGATTCGGTGGCGGCGGCGAGCGGGACCGGCGCGCGCCGGATCCTCGATCTCGGCACGGGCACCGGCGAGACCGCGCGTCGCGTCCTGGCGCGCCATCCCGAGGCGTCGCTGGTTGCCATGGACGAGAACGAGGGGATGCTGGCCGTGGCGTCCGCACAGCTTCCGGCCGGCCGGGTCTCGCTGCGGGTCGGGCGGATCGAGGCGCCGCTGCCCGACGGACCGTTTGATCTGGTGACCAGCGCGCTGTGCGTCCATCACCTTGACGGCGACGGCAAGGCCGACCTGTTTCGCCGGGTCGGAGCGGTGCTCGTGCCCGGTGGGCTGTTCGTACTAGGCGATGTCGTCGTTCCGGCCGACCCGGCCGCGGCGGTCATACCCCTCACCGCGGGATACGACCGCCCGAGCCCGCTGGCCGACCAGCTGGGCTGGCTATCGGCGGCCGGATTCGAGCCCCAGGTGGTGTGGCACGAGGCGGATCTGGCCGTTGTCGCAGCGCGCCGAAAATAACCCTGAAGTGGCCGCCGGCCGATAACGACAGTGACCGATTCCGTTGCTAAGGTCGTATCCCCAGTGAACTCTCCAGACCTTCCGTCCGATTTCTTCAATCGGCCACTCGCCGAGGTTGATCCGGAGATCGCCGAGGTCCTGGCGCTGGAGCTCGAGCGCCAGCAGCACACGCTCGAGATGATCGCCTCGGAGAACTTCGTCCCGATGGCCGTGCTCGAGTGCCAGGGTTCGGTGCTCACCAACAAGTACGCCGAGGGCTATCCGGGCAAGCGCTACTACGGTGGCTGCGAGCACGTCGACGTCGCCGAGCGGCTGGCCATCAAGCGGGCGCTCGATCTGTTCGGCGCCGAGCACGCCAACGTCCAGCCCCACTCCGGCGCGCAGGCCAACATCGCCGTGTACCACGCGCTGCTGGAGCCCGGCGACACGGTGATGGGCCTCGAGCTCTCACACGGCGGGCATTTGACGCATGGCATGCGGATCAACGTGTCGGGGCGGCTGTACGACATCGCGCCCTACCACGTCGATCGAGAGACCGGGCGGATCGATATGGACGAGGTCCAGCGGATCGCGCTCGAGCGCCGGCCGAAGATGATCCTGGCCGGCTGGTCGGCCTATCCGCGGTTCCTCGACTTCGAGCGCTTCCGGGCCATCGCCGACGAGGTCGGCGCCTATCTCGTCGTGGACATGGCGCACTTCGCCGGACTGGTGGCCGCCGGCCTGCATCCTTCGCCGGTCCCGTATGCGGATGTGGTGACCACGACGATCCACAAGACGATCGGCGGCGGGCGAGGCGGCCTGATCCTGTGTCGCGAGGAGTACGCCAAGCGAATCGACTCCGGCGTGTTCCCCGGACAGCAGGGCGGACCTCTGGAGCACATCATCGCCGGCAAGGCCGTTGCCCTGCGCATCGCGGCTTCCGAGGCCTTCCGCGAGCGCCAGGAGCGCACCGTGGTCGGCGCCCGCGCGGTGGCCGCAGAGCTGCTGCGCGCCGGCGGCGGCGTGAGCGTGCTGACCGGAGGCACCGACGTTCACCTCGTTCTGTGCGACCTGCGCGAGTCGTCGTTGGACGGCCAGCAGGCCGAGGACCGCCTGCACTCGATCGGGATCACGGTCAACCGCAACGCCGTGCCGTTCGACCCCCGCCCGCCGGCCGTGTCCAGCGGGCTGCGGATCGGCACGCCGGCGCTCGCCACCCGTGGCCTTCAGCTCGAGGACTTCGTCGAGGTCGGGATGATCATCGCCGAGGCGCTCGGGCAGGACGACTTCGAGTCGCGGCGCGCGGATCTCGCCGACCGGGCGGCCGCGATCGGCGAGCGCTACCCGCTGTACACGCGGGTCGGCGCGGCCGCGATCGTCTAGAGACCGTCAAGACTTCGTTCCAAGTTCGTCGCAGCCGGCGGCGGGGCGGTGTTTCGGGGTGATACTGGGGCCGTTGTGAGCCTCGGTCCGGTGTACAACTCGTCACGCGACCGCGTCCCCGGGGCGTGTGACGCGTTGTGCAGCTGGGGGATGCATAGTTCGTCACGCTTCCGGGGGGATCGGGGGCGTGACGTGTAATGCACGCGGTTGAGCGGGCGGTCGCGCGGGTGGCGCGCCGGCAGGACAACGTGATCACGCACGATCAGCTCTTCGAAGCCGGTCTCGGGCGCGGTGCGATCGCGCGGCGGCTGGAGGCGCGGACGATGCAGTCAATGCACCGCGGTGTCTATCTCCTCGGCGCGGCGCCGCCGACGCAGATGGCTCGTGCCCGGGCCGCGGTCTTCGCATGCGGTGACGGCGCGGTGGTCAGCCACCGCTCAGCCGCAGAGATGTTCGGGCTGCTTGCGCAGAGCGATGCGGAGGTCGACGTGACGGTAGTGGAGCGCAATCCGGGCCGTCATCCCGGCATCCGGCTCCACCGCCCGCGGTCGCTCGCGCGCCACGAGGTGACGAAGATGCGCGGCATCCCGGTGACGGCGGTGGCGCGAACGATCGCTGACCTGGCCGCGACGGAATCGGCGCGGGATACGGAGCGTGCGTTCCAGGAGGCCCTCTACCGCCGCATGGTGACGACCGCTGCGCTCAACAACGTCGTGACACGCGAGCCGCGGCGCAGGGGCGCGCCGGTCATCCGGGCGCTGCTCGAGGATCCGTGGATGACTCGCTCGGAGAAGGAGCGAGCGCTGATCAAGCTACTCGACCAGGCCCAGCTGCCGCGCCCGTTGACCAACGTGCGCCTGCACGGGCATCTGGTCGACGCGTACTGGCCCGAGCAGGGCCTGGTGCTCGAGTTCGACGGCTGGCAGGCCCACGGCCACCGGCACGCGTTTGAGCGCGACCGCAAGTTCGACCAGGTCATGCTCGCGAACGGCATTCGTCCACTACGCGTGACCGACCGCCAGTTCGTCGGCGAGCCGTTCGCGATCGTGGCCCGGGTCGCCCAGTCGCTCAGGGCGTGAAGCGCTACTCGAACGCGGCCACGGTGGCGAGGATCACGAACGTGGCGACGAGCGCCGCCCCCTCGAACACGGTGGCCTCGCCGTCGCCGGTGATCTGCCAGACGAGCACCGACGTGCCGAGCAGCGCGCCGATGTACACCGGCGCCAGCGAGAACGTCAGCGTGGTCGCGGTGAGCAGCGAGACCAGCACGAGGAGCGGATAGAGAAACGCGGCGATTTGCGCCACCGAGTTCTTGACCACCGAGATGGCCAGATCGGACTGGCCCTTGTGCGCGAGCACGATCCCAGCCACGTTCTCGACCGCGTTGCCCGCGATGGCCACGATCACCAGGCCGGCGAAGGACTGGGAGATGTGCAGCGTGTGAATCGTCGGCTGAAGCGCGTTGACGAACCAGTCCGAGACGAACGCCGAGGCCGTGCCAGCCACGACGAGCAGGGCCACACTGGTCGCCAGCCCCACGCGCGGCGGCTCCTCAGAGCGCCCGCCGGCCGTCTCGGGCGAGGTGAGGTACTGGCGCAGCCAGCTGGCGTATACGACCAGGATGGCCACCGAGCCGATGATTGAGATCGTCTTGGAGTGATGGCTGGCCGGATCCCCGGCCGAGTGGGTCAGCCCGATCAGCACGATGATGAACGAGGCGACCAGGAGCAGGGTCGCGGTGTCGTTCGGCAGCCGCGGGTTGAAGCGCATGATGCCGTCGCTCTCGCGCCGGGAGCCGGCCACGATCACCAGTCCAAGCACGAGCAGGGCGTTGACCAGGATCGAGCCGAGGATGGCGGTCTCGGCCACCACCTTCTGGCCGGCCTGCAGCGCGAAGATCACCACGAAGAACTCGGGCAGGTTGCCCACCGTCGACTGCATCAGGCCGGTCGCGGCGGGCCCGAGGCGCTCGCCGACCTGCTCGGTGGCGAGGGCCACGACCCAGGCCATGCCGGCGAGGGCCAGGGTGGCGAACACGAAGGCGACGATCCGGGAGGCGCCATGCGCATACCTGGTGACCGCGGCGACCGCGGTCACCGCCGTGAGCACGCCCAGGATCGCGATCTCGGCTCGATTGAGCCCGCTCAGCCGAGCGTCACGTTCCGCCAACTAACCCACCCGCTCGAACTCCCCGGTCTCGACCTCACGCTGCACGCGCTCGTCGATCTCGTGCGCGCTGGTGGCGGGGTCGGCCGTCCGTAGCTCCCGGGTGCGGCGGCTCTTGAACTTGAGGATCTCGAGCAGATAGATGAGGTAGATGCTGGCGGCCAGGGCAATCAGGCAGATGGCGGCCATGACGAGCAGCCAGCCGAGGTGGTAGGTCCCGTTGTGGTTGGAGTAGGGGACGAAGCGGAAGGCCACGGCCACGCCGGCCAGCATCAGGGTCCACCCGTACAGATAGGCCACGGTCCGGCGCTGGCTGTAGCCCATGCGGGCCATCCGGTGATGGAAGTGGTTGGCGTCGGCCGACCAGGGCTTGCGCCTGTATTTCAGTCGCTTGGCCACCACGAAGCCGGTGTCCAGGAACGGCACGGCGAGCAGGATCAGCGGCACGATCAGGGTGACCACCGCGCCGGTCTTGATCGAGCCGACCACCGCGACCACCCCGAGCAGGTAGCCCAGCAGGTTGGCGCCGCAGTCGCCCATCAGCGACGAGGCGGGATAGAAGTTGTGGAACAGGAAGCCGAGCGCCGCCCCCGCGGTCAGCGCGGCCAGCACACCGGCGCCGGGGACGTTCAAATCGAAGGCGATGATCGAGAACGCGACCCCGTCGATCGTGCACAGCCCTGCGGCCAGGCCGTCGACGCCGTCGGAGAAGTTCACGACGTTCATCAAGCCGACCAACCAGATCACGGTCAGCGCCCCGCCGCTGTTCGGCAGTGGGAGGGTGCCGAGGAAGGGGAACGTCACATCGGTCACGACCGCCCCGCCCTCGACCGCGATCAGCGCCGCTGCGATCTGCCCCAGGAGCTTCCACTGCGGCTTGAGCGGCCGAGCGTCGTCGATCGCCCCGACCAGCGCGATCAGGCAGGCGCCGGCGACGATGGTCCAGGTGTGCACGAGCCCGCTGGAGCCGGGTGCCGTGCCGACCGTGTGGTGCAGGCTGATCGTGCCCGGAAGCCAGAACGCGGCGCCGACCAGCACGCCGGCCAGGATGGCCAGCCCGCCCAGGGCCGGGGTGGACTTTTCGGCCAGGCCGCGCTCGGAGGGCATCACGATCGCGCCGACGCGCCGAGCCAGTCGGGCGCTCAGCGGCGTGAGCAGGGCGGCGACGACGGTCGCCACCAGGAATGCGAAGAGAGCGTCCCAGTACCGCATGCCGTGGCCTGAAGGATGCCAGTAGCGCAGGACCTGTGTGCGAACGCACGTGCTATTCTTACGTTAACGTAAGCTTCAGATTCGGAGGATGATGTCAGTAACGCATGCGGAACGGGCTCGGAGGATCGGCGTCCACGCCGAGCACGACTCCTACAAGTGGTGGGCGCTGTCGTGTACCAGCCTCGGCATGCTGCTGGCCACGATCAACTCGGGGACGCTGATCATCGCGCTGCCCGACCTCGAGCGGAGCCTGCACACGAGCCTGCTCGAGCTGGTCTGGGTCATCCTCGTCTACATGATCGCCTCGACCGTCCTCGTGCTGAGCGCCGGCCGGCTGTCGGATCAGTTTGGGCGAAAGCAGGCCTACATCGGCGGTTTCGTGCTGTTCGCCTTCGCGTCGCTCGGCGCCGGGTTCGCCTCGGGCGGCACCCAGCTCATCCTGTGGCGGATCGTCCAGGGCATCGGCGGCTCGTTCTTGTTCGCCAATGCGGCCGCGATCGTGACCGACGCCTTCCCACGCGAGCAACTGGGCCTGGCCATGGGCACGAACACGATGGTCGCGGCCATCGGACTGGTCATCGGCCCGGTCCTGGGCGGCGCGCTGGTGGCCATCTCCTGGCACTGGGTGTTCTGGTTCAACGTGCCGTTCGCCCTCGGCGGGAGCCTTTGGGCGGCCGTCATCCTGCACGAGATCACCGGACGCTCCGAGGACACGAGCTTCGACGCGCTCGGCACGATCACGTTCCTGATCGGGCTGACCGGACTCGTGTACGGGATCTCCAAGGGCGGGATCTCGGGCTGGGACAACACGATGGTGATCGCCGGCCTCGTCGCCGCGGCGGTCCTGCTCCCGGCGTTCGTCGCGATCGAGCACTACCACAAGGCGCCGATGCTCGACCTCTCGATCTTCAAGAGCCGGCTGTTCTCTGCGGCCTCGGCGGCCGCGTTCACCAACGGCCTGGCTCGCTTCGCGCTGATGTTCGTGTTCGTCTTCTACTTCCAGGGCGTACAGGGCAACTCGCCGATCCTGGCCGGGGTCAAGCTGGCGCCGCTTGCGCTCGGGATGCTGATCGCCTCGCCGCTGGCCGGGATCTACGCCGACCGCCGCGGCTCGCGCGGCCTGGCGGTGCTCGGGATGCTCGTTCAGGCCGTCGGGCTGGCTCTGATGACGACCCTCGGTCGCGACACCACCTACGTGGCCAGCGGCGTCTACATGATGATCGTCGGGATCGGTTCGGGCATGTTCAACTCGCCCAACACGGCCGCGATGATGGGGACCGTCCCCGCCCACCGGCGCGGCATTGCCGCCGGTGCCCGGGTTCTGGTACAGAACACCGGCGCGGTCATCTCGATCGCGTTCGTGCTGGCGGTCGTGACCTCCTCGGTGCCGAAGAGCGTCCTGTTCGCCGTGTTCAGCGGCCTGGCCAACCACATCTCAAACGAGCAGCTGATCCCGTTCATGTCCAACATGCACACCGCGCTGTGGTGCCTGGCGGCGATCTCCGTCGTCGGGGCGGCGATCTCGGCCATGCGGCCGGCGCACGTCACGGCACCGGAGGACGTGGTTACGCCGGCGCAGCAGCATGAGGAGCGCGTGGCCGCGTGAGCGCCACGTCGACCAAGACGCTGCGCATCGGCGAGGTCGCCGAGGTGCTCGGCACTACCCCCCGTACGATCCGCTACTACGAGGAGATCGGGCTGCTCCCGGACGCGCACGATCGCGCCCAGGGCAAGCACCGCTGCTACACGCAGAGCGACGTCGAGCGGGTGCGCGAGATCATGCGCCTGCGCGACCTGCTCGGGCTCAGCCTCGAGGAGGTCTCCGCGCTGCTCGAGGCCGAGGACGCGCGGGCCGAGCTCAGGCGGGAGATACGCGAGACCGAGGATCCGGCGGAGATCAAGCGCATCCTCGAGCAGGCGCTCGGACACATCGCGAACCAGCTCGAGCTGGTGCGCCACCGCCGGCGCGAGCTCGAGCAGCTCGAAGGCGAGCTCGTGGCCAAGCGGCGCACGATCCACCGGCGGCTGGGGGAGTTGGCTGAGTGAGCGCGGAGGTCCGCGGCGTCGACCGCCGCGCCATGGCCGTCCTCTCGACCGGCCACATGTTCACCGACATCGCGCAGGGCTCCATCCCGGCGCTGCTGCCGTTCCTGATCGCCGACGATCACATCAGCATCGCCGCCGCGTCCGCGCTCGTGCTGGCCGCGACGATCTCCTCGTCGGTGGTCCAGCCGCTGTTCGGATACATGTCCGACCGCGTGTCGCTGCCGTGGCTGATGCCGCTCGGCCCGGCGCTCGGCGGGCTGGGCGTCGCGCTCGTCGGCTTCGCTCCCAACTACGCGCTCACGTTCGCCGCCGTCCTGCTCAGTGGGCTCGGCGTCGCCGCCTTCCATCCCGAGGGATCGCGGTTTGCCAACTACGTCTCGGGGGCGCGGCGGGCCAGCGGCATGAGCCGGTTCAGCGTCGGCGGCAACGTCGGCTTCGCGCTCGGCCCGGTGCTGGTGACCCCGCTGCTGCTGGCCTTCGGGCTGCACGGGACGGTGTTCGTGATCATCCCGACCTGGCTGATGGCGATCGTGCTGACCGTCGAGCTACCCCGTCTGAAGCGCTTTCGCGGGGATCTCGTGGGCGGCCGCGTGCAGCGCGGCGAGCACCACGAGGCGTGGGCGCCGTTCGTTCGCCTGGCCGGCGTGATCGCGCTGCGCTCGTTCGTGTACTTCGGGATGGTCACGTTCATCCCGCTCTACTACATCCACGTCCTGCACTCGAGCAAGGCCCTGGGCAACGCCGCGCTGACCGCGATGCTGCTGGGCGGCGCGGCCGGAACGCTTGCCGGCGGTCCGCTGGCCGACCGGTTCGGACGGCGCGCCGTGCTGGTCGGCTCGATGATCCTCACCCCGCCGCTCATCGTCGGCTTTCTGCTGTCGGGCCCGGTGCTCGCGCTGGTGTTCGCGGCGCTCGGTGGCGCGGTCACGATCGCCACCTTCGCGGTCACGATCGTGATGGGCCAGGAGTACCTTCCGGGACGATTGGGGATCGCGGCCGGCGTCACGATTGGCCTGTCGATCGGGCTCGGCGGCGTGGGCGCGCCGCTGCTCGGCATCCTGGCCGACTCGGCCGGCCTGCGCGCGGTGTTCGAGACAGTCGCCGCGCTCCCGCTGGCCGCGCTCGTGCTCGCGCTCACCCTGCCGCGGCAGACGCCGCGCGAGTGCGTCAGTGCGCCCACTCAGGCGCGTACGCGAGGAACTTCGCCTTGGCCAGCCACCCCCGCAGTGCCCGGGACGAGTTCGGGTAGCGGTAGAGCCGAAACGGCCCGATCGAGTTAGCCCCCTGGTTGTAGAGCAGCATCCGCACGCGCGGGTGTGATCCGACCCAGCCGAACAGGCGGTTGATGAAGCCGACGTCGTCGCCCGAGTCCCACAGGGCATACTCGGCGAACACGAACGGCTTGAACGAGTACTGGTCGTAGAAGGTCTGCAGACCGCTGAAATTCGGGGCGTTGGAGTAGAAGTCGGTGCCGACCCAGTCGACCCACTGTCCGCCAGGCCAGTAATTACTCGGCTGATTGCCCGGGACGGCCGGGTCGCCGGGCTGGAGCTCAGGGACCCACAGCATGGCCACCTTGGCCCGCGGCAGATCGTGGCTCGTGTGCAGCGGCGGCATGCCCAGGCGGTGCAGCTCGGCGTCGATCGAGGTCAGCTTTCCGCCACGCATGATGAGCGTGACGCGCCGCCACGCCTGCTTGTAGGCGCTCTGCGAGTGAGCCGCGCCCCGGAAGCTGCCGTTGGCGTTGTAGGCGGAGTAGACGTTCCAGTAGCCGTCCATCTCGGCCATCAGCCGGATGTAGGTGATGTTGGCGCTCTGGGCGATCGCGTTCTGGAGCGCGATCAGCCAGGCGTCCCCCTGTCCGCTCGCGATGCCGGCCGGTGTGATGACCTCACGCGACCCGAAGGTCGTGCCGATGGCCATCATCATCCGGGCGTGGACGGTGATCGCGTCCTGGGTGATGCCCGGGATGTACTGGCCCCAGGCCACGAACTCCTGGTAGACCGCGGGATGCTCGCCCACGGCGGAGATGTATTGCGAGACGGGTTGGCCGGTCTCGCCGGCGAAGATCTTGCCCGCGGGCGGCAGGTAGGGCAAAGCCCAGGCCGGGGCGGCGGCCAGCCCGAGCAGGATCGCCATCACCGACGACGTAACAATGAGCCTGACCCGGCGTAAATGCCTTCGGGAGGCGTGTCCGCGGCTCGACAGTGCTCGGCGATCGGGCAGCACGCCGATAAAGGTAGTCCGGTTCCGGCCGTTGTAGGTGTTGATGAGCTTTTCGCTTCAGGGAGTTACGCGTCGCCTGCCCGCGCTTGCCGCGGTGGCTGCCGCGATCGTCGGTCTGGTCAACATCGCCTCTGCGCTGACGCCCGGCATCCGCTGGCGCGGGCACCTCCTGCTCGAATTCGAGCCGGTCGAGGCGATCCGCCTGTTCCACGCCCTGGCCTTCCCGGCGGGTCTGGCGCTCGTGCTCGTCGCGCCGTATCTGGCCAAGCGCCGGCGCCGGGCGTGGCAGGCCGCGATTGTGCTGATGCTCACGCTCGGGCTGTTCGACCTGCTCAAGGGCCTCGACTTCGAGGAGACGATCATCACCTGGGTGGCGGCGATTGTCCTGATCCTCGGACGCGACGCGTTCCGGGTCCGCCACGATCCGATCACGCTGCGCTCGGCCCTGTGGCGCGTGCCGCTGATCGGGGCCGGCGGCCTGGCCGCCACCGCCCTGGCCACGTGGGCCGCCCAGGGCCATCCGTCGCTGCGCACGGTGGCGATTGAGACCGCCGATCTGCTCCGCTGGCAGCAGGGTCCGATCCACTATCACCATCACTGGGCCTGGATCCCGCTGGGCGTCCACGTGCTCGGGCTGGCGACCGTGCTCGCCATCGCGTACGTGATCTTCCGGCCGCTGACCGCGCCTCGCTCGTTGCCGAGCCCCGCCGCGCGTGAGGTCGCCTCGAACCTGGTGCGCGCCCACGGGACCGACACGCTGGCCTTCTTCAAGCTCCGGGCCGACAAGCAGTATCTGTTCAGCACGGACGGCCGGGCGTTCGTCGGCTACGGGATCGAGAACGGCGTGCTGCTGCTCTCCGGGGATCCGGTGGGACCGGCCGACGCATTCGGAGACCTGCTTGGGCAGGTGCGGGCGTTCGCCGAGGCACGCGGGCTGAAGCTCGGTGCGCTCGGGGCCAGCCAGGGCCTGTGCCCGTTGTATGAGGAGCTCGGTCTGCGTGCGATCTACCTGGGCGATGAGGCGATCGTCGACCTCGGGCGCTTCTCGCTCGAGGGTCGTCCGATTCGCAAGGTGCGCCAGTCGGTGACGCGCCTGAGCAAGTCCGGCTATGAGGCGGAGCTATGCGAGTTGCACTCGCTCGATCCACACACCCTCGGTGAGGTCGAAGCGGTGGTCGAGCGCGGGCGCCAGGGCGCGCCCGAGCGAGGGTTCTCGATGGCCATGGACTCGCTCCGGGGTCAGCACGACCATGAGACGCTGGTGGTCCTGGCGCGCGACGGCGAGGGCCAGGTCCGCGGAGTCCTTCACTTCGTGCCGTGCTACGGGCGCCCCGCGGTGTCGCTGTCGTTCATGCGCCGGGATCCGGCGACGCCCAACGGCCTGACCGAGTTTCTCGTGGTGCGGGCGATCGAGCTGCTCCGCGAGCGCGGCCTGGAGGAGCTCTCGCTGAACTTCGCGGCGTTCGCCCGGTGGATGCACAGCCCGGATAAGCGGCTCGAGCACTTCCTCGGGAAGCTGATCGCGCTCGGCAACCCGTTCTTCCAGATCGAGAGCCTGTACCGCTTCAACGCCAAGTTCTTCCCGCGCTGGGAGCCCCGGTTCCTCGTCTACGAGGGCACATTCGGGCTGCCGCGAACGGGCATCGCGGCCATGTGGGCCGAGGGTCAGCTGCCCAAGCCCTCGCTGCGAATGCGCGAAACCGCACCAAGTCGCTAAGTCAGCGCCTACCACGCTACCCTTCAGGACCTCGCCGCCTCCGAAGTTTTGGGGGTGAGCGTCAACTGTCCGCGGGTAACCTGCCCGCCTGACTGTTCTCGCGGCGCCTGACCCGGCGTCTGCACCGAACTCGGACCTCAGCTTGCACGGTATCCATCGACATCGCGACGATCGCCCCTTTTCCGCTCCCGAAAACGGTGTGCCATGTCACTGAGCGCGCCCGCTTCAGGTGAGAGCACCATGAGCGCGCTCTCATATCTCGACGTGGTTGTCCTGGTGGTGGCGGCGCCGATCATGCTGCTCATCGGGGTGCCGGCCGTCGGTTACCTGGTGGGCGCCGGCGCCTGGATCGTGCTGCGCGCGGTGGCCGTCGCGGTGGACCGGGTGGCTGCGGCGAGTAATGACCAGGCTCGCGAGCTGGCCATCCGGGTCGGCTTCTTGCTGAGCCGGCTGTTCCTCCTGGCGATCGCCGTGATCCTGGTCCGCCAGGACGCCGGCAAGGACGCTGGGCTCACCGCGCTCCTGGTCGTGGTGTTCGCCTACACGTTCTCGATGCTCCTGTCGATCTTCACACGGGCGTGGTCACGATGAGCAGCTCACGCAAAGTTCTCTGGTGGCTGGCCGGGGCGTGGCTAGCCGGAACCATCATCCTGATCGTCGCCCTGGGCTTCGGCCACAAGAACAACGAGTTCCAGATCCAGAACGAGTTCAAGCTGGTCAAGTGGATCGACCTGGGCGTGATGAGTATCAACCGGGGAGTGCTCTATCTGTTCCTGGCCTCGGTCCTGACCGTGGTCTCGATGCTGTGGATTTCGGGCCGGATGCAGGCGCGCCCCAATCGCGTGCAGACCGCGGTCGAGGTGCTGTTCTCGCTGATGCGCGACAACATCGCGCGCGGGAACATGGAGGACTCGATGGCTCGCCGGTGGTTCCCCTTCCTCGGCGCCCTGTTCCTGTTCCTGTGGTGGTCGAACATGATCGGCTATCTCCCGCTGCCGACTAACAGTCAGGAGACGTTCAACCTGTTCGGCGCCCACATCCCGTCGTTCGCCCTGTACGCCGCGACGGCCAACATCTCGGTGCCGCTCGTGCTGGCGATCGTCGTGTTCATCCTCTTCAACTGGGAGGGCATTCGCGCCCAGGGACCGATCGGATACCTCAAGAGCCTGGTGCCCGCCGGGGTGCACGGTCCGATGCTGCTGCTGATCTTCCCGCTCGAGGTCATCTCGACGTTCATGCGGCTGATCTCGCTGACCGTCCGGTTGTTCGCCAACATCCTGGCCGGTCACATGATCATCCTGTTCATGGCCGGCGGTCTGGCGGTCATCCTCGGGCTGTCGTTTCTTGGCTGGGCGCTGCTGCCCTTCGGGATCCTCGTCTACATGTTCGAGCTTGTCCTGATCGCCACCCTTCAGGCCTTCATCTTCGCCACGCTGGCTGCCATCTACATCGGTGGCGCCGTCAGTCATCACTAAACGAGAAGGAGTCCCCCAGTGTTTGCTCCAATCCTCCATTTGGCCGCCTCGTCCGGGCTGAGCGCCGGGTTCGGCATCGGGGTCGGCGGCGGCCTCGGCGCGGTCGGCGCCGGCATCGGCATCGGATTCATCTTCGGCAAGGTGATCGAGGCGGTCACCCGCCAGCCCGAAATGCGCGACGAGATCACCAGCATCCAGTGGCTGGGCTTCGCGCTGACCGAGGCCTGCTTCTTCTACGGGCTGGTCGCCGGCCTGCTCTCCTACGTGCTCAAGTGATCGCCGCCGCCGCCCACATCCCGCTGGCCGCCTCGGGCGGCTCGTTTTTGATCTCGCCCAACGTCGGGCTGATGATCTGGACGCTGCTGCTGTTCGGCATCTCGATGGCGATCCTCTGGAAGCTGGCGTTCCCGCGGATCAGCGAGGCGCTGGATCGCCGCCAGCAGGCGATCGAGGAGTCGATCGACCACGCCGAGCGCGTGCGCCACCAGGCGGACGAGATGCTCGACGAGTATCGCGAGCGTCTGAGCGAGGCGCGGTCGCAGGCCGAGCAGATCATCGATCGGGCACGCAAGTCGGCCGAGACGCGCGAGCGCGAGACGCTCGAGGAGGCCCAGAAGCGGCGCGAGCAACTGATGGAGCAGACCCGACGCGACATCGAGTCCGAGACCCGCCGCGCGATCCAGGAGATCCGCCGCGAGGTAGCCGACCTGACCGTGATGGCCACCGAGAAGGTCACCCGCAAGGTGCTCGACGAGGAAGACCAGCGCAGGCTGATCGAGGAAGCGCTCGGTGATCTCGACTTCAGCGCGCTCGCGCCCGAGGGAGAGCACCGGTAGTGGAAGAGATCGCTCAGGTCTGGGCTCGCGCCCTGTTCGCGGTGGCCAAGGAGCATGGCCTCCTCGACGTGGTGCGCGACCAGCTGCGCGTGTTTGCCGACGCGCTGAACGAGAACCGCGACCTGATGGTGTTCTTCTTCTCGCCCTACTTCTCCACCGAGGAGAAGAAGGACGGACTGAAGCGCGCAGTGAGCGACGCCGAACCGGTGCTGATGAACTTCCTCGAGGCACTGATCGAACGCCACCGGATGCCCGCGATCTTCCGGATCTCCGACCGCTACGAGATCCTCTGGGAAGACGAGCGCGACCTCTTGCCGGTGGAGGTCACAAGCGCGGTCGAGCTCGACAAGGCGACCGTCGGCAGCATCGGGGACCGGATCGGCGAGCAGACCAACCGCACGGTCGATCTTTCGAGCAAAGTGGATCCCGACATCCTGGGGGGCATCGTGCTGCGCGTGGGGAACGTGATCCTCGACGCCTCGATCCGAAGCCGCCTGGAACAACTTCGCAAGCAAGTCGCGCGGGCGTAGCTACCCTCGCCGGCCAAGGAGTCACGAATGCAGATCAAGCCTGACGAGATCACCTCAATCCTCAAGAACCGCATCGAAGGACTCGACACCTCGAGCGCCGAGTTGACTGAGGTCGGCACGGTGCTGTCCGTGGCCGACGGGATCTGCCGGATCCACGGCCTTGACAACTGCATGTCTTTGGAGATGCTCGAGCTGCCCCACGACGTCACCGGGCTGGCGCTGAACCTCGAGTCCGACAACGTCGGCGCAGTGCTGTTCGGGGAGTGGGAGAAGATCGTCGAGGGCGACACGGTCAGGCGGACCAAGCGTCTGCTCGAGATCCCGGTGGGCGAGGAGCTCCTGGGACGGATCGTCGATCCGCTCGGCAACCCGCTCGACGGCAAGGGCGAGATCGAGACCAGCCAGAGCCGCCCCACGGAGTTCAAGGCTCCGGGTGTGGTTCAGCGCCAGCCCGTGAAGGAGCCGATGCTGACCGGGCTGAAAGCGATCGACTCGATGATCCCGATCGGCCGTGGCCAGCGCGAGCTGATCATCGGCGACCGCCAGACGGGCAAGACGGCTATCGCGGTGGACGCGATCATCAACAACAAGGACCGGGACCTGAAGTGCGTGTACGTCGCCATCGGGCAGCGCAAGGCCACCGTGGTCGGTCTGGCCAAGACGCTCGAGGACGCCGGCGCCCTGGAGAACACGATCATCGTGATGGCGGCCGCCGACGAGGCGGCGCCGATCAAGTTCCTGGCGCCCTATGCCGGATGCGCGATGGGCGAGCACTTCCTCTACAACGGTGAGGCGGCGCTGGTCGTCTACGACGACCTGTCCAAGCACGCGGTGGCCTATCGCCAGATGTCGCTGCTCCTGCGCCGGCCGCCCGGTCGCGAGGCGTATCCCGGCGACGTCTTCTACCTGCACTCGAGGCTGCTCGAGCGCGCGGTGAAGCTCAACGACGACATGGGCGCCGGCTCGCTGACCGCGCTACCGGTGATCGAGACGCAGGCCGGCGACGTGTCGGCCTACGTGCCGACCAACGTGATCTCGATCACCGACGGCCAGATCTATCTCGAGCCCGGCCTGTTCAACTCGGGTGTGCGGCCGGCCATCAACGTCGGCATCTCGGTCTCGCGCGTGGGGGGCAACGCCCAGATCAACCCGATGCGCAAGGTGGCCGGTCGCCTGAAGCTCGAGCTCTCCCAGTACCGCGAGCTCGAGGCATTCGCCCAGTTCGGCTCCGAGCTCGACCCCGAGACCCAGCGGACGCTGGCCCGCGGTGAGCGGCTGGTCAAGACGCTGAACCAGGCCGAGCGCCATCCGATGGCGGTCGAGGACCAGGTGATCCAGGTCTACGCGGCCACCAACGGGTACGTGGACCGGATCGCGGTCGACAAGGTCGACCGGTTCCTGGCCGATCTCACCGAGTACATGCGCGGCAACGAGGCCGACCTGCTGGGCAAGATCGCGGACGGCGATTGGAGCGATGAGACCCAGAAGGGCGTCGAGTCGGCCGTTTCGAGCTTTGCCGAGGACTTCGGCTACGACCTCGACGAGGAGGGACATCCGCTCGACGAGGACGGCGATGAGCGGTCCCGCGACGAGCGGCGCGCCAGCCGGGATCAGAAGAGCAAGAACGGGAACGACAGCGGCGACGACGACGACGAGTCCGAGGACGAGGACCGCGAGCGGGAGGAGCAGGCGCAGCCTGCCTGAGCGCCGGCGCCCTGAGCAAGATCGATGCCGCAGTCCCAGCGCGACGTTCGCAACCGCATCGGCGCGGTCAAGAACATCCAGAAGATCACCCGTGCCATGGAGATGGTGGCTGCTGCGCGCCTGCGCCGCGCCGAGCAGCGGATCGAAGCCCTGCGGCCGTACGCCAACGCGATCCGGCGAATGACCCGGCAGGCCGCCGAGGCGGCCGGCAGCGTGCCGCGCCTGCCGATCCTGGAGGAGCACGACCAGGTCTCGAAGGTGGGGCTGCTGCTGATCGCCGGCGACCGCGGACTGGCCGGCGCCTTCAACTCGAACGTCGTGCGCGCCGGGGTGGCCGCCGGCCGTGAGCACGATTCGGAGGGCCGCACGCCGGTCTACTTCGCCTCAGGCCGTCGCCCGGCCACCTCGCTCACCTTCCGCGGCCTCGAGCCGGCCGAGAGCTTCACCGGGTTCACCGATCGCCCGGCCTACGCCGACGCACGGAGCATCGCCGAGCGTCTGATGGCGGCCTACATAGACGGCGACGTGGACCAGGTCGAGATCATCTACAACGGCTACGTCTCGCCGGTCACACAGGTGGTCCGGCGCGAGACCCTGCTTCCCCTCCAGCAGGCCACCGTGCTTAAGGAGGAGGAAGACGACGAGGACTCCGACGACGACCGCGACTCCTCCGAGAAGGGTTCGGGGCCCCGCGCCCTGGTCGAATACGAACCCGACCCCGAGGAGATCCTCAAACGCCTGGTGCCGGATTACGTCGAGATCTCGATCTACCGGGCGCTGCTGGAGTCGACGGCTTCTGAGCACGGCGCGCGGATGACCGCGATGCGAAACGCCTCGGACAACGCCGGCGAATTGATACAGACACTCACCCTGGAGATGAACCGGGCGCGTCAGGCCGAGATCACGCAGGAAATCCTGGAAGTGGTGGCGGGGGCAGAAGGGCTGTCCGGGTAGACCTACACTGGAGAAGCTATGTCAGTAGCAGAAGAACAGCGCAGAGAAGCCGGAGAGGGCGAGCCCGAGAAGCGCAACACCGGCCGGATTGAGGAGATCCAGGGTGTGGTGATCGAGGCCGTGTTCCCGGACAAGCTGCCCGAGATCTACCACGCCATCGCCGTGAAGCGTCCTGAGGTGGCCAAGAAGGAAGAGGAAATCGACGTCGCCGCCGGCGAAGAGAGCTGGCTGGTGTGCGAGGTGCAGCAGCACCTCGGCGACGATCGGGTTCGCGCCGTGGCCATGGACACCACCGACGGCCTCGCGCGCGGCACCGAGGTGGTCGACACCGGCGCACCGATCACGGTGCCCGTTGGCGATGGCACCCTGGGGCGCATCTTCAACCTCCTCGGCGATCCGATCGATCTCGGTGACGAGCTCCCCGATGACGTCGAGCGCTGGCCGATTCACCGCGACGCCCCGAGCGTCGAGGCGCTCACCCCGACCACCGAGATGTTCGAGACCGGAATCAAGGTCATCGACCTGCTCGCGCCCTATGCCAAGGGCGGCAAGGTTGGCCTGTTCGGCGGCGCCGGCGTGGGCAAGACCGTGATCATCCAGGAGCTGATCCGCAACCTGGCCGAGGAGCACGAGGGGCTGTCGGCCTTCTGCGGCGTCGGCGAGCGCTCGCGCGAGGGCAACGACCTGTGGCTGGAGATGAAGGAATCGGGCGTGCTCGACAAGACCATGCTGGTGTTCGGCCAGATGAACGAGCCGCCCGGCGCGCGCATGCGCGTTGCGCTGTCCGGCCTGACCATGGCGGAGTACTTCCGCGATGAGGAGGGCCAGGACGTGCTGCTGTTCATCGACAACATCTTCCGATTCGTGCAGGCCGGCTCGGAGGTCTCGGCCCTGCTCGGCCGGATGCCCTCCCAGGTCGGCTACCAGCCCACGCTCGAATCCGAGATGGGCGAGCTCCAGGAGCGGATCACCTCGACCAAGCAGGGCTCGGTGACCTCGATCCAGGCCATCTACGTGCCGGCCGACGACCTGACCGACCCCGCGCCGGCTTCGGTGTTCGCCCACCTGAACGCCACCACCACGCTGTCGCGGTCGATCTCGGAGAAGGGGATCTACCCGGCCGTCGATCCGCTCGACTCGACCTCGACGATCCTCAAGGAGGACATCCTCGGCGAGGAGCACTTCAAGGTGGCCAACGAGGTCAAGCAGGTGCTCCAGCGCTATCGCGAGCTCCAGGACATCATCGCGATCCTCGGTATCGACGAGCTCTCCGACGAGGACCGGCTGACCGTCAACCGGGCGCGCAAGATCGAGCGCTTCCTGTCCCAGCCGTTCCACGTGGCCGAGCAGTTCACCGGCACGCCCGGCGTGTACGTGCCGATCGCCGAGTCGATCCGGGGCTTCAAGGAGATCCTCGAGGGCAAGCACGATGATCTGCCCGAGCGCGCCTTCTTCATGAAGGGCACGATCGACGACGTCGTCAAGGACGCTCGCGGGGACAGCGGGGATGACTCCGACGAGGACGACTCGGACAAGGACGACTCGGACAAGGACGGGTCGGACCAGGACGACTCCGAGCGCGACCAGGGCGAAGAGACTGAAGCCAAGTCCGACTCCGATTCAGACGACGACGCTGAAGACAAGTCCGACTCGGATTCAGACGACGAGGAGTAGGCGCTCGTGGCCCACGAGAAGTTCCGGGTCGAGGTCCTCACGCCCGATGGCGCCGTGTTCGACGACGAGGTCGAGATGGTTTCGACCAAGACGGCGGTCGGCTCGATCGGCATCCTGGCCCACCATCAGCCGCTGCTGGCCATGCTCGACCCAACCGAGTTGCGGCTGTACAACAACGAGTCCGAGACGATCCGCTTCGCTCAGGCCGAGGGCTACCTCCAGGTGGCCGAGAACCGGGCGCTGATCCTGGTCGAGGAGGCGTACGCGCCGAATGATCTGGATGCCGGGAGCCTGCGCGAACGGCTCGCGCAGGCCGAGCGGGAGCTCGACTCGGCCGGCGACGACTCCGAGAAGCGCCGGGTGGCCGAGCGCGACAAAAGGCGCCTGGAGACGTTTCTGTCCATTGCCGAAGGCGGCTGACGACGCGCTCAGCCGCCGAAGGACTGAGTGGCCTTGATTGACGAGCTCACCCTCGCCGAGCGCCTGATTTCCTACGACACCTCCAAGCCGGAGGAGATCGTCGCGGCGGCAGGATTCGTCAAGGGGTGGCTCGAATCTCGCGATATCGAGGTGCGCCACCACGATCACAACGGGCTGCCCGTCCTGGTGGCGGAGGTTGGACCGCCGGCGAGCGACGGCGGCGATCACCCCTGCGTGGTGTTCCACGGGCACCTCGACGTGGTCCCGGCCGAGGCGGAGCAGTTCTATCCCCGCGTCGAGGGGGACCGGCTGATCGGCCGCGGTGCCTACGACATGAAGGGCGGCCTGGCCGCGATGATGTGCGCGCTCAAGGACGTCGAGCGCCAGACCGCGGTGCGCGTCCGCCTGGTCTGCGTCCCCGACGAGGAGTCAGAGGAGATCGACGAGCGCTCGACCGACGGTGTCGTCCAGCGCGGGCTGGGCGGCGACTTCGCGATCACCGGGGAGCCGACCAACCTGCACATCGGGGTCGAGGCCAAGGGCGTGCTGGCCATGCAGATCGAGGTCGGGGGCCGTGCCGCCCACAGCTCGACACCGTGGCTGGGCGACAACGCGGTGCTCAAGGCGATCGACGTGTTCCGGGCGATCGAGTCGCTGCCGTTCTCGCGCGAGTCCTCGGAGATGTTCGACCGGCCGTCGATCAACCTTGGGCGGATCGAGGGTGGCGACGCGCTCAACAAGGTCCCGGACCGGTGCCGGATGGCGGTCGACATCCGCTTCCTGCCGGGGCAGGACCCCGGGGACATCATGTCCCAGATCGGGCGGATCGGCGAGGCCCAGATCATCAAGCACTTCATCTTTCCGCCGGTCAGCGTGCCCCGCTCCAACCCGTACGTGCGCGCGCTGCGCGACGCCGTGGCCCGGGCCATCCCCGACAAGGAGGTCATGAGCGTCGGCCGCGACGGAGCCTCGGACGCGGTGGCGTTCATGGCCGCGGGCATTCCCGCGGTCGAGTTCGGCCCTGACGGCGCCGGCCACCACGGTCCCGAGGAGTGGGTGTCGGTGTCCTCCCTGGCCCGGTACCGTCGCTCGCTCGTGAGCTTCGTGCGCATCCTGCCGATCTGGCTCGAGCGGCCCGTGAGCACGGACACGCCGGTGGCCGACAACGGGCAGGTGGCCGCCGAGGACGGCCGCGGCGGCCTGACCGCGATCGAGGGAGGCCGCTCGTGAGGCTGATTCCGCACTCCCGCGGAGGGATGCTGTGGCGCTTCGCGCTGGCCGGAGTGCTGATCGTGGGCTTCGCGGCCAGTACCACCGCGGTCGCCGGCCTGCTACAGGTTCAGCCAGATCACGAAGTACATCGACGCGACGCCCGCGTTCAAGGCTTCGTCTTCGGTCACGGTTCCCAATCCGGGGAGCCCCCAGACGATCCTGCTGGTCGGGTCCGATCACCGTGCCGGGACGCCGTTCAAGGACGTCAACACCGACACGATGATGCTCGTGCGAATGGATCCGAGCTCCTCGACGATCAACCTCCTGTCGGTTCCGCGCGACCTCAAGGTGACGATCCCCGAGGGCGGAGCGCTCGTCACCAACAAGCTGAACGCGGCCTACTTCTACGGAGGCCCCGGCCTGCTGATCAAGATCCTCCAGCAGCAGGTATTCCCGGGGCTGAAGGTCAACCACGTGATCGACGTCGGGTTCGGCGGCTTCGAGAAGATGATCGACGCGATCGGCTGCGTCTATACCGACGTCGACCATCGCTATTACAACAACACGGCGGTAACCGACTACTCGAGCATCGACCTCCAGGTCGGCTACCAGAAGCTGTGCGGCGCCGATGCCCTGTCGTTCGTCCGCTTCCGCCACACCGACTCGGACATCGTCCGTAACGCGCGCCAGCAGGACTTCATCCGCTGGGCCAAGTCCCAGTTCACCCAGGACCAGATCATCAACGATCGCAACACGCTGCTGAAGATCCTCGGCAAGAACGCGACGACCGACCACAACCTGCACACCACCGACGGCCTGATCAACCTGTTCGATCTGGCCGCGTTCTCATCCGGAGGAACGGTCAAGCAGATTCCGTTCCCGGCTGTCCTGCTTCCGTGTGCCCCGGTTGCCCCCACCGCGAGCAGCGCCGTCCAGCAGACGCCCTGCTACGTCGGCGCGGCCAGCCAACAGGCGGAGGACGCCGCCTTCCACGCGTTCATGACCCCGACCCATGGCCAGGCGGCCCCGGCCGGCGCTCCGGCCACGTCGTCGAGCGCGGGCGGAAAGCCCGGCGGCGGCGGCGGTGGCACGGCCGGCCTGAGCGCCAACGTCAGCGACGGGCAGGGCCAAGCCCATGCGCTCGGCAAGATCGGGATGCCGATCTACTTCCCCAAGCTGCTCAAGAGCGGTTCGAACTACTGCTCGGACCACACCAGCCTGTGCCCCGTCGAGGGGGGAGCGACCGGGGCGGCCTACCCCCGCGCCTACCTGCTCCATGACCGCCAGGGCGTCGCCCACTACGCCTATCGGATGACACTCGAGATCAACCCGATTCTCGGCCAGTACTACGGCGTGCAGGGCACCACGTGGCTGGACCCGCCGATCCTGAGCACTCCGACTGAGACCAAGATGGTGAACGGCAAGAAGCTCCTGCTGTATCGCCAACGGCGGCAAGCTCAGCCTGGTGGCCTGGCGTACCCCGCAGGCCGTGTACTGGATCTCGAACACGCTGACCGACAACATCCCGAACCATCAGCTGGTCGAGATCGCGGCGTCGTTCACCAAGGCTCACTAGCGGCGAATAGCTACCCTCCGGGCGATGGCAAGGTCAAGAGAGCCGATCGCGGTGATCGGCACCGGATACGTCGGGCTGGTCACCGCCGCTGGATTCGCCGAGCTCGGCAGCGAGGTCTGGTGCGTCGATATCGATGCCGAGAAGATCGCGCGGCTCGAGCGGGGCGAGATACCGATCTATGAGCCCGGGCTGGCCGAATGCGTGGCCAACAACCGTGAGCGCCTGCACTTCTCGACCGAGCTGGCGCCCGCGCTCGAGCACGCCCGCCTGCTGTTCGTGGCCGTGGGGACGCCGCCGACCTATTCGGGCGATGCCGATCTGAGCGCCGTGTACGCCGTCGTTGACGCGATGCCGCGCTCCGACCACCACGCCCTGGTCATGAAGTCGACCGTGCCGGTCGGAACCGGGTCGGCGATTCGCCGGAGCTTCGTCGAGCGGGGCAAGCCCGACTTCGCCTACGTGTCGTGTCCGGAGTTCTTGAAAGAGGGCTCCGCGCTCGAGGACTTCCTGCACCCCGATCGCGTCGTGGTGGGGGACGCCGGCGACTGGGCCGGGGACGCCGTGATCGAGCTGTACTCGCCGCTGGACGCGCCGCTTGTGCGGACCGACATCGCCAGCGCCGAGATGATCAAGCTGGCCGCCAACGCGTTCCTGGCCACCAAGATCTCGTTCATCAACGAGATCGCCAACGTGTGCGAGGAGACCGGCGCCGACGTGCTCGAGGTGGCGCGGGGGATGGGCCTGGATCGGCGGATCGGCGGGCATTTCCTCAAGCCGGGGATTGGCTTCGGGGGGTCCTGCTTTCCCAAGGATGTTTCGGCTTTGAAGCAGCTGGCCGGCAACTCGGGCTATCACTTCCAATTGCTGACCGCGGTGATCGAGGTCAACGAGCTCCAGAAGCGGCGGGTGATGGGCAAGCTGCAGAAGCACCTGGGCTCGCTGGTCGGCAAGACCGTGGCGCTGCTCGGGCTGGCGTTCAAGGCGAACACCGATGACATGCGCGAGGCGTCATCACTCGTGCTCTCGGCGCGTCTGCAGGCCGACGGGGCGAAGGTCCGCGCGTTCGATCCGATCGCCGAGAGCGAGGCGCGCAAGCTGATGGGCGGGGTCGAGCTCGCTCGACGATGCGCTGGGCGCGGTCGCGGGGGCGGATGCCGTGGTGATCGTCACCGAGTGGCCCGAGTTCGCCGAGCTCGACTGGGCCGCCGTGGCCGAGCGGATGCCGGGCCGGCTGGTGATCGACGGACGCAACTTCGTCGATCCGGCGGCGGTCCGGGCGGCGGGCTTCGTGTACGAGGGCATCGGGCGCTGATGACCCCGGCGCTGATGCCGGACGGCACCGCATGCAGGCGCTGATCCTGGCGGGCGGGGAGGGGACGCGCCTGCGTCCTCTGACCTCGACGTTCCCCAAGCCGGTGGTCCCGCTGGTGGGCCGCCCGTTCATCGCCTACATGCTCCAGTGGCTGCGCAGGCACGGCATCGAGGACGTAATCCTCGGCTGCGGCTTCATGGCCGACGCGGTGCGCGACGTTCTGGGCGATGGCTCGGATCTCGGAATCCGCCTGCGCTACCTCGAGGAGCCACGGCCGCTCGGCACGGGCGGCGCGCTCAAGTTCGCCGAGGATCTGCTCGACGAGCGCTTCTTCATGCTCAACGGGGACGTGCTGACCGACATGGACCTGACCGCCCAGCTCGAGCAGCACGAGCGAACCGGGGCGCGGGCCACGCTGGCCCTGTATCCGGTCGAGGACCCGTCGGCCTACGGGCTGGTCCGCTGCGAAGCGGACGGGTCCGTCCGCGAGTTCATCGAAAAGCCGGGACTCGAAGAGCTCGACACGAACCTGATCAACGCCGGCGCCTACATCCTCGAGCGCGACGTGCTCGACAGCATGCCGCCAGCGGGAACAAACGTGTCAATCGAGCGTGAGGTGTTCCCACCGCTCGTGGGACGGGGCCTGTACGGCTATGAGGCCAGCGGCTACTGGATGGACATCGGGACGCCCGAGCGCTACCTGCAGGCGACCTACGACATCCTCGAGGGCAAGGTGAGGACCGAGGTGGGACGCGAGCTGGGCGACCGCGGCCTGGCCCTGGTCGATGCCTCGGGGGTCGAGGGACGCGTTCTGGCACCGGTGCTGGTGGCCGCCGGCTGCTCGGTGGCTCCGCGCGCGCTGGTCGGGGATCGGAGCGTGCTGGGCGAGGGCGTGACGATCTCGGAGCGGGCGCGCGTGGAAGCGTCGGTGCTCCTCGAGCGGGTCACCGTGGGCGCCGGCACGACGATCAGCGGCTCGATCATCGGCCCCGACGTGACCATCGGCGATCAGTGTCACATCACCGGCAGGGTCGTGATCGGGGCGGGAGTCAGGATCGGGTCAGGAAACACGCTGGCGGCCGGCGCGCGTATCTTCCCGGGCGTGGAGCTGCCCGACGGAGCGATCAGATTTTGAGCACCACGGCCGACCTCACCCGGGGCGCGATCGAATCGATCGACTCGGCGCGCGAGATCGACGACATCCTCGCCATCGGGGATCACCTGCGCGACGCGCTGTGGCGGGTCGAGTCGGCGAACCTAGAGCCCTACGACACGCCGGGGGGCCTGGTCGTGGCCGGCATGGGCGGCTCGGCCATCGGTGGCCTGCTGGCCCGGGAGGCACTCGGCGATCGAGCTTCGCGGCCGATCATGATGGCCCGCGACTACGCCCTGCCCGCCTGGACGACCCCCGACACGATGGTGCTCTGCTCGAGCTACTCCGGGAACACCGAGGAGACGCTGGCGGTGTACGAAGCCGCGGGTGCCCTGGGCGCGCAGCGGATCGTGGCCACAACCGGCGGCAAGCTGGCGGACGGAGCCCGGGCCGAGGGCGTCCCGGTGATCCCCCTGCCCGGCGGTTTTCAGCCACGAGCGGCTGTGGCCTACTCGCTCGTCGTCGCGCTCGAGGTGGCCGGCATGTGCGGCGCCGGGGAGCGGCTGCACGCCGAGATCGACGTCGCCGCCGCCCATGTCGAGCAGATGGTGGAGATGTGGGGTCCGGACTCTCCCAGTGACAGCCTGGCCAAGGGGCTGGCGCGCGGGCTCAACGGAACCATCCCCCAGATCGCCGGCTCCGGACTGACCGCGCCGATCGCCTATCGCTGGAAGACCCAGATCAACGAGAACGCGAAGCTGCCGTGCTTCCACCACGAGCTTCCGGAGCTCGACCACAACGAGATCGCCGGATGGGAGGGCGCAAGCCAGCTCGGCCGCTTCAGCGCGGTGTTCCTGGACGACTCGGACCTGCACCCGCGGATCCGCCAGCGGATCGAGCTCACTCGAGGCCTGATCGAGGCCGAGGCGGCCGGAACCTACCGGGTCGAGAGCGTCGGGCAGACGCGGACCGAGCGGTTGATCTCGCTCGTGCTCCTGGGCGACCTGGTGTCGCTCTACCTGGCAGTGCTGCGCGAGGTCGATCCGACGCCGGTGGTCAATCTCGACCGCCTGAAGAGCGCGCTGGCCCGAGGCTGAGCTCGGGCCGCGACGGGATCAACCGCTCGGGACCCTCACCACACCGGCGAGGGCCCGAACGGTGTCCAACCCCTTCTTGGGTCCCCAGCCCTTTATCTCAAAGCGATGCCGCGCTGCTCGTAGAGCCGGCGGTCGGCCGTGCCGAGGAGATCCTCGAGCGTGTCGCCGTCGTTCGGGAAGGCGGCGATGCCGATCGTGAGCTCCCATGGCTCGCGAATCTCCATCGCCTCGCGAGCCTCTTCGACGCGGGACTGAATTCGGCGGACGACCGGCTCGGCGCCCTCGGCGGTCTGCTCATCGAGCAGCAGGGCAAACTCGTCGCCACCGATCCGGCCGACCACGTCGTCGGCCCGGGCCGATTCCCTCATCAGGCCGGCCACGGTCTTGATCAGCTCGTCGCCGACCAGGTGGCCCTCGGTGTCGTTGACCGTCTTGAGCCCGCGCACGTCGATGTAGGCGAGCACGAAGGGGCGCTCGTAGCGGCTGGCGCGCGCGATCTCCCGCTCAGCGGCGTCCATGAACCCGCGGCGGTTGAGGATGCCGGTCAGGGCGTCGGTCGCGGCCGCGGTCGAGATCGCCGCGAACTCACGCTCGCGCCGGCGGGCCCGGCGGCTGGAGCGCAGCGCGATCCCCGCGAAGGCCAGGGCCATGGCGAAGGCGGCGCCCAGCGCCATCCAAACCGCCGTCGGGACGACGTTGACGAAGTGGTCGATCACCTGGACGCTCGAGCTGATCGGAGCGGGGAGGCCCGAGCCACCCGAGGAGGAGTGCGTCGGCTTGAGGGGCTTCTTGGCCGCGGTCCGCGCGACGGTAGCGGCGGCGGTGGTGCCCGCGGAGGCGAGGACCGTGCCGGCGGCCGGCGCGGTCGGCCCGTGCGAGACGGTGCCGGCGGTCGCCGCGCCCGTGCCGGCGGTGCCGAGCGTCGAGCCGGTGTTCGTGTGCTTGGCCGACTTGCTCTTGGACACGCGGCCGAGGCGGGTCGAGGTCGAGGTGAAGGTCGGGATGTTGCCGGCCAGCGGGATGCTCAGGCTCGACGAGCCGCTGCTCGGCGTGGACGTCGAGGTCGAGGTCGAGGTCGAGGTCGAGGTCGACCCGGAGGTCGGGAGCGAGGTCGGCAGCGATGCGGAGCTCGAGACGTCATTGGTCGGCGTCGTCGAGACGGCCGGGTCAACCGGGACCGCCCCGTCGGTGGGGACGAAGCTTCCGGTCGCGGACCCCGAGCTGCTCGAGGGCAGCGATGCGGGGACCACGCCGCCACCCTCGGTGCCGCTGCTGCAGCGACCGTGGCACTCGGTGGTCCTCGGACTGGGGGTCGAATTGCCGGTCTGGCCCGGACGCCCGTTCTCGCCCGGGATCGTGACGACCTGCCCGGTGGCGGTCGTGGTGGACGTCGTCGACGTCGTCGACGTGTCGGTGGTCCCAGGCGCCCCGGCCGTGGGCGTGGAGTTCGTGCCGGTGGCTCCGGCGCCGGCGTTCGCGGTGGCGCCGCCCGGCGTCGTGTCCGTGCCGATGGTGCTCGTCTGCGTCGGGGTCGTCGGCTGCGGGGTAGTGTCGGTGTGGGTGGGCGCCGGCGTGGTGCTCGTCTGAGTCGTCGAAGTCGTCGTGGTGGTGGCCGGCTGCGGCGTGGTGGCGGCCTGGGTCGTGGTGGCGGCCTGGGGCGCGGTCGCGGCCTGGGTGGCGGTCGGTGCCGGGGTGGCCGGAGCCTGCGGAACGACCGGCGCGGACGTGGAGGTGTGGTGGGTCCTCGGGGTTACGGCCAGGACGAACTGCTCCGGGGTGCGGTGGGCGAGCGCCGCGCCGAGCATGCGCTCCGCGCGCACGTGGCGGGCGTAAGAGCCGTCGCCGGCGGCGGCTGCACCCACTCCGAACATGGCGCAACCGAGTGCGACGACCATCCCGATCGTGCAGGCTCCCTTGCTGCGCTTGAAGATTGGCGTCCTATTCCTCCGGGAACGCTCCATGCCCGGCCTCCGGCTTCCTGGTTCGAGGTTGGTGACCATGCTAAGCGCGACTACAGCTCGCTCTTGATATTTCGACAAATGTCCGAACGGACTTGAGCCCCAGCGCAAATTTCTTATGTGACCCATCAGAACCTTGACAATGTCGTGGTAAGGTTGAGACTCGATGGAGGGATTGACGATCAACGAGGCGGCGCGGATCACGGGTTGGTCGGCGCGCATGCTGCGATACGTCGAGCAGACGGGGCTGGTGTCGCCGGCCCGCTCGGCCTCGGGCTATCGCCTCTATGGACCCGCCCAGCTCCAGCGGTTGCGCACGCTCAAGGAGCTCCTCGCCCACTTCGACGTCGGGCTGTCCGACGTCGCCTTCGCCGCGCGCATGGCGGCCGGTCCGGAGCTGCGCGACGCCGTGCAGACCTGGCTGGAAGCCGAGGCGCGCCGGCCCGAGGAGGTCGGCGCCGAGGACTGGCTGCGGTTCGAGCAGGAGAAACACGAAAAGCTGCTGGCTGTCGCCTGAGCGCGATCGCCTGATGACCCCGACCGTGGAGGCAGGATGAGTACGACCGTTGCCAAGGCAGACTTCAAGGTGGCCGATCTGGGATTGGCCGAGTTCGGCCGCAAGGAGATCCGCCTGGCCGAGCACGAGATGCCGGGACTGATGGCGATCCGGCGTGAGTACGCCGACAGCCAGCCGCTGAGCGGCGCCCGCATCACCGGCTCGCTGCACATGACGATCCAGACGGCCGTGCTGATCGAGACCCTGGTGTCGCTCGGCGCCGAGGTCCGGTGGGCCTCCTGCAACATCTTCTCGACCCAGGACCACGCCGCGGCGGCGATCGTGGTCGGGCCGGACGGCACCTCGGAGGACCCCCGGGGCGTGCCGGTCTACGCCTGGAAGGGCGAGACCCTCGAGGAATACTGGTGGTGCACCCAGCAGGCGCTGTCCTGGCCCGAGGCGCAGGGCCCGAACATGATCCTCGACGACGGTGGCGACGCGACGCTGCTCGTCCACAAGGGCGTCGAGTTCGAGCGCGCCGGCGCGGTGCCCGACCCGGCCACTGCCGACTCCGAGGAGTTCCAGATCGTGCTCGGGCTGCTCCAGCGCTCGCTCGAGGAGGATCCGCAGCGCTTCACCAAGGTGGCCGCCGAGATCAAGGGCGTGACCGAGGAGACCACCACCGGCGTCCATCGCCTCTACCAGTTCGCCGAGCGCGGCGAGCTGCTGTTCCCGGCGATCAACGTCAACGACTCGGTGACCAAGAGCAAGTTCGACAACAAGTACGGCTGCCGGCACTCGCTGATCGACGGCATCAACCGGGCGACCGACGTGATGATCGGCGGCAAGCTGGCCGTGGTGTGCGGCTACGGCGACGTCGGCAAGGGTTGCGCCGAGTCGCTGCGCGGGCAGCGGGCCCGCGTGATCGTCACCGAGATAGACCCGATCTGCGCGTTGCAGGCCGCGATGGACGGATACCAGGTCCTCACGCTCGAGGACGTGGTCGATACGGCGGACATCTTCATCACCGCGACGGGAAATCGCGACGTGATCAAGGCCGAGCACATGGCGCGGATGAAGCATCAGGCAATCGTCGGAAACATCGGCCACTTCGACAACGAGATCGACATGGCCGGCTTGTCGAGGGTTCCGGGCATCAAGAAGATCGGCATCAAGCCGCAGGTCGATGAGTGGGTGTTCGAGGACGGACATTCCGTGATCCTGCTGTCCGAGGGCCGGCTGCTGAACCTGGGCAACGCCACCGGGCATCCGAGCTTCGTGATGTCGAACTCGTTCACCAACCAGGTGATCGCGCAGATCGAGCTGTTCGCCCGCACCGACGCGTACGAGCTGCAGGTCTACACGCTGCCCAAGCACCTGGACGAGAAGGTGGCTCGCCTGCACCTGCCGGCGCTCGGGGTCAAGCTGACCGAGCTCTCGGCCGGCCAGTCGTCCTACCTGGGGATCCCGGTGGAGGGCCCGTACAAGTCCGACCACTACCGCTACTGAGAGCGGCGGCGGCGGTCGGGTAGCTCGCCGGGGCTCGATGGCGCGCACGCGGCTGCCGCGGCACGAGGTCGCCGATCTGGCCCTGGCGCCGGTCGGCGCCTCGCGGATCGCCTGGGCGGCTGGGCAAATGCCCGTGCTGGCCCGCATCCGCGAGCGCTTCAGCGCGGATCGCCCCCTCCAGGGCATCCGCCTCGGAGCCTGCCTGCACGTCACCGCCGAGACGGCCAACCTGGTTCTAGCCCTGGCCGACGCCGGCGCTCAGGTGGCGCTGTGCTCGGCCAACCCGCTCTCCACGCAGGACGACGCGGCTGCGGCGCTGGTCTACGAGCACGGCATCGAGGTCCACGCGCTGCGGGGCGAGGACGCCGACACCTACGCCCGGCACGTCAAGGTGCTGCTCGACGGCCAGCCTCAGGTGACCGTCGACGACGGCGCTGACCTGCTGATGACCGCTCACGCCCGGGGTGACGCAGCGCTCGGGGAGCTGATCGGCGGCACCGAGGAGACGACCAGTGGGCTGGTCCGCCTGCGCCGGCTCGAGGCCGAGGGCAAGCTGGGCTGCGCCGTGCTGGCGGTGAACGAGGCGCGCACCGAGCGCGCTCTGAACGACCGCCACGGCACCGGGCAGTCGGCGCTCGATGGGATCATCCGGGCCAGCCACGTGCTGCTGGCCGGCAACACGCTGGTGGTGGTCGGCTATGGCTGGGCCGGTCAGGGGATCGCCGAGCGGGCACGCGGCGCCGGCGCAGCGGTGATCGTGTGCGAGATCGACCCGCTGCGCGCGCTCGAGGCGCGGATGGCGGGCTACGAGGTGATGCCGGCGCTCGAGGCGGCGGCCAAGGGCGACGTGTTCGTCACGGTCACCGGGTCGCGGCGGGTGCTGCGCGGCGAGCACTTCAGCCGCATGAAGGACGGCGCGGTGCTGGCCAACGCCGGGCACTTCGACGTGGAGCTCGATCTCGAGGAGCTCCGCGCGCTGGCCGCCGAGGTGCGCGAGGTGCGGCCGCTGATCGAGCAGTACGAGCTAGAGGACGGCCGGCGGCTGAACCTGCTGGCGCGGGGGAGGGTGGTCAACCTGGCCGCCGGCGAGGGGCATCCGGCCGCCGTGATGGACGTGTCGTTCGCGCTGCAGGCACTGTGCGTCGAGCACCTCGTGCGCCGGCGCGGGGAGCTCGCGGCCGGTGTGCAGCCGGTGCCCGAGTCGATCGATCGCGAGGTGGGCACGCTGAAGCTGGCCGCGCTCGGGGTGGCGATCGACGAGCCAACGCCCGAGCAGGAGCACTACCGCGAGTCCTGGACGTGAGGCTTTGAGGCCGCGCCGGCGTTTGCGTCGGCGATTCTGAGAACATCCTCTTCACATGGAAGCTGCGACTGACCGAGGCCCGCTCCGGGGCGGGATCGATCTCGGAGGCACCAAGATCGAGGCGATCGTGGTCGACGCCGACCAGACGGTGCTCGGCTCCTCGCGTCATCCGACCCCGTCGAGCGGCGGCCCGGAGGCGGTGGCGAGCGAGCTGGAGGCGGCCATGCGGGAGGCCTGCCAGGGAGCCAAGATCGAACCGGCGAACCTGCAAGGGGTGGGGATCGGCTCGCCCGGCGTGGTCGATGCGGCCACCGGCGCCGTGTCGACGGCCCGGAACCTGCCCGACTGGGAGGGCAGCTTCGAGCTTGGGGCCACGCTCAGCCACGAGCTCGGCACCCCGGTGGCGGTCGGCAACGACGTCCAGGTGGCGACCGACGCCGAGTTCGAGCTGGGGGCCGGCCGGCCCTATCAGTCGCTGCTCGGCGTGATGTGGGGAACCGGCGTCGGTGGAGGCCTGATCCTCGACGGCAAGCCCTGGCTCGGCCGGGGTGGCGCCGGCGAGATCGGCCACATCGTGGTCAAGATGGGCGGGCGGCGCTGCCCGTGCGGCCGTGAGGGCTGCATGGAGGCCTACGCCGGCCGGGCCGCGATGGAGGCCCGGGCCCGCCGGCAGCACGAGGACAAGGGCCAGGACACCGACCTGTTCAAGATCATGAAGGACCGAGGGCGGACCAAGCTGACCAGCGCGGTGTGGGCCAAGGCGCTGGAGAAGGAGGACAAGCTGGCCACCGAGCTGATCGACGAGGCGGTCGAGGCGCTCGGCGCCGGCATCGCCTCGGCCCAGAACCTGCTCGAGGTCGAGGCGATCGTGATCGGCGGCGGGCTGGGCGTGCGCCTGGGAAAGCCGTTTGTGCGGCGCATCCGCCAGGCCATGGGCCCGCATCTGTTCAACGATGCGCACCCGCCGGACGTGCTGGTCGCCGGCCTGGGTGATCTGGGCGGCGCGCTCGGGGCCGCCCTGCTGGTCAGCCGCCGGGTCTCGGGGACGCCCGCGCCGGTGGCCGAGACGTCTTCCGCCTCGTAGCTCGCGCCGCGACGCCGTACGCCCTGTAAAACGTGACAAAGCGCGTCCCCCCGATGTGCCGCGGCGACATAAGCATGCTGTCAATGCTTATGTGACCAGGGCCGGGTGGGTTGTGGGAGGTTTGGCGCGTTTTGCAGGTTGGCGGGGGTGCGCGGGCCCCGTTTCGGGATTAACACCCGCTAAACATCGCCGTATGGCGCCCAACCGGCGACTCTGGCAGGATGGGCGGGCCGCTGAACGAATCGGCGGCGGGGGGAAAGAGACGCTGCGTATTGCTTCCCGGGGAAACGGCACGAATGCCCAATAGAGGTCCATGATCGCGCGGGTTGCGGCGGTCGCGTCGCTCGCGGTCGCGATCGTGGTCGTTGTGCTGGTGCTGCTGGGGAGCGGTCCGAGCTACACGCTGAAGGCTGACTTCCAGGACGCCGGGGGCCTGGTGACGGGCAACGCGGTGCTGATGGGTCCGGCCCAGGTCGGCACGGTGCGGTCGATCTCGCTGACGTCGAACGGCCAGGCCCAGGTGACGATGTCGATCGACTCGGGCGCCGCGCCGCTGCACGAGGGCACGGTGGCGCGGATCTACGAGAACTCGCTGTCGGGCATCGCCAACCGCTACGTGGTGCTCGAGCCGGCCGCCAGCCAGGCGCCGGACATCGCGGACGGCGGGACGATCGGCGAGGAGGACACCGACTCGTTCGTGAGCCTCGACCAGGTGTTCGACGCGATCGACCCGCTGACCCGGCGCGGGCTCCAGAACGTGATCCGCGGCGAGGCGGCGAGCATCAAGGGCAAGGGGGCGCAGGCCAACAAGACGCTCGAGTACCTTGCGCCGGCGCTGGCCAGCACGAGCAACGTGACCGCCGAGCTCGACCGCAACGAGCCGGCGTTCGACGGCCTGCTCGTCCAGGGGGCGCAGGCGATGCAGGCGCTGGCCTCGCGCAGCCAGCAGCTGTCTGACCTGATCGGCCAGACCGCCACCACCACGGGGGCGATCGCGCGGCAGTCGCAGAACCTCGAGCAGGCGCTCGGGCTCCTGCCGGGCACGCTCACCCGCGCCACCGGCACGTTCGCGGGTCTGCGCTCGACGCTCGACTCGCTCGATCCCGTGGTCGCCGAGTCCAAGACCGCCTCGCGCCGACTCGAGCCGTTCGCGGTCAGCCTGAGGGCGTTCACGCAGGCGGCCATCCCGACCGTGACCGCGCTCAGCGGGCTGATCCACAACCCGGCCGGGACGGGCGATCTGACCACCCTGCTGCGCCAGACGCCGGAGCTGGCGCGTGTCGCGGCCGCGGCGTTCCCGCGCCTGGTCGAGGCCATGAACGCCTCGCAGAACCAGCTCGACAGCCTGCGCGAGTACACGCCCGATGTGATCGGCGCACTCACCGACGTCGGCCAGGCCAGCGCCTACTACGACGCCAACGGCCACTACGTCCGAGTCCAACCGTCGTTCTTCGCCTTCGGCCTGGGCAGCCAGAACCAGCTGACCGCGCGTCCACCGTCCGAGCGCTACGAGGGCGTGCAGAACGTGAGTGCGCGGTGCCCCGGCGGCGCCGTCCAGCCCGCGCCCGACGGCTCGGCGCCGCACGCCGTCGCCGGCTGCCAGACCGGATCGACCCCGCCCGGCCCATGAGACGCCTGGCCCTCATCGCCCTCGTCCTCACCGCCGCGGCCGTGGCGGCCACGGTGGCCAGCGCGTCCGGCTCTGGCACCGGCACCGGCCCCTACCGGGTCAGGGCGATCTTCGACGACGCCTCGTTCGCGGTGGCCGGCGAGCAGGTCCGTGTGGCCGGCGCCCCGGTCGGCTCGATCGCCTCGCTCGACGTGACCGCGAACAAGCAGGCAGCGGTCACGCTCGAGATCAACGACGCCCGCTTCACCCCGTTTCACGCGAACGCCACGTGCGCGATCCGGCCCCAGTCGCTGATCGGCGAGATGTACGTCGACTGCACCCCGGGAACCGCTGCGGCCCCGGCCCTGCACCGCATCGCCAGCGGACCGGGCGCCGGCACGTACTACCTGCCGGTCACCGGCACCCACTCGCCGGTCGACTTCGACATCGCACAGGACATCTACCGCGAGCCGATCACGGAGCGGCTGGCCATCATCCTGGACGAGCTGGGCACCGGTCTGGCCGCGCGCGGGTCTGACCTGAACGCGGTGATCCACCGCGCCGACCCCGCCCTGGGCAACACCGACCAGGTGCTGAAGATCCTGGCCGGCCAGAACCGCGCGCTGGCCAAGCTGGCCACGGACTCCGCGACGGTCCTCACGCCGCTGGCCCAGCAGCGGGGGGCGCTGGCCGACTTCATCGTCCAGGCCAACACCACCGCGATGGCCAGCGCGACCCGGGCCGCAGACATCTCGAATTCGATCCGGCTGCTTCCCGGCTTCCTAAGACAGCTCCAGCCGCTGATGGCCGACCTCGGCACGCTGTCTGACCAGGGCGCCCCGCTGGCCTCCGAGCTGAACTCCAGCGCCTCCGCCCTCGGCCGCGAGTTCACCGAGCTCACCCCGTTCGCCAAGGCGGCGCGCACGTCGCTGATCGCGCTGGGCAACGCCGCGACCAGATCCCAGGGACCGCTCGTGGCCACGCTGCCGCTCGACCGGCGGCTGCAGCGCCTCGGCACCCGGACCGCACCGGCGGCCAACCTGCTGGACCGCCTGACCGCCAGCCTGAGCAAGTCGGGCGCGATCGGGCAGCTGATGGCGCTGCTGTTCTATGGCACGACCGCGGGCAACGGGTTCGACAACCTCGGCCACTACGTCCGCGACGAGCTGCTGGTGAGCGACTGCACGGGATACGCGACCCGCCCGGTCCCGAGCTGCTCGTCCAACTTCCCGAAGGGCAGCGCGTCGGCCGCGAGCGAGGACGCCACGACCGCCGCGCTGAAGAACCTGCCACGCGGCAGCCAGTCGCTGCTCAAGACCGCCCTGGACGGCACCGAGGAGTCGGGCCAGGCCACGGCGCCCCTGAGTGGCCTGCTCGACTACCTGATCGGATCGGCCCGGTGAATCCCCGCCGCGATCGCAGCCCGCTTCAGAGCCCGATCCTGATCGGCTCGCTGACCGTGCTGGCGGTGATCGTCGCCGTGTTCCTGGCCTACAACGCCAACAACGGGCTTCCTTTCGTGCCCAGCTACACGCTGCACGTCCAGGTGGCCGACGCCAGCGAGTTGACCCACGGCGCCGAGGTGCACATGGGCGGTGCCCTCATCGGGTTCGTGGACGCCGTCCAGCCCGCGAGGACCGACGACGGCCAGCCGATCGCGGTGCTCGCACTCAAGCTCAACAAGAGCATCGGCCGTCTGCCGGTCGACTCGACGTTCACGATCCGCCTGAAGGGCTCGATCGGCCAGAAGTACCTGGCCGTCGGCCTCGGCAGATCGAGCCGAACGTACGCGGACGGCGCGACCGTGCCGATGCGCCAGACGAGCGCCAGCGTCGATCTCGACCAGGTCCTATCGATGTTCGATCCGCCCACCCGCCAGGGCGTCACCAATCAGACCGTCGGCTTCAGCGACGGTCTGGCCGGCCGGGGCACGAGCATCAACGACGCGATCGGAGCGTTCCTCCCACTGTTGGCCGATCTGAGGCCGGTGGCCGCAAACCTGGCCTCGCCGCACAGCGATCTGGGCGGCTTCCTGCGCGGTCTTGAGGCGTTCACAGGGGCGCTCGCGCCGGTGGCCAAAAACCAGGCCGACATGTTCGTGGCGCTCGACGGCACGTTCCGCGCGCTCGCCAGCGCGGCGGTCCCTTTCCTGCAGCAGACGATCTCCGACACCCCGCCGTCGTTCCAGGCGGTGATCGACGACAGTCCGGTGATCCGGCCGTTCCTCACCGATTCGGCGACGCTGTTCTCCGAGCTGCGCCCCGGCTTCGCCACGCTGCCGGCCAGCGCGCCGGTGCTGGCCGACGCGTTCGCCGCGGGCGCGCGCAACCTGCCCGGGACAACCGCACTCGACCGGCGACTGGTCGGCCTCTCGCAGCATCTGGAGAGCTACGGGCAGAACCCGACCGTTCAGCAGGGGCTGGACCGGCTGACGCTGACCGCGTCCAGCCTGACGCCGCCACTGTCCTTCCTCACCCCGGTCCAGGCCTCGTGCAACTACGTGACGCTGTTCTTGCGAAACGTGGCCAGCCTGCTGTCCGAGAGCACATCGAGCGGGACCAGCCTCCGCTTCAGCCTGGTGGCCATCGATGACGTGCTGGGCGGCGAGTCCGTCCCGTCCAGTCATCCCTACACCACGCCGGTTACCGACGCGACCGCCGAGCACGGGCCGCTGCACGTCAACCCGTATCCCAACACCGACTCGCCGGGTGAGACCGCCGAGTGCGAGGCCGGCAACGAGACGTACTCGGGTGCGGCGGCGGACATCGGCAACGCTCCGGGCAACCAGGGACTGAAGACCGAGTCGACGACGCAGACAACGCCCAAGACCAAGACCGGGGGCAAGAAGTGAGGCGCCACTCCTCGCGCATCTCGAACCTCGCCGCCGGCGTCATCGCCGTGGTGCTGATCGCGGTCGCGGTGTACGCGACGTTCGGCGGCTCGACGCCGTTCGCCGGCTCGCCGTTCGTGCTCAAGGCGGTGTTCACCTCAGAGACCCAGCTGCACATCCCCTCGCCGGTCCGGATCGCCGGCGTCGACGTCGGCCAGGTGACCTCGGTGCACCGGCTGGGCGACGGCTCCCAAGCTGCGGCGATCACCATGGACATCAACCGGCAAGGCCTGCCGATCCATGCCGACGCCACCGCTCAGGTCCAGTCCCGGATCTTCCTCGAGGGGAACTTCTACGTCGCGCTGGCGCCCGGCTCGCCGAACGCCCCAGTCCTCAGCTCGGGTCAGACGCTGCCGGCCGCGAACACCGCCGGCCCGGTGCAGCTCGACCGGGTGCTCGCGGCGCTGACCTTGAACGCCCGCGCCAACCTCGAGACGCTCGTGCAGGGCTTCGGGAATGCCCTGAACGAGGCGCCCACGGCGGCTCAGGACGCCTCGCAGGATCCGAGCGTGCGCGGGCTGACCGCGGCGCAGGCGCTCAACCAGTCGCTGAATTACTCGGCCGGAGCGTTCCGGGCCTCCGCGATCGTCAACCAGGCGCTGCTCGGGACCCAGCCGCACGATCTCAGCGGAGCGGTGCTCGGTAACGAGGAGGTGTTCCGCGCGCTGGCCGCCCGGCAGGATCAGCTGGCCAGCCTGATCACCACGCTGCACTCGACGATGGGTGCGCTGGCCGCCCGCCAGCAGGACCTGAGCGCCACGATCGCCGCGCTGCCGCCGCTGCTACGAGGAGCCAACCGGGCGCTCACCGCGCTGAATGCCTCGTTCGGCCCCACCCAGACGTTCGCCAAGGCAATCCTGCCGAGCCTCACCCAGCTCGACCCGACGATCGGGCAGGCGCTGCCCTGGCTGGCCCAGGCCACCGCGCTCCTCGCCCCGAGCGAGCTGGGCGGCCTGGTCAAGGACCTCACTCCGGCCGTGCAGCAGACCGCGACCGCGCTCCAGTCGACGCGCGCCCTGCTCTCCCAGAGCGACGCGCTGGCTCGCTGCGTGGTCCACAACCTGGTCCCGACCGGCAACGAGGTGATCCAGGATCCGCCGCTCGATCGCGGTACGCCGGTCTACCAGGAGCTGCTTCAGACCTCGGTTGGGCTGGCCAGCGCCGGGCAGAACTTCGACGGCAACGGGCGCTACCTGCGTTCTGATCCCGAGGGCGGTTCGACCCCGGTGCACACCAGCAACCTCGGCTCGCAGGGGCCGCTGTTCGGCAACGCGGTGACCGAGCCGCTCGGCACGCGGCCGGCGTGGCCCGGCCAGGCGCCCCCGGTCACGAGCACCCGGGCGTGCTACCAGAACGCCACGCCGGACCTCAACCAGGTCACCACGGGAGCGGGACCGTGAGACGCGCGCTCGGAGCCCATCGCCGTGACTTCGTGGCCATCGTCTGCCTGGTCGCGCTGGCCGGCGCGATCGCGGCCTACATCCTGCTGCACCAGCCAGCCTTCAGCTTCGGCCAGAGCTACTACAGCGTGCAGGCGCCGTTCTCGAACGCCTCGGCCGTGACGCCCGGCCAGGGCCAGGCGGTGACCATCGCCGGCGTGCAGGTCGGCCAGGTCGGCGGCGTCAGGCTGGTCAACGGACGCGCGGTGGTGACCATGAACATCTACCGCCGCTACGCGCCCATCTATCGCGACGCCACCGTGCTTGCTGCGCCCCCGCACGCCGCTCAAGGACATGTACCTGGCGCTCGATCCGGGGAGCAAGCCGGCGGGCGCGGTGCCCGACGGCGGGGCGCTGAGCGCGGCCGCCACCGCCCCGACCGTCGATCTCGACCAGATCCTCTCCTCGCTCGACGCCGACACCCGCAGCTATCTGCTGCTGCTCCTCTCGGGCGGGGCCGGAGCCTTCCGCGATCCAACCAGCGGCCAGGCGGTCGTGCCCGGACCCGGCGCCGCGCCCAGCCAGGCCGCGGTGGCCGCCCTCGCCGGCACGCTCAAGCGCTTCGCCCCGCTGGACCGTGACACCAAGACATTCGCCACGCTGCTCGCGGCGCGCAACGCGAATCTGCGCACCGCGATCCACAACCTCCAGCGTGTCGCGACCGCGCTGGGCGGCGTGGACGGCCAGCTGGCTTCGCTGATCGTCGCCTCGAACACGAACTTCTCGGCCATCTCCTCCCAGGACGCGAACCTCAAGGCCGGTCTGACGCTGCTGCCCGGGGCGCTGAACCAAACCGACCGGACGCTGGGGAAGGTCCAGGCGTTCGCCGCCCAGCTCGGCCCGGCGCTCGGCAAGCTGGTCCCGTTCGCCCATGCCCTCGGGCCGGCGCTCGAAGCGTCCCGGTCGCTGTTCCACGACACCACGCCGGTGATCAAGAACCAGCTGCGCCCGTTCTCGACGGCGGTCCAGCCGGTGGCCCGGGCGCTGCGCCCGGCCGCCACCGAGCTCGCGAAGGCCACCCCGCCCTTGACCCGCTCGATCGGGGTGATCAACACCCTGTTCAACACCCTGGCCTACCAGCCCAAGGGCAGCGAGCAGGGCTATCTGTTCTGGGGCTCGTGGCTGGCCCACATCGCCTCCACGCTGACCAGCCTCCAGGACGCCCACGGGGCCACCGTACGCGGGATCTTCATGGCCACGTGCTCGCAGCTGAACCTGCTCGAGACCACGATCCAGGCGGGCAGCCCGTCGATCGGGCCGCTGCTCGACCTGCTGAACGCTCCGGACTGGAGCCAGATCTCCTCGCCGTACTGTCCCGCGTCGGTCGGCTCGCTGAGCCGGCAGCCGGCGGCCGCCGCAGGAGCGAGCGGATGAACAAGCAGGCTCCCAGCGCCGCCCGGATCCTCACGATGATCGCATTCGCCGCCTCGTGCATCGGGCTGCTCCTGTTCCTGTGGATCTCGTTCGGCGGCACCGCCTCCCTCGGGCCCAAGGGATATGAGATCAGGGCCGAGTTCGACCAGGCCGAGGATCTGGGCAGTCAGGCCGACGTGCGGATCTCAGGCGTGAACGTGGGCAAGGTGATCGGGGTCGGCCTGGATCGCCGCACCGGCCTGACCCGCGCGGTGATGGAGATCGACCCGCAGTTCGCGCCGCGTCCGATCGACACGCGGGCGATCCTGCGCCAGAAGACGCTGCTGGGGGAGACCTACATCGAGCTCTCGCCTGGCGAGCGGAGCTCCGGGGAGTTGCGCGACGGTGCGAGCCTGCCTCGGGGCCAGGTGGCGCCGACCGTGCAGCTCGACCAGATCCTCTCGACCTTCGATCCCACCACCCGCCAGGCCTTCGAGACCTGGATGCAGCAACAGGGGATCGCGCTCACGGGCCGGGGGGAGGATCTGAACGCCGCCCTGGCCGAGCTCTATCCGTTCGCCACCAACGTCGACTCGGTGCTCGCCGTGCTGAACCGCGACAGCGCGGCCACCAGCACGCTGCTGCGCGACGGCGGGCAGGTGTTCTCCTCGATCGCCAGTTCGCCCGGCGCGCTGCAGCAGCTGGTCGACAACAGCAAGGGCGGCGTTCTCGGCCACCGCAGCACAGGCCAGCTCGCTGACGGCCACGATCCGGGACTTCCCGGCTTTCCTGAACGCCCAGCGCGTGACGATCGACCGGGTCAAGCGCTTCTCGGTGAGCACCAAGCCGCTGGTCGACGAGCTGCGGCCGGCCGCCGTCCAGCTCAGCCCGGCGCTGAAGTCGCTGGCGATCCTCGCGCCGCAGCTGCGGAGCCTGCTCGTGAACGAGGGGCCGCTCACCCGCGCCTCGCGGGCGGGCATCCCGGCACTGGAGAACTTCTTCGACTCGAGCGTCCCGCTGCTCGCCCGGGCCAAGCCCTACCTCGGCGGGATCGTCCCGGTGCTCGACTACATCAACGCGTACCGCCACGAGGTGGCCGGGTTCTTCGCCAACGGCACCGCGGCGGCCGAGGCGGTCGCGCCGGCCACCGTGAGCCACAAGCTGCTGCACTACGTGCGGGTCTCGAGCCCGGTCAACCCCGAGACGCTGACCGGCTACTCGCACCGGATCTCGACCAACCGCAGCAACCCGTATCTGGTGCCGGGCGGGGCCTCGAGCCTGGTCTCCGGACTGCCCGTGTTCGGTAGCTATCTGTGCACGAGCAGCCCTCCGCCGTCGATCGGTCCTACTATTTCGCCCGCACTGGCGGCGGTCTTGAGCTCCGTCTACTACACGTCGGACCCGAGCGGACCGGCGTGTCGGGCCCAGCCGCCGCTCGGCGAAGCAACTACTGGGCAACCTCAGGTGTTCCCACAACTACAACAGCTCCCATGAGCTTTTTGCATCAACCACAAGGAGGAGTCAGTTGCGACGTATCGTCGTAATCGGCACGGCACTTGCCGTGCTGCTCGCCGCGGCGACGGCTTATGCCGCCACCAGCGGTCTCAATACCTACACCGCCAAGATCGGCTTCTCGCCCAACAAGGCGGGTAGCGGCAAGGCGCCCTCGGCAATCGGGTTCACCGAGCATTACAAGGCCACCGGGAACAACGGCAATCGCACCGCGCCGCTGGTCGACATCAAGACGAAGGTCTACGGGCTTGCCGTCAACAGCAAGAGCTTCCCGACCTGTAGTGCGTCGAAGATCGCCAAGGCGTTCTCGGACGCGGGATGTCCCAAGGGCGCGCTGATCGCCACCGGCTCGATCACCGCGATCCTCGGCACGACCAGCGACACGAGCACGTCGGCCCCTGGCCAGATCCCGTGCGATCCACTTCTGCACGCGTGGAACGGCGGAGGCGGCAAGGTCGTGTACTTCTTCGTCGACAAGGCGCCGGGTCACACGTGTGGCCCGCTTCAGACCGGCGGGGTGGGACCGTTTGTCGGCTCCGACAAGACGGTCGGCAAGGTGCTGGTGATGGACACGCCGATTCCACACAACGTGTCCTTCCCGCTCGGCGGGATCGAGGGGTCCCTGACCTCAGAGACCCTGCACTTCGTGAAGCAGACCACGACGGTCAAGGGCAAGCAGGTCGCCGCAATCGCGTCGGTCGCCTGCAGCAAGGGCAAGCGCCCGTACAGCGTCACGTTCACAGCCGAGGCCAGCGACGGCGGGGCGCGGCAGTCCGGCACGGTGTCGGGCACCCAGAAGTGCAGCTGATCAGCTAGCCAGCTGACGGAAGCCGTAGGGTCGCGCCGCCGGGCATGGATGCCCGGCGGAACGGCCTCGCGGCTGTGGCGCGCTCGGCATCCATGCCTCGCCCGACGCGCCGGCCGCGAGATCGTCCGGAGGACGCCTCGCGAAAGCGAGGCCCAAAATCCCCTAAGCGATTTCGGCGAAGCGCTCGGCCCGCTGCTCTGTGCGCTCGGTCTCGTTGATCATGTTCACGAACAGGATCACGAGCGCGATCCCCATCACGATCGACTGCTCGAGCGCCATCACCAGCCCCGCCATCATCTGATCCTCGAGCGGAGTGATGCCCCAATAGTGGGGCTGGTGGGCGTAGAACGGATAGATCACGCGCGGCGCGAAGGCCAGCACGATCCCGAGGATTCCCACGAGCAGCTTGCCCCCCGCCATGTAGGCGACCGGCCCGAGGCCGGCCAGGCGCATCCGGGAGCGGATCGGAGAGAGCACGTGCCACCAGTAGAGCGAGCCGGCGGCGAAGAAGCACAGGTGCTCCAGGGCGTGGACGGCGTCGTTGCCCTGGGCGGCGTCGTACAGCGCCGGCATGTGCCACATCCACAAGAGGCCGGCGTAGAAGATGACCGCGAACACGGGGTGGGCGAGGAACCCGGCGCGCCGCTCGATTCGCTGAAGGCGCCGGGTGACCGGGCGCAGAAGCACCTTGGTCAGCCCGAGGATCAGCAGGATCGGCGCGATGTCCAGCAGCAGCATGTGCTGGACCATGTGCATGACCATCAGCTGATCGCCGAGCGAATCCAGCGGGGAGACCAGGGCCACGAGGATCATGAGGATCCCGCCGGCGAACAGGAGCGCCCGCCAGTAGCTCGGCGGATGGCGCTCCCCCGGCCGCCGGGCCCGGCGCCACCCGGCCACGTACAGCGCCACCAACAGGAACACGCCGACCAGCACGGATGGGTCAAACGACCACGACGTCTGCGGAGACACGGGCAGTCATTATGGACCCCGGTCGCGGATCGACAAACGTCCGGAGGAGGACTAGGCTAAGTCGCTCACGCACATCCATCCTTCCCAGCAAGGAGGTAGGTCGAGATGCGCATCGAGGTGAAGGGCCGCAACCTCCCCGTCTCCGAGGACCTGCGCGAGCACGTGGCCAAGCGCTTCCGCAAGGTCGAGCGCCAGGTATCGGAGCTGGCCGAGCTCGAGGTGGAGGTCTTCGAGGAGCGCAATCCGGCAATCGCCGACAGCCAGGTGGCCGAGGCGACACTCCACCTGAAGGGGGTGACGCTGCGGGCCCGGGACGCTTCGCCCGACATCATGCACTCGATCAACCTGTGCGCGGACAGCCTGCAGGTCCAGGTCAAGCGTCACCGTGACAAACGTCGCAAGCGGCGCGAATCGCGGGCTGCGGCGGCTCAGAACGCCGCCGTCGGCGCGGGCGAGGTGGAGGAGGAAACCGCCGCCGCAGCGGGCGATGGCGGGGTCAGCTCGGCGGCCTGAAAGGCCATAACCCCACTGCTACGCTAGCCCTATGTCCATCCTGGACCGCGCGCTTCGCATGGGCGAGGCGAGGAAGTTCAAGAGCTATGAGCAGCGCGTTGGACGGATCAACGCGTACGAGGCCGAGCTCGAGCACTCGACCGACGGTGAGCTCCGAGAGGCCGCCGACGAGCTGCGCGAGCGCGCTCGCGGTGGCGAGAGCCTCGAGGATCTGACCTACGAGTGCTTCGCGCTCGTGCGCGAGGCGGGCCGGCGCACGATGGGCATGCGCCACTTCGACGTCCAGCTGATCGGCGGGATGGTGCTGCACGACGGCGCGATCGCAGAGATGAAGACCGGCGAGGGCAAGACGCTCACCGCGACCCTGGCCGTGGTCCTCAACTCGCTGGCCGGGCGCGGCGTGCACGTGGTCACGGTCAACGACTATCTGGCCCGCCGCGACGCGATGTGGATGAAGCCGATCTACGACATGCTCGGCGTGTCGGTCGGCGTGCTGCAGAACATGCAGCCCTACGAGGACAAGCGCGCCGCCTACGCCTCAGACGTCACGTACGGCACGAACTCGGAGTTCGGCTTCGACTACCTGCGCGACAACATGGCCACCTCGCTGGAGGAAAAGGTTCAGCACGGCGGCCGGGCCAAGCCGGACGAGGGCAAGTCCTACTACCACGCGTTCGCGATCGTCGACGAGGTCGACAACATCCTGATCGACGAGGCGCGCACGCCGCTGATCATCTCGGGCGCACCCGAGCAGGCGGCCGACCTGTACCAGCAGTTCGCGAAGCTCGCCCCCAAGATGACGCCGGGCAAGACGCCCGAGGGCATGGACCCGCGCATGAAGAAGGAGTTCGTGGCGGACTTCGACTACGAGTTCGAGGAGAAGCACAAGACGATCGCGGTGACCGAGCAGGGCGTGGGCAAGGCCGAGCGCTTCCTGAACATCGATCACCTCTACCGCGCCGAGAACGGCCATCTGGTCAACCACCTGATCCAGTCGCTGAAGGCCGAGTCGCTCTATAAGCGCGACGTCGACTACGCGGTGATCGACGGCGAGGTCAAGATCATCGACGAGTTCACCGGCCGCATCCTGGAGGGCCGGCGCTGGTCGGAGGGCCTGCATCAGGCGGTCGAGGCCAAGGAGGGCGTGCGCGTTCAGGAGGAGAACCAGACGCTGGCCACGATCACGCTGCAGAACTACTTCCGGATGTACGACAAGCTGGCGGGCATGACCGGTACGGCGCTGACCGAGGCCACCGAGTTCATGAAGATCTACAACCTGCCGGTGGTCGAGGTCCCGACCAACCGCCCGATGGTGCGCGGCGACCGCAACGACCAGGTCTACAAGACCAAGGACGGCAAGTGGAGCGCGGTGGTTCGCGAGATCGCCCAGCGCCATGAGGCCGGTCAGCCCGTGCTCGTGGGGACGATCTCGGTGGAGGTCTCAGAGCTTCTGTCCGACGGCCTCACGCGCCAAGGGATCAAGCACACGGTGCTGAACGCCAAGCCCGAGCACGCCGAGCGCGAGGGCGAGATCATCGCCGAGGCCGGCGCGCCCGGCGCGGTGACGATCGCCACCAACATGGCCGGACGCGGCGTCGACATCAAGCTGGGCGGCAACGCCGAGCACCTGGCCCAGCTCGAGATGGCCAAGCTCGGGCTCCAGCCCGGGACGCCCGACTACGACGAGCACTACGCCAAGGTGCTGCCGGCGCTGGAGGAGCGCGTCGACACCACCCGCGACCAGGTGCTCGACGCCGGCGGCCTGTTCATCCTCGGCACCGAGCGCCACGAGTCGCGCCGGATCGACAACCAGCTGCGCGGCCGCGCCGGCCGTCAGGGCGACCCCGGCGAGTCCCGCTTCTTCCTCTCGGCCCAGGACGATCTGGTCCGGTTGTTCGCCGGCGAGCGGATCTACAAGATCCTCGACCGCCTGGGGAGCGTCGACGAGGAGGGCAACGAGGAGCCGATCGAGCACGGCATGCTCTCCAAGCAGATCGAGAAGGCCCAGCGCAAGGTCGAGGAGCAGCACTTCCTCACCCGTAAGCACACGCTCGAGTACGACGACGTGCTCAACCAGCAGCGCGAGGTGATCTACACCTACCGCGACGAGATCCTCGAGGGCCGCGACATGAGCGATGCGGCTCGCTCGGAGCTCTCGAGCCTGATCGACCGGCTGGTCGACGAGTACACGGCGGGCGACTTCGTCGACGACTGGGACGTCGACGGGCTGATCCGCCGGATGGCCGAGATGTTCCCGCCCGGCGCCGCGTTCCCCGACGTCGACTCGGCGAAGGCCGATCGCGAGGAGCTCAAGGCGATCTTCGAGGAGCTCGCCGGCTCCGCCTACAACGGGCGCGAGGAGGAGTTCGGAGACGAGCTGATGCGCGACATCGAGCGCTTCCTGCTGCTCCAGATAATCGACCAGCGCTGGCGCGAGCACCTGTACGACATGGACTACCTGCGCGAGGGCATCCATCTGCGCGGGTTCGCCCAGATCGAGCCGCTGGTGGCCTACAAGAACGAGGCGTTCGATCTGTTCCGGGACCTGATGAACAGCATCTGGGACGACTTCGCCCGTCTGATCTTCCACGTGCAGGTGACGCCCGTGCCCGACGGCAACGGCGGTCCGCCGCAGGCCCCGGCGCCGCGGCGCCCGAGCTCGGCGGCCAGCTCGCCCACGGGTGGCGGCCGGGTCACCTACTCAGGGGGCGGTGGCGCTCCGCAGGGGGCGATGGCGATCGCCGCCGCGGCCGGCGGCGTCGTGCCCGGCGGCGGCATGGCCGACGAGGGCTACGAGGAGGTCGCGCCGATGCAGGTCGAGCAGCGTCATGTGGATCCGAGCGAGCAGATCGGGCGGAACGACCCTTGTTGGTGCGGGTCCGGTAAGAAGTTCAAGAAGTGTCACGGGGCGTGACGACGGTACGACGTCCCGTGGGTCGTGGGTTCGGGTTCGCCGTAAGGGCACTGGGCCCGAGGGACATCGGACCGATGTCCACGCCCCGTTGCACAGCCCGGGTTAGCGGCTGACCCGCAGCCCCCGGGCGCGTTCTCTTGGGTACGCCTGGTTGGCGGGGCGCTCGCGTCGCCGCGGGTCCGGGGAGTGCGACTTTTCTGCCTCTCGTCGCGCGTGGCGGGGTGAATGGAGGATCACTCGGCACTGGCGCCACTTTTCTGCCACTGGCCGTCGGGGCGGCGTCGAGTGGTTGATTTGGTAGCGCTATCAGCCGCGGAGTCGCATCACCACGATTGCGGCGATGTAGGACACACCGGCGAGCGCGCCGAGCCACGTGTACGGATTGCCGTCGTGGCCGTGCGCCATCTCGACCAGGAAGCCGACGATGACCGCCACGATCACCACGAAGCCGGCGAACGCGGTGGCGTGGATGTCGATCCGCTGAAAGCGCTCGTCGCGCATGTCGCCGCGCAGGCCGCGGATCGTCTCGCTGCGGCCGCCGAACAGGACGACGCCACCGGCGAGGACCATGACCCCGAAGGAGATCAGGCCGGCGCCGGTGTGGCCGCCGATCGCCTGGGCGGCGAACATCGCGGCGCCCATGAGGAGGGCGAACAGCGGCACGAACCAGCGGGACCTACACATGGTTTTCATCGAACATCTCCTCCACGGTGGTTTCGAAGTAGCGGGCGAGCGCGATCGCGAGCGGCAGCGATGGCGTGTAGCGCTCCTGCTCGATCGAGTTGATGGTCTGCCGGGACACGCTCAGGGCGGTGGCCAGGTCGCCCTGAGAGAGGCCACGCCCGGTCCGGAGCTCTCGCACGCTGTTCCGCATCTCTGGGGTGGAAAGTTAGCTTGACAGGGACGTCGCTGTCAAGCCTGCTTTACATCGCGCCATGAGGAAACGTTCACGCCCCGCCGCGATGGTCTGTCTAGCATCGCCCGCCGTGGGACCGTCAGCCAAGCCGGGGGGACTTATGCTGGTCGTGGCCGCGGTGCTCCTGGGCGGCTGTGGAGGAACAGCTTCGACGACCTCGAGCGCGACCCACACCGTCCACGCGGCACCCGCCAGGCACCGGCGCGCGGCGGCCCCGGCCGCGACGAAGCTCACGGCGACGAGCGCCGGAGCGCTTCCGGGCGGCGTGCAGTGGCCGGCCAGCGCTGCTCTCGGCGGCCGCGTGCTGTTGATGGGCGGCCTCGACCAGGCGACCGCGTCGCTCTCGGACATCGTCAGCGCCTCCCCGGGCGGGGCCCAGCATGTGGGATCACTGCCCTACGCCGTGCACGATGCCGCGGGCGCGACGCTCGGCGGCACGGCCTATCTGCTCGGCGGGGGAGAGCCTTCCTACAGCGACATCCTGGCCGTCGACGGCGGCGGCCACGCGAGCGTGGTCGGCCATCTCCCGGCGGCCGCCTCCGACGTCGCGGCCGGGGTCATCGGCTCGACCATCTACGTCGTCGGCGGATACACGGGGACGGTGCCGCTGGACACGATCGTCGCCTGGTCAGGCTCCGGAACGGGCAAGGTCGTCGGACACCTGCCTCACCCGGTCCGCTACGCCGCGGTGGCCGCGATCGGCGGGCGGCTGATCATCGCCGGCGGCACCGACGGCGACGTGGCCACGCGCGAGGTGTATTCGTTCAATCCGAGCAGCGGGAGCGCCGTCCAGATCGGCCTGCTTCCACACCCGCTCACGCATGGCGTGGCGGCGGCGCTGGGCAACCTCGTGTACGTGATCGGCGGACGCGGCGATTCCGAGGGGACCCAGACCAATGCGATCCTGGCCATCGACCCGGTGAGCGGTCGCGTGCGGGCCGCCGGGCACCTGCCGATCGCCCTGTCGGACGTCGGAGCGGCCACGATCGCCGGCGAGGTGCTGGTGGCCGGTGGGCGCGAGACGAGCGGCACGCTCAGCTCACAGGTGTATCTGCTGCGCCCGCGGTCGGGAGCGGCATGAGAACGTGGACGGCGATCGTGGGCGGCCTGGTGGCGGCCGCCCTGGCGCTCGGTGGCTGCGGTGACCGGGCGTCACATTCGGCCAGCTCGACCACCTCGACCTCGAGGACCCGGAGCTCCCCGAGCAAGGACGCGGACCTGCCGCAGACTCCGAGCTGGGCGGCGGACCCACACGACGTGTACGCGGCCGACGCGGCCGGCGACCTCTCGCCGGTCGTCCGCCACGACCGTCCGCTCGTCTACGTGCCCAACAGCGAGGGCAACACGGTCGATGAGATCGACCCGACCACGTACAAGCTCGTCCGGGAGTTCCCGGTCGGGGCGCTCCCGGAGCATGTGATCCCGTCGTACGACATGCGCACGCTGTACGTGGCCAACGATGACGGCAACAGCCTCACCCCGATCAATCCTGCGAACGGCATACCGGGTCATCCGATTCCGGTAGAGGACCCCTACAACATGTACTTCACCCCGGACGGCCGCTACGCGGTGGTGGTGGAGGAACGCATGCAGAGACTGGCCTTCCGCGACGCGAAGACCATGAAGCTCCACCATTCGCTGGACGTACCGACGTGCCGCGGCGTCAACCACGCCGACTACACCGCGGATGGCCGGTACATGCTGCTCAGCTGCGAGTTCGGCTCGGCGATGATCGTGGTGGACGTCGCGCGCGAGCGGGTGATCAAGACGGTGGCGCTGCGCCCCCAGGCTTCACCCCAGGACGTGAAGCTCGCACCGGACGGCAGCGTGTTCTACGTTGCGGACCTGGTCTACGGCGGGGTGTGGGTGATCTCGGCCACGGACTTCAGGCTGCTCGGGTTCATCAAGACCGGTGCGGGCGCGCATGGGCTCTACCCCAGCCGCGACGGCCGCTTCCTGTACATCTCCGATCGCTCGGAGGGCGCCGTGTCGGTGCTCAGCTTCAAGACCAACAAGGTGGTCAAGACGTGGCCGATCCCCGGCGGGAGCCCGGATATGGGCAACGTGTCGGCCGATGGGCGCGTGCTGTGGCTGTCCGGGCGCTACGACAACCAGGTCTATGCGATCGACACCCGGACCGGGAAGGTCCTGGCCCGCGTCCCGGTCGGCGCGGGCCCGCACGGGGTGTGCGTGTGGCCGCAGCCGGGTCGCTACTCGCTGGGCCACACCGGCATCATGCGCTGAGAGCCTGAGCGCGCGGCGATACAGTGCGCGCATGGCCGACCGCTCCGACCTCCGTGCCTCCGACGAGCAGCGCGACCGCGCCGCCCAGGACATCCGCGAGCACTTCGCGGCCGGGCGGCTCACCGACGAGGAGCTGAGCGACCGCGTGCAGGCGGTCTACGCGGCCCGGACCGAGGGCGAGCTGCGGGCGCTGCTCTCCGATCTCCCCAAGCTACCCGCCAGCCATGCCCAGCAGAAGGCCGAGCTGGTCCAGCGTCGCCGGGAACTACAGCGCCGGTTGCTCCAGCAGACCGGCGGCGGGCTCGGCCTGTTCGTGATCTGCACGGCCGTCTGGGCCACCTCGGGCGCGCACCATGGTCAGTTCTGGCCGATCTGGGTGCTTCTGGTGGTCCTGATCCCGCTGCTGCGCAACGGCTGGCGGCTGTATGGGCCAGCGCCGGAGCTCGATAGGGTGGAACGGGAGCTCGAGGCCCGGCGCAGCCGCGATCAGCTCCGCAAGGAGCTTCGTGACGACGCCCACGGCCGTGCCGCCCGGCGCTCGCGGCGGCACGGCGGACGTTTCTAGCCCTGCTTCTGGTGCCGGATGTTGTCCGGCTCGATGACGAACTTGATCCGCTGCTCGCCGGGCTGGCGGAACGGATACTCGTCCTGGTTGATGTACTTCCTGGTGAGCGCGTTGATGTGCTCGTCGGCGCCATCGGTGCTGCCGGTGGCCCGGCCGCGGATCTCCACGTAGTTGTACGGGTTGCCGGCCTCATACACGAGCGCGGTGATCCGGGGGTCGCGCTCGAGGTTGGTCGGCCACCGCCGGCCCTTGGCGCTGTTGACCGCGACGGTTCCGTCCTCGTCGCTGATCCAGACGATCGTGCTGAGGATCGAACCGTCGGGGTTGAGCGTCGAGACGACTGCGTAGTTGGGCTCTGAGAGGAGCTTGCTCACTTCTGAATCGTTGAGGGTTGCCATGTGGGTCACTGTACCCCCGCAGGGACGCTGCTACCGTGGGGCGCGATGGCCACCGCCCCGTCAGAGCCGCTTTCCCAGCGTCTCGCGGCAATCCGCGAGCAGCTCAATCTGCTTGCGGACTACCTTTGACCCGGCTGGGCTGAGCGAGCGAGCGCAGGCGCTCGAGCAGGAGATGGGCGCGGCCGGGTTCTGGGAAGACCAGGAGACGGCGGCAAAGGTGAGCGCCGAGCACGCGCGGGCGAGCCGGCGCCTGGCCACCTACCGGGAGCTCGAAAGCGACGTTGAGGACCTGGAGCCGCTGGCCGAGCTGGCCGAGGAGGACGAGGACATCGCCGCCGAGCTCGAGGAGCAGATCCGCAGCGTGCAGGAGCGCCTGGACCAGCTCGAGGAGCAGCGGCTGTTCTCGGGGCGCTACGACACGGGCGATGCGCTGGTCACCGTGAACGCCGGTGCCGGCGGCACCGATGCCCAGGACTGGGCCGAGATGGTGCTGCGCATGGAGATGCGGTGGGCCGAGAAGCGTGGGTTCGCGGTGGATCTGCTCGAGGCCTCCGCGGGGGAGGAGGCGGGCATCAAATCGGCCACATTCATGGTCAAGGGCGAGAACGCCTACGGCCTGTACGCCAGCGAGAAGGGCGTGCACCGCCTGGTGCGCCTGTCGCCGTTCGACGCCGCGCACCGGCGGCAGACCAGCTTCGCGGGCGTGGAGGTATCGCCGGTGGTAGCCGACATCGAGGAGGTCGAGATCGACGACGACGATCTGCAGATCGACACCTACCGGGCGAGCGGCGCCGGCGGCCAGCACGTGAACAAGACCGACTCGGCCGTGCGGATCACCCACAAGCCGACCGGGATCGTCGTGCAGTGCCAGAACGAGCGCTCGCAGTCCTCCAACAAGGCCGAGGCGATGACCATGCTGCGCTCCAAGCTGCTCGAGCTCGAGGAGCGCCGGCGCCGCGAGGAGATCGCCCGCGAGCGCGGCGAGGCTCAGAACGTCAACTTCGGCTCCCAGATCCGCTCCTACGTGCTGCACCCGTACTCGATGGTCAAGGACCATCGCACCGACTATGAGATGGGGGACACCGCCCGCGTGCTCGACGGGGACCTCGATGGCTTCGCTCGCTCCTACCTGCTGAAATCGGCCAGGTGACCGACGCTCGCGAGCCGGCCGCGCAGCCGACCGCGCCCTATCTGGAAGCGATCACCGCGTACGGCTTCCGCGGCTCGCTGCGCTTCCATGTTCCCGGCCACAAGGGCGGCGACGGGGCCGACCCCGGGTTGCGCACCGCGCTCGGCGAGCAGGCCCTGCTGCTCGACGTGCCCCAGGACATCGAGGGGATCGATGTCGGTCCGGCGCCCACTCCGTATGACCGCGCCGAGCAGCTCGCCGCCGACGCCTATGGCGCGGCCCGAGCCTGGTTTCTCACCAACGGCGCCACCCAGGGAAACCACGCCCTGTGCCTGGCCCTGGCCCCGCCAGGCGCCCGGGTGGTCCTCCAGCGCAACTCACACGCCAGCCTGATCGACGGCCTGGTACTGAGCGGCGGGACCGCCCGGTTCGTGGCCCCCGAGTACGACGTCGAGCTGGGGATGGCCCACGGGGTGACCCCGGATGCGCTGGCCGAGGCGTTCGCAGCGGCGCCCGAGGCCCCCGCCGCGTTCATCGTTTCGCCCACCTATTACGGGATGGCGGCCGACGTCGAGGGCTGCGCCGAGGTCGCGCACGCCGCCGGCGCGGCGCTGATCGTCGATGCGGCCTGGGGCTCGCACTTCGGCTTCCACGCCCGGCTCCCGCGCTCGCCGCTCGCGCTGGGCGCCGACGCGATGCTCGCCTCCACTCACAAGATCGTGGGCAGCCTGACGCAATCCGCGATGTTGTTGGTCGGACCATCCGGTCGGGTGGACGTCGACGCGGTCGCCCGCGCGGTGAGGCTGATCCGCTCGACCAGCCCGAGCGCGCTGCTCATGGCCTCGCTCGATGCCGCCCGGCGCCAGCTCGCCGTCCACGGCGAGGCCCTGCTCGACCGCACGATCCGGGCCGCCAGGCACGCTCGGGAGGCGATCGACGCCGTGCCGGGCTGTGCCGTACTCGACGAGGCGTTCGTCGGGCGACCCGGGATCGCGGGCTGGGACCCGCTGCGGATCGTGATCGACGTGCGCGGCACCGGCTGCAGCGGCTACGAGGTGGCCGCCGCGCTGCGCAACGCCTACGACATCTACGTTGAGCTGGCCACCCACGCGACGCTGGTGCTCGTGCTGGGCATCGGCCAGCCGGTCGAGGCGCTCGAGCGCCTGGCCCACGACTTCGCCGAGACGGTCCGCCAGATCGCGCGGCCCGGGACCGGCCACGCGATCAGTCGTCCCCCGGCGGCGCTCTCGACCGAGACCGTGGTCTCGCCGCGCGACGCCTTCCTGGGCCGGGGTGAGACCGTCCCGGTGGACGAGGCGGTGGGGCGGATCTCGTGCGAGTCGATCGCCGGCTACCCGCCCGGCGTGCCCTCGCTTCTGCCCGGCGAGCGCATCACCGACGAGGTGGTGGCCTACCTGCGGGAGCTGACCGCCGAGGGCGCCCGGCTGCACGGCGCCTCGGATCCGACCTTCCGGACGGTGCGGGTCCTGATCGAGGACGCCTGAGCACGGCGATGCCCGGGGCGACGATCAGCGAGGTCGTGGCGCGTGCGCTGGCCGAAGATGTGGGCGATGGCGATGTCACCACCGCGGCCACCGTGCCCGAGGCCGCGAAGGCCCGGGCGCTGATCAGCCAGAAGGTGCCAGGGGTGGTGTTCGGGCTGGACGTGGCGAGCGAGACGTTCCACTCGCTCGACCCGGCGCTCGCGGTGGAGTGGCTGGTCGAGGAGGGGCGCTGGCGCACGGACGGCGGGCCGGTCCTGCGGATCGAGGGCTCGGCCCGGGCGATCCTGACCGGCGAGCGCACCGCTTTGAACTTCCTGCAGCGCCTATCGGGCGTGGCCACGATGGCGGCGCGGTGCGTCCAGGCCGTCCGGGGGACGGGGGCGGTGATCCTCGACACCCGCAAGACCACACCGGGTCTGCGCGCACTGGAGAAGGCGGCGGTGGCGGCCGGCGGTGCCACCAACCACCGGGCCGGCCTGTACGACGCGATCCTGATCAAGGAGAACCACGCGACGCTGGCCGGCGGGGTGGGGGAGGCCGTGCGTCAGGCGCGGGCGTATGCCCCGGAAATGACGCTGGAGGTCGAATGCCGGACGCTCGAGGAGGTCGGCGAGGCGCTCGTGGCCGACGCGCCGTGGATCCTGCTCGACAACATGTCGCCCGCGCAGATGCGCGAGGCGGTGCGTCATGTGGACGGCCGCGCCAAGCTCGAGGCCAGCGGCGGGGTCAGCCTGGACACACTCGGGGAGATCGCGGGCACCGGCGTAGACTTCATCTCCGTGGGGGCGCTGACGCACAGCGCTCCGGCGCTCGACCTGTCCCTCCTCCTGGAAGCGCTTCCATGAACCTGCCGATGCTCGGTGCGTCCGACGCACCCCTGCTCCTCGAGAACATCCCCGCCCTGCAGGACGAGGTGCGCACGCTGGCCGCCGAGCGCGGCGCAGTGATCCTCGCCCACAACTACCAGCTGCCCGAGATTCAGGACGTGGCCGACTACGTCGGCGACTCACTGGGGCTCTCGCAGCAGGCGGCTCGCGCCGACGCCGACACGATCGTGTTCTGCGGCGTGCACTTCATGGCCGAGACCGCGTCGATCCTGTGCCCGGACAAACGGGTGCTGATCCCCGACCTGGAGGCCGGTTGTTCGCTGGCCGACTCGATCACGGCCGAGCAGTTGCGTGAATGGAAAGGTCGGCATCCTGGGGCGATCGTGGTGATGTACGTGAACACGACGGCCGAGGTCAAGGCGTTGACCGACTACTGCTGCACGTCGGCCAACGCGGTCGAGGTGGTCGAGCACATCTACGCGTCGCACGGCGAGGACACCGAGATCCTGTTCGGACCGGACATGTTCCTCGGCGCCTACGTCGAGAAGTCGACCGGGCGTCCGATGCACGTGTGGGACGGCGAGTGCCACGTCCACGCCGGGATTCGGCCCGACGACATCGCGTCAGTGCGGTCCGAGCATCCGGGCGCCGACTTCCTCATCCACCCCGAGTGCGGCTGCTCGACCAGCGTGATGGAGTACGTGGCCGCCGGCGACGTCGCCGGTGAGGGCGTGCACATGCTCTCGACCGGCGGAATGCTCCGGTATGCCCAGAATCATCCCGGCGGCACCGCGATCGTGGCCACCGAGACCGGCATGCTCCATCCGCTGCGCCAGGCCGCGCCCGATACCGAGTTCATCGCGGCCAACGAGGCCGCCCATTGCCGCTTCATGAAGATGATCACGCTGCCCAAGCTGCGCGACTCGCTGCGCGACGGTGTGCACGAGGTCAAGGTGGATGGTGTGGTGGCCGATCGGGCCCGGCGGCCGATCGAGCGCATGGTGGCCATCGGGTAAGTCCGCATTCGTCGGCTGGTCGGCACCCAGTGCGGACTTGTCCGCACCAGAGCCGAGTGAATCCGAATTCACCTGGCAGGCGCCTGCGAGTGCGGACTTAGATGCGTTTGGCATGGCACTTTGGTGCTAGTTACACTATTACCAGCATGAGCCTCTCGGATCCGAAACTCGAGATCGATCCGTCCAGCCCGGTCGCCTTGCACGAGCAGGTCGCCGCCGCCATCCGCCGGGCCATCGCCGACGGCGAGGCGGGGCCGGGTGACCGGCTGCCCGCCGCCCGCGACCTGGCCGTCGTGCTCGGCGTGAACGCCAACACCGTGCTGCGGGCGCTCCACACCCTGCGCGACGAGGGCCTGCTCGAATTCCGCCGGGGACGCGGCGTGACCGTCGCGGGGGGCGCGCCGCGGCGCAACGACCTGGTGGTCAAGGCCCGCGAGTTGGTCAATCTGGCCCGCGAGCTCGGCTACCGCCCGCACGAGCTCGACGAGATCATCCGGCAGGTGTCGTGATGCATGCTCCGGTTGCCGATCCGCCGGTGGCGGCCACCGGAGCCGAGGACGTGCAGGCGCTGTTTCCCGAGGCCCGCCGGCACCAGCGCCGCCGCAGGGCGATCATCGCGCTGCTCGCCGTGGCCGTGACCGGGGCTGCCGTCGCGCTGGCCGTGATCGCATCTCCCGGCGGGCATCCCCGCGCGCTCGGCCACCGGGCAGCCGTCGCGCCCGCGCTGCCGCTCGGCCCCGTGGCTTCGCTCGGGGTGGCCGGTGCGATGGCGGTGGGTCCCGATGGTGCGCTGTACGTCGCCGATTTGGCCGGACACCGGGTGTTGCGCCTGACCGATGGTCGCCTGCGGGTCGTGGCGGGCGACGGCCGCGGCGGCTTCGCCGGCGACGGCGGCCCGGCGGCCCGCGCCGAGCTCTCGAACGTGTCTGAGCTTGCGTTCGGCCCGGGCGGCGCGCTGTACATCGCGGATGGCCGGCGGGTGCGGGTGGTCGACCGTGCCGGCGTGATCCGAACGGTGATCGGGCCGCTCGCACTCCGCGACCGTGCATTGTGGATCGCGTTCAGTCCAAGCGAGCAGCTGTACGTCTCGACCGGCTCGCGGATCCTGCGGTGGCGCGCCGGCCGCGGCATCGAGACCGTGGCGTCGGGGGCTCCGGACGGCTTTGGCCCGATCGCGGTCGACAGGGCCGGAAACGTCGACGTGGGCGGGTTGGCGCGGGGCTGGTCGATCTGGCAGCTGGTGCCCGGCGCCACGCCGCGCGAGATCGGCTACGCCCGACGTAGCGGCGGCGAGGACCCGATCCTCCAGACCGGTCCCGGCGACGTGGTCTACGGCGAGAGCGGCCCGTACCTACTGCGGGTGGGGCCGCGGGGGCTGATCCGGAAGTTCACGTTTTCCTCGCGCGTGAGCGGCCAGTACTTCCCGCTGACCTATTTCGCGTTCGGGCCGGGCGGCACCCTGTACGCCGACGACGTCCCCGGCAATCAGGGCTTCGAAGCGCACCAGCAGATTCTGTCGGTCAGCGACGGGCGTGTGCGTCTGCTGTGGGAGGAGCGCTGATAGAGCGTCAGACCGGCTCGGCCATGAGGTCGATGCCGGTCTGCACGGCACGGATGACCCGGGGCAGCGTCCGGCGCTTGCGCTCGAACTCGTCCGGCGTGTAGCAGTGGACGTCCGCCGGCGCTCCCATCTCCAGGCCGTCCCACAGCGACCCGGCAACGTAGACGCGCTCGAGCCAGGGCATCCCCTCGAAGGCATGGGAGACGAGGACCATCACGAACTCGGGACCGCGCTCGCGCTGGGGGGGAGCGCCCCGCTCGTCGTCGACCCGCGCGCCACCCAGCACGGCGTGGTCAATCGGCCAGCGGTCTCCGACGCGGGCCAGATATCGCTGTAGCTCGCGTCTGTTGACGGCGGTGGTCAGCTCCACGGCATCGACGATTGTCCCCGCGCCGGCCGACGGGATCAATACCGCGCGATCGCCGGCACCATCCGATCGAACATCTGGATTGCCGTCCAGTTGCCCGGCCCGTCGATCATCAGGGCGAACGCCAGCACGTGGTAGTCAGCGGCCGTGCAGTAGCCGGCGAGGTTGGTCACGTAGTTGAGGGTCCCGGTCTTGGCGATGCACCGGCCTTGCGCAAACGTGTGCGCGGCGATGTTCTGCACCGTGCCGTCGACACCGACGACCGGCAGCGATGCGCTCAGGATCCGGCCGATCGGGGTGTTCCACATGGTTCGCAGCAGCGCCACCACCTCTCCGGGGGAGGAGCGGTCACCGCGCGAGAGCCCCGACCCGTCGACGATCACCGGATGCAGGTCGAACGAGTCGAGGGTCTTCGAGATCACCGAGGCGCCGGCGGCGATGCTGCCGCTCGAGCCGAACCGCACACCGAGCTGCTTGGTCAGCATCTCGGCGAAGAAGTCATCCGAGGGCACGTCCATCAGCTTGAGCATCACCGAAAGCGGCGGGGACTGCACCGAGGCGAGCGGCACGGTCACCGGCGGCGCCGGCAGGGTCCGGTTGAGCGGCCGCGCGCCGATGCCCGCCCCGTGCATGGTCAGCACCAGCTCCTTGGCCGCGAATGCGCCCGGGTTGAGCTTCTTGAACGTCGCGCCGTGGTCGTAGGCCAGGGCCGAGAGCTGTCCGCCGAAGTCGGGAACATCGGGGGCATACCCGGTAGCCGGACCGCCGCGCAGTCCGTCGAACAGGGCTGCGTCGCCTATCACCCACCCGGTGACGCGCTTGATCCCGGCGTGCACGAGCTGCCCCACGAGCTGGTTGGCGGTCGGCCCGTAGCCCTGCTCCCAGGCTTTGTTGAACGCGCCGTCACCAAAGGTCGGGTCCCCGCCGCCGACCAGGTACAGGTCGCCGTGCCAGACCCCGCCAGGCCCGAGGTGACCATTGCCCACCACGCGAGTCGTCAGGCGCGCGTCCGGCCCCAGCTGGCTGAGCAGCGCGACGGTGGTGTAGAGCTTCTCGACCGAGGCCGGCGGCCGGCCCACGCCGGGACGCAGGGCGAACAGCGTCTGCTTGGCGGTCACGTCGTAGACCATCGCTCCGGAATTCGGCCCGGCCCGGCCGAACGCCTTGGTGAGCTGGGCGGCGAGACGGGCCTCGTCCGCGCTCGGCCTGGGCGCGTGGGGTGTCGTATCTGTACGCGAGCTGGTGCGGGTCGCGGTCCGCGGAACGGGCGAGCCGACCGAGGCATCCGAGCTCGGCGTGGCGTGATGGCCCCCTCCGCCGCACCCGGCGATCGCCAGCGCGGCGATGCCCCCAACTGCACAGGCTCTCAGGCGGACTCGAGCTCCTCCACCGTGTGTGGGCCCACGCAGGCCACCGACAGCCGGTCAGCCACGCCGGCGGCGACCTCCTTGACCTCGTCGAAGGTCACCCGATCGAGCAGCTCGATCGTCCGGTCGGGATCGACGTCCTCGCCGTAGACGATTGTCTGCTGTGCCGCGTGACGCGCGACCGCGCCGGTGTTCTCGAAGGCGATCGCGCGGGCGCCGGCGGCGTAGGCGCGGGCCCGCTCCACCTCGGCCTCGCTGGGGCCGTCGTCGCGCAGCTCGGAGACGATGTCGCGCATCCGCCGGTAGGCCTCCAGGCATTTGGCCGACTCGAGGCCCGCCGAGAGCTGCAGCACCGGCACGTCGGCGTACGCGTGGGCGATCGAGTGCACCGAGTACGCCAGGCCCCGCTGCTCGCGGATCTCATCGAACAGCCGAGAGCCCATCGAGCCGCCCAGCAGCGTCGAGTAGATGGCCAGAGCGGCCCGCTGACGGGAATGGTCGATCTCGACCGCCGGGCGGTAGGACATCCGCAGGTGGGACTGGCTGGAGTCGCGCTCGCGGACGAGGATCCGGGGCTGGGCGGCCGGGGCGGGCTCGTACGGATCGGGGGCCGGGCACGATGGGAAGCGGGTGAACAGCTCGTCGACCTCCCCGTTCTCGGGCAGGCCCTCGAGATTGCCCACCAGGAAGGCGCCGCCCCGCTCGGGCGCCCAGCGCCGCTCGCGAAAGGCCACGATCCCGTCACGGGTGAACGTGTCGCGGATGTGCTCTGCCGGACCCAAGACCGGACGGCCGAGCGGATGGTTGCCGAAGGCCGCCTCGTCGATCAGGTGCTCGGCCATCACCGCCGGCTGATCGTTGGCCCGCGCGATCTCCTGGACGACCACGCCCCGCTCGCGGTTCATCTCGTCAGCGTCGATTCGCGGGCGACCCACGAAGTCGGTCAGCAGGTCGGCCGCCGGCAGGGCGGTGCTGGCCCGGGCCGTGATGTGGAACGCGACCAGGTCATGGCTCGTATAGGCGTTCAGGACCGCCCCGATGCGCTCGGCCGCTTCGTTGACGTCGCGGTATGTCGGGTACTTCTCGCCTCCCTTGAACACGAGGTGCTCGAGGAAATGCGCCATCCCATTCTCGTCCGAGCGCTCGGTCCGCGCTCCGGCGTCGAAGGCGACCAGAATCGTCGTCGACCGCGCGCCCTCGACCGAGATCCGGTAGAGCGGCAGCCCGTTGGAAAGCAACGACTGCTGGATCTGCGGCATCCGCCTAAAGGTAGCGATAGCTGCAAATCGCCTTGCAAAGGGAGGTCCGAGGCGTCGTCCCGGGACGGGGACAGGTACGCTGCTCCAACCTCATGGCAAGCATTGAATCCACATCTCGCAGCTTCCGCCGGCGACAGACTCCGGCGGCGACTCTGCCCGCCCCGCGCGAGGCCCGTCCCGCTGGAAGCCGTCTACCGGCTCGATCGGTGATCGAGTTCCGGGGCGTCTCCAAGCGTTATTCCGGCGGTGACGTCGGCCTGGACGACGTCACCTTCTCGATCGAGCGCGGCGACTTCGTGTTCCTGGTGGGCGCCACCGGATCCGGCAAATCGACCGTCATGCGCCTGCTCATCAAAGAGCTCGACCCCACCGCCGGAAGCATCCGGGTGGCCGGCCACGACCTGACCGACATCAAGCGCAAGCGGATCGCCTACTACCGACGCAACGTGGGGGTCGTCTTCCAGGACTTCAAGCTGCTGCCAACCCGCACGGTGTACGACAACGTCGCGTACGCACTCCAGGTCACCGGCGGAACCCGCCGGGAGATCCGCGACAAGGTGCCCGACATCCTGCGCCTGACCGGGCTGTCGACCAAGCTGCACAACTATCCGGATCAGCTCTCCGGTGGCGAGCAGCAGCGCGTCTCGATCGCGCGCGCGTTCGTGAACCACCCACCGCTGCTTCTGGCCGACGAGCCGACCGGCAACCTCGACCCGGAGACCAGCGTGGACATCATGCGCCTGCTCTACCGGATCAACCGCACCGGCACCACGGTGTTGATCGCCTCCCACGACCAGGCGATGGTGGACAAGATGCGCCGGCGCGTGCTCGAGCTGGCCCACGGGCGGATCGTCCGTGACGAGGCCACCGGCAGCTATACCCGAGACGAGACCACCCGAGAGTTCGCCCGCCGTCTGCGCGCACCCTCGAGTCGACCGCCGGGACTCAGCTAGAGCATGCGCTTCGGCTTCTTCCTGCGTGAATCGATCCGCTCGATGCGGCGCAGCGCAGCGCCCAGCTTCGCCGCGCTGGCCACCGTGCTGGTCACGATGCTCGTCCTGGGCGTGTTCATTCCGATCGTCCAGGCCACCAACGGCGCGGCGAACAGCGTGCGCGGCCGGGTGATGGTCGACGTGTACATGAAGACCAGCGCCACCGCCGCCGACGACGCGCGCGTGCGCGGTGAGCTGCTCAGGGTGCCGCACGTCGGGTCGCTGCAGTTCGTCTCGAAGGCCACCGCGCTGGCCCAGCAGTCCGCCCAGGATGCGCAGGCATTCCAGTTGCTGAGCTCGAACCCGCTGCCGGACACCTTCCACGTGGTCCCCGACAAGCCGGGGAACGTGCTCGCCGTCCAGCAGGCGCTCACCCCGGGCGGCGGCATGCTGGATCCGATGATCCAGACCGTCTCGGACCGCCAGCAGGACACCAAGAAGATTCTCGAGGTCACCAACCTGGTCACGATCACCGCCGCGGTGCTGACCGTCCTGCTCGTGCTCGCCTCGATCCTCCTCATCGCCAACACGATCCGCCTGTCGCTGTATTCGCGCCGGCGTGAGGTCGAGGTGATGAAGCTGGTCGGGGCGACCGACTGGTTCATCCGGTGGCCGTTCGTGATCGAGGGGATAATCGTGGGGACTATCGGCGCGCTCTTGGCGATCGCGGTGCTCGGTGCGACCAAGATCGCCCTGCTCGACCCGCTGGCCAGCAACTGGACCCTGATCGCCGCGCCGCGCACGATCGCGTTCAGCGTGCTGGTCGTGGTGCTGCTGGCCGCGGGCGCGCTGGTATCGGCGGTCGGCTCCGGCCTGTCGCTGCGCCGTTTCCTCAGGGTGTGATCCACCGCGAGCCGTGGGGCGCGGCGGACGGGCGCCCTGTCGAGCTCTGGACGCTCAGCGGCGGCCACGACATGACCGTGCGAATCGCCACGTTCGGGGCTGCCGTGCAGTCGATCGAAGTGTCGGACCGCTTCGGCGAGGCCCGCAACGTCGCGCTCGGGTTCGCGTCGCTCGACCCGTATGTCGCCAATCAGGCCCGAGGGTCCTCCGCCCCCTCGGGCGCCGTGTACTTCGGCGCGATCGTCGGCCGCTACGCCAACCGGATCGCCGGGCACGCCTTCACGCTCGACGGCCGGTCGCACGAGCTCGTGGCCAACGACGGGTCCCCGGACGGGCTCACCATGCACGGCGGCCCCGGCGCCTATAGCGCGCAGGTTTGGGACGCGGCGCCGATCGAGGCTGGCCCGGGCGCGGGCCTGCGGCTGAGCTACGTGGACGGCGCCGGGCGCAACGGCTTCCCGGGGACCGTGGAGAACGAGGTCGTCTACTCGCTCACCGAGGACAACGCGCTGCGGATCGAGTACCGGGCGCGGACGGACGCGCCGACGGTGATCAACCTGACCAACCACACGTACTTCAACCTGGCCGGCGAAGGCTCAGGCGACGTGTACGAGCACTGGCTGGCCCTGAACGCCGATGTGATGCAGCCCTCCGACGAATCGCAGGTCCCCACCGGGTTCGCCGCGGTGGGCGGAACGCCGTTCGACTTTCGCACGATGAAGCCGATCGGGCGCGACATCAGCGCTGTGGAGGGGCCGGCCGGCGAGCAGCTGGTCATCGCGGGTGGCTACGACCACAACTGGGTCCTGGGCGGGGCGGGCTATCGGCTGGCCGCGGTGGCGTTTCACCCGGGCAGCGGGATCGTGCTGCGGACCTACACCGACCAGCCCGGGGTGCAGTTCTACAGCGGGAACGTCCTGGCCGGCGAGCTGATCGGGACAGGCGGGCACGCCTATCCCCAGGGCGCCGGCTTCGCGCTGGAGACTCAGCACTTCCCCGACTCGCCACACCACCTCGACGATTCCCGCTGGCCATCGGTCGTGCTGCGGCCGGGCAAGGTCCTGCGCAGCCGGACCACGTACGGGTTCGGGGTCGCGGGACCGGAGCTGGCCGAACGGATCCGGTTCTAGGCCCGCGAGGCCCGCTCGCTGATGCTTGCGGTGCATGTCGCCTGGCCGCGATGGTGTTAGCGTTCACATTTCTGCTATAAGTACCGCGCTCACAACCGCTTGCGGACTCCCGGCCGGGCAAGCGTCCACACCGAAGGGAGGATCAATGCAGATCGGCTTCCGCAGCCCACCCAGGCTGCGCCCTGTTGTCTGCTCGGTCGTCGCGATTGCGACGGTCGCGCTCGTGCTCGGATCCGGCAGTGCGCTGGCGGCCAAGGACAAGGCCAAGCCCGGCAAGTCGGGCAAGACGTCGCATGGATTGAGGATCTCCAAGCAGTCGTGGGGCTCCGCGAACGGTAAGGCGGTGGACCTCTTCACCCTGCGCAACAGCCACGGGATGATCGTCAAGATCACCAACTACGGCGGTGTCGTGCAGTCGATCTGGGTCCCCGATCGGACCGGCGGCCTGAAGAACGTGGCCCTTGGCTTCCCGAAGCTCAGCGACTACGTCAACGACTTCCAGAACCAGCCGTGGCCCGCGGCGGGCGGCTCGGGTGAGACCTATTTCGGAGGGATCATCGGGCGCTACGCCAACCGGATCGCCAACCACTCGTTCACGCTGAACGGCACCACCTACCAGTTGGTGGGCAACAACGGGCCGAACAACGTCAACACCCTGCACGGTGGACCGGACTCCTACAACACGCAGGTGTGGGCGGCGGCGCCGGAGAAGCTGGCGCACTCCGTCGCGCTGAAGCTGACCTACACGGACCCGAGCGGTAAGAACGGGTTCCCGGGCACGGTCACGACCACGGTGACCTACACCCTCGACAACAGCAACGCGCTCAGGATCGGCTACAAGGCCACCACCACCGCCCCGACGGTCATCAACTACACCAACCACACCTACTTCAACCTGGCTGGAGAAGGGTCGGGAACGGTGTACGGCCAGAAGCTGTCGATCAACTCGAGCACGTTCCAGCCGACCAACTCGGTCCAGATCCCGACCGGGTTCGCCTCGGTAGCCGGGACGCCGTTCGACTTCCGGGCCATGAAGCCGATCGGACGGAACATCGGCGATGCCAGCGCGCCTCAGGGCAACCAGCTGGTGCTTGCTCATGGCTACGACCACAACTGGGTGGTCCGCGGAAAGGGCTTCCGGCTCGCCGCGGTCGCTCAGGATCCGGGCGACGGCATCGTGCTCTGGACCTACAGCGACCAGCCCGGTGTGCAGCTCTACACCGGGAACTTCCTGGTCGGGGACCTGGTTGGCACGAGCGGTCACGCGTACCGTCAGGGTGACGCGTTCACGCTCGAGACCCAGCACTATCCGGACTCCCCGCATCACATCGGTGATGCGAAGTGGCCGACGGTGGTGCTGAACCCGGGTCAGGTGTTCAGCTCACACACGACCTACAAGTTCACGACCGCCGGCCCGGGCTTCCGGCACAACTTCTAAGAAGCCTCTCCCGCGCGGCCGGGCCAATGCGGTGGCCCGGCCGCGCGGGGGGATATTCCGCGGCCATGCCCGGCTAATCTCAGAGCATGGCTATACGTCGTTCCCGCCGGCCCAGGTGGGCTGCCCGGCTGCTGGTCGGGCTCGTCGTCCTCCTCGCCGGCATCTGGTTGGGGGGTCACCCCAGCTGGTTGCCCTCACCTCTGCGCAGCGCCTTCGTCGACCGCGGCGATAACCCGCTGGTCAATCAGGTGCTCGACCTGCTCCAGAACGACTACTACCGCCCGCTCAACCGCAATCAGCTGGTCAACAAGGGGCTGGTCGGGATGGTGGCCAGTCTCGACGATCCCTATTCGCACTACTACGACCCGTCGGCGTATCAGGGCTTCCTGAACGAGTCGAACCCGCACCTGAGCGGGATCGGCGTCGACGTGCTCAACGAGACGCGGGGCCTGCGGATCGAGGACGTGTTCCCGGGTTCGCCCGCGGCCCATGCCGGCCTCGAGCGCGGCGATCTGATCGTCGACGTGGGCAAAACCTCGCTGGCCAATCGCTCGCCCACATTCGGGTCCCAGCTGATCAAGGGAACGGCCGGCACGCCGGTCACCCTGACCATCCTGCGCGGAACGAAGCGGCACATGGTGAGGGTCGTGCGCCAGGACCTCGTGGTGCCAGTGGCCACCGGGACGATCGTGACCTACCACGGGGTCAAGATCGGAGCGCTGTCGCTGGCCAGCTTCACCGACGGATCCGGCGCCGAGCTGCGCGCGCAGGTGGAGAAAGTCCTCCACCAGGGAGCTCGCGCGCTGGTCCTCGACCTGCGCGAGAACCCCGGCGGGCTGCTCGAAGAAGCGGTCAATGTGGCCTCGATCTTCATCCCCGACGGCACGATCGTCTCGACCGCCGGGCGGGCGCAGCCGCGCCAGGTGTACGTGGCCAAGGGCGGCGCGATCGCGACCAGCATCCCGATGGTGGTGCTGGTCGATCGCGGTACCGCGTCGGCCGCCGAGATCGTCACCGGCGCCCTGCACGATCGTGGGCGGGCCAAGGTCGTCGGCACCCACACCTACGGCAAGGGCGTCTTCCAGGAGATCGAGCCGCTGCCCAACGGCGGGGCGCTCGACTTCACGGTCGGCGAGTACTTCACGCCCGATGGGCACAACCTCGGTGGCGGTGGCGTACGCGAGGGCGCCGGCATCTCGCCCGACATCTACGCCTCCACCAGCCCAGGTGCCAAGACCGACACCGCGTTCACGGTCGCGGAGAAGACCGTGGCCGCCGAGGTGCGGTGAGCCCGGTGTGAGCACCGGCAGCGGCGCTCGGGGCCGGAACGCTAGGTCGGACAGAGGCGGCGGCTCGCGCGTGGCCGTGCTCGAGCGGCATGGCAAGTTCCTGGTCGCCGAGCCGTTCTTCGGTCCCGGACCCCGGCTTGTGGTGAGCCGCGACAAGCGGGTGTCGCTGGGCGATCTGATCGTCGTGCGGCCTACCCCCGGACGCAACGGGAGGCCGGGCGGCCGGGCGACGGTCGCCCGGCGCCTGGGTCGCGCCACGGTGGCGCGCGACGTGATCGAGGGTCTCATGATCGACCGCGGTCTGCGCCGTGGCTTTGACCCGGCGGTCGAGCACGAGGCGCGCGACGTGCAGGCCGCCGATCGAGCCGAGCCCGGCCGGCGCGACCTGCGCTCGCTGCCGACATTCACGGTTGACCCGGCGAGCGCCCGGGACTTCGATGACGCGATCTCGGCCGTCGAGGAGGAGGACGGGAAGCGGAGGGTCTGGGTGCACATCGCCGATGTCTCGGCCTATGTGCGGCCCGGGTCGCTGATCGACCGGGAGGCCTACCGGCGCGGGACGAGCGTGTACGTGCCCGGCGCCGTCGAGCCGATGCTTCCGGGCGCCCTGTCGAACAACGCCTGCTCGCTGGTGCCCGGGCAGGATCGGCTCGCGGTCACCGCCGAGATGGTGATCGAGGGAGACCGGGTTCGCCAATCCGCCTTCTACCGCTCGGTGATCCGCTCCGACGAGCGGCTCGACTATGACCGGGTGGATCGCCTGTTCGCCGGGCAGGAGCGACCCGGTGCGGAGTGGGGGGCGGGGCTGGCTTGCGCGCGGGCAGCCGCCGCCGCGCTGTCCGCGCGCCGAGGCGCACAGGGAGCGCTCGAGATCGTCTCGGTCGAGCCCGAGTTCCAGTTCGACGATGCCGGCGATGTGGTGGCCATGCGGCCGGTCGAGCAGACCGAGTCGCACCGGATGATCGAGCACCTGATGATCGCCGCCAACGAGCAGGTGGCGCAGTTCCTGACCGCGCGCCGGGTCCCGACTCTCTACCGCGTGCACGAGCCCCCCGACGGCATCGCGGCCGAGCGGCTGATCGACAAGCTCGCCTCGCTCGGGGTGCCGACCCCGCCGGTGCCCAAGGGCCAGATCGCCCCCCAGCAGGCGGCCGATCTGATCGGGGAGGCCTCGCAGCTGCTGGAACGCTGGGTCACGGCGGCAGGGGCGGGCCGTCGTGCCCTGACCAGCCTCGTGCTGCGCTCGCTCAAGCAGGCCTACTACGACCAGCGAAACCGAGGCCACGCCGGCCTTCAGCTGGCCAGCTACTGCCATTTCACCTCGCCGATCCGCCGCTATCCGGACCTGATCTGCCATCGGGCGGTGCTCTCGGCGGTGGGCGGCGATGGCCCTGCGCCCGAGGTCTCCTGGGTGGCGGCGGCGGGGCCGCTGTGCTCGGCGCGGGAGCGCGAGGCGATGACGATCGAGCGGGATGCCGACGACATCGTGCGCTGCTTCCTGCTCGAGCGCTCGCTCGGGCCCGGAGAGGGCGAGGTGTTCGAAGGCGAGGTGGTCGGGCTGGTGGGGGCCGGCGCGTTCGTGGCCTTCGGGCCCCGGGGCGAGTTCGAGGGCATGCTGCCCGTTCGGCGGCTGCGCGGCGACTGGTGGGAGCTCAACGAGGAGGGCACGATGCTGGTCGGGACGCGGTCGGGCTCCGCGCTTCGCCTGGGGGATCCGGTGAGCGTGCGGGTGGGGTCGATCGATGCGCCACGGGGACGGGTCGATCTGCTGCCGGCCTGGGAGGATTGAGGGACCATGGCCAAGTCGCGCAAGCGCAAGGCGGCGTCCGGCGACGTCGCGTCGAACCGCCAGGCGTCCTACCGCTACAACCTGCTCGAGCGCTTCGAGTGCGGGATCGCGCTGACCGGCACCGAGGTCAAGTCGCTGCGCGAGGGAAACGCGCAGCTCAAGGACGCCTACGCCGTGATCCGCGAGGGCGAGGTGTGGCTGATCGGGCTCTACATCGCCCCGTACGGGCCGGCCTCACGCGAGAACCACGAGCCGGAGCGTTCCCGCAAGCTGCTGCTCCATCGCTACGAGATCGAGCGGCTGGTGGGCCGGATCCGGGAGCGGGGCCTGACTCTCGTGCCCACCCGGATCTACTTCTCGGGACCTCGCTCGCGGGCCAAGGTCGAGATCGCGTTGGCTCGCGGCAAGGATTTCTTCGACAAGCGCGAGTCGATCCGCAACCGGGAGATGGCCCGCGACGTGCAACGCGAGTTGCGCGAGGCACGCCGCTAGCGCGGACCGGGGTCAGGACGTAGGCCAGCCGGTGGTTGCGCACTCAACCAACTGCGTGGATGCTTGCGATAAGAGCAGTTGGGTAGACCCACGACATGACGATTGGGACGAGCATTGTGCTGATCGCCGTCGGCGCGATCCTGAAATGGGCCGTCACCGCGCACGTCAACGGCTTCGACATCCAGACGGCCGGGACTGTGCTGTTCGTGGTGGGCCTGGTCGGGCTTGTGCTGGCACTGATCTACACGTTCTGGTGGACCAGCCGGCGCGACGCCGCGTACGACGATACGCGCGTTGTGCGGCGTCCCCTCCGCCGGCCTGACGTAATCGCCGTCGCGGGACCGCTTTCCGGTTAGCTGATCGTGCGCGCCACGAGCGTTGCGTGCATGCCGACGACCAGCAACGCGATAAGGCTGAGGTAGACGCCGGCGACCAGCGCGCGATCGAGCGGGCGGACGCGGTAGTAGGCCTGCTGGTCGACGCTGCCCGCGCGCCGGAGCTTCCAGCGCTTGTAGGTCTCGAACCCGGCGAAGACGAGGATCAGGAGAATGATCGGGTTCGGGAAGATGACGGCGAGCGGAATCAGCGCCGCGAAACCGACGAGCCACATCCACGGCGAGATGGCGGCCATCGCCCGGCCGCCGTCGAGCGGGACCACCGGCAGCAGGTTGAACAGATTGAGGAAGAAGCCGGTGAAGGCGAGCGCGCGCCACAGCTCGTTGCCGGTGGCGTGCCACACGAGGATGCACGCGGCTGAGCCGATGCTGCCCAGGATCGGGCCGGCCAGGCCCACGCGGGCCTCGGCCAGGGCGCTGTTCCCGAGCGAGCGCGCCGCGATCACCGCTCCCATGAACGGGATGAACATCGGCGCGCTGGCCTTGATGCCCTCGCGCCGCAGCGCGATCACGTGGCCCATCTCGTGCACGAACAGCAGCGCGATGAAGCCGGCCGCAAACGCCCAACCCCATAACAGCGCGTAGGCCGCGAGCGACACCAGGATGGTCCCGGTCGAGGCGAACAGCTTCAGCTTGGGCAGCAGGAAAATGACTGCCTTGAACTTCGCGAGCAGCGCGACGATCGCCGCGCCGGCGGCCGAGAGCTTGCCGCGAATGCCCGACTGCGGCTTGCGGCTCGACCGGGAGTGCTCGAACGGCGGCTCGGGCTGCGGAGCCTCGGGCGCGGGGCTGTCGGCGCGTCCGGGTTCGGGCTGGGCGGGCCACCACTGCGTGTTCGTTTCCATTGCTACAGATTGTAGGAGTGGGGGTGGGGCGTCCCGGCGGGTCTTAGCAAGTCCTTCGGTTGCCCGGCCGGGGAGCCCAGCGCTGGCAACCCCGGCCTGACGCGGCGCGCAGCGCGTCCTTGCCCAACCCGCACTCCCACGACCGCCCGGTGGTGATCAGCTTGCGCTGCGCTGCGCTGCGCTGCGCTGCGCGCCCGCGATCCGCGTGACCGCCCGATCCCGCGAGTCATCTGCCACTCGACCACGCTCCCGAGCCGAGAGGCGCTTCACTCGCGCTATAGCCGAGTGGACTGCCATCCACCCCGATCACCGAGCCCAATGGCAGAAAACTCGCGCTGCGAGCGCGATACATGGCGCCGGGTCTCCACCCAAACGCACCACCCCACGTGCGCTGCAGAGACGCCGGTTCCGGTCGATTACCAGGGTGCTTGAGCGGTGCCGCCCGCCATCTCCTGAGCGCCGGCGCGGCTATAATCACGAGTGCTACATCCCCGGGGACGACAGGCTTCGACGTGGTCGATTCGTGGGGGTGGTTGCGAGTCGAGGTCCCGGGAGGCCTCGTAAAACACCCGGGAAACAATAAGTGCGAATCAATCAGATTCCCACGCATTTGGCCTCGCTGTCTAATTAACAGCTAGTGCCAGACCGGCCGCCGTAAGCCTGCGCCGGCGGTCGGGTTATCAAGCAGGCTCACCCGGTGAGGCTCGCTCCAGCCCCGCCGGGGAAATCTTCGGAGCTGGCCCTCGACAACCCCGCCGGCAAGGCGAGTCGAGGGTGAGATCAGAGTGCCGGCTACGCTCGTAGACGCCACCTTTTGCGCGGCTGCGGACGCGGGTTCAATTCCCGCCGTCTCCACCTTTGCAAAGAATTCGAACCGCCCTCCGCACCAGCGGGGGGCGGTTCTTCTATGAGAGCCAGCGCGTCCAGGGTCGTGACGGCGCGGTAGAAGGGGCGGCCGATGTCGGGCGTGACGAGTTCCAGAGAGCCGGCGTTGCTCGCGGCCAGCTCGTGAGACCGGCTTTCCTGTGCCCGCGGTGGCGATGTGCCACGATCGGGAGGCTTTGCCACTCTTCGGAAGACGACCAGCACCACCGAGCGAGGAGGAGCGCCGGGCGGCAGCGGTCGACCTCGAGCGTATTCGTGTGGGTGGAATCCCGCTCGGAGCCGAGCAGCGCCTGAAGCGAGTCGCGGCCGCGAGCTCGCCGTTCTTCACCAGCGACCTGAGCGCCAAGGAGTATGCGGTCGCGCAAGCCTCCGGTTTGACGCCGATCGCGCAGGTAATGGGCTCGTCGGTGGTTCAGCACGGCTGGCAGAACTACGGCTGGTCCGCCTACGGAGGAGGGATCCGCGAGATGCCGTCCTTCGCCGCGCCGTGGAACCTGTCGCGCCAGCGTGCGTTCGACCGTCTGCGGCAGGAGGCGCGGCTCGCCGGCGCTGACGCCGTCATCGGTATCGAGATGACTGCCAACAGCGTTGTCACGGACCAGGGCAACGTCGAGTACGTCGTGTTCGGGACCGCCGTCCGCGAAACGACGCTTGCGGTACGGGATGGGTCTCCGTTGCGGCTGTGCGCGCTCTCGGGCCAGGATGTCGACAAGCTCCGCCGGATCGGAGCCGAGACTGTGGCTGTGATCGGCCACACGTCGGTGGTCGTCGTCGCACTCAGCCCATGGGCCAATCAAATGATGGGTAGCTGGTGGGGCAACCAAGAGATGACGGAGGTCACCGAGGGCGTCTACGCGGCCCGCCATCTCGCGATGGACGAGGTGCACCGTCAGGCGGCCCAGGCCGGCGCGAACGAGATGGTCGTCGCGACGCTCACGCACGACATCCATCACTACGAGTACGAGAGCTACGGCGGTCGACAGAACTTCTTCATCGTTTCCATGCACGTCCTGGGCACGGCGATTCGTCTCGGCGCGCATGAGCCTCATCCGGCCCCGCTGGGCGCGCCGGTGATGTCGATCAACCTCGGCGCCTAGGCCACCACCACTCAGGAGAGCATCCGATGTCGACATACGATCCGACGAGCACCGAAGGCCTCGCCGAACACGCCAGCGAGCGTCTCCGGATGAACGCTCGCGGGCTGTTCACATCCGACCTCTCGGTGAACGAGTACCTGTGCGTGGAGAAGGCCGGCTTCGAGCCTGTGGGGCTAGTGGTCGGCTCGAGCATCTACCACATCGGCTTTCAGCAGTCCAACTGGAAAGCGAGCCAGGAGATGGGGGTCCTCACCCAGGCGATGTACTCCGCCCGGGAGCTCGCCATGACGCGCATGGAGGAGGAGGCCGACCAGGTGGGCGCCGATGGCATCGTCGGGGTCCGTCTGGACGTGGGTCGCTACGAATGGGGCGCGGACATGGCGGAGTTCATCGCGATCGGCACGGCGATCAAGCACAAGGGCGGCAAGGTTCACCGGGCCCCGAACGGTCGCCCATTCACCTCCGATCTGAGTGGTCAGGCGTTCTGGACCCTGATGCAGACCGGCAAGCGCCCGGTGGGCATGGTGATGGGCAACTGCGTCTACCACGTCGCCCATCGCGGCATGATGCAGTCGATCCGCCAGACGGGTCAGAACGTCGAGCTCGAGCAGTACACCCAGGCCCTATATGACGCGCGCGAGCTGGCGATGGAGCGCATGCAGAAAGAGGCCGAGGCGATCGGTGACGGCGTTCTCGGGATCGTGGAGGTCAAGCTGCACGAGAACAACCACGGCTGGGGCAGCCACGTGATCGAGTTTTTCGCTCTCGGCACCGCCGTGGTGGCCAACGAGCATGCTGCGCAGGGCCAGCAGCTCCCGGACATCACCCCGGTCCTAGACATCAACGACTAAGCCCCGCTGGGAACCGTGTGCCGCTGTGCCTCGGTGTTCTGCTGCTGACGATTGAGGAGGTCCGAGATGCCGGGTCTATCCGGGCGCATGTCCACCGTGGTGAAGGCAAAGGTCTCGAAGCTGTTGGATCGGGCCGAGGATCCGGCGGAAACGCTCGACTACAGCTACGAGAAACAGCTCGAGCAGCTGCAGAGCGTCAAGCGAGGTATCGCTGACGTGGTGACCGCCAAGAAACGCCTCCAGATGCAAGAGTCGAGCGTGCAGCAGCAGATCGCAAAGCTCGATGAACAGGCGCGCCAGGCGATGGCCGCTGGTCGTGAGGACCTCGCTCGAACGGCGCTCGAGCGCAAGCATCTCGCGGACGGGGAGATGCAATCGCTCGACCAGCAGGTCTCGCAGCTAGAGGATCAGCAGCAGAAGCTGACCGACTCAGAGGAGAAGCTGCGCGTCAAGGTCGAGGCGTTTCGCACGAAGAAGGAAGTCATCAAGGCGCAGTACTCGGCCGCCGAGGCGCAGGTCCATATCTCCGAGGCCGCGACCGGGGTCGGTGAGCAGATGGCCGATGTCGGGCTGGCGATGCAGCGCGCGCTCGATAAGACCCAGGACATGCAGGCACGTGCTGACGCCGTCGGCGAGCTCGAAGCTGCGGGAACGTTCGAGGACCTCACGGCGCTGGGCCCACCCCAGGACGACATCGACCGCCAGCTCGAGCAGCTTGGACGCTCAGGCGCCGTCGACGATGACCTCGCGGCGATCAAAGCCGAGCTGGGTACCGGCGGCCCTACAGCTCAGCTCGAGCACGGCGGCGGGCCGGCGAGCGGAGAGAGCAAGCCGTAAGCGTCGGCTCCGGTCGGCCTCCGTCCTGGACAGTAAGCGTTTGTGCGGCGTGGGCTCAAGGGATGGGCCCGGGGCGGCCGTCCGTGTAGCGAGACGTACACAAGGGCCCGGGCAGCTGTACAAACGTCCCGGGAAAGGGGCCGCAATCGCCTGTCCTGCGGCAGTTGGAAACTGTCCCACCTTGGCAAAGAATTCGAACCGCCCTCCGCACCAGCGGGGGGCGGTTCTTCTATGAGGGCGAGGGCGTCCAGGGTCGTGACCGCGCCGCTACATCGAGGCTCCGCCGTGACCGCGCCAGGTGCGGAATCCGCGCCGGAACATCATGAAGCGGGCCAGGAAGAACAGCGGGATGAGGATCCACAGGCCGCTGAGCACCCCGACGATCAGGTGAATGGCGATGATGGCCAGGATGATCGGCAGGATCGGGATCATGCGCAGGCAGCCCAGCAGGCCGGGGCCGGTGCGGCCGCGGGCTCCATGCCGCGCGGAATCGGCCGGCAGGTCACGGGTAAGGTCGACGAGCTCGCCCATCGTCTTCGCGGCGAAGCACTTGTCGAGACGCTCCTGGAATTCGTCCTGGTCGAGCCGGCCGTCGGTGTGGTGCTGGCGCAGCAGGTCGGCGGTCGCCTCGCGCTCGGCGTCGCTCGCGCGCAGGTTGGGGTTCCGCATCATCTGGCTGATCGTGTCGTACCCGTACATCGCTGCTCCTTCGGTTTGTGCGGTTCGGTTGCGTGCTACAGGGAGAATCGTGCTCTCCCACGGGCGATTTGTCGTCGGGCGAGGGGCGGCTTCTGGGCTGCTCCCGGCGTCTGACGCCAGTCGCACCCGTGTACGCCTGCTGGAGTAGTCGCGGGTACGCCAGGGAGCCGATGACGACCCCCGCGGCCGGGGCTATCGTGCGGCTGTGACTTCGTGGGTCTGGATCCGCCGTAGCGACGTGCGCCTCGCCGCGATGTGCGCGGTGATCCAGATTGCCGTCACAGCGGGCGCGGCCCATCACGTGTCGCGCACGCACGGCTGCTGGTGGGCGTCTGCGTGCCGCCCTGCGACGGAACTTGACCCCGGTGCCTATGTGCTGCTCGCGCTCGGCCCCCTCGCGCTCGCCCTGCGGAGGCGATACGTGCGCGAGGTACTTGTGTTCGTGTTCGCCGTCACGGTGGCGTACGTAGCGCGTGGCTATCTGCTCGGCCCGAACTTCCTGTCGCTCGGCTTCGCGATCGTCTCGGCGCTGTTCGCTGGGGAGCGGGTGCTCGCGTGGGCCGCCGTCGCAGTCGGCTGGGTGGTCTTCCTCGGGCTGCAGTGGGCGCTCGGGCACTCCGGTGGGCCGAAGGTGCTGGCGGTACTCGCGATCGCAGCCTGGCTGCTGGTGGCTCTCGCCGGCGCTGAACGGATGCGCAGCCGCCAGGAGCGCTTCGCCGAGGCCAAGCGGACGCGTGAGCTCCAGGCCCGCCGCCAGGCCGACGAGGAGCGACTGCGCATCGCCCAGGAGCTCCACGACGTGCTGGCCCACAACATCTCGCTGATCAATGTCCAGTCCGGCGTCGCCCTGCATCTGATGGACGAGAAGCCCGAGCAGGCGCGAATCGCGCTGACCGCAATCAACGAGGCGAGCGCCGACGCGCTCCGCGAGGTCCGCTCGGTCCTCGGCGTGCTGCGCGGCACCGGCGAGCAGGCGCCGCGGGCGCCGACGGCGGGCCTTGCGCGGCTCGAGGAGCTCGTGACCCGCACCACCGCGACTGGCGTCGGGGTGACGCTCGAGGTACACGGACAGAGCCGGCCGCTCCCGGCGAGCATCGATCTGGCAGCGTTCCGGATCGTGCAAGAGGCGCTGACGAACATCGTCCGTCACGCCGGGGCCAGCGTCGCCACCGTCGAGCTGACCTACGGTCCCGATGAGCTGACCGTGCAGGTGGACGACGACGGACCGGATCCTGGCGCCTCCGGCTCTCGGCGCGACCTCCCGGCCCCGGACGGGGAGGGCGGTGGCAACGGGATCCCGGGCATGCGCGAGCGCGCGGTCGCACTCGGCGGCACGTTCGACGCCGGCCCCCGGTCCAGCGGCGGGTTCCGGGTGCGCGCGCGGATCCCGCTGCCGGGCGAGTGACCGCCGTGATCCGCATGCTGCTAGCCGACGACCAAGCCCTGGTGCGGGCTGGGTTCCGCGCGCTGCTGGACGCACAGGACGGGATCGAGGTCGTCGGTGAGGCGGCGGACGGGCGCGAGGCGGTCGACCTGACGCGTGCCTTCACGCCCGACGTCGTGCTGATGGACATCCGTATGCCGACGCTCGACGGAATTGCCGCCACACGCGAGATCGCCGCCGACCCGGCGCTCGCGAGTGTCCGGATCGTGATCCTGACCACGTTCGAGCTCGACGAGTACGTGTTCGACGCGATCCGAGCCGGGGCAGCCGGCTTCCTGGTCAAGGACACCAAACCGAGCGACCTGATCGAGGCGGTGCGAGTAGTGGCGGCCGGCGAGGCGCTGCTGTCGCCGTCGGTCACCCGCCGGCTGATTGGCGAGTTCGCCGCGCGCGCCAAGGAGCCGCCCCGGTCGGCCGCGCTTGAGGAGCTGACCGACCGTGAGCGCGAGGTGATGGCGCTCGCCGCCGCCGGCCTGTCGAACGAGCAGATCGCCGAGCGACTCGTCGTCAGCTCCGCGACGGCCAAGACGCACGTCAGCCGGGCGATGATCAAGCTCGGCGCCCGAGATCGCGCCCAGCTCGTCGTGATCGCCTACGAGTCCGGTCTCGTGCGACCTGGGTGGTCCGAGTAACAAGCGCGCGCGACGCCCTACTGCCGCAGGGTGGAACCGCGCTGAGGCCCGGCGAGCGGCGTGGACCAGGGACGCACCGGACGTCGGCTGCGAGAATGTCCCCGGATGCAGCGTGGTCCCGTCAGTCCGGTGTCGTCGGGCGCGGCGCAGAGCTCTCGAGTCTGGTTGCGGCCTTGACCTCCTTGATGAGCGCGACGGCGGCCATGATCTGGCCGGGCTGGCAGTAGCCGCACTGGCGGCGCGTGCACCGTCCAGGAGACGGCCGCCCAGATCCTGGGCCTACCGGTGTCAAGCGTGACGGCACACGTGACCCAGGGGGGCGGGTCGTTCGGCCGCCACCTGTTCGCCGATGCGGCCGCCCAGGGCCGGCAGATCACCGATGCCGACCTCGACTCGCTGCGCAACATCTGTCGCTGCGGCACGTACCCGCGCATCCGCGAGGCGGTCGTTGAGGCGGCGTCCGATATGTGAATCGTCGGGCTGGGTGGGGGCTGCTTCGGCATCGTCGTAACCGTGCACCTGCCCGGAGCACGGTCGGGCGCGCCCCGGCCTGAACGAATCTTCCTGTCGGAGGTCTGGCCTTGGGTTAGGCTCCGACGACAGGCATCCGACGGTTGGCGAGAGGAGAGAGATGCTCGATTTCGGTGCCACGTTCCTGCCGGACCCGCCCTCGCGGCGGTTTGTCGAGCTCGTCGTGCGAGCCGAGGAGCTGGGCTTCAGCCACGCGTGGACATATGACTCGCACATCCTCTGGGAGGAGGGCTACATCTACCTGACGCTGGCGGCTACCGCGACGTCACGCATCCACCTCGGCCACTGCGTGACCAACCCCGGCATCCGGGAGCCGACGGTGACCGCCAGCTCATACGCCACCCTCCAGCAGCTCAGCGAGGGCCGAATGGCGCTCGGCATCGGTCGCGGGGACTCCTCGCGCCGGGTGGTGGGCCTCGACCCGGTGCCGGTGGCCCGGTTCGAGCAGTCGCTCGAGATGATCAAGGACCTGATGAACGGGCGCGAGGTCGAGTGGAACGGCAAGCCGCTGCACCTCGAATGGGCCAAGGGCCAGCCCGAGATTCCGATGTACGTGGCCGGCTACGGGCCGCGGGCACTGGGAGTCGCCGGGCGCGTCGGCGACGGCGTGATCATCCAGCTCGCCGATCCCGAGATCACGCGCTGGATCATCGAGCAGGCGCGCGACGCGGCAGTCAAGGCGGGGCGCGACCCCGACGCGCTTGCACCGATCGTGGTCGCTCCAGCTGTCGTGGACGCCGACTTGCCCCGTTGGCGTGAGGAGACGCGCTGGTTTCCGGCGATGGTCTCCAACCATGTCAAGGACCTGATCGCCCGGTACGGCACGGACGGAGAGATCCCGGCCGCGCTGACCGAGTACGCGCTCGCGGTCAAGGAGTACGACTACAACGAGCACAGCCTCGTCGGGGCCAGCCACGGCCAGTACATCAGCGACGAGATCTGCGATCGGTTCTGTCTGCTCGGCGAGCCTGATCAGCACATCGCGCGCCTGCGCGAGCTCGAGCAGCTGGGCGTCCGGCAGGTGAACCTGTACCTGATGACCTCCGAGTTCGAGGAGACGATGGAGCGCTACGGCCGAGAGATCATCCAGCAGTTCCAACCGACCGCGGTGGCGTGATGAGCGTCCTGATCAAGGGCGGGCGGATCGTCACGGCCGTGGACGACTACATCGCCGACGTGCTGATCGAGGGCGAGACGGTCGCCGCCGTCGGGAGCTCGCTGAACGGGTCGGCCGACCGCGTGATCGATGCCGCGGGCAAGTACGTGATCCCCGGGGCGATCGATCCGCACACCCACATGGAGATGCCATTCGGCGGGACCGTGAGCTGCGATGACTTCACCTCGGGAACCACCTCGGCGGCGTTCGGGGGGACGACCTCACTGATCGACTTCTGCCTCCAGTCGCCCGGCCAGTCGATCCCCGACGCGCTGGCGACATGGCACGAGAAGATCGAGCGCTGCCCGCCGGTCATCGATGTCGGCTTCCACATGGCGATCACCGACCTCCACGACGGCGGTCGGCTCGAGGACGTCGCGCGCGTCCCGGACGAAGGGGTCACCAGCTACAAGCTGTTCATGGCCTACAAGGGCGCGATCATGGTCGACGACGAGACGCTGTTTCGCACGATGCAGGTGGCGGCGCAGACTGGCGCGCTCGTCATGGTCCACGCCGAGAACGGCGACGCGATCGACGTGATCGTCAAGCAGGCGCTGGCCGAGGGCAAGACCGAGCCGCGCTGGCACGCTGCGACGCGCCCACCGGAGACCGAGGCCGAGGCGACGAACCGCGCGGTGAAGCTGGCGCACATCGCCGGCTGCCCGCTGTACGTCGTTCACGTCTCCTGCGAGGAGTCCGTCGAGCCGATCGCGATCGCGCGGTCCCGAGGATGGCGGACCTGGGGCGAGACGTGCACGCAGTACCTGTTCATCGACGAGACCCGGCTGGAGGAGCCCGACTTCGCGGGCGCGAAGTACGTGTACACCCCGCCGCCGCGAGCGGCGAAGAACTTCGAGCATCTGTGGACGGCGCTGGAGACCGGCGTCCTGTCGGTCGTCTCGACCGACCACTGCCCGTTCCGCTGGCGCGACCAGAAGACGCTCGGTCGCGATGACTTCTCGAAGATCCCCAACGGCGGCCCGGGCGTGGAGAACCGCCTGCACATGCTCCACCACTTCGGGGTGCGCCAGGGGCGGCTGACGATGAACCAGCTCGTCGATCTGTGCTGCACCCAGCCGGCGCGGCTGTTCGGGCTGTTCCCGCGCAAGGGCACGATCACGGTCGGCGCCGATGCCGACATCGTCGTGTGGGACAGCGAGAAGCCGCTGACGCTGTCGGCCGCGACCCACCACTCAAACGTCGACTACAACCTCTATGAAGGCACCGAGGTGATCGGCGCCCCCGAGGTCGTACTCGTCCGCGGGCAGGTGATCGTCGAGGGCGATGAGCTGGTGGGAGCGCCCGGCGCCGGGCAGTTCGTGCGGCGCGCTCGGTTCGGCGAACCCCTCCACCCGCGCCAGCGGGCCGCGGCCTGAGCGTCGGCGACCGGATCTCCGATGGCCGCCGACGGGAAGAGAATGGTCGCCGAGCTGCGCGAGCTGGCGCAGCTCACGGGAGACGAGCGCGGCGCGCAGCGGCTGGCCTGGACCGATACCTGGGCCAAGGCACGGGAGTGGGAACACGGGCTCCTCGCCGAGCTGCCGGTCGAGGTGGACCGCGACGAGGCCGGCAACGTGTGGGCGACGCTTCCCGGCCGCTCGCCGAAGTTCCTGATCATCGGCAGCCACATCGACTCGGTGCCGAACGGCGGATGGCTCGACGGCTGCCTCGGCGTGCTCTCAGCGCTTGAAACGCTCCGCGCGCTCTCCGCCGACGGCCCGCCCGCGCTGACCGTGAAGCTCGTCGACTGGGCCGACGAGGAGGGGGCTCGCTTCGGTCTCAGCCTGATGGGCTCGATGGCCGCCGCCGGGCAGCACGATCCCGATTTCGTCCGCCGTCTGCGCGACGCGGACGGCGTTCCGGCGCCCGATGCGCTGGCAGCCCACGGCGTCGAAGTAGACCGGATGGGCGAGTCGAGCTCGCGTCTCAAAGACGCCGTCGCCTACGTCGAGCTGCACATCGAGCAAGGCCCGGTGCTGGAGGCGCGCGACCTGCCGCTCGGGGTGGTCACGGGCACCTACGGAACCGAGCGGTGGTCGGCCAGGTTCACCGGTCAGGCCGCTCATTCCGGCTCGACCCCGATGGACCAGCGGCGCGACGCGCTGTCGGCCGCCGCCCGGCTGGCCCTCGAGGTCCGAGATCTGGCGCGGACCCGGGGCGGGGTCGGGACGGTCGGCCGGATCGACGCCGAGCCCGGGATCCCGACCGCGGTCGCCGGGGTGGCCACGGCACTCGTCGACCAGCGCCACGTCGATGCCGACACACTCGCAGAGCTGCACAACGCGGTCGTTGAGGCGAGCCAACGAATCGCCAGCGAGGAGCACGTCGAGGTCGAATGGTCGCCGCTGTTCCGCGTCGCCCCAATCCACTTCGATCAGGACATGGTCGAGGCCGCAAGCGCGATCGTCACCGATCTGCAGGGTGTCGACGCGCGGCTGCCGAGCGGGCCGCTGCACGACGCTGCGCGCGTGGCCGAGGCCGGCGTTCCGACCGTGATGCTGTTCGTGCGCAGCAAGCGCGGACTCTCGCATACGCGCGAGGAGGACACGGACGAGGCCGACCTCAAGCTCGCCCTGACCGCCCTCGAGCGACTGGCAAAGGGCGAGCTCGAACGACGTAGCTGAGGTCTGCGTCGAGATGCGACGCTGCGGGTACGTGGGCTCCCATGACGACTCTGCCGCATGCGGTCGACGTACGCCGGCGGGCCGGCTGGTTGCCGGATGAGCAGGAGGACCTGGAAGCGTGGCTTCACGGCCACCGGCAGCGGGTGGATGCGCGCGGGGAGCAGATCGTCCTTCACCCCGTGATCGAGGAGTTCCAAGAGCTGATTGACAGCGATCCGGTCGTGCGGATGTACCTCAACCAGATGATCACGCAGGTGCCCGCGACCAAGCCGTACCGCGAGCGGCACCTGGAGAGCGTCGAGCAGTTGATGCGCCTGATCAACGAGGTGCTGACGATGGCGCCCGAGTTTGGTCCCGCGATGGTCGCAACCCCCTTGGGCGCGATCCTCGACTGGACGATGGGGACACCGGCCGGCTTCGCGGCCTATCGGGACCCGCGCATCAACGGGATGCTGAGGAAGATCCTCACCGTCTGGTGCGGGTTTCTCAGCAGCGGCGACTCGCTTTACGTGCTCAACGAATCGCCGTCGGGCTGGAAGTCCCCCGAGGCCCAGCGTGCGGTGGGCATCGAACAATTCGAGTACGACCCGCAGGACGAGCATTGGGGCTTTACCTCATGGAACGACTTCTTCACGCGACGCTTCAAGGACGGCGCGCGTCCGGTGGACTCCCCGGACGACGACAAGGTGATCGTGAGCGCCTGCGAGTCGTTGCCCTACGGCATCAGCACCGACGTCCAACGGCAAGATCGCTTCTGGATCAAGAGTCAGCCATATTCGCTGGAGGACATGCTGGCCAACGATGATTCCGTTGACCAGTTCATCGGCGGGACGGTCTATCAAGCGTTTCTCAGCGCCACCAACTACCACCGCTGGCACAGCCCGGTGGCGGGTACGATCGTCCGAGCGTTTGTGCAACCGGGCACCTACTACTCCGAGGCCGACTCAGAAGGCAAGGACGCCGTCGAGCCGATGAACTCGCAGTCCTATCTCGCCCACGTGGCGGCGCGGGCGATCATCCTGATCGAAGCCGACGATCCCGTCATCCGGCTGATGGCCTTCGTGCCGGTCGGTATGTCAGAAGTTTCCTCGTGCGTGATCGACGCCAAGGTGACGCCCGGCTATCACGTCGGGAAAGGTGAGGAGCTGGGTTACTTCCAATTCGGCGGCTCGACTCACTGCCTCGTCTTTCGTCCGGGCGCGATCGCCGAATTCACGCTCGCAGCGATTCCTCAGCCTCACGATCCCAACGCGCCGCTTGTGCGCGTACGCTCGAAGGTCGCGATCGCCAACCCCACGGACTGACACCCGGTCATGTAGCCCGCGGGGCGCGACACTCAGTGCATTAACGGCGCGCTACGGCGCCTGCGACCTAGAAGTAGTGCGCTCTGCCTCCGACAGCGCGACCCATCATGCCGAGCACCACGAGAATGAGGCCTATCACCAGCAGGATGATGCCGATCGTCCACAAGATCGCGATCTTGGCGATGAAGCCGATGATCAGAAGTATGACTCCAAGTGCTATCACTGACCCTCCCCAGGTTGTGCGTTATGAGCGGGGGATACCCTCAAAATAGGACTTTGAAGCCCTCTCGAGGTCGCTCCATTTAGCGGTAAGTGGCCGGCGACCGCCTGGGCCCGCGTTACTTCTTCGCTCGGCTGCTCCTGCTCCCGCCGCTGCCGCTGCTCTTACTCCCGCCAGCGCTACTGCTGCTTCTGCTGGTACTCCTGCTACCGCTGGCTTTGCTGGTCCCGGTACGCCCGCGACTACGCTTCGGCGGCTCCGGCTTTTCTTCGGGCTCTTCCTCGGGCTCTTCCACCGGCTCGTCCTCCGCCTCTTCCTCGTCCTCCGGCTCCTCCTCGCCGTCCTGCTCTTCTTCGTCCTCGTCTAGATCCTGGCCTTCGTCTTCGTCCTCGCGGTCGTCCTCGTAATTGCCTTCCGATATCTCCTTGAGTGCGAAGGCGGCAACCACGGCTCGGACGAGATCTCCATCTTCGTCCTGTGCAACGTCGTCGACGATCTCCAACGCGGCGTTGATGGTGTCAACTATCTCACTCCGGCGACGTTTGCTGGCGCGAGGCATCTACTTCCTCCTCGGTGGATTGTGTGTAGCCGATAGGTCAGAGTGGCGTAACAGCTACCCATGACGTTCGTCGACAGCGCCGCGATCGTCGTTACGGCTGAGGACTTCCCTCGTCGTATTTGCCCAAACGGTTCTGCGCCATTTCCCAGGAGATGAACGCTGAAACGCTCGCTTCCGCGCGATGCCGGGGGGAAGCTCGGAGGCGCCAAAGGCCGAATTCGGCGGCGCGAACTTCTTGCCGAGTGCCAATGTCATGATGGGGAAGGGTTCACAGCCGATGCGTACGGTCCGAGACGAGCAGCCCGCGAGTCCCCTGACGGCGCGCCCCGCCACGGCCGTGGTGCTGTCGCTTGCCGTCGCCGTCGTGCTCGGCGACGCAGGGGTGGTGACGCTGGCGCTGCCGGACATCCTGCGAGACTTCGGAGCTCAGGTGTGGGGGGTCGCGTGGGTTCTGATCGCCTTCAACCTCGTGCTCGCGCTGGTGGCGGTCCCGGCGGCGCGTCTGTGCGTGCGCGGAGATCCGGCGGTGGCGACCACCGGTGGCGTTATTGGCTTTGCGGCGGCGACGACGGTCTGTGCCGTGGCGCCGTCGCTGGGCGTGCTCATCGGGGCGCGGGCAGCGCAGGCGGCGGCTGGCGCGCTTGTAATCGTCGGAACCCTCGAGCTGTTGGTTGCGGCCACCGGGGTCGAGCGCGTGGCGGTGCGGCGGTGGGCCGGAGCCGGTGTGGCCGGCGCGGCGCTCGGCCCGGTGATCGGGGGGCTCCTGACCTCGGCATTCTCGTGGCGGGCGATCTTCGTGGTGCAGATCCCGATCGTGCTACTTGCGCTGCCTGCTGCGATCGCGCTGCGCGGCCGGGTGGAGCGGCCTCGGCCAACGCTCGACGCGTCGCCGGACCGCCCACACCTGCTGGCCAACCTTACGCTGGCGCTGCTGTCGGCGGCGCTCACGGCGGCGCTGTTCCTGTTAGTGCTGCTGCTCGTGGACGGCTGGAGCCGCTCGCCCGCGGTTGCCGCGGTCGCCGTGAGCGCCGTGCCGGTGGCGGCGCTGGCTGGCGGCCCCGTATTCCGGGGTGTGCGCGCCGGGACACGGTCGGAAGCGGTCGCGGGATCGGTCCTGATCGCCGGCGGCCTCACCGGGCTCGCGCTCCTGCCCGGCGCGGAGCTCGTCTGGACCCTCGCGCCCCAGGTCCTCGTCGGACTCGGCCTTGGGCTCTCGGTCGACTCGCTGACCGCCGCCGCGCTTCGCGACCGGATCCCACGGGCGCTTCACGGGGGCTGGACGATCTCCGCGCGGCACGCCGGCGTGGTGATCGGCCTCGCGATTCTCACCCCGGTCTTCACCGCCGACCTGCGTGAAGCCCAGACCCCAGCGGAGGAAGCGATCGCGAGGCTCGTGCTCGACGCACCGCTCCCCGCCTCCACTAAGCTCGAGCTCGCCGAGCAGTTGGGCCGCCGGCTGTCGGCCGAGCGCGGCCGCGTGCCCGACCTCCGGCCCGCGTTCAAGGCCTTGCCGGTACCGGCGACGCAGGCGCCAGCGGTCGGCGCCCTTGAGCGTGACCTCCAGGATCAACTCACGCGCGCCGCGACCCGCGCATTCCGCACCTCGTTTCTCATCGCCGCCGGACTGGCGCTCCTGGCACTCCTGCCCGCACTGGCACTACGCGACCGGAGTCGCTCATGAGGCGACTCGCGCTGCCGCTGATCGCCGTGGTGCTCGTGGCCGCTGTCCTCGGGGTCCAGGTCGCCGCCGGCGGCGGCCACTATGTGCCGCTCCGCCCGGCCAATCCGTGCACCTCGCGCCCGGCTTCCCGGATCCCGGCGCAGCTCGAACCGCTCGCAGCACAGATCGTCCTGCTCGGCCTCGACAGCGCCGCGTGTCGGCTCGGCATATCCCGCGAGCGCCTCGTCCTCGCGCTCGCGGAAACCCGCTCACTCGACCCCCACGAGTCCGTCGCGCTCAAGGCCGGCCTCGTCGACGCGGTCGACCGGCTCGACCGCCAGGGGCGTCTGCCCAAGGTGTCCCAGCTGCTTCCACAGGCGCTCGACCAGGCCAATCTCCCCGGCATCGTCAAGACCATCATCGAAGCGATTCCGAACCCCGTCGTCGACAACCTGCTCCCCACCGCCCCTTTGCTGCACCAGACCATCAACGGGCTCGACATCAAACGCCTTCTCTATGAGCTCAACGACCCGCGCCAGCTCGACTCCGTCCTCCAGTCGGCGATCCTGCAGGCCGCGCTGCGCCAGATTCTCGACCGACTGCACCCGTAGCGGCGGCAGATGGGGCTTAGGTGGGGGTCAGTACGTCTGCGCGGGCGGGGCCTTAAGGACCCAGCGGGTGAGGGGCTGCTGCAGGTCAGCCGGTCGCGGGGCCATCTCCTTGGTGAACACGTAGCGGAATCCGGCTCGCTGCAACGTCCGATTGGGCGCGACGTTGAACGCGTTCGGCTGGCAGTACAGCCGCTTGAGCTCGAGCGCCTTGAAGAGGACCAGGGCGGTCCGTTTGGCGAATTCCGTGCCCAGGCCGGAGCGCCGGCGGGCTGGGTCGAGCACGTGCAGATGCATGAACGCCTCCTCGCCGAACGTGAACTGGTCGGCGTGGCTCATGCCGACCACCCGTCCGTCGAGCTCCCAGGCCAGCAGATAATTCTCCCGCTCGGGGATCGGCCGGGCGAAGTCGCGCACGTAGAATGCGTGCCACGCCTTGCGAGACAACAGATGCGACCGATCGACGCCGAGCAGGCGCAGGTACTCGTCCGACGCGTCGTGGAAGTAGTCGATCCGGATCCCGACCTCGGCCAGCTCCATCTCCCGCACGTGCAGCCGCGGGCGGGTCCCGCCGCCACCTGGGGGCTCAGGATGGGCCGCCATGTTCGGATGATGGCGGTTGACTCGCGGTCGGTCCGTACAGAACCTCTCGCCGGAGTTCGCCGAGGCGTCGACGTGCGCCCTGACGATCAGCAGGCGGCGTGTGCGGTCGGCGTTGCCTGCGACGGGCACGTGCCCAGTGGCGAGGGTAGTGCCGCTGGCGCGGAAGCTCCCCGGCCTGATTGCGGCTTCAGGCGTCGAAGGTCTGGCCCCAGGAAGACGGCACTCGCGGACGCCTAGCCGAGAGAGCGTCAGGACGCGCTTCGTGCCCGGGTCACGTCCGTCGCCGAGTTCATGCTGATCAGCGGTGGGCGCTCCTGAACGGTGACCTGAACGACGGTGCCGTCGTCCCACGGACGCAGGAAGTGACCGCCGAGGATCGCGCGACCGTCACCGACCCGGCGCTCGACGGCCGCGAGCACCGCGTAGGCCATCTCGCCTAGGGCGCGGAGAGGCTGGTGACGGTTGTGGCGCACGCCGAGCCGGCACTCGGCGAGAGCGTCGAGGCCACTCCGGCGCAGGGCGTCGATGAGCACGGCGATCTCGACCCCATAGCCGGCGGGGAAGGGAATCGCCTTTAGGAGGTCGCGACGTGCGGCGAACTCCCCGGCGAGCGGCTGGGTGAAGCCGGCGAGCCGCGGCTCGTGGAGATTGAGCAAGGGCCGCGCCATGAGTTCGGTCACCCGTCCCCCTTCGTGCGGGAACTCGACGCCTCCGCGAACGAATGGGCGCTCGAACGCTCCCTTGACGAGGGCGAGGTCGGCGTCGAGCAGCAGCGGGCCGATGAGGCCCTGGAGATGGCAGGGGTCCGGGTCTGCCGTGTCACCGTCGAGAAAGCACACGATGTCCGCGTCGGTGACCGCGAGTGAGCGCCACATGGCATCGCCCTTGCCCAGCGTCGGCCCGGCCTCGGGGAGCACATCATCCTCCTGGACTACGCGCGCTCCGGTCGCTCCGGCGATCGCCGCGGTTCCGTCCGCCGACTCGGCGTCGATCACGAGGATCTCGTCGATGAGGCCGGCCTGCGCGGCCGGACCAACCGTAGTCGCGAGCACTCCCGCGATCGTCGCGGCGCACTCCTTGGTCGGGATCACGACAGCGATCGACGTCTCGCGTTTGAGCCGTGTGAGGCGGTCGAGCGGAAAGTCGGCTGACTCGTAGCGGCGGCGTTCGAACCACATCGAGACCTCGAGGTCGACCGACAGTCCGCGGCGCGCTCGCCCCGAGCGGCGAGCCGATGTGTAGACCTCGACGTCGGCGGCACGCAGGACCGGAACGCCGTGCTCGGCCAGCCGGGCGGCGAAGGCGGCATCCTCGAGGGCGCTGACCGGCTCCAACCCGCCGACCGACCGGTAGACGCCTGCCGTTACCCCGAGCGACGCGCCGGCGAAGTGGTGATGCTCCGCGCCCGCGTCGACCCGGCGCACCCGCTCGAGACGCTGGACGGCGTCACGCTCGCGGCGGCGCAGGGCACCATCGGGCAGCTCCCGTCGCTCGGCCGGGTCTAGCTCGACTCGGCCGGCGACGACCGAGGCGCCGGCCCGAACATGGGCCAGCTGGCGCTCGAGCCAGTCAGGCGCCGGGCAGGTGTCGGCATCCGTGCAGGCGATGAGCCCGTTCGGCATACCCGCGTCGAGCAGGCGTTCGGCGGCGAGACCCATACCGAGCCGGCGGGCGGCGCCACTGCCCGCTCCCGGTCCGGAGATGAGCTGGACGCTGAGGCCGAGATGCTCGGCGGTGCGCCTCGTCACCGTCGCGGTGGCGTCGGCGCACGCGTCGAGGACGACGATCGTCTCGAAGCTCGAGATCGTCTGGGCGGCCAGTGCCCGCAGGCAGGCTGGGATTCGGGCCTCCTCGTCACGCGCCGGGATGACCACGATCGCGTCTAGCGCCATGGCGCTCCCCGGGCGATGAGCTCAGAGCCGCGCTCGTAGTCCTCGTCGCGCTCATGGGTGAGCGCGCCGACGATCGTTCCCTCCAGCGCGTACCAGACGGTGAAGGCGCCGTCTCCGTGGTTCTCGAACCGGCAGTCGTCGAAGCCGTCGCCCCACGCGGCGTACTTGAGATCGTGGTCGCCGATCGTGGACCAGAAGCCGGGCACGTCGTCCCAGACGGCACCGTCGCCCGCCGCGTTGCGGCCGGCGACTTCGCCCTGGCCGAGCGCGTCACCCCAATGCTCGACGCGCAGATGACGCCCGGCGGTGGCGTTCTCGGCAAACGCGACGTCCCCAGCGGCGTACAGGCCCTGCTTGGCCGTACGCTGGTGAGCGTCGACCGGTACGGCGCCGCTTTCGAGCTCGAGACCCGCCGACACGGCGAGCTCGACCCGGGGCGCGACGCCGCCGGCCATGACGAGGACCGGGGCCTGCGTCTTGGCGTCACCCGCCGTGACGACGAAGCCGGGCTCGATGCGCTCGACCGGAGTTCCGAGGCGCACTATCACGCCCTCCTCCTCGAGCCAGCCGTGGATGTGCCGGCCCGCCTCCTCGCCCAGGCGCGCTGCGTTGGGCTCGGGCTCGTCTGAGACCAGCGTGACGGGGTGCCCGCGCCGGCGCAGGGAGGCGGCGATCTCGCAGCCGATGAAGCCGGACCCGATCACCACGACCGGCTTGCCTGCGCGCAACCGGACGATGAGCTCCCGCACGTGATCGAGGGCGCGGACGATGCGCACGCCGGGGTGGTCGGCGCCGGGCACAGGGAGCCGTGTCGGCTCGGCGCCCGTCGCGAGCAAGGCGTCCCCGTATTCGAGCGCACGGCCCCCGGAGATCATGACCTCACGACGGTCGGCGTCGAGACTGACCGCGCGGCCGCTGATCAGCGAGATGCGCTGCTCGCGCAGCCAGTCTTCGGATTCGAGCGGCAGCTCATCCTCGCCCATCTCACCGCGCAGCAGCTGCTTGGTCAGCGGCGGCCGGCGGTAAGGCATGCGGTGCTCGTCGGTGACGATCGCGACGTTGCCCTCACCTCCGGCGTCCCGGTAGCCGCGGGCGGCGGCGATGCCGGCGGGGCCGCCGCCGATGATCAACCAGTCGTAGCGATCGCTCATCGGCACTCCAGTACGTCGAGTCGGTATTCGTCGGTGTCGGCTCGCGCGACGCCGACGAGCCAGGGCTGGCGACGGAGCATCTCGTGGACGATGTCGGCGGTCAGCGGGCGCTCGGGACCGTCGGGTCGCCAGTGGACGGCGACGAGCCTCGTCCCGCAGCGCGTCTGGTTGTGAAGCCGGTCAAGTGTCGCCTCGAGCTCGCCGGCGGTCAGGTAGTAGAGGATCTCCGAGGCCACGACGAGGTCGTACGGACCGTCCGGGATCGCGCCGGGAATCGTGCCTTCGAGGATTCGGATGCCCGGCGTGCCGGTGAGTCGCCGACGTGCAGTCTCGACTGCGGTCGGGGCGGCATCAATGGTCGTCAGGTGCCGGCAGCGAGGCGCGAGCGCGGCACTGAACACCCCAATCGAGGCCCCAAGCTCGAGCGCCTGGGTGAACGGGCCAGGCCCGCAAGCGGCGAGCGTCGCGGCGTATTTGTCGCGCTCATACGCGCTCGTCGTGTAGCCCCAGGGATCGGGGTCGGCCTGATAGCGCGCCTCGAAGTCGCTCAGGGTCATCCGGCTCATCGTTCGGCGAGGGCGGCGCTTCCGGCGCGGGCGAGCAGCGGGTCGAGCCGGTGCTGGAGGAGGAAGACCTCGAGGTCGCGCCGCGCCCGATCGAGGGCCTCCGCCTTGGCGAAGGGCCCCGAGCCGCAGGCACGCGCGGCCTCATCGAGCAGCGTACGGCAGGTATCCGAGGTGGCGGCGCGGGCATGCAGCGCGACGGCCGGCAGTTCGCCGCCGGCCGTATCCATGGCCTCGGCGGCATGCTCGAGCCACACGTCGATCGTCCGCCGCGCGGTCAAGATGCGCCCGGCGGCGAGGCCTTCGAGCTCGGTGACCGAGGGACGGGCGGCGAGTGTGTCGAGAGCGGCGTCCACCGCCGTGTCGGCCATCCCTGCCCAGCTGGCCGCGGTCCGCAGGGCGTCGCGCGAGAACCAGGGGTCGGCCGCCAGCGCGCCGGGGGCACCAAAGCGAGCCAGGACGGGTGCGTCGTGAAAGACGACGCGATGCGACACCGACGCGCGCAGTCCATGCGAGCGGTACCACCCCGTGTCGATCTCGACGTGCGGTTCGTCGGTGAGGTCGATCCACACGGCGGAGGGCGGTCCGTCGCCGTCGCGGGCGAGCACGAGGGCACGGTGAAGTCCGCCGGCGCCTGAGCAGAACGTCTTGACGCCGCGTAGCACCTCACCGTCCGCTGTTTGGCGGATCTCGGCCGGAGGCCCCTCGCCCGGAACCGGGTTGCCGCCCCACACGCCGCCCCGCAGGCGGCCGGCCTGCACGGCGGCGAGCTCGCGGTCGCGCAGCTCGGGCGGGGCTTGAACGGCGAGACGCTCGACCGCGTTGATATGGCCATCGAAGATCCGCCCGACCGAGCCGTCGGCGGCCGCGACCCGCCGGACGAGTCCGAGCTCCTCGGCGGCCGGCGGCCGGATCGTACCTGGGCGCGCGTTGAAGGCGAGCGCGCCGGCCCGTTCGAGGTCCGCGATCGGCCCTTCGGGAAAGTCTGGGACCGCAGCGCCGTCGCGCCGCGCCGCGCCGGCGGCGATCTCTCGCAGGATGTTCTCGAGCTGGGGCGAGTCGTCGCGGTGAAGTGCGGTCACTGCAGCGCCTCCAGTGATTGGCCGGTTTCGCGGGCGAAGTCGATGATCCGCGTGGTGTAGGCGATCGTCTCGCGAGCGTCGTCTCGCTGTGAGCCGGGGCCGATGCCGTCGTGAGCGAGGACGATCGCGTTCTCGGTGAGGTCGGCGCGTGTGGCGGCGAATATCGTCTCCGCGCGGTCGCCCCGCCAGTCGTGCGTGTCGACCGTCCAGCCCGTGAGCGTCAGGCCGTGGGCGTCGGCGACATCGGGCGTGAACGGCGCGGTATCGCCCCACGGTGTTCGCCAGCGGGTGGGGGTGACCCCGAGGCCGGCAAGCCGCTCGAGCGCACGCTCGGTGTCGGCTCGGAGCCAGGCCTCGGTCTGCGTTGAGTGGCGGACGTGCTCATCGCAGTGCAGGCCGATCGCGTGTCCCTCCGCGCGCATGCGTGCGATGAGCTCGGGATGCGCGGCGGCGCGGGGCGCGATCGGAAAGAACGTCGCCCGGGCACCGGCCGCTGCGAGCACGTCGAGCAGGCGCGGAGTCCATGCGGGGTCGGGACCGTCGTCGAAGGTGAGCCTCATGCGTAGGGGATTACCCACCAGCGTGGGTAGATAAAGGCGCGGCGGTCAGCGCGAGCGCCGGCAAGCCGGGGCGGCGGCACCACCCGGTAGGGTGGCGCGCTCGCCCGGCTGTCCATGTCGGGAGTGGCCACATCCAGCGATTCAGCTGACCTTGGCGCAGATCGCGTAGCCGACGAGGGTCCATGCTGAGGGACTGCCGGCGAGATCTCGCGCGCTGACGAACCATTGGATGTCCGTCGCGTGTTTAGTGATGGCACGGGCCGGTTTAGGAGCCGCGCCCTGCCCGGACGCCGCCGCGCTAGATCAGGCCCAGCAGGACAAGCAGGCCGATGGCCGTGAGCACGGCGGCGGTGAACAGGTTGCCCCAGCGCTCGAGCCATGCGCCTTTGATCTGGTAGCCACCGCGGGCGGCGCCGAGGGTCAGCCCGACGATCGTGCCGATCGTGACCGCGGCGAACACGACTAGGGAGCCGACCGCGGTCGCGACACCGGCGGTGGTCGCCGCGAGGAATACCGGCAGGATCGTCAGATCGGGTGAGGCCGCCGCACCGAAGGGCACCATCACCGCGGCAAGTCCGCTCAGGCGGCGGGGCGGCGGCTCGGCTGCGGGGTCATGTCCGTGCCCGTGCCCGTGCTGGTGGTCGTGGTCGTGGTCGTGGTCGTGGTCGTGGTCGTGGTGATGGTGACCGTGGTGGTGGTCGTGACCGTGGTGGTGGCCGTGACCGGTCAGCTCAAGCAGGAGGAATCCGATCCCGGTGGCGATCAGGATGCAGCCGATGATCGTGTCCTGCGCGTGCTGAATCGTCGAGCGGAACTGCAGCCCGATCGCGATGATCACCGCCCCAAGCACGATCGAGACCAGTACGTGCGCGACTCCGGCGAGGCTGGAAAGACGGGCGATTCTCGATAGGGGATAGCGGCGTGTGCGGCCAAGCACGGCGAGTGGCACCCAGTGGTCGGGCAGGATCGCATGCCCGAACCCGACCCCCGCCGCGGCGGCCAGGAGCGCTGGCGTAGTGCTGCTCATGCCGTCTGAAGCTGTTCCGTCGGATTGACGGCGAGCCCGAGGCGCAGATGCTCGGTGTGCGAGATCGCCTCGGTCAACAGCGAGCGGACGTGCTCGTTGTGAAGTCCGTAAATCGTCTGGCGGCCATCGCGCTCACCGACGACGAGGCCGAGGTGTCGCAGTACCCGCAGCTGCTGGGAGACCGCGGGCTGCGCCATCCCCAGATCGCGACCGAGCTCGCCGACCGAACACGGCCCCACGCCAAGTCGGCTGAGGATCCGCACTCGGCTTGGCGCCGCGAGCGCCTGCATCGTCTCCGCCACCAGCCGCGCTGTGTCGCTGGACAGGAGAGCGAGGTCGGGCTCACCCCCGTGACTCATGCGTCTATTATTGCATGCGCATCTTTGAATGTGTTGGTTGCTTCCAGCCGCTTCGGGTGCATGCGGGGATGCTCACGCCGCAACATGCCGTTGGCTGACAGCCGCCCGGCGATCAGACCAGAGCGTTGAGTTCAGCGATGTGGCGCGCCCGCGAGGCATCGTCCAGGAACGACGCCTCGAAGCTGTTGCGGGCGAGTTGGACGAGCGTGCCGTCGTCGAGCCGCAGTGCCTTTGCCACAGCAGCAAGGTTCTCGCCAACGTACCCGCCGAAGTAGGCCGGGTCGTCGGAGTTGACCGTTGCGCACAGTCCGTGCTCGAGCATCTGCGCGAGCGGGTGCTGCTCGAGTGTGTCAACGACGCGCAGCTTGACATTCGAGAACGGGCACACCGTGAGCGGAATCCGATCGGTTCCGAGCCGATGAACCAGCGAGCGGTCCTCCAGGCAGCGCACGCCGTGATCGATCCTCTCAGCGCCGAGCACGTCGAGTGCCTGCCAGATGTAGTCAGGCGGGCCCTCTTCGCCGGCGTGCGCAACGGCGCGGAACCCCGCACCGATGGCCCGATCGAAGACGTCTCGGAACTTCTCCGGAGGATGACCGACCTCTGCGGAATCGAGGCCAACGCCGAAGATCACGTCACGGTGCTCGAGCGCTTGCTCCAACGTGGCCATCGCATCATCGGCTGGCAGATCACGCAGGAAGCACATGATCAGGTGCGAGGTCATCCCACGCTGCTGCGCCTCGGCCAAGGCCCGGGCGATCCCGTGCACGACCGTTTCGAGCTGAACGCCCCGGGCGGTATGGGTCTGCGGGTCGAAGAAGATCTCGGCGTGACGGACGCCCTGGTCGCGTGCTCGGGACAGGTAGGCAGCGGTGAGCTCGTAGAAATCCCGCTCGTGGATGAGGACCGAGCATGCCCGGTAATAGACATCCAGGAACGACTGCAGGTTGGTGAACCTGTACGCTCGCCTGACCGCTTCCGCGTCCGGGTATGGAAGCCTCACGCCGTTGCGCCCGGCCAGCTCGAACATCAGCTCGGGCTCAAGCGTTCCCTCGATGTGCAGGTGCAGCTCGGCCTTGGGCAATGCGAGCGGATCAACTGTCATGGGCTCTCCATTTCGGCACGAAAGGGGCTGTACAGACGCGTCGCCCCGAGGAGTCGCGATTGCCCTCGTGCCGCATCGTCGCATCTTTCAGGACTGCGAGTTGGACCGTCGAACTATCGGCTGTCATCGGCTCACGGGTCGATCCCGTTCCACCGTTGGGCACCCATTCGGTTACGCGGGTGCGGTCCACAACGTCCGCACCCGCCGGCGTGGTCAGCCGAGCTGATACTTGATGTGCGTCACGCCAGGTGCGTCCACAGCGCGGATCTGTGTGAGCTTGACAGAGTCGGGCCCGAGTCCCTCGAAGAGTCGCTCACCGGCGCCCAGTATCACCGGGACGATCGAGAGGTCGATCTCATCGACGAGACCCGCGGCCAGGTACTGGTTGATTACGGCTGCGCCGCCGGCGAGCCAGACGTCCTCGCCCTGTGCGGCGTCTTTGGCCCGTGAGAGCGCGGCCTCGATAGCGTCGGTGACGAAGTGGAACGTGGTGCCACCCTGCATCTCGAGCGGTTCGCGCGGATGGTGGGTGAGGACGAACACGGGGTGGTGGTATGGCGGGTCCTCGCCCCACCATCCTCGCCACGACTCGTCTGGCCACTCGCCGCGGATCGGCCCGAACATGTTCCGGCCCATGATCGTCGCGCCGATGCTCGCCCAGCGCTCCCGGACCACGGCCGAGCTCGCGTTGGTCTCGCCGCCTTGCCCGCCGTGCATGTCGCGGAACTCCTTGAGCGGAAAGACCCACTCGTGTAGCCGTTCCCCGCCGACCCCGAGCGGATTCTGCTCGCCTTGGTCCGGACCGGCGACGTACCCGTCCAGCGACATCGTGATGTGCAATCTCAGCTTGGTCATTTCCCTCCTGTCGATCCCTGGAATCGTCGCGGAAAAGACCGTCAGCGGGATCCAAAATCGTCGGCTGCGCGGAGCGCGTGTTCGATCGCGCCGACGAGGTACGGGCTCAGGGTTCGGGCGTAGCTCGCGGTGACGTGGGCGGCCGTGTCCCGGTACACGATGACGTTCCCGCGAGCACCCGGGTGGCACACAGAGTCGCCCCGATCACGAACAGGCCCGCAGGGAGGATTCGCCTGGTCCGCCGGGCATAGAAACCGCGGAACGAGATCGTTTGCCGCGACTCGAACTCGCGTACGAGTCCCCGTGATCAGATAGCCGGAGATCACGAAGAAGACGTCGACCCAGACGAAGCTGCCCTTCGGCCAGCCGGCGCCATTGTGCCCTTCTTCACCGACGAGGAGCGCGTCGTGCAGCTCGGCCGCGAATCCACTCACGAGGATCGTGTGGGGGGCGTGAGATCGACTGGCGATGAGCGCTGCTATCCGACCGTCATCGCGCCCGCGGGAACGGGTGTCTGGTTCGACCGGCACGGTTGGTTGAGGACCGTGTTGCACGTGGGCAGCGGCGCTTCGGCTTGACCGCCCGGCAGGTATCCGAGCACGATGGCTGATGGATGGTGGGCGTCGGCGTAGATCGTGTTGATCGCCGGGGTGGGGGTGAAGTCGAATGACCAGCCGCCGGTCTCGCCGGTGGGCGCGTCGATCCACAGGCGGATGCTCGAGCCCTTGCGGAAGACGTAGTTGAACGGCCAGAGCTGGACGCGCATGTATGTCGGGACACCCGGCACGAGCGGGCGAGCGTCTGTCTGTTGGTCGGTCTGGTACGGCGCCGTCGCGGTCGAGCGGGCTGAGTCCAAGGCGCGGTGAGAGGCCCGTAGCCAGCCACGCGCGATGTACACCTCCTGGCCGTCCGGGCGGACCTCGGTGAGGGTGATCTGCAGGTCGGTGTCGGGTGCGGTCGAGCTGAGCCACAAATTGGCCGAGCCCGAACCGAAGAACTCGGTATCGCGCGTCAGCGGTGGGGTGGTGAAGGCGACCGAGGCGCCCGGCGGCTCCTCATCGTTCCACAGCAGGTTGTGCTGACCGAACACGATGCCGTCCTCGGTGCCCAGGTCCGGACCGGGGTACGCGTACGGATAAGACTGCCCAACGCCCTTCGGCGCGGTGAGCGAGAGCCGCCCGCCCGACCCGAAGTAGAGCGCGAGTGGCCGGACCGGGATCGACGCATAGGAGCCGAAGCTGGTCACCCAGCTGGGCACGTCGTTCCCGGCGCTGTTCGCGGCCGTCTCGTGCCAGAGCTGGATGTGGGGGGTGGCCTCGAAGCCGTTGGCTTCGCCCTTCACGTAGCGGTTGAAGAATGCGACCAGCTCGTTGGTGATCTGCGGAGCCGAGATCTCGCACATGCCGTGGTAGCCGTTGCCGGCCACCACCCACGTGCGCGCAGGATCCAGTCCGGCCAGATACGCGGACCCACGGCTCGAGACCTCGTCGTCCTGCCAGGTCAGGCAGCCGAACACCGGGACGTTGATGTTGGCCGCGTTTGCCCCGGGCGCGCGCGTCTGCCAGAACGCGTCGTCGAACGGGTGCTGAAGACCGTTTACCGCAATGTTGTGGAAGCCCTCCTCGGTGACATCGGTTGCCTGGGATACCGCACAACCGGTGTCGGCGTTCTCCTCGGCGCGCTCGACGCCGCCCTCATATGAGGCAAAAGGCTGGTCAACTCCTCCCCAGAAGGCGCCGAAACCGGTATTCGCGATGCCTCCCGGATAGCCCACGTCGCGATACAGATCCGTGGTCACCTGAAACGGGGCGATCGCGTCGAGATGCGCCGGGCGTAGCCCGGCCACGCCGACCTGGGTGATTCCCGGGAACGAATCGCCGAACATGCCGATATGTCCGTCTGACCACGGTTGGCTTGCCGCCCACTCGATCGCCGCCGCGCCGTCGCTCCACTCCTGGGGGGTGAAGGCATCGAAGACTCCGGTCGAGCAGCCGGTGCCACGGATGTTCACTCCCAGCACCGCATAGCCGGCGGCCAGCAGTGCGGTCGCATTCGTGGCGTCGTTGCAGGTCACCGTGGTCCCCTCGCAATAACCGGCATACGCCATCGCGACCGGAAACCGGCCCGTGCTGGCCGGCAGCTCGACCGTGTAGGCCAGCTTCGTGCCATCGGCCATCGGGATGTAGCCCTGCTCCTGGACTGTCGCCGCGGCGGCTCCGGCCGCGCCCGCAGACAACCACAGAGCGCTCAACGCGACGATGGCGCACATGCCGCAAGCCACTCGGCCGATCGCGAATCGAGGTCCCGTCATGCGTGCTCTCATCTCCCGCCCGTCCTCCCTGGAAAAGAACCGATGGCGAGGCCATCCTAGCACATAACTGACGCGAGCGTCAGTACAACTGATGCTGGCGTCAGTCCAGCCTCGCGGGCAGCTAGCATCGACCACCCATGGCAACCACGCCCATCCAACCCCGGCGTCGCCTCTCCAAGGAGGCGAGGCGGGCGAAGCTGGTTGCCGCGGCGGAAGCGGTGTTCGCGGAGGCCGGCTACAGCGGCGCAACCATGGAGCTAATCGCTGCGCGCGACGGCGTCACCCGTTCCCTCCTGTACGAGCACTTCGCCTCCATCGATGAGATCTACCTCGAATGCCACCGCACCGCACGCGAAGAAATGCAGCAGCGCGTCTTCGAGGCCGTGGTGGGGGCGGGCTCTGAGCTCCAAGATCAGCTGCGAGGCGGTCTGTTCGCGTACTTCACCTACTTCGGCGGCCGCCCGCGCCGCTTCGAGCTGCTCTATGGGCCTGGCGGTGCGGGAGGCCCACTGGCTGAGCAAACCGCCGAGTTGCGGTTCATGACCGCGGAGCAGATCGCCTCACTGTTCATCGCCGCCGCTCCCCACATCCCGAGATACGAGGCTGTCGCCGCTTCGCACATCGTCTCGGGCGCCGCCGAGCAACTAGCCCGTTGGTGGTACCGCAACCCGGACATCTCCCTCGAAACCGTGGTCGAGGGCGTCATGTCGGTGATCTGGCCCGGTCTGCAGAGCAGGCTGAGCGACGCGGGAGCCTAATTCCCGACGGTCCCGCCTCACCAGGGAACGGGACCATCCTCGTCCGAGAACGTTCCCGTCGGTCCGTCCGGGCCGAGGAGCGCCAGCCGGACCGGCTCGCGGGCCGCTTGCTGGACCGTGCGGGTGCCCTGGAAGTTGTTGAGGTCGGTTGCCGTGAATCCCGGGGCCGCGGCGTTCACCTTGATGCCGGTCGGCTCGAGCTCCACGGCGAAGGCGAGCGTGATCGCGTTGAGCGCTGTCTTCGACGGGCTGTAGACGGCACCGAACATCCCGCGGCGTGGATTGGTCGGGTCCGCGTTGCGCGTGAGCGAGCCGGAGCCGCTCGATACGTTGACGATGCGTGCCGCCGGCGCCTCACGGAGGAGCGGGAGCATGGCCTGCGTGACGGCGATGACGCCGAACACATTCGTCTCGAACACCGCGCGTACCTCATCGAGTGACGCGACGCTCGGGCGCCCGGATTGCGAGACCTCCTCGAGCGAGCGGCCCGGTTTGCCCGCCTGCGCGATCCCGGCGTTGTTGACGAGCACGTCGAGACGGCCGAGCTGCTCCCGGATCAGCGTGGCCGCGGCGGTGATCGATGCCTGATCGGTCACGTCGAGCTGGACGGCGCGGGCATCCGCTCCCACGCTGGCGGCGGCCGCCTGTCCACGCTCGAGGTTGCGGGAGCCAACGAGCACGGTGAAGCCGTGGCCCGCGAGGTCCTTGGCGATTTGAAGGCCGATTCCCTTGTTCGCCCCGGTGACCAGGGCGACTGGTTTGTCCTGCATCGTGCGTTCCTTTTACCACCACCTGCTAGCTTGATGTGAGCGGTCGGCGACGCCGGCCGCGAGGCAGCTTGCTTGGGTCCCGCTTGAAGCGGTTCGGGTACGCCGACGCCTCCCCGAATCGTCGCGGATCCACTTAGTGGGCCGTCAAGGAGTTGTGCATGTCAACTGAATCATTTGCCGATCTCGGCGTCTCGCGCGCCGTGGTCAGCTCTCTCACCCGCGCCGGAATCACCGAGCCGTTCGCGATCCAGCGCGCCGTGCTCGGTGACGCGATCGCCGGGCAAGACGTGATCGCCAAGTCGCCGACCGGGTCGGGCAAGACGCTCGCGTTTGGGATCCCGCTGGTTGAGCGGATCGCCGCCGAGCACCCGCGCCCGGCGGCACTCGTGCTCGCGCCGACCCGCGAGCTCGCGACACAGATCGTCGAGGACCTCCGCGAGATCGCCCACGCGCGTGCCCTGCGGATCGCGGCCGTCTACGGCGGGGTTGGCCTGGTCAAGCAGGCAAAGGAAGCCGCCTCCTCGCATGTGCTTGTAGCCACCCCGGGGAGGCTCGAGGATCTGCTCGCGCGTGGCGCGTTCAGCTTGAACCGGATCCGGATGCTGGTGCTCGACGAGGCGGACCGGATGCTCGACATGGGGTTTCGGCCGGCGATCGACCGCATCGTCGCCGCTTGCCCGCAGGATCGTCAGACGCTGTTCTTCTCCGCGACGCTCGATGGCGAAGCCGGCCGGATCGCCAAGCGCTATGCGCATGATCCGGCCATCCATCAGCACGGCGCCGCGACACGGCGGGCGAACGCGGAAATCGAGCACAAGTTCGTGCAGGTCGCGCACGAGCATCGCGTCGACGCGCTCGTGCGTGAGCTCCGGCGTGATCGCGATCTCACGCTCGTGTTCGTTCGAACCAAGCACGGGGCCGACCGGCTCGTCAAACGGCTGGCGGCACACGGCCTCAAGGCGCTGGCGATGCACGGCAACAAGTCGCAGAACCAGCGCGAGCAGGCCCTCAACAGATTTGCCTCCGGCGCGATCGACATTCTCGTCGCGACCGACGTCGCAGCGCGCGGGATTGACGTGGACCGGATATCGCATGTGATCAACTTCGACCCGCCCGCCGACAGCGAGACCTACGTGCACCGCATCGGACGCACCGGTCGGGCGGGCCGGACCGGCATCGGGATCACCCTCCTCTCACCGGAACAGCGACACGACGTCACGAAACTCGCGGGCCACCTCGGACTCGACCATGATCTCCACGGCAACAGCGCCCGGCGCTTGGCTGCCGACCCCCCGCGCCACGCCACCGCCGCGAACGGCCGCCGGCCGCGGCGTCGCCGGTCAAGCCGCGGGCGCGCGCCGACTCGGGCCTGACCAGCCGGTCGTATCGATCTCTTACGAAAATAAGGCACGATCGCGGTCGGGATGAGGGAAGCGACCAGCGAGCCGGGCATTTGGGTCCAGTCACGCAGCCGCCGGTGGCCCAGCGTGCGGGCGCTCGGTGTAGCAATCGTCGGCGTCGTTTCGGTGGGCGTCCTGTTGTGGGTAGCGCCGCCCGGGCAGGTGATCGACTCGATCAGCGACATGAGCCCTGGTTGGCTGCTCGCCGCCGTCGGGCTCGAGATTGGGTCGTGCCTGAGCTATGTCGTTGTCTTCCGCCGCTTCTTTCCGGAGCCCCCACGGGCGAGGAGTCGGCAGGTGGCGTGGATCGCGATGGGCGCGGGCGCCGTACTCCCGGGCGGAAACGTCTCCTCCGCGGCGGCAACCGGCTGGCTGCTACGCGATCACGGCATCGGCCCCCGTCGCCTGGTCGAGCGCTGCGGCGCGCTGCTGTGCTTTCTCACGCTGTTCGGCTTCTTCGTCAACGGCATAGCCGGAGCGTTTCTGCTCGTCGGGATCGGTCGCGGTCCGCACGATCTCGCGCACTCGGGGATCCCGATTCTCGTCTCGCTCTTCGTCATTGGCCTGGCCATCGCGGCGATGATCATTGGCCGCCGCTTCGAGTCTCGAGCCCCGGCGGTTGCCCGTTCTGTCGCGGCGTCGCTCCAGGGCGCATGGGAAGCGCTGTTGAACCCTCATTGGCGCATGCTCGGCGCAGCGGGCTTCCTCTGCCTGGATATGGCCGCGCTGTGGGCTGCGTGCCGGGCTACCGGCCACCCGCTCGGCTTGCTGGCCCTCGCGGTGGCGTACTGCATCGGTTACCTCGCGACGCTCATCCCGATCCCGGCTGGGCTCGGGGTGCTCGACTCAGGGCTCGCCGGCGCGCTGGTCCTGTACGGGTTCTCGCCGGCCGCTTCGGTCGGGTCCGTGCTCGTCTACCACGCGATCTCTGTCTGGGTTCCCGGGCTCGGTGGCCTCATCGCCTGGCTGCCGACCCGCGCACGGGAAAGAACGCAGCCCCAGCTGATCCAAGCAGCGCAGCCGGAAGCGGCCAACAGCTAACGGCTTCGGAGCGCCCGATCCGGGAAGCTCGGGTGGCGAGTCGATGAGCTACCGACGCGACAGGTTCACGTGGACCGCATTCGGTGCGTTGTTCGCGTTCGGGTACCTGAACGCGGTTCTCGGCCCATCTCTGCCCTACATCCGTTCGGTCGAGGGAATCTCCTACCTGGTCGGCGCGCTGCACCAGGTGGCCTTCAGCGTCGGCGGCGGTCTCGCCGGCGCGCTCTCGGCACGCAATCGAGTCCCGCTCGCCCGCCGAACCATGATCGCCGGCGGCCTTGCCGGCGCCGGCCTGGCTGGACTTGCCCTCGGGTATGGCGAGACCGCGCCGATCACGATTGCCGGGGCCTTCGTGATGGGTCTGCTGGCGACGCTGGCGCTGATCCGGGTGTGGGCCGCCCTGGTTGACGCACACGGCTCGCGCCGGGCGGTGGCCATGACCGAGGGCGAAGTGGCCGTCTCCCTGGCGGGGATCACGACGCCGCTGCTGATCGGCGCGCTGGCCACGACCACGGCCACGTGGCGACTCGCGTTCGCGATCGGGACGCTGGTCGCCGCGGCATCGGCAGCCGGGGTGCTGCGCGTCGAGTTCCCGGCGCCGCAGGCCCCCACGAGCGATCGACCGCGTCGCGCGCGGGCTCAGCCGACGCTCGTGATCGTCTTCGCGATCGTCGCGCTGGAGTTCGCGCTCAGCTTCTGGCTCGCGAGCTATCTCAACGACGACGTCGGAATCGCGCGAGACGCCGCCGTGGCCATGGTAAGTGGCTTGTACGCCTCGAACCTCCTCGGCCGGGTGGTGGCCAGCCGGCTGGCCCGCGCGCAAACCCCTGAGCGCGTCCTGGTCATCGCGCTCGGCATGGTGCTCATCGGACTTCCCTTCCTGCTTGCCGCCACGAGCGCGACCGCGACCGTCCCGGGCATCATCCTCACCGGCGCGGGGATCGGCGCGCTCTTTCCCCTGACCTCGTCACTGCACGTTCACGCCAGCGGCCGTACCGCCGACAGCGCGCTCGGACAAATCCTCACGGTCGCGGCGTTCGGACAGACCAGCGGTCCGCTTCTCGCCGGCGCGATCGCTCAAGTCAGCACGCTCCGCGTCGGCCTGCTCGTCCTACCCGCAATGACGCTGCTCGCGGCGTCAGGCCTCGTCGCGCACAGGCAGCAGGCCAGCGCGCTCGCTCGTGCGAGCTGAGCGATAGGACGCCGACGCCGCGGGATTTGAGCTCCTCGACTGTGCGGTTCGCTCACGCCCTGACGTCGTGCGCTCATTTCCGTGATGTCCGGCCGCGGCGGCGGAGCCGCAGGCAGTCTGCGCGGTTCTCGCTGAAGATCGCAACCGCGGCGCCCGCGCCAAGCGCAAGCGCGAATACGACGCCGCCGGTCAGCCCGGTTGCGGACCAGCCGCACAGGAATGCGACGATGATCGTCGCTGCGAGTGTGGCGAGTTTACGGCCGAGCTGTTCGTGATTGATGTCCTTCACCCTCGTCTCCCTTGCTGGGCGGTTTGACGACTTGTATTGCCCTCAGCGACTCGTGGCGGCGATAGTCACCAGCAGCGGCACGACCCGGCCGGGGGGGACCTCGTAACGGCCGCGGCCCGACGAGCTCAGCCACCCGGCGGCGACCAGCTGGCGGAGGTGGTGGTAGAGCTGGCCGGTCGTGCCAAGTCCTTCGGTCGCGCCTATCTCCGCCGTGGTGCTGGCGCCGTTCAGAACTTCCTGGATCAGCTTCAGGCGGATCGGATGACCCAGCGCCGCGAGCGCGTCGGCCGCTTGGTCCCAGTCCGCGTCGAGCAACTGCTCGGCATCGATGCCCTCCTGCCAGACGTACACCCGCTCGCCGGGCAACCTGACCGATCCGGTGAAGAGGACGGCGCTGCCTGCGCCGATCCGCTCCTGCAGTCCCGTCAGCGCCCAGAACCGCTCCGGATCCAGCACGCTGGCGCCGCCGGAATCCGTTCGCTCAGAGACCGGGGTATGGGGAGCAGCCTGTTCCTCGAGGACTGCGACGCGACGTTCGAGGTCGACGACCCGCTCGGCCAGCCGATCAGCGTGTGTCGAACGGTCGACCATGAATTCCAATATAGCGTAATTCCGTAATCTCCGCGCGAACCGGCGGCCGCATGGGGTCATCGCACGCGCCGATATCGTCTGTGACGTGGATGGACCACTCGGGCTGATCGAGTTCCCGGCTGATGATCCCGACCGCGCGCGTCGATTCTGGTCAGGCCTGCTCGGCGTCGAGCTCGGCCGGCGCGGACCGGCTGACGGTCGCGGCTGGCAGACCCAGGCCGGCGCACCGACGCTCGGCATTCACGAGCGTGGCGCCGGACCCGGCGACACGGCTTCGCTGCCCTACTTCAACGTCCCGGATATCGAGGCCGCGCTCGAGCAGGTCGCTGCGCTCGGGGGGACCGTGATCCATCCCGGGTCGCGGTGGGCTATCTGCCGTGATTCCGAAGGGAGCCCGTTCGGCCTCGCGTCGTCATCCGAGCGTTAGCCGCTGGACGCGCCCCTGAAAGGACGCGTCCAGGGCCAGATCATGCTCTGCCGGATGTCACACGCCGCGGGTTCGCGGGTAATCGCGGTCGTCGTAGACGACGCGCTCGCGAGCAGCGTGATTTCGGCGGTCGGCCCACATCGTCATCCAAAGCAGCGAGACGATGAATCCCACCACGCCGACGACCATCAGGATCACCCCGACGGTGTGGATGTTGAAACCGCTCGTGCTGACGTTCACGGCGAAGCGCAATACAGCGCCGACCGCGATCAAGACGAGCGAGGTACCCAGGGTCATCGCGAAGCCTCCGTAGTCGATTCCTTCCGTGCCGAGGCTTCCCGGAATCAGGGGGGCAGAAACGATCCGGGGCGGCGCTGGTTACCGGCAGAAGCCGATTCGTGCGATGGCCGACCCCGACGGTCGTTCGCCCTGGATCCGGTGCGTTAAAGCCGAAGGCCCGCTTGGCGGGCCTCGGGGCATCAGAAGATCAGGCGTTATTTCATGGCCGGGGGACGTCGTTCGGAGAGGAGGTCTCACCCGCTGGTTGCCTTCGCTATCTGACCCTCTCATCATCGACAGAACCGGCGCGGAGCTTGATGGCGAGTTAAGCGGACCCCTCGGTCCGCTAAAATGGCGGTGTGGCCGAGATATCTGCGCGAACACCCCCGCCCGAGGGGCTTGACCGCGAGACCCTGATCGTCGCCGGCGTAGTGATGCTGGGCGCGGTGATGTCGATCCTGGACACGACCGTGGTCAACGTGGCCATCGATCACCTGGCGGTCGCGTTTCGCTCGTCGCTGACCACGATCCAATGGGTCATCACGGGCTACACGCTCGCGCTCGCCGCGGTCATCCCGGTCACCGGCTGGGCCGCGGACCGGTTCGGCACCAAGCGGATCTACATGACATCGCTCGTGCTGTTCACGCTCGGATCGGTGCTCTCAGGCCTCGCCTGGAACGCGAGCACGCTGATCCTCTTCCGCATCCTGCAGGGCGTCGGCGGCGGAATGATCATGCCAGCAGTCATGACGATCATGACCAAGAAGGCGGGGCCTCATCGCATGGGGCGGGTCATGGGTGTGCTCGGCGTGCCGATGCTGATCGCGCCGATCCTCGGGCCGATCCTGGGTGGGTGGCTGGTCGACAACGCGTCCTGGCGCTGGATCTTCTTCATCAACGTTCCGATCGGGATCGTCGCGTTCATCCTCGCGCTGATCGTGCTCGAGCCCGATCAGCCACAGCCCGCACACCGGCTCGACTGGCTCGGAATGCTGTTGCTCTCTCCCGGGCTGGCCGTGTTCATCTTCGGCCTCGCCGAGTCCTCGAGCTACGGGTTCGGCTCGGTGCGCTCCTGGGGCCCGACTCTCGCCGGCGTCGTGCTGATCGCCGCCTGGTTCATTCACAGTTGGCGCTCCCCGAACCCGCTCATCGACCTTCGGACGTTCGCGCACACTCGCGCGGGTGCGGCCGCGGGGACGTTCCTGCTGTTCGCCATCTCGGTGTTCGGCTCGATGCTGCTCGTGCCCCTCTACTTCCAGGCCGTCCGCGGCGCCTCGGCGCTCCAGGCCGGACTGCTCATGGCTCCGGGCGGGCTCGGCGCCATGCTGATGATGCCCCTCTCGGGCCGCCTGACCGATCGCTACGGCCCGACCTGGTTCCCGGCCGCTGGCCTGCCCCTGGTGGCGATCGGGCTCATCCCATTCGTATTCGTCGGCGCTCACACCTCCTACGTGTTGCTGTGCGCCGCCAACTTCGTCCAGGGCCTCGGGATGGGCCTGGCGATGATGCCGAACATGACCGCCGCGATGCAGGCCGTGCCACCGGCCGCTATCGCCCGGACCAGCACCGCGATGAACATCATCCGCCAGGCCGGCGCCTCGATGGGGACCGCCGTGCTGTCGGTGATCCTCGCCTCGGCGATCACGAGCAACCTGAGCGGGATCCTGGGCACTCGCGCCTCGGGCTCACATTCGGGCGGGATCGCCACCCTCCAGCACCTACCGGCGAGCGCACATGCCGCTATTGCAGGGCCGCTCGCCGACGCGTTCGGCTCAACGTTCGTATGGGCACTCGCGCTCATTCTCGTCGCTCTGATCCCTGCCATCGGGATGGCCCTCTCGGGCTGGCGCCGACCGCTCACCGCAACCCCAAGCGCTCACCCCGTCGTCGTCGAGTAGCGCCCGGTGTGCGGGTGTCCCCGCCCGAGCCTCCACTAACCGCGCCAACGCGTGTCGACCCGCAGCGGGCAAGATGCTCGCGCCCGTGCCAAAAGTCAGGCCGACTTTCCGTATCGGAAAGTTGCGTGCTAACTTTCCGGTATGGAAAACCAGCGGTTGGGTGCGACTCCTCCCAGAGCGGCCCGCGAGCAGCTACGGGCCGCCCGCCGAGCACACGACGCATCGGTTCGTCGCGCAATGGCCCCAGCGGGGTTAATCCTCGCGCTGAGCGTCTTCTGCGGAGCGCAGGCGGTCGCGCCCGCGTACAAGGGCCCGGGCAACGTGGTCACCATCATCGCGATCGTGTGGTCCCTTGCGGAGCTGCTTAAGATGTCCGCGCGTAACCAATGGCGTCCGCTGCGTTCGTGGCCGAAGCCTAAGTGGAGCGTCACCGAAGTGACGCTCATCTCTGTCGCGGTGCTCGTTGGGGGCGTAATCGGCCCCCATCTGCTCGCTAGCCACAGCAATTCGGCCCCTGCGAGCTGGGGACTTGGTGCAGTCGTGACGGTCTTCGTTGCGGCCTGCCTGTTCGCCGCGACAGCCTCCTATCGGCATCGTGCATCTCGAGCGTGGCCACGATGAGCGAAGCAGCGTTCGACGAGCTGATCCACGCGCCCCTGCGGCTACAAATATGCGCGACGCTCTCGCCGGTGCAGTGCTTGCCGTTCTCCGACATACGGGACAGCCTGAAAATCTCGGATTCGGTTCTGAGCAAGCACCTCTCGGCGCTCGCTGAAGTCGGGTACGTGGAGGTTTCCCGCGTCCGAGCGAATTCACGTTCTCGGCGGCAGGTCACGCTCACCAAGCTAGGACGCACCGCCCTGCGCGGACACCTAGCGGCTCTGCGAGCGATCGCCGCCGCCGCCGAACCGGCCATCACTGAGGAGCCGTCGGGTGCCGGCGGCCCAGGGCGCCGCCAGGCCCGTCGAAAGATCCCGCCAGATCCTCAGATCGCGTAGTAGCGGACCCAACGGGCGTAATCCGCGGCGCAACGGACGGTCATCCAACACCTGCTTTCCCTCTCCGAGGCGCATCTCCCCGGTTGTGCGATATGCGCCCAGCTCAGCGCGGCATGCAGAAGACTCGGTGAGAGTGCTCCGTGGACGACGAACCAGGTGTCTCCTGTCTACGGTCCCCCTGTTCCATCACGCCTCCTTGCGTTCGTCGTAGCCCACGTGTCTGGCGATCAGGGATCGGCCCGGCGGAGATTGATAGCGGATCAGCCGCTACAACCGGGGAGCTTCGCCGTGGTGGTGCTGCCGCTGAAGGTGATCCGGGCGCGGGTGTAGAGCGGGCCGCTCTTGCCGCAGGGTCGAGCGCGGCTGAGCACGATCGTGGCCGGCGCCGTGAAGTCCATGTTGCCGCGGAAGGTGCCACGCCCGTGGACGACCGGCTTACCCCAACCGGTCCACCGGATCTTCACGACAGGCACCTCGTCGGCGCTATCGAACGGCGCGTTCGCGGAGTGGAATATGCAGGTGCGCGGTTTCCTGAGGGTCACGACAAAGCTCTCGAACCCCTGCTGTTGGACACAGGCCACCTTAGCTTCGCCTGCGCGGGCCTGGGCGATTGCCGGCTCCAACACGGCCGGGGCCGCGACGCCGGCGCCGAGCGACAATGCCGCGGCGACAAACCAACCCTGTATTCCTCGCATCTCTCACCTCGTCCAGACCGATCGGGCTCCGAAGACTAACGTCGGGCGCTTGGTGGCGTGCCGGCTCAGTGGCGGGGGTGCCGAGGAACTGAGGCTCAGCGTACTGGCAACCGTCCACGGACCGGATACTCCGGCGATGGCGGGATCACCGCCGCTCTAGATACCCGGCGCCCCGAGCGGATCAACACCGAGCACCCGCAGGTCGGCATCCTCGTTCTCTCCCAGCGCGCGGAGCCGGCGCTCGCGGGGGCGACTTCTGGATCTCGCCCCAAACGGTGGTATCGGGCGCGGTCCCCGCTCCTCCTCGGCATGGAAAGCAGCAGTCTCTGCCTCACATCGTGCGTCGGGACTGGGAAGCGGCTGTACCAGTGGACGCACAACGGCCTGCCGCGCATCCAGAGCGAAGGTGTTCCACGCCTGACCGAAACGCCGACCACGGCGGGCCTTCTGGCGCCGGCAGCCCGTGGGGCCTAGATCATCCGTCTACATCTACCCCGGCTGCTCCTCTTCAGGGGTATCCATGCAGTGACAGGAAGTCAGCGACTCATCTTGAGTGGCAGCGGTCAGTTTCGGTGATGGTCGTGTCTCAGCGCGGCTATCAAGCGCTGACACCAGGTGACCGGGCGGAGGTGCAGGGGATGGAAATGATCGTGCTGGTGGCCATCGGGATCTGGATCGCCGTGGTGTTGTTAGTCGTATCGCTCTGCCGTGCCGCGAGGTGGAGCGATGAGGCCATGGATGCCAGCTTGGCACGAGCGATGACGAAATCTCCGCCGGCCGACCAGACGTTGCGTACCCTCGATCTCAGCCATGCCGCAGCGTTGCTCGGGATTAGTTCTGAGACGTTGTTGGCGTGGGAAGCTCGCTACGGTTTCCCCACGTCAAGCACGTCGGATCGCCGCTATAACCAGTCGGAGGTGCTCGCCTTGCGCGACAGCATCTCGGACGAGGCATCGATCGCAGCGGCCGTCGCCCGCGCCCGCCGGAGGGGCGAGCGACGTTCTAGGCCCACGCGCGCTTGGGTGGCGGACCATCGCGATGGCGGACGCGCGTCATAGAGCCACCTCTCGGCTCGCCTCCGTTTCGTGCTGCCGAAAGAGGCTGCGCCTACGTCGCCATGAGCGCGCTTGCGGCGGAGTACCGATAAGCATGGTAAGGAGCAGCGAACACTCGCCGCTCTCCCTTCCGCCGGCGTCTCGCCTCAGAGAACTCCACCGAGACTCAGTCGTAGTCAGAAAACGGCTCGGTCTCGAACCGAGTGCCCTTCTCGCGGTCCTCGAAGACATGGGTTAGCCGAACGGCGGGCGGCACTCGCTCAACGCGGCTCTCGAGTAGCTCAACGTTGGCATCCTCGCCCAAACCGAGGTCGTTCAGCCGCTCAGCCTCCGCCCTACACACGTCACCGGGCGTGGGGTTGCTCGCCGGATAAACGTCTGTGTGGTGGCGAACGAGCGCTTCCCAGTGCTCATCGCCCGCCCGTTCGATCGAGTCTCGAATGTCTTGCCGACTGAAAGGCATAGTGTCCGCCGCGCCTTCTTGCAACGCCGTCAGGACGCTTCAGGCAAGGGTACACACGCACACTTGGCCGGCCGGCGCAACCGTCGCCCATTGATCGGCGCGTAGCGAAGTCTGCGCGGCATCGTCGTGTGCGATCCCGGTGGGGCCAGATGGCCCGTCGGGCCCCCTCGGCAAATGACCTCGCTGGTAGCTCGCACGCATGGAAAGGGGCAGTCCGGCGATTCGCTCCCCGCCTCGCCCCAGCTGTCCGCAAGCGGCGGCGCGATCGCCGGCGCCGGCGTGGCCGCAGGACGGCGATGTTCGGCTAGCACCGGCGTAACGTCGCTTCCCGGTGAGATAAAGCGACGCGGCTACGGCCAGTGCGACCGGTGCATCTCGGCCCTGGGGCCGGACCTGACCGGCCCGCGGGGATGGTGCCGCTGTGCCGGTCTGTCACCACGCGGCGCGGTGAGCCGTCCAGGCCTTGAAGGAACGCGTGCTGGTCGTCGGTGCTCACGGTCGGCGAGTCACCTGATTTCCGCACACAAAAACCGGTGCGTCCGCCGTTGGTGTTCTGTGGAGCGAGGGGATAACGCGGCTGCGGGGTTGGGGCTGCCGATCAAGCGCCGTCTCGCGTTGTGGTCGGCGGTCGTCATCGGCAGCCTGGGCGTACTGGCGACCACTGGTGCCGAGGCAAGTAGCGCGGCTGAGCCGGCCTGGTTGACGACGGTCAACTATTGGCGGCAGGCGGCCGGCGTGCCGCCGGTGACTGACCAGCCGGCCTGGGACACCGGGATCGAGCATCACCTGACCTATCTGGAGGACACTCCGGCGTCCTACCGGACCGGTCAATACGCGTCGATGCATACCGAGAACCCGGCCAGTCCGTACTACACCTCGGATGGCGCCACCGAGGGAGGCGACAGCGACCTGGTAGAGGGAGTCGGCAACGACCTTCAAGCCGTCGACACCTGGTTGAGCGCTCCGTTTCACGCCATCGGAATGCTGCGGGCGCAGTTGACGCAGGTCGCGTTCTATGAGGACTCGGCGGGTTACGCCGGTCTCGACGTCATCCACGGCTTGGCCTCCAGTCAACCGGCCGCCACCAGCCCGATCCTCTACCCGGGTCCCGGCAGCACCACCACGCTCCCGACGGCAAGCGACTACGAGTCGCCCGATCCGCTTCAGACGTGCGGCTGGCAGGGCATGCAGGTCGGGCTGCCGCTGATCGCACTGCTGACCCAGGCGCCCGCCGCCGGGCTGACCGCATCTCTGTCGGGACCGACCGGGGCCGAATCGACCGGCGACGGGAGCCTGTGCGTGGTCGACCAGAACACCTATCAGACGACCGACCCGGTCTATGGGCCCACGGGCCTGTCGATCCTGCAGGGAGACCACGCCGTCCTGCTCATCCCTCGCGCCCCGCTGGCTACCGGGACGTATTCGGTTGACATCACGCAGCCGGGCCAACCGGATATCGGGTGGTCGTTTAACGCCGATCCTCCCGTGCCGGCCATCCAGCAGGCGCCAGGTATCAGCGCCTCCTCACTTGCGGTCGGTAATCAACTCTCGGCCTACAACGGGTGGTGGACCAACGACGCGACCAGCTACGCCGAGCAGTGGCTGCGCTGCGACGCGTCCGGCGCCAACTGCGTCCCCATCGCCGGCGCGACGGGCTCGACGTACACGTTGACGGACGCCGACGCCGGGTCCACCATCCGCCTCCAGGTCATCGCTAGCAACTCGGGAGGCGCGAGCGCGCCGGCGGTGTCCGACCCCACACCGGTCATCTGGGCGCCCCCGACCTATCCCACCGGCGGGTTTTCCTCCGGCGGTGGCTCCTCCCCTGCCGGCGGTGGCTCCTCGACGCCGACCAGCGGGTCATCCGGCTCCGGAGGGTCGCCCACGACCACCATCAGCTCACAGCCATCGTCCTGCCCCCTGTGCGTGAGTGCCGCCCACCCCGCTGCGTTCCTCGCCCCCGGCACCGCAGCCGCCCGCCATCCCTTCGTGCTGCGCTTCGCCGGCCAACGGGCATTCAGTGTGACACTCGCGATAACCACTCCAAGCGGGCATCGACTGTGGCAGGTCACCCGCCACCTGCGGGCGGGTCCAGCCAGTGCGACCGTCACGCTGCCCAAGGCCGATACCGGGCGCGGCAAGCTCGTGCTGGTCACGGCCCACTTCACCGTGGGGAGCCGGCACATCACCGTGCGCGGCGTGGTTCGCTTCCACTGACCCCCGACGAACCGTCAAAGCAGTACGCACCCCCTCGGGCGCGACATGCCCCTCTCAGAGCTCGAGCCGGACCGTGAGTCGATGCGCTAGCTGAAGCTCCGGACGCTGCAAGCACTAGAGCGGTCACGCGGTCGATGACACCGGCACTGTCCCTTCAGGCGTGAAGCGCCGACGCGCTCCTCGGCCGCCGCAGTGCTGTTTCCATGCGATCCAGCAGCGCCGACGCTGGCTGAATCGAGGGTCCTGGGCTCAGTGCATCGCGTCGGCGGATACGGCGTCGAGGAGACCGATGGCGCGGGGCGCCTGGTCGTTCTCCAAGACCACGGCCCCGCCGGGCCAGTACGGGTGCGGCGGGGTGGCGTGGTGGACGAGCAGTGGCTCGTAGACCCACGAGCCGGTGTTGAGCAGGCGGGGCTGCCCCTGCGGCCCGCGCCAGCGCGTCTCGAGGTCCCCCGGGAGCGGGCCAAGCCGATGCACGTGACCGAACAGCACCCAGTCGGCCTCGACGCCCAGGCGCCCGACGGCGTGCGAGAGGGCGGGGAGGCTCGCGCGGCGCATCTGCGCCCCGAGGACAGTCGCGGTGAGGCGCGCCATTCCGGGACGCAGCAGGCGGCGGGGGGCCAGTGGCATCGTCGAGGCGCGAATCAGGTCAGCGATGTCCTCCGCCAGCGCAGCGAGCGGGCCCGGAAGGGCCTTGATCACGAGCGCTTCAGCGCGGGTGAGGGACGGCCCTCCGGCCAACTCGTAGTCGATCGGGACCGCGCCCCGTTGCGGGACGCGCCCGAGGAGACCACGCGTCACGCCGAACGCGGCCTCCGGCAGCAGGTGGCGATCGAGGTAATGCCCGTGAGTCGCCCAGACTCCGGGGGTGAGCCACACGCCCGGGTAATGCACCCGGACCTGTGCCGGCGCGAGCCAGGAGACGACGCGGGCAAGCTCTGGCGTCGCGTCTAAGGGAACGCGACTATCGGGAGCGAGGCCGGCGCCAACTCGCCGGATCCAGGCGGCGATCAAGGCCCGATCGTGGTTCCCGGGCACGAAGATTACTTCCCGGCCGACGCCCAGCGTCCGGGCGATCACGCGGAGGACAGGCTCGGCGATGTCCATCGCGTAGTCGGCCCGCTTCTCGAGGAGCTCCACGATGTCCCCGAGCAGCACAAGCCGCTCGACGCCGTCAAGCGCCTCGAGCAGCCGGTGCAGCGGCTCCGGGTGCGTAAGGACGTCGTGCCGCAAACGCGATCCCAGATGAAGGTCCGAGAGCACGAGGGTCGACACGCCAGCTCACGATAGACACCGCTCACGGCGCGGCGGCGCGAGGCTCAGCTGCAAAGGCGGGCCCGGCGGCAGGGGCGATCGCGTCGTCGCGTCGCCGAAACGCTCGTCGGCTTCCCAACGCTTGAACACCAGAAGCAGCAGTCGCCGGCGTCCCGATCCCAAGGCGCGCTCCGGGCGATGTCCCGCCAGCCGCCCCACAGATCAACGACGAGCGCACCCCGGTGGTAAGCGGCGCAGGCGGCACCGAGCTCACCACGCCGACTGAAGTTGGCCTCGCGGCCCGCACCGCCTCGAACCCCTCGGCCACCACTCCGCCCATCATCGCCCCGACCCTAGCGTCATTGACTCCGGCACCCGCGCCGATCTCATCAAAACAGTCACCGCTCCCAGAGCGAGAGCGCGACACGACCGCTCGTCAGCAACAGCAAAGATCGTGAGGCACAAACCGCGCGACCGGGTCGTCGCCGGGAGCGGTGGCCCCAGCCAGCTATGAAAGCAGTCGCGAGGTAGGCGTCGTTCGCTGGCGTGACCGGCGGGCGCAAGCCGACACCTCGCCGGCCTGGCCCCGCCTATTCGGGGGCCTCGGCCAGCGTGGGCAGTACCTCGCCGAGCGCGGCGTCGATTTTGATGTCGGCGAGCGGGTCGCCACGAGTCGCGCCCCGGTTGACGATCGCCACCGGGATCCGCGCCCGCTGAGCCCGGTGCACGAACCGCAGCCCTGACATCACCATGAGCGAGGACCCAAGCACGAGCAGAGAGGCCGAGTCCTCGAGGAGCTCAAAGCACCCCTGCACCCGGGATCGCGGCACGTTCTCGCCGAAGAACACAACGTCGGGCTTGAGCACGTCGGCCCCGCAGCACTCACAGCCAACGAGCCGGAACCGCGCGACCTGTTCTTCGGCGAGGTCAGCGTCTCCGTCAGGGTTGCTGGTCGCTACCTCGTCCCAATCGAGATCGGGGTTGGCTACTCGCAGCCGCTGATCAAGCGCCTCGCGGGTGCTGCGCGCGCCGCACTCCAGGCACACGACACGGTCAAGCGCTCCATGCAACTCCACAACGTCTCGGGCGCCAGCGGCCTGATGCAGCCCGTCGACGTTCTGCGTGATGATCCCGCGCAGCACGCCCGCCTGCTGAAGCGCGGCCACCGCCCGGTGCCCGGCGTTGGGCCGCGCGGCGACGATCCGCCGCCAGCCGATGTGAGCGCGGGCCCAATAGCGCTGACGAGCCTCCGGAGAGCCGCGGAACTCAGTGATCGTCATCGGCAGCCGGGCGCGCAGCGCGCCGCTCGGACCGCGGTAGTCCGGAATACCCGAATCAGTTGACAGGCCCGCGCCCGACAGCACGCACACACCGCCGCGACCAACAAGCTCACCAAGCCGGCCCGTCACGACGCCATCCATCGGCTCAGTATGCCTGCGAGTCCGCCAGCAGGCGCAGACGGTTACGACTCCGACGGACCGGGCCCAGTACCAGCACGACTGTCCTGGCGCACACCGCAGCTCACCTCTGTGACGCCTTGGCGGGCATCGGGCGTAACCTCGCCGTATGGCTCAGTCCTTCGTCCCGGATGACTTTGTCGTTCCTCAGGGCCTGATAGGCCGGGGCTTCCGCTTGAAGCCGCTTGGACCCGAGCACAACGAGGCCGATCACAGTGCCTGGATGTCGAGCATCGACCACATCCGCGCCACTCCTGGCTTTTCGGATGGTCGATGGCCTCCCGTTAGCGGGCTCTCACTCGCCGAGAACCTACGGGACCTGCAGCGCCACGCGGACGATTTCGAACGACGTGTGGGTTTTACGTACACCGTCCTCGATGATGGGGAGCGGATCATCGGATGCGTGTACATCTACCCGTCGCAGCCCGATTCCCAAGTCGCGCGGGTGCGGTCCTGGGTCAGCGCGAACTGCGCGGGACTAGATTTGCCGGTGCACGACGCCGTGGCGGACTGGCTCGCGACCGACTGGCCGTTCACCGACGTCCAGTACCGCCCCACGGGCTAGCCAGGACGGCCGTTCGAGTAGGCGCCTCCCATAGCTTGAGCGACGCCCTCGCCTTCCGCGCACGGCGCTCGTCCGGCATACCCCGGCCCGGCGCGATCGCTCGGTCGACTTAGCAAGCCTCGGCAGCCGCGCCAGCGCTGCCACGGTTACGATCATTGGGCAGATGACTAAGAATGGGTCCATGCGCGCTCCGACATCTGCACTCGCCGCTGTCGGCCTAATCGCGGGCTATGGTGTTGCCGCCGCAAGCGCCTCCCGGCCCCTGGGCGGTCTGGTGTTGGCCGCCTGCGGCGTGCCGTGCATCCTGATCTGGGTCCGTCGGCACGATCGGCGGACCGCGGCGCTGCTGACGTTAGGCGGCTTGGCGGCATTCGCTTTCTCACACGGGCTCGGCATCCTGATCGGCGCGTGGCCGGCTGTGGTTCTAACGGCTGCACTCACGTTCACGGCTTATTGGAGGCTCTCCGACAGTCGCCGGCGAGCCGGCCGGCGTGGCGACCTATCCGCTGGCTCCAGCGTGGGCGTTTGAGCGCGCGCCCTGGCGGCGCGCTCGACCTGATCAGCCGTCCGGCTTGCGTGCGATCTCGGCGGCGATGGTCTGCGCGAACGCATCCGGGCGCGAGAGGAACGGGTGATGCCCAGCGTCAAACTCGACGACACGGGCGCCGGGTCTGACGCGTCCGCGCTGCACCTCGGCCGGGGTGGCGAGGTCCGCTGTGCAGACAATGTATGTCGACGGCTTCTGCTGCCAGGCGATCTGGCGAGGTGGCTGTGTGAAGGGCGTGAGCGACTGCCGCGTGAGGCGGCTGAGCGCCTGCTCGGTGGTGAGCTCGTCGCAGTCCTGGAGGAAGAACTCGCGGATCATGTCGGGGTCCACGCCGACCGTGCCGTCGTCGCTCGGCGTGAGCCACGGCGCGGGCTCGGAGCCGATGAGATCGGCCTGGGACTCCCCACGGTCGGGCATGACCGAGGTGACGTACAGGAGCCGGGTCACGCGGTCGTCGGTCCCGGCGTCGGTGATGATGACCCCTCCGTAGGAGTGGCCGCAAAGCACAACCGGTTCGTCGGCCTCGGCGACCGCTTGGCAGCACGCGTCGACATCGTCGTAAAGATCGCCGAGGGCCTCGCCCGCTTCGCCGCAGCTCGGAAGCGGCACGACGGCGGTGTCGATTCCGTGATCGGCGAGCGGCTTGGTCATTTTGCTCCACCACCAGACTGCGTCTCGAACGCAGGCGCCGTGGACGAAGATCGCCGTGGGCATGGCGCCACCATACCGCAACTTTGAGGTTGCACGAGCACGGCGTGCTTCTGGGCCAGAGTGCCGGTCCCGAGGTCTTGAGGTCTGGGGCCGGAGCGCGTATAACCCCGGCCATGGCGAGGCGCCTTGTGCCCTGCGCGCTAGCGCTGATACTGACGCTCCTTGGCGCCGCGGCCGCATCCGCGAGCGAGATGTCATGGTCGCGGGGAAGGGTGTTCGACCGGCCTGGCCACAAGCTCGACTGGGTGATCGACCTCTCATGTCCGTCGGCGCGGCTGTGCGTCGCGGTCGACCGGGGCGGGAACATCCTTACCTCGACCGACCCCGCGCGCGGCGCCCGCAGCTGGCACCGCGCGCGTCTCGCCGTGCCAAATGGCGGCGAGCTGTTCAGTGTCTCGTGCGGCGGCCCGTCGTGGTGCATGATCGCGGCCGGCGGTCAGTACATCGTGAGCTCCACCGATCCCGCCGGCGGTGTCACGAGCTGGCAGTTGACGAACTACGTCGGCAATCTAGGCCCATTCGCGTGCCCTTCGCTCGGGCTATGCGTGACGTTCGACCCGCTCGGGCACGTCGTGTGGTCGACTAATCCGTTCGGCGGCGGGCCGTGGCTGACGAGCGGCAGGGCTGCCAATCCAGACCACTTCGGGGTGCTTGGAATTGCGTGCCCGAACGTGTCGCTGTGCGCGGCGGGGGGCGACTACAGCGTGATCGTCTCGACGGACCCAACTGGTGGCGCGCGCACCTGGCGGCGCGTCTATCGCTTTCCCCGTCGCGACCTGAGCGTCGACGGCCTCGACTGCCCGTCGCGGTCGCTGTGCGTAGCCAGTTCGTTCACTGGGGTGCTCGCGATCTCCCAACGCCCGGCATCCAGGCGCGCGTGGCGGACGGTGCGCCCACCCTCGGGCGCGTTCGGCGAGCTCGGGAACGTCTCGTGCGGGTCCCCGCGGTTGTGCGTGATCGCCGACGGGAACGGCTACGTACTCGACTCGACGCGTCCCGCTGGCGGCTGGCACGCGTGGCATGTTCAACGGCTCGGCCCCGAGCACCCGGGGGCGATCGGGCTGGTCGCGTGCGCGTCGCGCTCTTTGTGCCTGGCAGTCGACGCGGATCGCGGCGTCATGTACGTAGGCCACAAGCGATAGCGAGGTCCACGGCCGCACAGCTGGCGCGCCGGCTGGCTCAGTCGTGGACGGCTTGGGCGGTCGAGCGCTCCTCTTCGCTGAGGGTGTCGGGGTCGACTCGGGCGGTCAGGGCCCAGTGGTGCCCGACCGGCAGCATTGGTAGCGCCGGTTGCCGAGCCGGATCGCCCTGAGGAGACGAGTGGCGTCCAGGTCGTGGTGTACAGATGACCTTGTGAGCAGCGGACGATGCGCTGAGGGCCTGGCATTGGAGATCCTCTCGTACGTGGTTTACGTGGCGGGCGCGCGAGCCGTGGCGGGCGCGCGAGCCGAACGGTGGGCGTGAGCACTCGGAAAAGTCGCTCGAAGATAGCAAGAATGGTGATATCATCACTATCGTCATGCTGATCAAGATCGACTCGAATGATCAACGCGCGCTCCACGAGCAGATCGCCTCGGCGATCCGCCGTCAGATCGGCGAGGGCCAGCTCACCGTGGGTGAGCGACTGCCTCCGGCCGAGGAAATCGCGCGCGCTCTGGGGGTCAACGTGAACACCGTCCTGCGCGCGCTGCGTGCTCTGCGGGACGAGGGGGTACTCGACTTCCGGCGGGGTCGCGGGGTGACCGTTGCGCGGTGTGCCAACGGGCGAGGGGCAGTGCTCGAACAGGCCCGAAAGCTGCTTGAGCTTGCCAAGGTCCACGGCTACTCCTCGGCCGAAGTGATCGCATTGCTCGAGACTCAGCAATGATCGCCGCCGGCGTCCTCACCCTCACCGTCGCCTTCCTTGCGGTGATGCACATGGTCATGCCCCACCATCGGCGCACAACGCCGCGGGTGACCTGGCGTGCCGTGACCAGAGAGCCCGCGTCGGCGTGCGAGCGATTTGCTTGGTTCGGCCGCGTCTGCAACCGTCCGCTGACGACGGCAACGGTGTCCGACTGTTGGTGGGCCGCGGCGAGTGCCTGGGGTTGGAGTTAGACGGCGGCACGAGTTGGATCGTCAGCGCTCGAAGCGCGGAGACCGCCGCCCGAACCGTCAACGCTCTCCTCATCCAGCCGCGGGGGTCAGCCCCGCCCCCGGTGCGGCAGACCTGAGCCTAGCCTCGCGCCGCAAGCTGGCGGCCGTCAGCGCGAGGCTTGACGTATTTCGTCGAGGCGCACTGCGATCAGCTTCTTCACGAGCGTCCTCGGGAGCGGTCGGTCGACCGGAAAGTGAAGCGCGCTCTTGGTCATCGTGTATCCGCGAAGCTCATTGCCGAGCTGTCCGAGGACCGAGCCGCTGAACGGCAGATAGCTCAGATGCTCTTTGAACGCGGCGAACCCTGCGACGACCTTGCCCTCCACGCGGAAGGCGGGGACGCGGTACGAGATCACTTGCTCAGCTTCCGGGACGACCTCGAGAATCGTGATGCGCAGTGCCTGAAGGGTCGCGCGCTTCGGCTCATCGACAGCGCGTAGGTACTCGTCGATCTCGGAAGCCGACACGGCGCGCAGTGTAGGGCGATCGGCTCGGTGCCGAGGGGCGGTTTATCAGCGACCGGAACTCGTCTGGCTCAGCCTGATGAACCTCTGCAAGCGGTCGAGAGCGTTGGGGACTCCGCGCCGGTGCTCCTCGCGCAGTTCGGCGGTGGGAAGTCCTCTCTGGGTCATCGTCATGAGCGTCCTCGTGTCCCTCGCATCGAAGGTGATCTCGGTCTCGAACCGCAAGGTCGAGCCGTCCAGCCGCGTCTCGGTTGTCGAGACGAGGAGACGTCGTGGGCGATCAATGACCTTGATCAGGTGGCGATGCCGATAGAGCTCGCGCGGCGATGGTCCGAAGTCCACCGTCCACGCGCCTCCGACGCGTAGGTCGCATGCTGAGCGGACGATCCAGCCGAGGTCGTCTTGGCCGTAGAACGCCTCCTGGCCGTCGGGATTCGTGAAGGCTTCGAATACCTCTCCAGGGGTGGCGTCGATTAGTCGTGCGACCCTGACGTCGTGAATCATCGTCGTTGCGTCTTGGTCTGTTCAACGTAGGCGCCGAATCTGTCGAGCCGGCTCTGCCAGGCGTTTCGGTACTCCTCGATCCAGCGCGCGGCGTCTTGGAGTTGGGCGGGCCCTAGGCGGCACTCGCGTGCCCGTCCCACCTTCTCGGTGATCACGAGGTCCGCGTCCTCGAGCACTCGCACGTGCTTCCCCAGGCCGTTGAGGGTTAGGCCGAACGGCTGCGCCAGCTCACCGATGGTGGCAGGGCTATCCGCGAGCAGCTCGAGGATTCGGCGGCGAGTCGGGTCCGAGAGAGCGAAGAACGTGCGATCGAGGTTTCGCATATAGTGCACCGATCGGTTCACTATAGAGCGGACCGGAAATGCATGCTCCCGGAGCACGAGCCGTCACGCCGCTCAGGTGAGGACGAAGTCAATTCAGAGGAGGTCCTATGAAGGTCGGCACCGAGCAGGACTGGCAAGTGGCTCGCAGGGAGCTGCTCGCGGCCGAGCGCGAGCTTGAGGCGCAGGCCGAGCGCGTCGAGAAGGAACGGCGGGAGCTGCCGTGGGTGCCCGTCGAGAAGGAGTACGACTTTGCGACCGAGAACGGGCGCCAGTCGTTGGGCGAGCTGTTCGCGGGACGCTCGCAGCTGCTCATCTACCACTTGATGTTCGGAGAGGACTGGCGAGTGGTGTGCCCCGGCTGCTCCTCGCTGGTCGACGGTCTCAGCGAGGGGATTCTCCGCCATCTGAATAGCCGGGATGTGACGCTGACCTGCATGTCTCAGGCGCCACTCGAGAAGCTCGTCGCCTACTCTCGAGTCGGCCCTTTCCGTGAGTGCGGGGTGGAGCGTGTTCGCGATGCGCGACGGCGCTGCCTACAACACCTACCGCGTGTATCCACACGCCCGCATCATCACCCCGCTGTTCTCCGGCCTGCTCGAGCTGCCCATGAAATGAGCCGAGCGCGAGCGGCATGGGGCCAGCTCTCCGGGACAGGAAAGCGCTCGCCGGTCTGTGGGTCCCTCCCAAACGAACCATTCAGATGCTCCGTTTGGCTCCCGTGTGCCACCCGGAAAGGCCTCGGCAAGCACCCCGAGATAATCCTCGACGGCAACGGCGGGAGGCCATCGACCGCTCGGTCGTCGAGCAGGTGCTCATAGATCGTCTGGGGTGAAAGACCGACATCCGGTCTCTGGGCCCAGAAGCAGAGGTCGTAGCTCACAGCTCGCTGCCGAGGAGGCTAGATGACGCTCGTCGGGTGATAACAGCTCAGTGAGCCTCGGCGGCCACGGTGCGTTCGGCGACGGTGAGCGCCTCGTCCTCCGGCGTCTCCGGGTTATCGCTGGCGTACACGTTGGGCATGATGCCCGGACCCGAGTTCGACGCGCCGCCGCCGAGGTTGTGCCCGTTGGGAGAGAAGTACCTGCCGACCGTGATGTCGATGGCGCCGGCATTGATCAGCCGCTCTGTCACCTGAAAGACCCCTTTGCCGTAGGTCTCGGTTCCGACCACCTTGGCTCGGCCGCGGTCCTGCAGTGCCGCGGTTACGATCTCGGATGCCGACGCCGTGCCGTGATTCACGAGCACCACCAGGGGGATATCGGGCGCGATCGCATTGCCGTCGGCCGTGTAGACCCGGCGACGCTGGCCGCGCTCCTCGGCGGACATGATCTCGCCGTGGGGGATGAAGATGCTGGCGACATCGATTGCCTCGTTGATGAGGCCTCCGCCGTTTCCACGCAGGTCGAGGATCAGCGCCTTGGCGCCCGCGTCGAGTGCGGCCCGCACCTCGGTACGCAGCTTGTCGCCGGAGCCCTCGGTGAAACTGGCGAACGTCAGATGCCCGACGCGCCGATGATCGTAGTTGAGCATCTGCCAACTCGTCACCGGCGCGACGATGTTGGCACGCTCGATCGAGACCACATGCTCGACTTCATCTCTCTTGAACGTCAGCTCCACGTTGGTGCCGGCCGGGCCTCTGATCAACTCGGCGCCGGCATTGTCGCCCTGGTCGACCAGCGAGACCGAGCCCACCTTGATGATCAGATCTCCGGGCATCAAGCCGGCGTGGGCGGCCGGCGAGTTCTCGAACACATTGCGCACCCGGAGTCCATCCGGCTCAGCCACAGTGTTGATCCCGATCCCGCCTTGCCCCTGGGTGCGCTCTACGTTGCGCTCGCGGTAATCCTGTGGGGCGAGATAGCGCGAGTATGGGTCGTCGAGGCCGGCCACCATGCCTGTGAGTGCCAGGTCGACCAGCTTCGAGCGGTTGAGCGGGCGGTAGTAGCGGGTGGTGAGAATGTTCATGGCCTGGTTGACCAGGACGAGACCGCGGGTCTGGAAAAAACTCACGCGCAGCGCCGAGGGCAGCGCGCTGGGATGGCCCCCCCACCAGACGCCGGCCAGCAGGATGATCACGGCCAGGACAACCGCGCTGAGCCCCGCCAGTCCGCGCCTGACTCTACGTTTGCTGGTGATCACGAGATCCCCCTCCCGTGTTCGGTGGCCCGCGTGGTGACGCGCGCGGCGCCATTCTTGCTAGGGGCGTCCTGAGCGTACCCCAGCCTGAGGGCGCGATGCCGGGGCTGACCAGCCCCGGCGGGAACTCGCGGTAGCCTTCGGCCATGCCCAACGAGGTAGGGGTCTCGTCGGCGGAGGAGCATTCGATCGTCGAGGGTTCGGCGCGTGAGCAGGCTGGGTCGGCATCGCTCGACGCACTCGGGTGGCGGGTCGTGGCAGCGATGTTCGACCGCGAACGGTTGATCGCCGGAGCGCGTACGTGACCGGGACCGCATCGAAGACAGGAGGCCAACCGTGTCAGCAACGTTCACCCTGAAGCGGCAAGGTACCGTGATGGAGCTCCGTCGCGAGCCCCTCGAGATCGCACTGGATGGGACGACCGCCGGCTCGATCAGCCGCCGTGGCACGTTCGAGACATCGATCGAGCCCGGACACCACAGTCTCCAGGTCCGGGCGGGGCGCTACTCGAGCCAAGCCGAATCGTTCGACGTAGCCGACGGCGACGCCGTCAACTTCCGCTGCTACGGAGGCAGGCTCTGGCCCGTCTATCTCCTCTCGTTCGTCGTGCCGAGCCTGGCGCTCCTGCTCAAGCGCGACTGACACCGGGCCGGTGCCGCACCAACGCGCGCACAACCTGGCCGGCGCTGACCGCGGCCAGGGCGCCGGTCACGAGGAGCAGGACCGGAGCGCCGACGACCCGCTCGAACTCGGCTAGGACGATCGGCACAGCGAAGCCAACGTAGGTCAGTGCGTAATAGATCGCGGTGAGTGACGCGAGGTCCTCGCGGCTCGCCAATCGCTGGGTCTCGAGCAGACCCGAGACGATGCAGAGGCCGTAGCCGCAGCCGAGGAGCATCGCGGCCGGCACGACGAGCGGCCAGCTCTGGGCCTGGGCGGCCGCGGCCCCCAGCAGCGTGCCCACGCTGACCGCGAGTAGACCGGCGAGCAGCCCGCGCACGTCACCCCGCCGATCAAGCCGCCGGGCCACGGGCTGGATCAGGATCCCGAGCCCGAGGGTGAGGCCGGCCACCGCGGCGGCGAACGCGACCTGGTAGCTGCCCGTCCGGTGAGTGACCAGGCCGGGCAGGACCGCGAACGCGATCGATGGCGCGGCGAAGACCCAGGGCGCGGCCGGAACGACGATTCCACGGAACCTGTGATGGCGGGCCGAGGGCACGCGCAACACGCCCCCGAGCGAGGCCCGGCGTACAGAAAAGACGGTCTCGGGGGTGCCCATCAAGACCACGAGAGCGATGCACATCACGATGAGGTGCGGTACGTAGGCGGTGAGCAGGGGATCTGGCCCCCACTGGGCGAGCAGCCCGGCGATGAGCGGACCGAGCCCGAAGCCGGCCGACAGCGCGATCGCGGCTCGCCGGGCGCCGGCCTGCTCGCTGGCGAGCTCGTCATACGGGGCGACTGATAGCTCCTTGATCCAGGCTGTGCCCGCGGCGAAGGCGCCGCCGCTGCACACCCCGGCAAGGAAGCGGCCGAGATACAGCATCCCCAGCGAGTGCGCGCCGACGATCAACGAGAGCGAGGCGACCACGGAGAGCACGCCTGCGCCCCGCACGATCCGTCGGCGGCCGCGTTGGTCGGAAACCGGCCCGATCACGAGCAGGGCGGGGATCAGCCCGAGCGCGTATACGCCGAACAACGCATCGGCCGTGCTCTCCGAGACCCCGCGGTGCAAGCGATAGGCCAGGAGCAGCGAGGAGAACTGGTTCGCGCCCCAGCCGACTCCGAACATCACGGCGGCGACCCGCGCCCAGGGCGGTATCCGCAGCCGGTCCGCCAAGGCAGTCACGCTTTCTAGCTTGGCAGACCTCCAGGAAGGCCGGGCACGGAGGGGAAAGGCCGCCACGATCGAACTGCAGGAGGTGTCCCATCACGGACCTGGTTCACCCGAGTTGCCGGAGCTCGCGCCCGAGGCGGCGGCACGGATCCGGGCCAGCGTCGCGCGTCAGACGCTGCTCACCACGCTCGGAGTCACGATCGAGCGGCTCGCACCGGGGTATGTCGAGCTGGGGCTGGCCAGCCGCGCGGACATCACCCAGCAGCACGGGTTCGTCCACGCCGGCGCCATCACCACGATCGCTGATTCGGCCTGCGGCTATGCCGCCTACACCGGGTTCCCCGAGGACCGCGACGTGCTCACGGTCGAGTTCTCGATGAGCCTCGTCGCGCCGGCAGCGCAAGCGGCGTTCATCGCCGCCGGGCACGTGATGCGCTCGGGGCGCACGCTCACCATCTGTCGCGGCGAGGTCTACGGCATCGCCGACGGTGGGGAGCGGCAGCTCGTGGCGCTCATCCAGGCGACGATGATGGCCGTGACCCGTATGTCAGCAGCACGCCAGGGCTGACCCTTCGGTGCGTTCTTGCTGGCTCGGAGCCGCGAGGTCCTGAGCTGGGCGACGCGGCCAACACGCTCCATCCAGGGGTTGGCGACTGGCGTCCGCTGACAACGGATCGGGCAAAAGTTTGGCGCGCGTGGTCGAACTAGCGCACGGCGATCGTGGGTAAAACGCGAGTGACAGGTCGTGAAGACAGGGAGAAGGCGGGAGACATGAATACGAGACTCGTAGCGGACGGCCGCGTGCAGCGGACACGTTGTCTGACGGGGATGCGGTGCCGACCAGGTCGGCACGCGTTGTTGGGGGTGTTGGCGTCGGTCGTCGGGTTGGCCCTGGTTCCGTCTGCGGCGAGCGCGCTCACCGCGCCGTCGTCCGATCCGTTCTACGTACAGCCGGCGAACATCGCGTCATATCCGCACGGGACGATCATGCGCGAGCGCCAGGTGACGCTGAGCGGCCCGACCCAGACCGAGGCCGCAGCCGCCTACCAGCTGATGTACGCGACCACGAACGTCACCGGCCAGCGGGTCGCGGCGGTGACGACGGTGATGGTGCCGAGCACGCCGGCGCCAGGCCCTCGGCGCCTGGCGTCCTACCAGACCTACTACGACAGCCTGACCCTCAACTGCGCGCCCTCGTACACGTTGCAGGGAGGCAACAACGGCGGCGGGACCAACGGCCCCACCGAGCAGACGATGATGAGCCAGGAGCTGCAGCAGGGCTGGGACGTCGTGACCTCCGACTACGAGGGGCTGGACAGCGAGTGGGCTGCGGGCCCGATGCTCGGATACGCGACGCTCGACTCGATCATCGCCGCTGAGCACTTCGCCCCCGCGCGGCCTCGAGGGAACCAGGACCGAGGTCACGCTGAACGGTTACTCCGGCGGCTCGGAGGCCTCGACCTGGGCGGCCGCGTTCGCGCCGAAGTACGCCCTGCAGGTCGACATCGTCGGCGTCGCCGCCGGCGGGAACTTCCCCGACCTCGTCTACACCACCCAGAACTTCGACAACTCGATCTGGTACGGCACCGAGATCGGCGTGCTGGAGAGCTTCAGCCGGGCTCTGCCGCAGGACTTCGACCTGAGCAAGCTGCTGAACGCCTCGGGCCAGGCCCTGGCGGCGAAGGACGGCCAGGACGGCAGCGGCTGTGCCGGCTCGACGCTCAACGAGCCGTACGGCAACGCCTCCCAGTACACGAACTTCCCCGACTCAGAGGCGCTGGCCGCCTATCCGCCGGTGCATCGGGGTCTCGAGCAGCTGAGCCTGAAGAACGGCCCGCTGCCCAAGGCTCCGGAGTTCCTCTACAACTCAGTCAACGACGACCTCGCGTACATCCAGCCGGTCGACGCGTGGGTCGCCAACTACTGCCGGCACGGCGTGACCGTCGATTACGACCGCGACCCGACCGGAGGCGATCACCTGAGCGGGATCGTGCCCTACTGGAAGGCCGCGCTGACCTATCTCGAGAACGCGTTCGCCGGGGTCACGCCCCCGAACAACTGCTCCACGTACGGCGCCCAGCCCTAGGGAGGCGACATGAGACAGAGACTGGCCGCCCTGGCCGTGGTGGTCACGGCCCTGCTGGTCGCCGCGCCGGCCGTGGCCCAGGCGGATCCGTGGGACTTCGTCACGCCGCAGCGGATCGCACCTGATGCTCGACGGCCAGCCGTTCCGCTTCTCCGGCGCGAACATCGAGTGGCTCGGCCTCGTGGGCTACGGGCCGCTGAACTTCCAGTCCGGACAGAACGAGCGCTTCCCGACCGAGTACGAGGTCAACGATGCACTGGCCACGGCCAAGGAGATGGGCGCGACGCGTGGTACGAGCGCAGACGCTGGGCGACACGGTCGGGTGCCCGAACTGCCTGGAGCCCGCGCTGAACCAGTACAACGAGCAGGCGTTCCGGGTCATGGACTACGCGATCATGCGCGCCCGCTACTACGGGATCCGGCTGATCCTCGAGTTCCAGGGAGACTCGCGGGCCGTCAACGGCGGCAACACGAGCTCGGTGTTCTCGAGCTGGGAGGGCGGCGCCGACTTCTGGACCGACGCGACCGTGATCAAGGACTTCGAGAACCACATCGAGCACATCGTCGATCGCGTCAACAGCTACACCGGCATCCCGTACAAGGACGACCCCACGATCCTCGGCTGGATGGACTGCAACGAGTGCTCGGTCGACGGCGCCCCCGACAGCTGGGTGACCACGATCAACGACTACGTCAAGTCGCTCGGCCCGAAGCAGCTCATCATCAGCAACGCTCCGAGCGCCACCCCGGACACGACCGAGCTGAGCGACCCCAACATCGACGCGTTCAGCGCCGAGGTCTACCCGCACTGGCTGCCGGAGGGCGCCGGTGATCGCACCACCGGTGAGGATCCCTGGATCCACGCCGCGGCCGCGCTCGTCACCACCGAGGGCAAGGTCTGGATGGCCAGCGAGATCGGGTGGGACCCGACCAACTGGCTGACCACCGGCAGCCTGCAGACGTTCCTGACCGGGATCGAGCAGGACCCGAACATCTCCGGCGATCTGTTCTGGGCGCTCGAAGGACACGCCAACGGGCACGGGTGGACGCCCGTCCCGGCCGACAGCAACTGTGTCCCATCGCTCGACACCTCGCCGCCGCCGAGCGGCGTCACCCCGCCTCCACAGGCGACCACCCCCGCCGGCGGCGCCGGGTGCCAGGTCGGTGAGGACGGAAGCTGGTGGGCGCTCTACTACACCGGCATCGACACCGCGTCGAACACCGCGTCCGACATGGCGGCGCGGGCACAGATGCTGCGCGCGCACGCCTACGCGATGCGAGGGCTGCCCGTCCCGCCGCACATGATCCCGCCGCCGCCGATCATCACCCAGACCGACGGCGGACGGCTCTACTGGGAGGGATCGGCCGGCGCGGAGAACTACAGCATCGAGCAGTCGCCATCCGCCGACGGCCCCTGGTCGGTGTCCTGCGATCACTGCGTCACCGATCTCAGCAACGGCTGGGCGGAGCCGAGCGCCGGCGCCTGCTACCGCGTGATCCCGTTCAACCTCGATGGAGTGGCCGGCCCGGCGTCGGCACCGGCGGGAGACGGATCCGGGTGCGAGCCGGCCAGCACCGGCGCCAGCAGCAACTAATGCGCGGTGTATCCGCAGTCCATGATCAACGGCGCGCCCGTGAACGAGGCTCCCGTCGGACCGGCCAGCATGGCCACCACGTCGGCGAACTCCTCGGGCTCGATGAGGCACTTGATCGCCTGCGGCGCGAGCATCACGTCCTCGAGCACGCGCTCCTCGGAAACGCCGTGAGCGCGTGCCTGGCCGGCGATCTGGTTCTCCACCAGGGGCGTGCGGACGTAGCTGGCGCAGATCGAGACCGCGCGGATCCCGTGCTCTGCGCCCTCCAGGGCGAGGGTCTTCACGAGTCCCACCGCGCCGTGCTTGGCGCTCACGTAGGCCGCTTTGTAGGGCGAGCCGACCAGGCCGAGGGCCGAGGCCACGACGATGAAACGCCCGTCGCCTGACTCCCTGAGGGCGGGCCATGCGTACTTGGCGAGAAGGCTCACCGGGAACTCCCCGATAGGGACTGCGGCGACGCGACGCCGCTCGCGCCGTATGCTCGCGCCATGACGACGTTGGGCCATTCCGCTCCGCGCGCTCGGCTCGGCGCCTCATCGGATCGCGCGGCGGTGCGGGCGATCACCGACCGGGTGGAGGCACAGCTCGAGACGGTCGCCCGGAGGATGGTGGTGCGATACCAGCAGGAGATCGCCGACTACCGGCTGGCGACCGACGAGGGGCTGTTGGAGGACGTCCACAAGGTCACGCTCGGGGCGCTGCGCGTGATCGTGGCGGACCTGGCGAGCGGCCATCGTCCCGCTCTGGACGAGCTCGAGGTTGTACGCGCGGGCGCGGCGCGGCGGGTCCATCAGCACGTCTCGCTCGAGTCCTTCCTGCACGCGGTGCGGCTGCAGGGCCGCACGCTGTGGGAGACGGTCGTGCAGTGCATCGATCGCGAGGTTCAGGCCGAGCTCGAGGCGGCGCTGACGATCGCCGGCCGGCTGCTGGAGCATCTCGACCTGCAGTCGGTGGCGGCGGCGCAGGGCTACATGACCGAGCTGCACAACGTCTGGACCGACCAGGAGCTGCTCAGGCGCGACCTTCTCGACGCGCTGCTGGCCGGCGACGGCGAGTCCGAGGCGGTCAGGCGGCTCGCCCACTCGCTCCACCTCCGGCTGTGCTCCAGCTATTTCGTGGTCATCGTGCGCACCGGACGGCGCGTCGTCGAGGACGTCGCCGATCAGATGCCGGCGGCGCGTGGAGCGCTGCGCCGGATCATGGACGCGACCCGGGTGCATCTGCGCTCCAGCGCCGGTCCGCTGCTCGTGGGGATGCGCCACGGCGAAGTCGTCGCCCTGCACCCGTTCGAGGATGCATCGGAGGGCAAGGATCTCAGGGTGGCCTGCGCGCGGCTGGCGCAGGAGCTGGCCACCCTCCACGTCACGGTCGGACTGAGCGGCGCCGGCTCGGGTCTCGCGACGCTGCCGGTCAGCTACAGCGAGGCCCTCGAAGCGGTCGAGATCGCCACCGCCGAGCCCGAGCGAGGCTCCGTGGTCGCCTTCGAGGACGTGCTGATCGACTCGATCGTGCGCGATACGCGTCGTCCCGAGCGGGTCATCAACGCGACCGTCGGGCGACTGCTCGAGTACGACCGAGCTCGTCAAGCGGAGCTCGTGCCGACGCTGCGGGCCTATGTCGCGTCCGGCTGCAACCTCGCCAAGAGCGCCGAGGCGCTGTGCGTTCACCCCAACACGGTCGTCTACCGGCTGGGGCGGATGAAGAGCCTCACCGGCCGCGATCCGCACGTGCCGGACGATCTGCTCCTGCTCCAGCTCGGGCTCAAGCTGCTCGAGCTGCGGCCGGACGAGTAGCGCACGCTTTGTAGGTATCCGACAAACGGGTCGGCGGGAATTTCTCGCTTTCCCGCATTCACAGTCGGCAGTTGGATACCTAGCATGCTGACCGCTCCACCTACGTGGAGGGCGAGGCCGAGATAGTCAGCTGACCGGGTAGTGTCGCGCTGACGGCGAATCTCGACGCCCGCAGTGAGCACGAGGGAGGAAAGTCCAATGCGAGAAGCAGTCACTTTGGCATGCCCGCGCGGCCGGAGCAGGTGGTCGGCGGTCGTCGCGGTCGTCACCGCGTCGGTCCTGCTCGTCGGGTGTGGGAGCTCCTCGAGCGGAGGCTCGGCTTCCGCGAGCGCCTCGGGGAGCTCCTCCGGCGGAACGGTCGACGTGGGCGTGGCGACGACCCTGAGCGGGACCTTCGCCGCGCTGGGACAGCCGGGGCTCTACGGGATCAAGCTGGCGATCAACCAGATCAACCAGAGCGGCGGGCTGCTGGGCCAGAAGCTCAAGCTGGTCACGGCCGATGACCAGATCGATCCGGGCACGGGCGCGACGGTCACCCGCGGACTGATCCTGAACGACCACGTCAAGGCGCTGTTCGGCTCGGTTTCGAGCGCGGTCGCGCTGGCGCAGGAACAGCTGGCCGAGCGCTACGACGTGCCGCTGTTCCTGCACATGGCCAACGACATCGGCCTGACCACGACGCATTTCACCAAGCAGGTATGGGAGGCCTCGCCGAACACCGACATGGAGCCGGCCGCGGCGGCGCTGGGTTTCGTCAAGTTCTTCGGCAAGGGCCCAGTCCGGATCGCCACGATCACCCCCGACTACAGCTTCGGACTCGACACGGTGTCGGCCTTCCTGCGCGATCTCAAGAAGGATGGGGTCACCTACACGGTCACCAGTCAGCAGACGCCACAGCTCGGGGCGACCTCGTACACCTCGAACATCTCCGCGGTACTGTCATCGAACCCTCAGTTCGTGTTCGTCGGGCGAGTACGGGGGAGACCTGGTCACCCTCACCAAGCAGGGGCTCGGCCTGGGCCTGTTCAGCAAGGCCAAGGTGGGAGGGATGTACGGCTGGGACGTCGTCAAGGCGCTCGGTCAGCAGATCCCGGCCGGCGCGATGGCGTGGGATCGCGCCGCCTTCTGGGCGGAGCCGTCGGGCGCGATGAACAGCTTCGTCACTGCCTACAAGGCCGCGTACGGCATCTATCCCGACGAGTGGGCGATCAACGGCTACGACGCGGCCGAGATGTGGGCTGCCGGGGTGAAGAAGGCGGGGAGCTTCGACGCCGGCAAGCTGGCGAGCGCGCTGGCGGGAGCGTCGGTCAGCACCCCGCGGGGAAGCGTGACGGTCCGCGCCTGCGACCACCAGGCCGAGCTGACCGAGGACACCGGGATCATCGCGTCCTCGATCGATCCGAAGTACGGCGCGCCGCTGTGGACCAAGACGTACATCCCCTCGGTCAGCCAGATGATCGAGCCCTGCCAGGTCTCCTAGCCCAAGGAGATCAGGCGGGAGCAGCGGCATGACCCTCTCCAACGATCTCGTGACCCTGCTCGCGGCGATGACCGAGGCGAGCTCGCTGTTCATCGCCGCGGCGGGGCTCACGCTCGTGTTCGGCGCGATGCGGATCATCAACATCGCCCACGGCAGCTTCTACATGTACGGCGCGTTCATCGTGACCTCGGTGGTCGGCGCGGCTGCGGGCGGGCGTCTGTGGCTGGCGCTGCTGGCCGCGCCGCTCGCGCTGGCGGTGATCGGAGCGGGCGTCGAGATCAGCGTCCTGCGGCGGATCTACAAGCGCGACCACCTGGTCCAGCTGGTCGCGACCTACGCGCTGTTCCTGATCTTCGCGGACATCGCGCTGCACGTCTGGGGATCGCAGCCGCGCTCGGTCAACCCGCCGAAGCTCCTGAGCGGCTCGGTCGTCGATCGGCACCGGCAAGTTCCCGGTCTACGACCTGTTCGCGATCGGCGCGGCCGTGGTCGTGGGGGTCGGCGCTGTGGGCGCTGCTGCAGCGCACGGCGCTCGGCTGGCGCATTCGCGCCGCCGCCGAGGATCCGGAAACGCTGGCCGCCTCGGGGACCAACGTGCCGATGCTGTCCACCGCCGTCTTCACGATCGGCGCCGCGCTGGCCGGGTTCGCCGGAGCGCTCGCCTCGCCGCTGCAGTCGGTGACGGCGGGTCTCGACGCGACGATCATCGTGTACGCGTTCATCGTCGCCGTGATCGGCGGCCTGGGCTCGGTGGTGGGAGCCGCGCTGGCCGCGGTCATCATCAGCCTGTTCGACACCGTCGGGGTGATCTGGGTTCCGCAATGGTCCTCGGCGTTCATCTACCTCGCGATGATCGCGGTGCTCGCGCTGCGGCCGTGGGGCCTGCTGGGAGCGCCGGAGCGGTGATCGCCGGCGCAGACCGAGCGGGCTGGGCGCGAGAGCGCGGGGACGCGGGGAGCGGCTCCGGTCCTCGTGTTGGTCGTGCTGCTGGCGATGCCCTCGCTCGTGGGCGCCACCTCGCTGCTCGACATCCAGAGCGCGATCGCCCTGGCGCTGTTCGCCTGCGCGACGAACCTGCTCGTCGGCTACGGCGGGCTGGTCTCGTTCGGCCAGGCCGCCTTCTACGGAACGGGTGCCTACGTCGTGGCGCTGATGTGGCTTCACTGGCAGACCTCGTTCTGGCTCGGCTTCGCTGCCGCCCCGTTCGTGGGGGCGGTGGCCGCGTTCCTGGTCGGGCTGGTGGCGCTGCGCACCCGGAGGCTGTACTTCGCGCTGCTGACGCTCGCCTTCTCGCAGCTGTTCTACGTCGTGGTGGTTCAGCAGGAGAAGTTCACCGGTGGCGCCAACGGCGTGTTCGGAGAGATCCTTCCGAGCTTCCTCAACGGCCTGAACAACGCCTACTACTTCACCCTCGGCGTCGTCGTCGTCGCCCTGCTCGCGCTGTGGTGGATCACCCGCTCACCGTTCGGCATGACGCTACGCGCGATCCGCGAGAACCGAGAGCGCGCCGAGGCGCTCGGCGTCAACGTCTTTCGCCATCAGCTGCTGGCCTTCGTGTTCGCCGGTGCGTTCTGCGCGCTCGCCGGGACGCTGGCCGTCGTGCACGACTCATCGGCCAACCCGAACCTCCTGAACTGGACCGAGTCGGGCTATCCCGTGTTCATGGCGGTGATCGGCGGTCAGTACCAGTTCCTCGGCCCGGCGCTCGGTGCGTTCATCTTCGAGGAGGGACGTGACGTGGTGCTGGCCAACAGCAACGACTACCAGCTCGTGTTCGGGCTGCTGCTGCTGATCATCGTGCTGTTCGCGCCCGACGGTGCGCTCGGGCTGCTGACGCGAGCAGGCCGCTGGTTGCGCCGGATCGGGCCGGGCGCGAGAACGACGGCGGCACTGCGATGAACGACGGGCCGCTTCTGGAGATCCGCGATCTGGCCAAGTCGTTCGACGGCTTCTTCGCCGTCGACGGGGTGGAGATGGCGGTGGCACCGGGCACGATCCACTCGGTCATCGGGCCGAACGGAGCGGGGAAGACGACGTTCTTCCGGCTGCTCACCGGCGTTCACCGGGCAACCCGCGGCGCGGTCCGCTTCGGCGGCGAGGACATCACGGGCCTGAGGCCGCACCTCATCGCCCGGCGCGGGCTGACGCAGTCCTTCCAGCTCACCAACGTGTTTCCACGGATCACCGTGCTCGAGTCGCTGCAGATCGCGATTCTCGCCCGCCGCCGTCGGTCGGCCGACTTCGTGACGATGTTCCAGCGCCGGGTGGCGGATGAGGCGCGCGAGCTTCTGGCCCGGGTGGGCCTCGAGGACGCGGCGGAGGCGGAGGCCCAGACCCTGTCGCACGGCGATCAGCGCGTGCTCGAGGTCGCCCTCGCACTGGCCGCGCGTCCCCGGCTGCTGCTCCTCGACGAGCCGACCGCCGGCATGTCCCCGTTCGAGACCGATCGGATGGTCGAGCTGATCACGGCGCTGGCCGAAGGCGGATGGGCTCACCGTGCTGCTGTCCGAGCACGACATGGACGTCGTCTTCGGAATCTCCGACCGGATAACCGTCCTGCACCAGGGCCGAGGTCATCGCCCACGGAACCCCCGATTCGGTCGAGCAGGACGAGCGGGTGAGGGAGGTCTACCTGGGGAGCGACGAGTGAGACTCGAGCTCGCCGACATCAACACCTACTACGGGCAGAGCCACATTCTCCAGGGCGTCTCGCTGAGCGTGGCCGAAGGTGAGGTGGTCGCGCTGCTCGGGCCGCAACGGCGCCGGCAAGACCACGACCATGCGGAGCATCACGGGCCTGACGCCGCCGCGGAGCGGCCGCGTCACGCTGGACGGCGTCGAGCTGGCCCGCCGACCACCCCATGTGGTGGCGCGAGCCGGGGTCGCGTATGTCCCCAGCGGGCGGCGGATCTTCGGCGCGCTGACCGTTCGCCAGAACCTGGAGCTGGCCCGGCGCGACGCGAAGGTGAAGCAGTCCAACCTGGACGATCGAGCGGCTGCACGAGACGTTTCCCAAGCTACGCGAGCTCGACGGCCGGCGCGCGGGGCTCATCAGCGGCGGCGAGCAGCAGATGCTCAAGCTCGGGCGTGCGCTGCTGGCCCACCCCAAGGTTCTCCTGCTCGATGAGCCGACCGAGGGCCTGGCACCGGTCGTGGTCGGCCAGATGCGCGATTGGATCGAGCTGATCAAGCAGGAGCGGATGAGCATCCTGCTCTCAGAGCAGAACAGCCTGTTCGCGTTGCGGCTGGCCGATCGCGGCTATGTCCTGGAGAAGGGGCGCATCCGTCACGAGGCGTCAGCGGGGGAGCTGTCGGAAAGCGCGGAGGTGAGGACCTATCTGGGCGTTCAAGAACGAGGCGCGATGCAGCGCAGGCGTCGCAGGGCTCCCGGTGCAGACGGCGTCGGAACGCGCTAGCACGGAGCGAGCGGACCGCGAGCGTCTGCTGGCACCGCTGCTGAACGACATCGACGCGCTGGCCGCGAAGGGCCTGGCCACGATGCGCGCGGAGCTGCCCGCCTACGCGGCGCAGCGCGAGGAGTTCTTCGATGATGTGCTCGATCAGATCCGCCGGAACTACACGGTGCTGATCAGGGCACTCATCGACGGTCGGGCGCCCACGCCGGACGAGCTCGCCTTCCAGCGCGGTGCGTCCCTGCGCCGGGCGAAGGCCGGGTTCGCGCTCGAGGATTATCTGAGCGCGTACCGAGTCGGCCAGCAGGTCCTGTGGGACTCGATCGTCGAATTCGCCGAGGCGGCGGGAGTGAACTACCGCTTGGTGCTGAGCCTCGCCTCCCAGCTGATGCGCCACATGGACGTCGCCACCACTCACGCCGGTCAGACCTACGTGGAGTTTCGCCAGGGCGGTTTGGCGGCGGTCGCGAAGGAGCGGCGCGACCTGCTCGAGCATCTGCTCACCGGGACGCTGCCGAAGTCAGGTCCGCTGGCCGCCGCGGCCGCGAGGTATGACCTCGCCCCGGAGACGCGTGCGCTCGTGGCGGTGGCGCTCCCGCTGACGTCCTGGTCCGACCAGGATGCCTCCGAGCTGGTGGGCGCGACCTTTTCCCGATCCGGGTTGCACGAGCCGGCCGCGCTCGTCGTCGTTCGTCAAGCCGAGGTCGTGATGATCCTCAGCCTACGCGCGGATCGTGACGCGGACGGGGTGTGTGCGCTCCTGCGCCAGGTGCACGAGCTCGTAGACCGCGAGGGCACTCCGCTCGCGATCGGCGTGAGCACCACCGCGGACGGGGTGGCCGAGCTGCCCCGGGCCTACCGGGAAGCCGTCTCGGCGGTGAGGTTCGTCGACCGCGCCGGAGGCGTGGCCGCGCTGGCTCAGTTGACGCCGTTCGAGTACCTGGCCCTGAACGCAGACGAGACCGCACGTCGACTGATCGAACCACGGCTCATCAGCTTCCTGGAGGAGGACAGGCGCAGGGGCGGGGCCCTGGTCGACACGATCCGGGCCTACTCGAAGGCGGACCTCAACCTGAAGAGCGCGAGCGCCCGCCTCCATGTTCACACGAACACGGCGCGCTACCGGCTTCGCCGCGTCGAGGAGCTGACCGGGCTGAACCCGCGGTGCTTCGAGGATCTCCACACCTGCTCGTGGCGGTCGCGATCGACGACCAGGCCAGTGATTAGGGCCTGCAGATGGGAGATAGCGAGCCCACGACCCGCGCTTGAGTCCGAGTGACCGGGCTGAGTGCATCGGTCGGCACGGGCCGAAGGCGGCCGGGGACGCTTTCGTGAGCTCGATCGGCATCGCGATGGACGGGGGTTATGTACGCTCCTGCGCCAACCGCCATGGATGTCGACTCGCAACGCATCCCAGCGCTAGACCCCCAGCGCGCCGGCGCTCTGGACTCGCTTGGCATCGTGATGGAGGCGACGGCACGCGCCGATGAGACGTTCGAGCTGGCCGCCCGCCACCTCGATCCTTCGCTCGTCGACGTGCTGCGGATCCTGGGGTTCGACAAGGACTACGTCACCGCCCGGGGCTCCTACGTCTATCGACGGCGACGGCCGGGCGTACCTCGACTTCCACACCGGCGAGGGGTTCGCCAGCCTGGGCCACAACAACCCCGACGTGGCCGAGGTGCTGCACGCGGTGCTCGGCGCGGGCCTGGTCGACGGCGTGCAGATCCACTACTCGCCGCTGGCCGGGATGCTCGCCGAGGAGCTGACGCAGCGTCTCCCGGCGGGTCTCGACGCGGTGTTCTTCGCCAGCACCGGCGCCGAGGCGGTGGACTCGGCGATGAAGTTCGCGCGTGCCGCCACCGGGCCGTCCGCGACTGGTCTCCTGCGTGAGCAGCTTCCACGGCGTCACGCTCGGGCCGCTCTCGCTCGTCGGCGACGAGTTCTTCAAGGAAGGCTTCGGCCCGCTGCTGCCCGGCTGCGAGCTGGTGCCGTTCGGTGACCTGGCCAGTCTCGAGGCCGCGCTTGCGCACCAAGGACGTGGCCGCGTTCATCGTCGAGCCGATCCAGGGGCGGGCGGTGACGCTCCCGCCCGCGGACTACCTCCAGGCCGCACAGGATCTGTGCCGGCGATACGGCACGCTGTTCGTGATCGACGAGATCCAGACCGGGCTCGGACGGACCGGAAGGTGGTTCGCGCTCGAGCACTGGAACCTCGAGCCCGACTTCGTGCTCGTCGGCAAGGCGCTCAGCGGCGGCTACGTCCCGGTTGCGGCGATGGTCACGACTCGCGCGATCCACGACAAGGCCGTGGGCACGCTCGAGCGCTCCTACGTGCACCAGTCGACCTTCGGCCGCAACCGCCTGTCGATGGCGGCCGGCCTGGCCGCGCTGAGGATCATCGAGCGGGACGGCCTGGTCGAGCACGCCGAGCGAATCGGAACGCTGCTGCTCGACGGCCTCGCCGAGCTTCAGCAGCGCTACGAGATCATCAAGGAGGTGCGGGGCAAGGGCCTGATGCTGGGCTTCGAGCTGCGCCCGCCGAAGTCCCGGGTCGCGCGCGTCAGCTGGCGCTTGATGCAGATGGCCAGCGAGGGGCTGTTCCCGCAGCTGGTCGTGATCCCGCTGCATCGCGATCACGGTGTGATCACGATGGCGGCCGGAAAGAACGACGTGATCAAGCTGCTTCCTCCACTGACGGTGAGCGAGGACGAGGCTCGGAGCTTCCTCGACGCGCTCGACGCCGTCCTGTCCGACTGTGAGACCGACACGAGCAAGAACTGGGGAGTCGTGCGGGACATCGCGGTGTCGGCGATGTCCCGCAAGCATCGCCCGAAGCGTCGTTGAGCGCCGGAGGCTCAGGATCCTCCGCGGGGACGCGGCCGGCGGGCGGGGGGACATGTGCCTGGTGACCGGTGCGACCGGGTTCATCGGCGGCCACCTGGCGCGGCGCCTGCGTCGACGAGGGCTACCGGGTCCGCTGCCTGGTCCGGGAGAGCAGCGACACGTCCGCGCTCGAGGCGATCGACGTGGAGTTCGCGCGTGGGGATCTGACCGAACGCCGATTCGCTGATCGGCGCGGCCCAGGGGTGCCGGTTCGTCGTTCACTGCGGCGCGCTGGTGTCCGACTGGGCCACGATCGAGGAGATCAAGCAGGTCAACGTGGTCGGGACGCGCAATGTGCTCGAGGCCGCGACCGGTCGCGTCCGCCGAGCGCTGTCGTGCACGTCAGCACGACCGACGTGTACGGCCACCCCGGTCGTCCGGGGATCGACGAGGACTACGTGTGGGCCGGCTTCAGCAACTGGTACTCGGAGACGAAGCGGGCGGCCGAGGCCGAGGTCCGCCGGGTCGAGCAGGCCCGGGGACTGGGCGTCGTGATCCTGCGGCCCGCGACCGTGTACGGCCCGCGCTCAGAGGATGTCGTGGGTGACATGGCGCGGGCGATCTGCGCGCGGCAGATGCTCCTCGTCGACGGCGGCCGCGCCGTCGCAGGATTGCTCTACGTCGAGAATCTGGTGGACGCCGCCGTGCTCGCGCTGCAGCACCGACGCGGCGCTCGGCGAAGCCTTCAACCTGTCGGATGGGCTCGACATCACCTGGAAGCGATTCCTCGGCGACCTCGCCGAGGGGCTCGGCTGTCCCGCGCCGCGGTGGAGCCTGCCCTACGGAGTCGCGTTCGGCCTCGCGTTCGGGCTGGAGCATGGGTACCGGCTGCTGCGCCGCGCGGCGCGGTGTGAAGACGCGTCCGCTGCTGTCTCGCCAGGCGGTGCACGTGCTGGGACGCGACCAGGATTTCAGCAACCGCAAAGCGAGGGAGACGCTCGGCTGGGTGCCGCGCGTCTCCTATCAGGACGGTCTGGCCGCGACGCTCGACTGGCTGCGGGAGGACTACCTCCGGGGGTAGGCTCAGCTTCCAGCCGGCTAGGAGCGGGCGATGTTCAGCTCCCAGCACGCGAACGCGAAGTGCGCCGCGGCTGCCGCGAAGAACGCGAACGCCCACGCGTACGTCTTGGTGTCGTTGCCACCGAAGCCGAGCGTGGCGAGGCTGAGCCCGGCCAGCACTGACTGCGCCGACGATGCGCGCGCTGGCGAAGGCCCGGAGGTGGCGGTACTCCCACGGCGCGATGATCAGTCGCAGCCCGGTTCGCGGGGGAGAGGTCCACCATCCACGCAGGCCTTTCCGAGAGTCGTTTTCATTCGGAGCGTTCATCGGGGGTGCCTCCTGTCGGCTGTGGATATCCGGGGCTCCAGCTTGCGCTATCAAAATGATATCACTTTGATGGCGGGCCGTCAAGAGGCTCGATCAGAACGGCAGGCTATGAACGATGACCTCGCCCGGAGGCCATTCCCCACGGCCGTGCAAGGAGATCCACATCGTTCGCTGCGTCATCGGTGCGTGACCGTCCGAGTACGAAAGGCCGGACGAGTCGATGCGGCTGAAGCGCTCCGGCGAGAGGCGGCGATTCTGAGCACGTATTTGGCGCAGACGGACGCCCGGCCCGAGGCACTAGGTCAGGGCGTACGCGTCGTAGACGACCTGATCGGCCAGCCGCACCGCGGAGGCGACGGCCACGATCCGGTTGAGCCACTCGTATCCCGGGGCTCCCGTCTCGTACTGGATCGAGACGCGAAAGTAGTACTCGGCGGGGTCGACCAGCTCTCCCTCGGCCAGACGCCGAAGGACGTCGGACGGTCCGTAGCGCACTCCCCGGGTAGCGACGGAGATGAGCGCCTGGTCATGCGTTCGAAGCGTGTAGCGGGTGTCGATGGCCGCCATGCCGTCCTCGTGGACCACCTGCCAGTCGGCCCCGCCGGACAGAATCGTCCCGGACACCCGCGGGCCATCAAACTCACCGCCCACGATCGGGATGATCCGCCGGAGGCCCCAGGGCGTCTGCCCGAGCTCGAGGGGCTCACCGAGGTCGGCGCGGCAGCGTCCAATCAGCTCGAGCCGCGGTTGGATGGGCTCGATCGACTCCACGCCCACAACCTACCGGGCGGAACTTCGCCGTGTACGATGTCCGCGCCGGGGCGAAGACTCGAAAGGGGATGCTGTGCGGCGTTTGGGACTGGGGCTGCTGGCTGGCGTAATCGTGGTGGCGGCGTTGCCGGCGAGTGCGGGCGCGGTGGTCGTGCAGAGCGGCAACGGCCAGCGATACGGGGTTTTTCTTCGTCCTGGCGTCGGCGTCGCGGCGCTGAACGGAGCACACGTCCCGGCGTCGGGCCGCGTGGAGACGGCCAACGGCAACGTCGAATACCACAGTGGCGGCCCGGTCCTCCATTCAAGCGCGCCCTACCTGATCTTCTGGGACCCGAGCGGATCGGGAATCAGCACCCGTTCGAAGACGGTCCTGAAGCAGTACCTGTCTGACGCCGCCGCCGACAGTGGCGCGGCGACGGACGTGTTCTCGGTGCTGCGCCAGTACACCGACTCGAGCGGGTTTGCGGACTACAAGCAGACGTTCTCCGCCAGCCAGGCGATCCTCGACACGCAGCCTTACCCGACTCCGACTGCCTCCGGCTGCACGACCGGTACGGGCTACTCGAACTGCGTCACCGATGCCCAGATCCAGGCCGAGGTGACGCGACTGATCCGCACCAGGCCGCTGCCGGCCGGCATCGGGCCGAACGCTCCGATCTACTTCGTCATCACGCCGAAGGACACCAACATCTGCGGCTCAGGCCTCGGCTGCGCCAGCAACGGCGACTTCTGCGCATACCACTCGTCCTTCATCGACGGCTCGAACGACGTGCTGTATTCGCCGGTGCCATTCATCGTGTGGACGGTCAACCCGACCAAGGGCTGCCAGGCCGACGGCACGTCGGCCTACCAGTCGCCCAACAGCGACCCGGCTGACAACATCGCCGACGACCTCAGCCACGAGCTCGACGAGACGATCACCGACCCGCTGCTCGACGCCTGGTACAACACCGACGGCGGCAATGAGGTCGCGGACAACTGCGAGTCCTACGGCTCCGGTGGCCCGCTGAACGGCGAGAGCCTCGATGCCTACGAGCCCATCCTCGGGGGTAGCGAATCGGCCGGCACGCTGTTCGACCAGGCGATCAACGCCGATCAGTACTACACCCAGACGGTGTGGAGCAATGGCGACGTGGGCTGCAAGGCGCAGACGTCGTCCGACACGCTGCTGCCGCACTTCACCGATTCAGCCAACGGCTCGACCGTCAGCTTCGATCCAACGACCAGCACCCAGAGCGCCGGTTCGATCACGAGCGTCAGCTGGAGCTTCGGTGACGGGTCGACCGCCTTCACGCGCGGCTCGCCGGCACTCACCAGCCACACCTACGCCGTTGCCGGCGCCTACACCGTGACGCTCACGCTCGTGGACTCCTTCGGGAATCTTGCGACGGTCAGCCATTCCGTCAATGCGCCGCCGACGGCGTCGTTCACCGGGCCGGCGTCGGGCCTGGCCGGCACCGCGGTTTCGTTTGACGCCAGCGGGTCGGGCGACGCAGACAGCGCGATCGTCGGCTACTCGTGGTCGTTCGGCGACGGCGCCACGAGCGCTGCCGGACCGACGACCTCGCACGCTTACGCAGCACCCGGCACGTACACCGTCACGCTGACCGTCACCAATTCGAACGGACTGCGCTCAACCACGTCGCACCAGATCACCATCGACGGGCTGCCGAGCGCATCCTTCGGCGGGCCGACGGCGGGGCTCACGGGGACGCCGGTCACGTTCGACGGGAGTGGGTCGAGCGACCCGGACAGCGCGATCGTCGGCTACTCGTGGTCGTTCGGCGACGGCACCACGAGCGCCGCCGGACCGAAGCCCTCCCATACCTACTCCGCGGCCGGCACCTACACGATCGTGCTGACGGTCACCGACGCCAACGGGTTGCAGTCCACGACCTCGCATCAGATCGCGATCAGTGGCGCCCGGCTCGGCAAGGTGAAGATCAGCGGCAACACGGCGTCCGTGCCGGTTACCTGTAAAGGCCCCATCGCGTGCGCGGTCACTCTGCAGCTGAGCGTCATCGAGACCACCAAGCGCGGAACCGTGATCGCAGTCGCCGCGGCCACGACGACCACGAAGAAGACGGTCGTGGTCGGGAAGGTCAGCGTCAGCCTGTCCGCAGGGCAGACGAGGTCGGTGCAAATCAGGCTCAACCGAGCCGGACAGCGACTCTTGGCGAAGTTCCGCAAGCTCACCGTCCGCCTCGCGGTAATCGCCGCGGGCCGGACCGTTTCCCACGTGACGGTCACCTTCAAGGAAAAGCAGGCCAAGTCGGCCAAATGAGGCGGCGCTCGACGCATCCACGGCCTGACGCGTCAAAATGCCGAGATGAGCTTCTCGGAAAATGACGCCGAGCCGATCACCGAGGCGGGCCTGGCGGCTCTCCAGGCGGAGGTCGGGGAACTAGAAACCGTCGGGCGCCGTGAAATCGCCGCCCGGATCCGGACCGCTCGCGCTCACGGCGACCTGAAGGAGAACGGCGAGTACCACGCCGCCAAGGAGGACCAGGCGCATCTGGAGACGCGGATCCTCCGTCTGCGCCAGCGGTTGCGGGATGCCGTCGTTGTCGATGTCGTCGAAGGGCCCGGGGAGGCGTTCGCGTTCGGTCGCTCCGCCGAGGTTCGCGACGCGGACACCGGCGATGTCCAGACGTGGACGCTCGTGGGCGCCGGCGAGGCCGATCGCACGCGCGGCAGGATCTCGGTGCAGTCCCCAGTCGGCAAGGCCCTGCTGGACCAAGCTTCCGGTGCCACTGTCGAGGTCCCGGTTCCCAGCGGCGTCCGCCGGCTCACGATCGAGCGCATCCTCTGAGCGAGCTTCTCTGCGCGATGCACGGCCGGCGCCGCTTCAGTCGCCGCCGAGCACGTGGTCCTCGAGCCAGGGGTTGCCGAACTTGCCGTCCGGATCGAACCGTCCGACGAGGGCCTTGAAGTCGTCGAGCCGGTCGTAGCTGCCGACGAGGTCAGGTGCTCGGGCGAGGAACAGCTTGCCCCAGTGCGGGCGGGCGCCGAGGGGGATGAGGACGGCTTCGATATCGGCCAGCGCGCGTTCGACCGCGGCCTGATCGGGGGCCCATGTGAAGTGGATGGCGACGGTGTCGCGCTGGTACTGGGGGCTGAGCCACAGCGCGTCGGCGGCAATGGTGCGCAGCTCGGTCACCTGGACGAGCTCCCGCATGGTGGCGGGCAGGCCGCGCAGGGCATCGATGGCTTCGACGGCCCGCTCGCGGGGGAGGTGGTATTCCGATTGGATCTCCTGGCCGCTGCTCGGGGTGAAGCCCATTCGGAAGTGCGGCAGGCGATCCAGCCACAGTCCCGGCCGGCCGAGCTGGGGTGTGCAGTTGACCGGGTCGAGGCCGACGATCGGGTGGCGCTCCGCGGGTGCCGGCGCCGCCCCGAACAGGTCCTCGGGGGCGACCGGATCATCTGCCCGTCGCTTCAACCACACCTGATCAGTGCGCTCGCCCCAGCGCAGAAACACGCTCACGCTGTAGGCCGCCGAGAGGATCGCCTCGAAGTGCTCGAACAGCGCATCCCAGGCGAGGCCCTCATACACATGCTGGCTGATCTCGTATGCAGGCTGGATGTCGAGCACGACGCTGGTGACGGCACCCAGCGCACCAAGCGCGACCACCGCACCGTCGAAGCTTGGTTCCCCGCGGGCGATCCGGGCGATCTCGCCGTCAGCTCGAACCAGCTCGAGCGCCGCGACCGCCGTCGCCAGGTTCCCGTTGGCAACCCCGGAGCCGTGAGTGCCTGTGGCCACCGCGCCGGCCACGGAGATGTGCGGGAGCGAGGCAAGGTTCGCCAGCGCCACGCCCTCACCCGCGAGCCGATCGGCCAGCTCGCCGTAGCGCACGTGAGACGGCACGGACACAGTCCGGGCGTCACGATCGATCAGCGTCTCGCCGGGCAAGTCCTCCAGGGTCACGAGCTCGTCGCCGTCGGCGATCGCGTTGAACGAGTGACGAGAGCCAAGGACCCGCAGCCGCCGGCACGAGACGACGAGCCGCTGCAGGTCCGCCACGCTCCTCGGTCGATGCAGCTCCTGCGCTCGATAGCGGTAGTTGCCACTCCAGTTACGCCCCGGCGCGCTCATCCGAATCGCGACGAGCTAGGTCTCGACCGGCGAGCGCACGGGCGGCGGCGTGAGCGCGGCGGCGACCACCACCAACCCGAAAGCCAGTAGCCGCACGATCAGCGCCACCTGTCCGGAAGGCAGTGGCTCACCGAACACGATCGGTCCGGCGGCGATCGTGGTCAGGTTCGCGGCGGCGCTGGTCAGCGCGATCATCGGTACGGCCTCGCCGAGCTGCAGGCTGCGGGCCGAGATCAGCAGCCCGATCATCGAGGCGAGGAAGATGACGAGCGCCAGCGGCTGCACCAGCACGCCTGCGCCAAGCGCGTGGACGTGACTACTGAGCGCCTTGATCGAGGTGTCCGAGGCCGCCCACTCAAACCCGGCGGCCACCGCCAGAGCGCTGGCGCGGCGCGAGAACAGCGCGGTCGCGAGCAATCCGCCGCCGGCGCTCGCGAGCAGGAACACGGTGAGGGTACTCGCCGCATAGTGGGAGTGGGCGCTGCGGGCATCGCCGTCAAGCGTGGCGGCGAGCGCGGCCAGCCCGGCCGCCGTCAGCGTCACGCCGATCCACTCGCGGCGCGTGACCTCGATCCCGAACAGCTGATCGGCCACCACCGTGAGCAGCACCAAGCCTCCGGCCACAGTCGCCTGCGCCAGCGAGATAGGCGCCAGTGCAAGCGCGCCGACGTGCACAACCCACGAGCTCAAGCCGATCGCGATGCCCAGCAGGTAGACCGGCGAGCGGAACAGCAGGACCGTGCTGCGAATGGGCCTTCGCAACTCGACCTCCGGCGCGCTCCGCGCACCGCGGAACTTGTATAGGAAGCCGGCCACCGAGCCGAACGCGGTCAGCAGCGCGAGCACCAGCCCGAAGGCGACGGACACCGACATGAGGCATCGAGCCTATCGACCGGAAGTGTCGGTACGCCGTGATCAGCCGCGAAGGTCCGAGGTCGGCTTGATCAGGTCCAGCAGTAGTCGCCTCCTATGTTGTGAAAGGCTGTCCGCGTGTCCGCGCCCGATGTCGGCGACCGCGCCTCGGCGTTTACGGCGAGCTCCGTTCCGGAGGAATACGAGCGTCGTCTCGCCCCGGCCGTGTTCGAGCCATGGGCTGAGGTGCTACTCGACGCCGTGGCCATCGCGCCGGGCAGCCGGGTGCTCGATGTCGCCAGCGGGACAGGTGTGGTGGCGCGGGCGGCGGCCCGGAGGGCCGGTGGCGACGGACACGTCACAGCCAGCGACGTGAGCCCGGCGATGCTGGCGCACGCGGGCGGCATCGCGGCGGCAAGTGGCGCCGCGCCGATCGAGTACCGCGAGGCGTCGGCCGACGCGCTGCCGTTCGCGGACGGTTCCTTCGACGTGGTCGTCTGTCAACAGGGACTGCAGTTCTTTCCCGCGCGGGCAGCCGCGCTCGGCGAGATGCGACGCGTCCTGCGTCCCGGCGGTGTGGTCGGGGTCGCGGTTTGGGCTGAGGGGCATCCGCTCGAGCCGTTCGGTGTCTACGGTGACGAGCTGGCCGCGATCGGAGCCGAGCCGCCGTTTCCCAATGCGTTTGTCAGCGATACGTTCGTCATGGGCCTGGAGCGGGTCCGTTCGCTGCTCGAGGAGGCTGGTTTCTCGCTGGTCGAGGCGAGCGTGGTGGAGCGCGACGTCAGCTGGCCGGACGCCGCCGCCGTGGCGGCGGGCGTGTAGGGCACGCCGTTCGGACCGCTGGTTCACGGTCTGGGTTCTGCGCAGCGCAAGCGGTATGAGGCGCAGCTTAAGCGCCGGTTCACACCGGTACAGGCGGACGGTCCCGTGCACCGTCCGACCGCCGCAGTGGTCGCCCGCGCCACCGTCGGCTGACTGCTCGGCGCCAGTCAGCGGCGACTTGTGAGCTTGCCGACGAGCAGCTCGACCGAGCGTTCGAGGTCGTCGATCGTCGCGTGCTCCACCGAGGAGATGCCGAGCTTGCGGTTGATCCAAGCGTTGACCTCGCGGTGAGAGCTCCCGTCCCGGCGGGTCAGCTCGGACACCAGCCGGTGGCGCTCGTTTCGTAGTCTCGCGCGCCGTTCGAACGCCGGTGCGTGGTGTGGAGAGGCCTCGCGGTCAGGGCCTGGTGCGATCTCGTGTGCGGCCACGACGAATCGTTGCGGCGCCGGCGGGGCAGGCGCACCGAACAGCGTCATCTGGGGCGCGACGTCCGCGCTCAGCGGCTCGAACACGAGCGTCTCACCACGCTCTGACTGCGAGACGTCCGGCCGGTCGAACTCGCCGGCAAGGTCATCCTCTGCTCGCCGCAGGGCGTGTCGGAGCTCCTCCTGCACAGTCGCAGCGTGATCGCGCAGGACCGGGTCAGCGGGGATGTAGAGCCAGCTCGGCTCCGGTGGCCGGTGGCCGATCGTGCGCACGAAGCGGCCGACGATCTGCCGGAATACGAGCGGTGTCTTGGCGGCCGTCGCGTACACGCCGACTCGCAGGCGGGGAATGTCGACACCTTCGGAGACCATGTTCACGGCCACGATCCACGGGTCGCGGGCATTCGTGAACGCGGCCAGCTTCTCGGCCGCCCTGGGCTCGTCGTGCAGGACGACCAATGCGCTCTTCCCGGTCGCCTCGCGCAACAGCGCGGCGATCCGGCGCGCGTGGGAGGAGTCCGCGGCGATCACCAATCCACCGGCATCACGGTGGCCGTCACGGCGCAGCATCCGGAGCTTGGCGTCGGCTTCGCGCAGGATCCGCGGCAGCCCGTCGGGCAGCTCGGTCGAGATCGCGGTGCGGTAGCGGCGACTCGCCTCGCGCCCGCTCAAGACCGTCTCGAAGCTCGACTCGATCACGTCATCGCCGCTTCGCCACGACAGCGTGCCGTCGTAGGCGACGAAGCAGACCGGCCGGCAGATGCCGTCCAGCACGGCGTCCGCGTAGCTGTAGGAGACGTCCGGTTCCGCGAGCCCGGCGGAGCCATACCGCACGCCCGGGATCGGCGTCGCATCGGAGCGAAATGGTGTCCCGGACAGCAACAGCCACCGCTGGCAGGCGCCGAGAGCCCTCGTGAACGCCTCGCCCCAGGCCAGCTCCTCGCCCAGGTGGTGCGCCTCGTCGGCGATCACCAACATCCGAGGTGTGGCCGCTCGCTCCCACCGGCCGGGCGCCTTGGCGATCCGTGCGTACGTCACCGCGACGCCCTGAAAGCCCCTGGGCGGCCGCGGCGAGGCCGCGTCCACGGCGAGTTCGACACCGAGGCGGCTGGCTGCCCGGGCCCACTGGCGCGTGAGTGGCCCGGTCGGGCAGGCAACGACCACCGACTGGGCCGCCCCGGAGGCCAGCTGGTCTCGGGCGAACTCCAGTGCCGGTCGTGTCTTGCCCGCCCCGGGGGCGGCCGAGAGCAGGAATGAACCTCGTTCCCAGCGCTCCATCTCGGTGAGCGCACGCGTCTGCCAGACGCGCAGAGCGGGCGTGATCTGCAGAGGAGGCCTGGGCACGGGCCGGACATGGTGACCACCGGCCCGGACAAAACACGGATGCGCCGCTCCCGGCGCATCGGTGCAACCGCCCGCCTCTTGGGCGGTTCTTTCGCCTACCGGGTAGGACTAACGAGGACGTTCCGGGGTCAAGACGACAGGCGCGGGCGCTTCGGCGGTTCGGTCGCCCGGTGGAGCGCCTGAGCGGCGAGCGGCGGCGCGAGCTCATCGAGGCGGCGGCCGCGCGTGGCCGGAGTCCTCGCGCGGTGCACTTGTGCGGCTGCGCGAGAACGTGCTGCCCGTAGTGGGGACGGTGACTGCCTCCGACCTCCTCCGGGCGCTGGGTGTCGACCGCGATCCCGCAGACGACCGCGTGGTGCAGCCGGCGCAGGCGGCCGTGACGCACACGCGTCACCCCGCACTTCGCTGAAGCGCATCGCCGCGCGAGAATCTATCCGCGGCTTCCGTTATTGATTCGTTCCGCGTGATGTCGAGCGAGGGGTTACACCAAGGGGGGTCAAGCCGTGTCTAATCGATCGGGCGATCGACAGGCGACCTATCGCGATCTCCGGGAACAGGCCAAGCGCCAGGAGCGCGGCCGCGAGGAGAATCTCAAGCGACTCGTCGAGTTGCACCGCGAACGTCACCTGCACCTGTTCCGCAGCGAACGCGCTATTTCCAAGATGGTCGGAAGCTGACTGGACTGGCTTATCCTCCTGCGGCGGGTGAGTGCGCGCGCAATATCTCGGGCGCATGGAGTGATACGGACTCAGTCGAGGGCGGGCCGCGGACCGAGGAGGTCCCACCGATTGCCGGCCACGTCGAGAAACACCGCGACGCGCCCATACGGCTCCTGGCGCGGATCGCCGACGAACTCGACGCCGGCTTCGCGCATGCGTTCGTAGGAACCCTCGAAGTCCTCGACGCGCAGAAACAGCCCGACGCGTCCCGCGAACTGATCGCCCACGGCTCGTATCTCTCGCTCGCCGTCCGCTTTGGCCAGCAGCAGGGCGGTTGTGGCGCCCAGCGGCTGGACTACCACCCAGCGCTTCGGGTGACCGGTGCGGCTCGAAAGTGCAGGCGAGTCCTCGACGAGCTCGAAGCCGAGCACCCCGACGAAGAAGGCGATCGCTTCGTCGTAGTCGTTGACGATGAGCGCGACCTTTTCGAGGTACATGCTGCGCAGAGAACCACCCCGACCGGACGGCGATCACGTCAGGTCGGCGACGAGTGGCACGTCAGCGGACCGGACCTGGGCGGCGATGGTCGACCGGCTCGGCGAACCGATGTCGATCGCGCGCGGCGCGGGTGACTGCTGCTGGACGTGGAGAACGGGGACGCCCAGGGCGCGGATCTTGCGGGGCAGGTCCACGCGGAGCCACTGTGAGACGCGCCATGGAAGTGTCGAGAGGATGATCTCCTCGAACTCGTGGAGGTTGAGCGCGTCCTGGACGGCACACAGCGGATTCGCGTCGCCGACGTGACCGCTCACGCTCTGGCCCGCCGCGTCGGCGAGGATCGGAAGCGCCCGGGAAAGTTGCTCGGCCGCGATCTCTCGTCCGGCGACCTCGGGATCGACGACACGGTGAAGACCGTACGGCGTGGCCGGGACGACGAGGTGCAGAACGCCCGGGCCGCCCCCCGCCCGCTGTCGAACGGCCTCCACGAGCGGGGCGTCCGCGGCGGTTCGATTGGCGACCAGCAGGACATGTACGGGTTCCATGGCGGCTGGGGCGACATCCCGAGCGGCGAGGGGATTCTCGAGCACCCCCACGAGGTCCTCGCTCCGCTAACACGATAAAAAACGGTGCGTTGGGCTGTAGCCTTTAGGCCCGCACACAGGCCGTCGAGCCTGCTCACAACCAAAGACAGGGGGATCATTTCCGTGATCAGATGCGCATTTGCCGCGACCGTTTCGCTTGCGGTCGCGTTGGTGTTCGGGGTCAGCGCTGCCGTCGCCGCCACGCCGGCGAAGTCACCGCTGCAGAGAGTGGCCGCGCGCGACGGCGTGTCGCTTCCGCCGGCGCTCGTCCACGCGATCAAGCAGAAGCTCGGTGCCGCGCCGCGGATAGCGGGCGCACAGGCCCCGTCGGCCGCGTCAGGGTCGTCTCAGCAGCAGGAGCTTCAAGCGAGCGACGGGATGCCGCTCGACCTGCTCGGCTTGTCGGTGTCGATGAGTGCCGATGGGCACACGGCCCTGGTCGGTGCACCCGGCAGGGTCGTGGGAGCCGCGTACGTGTTCACCGAGCATGGAGGCAAGTGGACCCAGCAGCAGGTGCTCCAGTCACCCGCCGGCTCGTCGCAGGACAGCTACGGATGGTCGGTGTCGATCGCCGGCGATGGTCAGACGGCGCTCGTCGGCGCGTGGAGTGCCAACGGGATAGCCGGAACCGTCTACTGGTACACGCTCCAGCGCGGAAGCTATGTACTCGGAGGCCAGATCAACGCCTCCGACAGCGCCCCGGACGACGAATTCGGCGAGTCGGTGTCGCTGTCGGGGCTCGGTAACGTCGCTCTGATCAGCGCGACGGGCAAAAACGGCTTCCGGGGAGCCGCGTACGTCTTCGCTCGCGCCGGAGGCTCGTGGAAGCAGGTGCGGGAGTACCAGGATCCGGTTGCCCCCGGCGAGGAGTATGGCTACAGCGTCTCCGAGGCGGCGGATGGGCTCACCGGAGTGGTGGGCGCGCCCCTGGCCAACGTCGACGCACAGGACAACCCACAGGGCGCTGCCTACGCCTTCTCGGAGCTGAGCTCCTCCCAGCAGGCGCTGGTGGCCACCGCCACCCCGCCTCCAACGAGTCTGTTCGGCTGGTCGGTCTCGGCCGATGCGCTCGGTGACCGCATCCTCGTCGGCAGCCCGAGCACCAACGAGGGCGACGGTGCCGCCTTCGTGTTCCAGCAGGGCAGGCGCGGCTGGACCCAGACTCAGGAGCTCGTCCAGTCTGATCCGAGTGGGGCTGACCTGTTCGGCTACTCGGTCGCGCTCGACTACCCGGGCAACGTCGCGGTGATCGGCGCGCCCGAGCGCAACGGCACCGACGGCGGCGCGTACGTGTTCGGCGGGGCCGGCAAGCTCACCCAGCAGCGCGAGCTGACCGACCCGGCAGCGGCGGGTCAAGGCGACGAATACGGCGATTCGGCGGCGATCGACGCTCTCGGCGATGAGCTGCTGATCGGTGCTCCGTACACCAACGACGCTCAGGGAGCCGCCTGGGCGGTCTCCAATCCGTCGGGTAACTGAGGCGCACGGGCACGCGCCCGCGTGTATTAGAAGAAGGAGAACGACCGCCGGCCTGAGCGCCGGCGGTCGTTCTACGCCGCCGTCGAGAGGGCGACGAGCCCGTCGATGTCGTCGGCGGTGAACGCCGCGAGGTAGCGCGCGGCCAGCTCGCGGTTTGCGCCGTCCGCGGCATCGGTGGCGGCGGTCAGGCGATTCGGATCGATCGGGATGAGCGCGGCGTGCGCTCGCTGCGCGGCGCTGTTCACGGCGGGGACGGTTGTGCCGCGCAGCGCGCCCACCTTCGAGGCGTGCCACGAGAGGACGTCGCGGAGCACGAGCACAGCCCGTTGGCGGGGCGGGAGAGTGCCGATCGTGGCCATGACCGCGAGGCGGAGGCGCTCCGCGGCGAGCGCGCAGTCACATGGGTCGGGCTCGCCGCGCGGTTCGCCGGGCTCATCGAACGGCTGCGGCACCTCTTCCACCGGCGTCGGCACTACATCGAACGTCGGCAACCCGTTGGCGTCGTAGACGATGACCCCACCCTTCACGCGCGATGCCGTCCGGCGCCCGTCGAATCGCTCCCAGCTCTCGGTGCGCTGCGTGGCGCTCGTAGAGCTCGGCGAACGCCCCCGGATCCAGCAGCGATCGGCGTATGAGCTCCGCGTCAGTCCCCTCACGTTGATCATTCGGGCTCATCCCAGGCGATCTCGGCGAAGCGGCGGCGGAGCTTCTCGCCGCGGGCCGGATTGAGCGAGGCCACCCAGGCGATCCGCCCGCGCAGGTGCGCCTCGAAGTCAGGCAGCCCAGCTCGGTTCTGGCTGCGTGGGCCGTGCCGCGCGGCGTTGTGGAGGATCGCCTTCAGCTGGTCGTACTCAGGGCGGGGAACGTTGGGCCGCACATTGACCACCACGCCACAGACCGACTGACGGCTCGCGCCGACCCGCAGGAACGACTTGGTCAGGTTCACCGCGAAGCCCTCCTCATGGGCGATCTCGGCCACCAGGTCCTCAAAGCGCGCGCGCCGGCGCCGGAGCCGGGCCGATCCCGAGAAGGCCAGGTCATCGGCGTAGCGCGAGTAGCGCAGCTGTGTCGAGGCGGCCAGGCCGGCCAGGCGGCGGTCGAGCCGGAACGCGGCCAGGTTGGCCAGCGCGGGCGAGGTCGGTGCGCCCTGGGGGAGATGCGGGGTGGCGAGCGCTCGGCCGAGCCAGAAGCGCGGCTGGATCAGCCGGGGGTCGGCGGCGCGGGGCACGGCTTGCCAAACCAGCTGAGGAGTCGTGTTGGTGGTGAGCCCCGTCAAGACATGCGCGACCGAGGGGCTGTAGCCGAGGGTGCGGAAGATCCCGAACACGCGACCCGCGGTGACCGAGGCGAAGAAGTCGCGGAGGTCGAGCCGCAGCACCGACGCCTGGCCGGTGTGCAGCGCGGCATGGGTCCTGACCGAACGCCCGCGGGTGAATCCCTGCGTTGCCTCGTGCGTCGGGACGTGATCGAGGATCTCGTGCAGGATCCATCGCTGGATCTCCTTCAGGCGAGCCTTCGGCGCCTCGAGGATGCGGGGAAGGCCGCTGCGGCGAGGCAGGACGCGATAGCGATAGTTCCGGAGCTTCTCCTGACTGGCGCTCTGCTCGAGGCCCCGGACGTCGGCAAGCCAGGCGAGCTGCCCATAGCTCAACTCGAGCCGGTCGGCCAGGCCCGCGACGGTATCGACCTCGGCGATCGGCCAGGCGTGCTCGAGCCGGCCATAGCCGGCCCACCTGGCCTCCTCGGCCAGCACTCGGATGACCCCGGGCGGTTGGTGCTCGCCCGGGGCGGCCCGATGCTCGGCCAGGAACGACTCGATCAGCGCCTCCAGCTCGTACCGGCGATCGGTGGGGGACGACCTGAACGCCGCGACGACGTGGAGGGCCAGAGACTCCATCCAGCTCGGCCAGCGATCCAGGCAGCCGGCGCCGCTCTCGGCCACCGCCTCGGCCTTCCAGGCAGCGGTCAGAAAAGCGTCGGCGAGCTCGCTGGCGAGCGCGTCGCGTTCGTCGGCCTCGTACACGACTACGAATGATCGCGGCGTCGTGGCCCGACTGTTCCGTGTCGTGCGCGCCCTAGCGTGCCTCCAGGGGATGCACGGAGGGGCTCGCGATGCACTGGCCCAGCTGATCAGGGATCCCCGGGGTGACCCCGGAGAGGGAGACGCGCCCGAAGGCGCGCTGCCCACCTCGGTGCTACGACGCCGCGGGGCGCACGCTACCGGACATCGCCCCCGGGCGGCCCTCCTGGCGTCGCCACGGTTGACGCGCTCGGTTCGCGGCCCATAGCCTAGGCGCGCCTGCTGCGATGACTCGTCCAGCGCTTTTCCGCCGAATCCCGTCGTTCCGCGCGCCCGGCAGCGATCCACTCCTTCCGGCGAACGCGGCCCAGCGCTTCCCTGACCTCGAATCAGACCTCGAAGTCCTGCGCCGAGAGCTGTGGCCGGGGTTCGAGGAACTCGATCGTGCCGCGCTGTGCAGCCAGCATGGATTTCGTCTGGCCCAGGTGCTTCTGATCGTGGGCGGCCTGATCGCCACGGTGCTGGGCGCGATACAGACCGCCCTGTCAGGCTCCCGATGGGCGGGAATCGCAGAAGCGGTTCTCTTGGCGGCGCTCGGCGGGCTGTTCCGGTTCAGCGGTGATCTCAACTTCAAGCAGGACTATCTGGACCAGAGGCTGAAGGCGGAGCGGATGCGCGCCGAGTGCTTCTTCTACCTGGCCCGCGCCGGTCCGTACAGGAGTCTCGATCCGGCCGCTCTTCCTTCCGAGCTCCAGCACCGGGTGGCGCTCATCACCACCGGAAAGACCGCCGATGGCTGACCGCGACCAGCACGTTCTGGAGCTGTACAAGGAGCACCGGATCCGGGGGCAGGTCGACGGCTTCTACAAGCCCCGCAGCGACGAGTACCGCACGGCGTACCGCCAGAGCCTCCTGATCAAAGGGGTGCTGCTCGCCCTCGGTGCGGTGGCCGGCTTGTTTGCGGGCATCAACCTCGCCGGGGAGCGCGCGGTGTGGTCGGTCCTGGCGGCCGCCTTCCCCGCCCTATCCACAGCCTTGATCGCCTACGACGGCCTGTTCCTGTTCGATCGCCTGGCCAAGATCTATGGCGATGTGGTGGGCTCGGTGAGCGTGGTCAGGCAGCCGTCGGGAGACGGAGTCCAATCTGCGGCCGTAGGCGACTACGTGAACACGGTCGAGGCGATCTTCCTCCGTGAGCAGGGTCAGTGGGGCCAGCTCACGGGCGACATCGAGCTGCAGGCGCCGCCTCCCTCGAAGTGAGGACCTGCGGTAGGCGTTCGGGGCCAGTAGAGTTCGCGCCAGACGGATTTCGGGCGAGGGGATGAGGACGAGGAGCTTGAGTGATTCCGTGGACCAGGAGCCACCAGCCCAGCCCGACTAGCGCCCCTGTTCGCGCGCCACAAGGCAACACCAACGACCCGATCCCGAGCGCCCGCGTGACCGACGTGAGCACGTGCTCGGCGTGGAGCTCGGCGAACCAGAACGGTCAGCAGGCGTATGCCGAGACGTACCTTCACGAGCACGGCTCCTTGCCCGGCGGGTCGAAGGTTCCGGCCAATGTGATCGCGGCGATCAACAACGGCTGCGGCCACTTCGACAACGACGTGCAGGACAACATCACCGTCGTTCAGGCATCCAGCAGCAGTAGCCGGCGTCGACTCGCTCCTATAGGCTGGGCCTCCGTGAGGCCGAGCCGCATCCTCGTCGCCGTGATGGCCGCCTTTGCGCTGCTGCCTGCGGTGGCTCTGGCGCACCGGCGCGCGACAAAGGCGGAGCGGACGGCGATCCTGACCGCGGTGGTTCGCCAGCACCAGCTCAGCAAGGCCCAGGCCGCGTGTCAGGTGGTGAGGATCTCGACCGTGAACGAGCGGTACGCGCTGCTCGCTTGGCCCCGCAAGCTCTCGAGTGCATGCGAGAAGGTGGCCGCCAACGGAGTGATCATCGAGCACCGGGGAACCCCCGGTTGGCGGTTCGTGACCGTCGGCAGCAGCTTCCGCTGCCCGATCAGGAATGTTCCCGCGCGCGTCGCGCGCGACCTCGGCGTCTGTCCGTAAGCCGCACGTACATCCGGCAGATGCCCGAGGACAACGGGCAGCGCATCGGGTGCCGGCGGCACGTCCAGCGCCGTGCCAGGGCCTGGAGGCGCAGCTCGAGCTCGCTGTTCATGGCATCCTCCAATTGCCTTTTTAGCCGTCCGAGCGCGCGGGCCAGCCGCGATTTCACCGTGCCGCGCCGCAACTTCAGCGCGGTCGCGGTCTCGGCCTCCGAGAGCGCGAGGAAGTATCGGGCGGCGATGATCAGCTGGTCGTCCTCGCGCAGTTGCATGACCGCCTCGGGGAGTCGCGCGCGGTCCTGTCCCGCCAGCGCCTCGGACTCGGCCGACGGCGCCGACTCCGTCTCGGCCGGGTCCGGCGCCAATCGCAGGGTCAGACCGGCTCGTCGCCCTGCGGCCCGGCGCCGATTACGGGCTTCGTTGACCCCGATCTGCACCAGCCAGGGGCGGAAGGTCGTCCGCTTCCCGCGCAACGGCAACCCGCTCGAGATCACCGCGCACCTTGGCCGCGATCCGGCCAAGGTGGTCCGGATCAGCCGCCCCGCCGACTCGTCCCCGGGCGAGATCTACCCGTCGTATGTCGATTTGCCCACCCCGGGATGCTGGCGCCTGCAGCTCGCCTGGGGGCCTCACCGAGCGAACATCGACGTACGGGTCGCGCCTTCGACCTAAAGATCCGCCGCGGGCGTCTAAACATCGGCCGAGAGAAGTGAGTGGTTGCCCGATGTGCAAGGGGGGTTTGGGCTGCGACTGTGCCCATATCGAAGTGCCCGACCAACCAGAGAGGAGACGATCGATGGGCACCCCGCACGTCATGTGCATGAGCACGCTCCCGACCGCGCACGAGGCCGGCGCCAGCCACGCCGCAGCCGAGCCGCGCGTCACACACGGCGCTCTTCACGGGTCACGTCAACAGAGCGATGAAAAACATTCGGCCCGGCAGTCGAAATCGGCAAAGCCGGTTCGCTAATCGGACAGGGCGATGAGGCAAGCAGAGAGGAGTGGGGGCATGGTCTATCCAATCATCGAATATCAGGGCCCGGCTTATCCCGACTGGCAGGAGGTTGACGGCCACCTGTCGGTCCCCGTCAACGACAGCAAGACCGGGGATGCGTTCGAGCTGCCGGTTGGCAGTGGAGAGCGCGCGCTCGACGTCTCCACCCACCCGTTCGCCTACGCCGCATAGAGCTCGACGCGCCCGGGCCCAGCCGCCTTGGCCCGGTAGACGGCGGTGTCCGCGTTCGCCAGGAGTACGTCGGGATCTCTTCCGCCGAGCGCGATCCCGATGCTCGCGAACAGGTGGTGCTCGACGCCGCCGGCGCTGAGCGGTAGCTGGATTGCCTCCTGTAGTCGCCGGCCAACCGCGAGGGCCGCCTCCTCGTCGATGTCCTCACACACCGCGACGAACTCATCGCCGCCTAGTCGCGCGACCGTGTCGCCCGGGCGAACCGTGGCGTGCAGACGCCGCGCGATCTCCACCAGCACGGCATCGCCGGTGGCGTGACCATGAAGGTCGTTGACCTGCTTGAAGTTGTCTAGGTCGACGAACAGTGCGGCGGTGGCGTCCTGCTCGCGCCGGGCGAGCGCGTGTTCCAGGCGATCGCGCAGCAGCGTGCGGTTAGCCAGGCCGGTCAGCGGGTCGTGCATCGCCTCATAACGGGTTCGCTCCTCGCTGCGCAGTCGAGCCAGGGCGGTGGCCAACGTGCTGGCCACCGCGCGCGCGAAGCTGAGCTCCTCCTCGGACAGCGTGCGCCCCGGCGAGATCAGCAGCTCGGCCCCGTTGCCGACGGACAGCCGGACGCTCGCCTCGGACACCGGTCCCGATGCTGCCACTCTGGAGGTGTCGGCCATCCGCAGCTCGGCCCCCTCGATCGGCAACAGCGTGCGCAGCAAGGAGATCGCCTGGCCGGCGAGGTCGGCTGGGTCGGCGCCGGCCAGAGCGCGTTCGCCGATGGCCGCCACGGCACGCAGACGCGCCTCGGCGGCGCGGCGCTCTGAGATGTCGCGCCCGACGGCGAGGAGGATCGGACCGGCGGTGGTCTCGAGGATGCCCCAGCTCATCTCGCCGATGAACTCCGAGCCGTCGCGACGCAGGCCCCACGCCGCGGTCGTGAAGCGCAGGGGGTGCTCGGTGGCGAAGTACAGCTCCGTGTTGCGCACGTAGCGCGCGCGCACGCGAGCGGGCCACAGCGTCTGTACGGGCTGACCGATCAGCTCATCGCGGGGGTAACCGAACAGCGCCTCGGCCAGCGTGTTGACGAACACGATCGTCCCGCTGCGATCGGCCGCCACCACGGCATCCGGCAGGCTCTCGAGGATCGAGGCCGGGGCGACCAGCCGATCGCCCAACCCCCCAGTGCGGGCGCCCCCCGCCTCTCCCACGTCGTCGTCGGCGTCCATGACCTTCCGACCCAGCGTACAACGGCTAAACGCCTTTGCGGTGTGGGTTTCTACCAGGTCTGGACATGTGACTGACTACGCGTCGTCGCGGATGTGCGAGATCAGCAAGCTGAGGTGGTCGATGAAGCGCTCCGCGTCGTCCTCCGGGAGCTCGGCCAGGCCGGACCGGGCGAGCTCACCGACCACGAGGCTCGCGTGGGCGGCGCCCATGTCCAGCCGCTCGGCCAGCTCGGAGACCGTGGCCGGGTCGGGTCGCGGGGGGGACAGGGGCGGCCCGGCGGCGGGCACGGCGTCCGCGCGTAGTGTCCGGATGGGGTCGGATGGCCCCACGGACGCCGAGCGAAGCGAGGCCCATCATGCGTGTGGCCGGGTCCCCTCCGCAGGGTGAACGCGGAAGACCCCGCACTCGCCGCGGGCTGGAGAACGAACGTGGCGAAACCCGTGCCATACCCGGGTGAACCCAGCATTCACCCACCGGGGATCGGCGAGTGTGGGGTTCTCCGGCACGGGGCGGTGGCGCGGGGCGATTCACGACTTTTGGGGGAACCGGCGCATGATCGGAAAAGATGTGGAACAGTTGCGCCCGTGCGGAGAGGCCACGTCCTGCGGCGTCGTGTCAGTGCGAGCGCGTGCTCGCTCGTGGTTGCGCTCGCCGTCGGCCTGATCGCGGCCGCCGGCGCCTCGGCCGCGCCGGCTTTCAGTGCGCATGGCAGCGCCGAGCAGGTGTATGTCACCGGCCTGTCACCGAACGCGCAGATGTCTCTGCTCACCCCGCAGGGGACGACGCTCTACACACAGCAGGCCGACTCGCTCGGTGGGTTGCTGTTCCGCAATGTCCCACCGGGCAGCGGCTATCACGTCCGCCTCGGCTCGACCGGCGCAGAGTCCGGGCCGATCACCGTGCACTCGGACGCGGCCAAGCCGTGGGACGCGAGCGTGTACAACCAGTCGATCCCCGACGAGGGATACACCTACCTGACCACGCGCGACGGCACGCAGCTGGCGATCGACGTGCACCCGCCGACCGCGCCGGCCGGTGAGCCGGGACTGCCGCTCGGTCTGCCGGTTCCGCCGGGGCTGCCGCAGGTGCCCGGGCTGCCGATCACGCTTCCGGGGTTGCCGTCCCTGCCCGGGCTTCCGGCGCCGCTGGCCAGGCGGGCTCACAGCACCAGCGCGTTCGGAGTCCCGCCGTATCCCACGCTGATCGAGTACTCGGGCTACGGGTACGCGGATCCGTCTGGGCCGGTCAACGGCATCGCCGTGCTGGCCAACCTCATGGGCTTCGCGGTGGTCGACGTGAACATGCGCGGCACTGGTTGCTCGGGCGGCGCGTATGACTTCTTCGAGGCGCTCCAGAATCTCGATGCCTACGACGTGATCGAGACGATCGCCCACCAGCCCTGGGTGCTCGACCACAAGGTCGGGATGATGGGCATCTCCTACGGCGCGATCAGCCAGCTGTTCGCCGCCCAGCTCGACCCGCCGGACCTGGAGGCGATCTCGCCGCTGTCGACGATCGACGCCACGGCCACGACGCTGTACCCGGGCGGCGATCTCAACACCGGGTTCGCCGTGGCCTGGGCGCAGCAGCGACAGGCAGAGGCCGAGCCGGCGGGCCCCAACAGCGGGCAGCCGTACGCCTATCAGCAGATCCAGAAGGGCGACCAGACCTGCAAGCAGAACCAGGTGCTCCACGGCGAGGCGGCCAGCCTGATGGGCAAGATCCAGGCCAACTCCCACTACAACGCGCCGGTAGCCGATCCGCTCGACCCGATCACGTTCGTCCACAAGATCAACGTGCCGACCTTCATGGCCTGCCAGTGGGAGGACGAGCAGACCGGCGGGCACTGCCCCGATCTGGCCGAGCACTTCACCGGCACCGACCGCAAGTGGTTCACCTTCACCAACGGCGCCCACATCGACTCACTCGATCCGGCCACGTTCAACCGCTGGTATGACTTCCTCGAGTTGTACGTCGCCCACCAGGCGCCGATCGTCAACCAGGCGTTGATCCGCGCCGCCGCGCCGGTCATCTATCAGTCGGCGATGGGATTGCCGCAGTCCGACCTGGTCACGCTGCCACCGGATCCGATCCAGCTCGAGCCGACCTACCAATCGGCGCTCTCGGCCTTCCAGGCGCTGCCCGAGATCCGCGTCCTGTTCGACAACGGCGCAGGGACGTCACCCACCGGTCAGAGCACCGCGGGCAATCCGTATGCGGGGTTCGAGCAGTCGTTCTCGAAGTTCCCGGTCCCCGGCACGAAGGCCCGGTTCTGGTACCTGGGCAGCCATGGCGCGCTGCGCAACCGCCCGTCGCCCCGACGGGGTGTCAATCGGTACACGTCCAACGCCAACGCGACGCAGCCCACCGACTTCGGTCCCAACACGGGGTCCGGGGGCCTGTGGGGCAACGCCTCACAGTGGCAGTGGGAGTGGCAGCAGAACCCGGCAGGGACCGCGGTGTCCTACGTGTCCGCGCCGCTGCGGAGCAACACCGCGGTGATCGGTGCCGGCGCGGTCCATCTCTGGGTTCGTTCCTCCACGCCCGACGTCGACCTCCAGGCCACGGTGAGCGAGATTCGCCCAGATGGCAACGAAACCTTCGTGCAGAACGGGTGGCAGCGGGCCAGCGAGCGCAAGCTGGCCACCGGCACGAACGACATCCTCCATCAGCGGAGCACGCTGCTCGAGCCGATCCCCAGCATGCTCATCTCCGACGTCGCGCCGATGCCGAAGGGGCGGTTCGTGGAGGTAGTCATCCCGCTCTACTACGAGGGTCACGTGTACCGCGCGGGCTCGCGGATCAGGGTGACGATCTCGGCGCCCAACGGCACGCAGCCGATCTGGTCCTTCGCCGACCCCGTACCCAGTGGCTCCTCAGCGGTGTCGATCGCCTTCTCGAAGACGATGCCGTCCAGCCTCATCCTCCCGGTGGTGCCGGGCGTGAGCGTGCCGACCGGCTATCCGGCCTGCCCGAGCCTGCGCAACGAGCCCTGCCGGCCGTACGTCGCGATCGCTAACCGCACGGCACGCGGTTAAACGTCAAGAACCGGCACCTCAGCAGCTCGGCTGTGGCGTGAGGTCGGTGGTCGGGCACACCGGCAGGATCAGCGGCGGGCGGGGCGGCTGGGTGAAGTCGAAGTCAGCGGTCAGGTCGCCGAGAATGGGGCTGTTCTCGCGGACGTCGGGGCGGGGATCGGGGCGGCCGTCGGTGGCCGGGTCGAGCCGCTGGCCGCCGAGGAAGTCATCCTCGATGAACTTGTTGTAGGCGTCGTGGCTCAGGGTCTGATGATCGATCATGCCCTGCCTGGCGTAGGGGCTGATCACGATCCCGGGCACTCGCAGGCCGTAGCCGTTCTCGTCCGCGATCGGCGGCACCACTTGATCGTAGAAGCCGCCCCAGTCATCCCAGGAGAGGAAGATCGCCGTGCTGTCCCAGTCCGGGCTCTGCATGATCGTGTTGATCAGACCGGTGACGTAGGTCTGGCCGGCGCTCACAAGTGCGGTGGGGTGCTCTGACACCTTGCCGTTGGGGTCGATCCAGGAGACGGCCGGCAACGTGCCCGCCTTCGCGGCGGTGAAGAAGTTCGACAGTGACTGGATGTTGCTCAGCTGGCCGTCCTGGGCTACGTCGGTGAACGACGGCAGCGGGTTCCAGATCCCCGGGGTCTTCGGCCCCTGCTGCACGGGGGCGCACGTCATCGCGCTGTCGTCCTCGCAGTCGGGCTCGGTGCCCTGGAACACGTAATAGGCCCAGCTCACGTTCTGCTGGTGCAGCAGATAGGTCATGTCGGTCCAGGCGTAGTGCTCCTGCCCGTCGGACGGGTTGGGGTTCTGCAGCGCGTTCGTGCACGACGACGCGTCCAGTGGATTCGTGCAGAAGGCGGACCATTCCGAGACCTGGAACAGGTGCTCGGGAAGGCTCCACGATGCGTTGGGCTCGTACATGTGGTCCTGGAGCACGTAGTTCTGGGCGTACGCCCAGTAGTTGGGAATCTCGCTGGCGTCGTGGTAGCCCATCACGTCCACGCACTGGACGTTCGTCTGTGTCGTGCATGGACTGCAGTTCGGGTTGTTGTTGGTGCAACCCTGGCCCTGCTCGGCCTGCGCCACGAAGCCGTCCATCTGGCACCCGGTGCGGGTCGTCGGATCGGTGCAGTCCATGTCGGCCGTGGCATTCGCGGCGCCGTGGGGACCCCCGTAGTTCTTGTTGTTGGTGTCGTGGAACGGCTGGACACAACCGCCGTTGACCGGGTCGGGCACGCACGGCACCGTGCCCGGATTGCCCGCCACCCCGGGAATCCCGTCCGCCCCGGGAAACGTGCCGAAGTACTGGTCGAAGGACCGGTTCTCCTGCATGATGATCACGACGTGCTGGATCTTGAAGATCTCCTTGACGGTGACGCTCACCGCAGGCGAGTAGGAGTTGATGTTCTGGGCGCCCCAGGGCAGGTAGGCGCGTAACTGGTAAGTGGCCTCGCTGGAGAATGCGTAGCCGATCGAGAACGCAGATGTCTGATCGAGCGTGCCCTGGGCGACGGTTTGCCATCCCCCGGACTCGAGTTCCTGTAGCTGGACCGTCTGCCCGGCATGTGACGGCGCCACCGTCCCGGTGAACGTGACCTCCTCGCCGGGAGCCGCACGCGCCTCCGAAGCCGCCAGCGTGATCAGCGCACCCACCCGCTGGTGCACGGTACGGCTGCGAAAGCCTCGGGCGGTCACGTACCACCAGCGGTTACCGTCGACGAAGACCGTCATCGAGTAGCGCCCGCGGCGATCGGTCCGGGTGGCCGCGGTGGGATGAAAGTGCTTCTGAGAAGGCAGGCGCCGCCACAGCAGGACCACCGCATGGGCGCGGCGCGGCCCGGACAGCACGCCGGAGATGGCGACGGTCTGGCCGTCGGTCGACGGGTTGGGAGCACTCGTGATCGTGAGGCAGCGCGATGGTCGCGGTCGATGCGCGGTGCGCATCGGCGGGCCGCAGCAGGGCCGCCGCGCTCGGCAGGACCGCATCGCGCGGGCGGCCGACGCCGGAGCGGCAGCGGAGCTGGCGATCGTCAGCCAGCCGCCGCAGCCCGTGGCCAATAGAGCGCACAGCAGTAGTCCCGTGCGGGATCGGCGTCGCATATGTCCCTCCCGGTTCCTCAGCCGGACGGTGAGCTTGCGCCCGAGTTAACCCGCTTCCGTGCGCGGAGTTGCGCGCCCGCTTGACCAATCCGCCAGGTTGTGTGACACGGCGGTCGGGCCCGTCGTAGCATCGCGCCGAACACGAACGTCCTGATCGGAGGCGGATGCAGAGAACAGCGGTGGTGACCGGAGGAGCTGGAGGGATCGGTGGAGCGATCGTGGCCGCTCTGGCCGACAGTGGGCACGAGGTGGCGATCCTCGATCGTCAGGGTGAGTTCGCGGTCGATCTGGCCGACGCGCGCGCCGTGCGGGAGATCGCCGAGCGGCTCGGGCCGCGTGACGTGCTCGTGCACGCCGCTGCCGCCTTCGACCGAGCGGCGCTGGGCGAGCTCGACCTCGAGACGTGGCGCCACGTGCAGGCCGTCAACGTCGAGTCGGCCCTGTGGCTCTGCCAGGCGCTCGCGCCGGCCATGCGCGAGCGCGCCTTCGGCCGGATCATCTTCATCACCTCGAATACCGTGTGGCGTCCGCCGGCGGATGACTTCCTGCCCTACGTGGCGAGCAAGGCCACGCTGGTGGGGATCGCCCGGACGCTGGCCAAGCCGCTGGGCGCGCACGGCATCACCGTCAACTGCGTGGCCCCCGGGTTGACCCGCACTCCGTTCACCGAGGCGGATCTGTCCGAGGAGGCGTTCCAGGATGTCCTCGTGCGCCAGTCCCTGCCGCGCTCGCTGGTCCCCGACGACGTCGCGGGCGTGGTGGCTTTTCTCGCCTCGGACGGCGCCGGGGCGATCACCGGCCAGACGCTCTGCGCCGACGGGGGATCGGTGTTCGCCTGATGGTCAGGCGAACACCGAAGCGATTTACGGAATCGGGTGGCTTCCCGCCTTGACGATGGTCACCGAACCGAGGCTGGGGTCACCCTTCTGATCCCAGGTGACCACTGAGGAGAGGTGGGTCTTCAGGTTGTACACAAACGTGTTGTGCTTGAACTTCGGCTCGAGCCACACGAGCAGCAGGATGTCGTGCGTGACCGGCAGCGCGATGTAGTGGAAGTGCGATGCCGGGGAGCCGACGTAGGGGCCGGCGACCGCGGTTGCGGTGACGGTGTTCGCGGTGTACTTCTGCAGGTACGTGCTGCCGGCGTCGAGCTTGCCCAGTGGGTAGATCGTCTCGATCTGATAACCGGCTAGATCGACCCGATTGATCTTGGTCGGGTAGCCGGTCAGTTTGTTCGGCGGGGCGCCCCTGCCGGCGCTCGCGGCCACCGCGACCGCGGCGCCGACCAGGATGACAAGGGCGATCACCAACGCAACCAGCTTCCTGGCTGAGCGCATTACAACTCCTCTCACTCCCGGGTGGACCGGCGAACCATTGCAGCGCCGTCGGGGCCCGATCAAGCAAGCGTGCGCCGGGCGTCAAATGCCGCTGCGCTCAGTGGCCGACGAGCCTCTCGCGCTGCTCATCCGAGGGCCACGGCGGCTCGCCGGCAGCCGTGTTGGCGCGTGCGTGCTCGACGCTGGAGGTGGCAGGAATCGCCACATGTACACGCTCGTCGCCGAGCGTCCACTTCAGCAGCTCGGCGGGGTCGTGCCGGCGCACGAGCGACCCGCCTCCGAGTGGTCGCATGGCGATCACACCAAGGTCGAGCTCGGCGGCGAGGGGCAGGATCCTGCGCTCCGCCTCGCGCTCGAGCGGGTTGTACGGCACCTGGATCGCATCTATCCGCCCCGTGCGCATCACCCTCTCGAGCTCGTCGAATGCGCTGGCGGCGTAGTGGGTGGCGCCGAGGAAGGCGATCCGTCCGGCCTCGCGCTCCTCCTCCATCCAGTCGAGCTGCGTGCGCCATGCCACCAGGTTGTGGACCTGCTCGAGGTCGATCCTGCCGCCATAGAACTCGAGCTGATCGTCGTACTGGCTGCGCGCCTCGGCCGACGAGCTGGTCCAGATCTTGGTCGCCACCAGGGCGTCGGCGCGCCGGTCGCCGAGGGCGCGCCCCAGCACGCCCTCGGACCGCCCGTACATCGGCGAGGAATCGAAGAACCGCGTGCCGCCGTCCCAGACCGCCTCGACCACCTCCCGGGCGCCGCCCTCGTCCTCCCGGCCGACATCGAAAGTCTGCCAGGTGCCAAGGCCCACGACCGGGACCCGAAGCCCAGTACGCCCGAAGCGGCGATGCTCCATCAGTCGTAGAGCACCAGACCACGGATGTTCTTGTGCGTCCGCATGGCCTCATAGCCCTCATTGATCTCATCGAGGGTGTAGGTGCGGGTCACCAACTCGTCGAGCATCAGCTTGCCGTCGCGATACAGCGACAGCATCTTGGGGATGTCCGAGCGGGGATTGGAATGCCCGAACAGGCAGCCGATGATCCGCTTCTCCCAGGCAATGAGCTCGAAGATTGGGAACTCCACCTGGTTGTCGGTCACCGCCGCGAGGGCGGTCAAAGCCACTTTCCCGCCCTTACCGACCAGCGACACCGCATCGCCGATCACCTTCCCGGTGGTCACGTCGACGGTGACCAGCGCCGCATTGGCCATCGCGCCGCGAGTCATCTCCTGGATCGGCTCGAGCGCCTCGGCGACCGAGGCGTACATGTGCGTCGCGCCGAACTTGCCCGCCATCTCGCGATTGAATGGCGCCGGATCGATCGCGATGATCTGCGTGGCTCCGGCCAGGCGTGCACCCTGGACGGCGTTTGCGCCCACGCCGCCGACCCCCATCACGACGACTGTGTCGCCGGCTCGGACCTCCGCGCCGTAGACAGCGGTACCCACGCCGGTGGTGACGCCGCAACCGACAAGCGCCGCCTTATCGAGCGGGATGTCGTCGTCGATCTTGACCACGGAGTCCTCGTTGACCACGGTGTAGGGGGAGAAGGTCCCGAGCATGCACATCAGGCGCGCATCCTGCCCGCGCACGTGGTGGCGAGCGGTTCCGTCGCGCTGCAGCCCGACCTGAGTCCCGGCGCCCTGGTCACATAGGTTCTCGCGGCCGATCGCGCACCAGTGGCACCTGCCGCAGGCGGGAATGAAGCTCAGGACGACGTGATCACCCTCCGCCACGCTTCGCACGCCCGGCCCCACTGCCTCGATCACGCCGGCGCCTTCGTGGCCGCCGATCACGGGCAGCCCCTCCATCGGCAGGTCCCCGATCCGTACGTGCTCGTCGGAGTGACACAGCCCCGACGCGGCCAGGCGCACCAGCACCTCTCCCTCGCGCGGATCATCGAGGGTCAGCTCCTCGATCTCCCAATCGCGTCCGTACTCCCACAGGACTGCCGCTTTGGTCTGCATCTCTCTCGCCTCCGACTCGTGGTGGGGCAACATCATCCTCGATCGGGGCGGCCCTGCGCTTGACCGAGCGCGCACGCCGGGCTGACGGCGAGTGCGCAGGCCCCGGCGGTTGACCCTGCCACGGCCCGTCGTAGAGAATCGGGGCCTCCGCATTCGCCGATCGAGGAGGCCCACATGTCCTGGAAGCTCGAGCTCTCATATTTCGAAAGCTGCTCGTGCGACGTCGTCTGCCCGTGCACCGCGTCCTTCGCCCTCCCCGCGACGCTCGACCGCTGCCGGGTGACGCTGGTCTTTCAGGTGAACCGCGGTGAGGTCGACGGGACCGACGTCAGCGGCCTGAACGTGGCCGTGGTCGCCGACACGCCGAAGGTCATGAGCGAGGGCAACTGGCGCCTGGGGTTGTTCATCGACGCGGCCGCCTCGGATGAGCAGGCCGAGAAGCTGGGCGCGGTGTTCTCGGGCGCACTCGGCGGCCCGATGGCGGCTCTCGGTCCGCTGGTCGGCGAGGTGCTCGGGTCCGAGCGGGCGCCGATCGAGGTTCAGACGGACGGTCTGCGGCACTCGGTGCGGATCGGCGACGCGGTTGATCTGGAGATCGAGGACGTGGTGCCGCTGGGCTCGGAGACCGGCGAGCCGGTGAAGCTGATGGGAGTTTTCCATCCAGCCGGACCCGAGCTGACGGTGGCCCGCGCGATGCGCTCGAAGATCGACGCCTTCGGGATCAGCTACGAGGGCCGCTCCGCGTTCTCGCGGTCGGAGTTCTCGTGGGCGGCATGAGCATCACCACGGTCCCGGCCCCGGTTCGGGCCGGCGGAGCCGCCTCGGAGCGCGCCGAGCTCGGCCAGGCGTTCGCCGCGCTGCGCGGTCGGCTCATGCTGGTGCTCACCTTGCTGGCCCTCGCCGGCCTCGCCTGGTGGTCGACCGCCGACCGCATGGCGGGCATGGATGCAGGCCCCGGCACCGACCTGGGCGCGCTCGGCTGGTTCCTGGGCGTGTGGGTCGTGATGATGGCCGCGATGATGTTTCCGTCGCTGTCGCCGACGGTGGCGCTGTACGCGCGCATGACCCGCAGCCGCGGCCTCGACCGCCCGTTGCTGTTCGCCGGCGCCTACCTGCTGGTATGGGGAGCGGCCGGACTGCTCGCCTACGGCCTGTTCGAGCTCGGACGCAGCGTTGTGGGCGGGCTGCTGGCCTGGAACGGCGCGGGGCGGTGGGTCGCCGGCGGCGTGCTGGCCATGACCGCCGTCTACGAGCTCACGCCGCTCAAGAACGCGTGCCTCGGCAGGTGCCGCAGCCCGCTTGCCTTCCTGCTCGGGCGCTGGCGCGACGGCCGGCGTGGCGCGCTCGAGATGGGAGCCAAGCACGCCCTCTGGTGCCTGGGCTGCTGCGGCGGGCTGATGGTGGCGTTGTTCGCGCTCGGCGTGATGAGCCTCACATGGATGGCCGTCGTCGCGGCGCTCATCGCGCTCGAGAAGACGCTTCCGTGGCGCCAGACGGTCACCTGGGGGACGGCTGCGCTGCTGTTGATCCTGGCGATCGCGGTCGTCGCGGTGCCTCAAGACGTGCCCGGATTGGTGCTACCGGGCTCACACGGCGCCATGACGTCGATGGGCGCGATGCAGTAGCCGGCCGCCGCCGGCCCTGGTGAGCGATCGATCACTCGGCGTCGAGCCGGGCGGCGATCAGCATGGCAGCCCGCTCGTGGGCGGCGTAGGTGGCGCGCAGTGCCGCGGTCACGTCGGCTCCCTCGGTCTCCGCCGGCGGCGGGTCGGTCACGAGGAGCTCGCGTACCTTCTGTCCGAGCGGCTCGCCACCGATGGCATCGGCCAACGCTACGAGCGCATCCGCCCGCACCCGGGCGCCCTCGACGAACGAAGCCACCACGGTGTCGCGCGTGAGCGGTGCCCCGCCGAACACACGGGCGTGCAGCACGGCCGGGTTGACCGCATGGGGACGGATCAGCGCACGGCGTTCGCTCTCGGACAGGCCGGCCGACACGGCGAGGTGATCGATCGCCCGGGTCACGCCCTGTGCGTCGACCGGGAGCGATTCGCGCAGGTCGCTGGGTAGGCGAGCGCGCAGGCTCGCGTGCTCGGCGGCGGCCTCGCACAGCAGCGCCTCGACGCGCTCGCGGTGGGTGGTCTCCATCCCCTTCACGGTAGACGGAGCCGGTGCCCTAGCCGGTGGGCGGGGGCTCGGTCAGTTCGGTGTCTTCGTTGCTGTAGGGCGGCGAGCAGGCGCACAGCAGCACGAGCTCGGCGTCGGGCGCGGCCCAGAGCTTGTGCCGGGTACCGGGTGGGATGACCACGCAGTCGCCGGTCGCAACCTCGCTCTCCTCGGTGTCCAGGCGCAACCGGCCCCGGCCGGCCACGAAGTAGTAGATCTCCTCGCTCGTCCGGTGCAGGTGCTCGATCGTCTGGCCGCCGGCGCCGACCGTGGCTTCGGCCAGGCTCTGGTGGCGGGACACACCTTGACGGCGGCCCGCCAGTTCGCGGATCTCCGACCCGTCCAGGGTCGTGAAGCTCTCGACACGGATGCGGTTGGCGATCTCGATGGCCAGAGCTTAGTCCCGACCAACGGCCGGCTCAGCCGCCGCTCATGTCCACCGGATAGACATTCACCGGCTCGATGGTGATCACCACTCGGGTCTCGCCCGGCTGGTCGTGGACGCTCAGGTCGGCGTCGTACTTGGCGCCCAGCCGGCGCGCGAATGCGTAGTCGTCATCGGGCTCGACTCGCGCGTTGCCGCGAACCTCGAGGTAGCGATAGGGGTTCGCGACGTCGAGAAGCATCAGGCTGCACTTGGGATCGCGCTGGAGGTTGCGGGTCTTCAAGCGCGCGGTGTTGAGAGAGAGCTTGAGCTCGCCCTCGTCGTGCAGGAACCAGATCTCGGTCATCTGCGGAAAGCCGTTGCCACCGATCGTGGCCAGCGAGGCGAACTGCCCGTCGAGCAGGTCGCGGTGCGTTTCGGGGAAGTCGGTCATGTCCACATTCTGGTGCACGAGACGACCCACGCCATGTGGCGGCCACTAGGTCGTCGCTGGGAGATAAGTGAGGTGGAGGACTCCGCTTTCGTAGGCCTCCGATTTCCCCAGCGCCAGTTTGGTCGGCGTGGCGCCCTCGGCGAACAGTCGCTGCCCACTCCCGAGAAGGAGCGGGAACACGAACAGATGGAGCTCGTCGACCAGGCCGTCGGCCACGAGCGCACGCACGAGCGTGCCGCTTCCGCTGACGTATAGGTTGCCGTCGACGCGCTCCTTGAGGGCCTTGATCTCCGGAGCGCTGTACGGACCGAGGATCTCCGAGTTGCTCCAGTCGGCGCTCGTCAGGGTGGCGCTCACCACGTACTTGGTCGTCTCGTTCATGAATGGGGCACCGGGATCATCGTCCGCGGTCCGCGTCGACCAGGCCGGCGCGAACATCTCGTAGGTCCGGCGGCCCAGGAGCAAGCCCCGGCTGGCGCCCATGATCCCGCCGATCGCCTGGCCCATCTTCGGATCGAACGGATAGTCCATCGTCCACCGAGGGTCCTCGATCACCCCGTCGAGAGTGATGAACTCGTGCACCGCGATGTTGCCCATGATCTGACTCCCTCAGCTTGAGATGTCGGCTGGTTGCCTATCCCGATCCGACCGCCGCGACGGCCCGAAATCATCGCTGCTCACCAGCTAAGAACTTGTTTAGCCGCGCAACGATCGGCCACCCGAAGTGTTGGCGGGGGAGGCGGCTACCATCGGGCGTCGCCGAGCAAACGACGAGAGGAGTCGTCATGAAGAAGCTGATCGCCGCCGTCGTGGCGCTCGCCGTGTTCGCCCCCGCGGCGTTCGCCGCGTCGTCGCACTTCGTGAAGGTCTCGCCGGGCAACGCCAATCCAGGCCAGGGCGTCAAGATATCCGGCTCGGTGGGTAACGGCTGCCAGATCGGGCATAGCGGAGACGTCGCCACGATCTACTCGAAGGCCTTCAAGGGCGCGACCAAGCGCAAGTTCGCCGGTGTGCCCTCGATCTCGGCCTCGCTGGCCAAGAGCAAGAACGGATCGTTCTCGGTCAAACTCACGCTGAGCCCGAACCTGAGGGCGGGCACTTACACCGTCAGTGGTCGGTGCGGTGGTGGCAACTTCGGCTCGACCAAGCTGAAGGTCTCAAGCCTTCCGCAGGGCTACTAGCGCGAGACGCAGGTCTGAGCCGGCCGCCGGCCGGTTACCGACAGCCATGTGCGCCCCCGGGGTAGTCCCCGGGGGCACGGGCGCGCCGTTACGATCCATCCGCGGGTGTGATGTGTAACCGCGTGAATCACCGGGGAGGTGTGCCGGCAGTGTCGAGCGTGATGGAAGACCTCAAGCAGCTGGAGGATCGGATCCTGACGCGGATCCAGGAGCTCGAAGCCAACGTGGCCGAGCTCGAGGAGCTCCGCGCGATCGCGGCGCGTCTTGGACTACTCAAGCGCGGCGGGCGCAAGACGAACCGCTTCCGGACGATCGGAACCGCAACCGCGACACCGCGCGCTCGCGCTCGCCCCGCCGCGCGGGAGCACGCGTCATCCTCGACGCGACGAGAGCGTGTACTCGAGGCGGTGGCCGTTGCGCCGGGCATCAGCGTGCGCGAGGTCGTGGCCCAGCTCGGGGTCAACCGGACCTCGCTCTACCCGGTGGTGCGCCAGCTGGTCAGCGACGGGTTGCTGCACAAGGACGGCCGAGGGCTCTGGTTGGCCGCACGCTGAGGAGAGCCCGTCGCTGCGGCGTCGCGGCAGCCGTTGCGTGCTGGCTCATAGCCCCCTCGCCGGCGGCCGCCGTCGGCTGGGGGATCAACCTCGACGGTCCGATCGCCGGCAATCCGCCGGCCTTCCCGTATCAGAGCAACCCGTACTTCAGCGAGCTGGTGGGCGGGTCGAATTGCCGCGGCTCGACCGCCGCACGGTCGATCTGCTTCGCCCGGATCTACGTGCCATGGGACGCGATCGACAATGGGAAGGGGAGCTTCGCGGCGGGAGCATGCGCGCGCTCGCCGTCCGGCCCGGGCACGCCCGCCGCGGTGTTCACCCAGGAGCTGAGCGCCGCCGCGCGGTCGGTCGGAGCGAGCCACGTGCTGGTATCGCTGACGACTGCGCCGGCAGGCTCGCCTGACGATATCTGGCCCACCGACGCGGAATACGAGTGCGGCCTGAGCGGTCTCGAGCGTCAGGCGCCCGGGGTCACGGACTGGGAGGTGTTCAACGAGCCTGACTCGAACTACGCGGCGGCCACCACGAGTGCCGACTGCACGCACCGCAACGGCGTGTGGGTGAGCGCCGGGACCTCGTCGCAGTGCTTGCTCGGAAGCCACTCCTCCAGCCCGCCCGGCGGCAACGGTCATGGCGGCAGCGCACAGGCGGCGGCGTACTGGTACCTGGACGCCAAGCACGTCGACTCCAAGGCGAGCGACACGCTCCTGGCCGGCGGCTTCAACTACTCCTCGTCACGGTGCACCCCGACCACCTGTTACTACCTCGGGGGTTACTTCCGGGTGCTGTCGCGAATCTACTCGCGGCCGCCTGACGCGATCGCGCTCAACCCGTACATCGACGTGAGCTACGCCGCGCTGAACAACGGCAATCCCGTTCCGCCTGCCTCGTCGGGCCTGCCCAGCGGCCAGGGCGCGATCGCCGCGATCGACCAGGCCTACCCGAGCCGTCCGCCGATCTGGTTCACCGAGGTCGGGGTGTGGTTGACCGACGGCGGCAAGGAGCCGGTGACCAGCCGCTGCGGGGACGGCAACCCCAACGATGACGGGACGTGGGCGGCGTGCCTGAACGGCAACCCCAAGGCACAGGCGCTGGCCAGCGAGGGCTACCTGCGGCTACCCGGCGAGTCGAGCCAGGTGCAGCGCGTCTACTACTACGACTTCGACGGCCAGAACACGGGGTGGGACTCCGGTCTGGTCAACCTGAGCACTCCGCTGGCCGGGCCACATGGATGGGGAGTGCCCCGGACGAGCTGGTGCGTGTTCTACGACTACGAGCACGGGGCCGCGCCGGCCGAGGCGGAGGCCGACGCGCTACAGCCGGGCTCGAGCTGCGACTACGCCCAGCACGGCCAGGCGCCTGCCGTCGACGTGGCCTATCTGAGCGACCCGCTGAGCACCGCAGCTTCCGCCGCGGCCTCGCCCGGAGACGTCGGACGCGACGTGATGCTGACCGTGGCCGAGGGAGTGCGTGCGCTCCTCGCCCCGCTCTCGCCCGCTACGCGCTGAGCATCACCGCCGCCTCGGGCGTGACCACGTGGAAGCTGAAGCTCTCCTGCAGGTAGAGCCGCACGACGTCGCCGTCGTGGCTGTCGTAGCCGATCGCCAGGTCCTGACCGGACTCGAACAGGAAGTCCCCGCCGCGCAGGCTGAGCACGAGCGCTCCGCCCACGCCGGGCGCCCACACGATCGGTCCCTCGAGGATCTTGTGCAGGTGCTCGAGCAGCGGATAGCCGCCGTGCTCGGCGCCCTCGGCCACCTGCCGGTACTGCTCGCCGCCCAGGGCCAGGCCGTACGGGCCGCTGACGCCGAGTCCGAGCAGGCGCTCGACTGCGGCCGCGACCGGGCGCGGATAGTCGTCGGGTGTCTCGCCGAGCGGGATCGGCGAGTGCGGCGTGGCCTCCTCGATCCCCGTCATCGCCCCGTGCCAGCCGTGGAACACCGACTTGTTCTCGGCCACCGCGATCTGATGGGCAGCCTTGTCGAGCGGCTCGAGATCGGCGTCCTCGGCGCCCCGGTCCGCGTCGCGCAGCTCGGTGCGCGAGAGCTCGAAGTCGGCTCGGACCTCGACCAGCGGAAGGACCCGCCGCTGGACCCCGCTCACGCCGCTGCAGGGAGCGGACGACAGCGAAGTGGTCCGCCCCAGGTTGGTGGCCGAGTACTCCCAGCCGTGGGGACCGGAGAAATCGATCAGCCGGCGCGCGGCCAGAGCGGGCGTCAGGCGCTCGCGCGCCTCATCGTCGAGCATCTTCCAGCCGGTGTCGCTGATCGGCGCCAGCGAGCGAAGCAGGTGGTTCATCGCCGCGCTCCCTTCAGGCTGCGGATACCCAGCGAGCCGTCCTCGGCGATCGCGTCGGCGCCGTCGCCCTCCAATGCCTCGGCCTCGGCCTCCTCGCCGTGCTCGACGATGTCGCCGGTGCGGAACAGCACGCCCTGGGCGATCTCGCGCCAGGCCGGCGCGCGGCGCAACAGGAACTCGAGGTCCATGCTGAAGTGCTTGAACTCCTCGCCCTGGGCGTCGCGCATCACAGCCAGCGCCTCGGGATCGGTCTCGACTGCGATCCGTTGCTCGTACCAGCCGATCGCCTCGGCCTCCTCGGTGAGCGAGGCGCACAGCCGGGCGAACGTGCGCGTCGTGGGGGGCAGCTCCTCGGGCGGTTCGTGGTACTGGTCGAAACCCATCCGTTTCTCCTCTGGTGTTCGTGCGGGGGGCTGAACTCTAAGCCGGTCCCTATTTGACCGGCGGGTCGAGGACCAGCAGTCCCTTGTCGTAGTCGATCGCGATCTTTCCGTAGCGGCTGAGGACGTCGGACCCGAGCAGGCCCACCGGACCTCGCAGCCGCGTGGCCGTCGCCGTCGTGGGCGAACCGATCGCGGCGATCAACGCCGGCGGCAGCGTGACGTTGCCGGCCCGCCACGAGGCAACCGAGTAGTTCTCGGCCGAGGCCGCCCCGGTCACGCCTTGGAGCATCCCGGCCGAGCCGCGCGCGGGCAGGTGCAGCTGGGCGGCCAGGTTGGCCGAGATCAGCGAGCGGCTGGCCCCGGTATCGAGCGCGAACGGCAGGGGCCCGCGACCGTCGATGAACACCGGGACCAGGGCCAGCGTCTGGCGGTTGGGTCGAGATGAGGTGGCGACGACCTCGATCCTCACGGTCTGCTCGCCGCCCGGCGTGCCGGATGTGCTCAGCTTCGACAGGTGCCGGCCGCTTGGCGTGACGACGGCGCCCGACCCGGTGTGGGAGCTCGTGCTCTGCTGTGCGGCCGTTCCGCAGCCCGCGGCGGCCAGCGCGAGGGCGACGATCCAGGTTGCGCGCACGGCCCCGAATTACCCGGTGAGATGCACGGATAAGCGGCGCCGATCTGTGGCCGGCCGGTGTCCGGTTAATCTCGGGTGGGTGACGCAGGAGCTCGGAGCGTCGGCCTGGACCGGTCAGCACGCTGTTCTTACCGGAAGCTGCTCGTGGACCGATCGCACGCTGGTCGAGGACGCCGATTGGTATCCCCAGCGCACGATGTCGCCCGAGGAGCGTCTTCGCTACTACGCGGCGCAGTTCCCGCTGACGGAGATCGACTCGACCTACTACGCCCCGCCGGCCGAGCGCCAGGCGGCGCTGTGGGCCGAGCGGACGCCCGAGGGATTTCGCTTCGACGTCAAGGCGTACTCGCTGCTCACCGGGCACCCCACGCGGCTACAGAGCCTCTGGCGCGATCTGCGCGAGGGCCTCGGCCCGGACGTCGCCGAGAAGCGCAACATCTACTCCAAGCACCTCGAGCCCGACGCGATGGACGAGGCCTGGCGGCGCTTCGAAGCGGCACTGCGGCCGATGCACGAGGCGGGCAAGCTGGGCGCGGTGCTCTTCCAATATCCGCGGTGGTTCGGGCCAAAGCGGGAGAACCGGGCCGAGATCGAAGCGCTGCGCGAGCGGCTGCCCGACTACCGGATCAGCGTCGAGTTTCGCTCGCCGAGATGGATGGCCGATGAGCGCGACCGGGAGCGCACGCTGGCCCTGCTCGCGGAGCACGGGCTGGTGTTCGTCGGCGTGGATGCGCCCACGGTGTCCGGCCTGCCGCGGGTGCTGGCGGTGACCAATCCGGACCTGTTCCTGGTCCGCTTTCACGGGCGCGCGGAGGAGACGTGGAACGACACCTCGCGCTCCGCGGCCGAGCGCTTCCGCTACCTGTACTCCGCCGAGGAGCTCGAGGAGCTCGTCCCGCAGATCGCCGAGCACGCCTCCGAGGCGCGCGAAACCCACCTGCTCATGAACAACTGCTACCGCGACTACTCGGTGCACAACGCCGCCCAGCTCCGTGACCTCCTGGCCGATTACTCCGCCTGATCCCGAGTTGGCGTGCCGGATGGAGGCCCACGCGATCGAGGCGTGGCCGGCCGGCATCACCGAGCGCCTGGACAGCGGCTGGGTGCTACGGGCGACGCCCGGCCTGGACCGCGGCCGCTCCAACCACGCCCTGACGCCCTGCCGTTCGGTGACGACATCCGAGATCCCCGGCGCGATCGCCGCTGACTAAAGGGTCCATAACGCCCGTCGATCACCTGGGGGTATGAGTATCGACGCGGTCATCAGCCGCATCGACCAGATCCTCGCCATGCAGCAGCAGTTGCTCGACCCGGCGTCCGCCGCGTCGAGTTCGTCTGCGTCCGAGACCGCAGGCACCGTGCCCGGCAGCACCAGCGTTCCGCTGGCCGCCGGCGACACGGGCAGCGCCTCAGGGCAGGGCTTCGCGGGCACGCTGGCCTCCGCCCAGACCGGCGCGGCGACCGCCGCCGCCGGGGCGAGCGGCTACGTCAACCCGCTGGCCAACGCGTCCGTGCGGGCCGAGCGGATCGACCAGGGGGTCGACTACTCGGGGTCAGGCACGATCGGGGCGCTCGGCCCGGCCGTGGTGACCCAGGCGGTGCCGTCCGGCTCGGGCTGGGAGGGCGGAGGCTACGTCGAGTACAAGCTGACCGCCGGCCCGTACGCCGGCCGCTACGTCTATGCCGCCGAAGGCGTCACGCCGACGGTGTCGGTCGGACAGACGCTGAGCGCGGGACAGCCGGTGGCGACGATCGTCCCGGGCTCCTCCACCGGGGTGGAGATGGGCTTCGCGTCGGGCACCGGCGAGTCTTCCTACGCGAGCGTTTATGGCGGCGGCTACAGCGAGGGACAGCTGACGGCAGCCGGACAGGCGTTCTCGACCCTGATCGCGTCGCTGGGCGCGCCCGCCGGGATGGCCGAGGGCCGCCAGGCGGTCGGGCACTTCCCCTAGAGCGCTCGGGAAGAAACCCGGACACATTCCGAGTTTCTTCCCTCGCGTTTCCTGAGAACCGACAGGGGTACAGTCGGTCCTCGTGCCCGAGGACCGTCCAGCGATCGAGCCGCCCGTGCTGGCCGATGTGCGGCTGACGATCAACGGCAGCGAGCACGAGCTGACGATCGACACCCGGACGTCGCTGCTCGATCTGCTGCGCGAGCACCTGGACCTCACCGGCGCCAAGAAGGGCTGCGACCACGGGCAGTGCGGCGCCTGCACGATCCTCATCGACGGCCGGCGGGCGAACGGCTGCCTGGCGCTGGCGGTCGCGCACGATGGCGCGGAGATCGTGACCGTCGAAGGGCTCGCGGACGGGGATGAGCTCCATGCGCTTCAGAGCGCGTTCATCGAGCACGACGCCTTTCAGTGCGGCTACTGCACCCCCGGTCAGCTGTGCTCGGCGGTGGGGATGCTCGAAGAGGTCCGGGCCGGGTGGGCGAGCGCGGTCACCCCGGCGAATGGCGCTTCGTCGGGCGGCGAGGTCGAGCTGAGCGACGACGAGATTCGCGAGCGGATGAACGGCAACCTGTGCCGCTGCGGGGCGTACGCCAACATCGTGCCGGCGATCGCGGACGCGGCCGGCCGGTGAGGCCGTTCCGCTTCGAGCGCGCGGCCGACGCCGACGAGGCCGTCGCCCTGATGGGAGCCGAGTCTGAGGCCCGGTTCCTGGGTGGCGGGACCAACCTGGTCGATCTCATGCGCCTGGGCGTGGAGACCCCGCGGGTGCTTGTCGACGTTGCCCGGCTCGATCAGCACGCTCGGATCGAGGAGACCGAGGCCGGCGGCCTGAGGATCGGCGCCGCCGTCTCCAACAGCGCGCTGGCCGCGGATGCGCGAGTGCGGGCTCGCTATTCGGTCCTTTCCGAGGCGGTGCTCCACGGCGCGTCCGGCCAGCTCCGGAACCTGGCCACGGTCGGTGGCAACCTGCTCCAGCGCACGCGCTGCGCCTACTTCACCGACGTGACCAAGCCCTGCAACAAGCGTCAGCCGGGCACGGGATGCCCCGCCCGAGAGGGGCACCACCACAACCACGCGATCTTCGGCCACTCCGGGCACTGCGTGGCCACGCACCCCTCGGACATGGCGGTGGCGCTCGCCGCGCTCGGGGCGACCGTCCACGTGCAGGGGCCCGGTGGCCCGCGGACGATCCCGATTCCCGGCCTTCACCGGCTGCCAGGCGAGGAGCCGCACCGGGACACCGTGCTCGAGCCCGGCGAGCTGATCACCGCGGTCGAGCTGGGGCCGGCGCCGGCCGGGGATTCGCGTCAGCGCTACCGCAAGGTGCGTGAGCGGCGCTCGTTCGCGTTCGCGCTGGTCTCGGTGGCTGTGGTGCTCGTGCTCGAGGGCGACACGGCGGCCGATGTGCGCATCGCGCTCGGCGGTGTGGCCCACGCGCCGTGGCGGGCGAGCCGCGCCGAGGATGTACTCCGGGGCGGTCCGATCACCGAGGAGAGCGCTGCGCGGGCGGCGCGGGCCGAGCTCGAGCGGGCCCAGCCGCTCCGGGAGAACGCCTACAAGGTGCAGCTGGCCACCAACCTGATCACCCGCACCGTGCTCGAGTTGGCGGGAGGCCCGGCGTGAGCATCACCGTCGCAGGCGCAGTCGGGACGGCCGTCGATCGCGTCGAGGGCCGGGTCAAGGTTGCCGGCGAGGCGAAGTACGCCGTCGAGTACCGCCGCGACGAGGTGACCTACGCGGCGATCATCCAGTCGACGATCGCCAAGGGGACGGTTCGGAACGTCGACGCTGCCGCGGTGCTCGACCTGCCAGGGGTCTTGGAGGTCCTGTGGCACGGCAACGCACCGCGGCTGCACGATGTCTCCGACGGCGAGCTCGAGGTCCTGCAGTCCGACCGCGTCTCCTATCGCGGCCAGATCGTCGCCGTGGTGATCGCCGACAGCTACGAAACAGCCCGCCAGGCTGAGCGGCTGGTGGCGATCGAGTACTCCTCGGATGCCCACGACGTGCTGCTGAGAGCGGACCATCCCGACCTGTACAAGCCCGAGAAGGTCAACCCGAACTACGCGCCGGATACCGAGGAGGGCGACTTCGACGCGGCCTTCGCGGCCGCCGAGGTCACGGTCGACTGCACGTACGAGACGCCGGCCGAGCACAACAACCCGATGGAACCGCACGCGACGCTGGCCGTGTGGGAGGACGGGGGGGTCACCCTGTACGACTCCAACCAGGGCGTGGTCAACGTCATGAACACGGTGGCCAAGGCGTTCGGACTCGAGCCCGATCAGGTCCGGGTCATCTCGCCGCATGTCGGTGGCGGGTTCGGGTCCAAGGGCACCCCGCGTCCGCACGTGATCCTGGCCGTGATGGCCTCGCAGGCCACCGGTCGTCCGGTGAAGCTCGCGGTCACGCGCCAGCAGATGTTCGCCCTCACCGGCTACCGGACACCGACCATCCAGCGGATGCGGCTGGGCGCCGAGCGCGACGGGCGGATCACCGCGCTCTGCCACGATGCGATCCTCCAGACCTCCACCGTGCGCGAGTTCGGCGAGCAGGCCGCGCTGCCCAGCCGGATGATGTACGCAGCCGCGCACCGCCGGACCACGCACCGGCTGGTCAAGCTCGACGTTCCGACTCCGTCCTGGATGCGAGCGCCGGGCGAGACGCCCGGCATGTACGCGCTCGAGTCCGCGATGGACGAGCTGGCCATCGCCTGCGGAATCGATCCGATCGAGCTGCGCGTACGCAACGATCCCGAGGTTGACCCCGAGACCGGCAACCGGTTCTCGAGCCGCAACCTGGTGGCCTGCCTGCGCGAGGGCGCCGAGCGGTTCGGTTGGGGTGATCGCGAGGTTGCGGGAGCCAGACGCGAGGGCCGCCGGCTGATCGGCACCGGAGTAGCGTCATCCACCTACCCCGCTCGCCGTCAGCCCTCCTCGGCCCGCGCCCGGTATGAGCCCGGCGCTGGCTACACGATCCAGATCGCCGCGGCCGACATCGGGACCGGCGCCCGCACCGCCCTGACCCAGATCGCGGCCGACGCGCTGGAGGTGGGGATCGAGCAGGTCGAGGTGCAGATCGGCGACTCGAGCTTCCCCGAGGCGTTCCTGGCGGGCGGCTCGATGGGCAACGCGTCCTGGGGCTCGGCGGTGGTCAAGGCATGCCGCGAGCTGCGCGCCCTGATGGCGCGCGAGCGCGCCGACTCGCCGGCCGAGGTGGAGGTCAACACCAAGGAGGAGACGGCAGCGGGCACGGCCGAGCCGCTGGCCAAGCACGGGTTCGGCGCCCAGTTCATCGAGGCACGCGTCGACGTGGACACCGGCGAGGTCCGCATCGCCCGCGCGCTCGGCGTGTTCGCGGTCGGGCGCATCATCAACCCCAAGACCGCGCGCTCGCAGTTCCTCGGCGGCATGATCATGGGCATCGGGATGGCCCTGCACGAGGAAAGCCTGATCGACCTGGAGTTCGGCGACTACCTCAACCACGACCTAGCTGGGTACCACGTGCCGACCAACCCGGACATCGAGGACGTGGACGCGACCTGGATTGACGAGGACGACCCTCACGTGAATCCGATGGGCGCCAAGGGCATCGGCGAGATCGGGATCGTGGGTACGGCCGCCGCGGTGGCCAACGCGGTCTACAACGCCACTGGAATCCGGGTGCGAGATCTCCCGATCCGCCCGGATAAGCTGATCGGGGCACTGGCCGCCTGCAATCGATAGCATCGCGCCCAGCGCCGCGGTGGCCCGGGCCGGTCAAGCGGGAAACGACGGCGTCGACAGTGCCCGCAGACGCAGGTGGCGCGCGAGGGGACAACCCCTGACGCCGCGAAACCTCCAGATAGGAGAGAGATGGGATCCACGCCGTCAGCCGTGCCCGTCGGGCATGTACGCCCAGTCGACACGCCGTTCGTGGATCGCCTGGCCAGTGGGGTCGTGACCGGCGTGCCACCCCTGATGGTCGTCGTGGGCATGTGGTTCGGATGGATGGGCAAGCTCCTGAACTGGCAGGACCTGCTGATCCTGGCCCTGTTCTACATGGGGGTGGGCACCGGGATCACCGTCGGCTTTCACCGCCTGCTCACGCACGGCAGCTTCAAGTGCCATCGCCTGACCCGGGCCGCGTTCGCCGCCCTCGGCTCCGCCGCGGCGGAGGGGCCGGTGATCGACTGGGTGGCCACGCACCGCAAGCACCATCAGTTCTCCGACGCCGACGGCGATCCGCACAGCCCACATGTGGGACACGGCAGCGGGTGGCTCGGAGCGTTCCGGGGGCTCGTGCACGCTCACGTCGGCTGGGTGTTCAGCGACATGGAGGTCGCCGATGAGCGCCACTACGCCAAGGACCTGCTGGCCGATCCCTGGCTCCGGTTCGTCAACGACACGTTCCTGGTGTGGGTGCTCGCCGGCCTGGCGGCGGCCTTCGGCTTGGGCGTGGCGCTCACCGGCAACATCGCCGGTGGCCTGACCGCGCTGCTGTGGGGTGGCGCGGCGCGCATCTTCTTCATGCATCACGCCACGTTCAGCATCAACTCGCTGTGTCACTTCTTTGGTCGACAGGACTACGACACCCGCGACGAATCGCGCAACCTCGCGTGGCTGGCGATCCCCACCTGGGGCGAGGCGTGGCACAACAACCATCACGCGTTCCCGTGCTCATATCGGCACGGCCTGAAGCGCTGGCAGATCGATCCCTCGGCAGGGATCATCCGGGTCATGGAGATGTTCGGCCTGGCCTGGGACGTCGTGCGAGTGAGCCCGGAGCGTCGCGATCGCAAGGCGTTCCTCGAGGCTGCCTGAGTTGGCGCTCTCTGACACCGCGCCGCTTCGCCGAGCGCTGAGCGCCAACCTGCCCCGCCGGCCGTTCGGCGTGCGGTTCTGGGACGGCACCGACGTGCCGGCCACCGAGCCGGACTCGCCGACCCTGACCTTGAACACGCCGCAGGCACTGGCCCACGCGCTGCGCGCGCCGGGCGAGCTCGGGCTCGGGCGGGCTTACGTGGCCGGCATGATCGAGGTCGACGACCTCGAGGCCGCACTGCGGATGGTCGACACCTTCGAGCCACCGTCGCTCAGCCTGTCGCAGCAGGCCGGTCTGGCGCTGGCCGTGGTGCGCGCGTGCGGGCTGGTACTCCCGCCGCCGGTGCCCGCGGCCGAGCTTCGCCTGCGCGGCGCCCGCCACACGATCGCGCGCGACCGCCGCGCCGTGCGCCACCACTACGACGTGGGCAACGAGTTCTTCGCGCTGTTCCTGGATCGCTCGATGACCTACAGCTGTGCGTATTGGTCCGGTGGAGCGGCGACGCTCGAGGAAGCGCAGGAGGCAAAGCTCGAGCTCGTGTGCAAGAAGCTCGCCCTGCGCGAGGGCGAGCGCGTGCTCGACGTCGGCTGCGGCTGGGGCAGCTTCGCGATCCACGCGGCCACCCGCCATGGCGCGAACGTGCTCGGGATCACGCTGTCCGAGGAGCAGGCGCGACTGGCCCGTGAGCGGGCGCGCGAGGCCGAGGTCGCCGATCGAGTCGAGTTCCGCGTGGCCGACTACCGCGAGATCGCCGATCCGCCGTTCGACGCGATCTCCAGTATCGGGATGGTCGAGCACGTGGGGGAGGAGCAGATCGACCTCTACGCTCGGCGCCTGCACGGGCTGCTCAGTCCCGGCGGCCGGCTGCTCAACCACGGCATCGCCAAGCTCCAGGACTTCGACACCCCGGACGAGGGCGCGTTCTCCGAGCGCTTCGTGTTCCCCGACGGCGTTCCGCTCCCTCTGTCGCGGATCATCCAGGCGCTCGAGCGCACCGCGTTCACGACGACGCATGTCGAGGGACTCCAGGGGGACTATGCGCGCACGATCACCCACTGGATCGAGAGCTTCGACGGCCACTGGGAGGACGCCGTGCGGCTGGCCGGGATCGAGCGTGCGCGCATCTGGCGGCTGTATCTGCGCGCCGCCCGGCAGGGCTTCGAGACCGGCTGGGCGTCGGTCTACCAGGTTCTGGCTCACCGCTAGACGTCCCGGCTAACCGCCGAGAGGCTCTCAGCGCAGCCCCGGCCGACCATCTGCGCAGGCGCGAGCCGACGCACTTCACACCGGTATATCCGTTGGAGTATCGTCGCGGCTAGGCCCCGCGAACCCTGGAGGGAGAGGCATGAGCAAGACCGTCCCCGTGACCTTGAACGTAAACGGCGTCGAGCACCACCTGGACGTGGAGCCCCGCCTTCTGCTGGTCCACGCGCTGCGCGACCACCTCGGGCTGACCGGCACGCACGTCGGATGCGACACCTCCAACTGCGGCGCCTGCACGATCCACATGGACGGCAAGTCCGTCAAATCGTGCACGGTGCTGGCGGTCCAGGCGGATGGTGTGGCCGTGACCACGATCGAGGGAATGGCATCCGAGAACGAGCTGCACCCGCTCCAGGAGGCGTTCTGGAACGACCACGGCCTCCAGTGCGGCTACTGCACCCCCGGCATGATCATGGCGGCCGCCGGGCTGCTGGCCGACAACCCGAACCCCACCGAGGAGGAGGTTCGCCACGGGTTGGAGGGCAACCTGTGTCGCTGCACCGGCTACCACAACATCGTCAAGGCCGTGCTCGACGCAGCCAAGTCCAAGGGGGCATCGGTGGGTGCATCGGCGAGCGGACAGCCGGGGGTGACGGCATGAGCATCGGGGATGCCGGGGCCGAGGTAACGCGGATCGCGGCCGAGTCGACCAACGGCGCGCCGGCGCCGAGCAACCATGTCGGCCGGGCGATGCGCCGCAAGGAGGACCCGCGACTGATCACGGGTCGTGCCAGCTATGTCGACGACATCAACCTGGTGGGTCAGCTGTGGGCGGCCTGGGTGCGCTCACCCGAGGCCCACGCCAAGATCGTCTCGATCGACAGCTCGGGGGCCAAGGCACGCCCCGGGATTCGCGCGGTCTACACCAACGAGGATCTCGACATGGAGGCGGGGCTGCCGATGGCCTGGGCGCCACCGGGGGTCGAGGTCAACACGCCCGACCACTGGGTCCTGGCCAAGGACGAGGTCAAGCACGTCGGAGATCCGGTGGCGCTGGTCATCGGCGATGACCGCTACGCGGTGGTCGACGCGGCCGAGGATGTCGTCGTCGAGTACGAGCCGCTGCCGGTCGTGACCGACCCGGAGAAGGCACTCGAGGAGGGCTCACCGCTCGTCCACGAGAAGTTCGGGACCAACAAGGTGTGCGACTGGTCGTTGGGCGGCGGCGACCTCGAGGCCGGGTTTGCCGAGGCGGACGTGATCGTCGAGCGCCGCGTGGTGAACCATCGCATGGCCGGCGGGGCGATCGAGCCGCGTGGCGTGCTGGCCGAGTATCGCGGTGATCGCCTCACCGTGTGGAGCTCCACCCAGGTTCCCCACTTCCTGCGCCTGTTCCTGTCGATCTGCGTCGGTATCTCCGAGGAGCGGGTCCGGGTGATCGCGCCCGAGGTCGGCGGCGGCTTCGGCTCCAAGCTGAACATCTACGCCGAGGAGATCGGCTGTGCCTGGGCGGCGCGCAAGCTCGGACGCCCGGTGAAGTGGATCGAGACGCGCTCCGAGGGCCTGATGGTCACTCACCACGGGCGCGACCAGATCGACTACGTCAAGGTCGGGGCCAAGCGCGACGGCACGCTCACCGCCTGGCACTCGAAGATCATCGCCGACATCGGCGCCTACCAGCTGCTGCTCACGCCGCTGATCCCGCCGCTCAGCGCGTTCGTGATGTGTGGGGTTTACAACACCCCCGCCGTGGTGACCGACGTGACCAGTGTGCACACGAACAAGTTCCCGACTGACGCCATCCGGGGCGCGGGCCGGCCTGAGGCGACCCACATGATCGAGGTCGTGATGGACCAGCTGGCGCACGAGCTCGGCATGGACCCGCTCGAGCTGCGGCGCAAGAACTTCATCCCGCCGTTTGCCGAGGGACATGAGACTCCAATCGGTGTCGTGTACGACTCGGGCAACTACGAGGCCGCGCTGGACAAGCTGCTCGAGCACATCGACCCGGCCCAGGTGCGCCAGGAGGCCGAGGCGCTGCGTTCGGAGGGCATCTACCGCGGCATCGGCTTCTCGACCTATACCGAGATCTGCGGCAACGCGCCTTCGCGGGCTGTGGGTCCCGGCGGATTCGGGCTGCAGGGCGGCGGTTGGGAGTCCGCCACCGTCCGGGTGCACGCCACCGGGTCGGCCACGCTGTACACCGGGACCTCGCCTCACGGCCAGGGTCACGAGACCGGGTTCGCACAGATCGTCGCGGACCGGCTCGGGATCGACCCGGCGCAGGTCGAGGTCATCCACGGCGATACGCAGACCGGTCCATTCGGACTCGACACCTACGGCTCGCGCTCGCTCGCGGTTGGTGGCGAGGCAGCGGCTCGCGCCGCGGGCAAGGTCGCGGCCAAGGCGAAGGCGATCGTCGCCCATCAGCTCGAGGCCGCTGCGGAGGACATCGAGTTGCACGACGGCAAGTTCTCGGTGCGCGGCTCGCCCGACAAGGGCCTCACACTCGCCGAGGTGGCGGGCGCCGCATACGTGACGATGGAGATGCCCGACGGCATGGAGCCGGGACTGGACGAGGTCGCGTTCTACGACCCGGAGAACTTCGTGTTCCCGTTCGGCGCCCACGCCTGCGTGGTCGACGTGGATATTGAGACGGGCAAGGTCAAGGTGGTTCGCTGGGTCGCGGTCGACGACTGCGGGCCGGCGATCAACCCGATGCTGATCGACGGCCAGGTCCACGGAGGCATCGCCCACGGAATCGGGCAGGCGCTCTACGAGCAGATCCACTACGACGAGGATGGCCAGCTGATCACCGGCACGTTCGTGAACTACGCGCTGGCTACGGCCGCCGAGCTGCCCAGCTTCGAGACCGACCGGACCGAGACGCCGAGCCCGGTCAACTCGCTGCAGGTCAAGGGCGTGGGCGAGGCAGGCACGATCGCCGCGACCCCGGCCGTAACCAATGCCGTGATCGACGCGCTGCGTCCGCTCGGCGTGAACTACATCAACATGCCGCTCACGCCGCTGCGCGTGTGGGAGGCGATTCAGGAAGCCAAGGGAGGTGTGCCGGCATGATCCCCGCCGAGTTTGATTACACCGCGCCGGAGACGCTCGAAGACGCGATCAAGGCGCTCGCCGACGGCGGCGAGGACGCCAAGCTGTTGGCCGGCGGGCACTCGCTCCTGCCGTTGATGAAACTGCGGCTGGCCGCTCCGTCGCTGCTGATCGACCTGCGCAAGGTGCCCGGACTTCAGGGCATCAACCGCGAGAACGGCAGCTGGCGGATCGGGGCGTTAACGCCGCACGCTCAGCTCGAGCACACGCCCGAGTTGGGCGTGGTGTCCCTGGTGGCCGGAACCATCGCCGATCCTCAGGTCCGCAACCGCGGGACGATCGGGGGGTCGCTGGCCCACGGCGATCCCGCATCGGACCTGCCCGCAGTGATGTTGATCTGCGAGGCCAGCGTGACCCTCCAGGGCGCCGGTGGTGAGCAGCGCAGCGTGTCCGCGAACGACCTCTTCCAGGACTACCTGGAGACCGCGGTCGGGCCGACCGAGGTGCTCACCGAGATCCGGATTCCGGCCTACGACGGTTGGGGCTTCGCCTATGAGAAGTTCAACCGTCGCAGCGAGGACTGGGCGATGGTGGGCGTCTCGGCGCTGGTCAAGCGCAGCGGCGACACGATCGAGGACGCGCGGGTCGGCTTGACCAACATGGGCTCTGTGCCGATGCGGGCCAAGGCGGTCGAGGATGCCCTGCGGGGCCAGCCGGCGACGGCCGATTCGATCGCCCGGGCGGCTGAGGAGGCGGCGGAGGGAACCCATCCGCCCGCGGATCTCAACGCCAGCGCCGACTACAAGCGCCACCTGGCGCGAGTGATGGCCCGCCGTGCCCTCGAGACGGCGGCCGGGCTGGGTTGATCGCACCCCGCACGGACCCCTGCTCCCTCGGATCGCGGCGACCCAGCCTATGATGGCTCTGTGAGCCTTACTTACGTTGGGTCAGTAGAGGAGGCGAGCGAAGCGCTCGCCTCCCAGGGTTATCTGGCCGGCCGTCCGCTGGCGCTGGCCGTCCATCTCGCGGTCGCACTGGAGCAACCGCTGCTGCTCGAGGGCGAGGCCGGAGTGGGGAAGACCGAGGTCGCGCGGGCGCTCGCAGCGGCCACGGGCGCGCGGCTGATCCGCCTCCAGTGCCACGAGGGGATCGACGTCCATCACGCGGTCTACGACTGGGACTACCCCCGCCAGCTGTTGGCGCTCCGGGCGGCTGAAGGTGGGGTCGACGAGGGCGAGCTGTTCTCGCGCCGCTTTCTGCTGCGCCGCCCGCTGCTCGACGCGATCGAGGCGGGCGCCGAGGAGCCGGTGGTCCTGCTGATCGACGAAATCGACCGCGCCGACGACGAGTTCGAGGCTTTCCTGCTCGAGTTCCTGGCCGACTTCGCAGTGACCATCCCGGAGCTCGGGACGATCACGGCGGCACGTCCGCCGACGGTCATCCTCACCTCCAACCGGACCCGCGAGCTGCACGACGCTTTGAAACGGCGCTGTCTGTACCACTGGATCGACTATCCGAATGCCGAGCTCGAGCGGGCGATCGTTCATGCCCGGATACCCGGCGTGTCCGAGGCGATCGCCAACCGGGTGGTGATGGCGGTGGGCAGGCTGCGCGAGCACGGCGATCTGTACAAGCTGCCGGGCGTGGGCGAGACGCTGGTGTGGGCGCGCGCGCTGCTCGCGCTGGGGGAGGATGCCGATTTGGACGAGACCCTCGGCGTCGCGCTCAAGGTGCACGAGGACGTCGAACGGGTCAGGCAACGCGGGGTGCTCGATGGCGTATGAGCAGCTCGCCGACGCCGTCAGTGATCAGCTCGCCGCCGTGGCCGCGGGCCTGCGGTCCCAGGGAGCCCGTGTCGGAATAGGTGAGCTCCTGACGGCGCACCGGGCGCTGGAAGCGGTCGACTGCACCTCACGTGAGGACGCACGTTTGGCCCTGCGGGCCGTGCTGTGCTCGGAGCGCGGCGATCTCCCGAAGTTCGAGCAGGCCTTCTACGACGTATTCGGTGAGGGGCGGGTGCCGCTCGGTCCTTCGCCGTTCGACGAGCTCACCGAGGAGGCTCGTGAGGCGCTGCCGCACGCGGGCGTCCCGTCGACCGTGCCGAGGACATCCGATCTGGAGGCGGAGCCGACCGCGGTACCCGCCGCGTGGAGCGACGTCGAGCTCCTGCGCCACAAGGACTTCGCCAGCTACACGGACTTGGAGATGGCCGTCGCACGGGAGCTGATCGCGCGACTCGCGCGCCGCGGGGCGACCCGGGTGTCGCGACGCACCCGGCCCTCACGGCGCAGGGGCCACACTCCGGACCTGCGCCGCATGGTCCGGGGTTCGCTGCGCACGACCGGCGAGCCGATCGACCGGGTGTGGCGTGCGCCGTCGCGCCGGCCGCGTCCGATGGTGCTGGTGCTCGACGTATCAGGCTCGATGACCCCGTATGCCCGGATGCTGCTCCAGTACCTGCACGCGTCGGTGACGGCCCGCCGACGGGTTGAGGCGTTCGCGTTCGGCACCCGGCTGACCCGGATCACCCACGAACTCGGCGGCCGCGATCACGATCGTGCGCTGGAACGTGCGGCGGAAGCGGTGGTCGACTTCTCCGGCGGTACGCGAATCGGCGCCGCCCTTGCCTCCTTGAACCGGGATCACGGCCGCCGGGTCGGCCGGGGCGCGGTCGTGGTGGTCCTGTCCGACGGATGGGATCGCGGCGACCCGGAGACGCTGGCGCTGGAGATCGCTCGCCTGCGCCGCAGCGCCCACCGGCTGGTGTGGCTGAACCCGCTCGCCGCGCACCCCGAGTTCGCCCCGCTGACCCGCGGCATGAAGGCGGCCATTCCATTCACCGACGAGTTGTTGGCGGGCAATTCGCTCGCCTCGCTCGAGCAGCTAGCTGTCATCCTTGAGGAGATCTAGATCGATGCAAGAGGTTCTGTCCGAAATCGAGGCTTGGAGGGCGCAGGGCGACCGGATCGCACTCGCCACCGTGATCGCCGTACAGCGCTCGGCACCCCGGCCGCCCGGGGCGAAGATGGCCGTCAGCTCGCGCGGAGACATCGCCGGGTCGGTGTCCGGTGGTTGCGTCGAGGGCGCGGTGGCCGAAATTGCCGACGGTATTTTGAAGGGCGATCCCCCTCAGCTGCTCCATTTCGGGATCGCCGACTCGGACGCCTGGGACGTCGGGTTGCCCTGTGGAGGAGAGATCGACGTCTGGGTGCAGGCGTATGACCCTGGGCGCTTCGAGGAGATCGCCCGCACCGGCGGTCGCGCTGCCGAGGTGACCGTGCTGGAGGGTGCCGCGCCCGGCGCGAAGCTCCTGGTCGAAGCCGACGGCGCGCGCTCCGGATCGCTCGGCTCGCCCGAGCTCGACGACGAGGCAGCCCGGATCGCCGACGAATTGTTGTGGGCCGAGACGTCCGAACGGCGCGACGGCCTGTTCATCGACGTCGTCGGGCCCCCGCCACGCCTGATCGTGTTTGGCGCGGTCGACATCGCCGCCTCGCTGTGTTCTGTTGCTCGGGTTTGCGGATGGCGTCCGTGGGTCATCGATCCCCGGACCCGGTTCGCCACACCGGAGCGCTTCCCCGACGCCATCGAAGTGATCGCGGCCTGGCCGGAGGAGGCCGTGGCCCGTCTGGGCGGGATCGACCCCGCCACCTCGATCGTGGTGCTCACCCACGACCCAAAGCTCGACGACGCCGCGTTGCAGCTCGCCCTGGGCTCGCCGGCCCGGTTCATCGGCGCGATGGGGTCGCGCCGGGCCCAGGCCAAGCGGCGTGAGCGGCTGGTCGAGCTGGGATTCGGCGATAGCGAGCTCGAGCGGATATCCGCCCCGGTCGGGCTCGACCTGGGCGGGATCGCCCGCGAGGAGACCGCGCTGTCGATCATGTCCGAGGTCGTGGCCGCTCGCCACGGGCGCGACGGCGGCCGGCTGGCCGAGCGCAAGGGCCGGATCCACGAGGTGCCCGCTTGATCTGCGGCTTGGTCCTCGCTGCGGGCGCCGGTACGCGCTTTGGCGAGCGGTCGAAGCTGCTGGCCGAGCTCGAGGGCCGGCCGTTGTTAGAGCATGCGGTGGCGGCGCAGTGCGCGGTGGCGGGGCTGGAACGGGTTACGGTGGTCTTGGGCGCCGCTGCTGAGGAGATCCTTAAGCGCGTCGACTTCAAGCGGGCGGAGACGGTGGTCTGCTCGCGGTGGCAGGAGGGCCAGGCGTATTCGCTGCGCTGCGGCGTCGAGCACCTGACCTCGGCCGGCGAGGTGAACCGGGTGATCGTCTCGCTCGGCGACCAGCCGCGGGTCTCGCCCGAGTTGATCGCCCGGTTCGTGGACGAGCCGCCCGGCACCCGCGCGATGTACGGCGGCGTTCCTGGCCATCCCGTAGTACTCGGCCCGGTCCAGCTGCGCGCGATCGGCAGCCTGCGCGGCGATCTGGGCGCGCGCGGGCTGCTGCAGGGCGGGGCCACGATCGAATGCGGAGATTCCAGCGCGGTGCGCGACGTCGACACACCCGAAGACCTGGAGGCGATACGTCATGAAGCTAGAGCAGTCCTTTGAAGTAGACGCCCCGCTCGAGCGGGTGTGGCACACGCTGATCGACGTCGAGCACGTCGCCCCCTGCCTGCCCGGCGCCGCCGTGACCGGCCGCAACGAGGACGGCAGCTACAACGGGACGTTCACGGTCAAGATCGGCCCGACCACCGCCTCCTACAGCGGTCGTCTCGAGATGGAGAACATCGACCAGTCCTCGCACACGGCCACCATGCAGGCCCAGGGCACCGACAAGCGAGGGCAGGGCGGGGCCAAGGCCACGATTCTCTCGCGGCTCACGCCGGCCAACGGCAATGGGACGCGGGTCGAGGTGGTCACCGACTACCACATCACCGGCCGGCTGGCCCGGTTCGGGCGCGGCGGCATGATCGAGGACATCTCCGAGCGGCTCCTGCGCGAGTTCGCCAGGCGCCTGCAGTCCTCCCTGGCATCGCAGCCCGAGGTCGAGGCGCCGCCGGTGGCTGAGCCGGCGACGCCGGCATGGTCCGAGGCCGCCGCGCCGGCCCCGCCGCCCGAGCCGGTGGCGCCCGAGGCACCGGCTCCGCCGCCCGAGCCGGTGGCGCCCGAGGCGCCGGCTCCGCCGCCCGAGCCGGTGGCGCCCGAGGCGCCGGCTCCGGTGGTGGCCAGCGAGCCCGAGGCCCCGGTGGCCCCGGTGGCCCCGGTTGGTCAGCCCGACGCCCCGGCCTGGGAGCGCGAACCCGAGCCCCCGGCCGCCGAGCCCGAAGTCCCGGATCGCGACCACACGGGGGTCGCCCAGATGCCGACCGAGAGCGCGCCGCCCGAGGCGCCGGTGTCCCCCGCCGGCGATGTGGCGCCGCCGCCGCCGCCCGAGCCGATCGCGCCGCCACAGCCGTGGGGCACGCCGGCCGAGCCACCGGCTCCGGTGGGCGAGCCCGTGGTGCCCGGAGCCCCGGGGCCCGAGGCCGCGGTGCCCGGAGCCCCGGCGCCGCCTCCGCCGCCCAGCCCCGGGCCGCCGCCGGTGACCACCCCGCCGCCGGCGCCCTCGCCGCCTCCGTTCGGAGAGCGCCCACCGCTTCAGCACCCGCCGCAGCCCAACGAGCCCATGCAGGGCCTATCGCTGGTCGGCGACGTGCTGTGGAACCGGGTCAAGCGCAATCCGGCCCCGGCCGCCGCGGCCGGTGTGGCCGTGATGCTGCTGCTGGCCCGGCGGCGGCGCCGCCGGTACTGATCCGGCCGCTCCGGACGCGGATAACACGTCACGCGGCGCTGGCCCGGCTTGGCGTGACGCATTAGCCGCGCCACAGGCGCTTAACGCGTCACGGCCGGATGCACGAGCCAGTCGTGACGCGTTAGCCGCGTCAGCCGAGTGACTCGCGGCCGGGTGGCTCGTCGAAGCCGGCTGCCGGGAGCACCGCGACCAGTCCGCTCGGGTTGATCATCGGATGCGTCAGGTAGTAGTGGCGGCGGATCTCGTCGAAGCTGACCGTCTCGGCCACGCCGGGCCACTGGTAGAGGTCCCGGGCGTAGGGCCACAGGTGCTCGTACTCGATCAGCTTGCGCAGCGAGCACTTGAAGTGGACCTGGTAGACGGCGTCGAAGCGCAGCAGCGTGGTGAACAGGCGCCAGTCGGTCTCGACCGGCTCCGGGCCGAACAGGAACCGCGACCCGGCCAGGCGCTCGTCGAGCCCATCGAGCGTCGTGAACAACCCGCGCACCTCGGCCTCGTAGACCTCCTGGCTGCGGGAGAAGCCGGCCTTGTACACGGCGTTGTTGACGTTCTCGTAGATGTGGTCGTTCAGGGAGTCGATCTCTTCGCGCAGCGAGGCGGGATACAGCTCGACGGGATGCGTGGCCCGCGGCGCGAACGCCGTGCCGAGCATGCGCAGGATGTCGGCCGACTCGTTCGAGACGATCGTGCCCGAGTCCGTGTCCCACAGCACCGGCACGGTCACCCGGGCCTCGTACGCGGGATCGGTGGCCAGATAGGCCTCGCGCAGGAACGAGAACCCGTTCAGGGGGTCGACGTACTCGCCGCCGGTGAAGGCCCAGCCTCGCTCGTCGCGGATCGGATCGACGAACGACAGCCCGATCGCATCCTCCAAGCCCATCAGCCCCCGGGCGATGATGGTCCGGTGCGCCCACGGGCAGGCCCGCGCCACGTACAGGTGGTAGCGCCCGGGGACCGGCGGAAGATCGCTGCCCGGCTCGTCGGACACCCAGCGGCGGAACTGGCTTTCCTGGCGGCGAAAGGAACCGTCGTCCGCTCCTTCGCGGCCGAGTGAGAACGTCGATGGCGGCGAGGAGCTCACCGCCCGAGCTTAGCTCAGGGCGTTAGGCTGACCCGGATGAGCGTCACCCAGGCAGAGAAGGCCGAGCGCTTCCTGCGCCTACACCGTCGCGGCGAGCCGCTGCTGATGCCGAACGCCTGGGACGCGGGATCGGCCGGGGTCCTCGCCTGGCTGGGCTTCCAGGCGCTGGCCACCACGAGCAGCGGCCACGCGGCGACGCTTGGCCGGCTCGACGGAGGGGTCACGCGCGATGAGGCCCTGGCCCACGCCGCCGACCTGTCGGCCGCGACCGATCTGCCAGTGTCGGCCGATCTCGAGAACGCGTTCGCGGACGAGCCCGACGGGGTGGCTGAGACGATCGGTCTGGCCCGGGAGGCCGGGCTGGCCGGCTGCTCGGTGGAGGACTACTCCGGCCGCGCGGAGGATCCGATCTACAACCGGGGATTGGCCCGTGAGCGGATCGTGGCCGCGGCCGAGATCGCCCACTCCGGCCCGGTCAGGCTGGTGCTTACCGCGCGCGCGGAGAACTTCATCCGGGGCCGTGAGGATCTGGGCGACACCATCGAGCGCCTCCAGGCCTACCAGGAGGCGGGTGCCGACGTGCTGTTCGCCCCCGGGGTGACCACGGCGCACGACCTCCGCCAGCTCGTCGAGTCCGTCGATCGGCCGGTCAGCGTGCTGGCGATGCGCGGGACGCCGAGCACTCCGGAGCTCGCTGCGCTCGGGGTGGCGCGCGTTTCGGTTGGGGGTGCGTTCGCGTTCGCGGCGCTGGGCGGGCTACGCGAGGCGGCCGAGGAGCTGCGCGACCGCGGGACCTACGGCTACCTGGAGCGGACGGCGCACGGGGTGAAGGCGGCCCGCGCCGCGTTCACGCAGCCGCCCGCAGGCTCCGCATAGGCGGCCGCTCGACCGGCTCGGCGATCGCGACGTCCTCACCCGGGGCGATGAACGTGGCCGGCAGGGGCCCGCGCAGCCGGCCCTCGCGCTCGAGGCGGACGGCGACGGCCTGGAGGACCGCGTAGGCCATCGGCCCGAGGTCGCGCAGCGGCTGGTGAGCGTTCTGGCGCACCTCAAGGTCGACCTGGGCGATCGACTCGAGACCGGCCGCGGCGTAGGCGTCGATCAGCAGGCCGATGTCGACCCCGTAGCCGGCCGCGAACGGCAGCCGCTCGAGCAGCTCTCGCCGAGCGGCGATCTCGCCGGCCAGCGGCTGGCGGATCTCGGCCAGATCCGGATAGAACAGGTTGAGGAGCGGCCGAGCGGTCAGCTCAGTCACCCGTCCGCCGCCGTCGGGCGCGGTGGTCTCGCCCATCCGGAACGGCCGACGGTAGAAGCCCTTGACGAACGAGATTTCCGGCCGGCACAGCACCGGTCCGAGCACCCCGCACGCGAAGTGGGCGCCGAACTGCTCGGAGTCGGCATCCAGGAAGCAGATCACCTCGCCACTCAGCACGGGCAGCGCGCGCCACATCGCGTCGCCCTTGCCGAGCACCGGCCCGAGCTCGGGCATCAGCTCGTCCTGGTCGTGGACCTCGGCGCCCAGCGCCCGGGCGATGTCGGCTGTCCCGTCGCTCGAGCGGTCCACGACGACGACCTGGTCGATGACGCCGCGCTCGCACAGTGGCATCAGGGCCTCGAGGATCGGCCCGATCGTGCGCGCCTCGTTGCGCGCCGGCAGGCAGACCGACACGCTGGACTCGCGTGCGGCGGCCAGCCGGTCGGGCGGAAACTCGCCGTGCACGTGGGTGTTGGCGCGATGCCAGGATCGGGCGCGGATGGTCATCCCAGCTCAAGAGGATGACAGCCGCCCGCCCGGGATTCGGAGTGCTCGCACCGAAAACACGATTGACGACGGTGGCCCCACGGGTATGCATGCACTCTGGACAGGGTGGCGCCGTCCAAAAGATGCGCATGCCTAAGCTCTCCGCCGAGCCCACCGGTCAGCCCGTGCAGTCTGCAGCCCGGGCACACGCTCGGGGCACCTCGGTACTAGGATCGCCGAGCTTATGAGGCCGGTCCTGAAGATCCCCATCTACCGGCGGCTGCTGGCTGCCTATGCGCTCAACGAGCTCACCTTCATGGTCAGCAGCGTCGCCCTGGCGCTGCTCGTCTACAAGCGGACGGGGAGCGCGCTGGGGGCCACCGCGTTCTTCCTGTTCGCGCAGTTCGTGCCGGCGCTGGTCTCACCGATGGCTGTCGCTCGGCTCGATCAACTGCGCGCCCGCACCGTGCTGCCCGCCCTGTACGCGTTCGAGGCGGGGATCTATCTGGTCCTGGCCTGGGCGGCCAGCTCGCATTTCTCGGTCGTGGTCGTGCTCGTACTGGCCTTCATCGACGGCACGGTGGCGCTGACCGGGCGCGCGCTCGTGCGCACCGCGACGGTGGCGGTTACGACGACCGCCGGGCTCCTGCGCGAAGGCAACGCGGTGTCCAACGCCGCGTTCTCCGTGTGCTTCATGCTCGGACCGGGTCTGGGGGGCGCCCTGGTCGCCACGAGCGGGACGAGCGTCGCCCTCCTCCTCGACGCTGCCGTGTTCGGAGTGATCGCGGTCAACCTGCTCACCACCCGGGGCCTGCCCGAAGCGGCCGCCGAGCCCAAACCGGCCAAGGGCCGGGTACGGTCGGCTCTGGCCTACGTGCGCGGCGAGCCGCCGATCAGGCTTCTGCTGATCCTGCAGGCCGTCGGCGTCCTGTTCTTCACGGTCTCGGTACCGGTCGAGGTCGTGTTCGCGCAGCACTCGCTGCACGCCGGAGCCGCCGGCTACGGCGCGCTGCTGTCAGCCTGGGGAGCGGGCGCAGTGGCTGGAGCGGCCATCTACGCGCGGTGGCGGCGCCGGCCGTCCCGAGATCTGATCACCGGCGGCACGGCGTGCCTGGTCGTCGGCTTCGGCGTGATGGCGGCCGCCCCGACGCTGGCTGTGGCGGTTGTCGGTGCCGCGCTGGCCGGAGTGGGGAACGGGGTGGAGAGCGTGTCGGTCCGGACCGCGCTCCAGGAGGAGGTCGCGGAGGGGTGGATGGCGCTGATGATGAGCCTGTACGAGGCGGTGTTCCAGTCGGTTCCCGGCGCGGGCATGCTCATCGGCGGTGGGATCACCGCGCTCGGGAGCCCGCGCGCGGCGCTCGCGGTGGCCGGCGCTGGATCGCTCGTGGTCACGGTGGCCGCCTGGTTCACCCTGGCGGGCCTGCCTGGCCGGCCAGAGCCTCCGACCGAGACGACGCGGACCGGTCCGCGTCGGGACCCTCCTCGCGCGCCGGCCCAGCAACATCAGTAGAGTCCGCCCGCGAGCGTCGACACGCGGGTGCGTCCGAGGCTCTGCCCGCTCTAGACCGTGCGCCGTGCCTGCATCGACATCGGTTCGAACACGACGCGGCTGCTCGTCGCGGACTGCGACGGTGAGCGGCTGGTCGAAGTCCATCAGGAGAGGGCATTCACCCACGTGAGGCGGGCACTGACGGCAAGCGAGGAGATCGAGGACGACAAGATCGCCGAGCTCGTCGCGGTGGTGCATGCCCAACTGGAGGCCGCGCGTGCGCTTGGCGCAGTCGACGTTCGCGGCGTGGCCACGGCCGCCGTGCGGCACGCGAGCAACCGCGAGGTGCTGATCGCCGCCCTCCGCACATCGTGCGGGCTCGAGGTGAGCATCCTGTCCGCCGCCGAGGAGGCGAGACTGGCCTTCAGCGGCGCGGCGCGCACGCTCGGCTTCGTCCCGCCCGGTCCGCTCGGGGTGGTGGACGTGGGCGGCGGCTCGTGCGAGCTGGTGGTCGGCACGCCGCCGAACCACGTCGACTGGTACGCGTCCTTCCCACTCGGCTCGGGCCAGCTCACCGATGAATGCCTGCACTCCGATCCGCCCTCGGCGCAGGAGATCGAGCGGGCCGAGATGCGCGTCGGCGAGATGCTGGGTGAGGTGCAGCCGCCGCCCACCGCATGCGTGGTCGCCGTCGGCGGCAGCGCGACCTCGCTGCGCCGGATCGCCGGCCACGTGCTCGATGCCGCCGCGTTTGCGCGGGTGCTGGCGCTGCTCGCCGCCGCGCGCGCGATCGACGTGGCCCGCCGTTTCGAGCTCGATGCCGACCGGGTGCGGCTGCTTCCGGCCGGGCTCGTGATCCTCCGAGCGGCAGCGGCGTGCTTCGGCGCCCCGCTCGAGGTGGCCCGCGGCGGCCTGCGCGAGGGCCTGTTACTGGAGGCGACCGGTGAGCGCTGACGAGGCCGATCCCAACCAGCCGATCCCGCCTCGCGAGGCACTTGCCGAGGTACGGGTCCGCGCGCCCACCCGGGGCAACCGCCGGCTCGAGCTGCTGCTCGACGCCGTCAATGCGAGCGATCACGTCAAGGCGCTGTGGCACGTGTCCGCAGTCAATGCGACTCGGCGGCTCGGCATGAGCGACCACAGCTGGGTCCATGTCCAGATCGTGCTGAACATCGGGCTCCGGCTGGCGCGCATCCTGTTCCGCCGCGGCGTGGTCCCCAGCGTCAAGGTGGACTACGGCATGGGCGACCACGATGCGGAGGTGGTGGTCGCCGCCGGCTGCCTGCTCCATTGCGTCGGGATGTCGATCCATCGCAACGACCACGAGCGCTACAGCCTGTTCCTCACCGCCGACACGATCGACGGCCTGCTCGCCACGGTCTACGAGGAGCCCGAGCGGACGATCATCGCCTCCGAGGTGCTGCACGCGATCATCGGGCACCGCCGCGATGGGCGCCCCCTCACGGTGGAGGCCGGAATCGTCCGCATCGCCGACGCGCTCGACATGGCACGGGGGCGCTCACGGGTGGAGTTCGAGGCCGGGCGGTACAACATCCATTCGCTGTCGGCCTACGCGATCGACGAGGTGAAGATCTCGACCGGAGAGGAGCGCGCGGTGCGGGTCGAGATCGCCATGTCGAACAGCGCCGGGATCTACCAGGTCGACGAGCTGCTGGCCGAGAAGCTGCGCGGCTCCGGGCTCGAGCAGCACTTCGAGGTGGTGGCCCGGATCGACGCCGAGCAGGAAGAGCGGCTGATCGAGGTCTTCCGGATTTAGACGTCGCCGGCGTGTACGATGCCGCGCCATGCGACGCGCCCTCATCGCCGCCGGAGTCCTCGCGCTCGGCTTGATCGCCGCTCCCGCGGCGCTGGCCACGACCGAGACCGCGCACGCCGGCAACGTCACCGCGACGTTCAGCTTCCAGGGCAAGGTCCCGAACTTCCACGGCCTGCACCTGACGATCACACGGGGTGGGACCGTGGCCTACGACCAGCCGGTCATGGCGAAGCTCTGCGACAAGCTGTGCTGGCCCGGTGGCGGGGGCGGCGGAGGGCCGGCGGTGCAGGTCCTAGACGTCGAGCACACGGGCGACCCCGACGTGCTCCTCAACCTCTACAGCGGCGGCGCACACTGCTGCACGGTCATGCAGGTGTTCTCGTTCGACCCCGCGACTGCGACCTACGTCAAGACCGAGCGCAACTTCGGTGATCCGGGGTTCCGTGTGGTCGACCTTCAGCACAACGGTCAGTTCGAGTTCCTCACCGCCGATGACTCGTTCGCCTACCGCTTCACCGACTTCGCGGCGTCGGGGCTGCCGATCGAGATCCTCACGTTCGCAAACCGCCATTTCACGGACGTGACGCGCAGCTATCCCAAGCTGATCGCCCGGGACGCCGCCGTCTGGCTGAAGGCGTTCAAGAGCATGGCCAAGCAGCGCTACGCAGACAGCGTCGGCGTGATCGCCGCCTGGGCAGCCGACGAGGATCTGCTCGGGCACGTGAAGCTCGTCGACGGCTACCTCTCCCAACAGGCAAAGGCGGGGCACCTGAACGCGCCGTTCGGCGCGGGCGGCGCCAAGTTCGTCGCGCAGCTCCAGAACTTCCTGCGCCGGCGCGGTTACCTGCACTGACGCGAGGGGAGCCGTCAGACCCCGGCCGCCCGCCTTGCCTCGTCGGGATCCGGGTAGTGCACCATCTCGATCACCTTGCCGTCGCGGAACGTGGTCAGGTTGGCCACCAGCTCGGGCTGGCCGTCCTCACCCGTCCGCCGCATGATCACCACGACCCGCTCGCCGGCGTCGATCACGTCGACGAGCTCGCCGATCGGTCCTTGCCTGCGGGCTCGGCCCATCCAGGCCAGGGCCTGCTTGCGGTTGTGGCAACCGAATTCGTCGGAGGGGTCTCCGGCGTGCCACTTGACGTCCGGATCGAGCAGCTCGCGGATCGCGTCGAGGTCGCCGCGTCGAATGGCCTCGTAGCCGCGGCGAGCAGTCTCGACGAGCTCGGCGCTCATGCCGTCAGCCGCGCCACCACCGCGGTGACGTCGTCGTAGCGCTGCTCAGGCTCAACCAGCGACGCCAGGATGTGATCGCGCAGCACCGCCGCCTCCTTGGGCCCGGTGCACGCCGCGCTGGCCAGGCGCTCGAGCCCCACGTCGAGCGACTCGCCGCGACGCTCGATGAGGCCGTCGGTGTACAGCACGACGGTGGTGCCCGAGCCGATCCTCTCCTCGAAGGTCTCGTAGCTGTCCTCGTCCACGCCCATCAGCCCATTGCCCCGTTCCACGTAGCGACAGGCGCCGTCCGAGGCGCGGAGGAGGGGCGGGGGATGGCCGCCGTTGGCCCAGGCGATCGTGCACTGCTCCGGGTCGACGATCGCGTAGACGATCGTGAACAGCTGCTCGTCGCCCAGTGCGAGCTGGTGGCGGTTGAGCAGGGTCAGAGCCTCACCCGGCGTCCGAAGCCCGCCCTCGGCCAGGGCGAAGGCGCGCGTCAGCGTCCGTAGCTGACCCATCGCGGAGGCGGCGCGAATCCCGCGTCCCGTGACATCGCCGACGACGACACCGAGCCGGCCGTCGGGCAGCTCGAACGCGTCGTACCAGTCACCGCCGACCTGCACACCCAGCCCGGCCACCTCGTAGGAGGCGGCCAGCTCGACTCCGCGGACGGTGGGGAGGCTCTTGGGGATGAGCCCGCGCTGGAGCTCGACAGCGATCCGGTGCTCCTCCTCGTGCAGCTGGGCGCGCCGGATGGCCAGCGCGCCCCGGTCGGCCGCGTCCTGGAGCAGGGAGCGCTCAGTGGGGGTGAACGAGCCACCCGGGGGAAGCGCCAGGCGCAGGCAGCCCACGTTCGCGCCCTCGATGACCAGCGGCACCTGGCGCCAGCGGTCCTCCTCCACCGCGAGCGGCTGGACGGCGCCGGTCTGGACGTGGCCGCCCACGACGCGCACCACCATCGGCTCGTCAACCCCGCCGGAGATTTCCACCTCGGCCACGTCGGCTGCGAACAGCTCGGCCAGCCGAGCGGCCAGGCGGGGCAGCAGGTCGTCGAGGACGAGCGTCTCGAGCGCGCTGGTGAGGGTCTGGAGCTTGGACAGCCGCTCGGCCGCGGCCTCCGCCTGCACGCGCGCCGCCTGTTCGAGCAGCAGCTCGGCACGATCCTGCTCGGCGCGACGCCGGACGGTCAGATCGATCCACTGGGCCAGCATGAGCGGCTCGGCGAACTCGGCGGTCTCGATGGCCGACGCGATCATGCCTACCCACAGCTCGGCTCCCGTGCGCGGCAGCAGGCGCACGTCGACCGTCGGACGATCGCCGCCGCTCCAGGTGCGCGGGCGGCGCATGACCTCCTCTAGGGTCGCAGTCAACGCAGGGCGATCGTCTGCCTCGCACAGCTCCAGCACCGCCACCCCGGTCAGCTCGTCGGGGTCACGCCCGACCAGCTCGGCGAACGCCGGGTTGGAGCGGACGATCCGACCCTCGGCGTCGAGCACGGTCTTGCCGATCGGCGCCGCCTCGAAGGCGCCGCTGAGGAGTGCCTCGGAGCGCTTGAGCGCACGCCGGCTCGTCTCGAGCTCGGCGAACACCGCCACCTTTGAGCGCAGCAGCTCGGGATCGAAGGGCTTCAGCACGTAGTCGACCGCACCGACGCCATAGCCGCGAGCGATGTCCGATACCTCGTCGCGGGCGGCGGTCAGGAACAGGATCGGAATATCGCGCGTGCGGGTGCGCTCCTTGATCAGCTGCGCGGTCTCGAGGCCGTCCAGGCCCGGCATCCGCACGTCGAGCAGGATCATCGCGAAGTCGCGCTCGAGCAGCAGCCGCAGCGCCCCGTGTCCGGAGCTCGAGGTGACCAGCGGATAGCCGAGCGGCGCGAGCACCGCCTCGAGCGTGCGCAGGTTCTCGGGCTGATCGTCGACGAGCAGGATCGGAAGCGACTGGACAGCGGTCAGGTCCGCCATCGCCTCCGGATCGGTGACTGGGGTGGGCGGGTGCAAATCAGGACTAGGCGTCGAGCCACACCCGCATCATCGAGAGCAGCTGGTCGACGTCGACTGGCTTGGTGATGTAGTCCGATGCGCCGGCCGCGATCGCCTTCTCGCGGTCACCCTTCATCGCCTTGGCGGTCAACGAGATGATCGGCAGGTGCTCGAACCGCGGCATCGCGCGGATCGCGCGCGCCGTCTCGTAGCCATCCATCTCCGGCATCATGATGTCGAGCAGGACCACGTCGGTGTTCGGATGCTGGTGCAGGCGCTCGATCCCCTCGCGGCCGTTCTCGGCGAACACCACCTTCATGCCACGCTGCTCGAGGGTCGAGGTCAGGGCGAACACGTTGCGGATGTCGTCGTCGACCACCAGCACCTTGCGGCCATGGAGCGGGGCGTCCCCGGTTCGCAGGTGCCCGAGCAGCTCACGCGTCTGCATCGGCAGCGTGGCCTCGGAGCGGTGCAGGTACAGGGAGGCCCGGTCGACCAGCCGCTCGGGTGAGTCGGCGACCGTGATCACCGCCGACTTGGCCAGCGCCTCGAGCCGAGCCCGGTCGGCCTTGGACAATGACCCCTGGAGGTAGGCGATGAGGGGAAGCTCGCGCAGCGCCGGGTCCGTGGCCGCCTCACGGACCAGCGCAAACGCCTCGGTGCGAGGTCGCCCGACGGCCACCACGCCGAGGTCGAAGGCCCCGCGCTGGAGCACCTCGAGCGCCCCGGCCGGCTCGATCCGCGCGACTTCGATGTTCTCGTCGCCGTTCAGGAGCTCGGCGATTCCGTCCCCCGGCTCGCCGGCCTCGGCGATCAGCGCGACCCGACGCTCCGGCCCCTCCGCCAGTCGCTCCAGGTGGGCCAGCGCGCTGTCCAGGCTGCTCGGCTCGAGCGCACCCTCGATGAACGCGGCGGCGCCGGCCCGCAGACCGTCCATGCGCACGGCCCCGTCACCGACCAGCGCGACCGGGAGGTGGCGCGTATCGGGGTGCTTCTTGAGCTGTCCGAGCACAGACTCCAGGCGCGGCTGTTCGGTGGCGAGCAGCACGGCGCTCGGACGATGCTCACGGGCCAGCCCGAGGGTCGCACTGGCCCGGCGGGCCAGAATCGCCTTGCCGCCCCGGCTGCGGACAGCCTCGACCATCGAGCGACCGCGGTCGGTCTGGGAGTCGATGACCAGCACGACGCGATCGCCGCGCTCGAGCTCGTCGATCTCGTCGGCCAGCTGATCCTCGATCGCCGGCTCCGCGCCGTCGTCGTCGAGATACTCCGCCGACGCCGGCGCGCCGTCGGGGCTCGGCTCGATCGGGCTGTCGGCGATGCTCTCGATGAGCGGCAGGTACAGCGTGAACCGGCTTCCCTGGCCGACCGTCGAATCGACCTGGATCTCACCGCCCAGCATGCGTGCGATCTCACGCGAGATCGACAGCCCGAGGCCGGTTCCGCCGTATTTGCGCGAGGTCGTTCCGTCGGCCTGCTGGAAGGCCTCGAAGATCAGGCCCAGCTTGTCGTCGGGAATGCCCACGCCGGAGTCGGTAACCGCGAAGGCGATCACCCGCTCGGCGCTGCGCAGCACATCGGAGCGCAGCCCGGTGCGGTCGGTGGGGTAGCCGATCGACAGCGTCACCCCGCCCTGATGGGTGAACTTGAACGCGTTCGAGAGCAGGTTCTTGAGCACCTGTCCGAGCCGCTGCTCGTCGGAGACGATCGAGCCGGGCAGGGAGGGGTCGATCTCCACGGCGAAGGTCAGGCCCTTCTGCTCGGCGACGTGCCGGAACGCGCGGTCGGCGTCCTGGTAGACCTCGGAGAGCGCGAGCTGAGCCAGGTCCAGCTCCATGCGCCCGGCCTCGATCTTGGTCAGGTCGAGGATGTCGTTGATCAGCGAGAGCAGGTCGTTGCCGGCCGAGTGGATCGTGCGGGCGAACTCGACCTCGCGCTCGGACAGCGTCTCGTCCTCGTTCTCGGCCAGCAGCCGGCTCAGGATCAGCATCGAGTTCAGCGGCGTGCGGAGCTCGTGCGACATGTTGGCCAGAAACTCCGACTTGTACTTCGAGGCCAGGGCGAGCTGGGCTGCCTTCTCCTCGAGGCCGCGGCGGGCCAGCTCGATCTCCTCGTTCTTGATCTCGATGTCGCGGTTCTGCTCCGAGAGCAGGCGCGCCTTCTCCTGGAGCTCGTCGTTGGTCTCGCGGAGCTCCTCGGACTGCTTCTGGAGTTCCTGGGTGAGGCCCTGCGACTGGGACAGCAGCTCCTCGGTGCGCATGTTGGCGCGGATCGTGTTGAGCACCACGCCGATCGTCTCGCCGATGCGAGCGAGGAAGTCGCGGTGGACCTCCGAGAAGGGATGCAGCGAGGCGAGCTCGATGACACCCAGCACCTGGTCCTCGAACAGCACCGGCATGACCAGGACGTCAGCCGGCGAGGCATCGCCCAGGCTGGAGCCGACCTTGATGTAGTCCGGGGGCACGTCGCTGATGGCGATCGTCTTGCCCTCGAAGGCGGCCTGACCGACGAGCCCCTCGCCGATGGCGAACCGGCTGGCCAGCTCGCTGCGGTTCGGCGTGTAGCCGTAGGAGGCGGCCAGCAGCAGCTCGGGCTCGCCATCGGGGCCGGGCTCGGCCAGGAAGAACGCGCCGTGCTGCGCGTTCACCATCGGCGTGACCTCGCTCATGATCAGCTGGGTCACCGCGGCCAGGTCGCGCTGGCCCTGGAGCGTCCCGGAGATGCTGGCCAGGTTGGTCTTCAGCCAGTCCTGCTCGGCGTTGCGCTGGGTGGTCTCGCGCAGGTTGGCGATCATCTGGTTGATGTTGTCCTTGAGCTCGGCCACCTCGCCCTGTGCCTCGACCGAGATCGACCGGGTCAGGTCGCCCTGGGTCACCGCGGTCGACACCTCGGCGATCGCGCGCACCTGGGTGGTCAGGTTGCCGGCGAGCTGGTTGACGTTCTCGGTCAGCCGCCGCCAAGTTCCGGACACGCCTTCGACCTCGGCCTGACCGCCCAGCTTGCCCTCGGTGCCGACCTCGCGGGCGACGCGGGTCACCTCGGCGGCGAAGCTCGAGAGCTGGGCCATCATCCGGTTGAGCGTCTGCTTGAGCTCGAGGATCTCGCCGCGGGCATCCACGGTGATGGTCTGGGTCAGGTCGCCGTTGGCCACCGCGGTGGCCACCTGCGAGATATTGCGGACCTGGTCGGTCAGGTTGCGGGCCATGAAGTTGACGTTGTCGGTCAGGTCCTTCCAGGTGCCGGCCACGCCCGGGACCTGGGCCTGGCCGCCCAGGATGCCTTCGGTGCCGACCTCGCGGGCCACGCGTGTGACCTCGGCAGCGAACGACCGCAGCTGGTCGACCATCCGGTTGATCGTCTCGGCCAGCGCCGCCACCTCGCCCTTGGCGTCCACGTTGATCTTGCGGCTCAGGTCGCCGTTGGCCACCGCGGTGGTCACGGTGGCAATCGAGCGAACCTGGGTGGTGAGGTTGGAGGCCATCTGGTTGACGTTCTCGGTCAGGCCCTTCCAGGTTCCCGACACGCCCTCCACCTCGGCCTGGCCACCCAGCTCGCCCTCGGTGCCCACTTCGCGGGCCACACGGGTCACCTCGGCGGCGAAGCTCCGGAGCTGGTCGACCATCGTGTTGATGGTCTCCTTGAGCTCGAGGATCTCGCCACGAGCGTCCACGGTGATCTTCTTGGACAGGTCGCCCTGCGCCACCGCGGTGGTCACCTGGGCGATGTTGCGCACCTGGTCGGTCAGGTTGGACGCCATGAAGTTCACGTTCTCGGTCAGGCCCTTCCAGGTGCCCGACACGCCCTCCACCTTGGCCTGACCGCCGAGCTTCCCGTCGGTGCCGACCTCGCGGGCCACGCGCGTCACCTCGTCGGCGAACGCCGACAGCTGGTCGACCATCGTGTTGACCGTCCGCTTGAGCTCGAGCACCTCGCCCTTCACGTCGACGGTGATCTTCTGGCTGAGGTCGCCGTTGGCCACCGCGGTGGTCACCTGGGCGATGTTGCGGACCTGGTCGGTCAGGTTGCGGGCCATGAAGTTGACGTTGTCGGTCAGGTCCTTCCAGGTGCCGGCGACGCCGGGGACCTGCGCCTGGCCGCCGAGGATGCCTTCGGTGCCGACCTCGCGGGCCACGCGAGTCACCTCGTCCGCGAAGCTGCGGAGCTGATCGACCATCGTGTTGATCGTGCTCTTGAGCTCGAGGATCTCGCCCTTGACGTCGACGGTGATCTTCTGACCGAGGTCGCCGTTGGCCACCGCGGTGGTCACCTGGGCGATGTTGCGGACCTGGTCGGTGAGGTTCGAGGCCATGAAGTTGACCGAGTCGGTGAGGTCCTTCCAGGTGCCGGCCACGCCGGGGACCTGGGCCTGGCCGCCCAGCTTTCCGTCCGTGCCGACCTCGCGGGCCACGCGGGTCACCTCGGCGGCGAAGCTCGAGAGCTGGTCGACCATCGAGTTCACAGTGGTTCCGATGCGGGCGAACTCGCCCTTCACCGGGCGGCCCTCGATCTCGAGCGCCATCTTCTGGTTGAGGTCGCCCTCGGCCACCGCCACGATCACTCGCGCCACCTCGGTGGTCGGGCGGACCAGGTCGTCGATCAGGCCGTTGACCGAGTCGACCGCGGTGCTCCATCCGCCCGTGGCGCCCTGCAGCCGGGCGCGCTCGGTCATGCGGCCCTCGCGGCCGATGATCTCGGCGACGCGGACCAGCTCGGCCTCGAGCGCGGCATTGCGCGCGGCCATCTGGTTATAGGCGGCCTCGAGGCGGCCGATGTCGTCCTTGCGGCGGGCGGGCAGGCGGACGCTGAAGTCGCCGGCGGCCGCGGAGTGCATGGCGTGCTCCAAGCGGGCAACGGCCGGATCGTCGAGCCGGACACGGCCGTTGCGGCCCGCTCCCGTCTGGCAGCCTTGCCCGCCGCGCCGTTACGGCCAGCACGACCCTTAGACTGACCCGTCTGTCCTCCCACCGCAGTCTTAGCCATGCGTTGCGCCTCCGTTGTCAGTTAGCTCCAGCGAGCTGCCCCCTGCTTGGCGGCGCGACTGGACGCCGGTACCTACCAAACAGATTATCGCTGGATGGTCAGCATTTCGACCACCGCGGGGCGACATCGACGCGTGTTCGAACGAATGCCTACCAGCCGCCGCGCCAGTCGGCGTTCGACGCCCGGCGCTTGGCGGCGTCCATGCGCGCGTGCTTGCGCTTGTCCAGGCGCCACTGGATCAGCGAGAAGACGATGATCACGGTGGGGAAGAAGATGATCGTCAGGTACATGGCGTTGGTGATCACCACGTCGTCGGTTTCCCCCCACCAGCCCTCGCCGGAATGCGCCGCCGCGAATGCCGGCGCCGCGAAGGCCAGCAGCGCGAGAATCACGCTGAGCAGGACGACGATGATCCGAGCCCGTCGCATCAGCTCCGAAGCGTACCGCGTCGGCGGGCCGGGTCGCCCGGCGGCGGCTCAGGCCGCGACGGTCTGGCGCCCGCCGACCGTGGCCAGTGCCTGCAGCAGCACCGGGTTGTAGCTCGCACCTTCGGTGGTGACCTCCAGGTGGCTGATCGGTGCCTCGAACACCGGTGCCTGGAGCGCGGCCGCGAGCTGGCGCTGCTTGCCCGGCGCCACGAGCTCATCGCGCGTGGTCAGCACGACCGCAGCGGGAATCGGCAGCGGGCGCAGCCAGGGGCGCGAGTCGAAGCGGCCGAGCTCGCGCCCGGCCTCGGCGATGTCGCGGGGGGAGTGGCGCATCATCTCCGACAGCGCCCACGCGGTCTCCGCCGAGTCGCCCATGCCGGCGCGGCGAAAGCCGGCCGACCAGGTAGCCCGGGGCGCCACCGACAGGACGAGGCCGAGGACGCCGAGCGCCTTGAACGCGCGTCGCGTGTGCTGGTCCTGCCAGTGCTGGGCGGTGCCGCTCAGGACCAGCCCGGCCACCACCTCGGGTTGGTCGCGGACCATCAGCTGGGCGATCGCGCCGCCCATCGAGTAGCCGACCACCAGCGCGGGCGACGCATCCAGCTCGCGCAGGGCGGCCGCGGCGTCCGCGGCGCAATCGGTCAGGCGGAAGTCGCCGAGCTGGCGCAGCCCACGACCGTGGCCACGGTGGTCGATGGCCAGCACCCGGTAGCCGGCGGCGGCCAGATCACCGTAGGCCCCGCACCAGTTGAGGTCGGCGTCGGCCATCCAGCCGTGCAGGAGCATCACCGCCGGGCCGTCGCCACCGGAGTCGCGCAGGAACAGCTCGCCGCGATCGGGCACCCGGAGCGTGCGGGCCGGCGGCATCTCGATCGGGGGGACGGGAGGCCGGGCGTACTTGGGCATCCGGGCCGATGCTAGCCGCATACCATCACTGATCGATATGGCCGTGGTGATCGCATCCGATCTGGGCAAGGACATCGCGGGCGAGCCGCTTCTGCGGGGCATCTCGTTCAAGCTCGAGCGCCGCGACCGGATGACCCTGTCCGGCCGCAACGGGGCGGGCAAGACCACGCTGCTGCGCATGCTCTCGGGCGAGGCCTCGATCGATTTCGGCGAGCTGGTGCTGGCCAAGGACACCAAGATCGCCCTGCACGACCAGCGCCCGCCCCGGGACCTCGGATTGTCGCTGCGCGAATACGTGCTGACCGGGGCCCGCGAGCTGGTGGCGATCGAGGAGGAGCTGGCGTCCCTCGAGCAGGCCATGGCCGGCGGCGCGCACGACGAGGCCACGCTGGCCAGCTATGCGCGGGCGCAGGCGCGGCTCGAGCACGCCGGTGGATACGGGTGGCGCGAACGGGCCCTGTCCTCGCTGCACGGTCTCGGCTTCCGCGATGACGCGGTGCTGGACCGGTCGTTGAGCACGTTCTCCGGGGGCGAGCTGACCCGCGCCTCGCTCGGCCGGGCGCTGGCCGGCGGACCCGACCTGCTGCTGCTCGACGAGCCCACCAACCACCTCGACATCGAGTCGCTGGAGTGGCTCGAGACACACCTGGCCAGCCTGGACGCGGCGATCGTGCTGGTTGCCCACGACCGGTGGTTCCTGGAGGCGGTGGGCACGTCGGTGCTCGAACTCGAAGCCGGCCGGGCCAAGTTCTTCGCCGGGCCGTGGCACGCCTGGCGTCGCGAGAAGGCGGCTCAGGATCTGGCCCTGGGGCGAGCGATCGAGCGCCAGCAGGCCGAGATCGAGCGGCTCGAGCGGTTCGTGACCCGATTCCGGGCGGGGACCCGAGCCCGCCAGGCCCAGTCGCGCGCGAAGAAGCTGGCCCGGATGGATCGGCTCTCGCGCGGGCCGGCCGACGGTGCGGGGCTCGAGTTCTCCTTCAAGGCGCCCGAACGCAGCGGCCGGGTGGTGTTCGAGCTACAGGGCGGACGGGTCGCGGTGAGCGAGCGGCTGCTGCTCGACGACATCGAGCTGTGGCTCGAGCGCGGCGAGCACGTGTCGCTGGTCGGGCCCAACGGGGCGGGCAAGACCACGCTGATCGAGACGCTGGGCGGGCGGCGTGAGCTGGCCGAGCCCGGCTCGGACAGTGCCAGCGGCCCGATCGTCACCGGCAAGCTGCGCACCGGCCACAACGTCAAGCTCGGGTTTCTCTCCCAGCACGCCGAGGAGCTCTCCGCGGGCACCGCCCGCACCGTGCTCGAGGCCACGACGCATCTCACCCGGCTGACGCCGAACCAGGCCCGGGGACTGCTCGGGCGCTTCCTGTTCTCCGGCGAGGAGGCCGAGAAGCCGCTCGAGGTGCTCTCCGGTGGCGAGCGCCGGCGCCTGTCGCTGGCGATTCTCGTCCAGTCGGGGGCAAACGTGCTGATCCTCGACGAGCCCACCAACCATCTCGATCTAGAGAGCCGGGAGGCGCTCGAGCAGGCGCTCAACGAGTTCAGCGGCTCTGTGCTGCTGGTCTCGCACGATCGAGCCCTGCTCGACGCGGTGGGCCGGCGTACCGTGGCGGTCGAGGACGGCACGCTGCACACCTACCTGGGCGGCTGGCCGGAGTACGTCCGGGCTCGCGAGGAGCGGGCGCGCCAGGCGGTGGCGAGCAAGGCTGCCAAGGCGGCGAAGGCGAGGGAGCCCAAGCGCCGGGCCGGCGGCGGCGCGCGCTCGGGCGGGGGCGGGGCGGGGCGTGCGGGCAGCGCGCGAGAGCAGGAACGCATCGAGCGCGAGATCGAGCAGGCGGAGGCGGCGCTCAAGACCGTCGAGGACGAGCTCGCCGATCCGGCCGCGTGGTCCACGCCACAGCGCACGGCTCGCGCCGCGAAGCGCCACGAGCAGGCGCGCCGCACGGTCGACGAGCTTTACGAGCAGTGGGAGCGCCTCGCCGGTTAGCCGCGACGCACGGCTTAGCTTCTTTTCGGCAACAAATCGGCTGCTTTTCCGGTGGAAAGAGCTGCGCGGGTGGACACTTCCGGCGTGTCCCTGGTTTCGACCGCGAGTTTTCTGCCACTGGCCCGCCCCGCCGGGGGTGAACGGCGATTTGCGCGGCTATGGCGCCGGTGGCGCGCCACTCGGCCTGGGGAAGTGGTCGAGTGACTGATTACTCGCGGGATCGCGCGGTCACCCGCGTCGCGGGTGGGCAGCAGAATCTGATCAGCTCGGCGCAGCTCTGCGAGTGTGGGCTCGGGAAGGATGCCGTGGCGCGTCGGGTCAGGGGCGGGTGGATGCGCCGGGTCTTTCAGGGCGTGTACTCGGTGGGCTCGGGTGAGTTGGCGCCGCTGGCGCGCGAGCGGGCGGCCCTGATGTCATGCGGCACGGGGAGCTTCATCAGTCATCGTTCCGCAGCGTTTGTGTGGGGGATGCGTAAGCACCCGCCGCCGGAGGTGGAGGTCTCGGTCCTGGCCGGCGGGTGCCGGTCGCGCACGGGAATACGGGTTCATCGGATCAAGGCGATCGAGCGTGGCGAGCCCCGGCGCCACCAGGGACTATGGATCAGTTCACCCGCGCGGGCGGTGCTGGAGGTAGCGGCGGTCGGCTCGCGGGAGGAGCTGGTCAACGTGGTCGACCAGGGCCTGGCGCTGCGGCGGTTCACGGCTCGTGATCTGCAGGCGGTCCTGAAGCGCAACCCCGGACGGCGTGGCGCGGGCCGGGTGGCAGAGCTCCTCTCCGATGAGACGGCGATGGCGATCAGCCGCTCGCAGGCGGAGAAGGCCTTGCTGAGGCTGATCCGGCAGGCGCGGCTGCCCATGCCAGAAACCAACGTGAGGTTCGGTCGCTTCGAAGCGGACTTCGTGTGGCGCGAACAACGACTGATCGTGGAGCTCGACACCGCCACCTATCACAGCGGGCCGGGCGTCTTCCAACGCGACCGCGAGAAGGGCCTCGCCTTCCGCGACGCCGGCTTCGACGTTCTGTCAGTCACGCGTGTGCACGTGGTGCACGAGCCCGCGGTGACTCTGGTCAGGCTGGCCCGCGCCCTCGCGCTACGCGACGCGGCGTAGCCGGCTATCCCGGAGCCTTGGCGACGTTCGGAGCTCCGCCGAAGATCGAAGCGCATGCCTTCTGGGCGGCCTGGAAGGCCGGCGAACTGGGGTCGACGCCGGCGCCGCCGATCCGGATGCCGATTCCGCCGCCCGGCCCACTCTGGAACGACGGATCGGGGAAGTTGGGCACGCCGTGCGAGCGCATGCACTTCGACATCGCGAGCGCCTGGGCCTTGGCCTCGGCGGTCTGGGCCGCGGTGGGATGGCCGCCGTGCGGGAGGTAGGAACGGCACGCCTGCATGGCGGACTGGAAAGCCGGACCGTTGACCTCCACGCCGTTGACGTTCGTTCCGTTCGGAGAGCGATGGATCTGCAGGCGCAACACCCCGCCGCTGGGATCGGGGAAGTTCGACACACCATGCGAGCGCATGCACTTGGCGAACGCGAGGGCTTGGGCCGAGGCGGCCGGATCGGACCCCTGGGAGGTGGTCGCGCCACCGGTGTTGGGGCGAGAGGACCCGCAGGCCGCAAGGCCGAGCACGGCGACGAGGAGGGCGAGGGAGAGCATGGTGGGTCGCATGCCTGTAAGTGGTACGAAATCGGTGGTAACAGGGCCGAAACGCCTGCTGTTACCGCTGCGTTACCCCTGCGCGACCATCCTCTCTGGCCGATTTGGTGGCAACCCGCCACACTTGTTCCGAGGGCGAATGCGCGTGCTGGTCATCGAGGATCAAGCGGAGCTGGCCGAGACGGTCGCGCTCGGGCTGCAGCGCGACGGCATGGCGGTGGACATCGCGCTGGACGGCGCGGCCGGCCTGCGGCAGGCGGCGATCTACGACTACGACGTGATCGTGCTCGACCGCGACCTGCCCGGCGTGCACGGCGATCGCGTGTGCGAGACGCTGGTCGAGAAGGGGGGACGCGCTCGGGTGCTGATGCTCACGGCATCGGGCGGTATCGAGGACCGGGTGGCCGGTCTCAGCCTGGGGGCCGACGACTACCTGCCCAAGCCATTCGCCTTCGCCGAGCTGATCGCCCGCATCCGGGCCCTGGCCCGGCGCTCGCAGCCGGCGCTGGCCCCGGTGATGCGCAGCGGTGATCTCACCCTGGACACAGGCCGGCGCATCGCCCACCGCGGCGGTCGCCGGCTGGACCTGAGCGCCAAGGAGCTCGCCGTGCTCGAGCTGCTGCTCGCGGCGCGCAACAACGTGGTAACGACCGAGGAGCTACTGGCCAGGGCCTGGGACGAAGCGGTCGATCCGTTCTCCGCGGTGGTCAAGGTGACGATCAGCCGTCTGCGCCGCAAGCTCGGGGAGCCACCGATCATCGAGACGGTGCCGGGTGCGGGCTATCGAATCTAGGATGCTCCGGTGGCCGCGCCGGACCGTCCGGCTGCGGCTGACCATGCTCTACGGGCTGCTGTTCCTGATCGCCGGGGCGGCGCTGCTGGCCATCACCTACGGGCTGGTGGCCAACGACAGCACCTCGGAAGCGACGGGCTCGCTCCTGCTCTCACGAGGGTTCTCGGTCGGGAAGCTGCCGCCGGTGCCTCAAGGAGCGGAGACGGTGTCTGCGGCACCCGGCAAGGGGCAGTCGGTGATCGTCCAGCGGACTCCGGCGGGGGCCGTGTTCCAGCTCAAGGCGTACGCCGGCCAGGTGAACAAGACGTTCGCGAAGGTGACGGCAGCCCAGGCCGCTCAGCTGCGGTCGGTTCAGAGCAAGGCGGTGGCCCGCATCAACCAGGTCAAGACCGCCCAGCTCTCCACCTTGCTCACGCGCTCTGGTGTTGCCTTGGGGATCATGGCGCTGGTCTCGATCGGTCTCGGCTGGATGATGGCCGGCCGCGCGCTCCGCCCGGTTCGCACGATGAGCTCACGGGCGCGGGGCATCTCGGAGCGCAACCTGCACGAGCGCCTGGCGCTCGAGGGACCGGACGACGAGCTCAAGGAGCTGGGCGACACGTTCGACGGCCTGCTCTCCCGGTTGGAGGGGGCGTTCGAGTCCCAGCGCCGGTTCGTCGCCAATGCCTCGCACGAGCTGCGCACCCCGATCACCCTCGAGCGCGCGCTGGTCGAAGTGGCGTTGGCCGATCCGAACCCCACGATCGAGTCGTTGCGCGAGACGTGCGGACGGGTGCTGGCGGCCAGCGAGCATCAGGAGCGTCTGATCGAGGCGCTGCTCACGCTGGCCCGCAGCCAGCGCGGGCTGGAGTCTCGGTCCCCTGTCGACCTGCGCGAGGTCACCGCCGAGGCGGTCCGCGCCGTGCCCATGAATGGGCTGCGCGTCGACACCGAGCTGGACGATGCGCGCACGACGGGCGATCAGGCGATGCTCGAGCGCCTCGTGGCCAACCTAATCGAGAACGCCGTCCACTACAACCGACCGGACGGGTGGGTGAGCGCCCGGACCGGGATGCGCGATGGGCGCCCGATGATCGAGGTGGCCAACGCCGGACCGGTCGTGGAGCGCGAGCAGGTTGGCGAGCTGATCAGGCCCTTCCACCGGGCCGCGGAAAACGGGAACGGGCGTGGCGTGGGGCTGGGCCTCTCGATCGTGCAGGCGATTGCCGAGGCCCACGGCGCCGAGCTGGAGACCGAGGCGCCCGCCGAGGGCGGGCTGCGGGTGGCCGTCACGTTCCCGAGCTCTGAAGCGCGTAAGCCCGGCGCCGCCTGATCTGACGGGACGCTACTCCGGACAGCCTTCGACGCCGCGCGCGCGATCGGCCGAGACGCGTGGGCTGTCGAGGATGATCCGCCGCCGGCGCAACCCAGCCAGCAGCGTCTCCTGATCGGGGAAGCTGACCATCGTGGCCACCCCCTCGCGCATCGTGACGGTCAGCGAGCGCACGCTCGAGTCCGCCAGCTGGCCGTCGATCTCGAGCCGAGCCCCGCCGAAGCCGGCCGTCACGTCGAGGGTGAGCACCGAGCGCGGTCCGACGACCAACGGCGGGGAGAACCCACCGTGCTTGGGTAGCGGGGTGAGGACGAAGGCATCGAGTCCGGTGGCCAGGAGAGGACCGCCGGCAGAGATCGTGTACCCGCTCGAGCCGATCGGCGTGCTCAGGATCGCGCCATCGCCGGCGAACCGGGCATACAGGCCGTCGTCGACACGGACGCTCACCCGGACCTGGCCGCCCCCGGCGCGGATCACCGCGGCGTCGTTGAGCGCGAACAGCGGCTCGCCGTCGTCGAGGGTCACCCACAGGGCCGGAAAGCGTCGCGGCTGCCACTCGCCGCGGCTGAAGCGCTCGAGCGAGCGGGTCACGTCGGGCACGGCCACCGTGGCGAGCGCGCCCAGGCTCCCGCAGGCGATCCCGAGGACCGGCCGCTGCGCGATCGCGGCGCCGCGCAGGGCGGCCAGCGTGGTGCCATCGCCGCCGATCGACACGATCAGATCCGAGTCGGTGGACTGGCCCGGTTCGGCCACCTGCCGCTGGCTGTAGGCGGCCGGAACCTGCACCACATCCACACCGTGCTGTTCGCTCCATTCCCGGACCATTCGCAGCGGGCGATCGACGGTCCGGCTCGGGTGCACCACGAGGCCGATGCGCCGCGGCAGCCCGGCGGAGACCAGGCCGGCGGCCTCCTGGGGGGTCGAGATGGCCGGCAGATCGGACATGTCGGGCTGAATTTACCTTGGCCAGGGCTCGAGAAACTGGCTGGCCGGCCAGCCAGGCACGGCGGGGATCCCGTCGCGCGCGGCCGTGCCATCCCGAGGAGGTCCTGGCGCGGATCCAGGCCGTACTGCGCCGGCGGCGCAGCGGCGCCCTGCCTGATGAGAACGCGCCGATCCAGGCCAGCGGGTTTCGGGCTACACGATGGCCCGCGGAGACCGCTCGGTTGACGTGTTCGTCCGCAAGCTGCGCTCCAAGCTCGAGACGATCTCGCCCGGGTGGCGCTACGTGCACACCCACTTCGCCGTTGGCTACCGGTTCGCGCCGGAGCCGGTGGTCGAGGTGCGCGAGCCGGACCGCCGCCGGTTGCGCCCGGGTGAGGCACCGGCCGCGGTACGCTGAGCCGGTGAACTCGACCGTCCGCAACGTCCTGATCGTGCTGGTGATCGCCGCGCTGGTGGCGCTCGTCCAGGGTGGCGAGACCGCGGCGCAGGTCGCCATCCAGGCCGTGACGCTGGTGTTCCTGGGCACGATCGTGTGGTTTCTGTCGCTGGCCTATCGCGAGCGGCGCAGCAGCTTGTACTCGCTGGGCGACGGGCGACGGGCGATGCTCTACGTGGCGCTCGGAGTGGGCACCCTGACTCTGACCGCCACCTCGCGGCTGTGGTCCACGCCGGCCGGCTCGGTGGCCTGGCTGGTTCTGCTCGCCGGCGCGGCGTACGCGTTGTTCGCCGTGTTCTGGTCGGCGCGGAAGTACTAGGACGCGCTCGCGGGCGCCGGGCCGGCGGCGCACTGTGGACACAGCCCCTCGAGCAGGACGTGCGAGCTCTCGACCTTGAACCCGCGCTCGCGCAGGGTGACCTCGACGCTGTCCAGCTCGACGTCCTGGAGCTCGTGGCAGCTCCGGCAGCGAAAGTGGTGGTGGGCGGTCACGTTGGCGTCGAAGCGCCGCGGGCCGGGGCCTTCGACCAGGCCGAGCAGCCCGGCCTCGGCCAGCTCGCCCAGCGCGTTGTACACAGTGGCTCGCGACAGCTCGGGGAGCGGGACGCGGGCCTGCTGGAAGACCTCCTCGGCGCTCAGGTGCGCGTTGGAGGCGTCCGCCCGGGCGGCGTCGGCGAACACGCTGTAGATCGCCCGGCGCTGCGCAGTGGCGCGGAGACCGTGTGCTCGCAGAAGCTGGGCAAAGCCGAGGTCGGCGGTAGTGGTCGAGCGCGTGGCCATCGAGTACGCACCCTTCAGACTATCGAGGCGGCCCGATGCCGGGGGGCACCCGCCCCACATCTGGTCTTCGGGCGAACCATCCCGGGCCTATCCTCGATCGCATGTCAGTCGTAAGCGCCGATCGCCGCCGCGAGCTGCCCGATGAGCCAGGCGTGTACCTGTTTCGCAATCAGCGGGGCAAGGTGATCTACGTCGGCAAGGCGATCTCGATCCGCAAGCGGGTGGCATCGCATTTCTCCAACCCGAGCACCCGGGGCGGAGCCGACCTGCTGGACATGATCGACCAGATCGAGGCTCTGGTCGTCCACACCGAGGCCGAGGCACTGCTGGCGGAGCAGAACTTCATCAAGCAGTACAAGCCGCGGTTCAACATCCGCCTGCGCGACGACAAGTCCTATCCGTACATCGCGATCTCGCTCGACGAGGACTTCCCGCGGGTGTACTTCACGCGTGAGCGGCACCGCCGGGACCGCGCCTACTTCGGTCCCTACAGCAACGCCAAGCGGGTGCGTTCCACGCTCGAGGTGCTGGGCAAGGTGTTCATGTTCCGCTCCTGCGAGGGGCCCGAGCCGGGCCGGCGCAGCGGCTCGCCGTGTCTGGACTACTACATAAAGCGCTGCGAGGCCCCGTGCGTGGGCTATGTGAGCCGCGAGGACTACCGCCGGGGGATCGACGGCGTGATCGACTTCCTGTCCGGCCGCTACCGGGAGATCGAGCGCTCACTCGACCGGTCGATGCGCCAAGCGGCGGCCGAGCAGCGCTTCGAGGATGCCGCGCGCGAGCGCAACCGGCTGCGCGCCGTGCACTCGCTGCTCGAGCGCCAGCGGGTGGCCAACCAGTCCGTGGGCACACTCGATGCGATCGCCGTGGCTGTGCACGAGGACGAGGCCAACGCGCAGGTCTTCCAGGTCCGCGACGGCGTGCTGTCCGATCGCCAGAGCTTCTACCTCGACAACGAGGCCCACGGCGGGATCGGCGAGGTGGCCGAGGCGTTCATCCTCCAGTACTACGCCAGCGCGATGATGGTCCCGCCGCTGCTCATCGTGCAGCACGACGTCGGCTCCGCACCGGCTCTGGCCGAGGCGCTGAGCGCCCGCCGCGATGGCGCGGTGGAGATCCGCGCGCCCGAGCGCGGCGACAAGCGGCGCATCCTCGAACTGGCTGAGCGCAACGCGCGGCTGGCCCTCGACCAGGAGCGGCTGCGCTCCGAGCGCCGCCGCCAGCAGCGGGTCGAGGCGCTCGACGGGCTCCAGCAGGCGCTGGGCCTGGACACGATCCCGCTGCGCATCGAATGCTTCGACATCTCCACGCTGATGGGCACCAACACCGTGGCCTCGATGGTGGTATTCGAGGGCGGGGCGCCGAAGAAGTCCGACTACCGGCGATTCAGGATCCGCGGCGACTTCGCGCCGGCTGATGGCAATGGCGGTGCCGTCACGATCGGGCAACCCGACGACTTCGCGGCGATGGAGGAGGTGCTCTCGCGCCGGCTGGCCCAATGGGAGCGCCAGCACGACCTCTCACCCCACGACAAGGACTACGACCCGAGCTTCGCCGCGCTGCCCAACGTCGTGGTGATCGACGGCGGCAAGGGCCAGCTGTCGGCCGGTGTCCGGGCGCTGCAGACGTTCCGCGAGCGAGGCGTGTACGTGATATCCCTGGCCAAGCGGATCGAGGAGGTGTTCACACCCGGGGCGAGCGAACCGCTGCGGATGGCTCACGACACGGTCGAGCTTCAGCTGCTCCAGCGGCTGCGCGACGAGGCTCACCGGTTCGCGATCACCCACCACCGAATCCGCCGCGACCGGGCCATGACCGCCTCGATCCTCGACGAGCTGCCCGGCGTGGGGCCGGCCCGCAAGCGGGCGCTGCTCAACCACTTCGGCTCGCCCGATGCCATCCTGGCCGCCTCGCGCGAGGAGCTCGAGGCCGTGCCGGGGATCCCAGGCAAGCTCGCGCGCGACGTCTATCGCGAGCTGCACAAGACCGGGGTCTAAGGCGCTCAGCGCGTCAGCAGCGCGGCGCTGTAAGCGGGGAGCTCGATCGTGTACCAGCCGAACAGCTGACTGACCGACTCGGTCTGCGGCGCGGCGAGCAGTCCCGTGCCCGTTTCCGGGCCGAAGGTCTGGCCGCCCAGCGTCACGCCGCTCGTGGCGGTGATGTCGGGAGCGCGCAGCAACTCGAGCGTGGCCGCGCCGCCTTCGCCCGGCGGGAGCTGGAGCTCGACGCGGTGGGGCTGGGAGTCCTTGTTGATCAGAGTCACTCGGGTATGCCCGTCCGGCCCATAGGTCGCCCAGACCTTGACCGGGGTGGCGGGAGCGTGCACGGGCAGCAGCTGGGCGCCCGGCGGGAACGCCTGGGCGAACATCAGCATCCCGTAGTAATCGGGATGGACCGCCGCGTCCCATCCCGCTGGGGTGCGCCGGAAGCTGAACAGCTCGTAGGCGGCACCGGGGAGCGAATGGACGTTGACCCCGTCCACCCCGATGCTGGCCAGGTTGAACAGCGTGTCGAGCATCCACAGGGCGGAGGCGAACGTGTTGCTCACACCGGTGCGGCCGAGGCACCCGGCCAGGGCGGCGGAGTTCAGCTCGTCGACCCTGAACTGCGCACCGTCGCGGTGAGCCAGCGCGACATACGGCGCGATCGCCGCAGCCAGGCCCTGGGAGGAGCGATCGCTCAGCAGGTTGGCAACCGACGGATACGCCGGGGAGCGTCGGTTGGTCAGGCAGCCCTGGAGCGCGTAGCGATGGACGGTGACCACGCGCAGGCGCGGGTCGGCCCTGAGCAGGGTCGAGAGGCCCGAGAGCCAGGGCAGCTCGGCCAGCGCGGGGCCGGCCACCGGCAGGTCGGGCAGCGCCGCCTGCCAGCGCGTGAGCTGGCCGATGAAGGCCGACAGGTCGTAGCGGCGCGAGCGGGCGAACACCGGCCCGTGGGGGCCGGCATACCAGGGGAACACGCCATACACGTCGGGCTCGTTGCCGATCTCGAACGCGCTCACGAAGGGCTGGCCGATCCCGCGCAGGAGCGCCTGCGCCTCGGCGGCGGCCACGTGGGGACTGCCGGCGGCCAGGTTGAGGCCCATGATCAGCCGCGTCGGCAGGGCGCCGGCCAGCGCGCGCGTCTCGGCCAGCCAGGCCGGGGTCAGCGCGTAGCGGACGCCGCCCGGCGCGCTGGCACCGGCGATTGGCCACCAGGTCCCGTCGGTGCTGTCCCCGCCGATCCGCAGCACGAGCGGCTCGCGGTCGCCCGGCGCCAGGTTGCGCAGAAGCTGGACGAACACCGGATCGAGCGAGCGCGGATTCGCGCCGGTGTAGGCCTCGAGGGCGCTGTACTCGAACGACATCCCGAGGAACCCGGCCGGCCGCGGCGAGGAGTGGGGCCCGGTGTCCACCGTGGCGTACAGCGTGGGCGGATCGGCCGGGTCGGCCGCGGTCGCCGCCGCTGACCGGGCCGCGTCGCGACCCGAGTCCGTCGCACCAGTCACGAACCAGACGGCTGCTCCCAGTACCAGGAGCGTCAGCGCGGCCAGGATGGTCGTCTGCGCCCTGGGCCACCGCACGACCTCATCGTGCCACACACCGTTTGGCAGTCTGCGTCCGCATGACCCGGCAAGCTTCCTACCATCGAAGTGACCCGCGTGGACGAACTCGACGAGCAGACGGTTACCCAGGGTGGCGAGTCGTCGGCCCTCATGGACCTGGTGATCATCACCGGGTTCTCGGGCGCGGGAAAGTCGACGGCGATGGCCGTGTTCGAGGACGAGGGCTACTTCTGCGTCGACAACCTGCCCTCGGAGATGATCCGCTCGCTGGTCGAGCTGTTCATGCACACCGGTTCCAAGGTGCAGCGGGCGGCGGTGGTGTCGGACGTGCGCGGCGGAACCTACTTCGACGGCTTCGCGGCCATGCTCGACGAGCTGCGCGTCGCCGGGGTACGGCACCGGGTGCTGTTCCTCGACGCCGACGAACCGACGCTGCTGACGCGATACAAGGAGACGCGGCGCCGCCATCCGCTGGCCCCGACCGGCAGCGTGACCGACGGCATCGAGCGCGAGCGCGAGCTGCTGCTGCCGCTGCGGGGGCGCGCCGACTTGGTGATCGACACCAGCGGTCTGACTGCCGCGATGCTGCGCCGCAAGCTGGCCGACGAGCTGCTGCCCACGCGCACCCCGGGGCGCCTTGCCGTCACCTTCCAGAGCTTCGGCTTCAAATACGGCCCAACGCGCGACCCGGACCTGCTGCTCGACGTGCGCTTCCTGCCCAACCCCCACTACGAGCCCGACCTGCGGCCGCTCACCGGCGACGATCCGAGCATCGTCCAGTTCATCAATCGCGATGGCGAGCTCGACGCCTTCTACGAGCGGCTGCATCCCCTGTTCGACTACCTGCTTCCGCAGTACCTGGCCGAGGGCAAGGCGCACCTGGTGGTGGCCATTGGCTGCACCGGCGGCCGGCACCGCTCAGTGGCGATCGCCGCCCATCTCGCGTCCCGGTACAGCCCCGAGCCCGAGTACCTCATACACGTCGTGCACCGTGACGTGAGCCGTCCGGCGTGATCGACCACATCGGCTTCGAGGTGGCTGACCTGGCTCGGTCGGGCCAGTTCTATGACGCGGTGCTCTATCCGCTCGGGGTGAGGCGCCTGGTCCAGTCCGAGCACGCGCTCGCCTACGGGGTGAACTGGCCGCAGCTCTGGGTCGTGGTGCGGGGGCGCGCGCCCGGTCCCGGCTACGGCCATGTCGCACTGAGCGCGAACGGCAAGGCGGCGGTCGACGCCGCATACGCCGGCGGCCTGGCCAACGGCGGCTCCGATGACGGCCCTCCGGGTCTGCGCCCGCAGTACGACCAACGACACTATGCGGCCTATCTGCGTGACCCGGATGGGCTCCGGGTAGAGGTCGTCTCGCGCAGGTGACCCGCTAGCCTTGGGGACGTGCCGGCGCAGCGTCGGCATTTCTTTTGAGCGAGTCGACAGAGGAGGTGCGCGGATGGCGGTACGCGTGGGAATCAACGGCTTCGGGCGCATCGGCCGCAACGTGTTTCGAGCCGCCCACGAGCAGGGTGCCGACATCGAGTGGGTCGCCGCGAACGACATCGGCGATCCGAAGACGTTCGCCCATCTGCTCAAGTACGACTCGAACTACGGCCCGTTCCCCGGCACCGTCGAGGCCACCGGCACGGGCCTGCGGGTCGACGGCAACGAGATCCGCTTTCTGAACGAGAAGGACCCGGCGCAGCTGCCCTGGGAGGAACTCGGCGCCGAGGTCGTGATCGAGTCCACCGGCCTGTTCACCGACCGCGAGAACGCCTCCAAGCACCTGCAGGCCGGCGCAAAGAAGGTGCTGGTGTCAGCCCCGGCCACCGAGCCCGACGTCACGGTGGCCCTCGGCGTGAACTTCGCCGAGGTTTATGACCGCGACAATCACCACGTTGTGTCGAATGCCTCGTGCACGACCAACTGCCTGGCCCCGGTGGCCAAGGTCCTGCACGACACGATCGGGATCAAGCACGGCCTGATGACCACCATTCATGCCTACACGGCCGACCAGCGGCTGCAGGACATGCCGCATCGTGACCTGCGCCGGGCGCGCGCCGCGGCGGTCAATCTGATCCCGGCTTCGACCGGCGCGGCGAAGGCGATTGGGCTGGTCATCCCCGCCCTGAACGGCAAGCTGAACGGGATGGCGGTGCGGGCGCCTGTCCCCACCGGCAGCGTGGTCGACCTCACCGTCGAGGCGAGCCGGGAAACCAGTGTCGAGGAGATCAACCAGGCCATGAAGGCAGCTGCCGACGGTCCGCTGAAGGGCATCCTCGAATACACCGACGACCCCATCGTGTCCAGTGACATCATCAAGAACCCTGTGTCCTCGATCTTCGACTCGCAGCTCACCGCGGTCATGGACGGGACGATGGTCAAGGTCATCTCCTGGTACGACAACGAGTGGGGCTACTCCAATCGGGTCGTCGACGTGGCGCAGAAACTGTTGTGAAGACGCTTCGGGACCTGGGGGAACTCGACGGCAAGCGGGTGCTGGTCAGGGTGGATTTCAACGTGCCCCTGCAGAACGGGGCGGTGAGTGACGACACGCGGATCCGGGCCGCACTGCCCACGATCGAGGAGCTGCGTTCTCGCGGGGCGCGGATCGTGCTCGTCTCCCACCTCGGGCGACCCAAGGATCGTGACCCATCGCTGTCGCTGGCCCCGGTGGCCGAGCGCCTCAGCGAGCTGATCGACACTCCGGTGAAGCTGGCTCCGGGCGTGGTCGGCGACGACGTGCGCGAGGCGGTCGACCAGCTCGGCGACGGCGAGCTGCTGCTGCTCGAGAACGTCCGCTACGAACCGGGCGAGACCAAGAACGATCCTGACCTGGCGCACGCGCTTGCGTCGCTGGTGGATGTGTACGTCGACGATGCATTCGGTGCCGCCCATCGCGCGCATGCCTCCACCGAGGGTGTGGCGCGGCTGCTCGACCAGCGCGCCGCGGGTCTGTTGCTCGAGCGCGAAGTGAGCACGCTGAACTCGGTGCTCGAGGATCCGGGCCGGCCGCTCGTCTCGGTACTGGGCGGCGCGAAAGTGAGCGACAAGATCGGGGTCATCGACCGCTTCCGCGAGACCGCCGACACGATCATCATCGGGGGCGCAATGTGCTTCCCGTTCCTGGCCGCGCAGGGCCATGAGATCGGCGACTCGCTGTGCGCCGAGGATGACGTGGAGCTGGCCCGGCGCACGCTCGCCGACGCCGATGCCGGCCACGCGGAGTTGATGCTCCCGGTCGACCTCGTGCTCGGTGACCGGTTCGCCGAAGATGCCGAGACCCGCACGATCGACGACGTCGACGTTCCCAACGGGTGGATGGGGCTGGACATCGGCCCGCGCACCGCGGAGGCATATGGCCGGGTGATCGCCGAGGCCGGCACGGTGTTCTGGAACGGGCCGATGGGCGCGTTCGAGCTGGAGCCGTTCGCGGCCGGGACCCGGGCCGTGGCCGAGGCGGTGGCGGCCGCGTCGGGTGTCACGGTCGTCGGAGGTGGAGACTCGGCGGCGGCGCTGGCGCAGTTCGGGCTCGGCGACCGGGTCACGCATCTCTCGACCGGGGGTGGCGCGACGCTCGAACTGATCGAGGGCAAGGAGCTTCCCGGGGTGGAGGCGCTGGCATGAGCGCCAACGGAACCGGACGCACGCCGTTCATCGCCGGCAACTGGAAGATGAACATGACCGTGCGCGAGGCGGAGACGTTCATCGCCGCGCTGCTTCCGCGGGTTTCGTCCGTCCAGGGCGTCGACCTCGCGGTGTGTCCGCCGTATCTCGCACTGCAGGCGATGGTCGACTCGACCCGTGGCTCTCGGGTGCAGGTGTACGCGCAGAACATGCACCACGCCGCCGACGGAGCGTTCACCGGCGAGGTGGCGCCACCGATGTTGGTCGAGCTCGACGTGCACGGCGTGATCCTCGGTCACTCCGAGCGCCGGGAGATGTTCGGCGAGACCGATCGCGCGCTCCAGCTCAAGGTGCCGGCGGCGCTGGCAGCCGGACTCGTCCCGATCCTGTGCGTGGGCGAGACCGAGGAGGAGCGCGAGGCGGGGGACACCGAGCGCAAGCTCCGCCATCAGGTCCAGGAGGACCTGGCCCGGGTGGATACCGAGCGCCTGGGCGAGATCGTGATCGCCTACGAGCCGATCTGGGCCATCGGATCGGGGCGCGTGGCCACGGCCGAGCAGGCCCAGGAGGCGATCGGCTTCATCCGGGCGCTGGTCGCCGACCGCTCGCGCGAGCAGGCGCAGCGCACGCGCGTGCTCTATGGCGGGAGCGTCAAGCCCGACAACGCCGCCGAGCTGCTGGCGCTGCCCGACGTGGACGGCGCGCTCGTGGGCGGCGCGAGCCTGGATCCTGAGGGCTTCGCCGCGATAGTCGACGCGGCAGTCACCGGCTGATGGCCGAGCTGCCGCCCGGTCCCCGGGAGCTGCCGGCGCCTTCCTGCGTGCTGGTCGTGCTGGACGGCTGGGGGCTTGCACCCGCCGGCAAGGGCAATGCGATTTCGCAGGCCGACACGCCGGTGTTCGACGCGCTCTGGTCGACCTACCCGCATTCGCAGCTGATCGCCTGCGGCGAGGCCGTGGGGCTGCCGGAGGGGCAGATGGGCAACTCCGAGGTCGGTCACATGAACCTGGGGGCCGGGGCCGTTGTGACGCAGGACCTCACGCGGATCGATGAGGCCGCCGCCTCAGGAGAGTTCGAGTCCAATGACGTGTTGCGCGAGGCGTTCTCGAACGCCGAGCGCGTGCACCTGATCGGGCTCGTGTCCGACGGCGGCGTGCACTCCGGCTTCGAGCACCTTAAGGCCCTGATTCGGATGGCCGCCTCGCTGGAGGTGCCCGACCTGGTGCTCCACGCCTTCACCGACGGGCGCGACACGCTGCCCAAGTCGGGTGCCGGCTACCTGGAGACCGTGCACGGCTGGATGGAGGACGCCGGCGCCGGCCGGATCGGCTCGGTCATCGGCCGCTACTGGGCGATGGACCGCGACAAGCGCTGGGAGCGCATGCAGCGGGCGTACGACCTGCTCGTGCACGGCCGCGCCGAGCATCGAGCGGCGAGCGCGGCCGAGGCGGCGCGCGAGGCGTACGAGCGCGACGAGACCGACGAGTTCATCACGCCGGTTCTGGTGGGTGATGGCGACTCGTGCATCCGTCCCGGCGACTCGGTATTCGCGTTCAACTTCCGGCCCGACCGGATGCGGGAGATCACGCGCGCCCTGGCCGAGCCGGGGTTCGACGAGATCGACCGGGGTGGGGCGGAGGCGGTCGAGCGCTACGCGTGCATGGCCGAGTACGAGGAGGACTGGGACTATCCGGTGGCCTTCCCGCCCGAGCGTCCGTCGGTCACGCTCTCACGCGTGATCGCCGAGCAGGGCGTGCGCCAGCTGCACGTGGCCGAGACCGAGAAGTACGCCCACGTCACCTACTTCTTCAGCTGCGGCGAGGAGCAGCCGTTCGAAGGCGAGCGCCGCGAGCTGGTCGACTCGCCGCGCGACGTGCCCACCTACGACCACAAGCCCGAGATGAGCGCACCCGCGGCGGCCGAGGCGTTCGTCCGCGCATGGCGCGAGGACTCACCGGCATTCGGGATCATCAACTTCGCCAATCCCGACATGGTCGGGCACACCGGGGTGATCGAGGCCGCCGTCCAGGCGGTGGAGACCGTGGACCGGTGCCTGGGCGAGGTCGTGACCGCGGTGCACGAATCTGGCGGTGCCTGCCTGATCACCGCCGATCACGGCAACTCCGACAACATGCTCGAGGACGACGGCAGCCCCAACACCGCTCACTCGCTGAACCCGGTTCCGTTCATCGTCACGGTCGACGGCGTGCGCCTGCGCGAGGAGGGGATCCTGGCCGATGTGGCCCCGACCGTGCTCCGGGTCCTCGGCTTCGAGCAGCCCGATGCGATGACCGGGCGCTCGATGATCGAGGATTAGCTCCCGGTCGACAGGAAGCGGGCCATGGCGTCGTGGGTCTCGCGCGGACGCTCGAGCTGGGGCACGTGACCGCAGTCGAGCTCGAGATGCTTCGCCGCCGGCAGCTCGTCCCGGACGTGGCGGGCGAACCCGATCGGCACGACGTGGTCCTGGCGACCCCACACGAACAGCGCCTCGGGCTTGAGCGCGGCGAGGCGGGTCCACAGTCCGCTCGGCCCTCGTGGCTCCTCGAGGTAGATGTTGCGCGCGGCCGCGTAGAACGCCGCTCGCCCGAGCGGGGTGACGTAGGACCGCATGAACTCGTCGATTCCGGCCGCCGTCCACTCGGTGTCCGAGCCGGGGACGAATTGCTTGACGATCATCTCGACCACGGCGCGGGGGGTCGGCTGGAAGATCCCGAGCTGGGTGGGGATCATGCGCAGGTAGGGCGCCCAGGGGCGAGACTTGAGCCAGGCCAGCGACGGGGCAAGGAGCACGAGCCGCTGGGCGCGATCGGGATGCTCGAGGCCGAGCTCGAGGGCCACCCGCCCACCCATGCTGTTGCCGACCACGTGGGCTGACTCGAGCTCAAGCGCGTCGAGCAGCGCGACGACCGACTGGGCGAAGAACGGCGCGTCATAGGCGCCGAACAGCGGCTTGTCGGAGTCGCCGAAGCCGGGCAGATCGAGCGCGATCGTCCGGTAGGAGGGCGCGAGCGCGTCGATCGTGGGCAAGAACGAAGCTTTGGTGGCGCCCAGGCCGTGGATCAGGACGACGGGGTGGCCGGTGCCCGCTTCGATCGTGGACAGCTTGCCGGCCGCCGTGTCGACTTGGCGCAGACGAAGGCTCCCGGGCCCCTGGGAGAGGGCAGTGGCAGCAAGAAAGCCGACCCCGAGGTGCAGATCGCGCCGGATACTCAGCCGGCCACGCCGGAACGCCTCCATCCCGCCGCGCACGTTCTCTGCGATCTCCTCCCAGGTGCTCGAATCGGCGCTCAGGACGGCGCCGGGGGCGCCCTGGGGGCCCACGAGGCGGGCCGTCCCGTCCGCGAGCAGCACGTCGTGTCGCTCCGTGCCGTCCTCGACGCGGATGCGGACCTGGGGGCGACCGACATCGAACACGGATGGGTCGTAACGCTCGACCAGGCGCTCGAGTGCAGTGCCCGCTGGATCTCGAGTCGGTGGCTTTGGGGTTGGTGCGGCGGCCACGGGGTTGTGTCTCCCTTCCCGGCGATTGGCCCGGCAATCAGCCGGCGAGTGTGCGTCGGATCACCTTCGCAGGCGGTCGGCTTGCAGCGATCTCCGTTGATCCCCCGCAGTATACTTGACAAGGAGCCACTGAGATTTCATACTCTGGCGCTATAGAGTTCCCAAGTCCCCAAGCGAGGTTTGACATGGCACTTATTCGATGGGAGCCCGTTCGTGAGCTCCACACGATGCAGAACGAGATGAACCGGCTGTTCAACACGTTCTTCGACTCACCGACCCCGAGCAGCGGTGCCGGCCGCCCGGTAGCGCGCCGCTGGATCCCGGCCATGGACGTGGTCGAGACCGAGGATCACTACGTGCTCCGGGCCGATCTGCCCGGTCTGTCCGAGAGCGACGTGAACATCGAGCTCGACGACAACGTCCTCACGATCTCTGGCGAGCGCAAGGCCGAGCACGAGCACAAGGGCAACGGCTACTACCGCGTCGAGCGGTCCTCCGGCTCGTTCTCTCGCGCGCTGTCGCTGCCCGACGGCGTCGACGCCGACGGCATCGAGGCCAGCTTCGACAGCGGGGTGCTCGAGGTTCGGATCCCCAGGCCCGAGCAGCCCAAGCCGCGCAAGGTCCAGATCTCGCTGGGCAGCGCGACCAAGACGATCGAGGGCTCGGAGACCGCCGAGCCCACGCCAGCCGCCTAGCTGGGCTGCGCAGTAGGGTCCGGGCGTGTTCAACGTCCGGACCCGCGCTCCCGGCTCTCGGGCCCGAACCGGCACGCTGCACCTGGCCCACGGCGACGTGCAGACGCCGGCCTTCGTGCCGCTGGCCACCAAGGGCACGGTCAAGACGCTCGAGCCGCGGGACGTTCGCGAGCTCGGCTATGAGCTGATCCTCGGGAACACCTTTCACCTGCTGCTGGCGCCTGGACCCGAGCTCGTGGCGGAGATGGGCGGCCTGAACGAGTTCATGCGCTGGGAGCGCCCGATCATCACCGACTCGGGCGGGTTTCAGGTCTTCTCGATGGGCCACGGCGGCGTGGCCGATGAGATCAAGGGGCGGCGGGGCCGTCCCGGCAAGGATGGTGCGGGACGCACCGGGTCGATCCTGGCCATCGGCGAGGAGGGCGTCCGGTTTCGGAGCTATCTCGATGGGGGCGAGCGCTTCCTCTCGCCCGAGGGCTCGATGTCCGTCCAGGCGGCCCTCGGGTCCGACATCGCGCTGGTGTTCGACGAGTGCACCCCGTTTCACGTCTCGCGTGAGTACACGGAGCGCTCGATGGAGCGCACCCACCGCTGGCTGGAGCGCTGCCTGCGCTGGCACGCCGAAAAGGGGCCGTCCGGACAGGTCGTCTACGGGATCGTCCAGGGTGGTGTCGAGCACGATCTGCGGCGCGCGTCTGCGGCCTACGTGGCTTCAAGCGGGTCCGACGGGATCGCGATCGGCGGCTCGCTCGGGCGCGACAAGGCCGAGATGCACGAGGTGGTCGACTGGACCACGGCCGAGCTGGAGCGCCACGCGCCCGACCGACCCCGCCACCTGCTGGGCATCGGCGACATCGACGACCTGATCGTGGGCGTGGAGCTCGGCATCGACACCTTCGACTGCGCGATTCCCACGCGACTCGGGCGCCACGGGGTGGCCCTGGTGCCGGATCCGTCGACCGGTTGGCGGGCCGACCTCGCCAAGGGCCGCTGGCGGGCTTCGGCGGAGCCCATCCAGGAGGGTTGCGGCTGTCCGGCCTGCGCCGGCGCCTTCACGCGCGCGTACCTGCACTACCTGCTGCGCGCCGGCGAGCTGACCGCGTTGCGGCTGGTCACGCTGCACAACCTGTGGTTCATCGCCCGCCTGATGGAGGACCTGCGCGCGGCGGTGGGCGCCGGGCGCCTGCCCGAGGTGGCGGCCGCGCTGCGGGGTGGCGCGGCGCCGGGCATGGAGGCCCGGCGCAACCGGCCCCAGGGACGCCGAGCGGAGCGAGGCCCAAAGCCCGGGTAAGCCGGCGCCTACTTCGTGTACTGGTTGACCAGGTTCTGGAATTGCTGGACCGCGCTGCCCGTGTCGTGCGCGATGACCCGGCGGAAGTGAACGACGCTGTTCGACGTGCTGGCCGAGATCGTGACCGCCACGGCCACCGCGGCCACGAACAGCACGACCACGAGCAGGAAAACCAGGAAGCGGCGGAGCGTGCGTGAGCCGGCCGATCGCTCGGCGCCGCGGTAGACCTCCTCGGTTCCGTAGTCGCCCATCGGCGGCGCGTAGGCCGGACGGCGCGGCTCGAGCTGTCGCGCGCGTGCGGGGACGGGCGCGCGCACGCCGGTATCCGGTGCCGGGGCCACCCGCGTCTGAGCGGTGGGCGCGCCGCGACCGGACAGAACCCGGGTGGCGGCGGTGCCATCCAGGTTGCGGGTCCGCACCGCCTCGGCGGGCTCGATACCGCGGGCGCCGGCCGCGATCGCGTCCGCCAGCAGCGCGGCGCTGGCCGGACGGTCCTCCTGATCGAGGGACAGGGCGAGCCCGACCGCGTCGGCCAGCTCGGGGGGCACATGACGGTTCAGCTCGTCGACCGGCGGCGGCCGTTCGCGCTGCTGTTTCAGGGCGAGCTCGGAGAGCGAATTGGCCTCGTAGGGCAGTCGGCCGGTGAGCAGCTGGTAGGAGACGACGCCGAGCGAGTACAGATCGGCCCGGGGCCCGGCCTCCTCGCCGCGGGCCTGCTCGGGGGCCAGGTAGGCGGCGGTGCCGAGCACCGAGCCCACCTGGGTGATGCTCGACTGGTCGGTGGCCCGAGCGATGCCGAAGTCGGCCAGCTTGACCACGTCGGAGTCGGACACGAGCAGGTTGCCGGGCTTGACGTCGCGGTGAACCACCCCGTTGCGGTGGGCATAGTCGAGTCCGCGACAGGCCTGGGTGATCACCTCGACCGCCTGCTCGACCTCGAGCCGGCCGTGGTCGCGCAACAGCTCGGCGCACGAATGGCCGGAGACGTGCTCCATCACGATGAAGTGCTGTCCCTGGCGCTCGTCGAAGCCGAAGTCGAACACCTGCACGATGTTCGGATGGACCAGGCGCGCGGCAGCGAGGGCCTCGCGGCGGAAACGCGAGACGAACGTGGCGTCGTCGGCCAGGTGCTCGGCCAGCAGCTTGATCGCCACGTAACGCTCCAGCCGCTGGTCGAAGGCCAGCTGCACGGTGGACATGCCGCCGACGCCCAGGCGGCGCTCTATGCGGTAGCGCCCGACGATCTCTGTTCCGTTAGTCACCCGCCACCGCCGGTTCCACTGCTGTTTCCGTTCCCGGCACCTGCTCCGCCGGCGCCGGTGCCGCCGCCGACCGTGGTCGTTCCGCCGCCGAGTCCGACGCCACCGGTCGTCGTAGAAGTAGTACCCGTATCGGTCGGGGTAGTTGCGCTGGTGGACGTGGTCGACGTCGACGTGGTGGTGGTCGGCGTGGTCGTACTGGTCGAGGTGCTGGTCGAGGTCGACGTCGTGGTGGTGGACGACGACGTGGTGGAGGTCGGGGTGGAGGCGGTCGAGGACGTGTGCCGGTGGCAGTCCTTGGCGGCCAGCTGGGCGATCGTGCTGGCCCCCTGGGTCAGGTTCTGGCGCAGCGTCGGATTGACCGTGACCGGAAGGGTCTGGACGTCGCTGCCCAGCACGCCGCTGGCGTTGACGGCCGCGCCGCAGTTACCCGACTGGACGGCCGAGGAGATCTGGTCGGCCTCGCTGCTCAGCGCCCCGGACTGATCGCTCGAGAGCAGGCCGGAGCCGCCGCCGCAGGCGACGACGAACGCAACGGCGAACCCGAGCCCGCCGGCCAGGATGGCGCGAGGCGCATAGCGCATCCGCGCCGTGACTTTAGAGGGTCGGGTCGTTGGCATTCCGTTAGAGCGTCTGTTCGGCCTCCTGCCGGACAGCGCGGCTCGGCCGACGGGCTCATTGCCCGAAGGACAGGCGCTCCGCCAGTGAGTCTGGCAGGCGTGCCGCGCGAATGGCGGCGGCCGCCCCGGCGATGTCGTATTCGGTCCGCCGGTAGACCGCCTCCCAGCCATCCAGGTCGAGCTCGAGCCAGGCGGCCCGGGGATCGCCGTCGCGCGGCTGGCCGACGCTGCCCGGATTGATCAGCCACTCGCCCTGCTCGATGTCGAGCTGCTCGTCGGGCCCCCGGGTCTGGCCGGTGGCCGACTGCCCGTCGTGGCGCGAGAAGGACAGGGCCACGTGCGAGTGGCCGATCAGGCAGATCCGGTGGGTCTGGGTGTCGAGGCAAAGCTCGGCCTGGAGCGGCGAGAGCACGTACTCCCACACCGGATCCCGGGGACTGGCGTGGAACAGGCCGACGTCCTCGTCCACGTGGGCCGGCTCGAGCTTCTCCAGATACTCGCGCGTCTCGGGCACGATCACCCCCTGGGTCCAGCGGGCGGCGAGGGCGGCGCCGCGCGAGAACTCCTCGAGCGGAAGGGCCCCGCGGACGCCGAGGTCGTGGTTGCCGGCCAGGCATATCGCGGCGTAGCGGCGGGCCAGCTCGACGCAGGCATCGGGGTCGGCGCCGTAGCCGACCAGGTCGCCCAGGCACCACATCTCCTGGCAGTCGGAGGCCTCGATCGCATCCAGCACCGCCTCGAAGGCGTGCCGGTTGCCGTGGATGTCAGAAACGATGGCGACTCGCATGTGCTGTGCGGCTCAGTGGGGTCGGCGGGCTACAGTCTCGCTGGTGAGGCACCCGTCGCGCCACCGTCTGATCGAATCGATGCTGCTGGCCGTCGTTGCCGCCGAGGCAGGCGTGCGACTGCTCTCCCCGCGGGAGGCCCCGATCGAGCCCGCGCGGATCGACCTGGAAACCTACTTCAGTCAGGCCGAGATCGAGCGCGGGAGGCGGTTCGCCCGGCCTCAGCTCGCGCTCGCGCTGGTCCGTGGAGCGATCGAGCTCGGGTCGCTCGCGCTCGTGGTGCGCAGGCCCCCGCGCCGCCTCTATGAGCGCTTCCAGCGGCCTGAGGCGGCCGGCGCCGTGAGCGCCGCTGCGCTCGTCGTCGGGCTCTCGCTGCCGCCGCTCCCACTCCGGGCTCTCGCCCGCCGGCGCGGAATCTCGGTGGGCCTGATCACCCAGTCGTGGCGGGGCTGGGCCGCCGATCTGCTCAAGGGCGCGGGGATCGAGACGGTTCTGGCCGCCGGCGCCGGCGCCGCGGTGGTGGCCGTCACGCGGCGCTACCCCAGCAGATGGTGGCTCCCCGCCTCGGCCGGCTCGGTGCTGTTCGGGACCGGGCTGGCCGCGCTGGCGCCGGTCGTCTTGGACCCGCTGTTCAACGACTTCACGCCGCTCCCGGACGGGGAGACGCGCTCGGACGTGCTCGAGCTCGCCGACGCGTCCGGCGTCAAGGTGGGTGAGGTGTTCTCGGTCGACGCCAGCCGGCGGACCACCGCAGCCAACGCCTACGTCGCCGGGCTCGGGCCGACCAAGCGCGTGGTTCTGTTCGACACCCTGCTCGACCGCTACAGCCGGGACGAGGTGCGTGTGGTGGTCGCCCACGAACTGGCCCACGTGCTGGGCCGCGACGTGCTCCGCGGTGTCGTCTATGCCGCGCTGGTCGCCCCGGCCGCCGCGCTGGCCGTGCAGCGTACGAGTTGGGCGCTTTCGCCCGAGCGGGGGAGCGCCGGCGCCCTGCCCGCACTGGCCCTGGCCGCCGTGCTCGTGGGGGCGCCGACCGGGCTGATCGGCAATCGACTCTCGCGGGCCATCGAGCGTCGGAGCGACGCCTACTCGCTGAAGCTGACCGGAGCGGCCGACGCGTTCATCTCGTTCGAACGGGCGATCGCGCTCCAGAACGTGGCCGACCTGAAGCCGCCACGCTGGCTGAGCTCACTGCTGGCGACGCACCCGCCGACCGCCGAGCGGATCGGGGCGGCGGTCAGCTACGCGAACAGCTCGCCGGCGGGCTCGTCGGGCGGCTACGCGGAGGGCGGCGAGGGCTCGTCGAGGCCCTGAGAGCCGCCGTACTCGGGCAGGTTCTTGATGCCCTCCCGGGTCTGCCACTTGGAGTAGTTGTCCTGCATGGCGTCGATCAACTCCCGCATGAACTTGGCGCTGAGGTTGACTCGGGACACGACCACGCCGGGGATCTCCTCGTCCTCGACCTCGTGGTCGACGCGCGCGAAGGTGATCGTGAACTCGTAGTCGGAGTGACTCACGTTGGCGAAGTTCGCGTATACGCCGGCCATGATGTCCGGCGAGAAGTGGATGTTGATGTGCCGCTCGGGGCGGGCGGGATCGTCCATGGAACGTAGTATCCCATCGTGAAGATCCTCGTCGTCGCCGTCGGGAGGTTGCGCCCGCCATTCTCCGACGATGTCCAGCACTACCAGAAGCTGCTCGCGCGCCATGTCAAGCTCGAGCTGATCGAAGTGCGCGAGGACGACCGGGTGAGCCGCCGGATCCCGGAGCGCGTGTTCGTGTCGCTACTGGACCGCGAGGGCGATCAGCTCGACTCGGTGGGCTTCAGTGAGTTCCTGGAAGCCCGGCGTCAGAGTGGCCAGGATCTGTGCTTCGTGGTCGGCGGTCCATTCGGGCTGCAGCTCGACGAGGTCGATCACCGCCTGTCGCTGGGGGCGATCACGCTGCCCCACCAGCTGGCTCGCGTGGTCCTGCTCGAGCAGATCTACCGCGCGCACAAGATCCTGGCCGGCGAGCCGTATCACTATTAGGGTTGCCGGAAGGGCGCACGAGGAGCACTGATGGCCGAATGGAGTGACAGCGGGGCCTGGATGTTTCCGGGCGAGGACGGCGGGCGCGAGCGTCGCGACGCCCTCCAGCAGCGCGCACACGCCCGGCGCGAGCTGCGGCTGTTCATGCGCAGGCTGGGGATCCTGATGGCGGCGCTGACCCTGCTGGTGATCGCCGGCACGATCGGCTTCGGCCTGACCGAGCACGTCTCGGTTGGCTACGCGTTCGACTGGACGCTCGATACGGTCACCACGCTCGGCTCGATCCAGGATCCCCACAACACCGGGGGGCGCATCGTCAAGGTCGGTCTCGAGCTGCTTGGCATAGGTACGCTCTTCTATGCCCTGGCGACCGTCGCGGAGTTCTTCGTCTCAGGCCAGCTCAGCGGCGTACTCGAGGAGCGCCGCATGGAGAAGATGATCCAATCATTCAGCGACCACTACATCGTCTGCGGGTTCGGCCGGGTGGGCCGCCAGGTCTCGCGTGACCTGCGAGCGGCCGGCGCCCAGCACGTCGTGATCGACCCCAACCCGATCAACCGCGATGCGGCAGTCGCGGCCGGGATTCCGTTGATCGAGAGCGAGGCCTCCGACGACGAGGTGCTGATGCAGGCGGGGATCAAGGACGCCGAGGGCGTGATCGCGTGCGTCGACTCCGACGCCGAGAACATCTTCATCACGCTGACCGCACGCGAGCTGCGCTCGGACATCCTGATCATCGCGCGGGCCTCGGCCGAGGATTCCGAGAAGAAGCTCCTGCGCGCCGGCGCCGATCGCGTGATCTCGCCATACAAGACGTCCGGATCGGAGATGGCGCGCATCGCGCTGCGTCCGCAGGTGGGCGGCGCGCTCGACCTGGCCGACTACCGGATGGAGGAGATCGAGGTCTCCCCGGAGTGCGAGGCCCTGGGGCGCCCGATTGCCGACATCAGCGGCGCCGCCGTGATCGTGGCCATCCGCCACCCCGACGGGCGGCTCGAGACCCAGCCGCCGGGCCAGACCGAGCTCCAGGTCGGCGACATGATCATCGCGATGGGACCACCAGCCGATGTCGAGCGCCTCGACCGCATGTTCCAGCCGCCGCGCGGCTTCTCGTCGATTCGCGGAGCCATCCAGGGCCTGTGAGCTTCCGGGCGACAGACACCGGCCCGCTGGACGAGCTGGCGACGGCGGTTCGCGCAGCGGTGGCCAGCGTGCGCGGCGCGGGGGGTGAGCCGGCGGCGGCCCCGACGCTCGACCGGCCGCGGCGCAAGGGCCTGGGCGACTATTCGACGAACGCCGCGATGCTGCTCGCGCCGGTGCTCGGGGAGTCCCCGCGGGAGATCGCCGGGCGGCTGGCCACCGAGCTGGAAGCGCGGCTGGGGGACGAGCTCGATCGGGTTGAGGTCGCCGGCCCGGGTTTCCTGAACCTGGTGCTGAGCGACGCCTGGCACCAGCGGGCCCTGCGCTCCGTACTCGATGCCGGCGAGCGCTTCGGCGGCGATGGGGCGGAGCACCCCGAGCGGATCCTGATCGAGTTCGTCTCGGCCAACCCGACCGGGCCGCTGGTGGCCGCGAGTGGACGTCACGCCGCCTACGGGGACGCCCTGGCCCGGATCCTCGAGCATCACGGTCACGCGGTCGATCGGGAGTACTACTTCAACGACGCCGGCAACCAGATCCGGCTGCTCGGGCAGTCGGTGCAGGCCCGGGCGCGTGGGGAGGAGGTTCCCGAGGGCGGCTATCAGGGCGACTACGTGGCCGATCTCGCCGCCGAGATCCCCGGTGCGGGGGATGCGGACGTCGATGAGCTGTCGCGGGGCGCGGTCGACCTGTTGCTGGCGCGGATCAAGGCCACGCTCGAGCGCTACGGGGTCCACTTCGACGCGTTCTTCAGCGAGCGCACGCTGCATACCGGTTCCCCCAGCCCGCTTAAGCGGGCTCTGGGGGTGCTCGAGGAGAGCGGGCACGTGTACCGGTCCGAAGGCGCGCTGTGGCTGCGCACCACGGACTTCGGCGACGACAAGGATCGCGTGGTGGTGCGCTCCAACGGTCAGCCGACGTATCTGGCCGCCGACATCGCCTACATGCAGAACAAGCGCGAGCGCGGCTTCGAGCGCCAGATGGTGCCGGTCGGATCCGACCACGCGGCCTACGTGCGCGAGATGAAGGCGGCGATGGCGGTGCTGGGCGGCGATCCGGGCACGGTCGACATGCCGCTGCTGCAGTTCGTGCACCTGGTCGAGGGCGGCGAGGTGTTCGCGATGTCCAAGCGCCGCGGCGACTTCGTGATGCTCGACGACCTGATCGACGCGATCGGCGTCGACGCCACTCGCTTCTTCATGCTTCAGAGCTCCCACGACCGGGTGATCAAGCTCGACGTCGAGCTCGCGCGCAAGCAGTCGCGCGAGAACCCGGTCTACTACGTCCAGTACGCCCACGCGCGGATCGCCTCGATGCTCCGCCGGCTGCCCGAGGAGCGCGTGGCCAGCGCCCTGAATGCGGACTGGGAGGCGGTGTCGCTTCAAGGAGCTCGAGCGCGATCTCATCAAGAAGCTCCTGGCTTTTCCGGGGGAGGTGGCCGAGGCCGTCGAACGGCGCGCCCCGCACCGGATCACCGGCTACGCCCTGGAGCTGGCCCAGGATTTCACGTCGTTCTACGAGCACTGCCGCGTCATCGGGGTCACCCCGGAGGCGGTCGAGTCGTTCAGGGTCGCGGTGTCCGCGGCGGCCCAGCGGACGATCGCGCTGGCCCTCGGGCTGCTCGGCGTGAGCGCCCCGGATTCGATGTAGCGCCCCGGCCCGGGCCCCGTCGGTCCCGGCCCCGGTCCCATCGGCCCCGCCGGTCCCGACTTCGCGGCCGGTCAGCCGCCGAACTGGCGCAGCTCCTGATCGAGGCGGGCGGCCTCGGCGGGATCGATGCTCCGAGTCGTCGGTTCGCGGTTGGCGGCGGCGGCGCGGGTGCGCCGGCGCCAGCGCGGCAGGATGATGAGGAGGATCGCGATGCCGACGGCGAGGATCGCCGGGGGGAGGATGTACACGGTCAGGTTGAAGCCGCTGGCCGGCGGCCGGCCGAGCACACCCGGGCCGTACTGCGCGACCAGGTTCTGCTCGATCTGGCGCTTGGTCTCGCCCTGGGCGATCAGCCCACGGATGTAGTTGCGCTCGGACTCGGCCTGGGGCGACTGCGCCACCGCCAGCGACTCGTGGCAGAGCGTGCACATCACGTCGTTCTCGATGTCGGTGAGCGAGGCGCGCGGACGGGCGCTCGTGGCCAGGGAGACCGGGGCTAGGGCCAGGACCAGTGCCAGGGTCGCGAGCATCGCAGCCGCGATGAGCCTCAGCGACGGCCGGGTCATGACGGCTCGGCCACGATTCGCGACACCGTCTGCCGCAGCCACGCCCCGGCGAGCTGATAACGGCGCAGGGCCACGACCTTGCCCTGGCGGTTGATCACGTAGGTCTCAGGCACGCCGCTCGCCCCGAAGCCCCGCACGAAGTTGCCGCTCACATCGCGAACGACCGGATAGGTGATGTGCTGCCGGCGCACGAACGTCTCGGAGTCGCTGGTGTTGTCCTGATAGGTGACACCGAGGATCGTCGCGTTGTCCTCGACGATCTCCTGCTGTTCGCGCTCGAGGATCGGCGCCTCGGCCAGGCACGGCTGACACCAGGACGCGAACACGTTGATGACCACCACCTTGCCGCGGAGCTGAGCCAGGGTCTCGGTTCCCGACGAGCCCAGGATCGGGAGCCGAAGATGCGCATTGGGCGCCGGCGGAAAGTGGCCCCGGGCGACCTGAGCATCGATCGAGCTGTTGGTGCCCTCGTCGGCGACGCCGAAGCCGAGAAGAGTCAGCAGCGCGACCGCCACCGCGATCGCAATGGCGGCAGTTGCGAGGCGGCGCATGATCGGAGAGTAATACGCGCCGTGGGCCGGCGGATGGACCCGCCAGGCACGAGATTGACGGCAACGCGCCCCGGCCCGGCCGGCGAGGGTTCGTTTGCAACATCAGTGACCAACTCCCTCCCCGCGACCGCGTGCGGCGTGGGAAGTTTGCAGCGGACCGCCCCAGTTGTAGAGAATCGGATCTAGCCCTTGTTCTCGCACCTCCATCCACCTGACGCCGGCGACTCGTCGAGGGTCGGCGACCTTACGTCCTCGGCCCCGTTCGCCCTGCGCCTCGAGCCCATGGATGGGGGCTGGGTGCGGGTCTGCGTCGAGGGCGAGCTGGCGCTGACCAGCTCCTCGCTGCTGGAGATGGCCGTCGAGCGCGAGCTCCAAGCCAACCGGCACGTACTGCTCGACCTATCCCGCATCGACTTCATCGACTCGTCCGGCCTGCGGGCGATGACCGCCGTGGTCCGGACGGCCAAGGCCAACGGCCGTCACCTCAGGCTGAGCTCCGAGCTCCCGGCCCACGCGCGCAGGCTGATGGAGATCGTCGGCCTACTGCCGTTCGTCCCGATCGCCGCCGAGGACGGGGATCTCGGCAGCTGACGCTGCTCTCTCGATCCAAGTAGCCGGTGGACGGCCGGCGCCACACAAACGAATGCTGACCGTCCACCGACTGAGAGGAGAGAGGTGATGCTGCGGCGGATGTACCCGGAATGGGGCAAATGATTCCCACCGTTGCAACCGTCGTTGCAAACCAACCGGTCCGTTGCGTCAGGAGCCCGCGAGTAAAATCCCGGTGGGCGCAACTCAGGCTGGCCGAAATATCGCTCTTTGCAGGTGGTTTTGCGCTCTCGCGGACGTAGCTCAGTTGGTAGAGCGTCGGCTTCCCAAGCCGAAGGTCGCGGGTTCGAGGCCCGTCGTCCGCTTTGTAGAAGGGCCCGTACATTTGCGGCATTTTGGCTCCCGGGCTCGCACCCCCAGGGCTGACGGGCAACGGCGCCGGGCAACGATTTCGCATCTTGACACGGGGCGCTCCCGACAGCGACTGCTCAGGGGCGCTCGCGGAGCGCGGGTTAGTCGCGTTTGAGCTTGACGCCGATCGTGGGCACGAAGAGTGACGCGAGGTACCGGGGCCACCAGAGTGAGCTGTTGCAGCGGAAGTGGATGTTCGTGCCTTCCGCTGCGTCGAAGGACTGCGGGTGGCTTGAGTATCGGCCTGACTTGACGTGAAGCCTGTGCGGGCCGGGTTCCACCTGAAGTTCGACGGTCTGGTTGCGGTCGATCGATCCGGCCGGGTTGTCGTCCAGAATGATCTCGAAAGGGCGGCGGCGAAGCTCTATGGCGGTAGTGGCGGCTCGTTCCAGTGTGAGGGTGGATGACACTTCAGGTTTCCTTCGGTTGTTTGATCGGGGGTGCTTCGTGGATCAGGCTGGGGTTTCCCGAGGGCCAGGGGGCGTTAGGTGCGTGTTCCGGTGATCAGGCGTTCGCGGTCGAACATTGCGGCCACGGCGCGCCAGCCGAGCGCATCGAGCGCCAGCAGGACGGCGGCGAGGCCGGCCGCGATGGCGGTCGATGGCGGAATCACCTTGAAGTTCATCAGGGCCACGACGGCGATCAGGGGAACGTTGGCGAGAATGCTGAGCTGTTGGGCGGCGCGGACGTCGGAAGAGCGGGCGGAGATCGCGATCCCGACCCAGATCGACCAGCCGGCCAGCAGCGGAGTGAAGAGCACCTGCACCGGGATGTGTGAGCCCGCGAAGACCGCGGAGCTGATCGCGTGATGGGCGAAAAGTGCCGTTATGCCAAGGAAGATCCCGAATATGGTGTAGGAGACCACGAGCGTCGGTATCGCTATCGCGAGCGCTTTGCCGATCAGGAGCTCCTCGCGGCGGATCGGGCTGATAAGGATCGGCTCGAGCGTCCCCTGCTCGCGCTCGCCGATCACCGAGTAAGCGGCCACTGCGGACGGCACGGCTGCCGGAATCACCAGCATGTACGTCAGCGCCAGCCCGATCCTGGCATTCAATCGGGCGCTGGCCGCCGCGGCAGGCACGGTCAGCAGCTGGATCGTCGGCGCCGCGATGAAGATCAGTGGCAGCAGACACATCGCGAACACGATCACGAAGCGGTTGCGACGGTAGTCGCTGAGCTCCTTGACGGTGATTGCTCTCACGCGCGTCCAGCTGAAGCTCATCGCTTGGCCTCCACGTCCTCGTCGATCAATTGCAGGTAGACATCCTCGAGCGAATGGCGGGACTCGCCGATGGACAGGATCTCGGCGCCGGCGCCAACCAGCGCGCGCGCGACCGCTGGGGCGGCGATCTCCGCGTCCGACACGGGCAACTCATAGCCGCCCGATCCAGACGCCCGCCACCCATCGACACCTGGCAGCTCGCTGAACACCGAACCCGGGTTCTCCAGTGAGCCCCGGACCCGCACTTCGAGGGACTGGTTGAACAGTCGCTCGCGCAGCTCGTCGGGGCGGCCGATGAGGCGCATCGTCGTGTTCAGGATCGCGACGCGGTGGCACAGACGCTCGGCCTCCTCCAGCCGGTGGGTGGTGAGGAAGATCGTCACTCCTCGCTCGCGTAGCGAGGTGATCAGCTCGTGCACGTCGTGTGCGGCGACCGGGTCAAGCCCGGAGGTGGGCTCATCGAGAAAGAGCACCGCCGGGTCGTTTAGGAGCGCGCGGGCGAGCGCGACCCGCTGACGCAGTCCCTTCGACAGCGAGCCGCACGGATCGCCCACACGGTCGAGCAGGTTGACCGCACGCAGCGCCCGCTCGATCCGGCCCGGAGCGTCATCCAGCTCGTAGAGCCCGGCAAAGCAGCGAAGATTCTCCGACACGGTCAGGCGGCGGTACAGGCCCGGGGACTCGGGCATGACCGAGATCCGCGCTCGAATCGCCGGGCCGTTCTCCGGGCTCAGCGGAAGGCCGGCGACGATCGCGGATCCCGAGCTCGGCGCGATTAGCGTGCCCAGCGTCCGCACCGTCGTCGTCTTCCCCGCCCCGTTCGGGCCCAGGAAACCGAACACCTCGCCGTAGCCGACCTCGAACGACACGTCATCGAACGCGACACGGTCACCGAAGCGCTTGCCCAGATGCTCCACCACGAGCGCCGGTTGCTCACGCGAACGATCGGGCTCGGAAGGCGCCTCGACGCGCTCGCTCGATCGAACTGCTTCGGAGTGTGTTCGTAACCGGTTGATCGTTCCACCCTAGCACCTCTTTGGCAGGTGTGCCAGTTTTTTGGTCATACCGCCAGCACCGGCGCTGCCGTGCTAGTTTTTTGGTCATGGAGCCAGGACCGGGTTCCGCCGACGCTGAACGGACGTTCATCGAGACCGCTCGGCGGGCACAGATCGTGGCCGCGGCAATCGACACGATCGCCGAGGTCGGCTACGCGCACACGTCCCTTGGCCGCATCGCCACGAGGATCGGGATCAGCAGAGGCCTGATCAGCTACCACTTCGCTGGCAAAGACGACCTCATGAAGGAGGTCATCAGCGAGGTTCTCGCGCAGGCCAGGGCCTACATGGAACCGCGGATCTTCGCGGAGTCGACCGGACCCCGCATGCTGCGGGTGTACATCGAGTCGAACCTCGCGTTCATGCGAGAGCACCGCAACTACCTCATCGCCATCGTCGAGATTCTCCGCCATCGCGTGGCCGCCGAGGGGCTACGTGGCGTCAGGGGCCCCAACGCTCCGGTGGCCGCGCGCCCGCTCGTGGACCTGCTCGCCCGCGCCCAAGCCGCCGGCGAGCTTCGAGAAGACTTCGACCCGAGAACCATGGCAATCGCGATCCGCGCCGTGATCGACACCGCCCCACCCCTCCTGAGCGTCGATCCGGAGTTCGACATCGACGCCTACGCAAAAGAGATCGCCAACCTATTCGAGCGGGCGACCCGGCTCGACCGATGACATGGCGTCCCTTTCGCGGACCGCTCATGGCGCGCTCTACGCGGCACGTAGCCGCAAACGTGCAAGCACGCCGAGCCGGCAGTTGGCCGCGTCTCGCGCCGAGCAGGTTTGCTGTTCAGACGGACTGTGCCGGTGGTGGCGTCGGACCCGCTCGCTCGCGTTGTGCGCGGGCTATCCGGCCGCCGGCCGCTCCGAGCAAGATCGCGATCAGCGCGGTGATCACAATCAGCAGCGGCGGGAAGCTCCCAAGCGAGGCCTTCGCGTGCGTGCCGACCGCCCAGTGCGCCAGCAGCAAGAACAGGCCGTAGATCGCGCCGCCGATCAGCCCGCGCTGCGCGCCTCCCCGTACATCGCGGTGCTCGAACCCGGCGAGGAACCCGCCGATGGCAGCGAGGAGCGAGACCGCCCAGTAGGCGCCGACCGAGACGCCCAGGAGGATTCCGGCTACGGCGCCGAGCGCGGCGGGCGCGACCGCGCCGCCGAGCGCCTGCATGTGCGGCGGCCGGTCGCGGAATAGCGGGGGGTTGTAGGCGGGCATCGCCATCACCCCGCGGCCACAGCCGGCTCGGTGGCCGGGCTGCGCGCGGGACCGATCTGTCCGTCGGCCAGCAGGTGCAGCGTGTCGCGGAACGCCAGCGGCGTGGAGCCGACGACGAGGCGCACCTTAAGGATCTTGCCGGGCGAGTGTAGGCAGGGGAGAAGTGTCCTGGGCTGATGGTGTGCGTCGCGACGTCTCATGCTTGGACGCCCTCTCGGGAGCGCGGCAGCATGCGGTCGTCGAATGGCGGCAGCGGCGTGATGTAGGGATCGAGCAACTCGGCAGCCTGCTCGGTGGTGAGCACCTGGTCGGGATCGAGCTTGATCAGGTCGTGCTCGGATTCGTCGTACTCCCAGACGTTCTCGCCAACGAGCCGGCCGCGCTCGTCGTAGGGCCACACCATCGCCACCCGGCCACGGAGGAGGTACATCGCATCGGGGTCCACATCCTGGCCGGCGGCCGCGAGGTCTGAGCCGAGCAGCTGCTGGTAGCCGACCGTCGTGCTGACGACCATCCAGTCCCCAACCGCGACCGTCTCGGCCTGGTTGTAGAAGATCGACTGGTTAGTCTGCGCCCAGTGCGCATAGAGCGGCTCGACCTGCTCGCGGCCCTCTAGCCGCATCGGCGGCTGCCCGAGCATGTCGAAGCGGTACACCGGGTGCTCGACGGTCATCTCCGGCGCGAAGATCTCCTCGTAGCGGCCGGCGTGCTCCAGGTTGCGGTGGCGATCGTAGGCCTGCAAGAGATAGCGGTGGCGCGGGTTCTCGGTGACCTCGATCAGCTCCTGCACGGCGATGTTCGTCCTGGTGATGTCCAGTTGGCTCACGTCAACTCTTGCCATTGCCTGCGCTCCTTTTTGGTGGTTGCTCGCCCTGTGCGGGCTATCGCAGCAGCTCGCCCGATTCGGTCTTCCGCGCAGATGACCCTTGAGGCCCTGGGGTGCCGGCGATTACCCGGTCGCTGGGATCGCGTCGGCGCTGGCCCGAAGCATGTGCACGAGCGAGTCGGGCAGATCGGTGTAGCGCCCCACCCCGTCAGTGCTGCGTGCTACGCCGTTTGCGTCGAAGGGGTTGCGCCCGCGGGCGGCCGGAATGGCGGTGTACGACGTCCGAGCTTCAGTCATCTCGGGATCCCTTCAGGCGACGTAGGCGCCACGGCGCTGCGGTGCGGATCGACCAGGATCTTGGCGTGCTCGTCGGGCGTGGCCAGCGCGTCGAACGCGGCTGCTACTCCGGGCAGGCCGACTACTCCGGTGATGAGCGGCGCGGCGTTGATCTTGCCCTCGGCCAGCATGTGTAGCGTGTCGCGGAACTCGAGCGGCGTGTAGCCCACGACGAACCGCAGGTCGATCTCCTTGTTGATCGCCATCGCCGGACGGATGCGGTCCTCGCCCATGCAAACACCGACTCCGATCACCCGGGAGAGAAGCGGTGCTGCGGCGATCACGCCGTCGAGGATCCCCGGGACCCCGACGCATTCGAAGATCACCGGTCGCTTCGGCCCGATCCCGAGCTTGTCGATCGCGCGCCATGTGTGCTCCCAGGGGAGAGGCAGGCGCTGGAGCTTCTCGGCGGTCGAGATCGCGAGCTCCACGGCCTCCGGCAGGGTGGCCAGGTGCCCACCATCGTCGACCTGGTAGGGCGATTGCTGCGCTGGGTCGACGACGACGTCGGCGCCGCAGCGTGACGCGAGCTCGCGCCGGGCGGCGGACATGTCGCTGGCCACGATCGTGCGGACCCCGCGAGCCTTCAGCACGCAGATTACCGCCAGCCCAATCGGGCCGCAGCCGATCACGATCGCAACCTCGCGCCTTGAGATCTCGCTGCGGCGCACCGCGTGCCAGCCGATCGCCAGCGGCTCGGTCAGCGCGCTCAGCTCAGGACCGAGGCCGTTGGGGACCGGCATCATCAGTGACTCCTCGACCAGCACCTGCTCGGCGTAAGCGCCAGGCGCGGACGCCGACAGGCCGATCGCGTGTGGCTTGCCACCTCGCCTGATCAAGGGCACCGCCACGACGTGCGAACCCGTCGGAAGCCGCTTGCGGCAGCCAGGACCGTATCCCGCAACCTCGCCGCAGAACTCGTGGCCAAACACGACGTTCTGATCAGAGCGCATGAAATCCTGGTAGCCGATCTCAGAAAGCACCTCAGCCAGTTCGTCGCAGTGATGGCGAGCGTGGAGGTCAGACCCGCAGATCCCGCAGCGCAGCACATCGATCAGCACCTGGCCGCTATCGGGCACGGGACCGGGCAGCTCCACAACCGCCAGGTCGGCTTGTCTGCAGCTCACGGCTCTCATCGCGCCACCCCTACACGCACTACATCTCCTCGACGGCCGCAGGTCATCGCATCCGAGGCGTGTGGCCGTCGGCTACGCCAGCGATCGTGACCTGGTCGATGCACCAGCGCGCGTGCTCGAGCAGCCGCTCGGGTGAATAGCGCGCCGGGTCGGTCAGCACCAGCCTCGCGTATTCGTCTGAGATCGCCGAGAGCAGATGTGCGGTCAGCTCGGCATCGGGCGTGTCCTCCTCCCGCGCGAGTGCGGGCCTGACGGCCTGGGCCAGCCTGTCCAGGACCCGGGCGCGCCCGCGGGCGATGCGGCGGTGCAACAGCGCGGGCGCACCCTGAGGCGGCATCAGCACCAGCCGCCAGGTCAGCGGGTGATCGCGCACCGCGTACAAATAGGCGCGCAGGCTGTCCAGCATCAGCTCACCTGGTTCGCCCTCGCTGAGATCGGTCAGCTCGGTTTCCGTGACCTGCGAAAGCGCACGCGCCATCTCGCGCTCGACGACGGCCTCGAGCAGCGTCTTGAGCTGCCCGAAATGCTCGTAGACCAACGCTCGCGACACTCCCGCACCGCGCGCCACGGCCTCGATCGAGACTGCCTTGAACCCGCGATCAGCGACGATGCGGGTCGTCACATCGAGCAACTGCTCCCGTCGTGCTTCCGCGGTCAGCCGACGCCGGCGTTTGCCGATGGGGGGCACGGCTGGTAGCTTACGCCATCGTCACTTACGGTGCCGTCAGTTCCGGTGATGAAAGTTACGGTGGCGTCAGTTGAGGAGGGGCCAATCGATCCGCGGACAACCACGGCGCAGACGAGGACAGCGCACGGGCGAACCGTCGCCTCGATCGCGTCCGCCGGATGCCTGAAGCGCACGCGTCCCTACTCGATCACCACCACTTCCACCGACCCAGCCGCGGGCCCCCAGCAGACCACAGCAACAATCACGGGATCGGCGCGTTGCAGCTGACCAGACCCAACCTGCCGCGCGGAGATACGGCTCTCCGCGCGGCCTCGGGCTGCCGCCCCGAGGCTTCGAAAATGTAGGTGGCGGGGTGCCGGCATGCTGAGGCGCCAGCGGGTGGCGACGCGTACGCCCCTGAGCAGCCTGCCCAGCTGCCCAGCGCTCGATCTGAGGTCGGAGCCAGAGCTTGCCGCGTCCCGCGCCGAGCTGCTCCGAATGCCGACGTCCACTGTCTACGAGCTGGCGAGGAAGGGCGTGCTCCCTGCGCGGCGGCTTGGGCATACGTGGCGATTTTTACGTCCGCGGCTCGAAGGGCTGCTCATCGGGTGAGCCAGCTGCGGTCAGGCCGCTTCGGCGAGCACATCGAACGGTGCGTCGTGGATGACGTGGCCATCAGGCGGATCGGAAGGTTCGGTCGCCCGACCGGTATGATGCCGGTAGGCCATCTGAAGAGATGGCCGTGGGATGGTGAGGAGATGGTAAGATTTGCCGCTACGCGAGGTGTCGATGACGAAGAGGATCGCCGAGGCTGACAAGAGCGAGAAGATCACAATCAATGTGGGGCTCGTCGATCTGGGGCAGATCGAGCTCCTGATCGACGAGGGCTTCTTCGCCAACCGCACCGACTTCATCCGCAGCGCGATCCGGCGTCAACTCGACGTTCGCTCGGATGCTCTCGAGCGAACGGTGACGCGTCGCAAGCTGGTTCTGGGCACGGAGCACTACAGCCGCGACGATCTCGAGGGGCTCCTGGCCGCGGGGCACATGGTCGAACTGCGGGTGTTGGGGTTGGCGAGCATTGCCAAGGACGTCTCGCCTGAGCTCGCCCTGGCGACGATCGCCGCAGTCGAGGTATTGGGCGCGTTTCGCGCTCCCCAGGCGGTGAAGGCCGCGCTTGCGGCCCGTACCTCCTGATCGATACGCCGCTCGTCAAGCCGAGCACGCAAGACGCGGGCCGAGCAACGAGTGCTGAGAAACCTTGAAAGGACGGCCCAATGGACCATGATCAGAGCACCACGATGGCGCAATCACTGCGGCTGACTCGCGCCGGCCGACTGGCCGAGGCGACCGCGCTCCTACAGGGCAAAGGCACCGGCATCGATGCCCGAGGTAACCCGTTGGTCGACGACGCGGGCGAGGCGTGGCCCCTACACCCCGTAGTCGTGCCGTTGCCACAGAACCGGCGAGAAGCCCAGCGCGGCGTGCCACACGCCATCCGCGCGCCGCACGGACTGACGCACCACCACAGCGCCAAGCTGCCGAACAGTCCTCGAATCGACGCGCGCACCAGGTCATTCCCCGGCATCGAGTCACCCTTGTCCGGGGCCGCGGCGCCTTCAGCGGCCTGCGGCGGTGAGGTCCGACACCTTACGCATAGCGAAACAGCTGGGAAGCGCAGTTACCAGCTTTACATACCCACCAGCTACCGCGGCGCTCCGGTGCCGCTTGTGGTCATGCTCCACGGTGGGACGCAGAACGCCAGCGATTTCGCCGCAGGCACTCGAATGAACGAGCTCGCGGAATACCACGGCTTCCTGGTTGCCTACCCAGAGCAATCAACCATCGCCAACCATGGGCGTTACTGGAACTGGTTCACGCCCGGCCACCAGCGCGCCGGAACGGGCGAGCCCGCAATCATCGCCGGCATCACCAGGCAGATAATGAACGACCTCGCCGTCGACGCACGCCGCGTCTATATCGCCGGACTATCCGCCGGCGGCGCGATGGCGGCAGTGATGGCCGCAACCGACTCTGACCTCTACGCCGCCGTCGGAGTCCACTCTGGACTTGCCTACCGCGCCGCACACGACATCGGATCCGCGTTCACCGCGATGCGCACCGGGGGGACACCAACCACAACCAGCGCGGTGCCGCTGATCGTCTTCCATGGCGACCGGGACTCGACAGTGGCTCCGATCAACGCCGAAAAGCTCGTCGACGCCCGAGTCGCGGCCGGGGACATCACGCGCCGCGACGGACCAACCACCACGCGCGCACGCGGTAAGCATTCCCACAGCCGCACAACGTATGCCAACCGCCACGGGACGATCGTCCTCGAGGCCTGGATCATCCACGGCGGCGGTCATGCCTGGTCAGGAGGAAATCCCGCCGGGTCCTACGCCGACCCGCACGGTCCCGACGCCTCCGCTGAGATGATCCGATTCTTCTTTCTCCACCGAGGCGGCGGCCACGAAGACTGAAACCCAGATCAAGCCGCCACACATCCGCCACCCACACCCGACCACAGCCTGATCGTTACGACGCGCGAAAGGGCCATGGTCGTCTACGGCCGTGATGGCTCGGCGAGCTCACGGATCTTGGATCGGCCGTTTGGCAACATGTCAGGCGTGACCGTCACCGACTCGCATCGCGAGGCGCTCGAGAACCAATTCGGCCTCGCCGATGGGGTCGTCGACGCCGACTCGCTGGGTCGCAGCGTGGAGCGCTTCCGTGAGCGCGGCATCGCGCTGCCGACGTTCGCCGCGCTCGCCGACCCCTTAAGCTTCGACCACGACGAGCGCGTCGGCGACGCCGATCCGCAGGGACGGGACGCTCGGAACCTCTGGCGGGTGCACTGGTACAACGATCTCGCCGGCGGCCGCGTCGACGTGCCCGACCACGTGGTACTGGGGCCTGAGCTGACGGGGGTCGAGAGCCCCATCATCGTGGCCTTCGGCGACCGCTTCCCGATGATCGGCTCCCACAAGGTGCTCGCCGCCTACGCCTGTTTGGCGCCGCGCATCGTCACCGGACAATTCGATCCGACGCGTCACCGGGCGATCTGGCCGTCGACGGGCAACTACGCGCGGGGCGGGATCGGGATCAGCCGGATCATGGCGAGCCGCGGCGTGGCGATCCTGCCCGAGGGGATGAGCCAGGAGCGCTTCGACTGGCTCGAGCGATGGTGCGAGAACCCGACCGCGGACGTGATCCGCACCTACGGCACCGAGTCGAACGTGAAGGAGATCTACGACGCCTGCAACGCGCTGGCCGAGGATCCCGGCAACTTCATCCTCAACCAGTTCAGCGAGTTCGGAAACCACCTCGGCCACTACACGGTCACGGGCCGCGCCCTCGGGCACGTGTTCGAGCACGTGCGCGCCGCGAGCGGTCGCGGCCTCCGGCTGGCCGCGTTCATCTCCGCCACCGGATCGGCCGGCACGATCGCTGCCGGCGACCGGCTCAAGGACGAGTACGCCACCAAGATCGTCGCTGTCGAGGCGCTCGAGTGTCCGACGATGCTCGAGAACGGGTTCGGCGAGCACAACATCCAGGGGATCGGCGACAAGCACATCCCGTTGATCCACAACGTGACGAACACCGACGTCGTGTGCGCGATCAGCGATGTCGCCACCGACGAGCTTGACGTGCTGTGGAACACCGACCAGGGGCGTGAGTACCTCAGCCGCTCGAAGGGCGTCGACGACGCCACGCTCGAAGCCCTCGCCCACTTCGGCTTCTCCTCCACGTGCAACCTGCTGGCGGCGATCAAGACGGCGAAGCTGCTCGACCTCGGTGCCGACGACGCGCTGATCACGGTCGCCACGGACGGCGGCGCGATGTACCCCAGCGAGCGCGCCAAGACGATCGCTCGACGATACGGCGGCGAGTACAGCCACGCTGCCGCCGCCGAAGCGTTCGGCCAGCATCTCGCCCATGTGTCGACCGAGAACATGATCGACATGACCGAGGCGGACCGCCGGCGCGTCTTCAACCTCGGCTACTTCACGTGGGTCGAGCAGCAGGGCACCCCGATCGAGCTGTTCGAGCAGCGCCGGAGCCAGGACTTCTGGCGCCGGCTGCGCCGGTACGTCGGCGTGTGGGACGAGCTGATCGACGACTTCAACGCACAGGTGGCCGCCGGCTCAGGATCCTCGTGATCGTCGCCTACCGCTGCGCCGTGTGCGATGCGGTCCTCGACGTTCGCACGCCCTTCCCCTGGCGTTGTCCGAACGCGACGCTCGCCGACCCGCACCACGTGCTGCACCTCGTCGAAGCCGGCGAGCGTGGCGAGGAGATCGACGACCCCAACCCGTTCGTTCGTTTCGGTCCACGGATGGCATGGTGGGCGTTCGCGCGTGCCAACGGGATGTCGGAGGACGACTGCACCGAGCTCACGCGCCGTGTCGCGAGCCGCTTCGAGATCACGCCGCTGCGTCGCTCAGCCGAGCTCTCCGAACTGACTCCCGGAGAGGTGTGGGTCAAGGACGAGACGGCCAACGTGGCCGGCTCGCACAAGGCGCGCCATCTCACCGGCATCCTGGCGCACCTGCTCGCCGCCGAGCAGCTCGGCCTGCTCGTCGAGCGCCCGCCACTCGCGATCGCCTCCTGCGGCAACGCCGCGATTGCCGCCGCCACGCTCGCGCAGATGGTCGACTGGCCGCTCGACGTGTTCGTCCCGATGTGGATGAGCGACGAGGTCGGGGCGCTGCTTCACTCGCTGGCAGCGCGGATCCACCGGTGTGAACGCAGGAGCGAGGACCCCCCCGGCGACCCGGCGATGCTCCGCTTCCGTGAGGCGGTCGCCGATGGTGCCGTCCCGTTCAGCGTGCAGGGTCCGGAGAACGCGCTCTGCCTCGACAGCGGGCGCACGATCGGATGGGAGCTGCGCTCGCAGCTCATCGACGCCGGCGCAGCGGGCCACTGGCGGGTGATCGTGCAGGTCGGCGGGGGAGCGCTGGCCGCTTGTGTCGGCGCCGGGCTGGGCAGCCACGTGCAGCTCGATACCGTCCAGGCCGAGGGCTGCGCACCGCTCGCCGAGGCCTGGAGCCGGATCCCCGACCTCGATCATCCCGAGCGCCACTGGTCGCAGGTGATGCGCCCGTGGCCGGACCCGCAGTCGCTGGCGGACGGGATCCTTGACGACGAGACCTATGACTGGATCGCCGACGTGTCGGCGATGGTCGAGAGCGGCGGCTCTCCGATCGTCGCCGGTGAGGCCGACATCCGGCGCGCCCACGAGCTCGCCACGGCGGCCGGCTACCCCGTCAGCCCCACGGGATCGGCGGGACTGGCCGGTCTGCTGACGATCGGCGGTCAGCTACGCCGCGAGGATCGCGTGATCGTGATCATGTCGGGCGTGGCGCGCTGACGAGGCCTTGGCGCGCTGGCGCCGCCGCGCGTCCGCCGCGTCGAGCGGCTCAGGCCGGCTCGGCCGTGAGGTCGCCTACGGCCTGCCCCGACTCCACAAGCGCCAGCTCATCCGCGTCGTGGTGGGCGTCGGCCCGCAGCACCGCCAGGACCAGCACGGCGGCCAGGAGAGCGCAGACGGCACAGATCGCGAACACGAGCTGGTAGGCGCTGCCGAGCGCCTGGAAGGCGGTGTCATGCAACGGGTTGAGCGGCACCGTATGGCCGTTGACCTGCGTCGTCGCCGGTACGGCGACGGCACCGAGCGGTCCGGACTTGACGGCCCCCACGGCAGCTGCGGCCGCAGCCTTGGCGGCCGGCGGGGCAGTCGCGACCGAGTGATAGAACGTCGCCACGTGATGCTGCAGCGTCTGGCTGCCGGCAATGGCGTTCCTGATCTTGCCGGCGGCGCGGCTGGTCCCGATGGCGATCACGACCGTAGGCCCCAACGCGAAGCCGAAGTCGCGCAGCAGGCTGGTGGTGGCGCTGGCCATGCCGGCGAACTGAATCCGTACCGTGTTGACCGCCACGGCGGTCACGGACGAGACCGCGAAGCCAAAGCCGATGCCGACCACCGCAAGCGGCGGTAGGATCGCCCCGACCGAAACGTGGTCGATCGAGACCGTGGCCGCCCAGGCGGCACCCGCGGCCTGCAGCAAGAAGCCGCCGCCGAGCATCCACCGCGGGTTGACCCGGGGCATCATCCACGCGATCAGCGGGAGCAGGAACAACGCGAATCCCTGCAGCGCGACGAACCCGAGGGATGCCTCCAGCGGGCTGAAGCCCTGCACAGCGGTCAAGCGGATGCTGGTGGCCGCCGCGCACCCGAGGAACGCGAACATGCCGAGCACGGTCACAATCGAGTTCAGGGAGAAGTTGCGGCTGGAGAACAGGTTCAACCTCAGCAGCGGCTCGGGCGTTCGCAGTTCGATCCGCACAAACCAGGCCATGAACACGATGCAGACGATGTAGCCAATCACGCTCTGTGTGCCGGTCCAGCCGAATGAGGACGCCTGAACCACCGCGAACAGCAGTGCGAACAGCCCAATCGCGAACGTGATCTGGCCTGGCCAGTCGAGCGTGCGACCCTCCCGCGATCTGGAATCGGTGGCCGCGAAGAACGAGACGACGGCGCTCAGCACCGCGGTCGCCATGACGGCGAGCAATGCCCAGCGCCAGCTGGCTTTCGGATCCCCGCCCCAGGTCAGTTTCGTCAGCAGGCCGGCGAGCACGGGCGCGAGAAACCCGCCCGATGACAGCGCCGCGGCGTAAATGGGGATCATCTTTCCGCGCGCCTTGGCCGTCCTGGTCTTGGCGGCGATCATCGCCAGCGAGGTCGGGAACAGCGCGGCACCGCCAATACCCGCGATTGCCATGCCGATCCACAGCACCACGACGCCGTTATGCGTGCCCGGGCCCGGCGTGAGAACGGCGCCGATCAGCTCACCAATCACCATCAGCAATGCACCGCCGACGAGCAGCCGCTTGCGGCCGAACATGTCGCCGATGACACCGAACGTCAGCTCGAACAGCGTCAAGGGGATCACGATTGCCGCGGAGATCCAGTTGAGCTGCGAGGCGGTCGTCCCGAGGTCCTGCTGAAACAGGCCGTTCAGCACGGCCGGGGTGGCGAACCCGATCTGGCCGACGCACGCGGCCAAGCACGCCGCGACGATCGTGCCCCTGGTCAGATCCAACCCTGTGCGCTCGGACGTTCCCGCCACTGACATGAGCCCTCCGCTTCCCGCCATAGCCGTCACGAAACCGGCGCGCCGGCTCGCCGGGCTAGCGAAGACCGCGAGTGCAGACGCGAGGCTCGCCGTCCACCAGTCAGTCGCTGATCGCCACCAGCCCGGCCGCGCCGATCGCATCGATCGCTGCCGCCTCATCGTTGTCCGACGTGTCGCCGGTGATGCCGACAGCGCCGATCACCTCACCGTCAGCCGACTGCACGAGCACACCGCCCGGGACGGGCACCAGTGAACCGCCGATGGCGCCCGCCACGGCACCGATGAAGTACGGCTGCTGTTCGGCCCGCGCCATCAGTCCCCGTGAGCCCATTCCGAGCGCGAGCGCGCCGTTGGCCTTCCCGAAGGCGATCTCGAAGCGGGCGTTGGAGGCGCCGTCCTCGCGTTCGAAGGCTCGGAGCTGCCCGCCGGCGTCGAGCACGACGATCGAAAGCGGCTTCAGGCCCCGTCTCGCTCCGGAGGCGCGTGCCTCGGCGATCAGCTGGCGCGCCAGTTCAAGTTTCATAGGGCCGCTCCTGTCCGTGCTAGGTCGCGGGCATGGTAGCCATGCAGGATCGGCTCGGTGTGGCCGGACAGCTGGGTCGTGCCCTCGCGGGAGTCAACCGGCCTGGCGGCTGGCGGCGACCATCGCGGCCAGCGCTTCCGCCTCGTCGGCCAGCTTGCGGTACTCGTCCAGTGCCTGGGGCGTATCGACCTCGGGGAGTTGGCGGCGCAGGGCCAGCACGTACGCATAGCCGGCGGTCGGAACGACATCCTTGACCGCCTCGTAGGCGGCCTTCACGCGGGTCTGCTCGTCGGTCAGGGCCATGAGGGTCTCCTAGAAAATGGGTCGGCGTCAGCCAGGGTGGCCCCGCCGCACCGTATCCGATCGACGAATCCGCACCAGCGTACTCACGCCATGTGCGCGCCCCCCGTTTGGGGGGAAAGCTGAGCGGTGTCCTTCCCATCGGCGAGGCGCCCGGATAGGAGTTCGCATCTTGTCTGTCGCGGGTGAGCAGGAGGCGCGGCTGTCGGCTGCTGTGGCGCAGATCGGCGAGTTGCCGGTACTCGATGGGACCGTGCAGCGGGTCCTGGGGCTGTGCCGTGATGAGGATTCATCCACCACGGAGCTCACCTCGGTGCTCGAGAGCGATCCGGAGTTCGCCGCGAACCTGCTGCGATTCGCCAACTCGGCGTTCGCGTCTCGGCCGATTCGGGTGCGGACCATCCGACAGGCCGTGACCATGACGGGACGGGCGGCGATCGGCCGACTTGCGGTCGAGGCGGCGACTTATCGCTTCCTGGAGCGGGCACCCGGGAACGGCCGCGCATCGGTGGGCTCGATGCACGTTCATGCATGTGCCGTCTCCGCGTGTGCGCTGGAGCTAGCGCACCGCGCTGGTGGCGCCCTGGAATTGGCGCATCTGGGCGGATTGCTGCACGACATCGGCAAGCTCGTGATGCCGCTCGCCTTCGGCGAAGACACGATGGATGAAATTGCCACACAAGCGGGCTCGGGACTCCTGCGGGTCCAGCTCGAGCAGGAACGACTCGGGTGTGACCACGCGATGGCCGGGGCGCTGATGGCGCGCGCTTCCCATCTGGACGAGCCCGTCGTTGCGGCGATCGCCGCGCATCATGACCCGGAAGCGGACGTGACGATCGAGATTGCCTGTGTCCAGCTGGCCAACGCCGTGGTGGGGATGCTGGGCGGTGTCGAACCCGCTCCGGTGCTCGTCGAGCGCGCGCTGGCGACTGTCGCGCTCGATGCGGCGGTGCTCGACGACATCGCCGCCCAGGCCGCACCGCGCGCAGCGACTGCGCGGGTGGGTTCAGGTAGTCCTGGGGGGTTGGCGGAGCGGGTGGCGGCGCTCGAGGAGCAGGCCGGCAGCGATGAGCTCACGGGTCTGGCCAACCGCCGCCGGTGGAAACGCGAGGCCACGGAGCGTCTGATCAGCGACGGCGGGGCGGTCATGATCTGCGACATCGACCACTTCAAGCAGATCAACGACAAGGACGGGCATTTGACCGGCGATCTCGTTCTCTCTGAGATCGCGCGGATCCTCTCCCACCATGGATTCGCCGGTCGGCTCGGCGGCGACGAGCTCGTCCTCCTCGGCAAGGCGGCTTCTCCTCGCGAGGCTGAGCTTCTCGCCGAACGCATCCTCTCGCGCATTCGCGAAGCGTTCCCTCCCGGCAGCGTCGGAGGGTGGAACGGTGGCCTTTCGATCGGGATCGCGCTCGCGAGTCCCACCGATCGAGATCTCAGCGCGCTACTCGGAGCCGCCGACGACGCGCTGTACGAAGCCAAGCGTGGCGGCCGGGGCCGCTACGCCATCGCTGAGCAAGCTCCCTGAAGCCCACATCCACTCGGGCAGCGGCCGAGTTGCCGTAACGTGCGCCCGGTGCTGACCTTCTCGGGGATGGCGCTCGATCGCGCGGGGGCGGAGCGGTTGGATCCCGCATGGGTCGCCGGGCATCTCGAGCAGGTGCTGGCGCCGGCCGAGGCAGGTCTCGCCGCCTACCTTGTCGGCTTGCTCAACTGGCATCGTCGCCTCGTCTTCTGCCCGGCATGCGCCGCCGCCTTGGTGGTCACCGATGCGGGGTTCTCGCGCACCTGCCCGTCCTGCGGAACACAGCACTTTCCGCGCGGCTCCATGCGATGGGGAGCTAGAGGACGTGCGGTGGTTCAGCCGCGAGCAAGTGGGCGCCGCGCTCTCTGGCCGGAGTACGGAGCTGGTGATCCCGCCGGGGATTTCGATCGCGTATGTGCTCGTCGAGCGGTGGTTCGCTCGCGGTGGGAGCGCCGCCGGGTCGACGGCGACCGCTGAAGCTGTCTAGCCGGTGCGGGCATGCCAGGCGGTGAGCGCTGCGCGTTCGCGGGTTCGGTCGAGACCAGCACGAGCAAGGACATCGACACGGGCTAACCATAGCGCAACTCTCCAGTTGCACGTCGTCGATGTGGCCTACGCCGGCCGGGCCTCGATCAGGCGCGGGTCGATGCGCATCACGCGCCACCCGGTGTCTTCGAGCATCGCTCGCCACTGGTCGGCCGTCCGTTCGCGGCCGCCGGCCAGCGTGAGCATGAGCAGGTCGAGCCACTTCGCGCCGTCGGGCGCGTTTCCGGGCTCGATCACGCTCTCGAGCACGATCATCCGCTTGCCGGCGGCCGCACGGACGTTCTCCAGGATCCGCTTGGCGGAGCCGTCGTCCCAGTCGTGCAGGATCGTCGCGAGAAGATGGGTGTCGCCACCCGGCACCGATTCGAAGAAGCTCCCCGCGACGAACTGCAGGCGGTGGCCGAGAGCCTGCTCATCGCGGACCGTCTCGGGGAGGTCGAAGACGATGCCACGCAATTTCGGATGGCGCTCCAGGAGCGCGACGAGCAACGAACCGTTGCCGCCGCCAACGTCGACCACGAGCTCGTCATCACGCCAGTCAATGCGCTTCAGTCGATCGAGACGGGTCTCCCAGCCTTGCGCCATCGCCCGGTCGAACGCGGCGCGCTGCGGTGGATGCGCCGCCAGCCACGCCCAGAACTCGCCACCGTGGACTCTGGGGAAAGATGGCTCGCCGCTTGCGTCGAGGGCCGCGACGGCCTCCAGCCACACACCGCCAAAGAGGTGGGCGAAGTCGTTCCAGCCATCGCGCGCCAGCAGCTCCGAGGCGGCCGTGTTGCCGAAGACGCCTGGCTCGGTCTCCTGAAAGATGCCGTCGCTCGCGAGCGCGCGCAGGACGCGGTACAGCGCGTCGGCATCGACGCCGCGCTCCTGCGCGAGCTCCACGTGGCTGACCGGGCCCGCCGTGAGCCCCTGCGCCAACCGCAGGTCCGCGGCGAGCCCGAGCGCGCGGGTCACCATGGCACCTCGGAGCGCGTCCCAGATCACCTCCTCGGCGTTCATGAGTTACACGTCGGCGCCGGCGCGGGCGCCTTCGGCAACCGCGTCGAGCAGCGTCCGCGGTGCGAGTGCGTCGCCGGCCACGACGAGGGGAAGCTCGGGCCTCAGCGCGGTCAGCTCGTCCCGCAGATCGACCACGGCGCGGCGGTACCCGGCCATGACCACAATGCCCACCCCCTCGCGCCGTTCGTCTCGCTCGGTGTAGATGTTGCGCAGCGTGACACCGTCGGCATCGCTCGATATGCCGCTCAGATGCGGCGTCATCGCGACGCCGGCGAGCGCGAGGCGGCGGAACACGAACGGCTGCTGCGTCGGATCGATCTCCGCGCCGACGGCCGGATGCGTGGTAGCGATCTCGACCGTGAACCCTTCCGTGAAAAGGCGCTCCGCGGCGGTCGGTGCGAGGAAGCCACCCTCGTCGTCGAGCACGAGCGCCGAGCGCGACCCGATTGGTGGGGCTCCTCTCTCGAGCAGCTCGTCGACGTCGAGGGCCGGAACCGGGCCGGGGGGTGTGGCCGACGGCCGAAGCTCCGAACCGGTGGCGAGTATCACCGCGTCCGGTGACTCGGCAAGAACGCTCTGCACCGTTGCGGCAGCGCCGGTGCGAAGCTCGGCTCCGGCGTCCTGCGCCTCGGCTTGCAGCCAATCGACGTAGAGCGCCCAGCGCTCTCGTCCGCGTCGGGCCCTGGCCAGGCGCGCCCGCCCGCCGAGCCCCGGGCGGCGCTCGAACAGAACCACGGCGTGGCCTCGGAGCGCGGCGCCGCGTGCCGCCTCGAGCCCGGCGACTCCGCCTCCGACGACGACGATTCGTTTCGCCCGTGCGGCCGGAGCAAGGCCGTCCAGATCCGGATCGCGGATGCTCGGATTCACCGAGCACCACATCGGCCGACCTGTGTAGAGCCGCCCGATGCATCCTTCGTTGAGCCCGATGCAGGGACGCGGGACGCGACCGGTGCGGGCCTTGGCGGGCAGGTCGGGGTCGGCGATGATCGCGCGCGTCATCGCGACGAGGTCCACGCCGCTGGCCACGCAGGCGTCCGCCATGGCGGGCTCGACGTTGCGGCCGGCCACGACGACCGGAACGCCGACCGCTTCGCGGAAGCGCCGCGCGCGCTCGTTGTAGACGCCCTCCGGTAGGCCGTCGCCGGGGACGAAGTAGGCGGTCGACAGGCGGGTCGCGCCGGTGCCTCCGCTCACGCTGAACACGTCGATCGCGCCGGTCGCCGCCAGGCTGCGCGCCACCTCGATCAACTCGTCTGGCCCGAGTCCACCAGTGAGGCACTGGTCGACCGCCATCCGGAGCCCGAGGATGAAGTTGTCCGAGACCGCCGCGCGGACAGCCTGCAGCACCTCGCGCCCGAAGCGGGTGCGATTCTCGAGGCTGCCGCCGTACTCGTCGGTGCGGGTGTTCACCGCGGGGTCGAAGAACTGCTCGATCAGGTGGCCGCCGAACGACGTGACCTCGCACCCGTCCCAGCCGCAGCGCTCGAGTCGCGCCGCCGCGTCGGCGAACCGCTGCACGATCGCCGGAATGTCCGAAACGGCCAGTGGCACGGGTACCTCGAGGTGGACGCCCTCCGGCAGGTCGGAGGGCGCGCGCAGTGGAATGCCGGTCAGCGTGGAAGTGCCGCGCCGGCCCATGTGCGTCACCTGCGACATGCAGCGAGCGCCGTTGCCGTGGACGCCATCGGCGAGTGCACGAAGCGCCGGCTCGTTGCGCTCGTCCCAGAGTGAGATCGAGCCATACGATGCCGCCGTGGTGGGGTCGACCGAGGCTGAGCCGAAGGTCATGACCAATGCGCATCCGCCGGCCGCCTTGCGCACGTGGTAGTCCACCTCGCGCGGGTCTATCAGGCCGTCACTACCCCACCCCGTGGCGTGGGGTGTCGAGACGATGCGGTTGCGCAGCATCCGCCCGCGCAGCTCCAGCGGAGAGTAGAGGTGCGGAAACCCGGTCACGGTCCGCATTCTCCTCTCAGTGCACCGGGCGCGATCAGCTCCACGGATACGGGCTGTGCGAGACCGGGTGCAGGTCGCCGGTGCGGAAGCGATCGAAGCGGAACGGGTGAAGCAGCGCGGAGTGCTCGCCGCGTAGTACGCGCGCGATCTCTCGTCCCACCGCGATCAGCTTGTAGCCGTGGTTGGAGTCGGCGGCCACGAACACGTTGGGGCGCATGAAGTCGAACACGGGGAAGTTGTCGACCGTGAATGCGCCGGCGCCGCCCGAGCGTGTCTGGCGGTAGGTGCGGCGGGCGCGCTCGAACCGGCCGAGGCAGTGCGACAACGCCGCGCACCACATGTCGGGGAAGCCCGGGTCGACCGATCCGGTGGGATAAGGGTCGAGCTGGAGCGCGTGACCGACCGGGAGCGGCTGTGCGCCACCCTGGACGGTCTCGCGGTCCGGCTTGAAGTACACCCCCCACGGCTCGCTCGTGATCAGCCGGCCCTCGTCATCGTGCAGGGGCGCGGCGCTGTCAACATGGAGCACGGGGGAGGGGCGGCCGTCGTCGGTGACGAAATGCGCCGGGTCGAACTCGATCTCGCCCTCCTGCAGGTACCAGTAGGTCCACATCGGGAGGTTCTCGTCGAGCGAACCTTCGGGCCGGCGAACGTCGATCCGGTCCGGCAGACCGAGCATGGCCCATAGCGAGGGAATCCACGGCCCCGCGGCGACCACCACCCGCTCGACCCCGATGTCGCCGGCGCTCGTGTGGACGGCGATGACCGCGTTCGAGCTGTCGAACTCGAAGCCGGTGACCTCGATGCCGAGCTCGATGCGAGCGCCAGCAGCGCGAGCCTTGTCGGCCAGCCCGAGCATCGACTCTCGGTTGAAGCCAAACCCGCCGGCGCGCTCGTGCAGGCAGACGGAGAGCCCGGTGGCGCGCCAATCGCCGAACAGCGAGCGCATGTGGGCCGCCACCTCGTGTTCGCCGAGGTACAGATCCGACGGGTACCCGATCCGCTGATGGCGCTCGTAAACCGCGGCCAGGTCGCCCTCTTGGCCGGGAGGCCCGAGGGCGACGTAGCCGCTCCCGTGGTAGTGCAGTGCCTCGGGGTCGGACTCCCACACCTCCACGCAGGCGGCCATCAGCTCGGACATCGCCGGCTGGAAGTAGTTGTTGCGGATCACGCCGCAGGCGATCCCGGACGCGCCGGCGGCCACGCCGGTCTTGTCTAGAACGACAACGTCCTCGCCGGCGCCGGCGACGTGCCAGGCAGTCGAAAGGCCGTGCACGCCGGCTCCGATAACGAGGGTGGGCGTGCTGCGCGGCAGCCGATCCGTCAAAGGCCGCCGGCCTTGAACATCGGCGCTGTCTCGGTCCCGTCTCCAACCGGGATACGGCGCTCGCCGACCATTCGGTCGATGATCATGTTCTGGAAGCGGTGCAGCGACTCTTCGAAGCGATAGCAGAGGCGCCCGCCGGGGAACGGAGTCGAGCTGAGGCCCTGCTGGACGCGCTCGACGATCCCGATGTCTTCCCGGTTCACCGTGTCCCAGAACCTGGTGAGCTCATCTAGGGCCTGCTCGGTATCGTCGCCGCCGGCACTCTCGGGATGCGTGAGGAGGTAAGTCGTTTTGAGCGTCAGCCCGGGGCTCGCCGGCCGGGCGAGGATCACGAACACGTGATTGGGAAGGATGTTGATCGCCACGTTCGGGAATATCCAGGCGAACCGTGCACTCGTGGCGTCTGATGGGCTCAGGCCCCTGATGGGTGACAGCCCGCTCTGCCAGCCGCCATCGGCGGTGTCGGGCGCGATCGGCGAAGTGCAGAAGCCCATGTACATGCCGGTGCCCTGCCAGCGGTGGTGCGCCTCCAGCGGCGAGACCTTCACAAGGCCCGGGTGGACCCACGGGAGGTGGTAGTACTCCATGAAGTTCTCGGCCACCAGCTTGTAGTTGGCAGCGACCTTGTACTCGCCGGTGCGGGCGAGCTCCCATTCCTCCAGCCGATAGCCGGCGGTTCGTTCGGCCAGATCGCCGAGGTACTCAGATAGTGGCGCCGCCTCGCGATCGAGGTTGACGAACACGACGGGCCCCCATTCATCGACCGCGACGGGAAGCAGTCCATAGTCCGCGCGGTCGAATGCCGCGACGTCGGCCATGTCGAATGCCGCCTGCTGGTCGGCCGGGATGTCGGAGTCGCTGAACAGCGGCGTGCCCACGCACCGGCCGTCATGGTCATAGGCCCAGCTGTGGTATGGGCAGCGAACGAACCGCTTGACATGGCACTCACCGGGCGCGAGGAGCTGCGTGCCGCGGTGACGGCAGACGTTGTAGAACGCGCGCAGCGCTCCATCCTCGCTGCGAAGGACGAACAGCGAGCGTCCCGCGACCTCCGTCACGAGGACGTCGCTCGGCGCTCGCAAGGCGGATGAGCAACCGACCGCCACCCAGGCCGAGGCAAAGACTCGCTCGCGCTCGAGGGCAAAGAAGGCATCGGACGTGTACGCCTCCGGCACAAGCGTCTCGGCAAGCGAAACCGGGCGACGCGTACGCGCATACGTCTCTTCGCGCGTGAAGGAAATCTCGCCTCCCCTCGTGGCGACACGCCGAACGTGGCATCACCACATAGCGGACATGGGTGACTGTACAACGGTGAGTATCCCAGGCCGGCGTCCGACCTTCAAGGGGTACGATGCGGGCATTCCCAGGCACGACGGAGCAGCGCCCAACCAATCGGTGCAGAAGGCCGTGAGCCTTCTGCGTCAGACCGCGGCGCGTACCGACGGGGCAAGCGTCTCGGCACTCGCTCGAGCTGCCGGCTTACCGCGCGCGACCGCGTTGCGGCTCATCCAGACGATGGAGAGCGAAGGCCTGTTGCTTCGGATCCCAGACGAGGATCGTGTTCTGCTGGGCCCAGAGCTCGTCCGCCTGGCGCGCCACGTCGACCTCGGCTCGCTGCTGCGCGAGGCGGGCCGGAACCGGCTCGACGAGCTCAGCGCACAGGTGGGCGAGACGGTCACGCTGAGCGTCGTGGCCCCCGACGGCGACCTCGACGTCGTCTATCAGGTGTCGGGACCGCAACACCTCGTTCCCCGCTCATGGCTCGGACAGCGCTTTCCGTTGCACGCAAGCTCCAGCGGGAAGGTGCTGCTGGCCATGACCGACGACCTTGACATCAAGCGGCTCCTGCCAGGACCGCTGCGGCGCCTCACCCCGCACACGATCACGAGCCGGCTCGAGCTCCGCCTCGAGCTCGAGCGAGTCCGAACCCGAGGCCATGCGGACACGGTCGATGAGCTCGAGGAGGGACTCGCGGGCATATCGGTCGGCATCTTCGGCGACGCCGGGGCGCTGGTGGGCACGATCAACGTCAACGGCCTGACCCAACGCCTCGACGAGGCTGCCCGCCAACGAGCGATTGAGCACATGCGTCCGGTCGCGCGCGGCATCGAGGCCGACCTCGGCGCCCGCTGACGCAAAACTCATCGGCTTCCGCCGGCGTATCTGGCTACACTTACGTCCACGGCCAGGGCAGCATGCCCGGCGAAGCAGTGCCAGCGTTCCGTAGTAGTTGCCTTCAGCATCTCCCGCGTTTCGCAGCACACAAAATCTCCCGGGAGGGACAAGATGGCAACAGGAACCGTGAAGTGGTTCAGCGACGAGAAGGGCTTTGGCTTCATCACGCCCGACGATCAGGGCAAGGACCTGTTCGTGCACCACTCGGCGATCGCCGGCAACGGCTTCAAGTCGCTCGCCGAAGGCGCGAAGGTGTCCTACGAGGCCGAGCAGGGCCCGAAGGGCCCCGCCGCGAGGAACGTCCAGACGATCTAAGCGGACAAGTCGCAGCCAATGACGGCCCGCCCTATGGCGGGCCGTTTTGCGTTCGGCTGCGTGTCTCTCGTGATCGACGATGGCTAGACGCGACGACATCCGGAATGTCGGGATCATCGCCCATGTTGATCACGGCAAGACCACGCTGGTAGACGCTCTGCTGTGGCAGTCGGGCGCGTTCCGCTCCGGCCAGGACGTAGCTGATCGGGTGCTCGACTCGATGGATCTCGAGCGCGAGAAGGGGATCACGATCCTGGCCAAGAACACGGCGGTGCGATACGGCGGGGTCAAGGTCAACATCGTCGACACGCCCGGACATGCCGACTTCGGCGGCGAGGTCGAGCGCGGTCTGACGATGGTGGACGGCGTGCTGCTGCTCGTGGATGCGAGCGAGGGACCGCTTCCGCAGACCAGGTTCGTGCTGCGCAAGGCGCTCGAAGCCAGGCTTCCGGTGATCCTCGTGATCAACAAAGTGGATCGGCCGGACGCTCGGATCGCGGAGGTTGTCGACGAGGTCTACGAGCTGTTCCTCGATCTCGATGCCGACGAGTCACAGATCGAGTTCCCGATCGTCTACACCAACGCCAAGGCGGGACGCGCGTCGCTCGATCCGTCCGCGGAGGGTGGCGACCTCGGGCCGCTCCTGGATCTGCTCCTCGAGCACGTTCCCGCCCCGGAGCACGACCCGGCAAGTCCGCTTCAGGCGCACGTCACGAACCTCGACGCGTCTCCCTACGTGGGTCGGCTGGCGATTTGCCGGGTGCGCAACGGGGCCATCCGCCGCGGGGAGACGGTCGCCTGGTGCCGCGTCGATGGGGAGGTCGAGCGCGTCAAGGTCAGCGAGCTGTACGTGACCGAGGCGCTCGAGCGCGTCGAGGCCGAGGAGGCGGCCGCCGGCGAGATCATCTGGGTCGCGGGCATCCCCGAGATCATGATCGGCGAGACCCTGGCCGCTGCGGAGGATCCTCGGCCGCTGCCTGTCATCACGGTCGACGAGCCGTCGCTGTCGATCACGATCGGGATCAACACCTCGCCGCTGGCGGGGCGGGACGGCGACAAGCTGACGGCAAGCCAGGTCCGGGGGCGGCTCGACCGCGAGCAGGTGGGAAACGTCTCCCTTCGCGTGTACGAGACCGAGCGTCCTGACGTGTGGGAGGTTCAGGGCCGGGGTGAGCTGGCGCTCGCGGTGCTGGTCGAGCTTATGCGCCGCGAGGGCTTCGAGCTGACGGTCGGCAATCCGCAGGTGGTCACCCGGAGCATCGACGGGAAGATCTGCGAGCCGGTCGAGCGGATGAGCGTGGACGTCCCCGACGAGTACGTTGGCGTGATCACGCAGATGCTCGCGATGCGCAAGGGCCGGCTGGAGCAGATGGTCAACCACGGCACCGGGTGGGTCCGCATGGACTATCTCGTCCCGGCACGAGGCTTGATCGGGTTCCGCACCGAGTTCCTCACCGAGACTCGCGGCACAGGTCTCGTTCACCACGTCTTCGAGCGCTGGGAACCGTGGCAGGGCGAGCTGCGAACGCGGCCGACAGGCTCGCTGGTCGCCGACAGGCGCGGCCCGGTCGCGGCGTTCGCGCTGTACAACCTGCAGGAGCGCGGAACCCTGTTCGTGGCACCGGGGGAGGAGGTGTACGAGGGAATGATCGTCGGCGAGAGCTCGCGGGCAGAGGATCTCGACGTCAACGCATGCAAGGAGAAGCACCTCACCAACATGCGCTCCTCCACAGCTGATCAGCTCGTGCGCTTGATCCCGAAGCGCGAGCTCTCACTTGACCAGTCGCTCGAGTTCCTGCGCTCCGACGAGTGCGTCGAGGTCACGCCGCACTCCATCAGGCTGCGCAAGACCGAACTCGACGCTACCGCCCGTCGCAAGCAGGCGCGCGCAAACCGGCAGTGAGGTCGAGACGGGCTCGGCCGGGCCGCTCAGTGCCCGCGTGTGCGGCTGCGTCCCGAGGAACCGGAAGACGACCGCCCGGCATTGGCCCGCGACCGGCCCCGGCCCGATGATCCGTTCTGCGACTGGCGCCGGCTCTCGCGCTTGCGGGTCACCTTGCCGTCCTCGATCGTCCCACGCCATGCGCCGGTTTCCTGCTCAAGCGCCTCGATATACGCCTTGAACCGATGCAGGTCCCCCCGGGCTGCGCGCTTGACGTGGCGCATGCCGCGGGCCGCCTTCTCGAGCATGCCGCCCGGCTCGAGGTCGAGCGACAGCTCGAGACGGGTCAACTGGGGGGCGATCTCGTGGAAGGTGATCCACCCCGTGTGGTTCATCCCCTGGGTGACCTCCCATTTGATCTTCTCGTCGGGACGGGCGGTGACGACCCTCGCCTTGAACTCCTTGGTCTTGCCCCAGATCTTGGTCGTGAACGAGATGGTCGTCGGGTTCTCCTGGGAGACCCGGGTCACGCGGTGCATGAACTGGGGCCACTCCTCGTACTGAGTCCATTGGTTATAGGCAGTCTCGATCGGCACGGCGACGTCGATGCTCTGCTGTACCGGCATGCGCCGGCCTTTGCCGATGCCGCGCGGGCCGTCCTCCCCGTCGTCATCGTCGTCGCCGCCGAACGGCAGGGCGTTCTTGATCGCCTTCTTGAAGATGCCCGCAGGTCCGCCGGCCTGCCCGACCTTCTCCTCGAGCTTGCCCTTTACCGCGTCCTCGACCTTGCCCGTGACCGCGCCTGAAACCTTGTCGCCCACGCCAGAGATCTTGTCGCCGATCCCGTTGACTGAGCCCGAGTCCGCCAGCTTGCTGATGCCCTTGGCGGCCAAGGGAGTCACCGCGGCCGCCGCCGCGGCTGCCGCCATCTTGCGGCCCGAGAGCTTGTCGGTTACGCCGTCCATGCCGTCCAGGGACTTGCCGATGTCGTGGACGACATCCCGCATCGTGTCTGCGATCTCGATGGCCATCTCCTACCTCCTCCTCCTCCAACACGGCTTGTTCGGTCGGTCTACCCCCGGACCAGGTCGAGAAACGACACGGTGCGATCATGCGGCGCATGAGCGACTTCCACCGCCTTGTCACCGGCGCCACCGGCGGTATCGGCCTGCATATCGCCCGGCAGCTGGCGGGGCAGGGCTGGACGGTTCCCGTCGGCGATCGAGACCGATGTCGAGGTCTTCCGCCGGACATACGAGACCAACGTCTTCGGCGTGGTTGCCGTGACCAGCGCGTTGCTGCCGGCGCTCCGCCGCTCGGCGCACCCGCGCATCGTCAACATGTCCAGCGGAACGGGGTCGCTGACCCGGCCGGTAGGGCCATCGTCGGGCAGCAGCGCCAGCCGGACCGCGCCAGCCGCCGCCTCGGCCGCAGTTTCCCGTTTCGTAGCCCACGATTTCCGGGAAGTGAGCATCCGTACGTTTCTCTCATCCGACGCTTACGTGATAGCAGTAAGCTCCGCTCTGCTGCAGCCTGACCGGCGGCTCTTTGGTTGGCTACCACGAGCGCTCTGATCGCCTTTCGCCGTGTGTGATCGCGGTCCGGCACCCCTAACCAACAACCGGAGCACTATGTCCTCTCGAACATCCCGGTCGCCGTGGCGCGAAACGCTTGCGCCGTTCGCGACGCCGTGCCCGCGCCGCGGTCTGCTTGCCGTCGCGACCTCAGCCGTTCCCTATCTCGCCCTGAGCGTCGCCATCTACTTGACGCTCGGCCTGTTCCTGCCGCTCACGGTCGCCCTGACGATCCTCGCTGCGGGTTTCCTGGTCCGCGTGTTCATCGTTTTCCACGACTGCGCTCACGGGTCGTTACTGCCCTCCCGGCGGTCCAACACAGCCCTGGGAACCGTGCTCGGTCTGTTCGTTCTCTCCCCGTTCGTCCGCTGGCGCCATGACCACGCGGTGCATCACGCCACCGCCGGCGATCTCGACCGCCGGGGGGTCGGGGACATCATCACGCTGACCGTCGACGAGTACGCCGCCCGCTCGTGGCGGGGCCGGCTGGGTTACCGGCTGCTGCGCAATCCACTCGTGATGTTCGGGCTCGGTCCGATCATCGCCATGGTCATCGGCCCACGGATCGTGTCCCGCGGCGCCAGGCCCCGGATGCGCAACAGCGTGCTGGCCACCGATGCGGCCGTCGTCGTACTCGTGGGCGGGTTGTGCTGGCTGATCGGCTGGCGGGACTTCCTGCTCGTGTGGGCGCCCGCGGCGATGCTTGCGGGCTCGATCGGCATTTGGCTGTTCTACGTCCAGCACCAGTTCGAGGACACGTACTGGCAGAGCAACTGCGAATGGAGCTATGCGGACGCCGCACTGCGTGGGAGCTCGTACCTGAGGCTTCCGCCGGTCCTGCAGTTCTTCACCGGGAACATCGGTCTGCACCATGTCCACCATCTCAATGCGCGCATTCCCAACTACCACCTCCAGCGGGCGCACGAGTCAAGTCCCGTGTTCGCCAGTGTGCCAACCCTGACGCTCTGGGACGGCCTGCGGGCGGTGCGCCTGAAGCTGTGGGACGAGCGCTCAGGCCGGCTCGTGACCTTCGCGTACGCCCGGCGCGGCCGGGTTATGACCGAGGGCTGATCTCCGACGCGCTGCCGGCTTCGGTCGACAGCTTGCCCGGGGGTGCCGGCTCGACGGCGTTGACGACGTCCCGTAGGTACACGAGGTGCTCGCGCATGGCTCGCTCGGCGGACGTTGGGTCACCGCGCGCGATCGCCTCGAGCAAATCGCGGTGCTGCTCGGCGATCACGCTTACGACGACCGCGGGCTCAATGACGGCGACAAGTCGCGGCTGGAGCACGTCTACGATCCATGCGCTGAAGGCGCCCGCCAGCCGGTTGTCCGCGATGCCGGCGATGAGGTGGTGAAGCCGGGCGTCAGCCTCGATGGTCCGCCCGTGATCCTCCGCTGCCGCTTTGACCTCCTCGACGAGTTCTCGCAGAACAAGCACGTCCTGCTCGCTTGCGCGCGCGGCAGCGAGCCCCGCGGGCCTGTCACTGCCGCGCCTGCCCCGCGGCGACACGGCGACGGTCACCGCCAACGAGGTCACGGGCAGCGGCTGCCAGCAGCGAAGGGCAGCCATGAGGGTTGAGTCCTCGCTGGACCCCTCCGGCTCGAGCTCGACCCCCCGCACGGTGCCGGCCGCGAGGCGATCGTGCAGCGCCTGCTGTCGTGCGTCGCCCCGTCGCCGGTTGGCCAGCACCCCCCGTGCGATCCCAAGTAACCACGCCAGCTCATCGCCCGGGGCCTGATCAAGCCGGCGCCACGCGAGCACGAAGACTTCGGCGACGACGTCATCGGCCACGGCCGGGCGGGCCCGCCGGTGCACGAAGGATCGCACCGCCCCGGAATGCGCTCGATACATCGTCTCGAACCGAGCTCGCGAATCCATCACCAGGCTAGGAGTCCGGCACGAGCCCGAAAATTACAGTGAAGCTCCTTCCACGGTGGCCGCCAGGGCGCCCGCCTCGCCGATATCCACGTTGCGATCGACGCCGTGCGGGGTGACGGTCTGCCCGGGCTCTGGCGCGAGATGCCGGCCATCCAGGGTCACCTCGACGCGATCGGCCTCGAATGAGATCAGATCGCCGATTGCCGCCATGTCGCTCAACGGTGCCCGGTAGGACCAGGCGGCGTTCGGCGAGTCGTCGACGTCGTAGTAGGACGCAATCCCCTTGTACGGGCAGAACGTTTGCCGCTCGCTCGGGGTCAGCGCGTCGGCGACGACGTCGTCTCGGGGCACGTACCAGCGCGGTGCGAAGCCGGACTCGTAGAGCACGAGAGGGTTGGCGGTATCGGCGATGACGCGCTCATCGGCGCGTACGACGAGGTGGCGCGAGCTGTGGCGGATGTCGATGCGGTGGTAGGGATCGGCTGCGTGGCCGAGGATCCGGTCGTCCTCTTCGTAGAAGCCGTCCATCGCTCGCCACGCGAGCGCGACCTTGCCCTCCAGGAGCGCGGCGTACTCCGGGAGAGCGACGTGCTGCCACGCGCCGCGCGGAGCATTCCGGGTGCCGCCCACGACCTCGAACCACACAGTCTCGCCCAGGTCGGGGTGCGAGCTGCGGTGATCGGTCGGTCGCAGCGCTCCGTCGGCGAAGTCGGCGATCGGGAAATACGCCACCGGATAACGGTCGGGCTCGAAGAGCACGACCGCATCATCGCTCTGCACCGCGGTGCGTCCCCCGAGCTCGGCGCGCAGGCGCCGTCGCAGGGGCTCGGCGTACAGCACGCGCTGCGGCATGCCGGGTACGAGGAACTGTCCGTTGGGATTACGGCCGAGTGGTCCTTGCTGCCATGAGAGACCCATGTTCTGCTCCAGTGGTCGTGATGCGCCGGTCATGAGCATTTGTCGCGTCGTAGGCCGTGGTCTTACGCGGGAGCGTCCTGCTGAGTGACGCGAGCTGGCTCTACGATCTGCCGGTGAACGCTGACCGCCCGCTGGCCGACACGGCTGAACGACAACCGGCGCCCGGGGACTCGGCTTCGCGTCGATGGGTAGAGCGGCTGCATCGCGGCCATCCCCGCCGCGATGAGGCGGTCACGGGGCTTCACGAGCTACTTCGGCGTGCGGCTCTGCACGAGCTCCACCGTCGCCACGCGCAACTGCCGAGCTTGTCCGGACCGGAGTTCGAGGACGTGGCGCATCAGTGCGCCGACGATGCGCTCGTGAACATCCTCGCGAAGATCGACGATTTCAAAGGCCTGAGCCGGTTCACGACCTGGGCGTACAAATTCGCGATCTTCGAGGTGTCGAACAAGCTCGCACGGCACGCGTGGCAGCACCACCCCCCGGGCTCCGAGGTGCTCGAGCTGGCGGATCCTCCCGACCGGTTCGCGGCCCGCCCGACCGAGCAGGCCGAGCGCAACGAGCAGCTCCTCGTTCTCAGGAAGGCGATCGAGGAGGACCTGACGCTGCGTCAGCGAGAGGTGTTCGTCGCGATTGCTCTGAACGATGTGCCGATCGATGTGCTCGCCCTTCGAGCTGGGCTCGAACCGCAATGCGGTCTACAAGACCCTGTTCGACGCCCGGCGCAAGCTCCGTGAAAGCCTCGCCGCCGCGGGCCACCCACTGACCGAGGAGGGGGCACGAGCATGATCGACCGTCGCGCACTCGACGAGCTGCTGCGCGCCGAGGAGGGCGATCCCGGCTGCGATGCCGGCTCGCCGGTCATGGATCAGTACGTCGAGATGGAGTTGCGCGGCGAGAATCCGAGCGAGCGCTTCCCCGGGACCGCGATTCACCTCCGCGTATGCCCGGGCTGTCGCGCGGATCACGACGGGGTGCTCGAGGCCGCCCAACGCTTCGGCGACGTCGATCCGGAGTAGGGAGGTAAGAACCGCCGCTGGCCGGGGACTCATCTCACTGACGGCACGACTCCAGGCTCGCCGCGCCCGAGAGAGGAACGAACCATGACCCGCCATCGCCATCTCACCCTTCGCGACGTCGTCGGTTGGCTACGGCCCTCACCGCAGCGCTTCGCCGCGGCCGCCGCCACGTACGACCCCGGGATGCTCCTGCAGCTGGAAGCCGCAGACAAGGAGCGGGTGGCGAGCACGCCCGCGCGGCCGCGGTGACCGGGCGCCTGCTGTCGGTGAACGTCGGCCGACCCCGCGAGGTCGACTGGGAGGGCAGGACGGTCCGGACGGCCATCTGGAAGGAAGCGGTCGACGGTCCACGGATGGTGCGCCGTATCAACATCGACGGCGACGATCAGGCAGACCGGCTAGCGCACGGCGGCGAGCATCGTGCGGTGTTCGTGTACCAGATCGACTCCTACCGCCACTGGGAGCGAGAGCTCGGACGGGAAGACTTCACCTACGGCCAGTTCGGCGAGAACTTCACCGTCGAGGGCCTTCCTGATGCCGAGGTGTGCATCGGGGACCGCTATCGCATCGGTCAGGCGCTGTTCGAGGTTACGCAGCCCCGCGTCACGTGCTATCGCGTCGGCATCCGCATGGACGAACCGGCGATGCCGACACTGCTCGTCGCCCACCACCGCCCGGGCTTCTACTTGAGGGTCCTCGAGGAGGGTCTGGTGCAGGCCGGCGAGGAAATCGAGAAGGTCGCGGAGGGGCCGGAGCAGCTCACGGTGGCGGAAATCGACGCGCTGCTGTATCTGCCCAACAAGTCGCGCGCCCTGCTCGAACGCGCGCTGCGCGTGCCCGCCCTGAGCGAGGGCTGGAAGCAGAGCTTCCGTGAGCTCCTCGTCAAGGCAGAGAGCGACACGCAGCCCGCGCCCGCGTGGCCCGGCTTCAAGCCATTGCGCGTGGCAGAGATCCGGCGCGAGAGCTCGACGATCACCTATCTCCTGCTCGTGCCGATTAGCGGCAGCGAGCCGACACCGGTCGCTGCGCCCGGTCAGTACCTCACCGTGCGGGTGCGGCCCGACGGCGACGCGCGGCCGCTGGTCCGCAACTACTCGCTCTCGGACATCGCCGACGAGCGCGGGTACCGGATCAGCGTCAAGCTCGAGGGCGCGGCAAGCCGCTACTTGGACGAACGCGTCGGCGTCGGAGACCTTCTGGAGGTTGCCGCCCCACGCGGCAGCTTCGTGCTGCGAGAGGGATCCAGTGCGGTGGTGCTGATCAGCGCGGGGGTGGGGGCCACGCCGGTGCTCGCGATGCTCCACGCGCTCGTGCGCGGACACGCCGAACGACCGGTGTGGTGGCTGCATGGCGCTCGCAATCGCGGCGAGCACGCGTTCGCAGGCGAGGTCGACAACCTGCTGGCGTCACTTCCTGACGCCCACCGTCTCATCGCCTACAGCCGGCCAGATGGTGCCGACGGGCCGGACGCGGGGTACGACGTCGCCGGCCGGCTCGATCTGGCCGTCATCGAACGTGCGGCCGTTCCGAAGGATGCCGATTACTACCTGTGCGGGCCCGACGGATTCATGCGCGAGATTGGATCCGCGCTCGCCGCCCGCGGCGTTGCTCCGCAGCGGATCTCGACCGAGGTGTTCGGGGTGATCGCCACCCACGCCTCCGGCGTCGTCAAGGCCGGCCACCGTGCACCGCACGCCCCGGACGGTCCGATCGGCAGTGGACCGATCGTGACCTTCTCGCGCAGTGACCTGGCAGTGCCGTGGGATGACCGATACCCGAGCCTGCTCGACTTCGCCGAGGCCTGCGACGTGCCAGTGGGCTTCGGTTGCCGGAACGGGACCTGCCACAACTGCGAAAGCAGGGTTCTCTCCGGCGAGGTCACCTACCACATCGAGCCGCTGGATCCGCCTCCGGACGGGCGGGTTCTGGTCTGCAGCAGCCGCCCCAGCTCCGAGCTCACGCTCGATCTCTGAGACCTAACGGTTGGCATTGCCCTGCGCTCCGGGCTAACGTGGCGCACGATGCCGAGCGCAAACCGCTGCCCGAAGTGTCGCGAGACGATTCATCCATTCGCCGCCACATGCCCATCATGCGGTTCTGACCTTGATGTTCACCGCCGCCGGACCGCCGGCCAGCACCGGCCGCGGATCAACGTTCCACACCTGACCAACGATGTCACCGACCTGGTCGTGGTCACGTTGGTAATGCTGCTGCTCGCCCTCTTCGCGCCGCTCTTCGGTGCGCTTCTCGCCCTGTTCATCCTGTGGCACGCGAACCAGCATGGCCTCCTCGCTCGACGGAACAGCGCGATCGTCTGCGCGGCCATCGCGATACTGAACCTCGCGGACCCGACCCTCTTGCTCCCTCACCTGATCTAGCGTCGCTGCGACGGCGCGTGCATGGCAGGTGATCCCGCGCGGGCCGGGCGCGATTGCCACATCCCCTCGATCTGTCGCATCAGCGCCGGATAGACGACCCGGTAGCGAAACGGCTTGATCGCAGCCATGTACGCGGTTCCGAACGCGCCGTTGGGCTTCACCAGCACCGCCATATGCCCCCGGTAGCCGCCAGGGTCGCGTTCGACCCAGCCGAGGTGCAGAACACCGTGCATCGTGTCGTTTGCAATCTCTGCGGCAAACTCGTTTGCGAGCAGGTAGAGCGAGCTGAACGGGAGCTGCTCGAAGGCTGGACCGGACGGCACCTCGCGCAGGTCCGCGGGAAGCCGCTCTCGGAGGCTCACCACTCTCGATCCGACTCCGGTCTTTGGCTCATCCCAGCCGAGCAGCCCTCCTAGCTTGAAGCGGAGGTTCCACAGGTGGCGGGCGACCCCGGGCAGATGCTTCGCGGGATCCGCCACCGCGAACTGCCGAACCAGTTCGGGGAAGTCATCCGGCCCACCGGGTGTCGGCAGGGCCCACACGTCCTCTAGCCGGAAGTCGGGGGTTAGTTCGTGGATCCGCCAGGGTTGAGCGGTGTGCGCCTTGGCCGGCAGCCTCATACGTGGTCCTCCGCTTCTATACGCCAACGTATCGATACGTTACCGTATAGTTACTGCCAGCGTCAAACCCGAGCGTCCGAGGCATCGGGATAGTCGCCGAACGAATGGCTGCTCCACTGCGCACCCCTCGCACCAGCTGGGTTCACGAAGGCCTGCGCGTTCTCGGGATCGGTGGCCCTGACGCAGTCCGTGTCGAGAAACTCGCCGAAGCGCTCGGCGTCACCAAAGGCGGCTTTTATTGGCATTTCGACGACCGAAATGCGCTCCTGGAGGAGATGCTCGATACCTGGGAGCGGCTGGTGATCGATGAGGCGATCGCGCGGGTTGACACAGGCGGCGGTGACGCGAGAACAAGGCTGCGCCGGCTGTTCACCCTCGCCGAATCCGTCGGCGAGGCGTGGAATATCGAGCTCGCGATCCGCGACTGGGCACGCCGCGACGCCCACGTGGCGCGCCGCCTCCGGCGTATCGACAACCGTCGGATGGATTACATGCGGCAACTCTTCGGCGCGTTCTGCGCTGACGAAGACGAGGTGGAGGTGCGCTGCACGCTAGTCATGTCACTGTTCGTCGCCAACAAGTTCATCGCCGCCGACCACGCCCCGCGCAGCCGCGCGAGTGTGTTCAGGATGGCTCTAAAGCGTCTCATCGCCTAGCGCATCACCGCAGCTCCATACTGGCATCTCACCCCGAGTCCGAGAGGAGTCCCTGTGCCCGCGTACATCGTCGTCGAGACCGACATCCATGACGCTGAGCAGTACGAGCTGTACAAGCAGGCCGCGCCCGGAGCCGTGGATGCCGGCGGTGGCCGGTTCATCGTGCGTGGCGGAGAGCTCGCCGTCCTCGAGGGCGATTGGCACCCCAAGCGCCTCGTGCTCCTCGAGTTTCCCGATCTCGAGGCGGCGAAGCGGTTCTACGAGTCGCCCCAGTACCAGGAAGCGAAGCGGCTGCGCGAGGGTGCGGCGGGCTTCAACATGGTCGCCGTAGAGGGAGTGGCCTGACGCGAGTCGGCTAGCTCGAGCGCCCGCGCGCGGCATGCACTGCGCGCGCGAGCTCATCGACGGCGGCCGGGACCGCTGCCTCGGGGAGCTGTCCGTAGCCGACCAGGAGAGTCGGCGCTCGGTCGCGGGCGCTCCATCGAAACTCGCTCATCGTCTCGAGCGCGATGCGCCGGAAGCTCGGCTTCTTCGCGGATGGCCTGCTCGTCGTCACCCTCCGGAAGACCGACGATCACGTGCAGCCCGGCGGCGGCACCGCTCACGCTCGCCTCCGGAAGCGCGGCGCCGAGCGCAGTGACGAGCGCATCGCGGCGCTGGCGGTAACGAGATCGCATCCGGCGGATGTGTCGGTCCATCTCGCCGCGGACGAGGAAGTCGGCAAACGCGTGCTGCTCGACCCGGTTGGTGTCGCGGTCAGCTCGAAGCTTCTCGGCGCAGACGGCGTCGCTCAGACTCGGCGGGAGGATCAGCCAGCCGATCCGTAGGGCGGGGGCCAGTGTCTTGCTCAGCGACCCGGCATACACGACGTGCTCGGGGTCGAGGCCCTGGAGCGCTCCGATGGCGGCTCGGTCATAGCGGTACTCGGCGTCGTAGTCATCCTCGATCGCGATCGTGTCCCGCGCACGCAGCCAGCCGAGCAGCTCGTTTCTTCGCTCGCCGCTCAGCACGACGCCCGTGGGATGCTGGTGCGCGGGCGTCAACGTCACAGCGTCGGCGTCGGATCGCGCCAGCTCGCTCGCAATCAATCCCTGCGCGTCGACTCCGATCGGAACCGGCTCGAGACCGGCACGAGCCACGACCCGCCCGTCTTCGGGGTTGCTCGGATCTTCGAGCGCGATCCGCCGGGCGCCACGCTCGGCCAGCGCATGGCACACGAGGCCAAGGCCTTGCGTATAGCCCGTCGTGATCAGGATGTGCTCGGGATCGCACACGGCTCCGCGTGAGCGGCCGAGATAGTCCGCCAGGGTCGAGCGCAGCCTCTCCACGCCGCGCGGGTCTCCGTAGCGAAGATCGTCGTCGCTCATGTCTTGCAGCGCCTCCCGGACCGAGCGCAGCCACGCCCTGCGAGGGAACATGGAGACGTCGGGCAGGCTCGGACGCAGGTCGAACCGCGGCAGGGCCGGCCGCACGGCCGGGGCCGCCGGCGCCGTCTGCGCCTTCACAGACACACCGGAGACCCGGGGCCGGGCGCCCTGGCGGACGGTGAGGTAGCCCTCCGCGGCGAGCTGCTCATAGGCATCCACCACGACCCGGCGCGACACCCCGAGCTGGCGCGCCAGATCACGCGTCGACGGGATTCGTGCCTCCGGGCGCAGAGAGCCATCACGGATCGCCTGTCGAAGCTGGTCCTCGATCTGGCTCCCGAGCCGCAGCCGCGGGTTTCGTTTCACTGAGAGCAGCAACTCGATGGGCTGACTGGACTCGTCTAGCACCATGAAAGTGGATCTTCCGCGTGCACCAGTGAGAACCTAGCATCGGCGCATGCGATCGACCACTCAATACGGGGCAGCCCGGCGTCTGATCGTCCTGTCGATCGCCGCCCGGCTTCCCGAGGCGATGCTCGGGATCGGGCTGATGGTTCACACCCGCCAGCTGACTGGGTCGTTCGCCTCGGCAGGCCTGGTCACAGCGGCCTACGGGCTGGCGGTCGGTGTGAGCAGGCCGGCGCTCGGCCGGATGATCGATCGACGGGGACAGACTTGGCTGCTGGTGGCGTCCGCGAGCCTGCAAGCCCTTCTGCTCGGCGCGATCGCGGTCGCGCCCCGCCACGCCTCCGCCGTCGTACCGCTCCTACTCGCGGTCGGCATCGGGCTGGCCACTCCGCCGGTCGGCGCGTGTCTGCGCGCTCAACTCCCCCCGTTGGTCCTCGACGGCCGCGCCCTCAGCAATGCCTATGCGCGCGAGACCGCGGTCCTCGAGCTCACATGGGTCGGCGGGCCCCCGCTCGTGCTCGGCCTCGGTGCCATCTGGTCGACCGGCGCCGCACTCGCCGCTGCTGGGCTCGTCCTGTTCGTCTCGACCATCGCGTTCGCCGCGCAGCCGATCTCACGGGCGACAAAGCCCGTCGCGGCCTCCGCCCGTCCACGCGGAGGCTCGTTGCGGACCCCGGCGATGCGGTCCTTGACGCTCGCCCTGCTCGCACTCGGTGTCCTGCTTGGCGCCGACGAGGTCGCCATCACCGCCGTGGCCAAGGCGCTCACCGGGAACACGGCGTCCGCCGCGCCGCTCCTCGCTCTATGGGCAGCCGGATCGTTCGGCGGTGGCATGCTCGTCAGCCGGGTCTCTGGCCGCACGGGAGGCGCCGGTGGCCTGACCCTCGGTCTCGGTGCGCTGGCCGCCGGGCACCTTGCTCTGATTCCCGTCGCCGGGAACTTCGGCGGACTGGCAATCGTCCTGCTCGTGGCCGGCGCGGCGATTGCGCCCACCGAAGCCACCGCCTACGCGATGGTCGAGGAGGCCGCGCCCGCCGGCACGATCACCGAGGCCTTCTCGTGGCTGGCCACCGCCATGGCGGTCGGCAGCGCGGGCGGCGCGGCCGCGGCAGGCGTTCTCATCGAGCGACCCGGTCCGACAGCAGCGCTCGCCCTGGGCGGCTGTGCCTGCTTGCTCGCGGCACTCGTGACCGCGCTGCGCGCACGGGTCCTGCCGGCCGAGCCGCTTTCACCCGGCGAGCCGGCGCTCGGCGGCTGTGCACCACTCGATCGTCCACTGGTTCCAGCCCACGCCGAACTCGACCGTCATGCGGTGGAACGGATCGTCGAACTCGTCAGCCTCCAGCAGGGCCTGGAGATCGGTGGCGCGGCGTTCATGCAGGGCGCGCATCCTGCGGACGATCTCGAGCTGGCCGGCCGGTTCGAGCACGCCGGCGAAACGCAATTGCAGTAGAGCTTCGTCTCTGACCTCGAGCGTCGGCTCGCCGGGATCGGTCAGCCACCGGTGCAGGGCCTCGCGGCCGGCGCCGGTCAGCGCGTAGTGGTGGCGAACCGCCTCGCCGCGCGGGTTGTCGCGAGCGGTGATCAACCCGCTGTCGGTCAGCCGACGGAGCTCGGGGTAGATCCCACCGACGCTGGCGCCCCAGTACAGCCGAGTCGAACGCTTGATCTCGGCTCGGATGGCGTAGCCCGTGGTGTGGCCCTCGGCGATCATCGCCAGCACGATCCGGGCCGTCTGGTTGAGCGGGGCTGGGGCGCTGGGGGAGGGAGGCGGCGACATCGTGATCGTGGTGCTTTGTCCGTGATCATACAGGCTGAGCCCTCAGAGCGATAGCTCAGACTGATATAGTGAATGACATGAGAAGTGTCGTGACCACACGGAGGTACCAAATGAATTCTCGTTTTCTCACCAATTCCGCACTGTTGATTGCGGGAGCGTTCCTGGTCGTCGTTTCGCAAGCCTTCGGCCCCAACACGTTCATGTGGCTGATGCTCGGCGTCGGCGTGCTCGGCGTCCTCGAAGCGGGCGCTATCGCGACGCCGGGACGCGGCCTGCCTCAGCGCAGCCTCGACGCGATCATCGGCATCCTCGGCGCTTGGACGATCGTCGCCAGTCTGGTCTTCAGCTTCGGCGCCGTCACCTGGCTCGGGTTTGCCTCGGGCATCGCATTCGCGGCGCTCGCGATGATCGGCCTGATTCTCCATGAGCTCGTCACCGAGCGGGTGGTGCACTCGATCGAGGTCCGCACCGCCGCGGCCGAGCCCGAGTACGCACACATGCACTAATCGCAGTTACCTCCGGGTCAAGCCCCGCCGGTAGCGCCTTCGGGCCTGCCGCGCGGGGCGACCTGGGTTAATGGGCAAACTCCGTAGGCTGCAAGGGGCGTACCGACCATGCCAATTGCCGGCCACCGGCGAGGAGGCTGTAGATGGAGAGCTGGGATGCCATTACATCTCGGCGGAACGTCCGCGCGTTCGCCGACCGAGCGATCCCCGATGAGGACCTCGACCGCGTGCTCGAGGCAGGCCGGATCGCGCCGTCCTCTCAGAACAACCAGCCGTGGGACTTCGTCGTCGTGACCGATAGGGCGATGCTCGGCGAGCTGTCGACGGTCTGGCGGGGTGGCGGGCACATCGCAAACGCGGCCGCCGCGATCGCCGTCGTGATCCCCGATGAGGAGGAGCCGCGGGCCCGCGAGCGCAATCGCTTCGACATCGGCCAGGCGACGATGCAGATGATGATCGCCGCTGCCGATCAAGGCGTCGGCGCCGGTCACTCGGCGGTTGGCGATCAGGACCGCGCGAGATCCGTTCTCCATGTCCCGGGGGACAAGCTCGTCGCGTTCGTGATTGATCTCGGTTACCCGGCGGACCGCCCGCTCAGGCCAGGCACCCGCCTCAAGCGCCGGCCGTTTGACGAGGTCGTTCACCGCAACGGCTGGTGAGCCGCGCCCGGCGCGCTTGGCCAACGCCCTAGGCGTCAGCGAGCGTGATATGACGGGGCCAGCGGAGAAATCACCGAGAGGATCGCGATGCCACCCACAGCCGTTCACTTCAATGGCTCGGTCAACCTGCCGGACGCCGAGACCGTGATGCGAGAGATCAGCACACGGATCCCACATGGCGTCCGTCGGATGACCGACGGCGAGACCGGCGATCGCAACTACTGGATCAGCTTCCAGACTCGGAAGTTCGAGCAGATGCCAGAGTTCGAGACCGTCGCCGTCGGACAGGCGTACGTGACGGCGCCGGACGCTCCGCCGATGCCTCAGCTGCGTCTCGTCGAGGGCGCATCGCCGGAGACGATCGACTGGCCCAATCTGGGCTACGCCGATGAATACGGCAAGTCGTTCGCGATCTTCGACCGGCTGCAGAACGCGGCCATGATCCCGTCAGACCTGCGCCTGCAGCTGCAATACCCGACGCCACTGGCTTCGATGGCTGGAACGATCGCGCCGCAGGACATGCCCAGCGTCGCGCCGTTCTATGAGCAGGCACTGTTCGGTGACCTTGACAGTGCGCTCCAGCGGCTACCGCACGATCGGGTCGCGGTGCAGTGGGATGTAGCGGTCGAGGTCGGGGCGCTCGAGGGTGCGATGGGGCCGGCGGTGCCGTTGGACCAGATCGTGCCCGGCCTGGTGCGCTGCCTCGAGCGCGTACCTGTGGATGTGCCGGCCGGGATGCATCTCTGTTACGGCGACTACGGTCACCAGCATTTCAAGCAGCCCGAGTCGCTGAAGCTCCAAGTCGACCTCGTGAACGCGGTGAGCACCGCCGCGCGGCGACCGCTCAGCTTCGTGTCCTTTACCGTGCCTCAGGGTCGCAACGACGGCGCTTACTTCGAGCCCCTTGGCGAGCTGACGACAGGGTCGGAGACCGAGCTCTACTTCGCGCTCGTGCCCTACCACCCTGATCAGCAGACTCCCGGCACGACCGCCGAGCAGATCGAGCACATCGATGGCGCGCTCAGCAGCTCGCCCATGGGCTTTCGCCCATGGGGCATTTGCACCGAATGTGGAATGGGGCGTGTCGACACCGCCGACGTGCCTCGGTTACTGGACATCCACAGCCAGATCCTCGCGTCCTCGCGAACGTGAACTCTGCGCACGCCTCAGCCGAGGATCTCCGCGACGGTCGAGAGCAGCCCCGGGATCGGGGTCGACTCGCCGGGGATCGAGCTGACCGCTCGGCGACCGCGAACGGTTGTCTGGATCCGGCAACGCTCCCTGATCCTGCGGCCGCCGGCCGAGCGCAACTCCTGCGCATGTCCACGGTGACCGGGTCGCCGGTCTCCACGGCACGGATCAACGGCGTGCCGTCCTCCGCGTGCCGCAACCGCAGCTCGACGGCGTGCTCCCATGACCAGGCCTCGCGCTCGTGGACCAACTCTGGATATGGGTATCGAGCAGCGCGGCGACCGTTTTGTGGTCGTGGTGGCGGATCGCCGCGAACAACAGCACGGAGTCCGTGAGCTGGGCGCGGAGCGAGGGCCGGGCGCGTGCCAACTGATCGGAAATCACCGGCATCATCTCCTTGAGTCGTTGGCGGGCGCTGAACGTCCGCTTGCGAGCAGCAGATTCCGAGATCCCCGCGAACGCGGCGATCTCGGCGTAGGACAGATCCCCCAGGTAGCGCAGAGCGATCACCAACCGCTCGGCCTGGGGGCCGTCTTCGGCGGAGCCAAGACCCTCGGGGCCGCCGGATCCTGCAACTCATCGATCCGCGAGACCGCGAGCAGGAACGCGTCCTGCGCCACATCCCGCGCGCCGTCCCAATCGCCCCCGCGCCCCATGGCGACAGCCACCGCGAAATCCTCGAAGCGCTCGACCAAGATCGCCCAGGCGCTTGGGTCCCCGCGTTGCGCCGCCTCAACGACCGTTGAAAGCTGATCTATCACCGAAGACATACACAAGACAGGAGCCAGGACTCAGGGCTCGCGTTACCGGGCAGACTCCGGGACTCAACGCCGCGGATCGAGTACATATCGGCGAGCGTATTCTTGGCGGGCGTGGAGGTGACGTTCACCAAGCTGGCCGGGCGCCGCTATCGGATGTCGGTCGTGCGTGAACGTGGGCCAGCGTTGGCGCCACGTCAGGCTCCCGGTTACGACGAGTACCTGCCTCACGAGGCCGTCCACCTGCTCGTGGAGTTGGAAGCCGGTCTCACCGGCGGGGTTTTCGGTCGCCTCGCGGCGGGTCAGAGCAGCATCTTCTGGACGGCCGATCCTAAGGCGGGCCCCCGTCAGCGTCGTCGCGAACGCAAGCGGCGCCCGAGCCCACAGGAGCGAGCCGACATGGCTCGCTCGGAGCTGCTGGCCTCGGTGTGTGCGCCTCTGTGGGAGCTGCGCACGGGTCGCCGCGTCGAGCCGCCCGAGTGGTTGGCACGGTTGGAATCCGGCTTCACAGCCTCGCCGCTCGCCGGGCGGATCATCGACCGCCTCGATGCCTTCGCCGTTCGCTGGCACGAACTGGCACCGGGAGAGAGCATCGCCGTGGAGTGGTCGCTCGCAAGGACGATCGGCCACGCCCGCGCTGCCCGTCACCGCGTTGCCCCGAGACGACGTCTACGCCTCGCGGTTGACTAGGGATCCGACCGGTGTTCGCGCCGGGAGACAGCTTCTCGCGCTAGGCCTGGTGCTCGCCGCTCTGAGCGCATCAGCCTGCGGGACAACCCACACGACCCCGACGACTCAGACCGTCTCCGGCCCGGCTCCTTCGACGACAAGCACCAGCCCGGCGGTCACCAAGCCGTCCGCTCCTGCGCGCCGGACCCGGCCGGGACGCTTACTGCCGCGCCTCGGCACCAGCCGCCGCGTGCCGGCTCCGGGCACGACCCTGATCGTCACCATCCGCTCGCTGATCGATCCGTTGCGCGACTCCGGGGCGCAGGTGGTTCCGGGCACGAAGCCGGTCGCCCTGCTCGTCGCGGTGCAAAATGCGGGGCCGGGCGGTTATGACAGCTCGAGCACCGGTGACTTCTCGCTCAATACGGCCGCCGGCAAGGCGCCGCCGCTGTTCGTGCCCCGCGGGGTGTGCCAGACGCCCCTGCGGGATTTCATGAACGCGATTGCCGCCGGCCAGCTGCGGATCGGATGCATCGCCTTCTCGATCCCGAGCGATCAGCGACCGACCACCGTTGGCTTTGCCGCCGACGGTGGCTCGAGCGGCCGGCGACGGTTCTGGTCGGCGGGCTGACGTCGCTAGCTCACCGGGTGAAACTCGATTCGATACACAAGCGTGTCGTCGTGGATCGGCCCGGCGTGCGCCGCGCGCCGGCGCAGCGTCTCGCGGTCGGGCTCGCCGGCACGCCGGACGTCCTCCGCGGTGATCGCCGCGAACGGCATGAGCTCGATCGCGTCGACCTCGATATTGCCGAGGCCGACCCGGTAGCGGCCGCCCTCTTTGACCTGCGGTCGCTGCCACAGCCGGACCGACAACGTGATGTCCCCGGCGAGGACGTCGTTGCGCAGCTCGGGGCTGAACTCCATTTGGGATCAGGCTTCGGTGAGCTCTTGCACCAGTTGGATTGGATGGCCGTCGGGGTCCTCGACCCAGGCGATCAGAAGATGTTCGAGCCATATCTCGGGTTCGGCAAGCCCGGGCACTCCGGCTGCGGTGAGTGCCCGGTACGCCGCGGCGGTGTCCTCGGTCCACAACGTGATGGTCGCTCGCTGACCGGCGATCACCGGGTCGAGGCGGTGGGCCTCTCGAGAGGAGGCGATCGAGGCGACACCGATCTTGTAGCCGTCGAGCTCGAGGTCGGCGTGGATGGGAGGTCCGTCCCGCGGCACTCGGAACGTCTCCTCGAATCCGAGCCGGCGGTAGAAGGCGGACGCTCGTTCAACGTCTGCGCTGAACAGGATCACCTGGGGGCTGGTAAACCTCTCGCCGAAGTCGCCAAGCGCCATCTCGATGGGCCCGATTCTATGGCCGCCGTGCGTCAGTGCAGTGGAGGCCCCACGTCGAGGCGCACGCCGAGTGGCTCAATGGGGTCGAGCGGACATGCACTGCAAGGGCCGCCGCAGGGCAGCGCGGCGCCCGGGAACCGCCCCTGATCGACCGCGGACGAAGGGCGGCCAGCCCGAGTGTCAATATGTGCCCCCCTGATCATCGTGGCCAGCGAGCCGATGGACGAGGACCTGGGTTGGCAAGAGATCGCTTCGGGCGAACTCGTCCACGTCGGCCCCGACCTCGAGGTGCACCGCGAAGTCATCATCGACGAGCCGCCGCGTAAGCCGCTGTCGCTCACCGGCCGTGCGGCCGATTCACAGGTGCAAGAGAGCTAGCCGGCTAGGTGTCGCCCCGGCCGCGCCTGGCTTCGAGCTCGGCGTATCGCCGGGTGAACTCCTCAGCGGCCTCGTCAGGTGACCATGCGGTTAGCTCGAGATCGAGCGGCTCGACGTCCTCGAGCTCCGGCCAGTGCCAGGCCTCGGCGCTGAACGCGCGCCGTTCGGTGGCCAGGAGCGAACGGTCAACCCTCTTCACCTCAGGAACATCCGGCTTGATCTCGAACCGGTCGCGGATCGCTTCCTCGAGCTGGGCCTCTGCGTCACGGAACGCTGCCCCGAGCGCGCTGCGGTGTTTCAGAGGATGCGGCATGTCGCCCAGGTAGGCCTCGCCGGCGTCGTGCATTAGCGCGGCGAACACGTCCTCGACGTCACCGCCACGCTCCTCGACGACACGCGAGACGATCACGCAGTGCTGGGCGACCGAATAGAACACGCGGCTGTGGCCGCCGAAGCGGCACTGATTGGCCAGCGCGCGAGCGATGTCACCTGCGTCGAGTTGCGTGGGGTCCGGGTCGAACGGATTCACCCAGCGACCCGAGACGGTCTGCAGGTAGGGACCTGCGGCGGGTGGTGCGTCGTCGGATGAGGTGGTCACGCTGAGCCAGGCTATCGCGGTCGTAGGACACGGCTCACGCGTCATCTGGCGCACCCCACTGCTCAGACCCCGGTGTCGCTGCAGGAACTGGACGACAACGCTGTGGTCGGGGTCGACTACAGCAATCAGGTTGGCGCCGACCGTCGACCGAGCGTGCAGAGTCAACCTGAGCCAGATGCGGGCGGTGGGTGTGCGCACATCATGCTCCGGGCCCCCGATCGGAGATGTCGGTGGAGTGCTGCTCGACCGCGGGGGCGCCCGGACCGATTGTCCCCTCCCTCCGCGCAGCCGCTCGTGTCCTGGCTCGAGGCCGTGGCCGTCGCGACACCCGAGAAGGTCACCGAGCGCTACCAGCTGGTCACGGATCTGCGGCGTGGCGGATCGGGCTGATTACGATAGGCCTGTGAGCGGTCAGAGAGTGCCCGGCGGGGTAGTCCACAAGCTGCCCGCGGACCTGCGACAGGCGCTGGTCGCCAACGCGACGGCGCTCGATGCCTGGAAGGACATCACGCCCCTGGCCCGCAACGAGTTCATCTGCTGGGTCGAGGATGCCAAGCAGTCGACGACCCGCGAGCGGCGCATTCGCCGCACGCAGGAGGAGCTGGAGGAAGGCATGCGCCGGCCGTGCTGCTGGCCGGGGTGCAAGCATCGCGAGCGCAACGGCCGCTAGGGGCGCTTCGGCTGGCCGTCGGTCCAGCGGACGCGCATAACACGTCACGACACCGTCGAACTGGGGAGCGTGACGCGTTAGCCGTCTCCCAGGCGGATAACCCGTCACGGCGGGCCGTCCACCGGTCTCGTGACGGGTTAAGCAGGGCACGGCCGCGACCCGCATGATGTGTGCGACGCGCCACACCCCACCTCAACACCGAGGGGTGGCGCGTCACGCAGACCAGTGGATCCTGGTACGCCACGCCCCCAGCATCGGAGGGGTGTGGCGCGTGATGCACGCGGATCAGGGGGTGTGGCGCGTGATGCACGCGGATCGGCTGGCGGTGGCGGCCCTCACGCGGCCGTGGAATCAACCATCTGGCGGTTATCGAGTCGCCGGCCGGCGGTCGTAGAGGTGCCTGGCCCACAGATAGCTGGCGGCGGTGATGGCCAGGCACCAGATGATGCCGATCGTCGCCGCGCTGCCGACGGGATGACCCGTCAGCAGGTTTCGCACGGCGTCGGTAACCGGCGTGAAGGGCTGGTTCTGGGCGAACCAGCGCAGTCCGGCGGGCATCGAGCCGACCGGGACGAAGCCGCTACCAAGGAACGGCAGGAGCGTGAGGAACATGGGAATGTTGCTCGCGGTTTCGACGCTCTTGGCGAACAGGCCAAAGGCGACCGACAGCCAGGTCAACGCGACCGCCAGGAGCATGAGCAGCGCGAGTGCGGCCAGCCACTGAAGAGGAGTCGCCGGGGAGCCAAAGCCGATCACGAGCGCGAGGGCGATGGTCACGGCGACCGCGACGACGTTCAAGAGCAGGCTGCCGAGCACATGTCCGGCGAGGACCGCGGGCCGCCAGATGCGCATGGTCTTGAACCGGGTGATGATCCCATCGGCCATGTCCTTCGCCACGGAGATGGCGGTGATCTGCGCGGCACCCGCGACCGCGAACAGGAGCATCCCGGGCGTTACGAAGTTGATATAGGCGCCCCGACCACCGCCGACGGTGATTCCGTTGCCCAGCGTGCCGCCGAAGACGAATTGGAACAGCAGCAGGAAGACGACCGGCATCAAGATCGGGAACAGGGACAGGCCTGGGTAGCGCTGCAGGTGGCGCAGGTTGCGCCGCAGCATCGTGAGTGAGTCTTGTACGGCGTAGGCAGGGGTCATCGGTACAGCTCCTCCTCGACTTCGGACCCAGCCGGCCGGTCTTCTCGGCCGGTGAGCGCGAAGAACACGTCGTCGAGGTCTGGGGTGTGAATCGCGAGGTCGACGACGTCGATCGCCGCGTCATCGAGCTCGCGCAGGACATGGCGCAGCGTCGCGACGCTGCTGTCGGTGGGAATGTGCAGGGTGAGGGAATCGTCTTCGCGGAGCGGAACGTCGAGTGCTCCGGCGGCGGCGAGCCGGCCACTGGCGTCGGCGAATCGCAGGTCGATCCGGCCTCCCGGGATTCGCTGCTTGAGCTCCTGCGAGCTGCCCTGCGCGACCAGGCGGCCGTGGTCGAGAATGGCGATCTGGTCGGCGAGCCTGTCGGCCTCGTCGAGGTACTGCGTGGTGAGGAACACGGTTATGCCCTCGCCGGCCAAGCTGCGGACGATGTCCCACATCGTGCGGCGGCTGCGGGGATCGAGGCCGGTGGTGGGCTCGTCGAGGAAGATGATCTGCGGAGCGCCGATCAACGTCATCGCCAGATCCAGCCGCCGTCGCATCCCGCCCGAGTACGTGGCCACCAGGCGGTCGGCGGCATCGACCAATTCGAAGCGTTCGAGAAGATCGTCGATGCGCTCGCCGGGCCTCGCGCCCGGCCGAGGTGATTCAGGTCGGCCATCAGGTTCAGGTTCTCGCGTCCGGTGAGCAGGTCGTCGACCGCCGAGAACTGGCCGGTGACGCCGATCGCGGCGCGGACGGCGTCCGCCTCGCGCGTCAACGTCGTGGCCGGCGACGCGAATCTCGCCGTGGTCAGGGTCGAGCAGCGTCGCGAGGATCCGGATGATCGTGGTCTTGCCCGCACCGTTCGGGCCGAGCAACGCGAACACCGTGCCCGGCTCGACGATCCAGCTCGACGCCGTCGAGGACGAGGTTCTCACCGAACGACTTGCGCAGGCCGGTGACGGTGATAGCCGGCGCGGATGAGGGATCTGCCATGTGGTTCTTCCTATTCGAGTGCGGGATGGTGTGGTGGGCCTCTGTACGGCCGGGCTTACAAGGGGAGCTGGCCTGAGGCGCGCAGCGCGGCGCTGTACTCCTCCCATTCCTGCTGAAGCAGGCGGGTCCGCTCGACCAGCCAGTCCGCGAATGCCGCCATGCCGACGAGCTCGGCGCGGCGCTCCTCCGGTGCGTCCTTCAGGACGGCGAGACCCTCCCGGGCCAGAGCGCCCAACTCCTCGTACTCCGTGACGTCGAACCCCCGGGCCAGGGCTGAGGAGTAATCCACGCGAACCCGGTCCATCCGCTCGCCGGCCGTGCGCGAGCGCCGGATCGAGTGCAGGCGCTCCAACACGTCCAGCGCGCCGGTGATCGCGCTGCGGCTGGCCAGCAGGGCGTCGGCGAGCTCCGCGATCGACTGGTCCCGCGGCTCGCACACGAGCAGGTAGCCCAGAACACGCCCGACCATCGGGGGAAAGCCGTAGCGGCGGGCATAGAAGCGGCCGAGATGATCGGCGAAGGTGATTTCTTCATCGCGTGGTGGCATGGCGTAGTTATAGCATATATATCAGAGATAACACAAATTTGTGTTATCTCAGTCTCTCGCGATGGACGAATGCGCGCCAGACCGCCGGTCGCGACCTCGATTCGTACGATGCGGCGTGATGCCACGCCGACCCGCTCCGCTTCCCGCCTCAGCCGCCGTGGTCGTGATCGGCGGCGGGGTGATCGGCACGAGCGCCGCGTTTCACCTCGCCGAGGCCGGCGTCGAGGTCGTGCTGATCGAGCGAGCGCAGCTCGGCAGCGGCTCCACCTCGCCGCGCCGCGGGCGGCGTTCGCACGCAGTTCTCCGACCGGCTGAACATCGAGATCGCCAAGCGGAGCATGGACGCGTTTCGCGACTTCGGCCGTCGCCCCGGCTGGGAGATCGACCTCAAGCAGGTCGGCTACCTGTTCGTGCTCAGCCGCGAGTCCGACGTCGAGGCGTTCGAGGCGCAGCGTCGCGCTGCAGAACGAGCTGGGCCTGGATTCCCGGATCGTGACCGCCGAGGAGGTGCGCGCGCTCTGTCCCGCTGCGTGGAGGGGGACGACATCCTGGCCGGAGCGTTCTCGCCCGGCGACGGCCACGCGACGCCGGAGGGCGTCGTGCAGGGCTACGCGGTCGGCGCCCGGGCCCACGGCGGCTCACATCGAGGTCGGCTGCGAGGTGCTGGCGATCGACACGCGCGGCGGCCGAGATCACCCAGGTGCGTGACCAGCCACGGCTCGGTCCGGACCGGCGCCGTGATCTGCGCCGCCGGCGCCGTGGTCGCGGCAGCTGCGGCGCGATGGTCGGCGTCGAGCTGCCGGTCAGCCCGTTGCGGCGCCAGATCCTGTTCACCGAGGCCATGGACGGGCTGCCCGAGGAGCTGCCGATGACCATCGACTTCGAGATCGAGCTTCTACTTTCACCGCGAAGGCCCGGGCCTGCTCATGGGGATGTCCGACCCGCACGAGACAGCCCGGCTTCAGCGTCGAGACCGCGGACGACTGGATCCCGGACCTGATGGAGGTCGTCCGCCGGCGCGCGCCGCGGATCGCCGACGTCGGCATCCGCGGCGGGTGGGCCGGGCTGTACGAGATGACGCCCGACCACAACGCGATCATCGGCGAGGCGTCCGGCGTCTCGCGCTTTCTCTACGCCACCGGCTTCTCCGGCCACGGGTTCCTGCAGGGCCCCGCCGTGGGTGAGATCCTGCGCGACCTGTTCCTGCAGCGCGCGCCGTTCGTCGACATCAGTGCCGCTCAGCGCGGAGCGCTTCGACGCGCGCGGCGCTTCGACCGGAGTACAACATCGTCTAGGAGGACCATGAGTTCAACCACCACCTCAACGAGATCTGTCCGTCTCCTCGACCGATGAGCTGCGCGAGCGGGCGCGCCGGAGCCTCGAGCGCTGCGGCGTCGACGCTGTCGCTCGGAAGCGGGCCCGGGTCGCCGCCCGCTCGCCGATCACCGGGCGAGGACCTGTTCGAGGTGCCGGCCGCGGACGCCGCCGAGTGCGCAGGCGGCGATCGCGGCGGCCAAGTCGGCGTTCACGGCCTGGCGGGCGGTTCCGGCGCCGGTCCGCGGCGCCCTGGTCAAGCGCTTTGGCGCGCTGATGGCAGAGCACAAGGCCGACATCGCCGAGCTGATCACGATCGAGGCCGGCAAGATCCCCTCCGAGGCGCTCGGCGAGGTCCAGGAGGTGATCGACATCTGCGACTTCGCGCGTCGGCCTCTCGCGCCAGCTCGACGGCCGCACGATGCCGTCCGAGCGCCCGAGCCACCGGCTGATGGAGACCTGGCATCCCCTCGGCGTGGTCGCGGTGATCTCCGCGTTCAACTTCCCCGCCGCGGTGTGGTCCTGGAACACGGCCGTCGCGCTGGTCTGCGGCGACAGCCGTCGTCTGGAAGCCCTCGCCGCTGACGCCCGCTGACCTCGGCGGCCTGCGCCGCCCTGCTGGACCGCGCCGGCTGCCGAGTGCGGGGCGCCGGCGGGGCTGCACCAGCTGGTGATCGGCGGACACCGAGGGCGGCCAGGTCCTGGTCGACAGCCCGGACGTCGCGCTGGTGAGCGCCACCGGCTCGGAGCGGATGGGCGCCGAGGTCGGCCCGCGCGTCGCCGCTCGTCTCGGCCGCCTCCTGCTCGAGCTCGGCGGCAACAACGCCGCGGTCGTCGCGCCGTCGGCCGACCTCGAGCTCGCCGCACGCGGGATCGTGTTCGCCGCCGCGGGCACCGCGGGCCAGCGCTGCACGACGATGCGCCGGCTGATCGCGCACGAGGAGCGTGGTCGACGAGCTGGCCGGCCGGCTGAGCGACGTGTTCGGCCGGCTGCCGATCGGCGACCCGTTCGCCGAGGGCACGCTGCTCGGCCCGCTGATCAACGGCGCGCGCACCGGGCGATGGTCGAGGCGCTCGGCGCACGCGCGCGAGCAGACGGCGGCGAGGTGCTCGGCCGGCGGCGGGCGCCGCGAGGCGGCGGGCTATCCGGATGCGTACTACGTCGAGCCGGCCCTCGTGCGCATGCCGGCGCAGACCGAGCTGGTCCGGCGCGAGACGTTCGCGCCGATCCTCTACGTGATGAGCTACGGCGAGTTCGACGAGGCGATCGCGCTGCACAACGGCGTGCCCCAGGGCCTGTCGTCGAGCATCTTCACCCGCGACCAGCGCGAAGCCGAGCGGTTCATGGCCGCCGACGGCTCCGACTGCGGAATCGTCAACGTCAACATCGGCACCTCGGGCGCGGAGATCGGTGGGGCGTTCGGCGGCGAGAAGTCCACCGGCGGCGGCCGCGAGTCCGGCTCCGACGCCTGGCGCGCGTACATGCGCCGGGCGACCAACACGATCAACTACTCCGACGAGCTGCCGCTCGCCCAGGGCGTCGAGTTCGGCTGACCGCCACCGTTGGGCCGGCGCTAGAGCTTGATGACTGGGCTGCGCTTGAGCGGCCTGCCGATGCGGTTGAGCGCGGTGACCGACGCATAGCGATGGTGCAGCGACCAGGACCGGCTCGCCCCGATACCGCGCCGCGGCGAAGTTCGTCACCTGGAGTCCCCGGGCGAGCGGGCTGAACCAGACCGGGCCGCCGGCGCGATCGACGATCAGCGGTCCGAACTGCTGAGAGCCCGTCACAGAGACAGGACCCGGTCCGAGGAAGAGAAACCCGGGATCCGCGGCGGACGAAATCGAATCGGCGCTCTGGCTGATCGCGACCGTGGGCGGGCGCAGATCCGGGCGGGAATAGAACGATCGCACCCGACCCGCCGGCTTGACGTCAGAGGAGTCGATCAGGGCCAGCGGCGTGGCCCGGCTGACGAAGCTCGCGGTGCCGCCGCCGCCCAAGGCGATCGCCGCTGCGCCCCCGGCTCCCCACAAGAGCTGACGCCTGGTCAGGCCCTCACGGCCCGCCGGATCAGGCACAGTCGAAGTCGAGAACCCGTGCGATTACCACGCCACCCATTCCTACCGTGGGATACGTAAACCCACCGTAAGCCGGGCCACCGAACGGTGTGTCACGATTCGGCGGGTGTCCAGCCCGGCCGCTGCGGAGCAGCACCTGCGCGACCTCGCGCTGCTGCGTCGCGTCCGCGACCGGATCGATCGGGACTACGCCAAGCCGCTCGATGTCGAGGCGCTCGCCCGCGACGCGAACATGTCGGCCGGGCACTTCAGCCGCGAGTTCCGGCAGGCCTACGGCGAGTCGCCGTACAGTTACCTGATGACACGGCGGATCGAGCGCGCCATGGCGCTGTTGCGCCGCGGCGACATGAACGTCACCGAGGTCTGCTTCGAGGTCGGCTGCTCGTCGCTGGGCACGTTCAGCACCCGCTTCACAGAACTGGTGGGCATGCCGCCGAGCACTTATCGCCGCCAGGCGGCGGGGGCGACCGTGGGCATGGCGCCGTGTGTGGCCAAACAGGTCACCAAACCGATCAGGAATCGAGAAGCGCGGCCGACGAGCCGCGCCTAGCATGGCCGCCATGGACATCACGATTCACTCGACGATGCTCCCGCACGAAGACCCCGACGCGTCGCTGGCCTTCTATCGCGACGCCCTCGGATTCGAGGTCCGCAACGACGTCGAGTACGGCGGGATGCACTGGATCACGGTCGGCCCCAGCCAACCAACCCGGCACGTCGATCGTCCTCTACCCGCCGGAGGCAACCCCCGGTGTGACCGAAGACGAGCGCCGAACCATTGCCGAGATGATGGCCAAGGGCACCTTCGCCTCGATCAACCTCGCCACCAAGGACCTCGACGACATCTTCGAGCGCCTGCAGGCCAGCGCCGAGGTCGTCCAGGAGCCGACCGATCAGCCCTACGGCATTCGCGATTGCGCGGTCCGCGATCCCGCGGGCAACCTGGTCCGAATCCAGAAGTGCGCTGAGCCACCTAGCGAGCACAACACCGTGCAGGCCATGACGGCAATGCCGTCCGGCTCGCCACGCCCACACACACCCCGGGCCGTTCGGCCCGCGAGCTAAGGAGAGACCATGAGCGAAGGCTCCACTCAGGGAATCAAGATCGTGCTTCACCCCGTATCCGATCTGGACAGCGCCAAGTCGGTGTACACCGCCCTGCTCGGCCTGGCGCCGCAGGCCGACTCGCCCTATTACGTCGGGTTCGACACCGGTGGACAACACATCGGGCTCGTCCCCGGCGGCGGACCGCAGGGCATGAGCTCACCGGTGACCTACTGGGAGGTGGCGACATCGAGGCGAAGCTGGCCGAGGTCACCGGCGCGGGCGCCACCGTGAAGGACTCCCCGCGCGACGTCGGCGGAGGCCGCCTGGTGGCCACGGTCACCGACCCCGACGGCAACGTCCTCGGGCTGGTTCAAGATCCGCAGTGAGGGCCGACCGCGCCAACTGTCTGCTTCGCGCGGGATTCCTCGGCGCCGCCCCGCTGGGCATGGCACTCGGCGGGCCGCTCGTAGCCGGCCTCGGCGCCGGATGGACTCCGACCGCCTCCGGAGCTGCGACGGTCCTCCTGGCCCGAGGCGGTGTGGCAGCTGGCCGAGGACCGGTCGCTCTACGTGGTCGAGCATCCAGAAGGTGCCGGCCACTGGCTTAGCGCCCCGGAAGCTCCCAGAGGCTGATCAGCCAGCGGCCGCCCATCCAGTCGAGCTCGGCGTTCGGGGCAACCATCGTGCCGATCTTCGCGGTATCTCCGGAGATCACCACCGGCGCTCGCCGGATCTGCGCCACCACGGCGGCCAGGTTCGCCTGGAGGCCGGAATGGTCCAGATGGGCAACGCAGGGATCGGTGAACCGAAGTGCTGACGGCGTGAGCAGCGCGCAACCGGCCTTGCCGTCGAGATGCGCGTCATCCCGGGTCTCGGCGATGAACACCCGGCGAGCCTGCGCGATGGCCTTCGGTCCGGTCGCTGCCGTCGCGGTCGCGGCAACCGCGGTGTTCTGCACGACGTCCTGCGCCTTCTGCACGACGGCGGCCGTTCCGCTCTTCACGGCCTGGCCACAGCCGGCCAGCAGGAATACGGACAACAGAGCTGCAGTGAGTCGACGCATGCGATGGCGGGCATCGACCCCGGCTCGCCCGGAGCTGAGCCGCGGCGCCGGACCCCGACCGGATGTCCATACAATGGGCAGCTCGGTGAGAACGGTCGCGGTCTGAATGTCGCGGGTTGCCATCATCGGCGGCGGGATCGGTGGTCTGATCGCGGCGCGCGCGGCGTCGCGACGAGGCGTCGAGGTCGTCGGTGTATGAGGCCCAGCCGGAATTGCGCGAGATCGGCGCGGGTGTCGCGCTGGGTCCGAACGCCATGAAGGTGCTTCGGGCGCTCGGCCTCGAGGACGAGGTTCGCGCCATCGCGGGGCGCTCGGAGTGGGCACTCACGCGCAACGGGAAGACAGGCCGGGTCATCTCCAAGACGAGCCGCAACGAGCAGGCCGTCTCGTTCGGCAGTGCGGCCGCCACGGTCCACCGCGCCGACCTTCTGGACGTGCTCGCCGAATCGCTACCGGACGGCATCGTCACGCTCGGAGCGCGGTGCGTCGGGGTCGAGCCGGACGGCCCGACCGCCGTCGCGAGATTCCAGGACGGCAGCGCCGTCGAAGCCGACGTGATCGTCGGCGCGGACGGCATCCACTCAGCGGTGCGAACGTCGCTGTTCGGCCCGGACGCTCCCCGCTTCACCGGCAAGATCTGCTACCGCAGCGTGGTTCCGGTCGACGCCGTGCCGGGCGCCCCGCCCCCGAACGACAACGCCCAGTGGCTGGGCCCCCACGGAACGATCGTCCTGTACCCGGTCCGGCGCGACGAGCTGATCAACGTCGTGTGCCACTACGACGATGAGACCTACCGCCACGAATCCTGGGTGTCCCGGTGCGAGCGCAGCGAGGTGCTCGAGCGCTACAGCGGCTGGCACGAGTCGCTGCTGCGCGTGTTCTCCGCAGGGGAGGTCTGGTACAAGTGGGCGCTCTACGACCGCGACCCGATTCCCCAGTGGACACGCGGTCGGGTCACGGTGCTCGGCGACTCCGCCCACCCGATGCTTCCCTACCTGGGGCAGGGTGCCTGTCAGGCGATCGAAGACGGATGCGTGCTGGCTGCGGCGCTCGCGGCCGAGCCCGAGGACCCGGTCGCGGCGCTCGCGCGCTACGAGCGCACGCGGCGCCCCCGCGCGAGCCAGGTCGTCCTGGCCTCGCGCCAGCGCGGCGTCAGCAATCACCTCGCGTCGCCGCTGGCGGCCTGGCGGCGGGACCTGTCGATCGCGTTGCGCCGGCGGCTCGGCCGCGACCCGGACGGCCGCGGGGCGGCCTGGATCCCGGAGTACGACGCGAGCGCGCCGGACGTGCTGGCTGCGTGAGCTGACGCGCGGATCCTCAGCGAAGCGCCGGGCCGACGGCGTGGTGGAGGGCGGCGACGGCGGCGTCGATCGCGGCTTCGTGAACGCGGCCGTACCCGATGACCAGGCCGCGGTGGCCGCGGTCGTGGATCGAGTAATGGCTGAGGGCCTCGACCCGGACTCCGGCTTGTGCGGCAGCACGCTCGAGGAGCCGGTCATCGCACCCGGTAGGTAGTTCGAGCATGATGCTCAGACCGGCCGCCACCCCGAACACGCTCAGCTCGGGGAAGTGGCGGACCAGCGCGCTCGCGAGCCGGTCGCGGCGACTGCGATACACGGCGCGCGTGCGGCGAATGTGGCGCTGATAGTGCCCGCGCTCGATCAGCTGGGCGAGCGCGATCTGCTCGAGCGTGGGGGAGAGGTCGTCGAGCAGTTCCTTGATCCTCGCCAGCGGCTCGACCAGTCGCTCGGGCACCACGAGCCACCCGATGCGCAGGGACGGGGCGAGTGTCTTGGCCGTGGTGCCCGCATACACGACACGGTCGGGGTGAAGACCCTGGAGTGCGCGGACCGGCTCGCGGTCGTAGCGGAACTCGGCGTCGTAGTCGTCCTCGAAGATCAGCCCGCCCGTGTCGCGGCTCCAGGCCAGGAGCTCGCGACGGCGGGCACCCGAGAGGACCGCGCCGGTCGGAAACTGGTGGGCCGGCGAGACGACCACCGCGTCGGCGCCGAGTCCATCGACGATGAGACCGTCGCGGTCGACGGGCTGGCCGACCAGCTCCAGCCCCAACCCGGCGATCTGCCTGTGCTGGCGATCGAGGGACGGGTCCTCGACGGCAATCCGTGTCGCGCCCGTGTCGCGCATGGCGCGCAGGACGAGATCCAGTCCCTGGGTGGCGCCCTGGACCACGATGATCTGATCCGGCTCGCAGATCACGCCGCGGGTGCGGCCGAGCTCATCGGCCAGCCTCGCGCGCAGGAGCAGACTCCCCCGAGCGTCCCCGTAGTCGAGCGCGTCAGCCGGCGCCTCGCGGACCGCGGCGGAGAGCGCGGCCGCCCACCGGCGGCGCGGGAACAGCGTCACGTCCGGCGTGGTCGGGGTCAGGTCGAATCGGGGCGCGGGTGGGACGGCGGCGCGCGCCGCGGCCGGTGTGTCCTCAACGCTCGGCACCCGAGCGACCACGGGCGCGCGCCTCGCCGCGACCTGCAGGTAGCCCTGCGCCTCGAGCTCGGCGTAGGCATCGCTGGCCACCCCGCGCGAGACGCCGAGCTGCGCGGCCAGGCGCCGCGAGGCCGGCAGCTCGACGCCGGCCCTGAGCGAGCCCTCGCGGATGGCCTCACGCAGCGTGCGTTCGAGGCAGGCGCGTAACGACTCCCCGGGGCCGGGCTCGAGCGACCATGGGCTGGCCTCATCAAATTGCTCTTCTGTGGCTCTAGTCATGGGGCCAAGGAGCCCGCACACTAACGCGTCATGAAGGGCCAGACCCCAGCCCGGGTACGCGTGCGCCGCCAGCCGGCGAGGGCCCGTTACGACCGCGCCTCGATCGACCGGGTGCTCGACCGGGGGCACATCGCGCACGTCAGTTTCGTGAGCGATGGCCAGCCGTATTGCATCCCGACGCTGTACGCGCGGGTCGGAGACCGCGTGCTGATCCACGGCTCGTCGGCCAGCCGCATGGTCAGCGTGCTGGCCTCCGGCGCGCCCGCTTGCCTCGCCGTGACGATCTTCGACGGCTGGGTGCTGGCGCGCTCGGCGTTTGAGACCAGCGCCAACTACGACTCGGTCGTGCTGTTCGGGACCTTCCAGCCGATCGAGCCGGGCGAGGAAAAGCTCGCGGCGCTCGAGGCGTTCATGCAGGCCGTCCTCCCGGGGCGCTGGGAGGAGGTCAGGACGCCGTCCCGCCAGGAGCTGAAGGCAACCGCGATCCTCGAGCTGCAGATCGGCCAGGCGTCGGTCAAGACACGCAACGGCCCGCCCGACGATGACGACACCCGCGACGCCGAGCGCGACACCTGGGCTGGGGTGATCCCGCTGAGGTCTGGCTACGGCGAGCCGATGCCCGCTCCCGGCCTGCGCTCGGGCATCCCGCTCAGCCCGAGCATCACGAAGCTTGCCAGGCGCGCGTCCGCACTGAGCGGGTCTCGCCCGATAATGCGGGCATGCGAGCGCGGCCCGCGATCCTGGCCGGCCTGATGGCGCTGAGCGCGACAGCGTGCGGCAGCAGTGGCGGTGGCGGCCATTCCGGCGCGGCCTCGCACGCCGCCGCCCGGGCCTCGATCGAGGTGAGCAGCGACTTCCGCCCCGGTGCCACGTTCGCGCGCGTCCACACGTGTGACGGACGTGACGTGCCGCCTCCGCTGCACGTTACCGGGCTGCCGAGCGCAACCAAGGAGCTAGTGGTGGTCATGCGCGATCCGGATGCGCCCGGCGGCAACTTCATCCACTGGGAGATCGCCCATCTGGAGCCGTCGCAGCCGTCGCTGTCGGTCGTCTCCGGCACCGTGCCCGCTGGCACCGTGCTGGGACGCAACAGCTACGGGTCGCTCGGCTACCGCGGCCCGTGCCCACCGACTGGCCCGGCCCATCACTACGTGATCACGGTGTATGCGCTCGGGCAGTCGTCCGGCCTGAGCAAGGGATTCTCCTCGGGCGAGGTAACCGCGCTGCCGACCCTGGCCCAGGGCACGCTGACCGGGCTCTACGCCCGGCGCTGAGGACGGTCGGCCGCTCCGATCAGCCGAGCGAGCTCGGATCGGCCGGGACGTCGACCGCGTAGTCCTTGAGCACATCGAGCGGCACCAGCTCGAGGGCGCGCTCGTGCGTGGCGGCCAGCACCACAAAGGAGCCGACGCCCTCCTCGTGAGCGCGCAGCCACGCGTGGGTGGTCACGCACCAGCGATCACCCGGCGTCAGCCCGGGAAACTGGTACTCGGGAACCGGCGCGCTCAGGTCGTTGCCGACGCTGCGCTGGAATTCCAGGAACTCCGCGGTGACCACTGCGCAGATCGTGTGGCTGCCTCGGTCGCCGGGGCCGGTGCGACAGCACCCATCGCGGTAGAAGCCGGTCAGCGGCTCGACGCCGCACATCTCCAGCGGGCCGCCCAGCACGTTGCGCTCCAGCGGGCCGCCCAGCACGTTGCGCTCCATCGGCCGACAGTATCTAGTGTCGGGTGGATGAGCAGCGAGCGGGAAGCCGCAGACGTGCGTGAACCGATCGCGGACGGCTTCCGGCGCTTTGCTCGCGAGGCGGTCGGTCGCTCGCCGCTGTGGGTGGAGGTCACGGAGGCCGTGGCGGACAGCCCATGGACGCTGGATTTCCTGGCCGCCATGCCGGAGGAGAAATGGCAGCCAAACGTGCTGCTGGCCACCGTTCGCTACCTGTACGGCACGCCCGGCGACGGGCAGGCCTTCTTGGCACTGGTCAAGGACCGGGCGGACGAGATCGCCGCGACGATGGCCGTTCGCACCACCCAGACCAACGAGCCGGCGCGCTGCGCCACGCTCCTTCCGGTGCTGGGCCGACTGCCCCAGCCGCTCGCCCTGCTCGAGGTCGGCGCTTCGGCGGGACTGTGCCTGTTGCCCGACTACTACGCCTACGACTACGACGGTCACGCGGTCGAGCCGAGCGCGAGGTGCGGCGCGGAGCCGCCGCTGCTCCACTGCCGGGCGGATTCCGGGACACCGCTGCCAGAACGCAACGTTGAGATCGCCTGGCGGGCCGGCCTGGACCTGAACCCCGTGGATCTGCGCGACGAAGCCGAGGTGCGCTGGCTGGAAGCGCTCGTGTGGCCGGGCGAGGAATATCGCCTGCCGCGCCTGCATGCGGCGTGTGACGTGGCGCGTCTGGTGTCGCCACCCGTGGTCAAGGGCGATTTGCGCACCGACCTGGCTGCGCTGGCCGCGCAGGCGTCCGGGTTCGCGACGCTCGTCGTGTTCCACACCGCGGTGCTCGTCTACGTCCGGGATCCTCGAGACCGCGAGGCCTTTGCCCGCTCGGTGGCTCGGGCCGGCGCGGTGTGGGTTGCCAACGAGGGCCTCCAGAACATTCCCGGCGCCGCCGATCCGGGCGCCGTGCATCCCGACCCGGCCGCCTGTCTGCTGTGTGTCGACGGCGCCCCGGTGGCCTGGACCGACGGGCACGGCACCTGGATCGACTGGCTCCGCGACGGTTCGCGCTGATACGGCGCAGTACCCTATTTGACAGCACGCGTTTCCAGTTGGTACAACGATGTTTCCGTGTCGGGCGCGGCAGGGCGCCCGGACAACTTCATGCGGGAGGCATCGTGCACAGCAGCAGGGTTGTGTCGGTTCTGGCTGCCCTCGGGGTAGCGGTCGGCGTCCTGGCCGGGTTGGCGCCGGCGGCGATGGCGCAGGGTCTGCAGATAGACGTGCTCTCGACCCGCGCCGACCTGGTGTCCGGCGGTCAAGCCCTGACCACGATCGCGCTCCCGCCGGGAACCAATCCCTCGAGCGTGAAGGTCACCCTGAACGGCCAGGACATCAGCGGACAGTTCGCGTCGCGACCCAACGGCCAGTTCGAGGGGCTGCTGAGCGGTCTGGCCACAGGCTCGAACACGGTCACCGCGAGCCTGCCAGACGGTAGCGACGACCACGAGCACGATCGTCGACCACCCGATCGGGGGCCCGATCTTCTCCGGTCCGCAGGTCCAGCCGTGGGTGTGCCAGTCCGGCGCCAGCGACGCGCAGTGCGATGCCCCGACCACCTACGCCTACTACTACATGCCCGCGGTCGACCAGACCGCAGCTGCACTCGCTCACCGGGCCGATGGACCTGAGCGACCTGTTCCAGTCCTACAACCCGTCCAGCCCGCCGCCGTCCCAGGCGATCGCCACCACCACGACCGACAACGGCACGACCGTGCCGTACATCGTGCGGGTGGAGACGGGCTACCTGGACCGCGACCAGTACTCGATCGCGATGCTCTGGCAGCCCGGCCAGTCGTGGGCGCCCTGGGCGCCGCAGCCGCAGTGGGATCACAAGCTGGTGGTCACCCACGGCGCCAGCTGCGGTGACGATCACACCACCGGCACCGCGCCGAGCACCGAGTACGACCCGGCGCTCAGGCGCGGCATGGCCGTGATGTCGACCGCGATGGACAACGCCGGGCACGACTGCAGCGTGCTGACCGAGGCCGAGTCGCTGATCATGGCCAAGGAGCACCTGATCGACGAGTACGGGACGCTGCGCTACACGATCGGCACCGGCTGCTCGGGCGGGTCGCTCGCCCAGCAGCAGGTCGACAACGCCTACCCCGGCGTGTACCAGGGCATCCTGCCGCAGTGCTCGTTCCCCGACGCGTGGTCGACCGGCCAGGAGCTCGCCGACTACCAGCTGACCCGCAACTACTTCGAGAACCCGGCCGGGTGGGGCACCGGGGTGGCCTGGACGCCCGCGCAGATCGCGGCCGTCCAGGGCCACCCGAACTACGCCAACTCGGTCGAGCTCAGCACGCTGTACTGGCCGACGCTGGCCGATCCGGCCTACGCCTGCGCCGGCGTGAGCGCCTCGCAGCGCTGGAGCACGAGCAACCCGACCGGGACGCGCTGCGACCTCGAGGACTACATGATCAACCTGTTCGGGCCCTACCAGGGGAACAACCCCTATGGCTACGCCGGCATCCCGCTCGACAACGTCGGCGTGCAGTACGGGCTGTCCGCGCTCGAGCAGGGGCTGATCACCCCCGAGCAGTTCATCGACATCAACCAGAAGATCGGCGGCTACGACAACAACTACGACACGACTACCTCGCGCTTCGTCGCCGAGGAGCCGGCGCTGAGCAACGACTACCGCGGCGGTGCCGTCAACGAGACCAACAACCTGACCGACGTCGCGATCATCGACCTGCGCGGCCCGGACGCCGGCAGCTTCCACGACGCCTACCGCTCGTGGACGATCCGCGCGCGTCTGGAGGCGGCCGAGGGTCACTTCCCCAAGAACGACGTGATCTGGTTCGGCGAGACCCCGCTGATCGGCGACCCGAACTACGCCGCGGAGGGACTGGTGGCGATGGACCAGTGGCTCTCGGCGGTCGAGGCCGATCACTCGAGCGCCAGCCTCGAGCAGAAGATCGCCGACGACCGGCCCGCGAGCGTGCACGACCAGTGCTCGGACATTCCCGACGTCGACCAGGTCGTGGTCCCCGGCGTCGGCGAGGTGTGCCAGTCGCCGGTGCTGCAGACCCGGTTCGCCACGCCGCGCATGGTGGCCGGCGAGAGCATCGCCACCGACCAGGAGAAGTGCCGGCTGAAGCCGCTGCGCGCCTCCGACTACTACCCGGTCACGTTCTCGGACCAGGAGTTCTCAGCGCTCCAGCAGATCTTCCCGCACGGGGTCTGCGACTGGTCCAAGCCGGGCGTCGACCAGGCGCCGACGATCCCCTGGCAGACCTACCAGTCCGCCTCGGGGAGCGTGATCTACGGCGGTCAGCCGCTCGGGCCGGCGCCGGCCGGGTCGGGCGGCGGATGGACGAGCCCGTCGTTCGCCGGGTGGAGGAGCCAGTAGCCGGAAACCCGCTCGTCCGAAGGCTGGTCGAGAAAGCGGAATATATGGCCGGTTTCTCGACCAGGCCCGCGGCGCGTCAGGGCATCACGCCCGCAACGTTCTCCTCGAGCGCCGGCAACGCGGCGATCTCGGCGGCGATCTGTCTCGCGGTCAGCCGATAGGCCGGTGTCTCGAGGACGGGTTCGATGCTCGCCCGCAGCGGTGCGACGTGGTCGGGTCCAAGGGTGCGCAGGCCGCCCGGCGACGGGTGCTCGGACGCGACCACGACACCGGCTCCGGCCTGCCAGGCGTCGCGGACCTCGCGCGCCGGCGCGAGCATGGCATCTGTGCAACGGTCAGCGAACAGCTCACGATCGATCAGGCCGGAAACCGCCTCGGCGGGCCCGCGCCGTACTCGCTCCCAGATCTCGTCGACGAACGCGCGCGCGGGCTCATCGCCGACGCGGTAGCTCAGGCCGGTCCGCTCCGCGCTGTGCTCCAAGGCCGGCGGAACGAGGAGCAGCACTTCGTGTCCTGCGGCCCTCAGAGCGTGGCGCGCGTTCGCCAGCGGGATGAGGTGCCCGTCGCCGCCAAGCGAGCACGCCAGCATCACGCGGCGTGTCTCAGCGCTCACTGCGCTGCCCGAGGCGAAGGGCTGAGGCGGCTCGCGCGGCGACATCGATCACCGCGGCGCGGTTGTCGGTCTCGACGCGACGGCTGTGGCGGCTTATCGGCGTGGCGACTCCGAACGCCCCGAGCGCGCGGCCTTCGCCATCGCGTATCGGAGCGGCGACGGCCCAGGCGCCGTCGTAGGTCTCTTCCCAGCTGAGTCCCCAACCGCGTCGTGCGATCGACTTCAGCTGGCGCCGGATCTCGGTCTGGTTGGTGATCGTCCCGGTCGCGAGCCGCTCGGGTGCCCGGGCCAGCACGGCTTCGACATCGCCCGGCGACCGGAAGGCGAGAATCGTCTTCGCGGTCGCTCCGGCGGTCAGCGGGACCGTGGTCCCGACCTCGGCGGTCACGCGAAGCCGCTTGGGGCAGTCCGCGACGGCCACGTAGGTGGCGCGTCCGGTGGCCAGGTCGGGCACGGCCAGGATGATCAGCTCGCCGGTGCGCTGGGCGAGCTCGCGCAATTGCGGCTCGAGCATCGCGGGAAGGTCGAGCGAGGCGCTGGCTCGCTGACCGAGGCGAACCGCCGCCATGCCCAGCCGGTAGCGACTGTCGCCGTCGCGAACCAGGTAGCCGGCGTGCTCGAGGCTGCGCAGGATGCGGTTGAGCGTGCTCGACGGGATGGCCACGTGCTCCCGCAGAGCGGTCTCCGACCAGGCCGCCGGCTGGCTCCCGAATGCGTCGAGCACGCGCAGCGCCTTGTCGAGGACCTTGGGCGTGTCGGGGAGGGCTTTGGTTCGCGGGCGTGGCACGTGGTGTGGTCCGGTGGTAGGGTTACCGAGCTATTTGGGAAACAATTACCACTATACGGGAAATACGATGATCAGGACGGGTGACGAATACCGCGAGTCGCTACGCGACGGACGCGTGGTGTGGATCGACGGCGAGAAGGTCGAGGACGTCCCCACGCACCCAGCGTTCAAGCCGATCGTCGATGCGCGCGCCCGCATCTACGACCTGGCGCATGAGGACGGCTCGCAGGCCGTCATGTCCTACCTGGACGGCGAGAGCGGGGAGCGCTGTCCGGTCGGGGCCAAGCGGCCGATGAGCAAACAGGACTGGCGCGACAAGCGCACCGCGGTGGACCACGTGCTCGACGATCTGGGCGGCATCGTCACCCGGGTGGGAGACGAGACGGTCGGGGAGATGTGGTCGCTATATGACGGACAGGACGTCCTGGGCGACATCGACCCGACGTTCTCCGAGCACATCCGCTCCCACGTCAGGCACGCCGAGCTGGCCGACCCGTTCCACGTCTCGGCCAACACCGATCCCAAGGGCGACCGCTCGCGACGCCCGCAGGATCAAGACCCCGACGTGCTGCTGCACGTGGCGGGCGAGACCGACAGCGGGATCCTCGTGCGCGGGGCCAAGTTCGAGACCGCCGCGGCATACGCGAATCAGGCGTTCGTCAAGCCGACGATCGGCGACTGGGGCGACGCCAAGCTCTCAGACTACGCGGTGGGCTTCATCGCCGACATGGGCGCGCCGGGCATCAAACACATCTGCCGCTCCTCGTTCGCGGCCCGAAATCCCGGCGACTACCCGATGGCCACCCGGTTCGACGAGATCGACACGATGATCGTGTTCGACGACGTGGAGATCCCGTGGGAGAACGTGCTGTTCTACCGGCACACGGCGGCCGCCGCGTTCATCCGGGCCACGCTGCACCGCTACAGCATGTTCCCGTTCGTGCTGCGGCACCTGCGCTTTGCCGATCTGCTCCTCGGCGTGGCCTACACCAATGCGCTGCATACCGGGATCAAGATGCACCAGGCCGTGCGCGAGAAGCTGGCCGAGCTGGTCTGCTATCGGGAGGGCATCAACGCCCATCTCACCGCGGCGATCGAGATGGCCGAGGTCAGCCCGGCCGGGCTGACGATGCCCAACCAGGCGCTGCTCTACACCGGCCGGGTGCTGGCCTGCACCCAGCTGCCGGCGATGATGCACCTGGCCCGCGACCTGTGCGGCGGCCAGCTGTGCGTGCTGCCGAGTGCCGCGACTTTCTCCGAGCCTGAGGCAGGCGCCTGGCTCGACAAGTACCTGGCGGTGGGCGAGGTGAAAGCCGAGGATCGTCGGCGCCTGTTCGCCTTCGCGCGGGACCTGCTCAACTCCGACTACGCCGGGCACCGCTTGACCTTCCAGCTGTTCGCGCAGTCGCCCGCCTTTGCCCACCTGCTCGCGGTCTACAACAACTACGACTTCGCGGGGCCGGCCGAGCTGGTGCGCCGGTACGCCGGGCTGGAGCAGCCGCTGGCGGCGGCGACCGCCCGCTCATGAGCGACCTCAATGTGGTGGGGGCCGCCTGCGTGGCCCGGGTCCGCGACCGGGGCGCGGCGCGGCGGGGCGGCGAGCAGGGCGAGCTCGACCTGCTGTTCGACGGCGCGGTGGCCGTTCGTGACGGGACGATCGCCGCGGTCGGACCGTCTGAGAAGATCATGGGCGAGTGGGGCGACCCCGCCGTCCCGGTCCTCGACGCAACGGGCCGCGCGGTCCTTCCGGGCTTGATCGAATGCCACTCGCACCCGCTGTTCGCCGGCGAGCGCCACCTCGAATACGCCAAGCGTCTGGGCGGCGCCTCGCTGGCCGAGATCGCGGCGGCGGGAGGCGGGATCTGGGCGAGCGTCCTGGCCACCCGAGCCGCGTCTTCGGAGGAGCTGCTGGACGGGCTGCGCTATGCGTATGAGCGGATCCTGGCCGGTGGGGTGACCACGCTCGAGGTCAAATCCGGTTACGGGCTGACCCTGTCGGAGGAGCTTCGCCAGCTCGGGTTGCTCGAGCGCAGCCGGTCGATGACCCCGATGGACCTGGTCGTGACATTCCTCGGTGCCCACGTCGTCCCCGCGGGGCTCGACGCCGAGACCTACGTGTCCGAGGTGCTCGAGATGCTCGCCTCGCGCGCTCGAGCAGGGCTGTGCGCCTTTCACGACATCACGTGCGAGAGCGGCCTGTTCACGCCGCCCCAGGCGCTCTCGGCTGTTTGAGCGCTCGCGCTCGCTCGGCGTTCCGACGCGATGTCATGCCGATGCCTGGGCGAGCTCCGAGGGATGGCAGACCGCGGTGTCCGGCGGGGCGGTGTCGGCCGAGCACCTGACCTACACCCCGGACGACGAGATCCGCTCGGTCGGCGCGACCGACACGATCGCGGTGCTGCTGCCCCAGGCCGAGCTGATCTACATGACCGACCGCCGGGCGCACGCCCGGGCGTTCATCGACGCCGACGTACCCGTGGCCGTGGCCACCGACTACTGCTCCTCGATCCACGCCACTTCGCTGCCGGTGACGCTCGGCATGGCGGCGCCATGGTTTCGCCTCACCCCGGCCGAGGTGATCGTGGGCGGGACGTTGAACGCGGCCTACGCCCTGGCGCTCGCCGGAGATCGGGGATCGATCGATCCGGGCAAGCGCGGGGACCTCACGATCCTGTCGGTTTCCCATCCGGGCGAGCTGTGCCTGGCCGTCGGGCAGGAAGTGGTCTCTGATGTGATCATCGGCGGCGAGATCGTGCACAGCACCCGAATTGGAGAGCGTATGACGCACACCCGGATCAGGCCGTTCAACACGCGCGACACGTATCCCGAGCAGGATCTCGACAACGATCTGGCGCAGGCCGTGGTGGCCGGGAACATCGTGTTCCTGCGCGGCCAGGTGGGTACGACCTCGACACGTCGGAGTCGGTGGGGATCGGCGACCCGGCTGCTCAGGCCGAGCAGGCCATGCGCAACATCGAGCAGCTGCTCGGCGAGGCCGGCGCGCGGCTGGACGAGGTCTGCAAGATCGTGATCTACGTGACCGACATCCGCTACCGCGAGCCGGTCTACCGGGTGGTCGGTCGCTGGTTACGGGGCGTGCACCCGGTGTCCACCGGGCTCGTGGTGAGCGCCCTGGCCCGGCCCGAGTGGCTGGTCGAGATCGACGTCACCGCGGTCATCTCGGAGCCGGCATGATCGACGTCGAGGAGCTTGCTCACTTCATTGCCATCCCGGCGCCGACCGGCAGTGAGGACGCGCGGATCGCGTGGCTGGAGCGGCGGCTCTCGGGCCTGCCCGGGCGGGCCGCCCGCGACGAGGTCGGCAACCTGATCTGGCGCTTCGACGAGGGGACCGGCTCGCCCGAGCTGCTGCTTATGGCCCACGTCGACACGGTGTTTCACGGGATCGACGCGATCGACGTCTCACGCGAGGGCGACGAGTTGGTCGGCGCCGGCGTGGGGGACAACGCCACCGGAGTCATGGCGGTGCTGTGGACGCTCGCCGGTCTCGAGTCGATCCCGCCGGGTCTGGCCGTCGCGTTCACGGTCGGCGAGGAGGGCCTCGGCAACCTGCGTGGTGCCCTGCACGTCTGTCGCGAGCTGCGGCCGGCGATGGCCGTGGCGGTCGAAGGGCACGGACTGGACAAGGTGGTCACCGAGCACGTGGGCAGCACCCGGGCGCGGCTTGAGGTGCGCGGTCCGGGCGGCCATTCGTGGGCTGACCGGGGCTCGCCGAGCGCGATCCACGCGCTGCTCGGGATCGGGTTGGCGCTGGCGGCGGGCGGCGCGAACGTGGGCAAGATCGTCCGGCGGCGAGGCGGTCAACGCGATCGCCGCCGACGCCGAGCTGTTCGTCGAGCGCCGGTCGATCGATCAGCGCGAGCTCGATGACTTCCAGGCGCGAGGTGGGCCGCTTCGAGGTCGATGCGCCGCTGGCCCTGGAATGCGAGATCGTCGGACGCCGCCCGGCCGGACGGATTGAGCGCTCGCATCCGCTCGTCGATGCGGTCCTCGCGGCGCGGCGATCGCTGGGGCTATCCGATGGTCTCGACTCGGGGTCGACCGACGCCAACGCGGCGGCCGCCTACGGCATCCCGGCAGTCTCGATCGGGTGCACGCGCGGATCGGGAATGCACACGCCGGGCGAGCGGATCGAGCTGAGCCCGCTCGAGCTGGGCTGCCGCCAGCTCAGTGCGGTGATCGGCGGGCTGCTGGCGTGATCCCTCGGCCGGCTGCCTCGGCCAGCAGCTCGAACGCCACGCGTGATGGCGGGCTCGGGCATGTGGGCGTGGCCGAGCACCAGCCCGGGTGGGCACTCGCCGGTATAGCTGTGCAGGGACAGCCCCTCGAGGCCCACCCCCGTCCGCGCCGCGGCGGTCAGCAGGGCCGGCTCGTCGGTCGCCTCGGGGAGCAGGACGGTGGTGTGCAGGCCGCCCTCGGCGCCCGAGGGACGCCAGTCCGGCAGCTCCCGAGCAAGGGCCCTCAGCAGATGCGCTCGGCGCTGGCGGTAGCGCAGGCGCATGCGCCGGAGGTGTCGCTCCAGATCGCCTCGGGCGATGAAGTCGGCCAGCGCGAGCTGGCCGGCGACCTCTGATCCCGCGTCCTCGATCGCCTTGGCGCTGATCAGCGCCCATGAGAGCCAGGACGGAGGCAGCATCCAGCCCAGGCGCATGCCCGGGGTCAGTCGCTTGCTGGCCGACCCAATGTAGAGGACCCGGTCGGGCGCGATCCCCTGGAGCGCCCCGATGCGTTCGCGGCCGAGCTCGCTGTCGTAATCGTCTTCGATGATCAGCCGGTCGCCCCGGTCGGCCCACTCGATCAGCGCGGTCCGCCGCCGGGCGCTCAGCCGGACGCCGGTGGGGAACTGGTGGGTGGGGGTCACGACCACCGCATCGGCCCCGGTGGCCTGGAGTGCGCCGACGTCGACGCCCTCTTCGTCGACCGGGATCGGCGTCACACGTCAGCCCGGCCTCCTCGACGATCAGCCGCTGAGCGTGCCAGCCCGGCTCCTCCAGCGCGACACGCTCGATCTCGACCGAGCGCAGCCAACGGCAGGTCAGCGACAGGCCCTGGCGAAAGCCGGTGCAGACGATCATGTGCTCGGGATCGGCCTCCGCGCCGCGCACGCGTCTCAGGTAGGCAGCCAGCGCCTCGCGCAGCTCGGGCACGCCGCGCGGGTCCCCGTAGCCGAGGGCACCGAGAGCGCTCTCCCGCCACGCGGCGCGCAATGAGCGCAGCCAGCGCTCGCGCGGGAAGCCGGCCAGATCCGGCAGGCCCGGGGTGAAGTCGTAGGCGTGGCTGGGCTGAAGCGACGGTGCGGGCGGCCTCGGCGGTTGGCTGCGCACACCGCGCGCGACGCGGACGGGAGCGCCCTGCTTGGACTCGAGGTAGCCCTCGGCGGTCAGCTGCCCGTAGGCCGCGGTGACCACGCCGCGGGAGATGCCGAGCTCCGTGGCCAGGGCCCGGCTCGACGGCAGCCGGCTCCCAGGCGCCAGGCGTCCGTCGCGGATCGAGCTGCGGAGCGTCCGCTCGAGCTGCTCGTACATCGGCTGCTCGGCACCGCGGTCGAGCTCGAGGAGCAGGTCAACTGGCCCTTTCCGAAGGGACACAAACTGGAACTGTACGCAAGGCCAGCTTGGGCGTACGGTCCACTCCATGAACGAGATCACAGTCATCGGAGGCGGTGTCGCGGGCCTTACCGCGGCGATTACGGGCGCCGAGAGTGGCGCCGAGGTGCGGCTGTTCGAGGCGCACGACGAGTTGGGCGGGCGCGCGCGCAGCACCGACGGTCGGTACAAGGCGAACCTTGGCCCGCATGCGATCTACGCGGGCGGCGTGCTCTGGCAGTGGCTGAGCCACCGCGGGCTGATGCCGCCCCTGGCCCGGCCGCTTCTGACCGGTGTGCGCTTTCACTACGAGGGCGCGGTCCACCGCTCGCCGCCGCTCAGCCTGATCCCGCCCGGTCTGCGCCTGCGGGCGCGGATGGCGCCGGCCGACCAGGACTTTCGCTCATGGGTGACCGATCACGCCGACGAGCGGACGCGCCAGCTACATGTCCGCACTGGCGGGTGTCTACACCTTCCACCACGACCCCGGCGAGTTGTCGGCCGCGTTCGTCTGGCAGCGAATCCAGCGCCTGGCGCTCACCCCGAGGCCTCCGGTTCGGTTCATCGTGGGCGGGTGGACTCGCATGGTCGAGGCGCTCGAACGCCGCGCCCGCGATCTCGGTGTGCAGATCGTCATCGGGGGAGCGCGTCGACGCGCTGCCCGACTCTCCGGTCGATCGTGGCCCTGGAGCTGTGCGACGCCCGCGCGCTGCTCGACGACGAGACCCTGCGCTGGCCGAGCGGCCGCACGGTATGCCTGGACCTCGGCATGCACGCGCGGCGCGGCGATCCGTGGGTCGTGTCTGATCTCGAGGATGCCGGGTTCGTCGAGCGCTACACCGCGCAGGACTCCTCGCTGGCGCCGGCCGGGGAGCAGCTCGATCCAGGCCCAGATGCCGATCCGGCCTTCCGGAGAGCGTGGACGCTGCGGCGCTGCGACTGGAGCGGTTGCTCGATGCGTCCCTCGTGGAGTCTGGCGCGAGCGCGTGACCTGGCGCCGGCGTCAGGTGATGGACGGCCGCAGCGGCGCGCTCGACCTTCCCGGCAGCGACGTGGCGCGATCGCCCGGCGATCGACCGTGGCGAGGGCGTCTTCCTATGCGGCGACCAGGTCGCGGCAGACGGCTGCCTGGCCGAGGTGGCGTTCGCCAGCGCGATACAGGCGCGGTACCCACAGCTGCCGAGTACACGCGCGCAGCGCACCCTGCGTCCGCGCCGCCTGAAGTTGCGGGTTAGCTCGGCCCGCAGGATCTCGAGCCCCACGTCCTGCGGGCCGCCGGCGTTGATCGGGTTCAGGTCCATCGGGCAGGCCGACAGGACCACGGTGACGTCGATGGCCGCCTCGAGCGTCACGTAGTCGCCGGCGTGCGCCGGCGAGGCAAGGAACTCGAGCCGGCCGTCGGTGTCCCAGCGGATGTGCATGAACAGGTTGAGCGGGGCGGGGACGCGACCGGCGTCGATGCCGTGCTGCGACAGCGCGCTGCGGAAGTTCTCGGCGCAGCTGGCGTGGTAGCCCTCGGCGCCCGAGCAGCCGGTAGCGCTCGGGGTCACAGGCCGCGATCAGCGTGTCGTGCGCCCCCGGACTGGTGTCCTCGACCAGCGTGAGCAGCGGCCGCCGGCGCGAGCTGTACAGATGATCGCCGACGGCTGGCATGAGCTTGCCCAGGCTGGTCCGGGTGTGCTCCATCGACAGGTACTCGCTCGACGTCGGCGCGGGCCAGCGCCCAGGTGTCGACGACCTGGCCGCCGTGGGTGTTGGTGATCCGCAGCCGCTGGCCGGCGCGCAGCGGCGACCGCGATGCCCTCGCGCGCGGGAAGAGTCTGATGATCGCCCCGGTTCGGCAACGATTGCGTAGTGTATACGTCATGGTTGAGCGGACCGTGGGGCGGCGGCGATGAGCGAGACGTTCGTGCTGCTGCACGGCTCCTGGCACGGCGGGTGGGCGTGGGAGCCGACCGCGTGGTGCCTGCGCGAGCTGGGTCACGAGGCGTTCGCGCCGACCTACCCGGGGCACTTCCCCGGCGCCAGCCGCGCCGGCATCCGCCATGACGACTACGTGGCGTCGGTGGTCGCGTTCATCGAGGGGCGCGATCTGCGCGACGTCGTGCTGGTCGGTCACAGCTTCGGCGGCTCGGTGGTCAGCCGCGTCTCGCAGGTCATCCCCGAGCGGCTCAAGCGCCTGGTGTTCCACACCGCGTTCGTGGTCGCCGACGGGGCGAGCGTCAACGACGAGTTCCCCGACGATCAGACCGCGCTGTTCGAGGCGGCGGCGCGCGAGAGCCCGGACGGCACGGTCGCGTGCGGTGGGAGGTGTTCCGCGAGAAGTTCATCCAGGACGCCTCGCCGGAGGCGGCGCGCTCGGTGTGGGAGCGGCTCGTGCCCCAGCCGTTCACGCCCTGGGCCGAGAAGCTCGACCTCGGCCGCTTCTACCGCGGCGAGCTGCCGCGCAGCTACATCGCGGTGGCCGACGACCATGCGCTCCCGGCCGGGCAGTGGCACCCGGGCATGTCGTCCCGGCTCGGCGAGTTCAAGCTGGTCGAGATGGGCGGCAGCCACGAGGTGATGTTCACCCGGCCGGCCGAGCTGGCGCGCAAGCTCGTCGAGGCATCAGGCGACTGAGCCGGGTGCTGCGCGGCGGTGCGGCCGAGCACGTGGTCAACGGGGTGGAGGGGCTGCCGCGCCGCGCCCGGTTGCCGCGCCGCGACCTGCATAACACGTCACGCGACCGGCTCGCGGCGAAGCGTGACGCGCTGTGCATCTGCCAGCTGCTCAACGCGTCACGGCCTACGGAATCGATGCCGCGTGACGCGTTATGCAGCACGTCTTCCCGCCATCGCGCTGAGCGTATACAGTGCGTTCTCGACAACCGAGATGAAGGAGAGACCGGGTGAGTCGGGTCGTGGCGCGGAGAGGAGCGGCGGTTGAGGGCGGCACGGCTGGTCGAGATCGGCAAGCCGCTGGCCGTCGAGGACGTGCCGGAACCCGAGCCCGGGCCCGCGCGACGCGGTGGTGCAGGTGGAGTTCGAGGGGATCTGCCGCACGGACTGGCACACCTGGGTGGGCGACTGGTCGTGGATCGGGCTCGCGCCCGACGCTGCCGATCACCATGGGGCACGAGTTCGCCGGCAAGGTCACCGCGGTCGGGGTCGGACGTGACCACGGTCAAGGCCGGCGATCGGGTGGCGGTGCCCTTTCCACGAGGCGTGCGGCAAGTGCGCGTACTGCCGCGCCGGACGGACCAACCTGTGCGACGCGCTCGAGTTCCTGGGCATGACCCACGACGGCGGCTACGCCGAGTACGTGCGCGTGGTCAATGCCGATCTGAACTGCGTGCGGCTGCCGGACGCGGTGGCCTTCGACGCGGCGGCGGCGCTCGGCTGCCGGTTCATGACCGCGTGGCACGCGCTCCAGCACCAGGCCGGCGTGCGGGGCGGCGAGTGGCTGGCCGTGCACGGAGTCGGCGGGATCGGCCTGTCCGCGGTGCAGATCGGCGCGGCGCTCGGGCGCCGGCGTGGTGGCGGTCGACATCGACGATCGCAAGCTGGCGGCCGCGCGCGAACAGGGCGCGGCGTTCGTGGTCAACGCCCGCGAAGGCGACGTGGTCGAGGCGGTCAAGGAGGCGACCGGCGGCGGCGCCCACGTGGCGCTGGGCGGGCTCGGCACGGCGACGCTTGTGCAGGCGGCGATCCGCAGCCTGCGCAAGGGCGGGCGGCTCGTGCAGGTCGGGCTGACCAGCCGCGAGGAGCAGGGCATCGTCGGCATCCCGCTGGACGAGCTGATCGAGGCCGAGCTGACGATCGTCGGCAGCGTGGGCAATCCGCACGTGCACCTGCCGGCGCTGCTGTCGCTGGTCGCCGACGGCCGGCTCGATCCGGCCGGCCTGGTCACCGAGCGGGTCGGGCTCGACGGCGCCCACGGGGTGCTCGAGCGAATGACGAACTTCGACACGATCGGCTTCTCGCTGATCGACTCGTTCTGACCCGAGTGAGGCCGTGACCGTCGACGCCGAGCCCTTGACTTCCCGGCGAGGAGAGGCATAGTGTCTCTTGTATACTCTGCACACAAGCTCGCCGGCGCACGCACGCGTGCGAGGGGCGCCGCGAGCCACCCGCGCCCACCCGGAAAGGCCGATTGATGTCGACATCCAAAGGCCGCATCGCGCGGCGCCCTGCGCGCTACGGACTTCGCCTCCACGACGGCGGCGACGTCGTTCCCGAGCGGCCGCCGTCGCTGGCCGAGCACGTGTGCCGGGTGATTCGCGACGACATCCTGTCGGGCCGGCTGCCCTCGGGCGCACGGCTGACCGAGGCGATGGTCATGGAGCGCACGGGGGTCAGCCGGACGCCGGTGCGGGAGGGACTGCGCACGCTCGAGGGCGAGGGCCTCGTGGTCACCTATCGCAGCCGCGGCACGTTCGTCACCTACCGCCTCACCCCCGATGAGGCGACGCTGATCTACGACGTGCGACTGGTGCTCGAGCCGCACCTGACCGGCCTGGCCGCGGAGCGGATGACGCCCGAGACGCTGGCCGCGATCGAGAACGTGCTGGCGCACTTCGTCGAGGCGCTCGACAACGCCGAGCCGCGCGAGGCCGGGCAGCTCGACGCCGACTTCCACCTGGCGATCTACGAGGCCAGCGGCAGCGAGCTGCTGAGCGTGCTGCGCGGCTACTGGACGCGCCTGCAGCTCGAGCTCTCCGAGCGCGTCTACAACACCGAGCTGCCCCGCCGCTTCCTGGACGAGCACCTGAGCATCTATCGAGGCGCTCGAGGACGGCCGATGCGGCGCGGGCCAAGAAGCAGATGAAGCTCCACATCGAGCACGGCAAGGCGACGATCGTCAAGGCGCTCAAGGAGCAGCCGTGAGCGGGCTGAAGTTCGGGCTCGCGCTCGAGAACTTCACGCCGGCCGACAAGACGCCGGACGTTCAGTCGATCGTCACCTACGCCCGCCGGGCCGAGGAGCTGGGCTACGAGTCGCTGTGGGCGTGGGACCACATGTTCCTGGGCAGCGGCCGGCCGTTTCCCGTTCCTGGAGTCGCTCTCGACGCTGGCCCTGCTCACCGCGCACACCGAGCGCGTCGAGCTGGGCACCGGGATCCTGGTGCTGCCGCTGCGCCGAGCGGCCGTGCTGGCCAAGACCGCGGCCAGCATCGAGATCATGTCCGGCGGCCGTCTGACGCTCGGCATGGCCGTCGGCTGGTACGAGCGCGAGTTCGACGCCTGCGGCGTGCCGTTCAAGCAGCGCGGGCGGATCTTCGAGGAGAACCTGGCGCTGATGCAGGAGTTCTGGACGGGCGAGCGCGTGTCGGGCACGGCCACGCGGAGTCGACTTCCGCAACGCGGTCATGCTCCCCAAGCCCTCGCCGCGCCCACGCCCGCGCCTGCTGATCGGCGGCTACGTGGACCGCGTGCTACGCCGCGTGGCCGAGAAGGGCGACGGATGGCTCACCTACTTCTACGAGCCGGGTCCGTTCAGCACCGCGTGGCAGCGGATCCGCGAGCACGCCGAGGCGGCGGGGCGCGATCCCGACGAGCTCGACAACGTGGCCCAGCTGCCGCTGTGCATCGACGAGTCGTTCGAGGCTGCCGACGCCCGGGCCCGGCAATACATCCACGACTACTTCGACCTGCCGGCGTGGAGCGAGTCGACCGCGGAGAGCTCGATCCGCGGCACCCCCGAGCAGTGCGCCGAGCAGATCGCCGAGCAGGCGGCGGCGGGCGTCCAGCACATCTGCCTGTGTCCGTGCAACTACGAGCTCGAGCAGGTGGAGCGGTTCGCCGCCGAGGTGATGCCGCTCGTGGCCGACCTCACCGTGGGATCGGCCCGATGAAGGACGCGGCCGACAAGCGCATGTCGCTGTCGGAGGCCGCGCAGCTCGTACAGCGACGGGGACACGGTGGTAGGCGGGGGCTGCTGCTACTCGCGCACCCCCTGGGCGATGCTGCTCGAGCTGGTGCGCGCCGAGCGCCGCGGCCTGACCCTGGCGCGCAACCTCATGTGCTACGAGTCGGAGCTGTTCCTCGCCTCCGAGACCGCGAGCAAGCTGATCTCGAGCTGGGTCGGCATCGGGCTGCGCTGGGGCATTCCCAAGGTGTTCCGCGAGTACGTGGAGCGCGACCCGTCGATCTACGAGGAGTGGAGCCACCTGTCGTTCGGCATGCGGCTGATGGCCGGATCGATGGGGATGCCGTTCCTGCCGACCGCGTCGCTGCTCGGCTCCGACCTGCTCGGCCGCCTCCCGGTGGAGCACATCCGCTGCCCGTTCACCGACCAACTGCTGGTGGCGGTGCCCGCGCTGGTGCCCGATGTGGCCCTGATCCACGTGCAGACCGCGGATGCGCTCGGAAACGCCCAGATCGAGGGCCCGGCCTACATGGACGTCGAGTGCGCCCGGGCGGCCAACACGGTGATCGTCACCGCCGAGGAGATCGTGCCGTCCGAGGCGATCGTGCGCACGGCCGACCGCACGGTCATCCCGGGCTTCGTCGTCGATGCCGTGGTCGAGGTGCCGTTCGGGTCCTATCCGCACGAGTGCCACGGCCGCTACGAGGCCGACTTCGACCACTTCGACGCGTACACCGAGATGGTCACCCGCGACGGGGTGGCCGGGGTGCAGGCCTATCTGGAGGAGACGGTCGACCGGGCCCGGCAGCTTCGCCGGCTTCCTGGACACGGTCGGAGCGTCGCGGCTGCTCGAGCAGCGCCGGCGGGCGCGCGAGCTGGTGGCGGCATGAGCGACGCGACCCCGATCGAGCTGATGACGATCGCCGGCAGCCGGCTGCTGCGCGACGGGCGGGTTGTGTTCGCCGGCGTCGGCGCGCCGCTCGAGGCGAGTGTCCTGGCCAAGCGGCTGCACGCCCCGTCTCTGACGATCGTGCTCGAGGGCGGCTCGATCGGTCCGCGCATGCTGCCCGGCCGGCTGCCCGTCTCGACCAACGAGATGCGGGCCGCCCATGACGCGTTCATGCTCACCTCGATCAACGACCTGTTCCTGTACGGGCAGCGCGGGCACTACGACTACGGGTTCATCGGGGCCGGGCAGCTCGACCAGTACGGCAACGTGAACACCAGCTACATCGGCGATCCCGACTCGCCCAAGGTTCGCCTGCCTGGGAGCGGCGGCGCCAACGACATCGTGTCGAGCTGCCGCGAGGTGATGATCATGACGCGCCATGAGCCGCGCCGGTTCGTCGAGCGCGTCGACTTCATCACCAGCCCCGGCTACCTGGACGGGCCAGAGGCCAGAAAGAGCGCCGGCCTGGTGCGCAACCGCCCGGTGGCCGTGGTCACCGACATGGCGCTGCTGGGCTTTGACGAGAAGACAGGCCGGCTGCGCCTGGACGCGCTTCAGCCGGGCGTCACCGAGGAGCAGGTGCACGCCAACACGGGTTTCGAGCTGCTGGTGTCGGAGGCGATCGGCGAGCTGCCGCCGCCCACCGACCAGGAGCTGGCCGAGTTGCGCTGGCTGCGCGACGGCAACCGCACTGACACACCGCAGACGAGAGAGGTGACCTCGGCACCATGACAATCGGTCCATTCATCGATATGAGAGGCGCGGTGGACGTTCACCTCCACTCCGAGCCCGATCTCTTCCCGCGCATCGCCGACGACGTCGGCGTCGCTCGTCACGCCGCCTCGCTCGGGCTGCGCGCGATCTCGTTGAAATGCCATTCCGAGCGCACGACCAGCCGCGCGTACATGGCCATGCAGCAGGTCCCCGGGATCCAGGTGGTCGGTGGGATCGTGCTCAACCGCGCCGTTGGTGGCATCAACCCGGCGGCCGTGGAGGCGATGCTGCAGCTGGGCGGCAAGCACGTCTGGATGCCGACCGTCGATGCCGCCAACCACGCGCGCACGTTCGGCTCCACCGGCGCCTACGACAAGCAGGCCAGCACCGTGGCCAAGGCGCAGGACACCGGCATCGAGGTGTTCGACGACGCCGGCAAGCCGATCGACGGCCTCATGGACGTGCTCGATCTCACCGCCCAGTACTCGGGCATCCTCAGCACCTGCCATCTGTCGGTGCCCGAGATCCAGCTGCTGGTGCGCACCGCCCGCGAGCGCGGCGTGGAGAAGATCATGATCACCCACCCGTTCTTCCGCGTTCCGGCGCTCGAGCTCGAAGAGCTCCGGGAGCTTGTCGACCAGGGCGCCTATGCCGAGTTCGGCTACTGCACGGTGTCGCCGATGTGGAACCACGCGGCGCTCACCCGCGTGGTGGAGGCGATCAATGCGCTGGGGCCCGAGCGCTGCATCCTGATGAGCGACGCCGGCCAGCGCCACAACCCGATGCCGGCCGAGTGCCTGCGTGTGTTCGCGCAATCGGTGTACGAGTCGGGGATCAGCGAGGAGGGAGTCGAGCGCATGATCAAGCGCAACCCACTCGATCTGCTCGAGCTGCCGCCGCCCCCGCCGCAGGCGGTGCCCGCCGACCGCAACGGGAGCGCGCTCGACACCGACGGCCGCGCGGTCGCTGTGAGCGGCCCAGGCGCTGGAGAGGCGTCATGAGCACGCGCATCGGATTGATCGTCCCGTCGTCCAACACCGTGGCCGAGGTCGACTTCTACCGGCGGCTGCCCGCCGACTGCACGCTGCACACGGCCAGGATGTACCTGGAGGAGACCACTCCCGAGGGCGAGTCGGTGATGCTCGACGAGCATCTGCCGCGCGCCACGACCGATCTGGCCACTGCCCGGCCCGACGTGACGGTGTTCGGCTGCACGAGCGCCGGCGCGCTGCGCGGCAACGCGTACGAGGCGCAGTTGGTCGACGAGATCCAGACCCAGACGGGCTCCGCCACGTTCAGCGTGGCCGCGTCGGTGCGGTGGGCGATCCGCTCGGCGGGGTGCCGCCGGGTCGGCGTGATCACGCCGTACGTCGACAGCCTCAACGAGAAGATCGCCGAGAGCCTCCAGGACGACGGACTCGAGGTGGCGGGCATCCACGGGCTCGGGATCACCGAGAACTTCGCGATCGCCGAGGTCGATCCCGAGCGCATCGCCCAGTTCGCCTGCCGAGTGCTTCGCCGGAAGCGACATCGAGCTGCTGTTCGCGTCGTGCACGAACTTCCGCGCGTTCGACGCGCGGGAGGAGATCCACCAGGCGCTCGGGCTGCCGGTGGTCACCTCGAACCAGGCGGCGCTGGCGGTCGTACTCGATCATCTCGGCGCTCCCGCCGCGGCCTGACGCATGTACAGCGCGCCGTTCGAATACCTGCGCGCGAGCTCGTGGGAGGACGCCGTGGCTGCGCTCGAGCGCGGCGATGACGACGCCCACGTGCTGGCCGGCGGTCAGAGCCTCGTCCCGATGATGATGCTGGGACTGGCCGCGCCGACCCTGCTGGTCGACGTCGCCGGCGCCGGGCGAGCGAACGATCGAGCGCCGAGACGGATCGCTCGTGCTCTCGGCCCTGGTCCGCCACGTCGAGCTCGAGCACTCAGACGTCGTGCGCGACGGCCTGCCCGATGCTGGCCGAGGCGGTCAGGCACATCGGCAACGTGCGCGTGCGCCACCGCGGCACGATCGGCGGTTCGCTGGCCCATGCCGAGGCCACGGCCGAGCTGGCCACGGTGGCGGTCGCTCAGCGCGCCACCGTTCGCGTGCTCGGTCCGCGCGGAGAGCGGACGCTGCCGGCGGCGGAGCTGTTCGTCACCCACCTGACCACCTCGCTCGCGCCGGGCGAGGTGCTCACCGGCGTGGAGTTCCCGGCCGCCGAGGCGAGCCGCGTCGGGGAGCTGCTTTCTGGAGATCGCCCGGCGCGCGGGCGACTTCGCGATGGTCGAGGTGGCGGCTACGGTGTCGGTCGACCAGGAGGCGGCGCTGCAACGATGTCCGGTTGGTGGTCGGTGCGGTGGCCGACCGGCCGGCCGACGTATCCGACGCCGCGCGGGCCCTGATCGGCGCGCGGCCCGAGCAACCGGCCGTCGCCGAGCTGGCCCGCGCCGTGGCCGATGAGGTCGAGATCGGCCCGAGCTCGCACGCCGGCGAGGAGTACCGGCGCGAGATGGTCGCGGTGCTCGTCGAGCGCGCGGTCGCGAACAGCGGCTGAACGGGCCGAGCCATGAGCAAGCACGAGATCTCCCTGCAGGTCAACGGGCACCCCGTCGAGGCCGTGGTCGAGCCCAACATGTCGCTGCTCGAGCTGCTGCGCACGCAGGCCGGGGCGAGCGAGGTCAAGCTCGGGTGCGGCGAGGGCGTGTGCGGCACCTGCACCGTGCTGCTCGACGGCGAGCCGGTCAACTCCTGCCTGATGTTCGCCGTGCAGGCCGAGGGCCACGAGGTGACCACGGTGCGGGGCCTGGCCGGCGACGGCGAGGAGCTTCATCCCCTGCAGCGGAGCTTCCTCGAGCACGCGGGCTCGCAATGCGGCTTCTGCACGCCCGGGATGCTGCTGACCGCCAAGTGGTACCTGGACGGCCACCCCGCGGCCGAGCGCGAGGAGCTGCGCGCGGCGCTCGCCGGCAACCTGTGCCGCTGCACCGGCTACACGAAGATCCTCGACGCGGTCGAGGCGTACCGAGACCTGGAGGTCGATGCATGTCGATTGAGACGGCTGACCCCGACGTGACGATCGAGGCGCCCGAGCGGCCCGGCGAGGCCGCCCCGCCGAAGATCGCGCCGGGCCCGCATCGCGACTTCGTCGAGAAGGTGGCGGGCACGCTGCGCTACGCCGACGACTGGGCCTTCCCCGGGATGCTGCACGGCGTGGTCGTGCGCGCGCAGCTGCCCTCGGCGCGCATCGTCGGGATCGACACCAGCGCGGCGTGTGCCGTCCGCGGCGTGCGGGCGGTGATGACCGCCGCCGACATCCCGCACAACGGGATCCTCGACGAGGCGAGCGGGCTCGGCGTCGACGCGATCGTCCAGCCCGTGCTGGCCTCCGACCGGGTGCGCTACGACGGCGAGCCGGTGGCGCTGGTCGCCGCCGAGACGCCGGGCGCCGCGCTCCAGGCGGCCGGACTGGTCGAGGTCGAGTACGACGAGCTCCCGGCGTGTTCGACCCCGAGGAGGCGCTGCGCGACGACGCGCCCGAGGTGCATGCCGGCGGCAACCGCTACGTCACCTGGCGCTCGGCGATCGGCGATGTCGACGCGGCCATGCAGGCGGCCGAGCTGGTCGTGGAGGAGACCTACCAGCAGCCAGCGAGTCGACCACGCCTATCTCGAGCCCGAGGCCGGGATCGGCTGGATCGACTCCGACGGCGTGCTCACCCTGCGCGTGTCGACCCAGGTGATCGAGCACGCGCGCGACGATCGCCGAGATCCTCGAGCTGCCGCACAGCCGGGTGCGCGTGATCGCCGCGTACATGGGCGGCGGCTTCGGCGGCAAGGAGGACATGACCGTCGAGCCGTTCATCGCGGCGCTGGTCTGGAAGACGCGCCGGCGGTGCGCATGGTCTGGACGCGCCAGGAGTCGCTGCTGGCCCGCCACAAGCGCCATCCGTTCCGCATGCACTACCGCACCGGGGTCAAGCGCGATGGGACGATCGTGGCCCAGGACGTGCGGATCGTCGGCGACGCCGGGGCGTATCCGCTGCTCTCCTCGCGCGTGCTGTTCGCCGGCGGCGGTCAACTCCACCGGCCCCTACCGCATCACCGACGCCCGGGTCGAGTCGCACCGCGGTGTTCACCAACAACGTCCCCACCAGCGCGATGCGCGGCTTCGGGGCGATGCAGGTGGTGTTCGGCTACGAGTCGCAGATGGACCGGATCGCCGAGCAGCTCGGTCTCGATCCGGCCGAGGTCCGCGAACGCAACTTCGTGCGCCGCGGCGATCAGCGTGTGACCGGGGAGACGATCGACACCGGCGTGGGCGTGGGCGAGTGCATGCGCCGTGCGCTCGAAGAGCTGGGTCCGCCCACTCCGGCCGATCCCGCGCGGCCGACCACGCGGATCGGCCGCGGCTTCGGCTGCAGCATGCAGCCGTACGGACGCTCGGTGTTCTTCGCCGACCGGGCATCGTCCTGGATCGGGCTCGAGAAGGACGGCACGATGGTCATCCGGGCCGGCGTCACGGATCTGGGCGCGGGCCAGGCCGCATCGCTGGCCAACATCGCCGGCGAGGTGCTCGGCATCAGCGTCGATAGGACCTCGGTGCACATCGGCGACAGCGCACTGACGCCGCTGACCGGGGGCACGTTCGCCACCCGGCAGCTCTACATGTCGGGCAACGCCGTGCTCAAGGTGGCGCGCGCGCTGCGCGAGAAGCTCGAGCCGGTGGCGGCCGCGCTGCTCGAGTGCGACGTCGACGAGTTGCAGTTCGCCGAGAACCGCGTGTCGGCCGGCGGCCGCTCGATCACGATCGGCGAGCTGTCCCGGGCGGCCGAGCACCAGAGCGTGATGCCCTACCACCACGGCACGTTCGATGCCGAGACGGGCAAGTTCGATCCGGAGACCGGCCGGGGGCGGTCCTTCCCGGACTGCACGCACGGTGCGCATGCGGCCGAGGTCGAGGTCGACACGGCCACCGGCGAGGTTCGGATCCTCAAGTACGTCGCCGTTCACGATGTCGGGCGCGCGATCAACATGCAGCGCGTCGAGGGACAGATTCAGGGCGCGGTCGCCCAGGGCGTGGGCTACGCGCTGAGCGAGGAGGTCGAGCTGTCCGGCGGCGTGGTCCAGTCGACTTTGTTCGCCGACTACCTGATCCCCACCTCGGTCGATCTTCCCGACATCAAGGCAATCGGGCTCGAGCTGCATCTCGGCAAGGGGCCATTCGGGGCTCGCGGCATCGGCGAGCCGCCAATCGGGCCGCCGCCGGCGGCGCTGGCCAGCGCGATCCAGGACGCGGTCGGGGTGCGGATGCGCCGGCTCCCGATGTCCCCCGAGCGCATCCTGGCCGCCCTGCGCGAGGCGCGCGTCGAGTCGTCCGCCGCGTCATGACGATCGCTTCTGTGCTCGCCGGCGAGGGTGAGGCGCTCGCGCTCCTGGCGCGGGAAACGCGTGAGGCACCGCCCCTCCCGGACATGCCGCATTCACCGCGGACCTTTCACGCCTCGATGAACGGCTACCAGCCGACGCCGCTGCGCGAGGCCCCGCACGCCGCGCGGCGCCTCGGGGTCGGCGAGGTCCTGGTCAAGGACGAGTCCGAGCGGCTGGGGCTCCAGTCATTCAAGGTGCTGGGCGCCTCATGGGCGGTCTACCGCGCGCTCGTCGAGCACCTCGGAGCGACGCTTAAGGAGATTCCGAGCTTCGATCGCCTCCGCGACGAGGCAGCGCGGGCCCGGCCATTGGCGCTGGCGGCGGCCACCGACGGCAACCATGGCGGGGCGGTCGCGCACATCGCGGCCCTGCTCGGGCTCGAGGCGCGCATCTACGTGCCCGCCGACATGGTGGCAGCGCGGATCGCGGCGATCGAAGGTGAGGGCGCGAGCGTCACGGTGGTGGACGGGGGCTACGACGACGCGGTGGCGCGCTCGGCCGAGGACGCCAGCGCGAGCTGCCTGGTCATCTCCGACACCTCATGGCCGGGCTACGAGCGCGTGCCGGCCTGGGTGATCGAGGGCTACAGCACGATCTTTGCCGAGATCGACGAGGCGCTCGGGCAGGCCGAGCGCGCGCAGCCCAATGTCGTGGTGGTGCCGATCGGGGTGGGGGCGCTGGCCGCCGCCGCCGTGCGCCACTACTGGTCATCGACCGCTGATCGGCCACTCCTCGTGGGCGTCGAGCCGACCTCGGCGGCTTGTGTGCTCGAGTCGATGGCCGCCGGGCACATCCTTACGCTCGGGCATCCCCAGACCTCGATCATGGCCGGCCTGAACTGCGCGACGCCGTCGCTGATCGCCTGGCCGCTGGTGTCCCGCGGCATCGACGTCTACCTCGCGGTACCCGACGCCTACATCGCCGAGGCGACCCGGCTGCTCGCGGCGGACGGGATCGTGGCCGGCGAATGTGGAGCCGCCGGGCTGGCCGCCCTGACCGCGCTCGCTGAGGACGGGCACCTGGCGGACGCCTCACACCTCGCAGGGGCGCGGGAGGCGCTGGCTCTCGGCGCCGACACGCGTGTCTTGCTTCTGTCCACCGAGGGTGCCACCGATCCGGAGGCCTACCGCCGAATGATCGGTGCCGGGAGCTAGGTGCCCGCCAGCGTGGGCACATCGACTTCGGTTCGTGCGGCCACGATCGAGCTGCTCCGCCGCCGCGGGATGACGACGATCTTCGGCAACCCCGGATCAACCGAGCTCGGTCTGCTGGTCGACCTGCCCGACGACTTCCGCTACGTGATGGCCCTGCACGAGTCAGTGGCGGTCGCCATGGCCGACGGATATGCACAGGTCACCGGCCGTCCGGCGTTCCTGAACCTGCACAGCGCGTGTGGCGTGGGCAACGCGATGGGGGCGGTGGTCAACGCGTTTCACAACCGGGCGCCGTTGGTGATCACCGGCGGCAATCAGGACCGGCGTCACCTGGCGCTCGAGCCGTTCCTGTTCGCGCGCGGGGTCGAGCTGATGGCGCCCTACGTCAAGCACGCCGAGCAGCCGGCCCGGGCCGAGGACGTCCCGGCGGCGATCGACCGGGCGTGGTCGCTTGCGCAGTCGCGCCCGTACGGCCCGGTGTTCGTCTCGGTCCCGGCCGACGACTGGGACGGTGCCGCGCAGGCCGGCGCTCAGGCGAACCCCGGGGGAGACGTGCGCGCCGGCACCGGCCCGGACGGGCACCACGTCGACGAGCTGGTGCATTGGCTGAGCCGCGGGCCGCTCGCGGTGGTGGTGGGCGCGGGTGCGGATCGAGATGGCGCCTGGACCGAGCTGATCGAACTGGCCGAGCGCCTGGGCGCACCGGTGTGGGCCGCCCCGCAGTCGCCGCGGCTCGGCTTCCCGGAGGACCACCCGCTGTATCGCGGCCACCTGGCGCCGGGGTATGGAAGCGCGGCCGCGCAATTGAGCGGCTTCGAGGTCGTGCTGGTCGCCGGCGCGCCAGTGTTCGCGTTCCTGCCCTACGAGCCAAGCGAGGCGGCGATGCCGGCGATCGTGCAGGTCACCGACGATCCCGACGAGGCTGCCCGGGCACCGAGCGTCTTCAGCCTGATCGGCGACGTGCGCGGCATCGTCGGCGCGTTGCTCGATCGGATCGACGTGACCGGCGCGACGCACGATGGAGCGGGGATTGGCGCCAGGCGCGAGGCTTCGCCGAAACCGTCCGGGGCGTCGCCGATCTCCCCGGGTTTTCTGATGGCCACGCTGTCGGAGGTCCTCCCGGATGACGCGGTGCTCGTCGAGGAGTCCCCGTCGAACCGGCACGAGCTCCGGCGGCACATCTGGATCCGGCGCCCGGAGAGCTTCTTCGCCTGCGCGAGCGGCGGGCTCGGATTCGCCATGCCCGCCGCGGTCGGCATCAAGCTGGCCCGCCCGGAGCGGCCGGTGGTCTGCCTGGTCGGGGATGGCTCCGCGCTCTACGCCCAGCAGGCCCTCTGGAGCGCGGTCCAGTTGAGCGCGCCGGTGACGTTCATCGTGGTCAACAACGCGCGCTACGCAATTCTCGAGTCGGTGGCCGCCTTCGGCGGGCTTAGGGGCGTGCCCAGCCTGGAGCTCCCGGGCGTCGACTTTCTGGCCGCCGCGGCGTCCTACGGCTGTGCCGCGCTCCGAGTCGACGATCCGGCAGAGCTTGGCGCGGCGCTCGCCCGGGCCATCGAGGACCAGCAGCCCGTGCTCCTCGACGTGCGGATCGATCGTGAAGTCCCCCCGCTACTGCCGGCGTCCGAGGTGTGACCCAAAAGTGACCCATGAGGACCCCTTGCAGTTGCATGTCCAGTATGCGTTGTATACGCTGCACACTCGGAGAGGGTGCTCGGCCGTCCGCTGCGATAGATGAGCCAGTTCACGCACTACCTGACGCTCGGCTTCCTGTGGCAGGGCCTACTGATCGCGATCGAGATCTCGCTCGCGGCGTTCTTCTTGGCGCTTCCGTTCGCGCTCGGCATGGCCCTGATGCGCATGTCGCGCAACGTGATCGTGCGCTGGATTCCCGTTCCGTTCATCTGGGTCATGCGCGGCACCCCGATCCTGCTGCAGCTGCTGTTCTGGTACAACGTCCTGCCCCTCATCGGGATCCATACGAGCGCGATGGCGACGGCGATCATCGGCATGGTGCTCAACGAGATCGCGTTCATGGCCGAGATCATCCGCGGCGGTCTGCTCGCGGTGAAGCAGACCCAGCGGGACGCCGCGGCCGCACTGGGGCTGAGTCGCTGGCAGGTGCTGCATCGCGTGGTGATCCCGCAGGCACTGCGGACGATCGCGCCGGCGATGTCCAACGAGGCGATCATCATCATCAAGAACACCTCGCTGGCGTCGGTCATCACCGTGGGCGAGCTGACCTTGCGCTCGGAGCAGGTCGTATCGACCAACTTCCAGTACGTCCCGGTGTTCGCCGCGGCCGCCGTCCTGTACCTCGTGGCGACAACCGGCGTCGTGATCGTGCAGAGCCGGCTCGAGGCCCGGCTGAACATCGAACGCAAGGCGCGGATCAGCGCACAGGCGACCGCGCTCCGTGCTCGGGAGGCCGGTCTCCTCAGCCCGACGCGCGCGCTGATTGGAATGGGCGCCCAGCCGGCCAACGGCCGGCGTCACTCACATGGCATTTTCGCCCGGCTGACCGGCCGGTCCCCACGCATCGAGGTCCCGACCCAGCCCGCGACGCGCGGCGAGACCTCACCCGAGCTGCTCAGCGCGCTCCGGGCGTCCCAGGAAGCGTCGGCGCGTGCCGGAGAGGCATACGTGCAGATTCGCGACGTGCGCAAGGCGTTCCATGGCAACGAGGTGATCAAGGGCGTCTCGCTCGATGTGGAGCCCGGCAACGTGGTCTTCCTGATCGGGCAGAGCGGGTCGGGCAAGACCACGCTGTTGCGCACGATCAACCATCTGGAGACCATCAACGACGGGGAGATCCTGGTGGGCGGTGAGCACGTCGGCTACCGGCGCTCCGGCGGGAAGCTGGTCCCCGTCCGCGATCCGGCCTCCGCGCGGGCCAAGGCCCGGATCGGGATGGTCTTCCAGCACTTCAACCTGTTCGATCACCTCACCGTGATGGAGAACATCATGGAGGCGCCGGTGCGGGTCTACCGCCGTAAGCCGGATGAGGTTCGCCGGGAAGCACGCGCGCTCATGGCCTGGGCCGGGCTGGCGGAGTACGAGAACCACTATCCCCATCAGCTATCCGGCGGGCAGCAGCAGCGGATCGCGATCATCCGCGCGGTCGCCACCCATCCCCGGCTCATGCTGTTCGACGAGCCGACCTCGGCGCTCGACCCCGAGCTCGTGGGAGAGGTGCTGCAGCTGATCCGCCGGCTGGCCGAGGCCGGAATGACGATGGTCGTGGTCAGCCACGAGATCGTGTTCGCCCGCGAATGGGCGGACAAGGTCGTGTTCATGGAGGATGGCTGCATCATCGAGGAGGGACGGCCCGAGGAGCTGTTCCGCAATCCGCGCGAGGAGCGCACCCGGGCGTTCCTGAGCCTGATCGATGAGCGAATGGCCGGGGCAAGAACGTCGGGACCAACGGAACAGGAGGCGATCTAGAGATGAGCACCCAGACCTTGGCCGAGGACTTCGTGCTGGCGCCGGCCGGATGCATCGCGCGAACGCTGCGCCGCGGGCAGACGCTGCGGATTACCGACCTCGAAGGTCAGCAGGTGGCCGACGTGATCGCATTCGCGCTTCCCGAGCTGTCGGATCGGTTGTGGCCGTCCACGACCATCCGTCTCAACGGAACGGTCTACTTCACCACGGGTCACACGCTGTACTCGGAGCTGAGCCGACCGCTGCTGAAGATCGTCGAAGACACCTGCGGGCGCCACGACATGCTCGCCGGTTCCTGCAACGCGGAGATCGACAAGGTCCGCTACGGGGTCGACGACCATCGGGGCTGCGTCGAGAACTTCATGGAGGCGATCGCGCCGTGGGGTCTCGGGCGGGCCGACGTACCGATGTCTTTCAACGTCTTCATGAACTGTCCGGTCGAACCGGATGGGAGCTGGTCGATCGCCGAGCCCGCCTCGCGCGCGGCGGACTACATCACGTTCAGTGCCGAGGCCGATGTCCTGGTGGCGATCTCCAACTGCCCCCAGGACCTCAATCCATGCAATGCGGGTGAGTTGAAGCCGCTGGGGATCGCGATCTCCGCGGCCCGGTAATACCACGGAGAGGAGAGGGGATATGAGTGTCCTTCGGACACGATTGGGTTTTGCAGTGGTGGCCGCGGTTGTGGCCGTGCTGATCGCCGCCTGCGGCAGCTCAGGCAGCAGTTCCAGTAGCGGCAGCGCTTCGAGCACCAGCCCGAGCTCGGCCGGCGCCGCCAGCAGCACCTCGACGGCGGCGGCTGCGAGCAGCGGCAAGACGTACGTGGTCATCACGTCGGCGGACTTCCCGCCGTTCAGCTCGCGCTCGGCCAGCGACCCGAACACGATCGTCGGCTTTGAGCCCGACATGGTCAAGGCGGTCATGGGTCATCTCGGCTTGAAGTACAAGTGGGCGACCGCCGACTTCAACGGCCTGGTCCCCGCCGTGCAGAGCGGCCGCGCGGACATGGTTGTCTCCGACATCTACGACACCGCCGCACGCGAGAAGGTCGTGGACTTCCTCGACTACATGAAGACGTCGCTTTCGCTGATGGTGACGAGCTCGAACGCGGCCAAAGTCCATGGCTGGATGGACGTCTGCGGCAAGCCGGTGGGCATCCTCACCGGCGCGGCGACTGAGCTGCAGTTCTCCCAGCAGGCCAGTCAGGCGTGCAAGAAGGCCGGCAAGCCGGCGATTGATCTCCACTCGTTCTCGGCGGTCGCGCAGGAGGTGCCGGCGCTCCAGAACGGGAACCTGTACGCGATGTTCGAGGACACGATCACCGAGCACCTGATCGCGAACAAGCAGACGAACTTCAAGGTCGTCTACGACGATCCCCAGGCGGACACGCCGCTCGGGATCGCGATCAAGAAGGGCAGCCCGTTCGAGGCGCAGCTGAAGAGCGGCATGCAGTGGTACCTGTCATCGCCGCAGTACAAGGCGACCGCGACGAAGTGGGGACTGCCGGCGTCGGCATTGCTGTCAAGCCCCTGAGATGAATGGCTCGGCCGTACGTCTCGACCCGACCGAGATCGGGCGGACGCTCGACGACCTGGCCGCGGTCGGTAACCGCTACGCCGGAACCCCCGGCGAGGCGGCGGCCCGCGACTACCTCCTCGATCGGTTCCGCTCCCTCGGCCTGGTCGACGTACGGCTCGAGCCGTTCACGTATCTGGCCTACGAGGCGCAGGCCGCGTCCTGCGTCTGGAACGGGCGAGCGCTCGACTGTCACCCGCTGCAGTACACCGCGACGGGCGAGGCAGCGGGTGAGGCGATCTATCTGGGGGATGCCGGCGAGGCCGACTTCGAGCGCCTGGACGCCCGCGGCGCAGACCTGGCCGGGAAGGTCGTGGTCGTGCACAGCATGTTCCCGTTCGACCTGGTCGGCGTGCTCGAGGACCGCGCCGTCGCCGGCCTGGTCCACATCTGCGAGACCCCGGGCGGGATCGTGGGCAACTTCACCGGGGCGCTCTATCCGCCGCCGCTCGAGCCGCCCTGGGAGGGGCGGCCGACCGCCTATCCGGGAGTGACGATCTCGCACACGAGCGGCCGGATGCTCCTCTCCGAGCTGAGCGCCGCTGGTCCGGGCGCCGAGATCCGGATCGCGCACGAAGGCACCTACAGCGAGTGCACCGCGCACAACGTGGTGGGCGCGATCGCGGGCGGTGAGCCGGGCCAGGTGATCCTCTCGGCGCACTACGACAGCCAGGCCGAGGGACCGTGCGTCTACGACAACGGCAGTGGGCTGGCCAGCCTGTTGGAGACCGCCCGGGCCTTGCAGGCGAGCGGCCCGAGCCGGACAATCGTGTTGCTCGCCTCGGCCGCCGAGGAGATCGGCGTATGGGGCGCGAGTGCCTACGTGCGCGCGCACGCGCGCGAGATGGAGGATGTCGCCGCGATGGTCAACCTCGACGGGATCGCCAGTGCCTATCCCTCCCAGCGAGAGATCTGGTCGGCCGACGCTGCACTGCTGAGCCTGGCCGTCGCCACAGGGCACGCCCAGGGGTGGGAGCCCGACCGCGCGATGAATGTCCGCAGCACGTTCTCGGACCACGCGCCGTTCACCGACGCCGGTGTGCCGGCCTGCCTGATCTGGCGTCCGGACTATCCGTACTACCACTCCCGCGGCGATGTTCGCGAGCTGGTCGACGAGCACGCCGTCGCGCAGACCGCGAACGTATCGGCGGCGCTCGCCCACCGGCTGGCCACCGATCTCGCGGCGCTGGCGCAGCGGGTGGCCACGCCGTGAAGCCGGACGGGTTCGTCGACCTGCTCGTCCGCCAGGCACGTGGTGACCTGGCCGATGCGCCGTCCACGTTGCGCCGGCGCTTCAGCGACGAGGGGCGGGTGGAGCGGTGCGGGAATATCGCCGAGCTGCGTGCGCTGGCCCGCCGCCGGATTCCCGGTGTGGTGTTCGACTACGTCGACGGCGCCGCCTGGGACGAGCTGACCGCCGCGCGAAACCGGGCCGACCTGCGCCGGCTCGCCGTGCTGCCCCACGTGTTGACCGGAGCGGCCGAGATCGATCTGTCCACGAGCCTGCTGGGCCAGCCGGTCACGGTGCCGTTGATGGGCGCGCCGACCGGCATGACCGGAATCGTCCACCACGACGGCGAGGTCGCGCTGGCCCGGGCTGTGCACCGCGCCGGAGGGCTGCACGTACTGTCCTCGGTCGGCTCGCGCACGGTCGAGGAGGTGGCCGAGGCGAGCCCGGGGCCCCTGTGGTTCCAGCTCTACGTCTCGCGCGACCGCGGGTATGTGCGTGAGCTTCTGGGACGAGCTCGGCAGGCCGGGTACCTGGCTCTGGTCGTCACGGTGGACGTTCAGCGCGCCGGCGCGCGCGAGCGCGATCGCCGCAACCAGTTCAGCCTGCCGCCGCGGGTCTCGGCACGCGCCCTGGCCCAGGGCGTGGTCCGTCCCCGGTGGTCGATGGACTTCATCCGCCGGCCGCGATTCCTGTCCGAGGGTGCTCGGCGCGCTCGCGCGGGCGACTCGGGCGCCGGACAGCCCAGCCTCACGGCGATCATCAACAGCCAGTTCGACCCGGGGCTCACGTGGAGCGACATCGGTTGGATGCAGGAGCAGTGGGAGGGCCCGATCGTGCTGAAGGGCGTGCTCCGAGCCGAGGACGCACAACAGGCTGCTCGGCTTGGCGTGGGGGGCGTGATCGTCTCCAACCACGGCGGGCGCCAGCTCGACCACGCGCCGTCGTCGATCTCGGCTCTGGCCGCCGTGGCCGACGCGGTCGGCTCCGAGATCGAGGTGTACATGGACGGCGGGATCCGCCGCGGCGTCGACATCCTCAAGGCCCTGGCGCTGGGCGCCCGGGCGTGCCTGTCGGGCCGGGGGTTGGTCTACGGGCTGGGCGCCGGTGGGGAGGCGGGGGCGATCCGAGCCGTGAACCTGCTCGTGGAGGAGCTGCGACTCGCGATGACCCTGGCCGGCTGCCGGTCGGTGCGCGAGCTCGACCGCAGCTGGGTGACGCCGATCTCCCAAGGCGAGCGGAGCGAGGCGTGGAGCACCGGCTAGATCGCAGCCGCTTTCACCATCGCTGGGAGCTCGCCACCAAGCCGACGCTCGAGATCGCCTCGGGCGACGTGGTCGAGTTCGACCTGGAGATGGCCGGGGCCGAGCAGATCCACGAGGGTGACCGCTACGAGGACACGACGTTCGACTTCGACTCGATCTACCGGCTGCTCGGGCCGGTGTTCGTCCGCGACGCGCGGCCCGGGGACACACTGCGCGTGGACATCCTGTCGCTCACCCCCGGGGAGTGGGGCTGGTGTGGCACCGAGGCCGATCTTGGGCTGCTTCCCGGGGACTTCCCGGTGCCGTTCGTCAAGACCTTCGACCTGCGCGACGGCCGCAGCGCCAAGATCTGCCCGCAGGTCACGGTGCCGCTCGCGCCGTTTCTGGGCACGATGGGCACTCAGCCCGACTCCCCGGCCAGCGCGCCGTCGTTCCCACCGCACAAGGGCGGGGGCAATATCGACACGCGGCATCTCACGGCCGGGAGCACGCTGTGGCTGCCGATCTGGTGCGAGGGGGCGCTGTTCTCCTGCGGCGATCCGCACGCTGCCCAGGGCGACGGCGAGGTATGCCTGGCCGCGCTGGAGTGCGACATGCGGGCCCGCCTGCGCTTCACGGTACAGGCGCGCTCGCTGCCGGCGCCCCGCTTTCAGACGCCGGGAGCGCTCACGCCGCTCCTCGACGCCGCCGGCCACCACGGCTCGATGGGGATCGGGCCGGACCTGATGGAGGGCGCTCGGGCCGCCGTGCGCGACAGCATCGCCTGGCTGGTCGAGGAGCACGGCCTGTCTCGGGAGGATGCCTACATGACCTGTAGCCTGGCCGGCGACCTGAAGCTGCTCGAGGTCGTCGACGGCGGAATGTGGAACGTGGGCTTCACGCTACCGCTGAGCATCCTTCACGCCGACTGAGGCGCGTGGGACCATGCAGGCATGCCGGACACGGTGGACGGCTGCCCGTACAGGCTCGATGAGCTGGGCTGGCTCCAGTTCGAGCGGCTGTGCGCTCTCGTGCTCGCACAGGAGGCCGGAGCGGCAGAGGTCACGTGGCACGGGCGCGCCGACCGCGGCCGGGTCGCGCTCGTCGACGATGGCGTGGTGCTGGGGAAGGCGGGTGTCAGACTCCGAGGGCCGCTCGCGGTGGTGGTGGTATGGGTGCGGCCCTCCGCGTCGCAGGCCGAGCGGCTGAGGGACCTGATCACCGGCGTCTGGGCGTTGCCCTCCGAGCTTGGTTTCTGGTTCGAGCATGTGCTGGTGCTCACCAACCTCGACGGTCAACTCGCCGAGACGGGACTGTGTGAGCGGTTCGCCGAGGCAAAGCACCGGTTCGTCGTGGTCGGCTCCGACGAGCTCGGCCAGAGCCTCGACCGCCACGCCGAGCTCCGGTCCGCGATGCCCTCGGTGCTCGGGCTGCGCGAGCTCGATCCGCTGATTGCCGCCGAGGCCAGACGGAGATCCACGCTCGACATCGTCGCTGCGCAGGAGCTGGCGCGCGTGTTCTGGGCCACCCGGGCCTACGGGCGGACCCGCACGGTGCTTCGCCGGCACCGCTTCGTGGTGCTCACCGGCCCTCCGGAGATGGGCAAGACGGCGATCGCGCGCATGGTGGCGTTGGCGGGGCTCACCGATGGGTGGGAGGCCTACGAGTGCACCAACCCCGGCCAGGTGTGGCAGCACTTCGATCCGGATCGCCGGCAAATATTCGTGGCCGACGACGCGTTCGGCTCGACCGAGTACCGGGCCGACGCCGCCGAGCTGTGGGCGCGGGAAGCTCGGGAGGATGCTCCGGGCGCTCGACGATCGCCACTGGCTGATCTGGACGTCACGGCCGGCGCCGCTCAAGGCCGGACTCCGGCGCGTCCAGCGCGAGCGCGGCTCCGAGCACTTCCCCGCCCCGGGCGAGGTACTGGTCGACGCCAGCGGGCTCGACCTGGCCGAGAAGACATTGATCCTGTTCCGCCACGCCAAGAACCGGCGGGCCGGCGAGGCGGCCCGCGGGCTGGTGCGCTCAAACGGTCTGTCGATCGTCGAGCATCCACATTTCACGCCGGAGCGGATCCGGCGCCTGGTCGCCGATCGGCTCGACGAGCTGGCCGCCAGCGGTGCGGAACACGTGCTGGTGATCGTGGAGAACGAGCTGGCCAAGCCGACCGACGCGATGGCTAACTCCTTCCGGGCGCTTGAGGAGGAGCACCGCGAGCTGCTCGTCGCGCTGCTCGACGCGCCGGCCGGTCTGATCGACGAGCGCGAGCTGAGCGCCACCGTGCGCCGCCACCATATGGGCGGTCTCCCCCGACCCCCGGGACAGCTGATCGACCGGCTCACCGATCATTTTCTGCGAGTGACCCCGCTGGGCATCGGTTGGGTACATCCGAGCTGGCGGGATCTCGTGATCGGCGAGCTAGCCGAGCACGCCGTGGCGCGGCGGCAGTTCCTGTCGGCGTGCGGTATCTACGGCGTCACCTTGGCGATCTCGCGAAAGGGCGGTGCGAGCGGCGAGCGGTCGCTGCCGCTGCTGATCGACGACGGCGACTGGGACACCCTCGGTGACCGGATCGCCGAGCTGCTGCCCGGACTCGAGGACCACGACCTCGGGCGGTTGCTCGTCGCGCTGGGCGACGCGCTGAACGACTGGCTCGAGCCGACCCAGCGCCCAGAGATGGAGAGCCTCGCCGCCTATGTCCTCGGCGCGAGCAGCCGGATCTGGCACAAGCATGCCCGGCCGGTGCCCGTGTTCCTGCTGGACGGTTGGTACTCGGTCAGCGCGTTGCTTGCAGAGCGCCCCGAACCGCCGCGGATCCGCGTGACATGGCACGAGCTTGCTCCGTCGCGCTCGCTGCTGGTGGGCGGTCTCACCGCGCGAGACCTCCAGGAGCTCGACGACTGGCTCACGTTGGCGCAGATCCTGGCCGCCTACGATCCGGAGACGCTCGAGCGGCTCGGGTTCTACACATCCGGGTGCCAGTTGATGCTCGCGCACCTGGCGGTCGAGTTGGGCGAGGTCGACGACCGTGATATGGCGGCCCCGGCCGAGAATCTGCTGCGCCGGATCCGCGAGCTCTCGCCCCGCCATCACCGCCTGGCCCGGACGAACCTGCGCAAGCTGCAGGCCAAGCCGGCCGACGAGCGCTGGTGGGTGCCGCAGGACCTCGACGCGCCCCCCAGCCGGGAGCCCGTCACCCGCGAGCTGGCGGGCTTCACCCGCGAGGACGTGGGCCGGGTTCTGGCCGATCTTTAGACGGCTTCCAGGATCCTCCAGAGGGCCGATCCAAGTTGGCCCTGTGGATGTTGCAATCGTCACGATGACCTTGTATACAACGCATACTCGGCAATCTCGGGGCCCCGAGGTGTTGGGGCACGAACCGAACTCGGGAGAGGCAGATGACGACGACGACGGCACGCAGCGAGCAGAGCGTGCAGAGCGCCGGAACGGTCGAGATTCGCTCGATCGACTACGTGCCGGAGAGCGAGCGGCACGGAAAGGCGTGGCACCTGGGACCGGTGTGGTTCCAGGGCAACGCTCAGCTGTCGACGCTGGCGGTCGGGGCAATCGGCGTGGCGGCCGGGCTGAACCTGATCTGGTCGGTGATCGCGATCATCCTCGGAACCCTGATCGGCACGCTGTTCATGGCCTTCCACTCCGCCCAGGGGCCGAAGCTGGGCCTGCCGCAGATGATCCAGTCACGCGCGCAGTTCGGCTACTTCGGATCGCTGCTGCCGGTGATCGTCGCGGTGCTCCTGTTCATCGGCTTCAACGTGTTCAACACGATCCTGGGCGGCGACGTCGTCCAGCAGCTGTTCCCGAGCTGGGGCAAGGTCGCGGCCTACCTCCCCGTGGTCATCCTGTCGCTGGGACTCACGATCTTCGGTTACGAGCTGATCCACATCGGCCTGCGCTGGGCGACCTGGCTGTTCATCATCGCCTACGGCGTGTTCACCATCGGCGCGCTGTTCACGCTGGGGCCGCCCCACGGCTCTTTCGCCCTGAACAAGTTCGACGGCGGGTTGTTCCTCCTGCAGTTCGGGGCGGTGGTGAGCTACCAGCTGACGTGGGCGCCTTACGTGTCTGAGTACTCGCGCTACCTGAAGCGCGACACGCCGAGCGGGACCGTGTTCTGGTGGACCTACTGGGGCTCGGTGATCGGCGGGATCGTTCCGTTCCTCGTCGGCGCGTTCATCCTGTCGGTCGCCACGACGGCCGCGCCAGTCGCGCAGGTACACGACGTGGCCAACAAGATCTTCGGCGGATTCGGCACGATCATCATGATCTGCTCGCTCCCCGGGCTGATCGCGGTGACCGCGATGAACATGTACAGCGGGGCGCTGTCCACGCTGACCACGGTCGACACCGTCAAGCGGATCCGCCCGACCTTCACGGCGCGCTGGACGAGCATCGGCTTCATCACCGTCGCCGGCACCGTCCTGGCGCTGACGCTGTCCTCGAACTTCCTGACCAACTTCAGCGCGTTCCTGACGATGATCCTGTACTTCATGATCCCGTGGACGGCCGTCAACCTGATGGACTTCTTCTTCGTCCGCAAGGGCAACTACGCGATCCGGGAGCTGTTCAAGCCCAACGGCCTGTATCACGCCTGGGGCTGGCGCGGGCTCACCGCCTACGCCGTCGGGTTCGTCGTGATGATCCCGTTCATGAGCATCCCGACGATCTACACGAGCCCGGTGGCCAAGTCGCTCTCGGGCGGCGACCTTTCGCCGTTCATCGGCTTCCCGGTGGCGGCCGTCCTCTACCTGCTGCTGGCGCGCGACATCGACGTGGCCGGCGAGACGAGGATCGCGCTCGAGCAGCATGCGCTGCTCGAGTCCGAGGCGCTGGCCCACGAGGAGATCGGCGAGGAGGAGTCCTTCGACGTCGGTGCCCGGGTGGCGGACGAGTTCGAGGCGGCGCACCTCCAGCGCCATCCGCCGGCGTGAGCCGGTCCAGTTGCTGGTCGCGGCGCTGAGCTTTTTGTCAGCGCCCCGACCTTGGCGCCCCGTGCGGCGCCACGCGTCACCCCCGTGATCGGCCCGGGGCCTCGGCACCGGCAGCATGGACTCCGGGCCCGGGATCACGGCCCGGCGGGCGAGGACCGTGGGCGAAGGGCTAAGCGCTCAGGCGCTTGACCGCGCGTAGGCGCAGGTAGGCGTCGTAGACCATCATCTGGCCGCCCCCGAGCTCGTACAGGAGCCCCTCGGCGATGGCCTCGGCCTCGGCCAGCGTGGCGCACGACGCGCGGACGCCACCCTGATCCTCGACCCGCCACGCTCCGCGGCGGCCCGGTAGCACCCGCAGAGATGTGATGCGCGTAGTGGTCTGACTGATCGCGTTCATGCGCCCAACCGCTGCTTGGTGCGCCCCTCGCCGGCTGTGTACATCTGACTCCCTAGGTGGTCGCGTTGTCCCGGTCGTCCGACTCGCCACACGGCCCAGCCAGGCTGCTCCGCAGGATCCGTCCGCCCTTGTCTGCTGCGACGAAACCTGCTTGCCCAACAAGTCTCGCCCTGCTTTGCGTTGTATCACCCAATCAATCGGTGGACAAGGCGTGGATGGCCATCTGTACGGGATGCCTGGAGGAACGCCGGTCTCAGGACGCACGGTTTCGCGTTCATTGGGGCCTGGTGCTGTCTTGTCCACCGGTGCCCGGAAGGTGTTCGCGGTCTGGGGCTCCGATGACTCGTGACTCCGCCGAGTCGGGTGGCTAACACCACGCTCGCCGCCGGCCGCGGGTCGAGAGTGGGGTTGGCCACGCCAGAGGTGGCCAACCCAACTCTGGGTTCTCGCGTCCGGCTCGAGTGTGGGCTTGACCACGCGCCCAAAGCGCTAACGCTTGACCACGTCGGAGCATTTGCCTAGTTACTTGACAAATTATCGCTTTGTGTAAAACTACTCGGAAATCGATCCGAGGAGGCGCCATGGGCACCGCTACGGCCGCATCGCAACCGACCTGGCGGGACGGCAAGCGCTACGCCTGGCTGCTCGGCGTGGTCGTCCCGACGCTCCCGTTCATCGTCTACGGCCTCGTGCATCTCACGGGCTGGCCGGTGTTCTGGTTCTGGGGGCCCCTGCTGATCTTCGGGGTGTTTCCGCCGCTCGATCTCGTGATCGGGCTGGATTCCGAGAACCCCCCTGACAGCGTGCTGAAGTGGCTCGAGCAGGATCGTTACTACCGGTGGTGCACGTACGCCTTCCTGCCACTGCAGTACGCCGGGCTGGTGTTCGCCTGCGCCCTGTGGGCGAGCCCCGAGCTGACCGTCGTCGACAAGCTCGGGCTGGCCCTGACCGAGGCGATGGTGAGCGGGATCGCGATCAACACCGCCCATGAGCTCGGCCACAAGCGCGATGAGCTCGAGCGGTGGCTGAGCAAGATCGCGCTGGCTCAGAGCGGCTACGGGCACTTCTTCGTCGAGCACAACCGTGGCCACCACGTGCGGGTGGCCACGCCCGAGGACCCGGCCAGCGCCCGGCTCGGCGAGAGCTTCTGGGCCTTCCTGCCCCGGACCGTGAAGGGGAGCGTCGTGTCGGCCTGGGAGCTCGAGCGCGAGTGGCTGGCCCGCCATGGGCGCTCGGTGTGGAGCATCCACAACAACGTGCTGAACGCCTGGGCCATGACCTTCGTGCTGTTCGGCAGCCTGACCGCGGTGTTCGGCCTCCGCGTGCTGCCCTACCTCTTGATCCAGATGGCCATCGGCTTCCCGCTGCTCGAGGTGGTCAACTACCTCGAGCACTACGGGCTCCTGCGCCAGCGCCGGCCGGACGAGGAGCGTTACGAGCGGACCCGGCCCGAGCACAGCTGGAACAGCAACAACGTGGCCTCCAACGTGCTGCTCTACCACCTCCAGCGCCACTCGGACCATCACGCCAACCCGACTCGGCGCTTCCAGGCCCTGCGCCACTTCGACGAGGCGCCGCAGCTACCCACCGGCTACGCCGGCATGATCGTCCTGGCCCTGATCCCGCCGCTGTGGTACCGGGTGATGGACCGGCGCCTGTTGACCCACTACGGTGGAGACGTGACCCGAGCCAACATCCATCCGCCGGCCCGCCGCCGCGTGCTCGCGCGCTACGGCCGGGCCGAATGACCACCTCCTATCGCGGCGCGGTCCGGCAGCTGCTGCGCGACCGGCTGCTCGATGCCGGCCGCGACCAGCTGACCGACCGGACGTGGGCGCAGGTCACCATGGCCGACATCGCCACCGCCGCCGGTGTCAGCCGCCAGACCCTCTACAACGAGTTCGGCAGCCGCGACGAGTTCGCTCAGGACCTGATCATCCGCGAGGGCAGCCGGTTCCTGGACGCGGTCGAGGAGGCGATCGACGCCAACGCCGATGATCCACTCGCTGCGCTGACCGCCGCGCTCGATCGATTCCTGAGCATCGCCCAGGATGACCCGTTCGTGCGCCTGCTGCTCGGCGACGACGGCACGGGTGGGCTGCTGCCGCTCGTCACGACCCAGAGCGGCCCGGTGCTCGATTGGGCGGGCGGACGGTTGGTGAGCGCGATCGGCACGCACTGGCCCGGCGTCGCGAAGGCGGACCTGGCTGCGCTGGCCGACACGCTCGTGCGCCTGGCGATCAGCCACGTGGCCGCTCCCCGAGCGGCGCCTGACCGGACCGCGACTCTCCTCACTCGCCTGCTGGCCCCGTCGATCGAGCGGATGCTCGCGACGGCCGGCCGGCGGTGAGCCAGCAGGTCGGCTGCGCTGGACCGGCCTCGCCGGAGTCGGAACGGGTTATCCTGCTGGGGCTGGAGTCAGCCGCTTGAACCGCTGAGTGAGAGACGAGTAAGGGGGGTCCTCAGATTGAAGCCACCCGGCCCTAGCTCGCGGCGTTCGTCCAGCGGACGGTCCGGGGGCTCCTATCGGCCCAACGGAAGCGGCACGCCGCGCTACGTGCCGATGCAGCACCTGGAGTTCGGCGGCATGCGCCGCTCGGTGCTGCTCGGCGATCGGCGTCGCGATCCTGATCCCGATCGCGGTGGTGGTCTACGTCCTGACCAACGTTGGCGGCTCGAGCGCCAAGCGGCCGGCGATGAGCGCGCAGACCAGCACGATGGCCATGCACACGAAGGCCAAGCCGGTCAGCTTCCGCAATTCCCCACTGTTCCAGGCCGTGGCCGGGGTGAACGACAGCCCGACGCCGTCGAAGGGCTACCTGCCCCCCTCCACCTGCAAGGCGATGAGCTCGACGATGGTGCTCTGCACGCACCCGCATTACGCGGTCTACGGAGTCGCCCTGCGCACCTATCCCTCGGCTGAGGGCGCTGTACGCCGCATACGAAGCCCGCGTGGCCGCACTGAGCGGGGCGCCGTTCAAGGCCAACTACGGCAACTGCACCGAGACCGACATCAACGGCGAGATCGGCTGGAACCACAGCTTCCGTCACCCCAGCTACTACCCGATCAGCATGTTCACCTCGGGGAAGATCCGCGACGTTCAGGCCGCCGGACGGGTCTTCTGCACGTTCGAGAACGACCTGCTCGACATCGTCTGGACCCAGGACGACGGGCGGCTGATGGGCGAGGTCACCGGCGCGCCGCATCTCGACACCTACCTGTGGTGGAAGTGGGTCCACCACTCGGTCGTGCTGCCGGGCTTCGCCAACCCGATGCAGGACATGCCGGGAATGGCGAGCACGACCAGCACGACCAGCACGCACTCCTCGACCACGATGTCGGGCAGTCAGGGCATGAGCCAGCAACGAAGAGCTGCGAGAGAGCTCGAAGAGCATGTCCGGCATGGGCAAGTAGCCCGCCCGGGTCAGCGGCGCTCCGCTGAGACCTCGACCGACAGCGGCGCGCACAGGAGGTCCCGGTGATGCATGTGCGCCAGCTTCCGGCGCAGGAGCACGAACGCCGGCGCGCCGAGCAGGGCGGGGATAGCGAGCTGAAAGAGGCGATACGCGAGCACGGCAGTGGCCGCGAGCGTGATGTTCACGTTGAACAGGGCGTAGATGCCGATCAGCGCACCCTCGGTCCCGCCGATGCCGCCGGGGAGCGGTATCAGGTTGCCGAGCTGGCCGACCAGGTAGCCGAGCACGAGCGGGCCGAACGGGGGCACCGGTCCGAACGCCGCGAAGCCGAAGCCGAGCGCCGCGATGTCGAACGCCATGTAGGCGAATGAGCCCACGACCACGCCGAAGCTGTGGGCGCGCAGCAGATCCTTGGCCAGGTCGACTCCGTCGGCGGCGGCGGCCAGCCCGTCGCGAAGCGCGTGACGGACGCCCGCGCTCCAGCTCGCCCGCTTCGGTCCGGCCAGCGGCTCTCCGAACCTGCGCAGCAGCCTCGGGCTGAACCAGGCGAGCAGGAGGACCAGCGCGGCGATCAACGCCGGGACGAGCGTCAGGACGGCCGATGCGTGGCCAGGCAGGACACCGACGAACATGCCGAGCCCCACCACCACAACGCCGAGGAAGTTCGCGACGCTCGTGACCAGGAAGAAGGCGATCGTGCGCTGGGCGATATGCAACGTGCTCATGCCCGCCTGGCGCAGCGCCCACACGCCGAGCGCGAGCCCGCCGGCGCCGCCGCTCGGCAGCAGCGAGTTGGCGGCCTGCTCGGCCATCGAGATGTCGTAGGTCAGACCCCATCCCATCTGCGGGCAGAAGGTGGAGCGGAACACGAGCATGTAGCCGGCGCACGACCCGATCTCGGCGAGCGCTATCGCCGCCAAGCCAGCACCGGGCTGGCGCCGGTGATCGCGGTCGCGTACCTCATCCAGGCCGGGGAGCGAGGTGATCGCGATCGCGACCAGGGCGATCACCGCGGCGATCTGGGCACCCGCTTGACGAGGTGCCGAGGGGAGAGCTCGTCCGGCATCTCGCCGCCCGGCGGCTCCGTGGGCGGGCTGGCTGGCCGGTCTTGTTGCGTCGCCACTGAGATCAGGTTACGACGGCCGCCTGGGCGCCTATTCCTTCCAGGAGATATGTCGCGGTGGCCGCGTTTACCGGATAGAAGGCTCGATCACCAGCTCGGCCAGCGTGATGTCGACCGGCGTGCCGAATGTCGAGATCGTGCTGAAGAACGCGAGCTCGCGATCGCCGGCCCGCATGCCCGCTGAGCGCCGGCGGGAGCGACTGCGCTTTCCACGGCCATGGCATCGAACGTAGCGGAGGCGCGTACGTGGCGCAATTACCCCGCAGGTAACGCGCGCCGGCTCACTCCGTCTGCTGGAGATAGGCCAGCACGGCGAGCACGCGTCGGTGATCGCCCGCTGACTGGGGCAGATCGAGCTTGGACAGGATGCTCTGCACGTGCTTCTCGACCGCGCCCACGGTGAGCACCAGCAACTCGGCGATCCCGGCGTTCGAGCGTCCCTCGGCCATCAGCGAGAGCACCTCGCTCTCGCGGGGGGTGAGTCGCTGGAGCGGGCCGTCCTGGCGGCGGCGGGAGAACAGCTGGGCGACCACGTCGGGGTCGAGCGCGGTGCCGCCGCCGGCCACGCGGCGTACGGCCTCGAGGAAATCGGCCACGTGCATCACGCGGTCCTTGAGCAGATAGCCGACGCCGCCCCGGCCGTCGGCGAGCAGCTCCTGCGCGTAGGTGTGCTCGACGTACTGCGAGACGACCAGGACGGCGGTACCCGGGACCCGCTTACGCGCCTCGAGCGCGGCGCGCAAGCCCTCGTCGTGGAAGGTGGGCGGCAGGCGGATGTCGACGATGGCCAGATCGGGCCGGCGGGCGACCACCTCGCGCACGAGCGCCTCGCCGTCGCTGACCGCGGCCGCCACCTCTACGTGGTTATCGCGCAGCAGGCGCGTCAGGCCATCGCGCAGGAGGACCAGGTCCTCGGCGATGACTACCCGCATGGCAGCTGGGCACGGATGGTCGTCGGTCCGCCCTGCGGGCTGATCACCATGAGGCTCCCGTCCAGGGCCTCGACGCGCCGGCGCAGGCCGCGCAGGCCAGCGCCACCCGGATCAGCGCCGCCGTCGCCGTCGTCGCGCACCTCGAGCTCGAGCATGTCGCCCAGGCGGGCGATCCTGATGTCCACCTGCCGGGCGCGGGCGTGCTTGGCGGCATTTGCCAGCGCTTCGGCGGCCACGAAGTAGGCGGCGGTCTCGACAGCCGGCGCCGGGCGCGGGGCGACGTGCACCGAGACCACGACTCGCAAGGGCGTCGAAGAGGCCAGGGAGTCGAGCGCGGCCTCGAGCCCACGGTCGGCCAGGACCGGGGGATGGATCCCGCGCGCCAGGTCACGCAGCTCGCGCAGGGCATGCTCCGCCCCGATGCGCGCCTCGGCCAGCAGCTCGCCGGCGCGCTCGGGATCCTCGGCCAGCTTTTGCTCAGCCATGCCGAGGCTCATCCCGAGCGCCACGAGCCGGGCCTGGGCACCGTCGTGCAGGTCACGCTCGATCCGGCGAAGCTCTGTCTCCTGGGCGTCGACCGCGCCGGCGCGGGTCGTCTCGAGCGTCTCGATCCGCTCGGTCAGCTCGGCGCGGTGCGGCGAGAACAGCAGCACGGCCAAGAGCTGGATGGCGAGCACGATCGCGATCGGGAGCATCGTCCACACCGGCCAGAAGTAGCCCTGCGAGGTGACCGCCCAGATCGCCGTGAAGAAGCACGCGAGCACCGCCCCGATCCCGCTGCTGTTGGCCAGCGTGTGACTGCCCCGGAAGTACTTGAGCAACGTCGGCTCCAGCGCGATCAGCACGAGCCAGGCATGGATGGCCAGCGCGGCGCCGAGCGGCATCACCAGCCAGATCGGCCAGAAGTAGCCGCGGGAGGTCACCGCCCAGATCACGATCGGCGCGATCAGCACGACGGCGTCCGCCGCGGCATGGAACTCGACGCTCTCGCGAGCGCAACCTCATTCGTCGATCAATCGTGCTGGAGGCTGACTCGACCATGGCGTCAGGCGCGAGCAGGGCCGCGGCGGCGGGGGCAAATGGCGCGGCCACGGCCCTGCCGACCAGCACGCTGAGCGGGAGGGCCAGGAACCCCAGCGGGATGCCCACGAGTGACTGCACGAAGGTGTGCGGCCCTCCAGACCCCGAGATTCGCGCCGCTGTGAACGAACGGCACCCACGCTGGTGCGGTCAGTGTGCCGAGCGAGCCGGCGAGCGCCGTGAAGACCGCGATCCCGACCGGAAACCCGGCAACGCATCGGAGCAGAAGATACGCCTGCGCCCGCCAGAAGCCACCACCGAACTGCCCGCGAAACCAGCCCCAGAACCCGGGCCGGGTCGGCCTCGGCACCCAGGCACGCGCCTCGACATCGAGCAGCGCCCGGGCGATCTCCGCCTCGATGGCGGCGAAGCCGCGCGTCATGAAGGCGAGCAGGATCAGCACCGGGATGACGAACGGCGTGACCGCCAGACCCAGGCACAGGCTCCACACCGTGACCAGGGCGGTGAACCACACCGGCCCGAGCACTGCCCCCGTGAGCAGATACGCGACACGGCGATAGGTCGCCGGCTCCACCAAGGTTCGCTGGATCAGGTTCATCTGCCACCGCTTCCGTGCATATTGTTCATCGGGCCATCCTGTCGCTCGTTTCCTTGCACCCCGAAATCGTCGTCCCTCCCGGGCCGGACGCCAATCCAGGTCCCCGGAATCACTCACTACGGCTAGCTGGCGTGTTGGCCTGGCCTGCCTGGCGGTGGGGTTGTGCGGCCTCGGGGTCGACGTGAGTGGCGCATCCGCCCAGACCGGCACCGGAGGTGGCGCGGCTCCGGCTGGACGCAACTCCGCCGGGCTGCTGGCCGCGGTTCCCTACATGGGCTGGAACACCTACTACGGGGTGGGCGGGATCTTCGACGAGGGAACGATCCTGTCGGTAGCCCGCACGCTGATCAAGCGCGGCTTGGCCCGCGCCGGCTACCGCATCGTGTGGCTCGACTTCGGGTGGGCGAGCGGCGCGCGGGGCGCTGACGGGCAGATCCTGGTCGATCCGCCACCAGTGGCCCCACGGCCTGCACTGGCTGACCGGCTGGCTGCACCGTCACCACCTGCTGGCCGGGATCTACACCGACGCGGGGCACAGCGGCTGCCGAAACAGGGCGTCGGATCGCTCGGCCACTACCAGCAGGACGCCGATGCGTTCGCGGCCTGGGGGTTCGACGCGGTCAAGGTCGACTTCTGCGGCGCGGGTCAGCAGGGACTCGACCCGCGGCCGCTCTACACGCGCTTCGCCCACGCGCTGGCCCACAACTCGAGCCACCGGCGGCTGCTGCTGAACGTGTGCAACTTCTGGGTGCCGGGCCAGATCGACGGGACGGAGCCAAGCTACGTCAACTCGGCCTACGCGAACTACCGGTGGGCGCCGCGCATCGCCCAGAGCTGGCGCACCGACACCGACATCGGCTTCACCCGCGACATCCAGTGGGTGAACGTGCTGCGCAACCTCGATCGCGACGCGGCCCATCCGACCGCCGCCGGACCCGGCCACTGGAACGACCCCGACTACCTCGGGCCCGAGCTCGGGATGACCGCGGCGGAGGGCCAGGCCCAGCTCTCGATGTGGGCGATCGTGGCCGCGCCGCTGATGTTGGGGAGCGACCCCCGGGCGCTGTCGCCGTCGGCGATCGCGATGCTCGAGAACCCGGAGGTGATCGCGGTCGACCAGGACCGGCTGGGCATCCAGGGCACGATGATCGAACAGGAGGGCGCCGGACAGGTGTGGAGCAAGCCGCTGGCCGGCGGCGCGGTCGCGGTCGCGCTGCTCAATCGCGGCCCGTCGCCGCTGCGGATCGCCACCACCGCGAGCCATGCTGGGCTGGCTGCGGCCCGCTCATACCGGGTGAGGAACGTGTGGGCTCACCGCACCGCGAGCTCGACCGGCGCCATCGACGCCGTCGTCGCGCCCGACAGCGCCGTGCTCTACCGGGTGCTGCCCGACTGAGCGACGCCGCCGGGGCTCGAGGCCACGCGCTCGGACTCCCGGCGCCGGCGCGCCGCCAGCGGCGCACATAGCGCCGGTGGCTCCCGTCCCAGTCATACCCATAATGATTAGTGCGAAATCGAGTTGTGGCGTCGCGGCACTAGGCCGCGGCTTGGGCCGGCGTGGCCGTGTCCGACCACTCGCCCCACACGACATTGGACGGCCGCATCTGGTACCGGTACACGGTGCCCTCGTCGTTGACCATGTAGGTGTCGACGTCGTTCGAGCGGTTGTGCAGGATCAGCCGCTGTCCCGACTCGGCGAGCCTGACCAGTGCCTTGATGTCGGGCACGTCGACCGGCGGCCAGCCCAGATCCTCCCCGCCCACGATCGGCACGATCATGTGGCCGTACTGCGCCTGGATGCGAACGCTCTCCTCGAACGGCTCGCCGCGCTTGGCCAGGTGAAAGAAGACCGCGGCTCCAATCGACAGCAGCAGGCCCACGAGCGCGATCCAGCGCACCGTTTGAACCTGCGGCGATACCCCGAGCACGGTGAGGGTGTTCGGGACCGTAGCCGGGCTGGACGCGGCGCCGTTCTGGTTGGCGGTGTAGTCGACCGACGCGGTGGGGGCCCCCGCGCTCGCCGGCGCTGCACTGGTCGAGGCGCTCGCAGGCAGCAGTTGATTGGTGGCCATCTGGAAGCTCATCGAGGGTGTGAAGGTCGACTTGATGGGCCGGCCGGCCAGCGCCCCTTTGATGTGGACCGTGGGGACGATGTTGATCGTGAACTGCCCGCCGGGCGAAACGCCGGTGAGCTTCTCGACCTGATCGACGACGGACTGCAAGTGCGGGACGTCGAGCGTCACCTCGGTGCTGGTGTGATCCCCGGCAAAGTGGGTGGGGGGGACGAGGGTCAGCGTGCGGCTCCATCCGCCTGGCCCGTTCAGCTGGAGCCGGACGTCCTCGGTGCCTGCGATCTCGGAGGCACCGGCGGTCTCGAGGTGGTACTTGATCGATACACCCAGTTGGTGCACGAGGGTGAGGAAGATCGGGTCCCCGGTCCTGACGAGTCCGGTGGGATAGACCGGTCCGTGCGGCGCGCTGGCCCGGTAGCCGAAGGTCACCTGCTGCGTGTAACGCGTGGTCACGGCGCTCGCCTTGTGGGCGGGGAGCATGAGCGCAATCACTCCGAGGACGCCGAAAACCGCGGCGGCAACGGCCGACGCGGTGAGGAGCGCCCGGAAGTTGATCGAGCGCGCGACGCCATGATCTCTTGGAGTTTTCACGGGGATTCCTGGGGGACGTGATCCGCTGGTCCGCCTCCGGCGCCGCCTGCGTCGCCGCTCCTTCTCGGCGACCCCTACGAACAGCAGGATCGCCACGATCGCGACAAAGACGGCCGCCACTTCCGGCTCATGCAGCCATCTGAGCAGGTTGCCCGCGCGCGGCAGGTGCACCCACAGCTTGCCTAGGAGCTCGGAACGGGTCGGGCGGACTGGATCAATGAAGTCGTTGTTGTCTCCTTTGAAGACATAGCTGTCGCCATGCACCGCGATGATGCGATGCAGCACGACGGTGTGCAGCATGGTGCTGCGATAGGCGACGATCTCGCCGACCGTGTAACGGTCCGCCGGCCTGACCAGCGCCAGATCCCCGGTGTGGAACCGTGGCTCCATGCTGATGCCGCTGGTGACCACGTACCGGGTCGACCCGCCGATGTTCGAGGGAGCGAGGTACAGCCAGGCCACGATCGCCACTGCGATCAACGCGGCCGTGAGTCCCCAGGAACGCAGTCTGATTCGCTTCACGATCAGCTCGCTTCACGAGGCCAGGTCAACGAGTTCCGGGGGAAGTGCGCGAGGAGAGCGCGGCGAAGCACCGCGCTCTCCATGCGCGTGAGTCAGTCGCTTTACGAGCCGATGACGGAGACGTCGAAGTAGTTCGCGGTGGCGACGGGGACGCCGGAGCCGGTGAACGTGCAGGTCACGTCCGTGTCGGCGGGGGTGCCGACGTCAGCCGCGGGGGTACCGCAGGCGACGAGGGTGGCGTCAGTGGCGGTGTCGCCGAAGCCGGCCTTGATCGTGTCGGCCGTCAGCGCCGCCAGGTTCGGCGAGCTGAACTGCAGGTCGACCGACGTGATGTACTGGTTGTCGCTGCTGTAGTTGTAATTCACCTGCGTCGCCGTGGCGCCATTGATCTGCGTCTGGGCGAAGCCAGCGGTGGTGCTGGCGGGGACGTTGCCGATGCTGGCCGTGAACGCTGCGCCGCCGGCGGCGAGCAGAGCGATCACGCCAACAGCCGCGATGAGCCTCTTGGTCTTGCGCTGCATGGTTGTAGTGACCTCCGTGTGGTCTTTGGGGATCTATCTCCGCTGACCGGATGGTCAGTACAAACGCCGTAGCCTCCGTGACCAGCGGTTTCCTGATCAATGTCATCGTCCGCACAAGCTGGACCCTTATCCGTAGCAACTACGGATAAGGCGTAAGGGATTAGCGCGGTTGTGTAGGAATGGCGCGCTGGTAACTAGCGCGGGGGGCATCGCGATCAGGATCGGTCCGACGTTGACCAGCATCGCCGCCATGCCGGCGTCGATCCGGGTCTCGGCGGCTGCCCGACATACTGAGGCCATGACATTTCGCTCCAGGCAAGAGACGATTCGGACGGTCCTGACCGAAACCCATACGTGGGCGGTGGTCGGCTGCTCGCCCGATCCCCGCCGCGATTCCCACCGGATCGCGTCGCTGCTGAGGGCGCGCGGGTTCCGCGTCATCCCGGTCAACCCGAACGCGGACGAGATCCTGGGCGAGCCGTGCTATCCGAGCCTGGGCGACATCCCCGCCGGCGAGCAGGTCGACGTGGTCGACATCTTCCGGCGGGCCGAGAAGGCCGGCGCCCACGTGGACGAGGCGATCGCGGCCGGCGCGCGAGCGGTGTGGATGCAGCTCGGCGTGATCGACGAGGCGGCCGCCGAGCGGGCGCTCGAGGCCGGACTGCTGGTCGTGATGGACCGCTGTCCCGGCGATCGAATTGCCGCGGCTGGCGGCCTGACCATGACCGCGCGAGAGACCGAGCTCGCCCGCGGCGGGATGCCGGCGCTGACCCGGGCCACCGTGGAGCCCTACCGAGACGCCGCGCCCGGTCCGTTCTACTACCAGCGGGTGGCGCATCCGGTCGGCCACGAGGCCGAGCGACTCCTGGGCGAGCTCGAAGGCGGCCGGGCGCTGCTGTTCTGCTCGGGCTCGGGCGCCACCGCGGCGCTGGCCCTCGCGCTGCTGAAGCCGGGCGACACCGTGGCCGTGGCCGACGGCGGCTACTGGGGAACGGTCGCGCTGCTCGACGGAGAACTCGGCCGCTGGGGCCTTCAGGTCCATGGCTTCGACCAGACCGGCGAGCCGCCCGACGCCGATCTGGTGTGGCTCGAGCCCTGCGCGAACCCGATGATGAGCTTCCCCGACCTCGACGCGGTGATCGCTCGGGCTCACGCCTCGGGCGCGCGGGTGGCGGTCGACAACACCGTGCTCAGCCCGCTCCTGCTCCGCCCGCTCGAGCACGGCGCGGACTTCGTGGTGCACAGCGCGACCAAGATCCTGGCCGGCCATCACGATGCCCTGGTCGGAGCGGTCAGCTGCGCCCGCGCCGAGGACCACGAGCGCCTGGCCGCGTTTCGCTCCGCCTCGGGAGTCGGCGCCGCACCCGACCCCGCCTGGCTCATGCTGCGCGGGATGAAGACGCTGGGCCTCCGGGTCGAGCGCCAGTCGGCCAGCGCCCTGGAGCTGGCTCGCCGCCTCGCCGGGCACCCCGCCGTCCAGCGGGTCCGCTACCCCGGACTCGGACCGGATCCGGTTGCGGCGCGCTACGTCAGCGCGTTCGGCCCGCTCCTGTCCTTCGACGTGGCCGACGCCGAGGCGGCCGTCCGCGTGGAGCGCGGCCTGAGGCCTGATCGAGAACGCGACCAGCCTGGGCGGCGTGGCCTCGACGCTCGAGGCCCGGGCGCGCTGGGAGCCGACGCGGGTGCCTCCCGGCCTGCTGCGGCTGAGCGTCGGGCTCGAGGACGTGGAGGACCTGTGGGCCGACCTGGCCGGGGCCCTCGACGTTCTGAAGCGAAGCAATGGGTAGGGTGCCGGAAGGATGAAGATCGTCTACACCCTCACCGACGAGGCGCCCGCGCTGGCCACTCAGTCGCTGCTGCCGATCTTGCGGGCGTTCGCCGGGGCGGCCGAGATCGAGATCGAGGAGCGCGACATCTCGCTGGCAGGCCGGATCCTGGCCCAGTTCCCTGATCGGCTCGAGGAGGACCAGCAAGTCGACGACGCGCTGGCCGAGCTCGGCGAGCTGGCCCAAGAGCCCGAGGGGAACATCATCAAGCTGCCGAACATCAGCGCCTCGGTGCCCCAGCTGAAGGCGGCCATCGAGGAGCTCCAGGGCAAGGGCTACGAGATCCCCGATTACCCCGACGAGCCCGACGGTGACGAGCAGAACGAGATCCGCGGTCGCTACGACAAGGTCAAGGGCAGCGCGGTCAACCCGGTTCTGCGTCAGGGGAACTCGGACCGCCGCGCGCCGGAGTCGGTCAAGCAGCACGCTCGCCAGCACCCCCACTCGATGGGCGAGTGGTCCTCTGACTCCCGTTCTCACGTGTCCACCATGAGCGAGGGCGACTTTCGCTCGACCGAGCGCTCGCACACGGTCGAGCGGGCCGGCGCCGTCCGAATCGAGCACGTCGACTCCGACGGGAACGTGACCGTCCTCAAGGACAAGATCAAGGTCCAGGAGGGCGAGATCATCGACGCCGCGGTCATGCGCCGCGCCGCGCTGCAAGCCTTCCTGGCCGAGCAGATTGCCGATGCCAAGGAGCGCGGCGTGCTGTTCTCGGTCCACCTGAAGACGACCATGATGCGCGTGGCCGACCCGATCATCTTCGGGCACGCCGTGCGGGCCTACTTCTCAGAGCTGTTCGAGGAGCACGGGGAGGCACTGAAGTCCGCCCGAGTCAACCCCAACGACGGATTGGGGGCGCTCTTGAAGGCGATCGAGGACCTTTCCGACGAGGAGCGCAAAGAGATCGAAGCAGGCGATCGAGCGGGCCTACGAGGACGGACCGCCGCTGGCCATGGTCGACTCCGATCGCGGCATAACGAGCCTGCACGTCCCGAGCGACGTGATCATCGACGCCTCGATGCCGGCGGCCATCCGCACTTCGGGCCAGATGTGGAACGCGCAGGGTGAGCACGCAGGATGCGAAGTTCGTGATCCCCGATCACTCCTACGCCGCGCTGTATGCCGAGGCCGTGGAGCACTGCCGCGAGCGCGGCGCGTTCGACCCGGCCAAGATGGGCACGACGCCGAACATTGGCCTGATGGCCCAGTCGGCCGAGGAGTACGGATCGCACGACAAGACGTTCGAGATCGAGGGGCCGGGGAAGGTGCGGGTCCTCGACGAGGACGATCACGCGCTGCTCGAGCACGAGGTCGACACGGGCGACATCTGGCGCATGTGCCAGACCAAGGACGCCCCGATCCAGGATTGGATCCGGCTGGCCGTATCCCGCGCGCGAGAGACGAAGACGCCGGCGATCTTCTGGCTTGACGAGACCCGCGCGCACGACGCCGAGGTGCTGCGCAAGGTCAGCTCGGCGCTCGAGGAGCTGGACACCGACGGGGCGGAGATCGAGATCCTCGATGTCGCCTCGGCCGCGCGCCGAACGCTCGAGCGCGCTCGAGCCAACCAGGACACGATCTCGGTCACCGGAAACGTGCTGCGCGACTACCTGACCGACCTGTTCCCGATCCTCGAGCTCGGGACCAGCGCCAAGATGCTCTCGATCGTGCCGCTGATGGCCGGCGGCGGCCTGTTCGAGACCGGCGCCGGCGGGTCGGCTCCACGGCATGTGCAGCAGTTCCTGGAGGAGAACCACCTGCGCTGGGACTCCCTGGGCGAGTTCCTCGCGCTCGGACCCGTCGCTGGAGCTGCTGGCCGACAAGGACGACAAGCCGCGGGCCCGGATCCTGGCCGAGACCCTAGACCGGGCGATCGGCCGCTACCTCGAGGATGACCGCTCGCCCACGCGCGAGGTCGGCGAGCTCGACAACCGAGGCAGCCATTTCTATCTGTCGCTCTACTGGGCCCGTGAACTGGCCGACCAGGACGACGACGGCGGGCTCGCCGAGCGCTTCGGCGCGCTGGCCGAGCGGCTGGCCGAGAACGAGGACAAGATCGTCGAGGAGCTGAGCCTCGGTCCAGGGCTCGCCGGTGAAGATCGACGGCTACTACCGGCCGGACGCCGACCAGGTGACGGCCGCGATGCGGCCTAGCGAAACGCTGAACGAGGCGCTCGAGACGCTGTGATTGGGGCCGCGGGCTCGGCCGCTCAGCGAGCGCCGAGACCCGGCGAGGACACGAACGTCAGATAGCGGCGCACGCCCGTGGCCTCGAGCAGGCGCCGAACCTGCGGCGAGCCCCGCGTCAACGCGACACGGCCGCGGTTGGCCTCCGAGAGCGAGAACTGGAGCAGGACGTGGACGCCGGCCGAGTCCATGAAGCTGACGCGGTCCAGATCGACGACGATCGACGGCGCCTCGGTTGCTCCCGCCCAGACCAGCGATTGCTCGAACTCGGGCGCGGCACAAAGATCGACCTCGCCCTCGACCACGACGACGACCGCGTCATCGCGCTCGATGATGTCGATGTCTATGTTCGCGTGTTCGTGCATCATCGAGGGCTCCGGGACGCGGTCCCACCACCGCGCACCCGGGCGGGTCGTCGCCGAGGGAGAAGACGACCCCTTGTGTGATCAACGGCTGATCGGCCGATATTTCACGCGGGCGCGTCGCCTCGCGGCCGGATCGCCGTCCTCGTGGATCTGGCGAGCCAGTGCGGCCAGATCCCGCACCAGCGGGGTGGCGGCCCCATCGGGCCAGACCAGCATCAGCACGGCCGGCTCGGCGTCGATCAACGGGATGGCCCGGATCCCGAGGTGCGCGTAGGGCACGGCGACGATCGCCGGGACCGTCGTGACGGCATAACCCGAGGCGACGATCGAGGAGACCTCCTCTGGGGTCACCGCGACATCGCCGGTGCGTCGTGCCGGCGCCCCGCGGTAGGCTGTCGAGGCCCCAGTAGCCGAGCCAGCGCTGGTCGCACCACTCGACGATTCCCGGGAACGGCTCATCGAGCACGTCGGCCACCGTCAGCTCGGAGCGGCCGGCCAGGCGGTGGCTCTCGGCCATCGCCACGACCAGCGGGCTCGTCCGAATCGGCTGGGTGGCCAGCCCCGGGCCGGTCGGCGCGAACCAGATCAGCGCTGCGTCGGAGTCGCCGAGCCACTCCCGCGGGGTGAGGGTGGGGTAGCCGAGCTGGCGCCACTCGATGCTCACGTCCGGATGCTCGGCCATGAAGCGCTGAAACAGATCACCGGCCATCATCGGGGGGGTCAGGCTCATGAAGCCGGCGTGTAGGCGCCCCTCGGCGTGACGCGCCCAGGAACGTGTGGTGGCCTGGACGTCGTCCATTGCGGCCAGGGTGGCTTGCGCCTTTTCCAGGAATGCCTCGCCGGCTGAAGTGAGCGAGACCCCCCGCGGATGGCGCTCGAGCAACTTGAAACCGACCTGCGCCTCGAGCCGGGCGATCGCTTGCGAGAGGGCCGGCTGCGCCAGCTGGAGGCGATGGGCCGCCCGCGTCATCTGACCCTCCTGCGCAACCGCGACGAAATAGCGCAGCTGTCGGAAGTCGAGTTCGTTCATCCGGCTCGATCTGCCATAAGAGCCGGTTATACCAGGCCCGTATGAACGTATTTGACTCCGCCCGAAGCCTTTGGAAGCATCGATCGGGCCAGACCACAGGGGTCTCGGGGGCAAGCTGTGGGACCGGAACAGCAGCGCGAGTCGACCGTGTGTACATCCAGGGGGCGGATGTGCGCTCGGTCGGCTCGAGCCTGCTCGCCCGAGCCGTAAGTGAGCGCCGGCGCGGGAGTCCGCCGGCGCGCTACCAGGCCTGCGTGCGCGCGCAGTGCGGGCAGCCGACCGAGGTGGTGACGAGCGCCTCGAAGGCGTAGCCGCACTCGCAGCGTGTACAGAGCGCGGTCCTCGGAGGGCCCGCCGTGGCGGCGCTCGCGAGGCGCTGTGGCGCTCTGGTGCCCGGCAGCCACCGCCGAGCGGTCGGCGGCATGGCCGCCGCGGCTGTGGTGGCGCGAGCGGTTGCTCCGCTCGCTTCGTTTGGTTTTGACCAGCATCTCTATCTAATAACGCTTGTGGACGGGATTCGTTTCTCAATCGGGCGCGAGTCCACGCCCTGCTAATACGACGTTAATCGGCAGAGGCCCTCCAGGCGTGAGCGGCGGGGGGATCGGCCGGCGGCGTGTGGGAGAATCAGACCAGATGGATCCCAGCCGCAAGCGCGTCATCAGGCTGAGCGTGGCCCTCACCGCCGCCCTGCTGCTGGCAACGGCGCTCGTCTATGTGAGCTTCACCGCCGGCACCAAGGAGTTCACCGCCTCCCAGCTGCTCAACCAGGGCAAGCCCGGGACAGACCTATGAGCTGGCCGGGACGGTGCTGGTCGGGTCGGTCCGCCACGAGGGCACGCAGCTGCTGTTCCGGATCCGCGATCCGAAGCTCAACGTGTCGGTTCCGGTCCGCTACTCGGGCATCGTCCCGGACCCGTTCGCGCCCGGCCGGGCGGTGATGGTGGCGGTTCGCGCGGGAAGTGGCACGACCGTATGTCGGCCAGCAGAACTCGCTGACGACCAAGTGCCCGTCGAAGTACCAGGCGGCCGCGGCGTCATAGCGATGGTGTCAGGCCTCTGACATGGCGGTCGTCGGTCGCGCGCTGCTGATCCTCGCCCTGGCGGTCGCCGTGTACGGCATCGCGGCCTCGCTGTTCGGGGCCCGGACGGGCCGGCGGGAATGGGTCGACTCGGGGCGGCGCGCCGTGTACGCGCTGGCCGGCCTGGCCACCCTGGCCTTCGCGATCCTCGAGGACGCCTTCTTCCGCTCGGACTTCTCGTTCAACGTGGTCGCCCAGCACTCCTCGACCACCACCCCGACCTTCTACAAGCTGGCCGCGGCGTGGTCATCGCAGGAGGGCTCGCTGCTCTTGTGGGTGTTCCTGCTGTCGGTGTGGTCGAGCCTGATCCTGTACCTGACCCGCCGGCGGGCGCGCGAGATCGCGCCCTACGCCACCGCGGTGCTGCTCGGCTTCGGGGCGTTCTTCACCTCGCTGGCCGTGTTCTTCGCCAACCCGTTCGCGACCAGCGCCCAGCCACCCGCGCAGGGCTCCGGACTCGATCCGCTGCTGCTGCACCCGAGCATGATGATCCACCCCCCGATGCTGTACTCGGGGTACACGCTGCTGACGATCCCGTTCGCGTTCGCCATCGGGGCGCTCGCCACGGGGCGGCTCGGCGCCGAGTGGATCGCGGTGACCCGGCGCTTCGCGCTGGCCGCCTGGCTGTTTCTCGGCATCGGGATCCTGCTCGGCGCCCGCTGGTCCTACACCGAGCTGGGCTGGGGCGGCTACTGGGCCTGGGACCCGGTCGAGAACGCGGCGCTGATGCCGTGGCTGTGCATCACCGCGTTCATCCACTCGATCATGATCCAGGAGAAGCGCGGGATGCTGAAGGTGTGGAACGCCTCGCTCGTGCTGGCCGCCGGGACGCTGTCGATCCTCGGCACGTTCCTGGTCCGCTCGGGCATCCTCAGCTCGATCCACGCCTTCGGCGCCTCCACGCTCGGCGTGCCGTTCGTGACCCTGATCGGCGTGATGGTCATCGGCTCGATCGCCCTGATCCTGTGGCGGCGCGAGCAGCTGCGCTCCGATGCCCGGCTCGAGTCCCTGTGGTCGCGGGAGGCCGTGTTCCTGTTCCAGAACCTGGTGCTGGTGGCGATGGTCCTGGTCGTCTTCTGGATCACGTTCTTCCCGCTGATCTCGCAGGCGGTGACCGGGACCAAGGTGTCGGTCGGCCCGCCCGCCTTCCGCCCGTTCATCGTGCCGCTGGCGCTGATCCTGGTGCTGCTGTCCGGGATCGGCCCGATCATCGCCTGGCGGCGGGTGACCGTGGCCAACCTGCGGCGCGGCTTCGCGCTGCCGGTGACGGTCGGCCTGGTCACGCTCGTCGTGCTCGCGGTCTGGCCCGGCGGCCCGGCGTCGCGGCCGTTCGCGCTGATCATGTTCGCGCTGGCCGGCTTCGTGCTCACCGGGGTCGCGCAGGAGCTGTGGCGCGGGGTGGCCGCGCGCCGGGCGATCACCCACGACGCGGTGCCGATCGCCCTGGTCGGGCTGATCCGGCGCAACCGCCGGCGCTACGGCGGCTACATCGTGCATGCCGGGCTGGCCGTGCTGCTGGTCGGGGTGGCCGCCTCCAGCTCGTTCCAGCACTCCCAGGACGTGATCCTCTCGCCCGGCCAGTCGGCCCGGGTCGACGGCTACACGATCCGCTACGTGCGGCCGACCGAGTCGGTGTCCGACCAGAAGATCACGTTCGGCGCGGTGCTGAACGTCACCAAGGGCGGCCGCCACGTGGTCACGGTGCGGACCAACCGCGACTTCTATCCCTCGCAGGACCCGTCCGATGGCCTGATCGGGAAGTTCTTCGACACCTCGCAGGCGGACAGCGAGGTGGGGCTCGACGCCGGCCTGCGCCGCGACATCTGGACGGTGATCAACGTCGATCCGTCGCCGCTCTCGTCGCTGATCAACCAGGGCAACACGCTGTTCGCCAACTACGCGCCGCAGGTCATGACCCAGGCGGCCAAGCTGCCCCCGGCCAAGGCCCAGCAGGCGATGAACTCGCTGTGGGCCGAGCGCGACATCGCCGTGGCCGAGATCGCGCGGCGGTTCGTGACCCATCCGTGGCCGACCGAGTTCCTGCTGATCGTCGATCCGCTCGTGACCTGGATCTGGCTCGGCGCGCTGATCATCGGCGGCGGCGGTCTGATCGCGCTGTGGCCGGTGCCGGCCTTCGCCCGGCGGCGCGCCGCGGCGCCGCGGGCGGCCCGGCCGTCGACCTCGCCCGGGGTGCCCGTGCGCGAGCCGGCCTGAGTGATGAGCGGGCCGCTCGAGTTCCTGATCGTGTTCGCCATCCTGGGCGGCCTGGTCGTGTTCCTCTCGGCGCCGCTGCGCGGGCTCGGCTCGCCACCCGAGGCGCCGCGCGCGGATGAGGAGCTGCTCGAGCTCGAGGCCGCGCGCGAGGCCAAGCTGCGCGAGCTGCGCGACGCCGAGCTCGACCACCGCACGGGCAAGCTGTCCGACGAGGACTACGCCGAGCTCGACGCGAGCCTGCGGGGCGAGGCGATCGAGATCCTGCGCGAGCTGGACCGCTCGAGCGACCCGCTACCATCGCCGGGGTCATGAGCACGATTCTCGGCGTCGTTCAGGTGTTCATCTCGGTCGTGCTGGTGTTCCTGATCCTGATGCACTCGGGCAAGGACGCCGGCCTGTCGGGCGCGTTCGGCGTGGGCACGGGCGCCGGCCCGTTCGGTGGCGGCTCGCTGGTCGAGCGCAACCTGAACCGCTGGACGATCGTGTTCGCGGTCCTGTTCGTGATCAACACGTTCGTCCTGATCAAGATCTCCTAGCGGGCCTCATATCGCCTCGGTGCCCCCGTAGCTGCACTCGAGGGGCACCGAGGCGGCACCGAGGCCCGCCTCCGTAGCGCCCGGGGCCGGTCACGGAGCTCGTCGCGCCCTGTCCGGACGGGGCCGCACGGCCCCAGGGACGCCGAGCGAAGCGAGGCCCATCACCCCGAGGGTGGCTAAAGCCACACTCGGCCCTCTCCCGGGCGTGAACGCGGGTTCAGCCACCTCTGGTGTGGCCAACTGCACGCTCGACCTGCTGGCCGGGCTGAGTGTGGGGTTGGCCACGCGGGCGCGTGCGGGGCCGGGACATCAGCCTCGCCACCCCGGGAGGGAGGCGGCCGTCGGTGGCGAGCCAGCCGCCGGCCAGGATCAGCAGCAGGCCGGCCACCGCGCCGGCGCCGGGGCGCTCGCCGAGCAGGGTCACGCCGAGCGCACCGCCACCACCGGGTTGACGTAGGTGATCACGGTGGCGCGGCTCGGCCCGCCTCGCCGATCAGGATCGCGTAGACCACGAACCCGCCGGCCGTGCACAGCAGCCCGAGCACGACCACCGCTCCGAGCGCGCCGAGGGTCGGGGCGTGGCTCGGGTGATCGATGGCGGCGAAGGGCAGCAGGATGACCGCGGCGATGCGCCAGGCCCGCGCCCTGGCTGGCGCGCGGATCGAGCCCGGCCAGGCGGTGCTTGACCAGCATCGGGCCGATCGCGTAACCGGTGGCGGTCAGCATGATCGCGCCGACGCCGAGCAGCTCGCCCTTGTGGCCGGCCACGTCGAGGCCGACGAGCGCGATCACCCCGCAGAAGCCGATGAGCAGCCCCAGGGCGCGCACCGGGGTCGGGCGCTCGGAATGGTCGAAGCGCATGGCCAGCAGCGCCCCGATGAGCGGCACCGAGGCGACCATGATCGCGGCCAGCGAGGAGGGGACGCGCTGCTCGCCGAAGGCCAGCATCGGGAACGGGATGCAGATCTCGGCCACCGCGTAGGCGAGCAGCCAGCGCCACCGCCCGTGCAGGGTGCGCAGCGTGCCGGCGCGCCAGGCCAGGCCGAGCAGGACGAGGGCGCCCAGCGTGACGCGACCCCAGGCGAGCGCCAGCGGGGTCACGCCGTGGCGCACGGCGATCTCGATGAACAGGTAGGGAACGCCCCAGATGACCGAGGCGAGCGCGAAGGCCATCCAGGCACGGCGGGTCATGCCGTGCGCAGTCTGACAGGCGGCGGGACCCGGCTCAGCGAGGCTGACGTTCTGAGAGCTGATCGACCAGCTGGAGCAGCTCGAGCGGGCTGAACGGCTTGGTCAGGAACAGATCTGCACCGGCCTGCTCGGCGTCTGACTCGACGCTGTCGCCATGGGCCGCGGTCAGCATCACGATCGTGGCCCCGGCCGTGACGTCGTCCTGGCGGAGGCGGCGGCATGCCTCGATCCCGTTCAGCCGGGGCATGTCGACGTCGAGGAAGACCAGCGACGGCCGCGTCTCGCGCGCCACCTCGAGTGCCTCGAGACCGTCTGCCGCCTCGTGCAGCTCGAACTCGGAGACGTCTTCCAGGGTGGTGGCGATCAGCTTGCGGATGAACTGGTCGTCGTCGACGATCAGCACTCCGTGGATCATCGGATCTCGGCGGCGATCCGTTCGAACACCTGGTCCTCGATGGTGTTGAAGGCGTCGATGACGCGTGGATCGAAGTGGGTGCCGCGGTCGGCGTTGATCATCGAGCGGGCGTAGCGGAGCGAGCAGGCGGGCCGGTAGGGGCGGTCGGTGGTCAGCGCGTCGAGCACGTCCGCCACGGCAAACACACGCGCCGCGAGCGGAATTCCCTCGCCGGCCAGGCCGTCGGGATACCCGGTGCCGTCCCAGCGCTCGTGGTGCGAGCGGACCACATCGGCCGCCTCGGCCAGGAACTCGATTCCCTGGACGATCTCCGATCCGATGACCGGATGGCGCTCGATCAGCGCGCGCTCGTCATCGTCGAGCGCGGCCGGCTTGTAGAGGATGGCGTCGGGGACGGCCACCTTGCCCACGTCGTGGAGCAGGAAGCCGAACTCGAGCTCGGGGGTGAGGACCAGCTCGGCGGGGAACTTGCGGGCGATCTCGAGGCCGTAGGCGGCCACGCGCTCGGCGTGCTTGCCCGTGTAGGCGTCTCGTGCCTCGACCGCGTTGGAGAGTGCACGCACCGTGGCCATGTAGGAGCGGCGCAGCTCCTGGGCGCGGGCACGCTCCTGCTTGAACGTCTCGCGCAGGTCGGCGGCGTAGCGCTGGAGCTGAAGCTCCTTGTCGGCCGCCTCACGCTCGCGCCGGCGCAGCTCCGCACGCAGCCGCACGAGCTCGTCTATCAGACCGATCTCGCTCTGGACCGCCATCTCAGTCCAACTGTAACTGTCTCAAGTCGCGCAGCATCCAGCACGTACCGTTCCTGCCCGGGAATGGATACCCGTCCCGCTACTAAAGCTATCGCTGACCCCTGAGGGCGGCAAGGACGGCCGTCGCGGCGTAATCGGTCGGAACGATCTCCATCCCGAGCTTGTCGACCCCCGGTGGGGTGGGCGTAGCTCCGTCGGAGACGAGGATCACCGCGCGTCGTTCTCGCCGCCCGCGCAAGTCGAGGGTCTGAATGACCATCTGCGGGTTGCGGATCCCGACGTCCACCAGCGCGACCTCGAAGCGGCGCTCTCGGCACACCCGCGCGGCCGCGGCTCCGGTCATCTCCCAGTGGAACTCGATCCCGAGATCGTCGAGGGCGGGCTCGAGCAGAGCCTGCAGCTCCTCGCGGCCGACGACCAGGACCCGGGAGCGGCCCGAGCTGACCGCCGCGCCCAGCACCGCGCGGAGCTCGTCGGCATCGATCGGCTTGGCCACCACCCACTCGCCGGCCAGCTCCTGGCGGCCCGAGAACACCGACACGAACACGATCGGGATGCCGGACAGGTCGCGGTCGGAGCGGATCTCGCGCAGCACCTCGAAGCCGTCCATCTCCGGCATGAGGATGTCCAGCGTGACCGCGTCGTACTGGCCGGAGCGCAGGAGCTCGAGCGCCTCCTGGCCGGTGAGCGCGATCGTGGCGTGGACGTCGAGGGCAGCGAGCTGGCTGGCGATCAGCTCGGCGATGTCACGCTCGTCGTCGACCACCAGCACATTGCGGCCGCGGATCGCCTCCAGTGAGGCGGGGGAGTCGAAGCCCGGCACCGCGGCGGGCAGGCGCACGCGGAAGATCGTTCCCTGCCCGGGCTCTGACTCCACGGTGATCATGCCGCCGTGCAGGTCGACCAGCGACTTGACGATCGACAGGCCAAGGCCGGTCCCCGGATTGGAGCCGCTTCGGTTCCCGGCTCGGTAGAAGCGATCGAAGATCCGCTCGAGCTCGTCCGCGGTCATCCCGACGCCGGAGTCCTGGACCACGAGCTGGACCCAGGCCCGGTCGGGCTTCGACCCCGACGTGAATGGTGCCGCCCGGTGGTGTGTAGAGATGGGCATTGGTCAGCAGGTTGGCCACGATCTGGCGCACCCGCCCGGGATCGGCCATGGCCGGGGGAGGGTGGGTGACACGTAGGTGCTCAGGCTGCTGCTGCTTGGCCTGGATGCGCGGCGTGATCAGCTCGGTCACCTCGTCCACGACCTCGCCGACGTCGATCGGCCGGCGGTTGATCTCAACGTGCTGGGCCTCGATCCGCGCCACGTCGAGCAGGTCGTTGACCAGGTCGACCAGCCGGTCGGTCGACTTGAGGATGATGTCGATGAACTCCCGCTGGCGCTCCGACATGCCCTCGGATGAATGCTCGAGCAGCTCGACGAAGCCCTTGATCGAGGTCAGCGGGCTGCGCAGCTCGTGCGAGGCGGTGGCCACGAACTCGCTCTTGGCGCGCTCGAGCCGGGCGCGCTCGCTGATGTCGCGCACCGTCCAGACCATGCCGTCCTCGGCGCTTCCGAGGCGCGCGGCGTTCACGGCGAGCGTCCGGCCACGGTGCTCGACCAGCGTCTCGCCGGCCAGCGCCGCCTCGAGGTCGGGCAACGGGCTGCCCTCTCGATCGACCTGGTCGCCGGGGGCCAGCTCGGGCATCAGCTCGCCGGCGCGCGGGTTGACGGTGGCGATCGTGCTCGAGCCCGGCTCGGTGACGATCAGGGCATCGCCCAGGCTCTCGATGGTCACGGCCAGGCGCCGGCGCTCCTCCTCGATCCGGCGCTGGGCGGTGGCCAGGTCGTCGCCCATCGCGTTGAACGCCCCGGCCAGGTCCTGGAGCTCGCGCGGGCCCGACGGCTCGACCCGCTGCTCGAGCTTGCCCTCGGCCAGGCTGTGGGTGGCCTGGACCAGGTCGTCGAGCGGTCGGCGCATGGCGCGGACGAGCACGGTGACCAGGGCGAGCGCGCCGGCCAGGGCCAGGACGCCGGCCACCACGACCAGGAGCAGGGCGCGCCGGGAATCCGAGCGGGCCTGCCGGCGCGCGGTGGCCTGGCGGACTGACTGACGCGCCTGGAGCTGGGCGGCCAGGCCGCGCGCCCGGGCCAGCGGTCCGCTCATCGCGGTGGCGAGCGCACCGCGGGCGGCCTCGGCGCGGGCATCGTCTGTCTCGGCGAGCTGCTGTCTAACCAGCCGCTCGCTGGTCGGGTCGCCGCGGGCGAGCGCGGCCGCCGTGGCGGCGGCTGCGGTGTAGGCGGCGGCCGCCTGCCGGCGGGCAGCAGCGGCGCTCGGGCCGCGGGCGTCGCGCAGCACCTCCTCCTCGGCGATCCCGGCGCCGGCCAGGTTGGCGCCGGCGGTGGCCAGATCCGATGTCGCGATCAGGCGGTTTTCGTAGCGCTGGCGAGCGTTGTACAGGCTGGCGATGCCGAGCGCGGCCACCAGGGCGAGCGCGAGCGTCAACACGACGAGCGCCAGGCGCAGCAAGCGGGCGATGGAAAAACGCTGCATACGAAGGAGTTTGGGAGGCGGAAAGCCCGGCGATGATCGTACCCGCGGGCCGCCCGCTCCTGACGCGGCTAGGTGCGTCGGGCTCGTCAATTCGGGAGCTACCATGCCCCGACATGAGCCTGGCTCGGGCCTGGAGGCGACAGCTCTACGGTGCCTCGAGTGCGGCGCTGATCGTCCCCTGCGCGATGCTGGCCGCCCTTGCCGTGCTGGCCCTGGGCGGCAGCTTCAGCGGAGTCGGCGTGCTCGGGCAGATCTTCGCCGGGCCGCCTGCGCCGGGCGTTCGCCGGCGGGGCGCTCGCCGGCGGTCAGGCTCGCGGCGCGGCGCGTGATTTGCCGGGCATCCCGGTCGCCGCTCTCGGCTTCGTGGGTCCGGGGCATGGCACAGCGCGCCGCGGTGGTGGCGCCGATGGCCGGCGTGGTGGTGCTCCGCTGTCGTCGGGCGGCACCGGCCGCGGCGGTGGCGCGGTGGTCGGCGCCGGCGCTCCGATCCTCGGCGGCTCGCCCCGTCGCGCCGGTTCGCTCGGTGCCCGCCTCGCCTGCGCCGGCTTCGCCTGCGCCGACCCAGTCAGCCTCGCCGCCGAGCCCGTCGCCGACAGCCTAAGCCTCAGCCGACGCCGGTCGACAAGATCGTGAACGCCGTCACGCCGGTCACCCAGCAGCTTCCCGCCCCGGTCGGTCCAGCGGTCACCCAGGTCGTGCAGTCAGCCGGGAGCGCCGCGGACGGCCTGCTGCCCCCGAGCTCCAGTGCGCCGGGGGCTCCCACCTTGCCGGGCGTGAGGGTGCCATGAGGCGGACGCTGCTCGCACTGGGCGCGCTCGCGGCGCTGCTCGCCGGATGCGGGGCGCACTCCGCAAGCATCGATCCGGCCGCGATCCCGACCAAGGCCACGCTCGCGAAGACCAAGATTCCGCCCGCGGTCGACTGGACCCGCTTCGACTTCGACGCCCAGCGCAGCGGAGTCGATCCCGGCGCCACCGGGCTCGTCGCGCACAACGTCGGAGCGCTGCGCCTGCACAAGGTCCGGCTCCCCGGGACCGTGGACTCCTCAGCGATCGAGCTGCACGGGATCGTCGTCCGCGGGCGCTTACACGACGTCGCGGTGATGACCACCACGTACGGACGGACACTCGCCGTCGACGCGAGGAGCGGCCGGATCCTGTGGGTGTTCACCCCGAGCGACATCAGGTCATATGAGGGCAGCTCGCGGATCACCACGGCCACTCCTGTCGCCGACCCGGACCGGCAGTTCGTCTACGCCGCCTCGCCCGACGGCCGGATCCACAAACTGGCCGTCGCGAGTGGGCATGAGGTCCGTAGCGGTGGCTGGCCGGTGAGCGTCACATTCGATCCGACGCACGAGAAGCTCGCGTCGCCCCTCAACACCACCGGCAGCTCCGTGGTCGTGACCACCGACGGCTACATCGGGGACGCCCCGCCGTACCAGGGCCACGTCGTGATGATCGATCGCTCATCGGGTCGGATCACCGCGGTGTGGAATGCGCTGTGCTCGGACCGCCACGGGCTGATCCATCCGCCCAGCTCGTGCTCGGCCAGCGATGCCGCGATCTGGGGGCGCAACGCAGCCGCGATCGAGCCCGGCACGGGCCGGATCCTCATCGCCACCGGCAATGCGCCGTTCAACGGATCGACCAACTGGGGCGACAGCGTGCTCGAGCTGAGCCCCGACGGGCGGCAGCTCCTGCACAACTGGACGCCGACAGATCAGGCGAGGCTGAACTCGGATGACCTCGATCTCGGCAGTACCTCGCCGGCGATCCTGCCCGTTTACAAGGGTCGCCGATTGGCCGTGCAGGGCGGCAAGGCGGGTGTGCTCGACCTGCTCGACCTCGATCGGCTGAACGGGACGACCGGGGGCCCCAGCGGGCGCACCGGCGGACAGGTCGATGAGGTTCCGAGCCCCGGGTCCGATCAGGTGTTCACCGCACCGGCGGTTTGGTCGCACGGCGGCCGCATCTACGTGTTCGTCGGGGACGGCTCGGGCACGTACGCCTACACGGTGACCGGCGGCGCGGCGCATCCGCGGTTGCGCGTGGCCTGGAAGTCCGGGAGCGGCGGCACCAGCCCGGTCCTCGCGGGCGGCCTGCTCTACGTGTACGACCCGGGCGGAGCGCTCGACGTCTACCTGCCGGCCAGCGGCCACCGGCTGGTGTCGCTACCGGCGGGCAGCGGCCACTGGAACAGCCCGATCGTGGTCGGCGGGCGAGTGATCCTGCCGGTCGGGAACGCCAACGACCACGCCACGAGCGGCACGCTCGACATCTTCCATTTGCCGGGTCGCTGACCCGTCCGCTCAGGCCGAGTGCGCTCTCAGGACGTGGGCCAGGAGGTTCCGCGTCATGGCTAGGAGAGATGGATTGGGTGCCTCAGGGGCGTCGGGCGAGGCGCTCGGGACCGGCTCGAGCCCGAGCTCCCAGCCCAGCGTGCCCGTGTTGAACACGAGCGCGCCGGACGGAGCGGTGTAGAGCGTGGTCTGGGCTACGTTGTCGCCGCGTGGCGGCGTGGGCTCGCCGGGCTCGCTGCGCATGCACGGGGCGCTGCCGCTCCCCAGCACCTCGGTGCCTGAGGGGCTGCGCGAGGTGCGGGTGTCGAGCTCGTAGCCGACGATGCCGGGGATCACCGTCCGGGCGGTGATCCCGGTGTGGGCGAACAACCACGCCGGCCGCAGACCGCGCGCCGGAATCCAGGGGTAGTAGCGATACGTGGGCGCGCCGAGCTCGGACACCCGCGGGGTGATGCAGCCAATGTAGGCCGAGCCGGTCACGGTGGCGCCGCGGTTGGGGAATGTCCCGGTCGGGCGCGCGTGGTCTGGGATCGAGCCTGGCGAACTCCTTGTAGGCGATGATCGTCCGGTCGGGCGCGCCAGGGGCGCTGGCCGCCCGCGAGGCGCGCTCGTAGCGGATTCGCCAGGCCATCGTGTCCGAGCCGAAGAACAGCAGGCTGGTTCGCGAGTTGCGGGCACGGGCGAAGCCGAGCGCCTGTCGCTCGGACCAATACTCGGAGTGGCCGAAGTCGATCAGTGCCCGGTGGCCGGTGAGCTGGCCGGGATCCTCATCCACCGACTCGTCGGTTGTGTACGAGACCGGATACCGGTAGCGCTCGAGGAACCGGACCATGGCGACGTCGCGCGCGAAGAACTGGCCGGCGCCGGTGTTGCTGTCGTAGGGGCGCTCGTAGGACACCGCCACGCCCTGGGTGGTCCCGGTGATCCTGACCCGGTCGGTACCGCCCGGGATAGAGGCTGTCCCCGCCCCACGCGTTGTAGGCCTCGTAGGTGGCGGTTGGGAGCTGGGCCAGGAGCGGCTGCGGGCGGACGCCGAGCACGACGAACAGGCAATCGGCCTGACCGGTGCGCGCCGAGAGCTTGGCGATGTAGATGCCGGTGGGCAGCGCGGAGGGAACCGAGAAGCTGAGCGTGGGATGCCAGCGGCACTCGGTCAGGCCGGTCGTGAAGCGGTGCGTGCAGGCTGGCTGACCGACCACGCGCAGGGGAGCGGAGGCCAGCACCTCCTGACCGCCGCGCCCGTGGTACCAGCCCATCCGGAAGATCCTGATCCGCACACGGCCCGAGCCGGGGGCGCTCACGTAAATCCGCTCGGTCTGTCCGACGCGCACGGCCTCTCGCGACACATAGCCGCTGACGTCGCCGTGCGCCAGGCCGCCGACGTCGGCCGCCGGGCCAGGCAGGCGCCAGGCCGTGGTACCGGGCAGGCGGTTCTCAGCCGCCACGGATGGCTGCGCGCCCTCGGTCTGCACGAGCCAGCGGTATACACCGCCGGTGGAGATCAGCGTGCCGGCGACCGGTGTCGGGTGCCTGGCGGACGCGCCTGTTCGATGCCCGCCTCCGCAGCCGGCCACCGCCAGGCATCCAATGAACGCCGCCGTCGTCCGCTTCCAGCCCACGGCGGCAGCCTATCCTCGCCGGGGCCGGTTCAGACGACGCCGGCCAGCTGGCGCACGGTGAGCGCCGCTGGGGTCCCCGGCTGGGGGACGGCGGGCAGCCGCAGGGTGAAGACCGAGCCCTCGTCCGGGGTTGATGAGACCTCGATCGTGCCGCCCATCGCCTGGGCCAGGACTCGCGAGAGCGCGAGGCCAAGCCCGTTGCCCTCGATGCCCCGGCCCGCTGCGTCGAGACGCTCGAAGGGAACGAACAGGCGGGCGAGCTCGGCCTCGGTCAGGCCCGGGCCGGTGTCGCTCACGTCGATGCAGACATGGTCCTCGCCGTCCGGTCTGACGCACGTGGTGAGACTGCCCCCCGGCCGGTTGTACTTGACCGCATTCGAGATCAGGTTGAGCAGGATCTGCTTGAGCCGGCGGTGGTCGGCGAGCGTCGTCAGCGTCGGCTCGAGAACCTCGACGTTCACGGTCAGGGAGCGCTCGGCGGCGAGCGGCCGGCACAGCGCAACGGCGTGCTCGATCTCCTCGACGACATCGACCGGGGCGATCGAAAGCTCACGCACGCCGGATAGATCGAGCAGATCCTCGACCAGCGAGAGCAGATGGCGCCCGCCGGCAATGATCTGCTCCACGCTGTGGCGCTGGCTGTCGCTCAGGGGGTCGAGAGCGAGTAGCTGGCCGAAGCCGAGGATCGCGTTCAACGGGGTGCGGAGCTCGTGGCTGGCTCGCGTCAGCGCCTCGCGGTCGGACAGCATGCCCACTTATCGACGTAGTTGTCCGAAAGCCTTAGCCCGTAGTTCCGCCGCGGTCGCTGTGGCGAACTACGGTCGCCCGTTCGGGGCGGCTCCTCAGGCGGCGCGTTCGAGCAACTCCTCGGCAATCGCCATGCACGACGTTGCTGCGGGGGAGGGGGCGTTGCGTATCCACGCCACCCGGCCGCTGCGCCCGATGCGGAAGTCGTCGACCAGCGAGCCGTCGCGGTCGATCGCCTGGGCCCGTACCCCGGCCGGCGCGCGAAGGACATCGGCGGGGCCGATGGCCGGGACGTAGCGCGCAACCTCGCCGACGAACCGGCGCTTGGAGGCCGAGCGCGCGATCTCGCCCACGCCCGCGCGCCAGTGCCGGCGCAGCATGCGCAGCGTTCCCGGCCAGCTGATCGCGTCGTAGACGTCGCGCGGGTCGAAGCGCCGGCGCTCGTAGGCGTCGCGTGCGGTGGACAGGATCGCGTTGGGCCCGAGAACGCACCGTGCCGTCGATCTTGCGGGTCAGATGGACGCCGAGGAACGGAAGGGCCGGATCGGGCACCGGGTAGATCAGGCCGCGGACGAGGTCGGCGCGATCGGGGCGCAGCTGCCAGTACTCGCCGCGGAACGGCACGATGCGCGGCTCGGCCGGCTCGCCCGAGGCGATGGCCAGCCGGTCGGCCTGAAGCCCGGCGCACACGATCGCGCGGTCGGCCTGGATGCGCGACCCGTCGGCCAGTTCGACCGTGGCGTCGGGATGGATGCGCGCCACGCGCGGCGCCCGTGCGGATCTCCCCGCCTGCGGCGGTGATCTCGGCGGCGAAGGCCCGGGCCACCGCGGCGAAATCGGCGATCGCGGTCTCGGGCGAATGCAGCCCGGCCGCCCCGCGTACGTTCGGCTCGACCTCGGTCAACTCGTGCGCCTCGAGCCACCTGAGACCGGGGACCCCGTTGGCGCTGGCGCGCTCGGCCAGGCGACGGAGCGGCTCCACCTCGTGCGGCCCGGTGGCCACGACGACCTTCCCGCACGCGTCGTAGGGGAGGTCGTGGGCGGCGCAGTAGTCGCGCAGCAAGCCCGAGCCCGCGCCGGCAGAGCCGCGCCTTGAGCGACCCGGGGGCGTAGTAGATGCCGGCGTGGACCACCCCGCTGTTGTGCGAGGTCTGGTGAGCGGCGATCCGAGGCTCCTTCTCGAGCACCACGACGTCTGCCTGCCCGTCCTCGGACAGGGCGAGCTGGCGGGCGGTGGCCAGGCCGAGGATGCCGGCGCCGACGATCACGTAGCGCATGGAGTGCGAAAGCTTAGGGTTGACGCAGCGGTTGGGCTCTTACGAGCCCCCGAGCCCCCGCTCCTCAGCCGCCTTGTAGGCGATCTGGAGGAAGTCGGACACGGTCAGCGCGGTGAGCGTGGAGGCGGCCACGCGTGTGGCTCGAGGGGCGAACAGCAGCCCGGCGTGGAACGCGCCGGAGACCCACAGGCCCAGGCAGTACGGGCAGATCAGGAGCTCGCCGACGGCCCGGCGCACGCCCTCGCCGCGGGCGCGCTCCTCGACCTCGGCGGGACCGCCGCGGCCCTGGTACTCGGTGAACGGGGCGCGCAGGAACGTGGTGACCTTGTCCTTGGCCACCAGGCGCGAGAGCTTGTGGCTGGCCGTGCCGATCAGGAGGACGTCCTGGGCGCCGATGCGGTCGGGCAGACGCCCCTGGCGCTTGGCGGCCAGCAGCGCGCCGCCGAACCCGGCGTTGAAGATCGCGGCAAACGCGGCGTAGGTGCGAAACGGCGGGCGCTCGTGCGGCTCGGCGTAGGTCTCGAAGGCGTCCTTGGCCTCCCGGGTAAGGGCGTCAACGCTCATCGAGGTCAAGCGCTACCCACGGCACGACGAAGCCGGGAAACGCTCGAACATCCGTGGAGGTTTGGGTGGGCTGACGCCGTGCGGTCTCGAATATCCGATGAGCGGCGGTGTGTGATGTCGCCCAGCCGGGCACGTATCTCGATCATGACATCTAGTGGCGAACACCCTGCGCCCCACGTCCTCACACACGCTCGCTCGCGTTCGAGCAAATGCCCGCGCATGGCCACGCCGCGAATCTGGCAACCGTGAAAGTAAGGAATCCAGAAGAAGGCCGCGAAGGGTAGAAACAAACCGGGGCTTCCGGAGTCTTCTCTAGTGCAAGGAACGACGGTGGATCGACGTCGCATCCTTGGTTCGACAAACGTCGAACAAATGCTATAATTCGATCCGTATCGAACTATGGACGACATGAGGATGGAATTGGAAAATTTTGAAGATCGTCGGACCGGCGCCTCGACGCGGACCGACAAGCACGAAACCGCCCGGCGGGTTCGGAGCAGCGGGACCAAGCGTGCCGCTGCGACGCGGCAACCGCCGCCAGAACCGGCGTCGCCGCACGCATGCGGGCGCCCCGGTGGACACCGCGGCCGAGCTCCGCGCGACCACCGAGGAGGACCGCAGCGCCGGCGTCGTCGAATCGCTCGAGCTGTTCCTCCGGCGGGCTCGTCTGCATCCGCTGCTGACCGCGGCGGAGGAGATCGAGCTGGCCAAGCGGATCGAGCGTGGAGACCTCGAAGCCAAGGAGCGGATGATCAACGCGAACCTGCGGCTGGTCGTCTCGCAGGCCCGGCGCTACCAGGGCCATGGCCTCCCGATGGAGGACCTGGTCCAGGAGGGCATGCTCGGCCTGATCCGCGCCGTCGAGAAGTTCGACTGGCGGCGTGGCTTCAAGTTCTCGACCTACGGCACGCTGTGGATCCGGCAGGCCATTCAGCGCGGCCTCCAGAACCACGGACGGACGATCCGGGTCCCGGTGCACGTGTCTCAGCGCCAGGTCAAGGTGCGCAAGATCGAGTCTGATCTGAGCACCAAGCTCGGGCGTGAGCCGACCGACGAGGAGATCGCCGCGGTGGCCGAGCTGCCGCTCGAGGAGATCTCCGAGCTGCGGGAGCTCAGCCGCGCGATGACCAGCCTGGATCAGCCGGTCAGCGAGGACGGCGAGACCGCCCTGGGCGACCTGCTGGCCAGCGAGCGCCCCGAGCCACACGAAGAGGTGGCCGTGAGCGAGCGCGATCAGCGCCTCGGCGAGGCCGTCCGGCGTCTGCCGGCAGCCGAGCAGAGCGTGATCCGGCTGCGCTTCGGTCTGGCCGGCGAAGAGCCCCGGACCCTCCGGCAGGCGGGCAGCGAGCTCGGCATCACCGCCGAGCGGGCTCGTCAGCTCGAGGAGCAGGGCCTCCGGCGCCTGGCCGCCACCGCTGAGCTCGCCGGGCTCGGCGAGGCCGCATAGTCCTACTTAGCGAGTAGCACGTCACACGGCGCGCGTGCGCACACCCGAGCGGGCAGTGCGTACGCGCGCCACGGCGTTACCGGGCTGGCGGCCCGCGGATCGATCACGATCAGCGCGGCGTCGGTCTGCTCGGCGACGTCGATCACGGCGTCGACGGTGTCGCCGCCGACCAGGTGGGTGCTGACCGCGAGCCCGCGCCGCCGCAGGTCCTCGGCCGCCGCTGAGAGCCGGCGGTCGATCCCGTCGCGGTCGGACAGCACCGGCCAGTAGCTGTCGACCAGATGGACGTGGGCGTGGCGCGCAGCGGCCAGCCCCGCGGCGACGGCGACGGCCGGGGCCGCCCCATCGCGGCTGTAGGCGTGGGCCACGATCACGTTGGCCGGCTCGCTGACCGCCTCGGCCCGGCGGCGCGCGTGTGCGTGGTCGGCGACCTGCCGCCACATGCTGATCGCCGGGACGAGCAATCCGCGCGCGGCGCTCTCGCAGCACGAGCTTGAACTGCGGGCTGGTCTCGCGCGGTGCGGGGAGCGCGATGTCGAGCTCGACCTGCGAGCCGACCCGGCGCTGCTCGGTCTCGCCCAGGCGCTCGAGCAGTCGCAGTGCCTCGGCGTTCTCGGCCAGCACCAGCGCGGTGAAGCGACTCGATGCCCTCCTGGCTGGCCCGCACGAGGAGCCGATCGAGCAGGGCCGTCGCCACCCCGCGGCCCTGCCATTCGTCGGCCACCACGACCGCGCACTCGGCGACCTCGTCGCTGACCCGGACGAAGCGGGCCACCCCCACGATCTCCTCGCCGGCGAGCGCCAGCAGCGCCTCGTGGTCGTGGTGGTCGACCTCGGTGAGGTAGGACAGCTGCTGATCGCTCAGCGTCGAGAGCGGTGCCTGGAAGCGCAGGTAGCGGCTCTCCTCCGAGAGCCGGTCGAACCCGTGCTCTCAGTCGCCCGCGATCCTCGGGCCCGATCGGGCGGATGAGCACCGCGGAGCCGTCGCGCAGCTCGATCTGGCTCGGCCGGCGCGCCGGTCAAGACGCGCTGAGCGGCGCGCCCGAGCTCGCCTGATCGGCGGCGTGGGCGTGGCCGGCGATCGCCTCCACGAGCTGTGGCCAGGCCGCCTCGGGCAGGTCGTGTCCCATCCCGTCGACGACCATCAGACGGGCGCCCGGGATTGCCTTGGCGGTGGCCACGCCGCCCGAGCGGGCGACCATCTTGTCGTCGGAGCCGTGGATGACCAGGGTGGGCACGCGGATGGTGCGCAGCTCGGCCGTGCGGTTGCCGGAGGCGATGATCGCCGCGAGTTGGCGCCCTGGACCGGCCGGATCGCGCCCGCGGTCGTAGCTGCGCGCGACCATGTCGCGCACCCGGTCACGGTCGAAGGGCAGACCGCGGGAGCCGATCGCCTCGAACACCCTCGTGTTGTACTCGATGAAGCCCTCGCGGTCCTCGGGCGCCCGGCGCAGCAGGTAGCGATAGATGCTGAACGCGGGCTGCCCCTTCCACCGGTTGCCGGTGTTGGACATGATCGAGACCAGCGACCTGGTGCTGTCCGGGTGCTGGGCGGCCAGGGTCTGGGCGATCATCCCGCCCATGGAGGCGCCCACGATGTGCGCCGGGGCCAGCCCGAGCTCGCGCAGCAGGCCGGCGGCGTCGGCCGCCAGGTCGCTCAGCGTGTAGAGCACCGGATCGATCTTGCGCGTGATGAGCTGGCGCGGAGTCGGCGGAGGGCCCTGGACCTTCGTGGAGCGCCCGATGTCGCGGTTGTCGAAGCGCACCACGTGCAGGCCGCGCTCGGCGAGCAGGCCGCAGAACTCGTCCGGCCATCCGATCATCTGGGTGCCGAGGCCCATGATCAGCAGCAGGGGAGGGTCGGACTCGCTGCCGAAGCGCTCGTAGCAGAGGCTTATGCCCCCGTCGACGTCGCAGAACTGCTCAGCCATCTATTGAGTTTTCGTAGAGCGATTCGAACACGTCCTCGTAGCGCTCGTTGACCACGTTTCGCTTGAGCTTCAGCGTAGGCGTCAGCTCGCCCGACTCCTGGGTCAGGTCGTGGTCGAGCAGAGCGAACTTCTTGACCTGCTCGACTCGGGCGTACTTGGCGTTGGCCCGGTCGAGCTCGGCCTGGACCAGCTCGCGGGTTTTTTCGTGTTTGACGAGCTCGGACATGTCCTCGGGCAGGTCGTGCTTCTTGGCCCAGGGAACGATCTCCTCGGCGTCGAGCGTGATCAGCGCCACCGGGTAGGGGCGGCGGTCGCCGTACATGACGGCCTGGGAGATGTAGCGGCACTGCTTGAGGTCGTTCTCGATGTTCGACGGCGTGAGGTTCTTGCCGCCGGCGGTGATGATGATGTCCTTCTTGCGGCCGGTGATCGACAGGTAGCCGTCCTCGTCGAGCGACCCGAGATCGCCGGTCATCAGCCAGCCGTCCTCGGTGAACGTGTCCTTGGTGGCCTCGGGGTTGCGCCAGTACTCGCGGAACACGTTCGGCCCCTTGGTGAGGATCTCGCCGTCCTCGGCGATCTTGAACTCGACCCCGGGCATGGCCCGTCCGACCGTGCCGAACCTGAGGTTCTCGAGCGTGTTGACCGCGCCGACGGCGGTCGTCTCGGTCATGCCCCAGCCCTCGAGCACGGGCACGCCGCAGGCGTAGAAGAACTCCAGGATCTCCTTGGCGATCGGCGCGGCGCCCGACACCGCCTTGGTCAGGCTGTTGCCGAACAGGCCGCGGACCTTCCCGTACAGCGCCTCCTCGGCGCGGTCGAGGGCCGGTTTCAGCTCGTCCGGGACGTGCTCGCCGTTCTGGCGCATGCGGCTGACCTTGACCCCGAGCTCGACCGCCTGCCCCAGCTGCTCGGGGTCCTCGGCCATCGACTGCGCGAGCGCGTAGATCTTCTCGAAGATCCGGGGGACCGACTTGGCATGTACGTGGCCTTGACCTGCATGAGCTCGGGCACGATCTGCTGGGGATCGCCGCCGAAGTACACGATCCCGCTGCCCACGTCGAACGAGGCGAGCTGAACGGTCAGCGCGAACGCGTGGGCGAGCGGCAGGTACAGGTAGGTCAGCTCACCCTCGTTGATGAACTCGATCTCCTCGACCATCACCCCGACCGAGGCGCAGTTGCCGTGGCTGAGCACGACGCCCTTGGGCCGGCCGGTGGTACCCGAGGTGTAGATGATCGTGTACGGATCCTCGGGCGAGACCGCGTCGCAGCGGCGCTCGAGTTCGGCGCGGTCGCCTTCACGGCCGCGCTCGCGCACGCTCTTCGATGCTCTGATCGCCTTCGCCGCCGTCGATCACGACGACTTGCTCGAGGTGCTTCAGGCGCTCGCGGACCTGCTCGACTTTGGCCGCCTGCTCGGCGTCCTCGCAGATCACGATGCGCGCGTCGGAGTTGCCGATCACCCACTCGCACTCCTCGGGCGAGTTGGTCGGGTAGACCGGCACGACCACGGCGCCGGCGCGCGAGATGGCCAGGCTGGAGAACGTCCACTCCGGGCGGGTGTTGGCGAGCAGGCTGACCCGATCGCCCGGCTCGAGCCCGAGGGCGATCAGCCCGAGCGCGATCTCGTCGACGATCTCTCCAGACCTCGGCGAAGGTCTGATCGCGCCACTCCTCGCCGTCCTTTGACCGGACCGCCACGCGGTCGGCAAACCGATCAGCCGCGTTGGCCGCCGCCCGCGCAATCGTCCTGTTGCTCGCCTTACCGCTCCGCTCGCCATCGTTCACCTCTCGCCTGAGTCAGTTCGCTACCCGGTTCAATCATCCCGACCCGCCGAGCTTCAGGAGCCGCTCGGCGTTGCCATGGGCCAGCTTCTCCCGATCGGCGTCGCTGATCGGGACACCGGCTATGAAATCGCGTCCCTCCTCGTTCTGCGCGAAGGGGTAGTCGACCGAGAACATCACCCGGTCGGCTCCGATCACGTCGAGCAGGCACCTGAGCGGTGGGTAGCTGAACATACCGCTGGTCGTGAAGTGGAAGTTCTGGGCCATGTAGTGATCGAGGGGCCTGGTGAGCCCGGCTCGTCGCTGCAGGTTGCGTCGAGGTGCGCTCCAGGAAGAAGGGAAGCGCCTCGCCCATGTGCCCGATGATGATCTGCAGCCTTGGGGTACTCGTCGAGCACGTCCGGCGGCGATCAGGCGCAGGGCGTGCAGGCCGGTGTCGACGTGCCAGCCCCAGGCGTTGGTGGCCAGGGTCTCGCCGAAGGTGCCCGGGAGCCCGTCGTAGTACGCGGTCTTGACGGCGTCCGGGGGCTCGGTCGGGTGCAGGTAGATCGGCACGTCCAGGGCCTGGGCGCGCTCGAAGATCGGCCAGAACTCGCGATCGTCGAGGAAGCGGCCGCGCATGTGTCCGTTGATCAGCGCGCCCTTGAAGCCGTGCTCGGTGACCGTGCGTTCCAGCTCGTCGGCGGCTTCGCTGGGGGCGGCCGTGGGGAGGGTGGCGAAGCCGGCCAGGCGGTCGGGGTGCTTGCCGATCTGCTCGGCCAGGTAGTCGTTGGCCTGTCTGGCCACGGGGATCGCCTGCTCGGGCTCGAGCTGGTCGGTCCCGGGGGCGCCCTGGGAGAGAACCTGGACGGCGATACCGCCGGCGTCCATGTCGGCCAGCCGGCCCGCGCCGAGGTCGTCGAGCTTGCCCTGGAGCCTCGCGATGAAGCTGTCCGGGCGGAGGATCGGGGCGTCCGGCGTCGGCCAGGGCCTGGCTCACGGCCGGCGCGTGGTAGTGCTCCTCGAGCGCGATCAGCCTCATTGTTTCGGCGGTGCGGCCACGGATCCGTGCAGGCCGGCGCGGGCGCGGGGGAGTGCGATCGGGTCGGTTCCGGCCACCACGGTGTTGGTCAACGTACCGATCCCCTCGACCGACAGCGTCACCTCGTCGCCGGGCGCGAGCGGCGGGCGGACGTCGCGGCCGAAGCGGCCCCACAGCTCGAGCAGGCATCCGTAGCCGCATGTGCCCGAGCCGAGGACGTCGCCGGGCTGCACCCAGGTGCCGCGCGAGGCGTAGGAGATCAGCTCCTCGAAGCTCCAGGCCATGTGGGCGAGCGTGTCCCTGCCCAGCGAGCGGCCGTTGATCCTGGCCTCGAGCGCGAGGTCGAAGCGGTCGCCCGCGCGATAGGGCTCGAGCTCGTCCGGGGTGACGATCCAGGGGCCGAGGGTGTTGGCGAAGTCCTTTCCCTTGCACATGCCCAGCCCGAGTGCCATCTCGGCACGCTGGAGGTCGCGAGCGGACCAGTCGTTGAAGATCGTGTAGCCGGCGATGTGGGCGCTCGCCTCGTCGGGCCGGAGGTTGGTGCCGGCGCGGCCGATGACCACGGCGACCTCGAGCTCCAGATCGAGGTCGTGGCAACCCGGTGGGACGGGGATCGGGTCGTTCGGCCCGGTGAGGGCATGCGGATTGGTGAAGTAGCAGAAGGGCGAGGCGTACCAGACCTCGGGCACGGTGGAATTCGGGTCGAAGTTCTTGCGCACCCCCTCCATGTGCTGCTCGAACACGGTGAAGTCGCGCATGGTGGGCGGCTCGTATCGGCGCGAGGAGCCGAACATCTTCCAGCGCGACCTCCGTGGTGTCGGCGACCGCGAACTGGTCGAACTGGAGGACGTCGATCGGGTCCAGACCGCGGCGCAAGGAGGCTGAGCGCGTCGCCGCCTGAGTTGACGATCGCCGTATGGGTGGCGCCCTGATGTTCGACTCGCGCTACGCGCACGGTGGCCTCAGTGGCGCGCGCTCCAGTGGGCCATCTTGACGAACAGCTCAGGCGGGCTCAGCGCGGGCAGCTCGGGGGTCGAACTCCCGGTACAGGTTGGCCACGTTGGCGGCGATCCGCTCGGCGTCGCCCCAGTCGCGGAAGTCGGAGAGGTCGATGTCGTCGGCGGCGTCATCCTCGTCCATGCCGGCGTCGAACCGGGCCTTGGCCTCGTCGCGGACGTAGCTCAGATAGCGCTGCACGTCGCGGACGCCCGAGGCATCGGTCACCGGGCCGTGACCCGGGACGATCGTCCGCGCGTTCAACTCGAGGATGCGATCGCAGGCGCGGATCCAGTTGGACACCGGCCCCGCCCACATCAGCGGGGTGCCCTCGATGAACAGCAGGTCGCCGGTGAACACGACGTCCGCGTCGGGAACGTGCGCGATCGCATCGCCGATCGTGTGCGCCGGTCCGAGCTCGAGCAGCGTGACCGTTCGATCTCCGACGGCGAGGCTGTGCTGGTTCTGGAACGTGGTCGTGGGCAGACGTTCGGTCACCGAGGCGAAGTCGAATCCGCGCATCCTCGTCTTTGCGAACGCCTCGAACTCGGGACCGAGGTCGACCTCGTTGAACAGCGTGTGGACGCCTGCGGGCGGCGAGGCGCGCATGACCTCGACAGCGCCAGCGGTGGCCACGATCGGAATGTTGTCGGGCAGGAGCTCGTTGCCGTACCAGTGGTCCCCGTTGCCGTGCGTGTTGAACGCTTGGCCGATTGGGTTCTGGTCGGTGATCGGCTTGAGCGTCTCGAGCATGTCTTTGGTCAGCGTGAGGTCGAACAGCGTGTCGACCAGCAGCGACGTGCCGTCGGCCGTGATCAGGCCGGCGTTGCTCCAACCCCACCCGCCATCGGGCTGCAGGTAGGCGTAGAGCCCGTCGCCGAGCTCGTGCAGGCCCCTCGTGTAGGCGACGTGCGCCACGGTCGGGTCAGAAATCCGGCTCGGCCGGGAGGCCGGCGTAGTTCTCGGCCAGGCTGCGAGCGGCGGCTTCGGAGCGCGCCACGTAGTCGATTCGTGCCAACTGGAGCTGCTGCTGAAAGGGGCCGCCGCCGAGGTCGTGCAGCATCTGGGTCATGTAGTTGGAGAAGTCCTGAGCGCGCCAGACGCGGCGCAGGGCGGCGGTCGTGTATCCGTCGGCGCGCTCGGTGCTTCCGTGGCGGATCAGCTCGGTCAGGGCGGGCGCGAGCAGCCGGACGTCGTTGACTGCGAGGTTCAGGCCCTTGGCGCCGGTCGGCGGCACGATGTGCGCGGAGTCGCCGGCCAGGAACAGCCGACCGTGCTGCATCGGCTCGGCCACGTAGGAACGCATCGGCGTGATGCCCTTCTCGTAGATGTTGCCCGTGTTGACGTTGCCGAGGCGCTGGCCGAGCTCGTCCCAGATCCGGTCGTCGGGCCAGTTCTCGATGTCCTCGTCGGCGGGGACCTGGAGGTAGAGGCGGCTGATCTTCTGTGAGCGCATCGTGTACAGCGCGAACCCTCGCTCGTTCCAGGAATAGATCAGCTCGTCGGTGGCGGGCTGGGCCTCGGCCAGGATCCCAAGCCAGCCGAACGGGTACGTGTAGTCGTACTCGGTGATGTGCTCGGCGATCGTCGGACGGCTGACGCCGTGGAAGCCGTCGCAACCGGCGATCGCGTCGCAGGTGAGCTCGTGGTCCTGTCCCTCATGCTCGTAGGTGATCCGGGGGGCATCTGACTCGATGTCGTGCAGCGCGACGTTTCCGACCTCGAAGCGGACCGGGACTTGTTTCTCGAGCAAGGCGTTCGTGAGGTCCTTGACCACCTCCTGCTGTCCGTAGATCGTGATGTGCCGGCCGGTCAGCTCGGCCATGTTGATGTAGTGATTGCTGCCGTGATGGCGGAGGTAGATGCCGTCGTGCCGGAGGCCCTCACGATCGAGGCGCTCGCCGACGCCGAGCTCGTGCAGGAGATCGACCGTGTTCTGCTCGAGCAGGCCGGCGCGGACGCGCTTCTCAACGTAGGCCCGGTCGCGTGCCTCGAGCACCACGCAGTCGATGCCCTCGCGGTGCAGCAGCATGGCCAGTGTGAGCCCGGCGGGACCGGCGCCGACGATGGCTACCTGGGTGCGCACGGCCCGAGTCTATGTCGCCTCGCGGGGCGACTGCATCCTGGTCACGACGATCTCCAGGTTGCGTGGGCCATGCACGCCGCGGACCCTGGTCATCTCGATGTCGACGGTGGCCGAGGGACCGGAGACGAAGGTGATGGGGCGGCTGGCGGTTTCTCTGAGGTGCGCTATCGCCTCGGGGACCGAGGACACGATCTGCTCGGCTCTGACCACGCACAGGTGGTAATCGGGCAGCAAGGTCAGGGCGCGGCGGCCCATACCGGGTCCGGCGTCGAGGACGATCGTGCCGGTCTGGGCGATGGCCAGGGCGCAGGTGGTGATGACGCCGTCGGAGGCGTCGAGCTCGGCGTGGGTGAGTGGCGGATCGTCCCGGAGCGCGTCGACGTCAGTCAGCCAGCTGTCCGGGATTCCGTCGGGCACGACAATGCGGCGTCCGTTTAACGTGACGCTCACGGTTCGCTCGAGCTCGGCCGCATCGATCACGTGGGTGGTCGCGTCGTAGTGGGCCAGACGGTCGAGGAACGTGTCGAGGCCGTCGTCGGAGGTGGTTCGATATTTGCGAGGTGGCGGGTCGGTGGGCGCGGCCTCCGCGATGGCGGTGCGGACTTTGGTCAGGATGTCGTCGCGTGCACTCATCGCTTCCGCCACCACTCGCGAAACGGCTCGGCTGGGGGGTCGGGTAGGTCGCGGGTGCGGGTCCACCTGGATAGCGGGGGCGGCGCGGTGTGGCGGACGAAGCGCATCAGCCGGGCGGATTTGAGCGCGGCGCCCCAGCGGCGGCGGCCACTCATCGCGGTGGCCGCGGCTTGGAAGACGGCGTCTTCTGCCTTGTGGGGCTTGGCCCTGACCGCGTCGCGTCTCAGCTTCACGAGCACCGTGGGGATGTCGATCTCGACCGGGCAGACCTCGTAGCAGGCCCCGCACAGGCTCGAGGCGAAGGGGAGCTGGGGCGCGTGCTCGACTCCGACCATCAGCGGGGTGAGGATCGCGCCGATCGGCCCCGGGTAGGTCGCGCCGTAGGCGTGCCCGCCGGTGCGCTCGTAGACCGGGCACACGTTCAGGCAGGCCGCGCAGCGGATGCATCTGAGTGCCTGGCGTCCGATCTCGTCCTTGAGGGCGTTCGTCCGGCCGTTGTCGAGGAGCACGATGTGGACGTCTTGGGGGCCGTCATTTGGCGTGACGCCCGTCCAGATCGAGTTGTAGGGGTTCATGCGCTCGCCGGTGGCCGAGCGCGGGAGGAGCTGTAGGAACACCTCGAGGTCTCTGAACGCTGGGGATCAGCTTCTCGATGCCCACCACGCTGATCAGCGTGTCCGGGAGCGTGAGGCACATGCGCCCGTTGCCCTCGGACTCGGCGATCAGCAGGCCGCCGGTCTCGGCGATCGCGAAGTTCGCTCCGCTGATCGCGACCTTGGTCTGCATGAACAGCCTTCTGAGGTGGAGGCGCGCCGCCTCCGCGAGTTCGTGCGGGTCGTCGGTGAGGTCTTTGGGTGCGTCGGGCATGTGGTCAAGGAAGATGCGGCGGATCTCGGCCCGGTTGCGATGCAGCGCCGGGACCACGATGTGGCTCGGCTTGTCGCTGGAGAGCTGGATGATCAGCTCGGCCAGATCGGTCTCGTGCGCGGCGATGCCCTTTTGGGCGAGGGCGTCCACCAGGCCGATCTCCTGGGTGGCCATCGACTTGACCTTGATGACCTCTTTTTGGCCCGTCTGTCCTGATCAGGCCGGCAACGATCTCGTTGGCTTGCTGTGCGTCGCCGGCCCAGTGGACGTGAGCCCCGTGGGCGGTGGCGTTGCGTTCGAACTGCGTCAGGTAGGTGTCCAGGTGGTGCAGGACGTCATCCTTGATGGCCGCGCCGGCGTGGCGGAGCTCCTGCCAGTCCGGCGTCTCGGCCACCAGGCCGGCGCGGCGTTGGCGGATCGTGGCGGTGGCGTTGCGGACGTTGCGGCGCAGCTGGGAGTCGTTGACGGCTTCGCTTGCGTTCTTGGCGAACGGCGGGTCCTCGGTCCAGATCAGATCGCCTGGAGCGGTTCATTGCGGTGGCTTCGCCCGTCGGTGCTGGCCAGGATCTCGGCCAGGTGGAGGGTTCGGACGCCGGCGCGAATCCGCTCCAGCCCGCCGCCGATGTGCATCAGGCACGAGCGGTCGCCGGCGCACAGCACCTCGGCACCGGACTCGATCACCGACTCCATCTTGTCGGCCAGCATGGCGGATGACACGTCGGGGTTCTTGATCGAGAACGTGCCGCCGAAGCCGCAGCACTCCTCGTTGCGGGGCAGGTCGACGAGCTCGATGCCGCGGACGTTCTGAAGTAGGCGTGTCGGGCGGTCGTCCAGGTGGAGCATGCGCAGCGAGTGGCAGGTCGGGTGGTAGGTGACCCGGTGCGGGAAGTACGCGCCGACATCGTCGGTCGTGCATCACGTCGATCAGGAACTGGGAGAGCTCGTAGGTCTTCTCGGCGGTGTGGGCGGCTCGGGTGGCCAGGGCCTCCTCGCCGGCGTCGCGGGCGATCATGACGTGCTGGTGGCGGATCGCGCCCACGCAGGACGCAGACGGCGCGACGATCGCGTCATAGGGCTCGAACGTGTCGACGTACCGTCGGACCAAGCCCGGCTCGAAGTAGCCGGAGTTGGCGTGCATCTGCCCGCAGCAGGTCTGCTCGAGCGGGAACTCGGGGTCGTATGCCGAGGCGCTCGAGGATCTTCACGGTCGCCTTGCCGGCGTCCGGGAACAGCGCGTCGATCAGGCAGGTGGCGAACAGCGCTACGCGCATTCGGCTGGATCATGCCCGGTGTGGCGCCGGGCGGCCTTCGTCACGACACTGCTTCTTTTCGGCGACAAATGAGCTTCATTCGGTTGGGGCGGGTGCTCGCGGGTGGACACTGGCGCCATGTACCGCGATCGTAGGCCGCGAATTTTCGCCCACTTGCCCCGCCCCGCGGGGTGAATGTCGGATTCACCCGGCTCTGGTGCGGAGATCTGCCGCGGTCGCCGGCTGGTGGTGGCGCGAGCGCGGGGTTGACCGCCAACGCGGGGGATCGGGACCTTGCCGCCGCCCGATCGCGGCTGGACAGCGGACGCTTCTGACGCCGGCGCAGCTGGCGGGATGCGGGCTGAGTGAGGATGCCGTGGCGTATCGGGCGCAGGACGGGGCGGCTGCATGTGGTGTTTCAGGGCGTGTACTCGGTGGGGTGCGGGGAGTTGCCGCCGCTGGCGCTGGAGCTGGCGGCGCTGCTGTCGTGCGGCGAGCGGAGCTTCCTCAGTCATCGTTCGGCCGCGTTTGTGTGGGGGATGCGCAAGAACGCCGCCCGGCGGCGGATGGAGGTCTCCGTGGTTGGACTCGGTGCCTTGGCTCGCGCAAGGGGATGCGGGTGCATCGGATCCGGGCCATCGATCAATGGGACCTTCGGCGCGAGAAGGGCGTTGTGGGTGAGCTCGCCGGCGCGGGCGGTGCTTGAGGTGGCGGCGGTCGGGACCCGGGATGAGCTGGTCGACGTGATCGACGCCGGGCTCGCCCTCCGTCGGCTCACCCCACGTGATCTGAAGTTGGTGCTGGCGCGCAACCGGGCCGCCGCGGTGCCGGGCCGGCTGGCGGAGGTCCTCGCCGATGACACGGCGATGGCGATCAGCCGCTCACGGGCCGAGAAGGCGTTTCTGCGGCTGATCCGGGAGGCCGGGCTTCCGATGCCGGAGACGAACGTGAAGTTCGGCCGGTTCGAAGCGGACTTCGTGTGGCGCGAGCAGCGGTTGATCGTGGAGCTTGATAGCGCGACGTATCACAGCGGTCCGGGGGTATTCCAGCGCGACCGCGAGAAGGACCTGGTGTTCCGCGCCGCCGGCTTCGACGTCCTGCGCCCCACCCGCGCGCACGTCGTGCTACGAAGCGACCACGAGTGCTCGTGCTGCTGGCTCAAGCGCTGGCGCGGCGGCACGCGGCGTAGCTCAGGCGGCTGGCCGGACCGTACGCGCGACGCTCGACCTCGGCCCGGACGACCGGCGCCACCCTGGTGCCGAACAGCTCGATCGAGCGCAGCACGTCGGCATGCGTCGACCGCGCCGACGCTCATCTGCCCGACGTAGCGATCCATGCCGAACAGCTCGTGCTCGAACAGGATCTTCTCCGCCACCTCCTCGGGCGAGCCGACGGCCAGCGCGCCGCGCGGCGAGCGCAGCGCGTCGTACTGCGGGCGCCCGGACGGCGGCCAGCCGCGCTCGCGGCCGATGCGGTTCATCATCGCGAGGTAGGGAGCGGCGAACGCGGCGTCTGCCTCGCGTGATGTCTCGCCGACGAAGGCGTGGGTGTTGATGGCGACCCGGGCGTCGGCCGGATCGTGGCCGGCGGAGGCGAACGCCTCGCGGTAGAGATCGACCAGCGGCACGAAACGCTCGGGCTGCCCGCCGATGATGGCCACGGTCAGCGGAAGGCCGAGCGCGCCGGCGCGGATCACCGACTGCGGCGTACCTCCCACAGCCACCCAGACCGGTAGGGGGTCCTGCACCGGGCGAGGCCATACGGTCGCGTCGTCCAGGGCGGCGCGATGCCGGCCAGACCAGCTCACCTGCTCGGACTCGCGGATCCGCAGCAACAGCTCGAGCTTCTCGGCGAACAGCTCGTCGTAGTCGTCGAGGTCGTAGCCGAACAGCGGGAAGGACTCGATGAACGACCCGCGGCCGGCCATGATCTCGGCCCGCCCGCCCGAGATCAGGTCGAGCTCGGCGAACTGCTGGAAGACGCGTACCGGGATCGTCCGAGCTCAGCACGGTGACCGCACTGGACAGGCGGATGCGCTCGGTGCGAGCGGCGATCGCGGCCAGCGCGACGGCCGGCGAGGAAACGAGGAAGTCGGGGCGGTGATGCTCGCCCACGGCGAACACGTCGATGCCGAGTTGGTCGGCCAGTTCGGCCTCCTCCAGCAGCTGGCGCATGCGCTGCTCGGGGACTGACGCCCGAGGCGAGGTCGGCGAAGGTAGCCAGTCCGAGTTCCATGGAGGCGAGGATAGCAGGTAGTTGAACCCTCAACTATTGCGTTGGGATCAGCGGTTCCTCGACGGTGGAGGAAAGCTGCCGGGCGCGGGTCTTGGCCGCGCCCACGGCCGAGGTCAGCGCTCCGAGGTCGTAGACGCCGTAGTGGCGGCGGCCGTTGATGAAGAACGTCGGCGTTCCGGACACGCCGCTCTCGTCGGCACTGGCCACGTCCTCGCTGATCCGTCGCGGCGTAGTCGCGGCGGCGCAGCTCCTCCCGGAAGCGATCCACGTCGAGGCCTAGCTCGCGGGCGTAGCGGACGAGGTCACGCGGGCCGAGCTCGGTCTGATGGGCGAGCAACATGTCGTACATGTCCCAGAAGTGGCCCTGAGCGGCCGCGGCCTCGGAGGCCTCGGAGGCCAGCTGGGCGGTGGGGTGGACATCGTTGAGCGGAAGGTGGCGCCACACGTAGCGCACGTCGTCGCCGTGGGCGGCCAGCAGTTCGCGGATGGCGCTTTCGGCCTGGCCGCAGAACGGGCACTCGAAGTCGCCGTACTCGACCAGGGTCACCGGGGCGTGGTCGGGACCGCGGATGTGGTCGTACTCGGGGTCGACATCGACCGCGAGGTCGAGGATGTCCTCGGCCGTGCGCCCGACCTGCCGCGCTCGCGTGGCCTCGGGCAGCCGGCGCATGATCTGGGTGACCACCCAGGCAAGGGCCGGCGCCACCACCACGCTCACGAGCGCGCCGAGCCGGGCCTCATCGAGCGCCCGGCCGCTGAAGGCCAGGCTCGACACGAGCAGCGAGACCGTGAACCCGATGCCGGCGCAGGCGCCGGCGGCGAGCAGGACCGGCTCGCTGACCGGGGAGCGGGGACCGTGCAGCGCGGGACGGGAGGCAATCCACGAGCCGGTGAAGACACCGATCGGCTTGCCGAGCACGTAGCCGAGCAGGATGCCCCAGGTGATCGGAGAGGACGCCGCGCTGCTCAGCAGGCCTCCCGTCAGGTGGATACCCGCGTTGGCCAGCGCGAACAGCGGCACGATCACGTAGCTGGTCCAGGGGTGCAGCTGGTACTGGAGCCGCTCGTTGGGCGAGATGGCGGATAGGAGGCTCTGCTGCGCGGAGCGCGCGAGCTCCGGAGTGGGCTGCTCGCGGAAGGAGCGCGTGAGTGCCGTGGCCCGCTCGAGATCCTCCCGGGATGGCGGGTAGGCGCTCGTGCCGAGTCCGATGGCCAGGCCGGAGATCACGGGGTCGATCCCCGACCTGAACATGGCGACCCAGATCGCCACCGCGACGCCGATCGAGATCGGGGTGCGCGCGAACGGGGCGAATCGGAGCGCAACGAGCACCCCGAACAGGGCGATCGCGACGGCGAGGGCCACCACGGACACATGCGTCGTGTACACGGTGGCGATCACCACCAGAGCGGCGAGATCGTCGACCACGGCGAGCGTGAGCAGGAACACCCGGATCCGGGTGGCCGTCCGCGGGGTGATCAGCGCGACCGCGGCCAGCGCGAACGCGGTGTCGGACGACATCGCCGCGCCCCACCCATGGCCGCCCGCTCGGCCGGCGTTGAAGGCCAGGTAGATCGCGACCGGCACCGCGATCCCGCCCATCGCCGCGAACACCGGGATTGCGATCCGCCGCCGCTCGCGCAGCTCTCCGAGGTCGAGCTGGCGCTTGGCCTCGAGCCCCACGACCAGGAAGAACAGCGTCATCAGGCCCTGGTTGACCCAGGCTGCGCAGGTCGGCGGCGATTCCGGTGCCCCCGATATGCACCGAGAGCTCGGTTCTCCAGACCGATTCGTAGGAGTGCCAGCCAGGAGAGTTGGCCCACACGAGGGCGGCGATGGCCGCCCCGAGCATCACGAACGCCCCACCGCTCTCGGTGCTCAAGAAGCTGCGGACGGGGGCGGCGAGGTTGCGTGCCCACGCCGTCCGGCCGCCGAACGGGATCGCCTCGGTGACGCTCATCGGCGTCTACTCGACGAGCGGGGGCTCGCGGAGGTTCGAGTTGATCTGGCGCGAGAGCGCCTCGGAGGCGGCGCGCCGGGCCAATCGCCGCTGCTCGTCGTCGTCGCGGTCCATCAACGCGTTCCGGTAGGCATCGGCGGCGATCCCGTAGCGCTGGCGCTCGCGCTCGGTGGCGAGCGCGGCCTCGCGACGGAGCGCCTCGGCCCGTTCGGTGACCGCCGCGGCCGGTTCGTCGGGAGGGTGGATCTCGCGCTGGGCGACCTCGCGCACGAACGTGAACGTATCCGTGCCGGCGCGGACCGGACGGTGGGCGACGGACTGGATGGCGATCGAGCCGTCGTCCTGGACCTCGGTCGAGACCTCGAAGTGCGTGTAGGGCTCGATCGCGGCCAGCCATTGCCGGCGCTCGTCGACCAGCACGGCGTTGCCGTGGCCCTCGATCGAATTGGCGGTGATCTCGGCGACGTGCACCCAGCCCCAATGGGTGGCGATCAGGATCGCTCCCACCACGATCGCGACCAGCCCGGCGGCGTCGATGCCACTGGAGATCGTGTCGATCGCGCCGATGAGGATCAGGATCACGCCGCCCACGAGCGATACCCCGGTGAGGGTCGCGCCCGTCGCCACGATGCGGCTGCGCGCCCGGCTGGGGGGCACGACTTCGGGCCGGCCGACCGCGGCCGGCAGCTTCTCCAGGTCCTGCGCCCAGCAGCCGGTCATCCGGGGCGAAGCCCACCAGCTCCAGCGGATCGGACGGCTCGCTCATCATCGATCAAGGTACTCCTCGATCAGCGTGGCTCGCGGTGCTTAACTTGGCATGGCCAGGCGCGCGCCTGACCCCGAATCCCGGAAAGGGGCACGAGATGCCGTTGTTTTTCTTCACCGTCGAGCAGCAGGAGCGGGCGATAGTCGAGCGGTTCGGGAAGTTCGTGCGGGTGGGCTGGGCCCGGACTGCAGACCAAGACGCCGTTCGTAGAACGGGTGGCGGGCCGGATGAGCCTGCAGGTCGAGCAGCTGAACTCCCAGATCGAGACCAAGACCAAGGACAACGTGTTCGTCGTGATCAAGCTCGCGGTCCAGTACAAGGTGGGCTCGACCGAGCAGCAGGTCCAGGACGCGTACTACAAGCTCGACGACCCCGAGGTCCAGATCCAGTCCTACGCGTTCGACGTGGTTCGCTCGCACATCCCGAGCATGGACCTGGACGAGGCGTACGCCGACGCGGACACCATCGCGATGCACATCCAGGACACCCTGCACCGCCAGATGGCCGAGTACGGCTATGAGATCGTCAAGGCGCTGATCACCAACATCGAGCCCGACCAGCGGGTCAAGGACGCGATGAACAACATCAACGCCTCGCAGCGCAACCAGATCGCCGCGGCCGCCCAGGGCGACGCGCAGAAGACGCTGGCGGTCAAGAAGGCCGAGGGCGAGCGGGAGACCATGCGCCTCCAGGGCGAGGGCGTGGCGGCCGAGCGCAAGGCGATCGCCGAGGGCCTGCACGAGTCGCTCGAGATCATCGCCCAGCACGGGCTCGATCCCCGCGAGGCGATGGCGCTCGTCGCGCTCACCCAGTACACGGACATGATCCGGGCGCTGGGAGAGGGGGCCAAGAGCAACACGATCCTGCTGCCCCACTCGCCGAGCGCGGTGGGCGATCTGATGGCCCAGATCCGAGACGGGATCCTGGTCGGCGATCTGGCCGGCCGACCGGTCGTCGACCGGCAACAGCAGCGCCGCGCTGCCGCCCGGACGGCGCCCCGAGCCGCCCGCTCAGCGGTAAGGGATCGTCTCGCGAAAACTAAGGCCGCGGGGGTCCGAAGCGGCTGCGAACTGCCGATGACGCGAGGGGCGGCTTAGCCCAGACTGGTTCTGTCGTCAGATACGACGAACCGAAAGGAGCCAGAGACATGAGCGCGAGAAAGACACGAACCCGGCGTGCCGTCAAGCGCGTGAAGCAGATCTGGTCCGAGATCGACTACGCCCAACGGCGGGCGTTCGAGCTCCGCACGGGGATCCCGGTGATCGAGCCTCGCCGCGCGAGGATCGCTCGCAGCGTGGAGGATCTCGAGCGGTTGTACGCCGCCTGACTTTTGTGGCCGGCCGGGCGCGGGGTTGGCGCCCGGCCGTTGCAGGCATGGACGCGTGCCGGTCGAAGGGATAACATCGCCCACGCCTTAGAGAGGGACCACGAGGAGGGTCGATGGCTAACGTTGTCACGCCGCCGAGCGAAGCGCCGGCGGCAGCACTGGATGCTGAAGGGCTTGACCGGGGAGTCGGCTTCATCGGGCTCCTTTGGGCCTCTGAGACGTCGATCATCGGTTCCGGCTGGCTGTTCGGCGCGCTGGGCGCCGCGACGATCGCCGGGCCGGCGGCGATCATCGGCTGGGTCCTCGGCACGGTGATCATCTTGTTCCTGGCTCTGGTGCACGCCGAGCTGGGCGGGCTGTTCCCGGTCAGCGGTGGCACCAGCCGCTTCCCGCACTACGCGTTCGGCAGCTTCGCCGGAGCGACGTTCGGGTGGGCCTCGTACCTCCAGGCGGCCAGCGTGGCGCCGATCGAGGTTCTCGCCGCGATCCAGTACCTGTCCACCGCCCACTGGGCCCGTCACTTCTTCCATGCCACTGCCGCTGCGGGCAGCGCCCACGGGACGCTGCATGGCTGGGGCTACCTGGCCGCCGCGATCATGCTGCTGATCTTCGTGGTCATCAACATCGTCGGCATCCGGCAGTTCGCCAGGATCAACAACGCGATCACCACGCTGGAAAGTGGCGATTCCCGTGGTCACAGTCCTGATCCTGCTGATCGGGCACTTCCACGGCTCGAACTTCGGCCACGCCGGCGGCGGCTTCTTCCCGAAGAACGGCGCGATCAAGGCGATTCTGCTGACGCTGCCGGCCGGGATCATCTTCTCCCTGCTGGGCTTCGAGCAGGCGGTACAGCTCGGCGGCGAGTCGGCCAATCCAGGCCGCGACCTGCCGCGCGCCGTGATCCTGTCGCTGGTCATCGGCGCGGCCCTCTACATCCTCATCCAGATCGCCTTCATCGGGGCGCTCAAGCCGAGCGTGCTCACGGCCAACGGCGGCTGGCTCGGCCTGGGCACGAGCACGAGCCACGAAGCCGCCCAGCTCACGGCCGGACCGTTCTTCACGCTGGTCAGCATCGCGGGAATCTCGTGGCTGGCGACCGTGCTGCGAATAGACGCGGTCGTCTCGCCGGGCGGGACCGGCCTTATGTACGAGACGGCGTCCGCGCGGCTGTCGTTCGGGCTCAGCCGCAACGGCTTCGTCCCGACCGCCGTTCGAGCGCGTGAATGCGTCGAAGGTCCCGGTGTTCGGGGTGATCGTCGCCACGATCGTCGGGGTCCTGTTCCTGCTCCCGTTCCCGAGCTGGGCGGCGCTCGTCGGCATCGTCACGAGCGCCTCGGTGTTCATGTACGCCGGTGCTCCCGTCGCGCTGGGCGCCATGCGCCTGCAGAAGCCCGACCTGCCGCGGACCTACCGGCTGCCGGCGGCCATGATCCTCTCGCCGCTCGCCTTCGCCGGCGCGGGCTGGGTGATCCTGTTCTCCGGATGGCAGACCTACAGCACGCTGGTCGTGGCCCTGTTGCTCGGCTACCTGCTGATCTGGCTCAACTACGCGTTCAAGCTCAACCCGAACGCCCCGGCGATGGACTGGCAGGCGGCACCCTGGATCATCGCCTGGATCATCGGGATGGGCGTGATCTGCTACCTGAGCGATTTCGGCGCCGGGCGGGATCATCGGCGGCATCGGGATCTTCAAGCACGTCCTCGACAAGGGCGGAACCGATGCCATCGGGCTGTGTGGGCGGAATCATCGCCTCCGGCGCGTTCAGCGTGATCATCTACTTGTGGGCCGTGGCGACCCGCCTGCCGGGTCACAAGGTCGACGAGTATGTCCGCGATGTTTACCCGCCGCCCGTGGCCGAGTAGCCGCTTGGCGCTTTACGTCGAGCTGACAGCCGGTAAGTAGGCTCGAACACATAAGGATTCGCCCTGCCACGCCCTCGCTCGGCGGCCTCATCGCGCTGATCGTGCTCGCGGCGACGGTGCAGGCGGCGCCGGCGAAGCAGACCACGCGACGGCCGCCGCCCGGCGGTCCGCTGACCCGCACCAACCCGACCCCGCTGCCCGCCAGTACGGCGATCACCGGGGGCCGCTGGCTGACGGGTCGCTTCGACCCGCCGCAGAACCAGTGGGGGGACATCCTGCCCACCGTGTGGAGCGACGACGGCTCGAGCTACGTACTGATGGACGACGGTGGCACCGACGTCCCGATCGCGGGCGGTCTGTGGCGTCAGTCGCTGGCCAAGATCACCGGCACACCCCCGAATCTGAAGTTCCGGCACGTGGGCGATCCGACCGCGCCCGCGCCCCACACCTGGGGGCAGATCGGCGGCAACCCGGACAACGACGACGGCCCGCTCGGCCCGTACTACAGCATCGGCTTCGCCGAGGCGGACGGGATCTTCTACGCGACCCAGCAGCGCAACTGGAACTGGGGCGCGAACGGCCCGTTCACCGGGCTGGCCGGCATCGCCTACTCCAAGGACCACGGGAAGACCTGGCACTTTCCCAAGAGCTCGTTCCCCGCCCCGCTCGGCAACCTGAGCTTCGTTGACGGCGGCGGCCCCGGCGGCGCGTATCCCGACGGCTACATGTACGCCATCGGTACCGAGCGCGAGTTCAACGCATCGCACCTGCTGCTCGGCCGAGTGCAGACCGGCGTAGCCAACGTGACCAACCCGAGCAAATGGCAGTGGTACACGGGCACAGGCGCCAGCGGCTCGCCGGAGTGGTCGAGCTCGGTCAGCGCGGCGGTGCCGGTGATGAACTGGGGCTCGCACATCACCTATCCCCAGATGGCCTACGACCCCGGCCTGCACCGCTACCTGTTGACCTTCACCTATTCGTACTCGTCGAAGGTGCCCGCGGTGTGGAAGGGCGGCGCGGAGCTGGTCATCGCTGAGTCGCCCGAGCCCTGGGGGCCATTCTCGTTCGTGGCCGCCTCGAAGCAGTTCGGGCCGTCGAACGGCTACGGCGCCGGCTTCCCCTCGCAGTGGATCAGCCCCGACGGCAAGACGCTGTGGCTGAAGTGGGCGGCCAACTTCGCGGGCTGCGCCAAGGGCCTCGACTGCTCGGGCACCTACGGCTTCAACGTAGCCCAGGTCCGCCTGACCACGCCGAGGCCGGCGAAGGCCGCGGCGGCGGCGCAGCCGGGAAACGCGAAGGCCGCGACGGCGACGAAGCCGGGAGAGGCGAAGGTAACGCCGCACAAGACCAGGAAGCTGCTCGTGGCCCTCGGCCTGTCGCTGCCGCTCTTGCTCACGCTGTTTGTGAGCGCCCGCCAGGGGTTCCGACGGCGGCTGCGGGGTCCGGCCGGCTAGCCAGCTGTTCGCGATTGATCAGACCGCGAGATCACCAGATTCCCGCGCCTCCTCGATCTCCTCGAGGGACATGCCCTCGGTGCGGGGACCCCAGCGCCAGCCGACGATCGCCGTGAAGGTCAGCATCGCCGCCAGGATCAGGAACATGGTGTGAAAGCCCGAGGTTGAGCACTTGGCCAGCGACCCGGTGGAGCTCGAACTGCACCCGAGCAGAGCGGGGACGAAGAAGCTCCACACCCCCAGCACCAAGCGCATCCCCCCGAAGATGATCCCCTGGGCGGTGTTCCGGACCGCGGTGGGGAACAGCTCGACCGACCAGACCCGATTCAGCGGCCACTGCCCGGCACCCTGACCGATCCCGAACAACAGCACGTTGACGATCGCCCAGCCGATCAGGTTGGGGGAGACGAACACGAAGATCCAGAAGCCGGCGGCCTGGATCAGCGCGGTCACTCCGTACAGCGCCGCGCGGTTGACCCGGTCGTTGATGCGCATGAAGATCAGCCACACCGCGAGGCCGGCCGAGACGAACCACAGGGCGTCGACGGCCACGCTGACTGCCTGGCTGGTCTGGCCCGAGTTCTTGATGATGAACGGCAGGAAGAATCCGTATGTCCCGGCCGGGATGTTCCACAGGCAGAACGTGGCGAAAGCGAACAGGAGCGCCTTGCGGTGGGCGGGTGAGAGGAGCTTCCCGCAGCGCGCTGCGCGGTGGCGCGGTCGAGGTTGACGTCGATCCCGACGCCGAGGTCGATGATGACGATGACGTTGACGGTGAGGCGGCGTCCTCGCCCGCCTCCGTCATCGCCTCGAAGCGAGGCGACTCGGCGATCCCGCGTCGCAGCCACCAGGTGACCGCCGCGACCAGCGCGAGGTGCACGAACACCAGCCGGATGCCGAGCAGCCCGGTCGGCGCCAGCGCGAGCGCGAGGAGCAGCGTGACCAGCGGACCGATGTACCAGAAGATGTTGGTGAGCCCCATCATCTTGCCGCGGGATCGCTGCGGCGAGAACTCGGCGATCAGCGACCAACTTGTCGGCACGTCGGCGCCCACGGCGAGCCCGACCACGATGTAGCCAACGAACAGCATCGCGGCGCTGCCGGCGAACACGATGATCAGCACCCCGACGATGTACACGAGCAGATCGAGGCTGTAGATCCGCTTGCGCCCGAACCGGTCGCCCAGTCGCCCGCCGACCAGCGCGCCCACACCGCACGAGATCGCGTTCGAGCTGAACGCGGCGAGGAGCCCGACCGAGGTGCTGCTCATGCCGAAGTGCTTTGACCACAGCGCGAGACCCGCAGCGCCGGCCACGATCGACCCGCCGTCGAGGTAGTCGGCTAGCGACGAGAGGACGGTCCAGCGCCAGTGCTTGGCCGTGGGCTCTGCCTGGTCGTCAAACTGCGTGCCAGGGCCACGCGGCCCGGCGGCGGCTGCGTCGGATGGCACGGCTCTTCCTCCTGACCGAACCAGCGTTTTTCCTGCTGGTTAGTTCCCGTTGTATCGGTCTCAAAAACCGCTGCTGCCGATCATTTCCGCTCAGGTCGCGATCACCATCACCGCCGACGGAGCGGACGGAGCGGCCGCCGTGCCGACGTGAACAACCCTCCAGGGCCGTCAGGCGAGGTGGAAGATCTCCTCGAGGCGCTCGCCGCCGGTATCCGGTCGCGCGCCCTCGGGGAGCACGAAGAACGACGCCATCTCGGTCTGCCAGCGCGCATTGACCTCGGTCTGCTCCATGGCGCATTGGGCGGCGGCGAAATCTTCACACTCCAGGTAGCCGACCAGCAGCCCGTCCGGCCTCAGGAATAGGGAGTAATTACGCCAGCCGCTCTCGCGCAGGGCGGCCAACATCTGCTCCCACACGGCTCGGTGGCGCTCGCGGTACTCGTCCAGCCGCTCGGGCCGCACCCGCAGGAGAAAACACACGCGCTCCTCGGCCACAGGCCCTTTCCGCGCGGCGCCCCGCTCAGACCTTGATCACGTCGACGCCGGCGGCTTCGAGACGGCGGACTCCGGCGGCGGGAGGGTCGGCCAGGTAGGCGAAGTTGACGGTGGAGGCCGGAACGATCACGTTGAGTCCGCGCTCCTCGAACTTGCGCGTGTCGGCGACCAGCGAGACGGCCCGCGAATGGCTGATCATCACGCGCTTGACCTCGGCCTCGAGCGAGTCTGGGTCGGTCAGGTAGCCCTGACGTTCTATGCCCTTGCAGGAGAAGATCACGCGATCGGCAAAGAAGCTCTCGATCGCGCGGAGCGCCTGGGCTCCGACGAAGGATTGGGTCAGCTTGCGGTACGTGCCGGCCAGCCCGATCAGATCCACATGTGGTGCATCGGCTCCGCCGACCAGCGCCATGACCGGCACGCAGTTGGTCAACAGCGTGACGTGCAGACCGTGCTCGAGAATCTCGCGGACGACGTAATACGACGAGGAGGAGCAGTCGACGAAGATCGTCTCTCCCGGCTCGATGGTGGCCACGACCGCGCTGGCCAGCCGGAGCTTCGCGTCGACGTCCTGCCCGAGCCTGCTCTGGAACGAATCCTCGTGCGCGGCGAGCTCTGGAAGCACGGCCCCGCCGTGGGTACGGCGTGCGTGGCCTCCCTCGGCCAGCAGCGCGAGATCCCGGCGGGCGGTCATCGGCGAGACCTCGAAGGCATCTTCGACCGCTCCAACGGTCAGGCTTCCCTGCTCGCGGAGCATCTCGAGGATCAAACGCCGTCGCTCAGCCGGGACCACGGCGCGTTTGCCGTTGCTCCTCGTCATAACACCAGTTTCGCACACAAACGAACGGGCGCCGTGCCATCGTGACCCCGAAACGCGGAGTGCACATGGGTCTAGCCGCACCCCGCGCACAGAGATCTCGGGAAGCTGGGTATCCACTCGGTCCCTGACGAGCCCTACGCCTGGCGGCGGGGTCGGATCCTGCCGTCGCGCTCCGCGACGGTGGCCAACCCCACACTCGCCGCCAGTCGCGGGCCGAGCGTGGCGTTAGCCACACCAGAGGTGTCCAACCCCACTTTCGCCGCCGGCTGCGGGTCGAGTGTGGGGTTGGCCACGCACCGGCGCCGACCCTGGAGTCATCACGCCACGCGCCCCGAGCGGCGGCGCGCAACGCCAGGCACTGACTGGGTCAGCTCGGCTGGAGGGTCATGCCCCGGATCGGGGGACCAAAGTGGATACCCCGTCTCGGGAAGACGGTTAGCTGATTGTTTTTGTGCCCTTGACATCGCGTGAGTGGTTTGGTTTGATCGCTCTTGTTCGTTTGCTCTGAGGGAGTAGACGGTGCCAGAGGCCTGCGGTGAGGGGGTCCCCCTTTCCTGGTTGTCGGCTCGTCCGACAAGCGACGGCACCTCGTGACGCCCTGTAGATCTGATGGACAGTCCATCCACCGGTGTTCTCATCACAGGAGAGTTTCGTAATGCAGGATGTCGTCAAACGGGCGGCGGGTCACCGTCACGTCCGTTGGTCGTTCGGAGTCGTTGTGGCTCTAATCGCGGCACTCAGTGTGGCTGCGTGCGGCGGTTCATCGAGCAGCTCATCCTCGGCGAGCGCCAGTGGCGGCTCGTCCTCGAGTAGCACGTCGAGCTCAGGCGGCTCGAGTTCCGGCGGCGGCGGCCTCAAAACGGGGCTGAACGTCTACGTCATCCCGAAGAACCTGGGCAACAACTACTTCACGGTGGCCGACAGCGTGAAGACAGGCGGCGCGTTGGCCGCGTTGCAGACGCTCGGTGAGAAGGGCACCGAGACGAGCGGGTCCGCCGCGACGGCGGCGTCGCAGCTCCCGGCAATCCAGTCGGCGCTGTCGAAGGGAGCCAACGCGCTGATCGTCTCAGCGACGGACCCGACGGCGCTCTGTCCCACCCTGAAGTCGGCGATGGCGCGTGGGATCTCGGTCATCACATATGACTCGGACGCTCCCACTTGCCGGAACTTGTTCGTCAACCAGGCATCGACCGCGGCGATCGGGACCAGCGAGGTCGACCTCCTGGCCAAGCAGATCGGCGAGAAGGGCGACATCGCTGTCGTATCGGCGGCCGCCTCGGCGACGAACCAGAACGCCTGGATCGGATACATGAAGCAGGAGCTCAAGAAGTACCCGAACATGCACCTGGTCTCGGTCGTCTACGGAAACGACGATCCGACCACGGCCAGCCAGGTGACGAGCGGCCTGCTCCAGAAGTACCCCAACCTCAAGGGGATCATCTCGCCGACCACGGTTGGCATCGCCGCGGCCGCCGGCGTCCTGGACACGCCGCAGTACCGCGGAAAGGTGAAGCTGACCGGTCTTGGTACGCCACTGTCGCTCAAGAAGTTCGTCGATGACGGAACGATCGAGGGCTTTGAGCTATGGGATCCTGCCAAGCTCGGTTACCTCGCCGCCTACGCGGCGGTGAACGTCGCGTCGAAGAAGATCACCGGTGCCTCGGGGCAGACCCTGTCAGCCGGAAAGCTGGGCAACTTCACGGTCGGTCCCGACAGTACGATCATTCTCGGTCCGCCGACGGTGTTCACCAAGGCGAACATCGACCAGTTCGACTTCTAGGGCGGACGCCGTACGGGTCACCGATGGGCGGCTGCGCAGGCAGGTGCCCATCGGTGCCCGACAATCCCCAACGTATGACTACTTCCTCTGACATGCCGGGTGGCGTGGGGGACCGGCGCGGCGAGGCATCCCCCGCCGGTCAGCCCCGACCCGGTCCGGCTCCCGTTCTGTCGCTGCAGAACGCCGCGAAGGCGTTTGCCGGTGTGCATGCGCTCGAAGGCGTCTCCCTCGATCTCTACGGCGGCGAGGCGCACGCCCTGGTCGGTGAGAACGGGGCCGGCAAGTCGACCCTGGTGAAGATCCTCGGCGGCGTTCATCAGCCCGATGTCGGAACGCTGCTGATGGACGGACGAGAGATCGCGCTGAACGGGACCGCGGATGCCCGGGCAGCCGGCATCGCGGTCATCTATCAGGAGCCGACGCTGTTCCCGGATCTGTCAGTGGCGGAGAACGTGTTCATCGGCCGCCAGCCCCTGCGCAGCGGCCGGCGGATCGACTACGGAGCGATGGAGTCCGAGGTCCACCGGATCTTCGAGCGCCTGGGCGTGCAGATGGACCCCGATCGGATCGCCCGCGGGCTGTCGATTGCCGAGCAACAGCTGGTTGAGATCGCCAAGGCATTGTCGAGCCAGGCGAAGGTCCTGATCATGGATGAGCCGACGGCCGCGCTTTCGCCGGTGGAGGTCGAGCGGCTGTTCCGGATCGCCGAGACGCTGCGTGCCGACGGTGCCGCCGTGCTGTTCATCTCCCACCGCCTGGAGGAGGTGTTCGCGCTGTGTCAGCGGGTCACGATCCTGCGGGATGGAAAGCTCGTCATGTCCCAGACGCTCGAAGGGCTGACCGGCGACGATCTCATCAAGGGAATGGTCGGGAGGGAGTTGCTGGCCCGGGAGCACGAGCGGCACACGCCGGCCGGGACGGTTCTCGAGGTTGACCGCCTGACCCGGGAGGGCGTGTTCGTGGATATCTCCTTCGAGGTCCGAGCGGGCGAGGTGGTCGCCCTGGCGGGGCTGGTCGGGGCGGGGCGCAGCGAGGTGGCCCGCGCGATCTTCGGAATCGATCGCTATGACGCGGGCGCGGTGCGGCTGGGGGGAAGACACTGCGTTCGGGCTCGCCGACGGCTGCGATGAGCGCGGGGATCGGGTTCGTGCCCGAGGATCGTCGCCAGCACGGGCTGGTGATGGACTTCTCGACTGCGGACAACATCGCGCTCGCTTCGCTCGGGCAGTTGAAGCGCTACGGCCTGCTGTTCGCCTCGGCCGAGCGCAGGTTCTCGCTAGATTGGGCCAAGCGCCTGCAGGTGAAATACGGGCGAATGTCCAACCCGGTGTCCTCGCTCTCGGGTGGTAACCAGCAGAAGGTGGTGCTGGCGAAATGGCTCTCCCGGCAGCCCCGGCTGTTGATCGTCGATGAGCCGACGCGCGGGATCGACGTGGGTACGAAGGCCGAGGTCCATCGACTGCTCTCGGCCCTGGCCGGCGAGGGCGTGGCGGTTCTGGTGATCTCCTCCGAGCTGCCGGAGGTCTTGTCGGTGGCGGACCGGATCCTCGTGATGCGCGAGGGACGCCTGGTTTCCAGCTTGGCGCACGAGGAGGCATCCGAGGAGCGGATCATCGCGGCCGCCACCGGGCAGGCCGCGGCCAACGGCCGGCCGGAGATGAGTCCGTCGTGAGCGCCACTACGACAGAGGCGCCCACGGGCATCGCGCCGGCCAACCCGCGGCGGCTCGTCGACATCGTGCTGCGCGCGCGAACGTTCGGGATCGTCGGCGTGCTGGCGCTGTTCGTGATCTTCACGACGGCGATCCAGCCCCGGTTCCTGCACGCCTCGAACATCCAGTTCATCCTGGCCAGCGCGGCACTGTACGCGCTGCTGGCGGTGGGCCAGACGTTCGTGGTGATCACCCGAAACGTCGATCTGTCGGTCGGCTCGGTGGTCGGGCTCTCGGCGTATGTCTCGGCGAACATGTTCCAGGCTCATCACGGGATCCCGATCCCGACCGTGTTCGGAGTCGGCCTGGGCGTCGGGCTGGTGTGCGGGCTCGTGACCGGGGTCATCACCGCGGTCGGGCGCGTCCCGAGCCTGGTGGTCACCCTGGCGATGCTGTACATCATCCGGGGTGTCGACACGCTGATCGTCGGATCCGGCCAGGTCGTCGCGAACGCGCTGCCCAACTCGTTCATCAACATCTTCCACGCGACGACGATCGGCATTCCGGATATCGCGATCGCGGTGGCCGTGGTGGTTGCCATCGCCGCGTATTACCTGCGCACGTACCGTTCGGGACGCGAGCTGTACGCGATGGGGTCAGATCCCGACGCCGCGCGGCTGGGCGGCATTCCGATCGGCCGCCGCATCCTGGCCGCGTTCGTCCTGAGTGGCGCGCTGGCCGGCCTCGCCGGTGTGCTGTGGGCGACGCAGTACAACACGATCGACGCGACGGCCGCCACCGGCCTCGAGCTTGAGGTGATCGCCGCGGTGGTGGTCGGTGGGGTGGCGATCTTCGGCGGCAGCGGCAGTGTCGTAGGCGCCGCGCTCGGCGCGCTCTTGCTTCAGACGATCAACTCGGCTCTGAACGTCCTTGGGGTCCCCTCGTTGTGGACCGAGGCGATCTCGGGCTTCCTGCTGTTGGTCGCGATCACGTTGGATCGGGGGATCCAGCTACGGCTGGCCGCCGCGCTACGACGCAGGAGGGTTCACCTTGGCGCCTGAGTCCCGAACGGTCAGGGAGCGTCTCGCGCCGCTCGTGCGGTGGGAGTCCGGTCTGGCGCTGGCTGTCGTCGCTGTCCTGATCGCCGGCAGCTCGATCTCATCGCAGTTCTTCTCGAGCTACAACATCTTCACGCTGTGCACCAACATCGGCGACCTGGCGCTCCTGGCGTTGCCGATGACGCTGATCATCATCACCGGCGAGATCGATCTGTCGGTTGCCTCGATCCTCGCGGTGTCGGCGGAGACGATGGGCGCACTGTGGACGCACCACTGGCCGATAGCGCTGATCTTCGTCGTGTGTCTGGCGATCGGCGCGCTGGCTGGGCTGATCAACGGCTTTCTGGTCACCCGGGTTGGTCTCCCGTCCCTGGCGGTCACCATCGGGACGCTGACCCTGTACCGCGGGCTGGCCAACGTGATTCTCGGTCCGGCCACCGTGTCGAACTTCCCGGCGCCGTTCAACACCCTTGGGGTGAGCGGCTTTCTCGGCCTCTCGTGGCTGTCGTGGTCGGTGGCTATCTTCATCGTGGGCGTGGTGACCACCGGGGTCGCGCTGAGAATGACTCCCTTCGGACGCTCCCTCTATGCGATCGGCCTGAGCCAGGAGGCCGCCTTCCACGCCGGCATCCGGGTCAAGCGCACGAAGCTGCTGCTGTTCGTGCTCTCGGGCGTCGTCTCCGCTGCGGTCGGTCTGCTGTATGCCTTCGAGCTGTCATCGGCCGGGGAGAACATCGGCATCGGCTTCGAGCTGCAGGTGATCACGATCGTGCTGCTCGGCGGCGTCTCGATCTTCGGAGGCAAGGGCACGATCATCGGAGTGGCTCTGGCGGCGTTCGTGTACGCCGGCTTGCGCAGCGCCCTGCTCTTGACTCCCTCGTTCAACGAGAACGACTTTCAGGTGGTCTCGGGGGCTCTGCTGATCCTCAGCGTGCTGGTTCCCAATGCAGCGTCGTTCGTACAACGTGCGCGCGTCCTGATGCGCCGCGGCCGGATCCGCGACCGCCGTAGACTCCTGGCCCTCGCCGACGGCGAGGTGCTCGACCGTGAGTAGGTCCCGAGCGTTCGCCGCGGTCGATCTCGGTGCCGAGAGCGGTCGCGTCGCGCTCGGTCGATTCGAAGGCGAGCGGGTTCGGCTCGACGTCGTTCACCGCTTCGCCAATCGTCCGGTGTGGCTCGACGACGGCCTGCACTGGGACCTCCTGAAGCTGTTCGACGACGCGTTGGATGGCATCGGTCGCGCCGCCGAGTCCGCGCGACTGGATGGCATCGGCGTGGACGCGTGGGGAGTCGACTATGCGCTGCTCTCGTCCGATCGCAGGACCCTCGGGTTGCCGTTTCACTATCGCGATCGGCGCACCGACGGAATGGTTGCCGCCGCCCACGCCAAGGTGAGCCGACAGGCGCTGTACGCGCGAACCGGCATCCAGACGATGCCGATCAACACGATCTTCCAGCTGTTCTCGGAAGCCCAGAGCCCGGCCCTGCGTGCGGCCGAGCGCCTGGCCTTCGTGCCCGACCTGTTCGGCCTGTGGATGACCGGCGAGTTGGTGAACGAGGCGACGATCGCGTCCACCAGCGGGCTGCTGGGAGCGACCGATGGCCGGTGGGCGCGAGACATCGTCGTCCAGCTGGGCTTTCCCGAGGCGCCGTTCGCCCACGATCCTGTGGAGCCCGGAACCCCCGTCGGAGCGTTGCTCCCTCGACACGTCGAGGCCTGCGGTCAGGCGGCCAAAGCGACCGTTTGGGCGGTCGCCGGACACGACACGGCCAGCGCGTTCGTGGCCGCCCCCCTGCGAGGAGAGCGCGATGCGGTCCTGTCCTCCGGAACCTGGTCTCTGCTGGGGATCGAATCAGACAGGCCGTTCCTGGATGCCCCGGCGCGCGAGTACAACCTGACCAACGAGCGCGGGGTGAACGGACGCATTCGCCTGTTGCGAAACGTGATGGGTCTGTGGCTCCTGCAGGAATGCCGGCGAGCCTGGGAGTGCGCGGGCGCGTCCGTCGATTACGAGAAGCTGATGGTGCTGGCCCAGGATGCCGACCCGAACGTCGCGCTGTTCGATCCCGACGACGAGGCGCTCCTGGCGCCCGGGGAGATGCCCGCGAGGCTGGGGGAGGCGTGCGCGGCCGGCGGGCAGTCCGCGCCGACCGACCCGGGAGAGATCGTCCGTTCGATCCTGACCTCGCTGGCCTGCAAGTACCGCTTCGTCCTGGATTGCCTGCAACGGGTCACCGGCAGGACGTTCGAGGTTCTCCACGTCGTCGGTGGTGGTGCCCGTAATCATCTGCTGTGTCAGCTCACGGCTGACCTCACCGGGCTCCCGGTTTCGGCCGGTCCGGTGGAGGCGACCGCGCTCGGGAACGTGCTCGTGCAGGCGATTGCCGTGGGCGAGGTCGCCGACCTGGCGCAGGCGCGTGCGCTGTCAGCCGCCTCGTCGCAGCGGACGCGATACGAGCCACGGGCCGCGACGGAGTCCGCCGAGCGCTACGAGCGCTTCCTGGCCGTGACCGGCCTCGAGGTGAACGACCGCGACCATGCCGTCGCGTAGCACAGAGAGGTAGGAGTGACTGATCTCAATCGTGAATTCGACCAGCTGGCTGAGCGGCTGACCGACACCGGACGTGACGTGGGTGCGATCAGCCATGCGCTCAGCACCTTCGACGTGGAGACCCCGTCCTGGGGTTACGGTGACTCGGGTACGCGCTTTGCCACCTTTCAGCAGCCGGGTAGGCCGCGCGACGTGTTCGAACGCCTTCTAGATGCGGCCGAGGTTCATCGCCTGACCGGCGCGGCGTCGGCGGTGGCCTTGCACTTCCCGTGGGATCAGGTCGACGACCTGGCCGCGTTGCGCAGTCATGCCGATTCGCTCAGCCTGCGTATCGGGGCGGTGAACCCCAATCTGTTTCAGGATCCGGCTTACAAGCTGGGCTCGATCACCCATCCGGACGAGCGGGTACGCGCCCAGGCGGTCGACCATCTGCTGGAGTGCGTGCACATCGCCACCGAGCTGGGCTCGACGGCGCAGTCGCTGTGGTTGGCCGACGGCACCAACTACGCCGGTCAGGACGACCTCGTCGACCGTCGGCACCGCATGCTGGCCAGCCTCGCGCGCGTGTACGAGGCGCTGCCGGCAGAGCAGGAGATGCTCGTCGAGTACAAGCTGTTCGAGCCCGCGTTCTACGCCACCGATCTGGCTGACTGGGGCTCCGCGCTGCTGGTCTGCCAGAAGCTCGGCGAGCGCGCCAAGGTGCTCGTGGACCTGGGCCACCACGCCCAGGGGGTCAACATCGAGCAGATCGTCGCCATCGTCAACGACGAACGGCGTCTCGGCGGCTTTCACTTCAACAACCGCAAGTACGCCGACGACGACCTGATCGTCGGCTCCGTGAACCCTTTCGAGCTGTTTCTGATCTTCGTCGAGCTGACCGCACCGGGGCGCGCACTGCCGCGGCTCACGATCGATCAATCGCACAACATCGAGGCAAAGGTGGAGGCAATGACGCTCAGTGTGGTCAACCTGCAGGAGGCGTACGCCAAGGCGTTGCTGGTGGACCGAGATGCGCTCGCACAGGTCCAGCGCGCCGGAGACGTGTTGCGCGCCCACGAACTGCTGCTCGACGCCTACCGGTCCGATGTCCGGCCCCTATGCGCCAAGGTACGGGTCGAGCGGGGCGCCGCCGAGGATCCGATTCGCGGCCTGCGCCAGGACGGGTACCTCGAACGCGCCGTCGCCGAAAGAGGCAGCGCCGGGGCGGTGGCCGGGGGGTGGGGACGATGAGCGTCGTTGCCCGAATGATCGACCCGGTCGAGGACCGCTGGCCGGCCGACGCATCTGAGGTGCCCGACGACGCGCTGGGCCAGGTGCTCTTGGCTTCCCACCTGCTCGGCTCAGACCGGGCGGTAGCGAACTTCGGCGGTGGCAACACCTCGGCCAAGGGCACGACTTCTGACCATGTCGGACACACGGTCGAGACGATGTGGGTGAAGGGCTCCGGCTCGGACCTGGCGAGCATGGAAGGGAAGGACTTCACGCCGCTGCGCCTGGAGGAGATGACTCCGCTGTTGGAGCGCGACGAGATGTCCGACGAGGACATGGTGGCGCACCTGGCGCGCTGCCAGATCGATCCCACGGCCCCCCGGTCCTCGATCGAGACGCTGCTGCACGCGTTCATTCCGGCGGCGCATGTGCACCACACGCATCCCGACGGCATAAACGTGCTGGCCGGGACCAAGGATGGTGAGCGGCTCGTGGCCGAGTGCTTCGGCGAGGACGCGGCGTGGATTCCGTACATCCGGCCGGGCTTCACGCTGGCCAAGCAGGTCGGGCTGGCCGTTCGCGATAACCCGAACCTGCGACTCGTCGTCCTGGCCAAGCACGGGCTGGTCGTGTGGGGCGACTCCGCCGAGGAGGCGTACAAGCAGACGATCGAGGTGATCAACCGCGCCGTCGAATTCGTCAACGGAAAGACGACGGACAAGGAGCGTTTCGACGGGGCGCTGGCCACGGCGACGATCGATCGCGACGCGCTCCTGCTCGAGGTGCTGCCGGCGCTGCGGGGCGCGGTGTCCAGCGAGCGCTCCAAGGTGCTGCTCGTCGACACCTCGCCGCGGGTGCTCGAGTTCGTCTCCTCCCGGGCCGCGCCTGAGCTGACCGACATCGGCGCCGCCTGTCCCGACCATCTCGTCCACACCAAGCGCGTCCCGCTGTGGGTGCCGTTTGACCCGAGCTCGGAGGACGCACAGACGCTCCGGGAGCGGGTGCGATCCCTGGCCGGCGACTATCGCGATGAATACCGCGCCTATTTCGATGAGCACGCCGACGACACGGCGCAGCGGGGCGATCCGGACGCGCGCGTCGTATTGATCCAGCACGTCGGCCTGGTCGGCGTCGCGCCGACGGTGAAGAACGCTTCGCTCTCACGCGACCTCTATCACCGCGCGATCGAGGTCATGGCCGGCGCCCACGCGCTCGGCGGTTTCACGTCGCTGACCGCCGCGGAGAGCTTCGCGGTGGAATATTGGCCGCTCGAGCTCTACAAGCTCTCGCTCGCCCCGCCCCCGGGCGAGCTCCAGGGAAAGGTGGCGCTGGTCACGGGCGCAGCCGGCGGGATCGGCCGCGCCATCGCCGACGCGCTGTCCTGGGCGGGCGCGTGCATCGTCGCGTTCGACCTCGACGGCGACGGCGCCGGAGATGCCGTTCAGGAATTGGGTTACTCCGGTCTGCCGGTCGGGGGCGATGTCACCTCGGAGACCGATGTGCAGGGCGCCTTCCGGGCAGCGATCAACGCCTTCGGCGGGGTGGACATCCTGGTCTCGAACGCCGGGATCGCGTCGAGCGCGCCGATTGAGGAGACGTCCCTGGACGAGTGGAACCGTAACCAATCGATCCTGGTGACCGGGTACTTCCTGGTCGCTCGCGAGGCGTTCCGCATTCTGCGCGAGCAGGCGTCGGGCGGATCGATCGTGTTCGTGGCCTCCAAGAACGCGCTGGTGGCGGGCAAGAACGCGGCGGCCTATTCCTCGGCCAAGGCGGCCGAGCTGCACATGGCGCGCTGCCTGGCGGAGGAGGGCGGCAGTGAGGGCATCCGCGTCAATACCGTCAATCCCGACGCCGTCCTGCAGGGCTCGCGGATCTGGGGATCGTCGTGGCGCGAGGAACGCGCCGCCGCCTACGGCATAGATCCCGATGAGCTCGAGGAGCACTACCGGCAGCGGACCACGCTTGGCGTGAACGTGTTCCCCGAGGACATCGCCGTGGCGGTCCTGCACTTCGCCTCCGACGAGCGGTCGGGCAAGAGCACCGGCAACGTCCTCAACGTGGACGGTGGCGTGGCCGCGGCCTATTCGCGCTAGGCCACCGCCGCGACGCGACATAGAAGGGCGCGCCGGCGGGGAGTACACCGGCGCGCCCTGCCCCCTTCAGAGGCTCTCTAGGCCTAGTAGGTTCAGTTCCAGACCCAGCGAGCCAGGTGGATCGTCCAGGACGAGGCCTGTCCGCCCGTCGGGGTGGCCGTGACGGTCACGCCGAGCAGGTTGAACACGCCGTTGGACTTGAGGTCCTGCTTGCCGGTCGAGTTCAGCTCCATGTTCTGGAAGCCGCCGCTGTCGGCCGGGATCGAGTAGTCGCGCTGGGCGATCGTGACGCCGCCGTGCGACATCGTGAGGTGGCCGGTGCACGTGGTCGTGCCGTGGAAGCAGCCGACCTCGGCGCCCACGATCCAGCCGGGGGAGACGAATCCCTCGTGCCCGAGCACCACGGTCTGGCTGGGTGTGGTCGTCGGGGTGGTGAACGTCTGGTCGGCACCGTTGGTGGTGCCGGCCGAGCTCGTGGCCACCAGCCGGTAGTGGTAGGTGGTGTTCGGGGTCAGCCCGAAGATCGTCTGGTGGACGCCGACGGGGTGGTGCCCGAGCCCGCGCCGGCCGGGCTGGTCTGCGTCCCGTACGTCGTCGAGGTCCCGTACTGGAAGTAGTAGGTGGTCGACTGGCCGTTCGGGTTGACCGTCCCGCTCAGCGTCGCGCTCGACTGGCCGATGTCACTCGCCGAGCCGCTGGTGACGGCCGGGGCGCTGGCGGCGGCCGAGGCCGGAGCCGGGTTGCGGGCGGAGAGGACCGCCACTGCGAGCAGGCCGCAGGCAACCAACACGATTGCCGCGGCGACGCGCGTTCTGCGCATGCTGCCTCCCTTCGTGTCTGTTCAGTACTCCCCCTAACAGGGAGGCACGGCCGAGAGTTGCGATTCGCTCGGCGGAAGATGGTTCGACCGCTGACACGCTCGGATGGCCAGCAACGGGATCGATACGTGGGCGATCGGGCCGATCCCGAGGGCGTAGACGACGGTCCCGATGCCGACGGTGCCGCCGAGCAGCCAGCCGGTCAGCAGCACGGTGATCTCGATGCAGGTTCGCACGACGCGGATCGAGTGCCCGCGGGCGGCCAGGCCGATCATCAGCCCATCGCGCGGGCCGGGTCCCAGGCGGGCGCCGATGTAGGCGCCGGTGGCGATTCCGTTCAGGAGGACGCCCCCGCACATGACGAGCACGCGGGCGAGCGAGACCGTGGACGGGCGGAACTGTCGCCAGGATCGCGTCGATGGTCAGCCCGACCACGATCAGGTTGCTGATCGTGCCGAAGCCCGGGCGCTGGCGGAGCGGAATCCACAGCAGCAGGACGAAGACGCTCACGATGATCGCCCAGGTGCCGACGCCCAACCCGAACCGGCGTGAGAGGCCCTGGTGCAGCACGTCCCAGGGGTCGACTCCGAGCCCGGCGAGCAGCAGCATCGACGCGCTGATCCCGTACATGAGAAGTCCGGCGTAGAGCTGGATCAGCCGGCGCACACGGGGCGGTCTCATGAACGTCAGTCTGCCAGAGAATGGCCTGTGCAATCGCGGGCCAATTTGCTAGAAGTGGCACGTGGCGATCATTCCGGCCCAGCGCGTGGCGGAGCTTCTCGGCCCATGGCGGCGCGCAGGGAGTCAGCAGCGAGCGGCTGGCCGTGCGCGCTGCGCTCGCTGGTCCTCGACGGCCGCCTGGCGGTCGAAAGCCGGCTGCCGGCCGAGCGCACGCTGGCCGCCGTCCTCGGCGGTGAGCCGCGCCACCGTGACCGGCGCCTACGACCGCCTGCGCGAGGAGGGCTACGTCGAGAGCCGGCAGGGAGCGGGCAGCTGGGTGACCCTCCCGGGCGGCCACCGCCCCGCGCCGCCGGACGCGATCGTCGGCGGCGCCGGGCTGGATCTGCGGATCTCGGCCATGTCCGCGCCACCGGCGGTGCTCGAGGAGGTGTTCGGCGGCGGCGGCCCGCGAGCTCCCGCGCTGGCTCGACCACCACGGCTATGACCCGCTCGGCCTGCCGCCGCTGCGCCGGGCGATCGCGGCGCGCTTCGAGCAGCGGGGGCTGCCCACCCGTCCCGAGCAGATCCTGGTCACCAACGGGGCCCTGCACGCGCTCGACCTCGACGCTGCGGGCGACCGCGCCGCGTGGGCGCCGCGCGCTGGTGGAGCTGCCGAGCTATCCGGCGGCGCTCGATGCGCTGCGCGGCGCGGGAGCGCGCCTGACCCCGGCGCCGCTGGGCGAAGGCGGCTGGGACGTCGAGGCGATCGAGGCCTCGGTCCGCGAACGAGCCTCCGGCGCTGGCCTACCTGATCCCGGATTTCCACAACCCGACCGGGCTGGTGATGGAGCAAGCCGCCCGCCGGCGCCTGCTGGGCGCGCTCGAGCGGGCCGGCGCCACCGTGGTGATCGACGAGACGTTCGCGGAGCTGAACCTGGACGGCGTGTCGATGCCGGCGCCGGCCGGCACGTTCGGCGGCGAGCGCACGATCACGGTCGGCTCGCTGAGCAAGTCGGTGTGGGGTGGCCTGCGGGTGGGCTGGGCCCGGGCCGAGCCGGCGCTCATCCATCGCCTGGCCACCGCGCGCGCCGCCGTCGATCTGGCCAGCCCGCTGTTCGAGCAGATCGTGGCGACGCACACGCTCGAGCGCCTGGACGAGATCCTGGCCGAACGGCGCGGGGTGATCCGGATCCGGCGGGCGGCGCTGGCGGATGCGCTCGACGAGCACCTTCCGGATTGGAGCTACTCGCTCCCGGCCGGGGGACTGTTCCTGTGGGCCGAGCTGCCGGCGCCGATCGCCACCAGCCTGGCGCTCGAGGCGGCCGCCCGCGACCTCCAGCTCAGCCCGGGCCCTCGCTTCGCCGCCGCCGGCCTGCTCGAGCGGTACGTGCGCCTCCCGTTCACGCTGGCGCCGTGGCAGCTCGAGCGGGCCGTGAGATCCTGGCCGAGCTCACCCCGCGCGAGACCGCGCGGCCCAGGCCCGCTCGAGCGAGGGTGGCGCAATATGTCGCGTGAGGTGGGCGGCGCAGGCGCTCAGCGCCCGCGCCGGTCCGCCAGCCCTCGGCGTAGGACAGGCGGGCCGGCTCGGAGTACGGCACCGGGCTGACCAGCGCGCGCACGCTCGATCTGCCGGTGCGGCTCGACCGTCAGCTTGCGCGCTGCCGCCGTTCGGCTCGCCCCACACCACGGTGCACCTCGGCGCCGATCTCGACCGACGGGTCGACCGTGGCCAGCGACAGCGCGCGCCGCTCGTTGGCGCTGTAGCCGCTGAACATCGAGTAGCCGACGCAGTTGCCGTCGGGGTCGAGCACCGAGTCGTAGCCGGCGGCGCCGTAGTTGGCGATCGGCAGGTCGAAGAACTGGTACGGGTCCTCGTCGGAGTCGAACAGCGAGGCGAAGATCTTCGCCACGTCCTCGCCCTCCCAGGCCAGCGTGACCTTCTTGCGCTGGGTGTCGGCGTCGATCTGCTCGAGCGCCTCGCGGCCGATGAAGTCGTGGTCGAACTTGACGAACTGGCCGTAGCCAAGCTCCCATGGATTCAGGTAGTAGTCCTCGATGTTGTCCGAGACGTAGCTGCCGTACAGCGAGGCACCGGCCTCGTAGCCGTTGGCCGGCAGCCATTCGCGATACGCGCGCAGCTCCTCGCCGGTGTAGATGGCCGGCAGCGGCGAGGGGATCCAGCCCGACTCGAGCGTGTTCGACGCGTAGGCCCGGGCGCCGCACATCTCCAGGCCGAACTCCTGACCGGCCTCGAGGATCGTGCCCGCGCACCTCGTCGTAGCTCTCGTAGGGGCCCCACAGCTCGAGGCCGGGCTCGCCGGCCATGCCGTGGCGGAGCGTCCGCACCTCACGGCCGGCCACGTTCATCGTGGCCAGGCGGAAGAACTTGAGCTGCTCGACCGGTCCGCCGTTGATCTTCTCGATCACCTGCCAGGCGTTCGGGCCCTGGATCTGGAAGCGCCAGACATTCGCGTGTGACCTGCCTTGCCGTAGGGTCGCGCCGGGGAGCGGTCGTCGTAGTCGAAGTCGAGCTTGTAGCCGCCGGTCTCGGCGTGGTAACTGAAGCCAGTTGGCCGCCGGGTTGCGCCCGACCCAGACGAACTCCTCCTCGTCGAGGTGGAACAGGATGCCGTCGCCGATCACGTGCCCGGCCGGCGTGCACGGGACGAACTGCTTGGCCATGTTGACCGGGAAGTTCGCCACGCTGTTGATCCCGACGTCGGAGACCAGCTTGAGCGCGTCGGGGCCCTTGAAGAAGAAGTTCACCATGTGGTGGGTCTGGTCGAACAGGACCGCGGTCTCGCGCCAGGCCCGCTGCTCGCGGCGCCAGTTGGTGAACTCGTATGGCACCACCGGGTAGATGTAGGCGCCGATCTGTGAGTTGCGCAGCCGCTCGACGATGTTGCCCGATTCGTCGAGGGCTTCCTGCAGGTTGCGTGCCGCCATGGTGTCTCTCTCCTTCGTGAATTCGTAGTCAGTGTCTACCCGCTGAACTCGCCGGCCTTGGCCTGGTGGTCGCGGCCCAGGAGCGCATTGGCCCACGCGCTGGTCCGGGCCAGCGCGTTGTCCTTGACCACCACCGGGTTGTCCAGCATCTCCTGTTCCTCGCCGTAGGCCTTCAGCCGCTCGTAGGCCTGTGACCAGATGCATTCGGTGTCGTACACCTCGCACAGCCCATCGCGAGTCCCGCCGCAGGGACCGTTGCGCTGGTTCTTGGCGCAGATCGACTCCGGACACACATAGGCGATGTCCGGCAGCGAGCAGTCGCCGCAGTCGCGGCATTTGAACATCGGGACCTTGGCCGCCTGCTCGACGAGGTGCGCGGCGCGGCCGACCGGCTTCGGCGCGGCGTCGACCTTCTCGAAGAACGAACGCGCCGGCTCGTGCAATGGCCCCTCCGAATCGAACACCGTCTGGTGCACGACGCGGCTGAACCGGTAGGCCAGCGGCACGCGAAGGTCGGTGCGGCGACGGCGCCGGGACTCCAGATACTTGGCGCTGAGCTCATCCGAGGAGAGCCCGGTATCGGGATCGGGCTCGAACAGGTAGAACTCGCCCGCGCGCCCGAAGCGCAGCTCGCGCGAGAGCTCGCGCCAGTCGTCATCGGCGTAGCTCGACGGCGCGGTCGAGGATCTCGAAGAAGGTCTCGGCCGTGGTGTGACCGCCCAGATAGGCGCCGCTGAAGCCGAGCCCGCGCGCGACGGCCAGCTGCTTGGCAGCCAGGTCGACGAAGAACGAGCGGCCCTTGTCGTCGGCCGGCGCCGTGTCGCTCGGCCAGAGCGACCAGCTCGTCGGTGACCACCACGCCCGGGATCCGCCCGGCGTTGAACGCGCGGGCGGCGGGTCGGGAGAGCAGGAACACGTTGGCCAGGGGTCGCAGCGGGAGCTTCTCGCGCGCGATGTAGCGCAGCAGCTCGTCGTCCTTGCGCGCGTTGTAGCCGATCTGGTTGATCACGAAGCGCGCGCCGGTTCGAGCCTTCTTGGCCAGCTTCTGGTACTGGGGGACCACCTCGCGCTCGTGGAGCTTGTGGTTGGTGACCACGCAGCCCAGGAAGAAGTTGGTCTGCTCGAGCCGCTCGTCGGTTCTCGCCACGTGGAGACCGGCGTTCATGTCGCTGTAGAGCTTGAGCAGGCCGACCGAGTCGATGTCGAACACGGGCGCGGCGGCGCCGCCGTAGCCGTCCAGCGGATAGTCGCCCGACAGGCACAGGACGTTGTCGAACCCCTCGGAGGCGAGCTTCCAGCCTCGGCTCTCCAGCGCGTTGCGGTTCCAGTCCTTGCAGGCCAGGTGGATGATCACCTCCTGACCGCGAGAGAGCAGATCGGTGCCCAGCGTGTCCGGGGCCAGCATCGCGTGACCGCCCGGGTTATCGGTGATCGACAGCACGTCGATGCGCGGATCCTGGGCCAGCGCGCGCGCCTTGTCGACCAGCGCGCGGCTGCGCTCAGTGGTCACCACTCCGCGCGCGGTGACCAGCTCAACGGCTAGCGAGAACGAGCCGGGTACGCCCAGGCACTCGCGAAACGGCGTCGATGGCAAGCTAGAGATCCTCTCCCAACCGGCAACCCAGGCTAGGTTGGCGAGGCGACAACTGCAATGGTGCCTTCCGCTCAGCGGAAGAAGAGGTCAGAATGATCGGCATGGGCGTTGGCGGAGCGCGAACCCGGATCGATGACCGCTCGGTCACCGCGCGCGCCTTCGCGGTGCTCGAGGCGTTTACGCCCTCGTCCCCGACGCTGACCCTGTCGGAGATCGCGCGACGCGCCGGCTTGCCGCTGACCACCGCGCACCGGTTGGCGGGTGAGCTGCGCGCCGCCGGCGCGCTCGAGCGCGAGGTCGACGGGTCCTACCGGCTCGGCCTGCGCCTGTGGGAGATCGCTTCGCTGGCGCCCCGCGGCATGCCGCTGCGCGAGGCGGCGCTGCCGTTTCTCGAGGACCTCTACGAGGTCACGCACGAGAACGCGCAGCTCGGCGTCCGCGAGGGGCATGACGTCGTCTATATCGAGCGGATCGCCGGGCGGCGGGCCGTCGGCGTGCTCACCCGGGTGGGGGGGCGCTTCCCGTTGCACGCTTCAGGCATCGGCCTGGTCCTGCTGGCCCACGCACCCGAGTCGGTGCAGCGCGAGGTGCTCGACGGTCCGCTCGCGCGGTACAGCGACTACACGATCACCGACGCGGCGCGGGCTCGCACGCATCCTGGCGCAGATCCGCCGGGACGGCGTCGCGATCAGCGACCGCCAGGTGACCGACGATGCCATGTCGGTGGCGGCACCTGTGACCGACTCGAGTGGCGAGGTGATCGCAGCACTGTCGGTGGTGGCGAAGGCGGCGGAGGGGGTGGCGGCGCGCCTGGCGCCGGCCGTCCGGGCGGCTGCGCTCGGAACCTCCCGGACGCTGTCGGTCCGTCGCCGTCCGTAGGCAGCTCGCCATCTTGCATACAGTTTAGGCTTCTGTCTATACTGACTGCGCGGCGGCGCCGTCTGCCGCCTTCGAACCCGCGCTGAAGGAGCAGACATGAAGCTGGTGACCTACAACGACGGTCGCGTTGGGGAGCTTGTCGACGGCCAGGTCCGCGAGCTCGACGTGTCCGACATGCGGCGCTACTTCGAGCTCGGGGGAGAGGTGGAGGCGACGGGGCGGGTCACGCCGCTTGAGGACGTGACCCTGCGGGCGCCGATCGTCCCCAAGAAGTTCTTCCACACCGCGGGCAACTTCCACGAGCACCACGAGGAGTCCACGCGCGTGAACTGGTCGCATCCGGTGCTTCCGTGGATCGTGTTCTTCCAGAACGTCGACGCGATCATCGGCCCCGACGAGCCGATCATCTACCCGGAGGCGATGACCTCCGAGCTCGACTACGAGCTCGAGCTGGCCGTGATCATCGGTAAGGCCGGCAAGTTCTTCTCCCCACGGGAGGCCGAGGAGTACATCGCGGGCTACATCGTGTTCAACGACATCACCGCCCGCGACATCCAGCGCGAGGAGATGAAGTCGGGCGTGTTCTGTCTATCCAAGAGTATCGACACGTTCGTGCCGATCGGGCCGTGGATCGTCACGCCGGAGGAGGTCGACGATCCACATCAGCTCGGCATGGAGCTCCGGGTCAACGGCGAGGTCCGTCAGCGCTCGCACATGGGCCGGATGTCGGTCACCGTTCCGGAGATCATCAGTCACTACTCGGCGATGGGGTTCAGCCCGGGCGACATCATCTCGACCGGCACGGTGTCCGGGGTGGCCGGGTTCAGCGATGACGCCGCGTCGCTCTATCTCAAGCCCGGCGATGTGGTCGAGGCCGAGATCGAGAAGAGTCGGCGTGCTGCGCAATCCCGTGATCTCGTGGGCCGAAGGGCATCCCGAGGCAGGCCACGAGCGAGGCGGCGGCTCCGGCGCGCTGACTCGTGGCGCAGGGGCCCACGGTCGAGACCACGGCGGGAATCGCTCGCCGGGGATCGATGCTCGGATGGCCTGCAGTTCCTGGGAGTTCCCTACGCCCGGCCCGAGCGCTTCGCGGCGCCGGGGCCGGCCACGCCCTGGACCGGCGTGCGTGAGGCGACCCAGTACGGGCCGGCGGCGCCACAGCCCGACCGGCCGGCGGCCCGCTTCACCCATGGGCCGATGCCCGCTCACCAGCGAGGATTGCCTGAATCTGAACGTGTACACGCCCTCGCTCGAGGGCGATCGGCCGGTGATGGTGTGGCTGCACGGCGGTGGCTTCGCGATCGGGCACGCCGGCGCCAGTCTGTACCACGGCGGGCGGCTGGCGGCCGGCGCCGACGTGGTCGTGGTGACGATCAACTACCGACTCGGGAGCCTCGGATGGCTCTGCCATTCCGGATCTGCGGCCCACCCGCCCGTGGCAACTGGGGGCTGCTCGACCAGATCGCAGCGCTCACGTGGGTGCGAGACAACATCGCGGCGTTCGGGGGTGACCCGGGACAGGTCACCCTGGCCGGCCAGTCGGCGGGGCGCTGTGCGCGATCGACCTGCTCGCCGCCCCGGGCGCCCGCGGGCTGTTCCGGCGGGCCATTCTGTGCCTCGCCGCCGCTGGGCGACCTGATCCAGTCGCCGGTGGTGGCGGAGCGCTGGGTACAGGGCCTGGGTGGTCCGGACGAGGTTCGCTCGCTACCGGCCGAGCGGATCGTGGCCCTCCACGAGGAGCTGCTCGAGCGTCCGCAGTGGCGCGGGACGCGCGGCGGAGCCCTGCCGACGCTCGACGCGGGCAGCCTTCCGGCCTCCGCCCTCGAGAGGCCCGGCGTGAGCCCCGAGGTCGAGGTGCTGGCCGGCCACACCGGCGCACGAGGGCACGTTCTTCTTCGACTCCCCCTGGCGGCCGCCGCCGCCGCCGGAGCGCGTACCCGACATCGTCGCCCACCTCTGCCCGGATGAGGATCCGGCCGACGTGATGCGGCGCTATGCCGGCGATCTGGTGGCGATCGCGACCGACGCGATGGTGGCGCGGCCGCTGGCCGACTGGTGCGGGGCACGGGCGGCCTCCGGCTCGCGCGTCTATCGCTACCGGCTCGATCACCCGGGTGGCGGACCGAGGCTGCGCGCCACGCACACCGCCGAGGTGCCGCTCGTGTTCGGCACCTACGGCGATGGCGAGGCCGGCGAGCGGCTTGGCGGCCACGCCAGCGGGGCTCGGGCCGGTGGCCGCTGCGCTCGTAGCCGCATGGCGCTCGTTCCTGCACGGACAAGGCCCCGGCTGGCGAGCGACTGGCCGGACGCGGAGCATCGGAGCTCGGCGTGTTCGGCGGCCAGCGTCCGCATCACGTGGAGTCCGGCGACGGAGGCGCTAACTCAGGCATAACCGACGGCACGCTGCGTGGCTGGACACAGCTAGCAGAACTGTGTACAGTTACTCGCCTGGCGGACACCGCGCCGGTGTGAGGAGAGATGACAGAGGGCACACAAACAGCCGACGCGTTGCTCGACGTCAGGGGGCTGCGCGTCACCTACGGCGGCGTCGTCGCCGTCTCCGACGTCGACCTGCAGCTTGCCCGAGGGCACGGTGTACGGGCTGATCGGACCCAACGGCGCCGGCAAGACCTCGATGATCGACGCGCTGACCGGCTACCACCGGCCGTCCGCCGGGACCGGTGGTGTTCGACGGCCACGACATCACGCGCACGCGAGCGCACCGGCGCGCGCGCCTGGGTCTGGCTCGCACCTTCCAGTCGGTCGAGCTGTTCGACGACCTGACCGTCGACGAGAACCTGCTGGTGGCGAGCGAGCGTGCCGGGGTGCGCCGCGCCATGCAGGATCTGTTCCTACCGCGCCGCACCGTGGATCGCCAGGCGGTCGACTGGGCCATCGCGGTGTGCGAGCTCGAGTCGATCGTCGACCGCTACCCGCACGAGATCTCCCACGGGCAGCGCAAGCTGGTCGGCGTCGGCCGCGCCGCTCGCCCAGCAGCCGCGCCTCGTGCTGCTCGACGAGCCCGCCGCCGGGCTCGACACCGACGAGAGCCTCGAGCTCGGCCGGCGTCTGCGTTCGCTGCCCGAGCAGCACGGGGTGTCGGTGCTGCTGGTCGACCACGACATGGGGCTTGTCCTCGGCGTGTGCGATCGGGTGCGGGTGCTCGACTTCGGCTGCACGATCGCCGACGGGGCGCCGGAGGAGATCCGGCAGGACCCGCGCGTGCTCGAGGCGTACCTGGGCAGCCGCGAGGCGGCCGCGCAGGAGGTCCAGCACCGGCGTGAGCACCGCAGTGGCCACCGCGCTGGAAGTCAACGGACTGGCCGCCGGCTACTTCGGCAGTCCGGTCATCCGCGACGTGACGATCAGCGTCGCGCCCGGCGAGGTGGTCGCGCTGCTCGGACCCAACGGCGCGGGCAAGACCACCACGCTCGAGACGATCGCCGGTCTCCACATGCCGATGGCCGGCTCGATCTCGCTCTACGGGGAGAGCGTCGCTGCCCGGGCAACCCATCTGCTCGCGCGCCAGGGCCTCGCGCTCGTCCCCGAGGGGCGCGGTCTGTTCTTCGGCCTCACGGTCCGCGAGCACCTGCGCCTCGCCCGGTCCAAGGGCGGCGTGGCCGAGCGCGAGCTGCTCGAGCTGCTGCCCGAGCTTCAGAAGTGCCTGGACCGTCGCGCCGGTCTTCTCTCGGGCGGTGAGCAGCAGATGCTCGCCGTCGGGCGTGCACTGGTCAGTCGGCCCCGGCTTCTGCTCGTCGACGAGATGAGCCTCGGGCTGGCGCCGGTGATCGTCGAGCGCCTGCTTCCGATCTTGCGGCGCGTGGCCGACGAGCTCGGCAGCGCGGTGCTGTTCGTCGAGCAGCACGTCGCGCTCGCCCTCGAGGTGGCAGATCGCGCGTACGTGCTCACGCACGGACGGATCGTGCTTGACGGACCCGCCGAGCGACTGCGCTCCGACCCCAGCCTGATCGCGGCCAGCTACCTCGGCGACACGGCCACCCAGATTCCCAACCATCACGGCAACACGCCACCCACGCAAAGGATGAATGCATGAGCCCACTTCGTAGGCCCCTCGCCGCCCTTGCGGTGCTCGGCGCTGCCGCGCTGGCCGTCGCCGGCTGCGGGTCGAGTTCCTCCTCGTCTAGCTCGTCGTCGATCGGCCGCCTCCAGCGCGTCGTCGTCGGCTTCGTCATCGTCGAGCAGCACCGCGTCGGCGAGCGCGAACCCGTTCGGGACCCCGAAGAAGGCGACCGGCTCGCCCTACGTGTTCGGCCTGATCAACGACGAGACCGGACCGGTGACCTTCCCCGAGGCGCGCCAGGCGGAGATCGCCGCGGCGCAGTACGTCAACAACTACCTCGGCGGGATCAACGGGCATCCGATCGTGCTCAAGGACTGCATCTCGGACGCCACGGCGCCGACCAGCGCGCGTTGCGCGAGCGAGCTCGTGGCCGACCATCCGCTGGCCATCCTGGGCGCCGCCGACACCGGCACGCCCGGCTCCGAGCAGGTCTACGAGCGGGCGGGGCTCGCCTATCTCGGCGGTGTGCCGTTCACGCCGGTCGAGCAGAACGCGCCGAACTCGGTGCAGTTCTGGTCGCTCAGCCTGGGTGACAACGCTGCCGCCGCGGTGTACGCGGCCAAGACGCTCGGTGCCAAGAGCGCGTCCGTTCTGTACTTCAACAACTCACAGGGCAAGATCGCCGGCCTCGGCGTGATCCCGCCGGTGATGAAGGCGGCCGGGATCACCAGCATCAAGACCGTGGGGATTCCGCCCACCACGCCGGATCCCTCGCCCGAGGTGGCGACCGCTCTGGCCTCGCATCCCGACGTGATCTACGTCGACATCCCGAACAACTGCGGCGTCGTGCTCAAGGACATCAAGAGCCTCGGCTACAACGGCAAGTTGATCGGCATCGACCCGTGCACCTCCCCGCAGGCGATCAGCTCGGCGGCCGGCGGGGCCGAGGGGATGTACGTGGCCACGCCGTTCCAGATCGGCAGTGCGCAGTTCAACCTGTTCGTGGCCGCTCTGAAGAAGTGGGGCGCCCCGAACACCGCGATCGACGGTATCGCCGCGACCGGCTTCGCCACCGTCATGAACGTGCAGGCGGGGCTGAGCAAGATCACGGGAACGCCGACCACCAAGAGCATCCTGGCCGCGTTCAAGAGTGGGTCTAACCACCCGAACTACATGTCGCATCCGTACACGTGCGATGGCAATCAGATCGCCAAGGCGGTCTCGATCTGCAACGACAACTACCTGATGAGCCAGGTTCACGGCACGTCGCTGAGTGTGGCGAGCCAGACTGATTGGGTGACCTCCAAGGGTTACTTCCAGGGGCTGTAGTAGAGACACACCAAATGCTGACCCGCCCGCCTAGCCTGGTGCCGGCGCGGGCGGGTCACCATCACCACCACCACCTCCACCACCACCGCGCATGTCCAGTTACATCCTGTTCCTGATCCTCGGGCTCGGCTCGGGCGCGACCTACGCGATTCTCGGCCTGGGCCTCGTGCTCAAGTACCGCAGCGGCGGCGTCGTCGACTTCGCGCACGGGGCCCTGGCCATGTGGATCGCCTACGTGTTCGTCGATCTGCGGACCAACGGCGTGTTGCCGCTGCCGCTGATCGTCGTCCCGCATCAGATCACGCTGCGCTCGGCTGGGATCGACACAACGCTGGCGGTGGTGATCTCGCTGGTGTACGCGGCGCTCCTCGGCGCGATTCTGTATCTCGTGGTCTATCGGCCGTTGCGCGCAGCGGCGCCGCTCACCCGGATCTGCGCGTCGGTCGGCGTGATGCTGGCCTTCGAGGCGGTGGCCGTCCTGAATTTCGGGACCCAGTCCAAGACCACGCCGGCGATCCTGCCGAGCACGCCGGTGACGATCGGCGGGCTGAGCTTCCCGAGCGATCGCATCTTCTTCACGGGGATCGTGCTGCTGCTGGCGATCGCGTTCGCGGCCGTCTATCGCTACACGCGCTTCGGATTGGCCACCCGAGCGGGGGCTGAGAACGCACGCGGCGCCTCGCTGATCGGCATCTCGGCCGATCGGGTGGCCCTGGCCAACTACGTGATCGCCACGGTGATGGCGGGTGTGGCGGGAATCCTGATCGCGCCGATCGCCAACCTCGACCCGACCTCGTACACGCTGTTCATCGTGCCCGCGCTCGGCGTCGCCCTGGTGGGCCGGTTCGAGTCGTTCTGGATCGTCGCGCTGGCCGGCGTGCTGCTCGGCATGGGCCAGTCGGAGATCATCAAGTTCCAGGCCACGTGGACGTGGTTCCCGACCGGGGACATCCCCGACGCGCTGCCGTTCATCCTGATCATCATCACGATGGCCCTGCGCGCGCGCAGCCCGCTGGCCCGCGGCGAGACCAGCGCGCAGCGCAACCCGAGTGTCGCGCGGCCGGGCAACCCGCTCGCCAGCGCGGCCTTCTGCCTGATCGCGGGCACGATCATCCTGTTCGTCCTCCAGGGCTCTCTGCGCAACGCGTTCATCTCCTCGATGGCGTTCACCTGCGTGGCGCTGTCGCTGGTCCTGCTCACCGGCTACGTCGGCCAGGTGTCGCTCGCCCAGATGACCTTCGCCGGCGTCGGTGGGTTCATGCTCGGGCACATCTCGCACGGCTGGGGCCTCGGGTTCCCGTTCTCACTGATCGCCGCGGGCCTGTGCGCGGTGCCGATCGGGGTGTTGATCGGGCTGCCGGCGCTCCGCCTGCGAGGCGTGAACCTGGCTGTGGTCACGCTCGGGGCGGCGTTCACCGCGGATGCGCTGATCTTCAACAGCCAAGGCTTCTCCGGCGGGCTCACCGGCCTGCCGATCAAGCCACCGCACCTGTTGGGGCTGAACCTGGCGATCGCGCAGGGTCATGCCTACCCGCGCGTGATCTTCGGGATCGTGGTGCTGGTCATCGTCACGCTGATGGGCCTGCTGGTGGCCCGGCTGCGCAACGGCGCCGCCGGACGCATGATGCTCGCGGTGCGCTCGAACGAGCGCGCGGCTGCGTCGGTGGGCATCAACGTCGCCCAGGCCAAGCTGATGGCATTCGCGATCGCCGCCTTCATCGCCGGGATCGGCGGCGCGCTGACCGGCTATCAGCAGGGCACCCTGACCTCGGACGGCTTTTCGACCTTTGTCTCGCTCGGTCTGCTGGCGATCGTTTACGTCGCCGGGATCGGCCGGATCTCCGGTGCGGTGTTCGCCGGGATCATGATGGCCTCGACCGGATTCTTCGTGACCTTCCTCGACGAGCGCTTCGGCGTGGGCAAGTACCAGACGATCGTGGCCGGACTGGCGCTGGTGATAACCGCGATCGCCAACCCCGATGGCGTGATGAGCACGAGCACCGGCAAGGGGCCGGCGGTGGCGTACTTCAAGGCCAGGGACCGGTTGACGGCGGCGCTAGCGCGTCAGCAACGTGCGGGCGTGGCCGGCGGTGATCCCATCGAGCACTCCGCCGTCGAGGCCGAGCGCCCGCAGGCCCCCGGCGGTGGCCTCGATCGGTACGTAGGGGTAGTCGCTGCCAAACAGGATCCGCCCGGGGCCAAAAAGCTCTGACGCCGCGTTGAAGGCGGCTGGGCTGGTCGTGGTCACCGCGTCGACGTGCACCCTCGTGGCGAGTTGCCGCAGTGGGTCGGTCACGCTGCCGGTCATCTGGGCGAGGGCGACGATGCGCTGCGCGAGCGGCGCGGTGGCGCCACCGCCGTGGGAGAAGATCCACGAGATGTCCGGCCAGGCGGTCAGCGCTCGGCCGTAGAGCAGGCTGGTGATCGTGCGCGTGGTGTCGAACGGGAACTCCAGTCCAGCTGCTCGAGCGCGCGGGCGGGGCTCCAGTCGAGTACGGCAGGGTTGCGCTCGAAGTAGAGGATCTCCTCGCGCTGAGCGGCCACGAAGGGCGCAGGGAGGATGTGGTGGTGGACGTCGATCCAGCCCATGCGCGGCGGCTCACGCGCCGAGCGCGGCGGCCGGATCGGCATGGGCCACCGACCCGCACACCGTCCCGCAGTTGCGGATCGGCGGGTGACCGACGTGACGCAGCGCGGCGCTCAGCAGCGGCGACTCGCCTTCGCGCTCGGCCTCGGCCATCCGAACCCCGGCCCCGATCTCGATCCAGTCATCCTGGCGACTCAGCGTTCGCAGCTCGCCGATCCGCATGACGTCGACAAGTACGGGCGGAGCCGAGATCCGCAGGTTCATCATCGGGATGAGGCTCTGGCCGCCGGCCAGCACGGCCGCCTCATCGCCGTGCTCGGCCAGCGCGTCGAGCGCCTCGTCGGTCGTCTCCGGTGCGAGGTACTCGAACGCGGTGGGTTTCACAACCGTTCGCCGAACAGCTCGAGCGTTTGCGTCCAGGCTCGCTCGGCCGCGTCACGGTGATAGGCCGGTCGGTCCGGCATCGTGTAGCCGTGCTCGGCGCCCGCCAGCACGTCGATGCGATGGGCGACGGCGTGCTGCTCGAGCTGCTCGCGCAGCGGCGGGATGCTTGCGACCGGGGTCACCTGGTCCTCTTCCCCGAAGCCGAGATACAGGCCGCCCTTGACCTGGTCGACGGCCAGGTGCGGCGAATCGGGCGCGTCGGTGACCAGGCCGGTGGGATGCAGCAGCGACGCAGCGGACAGCTCGGAGCCGAACACCTCGGCGGCTCGCAGGCCGAGACGGCCACCCATGCAGAAGCCGACGCACCCCCACGTGCCGGTGGGGCGGTCGGGAAGCATCGCGAGCAGCAGGCGCGTGTCCGCGAGCACGTCATCGTCGTCGATCCGGCCGACGACGCTGCGCATCTTTCCGGCCTCGTCGCCATCGCCGGCGGCCAGCTTCACCGGATCCGGTCGCTCAGCAGGGTCGATCCAGTAGTAGAGATCGGGCAGCACGGCCATGTAGCCGGTGCTCGCCAGGCGCTCGGCGTGTCCGTGGAGAGCGGGCCGGATTCCGGGCGCGTCCATGTAGAGCAGCACCACAGGCGCTGCCTTGTCGACGTCAGGGCGGTTGACGTGTACCGGCATCGTGCCGCGGGGGGTTTTGACCTCGATCGTCGTCTGGCTCATGGCGTCTCCTCGGTGGTCTTGGCGAGTACGGGGGCGGCGGCCCGGGCCCCGGCGATCCGGCCGAACACGACTGCGTCGGTCAATCCACCGCCGTGCTCGGTCAGGTGCCCCCAGATCGAGCCGGCCGCGCCCGCCGCGAACAGCCCGGGCACCGGCCCACCACCTGAGCGCACGACCCGCGCCTCGCTGTCGCGCCGCGGACCCCCCGACGCGGTGGCCACGCCCAGGGTGGACTGCAACATGGCGGCGTCGAGCCCGGTGGCGGCGGCCAGCTCGCCGGAGTCGGCGCCCCGCTTGATCCAGCCCGCGGCCACCTCGTCGGAGTTGTCGGCGCTCCAGCCATAGTCGTTGGGGCTGCCCACGAGGCCGTGGAGCGGCCCGGCGCGGCGGGCTGCCTCGTCGAAGATGATCCACCCCGGCATCCGAGGACGGTTGCGGCGTCGCGGAAGGTACGCCGTGAGCGCGCGCACGCGGTCGTGCACCTCCCAGCCGGTCTCGTCCGCGAACCTGTGTCCGTCGCCGTCCACGTAGATGAAGCTTGGCGCATGTACGTCGAGCGTGAAGCCCGCCGGGTAGTCGGGGTGAACGAACGCGAGCCACCCGAAGAACGCGCTCATGTGCCAGAGCCCGGCGCCTGCGGCCTGAGACAGACGAATGGTGTCGCCGGTGTTGCCGGGGTGGCCGACCGAGACGAGAGGGAGTGGGAGGTAGGTGTCGCGTAGCTCGGGGTCGGCCTCGAAGCTGCCGCTGGCCAGGATTACGCCGCCGCGGGCGGTGATCGTCCGGCGCTCGCCCGCATCCTGCACAGTCGCCCCGGTCACCCGCCCGTCATCGATGGTCAGTTCGATCGCGGACGTGTTCAGGGCAACCGGGATGGCGCGAGCCGCGACCGCCTCTTCGAGCACCCGCCACAGACCGCGTCCGGGCCGCTCGCCGGGGACGGGCACGAACTGGCGGTAGCCCACGTGGCCGGCCCAGGAAAGTTGGGCCAGGACGGGAGCATTCAGCCAAACGCCCCGATGTCGACCCGCTCGGTGCTCCCGCCGAGCTCGCGTAGGGAATTCCGGGACGTCGTGGAGGCCGCGCGCATATGCCTCGAGCACGTCACGGTCGGTCTTGCCGAAGCAGAGAGCATCGAGGTGCTCGACGGCGGCTGGACCGCCGACCTCGAACTGGGTGAGCTCACGTCGGCGGTTCCGTCATGGGGCGATAGGGATCCGAACCGTCCCACCCCACGCTCGCGCGTCTGACCGTGGCGTAGAACCCGTCCAGCTCGTCGCGGCGCTGGAGCACCTCGATCGGGTGTCCGAGGAGCGGGCCGCCGTCGAACCAGACCACGGACACCGGGCCGGTGCGGCCAGTGTGGAACGGGACGAGTCCCGCCGCTTCGAGGCGGGCCACCTCATCAGCGAGAGTGTCGGTCAGCCACCCGACGTGGCCGACGCCGCCGCCCGGCTTGACCAGCGAGTCGGCCAGCCCGGCTGGCCGCGCGTCGTACATCTGGGTCAGCTCGACGATGATCGGGCCACACTGGCCGAATGCGGAGGAGTGGTCATAGACCGCTGGCTCGCTCTTGTAGGTGACCTCCTCGAACACGATGTGCTCGAACGCGAAGAACGGACCCGCGCCGAACCGCCCGGCGAACCGCTCTGCGGCGGCGGGCAGGTCGTCGACCACGTAGCCGATGTGATGGAGCTCGCAGGTCATCGCGCGAACTGTAGACGATCACGACTTCTGTATGCAATTATGCGTTCGGTATGACTCTCCGGCGTGGATCATGTCGGCCTTTCGGTCGAGGATCTGGATGCCGCGTGCGAGTTTTACTCCCGCGCGTTCGGATTTACGCGCCAGCTGGAGTTCGCGCTCGATCCGCACCCGATCCGTGGGCTGATGCTCCGCCACGAATCCGGCATGCGCCTCGAGCTGTTCGAACGCGAGGGGTCGGTCCCGGGCATCCAGGGCGCCACGCCGATCGAGGCGCTGGGCACCCGGGGCTACGGGCACTTCGCATTCGCGGCACCCGACATCGATGCGGTGTTCGTCCACGCGCTCGAGGCCGGGGCCGGCGCGGTGATGGAGCCGGGGCCGTCTCCCGAGCCGGGCGTTCGCTTCGCGTTCCTGGCCGACCCGGAGGGAAACCTGGTCGAGCTGGTCGAGCTGGCCTGATGGGACGGCTCGCCGGCAAGGTCGCGCTGATCACCGGAACGGCCGGCGGGCAGGGCGCGGCCGCGGCCCGGCTGTTCGCCCGCGAGGGCGCCACCGTGGTCGGCTGTGACCTCGACGAGACGAAGGCGCGAGCGGTGGCCGCAGGAGGTCGTCTCCGCCGGCGGGCGCGATGACCGCGGACGCGCCGGTCGATCTGGCCGATCCGGACGCGGCGACGGCCTGGGTGAACGGTGCGGCCGAGCGCGCCGGCGGGATCGACGTGCTCTACAACAACGCGTCCACGCCCTGGGTCGGGCCGTTCGAGGAGATGACCTACGAGAACTGGCGCTTCACCCAGCGCAACGAGCTCGACCTGATCTTCACGGTCACGAGCGCGGCCTGGCCGCACCTGGTGGCGCGGGGCGGCGGGGTGATCATCAACACGGCGTCTGTGTCGGCGTATCGCGGCGCGACGTTCATCGAGCAGGCTGCGCACGGCGCGGCCAAGGGCGGGGTGCTGGCCATCACCCGCCACCTGGCCGCCTCGGGCGCACGGCACGGGATCCGCTCCAACTCGATCAGCCCCGGACTGATCGTAACGCCGCAGATCGAGCCGTTCCTCGATGAGCCGGGGCATCCGGTGCACGAGATGCTCGCCGGCCATCCCCTGGGCCGCCTGGGGCACCCCGATGACGTGGCCCGCATGGCGCTGTTCCTCGCCTCCGACGACGCGGCGTACCTCAACGCGATCGACATCGTGGTCGACGGGGGGCAGTCGGTGATCTCGTGACGCCAGGTCCTGTGGCGGGGTGAGCCGGGCTACGAGGAGGCGCGGGTGGCGCGGGTGTTCAACGCCCGGCGCCCCGACCGCTTTCCCGCGGGCGTGCTGCAGGCCGAGTCCGAGGAGGACGTGGTCGCCGGCGTGCGGCTGGCTCGCGAGCGGGGCCTGAAGGTGTCGGTGCGCGCCGGCGGGCACAGCTGGGCGGCCTGGAGCCTGCGCGACGACGCGCTGCTGATCGACCTGGGCGCCATGCGCGAGATGACCTTCGACCCGGCCACCGGGATCGCCACCGCCAGTCCTGGGCTCAAGGGCGGCGCGGAGTTCACCCCGTTCCTGACCCGGCACGGGCGGGTGTTCACCGGCGGGCACTGCCCGGGGTCGGGTTGGGTGGCTTTCTCCTTCAGGGCGGGCAGGGCTGGAACTCGCGCCGCCACGGGTGGGCGTGCGAGAACGTCGTGGGCATCGATGTGGTGTGCGCCGACGGCTCGTTGCTGCACGCCGACGAGGATCAGAACGCCGATCTGCTGTGGGCGGCCCGCGGAGCCGGCCCGGGTTTCTTCGGCGTGATCACCCGCTTTCACCTGCGGACGTTTCCCCGGCCGGCGGCGATGACCCACGACACGTGGATGTTCGAGCTCGACGAGCTCGACGCGCTGCTCGGCTGGATCGACGAGCTGCTGCCGGCGCTCGATCCGATCGTCGAGCCGGTGATCGCGGCCACGCGGCTGCCGCGTCCCGGCGGGTCCCCCCGTGCTGCTTGCTGCACACGACCGCGATGTGCGAGAGCGCCGAGGAGGCCGAGCGCGTGCTTGCCCCGCTGGCCGCCTGCCCGATCGCCCAGCTGGCGATCTCGCACGAGCGGGGACCGACGAGCATCGAGGCCGAGAACGAGGCCCAGGCCCTTCAGAACCCCGAGGACCACCGCTACGCGGTCGACTGCACGTGGACCGATGCGCGGGCGGCGGAGCTGGCCCCGCACCTGCGTCGCGCTGTGGAGCGAGCTGCCCACCGAGCACTCGTTCGCGATCTGGTACGGCTGGTCGCCCGACCCGGCAACGCCCGGACATGGCCTTCTCGATCGAGGGACGTGCCTACCTCGCCACGTACGCGATCTGGCCCGACGCGGCCGACGACGAGCGCCACCTGGCAGTGGGTGCTGGACCACGCCGGGCGTCTGGCCGGCGCGGTCGGCAAGGGCGTCTACCTGGGCGACACCGACTTCACCCGCCGCCCCGACCGGTTCCTCAGCGACGCGAACTTCCGCCGGCTGGAGGAGATCCGCGCGCGGCGCGATCCCGACGGGCTGTTCTGCTCCTATCTGATCGCCGAAGGCGCCACGCTCAATGGCGACCACGTCGCGACTGGACGCAGAAACATAATCTGTATACAATCCTCGGTGGCGCTGGAACCGCGGAAGGAGAGACGATGCCGTACCGAGTCGATAGCCCGTTGCCGTTGCGCGAGCTGCCGGGCGAAGCTGTCCCGTATTCGCTGGCCGACGGAGACGGCCGTGCCCACCTCCTGCTCGGCCAGGTCGGCCGCGCGCTGGCCGGCGCCGAGGAGACCGCCAGACGCGATGTCGGTGATGACGGCGCTCGGACCGGCCGGCCGCCCGATCCCGATGCACCACCACGAGCAGGAGCACGACTACTTCTTCTGCGTGCGCGGGCGCATCCAGGTGTGGGCCGACGGCGAGAGCCGGATCCTGTATCCCGGGGACGTGGCGAGCGTGCCGGCCGGGGTCGTTCACGCCTACCAGTTCCACTCCCACTACAGCCAGTTCATGGGCCCGATCGCGCCGGCCGGCTGGGACCGCTTCTTCGACTTCACCGGCACGCCCTACGCCGGGCCGGCCTACCCCCAGGTGGACCCGAGCCCGCCGCCGTTCGAGAAGTTCGGCGCCGCCGAGGGCAAGTTCGCCATGAAGTACCACCAGGACGCGCCGTACGCCGAGGCGGGCACCGGACCCGACGACGCGCTGCCGGGCAAGCCGGTGGCGTACTTCCTGCGCGCCGGCGAGGGCCCGCGTCACACGCTGTTCGGGCAGGTCGCGATCCAGGTGCTGACCGGCGCCGAATCGAACGGGGCGCTCGGCATGACGGTGACCGAGGGGCCGAAGGGCAGCGCGGTTCCGGCGCACGCGCACGCGCGCACCTACGAGGGGATCTACGTCCTCGACGGCCGGCTCAAGGTGAGCGCCGACGGCGAGGAGCATCTGCTCACCCGCGGCGACTTCATGAGCGTCCCGAGCGGAGTCGAGCATGCCCTGGCGTGTGAGGCGCACCTGACCCGCTTCGTGACGATGTACGGCCCGGCCGGCCCGGAGCGGCTCTACGAGCTGGCCGGCGCGGTCGCCGAGCAGGCGATCTTCCCCGAGACCGCCGGTCCGCTCGACGAGGCCCGGCTCGAGGCCGCCGCGGCCGAGCTCGACATCGCGTTCGCGGGCTGAGGTGCATGAAGGTCCTGATCAGTGGCGGCGGGATCGCCGGGCTGACCCTGGCCCACGGGTTGCGCGGCGCCGGCATCGACTGCGAGGTGTTCGAGCGCTCGCCGCGAGAAGGCGCCCCGACCGGCTACCGGCTGACGCTCGACGCCGACGGGGGAATGCGCTGGCCGCCTGCCTGCCGACCGGCGCTGTACGAGCGCTACCAGCTCGCCTCGCATCGGACGCCCGACGCGACCGGACGTGGCGGTGGTGATCGACAGCCAGTGCGATGAGCTGACCACCGCACCGCACATCGGCCCGCCCAACGAGGGCGAGCTTCCGCACACCGCGATCGACCGGGCGACGTTCCGGTCGATCCTCTCCTCAGGGCTCGAGGACGTCGTGCACTACGAGACTGCCGGTCGCCGGGTTCACGCGCCGGCCCGGATGGCGTGGAGGTCCATCTGGCCGACGGCCGCTCGGCTTTCCGGAGACGTCCTGGTCGGGGCCGATGGCGTCGGATCGCCGGTGCGCCGCCAGCTCCTGCCCGAGGTGCAGATCGTGCCCGCGCCGGTCGGTGCGCTCGGGCTGTTCGGCCGCTCGCCGCTCACCGACGAGATCCTTGCCGAGTTGCCCGAGGTGCTCTCGGCGGCGTTCGTGATCGCGCGCGACGAGCGCGGCGTGATGCTCTCGCTTGGCCAGTGCGTGCCGCGGCAGCCCGGGCCCCGACGTCGCGCCGGCGTACATGATGCTCTCGGGCGGCGTGCTGCCGGGGACGGTGGTGCCGGCTCCAGGGGAGTGGACGGCGCAGACGCCGCAGGAGATGCATCAGGCGATGCAGGCGGGTGTAGCCGATTGGCATCCGGCGATCCGCGGGCTGGTCGAGCGGATCGAGCCCGGCACGCTGTTCTCGCATCCGTTCCGGCGCCTCGACCCGACGCCGCCGTGGCCCTCCTCGCGCGTGACCCTGGTCGGCGACGCGATCCACGCGATGCTGCCGACCCTCGGCAAGGGGGCCAACATGGCCATGCGCAACGCCGCGGTGCTGCGCGATCAGCTCGTCGCCGCGACGCGCGCGACGAGCGCCCGCTGCTCGACGCGATCGCCGCCTACGAGGAGGACATGCGGAGCGCCACCTACTGGCTCATGGAGCTGGCCGCCGATCACGACCGGTTCGGCGGTGGCGGGTTGCGCGGCGGCGAGACCGGCCGATCGACCGGAGGTGCCGGCATGAGGGTGCTCGGACTGAGTGCGGGCAATCCGGACGGGAGCGCCGAGATCCTGTTGAAGCTCGCTCTGCAGGCGGCCGAGACCGAGGGAGCGCAGACGGCGCTGGTGCGCCTGCACGACCTCTCGCTGCCCACCCGGCCGGTCGGCCCCGACGGGTCATCAGCGGCCGACGACGGACCGTGGCTGTGGGACCAGCTGATGGAGTCAGACGGGCTGATCGTCTCCACGCCGATCTACTCGCGCACGATCGCCGGCACCTTGAAGCTGGTGGCCGACCGGCTGGCCGGGCCCGGCGGCCGACGTGGCCTTCGCCGAGAACTACCGGCGCATGCTCGAGGCAGGGCGAGGCGCCGCCGGTCGCCTTCCCATACGACGAGCGCGTGTTTCGCCCCCGGGTGGCCGCCTTCATCGCGGTGGGCGGCGCGCTGAGCAGCCAGTGGAAGTCGCTCGCGCTGCCGCTCATGCACCAGATGACGTTCTCGGCGCACATGGCGGTGGCCGACCAGCTGCTGGTCGGGGGCGCCGGGATGCCGCGCTCGGTCGTGCTCGACGCGCGTGCCCTGGTGGCCGCGGCGCGGGTGGGGCGAAGCGTCGGCTCGCAGCTCGGGCGCGCGTTCGACGAGGTCGAGTACCGCGGCGAGCCGGGCCTGTGCCCGCTCTGCCACCTGTCGGTCGTGGTGATGAACGGCGAGGAGGTGGAGTGCGCGACCTGTGGCGCCGGCGGCCGCCTCGTCGTGTCCGACGGCGCGGCGTCGATTCAGTTCGATCGCCTCGAACGCTCGGTGGCGACGCTCGACGAGAAGCGGGCTCACTTCGCCGAGGTGCAGGAGACGGCCGGCGTTCAGGGACCGCTGGCCGAGGAGATCGCGCGGCGGGCGGCGGCCTATGACGAGTTCGATCGGCGGATCACGCCTCAGAGCTCGCCGCGGCGAGCGATCGCGTAGCGGAACACGTTGCGCATCGCCACGCTGCCGTCGGGGCGCGTGAAAGGCCGGACGGCCTGTTCCAGCGCGGCCCGTGCCCTGGGTTCCCCGGCCGCCTCGATGGCCATGGCTCCGCCGCCGCTGGCCAGCACCGCGCGCACCGCCTGATCGACGCCTCGGTGCGCCCAGGCCAACGGCACCTCGCCGCTGCCGACCGGCTCGAGCGAGGCCTCGCTCAGCAGACGCCCAAGGCCGCCCGGCTCAGACAGCCCGTAGGGAAGATGCCTCGCGCCTGCGGACGCGGCGTCGCGCAGCGGCTCGAGCGCGAGGTGCAGCGCGGTTGACTCGTTGCGCTCGGGCTCGGCGAACGTGGTCGCGGCGACGAGTCCGCCACGCCTGAGAACGCGCGCTGCCTCGCTGACCGCGCGCGGCGGCTCGTCGGCGAACTGGAAGGCGTTGAAGGCGACGACGGCGTCGAAGGACTCGCTCGGCGAACGGCAGCCGGTCCATGCTGCCGACGTGGAACTCGCCCGACGGGACGCGCTCGCGGGCGATGGCGATCAGCTCCGGCGTGATGTCGATACCGGTGACCGTCGCCCCCCGTGCGGCGGCCATCGCGGCCGCGTACCCCGACCCGCAGCCAATGTCGAGGAGCCGGGTATCTTGGCCGATGTGTAGACGCTCGAGCACCGCGGCGAACAGCGGCTCGTTCGACGGCTCCGCGAGCTCGGCCCAGTCGCGGGGACGTCGACCCCAGTGCTCAGCGCTCACGAGGCCAAAGTATACAGTTTGTAGTTCTGTATACTTCGGTCTTCGACCGATGCTGGCGAACCCCGACATCTCTCTGGCCGACGCTCGGCGTCTAATCGCCCGCGGGATCGACAAGGCGGCACAGGTGGGTGTCCGCGGCGCGTTTGCCGTAGTGGGCGGCAGTGGGGTGCTCGTCTCGGCCTCGCGCATGGACCGCGGCGGCGCGGGGGGAATGGAGCGCGCGCGGTCGAAGGCATGGATCGCCGCCACGCAGCAGATTTCGAGCACCGAGCACCACGTGCGCATGGCGACGCTGCCTCCGCCGATCGCGGCCGGGTTCGTGGCGTGCTCGCCGGAGGCGATGTTCCCGGGCGCGGGCGGGATGCCGGTGTCGCGGGATGGCGTCGTCGTCGGCGGCTTCAGCGCCTCGGGCGCGACGATCGGCCCGTTCGTGAACATCCCGGGGATCGACCGCCGGATGCTGATCGCCGAGGGCAAGCCGGCCAACTCGGAGGACCTGGTCGTGCTGTGGGCACTCGGGCGGCCTTACGAGGGGCAGCATGGCGACGACGAGAAGCGCTGGCTCGAGGCGTTCGGAGAGCTGCCCGCCGAGCCGGGCCTCGGCTACAGCGACCCGCCTGCAGGCCAGTCAGCTCGAGCATGAGTGGGCGCTCGCGCTGGCCGATCGCGCGATCGCCGAGGCTGATGCGCGCGGAGTGCGGATCGCCGTCGCGGTGGTCGACGTGCGCGGCGGGGCCATCCATCAGGACACGATGGACGGGGCGCCGACAGCGGCACCGTTCGTCGCCGAGGCGGTGGCCGCCGGCGCCGCCAGCTTCCAGCGTCCGAGTCAGGACATCGACCCGGCGCTGACCTCGGTGCTGCCCTACCACGTGCTGACCGTGCCCGGCGGGATGGCTGTATATGAGGGGGATCGCGTGGTGGGCGGACTGGGGATCGCCGGCCCGGACCTCGGCGCGTGTGAGGAGATTGCCTCCGCCGTGCTCGCCTGAGCGATCTCCACCCTGGGCGCTCGGCTCGTTCCGGCGCCGGCCAAATTCCACACTCGGCCCCAGCGCAGCGCCGAGAGTGCCGCTGTGGCCGCTATACGTGCCCGAATCGCACACTCGGCAGCGGCACGTCGTCGAGTGTGGGGTTAGTACAGGTTTCTACTCGCCGCTCAGGTTGGTGGCCAGCGAGCGCAGCGAATCGACGGCGGCCAGCAACTGGTCGGCGTCTTCGGGCGGTATGCGGCGCAGCCGGGCGCGAACCAGCTCGCCCCACGCCGCCTCGCGCCGGCGACGGATGGCCTGGGCCTGTGCCGTGGGGGCCAGGCGCGAGATCCGCGCATCGCGGCCGTCCCGGGTTCGCTCGAGCAGGCCGCGGGCCGCCAGTCCGCGGATCGCCGCGCTGGCATTGCTGGGTTGCAGGCCGAGCTCGCGGGCCACTTCGCCGACGCTGAGGTCGGGTTGGCGGACGAGCAGCCGCATGACCTCGAGTTCGGTGGGCGGCAACCGCTCGAAGCCGGCTTCTGCCCAGGGATCGATCTTGCGCGGCAGAAGCCAGGCGAGGTCGTGGAGCACCACGGCCAGGTCCCGGCTCCGGCCGGCGGGCAACTGACGCGCCATGGCCGGGATGATACCCTCGATCCCAATATGTATAGATCTATACGTATTGGTGGAGGGGGACGGGTCGGAGGGATCGGGAAGGCGGGGCTGGCGGGACCGGGACAGGGTGTTCCGGCTCAATCAGGACTCCGCGCCGGAACTGTAGACGTATCGCCAAAGTGTATGCAATAATGCGCAGCCGGGATGGACGTCGCGCAGAAGATCGATTGGGCTGAGCAGGAGTTCAGCGAGGTGCGCCCCAACATCTACGGGGCGACCATCCACACGCCGCAGCTCACCGCGACCCTGTACCGGTACGGCGGGGGGTCGAGCTGGGAGGAGCACCAGCATCCCCAGGACCAGATCACCACGGTGCTCGAGGGCGTGGTCGACTTCGTCGTCGGCGGTCGTCCGGTCAGGCTCGAGGTCGGGCAGCTGGCCGCGCTTCCCGGCGGCACGCCGCACTCGGCCACTGTGCCGGAGGGTGGCGCGGTCACCCTGAACGTGTTCACCCATCGGGACGCGCCGCCGGATGCCTGATTGGCTCGGCCTGGAGGGCCAGCGCGTTGTGGTGGCCGGTGGCACGGGCACGATCGGGTCCGCGCTCGTGTCCGCGTTCCTCGACGCCGGCGCTCGCGTCGGCGTGATCGATCTCGATGTCTCGCGAGCCGACGCACGGGTCACCGCCACCGGTCAAGCCGACCTGAGCGACTCGGAGACGGCGCGAACCGCGCTTGAGGAGACACGCGCGCAACTTGGCGGGCTCGATGTGCTCGTCCACTGCGTGGGAATCAACAACCGCAAACCCCTCGAGAGCTACAGCGCGTCCGAGTGGGACCGCATCGTCGCGGTCAACCTGACGAGCGCGTTTCACCTGGGCGCTCAGGCCGCGGTGGCCATGCGCGAGCAGGGGCGCGGACGGATCTTGTTCTTCTCCTCGGTGGCCGGCCGCAGCGGGCACAAGCTGCACGGGCCCTACGCGGCGACCAAGGGCGCGATCAATCAGCTCATGCGGGTGATCGCGCACGAGTACGCCCCCCACGGCGTGACCGCCAACGCGGTGGCGCCGGGCTACATGGACACCGAGCTCACTCGCCAGTACCTGACCGACAATCCCGATAAGCGCCAGGCCTTGATCGATCTGATCCCGGCCGGGCGCTTCGGGAAGCTTCAGGAAGTGGTCGATCCGGTGCTCTTCTTGTGCTCACCACGAGCCAGCTTCATCACCGGGCAGGTGCTGTATATCGATGGCGGCCGGACGATCGTTTAGGAGACCCCCACGGTGCAACCCAGATTCGAGGGCAAGACGTTCATGGTCACCGGCGCCGGCACCGGGTTCGGCGCCGCGCTGGCACAGCGAGCCGCCCAGGAGGGAGCGGGCAAGGTGATCGTTCACTACCGCAACTCGTCGGCGGGTGCCGAGCGCACGGCCGAGAGCGTGCGCGAGATCGGAGCCGAGGCGGTGACCGTTCAGGGTGACATCACCTCATGGGCGGACATCCAGCGGATGGCGACATGGGCATTCGAGGAGAACGGCGGTATCGACGTGCTGATGAACAACGTCGGTGACATGGCCTCCGGGCAGGCGTCGTGGACGGAGGTCACCGAGGAGGCGATCGACCATGTGCTGGCCGTGGACATCAAGGGCACGATGCTGATGGTCCACGAGTTCGGCCAGCGCATGGTGGAGCGCGGTGGCGGCGCAATCGTCAACGTCGGTTCGACGGTGATCGTGCGCGGCAGTCCGCGCGCGCCGCAGTATGCCGCAGGCAAGTACGGCCTGCTCGGCGTGACGAAGTCCTACGCCAAGGCACTCGCCCCGACGGTGCGGGTCAACACGTTCGCGCCGGGATTCATGGAGACCGAGGCGCTGCTGAACCGTCCCGAATGGGGGGCAGGCCGCCGTGAGGTGGTGCTTTCCGGGACGCCGGCTGGCAAAATCCCCAAGCCGGAGGAGATGACCGGCGCGGCGCTCTTCCTGGCCAGCGAGGACGCCCACCACATCACCGGCTCTTACATGATCGCTGACGGCGGCTACAGCATGTTGGGAGCGTGAGCGGATGAGCCTTTCCGAGAACGGTCAGAACACCGACGACGTATACGCACGCGTGCGCGAGGCGATCCTCGACGGCGAACTGGCGCCGGGCGCGGTGATGTCGCAGGTCGCGCTCGCCGAGGAGCTGGGCATCAGCCGCACGCCGTTGCGCGAGGCGCTGCGCATGCTCCAGTCAGAGCGGCTCGTCGAGGCCGAGCCCAACCGCCGCGTGCGAGTGGCGCCGATGTCGGCGCCCGACCTCGAGGAGCTTTGCATCGCACGGATCGCGCTCGAGGCCGAGGCGATCCGCCTTTCGGTGGCGCGCCTCACTCCCGAGAACCTGGCCCGGCTCGAGGGCTACATGGCCGAGATGGCGCACTATGCCCAGGCGAAGGACTACCGCCGGTGGACGGTGCCCCACCGCAACTTCCACCGGGCGCTGACCGCGCCGGCCGGCGAGCGGATCAACAATCTGCTCGGCCAGCTGTTCGATCACGCCGAGCGCTACCGGCGTCTGCACGTCGGCCACGGCCCGACGCCGTGGGCCACCGCGGGCCATCGAGAGATCCTCGACGCCTGTGAGGCGGGCGACCGCGACCTGAGTGCGAGCCTGCTGGCCAGCCACCTGGCCCGAATCGGCCTCGAGGTGGCCGAGCTGCTCGAGCCCGATTACGACCCGGTCTCACTGCGGACCGCGGTGCTCGACGTCGGCGGCGAGTTGCCCACCCGGCGGCCGGCTCGTCCCCGTCGCACCCGGCGTTCCTAGCCCTCACAGCCTCGCGCAAGAGCGCCCCTGAGCGCACCGGCTTTCTGGCCGTCGGTCCAGAAGTTGAACGGTTCCCGATCCGGGTAGGGGACATAGGGTCACCCGCATCGGACCCCAGGAGAAGGAGACCCCATGACCGACAAGCCACCGCGTACGACGACCGATGCCGGCAACGCCGTCGCCAGCGATGAGTTCTCGCTGACCGTCGGTCCGGACGGTCCGATTCTGCTCCAGGACCAGTACCTGATCGAGCAGATGGCCAACTTCAATCGCGAGCGGATCCCCGAGCGCCAGCCGCACGCCAAGGGCTCGGGCGCGTTCGGCGTGTTCGAGACGACCGAGGACGTGAGCGCCTACACCCGGGCCGCTCTGTTCCAGCCCGGCGTCAAGACCGAGATGGTCGCCCGGTTCTCCACCGTCGCCGGCGAGCGTGGGAGCCCAGACACCTGGCGTGACCCCCGCGGCTTCGCGCTCAAGTTCTACACGAGCGAGGGCAACTACGACATGGTCGGCAACAACACGCCGGTCTTCTTCGTCCGCGACCCGATGAAGTTCCAGCACTTCATCCGCAGCCAGAAGCGCCGGGCCGACAGCGGCCTGCGCGACCACGACATGCAATGGGACTTCTGGACCCTGTCACCGGAGTCCGCGCATCAGGTGACCTGGCTCATGGGCGACCGCGGCATTCCCAAGACCTACCGCCACATGAACGGCTACTCGAGCCACACCTACATGTGGGTCAATGCCGCCGGCGAGAAGTCCTGGGTCAAGTACCACTTCAAGACCGATCAGGGCATCGACTTCCTGACCCAGGAGGATGCCGACCAGATGGCCGGCGAGAACTCCGACTATCACCGCCAGGACCTGTTCGAAGCGATCCGCGACGGCGATTTCCCAGGCTGGACGCTCTACATGCAGATCATGCCGTTCGAGGACGCCAAGACCTATCGGTTCAATCCATTCGACCTGACCAAGGTGTGGCCGCACGAGGACTACCCGCTGATCAAGGTCGGGAAGATGACCCTCAACCGCAACGTGACCGACTTCCACACGGAAATGGAACAGGCCGCGTTCGAGCCGAACAACCTGGTGCCCGGCATCGGCCTGAGCCCGGACAAGATGCTGCTGGCCCGCGGCTTCTCCTACTCGGATGCCCATCGAGCCCGGCTCGGGGTCAACTACCGGCAGATCCCGGTCAACACCCCGCACGTGCCGGTGCACAGCTACAGCAAGGACGGGGTCGGACGTACGGTCAACGTGAGCGATCCGGTGTACGCGCCGAACTCCTACGGCGGCCCCAAGGCCGACCCGTCGGCGACCGATGACGCCGGGCTGTGGGCGGCGGACGGCGAGATGGTCCGCTCCGCCTACACCCTGCGGGCCGAGGACGACGACTTCGGTCAGCCCGGCACGATGGTGCGCGAGGTGCTCGACGACGACGCTCGGGAGCGCATGGTTTCGAACATCTCGGGCCATCTGCTCCAGGGCGTCTCGGACAAGGTGCTGGCGCGGGCCATCGAGTACTGGAAGAACGTCGACCAGCAGCTCGGCGCGCGCGTCGAGCAGGCGGTCGGCGCAGGCGTCGGCGCTTAGCGGCTAACCGGCTCTCTCGGCGAAAAGCGCGTCCGGGCCCTGGCTCCGGGCGCGCTCGTCCGTCCCGTCCGCGAGCTCTGCGATCAGCTCGGCCAGCACGTCGGGCTGGTCGATCATCGAGAACGTCCGCGCGTTGTCGATCAGCTCGAACCGGGCGTTCGGGAGCACCTCGGCCAGGCGCCGGCCGTCCTCGAGCGCGAAGAACGCGTCGTCGGCCGACCAGGCGATCAGTGCCGGCTTGGTGAACTGGGGTAGCCGCTCGGCAGCTTGGATCGTCGAGTCGCTGTGCAGCGAGGCCGTGAAGCGCCGGAGGTCCTCCCGCACACGGGCGTCGGTCTGGGCGGGCCTGGTCCACTCCCGGGCCAGGTCCTCGATGTCCGCGTGGGCGAGCGCGCCATAGGCCATGCGACGTCCGGCACGGATGCGCATCGGGGCCATGGCGGCGGTGAACACCGGGCCGAGCTTGGCGGCGGCGATCAGCGGCCTGAGGATCGGCGGGGGGAAGTGCTCGAACGCGTCGCAGCCGGTCAGCACCAGGGCGCCGAGCTGGGCCGGCGCGGTGGTGGCCACGATCTGGGCGATGGCACCCCCGGTGTCGTTGCCGACCAGCACGACATCCTCGAGCTCGAGGGCGTCCAGGAACTCCGCGACCATCGCGGCCACGCCCTCCATGGTCATCTCGGCGCCCTCGCGCATCGGTTCGGAGTGAGCGCCGAGTGGCCAGGTGGGGGCGAGGCACACCGAGCCCCAGCCCGCGAGCCGCTCGGACAGCGGCCGCCACAGCGACGCGCCCATCCCGTAGCCGTGGACGAAGACGATCGGGCGGCCCGTGTCGGGACCCGACTTCTCATAATGGATGGTTCCGGTGCTGAGCGTGACGGCTGGCCTCCTTGTGGTGGTAAGATACAAACAGACTGATGTATGTCAACACGACCCTCAGCTGAACGCTCGGCGCACCCAGCAGGCGCTGATCACCGCGGCCCGCCGCCTGTGGGGCGAGCGGGGATACGCGGACGTGGGCACGCCGGAGATCGCGGAGGCGGCGGGCTTCACCCGAGGGGCGATGTATCACCAGTACGCCGACAAGGCGGCGCTGTTCCGCGCGGTCGTCGAGGCGCTCGACGTGGAGATCCTCGAACGACTCGAGGCGGCGGTCGCGGCGGCACGGCCCGAGACGCCGGCCGAGACGATGCACGCGATGGCCAACGCGTGGCTCGACATCGCCCGGGAACCGGAGGTGCGGCAGCTCATGCTCCTGGACGCGCCGAGTGTCATCGGCTGGAGCGAGTACCGAGAGATGTCCCAGCAGAACTCCGTCGCACGAGCTGAGCAGCTCCTGAACGCCGCGATCGAAGCCGGGCAGCTCAAGCCCCAGCCGCTAAGGCCCCTCGCCCTCGTCCTGCTCGGCGCGCTGGAGGAGGCCGCGTTGTACCTTGCGCGGGCCGAGAATCCGGACCAGGCGCGAGAGGAGGCCCGCGCCGTGGTCCGCGACTTGATCGACGGTCTGCTCAGGCCATCAGCGGCTCGCGCCCCGGACGGGTGAGATCGTCACGAGCTCGAGACCCGGGGCGGGGAGCGCCGCGGAGACGTGCACGGTGTCAGCCCGCTGCAAGACGCGATCGACGAGCGTCAAGCTGTGGGTGTCGTCGACCCGATAACGGCTGACGATGACGCCGCTCCGGGCACCGCGGATGTTCTCGATGGTCAGGTCGTAGCCACCGTTGTCGGTGTAGCTGACGGTGCGTCGCGGCAGGAGCGTGAACGTCCCGACGCCCGGGATCGCGAACATGTCGTTATTGATCGGGGGGTCCGGGAATGGTCCCTGGTCGGCGGCGGGGATCTCATAGTTCGAGATCAGCACCTGGATCGTTCCGCCGGGCAGCCACGAGCGACCGGCCTCCACGGCCAGGCCGTTCGTGTCACCGCCCGTGGTGGTCAGTCGCAGCGGCGTGTGGTTCATGCTGCCGACCGCCGCGAAGGCGTCACCCGTCTTGGTGAGCGTCCCATCCGAGCCGATCAATGCGAACGCGTTGTTGGCGCGGTAGTAGAAGGCCCGCTCGAGCGGGGCGTCCTGCATGTAGATCAGTGAGTCGGCGACGAACGCGGCACGTTGCGTGTCACTGGGATTGTCGACCAGCCCGTAGTTCCACTCGGTCAGCTGCACCGCGGTGCGCGTGAAGCCGTAGCTGTCGAGCAGCTGGCGGTACTGCTCGGCGAGGCGCACGAAGTCGATCGGGTCCTCGGTGAAGTCCGTGTAGTGATGGATCGAGTAGAAGTCCAGCGGGAGGTGGTTGGCGCGGATATAGGCCAGCAGCGACTCGCGGTAGCCGGTCAGGTCGTTGTTGGTGGTCAGCGCCGGGCCGCCCACCTGCATCCAGGGGTGGAGCGACTTCAGCGCGCGAGCGGTGTCCGCATACAGCGCGTAGAACTGCGCCGAGGTCCCGGACCAGAACGGGAACAGATCGGGTTCGTTCCAGATCTCCCAGTAGCGGATGTGCAGGTGGTAGCCGTTGTCCCAGCCGTCGTTGTAATGCTGGGCGACGTGCCGGGCGACGATCGCGTAGAGCGCCGGATCAGGCGGCGGCACGTTGTTGGTGGAGATCCCGGCGCAGGTCAGGTCGCTGTGCCCGAGGCTGTACTCGACCTGCGCGCCGCTGCGCACGATGCTCAGGACGGCCCGGTCGGTCGGACCGAAGTTGTAGCTGGCCGGATCGTTCGGATCGGCGCTCCAGTTCGGAAAGATGCGGTTGGGCCCGGCACCGTCGATATCGCTCGTGCCCTGGCAGTCGACGTCGTGGGTGCGCACGATGTCCACTCCCAGCTGGTGGAACTGTGAGGTGAAGTCCGGATGTGACGTGTCGCCCGGCAACGGGGTACCCGACACACCCTGGAGCGAGCGGATGACCCCCACCGGACGGGACGCGTCGACCGTGATCTGGCGAAGCCCGGTATCTGCCGCCGCCGCCGGCGCCGTGGCCGCCGCTGCGACCGTCAGGCAGCCCAGGGCCAGCCCCAGCCTGCACCTCAGCGAAATCATGCGCTCCTCCTCGTCGTGGGGGAAGGCAGTATACGCAGACCATAAATCTGTATGCAGTTAAGTTTCGTGAATACGAGAGCCCTGGCTTTGCCCTCTGGTCGCCCGCACCGACCGGCTGCTCTCTGTCAGGATCCGTGGACAGACACCGATCGGCGGCGGGCGCAAGTCCGCCGCGTCGACTCCCGGAGGCCCTCTAGTGAGCACGCGTGTGATGCCGAGCGTTCGACCGTTGCGAGACCGGCCGGCCTGGAAGGCCCTGGAAAAGCACTACGACGAGGTGCGTGGCACGCACCTGCGAGAGATGTTCGCCGCCGACGCGACGCGCGGCGAGCGCCTGGTGGCCGAGGGCGCCGGGCTTTTCCTGGACTACTCCAAGAACCGCCTCACGGACGAGACGATCCAGTTGCTCGGCGCGCTGGCCGAGCAGTCCGGGGTGCCCGACCGGATCCAGGCCATGTTCGCCGGGGAGCGCATCAACGTCTCGGAGAACCGGTCGGTGCTGCACGTGGCCCTGCGCATGCCCAGGAGCGCGTCGCTGATCGTCGACGGCGTCGATGTGGTCAAGCAGGTGCACGAGGTGCTCGACCGCATGTCGGCGTTCGCCGAGCGGGTGCGCAGCGGCGAATGGAAAGGCCACACAGGCCGCCCGATCCGCAACATCATCAACATCGGCATCGGTGGCTCTGATCTGGGACCCGTGATGGCGGACGAGGCGCTCCGGCACTACAGCGATCGCGAGCGCACGTTCCGGTTCGTCTCCAACGTCGACTCGACGGACATCGTCGAGGCCACGCACGACCTCGACCCGGCCGAGACGCTGTTCATCGTCTCCTCCAAGACGTTCACCACGCTCGAGACGATGACCAACGCGCGCTCGGCCCGCGAGTGGTCGCTGGCCGGCCTGGGCGAGGAGCAGGCGGTCGCCAAGCATTTCGTGGCTGTGTCGACGAACGCCGAGAAGGTCGCCGAGTTCGGAATCGACACCGACAACATGTTCGGCTTCTGGGAGTGGGTGGGGGGCCGCTACTCGATGGACTCGGCGATCGGGCTCTCGACGATGCTCGCCATCGGACCCGAGCGCTTCCGCGAGATGCTGGCCGGCTTCCACGCGGTCGACGAGCACTACCGGACCGCGCCGTTTGCCGAGAACCTGCCGATGCTCATGGGGATGCTGGGCGTCTGGTACGGGGACTTCTTCGGCGCCCAGACGGCCGGGGTGATGCCCTACGAGCAATACCTCAAGCGCTTCCCGGCCTACCTGCAGCAGCTCACGATGGAGTCAAACGGCAAGCACGTGACCCTCACCGGACGCCACGTCGACTACGACACCGGCGCGATCTACTGGGGCGAGCCGGGCACCAACGGACAGCACAGCTTCTACCAGCTGATCCACCAGGGCACCAAGCTGATCCCGGTCGACCTGATCGCGTTCGCCAAGACGCTCAACCCGCTGCGCGACCATCACGACCTGCTGATCTCGAACGTGTTCGCGCAGGCGGAGGCGCTCGCCTTCGGCAAGACCCCGGACGAGGTCCGGGCCGAGGGCACGGCAGAGGACATCGTGCCCCACCGGGTGTTCGAGGGCAACCGCCCGACCAACGTGATCCTCGCCGAGGAGCTCACGCCACACACGCTGGGCAGTCTGGTGGCGCTCTACGAGCACCTGGTGTTCACGCAGGGCGTGGTGTGGGAGATCGACTCGTTCGATCAGTGGGGAGTGGAGCTGGGCAAGGCGCTGGCGGTCCGGATCATCCCCGAGCTCGAGAGCAGAGACGAGCCCGATCTACACCACGACAGCTCGACCAATGCGCTGATCCGCCGCTACCGCGCCATGCGCTGAATCTGACAAGCACCGAGACTTCAGGAGAGCGATTGACATGCCGACGGACAAGCCGATGCAGCTGGGAATGGTCGGACTGGGACGGATGGGCGCCGGCATCGTGCGCCGGCTGACGCGCGACGGTCACCACTGTGTGGGATACGACGTGAGCGCGGACGCGGTCAAAGCGCTGGAGAGCGACGGAATCGCCGGTGCGAGAACGCTCGAGGAGTTCGCGGCCCAGCTCGAGAAGCCCCGGACGGCGTGGGTGATGGTGCCGGCCGGTGAGATCACCACGAACACGATCCACGCGCTGGCCGAGGTGTTCGAGGCCGGCGACGTGATCATCGACGGCGGCAACACGCACTACCACGACGACATCCGGCACGCCGAGGAGCTCGGCAAGAAGGGCATCCATCACGTCGACGTGGGCACCAGCGGTGGCGTGTGGGGGCTCGAGCGCGGCTTCTGCCTGATGATCGGCGGCGAGGACGACGTCGTCGAACGGCTGTATCCGCTGTTCGGGTCGATCGCGCCGGGCTTCGAGTCGGCCGAGCGCACCCCTGGGCGCTCGGGCACGCCCAGCCCGTCGGAGTCGGGATTCCTGCACTGCGGAGCCAACGGTGCCGGGCACTTCGTGAAGATGGTCCACAACGGGATCGAGTACGGGATCATGGCCGCGTACGCCGAGGGGTTGAACATCCTGCACGGCGCCGGAGCCGGCAAGGAGATCCTGGAGTCGGACGCCGAGACCGCGCCGATGGAGCATCCCGAGTACTACCAGTACGACATCGACACCAGCGAGGTGAGCGAGGTCTGGCGCCGCGGCAGCGTCATCAGCTCATGGCTGCTCGACCTGACCGCGGAGGCGCTGTTCAAGTCTCCGGGTCTGGAGGACTTCTCGGGTCGGGTGTCGGACTCCGGTGAGGGGCGCTGGACCTCGATTGCCGCGATCGACGAGGGTGTGCCGGCGCCGGTGCTGACCACCGCGCTGTACTCGCGCTTCGCCTCGCGGGGCCTCGACAACTACACCAACCGGGTGCTCTCGGCAATGCGGATGGGATTCGGCGGCCATCACGAGCGACCCGCGAGTTGAGTTGGGCACCGGCGAGCAGATCGAGCGCGAGAAGCGCCTCGCCGCGGAGGCGGCTGCCGAATTCGTGGAGGACGGCATGTGGGTGGGTCTGGGGTCCGGCTCGACCGCCCTCTACCTGCTGGCGCCGCTGGCCGCCCGCAAGCTCTCGATCCGCTGCGTGGCCACTTCGCCGGCGACCTCGCAAGCCGCCCGGGCGCTCGGCATCGAAGTGGTGTCGTTCGCCGGCCTGGAGGCGCCGGCGCGGCTGGACGTAGCGATCGACGGGGCGGACGAGGTCGATCCGGCGGGCTGGTTGGTCAAGGGCGGCGGCGGTGCGCACACGCGCGAGAAGGCGGTTGCCGCGGCCAGCGCGCGGTTCATCGTGATCGTGTCGGCCAACAAGATGGTCGATCGGCTCACGCCGCCGATCCCGCTCGAGCTGGCCGAATTCGGGCTGGCTGGGACGCTGGCGCGGCTGGGCTCGGTCCGCCTGCGAAATGTCACCAACAGCCCTGACGGCGGCGTGATCGCCGACTACACCGGCGATTTCGACGAGCCGGGCGCCCTGGCGGCGTGGCTGTCGGCGACGCCCGGCGTGGTCGAGCACGGGCTGTTCCCGCCCGACATGGTGGCCGACGTTCTGGTCGGTCGCGGGGACGGGGTGGAGCGGATCGCGGTGGCGGGGCGCGCAAGCGCCAAGCGTCACGTGTAAAACGTCGCAAACTTCCCGCGCAGCGGGGCGAAAAGTGCACATAAGCATGCCCACGATGCTTATCTGCGCTCGGCGGTGGCCCGGGAGGGGGCTTTGGTCACATAAGCATGTTCTTAGGCCTGGGCGTGCGCGTGACGGCGGGCACGCAGGGGTGGGCGCGCGCGTGATGGCCGCGCGCCGGGTCGGCGCCGGCGGTGCGAGATGGGAGGTGGTGGCGCGGCGGCGCGGCGGCGCGGCGGCGGATCAGTCGTCCCCGCCGCTGCGCAGGAGCTTGTAGGTCGCAGCCGCCGTGGCCGCACCGGCGAATACCGCGGCAACAACGGCGCGGCTCCGGCCAGGCTGCTGGCCCATCGCTCGCTCGACCACGGTCGTGCCGAGGCTGCGGATCGCTGCGCCCTTCATGCTGCCGCCGCCGAACGCTCGAGCATGCGCTGGATGCGGTCGAGCATCTGGTGGCTCGGATACCACGTCTCGTCGACCTTGTCGATCAGCATGTCGACGTATTCGGCCACCTGATCGGAGGTGGCCAGGGCGACCTCGATCCGGTCCATCAGTTGATGGCTCGGGTACTTGTCATTGCGAACCCGGTGCATGAGCACATCGAAGTAGTGCTGCTGAACAGTCATCTACGTCCTCCTTCCTCCATCGCCTACAACAGGTTCCCCAGGGGACCCAGGTTCAGATTGAGATCCTCGCCCTCCAGACCAAATACCCGTTTGAGCTCCTCCATACGATCCGCCAGCGCCATGAACGTCTGGCCGAGACGCTCGACCTGCTCCTCGCTCAGCGTGCCGGTCTCGATCCGGCGCAGGGCCTGGCGCTCCATCAGCTCGCGCAGCAGCTCGACCAGGGTCAGCACGAGATGGGCGAGGCCCTTCTCGAGGTCCTCCGGATCGGCGTTCAGCCGGCGGGGCAGGGCGGCCTCGAGCCGTTCGAGTGCGCCTGCGCTCTCGCCGAACAGGTCGAGCTCGCGGTCGAAGGTCGAGCCGCCGGTCATACCGGTGTTCCCTCGGCGAAGCTGTACGGGGGCCACGGCCCGGTGCACACAAGCTCGACGTCCTCCAGGCGGTCGTCGAGTTGCTCGACCATCGCGACGAACTCGCTGACCCGGCCGCGGTCGACCAGATAGGCGTCGAGCACGGGCAGATCGGGACGGGGCGCGAGCGCGCGCCGGCTGCCGCGGGCCAGCGCGGTCAGCGGATCGAGCTCGGTGGCGACCCGGCGGGCGTTCTGGCGGGCCTCGAGCCGGTCGCGCAGGTACGAGGAGCCCGAGGTCGGACGGCGCTCAAGAGTGGCGGCGACACTCTCGCGCCAGCTCGCGCGCAGGCCTATCTCCACCGCCCCGCGTACGCGGGCCAGGCGGCCCAGCAGGTCCTTGCGCCGGTTGCGCAGGAGCTGGCGCACGCCGGGTGCGTCGGGGAGCAGGCTCCCGAACTGTGCCGGCAGGATCGCCCCGCCGTCCATCAGCCGTCGGACCGTTCGCTCATAGGTCTGCAGAGCGGAGGCGGTGGACTCGGGAACGCGCGACTCGTGGTCGGAGACGATGGCCATCAGGCCGTCCTCGGCTACCCCGTAGAGCGGCTGGTCATCCAACCCGCGTCCGGCCGGCGCGACCTCGCCGGACTCGACGATGCCGTACACGAGCAGGCTCATCGCGCTCCCGCCAGCGTGGCCGTGGCCGCCACCATCAACGCGATGTCGAGATCGACCAGATCGATGTCGGCCACCGCCAGCGTGACGTGACCGTGGACGACGACGCCGCCCGCGAGCAGCCGGTCGAGCAGGTCGACCAGACCAACCGGCTCCGACCGCGCGGCGGGGGGACGCGTCGAGGCGTAGAGCGTGCGGGGCGGGCCGGCCGCACTCACCAGGCGGCTCCGATCGTGCCTGGTACGAAGTTGTAGGCCGGCCACGGTCCGGTGGGCACGAGCTCGATGCCCTGGGACTCGTACTCGGCCTGGAGCGCGTGCACCTCGGCGAGGAAGGCCTCGAGCGACTCCTCGGCCACCAGATAGACGCCGTTGAGGATCATCGCCCCGTCGTGTCCGCTGACCTCGGGACGCTGCAGCGGGATGACCTGCGCATCGTCGGCCGCGCTGGTCAACCGGTCGTGCACGGCATTGGCCGCCTCCTCGGCTACCTCCAGCGCACGCTGGCGATGCTCGCGCTCGGTGCGCTTGCGCTGCATGTACGCGGCGCCTGACGACGGACCAGCGTCAGGCTCCTCATCTGCCCGGTCGCGCTCCGCACCAACGAATCCCTTGACGCCCCACTCGGCCTTACCGTGTAGCCGCTCGATCGCCTCCACGAGTGCGTCGGCCTCACGCTGGAGCATCTCGCGCACCCCGCCCTCGGTCCGATACACGGTGCACATCCGCATCGGGATCACCGTGGCCTGCTCCCGGATGCGGTCGAGTATGCGCTCATGAGCGCGGGCGGTCGCCTCGACCCACGTCATGTCCGCGAGGTGTTCGCGAAGGCTGGCCTCGTCGAACTCCTTAAGCGGGACCTGGCTCGCGACGGCCGCCAGCGCGTCCTCCCTCAAGATCGTGACCGGCTGGGCCGGATCGACGCCGGGGAGCGATCCCCCGAGCTCGGCGTCAGCGCCGACCACGCCGTAGACGTACCAGGCCGGCTCGCCCGGCGGCGGCGCGGCGCGCGGTGCAGGTTCGGGCGCGCGACGGGGCGTTGGGACGGGCGACTCCTCGGGCTCCGCGGGAACGATCTGAGGCTCGTCGATGGGCTCGGGCAGCTGCTCGTGGAGGCGCTCGAGCATGGAGTGGGCGAGCGCGTCGGTCAGGCTGGCCCGCACGCGTGCGCGGGCCTCGACGCGCGCCTCGGCGAGGAGATCGGCGGCGTCCATCGCCGCGAGCTCGTCGATCGCGGCGCGCAGCCGCTCCAGGGAGTCATCGCTTCGGGGCATTACCGCCTCGCGACCCCGTCGCACGCCTGGCGCTCGCTGGGCGGGTTGCCGGCTTTCGGGTCGCGCCGCCGGTTTTCCGCGTCGTGGTCTCGCGCTTCCCGCTCCGGCTCGTCTTACCGTTGCCCTGGCCGCTCTCGAGCAGCCGTTCGAGCCGCTCGATGCGCGCCTCGAGTCCGCCGTCTTCGTCGTCTGACTCGAATTCGGCGCGGAAGGAGACCTTCTCCTCGCTCGGCTGGACACTCAGCGTGGGGTCTGACTCCCACCAGTTGATCCCCATTTCCCGGGCCCGGTCGACCGAAGCGATCAGCAGGCGGATCTTGAGCGTGATCAGCTCGATGTCGAGCAGGTTGATCTGGATGTCGCCGGCGATCACGATGCCCTTGTCGAGTACGCGCTCGAGGATGTCGGCCAGGTTCGAAGGCACCTCGCGGGGATGCAGCGGGTCCCTGACATAGCGTTGGGGCGAGCGCTGGGGCGAGCGCTGCGTATCTGGATCAAGTGCCATGGTCAGTCCTCGTCCGCCTGGTTTCGGTAGTAGCGACGCCGGCGCTTGTAGGACTGCACCTCGCCGTCCTTGTCGAGGCTCACCTCGTAGGTGCCGAGGACGTCGGTGGAGTGCGGGATGCGTGAGAGCTCGACGACCTGCACGGTCACCTGCCAGCCCTTGCCGTCATCGGGCTCCAGCCCCAGCACGGCATCGATCGGATGGCCCAGCAGCTCCGGCAGTTCGCGTCGGACGTGTTGGATCGCCTCTCGACCGGACATCCGGCCTTGGGAGCCGCGTCCGGACCCGTTCTGGCTGCGCCGGGAACGCTGCTCAGCCATCGATCTCCTCCTCCTCCTGGTCCTCGCCGGCCTGGCCCATGGCCAGCCTCTCCATCAGCGCTTCCTCTCTCACCTCGCGCTCCTCCTGGTCGATCAGCCCGTCCTCGAAGTCGAGCTCGAGCTGGAGCATCTCCCGGCGGATGCTCGCCTCGTCGTAGAGCTCGCGCTCCATCTCCTCCATCACCTGCTCGGCGATCCACACGACGCCGCGCACGGGCGCAAGCGGCAGGGTGACCAATCCGGTGAAGAGTCCCATCAGCGTTCAGGCCGTCTGGGCCAGCTCGACGAACGAGTGGGGTGGCAGCGGCCCGGTGTACTTGAAGCGAATCTGGCCGCCGTAGCCGTCGGCCACGCTGTCGAGGATTTCGTCGAACTCCCGCTGGCGCTCGCGCTCGACGAGGAACGACGCCTGCACGACCACTCGCTCGTGCGCGAGCTCGCCAACCTCGACGGCCAGCGCCGCGGTTGCCAGGGCCTCGACGATCGCTTCGGCATCGCGTTCGCGCCGGCGCTCGACTGCGGAGGCGACGAGCTCACCGAGCCGGATGCGCTCGTAGTAGCTCGCGTCCTCGGAGCGGCCCTGCACCGCCGCGCGCAGGCCGGCGATCTCGGGATGCTCATGCATCAAGTCGCGCAGCACCGACTCCTGCTCGTAGACCGCGCGAATCCGTACCTCCACCTTGCCCTGGAGCTCGGGAGCTGCTCCCGGAGGTCCGGACCGTGCTGGTCGAGCAGGCGGCTGCGCACCTCGTCCTCTCCGGACATGACCACGCCGAAGCGCATGGGCAGGACCACTCCGCGCTTCAGCGCGCGCTCCAGTACGCGAGCATGCACGAGGATCTCCTCGCGGCCCAGGCGCACCGATGTGCCGGCGATCTCGCTGACCAGCGCGGCGGTCCCGTCGCCGACGATGAGCCGCAGCGGGGAGCCGGCGATGCCCCGCCCGCGCGGTGCCGTGGACGACGCTTCGACGATTCCGTAGATGTACTGCGCCACGCCGGTAGGACCTCAGGGGGCCTAGCTTCGACCCCGGCTCGAGCTGCTGCCGCCGCTGCTGCTGCCGCCGCTGCGCGAGCGCGAGCCAGAGCCAGAGCTCGATCGGGAGCCGGAGCCGGAGCCGGACCGCGAGCGCGAACTCGAGCTCGAGCGCGAGCGACGCGACGAAGAGGAGCCGCTGCCGCTGTCATCCCCCTCGTCCTCGTCGTCGTCACCGGAGGAGCCGAACAGCGACTCCTTGGCGCCCTCGAGAACTCCTTTGGTCTTGCTCGAGGCGCCGCCCTGGCTCATGTCCTCGATCAGCTGCGGCAGGCCCTCGCTGCTGGACTCGCCGATGTCGAGCCGGTTGACCGCCTCGGCGAAGCGCAGGTATGTGTCGACGCTGGCGATCACGATCCGTGCATCGACCGTGAGCAGCTCGATGCCCACGAGCGAGACACGCAGGAAGATGTCGATGACCAGGCCCTTGTCGAGCAGTACATCGAGCACCTCGGCCAGGCCGCTCGAGCTCCCCCGGCTGACGTACCCCGAGCGCGGAAACCGGTTCGATGCGAGTGCCGACATGTGTCCTCCCTCTATTGCTATACGAGCTGGTCGTTTTCCCCTGCGGCCATTGCCATGGCCATTGCCATTGCTGTTGCCATTCCGGTGGCTGTCTTCGTCGTAGGCGTCGGGACTGATGAACTCGACGTGCGCCTTGAAACGCCGCAGGTCAGCCTCGGCGCGGCGATGGGCCACATGCAGCGCCAGTGTGACCGCCTCGGACGGGTTCGTCGGAACCACGTCGAGGTCGAGTTCGATCCGGGTCAGTCTTTCGCTCAACTGATGAAACGTGGCCAGCCCGGCAACGTCAGTGCCTTCCACCGAACGCCACGCGAAGCTCTCGTCTTCGCGTTCGTCCTTGATCTCGGCTTCCCACTCGACCTCGCGGGGCCCGGCGGTGTGCCCGACCAGCGAGTCTCCGTCGCGCTCGACGTCGACGATGCGGTGCACGCCCTCGGGCAGGCAGCCGTAATTGCGCCACTCCTCCCACGCGACGTGGATCGGCACGGCGACGTCGATCGAGAGCTGAATCGGCACCAGTCGGCTGGTGCCCGCCTCGTACCGCGCTGCGTCCGGCGAGCGCGGCGCGATCGGTGGCGCGACGCACGGCGCTCGCGCCCAGCTCGGCGGTTTTGCGTACGACCGACTTGGCCGCCTTCTTGGCGACCTTGCGGGCGATGCCGTTGGGCACGGGCAAGCCGGAGTCCGACTTGACCACCGCCTTTGCCGCCCCAGCGGCGGCTTTCGCTCCGCGCTCCGGAAGCGGTGGTTTGCCCTTACGCACCTGGCTGCTCTTGGCCATGGCTCAGCGTCAGCCGAGGATCTTGCCGATCTGCTCGGCCTTCTCGCGGACGCCACGCACCTCGCCGGCCACGTTGCGTACCTCGCCGGCGAGCTTGCCGAACTGACGGCCGGCCTCACCGATCTGCTGCGAGACGCCGGAGAAGTCCACCTTCGAGGGCACGCTCATGCCGAGCACCTTGCGGTTGCGTTGCATCGCGTTGCGACCGAGCAGGATGCCTCCGGCGATGCCGACCGCGCCGGTCACCGCGGGCACCGCTACGCGCGTGAACGCGTTACGGCTGCCGTTGTGCTGGCTGGAGCTCCCATTGCTCGATGCGCTTGACTGCTGCGCGCCGTTGGATGCTGCGCGCGTGCTCTGACTCGGAGTCGAGGCGCTGCGGCTTGCCGTGCTTCGGCTGGCGCCGGCGCTCCGGGTCGTTCCACTGCGCTTGGCGGCGCTGCTGCGGCCTGACCCGCTGCTGCGGTTGGCGCTGGCGCGAGTAGATCCGCTGCTGCGGTTCGATCCACTACTGCGCTTGGCGCTACTGCTGCGGCTTGACCCGCTGCTGCGACTCGCCCCGCTGCGCGCGGTACCGCTGCTGCGCTTCGATGCGCTTGCGCTGCTGCCGGATCCGCTGGAAGATCCGTTCGCGCTCTGGCTGCCTGTTCTGCCACGCGACGCAGTTCGGCGCGTGCCGCTGCTGCCTGTAGAGCGATTCGACGAACTGCGGCTACTCGTACGGCTCGAAGAGCCCCGTCCACTTGTTGCGGACATCATCCACCTCCTGTGTTCGACTCCCACGCACAGACGAACTCGGCGGGAGCGGATCTCAAGTTGGCTCTACCCCGCAAATCAAGCAACTACCACCTGTTTTGGACAAATGTTCGATGGCCTGCAACGCATGTTGCTCGACGGATGGATGATCAAATGGGGTAATCCTCCGGGTAGGCACAGTGAGTAACGGCAAGCCAAGGGAGGACCTGATGGCCGACGAGACAGAGCGCTACCGGAAGGCTGCGCAGGATGCGCTCGAGCAGCTCGACTGGTGCATTGGCTATCTGCACGGGATCCACAAGACGAAGATCTCGTCGCAGCTGGCCAAGAATCGGGCCCACATCAAGCGCGACCTTATGCACGAGGACCCCGGGCCCGTCCCGTCCGAGGTGACGGCAGAAACTTAGAAAGCGCTCAGGCCGGCGCGGAGCGCCAGCTGTCGGGCGCGTAGGACTGGCGTACGACCTCGACGTACGGAACCGGGCTGACCACCGCGCGGATCTCGCGCTGCACGTGCGGCTCGACGGTCGGCTTCGAGGTGCCGCCGTCCTCCTCGCCCCACACGAGCGTGACCTCGGTGCCGGGCTCGGCGTGCGATGCGTCGAGCACGGCCAGCGTCAGCATCTTCGCCTCGTTGGAGCTGTAGCCGAACCAGGTCGAAACGCCGACCGTGTCGCCGTTCGCCGTGACCTGGTCGAACGGATGCATCGAGTACACCGCGGAGGGCCAGTCGATGAACTTCGCGCGGTCGGTCGTGTCGAGCATGGTGGCGATCGTGTCCGCAACGTCGCGGTCGTCGAGCGCGAGCGTGACCTTGTGGCGATGCTCGTCGTCGGCCATGCGCTCGAGCGCCTCGCGCCCGATGAAGTCGTGGTCGAACTTGACCAAGTGGCCGTAGCCGAGATCCCACGGCGTGAAGTAGTAGTCCGCGACGTCATCCGACACGAAGCTGCCGCCGATCGAGGCCGAACCCTCGTAGCCGGTTGCGGGCAGCCATTCGCGATACGTCCGCAACGCGTCGCCGGTGTACACCGCCGGCAGCGGCGAGGGGATCCAGCCGGACTCGAGTGCGTTGGACGAATACGCACGCCCGCCCACGAGGCGCATCCCGAACTCCCGGCCGGCGTCGACCAACGCCGCATGCACGGCCTCATAGTCGTCCCACGGGCCGAACAACTCCCAGCCCGGCTGGCCGGCCATCCCGTGGCGCAGTGCACGCACATCGACGCCGCCGATTCGCGCGCCGGTCAGGTTGAAGAACCTGCAGCTCCGGCGGCGCGGAGCCGAGCGCGCGCTCGATCACCTGCATCGCGTTTGGGCCCTGGACCTGGAAGCGGTAGTGCCGCCGGCGCCCGTCGTCGCGTAACGCCGAGCGCTGGTCGAGCGCCACCTCGGCGTCGTAGCCGCCGGTCTGCGCGTGGTAGGTCACCCAGTTCAGGACCGGCGCGCGCCCGACCATGTTGAACTCGTGCTCGCTCAGGTGGAACAGGATCACGTCGCCGATCACGTAGCCGTCGGGCGTGCACGGCACGAACTGCTTGGCCTTGTCGACTGCGAAGTTCTCGAACGTGTTCACGCCCAGGTGCGAGAGGAGCTTCATCGCGTCGGGTCCCTGCACCGCGAGCTCGGCCATGTGGAAGGACTGGTTGTAGAGCACGCACGTGTGCTGCCATGCCCACTGCTCGTCGCGCCAGTTCGTGTACTCCGCCGGCACGCCCGGGTACACGTTCGGCCCGACCTGCGCGTTGCGCAGCATCTCGACCGTCGAGGGGACGCTGCGCAGTAGTTCTTCGAGGTTGCGATGACTCATGTTGTGGTCTCCTTCACTTGGGCGCCGGCTCCGAGGTAAGCGGCGATGACGCGCTCGTTTTGACGCACCGCCTCGGGCGGCCCGTCGGCGATCACACGCCCGAACTCGAGCACCACGACCCGGTCACAGATGCTCAGCACCAGCCCCATGTCGTGGTCGATCAGCAGAGTTGACTGGCCGCCGTCGGCCAGTTCGCGCAAGGTGCGGCCGAGCTCTTCGCTCTCGCGTGAGTCCAGGCCGGCGGCCGGCTCGTCCAGACAGAGCAGCCGCGGATGGCCGCCCAGCGCGCGGGCCACGCCGACCAGCTTGCGCGCGCCCTCGGAGAGCTGCTCGGGCATGGCGGAGCTGGCCCAGCCGAGGTCGACGAGACCGAGCGTCTCGGGCGCCCCGCCGGCCACCGTGACGTTCTCGGCGACCTCGAGGTCGTCGAACAGATCGGTGTTCTGCCAGGTTCGCGCGAGGCCGAGACGCGCCCGCTCGTGCGCGGCCATCCGCGCGAGGTCCTGGCCGTCGAGCTTCACCTCCCCGGTGAACGCGACGAAGCCGGTGACCGCATCGATCAGCGTGGTCTTGCCGGCGCCGTTGGGACCGATCAGGCCGACCAGCTCGCCCTCGCGCACCTTAAGGTCGACCTGCTCGAGCGCGTGCACGCCGCCGAAGGCGACCGACAGGCCGCGGATCGAGAGGACCGGAGCGCCGGACGCGACGGTCTCGGCGGGGCGCCCGGCAGGGACGCCGGGCGCAATGGCCCCAGGGACGTCGAGCGGAGCGAGACCCCCAGTCCCCAGTTCGGGTGGATGCACCGCCGTGCGTTTGTGCACGCGCTTGTAGAACGCGCCCGCGACCCCCTCGGGGTTCTGGATCAGCGTGATGATCAGGATCGCGCCGCCGAACAGCAAGAACCAGTTGCCGTTGATGCCGAACCATTTGTCGAGTGCGTAGGGGAACAGCGCCTGAGTCGAGATCAGGCCGGCGAACACCGCGCCCGAGATCAGCGTGATCCCGCCGGCGTAGGCGAACGCGATCAGGCTGAGCGCGGTGAACGGATCGAACCGGTCGGCGCTGACCGAGCCGAAGTTGTAGGCGTACAGCGCGCCGGCCAGTCCCGCGATCACCGCGCTGATGCCGAACGCGATCAGCTTGACCGCGCGCGGGTCGATCGCCGCCGCGGCGGCCGCGCGCTCGTTGGAGCGCACCGCGAGCATGCGCTGGCCGTGCGTGCCGCGTCGCAGCACGCCGACGAGCACGCACAACGCGACCGTGACGGCGAGCACGAGCCAGCCGAACACGGGGCTCGGCAGGTTCCCGTCGAGCCCGCGGAAACCCGCGCGGGGACCGAGGTCGAGGCCGAGCAGGCGCGGCTCGGGTATCGGCGAGCCGGTCTGGCCGCCGCCCCAGACCGTATTGAGGAAGCCGAAGTTGGTGATCGCCACCACCGCGGCCAGCGTCACCACGGCCAGGCTGACGCCGCGCACGCGCAGCGCCGAGGCGGCGGTGATCAGCCCGAGGACGAGCGCCGCGGCGGCCCCGATCAGCGGCGCGAACGGGAAGCCGATGCCGGCGTTGACCGCCAGGTGCGAGATCGTGAATCCCGACACGCCGGCCAGCGTGAGCTGCACGACCGAGATCTGACCCACGAACCCGGTGATGACCACGAGCGAGAGCGCGATCAGCGTCCCGATCATCGAGTTGACCAGCGCCTCACGGAAATCGAACGGCAGCACGACCAGCGCCACCGCGCACACCACCGCCGCGACCGGCGCAGTGACGGCCAGGCGGCTCGGCCGGGGCGCCTCGGGCAGACGCCGCTCGACCAGCTCGCCGCGGGTGGGCAGCCGCGCCCCCCGCAGGAACATCACGATCACGATGATCGCGAACACCACGAGCTCGTACACGCCGGGCAACGCGGTCCCGCCCGAGGTCGGGAACCACGACAGGCTGGTCACGTACTGGATCAGCGAGTCGATGATCCCCAGGGCGATGCCGGCCGCGCACGCGATCGAGAACGACGTAAAGCGCGCGAGCAGCGCGGCCGCCAGCGCCGGCACGATCTGCAGGGGCAGCGTGCTCGAGTCGAGCTCGGTGATCGAGGCGGCGAGGATCCCGACGCCGCCGGCGATGACCGAGGCCAGCAGGGTGCCCAGCATCGAGAGCCGGTTGGGGGAGAGCCCGCCCAGCATGGCCACGACCTCGTTCTCCGACGCCGCCCGGGTGGCTAGGCCAAACCGGGTGAACCGGTAGAGCGCGGCCAGCACGGCGGCCAGCACGATCACGATTCCGGTCAGGATGAAGCGGTCGATCGGGATCACCGCGCTCAGGACGTGCACCGTGCTCTGCGGGAGCACGGTCGGCTCGGGCTGCTGCGTGGTCCCGAAGGCGAGCAGCATCGAGGCCTGGAAGACGAGCAGCACCCCGAGCGAGGAGACCAGCTTGGCCAGCGGCGCGGCCGTACGCAGCGGGCGGAAGGCGACCAGCTCGGTGGCGGTGCCGACGAGCAGCACGATCACCAGGCTGGCCACCAGCGCAGGCCCGGTCGACCAGTGCAGGAGGTCCAGCCGCAGCGCCCAGAACGCGTAGCCGGCCAGCATCGCCATGCCACCGGTCGCGAGGTTGATGATCCCCGACCCGCGGTAGGTCAGCACTACGCCGAGTGCGATGCCGGCGATCAGCGCACCCGAGCCGAGCCCGAGGAGGCTGAACAGCAGGACCTGCTGCACGCTAGGCCTCGGGCTCGGTCGCGGTCACGGATACATCAGGTGTCAGTTCGCACGCTCATGAAGGAGGCTGCAGCCAGGACGCCACCTTCGTGAACACGTGCTTGCCCTTGTACTGGAAGAACTGCGCGCGGTCGTTGCATACCGCCGGTGCGCTCGGGTACTTGTCGCACTGCAGGGCGGGGGCGCCGAGGGCCACCGGCCCCGTGAACGCCTTGGCCTTGGCGAGGACCGCGGCCGGCTTGATGTTGGCGTAGCCGAGCTCGTTGAGGAACTTCACCGTGGTCAGGACCTGCGCGAAGGACACGATGTTCCATGGGTCGGGCGCCGCGGCGGGCGTGCCGTAGGTCCCCATGACCTTCATGTAGGCCGGCATGCCCGGATCGGTCGGGTCGCCGAACAGCGAGCTGGCGATCGCGTAGGTCCAGATCGGCCAGTCGCCGCCGAGTCCCGCCGACACCTGGCCGTTCAGGCACAGCGGTGCCGAGACGATCTTCTTGGCGTCGGTGATCCCGAGCTGCTTGAGACCCTTGGCCAGGTTCACGCAGCCCGACGAGTCGCTGTAGGGGATGACCATGTCGGCCGTCTGCGCGCCCGCCTCGGTGAGGGGGCCGATCAGGTCGGTCTGGCTCTCGTCGTAGGCGACCTTCTTGACCTTGACGCCTGCCTGCTGCAGGGAGTTGGCAATCGCGGTGCCGCCCTCGGTGATGCCCGCGATGTTCGGGTACACAAGCGCGGCGGTCTTGGCGTGGAGAACCTGGGTCGCGTAGGTCCCGAACGGGCCGAGCACGTGCGTGACGTCGCCGAACAGGATCACCGCGTTCTTCTGAACCGAGTCGACCGGAGTGATGGCCACGCCCACGATCACGGGCTTGGCGCCGTTGATCGTCGAGTAGAGCGACTGCACGCCGATGGCGACCGCGCCCTCGTCGATCACGTCGACCGACTTGTCGGCCAGGAACTGCTGGCCGCAGGTCGTGCCCTCCTCCTCGGCGGCTCGGATGTAACACGTCTTGAGCGCGACCGGGTGCCCGTCGATGCCTCCGAGCTCGGTGTTGATGTACTTGACGGCCGACTCCGCGCCGTTGGTGGCCAGCGGGCCGATCTGCTGCGCGCCGCCCTGCTGGTTGACCCAGCCGATGCTCACCGGCGGGAGCGACGCGTCCGCCTTGCCGGCCTTTCCGCCGACGTAGGTCAGGTAGTTGGTCACCGACGCGGTTCCGGCGCCGCCGCTGCCGCTGCTCGACGGCGGAGCGGCCGCGGTCGTGCTCGAGGACGAGCTCGAACTGGCCGCGGGCGTCGCGGCCGAGGTGGTGCTGCTACTGCTGCTGCCACAGCCGGTGGCGACGATCGCGGTGGCGAGCAGCGCCACCACTCCCAGCCACCCTGTACGCGCGTGCGTAGTCACGGTCTCCTCCTCCTGGTGAAAGGTGATGCGGTCACACGGCGGCCTTGGCGCCCCAGAGCTCCCGCGAGGCGAGACGGGCCCCCTCGGACAGCGCCTGGAGCTTGGCCCACTGAATCTCGGGGTGCACACGCTCGATGAACGCCCCTTGCGCAAAGCCGCAGTCGGTGCCGGCGAGCACGTTCTCCCGGCCGACCACATTGGCCAGGCGGACCAGCCGCTGTGCGACCAGCTCAGGATGCTCGACGACGTTTGTGTGGTGCGTGACCACGCCGGGGATCAGCTTCTTGCCCTCGGGCAGCGGCACCTCCTCCCACAGCCGCCATTCGTGCTCATGCCGGGGGTTGGCCTGCTCCATGACATAGGTGCCGGCGTTCACGGCCAGGATCAGGTCGACCACGTCCCCCAGCTCCGGGTCGAAGGCATGCGGGCCGTGCCAGCTGCCCCAGCACACGTGGTAGCGGACGCGATCCTCGGGCAGGCCCTCGAGCGCGTGGTTGAGCGCGCGCACGCGCAGGTCGGCCCACCGCCGGTAGTCCTCCCACGACTGCCCGCGCGACATCATCGTGTCCGCCTCGTGCATCATCACCGCGTCGTCGACCTGCACGAGCAACCCGGCGTCGACGATCGCCCGGTATTCCTCTCTGAGCGCGTCAGCCAGCGCGAACATGAACTCCTCCTCGCTGGAGTAATGCTCGTTCTGGAGCCAGTACGCGCTGGCTGGGGCCACCACCGGCATGAACGCGTCGACCACGTCCTGGCCCTCGAGCGCCGCCTGGAAGTTGGCGATGTCCCGGTCGATCGCGGCGCGGTCGTAGTTCAGCGGGCCGGTGCACACCCAGGCCACGCCCTCACCAGAGGCCGTGGCCTCCTGGTCGGGCATCGCGTCCGAGGCGGCGGCGTTCGACTCGTTGACGCTTGGGTTCTCGAGCGCGTCCATCGCCGCGTAGGCGCCCGGGAAGGCTTGGCGGTCCCTACTCGGGGGATACATCGTCCCGCCCTCGAGTTGGATCGAGCGCACCTCGAGCCCGCTGACGCGCTCGTACAGGTAGGTGATCCAGCTTGCCTTGCCCATCTCGCCATCGTCGGGGACGTCGATGCCCGCCTCGACCTGCTGGCGGACGATGTCGTCCACGGCTTTCCTGAGGGTGGTCTGGTAGGCGTCCTCATCGACGCTCTCGCCGCGCTCCTTGGCGGCGAGGTAAGCCAGTAGGTCCGGGGGGCGGATCAGGCTCCCGGTGTGGGTCGCAAGGATTCGGTCCATGTGCACTCCTCCCCGGCGCCGCGCCCGTTGTCGGACCGGCGCAACATGGGCACCGTTGTGACTTCCAGAGTGATCGCGATGCTAGGCCCGCTCCGGCGCGCCGGATTGCGGTGCCTTTGGATCAGTGCACGGATGCGCAACCGCCGGGGCGCGGCTGTGCGCTGTGCGACAAGTGACGTCTTGGGCGCCGGCGACCATTGCCTCGACAGGTCCCCAGAGCGTCGATAGAGTGGCCCTCGGCTGGTGATACGGCCAGGGAGAGACAGGTTGCTGTCACGGAGACGTCTGGCGCAATGACGCTGCTCATCGACACCAATGCGGTGCCGGCACCGCACCGAGTCGAGTTCTGGGCCAAGCACTCCTGGGACGCCTACCACCCCCTGCACATCGGGACCGACGGGACCGACCGGTTCTGGGCCCGGATGTGGGCCGACCGGCTGGGATCGATCGGCGTATACCGGATCGCGGCCGGTCCCAACACCATGCAGCGCACGCCGAAGGACATCGTGGCCGGCGACCCCGAGTGCCTGCACGTGCAGATCGTCCTACACGGCCGGCTGCACGGCGCCCAGCAGCATCGGGCGATGATGTGCGGTCCGGGAGACATCACCAGCTACGACACCTCGCATCCGGCCATCTTCCGAGCCGATGCGCCGTTCGACCTGCTGGTCATCCGGGTGCCCAAGGCTGCGCTCGGTAAGCACGCCGGCAAGGTCTCGCGACTGACCGCGCTGCGCATTCCTGGCGAGGCGGGCCTGCCGCGGCTCGCCGCCCGGTTCTGCTGCGAGGCGGCCACCGGCCTGGCCGACGGCACCATCGCGCGCGAGGACACTGGCCTGGCCGAGCACGTGATCGACCTGGTCCGCCGGCTGTACGTCGATCTCGACGCCTCGCGGCCTCCGCGCCCGCGGTCCACGGCCGAGCTGCTGATCCACGCGCAGGCTCACATCGACGCGCGGCTGGGAGATCCGGACCTCGACCCGGAGGAGCTGGCCCGGGCCTGCTTCATCTCCACGCGCTACCTGCACCGGGTGTTCGAGACCGCGGGACTCAGCGTGTGCGACTTCATCCGCTCGGCGCGCCTTGACCGCTGCCGCCGCGACCTGATCGATCCGGCGTTCGCCGACCAGCCCATCTCGGTGATCGCCACCCGGTGGGGTCTGCCGAGCGCACCGCATTTCAGCCGGTTGTTCCGCAAGGCCTACGGCTGCTCGCCGCGCCAGTTCCGCCAACGGGGTTTGCCGGCCGCCGAGGCAAACGGGGGCCTGGAAGGCTCTGCTTCGGAACCGGTGCGGCCCCCGGCGTCATGGCCGCTGGACCACGGCGAGCCGTGGGGGTCGGCGGGATGGAAGCCGACCGGGCGCCACGAGGCATGAGCGCCCTGACATCGGCTGAGACCGGGGGTGCGGCCGCCCGGCATGGGACGGCGCTCAGGCTCGAGCGTCTGACCGCGGGCTACGACCGGGCGCCGGTCCTCCGCGAGCTCGATCTGACCGTCGAGGCGGGCGAGGTGGTGGCGCTGATCGGGGCCAACGGTGCCGGCAAGACCACAACGCTGAGAGCCATCTCGGGGCTGCTCAAGCCGATGGGCGGACTGATCCGGCTGGGCGATGAGGATCTCGCCGGCGTGTCGGCGACCGCTCGGGTGCGGCGGGGCATCGTGCACGTGCCGCAGGGACGGGGGATCTTCTTCGGGCTGACCGTGAGCGAGCACCTACGGCTCGACGGCCTGCGCGATCGGGAGGCGCAGGAGAAGGCGTTCGCGCACTTCCCGGCGCTGCGGGACCTGTCCGGGCGACGCGCCGGATTGCTCTCAGGTGGCGAGCAGCAGATGCTGGCGATCGCGCGGGCTCTGTGCCGGCAGCCGCGGGTGCTGCTGCTCGACGAGCTTTCGCTCGGGCTGGCCCCCGTCATCGTGGAGCGGCTGTTGCCGGTGGTGCGCGAGTTCGCCTCGACCCACGGAACCGCGGTGCTGCTGGTTGAGCAGCACGTCCATCTGGCCCTCGAGATCGCCGACCGCGGCTACGTGCTCTCGCACGGGGAACTGGTGGCGTCCGACAGCGCCGAGCGCCTGCGGGCGGACGGCGCGCTGCTCACCGCGAGCTACCTGGGCGAGCGGCGGGCCTGAAGGTGGGACCTCCGGCCAAGATCTCGCCTCCCCGCGCAGCTGCCACACGTATAACTCGTCACGTCCCGTCCCCGCCCGCGAGCGTGACCCGTTAGCCGCCCACCAGGCGCTTAACGCGTCACGGTCAGCCGGGAACGTCTCGCGTGACGTGTTTGCCGCCCCGCGCGGGGCGGGCGGGGCGAGGGGCCGGGCGGGGCAAGGGGGAAAGCCGGGCTGGCCAGCCCAGCGGGCCGGTGGTCAGGCTGCCGAAGCGCCCGCAGGAGGCCGCCGAAGCCAGGACCAACCGCATTAGTGGCTAATATAAGCGCCTCATGGAGAAGGCCATCTCGGCTCGCCGGACGAGCCAGCTCGACGAGATCGCGGAGGCGCTGCCCGAGCGCAGCGCCGCCCTGTCGCGGCTGTTCCTGACCCGGACCAGCGTTTGCGTTTCGCGCACCGAGGTCGGCGTGCTGCGCAAGCTCACCGCGGCTCCGAGGCGGATCACCGAGCTGGCCGCCGAGGAGCGCGTGACCCAGCCGGCGATCACGCTGCTGGTCAACCGGTTGGCCGAGCGCGGATGGGTCCAGCGGATCCCGGACCCGAGCGACGGGCGGGCCGTGCTGGTCAGCCTCACCCCAGACGGCGAGGGGGTGTTCGCGCGGCTGCGCGCCGAGTACCGCGCGCTCCTGCACGAGGAGATGGCGGCGTTGGACGACAGCGACGTCGCGACGCTGGCCGCGGCGGTGGAGATTCTCGACAAGCTGATCGATCGACTCAAGGAGCGCCCGGCGTGAAGTCAGACACCTACAAGTGGATCGCGCTCTCGAACACCACGCTGGGGATCTTGATGGCGGTGATCAACCAGTCGATCGTGATCATCGCGCTGCCCGCGATCTTCCGGGGCATCAACCTGAATCCGCTCACCCCGTCCAACACGAGCTATCTGCTGTGGATGCTCCTCGGATTCATGGTCGTGATGGCTGTGCTCGTGGTCAGCCTCGGCCGCGTCGGGGACATGTTCGGGCGAGTGCGCATGTACAACCTGGGCTTCGCCGTGTTCACCGCCGGGTCGATCCTGCTCTCGGTTACCTGGATGCACGGCTCAAACGGCGCGATGTGGATGATCGTCATGCGCGTGGTGCAGGGTGTCGGCGCCGCGTTCCTGATGGCCAACTCGTCGGCCATCCTGACCGATGCGTTCCCGGCCGAGGAGCGCGGGCTGGCCCTCGGGATCAACATGGTGGCGGCGATCGCCGGCTCGTTCATCGGCCTGGTCCTCGGCGGCGTCCTGGCCCCGGTGAACTGGCGGCTGGTGTTCCTCGTGTCGGTGCCGTTCGGCTTGTTCGGCACCGTCTGGGCCTACCTGAAGCTCGAGGAGCGGGGCGTCCGCACGCCGGCCAGGATCGACTGGCTGGGCAACCTCACCTTCGGCGTCGGACTGATCGCCGTGCTGGTCGGGATCACCTACGGGATCCTTCCCTACGGCGGGCACACCATGGGCTGGACGGCGCCCGGTGTGATCGGGGCGCTGGTCGGCGGGCTCGTGCTGCTCGTGGTGTTCGTATTCGTCGAGCGCCGGGTGGCGACCCCGATGTTCCGCCTGCAGCTGTTCAGCATCCGTGCCTTCAGCGGCGGCAGCGTGGCCGCCTTCCTGGCCGCCCTGTCCCGCGGCGGCCTGATGTTCATGCTGATCCTCTGGCTCCAGGGCATCTGGCTGCCCGAGCACGGCTACAGCTTCGCCGACACGCCGCTGTGGGCCGGCATCTACATGTTGCCGCTGTCGGTTGGCTTCCTGATCGTCGGCCCGTTCGCCGGCCGGCTGGCCGACCACTTCGGGGCACGCCCATTCGCCACCGGCGGGATGCTCCTGTCCGCCGATCGGCTTCCTGCTGCTGATCGCGCTCCCGGTCAGCTTCTCCTACTGGGAGTTCGGGCTGGTCATCTTCCTGATCGGCGCGGCCATGGGCCTGTTCGCCGCGCCCAACCAGACCGGGATCATGAACAGCCTGCCGCCCGACGCACGCGGTGCGGGTGCCGGCATGGCCGCCACGTTCCAGAACGCGGCCTCGGTGCTTTCGATCGGCGTGTTCTTCAGCCTGGTGATCGTCGGCCTGTCCTCCACGCTCCCCGGCGTGCTCTACCACGGCCTGGCCTCTCACGGTGTGCCGGTTGCGGCCGCCAAGCAGGTCTCGAGCCTGCCGCCGGTTGGCAGCCTGTTCGCCTCGTTCCTCGGCTACAACCCGATCGGGACGCTGCTCGCGCCGGTGCTTGTGCATCTGCCGCACGCCACCGCGACGTACCTGACCGGCCACCGGTTCTTCCCCACGCTGGTCTCTCAGCCGTTCGCCAAGGGCATCCACACCGTGTTCTACTTCGCGGCCGGGTGCTGCGTGGTGGCCGCGATCGCCTCGTGGCTGCGCGGCGGCAAGTACTACCACGTGGAGGAGGCCGTCGAGCCGGTGGAGACCAACGAGCTGGTCGAGGTCGCCTGACTCTCACGCGGCGGGTAGCGGTGGGGCGGGCACGTCCGCCGCGATCATCGGACCGCTCGGCCGGCCGCGCGCTCACCCGAGTCGCCGGGATCCCCGACCCGATGCAGCCCGCGCGGGAAGCTCGGGACCAGAAGGGTGAAGTTGCACGGTCCCTCGCCGGCGCGCCGGGCGATCGTGGCGATGAGCTGCGGGCTGTCGGCGGTCCGGCGGGCGACGATCAGCACGCGGGCCGAACGGTACGGAGGCACGGTGGCTCCCTCGGGCGATTGGGGGGACGGAGGGAAGGACGCCCGCCGGCGCCGATTTGTTCCCGGTCCCGGCTCGCGGCTCCCGGCTCCGGCTCCCGGCTCCCGATCTAAACGAGCTCGGCGATGAGCTCGGCGGCCCGCGCCGCGCCGTCGCCGGCCACCGGCCGGTAGTCGACCTCGCGGCCGATCTCGGAGGCGATGGCGGCCGCGATGACCTCCGGCGGTGAATCGTCAAAGCGCATCATGCGTCCCGCGCCGTAGCGCTCGAGCCGGTGGCGGACGTGGAAGTTCTGCTCGAAGTGGTGCGCGAGCGGGAAGTAGAGAAACGGCACGCCGTGCGCGGTCAGCTCCATGGCGGTGGTCAGGCCGCCCTGGACGATCGCCAGGTCACAGGCGGCCAGGTGGCGGTAGAGGTCGCGGACGTAGGCCCGGATCTCGAGCCCTTCGTGCGAGACCGAGACAAGCCCGCCGGGATCGATGCGCGGGCCGGCGACGACGATCATGCGCAGGCCGGGGACCAGCTCGCGCGCCTGTGGGAAGCTCGCGATCACTCGTTCGAGCAGCGCGCCGCCCACGCCCGACCCGCCGACGGTGACGATGCACACCGGCGTGTCGGAGCCGTAGCCGAGCTCGGCGCGCAGCGCGGCGCGATCGGAGTACTCGGCGGGGTCGAAGCCGGTCACGTAGCCGGCGAAGCTGAAGTGCTCCTCGGTCCAGTCGCGGATCAGCGGCAGATCCTCGCCGAAGCGCTCGGGCACGATGTCGTCGGGATCCCCGACGAAGATGGCTCGGTCCCGCACTCGCGCGTAGCGGGCGATCTGCTCGATCATCTCGGCGTTGTAGTCGGCGGTCAGGAACGCCTCGCGCTCGCCGCCCTCGGCCATCGGCAGCCAGCCGACGAAGTCGGTCAGCCACGCGTAGGGGGCGGTCTTCAGCTCGGGGTTCTCGTGCAGGAAGTAGTCGAGCTCCCACGCCTCGTCGCCGATCCAGAGGTCGTAGCGCTCCTCGCTGACCACGTCGTGGAAGACCATGAAGTTCGCCACGAGGATCTCGTCCATCCGCCGCAGCGCCTGGAAGCAGTGGAGGTCGTGCTCGGCCGACTCGGACTCGATGTGCCCCGATTCGCTGGCCAGATACGCGCTCGCCGGATGGATGCGCTCACCCCGCGCCTCGAGCACCGCGGTGACCGGATGCTGAGCGAGCCAGTCGATCTCGAGGTCCGGGTGCAGGCGGCGCAGCTCGTCGGCGATCGCGACGTCGCGCTGGGCGTGGCCGAGACCGATCGGCGAGGAGACGTAGAGCACGCGGCGGGTGGTGCGCGCGGCAGCCCGAGTCCACCGGCGCGGCGGTCTCGGCGGTCCGACGAACTCGCGCAGGAGAAGGTTCATCCTGACCGGGTCGCGCGCCTGAGGGCCGTGCCCCGATCCCTCGAGCGCCAGGAACCGGGCGCCGGTGAGCTCGGCGAGCGCCCGGCCGGAGTCCGACGAACGGATCGCATCGTCGGTCCCGTGGACCACGAGCACCGGACACTGGATGCGCTCGGCCAGCGCGCGCGTCGCCGGCTCGTCGAGCTTGCTGTGGAACTCGGTGGCGATCAGCGTCTGCGGCGTCGTCTCGAGCCCCCAGCCCACGGCATCCTCGATCTGCTTGGTGGAGTGCGGCTCGGTGAACACCTGCGAGAAGAAGAACTGCAGGAAGTCCTCGTAGTGCTCGAGCCAGTAGTGGCGGTTGTACTTGCCCCACCCCTCGTACACGTCCTGGGGCTCGCCCCACCACTTCGCCGCCTTGGCCCGCAGCGTCTGCGCGCCCAGCGGTAGGGCGGCGCCCACGAACACGATCCCGGCCACCCGCTCGGGATGCCCGGCCGCGAGGATCAGGCCGCGCTGGGCGCCCATCGACCAGGCCACGACGAAGCGCCCGGTCGCTACCGGTCTCATCGAGCACGGCGAGGGCATCGGCGGCGAACTCCGACTCGGCGTATGCATCCGGGCCGGCCGGTCGATCCGATCGGCCGTTTCCGCGTGGATCGAAGCTCACCACCCGCGCGTGTCGCGAGAGGTAGGGGATCTGCGCCTTCCAGCAGCGCGAGTGGACGATCGACCAGGTGGGCAGCAGCAGCACGGTCGGCTCGCCCGTGCCGTAGACCTCGTAGAACACGCGCACGCCGTCGCGCGTGACGTAGCCCGTCGCGTCCGGGTAGCGCGCCCGCGACTGCTCGGGCCGGTGCGTGTCGGTTTCGAGTGTGGTCATCGCGCTGCGGCGCTGACCGCTCCGAACGACATCAGCCCCGGCTGCCCGCGGACGGATTGGAACGTGCGCATCACCGAGTCCTCGAGTCCGGCGGTGCGTGCGGCGGCCTTCGGTTTCATCGCGCCCTCCAGATGAATCGTCGCAGGAGCCCGGCGGTGCCCGCAACCCCTGAGTAGGGCTGCGGGCCCGCTGGAACGCCCCCGGTGTGCGCCCGTCTACGCCCGCGCCTCGAACACCAGATTGAACGGGGTCTCGGCCGCGCGGCGGAAGCGCGTGAACCCGCCCGCCTCGACCACGTCACGGATCCTGGATTCGCCGGCCTGGGCCCCCAGGGCGAGCCCGACCTCCTGGGAGAGCGATGCGGGCGTGCAGAGCAGCGTTGAGAACGCGTAGTACGCGCGCCCCACCGGGTTGAGGTTGTCCTCGATCCGGTCCCCCGCGTTGGGCTCGACGATCATCCACGTCCCGTCGGGCGCCAGCGTCGAACGCACATGCCGGGCGGCCCCGACCGGGTCACCCATGTCGTGCAGGCAGTCGAACATCGTGACCAGGTCGTAGCCGGTGCCGGGGTAGGCGGCCGCGGGCTCCACCTCGAAGTGGACGCGATCGGCCACGCCGGCTTCGTGGGCTCGCTGGCGGGCGGTCTCGATCGACCCCCGGTGGTAGTCGGACCCGACGAACCTGGAGTGCGGGAAGGCCTGCGCCATCAGGATCGTCGAGGCGCCGTGACCGCAACCGACGTCGGCCACCCGCCCGCCCCGCACGAGCTTCTCGATCACTCCGTCGAGCGCGGGGAGCCATTCCGCGACCAGGTGGGCGTTGTAGCCGGGCCGGAAGAACCGCTCGCAGCCCTCGTGCACGTCGTGCACGTGGTCGCCCCAGCCGATCCCGGCGCCCGTGCGCGCGGCCTCGGTGATCCTCGGCGAGTCGATCACCGACCCGAGCGCGATCTGGAAGAACCCCGGCAGGTAGGCGGGACTCCCCGGATCCGTCAGGGCCACGGTTTGCTCAGGCGCCAGGCTGTAGAGGCCGCTGTCGGGGTCGTAGTCGACGAAGCCGCCCGCGGCCTGAGCGTTCAGCCACTCGCGCACGTAGCGCTCCGCCGTTCCCGTGCGCTCGGCGAGCTCGACCGGTGACATGCCGCCGCTGCCGGCCAGCGCCCCGTACAGGCCCAGCTTGTCGCCCATCACGACGAGGGCCGCGTTCAGTGTCGCGCCGACCTCGTCTACGGCACGAAACACGAACTGCATCAGTTTGTCGCCGTCGACTTCGGTCGGCTTTTCGATGACACTCATGATGTCTCTCCTTGGGTTGGTGTGATGTTGTTGTGTCGGGTGGCGCGATCGCCATGTCTGTGGGCGTGAGCGGTCCCGTGAGCACCGTTCGTCCTCACCGATATACGCCGGGGCTGACCACCCCGAGGCGGCACCGACGCCCTTCAGGAAATCCCGGCGCGAGCGACCCCGTCGCTGACTGATCGCAGTCATGCCGACACCCCGTGTCTCGGTTCTTCACTCATGGGCAGCGACGCTACGGCGCATGCCCCGGCGCTCGCTTCCGGGGGGCACCTAGTGTTTTTTCCGGCTGGGCACCTGGGGGGACTAGGATCGGGCGGTGCTGCTCGGGCGAGCACTGGAGCGGCAAGAGATCGAGGGCGTTCTCGGCCGCGCGCGATCCGGCGAGAGCGCGACGCTCGCCCTGGTCGGCGAGCCCGGGATCGGCAAGACCGTGCTGCTCGACCACGCCGCCGAGCTCGCCGCCGGGATGGCCATCCTGCGCGCGCGAGGCATCGAGTCCGAGGCCCAGATCCCGTTCGCGTCGCTGCTCGAGCTGCTCCGCCCCGCGCTGGGAAGCATCGACCAGATCCCGCGCCCCCAGGCGATCGCCCTGGAGGGCGCGCTGGCCCTGCGGCCGGCGCCCGCGCAGGAACGCTTCGCGGTGGGAGCCGCGACGCTTAGCCTGCTGGCCGCGTACGCCGAGGACAGTCCGGTCGCGGTGCTGATCGACGACGCCCACTGGCTGGATGGATCGAGCGCGCAGGCCCTGTTGTTCGCCATCCGGCGCCTGGTGGCCGATCCGATCGCGGTGCTGATCGCCGTTCGCGAGGGCGATCCATCGTTCCTCGACGGGGCCGATCTGCCGGTCCGGCGACTGGGTGGCCTCACGACCGGCGAGTCCGCGGCGCTCCTTGGCGGACTCGGGGCGCTCGCCGCCGAGTGGCTGCACGACGCGACGGCCGGCAATCCGCTGGCGCTGATCGAGCTCGCGGGCGACGCGGAGGAGCACGTGCTCGCGCCGCCCGGCGCCCCGATTGTCGTCTCGGCCCGGATCGCCGGCGCCTTCCTGCGGCGGGTCAAGGATCTCGATCAACCCGCACGTCGGGCGCTGGTGCTCGCGGCCACCAGCGACAGCGGGGATCTGGCGATGCTCGAGCTCGCCGCCGCTCGCCTCGGCATTGACCTGGCCGCGCTGGCCGCGGCCGAGACCGCGGGACTCCTCGTGCTGCGGGGCGGCTCACTGGAGTTCCGGCACCCGCTCGCGCGCTCGGCGATCTACGCCGATGCTTCGGCCGAGGAGCGACGCGCGGCCCATCAGGCACTCGCCGAGTCGCTTCCCGACCGCGACGTCGACCGGCGGGCGTGGCACCTGGCGGCGGCCGCGATCGGAGCCGACGAGTCGGCTTCGGCGGCACTCGAGCAGGCCGGTGGGCGCAGCCGCGCTCGGAGCGCCTACGCCACGGCGTCGGCGGCCTTCGAGCGGGCGGCTCGGCTCACCGCAGACGCCGGGCGGCGGGCTCGTCTGCGCCTCGACGCCGCCGACGCGGGCTGGCACGCCGGCCTGGCCGACCGCGCAACCCGGCTGCTCGAAGAAGCCCGCGCGGACGCCGACGACGTCGCACTTACGGTGGCCATCGACCAGCTGAGCGGCCAGATCGCGATCAGTCGCGGGCCGTCGATGGCCGGGCACGACATCCTGACCGCGGCCGCTGAGCGGGCCGATCCCGAGCGCGCCGTCGCGCTGTTGGCCGGGGCGGCCACGGCCTGCTTCTACTCCGGACGCGCCGCTGAGATGCTGGCGGTCTCACAGCGAGCCCACGAGATGCTCGACGATCGCTCGTCGAGCCGGGCCCGCTTCCTGGCGCTCACCGCGCTCGGCATGGCCGAGATCATGGGACGCGACGCGGGAGCCGGCGCTGAGGCGATCCACGAGGCCGTGGCGCTGGCCGAGCGCTCGCCCGAACTGCTCGATGACCCCGAGCTGCTCCCGTGGCTGGCCACCGCGCCGATCTTCCTGCGCCAGACCGGTGCCGGGCGTCCTCTGCTCGAGCGGACGTTGGTCATCGCTCGCGAGCGGGCCGCGCTCGGAACGCTGCCGTTCGTGCTCAACCTGCTCGCCCGAGATCAAGCCACCACGGACCAATGGGCGGTGGCCGCCGCCACCTACCAGGAGGCAATCGGTCTGGCGCGAGAAAGCGACCAGCGCACGGACTTGGGGTTCGCCCTGGCCGGAATGGCCTGGCTGCACGCTCGCCGCGGAAACGAGGCGCAGGCGCGAGCGTTGGCGGCCGAAGCGCTCGAGCTGTCTGCCGCGCTCGGCTCGCGGCTCTACGAGGTGTGGGTGGCCGCGGCCCTCGGTGAGCTGGAGCTCGGCCTGGGCCAGGCGGCGCGCGCGGCGGAGCGCTTCGAGGATCAGCGGCGGCTGCTGCGCGAGCTGCACATCACCGACGTCGACCTGTTTCCCGCCGCCGAACTGGTCGACGTCTACCTGCGCCTGGGGCGCGAGAACGACGCCGAGCTCCTCAGCGCACAGTTCATGGCGGCCGCCGAGGCCAAGGGTCAGCCGTGGTCGATCGCGCGAGCGCTGCGGTGCCGCGGCCTGCTGGCCGGCGACAGCGACCTCGCGGCCTCATTCGAGCAGGCGCTCGAGCACCACGCCCAGACGCTGGATGAGTTCGAGACCGCGCGCACGCGGCTGGCCTACGGTCAGCGGCTGCGGCGGGCGCGTGAGCGCGTCCTGGCCCGCGCCCAGCTGCGGGCCGCGCTCGAGACATTCGAGCGCCTCGACGCTGAGCCGTGGGCGGAAAATGCTCGCGCCGAACTGGCTGCCACGGGCGAACGGCTGAGACGGCGGGATCCGAGCACGATCGACGAGCTGACCCCCCAGGAGCTTCAGATCGGGCTGCTCCTCGCCGGCGGCCGCACGACGCGCGAGGCGGCCGCCACGCTGTTCCTCAGTCCCAAGACGATCGAGTATCACCTCCGCCACGTCTACCTGAAGCTCGGCATCCACTCCCGCGAGGAGCTGGCTCAGGTCCTGGAGCCCTCATCGCCCGTGTCCGAACCGGCCGACGTCGAAGCTGGCCGCCTGGCCTAGGTCGGTCGAGGAGGTGCCGAGCAGGACCGTGTAACGACCTGGCGCGACCGTCCATTGGTTGCGCGACGCGTCGTAGTAGGCCAGGTCGCTGGGGCTCAGGCGGAGCAGGACGAGCCTGGTCTGCCCAGGGGCCAGGGTGACGTTCGTGTACCCCTTGAGCTGCTTGGGTGGCTCCTGGGCGGCGGCCGGCGACTCGAGGAAAAGCTCCACGGTTGCCGGTCCGGCGCTCCGGGAGGTGTTGGTGACCCGTGCGAGCACGAGCGCACCACCCCCGAACGGGTTGTAGAACGCGCGCGCCCCGGAGACCCGGAAGCTCTCGTACGACAGGCCGTAGCCGAACGGGAACAGCGGACGCTGACCGGTGGCGTCGTACCAGCGGTAGCCGACGTCGAGCCCCTCCTGGTAGCTCACGTTGCCGTTTGTGTCGCCCGGGTAGGTGTCCGGCGCCTTCGCCTGCGCCGGTCCCTGGTTCTCGCTGGCCGGGAACGTGACCGGGAGCCGGCCACCCGGATTGGCGTCGCCGAACAGCACAGCGGCGATCGCGTCGCCGAACTGCTGGCCGGGATACCACGCCTCGAGCACGCCCTGGACCTCGTTCAGCCATGGCATGAGCACCGGGCCGCCGGTGTTGAGCACCACGATCGTATGCGGGTTTGCGTGAGCGACGGCGTCGATCAGCTCGTCCTGATCGCCAGGCAGCGACAGCGAGTAGCGATCCATACCCTCGCCCTGGGCGTCGTTGGCGAACACCACCGCGACGTCCGAGCTGCGCGCGGCCGCCACCGCGGCCGGGATACCCGACTGCGAGGGCGGCTGCCAGCCGAAGTGGATCTCATGGCTGAACAGGCCGCTGGCGCTCGAGTAGTCGATCTCGACTGGGACCGCCTGGCCAGCGGTCAGGGCCACCGCGCCATTGACGACGTAGCTCGGACCGACGACGAACTGGAGCGCCTCGCGGTAGGCCGGTCCGAATGTCTGCCCGGCGATCTTCAGCGTGGCGATGCCGGCGTCGGCCAGCGTGAAGCGATAGAGGCCGGACTCGGTCGGGGTGAGCGTGCCGGTCCACGTGGCCGACCACACGGCCGGCGCGGGACTGATCGGCGGGCTGGTCCGGTCAACCGTCTGATCGACTTCGGTGACCGCGGGGGCACCGGTGAAATTGCCGTTGCTCCAATACTTGCCGAGCAGACCCGGACCGGTGCCGGAGGACGGCGTGAGAACCGAGCCGGGGACCAGGGTGGGGGAGGCCAGGTCACCGGCCGAACCCTGCACCGTGTTGACGCTGACGCCCGCCTGCGCGGCGCGGGCGGTGATCCCCTGGGCCGGCGTTATCGCCTGGCCCGGTGCGAGCGGCACGCCGGCCGACCCGCCGCTCACGAACACCGCGTCGTTCCCCGTCGGGCCGATCAACGCGAGCGAGTGCACGTTGCGGGAGAGCGGGAGCGCGCCGCCCTGGTTCTTGAGCAGCACCGTGCCCGCCTCGGCCACCTGGGTAGCCACCTGCTGGTGCTGCGGCGTCGAGACCTCGGTCGACGGCGTGGACGGGAGCGGATTGTCGAACACGCCCGAGTCGAACATCGCATACAGGATCCGTCGCACTGCGTCGTCCAGGCGCGAGGCGGGGATCTGACCGGGCTGAAGTCCGCCGCGGTCAGGCTGGAGGGCCCGCCCGGCAGCGCGCCGAGGTCGACTCCGGCGTTCTCGGCGGCTACCGGGTCGCGGACGGCGAACCCGTAGTCCGGGGCAACGAAGCCGTTGAAGCCGTCGCCCTGCTTGAGATCGCCCAGCGTGGCCGGGTTCTGACAGCTCGGTGAGCCGTTGATCTGGTTGTACGAGCACATCACCGAGTCCACGCCGCCCTTCTGAACGGCGATGCGGAACGGTGTCTCGTAGATCTCCTGGAGCGCGCGCTCGGACACCTGGACGTTCACGGCGGGGGCGCCGATCGCGTCGAATCCGATCCGCCCCTAGTCCTGGTTGTAGGCCGTGTAGTGCTTCAGCGTGGAGATCACGTTCTGGCTCTGGGCGCCCCGGATGACCTGGGCTGCCGTGTTGCCGGCCAGGAACGGATCCTCGCCCTCCGCCTCGGGCTGCCGGCCGGCCAGTGGGTTGCGGTCGATGTCCACGGCCGGACCCCACCACATGTTGAAGCCCTCGCTCCGGGCCTCGGAGCCGACGACCTCACCGTAGGCGCGAGCGAGCGTCTGGTTGAAGCCGGCGGCCAGGTCCTGCCCGGATGGCATCGCGGTCGTCCCCGGGTTGCGCAGCCCGTCGGGACCGTCGTCGCCGTTCAAGGCCGGGATGCCGAGGCTCTGGAGCGGCGCGAACTGGCCGAGGACCAGATCGATCTTCTGATCCATGCTCATCGCCCCCAGCAGCTTGTTGGCGCGCACGAGCGGCGGCAGGTTCCGGTTCCGCCAGGGCTGGCTCGAGGCCGCGTGGGCATGCCTGGCCGCTGATGCGGCCGGTCGGGAGCGGGCCGCGGAGGAACCGCTGGCGGCGAGTCCGGTGAGCGCGAACACGGACAGCAACGCCGCGACCATGCGGCGGCGGGAGAACCGGAACATCCTTCTCCTCCTCGAGTTGTCGTGGCGGGACGCCGCACCGGGGCTGCGACGTCGGCGGGCGGCAGTCCTACCAGCCACCTTGACTCGTGTCAAGCAAGCCCGAGGATTACGCTCTCTGGTGGCTTTTTTGAAGCGGTTCAGGTGGTCTCGCCGAGCACCACAGCCGGCTCCGAGACGGTGACGTCGGGCGGGCGGCCTCGGCTTCTCCGCTTTGCACCGCTCCCGGTTTCGCCGGCCAGCGAGATCATCGTGTGAAGGTGCTCGGCGATCTCGCGCCAGCGGCCGTGCTGGTCGAAGCGGATCGTGGTGAGCCGCGGGCGGGTGCGCTCCGCCGCCGGGCTGTCGTCGCAGCCGATCAGCGCGACCTGGTCCGGTAGCGAGATCTCGCGTTCGCGCAATAGCTCGAGTGCCACCAGGGCGAGCTCGTCGTTGAAGGCGTAGATGGCGCTGGCCCGCGACGGCCGGGCGAGCTCGGCGGCCAGGACACGCGCGATCGCGTCCCGTTGCATGGCGACCTCGACCGATCGCAGCTCGACTCCGTGCTCATCGGCCGCGGCCCGAGCGCCGGACAGGCGCTCGTCGGCCAGGTTGCGCAGCGCCGCCTCCTCCGGCATGAGGGCCAGAACGTGGGCATGGCCACGCCGGGACAGATGCTCCACGGCCAGGTGCCCGATCCGAGCCTGATCGATCACATATGTGTAGACGTGGGGGAGGGGTCGCGCGGCGAACGCGACCAGACCGCGGGCTCCCAGGGCACGCAGCCGCTCGGCGGTCTCGGGCGAGAGCTCGGCTCCGGGCGCGATCACCCCGACCGGATGTACGCGCTGGCTCGCCCGGGTCAGGCTGCGGGGGTCGGCCCGGCGGAAATGCACCAGGGGCGTGTAGCCAAGCTGCTCGAGGGCTTCGACCATCGTGTCGATGGCCTCGGCCACGGGTGGCCCGAGGGGCCAGTTGGGCATCTCCACCAGCACGATCTGGGTTCGGCCGGCGCGCAGGGCCAGCGCCACCGGGTTGGGCTCGTAGCCGAGCCGGCGGGCCGCCTCGAGCACTCGGTCGCGGGTGGCGGGGGTGATGCGGTGCTTCTGGTCAGCGCCGTTGAGGACGTAGCTGACGGTGGCGCGTGAGACGCCCGCCTCGGCGGCTACGTCTTTCGAGGTGGGCCGCCGTGGCATCTCCGCGCGTTCAGCCCGTGAGGCTGAACGCCCGCGAGGTCCCGAGCGCGTGACCGTGCGCGTCGAGGGCCTGCACGCGGAAGGTCCGAGAGCTCGAGGTGACCGGGATCGCGGTCTCGAACCCGGACTTTGGGGCGGCGGCCACAGGAGCCGCGGTGCTCGTTCCGCCGAGCACCCGCCACGAGCGGACCTGGGTGGCCCCGTTCCAGCTGGCGTAAACGACGGTCCGGCTACCCGATCGGCGGGCCGCCCCGGCGGGCGGATAGAGCGGCTTGCCGACCCACGGCTCAACCGTGGCGCGGTAGGTGATGTCGGATCCGGGCAAGCGGGCGTCGAGCAGCAGGTTGCCCGACGAGTCGTACTCGGAGAAGAACGGCGCCGAGCCCCAGCCGACGAACTCGTTGCCGTTGGCCAGTGGCTCGAGGCTGCCCATGTACTCGGAGTTGAAGTTGGAGCCGTGGGTGTACTCGCCGGCCAGTTTGGCGGTGTGGGCGTTGGCGTCGAGCTTGATGACCAGACCGCGCGAGTAGGAGGTGGGGGACACGTAGGTGCCGCCGCCGGTGATCTGGCAGCAGTGGTCGTCGAACATGGTGACCAGCGGGGTGCCGGGATACACGACCACGTCGTGCTGCCACTGGAAATCGGCTCCCTTGCCGATCTTGAAGCTCGAGTGCGGCCCTCCGAGCGTCCACTCGATCGCGCCGCTGGCGATGTTCACCTTGTAGGCCGCCCAGGTGTTGCGCATCGACACCACGAAAGTGCCGTCCCCGGGCAGGTTGATCGAGTTGACGTGGAAGGCGTCCCACGGGAAGCCGTTGGTGGGCAGCGAGGCGCGCGAGTCGTTCAGCGGGATGTGATCGAGCGCGTCCCAGCTGTGCAGAAGCTTGCCGGTTCTCAGGTCGTACTCCTGCACCGCGGAGTCGATCAGCGCTCCGTTGTAGGCGCCACCGTAGCGCGACAGGTTCATCGGGATGTTCTTGTTCGCGGTCACCCAGGCATCGTGGCCGCGGATGACCATCTCGTGCAGCGTGACGGCCCACCCGTCCGTCGCCTTCAGGCGAGCGATCGGCCGGTAGTGTTGATCGACGACCACGTCCTCGCCGCTCTCGGTAGCGCCGGTGTTGGTGATCGTCCCCTGCCACCAGGTCAGCACGGGCTGGCCGTCGTAGAGTTGAAGGCTGAGGTTGCCGGCCACGTCGTCCACCGGTACCGGGTTGAACCACACCGGCTGCAGATGATTGTCGAGGACCATCGGGCCGCTCTGCCCGACCATCGGCGGATGGTTGAGGTCGTAGAAATTCGCGGTCAGGATGTAGCCGGGCGCGAGCTTGGCGTCTTTGGTAGGGGTCGTGGCGCGGATGACCGGGGGCCGAAGCGCCGGGGCGGACACGTAGCTGTACGTGCCGTTGGTCGTGTAGGCGCCGAGCGGCGCGCCGTGGGAGCCGCCCACCGCGAAGTCGAGCGCGATGAACGCCGCGATCACCCCCAGCACCGCTGCCAGGATCGGAACCCGGCGCGCCGGCGCCTCCTGCGCGGCCGAGGCCCTTGGGACCAGCGCGAAGGTCATGACCGCGGCGACGGCGCACAGGCCGGCGGCGATGAAGTACCCCAAGCGGAAGCCGTCGGTGAGTGCCTGGGGCACGCTGTGCCCGTGCCCGATCAGGTGGCTCGAGAGCGAGGTGGCCAGCGTGATCAAGACGGCAAGGCCGAGGCCGCCCCCCACCTGGCGCGAGGTGTTGACCAGGCCCGAGGCCAGCCCGGACTGGCCCTGCTTCGCGCCCTGGGTGGCGGCGATCGTCGAGGGCACGATCGACATCCCGATCCCGGCCGCGGTCAGGACGCCCGGCACGATCACATACACCGCCGAGCTGCCGCTGGCCGCGATCTTGGTGAACAGGAGCAGCCCGCCGGTCATCATCAACAGGCCGCTGCCCAGGACCGCGCGCACGCCGAACAGGCTCACGAGCTTGCCGGCGCTGCGGGCCACGACCATGATCGACAGCGCCATCGGTAGGAAGGTCAGACCGGCGTGCAGCGGTGAGAGGCCGAGCACCTGCTGCAGATACAGCGAGCTCAGGTACCACATGGGGAACAGGGCGGCGCTGAACAGCAGCACGATCCCGTTTGCCACCTGGAGCGGCTTGGTCAGGGCCTTGAACGGCACCAGCGGCTCGGACGCGAAGCGGGCCTCGATCAGGCAGAACGCGGCCAGCAGCGCCAACCCGACCAGGATCGGCCCGAGCGCGAGGGCGGCGTGCCAGCCGCGCAATCCGGCCTGAACCACCCCGTAGACAAGCACGATCTGGCCGAGGGTCAGGGTCAGTGCGCCGGGCAGGTCGAAGCTGCGCTCAGCGCGTTCACGCCGGCGATCGGCCACCACGGCGAACGCCACCACGGCGGTGGCGATGCCGATCGGGGGGTTGATCAGCAGGACCCAGCGCCAGCCGAGCTCCTGGGTGATGATCCCGCCGAACAGCGTCCCGGCGGCTCCGCCCAGACCGTTCATCGCGGCCCACAGGCCGATGGCCCGATGCAGCTGGGGACCGGGCTTGAACGACGATGTGATGATCGCCAGGGAGGCGGCCGCCATGAACGCGCAGCTGAATCCCTGCACTCCGCGCGCGATGGTCAGCATCTGCCGGTTGACTGCCGCGCCGCCAACCAGCGAAGTGACCGAGAACAGGACCAGCGCGGCCACGAACACCCGTCGGTGACCGAGCTGATCGGCCGCCCGCCCGCCCAGCATCAGGAAGCCGGCGAAGGCGATGGCATAGGCGTCGATCACCCACTGCAGGTCGGCCGAGGTGTAGTTGAGGCTGGACTGGATCGATGGCAGCGCCACGTTGACGATGCTCAGGTCGAGGATGACCATGAACTGGGCCACGCAGCAGACGGTCAGGATCAGGGCCTGGCGCGAGCCGAAGCGCCGGCCAGGCTGCTGAAGCGCCTCGGCACCCCCGGCCGTGGGCAGCGGATCGGCGGTCAGCGCGGCCGGCGCGGCCGTTCCGGCGGCGCCGGCTACGGCGTCACCACTTGGAGCGACGCCGTCTGTGTCCCCAGGGACAGACGAGGTTCCGGATGCCTCCATCCGCGGCGATACCTTAGAGCGTCGAACAGAGCCGCTCCTAGCTGGCGGGGTTGGCGGCAGCTGGGGGGTGGCGGCAGCGGGCGGGGGGTGGCGGTACGTGGCGGAGATTGCGGGCCTGGCCGGAAGGCCGGGGCGCAACGTTGCAGCGTCGCAGGTGTCTTGTACCCTGAGTACCTACCAAGGCCTGGAAGCGATCATGGGATGGGAAGCATGAAAACAGCATTGCTGAGCTCGATGGCGGCCGCTGCCCTGGTGGCGGCCGGGTGCGGGGGCACCTCCAGCTCGCAGACGAGCTCCACGCCCGCCGCCGCCACGCCGACGACGGCCACTCAGGCCGCGCAGACCACCACTGTGAAGACCACCGCGCCCAAGGCGCCGACCCATCACAAGGCGAAGGCGCACAAGGCCAAGCCGGTGGCGACCAGCGCATCGAGCTCGTCGCAGGCCCCGGCGACCACCAGCGCCCCGCCGGTCACGACGCATTCCGCGCCCCCGCCGGTGACGACATCGGCTCCCGTGGTGGCCGCGCCCAAGCCCACGGGCTCGAGCACCACCCAGGGCAGCAGCAACAACAAGAAGAAGAACAACCAGGGCTACAGCCTCAGCAACCAGGGCTACTGAGTCACGCAGTCCTGCGGTTGGGGCCCTTGTTCTGAGGGCGACGTGAGCGCGCGCGCTCGGGGCGCTGCGCGTCGATCTGGGTTGGCGACCGGTGGGTGCTTACCGCCCGAAAGCGCCCGCAGTGCGGTCCGTTTGGGGGACATAAGCGCGTGGGAGATGCTTATGTCCCGTAGGTGGCGTCCCGGGTAGGCGCTTTTGGGCAAATAAGCACCCCTGGGAGGGGCCGGCGGGTTGGGAGATGTCGGCGGCGCGCGGCCGAGGGTGGCGCGGCCGAGCGGCGGCGCGGCGGTGGGGCCGGCGGTCAGACCGAGAACCAGGCCGCCGTGTCGATCGGAACGCGGCCGTCGGGGGTCAGCGGACCGCTGGCCATGAGGAGTTCCGCGGCTGCCGGTGGCGCGAGCGGATCGGCCGAGACGTTCACCAGGCAGGCGAACCCCGGCTCGCGGGCGAACGCGAGAGCGCCGTCCGGCACCGGCAGCCACGCCAGCCGGCCGTCCCCGAGAGCCGGGTGATCGCGGCGCAGGTGGAGCGCCCGGCGGTAGAGCTCGAACATCGAGTCCTGGTTGCCCGTCTGGGCCTCGACGGTCAGGGAGCGCCACGCCGGCGGCTGCGGCAGCCAGGCCGGGGTGGAGGCCGTGGGTGGGCTGAAGCCGAATGGCGGCTCGGAGCCCGACCACGGAATCGGCACGCGGCAGCCGTCACGGCCCCGGTCGGTGTGGCCGGACTGCTCCCAGGACGGATCCTGGAGGACCTCGTCGGGCAGGTCCTCCACCTCGGGTAGCCCGAGCTCCTCGCCCTGGTAGACGTACGCGCCGCCGGGAAGCGCGAGCATGAGCAGCGCGGCCGCGCGAGCTCGACGCCGGCCGGCGGCGCGATCGACCGGCAGACCGACCAGATCGACCAGATGGCGCAACTCCCGCACATCCTGCGGCCGGGCGTAGCGGGACACCTCGCGGACCGTGTCGTGGTTGGAGAGCACCCAGGTCGGCGGCGCGCCCACCGCCTCGTGGGCCTCCAGCGCCTCGTCGATCGAGACCCGGAGCGACTGGACCTGCCACGGCGCGAGCAGGAAGTCGAAGTTGAAGGCGGTGTGAAGCTCGCCGGGGCTCACGTAACGGGCCAGGCGCTCGGGGTGGTGCACCCAGGCCTCGGCGACGAATACGCGCGGTTCGTCGTAGGCGTCGGCCAGCGCCCGCCACGAGCGATACACCTCATGGACCTCGTCACGATCCCAGTGGGGGTGATCGACGCGCTCGCCGGCGGGAGGCGGCCAGACCAGCGATCCCAGATCGGGCAGGCCGGGGGCCTTGGCCAGCCCATGCGCCACGTCGATTCGAAAGCCGTCGATCCCCAGCTCGAACCAGAAGCGCATGATCGACTCGAACTCGTCATGCACCTCGGGGTTGGTCCAGTCCAGATCGGGCTGGGCCGGGGCGAACAGGTGCAGGTACCACTGGCCGGGCCGGCCGTCGGTCTCGGTGACCCGCGTCCAGGCCGGACCGCCGAAGTTGCTCTGCCAGTCGTTGGGAGCCTTCTCGCCGGCAGGGCCGCGCCCGTCGCGGAAGATGAAGCGAGCCCGCTCCGCCGAGCCGGGGATGGCGGCCAGGGCCTGGCGGAACCAGGGGTGCTGGTCGGACACGTGGTTGGGAACGAGGTCGAGCAGCACGCGCAGACCGAGACCGCGGGCCTCGGAGACCAGCTCGCGGGCCTCCTTAAGCGTCCCGAAGCGCGGATCGATCGCGCGATAGTCGGACACGTCGTAGCCGCCGTCGCGCAGCGGCGACGGATACCAGGGGGTGATCCACAGAGCGTCGACACCGAGCTCGGCGAGGTGCGACAACCGTGAGCGCAGCCCGGCGATGTCGCCGATGCCGTCGCCGTCGCCATCGGCGAAGCTGCGGATGTAGACCTCGTAGAGGACCGCGCTCCGCCACCAGGGGGTGGAGCCGGACGTCAAGCGCTCAATACTTGTACTCGCGCAGGCCGTGCCAGTACTGCCGGCGGCAGAAGCGCTCCAGCCGCCAGCAGACCAGGCCGAAGGCCAGCATCAGGACCACGAAGCTGGCAAGGCCGCCGAGGGCATCGTTGGCGACCGGGACGAGCGCCATCAGCCAGCACCAGGCGGCGAACCAGGCCAGCGGCCGCCACGGCAGGCGCCAGCTCCAGGGCCGGTGCGCAGGCGGCTCGTCTCCGGGCGGCTCCGGAGGGAGCCTGGGCGGTTGCCACCCGCCGTCGTGCACCAGACCGAGGACGAGCATCGTCAGCCGAGTATAGGCCCGTCCCTGAGCTCGTCTTCCGCGCGACGGTGCCAGATCGTGGAGCCGTCGGGCGCGGTGTCGCTCTCGATCGACCCGGTGGCGGCGAGCGCGGCCAACTCGGCCCGGAACGCGTCGTAGGGGATCAGCCCGAGGCGGGCCAGCGTGAGATAGCCGACTCGGTCATACAGCTCGGAGGTACTCGCGGGTTCGCTCGTGATGACCGCGATCAGCGCTGAGTTACTCGACATCGCTCTTACGGTAGCTCGGGCTGCGCGAGCCTCAGCCCGTCGGCTCGACGGGCAGCGGCGAGGCCGGCTTGAGCTCCTCGAGGCGCAGCGAGGTCATCGCGCGCGCTGCCCCGCCCCGGGTCGAAAGGCGGACCAGCACTCGCTGGAGCTGCGCGACCTCGCGCGCGACGACCAGCAGCATCGCGTCGGTCTCGCCGGTGACCCAGTCGGCCGAGATGACCTCGGGCATGGCCCGGATGGTCTCGCCGAAGCGGCGGTAAGCCGCGTCGCCGTGGCGCTCGAGGGTCACCGCGACGTACACCTGGAGCGGGAAGCCCGCGGTCGCCGGATCGAGCCGGGCCACCACGCGGCGCACGACGCCGGACTCCTTCAGACGCCGGACTCGGTGCAGGGTTGCGGCAGCGGAGAGGCCGACCAGCCGGGCCAGCTCCACGTTCGAGCGATCCGCGTCGGCCTGGAGCTCCTCGAGCAGCCTCACATCAATCAAATCAAGCGAAACGGCCATTTGACGAAATATTCCATCGTTTTAGCGGCCAGATGTCAAATCAAACTGGAATTTGAGCTCAACCTGCCGATCCTTGTTGATGTGAAGTCTTCGAACCGCTCTGCGCTTATCGCCCTGGCCGGCGCCGGCATCCTGTGGGGCCTCAACGTGCCGCTGACCAAGCTCGCGCTCGGTTGGCTCGGCCCGGGGTGGCTCACCGTCGTACGGTTCCTGGTGGCCGCGCCGGTGCTGGCCCTGGTCGGCAGGCGAGGCCTGCGCGACGCGCTCTCGCCGCGCATGCTCGCGTCCGGCGCGATCGGCTTCGGTGTGGTGATCGTGCTCCAGAACGCCGGCATCCAGCGCACCAGCGTGAGCCACGCGGCGATGATCGTCGGAGCAATCCCGGTGCTGGTCGCGCTGATCTCCGCTGGCCTCGGACAGACCGTGACGCGACCGCTCACGTGGGCCGGATACGCAGTGGCGCTGATCGGGATCGCCTTCGTGGCCGGCGCGGGCGGCGGTGGGGCCAGCTCGCACGGCGACCTGCTCGTCCTGGGCTCGTCGGTCCTGTCCGCGGGCTTCATCGCGATCCAGCCCCGGCTGCTCGCCGATCGCGACGCGGCGGCGGTGACCGCTGTCCAGTTTGCGGGTGGCGCGCTGGTGGCCATCCCGTTCGCCTTCCTGACCGCGGGCATCCCGCATGGACCCACGGGGGCGGTGCCCGCCGTCGCGCTGGCCGCGCTCGCGCTCGCCGGCACGCCGCTGCCGTTCTGGCTGTTCGCCTTCGGCCAGGCGCGCGTCCCGGCCGAGCTGGCCGGGGCCTTCCTCAACCTCGAACCGGTGGTCGGCGCCGGAGCCGGATGGCTGGCGCTGGGCGAGCCCGCAGCGCTGGCCCAGCTGGTCGGCGTCGCAGCCGTGCTGGTCGGGATCGTGATGAGCACCATGCCCACTCGGCCGGAGGGGACCCGGACTCAGGTCACGGTGCGCCTTCGGCGCCTCGCCTACGAAGTTCGCAGCTTCCGAGCCTGAGGCTCGGGTCGCCGCCTCGATCCAGGCTGAGCCTCAGCGCCACCACGGACGGCGACGGATCGCGGCCACCGAGGCGAGCCACCAGCCGAGCAGACGGTCGGGGACCATGCCGATCGTGCCGCGCGAGGCTGCGGGCAGGACATACGCCAGCAGCGCGGCGGTCACCTCGGAGGCGGCGTTCGGCCCGGCGATGCCGGCGAAGGAGCTCAGTCCGCGAGCTGCAGGATCAGCTTGCCGGTGTTCTCGCCGCGGAACAGCCTGAGGAACACATCGGGGAACTGCTCGAGTCCGCCGCGGACGACATCCTCGCGCGACCGCAGCTCGCCGGACGCCAGCCACTCAGCCAGCTGCGCGATCGCGTCCGGGTAGCGCTCGGCGTAGTCGAAGACCAGGAAGCCGGCCATCGACGCTCGCTGGACCAGGAGCTGCATGTAGTTGGCCGGCCCGCTGGGCTGCTGCTCGTTGTACTGCGAGATCGCGCCGCAGATCACCACCCGCGCGCCCCGGGCGATGCGGCGAAGGACCTCGTCGAGCGTCTCTCCGCCAACGTTGTCGAAGTACACATCGACGCCGTCGGGCGCGTGCCGGCGCAGCCCGGAGCGAAGCTCGTCGGCCTTGTAGTCGATGGCGGCGTCGAAGCCGAGCTCGTCCACGATCCAGGTGCACTTCCGAGGACCACCGGCGATGCCCACCGTCCGGCAACCCTTGATGCGGGCGATCTGCCCGACCACGCTTCCCACCGCGCCGGCGGCGCCCGAGACGACCACGGTCTGCCCGGCCTGCGGCCGGCCGAGCTCGAGCAGCCCGAAGTAGGCGGTCAGGCCGGTCATGCCCAGCGCGCCGAGATGAACCGGGGCCGGCGCCAGCGAGGTGTCGAGGAGCCGCACGGCGCGCCCGTCGGACACCGCGTAGCGCTGCACCCCGAACATGCCCGTGACGGACTGGCCGACCTCGTAGCCGGGGTGGCGCGAGTCGATCACCCGACCGATCGCGCCGGCGCGCATCACCTCGCCGATTCCCACCGGGGGCACGTACGAGCGAGCCTCGTTCATCCAGCCGCGCATGGCCGGGTCGAGCGAGATGTACTCGATCTCGGCCACAAACTGCCCGTCCTGGGGCTCGGGCAACGGCTCCTCGACGTACTCCCAGTCAGACGGCTTGGGCAGACCGACTGGGCGTGCGGCCAGTCGCCACTGTGCGTTGGTCTCGGTCACGGTTCGAGCCTACTCGACGCGATGCTCGGAGAGACGCCAGCTCAGCAGTGAGCGATGACCACGCGGTAGCCGAGCTCGAGCTCGTCGCACTGCAGAAGGTGACCCCAGCGTCGCTGCCACTCGCCGGTCTCGAGATCGGCGCGCAGCGCCCGCGCGCCGGCTCGTCGATCGACTTCGGGAATCAGCGCGAGGGCGGACATGGCGGCGCGAATCTCGGGATTTAGGTAGGCGTGGGGCCGGCGCCAGAAGGCCGCCTCGAAGCCGTCGCGGCAGTCGGCCGGGATCGGTACGGCAATCGTCTCGAGTGGGCCCAGCACGTCGGCCAGCTCGTCCAGCCGGGTCTCGCGTCGCGTGACGAGACGCTCGGTGGCGGGGAAGTACTCATACAGCCACCACCAGGGGCTCGCGTCGGGATCGCGCATGAACAGCACGATGCGATCGCGGGCCACCCGCTGCAGCTCGGCCAGCCCGCGGCGGCGGTCGGTCCAGTGGTGGATCGTCAGCACCCCCATGGCGGCGTCGAACTCGTCGTCGACAAACGGCAGGCTTTCGGCGAACGCGCGCACAGCGGGTGCGGCGCCCGGGGGACGCTGAGCGATCATCGTGGCCGACGGCTCGACCGCCATCACCAGCCGGTCGCGGGGCTCGTAGGCGCCGGCGCCCGCCCCGACGTTGAGCACCGAGCGGGCGTCGCCCAGCGCGTCCCAGACCGCGTGGGCGATGCGGGGATCCTCTCGGCGGCCGAGGAGGTAGCCGCCGCCGATCCGGTCGTACACGCGCTCGGGGCTCATGCCTCGTCACCCAGTGCCGCCCATGCGCGAGCAATGTCGGCTCCGAGCCGGCAGTTGCCTCGCACGATCTCCAGGTTGACGCCCACGCTGCTGCGCTCGGTGTGCTGGTGGATGTAGTCGAGCAGGAACGGCGTGATCTCCTTGCCCCGCAGGGACGCCTCGCCGGCCGCGCTGAGCGCCTCGGCGAGCAGCCGGTCATGAAGCGTGGGATCGAGTTGGGTGTCCTCGGGGAGCGGGTTGGCCACCAGGATTCCGCCCGGGAGGTCGAGCCGGTCGGCCGCCTGCATGACCCGGGCGATCTCCTCGGGAGTCCTCACCGGCGAGTCGACTCGATAGCCGCTGTCGGTGAGCCAGAAGGCGGGGAAGCGGTTCGTGCCGAAAACCAGCACCGTGACGCTCAGGGTCTCGAGGCGCTCCAGCGTGGCGCCGATGTCGAGGATCGACTTGACCCCTCCGGAGACGACGGTTATCCGGCAGCTCCCGAGGATTCCGAGGTCGGCCGATTCGTCGAACGTGGTGGCGGCGTTGCGGTGCACGCCCCCGATTCCGCCCGTGGCGAACACGCGGATCCCGGCGCGCGAGGCGAGCAGTGCGGTGGCGGCGACGGTCGTGCCCCCGGTTGCCCCCTGGGCGATCGCGACGGGCAGGTCGCGCGCGCTCAGCTTCAGAGGTGTCTCGCCGGCGGCGAGTTGCTCGAGCTGCTCGGGCTCGAGGCCAATGTGGACGGCACCCTCGAGCAACGCGATGGTCGCGGGCACCGCGCCGCGCTCGGCGACGGTCCGTTCGAACTCGAGCGCCGCCTGCAGGTTCTCCGGTTGGGGCAGGCCGTGCGTGATGATCGTCGACTCGAGCGCGACGACCGGAGAGCGCTCCCGGAGCGCTCGGGCGACGGTCTCGGAGACGAGGACTCTGGGCTGCACGGAGCTCACCGACGCGATCATGTTGGCATGGACCCTATGAGTGTCCAACGCGCACAGGCCAGTCGGGCGCTGACTCTCTGTACGATCGGCGATCTGATCCTTGACGTAATCGTGCTGCCTGACCGGGACCTTGCAGCCGACGCAGACACGCCGGCCACGATCAACTTCGCCGCGGGTGGCCAGGCGGCCAACGTCGCTGCATGGGCGAGCGCGCTCGGCGCGCGCAGCCGTCTCATCTGCCAGCGGGGAACCGATGAGGCGAGCCGGTTGGCGGGCGCCGAGCTCGCTCGACACGGTGTGGAGATATGCGGACCCGTGACTGAGGGCCGCGGCGGCGTGGTCGTGTCGCTGCGCGACAGCGCCGGCGGTCGCACGATGGCCTCCGATCGCGGCGTGGCCTCGCTGCTCGAGTCCTCCGACCTCGACCCGGCGTGGATCGAGCCGTGCGACGTGCTTCACGTCTCGGGTTACTGCCTGCTGCGCGAGCCGATGGCCGAGGCGGCCATCGCGGCAGCCGGGCTGGCTCGCCGGGTGACGGTCGACCTGGCCTCGGCTCACGACATCGAGGCATTCGGATCCGGGCGATTCGCGACGCGTCTCGAGGCGCTGGACCCCTCGCTGGCGTTCGCCACCGAGGCGGAGCGGGCCGCCGTGCCCGGCTTCGACACCGCATGGGTGATCAAGCACGGTGCCCGCGGAGCGAGCTTTCCCGAGGGCTTTCGCGCGGCTCCCAAGGTGAGCGCCGTAGACGCGACGGGCGCCGGCGATGCGCTGGCCGCGGGATACCTCGTCGGCGGTCCGGCGTGCGCGATCGACGCGGCGGCGCGGTGCGTCGGCCGGATCGGGGCGATGCCATGAGCTTCCGCGCCGATCGAGAGGCCCACGAGGCCCGAGAAGTAGCCGAGTCGTTCGGCTCGGATCCCGAACGCTATGACCGGACCCGGCCTGGCTATCCCGACGCGCTGATCGAGCGCATCGTCGCGGCCAGCCCCGGGCCGGACGTGCGCTGGTCAGACCTGGCACTGGGTGGACCCGGTATCGGGGGCGGCCAAGGCGGCGCAGGCGCTGCGTCCCGGGGGGCGGCTGGCCGCGATTGCCGTGAGCGCGGCCCGGTCCGGCGCGGACGCTGGAGCGCACTCAGCTCGAGGCCTGGTGTAACGCGGTCCACAGACCGTAGAGGGCGAAGGCGCTCGCTCCGAGGCTGAGCGCCCAGGCCGGCCATGCCCGCTGCGCTCGCCGGGTGGCGAACCGGGGGTAGACGGCGAACACGATCAGCTGGCTGAGCCACAGCGCGACGAGCGAAGGCTCGAGCAGGGTGTTGTAGAAGCCCTCGGGATCGATCAGGGTGAACGGCGCGGCCAGGACCAGGAGCGCGCCGACCACCATCGTGATCCGGCGCATCGGCCAGCGACCGATCGCGTGCGCGAGGCGGTTCACCGCGTAGTACTCGCACAGGATCACGCCGGCGGTACTGACCGCGACGCCGATCCCGATCGCCTCGGCCAGGCCCGCGCCGGCGTACTGTTGCACGAGCCGGACGCCGGGCACGTCGGTGTTCAGCACCCCCGGGGCGGCGGCCAGGGGAGCCACGGCGAGCATCACGAGGGCGGCGGTGAGCACGAAGGCGGCGCTCAATCCGCGTCTGATCGTCCGAGCCGGGGCGGCCAGCTCGCCGCCGAGGAACAACGGCAGGCTCCCGCAGACGTAGAGCAACGACGTCTGTCCGGCGGCCTTGGCCAGTGGCCCGGTCGGGGCGGTGGTTCCGAAGCTCGACGCCGGCATCGAGATGTGCGCCAGCGTCACGCCGCCGAGCACACCGGCGAGGGCGAGCTGACCGGCAGCGATCACCCCGATCGTCAGCAAGGCCGCGGTGCGTCCGGCGATCATCACCCCGGCGATCGCTACCGGGATGGCCAGGGCGAGCACGGACTGATAGCGGGTCTCACCCGGCACCACTGCGGGGAGCAGGTCATAGACGATCTGGACCGTGGTGTAGACGACGTAGAGCAGGTAGCTGAAGGTCCAGATCGCGGCCTGGACGAGCGCCACCCGGCGTCCGGCGGCCGCCTCGACGAACCCGTACAGCCCGCCAAAGCCGGCCACATGGCTCGAGTAACGCAGCCAGATGAGGAGCGGCAGCCCGAACGCCACGGCGCCCGCCAGAATCGCCAGCCCGGCCGAGTCCGAGGCGCCGGCGAGGAGACCCGGGGCGCCCAACGCCGCGAGGGCGAGCGGTCCACCGAACGACGCGAGAGCGAAGCCGGTGAACGCCCACGAGCCGATCGGCCCCGCATATGACGAGGCCGCCGGGCCGGGCGGTGCGCCGGGTGAGCCGGCGGAGGTACCCGCGCGGTCGCGGGCACCGACCGTCAGAGACATTCTCGGAAACTCAGCCCCAGCCTCCGCCGCCGCCGGAGGACGAGCTCGACGAGCTGCCGGAGGCGTTACCGCCGGACGCGCCGCTCTTGGTGATCGCCGCGCCGGCGGGGGATACCAGCCACCACTTGGCGCCGAAGCTGTTGCTGCCCTCGCCCTTGATTTCACCTGCCGACCTGTCGGCAATGAAGTAGTAGAGCGGGTGTCCCTTGTACGTCACCTGCTGGCTGCCGTCAGACCGGGTGATCGTGCCGAGATCGGACGCGGTGACGCCGGCGCCGCCGGTCGGCTTGCCCTTCGTCTCGACGGGTGGCCACGCCTGGGCGCAGGCGCCCGAGCAGGCGGACTTGCCGCCCGTGTCGGCCACCCACAGATACACGGCGCGGCCGTGCGCGCCGGTCAGGTACATGCCGCCGGAACCCTTGGCCGCGGCGATCTGCTGGCCACCGGCGGCGGCCGGCGCGGCGGTGGCGGTCGACGACGTGGATGAGGCCGCCGCGGGCGCTGCGGTGGTGGCGCTCGAGCTCGAGCTACTGCTCGCGCTTCCGCATCCGGCGATGATTGTCACGGCGGAAAGCGCCAGTGCGGCGACACCGCCCCGGCGGAGCTTCGCCGTTCTCCGACTGGCCATGATCTCGCTCCCAGTTCGAGTTTTCAGGGGACCCGTCGTCGTGGCGGGTCACTCATGAAGACCCCGGAGCGAGGCAGATCCTTCCGATGGCCCCGACGGGCGCCGACTCAGCTCGGGGCTTTGAACAGCGACGCGGTGTGCGTGGCGAGCATCAGCCAGGCCCCGGCTGCGGCGGCTGGCCACACGTGGTACTCCTCGCCGTACGTCGGGCTGATGGCCGTCTGATCGGCCTGGAGAGGAGCCGTGGTGGGGGTGATCGCGGCGATCGCGTTCAGCGACCGGACGAGCACGGAGGTCGACTGCCCGAGACTCGCCTGGGCCAGCATCATCTCGGCCGATCCCTCGGTCCACAGGACATTGGGCGCGTCGGTACCGAGGTACGGCTTGAAGCCGGAGAACGGGCCCTTGGCGGAGTAGGTCATGTTGTAGGTCGCCGCGCTGCTCGATTCGGCGATCGAGCGCCCGCTCAGCGCGAACGCGCTGTCGGCGTAGGTCAGGACCTCCTGGGCGACGGTTTTCTCACCGTGGCTCTCCAGGTAGAGCGTGCCGAGCGCGTCGGTGTCGAGCGACTGCACGTTGTCGCCCAGGCCCTCGATGAACCACGCGCTGGAACCGTTGTGGACGAGCAGCTTCGATTCGATCCCGGCCGAGATCTTATTCGCCGCCGTGTAGTACGTGTTGGCCGTGGGGCGATCGCCGGCGGCAGCCAGCTCGTTGCCGAGCAGCACCAGGAACGAGTACGCCAGCAGGTTGTGCTGGGTCGAGTACCAGGTCACGTCCGGCCCGCCGCGCACGAGCCCGTTCGACCCCTGAAGCGACATCAGATAGCTCGCCGCGCGCTCCTCCATCTGCAGATAGCGCGAAGTCCGGAAGTGCTGGTCATACAGTGAGGCGGCCATTCCCATCGAAGCGATCGTGCCGGAGCGGAACACCGGCTCCGTCGTTCCCGACGCGACGTTGAACGCGATCTCGATCGACCCGTCGGTGTGCTGAAGCGCGGCGAGCTGGTCGAGCAGCTGCTCGGCCTCGGATGAGTAACCGCTCACCACGAACGCCGCCGCGGTCATCGCCGAGTCGTAGGTCCACGACCAGTTCAACAGCCGCACGTAAGAGGGGTCGTCAGTCGGGATGTCGAAGGAGCGGACAAGCTGAAGCGTGGTCGAGCCGGTGGGCACCGAGGCGGTGGTGGCGATCGCCTGGTCCGGGACGAGCCGCGCGCCCGCGCCCACGTCCGTACTGGTGCCCGGGAGCACGACACCGCGGCGCGGCGGCCGCTTGCGGTGGCACTGCACAACGTGACCCTTGACGCGGCGAGTGCACGGACGAACGGGAGCCGGTCCGACCTGCCGGGCCAGCCAGCGAGCGAGGACCGATCGCGGGACGCGACCCGTCGTGCGCGGCCAGGCGGCATGCACGTGACCGCCGACCCGGCGTGCCGTGCGGCGGTGCTTTGTCGTCGCGGCCGTGGTCGATGTCACCGCCCCGCCAACCAGCAACGCGAGCAGCAGCGTCGTGACGAGGTAACGCAAACGGATGAAAGTAACCCTACGCGACACGGCGCCGATCAGCTTCCCCTGTGCAAAGCGACCGAAACGCAAAGCTGCACGACATCGACCATGGCGCGTGGGTGTGACACCCAGGTGGAAGAATCAACAAGATGGTTGCGCAGGGGTTAAACCGTCTCATGTCTTCATATTTCTGCCGATAACTGGGTCGTGCTGAAACGTTCGATCACCGCCCAGGCCACGGTCACGCTGGCCGTGGTGAGTGCCGTGGTACTCGCCGGCTTCGTGGTGATGATCGTCGCGGCACGGAGTCTCCGGTCCGCCGACAAGGCGAGGGCACGCTCGGCCGTCGTCCTTACGTCGGGGTCGCAGCTCGAGGAGTCGGTACTCGATCTCGAGACCGGACTGCGGGGATACCTGCTGGCCGGCAAGCCGGTGTTCCTCCAGCCCTACGAGGGAGCACTGCGAAGCTATCCGGCCATCGCGCGCAGGCTCGAGGAAGAGACCGCGGACGATCCGCCGGCGCATTCGACGAGCGTGGCCATCGTCGGGGCGATCCACGCGTATGTCACCGACTGGACCGAGCCGGTGATCCGGCTGGCCCGGCGAGACCTCACGGCCGCCCGCAACCAGGAGGCGAGCGGTGGCGGCAAGGGGCGTGTCGACGCCCTGCGCCGGCAGTTCGCCACGCTGATCGCGCGCGAGCAAACACTCCGGACCGGCCAGGTACAGCAGTCGAGCCATCTTGCCGATGTCGTGCTGGCCGCCGGGCTGATCGGAGTAGCCGTCTTCGCCGCGCTGCTCGCATATGTGGCGCTGAGCACCCGCAGCCGGCTCGTGGCGCCTCTGCGGCGACTGGCCCGAGCGGTGGCCGCGATGACCGACGGCGACCTGTCCGCACGGGTGGCTGAGGGTGGGACGGCCGAGGTGGGCGCGCTGGTCGTCGGCTTCAATCGGATGGCGGACAGCATCGAGCGCCAGCGCGACGAGTTGGAGGACCACCGCGCCGAGGTCGAGGCTCAGCGCGACGAGCTCGAGGAGGCGCTGACCTCGGTGGAGGAGCGCACCGTACGAATCGAGGGATTGAGGCGCTTCGGCGACCAGCTGGCCTCCGAGGATTCGGCCGAAGCGGTCAGCGCCGCGACGCTTACCGGCATCGCCGACGCGGGCGGTTGCGACGTCGGTGCGGCGTATCTGCTCGACGACGGCGAGACGGACTGCTTCGTGCCGGTGGCGTGGCGCGGACTGCACCGCGCCGACCTGCCACTGGTGGTCAAGTGCGGCGAGGGGCTGCCGGGCCGCGCGGTGGCCGAGCGCGAGCGGATCAGCGTGTCCTACGCCGACGCCACCCTGCAGACGAGTGGAGTGGCGCGGCGCCACGGAGTGGCGCACGAACTGCATCTGCCGATCCTGCACGGCGAGCGCGCGCTCGGAGTGATCAGCCTGGGTCGCCTGCAGGACCGCCCGTTCTCGGACACCGACCTCGTGCTGATGTGCGACCTGGCCGACCGGGCTGGGGTGGACTGGGCGCAGGCTGCCGCCCGGCGCGAGCTGCGGCGGACGGCCGAGGAGCTGAGCACGGTGCTCGAGACGACCGACGAGGGCGTGTACGGGATCGACACCGACGGCGCGATCACACTGATCAACCGAGCCGCCCTCGAGATGACCGGTTTCACTCGTGAGGAGCTCCTCGGGAGCAACTCGCACGTACTCCTGCACCACACACACGAGGACGGCACGCCTTACCCGCAGGAGGACTGCCCGGTCTACCGGGCATTCGACACCAAGGAGGGAGTCCGGATCACCGGCGAGGTCTTCTGGCGCCGCGATGGGAGCTCGTTCCCGGTCGAGTACTCGGCGTATCCACTCTGGCATGGAGGTGACATCACCGGCGCGGTGGTGACGTTCCTGGACCGCACGGCACGCCGCCAGGTGCAGCGCCAGCGCGACACCCAGCACGCCCTGACCCGCGTGTTCGCCGACGTGAGCTCGCTGGCGGAGGCTCGTCCCCGGATGCTCGCCGCGGTGTGCGAGGGCCTCGGCTTCGAGGTCGGACTGACCTGGGAGCCGGGCGATCAGGACGGGACCTTGCGCTCGGTGGCCACCTACGCGGTGCCTGGGTGCGAGGACCTCATCAGCCGCCTGGGCGGCGAGGAGCTCCGGAGCCGGGGAACCCTGGCCGGACTTACGGCGGCTCGGACCGACCCCCTCGTCTGCACCGACCTCAAGCGCGACCCACCACGCGAGGCCCACCAGACCGACCCGCGGCTGCAGATGGCGTTCGGGCTCCCGGTGCGCTCTCGCACCGGCGAGCTGGTTGCGGTGGCCGAGTTCTTCTCGAGCCGCTCGCAGCCGGAGGAGGGGGTCTTCGACACCCTGCGGGTGATCGGCAGTCAGATCGCCCAGTTCATCCAGCGCCAGCGCGCCGAGGAGGACGCCCAGCGCGTCAAGGATCAGATCGTGGCCAACGTCTCACACGAGTTGCGCACCCCGCTGACCGCGATCGACGGATGGGTCCACGTGCTGCTGGGCGAGGAGCCGGGTCCGCTGACCGACGATCAGCGGCGGTTCCTCAGCATTGTCGAACGCAACAGCGATCGGCTGATGCGGCTGGTGGGCGACCTGCTGGTGGCCGGACAGGTCGAGGCAGGAAAGCTCAAGCTCGAGCTGGACGACGTCGACGTCGCCGAACTGGCCCGCGAGACCGCGGAGCTGGTGTCCACCTCGGCGCAGTCCAAGCGGATCGCGCTTAAGGTGCATGCCGAGGAGCCGGTGGTGATTCACGGCGACCGCCAGCGGCTCGGTCAGCTTCTGAGCAACCTGGTGGCCAACGCGATCAAGTTCACGCCCGAGGACGGTGCGGTCGACGTGCGGGTCGTGCGGCGAAACGGCGCATGCCGGATCACCGTCCGCGACACTGGCATCGGGATCCCGCGGGCCGAGCGCGAGCATCTGTTCGAGCGCTTTTATCGTGCGTCCAGCGCGACCGATCGCGGAATCACCGGGACCGGACTCGGCCTGGCCATCAGCAAGGCGATCGCCGAAAGCCACGAAGGGACGATCGAGCTGGCCGACGAACCTGGACCCGGTGCGGTGTTCGTCGTCGAGTTGCCGATGACAACCAGGGAGAAGGTGTACACGTGAGCGACGCAGACAAGACGCCGACGATCCTCGTAGCCGACGACGAGGAGGACGTGCGCGAGCTCGTCACCTACCGGTTGACTCGCTCCGGCTACCACGTGATCGGCGCCGGCGACGGGTTGGAGGCGCTCGAGCTGGCCTCCGAGCGCACTCCGGACCTGATGGTGCTCGACGTGATGATGCCCAAGCTCGATGGCTATGAGCTCACGCGCCGGGTGCGGGCACAGGAGTCGCTGCGCTCGATTCCGGTCATCCTGCTCACCGCGCGCAGTCAGGAGTCAGATGTCGATCGCGGCTTCGAGGTCGGAGCTGACGACTACCTCAAGAAGCCGTTCAACCCGGATGAGCTGGTGGCGCGCGTCCGAGCCGTGCTCGGCCGCCGCTAGCTCCGTGTCGGTACACGAGGTGTCGTGAGCGTTCTCGAGATAGCCGCCGTCGCGCTGAGCGCGTGCAGCATCGCGATGCTCGCCGTGCTGGTGACGCGGCGCTGGGAGCTGGCCAGGCGGGCGCGCCACCGTCGTCAGGTCGAGGATCGGCTGAGGCAGGTGGCGCTCGAGCTGCTGCACGCCGGAATCGAGCCGCCGGTCGAGCTGAGCGTCGAGGAGAAGGAGACGCTGGCCGATCTGCTCGGGCGCTACGCCCGTACGGTCCGCGGCCCCACCCACGATCACATCGTCGCCTACTTCGGCCGTGAGGGTCTGATCGAGCGCGAGCTGAGCGTGCTGGCCGGAGCGCGGCAGGCGTGGCGGCGGGCGACCGCGGCGTTCCGACTGGGCGACATCGGCAGCGTTGGCGCCGCGCCGGCGCTGATCGGAGCGCTCAGCGACAAGGATCGGTACGTGCGAATCGCGGCCGTTCGCAGCCTGGGGAGGCTGCGTGCGCCCGAGGCGGGACCCGCGCTGGTGGCGGCCGGCGCCGAGGGCAGGGCGCCCGAGGGGCTCGTGCGCTGGGCGCTGCTCCAGCTGGGGGCGCCGGCGCTGCCCGAGCTCCGCTCGCTGCTGAGCAGTCCGAGCGATCGCGAGCGAGCCGCGGCGCTCCAGCTGATCGGCCTGCTCGGCGGCCCCGCGGATGCCGGCGAGGCCGAGTCCCGGCTGCGCGACGGCTCCTCGCTGGTGCGAACGCAGGCCGCGCGTGCGCTCGGGCGTCTGGGCGGCGAGCGCAATCTGCCGGCGCTACTCAAGGCGCTCGAGGATCGGATCCCGGCCGTGCGCGCGGCAGCGGCCATCTCGCTCGGGTACCTGCGCGACCCGACCGCGCTCGACGCGCTGACCGAGCACGCGGAAAGCGATCCTGTCTTTGACGTGGCACGGGAGTCCGCACGAGCCGCCGCGAAGATCGACGCGCAGGCCAGCGCGCAGCGCGCCCGGAGTACCGAGTCCGATCATCTGCGCGAGGCGGTCGACCTGGCGGGCATCCGATGAGCGCGCTCAACGAGATCCTGACCGCGGTCGGGATCGTCACGATCTGCTACTTCGCGATCCTGAACGGGCTGTACATGGTCTTCACGGCGATCGCCTGGCGCTCGCTCGGCCGCCATCTGCGCGGGCGCGCCTACAGCGCCGCCGACGAGGCCTTCGACTCGCCGTTCACTCCCGGCATCACCGTGATCCTGCCCGCTTTCAACGAGGCGTCCGGGATCGTCGAGAGCGTGCACTCACTGCTCGCGCTGCGCTACCCACGCTATGAAGTCGTGGTCGTCAACGATGGGTCGACCGACGACACGGTGGCGCGGCTCACGGACGCGTTCGAGCTGGTCCCAGCGCATCGGGCGATCCGTTCGTCGATCGCGACCCAGGCGATCGCCTCCAGCTTCGTGTCGCGCCGCAACCCCAACCTGTGGGTGCTCGACAAGGCAAACGGCGGGAAGGCCGACGCGTTGAACGCGGGGGTGGCCGCCGCGCAGCATCCCTACGTGTGTGCGCTCGACGCCGACGCGCTGATCGAGACCGACGCTCTGCTGCGGGTGGCCGAGCCAATCCTTGACGACCCGGTGCACGTGATCGCCACCGGCGGGATCGTGCGGATCGCCAACGGGTCGACGATCGACCACGGGCAGGTGACCGGGGTGCGTCTGCCGCGGAATCCGCTCGCGGTGCTCCAGGTGCTCGAGTATTTCCGGGCCTTCCTGATCGGCCGTGTCGGGTGGACTCGGATGAACGCGCTGCTGATCATCTCGGGCGCGTTCGGGCTGTTTCAGCGCGAGGCGGTCGAGGAGGTGGGCGGCTTCGCCACCGACACAGTGGGCGAGGACATGGAGCTGGTGGTTCGCCTGCATCGCCACTTCCGCGCCCGGGGCCTGCCGTACCGGATCGAGTTCGTGGCTGACCCCGTGTGCTGGACCGAGGTACCCGAGGACCTCGCCAGCCTCTCGCGCCAGCGGCGGCGCTGGCACCGCGGGCTTGGACAGACCCTCTGGCGCCACCGCCGCGCGGTGGGCAATCCGCGCTACGGCGCGTTCGGGCTGGTAGCGCTGCCCTACTTCGTGCTGTTCGAGTTCCTCGGTCCGGTGATCGAGACCTTCGGTGCGGCGCTCACCGTGGTGGCGTTTGCCGTCGGCGACCTGTCGCTGAGATCGTTCGTCGGCTTCCTGCTGCTGGCCTTCCTGGTCGGAATCGTCCTGTCGATCGCCGCGCTTGCCCTGGAGGAGTTCAACTTCCGTCGCCATCAGCGCACGCGGGACGTGGTGTCGATGGTCCTCTACAGCGTGCTCGAGAACTTCGGCTATCGCCAGCTCAACGACATGTGGCGCGTTGTGGCGCTGGTCGACCTGGCCCGGCGCAAGCAGGGTTGGGGAGCGCAGCGCCGGCGCGGGATCGGGAACCTCGCGCCCCGCGAGCGCTGATGGGGTGTTGGGGCCGCCTTCGGCGGCGTCCGCCGGATGTGGCGCGGCGGGCCCAAGAGGCGAGGCATGGATGCCGATCGGGGCCCTAGCCGCGCGACCGCCGTTCCGCGGCGTCCATCCAACGCGGATAACACGTCACGCCGGATCCTCCGCGCGATGCGTGACGTGTTAAGCGTGCCGGACGCGGCTTATGCGTCACGCGTCGCGAATTCGGGCGGGCGTGACGGATTAAGCGCCACGCCGGGCACGGATGCCCGGCGTAACCGGCCCCAGGGACGCCGAGCGGAGCGAGGCCCCAAATCCCGTGCGTCAAGCGTCGAGCGCCTGGCGCAGGTCCTCGACCAGGTCGGCCGGATCCTCCACGCCACAGCTCAGCCGGACCAGGTCGGGCGGCACGGCCGCAGCCGAGCCCTCCACCGACTGGTGCGTCATCGCCTGCGGGACCTCGATCAGCGACTCCACGCCGCCGAGCGATTCGGCGAGCGTGAACAGACGGGTGCGCGATGCGATCCCGGTCGCGTCGGGATGCCGGAAGCTGACCATGCCGCTGAAGCCGGGCCAGCGGACGTCGTGCACCTGAGGGTCGGCGCGCAGCAGCGCGACGACCGCCTCGGCGCTGCGGGCGTGCGCCTGCATGCGCAGGTGCAGGGTGCGCAGGCCGCGGTGCACGAGGAAGCAGTCGAGCGGTCCCGGCACGGCGCCGGCCGCGTTCTGGACGAAGCGAAGGCGCTCGTGCCATTCCGGGTTGGCGGTGATGACCGCGCCGCCTACCACGTCGGAATGTCCGCCCAGATACTTGGTCGTGGAGTGCACGACGAAGTGGGCGCCGAGCTCGAGCGGGCGCTGGTTGGCCGGCGTGGCGAACGTGTTGTCGACCACCACCAGGGCGTCGGCGCGCGCGGCGAGGACCGCAGGGATGTCGATCACGTCCAGCTTGGGATTGGTCGGCGATTCGACCCAGACGAGCCGGGTGTCCGGGCGGACCGCCCGGGCCAGAGCATCCAGGTCGGTCTGGTCGACGAGGTCGTAGGACAGTCCCCAGCGGCTCATGATCTTGTCGACCAGGCGGTAGGTGCCGCCGTACAGATCGGCTGGGAGCACGACGTGGTCGCCGGCCCGGCACATCGCGGTGATCAGCGCGTGCTCGGCGGCCAGGCCGGAGGAGAAGGTCACAGCGAGTCCGTCCTCCAGGTCACCGAGCGCCGTCTCCAGGGCGCTGCGGGTCGGGTTGGCGGTCCGGGCGTAGTCGTAGTCGCCGACGAACTCACCCGGACGGGGCTGGGCGTAGGTCGAGGTCAGATGGACGGCGGGGATGACCGAGCCGTAGGTCGGGTCCGGGCTCAGGCCGGCGTGGACCGCGCGGGTCGCGAACGCGTCGCGCCGCGCATCCCGACTGTGGTCGCTCACGAGGCGAGTGCTTCCAGCAGGTCGGTCCGGGTGACGATGCCCTCCGCGCGGCCGTCGCGGGTGACCAGCAGCGCCTGCTGATCGCCGACGAGCAGCTCGACCGCCTCGCGCACGGGATCGTCGACCGACACGGCCGGGAACGGGGGCTCCATGACCTCGACGATCTCGGAGTCCAGCACCCGGGGATCCTCGGCGGCGCGCCCCAGCAACCCTCGCTCGCCGATCGCCCCGACCATCGTGGCGGGATCGTGAGCGCTCACCACTGGCAGCTGCGACACCCGGTGCTCGTGCAGGAGCGCCACCGCGTCGCGCACCCGGAAGTGGGTCTGGACGGTGACCAGCGGCGGGATCTCGCCGGCCGCCCGCTTGCGGTCCAGGACGTCCCCGACCCGGAGGTGTGTGTCGCGATCGAGGAACCCGTACTGGCGCATCCAGGCGTCGGAGTAGATCTTGGACAGGTAGGAGCGCCCACCGTCGGGGAGGATCACCACGACCAGCGCCTCGGGATCGTCCAGCTGGGCGGCGGTTTGCAGGGCGGCGTGGAGGGCGAGGCCGCCCGAGCCGCCGGCCAGGATCCCCTCGAGCTGGGCCAGCCGGCGCGTGGTCAGGAAGGCATCCTTGTCCGACACCGTCACCCAGCGGTCAACCACCGTGCGATCGAACGTCCGAGGCCAGAAGTCCTCGCCCACGCCCTCGACCAGGTACGGACGGACGTTTTCCTGCCCGCCGGAATAGATCGACCCCTCCGGGTCCGCCCCGATCACGACCAGATCTGGGTTGCGCTCGCGCAGGTAGCGCGCGGTGCCGCTGATCGTGCCGCCGGTGCCCACGCCGGCCACCAGATGGGTGATCTGACCGGCGGTCTGCTCCCAGATCTCCGGTCCGGTCGACTCGTAGTGGGCCTGCGGATTGGCCGGGTTCAAGTACTGGTTGGGCTGGAAGGCGCCGGGAATCTCGTCGGTCAGGCGGTCGGCCACCCGGTAATAGGACTGGGGCGATTCGGGGGGGACGTCGGTGGGCGCCAACACGACGTCCGCCCCGTAGGCGCGCAGGAGATCGATCTTCTCCCGCGACATCTTGTCCGGCATCACCGCGATCACCCGGTACCCCTTCAGCCGCGCGGCGATGGCCAGCCCGGTGCCTGTGTTGCCCGAGGTCGGCTCGACGATCGTCCCGCCGGGCTTCAGGTGACCGTCGCGCTCGGCGGCCTCGATCAGCGCGACCGCGACCCGGTCCTTGATCGAGCCGCCCGGGTTGAACGACTCGAGCTTGGCCACCAGGCGCGGGCGCAGCCCGGCGCCGATCCGAGACAGGCGCACGAGCGGGGTGTCGCCGATCGCGTCGAGTATCGAGTCCTGGAGAATCGGTGTGGCGGCGATGACGGACATACACCTAGTCTGATGATCCTGCGGGTGATTGACAAGTAACCGAACATCCTGCGGAGTTCTGCCGTCTAATCGGATATTCTGCGGTAATCGACGAAATGCCCCGCTCCCTGCCGAATCATCCACAGCCCGGTGTCGACGCCATCGATCAGGCCATGCTCGAGCTGCTGGCCCGCGACGCTCGGATCACCAACCAACGGCTGGCCCAGCGGGTGGGAATCGCGCCGTCGACAGCGCTGGCCCGTCTGCGTTCGCTGCGCGAGCGTGGGGTGATCCGGGGCTTCCACGCCGAGGTCGACCTGGCCGCCCTCGGCCGGCCGCTCCAGGCGTTGATCGCGGTGCGGCTGGCCGTGCACGCCCGCGATCAGATCGATGACTTCACGAACACCGTCCGCCGGCTCCCCGGCGTGCTGATGGTGTTCCACCTGACCGGCGTGACCGACTACCTGGTGTGGGTCGCGACGGCCGACGCCCAGGACCTGCGCGAGTTCGTGGTCGACCACCTGGCCACGCATCCCTCGGTGTCCCACGCCGAGACCTCGTTGATCTACGAGCACCGCCGGGGCCCGGGCGTCTGGGGCGCGGCGGATCCCGCATGACGCCGGCGGAGCGTCTGACCGGGCTCGGGACGACGATCTTCACCGAGATGACCGCTCTCGCCGCGCGAACCGGCGCGATCAACCTCGGCCAGGGCTTCCCCGATACCGACGGGCCTTCCGCGGTGATCGAGGCGGCGGTGGGCGCACTGCGCTCCGGTGAGAACCAGTACGCGCCGCTTCCCGGTGTGCCGGCGCTGCGCGAAGCCGTGCTCGAGCACCAGCGCAGCTGGTACGGGCTCGAGCCCGAGGACGTGCTGATCACCTTCGGCGCAACCGAGGGAATCGCCGCCGCACTGCTCGGCCTGTGCGATCCGGGCGACGAGGTCGTCGTGCTCGAGCCCTACTACGACTCGTATGCGGCGTGCATCGCGTTCGCGGGCGCCGTGCGACGGCCGGTGACCCTGCGTCCGCCGGGCTTCGAAGTGGATCCGGCCGCCCTGCGCGCGGCAATCGGTCCGCGCGCGCGGGTGCTGCTGCTGAACTCGCCCCACAACCCGACGGGGCGGGTGCTCACCCGGGACGAGCTCGAGCGGCTGGCCGCGGTCTGTCGCGAGCACGATCTGATCTGCGTGACCGATGAGGTGTATGAGCACCTGGTCTACGACGGGCAGCACATCCCGATGGCCACGCTGCCGGGCATGAGCGAGCGGACGCTGACGATCTCGAGCGTTGGCAAGTCGTTCTCGTTCACCGGCTGGAAGATCGGATGGTGCTCGGGGCCGGCCGAGCTGGTCGCGGCCACGCGGATGGTCAAGCAGTACCTGACGTTCGCCGGCGGGACCCCGCTGCAGCACGCCTCGGCGGCGGCCTTGCGTCTCCCGGCGACAGAGATCCGCGCGGTGGCCGACGACCTGCGCGCCAAGCGCGATCAGCTCTGCGCCGGTCTCGACGCGGCCGGCCTCGAGCCACTGGTCCCCGCCGGCACGTACTTCGTCAACGCCGACGTGGGGCAGGACGCGGTCCACTTCTGCGCCGCGCTCCCCGAGCGCTGCGGCGTGGTGGCGATCCCGACCAGCGTGTTCTACGACGACAAGCCGGCCGCGGCGGGCCTCGTGCGCTTCGCGTTCTGCAAGCGCCCCGAGGTAATCGCCGAGGCGGCCCGCCGGCTGGCCACGCTCGGCTGACCCGATCTGCGGGTGCCTGTAGTCCGAGGGTCAGATAGTCCGTACTCTTGACGGTCAGTGAACCGTACAGTACTGTGGCTTGAATGACTGACCCGCCCGCGTACGACGCCAAAGGGGTGCCGTGGCTGATGCGCGAGGCCCGGGGGTCCTACGCCGACGCCGCGCGGCGCGCGCTGGCCGAGATCGAGTGCGACGACGTCCCGCGGAGCGGCGGTCCCGTGCTCGTCCGGCTGGACGAGCACGCCGAGCAGGAGTTCACCTGGCAGGCCGACGCCGTCGCCGCTCTGCGCCTCTCTAAGCAGGCGGCGAGCCAGCTGATCGACACGCTGGTGCTCCGGGGCTACGTCGAGCGAAGGATGGATCCGGAGGACCGCCGGCGGATGGGCGTGCGCCTCACCGAGCGTGGGCGCGCGGCCGCGGCCGCCATCCGGTCCGCCGTCGACGCGGTCGATGACGCGCTTATGCGGCGAATCACGGCCGAGGAACTGCGCGGATTGCGGGCCGGGCTTGCCGCACTGGCCGAGATCCGCAAGGAGTCAGCCGGCGAATGAGCTCGGTGGCTCGGGGGCGCGGGGTCCTGGATCGGGTCGATCCCGCCCGCCTGGCCGTCTGGCGCTCGCCTGAAGGCCAGCCGGCCTGGGCGCGGCCTGTTGTGCTCGCCCTGGCGGTCGTGGCCGCCTTCGCCTATGCGTGGAACGCGACCGGCAACCTGGAGGTCTACTACGCGGCGGCCGTGCGCAGCATGTCGATGAGCTGGCATGACTTCTTGTTCGCCGCGTTCGACCCCGCCGGGACCGTGTCGGTCGACAAGCTCCCCGGTTCGTTCTGGGTGCAGGCCCTTTCTGTGCGCCTGCTCGGCGTCCATGCCTGGGCGTTCGTCGCCCCGCAGGTGCTCGAGGGCGTGGCAAGCGTGCTCGTGCTCTACCGGATTGTGCGCCGTGTGTCGGGGGCCCTGTCCGGGGTGCTTGCCGCGGCCGTTTTCGTCCTCAGCCCTGCGACGGTCGCGCTCAACCGCGGGAACATCCCGGACACGCTGATGGTTCTCCTGCTGTTGCTCGCGGCAGACGCGACCGTCAGCGCGATCCTCTCCGGTCGCTTGCGCAGCCTCCTAGCGGCAGCGGTGTTCGTGGGGCTGGCCTTCCAGGCGAAGATGATCGAGGCCTGGCTCGTGCTGCCGGCGCTGGCCCTTGCCTACCTCTTGGCCGCGCCGGGACGCGTGAGCCGGCGAATCGAGCGGCTGGCGCTCGCCGGCATCGTGCTCGCCGGAGTGTCACTGGTGTGGATGGCGTTCGTGGCCCTGTTCCCGGCGAGCGGACGGCCGTACGTGGATGGCAGCACGAGCAACTCGATCTTCAGTCAGGTGTTCGTCTACAACGGCTTCGGGCGGCTTGACCAGGCGTCGCCGAACCAGCTCCTGGGACGGGTCATCGGCTTGCGATTCGCTTCGCCGGCGCCCGGCTGGGATCGCCTGCTCACCGGGGGCATCGGTCGCGACACGGCCTGGCTGGTCCCCGCCGCGCTGATCGCCCTTGGGTGCTGCCTGATCGTGAGCCGGCGGCGCTCCGGCCTGTTCAGAGCGGGCACCGCTCTGTGGGGGACGTGGCTGGTCGTGTTCTTGATCGTCTTCAGCGTCAGCTCCTCGATCAACCCGTACTACACCGCGGCCCTCACGCCGCCGATCGCCGCGCTCGTGGGCATGGGACTGGCGCTGGCCTGGGAGCGCCGGGCCGAGGCCCGAATCCGCTGGGCGCTTGCCGCAGCCGTCGCAGGCACCTGCGCCTACAACGTGTGGCTGCTTCCGGGAGGTGGGGTGGGCAGGGTGGCGGGGTTGCGCGTGGCCGAGATCGTGTTGGGTGCCTGCGCCGTGCTGCTCCTCGTGGCCGGTACACGCTGGAGGCAATCGCTCTCGGCTGCCGCGGTTGGCCTGGCCGCGGCCGCGGCGGTGGTGGTTCCTACGGCCGCATCGGCGTCGGTGGTGAGCAACGGTCTCGGGCCATTCGACACCCCGTTCGAGTCCGTGCCGGCGTGGGCCTTTGCTCGATCGCTGGGTGCGGTGGCGGAGGGGACCCGCGCGCTGCTCCCGCCACTTAAGGCCGCGAAGGGTGAGCAGCCCGACCTCATGGCGACGCAGACCGCGGCGGTCGCCGCGCCGTTCATCTACGACAGCGGCCAGGAGGTCGTGCCGATCGGCGGCTTCACCGGAACCATCCCCGAGCCGTCGCTGCGCGGCCTGCGGACGATGATCGCGGCCGGCGACTTCCGTCTGGTGATCCAGGGCCGGGTGGTCACCGATCCGCGGCTGGTGTGGGTTGCCGGTAATTGCTTCCCGGTCCCGGCCCGCGCCGGAGGATCGAGCGCGTCGCGCTTTGCCGTCTACTACTGCGGGGCCGGGCTGCCCTGAGCGGCGCTCAGAGCTACGCCCCCGAGAGCAGGCCGTCGAGCTCGGCGAGCGTGATCACATCAGCCTGGCGCGGGAAGATCCGCTCGATCAGGAAGTCGTGGACTTGGGTGTCTGGGTCGGCGGTCGCATCAGACAGGACGAGCACGCGGTAGTCGCGATCGCTGGCGTCGCGGACCGTCGAGAGAACGACGCCGCTGGTACTGATGCCCGCCAGGATCAGCGTGTCGATGTCGCGCTCGCGCAGCTGTGTGTCGAGATCGGTGGTCGAGAACGCGCCGACGCGCGTCTTGCGCACGATGATGTCGCCTTCCCGGGGAGCGACGCCCGCGTGAACTGCGGTGGTGGGGGAGTCGTCGTGGAACGCCTGCGGAGACGTGCCCACCCGAGCGCCCATCCTGCTGGTCGGAGGGATCGCCTCGAAGTCGGCGTCCGTGAACGCGACCCGGACGTAGCCGACGCGTCCGCCACGGCTGCGGACGGTCTCGATCGCCTCCTGCGCCCGGGCGAGCAGGTCCTCAGGTTCGCCGAGCATGTCGACGATCGCGTTCTGGTAGTCCATCACGAGCAGCGCCGCTCGCCGGGGGTCGATCGGATCGGGCATCAGGGGTTCCTTTCATGGAGGGGGGTTCGTCGACGTGCACGTAGCGGCCGCCCCGCAGCAGCGAGGCGAACGCGGCGAGCACTGAGAGACCGGTCGCGACGCTGAACACCACGATGAGCCCGTGGTGGAAGGCGGAGGCGATCAGGCTGGGGAAGAACTCGGGGCCGGTGAGGACGTGCTGGTGGGCGGGGGAGAGCGAGGACAGGGCACCGGTCGGCCCGAGCAGATGCACCACCGGGTTCTCGCCGAGCACCGCGGCGAACATCGAGGACACCGGCGGGAGCGCGGCCACGTGCTGGGCGACGGCGTGCGGGACGCCCTGCTGCTGCAGGCCGGTCAGCAGGTGGGCGGGAAGGCTGACGGCCAGGCCGGCGATCATCAGCGAGAAGAACACGCCGATCGACAGTGCGGTGCCCGAGTTCTGGAAGGTCGAGCGCATGCCGGAGGCGGCGCCGCGCTGGCGGGCGGGCACGCTCGACATGATCGAGGCCGAGTTCGGCGCGCTGAACATCCCGACGCCGATTCCGTTCAGCGTGATCAGGCCCGCGAACGCCCAGTAGGAAAAGTCGACCGGGAGCAGCATCAGCCCGATGAAGCTCGCAGCGAACACGAGCATGCCGGCGGTGGCGAAGCCGCGCGCGCCGAAGCGATCGGACAGGTAACCGCACACCGGTCCCGAGATCAGGAAGGCGGCGGTCAGCGGCAGCAGGTAGATGCCTGCCCACAGAGGAGTCTCCGAGTAGCTGTAGCCGTGCAGGGGCAGCCAGATTCCCTGCAGCCAGATGATCAGCATGAACTGCAGACCGCCGCGGGCAGCGGCCGCGACCAGGCCAGCCGCGCTGCCGGCGGCGAACGCGCGAATGCGGAACAGCGCGAGCTGGAACATCGGCTCGGCCACTCGCTTCTCGATCAGGAAGAAGGCGATGAGCAGGAGCGCGCCGCCGGCGATTGCGCCGATCACCTCCGGGTTCGTCCAGCCCATGGCGTGACCGCCATAGGGCTTGATCCCGTTGGTCACGCCGATGAGGATCGCGCTCAGCCCTACCGCAAACGTGATGTTTCCCCACCAGTCGATGCGGCCGGGATGGCGCTCGCCGGTCTCCCGCAGCTTCAGGTAGGCCCAGAAGGTCCCGAACACCCCGACCGGGACGTTGACCCAGAACACGGCACGCCAGTCGATCGCGGCGAGAAGGCCGCCGGCGACCAGCCCGATGAACTGGCCGGCGATCGCGGCGACCTGGTTGATGCCCAGGGCGAAGCCGCGCTTATCGGCGGGGAACGCATCGGTGAGGATGGCTGCGGAGTTCGCGGTCAGCATCGAGCCGCCGAGGGCCTGGACCACCCGCCAGGCGATCAGCCACTGCGCCCCCCGCGCGCCCATCATCGGATCGAACGAGAGCAGCACCGACGAGACGGTGAACACCGCAAACCCCGCGTTGTAGATCCGGACCCGCCCGAACATGTCGCCGAGGCGCCCGACGGTGACCACGAGCACGGCCTGGACGAGCCGGTAGCCCATGATCATCCAAAGCAGGTAGCTGATGTTGCCGGCGGCCAGCGGATCGAGGTTGATCCCGCGGAAGATCGCGGGCAGCGCGATGATCACGATCGAGCCGTCGAGCGCCGACATGAACACGGCCATGGTCGTGTTCGACAGCGCGACCCACCGGTAGGCGTCGCCGCGGTCCTGGCTGGGCCGGGCGGCCATCAGATGCTGTTGGCCAGCCGTTCGAGCAGGGGCGCCGCCGCGGCAAGCTGCCTGAGCTCGGTCGCCGTGAACCCCGTGGACAGAGCGCGCGCGAGCTCGGCGCTGCGCCGGTTGCGCCGGTCGCGCAGGACCGCGAGCCCGGTCTCGCTGATCGAGAGGATCATCCGCCGGCCGTCCTCGGGGTCGGGCGCGCGGCCGATGAGCCCCCGGGCTTGTAGCGCGCCCAGGGTCGCGCCCATCGACTGGGGACTGATCTGCTCGGCCCTGGCCAGCTGCGCCGAGGTGGCCGGGCCGCCCCGGTCGAGCCGGGCGAGCGCCGCGCTCTCCGACAGCGTGAGCTCATCCGGCGTCGGGATCTGCCGCATCCGGCGCAGCAGCAAGCCGATGCTCAAGCGGAGCGCCGCCGCCAGCTCGTCTGGATCAGGGCCCTCCGCCACGATCCTAAGGATAGCCTGATAAGCCTGGCCTTACAAGTTAGGCCGTCGGCGGGCTTCCGGTGAACGTTTTGACGCCTTGGGGTGGGAGCTCGACTTCGATTGCTTGGCCCGGGCGGGGATCGAGTCCGTTCAGGTCACGCTCGAGCACGAGGGCGGTGAGGGGAGGGTCGCCGGCCAGGCGTATGCGCACGAGCGGAACGGTGGGGCGGATCTGCTCGATGGTTCGGGTGAGACGGGGTGAGCCGGTGGGTTTTGCCGGTGCGAGGACGATGCTCTCGGGGCGGTAGAACACCGTGGCGGTTCCTGACCGGTCGGCTGTGGGGATGCGGAGGTCGCCGAGCGCGATCGTGTGGTCCCGGATCGTGCCCTGGCCGACCTCGACCCAGCCGAGGAGCCGGGCGACATCTGCGTCGCCTGGTTGTGAGGTGATTTCGTCGGCGGCTTGGATTTGGCGCAGTTGTCCGTTGACGATGACCGCGATGTGATCGGCGAGGATGAGTGCTTCCTCCCGGTCGTGGGTGACGTGTATGGCCGGGATCCGGAGATCGGAGAGGAGGTCATGCAGTACTCCGCGTAGTTCTTCGCGGGTTGGCTGGTCGAGGGCCGAGAGAGGCTCGTCGAGGAGGAGCAGGTCGGGGTCGCCGGCCAGGGCGCGAGCGAGCGCGACGCGTTGGCGCTCGCCGCCGCTGAGCGAGCGTGGGCGGCGGTCGGCGTGATCGGCCAGGCCAAATCGTGCGAGGAGCTCGTCGAGTTGCTCCGGACGGCTCTCGCCACGTGCTCTGGGTCCGAAGCCGACGTTGTCGCGCACGGAGAGGTGTGGGAAGAGCGCCGCGTGTTGGAACACGACACTGATTCCGCGTCGCTCCGGGGCGGCGGTGGTGATGATCCGGCCGGCGAGCTGGACCCGACCGGTGGCGGCGTGCCGGAATCCACCGATGGTGTCCAGCAGCGTCGTCTTGCCGGCGCCGGAGGGGCCGAGCACCACGAGCACTGCACCGGCATCGACCGTCAGGTCGATGGGACCGAGGCGAAACGGGCCGGCGGTGGTTGACAGCCCCTCGACGACGAGTTGCCGCTCAGCGCGCGTCATGGTCGACGGCCCAGACGCCCCAGCCCGACGCCAGCGTGCGCAGCACGAGGAACGTCGCGAGTGAGATGATCAGCAGTAAGACCGCGGCAGATGCTGCCTTGGTCAGGCCACTCTGGAGGAACAGGTTGTAGATCTCGACCGGGGCCGTGGCCGGGTAATAGGCGATGATCACAACGGCGCCGAACTCGCTGATCGAGCGTGCGTAGACCAGGACCGTACCGGTGAGCACGCCGCGCGCGGCGAGCGGGAGCGTGACGTGCCTGAATGCGTAGCCGGGTGTTGCGCCGAGGCTGCGCGCCGCGCGCTCGTAGCTTGGGTCGATTGACTCAAACCCGACACGGGCGCTGTTGACCGCGAACGGCACGCTGACGAACAGCATCGCGGCGATGATCCCCCACTGTGTGCCGTAGAAGGACACTCCGATGTGGCTGGCCGGTGAGCCCACCCAACCCGTGCGCCCGAACACGAACAGCAGCGCGATCCCGGCCACCGTGTGTGGCACAGCCAGCGGCAGGTCGACGATGGCCTGAATGAGTGCCGGAGCGGGGACGCGGCGCCGGGCGAGCAGGTAGGCCAGCGGGACGCCGAGCACCGTGGCGATCCCCGCGGTGATCGCCGCGTCCTTAAGGCTCACGAGGATCGCGTCGCGAACCTCGCCGCTGGCGGCCGCCGCGCGCAGGCTCCCGGGCGGAGTGCTCGCCGCCAGCCGCACGAGCGGCAGCAGCACGAACGCCAGCAAGAGGCCGCTGAGCAGCCACATCAGCACCTGCAATCCGCCCCAGGACCGCGGGCGGCGGTCAGCCTGGGCCGTGCCGCCTCTCGTCCTGGGGCTAATTCTTCTACGAGCCCTAACCAGTCCAGCTCCTGGTCAGGGGACGCAGCGCGGCGGGGAGCGCGCTCTGGTCGCTGGCCAGCGCCGGTGAGATCACCACAAAGCCGTTGGCGCGCATGATCGCCTGCCCCTGGGGGCTGAGCACGAACGCGACGAACTGGTCTCCGAGCCCCGGGTCGGGCGCGTTGGTGGGGACTGTCAGCCCGTAGATGATCGGCTTGGCCTTGACGCTGGCGCTGGTCGCTCCCTGGGTACTCACGGTGGCATACCTCTTCGCCAGAGCCGGGTCCGAGAGGCTTATCTGCGGTGGCAGGTTGATGTACTTGAAGTGATTCTGCAACGCGTCCGAACGGTAGATCCCCAGGTAGTCGAGCTGGCCACTCTGAAGCGCTCCGATCAGCGAGGTCTCCGTTTCGGCGACCGAGGAAACCGGTGAGTTCTTGAGCACCGACGCGGAGATCGACGGGTCGTGGTAGTAGCCATCGGCGAGCGCCAGCATCTGGAGGAGCTGATAGCCGGAGGGGTCCGCGGCGGGGTTGGAGCGTCCGATGTGCACCCCGGGCTGCGCCAGCACGTGGTACCAGTTAGAAGCCGTGAGCCGTCCGGCGCCCTTGCTGTGGGCGGTGTACGCGAACGTGATCTGATTGGACACAAACCCGACGTACCAGGACGCGAAGCGCTTTGCGCCAGAACCGAACATCTCCTTGGGAATCAACGAGTAGTCCGCCACCCCGAGCACGTCGGCGGGCTGTCCAAGCTGAGTGATCGCCTTGACGCGGTCGCCGCTGGCCCCGAACTCCGAGTGCACGGTGATCCCAGGATGCCGGGCCTTGAAAGCGGCGATCTCCTGCCCAAATGGATTCGCCAGCGTCCCGGCGCCGAACACGATCAGCGTCTTGCCCGCGCTCCCGTTCCCGCCGCCGCCGGCAGCGGTGCGGCTGCTTGACTTCGACGATGAGCCACAACCCGCGAGGGCGAGCACCGCGCAAGCAACTGCGATCGCCGGCCCCCAGCAACGCGTTGCCCGTACCGCCATCCTGTTCCTTTCTGTGATGATTCAGAGCGGAACGACAGCCTAGCGGAGGCAGTGACCCGCTACCTCGACATCTCTCGGAAAATCGCCACCCGCGTTCTCTCAGGCGAGCTGGAACCCGGCGTCGAGCTGCCGAGCATCCGCGAGCTCGCCCAGCAGCAGGACGCGACGGCGACCACGGTCGGTCGGGCTTATCGCCACCTCGCGCACGCGGGGGTCATTTCGCAGGCCGACCGGCGGCGTGCCCGGGTCGCGCCCGAGGGCGCGCTGGCGGCACGTCGCGTGCTGGGCAGCGGGCGCGACTTCCACCTCGCGGGCAGCGATGACCCGGCCCTTGACCTGGTGCTGCGCGAAGCCGGGCGATCGGTCGTCCGGGTCGGCACCAGCGGGAGCTTTCAGGGCCTCACCGCGTTGTGGCGCGGGACGGCGGACGGGGCCGCGATCCACCTTCTGCACCGGTCCGGCGTGTACAACGCCCCGTATGCCACCGCGCTGTTGCGCGGGCGCAGTCCGACGCTGATTCACCTCTGGCGGCGCGAGCAGGGTCTGCTCGTCCCGCCCGGAAACCCCAACCGCATCACCACGGCAGGCGACCTGCGCGAACTTCGCGTCGCCAAACGCGAGTTCGGCGCGGGCACCCGCGTTCTGCTCGACCGCGTTCTGATCGAAGCCGGCATCGAGCCCCACGCGGTCCCCGGACCCGAGGGTGCCTCGCATCTCGAGGTCGCGCTCGCGATCGCCTCAGGCGTCGCCGACGCCGGGCTCGGGCTGCGCGCCGCCGCCGCTGCACTTGACCTCGACTTCATCCCGCTGGTGTGGGAGCAGTACGACATCGCGCTGGCCGCCGACGCACTCGACGGCGCCGAGCCCCTGATCGCCGCGCTACGTGCTCCGGCCATCCGGCGCAGGATCACCGGGCTCGGCGGATACGACACAGAACGCGCAGGTGCGATCACGATCCTCCCGGACCCCAGCCGAGGCGCGGGCGGGGTTGAGGGTCGATTCCCTACGATGTAGCGGTGGGAAAGCTACTGCGGGACCTGGTCGACGGCAGCGAACTGCTCGCAGAATGGGATCCGTCCGACCCGGCCTCGATCGACGGCGCCGAGCTGGAATACCGGCGCTGGCTCGACCAGGGTTACGTGGCGGTTCGCAGCGACGACGGCGCGCACTTCGAGTCGGTGAGCGGTGAGCGGCTGCCGGTCGACGCCGAGCAGGTCGTTCTCGCGACGGCGAAGGGCGGCGGCTAGATCAGATCGGCGGTCGGCGGCGCCTGACGGCGGCGCCTCAGCGGATCCGGCGGCCCATCTCGGCGGTGTCGTAGCCGCCGAGCTGCTCCACCTCCACCCGGAACGTTGCCGAGTCGAGCAGCCGCCAGAGCGGCTCGAGGACGGAGAGCTCGACCGAGCCCCGCTCGAGCACGAGGTCGTACGGCTCGCGTGTGACGGGCACGAAATCGAGCTCGAACGCGCGGGCGGCGGCGCGCACCGCCATCCCGCAATCGCCGCGGCCCGCCGCGATCGCCGCGGCCACCGCCAGGTGAGTTGGCTCCTCGCGCCCGTAGCCGACGATCCCTGCCGGGTCGATGCCCGCGCGGCCGAGCTCGTAGTCGAGCAGCACGCGCGTGCCGGCGCCGCGCTGGCGATTGACATACCGCACTCCGGGACGGGCGAGATCGCCGACACCGGTCAGGCCGAGCGGGTTTCCGGGTGCGACGAGGAGGCCCTGCTCGCGGTGGACCAGGCGCACCACGGCGAGCTCGCGGCCGGTCAGGATGCGGTCCACGTACGGCAGCGTGTATGCGCCCGACTCGGGATCGAGCAGGTGCGACCCCGCCAGGTGGCAGAGCCCGTCACGCAGCGCGATCAGGCCGCCCATCGAACCGACGTTGCCGGACGCGAGCGTCACGTTCGGGTCCTCCGCGCGCAGCCTCGAGGCGGCCAGGTCGAGGATCAGGTCGTGCGAGCCGATCGCCACGATCGTCCGCTCGATCTGGCTCAGCTCGTGCAGGAGCTCGATCTGGACCTCCTCGCCGGCGTGATGACCCTCGACGTCCGCCGGCAGGACCAGCAACCCGTCGGCGCGGACGAGCGAGGTCAAGACGCCGGCGCCGCGCGGCAGCGGCGAGGCGACCAGCGAGCCGCCGACGCGACCGAGCCGGACCCGCACCCAGTCGTCCATCCCGATCGTCGAGGCCAGCTTGCGGGCCAGCCGGGCCCGGACGGTCGGCCGCCGGCGGACCGCGACTCCCTCGAGCTCGGACAGCAGCGGCGCGGCGAAGATGTCGAAGGTCAGCGAGGCAGACACCGGATAGCCCGGGGCGCCGAGCACCGGGGTCGAGTCGATCGCGCCGAGCACGACCGGGTGGCCCGGCTTCACCGCGACGCCGTGGACGGCCAACTCGCCCAGGCGGTCGACGAGGGCGGCGGTGTAGTCGTCGCGCCCCGCGCTCGAGCCCGCGATCACGATCAGCAGGTCGCACCGCGGCACGGCCCCACGGATCGCCTCGGCGATCCGCGTCTGGTCGTCGGGCTCGATCGCCAGCACCAGGACCTCGCAACCGGCCTCGCGAGCCTGGCCGGCCAGCATCAGAGAGTTCGTCTCGAGCAGCTCGCCGGCGACGAGCTCTGAGCCCACCGGCCGCATCTCGTCACCGGTGGGCAGGATCGCCACCACAGGCGCTCGGCGCACCTGGATCTCGCTCACGCCGGCCGCGGCCGCCGCGGCCGCGTCGACCGGGCGCAGGCGGTGGCCGGCCGGGAGCAGCAGCTCGGTGGCGCTGATGTCCTCGCCGATCGAGCGGACGTGCTGATATGGAGCGACCGCCGCGCGCAGCTCGGCCTGGCCGCCGACGTAGTGGACGTGCTCGCGCATCACGACCGCGTCGAAGCCGGCGGGGATTGGATCGCCGGTGTCGAGGACCGTGAACGCATCGGGGTCAAGCAGGAGCGGGGCGCTCTCGCCGGCGCCCACGGTGTCCGCGGCCCTCACCGCGATGCCGTCCATGGCCGCGGCGTCGAACGGGGGAGAGGAGCGCCTGGCCCAGATCGGCTCGGCGGTGACGCGCCCGATCGAGGCCTGCGCCGAGAGCGTCACGGCCTCGGTCCGCTCCGGGCACCCGGCGGCGGTACGACAGTCCCGCCACGCGCGCAGCGCGCTGGCCAGCGGAACGTCGCGCAGGAACGGAGTCGTGCGGCTAGCCATACAGGACCACCTCGACCGGTTCGCCGGCGGTCAGGCCATTGGCATCCTCGGGAACAATCACGAACCCGTCGGCGGCGGTGAGCACCGACAGCAGCGCTGAGGGCCCGAAGATCGGCTCGGCCACGCCCTCGCCGTCGACCCGCACCTGGACCACGTCGAGCCGCCCGGCGGCCGAAGGCACGTCACGGCTCAGGCGAGCCTGCGCCGTCCCGGCACGGGGCTCGATCGTCCAGCCCCCGACCAGTCGCACCAGCGGCATCCCGATCAGGCGGAAGACGACCAGGGCCGAGCGCGGGTTGCCGGGCAGCCCGACGATCGGGATGCCGTCCGCGTGGGCGAGCAGCGTCGGCTTGCCCGGCTTGATGGCAAGCCCGTGGCACCATGTCTCGGCGCCCGGCAGGGCGGCGATCGCGCCGGCGGTCTCGTCGCGCGCGCCGACCGAGGAGCCGGCGCACACCACGACGACGTCGCTGTGGCTGATCGCGGCCTTGAGCGCATCCCGCAGGGCGCTGCCCTCGTCGGGGACGATCTGCGGTGGCGCGGGCTCGCCGCCCGCCTCGCGGACGAGCGCGCCGATCGACACGCTGAGTGCGTCCCGGACGTGTCCAGGCCGGAGCGCCGGGGTGTCGGGCGGGTCGACCTCGTCGCCGGTGGCGAGGATCGTCACCAGTGGGCGGCGGTGGACGGCGATCTCGAGGACCCCGGCGGCGGCGAGCATCGCCACATCCTGGGCGCGCAACGGGCGTCCGGCGCCGGCGATCGTCTCGCCGGCGACCACGTCCTCGTTCCCGCGGACGATGCCGTCGCCGGGCGCGACCGGCCGGACGACCTCGATCGTCCCGGGCATCGCCTCCTGGGTGTGCTCGATCATCACGATCGCGTCGGCGCCGGCCGGGAGCATTCCGCCGGTGGGGATCGAAACCGCGGCCCCCGGGGCGACCGGTTCGTCGGCCGCGGCGCCCATCCTGACCGCGCCGGTCACGCGCAGGTAGGACGGGATCGACTCCGAGGCGCCGAACGTGTCTCGCGCCCGGACCGCGTACCCATCGACGCTCGAGCGGTCGAACCCCGGGAGCGCGTCGCGCGCGCGGACCTCGCCGGCGGGAACACGTCCAAAGGCGGCGTCGAGGCCGATGGTCTCGGTCGCCGTCCGGCGATGAGGCCGGAACGTGGTCAGGGCCTCGGAGACCGTCTTGACGGTGAAGAATTCCCGCCCGGTGGCGGCCACGTCAACCGGTCGCTGCCGGGCGGCTGGTCCTCTGGCTCGGGCCGAGGATGCGGCCGGGCGCTGCTCCCACCGCGCTGGAGGCCGAGCACGCTCATCACGGGCCCAAGCGCCACCTGGCCGAGCCCGCATATCGAGGTGAGGCGGAGCGTCTCCTCGAGCTCGGGCGATCTGCCCATCGACTCCATCGGTGCCGGTGCCCCGCGCGAGTGCCTCGGTGAGGATCTGATGGGCCTTGTGCGAGCCGACCCGGCACGGCACGCACTTGCCGCAGGACTCGTTGCGGAAGAAGCGCAGCACGTTGGTCGCGGCCGCGAGCAGGTTGGTCCGATCGCCGATCGCCACGAGCGCTCCGGAGCCCAGCATCGAGCCGGCTTCGGCCAGCGGCTTGAAGTCGAGCGGCACGTCGAGCTGATCGGGGCCGAGGAAGTTCGACGACGCGCCGCCGGGCTGGAATGCCTGGAGCTCGACTCCCTCGGGCAGACCGCCGGCGCGCTCGATCAGCTCGCGAGCGGTGGTGCCGAGCGGCACGCAGTAGACGCCCGGCCGCACCACGTCGCCGGACACCGCGAAGAACTTCAGCCCGGTGGAGCCGCGCACACCCTGGGTCTTCCACCACTCGCCGCCCCGCGCCACGATCGCCGGCACGTCCGCGAACGTCTCGACCGAGTTCATCAGCGTGGGCAGGCCGTGCAGACCGTAGATGCCCGGGAACGGGGGCTTGTTCCGCGGCTCGCCGCGATGGCCCTCCATGCACTCGATCAGCGCCGATTCCTCGCCGAGGATGTAGCCGCCCGGGGACGTGAACACCTCGACGGTCAGGCGCCGGTCGGTGCCGAGCACGTGCTCGCCGACCAGTCCCTGGCTCGCGCAGCGCCTCGATCTCGCTCGCGGATGATCGCCTCCTCCGGTCCGTACTCGTGGCGGATGAACACCCACCCCTCCTCGGCCCCGCACGCGACCATGCCGAGGAGCAGGCCCTCGAGCACCAGGTGGGGCTCCTCGGCGAGGATCTGGCGGTCCTTGAACGTGCCCGGCTCGGACTCGTCGGCGTTGCAGATCGCGTACTTGGGCCTCGACTCCTGGTCGGCGACGAGCTCCCACTTGCGTCCGGTCGGGAACCCCGCGCCGCCCATGCCGCGCAGATCGGAGTCCTTCAGCGCGGTGATCACGTCCGCCGTCGACAGTTCGCCCCGCAGCACGCGGCGCAGCACGCGCGTAGCGCTCCGCGCCGTCGGGATACGGATCGTTCGGCCACGGCTCCTGGCGGCCCGACGGCGTCGCCGGCGCGCCGCCCGACGCCACCGTCCGCGCGCCGGCGATCAGCGCGTCGGCCTCCTCGACCTGCGCCGGCCGGTCGTCGACGGCGATCGCCGGGGCGGTGTCGCAGCGGCCGAGGCAGGAGACCTCGACGAGCTCCACCTCCACGTCGGCGCCGTAGCGAGCCCGGAGCTCAGCGATCCGATCCTCGGCGCCGTGCAGCCAGCACGAGAGGTCGTGGCAGACGTGGAGCGCCACCTTCGGCGGCGGCTCGGTGCGGTAGTGCGGGTAGAACGAGACCAGTCCCTCGATCTCGTACAGCGGCCGGTGTACCTCGCGCGCGAGCGCTACGAGTTCCTCGCGCGGGAGCCAGCCGTGCTCGGCCTGGATCGCGTTCAGGGCCGGGATCAGGCTCGGGCCGGGGAACTTGCCGGCGCGGGCCTCGACGCCCGGCACCGTGCGCTGGACGGTGGCCATCAGGACGCCTCCGCGCTCGCGGGCACCCCGGCCGGTTCGACTCGCACCGCGCAGAACTTGAACTCGGGGATCTTGCCGACCGGGTCGATCTCGTCGATCGTCAGCAGGTTGGCCGCCGCCTCGCGGAAGTGGAACGGGAATGAAGACGTTGCCACGCGCCTCCTTGTGCGAGACCTTGACCTCGATCTCGATCGTCCCGCGGCGCGAGCTCACCCGCGCCATCGCCCCGTCGCTCAGCCCGCACTCGGCGCGTCGGCCGGATGCATGTAGACCTGGGCGTGGGGCTGGATCGCGTCGAGCGCGAACGAGCGCCGAGTCATCGAGCCGGTGTGCCAGTGCTCGAGCAGCCGCCCGGTGTTCAGGATGAACGGGTACTCGTCGTTGGGCAGCTCTTTGGCCGGGAGCCACTCGGCGGGGACGAGATGGGCCAGCCCGTCGTCGGTGTTGAACTTCTCGCCGAACATCACGACGGTGCCGTCGGAGTGCTCGGGATCCGGGTTGGGGTAGAGCTTGCCGGTCAGCCCGAGGTTGTCGTAGCTGAGGTTCGCGTAGCTCGGCATCACCGAGACCATCTCCTCGAAGATCTCTCGGGGCGACTAGTAATGCCAGTCGAGGCCGAGCCGGTTCGCGATCTCCTGCACGACCTCGTAGTCCACGCGCGCCTCGCCGGGCGGATCGAGGACCTTGCGGCCGAGCTGCACGCGGCGGTCGGTGTTCGTGTACGTCCCGTCCTTCTCCATGTAGGAGGAGGCGGGCAGGATCACGTCGGCGAACTCGGAGGTCTCGGTCAGGAAGATGTCCTGCACGACGAGGAACTCGAGCGCGGCCAGTGCCTTGCGGACCTTGTTGATGTTCGGGTCCGACAGGAACGGGTTCTCGCCCATCATGTACATCCCGCGCACGCCGCCCTTCAGCGCGGAGCCGATGATCTCGGTCACGGTCAGGCCCGTGTCCGGGTCGAGCTCGGTGTCCCCCCAGGCCTTCTCGAACCGGGCCCGGCGTCGCCTCGTCGGCGACGCCCTTGTAGTCCGGATAGAACATCGGGATCAGGCCGACGTCCGAGGCGCCCTGGACGTTGTTCTGGCCGCGCAGCGGGTGCAGGCCGGTGCCCGGACGGCCGACGTTGCCGGTGATCGAGCACATCGCGATCAGGCAGCGCGCGTTGTCGGTGCCGGTCGTGTGCTGGGAGATCCCCATGCCCCAGAAGATGATCGCCGGCCTTCGCCTCGCCCCAGGTCCGCGCGACCCGGCGGATCAGCTCGGCGCTCACGCCGGTGATCTGCTCGCCGCGCTCGGGCGGGTAGTCCTTGACCGTCTCCGCCAGCGCCTCGTAATTGGAGGTCCGGTCGCGCACGAACTCCTCGTCGACGAGCCCGAGGCGGATGACCTCGTGCATCACCGAGTTGTAGAACGCGACGTCGGTACCGGGCTTGAGCTGGCAGTAGATGTCGGCGTGGTCGGCGACCTTGTCGGCGCGCGGGTCGACGTAGATGATCGTCGTGCCGCGCCGGCGCGCCTGCTTGAAGAACGACGACGCGACCGGGTGGTTCGCGGTCGCGTTGGAGCCGGTGATGATGATCACGTCCGCGTTGGCCACATCGCCGTAAGTGGTCGAGACCGCCCCCGAGCCGATCCCCTCGAACAGCGCCGCCACGCTCGAGGCGTGGCACAGGCGTGTGCAGTGGTCGACGTTGTTGGTGTGGAAGCCGGTGCGGATCAGCTTCTGGAACAGGTAGGCCTCCTCGTTGGAGCACTTCGCCGAGCCGAACCCCGCGATCGCGGGCGGTCCGCCGTCGGCGTGGATCTCCTTGAGGCGCCGCGCCACCAGATCCAGCGCCTCCTCCCAGCTGGCCTCGCGGAACGACGGCATCACCTGGTCGTAGTCGACCAGCCCTCCCGGCTTGCGCCGGCGCTCCGAGCGGCCGACGTTCTCATCGCCGCGCACGTCGGCCGAGAGTGGCCCCTTCGGGTACGCGTCATCGCGGCGGATCAGCGGCTTCGTGAGCCGCTGCGGGGAGGCGGCGTAGTCCCAGCCGTAGCGGCCTTTGACGCACAGCCGGCCCTGCGAGGCGGGCTGCGCGCGGCCCTCGGCGAACGAGATCGCCTTGCGCTCGTCGTCGACGTGATAGGTGAGCGCGCAGCCCACGCCGCAGTACGGACACACGGTGTCGACCTGGCGCAGCTTCTCGCGCGGCTGGATCGGCACGCCGCGGATCGGCTTGTTGGTGAGCGCGCCGGTCGGGCACGCGGCCACGCACTCGCCGCAGGTCACGCAGGATGACTCGCCCATCGGGTCGTTCAGGTCGAAGGCGATCCGGGTCGTGTAGCCCTTGCCGCTGCGTCCGATCACGTCGTTGCCCTGGATGTCGTCGCAGGCGCGCACGCAGCGGTCGCACAGGATGCAGGCGTCGTGGTCGACCGCGATCACGGGATTCGAGTAGTCGTCGCCGCGCCCGTGACCCTGCGGGATGCCGTTGTGCTGGTCGGAGCCGTACTGCCGCACGAGCACGAGAAGCTCGTTGTCGGCCGTGGTCGTCTCCTTGGGGTCCTGCTCGGGGTCGGGCTGGTCGGAGAGCAGCAGCTCGGTCAGCGTCGAGCGTTGGGTTTCGATCTGCTCGCTGGAGGTCGTGACCTCCATGCCATCCTCGCACGGCCGCACGCATGCGGCGGCGTAAACGCGGGCACCGACATCGACGACACACAGTCGGCACACGCCGACCGGGTCATAGCGGTCGTCGTGGCACAGGACCGGGATCTCGATCCCGAGCTCCTTGGCCGCGTCGAGGATCGTGGTCCCTTCCGGGACCGTGACCTCGCGACCGTCGATCTGCAGCGTGACGTTCTTGGTGATCGCCGGGGCTGTCGTTGTCGTCGCCATCTAGAGACCCTCCACTATCTGTACAGACCTCTCCACTATCCCACTTTTTGTTTCGGCCTCCGGCAGAGCTCCTCCAACTCAAGCTCCTGCACGGTCCCCGGCCTCGGGATGCCGGTCTCCTCCAGGCCCCGTCGGCGGTAGTAGGCGCTGATCATCCCCTCGAGCCGGTCGGGGGTCAACGTCGCCGTGCGGCCCGACTCGAGCTTCAGCGATTCGGTCAGGAAGCGGTCCGGTAGCCAGTCCTCCTCCCGGGTCCATCCCTCGCGCAGGTTGAACAGCCGCTTGGCCACGACGATCCGCCGCGCGGTCCTGGAGAGCTCGTCGGCGTCGACGTCCCAGCCGGTGACCAGGTCCAGCAACGCAGCCCATTCGGGGAACGGGTCCTGGAATACGCCGCGCAGGAACTTGCACAGGATCAGCGAGTCCATGACCGCGGCACGATTCTCGGTCTCGATCGCGCCGGCCACGTGCGGCTCTCCGCCCGCGAGGCGATCGTGCAGGCCGGCGAGATCGGATTCATAGGCCCCCGAGCGATTGTGGTCGGCCCCGCGGGCGTTGACGGCCAGGCCGAGCGCCATCGCCTGGAGCGTACGCGGCTCGTAGCCGGGGAGCTCGAGGCCCTTCACGTGCGCTGCGAATCTGTCCGAGCCCTGACCGATTGCGCGCGCGGCCGCGCGTGAGCCGTCTGCGAGCAGATCACCGAGACCTTCACGCGCGCCAATCTCCGCGATCGCCCGGAGCAGCGCCTCGGGGTCGCCGAAGCGCAGCCAGGGCGCGTCGATCAGTCCCTTCTCGACGCATTCCATTGCCCATGCGATCGTGCCCCCGGTCGAGATCGTGTCCAGCCCGAGCTCATCGCAGCGCGAGCTCGCCGCGATCACCGCGTCGGGGTCGCTTACCCCGCACAGCGGGCCTAGAGCGAACACGTTCTCGTACTCCATCCTGACTTGCTTGCCGCCCGGTGCCTTGTAGAGATGCTCGCACCCGATCGAGCACGAGGCGCACGAATTGCGAGCAACCTGGCGGAGCTCGGCGACGTTCTCGGCCCCGAGCGACTCGGCCCCGTCGAACTTGACGGCCGAGAAGTTCCGCGTGGGCAGCGTCGAGATCGCGTTGAAGGCGAGCAGGTTGGCCATCGTGCCGAGCTCGCGGTACTTGGCCGTAGCCGCGCCGAACGACCGTTCGCGAAGCGACTTGGCCGCGGCCAGGACGCCGGCGGGGTCGGCCGAGGCGACCTTGGCGTGCGCACGCACCAGGATCGCCTTGCACCACTTGGAGCCCATCACGGCTCCCAGCCCTCCGCGGCCGGCGTGACGTCCGTCGTGGGAGATCGTCGCGTAACGGACTCCGCGCTCCCCGGCCGGTCCGATCGCGGCGACCCGCCACGCTGGACCCATCCGTTCACGCAGGCGAGCCTCCGCTTCCGCCGCCGGCAGTCCCCAGAGGTCGTGCGCGGGATGAGTGTGCACGCCGTCGTGGTCGATTGCCACGACTGAGGGTTCTTGGAAGGATCCGTGCAGGACGATCGCATCGTGGCCGGTGAGCTTGCCGGCGATCGCGAAGTGGCTCGAGGCGAGCGCGTCGGTGAGCCGGCCGGTGAGCGGCGACTTCGCCACCACCGCGAACTTGGCGCTGGTGGTCAGCGGCGTTCCGACGAGCGGCGAGAACACGAACATCAGCGGCGCGCGCGGATCGAGCGGCTCGATGCCGGGGGGGCTCAAGCGATGCATGAGCCACGCGCCAAGGCCGGCGCCACCGATGAAGGAGCGCAGCACCGGCTCATCGAGCGACAGCGTGCTGCCCGAGCCCGCGCTCAGATCGACGAGCAGCGCCTTCCCGAAATACCCGCCGGGTGGCATGTGAACGATGCTAGCCCCCGGCATCCGCGACCATGAACGCAAGCGTGTCCCCGCTGACCAACGGGAGCTCCGGGTCGCGGCTGATCTGATCGCCGTTGAGCGCCGCCACCACGTGTTCCTCGAGCGTGATCTCGACGGCCCGCGCCGCCTCGCCCAGCGACCAGGCGCCCACAGTTTGCCGGCGCGCGCCCGACCCGATTCGGGTGGCCAGGGGGCCGAACTTCTCGACCCGGATCTCCGGCGCCGGCGAGGCGAGCGCCCGCTCGTAGTCCGCCGGCTCATTCAGATTGCGCACCGACGCGAGCTCGGGGTCGAACCTGGCCAGGGCGGCTTCTCGAAGCAGGTCGGCCGCGCTGAGCTGGAGGACCCGCGACTCCTCGAACAGGAACGCCGGCCGCATCCGGTCGGCGGCGATCAACGCCTCGACAGAGGGGAGCAGGCCGACGCGGTACGCCGCGGCCAGCGGCTGACGGTAGCCGCCGATCTCGGGGAGGACCACGTCGACGTGGTCCTCGAGCGCGCCGAGAACCCGGCGGACGAAGGCCGGATGCAGCAGCGGGACGTCGGTCGAGGAAACGTACGCCACCGACGCCCGCCCTCCGATCGCACCGAGGCCCGCCGCGAGTCCCTGCAATGGACCTCGACCCTCGCGCTCGTCTGCCACGACCTCGACCGCCCGGTCCAGCGCCGGTAACGCCTGACCCGGGGCGGCTACCACGACCACCGGGCCGCCGACCGATCGCGCCACGATTCCCGTGACCCGTCGCAGCAGGGTCGACCCATGCCAATCCAGCGCCGCCTTCGGCGAACCCATCCGCGAGGATCGCCCGCCGGCCAGAACGATGGCCGCAGCCTCGTGCATCGGCGCAATGTTAGGCCGGTGGTAACGGGAGTCCGTCCGCCACGGCGAAGTTCGCGCTGATCGCGGTCGGCTTCTTCGGCCTGGGCACCGGCTACCTGATCTAAGGGCCCCAGGAGCTGTTCGGGTTCCCGGAGCGCAACAAGGCGGTCGACCTGGCGACCGGGATCTGGGGCATCTGGATGCCCGGGTTCATGCAGTTCCTGACCGGCGTGTACCTGTTCGTAGCGCTGGTCTGGTTCGGCACCCTGTCCGCGCCGCCGCTGTACATGGCAGCGCTGGCCTTCACCGCCTACGGCGTCCACTGGTGGGCGATTGGCCTGGGCCGCTCGTTCGGCGGCGACCCGAAACCCAATGCGTTCATGTCGATCGCGTTCACGATCATCTCCGTGCTTGGGATCGTGGTGTTCTTCCACAAGAGCGCGGACCCCAAGGTCGCCGGGCTGTTCATCGGCCTGACCTTGATCTACATCAGTGACTTCTTCGCCAGCCTCGGCTCAATCGGCGCGGCGATCGGCACGCGGTTCCTGGGGTTCTTCCATCTCGGCACCGGCGTGTACCTGATGTATCTGACATTCATCACGGCGCTGGACTTCGCGGCTGGCTATCACATAGCCGTGTAAGAGTTCGTCTCAGAACCCCGCGCGGGGGGTTCTGAGGCGGGCTCTCAGCGTGCTGGTTCAACCGTCGATGCGGTAGCGATCGAGCAGCTCGCCGGCGTGGCCGAGGTCGACCGCGCCGGCTGCGGTGGGGGTGAGGCGGTAGCGCCGCGCGTAGCCGGCCAGGAGCGCGCGGCGGACCTCCTCGACCTCGATGTCCGGCGCCTCATACGCCACCGCCCCCACCGTGGCGGGATCCCAGGTAAGCCCGAGCGCGGCGTATACGTCGACGAGCACGTCGCGGATCGCGCCGGCGGACCGGACCACCACGACGCTTGAGTGCAGCCAGGCTCCACGGATGATCCGCTCGGCGGCGCCGATCAACTTCACGCGTGCGCGCGCGTTGACGCTGAACTCGCCCGGGCAGTATTCCCCGGGCACCTCGCCGACCCGGGCGTCCACGCCGAGGCTCTGCAACGCGCGCGCCTGGCGATGCGCATCCTCGGCGAACCGGTCGCGAATCGCCGATCCGTCGGCGGGCATGACCTCGTCGAAGATCAGGCAGCCCTCATCGTAGGCGGCGGCGCGGCCTCCGGCTCCCCGGATGACCGGAGTGAAGCCGTGCTCGCGGGTGGCGGCAGCCGCAGTCGCGAACCCGGGCAGGAACACGTCGCGGCGGCCGAAGGCAACGGTGGCGGCGGGGCGGTAGCACCTGACCGCGGGCCGTCGGCGGTCGCTCGAGACGAGGTCGAGCAGCGCGTGCGCCGTCGCCACGTCCAGCGCCGGATCGTCGCCGGCCCGGCCTTCGAGGAGCTCGACCTCCACCGGCGGCTGCTACAGCTGGACGAGTTGCTCGACGACCGCCGGATCGACCTCGAGCGCGGCGACGTTCTCGGCGATCTGGGCCGGCGAGGTTGCGCCGAACAGCACGCTGGCGACCGCCGGGTTGGCGAGGGCGAAGGCGATGGCCACGGCGCCAGGGCCGACTCCGGCTCCCGACGCGAGCTCGCGCAGCCGGCGACCCAACTCGCGTGCCTCGCGGTAGCGGGGCGTCTCGAGCTCGTCGCTGGCCCGCCCGTTCCCGCCCGCGTCGTACTTGCCGGTGAGCACACCGCCGGCCATCACATACGACGCGACGAGGCCGGCACCGGAGGCGGCGAGGGCGGCGCCCATCTCCTCGCTTTCCACCCAATCGCGGCGAACCAGGCTGTAGGGCAGCTGGGCGGCGCAAGGAGGTGCGAGGCCCTGCTGCTCGGCGGCGCGGATGGCCTCCAGGAACGGCCTCGCCTCCCAGTTGACGATGCCCCAGGCGCGAGCCTTGCCAGCGCGGATCAGCTCACCAACCGCGGCGACCATATCGGCCGCGTCGAGGCCGGCCGGAGGCGGGTTGGCGTAGATCAGGTCGACGTACTCGAAGCCCATCCGGTCCAGGGAGCCGTCCAGCTCGGCGGCCGCGTCCCGCTCGGGCCAGAACTCCCACCACAGCTTGTTGGCCACGATCGTGTCGGCGCGGTCCCACCCGGCCGCTCGGAACAGCTCTCCGAACAGCACCTCCGAGTAGCCGGTCGGGATCGGTGCCCTTCCCGTCTCGTCGTTGTAGCGGGCGTCGTCGAGGAAGTTCAGGCCATGCTCGCGGGCCGCGCGCATGACCGCGAGGCCGTGCTCGCGCGGGATCCGCTCGAACGTGCGCCAGGAGCCGAGGGCCAGCCTCGAGACCGCGAGCTCGGAGCAACCGAGGCGCTGCCGGGGCATGTCGCGCTCAGGGGGCAAGCCGCTGCACCTTCCATCCGCCGCTTGGATCGGGCGTGTACACCAGCCGGTCGTGCATGCGGCTCTGGCGGTGCTGCCAGAACTCGAACCGCTCGGGGGTCACGCGATAGCCGCCCCAGGACTCGCTGAGCGGAACGTCTGCGCCGGCATGGCGCTCCGCCAGCTCCGCGACGCGTTGCTCGAGCCAGTACCGGTCGGCCACGGGGCGGCTCTGGGGCGAGGCGAGCGCGCTCAGCTGACTGCCGCGCGGGCGGGAGTGGGCGTAGGCGAGCGACTCCTCACGCGTGGTCCGCTGCACCGGGCCCTCGATCCTCACCTGCCGTCCGAGCCGCTGCCAGTGAAAGAGCAGGGCCGCGCGCGGGTTGGCGGCCAGCTCGCCTCCCTTGCGGCTCTCGTAGTTCGAGTAGAACACGAAGCCGTTTTCGTCGGCCTGCTTGAGGAGGACCATCCGGACCGACGGCCGTCCATCCGGGGTCGCGGTGGCCACCGCCACCGCCTCGGGCTGCGCGGTACCCGCCCGCGCCGCCTCCGCGAACCAGCGCTCGAACTGGCGAAGCGGATCGGGATCGGCATCCTCCTCGCGGAAGGGCTGGTCAGGATCGGTCACGCCGGCGATTATCGCCGTATCGCCCGCTTCAGCGGCGCGCGTTCGTGATCTCGACCGATCCGCCGGTCAGGCCGCGAGGGCGTGCTCGAAGGTGTCGCGCACGGCGTAGGCGTAGGGATGGTTGAAGGCCTCGAGCGCGTCGGCGCCCGGGACTTCAAGCACGAAGACCTCGCCCGAGCGCTGGTCGTGCACGGCGACCGAGACGCGGTTGTTGCACGCGTTCCACAGCAGTGTCACATCGATCCCGTCGGTGCTGCGGTGATCCAATTCGCGGATGGGGGTGGTGAGCATGGCGTGGTCTCCTGTGATCGAGTCGTTCGCCACCTAAGACCGCGCCCGCCCGCGAGATTCATCGCCCGGGTATGGCGTTAGGCTGGCGGGGCATGACGCCCGAGCCACCCAAGATCGTTCACCTCGATCAGATCGAGCCCGTTCCGGGGCCCGGGAGCCTGACCTGGCGCCCGGTCAGGCTGACGCTTGGTGTGCAGGCGTTCGGCTGCAACGCGTACACCGCGGGCGCGGCCGGCGAGGATGTGGTCGAGCCGCATACCGAGGATCCGAAGCTGGCGCACCAGGAGCTCTACTTCGTGGCTGGTGGACGGGCCACGTTCACGATCGACGGCCAGTCTTACGACGCGCCGAGTGGAACGTACGTGTTCGTTCCCGACCCGGCCTCGCACCGCCATGCCGTTGCGGTCGAGGCCGGCACCACGGTGCTCCGCTTCGGCGGCCCGCCGACCTTTCAGCCCTCGGCCTGGGAGTGGGCGTTCCAGGCGGCGCCACTGATTCGAAGCGATCCGGAGCGCGCTCGGGACATACTCACGGAGGGGCTCGAGCTCGATCCGGAGTCCGGCGCGATGTACTACAACCTGGCCTGTCTGGAGGCGACGCAGGGCGGCCGGGAGGCGGCGCTCGCTGCGCTCGCCAAGGCGCTCTCGTTCAGGCCCGGAGTCGCCGAATGGGCGCGCGAGGATGAGGACTTAGCCGCTCTACACGACGACCCCGAGTTCCGGTCGCTGCTGGACCGCTGAGGGAACGACTGGTACCGTTGCCCCGGAATCGAGTTGGAGGGAGCCATGTTCGATCAAGCCATGCGCGTCATCACATGCCGACGGCGCCCCACGGTCGCGGTCCTCGGCGCGATTGCGCTGTTCGCCGTGCTGCCGCTGGCGAGCGCCGGCGCCCGGGTGACGAAGCCGCTGATCAAGACCGAGGAGGTCGGCTACTTCGGCAGCGCGACGGTCACCCGCCAGGTCAGCGTGTTCGTGTACTCGAACCTCGGTCCCAGCGCCGGCAACAAGGTCACGGTTTGCCTGGGCGGCAAATGCAAGACGGCGGTGGGCCACAACGCGCACCTGGCCTGGTACTCGGCCTCGTTCTCGACCCGCTCGCTGCACATGGGCGATTCGGTCAAGTTCACCGCGGTCGCCAAGGATGCCGCAGGGCAGAGCAAGGTCAGCGTGACCAAGCCGTTGCTGTGCATGCACAACAACGGCTCAACGCCACAGAGCAGCTGATCTGATTCGGCTCTGATCGGTCCGCCGTCCGGGGCCCGGCGCTACCGTTGCGTCGGTGCGGATCGCGACCTGGAACGTCAACTCGCTCAAGCAGCGGCTGCCGCGCCTGCTGCCCTGGCTCGACGAGCGCCGGCCCGATGTGGTCTGCCTGCAGGAGACCAAGCTGGCCGATCAGGCCTTCGCCGAGCTGCTGGGCGACCAGCTGTCCTCGCGCGGCTACGAGGTCGCCGCTCATGGAGAGGCGGCCTGGAACGGGGTCGCCATCCTCTCGCGCGCCGGGCTCGAGGACGTGGTCAGAGGCCTGGACGGTGCGCCGGGCTTTCCCCACCCCGAGGCGCGGGCGGTGGCCGCCACCTGCGCAGGCATCCGGGTCGTCTCGGTGTACGTGCCGAACGGCCGCGCTCCGGACTCTGAGCACTACCACTACAAGCTGGCCTGGCTCGAGGCGCTGCGCGACGTGGTCGCGGCAGGCCCTTCGGACACGGTCGTGTGCGGCGACATGAACATCGCGCCGACCGACGAGGATGTGTTCGATCCCGAGGCCTACGTCGGCCAGACCCACGTCACCGAGCCCGAGCGGGCCGCGCTGGCCGAGCTGCAGGCCCTCGGGCTGCACGATGTGGTGCGTGACCGCTGGCCTGGGGAACGCGTGTTCAGCTACTGGGACTACCGGGCCGGCATGTTCCACCAGGACCTGGGGATGCGGATCGACCTGATCCTGGCCGGCGGACCGGTGGCTTCGCGGGTGCGCGCAGCGTGGATCGACCGGCATGCCCGCAAGGGCACCGGGCCGAGCGACCACGCACCGGTGATCGTCGACCTCGACGAGGCTCCGGACGGCGACATCGGACCTGTCGTCCCGCCGCCGTCCGCGCCGGCTCACCGTCGGGGCGGCGGGGGCAAGAAGGTCAAGTTGCCGCAGTCCCCGTGAGGGGGTGTTGCGGGTCGCCGGTCAGCCGGGGCGGGGACGGTCCCGGTCGCGGGACGGCTGGACCCGCTTGGGTTCGCCCGGCATCTTGGGATAGTCGGGCGGGTAGGGCATGTCGCCCAGCCCGCCCTCGACATCTTGTTCGTAGAGGTCGAGGAGCGGCTGGAGCGAATAGGCCCGTTCGTCGATGGTGGCGTGCCGGTCGCCGAGCTGACCGAAGCGGGTCGGCATCGTGGCCACCGTGAAGTCCTCCGGCGCGACGTTGGGGAGCTCCTCCCAGGCCAGTGGAGCCGACACGGGAGCGCCGGGCTTGGGACGGATGCTGTAGGCCGAGGCGATCGTCCGGTCGCGCGCGTTCTGGTTGTAGTCGATGAAGATCCGCTCGCCGCGCTGCTCCTTCCACCAGCTGGTCGTCACCCGATCGGGCAGGCGGCGCTCGAGCTCGCGGCCGAAGGCGATCGCGGCGTGTCGCACGTCGGTGAACGTCCAGCGCGGTTCGACCCGCACGTAGATGTGGATCCCCCGGCCGCCTGAGCTCTTGGGGAAGCCGGCCAGTCCGAGCTCCTCGAGCAGGCTCCGGGCCTCGGTGGCGACGGCCGCCGCGTCCGCCCAGTCGGTGCCGGGCTGCGGGTCGAGGTCCAGGCGAAGCTCGTCGGGATGGTCGACGTCATCGCGGCGCACCGGCCACGGGTGGAAGGTGATCGTGCCCATCTGGGCCGCCCAACCGACGACCGCCACCTCGGTCGGGCACACCTCGTCGGCGACCCGGCCCGAGGGGAACTGGATCTGGGCGCTCTGCACGTAGTCCGGTGCGCCCTTGGGAATCCGCTTCTGGTAGAAGGCATCGCCGACCCGGCCCTCGCGGGTGGACAGGACCATGCCCGGGTACACGCCCTTGGGCCAGCGCTCGAGGGTGGTCGGCCGGCGGCCGAGGGCGCGCATGATGCCGTCCTCAACGGCCAGGTAGTAGGTCACGATGTCGAGCTTCGTGACCGGCGCGGTGCGCTCGGTGGGCGGGAAGATCACGCGGTCAGGGTTCGATACGCGCAGATCGCGGCCGCCGGCGTCGACGATCGTCTCAGGGACCTGAGCCATGCCCGAAGTTGTACTGGGTCACAAATGACAGGCTTGCCGGCAAGGAAGCGAGGGATGAGGTCGTTCGAGACGTGGACCGACGCGCAGCTCCTGACCGGCACCGCGGAGAACCCCGCCGCGTTCGGGGCCTGGTACCGCCGGCATGAGCGCCAGGTGCTGGCCTTCTTCCGCTACGCGACGAGCTCCTCGGAGCTGGCGGCAGACCTGACCGCCGAGACGTTCGCGGCCGCGCTTCAGTCGATCGACACCTACCGGCCGGAGCTCGGCGAGCCACGGCCGTGGTTGTTCGGTATCGCTCGCCACGTCCTGGCTCGGAGCCTCGAACGCGGGCGCGTGGAGAACCGGGCCCGGGCCGCGCTCGCGCTGCCGGTGCTCGTGGTCGACGACGAGGCGATCGAGCGGATCGAGGCGCTGTCGGTCAACGGAACAGTCACCGCGCTGCTGGCCGAGCTGCCGCCGGACCTGCGCGAGGCTGTCGAGGGCCGAATCGTCCACGAGCGTGAATACACCGAGCTGGCCGACCGGCTGGAGTGCTCGGAGAGCGTGGTGCGAAAGCGGGTGAGCCGGGGGCTGGCTCAGCTGAGAAAGCGAATCCAGGAGGAGACGAGATGAGCGTCCTGCCCGAGCTCGAGCGCCAGCTGATTGACGCCGCGGGTATGCGGGCCGGCGCCGCTGCGCGCGGTCCCGGAGCGCGCCGGCGGCGCCTCGGCGGGGGTGTGGCGGTCGCGCTCGGGTGCGCGGTCGTCGCGGCGGTCGTGCTGGTGTTCGCCTTCACCGGGAGCAACCCGGGTCGCCGGGCCCCGGTCATCTCCGGGCACCGGCCGGTTGCAATCGACCCGAGCGTCCCCGCCACCTACGCCGCGGCGTGCGCCCAGACGAGCGACTGCGTGACCGTACCGCCTGACCGCGTGCCCGCGGCGCTCAGGGGACCCTTTCACGTCCCGCGCCTCGCGGCGGGCGCGCGCTGCCCGACCACGTCCGGCGCGCGCTTCGACAACAGCGAGCTCGGTGGTGTGAGATTGGGGACGGCGCCCGTGCGTCCGGACATCGCCAACGCGGGCGACCTCATCCACGGCCGCATCGTCCTCGGCACGACGAACATTGCGGGCTGGTACGGGATCAAGACGGTGTGGTACAGCGTCCCGTCGTACACAGGGCCCTGGTCGGTGAGAGCCGTACGGCTGAGCGGTCGAGGCGCGATTGACCTGAGCGACGAGCCCGCGCCGAGGCCCGGCCCCGAGCCCGATCTCAGCGGCGGTAGTCGGTTCAGCCCGACCGGCATCGTCGTCCCGCCAGGCGACACGCTGAACACCGGCGCCGGGTACCGAACGGATCCGCGCACCACGTGGATCACCGCGCCCGGCTGCTACGCCTTCCAGGTCAACGGGCTCGGCTTCAGCGAGCTGATCGTGTTCCAGGCGCTCGCTCACCGCTGGCCCCCCGGCTAGCCCCACCCCCGGGACCACGCAACCCCGACCCCGACTTCGCCAGCCAGTCGGCTGGTCGCGGCTGCCGCTCGCTGCGACCTTGCCATGAGACCGGTCGCACGTCGCGACCGGGGACCACGAACGAGACCGAGGGGTGTCGAGATGAGAGCTGTTGCGAAGTGGTGCTATGTCCATCGCCGGATCACGCTGGCCGGGTGGGTCGCGGCCATGCTGGCGCTGACCGCCGTTCACGCCGCGGCCGGGAGCGCGTACAACGACAGCTTCAGCCTCCCGGGGACGCAGAGCTACGAGGCGCAAAGCCTGCTCCAGCACAACGCCCCCAAGGCGTCCGGCGACACCGAGCAGATTGTGATCTCGGTCAGACATGGCACGGTGAGAGACCCCGCCGTCCGCGCCCGGGTTGATCGAACGCTCGCCTCGCTGGCCGCGCTACCGCACGTGACCAGCGTCGCCTCGCCCTACGGACCGCGTGGATCGGCTCAGATCTCGCCGTCGGGCCGGGTGGCGTTCGCCAACGTCACCTTCGATGTGCAGGCCAACCAGGTGACCAACCAGGCGGCCGAGACGTTCGTCAACACCGCCCGGGCCGGGTCCGGGCGCGGCGTCGAGGTCGAGGTCGACGGTCAGTTGGCCGAGACGGTCGCCCAAAGTGGTCCATCCGGCGTGCTCTTCGGCTTCCTGGCCGCCGGCCTCGTGCTGTTCGCGGTGTTCGGCTCCTTGCTGGCCGTGCTGCTGCCGCTGGTGAGCGCCGGCCTGTCGCTCGGGGTCGCGGTGGCGCTGATCGGACTCGCCACTCACGTGATCGGCATCCCGACGTTCGGCGACCAGTTGTCGCTGCTGATCGGCCTCGGGGTGGGCGTGGACTACGCGCTGTTCATCCTCACCCGTTACCGGCAGGGCTTGATGCGCGGCCTGAGCGGTGAGGAGGCCGTGGTCGAAGCGGTTGACACCTCGGGTCGCGCCGTGGTGTTCGCGGGGATGATCGTGTGCATCGCGATGCTCGGGCTCGCCGTGCTCGGGTTCGGCCTGATCACCGGGGCCGGGATCGCCGCGTCGGTCGCGGTCGCGTTCACGGTGGCGGCAGCGCTCACGGCGATGCCGGCACTGCTGGGGTTCTTCGGCCTGCGAGTGCTTCGCCGGCGCGAGCGTCGCGCACTGCGCCGGGGGCGGCTGAGCGTGAGCGACGAATCGCCGGGCTGGGCCCGCTGGGCGGGCTGGCTGCGCCGGCGCCCCGCGCTGGCCGCGCTCCTCGCCGGTGGGCTGCTGGTGCTGATCGCGCTGCCGGCGCATTCGATGCGGCTCGGCTCGGTCGATGCCGGCACCGACCCGTCGGGGTCGACCACCCGCCAGGCCTACGACCTGATCGCCCAGGGCTTCGGCCGGGGCTACAGCGGGCCGCTGCAGCTCGTGGCCCAGGTGTCCGGGCACGCGCAGCAGGTGCAGTTCGTGCGGGTCGAACGGGCTGTGGTCTCGACTCCCGGCGTGGCCGGTGCGGCCCCCGCGCGGTTCATTCCCGGCCGGGATGGCAGGGCCGGCGTCGCGCTGGCCGACGTCTATCCGACCGGCTCGCCGCAGGACGCCTCCACCGCCCGGCTGCTCCACACGGTCCGCGACCAGGTCGTCGCGGCGGCCGAGCGCGGCACCCGTCTACAGGTCCTGGTCGGCGGTCAGACCGCGATCTCCGACGACTTCAGCACGGTGCTCGCCGGCAAGCTCCCGCTGTTCTTCGGGCTGGTCGTGGCGCTGAGCTTCCTGCTGCTGATGGCGGTGTTCCGCAGCCTGGTCATCCCGCTCGTCGCGGGGGCCATGAACCTCCTGTCCGCGGCGGCCGCGTTCGGCGTGATCACCGCGGTCTTCCAGGATGGGGTCGGTGCCTCGCTGCTCGGCATCGACAAGACGGGCCCGATCGACGCGTTCGTGCCGGTGCTGATGTTCGCGGTCCTGTTCGGCCTCTCGATGGACTACGAGGTGTTCCTGGTCAGTCGCATCTATGAGGAGTGGCGGCGCCGGCGCAACAACGCGGAGGCGATCGCGCACGGCCTGGCGGCAACCGGCCGCACGATCACCGCAGCGGCCATGATCATGGTCATGGTGTTCGGGGCGTTCGTGCTCGGCGCCCAGTTCGTGATCGATCTGTTCGGCATCGGCCTGGCCAGCGCCGTGCTGCTCGATGCGGTGATCGTCCGCTCGATCCTGGTCCCCGCGATCATGCTGATGATCGGCGAGGCCAACTGGAAGCTCCCGCGCCTGCTGGCCCGGCGCCTGCCGCACCTGCGGGTGGAAGGGCGGGCGGGCGCGTACGCCACGGCCACGACCGGCGAGGTCAGCGCCTGATCCCGCCGTAGTCGATCCGCACGGCGTTGATCTGCCCCGCGGAGATGGCCCGGAGCTCGTCGGCCTCGGTGGTCCGGGCGAGCTCCGGGAAGAAGTAGGCGCCTCGCTCCAGGCGCCGGCGCTCGAAGCGCTCCTCGAGTCGGTCGACGAGCGCTCGGGCGCTGTGCAAACCGTGCTCGGCGGCCATGCCTGGCAGATACGTGTCCCACGGCAGCCCCGAGGCAAGCCAGCGCTCGCGCGTGCGCTGGAGCCATCCGTCCTCCTCGTGATCGAGCCGCTCGAAGCACCAGCGGGCGCTCGCTTCGTCGAAGCTCTCCCAGTCCCACTCCACCACGACCAACGAGCCGCCCGGCCGGAGCGCGCCGGCGACCCGGTCGAGCACGGCGGCGGGATCGGCCACGTGGTGCAGAGACAGCGAGGCCACGATGGCATCCACGCCGCCCGGCGGGTCGCTGCGCTCGAACTCGGTGCGGCGATAGCTCGTCCCGTCCGGCGCCTGAGGGTCGATGCCGAGCGCCTCATATCCGTCGGCCTCGAGAACCGGGACGAACCCTCCGAGCGATCCGCAGCCGAGCTCGACGACGACCGCCGGCGGCGCGGGCAGCGACGCCCTCACCTTCGGCCACATCGCCTCCAGCCAGCGGTCCTTGGTGCTCACCGCGTCGATGCTAACTCGGGGCGCTGCCGGGTATCAGAACAGCGACGAGCAATCGAAGGAGGGCGAGATGCCACCTCGCGGTGTACAGAAGGGAACCAAGCGCGCGCGCCAGTACGAGCACATCAAGCAGAGCGAGAAGGATCAGGGCGCAAGCGACGGCCGCGCCGAGGAAATCGCCGCACGGACGGTCAACAAGGAGCGGGCTCGCTCGGGTGAGTCCCGCACACGGTCGCGCACGTCGACCAACGACATGCCGCCCTCGCGTCGCGGGGGCCAGCGCTCAGGCACCAACCGGGCCAAGGGCCGCACCCGCGACCAGCTCTACAACGAGGCCAAGGACCTCGGCATCGAGGGCCGCTCGCGCATGAACAAGGCGCAGCTTGAGCGCGCGGTCGACCGACGCAAGTAGGCTACCTGCCGGCGGCGCCACCAGCGGGGATGCGCACCCGCCGGCGGCGCCACCGACTGATCAGCTACTGCGCGAGGGGGCAGCGCGCAGTGGACCGGCTTACTTGCCGGCTTGCTGCTTGAGCACTTTCTTGGCCCCGGCCACACAGACGCTGTATGGCGTTCCGCGCTGCCCGGCGACGTGCTTGGAGCTCTCGTCCGCGCAGGCCCTGGCCGGGTTGGTGCTCGAGCCGTTGGCAAGCTTGGCCATGTCGGTCACGCACTTCGAGAACGGAGTTCCCGGCGTGCCGGCCACGTGCGACTTGCTCTCGCCCTGACAGAACTTCCCGTAGGTCTTGGCCTTCGACGGCCCGGTCGTGTGTGTGGTGGGCTTATTCGAGTGACCACCGGCGGCGGCGAGGGCCGCGGCCGGAGAAAGGGCCAGCGCCAGGGTTCCGGCGATCATCGCGACCTTGGTTTGCAGTTTCATCGTGCCTCCCGCGGGCTCCTCAGCTGTGATCCGTTGTGGCCACGGACGCCGGGGCGCCGTTGACGCCGGCGAGCCTGGCGGATGGCCGATGGGATCGACAGCCCACGGCTGAGTGCGTCGTGCAACGCGAGCATTACCTCGTCCGGATACTGCGACTGACCGTCGGTGGAGCGCATCGACACCGGATAGCCAAAGCGCTTCTCCCACAGGCTCAAGATCGTGGGACTCGTCCCCAGCAGCGCGGCGGCGGCCTCGGCGGTCATCTGACTTCCGTCCTTCCGTGACTTCGCCGGTGGCGAGAACCTGAGTTGATCATGGCTCCTCCTGAGATCAGGTTTCGCCACCGCGTGAGACGGGCCCCGCTCGGACCCGATTGCCCGGCCCGCCTCTACGCGGTGACGTGTCCTCTGCCACCCACAACGCGGTGGAGGGCCCGGGGTCAGGGTCTATGAGGAGCTTTAAGTCGTCTTGTGACCGTGCGTGGCCGAGACGGCTGCTCCGGGCGGCGCGGAGGAAGGTGCTGCGACCACGGACTGAGGCGTCGTCGTGGGTGTGACGGTGGGGACGGTGCTGGTGGGGGTTGGGGTCGACCGCCCGGCCGATGCCCATCAAGGCCGGCGCGATCCAGCCCGCGGCGGCGGGCCGTTGCCGGACTTCGCTGCGGATCCACCGTTGCTCTGGCCAGGCGGGTTAGATCCGGCCGCGGAAGACGATCCGGCGGCCTTTGAGTGCCCCGGCGCGCTGCCCGAGTGCCCGGGCGCGCTCCCCGAGTTGCCGGGTGCGGCGTTCGAGTGCCCGGGCGCGCTCCCCGAGTTGCCGGGCGCGGTTCCGGAATGTCCAGGGGCGCTGCCCGAATGTCCGGGCGCCGATGCCGCCCCGTTCGAGCGCTCCGATCCGGACCCGGCCCAGGGTGGCGGTCCGTGGCCCGAGTGCGTCCACGTGGTTCCTGTCCCCGGGCTCGCGGAGCTGGGAGGAGTCGCGCGGGCGCCGTGCGGGTTGCCGGATCCAGGTCCGTCGCCACGTCCGGTCCAGCTTGCTGAGCTCGAGTTCAGGCGCCCGGCGCTCGCTCCGCTCGCGCCCCGCTTGGCCGGGCCCGATGCATGTCGCGCGCCGCCATAGGTGGCCGTCTGCTTCAGCGCGCCGGTCCGCGGCGCGAGGATCACCGAAGCCGGTGTGCCGGCTGAGCTCGGACGGTGAGAGGCGGAGGTTGGCGCGCCACGAGCGGCCGGGAAGAGATGAACGTCGCGCACGAGCTTGTCCATGCCGACGGTCACGCCAACCGTGGCCGTGGCCACGACGGCGACGCCGGCCAGGGCGTTCGCGGCCAGCGAAATGCCGGCGGCCTTTCCGGCGGCACCGGTCGCCAGCGCAGCCAGGCTGCCCGCGCCGTGGCCGGCGCCCGCGCCGGCGCCATGACCGAGGGCCGCGCCGGACGCACGCTCGAGCAGGCCGGCAGCGGCCATCGCAGGCAACGTGGGCACCATGGCCAGCAGGTCGCGCCGGCGCTCGGGGATGGCGGCAGCGAACGCGGCGCAGCTCCGACAGTCACGCAGGTGCGCTCGCACCCGGCGGCTACGCAGCAGGCGTCCGTCGGCATCGGAGATCGTCCGGCGAACCTCATCGCACGGCATGGCTCGTCCCTCGCCAAACTCGAACAGCGACCGGCGTGCTTCGTAGATGGCCTGCTTGGCCGCTCCGACCGACGTCTCGAGCGCGAGCGCGATGTCCTCGTGCGAGAGGCCGCCAAGCTCGCGCATGACCAACGCTGAACGCTGCCGCTCGTGCAGTTCGCGCAGGTCGCGCAGCAGCAGGTCGAACCGGGCTCGCTCCGCGACCTCGTCCTCGACCGACCCAGTGCCGAGATCCGTCGCCGCCGAAAGCTCGGCGGTCGGTCGCCGGCGGCGAAGCGCCGACACTGCTTCGTTGTGAGCGATGCGAAACAGCCAGGGACGGATCGGCACATCGCGGCCGTTGCGTGCGAGCGCGGCGAACGCCGCGGTAAAGGTGGATTGCAGCGCGTCCTGGGCATCGGCGTCGTTGCGCAGGATCGACCGGCAGTAGCGATAGAGCGCCTGGTGATGGCGCTCGTAGACGATCGCGAATGCCCGAGCGTGGCCCGTGGCAGCCAGGCGAGCCAGGCGCTCGTCGCCCAGCATCCGCAAAGGTGCGGTGGCGGCCCCCGCGCTGGTTCGTGCGGCTATCGCCACTGGCCGCTCCCTGACTCACGCTTATAGATGACGCACATTGAACCCGATCGTCAGGACCGAGCGCGCCGTTCGGCCGGCCGCCCGGCATCCCGGCGGCTGGTGCGCCGCCGGGATGTCCAGGCCGAGGCCGAGTCTTTCGCTACGGCGTAACGCGGAACACCTGGCCGGTCAGCTCACCCACGTAGAGCGAGCCGCCGTGCGAGCCGAGCCCGACGACCGGGGCGACGAAGCCCGTCACGACCGGCTTGGCCTTGCCGCCGCTGAGCGGCATCGAGAGCACCTCGCCGCCCGGACCCTTGCCGGTGGGGCTCAGGAACGACGTCATGTAGAGCCGCTTGCCGATGATGGCGAGGCCCATGATGTCGGTGTGGGGGCTGAACCGCTGGAACGGCTTCGTGAAGCCCTTGCACTTGCTGGCCACGGTCTGGTTGCAGCCCGGGAACCCGAAGTTGTCTCCCTGGTGGACGCGGAGCACGAAGTCCCACGGGTTCTTGGCGCCCTTGTCCTGACCCAGGTCGGACACGTACGGCGAGGAGGATCCGGCCGGGAAGGCGAGCTGCCAGGGCTGGCGAATCCCGGTGGCGAACACCTTGAAGCCCTTGCCGTTCGGCGCGAGCGACAGGATGTCGTACACGTACGGTGTCTTTGCCGGTCCGTGGTCGTTGCCGTCGGTCAGTCCGAGGTCAACCCCAACGTACAGCCGCCCATCGGCTCCGAACGCGATCCCGTTGAACCCATCGAACTTCTTGGGCGCGGTGTAGATCGCCGCGTGCTTGGTGAACGTCTTGCCGTTCCATCCGCTCCACTTGAGCAGCTGCCATTTGGCGCTCTGAGGCCCGGTGATCGTGCCGCCGCTGATGTACAGCGCCCCGCCATGCCAGGCCACGCCGGCCACGAACGTCGGCGAGCCGGCGAGCTTGGTGGCCGTCCCGCCCTTGATCGCGTACACACCGCCCGGGACCGGCGTCTTGGCGGTCAGATCGCCTCCATCACCTTCGAACAGCGTTCCGCCACCGAACGCGAACGACGTGGGGGTATGCAGGCCCGCTGCCACCTGCACCACCTTGGCGCCACCGACGCCGGTCGGCGGAGGCGGACCTCCTGCTGCGCCGGCGGACGTAGCCGCCCAACCCCCAACAACAATTGACGCGGCGAGCAACGCCGCATTCCTTCCACGCATGCCTTCTCCTTTCATAAACCCCACGAGCGCCGCCCGGCCCCGCTGACGCGCGTTAGGCACAAACCTAACAGATGCGTCGAATGCCCGGCGGCGTCATGTTACGTCCACAGACGGTCACGGTGGGAGCAAAACCAGGGTGTTAGCGCTCACACACGAGGTGTGACAAGAAGCGTGCGCGAGCGCTGGACGCTGCTAGGCGACGGCGAGCGACCGCGGCGTCAGATTCGAGCGCGGCAGCCTGCACCTGCCGCGCGCTACCCGATCGCTTGGGCGCTGTGTCTGTGATCGGCCGGGGGCCGGTCGAGTCGCGGACGGTGAGACCACCGCCGATGAGCAGTTGGCGAGGCGCCTCGTGTGGAGGGTGAGGACACGGGAGGTGAATGCCACGGATGCCTGCCTGCGCGCAGCCGTCCTCAAACGCATCGCGGGCAATCAGAGCGGAGGTGTAACCGGCCGCGAGCTGATGCTCGGGAAAGTTGAACAGGGCAATGCAGCGATGGCCGAGCTCAGCCAGATACTCCAGTCCAACCCGTATCGCAGCCCCGAAGTCCAGGTCGACGAAGCTGAGTCCCGACGTGTCCGCCGTTCGCCCGATCAGTGAGAACGGCAGGCCGCACGGTGATCCCGACAAGACTCACGGCGATCCCGCACCTCGCGGCGCGATCTGGTGCTCCGGAGCCTTGATCAGCTTCATCGTGATGTGTGAGTCGAGCTTGTCGACCCCGGGCAGCTCTCCGAGGCGGGTGGAGAGAAACGCCTCAAAGCCCTCGAGGCTGGCCGTCGCGACGCGGATCAGGTAGTCGGGCAGGCCGAACATACGGCGGACCTCGATGACCTCTTCGAGCGCGGCGACAGCGGCTTCGAACTCCTCGAAGGTGGTCCGGTCCTTGCGCGTGAGATCCACGAACACGAGCACCTCGAAGCCGTGGCCGACCGCGCGCGGGTTGACCTGCGCGGTGTAGCCGACGATCACTCCGTCGCTCTCCAGGCGCTTCACGCGTCGCAGGCACGGGGCGGGGGTGAGGCCGATCCGATCGGCGAGCTCGGCGTTGGACAGGCGTCCGTCGCGCTGGAGCTCAGCAATGATCTTGCGGTCGATTGCATCCATCCTGCGAATGATTGCGCAAAAGGAGGGTAACAGTGCCATATTCGCTAGCGGATGGCTCTGGATTTGCCATAAGTTCCCGCTCGTGAGTGCGACCACGACATCTCCGGCTGGCGTGGGTGCGACGGTGCCTGGGTCCGACCCCATCCCCGGGAAGGCGGCGATCACCCGTGCCGTGGCCGGTATCGGCCTGTACGCGGGCGCTTTCGGCGTCACGTTCGGCGCGGTGGCCACGGCGGCCGGGCTGAGCGTGGTCCAGGCCGTCGCGCTGAGCGCGGTGATGTTCACGGGTGCATCACAGTTCGCGCTGGTGGGCGTCCTCGCCGCCGGCGGAGCACCACTCGCCGGAGTGTCCGCCGCGCTCTTGCTGGGCCTGCGCAACGCGTTCTACGGCGTGCCCGTCACGCGCATTCTCGCGCCGCGCGGCGCCCGCAGATTCTCCGCCGCTCACCTCGTCATCGACGAGACCACGGCGATGGCCGTGGCGCAACCAAGCCGGCGTGCCGGTCGATACGCCTTCTGGGCCACCGGCGTGACCCTGTTCGGGCTCTGGAACCTGGGCACGGTGGCCGGAGCACTGATCGGCAGTGGGATCGACACGTCGGCGCTCGGGTTCGACGCCGCGGCCCCGGCGATCTTCCTGGCCCTGCTGTGGCCCCAGCTCGCAAGCGCGCGAGCGCGTCCGGTCGCCCTCGGTGCGGCGGTCGTGGCGCTTGGCCTGGTCCCGCTCGTCCCGGCCGGCGTGCCGATCATCGCCGCGGCGGGAGTCGCGATTGCGGCGGGACTGCTGCCGAGCCGGTCCCGCCGGGAAGGGGAGGGTCGATGACGTCGCTCTGGGTCACGATCGTCGTCGCCTCGCTCGGCTGTTACGGGCTGAAGCTTGCCGGCGTGTCGCTCCCGGCGTCGGTGCTGAGCCATCCGCGGGTGCAGCGGACGGCGAGCCTGCTGCCGGTGGCGATGCTCACCGCCCTTGTCGTCACCGATCTGTTCGATACAAACCGGCACTACAGCGCGGACTGGCACACGCTCGTCGGGGTCGGCGCGGGCGCGGTCGCGCTCTGGCTCGGCCGGTCGCTTGTCGTCGTGTTCCTCGTGGCGATTGTGACCACCGCGGCGTTGCGGTTGGTGGCCTAGGTGGTTGATTCCGCGGCCGCGTGGGGGCCGGGGGATTCGGGGATCGAGCCGGTAGGGGACGGAGGGCGAGTCCGAGGACGACGACCGGCGCAGATCATCCAGATCCATCCGGAACGCCGGGTCGTGGAATCCATCAACCAGGGCGCTTGATCTGGCCGTCCGTGGCGCTTGATCTGGCCGTCTGTGCCGCGCGGACGCGGATAACACGTCACGACACCGTCGAACTCGGGAGCGTGACGAGTTAGCCGTCTCCCAGGCGGATAACCCGTCACGGCTGGCTGTCCAGGGTCTCGTGACCGGTTAAGCAGGGCAAGGCCCTGCGCTGGGCGCGTGGCCAATCGCCCTGGGCCCCGGAGGACTCTTTTCTCTGGGCTCCAGGGAACCGCGGAATCAATGACGGCTCGCAGGACGAAAAGCCCCGCAGCGCTGCGGGGCTTTCCCAGTGCGCCCGAGAGGACTCGAACCTCCACGGACCCTACGGTCCACAAGGCCCTCAACCTTGCGCGTCTACCAATTCCGCCACAGGCGCTGGACGCGGCGAGTATAGCCCTGGGCCGGCGCTCGTAGGAGGATCTCGGCGTGCCGGTGTGGACGGGAAAGGGAGGGTCAACGCCGGTGTGGACATGGGCGGTCGGCCAGCGTGGCGCCACGCATTGAGTCCGTCCAGAGGCCGCGCTACAGTGTCGAACACATGTTCGTCTCAGTCCAAAGGGCCGAGCCAAACCAGCAAGGAGCGAACCCATGGACCTGACCAAACGCCAGCAGGAGATTTTCGACTTCATCAAGCGCTATTCGGCGAAGTACGGCTATCCGCCGACGGTCCGGGACATCGGCAAGGCGGTCGGCTTGGCTTCTTCGTCGACGGTTCACGCCCATCTGGCGAACCTGGAGCGGATCGGGCTGCTCCGGCGCGATCCGTCCAAGCCGCGTGCGATCGAGCTGCTGGATCGTGCCGCGGCCGGTGTGCGGAGCCTGGTGCGCCCTGGGCTGCCGCTGGTTGGTCAGGTGGCGGCCGGTCAGCCGATTCTGGCCGAGGAGAACATCGAGGACTATGTGCAGACGCCGGCGGTGGCCGGTGGCGAGGAGGGCGACTACCTGCTGCGCGTCCGCGGCGAGTCGATGAAGGACGCGGGCATCCTCGAGGGTGACCTGGTCGTGGTGCGCCCGCAGGACACCGCTCAGGACGGAGAGATCGTGGTGGCGCTGGTTGGGGAAGAGGCGACCGTCAAGCGCTTCTTCCAGGAGGAGGATCACGTGCGCCTGCAGCCGGAGAACGAGGCCATGGAGCCGATCCGCAGCCGCGACGTGCGAGTGCTCGGCCGGGTGGTTGGGTTGATGAGGAGCATGACGTGAGTGCGTGCGCGGTCATGGCTCCGCCGGCGCCGAGCGGCGAGTCGGTGCGTGACGGGGGCACGCTGGACGAGCTGATCACCGCGTTGTGGGCGGGGTTGGAAGCTCACCGCCCCGTGGCGTGCCCAGCGTGCCGTGCGGAGATGAAGCCCATGTACGGCGCGCATGCGCGCGCGCTCGGCGGACGCTGCACGAGCTGCGGCTCCGAGTTGCACTAGATGGTTGATTCCACGATCCCGCGTGCCGGATGGATCCGGATGATCTGCGCCGCTCGTCGTCCTCGGGCTCGCCAATACCGCCAGTATTGGCTTCGCCCTGCGTCCTTGACCGACTTGATCCCCGAATCCCCCGGCCCCCACGCGGCCGTGGAATCAATTATCTAGCGGGACCCCCGGAAACATTCCGCCCGCGCGGCCGTACCACCGGGGCTATGCTTGACGCCTGGAGGCTGAGCAGCCGCGGAGGTGTGGAGCCTTCGAGGAAAGTCCGGACATCAAAGGGAAGGGTGGTCGGTAACGCTGACCCGGGGAAACCCGCGGGAAAGTGCCACAGAAACGACACCGCCTAAGCCTGAGGCCGCTGCAGAGCTTCAGGCCGGTAAGGGTGAAATGGTGCGGTAAGAGCGCACCGGCGTCGCGGTGACGCGGCGGCCGAGGTAAACCCCACCCGATGCTAGGCCAAGCAGGACCGTTCGCAGGTGACCCGCCAAGGTCCGGGTAGGCCGCGCAGATGGATGGCTGCTCTCGACAGAATCCGGCTTACAGGCCTCCTAAGGAGAGACCCCGCCTCGGCGGGGTCTCTCTATTTCTGTACCGCCCGGGGCGGTGCGCCTGGCGCGGCGCGACCTCGGCGTCATCCGGCGTGATCGCGTAGACGTTCGCCGAGGGCCTCCAGGGCCGGCTCGGGCACGGTGCGCTCGATCAACGGGAACAGCTCCTGCTCCTCGAGCTTGACGTGATCGGCCAGCCGGGCTCCGAGGTCGTGCAGGAGCTGCGGCTCGGCGCCGGCGGCCAGGCGCTCGACGTCGCGGCGGATCTCCATGTGATCGAGCAGTGTGCGGATCACCGCCGGATGCTCGGGATCGCCGTACGCGGCGTAGGCGGGCAGCAGCACCTCCTCCTCGAGGCGGAAGTGCAGCCGTTCCTCCTGCATCCAATGGGCGAGGAAGGCGTGGGCGGCCTCGTCGGCGTCGGCCGCCTCGGCCCGGCGCAGCTTGCGGGCGAGCACGAGCGCGTGATGGTGATCGCGCGAGAGCGGCACGAGTGCGGGATGGCGTTTCATCCCCGGAGCCTGCCTGCTCGGGTCGGCGATGACACGGCGCCGAGCGCCGCTCGGGCCGCGGCGTCGCCCGGGACACCGTGCACCGCGCCGCCGGGAAAGGCCGCGGCGCTGCCCAGAAACAAACCGCTCAGAGGAGTGCGGTAGGGCGAGATGCGCGGGACGGGGCGGAACACGACCTGGCGCAGCGTGTAGCTGCCGCCGCCGACATCCCCGCCCACCAGGTTGCGGTCGCGGCGCTCGAGCTCGCCGGGTCCCATCACGTGCCGGGCCAGGATGCGACCCCGGAAGCCCGGAGCGAAGCGCTCGACTTGCGCCTCGATCCGCTCGACGACGGTCTCGAGCTCAGCCGCCCAGTCGATCCCCAGGCGCGGGCCGTGCGTGTAGGCCCACGCGGTGTGCTTGCCCTCGGGCGCACGCGAAGGATCCGCGAGCGATTGCTGGCCAAGGAGCAGGAACGGATGCTCCGGCAGGCGCTCGTGACTCGCGGCGATCGTCTCTACGAGCTCATCCTCGCCACCGGCCACGTGGACCGTTCCGGCGATGCGCGCCTCGGGAGCGCTCCAGGGAATCGGCCCATCGAGCGCCCAGTCCACCTTGACCGTGGCCGGCCCGTAGCGGTAGCGGGACAGCAACGCTCGGTACGGCCTGGGCAGTGCCTCGCCGGTCAGCGACACGAGCGCGTGCGGCATGACGTCGGCGATGACCAGCTCGCCCTCGACCCGTTCGCCGCCGGCGATCCGCACCCCGCTAACCCGCCCGTGAACCGACTCGATCGCTTCTACCGTGGCCTGGATGCGCACCTCTCCACCCAGCTCGTGCAGGTAGCCGACGAGTGCCTCGGTCAGCCGCTCCGCGCCGCCGGCCGGGCTGGGCCAGCCGACCGCATGGCCCATCAGGTTCAGATAGGTGACGGCCACCGCGCTCCCGGGATCGGTCGGCGGGACGTCGCCGTGCCCGGCCGATCCGTACAGCCAGGCCCGCGATCCCGCGCCGGCGAACAACCGGTGCCCGAGCCCCCGAGCCGAGCCCGGAATCAGGCGGGCGAAGCGGGCCGTCCCGAGCGGCCCGAGGCCGGTGAGCAGGCGAAGCGAGCCGGGAACCGGGGGAAAGGAGGCCAGCATCGTGGAGCGGATCGCCTCGAACGAGTTGACCAGCGGCTCGATGAACGACCGCCAGCTGCGCCCGTCCCCAGGACATGCGGCCTCGAGGCTCGCCTCGGTCGCCTCGAGCTCCCGGTAGAGCCCCACCGCGGTGCCGTCCGGCAGGGGATGGGCATAGCAGACCCCGGGATGGATCCAGCGCAGGCCGTGTCGCTCGAGGGGCATGCGGGCGAACACGGGCGAGGCGGCGCCGGCTGGGTAGACGGAGGAAAACGTGTCGTGGCGAAAGCCGGGCAGCGTCAGCTCGTCGGTCCGGACCGCGCCCCCGGGGCGCTCAGCGGCCTCCAGTACGGTCACCGCGTGCCCTGCCTCGGCCAGGCGGATGGCGGCGGCGAGGCCGTTGGGCCCAGCGCCGATGACCAGCGTGTTCACCGGGATCGCTCCGCGGAGGATCGAGGCGCCGGCGGCCTCATGCGACCTGCAGCGCGATCTGGTGCAGCATGCTCAGCCGCTCCACGTTGCCCTGGCCCCAGAACGCGTGCTGGGCCGCGCGCCCGGCCACGCGGTAGGACTGCTCCACGTGCCAGGGCATGGGGTTCCATGTGCCCGCTGCCTTGACCCACGCTCGGCCGTCGTGGGTGTAGAGGATCAGCCGGTTGTGGCCGGCGCCCATGAAGTGGTTCTCGTGGGTGGTGAGATCGAAGCCGACGACCGGCTCGCCACCCTCGGGAACCGCCCGCGGTTCGCTCTTGCCGTACCGCGCCAGGCCGTCCTCGAGCTCCTGGAAATATTCCCGCAGCGCGGCGGGATCCTCCGGCGTGACGAGGCGAGTGATCGTTACGTAGCCCCGGGTGAAGATCGGCCGGCCGGACTCGGTCCCGGCCGCCACCTCGATCTCGAACGTCTGCCCGTTCAGTCCTCCCGGGAGCAGCGGCGTGAAGCGGCCCACCTCGGTGGCGTAGTCCGGCCACGTCTCCGGACGGGTGAGCGCGGAAACGGCACCGTCCACCGAGGGCATCTCCACCGGCGGGTAGGTGTGCCAGGTCTGGCTCCGAGCCGGCCCGGACTCCGGGGTGAGATGACCCAGCCGGGCCAGCGCCAGGCGGCGCGCGGGTTCGTAGGCGTCCCGCTCCGCGGTCGAGGCGAACGCGATGCCCCAGGCCCGCCGGGCATCATCGGCGTAGGCGTCGGGGAACCAGTCTCCGAGCAGCTGCGCGGCGCCCTTAAGGAGCTGAGCGCGGCTGAGCTGCCCGCGGCCGGACAGCTCGGTGTCGAACCGCTGCCGGCCGAATGCTCGGTGAAACGCCCGCAGGTCGGTGAGTCGCAGACGACGCGGCGCGTCCCGCCGGTACCAATAGGTGGTCAGGACCGCAAAGGCCAGGCGCAGATCGTCGAGCGCGCGCTCGGCGGGCGGGCGCCGGTAGTAGGCCGCGTTGAGGAAGTCCGTGACCCAGCCGGCGGCGTCGCGTCCGGCGATCGATGAGCCCGTCATGCGGGCGAAGCGCAGCGGGCTGCCCGGCTTGACAGCCGGCTCGGTGCCCGCAGGTACCGGATCGTCGAGATGCTCCGCGACCTGCTCCAGCTCGTCCCGATCGAGCCCCTGCACTGCGGTTTTGGGGTCTTGCTCCATAGCTGACTCCATGTCCTCTTGCTTGTCAGCGCGGCACCGGCCCGCCGGCCAGGGCGATCACCACCCCGGCGACCCCGGCGCCGAGCAGTGTTACGACGATACCCCGTCGGGCGATCAGCAGCACGACCGCCGCGGCGGCCAGCACGGCGACCTGCCATGTCTCGCGCAGGGCACCGGCCAGTGGGATCGCCGCGCCCAGGATGGCCCCGATGGCCGCCGGACCGGCGCCGGCGAGAAACGCGCGGGCTCGAGCGCTCGCTCGGATCCGCTCGAACCGGCTGCCGCCGAGCAGCACGAACATGAACGAGGGCGTGAAGGCCACCGCGGCCGCGAGTGCGGCGCCGGGGACGCGGTGCGCGGCGTAGCCCACGGCCGCTACGGTCGCGACGACCGGACCCGGGGTCACCTGCCCGAGCGCGACCGCGTCGAGGAACCGGGAGGACGTCATCCAGTGGTAGGTGTGCACGGCGTCTCCCTGCATCAGCGGCACGATCACGAACCCGCCGCCATAGGACAGCGCGCCGACCTTAAACGCCACCCACGCCAGCGACCCGATCCCGCCGGCAGCTGCCGCTGCGGCGACCGGCAGGACGATCGGACCCCAGGAGTGCACGCGCCCCGGCTCGGTCAAGCGGCGGTTCGCGCCCAGTTCGAGCAACCCACAGGCCAGCAGGACGAGAACCAGGTAGGCCCCGATCAGCGCAGCCGCAGCCAGGCCGAGGACGAGGTAGGCCAGCCAGCGCGCCCGGCTCGGCGCCCGCTCGCGGCTCGGGCCGGCCAGGCCGACGCCGGCCTGCACCGCGACGGCGGCCACCGCCGCGCCTGCGCCCGCGCCCGCGCCACGCACCCAGGCCGGCGGTGATTGTCCGAGGAACACGGCCGAGAGAGCCGTGATCAGGATGACCGCGGGCACGATGAAGCCGAGCCCGCCGACCAGCGCGCCGCGCGCGCCGCCGACGCGTCGTGCCAGGAAGATGGACAGCTGGGTGGAGGCGGGGCCAGGCAGCAGGTTGCAGGCGGCCAGCGCATCCTCGAACTCGCGCTGGTCTACCCATTGGCGCTGCTCCACGACCAGCCGGCGCAGCAGCCCGATGTGCGTGGGCGGGCCGCCGAAGCCGGTGACCCCGATCCGCGTCCAGTGGAGTGCGATCGTCCGCAGGGACGGCTCGCCCCGCTGCGGAGCGGTGCCCACCGCGGGCTCGCTCATCACACGCGTGGTCCGGCGCCTGCGGCCACCCTGGCCAGCGCCTCGCCATCGAGGCGGTGGATCTTCCACTCCTCCAGCCGCGTCGCGCCGATCTTCTCGTAGAAGTCCAGGGCGGGCGTGTTCCAGTCCAGCGCCGCCCATTGGAGTCGCGTGTAGCCGCGCTCGAGCGTGATCTCGGCCAGGCGCGAGGTCAACGCGTTGCCGACCCCGGCCCGCCGGCCGGCCGCCGGCACATAGAGATCCTCGAGCCAGATGCCGGGGCGACCCTCCCAGGTGGAGAACGTCATGTGAAACAGCGCGAAACCGGCGGGCTGCGGGACGGCGCCGTCAACCGCGCTCTCCGCGATCAGCGCCTCGGCCGACGGGTGCGGTCCGAACAGGGCGTTCTCGAGCAGCTGCGGGGTGGCTCGCACATGCTCGCGGGCGCGTTCGTATTCGGCCAGCTCGACGATCCAGCCGTAGATCAGCTCGACGTCCTCGCGCCGCGCGTCGCGGATGCGGAGCTCCACGCTCAAGGGGGATTGACGATACCGGTGCACAGCCTGGCGCCGGAGCACGCGCGGGGCGGTTCGGAGAAGATGTGCGGGCCCGATGTCGCCTCTGCCGAAGCAGCTCACATCACCCGTCGTCCGGATCGGCGCCGCGGTGCAGAATGCGCTCGAGGTTGCCCGCTTCGGCGGTCTGAGTACCGAAGAGGAGCCCTCTCCGTACGAGATCACCGACGAGCAGCGGGTGTTCCGCCTGCGCCGCTACTACCCGAACGACGCGGACTCGGCGGCGCCTCAGATGCTGCTGGTTCCGCCGCTCATGCTGGCGGCCGAGATCTACGACGTGTCGCCGGCCTCGAGCGCGGTCACGATCCTCAGCGAGCAGGGCGTCGTTCCGTGGGTGGTCGACTTCGGCGCGCCCGAGCGCGAGCGGGGCGGACTCGAGCGCACGCTGGCCGATCACGTGCTGGCCGTCTCGGAGGCGATCGATCGCGTGCGCCGGCACACCGGCCGTGACGTCCATCTCGCCGGATACTCGCAAGGGGGGATGTTCTGCTACCAGGTGGCCGCTTACCGGCGAAACGACGGGCTTGAGTCGCTGGTCACGTTCGGGAGCCCCGTCGACACGCGCCTGGGGATGCCGCTCGGGCTGCCGGAGCAGGTGGCGGTCGAGCTCGCCGAGGTGATTTCGTTCGCCTTCCGGGGCGGCGGTGTTCCGGCCTGGTTCAGCCGGACCGGGTTCCGCCTGCTGGATCCGGTCAAGTCGGTGCGCAACCGGCTCGAGTTCCTGCTCCAGCTCCACGATCGCGAGGCGCTGCTGCCGCGCGAGGGCCAGCGCCGCTTCCTGGAGGCCGACGGGTGGGTGGCCTGGCCGGGTCCGGCGCTGGCCGAGTTCGTCAAGCAGTTCGTGGCCTCCAACCGGATGCTCGAGGGCGGCTTCGTGATCGCCGACCGCGCGCTCAGCCTGGCCGACCTGGCCCTACCCATCCTGGCCGTGGTCGGGAGCGTGGACGAGATCGCTCCGGCGGCCGGGGTACGGGCGATCCGCCAGGCCGCGCCGCGGGCCGACGTGTACGAGCTGTGCCTGAATGCGGGGCACTTCGGCCTGGTCGTAGGGTCATCGGCGCGCGCTGTGAGCTGGCCGACGGTGGCCGAGTGGGCGCACTGGCGCTCGGGCGGTGGAGAGGCCCCGGAGAACCTGACCCACGTTCCCGACGACGGCAGCGCCGAGCTCACCCCCAGGTCCGCAACCGCGTCGGGTACGGCATCGAGCTTGCCGCAGGGGTGGGGGCGGGGATGGCCCGCTCGGCGGTGGGCACGGCCGGGCGTGCCGTGCGCGGCGTGCGCGGGCTGAGCCGGGAGGCGGCGGCGCAGCTGCCGCGACTCGCGCGCCTGGAGCAGATCCAGCCCAGGACGCGCGTCTCGCTCGGGTTGCTGGTCGAGGAGCGACGCCGCCGCGCGCCGGGCGACACGTTCTTCCTGTTCGGAGACCGCGCGTATGACGCGCGGGAGGTGGGCGAGCGGATCGACAACGTGGTGCGCGGCCTGATCTCGATCGGCGTGCGTCAGGGCGAGCACGTCGGTGTGCTGATGGGGCCGCGGCCGAGCGCCTTGGCGCTCGTGGTCGCGATCAGCCGCCTCGGCGCAGTGGCCGTGCTCATGCGCCCGGATGGTGATCTGGCTCGGGAAGCGCGGCTGGGCCAGGTCGAGCGGATCATCGCCGACCCCGAGCGCGCGCCACTGGCCGCGGGTCTGGGGATCGTGCACACGTTCGTGCTCGGCGGGGGCGGCGAGCCGCGCGACCTGGAGACCGAGGGCGTGATCGACATGGAGCGCATCGATCCGGTCGCGGTCAAGCTGCCGCGCTGGTATCGCCCCGACCCCGGGCGCGCGGGCGATCTGGCCTTCATCGTGTTCAGCGGCGAGGGCGAGAACACGCGCATGAGCCGGATCACCAATCGCCGCTGGGCTCAGTCGGCCTTCGGGACGGCCTCCTCGGCGGCGCTCACCCGAGCCGACACCGTCTACAGCATCACGCCGATCCACCACCCCTCGGGTCTGATGATGAGCATCGGCGGCGCGATCGCGGGCGGGGCGCGCCTGGCCATGGCGCGCAAGTTCGACGTCGACACGTTCTGGGAGGAGGTCAGGCGCTACGGCGCCACGGTGGCCTCGTACACGTGGACGCTGCTCGATGAGGTCGTGGAGGCACCCGCCCAGGCCGGCGAGCGCCACCATCCGCTGCGGCTGTTCATCGGGTCCGGCATGCCGCTCGGGTTGTGGCAGCGAGTCGAACGGCGCTTCCGGCCGGCGCGCGTGGTCGAGTTCTACGCCTCGACCGAGGCGGGCGCGATCCTGGTCAACCTCCGCGCGTCCAAGCCCGGCGCGATGGGTCGCCCGCTGCCCGGCAGCGCCGAGGTGCGGATCGCCCAGTACGACCTCGACGCGCAGGGCCTGGTGCTCGCCGGCGACGGCTTCGCCCGCCGCTGCGGCGTGGACGAGGTGGGCATGCTGCTGGCTCGCGCCGCGCCGACCGACCAGCTGAGCATCACCCCGCTGCGCTCGCTGTTCGCGGCCGACGACGCGTGGGTCGCCACCGGCGATTTGTTCCGTCGCGACGCCGACGGCGACTACTGGCGGGTCGACGGCGTGGGGGACGTGATCCGCACGGCAGACGGCCCGGTGTTCTCCGCGCCGATCCGCGACGCGCTGGCGGACATCGAGGCGGTCGACCTGGCGCTCGCCTACGGCGTCGTGCCGGAGGGCGCAGAGCGGGAGATCCCGGTGGCGGCCGTCACGCTGCGAGGTGACGACGTGGTGCGCCCGCGAGACCTGGGCCGCGCCTTCTCGGGGCTCGAGGCCGAGGAGCGTCCGACGCTGGTCCACGTCGTGGACCGCATCCCTCTCACCACCTGGTTTCGCCCGCGCACCGAGACGCTGCGCAAGGCGGGCATCCCCGAGCCGGGCGAGGGGGTCCAGGCGTGGTACCTGGACGCCTCGGGCCAGACCTACCGTCCGCTCACCGCGGCGGCGCGGCGCCGCCTGGTGGGCGGTGCTAAGCCGGGAGCGTCTCGCCCGAGTAGAGCTTGACCACGCGCACCGCGCCGGGCGGCGCGGCGTTGATGCACAGCTCGCACAGCACGCACTCGTCGAGGTTCTCCTCGACGATCTCGACGCCGTGCTCACCCGCCCGGAAGATGTCGACCGGGCAGACCTCTTCGAGCTTGGCGGCCAGCTCCGCGTCGCGCGCCGCCTGGCCCTCTACCTCGACCGCGATGAACAGCGCGTCGCTCATACGGCGGCTCCGATCCGGTCCTTGACGATCCACGGGATCTCTGAGATCTCCTCGGCCACGACGATCCCAGCTTCGGCCAGCCGCGCGATCTTCTCGGTCGCGGTGTCCTCCTTGCCCTCGACGATCGTGCCGGCGTGACCGAAGCTCATGCCCGGCATCTCGTCCATGAAGCGACCGGCCATGAAGGCCACGATCGGCAGGCGCGAGTCGTTCTCGGTCACCCAGCGCGCCAGCTCGGCCTCCATCCGGCCGCCCGGCTCGGTGTAGATCACGATCGCCTCGGTCTGGCTGTCGGCTTCGAACAGCGGCATGAGCTCGGCGTAGGTCGAGCCGATGATCGCGTCACCGCCGATCGACACCGCCGTCGACTGCCCGAGCCCAGCCGCGGACAGGGTTGAGGACATCTCGGTGGTCATGCCTCCGCTGCGTGAGATCACCCCAACCGACCCGGGCGTGTAGGACTTGGCGGCATCCTTGGCCGGGCCGCCGATCCCGCCCATCTTGATCACGTCGGGCACGATGATCCCCAGGCAGTTGGGCCCGATGATCCGCGCGTCGTGCTCGGCGGCGAGCTCGACCATCTCGGCCACGTCCCCGCGCGGGATGCGCTCGGTGACGATCACGACGAGCTTCACGCCGTTCTCGATCGCTTCGAACACGGCGTCCTTGGTGAAGGCGGGGGGAACGGTGACCACCGAGCCGTCGATCGAGCCGCCGTGGTGCTCGACCGCCTGGGCGACCGTGTCGAACACCGGCACGCCGTGCACGTCGCGGCCGAGACGCCCGGGCGTGACCCCGCCGACGATCTTGGCGCCCTTGCCGTAATCCAGGCACTCGCGGGTGAGGTTCACTGCCTCACGCCCGGTGATGCCCTGGACGATGAAGGTCGTGGTCTCGTCGATCAGGATCGACATGGCGCCTCGCTCAGTGGTCGCGAGCGACCACTAAACGTCGGTCTCCGCGCCGACTTCGGCAGTCGTCTGGCGAAAGCCGTCGCCAGCCGGGCCGGCGCCGTCGGCGCCGCTGCCCTGGATCTTCACGACCGCGCGGCGCGCGGCCTCGTGCAGCGACACGGTGCGGTCCGCGTACTCCACGCCGTACTTCTCAAGGATCTTGAATCCCTCTTCCTCCCATGCGCCCGGGATGCGGAAGATCGCGATCTTCTCGGCGGGGTCGTAGCCGAGCTCGACGCACGCCTTGATCACCCCGCGGGCCACGATGTCGACCCGGGTGTTGGAGACGATCGACATCATCACCGCGATCTTGTCCACGCCGGGCTTCTGGAGGACGAGCTTGGCCAGCCCGCACGCCTTGCGCACGCTCGGGTTGCCGCCGATCTCGCAGTAGTTGGCCGGGTCTCCGCCGTGCGCGCGGACCGCGTCGAACAGGGTCAGCGAGCCACCCCCGGCGCCGATGACCAGGCCGAGGTTGCCGTCGAATTCGGTGACGTTGCCGGCCACGCCGCGGTGATCCTGGGCATCGACCTCCTCGCCGGCGAGCTCGAATGGGGTGGGCTCGCGGGCCAGGCGCGTTTCCTCGCCGCCCACGCCGAGCTCGGCCAGCAGCGCGTTCTGACGCGGCCGGCCCTCGTTCTCCATGTCCATGTGCGCGTCGAGCGCGATGAACTTCCCGTCCTCGGTCTCGCCGAGCGGGTTGATCTCGGCCAGCGTCATGTCGTACCGGAGGAACAGGCGGGCCAGCCGGGCCACGATCGGGGTCAGGCGGTTCAGGGCGCTCCCGGTGACGCCGACCGAAGCGATCAGCTGCTTCGCCTCCCAGTCGCTGAATGGCTTGATCGTCGAGAAGTGGCGGCGGGCGACATGGTCGGGATGCTGCTCGGCCACTTCCTCGATGTCGATACCGCCCATGTCGGAGAACAGCATCACCGGACGCTTGCGGATGCCGTCCCAGACGACGCCGGCGTAGTACTCGTGCTTGACCGCCGCGTGCGTGTCGACCAGCACGCCGCGTGGCATGTGGCCGCCGATCTCGAGCTCGAGGATGTCCGCGGCGTGGCTCGCCGCCTCCTCGGGCGTGTCGGCGAACTTGACCCCGCCGGCCTTCATCCGGCCGCCGCTCAGCACCTGGGACTTGATGACCACCGGCCCGCCGATCTCCTCCGCGACCCGGCGGGCTTCATCGGCTGTCTTGGCGAAGCCGTGCCTGGTCACCGGGATGCCGGCCTTGGCCACGATCGCCCGCGACTCGTACTCGAAGAACCGCATGGGGCGCCGGAGGGTAGCGAAGCGCGCCGCGGTCCGCGCCGTGAGGCTACGGTGGCGTAGTTTCGCCGCGGCCGCCGCCGCTTCTGCAGGGCGCAGAGCGCCGCACTCGCGGCGCCCGCGGGGGTGAATTCAGATTCACCCGGCTCTGGTGCGGAGAACTTCGCGCTCGTGCCGCGGGGCTCGGCGAGTGCGGCGTTTCCGGGGGGTTCAGCGACGGCCCCGGGCTGGTCGGCGACGGCCGCGGGCTGGTCGGCGACGGCCTTCCGACGAAATCAGCTCGACTAATTCGATCAATCTGGTAATGTCAATAATATCACTGAAATTAGTTGCCTTTCGGGGCTTTTTGCTCTCGCGCCTTTGGGCTCGTTCCCGCCGGCGCCCTGACAAGACAACAAGTCATCACCTGGGGGTTTCCGCATGAGAACACGATCACGCCGACTCACCGCGCTCGCGCTGCTGTCGTTCGCCAGCCTGGCGGTGGGGCTGGCCGGATGCGGAGGGTCCTCCGATGTCACCAGCAGCGCAAGCGGCAGCAGCGCGGGCACGAGTAACGCGGCCGCCACGACGGGACGTACGACGCTGCAGCTGGTCGCCTACTCGACCCCCAAGAAGGCCTACGACGCGCTGACCGCGGCGTTCGCGCAGACCGCGGCGGGCAGCGGAGTCACGTTTGGGCAGTCGTTCGGCGCCTCGGGCTCTCAGAGCCGGGCGGTCGACACGGGGCAGCCGGCCGACATCGTCGCGTTCTCGACCACGCCCGACATGACCCGGCTGGTCAAGGACGGGATCGTGGCCAACACCTGGGCTGAGAACCCGTACAAGGGCTTCTCGAGCGACTCGGTGGTCGTGCTGGTCGTGCGCAAGGGCAATCCCAAGCACATCACGGGCTGGGATGACCTGATCAAGCCTGGCGTCGACGTGATCACACCGAACCCGTCGACCTCGGGCAGCGCGCGCTGGAACATCCTGGCCGGCTACGGCGCCGAGCTCAAGGAGGGCAAGAGCCCGGCCGAGGCCCTGGACTACCTGAAGACGCTCCTGACCAAGAACGTCAGCGTCCAGGACTCGAGCGCCAGCGCCGCGCTTCAGACCTTCGCCGGAGGTAAGGGGGACGTACTGCTCGACTACGAGTCAGACGCGCTGGCCGCGAAGAAGGCCGGCGATCCGATCGACGTCGTCTATCCGCAGCAGACGCTGCTGATCCAGACGCCGATCGCGGTCACCACCAAGAGCTCACACCAGTCTCAGGCCGAGGCCTTCCTCAACTGGCAGTGGTCGGCGGCGGGCCAGACGATCTGGGCGCAGAAGGGCTATCGCCCGGTGCTGGCGTCGGTGGCGTCCAAGTTCGCGAGCAAGTTCCCGACCCCGCCCGAGCTGTTCACGATCGACTACCTGGGCGGCTGGACCAAGGTCTCCAAGACGTTCTTCGCGCCGTCCACCGGCTCGGTGACCCAGATCGAGGAGGCCGCGGGGGTGCCCACTGCAAGCTGAGGTGGCAACTTCCTCTCTCCGAGGACCGGGCACGGCCCGTGCGGCTCTACGGGGTCGCACGGGCGGTGGTGGACTGGGGCTCGGGCTGGCCATGCTGTACCTGAGCCTGATCGTGCTGATCCCGCTCGCGGCGGTGGCGGTCAAGGCCGTCTCCTCGGGTGTCGGAACGTTCTGGACCTCGATCGACAACCCGCTGGCGCTGCGGGCGCTCGCGGTCACCCTGGCCGCCTCGCTGATCGTGGCCGGCATCGGGGCGGTCATGGGCACGCTGGTGGCCTGGGTGCTGGTGCGCGACACGTTCCCGGGGCAGCGCTTCGTGAACGCGCTGATCGACCTACCGTTCGCGCTGCCCACGATCGTGGCCGGCCTGACCCTGATCGCGCTGTATGGGCCGGGGAGCCCGGTCGGCATCCACCTGGCCTACACCCGCGCGGCGGTGATCGTCGCGCTGCTGTTCGTGACGCTGCCATTCGTGGTGCGTTCGGTGCAGCCGGTGCTGATCGAGCTCGACCGCGGGGTCGAGGAGGCGGCCGCATCGCTCGGGGCCTCCAACGCCACCACGCTGCGCCGTGTCGTGCTCCCGGCGCTCAGGCCCGCGATCTGCTCGGGCGCGGCACTGGCCTTCGCCCGCTCGATCGGCGAGTTCGGCTCGCTGGCGCTGATCGCCGGCAAGGTGCAGATCGCCTCGATCGTGATCTACGCCGACATCGAGAGCGGCTCTGAGCAATCGGCGGCGGCGCTCTCGGTCGTGCTGATGGTCGTCGCCCTCGTCGTGCTGTTCCTCCTGCGCCGGATCGGAGCGCGCGTTGGCCATTAGCCGCCGGGCCACCCTGTCGCTGCGGGCGGTGGCGCTGCTCTATCTCGTGCTGCTCCTGCTGGCGCCGGTGGCGGTCGTGTTCTGGCGCACGTTCGAGCACGGAGCCGGGACCGCGTGGTCGTTCATGACCACCCCCGCCGCGATCAGCGCGCTGTGGCTGTCGGTCTTGATCGCGGTGATCGCGGTGCCGCTGAACACGATCTTCGGGGTGGGCACGGCGCTCGTGCTGGCCCGCAGCCAGACGCGCGGCAAGGCCATCCTGGACGCGCTGATCGACCTTCCGTTCGTGGTCTCGCCGGTGATCATCGGGTTGGCTCTGATCCTCGTCTACGGCTTCGGCGGCTGGTTCGGCGGCGTGTTCCTGAACAACGGCATCCGGATCATCTATGCGGTCCCGGGCATGGTCATCGCCACGGTGTTCGTGTCGCTGCCGTTCGTAGTGCGCGAGGTGGCCCCGGTGCTGCGCGAGGTTGGCGACGAGCAGGAGCAGGCCGCGGCGACGCTGGGCGCGTCCTCGTGGCAGACGTTCTGGCGGATCACGCTGCCCACGATCCGGTGGGGAGTCGCATACGGCGTGGTGCTGACCACCGCGCGGGCGCTCGGAGAGATCGGCGCGGTGATCGTGGTCTCCTCGAACGTGGCCGGTTCGACGCTCACGCTGCCGTTGCTGGTCTACCAGCGCGACGAGCAGATCGGGGGTCAGGTGGCGACCAGCGTGTACGCCGCCGCGACCGAGCTGGCCGTGCTGTCGATCGCGGTGCTGCTGCTCATGACGATGTTCGGCTCGAGGACAAAGGATGACGTTCGATGAGGATCGAGGTGGATGGGATCGCCAAGCGCTTCGGCGAGTTCGTCGCGCTCGAGGATGTCTCGCTGGAGGTGCCCGAGGGCGGGCTGACCGCACTGCTCGGCCCGAGCGGTTCGGGCAAGTCGACCCTGCTGCGGATCATCGCCGGCCTGGAGACTCCCGACAGCGGTCAGGTCCGGATCGCCGGCCAGGACGTCACCCGGGCCCGCCCACAGGACCGGGGGATCGGGTTCGTCTTCCAGCACTACGCCGCGTTCGCCCACATGAGCGTGTTCGAAAACGTGGCCTTCGGCTTGAAGATCCGCAAGCGTGGGTCGGCCGAGGTCCGCGCCAAGGTCGAGGAATTGCTGGCGCTGGTCGGGCTGACTCAATGGGCCGGGCAGAGACCGCATCAGCTCTCGGGCGGACAGCGACAGCGGATGGCGCTGGCCCGGGCGCTGGCCGTCGAGCCGCAGGTGCTGCTGCTCGACGAGCCGTTCGGCGCGCTCGACGCCAATGTGCGGGCCGAGCTGCGGCGCTGGCTGCGCCGGCTGCACGACGAACAGGGCGTGACCACCGTGCTGGTCACCCACGACCAGGAGGAGGCGATGGAGGTCGCCGACACGATCGCCGTGATGAACAAGGCACGGATCGAGCAGGTGGGTGCCCCGCGCGAGGTTTACGACAAGCCCGCCAGCCCGTTCGTGATGGGCTTCCTCGGCCCGGTCAGCACGGTCAACGGCAAGCTGATGCGCCCGCACGACGTGAGCCTGTCGCTGAGCGCGGGACCCGGGCTGATCGAGGCCGCCGTCAAGCGCGTGGTCCACCTCGGGTTCGAGGTGCGCGTGGAGCTCGAGCTGCCCGACGGGCAGGCGGCGCGCGCGCAGCTGACCCGGGCTCAGAGCGACGCCCTCGAACTCGACCAGGGCGACGTCGTCTACGTGAAGCTGCCCGACGCCGAGATGGCGTCCGCGCTCAGCGCGTGACCCACGCCTCGGGGTCCTCGGCCAGCCGGTCGATCGTGCTCGGCAGCTTTCCGCCGGCCACGTCGGCCAGCGTTACGTGCTCCACCACCTTGCGCAGGTTCGCCCGCACCGCGATCCACACCCTGGGCAGGGCGCTCGCCGCGCCCGGGTAGGCGGCGTCCTCGGGCGGGCCGCCGCGAATGCTGGCCAGCGGCCCCTCCACAGCGCGGATCACATCGGCCACGGTCAGCTGGTCGGCCGGCTTGGCCAGCCGGAAGCCGCCTTCGGCGCCGCGGTGGCTGCGCACGATGCCGGCGTGGCGCAGCTCGCCCAGGATGTTCTCCAGGAAGTTCAGCGGGATGTCCTGGGCGGTGGCGATCCGCTCGGCCTTGATCGGCTTCTCATCGGGGGCCGCGGCCAGCTCGACCGCCGCGCGCACCGCATAGTCCGCTTTGGCCGAGATGCGCATCGTCGCTACGCGGTCGCGGGCTCGAACCCGTATGCCTCGGCCAGCTCAGGGTCCTTCTGGGCGAGCATCTCGGCCAGCGTGACCATCACCTTGCACTGCTTCCAGGTGGCGTCGTCCTGCATCTTGCCGTCGATCATGTGGACGCCACGCCCGTCGGGGATCGCCTCGAGCACCTTGCGGGCGAACTGAACCTCTTCGGGGTCGGGGCTGAACACCCGTTTGGCGATCTCGATCTGAGTCGGGTGCAGCGACCACGCGCCCACGCAGCCGAGCAGGAACGCCGCGCGGAACTGCGTCTCACAGCCCTGCACGTCGCGGATGTCCCCGAAGGGGCCGTAGAAGGGGAGGATCCCGGCCGAGGTGCAGGCGTCGACCATGCGGGCGATCGAGTAATGCCAGGGATCCTGCTGGGCGGTCTCCCGGCGCCCCTCGGGGTTGTGCGGGTTCGGGTCGTTCATCACGCGATAGCCCGGATGACCGCCGCCCACCCGGGTGGTCTTCATCCGGCGCGAGGCGGCCAGGTCGGCCGGACCGAAGCTCATCCCCTGCATGCGCGGGCTGGCCGTCGCGATCTCCTCGAGGTTGACCACGCCCAGTCCGGTCTCGAGAAGGGCGTGGATCAGGATTGGCCGCTCCAGCCCGGCCTTGGCCTCGAGCTGGGCGAGCAGCCGGTCGACATAGTGGATGTCCCAGGCGCCCTCGACCTTCGGGATCATCATCACGTCGAGCTTGTGACCGATCTCACTCACCAGCGTGGTGATGTCGTCGAGCACCCAGGGTGACTCCAGGCTGTTCACCCGCGTCCACAGCTGCGTCTCCCCGAGCTCCATCTCCTTGCCGACCTGGACCAGGCCGGCACGGGCGGCCTCCTTGCGGTCGACTGGGACCGCGTCCTCGAGGTTGCCCAGCAGGATGTCCACGGTGGGCGCGATGTCGGGCACCTTGGCCACCATCTTCTCGTTGGAGAAGTCCAGGAAGTGGATCATCCGAGATGGCTTGAACGGGATCTCGAGAACCGGCGCCGGGGCGCCGATAGCCAGCGGCTTGGCAAAGTCACGGGGGTTTCGCATCGGCGGAACGTTAGGTGGTTTGAGGGTTCGGCGCCGCGCATGCGCGTCGCCGGACCCGGCTTCTTGACATTCTTCGGTGTCATGAACCAAGTTGACACTGATCAGACCGTCCGCGAGGCCAGTGGTGCCCATCCGTACGGGCGCTACCTCGAGGAGTTCGAGGTGGGCGCCGTGTACAAGCACTGGCCCGCCAAGACGGTCACCGAGGCGGACGACCATCTGTTCTGCCTGCTGACCATGAATCACCACCCGCTGCACATCAACGACGTGTATGCCGCCCAGTCCCAGCAGGGCCGCAACGTCGTGGTCGGGCCGCTGGTGTACTCGCTGGCTCTCGGGATGAGCGTCTCAGACGTCAGCGGCAAGGCGATCGCCAACCTGGCCACCGAGGAGCTCAAGCACCCCGCTCCGGTGTTCCACGGCGACACGCTGTTCTGCGAGTCCGAGGTGCTCGAGGTGCGCCCGTCGCAGTCCAAGCCCGACCGCGGAACTGTCCGAGTGCATACGCGCGTGCTGAACCAGGACGGCGTCCTGGTGGCCGAGTTCAAGCGGCTCGTTCTAGTTCCTCGTAGGGAAAACGGGGGAAATGGGGTCGTGGCACACCACCGCACGGCCGCCCCCGAGGCCGGCGTGGAATAGACCACGAGCGGGTCATATTCGTTCGCCCCAGGGTAGGCTTGACAGCCCCACCCAGACACTAGGAGTAGCTGACACCCCATGGCCCATACCGCACCGACGCATCAAGCCAGATCCAGCCATCCCCGTCTGAACGACTGGGTCGACGAGATCGCGGCGCTGACCCAGCCCGACGACATCCACTGGTGCGACGGGTCCGACGAGGAGTACGACGAGCTCGCCCAGACCCTGGTTGCGGCCGGCACCTTCGAGCGCCTGTCGGATGCCAAGCGCTCGAACTCCTACCTGGCCCTGTCCGATCCGGCCGATGTGGCTCGGGTCGAGGACCGTACGTTCATCTGCTCCGACCGCGAGGAGGACGCCGGGCCGACCAACAACTGGACCGATCCCAGCGAGATGCGCCGGGCGCTCACCGAGCTGTTCCGCGGCTCGATGCGCGGTCGCACGATGTACGTCGTGCCGTTCTCGATGGGGCCGATCGGATCCCCGATCTCCTACATCGGCGTGCAGCTCACCGACTCGGCCTACGTCGCCGCGTCGATGCGGATCATGACCCGCATGGGGCAGGACGCGCTCGACCAGCTCGGCGACGACGGTGACTTCGTGCCCTGTCTGCATTCGGTCGGGGCGCCGCTGGCCGACGGTGAGCAGGACGTCCCGTGGCCCTGCAATGCCGACAACAAGTACATCGTGCATTTCCCCGAGGCCCGGGAGATCTGGTCCTTCGGGTCGGGTTACGGCGGGAACGCCTTGCTCGGCAAGAAGTGCTTCGCGCTGCGGATCGCCTCGGTCATGGCGCGCGACGAGGGCTGGCTGGCCGAGCACATGCTGATCCTCAAGTTGACCTCGCCCGAGGGCGAGAGCAAGTACATCGCGGGGGCGTTCCCGAGCGCATGCGGCAAGACCAACCTGTCGATGATGATCCCGACGCTGCCCGGCTGGAAAGTCGAGACGATCGGCGATGACATCGCCTGGATGAAGTTCAAGGACGGCAAGCTGTATGCCGTCAACCCCGAGGCGGGGTTCTTCGGGGTCGCACCGGGGACGAGCAAGAAGACCAACCCGAACGCGGTGAAGATGCTCGAGCACGACGTGGTGTTCACCAACTGCGCCAAGACCGATGACGGCGACATCTGGTGGGAGGGGATGGGCGATCCGCCGGCCCACCTGATCGACTGGCGCGGCGACGACTGGACGCCGGACTCCGACAAGCCCGCGGCGCATCCGAACGCCCGGTTCACCGTGCGCATCGCCCAGTGTCCGTCGATCGACCCTCAGTGGGACGATCCCGCCGGCGTGCCGATCGACGCGATGCTGTTCGGCGGCCGCCGCGGGACCGTCGTCCCGCTCGTCTACGAGGCGCGAGATTGGGAGCACGGGGTGTTCCTCGGCTCGACGATGTCGTCGGAGAAGACCGCGGCGGCCACGGGCAACGTCGGCGAGTTGCGGTTCGACCCGATGGCGATGCTGCCCTTCTGCGGCTACAACATGGCCGACTACTTCGCGCACTGGCTCGAGATCGGTCAGCGCGAGGGTGCCGAGCTACCGAAGATCTTCTACGTCAACTGGTTCCGAAAGGACGACGACGGCAAGTTCCTGTGGCCGGGATTCGGCGAGAACTCGCGCGTGCTGGCCTGGATCTTCCGCCGTCTCGAAGGCAAGGCGGAGGCCAACGAGACTCCGATCGGGCTCGTGCCACCGGTCGGAGAGGGCGGCATCGACACGTCCGGGCTCGACATCGAGACCGAGGCTGTCGAGAAGCTGCTCGAGGTCGATTCCGAGTGCTGGATCGAGCAGCTCCCGCAGCTGCACGAGCACTACGGCAAGTTCGGCGACAAGCTGCCCGCCAAGCTGCGGACGCACCTCGAAGAGCTGGAGCGCCGACTGAAGGCCTGACGGCCTCTTCGCCGGTTCTCATAGGGGCCGCGTACCCTCATCCGCGTGGCCCTGCCGTTCATACCGTCGGACGCCGGCCTGCTCGCGCTGCAGGCCGCCGTGGTCGCCGCGCCCCGGCCGGTTGCCCGCCCGCGCTGGATGGAGCGCTTCCACGGACGCGGGTGGGCGCTCGTGCCGATCGGGTCGATCGTGGTCGTCGTGTTCGCGATCCGCTACGTGTCGGACACGGCCACCGGGCTGACCTGGCTGGCCCTCGTCGCCGTGCCGATCCTGGCCGCGGTGGCGCTCGGCTGGGCGGCGCGTGGCTCGAGGCCGTTCGCGGCGCTGCTGGCGGTGCCCCTGTTCGTCCTCGCCTGGGCGGCCAAGAACTCGCTGTCCGGGGAGGCGGCCGGAGCGCTGCTCTCGGCGCTCAGCTGCGTGACACTCGGCGTGCTGCTGGCCGCGGTGACGCCGGCGGGCTGGCTCAAGGTGGGGATCGTGCTGATGGCCGCCGCCGACAGCTGGCTGGTCGTCACCGACCTCCTCCAGGCGCCCAACGCGACGCTGATCGCCGCCCACCCGCCGGCCGGCCTGCCGCAGCTCCAGGCGGAGCTGTTCGGCACGGTGTCGATGGGCTATGGCGATCTGTTCGTGGCTGGCCTGCTCGGGGCGGTGCTGGCTGCCAGATGGCGCCGGCAGTGGCAGGCGGCGCTGCTCACGCTCCTCCTCGCAGCCGCGTTCGACCTGCTGTTCCTGGTGATCTCAGAGCTGCCGGCGACCGTGCCGATCGCGTTGGCCCTGATCGTGATGGAGGCCTTCGAGAGGATCAGTGCTGCGAATCGCCGCCGCCGCCCGTCGATGCGGGCGGACGCGATTCCTCGGCAAGCGAGGTGATCGCCAGGGTGCCGCGGGCGGCATCCTCGAGGACCTCGGTGGCCTCCTCGGCCGAGCGCGCGTAGAGCTCGACCAGGAGATGCACGACGATCCGGTCGTCGTCGTGCTTGTGGAAACGGACGTGGGTGAAGAACTCCCGCGTTCCGTGGTCGCCGAAGGCGGCGTAGGAGAGGGCGTCGCCGGCCTCCGGGCCCGAGCAGGTCTCGACATCGTCGGCGTCCACTGTGACCGTGCACGAGGCCACCCAGGGCGTACCGGCGATCATCCGCTCCCAGCGGTCCTCGATCGGCTCGACGCGCCCGTTGTGGAAGCCGAGGTGGGGCTGGTCGTGCATGCACTCCAGACACTGGACGACCGCCTCCTGCATCTCGTCCACCACTTCGCCGCGTTCGCCGGTCTCAGGGTCGATCCGGTGGATCCCCTCGTAGTGGACCTGCACCTCCAGATTCTGCGACCAGCAGCGATAGCAGCGGAGCCAGCTCCGTACAGAGGTTGAGCCCTCCATCCAGGTGATTCTACGATCCCCGTGTGAGCGAGCACCGCACGGCGGTCTAATGCGCCTGCGTTCCAAGCCGGTTGGGGCGATCCTGGCCGGTGGCCACGGGCTCCGAATCGGCGGGCAGAAGCCGACCGTGGAGCTGCACGGCAAGCCATTGGTCTGTTATCCGGTGGAAGCGGTGAGCCAGGTCCTGAGCCGGGTGGCGATCCTCGCCAAGGCGGGCACCCAGCTTCCGCCGCTTCAGGGCGTCGCGGTGTGGATCGAGCCCGAGAGCCCGCGTCATCCCCTGGTCGGGATCACCCAGGCGCTCGCGCTGGCCGGCGGACGACCGGTCCTGATCTGCGCGGGCGATCTGCCGTTCGTAACGCCGGAGCTGATCCGCCGGCTGGTCAGGGCCGACCCGGGACGGGCCCCCGCCGTCGTGGCCTGCGCCGATGAGCGGATGCAGCCGCTGCTCGGGTGCTATCAGCCCCGGGCGCTCGAACTGCTCGCCGGACCCGCCCGCACGGCCAGCGGCCGGCTGATGGATGCGGTGGCCGAGATCGATCCGGTCCTGCTCGAGGTCGACGATCCCGACGAGCTGTTCGACGTCGACTCCCCGGCCGACCTGCTCCAGGCGGCGGCGATGCTCGACCGGCGGCGGGCCGCCGTGCCGCCGCCGTACTGACCCTGACAGGTCTGGGTATCCGTTCCGCGCGAGGGCTGCGCAAAGCGCCCCAACCCGGGGCAAACGTCGGCTTGCCCGTGCCCGTAGCAACTGATATCCATCCCGGGCCGGGACCGGTCACCATCCGACAGGGGGAGTCAATGCTGGAGGGAGCGTCAACCGCTGGTCCAACGCGGGCCGCGGCGGTACGTCTGTTTGTTTCGCTGTGCGTGCTGGGGGCCGCCCTGGCAGCTCCTGCCGTCGCCGCGGCGCACAAAGCGGCGCCGGCCTACTCGAACGGCCATGCCTATCGTCACGGCGCCGTTCCGGCCCGTGGCCGTCAACACACCGTCCCGTACAACACGCCGGGTACGGCGGCGGCCAACGCCAAGAACCTGAACTACGGCGGCGCGATCGACGGCGTCGGCGTGACGACCGGCGCGCAGCGGGTCTACCTGGTCTTCTGGGGCTCGCAGTGGGGGACCCAGGCCACGAACTCGGCCGGGTATGCGACGTTCTCCGGCGATTCGGCCGGCGTCGCTCCCGACGTGCAGGCCTTCTTCAAGGGTCTCGGAACCGGTGGTGAGACGTGGTCTGGCGTGTTGACGCAGTACTGCCAGGACGTCGCCGCGGGCTCCCAGTCATGCCCGGCGAGCAACACGCAGCACGTCGCCTATCCGACCGGTGGCGCGCTCGCCGGCGTGTGGGAGGACACCTCCTCGTCTGCTCCGTCGGCCGCCTCCGCTAACCAGCTGGCCGCCGAGGCGGTCAAGGCGGCTGAGCACTTCGCCAATACGACCACGGCCGCGAACCGCGACGCCCAGTACGTGATCATCTCGCCCCACGGGACCGACCCCGACAGCTACGAGAGTCAGGGATTCTGCGCCTGGCACGACTACACCGGGGACTCGACCCTGGACGGCGGCGGCGCCGTCTCGACGCCCTGGGGATCGCCGATCGCGTTCACCAACCTGCCCTACATCCCGGACGCCGGCGCCTCCTGCGGCAAGAACTTCGTCAACTCTGGTTCGGCGGGCAACCTCGACGGCGTCACGATCGTCGAGGGTCACGAGTACGCCGAGACGAGCACCGACCAGTACCCGGCCGGCGGCTGGACTGACTCGAGCGGCGAGGAGGACGGGGACAAGTGCGCCTGGATCTCCTCGGGCCAGGGTGCGTCGCAGAACCTGGCGCTGAGCACTGGGACGTTCGCCGTGCAGTCGACCTGGGCCAACGACTACAACAGCGGCGCCGGTGGCTGCGAGGTCTCTCACCCGATCGTCTCGAACGGCGGTGGCGGCGGCACGAACACGGTCACGGTGACCAATCCCGGCAACCAGTCGACGACCGTCGGCAACTCGGTGAGCCTCCAGATCAAGGCAAGCGACTCGGCCTCCGGACAGACCCTGACCTATTCGGCCAGCGGTCTGCCGGCCGGGCTCTCGATCAGCAGCTCGGGCCTGATCAGCGGCACGCCGACCACGGCCGGAACGTCCTCGGTGACGGTGACCGCGACCGACGGCACGGGAGCGTCGGGGAACACGTCGTTCATCTGGACGGTGTCGTCCTCTTCGTCGGGCTGCACGGCCAAGCAGCTGCTCGGCAACCCCGGTTTCGAGACCGGCTCGGCCGCGCCGTGGACCTCGACGACCGGCGTCATCAATCCGAACGGCGCCGGGGAAACCGCCCATTCAGGCACCTATTACGCCTGGCTGGACGGCTACGGGACGCCGCACACCGACACCCTCGCCCAGACGGTGTCGATCGGCAGCGCCTGCCACACCGATACGTTCAGCTTCTGGTTGAAGATCGACACCAGCGAGAGAACGTCCTCGGCGGTCGACACGCTCAAGGTGCAGGTGCTGAACAGCTCAGGCACGGTGCTGTCCACGCTGGCCACCTACAGCAACCTGAACGCCACCGCGTACGTACACAAGACGTTCAGCGTCTCGTCGTACGCCGGTCAGACGATCACCGTGAAGTTCACCGGTGTCGAGACGGACAAGGGTCGGGGAACGACCAACTTCGTCATCGACGACACCGCACTGAACCAGGCGTCATAGAGGGTGACGTGCCGATCCGGCGGTCGCCTTAGCGGCGGTCGCCGGATCAGCGCGGGCTAACCGAAGGTGAAGTCGTAGGCGGTCACGCCCGGCGGCAGCTGCACCGTGAACGTGAACTGCTGCGCGTTGGGAAAGGACACCAGCGAATAGAGCCGCTGGCCGGTGATCGTGACCACACCGCTCTTGACGTCGGCCCCGGCGTGGGCGTTCGGAAGCGGCCGTCCATCGAGCAGGATGCGCCCCTGCCGGGGCGCGTTGCCGGCCGAGGTGAGCACCAGGTAGACCTTGGCCGCCTGCACGTTGCCGGTGATCGAGGCGCCGGAGGCGGCCGGGGTGATCGACTCAGACGACGCATTCCAGGCACCCGCGAGCGCGAAGTGGTTCAGGCCGAGGCTTCCGGTCACCCCCGGGTATTCGCGGATGCCGGAACGCAGCGGCTCGAGGAAGCCCGACTGTCGCTGGGTGTCGAGGTAGGTCTCGGGTGTGCCGAGGCCGGCCGAGGGCATGATCGCGCTGGCGGTCATCGGCGCCGGCAGGCTGCTTGCACCGGCGTCGGCCAGCAGCGCCCGCACCGCCGCCTCGCTCTGCTTGTAGTCACCCTCGCCGAACTGGACGTGGCGGACCTGGCCCTTGGCGTCGATCAGATACTCGGCCGGCCAGTACTCGTTCTGCCACGCGTTCCAGGTGCCGTACCGGTTGTCCTGGACCACCGGGTACCTGATGCCGTCGGTCTCGATGGCCTGGCGTACGTTGCTCGCTTCTTGCTCGAAGGTGAACTCGGGCGTCTCGACGCCGACGATGTCCAGGCCGTAGCGGTGATAGTCGGCGTACAGCCCCTCCAGAAACGGCAGCGTGCGCAGGCAGTTGATGCACGTGTAGGTCCAGAAGTCGATGAGCACGACGTGACCGCGAAGCTGGGGCAGGCTCAGCGGGCGCTCCCCGGGGGTATTGAACCAGCCCTGGTTCTCGGTGAAGTTGGGCGCTGTGCCCAGATCGGAAAGCGACGGCGTCGTCACGCCGGGGATCGCCACCTCGCGCTCCGCCTGCGTAGGGACCGGCTTTGCGGCGGCCTCGGCCTGCGCGGTCGCGAACCGAGAAGTCGGGCGCAGCGGGGCCAGTCGCTTCTGGACCGCGCTCGAGTTCTCCAGCGAGCGGGTGGGGTCGACCAGGATGGCCGGCAGGCTGGTGTCCTTGGCCAGCGCGTCCTCGAAGCGGACGTCGACGTTGAACGCCATCAGCACTCCGGTGAGGATCAGCACGCCGCCCAGCACGCCCTCGACCAGGTGCCCGCGCGCCACGCGGCGGATCCGGTCGAGCACGGCCCGGCCGGCGAAGGCGTACACGAGCATCACCGCCCCGAGTCCAACCGCGTAGGCGATGGCGACCAGGATCACCCGGGCCGAGGCGCCGCTCGAGGCACTCACCGATGTCACCGCGGCCAGGATCGGACCGGCGCACGGCGCGCACACGAACCCGAGGGCGCCGCCGACCCCCAGGCCCGACCAGAACCCGTCGCCGCGGGTCTTCGGGCCGAAGCGGGCCAGGCGCGAGAGCGGGGCCTGGATCCGCGCCGCCACCTCGGGAATCAGCATCGCGACCCCGAAGGCGATCAGCACCACGATGGCCAGCGTGCGGGCCGCCCCGCTGGCCAGGCCGACCCCGTTGACCAGCTGGGCCAGCGCGACGATCGCGATCGTGAACGTGGCGGCCAGGCCGAGCACGATCCCGACGGGCCGGCGTCGGCCGCCCGCCGCGCTGGCCGACAGGAGCGCCGGCAGCACCGGCAGCACGCACGGCGTGATCGCCGTCCCGGCGCCGGCGATCAGGGCGAACAGCATCAGGAGCAGCATCTGCCCCTCAGATAATGCTGGTCCAGTCTTGCGAAAGGGTTAAAGCGTCAGGGTCAGCCGCCGATGGCGGACATGCTGCGCGCGGGCTGGATGAAGCCGGGCTCGCCCACGTGGTGCTTGAGCTCCTTGCGCCACACCGCGTCGCGGATGATCTGCTCGACCTCGGAGTCGCCGGCTCCCTCCCGCAGCGGTGTGCGCAGGTCGGTCTCGTTCAGCGAGAACAGGCAGGTGCGCAGACGACCGTCCGCGGTCAGGCGCACCCGGTTGCAGTCCCCGCAGAACGGCTCGGAGACCGGGTTGATGAACCCGAGCTTGCCGTTGCCGTCCTTGAAGCGATAGACGCGGGCGGTCGAGTGCCGCTCGCGCGGCTCGGCCTCGAGCGGATACACGGCGTCGATGGCCGCGCGGATCTCGGTCCCGGTCAGGACCTGGTCCTCGGTCCAGGCGTGGTCGGCGTCGAGCGGCATGAACTCGATGAAGCGCACCTCGTAAGGCGTGCGGCGAGCGAACTCGGCGAACGGAATCGCCTCCTCCTCGGTGAAGTCGCGCATCGCCACCGCGTTGATCTTGATCGGGTGGGCCTCGGGGTACTGCGCGAGCTTCTCGAGCCCGCGGAGCACCTGGGGCAGCGCGTCGCGCCGGGTGAGCTCAAAGAAGCGGTCGCGTTGGAGCGAGTCGATCGAGACGTTGAAGCGGTTGATGCCGGAGCGCACCAGGGCCTCGGCGTCGCGCTCGAGCAGGTAGCCGTTGGTGGTCACGCTCAGGTCGTGGACCGCCCCGATGCCGGCCAGCATCCCCGCCAGCCGCGGAAAGTCGCGCCGGACGAGCGGCTCGCCGCCGGTCAGGCGCACGTCGTGAACGCCCATCGCGGCAAACAGCGAGACCAGCCGGGTGATCTCCTCGAAGGTCAGGATCTCGTCGCGGTCAAGCCACGGCAGGCCCTCGGCGGGCATGCAGTACTGGCAGCGGAAGTTGCAGCGGTCGGTGACCGACACCCGCAGATCGCCGATCAGGCGGCCATGACCGTCCTTGAGTGGTTCGAGTGCCATCGAACAAAGCCTAGCCGACCGGGTCGCGATGGCTGGCGCTTGGGAAGAAACTATGACTATGTTGGAGTTTCTTCCCGAGGGGCGCGCGGGTCGCTGTCGAGCAGGCCGAAGGCCACCATGTCCTGCCTGCCCTCCTTGCCCTGGAGGTAGGAGCGCAGCACGGCCTCGCGAGCGAACCCGCAGCGGTCGGCCACGCGCTGAGAGGCCGGGTTTCCGGTGGCGGCCAGCAGGTCGATCCGATGCAGGCCGAGGCTCCGGAATCCCCAGGCGGTGATCAGGCGCACCGAGCGCGTGGCGTGCCCCTGTCCGCGGGTCTCCTTGCCCAGCCAGTAGCCGACCTCGGCGCGGGCGTGCTGCCAGGCGAAGCGCATGAGCGAGATCGAGCCGAGCAGCTGGTCGCGATCGGCCGCCGAGACGATCGCGAACGGTGCCGCGATGCCAGCATGCAGGCTGTCGTGGCGCTGGAGCAGGTAGGCGCGGGCGTCGGCGGAGCCGTAGGGATAGGGCACGCGCGTCCAGCGCGAGATCTCAGGATCCTGGCAGGCAGCGACCAGCGGCCCGAGGTCGGAGTCCCGCCAGGCCCGTAGCGCGGTGTCGCCCTCGACCAGATGGTCGCCCGGGAGCACGATCCGTCGCGGGCCGGTGGCGAAGCGCCGGCGGACGTTTCTCACGGGGACTCGCTCTGGTGTGCGCGCGCCTCGAGGCCGCGCTCGAGCGAGGCCGCGTCGAGGGCCGGGTCCTGGCCTTCGAGCCACCGCTGCGCTTCGATGCGGCCGCCGACGGCGCGCAGTCCGCGTTCACCGTGCTCGGCGGCGAACTGGTCGAGTGCCTGGTGGCGGCGGGCGTGCAGACGGCGGGCCGGCAAGTCGAGCGTGCCGCGATGGGCCTCGAGCGCGTCAGCCAGCTCGGCGATGCCGCTCGGGGGCGGGACGGAGGACACCGGGCAGAGCCTCGTGGCCGCGGCGCCGAGCGTGCTGAGTGCGGCCTGGAGGTCGGCCATGGCGCGGCGAGCCGGGCCCTCGAGGTCGGCCTTGGTCAGCACGAGCACGTCGGGCACCTCCATGATCCCGGCCTTGAGGAACTGGAGCACGTCGCCCGAGGCGGGCTGCACGACGACCGCCACCGTGTCGGCCACGTCGGCCACCTCCACCTCGGACTGACCGACGCCGACGGTCTCGATCACCACCACGTCGAAGGCGGCGGCGAGCGCCGCGGCGGCGCTCCGGGTGGCCGGCGCCAGACCGCCCAGGCGGTCCCCGGCGGCGGTCGAGCGGATGAACAGCCGGCGGTCGCGCGGGTCGGCGTCGATCCGGGCGCGGTCACCCAGGAGGCTTCCGCCCGAGCGGCGTGAGCTCGGATCGACAGCCAGCACGGCGACCGACCGATCGCGCCTGCGCCACTCGGCGACCAGGCGGCTGAGCAGTGAGGACTTGCCGACGCCCGGCGGCCCGGTGACCCCGACGACATGCCCGGGCGCCTCGTGGCCGAGGGCGGCGGGAGCCAGCTCGGCGAGCAGGGCCCGCGCCTGCTCGCGGGCGTCCGGAGCGCGGCTCTCGAGCAGGTTCAGAGTGGCCGGCGCCGCGCTCGTGTCGCGCTCGCGCAGCCGGGCTCCGAGCTCACCCCCGCTTTCCCGCGCGCGTTGGGTCAAGCCCCGTTGTCGGTGCTCGAGCCGTGGCGCTCGGCGACCAGCTCGATGATGTCGCGCATCATCCCGTTGAGGTTCCAGTCCTTGGGCGTGTAGACGGCGGCGATGCCGGCCTTCCGCAACGCTTCGGCGTCGGCCTCGGGGATGATCCCGCCCACCACGACCGGCACGTCCTCGACGCCGGCCTCGCGCAGCGAGTCGATCACTGAGGGAATCAGCTCGCGGTGTGAGCCCGAGAGGATCGAGAGCCCGATCACGTGGACTCCCTCCTGAGCGGCCGAATTGGCGATCTGGGTCGGCGTCAGGCGGATGCCCTCGTAGACCACGTCCATACCGGCGTCGCGGGCACGGACCGCGATCTGCTCGGCGCCGTTGGAGTGCCCGTCGAGCCCCGGCTTGCCGACCAGGAACTTCAGGCGTCGCCCGAGCATCTCGCTGAGGCGCTCGACCTCGCCCCGGAGCTCGGACACCTCCGCGCTGGACACCGCCGCGGCGTCGGTCACACCGGTCGGGGCGCGGTACTCGCCGAACGCCTCGCGTAGGGTCTCGGCCCACTCTCCGGTGGTCACCCCGGCCCGGGCGGCGGTGATCGTGACCGGCATGATGTTGATCGAGTCGTCGCGGGCGGCCTCGGCCAGGTCGCTCAGCGCGGCATCGACGGCGGCCTGGTCGCGCTGGTCGCGCCAGCGCTCCACGGCGCTTCGCTGCTCGGCCTCGACCTCGGGATCGACGACCAGGATCCCGCCGTCGGCCCCTGCGGTGAGCGGTGAGGGCTCGGTGGACGTGAAGCGGTTCATGCCGACCACGGTGTGCTCTCCTGACTCGATTCGCTGCCAGCGCTTGCGATGCGACTCGACCAGCGCGGCCTTCATGTAGTCGACCGCCTCGACCGCGCCACCCAGCTCGGCCACGTGGTGCATCTCCTCGCGGGCACCTTCGAGCAGCTCGGCGACCAGGCCGTCCATCACCTTGGAACCCTCGAAGATGTCGGGGTACTCGAGCAGGTCGGTTTCGTAGGCGAGGATCTGCTGGAGCCGCAGGGACCACTGCTGATCCCAGGGCCGGGGGAGCCCGAGGGCCTCGTTCCACGCGGGCAGCTGAATGGCGCGCGCGCGGGCATTGCGCCCGAGCGTCACGGCGAGCGCCTCCAGCGCGATGCGGTACACGTTGTTCTCCGGCTGCGCCGCGGTCAACCCGAGCGAGTTGACCTGCACTCCGTAGCGCATCCGGCGGTGCTTCTCGTCCTCCACGCCGTAGCGCTCGCGCCCGAGCTCGTCCCAGAGCACGGCCATCGCCCGGAGCTTGGCGTGCTCCTCGACGAACCGCACGCCCGCGTTTACGAAGAACGAGATGCGGCCGAACACCCTGCCCATGACATTGGGATCCCCGCCCACCCGCTGGCGCACCGCATCGAGGACCGCCGTGGCGTTGCACATCGTGAACGCGATCTCCTGCACCGGCGTTGCCCCGGCCTCCTGGAGGTGGTAGGAGCAGATGTTGATCGGGTTCCACTTGGGGATGTGCTGCACGGTGTAGGCGATCGTGTCGGCGATCAACCGCATGCTCGGGCCGGGCGGAAACGCGTAGGTGCCGCGGCTCAGGTACTCCTTGAGGATGTCGTTCTGGGTCGTCCCCTGCAGGCGGTCCGGGGGGACGCCCTGGGCCTCCGCGGCGACGATGTAGAGCGCCAGCAGCCAGGCGGCGGTGGCGTTGATCGTCATCGAGGTGTTCATCTGGTCGAGCGGGATCTGGTCGAGCAGCGTCGCCATGTCGCCCTCGTGGGCGATCGAGACGCCGACCTTTCCGACCTCGCCCCGGGCCAGCTCGTGATCGGGGTCATAGCCGGTCTGAGTGGGGAGGTCGAAGGCCACCGACAGTCCGGTCTGGCCCTTCTGTAGGTTGCGGCGGTAGAGCTCGTTCGAGCGCCGAGCGTCCGAATGCCCGGCGTAGGTCCGCATCATCCAGGGCCGGTCGGACTCCGGCAGGCGCGAGGAAGGCGTGTCCGGCATCGGCTGCGGATTGTATGAGCGCCACGCGGTCTAGGGTGCCGCTGGTCTAAGGTCCGGGGCATGCCCGATCAGAGCTCCGCCTCCACCGAACACGCACTGATGCAGGAGATCACCGCTCCCCTGGCCACCCTGCCCGACGATCCCTTGCCGATCCTGGCCGACGTCGAGTTCCCCATCGTCCTGCGCGGCTATGACCGCGACAGCGTCGACGAGTACGTCCGACAGGCCAGCCAGCTGGTCGCCGAGCTGCAGGTCACGCGCTCTCCTGAGGCCGCGGTTCGCCGTGCGCTCGAGCGGGTGGGGGAGGAGGTGTCGGGGATCCTCCAGCGCGCCCACGAGACCGCGGGCCGGATCACCGCCCAGTCGCGCAGCGAGTCCGAGGATCGGCTCCAGACGGCCCGAGACGAGGCGGCGCAGATCATCCAGCGCGCCGAGGACCGGGTCCGCGAGCTCGACGCCGAGACCGACCGGATCTGGGCCGAGCGTCACCGGATCGTCGAGGACACGCGCGAGCTCGCGCGCGAGCTCCTGACCCTGACCGATTCGGCGGCCGATCGGTTCCCGCCCGATACGCCGGCGGGAGAGGGCATCCTGCCGGGGCTGGACGCGGTTCCGCCCGCCGGAGCCGCGCCGGTTGCCCCGGTGGCAGGGATCGACGCGGTTCCACCCGCGCCGGGGAGTATCGAGCCCGAGGACCTGCTGCCCGAGGACGAGATCGGCGAGAACGAGGTCGAGGAGGCCGAGCCCACCGCGATCCTGCCGGTCGTGGAAGAGGATGCCGACGAGCCGGACGGCTCCGACGAGGAAACCCCTTCCTAGGCGGGCCCCGATGGCAGCGACGCGCCTCATCGACGTCATGCATCTCGGTCGCCCGCAGGTGATCGGAGCGTGGCTGGTCGGGGACGTGGTGATCGATCCCGGCCCGACGTCGTGCATCGAGACGCTGCTTGAGGGCCTGGACGGGGCGCGTCCGCGCGCCCTGCTGCTCACCCACATCCATCTCGACCACGCCGGGGCGAGCGGCTCGCTGATCGAGCGCTGGCCGGACCTCGAGGTCTACGTGCACGAGCGGGGCGCCCGCCACCTGATCGACCCCGAACGACTGCTGGAGAGCGCCCGCATGCTCTACGGCGAGGACATGGATCGCCTGTGGGGCGAGATGGTTCCGGTGCCCGAGGAGAACATCCACGTGCTGAGCGGCGGAGAGAAGCTGCTCGACGGCGCGTTCGAGGTCGCCTACACGCCGGGTCATGCCTCGCACCACGTGTCCTTCCTGCACGAGGGGACCGCGTTCGTCGGCGACGTCGGCGGGGTGCGCATCGCGGGCTCGAAGCTGACCATCCCGCCCAGCCCGCCGCCCGACATCGATGTCGAGAAGTGGCATGCGTCGATCGAGTTGATCGAGGCGTGGAAGCCCCGGCGCCTGGTCATGACCCACTTCGGCGAGAGCCAGGACGTCGACGCTCAGCTGAGCGAGCTCTCCGAGCGCCTGGACGAGTGGGCGGCCCGCGCCCGGGAGCGGACGCTCGAGCAGTTCGTGTCCGGCGTGCGGGACGAGATCGCGCAGCACGTCGACACCGAGACGGCGGCGGCCTACGAGCAGGCCGCGCCACCCGAGCAGCTTTACGCGGGGCTCGAGCGCTACTGGCGCAAGCGAGCCGAGGCCGTCCGCTCGGCCTGAGCGGGCTGTCCGTAGCTATGCTGGGCGAGATGTCGCAGACGGTTGAGCTGCCGCGCGTCGGCGGGCCCGGCAGCGGTCTCGGCGAGGAGTGGCGCGTAGTGGTCCTCAACGACGACCACAACACGTTCGATCATGTCGCGGAAACGCTTTCCCGGGTGATCCCAGGGGTCAGCCTGGCTCAGGGCTACCGGCTGGCCGACCAGATCCACAAGACCGGTCTGGCGATCGTGTGGAGCGGTCCGCGCGACGAGGCTCAGCAGTACTGGGAGCAGCTCGACAGCGCGGGGCTGACGATGGCCCCGCTCGAAGCCGGATAGCGGCTATAGGGCAGGCCGCGCGTCCCTCGGCGGCGTCGGAAGCGCCTTGGCCTTCTGGCGCTCCGGGCTGACCCGTACCACGTTCCACACGATCCCGAGCTTCTCGAGCAGGGCGATCAGCAGCCCGGTCGGATCGGCCACCCGCTCCCAGCGGCTGAGGCCGTGGAAGGCCGAGGTGGGGAACGCATGATGGTTGTGGTGCCAGGCCTCGCCCATCGACAGGGGGGCCAGCCAGAACACGTTGCGCGACTCGTCCTCAATCGCGAAGCGCTTGCGTCCGAAGAAGTGACAGACCGAGTTGATCGACCAGGTCACGTGGTGGAGCAGGAACACGCGGACGAATCCGCCCCACAGCAGCGCGGTCAGCGCGGCGGCGAGGCCGCCGCCGATCAGCCAGCCGAGCGCGAAGGGCAGCGCGAAGCTGAGGACGACCCAGACGAAGAACAGCTTGTCGATCACGCGCAGCACGCCGTCCTTGAGCAGGTCGGAGGCGAACCGCTCGCGGTCCGCGGTGCCGACGCTCTCGAACAGCCAGCCCACGTGTGCGTGCCAGAGGCCCTTGACGCCGCCCCAGAATCCCGGGCCGGCGAGATGGGGTGAGTGGGGATCACCCTCCTGGTCGGTGAAGCTGTGGTGCTTGCGGTGGTCGGCCACCCACGTGATGACCGACCCCTGCACGGCCATCGAGCCGAGGATGGCGACGATCGCCCGGAACGTGCGGCTGGCCTCGAACGCGCGATGGGTGAACATGCGGTGATACCCGAGCGTCACGCCAAGCGCGGTGAGCATGTAGAGCCCGATCAGCAGCCCCAGCTCCAGCGGTCCGATCGCGCGATTCCACAAGAGGACGATGGCCGCGATCAGCCCGACCAGCGGAAGCGGGACGCCGATCAGGTTGACGATTTTGTGCACGCGAGTCATAACAAGTGAAAGCATAGGATCTCACAGCGCGCGACGTAGCAATGGTCGCGCTCGGCGCGGCCAGTGCTCAGGCGTGGAGACGAGCGTCAGGCCGCGGCCGACGGAACGGGCGCCGCCGGCGAGGGCTCGGGCGCCTGCGCGGTGCGAACCTCGGGGCCGAGCGCGCCGGAAGTCAGCTCTTCGTGCCACACGTAGGCGATCGGTATCTGGTAGCGCCCCGCGTTGCGGGCGCGGAACTCGACCATCTCGGGGCCGTCCCAGTAGCGGTACCAGTCCCGCTTGGACTCGAACCAGGCCATCTGGATGGTCTTGTAGGCGTCATCGCGGGAGCGGTGCACCGAATACTGGGTCGCGCCGTAGCGGAGCGCGAGCGGCGCCACGTAGGCCACCTCGGCCGCGAAGGCGTCGCTGCGCAGCACGGTGGCGTACCACTGGATGTGAACGACGCCACGGGCCATCACGCACCGACCTCGGCTCGAATCGCGCCCGGACCCTCGGCGGTCTTGCCCTGACCCTCCTCGGTGGCGCCGACGAGAATCGCGATCTTGCCGAGATGCCGGTTGTCGCGCAGCAGCTGGTGCGCCTCGGCCACCTTCTCGAAGCCCATCGTCTGCCACAGCACCGGGCGCACCTTGGACTCCTCGATCAGCTGGTTGGCCTTGGTGGCCTCCCAGGCGTTGGCGAAGTGCGAGCCGATGATCTCCTTCTGGCGCATCCACAGATAGCGTACGTCGAAATCGAGTTGGTAGCCGGAAGTGGCACCGCAGATGACCACTTTGCCGAACGGTCTGACCACGAGCACCGAGGTCGGGAAGGTGGCCTTGCCGACGTGCTCGAACACGATGTCGGGCGACTCGCCGAGGATCGCTTCGACCGCCTTGCAGAACCGTCGCGACTCCTTGAACCGAGCCAGCTCCTCGTCGGCTGACTCGTCGCCGCGGCGCATCATGCCGGCGAACTCGGCCCGGTTGATGTAGTCGATCGCGCCGAGCTGCTTGACCAGCTGGCCCTTCTCGTCGCTCGAGACCACGCCCACGGCATCCGCGCCGGTCAGCGCGCACAGCTGCGTGGCGAACACCCCCAGGCCCCCGGCCGCGCCCCAGATGAGCACGCGATGGCCGGCCTGAAGGTGGCAGCGGTCGATCAGCATGCGGTACGCGGTGAAGTAGGTCAGGCCGTAGGCAGCCGCCTCCTCCCAGGCCAGGTGATCGGGCTTGGACAGGAGCTGCTGGGCCTGGACCTTGCAGAACTGGGCGAATGAGCCCCAGGTCGTTTCGTAGCCCCAGATCTGCTGACTCGGGGCAGCCAGCGGGTCGAGCCCGTGCACCTCGGGATCCTCGTAGGAGGCCTGGTTGCAGTGGATCACGACCTCGTCGCCGGGCTTCCAGCGGGTCACGCCGGGGCCGACCTTCCACACCACACCGGAGGCGTCCGATCCGCCGATGTGATGGCCCCAGCGCGGATGGTCGCCGTACCGCCACACGCCAATCGGCTCGCCGAGCGCCGCCCAGACGTTGTTGAAGTTCACCCCGGCCGCCATCACGCGCACGATCACCTCGAACGCCTCCGGCTCGGGAACGTCGATCTCCTCGATCTGGAAGGCGTCCGTCGGCTCGCCCTGTCGCTCCTCGCGAATCACCCACGCGGCCATCGTCCGCGGGAGCTCGCCGGGCTCGGTCTCGACGTGTGCGACTTGGCTTGCGTCAACGGCCACTCGGGCTGCACCTTCCTCGAATCGGGTCCGGGGGTCGGCGCCGGATGCTACTGGGGTGTAGCTCCGCCAGGCCCCGCCAGACCGCGACCCAGGGACCGCGGATCGCACGATGCGCGGTTGTGAGCGCTCTCAGCGATTCTCAGACCAGGCTGACTTCGCTCGCCGAGTCTTCCTCGGCGGCCGGCGCCTGCGCGGGGGCCGGCTGCCTGGTCTTCCGGGCGATCAGCACCCAGGCCAGGGCCGCGCCGAGCAGCGTGGCCACGGCGCTCACGACCAGGCCGGTCGAGAGCGCGGAGACGAACGCCTCGCGGGCGACCGAGACGACCTGCGCCGGCACGTGGTGGCCGCCGATCGTGCCGCCGCTCCCGAGCGCGTTGGCGATCGCGGCGCGGGTGCCCGCCGGGACGTGGGGGAGGCCGGAGTCGATCTTCGAGCGGCCGATGGTGGCGACCAGCGCGCCCATGACGGCCACCCCGAAGGTGCTCCCGACCATGCGGATCATCGAGAGGACCCCGGACGCCGCGCCCGCCTTGCTGCGGTCGACCGCGTTCATCGCCGCCGTGCTCATCGGCGACATGACCAGCCCCATGCCGAGCCCCATCAGGACGAACCCCGGGAGCAGCAGGCCGTAGCCGCTGTGCACGGTCAGCCGCGACTCGATCACGAGCGAGACGGCAACGATCAACAGGCCGAGGGTCATCAGCGGGCGCGAGCCCACCCGGTCGGCCAGGCGCCCGGCGATCGGGGCGGTGAGGATGATCAGGATCGTCGAGGGGAGGAAGCGCACGCCGGTCTCGAGCGGCGAGTAGTGCAGGACGTTCTGCAGGTACAGGGTCAGGAAGAAGAACTGCGCGAACATCGCGAACGAGATCAGGAACGCGACTACGTTCGCGCCGAGGAACGTCCGCGCGCGAAAGAAGGTGAAGTCGACCATCGGGGCGCGGACGCGGCGCTCGATGAGCACGAAGGCCGGCAGCGTGATCGCCGCGACGACGAGCAGGGAGATCACACCGGCCGAGCCCCAGTGCCACGTGTTGGCCTCGACGAGGGCGAGCACGAGTGCGGTCAGTCCGAGCGTGAGCGTCCCGATGCCGGCGAAGTCGATCGTCCTGCCGACCGTCTCGTCGCGTGACTCGCGGGTGGCGAACAGGGTCATGGCGATCGCGATGACCGCGATCGGCGGGTTGATGAAGAAGATCGCGCGCCAGCTGACGTCCTCGGTGAGCAAACCGCCGACCACCGGTCCGATCGCCAGCGCGAGCGCGCTGACGCCGGCCCATGTCCCGATCGCGGTACCCCGTTGCTCGGGCGGGAATGCCTGGGTGATGATCGACAGCGTCGCCGGCATCATGAACGCGGCCCCGATGCCCTGGATGGCGCGGAAGGCGACCAGCACCGTGTCGTCGGGAGAGAAGCCGATGGTCAGGCTGGCCAGCCCGAACACGACGACGCCGAACAGGAACATCCGCCGGCGGCCGAAGATGTCACCCAACCGTCCGCCGGTGACGAGCAGCACCGCGAGCGTCAGCGTGTAGGCGTTGACCGTCCACTCGAGCGAGGCGAGCGAGGCGTGGAGGTCGCGCTGGATCGACGGCAGTGCCACGTTCACCACGGTGTTGTCGAGCATCAGCATGAACAGCGCGAAGCACATGGCGGCCAGCGTCCACCAGCGGCTGTTCTCCTCGGTGATCAGGTGGTGTCGGTGGGCGAGGATGCGGTCGGTCATGGAGCGAGAGCCTCCGGTCGGCAGGCGGCGACGTCCTCGCGCGAGAGCAGCTTGGAGAGCGCGGAGGCGAGCGAGCGTCGCTCGGCGGTGGTCAAGGTCGTGGTGAACTGCTCAAGGCCGCTCAGCCGGGCGGCGTTCAGCCGGCGGATCACGGTGCGCCCGCCCTCGGTCAGGCAGACGCGTTTCATGCGCCGATCCTCCTCGTCCTCGCGCCGCTGGGCGAACCCGCGCCGGACCAGGTCGTCGACCATCCGGCTGGCGGCGGGCAGGGATACGTGGACGAGCTCGGCCGCCTCCTTGAGCGTGAGCTCGCGGGGCTGATCCTCGAGATGGTGCAGGAGCTTGACCTGGGTGAGGGTGAGCTCGAGCGCGCCGAGGGCTTCGAACAGGTCGGCGTTGCAGTTCTTGTGCACGAACACGATCAGCGCGTAAAGGTCGCTGGCCAGCTCGGCATCGGCCGCCGAGGCGGACGGCGTGTTCAGCTCAGATGTCTGAGTTGCTTGCACGCACGCAAGTATTGCACAAAAGTAAGTGGCGACCGGCCGAACGCCACACTCGGCCGTCCGCCCGGCTCGAGTGCGGGCAAACCGCCGCTATACGGCCCCAAAATCCACACTCGGCTCGGGGGCTGCGTCGAGTGTGGGGTTTGACCGGCGAGGCGGGATGCCGAGCGCGCCGTAGCCGAGACCACCGGGTACCCCGTCCGGACAGGAACGCGCCCTGACCGGATGGGGCCGCTCGGCCCCAGGGACGCCGCGAAGCGGCCCAAAATGCCGGCCGACCGGGAGGGGCGGGGCCGGGGCGGCCCGGCTAGGGCTGGAGCAGCGCGTCGTTGCTGTTGGCGCGTGCCTTGCCCACGGTGAAGGAGGCGGCCCGGATCGTGGAGCCGCCGCCCCCGTCCCCGCCGGTGGAGAGCGAGTAGGCGCCGGGCGAGGGGAAGCTGACCGTGACCTGTGCGGTGGCCTGGGGATTGATCGGTCCGGTGTTGGCCAACGGCTGGCCGGCCGCGGTGCCGGCGCGCATCACGGCGAGCGACTCGGCCTGGCTCGCCTGGTTGGTGATGATGAACGTGATCTCACCGGCGCCGACGATGGTCGGCGCGACCGATACACGGCTGTTGTCGATGTAGACGGTCAGGTTGACCGGGGCAGGGGCTCGAGGCGTCGTGGCGCCCTGGGAGCTCGCGCCACAGGCCGAAACGGCGAGCGCGCTGACGGCGAGCATCCCGATCGTCGTCCTCCTGCACATCCTCGAGTCCCTCCTTGCAACCGGCTGGCCCTGTCCGGGTGGCGAACCCTAGCGAGCCTATTACTTAAGCGCAGGAACGCAACATCAATTGATGTCAACTTCCTTGCGAGCGGCGGAGGGAAGGTGCCGGCCCGCGGTGTCCACAGATCGTGTCGGCCCCATCGCGCGGGACCGGATCGCGCGGACTACGTCGAGTTCTGCGTCAGCGATGCCCGTCGGCGCTCGAGGCGCCGCAGTTCGCGCTGCAACTCCGTCCAGGAGTCGCCTTCGGCGCGCTCGTACTCGTCGCCCGCGAGGTCCCGCAGTTGCTCGGTGTAGGTCATCCACGCGCGGCGGGTACCTTCGTCGAGCTCACGCAGCTTGTCGATATCAGGCGCGGTAGCGGTCACTTCACCTCCTTCCCGAGGATGTAGGCACGATCCTACCCTGGGGTCCGGTCATCGAGACAGATGCGCCGTGGAGCCCTGCAATCCTCCTTTCGTGCCGTCCGGGGCGGCGCGTATCACGCAGATCGTGACCCTACTCGATGAGGCGATCGCGACCGCGGAGTTTCTGGTGGTCGATACCGAGACCAACGGTCTGGGCGGCGATTCGTGCGAGATGACCGAGGTCGGCGCGGTGCTGGTCGGGGGTGGCGAGCTGCACGACCGCTGGTCCTCGCTGGTGCGTTGCAACCGACCCCTGGGCCGGGGCATCCAGCGCTTCACGGGGATCACGCAGGAGATGCTGGCCGGCGCCCCGGGGCTGGAGGAGGTGCTCCCGCCGCTCGCCGAGCTGCTGGACGGCCGGGTGCTGGTCGCCCACAACGCCCCCTTTGACCGGCGGGTGCTCAGGCGCGCCTTCGAGCTGATCGGCCTGGAGTGGCCGAACCCGCCCGTTCTATGCACCGCCGCTCTGGCGCGCAAGCTCCTGCCGCTGCAGAGCCGGCGAGGCCTCGGCGTGCTGGCCGACGCCCTGGGCATCGAGGTCGACACCGCGCACCGGGCCCTGGCCGACGCCGAGACGTGCGCGCGCGTGCTGTGTGCGCTGTTTCCGCGGCTGTGCGCCAACGCCGTGACGATCGCCGATGCGCTGGCGATCACCACCCGGCGACGCCGGCGCACGACTCCGCACAAGCGGCGCATGCCCGCGCTGAGCGCTCCGTCGCAGCTCGACTTCGGCGAGCTCCCCAAGGATCCGGGGGTGTACCTGTTCCGCGACGGCGAGGGCCGGGTCCTGTACGTCGGCAAGTCGATCTCGATCCGCAGCCGCGCCCGGGCCCACTTCGCGCCGTCGAGCGTGCCGGCCGACTGGACGGTCCAGGCCACCGTGGTCGACTATCAGAGCACGAACTCGGAGCTCGGGGCGCTGGTGCTCGAGAACCGCCTGATCAAGCGCCACCGCCCGCCCGGGAACATCCGCCTGGTCAGGCGAGACGAGCGGCTGTGCTACGTCCGCTGCCGGCTCGACATCCCGTTCCCGATCCTCGAGGTGGCCTCCGAGCCCGCGGCCGGCCATGCCGTGACGATCGGTCCGCTGCAGGGCCGGCGCCTGGCCCACGAGCTGGTCGAGCAGCTCGACTCGCTGTTCGGCCTGCGCCACTGCGGCAGGCGGCTGCAACTGCGCGAGCACCCGTCGGCCTACGGCCAGATGGGCCGGTGCCTGTCGCCGTGCCTGGGCGACCTGGACCCCAACCTGTACCGGCGCCGGCTGGATGACGCGCTGCGGCTGTTCACCGCCGGCGGCGACGGTGGCCAGCGGCTGCTCGCCCATGTTCGCAGCCAGATGCACGTGGCGGCCGCCCAGCAGCTCTACGAGCGGGCCGCCTCGCTGCGCCGGCGCCTGCGCCGCCTCGGCCTAATCCTCGAGCGCCTGGGCGGCGCCCTGGAGGCCACGCACTCCCGCTCGCGGCTGATCCTGGCGGCCCACCCGGTCGAGGCATCGAGGCAGGACGCGTTCTGGCTGGTGGGCGGCCGGTTGGTTGATTGGGGACCCGCCAGCCCCGCTGGGGCCGACGCACTTAAGGAGCGCACGCAGCGCGCGCTCACCCGGGCCGGCCGCGCGGGCGAGCTCGGTGCCCACGTCCCGCCGGACGAGATCGATGAGCTGCGGATCATCGCGAACTACCTGGCCGCGCACCCGGAGACCGTGCAGCTGGCGCTGGAGCGCGGGGCAGGGGAGGCCGCGCAGCGGATGCTCAGCCAAACGGCAGCTCGGTGACCTCTCCGGTCACCTCGCCACCGGCACCCACCGACACGCTGCTCCCCGGCGCCGCCTCGCGCCGGACGATGGCCAGCGCGATCGCGCCGAGCCGGGGGGACCGGGCGACGGTGGTGAGCCGCCCGACTGTCCGCCCCTCGAAGGCCAGCTCGTCGCCCGTCTCTGCCGGCCCGGTCAGCCTGATCCCCCGGAGCTGGCGGTTGGGCTTGCCGCGGTAGTACAGCCGGGCGACGGTCTCCTGGCCGACGTAGCAGCCCTTGGTGAAGGCCACGGCGCGGTCGTTCAGACCCGCCTCCTGGGGGATGACCGTGTCGTCGAGATCAACGCCGTAGCGGGGGCGCCCGTGCTCCACCCGCAGGCACTCCGCGGCGGCCTCGGACACGACCACCGCGCCGGCGTCCTCGAGCGCGGCGCGCACGACGTCCGCATCGGCGGCGTCGCACAGCAGGTCGATTCCGACGTCGGTGCGGACGGCGCGCACCGAGGCTCCGCCCAGGGAGGTGGAGATGTGTGCGTTCTCCACGCCGGGTAGGCCTGAGGCACCGGCCACCTGGTCGGCGTCGGGGCCGATCAGCGAGAACAGCCGGCGCTCGAGCGTGCGCTTGTGAAGTTCGACCTGGTAGCCGAGGCTGAAGCGGCGGATCATGTTGAACAGCGCCTGAAGCGCGGATCGCTCGGTGTCCAGGAGCAACTCGTCTCCGGTCTGGAGGATCCGGACGTCGCCGAGCATCTTGCCCTTGGGGGTGAGGAACGCGGCGTAGCACCCGGTTCCGGCGGTCAGCCGCTCGACGTCGTTGGACACCTGGCCCTGGAGGAAGGACGCCGCGTCGGCCCCGGTGAGTGCGAGCTTGCCGCACTCGGAGCGGTCGAGCAGGCCGCAGGCTTCGGTGATCGTGCGGTACTCGGCGGCCAGGGTGTCGAGCGAGGTCATCTCCAGAACAGGATAGGCACGCCGGAGATTCGGCCAGATTGGCCGCCGACGCGCCATATTCCTCTTGCAAAATTCGGATTTAGGCCTACCATAATTTTCATAATGGCAAGCCGGGAATCAACTTCGATCCGCTCGCCCGCGGTTCAGGACTACGCCAAGGCGATCTACGCCCTGCAGCGGCGTGAGGGCGAGGCGGTCAGCACGAACGCACTGGCCGAGCGGCTCGGGGTCACCCCTGCATCGGCGTCGGGCATGGTCAAGCGCATGGACGAGCTCGGGCTGGTCGAGCATCAGCCCTATCGCGGCGTGTCGCTGACCGAGGACGGGCGGCGAGTCGCCCTCGAGGTGATGCGCCACCACCGTCTGCTCGAGCTGTATCTGGTCGAGACGCTCGGCGTGCCCTGGGACCGGGTGCACCAGGAGGCCGAGGTGCTCGAGCACGTGCTCTCCGAGGAGCTCGAGGAGGTGATCGCGGCCAAGCTCGGCGATCCCACGCACGATCCGCACGGCGACCCGATCCCGACCCGGGATCTGACGATCGAGGAGGGGACGACCCAGAGCCTCCAGGTCCTCGAGCCCGGCGCACGCGGCCGCTTCGCCCGCGTCTCGGACTCCGACCCTGAGATGCTGCGCTTCCTGGCCGAGCGCGGGATCGCTCCCGGCGACGAGCTCGAGGTCGTCGACAAGCAGCCGTTCGAAGGTCCGCTGTTCGTCCGCTTCGGCGAGCACGTCCACGTGCTGGGCGGGGCGCTGGCCAGGGCAATGCGGGTGGAGGTCAGCCGGTGACGCCCCGGCGCCGTACCCCCGTCATCCCCGAGCCGGCGCTCGAGGGTGCCGTGGCCGATGGCCCGAGCGCCGTCACGCCGCCTGAGTTCACCCACGAGGACCTGATCCGGTCGCGGGATCGCTTCCGTGTCCACAGCGCCCGCCAGAGCCGGCGCCGCTGGTACCTGGTGTGGCTGCTGGTCGGTCCCGGGATTCTGGCCATGCTGGGCGAGAACGACGGCCCCAGCATGATCTCGTATGCGACGAGCGGCGCCACCTACGGGGTTGGGTTCTTCCTGCCGTTCATCGTGATCACGTTCGCGATGGCGATCGTGTGCCAGGAGATGTGCATGCGGGTGGGGGCGGTCACCCATCGCGGCTACGGCCAGCTCGTACTCGAGCGGTTCGGGCGGCTGTGGGGCTGGTTCGCGGCCGGCGACCTCGTGGTCACCAATCTCGTCACGTTGATCGCGGAGTTCGTCGCGATCCGCGTGGGCCTCGCCTACTTCCACATGGGCGCCGGAGTGGCCGCGCTGCTGGGACTGGTGCTCGTGTTGTTCACCCTGAGCGGCGGGCGCTACTGGCGCTGGGAGCGCATCGTCCTCGGCCTGGCGATCTTCAACGGCCTGTTCCTGCTCGCCGCGATCATGGTCGGACCAAGCTGGGGCTCGGTCGGGCACGCAATGGTCACCTTCTCTCCGTTGCCCCACGGCAGCCTGAACACCTTGCTGCTGCTGATCGCCTCGACGATCGGCGCGACCGTGACTCCGTGGATGATCTTCTTCCAGCAGAGCGCCTCCGCCGACAAGGGCATGACACCGGAGGACCTGCGGCATGGGCGCTACGACACGGTCGCGGGCGGCGTCCTCGCGGCGGTGTTCGGCTGCGGCGCCCTGATCGCGGGCGCCGCGCTCGCGACCCACGGTGGCGCGAACGTCCAGGGATTGGCCGGCGCCGGGTTCCCTGCCGCGCTGGCCGGCGTGTCGGGCCATGCCGTGGGAACGGTGTTTGCGCTCGGGCTGATCGAAGCGGGCGCGGTGGCGGTCCTGACGATCTCCGCGAGCACCGGCTATGCGGTCGGCGAATGCGTCGGCGCTCCCCACAGCCTGAACAACTCGGCTCGCGGCGCCGTCCTGTTCTACGCCGCGAACATCGGCGCGGCGGCCATCGCGGCCGTGATCATCCTGATCCCGGGTGCCCCGCTTCTGTCGATCGCGCTGAACGCGAACGTGCTGGCCACGGTGCTCCTGCCGGTCGCTCTGGTGTTCATGATCATGCTGGCCAGCGACCGTGCGCTGATGGGCGAATGGGGCAACGGCGCCTGGACCAACCGGGCGGCTGTCGCGATCGTCGCGTTCATCTCGCTGTGCGGCGCGGCCTACGCGATCGACTCGTTCCTGCAGACGATCCACTTGATCTCATGACCGAGCGCGAGCGCCAGGAACTCGTGATGTACCTGGAGAGCGACCAGCTCGTCTCCGACAAGGGCCGACCGGTGCCCCGGGCGGAGCTGAGTCGCGGGACGAGCGCGGCGCTGTGGGCGCTGCGGGTGTTCGCCCTGGTGGTGAGCGCAATGGTCGTCTACACGTTCATCGCCCACCTGTGACGGCCGCGGCGGTCGATCGCAGGTGGGTCGACCGGAAACCCACTACGCTCCGGTCCCGATGGCTCTCGCAGACACCTTTCAGCAGATCGTCGACTCGCTGCCCGACGACTGGACGGACCTCGAGCTCGACCTGCGCATCTTCGACGAGCGCCGCTACGTCGATGCCGCGGTGCTGCTGGTCACCTGCAACGCGCAGCCGTACTCCAAGAGCGAGTGGCACTGGCGGCTGCTCGTTGCCCACCGCTTCGGCCACGCGGCCGCCGCTCCCGCCGTGCATACCGCGCTGAAGCTGCTCGACGACGCGGGAATCGAGGGCGAGCTGGCCGTGCGCGAAACGCGGACCGGGCGCGTCGAGGTCACCCAGATGTGGGGCCGGCCGGAGTCGGTCCGCCAGGAGTTCCGGCAGCTTCGCGCCCAGTAGCCGAGGCACGGAACCGGCATGGCGCGCGTCGTCGCCTACGTACCCGACCTGCTGTTCGGCTCGAACGTGCTCGGTGCGCTGAGCGCGGCCGGCCACGAGGCGGTGCTGGCCTCAGACCCCGACGGGCTGCGGCGGGCGCTCGAGCAGGCCGAGGCGCTGATCGTCGATCTGACCGCTGACGCCGGCGAGCGGATCGAGCAGCTGAGCGCGATGCCCCACGAGGGAGTCAAGACGCTGGCCTTCTACTCGCATGTAGAGGTCGATGTGCGTGCGCAGGCCGAGGCCGCCGGCTTCGACCTGGTGATCCCGCGCTCGCGAATGGCTCGCGAGGGCGCCGGGCTCGTCACCCGGCTGCTTACGGACTGACCCCCTGGAGCTGGACCTGCCCGCGCGTCGGGTCGAGCTCGGTGTCCTGGGAGACCCCGGACGGCGTGATCGTGTCCATGACCTTCGGAACCGTGCTCGGATCGACCTGGCAGATCGGGCTGCCTGCGCCCGGCTGGCACACGCCGAACGTGAACGCCCCGGGCGTCGCGGTGAAGTCGCGCGCCTGGTCGGTGCCGAAGCCGTCCTGGCCGGTCAGGGCGACCGTGAACACCCAGCCCGGTCCGACCGTGCCGAACGTCGCTTGGGGCAGGATCAGCGTGGCCGTGCCGTTCGCGCCGTCGACCACCACGAACTGCGGCGTCCCCATCGAGGCGCCCGACGGGTTCTGCCAGATCGGCGTGGCGAAGCCCTGGGCGTCGAGTCGCTCGCTCCACGCGCTGCCCGAGGCGATCGCGTAGTTGCGCGAGGCGAACGCGGCCGCTGTCGTGAAGCTGCTCGCCGCTGGCGCGGTGAGGTAGGTCCCCGTGCGCAGGGTGGAGTTCGCGTTCGAGCGCAGTTGGACGATGTGGGTCAGCAGCAGCGCGATGCCGGCCGCCACGGCCAAGCCACCGGCGGCCATCGCGGCGAGCACCCCTGCGACCAGCCCAGACCGCGGCCTCATGGCGACATGGTGCCGATCAGCCGGTACCCAGCGGACTGGGTGCCTTGGCCGTCAAGCTCGGATCGAACATGCGCGCGACATCGGGCGGGCGGCTCACGATCCCGAATCGGGCCTCCCACGCCGCCCAGGCGCGCAGCCTGGCCAGGTCGAGCTCCCCGACCCGGTGGTCGGGGCCGACAAACGCCGGCAGGAGCGCGTTCAGCTGCGTCGAGACCAGCTTTGGGTCGAGCCCGGGCACGAGGCGCTCGAGGTCGCGAGCGCTCGTAGCCGGGTCCGAGTGCGCGAACTGGTAACCGCGGACGAGCGCGCCGACCACCTGTCGGGCCAGGCCGGGATCCCGGCTCAGGGTCTGGCTGGTGGCGCACAGGACGAGCTCGGGGTAGGACGGCGCGCCGTAGTCGTCGACCCGGAAGACGTGGAAGCCCGGCTGGCGGCTCTGGACGGTGAGCCCTTCGTCGCTCCAGAAGGCGGTGGCGGCGGCCACCCGCCCGGCCAGCAGGTCGGCTACTGCGTCGTAGCCGATTGTGATCGTCTTGACCTTGGCTGGGCTGCCGCCGGATCCGGCCACGACCGAGTGCAGCACGGCGGTGTCGCTCGGCACGCCCGTGATGCCGACCGTCTTGCCCTCGAGAGCCTTTGGGGAGCTCACGCCGGGCGCGGCGATCACCGCCGACAGCGGGCGCTGGACGATCGCCATGATGCCCACGAGGCTCGGGTGCGCCGAGGCCGACTGGTCGGCGATGGCCAGGTCGTGGATGTCGAGGATCGCGAAGTTGACCCGGCCCGTCTCCAGCAGCTTGATCGAGTCGGTCGAGGCGGTCGGCGCGATCACGTGCAGGTTCACGTCCTGCTGGCGGTCGTAGTGCTGCGCGAGCGCGGCGTAGATCCCGGCGTGCACCGCGTTCGGCGTGAAGTCGAGCATCAGCGTGGCGTTCTGGACGCGACGCGGCTCGCGCGTGCTCGCGCGCGTCCTCGACGCACTCGAGCCGCAGCCGGCAACAGCGACCAGGAGCACCCACGCCGCGACCGCTCTGGAAAGCAGGGTTCGGCCCATGGGCCGGGCCCAGGATAAGCGGTTCGTAGAATGGGGCGCGCGCATGCGCCGTCGGGTCACGTTCAGCCGCAACCTCACCCTGTCGCTGTCGCGAACCTGCCGCTGTTACTGCAAGTACTGCGCGTTCGCGACGCATCAGGCGCACCTGTACTCGCCTCAGGAGGTTCTGGAGATCCTCGACCGGGCGGTGTCCCGCCACCACGTCAAGGAGCTGCTGGTGCTGACCGGCGAGATGCCGGAGGTCAACCCCGAGGTGGCTCGGCGGCTTTCCGAGTACGGGCACTCGGACTTCACCTCCTATGTGGTGTGGGTGTGCGAGCGCGCGCTGGAGCGCGGTCTTTTGCCGCACACGAACCTCGGTGTGCTCTCGCGCGAGGACCTGTCCCGCCTGCGCGAGGTCACCGCTTCACAGGGCCTGATGCTCGAGTCGGTCAACCCCGATCTGGTCGTCCATCAGGGCTCGCCGACCAAGCATCCCGCCCGGCGGATCGAGACGATCGCCACCGCCGGGGAGCTGAAGATCCCGTTCACCAGCGGGATCCTGGTCGGGATCGGGGAGAGCGAGGACGAGCGGATGGCCGCCCTGGCGAAGCTGGCCGAGCTGCACGCGCGCCACGGGCACCTGCAGGAGGTGATCCTCCAGAACTACGTCCCCCACGAGAAGTACTACGGGCGCGAGCCGGCCGAGATCGCCGACGCGGCTACCCGCGAGTACTGGCGCACCGGCGTGTGGGACGGACCCCAACGGGACGCGCCGGACTGGGCCTGCGAGGTGACGCTTGAGGACATGAAGCGCCTGGTCGCCGAGGCGCGGCGGTTGATGCCCGAGATCGGCATCCAGGTCCCGCCCAACCTGTCGGACTGGTGGATCGAGCTCGTGCGGGCGGGGGCCACCGACCTCGGTGGTCTCAGCGCCAACGGGGATCACATCTCGCCCGAGCATCCCTTCCCGTCGCCAAGCGAGGCACGCAAGCGGCTGCGAGCCGAGGGGCTCGCGCTGTCGGAGCGGCTGTGCGTCTACCCGGAGTACATCGACCCCGAATGGATCTCGCGGCCGGTGATGGATGTGATCAAGGCGCACTACTGGTCGTTCATCCCCCGTCAGGGCTCGGGGCGGACGATCGACCTGCGCGTGGCCGACGATGCGGCGCCACGCGCGATCGAGCGAGCGCGGGATGGGCTTGCGCTCAGCCCCGAGGAGCTCACCGCCTTGTTTGCCGAGCGGCGCCCCGCGGTGATCGAGGACATGCGCGCCGCGGCCGACGCGCTGCGGTCCGAACTGGCCGGCGACACGGTCACGTTCGTGGTCAACCGCAACATCAACGTCTCGAACGTCTGCACGGTCGGCTGCGCGTTCTGCGGCTTCGGTCAGTCGCGCCGCTCTCCCGACGCCTACGAGCACTCCGAGGAGGACTTCGAGCGGCGGATCCACGACGCGGTCGAGTTCGGCGCGACCGAGATCTGCATGCAATCGGGCATCCATCCCGACTGGGGGCTGGAGGACTACGAGAAGTGGCTGAGGGTGGCCAAGCGGGCGGCCGCGCGAGTGGGGGTCGACATGCACCTGCACGCCTACTCGCCGATGGAGGTCGCGCACATGTGTGACGTGTCCGGCCTGCCGCCCCGGGAGGTGTTCAAACGCCTGCGGGACGCCGGACTGGGCTCCACGCCGGGCACGGCCGCCGAGGTCCTCCACGACGGCGTTCGCCAGCGCATCTCGCCCAACAAGCTGCCCGTGGCGCGCTGGGTCGAGATCATCGAGGCCTCCCACGCCGAGGGCATCCGCTCGACGGTCACGGTGATGTTCGGCCACGTCGAGGAGCCATGGGAGCTGGCCGAGCACATGCGGGTCGTGCGTGAGCTTCAGGAGCGGACCGGTGGGTTCACCGAGTTCGTGCCGTTGTCGTTCATCCCGTTCCACACGCTGCTCGGGCGCACGCACGGCGTCGAGGAGATCTCGCGCGAGGAGAACCTCAAGCACACCGCCGTGTTCCGGCTGGCGCTGGGCCGGACGGTCCGCAATCTCCAGGCCAGCTGGGTCAAGATGGGCCTCGACGCGGCGACCGAGTCGCTGCGCTGGGGAGTCAACGACCTGGGCGGCACGCTGATGGAGGAGTCGATCTCGCGGATGGCCGGCAGCTACCACGGGGTACTCCTGACTCCGGACGAGCTGGTGGCCGCGGCGCACCGGGCCGGACGTCCCGCCGCGGAGCGGACGACGCTGTACGACATTCGCCGGCGCTACGAGCTGCCCGTCGCGGCGTAGGACCGTCCCAGGTGAGTGCCCAGCCGCCCATCACCTCGCCGCCGCCGTCCCTGTTCGCGGGTGTCGAACCGCTCGAGGTGTTCGTCGAGCTGCTGGCCGACATCGACATGCACACCTCGCCGACCGAGTTCTACGACCGGATCTGCGAGGCCATCTGCCGCCTGACCACGATGCGTCGGGCCGCGATCTTCATGGCCGACGCAACCCGCCGTCGGGTGCGGGCGATCGGCTCCTACGGGATCCCGTTCGAGCAGCTCTCGCCGATCCGTCCCACGCTGGTCAACACCCCGATCGCGCAGCGGGCGCTGCTCGAGGACAAGGTGGTGGTCGTCTCGGAGCGGATCGAGGAGCAGGTCCCTCCGGAATACGCCCAGCTGCTCGGAATCACGACCCTCGTGTGCATCCCGCTGAGCGCGGGTGGACACGCCTACGGGGTGGTCTGCGCAGACCGGGGAGGCGGCCGGTTCGAGCTCTCCGACGGTGAGCGCCACCTGCTGTGGACGCTCGGCAAGACCGCGGCGCTGGTCGCCGCGGCGCGCAACGTGACCCGCCAGCAGGAGCGCATGCGCCGGCTGGGCGAGCGCCTTGACCTGGCCCGGGAGATCCACGAGAGCGTGCTCCAGCGCCTGTTCGGGGTCTCGCTGGTGCTCGGCGCCGAGCAGCCGCTCGACCGCGCGGAGCGCGAGCGCTGCCGGATCGAGATGCAGGAGGCGCTGAGCGACCTGCGCCGGGCGCTCGAGCGCCCACTGGCGCCGCTGCCGCCGGAGACCGGAACGACCCTGGCCGCCGAGCTCGAGCGGGTGCGAAAGTCGCCCGGGATGGTCGTGGACGTCGACTGGCGCAGCGAGTCGAGCGTGCCCGCCGACCTCGAGCCGCTCGCTCAGGCGGTCCTGGCCGAGGCGCTGCGCAACATCGCCAAGCATGCCGATCCCACCCGGGTCGAGGTGTCGGTCTCGCGCGACGAGGACGATTTCGTGCTCGAGGTCCGCAACGACGGTGCCCGGCCGGCCGATGCGGAACCGGGCATGGGGCTGCGGCTGGCGGCGTTCGAGGCGCTCCAGCAGGGCGGTACGGTCGAGTTCGGGCTCCTCGACGGCGACCGCTGGCGGGTGCGGCTGCTCGTGCCGCTTGGACAAGGCGGCGAGTGATGGACGATCAGCGACTGCGTGTGCTCGTGGTCGACGACCACGACGTGGTCCACTGGGGCTATCGCGTGCTCCTGGGCGAGCAGCCCTGGGTGGAGCGCTTCTTCCAGGCGCGCACCGGGACCGAGGCGCTCGCGCTGGCCCGGGCGCACAAGCCGCACGTGGCCCTGATCGACCTGTTCCTGGCCGGGGAATCGGGGGCCGAGCTGTGCGCGGCGCTACGCGAGGCCTCACCGGCCACGCGGGTGCTCTTGATCTCAGGTTCCGGCCGCATGTCGCCGGCCGCGGCCCGGGCGGCCGGCGCGTCGGGATTCGTCTCCAAGGACTGGGATGCTGCCCGGGTGACCGCGGCCGTGCGCCGGGTCGGCCTCGGCATGACCGCGTTCCCGGCGAAATCCGAGCAGCCGGCGCCGCTGCTCACCGAGCGCGAACGCGAGGTGCTGGGCCTGATCGCGCGCGGGTCGACCAACCGCGAGATCGCCGAGACGCTGTACCTGTCCCCGCACACGGTCAAGGAGCACACCAGCGTGCTGTACCGCAAGCTGCGCGCGCGCAACCGGGCCGAGGCCGTGCAGCGCGCGCAGCGGATCGGCTTATTGGGTTAGCGCGTCCTGACCGGACGGGGTACCCGGTCCCAGGGATGCCGAGCGCAGCGAGGCCCTAACCCGGCTTCATGAACCGCGCGAGGGCCGGCAGCTTGACCGCGTGCGGGATGTAGCGGCTGGCCAGCATCGCGGCGCGGATCGGCAGGCCCGGAACCACGACCCGTTCGCCGCGCTCGAGCCCCTCGACGCCGGCTCGCGCGGCCTGCTCGGGAGAGATCATCGCGCCGGGCACCGAGCGCTCGAACGACTTCCCGGTCGAGGTCTCCCAGCCGGCGATCTGCCAGAACTCCGTCTCGACCGGACCGGGAGCCAGCGCGGTGACCGTCACCCCGCGCCCGCGGACCTCCTGGTGGATCGCCTCCGAGAAGCTGAGGACGTATGCCTTCGCCGCCGCATAACCCGCGGAAAACGGCATCGGCTGCATCCCCGCGGTCGAGGCGACGTTCAGGATCGCGCCGCGCCCGCGCTCCACCATCGCCGGCAGGAACGCCGAGGTCAGCGCCACTACAGCTTCGACGTCGAGGCGCACCTGCTCGAGCTCGCGCTCCGGGTCGGCCTCGTGGAACGGCTCGCCGCCGGTGGCGAAGCCGGCGTTGTTGATCAGGACCTCCACATCCATCCCGAGCTCCTCGATCCGCCCGGCGATCTTGCCGCGCGGCGTGGGCTTCCCCAGATCGGCGGCGATGGTCTCCACCCGCACGCCGTGCTGCTCGCGCAGCTCGTCGGCCAGGGCGGTCAAGCGCTCCTTGCGCCGGGCGACCAGGACCAGACCGAAGCCGCGCTTGGCGAGTAGCCTCGCGATCTCGCTTCCGATCCCGGATGAGGCACCGGTGACCAGTGCGGCGGAGGTCGATGTTGGCTCGGGAAGGCTCATTGGAAAGGTCCCCCCGAACGGGGGGAAGTCCGTGGAGGGCATGTATCCGGAACCGGACTGCCGCGTAGGGTGATATCAGAATGGGAGTCACCGCGATCCTGTTTCCGGGTCAAGGCAGCCAGACCCCCGAGATGCGCGAGACGGTCGCCGAGGTGCGGCCAGACCTGTTGTCGGCCGCCGAGGAGGTTGTCGGCGAGGATCCGTTTACGCGCGCCGAGGAGGGCACCCGGTTCGCCCAGCCGGCCATCTTCTGCGCCAGCCTGGCGGGCTGGGAGAAGCTCGGTCGCCCGCCCGGGAACTACATGGCCGGCCACTCGCTCGGCGAGCTGGCCGCGCTGGTCGCCGCCGGGTGCCTGGACGAACGCGACGGCCTCCAGCTGGTGGCGCTGCGCGGCAAGCTGATGCAGGAGTCCGGGGAGCGGGCCGGAGACGGCAGCATGCTCGCGCTGCTCGGAAAGGGCGCCGCGGATCACGCGGACGAGCTCGCCGAGGGGAACGGGCTCGCGGTGGCCAACGACAACTCGCCCCAGCAGGTTGTGCTCTCGGGCGACCGAAGTGGCTTCGAGGCGGCGAGCGCGGCGGCCAAGGAGCTCGGGCTGCGGGCCATGGAGCTCCCGGTGACCGGCGCCTTCCACTCGCCGATGATGGCCGAGGCGGTCCCGCCGTTCGAAGCGGCGCTCGAGCGAGTCGAGGTATCGCCGGCTCGGAACGGCGTCACCGTTCTGTCCGCCGTGACCGCCGCCCCGTTCGAGGACGTCCGGGCCCAGCTTGCTCAGGCCCTGACCAAGCCGGTGCGCTGGCGCGAGACGCTGCTCGCGTTGCACGAGCGCGGCGCCGACCGGTTCGTCGAGGTCGGTCCCGGCCGGGTGCTCACCGGCCTGGTCAAGCGCACGCTGCGCGACGTGGAGCTGGCCAGTGCTTGACTCGCGGTCGATCGAGCCTGGTGCCGGCGTCGCCGGCCATGCTGCGTCCTCGCAGCTGGAGACGGCGCGTCCCGCGATCCTGTCGGTCGCCTGCGAGGTGCCGTCGGGCAGCGTGACGACCGCCGAGCTCGCGGAGCGCCTGGGAGTCAGCGAGGACTGGATCGTGTCTCGCACCGGGATCCGCGTCCGTCCGGTGGCCGCACCCGGCGAGCGGCTGTCCGAGTTCGCCGCGCGGGCCGGTGTGGCCGCGCTGGGTCGCGCCGGGGTGGACCCGGCCGACGTGGACCTCGTGCTCGTGGCGACGCTGACCCAGGACGAGCTGATGCCCAACGCCGCTCCGGTTGTGGCCCACGCGGTGGGCGCCGACCGAGCGGGCGCGATCGACCTCGGCGCCGCGTGCACGGGCTTCCTGTCCGGGCTCTCGCTCGGCGCAGCGCAGATCGAGACCGGCCGGGCAGAGCACGTGCTCCTGATCGGCGCCGACTTCACCACGCGGATCGTCGACTGGGAGGACAAGCGCACCGCGCCGCTGTTCGGCGATGGCGTCGGCGCCGTCGTCCTCGGCCCGGCGGCCGGCGAGGTCGGCGGGATCGGCCCGATCATCCTCGGCGCCGACGGCTCGGGGGCTCCCGCGATCCACATCGACCACTCCGATCGCAAGCTGCGCATGGACGGCCCGGAGGTCTACCGCCACGCGGTGGCGCGCATGGGTGAGTCAACCAGGGCAGCCGTCGAGGGCGCCGGACTGACGCTCGAGGACATCGACCTGTTCGTCTACCACCAGGCGAACGGGAGGATTCTCCGCGCGCTGGCGGAAAAGCTCCAGCTGCCATCGGAGCGTGTTGTGGACGTCATCGAAAACCTGGGCAACTCCTCGGCGGCGACGCTGCCGCTGGGTCTCGCCGCGGCCGAGCGCGAGGGTCGCCTCCGGCCCGGCGCCCGCGTGCTGCTGAGCGCCTTCGGCGCCGGGTTCACCTGGGGTGCCGGCGTGATCGAGTGGGGCGGGTTGGGCGATGGCTGAGCCGGCGCGGGTTCGTGAGGGCAGTGCGCTGGTCACCGGCGCCTCCCGCGGAATCGGCGCGGCGATCGCGCGCGCCCTGGCCCACGACGGCTGGCGGGTCGGAGTCAACTATCGCTCCGATCGCTCCGGGGCCGAGGCCGTGGTGGGCGAGATCGAGAGCTCCGGAGGGCAAGCCGTCGCGCTCGAGGCCGACGTGTCCGATCGCGGCGCCGCCGATGGGCTGTTCGGCGCGCTCGAGGCGCACTTCGACGCGCCCGTGCTCGCGCTGATCAACAACGCCGGCATCAATCGAGATGACCTCACCCCGTCGCTGGGCGACGAGGAGTGGGATGCCGTTCTGGAGACCAACCTGACCGCGGCGTTCCGGCTGACCCGGCGTGCCCTGCGGCCGATGCTCAAGGCGCGCACGGGGCGGATCGTCAACATCTCCTCGGTCGTCGGGCTGCGGGCCAATCCCGGGCAGGCCAACTACGCTGCGGCCAAGGCCGGGTTGATCGCGCTGACCAAGACAGCCGCGGTCGAGGTCGCGCGCCGAGGGGTCACCGTGAACGCGGTGGCGCCCGGATTGATCGACACCGAGTTCATCAGCGAGGTGTCCAAGGACTTGTTGCAGGCGGTGCCGGCCCGGCGTGTCGGTACGCCGGAGGAAGTGGCAGCCTGCGTTCGCTTCCTGACTTCTGAAGAGGCCAGCTACGTGACCGGAGCGGTGCTCACCGTGGACGGCGGGCTGGCCGCGTGAGAACCATTCGACACTAAACGAGAGGACAACCATGGCAACCGTTACCGCTGAGCAGGTGCAGGAGCGTGTCGTCGAGACGCTGGCCAGCTTCGGCCCCGACGCCGATCAGATCACCCGCGAGTCCACCTTCGAGGAGCTCGACATCGACTCGCTCGACCTCGTCGAGCTGGCCCAGGTCGTCGAGGACGATTACGGCGTGGTACTCAAGGGCGAGGACATGAAGGAGCTTAGGACCGTCGGCGACGCAATCGACCTCATCGTCAGCCGGGCGGAGTGAGCGCAGCAGGCGACATGAACGGCGGCGCGCCGGTGAGACGCCGCGTGGTCGTCACCGGTCTTGGCGCGGTGACGCCGCTCGGCGTGGGCGCTGACGTCCTGTTCGAGCGCTGGGCGGCCGGCGAATGCGGGATCCTCGGCGGCGCCGGTGCGTGCACCGACTTCGAGCCGAGTGAGCTGTTGTCGGTCAAGGAGGTCCGGCGCCTTGACCGCTTCTCGCAGCTCGCGCTCGTGTCGGCCGCTGAGGCGATCGCCGACTCCGGCTGGGACGTCGAGCTTCCCTACGACCCCTTCCGCGTCGGCTGTGTGGTGGCCACCGGGATCGGCGGCATCCAGACCGTCGAGAACCAGCTCGACGTGCAGCGCGAGCGCGGCGCTGGGCGGATGTCGCCGCTCGGGATCCCCGCGCAGATGTCCAATGCGGCAGCCGCCGCGATCTCGATGAAGTACGGGCTCAAGGGCCAGGCCTTCGCTGTGGCCTCGGCCTGCTCGAGCGGCGCCCATGCCATCGGCTCCGCGCTGCGGATGATCCAGTGGGGCGACGCCGACGCCGTCGTGGTGGGCGGCTCGGAGGCCACGCTGACGACGTTCGGGTTCGGAAGTTTCAACGCCATGCAGGCCCTCTCGCCGAGCGGGATCTCGCGACCATTCGACGCGCGGCGTGACGGCTTCGTGATGGGCGAGGGTGCCGCAGTGCTCGTGCTCGAGGAGGCTTCGGCCGCCGCGGAGCGGGGTGCCACCGTGCTCGGAGAGATCGCCGGCTACGGCTCGACCTCCGACGCCCATCACCTGACCGCCCCGGAGCCTTCCGGGATCGCGGCCAAGCGAGCCATCGAGCTGGCCATGTCCGACGCGGGCGTGGAAGCCGAGGACATCGACTACGTCAACGCGCACGGCACCTCCACGCAGCTCAACGACGCAGCCGAGACCGCCGCGCTCAAGCGCGCGCTCGGTGAGGAGCGTGCGTACAAGGTGCCGGTCTCCTCCCTGAAGTCGGCCACCGGGCATCTGCTCGGCGCGGCCGGCGCGGCCGAGGCGGTGGTCACCGTCAAGACGCTGCTCACCCGGATCATCCCGCCGACCCTCGGCTATGAGGTGCCCGACCCGGACTGCGATCTGGACTACGTACCTGGCGAGGCGCGACCGCTCGTCCTCTCCAACGGCCGTCCGCCGGTGGCGCTGTCCAACTCGTTCGCGTTCGGCGGCCACAACGTGGCGCTGGTGATCAAGGGAGCCCCGCAGTCATGAGCGCGACACTGGTTCCCGAATCAGCTCGCCGGCTCGATCCGCTCGAGCGGCTCGAGGCGCTGTGCGACCCGGGCAGCGTCCGGCCGCTGCGCTCGCGGGTCATGTCACCCCGGCTGGGAGCGCGGGCCATCGCCGGCGACGGAGTGCTGGGTGCCACCGGCAGCGTGGGCGGCAGGCCGATCGTCTGCTACGCCGAGGACGGTTCTTATCTGGGCGGGTCGCTGGGCGAGCGGCATGCCGACACGATCGTGCGGGTGCTTCAGACCGCCGAGCGCGCGCGCATCCCCGTGGTGGGCTTCGTCGAGTCGGGTGGCGCGCGGATGCAGGAGGGCACCGCGGCGCTGGCCGGCTACGGGCGCATCTTCCGGCACACCGTCGGGTTGACCGGAGTCGTCCCGCAGATCTCGGTCGTGTCGGGCGCATCGGCCGGCGGGGGCGCGTATTCGCCGGCGCTGACCGACCTGATCATCATGACCGAGGACGCCGCGATGTTCCTCACGGGCCCCGGCGTGGTCCGGGAGGCACTCGGCGAGGAGATCGACGCGGTCGGCCTTGGCGGACCGCGCGTGCATGAGCACAACGGCGTCTGCCACCTGGTCGAGCACGACGTGCTCGCGGCCGCCTCTCGCGTGCGCGAGGTGCTGGGATATCTGCCGTCCGCCGCCGGATCGCCGCTGCCGATGCTGGCTCCGGTGGCTCCCGAGATCCCTGATCCGGGATCGGTCGTGCCCAGCGAGCCGCGCCGGGTGTACGACGTGCGCGATGCCCTGCGCGGAATCGTCGACGGGGGGTCACTTCAGGAGCTGTGCCCGCGCTGGGCGCGCAACGTGGTGACCACGCTGGCCCGGATCCAGGGCCGGCCGGTGGGGATCGTCGCCAACCAGCCGCACCATCTGGCCGGCGTGCTGGACGCCGAGGGCTCGGAGAAGGCAGCGCGGTTCGTGTCCTTCTGCGACTCGTTCGGGCTGCCGCTGATCGCGATCGTCGACACCCCCGGGTTCATGCCAGGGTCCAAGCAGGAGCGGGCCGGGGTGATCCGGCACGGTGCCTCGCTGGTGCGGGCGTTCGCCGCAGCGCGCGTGCCCAAGCTGACCGTGGTCCTGCGCAAGTCCTACGGCGGTGCCTACATCACGATGAACTCGCGTGACCTCGGCGCCGATCTCGTCCTGGCCTGGCCGGACGCCGAGCTCGGGATCATGAGTGCCCGGGCGGCGGTGGGCGTCGTGAATCGGCGCGAGCTGGCCGCTGCCGACGACGCCGACGCACTGCGTGCACAACTCGCCGAGGACTACTTCACCGAGCACCTGCGGGCCGAGACGGCCGCCGCCTCGGGATTCGTCGATGAGCTCGTCGAGCCGGTGCAGACGCGCGAGCGCCTGGCATCCGCCCTGTGGACGCTGTCGGGCCGCGACGTGTCGTGATCCTTGAGGGCAAGCGGCTGGTGATCACCGGCGTGATCACCAAGGACTCGATCGCGTGGCATGTCGCCTCCCGGGCGCTGACCGAGGGGGCATCGGTCGTGCTGACCAGCTTCGGCCGGGCGAGGCGGATGACCGAGCGGGCGGCCAAGCGCCTCTCGACCGAGGTCGAGGTGCTGGAGCTCGACGTGAACAAGCCTTCCGATCTGGACGAGCTGACTTCGTCGCTGCGGGATAGGTGGGGCGGGGTGGACGGCGTGCTGCACGCGATCGCCTTCGCGCCCGAGGACGCGCTCGGGGGCCGCTTCATGACCACCCCGGCCGAGAGCGCGGCGGCCGCGTTTCAGACCAGCGCGTTCTCGTTCAAGGCCCTGGCAGCCGCGGTCGAGCCGCTGATGTCGTCCGGGGCGACCATCGTGGGGCTGGACTTCGACGCCACCGTGGCCTGGCCGATCTACGACTGGATGGGAGTGGCCAAGGCGGCGCTCGAGTCGGTGTCGCGCTACCTGGCGCGCGACCTGGGGCCGCGAGGCATCCGGGTGAACCTGGTCTCGGCCGGTCCGCTCGGCACGGTGGCGGCGCGCGGGATCCCTGGCTTCGAGCAGCTGGCAGCGCTGTGGCAGGAGCAGGCGCCGCTGGGCTGGAACGTCGAGGACCCGGCGCCGGTGGCCGACACGATCTGCTTTTTGCTCTCGGACTACGCGCGGGCGATCAGCGGCGAGATCGTGCACGTCGACGGCGGCTTTCACGCCATCGGGGCGCCGGTTCAGTCGTAGTCCTGGACTTCCCGGCGGGCGGTCGGGGTCTACTGTGGGTCGGGTGGAGCGATGGCTGGCTGATGGGCGGATCGTGCGCGCGTGCGGGCTGCTCGGCGCGGTCGCGATCGCGTTCTCCAGCATCCTCGTCCGGCTGAGCCACGCCTCGCCGTCGACCGCGGCGATCTTTCGCTGTCTGTTCGCGCTGCCCGTGCTGGTGGTGCTCGCCTGGCTCGAGGACCGCCGCTTCGGTCCACGGCCGTGGCGTGAGCGCCGGTTTGTCGTGGCCGCCGGCGTGTTCCTGGCCGCCGACCTGATCCTCTGGCACAACTCGATCGAGGATGTAGGGGCTGGGCTCGCCACCGTGCTGGCCAACATCCAGGTGGTGCTGGTCCCGCTGGTGGCATGGGCCGTGCTCGGAGAGAAGCCCGGCAGGCGCATCCTGGCCGCGCTGCCGATCGCCCTGTCCGGCGTCGTTTTGATCTCCGGCGTGCTCCAGCACGGCGCCTACGGACGGGATCCCGGTCGTGGTGCGCTGTTCGGCCTGGCGGCCGGCGTGGCCTATGTGGGCTTCCTACTCCTGCTGCGGCGCGGTGGGTCGGACCTGCGGCGGGTGGCGGGTCCACTGTTCGATGCCACGTTGACGTGCACCGTGGCCTGCGTCATCGCCGGGCTCATCATCGGCGACGCCGACCTGACCCCGGGCTGGCCGGGCGTGGGCTGGCTGATCGTGCTGGCGCTGACCTCGCAGGTGCTGGGCTGGCTGCTGATCACGATCTCGCTGCCGCGGCTGCCCGCCGCGATCACCTCTCTGCTGCTGGCCGTCCAGCCGGTGGGCACGCTCGCGCTCGCGGCCCTGATCCTGGGGGAGTCCCCGAGCGCCCTGCAGCTCGGCGGGGTCGCTGTCGTGATGGTGGGCCTGCTCGTGGCCAGCCGGCCAGCCTCGCGGCCGCGGCTATCGAAACAGGTTCTCCGAGTCCGGTCGAAGCAGCGCGAGTGCGCCGGGGCCGTCATCGGGAATGATGTGGCGGTGCGCGCCGCGGATCAGGACTAGCGGCAGCGCGCCGTCCTTGGTGCGGGCGAGATCGGCGGCCGCGGCCAGCTCGTCGGCGACCGCGATCCACGTGGCCTTCATCTCGCGCCCGGCGGTGTCGGTGCGCCCGCGCCAATCCTCGGTGGGCTGAAGGCCGGCGCAGCCGATCGCGACGTCGACCTGACCGTGGCGCCAGGCGCGCCCGAACGAGTCGGTGACTACGATCGCGGCCTTGTTGTGAAGCTTGTGTCTGAGCCGGCGCGCCGAGCCATCGGGATCCTTTGGCAGCAGCACGACCGTGTCCTCACCGGGGACGTTCGAGGCGTCGACGCCGGCGTTGGCGCACACGAAGCCGTGGTGGGTCACGCAGATCAGCACGCCGCGCTCGGCCCGCAGCACCTCACGTGACTCATCGAGGATGACCTGGACGTGGCGGGGGTCCTTGCCCAGGTCGTGGGCAAGCTCGGTGGCGCGGGTCCCGGGTTGGACGTCGCTGAGGCGACGGATCCGGTTTTCGGCCTTGGAGACGATCTTGTGCGCGATGACCAGGACGTCTCCGGGCTCGAGCGACTGGTCTGCCTGGTGGAGTGCGGCCGTGATCAGGCCGGCCAGGTCGTCGCCGGGGGTGACCTCGGGCAGGCCCTCGAGGGCAGTGATGCTCAGCACGATTTTCGAGAGGCTGTCAGGCCTGGGCCCGCATCAGCTGGTTGAGCATGCCGCGGGTGTGGGCGGCGCCGCCGTGCGAGCTGGACAGGCGCTCACGCAGCGCGTCGAGGTCATCCGGGGTGTCCACGTCGAACGCCAGCGAGTCGAGCTCGACGACCTCGGCGGAGATCCCGGCGGCGGTCGCGTCGGCCAGATGCCGCCGGCAGCTGTCGGGCCCGAAGCTCGGGGCGAGCACGTCGGGTGGGGTGAGCAGCAGCGCGTTGGTGCCGGTGCCGTGCCGATCGGGAACGATCAGGGCCGAGCGTTCCGGCGCCGGGTGCGTAAGGAGCGTGTTCAGATCGTCGGCCGACAGGAGCGGGCAGTCGCCGGGAACGAGCAGGGCCCGCTCGATGTGGTCCTCGAGCAGCGCGCGGATTCCCTGCGTCGCCGCGCCGTTGTGGCCGCGCTCGTCGTCCTCGACGACGTACGCGCCATAGCCGATGGCGATCCGCTGGGCCGCGCGATCGCCGCTGACCACGATCACGCGGTCCAGGCTGCCGACGCGGCCGAGTGCGACCAGCGCGTCGGCGAACATCGCCTCCACCAGCGCGCGCCGGTCGTGAGCGGCCAGGTCCTGGCGCAGGCGCTGCTTGGCCTGGTCCAAGGTCTTGATGGGGAGGATGGCCGCCGTGCGCATTTGGCTCGTTCGCTCGTTCGCTCGCTCGCTCGCTCGCGAACGCTATCTGAGGGCTCGTGCGAAGTTGAGAGTCTGCTCGGCCACCCGGCGGCGAGCGTCGGGGCTGTCCATGAGCACGTTGGTTTCGAGCACCGGGATTTGTGCACCGCGCTGGTCGGCCACCAGGCCGTCGATCACGTCTTCGTAATAGGCGGCGACCCCGTCGCTCGTGATCGGCAGCTTCGCGAACTCCATGAATGCGGCGGTGGGGCCCTTGATGACCTCGCCGCCGACCAGGGGGCTGACCGCCACGACGGGCGCCTCGCTGTCGGTCAGGGCGGCGCGCATCCCGTCCACGGCGAGGATCGGGGCGATCGAGATGGCCGGGTTGGACGGCCCGATGATGATCGCCCGGGCTGCGGTGATGGCCTGGATGACCTCAGGGGTGGGTCTTGCGCTCTGCGCGCCCCGGTAGTCGATGTCCTGCACGGGGCCGGCCTCGGCCCGCGCGCCGCCCGCCTTGATCATGTACTCCTGAAACGGCCACCAGCGATCGTTCGCCATGACCCGCGTGCGGACCGGCTCGTCGGACATCGGCAGCACGGTCGCGCTGATGTCGAGCGCTCCGGTGATCGCCGCCTGGGCGGTGGTCAGCCGCTCGCCGGCCTGCAGGCGGCGGGCGCGCTCGAGGCAGATCGCCAGGTCCTGATCGCCCAGGTTGAACCACACCTCGACGCCGATCGCCCTGAGGCCCTCCATCACGTTGAACGTGTCGCCGTCGATGCCCCAACCGCGGGCGTTGATCCGGTCGGCCAGCCAGAACGTCACCAGGTCCGGATCGGGCGAGACGTAGCCCCCGTGGATTTCGATGTCGTCGCCGGTGTTGGCGATGACCACGAGCGAGTCCGGCCCGACCACATCGAGCATGCCGCGCGCGAGCTTCGCCCCGCCGGTCCCCCCGGCCAGGACGACGACCGGACTGCTCACAGCCCCGTGATCTTGATCCCGGCGCGGACCTTGTTGCGCACGTTGATCGAGATGATCAGCGGCGTGAATTGCTCGACGATCCGCGCCATCTCGAGCGGCCCGCAGTCGACCGGTCGCAGCCCGGGTATGGCGTTTACGAGGGCGGCCAGTTTTCGTTTGTCGTCGCGCTTGTCGCCACAGATCAGGACATCCTCGTCGAGCTCGTGCTCGAGGTCGGCCAGGAGCGCGGCGCTCACGGTATGAAAGGCGGACACGACCCGGACCCCCTCGGGAGCCATCTCCTGGGCCTGCTGGGCGGCAGAGCCCTGCCAGACGCCCAATGTCCGGGTCGCCTTGCCGCTGACGGCCGCAGCGAGCGGAACGGTGGCGTCGACCAGGAGCTGGTCGGGCTGGAGAACGGTTTTAAGGTTTGTGAGCGTCTCGGACTGGCTGCGGAAGGGGACGCTGAGGATCACGATGTCGGCGTTTTGGACCGCCTCGGCGTTCTCGTGGCCGGTATAGGTGGCGTTTGACACCGCGTCGGCTGCGCGGTGTGCCGCTTCCTCCGCGCGGCTTTTGTCCCGGGAGCCGATCGTGACCGGAACGCCGGCGCGGCCGAGCCGGAGCGCCAGGCCGAACCCGAGTGCCCCGGTGCCGCCCACGATGCAGACGCGGCTCTTTGTGTCTTGGTCGGTGTCGGTCATTTCGTGCCGGTGGGGCCGGCGTGGCCGGTCTCGATCACCCGTCGCTCGTGCCGGCCCACTCCGATGGTTCGGCCATCGGCGGAGGTGACCTCGACGGCGAACCGGAGCTTGCGTCCGTCAACGATCTCCTCGAGTTTCGCGTGCACATTGCAGCGATCGCCCTTCTTGGCCGCTCCCACGTGCTTCACGTTCACCTCGAAGCCGACGGTCGCCTTGCCGTTCTCGAGCTCGGGACGGACCAGCATGGCGGCCGTGCGCTCCATCATCCCGATCATCCCGGGCGTCGAGAGCACCTCGGTGGGGAGCGTGCCGCCCACGTCGGTGAGCAGCCATCCGTCCACTTCGAAGTCGTGCGTGGTCTCCATTCCCACGTGGAGCGAGCCGCTCATCGGCGGCGCACCCTAGCGCGATTCATAGAATCGGGACCGATGAGCCAGCTCCCGGAACGCGTGCGCATTCGCGAAGTCGGCCCTCGCGACGGCTTCCAGAACGAGCCCGAGGTGATCGCCACCGCCGAGAAGGTGCGCCTAATCGAGCTGCTCGGGGCCACGGGACTGACTCGCATCGAGGTCACGAGCTTCGTGCGGCCGGATGTCATCCCGCAGCTCGCCGATGCGGAGGAGGTCCTGGCCGCCGTCGCGTTGCCGGACTCCGTCTCGGTGAGCGTGTTGATCCCCAACGAGCGAGGACTGGAGCGCGCGCTGGCGCTGCGGGAGCACTTTCAGGAGATCAACGGGTTCCTGTCGGCGTCGGAGACGCACAACGCCAAGAACGTCGGGCGCTCGGTGGCCGAGTCACTGGCTGGTTTGCGGCGGACGTTTGCGCGTGCGGGCTCGGAGGGCCTGCGCTGCGAGGGCGTTATCTCGACCTCGTTCGGCTGCCCGTACGAGGGGCACGTTCCCGTCGAGCGGGTCCTCGACGTGGCCTGCGAGTTGGCGGAGGCGGGCGCGGTCGAGGTCGGGTTCGGGGATACCACCGGGATGGCCAACCCAGTTCAGGTCCGTTCGTTCTTCGAGGCGGCGCGCCCGCGACTGCCCGGGGTCGAGCTGACCGCGCACTTCCACAACACGCGCGGCCAGGGACTGGCCAACGTGCTGGCCGCGCTCGAGGTCGGGGTGGACAGCTTCGAGTCGAGCTTCGGCGAGCTCGGGGGCTGTCCGGTGCCGGCCGGCGCGACCGGCAACATCGCCAGCGAGGATCTGGTGTCGATGCTGCACGAGATGGGGATTTCCACCGGGATCGACCTCGCGGCGCTTTTGTCGGCCTCGCGCTCGGTTCAGGATGTGCTGGGGCGATCGTTGGGGAGCCACGTGCTACTGGCTGGACCCGTGGATTGGGGGTCCTCATGACCGGCGTGGAGCGTGGTGATCCGCTGTCGGTCGCGGTCGAGCGCGCGATGGCCGGAGGGCCGGAGCGCCACCGCGAAAAGGCGCTGGCCCAGGGCAAGCTTCCGGTGCGCGAGCGGGTGGCCCGGCTGCTCGATCCCGACTCGTTCGTGGAGGATGGCCTGCTGGCCGGCTCAGAGGAGGACGGCCTGGGCGCCGAGGGCGTGGTTACCGGCGTCGGCGCGATCGGCGGCGTGCCCACCGCGGTGATGGCCAACGATCCGACGGTCAAGGCCGGGTCCTGGGCCCCGCGCACGGTCGAGAAGATCGTGCGGATCCAGGAACGGGCGCTCGCTCTGCGGCTGCCGCTGGTCTATCTCGTGGACTCGGCCGGGGCGCGGATCAACCAGCAGGTCCAGATGTTCCCGGGGCGGCGAGGTGCCGGGCGGATCTTCTTCAACCAGGTCCGGCTGTCAGGCGTGGTGCCTCAGGTGTGCGTGCTGTTCGGGCCGAGCGCCGCGGGCGGCGCGTACATCCCGGCCTTCTGCGACGCGGTGATCATGCGCGACGGCAACGCTTCGATGTACCTCGGCTCTCCCCGCATGGCCGAGATGGTGATCGGCGAGAAGGTGACGCTCGAGGAGATGGGCGGCGCGCGCATGCACACCTCGCGGAGTGGGGTGGGGCATGTGCTGGTGGAGAGCGACGAGGAGGGGATCGATTTCGCGCGCCGGTACCTGGGCTATTTCCCAGCCTCGTTCGCCGGCGAGCCTCCGGCGGCGCCCCCGGCCTCGGCATCGGGTTCTGCGGGGTCGATCCGCGAACTGATTCCGGCCGATGAGAACAAGCCGTTCGACATGCGCGAGCTGATCGATTGCGTGGTGGACGCCGAGTCTTTTTGCGAGATTCACGCGCGGTGGGCGCGCGAGGTGATCGTCGGCTACGCCCGGCTCGAAGGCCGAGCGGTCGGGATCGTGGCCAACCAGCCCAAGGTCAAGGGCGGCGTGCTGTTCGTCGACTCGGCCGACAAGTGCGCCCGGTTCATCTGGACCTGCAACGCGTTCAACATCCCGCTGCTGTTTCTCGCCGATGTTCCCGGCTTCATGATCGGCACGGCCGTGGAGCGGGAAGGGATCATCCGCCACGGGGCCAAGATGATCAGTGCCGTGTCCGAGGCGACCGTGCCGAAGATCTCGGTGATCGTGCGCAAGGCCTATGGCGCCGGCCTGTACGCGATGGCGGGCCCGGCTTTCGATCCCGACTGCTGCCTGGCGCTCCCGAGCGCGTCGATCGCGGTGATGGGGCCGTCGGCCGCGATCAACGCCGTCTACTACAACCAGCTTCAGGCCATCGAGGATGAGGACGAGCGCGCCGCCCGGACCGAGGAGCTCCGGCGCGAGTACGCCGAGGACATCGACATCCTGCACCTGGCCTCCGAGCTGGTGGTCGACGCGGTGATCCAGCCCGAGGAGCTGCGCTCCGAGCTGGTTCGGCGGTTTGCCCTGGCTAGTGGCAAGCCGCGGGAGTGGCCGGAGAAGCGGGGTCCGGTCACGCCGGTGTAGCGGCGGCGGGCGCGGCCGCGGTCAGCCATGCGCTGATCTCCTCGACCAACCGCAGCGTGGATTGAAGGGTGTTGTTCAGCGCCGTCTCGTCTGTGGTGCCGGCGGTATCGGTGGGTTGGTGCGAGCGGGGTGGCAGGCCCGTCTCGTCGTCGAGACATCCGATCGCGATGGCGGGGAGGCCCTTCGAGCGCGCGCTCAGGGCGGGGGTTTGTCCACGGCCGCGGTGGGCCCTGGCGGTCTGGAGGTTGGCCGCGAGCTGCCGGAGCGGCCGGGCGTAGCCGAGCGGGACGAGCCGGCCGTCGCTGCGCCAGTAGCGAGGCTGGCCGCTGCCACAGGGCGCGATGCCCAGCACGACGGTGTTGGCGCGCGTGAGCTCGCGCCGATGTCTGCGCAGATGGAGCCGAAGCCCGATGCCGCCGCCCTCGCCCGCGCCGGCGAGGACAAGCTCGAGGCGGAGGTCGTTAGGTGTGCTGTTTGCCAGGGAACGGAACGCCGACACGGCCACCGCGCTGCCGCTGGCGTTGTCGTTCGCACCCGGGCCGTACGCGGCTGCGGCGGCCTCGAGCAGGAGGGCGAGCGCCAGGACCAGCACCACGGTGGGCGGGAGCTGGATCGCCCCGAGGGAGTGCGGAGCGTGATCGGCGGCGGCGCGGATGATCGCGGTGGCCAGCGACCACGTCATCGCGATGGCCACCCAGCCGACCCAGCCGAATGCCGCCGGCCCCGCCAGGCGCCTGAGCCTCGCGGCCGGGCGGCGCAGGGCGTTCCGATAGACCAGGCCTGTGCGGCCCGCGTCGTAGTTCGCGGTCACGATCAGGGTTACGGGTGGTTGCTCGTCATGGTCCGTGCTGGCGTTCTGGGGGCGTGCGACGACGTTCTGGCTGGCCCGCTCGGGGGTGAGCCGGCGACCGGGGGAGAGGCCGGTGAGCTCGTCGGAGAGCAGCGATAAGAGCGCCGCGCCTATGAAGGCAGCTCCCAGCGTGGGCTGGCTTACCGAGACGAGGCTTCCCGCGAGGGCCAGCGCCACGTGCCAGGCCTGCGCCAGCGCCCAGTTGGGGCGGCACCAGAACGTCTCAACCGTGACCCGGTGGCGCTCTGCGAAGAGGTCGTGGGCCAGGCGGCGCGCGGCGCGGCGCTCGGCATCGGTGCCGGGCCCCCGCCGCTCGAAGGCGGCCAGCATCGCGGTCAGCTCGCGCGGTCGCATGGCGGCGGATGATCGCAGCCGGCGGTTGCCGTCCGTTTGCCATCCGGTACAAAGCGGGAGGTGACGCCCGAGGATGAACAGCAGATGCTGGCCGTCGCCCGCGACGCCGCCGAAGCGGCCGCGGCCGAGCTCCGCCCGCGCTTTGGCCAGCAGGCACGGGGCGTGCGGACCAAGAGCACTCATACCGATCTGGTGTCCGACGCCGATCTCGCGGCCGAGGAAGCGATCCGTTCCGTCCTGGCTTCGCGTCGGCCCGCGGATTCCATCCTGGCCGAGGAGGGCGGCGAGTCTGAGGGCGGGGAGGTCCGTTGGGTGGTGGATCCGCTCGACGGCACGATCAACTACCTGTTCGGGATCCCCGCCTACGCGGTCAGCATCGCCTGCGAGGACTCGTCGGGCGCGATCGCCGGCGTGGTCCTCGACCCGAGCCGGGGCGAGCGCTTCGAGGTGACTCGGTCCGGGCCGCCGACGCTCAACGGCGAGCCGTTTCAGCCCGGTCGCCGTGCCGAGTCACTCGACGTCGCCCTGATGGCCACCGGGTTCGGCTACGACTCCAAGGTGCGCGCCCGCCAGGCCGACGTGATGCGACGCGTGCTGCCCCGCGTGCGCGACATCCGCCGGGTCGGTGTGGCGGCGCTCGATCTGTGCTGGACCGCCTACGGCCGGTTTGACGCCTACTACGAACGGGGGCTGAACCCCTGGGATGTGGCTGCGGGCAGCCTGGTCGCCACGCGGGCGGGCCTCGAGGTGCGAGATCTGCCGGCGCGGCCCGACGAACCGGCCGGCACGGTGGCGGCGCCCGCGGCGATCATCGACGAGCTGACGGCGTTGATCCTCGGATGACGCGGGTGCCCGCGGTCGGCGGGTGGGCGGCCGCGCGCCGCGGCTAGACTGCCGCCGAGCGCGGCGGTGGCGCAATCGGCTGACGCGGTGCCCTCAAAAGGCACTGTCCTTCGGGACGTGTGGGTTCGAGTCCCACCCGCCGCACTGTCCTTATCGGTCAGGCGGTCGCGGGCGTGCCGCGCCGCGACTCCGGAGGGTTGTAGCCGCGCTTGCGCGCTTCCTCGACCGGGACCTCCTGCTCCACGTTCCAGCCCTGCGCGAAGGCCCGCAGGGCGAACAGGATCAGGAGAACCTGGACCGGGATGAGTAGCAGCACGACGGTTCCAAGCGTGTCCGCGCTCAGGCCCTGACCGCCCAGGAGCGACTTGGCATGGGCAAAGCCGGCATGGCTGCGATCGAACCAGCTCGTCCCCGACAGGCCGAGTCCGGCCACGACCACGATCATCAGCAACAGGATGGACAGACCCGCCGCGATCGGGAGCATGCCCCGCGACCACTTGACGAACACGTAGAACGCGATGATCAGGAACGCGATGCACAGCACGAAGTTGATCGGCTTCATGCCCTCGAGCTGCGACCAGCCGCCGATCGTCACGATCAGCAGCAGCGCCACCGTCACGAGCAGGATCAGAGCCACGATGGCCTTCATGATCTTGCTCGTCACCTTCTCGCGGTTCGGGAACACGACCGCATAGCCCGGCGTCACGTCCCGGTGTTCGGCCATGCGCGGCACCATACAAATTGACGTGGCGACGTGCGAAGGTTGGGGGCCTGTGCCCTCGGCGACCCAGGGGGTGCGCCGCCCATAGAATCGTCTTCGTCGCGGGCGTGGCGAAATTTGGTCAGACGCGCCGGCTTTAGGTGCCGGTGGGCATAGCCCATGGGGGTTCGAGTCCCTCCGCCCGCATGTGGGTGTGTGGTGTCGCTCGCTCGCTGCGCGGGCGGCGGAAATCGGCCGATATGGCCTAGGCTGCAGGCGTGATGGCTGCCGCTGTTACCGAGCTCACCGGCCAGCGCGTTGACCGGCTTCGCTCAGCCGCGCGTGATGCCCGGCTCGATGCCTTCCTGGTCACGAGCGACGAGTCGATCGCGTACCTGAGTGGGTTCCGGCCCATGCAGCTCGAGCGGCTGTTCGCGGTGGTGGTGCCGGTGAATGGCGGCGGCTCGATCGTCGTGCCGCGCCTGGATCTCGGTCAGGTCACCGAGGCTTCCTCGGTGCTCGAGCCGGTGTCCTACGAGGCCAGTTCGGATGGGCTGCCCGAGCTCGCGGACGCGATCGGCGACGCCCGCCGAGTCGGCGTCGAGGAGGACCATCTGAACTATGCGCGGGCCGAAGGGCTGCGCGGCCGCGGCCTGGAGCTGGTGGCTGCGGGCGGCGCAGTTTGGCCGCTGCGCTGGCGCAAGGACGAGTCCGAGATCGCCAAGGTGAGAGACGCCTGCGAGCTGGTCGAGCGCGCGCTCGTGCGGATGTTCGATTCGCTGCGTCCCGGCTCGATCGAACGCGAGGTCAATGCCCGGGTGGAGAGCTGGCTGCGCGACCAGGGAGCGACCGAGGCGCACCCGCTGATCCTGTTCGGCGAGTCCGCCGCCAACCCGCACGGCCAGCCCGGGCCGCGCGAGCTGCGCCGCGGCGACGTGGTGTGCGCCGACCTGTCGGCCCGCCTGGACGGTTACTGGGGCGATCTGACCCGCAGCGCGACAGTGGGAGCGGCTTCCGACTGGGCCCGGGAGGCCTGGGCGCTCGTGCGCGAGGCGCAGGCGGCGGCGATTGATGCCTGTCAGGTGGGCCTCCCGGCCCGCGAGGTCGACGCCGCCCAGCGGCGCCTGATCGAGTCGCGACCGGATCTCGGCGCCTGCCTGCACGGCGCGGGCCACGCGATCGGCCTCGCCATCCACGAGCCGCCGTTCCTGGTGCCACGCACCGAGACGCCGCTCGAGGAAGGGATGATCTTCACGATCGAGCCGGGCATCTACCAGGCCGGGGTCGGCGGCATCCGGCTCGAGGACGATGTCGTCGTGAGAGCCGGCGCTCCCGAGGTCCTGTCGTCGCTACCGCTCGAGTTGGCCCAGCTGGGCTCCTGATCCGCTACGTCTTCGTCCCGACGATCCGCTCCAGGATCGCGACGCCGTAGTCGTTCAAGCCCTGCATCATGAGGTGCTTCACCAGCTCGAATTCGGCTTCCGTCCTCACCCAATGCGAACATATGTTCCCAGAGACGTCGAACGTACGAAACTCGCCGGTCGGTACCATCGGGGAGCTTCCCAGGGGAGTGAGTTAATGGTTATTCGCTCGGTCTCCAAAACCGAGAATCCGGGTTCGAATCCCGGCTCCCCTGCTTGCTCTCGCACACGGTCTACCGGACTTTCAAGACCGAGAAGCGCCGCGAGTTCGTCCGGATCACCGACGATGTGGCCGAGGCGGTACGCGACGCCGGGATCGCCGAAGGCATGGCGCTGGTCTGCGCGATGCACATCACTGCGGCGGTGTGGATCAACGACGACGAGCCCGGGCTGCAGGCCGACACGCTCGAGTGGCTGGACAAGGTCGCGCCGCCGAGCTGGCATGAGCCGGCCAACGATGTTGCGCGCGAGCTGCTGCCGGATCCCGGGGACTACCGCCACCACCGGGGCGGGGAGGACAATGGCGATGCACACCTGAAGAACCTGCTCGTGCATCACCAGGTCATCGTGCCCGTGACCGAGGGTGAGCTGGACCTCGGGCCGTGGCAGCAGATCTTCTACTGCGAGTTCGACGGTCGGCGCTCCAAGCGCCTCGTGATCAAGGTGCTCGGCGAGTAGCCGTGGAGGCGTCGCGCGTCTTCGTGGACGGCGCGCTGGAGGAGCGCGTCGCGGTCGTCACCGGCGGTGGAACGAACCTCGGCAAGGCCGCCGCGGCGGAACTCGTGCGGTGCGGCGCTCACGTGGTTATCGCCGGTCGCCGCACCGAGGTTCTGGAGGCCACGGCGGCCGAGCTGGGGGAGGGGTGCACGTGGGTGGCGGGTGACATCCGCGAGCGCGCAGGCGCCGAGCAGATTGTGGCGACCGCACTCGAGCGCTTCGGCCGGGTCGACCTGGTGCTGAACAACGCCGGCGGGCAGTACATGGTCCCCGCCGAGGGCCTGGCCACCAAGGGCTGGCGGGCCGTGCACCGGCTGAACGTCGACGGGACCCTCGCGATGTGCAAAGCGGCCTACGAGCTGGCCATGCGGGCGGCGGGTGCGGGGACGATCATCAACGTCACGGTCTCGCCCCATCACGGTATGCCGGCGATGGCCCACACGGGCGCTGCGCGGGCAGCCGTGGAGGCGATCACGCGCGAGCTCGCCAACGCCTACGGGCCGCACGGCGTCGCGGTGATCGCGGTCGCCCTCGGGCGGTTCGACACCGAGTCGCTACGCAAGTATCCGGCCGAGCTCTGGCGGAGCGCCGCCGCCACCGTGCCCCTGCAGCGGCTGGGCAGCCTGGAGGAGTACGGATGGCTGATCGCGCTGCTCGCCACGACGCTGGCCCGCCCGCTGTCCGGCTCGGTTGTGACCCTTGACGGTGGGCTCGATAACTGGTTCGGAGCCTGGCCGCCCGCGCACATGACCGAGGACGGTCAGGTGCCGACCGAAGCCCGCCGACCAGTCGCCTGACCCCCGTCCCTAGCTACCATTGCCACCAGCGCGGGCGAGGTGTTAACGGCTGCACGGGAGCCTTCCAAGCTCTAGGAACGGGTTCGACCCCCGTCGCCCGCTCTGCCGTACGGCGTAGAATCAGCCGACTACGGGGAGTAGCGCAGTCTGGTAGCGCACCCGGCTGGGGGCCGGGCGGTCGCAGGTTCAAATCCTGTCTCCCCGACTCAAGAAAAGCCCCGCTCAGGCGGGGTTTTTTGTTGCGAGAAGGCCACCGAGTCCACTCGGTCATGTTCCGTCCATGTACTGTTTCTCTGGGACGATGCAACCGATTCGCCGAAGGGAGCTCCCGAGGCCGCGCTTCCTTCAGGGGACCCGCCGGTCGGCGTCCTAGAGTGCGTGGCGCAATGAACTACTCGTACTACGACCTCGGACAGCGGAAGCGCGGCGAGACCGTCGAGGTGACGATCTCGGCCGCCGCCAACGTCTTTCTGGTCGACAGCTCCAATTACGCGGCCTTTCAGGCCGGCCGCCAGTTTCGGTACTTCGGAGGCCTGTTCAAGCAGTCGCCGATCCCTCTGACAGTTCCTAGCGACGGGCATTGGTGGATCGTGATCCACCTCTGGGGCCTGACGACGACAAGCGTCCGGCACAGCATTCGGATGCTTCCCGCGGCACTGCCCGAGATCCAGATCCGCAGGCAGCCCAGCCTTCAATCGATCATCCGTGACGTCGTCGACCCGGAGCCGGACGAGGTCTCGCCGGCGACGACCGTCGAGTACGACTTGTTCATCTCCCACGCAACCGAGGACAAGGCGGGCATCGTTCGCTCGCTCGTACAAGCCCTTCAGCAGCGACACGTGAACGTCTGGTATGACGAGTTCGAGCTCCGCATCGGCGACAGCTTGCGTCGAAAGATTGACGAGGGGTTGTCTCGCAGCCGTTTCGGCCTCGTGGTGGTCTCCCACGCGTTCTTCGCGAAGAACTGGCCACAGTACGAACTGGACGGCCTCGTGGCCCTCGAGATGGCCGGTCGCCAACGCATCCTTCCCGTGTGGCACGAGATCACCAAGGATGAAGTCCTCACCTACAGCGCCCCTCTTGCCGACAAAGTTGCGCTGAGCACAGCGGTGTACACGGTGGAGGAGATGGCGGAGGAGATCGCCAGCGTGATCCGAGAAGCACACTCTGGACGCGCCACATCGTGATCGCGTTGAGGTCGGCAGCTTCAGCAGCTCGACGGTCGACGGCGAAGCACGGGCGCTTTCACGGGCGGACCGGCTAGCAAGATGACCGTTCGCCTGGATTGGGATGGCAAGCCGTCGCGGGTCGAGCGCTTGTCGTTGCCGTTCCAGACGGTCGAAACGATCAATGAGTCGCGCGCGACGCGAGAGCGCAATCTCGGGGCGCTATTCGCAGGCAACGAACACTCCGACCCACACCGGAACCTCCTGGTGTGGGGCGACAACAAGCTTGTGATGTCCAGCCTGCTCAGGGAGTATGCGGGGAAAGTTCAACTCATCTACATCGACCCGCCGTTCGCGACGGGGGCGGACTTCTCGATTCGGCTGCAGGTCGGAGGATCTGATCTTGTAAAGCAGCCGTCCGTGCTCGAGGAGCACGCATACCGTGACACCTGGGGCGCCGGATACGAGTCGTATCTCTCGATGATGTACGAGCGCCTCGTTCTCATGCGTGAGTTGCTCGCAACGGACGGAAGCATCTATGTCCACTGCGACTGGCGGGTCAACAGCTACATGCGACTCGTGCTGGATGAGATCTTTGGCGGAGACCGGATCGTGAACGAGATCGTTTGGCGTCGGGCGTTCGCGCATAACGATCCTGGACGATGCGGAAACATCCATGACACGGTCCTTCTGTACTCGAAGTCCGAGGGACGCATCTGGAACAAGATCTTTCAGAAGCCCAGCCAGGAGTACGTCGATCAGTTCTTCGACCAGTACGACGAGGAGCGAGGCGAGCGGTACGCGCGGCTGCCACTTGACGCGCCGCGTCATGGCTCGGGGGGGAATCTCGTCTACGAGTGGAAAGGGGCCTGGCCAGCGCCGAACCGTACATGGGCGTACGTCAGAGACAGGATGGAGGAGCTCGATCGCGCCGACCGCATCCATTACCCCAAGAAGGGAGTGCCGCGCCTAAAGCGCTACGAGAGCGAGTACGAAGGAACCGTGCTTCAGGACATTTGGCTCGACATCAACAAGATCCACAATCAGTCCTCGGAGCAACTCCACTACCCGACGCAGAAGCCGGAAGCGTTGCTTGACCGAATCATCCGCGCGTCAACGAATGAAGGCGATCTCGTCGCCGATTTCTTCGTTGGTGCCGGCACTACGCTTGCAGTTGCCGAAAAGCTCAACAGACGCTGGATTGGGTGTGACCTCGGTCGTTTCGCAATTCACACCACCCGAAAGCGCCTGCTTGGCATCTCCGATTGTCGCCCGTTTGACATCAAGAACCTCGGGGCCTACGAACGACAGCGATGGCAGGTTGCTTCGGGGAATGGAGCGCTCCGCGCCTATTTGGACACGATCCTTGACTTCTACCGCGCCGAGCCTGTCGAGGGGTTTGCTCACCTTCATGGCCGGAAGGCAGGCCGGATGGTCCACGTCGGTGCTACCGATGCGCCCGTAACAATCGATGAGACCGAGGATGTCATGGACGAGATGGCCGATAACGGGATCGGGGCGTGCGACCTCCTCGGTTGGGAGTGGGAGATGGGTTTGCACGACACGATCACTGAGCGAGCGCGTCGCCGCGGACTCGATGTCCGACCACGCCAGATCCCGCGAGAGGTTATGGAGCGCCAAGTGACCGAAGCCGACGCCGTGCGGTTCTTCGAGCTTGCGTATGTCGACCTCGATGTTCGGCGTCAGGGCACCGAGGTGTGCGTGGTGCTCAAGGACTTTGCAATCCCCAGCGAGGAACTGATCCCGCCGAAGGTCCGTGAGCGCGTCGAGTCGTGGTCCGATTTCATCGACTACTGGTCGGTCGACTACGACTTCAGCGACGATGTCTTCCACAACCAGTGGCAGGCCTACCGGACGCGTGAGGACCCGGCTCTGGCAACGCAGAGCGATTGGCACGAGTACTGCGAATCCGGCCGACACGCGATCGTGATCAAGATCATAGACATCTTCGGCAACGACACCACGAAGCTCGCCGAGGTCACGATCAAGTGAGCGCCAATCTCGGCGTAGTTGTGCCCAGCGACCCCTACGGAGTTCCGGAACGACGCAGGCCGAGCGACGGCACCTACGTAGTCAACGGTGTCCGGGCACGCGTCGACGCGTGGCGCAAACAAAGCTACGCGGGCGTATCCGATACGTCCCGCCGGCTGCTCGGCTTCTGGTTTGCCGACGAGCACCGCACGCAGACTGGTGAGCCCTTCCGCTACTACTTCTGCCAACGCGAGGCCGTCGAAACGGTCATCTATCTGACGGAGATCGAGCCGGTCCGTGGCTTGAAGGATCTGCTGGAGTTCTCGGAGCACGGCATGCGGATCGAACCCGGCGAGCCTAAGCGGCAGCGCCTGGCGATCAAGATGGCTACCGGCTCTGGCAAAACGATGGCGATGAGCTTATGCATCGTCTGGTCCTACTTCCACGCGGTCTACGAGCCCGACTCGCCGATGGCGACTTCTTTCCTCGTCATTGCGCCAAACCTGATCGTGTTCGAGCGCCTGAAGACTGATTTCGGCGACGCTGCGACGTTTCGCCGAGATCCGTTGATCCCGCCGGAGTGGTCGCATGACTTCGACCTGAGCGTGCTTCTGCAGGACGACCTGGCGCCGGTCACAAGTCGAGGCGCCCTGTTCCTCACAAACGTGCAGCGACTCTACGAGCCGCCGGGAGCCCGCGGCAAGAACAAGTCCGCCCCGAATCCCGTCGAAGCGATGCTCGGGCCTAGGGTCAACCGGGACGCCGACGCGTCGTCGGCGCAGGAGCTGTTCGATCGCATCGCTGATCGGGAACGCGTGATGGTCCTGAACGACGAAGCCCACCACGTCCACGACGAGAAGCTCAAGTGGAACCAGACGATCGAGCGGCTGCACGACGAGCTACGGAAGCGCTCAGGTGACGACTCGGGCGCCGGCGTGGTATCGCAGCTGGACTTCTCCGCGACCCCGAAGTACGAGAAGGGTGGAGTGTTTCGGCACGTGGTCGTCGACTATCCCCTCGCGCAGGCGGTCGCTGACGGGATCGTAAAGACGCCAGTCATCGGCGAGGTTAGCGGCGCGGAGGTGGAGCTCGGGGATACCTCCTTCCAACGGAATCGCCAGTGGCTTGACGTCGCTGTTGGGCGCTGGCGCGTCTTCAACGAGAAGCTCTCGCCTTCGGGCAAGCGGCCCGTGTTGTTCGTGATGTGCGAGAACACACTCGCGGCGGACGAGGCCGGCGACTACCTACGGCGCCTGCCGGACTTCTCCGGCGACCAACTCCTCGTCATCCACACGAACCGTTCGGGCGAGATCACAAAAGACGATCTCGAGCTCGCCCGCCGCGCTGCCCGCGAGGTAGACGAGCCCGACAGCCGCATCCGCTGCATCGTCAGTGTGCTGATGCTTCGTGAAGGCTGGGACGTCCGGAACGTGTGCGTGATCGTCACGCTCCGGCCTCTCAGCGCGGCGAACAAGATCCTTCCCGAGCAGGCGCTCGGTCGAGGGCTGCGACGAATGACGCCTCCTGGTTCAGGGTTCGACGAGCGTGTGGTCGTGATCGAGCACGAGGCCTTCCGGAACCTGTGGACATCGGAGCTGGACGGTGGCCTGGTCGTCGACAAGGAGGAAGCAGACAAGATCGAACCCGGCGCGGTGACGATCTTCCCCGATGAAGCCAAGCTGCGGTTCGACATCGTGATCCCACGGCTGACGCGGGCGCTCGCCAGAGCGGACAACCCCCTGAGCGAACTCAGCCCGTCCGACATCGCGGATCCGAAAACGACGATCGAGGTACCGGACGTCGAACCGGACGAATACGTCAAGTACCGGGGCCTACATCTGATCGACAAGGGCGTGATCGAGGAGTACGAGTTCCACGTGCCCTACGCCGAAGATCCATCCGGAGCGATCACGTACTACACGCATCGAGTCGCGCGCGAGGCCGGCGTGGACCGGCTCGCTGGCACGTTCGCGACGCTGGCACCGATAGTCCGCGACTATCTCCGCGAGCGGCTGTTCGACCAGCCTGTGCAGCTCGACGATAAGGTGATCCTCCGACGCCTGGCGGAGAACGACGCGCAGGCGCTGGTCATTGGCGCTTTCCGGGAGGCAATCCGTGCGCTCTCGATCAGCGAGCGAGAGCCCACGATCGAGGAGAACGCGCTTCGGGTCTCCGAGACCCCTCCGTTTCCCTGGTCCCGGGCGACCGTGCCAGGCGAGCACACCGTCTTCAATCTGACCCCCGTCGACAGCTCACTCGAAGCGAGGTTTGCCCGCTGGCTCGACCGCGCAGCGGATGTCACGGCTTGGGCGAAGCTCACGATGAACAGCCGCTTCGCGCTCGAATACATCTCGAAAGCCGGAGCGCTTCGGTACTACTACCCCGATTTCGTGATGCGCCTCAGCGACGACACGTGCCTGATCGTCGAAACCAAGGGCCAGGAGGACCTCGACGTCGCGCTGAAGGACCGGCGGGCCCGTCGCTGGTGCGAGGACGCCACGCGCCTCGCCGGGCGCGAGTGGGCCTACGAGAAGGTGCCGCAGAAGCTCTTCGACGTGTTCGACGGGGACAGCATGGACGGACTTCGTCGCTTCCTCGATGCCAGCGGAACTGCAACAAATCTGTAAAAACTCGCGGAGCCGTCGGCGTCCGGCGCTACTGTGAAGATCAGACCCATGGCCCCTGGCACCCACTCAGATCAAGGGACTCAGATTGACCTCTCGGCGTGGGCCGCCGAGCTCGAGGAGGAGCGTCTGCGTCTGGAGAAGGCGAACGAAACGCGCGCCGCCCGACGCGGCTATCTCGTCTTCGCGACCGATCCTGAGCGTGCGCCAGACGAGCCTGGCTACCGCGAGGTGTACGCCACCGAGGCGAAGACGCCCGGTGAAGCGACGGCCAAGGTGCGCCCCCTAGCCGAGGGCCGGCGCCTACGCACGTTCCTCGCCACCGGCACCTACAAGGACGAGCTCGCAGATGCTCGTTGGGTTGCGTAGCCGCGCGGCGCAGCTGGTCGCCGAGATTCCGCGGCTGGGGCGCTGACTGTCGCTAGAGCGCGTGGATCGCGACCACCAGCCGGTGGGTCGCGAACAACCAGCCGACGATCGCGAGGATCAGATGGATGATCTTGTTCATGACGCTGACGGTACCGCCTTGGCCGGTCGTGCTCGCGTGGGGAACTGACCGATCGTCCAGCAGCCTTATCCAGAGCGCTCCGCCATCCGAGTGCGGCCGAATCGCAAGCGCGCGCGTGCGGCCGTCATGACACCATCCGTAGATGCCGTTCGCGCTGTACGAATACGATGCCGCTTACGGGCAGTTCTTCAGTGAGACCGTCCGGCTTCTAGCTCGCGGACGTAGCCCGATTCTGTCTCAGATGAACGTCGAGACGATGCCTGGGACGCTCGGCTCGCGTGTACGGACGCGCGAGGGCATGGACGTGATGCTTGAGCCGGCGGAGACGAGCGCAGAGATCACCAACGATCTCAGGGCGGTGCGTACCGCAGATTATGAGCGGCTCTACTCAGAGCTCGACTCGGCTTCCGAGCAAATGGCGAAGGGGCTTGTCGGAGTTCTGGTGCGAACCATGGATGCCGTCACCGAGGGCACCGGCAATCAGATCGATGCGGGCGGCGATCCTCTTGGATTCGAGGTGATCTACGCCGCGCTCGAGAAAATCGACTTCTCGCTCGACGCCGACGACGAGCTAGTCATGCCTTCGATCGTTGTGCATCCGGAGACCGCAAAGAAGATCGAATCACTCCCGCCGCCCACGCCGGAACAGGAGGCCAAGATGGCGGCGTTGTTGGACCGCAAGCGAGAGGAGGCGCGTGCTCGACGACGCCGTCGCCGCCTTTCTTGACAGTGTCTCGGAGCGGGCATTCGACGAGCCGTTCATGGCGATGTTGCGCGCCGAGGGGTACGAAGAGGTTCGCCTGGTCCACGGGCAGGTCGAGTTCGGCAAGGACGTCATCGCGCAGAGAGACGGCGAGCAGTGGGTCTTTCAGTCGAAGGCGGGCAACCTGAACCTGACGGAGTTCCGTCCGGTCCGTGACCAGCTGTACGACCTGCGCATGAGCGATCTCTCCGCGCCGGGCTTCAACGCGGATCTGCCTCGACGCGCGGTGTTTGTCCAAACCGGACGCTTGACTGGTCAGGCCCCGGTCGCGGCGCAGGAGTACGAGCAGCAGTGCATCGACGGTAACGAGATCCCGATCGAGTTCTGGTGACCGGAGCCCGTTCATCGGTCCACCTGCTGTGAGAGCTGATGGTTGGTGATTGTTGTTGTTGTTGTTCCAGCCAGTCCTTGCTCTGAACCACTCAGCGGAGAGAGGTGTTCGCTGGCCGCCTGGTGGGCGGTGCGGTAGCCGGCGCTGAACGCGCTGGGCGTCATCATCCCGAGCGCTGAGTGTGGCCGGCGATGGTTGTAGTCCTGGCGCCAGTCCTCGATCAGCACGCGGGCTTCGGTCAGACAGGAGAACAGCTCGACGGCGAGCAGCTCGTCGCGGATGCGGGAGCCGAAGCTCTCGACGTACGGGTTCTGCCACGGCGAGCCGGGGTCGATGTACGCGCTCCCGGCCCGGCTGAAGCGGCACCAGTCCCTGATCGCGTTGGCGGTCATCTCCGGCCCGTTGTCACAGCGCAGGAACCCCGGAGCAGTGCCACGCTCCGCGACGAGCTGGTCGAGCACGCTGACGGTCCTGTCGGCGTCGATCCGGCGGTGACACTCGATCGCGAGCGCCTCGCGGGTGAACTCGTCCACGACGTGCAACAGCTTGAGGTTGTGCCCGTCGGCGGTCTGGTCGAACTGGAAGTCGATCGCCCACACGTGGTCGGGCCGCTCGGCTCGCAGCCGGTCCGCCGGCACCGTCGACTCGCCGAGGCGCTGCCGTTTGCGGCGCTTGCGCGGGACACGAAGGCCTTCCTCGCGCCACACCCGGCGGGTCCGTTTGATGTTCAACGACCAGCCATCGTCGAGCAGCAGGCGGTGCGCGCGGCGGTAACCCCACCGCGGTCGCTCCCGCGAGATCCGGCGCAGCTCCGCTCTCAACGCGGCGTCATCGGCCGCGATAACCGGCTCGTGGCGCTGAGTCGAGCGATGCTGCCCGGCCAGCCGGCACGCCCGACGCTCCGACATCCCGAGCCGGTCCCGCAGAGCGAGCACGGCCAGGCGTCGACGCGCCGGGCTCAGAAGTTTCCCTTCGCCAGCTCCTTGAGCCCCTCGATGTCCAACAGCTGGTCCGCCACGATCCGTTTCAGCTTCGCGTTCTCCGTCTCGAGCTCTTTCAGGCGCTTCACATCGTCGGCCTTCATCCCACCGTACTGCGCCCGCCACCGGTGATACGTCGCCTCCGACACCTCCAACTCCTTCAGAACGTCCGGCAGCTCGAACCCCTCGCCCAACAGCCGGTCGGCCTCCCGAAGCTTCCGAACGACCTGCTCCGGCGTATGACGTCGTCCCTTCATCGATGCGCTCCTCTGACCCATTCAACAGGGTCGTCGAAGCTCTCACACGGGTCGGACCGATCTCAGGGGCCCGGCCCACTGGAATCGGGACACGCTGCTGGCAAGGCTGAGTGGCAACCCGGACGCCGTACTCCGTGGAAGCATGGACGGGCAGTTGTACGGGCTGCTCGGCGCGATCGCCGAGCACACGGCAGATGTGGATGCGATCGAGGTGTTTTCGCGGCGGTGGATGAGCTGGGAGCCGTCGCGCGTCGCGGGCTTGGGCATCATCGAGGCGGCGCTGCTCTGCGAGAGCTTGAACAAAATCGACCGCCTAGATCTTGCTTGCCACGTCGCGCTGTGCGCCGTGAGAGGCGCGTGGGCAGCCGGAGCAGCAGTGGCGGACGAAGGCGCCATGGTCGCCGCTGATGCGGCCGGCGGGCTGTTCCAGATATACGCCAATCAGCTCTGGGCTGAATGCGACGACCGCCTGTTATCCGAGTTCGGCCTGGCTGCGTACAGCGGATTCGCAGCATGGGTCACGTACCCGATCCGCTGCACCCGGTTAGCTGAACTCGTTGCACTGTACGCGCTCCGGATCCGCCAGGACAACGCCGCCATTGCCAGAGATATCGCGGCATGGATAGCGCGGTTCGTGACGGCGCAACCCGGGACGGCGAGACCGATGGGCGACCGCTACGCCGTCAGCGTTGTCCCAGTCGCCGCGCTGCTAGTGGCGGGTCACCGGGAGGTTCTCGAGCAGCTCGTGCGCTCGATCACCGTTTGGGTCTGCGACCGCTATGAGCAAGACGAGCCGGGTCTGGCGTCCGTCGATGCCCCGGCAATCGAGGAAGTCTCTCGCGTCCCGGGCGGTCCGCTTGAACACATTCAGCTGCCCCCGCGTAAGCAATCCCAGATCGCGAGCGTCCTTCTGGACCTCGCGGCGACCCTTGATCTCCGTGAGGTGTACGCCGACGTTCGTAACGACACACTGGCTGTCGGGCTGATCCCGTCCGTGCTGTTGGCTGCTGACGGCCCAGATCAGCTTTCGCGGATTGGGCGAGAGAACCGCTGGGACTTCAATCCTGACTATGCCGACGTCATCGATGGTTCTCTTCCCGCCGCGCCTCACCTGACGAGCGAGGAACCCTCAGGCATCATCCCTGCAGAGCGCTGGTGGGACCTTTTGGCTGCCTCTGCGGCGCTTCGTGACCGCATGTTCCCTGCCGCAGCGAAATCAGCCGCGAGCGCTGCGGTCTGAGCAGTTCCATTCCGACCGGCGTTCGGGCGGATCGCACGGGATTTCCGTAGGTGAGCGCCGTGGACGACGCTATGGATCGTGAGTCCACGCCGTCCGCCCGCCCCGCCTGGGTTTGAGGTCGCGCCCGGCCGCTGACCCCGCCCCCACATCGTGTGTGACCGGGGTCAGCGGCCGGGCGCGTTAGGTGCGAGGCGGGGCGGGCGGACGGCGTGGCCCAGCGGAACCGACTCCATGGCGCGATAACGGTCGGGAGTCACGAGCGGATCAAGTTCTGGATCGAGAATCGGGAGCGAAACGGGGTCGACGCCATACCTACCTCCTCAGAGGAGGTCAACTCAACCTAGGAGGTTTCGATGGCGCAGGGCGTGGTGGGTTCGAGGTCCCGGAGTTGCCGGTCGTGCATCTCGCACGTCTGGTCGAGACGGCGACGTGGTTCGTGATCGGCGGGGCGGTCGCGGGCGGGGCGGTGGCGCTTCTCGTCCGCCGGCTCGGGGGGTCGTGGACGTGCGGGCTCCTGGCGCTCGCTGCAGTTCCCGGCCTTACGCTGCTCAGCTGGCGGGCTCAGATCTGCGCCGACGCGTACGCGGTAGCAGCCGTTGGCGTCGGCGCGTGGCGGCACCTGGTCGACCTGCGAGCCGGCGGCGACCTGGCGCAGCGAGCTCGGGACCGCGTCGGCCCGATGACGCCGATCCGACGCTGGTACGGGTGGCGCAAGCTGCGCAACGGCGAGTGGGTGACGTCGGAGGGCGTGGCGATCGGGTTCACGCGGAGGGGCGAGCTGGTGCGGGTCCCGGTCGCCGGCTCGCGCGCGGTGATGACGCTCGCTCCTCGGCGCGACCGGGTCCGGCAAGACGATTTGCAGGTGCTTGCTGGCGCTCGCCGCGATCGAGCGCGGATTCGGCGTCATCTACATCGATCCCGAAGGGAGACGACTTCGTCGTCGAGCAGCTGCGTGCCGCAGCGGCGCGCGCAGGCCGGCGGTTCCGTCGTGTGGGATCCGCAGGGCGGCACGATCTACAACCCCTACGACCGCGGATCGAACACCGAGATCGCCGACAAGCTGCTGGCGGCCGAGGTGTTCACCGAGCCGCACTACCAGCGGCTGGCGCAGCGCTACATCGGCCACGTCGTCCGGGCGCTGCGGCTTGCCGGCGAGCCGGTCAGCCTCGCGACCGTGGTCGAGCACATGCACAACGGACGGCTCTCGTCGCTTGACCCGCAAGATGAGCCCGACGGACGCGCGCCCGCTGCTCGCGTACCTCGAGACGTTGACGCCGCAGCAGGAGCGAGATCTCGCGGGCGCCCGCGACCGGCTCGCGATCCTCGCCGAGTCAGACGTCGGGCATCTACTCGACCCGGCGACCGGCTGGCGAACGAATCGATCTCCGCGAGTCGCTCGAACGCGGCGACGTCGTCCTCTTCCGGCTCGAGGCCGATCGACGACCGCTGGCGGCGGAGATGCTCGGCGCCGCGATCGTCCAGGATCTCGTCGCGATCAGCGATGAGCGCCAGCAGCGGAGAGCACCGCCCCGGGCTCGTCATCATCGACGAGTTCTCGGCGCGTCGGCGCGCCGCAGGCACAAGCGCTTGTTCAGCCGCGGGCGTGGCGCCTAGCTCAGCCAGCTGCTCGGCACCCAGGAAGTGGCCGATCTCGGACCGGCCGCGTCGAACGCACTCGGCGGAGGCAGCGGAATCCTGAACCAGGTGGCCGGGAACATCGACGTGCTGATCTGCGGCCGCCAGAACATGCCCGACTCGGCGGAGCTGGTCGCCGCGATCGCCGGGACTCGTGGAGCATGGATCACGACCCAGCAGACGGCGGCTCCGGCCGCTGGGCTGCTGACCGGATTGGGCTCACGCTCGCGCGGACGGGAGTACGTGATCCATCCGGACACGATCAAGAGCCTCGATGTCGGCGAGTTCGCGGTGATCGAACCGCCCGGACAGCGGGCCGTGATCGTCCGCGTCTTCCATCCAGACGAGCTGCGCCGGCGCGGTGTCGAATGCTGACCGAGCGTGACATCACGATCGCCGAGTGGATCGGGCGCCAAGGCGCGGTCCGAGCCGAACACGTGATGACCCGGTTCTCGATCGGCCGGACCGCGACGTACCGGCGGCTGCACGAGCTCGTGGAGTTCGGACTCGTCCGCCGCCACCGGCTGCTCTACAACGACGGCGGGCTGCTGACGGCAACGGCGGAGGGTCTGCGATGCGCCGGTCTCGATCGACTGGCGCCGGCGCGGATCAGCCTCGCGCTCGTGCCGCACATGATCGCGTCGGCCGCGCTCGCCGCCGAGCTCGAACCGCGGCTCGACGAGCAGACGCTCCTCAGCGACCGCGAACATCGCGCCGCTGAGAACGCGGCGGGCGAGCCGATCGCGTCGGCGATCGTCGGGCAGATCAGAGCGACGGCCGCGAAGGACTCCACAGGCCGGACTTCGCCCTGATCGGCGCACGGCGGGCGACAAGTCACCGCGGTCGAGGTCGAGCTGACGCTGAAGAACCGGACGCGGCTCGAGCGAATCCTGCGCGGCTACCTGCCGAAACCAGAACGTCTCGATCGTGCGCTACCACGCCGCCCCGCAGATCGCCGACGCAGTGCAGCGTGCGGCTCGAGCTGTCGGCGCCGAGGCGATCCTCGAGCTGGCGCCGCTCCCGTCAGCGGCGACGTCGACGATCGGAGCCGGTCGTGAGCGACGCGATCGTCCCGCTCGATCACCAGCTGCTGACCGCCGACGAGGTCGCCGAGCTGCTGCGGTCTGCCCGTGTCGACGATCTACGACCTGGCACGCACCGGGCGGCTCCCACATCTGAAGATCGGGCGGGCCCTGCGATTCAGCCGGAGCGATCTCGAAGCGCACCTGGCCGAGCGCTGCCGCGCTCATATCGCGGCCCGGGTCTAACCGCGGCCTAAGCGGCGGGTAGCCTCCGCGGCCCGGCCGTCAAGGGCGCCGCTTCGCGGCTCGCTTCGCTCGGCCCTGACGGGCCGCCCTTGACTGCCGGCCCGCTCCGGCTATGTGGCAATGATCGGTCCGCCGGGGGCGGACCTCGGGACCGTGCAAATCATGTCCGGGACCCTGCGACATGACGAGCAAGGAGCGGCGCTCCGGACTTCACTGGTGCGGCTCGGGCCGGGCTACGCCAGAGCGCCGGCGAGGTCGCGCGCGTCGACCCTGACCTCGTGCGGAAGCGTGATCGTCAGGTGGCCATCGCGGTCGAGCAGCCGGCGAGCGTTGATGATCGTCACGCCGATGACTTGGCCGTCCTCGTCGTAACGGACGCCGTGACCCTCGGGCGTGAGCGCGGCGTCGGCTGCCTCGGCTGGACTCGCCGCGGGCGAGGTAGAGCACGTCGCCGTCGGCGTCGTAGTTCGCGCGGTCGAAAACGAGTCCGTCGATCTTGATGTTCATGGCTTCCATCCGGCTGGCGCTCGTCCGTGTCCGTAGCCCAGCGCCGTCACGATCCGCGCGGGCTCCTGCTCAGAGGATACGACCACCATCAGCCATCGACTCGGGCCGACACCTCGCTTGTAGAAGCGCTCACGCCTTTCGAACCGGTCGGGCTCGCGGTGGTCCGGCGTCGACACGGTCGTGAGCACCGCGTCGAGGTGCGCGGCCATTTCGGCGTGACCCTGCGTGGCTCGAGGATGTGCTCGTGCCAAGTGTCAGCGAACAGCACGACGCGGACCCTTCAGGTGTCGTCGTCACGGCGAGGATCGGGCGCTCGGTCACGCGAACGCCCGATCGACGGCGTCGGCCTCCTGGTCGCTCGGCTGGTAATGCGCGTAGATCTGCGTCGTCTTCGAGTCGGCGTGACCCATCCAGTACTGCAGCGTGCGCATCGGCGTACCCGAGGCCGCCATCCGCGTGCCGAACGTGTGGCGCAGCTCGTGGAAGGTGATCTGGTGGACGTCGGCGCGCCTCAGCGCCTCCTTGAACCGACGGACGAGCTTGGAGCGGTCAAGCGGCTTGCCGGTTTCGGGATGGCAGAACACCAGGTCGCGATCGCGCGAGTACACGGTGCGCTCCCTCAGATCGCGGAGAGCATCGGCGACCCGCTCCGCCATTGGCACGGAGCGACCGGATCCGATCGATTTCGGGTCTCCGAACTCGCCGCGCACGTAGGGCGAGACCACGCGGATCCTGCGAGCGTCGAAGTCGACGTCGCGCCAGCGCAGCCCGATCAGCTCGCCCTGACGGAGCCCCGTCATCGCTGCGGTCAGATACAGGGTCGGCTCGATCCGCCCGAAGGCGTCGTCGGGGTACGGGGCCGCCAGCAGCTGCTCGAGCTCTGTCTGGTCGAGGAACTGGATCCGCGTCTCGGTCTTCTTCACGGTCGGGCGGTCGGCCTGCTTGACCGGATTGACCTGGCACCAGCCTTTGCGCAGCCCAAGATCGAAGATCGAGTGCATGGTGTTGACGTGGTTGCGGATCGTCTTCACAGCGAGCGTCTTGCGCTTGGCGGCGACGTAGCGCTCGATGTCCTCGGGACGGATGCGATCAAGCGTCTTGCCGGCGAAGAACGGCGCGATGTGATTTCGCAGGTCCGAGGCCACGGTCAGGCGGTGGGACTTTCGCCGGCCCTTGAGCTCAAGGCGCTGGCAGAACTCGCCTCCGGCTCGCTCCATCGTCACGCGCTGGCTGGGGGTGGGGCTGGGTCGGTCGAGTTCGCGCATCCGGCGCAGCGCCCGCTCGGCCTGCGCCTTGGTCAGCCCGTCGGCCCGGCCCTCGGTGCGGACGCTGCCGACCTTGCGGCGCACGCGCTGGCCGTCGGGCCCGTACCAGGAGCCGATCCAAGAGCGCCCGACGACTTGGAGGGTGCCGGTGCCGTATGCCCGACGCGCGCTCATCGGGCCGAGCGCACCGGCCCGCGACCGAACGGAACACGAATAGAACACAGATCCGCCGGAGGGCGATCGAAAGCCGGGCGGTCGGCTCCCATGTACTGTTCATGTACCATTTTGACTGCATCGTACCTGATCCAGTCGACACGAACATCCCGCAAATCGCGCATCTCTGAGCTGATGAGAAACCGCTGATTCCGGCTGGGGGCCGGGCGGTCGCAGGTTCAAATCCTGTCTCCCCGACTGAGAATAGCCTCGAAATCGGCCCGATTCGGTCTGGTCTTGATACCGGCAGAACTCTTCTGAGGGGGCTAAAGGGGGCTAAACCTTCGGCGGGCGAGTTCTCGCATGAGACGCCGCCGTCGACGTTGAGGGCCATCCCAGAAGTCGCACTCACCCAAGGCTCAACGCACCCGATCGTCGATCGTCCGGACGCGACGCACCGGCCGGGATTCGCTTGCACTGCCGCACTGGTATCACGAGCGTGGTGCCATGGCTGGTTGTGTCCGACACCGGCAGCGAGGCGGTCGGGTGGATTCAAGTGGTCGTCGCAACGCCTGATGCTGAGGAGTCGCGATGCCTAGGAGACCGGCCGAACAAGAGCGGTTCCGCCGGCTTGTCTCGAGGACGATCCTACGATGATTGATATCTCCCCCGGTAGCCACCACAGAGATCTCCCGGATAGCGATCCGGGGCGGAGCAGTCGACGGGTGGCCCTCAGCCCGCGGCCTATGAATCTTGACCGGCGTGCTCGGGGGCTGGCGGCTCGACGAGCTCGAGCGCGCCGAAGCCCGGGACCGGGCCGTCCATCAGGAACATCTCGATCGTGAGATCAGGCTCGGGTGCGCCTGGCTGAGGAAGGCGAGCACCTTGCGTCCGGTGAGCGCCTCGATCGTCTCGCTGTAGCGCTCTTTCATCATTCGTTGAAAGTCCCGGCGCATGTCGAGCACGCGGTTTGGCTCGCCTCCCTCCATCATCGTGCGCTCGACCGCGGTGAATCCGTCGGTGAGGACGCACACGATCAAGTTGTCGAGCACGTAGGTCTTGGCTTTGATCGGTCCGCGTCCGTAGTGCTCGCGCATGAACGCGACGATCTGGTTGGTGATCTCGGAGAGCAGCCTGCCGCCGGCAAGCGGCCGGAGCCCCGGATCGCCCGGTCCGCGGTCGCTCATCTGCCGTCTCGTGGCGCTGTGCTGCTCACTGGTGCTGGTGCTTTGCCCTCTGAGGCTGCCCTTCGTGGCTCGAGCACGATGTCGAAGCGCGAACCTGAGCGAGATTACCGGAGCGCGGGGTTCGGTGGGTTGTATTCGATAGCGATCGGAGTAGAGTCGGTTGCTGAGGTCTGGCCGCGGCGTCCGCCCGCGGGCGGGGCAGCCAGGCACCACCGCAGGGAAGAAGCGCGCTCGCGGCGGCCGGTGGCGGCATGTGGGGGTGTGGCAAGGACAACCTCTGCCCGTCCACGGGAGTGACGTCATGCCGCACGCATCGCGCGCCGATTTGAGCCACGCGTTCTGTAGTTACTGCGGGTATCCCCCGATGGGGCCCTGGCGTGCTCGTGCCCACCGGGTGTGTATGCGTTGTCAACTGGGTGTGGTTCTGCGTGCGCGCGCGGCGGCTGAGCCGCGCTACGACGACCCGTTTCTGATCGTCGATCGGCAGCTCGCGGTCCAGGCGGTCTCCCGCCACGCCGAGGTCGTGCTGTCGGTCGATGAGCCGGCCGGCGTCGGTATCCCGCTCGAGGAGCTCCTGATCTGTGACAACGGCCACTGCGACGACGGCGAGGTTGCGCTTTCGGTCGAGCTCGCGATCGCTGGCGCCGAGTCGTCAAACCGGCTCGAGCTACGCACGGTCGCCGACCCCGAGATCCGCTTTCGCGGCCGGGTCACCCGCTGCGGGCCCCCGCCGGCCGCTCTACTCGTCCTTACCCCGCTCGCCGCGCATGCGACCGCGGCACCCAACGGACGGCCGGCGACCAACGGGAACCTCGCCCGCGTAGGCGCTCCGGATAGCGGGGCATGACCACGCGCGATGACCCGGCGACTCCCGGCGGGCGGCCGGCGGTCGCGGAGCTCGCCCGCAACGGGACGACGGGAACCGTGTTGGCCGTGGAGCCGAACCGGCCGCGTCGCGTCGCGGTGGGTGATGTCGGCGACCGGAGGCTTGACCTGCTGATCGGAGATTTTGCTCGCTTCATCAAGTCCGAGGTCGCGCTGCTTTGCCGGGGCGGTGGCAGAGGCCAGCCGCCCGCGGTGATCTCCTCGTGGGGCCTGGGGGCAACCCACGAGGAGGTTGCGCGACCACGCGAAGGAGGACTCGTCGGCCGCGCGCCACCCATGCGGCGCGCGGCCCTCGAACCGCTCCATCCCCTTCTCGATTCGAGCCTGGTGCACGCGACCCACCCGCCACTGCGCTACGCCGCCGCGGCGCCGGTCCGCCTCCCGAACGCGGTCGCTGGGCGTCTGATCGCCGGGTTCGTGACGCCTCCACGAGACCGAACGATGACGCTGTGGACCGCCGAATCGTACGCCGCGCTGATGGCGCTCTGCCTGACGGACCCGGGGGCTCTGGACAAGCTGTTCGTACACCGAGACGGTCTCACGGGCTGCCTGACCTACGACGGGATGCGTCACGAACTCGACCGCGAGATCAATCGCAGCGCCCGAGACGGTCTTCGGCTTTCGGTCTGCGTCATCGGTCTCGACAGCGTCAAAGGCATCGACGACGACCTCGATCATCCGTGCCCAAACGCGATTCTCGCACCGGTTGCCGACATCTTGCGTACGAGCGTGCGCAGCTACGACACGATCGCGCGTTACGGTCGCCACGAGCTGATCGCGATCCTCCCGCAGACCAGCGCAAGCGAAGCAAGGCAGCTCGCCGAACGGCTCCGCTCACTGTTCTCGAACCGACCTTTTGTGTCGCTCGAGCGCCCACTCACCATCTCACTCGGCGTCGCGCAATGGACACCCGGCACGCCAAGCGAGGAGCTGCTCGTGGCCGCCGACGCTGCGCTGCTCGCCTTGAAGGCGCACCCCGTGCCTGATCATAGCCGCCGAAGCGAGATCGACCGCGGCATGCCCTGGCGGGCCGGCGGTAACGCTTCTCAGGCCGAGACGACGGGTTGGAGGAACTGATGAAACGTATCGCGGCCCTTGCCGTCACGATTGCCTGGGTGTTTCCGGCAACCGCGCTGGCCACAGGCAGCTCGACGTGCCAGGCGTACAACCCTCAGACCTGCAACGTCTCGAGCCGCCAGGGCAACCCGGTGTCTTCGACCGGTGCCGCGAGTTCGGGCTCGCTTCCGTTTACGGGCCTCGACATCGTCCTGCTCGTGATCGGCGGCGGCACGCTCACCGGCGCCGGACTCGTTGTCCGCGCAATGACCCGCCGCATGGAGTGACGGGCGATGGTTGCTGCCTCCCTCGTTAGCTGGCCGCTGCCAGGCGCACCGCCGGGCTTGAGGGGAGACCGGTACGAAGCCCAAATGCGGGAGCTGCCATGATGCCGGGCGTGAAACGCGGAGACGATGAGGCCGAGTTCTACCGGGCGATCGTCCTCCGCGCTAAGAGGGTTCGTGAGCGCGCCGCCGAGTCGCTACCGCCGTCCGTCCTGTTGCGCAAGAGACAGCGATACGTCGGGAGCCCGCCCGATGCCACGCCGAGGGCTCGGCCGAGGGCTGAGCGACGCGCTCCGTAAATCGCAGAGCTCCGCGCCTTGACGGAGCTGAGCCGCTGTCGGGCGTCGAGCCCGCGCGTGCCATCCGCGCAAAGCTGACGAGAAGGCCCGCGCCCCGCGGGCCTTCTCGCTGACACGCAGCGTGGAGGCGGTTACGCCTCTACGAGCTCGCGGGTCTTGTGCACGACTACCTGTCCACTGGTGATCTTCGGCGGCTTCGGGAGCGCGTTCTCGAGGTTCTCCTCGCGCACCCAGTTGGATGCAACGCGGGTTGACTCCTCGGCGTGTTCAGCGGTGTCGAAGAACCCGACAGAGCTGATGACGCCGTTGCCGGCCTCGATCAGGTGATAGCCGTTGAAGCCCGGCAGCTCGCTCAGGCGGGGGAGAAGGTTGTCCTCGGCCTTCTTGACGAGCTCGGCGGTACGGGTCTGGTCGATCGCCTCGTAGCGTCGAATGGTCGCATGCATAGTGATGCTCTAACTCTCTTTTAGTGAGGAACGGACTCGATTGAGTCATCCCGTGCGGCCCTGGTCCGAGGTGACGTCGAAGGGAGCTTGTAAGGGCTCGACGACGTCGGCGGGGACTCTCGACCGCAAGACGTACGGTAGCACACTCAGTATTACAGTGGGCCGTCGATCTCCGTTTACTGATGTACGACGATATTTACCCGTTTCCCGTTACGGTGTGAAACGTTCCAGATCGTCTTCTGCGAACGCGCGGTCCAGCTGCGACAGTCGGATCGTCACGTTCGTAACGCGAAGCAGGTGAATTCCGCCAGCCGACGTCGTCGTGTGCAGGACGCGGATCGAGCCTAGTCGTACGTTCGCGCCAGGTACGCGTAGTGATGATTGCTCGGTGCGAGCGGGTCCGTTTTGGTCCAGGCACTTTGCACTGGCGGCGGGTTCAAGCGCCGTCGGGCATCGATCGCAGAGGAAACTCGCCGCGAGCCGAGATCGCGAGCCAACTCGCCGCGCCGACGGGCCGGCTCATCGTGTTTTCTGCGCGTCATGTCTTCACGCCCTCCCATCCATCTTTTTGGGGACAACGCGCAAGAAAGAGGGCGAGACCACTAGCGCGGTCAATCAGATGGGGACGAGGCCACCGGGCCGGTGGGGTAACGCCGATAGCAAGACAGCGGCCCCGCGGTCAAAACCAGTAGCCCACGCCTCCCGCCTCGTGACGCGCAATGCGCCGTCGGTGGCATCCGGGCGTAGGGTGAAAATCCCGGCCGCAGGGCCAGCCCACCTCTGACTGTACTCCCATTTGGAGCGTTTGCGTGCGAAGACCAAAAAGTTTGGCGTGGACTTTCCGCGGCCATCGGCGGAGTCCGCTGTTAGGCGACGGCGCCGACGACCACCGACCCTGTCCGCATCGCATGATCGAGAGCCGCTCGGCGACGCTGCGACCGAGTGCGCCTCGGGGCCGATGCGGTGGGCGATCGTGGCGAGGGTTTGAATCGCGGGGCTTGCCTCTGCACTTCTCGCTGGCGCGGGTCAGGTCGACTCGAACGCACGCTGGCGTGCCTCTTGCTGGCGAGAGTATGGTGTGGCGTATGGAGGACGAGGACATTCGTGCGCTGGTGAAGCGACTTGCTCGTCCTCAAGGCGCCGGCGGTGTGGTCATCGAACGCGCCGCGATTCTCGCGGAGGCCGCCGACTTTACCTCGGTCATCGCGTGGATCGCGAACCACGATGGGCAGTCGGAGGCCAGGCCTGCGCCTGGTTCAACACGCGGTCTGCACGGAGCGCGGGTCAGCGACACGGGCGCAGAGCAACGCCGGCCGCCGCTCCGTTACGTGCTGCCGGCTGGAACTCTGAACTAGCCGGCTCGCCGCGTACGCCGGAATGAGCCGCGGACACCGCTGGGTGAGGGTTTAACCTGTGTCCCGCGGACCTGACTGCAATTCCGACCGTGTCGGTCGGAATGTAGTATCATTTTGGGTGCGCTCAGTGAGCCCCTTGCTCTTCTCGCTTTCCGGGCGATTTCCCGTCAGAAGGGCAGAGAGGCGGTTGCCATGGGCACCGCACCAAAGAGGTCCCACGCGGCGAGGCAGCTCGCGCGCCGTCCGGCCGAGGCGAGCGTGGCAGCGCCGATGGAGTTCCTGATCGTCGAGGACAACGGCGGTTCCTATCTCTGGACGCTTTGTGCAGGCGATGGCGCGATCCTCGCGCAGTCGGGGGGCTTCGCTTCCTACGACGCTGCAGAACAAGCCGCCCGGCTGGTGCGCAGCGGCGCCGTTTCGGCGCGGTTCGCCGTCCGCGCCGACGATTCTCTCCCCGTTGATCTGTCTGCGCGCCGCGACGCTTCAAGCGAGAACTCGGATGCCGAGCGTTGGTTGGATGAGGGCGGTAGCTTCAGCTCCGAGCCGGTGAGGAAATGACCGGCGCCACGGTGATCGCGGCTCCGGCCGGGACCGTGACCTCGCGCGAGCCTGACCCAGGCAAGGCGTACAGCTGCCCTGAGTGTGAGCACGTTCTACGCGTGTCGGGGCTGGGGCGCCACCGGGTGTACTTCGAGTGCAGTGACGAGCGCTCACACGACCCTGTCATGAACCGGGTGTGCCCGGAGTGCGGGCACGGGCTGCCGGGAAAGAGCCCGCGGTGACCGCAGCATCGGCTCATCTTTGCTGCGCGCATTGCCGGCTGCGCTTTACACCCGCCGCCGCGGCGTACACCATGGCTTGCCCCGAATGCGGTGAGGCGCCGCGACCGATCGCCAGCCTCGAGCTCACGTTCGGATTCCGTCTTATCGGGCCGGAGGACGTCCCGCACGAGCCGCCCTATGCCGCGGCCGCCTCGATCGCCCTTCCCGAGCCAGGAGCGCGACGAGGCAAGGAGGTGGACTAGTGGCTAGCGCCGAGGCAACCGCCCTGACCGGGAACGAGCAGCTCGCGGGCATTAATGCCGACTACGAGGAGCGCTACGGGTTTCACGACGCCGAGAACTATCTGTACAAGGCGCCCAAGGGCCTGAACCGCGAGATCGTCGAAAGGATCTCAGCATTCAAGTCCGAGCCCAAGTGGATGCGCGACTTCCGACTCAAGGCGCTCGCCCACTTCTTCGCCCGCAAGCAGCCCACCTGGGGCTCTCCGATGCTGGCCGAGCTCGACTACGAGAACATTCGATACTTCGTCCGGGCCTCCGAGACGCCCAGCCGGTCTTGGGACGACGTGCCCGAAGACGTCAAGCGAACGTTTGATCGCCTGGGCATTCCCGAGGCCGAGCGGAAGTTCCTCTCCGGCGTCGGCGCGCAGTACGAATCAGAGGTCGTCTACCACCAGATCCACGAGGACCTCGCCAAGCAGGGCGTGATCTTCACCGACATGGACACGGCGCTGCGCGAGCACGAGGACCTCGTGCGCAAGTACTTCGCGACGATCATCCCGCCCAACGACAACAAGCTCGCCGCGCTCAACTCCGCGGTGTGGTCCGGCGGATCGTTCGTGTACGTCCCCGCAGGCGTCCACGTCGACATGCCGCTGCAGGCGTACTTCCGGATCAACACCGAGAACATGGGCCAGTTTGAGCGGACGCTGATCATCGCCGAACCGGGCTCGTACGTTCACTACGTCGAGGGTTGCACCGCCCCGACCTACAGCTCTGACTCACTCCACTCGGCGGTGGTCGAGCTGATCGCCCTCCCAGGCGCGCGCATCCGCTACACGACCGTCCAGAACTGGTCGACCAACGTCTACAACCTGGTCACCAAGCGCGCCGTCGCGCACGCCGATGCCACGGTCGAATGGGTCGATTGCAACCTCGGGTCCAAGCTGACGATGAAATACCCGAGCATCTACCTGCTCGGCGAGCGAGCCCACGGCGAGGTCCTGTCGATCGCGTTCGCCGGCGCCGGCCAGCACCAAGACGCCGGCGCGAAGATCATCCACGCCGCGCCGAACACGACCTCGAACATCTTCGCCAAATCGATCGCCAAAGACGGCGGGCGCGGGTCCTACCGCGGGCTGCTCGAGATCGCCAAGGGCGCCCACGGCTCAAGGTCCAAGGTCGTCTGCGACGCGCTCCTGCTCGATGAGCACTCGCGCTCAGACACCTACCCCACAATCCGGATCGGCGACGATGACGTCAACGTTGCGCACGAGGCGACCGTCTCGAAGGTCGGCGAGGACCAGCTCTTCTACCTGATGTCCCACGGAATCCGCGAGGACGAGGCCTCCAAGCTGATCGTCAACGGGTTCATCGAGCCGATCATCAAAGAGCTTCCGATGGAGTACGCCGTCGAGATGAACCGCCTGATCGAGCTCCAGATGGAAGGCTCGATCGGCTAGCGCGGCGAGCCACGTGGTGAGGGCTCCGCGACGACGCTCCCCTGACAGCACGAACCTCCATCACCATCACCCTTTGTTCCGAGAGGGAGGCGGGACGGAGTACACTGGATGTCAGGCCATTTCACCGCTTCTGCGAAGCGACTTCGCGCAGAGCACCGTCGGCCGAGCCCCGCACGGCGACCTCACGGACAGTTTCGTCCCCAGCGACGGAAGAAGCCGCCCAATAGAGCGATTGGGCGCTGAAAGCTCCTCCCAGCCGCCCGCTTTCGCGCTGGCCGGCGTGGATCGCGTCCGATCTTGAAAGGACTAACAAATGCCCCTCTTCTTTTTCACCGTGGAGCAGCAGGAACGCGCGATCGTCGAGCGGTTCGGGAAGTTCGTCCGCGTCGCCGGACCCGGCCTTCAACGCAAGTCACCTTTCGTCGAGAAGGTCGCGGGCCGGATGAGCCTGCAGGTCGAGCAATTGAACGCGGACATCGAAACCAAGACCAAGGACAACGTGTTCGTGGTCGTCCAGCTCGCGATTCAGTACATGGTCAGTGCCGAGCCGGACAAGGTGAAGGACGCCTTTTACAAGCTCGATGATCCCGAGGTGCAGATGAAGTCCTACGCCTTCGACGTCGTCCGCTCGCACATCCCGACGATGGACCTCGACGAGGCATATGCCGATGCGGACACGATCGCCAAGCACATCCAGGACACCCTGCAGACCCAGATGGCCGATTACGGCTACGCGATCATCAAGGCCTTGATCACGAACATCGAGCCCGACCAGCGGGTCAAGGACGCGATGAACAACATCAACGCGGCGCGGCGCAATCAGGAGGCCGCGACGGCTCAGGGCGAGGGCGATAAGACCTTGCGGATCAAGAAGGCCGAGGGCGAGTCCGAGTCGATGCGCCTTCACGGCGAGGGCGTCGCGGCCGAACGCGAGGCAATCGCCACCGGGCTCAAGAAGTCGCTGGCGGTACTCGCTGACGAACGTGGCATCGACCCGAAGGAAGCGATGGCCCTGGTCGCGCTGACTCAATACATGGACACGATCCGGTCGGTCGGCGAGCACGGCAACATGACCACCCTCCTGCTCCCCGCCTCGCCGTCCGCGGTCGGATCGCTGATGGACGAAGTCCAACAGGGCATGCTCAGAGGCAACCTCGCCGCCGGGCGCAGCACTAAACCCTGGCAACGGCGCACGCCACCCGGCTCCGCCGGCGCCCGGCCACGCTCGCTCCTAAAGACCAAGACCAAACTCGAAGCCATCCGCTGTCTGAAACGCCACCTCGGCCGCCGCATCTGGCGCCTGCTCTACACCACCGAGACCCAGGCCGGCCCCTCCGTGACGGACCACTCGCTCACACCAGAAATTCCAACTTCAACTTGACATAGGAGCAGCCAAGGCGGTCGTCAGCTCGGCGGCCGCCGGGCGCGAAAGCAGTCGTGCGCCCCGGCGCGCACGCGCGGCCCGATCTGTCCGACACCGGCAGCGCGCGGTCGTCGGCGCGGTTGCTGCTTCGGTGCTTGCAGGCTTCAGGTGTCTGGCTAGCACCTGCCGCCACGATTCGGCCCGAATCGCCTCCTCGGTTCGTGCGCGCTATCCGCGCATTGCGGGACTGACGGCGGCAGCGGCATGACGCCCGTCAAGGCACGGATGCAGGTCATGCCGGGGACCAGAGTAGGGTCCGCAGGGTCCGCAGGCGGTAGTACTGCCGCCGTAATCGCTGATGCTGCGCCAGGCAAGCCAGGACGATTACGACGCGCGGGGACGGCGCCGTCGACGTTCTGAGCCTGCCGGGATGAGGTGGGTCCGACCGATGTTGGTAAGCGCCGTAAGCCGCACCAACGGGAGCCCTTGCGTTGGCGGTCCAATCCGCGAGATCACCCTGCCGCGGTGACGAACCACTTCGATCCCGAGGCCAGGGGGCACGATGATCCTGATCGCACCCCAGCCGGTGTAGACCTTTAGGTCCACGACCCGATCATCAAGCTCTGCGTCGGTGAGGTCGACCGTGACGCTGCCCAGCTCGACTGAGATGCTGGTCTCGCGCGCGAGCTGCCAGCGGCCCTCGAAACGCAGGCGGCCGAAGCCGCCGCCGAGCTTGAGCGGTCCGTCTCGGCGACGCTCAGCGGGTGTCATCGCCGACACAGACGGGAGCGAGCGCAGCAACTCAGCCAGCTCAGCTTCGGTGCGTGCCTGCAGCAGCTCGGCGACGGCACGCTCGAACTGGGCGCTGTCGATGCGGTCGGCGGCGAGGAGCGCATGCAGGGCCTCCACGGCCCGCGATCGCGTCTCCTCCGACAACGCCTGTCCGCTGCTCAGCTCCATTTCGCGCGCAGTCTACGATGCACTCGACACGGTGCCGATTGACGATCCACCAGCGAACGCGCCGCACCCGAGCGGCCCGGGCACCGCTACCGCAGACCGTGCGTCGCAGTAGACCCGCCCGCTGACGATTCGGCCTCGCCGGGGCTAAACGAACATGTCGCCGTCAAGACCTGCGACCGCACGAATGCAAGACACAACCGCAGCCGACGGTCAGCCCTCGAATTCGCCAGCCGAGGGTGTGGCCGCCGACGAGCGCCGACCGGCGGCGGTCGCGACGTGATGGAGCTGCTTGCGCGCGGCGGATGCTTTCCAGCGCCGTCCCGCGCGGTGGGCCCGTGGAGCACGCACAGCAGCGCGCCGACGGGCAGGGTCTGGCGGATCTCGAGCCATAGATCGAGTTGCTGCGAGGCCCAGCGGTCGATGCCGACTTCGCGCCGCGTCCCGCCTTGCCGCGGCGCACGACGACCGCACCTCGGGCCCGATCAAGATCAGTCTCCGCGAGCGCGAGCGCCTCGCTGATCCGCAAGCCAGCTCGCCAGAGGACAACGATCAACGCGCGGAGCCTGATCCCATCCGGCTTATCGCCGACCGTGCGCATCACCGCGACGATCTCCTCGATCATTGGCGGATCCGCCGGGTACCGCAGACCCTTTTTATGCCGATCGGGCTGGCATGCCGACCTTGTCGAAGAAGTTCCCGCACGATGGGTGATCGCGGGTCTTGTGATCTGCATGATCGCGCGGGACTTGCCGAGGTTGGTCTTCGTGACCAACGACGAGGAGCTGACCGCGCGGGGCCGGACTGTGGTGGTGCCCTGCCGCAAGCGGGTTGTGGTTGAGGGACCGCTGGCGCGGTACGCGCCGGGATACTGCGTGTAATTGAGCGAGTTTCCAATCGGCCCGCTCAGGCGTTCCGTGAGCGGGCCGATCGGGTGTCGGGGTCTCGCGTCTGCGCCGAGCGACGACGTACAGGGCTCGGCTGCTGGGCAGCAGCATGATGAGGAGCCCGCTGCCGAGTGTGGCGATGCCGATGGTGAGCAGGTGCGGGAAGCGGGCGCCGATGCTCAGCTGGCTGCGCGCACGTACGTCGGCAGAGCATGTGGCGGCAACCAGCACACCGCTACATGCTCTGCGCGAACGGATTCCGGGGGTCAGTGTTCGACCGCTGGAATGGCGATTGGCGGAACGGTCTCGGGGGCGATGGGCGAAACGGTCTCCGGCCGCTCGCCGATTCGTGCGACGTCGAGGGCGATCAGGCCGAGGTTCGCACCGGCAGCTGCTCCGACGATCGTGGTGATGACCGCCATGATCCCGGATGTTGCGTTGAACCCCAGCAGCGCGCCGACGAGGGCGCCCGTCAGCGCGACCCAGGTGCCGATCCTCGTGGCCCTGGCCGGCCGGTCGCGGTTGACCCAGGCCCAGTAGGTGCCGAGGCCGATCGGCGTGCCGATGGAGAGAACAGCCATGAGTTCGCTGTTGAGGGGCACTGTCGGCAGAGCCACCAGCACGATGATCAGGCCGATGAACCATCCGCCGAGGCCGAGCACCAGCAGGTAGACGGAGCGCAGCATCGCGCTCGCCTTGCGCCCGAAGCCGCCGCGCTTGTGCGCCCGGCGCCACATCAGTAGCAGTGACAGGATCATGAGGAGTCCGAGGCCCATCATCGCGCCGAGGGCGTCTTCGGCGTAGGCGCCCTGGCTGGAGCTTGGGCTGAAGTCGACCTTGTTGTGCGTGTAGAGGGACGTGTCGACCTTGCCGGTGTCGAGGTAGGCGTTGATCAGACGGGTGCCGGCTGCCGGTTCGTAGGGCCAGAAGTCGTCGGAGTGGCCGAGGTCCGAGAGCACCACCTCACGGCCGTTCGCGAGGTGAGGCAGGAACTCGCTGGTCGCAATCTCGGGCGGCGTTGCGAAGTCGAGGTTGCCTCCGATCAGCAACGTCGCAACGTTCGAGTCTTGCACGTGGGTGTACTCGTTCTCGTCCGGGTTCGCCGGCCAGGCGTCGAGGACGCTGCCGCCGGCCCAGATCAGGTCGTTGCCGGCAGCACTGATCAGCGATCCACGGTTTGCTCCCGACGCGTAGAAGTGCTTCGCGTAGGTGGCGTCGCTGCGGCCGATCGCCGCCAGGTCGCCCCAGACGAACGCGCTCGGAAAGGTCAGTCGTGCCATCAGCGACAGGAACAACGCACCGCTTGCGTCGCCCTTGCCGGCGGAGAGGAGTGAGTCGATCGTCAGTGGCGCGGCGATCGGGCCGCCGCCGGCGGAGGTCTCGTTGATCAGGCCGAAGAACGCGGCGGCTCTGAAGTTGCCCTTCTCGATCGGCAGGAGCAGCCAGTGACTGGGAACGTGAGCGACCGAGGACTTCACCGACGCGGCGAGGTCCGGCGTCCGGCTACGACAGCTCGTCGCCTGGGCGCAGAGCGCGGCATAGCGGCGGATCTGCTCGTTGGTCGTCTTTGCGTCCCAGAGGAAGTTGCCGGGTGGATTGACGCCGATCATCACCGAGCGATGGATGCTCTTCGGGTAGCGCCAGGCATAGATCATCGCGACCCGGGTGCCCGCGCTTTCGCTTACCAGGTCGATCTGGTGATAGCCGAGAGCGCGGCGGGCCGCATCGAGGTCGGCGACTTCTTCGGGGATCGAATAGCCGGCGAGATCGACACGATCGCTGCGGAGCCGGGCGGCGCACGACCGGTACGCCGCGGCGACGGCGCGGTACGACTGCTCGCTGAGGAGGTCACTTGAGTGCTCCATTGCCGAGCTCACCTCGGGGCAGTCGAGCCGGACGGAGCCGTCGACGCCGCGGTAGCCGACTAGGACGACGTCGTGGTTGGCGGTGAACCGACTGGCGTCCGGGAACGACATGTTGGTGATGCCGGGGCCGCCTTGCAGGCGGAAGATCGGGTCGCCCGGGTGTGCCGAACGCGCACGGATCCGGATGACCGGCAGCGCGATCAGCCGCGAGTGCGGGTCGGCGCGGTTCTCGGGCACCACGAGCGTTCCGCAGTCGGCGGCGTAGGCGCCCTTTTCGGTGTTGTAGGTACAGCTCTTGAGTGTCAGCTGGCCGGCATGCGCGCCGGCAGGCACGGAGACGGCCGTAGAACTGCCGGCGAAGTGGAGGTAGCCGAGCGCGAGCGTGAGGACGGCGATCAGCGCGAGGCCGGTGATCCGGCCTGGGCCGAAGCGTTTTGCGACGGTCTTCTTGCCGTTATTGGAGAGATCGCGCATCGGTCAGCCCTCCGATTCGACGGCGACGGCGGGCAGGATCGAGTTCTTCAGTACGGCGTGTGGTGCGGTCATCACTGCTCCTCAGGTTCGTGGTAGTTGCCTGGGGATCAGTCTGGGACCGTCGGCTGCGCGTGTCATCGCCCGCAGGGCGCTTGTGGCCTCCTCCTCAGCGCAGATCTTTGCCGCTCGCGCCTCTGTCGAAGGACAGAGGCGCGTCTACGCGCCGGGGGTGACCAGCCCGCTCTCGTATGCCAGGACGACGGCCTCCACGCGGTCGCGGAGCCCGAGCTTGGCGAGCAGGCTGGAGACGTGGGTCTTGATCGTGCCCTCGGTGACGAACAGCTCGGCGGCCAGCTCGGCGTTGCTCTTACCGTGCGCCAGCATCCTCAGCACCTCGCGCTCGCGCTGCGTCAAGGCGTCCAGCCGCGTGCCGAGCTCGGGCCTGTGTGGCCGGTGTGCGAACTGCTCGATGATGCGCCGCGTGACCGACGGGGCGAGCAGCGCCTCGCCGGCAGTCACGACGTGCACCGCGTGCAGGAGCTCCTCGGGTGGGGCGTTCTTGAGCAGAAAGCCACTGGCGCCCGACCGCAGCGCCTCGAACATGTAGTCGTCACGCTCGAACGTGGTGAGGATCACCACACGACTGTGCAGCTCGCCGTCTTCGGTGATCCGCCGCGTGGCCTCGAGTCCGTCACCGTCGGGCATCTGGATGTCCATCAACACGATGTCGGGCCGCAGGCGCCGGGCGCTGGCCATGGCCTGCTCGCCATTCGCCGCCTCGCCGACCACCTCGATCTCGGGATCGGACTCGAGGATCATCCGAAAGCCGGCGCGAACCATCGCCTGGTCATCGGCCAACAGCACACGGATGCTCACAGCACACCGTCCGAGGTTGCAGCGGCGTAGGCGAATGGGTGATAGAAGGCCCCTAGCGCGCGGGCGCGGGCGTCGGCAAGGTCGAAGCGGTGGCCGCCCCGCGTGTCGTCGACCGAGACGGTCACTGCGTCCTGTCGGGTGACGGCTGCGCCAGCGCGAGCAGCGCGCGCAACGTCGTGCTCTTTCCGGCCCCGTTCGGTCCGAGGAACCCGGTGACACGACCGGGCTCGATGTCGAACGAGAGGTGATTGACGGCGGCGACACGACCGAACTGCTTGGAAAGATCGCGGATCTCGACAGGGGCCATCGGTCAGCCCTCCGATTCGACGGCGACGGCGGGCAGGATCGAGTTCTTCAGTACGGCGTGTGGTGCGGTCATCACTGCTCCTCAGGTTGGTGGTGGTTGCCTGGGGATCAGTCTGGGACCGTCGGCTGTGCCTGTCATCGCCCCCCGGGCGTGTCTGCGCTCCTCCTCAGCGCAGATCTTTGCCGCTGGCGCCTCTGTCGAAGGACAGAGGCGCGTCTACGCGCCGGGCGTGACCAGGCCGCTCTCGTACGCGAGGACGACGGCCTGAACGCGGTCGCGGAGCCCGAGCTTGGCGAGCAGGCTGGAGACGTGGGTCTTGATCGTGCCCTCGCTGACGAACAGCTCGGCGGCCAGCTCGGCGTTGCTCTTACCGTGCGCCAGCATCCTCAGCACCTCGCGCTCGCGCTGCGTCAAGGCGTCCAGCCGCGTGCCGAGCTCCGGCCTGACCGGCCGGCGTGCGAACTGCTCGACGATGCGCCGCGTGACCGACGGGGCGAGCAGCGCCTCGCCGGCAGTCACGACATGCACCGCGTGCAGGAGCTCCTCGGGTGGGGCGTTCTTGAGCAGAAACCCGCTGGCGCCCGACCGCAGCGCCTCGAACACGTACTCGTCACGCTCGAACGTGGTGAGGATCACCACACGACTGTGCAGCTCGCCGTCCTCGGTAATCCGCCGCGTAGCCTCGAGTCCGTCACCGTCAGGCATCTGGATGTCCATCAACACGATGTCGGGCTGCAAGCGCCGGGCGCTGGCCATGGCCTGCTCACCGTTCGCCGCCTCGCCGACCACCTCGACCTCGGGATCGGACTCGAGGATCATCCGAAAGCCGGCGCGAACCATCGCCTGATCATCGGCCAACAGCACACGGATACTCACAACACACCGTCCGAAGTCGGCAGCTTGACGCGCACGGCGAACCCGCCGCCGGATACCGGCCCGGCCGTCAGCTGGCCGCCGTGCAGGGCGGCACGCTCGCGCATGCCGATCAACCCCAGGCCGCCCAGGCTCGTCCCTGAAGGCGCCGTCGCGCCGCGGCCGTCGTCGACGATCTCGACCTCAAGCTCGTCGGGCCAGTACCGCACGCGCACGTCGGCGCGCGACGCCGCCGCGTGCTTGAGGGTGTTCGTCAGCGCTTCCTGCACGATGCGGTACGCCGACACGCCGATCATCGGCCGCAACAAGCGTTCCTCCCCTTCGATGCTGACCGCGACAACGAGCCCGGACTCACTCATGCTCGCCGCCAGCCGCGGAAGCTGGCTCAGGCCAGGGCGCGGAGCCAGCAGATCGTCCTCCTCGCCGGCCTGCCGCAGGAATCCGAGCAGGCGGTGCAGCTCCCCCACCGCCTGTCGGCTCGAGACCTCGATCGCGGTCAACGACTCCTTGGCCTTGACGCGGTCACGGTCGATCACGACGCGGGCAGCGCCGGCCTGGACCCCCATCATGCTCACGTGGTGGGCGACGACGTCATGCAGCTCGCGCGCGATCCGCACGCGCTCCTCGAACACGGCGTGCTCGGCCTCTGTCGCGCGTGACTCCGCGACCTCGGCCTGCTCGGCCCGCCCGCGGAGGGCAAAGCCTGCAAGCCAGGCGACGGCGAAGTCGATGGGAATGAAGACGAGCTGGGCGACCGAGTGCCCGGGGATCTTGTCGACGACGGTCGCCACAGCGCCGACCACGATCGCCAGTCCGAGGACAGCCCGCCGGACGTCCCGAAGGTTCCCAAGCAGGAATGCGACCGCCAGCTGCATCGGGAAGAGGGACTCGGGGTACGGGATCAGCAGCGGGTCGACGAACGAGATTCCTACGGCCAAAATCCAGTACGCCGCCGGTCCGGCAAACGGAAACCATCGCCGCGCGAACACCGGTAGCACCAGGACCGCGAGCGCGGGAAGGCAGAACCACAGCGTCGTTGTCGGAGCTCCGGACGAGCCGCGTCCGAGCACCACGTCAAGCATCGCCACGATCGCCAGCAGCGCGATCAGCAGATCGAACCAGTACGTGCGGGCGAGATGTTCGCCTCGGCTCACGCATCGAACGTACTCCACCAGCTCGCGGACCGCCTCCCACAAGCTCAGTCCCGGGATCCCTCTCAAGTACTACCCACATCGGAACCCGGCAGCCTGGCGACAACGCCGCGCCGGCGACGCCTCGCCCTAACGGCGCCCACACGCTCGGGACGACGCCCACACTGCACCACTGGCGCGCGCACGGCGCTGCCGCCACCCGCGCCCGGATGAGGCGCCAGAACCGGACCGTGGATGATGCAGAGCAGCGCGCCGATCGGGGTCAAGGTCGCTCTGCTGAAGAGCGAGCGCTTCGCTGATCCGCAGGCCCGCGCGCCAGAGCAGCACGATCAGCGCGCGAATGCGGAGACCGTCGGGCCGTTCGCCGATCGTGCGCATGACCGCGACGATCTCCTCGATCGTCGGCGGGTCCGCCGGGTACTGCTCGCCCGTGTTGCGAGGTGGGCGGCGGCGGTGATAACCCGGGCATGGTTGCTGGCGACCGGCGGTGCCCAGCGGCGTCCGACAGCACGGATTGCATGGATCCTCCTTCGTGGGATGACTTGACAACCGTTGCTGTACTGCCATTGTGAGTACGTGTCGACCATCAAGGAAGAGCGGCTTCAGATAAGGGTCGACCCGGCGGACAAGCTGCTGCTTGAACGGGCTGCAGCGGCTTCACATCTGAACCTCTCGGCGTTCGTCGTCCAGGCCGCTGCGGCAAAAGCCGAGGAGATCCTCGCCGAGCGCTCGAGCATTCGGCTCTCCCGCGAGGCCGCGCTGGCGTTCAGCGAGGCGCTCGACCGGCCCGCCGAGGTCAACGACAGGCTCGCCAAGGCGCTGCGTCGCAAGCGCAAGTTCAGCTGGCTTGATTGAGCTGCGCCGCCCGGCGCTGCTCGATCCGCGCCGACACGACCGAGAGCAGTTCGACAGCGGCGAACCGGTGCTCGACGAATGGCTGCGCCGCTACGCCGGCCAGAACCGTCGCCGCGATACCGCCGCCACCTGGGTGATCGCTGACGCCCATGACATCGTGGTCGCATACGCCAGCGTCGCGATGACCGGGATCGATCGCTCGGCGGCGCCCGACGCGATGGCCAAGGGTGCACCCGACCCCGTCCCGGCGCTGCTGCTGGGCCGGCTCGCGGTCGATCACCGGTATGCAGGGTTAGGGATCGGGAGCACGCTCGCTGCGCACGTGCTCGCCACAGCAGTCGAGCTCAACCAGAAGGCGGCATGCCGCGCGGTCGTCCTCAGCGCCCTCACCCAACGCGCTCGTACCTGGTGGGAACGACTCGGATCTCATCCGTTCGATCCGATCGATCCCGACCAACTCGAGCTGTACCTCCTGACCGCCGAGATTGACGCGACTCTCCAGCGCATGCGATAACGGACGCCACCTGGTGCCCGCGCGGAGGGGGTCGGTCGGTCGGACGCGACCTGAGCGGTCGGGACGCCCGTCCTGACGGGAAAGCAGGTCCGTCCTTGTCGAGCGGTTGCGCGGGAGGCTGGTCGGATTATCGGTGTCGTCTGGCGGCTTAGGACACTTTCGGCATTGCTCAGAATTTGTTAGTGTTAGGCGTTGTCGGTTGTTGTTGATGCCGCCGTCGTCGGTCGAGTGGGTGCGGGCTGATCACTTGGTGTGGACGGTGCTGGAGGCGGTTGAGCTGAGGATCTCACTCGTTTTGATGAGCGTTGTCGGCAATGGGATGAGGATCGACTGATGTTGTTTTCGGATGTTGCTCGGCGCGTGCTGCCACCTCAGGCCACTGCGCGGACGGTGTCAAGGCGGCCGTGGGCTGGGCTGCTCTGCGTCGTTTGTGGGTTAACGTTGGCTTTACTGACGTTGGCTGGCGGGTCGGTGTCGCAGGCGGCAACCACCCGGTCACATGCGGCCGTTGTGGTTGCTTCTCGGAGCGGTGAGGCGGCTGTCGTTGACGCGTCGGAGCCGTGTAGTCCGGCGGGTGGCTCGATCTGTGTCGTTTTTGATGGCACGAGTTCCTGGCAGGAGACCTGCGCGTCGTGCGGCGCGAACGAGAGTGGATCGGTGAGCTGGCACCTCGACTGGACCTCAACGATCCCAGGGTACGGTGGCGTGCCGACTAAGCTCGGCTCAAGCTCGAGTGCGTCCGGGACCGGAAGCTACGCAAACGGTTGCACCACGAATTACGTCCTCAGTACCGACAATCCTCCGAACCTCGACGGGGTTGCTGCAGATGACAACAAGGCGCTGACGATCGAGGTGCCCAATCCGACGCTCGAGTCGGGCGGCGACGGCTCGGGGGCCCCCTCGATCGCGAACACGAGCCCCTGTGGTCCGCCCTCAGTCGCGGAGTTTGCCGAAGGGGAGCTTGATATCACTGTGCCCGACGAGCCTGGAAGCTGGGTCAAGCCCGTGAGCGGCGCCGGGACGTTCGGACCTGTCACAAGTGGGACGGTGACCTCGTCGGGAACGATCACTGTGGTGGAAGACTGCGTTGTCGACACCTCCGACCTCAGACGGTCGGAGGTCGCGCATTCGAAGCCGGCGCGAAAGAAGCCGCAGTGTCCGGCGAAGAAGCCAGCGCCCCCACGCAAGCCGGTGTCCGAGAAAGTGATCTTCAGCCCCGGCGATCCGGCCGAGCGCGCGCAGCTGATTAAGACTCTCGAAGACCTGGACAAGCAGGCGGTCAGCCGCTGCGCGGAAGAGCAGATCCTCGATGACTGGGCTGACATGTCCGATTGGGCCTTCAGTGGGTTCGGGGCGAACCCCCTCCCCGGCAGGGCCTCAACCCCGATGCACGGATTTCACTGTATGACCCAGCCCGGCCTAGAGTACGCCGAGAAGTCACTGGTGAAGATCCATCACGCACTACAGATCGCCAAGAGCGATCCGCCTTCGCGCAAGTTCACGTCGATCAAGCTGCCCGCAGCGACTCCAACCGGAACTGCCAAGACGTGTACCGAGCTGGGGGCGAAAGGGGCGGCGGCAGCCATTGCGGAATGCAACCTGCTGGTCTCGAGGGAGACGATCGCCGGCTACCAACTCGACCGTGAGGTCGAGCTCGCCGACGCCATCGCGGACACCATCGACAATCACTCGGGCGCCGTCAAGGCCGGCGATCGTTCCGCAGCCGGGTTGCAGAACGATGCCTATAAGGCGGACCTGGCCGAGCTCGCGCAGGTCATCGGCCTTGCGAACCAGGCCAACGCGACGCTCGCGCAGGCCCTTCGTCAGCATCTACGCATCACGCTGCGTACCGCGTTCGTGCGCGATCCAGTCGCCTACGTATCCGCGCTGGAAAAGCGCGTGTCCGGCCAGCGGCGAGCGGTGGCGAACGCACTGCTGCAGCTGCTGCGGCTGTACACGCCCACACTGTCGATCGATTACGCCACCGATCTGGCCCGACCGTTCGCCCCGGGCGCACTTGCGGACGCCAGATCGCTGACACCGGGCGATGATGTGGCGCTCGCGCGGCAGCTCGCCGCTCAGGGTCAGCTCTCCAACGCAACTCTTCAGCGGACGATCACCGACCTGGATGCCCTCCAAGGCGCATCAGCGTCGACACGGATCGCAGTCCTGGGCGAGCTGGCCGGCGTGTTGGCGGGGGTCAAGACACCCGCCTCGGGCATGCTAGAGGCGGCTACGGGGCTCCCGATTGCCGCGCTGTAGCAATCGGGCTAATACGAGAAGCCGGCCGATGCCAGCGCGCACCCGAAGGCAGGTCTTGACCGTCGGCTTCACGAGAGGCGCACTCCTCGCCACAAGCGCGCACGGCGGCGATCGCCGAGAGACCCGTCCGACCCGCTCCCGATGCGCTAGCTGCTAGCTGGAGGCTCTGGAGCTGCAAGCACGAGAGCGGTCACGACGGGGTCGACGCTGGCTCTACCGCAATAGGCGTCATGCGGGCGCGCGGCAGCGCCGCTGCGCACGACTGCTTTTCGCGCCCGGCGGCCGCCGAGCTGACGACCGCCTTGGCGACGATCCAGCACTACCAAGGGACCAAGCGCCAGCTAGCGCTTTGCCGCGAGGCTGTCGGAGCATCGGTGCTTCTGCCGGGGTTGAGGGGGCGACAATGCAAGGGATGAGGATCGATCTGGTTTTCGCTCGCAACTACTCGCTGGCTGTAGCTGAGGATCTCGGTTCATTCGCGACCTGCTGGGAGTTTCCGTCCGGCCGGCAGGTCGACCCGGCAACGGTGGGACGCGTCGAGCAGACGGTGACGTGGTCGTTGAGGGGCGGACCGGAAGTCACCGGCCCGGCTTTTGTGCTCCCCGACCCGGTGTGCGTCGTGGTCAACTCGGTCGGGGCTCCGTCGTGGCTCGGCGTGTTTCATCCGATCGTCACCTCGGCGCGCGACACGAACTCTGCTGTTGCGTTGCCCGATGGAGAGACGTTCGCTGTTCTTAGCCACGGAACTGCGTACCGGGTGTGGGTGGATGACCCTCAGCGCTGGGAGGAGATCGCGGCAGGCGGGGTGCATGATCCGATCATCTCGTCCGAACTAGGGATCGTGGTGTTCGCCGATCACACTGTTCTGAGCGCCTACGGTTCGAGCGGGCTGGTTTGGAAGAGCGAACGGCTGGTCTGGGACGATCTCCGGCCGGTGCGACTGGACGGGGAGACGCTTCAGATGGAGGGTTTCGACGCGCCGAGGAACGAGATCGTGTCGTTCACGGTCGACGTGCGATCAGGGCGCTCGATCGACGCGCCTCGCCCGGATCGTCGACTTCGCTTAGCAGAGGGTCGGTCTAGTCGAGACCACACGGGATCGGAGAATCGGTGCCGTCTGCCGGGTTCATGACACTTCCGGCATGGCTCGAGATTTCGTTTCGTGTGAGCGCGGCCAGTTGTTGTTGATGCCGCCGTCGCTGGTGGAGTGGCTGCCTGAGGATCATTTGGTGTGGACGGTTTTGGGGGCGGTTGAGCAGATGGATCTGGATCGTTTCCGGGAGGGGCATCGGTTGGGTGGGTCGGGTCGTGCTCCGTATCATCCGGCGATGCTGGTGGCTCAGGCCCAGGTGTGTACCCCGCGTTCGAAGGCCTCGCAAACAAGCTGCGACGCGCGATGGACGATCCCGTCGCTCCACGTACGTCTGAGCCGTCTGCGTAGGCTCTTGAGGCCCGCTCACGCAGCGAGCGAGCGCAGGATTCCCGGACGCCACCTCCCGTGGCTCCCCCTTTCGGCTGAGGACGAGCATATGAACAATGTGGAGCAGCGACCCGCTTGCGCGGCACGCGCGTCTCCGCAAGAGCTCGGCGCGGGTGTCGGCCAACCCGGCGGCCCCGAGATGCGCGAGTTTCGCGCGCAAGGCAGGACGTTGCTCCGGGTTGCGCAAATGCTCACGAGGGGGCCGAAGCGGGTCCTGCGGAAGCGTGCCGGTTGATGGGTAGGGTCTCCACGTGGGTCAGGTTGAACGGTCGCGGTACGGCTCATCGTTCGGCACGGCTGCGGCCGCGTACGCGGAGCACCGTCCGGACTATGCACAGGCCGCGGTGGAGTGGGCGCTGGATCCAGCGCCCGGCCGGCGCGTGCTCGACATTGGTGCGGGAACCGGCAAGCTGACCTCCACGTTGGTCACGATGGGCCTCGAAGTCGTCGCGGTTGAGCCCGATCCGGCGATGCTGGCCGAGCTGCGGCGTGCGCTGCCGAGTGTTCGTTCCCTGCCGGGTTGTGCCGAGGCGATACCGCTGCCGGACGAGTCGGTCGATGCGGTGCTCGCCGGCAATGCGCTGCATTGGTTCGATATGGCTCTCGCGGGACCGGAGATAGCCCGGGTCCTCGGAGCCGGCGGCATCTTGGCCGGCCTCTGGAACGTCCTCGACGACCGCGTCGACTGGGTTGGCGGACTTGAGCGCGTCAGCGGCAATGCGGCGATTGGCCCCCGCGACACGCTCACTCGTTGGCGCACGGCGACGGCGAACCTGCACCTGCCAAGCGATGCGTCACTCGGGCGTTTCGGGTCGCCGGAGCAGGCCGAGTTCCCGCACCGACAGCACCGCACTGCCGACTCCCTCATCGCCACGCTCGCGACGCGCGCGGGGATGCTTGTCATGCCAGAACAGGAACGGGAGGCCACGCTCGCCGAGATAGGCGCCTTCCTCGCGAGCAAACCGGAGACCGCCCGCGGGGAGTTCACCCTCGCGATGCTGACCGGTGTGCTGCGCGTCGGGCGGCTCTGAACCGACCAACCGTTCGAGTCCGCATAGCCGACCTTCGGGATGCCATCTGGCATAGCAGGCCGACACCAGGGCCATCAAGACAGCGTGATGACGGCCGCATACAGAAGAGCGACAACAATCGAAATGCGCGTGGAGAGACAGAAGCAGGACTCGGATTATCGGCGGCGGCTTTCGTCCTCCTCGCCAGGGGCGCGGCCCGTCGCGACGTCGGCACGCTCATCGTCGTGGCCGACGACGCCGAAGATCTGCAATTCATGGAAGCACGGCGACGTCAGCCTCAGATTCGCGAATCCGTCAGTGCTGTCATCGAGCGCTGGTCTTTCATGTGACATTGAAGTCATGGCTGCCTTTCGCTGCTTTCACCAACAGCATGCTGCGACCGGGGTACGCGCTCAATGGGTGCGCACGTGCATTCGCGAGGTAAGACCGACCCCACGCTCGACCATTCGCGGCGGAGACGACCCAGTTGCCTACCGAGTCCGACCGCACGGCGTCGTCGATCGCGACGTGACTTTCGTCGGCGACGCGCTCACCCTCGCCGCCGACGATCGTCAGCCAGTTGCGCGACCACGTGACCTCTCTCCTGCGGCTTCACGAAATGCGCGCCAGTCCGAATGGCGAACATCCGGCGGTTCGCGTCGTCGATCGCTGCCCAGACCCGCTTGAGGCGAGCGCGCATTGCGGGCACGTGTGCGTGCTTGTGAGTGGTCATTTTTGCCTCCTGGTGATTGCTCTCGCCCGTGCGGTGATAGCAACAGTGTCGCCATGCTCATCGCGCCTGGACATGGGCGTAAACGTCCATCTTGTGTCCTGGGTCCGCAGCCGAGCGGCGGTGCGCAGTGCCGTCGCCCTGTACCGGCGGTCGCTTCGTCGAGCGAGGACCAGCGCAACTCGGCCGACCAGCAGCGCCTCCCCGCCGCGTCGACGGCCGAACCCGGCCAGTGCGGGCGCCGAGCAGACGGCGCGCCGGTTGCGGCCACCGGCGGACCCGAACCGCGCTGTGCGGGAACGATGTTCTGGTTGAGGTGGAACAAGTTGTCCGGGTCGTAGCGGCGCTTGATCGTTTTGTAGGCGTTCGTAGTTCGATCGCCGAGCGCCCGCCGAACCCGGTGCTCACCCTCCTCGCCGAGGAAGTTCAGCCACGCGTGCCCCGTGGTGTAGGGGCGATGGCGACCTGGAGGCCTCGGAGCCAGGCGAGATTACGGGCAGTGTCGGCGGGGTCGCTTCACACCGTGAGGAGATGGGTGTTCCACGGCGCCTGGCGCTGTCCGATCGCCATGGCGTCGTCGTCGACGCGGGCGAGCGCGCCGCCGCCGGGAACGATCAGGATCTGGATGAGCGGAGATGGGACCGTGGCGGCCGCAGCGCAGAAGGTGTCGATCGCGTCGTCGGGCAGCTCGGCGAGAAAGTCGCCGCCCCAGTGGTCGTGCAGCCCGGCGGGCATGGTCGGATCGATCAGCTGCTGCACGGCGGTGTCGGGCTCGGCTGCACCAGGTCGGCGGCCGGCGGGCCGTACCCACGGAGCGGCGCTATCACGCGCTCGTCGTCCGCGAAATCGCCGTCGTAGCAGAGGGTGAGGCCGAGCGCAGGCTTGCCGCGCATCGCGACCCGCTCCCACGTGTCGTGCTGACGAAGCGCCGCGAACAGCTCCTCGACGCTCGTGATCTTCCGCGCACCCACCGTGGTCAGGACGTCGCCGGGGCGAATGCCCGCCTTCGCGGCGGGTCCGTCCGGCACCAGGGCATACACGAGCACGCCACTGGTCACGTACCGCTCGCGCGCGATCTCCGGGGTGAGCGCGGCTGGTTGCAGGCCTAGGTAGGCGTGGTGCACCCGGCCGTTCGTGAGGAGCTCGTCAGCGACCCGCGTGGCGGTCGCGGCGGGGATCGCGAAACCGACCGCGACGGCCCCCTGCTGAGGCGGGACGTATGCGACGCTGATCCCGAGCACGCGCCCGCTGGCGTCGGCCATCGCGCTGCCGGAGTTCCCGGGCGAGATCCCGGCGTCGGTCTGGATCAGGTCCACCAGCGCGCGCGGCGCGACGCAAGCAATCGCGCTCTGACGCACCGGCTGGGAGTCAATCAGCCCGAGATGGGGCTCTTCACCCATACCGAGCCGGGCGCGTCGGTGCGACGCTGTGGTCACCGTCAACAGAGCACTAGTGAGCTCGAGTCAACTACCGGTAATGACTCACAGGTGACTCCGGCGGCGGTCCGTCCGCGGTAGTCGGCGAGTCTGGACTCGCCGACGACCGCGATCAGACCAAGAGACGAATCTGAACTGACCGATGCCCCACGCGAGGCGACTTGGCGACCAGAAAGGCTTCGATCGTGCTCCTGACGATTGCGCTCGTCCTCCTGGCAACAATTGCCGTCGCCGGGCTCGAGATCTGGTTGTTCTGGCGCGTCGGCGAACGGGACGATTGTCGGCGACGGCGTGAGCGGCAGCGGGCGTCGTCCTTAGCGGCACGCAGGGGACGAAGACACAGCGCCCCGCAGCGGCCAGTCTCAATGAAGCGCCCGAGCCGGATCGGCAGCATGAGCTAGGCCATGCCGCGTTGCGCACTTGGTCTCAGGCTGGCGCGGACACCACCCCAGCGACGCCGGTCCAACTGCGGTTGTGGACTTCGGCTACGAAGGGCGGTCCTTGATCGCCGATGGTTCCTCTGGGCGCGGCGTCCAGGCGAGGAGCCGTACGCCGCGACTGGTCACAAGACCTTCGTGCGCGAGCACGACGGGTGGAAGCTGGCGTTCGGCCAGCAATCGTCACCCGCCCGAGCTGGATCGCGGCGGGTGGCGGTGGCTGCCGCACAGAGCGCTCGGAGCAGGTGTATCGGGTGGCGACTCCGACCGGCCCGGCTGGCCAACTCGCCGTAGACGGATCGCAGTCGATGTGGGCTGCACCCGTCGACCCGAAGCCGCGCTCAGTCGAGGGGCGAGCGTGCGTGGCGGCGCCGGTGCAGGAGAACGCCGGCCGCCGTGCTCGCGGCGATCACACCCGCCGCGGCGACGAGGCCACGGCCGGCCGACAACTGGCCGAGAACCGCGCTTGCGATGGCGTAGGCACCGAACACGGCTACGAGGCTCGAGACGCCCGCGGCGGCCGCGTTCCAGATCAAAAACGACTTGCGCGGCATCCGCAGCGCGCCCGACACCCAAGTCGGGGTCAAGAACACCGCGAACGGCCCCCACCGGCGGTACAACCGCTCACCGAGGTGCAGCGCCCGGGCACGCTGCTGCTGCCGGCGTCCGGGACGGTTCGCGAGAACATCAGCGGCCCGCCAACCCAGCAGGTAGCCGACGTATCCACCTGTCCATGCACCTGACGCCGCGACGAGGATGACCAGCCAGAGGTTGAGTCGGCCCTCGCCCGCCAGGGCGCCGGCTGCGGCCACCGCGACACCACCCACGATCGGGATGCCGATCCAGGATGCCCCGACCCCGGCGAACAGGACTGCGTAACTCCAGACGGTCATGGCTCGACTCCGGCAATCGGCATCGGCATCTCAGGCGGTCAGCTAGACCGGCCGGATGCAAGCGGGAAAGCGACACCGTCTAGCGCAACGCGCATCTTCCTGCCCACCCTACGGGCGGACTCCCGGCACCCACCATGGGCGGTACTGCGGATCTTGATACCGGATCTCGCTGCCTCACCGATGTGTTCCGCAATCGCCCCATTTGCGGTCGATCAGCCTGAGATCCCCGAGGACGGCGGGCGCTTCTGACCGCCCGCTACCGGCTCTCAAACGCACGCTGAAGCCAGAGCGGGTGATGCGGCGGATCGCACGCCCGCGATCATTACTTCCGGGTGTCGCCTACGCGGTTGGGCCGGATTCGGAGCGTCTGGATGTTCACCTCGCCCAATTCGATCACCTCGACTCGGTATCCGTCGATCTCGACAGTGTCTCCCACCTCGGGCAGCCGGCCGAACAACTCGATCACGTGGCCGCCGATCGTGTCCTCGTGAGCGGTGGAGATCCGGGCACCGAGTTCGGCCTCGAGCTCGTGAATCGGGGTCGAGCCGGCGACCGTCAGTTGCCCCGCCTCGTGGACGATCGGCTGTCGTGGCTCGAGGTCGAACTCATCAGCGATCTCGCCAACCAGCTCCTCAAGCAGGTCCTTCAACGTCACGAGCCCGACCGTCGTGCCGTGTTCGTCCGCCACCAGCGCCATATGGCGCCGCTGCCGTCGCATCTGCGAGAGGAGCTCCGCGACCAATATCGCCTCCGAGACGCGCTCGAGGGGCCGTGCCAGCTGCTCGAGCGGCACGTCTGGACTCCTCGACCTGGGTCGGTCTGAAGCGCACCAGCGAAAACTCTGCGGCGACGAAGACACCGTTAGCCAACACCAGCACCCCGGCGACGATTACATCCAACACCATGGCTTCATTCCCGATCTGAGCGCATCGCCACAGCCATACCGGGGCGGACAAGTATGCGGCGAGATGAGCGACGGCCTCGGCCGACGTACGGACCACACCCCACGTCCCGCGCGAGCCGAGCTATCTGGCTGGGGCGTAATCGCGCCGCCTCAAGCTCACTGCGCACAAGGAGCAGTTTGCCACCCCGGTGCACGCGCGATCAGGTGGTGCTGGCGCATCGTCAGGCCGCGCGACCTGATGACTCTTCGGCTCCGGTGGCGCGGTGACCGGCCCGCGAGCGGACGGTGCCCCGATCCACCCGGCCGCGCAGGCGGCGGTAACCGGCGATCGCGGCGACGATGAGCAGGAGCACGCCCCCCAGCGCCAGCGAACCCCGCTTGGCGATCGCGACAGCCTCGTCGAGCGATTGCCAGAACGCGAAGCCCAGGAGCACGAACGATGCGCTCCACACGCCGGTGCCGGCCGACGCGAGCACGGCGAACCGGCCGGCTGGGTATCGAGACGCGCCGGCCAGGAACGGCGCGATCGGTCGGACGAGCCCGACGAATCTCCCGATTAGGATCGTCGCGAGGCCGTAGCGAGCGAAGAAGGTCTCCACCTGGACGACCCTGGGCTCGGTGATGTGAAACCGAGGCCCGTGCTCGAGCAGAAACCGCCGGCCGAGCCGGCGACCCAGGGCATAACCCGTGAGGTCTCCAGTAAACGCGCAGATCCAGGTCAGCCCAAGCAGGACGACAAGGTTGATATGGCCCTGTCCAGCCACGACGCCGCCGACGATCACGACGGTCTCCCCGGGCACCAGCAGCCCGACGAAGGCGCCGGTCTCGAGGACGGCCATCACCGCGACCAGGGCATACGTGTAGGGCCCCAGCGCCGAGCCGAGATCGCCGATGACCGTCTCGAGCTCGGGTAGGTGAACGACGCCGGCGCCATACAGGGCAAGCGCGACCGACAGCGCGGCGCCCGCGAGCCTGACCGCCCAGCCCAGGTGCCGCCAGCGCCACGCGATCACGGCGGCCACGGCTGACGCGAATACGATCGGCAGCAGCTTCATCGGCTGCTCCAGTCTGCAACGACAGTCCCCCGCTCACCATGGGTGTCTCGCTCCATATCCCAGCCCTGATTGCTGCGCGAATCTGGTGAACGTGCTTGAAGTGACCACATTGGGATGGGCGGCCACGCTGGTAGTGCTCTCCGGCCTGCTGGTATTCGATCTGCGCTACTCGAGCCGCCGACCGCATGCGGTGGGCTTTCGCGAGGCGGTCCTCTGGTCGGTGTTCTACGTGGCCGCGGCGCTGCTGTTCGGTGTCGGGTTCGGGATCATCGCGGGCTGGGACCTCGGCGCCCAGTACTTCGCCGGCTACATCGTCGAGAAGAGCCTGTCGGTCGACAACCTGTTCGTGTTCCTGATCATCATGAGCACGTTCGCGGTTCCGCCCAAGGAGCAGTCGCGTGCGCTGACGCTCGGGATCATCGCCGCGCTTGGCCTGCGGGCCGTGTTCATCGCCGTCGGCGCGGCGCTGCTGGACACGCTCTCGTTCATGTTCCTGGTCTTCGGGCTCGCGTTGATGGCGACCGCGGTCCAGCTGTTTCGCCACCGGGGCGAGGACCCTTCCGTCGACGACAACATCCTCGTCGCCGCGGCTCGCCGGCTGCTACCGCTCACCCGCCACTACGACGGCCCGACGCTCCTTACCCGTGTTGACGGACGCCGGGTCCTGACGCCCCTGTTCCTGGTGCTTGTCGCCATCGGCAGCACCGATGTGCTGTTTGCGCTGGACTCGATCCCGGCGGTTTTCGGGGTCACCCGGCACGCTTACATCGTGTTCGTCGCCAACGCGTTCGCGCTGCTCGGACTCCGCGCCCTGTTCTTCCTCGTCTCAGGGCTGCTGGACCGGCTCGTCTACCTCTCCACGGGCCTGGCCATGATCCTGGCCTTCATCGGCGTCAAGCTCGTGCTGCACTTCGCTCACCTGCACAGCTCCGCCATCCCGGAGATTTCCACCGGGGCTTCGCTGACGGTGATCGTCGTCCTGCTCGCCTCGGTCACCGCCGCGAGCCTGATCAAGGCTCGGCGCGAGCCCACGCTCCGCGCCCACGCCGGACGGCTACGCGACCATCCACCGGAGAGGGACCCGCGAAGCAGTTAGCCCCGACCCTCTGGCCCGGAGGCGAGTATGACCCGCATTCTGGTGCCAGCGCGCCTCCGATCTGTTTCGGTAATCGCACATTCTGACCCATGGCTCTATGCGTGAGCGGAAAGCCATCCGGAGGCTGAGAAGCGCGGCCAGCGCCCGCGCTGCGGCGGCTGCAAGAGGTCTCCGCTCATCGTCGCGGAGGAGTTCGCCAGGCACGCTCCCGGCGAGCCCCGTACAGGTACGTTCCGACCAGGGCGATGATGGCTCCAGGGATCGGCCACACAGCCGTCGTGATTCCGGGCGGGTTACCTGTCGGTACGCCCGGCGAGGGGAGCAGGTAGCCCGACGCGAGGGCACCTGCCACCGCGGCGAGGAGCGCTCCGATGATGCCCCCGTAGAAGCGGTCGGGCACAAGCACGGACAGGTGCCAGACCGCCACACCGATCATCACCCAGACGAACACGCTCATCGGACGCGCTCGCAGCCGAATCGCGGTCGTGCTCTGACGAGGGGCATTTCACGAGGCTGCGCTGCCCGCGCCTTGGGCACCATGGGTGGAGCTGTGTATCTCGGCGGCGGTCACGCGGTCATGCGTACGACAGGTGCTCGCCCACTGGCCCAGCCTGCCGGGCACCGGCGTGGTCGTACACGCCGTCGGCGCCTCGAGATGCACAGATTCCCCCATCCAAACCTCCGGTCGTGTGCCGCCAAGCTTGGCCACGTAACCCAAACCGAGGAACACCCACGATGAACATCACTCAGACCCAACTGCTCACACGTCTTCGCACCTGGACGTTGGTCGCTGGGCTGACCGCGCTTGTGATCGCGCTCGGCACGATGATCGGCGGCGTGTTCGCCTGGCTGTTCGCCGCCCTCGCGGTGGGCGCGAACCTAATCGGCTACTTCTTCTCTGACCGGATTGCTCTGCGCGCCGTGCGCGCGCAGCCGCTTACCGAGGGCCAGGCACCGGAGGTGCATGCGGCCGTCCGAGAGCTAAGCGCAAGAGCCGGGATTCAGATGCCGCGCCTGTACCTAATGTCGGGCGAGCAGCCGAACGCGTTCGCGACCGGGCGCGACCCGCAGCACGCGGCCGTCGTGGTGACGGAGGCGCTGCTCATCAGCCTGCCCCTCGATCAGATCCGTGGCGTGCTGGCGCACGAGCTCTCGCACATCAAGAACCGCGACATCCTGGTTTCGTCGGTTGCGGCGACGATCGCGGGGGGGATCTCCGCGATCGTCAACGTCCTGCAGCTCTCGTTCCTGTTCGGCGAGGAGGAAGACGGTCCGCTCGGGACGCTGGGCGCGTTCGCGGCGATGCTGCTCGCGCCGCTCGGCGCGCTGCTCCTGCAGCTCGGCGTCTCACGTCAACGCGAGTACCTGGCGGACGCCACCGCCGCGCGGCTGCTCGGCAGCGGTACTCCGCTTGCAGATGCTCTGGAGGAGATCGCCCACGACCGCACCGCGCTGCAGGTCAACCGGCTGTTGCGTCGCGTCCGGGAGCGCGGAAGCCGGGAATGCGGGTAGCTGAGGATCGCCAACCTTGAAGTGTCCGGCACGGCGCCGATGCGTCGTCGGGTTCGGCCTTCCCGTGCGGCACCACGACGCCGGATGTAGGCACCGTCGAACGGTTAATCGATCGCCGACGAGCTCCAGGCCAATGCATTCCCTGCGATGTGGGCCGCGAAGCGGGTCCATGCGCTAGCTCCGCGGTGACGCGTGTCCACCGTGGCCAGTGTCCGTCGGCACCGCACCGAGACTCATCCACCACGGCTCACGTCTCGTAGCGGAACGAATGTGCCCGCCGCCAACCGCACAAAGCGCCCACAGCCGCCGCCATGCCGGAACGACTAGCCAGAGGGATCGACGATGAACATTGCGATTGTGATCGCGACGCCGAAGGCGATCAGGGCGAGCAGTAGGTACTCCACCGGCCCGAGACTCTGCTCGGCTGCCGGATCCCCGGGCGAACGACCGAGGCGCCATCGCCGGTCGCGGGACCGCGTCCGTCGCCCCCCCGGAGTCACTGCGCGATCCTGTCGATCCCTCGCCGCGTTGGTAGGAGGCGAGCTGACACCCTCGGGAGCCGTATGCGTCCGATCAGATGCCATGGCCCGGTGGCGAGAAACAGGACGTGGCGCCGAGCGGACCGGTCGATCATCCGGTTCTGGTGTCATCACTTCCTCCATCTCGAGTGCATTGCTCCAGGGTGGACAAACAATGAACTGACACGAAGCGGTGTGGTATCCGATCGCATGACCCGGCTGGTACCTACCAACGGAGCACGGCGGCGATGCCCGTGGCCTCAGCGAGCCCGTCGGTGGCGGCGCCCTCAGCAGGGGTCACGTGAGCGCCGGTCTCGAGGGCCCGCTCGACGATCCGCTCGGTCAATCGCTCCTCGGGGGTCGAGTCGTAGGTCGGGACCATTTCGTCCTCCGCATACAGACTGCCGTCGAGCCCGACCGAACCGCGATAGCGGATGAACGGGTCGTAGATGAGGTGCGCGACGCGGGCCTGGTTGAGCGCGCCGACGACCTCGGACAGGCCCAGCGCGACGGCGCCGGCGCCCTGCGCCCGCTCACGGACCTCGCCGATCAGCCCCCGCTCGAACTCGGCATGGGCGGCGCGGACTCGCTCGGTGACGAGCTCCTCGAGGGCCGAGAGGTCGAGGGTCAGCAGCACGCGAGGGTCGCGCAACACCATCGCGCGCAGCGTGGGCGCGAGCGCCTGGACGAGCGAGTCCGCTTGCTCCCCGCCGGCGCTGACGAAAATGCGCTCCCAACCGCGATCGTGAGCGAGCCGAGACGCCGTGGTGGCCACGCGCTCCATGAACCGGGCGGCGTGGTCGCGCTCCCGGGCGTTCCGCTGCTCGCCGGTGGGGGTGCCGTAGCGGCTGGCTGGCCGTGACCCAACCGGGCCCGAGCGCTCGTGCGGTGGCTCGGTCACCTCGGCTCGCATCGTCCGCAGCGGAGTGAGCTTGCCCAGGCGCCACTCGAGGAGCCGGGCTTCGGCGCGCGACGCCAACACCACACCGGCCGGCGCGCCCTCGTCGAGGAGTTCCAGCAACGGGTGGATGAACGGGCCCTGATCGAGCACCACCCGGTTTGGCAGCGCTAGCTGCGTGGCTACGCGGATCAGCCAGCCGGCGTCTATTGCGGCGAACAGGCTGCGTCCCCTACCGGGCTTCTCCGCGTCGCCGAGTCGTTCGATCTCGTCCTGGAGTCGAGCGATCGCTTCGCGTACGGCGCGTTCCCGTTCAGGTGTGCCGTCCGTGGCGAGGCGTCGCGCCAGCTCCGCGAGCCGGTTCTTGACGTCAATGGATGAGGTGCGCAGCGCGCCCGGCCGTGCATCTAGGTAGATCGACAAAACGCCCGCGGGGTCGGTCCGCTGGGAAAGCTCCACCAGCGTCTCGAGATCCAGGGTGTCGGCGCTGAACGATTCTGCGGCGGCCGCGGTCATGATCCACCGTGGCCATTCGCATCCTCCGCACGGCTGGCGACCGGGTCTGCGTGGGCCGATCCGGCCTCCGCGGCCTGGGCGCGGATCATCCACAGCTGCTTCTCCAGGGTCGCGGAGACCTGCACGAACAGGTCACAGGTGACAGCGTCGACCACTGCGACGCGATCGATACGCTCGCGGGCCCGCATCGCTGCCGCCGCGACGCGGTCGCCAATCGCCTTCGTGACCTGCTGGTCGCTGAGATGGCCAGCGGGAAGCGACTTCGAGCTGGGTTGCCCCGGCAATCGTCCCGGCCTGGCCGTCGGGGGAGGCCCCGATCGTCACCGCGCGCTCGGCCACTTCGTCCGACAGCCTGCGCCACGCGGTGACGTGTTCGTCGAGCTCGTCGTGCAGGGTCCGAAAGTGTCGACCCTCCACGTTCCAATGCAGATGCTTTCCGATCAGCGACAGGTCGACCAGATCGACAAGCGTACCCTGCAACTCAACGGCAACCGCCCGACGCTCGGCCACCAGCGGGATGTGAAAGTTGGCCGTCATCTCAACTCCTTAGATTGGTTACACCCAGGAGCGTGCCGACAGTGTCGCTGAGTTTCGATGGGTGTCTTCATGTATTTCGGCCCGGTGAGGACTCGACCGTGGAGGATCCGGGGCGTCGAGCTCCCCACCGGACGTCGCGAGCCAAGTCGCTACCCGACTCGAACCGTCGGGATGACACCTAACCCGCTGAGCACGCCTACGGTGGACGCCGCCGCGAGCGTGATCGCGACGAATTGCAGCCACCGCGGACGCGTGGAACGCGGCACCGCCTTCAGCGCGAACAATCCCCATAAGCAACCTTCGAAGAGGAACCACGGTTCGTTCAGCAGGACATCCTGAAGGTCGGCCTTGTGACGGTTCACCGAGAGCCAGAACTCCGGTGACAGCCCGATGGGGTGGACGCCAGCCAGGCTGAGCAGTCTCAGGATCTCATTGGTGATCGCATGGGTGCAGCATGCGACGAAGGCGATCCAACCGGTGAGCCCGACCAGGTTGCGTGCCTGCCGGTGGCGCCAGGCCAATGCCGCGATCAGTGGAAGCAGCGTCGCGAGGAGGATGATCACGCCGCCGCGCAGGTTCACTTCTTGGAACTGCACCGGCGACCGCGGCCGGCCGATCATCCCGACCTGCCCACCGAACGCGTAATAGAGACGGTACGCCGCGTACCACCCGCCCCACAGAGCGAGCGCGAAGGCGAATAGGGTTGGACGGACGTGTGCCGAACCGCGCAGCGTCCGAGCCGTTGGCTCGGGTCGGCGTCCACCGCCCGCCAGTCGCCCGGGCCGGGCCGCACCAAACCCCGTTTCAAAGGCTCCTCGTCGCATGGCGCGATCGGCCGGGCTACCAGCTCCGAGCCATCCTCTAGTCAATCGGCCGGGCGACGCTCAGGTGACGCTAGGTCGCGAGTGGGCCAGCACCCTTCCGAACCCCTTGGGTCGCATTCGTGGCCGCTCGTAATCGAGCGGGGCCTGGGTTCCGGACGTGATCGCCGACGCTCCTCGACCGGATTTGAGCGATGCCAGGATGATCGACCGGCGGACATGCAGCTCGTCGTGCGTGATCCGCAGCCGGTCGACGATCACGTCCGGCGTGATGCCGTGCAACAGCATCCCGAAGATCGCCTGATCTCGCCCTTCCAGGCGCGAGCGCAGCGCGTTCGCTACCGACGAGTTGATCGCGGGCAGGTGATGGTGGCCGCGGGCAAGCCTGCGGGTTGCGCGGCACAGCTCATCGCCGAGCTCGTGCTTGCCGAGAAGTCCGTCGGCTCCCGCGACCATTGTCAGCGCCGCCAATGAACTGTCGGCGAACGCGGAGTAGACGAGCACATGGGGAGGGGCCGGCGCGCGCTTGAGCTGTGCGGTGAGCCACAGCCCGTCACGGCCGTGCCCGAGGTGGTAGTCGACCACGGCCACGTCCACCCGCTGATCTCCAAGCCGGAGTGCCTCCTCCGCGCTGCGGGCTTCCGCGACGACATACATGTCTGGCTGGTCGTCGATCAGAGCGCGCGCGCCGATCCTGACCGCCGGATGGTCGTCCACCAGCAGCATCCGAATCGGTTTGCCGGGCGTGCCGCGCGCTGTGTCGGGTGTAATCGGTGTGCGTCGTTCGATCATCTCGGTCTCCTTCGGGTGTGGTGTCACAGCTTGTGCCGTGAGGAGGCGCGGGGGAATGGGGAGAGACCCGCATTCGCCCGCGCGCGTGGTGAGCTCCGACCCTCGGATATGGGTGGTTACCCCAGCCGACCGACCCGGCCGTCAAATGACGCCGTGGGCCAGCATCGCCTCGGCCACCCGCTCGAAGCCGGCGATGTTCGCGCCGGCGAGGTAATCGCCGGGCATGCCGTATTCCTCGGCGGCGCTGCGGCAGGCGTCGTGGATGTCGCCCATGATCTGCTCGCAGGCGCGCCTCGGTCTGCTCGAAGCTCCAGGAATCCCGGGACGCGTTTTGCTGCATCTCCAACGCGCTGGTAGCTACTCCGCCGGCGTTGGCCGCCTTGGCCGGTGCCACGGCCACACCGGCTCGGGCGAACAACTCGAGGGCCTCCGGCGCGCACGGCATGTTCGCCCCTCACCGACGGTGCGAACGCCGTTCTCGAGAAGGCGCTGGGCGTCACGACCGGTCAGTTCGTTCTGGGTCGCGCAGGGCAGCGCGACATGACATGGGATGCCCCACACCGCTCCGCCCGGCACGAACCGGGCGTGGCGGCCACGGCGCGTGGGGTACTCCGACAGCGAGCGCCGCTCGGTGAGCTTCAGCTCCTTGAGCAGCTGCACGTCGATGCCGTCCGGATCGTGCACGTGACCCGTGGTGTCCGAGCAGGCGACGACGTGGCCGCCGAGGTGCTGCACCTTCTCGATCGCATGGATCGCGACGTTGCCCGCGCCCGAGACCACGACCGGACCGCGGTCCAGCGCGTCGTTGCGGGTGGCGAGCATCTCCTGCACGAAGTAGGCGCACCCGTAGCCGGTCGCTTCGGTGCGGACCTGGGCCCCGCCCCAGCTGAGGCCCTTGCCGGTCAGCACGCCCGAGTCGTAGCGGTCGGTGATCCGCTTGTACTGGCCGAACAGATAGCCGATCTCGCGCCGGCCCGACGCCGATGTCACCGGCGGGCACGTCGGTCTGCTCGCCCAGGTGGCGGTGCAGCTCGGTCATAAACGCCTGGCAGAAGCGCATCACCTCGGCGTCCGAGCGGCCTTTCGGGTCGAAGTCCGAGCCGCCCTTGGCTCCCCCGATCGGCATGCCGGTCAGCGCGTTCTTGAACACCTGGTCAAAGCCGAGGAACTTGACGATGCCGAGGTAGACCGACGAGTGAAACCGCAGGCCCCCCTTGTATGGCCCGAGCGCGCTGTTGAACTGCGCCCGGAAGCCCCGGTTGACGTGAACCTCGCCGTGGTCATCGGTCCAGACCACCCGGAAGATGATCTGGCGCTCAGGCTCGCAGATACGCTCGAGCAGCTTGGCCGTGACGTACTCGGGATGCTTGGCGAGCACTGGCCCGACGCTTTGGAGAACGCCCCGCACCGCCTGGTGGAACTCGGTCTCGCCGGGATTGCGCCGCTGTACAGCCGCGTACAGCGGCTGCAGGTTCTCGTCGATGAGAAGCGGTGTCGTGTGCCGCCGCTGGGCGGCGGGCCGATGAAGCACGGACAGCGGCGGCGGTTGGCGAGTGGCGGACATGGGCAGCTCCAGTTTCATTTCGGGTTGAGAACGGCGGGTGACTGCGTCTCGGCGGGAAGAGCCGGCGGGGCAGCCAAGACGGAGGGTGGCCGCAGGACGACGGCACCGAAATGGAGAGTTCTCCCCATCCCGCATCTGGTGAGGCGCTCAGGCTGGATCAGTGGCTGATCCGCGCGCGAACGAGTGCGGCGAGCACGAACTCGAGCGCGATCGTCAACGATCGGGGTGCGTCGATATCGCCGACCCGTGGCACGGTCCGAGGGTGCCGACGGCTCTCTCCTGCGGTATGGGTGTCAAGGCCGGTCGTTAGCGGCAGAAGCCGTCGCCAGGTCGAATCAGTGCTAATGCCCATTCCGGCGCTACGAGGCGGCTGCGACCGTGAAGGCAATGGCTCACGACGCGCAGCTGATCCTCGCGGTCGGGGCGGTGCTCGCGGCCGGCGTGGCCGCGGCCGGCCTGGCGACCCGCCTGCGGCTGCCCGCGCTCGTGCTGTTCGCGGCGCTCGGCATGCTCGTGGGCAGCGATGGGCTGGGCTGGATCGCGTTCGACGATTACCGCTTGGCCCGACTGATCGGGACTGTCGCGCTGACGCTGATCCTGTTCGAGGGTGGCCTGGCGAGTGGCTGGAGCGAACTTCGTCCGGTGCTGCGCCCGGCGCTGCGGTTGGCGGTCATTGGCACGGTGGTCACGGCCGCGATCGTCGGCCTGGCGGCCAGCGCGCTGTTTGACTTTTCCCTGCTCGAGGGCCTGCTCCTGGGCGCGATCCTTGCCGCCACCGACGGTGCCGCGGTGTTCGCGCTGATGCGCGGCGTCCGGCTGCCGCTCCGGCTGCGCCGCACGCTCGAGGGCGAGTCGGGACTCAACGACCCGATCGCGGTGCTGCTGGTGCTGGTGGCGATCGATCTGATCGCCAGACCGCACTACGGCGCGGGGAGCGCAATCGTGTTTCTGGTCCGCGAGCTCGGCGTCGGCGTCGCGATCGGGGCGATCGGCGGCCTGATCGCCGTGCACGCGGCCAGGTATGCGGAACGCCTCCCAGACGGTCTCGTCCACGTCGGTTCTCTCGCCACCGCAGGCCTCGCCTACGGCGCCGCGGGAGCTCTCGGGGGCTCGGGGTTCCTCGCCGCCTATCTGGTCGGGCTGGCGCTCGGTGACGCGCAGTTCGCAGGGCGGGAGTCCGTGGTCGCGTTCCAGCGCGGCGTGGCCATGGTGGCGGAGATCGGCATGTTCTTCGCCCTCGGCCTGCTCGTGTTCCCGAGCCAGTTCGGCCCGGTCGCGGCCAAGGCACTGTTGTTGGCGCTCATCACCGCACTCCTGGCGCGGCCGATCGCGTCGGCGCTGGCGACTGCGCGGCAGGGCTTCAGCCGGCCTGAGCGGGTGCTGCTGGCATGGGCCGGCTTGCGCGGGGCCGTGCCGGTGATTCTCGCCACGTTCGCGGTAATCGACCGAGTACCCCGAAGCGTCGAGCTGCTCAACATCGTGTTCTTCGCGGTGCTCGTCTCCGCGGCGCTCCAAGGGCCCACTGTGCATGCGCTGGCGGCGCGGCTATGGGGCGGGGGAAGCGACCCACCGCACAACCCGCACCCCGGGCGCTCCACCCGGGCGCGCGTACGGCTCGCGGCGCAGCCGTCGATCCCCGGACGCGCGCTGGCGCTTCGAGGGACGTGGTTTCGGGTTCCCGGCGATCGTGGATCGGAGGTGAGCAGAGATGATGGATGAACGAGCCGGCATCACGGTTGTCGTGGGCTACGACGGCTCCGACGCGGCACGGCGGGCGCTCGCACGCTTGCCCGGGCTGACGATCAGTTGCCAACGGGTGCTGGTCGTCGCGGTCGCACCCGAGATGCACTCGGCGGCCATGGGCTGCGAGCTAGCCGGACGGGATCTCGACCCTGACCGCTTGCTGGCTGACGCGCGGGAGGCGCTCGATGGATGCGAGGATTCGACGATCGAGACGCGCGCGGCCGTCGGGGACCCCGCGGTGGTGCTGACCGATGTCGCCCGCGAAGTCGACGCGCAGCTTCTTATTCTGGGGCGACGCGGGGGCGATTTCGTCGCGCGCACGTTGCTCGGATCGGTCGCCGAACGCGTTGTAAAGCATGCCCCCTGCGACGTCCTCGTTGTCGCCTGATGACGCCGCCGCAGCGGCAACCGAACGCCGACACGCCAGCGCGCGCGACCGGGCGGCGGGTCGCGACCGCACACGAGCGATGAGCCGACGCGCGGGACGGCGCTGCGGTCCCACCTGCTCGGGCAGACCCTGCCGGCCAGGGCGCAGCGGCGGAGCGCTCAAATCGTCCGTCGGGCCGGCGGTCGTCGGGGATCCGCCGGCGGATTGTGAGCCTCACCGTCGCGGCCGTCGTTCTGTACGGGGTAGCCCCTGCGGTCCTCGAGGTGCTCGGCGCCTATCGGCGGCTCACCGATGTGGATCCCGCCTGGTGGATCGTCGTCGTGGTCATGTCAGCGGCGGGCACGTGGTGCATGCCGCCGCCCTGCAGGCTCGCATGCTCACCCAGGCCGGTCTGCCGCCCGCGGCGGTCGGGACCGGCCTCACCGCTGGCGCGCTGCTGCTCCTCGGCGCGTTGGCCGGATTGCCGTTGCTGGCGCTGCCCGCGGTGCTGCTCGGTCAGCGGGTACCCGACGGCCTGCTCCAGGCGGCCGGGGTCGGGCTGGCCGTGTTCGCCGTGCTGTTCGCGGTGGGCGCGTCGCTGCTGGCGAACGATCGCGTGCTGCGCGCGCTCGGGCGAGGACTCCGGGCGGCCGACATGAGGCTGCGCCGCGGCCGGGGCCGGATCCGACGGATTGCCGCAGCGGCTGTTCGACGAGCGCGACGTGGTGCGCCGGTCGCTGGGACGCGCGTGGCCTCGGGCGGTGGCCCTGGCGGCCGGACGCTGGATCTTCGACTTCCTGTCTCTCTACGGCGCGCTGCTGGCGGTCGGGGCACGGCCCCCGCTGTAGTCGCGCTGTTGGCCTACTCGGCCGCCGCGCTGCTCGGGCAGCTCCCGCTCACTCCCGGAGGCCTTGGTGTCGTCGAGGCCGGGCTTACCGGCACGTTGGCGCTCGCCGGAGTCGCCGCGGCGCCGGCCGCTTTGGCCACGCTCCCATATCGGCTGACGTCGTACTGGCTCCCGCTGCCGGTCGGCCTCGCCGCGTGGATGTGGCACCGTCGTCGTTACGCCAGCGCTCGAGCAGCGATGCCGCGGCGCACGCCCAGCTCATCCCCAACGCCCATGGCGTTTGACCCGACCGAGCGATGACCCACTCGCCCCGGCCGGGGCCAGGTGCTCAGCTCGCCACCAGGCCTGCAGCGCCGCGGCCGCCGTCACCGTGCACCAGCGCGTGTTGCCGTCCATGTGCGGCGTCCCGATTCCCGCCTTGCCGATCACCGCCAGCGTGTAGTACTCCTCGATCATCAGCTGGCCCGAGGTGAAGAACGCGTGCGACAGCGGGCCCTTGCTGTCGAGCAGACCGCGGGAGCGCTCGACGATCCGGGACATCGCGGTGTCCCGGTCGGCTCCACCAGCCGAGCCCGTTGGCCAAGAACTCGTCGACGCGCGTCGGCCACCTCGCGCCCGACGCATAGGGCGTCCGAGCCCCCCAGATGTTTGCCACTCGCTGACCGTGCTCTGGCACCTCTTGTACCGTACCTCTGCGTACGCGGCGTGAGCAGCTTGCCCCACCCAGAACCCCGATGACCAACCACCTCGACGTTCGTGCCAAGCGGGTCTACGAGGCCGCCGAGCGCGACGACGGCTACCGGGTGCTGGTTGACCACGTGTGGCCACGGGGTGTCTCGAAGGAACGCGCGGACCTCGGCGAGTGGGCGCGCGAGCTGGCCCCAAGCGACGAACTGCGCCGCTGGTTCGACCACATCCCCGAGCGGTTCGACACGTTCCGTTCGCGCTATCGCGCCGAGCTGGGCGCCCGCGTGGAGAAACTCGACGAGCTGCGCGAGCAGGCGCGGCGGAGCCGCGTAACGATCCTCTACGCCGCCCGCGACGAGCAGCACAACAATGGCGTCGTGCTGGCAGAGCTGCTGCGCGATGGATGACGTCCCGATGATCCAGGCATGACGCAGCCGGCCGAGCCGCAGGCGATCCTCACTCCGATCACCGAGGCGGCGATCTTCCTCACGCTGACTATCGATCCGGGGGCTGAGGATGGAGTTCGCGATCTGCTCATGGACGTCAGCGGGCTGCGCCGATCGGTCGGCTTCCGGATACCGGAAGCTCGAGCTGGTGTGCGTGGTCGGCGTGGGTGCAGCGGCCTGGGATCGGCTGTTCGCAGGGCCCGGCCCGGCCGGCCTGCATCCGTTCCGGGAGCTGACCGGAGCAGTCCATCGGGCGCCCGCGACGGTCGGCGATCTTCTGTTCCACATCCGGGCCCACCGGCTGGATCTGTGCTTCGAGCTCGCGCAACTACTGATGGCTCGACTCGCCGAGTATGTGCACGTGGTCGACGAGGTCCACGGGTTCAGGTCGTTCGACGAGCGCGACCTGCTCGGATTCGTCGACGGGACCGAGAACCCGGAGGGCGCAGCGGCGCAGGCCGCGGTCCTGATCGGCGCCGAGGATCCCGCGTTCGCCGGTGGGAGCTACGCGATGGTGCAGAAGTACGTCCACGACCTTGAGGCCTGGAACGCGCTGACGGTCGAGCAGCAGGAGCGAGCCTTCGGCCGGACGAAGCTCAGTGACGTCGAGTTTCCCGACGAGGTCAAGGCGTCCAACTCGCACCTCGCGCTGAACACGATCGTCGACGAGAACGGCGAGGAGCAGCAGATCCTGCGCTTCAACATGCCGTTCGGCCGGGTCGGTGCCGGGGAGTATGGCACCTACTACATCGGCTACGTCCGCCGCACGGAGGTGATCGAGCGGATGCTCGAGAACATGTTCATCGGTGCGCCTCCCGGCAACTACGACCGGATCCTCGACTTCTCCACCGCCCTCACCGGCAACCTGTTCTTCATCCCGACCGTCGGGTTCCTCGACAACCTGCCGGCGGCCGCGCCTCCGGCCGCCAGGGCCACCGAGAGTCCGCCGGTCTCGGGCCACGGCTCGCTGGGAATCGGAAGCCTGAAGGCGAGCCCCTAAGCGCGGGGCTCACGAGGGAAGCGGCGACCCGGCAGGCGGCGTGACCGGCGCGGCAGTGACCTCGCCGGCCGGCTCCTGGCCGCCCACGTCGAGGCGGAAGGGCGGGTAGCGATCGGTCATCAGCAGGCCATAGGCCGCGACGCGGAACACCCAGCGGTTCATGCCGAGCACGAAGTCGTAGATCGGCTTGGGGTACCGGCCGGTGAACAGCAGGGCGACGCCGGCGATCAGCACCATGAGCGTGATCAGCCCGCCGAACGACAACGTACCCCACCCGTCGTGAACGCCCCAGACCGTCCAGCCGGTGTCGAGGAAAACCGAGACGATGAGGTAGTGCGGGATCGCGAGCAGCCACCACTTGACGAGCGCCAGCCCGCGCGAGAGCTCCTGCGGATAGTCGACCTGGAGCCGAGCCGGGTAGTCCGGCACGTCGTCGAGCGTGAACGGCGGATACCGGTCCGTGCCGAGCGCGTTATAGGAGTAGTAGGCGACCCGCCAGCTCCACCGGAAGACGCCGACGTTGAAGTCGAACAGGCTGCGGGGATAGCGGCCGGTGAAGACGATCGCGAACAGCGCAACCACCGTCGTGGCAAGCAGCGCGATCCAGAGGAAGAACAGGATCACGTAGTGCGGGACGGCCAGCAGCCACTTGACCAGCCACAGGCCGCGGCTGAGCCGCGGCTCCAAGGTCCCTTCGATCCGGAGCGGATAGCCCCCCGGAGGATTGACAGCGGTCATCGAAATTCCTTTCCGAGCGAGATTGAACGACTGAGCTTTGACCCGGAAGCTAGATTCGGGTGGACGACCTAACCATGGGTGCTAATGCGCATCCTGCGGCCGCCGCTTGAGAACCACTCATTGCCGATGACCTCCAGCTCGGATCAGCTAAAGCTCACCGCGGCTCCCGGTGCCGACGGCGAGGTGCCATCGGACTCGCCGGCCGATTCGCGGACAGGTGGTACGGAAACGCCTCGACGCTCCGTTCCGATGCTCTGGCGCGTGTTCGCCGCCAACGCGGCCGTGTTCGCGCTCGCGTTCGGGCTGCTCGCACTGGCGCCGGTAACCCTTCACGCTTCGATCCGGCTCGACGAACTGGTGCTGCTGCTCGTAGGGCTTGTCGTCATGCTGCTGGTCGATCTACTGCTGCTGCGCCAGGCGCTGAGCCCGCTCGGCCGGCTCAGTCGCGTGATGGGCAGGATCGACCTGCTGCACCCCGGCCAGCGGGCGATCGGCTTCGAACGCTCGAGCACCGAGCTGCAGGGTCTGGCTGACGCGTTCAACGAGATGCTCGAGCGGCTGGAGGACGAGCGGCGTCTGAGCTCCGGAAGGGTGCTCGCGGCGCAGGAGGCGGAGCGGCTGCGGATCGCTCGCGAGCTGCACGACGAGATCGGCCAGACACTCACCGCGGTTGCCCTGCGCGCTGAACACAGAGCGCTGCAGGCCGGCGACCAGCATCCCGAGTTCGCTGAGCTCGCCGGGATCGTCCAGCAGAGTCTGGCCGACGTGCGCCGAATCTCGCTGGAGCTGCGGCCGGGGGCGCTCGACGAGCTGGGACTCATCAACGCGCTGATCTCGCTCTGCGCCCGCGTCGAGAACGAGAGTCCGCTCCGGGTGCGGCGCGAGCTCGAGGGCCCGATTCCCGACCTACCGCGTGACGTGGAACTAGCGGTATACCGGATCGCCCAGGAAGCGCTGACCAACGTGATGCGTCACTCCGGGGCCTCCGAGGTCGACCTGGCCCTGGCCTGCACCGACGATCAGCTCGTGCTGTCGGCCAAAGACAACGGCCGCGGCTTGCCGGACGACGTGCGCGAGGGTGGCGGATTGACCGGGATGCGAGAACGCGCGATGCTCATCGGAGCCGAGCTCGACGTGTCGAGCAACGCCGGTGTCAGCGTGACGCTCCGCCTACCCTTGAAGCCAGGAGATCCATGCCCACCCCTCTGAAGACCCGCGTCCTGCTGGCCGACGATCACACGGTGGTGCGAAGCGGCCTGAAGATGGTCCTCGACGCCCAGCCGGATATACAGGTGGTGGCGGAGGCGGGTGACGGCGCCGAGGCGGTGCAAAAAGCGCTCAGTCCCGAGATCGACCTGGCGATCCTCGACGTGGCGATGCCGCGCATGACTGGCCTGCAGGCGGTCGCGGAGCTCCAGAAGCGGCGGCCCGATCTCCGGGTCCTGATTCTCTCGATGTACGACGACGAGCGCTTCTTCTTCGAGGCGCTCAAAAACGGGGCATCCGGTTATGTGTTGAAGTCTGCGGCCAACCGCGACCTGGTCGAGGCGATCCGCTCGGCCATGCGCGGCGAGCCCTTCCTGTACCCCGCCGCGGTCACCGCGCTGATCCGCGACTACCTCGAGCGGGCGCGAAGCGGAGAGAAGGTGCCCGAGGATCCGCTCACCCCGCGCGAGCAGGAGGTGGTCAAGCTGATCGCCGAAGGGCACACCAGCGAGGAGATCGCCGCGACCCTGGTGATCTCGAAGAAGACGGTCGAGCGCCATCGCGCGAACATCCTCGAGAAGCTCGGAATGCGAAACCGGGTCGACCTGACCCGCTACGCGATCCGCCGCGGTCTCGTAGAACCCTGAGCGGCCCGCCGCCGGCGGCCGGGAACCTATCGTCGTCGGTGGCGGCTCGAACGGCGAGTCGTCCCGGACGAGGTAGCGCCGTACCCGGCCCGCACGACGGCGCTCGTTGATGGAGGTTCGATCATGCTCGTCATCGTGCAGCTCGTCGGCGCGCTGCTGGTCCTCGCGCCGTTCGCTGCGCATCAGTTCGGGAAGCTCGACACCGACGCTCCCGGCTACCTCTGGCCAAACCTGGTCGGTTCGGCCGCTCTCGCCGTGCTCGCCACTCTCAACAGCCAGTGGGGTTTCCTGTTGCTGGAAGCGGCGTGGGCGGTGGTGGCAGCACGGAGCATCGTCCGTGCGGGGCTCACGAGGCCTCGCTGATGCGAATCGGGATCGGCGAGGCTCCGGCACGAACAGCGCCGCGCCCGCGCGGGCGCGACGCCGTTCCTGTGGCCCGGCTAGGCGGCTGTGGCTCCGGTGAGCGCGGGGGCGATGAGCTGCTCGACGATCGCGTTGCTGTCAAGCCACACGGTCTCGCGTGAGATCCGCCCCTCCCTGGACCCCCACACATGCAGCATGCGAAACGAGATCGGCGTCCGTGCCCGGTGATGCCGAAGAATGTGCCCGGGACGGTGCCGTGCCACTGGGGTTCGATCGCGCAGAAATCCTCGCCGTACCAGGCGTGGTTGACGTCCATCCGCTCGGTGGCGATGTTTCTCGGTGAGCATGTCGTAGAAGGCGCGTGCCGCATCGGCTCCGTGGAGCGGTCCGGAGCAGGATCCCGGCGGCGAGCCCCGTGGCGATGATCTTCACGTCGGTCTCCGGACCGGAGGCCATCGAGACGAACGCGAGAAACAGGATCAGCGCGGCGCTGGTGACCAGCCGGCCGGTGTGACCGATGCCGCGCACCACCGCGTCGTCGGTCGACCGGTCCAATCGAACTCCTCTCGCATCCGGGAGAGGATTGAAGACCTCGTAGTCCATCGACAGGCCGAACCGGAAGGCGAACACCATCAAGGGGATCCATGAGGGAATCGATCCGGTCGCGGCGATTCCCCAGATCTCGTTCGAGCCATGGCCCTGCTGCCAGACGAGGGTGAGCACGCCCCACACGCGCCGCATCAGGGTCGGTACGGCCTTCCGCGCAGCGCCGTACCTGGCCGCGGCGCTGGCGTTCGCATCGGCCGGAATCAGCCTGTTCTGGACGGCCGGCGGAACCTGGCTGCTCGACACGATTGGTGGCGGGATTGAAGAGTTGGCCCGCGGCCGCTCCCTCAGCGCGATCTCGCTGGGCGGGGCTACGGTTGTGCTTAAGCGACCGCGGCCACCGGCGAGGCTCGGAACGGGAGGGCGCCCAGCGTCGCGCCGGACCCGGTCCCCCCGCACCCCCTGGGGGAGCCAAGCGCCGCAAGATGAGGGTCCCCACCCATTTCGGCCAGTCAGACATGACGTCACGCTTGTGGTGGACCAGAACCGAAGGAGGACAGATGATGACCGTCGCTGCCGACCCGAATATCAGACCCATCGCACAATCCGAGCCGTCGACCGCACGCACGCGCGTGCTGATCGTCGATGATCACGCGGCGGTCCGCGCCGGTCTGCGGGAGCTGCTCGACGACGAGCCGGACTTCGAGGTGGTGGCCGCCGTAGCGGATGCCGAGGCGGCGATGACGGTGGCCGAGCGCGAACCGATCGACGTCGCGGTGGTCGACTACCAGCTTGGGGCGCGCAACGGGCTGTGGGTGAGCCGCAAGCTCAAGCGTCTGCCGTCGCCGCCGGCCGTGCTCATCTACTCCGCCTACGCGGACGGTGTGCTCGCGGCGGCGGCCGTGGTCGCGCAGGCCGACGCGTTAGTGAACAAGGGAGGACTGGGATCCGAGCTGCGCGACGAGATCCGCCGGGTGGCACGGGGCGGCTCGGGACTGCGTCCGCTGCCCGAGTGGCTCGGAGACACGATCCGCTCGCGGTACGGCCCCGAGGAGCAGGCGATCTTCGGCATGCTGCTCGCGGGCATCGCCCCGGCCGAGATCGCCCGGACCTTGGAGCTGTCCGACGCGGGGCTCGAGTCCCGCTTGGGCGCCATGCTCCGCAAGCTCCAGATGCCGTACCACCAGCAGCACCTGATCGACGGCGCCGCGTAGTCGAATGAGCTCGCAGTCATACCTGGTGGCCGCGGTGGCGCGCAAGCCCGTGAGTGAGGGATGCCTGCCCCAGCGGCCGGATCGGCCTGCCGGGCGCCCGCGTCGCTATGTGCCGCTGGTGCAGCGGGTGATCGCGCTCAACGTCCTACTGGTGCTGGCCGCGGTCGCGGTGACCGTCGTGGTGCTGGCGCCCAGCCGGCTCTCGTCCTTCGCCGTCGACGCGGAGCTGGCGGTGGTGGTCGTCGCGGTTGCTCTGGTCGTAGTCACGAACGTCTACCTCGTCCATCGCCTGGTCGGCCCGGTGCAGGCGGTGACCGATCTCGCTCGGCGCGTCGATCTCGCCAGCCCAGGCCAGCGGCTGCCCGGCGCGAAGTCAACCTCGGAGGCGGGCGAGTTGGCGCTCAGGTTCAACGAGATGCTCGCCCGACTCGAGGCAGAGCGGCGCGACGCCACGGGCCGTGTGCTCGCCGCGCAGGAAGCGGAGCGACTGCGGATCGCCCAGGAGCTCCACGACCAAGTCGGTCAGGAGCTGACCGCGGTTCTGCTTGGGCTCTCACGGGTTCAGTCCCGCGCGCCCGACCCGCTGCGAGCCGACCTCGTCGCCGTCCAAGACGTGGTCCGGGCCAGTGTCGAGGACGTCCGGCGGATCGCGATCGAGCTGCGCCCCGAGGCGCTCGACGATCTCGGGCTGGCGAGCGCCCTGGCGGTCCTGGCGGGTCGCTTCTCGGAGCGCCTCGGCCTCGAGGTGAAATTGGAGATCGCGCCGGAGCTGCCGCAGCTGTCAACCGAAGCCGAGCTGGTCATCTACCGAGTTGCCCAGGAGGCGCTCACCAACGTCGCACGGCATTCAGGGCGTGACGCGGCCGAGCTCGCGCTCGGCCACCACGACCGACATCTGACACTGGCCATCCGGGACCGGGGGCGGGGCCTGCCGGCCGACTTCTCCGCGGGGACCGGGATGCGCGGCATGCGCGAGCGCGCCGCGCTGATTGGTGCCAGGCTCGAGATTCGCACGCCGCTCGGCGGCGGGCCGGGTTGTGAGGTACGTCTCGACGTGCCACTCCAGTCGCGGCGATGACGCCGGCGAAGACGAAGATCCTGCTCGCGGACGGACCACGCCGTAGTCCGCGAGGGGCTGCGGATGGTGCTCGACGCTCAACCGGACCTCGAGGTCGTCGCCGAGGCGGGCGATGGTGCTGAGGAGGCCCAGGTCGTCAAGCTGATCGCCGAAGGCCACACCAGCCGTGAGATCTGGGAGCTGCTCGTGATCAGCGAGAAGACGGTCGAGCGCCACCGCGCGAACGTCCTGGAGAAACTCCGCATGCGCGGCCGCGTTGGTACGCGATCCGACGCGGGCTGACAGAGCCATGACGTGCCGAAGCACTGCACAGCAGGAGGGCGAGTCAGGTTGGAATCCTGGATCTCTCAGCACCGCTGGTCGCGCCGGACGGTGGGAGTCGTCACGGGCCGGCGGCAGGTATGGCGGCGGTCACTATCGAGAGTGTCTAACTTCGAGGTGGTGCACATCTCGTCCATTCCCAGACGACCGCCGTCTCTCCAACGTGGTCGCGACGTTTGCGACCAGGCCAAACCGCAGGAGGCATGAATCCCCGCCTGGCGAGCCGGACCGCCGCGTGCCTTCGGTCGGCGCCTTTCCGCGGTGTTGGCACGACGGTCCAGGGCGACAGGGCTCACCGCTGGGTGACGGAACGATCATGACTTGCCCGGGGTTCGCGGACCAATGTCGATCACGACCGGAGACGTGCGTCACGTGACCTGCGCGCTAGATGTGAACCTCGCCGAGAGCGACGCGCCATCTCACAACCTGTCCGGATCCACCAGATGGCTCTCAAGCTGCTGACGAAGTGCCCGCTTGTCGCGAATGAGTTGGATCAGCAGATCACGGGTGACCCAGTCCGTCGGATCCAGGGTTCGGACGATCCGTCGGTAGCGGTCGATCGCCGCGGCCTGTGCTTCGATCACCCCACTCAGAACCGGGAGATGATCGCGCGCGGCCTCCGGAGCTTCGAGACGAAGCGCCCGCGTGGCGAAATCGTCAGGGCCGGGAACGCGCCCGTGGAGCTGCCTGATCCGCATCGTCAGTCGCTGTGCGTGATCGAGGTTGCATGCGATGGCCTCACGCAGGGACCCACCGACACGCAGGGCGCGAATGCCGTCACGGTTCGTCGACGACGTAGCGTACGCGCTGACAGTCTGTATCTCGTCCCAGTAGGCGTCGGTGAGGCGGCGGACCAGTGCCGACCGCGGTCCCACTGGGTCGGTGACATGTGCTTCGCTGCTTGGTTTCGCGTGGGTAAGCATGTGCGCCTCCTTGGCCCTGCGCCTCGTATTAGGTGCAGTCGAGACTCGCAGTCGTCCGGTCTGCTTGCGATTGGTGTTAGTCCCCATATGTCGCGACTTCGCCGCGCTCACGACGCTCCGGCGCAACGGCACATCCGACGGACGATCGCTTTGATCTCCGCAGCGAATTGCCGCGGCGCGAGCGCTTCGGCGACTTAAGACATGCCGCCATCCTGGGCGTCGACGCCGGACAGCGGTGCGGACTTGCCGAGTCGCGTTGCGGATCGCGGCGCTCGGGATCAACGCCCGCAACGTCGCCGCCCGCGCGTGGTGAGCTCGGCGCGGTCGAAGCCTGCCGATGCGAAGGATGGGCGCGCCCGCGCCTATTTGGCTTGAGGCAGCTCCTGAGCAATCTCGCCGAACAGCGCCATCTGCTGTCCTAGGGCGTCGCCGCCGGAGGCGTTCACCACTCCAAGGTTGTCGATCACGGATCCCGCGCGCACGAGCACTCTCCGGAACCCTGGGCTCGAGACGATCGAGTCGAGCGTCCCGTTCCGCCGCTGATGGTGCGACCTCCCGGTGTGTGATCACCGAAACGTTCGTGGTGCGGCAGGCCGAGCGTCGATTAGTCGGCCGGCGCCGGTTCGCCTGAGCGATCGACCTCGGCCGCTGAGGGACGCCCGCGCAGCCGCTGCAGCCACGCGGTCGCACGTGGATAGGTGTCGGGGTCAGGGCTAAGCTCTGGCTTCCATTCGGGCAGCCGCACCGCCAGCGGAATCGCGGCCAGATCGGCCAGCGTCGGCTGCTCCCCGTGAAGCAGCCAGTCGCCGTCGTCGCGGCCCAGCAGGTCGTCCAGGGGCGCCCACCGCCTGGCCAGTCGCCCGCGCAGGATGTCGACGATGTCAGGATGATCGGTGCGATCGATCCCGAACGCCTCCTTGCGCATCGACAGGAAGAAGTTGACGGTCAGCTCATCGTCGACCCAGCGCAGCAGGCCACGGGCTTGCGCGCGGCGCGCTGTCTGAGCGGGCCAGAGCGGCGGTTCCGGGTAGGTGTCATCCAGCCAGTCGCAGATCGGCGTGGACTCCCGGATAGCGACGCCATCGACCTCCAGCACCGGCACCCGGTTGCTGGGATTCAGCTCCCGCAGTCGCCTGGGTCGCTTCACCGGGTGGATCTCGATCAGGTCCACCGGTACTCCCTTCTCAGCAAACGCGATCCGCGCCTTGCCCGCGAACGGAGACAGTCTCCAGGACCACAGTCGTGGCTCGGGCATGGCGGCGATGCTAGCTGGGCGCGACAAGCGTACGTTGAGTGTGGTCGACGCTGCGCGAACCCGTGGAATCGGATCGGCGACGACGACGTCATGGCGTGCGCCGAAGATGTGATCCACGCGTGGCCTGATTGCGTATGAGCGGTTAGTGCGAACTCGTCGCGACATATCCGGGCAAGGGGGAGCGGGCGGGTCGCCGTTGGCGAGCGGTTCGATACGCGAGCACCTGCTGAGGGGCGCCGACGGGCTGCTCGCCGGCGTGGTGGGCCTTCTCGGCACGTTGGCCGACGGCCGCGCTCGCGGCAGCGGCTGCGCGACCGGGAACTGCCGCACAGCCGACCGCGATCGCGGCTTATGGTCAGACAGCTCGAGCTGTGCGACCCCGGCTCCCGTCGCTCAGCGCAGACCGGGTCGCGCTCATCTGCGGCCTGATCTTCGTGGTTGCCGGGCTCGTGAAGTTCGTCTTCCACCACTGGGAGCTGCATGCCTTCCAAGGCTTCGGGATCCCGCTGGCGGGTGTGACGGAGCCACTGGTCGGCGCGCTCGAAACCATCGGCGGCGTGCTGCTCGCAAGCCGTGTGCTGATCGTGCCGACCGCTTTCGTCCTCGCGGTGATCATGTTCGTCGCGTTCCTCGCCGGCGGGATCATCCACGGCTCCCCGATTCCCAGCGACACCCTCGCGCCGGCGCTGCTCGTGGCGATGATCTACCTCATGCGCTTCGGCCGGAGCGCTCCATCCAGCAGGCCGACACCCTAACGCGTACCGCCTCGGTCGCCCAACACCCCGGACTCGTGGCGACCAACCCCGTAATCAGATGAAACCCGGGCCCTCAAACCCGTGCAGCGTCAGCCGTCGCCCGCACGAGCCGAGACCTCCCAGACTCAAACCCGCGAGATCGAAGCGGCAAACACGCCCCTCAGAGCGCGGCACGTGACCGGTTCCTTCTCCGCGCACCCGTACTGGCGCAGAAGGCGGTGGTGGAGCGAATCGTGGTGGACTGGCGAGACGAACTTCGGGAGCGGATCTGCCCCCTCCTGGGCAAAGGCGCGAGCGAGAAGGAGCTCGCCGCAAGCCTGGTTCCTTTTCTTCTCGCTCACGTCGTCCTTCCGCATCTCACTATCGTCACGATCGCGGGCTTCATCTCGAAGTACCTAGCCCAGGCATTTACCGCCTACAGCTTGACGTCCACGAGATGCGCCCGATCGCGAGGCCCTCGCCGACCAACCCCTCGATGGGGTCGCGTGTGCCGTCTCGTCGTGCCTCTTGGAGGTCGCAGCTCGCACCGTCGCAGCTGACGCGCGATAGGCGTACCTGATCGGTGGGTTCCTGGCGACGTGGTTAGGGATCGGCTGCGCGGCGGTGCCGGCGAGCTCGGCGGAGGTCCAGACCGCCCGCGCGGTTCGTTGTGTGACAGCCGCGGTTTGCCCCGCCACCGCGGAGGTAGCGGGCGAGCATGAGCTTCGTCAGGCAGGTAATGGCCGGCGAGAACCGGTTCGTGCTGTGGATCTCGCTACTGGCCGCCCTCGGGGGGTTTCTAGGCAGTGTCCTCCGATAACCTTGAGGGCGTGCGCCTGCATCGGGATCGGGCGCCGGGCGGGATGGACATCGCCGCGGGCGAGTATGGGTACAAGCTCGACTACTTTGAGAAGATGCTCGCCGCCGGCGCGGTCACCTGCCCGCAGGCGGACGTGACCCGCTGCGAGGGATCACCGGCCTCCTGCGCGAGGCGGCCCTGTGCCAAGCCCGTGGCGGCCCTGTGCCAAGCCCGGTCGCTTGAGCTATCGGCGCATTGCGGCCCTTCGATCCACGCGCATCCGTGTTGCGCGGTCACGGCGTTTCGCCACCTGGAGTACTTCCACGACCATGCTCGGCTCCAACGGATGCTGTTCGACGGCGTCATAGAGCCGCGCGACGGGGCGCTGCACCCCGATTTCAGCCGGCCCGGGAACGGGCTGGAGTTCAAACGCGCAGCCACGCGGTCTGATCCAAGCGAAAGGGACAAATGAGTATCTGGGTAAAGCAGGGCAATGCGCGAAAGCGCCGGAGCGAGCATTTCATCGACCGCGCGGTTAAGAACAGCGAGCATGGTCGCTTCGAGCGGTCGTTATCGGCGTGCCGCCGCTGCCCCCCCACATCACGCTCGAGCAGGCGCGATCGTTCATGTACTCGTTGCTGCGGGGCGATCCGAGCGCAGGCGAGATGATCGCCCAGTCGGCCAAGCAGAAGCTCGAAGAGTTCCTGCCCGGCCGCTGAACCCGACGGCCAATCGCACATGAGCCCGCACAAGGCACGGACGGTGACCGGCTGTTCACCGGGGACTCGCTGCCCGAGCCCGGCCGCCGCCGCCCCGGCCTGGGGGTCGAGGCGATGACCTGCGCCCCCAACGCGCTGCAATCAGGCGAGGGCCTCCACATTCTGTCGCCCGGAGAATCGCTTACCCGCACCTGGGGCATCGCCCCGAGCTGAGGAGGACGACCATGCGAGACGAGCACGCACCGACCCCGGGTGCCTGTGGCTGATTCGAGCGAGCCCAACGACAAGCATCGCCTTGACGCCTCCGACGCCGAGCGCGAGTTCGCCCAGCAAGCGCTGATCGGGGAGCAGGGACCGCACCCGCGGATGCGCCTCAGCCAGGTTCACGTCCGGCTTGGCTCGCGGTTTATCTCGGTGTGGTGGCTCCTGCCCGGACTGGTGCTGATCGGGGTCTTGCTGGTGGTGGCGTTCAAGGTGTTCGTCACTACCGGTCCGGGGCGCGCGTTCATCCACGCCCACCCGTGCGTGCCGACCAAGCCGAGCGTCACGCCCGGGGTGCCCGCCTGGGTGATCGTCACCCATCTGGCGAACTTCTTCTTCATGGTCATGATCGTCCGCGCGGGCTGGCAGATCCTCGCCGATCATCCCCGGCTGTACACGAAGATGGACTGCACGCCGGATCGGGAGGTGCTGCGCTTCCGCGGTCCCGTTCCGAAGGACCGGGTGTGGACAGCCAAGGATGACGCGATCACCCTCAGCCCGCTGTTCGGGATGCCGGGCGGTCGCCACACGATCGGCGTCGCGCGCCACTGGCACTTCATCTTCGACATCCTGTTCGTGGTCAACGGGATCGTCTACGTGGTGCTGCTGTTCGCCACTAGCCACTACCTGAAGCTGGTCCCGACTCAGGTCTCGATCCTGCCCGACGCGGGCTCCTGCATCGTCCAATACGCCGCGCTTCACCTGCCGCCGGCGCCGGGCGGCTACTTCCGCTTCGACGCGATCCAGCAGCTCAGCTACTTCGCGGTGATCTTCGTGCTCGGACCGCTGGCCATCCTCAGCGGCCTGGCGATGTCACCCGCGCTGGACAACCGCTTCAAGTTCTACCAGCGGATCTTCGGCAACCGCCAGGCGGCGCGGACGCTGCACTTCCTGATCATGTGCGCGTTCCTGGCCTTCTACGCCGTGCACATGACGATGGTCGCCGCGACCGGCTTCTCCAAGAACCTCGACTCGATCACCCTCGGGGTTTTCCACAACGACCTCAACGGGGTCGCGCTGTTCATGCTCGCGATCGCCGTCACCGTCGCCTTCAACGTCTGGGCGATCCACTTCTCCTGGACGCGTACACGGGTCCTCCAGCGGATCTCCAACGCCACCGTGGGGCGGCTCATGGATCTGCTGTTCGACCACTACTCGCCGCGCGCGGAATACGCCGAGCAGGACATCAGCCCGTACTTCTGGCCCAACGGCCTGGTCCCGACCAGCGACGAATGGCGACGGCTCCACGACGGAGACTTCCGCGACTACCGCCTGCGGGTGCACGGACTCGTCGAGCAGCCCGTCGAGCTGTCGCTGAGCGATCTGCGCGCGATGGCCCGCAATGACCAGATCACCATGCACAACTGCATCCAGGGCTGGTCGGCGATCGGCAAGTGGTCGGGGGTCCCGTTCACCGCGCTGATCGACCTGGTCAGGCCACGCGAGGAATGCCAGTGGGTGATGTTCTACTCATTCGGGGAGGGCGGCGAGGGCGGCCAGTACTACGACTCACACTCGCTGCGCGACCTGCGCCACCCCCAGAGCCTGCTCGCCTACGAGATGAACGGGGAGGCGTTGCCGGTGCTGCACGGTGCGCCGCTGCGCCTGCGCGTCGAGAACCAGCTCGGCTTCAAGCAGGTCAAGTGGATCTCGGAGATCGAGTTCGTCCACCACTTCTCACAGCGTGGCGCCCGCGAGGGTGGGTACAACGAAGACCACGAGTTCTACGGCTACCGCGATGAGATCTGATCTCCTCACCGGCGCCCGCGGGGAACGTTCGAGCTGCCCGGAGTGCGCTCGGCGCTGTTGGCGGCCTCGCGCAGCCGCTCGGCGACCTCCCGCGCGTCCTGCGCAGTCAAAGTTGCGCGGGCGCTTCCCCCGTCGCGCTCGGTAACGACAAGCACCACCTTGTCCAGGCGGTTGTGCACGTCGACCGCGTCCCATCCCGAATCGCCCCGATGCTCGGTCATCCCCGCTACTCCTCCGCTGCTGCGTCCTGATCCCGACTCCACGTTAGCGAGACAACAAGAGAGGCACAAATGAGCAAGATAGCCGTCATCACAGGAGCTTCCGCCGGGGTCGGGCGCGCCACCGCCCGGGCGTTCGCACATCGGGGGTTCGATGTGGCGCTGCTGGCCCGGGGGCAGGCCGGTCTGGAGGGCGCCGCCAACGATGTCCGAAGCGCCGGTGCCCGCGCGCTGGCAATTCCGACCGACGTATCCCAGTACGACCAGGTCGACAGCGCCGCCACGCAGGTCGAGGCGGAGCTGGGGCCGATCGACGTGTGGGTAAACGACGCCATGACGACCGTGTTCGCGCCGGCCTGGGAGGTCAAGCCGGCCGACTTTCAGCGCGCTGTCGAGGTGACCTTCCTGGGCCAGGTGTGGGGAACGATGGCGGCGCTCTCGAAGATGCGCCCTCGGGACCGGGGTCAAATCGTCAACGTCGGCTCGGCGCTGTGTTTCATCGGCATCCCCCTGCAGTCGGCTTACTGCTCATCGAAGTTCGCCTGTCGCGGGTTCTTCGAGTCCACGCGGGCGGAGCTGATTCACGAGAAGAGCCACATCCGCCTCAGCATGGTGCATCTGCCGGCGGTCAACACCCCTCAGTTCGACTGGTGTGAGTCGGTCTTCGATGTCCACCCCCAGCCGGCTCCGCCGATCTACCAGCCCGAGATCCCGGCCAAGTTCATCGTCGACGTGGCGCTCGACGGACGCCGGCACAAGACGATCGGGTCGTGGAACAAGTTCCTCGTATTCGTGGCTCAGCTCGCTCCCGGGTTCGGCAACCAGTACGCCGCGATCGGCGCCTGGGACAGCCAGCTCACCACGCAGAAGGTGAGCCCCGAGCGCCCCAGCAATCTCTACGAACCCGCCGATGTCAAAGTCGACCACGGCGCCCACGGCGAGTTCGATCACGACGCTCATGGCTTCTTCACGCCGAGCTTCCTCAAGACGTTGCCGCAGACGGCGGTGAAGGCTTACCAGGCGGCCACCAGCACGATCAAGGAGAAGAAACCACGGCTGTGACTCGTCATTCCGCAAAGACGATCTTCATACCCGACGTCACTCGCGTCAGGGGGACGCGATGACCGGCGCGCAGGATGGTCTGGCGTCGGTCCCGCGGGTGCTGCGCGAGTACGCGCTGCTCGCCGATGGGGAGCGCGGCATCCTGGTTGGCCCGCATGGCGACTTCGCCTGGATGTGCTTTCCGGGCTGGGACGGCGACGGCGTGTTCTCCTCGCTGATCGGCGGCGCCGGCGCCTATGCGATCACGCCGACCGGGCGGTTCGTGTGGGGCGGCTACTACGAGCATCCGGGGTTGATCTGGTGCAGCCGCTGGGTCTGCGACGACGGCACCGTGGTCGAGTGCCGCGAGGCGCTCGCCCTCCCGTCCTCACCTCACCGGGCGGTCATCCTGCGCCGGATCATCGCCGCCCGCGGCAACGCCCGGGTGCGGGTGCGGCTCGACCTGCGCGCCGACTACGGCCGCAAGGCCGCCACGGGAGTGCACCGCCAGGATGACGGCACCTGGACGGCTGCGGCGGGCGAGGCCCACGTCCGCTGGGGCGGCGCGCCCCAGGCCACGCCGCAGAAGCACGGTGCTCACGGCACGATCCTGGAGCTGAGCTTGGAGCTCGAGGCGGGGTGCCACCACGACTTCGTGCTCGTCCTCGATCTAGACCGAGACGCCGCGTTGCCCGATGTCGAGCACGCCTGGCAGGGCACCGAGGCGGGCTGGCGCGAGCGGGTCCCTGAGCTCGAGGACACGGTCGCCCCCCGCGACGCGCGCCATTCCTATGCCGTCCTGGCCGGCTTGACCAGCGCCGGCGGCGGGATGGTCGCGGCCGCGACCACCTCACTGCCAGAGCGCGCCGCCCAAGGCCGCAACTACGACTACCGCTATGTATGGATCCGCGACCAGTGCTATGCCGGGCAAGCTGTCGCGCGCGCCGGCGGTCATCCGCTCATGGACGACGCCGTGCGGTTCGTCTCCCAGCGGCTGCTCGAGCATGGCTCCGACCTCAAGCCGGCCTACACGACCGGCGGCGGCCGCGTGCCCGACCAGCGCCAGCTCGACCTGCCCGGCTATCCAGGCGGTCAGAACATCGTCGGCAATTGGGTCAACGAGCAGTTTCAGCTCGACGCGTTCGGCGAAGCGCTGCTGCTGTTCGCGACCGCCTCCGATCACGACCGCCTCGACGTCGAGGGCTGGCAGGCCGCGGAGCTCGCCGCTGAGGCGATCGCCAAGCGCTGGCAGGAGCCGGACGCCGGGGTGTGGGAGATCGCGCCAGAAGCCTGGACCCACAGCCGGCTGATCTGCGCCGCTGGGCTGCGGGCGATCAGCGCTCGGCACCCTGCCGGAGAACGCGCCGCGCTCTGGCTGACCCTCGCTGAGCGGATCACCGCCGACACGTCAGCCAACGCTCTGCATTCCACCGGGCGCTGGCAGCGCTCACCCGGCGACCAGCGACTGGATGCGGCGCTGCTGCTGCTGGCGATCCGGGGGGCGATCCCCCCGGACGACCCTCGTTCGATCGCGACTCTTCATGCGATCGAGCACGATCTGGTCAGGGACGGCTACTGCTACCGCTACCGACCCGACGAGCGGCCGCTCGGCCAGTCTGAAGGGGCGTTTTTGCTCTGCGGGTTTTTGATGGCGCTGGCCTACCACCAGCAGGGCGACCTCGTCGCCGCGGCGCGATGGTTTGAGCGCAACCGCGCGTCCTGCGGACCGCCTGGGCTGCTCTCCGAGGAGTTCGACGTCGCCCAGCGCCAGATGCGTGGCAACCTTCCCCAAGCCTTCGTTCATGCTTTGATGCTCGAATGCGCTGCCACCCAGGCGCAGGCTCCGCCAGCGTCGACTGCAATGCCCAGCGCCCGTCGATGACCGACGCCCGCCCAACGTCCGCACGCGTCCTCGCCGGCCTACGGCTGCTCTACGGGTTGGCGCTGCTGTTGGCCCCGGACGCGCTGCTCGGCGGCCTGTCCGGGGCGTGGATCGACCGGTGCGCACGGCGCTTCGCGCGCGTCCTGGGCGCACACCATGTCGTCCAGGCAGTGGTCGCCTACCGGCGACCCTCGCGCCGCTGGATCCTCGGTGGTGCCACGGTAGACGGCGCCCACGCGGCGTCGATGACGACACTGGCGCTCGCGCTCGTCGGCCTGCTTGAGGCCCGTCGAAACTGACCGACGTGCGCCCGCTGGTCACCTCCCGGCGCCGCGATCCGAGTGCTCGGCGGACCGATCATTCCAGAAGTGACCGCGAGCAACTTACGCGGCTCCCAAGCGGTCGAGCTTGGTCTCGCACGGTCTCGACCATGGCCGATACGAACCGTGAGAGCCGGCCTGCACCCTCGGCCACATTGGCCCACTGGACGAACACGGCGAGGGCGGAGCTGTCAGCGAACGTCAGCTCGCTCGCGTCGATCACGATCCGATCTGGTCTGCCGGGCAGTGTGGGAGCCACGGCTGCCTCGAGCCCGGGCAAGGTACTGATATCCAGCTCTCCCGCGACCCTGACGAGGCCGGTGCCATCGTTGCCGACCGAGACCTCGTACATCACCCAGAAGAGTGCGACGCGGGCTCCGAGCGTAGGCCCGGGGCGGTCGGGGCCGGGCCGGCGACCGCTTCAATGGCAATGGCCCGACTGCCGCCCGGATGCGTCTCTCAGGGCGACTAGCCGGGTTGGCGCGTCGGCTGCGCGGGTCCGTCGGGCCTGCGAGCTCGAGCGGGAACCCGGTCCCCGCGGACCAGGCCACGCCGGCGATCGGCGCGGAATCGCCGCGGAGTCGCCGCCGGGGGAGTGGATGCGACTCCCGCAGGCGGGGAGGTTGCTGTTCGCAGTATCTGAGAGGTATGAGCGGCGGTCAACCATGGGTGGGGTACGACCGCGTGCTCGAGCGGCGCCGGGCGGTGGCGCTCGCGCGTCATTTCCGTGAGGCCGAGGGGCCCTCGATCGCTCAGATTGCCGATCGTCTCGGGCCGGTCGCCGGCAACGGTGAAGGCGTACTTCTATGGCCCGACCGGGGAGAAGGCGCGGGCGGTCAAGGCGCGCTATGTCGGCTTGTGCCGGGGCTGCGGCGCATACACCCAGCCGCGCAACGGCAAGGGGGATGCCTACGCGTACTGCAAGGCCTGCCATCCCGGAGCGATCCAGACACGCTGGACCCACGAACTGGTCCTGGGCGCGATGCTCGAGTGGCACCGGCGGTTCGGGCGGCTGCCAACGTCCTACGACTGGTCGGCGACGCACGCACGGAAGCGTGGGGGAGAGGCGCTTGAGCGGCTCACGGCCGAGCGCTGGCCGCCGGCGAGCGTGGTCGGTCCGTTGTTCGGAAACTGGGCGCGTGCGCGGTCCCTCGCCTTGGTCGGCGACGGCGAGGCGGACGTGGGAAGCCAGGAGCGCGCCAGCTCGGGTCAGGCGGTCCGAACTCCCGGCGCGCGGTTAGCGGTTCGCGCCGGGCGCGTGAAGGTGGTCCTGTGTGGCGCGCAGCGGAACTTCCGCGGCCGAGCCCGAGGCGCGTCGCGGTGCTTCGCGAACCGCGATCCGCGGCCACTCGCGCCGGCCTTGGCCCGATCCGGCCCGAGCCCGTCGGGCGCCCCAGTGCGCCACGATCGCCGGGATCGCTTGATCGCCCGATCGACGCCGGAACGGGCGAGGGGCCGCCATGTAGCGGCCCCTCAGTCCTTGTACGGGTCGTAGACGCCGCGTCCGGCCATCGCCACGCCGAGCGGTCGGAGCGTGTGCTTGACGCGGATCGAACCGGCGTGAGCGTCGAGGACGTCCGGCAGGCGCTTGTACACCTCCGGTGCCTCATCGGCACCACCGCCGACCAGGACGATGCCCTGCTCGCGCAGGCGTGCCTGGACGGCCGGCCAGTCCACCTTGCCCGGCTTGAGCTGCTCCTCGACCCACGTCTTCATCATCCGCGAGCCGGGATGCTCCGGGCAGCCTGCATCGGGCGACTCGAACAGCCGGTCGCAGTCGCGGTTGCTGCACGCCCAGCGCTTCCGGCGACGCACGCGGCCAGCCGCCTGCGTACGGCTCATGACCCGCCCGGCGCCGTGCACCGTCGAGAACAGCGACTCCTCGGCCTCGCCCGACTCGACGCCCTCGAGGATCACGGAGTCGTCGCCCATCGAGCCGCCGACGAACCCCTCCTGCCCGGGCCGCGCGGGCGTGCAGCCCTTGCGGATCACCCAGTAGGCGCGGCCACCGTGCTCCTCGCGCCAGGCGAAGTTGTGGTGGTTGTGCACCACATGGATCGCCTCGGTGCCGAGGATCTCGAGCACCTTGGCGACGACCACGTCGCGGCCGGCGTAGGCGTACTCGCCTGCGAGCTCCATGGCGTCGATGTACGCGTCGCCGAGCTCGGTGCCCGTCTCGAACAGCACCGGCGGCGAGTCCATCTCGTCCTCCGTGGCCGTGCCGTCGAACCGAAGCCCCTGCGCGAGCGCCAGGAACCCCGAGGCGGTCTTGTGGCCGAAGCCACGCGAGCCGAAATGAACTCCGACCCAGATGCGGCCCTGCTCGTCCTCCATCAGGTTGACGTAGTGGTTGCCGGACCCGACCGTGCCGAGCTGGTTCGCGGCGTTCTGGGCGAGCTTGCGCTGCGGCGCGAACTCCGCGTTGGCAATCTTGTCGAGCACCGGGTGGTCCGCACGCTCCTGCGCGGGAACGCCCATGCCGAACGAGATCCGGCGCGTGATCTCGCGCATGATCTGTTCGGCCCCGCCCAGCGCGTCGAGGTCGGTGACGGTCAGCTCGGTGCATGCGGCCTTGTTGCCACAGCCGATGTCGTAACCGACACCCGACGGCGAGACGTAGCCCTCGTAGGCAACGGCGCCTCCGATCGGCTGGCTGTAGCCCGGGTGGTGGTCGGCGCACAGGACGCCGTACTCGGCGTCGCCGGCGTCCATGCAGCGCTCGAGCTGCTTGAGGCTCCGCTCGTCGACGGGGCCGAACTTCTTGATCTTCACTGCGCTCATCCTCCTATATCTGATGTTGTCTCAAACCGGCAAGACACCGAGCGGATTCGAACCGCCGTTGACGCGTTTTGCAGGCGCGTGCCTCACCTCTCGGCCACGGTGTCGAGAGCCCCCGAGAGGATTCGAACCTCTGCACTCCGGGTTCGAAGCCCGGCGCTCTTCCGCTGAGCTACGGAGGCGGGTGGAGGGCCGGGCGGCCCTCCGGGTGGGAGCGAGTCAGCGCTCCCGGTAGTAGTCATGCCGTCCGGCGCCGTCGAAAGCGACCGCTGTTACGGCAGCAGTTCTTGAATCGGCGCCGGATCCGCACGGACACGGCTCGTTGTTGCCAAGCCGCTCGAGCAGCTCGATCTCGCCGGCCTTGATGCTGCGCGGACCGCGCTTCACATGCGTCTCGGACGGGTAGCCGTGCCGGCGCTTGCTGGTCGGCTCAAAAGGACACCTCGTCCTCGCCCGTGAACTCGTGGTCGATTGGGCTGCCTGGTATCGGAGGTTCCTCCTCTCGGTTGGTTGGTGAGGTGCGGGCCGAGGGAGTCGAACCCCCATGGGCGTGAGCCCGCCGGCTTCTGAGGCCGGTGCGTCTGACCCTGATTTCGCCACGTCCGCGTGGTGCTGCGGCGCCGCCGCCTGGAAGAGCAAGGCGGCGGCGCGTCATCCCCTCGCTCTCAGAGACGCTCTTGTTCAGAGCGCTCCGCGTGCGAAGTCGGCGATCAGCTGCGGCGTTGCCGTATCGAACCCGACGACGTCGAGCATCCCCCGATCGGCCGGGTCAGCGATCGAGAACCCGTTCGAGACCATCCCGACCACGACCAGCCGCGCGTCGATGCCCGACGCGCGGCGGTAGTCGCGCAGAGCCTGGACCGGGTGAATGTCGCCCGCCCAGGTCTCCGAGTCGGTATAGATCACGAACGTGTCGATCTCCCGCTCCAGCGCCTGCGCGTAGAGCATCGGCAGCGCGCAGTCGGTGCCGCCGAACGGCAGGCCCGACACGGTCTTGATCGCGTCGTCCAGCCGCTGGCGTGGCGAGAGCGAGAGCGGCGTGAGACCGTCGGCGTGGCCGGCGAACCGACCACCACCGCGCGTCGTGAACCCGCCGTGGCCGGCGAAGAACCCGACGATCTCGTACCGCGACTCCGTCGCCGCGGTCACGAGCGCGAGCGCCGCCGATGCGTCCCGGGGCGTCAGCCCGGGAACGCCGGCGACCATCCCGCCCATCATCGAGCCCGACACGTCGAGCGCGAGCAGCAGCCGCTTGCCGGTCGGCTCGACGTTTTCGAACGCCGCGTAGAACGCGGCGTCGAGCGCATCGACGATCTCCCGGACCGGGTTCCACTCGCCTCGGCCGCGGACGCCGCGACCAGCGGCGTAGGTGCGCAGCGCCGCCAGCACCGCGATCGGATGGACCCGAGCCTTCCGGATCCGCTCCGCGTCACCGAGCTGCGCGACCACCTTGGCCGTGCCCTCCGATCCCGGTGCGATCACCCCGACTCGGGTAATCGTCGCCAGGTTCCGGATCAGTGCCGTCATCGGCATCTCCTCGAGCAGCGCCGCCCACACCTCCGGGGAGCTGAGGTGCTCGGGCTTGATCGCCTCGCGCGGCAGCCGGTACTCGCCTGCCAGCGCCGCGGACTGCTTCGGCGTCTCGGCCGCCTGGGCTCGGGTGAACCCCTCGACGATCCGCGGCCGGCCATCCGAGCCGGTGCCGCGGACGATCCACTCGAACAGCGCCGCGTGCGCCGGTGAGATCTCGAGCGACGGGTTCCCAGCCGACACCTTGCCGGCCGGGTGAGCGAGTCGCAGGAGGTCCCGGTGGGTGACGCCGTCGCGCTGGCGGTACTTGACCGCCTGGTAGGCGAGCGTGTCGACCGACCGGCCGGCGTACCAGCCGCCGACGGCTCGGCGGAGCGAACGGCCCCAGCCGCGGAACTGCTCCACGAACGTGGCGAACTGGAACAGGTGCGTGCCGATGCGAGCCACCCGCGGCAGCGCCGCGAGCGCAGCCCGACGCGTAGCCTCGTCGCCGAGGCCGGCGGCCATCGCCAGCGCAAACAGCGCCGGGTCGTTCTTCGGCGCCCGGCCCTCCTCGCTCACGCGCGCGATCTCCTCGACGGCGCGCGGGCCGTCCTCGAGGATGCAGCGCTCGACCGCCACGGCGTTCTCGCGCGTCAGCGTCCACTCGGTTGCGTAGTAGCTGCCGCCGTCGGAGCCGAGGATCAGGAACCGGCGGAGCCGTGCCCAGTCATCGACCGCCCAGGCAAACCCGCCGGCCGAGTTCGGCACCTGGCCGACGCCGGGGATCGGCGCGCACTGCGGCACGCGCCGCGTGGCGTGACGCTTCAGATACGACATCTCACACCTCCTCTCGTCGGTGTCGATTGATTGGTCGGGGTTGGCTGGCCGTGGTCGTGTTGTGCAGACCGGCGGAGCCCGCTACGGCGGGTGGAGCCGCCAAGCCCCGTCTCCATCGGCGAGCGCGCAGCCCGGATTGGCCCGCCCTCTCGCTCCTGAGGCGATAACCGGAACCGCTCCGGCCCACGGCCAAAGTCGACGAGCCTGCGGTCGTGGTGGTGCAGAACGGTCGAACAACGACTGAGCTACGGAGCTCGTCACTCCGGGCGCGACTTGAACACGCCGACCTCCCGACGCACGCGCCGGGCGCTCTTACCGATAACCGTCCATGCTCCGGCCCGCAGGCTGGATCAGGTGCTTGCTGCTGCGGTCGTGGTGGTGCCGACCGGCAGTGACTGCTCTACCACTGAGCTACCGGAGCGCGAGCGCTCCGGACAGGATTCGAACCTGCGACCGTTCGCTTAGCAGGCGATAACCGGATCCGCTCCGGCCCGCAGCAGAAGGATGTCGTCGCGGTCGTGGAGGCTGGTCGGATACGCGGGGTCGAACCGCACAGCCCGAACGGGCCGCTCTTTCCAGGAGATAACCGAGCCGCTCCCGCCCGCGACGGATGAGATTGAAAAACAGACCGGCCAGGATTCGCACCCGGACCAGCGAGGTTGGAGCTCGCGATGCTGCTGTTACACCACCGGCCTCTTGGGAGCAGGCCCGCCAGGATTCGCACCCGGACCGACGAGGTCAGGGCTCGCCATGCTCGCTGGGTTACACCACGGGCCTCACGTAGAGCGGACGACCCGGATCGAACGGGCCTCGCCGGGGTGGAAGCCCGGTGCTCTTCCGTCTGAGCTACGTCCGCGAGATGAATCAGTACGCCCGGCTGGAGTCGAACCAGCGGCCGCTGCCGTCGCGGGGGAGCGCTCTGTCCACTGAGCTACGGGCGTGGGGAGGAGCCTCCGGCAGGATTCGAACCCGCACCTCGGCCGTACGACGGGCGCGTGCTTGCCGCTGACACTACGGAGGCGGGAGATGGAGTGGCACGTGCCCGGTCACAACTGAAAGGCAGGAGCCGTGGCCGTGCGGCCGGTCGGCGCGCAGTGCTGACCGGCACCAGCGGATAGATTCCCGAATGCGTTCCCATGACCGACGACGGCGACGCAACCACTGGCGCGCCAGATTCCGACGACCACGTCGCCCGCTTGAAGGCGGAGATCGACGCCGTCAAGGCCCGCCGCGCCGGCTATCGCGCGCAGGCCGCCGAGACAGTCGCCCGCGGGGGCCCGACACGGGCCACAGACGAGGAGCTGGGGATCGTCAAGACCGACGATACCGTCGGCAAGATCGCCGCTGACGCGAGCCATGAGATCGGGAGCAGGCTGAGCCGGGTGAGGTCGCGCTTCCGGCGGGGGCGGAAGAGTAGCCACTCGACGGGCGGCCGCCCCGAGGCGTAGTGGAGATGCCGGGAGTCGAACCCGATCCTCCTCGGTGCAGGCGAGACGCTCTCCCGGGTGAGCTTCATCCCCAAGGGTGATGCGGACGGGTGGAGTCGAACCACCACAGCGCGAGGCGACGGCGTTACAGGCCGCTGGGCTCGCCAATGCCCAGCATCCGCGGGCAGGTCAGGTGGCCGGCCGGACTTGAACCGGCGCCGCGGGGAGCACGACCCCGAATGCTGCCGACTACACCACGGCCACAGCGGGGACGGCCGGACTCGAACCGGCGGCATCTCGCCTGACAAGCGAGCGCTCTACGCCACTGAGCTACGCCCCCATGGAAGATCGCGCGGACGGGATTCGAACCCGCGGTCTCGAGCTCATGAGGCTCGCGAGGACAACCGCTCCTCTACCGCGCAAGGTCTGGCTGGCAGGATTCGAACCTGCGATCCCCGGCTTCCAGGGCCGGTGGGGTGGCCAGCTCCCCCACAGCCAGATGGCGACCGCCAACATGCGATCGGAAACGGTGAACCACGCTGGTGGACGACCCGGGTCTACTTCCTCGCCTTCTCCCTCGCGGGACCGAAGTCGTCCCCTACCGCGAGGTCGACCAGGACGCGTCCATCGACCGTGAGCACCCCCGGCGGGATTCGAACCCGCAGCCTCCGGGATGAGGGCCCGGCGTCTCACCAGCTTCGACCACGAGGGCGTGGAGCACTCCGGCGGCAGGGATCGAACCTGCGATCTCGCGGGTAACAGCCGCGCGTCTTTCCTACTCGACCACGCCGGATCGGAAAGGCGGAGGCAGCAGGACTCGAACCTGCGAGCGGTGTTGGCCCGCCTGCGCGTTAGCAACGCGCTGCCTTTCCAGCTCGGCCATGCCTCCACGAGGGCGGAAGGAGAGGGAGTCGAACCCCCAAGGCCCGTAGGCCCATGCTTTCGGGACGGGATACCGCGCCACATGGCAGTCCTTCCAAGGGAGTGGCCCCGGCAGGCATCGAACCTGCACCCTCCCGGTTAAGAGCCGGGAGCTCTGCCGTGTGTTGAGCTACGGAGCCGTGGTGATGTGACCGGCAGGGGTCGAACCTGCGACGCCCCGCGTTTCAAGCGAGCGCTCTACCGGCTGAGCTACGGTCACGTGATGGGCGGAGCCGGGTTCGAACCGGCGACCTCCTCATCAGAGAGGCGCTCTGCCTCCTGAGCTATCCGCCGTCGACGTCGCTTGTCTGTCCAGCCCCCGCCGGGGAGCTCGACGCACATGCGGTCGCTCGGACGCGCTTCGGTCACGTATCGGATGTGATGTTGGCCATTTCGCCAACGAAGCTGTTTACGCCACTCGCCTACCCTTCGACCCTGGATCGCAGCCTGCGGCAGCGTCCTACGTGGAGGGGTGTTGGAGCCCGGTGCTCGCGCAGCGTCACTGTAAAGCGGCATGCCAAAGTCAACGTAATTCACACGCGAAATACAGCAGTACAGCGTCGAGGACCTTTCTCTCTCAGGCGGGGCCTCACGAGGGACTAGAACTTTTCAAGCTGAGCATCACCTTCTGGTTGGTGGTAGTAGTTGATTTGCCTTTCAGAAACAAAGAAGGCGACCCATTTGGGTCGCCCTTACCTGCGGTGGTGTCTGCGCTGGATCTAGCGAGCACACCTCGCGGAGAGGGCGAAACCGGCGCCGTACGGGCGCTCCAGATCGGAGCTATGCCGGCACGACTTGACCGACGTCATCGGCGCCGGTTCGGGGAGGAAGCTGGTGGTTGTGAAGCTGAGATTTGACATGGCGTTACCAGTTGGTACAGCGCATGATGGTAACTCATGCTGGAGACGTGCGCAAGACCCAGCGTGAATAAATATCCGCCAAGTTCCCAAGGATGTAAACCGGCATGGCTACAACGCGGTCACGGCGCGTCGGCGATGCCGACGCCCGGGGTCCTCAAGGTGCGTCACGGAGTGATCCTCGAGATCGGCATCGCCAACCAGCAGCTGACCACCGGTACACAAGCGACGATCAGAGTCTTCAAAGCATTTCGCTGACCCGCGCTGGGTGTCGGCGCCGAGCGCGCTCCACACTTTCCCAGTGGTGCCCTCATGCCGGCTGTAGAAATCGCATATCGTGCTACGATATCGTTATACGATACACCAACGATGCTTGATGAGGAAGACGCGATGAGACAATCGAACGCAGATTCGAGCGGTGACCAACGTGCTCGAGCGATCCGCGGGAATCCCGCCGCTCCCCGGCATGTACCGAATCCGGTGGGTCGGGGCGAACGGGCAGCGCCGCCCGAGACCCCAGGACGAGTCGGCCCCGCGCAGCGCACGTCTGATCCGACACGTCCGGATGACGCACCGGCTCGCGCGGTGCGGGCGACAGACGTGCGGCGACCAGGCGCTCGCGATTATGGTCCGCCTCACGGTCACGTGATCGGCCATGCAATGAATGGAGCGCCACCGCAGCCACGAAACCCCAACAGACCTCGCGGGCGCATCGGACCCCATGAGTTGTAACTGTGCAGGCCATGGTTCGTGCCTCGGGGGAACTGGACTCATCTGGAGGCGGTGTGCGAGACCCATCCGTACGATGACCCTTCGCACGGGCGGCTGAGGGTCCCGGATCTCGAAGCGCCCGGCTACGTTCGCCCACCGGACGAACAGGTGGCCCGACGATCGTTTCATCGCAGTGGCCGCCCGTTAGGCCAGGGCTTGTATGACCCGTAGGAGCGCCATGCTCAGCCCTTCCTTCAGCGCTCGCTACGCCGCCGCGATGACAGACTGCCGCGGGCGTTGCCCGATCGAGGCGGGCACGAGCGGGCGGCTCGCCGACCACGAATGCCGGCACGGTCGGCTCTCGTTCGATCGGACCGCGCCGTGTGGCTGCTGGCCAGAAGAGGGCGGCGCAGCGCAAACACTGACTCGTGCGCGACGGCGGTCACGCACCGGCCAGCGGGCGGCGTGAAGAGAGCGAGCGCGGTCGGGCGCGGTCGCAGGTTCAAATCCTGTCTCCCGGACTAATCGAATTACCTGGCCGAACAAGAGACACCCATCAGCTGATCTTCTGCGCCAGCTCGACGATGATCCCCGCCGGGCCGCGCACGTAGCAGAGCCAGAAGCTGTTCTCGTAGTTCTCCAGCTCGCCCACCAGCTCGCCGCCATGCGCTCGCAGGCCGGCGAGGGATGCCTCGATGTCGTCGACGACGAAGAGGATGTGGCGGATGCCCGGGGCGTTGGCAGGCGCCGACCGGTCGCCGCCCTCGTATGAGGGCGAGCGGTACCTGGCGAGCTCGACCTTGCCGTTGCCATCTGGGGTCCGCAGCATCGCGATGTCCGCCCGGACGCCCTCAAGCCCGTTTATGCGGTCCACCGAGTCGCCCTCGACGGACGCCTCGCCCTCCAATTCGAGCCCGAGTGCGACGAAGAACGCTGTCGCCGCCGCGAGGTCGTCGACGACGATACCGATGTGCTCTAGGCGCTGGACGGTCATGAACGGTCTCCGGTTGGCTTCTGCGGCATGAACGGATCGTGCAGCAGATACTTCGGCATAGCGGTCTCCTGGTGTGGTGGGTCGCGCCGATCGCCCGGCGGGAATGATCGCTCCCGCAACGGGTGACGCGATGACTCTTGGTCCCTGCGACGGTCAACACTTCATCAAACCCGCTGACCAGGAGACGATGTTCGTGCCCGGACCACTGAGCGACGCCCATGCCGTGACCAAGCTTCCCGCCCAGGACCTCGACCGAGCGCGGCGGTTCTATCACGACAAGCTCGGGCTTGAACCGGTCGAGGAGCGCGAGGGTGGTCTTCGGTTCATCTGCGCGGGCACGGAGTTTCATCTGTTCAGCTCTTCGGGAGCCCCTTCAGGCGCCTCCACCCAGATGGGATTGGAGGTCAGCGACCTCGAGGCGGTCATCGAAGAGCTACGTCGTCGCGGGGTCACCTTCGAAGCCGTCGATGTCCCAGGCTTCGAGATGCAAGGCGAGATGGTGGTCGTGCCCAGCAACTACCCGAGTAAGGGATCCGGAGAGCTCGGCGCGTTCTTCTACGACAGCGAAGGCAACCTCCTCGCCCTCGGCCAGGCGACCGATGGCGGGGACGCGAGAGGCCCGCGACTGACGTCGGTACGTGCAGACGCGGGAGCGGCGGCCGGGTCGGATGTGACTCATGTGGGCATCGATCAGCTCGAGGCGATCGAGGGGTTCCTGGAGGGCTTTACGTTTCGCCGCGCCGGAGCCCAGCTGGGCGTGACACCGTTCGGGATGTCGATCATCGATATGTCAGCCGACACGACCGCCTACCCGGAGCACGACCACTCGTCCGAAGGGCCAGGGAATCCGCCCGCGCACCAGCTTGGCCAAGAGGAGGTCTATATCGCGCTGCGCGGCTCGGCCGACGTGGAGGTCGACGGCCACCGGTACAGGCTGGACGCAGACCACATCATCCGGGTCGGGCCGACGGCGCGGCGCAAGATCCTGCCGGGTCCGGAGGGCGTTCGGCTTCTGGCGCTCGGCGGCTATCCCGGTCGAGCATACGACCCAGCCTCCATCGGCTGAAGGGTCGATCTCCTGCACAGGCCTGAGCGACGTCGATCGGTCAGGCGAGCGCGGCGCGCTCACCCTCGGAGAGGGCTCGCTTGGTCCTGGCCGTTACGTCCCACGCCACCAGGACGGAAGTGCCCGAGGCGGCGAGGCTCCCGTCGGGGAGCTTGACCTCGTGTATCAGTTCGACGCTCGAGGTCCCGACGTGGCCGACGCGTGCCGTGATCTCGACCTCGCCGTGGTCCTTGCGGACCTCGGCGTGGTAATCGAGATCGACGTGGACCATGACGTAGCCACCGAGAGCCTGCTCATCGCCGGCGCGGCGCATGAGCTCCGCGATCAGCGCGATACGCCCCTCCTCGAGCAGCTCGTGGAAGACGGACTGGTTGAGGTGGCCGAGCATGTCCATGTCGCGCCACCGCAGCTGGACGCGGACGCTGTGCTCTAGTCCATTGGCCACGGGTCGGCAGTCTAGGGTCGCGCTCGCCCTGCGGACGGCCGATGGCGTCCTGGTCGGTGTTGCGTCGCCGCTCAGGCGACCATCGCGGTTGAGTAATCCGCCCATTCGGCCGCGTGCCGATAGGCGTTCGCGACGTTGACCAGCCGGACGCCGAGTTGCGCGCAGGCGGCGAAGTCGCCGCGCTCATAGGCCAGAACCGCGGCGAGCAGCCGACCCTCAGGCCCGCGATGATCGGTGATCGCGCCGGCAAGCCGATCGTCGAGGCAGAGGTCTTCGATCAGCTCGAGCATTGGACGGCCGAGCAGGGCGTCGAGAACCGAGAAGAGCCCCGCGCTGAACGCCCGCTCGGGGACCGTGTCGGGGTACTCACGCGCGAGCAGCTCGCACAGGCGGGCCCGGTGTACTGCGGTATTCAGCAGGTGCTGGGGCCGGTCGGTCATCTTCGATAGCGCGAAGAGCATGATCCACTGGCTCACCGCAGCCGCGCCGAGTCGCATGAGCGCTTGGCGGATGGAACCGACCGGGCTTCGACCGGCGTAGAACGCGGAGTTCGCGAGGCGCACGAATCGATAGCTCAGCCCGGGGTCCTCGCAGATGCGCCGCTCGAGCTCCTCGAGGCTCGCCCCCGCTGTGCCGCGAGTGAGCGACACGAGCGTGCCGAGCCGATGCGTCGGTGCGACGGCCTCGCTGATCGACCGCGGCGCGGCAAAGAATTGCCCCTGGTAGGCGTCGAACCCGAGCGCGCGCGTCGCCTCGAGTTGCTCCGGGGTCTCGACCCGCTCGGCGATCAGGCGCAGACCGCGCCTCCGAAGCCCCACGAGCAGATCGTTCACCTCGTCGCCGCCGCCGGCGACCGCTCTAGCGTCGAGCTTCACAGCACTGGCGAGCTGCCATAGGGCTTCGCCGGCACCGGGCGGAATGACCCCGACGATCGCGATCTGAAAGCCGGCATTGACGACATCGTGCAGATCGCGTAGCAGGGCCGCGTCCACGTGGGGCGTTGCGGCCAGTTCGAGCACGACTCGCTCGGCGGGAAGGGGGAGCTGACCGACGTAGCGCAGGAACGCCGGCGTGACCTCGATGTATGCCTGCCGCTCACCAACCAGTTTCGCGAGGCCGATGTCGGCCATAGCGCCGACCATCACGCTCGCGATCGAGGTTTCCAGATCGGCGAGCTGTCCCGACGGGGTGAGCGGCTGGTAGCGCAGCGCGTAGCCTACGACCGACTCGCGACGATCCAATATCGGCTGCCGTGCGAGCACGATCGAATCGATCGTGTGTCCAGGATCCCTTCCGTTGCCCGCGGGCTCGTGTCGCATTGCGAATCCCGGATCGGCTCGTGGAAGGCTGTCCTTGAGCCGTCGGTGTCAGTCGCGCGCGTATTTCCGATCGCTGGAGCTACGAAGGCCGTGGGTGCGGGTCAGCCCGCCTCGACCCAGAGTTCCTGTGGCCCGCGGAAGGAGATGTTGGGGTGGAAGCTCAGCGTCTGATTGTCAACGAGGCGCAGGGTGGGGAAGTGGCTGGTCAATGCCTCGAGTGTCAATCGTGCTTCGAGCTTCCCGAGCGCGGAGCCAATACAGAAGTGGATGCCTTTACCGAACGCCAGGTGGTGACGTGCGTTCTCCCGAGCTATGTCGAAGACATCAGGATTCGGGAACACGTCTGGATCGCGTCCTGCCGCGGCCAGCCAGAGGAAGAGCTTCGCGCCTTCTGGAATCTCCGTACCCGCGATCGTCACCGGGCGCTTCGTGATGCGCCGCCACACGGGCACGGAGGGGTCGTAGCGAAGCGTCTCCTCGATCGCGCCTGGGATCAGCGTGGGATCTGACACGACCGCCTCCCACCGGGCCGGGTCCTCCAGGAGCCGGCGCAGGAGGTTGCCGATTAGATAATTGGTCGTCTCGTGTCCGGCGAAGCTGAGCGAGAAGAGAATCGATGCGATCTCTTCGTGCGTGAGCTGTTCGGGCTGTTCGTCGTGAATTGCCAGCAGCGCGCTCGTGAAGTCATCGGCCCGATCGCGAGCCTTGGCCGCGACGAGTTCGCGAAGATAGCGCCGGTAGGCGGTCATGTGCCGCGCGTGCTCGATCTGCTCCTCGGGCTCCGGGCGCCCCCAGGCCAGCGTGGCGCGATAACCGCACCAGAACTTCAACCGGGCGTAGTCCTCCGGCGGAACCCCGATGAAGCTGAACACGACGGTCGCCGGCAGCGGGAAGGTCAGCGATGACACCAGGTCAACCGGTTCACTCGTATCGATCTGCTCCAGGATTTGCCCGAGGATCATCCTGATGCGCGGCTCCATCTCCACGGTGCGACGGGCGCTGAACGCCCGCGCGGTGGGGCGCCGAAGCCGCGTATGAGCCGGCGGGTCCAGGCTCACCATCGACGGCTGCGGACGATGGCCACCGTCCAGCAAGATCTGGCGCGCGTCGATGTCGAGTTCGACCAGTGGCATCTGCGCGGCCGCCGCCGAGTAGCTATCAGGGTCGGAGAAAATCGCCTCGATGTCCTGGTAGCGCGTGATCACGAAATAGTCGATCGCGGGCGCGTAGAACACCGGCCGCTCCGCCAGCGGCAACGACTGCATCACGGCAAACGGATCCGCGAGGAACTCGGGCGAGAAGGGATCAAACGCCGGCTCAACCGGACACTCCTGCAGCTCCACCCCAGCCATCGCCGCATGAGCCTACACCCACCTGGCGCCGACGCGCGCACGGCGAGCGGAGCGGTCTCAGGATGCGCGCTGCGGTTCTATGGCGTAACAGTCGCGGGCTCAGGGGCGAGACGCGGGCTGTGGTCCGATCGGACGCCCGAACAGGACGCCTCGATACGCGAACTGCTCATCGAGCAACGCCTGCGAGTAGTGCGCGAGCGCGCCGCCGGTGACGGTTGCGCCGTGCATCGCGTGGATCCACTCCGGGCGTAGGTCCGTGATCCGCCGGACGACCGCTCGGACCGGATCCTCGTGCGCGAAGATTCCGTACAGCCGGTAGGCCTCGAGCATCTCGGCAGCGAGATTCTCGGTGGTCACCGGCGGCTGCTCGCCGGGTTGGAGAAACAGGTCTGAGGGGAACAGGCTGTTGGTCTTCTCCTCAACGACCATCATCGAATCCCAGTGGTGAACGTGCGGGGTCTCGAGGAACCGCAGCCTGTGCTCGCCCAACTCGAGGACCTCGCCATCCCTGAATCCCCGGGAGCGTTCGTGCAGCCCAAATCCGGCCGCGTTCAGCGAGATGGATAGTGCCGAACCGACGAGTCGCGAGTTCGGCGCTTGCGACATGAAGCGATCCATGCCGCCGTTTTCATCGCCCTCCCAGTGCAGCAGTACGAGGTTCTCCAGACGCGCTGGGTCGAGCACCTGGCCCACGGCCCCGACGACCGCTTCGTAGTCGTCATACCTGCCCGTGTGCACCAGCGTGGGCGACTCGTCGTCGATCAGGAACTGGTTGAAGGACAGCCCTGCATCGGGCGACCAGACGGAAATCCTGTAGATACCGCCGACGATGTGGTCGATCCGCGCTGCGGTCATGGTTCCAGGCTAACGGAGGTGACGGCGCGGCCGCCGGAGCGTCGCGCTCCGGCATCAACCCCCTCTTGACCTAACCGGACCGCGTGAAGGTGAGGTGGGTGACGCCGCTGGGTGTCGAGACCACCTCGATGTCGTAATCCGCCTCGAGCGCTTCGAGGCCGTCCCACAGCCGCACCCCGCGCCCGAGCACGATCGGCACCTGGACGAGGTGGACGTGGTCGACGAGTCCCGCCGCGATGAAGTTGCGGGCCACGGTCGGGCCGCCACCGATGCGCACGTCTAGTTCGCCCGCTGCCTCCCGCGCGACGTCCAGAGCCTCGGCCGGCGAGGCGTGGAGGAAGTGGAAGGTGGTCCCGCCCTCCATCTCGATCGGCGGCCGCGGCCGGTGGGTGAGCACGAAGGTTTGGGTGTGGAACGGCGGGTTGGGACCCCACCATCCCTTCCAGTCGATGTCGTCCTGCCAGCCCGGCGGGCCGAACTTGCCCGCGCCCATGATCTCCGCACCGATCCCCGGCTCATGCTGGCGGGCGATTGCATCGTCGGTGCCCTCGCTGCCCGCGGCACGGCCCAGGATCGGCGCGCCGAAGCCGGTGGCGAACATCCACTCGTGGAGTCTCATGCCGGCGTGTCCCATGGGAGCATCGGCGCGCTGCCCCTCGCCGGTGGCGAAACCGTCCAGCGAGATGGAGAGGTTGTGGATCCGTGTGCGTGTCACCAGGCCCGGCCAGCGTACCGCGGACACCGGTCAGCGGAAGAACCCGAGGAGCGCCTCGCCGACCACCCCCGGGACGTCCTCGACCAGGAAATGCGAAGCGTCCTCGACGGCATGCCCGGTGAGCTGGGGCGCGTAGACGCGCAGAGCTCGAGCGGATCGTCGTAGAAGTGCGGGAGCGCGCCGTTGCTTCCCCAGAGCGCGAGGACCGGGCAGGCGATGGTTCTCTCCCCGCGGTCGGCGTGGTCGAGCTGGCGATCGATCGTCGCCCCGGCGCGGTAGTCCTCGCACATCGCTTCGACCGTCGCGGGATCCTCGCACTGGGCGCGATAGGCGTTCAGGACCTCCGGCGGATAGCGCTCGTCGTCCTTGAGACCCATCCGCTGGGCCGACATCCAGAAGGCGTCGGGATCGCCGAGGAGCAGCTGCTCGGGCAGCGGAGCCGGCTGGGCCAGGAATGACCAGTGCCAGTACCCGATCGCGAATGCGGCGTCGGCGCGTGACCAGATCTCGCCGGTCGGGACGATGTCGAGCACGGCGAGCCGAGACACCGCGGCGGGGTGATCGAGGGCCATGCGGTAGCCGACTCGGCCACCGCGATCATGGCCGGCGAGGGCGAACGTGGTGTGGCCGAGCTCGCCCATCGCGGCGAGCAGATCGCCGGCCAGCGTCCGCTTGCTGTGCGCGCTGTGGTCCTCGCTCACCGGCGGACGAAACGATTGGCCGTAGCCGGGCAGGTCCGCGACCACAACGCTGAAGTGCTCGAGGAGCGTGGGCGCGACCCCGTGCCACATGAGGTGCGTCTCGGGAAACCCGTGTAACAGGAGAAGGGGTGGACCGGAGCCGCCGGTGCGGACGTGAATGTGACCCCTCGGCGTCGGCACATCCGCGACCTCGAAGCTCTCGAACAGCATTGCGGAAGGGTAGCTCGGGCGAACCCGCCGGCTCAATCGTGCGTCTGCGCATCTCGGCGGCCAGCCTGCCCTCAACGCTTATGCGGGAGCGTTCTGAGGGACCTACTCGGGCGGGCCGGTCCCCGGCAGGGCCCCGGTGTGGGCGCGCCGAGTCGGGCACGACGCGATCGGCAGGCCAACGTCCCTCCAGGCCTCGAACCCCCCGATGACGTCACCAGCTCTCTCGAAGCCGAGCTGGACGAGGTTGCTCGCGGCGAGAATCGATGAGTAGCCGTGATCGCAGATGAGGATCAGGTGCTGATCGAGGCCGGCGAGGTGGGGGTTGCGCCAGGGGCTCTCCAGCGCGACTCGCCACTCGAGCACGGTCCGTGGGATGTGGATGCTCCCCGGTATGACACCGCCCAGCTCACGCGCGTCCTGCGAGCGGATATCGATGATGATCCCGTTGCCCGCCGAGGCCGAAGCGGCCTCGTGAGGGGAGAGACGGGTGATCTGCTCGGCCGCGTCGCTGACTAGACGCTCGAGCGAGCGACGCTCGGGGAGCACTTCGAGCGCAGGCCTCAAGCCGGGCGCAGCGACCGCCAAGGGTCCCGGTCTGAGAAGTCGGAGAGCACGTAACCGGTCTCGCCGCCGAGCGAGGGCCCGATCACAACCTGCAGGCGCGCCGGCTCGTCACCCCGGTTGAACGAGGCGTGGATCACGCCGGGCTCGAGGAACACCGAGTCGCCCGGGGTCAGCACGCTCGAGTCCTGCTCGATGAACTGCATGATCTCTCCGGACTGGACGATGATCATCTCCTCCTGATCCGGGTGGCAGTGGAAGTCGTGACCGCCGCCGGGGTTGAGGACGACGTCCATGACGACGAGCTGGCGTGCGCCGGTCGCGGGCACGAGGCGCCAGCCGATCGTGCCCCAGTCGAACTGTTCCTGCCGGACCGTGTCCTGCTTCACGAACGTGCTCATGGCTGCTCCTTGTTCACCGCGATCGCCTTGAAGCGCCGCATGTTCTCGGTCATCGCCACCTCGGTCGGCAGTCGCTCCATCGAGCTCGCGCCGAAGAAGCCGGCCACGCCCTCGGTGCGCTCGAGCACGTAGGCGGCGTCATCGGGCTCGGCGATCGGCCCTCCGTGACACAGGACGAGGATCTCGTGGCTGACCCGTCTGGCCGCGTCGTGCATGGCCTGAATCAGCCCGACGCAGTCGTCGAGCGTCTTGGCCGTCTCGGCTCCGATCGACCCGCCCGTGGTCAGGCCCATGTGGGGCACGAGGACGTCGGCGCCGGCTCGGGCCATGTCCGCCGCCTGCTCGGGCTCGAACACGTACGGCGCGGTCAGCAGATCCAGCTCGTGCGCGGCACGGATCATGTCGACCTCGAGGCCGAAGCCCATCCCGGTCTCCTCGAGGTTGGCCCGGAACGTCCCGTCGATCAGGCCGACGGTGGGAAAGTTCTGTACGCCGCTGAAACCGATCCGGCGGATCTCCTTGAGGAACACGGGCATGAGCCGGAATGGATCTGTCCCGCACACCCCGGCCAGGACCGGCGTCTCGCGTACGACCGGCAGCACCTCGCGGGCCATGTCGACGACGATCGCGTTGGCATCGCCGTAGGGGAGGAGGCCTGCCAGCGACCCGCGACCACCCATCCGGAACCGGCCCGAGTTGTAGATGATGATCAGGTCGGCGCCGCCGGACTCGGCGCATTTGGCCGAGAGTCCGGTGCCGGCGCCCGCCCCGATGATCGGCTGCCCGGCCTTGACCTGGGCCCCCAGGCGACCGAGCGCGTCCGCTCGGTTCATTTCGCCTCGGTCAGCAGCTCGTGCAGGCGGCGCGCCATCGCCGCCGCGAAGCGCTCGTCGTTGATGTCCATGTCGAGCTCGTGAACCTCCACGCTGTCATCGAGCGTCTCGCGCAGGCCGTCGATCAGTGCACGGTCAGCATCGGGGTCATGGAACGGCTGGCCCTCGACGTCGATCATCGAGACGCCGCGGAGCGGCACGAACAGCACCGTCGGTCCGCGCGCGGCCGACAACTTGTGGCCGATCCGGCGCCCGAGCTCCGCACATTCCTCGGTCGTCGTGCGCATCAACGTCACCGTCGGGTTGTGCACGTAGAGCCGGCGTTGCTCGAAGCGCTCGGGAACCGACTCGCGCGGGCCGAAGTTGACCATGTCGAGGGCGCCGAGCGAGACCACCTGGGGGACCCCGGAGCGCCCCGCCGCCTCGAGCCGGTCCGGGCCCGCGGACAGCACGCCGCCGACCAGGTCGTCAGCGAGTTCGGTGGTGGTGATGTCGAGCACGCCGTCGAGGAAGCCGTCGGAGGCCAGGACCTCCATCGACCGACCACCGGTCCCAGTGGCATGGAAGACCAGCACCTCATAGCCGAGCTCGTCGAGCAGCTCGCGGGCGTGGGTGACGCACGGCGTGGTGACGCCGAACATCGTGGCCGCAATCACCTTGCGGTGCTCGAGCTCTGGCGCCCGGGCACCAACCATCCCGGCGATTGCGCCGGCCGCGTTGGTCATGATCGGAGCCGAGACCGAGTTGACACCGGCGATATCGACGACCGAGGCCATCATGGTGAGGTCGGTGGCGCCGACGTACGGCCGGGTGTCGCCGGCCGCCATCGTCGAGACCATCAGCTTCGGGATCCCGACGGGCAGGCCTCGCATCGCGGCGGTGGCAATCGAGGAGCCGCCCGAGCCACCGAGCGCGAGGACCCCGTCGAAGCGGCCCTCGTCGAACAGCCGCCGCACCACGACCGAAGCACCACGAGCCATCGTCTCCACCGCGGCGCCGCGGTCGCCGGCCGAGGCCAGATCCTCGATCCGCGCGCCGCCCGCCTCGGCGACCACATTCCGTGCCACGTCCGGCTCTACACCCATGGGGTCGTTGATCCCCGCGTCGAGGAGCAGCACCGAGACACCGAGCTCGTGCAGCCGGTCGCGAACGAAGGCGTATTCGTATCCCTTCGTGTCGAACGTCCCGAGCAACAACACGGTTCCAGCCATGTCGCCTCCAGCTTAGGCGCGATCTCCCGCCGCCGCCTCCGTCCGGGAGCTCGAGACCCCGGCATCGGCGGTGAGAATCTCCCCGGCGGATGGGTGGAGCTTGAAAGCGACCGCGGTGGCAATTGCGCCAACGACGCTGATGACCAGAAACGCGATCACGTAGGCGAACTTGGCGTCGTGCGTCCCGGAACCGAGCCGGCCGATCGCGTTGCCGAGACGCAGAGCGAGGGTGGCCAGCACCACGGCGAGTCCAGTGAAAAGCTGCTGCCCGGTGCTGTTCAGAGCGTTGGCGGCGCGCATCTGCTCCGAGGGCACGTCGCTCAGCGCGAGCGTGCTGTAGCCGGTCATGCTGACCGAGCGAGCCGCACCGCTGATGAGGGCGAGTAGCGCGATCGCGACAAGTGGAGTGTCGCGGGTCAGCAGCGCGCAGCCAACAGTGGTCAGCACGAGGGTGACGGCCGCGGCCAGCAGGACACGCCGGAACCCATAGCGGCTGTACATCGGGGTCGTGAGCGGCTTGATCGCGATGTTGCCGACGAACACGAACAGGACCAGCGCGCCCGACTTGATCGGGCTCCAGCCGAACACCGTCTGGAAGAGCAGGGGCAGCAGGAACGGGATCGCCCCGATGACCAGCCAGATCAGGCTGCTGCCGACCATCGCGTTGCCGAAGGTCGAGATCCTGAGCGTCCCGAGGTCGAGCAATGGTGCGTCGGTACGCAGCAGGTGCAAGGTGGCCACGGCCAGCAGCACGACCGAGGCGATCGCCAGCAGCGCGACCAGCAGCCATTGCGTGTGCGACTCGGAGGCGAGGTGCGCGCCGTAGGTGAGGGCAGCCAGGCCGCTGCAGGTGAGCAGCACACCCGCGATGTCCAGGCGAGGCGGGGTCTCGACCGATCGGCCGTCGATCAGCCTCCAGGCGCTGATCACGCCGACGAGCCCCAGGGGAAGGTTGATCAGGAACAACCATCGCCAGCTGGCATAGGTGGTGATGACCCCTCCCGCGAGCGGGGCGATCACCGGTGCCAGCAGCGCGGGCCAGACGATGAACGACATCAGCCGCATGACCTGTGACTTCGCGGCCCGCTCGAACACGACCATCCGGCCGACGGGCACCATCATCGCCCCGCCGATGCCCTGGAGCACGCGCGTCGCGACCAGCTCACCGAAACTCTGGCTGGCCGCACAGCCGAGCGAGGCCAGCGTGAAGACGGCGATCGCCGAAAGAAACACCCAGCGATACCCCCAGCGCAGGGTCAGCCAGCCGCTGAGCGGGATCAGCACCGCGACGGTCACCAGGTAGGCCGTGACGATCAATCCGGTCGTACCGGGGGACACCGCCAGTGAGCTGCTGATCCGCGGAATCGCGGTGATGACGATCGTGCCGTCGAGCAGCTCCATGAAGAAGCATGCGGCGACCAGCAGGGCGATGTTGCGAGCACGTCTGTCGATCATGTGGCTAAACCCGCCGGTCGGGCGGTCAGGCGGCGTACGCCAGGACTAAAGGTTCAGGCCGAAACAGCCGACCAAATGTCCAGAGTAGATACGGCACGGCCAAACCACGTAGTGGTTGCGCCCTGACGACGATGCGGCGACTGCACGAACAACAGATCGTCGAGATCCATCTGGAGACCGACGACCCCGCGATCACCTGCCGGGTGGCGTCTGTCACCGGGGCGGTGGCCACGCTGCTCCGACAGGACGTCGGCGCCGAGAAGCTGCCGCCGGCCTCCCCCGGACACCTGGTGTTCGAGCATCAGGGCACCCTGGTCGCGTTGCGGGGAATCGCGGCATCGCTGTCGGAGGGCGAGCCGAAGATCGAGTTCGTGGTGATCGACAACGTCGTGCTGCCCGAGCGCCGCGCCGCCGAGCGCATCCCGGTCGTGGCCACGGTACGCCTGTGGTCCGGCGACGCCGAGGAGAGTGCGTTCGAGACGGTCACGGCCGATGTCAGCATCAGCGGGGCGCTGGTCGCGCGGCGTCCAGGCCTCCCGAACGAGGAGCTCGGCATGGAGGTCCGCTTTGGCGGCGGTGTGGCCCCGATCACCTGCCGCGCTCAGCAGGTGCGCGAGACTCCCACGCACGTCGGCATCAAGTTCGTCGGCATGCCCCCGGCCGACCGCGCTCGCCTGGCCGGGATCATCTTCCGCTACCAGCGGGCGTCGCTGAAGCAGCGCTCACCGTCGGCGCTGGTCACCGCACACCGCTGAGCGTCACGCCCGAGCCCGCACCGTCGCCTTGGGTCGCGGCGAGGGTTTTGCGGGCGTGACGTGTGACATATTATTGGTCCGCCCGCGACGAACAGGAGGACCGAGAATGAAGCCTTGGCACGGGGTTGTGGTGGCCACTGCGCTGCCGTACGACAACGAGCTGGCGGTCGACCTCGACCGATATGGCGAGCACGTCAGCTGGCTGGCCGAGAACGGGTGTCACGGCGTGACCCCCAACGGCTCGCTCGGCGAATATCAGGTCCTGAGCGACGAGGAGCGGGCGGCCGTCGTGCGCACCGCCGTCGGGGCGGCCCCCGAGGGATTTCACGTCGTGCCCGGCGTGGCCGCGTACGGCGCGCGCGAGGCTCGTGCGTGGGCCGAGCAGGCGGCCGAGGCGGGCGCCGATGCCGTCCTGCTGCTGCCGCCCAACGCCTACCGGGCCGACGAGCAGGCGGTGCGGGCTCACTACGCCGAGGTGGCGAAGGTCGGCCTGCCGATTGTGGCCTACAACAACCCGATCGACACCAAGGTCGACCTGGTCCCGTCACTCCTGGCCCAGCTCCACGCCGACGGCAGCATCGTCGCGGTCAAGGAGTTCTCGGGCGACACCAAGCGCGGCTACCAGCTCGCGGAGCTCGTGCCCGAGCTCGACGTGCTCGCGGGCGCCGACGACGTACTGCTCGAGCTGATGCTGGCGGGCGCCACAGGCTGGATCGCCGGCTTCCCGAACGCTCTTCCGTCGAGCTGCGTGGAGCTCTATGAGGCGTGCCTGGCGCAGGACCTCGATCGCGCGCTGCCGCTGTATCGCATGCTCCATCCGCTCCTGCGCTGGGACTCGAAGACCGAGTTCGTCCAGGCCATCAAGCTCTCGATGGACATCGCCGGTCGCTACGGCGGTCCCTGCCGGGAGCCGCGCCAGACGCTGACCCTGGAGCAGGAGGCGCAGATCCGCCTGTCGACGGAGAACGCGCTGGCCGTGGGCTGCTCTTGAACCGGGGTGCCGCCAGGATCGCGATCGCGCCGCTCGCCGAGCGCCAAAGCCTGCGCGAGCAGGTGGCGGGCGCACTGCGAGCGGCTGTGGTGTCGGGCGAGATGCGCCCCGGCGTGCTCTACTCCGTGCCCTCGCTTGCCACCCAGTTCGGGGTCTCAGCCACGCCCGTGCGGGAGGCGATGCTCGACCTGGCCAAGGAGGGGCTCGTCGAGTCGGTGCGCAACAAGGGGTTCCGCGTCACCGAGGTGACCGATCGGCAGCTCGACGAGATCACCGAGCTCCGCGCGCTGATTGAGGTACCCACCGTCGCCAGGCTGGCCGAGACGATCGAACCCGAGCAGGTCGACGACCTCGGCCCGCTGGCCGAGAAGATCTGCCAGGTGGCCGCGGCCGGCGATCTGATCGGCTACGTCGAGGCCGATCTCGAGTTCCACCTCGTGCTGCTCGAGCTGAGCGGGAACCGCCGCCTGGTCGACGTGGTCAGCGAGCTTCGCGGCCAGACACGGCTGTACGGGCTCTCCGCGCTGGCCCGCGAGGGCCGGCTGGTCGACTCGGCCGAGGAGCACCTCCAGATCCTCGACGCCCTGCGGGCCCGCGACCAGGCGCGCTGCGAGGAGATCATGCGCCGCCACATCCGCCACGTGCGCGGCCTGTGGGCGCCCCGGGGGAAGGACTAGGCCCGCCCGCGCCGCGCGAGCCGGGTGCGCGAGCGGCGCACGACGCGCGCCGGATCGAACGCGCTCAAGACATCCCCGCCGGCGCCGTCGAGGATCCGAGCGGCCAGCAGCTCGCCGGTCACCGGCGCCAGCGTGATGCCGAGCGTGGCGTGCGCGGTGGCCAGGTGCACGTTCTCGAGGCCGGGCACCGGGCCGATGTAGGGCAGCCCATCGGGCGAGAGCGAGCGCATGCCGGCCCAGTCCCGCGGACCAGCCGGCATACGCCAGCCGGGTAGCGCGCGCTGGGCGGCGGTCGTGATCGCCTCCAGCCGGCGCGCCGACAGGGACAGGTCGGTGGCGCCCAGCTCGAGCGTGCCCGACACGCGCACACCCTCGTCGTACACGCTGATCGACACCTTGGGGCTCTGAAGATAGACCGGCCGGCGTGGCCCGGTCGGATCGGGCGCATACGTGCGGCTGTACCCCTTGGCGGCGGCGATCGGCACGCGCACCCCGAGGGCCGCCAGCAGTCCGGCCGACGCCGCCCCGCTCGCGATCACGACGACATCGCCTCGCGTGGCCTGTCGGCCGGGAGTCTCCGCGAGCCACTGGCCGCCGTCTCTGGCCAGGCGCGTGACCGGCGCGCCTTCGAGCACGCTGACACCGCGGGCGCTCAGCGCCTGATGCACGCCCGCGGTCAGCCGCTCGGGACGGACGCGCGCCTCGCCGTGAGCCAGCACCCCACCGACCACGTGCTGCCCGACCGCCGGCTCGAGGGCTCGCACCTCGTCGGGCGCGAGTCGCTCGATGCGCTGTGGGCAGCCCGCCTGGCGGAGCTCCTCGACCACGTGCCATACGTGCGCGAGCTCGTCCGGCTCGAAGCACGGGTAGATCAGCGGGTCATCGTGGTACTCGAACTCGACGCCGCGCGCCGCCAGCCGGCTGAAGGCGTCGATCGCCTGCGCGCTCACGCGCTGGAGCGCGATCAGACCGCGGTGATAGACCGGGCGGCGGCAGCTGAGCATGAACCGAGCGATCCACTCGAGTAGCGCCGGGGACAGCGTGGGGCGGATCCACAGCGGACCCGACGGGTTGACGAGCCAGCGCAGGGAGGTGGTAATCACCCCGGGCCCCGGCACCGGCGTGGCCAGCGAGGGCGTGATCCAGCCCGCGTTGCCGGCCGATGCGCCCGCGCCGGTGCGCTCGCGCTCGAGCACCGTGACCTCGCACTCGCGCGCGCTCAGCGCCTCGGCCGCGCACAGGCCAACCGCGCCACCCCCGATGACGATCACGCGCACCGGCGTGGCGTCCTACAGCGCGAACCCGGTCGGGAACGGATCGGTGGGATCGAGCAGGTACTGAGCCATCCCGGTGACCCAGGCTCGGCCGCTGACCTCGGGTACGACAGCGGGGGTGGTGCCCACCGCGACCTCCTCGACCAGGCGTCCGATGAAGCGGCTGCCGATGATCGACTCGTTGACGAACTCCTGGCCAATCGCCAGATCGCCCCGGGAGTGCAGGGCCGCCATGCGCGCCGAGGTGCCGGTGCCACACGGCGAGCGGTCGAGCCAGCCGGGGTGGATCGCGGTGGCGTTGCGGGCATGCGCGCCGTCGTGGCCCGGCGCGTGGAAGACCACGTGCTTGCAGCCGCGGATCGCGGGATCTGCCGGATGGACCGGCTCGGCGGTCGCGTTGATCGCGGCGGCGATCTCGAGCCCGCGCTCGATCAGCACGTCAGCGTTCGCCGGGACCGGGGCGAGCCCGACCGACGCGGCCGAGACCAGCGCATAGAAGTTCCCGCCGTAGGCCATGTCGTAGGTCACGTCGCCCAGCGAAGCCACCCGCACCTGGCCGTCGAGGGCGGCGGTGAAGGAGGGGACGTTGCGCAGCGTCACCCGCTCGGCCCGGCCGGCCGAAACGCTCACGGTGACCTCGACCAGGCCCGCCGGCGTGTCCAGCCGGATCCTCGTCTCCGGTTCGGTCACCTCGACCATCCCGGTCTCCACCAGCACCGTGGCCACGCCGATGGTCCCGTGGCCGCACATCGGCAGCAGCCCCGACACCTCGACGAACAGCACGCCCCAGTCGGCGTCAGGCCGGGTGGGAGGCTGGAGGAACGCGCCGGACATGGCGCCGTGCCCGCGCGGCTCGCGCATGAGCAGCAGCCGCAGGTCGTCGAGGTGATCGCGGAAGTAGATCCGGCGCTCCTGCATCGTGGCCCCCGGCACTGGACCGAGCCCGCCGGTGATCACGCGCGTCGGCATGCCCTCGGTGTGCGAGTCGACCGCTGTGAAGTACCGAGTTGCCCTCATTTACGTTGCGGATAGTACGCCGAGCCGCGGGGCCGGCCCCGGCGGCTCGCGGGCAGAACGTATGAGCGGACGGTTATGGGGACCGGTACCGACTTGACGGTTACCACCACTCGTGGCATCGTCCTGAAAACCTTTTCATCAAGTCGCTCGCGTAGGGCGATAAAGCTCGCCGGGAGGGAGAGACACGTGTTGGCACTACAGGTAAAGAGGCTGGGCCGCGGACGCTCGACGGCAGCGTTGATCGGCTTGGCGCTGGTGGCGGCGGCGGTACTGATCGGATGGCAACTGGCCCCGGCGGCGCGCGCGCATGGGCGATCGGCGACGGGGGGAATGGTTCCTCGACGCCGCTGGCCACCGGCGATCCCCGTCCGGTGCGCCGTCCCAGCGTGCCCTTTCCCTGTCGGTGGGTACCGGCGCAGCTGAGCTCGAGCAACGGCCAGTTCAGCCCGGCGGACGAGGCCAGTCCCCCGGACACGGCCCGGATCCAGGCCGCGCTGGATGCGTGCGCGGGCTCGGGCCGGTCGGTGATCCTGACCGCGTGGGGCAACAACAACTCGTTCCTGAGCGCTCCACTGAACGTGCATTCCCGCGAGACGCTGGTCGTGGCGGACGGCGCCACGCTCTACGCCTCGCTCGATCCGACCGCATACCAGATCCCGGGCGGCAACCAGTGCGGGACGATCACGGCCGACGCCACCGACGGATGCCGACCGTTCATCGCGATCGACGGCCACGACGCCGGGATCATGGGGACGCGCGGGGCGGACGGCAGCCTTGGCGTGATCGACGGCCGCGGCGAGATGACGATGCTGGGCTCGACCGAGAGCTGGTGGGCGCTGGCCGAGGCCGCGAAGTCGGGTGGCAACCAGAACAACCCGCGGCTGATCCAGTCCAGCGGCGCCGACGAGGTGACCATCTACCAGGTCGAGCTGCGCAATTCGCCGATGTACCACATGCTGATCACCAACGGCTACGGCCTGACCGTGTGGGGGGTGATGGTCGACACGCCGGCCACCGGGGCACGCAACACCGACGGCATCGACCCCCAGGACGAGTCAGACGTCACGCTCTATGACGACATGGTCCAGGACGGAGACGACTGCGTCGCGATCAAGAGCATTCCGGGTCTGGCGCCGTCGAGCGACATCACCGTGCGCGACGTGCATTGCTACGGGACACACGGAATCTCGATCGGCTCCCAGACCGGCGCCGGCATCAGCAACATCCTGGTGCGCGACGACACCCTGAACGGGACCGACAGCCTCGGCAACGTATCCACCGACGACAACGGGATCCGCATCAAGAGCGATGCGCTGTATGGCGGCGTGACCCAGCAGGTCACCTACCGGGACGTTTGCATGACCGGGATCAAGCACCCGCTGTACTTCAACCCCCACTACGCCGCCGGCGGGACCACCATCCCGACCGTGCGCGACGTCGTGCTGAACGGCGTCGTGGCGGTGAACAGCGCCCGCGGCGCCACCTCGGATTTCGAGGGCTATGACGCCGATCACCCGCTGCAGATCGACCTCGAGAACGTGCAGCTCGACAACCCTGCGCAGACGTCTCAGTACGTCGAGGCCGGGGTGTACAACTCGAACGTGATCCCCTCAGGCCCCGGTGTCACGGTGACCCCGATCCAGGGCTACGGGTCGGTTCCGAACTGCCAGTTCCCGAGCTTCGGCTACCCGGCCGAGACCGGTGGCTGGTGGCAGCGCTGGCATCGCCCACACGCCCGGAAGGGTGGAGGGGCCTGAAGGCGCTCTCGGTAAAGCCGAGCATCGCGAGGCGACGGTGGCGACGACCATCCACGATGTAGCGCACGCGGCCGGTGTCTCGGTCGCCACCGTCTCGCGCGTGTTCACCCGGCCATCATCGGTCCGCGACGAGACCCGGGAGCGTGTGCTCAGCGCCGCGGGCGGCTTGGGCTACCAGCCCAACCGCGCCGCCCGCGGCCTGATCACCGGGAAGACGGGCAACATCGGGCTGGTCGTCCCGGACCTCGGCAACCCGTACTTCCATGCCGTGCTCAAGGGAGCGCAGGCGCGCGCTCACGAAGCCGACTATTCGGTGTTCATCGCCGACAGCCAGGAGCAGGCGCACGAGGAGGCTTCGCTGATCCAGGCGATGGGCAAGCAGGTGGACGGCATCGTGTTGTGCTCTCCGCGCATGAGCCCCAAGCGGCTCGCAGCGTCGGCGGCCACCCCGCCGATCGTGCTCCTGGGCCGCGCGGTGCCGGGGCTGCCCGCGGTCACCCACGACAGCGCGGACGGGATGAAGCAAGCCGTGGCCCACCTGGCCAAGCTCGGTCATCGCCGCGTGGCGTTCGTGTCCGGGCCGCGCAACTCGTGGTCGAACCGACAGCGGCACAAAGGGTTGGCGGCAGCGAGCCGCACGGCAGGCATCGAGACCGTGGTGTTCGGTCCCACGCCGCCCCAGTTCGTGGGAGGCAGCGAGGTGGCCGACCGGGTGCTGGCCGCCGGGGCCACCGCCGTGCTGGCCTACAACGACCTGATCGCCGTCGGGCTGCTGCACAGGTTGGGCGAGCTCGGAGTTGGGGTGCCGGACGAGATCAGCGTGGTCGGCTTCGACGACATCCCGTTCGCGGCGATGACCACGCCGCCGCTGACCACGGTCGCGATGCCCACCGAGCTCGCCGGGCGCGCGGCGGTCACGATGATGCTCGACCGGCTGGCGGCGGGGCCTGACGCGCCCCGGGGGGACGTACGCACGCTTCCGGTCGCGCTCGTGGAGCGCGGCTCGACGGCGCCCCCGGCGGACGCTTCGCCCGCTCGCGCGTTTCCGCCGCCGGTCGTGGTCGTGGTCGCCGCCGCCGGCGCGCGGACCTGAAGGGGGGGGAGGCTCTGCGCGCCCGCGCCGCGGATAATCGGCAGAGACCTGCCACACTCAGACATTGATGAAAACGTTTTCGGTAATGACTAGGAGGCCCCTTGCGCACACTCGCACGTCCCGGGGAGGAGACTGAGCACATCACGGTGGCGCTGGCCGATCTGGCCGGCGGGGAGGAGCTGCGTCTCGACGAACGCGACCAGGAGGTCGCCGTCGTGATCCTGACGGGCACCGTGAGCGCGGCGGCCGATGGGAACGACCTCGGCCAAGCGGGCGGGCGCTCGTCGGTGTTCGACGGGCCGGGCGACGCGGTGTACGCGCCGCCCGGAGTGTGCCTGACCCTCCGGGCGACCGGGGGTGCCCAGGTGGCGGTGATCATGGCGGCAGCCGGGGCGGACCCGGCCGGAGAGGCGCGCGTGATCCGGCCCGAGGACCAGCGCATCCAGGAGGTGGGTCAGGGCAACTGGTCGCGCACGGTGCGCACGATGATCGGCCCCGAACACCCGGCCAGCCGGCTGCTGCTCGGCGAGACGATCAACCCGCCCGGCAACTGGTCGTCCTATCCGCCGCACCGCCACGATCGCCAGGAGCCGCCCAACGAGGTGGCGCTCGAAGAGGTGTACCTGTTCAAGGTCGATCCCTCGAGCGGCTTCGGGGTTCAGATCATGTACGACGAGGCCGGCGAGGAGCGGGCGTTCGTGGTCCGCGACGACGACGTGGCCGCGATCCGCAGCGGGTATCACCCTGTGGTGGCGGCTTCGGGCTACACGCTCTACTACCTGTGGGTGCTGGCCGGCGCCGGGCGGGAGATGATCCCCCATCTCGATCCCGACCACGCCTGGGTGCAGCAGGCCAATGGCGGCTGAGCCGGAAGAGCAGCTGCTGCGCCTGCATCCCGACGACCCGGTCGGGGTCGCCCGCCGGGAGCTGACGGCGGGCGAGCAGGCGTCGGGCGTGGCGGTCCGCGATCAGGTCCCCGCCGGCCACAAGGTGGCGCTGGTCGACCTGCCCGCGGGCACGGTGGTGCGCAAATACGGTCAGCCGATCGGGGTGACCACGGCGCCCGTGCACGCAGGCGAGCACGTCCACAGCCACAACCTGGCCTCGCTGGCAGGGGTCGAGGGGGGAGAGGCGCAGGCGGAAGGCCGGCTCGCGGGCGCCAGCAACGGCGGCTCGCGGTCGGCGGGCGCGGCAGCGTCCGGCCTGCACATCCCGGAGGACCGCCGGGATGCCACTTTCGCCGGGTTCGTGCGCCCCGATGGCCGGGTGGGCACCCGCAACTACCTGGCGGTGCTGAGCTCGGTGAACTGCTCGGCGACCGCGGCCAAGATGATCGCCGGCGCGTTCTCGGTGCCCGGCGCCCTGGACCCGTATCCCGGCGTGGACGGCGTGCTGGCGCTCACCCACTCCACCGGCTGCGGCCTGGGTGCCCAGGGGGAGGGCCTGGCCGTGCTGCGGCGGACCCTCGCCGGCTACGCCCGCCATCCGAACGTCGTCGGCGTGGTCGTGGTGGGACTCGGCTGCGAGGTCAACCAGGTCGATGAGCTGGTCGACGAGATCGACCTGCCGGAGCGGACGTCCCTGAACGCGCTCACGATCCAGGAGGCGGGCGGGACCCGTGCGGCGGTGCAGCAGGGAGTCGCGGCCGTGCGCGCTGCCCTCGAGTCACTCGAGGTGCCCGAGCGCACGCCCGTGCCGGCGTCCGAGCTCGTGCTGGGACTGAATTGCGGGGCCTCAGACGCCTGGTCGGGGATCAGCGCCAACCCGGTGCTGGGTGCGGCCTGCGATCTGCTGGTGGCCTGCGGCGGGACCGCGGTGCTTGGGGAGACGCCCGAGATTCATGGCGCCGAGCACATCCTGGCCGCGCGCGCGGTCTCGCCGGCGGTGGCCGAGCGGCTGCGCGAACGCGTCGCCTGGTGGGAGCGCTACACCGCGGCCGACGGGACCAACCTGGATAGCAACCCATCGCCGGGCAACCGCGCCGGTGGAATCACCACGATCGAGGAGAAGTCGCTGGGAGCCGTGGCCAAGGGCGGCGGCAGCCCGCTGGCCGACGTCGTCGGCTACGCCGAGCCGGTGCGCTCGCGCGGACTGGTGTTCATGGACACGCCGGGTTATGACCCGGTGTCGGTGACCGGGATCGTCGCGGGCGGTGCCACCGTGGTCTGCTTCACCACCGGTCGCGGCTCGGTGTTCGGCGGCAAGCCGGCGCCGACCCTGAAGCTGGCCACGACCACAGACCTCTACAAGCGCATGGCCGGCGACATGGACATGAACGCGGGCGCCGTGCTCGACGGCGATGCGACCGTGCCCGAGCTCGGCGCGGAGCTGTTCGACCGGCTGCTCGCCGTCGCCTCGGGAGAGCTGACCTGCAGCGAGGAGCTCGGCTTCGGCGACGAGGAGTTCACGCCCTGGCAGCTCGGTGCGGTGCTGTGAGGAGCGACGGCGCGGCGGGGACCGCGACCGGCGGCCCGGCGTCACACCCCGGGTCCGGGAGAGACCGGCTGTCGCTGCGCACGCTGTTGCGGCTACCGCGTGAGATGGCCCCGCTCGTCGATCCGCGCGAGTTGCCCTGCGGCATCGTGCACCTGGGACTGGGGGCGTTCCATCGCGCGCACCAGGCGGTCTGCACCGAGCACGCGGTGGCGGCGGCCGGCGGAGACTGGGGGATCTGCGGCGTCGCCCAGCGCCGTGGCCGGGTGCGCGACCAACTGGCTCCCCAGGATGGTCTCTATTCGGTGATGGTCCGCGGGGCGGACGGGACGCGGCTGCGGGTGATCGGCGTCGAGCGCGAGGCGCTCCTCGCCGCCGAGGACCCGGCCGCGGTCGTGGCGCGCGTGGCCGACCCGGGCATCCACGTCGTGACCCTCACGGTCACCGAGAAGGGCTATCACTTCGACCCGGCCACCGGCTCGCTGCGGTGGGACCATCCAGAGCTTGTGGGTGACCTCGCCGGCGAGGGGCCGTACACGCCGATCGGCCAGCTGGGCCTGGGCCTGGCCGCGCGCCGGCGCGCCGGGAGCGGACCGCTGAGCATCGTCTGCTGCGACAACCTGGCCGACAACGGCGCGGTGGTGGCCTCGCTCGTGCGCCAGTTCGTCGAGCGGCTGCCGGACTCCGATGGCCTGGTGGACTGGATTGAGCGCGAGGTGCGCTTCCCGTCCACGATGGTCGACCGGATCGTGCCCGCCACGACCGCGGCGGACCGCCAGGCGGCCGCCGAGCGGCTCGGCGTGCGAGACGAAGGCGTCGTGGTCACCGAGCCGTTCAGCCAGTGGGTGATCCAGGAGCGCTTCGCCGGGCCGCGCCCGGCCTGGGAGCGAGGCGGCGCATTCTTCACTGACGACGTGCGGCCGTTCGAGCGGGCAAAGGTCCGCCTGCTCAACGGCAGCCACTCGACGCTCGCCTACCTGGCGCAGCTGGCCGGCTACGAGCTCGTCTCGGACGTGCTGGCCGCGGACAGCCCGATCGTCGGCCTCATCGAGCGGCTCATGAGCGTGGAGGTAGTCCCCACCCTGGAGCCAGTCGCGGGGCTGGAGTTCGACCGCTACCAGGCCGAGCTGCTGGAGCGCTTCGCCAACCCCGCCCTCCCGCACCGGACGGCGCAGATCGCCATGGACGGGAGCCAGAAGCTGCCCCAGCGCCTGCTCGGAACGGTTGCCGACGCTCGCCGGGCCGGGGCGGAGCCGGTGGCCGCTCTGCTCGGGGTCGCCGCCTGGATCCGCTGGATCGTCGACCGCACCGCCGACGACGGCCGAGCGCTAAAGGTCGACGACCCGCTGTCGGAGCAGATCGCCGCGAGCGTGGGGCCGGGCCGGCCGGCCGCCGAGGCGGTGGACTACGTGCTCGCGATACGAACCGTGGTCGCCGAGGAATTCGCCCACGACACGCCGGTGCGAGACATCCTCGTCGAGCACCTGGAGCGCCTGCGGCGCGACGGGGCCGAGGCGACCGCGCGACACGTGCTGAGGCCGTGAGCGGGCGGCTGCCGATCGTTCCCGCGCTGCGCGAGTCCGGCGTCGTGGCCGTCCTGCGCGCCGACGCCCCCGACGGCCTCCAGGATGCGGCGGACGTGCTGGTCGGGGCCGGGATCGTCTGCCTGGAGCTCACGATGACCACCCCGGACGCGCTGGAGTGGCTGTCTCGGCTGCGGCGCAGCCTGCCGCCGGAGGCGGTGCTCGGGATGGGCAGCGTAACCACGGCCGAGCACGCCCGGCGGGCGATCGATGGTGGCGCGCAGTTCATCGTCAGCCCGGGGGTCTCCCCGGACGTGGTCGCCGCCACGGTCGAGGCCGGCGTGGGCGCCTACCCCGGCGCATGGACGCCCACCGAGGTGCTGAATGCGTGGGAGTCCGGCGCGTCGGCGGTCAAGCTGTTCCCCGCGGCGATCGGCGGCCCGGCGCACCTGCGCCAGCTGGCCGGTCCGCTCCCCGACATCCCACTGATCCCCACCGGTGGGGTGGGGATCGACGCGATCGCACGGTACGTAGATGCCGGCGCGGTCGCCGTCGGGCTGGGCGGCCCGCTCCTGGGTGACGCACTGGACGGCGGCTCGCGCACCGAGCTCGAGCAACGGGCACGGGCGGCGCTGGCCGCCGTGCGCGAGGGGCGGGGAGGATGAGCGCGGGCGGGCTGGTGACGCTCGGGGAGACGATGGGCCTGGTGTTGCAGGCTCAGAGCGGGGGAGTGCGCAACGGCGAGCCGATGAGCTTCGCCATGGGCGGCTCTGAGTCAAACGTGGCCATCGCGATGCGGCGCCTCGGCGTGCCCGCGACCTGGATCGGGCGCGTGGGCAGCGATCCGCCGGGCGAGTTGATCCTGCGAGAGCTGCGCGCCGAGCGCGTCGAGGCGGTGGCCGTCCGAGATCCTGCGCCCACGGGTCTGATGGTCCGCTGGCGCCCGACCCCCGGCCGTGGTCGCGTCACGTACTACCGCGCCGGCAGTGCGGGCTCGCACCTGAGCCCGGAGGATGTGCCCTGCGAACGGGTGGCGGCCGCTGGCGTGGTGCACGTCACCGGGATCACGCCCGCGCTGGGGGCCGGACCTGCCGCGGCGGTCGGTGCGGCCATCACCGCCGCGCGTGCGGCCCGCGTTCCCGTATCGCTGGATCTCAACTACCGCAGCGCGCTGTGGCCGCCCGGGGAGGCGGCGGATGCCCTGGGCCGCCTTCTCGCCGGCGTCGAGGTGGTGTTCGGCGGCCTCGAGGAGGCGTGGATGGTGGCCGGTGAGCCACCGGGGGTCTACGACGGCGCGGTCCCCGTGGACGAGCGGGAGCTGCGCGACTCCGCGCACCGCGCGGCGGCCGCCCTCTGCGCGCTCGGCGCCACCGACGCGGTGATCAAGCTCGGCGCGGCCGGGTGCGTGGCGCGCATCGGTGGCGAGACGTTCGACGTGCCCGCACGCCGGGTCCAGGTGGTGGACACCGTCGGCTGCGGGGACGCGTTCGTGGCCGGCTTTCTCGCCGAGCTGCTGGCCGGCGCGCCACCCGCGGAGCGGCTGGCCACCGCGGTGGCCGCGGGAGCGTTCGCCGCCACGGTGCCGGGCGACTGGGAGGGAGCGCCGCGTCGCGAGGAGCTCGCGCTGGTCGAGGTCAGCGAGCCCGTGCAGCGCTGACGCGGTCAGGCACGCTCGGGGGCGCGAGCCTCGTGGTGGAATGTTTCGGTTCGACCCATTAGCGTGTGGTCGATGGGGCGCAGGCGCAGGGGGATCGTGCTGCTGGCCGTGATCGGCTCGGCGATCGCCATCCCGACGGGCGCGCGCGCCGAGCAGGCGACGGCCGGCGTGGGCCTGAGCGACAGCGCTTCGAGCCTCGCCTGCACCATGTACCTGATCTCCGGCTGTCCGGCGAGAAGCCCGAGCCATGGGCTGTTCGATCGCTTCCAGGCGCTGGCCGCCGATCAGACCGACGGTGCCAACGCCTTCCGGTATATGCGGACGGGCATCCCCTGGGACGCGGTGAGCACGGGGGGGACCGCGCTCGGCGCCGCCTGCGTGCGCGAGCGCACCTCGCCGGCGTTCTACGGTTCGTCGTGGATCGGACTGGTCGAGAACGACGTGCTGGCCGCGCGCCTGGCCGGGCTCGACCCGCTGATCGCGATCACGACCAACAGCGCGGCCCGCTATGCCGGCAACGGCAATCCGGCAGACCCCGCCAACCCGAGTGCCAACCAGTACGCATGCGGCTTTCAGGCGATTGTTTCGACGCTCGACGCCTTCACCAGAAGCCACGGGGTCGCGCCGCCGACCGAGTACGAGACCTACGACGAGCCGGACGGAGCGCGGGTGAGCAACGAGTGCAATCCGACCCCGGATGGGAATCTGCCCGCGCACGAGGCCGACCAGTGCGCCGCCTGGTACTACTACGAGGCCGACGCCGTCAACCGGCGCAGCTTCGGCGACGCGCTCACGCTGGTGGCGCTCTCGGCCGACGGCGACAGCGCCAACGACCCGAACCTGATCGCGGTCAAGGCGTACGCGAGCTACCTGAACGGGACGATCGGCCTATATCCCTCGGTGTGGTCACTGCACCCGTACGAGGACCTGAGCGCGACGGCGTATCTCGACAACGGGAGCGTGGCGCACGGCGACACCTCGCGCGTGAGCGACTACATCGCCTCGCTCTATCGCTACAAGGGCACCCAACCGCAGATCTGGCTCACCGAGGTGGCCGCCCAGCTCACCGACCCGGTGCCAACCTACCTCGGCGCCCCGGAGGGTTGTCCGGACGGCGAGGCCGACGATCCGGCGCCCTATTACCTTGGCGGCTGTCTGGACGGCAACCCCAAGGCGCAGGCCTACGCCGCCAGCGACTTCCTGAACTTGGCGCGCGACGGCTCGGCCTTCCCGGGGCAGATCACGCGCGTGTACTGGCATCAGTTCGACAGCCTGGCCGGGCACCCGACGACGTGGGACTCCGGGCTGGTGGCTCCCGGCGACCACTACGAGCGAGCCAGCTACTGCGTGCTGAGTGGTGAGAGCATCGCCCGGACCCTGACTGACCCGGCGTGCGACCGGGTGGCGGCCGCGGAGGACTCCGAGGACAGCGCGCGTGGCTACCCGGAGCCGGATGCGGCCGACCCCGCGGAGCGCTCCGGCAAGGTCGACGTCCAGACGCGACCGACACCGGCTGGCCAGGGCGCCGCCCCCGCGCAGGCCGTGTGCCCGCAGCCCTGGTGCAGCTTCAGCCTGGTTCGCCTGCGCCTCGTGGAGCTGCAACCCGCGTTGGCGCCCACCAGCTAGCCCCACCCCCAAACTCCAGGCGACCGGCTGGTCGGCACCCCGCGCGCGGTGGAGGCTGCACGCATGATCAAGCGCCTCTCACCCACCGCCATCAGCCGCTGGAGCACACGGCGGCCCCGCCTGGCGATCGTCGCCTGGCTGACCTTTGTCGTGATCGCCGTGCTCGCACTCAGCCTGACCGGATCGAAGCCGCTTCAGTCCGGCGCCGTCGGGCAGTCCGCTCGCGGCAACGCGCTGCTCGACGCGCACAACCTCTCATTCGTCCCCCGCGAGTACGCCTACTTGCACAGCCGTTCGCTGGCAGCCGGCGCGCCGGCCTTCCGGGCCGCGACCGCCCGGGTCACGGCCCTCATGCACGGCGCGCTCGGGAGCCGGCCGACCGTGGGCGTCTCGCGTGACGGCCATGCCGAGCTTCTCAGCGCTCCCATCGAGAGCCCGTCGTTCGACCCGAACTCGCTACAGGCCGCGGTCGCGCGGGCGGGAACGGCGCACGTGAGCACGGTTCTGGCCGACCCGAGCGTCGGGGGCGGCAACGACCTGAGCCGGGCCGAGCGCCTGTCGCTCCCAGTCACCCTGCTCGTGCTGCTGATCTCCTTCGGCGCGCTCGTGGCGGCGCTCGTGCCCGTGCTGCTGGCGGCCACCGCGGTCGTGGCGGCGTTCGGTCTGCTCGGGCCGATCAGCCATATGTTCCCGCTCGATGACAGCGTCAAGACCGTCGTGCTGCTGATCGGGATGGCGGTCGGGGTCGACTACGCGCTGTTCTACGTCGTTCGCTCCCGCGAGGAGCGCCGGCGGGGCGGCAGCACCCGGGAGGCGCTCGAGCGCACCGCCCGCACATCGGGCCGCTCGGTGCTGATCGCCGGCACCACTGTGGCGATCGCCATGGCCGGCCAGTTCGTGGTCGGCTCGGCCGTGTTCAACGGGATCGCCAGCGGCACGATCGTGGTCGTGGCCTGCGCCGTCGCCGGATCGCTGACCGTCCTGCCGGCGCTGCTCCAGCTGCTCGGGCCCCGGATCGACCGGGGCAGGGTCCCGTTCCTACCCCACCTGCGCACCGACGGCGAGTCTCGCTTCTGGAGCGGCCTGGTCGAGCGGGTGCTCCGGCGGCCGATCCTGGCGGGCAGCCTGGCCGGCGGCGTGCTGGTCGCGCTGGCTGTGCCGGCGCTCTCGTTGCACACGGCCAAGCCGAGCTCGAACGCTCTGTCGGCGGCCGGGCAATCGACGCTCGCCGCACAGGTCACCTCGGAGTTCCCCGGCACGTCGGCCCCGGCCGTCGTGGTGGCCAGCTGGCCGGCCGCCCAGAGCGGTGCGATGCGGGCGGCGGTGGCGCGCCTGGAGGATGAGGCGGCGGCCGGAGGAATCGCTCACCGGCCGTTCGAGCTCGCGGTCGGCGCCGACCGTCGCTCAGCCGCCCTGGCCCTACCGCTCACCGGGTTGGGCGACAACGCTGCGAGCCGGCGCGCGGTGCGCCAGCTGCGCTCGGTGCTAGTGCCGAGCACGCTGGGTCGCGTGCCCGGCGTGCGGACCGCGGTCACCGGCGATACGGCACAGGACATCGACTTCACCAGCCAGATGCGCGATGGCGTGCCGTACGTGGTCGCGTTCGTGCTCGCGCTGGCGTTCGTGCTGCTGCTGGTCTGCTTCCGGTCGGTGGTCGTGCCGGTGGTGGCGATCGTGCTCAACCTGCTGTCGGTCGGCGCCGCCTACGGTGTGCTCGTGCTCGTGTTCGAGCACCGGTGGGCTCAGGGCCTGCTCGGCTTCCATTCCGACGGGGCGGTCATCTCGTGGCTGCCGCTGTTCTTGTTCGTCGTGTTGTTCGGGCTATCGATGGACTACCACGTGTTCATCCTGAGCCGGGTACGCGAGGGCGTGGACAGCGGGATGAGCACCGAGGACGCTCTGCGGCACGGCATCACCCGGACGGCGGGCGTCGTGTCGGCCGCCGCGCTGGTGATGGTCGGCGTGTTCTCGCTGTTCGGCACGGCCAGCTCGCTCGACCTCAAGGAGGCAGGAGTCGGACTGGCCGTCGCCGTCCTGCTCGACGCCACCGTGGTGCGCGGCGTGCTGCTGCCCGCCACGATGAAGCTGCTCGGCGAGCGCAACTGGTATCTGCCCCGCGGGCTGGCCTGGCTGCCCCGGACCAGCCGCGAGGGTCGGACGCGCGCCGGGTCGATCGCCCGGCCGCAGCCTCAGACGCGGTAGCGCTCGGTGACCGCCGCCAGCTGAGCCGAGAGCTCGTTCAGCCGCTCGGCCGCCATCTGTGACTGGTGCGCGCCCTCCAGGAACTGCTCGGTTCCCTGGTTGACGTCGCCCATGGCCTGTGCGATCTGCTCGATCCCGACGCTCTGCTGGTGGGCTGAGGCGGCGATCTGCTGGGCGGCGCCGAACGACTCCTGGATCGTGTCCGACAGGCTGCGGATGCCCTGGCCGGCGCGATCGGTGAGCTCGAGCCCGCGCTCGACGACCTTGGTTCCCTCCTGGCTGGCGTGGACCGCGGCCGCGGTCGCGCTCTGGACGTCCCCGAGGATGCTCTCGACCTGCGCGGTGGCGTCCTTGGACTGCTCGGCCAGCTTGCTGACCTCCTCGGCCACGACCGCGAAGCCCTTGCCGTGCTCTCCGGCCCGCGCCGCCTCGATGCTCGCGTTGAGTGCGAGCAGCTTGGAGCGGTCGGCCAGTCCGTTGACGGTGTTGGTGATCTCACCGATCTGCTGGGTGCGGTCGGACAGCGTGACGATGTCGCGGGCGATTTCGTCGACCCGCTCGCGGATCTCCTCCATTGCGGTGGTGATCGCGGCGACCGCATCCGTCGCCTCGCTCGAGACCTGAAGCGACTCACTGGCCCGATCGGCCACGTCGCTGGCCATCTGCGCGGTGTCCTCGGCGGCCAGGCGCAGCTCGTTGACGGTCGATGACGTCTGGCTGATGGCCGCCGATTGGGTCCCCGCGCTCTCGGTGTGCTGGTTGACCGACTCGAGGATCTCGGCCGTCGAGACGCCGATGTCCTGCGCGCCGGACTGGATGTGCCTCGAGATCTCGGCCAGCCCCTGGACCATGCTGTTCAGGCTCTGGGACAGGCCACGCAGATCCTCGCTGCCATCGGCATCCACCGTCGTGCGCAGATCGCCATCGGCCACCTGGGCGGCGAACTCCGAGTAGGCGCGAATGGCGGCCTGAAGGGACTCGCGGGAATCGCGCTCGACCTCGGCTGACTCGGCCAGCTGGCGGTGGCGCTCGTCGGTCAGCGCCTGCATCCGCTTCAGGGCAAGCCCGAAGCGGACGCCGGCCGCGACCAGCGTGGCGGTGGCCAGGCCCAGGGCGATCTGGTTGACGTGGTTGAGCGAGCCCACGAACATGATGAGCAGCGACAGGCCGGCTGCAATGCCCGGGATGGCGAACCCGGAGCTGGTCTCCTTGAGCTCGGACTCATCCGGGCGGCGGGAGTACACCCAGACCGACAGCGAGAACAGGAACAGCGAGAGGGGCCAGGCCAGCGAGTTCCAGAAGTAGCCGAAGTGGGTGGCGCCGATGCCGTTGTCGAACAGCGCGCAGATGTCGCCGATGGCGTTTGCCCCGCTGGCCGCGGCCATCAGGTACCAGCGCAGACGCCGGCCGCGAGGCACCATGGCCGCCGCCATCAGCGTGAGGAGCAGCAACAGGAGGTCGCCCACCGGGTAGATCAGGTTCCAGGCCACCGTGACCGAGTCGTCCCCGACGGCCGCCTTGATCGGCCCGAAGCCGAACGCGGCGAACGCGGCGGCGCAGGTGAGGGTGGCGACGACGCCGTCCAGGTAGTTGGCCGCCGTGAACTTGCGGACCTCCTGGCGCATCAGGAGCATGACGCCCATGTAGGCCACCGGGAAGAAGCCGGCCCACAGGTAGTTGGCCCCCACCGGGGTGGGCGGGTTGGCGTTCTGGATGCCCTCGTAGGTCATCGCGAAGTCGCCGATCGCCCACAGCGACATGCCGAAGCCAAGGGCCAGGCAGAAGCGGCGGTCGCGCGGGCTGACCGCGGCGCGGACCAGGACCAGGATGCTGAAGAAAAGCTCGAAGGACGAGACACCCCAGCCGTCGAGCCAGTTTGAACCGGCGCCGGTGGCGCGCACGCACAGCAGAACGGCGTAGCCGGCCAGCATCAGGCCGCCCAGGCCGAAGAGGGCCTTGTTGCCGTCGCCCATCCGCTCAGTTTTTGTCTGCTCGCTGGCTCATCCTTGCCTTCCGGTTTACGTGCGTTTGGTCGCGTTATCGGCAGGCGCCGAGGGGTGCTGTAGGACAGGCTCCAGCGACCCGTCCGTTATCGGACCGTGTTAGCGCTCACGTGGCGTCAGTGGCGAGAATCACGTCGGAGGCCTTGATGACCGCGGTGACCTGGCTGCCTTCGCTCAGGCCGAGCTCCTTGACCGCCTCGACGGTGATCGAGGCGACGAGCCGCTGTCCGGCGACGTCGAGCACGACGTTGGCGATCGCCTCGCCCCGGTTTATCGCGATCACGGTGCCCGAGAGCTGATTGCGCGCGCTGAGCTTCAACGTAAACCTCCTGTGATGGGTAGCTTCCAGATACACCGGAACCGTCGCAGAGGAGAAACGCCCGTGTCCAGCACCGTCTCAGAGAGGCAAGCACGCGAGGTCGCCGAGGCCGCACGTGAATCGGAATGGAAGCTGCCGAGCTTCGGCAAGGAGCTGTTCCTGGGCAACTTCCGCCTCGACCTGATTCACCCCCAGCCGCGGCTCGACCCGCAGGCGGTCGAGAAGGGCGAACGGTTCCTGGCCACGCTGCGCGAATTCCTCGAGTCCGAGGTCGACCCGCTCGAGATCGAGCGCGACGCGAAGATCCCCGACCACGTGGTCGACGGCCTCAAGCGCATCGGCGCGCTCGGCATGAAGGTGGCCGAGGAGTACGGCGGCCTCGGCCTCTCCCAGGTGTATTACAACCGCGCGCTGGCCGTGACCGGCGTGTGGCACGCCTCGCTCTCGACGCTGCTGAGCGCGCACCAGTCGATCGGGGTGGCCGAGCCGCTGCGGCTGTTCGGCACCGAGGAGCAGAAGCGCAAGTGGCTGCCGCTGGTGGCCCGGGACAAGATCAGCGCGTTCCTGCTCACCGAACCCGACGTGGGGTCTGACCCGGCGCGGCTGGCCACGACCGCCACCCCGACCGAGGGCGGTTACGTGCTGAGCGGGCGGAAGCTGTGGGCCACCAACGGGGCGATCGCCGACATCGTGGTCGTCATGGCCCAGGTTCCCAAGGGCGACGGGCCATCGTGGCGGGATCAGCGCATTCGTGCTGCCCTACGACGCCGACGGCGTGACGGTCGAGCATCGCAACGCGTTCATGGGACTGCGCGGGATCGAGAACTCCGTGACCCGGCTCGAGGGCGTGTTCGTGCCCGAGGAGAACCGCATCGGGCGCGAGGGGGAGGGGCTGAAGATCGCCCTGACCACGCTGAACACCGGACGGCTGGCGCTGCCCGCGATCTGTGTCGGGCAGGCCAAGTGGGCCACGAAGATCGCCCGCGAATGGTCCAACGAACGAGTGCAGTGGGGGCGTCCGATCGGCAAGCACGACGCGGTCGCCCAGAAGATCGCCTTCATCGCGGCCAGCGCGTTCGGTCTGGAGGCGATGCTCGACGTGGCGAGCCGCCTGGCCGACGACAAGTCCAACGACATCCGGATCGAGGCGGCGCTGGCCAAGCTGTACGGCTCGGAGATGGGCTGGAAGGTGCTCGACGAGCTGATCCAGGTGCGCGGTGGGCGCGGATATGAGACGGCCGCCTCGCTCAAGGCGCGCGGCGAGAAGCCGGTGCCGGCCGAGCAGGCGCTGCGCGACATGCGCATCAACCGGATCTTCGAGGGATCGACCGAGATCATGCACCTGCTGATCGCGCGCGAGGCGGTCGACCAGCATCTCCAGGTTGCCGGCGACCTGCTCGAGGGTGACACCGACGTCAAGGCCAAGATCGCCGCGGCGGGACGTGCCGGGCGCGTTCTATTCGACCTGGCTGCCGCAGCTCGCCGTCGGCAAAGGCCAGATCCCGCGCTCCTATGACGAGTTCGGGACGCTGGCGCCATACGTGCGCTACATCGAGCGGGCCTCGCGCAAGCTGGCGCGCTCGATCTTCTACGGCATGACCCGCTGGCAGGCCAAGCTCGAGTATCGCCAGGCGTTCCTCGGGCGGCTGGTCGACATCGCCTCGGAGTTGTTCGCGATGTCCGCGACCGTGGCCTACGCCGACACGCTGGGCCGCGAGCACCCGCCCCGGCGGGACGAGGCGCAGGAGCTGGCCGAGCTGTTCTGCCTGCAGGCCAAGCGGCGTGCCGAGGAGCTGTTCGATCAGCTGTGGGACAACGACGACGACGAGAACCGGAAAGCCGCCGCGCGGGTGCTCGACGGGCGCTACCGATGGCTCGAGGAGGGAATCGTCGATCCCGCCGGCGAGGGCCCGATGATCCCCGACGAGGTCAAGGAATCCGCAGCGCGCGTGACCGGCTGAGCGGCTCGCGGGGAGCCGGCTAGGCGACGCGCCGGATCTCGACCGGCTCGGCGGCAGGGCGGCGCCGGAGCCACTCGGTGAGCTCGGCGGCGGGAACCGGGCGGGTCAGGTAGTAGCCCTGAGCCAGCGTGCAGCCCAGCTCGTTCAGCTCCGCCCAGGCCTGCTCGGTCTCAACGCCTTCGGCGACCACCTGGAGGCCGAGATTGCGGCCCAGGTCGATGGTCGATCGGACGATCACGGCGTCGTTGTCGGAGTCGGTCATGTTCATCACGAACGAGCGGTCGATCTTGATCTCGTTGACCGGCAGCTTGCGAGAGGTAGGACAGCGACGAGTAGCCGGTACCGAAATCGTCGATCGAGAGCGCGATGCCCATCGCGGCGAGCTTGTCGAGCACGCGCTTGGTGCGGACCGGATCGGAGAGCATGGTCGACTCGGTGATCTCGAGCCGGAGCAGCGCCGGATCGACCTCTCGCTTCTGCAGCAGACGCTTGACCTGGGTGGGGAAGTCGGCGTCCAGCAGGTTGCGCACCGACAGGTTGACCGCGACGGCCAGGTTCAGGCCCTCGCCCTGCCAGGCGCGGCATTGCTCCAGCGCCTCGTCGATCACGTAAAGGGTGAGCGGCTTGATCAGGCCGGTCTGCTGGGCCAGCGGGATGAACTCGTCGGGGCCGACCAGCCCGCGCTCGGGATGGTTCCAGCGCAGGAGGGCCTCGACCGACTGCACCTCGCCACTGGCCAGCGCGGCCTTGGGCTGGTAGTAGAGCACCAGCTCGTGCTGCTCCAGGGCGCGGCGGAGCTCTGAGACGAGCGTGAGCCTGGCGGGGTCTGACTCGCTACGCGAACCGTCGTAGAAGACGTAACCCGCCTTGGTCTCCTTCGCGCCGTACATCGCGACGTCGGCATGACGCAGCAGCGTGTCGACGTCCCGGCCGTGGGCAGGGAACATCGCTATCCCGATCGAGCCCTCGGCGGGGAGAGCCAAGCCTTCGACCAGGACGGTCTCCTCGAGGGCCGCGCGCATCTTTCCGATCACCACCGCCACGTCGCTCATCGAGCGCGGCTTGGAGATCAGCACGCCGAACTCGTCGCCGCCCAGCCGGGCGACGGTGTCCGAGGAACGGAGGATGCCGCGCAGGCGGCGGCCGACCTCAACCAGCAGCGCGTCGCCGGCGTGATGGCCGAGCGAGTCGTTGACGTCCTTGAAGCGGTCGAGATCGATCATCGCCACCGCGAGCTGGCCGCCATCGCGGCGGGCCTGCGCGATCGCCTGCTCGATGCGGTCGCGGAACAGGGTGCGGTTGGGGAGGCCGGTCAGGCCGTCGTGCAGCGCCTGGTGCTCGTTGAGCTCGGACTGGCGCAACAGCGCCTGCTCGGCCGCCTTGCGCTCGGTTTCGTCCTGCACCATCAGGATCCCGAAGCTGGTGTGGCCCTCGGCATCGCGGACGAGCGAGAGTGAAGCTGAGACCCAGATCTCCTTGCCATCCGCCCGGATCAGCCGGTGCTGCTGGCGCAGGGAGTTTCCGTCGCTCTCGAGCAGCTTTCCGACCTCGGCCAGTACGGCTTCGCGGTCGTCCGGATGGATGTAGCGCGCGAACTCGCGCTCGATCTGCTCGGGGCAGTCGAGTCCCAGCAGCTGGACCATCGCCGGGTTGGCCTCGATCACCTGGCCGTCGGTGCTGATCACCAGTACGCCGCTGAGCGCGCCCTGGTAGATCGCCTCGAAGCGGGCCAGGGCGTCGAGCTGCTTGCGCTTGGCCTCGGACTCGGCCGCGCGGCTGACTCCCTCCGACAGGACGCCGGCCAGCAGCTCGAGCGTCTGCAGGTCCTCGACGTCGAGCCGGTCCTCCTCGGAGGTGCTCATCACGCTGACCGCGCCGACGGGCTGCTCGCCGGCGAACAGGGGCACGCAGATGTGCGAGCGGTCACCGACCAGCTTGCGCAGCTTGGAGTTCAGGCGCGGATCGTCCTCGGCGTGCTCGATGAGCAACGGCGCGCGCGCCGCGATCGCGAAGCGCGACACGCTCTCCTTGAGCGGCCGGCGATTGTGCAGGAAGAAGGTGGCAATGCCGCAGGCCGCGCGGGTCACGACGTCTTCGCCGTCGATCAGGTGGATCATCGCGCCCTCGGCGCGGGTGAGCGCCTGGGCGCGCTCGACGATGACCTGCATGACGTGCTCGAGGTCGCCCGAGGCGGCCGCGGCGATGTCACGCTGGGTGGCGACGATCCGCTCCAGGCTCGCCGCCCGGTCGCCGAGCGCGAGGTTCGAGAGCTTGACCTCGGTGATGTCCTCGAGCATCGCCACCGCGATCGGCTCGGCAGCGGCCGGGTCCCGCCACACGGTCACCCGGGCCCAGATCTCCTGGCGGTCCTTGCGGATATAGCGTGTCTCGTGTTGATAGGAGTCGCGCGTGCCATCGACGAGCTCCATGTAGAAGCGGGTGGAGAGCTCCATGTCATCGGGATGGATCAACGCTCCGAAACTGATCGCCGACAGCTCCTGTGCGCTGTAGCCGAGCATCCGCTCGGCCGCCGGATTGGCCTCGGCGGAGGTCCCGTCGGGAGCGACGCTGACGATGCCCACCGAAGCGCGATCGAACAGCATGCGAAAGCGCTCGTTGGCCTCCGCCCGGCTGGACCCGGCGGCGGCCTCGGGATCGGCAGAGCGACTCGGCGGTGCGTCCGAGCAGGGGGACAACGGTTCATTCACCGCGTGGGTCCTCCGCATGAGCGTCGTTATCGGTAGAAGTCCGTGACCCCTTAGTGGTTTCACCGCAACCTAGGCGAACGGACAGCGCCGGTCGCCATACACTCGGCGGATGGCCCGCGCCGACACGCGCACCCCGGGCCGGTTCGTGCTCGTTCAGGCCGATGCCAGCGAGCAGATCGCCCGCGAGATCCGGATGTACATAGAGCGCGAGGGCCTGCGTCCGGGGGATCGGATCGGCACCGAGCACGAGCTGTCACGTGAGTTCGGAGTGAGCCGACCCACACTGCGCGAGGGGCTGCGGCGGCTGGCCGGATCGCACCTGATCCGCGTGCAGAAGGGGCGAGCCGGCGGGGTGTTCGTGGACAACACCCCGAACGTCGGAATCGGCCGGCACGTGAGCGAGTCGATCGCGGCCATGCTCGAGTGCGAGAGCGTGACGCTGTGCGAGCTGGTCGAGGCCCGGATGTTTCTCGAGGTCCCGCTGGCCGGGCTGGCCGCCGAGCATGCGGATGAGACGACGATCGCCACCCTCACCGGTGCGATCGACGACGCGCGAGGCCGGGAGGCGTCAGGCGATGAGTTCCGCCTGGCCGATGCGCGGTTTCACCGCGCGATCGCGGAGACCGCGGGCAACGACCTCCTGCTCACATTCACGAGCTGGATCCTCGACGTGCTCCAGCCGTCGCTGGTCGAGCACTTGGGCAGCGCGATCGACGGCGCGCTGGTCATCGAGCAGCACCAGGCGATCGCGCGGGCCATCCGGCGCCACCAGCGCACGGCGTCCGAGCGCGCCATGCGCGAGCACATCGCCTACATGGCCGAGCTGCTGCACTCGGTCGACGCGGGGGTGAATCGTGCCCGGACTCGCCGTCGCTACGGCGAGACCTCTTCGTAGTGCTTGCCGCGCGTGTTCGGGCTGAACATGGCCACGACCGCGGCGGCGACCAGGAAGGCGCTCACCACGAGCATCGCTCCGAGCACCGACATGTTCGGGATCTGAGGCGCGATCACCAGCACCCCGATCCCGCCGCCCAGGTGCCCGACGCCATCGACCATCCCGAATCCGGTCACCCGCGCGCGCGTGGGGAAGCTCTCGGTGGACAGCGTGTAGGTCATCGGGACCCAGAGGTTGAAGCCGAAGAACACGATCGCCGCACCGATGAACGCGATGCCCAGCGAGGTCGTGCCGGCCTCGGCGACGATGATGCCGCCGATCACCGTGATCGCCGCGCCGATCGGCAACCAGAACTTGCGCTCCAGGCGGTCGGCGAAGGCCACCGCGAACAGCGCGCAGGCCAGGAACCCGAACGCGCCGACCGCGGTGATCAGGCCGGCCTCCGACGGCTGGTACTTGAGCGAGCTGAGCATCGCGGTGAAGCCGGCCGAGAAGCCGAACACGGTCACGTAGGCCAGGAACCACACGGCGAGCAGCTGGATCACGCGCCGGGTGTACATGCGATCGCTGAACAGCGCCTTGAAGGCCAGGCTCGACTCGGGGGTGCTCCGGTCCATCGGGATGTCGTCGGGCACGGGCGCCAGCGGCCCGTGCTTGGCGGCCACGACCTCCATGTCGCTGACCACCTTGTCAGCCTGGTCCAGGCGGCCCTTGCCGACCAGCCAGCGAGCCGACTCGGGCAGCTCGAGCCGAAGCACCACCCCGATCGCGGCCAGCAGCGCGCCGACGGCGTACATCCAGCGCCAGCCATCGCTGAAGCTCGGGCTGGCCTGGGCGATCGAGAGGCCATGCGGCCACGGGGCGGACGGGGTCGTCAGGAACAAGCCGAGCCAGATGCCCAGGAGCGCCCCCAGCGAGGACATGATGAAGATCACCGAGATCCACCGCGCGCGGTTGCGCCGCGGTGCGACCTCGCCCACGTAGGTGTTGACGATGGCCAGGTCGGCGCCCACGCCGATGCCAGTGATGATGCGGGCGAGCACGAACTGCGTGTAGTCGGGCGCCAGGGCGTTGTAGAGCGACCCCAGGCCGGTGAGCAGCATCGTGAACAGCAGCATGTTCCGGCGGCCGATGCGGTCGGAGATTGGCGCGAGCATGAGGGCGCCAATCACGTAACCGGCCAGGTTCAGGACCACCGGGATGCGCAGGGCGGTGACCGCGTTGGCGGGGGTGCAGCCGTGCTTGAGGGCGACGCAGCTCTGGATGAACGACACGTTGATGTCGAACACGTCGTAGAACGCGAACATGAAACCCGTGCCGATGATCCCGACGAAGATGAACGGCATCGACCAGACGCTGATCCGGTCCAGGCGGGCCAGGATCGACTTGGGGGTGTGAGCGCCAGACGTTCCCACCTGGGCCTGCCCAGCCTGGCGTCCCCCGGTAGAGGTAGAACTCATCTCGCAACCCTCGCTTTCCTCGTCGCTACCCCGAGGTCGTACCCGTGGCTAAAGCGCAGGAAACCGCATAATCAATCCAGGTGAGGAGGGCGGATGATCAATTCATTTGACAGTTCTTGTCGGGAGCCGGATCGGTGAGGCTGGCGGGGCGGACGGTCGTCGTCACGGGCGCTGCGGGCGGCATCGGGCGGGCGATCGCGCTGCGCTGCGCCGCCGAGGACGCGCGGGTCGCGGTGACCGACGTGCAGGCCGAGGCGCTCGAGCGGATCGGGGACGAGCTGGGCGGCGGGGGCTTGGCGGCGCCCTGCGATGTCACGGATGCGGACGCCCTGTCCGCGCTGATCGACCGGGTGGAGGCCGAGCTCGGCCCGGTCGAGGTGTTCTTCGCCAACGCCGGCGTGGCCATCGGCGAGGATCCGGTCGACACGCCGGACGAGGTGTGGGACCGGGCGTTTGCGGTCAACATCCGGGCGCACGTGCTGGCCGCGCGCCGGTTGCTGCCGGGCTGGCTGGATCGCGGGGAGGGGTATTTCGTGGCCACCGCATCGGCGGCCGGGCTCCTGACCCAGATCGGCTCGGCGCCGTACGCGGTGACCAAGCACGCCGCGGTGGGCTTCGCCGAGTGGCTATCGGTCACCTACGGCGATCGCGGCCTGCGGGTGAGCTGCCTGTGCCCGATGGGCGTGCGGACCGCGATGCTCGCCGCCGACGGGCTCGCTGAGCGGGTCGTGCGGGGGGCCGGCGAGGTGCTCGAGCCCGAGCAGGTGGCCGAGGCGGTGGTGGCCGCGATCGACCGCGAGCAGTTCCTGATCCTGCCTCACCCGGAGGTGCTCACGTTCTTCCAGCGCAAGGCGCTCGACTACGAGCGCTGGCTGGCCGGCATGCGCCGGCTCCAGGCCCGGACCGAGACCGGCGGCTCGGAAAGCTGAGCGGCGCTCGGGAAGAAACTATGACTATGTTGTGGTTTCTTCCCAAGCGGCTCGCGGCGCGGGCGACGCCGGCTGCAAGAGGCTCGCGGCGCGGGCGACACCGGCTGCAAGAGGCTCGCGGCGCGGGCAACACCGGCTGTGATTTGATCGCGGCATGATCGTCCGCTGGGGCCTCGACTCGCTGCCGGGCGTGCTCGAGGAGCTGTCGATCGGGGCCCCGCTGGTGATCAGCACAGCACGCTGGAGCGAATTTCAGCTGCCGGTTCGTGCGCGTCGGTTCCACGGCGCGCTGTCGCACGCCGATGTCGCCGGGGTTCGGGAGGCGGTAGCTGCGGCCGAGGGCGCGGACGGCCTGATCGCCCTGGGCGGAGGCAGCGCGATCGACACCTCGAAGGCGGTCTCCAGCCAGACCGGCCTGGCGATCGTCTCGATCCCCACCACGTACTCGGGCGCCGAGTGGACCCAGGGGTTCGGGATGCGCGACCGCGAGGCGGGGGTGAAGCGCGGCGGCGGCGGCGGCCACACGACGGCGATCATCTACGAGCCCGCACTGACGCTGGAGCTCCCGCCCGGCGAGAGCGCCGGGTCGGCCATGAACGCGCTGGCCCACTGCGCCGAGGGGCTGTACGCGCGCGGGCGAAGCGTCGAGACCGACAGCGCGGCGCTGGCCGGTGCGCAGCTGATCTCCGAGTGGCTGCCGGTGGTGGTCGAGAACGGTGCCGACCTCGAGGCGCGCGGGCAGCTCCTGGCCGGCGCCATGCACGCCGGCGCCGCGCTGCGCGCGGGGATGGGCGTCGGACACGCGATGGCGCAGGCCCTGGGCGGACGCTACGGGCTGGCGCACGGGACGATGAACGCGGTGTGCCTGCCGCCGGCGCTGCGCTACAACCGCGAGACGGTGCCCGAGGCGATCGCCCGGTTCGGGGAGGCGATGCAGGCCGGGGACGCGATCGACCGGGTCAGCCGGCTGGCCGAGCTGGCCGGCCCGCCGCGTCTGCGCGATTACGGAGTTCCGCGCGAGGACCTGACCTCGCTTTCAGAGGCCGCCGCCGAGCGCGCGCCGGCTCAGGCGAACCCCCGGCCGGCGCCCCCCGAAGCCATCCAACAGCTATACGAGGAGATCTGGTGAGCCGCATCCGCACCACCCACGTCGGCAGCCTGCCCCGACCGGCCGAGCTGGTCGAGCTCGTGTGGGCCGAGGACCGGGGAGAGACCGTCGACCGCTCGCAGTACGACCGCCTACTCGACGAGGCTGTCAGTGACCGGGTGCGCCACCAGGTGCAGGCCGGGATCGACTTCGTCTCGGACGGCGAGATGAGCAAGATCGGCTACGCCACCTACATCCGCCATCGGCTGAGCGGCTTCGAGGTGGGCGACGTGCCGCGGGCCACGCCCGCAGACCTCGACGCGTATCCGCGCTACATGAAGCGCCTGGCCGACGAGGGCGGGAGCGCCCGCTACCTGCGCCCGATCTGTCGCGGTCCGATCACCTACGAGCACTCCGAGCCGGTGGAGCGCGATCTGGCGCGGCTGACCCGCGCGATCGACGGGCAACCCGTGGAGGGGGCGTTCATGAACGCGCCCTCGCCCGGGATCATCGCGCTGTTCCAGCCCAACGAGTACTACCCGAGCATCGACGAGTACCTCGACGCGATCGGCGAGGCGATGAAGACCGAGTACGAGGCGATCGTGGCCGCCGGCTTCCTGGTCCAGATCGACGCCCCCGACCTGGCCATGGGGCGTCACATCATGTACCGCGACCGCTCCGACGAGGAGTTCGTGGCGGCCGCCGAGCGCCACGTGGAGGCGATCAACCGCGCGCTGCGCGACGTGCCGGCCGAGAAGGCCCGGCTCCACCTGTGCTGGGGCAACTACGAGGGGCCCCATCACCTCGACATCGACGCGGCCAAGATCGCCGACGTGATCCTGCGGGCCAAGCCGCAGATGCTCCAGTTCGAGGCGGCCAACCCGCGTCACGAGCACGAGTGGGCGGCCTGGCGCGAGGCGGACATCCCGGCCGACAAGGTCCTCGCGCCCGGGGTGATCGACTCGACCTGCAACTACATCGAGCACCCCGATCTGGTCGCGCAGCGCCTGCAGAGATTCGTCGACATCGTCGGACCCGACCGGGTGATGGCCGGCACCGACTGCGGTTTTGGCACCTGGTCGGGGTTCGGCTCGATCGATCCGGACATCTGCTGGGCCAAGCTCGCGGCGCTGTCCGAGGGCGCCCGTCGGGCCAGCGAGCGGGCGGGCGCGCCGGCATGAGCCGCCACGTCCCGTCCGGTCCGATCACGAGCTCTCGCCGGGGGTCGTTCTGGGTCGGGGTGTCCGACCGGGTCGACGGTCCGCTCGGGACGGTCCTGCGCGGGCCCATGTACGTCGAATGGGAGGCGCCGGCTTCGCAGTCGTCGTCGGGCCCGCGGTGGGTGCTGGTGCACGGGGGCGGCGGACAGGGGACCGACTACCTGACCACCCCGGACGGACGACTTGGCTGGTCGCGGCTGCTCGTCGAGCAGGGGCACACCGTGTACGTGGTCGATCGCCCCGGCCACGGCCGCTCGCCCCATCATCCCGATGTGCTCGGGCGGATGGGGCCGCCGATGGGCGCGCAGGCGCTGCGGCCGATCTTCGTGCCGCCGCCCGAGGGCCCCGACTCGAACCCCTGGGCGCACCTGCACACCCAGTGGCCAGGCGGGCGCGAGCCGGGCGACCCGATCTACGACCAGTGGCTGGCGAACTCGGGGCCGATGCTGGGCAGCTGGGCCGACATGCACGCGCTCGAGCGCCTCCGGCTGGCCGAGTTGCTCGATCTGGTCGGCCCGGCCGTGGTCGTGACGCATTCCGCCGGCGGTCCCGGGACGTTCCTGGCCTGCGACGCGCGCCCGGACCAGGTGGCGGCGCTGATCGCGATCGAGACGGTCCCGGACGATGCGTCGCGCCGGCTGTCCAACCTCAGGCGCTTCCCGATCGCGGTGGTCAGCGGCGAGGCGTCGATGTTCCGGGCGACCGACGGCGAGCTGGTCGAGGTCCTGACGCAAGCCGGGTGCGACGTGGAGCTCGTACAGCTGGCCGAGCACGGCGTGCACGGCAACAGCCACGGCATGATGCTCGAGCGCAACAACGCCGAGGTCCTGGCCGTGCTGACCCGCTGGGTGGCGTCCAAGCTGGGGCGCTAGCGCGCAGGGATGCGCGACGGCTCGCCAAGCGCCGCGCGCCCGATGTCGCCGTAGAACATGTCGCGCAGCTGCAGGTTGCGGTGCGCGGCGGCCACCGCCATGTCCCGGAAGACCCGGGCGGTGCGCTCGCCGTCACGCGCGACCGACGCGCCCACTGTCTGCCACAGGTCGTCGTCGATCACCCGCCAGCACATGAGCATCGCCTCGCGCGCGATGCCGGCCAGGAGCATGTCGTCGCCGAACGTGTACGGGATCCCGTCTTCGACATTGCGCCGGCACAGCTCCATGTGCTGCTCCGCCGCGTTGATCGTGGCCGCCTCGGCAGTGGCGATGTGGGTCAGCGCCCGCCCGTACCAGCGCTGGTAGTCGGGATCCTTGATCCGCGGGATGAACGGCGGCAGCGGGGTCTTGCGCTCGCGCATCAGGCGCTCGTACTCGTCGAGCGCGTTGTAGGCCGCGCCGACCGTAACCGCGGCCAGCGAGATCGTGAAGATCGACACCGCCCGGCCTGAGTACATCGGGTTGCCGTGCAGACGCCAGCCGGGCGTGCCCCCCGCCACGTCGACATCGAGCATGCTGCCCTCGAAGCCCCAGCTCGCCGGGATGCGCGTCCCGGGGAAGCGGATGCTGTGCGAGCCCGAGCCCTTGAGCCCGAGCATGTCGCCCCAGTCGTCGAGCATCTCCCATTCGCTGCGCGGGGCGACGAACAGCAGTTGGGGCGGTATGTCCTCAGGCCCGGCGTCCGGGGGTGCCGGCAGGAGCGCCTGGCCCATGTAGAACGTGGCATAGGGCGTTCCAGAGGCAAAGGCGACCTGGCCGTTGATCTCCCAGCCCTCCTCGCTCCGGCTGGCCCGCCCGACCGGCGCGGCCACCGAGGAGCAGCGGAAATCCCCGCCGGCGAAGATCTCGTCCTGGGCCTCCTGCGGCCACCACGAGCCGACCATCAGCGCGTGGTTCATGGCCAGCCCGACGCACCAGGCAGTGGACACGCAACCCCGCGCGATCTCTCGCACAACGCGCACGTAGGTCGGCACGTCGAACCCGTATCCGCCGTAGCGGCGCGGCACGTACAGGTGATAGAAGCCGGCGGCCAGGAATGCCTCGTGCATCCGAGGCGAGTAGTAGGTGCGGCGTTCGGTGGCTTCCTGGTCGGCCACCAGCCGAGGTCGGAGCGCAGTCGCTCGCGCCACCATCTCCTCGGGGGTCAGCTCAGGCTCCGGAGGTGCGACACCGGCCCCGACCGTCCCAGCGCTGCTCATCGAGCGGATCGTAGGGCAGGATCGCCGGCCGGAGTTTGCAGCGCGCGCACGATCGCTTGTGCCACCGTGCGGGCTCCGGCCTGGCCCATCACCAGCGTGTAGTGATTGATGTCGGGTACTTCGATCACCCGCCGCTGATCGGGCGAGGCATCGACCCACGCGGCGGCCAGCTCGGGTGCGATCAGCGGGCTGGGCTCGTTCTGCAGCCCGCGCGGCGCACGCAGCAGCTCGACCGGGACGGTCAGGCGGTTGGCCGGCTTGCCGACCTCGAACAGCTCGCGCGCGTCGGTCCGCACGGCGTCCTTGGCCACCGTCGAGTGCATTCGCGGCGGCTCGCCGCCCAGGTCGTGATCGGCGTACCTCGCCAGGTCCGAATCGAGCACGTCCGCGCCGGCGAAGGCCGGATGGGCTCGCCACCAGTCGTGATAGGCCTCGCGGCTCTCGAACGTGAGCTCGAGGCGAGCCAGGGCCGGCCCGAGGACCGCAGCCAGGAACGTATCGGGATCGACATCGTGGATGGCGGGGCTGGTCAGGCCGCCGTCGACCAGGACGGCGGCGTGCACGCGCTCGGGATGGTCGGCAGCGAAGCGCGCCACCGCGTAGGCGCCCAGCGAATGGCCGACGAGCACGGCACGCTCCAATCCGCAGGCATCGAGCAGGGCGAGGAGATCGCTCGAATAGGCCTCCATGCCGTACGGACCGGGCAGGCCGCTGCTGGCGGCGCGGCCCCGAAGATCGACGGCGAGCAGCTCGACCCGACCCTCCAGCTCGCGGGCCACGGCGAGCCAGGCGCGGCTGTTGGCGGTGATCCCGTGCACGGCGATGACGCGCTCGGGACCGGTCCCCAGCCGGAACGCCGCCAGCGTTCCGCCCGAGACGGGGGCGTCAAGTCTCGCGGTCGACAAGCTCGTGACGCTCGGAGTCGTCGAGGAGCTCGCTCGCGTCCGCGGGGGCCATCCAGGCCCGCCATGGGCGCGTGAGCAGCAGCCACATGGCGCCGCCAGCGAACAGCAGGCCACACAGCGTCCAGCCGAGCGCGGTCGTCTGAAGCCCCACGTACTTCAGGCCAGAGGCGAAGATCACGAACGCGATGGCAGGACGGACGTAGCGATCGGGGACGGTCGAGGACAGCATCGAGCCGACCAGCACAGCCGGAACGCTGCCGATGATCAGCGACCCCGTGACATCGAGTTCCACGTGACCGAAGGCCAGCGCCCCCAGCGCTGCGGCCAGCGTCAAGGGGACCGCCTGGGTGAGGTCGGTGCCGACGAGCTGGTTGGCCCCGAGCGTCGGATAGCAGAACAGCAGCAGGACGATCATCAGCGAACCCGAGCCGACCGAGGTCATGCCGACGATCAGGCCACCCACGATTCCGATCGCGACCGTGGCCAGTGGACGTGCCCGGATGTCGTGGACGACACCGGCGCGATGCTGCCCGGTGCGGCGATCGAGTACGAAGCGCAGGGCCATCGCGCCGGCCCCGACGAGCAGGGCGAGGCCGAGGATGGTTTCGATGTGCTGCGTGGCCGACTTGGAGTTCCCAATCTCATGAAGGATGTAGGCGCCAAGGAAGGCCGACGGGACCGAGCCGATGACCATCCAGCGGACCAGACGGAGGTTGACCGTCCCCGCCCGCAGGTGCACGCCGGCCCCGAACGGCCGCATCACCACGGCCGCGACCAGATCGCTCGAGATCGCCGCCGAGGGCGTGACCCCGAACAGGAGGATCAGCATCGGCGTCATCAGGGCGCCGCCGCCGGCTCCGGTCATGCCGACGAGCAGCCCGATGATGGCGCTCCCCAGGACGATGTAGGGGTCGATGTGCATGGCGGGGGATCTAGCCGGCGGGATTGGCGGTTTCGTCCGCCGAACTGCCCGCCTCACGCGCGAGCGCGAGCAGATCGCCCGGCGCATCGCCGGACAGCACCCACGTCTCGCCGTCGGTCCTGACCAGGCCGCGGCGGGCCAGCTCGGACAACGCGGTGGTCACGGTGGGGCGGCGAGCGGCCACCAGGTCGGCCAGAACGGCATGGGTCAGCCGCATCCGCAACACCGTCCCGTCGCTGCGCACGCGGCCCCAACGAGCGGCGAGATGCCACAGGAGCATGTGCAGCCGGACGTCGACCCGGGCCTGATGGACGATCGCCATGTTGACCGACAGGTTCTTGGAGCGCAGGAGCGCGCGCGCGATCAGGCCGCGGGCGAGCTCCGGGTAGATGGCGATGCGCTGCTCGAACTGAACATCGAGCGATGCCACACGGGTGGGGAGGACGATCGACCAGTCCACGGTCAGCGGCAGCAGCGGCGAGACGCTCTCCTCGTTGGGGCGCAGGAGATCGCCCTCGCCGATCAGCTCAGCGCCGAACCGGCCCTCGATCCCGACCCGGCGGATCATCAGGCCGCTCAGCACGAGCACGCCGAGCCCGCCGCGGAAGCCGAGCGATCCCTGTCCCCGCCAGCGGCCCGGCTGGAGCGCAAGCACTGGGGCCGTGCATTCCTCGATCGCCTGCTCGCGCCGGTCCGGCGGGATGGCATCGGCGAGCTCGGGGTCCTCTCTCAGGACGTGGCACAGCGACGACGACGAAGAGACGACGCTCATTCCACCCACACTCTGCCAGAGCGTCACGCGAGCACGCCCTCGGCGGTGAGCGCGGCCAGCTCGGTCAGCGCCCCGACCACGGCGTCGGGCCGTTCGAGCGGAGTCATGTGGCCGGTCTCCTCGAGCACAGTCAGGCGCTGGAGGGCTGGGAGCATTTCGGCGATCCTCCTTGCGTGCGCGGGCGGTGTCAGCCTGTCGCTGGCGCCGGCCATCACGATCGTGGGCACAGTCAGGCGAGGCAGGGCGTCGTGCAGGTCCATCTCGGACATCGCCATCCCTATGTCAGCGCGCACGTCGGGGGGACAGGTGACCAGCATCCGCTCGAAGTAGGCCACCTGGGCCGGCGAGGCGTGGGGCCCGAACGCGACGTAACGGACCGCCGCGTAGCTCAGGGGAGTCGAGAAGCGTGGGAGCGGCGCCTTGCTGCCCAGGAAGCCGTGGACCGCGATGGCCTGGTTCAGCGCCTTGGCGATGCCGGGCAACGGCAGCAACAGGTGCTCGGCGATCAGGTCGCCGACCCCGGTGTTGAGCAGCGCGGCCGCCCGGACATGGCGCTCCACGTCGTGCTCGCCGGCCCAGGAGGCGATCGACATCGCGCCCAGGGAGTGTCCCGCGACGATGGCCCGGGTGCCCTCCGCAACGCAGGCGAGGAGCACCGCCTCGAGGTCCTCGCCGAAACGCGCGATCGCGTAGTCGCCGTCCTTTGCCGGCGCGCTGTCGCCGTGGCCACGCAGGTCATACGCCACCACGCGGAAGCCCCGCTCCGTCAGGGCGCTGATGACGTAGATCCAGAAGGCGAGCGCCTCGGTCCATCCGTGTGCCAGCACCACGGTCTCGCCGTCCTCGGGGCCGAAGACCTCGACGTGCAGGGCGGTGCCGTCGGCCGACTGCACGCTGCGAACACGGCCCTTCGGGGGATCGTCGAGCGCCGCCTTCCCGGGGTCGCGGGCGATCCGGCGCATGTGGCCGGCTTCGAGCAAGCCGCTGGCGGCCAGCGTGCCGGCGGTGCCGATACCGGCCCACAGCCAGCGGTCGCGATCGGTCCCGGTCAGTGCGGGCAACTTCACGTCAGGGCGCAGCCTAGCCCGTCCGGACGGGGAACCGGGCCCCAGGGACGCCGAGCGGAGCGAGGCCCCTAAGATTCTCGCCCGTGCGCATCGGCGTACTCACCGGAGGAGGGGACTGTCCCGGCCTGAACGCGGTCATCCGCGCCGTGGTGCGCAAGGGGATCGATGGCTACGGCGATCAGCTGGTCGGCTTCCGCGACGGCTGGCGCGGGGTGCTCGAGGGCTCGTTCATCGACCTGACCCTCGAGTCGACGCGCGGGATCCTGCCCCGCGGCGGGACGATCCTGGGCAGCTCGCGCACCAACCCCTACAAGCGCGATGACGGGGTGCAGCGCGTGCAGGCAACGCTCCGGGACTCGGGCGTCGACGGGATCATCGCGATCGGCGGCGAGGACACCCTCGGGGTCGCCAACCGGCTGAACAGCGACGGCGTCAAGGTGATCGGCGTCCCCAAGACGATCGACAACGATCTGGGTGGCACCGACGTGACGTTCGGGTTCGACACCGCCCTGCACATCGCCACCGAGGCGATCGACCGGTTGCACACGACGGCCGAGAGCCACAACCGGATCCTGGTCGTCGAGGTGATGGGGCGGACCGCCGGGTGGATCGCGCTGCACTCGGGGGTGGCGGGCGGCGCCGACGTGATCCTGATCCCCGAGATCCCGTTCGACATCGATGAGGTGTGCCGGCTGATCCGCCGCCGACATGAGCGCGGACGCTACTTCTCGATCGTGGTCGCCGCCGAGGGCGCGACGCCCAAGGATGGCTCGATGCAGGTCGACCAGGCCGGCACTGCCGACGAGTTCGGGCACGCCCGGCTGCGGGGGATCGGCTATGCGCTCGAGCGCGAGATCGAGGCGCGGACCGGCTTTGAGACCCGCGCCACCGTGCTCGGCCACGTCCAGCGGGGCGGCACGCCGACGGCGTTCGACCGGGTGCTCGCCACGCGCCTGGGGCTGCGTGCGATCGACGCCGCGCACGAGGGCAAGTGGGGAACGATGGCTGCGCTTCGCTCGATGCAGGTCGAGCTGGTCGCCCTCGCCGACGCCGTGGCCGAGGTCCGCCGGGTGCCGGTTGAGCACTACCGGCAGTTCGACGTGCTCTTCGGCTGAGTCGCGGCTCAATTCACCGCACGTTTCTTTCCGGCGGCGCGATCGGGCTATGCTGCCCCGGTGACCGCCACCGAAAGCACCACAACGCTCGACAGGCTGTGCGTAGACACGATCCGCACGCTGTCGATGGACGCTGTACAGAAGGCCAACTCGGGACATCCGGGCACGCCGATGGCGCTGGCGCCGGTCGCCTACGTCCTGTACTCGCGGGTCATGCGCCACAGCCCTCGCCAGCCGGAGTGGCCCGACCGCGACCGCTTCGTGCTCTCGTGCGGTCATGCGTCGATGCTGCTCTACTCGACGCTTTTCCTGGCCGGCTACGACGTCAGCCTGGAGAACGACATCATGCAGTTCCGCCAGCTCGGATCGCGCGCGGCGGGGCACCCCGAGTACCACGACCTGCCCGGGATCGAGGTCACCACCGGCCCGCTGGGACAGGGCATCTCGCACGCGGTGGGGATGGCGCTCGCCGAGCGGATGATGGCGGCGCGGTTCAACCGCCCCGGTCACGAGGTCGTCGATCACCGCACGTTCGTGATCGCCTCCGACGGTGACCTGGAGGAGGGCATCTCGGGCGAGGCGTCCTCGTTCGCCGGACATCTCGGGCTGGGCCGGCTGATCTCCTTCTACGACAACAACCACATCTCGATCGAGGGCGACACCAAGCTGTCCTTCACCGAGGACGTCGGCCGGCGCTACGAGGGCTACGGCTGGCACGTGCAGAACCTCGGCGAGGACATCGAGCTCGACAACCTCGAGCGCGCGCTTGAGAACGCGATCGCCGTCGATGACAAGCCGTCGCTGATCATCGTCCGCACCCATATCGCGCCGGGCAGCCCGAACAAGCACGACACCGCCGGCGCCCACGGCTCGCCGCTGGGTGAGGAGGAGGTCAAGCTGACCAAAGAGGCCATGGGCTGGCCCTCGCTCGAGCCGTTCTACGTGCCCGAGGAGGCGGTTTCACACTTCCGGCGCTGCGTGGAGCGCGGCGAGAAGCTCGAGGCCGAGTGGCGAGAGCGCTTCGAGGCCTACCGCGCGGAAGACCCCGACGGCGCCCGCGAGCTCGAGCGCCTGTTCGCGCGCCGGTTGCCCGAGGGCTGGGACGCCGAGGTACCGCGCTTCGACGCCTCGGACAAGATGACCGCCACCCGCAAGTCATCGCAGACCGTTCTCCAATGGGCGGCGGCCCAGGTACCCGAGCTGGTTGGCGGCTCGGCCGACCTGGCGCCCTCGACCCTCACGCTGATCGATGACGCCGACAGCGTGGAGGGCGGTCAGTACGAGGGGCGGAACCTCCACTTCGGGATCCGCGAACACGCCATGGGAGCGATCGTCAACGGCATGACGCTTCACTACCTGCGCGGCTACGGATCGACGTTCTTCACGTTCACCGACTACATGCGCGGCTCGATCCGCCTGGCCGCGCTGATGAAGCTCCCGTCGATCTTCGTGTGGACCCACGACTCGATCGGACTCGGCGAGGACGGTCCCACCCATCAGCCGATCGAGCACCTCGCGGGCCTGCGGGCGATGCCGGTGCTGCGGGTGGTCAGGCCGGCCGGCGCCAACGAGACGGCGCTGGCCTGGCAATACGCGATCAACGCCACCGACCATCCCACCGGACTGGTGCTCTCGCGCCAGGGCGTCCCGACCTGGAATCCGGCGGAGGTGCCCGACGACGCGATCGAGCGTGGCGCCTACGTGCTGCGCGACCCCGAAGGTGGCGGGACGGCGGACCTGATCCTGCTCGGGACCGGTACCGAGGTCCACATCTGCGCGCAGGCGGCCGAGCTGCTTAAGGGCGAGGGGATCTCGGCCCGGGTGGTCAGCATGCCCTGCGTGGAGAACTTCGCCGCCCAGGACGCCGAGTACCGCAATCAGGTGCTGCCGCCGCAGGCACGGGCCCGCGTTGCCGTCGAGGCGGCCAGCCCGTTCGGATGGCGCGAATGGGTGGGCGAGCTCGGCGCGATCATCGCGATGGAGACGTTCGGTGCCTCCGCGCCCGCCGGCGCGCTCTACAAGCACTTCGGCTTCACGCCCGAGCGGGTGGCGGACGCGGGGCGTGAGGTCATCAAGCGGGTGCGTGCCCACTAGTGGCCAGTGCGATGCAGAGCACAGCCGTGGCGGGCACCGAGGCCGAGCAGGACAACCCGCTGATCGAAGGGCTGGAGCGCCTCCCGGTCAGACCCACCGCACTGGTCATCTTCGGCGCGACCGGCGACCTGGCCCATCGCAAGCTGCTGCCGGCGCTCTACAACCTCGCCCACGAGGGGGCGCTGCCCGAGCGCTTCGAGATGATCGGCGTGGCTCGCCGCGGCCAGGAAGACGAGGACTTCCAGGAGATGGCGCGCGACTCGATCGCGAGGTTCTCCCGCCGCCGGCCGGATGAGAAGGTCCTCGACGGCCTGCTCGGCGAGATGCGCTACGTGCCCGGAGCGTTCGACGATGACGAGGTCTACCGCGAGCTCGATCGCGCACTGCGCGAGTTCGATGAGCGCGCCGGCGAGCCGCTCAATCGCGTGTTCTACCTGTCGACCGCGCCCCAGTTCTTCCCGGTGATCGCCGGCAAGCTCGGGGCGGCCGGCCTCGCGCAGTGCGAGAGGGCGGATACGCGGATCGTGATCGAGAAGCCGTTCGGATATGACCTGGCGTCGGCGACCAAGCTGAACGCCGAGGTGCTCGATGTATTCGACGAGTCCCAGGTGTTCCGGATCGACCACTACCTCGGCAAGGAGACGGTTCAGAACCTGATGGCGCTGCGCTTCGCCAACGCGCTGTTCGAGCCGGTGTGGAACCGGAACTTCATCGATCACGTAGAGATCACTGCGGCCGAGGACATCGGGATCGGCAGCCGCGCCGGCTACTACGAGGGCGCCGGTGCTCTGCGCGATCTGGTTCAGAACCACATGATGCAGCTGCTCGCGCTGCTCACCATGGAGCCGCCCACCTCGTTCGACGCCGACCGCGTGCGCGACGAGAAGCTCAAGGTGCTCGAGGCGGTCGTTCCCCCGGATGCCTCCGATGTCGCCTCGATGGCGGTTCGCGCGCAGTACGGCCCGGGGACGGTCGGCGGTAAGCGCGTGCCCGGCTATCACGACGAGGACGGCGTGGCGCCCGACTCGCGGACCGAGACCTACGCCGCGCTGCGCCTGCACGTGTCGAACTGGCGCTGGGCGGACGTCCCGTTCTATCTGCGGACCGGCAAGCAGCTGGCACGCAAGATCACCGAGATCGTGGTCACGCTCAAGCCGGTTCCCCACCTGGCCTTCCAGAGCATCGGCTCGGTCGGCGTGCAGCCCAACCAGATCATCCTCACCGTCCAGCCTGACGAGGGCGTCTCGGTGTCGCTGGGGGCCAAGATCCCCGGCGCACAGATGCGGATCCGCCCGGTCAACATGGAGTTCCGCTACGGCACCGCGTTCATGTCAGAGTCACCAGAGGCATACGAGCGGTTGATTCTCGACGCCATGCGCGGCGAGGCGACGCTGTTCACGCGCGGCGACGAGATCGAGGCGCTGTGGGGAATCATCGATCCGGTGCTGACCGCGTGGCACGAGGACACCGAGACTCCGATCCCGCAGTATCCAGCCGGGTCGGCCGGGCCGCCGGAGGCCGATGCCCTGCTCGAGGGCGGCCGCAGGTGGCGCCGGCTGTGAGTGAAGACGTCTGGTCCGAGCAGGACACGAATCCCGACGCGATCGAGGCCGCTCTGCGCGAGCTGCTGCGTGAACGCCACGCCGCCAACCAGGGACTGGCGCCGGCGCGCGTGCTCACGTTGATCGTGGTGGTCGAGCGCTCCTGGAAGGGCGAGATCGCCAACCGCCTGGAGCGAGTCGGGCGCTACCACGCGTCCCGCACCATCCTGTGCGCGGTCGAAGAGGGCCGGGACACGCTCGATGCGGTCGCCGTGATGAGCTACGACGATCAGGACGGCGGCATGGGCGTGATGCGCGAGCAGGTCGAGATCGACATGGGGCTGGACCACCTGCCCGCGCTCGAGACGATCGTCGACCCGATCGTGATCGCTGAGCTGCCAACCGTCCTGTGGTGCCCGCACGGTCACGAGGAGGCGGTGAACGCGCTGCGCGGGATGATCGACGTGACGCTGCTCGACTCCGACGACATGCCCGAGCCCGCGGCGGGGCTGGCGCGCGCCGAGGAGGAGCTGAGCTCGTCCTACGTGGTCGACCTGGCCTGGCTGCGCACGACACCGTGGCGCGAGCGCCTGGCCGCCAGCTTCGACCCGCCCGGCCGCCGCGCGATGCTCACCTCGCTCGACGGCTTCAAGGTTCGCCATCAGGCGAGCTCGACGGCCAGCGCCCTGCTCCTGGCGGGGTGGCTCTGCTCGCGGCTGGGCTGGGACATCCGCCCGCTTCGGTCGGTCAACGGGTCCGGCCTGCGCGGCCGCGCCTACACCGGCCGGCCGCGGTACGTCGAGATCGCGCTGGAGCCCGTCGAGCAGGAGGTGCCGGGGCTGGCGGGGGTGACGGTGGAGTGGGAGGACGGCCACACGCTGGCGCTCGATCGTGCGCAGGGCGGCCTGTCCGCCCAGGAGCACACGGCCGACGGCGAGGACCAGTGGCTGGTGCTGGGCGCGTCGCGCGGGGAGGGCGGAATCCTCGGCGAGGGAGTCCGGCAGGCCCATCTGCGCGACCCCACGTACGCTCCGGCCCTGGAGGCCGCCAGGGCGCTGTGCGTAAGCTCGGGTTGATCTGAATGGCGGTTGAGATCGAGATCATCGACGATCCGGCGCGCGCCTGCGCGGCGATGCTGGCCGGAGTGGCCGCCGGCGGTGGGCACATCGTGCTGACCGGCGGATCGACTCCGCGGGCGGCGTACGGCGAGTTCGCCCAGGTGGTGCGCGCGGTCGGAATCGACGTGTCGCGCAGCACGCTCTGGTTCAGCGACGAGCGCTGCGTGCCGCCCGAGGACGAGCGCTCCAACTACGGACTCGTGCGCGCCTCGCTGATCGAGGCGCTCGGGGATGTGGCTTTACCGACCGTGCACCGGGTGAAAGGCGAGCTCGGACCGGCGGCCGGAGCCGAGGACTACGAGCGCGTGCTCCAGGAGGCCGGGCGCCCGCGCTTCGACCTGGTGCTGCTCGGCATTGGGCCGGACGGTCACCTGGCGTCGATGTTCCCCGACCAGGAATCGCTGAACGAGCGCTCGCGGCTCGTGCTCGGCGTGGAGCAGGCCGGGCTCGAGCCGTTCGTCTCACGCGTGACGTTGACCTTCCCGGCGCTGGCCGCCGCCCGACAGATCGTGTTCCTGGCCACTGGCGAGTCCAAGGCGGACGCGGTGGCGGCGGCGTTCGGCCCGGACGCCAAGCCTGATCCGCACGTGCCCTCCTCGTTGCTGCCGCCGCTGGCCAAGGAGATCACGGTGTTGCTCGATAGCGACGCGGCGGCGCGTCTGCCGTCGGCGCCGGGGCGCACGTGAGCTCGGTCATCGGCGTCGACCTGGGCGGCACCAAGGTCAGCGTCGCCTGCCTGCGCGGTCGCAAGATCGGTGAGTCGCTGCTCGAGCCGACGGACCGCTCGGCCAGCGGCGCGCTGATCGACCAGCTGGTGGCCATGGTCGACCGGATCCGGCCCGACGATCTGGCCGGCGTCGGGATCGGCGTGCCCTCGGTGGTTGAGTTCGCCACGGGACGGGTCGTGTCGTCGGTCAACATCCCGCTCGTCGATGTGCCGCTGCGCAAGGTGCTGGGGGAGCGCCTCGGCGTGCCGGTGTTCGTCGACAACGACGCCACCGTGGCTGCGCTGGCCGAGGCACACGACTCCGACCTGCGACTGGTGGCGCGCAACCTGGTCATGCTGACAGTCGGGACCGGAGTGGGGGGCGGGATCGTGCTCGGCGGCCGGATCTATCGCGGCGCCACGGGCGGCGCCGGCGAGTTCGGCCACACGATCGTCGGGCTGGGGCTGGACGACGGCGCCGAGGTCCCAGCCCCGGGCAAGTCGTTCCCCCAGCACGGATCGCTCGAGTTTGCCGCTGCCGGTCACGCGCTCGACCGGCTGACCGAGCAGGCCGCCGAGTCGCACGCCGAGTCAGCCCTGGGGAAGCTGAAGGCCGAAGGCAAATCCGTGCTGGGAGCCGAGGCGGTCGAGGCGGCCGAGCAGGGCGACCCGGTCGCGGCACGGATCGTCGAGATCTGGGCCGAGCGGGTCGGGATCGGGATCGCCAACGCGATCAACACGTTCGATCCCGAGGAGGTGGTGATCGGGGGCGGCGCGGCGCGAGCCGGCGAGCTGCTGCTCGATCCGGCACGACGGGTGGCGAGCGGCTACGTGGTGCCCGGGCTCGGGGGGAAGACGAGCATCCGCCTGGCCTGGCACGGGGTGCGCGCGGGGGTTTTGGGGGCCGCCTTGCTGGCGGCCCAGGAGGTCGAGGCAGCGGGTGGCGGGAACGGCGGTGGCGGGAGCGGGGGTGGGGGCGACAACGGCGCTGACACGGATGAGACGCTGTCGACGGATGCCGGCGCGATGGGGCGCCCGGGCTCCTCCACCGAGCACGCGCGCGAGGCCCAGCAACGTCTGAGAGCCAACGAGGAAGCGAGCGAGTCATGACCAAGCGAGTCATCGAGTGCAACATCTGCGGCGAGCCGCTGGCGGCTGCGACCGACGATGAGCTGCTCCGGCAGGTGCAGCGGCATCTCGAGGCCGAGCATCCGGAAGCGGAGCTCGGCGAGGACGAGGCGCGGGAGATGATCTCGGGCGAGGCCTACGACGCCGGCGACGCCTGAGGCGCCGGGCCGGGGCTTTTGTCATCGGGATCGGGGGTGACATTCAGATGCAGATAGTGCTCGTCCGGCATGGTGAGACGGAATGGAGCCGGAGCGGACAACACACCAGCCGCACCGACCTGCCGCTGCTCGACGAGGGCCGGAAGCGCGCGCGGGCGCTGGCGCCGCTGCTGTCCCGGTGGGAGTTCTCACTGGTTCTGAGCAGTCCGCTCCTGCGAGCGCGCGAGACGTGTGAGCTGGCCGGGTTCGCCGAGCGGGCGCTGATCTGCGAGGACCTGCGCGAGTGGGATTACGGTGAGTACGAGGGGCTGACCACGCCGCAGATCCGGGAGACACGTCCGGACTGGAACCTGTGGGAGGACGGCTGCCCCGGCGGTGAGCAGCCCGACCAGGTGGGCGCGCGCGCCGATCAGGTGATCGCGCGGATGCGCGCGGCCGAGGGCGACGCGCTGGCCTTCGCGCACGGGCACATCTTCCGAGTGATCGCGGCGCGCTGGATCGAGCTGCCGGCGTCGGGCGGGTCGAAGCTGTTGCTGCGCGCCGGCTCGGTTTGCGCGCTCGGCTACGAGCGCGAGACCCAGGTCATCACACTCTGGAACGAGACGCCGGGGTAGCGGTCGCCGTTGCGTGTCTCCCGGTGGAGCCGGCAGGACTTCCCATCGGGCGCCACAGACAGGTGGACTCGCCGTCGACGTGCGCGATCTGCGCAAGTCCTATGGCGCGACTGAGGCTGTGCGCGGGGTGACCTTCGAGCTCATGCGGGGGCGAGGTGTTCTGTCTGCTTGGGCCCGACGGCGCCGGCAAGACCACCACGGTCGAGATTCTCGAGGGTTACCGGACGCGTACGGCGGGCGAGGCTCGCGTGCTCGGCATGGAACCGGCGCACAGCGAGCGCGAGCTGCGCGAGCGCGTCGGGATCGTGCTGCAGGACTCCGGCGTGCAGACCGACCTGACGGTGGCCGAGCTGATCGAGATGTACGGCCGGTACTACTCGCGCCGGCGGCCGGGCGATGAGGTGATCGAGCTGGTCGAGCTGGGTGAGAAGCGCAACACCCGCGCGCGGCAGCTTTCGGGCGGTCAGCTGCGGCGCCTGGATCTGGCACTCGGGCTGGTCGGGGATCCCGATCTGCTGTTCCTGGATAAGCCGACGACCGGGTTTGACCCGGGGGCGCGGCGCCAGGCCTGGTCGCCGATCCGCTCGTTTTGCGACTTGGCAAGACCGTGTTCCTGACCACGCATGGGACCTGGGCAAGACCGTGTTCCTGACCGCGCATGGGACCTGGGCAAGACCGTGTTCCTGACCGCGCACTACATCGTCGAGGCGCAGTACCGGGCGAGCACGAGGTGCTGCGCGCCTCGCGTGAGCACGCCACCGTCGCGGAGCTGGCTGGCGCGGTCTATCTGTTGCCCGGCACGGTCCGCAATCACCTCTCGTCGGCGATGCAGAAGCTCGACGCCCGCAACCGGGCCGAGGCGGTGCGGATCGCGGAGGAGCGGGGCTGGGTGTCGCGGCGCGCGGCCGGGCGGGCGGCTGTTTCCCACACTCGAGGGGCGGCGTTGCTCGAGTGCGGGGAAATGACCCCTATGGCGCCGCTAACCGCACACTGGGCGTGTGGGTCGCGCCGAGTGTGGCGAAACGACGCACGGCCCTATGCGGCTGAGAGGACTCGAACCTCCACGTCCCGAAGAACACAGGCACCTGAAGCCTGCGCGTCTACCAATTCCGCCACAGCCGCGGGAGGCAAGAACTTAGCAGGGAGGTGAGTGTCTTCGCCGGACAGCGGACGTCAAGGCGGCCGCCGGTCCAACCTCCGATCTAGGCGTGTGCCGGCGTGGCCCGCTACCCTCAAGCATCCCCCTCGCCGCTATCGTCTAGGGGACTAGGACGCCGCCCTCTCACGGCGGAAACCCGGGTTCGAATCCCGGTAGCGGTACTTCAGAACCCCCGTGTTTTCGGGGGTTTCGTCGTTACTGGAGTCGTGCGCCACAGTGTGCGCCACAGTCGGGGTCGGTGGGGTGGGCGTGAGGAACGCATCGAGCCGTGCCCGAGCGGTGTCCTCGCCGCCGGGGACGAGGTGCCCGTAGCGATTCCAGGTCTGGCGGACATCGCCGTGACCGGCCCACGTCGAGATCTGCTTCCAATCGAGACCGGCGGCGATGAAGTAGGAGATCGCGCAGTGGCGTGCTTCATGGGGCGTCAGCGGTTCGAGTCCGGCTGCCTTCCACGCCTTGTTTGCTCTGGCTCGGATCGTTGAGGCGAAGAACGCCTCGGTCGCGGTGCGACCAAACACGAGGTCGCGACCGGCACGTCCTGTCCGCGCCTTGTGACTCATGAGCTCGCGTCGGACGACGAACGCCATCGGGACCGCGCGGCGGCCGGCGCCGGTCTTGACGTCGACCGGTCCTTTGACGGGATCCCATGAGCGCTCGACGCGGATCACGCCGGCCTCGAAGTCGACGTTCATCCACTGCAGCCCCCGCAGTTCGCCGCGCCGCAATCCGCAGAACAGCGCGACCGCCCAGAATGCTCGCTCGGAGTCAGGTAGCGCGGCGAGGTACTCGTGGGCGCGCTCCGGTGGTTCGATCCGGTCACGGCGGCCGCGCACCGCCGGGAGGTCGAGGTTGTCGGTCGGGTCGATCGAGAGCTCGTCTCGGCGGATGGCCCGCCGGAAGATGACCCGCAGCGGATCGAGGATGTTCGCGATGGTCGAGGCGGACAGGCCCTGCTTGCGCAGGTCGTCGACGAAGTCCTGGACGTCTCGCCGCTGTACCTGCGAGAGCTTCCAGCCGCCGAGCGCGGGGACGACATATGACCGGAGCAGCTGCTCGTAACCGCGAGCGGTCGAAGGCTTGTACGGCTTGCCGGCGCGATCGAGGATCGTGCCGTCGTGCGCGCCGGCGATCAGGACCTCGGCGGCCTCGGCGATCGTCTTGGCAGTGGGCGGTCGCATCGTGCCGCGGCGAAGCGCGACCTGTGCGTCCTGGCGCCAGAGCTTCGCCGCGCTCCGCGTCGGGAAGGTGCGCCACACCTGACGACCTGTCCGGGCGTCGTACGCCTGCGCCTGATAGGTGGGGGTGCAGTTGCACCCGCCGCCGGCGCGCGACTTGCAACTGCGGGCGTGGCGAGTGCGGATCCCGGTAGCCATGACGGCGACCGATGCTAAGCCCCGCGCGGGCGCCTGAACACTGACTCGGCGTTCTCGTTCGCCCACCGCTCGAGCTCGGCGACGGGAACGAGCCGCAGCTTCCCCCGCCGGATCAGCCGTAGCTCGGGCTGAACGTGACGCTCGAACGAGTCCAGTGACATGCCGAGCGAGATCGCCGCCTCCTGACGACTCAGCGCAACACGCGGGACATTGCTGGACGCTGTGCTCACGACAACCTCTATCTAAGATACTCTAATTGCTACGCGGACGGAAGCACCGAGCGAAAGAAGAAAGCTTTGACCGAGGAAGAGCGCGATGCCACTGATCCGTGGCTGACGCTCGCCGAGATCGCCGAGGAGCTCCGCGTCAACCCGGCGACGGTCCGGCAATGGGTGACCAGGGGCAGCTGCACGCGTCACGCGCCGGCGTCCGCAAGTGGATCGTGCGGCGCTCGGAGCTCGAGCGGATGCTTGCTGCGACGAGGCCCTCAGCGGATGCCAGCTCGCGCGTCGAACGGCATCCGGACGAACCCCGTTCGCCGCGACCCGAGGCACCCACGACGGATGCGAGTTCCGCGATCGCGCTGTATCAGATCGCCGGCGACTCCTTCGAGGCGGCGTGGGCCGCGAGCGCATCCGCCCCGCCGAGCCCGGGATACCTAGATCGCGTCCGTCGACTCGCCGACGCATGCGAGCACCTGGCGTCGACGATGACCAACGCGTCGAAGGTCGCGGGTGTGCAGTGGCTCGGCCGATCGGGGTTCCGCGCCGACTCGTTCCCCTACGAGTTGCGGCCGGGAGGCAACCGGCCCGGGTCCGACGAGCTCTGGCAGGACTTCGACGCGGCGCTGGAGCGCCTGGCGATCGCGGCGTCTGGGACCGAGGTCGCCGCCGTCGCCCACGCGTTCCACGAGGTCGGGAAGGCGATGCTCGACGTCGCCGACGAGCTAGAGCGCGACGACAGCTGGCACGCCGGATCGAGGGCTGGATGACGGCTCTGAGGTCCTGCGCTAGGTCCTGCCCGAAGTGTTTCGTCGAGCGATACACCGGACCCGCCTCCGCCCCTGCAGCCACGGGGGTTCAGGGCTCGCTGGGGCGCATGACTACCCGCCCTCCACGTAGTTGGAGAAGAGTAGGAGTGCGGGTAGTCATGCGCCCTTCGAATTGTGGTGGGCAACAGGGGCGGAGGCGGGGTGATCGCGGGCACGAGCTGACTGTTGGAGCGTGCAGATGACTCGGGTTCTACGGCCCGGTTGGGCGACGATGGCAGGCTTGAGCTGGCTGGCGAGAGTGGGACCAGCACCGCTGGATGCGTGGCGGTGTGCGATGGGCTGGAGCGAGGTAGCGGCGCGGAGCCATGCGAGGCGACTCGAGCGGGAGGGCTGGCTGGCTCGGTATCCGATGCGGCGTGGGGACGGCTGCCTGTTCGTTCCGACGCGGGTGGGCGTGGCGGTCGCCGGCGTCCCCGTCCGCGCGCCGGGCGAGCCCGCTCCAACCTGGTGGGCGCACCACTGCGGAGTCGCGTGGATGGCGGCGTGGCTGAACGTCCGCGGCCGCGAGTTCAAGGGCAGCCGCGAGCTCCTAGAGTTCGACACGTGGTCGGGCGAGATCTCGTGGCAGGACCACAGAGGCTTCCACGACTCCAAGCATCGTCCCGACCTGGTCGGATTTCGCCTCGACGGCAGACCGGTCGCGGTCGAGGTGGAGCTGGCGCCGAAGTCCATGGAGCGCCTCAGAGGGATTCTCTTCCGCCACGCGGTGTGGCGCCACGCCGGCCAGAGCAACGGCGTCTACTACATCTGCGGTGACCAAGACGGACTCAAGCGGATCAGGAAGGCCGCCAAGACCGGCCGAACCTACAGGTACGACGACCTCGGGCTCACGTTGCTGTTGCTCGACACGATCAAGGCGCAGGCGATCGAGATGCGCGAGGCCGATCCGCGTGCGGTTGGGTTCCGCCGCGCGGCCGCCCATCCTGTCGGGCATGGCAGCTGACAAGCGCAAGCCGAGTCGCAAACGCGAGCATCGTCCGTCCGGCTCCGCGGACCCTGGCCCTGCTCAGGATCCCGGTCCACCGTACACCGTCATGTGGCATCCCGAGGCCGACGCCGAGCGCGACTCATCGTGGCCGGCTCGGGAGAAGGTCGCGATGCTCCACGCCGCGCAGAAGCTCGAGGCCGCCGGTCCGCGCCTTGGCCATCCGCATTCGAGCGCCGTCCGCGGCGAGCTTGGTCGGGGCTGCCGCGAGCTTCGGCCGCGCGCTGGTCGAAGTCGGTGGCGGCCGATCTACCGCCGTGTGAACCCGTCGACGTTCGTGATCTTCGCCGTCGGACCCGAGGCCGAGCTCGATTCGCGCGGGTACGACGCCGCCGTTGGGCGAGCAGTCGAGAGATTCGCGCAGCTCGAAGTCGATTGAAGGTCCGGTGTCGCACCGCCGATAACAGAGGTGTTATCATGCTCCACATGAAGCTGAGCGAGATGAAGACCAATGACGAGTTGATCGCCGAGCAGCTCCGAACCGACCCCGAGTTCCGGGCGGAGTGGGAGCGGACAGCCCTGGCCCGTGCGGTGGCCGTCGCGATCGTTCGCTACCGCGGCGAGCGTGATCTCTCGCAGCGCGAGCTCGCCGACCGGCTCGGCATGAAGCAGCCGCAGGTCGCTCGCCTGGAGCTCGGCGAGGTCAATCCGAGCATGGACACGCTGCTGCGAATCTCGGCCCAGCTTGGGATCGAGTTCACGATCGACGTGCGGCCGGCCGGAACCCCGGCCCGCAATGTCACCAAGCGGGCGCAGGCCAACAGCCTCGTCGGCTCGTCTCGTACCGAGGACGCAGAGCTCCTCGTTGTCGCCCGATAGAAGCGAGTCTGATGAGGGGTCGCACGGCCACGACCGCGCCGGCGTCGACGCCGGACACGGTGTTCCGGCAACGTCAGTGTCGGATGTAGCCCCCAAGCGAGAGTCCGCAGTACGAGCGGAGCGGCGGGTGCACCTTCATGCGTAGGCCACAGCAGCCGATACCTGGATCATGACTGCCGCACCCGACGACTGGCGCCGTATGGGGCAGGAGGGATATCTGCTCGGCGCGGGCCTGACGTGGAAGCGGTACCAGGCGTTCAGCGCTAAGTGGGAGCACGAGCACTGCGAGTTCTGCTTCCGGAAATTCATGGACCCAAATTACTCGCCGCAGGCCGCCGAGGCGCTCCGCGACGAACCAGAGAAGCAGACCGACGCTGGGTACACGAACGTCCAGGCGCCTAATCGCCCAGCCGGCAAGTGGTGGATCTGCAAGCAATGCTTCGAGGACTTCGCGGAGGAGTTCGGTTGGACCGTGGTCGATAGCGACCCGAATGCCTGGCCCTACGATGGCCCGGAGCCGGAGCACCGACCCACCGCGACCGAAATCGACCTGAGCTAGTGGATCCAGGGACCGAAGGCCCCTGGCTGAGACACGCAGAGTCACCACCCGACAGGGTCGCTCTGCGACCCTTCGCTTTCGTCGATCTCGAGTGGCGCGAGCCTCGGTGCTGCCTTGATCCAAGCCGCGTGGGAATGCGAAAGGCCTGGGTGCCAACCGCCACCGGCGTCGCGATCGCACGGCCAGCGGTCCGTCCGCATTTCAGAAGGCGGATAGAGAGCACGGCCTATGCCGAGCTTCTATTTGCGCGCACCACGGTCTCCGCGAAGATCCGTTCGAGCGCAAATGCTCGCCTGGCGTCCTCCTGCCACTCCGCGTCGTTCCACCCCATCAGCTCGAACCGCGCCGTGGCTGCCGCTCTGAGCGCACGGACCAGGTAGAAGCCGATGGCGCTGACCTGGACGCCGTCGGCGCCGATTGCGATCGTGGCAATTCGCGACACGTCATCTGCAGTTGCCTGATCGAGATGTATGGCCCACTGCAGCCCGAACCACGTCACATGGTCGACTGCAGATAGACGCGAGAACAGTAGGTCACCGATTCGAGAGTTCTCTGCGCTGCCGGCGAGCTTCACGATGCCGTCCGACAGGCGAGGCCGTTTGGTTCCGTCGATGATCGGACGGCTACGGCTTAGGTTTGGGGTCCACCCGAAGCTGCGAGCCACGGCAACCCATTCATCAACACGCGATGGCATCTCCGGCTGAAGGTTGAGGTCCTCAACCTCCTTGGCGCTATAGAGCTGCTCACAAAGGCCTCGTTTGATGCGTTCGAGCGGTTCGACCGACGGTTCGCTGAGCCATTCAGAGACCACCGCGCCCTCAAAGGCGGAACGGCCGAGCACCAGGTGCGGGTACAGAGGCGGTTGACCGCTGGTGAACAGTGTCCCGAAGCCACGCACGTTGTCGGTGGCCGCGCGCAAAGACATGGCCCCGAACGTATGGCAGTCCGTGATCGGCATCTCCCACGTGCTGACCGCGCTGTACTCGTGTTCCCCATCCAACTCGGTTCTCGCGCGCGAGCCGACGGACGCGACACGGCCGTGGCGTTCGGCAACCGAGTCCACCGCCGACGTGAAGGATTGAAGGGCAGCAACCTTCGGCGACATCCACAAGCGGAAGGCGTCGGCATCTACGACTGTGGACATCCGAGCAACAATAGACGCGGCCGCGGCAGCGAAATCGAGTCAGCATGAACGGAGAGGAGGGCTTTACTTCCCTGGTCGATCAGGGAGCAGCGGCCGGGCGACGTTGTCCGGCATGCTGTATGCAAGGCTTCGCGACCCCTCTCACACCGAGAGAACGAGACGCTCTGGTTTCTTCTCAGCGCTGAGTTCCCGGGCGTCGAGAAGCTTCGTCAGCAGGCGCGAACCGCTCAGGTCATCGGTCAATGCGAATGCGGCTGCGCCACGATCTATCTCGACGTGGACGAGTCCCTGCCCGCAGCCGATGAGATTCCGCAGTCGAACGCCGTCGATGCAGCTGGTCGCCCTAGATCCGACGATGAGCCGCCGCCCGAGCTGATCTTATTCGCCGACGCCGGTCGCCTTTCGAGCATCGAGATTGTCTGGTACGGAGACGCCCCGGTTAGCGAGTTCCCATCTCCGGACGAGTTCGCCCCTCCCGTCGCGTTGTGGTTCAACGGGACCGACAGCTCGAATCTCTAGCGCAGCCTCCTGCTCCTCGATAAAGGGAAGCAGCACCTCGACATACTTCCGGACGTGAACCACGCATCGTCCGCTGACAGGCTCCTCGCGTTTGTCCGCGGCGATCTCGACATCGCTGACTTGGAGGACATCGGCATCAATGCTGACTTCACCTCAGACCATGTCCGTGTCGAAGACGCCGGTGACCTGGAGATCGTGATGCCGAGTCCTCACGACGTAGCCGTGGGACTGCTGAGGAATCACGCCGAGCCGGATTCGGCGCGGCGATGGGCCGCAGCTGTTCTCGCGATCGGTGCTATCGACCTCGCCCTTCTGGAGGACGACGACGAGCTGCTTCTTGAGGTGCTTTGGGACACGTCGGCTGGCCAGGAGTTGTCAGTAGACAGGCTGGCCGCAGTGCGGGCGCTCGCCACCCCGTAGAGCGCCGGGAGCGTTCCGCATCGCGTCAACGGAGAACGCGCGGCGGGGGTAGCGACCTACGACCGGCGGATCCTTCCCACGTGAACCGCAGGTAGAGAACACACCCGGCCTCTGGCGTGACGCTTCTCGACAAGCAGCGGCTCACGATCACCGGAATGCGACGACGCGCGCCACAATCGCGCCACAGTCGACCCCGATCGAGCGCGGCTATGAGCCCCTCAGCAGCGGTTCCCGCCGAACCAAGAACCGACCGATTTGCAGGCGAATCAAGCCAACGTCACTCCTCCGAGGCTGGCTTCGAATCCCGGTAGCGCCCCTGGGTTGACCGGGGGTTTCGTCGTTGTGGGGGGTCGTGCGCCACGGTCGGAGGCGACAAGAACGCGTGCAAACGCTCCGCTGCCGCACGTTCGCCACCCGAGAGCTGCTATCGATTCGATGGCATGGCCGAAGTGGTCCTGTTTCATCACTCGTTGGGCCTCACCCCGGGCGTTGTCGGCTTCGCCGACAAGCTGCGCGGCGCCGGGCACACCGTCCATACGCCGGACCTCTACGTCGGCCGGACGTTCGAGACTCTCGAGGAGGGCATGGGCCACGCTGAGCAGATCGGTTTCGGCGAAGTGATCGATCGCGGCACCCGCGCGGTCGAGGGGCTGCCAGCTGAGCTGGTTTACGCCGGCTTCTCGCTTGGAGTGCTTCCGGCGCAGAAGCTGGCCCAGTCCCGGCCGGGTGCGCGGGGCGCGCTGCTGTTCTATTCCTGCGTTCCGGTCTCGGAGTTCGGCTCCGCTTGGCCGACTGGCGTTGCGGTTCAGGTTCATGGCATGGACGCCGATCCAATTTTCGTCGGCGAGGGTGACGTTGATGCTGCTCGGGCACTCGTCGAGTCGACCGAGCAGGCCGAGCTGTTCCTGTACCCCGGCGACCAGCATTACTTCGCTGACAGCACGCTTCCGTCATACGACGCGGACGCCGCCGCACTGCTGCTGGACCGCACGCTCACGTTTCTCCGCTCCGTCGAATAGACGGCCGACTGCTGCTCGCGGCCGACTGAGTACGGCGTGGAAGTAAAGATCACCCCGCCTCGCGTTTGTCAGTTTGGCTTGACAAAGCGATCGCTGTCAGCCTAGACTGACAGGATGGACGTCGACGAGGTCAGCGAAGCGATCGGTTCTGAGGATCCGGCCCAGGGGCTGCGCGCCGCTTTGGCGCTGCACCGGATCGCAGAGCGCGTCGAGGCACACCAGGTCGCGGTCGCCCGCGGTCATGGGTGGTCCTGGCAGCAGATCGGCGATGTGCTGGGGATCACCCGGCAATCGGTGCACGCCAAATACGGAAAGTGGGTTCCATGATGACCACGAAAGCGAACGAGGTCGGCGGGTTTAATCCGTGGGCGACAGCCGTGTATGCGCGCGAGGAGGCCCGTCGGCGTGGTAACAGGCGCGTCGGCACCGACGACCTCGTGCTCGGGCTGTTGCGCGAGCCTGACGTTGCGCAGGTGCTGGGCTGCGATCTCGGCGCCGCGCGTGAGGCGCTGGATGCGATGGATCGCGGCGCGCTTGTGGCGATCGGAATCGACAGGCCGCTCGACGCGCCGCCGGTGCCAACCCGCGAACCGGCGCTCGGCGGCGGGTGGCCGACAGTGAAGGCGGTCTTGACAGATCACTTGCCGTTGACGCCGGTGGCCAAGCGCGCGATGGAGGAGGCCGGAAAGGACCGGCGCCACGGTCGTGGTTCGGCGGCGCCATGGGATCCATCGCCCCGGTGGTCCCGCGAGCGGGTGTTGATGGCCTTGCTGTCGCTCGCGCCACCCGACCCGGCCGCCGCGCTGCTCGACGCGCTCGACGTAGACCGAACTGCGGTCGGCGGACGCCTCAGTGAAGCCATCGGCGCCCCGAAGGCGCGGGACGCTCGATGAGGCTCAAGGGCGTCAGCTACCTCGTGTTCAACGGTCGGTCACGCGGATGACGGCGGTCGTCGAAGCCGAGTCCTTGACCAAGCGCTTTCGTGAGGTCTCAGCGGTCACGGATCTGTCGTTTGCGTTGGAGGCGGGGACGATCACGGGGTTTCTCGGCCCGAATGGCGCTGGTAAGACGACGACGCTGCGGATGATCCTGGGTCTGGCGGCGCCGTCGAGTGGACGGGCGCTGGTGTTCGATCATCCGTACGCGGAGTTGCCTCGTGCCGCGTTGCGGATTGGTGCTGTGCTCGAGGCGACCGATTTCCATCCCGGCCGTTCGGGGCGCGATCACCTGCGGATGCTCGGGCAGGCCGTCGAGGTTCCTGACTCGCGCGCGGATGAGGTGTTGCGCCTGGTGGAGCTGGGCGACGCTGCCGGGCGGCGTGTGAAGGGGTATTCGCTTGGGATGCGTCAGCGGCTTGGGCTCGCGGTGGCGCTGCTTGGCGACCCGGAGCTTCTGATTCTCGACGAGCCGGCCAACGGGCTTGACCCGGAGGGCGTTCGCTGGTTGCGGGACTTCCTGCGCAGGCTGGCCTCAGAGGGCCGCACGGTGCTCATCTCGAGCCATGTGCTCGCTGAGGTCGCGCAGACGGTTGACCGGGTGCTGATCATCAGTCGCGGGCGGCTCGTGCTCTCGTCCTCGCTGGCGGAGCTGACCGCACGTGCCGGCGGCGCGGTTCGCGTCCGCAGTGGCGATCCGCAGCGGCTCACGACGGCGCTGCGTGATCAGGCTCTACAGGTGACGACGGGTACCGACCACGCGCTGCTCGTCCAGGGAGCATCGAGCGAGGGGGTCGGTGAGATCGCGTTCGCCGCCGGCGTCCCGGTTCACGAGCTGCTCAACGATGGAGGCGGCGGGTTGGAGGACATTTTCCTCGAACTGACCTCGGAGGCACCGGCATGATCGCGCAGGTCAGGGCGGAGCTGCTGAAGATTCGCTCGACCCGGACCACGATCGGGCTGATCCTCGGGATGATCGCGCTGATCCTGCTCTTCACGCTGCTCACCGGGCTACTCAGCCACCCAAGCGGGCTTGCCAGCAAAGAGGACCAGCGTCAGCTGCTGAGCGTGGGCAGTCTCGCAGGCGTGTTCTCAGCGCTTGCTGGGGTGTTGCTGGTGAGCAGCGAGTACCGCTTCGGCACGATCCGTCCGACGATCCTGTTCAACCCGGCACGCTCACACGTGCTGAGCGCCAAGGTCATCGCCGGCGCACTGGCCGGGATCGCGTTCGGGGTCCTCGGCGAGGCAATAGGTTGGGCGATCGGATACGCGATCCTCGACGGGCGTGGCATCACCGTCCTACTCAGCAGCGGCGACATTCTGATGCTCACGCTCGGCGGGCTCGCCGGCGCGGCCCTGTGGGGCGCGATCGGCGCCGGCCTCGGGGCGATCATCCACAACCAGGTCGGCGGCGTCATCACGCTACTCGCCTGGGGCCTCGTCGTCGACAACCTCCCGTTCGGCCTCGTCCCCTCGGTAGGGCGGTTCATGCCAACCCGTGCGTCGGACGCACTCATGGGCCTGCGAGTCGATCACCTGATCTCACCCGCCGCCGGCGCGATCACGTTGATCGCCTGGGCGGGCGCACTGGCGGTGCTCGGCATCGCCCTGTCCGTTCGGCAGGACATCAGCTGACTCCCCGGGGCTGATCGCTCGTGCCGGGCCTCGTGCGGACCGCCCGCGGTCTCTATCCGCGGCGCGCGGTGCGGGCCTCGGCGACCTCGGCTGACGGCACGACCATCACGGGCCGGCCGGCGTTCTGGAGGACGGCGTGGGAAACGCTTCCCAGCAGCAGTGACTTGAGCCGGGTCAACCCTCGCGTGCCGAGCACGATCGCGTCGGCATCTACGTCGTCAGCCGCCTCGAGAATCGTGTCGGCGATCGTCCCGCGTCGGACCTGAATCCTGGGCTCGGCCGTCAGCCCGGCGGCTTGCGCCCGTTCGGCTCCATCTTCGGCGCGCTTACCGGCCTGGTCCTGGTAGGAGCGGTCGATCGCCACCCAGTCGATGGCACCGATCGTCATTCCGGCGCCGGCGCGAGTCACGACGTCCTCGAATGGCTCCCACACGCTGAGGACCGTCGCGGATTGGCCCTTGAGCAGTAGGCCGGCGCGGTCGATCGCCGCGTCGGCGTCGGGTGAACCGTCGTAAGCGATCAAGATCATGAGAACAGAGTGCCTGCGTTGTCGCTCGTCGTCAATCGTAGTTCCCCGATGTGCGAACCCCGCGTGCTCACTGCGCGGAACTACTGAGCCGTAGCGTCACGTTCACCGCGAAGCCGCGCGGTCCCGAATAACGCGAGCGTGGCCGCGGCCCGTCAGACCTCGTTCATGGGCACCACGCTGCGCGGGCTGCTGCTCGAGGCGTACGCGTTCTCTTCGATCGGCGCCATCATGCTGTGGGGCGCGATCGCCTCTTTCGTCCTGGCTGCGGTGATGGCGATGCTCGTCGGCCTCGGCGTCTGGCACGCGCGCCGGACCGCCGCGGACGAGCCGCTCATGGCACTCGAGGCACTGCCGAGCGCTTCGTGATCGGTTGGCTCGACACACGAATCGAGGCTCACATGGTGTTCACATTTCGGCGGCATCCGAGAGCTCATCATCGGAACCGGTGGCGAGGCCCTCGACACCGTGCTCCCGAACACGCCGAACCTGCAGGCCTGGGCAGACCAGTACTACGGGGTGATGAAGCTGATACTCGGCTAGCAGCCAGAAGACCTCGGTCTCGAGCTGGGCGGGTTCTTCCCGCCAGTGGCCCGTAGATCTCCCATTTGGGTCCGGCCGGTTCACGACCGTGGCCGCGCGTGGGGAGGAGCCGGCTCTCAACCCCAGGGTGGAGAAACCGGCGATCTCAACCCGCGAATCAACCGGGGCGCCGATGTGGGAATCGCGGCCGCAGACGACGATGCTCCCATGACATTTACCGATTACATTCTCGATTCAGCGCTGGTCCTCCTCGTCCTGCTTCAGATCAAGGAGCGCCGGCTCACGACGAAGACGCTGGTCAGGCCGCTCGTCATCGTCGCCATCGCCGTGGCCAACTACCTGCACGGCATCCCCGCGGCCGGAAACGATCTCGTCCTCATCGGAGCGCTCGCGCTGACCGGACTGCTGATCGGCGTCGCGAGCGGGCAGACCGTGATCATGCGGCGCGGCGAGGACGGCGAGGTCCTGGCCCGCAGCGGGTGGGCCTCGGCCATCTTCTGGGTGCTCGGGATGGGTTCCCGGTTCGCCTTCGCGGTATGGGTCAGCCACGGCGGCGCGGCCACGATCGGACAGTTCAGCGCCCAGCACGCGATCACGAGCGCCGAGGCGTGGACGGTGGCGCTGCTGGCCATGGCGGTGTTCGAGGTCGGCGGACGCACGCTGGTTGCGGCGGCTCGCCGCCGGCAACTGCAGGCCATCCCGGTCCCCGAGCTCGCCTGATCACCCAAGGCCCGAACGACCCGAGTGGGACCCGCGCGCAGACGCGGGTCCCACGCCCGCGTTCCCGGCCGGTTAGATGACCTCGCGTTCCCAGCCCCCGAGTCACGTACCTTCCTCTTCGAACATGCTCCTCGCTCGTGTCAACCGCAGGACGGCGACTGCGATGCGCCTGATCGGGCTCGCGCTCATCGTGTGGTCGGTGGCGAGCAGCCGCCACCACCCCGGCACGAGCGGCCGCGGTGTGCTCGTGGCGGTGCTGCTCGCCGGCGCTATTGGCGCATGGATGGTCTGGACGATCTGGCCCACCCGGTCCGGACACGGATCACGATTGAGATCTACGTCCTTGCCGTGACCGGCGGCCTGCTCGTCGGTGCCGCCCCGGACAGCGCCTCGAGCGCGTTCGTGTTCGTCGGCGTGGCAGCCGGCGGGTTCCGCGTCGCGCTCAACCGCGCGGCGCCGCTGATTGGGCTGGGGACGCTGGCCGTGGCGGTGTCCATCCTGATCTACAACGGCAGCGGGCTTGGACTGGTCGCCTACGCGCTCGGCTTCGCCGCGACCGCGCTGGCCGCATCCAACAGCCGCCAGTCGGTGCAGCGGGCCGAGCAGGCCGAGCTCCTGCTCGCCCAGATCGCAGCGCTCGCACGAGGAGCAGCTGCGAGCCGCCCGGCTCGAGGAGTCGACTCGGATCGCGCGTGAGATTCACGACGTGCTTGCGCATTCGCTCGCCGGGCTGACGATCCAGCTCGAGGCGACGAGCGCGCTGGCTCGAGCAGGGGGCCGACCGCGACACCGTGCTGGCCCGCGTGCAACGCGCGCACGAGCTCGCCCGCGAGGGACTCCGGGAGACCCGGCGCGCGGTCGGGGCCCTGCGCGGAGAAGACGTGTCCGCCCCGGCCGCGATCGAGGCGCTGGTCGCCGAGTACCGCGCCGCCGTCGAGGCTCCGGCCGAGCTGACCATCGACGGAGACCGTGCCCGCCTAACCGGCCCGACCGGCCAGGCCGTCCTGCGCGCCGTGCAGGAGGCGCTGACTAACGTGCGCAAGCATGCGCCGGGCGCGGGTGTGTCGGTTGCGCTGCACGCCGGCGAGCGTCCCGGGGAGGAAATCGTCCTGCTCGTGGCCGACCGGCCCCCACCAGCGCCGGTCGCTGGCCGGACCGAGGCCGCCGGGCCGGACGCCGCACGCCCTGGCGGCCACCGGCGGCGGCTACGGTCTGCAGGGCATGCGCGAGCGGGCCCAGCTGCTCGGCGGAAGCTTGCGCGCAGAAGCGGGCGGGCGACGGCTGGCGGGTCGAGCTCCGGCTACCGCCGCCGGAGGCCGGCGCAACCATGGAGAACGGCGGCCAGGCGATGGCCGGAGAGGAGCGAGGCTCATGACCGGGCCGGTGCGCGTGCTGGTCGTCGACGACCAGGCGCTCGTGCGCGAGGGTCTCATGACGCTGCTCGAGGCGGCGGCCGACATCAATCCGGTGGCGTCCGCCGCCGACGGCGAGGAGGCCGTGGCCCTGTGTGCGCGCCACCGTCCCGACGTCGTGCTGATGGATCTGCGCATGCCAAAGCTCGACGGCGTTGAGGCGACGCGCCAGATTCGCGCCGCGCAGCCCGAGACCGAGATCGTCGTGCTCACCACGCACGCCGACGAGGCGTCGATCCTCGACGCGCTGCAGGCAGGCGCGCGGGGCTACCTGACCAAGGACGCGGGAATCGCCGAGATATCCCGCGCGGTGCACGCCGCGGCCGATCACCTCGCCCTGCTCGACTCGGTCGTGCACAGCCGGCTGATCGCGGCGGCGAGCAGCGCGGCGCGTCCCGCTCCGGCGCCGGCCAGCTTGCCGGACGACCTCACGCGACGGGAGGCCGAGGTCCTGTCACTGATCGCGCGCGGTCTGTCCAACGGCGAGATCGCCGCGACGCTGGTGGTGAGCGAGGCAACCGTGAAGACCCACATCAATCACGTGTTCGCCAAGATCGGCGCCCGCGACCGCGCGCAGGCCGTCCACTACGCCTACACGCACGGACTGGCCGACTGACCGCGCGTCGATCGCGCGCCCCAGCCGGTGCGTCATCCCAGGTATCTGGGATGGAGAGTCGCCTCGAGCGCTGCGAACGTCCGGCGCACGTTGTCAGCAAGCGAAAGGAACAACGATGTACGCACGCACGTCGACGTGGACGGGGACGCCGGAGGCGCTGGAGAAGTGGGCGGCGCATGTCCAGAAGCAGGTCGGGCCGATGGTGGCCGGCGTGCCCGGCAATGCGGGCGCCTACTTCTTCCTCGACCGGGAAGCAGGCAGTGCGCTGACGCTCACCATATGGGAAACCGAGGAGGCCGCCCTGGTCAGCGACCAGACGGCGGATCAGAGCCGCGAGTCGACGGTCGCGGCCACCGGGGTCGAGTTGCTGGCCGGCGGGCGTTACGACGTGGTCGGGAGGGTCTAGAGTCCGTTCTGGAGCAAAAGGGGGGTTCGCTGAAGTCCGGGCCGGCATTGGAGAACCTGGTCGCGTCACTCGCTGAGACGTGTCACTCCGGCCTGGAGCCCACCGCGCTGCGCGAGGCGGTTCTGCCGCGCATTCCCCGTGTGGTGCCCGTCGACGCGATCTGGTGGGCGCTCGTCGACCCGGCCACACTGCTCTCCACGCAGGCCTTCCGCGAAGAGATTCCCATCGAGTCCGGCCCGTACTTCCTCGAGGACGAGCTCCGGGTGGTCCTCCGCAGCAGTGGAGAGGCGGGGGGTTCATGTGCCTGCACCGCGAGCGAGGCTCGCCGTTTTCGTCCGCGGAGGTGGCCTTCGTGCAGCGGATCGCGCCCTACGTCGCAGAGGGGCTTCGGCTCGGGCTGCTCGCACGACAGGTGGTCCTCTCGCCGCTGGCGGAAGCTCCCGGACTCCTTCTGCTCGACGGCGACGGTTCGGTGCTGTCCACGAACCTCGCAGCCGAAAAGTGGCTCGACGAGCTCGATTCGGGTGCCTATCCGCTCCCGCTCGAGATCAACGCGCTGGCGGCTCGCCTGCGGAGCGCCACGCCGGCGAGCGTCGCGCCCCGGCTGTGCGTACGAAGCCGCTCGGGCCGCTGGGCCACGCTGCAGGCGTCGGGACTGACGGGGCACGGACCCGGCGCCGTCGCGGTGATCATCCAACCCGCGATCGAGCCCCGCGCGATCGGCCGATCAGCCCGCCGGCAGCAGATGAACGTGCGACGCGAGCTCCCCGTCGCGTAACACGTGGGCAACGTAGCCCGGCGGGGAATCCACATCATCGATCTGCTCGGCGACGAAGTCGAGCGCGAATCCGGTGTAGGTGCTCGGTGCGGTGAGCACGCGGCATCCGGCAAGCTCTCCCGAGATCGCCCGGTGCACGTGGCCCGCGAGGATCAGCGTCACGTTGGGGTGACGCCGGACGACCTCGGCGAGCGCCGCCCGATCGCCGGCGGCGAGCGCGAGCGCGTCGAGCCCCGGCGAGTGGGTGACGAGCGGCGGGTGATGCATCGCGAGCAGCGTCGGTGTATGCGGATCGGCTGAGAGTGCCTGATCGAGCCACGCGAGCCGGCCCGCGTCGAACTCGCCCGCGTCGGCTCCCGGTCGCGTGCTGTCGAGCATCAGGACCCGTAGCGCACCGAGCTCGACCGCGTATTGGACCGGCGCGCCTGGGTCTCCCGGAAGGCCGAAATGCCGCCGCAGGGTGTCGCGGTCGTCGTGGTTGCCCGGCAGCGCATAACAGGGCGCGTCGATGTCCTCGAGCGCGGCCAGGAGAAGGGCGTACTCGGAGTCGGCCAGGTTGTCGGCGAGGTCGCCGGAGACCAGCACCGCATCGGGCGTCGGGCGCAATCCTCGAATCGAGGCGACCGCCATGTTCAGGCCGCCCACCGGATCTCCTCCGGCCCAGGTGGCGCCGATGTGGGGGTCGCTCAGCTGGACGACGACGGTCGGCCGGCTCGTCACGCGCGGCCTCGTGCCAGGTCGATCAGCCGCCCGAGGATCCGCTCGCCGTCCGCCCGCAGACCATTGTGCTCGTACTCGTTGGTGACCCACGGCCGCGCGCCGCGGATCTGCACTGCGGTCTCCTCCGAGAATGCACGCTCGACATACATGTCGTTGACATAGATCGCCGCGGCAACCGGCACCTGGTTGTGCTCGAGCACGTCCGGGTCGTACAAGCGCGGCCACTCCCGCTCTGCGAGCAGCTCAGCCGCGTCGCGCAGCTCTGCGAGCCCGCCATAGTCCTCGAACATCCACGGGTAGACGTGCTCGCCCGTGAACAGCTCAGGCGCCGAGTACTCGGCCGGGAGCATGCGCTCAGCCGACCATCGCGTGCTTCCGCCGTCGGCCCAGGACGCCTCGTGCAGGATGGCGTAGATCGGATTGCGCTCGAAGCCACCGGCGGCCTCGACGTCGTGTCGGAACGCGGGCGAGTCGACCGGGAGCTCGAGCAGGTAGTGAAGGTGCTCGGCGCCGTCGCTCATCCCGAGCATCCGGCCGAGCTGCCGAAAGCGTCGCCAGCTGAGGCGGTTGCCGGAGGGCAGCTCGAGCCCGCCGTCGGCCCCGATCCGCTCGTGCAGGCGTAAAACCCGCTCGCGATCGGCGGGGTAGCGCTCGTAGTAGCGGCGGGTCCGGTCGAGCACGCGGGCATACGTACGTTCATAGACGTCGTCGATGCGCGGCCCGAGAACCGGCAGACCGCCGGTGAGGAACGCTTCGCTCACACCGTCGGGAGCGAGCGACAGATACGTGGTGACGCAGAAGCCGCCGAAGCTCTGGCCGAGCACGCTCCAGCGCTCGACTTCGAGCTCGCGGCGGATCCATTCGGCGTCGCGCACGATCGCGTCGGCCCGGAAATGCGCCAGAAAGTCGGCCTGCTGCTGGGGCGAGCGCCCGGGCAGCGTCCCGATCGGCGAGGAGCGCCCGGTGCCGCGCTGGTCGAGCATCAGCACGCGGTAGTCATGCAGTGCCCGGTCGACCCAACCGGGTCCGTTGGGCCGGCGTGTCGGGCGTGCCGCCTCGAACCCCGGACCGCCCTGGAAGAACACGAGGAACGGCCGGTCGCGGCCATCGGGGTGGGCCAGCTCGCGCGCAAACACGGTGATCCGCTCGCCCGCCTCGTCGTCGTGATCGAGCGGGACCTCGAACGTGTGCTCGATCGCGATCAGGCCAGGGAGGTGCAGCTCGTCGGACACCGGGCAATCATGCCCAGAACCGGCGCTCGGCGTCCGCATCCCCGTGTGTAACGTCCCGCCACTCGGGGGGTTTGGTGTTTGGCTGAGTGGTTGGCATCCGACGAATCGTGGGAAGCTGAGGTGACATGAGCCGCACTGAGCGAATCGCGAACCTGACCGGCGTGGTCGTGCCGTTTGCCGGCGTCCTCGCCGCGATCATCCTGTTCTGGAACCGAGCGGTTGACTGGACGGACCTGGCGATCCTGGCCGTGATGTACATGATCACCGCGGTCGGCATCACGGTCGGCTATCACCGGCTGCTGACCCACCGCGCGTTCCAGACCTACCCGTGGCTGGAGCGGGCGTTCGCCGTGATGGGTTCGCTGGCCGTCGAGGGCTCCGTCCTCGACTGGGTGGCCGACCACCGCAAGCACCACGCGCACGCCGACCAGGAAGGCGATCCGCACAGCCCCCACGTCGGTCACGGCAGCGGACTGCGCGGGTTGTGGCACGCGCACACCGGCTGGCTGCTCGAGACCCAGGGTCAGGCGGATTGGAAGCGCTACGCGACCGAGCTGTACGAGGACCGCCAGATGCGCCGGATCGGGCGGCGGTTCCCGGTGCTGGTCGTGATCTCGCTCGCGGTGCCGACCCTGGCCGGCTACGTCCTGCACGGGTTCACGCTGCAGGGCGCGCTGCGCGGCTACATCTGGGGCGGGCTGGTGCGGATCTTCTTCGTCCACCACGTCACATGGTCGGTGAACTCGATCTGCCACTTCTTCGGTCGTCGACGCTTCGACATCGAGGATCACTCGACGAACGTCGCGTGGCTCGCCGTGTTCTCGCTCGGCGAGTCCTGGCATCACAACCATCACGCATTCCCGCGCTCGGCCTACCACGGTCTGCGCTGGTGGGAGCTCGACCTCTCGGGCCTGTTCATCTCGGGCCTGGAGCGGGTGGGTCTGGCCTGGAACGTCGTGCGCATCACCCCCGAGCGCCAGCTCCAGAAGGCCGGCGCCCAGGCCCACGCGCACTAGGGCGCCGCGCCAGCGCCTCAGATGGTCCGCCCGGAGGTGACGATCCGCGACGCGCGGCGCGAGGACTGGGAGGCGATCTGGCCGTTCTTTCACCAGATCGTGGCCGCCGCCGAGACGTACGCCTACGACCCCACCATGACCGAGGCGGACGGGCGCGCCGTGTGGATGATCGGTCCACCCGGACGAACGGTGGTGGCGACCGATGGCGGCGGCATCGTGCTGGGCACGGCCAACATGTACGCCAACCGGGAGGGCCCGGGGTCGCATGTGGCTTCGGCCAGCTTCATGATCGACCCGGCGCACGCCGGCCGCGGCGTCGGCCGAGCCCTAGGGGAGCACGTGATCGAGTGGGCCCGGGCGAGCGGGTTCCGGGCCGTCCAGTTCAATGCCGTTGTCGAGACCAACGAGCCCGCCGTAGCGCTGTGGCGATCGCTGGGGTTCGAGGTCCTCGCCACCGTCCCGCAGGCGTTTCACCACCCGCGGCACGGCTACGTGGGCCTTCTCATCATGCATCGATTTCTCTGATGCGCGAGCATGTGCGCCTCGTTCTTCGCGCGGCGCCTGCCGCGTAGCCCGTACCGGCCACCCGGCGGGCGAGAAAATCGCCCGTCCGTCCGCCGGGCCAGATTGAATCCGACCAACACGTTCCGAACCCCAGGAGGAGTGCCGTGCCGTTAACACAGGCCCAGCTGGTCACTGCTGTAGCCGACCGAGCCGACATGAGCAAAGCGGAAGCCAAGCGGGCGGTCGAAGCCCTCGAGGAGATCGTGCTCGAGCAGCTCGGGAACGCTGAGAAGGTCCGCATCGGGGGCATCGTCCAGCTGACCGTCCGCGTCAAGCCGGCCACCAAGAAGCGCACCGGCCGCAACCCCGCCACCGGCGAGGAGATCACGATCGGCGCCAAGCCGGCGAGCGTCGACGTGCGGGCACGTCCGCTGGCCAAGGCGAAGGGCAGCCCTTCCGTCCGTGCAGAAGGCGCGCCGTCGACTGGCTGCCTAGCTCCAGCTCCAGACAGCCGGAGGGCGGCTCGGGGCCGCTACGTCAGCGGGGGCGGGGTTCCGTCCGCGCTGGCGGCCAGCGCGGGGTCCCACTCGCACGTGGCACAGGCGTGCCGAAACACGTCGCGGGCGAATTCGAGCGCGAGCGCGCGGGAATCGGGCGCAGCGCGGACGTCATCCCAGTCGAGGACGTACTCGCCGAGAGCGGCGTCCCATCGGCCGGCTGACTGCTCCGCGCCGGTGAAGGCGTCGCGGGCGGGGTGTGCGTAGGCGTAGAAGGCGGCCTTGCCGATAGCGGCCGTCCCCGGGCCACCAGCCGACCGCGACCTCCTCGGCGTTCATCGCGTTGCGCATGATGTAGTCGTCGGCCGGCGGGTCGGCCGGTTCGCCCGAGAACAGGTTCACCGCGAGGTCGAACGAGCCCCACCATGCGTTGACCGGCGTGGAGCGACCGCGGTAGGGCGCGCGGAAGGCGGCCAGGACGAGGGCGGCCTGGGTTGCGGCGGCGAAGTACGCGGCGACCTGCTCGGGGTCGTAGTGGGCGTGCTCATCGTCCTGGTCAAGCGGGACGGCCCACGCCACCTCCTGGGGGATCGGGTTGATCTCCACCGTCCCGGCCAGCTCGCGCACGGCTCCGAGCACCGCCCGCGTGACCTCGCCCACGGAACGGTCTGCGAGAAGGGGCGTGCGCCACGCGCTCCCGCCGGTGTGCTCGACAACCGCCTCGTGGCTGCGCAGATCCAGCGCCACGACGATCGCGCCTGAGCCGTCGGGCGCCGGCAGCGGCGCGGTCTCCCATCCCCGCGCGGTGAGCCGCAGCGCGACGTGCTGGAACTGCGGCTCGGGTGGCGCGAGCGCGCGCGGCGAGCTTGCCGAGCACCTGCGTGAGCGCGTGCAGCGTGTCGCACGTAGCGCTCCAGTCCTCGTAGTTGACGGCCGGCCAGTCGGGCGCCATGCGCAGACGCTAGCTCATCGTCGCGCGGCCGACAGATAAACGCCCTGGATCAGCAGCACGAGTCCGCGGCCACGGCCAGCGCCACCACGAGGCTCGCCTTCAAGAGCAGCGCCCCTGCTCATCGCTCCGAGCAGCATCGAGCAGACGGCACTGCCGCGCCGGACCGTGCCGGTGCCCGGGCCGCCGAACAACCGGGAGTCCGCGACCAGGCCGGTCAGCGTCTGGGTCACGACCGTCGTCGGCAGGTCGGGCACGGCGAGCCGGCGGGCGGTGGCGGTCTGTAGGCCCATGGCCACGGCGAGCGCGCCGATCAGCACGTATTGCGATACCGAGCGTTCGTGCAGCGTCAGGACCGCGGCGAGAATCGTCGCGCAAGCGAAGAACGCAGCCTGAAGGGTCAGCGCGGCGCTCAGTGAGCGGTACGCCGATGACCCAGCCTCGAGCCCAGCAAGCCGCCGGCGCCCGCGCCGATGGCGAACGATCCGAGGGACACCAGCGGGGCGAGGACCGGGAGCCCACCGCTGTGCGCGACGCCGAACCCGAGCAGCACCACGTTGCCGGTCATGTTCGCGGTGAACACCCGGCCAAGCCCGAGGTAGCTCACCGCATCGACTATCCCGCTCCCGAAGGTCAGAGCCAGCAGCGCCAGCGTGAGCGGTTCGCGCATGCTGCCGGTCGGGCGGTCCCGGCGGTCGGGCGATGCGACGGGCGGTGGGGGGTTGCTAGACGGCACCGAGCGCACAGTGACAGACTCGCCCCGTGATCCATCACCTGTGGATATTTCTGGGCATCGCCGCGGTCGTGATCGTGGTCCCGGGGCCGGACACGGCGATCGTGACCAAGAACGCCCTGCTGCACGGCCGGCGCGCCGCGCTGGGGACCGCTTTCGGCGTCGAGACCGGTCTGGCGGTGTGGACCGTGGCTTCGGCGTTCGGAGTCGCCTCGCTCGTGCGCGCCTCCGACACGGCATTCACGGCGCTCAAGCTGATCGGTGCCGCATACCTGGTGTGGCTCGGGATCCAGGCGCTGCGCTCGGCCGGGCGCCGCACCGCGCACTCCGGGGAGGCGCCCGCCGGGCGCGCGCCGCTCGATGGGAGACGGGGATTTCGCCAGGGGCTGATCAGTGACCTGGCCAACCCCAAGATCGGCGCGTTCTTCACCGGCCTGCTTCCGCAGTTCGCCGGGCCGGGTCACTCGGTGCTCATACCGTTCATGGCCCTGGGCGGCCTGTTCGTGCTGATGACCGTGATCTGGCTGTGCGGCTACGCGCTGGTCGCGGTGAAGGCGTCGGCTGTGCTCAGGCGCCGTCGCGTGAACGCCGCGATCGACCGGCTGAGCGGAGTGATCCTGATCGGGTTCGGAATCCGGCTGGCCCTCGAGCGCCGCTGACATCGACCGCGGAGTCTTCTGCCATTCGGCCCGCCCGCCGGCGTGAATGGAGATTCACTCGGCCATAGCGCGAGTAGGGTGCCACTGGGCTGGGGGAAGTCGGCTAACGGCAGATCGCTCGCGCGAGTAGGCGGTCTCGCGCGTCGCAACGCCTGTCAGAACACATACCGCGCTCCGAGCTGTGCACAGAAGGCCGGTTCGTATGATGCCCCGATGGCGACCCCAGCCACTGTCGCGCTGCCGTTCGACGCGCTCGAGTCCTACCTGGACGGCGAGGGCATCGGGAGCGGGCCGATCACGGCCACGCCGATCGGCGACGGCGCCTCGAACCTGACCTACCGGCTCGAACGAGGCCAGACGCGCGTGGTGCTCCGGCGCCCGCCGCCACCCCCACTGCCACCGTCGGCGCACGACGTCGTGAGGGAGGCCCGGATCCAGCTCGGTCTCGCGCCCGTCGGAGTGCGGGTCCCCAAGGTGCTCGCCGTGTGCGAGGACGACTCGATCCTCGGCGTCCCCTTCTATCTGATGGAGGAGCTCGAGGGGACGGTGGTCAGCGACGAGCTGCCGACCGCGCTCGATACGCCCGAGGAGCGGCGGCGCCTGGGCGAGGAGCTGCTCGATGGGCTCATCCAGCTGCACGCGGTCGATTGGGAGGCCTGCGGGCTGAGCATCGGCAAGCCCACCGGCTATCTCGAGCGCCAGCTGCGGCGCTGGAGCGGGCTGTGGGAGGTGAACGCCACGCGCGAGGTCAAGGCGTGCGTCGAGCTCGGCCGGCGCCTGGCCGAGACCATGCCACGCGAGCCCGCCCTCGACGGTGGTCCACGGCGACTACCGCCTCGGCAACGTGATGATCTCCAATCAGGCCGCCGGCGCGGCTGGTGGGGATCCTCGACTGGGAGATGGCGACGATCGGCGACCCCCTGGCCGACCTCGGCTACCTGGCGCGACGTGGTGCGAGCCGGGCTCAGAGCCCCATCCGCTGCTGCTGACGCACGGTCACGCAGGAGGCCCGGCTTCCCGACCCGCGCGGAGCTGATCGCGCGCTACGGCGAGAAGACGGGCCGGGACACCAGCAGACTGGACTGGTATCAGGCGTTCGCGCTGTGGAAGGCGGCCGTCTTCTGCGAGGCCATCTATAAGCGCTATCTGCGCGGTGAACGAGCCGACGACTGGTCGGCCTCGCTGTGCGACGGCGTGCCCAGGTTGCTCGACGTGGCCGCTGGGTACCTGTAGGAAATAGACCGTTCAGCCGGAGGAACGACCCCGGAGACGCACCGCGTGGCCGGGTTTTGCGAGGGAGGGAAACCATGGCGCATCGCCATCGCGCATCGAGCTGACGCCGCTGAACTTCCTGCGACGCAATGCCCAGACGCTCGGGCAGCGTCCGGCGGTGGTGCACGGCCAGCGCCGGTTCAACTACGCCGAGCTTGAGGAGCGCTGCAACCGGCTGGCCTCCGCGCTGCGGGAGAAGGGGCTGGAGAAGCACGACCGGGTGGCGGTCCTGGCCCCCAACACCCCGTCGCTGCTCGAGGCGCATTTCGGGATCCCGATGGCCGGCGGGATCCTCGTGGCGATGAACACGCGCCTGAGCAAGGGAGACATCGAGCACATCCTCAAGGACTCCGGCTCGCGCCTGCTCCTGGTGGACGCGCAGCTCAAGGACCTCCTCGACGAGGCTGACACTCCGGACATCGAGATGATCGTGATCGAGGACACGGGCGAGGACGACGACCCGTACGAGCAGCTCCTGGCCGGCGGCTCGCCCGACGCGCCCGAGAGCTGGCTCGAGGACGAGACCGAGCCGATCTCGATCAACTACACGTCGGGCACGACGGGGAAACCCAAGGGCGTCGTGTACACCCACCGTGGCGCGTATCTCCACGCCGCCGGCGTGGCCATGGAGGTCGGGTTGGGCTACGACTCGGTCCATCTGTGGACGCTTCCCATGTTCCACTGCAACGGCTGGTGCCTGACCTGGGGAGTCACTCGGGCCGGTGCTGTGCACGTGTGCCTGCGCAAGGTCGAGCCCGACCGGATCTGGGACCTGTTCGAGTCAGAGGGTGTCACCCACTACAGCGGTGCGCCCACCATCCACATGAGCATCGTCAACCACGACAAGGCACACCCACTCGAGCAGCACGTCACCGTGCCGACCGGCGGCTCACCGCCGACGCCCGCGCTGCTCAAGAAGATGCGCGAGCTCAATCTGCATCCGATCCACCTGTACGGGCTGACCGAGACCTACGGGCCGATCATGGGCTGCAGCTGGCAGCCCCAGTGGGACGAGCACAACCTCGAGGAGCAGGCCCGGTTGCTGTCCCGCCAGGGTCAGACCTACAACGGCGCCAACGTGGTGCGTGTGGTCGACGACGACATGCAGGACGTGCAGCGCGACGGCAAGACCGTCGGCGAGGTGGTCATGCGCGGCAACGGCGTGATGCTCGGCTACTACAACATGGAGGAGGAGACCGAGGAGGCGTTCCGAGGCGGTTGGTTTCACTCCGGAGACCTGGCCGTGTGGCACCCGGACGGCTACGTCGAGCTACGTGACCGCTCCAAGGACATCATCATCTCGGGCGGGGAGAACATCTCGAGCATCGAGGTGGAGCAGGCCATCTCCGAGCATCCGGCGGTGCTCGAGGCGGCGGTCGTGGCCACGCCCGACGAGAAGTGGGGCGAGAGGCCCAAGGCGTTCGTGGAGCTGAAGTCCGGCCAGGACCTGAGCGAGGAGGACCTGATCGGCTTCTGTCGGGAGAACCTGGCCAAGTTCAAGTGCCCCGCGCAGGTCGAGTTCTGCGAGCTGCCGCGCACCTCGACCGGGAAGGTCCAGAAGTTCGTGCTGCGTGAGAAGGAGTGGCAGGGTCGCGAGAAGGCGATCGGGTAGCAGCGAGCGCGTGACGGACTCCGACCTCGACCCGCTGGCTGCGTTCCGGATCGACGGCAAGGTGGCGATCGTGACCGGCGCCAGCTCGGGCCTGGGCGCCCGCTTCGCGCGCGTGCTGAGCGCCGCGGGGGCCAAGGTGGTGCTGGTGGCGCGCCGGCGTGAGCGGCTCGAGGAGCTGGCCGGCGAGCTCGACGACGCGCTTTCGGTGCCGGCCGACCTGAGCGTGCTCGACGCGGTCGGCAACGTGGTTGAGCGCGCGCTCAAGCGCTATGGACGCGTTGATGTGCTGGTCAACAACGCCGGCATGGTCGATGTGCACCCGGCCGAGGAGGAGCCGCTCGACGAGTTTCGCAAGGTGATCGACGTGAACCTGGTGGCGCCCTTCGCGCTCTCCCAGCACGCCGCGCGGGCGATGCTGAACGGTGAGGAGGTGGCGCGATCATCAACGTCGCCTCGGTCCTGGGCCTGGTCGGGGTCGGACAGATCCCGCAGGCCGGGTATGCCGCGTCCAAGGGAGGGATCGTCAACCTGACCCGCGAGCTGTCGGCCCAGTGGTCGCGCAAGGGTGTTCGGGTGAACGCGATTGCGCCGGGGTGGTTCGAGTCGGAGATGACCGCCGACATGTTCTCCGAGGAGGGAAAGGGTCGCGACTGGGTGGCGCGGCGCGCCCCGCTCGGCCGGCACGGCCGCGAGGGCGAGCTCGACGGCGCCCTGCTGTTCCTGGCCAGCGATGCATCGAGCTACGTGACCGGTCACGTCCTCGCGGTAGACGGCGGCTGGACCTCGATCTGAATGGGAGGGAGCTTTAGATGACCCCGCTGTGGCGCAAGGCATTCGACGCGATCGAGCGACCGCTGGCGGCCGGCTCGGAGGCCTGGATTCAGAGCGAGACGTTCATGGACCTGGCCACGCACTCGATCCGGATCCAGCGACGGATGCTGCGAGAGGTGCAGCACGGCACCGAGCGCTGGCTTCACCTGTGGGGCTTCGTGTCCCGGGCCGACGTCCTGCGGCTCTCGAACCAGGTGGCGAGCCTCGAGCGCCAGCTGCGCGAGCTGCGGCGCGAAGCCGAGCAGCGCGACCGGCCGCTGCTGAACGGCCATCAGCCTGGGAGCCGCTCACGGACGCGACCGCGCAGCCGGCAGAACGCAAACCGGAGGACGAGCTGATGGCTGCGGCCTCGCCGGGACTGATCGAACGCCAGATCCGGCGGACGCGCAACGGGCTGGCCTATCTGGCCGGAGCCAACCGGCCGGCGATGGCCCAGACTCCGCGCGATCTCGTGTGGAAGCGCGACAAGGCGCGACTGTGGCGATATCGCTCCGAGTCCAGGCGCTTCCGGCCGCCGGTGCTGATCGTCCACAGCCTGGTCTCGAAGAGCTACATCCTCGATCTGCTTCCGGGGACGAGCATGATCGGCTACCTGCTCGGCGAGGGCTTCGACGTGTTCCTGCTCGACTGGGTAGCGCCCGATCCGGCCGACGCCGAGAACACCCTCGAGACCTACGTCGACGAGTACATTCCGGCCGCGATCGCGGCGCTGCTCGAGGAGGCGGACGCCGACGAGCTCACGCTGATCGGCTACTGCTTCGGCGGCGTGCTCACGCTGCTGCTCGCGGCCGCCCATCCCGAGTTGCCGGTGCGCAGCATGATGGTGATGGCCACGCCGTGCGACTATCGCGAGATGGGCTTCATGAGCAACATGTTCCGCTCGCACCGTCTGAACCCCGAGGACGTGATCGACGAGACCGGGCTGGTGCCGGCGAACGCGCTCGACGAGGGCTTCCAGTCGCTCAAGCCGACCGAGTACGTCACCCAGCGCATGAACTTCTTCCAGAACCTGTGGAACGACGAGTTCGTCGAGGGCTTCCTGGCCATCGCATTGTGGGCCCGTGATCAGGTGCCGTTCCCGGGCGGAGTGTTCCGCCAGACGGTCGAGCGGCTGATCCGCCAGAACGGGCTGTACGAGGGCGTGATCGCGCACGGACGAGGCGAGGTGCGCCTGAAGGACATCCGCTGTCCGTTCCTGAACGCCTACGCCGAGCAGGACACCATCACACCGGCGGCGTCCTCGGAGCCCTTGGCTGGACTGGTCGGCTCCGAGGATGTGCACGAGCTGCGCCTCGAATCCGGACACATTGGGTTCGTGGCGGGACGGCAGGCGGCCAAGGTCGCCCAGCCGCAGATCCGAGACTGGCTGTCCGGCCACAGCGACAGAAGGTAGTTGAGAGATGAGCGCTCCGCGCCGAGCTGCAGGCGGCGGCCCGCGAGGCCGGGGTGTTCGCTCCCCACGTGCCGGCGGAGTTCGGCGGGCTGGGTCTTGACATCAGCGGCTGGAGCGTGGTGTTCGAGGAGGCCGGCTACTCGCTGCTCGGGCCGCAGGCTGGGACGCCGGATGCAGACCACCGACACGGTGGGCCATCGCGCGGCGGGCCTCGAGGGTCCGCGCCGGCGAGCGCCAGCGGCCGGAGAGCATTAGCCCGGCGTTAGCCCGGCGGCTTGGGGAGGTCGCGGTCCTGGCGTTCGGGCTCCCGGCCCTCGACCGGAACCCGGAGCGCGTCGAGGATGCGGGGGACCATGGCGTAGAAAGCGGCGGTAACCGTCAGCTCGACGCGCTGGGCGTGGTCGAAGTGGCGCTCGAGCTCGTCGATCACCTCGTCGGGGACCTTGCTGTCGATGATCGCGTCGGTGAGCGCGAGCGCCGCGCGCTCCTCGGCGTCGAACGCGTCGGAGGTGTGCCACATCTCCAGCTCGGCCACCTGGTAGTCGGTGACGCCGACCTCGCGGGCCATGCGCCGGTGCTGGTGCCACTCGTACTGGGAGTGGTGCAGCGAGGCGGTGCGCAGGATGCACAGCTCACGCAGCCGGCGAGAGGTGGTGTCGTGGCCGCGCAGGGCCCAGGCGAAGTCGATCCAGGCCCGCAGCAAGTCGGGCGCGTGGCTCAGCGAGCGGTACAGATTGACCTGCTTGACGCCGGCGTCGGCCACCGTCGCCGCGACGTCTGGAGGAAGCTGCCCCAGGGGGATCGCGGAGGGGGAGCTGCCGCGGTCGGCCACGGTTGCGGTATGCCCGGTCACGTGGGGCGCTCAAACGGCTCTCGCGGACGGCGGGCGAGGCGCGCCGTGAGGCAAGTTGATGCGGGGGCGAAGCTTCGTGCCAGCGGGGGCGGGTAGAAACAAAGCGATGAGCTACTCCACACCAGGGGACCCGCCCGAGACGGGAACCGCCGGCGACGCTCCGCCTCCCGCGGGGCCGACGGCAGAGCCGACGGGCACCGCGCCGGCAACGCAGCGCGGCGAGGTTCCCCACACCCGCACCGCCCGTGCCCACAACGCGCTGATCGCGAGCGCGATCGTGCTGATCCTGCTGCTGGTGTTCATCATCGAGAACACCGAGAGCGTGAAGATCGCCTACTTCGGGGCCGGCTTTCACCTGCCGCTGGGCGTGGCCCTGCTGCTCGCGGCGATCGGTGGCGCGCTGCTCGTGGGCATCGTCGGCGCCGCCCGGATCATGCAGCTGCGCCGGCGTATACGCCGACCGCGCTAGTCCCGGAGACGCGTCCACCGCGGTCGCCTTAGAGCGAATCGGGGACCGTGGCCCGCAGCTGCTCGAGCCAGGTGACCGCGGACCCGTCGCTCGGGGCACGCCAATCGCCGCGGGGTGACAGTGAGCCGCCCGAGCCGACCTTGGGCGCGTTCGGCATGGCCGAGCGCTTGAACTGGCTGATGTGGAAGAAGCGCTCTAGGAACACCCCGAGCCAGTGCTTGATCTCCTGAAGCGAGTACTCGTTGCGGCGCTCCTCGGGAATCAGGTCCGGCCAGGTGCCCGCCCGCGCGATCACCCCAGGCGCGCAGGGCCAAAAACGCCACCTTGTCCGGCGGGTAGCCGAAGCGCAGGATGTAGTAGAGGAAGAAGTCCTGGAGCTCGTAGGGGCCGACGACCTTCTCGCTGCCCTGAAGCTCGTCTCCGTTCTCGCCACTCGAGGGGATCAGCTCGGGCGAGATCTCCGTGTTCAGCACCGAGTCGAGCACCTCGTTCACCTCAGCGCCGAACTGATCGGTATCGATCGCCCAGCGCACCATGAACTGGATCAGGGTCTTGGGCACCGACGCGTTGACGTGGTAATGGGACATCTGGTCACCGACGCCATAGGTAGCCCAGCCCAACGCGAGCTCGGACAGATCGCCGGTGCCGAGCACGAGAGCACCGTGGTAATTGGCCAGGCGGAAAAGGTGCGAGGTGCGCTCGCCGGCCTGCACGTTCTCGTAGGTGACGTCGTACTGATCGGCACCCTCGGCGGCAGGATGCTGAAGGTCGCGCAGCATCTGAGTGGCGGACGGCCGGATGTCCAGCTCCGCCGGCGCTCACCCCGAGCGTCTCCATCAGCCGGTGTGAGTTGCGCAGCGTGCGCTCGCCGGTGGCAAACCCGGGCATTGTGTAGGCGAGCACGTTCTCGCGCGGAAGCCCCAGACGGTCAACCGCCCGGGCGGCCACGATCAGCGCGTGGGTCGAGTCGAGCCCGCCCGAGACGCCGATGACGATCTTGTCGATCCCGGTCGCGTCCAGGCGGGTCTCGAGCCCGCGCACCTGGATGTTGTAGACCTCCTCGCAGCGCTCGTTACGGCTGACGGGATCGGCGGGCACGTAGGGGAAGCGCTCCACCTGGCGCTGCAGGGCGACCGTCGGCCCGGTGTCGACACCGAGCTCGAGTTCGATCCGGCGCATCGACGCCAGGCGCTCGCGGTGGTCGTGGATCGAGTCCCCGTAGCTCGAGGTGCTGGCCCGGTCGGCCACCAGGCGGTCGAGGTCTATGTCGCAGCCGATCAGCTGCTCGTCGGTCGAGAAGCGCTCGGCCTCTGCCACCAGGTCGCCGTTCTCGCAGATCAGTGCCTGCCCGTCCCAGGCCAGATCGGTGGTCGATTCGCCCATCCCGGCCGCCGTGTACAGGTAGGCGGAGATCGTCCGGGCCGACTGGGCCGAGCAGAGGGTTCGGCGGAAGACCGCCTTGCCGATCGTGATATTGCTGGCCGACAGGTTGACCAGCACCGTGGCGCCGGCCAGCGCTCCGAACGTGCTGGGCGGGATCGGCACCCACAGGTCCTCGCACACCTCGACGTGGAGCACGAAGCCGGGCAGGTCGCGGGCGGCGAACAGCAGATCGGCTCCGAACGGGAACGTCGGAGTCGAGCAGCCGGATGCGGTCGCCGACGGCGTCGCGTGCGGCCCGGAACTGTCGCTTCTCGTAGTACTCCCGGTACTCGGGCAGATAGCTCTTCGGTACGACCCCGAGCACGCGGCCGCGGTGGATCACCACCGCACAGTTGAACACGCCGTGCTCGGCGCGCAGCGGCGCTCCGACGAGGATGATCGGCTGGAGCTGCGGCGGTCTCGGCCGCGACTCGGCCGATCGCTTCGAGCGACTCCGTCCAGCAGCGCTCCCTGGTGCAGGAGGTCGTCGATCGAGTACCCGGACAGTCCGAGCTCGGGGAAGGCGATCAGCGCCGCCTGGTCCTCGTCGGCCTGCCGGGCCAGGGCCACCGTGCGCTCGGCGTTGAAGGAGGGTTCGCCGATCCGCATGTGGGGTACAGCCGCGGTGACGCGGGCGAATCCGTGGCTGTAGAGCGACCCGAACGGGCGTCGCGCGGATGACCGATCAGGGCTCATCGTGTGCCGATTGTGTCCCGGCGGGGTAGGAGAGAAACATGGCGAGCGAGGGTGAACATTCGATCGTTTCCGATTCGGTCCAGGAGCTCGTGGACCGGGTGGTTGCGCGCGCCGAGGCGCGCGGAGATTCCTGCGTGGAGCTTTCGGAGCTGAGCGAGCTTATCCAGGAGACCGATCTGGGCGACGAGGACAGCCAGGTCGTGCACGACATGCTGCAGGAGCGCGGACTCGACGTGCGCGATGACTGCGGTCGCAACGGGGTGGAGCAGACCACCTACGCGAACGCCGATCTGGCCGAGCGCACCACCGACGCGATGTCGCTGTTTCTCCAGGAGGTCCGCCGCTATCCGCTGCTCACGCGCGCGCAGGAGGTCGAGCTTTCCAAGCGCATCGAGCGCGGCGATCTGGAGGCCAAGAGCCGCCTGGTCAACTCCAATCTGAGACTGGTCATCTCCAACGCGCGCAAGTACCAGGGCCATGACCTGCCGCTGCTGGATCTGATCCAGGAGGGGATCCTGGGACTGATCCGCGCAGTCGGAGAAGTTCGACTGGCGCAAGGGCTACAAGTTCTCCACCTACGCCACCTTCTGGATCCGCCAGGCCATCCAGCGGGCTCTCGACAACCGGGCGCGCACGATCCGGATTCCGGTCCATCTCGGGCAGCGGGAGCGGAAGATCGGCCGCGCCCACCGCGAGCTGTCGGCCAAGCTCGGACGCGACCCGACCGACGCAGGAGCTGGCCGCAGGCCGCCGAGCTGACGCTGGATGAGCTCGAGGAGGCACGCGCCGCCTCACGCGTGGTGACCAGCCTCGACCGTCCCGTGGGCGAGGGCGAGGACACCGCATTCGGTGCGCTCCTGGCCAGCGATGACCGCACGCCCGAGGAGGAGGTCGACATCGTCCTGCGCGAGGACGCGCTGCGCCGGGCGCTCGAGCAGCTGCCCGAGCGCGAGCGCGAGGTGGTCAAGCTGCGCTACGGCGTGGGCGGCGACGATCCGACACCGCTCTCGGAAACCGGGCGGCGGCTGGGCATCTCCCAGGACACGGTTCGCCGGCTCGAGCGCAAGGCCCTCGCCGAGCTGGCCGAGAACCGCGAGCTCGACGCCCTACGCCCCGCTGCCTAGCTGAGACGCGAGGCTGGGCGCCCTTCCAGCGACGCTTTCGCCTTTTCGCGCGTCGCAGGAAGAGCGCCAGCCGAAGCGCCACGCATCGCGATCAGCTCGTCGACCAGGGCGAGCACCGCGGCATGGGCCTCGTCGGTGACCTTCCCGATCGCGTGGACGGCATAGGTGCCGGCCGGCTCGGGGTCGCTCGAGCGCTCCTTGACCGCGCGACGCTGGCGCAGGCGGTCGATCAGCGAGCGGGCAGTGCGCCGGCGCCAGCGCTCATCACCCCAGGCCAGCAGCCGGGCGATCCGGGCTCGCTCGATCTCTGCCGAGTCCGATCGGTGTCCACCGTCTGCGCGGCGAATCGGTACAGGTCGACGCGCCGGCGGTCGTCGAGCAGATCGTTGTAGCCGCGCAGGAACGAGGCGATCGGCCGCGAGACCGAGCGGGGATGGTCGCTGAAGCTCTCGCCGGCCAGCATCGAGGCCAGCTCCATCACGCAGGCGCCGTGCTCGGGCGAAGAATGCCTGCCTCGGCTGAGCTTGACTGTCTGGTGGCTGATCGGTGGCATGTGGACCTCCTCCTGGCGTGACGTGACTTCGCGCCCGGCGCGCCCCGGGCGTTGAGAGCATCATCGCGGTCCGGGCCGCCGCAATCAACCGTCCGAGTGCGGATGTCCCGAGCGCGGGCGCTAGTCGCGCCGCCAACTCGCGCGGCTCGGCGCGAGGACGCGGCCGCTCCTCGCTCGGGTCGGGCTCGCGAAAGCGCTCGGCGGTCTCCTCGGCCGTGTGCTCGGCCCAATTCGTGGTGGTCACGACGCCGAGGATCAGGGCCACCAGGCCGAGCCCGGCGCAGATCCACCAGCCCGGCGTGGGTGGCCGCCGCGAAGCCGGGGCCGAGCGCGCCGGAGATCGTCCCGCCCGAGATCGCCCCGATCACGGCCACGCCGAGGGTCATGCCCACCTGCCGGCTGGTCGACGCGATCGCCGCCGCCACGCCGGCCTGCGAGGGTGGCATCCCCGACACCGCGGTATTCGTGATCGGCGGGTTTACGAGCGCCGCCCCGAGACCGAACAGGAAGTAGGAGCCGAGCAGATAAGCGGTCGCGGTGGTGGGAGTCAGCCGGGTCAGCATCAGCGAGGCGGCCAGCAGCGCGACTCCCGCGGCCACCAGTGACGGGCGAGCCCCGTGGCGGCTGACGAGGCGGCCTGAAACCGGCGCGAACACCAGCAGCATGCCGGCCATCGGCAGCATGTAGAGACCGGCATGAAGCGGCGAGAGGTGGCGGACGCCCTGGAGGTAGAGCGTGTTCAGGAACAGGAAGCCACCCTGGGCGGCGAACGCACAGAGTGCGATCGAGCTAGCGCCGGAGAACGGGACGCTGCGGAAGAAGCGCATCTCGAGCAGCGGCTCGTGACGTCGCAGCTCGTACCCCACGAGGACCACGAAGCAGACCAGCGAGAAGGCGAACAGGCCGAGGCTCGCGGCGGAGGTCCAGCCCGCTCGGGGGGCCGCGATGATCGCGTAGGTGAGGGAGGCCAGCGCGAGGATCACCAGCACCTGCCCGACCGGGTCCAGGCGACGGGCGCGGGCCGCGCGCGAGCGGGGAACGAACAGCGTGGTCAGCACGAACGCGATCACCCCGATCGGGACGTTCACGAAGAACACGGACCGCCAGCCCACCGAATCGACCAGTGCACCACCCACCACCGGGCCGAGCGCCATGCTCAGCCCGAACATGGCGCCCCAGGCGCCGATCGCCTGCGCGCGCTCGCGGGGGTCGTCGAACACGTTGCGGACGATCGACATCGCCACCGGGTTGAGCATCGACCCGCCGACGGCCTGAAGCACCCGGGCGGCGATCAGCATCTCGAGCGACGGCGCCAGCCCGCACAGCAGCGATCCGAGCGAGAACACGACCAAGCCGGTGCGGAAGATCCGCTTACGGCCGATCCGGTCGGCGGTCGACCCGGCCAGCATGAGCAGGCTGGCCAGGACCAGCGTGTAGGCGTCGATCGTCCACTGCAGGCCGGACACCGAGGCATGCAGGGAGCTTCGGATGGCCGGCAGCGCGACGTTGACGATCGTCGTGTCGAGTCCGACGATCAGCAGGCTCAGGCAGCAGATCCCGAGCACCAGGATTCGCCGGTTCCGGCTCAGCCCTGGTCCGGAGCCGTCCTCGGGGGCTTGATCCATCTCATTTCGATCCTACCCACGCCCCCCTTGGTGTCACAGTTACGGGCGTGAGCTCGGAAACCGAGCAGCGGCCGGGCGTGTCGGTGGGTGGCCGGCGCAGCCGGCGGCGCATGTACCGGCGGGTGCAGCGCGATCTCCCGCCGCGGTCCGGCAAGCACGCCGAGGAGGGGCATGACCTAGGGGTGATCAAGGGCCTGGCGGCGCTCAGCCTGGACGCGCTCAGTAGCGTGGCCTACGGGCCGGAGGCGATCGTCGTGGCGCTGATTGCGGCCGGTACCGGCGCCCTGACCGACGTCCTCCCGATCGCGCTGGTCATCACCGCGATGCTGGTCCTGCTGGTGTTCTCCTACACCCAGGTGATTGCCGCGCACCCTGAGGGAGGCGGAGCCTATGCGGTGGCCAAGGCGAGCCTCGGGCGATGGCCGAGCATGCTCGCCGCCGCATCGGTGGTCGTCGACTACGTGCTGACCGTCGCGGTCAGCCTGGCGGCTGGGGCGGCCAGCCTGGGCAGCGTCTTCCCGTCCCTTTCGCACCACCTGTTGCTGATCTCGCTCGCCGGGCTGGTGATCCTGACCACGGTGAACATGTTCGGGATAAGCGAGGCGGCCAAGCTGCTGGTCGTCCCCGGGGCGGTGTTCCTGCTCAGCATCTTCGCCACGATCGTGCTGGGGGCCGTGCACTGGCGCTCAGGGCACATCGGCAGCCACCTAGGACCGTTCAAGCCGAGCGAGGCTCTCGGCATCGTGTTGATTCTCAAGGCATTCGCCGCAGGCTGCTCAGCGGTGACCGGCGTGGAAGCGATCTCCAACGGTGTCCCCGCCTTCCGCCACCCGACGGTGAGAACTGCGCAGCGGACGATGATCTCGCTCGGGGTGCTTCTCGGGTTGATGCTGGTCGGCCTCTCGACCCTGATCCGGGCCCACGGTGTTCTGCCGCGCGGCGGCGTGACGGTCCTGGCTCAGCTGACCGCCGGGGCTCTGGGGACCGGGTGGCCCTACTACGTCTCGAACCTCGCGGTCACGGCCGTGCTGGCCGCCGCCGCGAACACCAGCTTCGGCGGCCTGCCCGTGCTCATGAGCCTGCTGGCGCGCGATCATCGCCTGCCCCACGCCTTCTATCTGCGGGCCGAGAAGCCGGTGTACCGCATCGGGATCGGAGCGCTCGCGATCCTCGCGGCGCTGCTCCTGCTCGCGGTCGACGCCAAGACCAACGATCTGATCCCGCTCTACGCCATCGGCGTGTTCATCGGCTTCACGATCAGCCAGGTCGGGCTCGTCCGGCACTGGATCGCGGAGCGCTCCGCGCACTGGAAGGTGCGCGCGGCGCTGAACGGCACCGGCGCCGCCATGACCGCGGTCGCCGTTGCCGTATTCCTCATCTCGAAGTTCCTGGCTGGCGCCTGGGTCGTGGTGGTGACCATCCCGCTGCTCATCCTGTTGTTCACCCGCACCGAGGGCTACTACACCGCGGTGGCTCGCGAGCTCAAGCTGGGCAAGACCCCACCGCCGCCGCGCAGGCGGGAGAGCGTGGTGATCGTCCCGGCCTCGACTGTGAACCTGCTCACCCAGCGGGCGGTGGGGGCCGCGCAATCGCTCGGCGAGACGGTGGTCGCGGTCGCCGTGGGGGGGGACGAGGACGAATGCGAGCAGATCAAGCGCGATTGGGACGAGTGGAACTGCGGGGTCCCGATCGAGGTCCTGCTCGATCGCCAGCGCTCGCTGGTGCGGACCGTGCTGCGCTACGTGCAGTCGGTCGAGAACGAGGATGCGACGATCGTCGTGCTGATCCCCGAGATCATCCCCCGCAAGCGCTGGCACGAGATCCTCCACAACCAGCGCGCGCGGCTGCTCGCCGCCGTGCTCAAGGCCCGCACCGACGTGGTCATCGCGATCCTGCCGTTTCACCTGCACGACTAGGCAGCGGGCCTGCCTCTCGAAGTGCACGCGAGCTTCGCTCAAGTGCACTTCGAGAGGCACCGCCCGCTCCGTTGACAGCCGAGTGCCCCACATGGGCGCTTGGGCGGAGCACGACTATCTCGCCGGGTGCGTGCTCGAGCAGCCAGGCGATGTCCTCGGCGTTGAAGCCGGGGCTGCCGTGCGAGGCGGCGGCGATCACGATCCGGTCGAAGCGCTCGGTGGCGATGGCCTGACGTAGGGCGTGGCGGCGGTTGCGGCCGCGCTCGATCCGTGAGTCGACGGGCACCCCGGCCTCGGTGGCGCGCTGCTCGATCGCCTCGAGCAGCGGCACGGCCATCGAGCACTGGCGGGGCAGGGGCGCGTCGAGTGGGAGGTCCAGGGAGACGCGGGCCAGGAACACCGGAACGAGCGTGGCCTGCTCGGCCGCGGCCAGGCGCAGCGCGGCGTCGAGTGCGCGCTGCGAGAGGTCCTCGGCCACGAACGGGAAGAGAATCCGGCGCCCACCGGTCCTGGCCGGCGGCGCGGCTGGGCGTCGGGTCCGGTACGCCATTCGCGAAACGGCCAGCCAGGTCACGACGCCGGCCAGAACCACCACGACGACGGCGAGGGCAACCGTCATGACGAACCTCCCCTGGTTCGCCGGGTGCGGTCGGCCACGATCCGCAGATCGACGCCGGGCAGTAGTTCGAGCAGGCGGAACGACAACGACGACTGGGTCAGGCGCCGCAGCGCCCCGCGCGGCTTCGGTGTGCCCATCAGGACGTACGTCGTGCCCCTGTCCTTGGCCACCCGCTGCGCAACGCCTGCGATGTCGTCGCCGTGCTCGACCAGCAGGTGGGCGCCGAGCACGCTGGCCAATCGGCGCAGCGCGTCGAGCTGCTCGCGCTCGGCCTCGTTCGGCTCGTGATCGGCCACCCACAGCACGTCGAGCTCGGCCCCCAGCCGCTGGGCCGAGCGCCACGCCCGTCTGAGCACCCGTTGCGATTCCGAACGCGGCGTGACCAGGGCCAGCAGCCGCTCGCCGACCGCGGCCGGAGCGGCGCGATCGATCAAGCGCTCGTCGCCGGGTCGCGCCGCGGGGCCAGGCTCGGGCGGGAGTCGCTTGGCCTCGACCTCCTCGGCGACTTGGCGCAGCGCGACCTCGCGCAGCGCGTTCAGGTTCTCGACCTTGAAGAAGTTGTTCAGCGCGGCCGGGACCCTCTCGCGCGGGTACACCTTGCCGGCCAGGAGGCGGTCGATCAGCGACTGCGGCGTGATGTCGATCAGGATGATCTCGTCGGCGGCGCCGAGGACGGCATCGGGCACCGTCTCACGCACGCGGATCCCGGTGAGCTCGGCCACCTGGTCGTTGAGGCTCTCGAGATGCTGGACGTTGACCGTGGAGAACACGTCGACGCCCGCCGACAGCACGTCGCTGACGTCCTCGTGGCGCTTCTCGTGTTGCACACCGGGGGCGTTGGTGTGCGCGAGCTCGTCGATCAGGGCCAGCTCCGGCCGGCGGCGCAGCAGCCCCGGCAGGTCCATCTCCTCGAGCACGGCGTCGCGGTAGGCGACCCGACGGCGCGGCAGCGCCTCGAGCCCGTCCGCTTGAGCGAGCGTGTCCGCGCGGCCGTGCGGCTCGAGGTAGCCGATCACCACGTCATGTCCGTTCTCGGCCTCGACCTGACCCTCGCGGAGCATCTGATAGGTCTTGCCGACACCGGCGGCCATGCCCAGGAAGACCTTGTGGTGTCCGCGAGGTGTCACGCCCCGAGGAGATTGTGGACGACGAGGTCGATCAGCTTGATCCCGATGAACGGCGCGATGATCCCGCCCAGCCCGTAGATCAGCAGGTTGCGTCGCAGCAGGGCACTCGCTCCAATCGGCCGGTAGCGCACGCCCCGGAGCGAGATTGGGATGAGCAGCGGGATCACGATGGCGTTGAACACGATGGCCGAGATCACCGCGGAGCGGGGCGTGCCGAGGCTCATGATGTTGAGCACCTGCAGGGGGCTCTGGCCACCGCGCGTCGCGGCATAGGTCGAGGCGAAGATGGCCGGCAGGATCGCGAAGTACTTGGCCACGTCGTTGGCGATCGAGAACGTGGTCAGCGCGCCGCGGGTGATCAGCAGCTGCTTGCCGACCTCGACGATCTCGATGAGCTTGGTCGGGTTGGAGTCGAGGTCGACCATGTTCCCGGCCTCGCGGGCGGCCTGGGTCCCGGTGTTCATGGCCACGCCGACGTCGGCCTGGGCCAGGGCGGGAGCGTCGTTGGTTCCGTCGCCGGTCATCGCCACCATCCGGCCCTGATCCTGCTGCTCCTTGATCAGCGCGAGCTTGGCTTCCGGAGTGGCCTCGGCCAGGAAGTCGTCGACGCCGGACTCCTCGGCGATCTTGGCCGCGGTCAGCCGGTTATCGCCGGTGATCATGACCGTGCGGATGCCCATCGCCCGCAGGTGGTCGAAGCGCTCGCGCATGCCGTCCTTGATCGTGTCCTTGAGGTAGATCACGCCCATCACCTGGGAGTCGCGGGCGACGGCCAGCGGCGTGCCGCCCTCGCGGCCGATCCGGTCGAGGACCGGCTGGAGCTCGGCCGGCGGCCGGCCGCCCTCGTCGGTGACGAACCTGATCACGGCATCGCCCGCGCCCTTGCGCAGGTGCCGCCCGTCCAGGTTCACACCGCTCATCCGGGTCTGGGCGGTGAACGGGACGAACTCGGCATGCAGGTCGGCCATGTCGTGCTCGCGGATCCCGTACTGCTTGGCCAGGACCACGATCGAGCGTCCCTCGGGCGTCTCGTCGGCCAGCGAGGCCATTTGGGCCACCTCGGCCAGCTCGACCTCCGAGACGCCCGGCATCGGGATCAGCTCGCTCGCCAGCCGATTGCCGATCGTGATGGTGCCGGTCTTGTCCAGCAGCAGCACGTCGACGTCACCCGAGGCCTCCACGGCGCGTCCCGACAGGGCCAGCACGTTGCGCCGCACGAGCCGGTCCATCCCGGCGATCCCGATCGCGGACAGGAGCGCCCCGATCGTGGTCGGGATCAGGGCGACGAGCAGAGAGATCAGCGTCGTCTCCGAGGTCGAGGTGTGGGCAAACAGGCCGAACGGGCGCAGCGTCGCCACCACGATCATGAAGATCAGAGTCAGGCCGGCCAGGAGGATGTTCAGCGCGATCTCGTTGGGCGTCTTGCGCCGCTGCGCGCCTTCGACCAGCCCGATCATGCGGTCGAGGAAGGAGTGACCGGGCTCCTGGGTGATCTCGACCACGATCCGGTCCGAGAGCACCCGCGTGCCGCCGGTCACCGCGCTGCGATCGCCCCCGGACTCGCGGATGACCGGCGCGGACTCGCCGGTGATCGCCGACTCGTCGACCGAGGCGATGCCCTCGATGACCGTTCCGTCACCGGGGATCAGCTCGCCGGCAGCGACGATGACCACATCTCCCTTGGTCAGCTCGGAGGCCTTCTTCTCGGTGCCGTCCCTCAGGTGCGCCACCGTCTCCTGGCGCATCGCGCGCAGGGTGTCGGCCTGGGCGCGGCCGCGACCCTCGGCGAACGCCTCGGCCATGTTGGCGAATACCACGGTCAGCCACAGCCAGACCGAGATCACGAACGTGTACCAACCCGGATCGTGGCCACCGAGCGCCTGGCCGCCGAAGAACTGGATGAACCAGGTGACGGTGGTGACCGCCGCGCCGATCTCGACCACGAACATCACCGGATTGCGGACCTGAATGCGCGGGTCGAGCTTGCTGAAGCTGTCGATCAGGGCCCGCCGGGCGATGTCGCGCTGAAAGAGCGAGATGGCCTGACGCTCGGCCCGCGGCGGCTGGGGGCGCTGCTCGGGTGGCTGCTCGAGTGGGGCGGTGACGGTCATGGCTGCGTCGAGGTCATGCGGTCGAGGGCGAGGTTCAGCTCGAGCACGTTGACGCCCGGCTCGCCGGAGAACCCGAGGCCACGTCCGCTCGTGTACCTCGAGATCAGGCCCATCACGGTGGCGAGCCGGAGCTGGCGCACCGCGGCGATCCGGTGAGCCTGGATGCCGGCGTTGGCCACGGATATGTCGGGATCGATCCCCGAGGCCGAGCTGTCGGCCGCGTCGACCGGGACATGCGCCGCGGTGAGGCCGGGGTCATAGGGCGCGTTCAGCTTCAGGTAGGTCCGGAGGTTGGTGGCGATCTCCCGCTCGGTGGCGACGCTGTTCGGTCCCAGGTTGGAGAACGTGGTGGCGGCGGCGTTGTCGGGCGGGGTGGTGGCCGACGGCCGGGACTGGAAGTAGCGCGGGTTGGCGCCGAAGTTCTGGCCGATGATCCTGGAGCCGACCAGCTTGCCGTTCGCGTAGACCCGCTGACCGTTGGCGTTACCGGGGAAGGCAAGCTGGACGGCGCCGGTGATGAGGAGCGGATAGACGATCCCGCACAGGAGGGTGAATACGAGGATCCCGATCGCGGAGGTGACGATGTCGCGTCTCAGTGCCATGGTGCTTTCAGTAGAGGTGGGGGGTCAGGCCCTGCACGATCGGTCCGAGCAGCAGGGCGGGAAAGAAGGTGAGCGCGCCCACCAGCACGATCACGCCGATCAACAGGACCACGAACGTCGGGTTGTCGGTGCGCATCGTCCCCAGGCCGCCGGGGCTTGCCCGCTTGCCGGCCAGCGCGCCGGCCACGGCGAGCGCGAACAGGATCGGCGCGTAACGCGCGAACAGCATCGTGAAGCCGCCGGTGAGATCGGCGAAGGTGACGCCGTGTGCCCCGAGGTTGCCGGCGCTCGGCTGGATGTAGCCGGTGTAGCCCGGGAACGCCGAGCCGTTGTTGTTGGCCTGGCTCAGATAGGCGTAGAAGGTCTCCGAGAATCCCTGCGGGCCGGTTGCCGCCGCCGAGATCGAGGCTCGGCCGGCGTGGCTGGCGGTGGCCAGCGCAGTCGAGAACAGCGCGGCCAGCGGGGTGATCAACAGCCCGATGGCCACCAGCTTGATCTCGCGGGCCTCGATCTTCTTGCCGAGGTACTCCGGGGTTCGGCCGACCATCAACCCCCCGATGAACACCGCGAGCAGGACGTAGAGGAGGATCGAGTACAGGCCGGTCCCCACCCCGCCGAAGATCACCTCGCTGGCCGACAGGTTGGCGAACGGCACCGCGCCGCCGATCCCGGTGAAGGACTCGATCGAGCTGTTGACCGCGCCGCACGAGGTGACGGTCGTGACCACGTCGAACAGAGCCGAGCCGGCGATCCCGAACCGCTGCTCCTTGCCTTCTAAGTTGCCGCCGGTGGAGCCGGCCACGACCTGGGTGTGCAGCCCGGCGGCGTGCTGGGCCGGCGACCCGTGCGCCTCGGCGATGTAGGCGACCGACGCCGCCCCAAGGAACATGACCATCATCGTGGCGTACAGGGCATAGCCCTGCCGGCGGTTGCCGGTCATCCGGCCGTAGGTGAACACCAGCGCGGCCGGGATGACCATCACCGTGAGCATCTCGACGAAATTGGTGAACCCCGTGGGGTTCTCGAACGGGTGGGCCGAGTTCGTGTTGAAGAAGCCGCCCCCGTTGGTCCCCAGCAGCTTGATCGCCTCCTGCGAGGCGACCGGCCCCATCGCGATTGTGTTGGCCAGCCCGGTGGGGCCGTTGAAGCTGACGTAATGCGAGAGGTTCTGGATCGAACCCTGGAAGACCAGCACCAGCGCGATCACGAACGAGATCGGGGTCAGCACCCAGAGCACGGTGCGCACCAGGTCGAACCAGAAGTTCCCGATGAGCTTGCCGCTGCGGCCCACGATCCCGCGGATCAGCGCCACGGCCACCGCGATGCCCACCCCGGCCGAGAGGAAGTTCTGCACGGTGAGCCCGGCCATCTGGCTGAAGTAGCTCAACGTGGTCTCGCCGGCGTAGTACTGCCAGTTGGTGTTGGTCACGAACGACGAGGTGGTGTTGAACGTGACGTCCCAGGTGCCCGAGTGGTAGGCCTGGGGATTCAGCCCGGTGAAGTTCCAGAGCGTCTGGGTGCGCAGGATCAGGTACAGGAGCAGCCAGCCGGCCAGCGAGAAGACGATCAGGCTCTTGGCGTAGGCCTTCCAGTCCTGGCCGCGCGTGGCATCCACGCGCATGACCCGGTAAAGGAGCCGCTCGGGCGTGGCGAACAGCGGATCGAGCAGCGTCCGCTCGCCGGCATAGACGGCGGCCATATACCGGCCGAGCGGGAGGGCGAGCGCGGTCAGCACCCCCACGAACAGGAAGATCGTCAGCCAGCCGGTGACGGCCACTCAGAATTTCTCCCCGCGCAGCAACGCGTAGAGCAGGTAGAGGCAGACCAGCGCCGAGGCGATCAGCCCGAACAGGTCGCTGGCGCTCATATCCGCTCGATCCCGTAGACGAGGGCGAGCAGGGCGGCGAACATCAGCACCGCGAGCAATATGGCCACGATGTCCATGGACAGATCGTGGCCCGCGGGAAGTCAACAGACCGTGTAGAAACCGGCCTTCGGCATACAGATGTTGTGAAGACGGCCTCAGAAGGGACCCGGAGAGGCTCGCGGGATCCCGTGCGGAGGACCGCGGCTGCGACTACGCTTGTCCCATGCCGCGGCGGCGCCAGCTGCATAGTGCCTCGACCCGGATCCTGTCGATCCTGATGATCGTGATCGGTCTCGCGCTGATCGCGCGCACGGTGGCGGCGGGCGGCGGCGCGATCGCCACGGGCATCGTCCTGGGCATCCTGTTCGTGGCCGCCGGCGTGGCTCGCTTGTATCTACAGCTTCGGGGGTAGGGACCCGCTGGCAGCGCTGAGACGCACGTGAGAGACCGCCCCTTTAGCTATCGCGCGCTGTTCGCGGTCGTCTACACGACCTCGGTCAGCTCGGTGTACTTCGCGCTCGGGGTCGTCGCCCACCGGGCGGGCGGGCTCACCCCCGCGGTGTTCCTGGTCGCCGGCCTGTTCTTCGGGCTGACGGCGATGACCTATGCCGAGGGGGCCTCGCTGCACTCCGAGCGGGGCGGCTCCGCCGTGTTCGCCCGCTACGCCTTCAACGAGCTGGTCAGCTTTGTGGCCGGCTGGGCGATCTTCCTCGACTACACGATCCTGATCGCGGTCACCGCGCTCACCGTGCCCAGCTACCTGGCGGCCTTTGCCGGCTCGATCGGACGGGGTGGCCTGGAGATCGCGGTGGCTTTTGCGGTCATCGCGCTGGTGGCGGTCGACAACCTGACCGGGGTGAGCGCGCGCCGCCTGCGCCCGCGGCTCATGATCACCGCCGCCGACCTGATCCTCCAGGCCCTGATCATCGTGCTCGGCCTGGCCCTGGTGTTCGATCCGCACGCGCTCAGCTCGAGCATCCACGTGGGCCGCGCTCCGACCGCCTCGGACCTGGCCTACGCGCTGCCGATCGCGGTGATCGCCTTCACCGGGATCGAGGCGGCGGCCAGCATCGCCGGGGAGGTCAGCGCCACCCGCAAGCAGGTCCGCTGGCTGGTGGGACCGGGATCGGCGGTGATCGTGCTGATCTACGTCGGCATCTCGCTCGTGGGGGTGGGGGCGCTGCCCGTCCACCACGGCCTGACCGAGCTCGGTACGCAGCACATCAAGGCACCGGTGCTCGGCGTCGTCGAGGCCTTCCGCCCCCGCTGGATCGCCGACGTGCTCAAGTACCTGGTGGCGGTGGGCGGCGCGGCCGGCCTGTTCGCCGCCGCCGGATCGGCCATGCTCGGCGTCTCACGGGTCGGCTACTCACTGGCCACCAACCGCCAGGTCCCCAGCGCGATCGGCCGCCTGCACGAGCGGTGGGGCACGCCGTTCGTGATCATCGGCGCCGCCGCGCTGGCCGCCGCCGCGCTCGTGCTGCCCACCAACCTCGACTTCCTGGTCGGCATCTACGCCTTCGGCGCGATGCTCGCGTTCACGATCGCGCACGCCTCGGTGATCGTGCTGCGCTTCCGCGAGCGAGACCGCGATCGCGGCTACAGCGTTCCCATGTCGATCGCGGTACGCGGGGCCCGCGTACCCGTGCCGGCCGTCGTCGGCGCGGTGGTCTCCGCCGCCGGCTGGCTCGCGCTGGTCGTGTTCCACACCGGCGCCCGCTATGTCGGAGGTGCCTGGCTCATCGGCGGGCTGGTGCTGTACGTGATCTACCGCAAGACCCAGCAGAAGCCGCTGCTCAGGCGGGTGACCATCCCTGAGCGGGCGCTGCGCTACGAGGCGCTTGAGCCCGAGTTCGGCTCGATCCTGGTGCCGATCCTCGGCACCGCGCTGGACGACGACATCGTCCAGACGGCCGGGAGGCTGGCCGGCGAGACCAGCGACGACCTCGAGCAGGAGGGCGCGGTGATCGAGGCGATCTGGGTGTTCGAGATTCCCCTCGCGCTGCCCATGGATGCGCCGCTGCCCGATCCGCAGGTGCGCCGGGCCCGCGAGGCCCTGGCCCGGGCCAAGCTGGTAGGGGAGGAGTACGAGGGGGTCGAGGTGGCCACCGCGATCGTGCGGGCCCGCCGGGCCGGCGAGGCGATCGTGCGCGAGGCGCGCCGGCGCGGGGTTGAGGCCATCGTGCTGGCCGCCGAGGAATCCACGCGGGTCCGTGGCGGATCGCTGCTCGGCGGACGAGGCGGCCCGCTCGAGAACTACGTGGGCGACGTCTCTCGCTACGTGATCTCCAAGGCGCCCTGTCGGGTCATCCTGACCGCTCCGCCGGCGAACTGGCAGCCCCCGAAACGACCCGCACCGGAGCCGTTGCCGGCCGATGAGGAGCCGGCCCTCGCGCCGGCGGCCCCGATCGACGATCTCGACGCCGAGGCCGAGGAAACGCTGGCCCAACTCGAGGACCGCACCAATCCCGGAGCCGGTCACTAGTGGCCGAACGACGGCTGGAGGGCCTGCAGCGCGTGCTCGGGGTGTACACGCTCGCCTCGAGCGCGTACGGGAACGTGGGGTCCTCGATCTATTACGCGCTCGGACTGGTGGCGTCGCTGGCCCTCGGGCTGACCCCGCTCGTCTTCATCATCTCGGGCTTCATCTTCTTCCTGACCGCCTCGACCTATGCCGAGGCGACCGCGATGTTCCCCGAGGCGGGCGGCTCCTCGAGCTTCGCTCGCCATGCCTTCAACGAGTTCTGGTCGTTCTTCGCCGCGTGGGGCCAGATGCTCAACTACATGCTCACGATCGCGACCTCGGCCTTCTTCGTCCCGCACTACATCGGCGGACTGTTCTGGTCGGCACTCGAGCATCCCCCCGGAGACGTGATCGCCGGAATCGTGGCCATCATCGTGCTCGCGCTGATCAACATCCGCGGGGTGGAAGAGTCGGTCGGGGTGAACCTGGTGCTGGCCGTGATCGACTTCTGCACCCAGGTGCTGATCGTGCTCGTCGGCCTGGCACTGGTGTTCTCGCCGACGACGCTGGTGAACAACGTGCATCTCGGGCTGGCGCCGAGCTGGGGGGACTTCTTCGTGGCCATCCCGCTGTGCATGCTGGCCTACACCGGGATCGAGACCATCTCGAACATGTCCGAGGAGGCCAAGGACCCGGGACGCACTGTGCCGCGGGCGATCAACCGGGTGGTCATCGCCGTATTTGCCATCTACGCGCTGCTCCCGGCGATCGCGCTCTCGGCCCTCCCGGTGCACCGCGTCGGGGGTCACTATCAGACGCTGCTCGGGGTCGATGACCAACACGGCGGGTACGCCGGTGACCCGGTTCTCGGCGTCGTCCGGGCCCTGCACCTCGGGCCGCTGCAGCATGTCGCCGAGATCTACGTCGGGCTGCTGGCGGCGACGATCCTGTTCATCGCCACCAACGCGGGCATCCTCGGCGTCTCGCGGCTGACCTACTCGATGGGCATCCACCGGCAGGTGCCCGACCGGCTGCGCCAGCTGCATCCGCGCTACCGCACGCCGTGGGTGGGCATCGTCGTGTTCAGCACGATCGCCGCCCTGACCCTGATCCCGGGGCAGGCCACCTTCCTGGGCAACCTGTACGCGTTCGGGGCGATGCTCTCGTTCACGATCGCGCACCTGGCGGTCACCCGCATGCGGGTCGGCCTGCCCAATGCCGAGCGGCCCTACCGGCCGCCGGGCAACCTCCGCCTGCGCGGCCGCGACCTGCCGCTGTTCGCGATCGTGGGCGGCACCTTTACGTTCGCATCCTTGTGCGTGCTGGCCGCACTGCACACCAGCGTGGCGATCGCGGGCGTCGGTTGGCTGACGATCGGAATGATCGTCTACCCGGTCTACCGCCACCGCCAGGGCCTCGACCTGGTGACCACGACCAAGGTGGCGATCCCCCGCCCGGCGACCGAGACCGAGGCCGAGTACGAGTCGGTGCTGGTCGCCTTCGACGAGCACGGCTACGTCCCCGAGCTGATGGCCACCGCGGCCCGGCTGGCCGCCCGCCGGCGGCGGGGGATCCACGTAATGGTGACCATCCCGGTGCCGGCCAACAGCCCGATCAGCGCCAGCCTGCCCGAGCAGGAGGCGCTCGCCCAGTCGATCATCGAGGAGGCCAAGGTGCAGGCCGGACGCCGGGTCAGCGGGCACTGGGAAAAGGTCAGGGCGGGGCAGACCGGCCGGCGGATCGTCGACGAGGCCAAGACGATGCACGCGGCGGCGATCGTCATGCCGATGGCCGGGGACGGCGGCGGCGGCTTCGGTCGCACGCTCGCCACCGTTCTGCGCGAACGGCCCTGCCGGGTGATCGTCGAGTCGATGCCGCGCCCGCAGCGCCGGCGGCCTTCCGTGGCGGCGTAGCTCTTAACGCCGATGAGAGAGTTGCGAGTTGGTCGGGGCGCCCTGATCGGCGTGGAGACCGTCGCCGCGGTCGCCGTGGCCACCGGCGGGGTGGCCGCACTTCAGTCGAGCACGCCCGTGGAGGGGCTGGCCATCCTGTACCTGCTCGCGGTGCTGGCCATCGCCATTCGGCGCGGGCAGCTGCCGGCGCTGATCACCGCGGTGCTCGGCGTGCTGACCCTCAACTACTTCTACCTGCCGCCGCGCCACCAGCTGGGCATCGCCCACTCCCAGGATGTGGTCGAGCTGATCGTGCTGCTGATCGCCGCCGTCGTCGTGGGCCGCCTGGCCGCGGTCGCGCGCGAGCGCGCAGCGGAAGCCGAGAGCCGGGCCGGGCTGGCCGCCGATCGCGAGCGCGAGGCCAAGCTGCTGGCCGAGGTCGCCTCGGCCATCCTGGTCGGCGACAGCGTGGGCGCCCAGCTCGAGAGCATCGGCAAGCGCGTCGCCCTGGCCACCGGGGCCTCGCGCGCTCGGGTGGTCGTGGCGCCGGTGCCGGCGCCACGCGGCGAGGAAATCGCCGTCTCGCTACCTGTCCGCTCCGGCAACGCCTGGCTGTACCTGACCGGGGACGCGGGCTGGGATCGGGAGGCGATCGAGCGCGTGGCGGAGCCGATCGGGCGGCTCATCGATGTGGCCGTGGAGCGCGATCGGATGTCCGAGCGGGCGGCCGAGAACGAGGCGGCGCGCCGGGCCGAGGTGGCCAAGACGGCAATCCTCCACGCGATCTCCCACGACCTGCGCACACCGCTGACCGCGATCACCACCGCGGGCTCCACGCTGTCGCTCGGCGTATCCGAGTCCGAGCGGGCCGAACTGATCGATGTCATCGACGCCGAGAGCGCACGGCTGGCCAGGCTGGTCGACGACCTGCTCGACCTCTCGCGCATCGAGTCGGGCGCGGTGGCTCCGCGGGCCGACTGGTGCGACCTGCACGACGTGGTCGTCTCGGCGTCGGCGCACGCCGCGGGTGAGCATCCGATCGAGTTCCGGCTGCCCGCCGAGCTGCCGCTCGTGCGGGCCGACGCCGCGCAGCTCGAGCGGGTGTTCTCGAACTTGATCGAGAACGCGATCAAGTTCTCGCCGCCGGGCGCGCCGGTGCGCATCACCGGTGGTGCGAGCGCCGGTCGTGTGGCCGTGCGGGTGGCCGATCAGGGCAGCGGGATCCCGCGCCGCTACCGCTCGCAGGTGTTCGAGCCGTTCTTCCGCGGACGCGATGCGGGCGCCGGCACCGGCGACGGCGCCTCCGGATCCGGGCTTGGGCTGGCCATCTGCCGCGGCTTCGTGGAGGCCAACGGCGGACGGATCGTCCTGCAGACCGGGCGCGACACCGGGACGATCTTCACGGTCAGCTTCCCGGCGGTCGCTCAGCCGGCCAGCGCGGTCGGCGCCTGAGTGCCCGCCGTGGACGAGAACGCCACCGCGCCGCGTGTGCTGGTCGTCGACGACGAGCCGCAGATCGTGCGTGGTCTGAAGATCCTCCTGCGCAGCGCCGGGTACACGGTCGACGCGGCCGAGACCAAGGCCGACGCACTCGTCGAGCTCGTCTCGCGCCCGCCGGATGCCCTGGTGCTCGATCTGATCCTGCCGGATGGGCGCGGAGTGGAGATCTGCGAGGAGGTCAGGCGCTGGAGCCGCCTGCCCATCCTGGTCCTGTCGGCCGTCGGGGACGAGCGCGAGAAGGTGCGCGCGCTCGACGCCGGCGCCGATGACTACGTGACCAAGCCGTTCGGCACCGACGAGCTGCTGGCCCGGCTGCGCGCGTTGCTCCGTCGCTCGGCCGAGGTGGCCGGAAGCCCCCGGATCGAGGTCGGCGCGCTGGTGGTCGATCTGGCCGACCGGATGGTCACCCGCGCCGGCACTCCCGTGCACCTGACCCCGATCGAGTTCGACCTGCTCCGCGTGCTGGCGCAGCATCAGGGGCGGCTGGTCACCCAGCGCCAGCTGCTGCGCGAGGTGTGGGGGCCGGAGTACGGGGCCGAGACGCACTATCTGCGCGTGCACGTGGCCCACATCCGGGCCAAGGTCGAACCCGACCCGTCGCGCCCGAGGTACCTGATCACCGAGCCAGGGGTCGGGTACCGGCTGCGAGATCCCGATTCTTAGCGGATTCTCTACGGCCAAGCGCGGACTGCTTAGCGTTTTCTTGACGCTGTAGCACCTACCGTCGATGAGGGCCGATGGCTCGAATCGAGCAGCATGGACTGCGTCGCAGCGAAGGTGTGGGCGGCATGTTTGCCGCTGCCTACGGGAACGTCGGGTCCTCGATCTACTACGCGCTCGGGCTGGTCGCGGTCCACGCCCTGGGGTTGACGCCCGTGGTGTTCATGGTGGCGGGCGCGCTGTTCGCGGTCACCGCCAAGAGCTACGCCGAGGGAGCCACGATGTTCCCGGAGGCCGGCGGCGCCTCGTCGTTCGCCCGCCACTCGTTCAACGAGATCGTGTCGTTCACCGCGGGCTGGGCGCTGACGCTCGACTACATCCTGACCGTGGCGCTGTCGACGTTCTCGGTCCCGCACTACCTCGGCGCGTTCTTCCCCGCCCTCCTGCACAACCCGTGGGACATCATCGGCGGCGCACTGGTGATCGCGCTGCTCGCCGGGCTGAACATCCGCGGCCTGGGCGAGTCCTCGAAGGTCAACGTCACCCTGGCCGTGGTCGACCTCTCGACGCAGGTGATCCTTGTCATCGTCGGGATCTTCCTCGTGCTCAACCCCCTCCGGGCTCGTGCACCAGATCCATCTCGGCAAGGCACCCACGGTCTCGCAGCTGATCTTCGCGCTGTCGGTGGCGATGCTGGCCTACACCGGCATCGAGACGATCTCGAACATGGCCGAGGAGGCCACGCATCCCGACCAGCAGGTGCCGCGCGCGGTGAACCTGGTCGTGGTCGCCGTCCTCACCGTGTACGCCGGGATGTCGGTGGTCGCATTGTCGGCCCTGCCGGTGGTCGAGCACCACGGGGTGTTCGCCACCCAACTTGGCACCACCTACCAGAACGATCCGGTGCTGGGGATCGTCACCAGCTTCCATCTGCACGGTTGGTTACAGACCGGGCTGCACGACTACGTCGGCGTGCTGGCCTCGACCATCCTCGTCGTGGCGACCAACGCCGGGCTGATTGGGATCTCCCGGCTCTCCTGGTCGCTGTCCGAGCATCGCCAGCTGCCCGGCATCTTCGCCCGGCTGCACTCCCGCTACCGCACCCCGTGGTTCACGCTGGTGTTCTTCTCGATCCTGGCCGTGCTCCTGCTGCTCCCCGGACAGACCTCCGTGCTCGGCAACCTCTACTCGTTCGGGGCGATGATGTCGTTCACCACCGCGCACGTGGCGGTGATCGCACCGCGGATCAAGGAGCCGGACCGGGAGCGGCCATACAAGATCCCCGGCAACATCAGGATCCGCGGCGCCGAGATCCCCGTGATGGCGGTGATCGGCGGGATGGGGACGTTCGCGGCCTGGTGCGCGGTGGTGGCCCTGCACTCCGAGGCGCGGCTCGTCGGCCTTCCGTGGATGGTGCTCGGCGTCGGGGGATAGCTCTACTACCGCAGGCGGCTCGGGCTCGACCCGCGTGAGATCCATCGCGTCGCCCGTCACGAGCGCCCCGCGTTCTTCGTCGAGCTCGAGTACCGCTCGGCGATCGTGCCGATCTTCGGTACCGACGTCGATGCCTCGGCCCTGCGCGCGGCGGCCAAGCTGGTCGGCGAGGGGCCACGGTCGACGCCATCTACGTCCTGCGGGTGCCCAAGCAGCTCTCGCTCGACGCCGGCCTCGAGGAGGAGGAGCAACTCGGGCTGAGCGTGCTCGAGGCGGCCAGGGTGGCCGGCCGCAAGTCGGGGCTGAAGGTGCAGACGCGCATGATCCGCACCCGCAGTCCGGGCGCGACGATCGTCGAGGCGGCCGAGCGGCAGGGTGCCGAGATCATCTACCTGGGCACCGCCCACGCGCCGCCGTCCGAGCGAGCGCTCGGCCCCACCGCTGCCTACCTGCTCGCCCACCGGCCCTGCCGGGTGGTGATCGAGACCCCGCCGGCCAACGGGCGCGACCTGGCCCGGAGTGGCCGGGGCGCCGCGCAGGTCAGGCCGGCGGTGGGCGACGGTGCCGGCCGTATCGGTCAGCCGGCGAAGCGGTAGCCGACGCCCGGATCGGTCCGGATGTAGCGGCGACCCTCCGGCGGCTCGATCTTGCGACGCAGGTTGGCGATATGTGCGCGCAGCACCTGGGTATCCTCGGCGTAGCCGTGCCCCCAGACGGCGATGAGCAGCTCGCGGTGGGTCATCAGCCGTCCACGATTGCGCACCAGCTGGCGCAGGAGGTCGAACTCGGTGGGCGTGAGGTGTACCTCCTGGCCCTCCACCTGCACCGTCCGCCGAGCCAGATCGACCTCGAGCCCGTCCACCCGCACCTGGGCCTCCTCGGGGCCGGGCGCGATCCGCCGCAGATTCGCCTGCAGGCGCGCCACCAGCTCGCGCGGGCCGAACGGCTTGGTGACGTAGTCATCGGCGCCGGCGGCCAGCGCCCGCACCTTGGCGTCCTCGTCGCCCACCGCGGAGAGCACGATCAACGGCATCTGGCTCCACTCGCGCAGTCGCCGGCAGAGCTCGACCCCGTCCATGTCGGGGAGCAGGAGGTCGACGATGGCCGCATCGGGATGCTGGACGGCGGCCACGTCGAGCGCCTCCTCGCCGTCGCTGCTCGGAAGCGCCTCGAACCCGGCCTCGCGCAGGATCACGCGCAGCGCCCGCAGGATCTGCTGCTCATCGTCGACGACGAGCACGCGCGGCCGGGCCGGGCCGCTCATGTGGCCAGGGGGGTCGCCGGCTCCGGGTCGGGGCCGGACACCGTGGACGCCTCGATCGGCAGCGAGACCACGAAGGTCGACCCCTGACCCGGCAGCGAGTCGACCGAGATCGTGCCGCCGTTGGCCTCGACGAACCCCTTGGCGATGGCCAGTCCCAGGCCCGAGCCCGGCCCATGCCTCCCGCTCGCGGCCGGTTGGGTGGGGATCCTGTAGAAGGGCTCGAAGATCCGGGAACGCTCGGCCGCCCCGATGCCCGGGCCCTGGTCGACGACTCGTAGGATCACCCGCGATCCGCTGCGGCGCACCTGCACCGACACGGGCAGCCCAGTCCGAGTAGCGCAGCGCGTTCTCGAGCAGGTTGGCCAGCGCACGTTCGAGGTGGGCGGCGTCCGCCCTGACCGCGCGGCACGTCCGGATCGATCGCCACCCGCACCTGGCGCCCGGCCTCCGGCAGGCCGTCCCGGGCCGCGAGCACCACGTCCTCGAGCGAGACCCAGTCGCGGCGCGGCTCGGCCCGGCCCGCCTGGAGGCGTGAGAGGTCGAGCAGCTTGTCGACCAGCGCGGCCAGCTGCTCGCCCTCCTGGACCACGGCCGCGCTCAGCTCCGAGCGCTCCTCGGCACTCAGCGAGTCGCTCCCCAGGGCGTGTCCGGCGGCCACGATCGCGGTGACCGGAGTGCGCAGGTCGTGCGAGACCGCGCGCAGGACCGCGGTCTTCACATCGTCCGAGCGCCGCAGCGCGGCCGTCTCGACGGCCTCGGCCTGAAGCGCGTCGCGGCGCAGCGCGATGGCCACCAGCGCTCCGAGTGCGGGCACCACGTAGCTCCGCAGTCGCTCCTCGGCCTCGCCGGTCAGCTCGCCCGGCACCAGCAGCGTGGCGATCTGCGCGCCATCGGCGCCGGACAGGGCGAAGGCGCGCCGGCGGGCATCGCCCTCGCCTGGCCCCGCAGCTCGATCGAGGCCGAGCTCAGCCCGAGCGCCGCCGCCACCCGCCGGGCGGCAGCCACCAGCGCCCCGGTGGTCTCCGAGCCGCCCAGCAGCTCCCGGGCCAGGGCGGCGGCCAGATCGGCCTCCGCCCGGCGCCGGTCGGCCTCCAGCGCGCGGCTGCGGGCCACCTCGGCGATCGCCCCCACCGCCACCGCGACCAGCGTGAAGGCGCCAACGCCACCCAATTGCGGCTGTCGGCGATCGTGAACCGCCCGACCGGGGGGAGATGGAAGAAGTTGAACGCGGCCGCGCTCAGCAGCGAGGTCCCGAGCCCGAGCCACAGACCCCACACGGCGGACACGAGCAGCACGGCGGGCAGGTACACGACGCTCAGCGAGACCACCGGGGCCACGCCCTTGAGGGCGTAGATGGCCGCCGTGGCGCCGGCGACCGATCCGGCGGAGACCGCGATCCCGAGCCGCGGGTCGGGTCGGACGGCGCGCAATGTCCCTGGCCGCTCGACGGGACGCATGCGCTGGGCTGGGCTCACCGCCGGGCCGGGCTACCCGTAGGACTCGGGCGGGCTGCCGTCGCCCTGCGCGGTGGCGATCTGCTGCCAGCAGCGCGGAAGGGCTGGTGCCGTTCAGCACGCGCAGGCGGGGGAGCCGGTAGCGGTCCTGGCTGGGACCGGCCCAGTCCGGGAATCACGGTGGTGGAGCCGACGAAGCCGGCCGCCTTGACGGCCGCGACGACCGTCGCGTCGTAGTGGCCGGACGGGTAGCAGAACCAGTTGATCGGTACCCCGTAGCGCTTCTGGAGGATGTGGCGGGCGGTGGCCACCTGGTACTGGAGCTGGGTCGCGTCAAGCGTGATCAGGTCGGCGTGGCTGATGCCCTGGGTGTCGAGCTCCCATCCCGCGGCCAGCAGGGCACGCACCTGGCCTTCGGTCAGGCCGCCCTGCGAGGGCGGAAGCCCGGTCAGCTGGATGTTCTCGTCGCCGACCCAGCCCAGCCGCTTGAGGATCGGCATCGCGTTCGTGTATTGCGAGGTGTAGCCGTTGTCGAAGCTCAGCACGATCGGCTTCCCCGGCCCGAGCGGGACGCCGCGCGTCCAGTAGGCCTCGAGCTGATCCATTGTCACGGCATGCCAGCCGGCGGACTTGAGCGCCTGCATCTGGGCGGCGAACTCGCTGCTCGGGACGTACAGCACGGGGATAGGGCGCGCCGGGCGGCGGCGGGTTGATCACGTGGTACATCAGCACCGGCACGCTCAGCGTCCCCGGCTTGCCGGTGGCGACGCCATGCACCGTGGAGCGAGGGATCCCGTGGCTACCGCGGGCGCTGCGGACGTGCCTGAGCGCCGCCCTCACCGCCTTGCCCGGGACGGCGTGCCCGGCGGACGCCGCAGCCGAGGCGGGCGGCGAGGAGTGCGAGGAGCCGCCGCCGCCGGCAGCGAGCGCGATCGCGGCGCCCACGCCACGATCAGGAGCACGGCGCCGAGAACCGCCAGGCGAGCGCGGCGCTGCCGACGGATGCGGGCTCGCCGCTCGCGCTCACGGGCGAGTCGCCGTGCGCGGATCTGCTGCTCGTTCATGCGCCCACGAGCGTACCCACCACGAAGGCGAAATACAGGACGATCAGTGCGAGCGCGCCCGCGCGCCGCATGCCCCCGGGGCGAGCGAGCAGTCCCAGCGTCAGCAGCGTGGCGGCCACGAGCCACGCGAGCTGGAGCTTGGCCAGCGTGGAGACCGCGGACAGCGTGACCAGCAGCGCGGGCACGATCACGCCCGCTGTCAGGTTGATCGTGTTGCTGTTGAACGTCTCGCCGACCAGCGCGGCGCCGCGTCCTGCCCGTCCGAGGCGGACCGCGGTGGCCGCGTTCGGGAGGCTGGTGAGCGGGCCGAGGATCAGCGACACCGAGCAGCGCGTTCGGAGACATGCCAGTCCCCGGCCAGGGTGAGCGCGGTCTGCACCATGCCGGCGCTTCCGGCCACGATCAGCACGAGGTCGAACACGATCAGCGCCAGCAGGTGGTGCGTGGGGCTGGCCTGTGTGGTCGGGCGGGCGCTCGGGTCCCGGGATGCTCGTGCAGGGCGCGGGCCAGGCGCACGGCCGGCGACCGGCGACCGGCCGGGCTCGGCTCCGACGCCGCTCGAGCAGGCTGCCGCCGGCGATCACCAGCACCAGGTAGGGGATCAGGACCAGCGCCGACACGGCCGCCGTCACCGCCGGCGAGAGGCCGCCGACGAGCATCCCACCGGCCAGCAAGGTGATCAGCAGCCCGACCATCCCCTCGAGCAGGAGCACTTCGCGCGCCAGTCGAACCCGCCCGGCGAGCAGCCCACTGAGGCCGATCATCGCGGCCAGGTTGAAGCCGTTGGAGCCGACCAGCACGCCCACGCCCACGTCGTGCGCCCCCTTGATCAGCGCGAACAGCGCCGAGGAGATCTCGGGCCCGTCGGCGGCCAGCGCGGTGAGCAGCCCGATCAGCGCCTCCGGAAAGCCGAAAGCGCACTCCCGAGCCGGTCGAGCCGGCGGGCGAACAGCTGCGCCGCGGCCAGTGTGAGCGACCAGCGAGACGAGAAACAGCGCAGACGGCGAGGACGGGAGGCATCGGGCTCCAGGGGTCGGCGAGCGAGGCGCCGACCAGACTTCCCGGCTCACCCACAGGTCAAGTTAGCGGAAGGACTCGGCGCCCGTGCGGCGAAACGCAGACCATGCTGCTCAGACGCCGTCCCCCGCAGATCGACAGTCGCCCAGTCACACCGGCCCAGGGGTTCGAGGACCTCTCGCCTGAATCGATGGCTGTCCTCAAATGGCTCTCGGCCAACCAGATCGACTTCGTCCTCGTCGGCCCGGTGGCCGAGTCGATTCGCGGAGGTGCCGGCTCGCCCGGTCCGGTTGCGATCGTGCCGGCGCCCTACCGCCGCAACTTCGAGCGCCTGTGGCGTGCCCTGGACACCGCGAACGCCCGGCCCCGTCCCGACGGCGGCGCCAAGGAGGCACGCGAGATCCGGCCCGGGAAGATGCGTCCGGACGCGTGTCCGGGCGGCCAGCGCTGGGTGCTCGGCGACGGCCCGCACTACCTGGACGTGGAGGGCCAGCCGAGCGGGGGGCCCGGCTACCAGGAACTGCTCTACGAGGCCGGCCGCTATGAGGTGGCCGCCGGCCTGAGCGTCGACGTCGCCTCGCCCGAGGACATCGAGCACTACGCGCACGTGCGGCGCATGGGAGTCTCACCCGAGATGCGCATCACCCGCGCCACGCCGCACGAGGCCCCGACGCGCTCAACCTAAGTCCTGGGCCGCGCCGTAACGGCGGCTTGGGGCCACTAAGGTGTGGGCGCATGCCGATTCGCGCCCGGACCGCCCTGCTCGCCGCCGCAGGTTGCGTGGCGCTGATGGCGCTGGTCTGGTTCGCCGCGTTCCACGTCGGGTTCGCGCAGAACGCCGACCAATCGGGCTACATCCAGTTCGGCGACCTGCAGGGCCACGGCAGCATCGCCTGGATCGCCTGGCACCTGGTATCGCTGTTCGAGCCCGACCCGTACGTCTATCTGGCCCTCGTGCCGCTGGTGCTCGCGCTGATCCGCGGGCGCCCGCGGGTCGTGCTGGCGGTCGCGGCGATCGTCCTGGGCGCGAACGCGAGCACCGAGGTGCTCAAGCACGTGCTGGCGGCGCCTCGGGCGGGCTCGCTGTTCTTCGGCGGGGTCTCGCCCCTGTCGCCGGCGTCGTGGCCGAGCGGGCACTCCACGGCGGTCATGTCGCTCGTGCTGGCCTCGGTGCTGGCGGTGCCGGCCCGACTGCGGCCGCTCGCCGCGTCGCTCGGCGCGTCGCTCGCCATCGCGGTCGGCTACTCGGTATTGGCGCCGGCATCCACTACCCGAGCGATGTGCTGGGCGGCTTCCTGATGGCCGCGACCTGGACGCTGGTCACGGTGGCCGCGCTGATGGCCGCCGAGCGCCGGTGGCCGTCGAGGCGCACCAAGAGCGGTCCCGGTGTCGACTCGCGCGGCGCTCGGCGCGCCAGGCGCGGTGCTCGCCGCCGCCGGCACGATCGGCCTGATCCTGGCCGTCAGCCGTCCGCATGACGTGGTCGCCTACGCGAGCGCGCATCGGGTGTTCGTGGTCGAGGCGGTGGCGATCGCCGCGCTCAGCCTGGCCGTGTCAACCGCCGTCCTGCTGAGCGTGCGGCGCTAGGGGCGGCTACTCGCGGTAGCGGCCCGGCTCCCACAGCGGCTCCTCGCCGCCGTTGGCGCCGCGGCTGAGGATGAACAGCAGGTCCGAGAGACGGTTCAGGTAGCGCAGGACCTCGGCGCTGCACTGATCGCCGCAGGCGATGGCCAGGCGTTCGGCTCGCCGGCATACCGTGCGGCAGACATGGAGCTGGGCGGCCGCGCGGGTGCCGCCGGGCAGCACGAACGACTTGAGCGGCTTCAGCGTGGCGTTCACCTCGTCGCAGCGCTCCTCGAGCCACGCCGTCTGCTCCGGGATCACCCGCAGCCGCTCTCGGTTGGTGTCTTCCGGGCGCCGAGATGTCCGCGCCCACGTCGAACAGATCGTTCTGGATCCGCCGCAGCCAGTCGGCGTAGTCACCCGGAAGGTCCTCGAGCGTGAGGGCCACGCCGACGTGGGCGTTCAGCTCGTCGACCGTCCCGTACGCCTCGATCCGCGGGTGGGTCTTCGGCACGCGGCTCATGTCGCCGAGATGCGTCTCGCCGGAGTCGCCCAGCCGGGTGTAGATGCGGGTCAGGTTCACTGTCATGGGCCGTCTCCGAGTCTAAACCGGCTGGTGAACGCGCCGGGCGGTGACGAGGACCATGAGCATGCTCGAGCGAAGCGACCGCCCGAGCCGTTCCTGAAGCTCGACGATCGCGCGCTCGACTGCCTCTCGCTGGGCGGGCGAGCGACGGTGGTAGGCCGCGGTGGTGCGGAACAGCGCGGTCAGTTGCTCCGCGGTGTGCTCGATGACCGTCGGCACCACGTCGATCTCCGCGTCCTCGAACAACGGCGCGGCGTGGTCGCGTGCCAGCGCATCGCCGGTCACCCAGGCCCACACCTCCGAAACGTTCCCGCGACGCTCCTCCACGCCGGCGAGGATCGCGTCCAGATCCCGGAGCACCGGCCAGTCGGCGGCGACCGCGGGCGCGGCGGTGGCCAGCGCGGATATGAACGCGTCGGCGTCGACGGCGGTCCGCTCCTCCCGCACCCCGAAGTACTGGATCAGCGCCAGCAGGCCGCCCGGGGCCAGGGACCTGGCGACCTTCCGCCAGCTCACGTCGGGATCGAGCCAGTGAAAGGCCGAGGCCGAGAACGGCGCCCCGGAAGCCACCGGTCGAGCTCGGCGTCCTCGAAGCGGCGATTGACGAACCCCACCCCAGGCCCGATCCGCTCGGCGAGCGAGATCAGATTCCGGCCGGGCTCGACCGCGGTCACGTCCAGGCCGCGGGCGACGAGACCGCGCGTCAGCTGGCCGGTGCCGCATCCGATCTCGAGCACCAGATCGCCGGCATTCAGTTGCCCGGCCTCGCACGCACGGTCGATCAGCTCGTCCGGATACCGCGGGCGGTGGTGGTCGTACTCCTCCGCGATCGTGTCGAACACGGCCGCAGAGTCATTTGTGAGTCCGCTGTTGGTCACACCGCCAAGCTAGCGAGCGAGGCCGACAGCATCGGCGCGGCCGGCGGCGGTACCATCCACTCGTTCAAGGTCGGTGGCGATGGGAAGCCGGTGGAAGTCCGGCGCGGACCCGCCACTGTGATCGGGGATGTCGGTCGCATCGAAGCCACTGGGGACGTCGAGTCGCCGGGAAGGCGCGGCCGGTAGGCCCGAAAGCCAGGAGACCAGCCTCCGACCACAAAGCCAACAGCCCTCGTGGAAAGGGGTGGCCCTCATGACCCGTAAGACCCTGTTCGCTCTCGTGGGAGCGCTCGTCGTGGCCGTCGGCGCCTCGAGCGCCGCGCTGGCCGCCGCCAGCGGCCCGGCGGTCACCGTTCAGATCAAGTCCTCGACCAAGACCCTGCTGGAGTCGACTGCCGTACACGGCGAGAAGGGCTGGATCACCAAGGGCGGCACGCCGCGCGGCAAGTGCCCGGGTGCCAGCGCCGCCGGCGCACTGGATGCCGCGACCCACGGCCGGTGGACCGGCAAGTACTACGCCAGCCTGTCCGGCATCTTCGTCACCTCGATCGACGGGGTCAAGCCGTCCGGATCGAGCTTCTGGGAGCTGGTCGTCAACGGCAAGCCGTCGAGCCAGGGGATCTGCGCGATCAAGCTCCACTCGGGAGAGCGGCTGCTGTTCAAGATCGCCAAGTGAGGTAGATGACGCTTCGCCTGGCAGCCACGGCGAGCGCGATCGCTACCGCGGTCGCGCTCGCCGGCTGTGGCCTCGGGGCCGGCAAGGGCACCTCGGACGTGGCGCGTCACGGTGAGCCGTGACTTCGGGACGGTTCCGATCGGCGACCAAGGTCGAGAAACAGGTCCCGGGGTCCCAAACCGTGCTGCGGCTGCTCGAACGGAACTTCCACGATCACCACCCGCTACGGCGGCGGGTTCGTCGAGTCGATCAACGGCCAGTCCGGCTCTTCGGCGCGGCGCGACTGGTTCTACTACGTGAACGGCATCGAGGCCTCCCTCGGCGCGAGCGGCACCGGGGTCCACCGCGGCGACCGGATCTGGTGGGACCTGCACGACTGGAGCGCCACCGACTCGGTGCCGGCCGTGGTGGGCTCGTTCCCCGAGCCGTTCCTGCACGGGACGGCAGGCAGGCGACTGCCGACCACGCTCGCCTGCGCCTCGGACGCCACCAAGGCTTGCCAGCGCGTGGCGGCCGAGTTTCAGCACCTCGGGAGTCGCTGCCCCGACGGCGCAGCTCGGGACGGGCTCGGGCTCTGACTCGGTGGCGGTCGAGGTGGGCACCTGGCACGACGCTGCAGGGCGAGCTGGCCGCGACGCTGATCGACCACGGTCCGGGATCGAGCGGCGTGTACGCCCGATTCTCCGGCGGCGGGCTCCGCGCTTCGAGCTGCTGAACCCGGCCGGGCACGTGGTCCGGACCCTGGGCGCCGGCGCGGGGCTGATCGCGGCCACCGGCGGGAGCGCGACCGGCACGGTCTGGCTGATCACCGGCACCGACGCGGCCGGCGTGTCGGCCGCGGCGGCCGCCCTCACCCCGGCGCGGCTGGATGACCACTTCGCGCTGGCCGTGACCGGCAACCAGTACCTGCCAGTGCCGCTGGAGCCGGGGACATGAGCTATCGCCGGCGAGCCAGCCCGCTGCACGCCGCGCGCGCCGCGGTGGGCTGCGCCTACTGCCTCTCGCTGCTGGTGGCCGCGCTCGTGCTCTCCGCGCCGGTGGCGCTCGGCGCGGTCCTGCTCGCCGTGCTCGGCGCCGGGGTGGGCGCCGGCGTGGGTCGCGAGCTACGCCGGGCCGCGCGGTTCGCGATCGCTGCTCGGCCTGGCCGTGATGCTCATCAACGCGCTGGTCGTGCGCGACGGCCTGACCGTGATCGCCCGGCTCGGCGACCTGCCGGTGTTCGGGCAGACCGACGTCACGCTGGAGGCGACCGTGGCGGGTGCCGTGCTCGGGATGCGGGCGGTGGCGCTGGTCCTGTGCGGCGCGCTCTACACCGCCGCGGTCGACCCCGACCAGGTGCTCGCGCTGTTCCGGCGCTTCTCGTTTCACTCGGCGCTCACCGCCACGCTGGCCACCCGGATGGTGCCGGTGCTGACGCGCGACGCCCGCCGGCTGGCCGAGGCCCAGCGCTGCCGCCCCGGCCCGCCCCCGTCGCGGGCGCGCCTGGTGCGGGCCGCCACGTACGGGCGTGCTCGACCGCGCGCTCGACGTGGCCGCGGCCCTCGAGGTGCGTGGCTACGGGGCGGCTCGGCGAGCGCCTGGTCGGGGCGCGTCGCTGCCGGCCCTGGTCGCGGCATGACCTGGCCTTCACAGCCTCCGCGGCTGGCGATCGCGGTGCTGGCCGTCGCCGGGCGGGTCGCCGGCCTCGAGCCGTTCAGCTCGGACCCGGCGCTGCACGCGCCGATCAGCGCCGGCGGCCTGGCGCTGGCGGTCGGCCTGCTGGTCTGCGCGCTGGCGCCGTTCGCCGATCGCCGGGGGATCGAGCGATGAGCGTCCTGGCTCTGGATCGCGTGACCTACACCTACCCGGGCGCCGGCGGCCCCGGCGCTGGCCGGACGTGAGCCTCGAGCTCGCCCCGGGCGAGCTGGTCGTGCTGGCCGGGGGGTCCGGCTCCGGGCAAGTCCACGCTCCTGCGCGCCGCCAACGGCCTCGTGCCCCACTTCCATGGCGGGGTGTTCGCCGGCCGGGCCATCGTCGCCGGCATGGACACCCGCGAGCACGGCCCGGGCCAGCTCGCCGCGGCGGTCGGGACGCTGTTCCAGGACCCCGAGACGCAGGTCGTGATGGGAACGGTCCGGGCCGAGCTCGCGCTCCCGCTCGAGAACCGGGGGGAGGCCGCGCCGGCGGTGGCGCGCGGGGTCGAGGAGGTGGCGCTGGCGCTCGGGATCGCGCACCTGCTCGACCGCCCGACCGACGAGCTGTCGGGCGGTGAGCTCCAGCGGGTCGCGCTCGGCGCCGCGCTGGTGGGACGGCCGCAGCTGATCCTGCTCGACGAGCCGACCTCGCAGCTCGACCCGGTGGCCGGCGATGAGCTGATCGCGCTGCTCAGGCGCCTGGGCGAGGACTTCGACACCGCGATCGTGCTGGCCGAGCACCGCCTCGAGCGCTGCCTCGCCGCTGGCCGACCGGGTGATCGCGATGCGCTCGGGGCGGCATCGCCTGCGACGCCACCGCCGGCGGAGTTCCTCGCCTGGGCGTGCGCCGAGGCGCCCGAGCTCGCCACGCCCGGCGCCCGCTGCTGTTCGGTGCTCGGCCTCGCACCGGCGGCCGGGGTCAAGGCCGCGCGGTCGGCCCTGCGGAGCCCGCGGGCTGCTTCCGGCGGTAGACGGGGCCGGCGGCGCGTCCGGCCGGCGGCGTCGTGAGCGCCGGTCTGCCCGGCGCTCGAGCGGCGCGGCGCTCAAGTTCGATCGGGTGTGGCACGAGCTCGATCGCGGGCCGACCATCCTGCGCGGCGGTCAGTCTGTCGGTGGCCGCCGGCGAGCGGGTCGCGCTGATGGGGCGAAACGGCGCCGGCAAGTCGACGCTGCTGCGACACGCGGCCGGTCTGATGCGACCCACGCGGGGAAGGTCAGAGCGGCCGGAAGCGTGGCGCTCCTGCTACAGAACCCGACCGACTACCTGGTGCACGAGCGGGTCGAGCAGGAGGCGTCGGCCGGCGCGCTGGCCACCGTCGGTCTGGGCGACCCCGCCCTGCAGCGGCGCCATCCGCGCGATCTGTCGGGTGGCGAGAAGCAGCGGCTGGCGCTGGCCATCGTGCTCGACGATCCCGATCGCGAGGCGGCTGTGGTGTGCCTCGACGAGCCCACCCGCGGCATGGACCGCCGGCGCAAGGACGAGCTGGCCGCGCTGCTCTGCGAGCTCGACGCCGCCGTGATCGTGGCCACCCACGACCCCGAGTTCGCGGCGGCGTTCGCGCAGCGGATGATCCTCCTCGCCGACGGCGCTCCGATCGCCGACGGATCGCCGAGCGAGGTGCTGGCCGGCGGAACCTACTTCGCCACCGAGGTCGCGCGGATCATGGGCGGTGCCGGCGGCGCGCTGCGCCCGGAGGAGGGGGTCGCGCTGGTGTCCGGAGCGCGCACGGAGGTGGGGGCATGAGCTGGCAGCTGGGGGCGTTCGCGATCCTCGCCCTGGCGCTGGCCGGCGGCTTCGCCTGGTATGAGCGAACCCGCCCGGATGCCCGGATCGTGGCCCTCGTCGGCACGCTGGCCGCGTTCGCGGCGCTCGGCCGGATCGCCTTCGTCGCGCTGCCCAACGTCAAGCCGACCACCGACATCGTCCTGGTCTCGGGCTACGCGCTCGGGGGCGGGCCGGGCTTCGCGGTCGGCGCGCTGGCCGGGCTGACCTCGAACTTCTTCTTCGGCCAGGGGCCGTGGACGCCGTGGCAGATGGCCGGGTGGGGCCTGACCGGCGTGATCGGCGCCGGGCTGGCGCTCGCCACCGGGCGGCGGATCTCTCGCTGGTCGCTGGCCATCGTCTGCACGGTGGTGGGGTTTGCCTACACCGCGCTTCAGGACGTGGGGGACTGGGTGACCTACAGCGATCACAGCCTGACCCAGCTCGGGGTGTACGTGGGCAAGGGGATCGGGTTCGATGCGGTGCACGCGGCAGGCTGCCTGGTGTTCGCGCTAGCGCTCGGGCCGGCGATGATCCACTCGCTGGAGCGCTTCGCCACGCGGCTCCAGGTGACCTGGGTCCCGGCCGCCACCACGCGAATGATTCCAATTCTCATTCTCAGTCTCGGTGCCGTCGGGGCCTCGGGCTTGCTGACCGGCCTGCCGGGCTCGACGGTGCGAGAGGCGCGCGCCGCCGGCACACCGGCCGGCTACCTGCTGGGCGCCCAGAACTCCGACGGCGGCTTCGGGACATCCCCGGGGGCCGGCTCCTCGCAGCTGTACGCCGGCTGGGCTGCGCTCGGCCTGGCCGCCGCCGGCCACAATCCCCAGGACGTCACGCACGGCGGCCAAAGCCTGATCGACTACATCCAGAGCGGGCTGAGTTCGGACACCGACCCCGGTTCGATCGAGCGGACGGTTCTGGTCCTCCGCGCCGCGGGCATCTCACCGTACGACTTCGGCGGCCGCAACCTTCTCAGCACGCTCGAGCACGACATCCGCCCGAACGGCTCGGTGGCGAACCAGGTCAACTGGACCGCGTTCGCCGTGCTCGCGCTGCGGGCGGCCGGCGCGGCGCCGCCAGCCGCCTCGATCGGCTGGCTGGTGCGCCAGCAGGACTCGGACGGGGGCTTCAACTTCGCGACCCGCGGGGGCATGAGCGACCCCGACGACACGGGCGCGGCGCTCGAGGCGCTGGCCGGAGCCGGCGGGTCGGCGGCGTCGCGGGCACGGGCGCGGGGCATCCGCTTCCTGCGCGACTCCGCAGGACGCCGACGGCGGCTTTGCCAGCTTGCCCGGGGCGGGGTCCAATGCGCAATCCACCGCGTTCGCGGTGCAGGGCCTGCTCGCGGCCGGCGTGGATCCGAGCACGATCCGCCGCCGCGGGGCCTCCCCGCTCGATTACCTGCGCTCCCTGATCGCTGCCGACGGCCACGTGCTCTATTCGCGAGGGACCGATCAGACGCCGGTCTGGGTGACCTCTGAGGCACTGATGGCGCTCGACGGCAAGGCGTTGCCGCTGGCTCCCGTGGCGCGCGCGGCTCGCGCGTCGGCCACGACCAGCGCGCGGCCATCGTCGCCGCCCACGCCATCGCAGCGCGCGGCTTCTCGCGTCAAGCCGGCCGGCCATCACCCGCGCCCGGCCCGGCCAGGCGTCGCGCGACGCCCCGTCGGGCAACCGGCGGCGGCCTCGTCGCTGGACCGCTTGGTGCGCGAGGCGGGCATCCTGACGGCCGTCGTGCTGGCCCCAGTCGGGGTCAGCTGACTGCACCGCGCAGCAAACTCGGTAGCCTCCGGGCGCTCGGCATGCGCATCGGAGTCCCCAAGGAGATAGCGGAGGGCGAGCGGCGGGTCGCGCTCGTCCCGGAGGTCGTGCGCAAGCTCGGCGACGGCGAGCGCGGAATCGAGGTGCTCGTCGAGCGGGGCGCCGGAGCCGGGGCGCTGCTGCCCGACGCCCTCTACGAGGAGGCGGGCGCGAAGATGGTGGACGACGCCGGCGCCGTGTACGACGCGGAGATCGTGGTCAAGGTGGCCGCGCCGAGGACCGAGGAGATCGGGCGGCTGCGCTCAGACAGCGTGGTGATCGGGTTTCTGCAGCCGCTGACCGCCGGGGAGTCGATCCGGGCCATCGCCCAGACCGGCGCGACGAGCTTTGCGATGGAGGCGATTCCGCGGATCAGCCGCGCGCAGTCGATGGATGCGCTCAGCTCGCAGGCCAACATCGGCGGCTACAAGGCGGTGCTGATCGCCGCGACCGAGATCGGGCGCTTCTTCCCGATGCTGATGACCGCCGCGGGCACGATCCGTCCCGCCACCGTCCTGGTCCTGGGGGCCGGGGTGGCCGGGCTGCAGGCGATCGCCACCGCGCGGCGCCTCGGCGCGGTCGTGCAGGGCTTCGACGTGCGGGCGGCGGTCAAGGAGCAGGTCGAGTCGCTGGGCGCGCACTTCCTGGAGTTCGACCTGGGTGGCGACCTCGAGGGAGCCGGCGGATACGCCAAGGAGCTCACCCCCGAGCAGCAGGCCCGCCAGCAGGAGCTGATGGCCGAGGCGATCGGCAAGGTCGACGTGGTGATCACCACGGCCGCCGTGCCGGGACGACGCGCGCCGGTGCTGGTCACCGAGAAGGCGGTGGAGCTGATGAAGCCGGGATCGGTGATCGTCGACCTGGCGGCCGAGACAGGCGGGAACTGCGAGCTGACCGAAGCGGGGCAAGACGGTGGTCCGCCACGACGTGAAGATCCTCGGGCCGCTCAACGTCCCGAGCACGATGGCCGAGCACGCCTCCCAGCTGTACTCGCGCAACATCGAGTCGCTGCTCGGCCTGATGATCTCCGAGGAGGGCGAGCTCTCGCTCGACTTCGACGACGAGGTGATCGCCGGCGCGTGCATCACGCGCGATGGGGAGATCGTCCACGAGGCGGCCAAGAAGGCCGCCGGGGCCACGCCTGCCGCCAGCTCTTAGACCTCCGGAGGACCATGGACAGACTCGTAATCGACCTCGCCGTGCTGGTGCTCGCCGGATTCGTCGGCTACACGGTGATCTCGAAGGTGCCCAACACCCTGCACACGCCGCTGATGTCGGGTACGAACGCCATCCACGGCATCGTCGTGCTCGGCGGGCTGTTGCTCATGTCCGAGTCGAGCGGAGTCCTCGAGAAGATCCTGCTCGTCATCGCGGTGGCCTTCGGCACGATCAACGTCGTCGGCGGGTTTCTGGTCACCGACCGGATGCTCGGGATGTTCAAGGCCAAGGACCCGCCCGAAGACCGATGAAGCCGACACGGATTCCGAAGGCAAGGCCGGCTGACCCGTGCTCGCGGCGATCTTCTACCAGAGCACGAATTTCATCGACGCGGCGTACATCGTCGCGTTCGCGCTGCTGATCTACGGCATGACCGGGCTCACCGGGCCGCGCACGGCGGTCCGCGGCAACAAGATCGCGGCCGTCGGCATGGCCATCGCGGTGGTCGCCACGCTGCTGCGCCAGGGCGAGTTCCACGGCTCGAGCACCTGGTGGCTGATCCTCCTCGGGATCGTCATCGGCACGGCGATCGGAGTTCCCGCCGCACTCAACGTGCGCATGACCGCAATGCCGCAGATGGTGGCGCTGTTCAACGGCGTGGGCGGCGGTGCCGTGGCGCTGATCGCCTGGGTCGAATACCGCCATCACTTCGGTGGCGCCTGGCCGTTGCGTTCGGAGATCTTCGAGCTGTTCGGGGCGATCGTCGGCTCGATCTCGTTCTGGGGCTCGAACATCGCGTTCGGCAAGCTCCAGGAGATCCTGCCGGGGAGACCGATCAAGCTCCCCGGCCAGGTCATCATCAATGCGGTGCTGTTCATGGTGTGCCTGGTCAGCGCGATTGTGCTGGCGTCGGGCACCCACTCGCAGGCGCTGTTCATCCTCGGGATCCTGGTCGCTTCCGCGATCCTCGGGAACATGGTCGTGTTGCCGATCGGCGGGGCCGACATGCCGGTGGTGATCTCACTGCTGAACGCGTTCACGGGTCTGTCGGCGGCCGCCACCGGCGTCGCGCTGTCGAACCCGGTGATGATCGTGGCCGGCATGATCGTGGGCGCGTCGGGAACCATCCTGACCAACCTGATGGCCAAGGCGATGAACCGCTCGGTCCCCGCGATCGTCGCTGGCGGCTTCGGCGGGGCCGTGGCCGCCCCGGCGGGGCCGGCCGCCGAAGCGGGCGGGACGATCCGCTCGACCTCGGCCCAGGACGTGGCGATTCAGCTCTCCTACGCCCGCCAGGTGGTGATCGCGCCGGGATACGGCATGGCGGTGGCCCAGGCCCAGCACGCCGTGCGCGAGCTCGAGAAGGCGCTCGAGGCCAAGGGCGTGACCGTGAAGTTCGCCATCCATCCGGTGGCCGGTCGGATGCCGGGGCACATGAACGTGCTGCTCGCCGAGGCCGACGTCCCCTACGACCTGCTGCGCGAGATGGACGAGATCAATCCGGAGTTCCCGCGCACCGACGTGACCCTGGTCATCGGCGCCAACGACGTGACCAACCCGGCGGCCAAGAACGAGCCTGGTTCACCGATCTACGGCATGCCGATACTCGAGGTCAACCAGTCGGGGTCGGTGATCGTGCTCAAGCGCTCGATGGCGAGTGGGTTCGCCGGCATCGACAACCCGCTCTTCTACGACCCCAAGACTGCGATGCTGTTCGGCGACGCAAAGCAGTCTGTGAGCGACATCACGTCAGAGGTCCACTCCCTCTAACCGAATTCCGGGTAAACAACAAGCCATGGACCCCAATCGCCTGAAGGCAATTCCGATCTTCTCGCACCTTTCCGACGAGGAGACCAAGCGGCTGGCGGCGTTCGCCACCGAGACCAGCGTGGCCGACGGTCAGATCCTGATGAAGCAGGGCGATTACTCCACCGAGCTGATCGGGATTCAGGAGGGCACGGCCGACGTGATCCGCGACGGCGAGAAGATCGCCTCGCTGGGGGAGGGCGATCTGATCGGCGAGATGGGCCTGCTCGAGCGCGAGCCGCGCAACGCCGACGTGATCGCCACCTCTCCGATGCGGGTGATGAAGCTCACCCACTGGGAGATCCGGCGGATGTCAGATGAGACGCTCGAGCGGATCAAGCAGATCGTCGAGAAGCGCCGCGACGACGGGATCGCCGACCCCGCGCACTGAACCTCCCCAGGGCTACGTAACACCGCCTTAGGCGATCGTTCCTATCCGTACTTTGTGATAGGTTCCGGCGCGCCGAGTTCCCGGGCGGCCAAACCGGGGAGCGGAGGACCCAACTTCGTTGGGGCGAGTCTCGCGGTGATCCGCGAGAAGCGCTCTCCCCGTGAGCGCTAGCCCGTCAGCTAACTCCGCAGGCCAAAGGCGCCAACTTGCAAGGCCCCGCCCACGGAGAGTCGTCCCTGTTCGCTTCCCGCAGCTTTGGTAGACGGAGACAGCGCGAGGACGGCGCGCGGCGCGCTTGGACCGGGCTGCGGACCGACCGTCGGTCAGCGATGGGTCGTATTTGGATATTGGCCGGGAGTGCTCGCGGTGGCGTTGGCCGTTCCGGCTTCAGGAGCAGCGGGCACGCGCGCCCGCATCGGGTGGTGCGACGATGGTCAAGCCCACCGCCGGTGCATGGCATCGTCGCGGCCAGCGGCTCGAGCTCGGCGGTGTTCACCCGGACGCTGCGGAAAGGCGATCGTGGAGCCGATGTCAAGACGCTCCAGACGTGGTTGACCGACGTCGGCGACACCGTCCCCGAGACGGGCTACTTCGGCTCGATGACCAAGGCGGCCGTGATCAAGTTCCAGACCGCGATGAGACCTCTCACCGGTCACCGGCGTGGTGGGACGCGATACCGCCGCGACCCTGCTGGACCAGGTCAAGCAGACCGCCAAGGGCTCGGGCGTGGTGGACACACCGGGCGGCCTGACCACCGCCGGCACGAGCGGATGGGCGTTCCCGATCCAGGACATCGCCAAGGTGGCTGCCCTCGAGCTCGTGGACACTCGACCAGGGGATCGACATCGGGATGGACAACAACATGTGCGGTGCCAAGGCGGTCGAGGTCGCGATGACCGCGGGCACGATCGTCCAGGAGGGCATCGACGGCTTCGGCCCCGCCGCCCCGATCATCAAGATCTCAAGCGGCCCGTACGCCGGTCGCTACATCTACTACGGGCACGCCAAGCCGGCCCTCGTCCCGGTGGGCACGGTGGTCACCGCGGGTGAGCCGATCGCCGACGTCGGCTGCGGCGATGTCGGCATCTCCGACGCGCCGCACCTGGAGATCGGGATCAGCGACGTGGGCGGGCCGCCCTGCTGCCCCGGCTACCAGGACACCTCGCCCGCGATGTACGACATCGTGCTGAACCTGTTCCAGAAGGCGGGCGGTCACTAAACGGTTGACTCAGCCCGCGGGGTCGTGGGCTCAGGTCCCTACCACCGCGGACGCGGGTTTGCCCTGCGGACTTGAGTTGGGATGGGATGCGCGGGCGTCCTGGGTCCAGCGGACTTAAGTTGGGAGCCTGGACGGAAGGGCAAGCGCGACTGGCGGGTGCCCGCGTACGCTGAGGCGATGTCCGTTCAGAAGACCGACTGCTCGGCACTCGACGACGTGCAAGCCGAACTTGTCGCGCGCGAGCCTATCTTCCATAGGCCCGAACTAGGGACGACGCGGGAGGCGTATCTGGCCCAGACCGCCGAGGACTACTGGGAGGTGGGCGCGTCAGGCCGTATCTACGACCGCGATGGTGTGGTCGAGGGACTGGTGCGCCGCGGGAAGGTTCCTGGCGACGAGCACTGGGTTCTCAGCGACGTGCGGTGTCGCGAGCTTGGGCCCGACACGTACGCCCTGACCTACCGACTCGACCAAGCGGGACGCTTGACGCGCCGCCTGACGCTTTGGCGCCGCGACCCTGATGGTTGGAGGATTCTCTACCACCAGGGAACCATCATCGAGGAACCCTGAGCAGCGGACTCGTCGTCCTTTGCGCCAAGCGTCCCAACTTACGTCCGCAGGGTGAGTTTCTGCCACTCGGCCTGGGCCCGGCGGCGAGTGGCGATCTGATCGGCCATAGCGCGAGTGACGGGCCACTCGCTACGCGGCGCGCGTCGAGTGGTCGATTCGTCGCGATCGCGGCACCCAAGCTTTCGGCGGGCGGTCACTAGGGATCCCAGCCGGACCACGGTTCCCGGGCCAACTAGTGCAGCGGTAAAGCCGGGATCGAGCCCGGCCGATTACCGCAGCAGTGAGTTCCCTCTCCGAGTCGCGTCTGCGCCTTGCGTATCGCCGTGCCGTCTGCTGGTCGGGCCTCTGTCTGACCGCTCTGGCGTTCCTGCTCCTGTGGGCCGCGCCCGCCCGTGCCCGGCTCGTCGAAGCCGACGATCAGTCCACCTGCGTCATGAAGGGCCACGACGTGAGCGCGTTCATGCGCGCGCATCACGCCACCGTGCTGCGGATCATCGTGCCGTACTGGGCGAATTACCAGGCCCCCACCTGTGCGCGCGAGGCGAGCGCTCGCGGCTACCGCGTGTACGTGTCCCTGCAGTACGACAACGCCTGGCGCCCGGCGCGGATCGTCGCCTACTTCCGGCGCGTGCTTCCTCTGTACGCGCCGTACGCGTGGGCGATCTCGGTCGGCAACGAACAGGACCTCGTCCAGGGTGGCCAGGGATCGCCCGGGGAGTACAGAATGGTCTGGAACATGGTCGAGCCGATGCTCGCCCACAAGGCGCCACGGGCGATCCGCGTCTACGGCGAGACCTCTCCGTTCGGCTTTCCGTTCATTCAGCAGAGCTTCGGCGCCCACCGGCCCCGCGGTGCGCAGGCGATCGCCTTCCATTGCTATGACGTCAAGAACGGCGGGATCAGCGTCGTCCCCCAGGTTGCGGCATGGGCTGCGAGCAAGCACCTTCCGCTGTGGTGCTCGGAGATGAGCGCCTCGGCGGTGCACTCGCCGCACCCGTGGCTGAACCAGGACTCCGAGTCGCGCTGGAACGCGCTGGTGGCCGACGCCGAGAGGCGCTCGCCCGACCTGCGGATGATCAGCTACTACCGCTGGCCGCAGATCGGCGCCTTCTAGAGCCGGGACGCCGATGGCGGCCGCACTAAGCTGCCGGTTCATGGGCGATCGCGACCTGGTGCGGGCACCGCACGTCTCTCTGCGCACGAGCGCGGGCAGCTTCGAGCTGGGTGATCAGCCGTGGCTGATGGGCATCGTCAACGCCACGCCCGACTCGTTCTCCGACGCGGGCCTGCGCCGCACGCTGGAGGACCGGGTGGCGCTGGCCGCCGAGCTGCTCGAGGCCGGCGCGCGATTGATCGACATCGGCGGCGAGTCGGGAGTGACCGGCGTGCCGCCGGTGGCGGCCGAGGAGGAGATCGCGCGGGTGGTGCCCCTGATCGAGCGGGTGGCGGGCGAACTGGGAGCGCTGGTCTCGGTTGACACCTACAAGCCGGCCGTGGCGCGGGCCGCGGTCGCCGCCGGGGCGGCGATCGTCAACGACGTGAGCGGCCTGCGCGACCCGGAGCTAGCCGAGGTGTGCGCGCAGACCGGGGCCGGGCTCGTGCTCATGCACACGCGCGCGAAGCCCAAGGAAAAGCTGCTCGACCCGGAGCTCGACGGGCGGGTGGTGGCCGATGTGGAGCGGTTCCTGAGCGAGCGGATCGCGATGGCGCTCGAGCGCGGCGTCGCCCTCGAGCAGATCGTTCTCGATCCCGGTCCGGACTTCGGCAAGACCCCGGCCCAGACCGTTGATGTGCTCCGCGCGCTGCCCACCCTGCACGCACTGGGGCGCCCGTTGCTGCTGGCCGTCTCACGTAAGGACTTCATCGGGGCGATCACGCTCCGGCCGCCGCGCGAGCGTCTGGCCGGGACGCTGGCCGCGATCGGGCATGGGGTGGAGGCGGGCGCTCACATCCTGCGCGTGCACGATGTGTCCGCGGCAGCTGATTTCCTGGCCGTGTGGACCGCGCTGTCGGGTGAGGCCGCCGTGGATTCGGAGCTGAGGCTGCCGGTGGATCTCCGCCGCCAGCCCCGTCCGGCCGCATCTCGCTAGACGGTCGTCTAGGCTCATGAGCGAATCGCCGGTCGCTGACGCAACGCGACCGGAGCCCACCGATCCAACCCCAAGGAGGTACCCGCATGTCAATCCTGGACCGTGACGCGCTGGCGGCAAGTCCACTGGCCGACCTGCACGCACTAGCGTCGGAGCTCTCGATCGACGGCTACCGCCGTCTGCGCAAGGCCGACCTGATCGACGCGATCCTCACTCGCCAGGGCGGCGCACCGGCGGCTGAGGAATCTGACGCCGAGAGCACCTCTGAGAGCTCTTCGAGAGTTCCTCCGAGAGCCCTCGAGAGCCCTCTGAAGTCCTCGAGGCTCCACAGAGTCCGAATCCGAGTCGGAGTCCGAGGAGGACCGCGGAAGCAGCCGTCGCCGGCGCGGGCGCCGGGGAGGCCGCAGCCGAAGCGCCGCGCGTGAGGAGGACGGCGACGGTGAAGCCACGGCCGAGAGTGCTGAGGAGAGCCGAGGAAGGCGCCGAGCGGCCCTCACGCGGTGGCCGGGGCGCGGCCGAGCGCGAGGAGGAGACCGTCGAGGGTGAGGTCGAGCTGCTGCCCAACGGCACGGGCTTCGTGCGCGTCAATCCGCCAGAGCCCTCGGAGGACGACGTGTACGTTTCGGCGGCTCAGGTCAAGCGCTGCGAGCTCGTGCCGGGCGACCGGATCTCGGGTCCGCGGCGGCCGCCGCGGCGCTCGGAGCGCTTCGCCTCGCTGATCCGGATCGACACGATCAACGGGCGCCCGGCCGACGAGGTCGCCGACAGCACCCGGTTCGAGGATCTGCCCGCGGCCTTCCCGAGCGAGCGCTTCCGGCTCGGGTCCGACGATCCGACGATCAAGGCGATCGAGTGGCTGACCCCGTTCGGCCAGGGCTCACGGGTGACGATCGCCGGGCCGGCCCGCGCGGGTAAGACCGAGGCCCTGCGCCGCCTGGCCGCCGCGCTGGCCGACCAGTCCGACACCCACCTCACGGTGGTGCTCGCCGGCGTCCGGCCCGAGGAGATCGCCGAATGGCAGCAAGGCCCCGCGGCGCCGGCCGCCGCGGTCAGCTTCGCGATTTCGGCCGATGAGCAGGCCCATACGGTCGAGCGCGTGGTCGATCAGGCCCGCCGGCTGGCCGCGCGCGGATCGCACGCCGTCGTGCTGATCGACAGCCTCGGCGGGATGCAACCCCACGCGGCCCGCAAGCTGCTCGCCTCGGCCCGCAACGTGGCCGGAGGTGGCTCGCTCACGGTGATCGCCACCGCACCCGAGCCGCTGGGCGGTGAGACCACGGTGATCGCCCTGGACCCCCTCCTGGCCAGCACCGGCCGGTATCCGGCCGTCGACCTGCTTGCCAGCTGGACGATCCGCGCGGAGCTGCTCGTGGGGGATGCCGGAGCGGAGGCGATCGCCCGCGCCCGCATGGAGGCGCTGGAAACCTGAACGCGGTATGAGCGTCGCATCGCGGATCTTCCACGCCGTCACTTACCGTGAGCCACATATCCGTGGCGAAAATGCCGAATTGGCGTACGAAGAGGCATCGCTTCGGCGTTTCTTGGCGCGCTTCGCTCCGCCCCCGAGCTTCGCCGGCCGAACCGTACTCGACATCGGTTGCAGTGGGGCGATCCTCTGCGTAGAAGCGGCTCGCCAGGGCGCGACGCATGTCACAGGCGTGGATCTCGATCCTGCGCTCGGCCGCATTTATCTCGAGCGGCAAGAGCCTGACTTGGCCGCGAGGATAAGTCTGGTGGAGACCCAAGGCGATCTGAGCGAACTCGGCGATCAGCGGTTCGACATGATCTTCTCCAAGGACAGCTTCGAGCACTACGCGGATCCTGAGCGGTTCATGAAGTCGATTACGGCGCGTCTGCTCCCGGGCGGCCAACTGTTCATCGGTTTCGGCCCACTGTGGAAATCACCGACCGGCGGGCACATCGGTTACATGACGCCAGTGCCGTGGGCGCACCTGCTGTTCCCCGAACACGTGATCATGGCGGAGCGTCAGCGATTCCGGCCTGACGAGGATGCCTGGCGATGGTCCGACGTCAAGGGTGGGCTGAATCAGATGACGCTGGAGCGGTTGCAGCGGATCCTCGGCACGAGTGGACTCGAGTCGGTCTACTTTGCAACCAACGTCAGTGACAGCCGAGCGGTCAAGATGATGGACGCCCTGAGCGATCTCCCGGGGCTGCGTGAGCTGTTCACGCACAACGTGTACGCGAGCTTGCGCAAGCCGTCCTGACGGTCGCTGATTGCGCTGATTGCGCCGGCTGGCGGTCAGTATGCCGTGCAGCGGGACCGGTGGCGCGGCTCGGCCTTGTAGCGCGCTTCCTGGCCGCGATGCCAGAGCAGCGAATCGATGTCGGCCTCGCGGGCGCCCGCTCGCTCGGCGGCGATCAGTTCCACCGCATGCACGGCACAGGCCCGGATCTCGACCTCCTCGCGCGAGCCGTGCTCGATCAGCTCGCCACGCTCGATCCGCTGGAGGAGGACCGGGTCGTAGGTCAGCAGGCCGTCGAGGCGCAGGACGTGGGGGACCAGGTTGTCGGCGAACATGGTCAGCCGGTCGAGGTCGCGGAAGGCGGCCACGCCGGCGCGCGAGAGGTCGGCCGCGGCCACCTGGGCACGTTTGAGGAAGGAGACTTCGAGGCTGTTGTAGCGCGAGGTATCGGCAAAGCAGTCCCAGCCCCGCAGGAGCTCGACGAGCGCGACGGCCGAGCTGCCGGCGGTGTCGACGACATCGGCAAAGTGCCCGTCGTAGTCGGCGAGATGGTTGCCCAGATCGTGCATGCTCGTGGCAAACCGGGCCATCAGCTCGTGCCCGGGGTCCTGGCCGAAGGTGGCCGCGACCTCCTCGGCATCGATCACCCTCAGCGCGTCCGCCGTCCAGGGTCCGTGGTCGGTGAACCGCTGCTTGAGCGCCGTGGCGATCGTGAAGTAGCCCGAACGGCCGCCCGGCTTGCGCAGTGTGGGAAACCAGCCCGATCCGTAATTGATGGCATCGAGGGTGAGCCAGAACGCGGCGAGCTCCTCACGGCTGCCCTCGGTCAGATGAGCGTCGGGATCGGGGCTGCCCTCGGGCAGATCGATCGGCAAGTTGCCCACATAGCCGGGGGTGCGCTCGCGCTCGATCTGCACGTGCTCGGCACGCTCGGCGATCTGTGCGCAGGCGGCCCTGAGATCGGTGAGGAGGTCCGTCATGAGCGGGAAGACTCCCAGACGGCGACGACCACTGGCCCCGCTACCGTTGGACCGGTCCTATGGCTGACACCGCCACCGAGCTCGAAACCCTGCTCTCAGGCCTCAACGAGCCCCAGCGCGAGGCCGTCACCTACGGCGACGGACCGCTGCTCATCCTGGCCGGCGCGGGCTCGGGCAAGACCAGGGTCCTGACCCACCGGATCGCCTATCTGGTGGCCACCGACCGGGCCAAGCCAAACGAGATCCTGGCCATCACGTTCACCAACAAGGCGGCGGGGGAGATGCGCGATCGCGCCGAGTTGCTGGTCGGGCGCCGGGTGCGGGCGATGTGGGTGATGACCTTCCACGCCGCCTGCGCGCGCATGCTGCGGGCTCACGCCGACAAGCTCGGCTACACGCGCCGGTTCACGATCTACGACCAGGCCGACGCCCGGAGGCTGGTCAAGCGCTGCCTGGACGAACTGGGGATCGACCCCAAGCGCTTCACCCCCTCGTCAATCCACAATCAGATCTCCGACGCCAAGAACAAGCTGCGCGATGCCGAGGCCTACGGGCGGATGGTCGGCTCGTTTTTCGAGCAGACGGTGGCCGACGTGTTCGGAATGTACGAGCGCGAGCTGCACCGCATGAACGCGATGGACTTCGACGACCTGCTGGTGCGGGCGGTCGACGTGCTCCAGCTCTTCCAGGAGGTCCGCGACCAGTACGCCACCGGCTTCCGCCACGTGCTCGTCGACGAGTACCAGGACACCAACCGCGCCCAGTACCGCTGGCTCGAGCTGCTGGCCGAGGAGCGGCGCAACCTGATGGTGGTGGGCGACGATGCGCAGTGTCTGGTCGCGGGAACGCTGGTGACGATGGCTGACGGGTCGCGCCGGCCGATCGAGGACGTGCGCGTGGGGGAGTCCGTGCGCTCGGCGTTTGGTGACGGTGCGTTCGGACCGGCTTCGGTGGTGCGCGTGCATCGCTCGCGGCGGTTTGATGGCGTGGCGATCACGCTGCGCTCGGGTCGGCGGCTGGTGAGCACGCCCGAGCACACGCACTTCGCGGGGTCCCTCGCGGCGGGGATGGGCGCGGGGGTGCCGCCCGCGCCCGCGAGCGCGGAGCTGGCGGTTGCGGGCGCCGGGGCGGCTGCGGGCGCCGGGGCCGCTGCGGGCGCCGGGTCGGCCGGGGCGGTGCATAACGCCCAGAACCGGGACCGTGCTGCGGACGTTCGGGACATGAGCATCTCCCGGGTGCTTATGTCCCAGAAGCGAGAGGCAGGAGGGGACTTTCGGGCGTTTTGCACCGGCGGGAGTGGCCTGGCGGCGGTCGAGCTGGCCACCGCGACCATGCAAAACCCGCCAAACCTCCAATCCGCCGGGCATTCCGGCGAGATAAGCATGGTGAGCATGCTTATGTCGCCGGCGCGGTTGAGCGGCGGGGACTTCGGCGCGTTTTACATGGGCAAGGGGGAGCAGATGCACGCTCGGGTTGGAGCCGACGGTGGTGCGCTGCCGTTCGTGCCGGCGGCGCTTGTTCGTCCCGGCATGGTGATGTTCACCAGCGACGGCGGCTATGACGTGGTCGAGTCGGTGCAGCGGGTGGCGCTCGACGCGGCCGTGTACGACCTCGACATCGAACCGACACACAACTTCATCGCGAACGGGATCGTCACCCACAACTCGATCTACGGCTTCCGGGGCGCCGACATCCGGAACATCCTCGAGTTCGAGGACACGTTCCCGGACGCGCACGTGGTCAAGCTCGAGCAGAACTATCGCTCGACGCAGACGATCCTCGACGCGGCCAATGCGGTTATCCGCAACAACCGGGCCCAGAAGCCCAAGTCGTTGTGGACCGACGTGGGGCAGGGGGACCCGATCAAGGTGCGCGAGCTCGAGGACGAGCACGCCGAGGCGCGCTACGTGACCGGCGAACTCCAGCGACTGCTCGACGACGGGATCTCGCGGGCCGAGATCGCGATCTTCTACCGGACCAACGCCCAGTCCCGGGTGCTCCAGGACACGCTGGTCCGCGGCGACGTCCCCTACCAGGTGATCGGCGGACCGAAGTTCTACGACCGGGCCGAGATCAAGGACGCGATCGCGTACCTGATCACGATGGTCAACCCCCAAGATGCTGGCTCCTTCAGCCGGATCGTCAACTCACCGAAGCGGGGAATCGGCTCGACGTCGATGTCGCGCCTGCTGGCATACACCAACACGACCGGCACCTCGGTGTGGGACGCGGCGTCGGAGCCCGAGCAGGTGCCGGGGCTCGGTCCGGCGGCGGTCAAGGCGTTTCGGCGGTTCATGGCCACGATGCACGTGCTGCGCGAGCGCGCGGAGACCAATCCGCCGATCGCCGAGTTGCTGGGGGAGGTGCTCCAGGAGACGGGATATCTCGAGGCGCTCGAGGCCGAGCGAACGGTCGAGGCGCAGGGCCGGATCGAAAACCTGGAGGAGCTGGTCAACGTGGCGGCCGAATACGACATGCGGACGGTGGCCGAGCCCGAGCGCGAGGCCTCGCTTGCCGACTTCCTGGAGCAGACCGCGCTTCGCTCCGACGCCGACGACCGCAGCGACGACCAGGGCCTGGTGACCCTGATGACGCTGCACAACGCCAAGGGCCTCGAGTACCCGATCGTGATCATGATCGGCCTCGAGGAGGGGATGTTCCCGCACTCGCGCGCGCTCGACGAGGGCGACGTGGAGGAGGAGCGCCGGCTCTGCTACGTGGGGATCACGCGCGCCGAGCGCGATCTGTATCTGACGTATGCGCGTACCCGGAACGTGTTCGGCGCCCGCAACTTCGGCGCGCCCAGCCGTTTCATCTCGGAGATCCCACCCGAGCTGACCGATCGCGAGCAGCAGCAACAGCCGCGGGGCCTGGCCGGGATCCGCGCTCGAGCGACTTCGTGGGCACGCAGCGACGACGACGCCGGCAGCGGGTGGGACGCGCCCGCGGCGGCCGCGGCGCCGAGCTTCCGCCTCGGCGAGGACGTGGTGCATCCGAAGTTCGGCGACGGCGTGGTGACCGGGCTGGAGCCGGGTGGGATCGTGGTCATCCATTTCAGCCGGGACGGCTCGGAGCGCAAGATGGTGGCCGATCTGGCGCCGATCTCCCGGCGCTGACGCCGCCCGATCCTCTAGGGTCTCGCGGCGGTGGCCGCCACGATCATCGACGGGAAGGAAGTTGCCGCCCGCGTCCGCGCCGACGTCGCGCGCGATGTAGCGGCGTTCCGGGAGCGCACCGGCCAGGCTCCCGGCCTGGCCACGATCCTGGTTGGCGACGATCCCGCCTCTGCCGTCTACGTGGCGAACAAGCGCAAGGCGTGCGCCGAGGCAGGGATCGCCGACTTTCACCAGCACCTTCCGGCCGAGGCGAGCCAGGACGAGGTGGCGGCGGTGATCGAGGACAACAACGGCAACCCAGAGGTGAGCGGGATCCTGCTCCAGCTTCCCGTCCCGAAGGGGTTGAACGGCAAGGAACTGACCGCGCTGATCGACGCCGACAAGGACGTCGACGGCCTCACCCACGTGAGCGCCGGCCGGCTGATCCAGGGAGCGCCGGGCCTGCGTCCGTGCACGCCGCTCGGCGTGATCGAGCTGCTCGACAGCTACTCGGTGGCGCTCGAGGGGGCCGAGGCCGTGGTGGTGGGACGCTCGGACCTGGTCGGCAAGCCGGTCGCGTTCCTGCTGCTCGAGCGCAATGCCACGGTGACCATGTGCCACTCGCGCACAAGCGACCTCGCTGACGTGTGCGCGCGGGCCGACGTCCTGATCGCGGCGATCGGACGGACCGAGATGATCGGTCCCGAGTACGTAAAGCCGGGCGCGGCGGTGATCGACGTGGGGATCAACCGAACCGAGGACGGGCTGCGGGGCGATGTGCAGTTCGACGCGGCGGTGGAAAAGGCGGGGCTGATCACGCCCGTGCCCGGCGGCGTGGGACCGATGACGATCGCGATGCTGCTGCGCAACACGGTGACCGCGGCCAAGCTGGCCGCCGGTCAAACGTAAATCGAGCGAGAAGGAGAAGGGGCCTCGGCCACGAAGAGGTAGCCGTGGAGGACCAGATTCGCCGCCTGCACCTGGAGCGCCTCTCGCGCGAGGACTGGCTGCTCGTCAGCGTGGCGGTGGTGCTCATGTTCGACCTGCTCGTGCTGCCGTGGTTCTCGTTCGGCGCGACGATCAACGTGGGCTCGGCCACGGTCTCGATCGGCGGATCGCTGACCGCGGTGGACGCGCCGGACGCCTGGCTCGGCGTGCTCGCGCTGCTGGCCTGCGCATTCGTGGTCGCCGACCTCGCCTTCGAGCGGCTCTCGCCCGAGACGCACCTACCGTCGATCGCCTCCGATCGCGAGACCACCCGGTACGTCCTGGCCTGCATCGCGGCCGGGCTGATCGGTGTGAAGTTCGTACTGCACATCGGGCGGTTCGGCGAGCTCGCCCTAGGGTTCTGGCTGGCCGTGCTGCTCGTCGGAGGGCTGGTGGCGCTGACCCGGCGAAGCCGCGAGGCCCAGACGGTGGTGCCGGCACCGGCCGGCGACCCGGCGCCCGAGCCGGGCCCCACCGCCTGATGGGCATCGACGCAGCCCGGCTGCGGCGCGGCGAACTGCTCGCCGGGGTCGGTGCGGTGCTGCTCACCGTGTTCATGCTGGCCGGCAAGTGGGCCGGCGGTCGGTCGGGATGGCAGACGCTGGTCAGCGTCCGCTGGCTGCTGGCGGTCACGATCATCCTGGCCTTCGCGTTGGCGATCACCCAGGTCAGCCGCCGCTCGCCCGCGGTGCCGGTGACGCTCAGCCTGGTCCTCACCGTGATCGGGCCGTTCAGCGTGCTGGCGTTGATCTACCGGGTTCTGATCAGCCCCCCGCCGCACCAGCACGCCGCGGCCTACCTCGGGCTGCTCAGCGCGCTCGGCCTCGCCTACGGTGGCTTCCTGTCGCTGCGCGAGGAGGGCGTCGCCCGGCGGGATGCCCCGACGGACATCCCGGTCGTGCGGCCCGGCGGCGAGGGTGGCTGGGCCGAGGCCGAGAAACGGCCCTGACGTCGACGGGGGCGCCACTAAAATGGGGCCAGATGCTCGATCGTGATCAGGTTCTCCACGTAGCCCGGCTTGCCCGCCTCGAGTTGAGCGACGAGGAAGTCGAGCGGATGGCCGCCGAGCTTTCGCACGTGCTCGACCACATCGAGAAGATCCGCGAGCTCGAACTCGAAGGCGTACCGCCTACTTCGCACGTAATCGACGTGGTCAACGTCCTGCGTGCGGACGAGCCCGAGCCGTCGCTGCCGCGCGAGGCAATCCTGGCCGCCGCTCCCGAGCCGCTGAACGACGGTTTCGGCGTCCCCAGCCCGGGCGCGGCGTGAACGAGCTGATCGCCCTGAGTGCGGCCGAGGCGGCCGAGCGGGTCCGCGCGGGCGAGGTCGACCCGAGCGAGCTGTTCGAGGCCTATCGGCAGCGAGCGACGGACGACGAGCTGAACGCGTTCACCTGGGTGGCCGAGCACGCGCCCCGCGACCGGGGCGACGAGCAGACCCCGCTGGGGGGCGTTCCCGTGGCGGTCAAGGACCTGTTCTGCACCGAGGGTGTGCCCAGCCAGTCCGGTTCCAAGATCCTCGAGGGCTACCGCCCGCCGTACTCGGCGACCGTGGTGCGAAAGCTTTCGGAGGCCGGCGCGCCGCTGCTCGGCAAGACCAACCAGGACGAGTTCGCGATGGGCTCCTCGAACGAGAACTCGGCCTTCGGCCCCGTGCGCAATCCATGGGATCGGACCCGGGTGCCCGGCGGCTCCTCGGGTGGAAGCGCGGCCGCGGTCGCGGCGGGCCTGGCCCCGTGGGCGATCGGGACGGACACCGGCGGGTCCATCCGGCAGCCGGCGGCATTGTGCGGCGTGGTCGGCCTCAAGCCGACCTACGGTGCGTGCTCGCGCTACGGGATGATCGCCTTCGCCTCCTCGCTCGACCAGGCCGGGCCGTTCACGCGCAACGTGACCGACGCGGCGCTCCTGCTCCGCCACATGGTCGGCCACGACCGCCGGGACTCCACGTCGCTCGAGTTCCCCGAGGCGATCGAGCTGCCCCGCGCGGAGGACCTCAAAGGCGTGCGACTCGGCATCCCGGAGGAGCTGGTGGGGGCCGACGCCGGGGTCGACCGCGGGATCCGCGAAAGCTTTGACGCGACGCTGAAGCTCGCAGAAGACCTCGGTGCCACTCTCGAGCCGTGCCAACTGCCGCATGCTTCGCACGCCCTGTCGGCCTACTACCTGATCGCGCCGGCCGAGGCCTCGGCCAACCTGGCGCGCTTCGACGGGGTGCGCTACGGGCTCCGGGAGGACGGCAAGGCCGACCTGACCACGATGTACAGCCGCACGCGCGAGGTCGGGTTCGGAGCGGAGGTCAAGCGCCGGATCATGCTCGGCACCTACGCACTGTCGAGCGGCTACTACGACGCGTACTACGGGACCGCCCAGAAGGTGCGGACCAAGATCGCCGAGGACTTCCGTGAGGCCTTCGAGCGCTTCGACTTCGTGATCACGCCGACCAGCCCGTGGACGGCGTTCGAGCTGGGCTCCAAGACCGCCGATCCGCTGGCCATGTACCTCAACGACTTCTGCACCGTCCCGATGTCGCTGGCCGGCATTCCGGCCATTTCGATTCCGTCCGGACTGAGCGAGGGGCTGCCCGTTGGGTTCCAGCTCGCGGGCCCCGCGTTCAGCGAGAGCCGCCTGCTCGACGCTGCGTACGCGCTCGAGCGGGCGATAGCGTTTGATGGGAGTCCCGCCCGTGCCTGACTACGAGCCGGTCATAGGACTGGAGATCCACGTCCAGCTCGACACGCGGACGAAGATGTTCTGCGGCTGCGAGCTGTCGTTCGCCGATCCGGCCAACACCCACACCTGCCCGACCTGCCTGGGGCTGCCGGGGGCGCTCCCGGTGCTCAACGAGCGGGCGATCCACTTCGGGATCATGATCGGCCTGGCGCTCGGGTGTGACATCGCCGAGCGCTCGCTGTTTCACCGCAAGAACTACTTCTATCCCGACAACCCGAAGGCGTACCAGATCTCCCAGTACGACGTGCCGTTGTGCCGCGGAGGCCGGCTGGGCGACGTGCGCATCCATCGCGTGCACCTCGAGGAGGACGCCGCGAAGCTCAACCACCTGGGGTCGAGTGGCCGGATTCACGGCTCGGACCGCAGCTGGGTCGACTTCAACCGCTGCGGGACTCCGCTGGTGGAGATCGTCACCGAGCCCGATGTCCACTCGGCCGAGCAGGCGCGCGAATGGCTGACCCTGCTGCGCACCACGCTGCGCCAGCTCGGCGTCTCCGACGTCGACATGTCCCAAGGGTCGCTGCGCTGCGACGCCAACGTGTCGATCCGCCCAGCCGGCTCGACCGAGCTGGGCACCAAGACCGAGCTCAAGAACATGAACTCGTTCGGCTATGTGGCCAAGGGGATCGAGGCCGAGATCGAGCGCCAGAGACGGCTGCTCGAGATGGGCGAGCCGGTCGTCCAGGAGACCCTGCACTTCGATCCGGAGACCGGCAGCCTCACGCCGCTGCGCTCGAAGGAGGAGGCGCACGACTACCGGTACTTCCCCGAGCCGGATCTCGTCCCGCTGCTGGCCAGCGAGGACATGGTGTCGGCCGCCCGGGCCGAGCTGCCCGCCGAGCTGCCGGCCGAGCGAGCCGCCCGCTACGAGCAGGAGCTCGGGCTGCACGCCGACACGGCGCGCCTGTTCGCCTTCCGAGCCGAGCTCGGCGACTACTTCGAACGGGCGCTGAGCGCCGCCGGCGCCAACGGCGGAGCCGGCCTGGAGCCCGTTGAGCTATCCAACTGGATCGCGCCGCTGATCGAGCGGATCGGCTCCGACGCCGACCCGGCCGCCAGCAACGTGAGCCCGGAGAGCCTGGCCGCGCTGGCCGGCATGGTCAAGGCCAGGGAGGTCAGTCGCGATGCCGCGCGCGAGGTGCTGACGCACCTGGTGCAGGAAGGCGGGGATCCACGCCAGATCGTCGAGCGCGAGGGCCTCGGGGCGATCAGCGCCGAGGACGACGGGCTGGGCGAGATCGTCGATCGCGCGATCGCCGCCGACCCGGCCGCCGCGGAAAAGGTCCGCTCAGGGAACATGAAGGCGATCGGCCCGCTCGTCGGCTTCGTGATGCGCGAGACCAAGGGCCGCGCGGACGGTGGCGAGATCACTCGCCTGATTCGCGAACGGCTGCAGTAAGCCGCCCGCCCTCAGGGACCCGCTACTCCTCGTTGAGGCGGCGCGACAGCCTACGCACGACGAAGCCAGCGCCCAGGAGGGTGCCGCCGCCGGCCACGAGCAGGACCACGTCGAGTCCGGTGAACGGCAGCGTGCCGGCTGAGTTAGCCGTCGTCGTCGTCGTGTTCAACGGGGTGCAGGTCTGGTTGCTGTACCCCTGACATGTCGACGAACCGGAGGCCATCGCCAGACCCGGCCCTACCAGGGCAAGTACTCCGAGCACCCCTAACAGTGCTGAAATGCGTTTCATGAATCCCTTCGTTCGTCGCGGAACCCCAAGGCCTCTGAATCGTACATCAAGCTACCGACAGCAGGCAAGAGATACCTAGTCCTTTGCAAACCCTTCACAATCTCATATCACCGGATTGTGGTGGGAGAAAGCGTACCGCTCTCTCTGGACGATCAGCTCGCTATCACCAGCATTTGAAGGGCCTGGATCGGCGGCAGCGGATGGGCGCTGTCCACGCGGGCCAGCGCGGCCTGAATTGCGGCGTTGTTGCGCTCGATCGAGGCGGCCCGCTCGAAGTCCTTGCGGGCCAGGCTTCGCTCGCCCAGGGCCGAGGCGGCCAGCCCGGTGCCGAGCCAGCCGAACCAGCCTCCAGGATCTCGGGCGGTGACCTGGTCAAAGCGCACCTGAGCGGCCTCGTAGCGCCCGGTTTGGAGCCCGATGGTCCCAGCCAGACGCCCCGGGTCGGCGCTCAGCGGATCGAGGTCTGCCGCCGTCTGGAGATCGGCCAGGGCTCGGGTCGGGTCGACCCCACGCAGGTTGCTGGCGATTGACACCTCCCGCACCGACAGGTACGGGAAGGCGAGCACGGCCGTGGCGGCCGAGCAGGGCCAGGATGGCGGCCGTGGCGGTCAAGACGCGTCGGGCGGGAGCGACTGACCGGACGGGGGCATCCTCCGAGACCGCGGCCGGTGACGCCGCTCAGGCCGCCGGCCATCCCGAGGAAGCCGAGCGCCGGTCCCGGACAGGGCCGGCAGCTCCCAGAACCAGTCGAGCGACCCGTGGACCACCCAGACCACAAGTGGCAGGAGCGCGGCGCCGGCCACCGCGGCCTCGAGTCCGGCGCGCCGGCGGCCGGGCAGCGCCGCGGCCAGCGCGGCCACCAGGAACACCGCGAACAGCACGAAGCCGACCACCCCGGTATGGGTGAGCAGGCGAAGCTCCAGGCTGTGGACGTAGGACGGCTCCTGATCGGAGCGCCGGCGGGGGATGTAGTAGTCGAGGAAGTTGTCCTGGCCCAGCCCCGTGATCGGATGCGCGGCGAAGGCGTCGAGGGCCACCCGCCAGAAGTCGTAGCGGACGGTGCCCACGGCGCCGAAATGCGAAGTGGAGGTGGCTCTCAGGATGGCTGAAGCCGTTCCACTCGCGCTCGATGAAGCGGACCGGGTGACCGTGCGTGGCGGCCTGAGCGCCAGCTGCGATCGCCACCACCGCCACGACCGAGACGAGCACGCCAAGCACTCGCCGCCGCAGACGGGCTCATGCGCGGCGCGGGTAGGAGATTGTCCGTCCAGGCGAGCAGCGTGGCCACGAAGAAAACGGCCGCGCAGGCCAGGAGCGCCGGATGGCCGGCGCGGGTGGCGGCGTGCTCGAGCGCGGAGCCCGAGCCCGCCTTGTAGACGTCGAGCAGCCGATGCACTGGGGCCAGGGTCCCCGCTGCCGGTACCACGGCGCAGATCACGACGCGCAGGCGATCCGGGACGACGACGATCGCCGCCAGCGCCACCACCGGCAGGGTGAAGAGCCACCCTCGGCTCTGCGCCACGAGCGCGAGCTGAAGCTCAGCACAGGCGAAGCCGAGCAGCAGCCCGCGTAGAGGAGCCGGCAGCTCGCGTCGTACCGCCAGCGCGATCGCGGTCAGAGCCCCCATCGTGAACAGCGCGGCGGTCGAGTTGAAGTACCCGGTGGGAGCCGCCAGCCGGCCCTCGATGAACAGCCCGGACACGTGATCGGCCGAGGCGAGCCGGAACAGCAGGACGATCGCGACCACGCCAATGCCGGTGGCGAACACCAGCAGCGCCGCGAGCGCGCCGCGCGCCGTCCACGGGAGCAGCACCATCGAGGTGAAGATCAGGAGATAGAGCAGCGTGCGGTTGCTGCCGTCGAGCGCGTCGCCTTTGCGACTGTGCCCAGCTGATCGACAGGTACGACCAAGCGGTGTAGAGCGCGAAGGCGATCAGCGCGAGCCGAGTGGTCCGAGGCAGCGGTCGCAGGCCGCGGGCGATCGTGATGGCGATCACCAGGGCCGACCATCACGAGGGCACCCCAATACCAAGTGTCCTTGTCGTAGCCGCCGTCGTGCACGGCCCAGACGAGCATCAGCGCGACCCCGATCAGCCCGGGGACCAGCGCCAGCGCGTGCCGTCTCAGCCGCTGAAGGTTCGTTGCTCGCGTCACCCCGGCGGCATGATCCCAGCCAGCGCGGGCGGACGGCTTGGCCATTCGTCTATCGACGCACCGGATCCTGGGCGGCCGATGGCACGGGTGCCGACATCAGCGGCATGTCGAAGCGCCTCGGACGTCTTCGTCGCCCTTGCTCTGGGTGCCGCGTGCCTGCTCGCGGGCACGGGCGGCGCCGCAGGCGCGACGCCGACGTGCACGTACGTGGCCGCGCCGTCCGGCTCCGACTCCAACCCGGGCACGCTGGCCGCGCCGTTCCAGACCGCCCAGAAGCTCGTCTCCACCCTGCAGGCCGGCCAGACAGGATGCCTGCGGGCCGGCACCTACGACCAGGACGTGACCTTCCGCACCGAAGGGGCCGCGACCGCGCCGATCACGCTGATGAGCTATCCCGGGGAGACCGCGACGATCGTCGGACGCATGTATGTCGCCGAGGGGGCCGACTACACGACCCTGACCGATCTCGAGATTGATGGCTCGAATGCGTCGCTGCTCCCGAGCCCGACGGTCGATGCCAACCACGTCACGTTCAGCTACGACGACGTGACCGACGACCACAACGGGATCTGCTTCGCCCTCGGGAACGCTACATGGGGATCTGCCACAGGAACGCTGATCACTCACGACCGCATTCACGATTGCGGACGGCTCCCGGCGACCAACTATGAGCACGGCATCTACGTCGCTCGACGCGACGGACACCACGATTGAGTGGAATCTGATCTATGCCAACGCCGACCGCGGCATCCAGCTATATCCCAACGCCGAGTACACGACGATCGACCACAACATCATCGACGACAACGGCGAAGGGATCCTCTTCGCTGGCGACGACGGGACGGCCTCGAGCTACAACAGACATCTACGACAACATCGTGAGCGACGCCACGGTCCGTCACGACATTGAGGCGTACTGGCCCGCCGGCAATCCGATCGGCATCGGCAACTCGGTGCACGACAACTGCGTCTGGGGCGGAAACGAGGGCAGCATCGACACCTCGGCCGGCGGCTTCACTGCCACGAACAACCTCGACGTGGACCCCGAACTCTCCGATGCGGCCACGCACGACTACGAGATGAGCGTGGGCAGCCCGTGCCTGGCGCTGGTCGGCGACGTGCAGGCCGCTGTGGATGGCACGACCGCCACCGTGCCGTCGAACCCAGGCCCAACCCCGGATCCCACTCCGACCCCGACTGCGGCCGCCCCCGCCAGCGGCGGGACCGGATCTGCCGTCTCCCCGAGCGCGCCCGCGAGCCCAACGCCCAGCCAGGCCACGACGCCGCCCCCGGCCGCTCCGAAGAGCACTCCGGCGGCGCACCCGAAGCCCAAGCACACGACACGCAAGCCGGTGAAGCGTCGGCGCCTGAGGCTTCGCAAGCGACGGAGGCGCACCCCGCGCCGGTCCTATCCGAGCCTCCGCAGACTTCCCTAAGCCGCCTGGTTTCGGGAAAACCCCTACCGAGCTTCCGTATCCGGATGCAGTCCCGTGCGGCAATCGTGAAGCTGCGGCCCGGAAACGTCCACATACCTACGCGCCGGGTTGAAGAGCGAGCGATGACGGGTCGATTGAAGGGCTGTGTGGCCACGGCCCTCAGAGAGCGAACCGGACGCAGCGGCGGCAGTAGGACTCCAGGGTCCCCGGCTGCGGGCGGGGCTGCTTGCGACCGCCGCATTCCTTACGGCCATGCTGAGCGTAATGGCGCCGTCGGCGCGAGCAGGTGCGGGGTGCGACGTGTTCGCCTCGCCGACCGGCTCTGACTCGGGGTCGGGCAGCTACCAGCAGCCGTTCCGCACGGTCCAAGAGGTTGTGGATTCGCTCCGCGCCGGCCAGACCGGCTGCCTCCTGTCGGGCACGTACACCGGCGACGTGCGGATCGGGAACGGCGGTCGACCGGGGGCTCCCATGACGCTGACCGCGGCTCCCGGCCAGGCGGCCACCGTGGTAGGGCGTATGTCGATCATGAGTGGGGCCAACTACGTCAACGTCTCAGGGCTCACTCTGAATGGGACCAATGCGACGCAGCTTCCGAGCCCGACGGTTCTCTCCGATCACGTGACGTTCAGCTACGACAACGTCACCGACGATCACACGGGAATCTGCTTCGTGCTCGGGAACGCCGGCTGGGGACGTGCGACGAACACTCTGCTCACTCACGATCGCATCCACGACTGCGGCCAGCTGACGCCGGGCGATAACTATCAGCACGGCGTCTACATCGCGGACGCTACCGACACAAGGATCGAGTGGAGCCTGATTTATGCCAATGCCGCCCGGGGCATCCAACTGTATCCCGACGCGCAGTACACCACGATCGATCACAACGTCATCGACGACAACGGCGAAGGGATCATCGTGGCGGGCGAGGACGGGTCAGCGTCAAGTCACGCCAATGTCTACGACAACGTCCTGAGCAACGCGACGAGCCGGCACGACGTGGAGTCGTATTGGCCGGCCGGGAACCCGGTGGGAATCGACAACTTGGTCCACGACAACTGCGTGTGGGGAGGACATGAGGGCACGATCGACACCTCCGGTGGCGGACTGCGCGCGTCCGACAACCTGGACATGAATCCTCAGTTCGCAAACGCGCAGACCCACGACTACGAGATGAGCTCCAACAGTCCGTGCCTCGCACTGGCCGGGGACGTCCAGGCCGCGGTCGACGGCACCCAGCCGATCGCACCCGCTCCGGCGACCATGGACGCCACCAGGAAGGCGCTCAGGCACGCTGCTCGCCACACGCGCAAGCGTCCGCACCGCCGCGCCAAGAAGACGTCGCACCGCCGCAAGCGTCGCTAACCGCATCGCGTCCGTAACGCGCGGTGCAGTGGTCAGCGAATCGACCGCATTTCCGTGCAAAGGCATGCGAAAAGCACTCAATTTGTGCAAATAGCGGCAAATTGACCGGCACCTCCGCCCGGGGAAACGTGTATAACCCCCGCCGCGGGTGGCGCGCACGCAGGGTGCGCGATGTAGGTGCAGGGCCGGACAGGCGAGCAGCGGGGCGCCGCAATTTGGCGTACCCGTTTCGCTTCCGGCTGCTGCTGCCTGGTCCGGTTCAGCGTTCGAGATCGGCGTGAACATCAAGGCGAACGACCACAACCCGGAGCCAAAGGCGCGCCGTTTCCCGGGACGCCTCAAGGCCACAGCCACTGGGCTGGTGGCCGCGCTCCTCGCGATCGTGCCTTCCGCCGGGGCTCAGCGCGAGTCGATCTCGGCGCACCTCGCCGGGGCGTCGACCTGTAACAGGATCGCCGCGCCGTACGGCTCGGATGCGGCGCGTGGCACGCTTCGCCGACCGTTCCGGACGGTGCAGCGGCTGGTCAATGCGCTCCGGCCCGGCCAGATCGGCTGCCTGCTCGCCGGGACCTATGTCGGCGACGTGCGGATCGGCAAGGGCGGCGCACGCGGCGCTCGCATTACGCTTGCGGCCTACCCCGGGCAGAACGCCAAGATCGTCGGACGCCTGGCGATCATGAGAGGAGCCGACTACCTGACCGTGAGGCATCTGTCGCTCGACGGCGTGAACGCCGAGCGACTCCCGAGCCCGATGATCGACGGCAACCACGACACGTTCAGCCACGACGACGTCACCGATGACCACACCGGAATCTGCTTCGAGATTGGGAGCCCCACATGGGGCTGGGCGACCGGCACGCTGATCACCCACAGCCGCGTGCACGACTGCGGACAGATGACCCGAGGCGACAACTATCAGCATGGTTTCTACATCGAGGCGGCGACCGACACTCGGATCGCATGGAGTCTGATCTACGACAATGCCGCGCGGGGTATCCAGCTATACCCCGATGCACAGTACACGACGATCGATCACAACATCATCGACGACAACGGGGAGGGATCCTCTTCGCGGGCGAGGACGGCATGGCCTCGAGCTATACCGATGTCTACGACAACGTCGTGAGCGACGCCACGGTCCGTCACGACATTGAGGCGTATTGGCCCGCCGGCAATCCGATCGGCGTTGACAACGTGGTCCACGACAACTGTCTTTGGCACGGCCGCGAGGGCGCGATCGGCGCGGCCGCCCGCGGCCTGCGCGCCGCGCACAACGCCAGGGTGAACCCTCAGTTCGTGAACGGCCGCGTCCACGATTACCGGTTGAAGCCGACCAGTCCCTGCCTGTTCGCGGTCGGCGACGTCGAAGCCGCGGTTGATGGCGTCGCGGCGACGATCCCGCTGATCAAGCACACGCCGTTCGCCGCGTCGTTCCGATCCGCGCACGCGCGGAGCGCCAGCCGGCGCCGAAGGGCCTCCTAGAAGATCCCGCCGCCTCCCCTCGAGGGCGATCGGCTCCTTCTCTGTAAGCTGTCGCGCTCAGTGGAGGGGGCCGTAACGCAAGGGGGCGCATGGTCTGTCTGGGCGCGAACGCTCCGCTGGCTCGAGAGCCAGCGGCGCCTGGCCTGGTGGCTGTCGGCGATCGTGCTGCTGCTGGCTCTCGGGGACGCATGGGCCGGGCGCCATTCGATCAACCCGGACGGGATCTCCTACCTAGACCTGGGAAACACCGTGTTCGCCCACGGGATCAAGGCGGGAGCGAGCGTCGCCTGGAGCCCGGCGTACATCTGGATCGTGGGCGCTGCCGTGAAGATCTTCAGCCCGAGCCGCCCGCACGAGCTGATCCTCGTGATGGCGGTCAACTTGGCGATCGTCGGCGTGCTGCTCGTGGCGTTCGCCTGGTGGCTGTCCGAGCTGTTCGCGCTACTGCGTCAGCGCGGGTTCGGTCCGCTGATTCCCGAGTCGCTCCTGGTGCTGCTCGCGTACGCGATCGTGGCCTGGGCGATCCTGCTCGGAGTAACCGTCACGGCGGTGACCCCGGACATGCTGCTCGCGCTCTGGGCGTTCACCGCGGGGGCGCTTCTGATGCGGATCGCCCGTCTCGGCGGATCGGCGCTGGCCTGGGTCGGCCTGGGTGTGGTCCTGGGGCTCGGCTACCTGACGAAAGCCGGCTTCGTGTTTCCCCTGGTCGTTGCGTGTGCCGCCGCCGCCGTCCTGACGAGGGGGAGCGGTGCGCGGCGGATGATCGCGCTCGCGGTCACGTTCGCGGCCTGCCTGTGCGTCGCCGCGCCCTTCATTGCGGTCCTCTCGAGCAAGGAGGGCCGGCTCGAAGTCGGGAGCTACGGAACGCTGAACTACGCCTGGAACGTCGACGGCGTGACCATGTTCACCAACTGGACGGGCGGGAACGGCGAGTTCGGCCGGCCGCTCCATCCGACCTTGATCGCCAGCTCGCCGGAGACGTTCGCCTACGCATCGCCGATTGCCGGAAGCATCCCGCTCTGGTACGACCCTGTTTACTGGTATGCGGGCGTCCATGCGAAGCCGCTCGTCGGACGCCAGGTGCGGACGACCGCCCAAAGCATCATCGACACGCTGCACTTCGCGTTTGTCGGCCCCCTGATTCTGCTCTTCGCCCCGGTCTTGATGTTGTGGTACACCCGCCGGCGCGATCACGACGCGCACCCGGCGCGGGATGCGGCCGAGCCGCCGTCGCGCTCCGCGCGAGCCTGGACGGCGATCCGCCGCCACGCCTACCTCGCCTTGCCGGTGGCCGGGATCGTGACCTATTTCCCGCTGATTACCCTGCGCCGCTACATCGCTGCATACATCGCGATGCTTGCGATTACCTGGTTCATGGTCGTGTGCGGCTGGCGTAGACGGGAGGGCGTATCGAACCCGATGGTCGATTGGCTCGCGCTGGCCACCGCAGTCGTCGCGGTGATCACGTTCGCGTACGCGTCCTTCTGGCCGCTATACGACGTCGGGAAACAGCTGGCTGGACGAGACGCGCCGGGGACGGTCGACCTGCGAGTCGCCCGCGCCCTGACCCGGGCCGGGATCGGTCCCGGCGACGGCATCGCGTTCGTGGGTGAGGCTGCCGGGGTACCGCGCGCCTACTACGCCCGGCTCGACCGCGCCCGGGTCGTCGGAAACATCAACGACTCCGGCGGCGCCTTCTGGCGGCTGGACTCCACCGCCCAGACCGACCGCCTCTCGCTGCTGCAGACCCGCTCGGGTGCGCGAGTCGCCGTGAGCGATGAGACACAGGCGCGATCGGCGTCCGGATGGACGCCGATCGCGGGCACGACGTTCTCCTATCGACGACTGAACGGCGGCTGAGCCCAGGTCAACGCGTCGCGGCCTGGCCGCGGAGGAACCCGGCGAGCCGAGCGATCTGTGCCTCGAGCGTGAGCTCACCCGCTCGCGCCCGCCCGGCTTCGGTGACCCGCGCGCGAAGCTCGGGGTCAGCGACGATCCGGGAAACGGCACCGGCGGCGGCCTGCGGATCTCCGGGCGGAACCAGTACCGCCGCCTGCCCGACGCCGGCGCGCACGCCGCCCACATCTGTCGCAACTATCGGCAGACCGCAGGCGAAGGCCTCGACAAGCACCTGCGGGAAGCCCTCGGTCCAGGAGACATGAAGCAGGACATGGCTCGAGCGGTAGAGCTCGAACAACTCCTCGCCCATCGGCACGTACCCGAGCAGGGCAGCGTGGTCTCGGACGCCGAGCGCGCTCAGACGATCGGCAAGCGCGGCGGCCAGATCGCCCTCGCCGCAAACGCGCAGATGCCAGCGGCTGTCGTGGGCGCGCAGGAGTGCTAGGACGTCGGCCAGGAGCAGTGGGTTCTTCTCCTTCTCCAGACGGCCCACGCTGAGGATGTGCAGGTCGCCGTCGTAGTCGCGGGCTTCAAGCGGCCGCTCGAGCTCCGCGGCCGACACGAGCGAGACGGCGAGGTCGAGCACGGCGGGAGCATGAGCGTAGTTGGCGCTCAGCTCGGGTCCAATGGCAACGACGGGAAACCGCCGGGCAAGCAGGCGCCAGAGCCACTCGAGACAGTCGGCAGCCAAATGCATCCACCGTCGGTCGGGCCGGCGCATCCGAACGTAGCGCGGCCAGTCCTGACGCACACCGAGGACGATCGTCCGCCGGCGAGCGGCCGCCACTGCGGTGAGCAGGATCGCATGCGGGAACGGTCCGAGGATCCAGACGACATCAATCTCGTCGAGGGCGTTCCACGCGTGGCGAACCGAGCGCACAAGCGAGCACAAGGCGGCGCCCGGATCGGCCAGGCTGCGGTAGTGCGGCAGGGGCGCGAGCTCGATGTCGCGCGGGAGCGGGTAAGAAGTTCGAACCCGGTCTGGAGAACCGCGGCCGATCAGCCGGAGGCGCTGCGCCTCCGGCGCCAGTGCGGCGAGAAAGAGGGCGAAGGCGCGTTCGGCATAAATCGTGCCCCCGACTTTGCGGTAGACGTAGTCGGTGTAGACGGCGAGTCTCATCGGGCGGGTGTGACACCGACAAGTCGGCGTCCGCCCGGCACGGCGGCCAGCATGGCGCGGACCTCCCACATCGCCACCTCGCGCGTGAGCCACAGGAGGAAGCAGAAGACGATTACGCCGAGCAGGCCGCCGAGCGCCGTCAGCCAAACCCGTTCAAGGGAGTCTCCGAACAGGAACAGAACTCCGGTCGTCGCCGAGCCGGCCAGAACGGTACGTCCAAGCGTCAGCGTGGCGGGCCGCAGATCGAGGTCCAGCGCGGCTTGGCAGACGAGGAGTTGGGTGGGCACGTACAGGGCGAACGCGACGTCGGTGCCGATGGCACCGGCTATCACTCCGATCCGGGGAACCAACACGAGATCGAGGACGAGATTCACCAGCAGGGTCGCGATCGCGATCGGGACCCTGCGCCGGGCCTGCCCGAGATAGTTTGCCGACACCGAGACGAGCGCCCCGAAGCCGCTCATGAAGATGTACGGCGCCAGCCAGCGCAGGACCGAGGCTGATTCACGGAACTCAGCGCCCAGCGCCACCTTCACGACCAACGGCGCCCAACCGAGAACGAAGGCGGTGATCACGCCCTGACCGATCAGCAGGATCCGGAGACTCATCGCGAACGCTTCGACGTTCGGTCCAGAATCTTGGCCGCGCACAACCCGCGGCGCCACTCCGAACGCGATCGAGCTGCCGGGATAGGCCAACAGCACGGTGAGCTTCAGCGGCGCGCTGAAGATGCCGACCGAGCGTGCACCAAGGTATGCGCCGATGATCAGCACATCGATCTGACTGAACGCGGTGTAAGCCCCGTCGATGATCAAGAGCACGCCCGCATAGCGAGCGATGCGCTGCGCGTCGACACCGAAGCGGGCGGTGCGAGGCAAGACCCCGGGTCCCAGCGTTCGGGCCACCAGGAAGATGGTGGCGACCGCTCCACACGAATATCCGAGCGCGCGCCCGAACGCCGCTCCAGTGGCGCCGGCGCCGGCGAGCACCAGGCCGATGCTCGTCGTCACCTCGATCGAGCTCTCGACGATTGCGGTCCGGAGCTGAAGATCGACCCTCCCGATAGCCGTGAATACGGCTCCGATCATCATCATGCTCTGCCCGAACAGGGAGATCGCGACGATCCGGACCGGCCATGCCAGCCCGGGAATGCCATACGCCGATGCGATCGGACCGGCTAAGGCCCCAAGGAGGCCCGCGACCACCAGCGACCCGAGCAGCTTCAGTCGCAACCCATCGGCCAGGACCGCTTGGACTCGATCCGACTGACCCCGGTGCTCGGCCACGTAGCGTGCGACTGAGTTCGACACGCCGAAATCCGACGGCAGCAATACGAGGCCAACGATCCCGAGAGCCAGTGTGTACAAGCCGTACCCACCGGAGCCGAGCCGTCGGGCCAAGACGATGACAAGACAGGCGGTGAAGGCCGCGCCGGTGAGCTGCGCGGCAAGTGAGAAGATGGCGTTGCGTTTGATAGAGCCGGGCGCAAGGCCGCCCGCCTGCGAGGTCTCGTTCATGAATGGCGCGTGCCGGTTGCGACGAGAGGGGCGTCCATTCAGGTTTGCGGCGCGGGACGGCCGCGAAACGCTCGAGATCGTGCGAGGTCAGGCCACAGTGGTGAGGCGCGGAGAGATCTCGTCACACGCGAGATCTTGAGTCGAAAGCGCATGTCGAAATCGTCGTGGAACACGCCGACGCGTGGCCACAGGTGCGGGCCCCGGGGGACCAGACTGTGGGACAGACACGCGCCGGCCATGTAGCCGACCTGCTCGGCGACTGCCGCGATGCGCATGTCGACCTCGCCGTAGGGATAGGCAACTGCGCGACAGCCCCGCCCCAGGTACTGTGAGACCTGATCACGAGACTCACGAAGCTCTTCGCGGAGCTCGTGATCGGACAGGCGGCCAAGATGCGGATGGGTACGGGTGTGAGAGCCGATCTCCCACCCGCGCTCGGTCAGCTCGCCGAGCGCGTCCCAGCTCATGCAGCGAAGCTCGTGCGCGTCGGGGGTGGACTGCCAGGACTCGATCCCCTCCCAGCGCAGGTTCTGCTCGGTGGAGATGAAGCTCGTCGGCACGAACACAGTGCCAACCACACCGAGGGCCGAGAGGATCGGCTCGGCGCGCTCGAACACCGAGGCGAATCCGTCGTCGAAGGTCACCGCGAGCGTCTTGCTCGCCGGTGGGCGCAGCACGGCATCGCTGAAAGTCGCGCCCTGCCAGCCGCGCTTGACCAGGAAGGACACCTGGCGCTCGATCGTCTCGGGCGCGACCGAGAACGTCGCCCGCCAGGTCGGGCTGACTGCGTGATAGCAGAGAACCAGCACGTCGGTCATGGGCGTGTCACCGCCTCGGCTAAAAGCTGTTCGTAGAGCTTGGCGAACCTTCGCGCCACGGTCCCAATTTCGTATTGGTCGAGGTCGCGCGCGGCATCGGCGGCCAGGCGCTCGGACAAGTCGCGGTCGGTCAGGACGCGCTCGATTGCGCCGGCCAACGCCTCCGGGTCGCGAGGAGGCACCAGCAGGCCGGTCCGTCCGCTCTCCACGAGTTCGGTCACGCCGCCAACGGCCGTCGCCACCACGGGGATCCGCGCTGCCTTGCACTCGAACACGAACAGGGGCGATCCCTCCCAGTCGGAGGACAGGGCGCCGACATCGACCCGCTTGAGGATCTGATCGACGTCATTGCGGCGTCCGAGCAGGTGGACGTGCGCGGCTAAGCCCAGCCGGCCGATTTGTCGCTCGAGCGCCGGGCGACACGGGCCGTCCCCGGCAATCACCAGGTGAACGTCGGCGAGCCGCTGAAGCAACCGCGCGTGCGCGTCCAGCATCACCTCGAGCGCCTTCTCCTTGCGCATCACGGCGGCGACGCCGATCACCAGGGCGTCCGCTGGCAGGCCGAGCTCGTCGCGAATATCGCTGCGGGCCGGACCAAGGTGTGGCACATAGGCGGTGGGAATCACCCTGATCCTGTCGGCGGGGACGCCTTCGAGCGTGATCATCCGCTGGCGGTTTGCCTCCGAGACAGCCACGAAACAAGTCGCGAAGCGGCTGATCAAATGCCCGTCGAGCCACATCCGCAAGCGATCCCCCGAGTAGGACCAGTTGTGCTCATGCGCGATGATCACCGGCACCCTGCACGCCTGCCCAGCCAAGCTGGACCATACATTGGAGCCGAACATGTGGGAGTGGATAACGTCGAAACGCTCGCTCCGGAGCAGGCTTAGCAGCGGCAGGAGCCGGTGAACATCCCACTTGGCCCGTCGGCCAAGACAGACGTAGCGCACCCGGGCCTCGGCGAGTGCGCTCACCGCGTACTCGTCCCCGCTGCGGGTGGCGCACACCCACGGCTCGACCTGATCGCGCGGCATGTTGGCGGCCAGCCCGGCCGCGAACCGCTCGGCCCCGCCCCACGACGCGACCTGGTCCATCACGAACAGCACGCGGAGCCGTCGGCTTGGCATCAGCGGATTTGGGATCGCGTCTCCGACCGAGCGACCGCGAGTAGCGGGGCGGGCAAAGCCAAGAGCAGCCAGAGCAGATGCTCGTATTCGTTGCTGATGAAGAAGTCGGCGGCGAGGAGCGCCACGACGCCCAGCGCCAGGCTCCGGGCCAACAGCTCGAACGTGGTGTCGCCCGCACGTTCGTAAATCCGCGCTGCGCGCAGCGCAGCGGAGATCGAGCCGACGACGATGACCAGGAAGGCAATCAGCCCCGGGACCCCTAGCTCGTCGAGAATCTGGAGATAGGTGTTGTGCGTGACGTGCGGGAGGTCGATGATGACGTCGGCGCGCGCGATCGGACCCGACGTCTGCACGTACTGGTGCTCTGCGACGACGAAGTTGCCCGAGCCGACGCCGGCGACCGGGTTCGTCTCCCACATCTTGACGCCGACTCTCCACAAGTCGGCCCGGCCACTCGTTGTGTCGCTGCTGAGGTGCTGGACGGCCCCCGAGGGCGCCAGCGCGAATACATAGAAAGGCACCAAGACCACGGCGAGTAGGACGACCACGGCCGCACGGGCGCGCCAGCGACCTCCGAACAACACGGCGGTTACGAGCGCCACGCCCAGAGCTACGACTCCTCCGCGCGAGCCCGTGTCGAGAAAGGCCACCGCCATGATCACCTCGGCAAGGACTGCGAGTGCCCGCGCTGCCGAGTCACGAGGAAGAACCGAAATCAGACCTATGTTCATCGACATCGCCGCCACGAGCAGGGCCGCTTCGGTGTTCGCGTCACCGATTCCGCCGACGAGTCGCGCTCCGCCCGACTCCAACAGCCCGAGCACGGCCGATACCGAGGCGCCGAAAACAAATGCACCGACGATCCAGACGACGTGCTCTCTTCGCCGGATTGCCCCGAAAACGATGGGAAACAACAAGACATCGAGCAGGAATCGGAGCGTCGAAGAGATCGCCGTGCCGCTGCTCACTGCCCAGGCCGCGCTCATGCCCGACCACGCCACGAACGCGACCACGCCTGCGGACAGGACGGGTGAGGACGCCGACAGCGATGGTGCGCTGTCGCTGGAGCGGGCGCGGATCGCCTGAGCGGCGAACCAGGAGAGGAACACGATCAAGCCGGCCACCTTCAGGAAGTCGAGCGTTCCGCTGCCGGAATTGAGCACCTCCAGAAACGACAGCAGCGTGAAGAGGAACACGCCCGCCGTCACGTTGGCGAGGACGGCCCCCGCGAAGGCGAGCCCGACCGCGGCGGCCAGGCCATACGCGGGCTTGATTCCCGCGGCTACTCCGATGATCACGCTGACCGCAAGGGCAAATGCGACCAACCCGGCGGTGCGCGCCTCCACACGCTGCGAGAGGGCCATCAGGCGCGCGGCGTGCCGACCGATTCCTCGCTGTCGGCTGCGCGATCGCCGCGACGCATCGGGGTGACCTCGCCGTTTTCGACCGCGGCCGAGTAGTAATAGCCGGTCCGTGGGCCGGTCTCGCCGACGAGGACCAAACCGCTGGGCCGCGTTCCCTGGCTGACCAGCATGTCGTGCAGACGGGCCAGCTTGCTCAGCTTCGAGACGCCCATGCGGGCCACGATCAACACCTCGTCGGCCAGGTTGGCCAGCGGCAGCGCGTCACTGACGTCGGTGAGAGGCGGAGAGTCGATCACGACGAAATCGGCCAGGGACCGCGCGTCGGTGATCAGACGCTTGGCCACCGAGGGCGAGAGGCGGTCGGCGTGACCGGCACTCGGTCGGCCTACGGCCAGCACTCGCAGCTCCCATCCGTCGAACTCGGCTACGGTCAGCGCCTCGGCCAACCCGACGCGTCCGACGATCACGTCCTCCGTGCCGTACTCGACCTCGAGGTTCAGCGTCTGGGCGATGGTAGGCCGGCGTAGGTCGGCCTCGAGCAGAATCACGCGCGACCCGCCGTGGGCGAGCGCGGCGGCCAGACCGATGGCCGAGGTCGTCTTTCCTTCAGCGGGCGAGGACCCCGTCATCAGATACGCGCGCGAGCGGCCGCGGGCGCGGGACGCCAGCATCGTCCGCAGGGTCCGATAGCCCTCGAGTGCGCCGAAAGAGAGCTCAGCCGGGAGCATCGGCCGGCGCGGCTGCCGCCGGCGGCGTTCGCGCGGGATCTGGGTCAGGATCGGGACCGGGAACAGCTCGCGCAGCTCCTCCTCGCGCCGGAGGCGGGGATCGAGTGCCTGGTAGGCGAAGGCCAGCCCGACGCCGAGGATAAGACCGCCGAACAGCGCAGCGGCGAGCGACAGCTTCACCCGGGGCGTGTAGGGGCTGGTGGGCAAGCCCGCCGGGGCGGCCAGGGTGATCGTCGGATCGGGACTGCTCAACAGCGTCTCGAGCTGACTGATCTGATCCGCGACCGTTCCCGGCTGTCCCTGCAGTGCGCTCGGCAGCTTCGCCGCCTGTGCTTGGAGGCTCGGGATGATCACATTGATCGCCCGGTGCAGCGCCGCGGCCCGCGTCGAGATGACCGCCTGCGGGATCGCGTTGGCGATCGCCTGAGCGCGGCGTGCGGAGGACGCACTGGCGGTCACTGCAACCAGATTGCTCTGGCCCACCGGCGTCGCACTGACGTCGCCGAGAAGCGCGCTCGGGGACGTGTTCAAGTGCAACGTGCGGGCCGCCACCGCCGCCACCTGCGGAGTAGTGATGAGACTGGAGGCGGTGAGGACGTCGGTCGTGGGATCGCCCGAGGAGAACAGCACCGGCAACCCGATCAACGTTGTGGTGTTAGCCGGGACCGGCGAGATCAGCATCTGGGAAGTGGCCTGGTACTTCTTCGGCGCGCTCGCGACGTAAATGCCCGTGCCAGCGACGCACACCACGACGCACACCACGATCAGCCAGGCGTGCTCCCACAGCGTGTGCAGGTAGCGTCGGATGCTGGGCGCCTGGATGCGCGCCAACGCAGGGCTAGCAGTACCGGACTCGGCAGACATTGTTTCGTACTATGGCATGCGGCTGGCGGGCTTTAGGTTGGCTTCGCCGCACCTTGCTGCAGCGATGCGACCAACCGACGGAACCGATAGAGAACCCGACCCAGCGGACGCCATCGCCTGCTCGGTGCTCGTCCCCGTTCTTAACGAGGAACGTGACATCCGGGCCAGCGTTTCCGCGATGCTGGGTCAGAGATTTGATGGGCGGCTCGAGTTTCTCCTCGCGGACGGCGGCTCGACCGACGGCACCCGGGCGATCCTCGAGGAACTTGCGCAACAGGATCCTCGGGTGCGGGTCCTGGACAATCCCCGCGGGAGCACGCCGAGCGGCCTCAACGTCGCCCTGCGGCACGCTCGCGGCGAGTGGGTGGCCCGAATGGACGCCCACACCGCCTATCCGCCCGACTACATCGCTCGCGGCGTCGAGCGGCTGCAGCGGGGAGGCACCCGCTGGGTCAGTGGGTCGGCAGTCCCAGTTGGCCAGGCCCGCGTCTCGCGCGCGGTGGCCCTCGCGCTGCGGACTGCCCTGGGGCGGGGTGGCTCGCGGAAATGGAGGCCGGCCAACCGGCCCGGCGAGGAGTACGAGCTCGACTCCGGCGTGTTCGCGGGGGTGTGGGCGCGCGAGACCCTGCTCGAGTACGGAGGCTGGGACGAGGAATGGGTGCGAAACCAGGATGCCGAGATGGCGGGACGCTTCCTGGGCCGAGGGGAGCGGCTGATCTGCCTGCCCCAGATGGGCGCCGAGTACGCCCCGCGTGACGCGTTGCGGCCGCTCTGGCGCCAGTACGGGGGATATGGCGAGTACCGCGTGAAGACCGCCCTGCGCCATCCCCACACGATGCGGCGGTCTTCTCTGCTTCCACCATCGCTGGTCCTGACCGCCGGTGCGGCGCTGGCTGCTCCGGCGCCGCTGCGCCGGATGGCCCGTACCGCGCTCGCCGCATACGTGATCACCCTCGTCGGCGCCGGGGTGCGAGCGACCGCCGACGCCGAGCAGCGATCGGACGCAGTGATGGTGCCTCTGGTCCTCGCTGTAATTCATTTCGGCAACGGTGTGGGGATGATCCGTGGCGTCGTGCGCAATGGCGTTCCGCTGGCGGCCATCGCCACCGCGCTCGGAGCTACCCGGGCTGCGGCAAAGCTCGGGCGCCCTCCCGAGTCGGTGTCTGCGCCGTCCCTGGTCGGTTAGCGCGCGCGGTCGGGGTGCCCCATCACCTCGGCGTAGGCGCTGCCGCGGGAGCGCACAACCTCCACGGCCGTCATGGCGATGATCCGCAGATCGAGCCACAAAGACCAGTTCTGGATGTAGTAGTTGTCCCACTCGACCCGGTCAGCGATCGAGGTCTGGCCGCGCAGCCCATTGACCTGCGCCCAGCCGGTCATCCCCGATTTCACGCGATGGCGATCGCCGTAGCGGCGGACCACGCGCTCGAATTCCCGCGCGTAGCCGACTCGCTCGGGGCGGGGACCAACGATGGACATCTCGCCCCGGAGGACGTTCAGCAACTGTGGCAGCTCGTCAAGCGAGCACGCCCGCATGATCTGGCCTACGGAGGTTGTGCGGTCGGAGTCATCTGTTGACGCCGACCGATCTTCGCCGCGAATCTCGGCTGCCCACCCGGCGTCAGCCTCGCCGTCGTGTGAGGGATCTCCGCGCATCGTGCGGAACTTGAGCATTGTGAACTCGCAGCCGTCACGGCCGATCCGTCGCTGGCGGAAGAAGATCGCTCCGGGCGAGGAGAGGCGGACGGTGAGCGCGCACGCCAGCATCACCGGACTGAGCAGCAGCACCGCCAGGAACGCGAAACCGCGGTCGAACGCATGCTTGACTGCGAACTGCCAGCCCCGCGGGTTGGTTGGGCGCAGATTCAGAAGTGGTAGTCCACCGACGTGGTCGAGTGTCGCGCGCTCGTTGATCGACTCAAAGAACCGCGGCACGAGTGAGACCTCGACGCCGAGCCGATCGCATTCCTCGATCTTGTCGACGAGCACGTGATCGGGCAGCGATGAGAACGCGAGGATCACACGCCGCGCGCCTGTTCGCTCGATCGCCTGCATCAAATCGTCCGGGCCGCCGAGAACTGGGAGGACGCTCCCCGCGGCTCGGTCGGTGTCCGGCAACGGGTCCGAGTCGAGATATCCGACCGGTCGCAGCCCGTAGCCGGGATCGGTGAGCAGGCGCTTGACCAGGTGCTCTCCGACCAGACCGGCTCCGACAATCAACGTCGGGGTGGCCAGAGCGCCACTGCGCGTGGCCTGGCGGCGGATGGAGAGCAGGACCAAGCGGGCGACCGTTAGATACACGCTCCCGAACAGCCACAGTCTGAGCGCTAGGGAGACCTGGTGATTGCCGCCGATCACCGAGCCGGCCGCGATGGTCAGCATCGTCGAGAACGAAACGACGGACAGGATGTGCGTCGCGGTCTCCAGCAAGGAGCCGTGGAGGCGGTCGTCCGGGCTGCGCCGGCTGCGCATGATCGCCAGGGTGAGCGGCGGGAAAATCGCGGCCAGCCAGCGCGCGTCGGAGCCGCCGGAGGCCGGCGCGCCGAACAACGCCGCCATCGACGCCAGATAGAGGATCACGACGTCGAGCAGCAGGCAGAACTGGGCCCAGGTGCGCGGATCGATCAGCCGCGCGGCCAAGCCGGCGACCAGATCGCCGTTCGACCGGCCGAGGGCGATTGTGCCGCCCTGATCAGCGTGTGAGGCGGCAGGCGGCGGCGTCATATGTCGATATCCCTATCTGAACCACGATCTGGGCCCATTACGGGAGCCATCCGCCTATGCGCCATGCCTTTCCCCAACTAGCCCTGGCGCGATGCACTCCCTTTCTGTCACTCCACAAGATAACACAGAGCGGGCAAAGCTAAACCAAAATTATCGATCCAAAATTCGCTCGATCCAGGACCTTTCCCGCGCGGGCGTACGATTTGCTCTCGGTCAACCACGAGGAGGCGCAGACATGTCCCGTTTGGTCCGGATGGACGCGACCGGCCATACCACGATCGCGGAGTGGACCGCGGACGACGTCGAGGCGCTCGAGACGGCCGTCCACGCTTTCCGCGCCGAGCTCGAGCAGGGCTATTACGGAGTGGTCTCGCAGGGCGAAGGGCAAGCCGAGCAGGTGCGCGAACTCCCGATCGACGCCCCGTTGGTGATCCTCCGCCGGCCGATCGCCGGCGGATAGAGATTCCGGCCGTTGAACACCGCGAGCGGCGAGGTGGACGGCGGGACGCTCCCGGAGCTGGCTCGTGTCCACTGGCGCCCCCGCGCAAGCGAGCAGCGACTGGCCCGCCGCGGATATCTGTGGACAGCGACCACGGTTATCCACACGCTGCCGTTCATCGCAGGCGCAGCGGTGCTGCTCGCGCTGCTCCCGATCCTCGTCCCGGTATCGCTCGTGCTGCTGGTGCACGCCTGGGCCATCCCCGAGCTGTACGCAGCGCGGGGGGCGGGGGCACTACGCCGTCGGACGCCGGAGCGCGGCGCGGGCACCGCCGCGGAGCGCGTGGCGGTGGGACTGCTTGGAGACCTGGTCGACCATCGTGCCCGCGAGCTGCACGGACGCTCCGGCGTGGTGCTCGAGCGCGGGCGGCTCGGCGTCTGGCTGCTCGGCCCGGCCGGCGCGCTCCTGGTCCGGCCCGGCGGGCGGAGGATCAACTGCTACTGCGTCAGGGTGATCGACCCGGCGCTGCCGCCCGCCGATCGGATTGCCCACCTGCTGCTGGCGCTGCGCAGCGACGAGATCGGCTTCGCCACGCTGGCCAATCTGACCTTCTCAGGCGCTCGGTGGCGGGTGCGCCGGCGCCTCGCGCCGACCGTCCGCGAGGCACTCGACGCCGCGGCCCACGCGGCGCGCACGCACTGAACGCGGCCGCGTGGCCGATGGTCAGCTGCACATCTTTGTACGCAGGGCCAATGTGAGGGCGCACGCCGGTGTCGATCAGGTTCACCATGACCCCTCCAGTGAAATCCTCCAAGATTCTGCTCGTGCCTGACCGACGTGCCGGCGACCGGCCGCCGGCGGCGGTTCCGGTGCGGCGCTACCGGTTGGTGCGGGTGCGCTTCTAAGGGGCAGCGCTACGTCAAGCCCCCGATGACGCAGCCAGGCGCGGCTCATTCGGACGCGTCACCAAGAACTGATTCTTCTACGGGCCCTAAGCATTCCGTAAGCCCCTCCGAGACCCGTCGTTGCGTGGAGTACGCTTTGGCTATGCAAACTCAAGTTGAGGCCCATCGGGGGCGTCCGCCGATTGTGCGGAAGGCCGCGGCGGGGCTAGTGATGGTCGTGGCAGCGGCGCTCATCCTGAAGATCGTCATCGGGTTCGTGATTGCGATCTTCTGGACCGTCGTGGTGATCGCGGCTGTGCTCGCCGTGCTGTGGGCCGTCAAGACGCTCGTCTGGTGAACTCCGACCACTGGCCGACATGGGCCTGGTGGTGATCCTGCTCTTCTTCGGCCTGGCGGGCGGCATCGTCGGCCGGATCAAGGGCAGCTCGTTCGTACTGTGGTTCCTGATCTCGGGGGCCGTGCCGTTCCTCGGGCTGCTGACCGCGATCTGCTACCGCTGGGAGAACCACGAGCTGCGCCGGCAATGCCCGAACTGCAACCGGGTGCTGAAGCTGCACGATGCGGTCTGCATGACATGCGGCGCCGAGCTCGAGTTCCCCGACGTCGCGATCGCGCCCGAGGTGGTAGTCGGTCCTCCGCGGTCATAGCCGTGCGCGCCTCGGGCGGCTGGTCGCGGCGGCGGCTGTGATCGCGTGCGCGGGCTGTGGGTCGTCGCACCCCCGGCCGCGGCACGGAACCACCCCGCGCCGCGCAAGGACGCCCCACCGCATCGCCGTAACACCGTGGCTCGGCCTGGACTACAACAGCCTTCCCGGCTTGTCAGGTCGTTTGGAGTTCGTCGCGCATGGCATCGTTTACGACCGCGAGGGAAACATCGAACCGCCGGCGGGCGCGCTGGCGACCGGCGGATCCAAGCTGGCGCTAGGACTGCGGGTCTCATACGGGGCGGGTATGGTGCCGGACATCGAGGTCGATCCGCCGCGAGTCCTCGAGGCGGGCTGCCCGGTCCCCCAAGGCTGCCTGCCGACCGACGCCGCCGGGATCGGAACCTTCGTGCGAGGCTTCGTGCGCACCGCACAGTCTGTCCTGCGCGCATTCCCTGGCAAGCCGGCGCTGTTCGAGCCAATCGACGAGCCGTGGGGGTTGGGTACCCCGAGCTGGCACCCGGGCCGCCGGACCGCGGCCGTGTATGCGGCGCTGCTGGCCCGGCTCATGGCCGCCGTAGCGCGGGCCAGGGATCCCGCGATCCCGCTGGTGGACGTGTACGTGCCGGCTACGGGCCGCCTGCCGGACGGCAGCCACTGGGTGGCAGACCTGTACCACGCCCAACCATGCCTGCGCCCGGGCCCGAAGACGTGCGGCCCGATCGAGGGCTGGAACGTGCACCCCTACGGCCGGCCCGGCCGGCGCGACGTCGGCATCGACTGGGTCCCCGGGCTCCGCGCGGATATGGCGTCCGGCGCTGACAACGTCGTGGTCTCCGAGGTGGGCTTCTGCGCGCTCGACGTGCAGCGGGACAGCGACTGCTCCATCAATACCTCGCAGATCGATGGCTCGAGTCGCCAGACGGCCGCCTGGCTGACGCAGACTCTGCGGGAGGCTCTCCCGATGCATCGAGCGGGCTGGCTCAAGGCGCTGCTGGTGTGGGCGCGGGCAGAGGGAGGCTGGTCGATGCAGCTGCCGGATGGCGCGCTGACCGCGCAAGGGCGAGCGCTCATCGCCTTCTCCGACTCCACCGGCCGCGCGGGTTGATGCCGGATCGCGCCGACCCGGTTCGGATCGTCGGGCTCGACATCGAGCCGATACGCGACTTCCGCACTCAGCACACGAGGCAGGCGGGCGTGTACCGCGCGCTGGACGCCGACCCGCGGTTCCGGGTCGTGGGGGTCCGTACGCCGTCGATCTCCCTGCCCCTCGTCCGCTTGATCCAGATGGCCTACTTCCGTCCTGAGCGCAGCCGGTGGCGGGCGCGCTCGGGTTTGTCCTCGGTGGCCTTTCGCGCTCGCACCCGCAGCGCTGAGCGACTCCTGTCCGACTACGAGGACTGCGACGTGATCTTCCAGGTTGGCTGCACGTTCGCGCCCGGCCGAACCCCACGCCGCCGCCCCTACACCATGTATCTGGACTCCACGTTGCTCCTCATGCATCGGCACTGGCCGCGGGCCGCATCGCATGGACGCCGCGCACTTCGGTCCTGGATCTCGAGCGAGCGCGAGGTCTACCGTTGCGCCGCACACATCTTCACGATGAGCGAATGGGCGCGCGACTCGGTGATCCACGACTACGAGATCGACCCCGACAACGTCACCGTGACCGGCGTGGGGGCGAACATGATCGCAGCCGAGGAGGCAGTCAGCCGTCAGACAGCGCCGATCGCGCTGTTCGTAGGGCAGGACTTTGGCTACAAGGGTGGACCGACGCTACTCGATGCCTGGACCAGCGTGAGGCAGGAAATTCCGGGGGCCCAACTCTGGATCGTCGGGACCCGCGGCGAACGCCGTGTCGAGAATGAGGTGACCTGGCACGGACGCATCGATGCCGACGCGCTCGGCGCGCTCTACCGGCGGGCATCGGTGTTCGTATTGCCCACGATGTACGACAGATCCCCGCACGTGCTCCGAGAAGCGCTCGGACACGGACTGCCTTGCGTGACGACCAACGTGGGGGCGATTCCCGAGATCGTCAGAGACGGCGTGGACTCCGTGGTGGTGGCGCCCGGGGACAGCGCCGCCCTGGCGCAGGCGCTCACGAGGCTTCTGAGCGAGCCGGACACCGCGAGGAGCATGGGCGCCGCCGGCCGCGAGCGCGTGCTCCGCGAGGTGACCTGGGCCAGGGTCGGCGAACGGATGGTGCCTCACATCCTCAGGGCGGCCGGCCGGGCGTGAGTTAGACTCGGCGGGTCCTTCGCGCGCGGAGCGGCCGCGCGTACCCACAGCGGATTTGCCGAAAGGAGGCGAAGCGCATGCGTGCAGTCGACGCTCTGATGGAATGCCTGAAGGCTGAAGGTGTCGATGTCGTATTCGGTCTCCCCGGCGGAGCGAACCTCCCCACCTACGACGCGTTCTACGACGCCGGCATCCGCCACATCCTGGTCCGTCACGAGGCGGGCGGCGGCCACGCCGCCGAGGGCTATGCCAAGGCCACCGGGAAGGTGGGCGTGGCCCTGGCCACCAGTGGGCCGGGAGCCACCAACCTGATCACGCCGATCTGCGACGCGATGATGGATTCGGTGCCGGTGGTGTTCATCACCGGCCAGGTCCGCACCGAGCTGCTGGGCACCGACGGCTTCCAGGAGGCCGACATGATCGGCATCAGCATGCCGGTCGTGAAGCACAGCTTCATGATCCAGGACCCGCTGGAGACCCCGCGCTCGATCCACGAGGCGTTCCATCTAGCCAGGACAGGCCGTCCGGGTCCGGTGGTGGTCGATATTCCGCAGGACCTGAGCCGCGCGGACATCCCGTACGAGCCGGTCAGCGACGTGCGGCTGCCCGGCTACCAGCCGACGACCGAGGGCAACCAGAAGCAGATCCGGATCGCCGCCAAGGCCCTGGCCAACGCCCGGCGCCCGATCATCTACGCCGGCGGCGGCGTGGTGTCCGCGGGTGCGGCGGCCGAGCTGACCGAGCTGGCCACCTGCGATCGCTTCCCGGTCACGTGCACGGTGATGGGTCTCGGTGGGTTCTCCGGGACGCACGACCACTGGCTCGGGATGCTCGGCATGCACGGAACCCGGGCGGCGAACTACGCGATGGACGAGGCCGACCTGATCTGCGCCATCGGCGCGCGCTTCGACGACCGGGTCACCGGGAAGCTCTCGGAGTTCGCTCCGCGGGCCAAGTTCATCCACATCGACATCGATCCGGCCGAGATCTCCAAGAACGTCCCGGCCCACATCCCGATCGTCGGCGATGCCAGGAACATCCTGCCGCGGCTGACCGCCGAATACCGGGCCCTGGGCGCCGATCCGGGCCGCCTGGAGGAGTGGTGGTCGCGCATCCGGGTCTGGCAGGAGCGTCACCCGCTGCGCTACGAGGACTCCACCGACTCCGAGATCAAACCCCAGTACATGATCCAGGCGCTGTACGAGGCGACCGGCGGTGAGGCGATCGTCTCCAGCGACGTCGGCCAGCATCAGATGTGGGCCGCCCAGTACTACCAGTTCCCGCAGCCCCGCCGATGGATCAACTCCGGGGGTTTGGGCACGATGGGCTTCGGCCTGCCCGCGGCGATGGGCGCCAAGGTCGGATGCCCCGATCAGACCGTGGTCTGCATCGCCGGTGACGGCTCGGTCCAGATGAACATGCAAGAGCTGGCCACCTGCAGCCAGGAGGGCATCGCCATCAAGGTGTTCATCATGAACAACGGCTACCTGGGAATGGTTCGCCAGTGGCAGGAGCTGTTCTGGGACAAGCGCTACAGCCAGGTCGACATGGGCCAGTGGCCGGATTTCGTGAAGCTGGCCGAGGCCTACGGCGCGACCGGCCTGCGCCTCGACGACAAGCACACCCTGGTCTCCGACATGAAGGAGGCGCTGGCCACGGAGGGGCCGGTGCTGGTCGACGTGCGCGTCACCCGCGAGGAGAACACGTATCCGATGATCCCCGCCGGCCAGCCGGCGCGGAACATGGTGGGCTGAGCGATGGGTGAACCGGCAACCAAGGAAGTCCTGTCGCTCGACGAGCTCGAAGCCGTCAGTGGCCTGCGGACCGGCCGCAAGCACATCCTGTCGATCCTGGTCGAGAACAAGCCGGGTGTCCTGACCCGCATCGCCGGTCTGTTCGCCCGCCGCGGGTTCAACATCGACACGCTGGCGGTCGGCCCGACCGACGACGAGCGCCTGTCGCGCATCACGCTCACGCTGGACGGTGCCCTGCATCCGATCGATCAGGTGACCAAGCAGCTGCACAAGCTGGTCAACGTGCTGAAGATCCGCGACCTCGAACCGCGCGAGACGCTGGCTCGGGAGCTGGCCATGTTCAAGGTCTCGGCCGACGGCGCCAGCCGCGCGGAGGTCATGCAGATCTGCGAGATCTTCCGCGGCAAGGTGGTCGACGTCACCAAGCGCTCGCTGGTGATCGAGCTGACCGGTACGTGCGACAAGGTCGACGCGTTCGAGCAGCTGGTCCGGCCGTTCGGGTTGATCGAGATGGCCCGCACGGGCGAGATCGCCATCGCCCGCGGCCGGAGCGAGACCTAGCGTCGGTGGCGCTCCGAGTAGGGATCGACCTCGTCAACCCCGATGAGGTCAGCGCGTCGCTGGCTGCTCATGGGGAGCGCTATCTGACGCGGGTCTACACCGAGGCAGAGCAGCGCGGGTGCGGCTCTGACCCGCGGCGGCTGGCCGCCCGCTTCGCGGCCAAGGAGGCCACGCTGAAGGCGCTGGGCTGGGGCGATGAGCCGCTGCCCTGGCGATCGATCGCGGTGGACGGCGACGAGCGGGGACGAGCATCGATCTGCTTGAGCGGGCCGGCGGCGGAGCTGGCCGAGCGCCGAGGTGTGCGCCACCTCGACCTGAGTTTCACCCAGCGCCGGTCGATGGCGGTCGCGGTCGTCCTGGCCGAACTCGACTAAGCGTGCCGGATCCGGACCAGCAGCCGTCCGAGAACGCTGAACAGGCGGCGTTCCTGGCCGAGCTGATCGAGCACGGGCTGCTCATCGAGTCAGGAGTGCCCGGCCTCTACGGCCACGGGGAGGCGTTCGAGGAGGTCCGATCCCGGCTCGAGGCGCTCTTGACCCGCGAGGCGCTCGCGCGCGGCGCCGAGCGGCTGCGCTTCTCGCCACTCCTGCCCCGACGCCAGCTCGAGCAGAGCGGCTATCTCGCCTCGTTCCCGCACCTGGCCGGCACGGTCTACGCCTTCGAGGGTGGCGAGGCCGAGGCCGCGCGACAGAGCGAGCGGGCCAGCCGTCACGAGCCATGGGACGAGTTCCAGCAGATGACCGACCTCGCGCTCATGCCGGCCGCCTGCTACCCGGTGTATCCGGCGATTGCGGCGCGCGGGCGCCTCGCGCCCGGCGGTGCGTTCGTCGAGGCGGGCGGCGCCTGGGTGTTCCGGCACGAGCCCTCGTCGGATCCCGCCCGCCATCAGATCTTTCGGCAGCACGAGCTCGTCCGGATCGGGGAGCCGGACGCCGTGCTCGCCTGGCGCGACGAGTGGGCAGCGCGAGGCCTGAAGCTGCTGTGCGGGCTGGGGCTCGATGCAGAGCTTGCGCCGGCCAGCGATCCGTTCTTCGGACGCGGCGGGCGGCTGCTCGCGGTCAGCCAGCGCCAGCAGTCGCTCAAGCTCGAGTTGCTGGTCCAGATCGCCGGCCCCGAGCCGACCGCGCTGGCCTCGTTCAACAACCACCGCGATCACTTCGCGGCGGCCTGGGGGATAGAGCTGGCCGACGGACGCGTCGCGCACACGGCTTGCCTGGGCTTCGGCCACGAGCGGATCGTGCTCGCGCTCCTGCGCACGCACGGGCTTGACCCGGCGAGGTGGCCTGTTCACGTGCGTGCGGCGGTTTGGCCGTAGCGACCGTTTACGCTATTGCAGAGGTTTTGCCAGCACGGACGGAGACGGCTGAGTGAACGCAACGCGGAACATGGTCGTGGGGCAGACGGCGCAAGGACGCGCCCAGTGGCTCTCGCTGCATCCTCACCCGGTCCTGGCCTTCCTGTACCCGGCCGTGGACGGTGCCGCGGCGCGTAACACGGCCGTGCTGTTCTGCCCGGCGTTCGGCTGGGAGGAGATGTGCTCTTACCGCGGCCGGCGAGTGTGGGCGCAGTCCCTGGCCCGGGCCGGGTTTTCCGCTGCCTCGTTCAACCTGCCCAGCTGCGGCGACAGCGGCGGCTCGCCGCGCGAGCCGGGGCTGCTCGACGCCTGGACCGCCTCGGTGTCCGAGACGGCGGGCTGGCTGGCGGGTGCGACCAACGCCGAGCGCGTCTGCGCGATCGGCATCGGCCTGGGTGGCCTTCTGGCCTGCCGAGCGCTGGCCGCTGGTGCTCCGATCGACGATCTGATTCTGTGGGGCGTCCCGGCCGCGGGGCGCACCTGGCTGCGCGAGCTGCGCGCCCATACGCGGATCATCGGCTCCCGCCATCCGGAAGACCATCGCGCGGGGATCGACCCGGACGACGCGCACGAGTACATCGGCTTCTTCCTGTCGGAAGACACCGCGCGCGGTCTCGAGGAGCTTCGGCTGGCCGAGCTGGAGCTCCCGCACCGGCCGGATCGCCGGATGCTGCTCCTCGGTCGCGACCGCGGGGCGCCGGATCGGAGCTTGCGCGAGCAACTGGAGCGGACGGGTGCAACCGTGGCCGTGGGAGATGGCAGCGGCTACCAGGAGCTGATGCTCCATCCCCAGGAGTCCCAGCCGCCGGCGGCGACGATCGCCCAGACCATCGCCTGGCTGAGCTCGGATGCGCCAGCGGCGGCACCATCGGATCGAGCGCGCGAGTCGCTCGAGCCGCCCGACGTTCTCGCAACCGGGTCGATCGAGCTGCACCACGAGGGAGCCGTCGTACGTGAGCGCCCGGTTCGGTTCGGGACACCGAGCGGTGAGCTGTTCGGCGTCATCTCCGAGAGCCCGGAGGGGGGATCAGCGTCCGTGGGAGTGGTGTGGGTTGGGGCGGGTGCCCTGCGGCACACCGGGCCGAATCGCCTGTGGGTGGAGACGGCTCGCCGCTGGGCGGCGCGGGGGGTCCCGACCGTGCGCGTCGACCTGGCCGGTCTCGGCGACTCCGAGGGGCCCGAAGGTCGCGTGTCCAACGACGATTTGTACGCGCGCGGCCGGCTGAACGAAACGCTCGCCGTGCTCGACCAGCTCTCCGCTCAGGGCGTGGCCGATCGATTCGTGCTCGGTGGTCTGTGCTCGGGCGCGTACCTGTCGCTGCACCTTGCCCTGGTCGACGAGCGGGTGGCCGGGCTGCTGCTGCTGAACCTCAACGCTTTCTTCTGGACCGACGCGCTGGTTGCGGAGCGCGAGACCCGTGGCTCGATGAGCGCGTTACGCGGCCGCGGCTGGCGCGGTCTGGCCCGGCGTGGCGTGAGCCTCGAGCGCGTGCACACGATCCTCACCAGCCTGCATCCGACCCGCCTGAGGGCGGGCGCCGGGCGCCCGGTGGAACGCTCGCAGAGCGCCAAGATCGAGGCGGCCCTCGACGGGCTGCGCGAGCGCGGCATCGAGACACTGCTGTTGTTCTCTGGCGGGGAGGCGCTGCACGGTCAGCTACGCCGCCAGGGCGTGCTCGACCAGCTCCCGCGCTGGCCGAATCTGAGCGTGGAGACGATCCCGTCGCGCAACCACATGTTCCGGGCACTCTGGCTACAGCGCCACGTGCATCAGTCGCTTGACCAGGCGCTCGAGCGGGTGCTGGCGGCCCGGTCCCTCGACGACCGATCCTCTGATCTCTTAGTCACTACCCTGGGCGGATGAGCACCCGCGCACCAGGTCTCGCACCAGCCTGGGATTGGCTCGATCGCGACAGCGCCCGCCGGCTCGAGCTGCGACTGGACGCGGGCCTGCGTCGGGCGCGCACCACCGGCACCCCAGTCCTGGCGAGCGTGACCGCGACGGTCGATCCATCGGTCGACCCGACCGCGGTGGCGCTGGCTTCGCGGCGCGCTGACGAGCCGTGGTTCTGTCTGGAGCAGCCCGATCGCGATGGCTCGGCCGTGGCGGCCATCGGCTGCGTGCGCGCGCTCGACGCGCGCGGCACCGGTCGCTTCGACCACGTGGCCCGACGCTGGTCGGCGCTCAATGCGGCCGCGTTGGCCGACGCCGTGGACGGGCCGCCGGGTTCGGGGCTAGTGGCCGTGGGCGGCTTCGCGTTCGCGTCCGACGGAGGCACCTCGGCGCGCTGGGAGGGCTTTGCCCCGGCCTCGATGATCGTCCCCGAGGTGTCGCTGGCGCGCGGCGGCAAGCGTGTGTCGCTGACCGTGAACGTCGAGATCGCTGCGGACGACACGGTCGAGGATCTGCGCGCGCGAGTCGGTGCACGGCTCGATTCGCTGCGCTCGGTGCCGTTGCCGATGCTCGACCCGGCGCCGGCCGGCAACTATCGGGTGCTCAGCCCGATGCCGCCCTCGCACTACGAGGAGGCGGTGGCCCGCGCGGTCCAGCGGATCCGCGGCGGGGAGTTCGAGAAGATCGTGCTGGCCCGGGACGTCGAGGTGCACGCGCCGGTGGAACACGACGTGGGGGCGGTCCTCGGGCTGCTGCGCGAGGCCTTTCCGTCCTGCTACACGTTCGCAGTGGGGAGGGGGGACGCGGCGTTCCTGGCCGCCAGCCCCGAGCTGCTCGTGCGCCGCGACGGGCAGCGCGCATCGACCGTGGCGCTGGCGGGCTCCGCGCGCCGCAGCGCAGACCCCGCGATCGATGACCATCTCGGCGAGCAGCTGCTGCAGAGCGAGAAGGACCGCGAGGAGAACGCGATCGTGGTCAGGCGGATCGCCCGCGCGCTGCGGCCCCACGCGGTCTGGGTCACCGCGGCGCCCGAGCCGGCGCTCGTGCGGGTGGCCAACATCCAGCACCTCGCCACCCCGATCCGCGCCCAGCTGGCCGCGCCTTTGAGTGCGATCGAGCTCGCGGGGATCCTGCACCCCACGCCCGGCGGTCGGCGGCGAGCCGCTCGGCGTGGTCGAGAAGCTGATCCCGGCCCTCGAGGGCCTCGACCGCGGCTGGTACGCCGGCACGGTGGGGTGGAGCGACGCGACCGGAGACGGCGAGTTCTGCGTGGCCCTGCGCTGCGCGCTGCTGCGGGGACGGCTCGCGACGCTGTACGCGGGCGGTGGGATCGTGCGCGACTCCGACCCGTGGCCGAGCTGGCCGAGACCGAGGTCAAGCTGGGGGCGCTGCTGCCGGTGCTGTCCGGCTAGTTACTTCAGCGCAAGGTAAGCCGTGTTCGGAACGATGACGTCGCCGAGGAGACGCAGCGCGGGATTTGCTCGCATCACGCGAAACGCCGGTCGTTGCCACCCACGAAATTCATCGAGGCGCCGCGTGCGCCATCGATCGACGACGACATCGAAACCGGCGGCGGTCAACTGGCGCTGCGCGCCCCACGGTGTGAACCAGTTGATCGCGGGCGCCGTCGTGTGACCGACCAGGTGCGGGCGGTTGCGCACCGCCCAATGCATGATTCGCAGCTTGATCGGCCTCGGATACCACGAGAACGCGGGAAACCGCGCGATCTCAAACTGACGCGGCGACATCGCGCTCGCTGTCTGGAAATAGAAGCGTCCGCCCGGGCGCAGCACCCTGGACGCCTCCGCGAACGCCGCGGACACATCCTCCACATGCTCGATCACCGACTGCGCATGCACAAGATCGAACGAGCTATCAGGAAAAGGCAGTCGCTCCGCGCTCCCTTTGACTATCTCGAGCTTGGTGCCGGTGCGACGGGCGACCTCTCGGCTCTCGTCGATCGCCGGTTGCCACGGCTCGACACCGAGTGCATCGAACCCGGCACGGATAAACGCCACGACCGTGGCGCCCTGCGCGGCGCCAACGTCCAAGACGCGCGCGCCAGGCGGTAATGGGGCCCAGCACTCGAGTCTGCGCGTCAGTCTGGCAACGGTCCGCTCCAGATAAGGCAACCGGCTCACGGCGTGCTCAGCGCCACGGGCCTCTGTAGCGTGCTGCTCTCGAGCCACGATGCCACACCCTACTGATCAAATGTCCCGGAACGGTCACGCGCCGCGAGCGCCGCGACCGCCGCCAGCGCGGCGTCGGCGGCCCGGCGGTGCAGAGCCAGGTTCGCGACCCGGTCGGTGCGGACCTCGATGATCGTCGTGCCGTCCTCGGCGATCGAGCGCTGCACCGCGGCGCCGAGCTCGCCCAGGTTGGCCGGGCGCTCCAGTCGGCAGCCGTAGAGCGCGGCGGCGTGCGCGAAGTCCAGGCCGTGCGGGGTGGCCACGTGCTCCTCGAAGGCGTCGGTCTGGCCGGAGACCGGCAGGAAGTGGAAGATCCCGCCGCCGTCGTTGTTGAGCAGCACGATCGTCAGCGGCACGCCGAGCCGGCACGCGGCGGCAGGCCCGCCGATGTCGTGGGCCAGCGCCACGTCGCCGATCAGCAGCACCACCGGGCCGCGGCCGCCGCGGCGGCGCCGAAGGCGGCCGACACGGTGCCGTCGATCCCGTTGGCGCCCCGGTTGGCGAGCACGCGCGGGCCGTCCTCGCGCGCGGGCAGGAACAACTCGACGTCGCGGATCGGCATCGAGGAGGCCACGAACAGCGTCGCGTCGGCGCCCAGCCACTCGCCCAGGCTGCGGGCCACGATCGGCTCGGACAGCTCGTCGCCGAGCGTCCGGACGAGCGCCTCGCCGGCCGCGTCGTCGGCGGCTCGCCACGCGCCGAGCCAGTCGGGATCGGCGGCGATGCCCTCGGGACCGCTGAGCCCGTCGAGCAGGCTCTCGACCGGCGCCAGCACGCGGCTGCCCACCACCGCGTCGGGATCGTGCCAGACGCCGTCGGGGTCGATCGCGATCTGTGCCGCCGTCTCAGGCCGGCCAGCCACGCGCGCAGCGGCTTGGAGGTCGGCAGATCGCCGACGCGGATCACGAAGTCCGGCCGGTGGGCGGCGGCGAAGCCCGGATCGCGGAGCAGCAGGTCGTAGTGGGCGATCGCGGCGGCGCCGTGGCGGGCGCCCGACAGCGGGTCGGCCAGCAGCGGGATGCTGCGCCCGGGCGGCGAACTGCGCCAGCCGGGCGCCCGCATCGCCCGGCGTGTGCGCTCGGCGCCGGCCACGATCACCATCCGCCCGGAGGGATGAGCGCCCGCCGGTGGGCGCTGCCGGCGCCGGCGCGTCGAGCATCACGTACGGTCGGCCGCCGTCGCGCCCGGTGTCGTCGTCGGGAAGGGCCTCGTCGAGAACGAGCGGCTCGCGCAGCGGGAAGTTCAGGTGGACGGGGCCCGGCGGACCCTGGGCGGCGGTCCAGTAGGCGCGACAGGCCAGCGTGCGGATCCAGCGCAGCGAAGCCGGCGTCGCATCGTGCAGACCGACCTCGAAGAACCACTTGGCGGCGTCGCCGTAGAGCTTCAGCTGGTCGATCGTCTGGCCGGCGCCGACCTCGCGCAGCTCCGGCGGGCGGTCCGCGGTGAGCACGATCAGCGGCACGCGCGCGTGACGGGCCTCGATCACCGCCGGCGCCAGGTTGGCCCCCGCCGTGCCCGAGGTGCAGGTCACGGCCACCGGGCCGGCCCGAGCGCTTGGCCGCCCCGAGGGCGAAGAAGCCCGCGCAGCGCTCGTCGAGGTGCGACCAGCTGTGGATCCGTGGCTGGCGCACGAGCGAGAGGACGATCGGCGTGTTGCGCGACCCCGGGGCGGTGCAGGCGTGCTCCATCCCGCAGCGGGCGAGCTCGTCGCAGAACGCTCGGAGCAGCAGGTAGGTGTCGATGGCGGTCATGATCCGGATCCGATGGCGCGCGACATCGTCCTCCTGCACGGCTTCACCCACACCGGGGCGAGCTGGGACCCCGTGGTCGCGGCGCTCGGGGAACGCTATCGCGCGCTCGCGCTCGATATCCGCGGCCATGGGGCGCGCTCGGAAGCCGAGCCGGTGGCGCTCGAGGCGGTCCTGGGCGATGTCGCCGAGGAGGCGCCGGAGCGGTTCACGCTGGTCGGGTTACTCGATGGGCGGACGGATCGCGCTCCACGCCGCGCTCGGGCTCGGCGCGCGGATCGACCGGCTGGTGCTGATCGGGGCCAGCCCGGGGCTCGCCGAGCCGGCCGAGCGCGCGGCCCGTCGCGCCGCCGACGAGGCGCTGGCCGACGAGATCGAGGGCTCGAGCATCGAGCAGTTCGCGGCGCGCTGGGCGCAGACGCCGGTTCTGGCCGGACAGCCGCCCGAGGTGGCCGGCGCCGTGCACGCCGATCGGCTGCGCAACTCGCCGGCCGGTCTGGCCCGGGCTCTGCGCGGCCTCGGAACCGGCGCGCTGCCGTCGCTGTGGGACCGGCTCGGCGAGATCGCCATGCCGGTCGCGCTGGTGGTGGGGGAGCGCGACGAGAAGTTCAGAACGGTCGCAGGCGAGATGGCGGCCCGGTTATCGAATGCCGAGGCCATCATCGTGCCGGATGGCGGTCACGCCGTGCACCTCGAAGCGCCGGCGCGGGTGGCGGCGGTCATCCGGGGGAGCTAGGTCCGATGGATGGCGGATACAGCGTCGCCGAGAGGCATGAGCGAGATGCCGCGCTCTCTCGCGTTCGCAGCAATCATCCCGACCGCGTCGGCTGTGGCAGCGGCGCTCGTCCGGCGGGCGTACCGAGCGGAGTCGTGCAGCAGGACGATTCCGCCGTCATCGAGCTCCCCGGCGGTTATCTCTGCTATCCGCGCGGCGGAGATCGGCTCCCAATCGAGTCCCCACGTCGACCAGTACACGACGGACATCCCGAGCGAGGCGCATGTCTGCGCTGCGGCCGCTGACATCTTTCCGTACGGCGGCCGGTACCAGCGGCACTGCACGCCGAGATGCTCGTCAAGAACGGAGAACCCGCGGCGCAGATCCTCCGCACTGCGATGCGGAGCGATCCTGTCCTGGCGCACGTGATCGTGGCCATGCAACGCGACCTCGTGACCGCGGTGAGCCACCTGCCGTGCCAGGTCTGGATGGCTCTCGACTTGAGTCCCGAGGAGGAAGAAGGTCGCGCGCGTCCCCGCCCGATCGAGCGCATCGAGCACTGCCGGTGTCGCGTCGGGGTCTGGCCCGTCGTCGAACGTCAGCGCTGCGTACCCGCACGCATCGATACGTTCGAGCCCTGGGTACTGCTGCCAGCGACGAGCGCGGCCGGGATGCCATGCGTGCAGGCGCTCACTCGCTGCTCGCGGCAGTAGCGATCGCAACCCGGATGGGCGACTCGGTAGCTTCATCCGTGGCGGGTCCGCATGCGTCCGAATGCTAGCCAGAGCACTCGGACGGGCGACTATCCGCCGCTCGATTCGGGCAGGAGTAGGGAGAGGTGGGCGGCTATGAGGAGCTAGTGGCGCGCCAGCGCCAGGAGGTCTGGCAGGGGATGCTGCCGGCGGTGCGGCGGCTGCGTTGGCCGGCGGAGCGACTGGCGGCCGAGCGCGAGCGGCGCCTGCGCGAGCTCCTCTCGTGGTCCGCAGAGCACTCGTCGTTCTGGCGCGAGCGCCTGGCAGGGGTCGACATCGCGGCCTTCACGGAAGCAGACCTGCCCACGTTGCCGGCCTTGGCGAAGACCGAGCTGATGGACAGCTTCGACGAGATCCTGACTCGACCGTCGCTGAGCTTTGACCGGCTCAGTCGCCACATCGACACGCTCAAGCACGACTCGTACATCGATGGCGAGTACCGCGTCGTCGCGACGTCCGGCTCAGGAGGCACGCGCGTCCTGTTTGCCTACGACTCGGCGGAGTGGGTCACGTTCGTCCTCCTGGCCACTCGCTGGATCGGCCGCGACGGCCAACCCGAACGGGACGACGGGACGATCGGGTCGTTGTTCGCGGCCAACTCGACGCACGTCTCCGGGGCCTTTCACGCGTTTTTCGCCGGGGCCGACGGGAACTCCGTGGCGCACCTACCGGCAACGCTGCCGCTGCCCGCGATCGTGGCCGGACTCAACGCCACGCAGCCGACAGTGCTGCAGGGGTACCCGAGTGCAGTGCAGTTACTCGCGCTGGAGGCGATGGCCGGGCGGCTTGCGATCAGCCCCGTATCCGTGCGCACCTGCGGTGAGCAGTGCACCGCCGAGGCACGCGCCGCCGCGCGTGCGGCCTGGGGCATCGAGATCTACGACTATTGGGGCTCGAGCGAGGGTGCGTACGCGTTTCCGTGTCATCTGGGTGACGGCATGCATCTACCCGACGACCTGGTGATCATCGAGTCGGTGGACGAGGACGCGCAGCCGGTACCTGCCGGCGAGCCCGGCGCGAAGATCCTTCTCACCAATCTCTACAACCGGACCCAGCCGCTGATCCGCTACGAGATCACCGATGCGCTGACGCTGCTCGACGAACCCTGCGGGTGCGGCTGCGCGCACCGACGCATCACGAACATCCGCGGACGGAGTGACAGCTTCTTCCGGTACGCGGGCGGAGCCGCGGTGCACTGGGTCGGGATGACCACGGTGCTACTGGCCCAGCCCGACGTAGTCGAGATGCAGGTGACGCAGACGCCGCGGGGGGCCGTCGTGTCGGTCGTCGGTCGTGGCCGCTGCGATCTCGAGGCGATCGAGTCGGCCCTCGCCAGCCTGATGCGGAAGTCCGGTCTCGACGACCCCGAGGTCACGGCCCGCCAGGTCGACTCGCTCGAACGAATGTGGTCGGGAAAGCTCCGTCAGTTCGAACCATTGCCCGAACCGGCTGCGTGAGCTCGGCTAGGCGGCCTGGAGGATGGCCGGCATGGCCGGCCCGCACTGGTGCACATCGTCGGCCAGGCGGTCGGCCGAGACCAGCTCCCAGCGGCCGCTCTCGACGAGGGCGCGGCACAGCGTCTCGACGTCGGCCAGCGCGTCCTGGGCCTCGATGTCGGACGAGAGATCGCTCGAGAAGATGAGGTTGTCCGCGGCGTAGCGGACCCGCTGCTGCTCTGAGTCGAGCAGCTTGCTCGGTCCCACGTCCTCGAGGGTCTTCATCACCCGGCGATATGCGTTGGAGCGTTCAGGACTCATCTTGGGTCTCCTGTCGAGCGGTCGGCTCTGTATTAGGCATCATCGTCGGCATCTGACGCCCGGCCTTTAGCCCTGAGGCCAAATTTCTTCGCCCGCGGGTTGTACCCGGGCGCGAATCCGCTCAAGCGTGATGTGAGTCACGCTTCACATACGCTCAACGCGCCGGCTATTTACGGAAGGTGATCCGGGCCATCGCGAGCCGCTTGAACTTGCTCGTCTGGACCGTGATCTTGACCCGCAGCCGGTGACGGGCGGCGAGCAGGCGCTTGCCGTTCGCGCTCAGCGGGAAGCGGACCGTGGCGCTGCGTCCGACCTGGAGCGACACCGTGGAGCCGCCGACGACCCGGTTGTCCGCCGTGGTCATCATGACCTGCACGAAGCACGAGACGCGCGGGGTGCCCGAGCAGCTCAGCGGCAGGCGCGCGCTGGTGCCCTTGACCGTGGCATGACCGACCGTTATCGCGGCGTAGCCGCCACCGATGGCGGTGTTGGGCGGGCGCGAAGCGTGGGCCTCAGTCCCCGCCGCCGCGGGGGACGAGCCGACCCCGGCGAGCGCCGCCGTCGCCAGCAGCGCGGGGATCGACCGGCGTGCCGTGCGCATGAAGCTTCTTCCCGTACCCATCGGCGCCCGCGACCGTAGCACGGGAGGTGCTCAGGCTTGCCGGTACCAGGCTTCCAGGCCGGCGCCCAGCCCCGCCCCGGACGGAACGGTGATCCGTCCGCTATGCGGGGCCAGCGGGTCCTCCCGGTCGGCGAAGAGCCCGAGCGTGGCCAGCCCGCACGGATGGTCCGGGCGAACGGCGGCCGCCGCGTGCAGCGCCGCGGCGATGCCCAGGGGGCCATCGAGGGTCGAGGCGAGGTACACCTCATAGCCGGCGGCGCGGGCCCGGAAGGTCGCGTCGAGCAGCCCGGTGATCCCGCCACAGGCGACGATCTTCAGGCACACCGCCCGGCAGACCCGGTCCTCCAGCGCCCCGGCACCCGACGCGGTCTCATCGAGGGCGATCGCCACCTCCGGGACGGCCGCGGCCACGCTCCGCATCTGCTCGAGGCCGTGCACCGGCTCCTCGCACAGCTCGATTCCGACCGGGGCGAGCGCGCGCAAGGTCGCGATCGCCTCCTCCACCGACCATGCCCCGTTGGCGTCCAGCCTGATCGCCACCTCAGGACCGGCGGCGGCGCGCACGGCGGCCAGCCGGCCGGCGTCGTCGCCCAGGCCCACCTTCGCCTTGACGCAGCGAAAGCCCGCCGCTCGGGCGGCGCCCGCCCGGGTCGCGGCACCCGCCCGATCGGCGTCGGCGATCGTGTGGTTGACCTCGACCGGCTCGGCGGCGCTCGCGCCGATCAGCCGCCAGACCGGCTCGCCGGACCGGCGGCCCTCGAGATCCCACAGGGCCATGTCGATCGCGGCGACCGCCGGAACGACCGCGATTCGCCGCCACTCGGCCAGCACATCCTGGTGCGCAGCGCCCGGTCGCGCGGCGGCCAGGATGTCCCGGCACGCCCCGAGCGCCTCGAGCACGTCCTCCACGTTCACGCCGTGGTAGTCGGCCAGCGGAGCCGCCTCGCCGAGGCCGATGAAGCCGTCCTCGTCCTCGACGCGCACCAGCACGAGCGGACGATCCGTGAGGGAGCCGCGGGCGGAAACAAACGGCGCGCGCAAGCGCGCCCTGATCAAATCGATCTCGACCCTCACCGACTGAGGAGCAGCCCGGCGGCCAACAGCGTGCAGAAGGTCAGCTGGAGCAGGCCGGTCTGAGCCAGTGCTCCGTTGAGCGACGCCCCGTCGGTCCGAGTGCGCACGATCCCCACGACGCGCACGGCGAGCGGGAGCGTCAGCCAGGGGAGGAGCAGCCACGCCGTCAGGGGTCCGAACAGCCACGTCACGGGGGTGATCAGATAGGCCAGCGCGAGGACGATCGCGAACATGACCCGGGTCCGGCCCCGGCCCAGGCGAACGGCCAGCGTGCGCTTGCCGGCGCGGCGGTCGGTGTCGATGTCGCGGACGTTGTTGACCACGAGCAGCCCGGCGGCGATCAGGCCGACCGGCACGGCGAGCGCGAACGCCTCCCAGTCGAGGTGCCTGAGCTGCACGAAGAACGATCCGGCCACGGCCACGATCCCGAAGAACAAGAACACGAACAGCTCGCCGAGGCCCTCGTAGCCGTACGGCTTGGGGCCGCCCGTGTAGAGCACCCCGGCGAGGATCGAGGCCGCGCCGACGAGCAGGAGCTGCCAGCCGGCCACCACGATCAGGTAGATGCCGGCGAGGACCGCTACTCCGAAGGTCAGGTAGGTGGCGAGGAGCACGCGTCCAGGCGGCACGAGTCCGCCGGCGGTGACCCGCACCGGCCCGAGCCGGTCCTCGGTGTCGGCGCCGCGCCGCGCGTCGGAGTAGTCGTTGGAGAGGTTGGTGCCGACCTGGATGAACATCGCGCCGATCAGGGCGGCCACGAAGCGCAGCGGATGGAACACGTGCAGGTAGCCGGCCAGCGCGGTGCCGACCAGCACGGGCGCGACCGCGGCCGGCAGCGTCCGCACGCGCGCGGCCATCAGCCAGATCCGCACCCCGCTTGGCCGCGTAACCGCCCGTGTCGCGGTCATCACCGTTAGGCCCGGCGCGGGAACTTCGAGAAGTCCGGCTTGCGCTTCTCGAGGTAGGCGTTGCGGCCCTCCTGCGCCTCCTCGCTCATGTAGAAGAGCAGGTTCGCGTCGTGGGCGAGCTGCTGGATCCCGCTCAGGCCGTCCTCGTCGGCGTTGAAGCTCGCCTTGAGCATGCGCAGGGCAAACGGCGACATCGCGAGCATCTCGCGGCACCACTTGACGGTCTCCTGCTCGAGCTGATCGAGCGGCACGACCGTGTTGATGAGCCCCATCTGAAGGGCCTCCTCCGCGCCGTACTGACGGCACAGAAACCAGATCTCCTTGGCCTTCTTGGGCCCGACCAGCCGCGAGAGCACGGTGGCGCCGAAACCGCCGTCGAACGAGCCCACGCGCGGCCCGGCCTGGCCGAAGCGCGCGTTCTCAGCGGCGATCGTCAGGTCGCAGACCACATGGAGCACGTGGCCGCCGCCCACCGCGAAGCCGGCCACCATGGCCACAACCGGCTTGGGCAGCCGTCGGATCTGGATGTGCAGGTCGGTGACCTCGAAGCGCCCGACCGCCTCGTGCCGGCCGGCCTCAGTGGGGTCGGCACCGGTCACGTAGCCGCCGCGCTGGCCCCGGACGCGCTGGTCGCCGCCCGAGCAGAAGGCGTTGGGGCCCTCACCGGTCAGGATGATGACGCCGACGTCCTGGTCCTCGCGAGCGCGCGTGAACGCGTCAGCCATCTCGACCACGGTCTCGGGGCGGAAGGCGTTGTGGACCTCGGGCCGGTTGATCGTGATCTTGGCGATGCCGGCGGCGTCGTCCTCGCCGATCTCGTAGCGGATGTCCTCGTAGGAGGCGGCGGCTTTCCAGGTCGCTGGCACGGTCGCGAGACTACCGTGTCGGGCGTGTCGTACTGGATCCACGAGGCCGCGGCCAAGCATCCGAACCGGATCGCCATCGAGGGACCCGAGCGCAGCCTGACCTACGCCGAGCTCCGCGAGGCGGCGAGGGAGGAGGCGACCGCGGTGCGCGCCCGCCGGTTCGCATTGGCGCCGCCGTCCGCCGAGGACTTCGTGATCTCACTGCACGCGTGCCTGCTGGCGGGCGCGGCGGTGGTGCCAATCGACCTGCGGCTGAGCCCGGGCGAGCAGGCCCAACGTCGGGCTGCTGCGGAGGAGCATGCCGACGGGCCGCCGGCTGCGGACATCGCGGTGGCCGTCATGCACACCTCGGGCACCACCGCCGCGCCCAAGCCGGTCGTGCTCAGCCATTCGAACTTCCTGGCCAGCGCACTCGGCTCCGCGGTGGCACTCGGCCTCGATCCCGCTGAGCGGTGGCTCTGCCCGATGCCCCTGACCCACGTCGGCGGCCTCTCGATCCCGATCCGCAGCGCGATCTACGCCACGACCGCAGTGCTCCACGGCCGCTTCGACACCGAGACGGTGCTGAACGACCTGATGGACCCGGGGCGGCGGATCACCCTGGTCTCGCTGGTGCCCACGATGCTGGCGCGGCTGCTCGACGCGGGATTGCAACAGCCCGCCGACGCTTCGCTGGGCGCTGCTCGGCGGTGGCCCGATCGCCCCAGAGCTGCTGGCGCGGGCGGCCGCCGCCGGTGTGCCGGTGGCCCCGACCTACGGCATGACCGAGGCGTGCTCGCAGATCGCCACGTTCGGCTGGCCGCTGCCGGGGGTCGAGGTGATCACCGCCGCGGACGGCGAGATCCTCGTGCGGGGCCCGATCGTGTCGGCCGGCGCGCTGGCCGACGACGGCTGGCTGCACACCGGCGACCTCGGCCGCTTGGACGACCGCGCGCGCCTGGAGATCATCGGCCGCAAGTCCGACACGATCGTGAGCGGCGGCGAGAACGTGGCGCCGGCCGAGGTCGAGGCTGTGCTGCTCGAGCATCCGGCCGTGGCCGACGCCGCGGTGCATCGCGCGAACGGACCCGGAGTGGGGGGAGGCCGTGGTCGCGACGGTGGTCGTCCGTGACGGTGTCGACGTCGCTCCCGAGGAGCTACGAGCCCACTGCGCGGCCCGGCTGGCGGGCTTCAAGGTGCCCAAGGCGGTCAGCTTTACCGACCGTTTGCCCCGGACGGCATCGGGCAAGCTGCTGCGGCGCCAGCTTTAATCGGGGGAGAGCATGTCGTCCGCCTCGCAGGTCACCGAGCCCGAGTCGCCCAACCAGCTGACCATCGAGCAGCTTGCGGCCCAGTCCGGGATGACCGTGCGCAACATCCGTGCCCACCAGGCGCGCGGCCTGCTCGACCCGCCCAAGGTGCGGGCCCGGGTCGGCTACTACGGACCCGAACACCTGGAGCAGCTGCGGCTGATCCGCGATCTCCAGGACGACGGCTTCAACCTGGGCGCGATCAAGCGCCTGCTCGACGACACCCAGGGCACGGCCGAGCGGCTGCAGCGGTTCGGGGAGGCTTTGAGTGCGGTCGCCACCCCCGAGCGCGGTCAGATCCTGACGCTCGAGGAGCTCGGCCAGCGCTTCCGGGTGAGCGCTCAGGACGCGCCTGAGGTGCTGGCGGAGGCCGAGCGGCTCGGCGTGCTGCTCCCGACCGGGGACGGACGCTTCCGGGTCCCCAGTCCCTCGCTGCTGGCCATCGCCGAGGAGGTCGTGGGGCGTGGGATCTCGCTGCGCAGCGCGCTGGCCGTGCTCGAGGACATCGACCGTCACTGCGACTCGGTCTCGCGGTCGTTCGTGGAGCTGTTCGTCCACGAGATCTGGAAGCCGTTCGCCCAGGCCGACATGCCGGCCGAGCGCTGGCCGGAGATCGAGCACGCCGTCGAGCGCCTCGGCCCGGTGGCGTCCGAGGCGTTGATGGCCATCTTCCAGCGGCGACTCGGCGCCCGCCTGGAGGGCGCGTTCGCGGAGATCACACGCCGGGTGGCCGAGCGAACCGCCGACCCGGCCGGCGAGGAGTCGTGACCGTTCCGGACCCCGACGAGCTGCGCGCCGAGATGATCGGGCGCTGGTCGAGGGCCGCGGCCGGATGGGGCGAGCACGCCGAGCGGATGCGTGAGTTCGGGATGCCGGTCTCGGCCTGGATGATCGAGCAGGCTCGCCTCCAGCCGGGCCAGCGAGTGCTGGAGCTCGCCGCCGGACCGGGGGACACGGGCTTTCTCGCCGCCGAGCTGATCCGACCGGGCGGGACGCTGCTGTCGACCGACGCCACGGAGACGATGCTCGATGTGGCCCGTGCTCGCGCCGCGGCGCTCGGAATCGCGAACGTCGAGTTCAAGCGGATCGAGTTTGAATGGATCGACCTCTCCACGGCGAGCGTCGACGTCGTGATCTGCAAGTGGGGCCTGATGTTCAGCGTCGATCCCGAGTCCGCGCTGCGCGAGGCCCGACGGGTCTTGCGTCCAGGGGGCCGGATCGCCCTGGCGGCGTGGGACGAGCCACCGGTCAACCCGTGGGCCACGATCCCCACCCGCGCGCTGGTCGCGCTCGGGTACGTCGAGCCGACCGACCCGGATGCTCCGGGCATGTACGCCCTGGCCGCGCCGGGTCGCCTTCAGGAGCTGCTCGAGTCAGCCGGATTCGTCGATGTGCTCGTGGAGTCGGTCGAGACCCTGCAGCACGTCGCCGGTGTCGGCGAGTTCGTCGCCGATCTTCGCGACGTGTCGAGCTCGTTCGGCGATCTGTTCGACCCGCTGTCGGAGTCCCAGCAGGAACAGGTGCAGCGGAAGATCGCCGAGCTGGCCGAGCCATACACCGATGCGGACGGCTCGCTCCGCCTGCCGGGTCGCTCGCTGGTCGCGGCCGCGGACGCCTGAGCGCAGACGCGTAACGTCAGGGGAGAACAAACCTGTGAACGCCGGCTTGCAGGAAGCAAGGCCGATTGCAGTGATTCCCGTTGACGGGCCGGTTGACGACACTGGGGCACATGCGTTTGCGACTTTCTCTGCTGATTACTGCCGTGGCCGGCCTGTTGCTGTTGGCCCCGTCCGCGGCCTTTGCCTACTTCGTACATGTCGTCGCGCCCGGCGAGACGCTGTCGTCGATCGCGGCCGCGGATGGACTCTCGGTCGACCAGCTCGCGGCGGCCAACGGCCTGTCGCCGACTGCCCAGCTGGTCGCCGGCTCGACCATCCAGGTCCCGCCGCAGTCCGGCCCAGTGGGCGTGGCGGCGGCGCCGTCCTCCGCCGGCTCCGCCGGATCGAGCGGCTCCGCCGGGGACGGTGACGCCGATGCCGATGACGTCGGCTCGACCCCGGCTGCGAGTACCGCCTCGAGCGGTGGCTCGTATGTCGTCCAGCCCGGCGACACGCTGACCGCGATCGCGGCCCGCGCCGGCCTGAGCCCGGACTCGCTGGCCGCGGCGAACGGGCTCAACCCCAACGGCGTGCTGATCTCCGGCACGGTCCTGCACCTCTCGGGCAGCTCCGCTGCCGCGTCGTCGGGCACTGCTGCGTCGCAGCCGGTCGGGACGGTCGCCGAGGGATCGCCCACCGACCCGCCCTTCCCGACCCCGGAGCGGGTGACCGCTCCCGAGGTCGGCTCGATCGCGGCCGCCAATGACGTGCCCGCGTCGCTCGCCGACGCGATCGCGTGGCAGGAGAGCGGCTTCAACAACGACCTCGTCTCGAGTGCCGACGCCCGCGGCGTCATGCAGATCCTGCCCGGGACATGGCAGTGGATCCAGCAGACGCTCGACAGCGGTGCGCCGCTCGCGCCCGCCTCGGCGGCCGACAACGTGCGCGGCGGCGTGCTCCTGCTGCACTCCCTGCTGAACGCCACCGGGGGCGATCCGGCGATGGCAGCGGCCGGCTACTACCAGGGCCTGCCGTCGGTTCAGCAGCACGGCATGTACTCCGACACGCAGCAGTACGTCCAGAGCGTGCTCGCGCTCGAGCGCCAGTTCGGCGGCGGATGAGAGCTTCGGGGCACTGAGACATCGGCCGGGGGCCGCGGGTCGCTAGGCTCCCGGCCGATGTTCTACGACAACGACGCAGATCTCTCGCTGCTGGAAGGCAAGACCGTGGCCATCATCGGCTACGGCTCGCAGGGACACGCTCACTCCCTGAACCTCAAGGACTCCGGCGTCTCGGTGGTGGTCGGGCTACGCCCCGAGTCCTCCAGCGTGGCCAAGGCCCGTGAGCACGGGCTGCGCGTGGCCGAGCCCGCCGATGCCGCCAGCGAGGGCGACATCGTGATGATGCTGGTGCCCGACGAGCTGCACCGCTGCGTGTGGGAGTCCGGCGTCAAGGACGGGATCGCGAGCGGCAACATGCTGATGTTCGGCCACGGCTTCTCGATCCACTACGGCGAGGTGGTGCCGCCTCCGGACGTTGACGTGACGCTCGTGGCGCCCAAGGGTCCGGGCCACCTGGTGCGCCGGCAGTACCTGGAGGGCTCGGGCGTACCGTGCCTGACCGCCGTCCACCAGGACGCCAGCGGCAACGCGCTCGCGCTCGCGCTCGCCTATGCCAAGGGCATCGGCGGAACGCGTGGCGGCGTGATCGAGACGTCGTTCAAGGACGAGACCGAGACCGACCTGTTCGGCGAGCAGGCCGTCCTGTGCGGCGGGGTCACCGAGCTCGTCCGGGCCGGCTACGAGACGCTGACCGAGGCCGGGTACGACCCGCGGCTGGCCTACTTCGAGGTCCTGCACGAGCTCAAGCTGATCGTCGATCTGATGTACGAGAAGGGCATCGCCGGGATGCGCTATTCGATCTCGAACACCGCCGAGTACGGCGACATGACCCGCGGCAAGCGCGTGATCGGCGAGGAGTCTCGGGAGGCGATGAAGCAGCTGCTCTACGGAGATCCAATCGGGCGACTTCGCCCGCGAGTGGATCGCCGAGAACCGTGCCGGTCAGGAGAACTTCAAGCGCATGCGCGAGGAGCAGGCCGGGCACCAGGTCGAGATCGTCGGCCGCGAGCTGCGGGCCAATATGGACTGGATCGACACCGAATTCCAGGAATAGCCCCGTGCAAGCCCGCACGTGCGGCGCGCTCGCCCAGCCGGGTAGTTCGTTACCTTGAGGTAAGTCCGCATGGCCCAGGCCGAGACAATCCTCCACATTCCTGACGGTCTGAAGCCGGCCGACGGGCGGTTCGGGTCGGGCCCGTCGCGCGTACGTCCCGAGCAGCTCGCGCCGTCTGGCCGAGGAGGGCGCGGCGATCATGGGCACCTCGCACCGCCAGGCGCCGGTGCGCGGCGTGGTGGCGCAGATCAGGGCCGGCCTGCGCGAGCTGTTCTCGCTCCCCGACGGCTACGAGGTCGTCCTGGGCAACGGCGGCACGACCGCGTTCTGGGACGCCGCAGCGGCCTGCCTGGTGCACGAGCGCGCGCTCCATCACATCTATGGCGAGTTCTCCTCGAAGTTCGCCACGTGCACGCGCAGGGCCCCGTTCCTGGCCGACCCGATCGTGATCGAGGCCGACCCGGGCGACGCCCCCGCGCCGCGCGACGATCCGCAGGTGGACGTGACCTCCTGGGCGCACAACGAGACCTCGACCGGGGTCATGGTGCCGGTGGTCCGGCCCGACGGCGATTCGCTCGTCCTGATCGACGCCACTTCAGGCGCGGGCGGTCTACCGGTGGACGTCTCCGAGACCGACGTCTACTACTTCGCGCCGCAGAAGGGCTTCGCCTCCGATGGCGGGCTGTGGCTGGCGCTGATGAGCCCGGCCGCGCTGGAGCGCGTGGCTTCGATCGCGGCCGGGGCCGGGCGGGGCCGAATCAGATCGCTGGATCCCCGAGTTCCTGTCGCTTCGATCGCGCTCGAGAACTCGGTCAAGGATCAGACGTACAACACCCCCGCGCTCGCCACCCTGCTCCTGCTGGCCGACCAGCTCGAGTGGATGCTCGGACATGGCGGCCTCGACGGAATGGTCGCTCGCACCACGGAGTCCTCGTCGCATCTCTACGAATGGGCGACCGCGACATCAGTACGCCGAGCCGTTCGTGGGCGATCCGGCCAAGCGCTCGCTGGTCGTCGGCACCGTCGACTTCGCGGCTGAGGTCGACGCCGCTGATCTGGCGGCGACGCTCCGCGCCAACGGGATCGTCGACGTGGAGCCCTACCGCAAGCTGGGGCGCAACCAGCTGCGCGTCGCGATGTTCCCGGCCACAGACCCGGAAGACGTGAAGGCGTTGACCGCCTGCATCGACTGGGTGCTGGAGCGCCGCCAATGAGCGCGACCGAGCCGGTCTCGCCGGGAGTGCGGGCGGACGGGATCCGTGCCCGGGTCCTCGTAGCCGAGAAGATCGGCGACTCGGGCATCGAGCTGCTGCGCGGGAGCTTCGACGTCGAGTTGGGCGTGGGCTGGTCGCGCGAGGAGCTGGCCGAGCGCATCGGGGAGTACGACGGGATCCTGATCCGCTCGGCGACCCAGCTCGACGCCGAGCTGCTCGGGCGCGCCGGGCGTCTGCGCGCAGTCGGCCGGGCCGGCGTCGGGGTGGACAACGTCGACGTCGACGCGGCCACCAAGCGCGGGATCGTGGTGGCCAACGCGCCGCAGTCCAACGTGATCACAGCCGCCGAGCACACCATGGCGCTGCTGCTCGCGCTGGCGCGCAATGTTCCCCAGGCTCACGCGTCGCTCACCGGCGGCAAATGGGAGCGCTCGAAATTCTCGGGCATCGAGCTCTACGAGAAGACGCTCGGCATCCTCGGCTTCGGCCGGATCGGGCAGCTCGTGGCCGAGCGCGCCCGCGGCTTCGGGATGCACGTGATCGCGTTTGACCCGTACATCGCCGCTGAGCGCTATCGCGAGCTCAGCGTGGAGAAGGCGGAGTCCTCGGAGGCGCTGTACGCCGTGTCGGACTTCATCACGTTGCACCTTCCGAACACGCCGGACACGCGCGGCTGGCTCGACGCCGAAGCGCTGTCGAAGTGCAAGGACGGCGTTCGGGTGCTGAACGTGGCGCGCGGGCCGCTGGTCGTCGACGCCGACCTGCAGGCGGCGCTCGACTCCGGCAAGGTCGGAGGCGCGGCGCTCGACGTGTTCACCAGCGAGCCGGTGACCGACCATCCGCTGTTCGACTATCCCAACGTGATCGTCACCCCGCATCTGGGAGCCTCGACCGCCGAGGCGACCGACCGCGCCGGGTATCAGGCCGCCGAGCAGGTCGTCGCGGCGCTCACCGGTGGTGTGGTGACCAGCGCCGTGAACGTGCCCGCGATCTCGGCCGACGACATGGACATCCTCGGCCCGTTCGTGTCGCTCTGCCGCTCGCTCGGGCGAATTGCCGTCGAAGTCGCCGAGGGCTCCTCGATCGACCTGGTCCGTACCGAGTTCCTTGGCCGGATCGCCGAGCGCGACACCCGCATGCTCTCGATTCAGGTGCTGCTCGGCGTGCTCCGCGGGCACACCGAGGAGGAAGTCAACGAGGTCAATGCGCCGTCGCTGGCCCAGGAGCGCGGGATCGAGATCGTCGAGATGAAGCGCACCGCCGTGCGCGACTACTCCGATCTGGTCAGGGTCACGGTCGAGAGCGGCGATGAGAGCGTGCTGGTGGCCGGGACGCTGCTGGGGCGGCGCAACCGCGCGCACCTGCTCGAGGTGTGGGGCCAGCGCTTCAACCTCCAGCTCGAGGATCACATCACGCTGTTCCGCTACCGCGATAAGCCCGGCATGATCGGTCGCGTCGGCACCCACTTCGGCCAGCACGGCATCAACATCGTGTCGGCCGCGGTCGGGCGGCATGCGGAGTCAGTGGACGTCGGCGAGGGACACGCGGTGATGGTGATCACCACCGACGCGCCGGTGCCGGCGCCGGTGATCGCGGAGATCGTCGACCTCGACGGGTTCGAGGCCGGTCACGCCGTGACCCTGTAGTCCGTTCGCGTTGCGCCGACGGCCCGGGGATCGCGCGCTCACGGTCCTCGTCGTCACGCTCGCGCAGTTCATGGCGGTCATGTCGACGTCGATGGTGCCCGTCGCGCTGCCCACCATCGGTCGTGATCTGCGCGCCAGCACCACGTCGCTGGAGTGGATCGTCGACGCCTACGTGATCGTGTATGCCAGCCTGCTCGTGGCGGGCGGGGTGCTGAGCGACCGCCGGGGACGCAAGGGCATGTTCATGACCGGCGTCACGCTGTACGGAGTCGGGGCGCTGATCGCCGGGGTGGCGCCTTCGGTGGGTTGGCTGCTGGGCGGCCGGGTCATCCAGGGCCTGGGGCCGTCGATCGTCACGCCGACCAGCCTGGCGATCATCTCCGCGACGTTCGACTCGCCGCGGGAGCGCGCGACCGCGATCGGGGTCTGGTCGTCGGGCTCGGGGCTGGCACTGGCCGTCGGGCCGGCGATCGGAGGGCTGCTCGTCGACGCGCTCGGCTGGCGCTCGATGTTCCTGGTGAATGTGCCGGTGGCGGTGTTGGCGGTTTCGCTGGGGGTGCGCCTGATCCCGGTCATTCCGCGCACGCGGGCGCTTCACCGGTTCGATTCGGTCGGCGCCCTGCTGACCGTTGCGGGGGTGGGCGTTCTGACGTTCGGGCTGATCGAGGGACCGAGCCAGGGGTGGGGCTCGGCCCTGATTTTGGTCTCGTTCGTCGTCGCGGTCTCCTCGCTGGGCGCGTTCGTGGTGTGGGAGCGCCGCCATGAGGCGCCGCTGATCGACGTCTCGCTGTTCTCACGCGCCCCGTTCACGGTGGCCAACGTGGCCGGGCTGACCGTGTTCTTCGCCTTCATCGGCGGGATCGTGTACCTGAGCGCCTACTTCCAGCAGGTCCAGGGCCGCTCGGCGCTGGGCGCCGGCCTGGCCGTGCTGCCAATCGGGCTCGGCTTCTTCGTGGGGGCTCCACTGTCGGGGCGGCTGGTCGGTCGGCTCGGTCCGCGCATTCCGATGGTGGTCGGGCTGAGCCTGTGCGGCGCGGCCATGCTGGGTCTACTGCGGATCGGCGTCGAGTCTTCGATCGGCGCGTTGTGGTGGGACCTGGCGGTGGTGGGGCTGGGCGGCGGGCTCAGCCTGACTCCGATGACCGCGGTGGCGATGGCCGCTGTACGCGCCGCGCGCGCCGGCATGGCGTCGGCGATTCACAACTCGATGCGCCAGGTGGGGCAGGCGCTGGGGGTGGCGGTGCTCGGCTCTCTCGTGTACGCGAGCGTGGTCGGCGGTTCCGCAGGCGGGGGCCGGCTGCACGGCGTTGCGGCTGACGCGTTCGTGGACGGGCTGCACCGCGCGCTGGCCGTGTCCGGCGGGTGTCTGCTCGTGGCGGCGGCGCTGGCGGTGGCACTGATTCCGAGCGGGCTGCTGGCCCACCGGGAGGCTGAGCCAGCCGAGGTAACTGGTCATCTGAGATGACTGGCAACCTGAAGTGACCATGAAGCAGATCGGCGCCGCGAAGTTCAAACCGGCTGCTGCGAACCGCTCGCTGGAGCGTTTCGGCGATCGTCCTCTGGGAGCTGGCAAATCTGGCCCAGCTCGGACGGATCGACCTCGATCTCGGTGACGCCGAGGTCCGTCGGGCGCTTGGCCGGGTTCATGTCTGGCCGATCACGCTCGAAGTAGCGGTGGCCAGCACCCAGCTCGACGTGCGGGGCGAGCCCGCCGACCAGCTGATTGCGGCGACGAGCGTTGTGCATGGCGTTCCGCTCTTGACGCGGGACCGGACGCTCCGGGCGTCCAAGCTCGTCCCGCTGGCCCCGAGCCGGTAGGCGTCACAATGTGGGGACGATGCGGGTCGTGGTCGCGCCGGTGAGCAGCTTTTCCGACGGTGAACGCCGGATCGTCGATGTGGGCGGTCGCTCGATCGGCGTGTTTCGGGTCGGCGCGCAGTTCTACGGCATCCGCAACCGCTGTCCGCACCAGGGCGGGCCGCTCTGCCTCGGGCACGTGCTCGGTGACGCGGTGGCCGATGCGCCGGGCGTTGCCAGGATCTCGAGCGATCCGCTGCGGATCGCCTGTCCCTGGCACGGCTGGGAGTACGACCTGGACAGCGGGCAGTCGTTCATGGGTCCGGCTTCCCCGGGAGTTCGCAGCTATGGGGCGGGCATCGAGGTGGGCGCCTCGCTACTTAAGGAGGCCACGGCGCGACCTGCGCAGCGGGTACCTGGCCCATACGTGGCCGAGACGTTCGAGGTTACGGTCGAAGACGAGTACGTTGTGCTGCACACCTAGGAGGTCTGACGATGGCGCAAGTTGAGACGCAGGTTGTCGAGACGGTCACGAAACGCAGGGTGGAGCTCGTCGATTGCGACGTGCACGCCCAGGCCACCGAGGCGATGCTGGCCGAGTACTTGAGCGCACCAGCCCGGAGGCTGCTCGAGCGCTACGGCCGTCGTACTCCGCGCGTGACCGATTGGTATCCGCGCGCTCGCAATGCCGGCATGCGAGTCGACGCCTGGCCCGGCAAGCCCGGGCACATCTGGGGCAGCGATCCCGAGACAACGCGGGCGCAGCTGCTCGACGAGTTCCACGTCGACTACGCCGTGCTCGAGGTGCTGAGCGGCCAGGACTGCTACGACCATCCGGACTTCGCGGCGGAATGGAACTCGGCAGTCAACCAGTGGCAGCTCGAGGAGTGGCTGTCGTTCGACCCGCGGCTACGGGGCACGATCGCGGTGCCGCACGAGTATCCGTCGCTGGCGGTGGCGGAGATCGAGCGCTGGGCGGGCGACGATCGGTTCGTCGCCGTGCTGCTGCCCGCCAGCGCGGCCGATCAGCTCGGCTCGCCCAAGTACTGGCCGATCTACGAGGCGGCTAACGCCTTTGGCCGGCCGGTGGCCTTCCACACCGGCGGCTACGTGGATCACCGGGGTCCCGGTTATCCGTCCTTCTACCTCGAGTACCACGTGGGCAACGGCATCGTCATGCAGAGCCAGCTCGCGAGCATGATCGCCGGCGGCATGTTCGAAGCGATCCCGGGTCTGCGCGTGGTGTTGACCGAGTGCGGCGTGGCCTGGGCGGCGGCGCTCACGTGGTCTCTGGATTCGGCCTGGGAGCTGATGCGCGAGGACCACGCGCGTCTACCGCGACGGCCGTCGGAATACATCCGCGATCACGTGTGGTTCACCACGCAGCCGATCGAGGAGCCCGACGATCCGCAGCATCTGATCTACACCATCGAGCAGGCGCGGCTGGGGGACAGGCTGCTGTTCGCCACCGACTACCCGCACTGGGACTTCGACTCGCCCAAGCAGGCCCTGCCCCGAGCGCTGGGTGCGCCGCTACGCCGGGCGATCATGTGCGAGAACGCGCTCGAGCTGTACGGGCTGCCCGCCGAGCGAGCGGTGTGAGCGGTGGAGGCGATCGACTGCGATCTCCACTGCGCGCCTGACTCCTACGACGCGCTGTTTCCCTACCTGAACGACTACTGGCGCCAGTACGTCACCGAGGCGGGCATCCGGCTGAACGGCCTGCCGCACGCCTATCCGCGCGGGGTTGTCACAGCGGCGCCATCCAGCTACGACGCGCTGTCGGAGCATGTCCCGGATTTCGCGATCCTCAATTGCCTGACCGGCTTCGAGACCCATCGGAACCCATACTTCGCGGCTGCCGTGGCCTCGGCCATCAACGACTGGCTGCGCGAGGAGTTCCTCGCGCGTGACGCGCGGTTGCGCGGCAGCCTGGTTGTCTCGCCGTTGTCCACCGACGACGCCGTGTCGGAGATCTCGCGCATTGGCGAGGATCCGCGGTTCGTCCAGGTGCTGCTGCCCGTGCGCAGCGACGTGCCGTGGGGGAACAAGAACCACCACGCGATGTTCGCCGCCGCGCGGGAGCGCGGGCTTCAGGTCGCGCTACATGCCTGGGGCCGCGCCGGTCTCGCGCCGACGCCGAGCGGCTTCACCACGACGTACATGGAGGACTACCTCGGCAACCAGCCGATCGCTCAGGCGCAGGTGCTCAGCCTGGTGAGCGAAGGCGTGTTCGAGCGCTTCCCCGACCTGCGCGTGGTCATGACCGAATGCGGCTTCGTCTGGCTGGCGCCGCTGCTCTGGCGCTTCGACAAGGACTGGAAGGGCGTGTGGCGCGAGGTACCGTGGGTCAAGCGCCGTCCCTCGGAGTACGTGCGCGAGCATTTCCGCTTCACGACGGCGCCGGCGCACCTGCCGGCCGATCCGGTGGCCATCGATCAGCTGCTCGAGATGATGGACGGCTCCGGGATGCTCGTGTACGCATCGGACTATCCGCACGAGCACGGCGACGGGTTGCCGGCGCTGCTCGATCGGCTCAGCGACTCGGATCGTCGCGAGCTGATGTGGGGGACGGCGGCCGAGCTGTATGGGGTAGACGCGTAGGACCGGACCGGCGCCCTGAGGGGGCCACCCTGAGCTACGAGAAGTTTGCCCGCCTGCGCTGCAAGATTCACTGCAAGGGGGAGTTTTTGCCCTCTGGTCTGCGGCTGTGCAGGAGATCGCCGATATCGGCAGGTCAAAAACCGAGTTGAGCGTCTTTAGACAAACCTGGACAAACGTTTGATTGCGGGAACTGCGACTCCCGGTAGCCTTTCGGCACGGGGCGCAGTCCCCAAGCATGACTAGACGGCAGGGGCGCAGGCAGCGCGCTGTGAGAGGTTGAGCTGCCAGCGAGATTGCCGTTCGATGCGAACACGAAAGGGGCGTCAGCACTATGTCTTGGAATCTAGGCTGAGCCATCTTCGGGGGGGTACGCGGGATGCGGCCCCTCCGTTTTTCTTAAGCGTCCACGGAGCTCATCGGCGCGAACGAGCGAGAGCTTTAGCGCTGTCCAGGTAGGCCTTGGACACTTTGCCGGTTGAGGATTATCTCGCGCTGACCGATGAATAGGTTGCGATGGACCGCAACGCTGCCACGGCTGGCAACAATGGCGGACGGGATCCCGTCCGTACTGCTGTGCTCTTCTACGCGCCCGCCTTGCTCGCGGGCGTGGCGCTGATAGCGCTCACATCCGGATGGGGCCGGTGGAATCTAGTTCAGCTCCTCGTGCTGGGCGCATTTGTGTGCATCAGCACACTTACCGACGTCAATGCGGGCGTCAGCAGGGTACGGATCTCCGGACTGCTCATCGGGCTGACCATCGCGATTGAGCTCCTCGGGCCTGGTCCAGCCGCAGCGCTCGGCGCCCTGACCATGGTGGTCTCATGGATGCGGACCCGCGCGCCCTGGCATTTCGCGCTGGTCAATCTGGCCACATTCATCTGGTATCCGCTGATCGGCGGCCTGTTCTTCCGGGCGACTACTCAACTCATGGGTGTTGGGCCTCACGCACCCGCGTATTACCTGCTGATCTTCCTGACGTTCGTCGTGAGCATGGCGGGGAACTTCCTCGGGGTGTTCGTGTACCGGTGCTATCTGGACAGCTCGAATCTGATCCAAGCAGTGCGCACAGTCGTTATGCCAGTGATGTCTGCGCAGCTGTTCTCGGCCGTGCTTACGATGTTGGCCGCGTACGCTGCGAGTGAGGCCGGCACAGCCGGAGTCGCCCTCGCCGCCCTGGTTCTTCTGATCTTCCAGTACCTAGTCGGAGAGCTCCTCAAGTCCAAGCATCGCGGCGAGCAGCTCCAGCGCGTCGCCACCACCGACGACCTCACCGGCCTGGCCAACCGCGAGCGTTTCCGCGCCCGCCTCGACCAGAAGATCGCGGATGCCAAGCAGAGCGACGAGAAGTTCGGCGTGATGCTGCTCGACCTCGATCGCTTCAAGGAGGTCAACGACACGCTTGGCCACCACTACGGGGATGAGCTGCTGCGTGACCTCGGCCCGCGCCTGGCCGAGGTGATCGGAGACGATGGCCTCGTGGCCCGGCTGGGCGGCGATGAGTTCGCGGTGCTGCCGGCGGAGTCGACCAACGACCCCGAGGAGCTCGAGGCGATCGCCCAGCGGCTCATCAGGTGCGTTCAGCATCCGGTGGTGGTCGACGAGATGACGCTCGAGGTCGGAGTCAGCATCGGCGTGGCACGCTTCCCGCGCGACGGCGACGACCCGCACTCGCTGCTGCGCAGCGCCGACGTGGCGATGTACGCCGCGAAGGAAGCGCACTCGGGCTGCAAGGTGTACGCCGCCGCGCTCGACCGCCACTCGGTGCGCCGCCTGAGCGTGCTCAGCGAGTTCCGGCGCGCGCTGGACTCCGACGAGATCGTGGTCTTCTACCAGCCGATCATGTACATGGACGGCACGCGCGTGCATGGCGCCGAGGGTCTGGTGCGCTGGCAGCACCCCGAGCTGGGGCTGCTCCCGCCGTCAGACTTCATCCCGATCGTCGAGCAGACCGGCTTGATCGCGCCGCTAACGCGGCACGTGCTGGAGCAGGCGATCGCGCAGTGCGCGGCGTGGCGCCGTGCGGGTCAGGATCTGACCGTGTCGGTCAACCTGTCGGTGCGCAACCTGCTGGATCCCGACCTGCCCTCGCTCATCGGCGATCTGCTGTCGCTTTACGGCCTGGTCCCCGAGGCGCTCCAGCTCGAGATCACCGAGAGCATGCTGATGTCCGATCCGGACCGCTCGCTGGTCACGCTCACGCGGCTCAACCAGCTCGGCGTCGGTCTGTCGGTCGACGATTACGGCACCGGGTACTCATCGCTGGCCAACCTGCGCCGCCTCCCGATCGATGAGCTGAAGATCGATCGCTCGTTCGTCTCGCCGATGCTGAGCGACGAGAGCGATCTGATCATCGTGCGCTCGACGATCAACCTGGGCCACGACCTCGGCCTGAAGGTCGTCGCCGAAGGGGTGGAGGACGAGGCCACTCTGCACCGCCTGGGTGGCCTCGGCTGCGACTTCGCGCAGGGCTACCACTTCAGCAAGCCGCTCGCGCCCAAGGCCTTCAACGAGTGGATGGGCGTGAGCATCGATCCGCCCGAGCTGATCGTCCGCGAGCACGACGACCTCTCAGAGCAGGCTGCGGCCGCCTGACGGCGGCCCTGTCGGTTACTTCTTCTTGCTGGCGCGCGTTGCGGTCGCCCGCGTGCCCGCCGCCTTGCCAGCTTGCTTGGCCGCACTGCCGGCGGCTTTCGCGGCGGACTTGGCTCCGCCCACCACACCGCCAGCTGCGCGCTTGGCCTGACTCGCCGCCGCGCCGGCGCTGCGTCCCTGGCGCGTGGCGGCGGCCTTCTTGCCGGACGTCTGCGCCTCGGCCTTCTGCTTGTTGCGCTGCCTGGTCGCCGCTGCCTTCTTCGCCGCTGCCGACCGGTCCGCCTTCGTCTGTGGCATGGAGCCTCCCTTGTCTCGCCGTCCTAACCGCTCACGGAGTACCCGGCGGGGTCGGTCGGCAACCAACCGTCAGCTAGCTTCGCCTCTGCCGCCCGGCTGCGCCGCGATCCAGTCGTCAATTCGCTTCCACCAGTCGTAGAGCCAGTCCACCCGCTCGTCGTCGCCCTTGGGCACCTCGTCCGCGGGCACCAGCCACATCCGGGTGTGGAGCGTTCGGCCAATCGGCATGTCTCGCCAGAACTCACCGGGAAACGCGGCGAGTCCGAGGCCGGTGTGCGCAGCGAACACCACGTCGGTTTGCGGTCGGCCATCGAGCGCCGCGAGCGCTCCGCCGGGCTGAGGCGGCATCACGTGCGACATGCCTTCGGCGCGCCTGGCCGACTGGCGGCGGCCCTTGCGCCAGAGCCGTCGCAGGGCCGAGCGCCGGCGCTCGGGGGTGAAGTTGCCGCCCTCGGGAAACAGCAGGAACGTAGCCGCGCGGCCCGAGCTCGGCGGTGAGCTTCTTGATCTGCGCCTCGCACTCCTCCCGGTCGGAGGTGTCCAGCATGGCCTGGGGAAGGCGATAGGCGATCAGGTCGACGCTCGGATCGATCGCGATCGTCTCCTTGAAGGCGACGCTCGGGCCGCCGGTGAAAGCGCGAGAGCAACTCGTCGATGATGAAGATCGTGTCGCCCGGACCGGCATGGCGGCTGAAGACGATCAGCGGGTCGTCGGACTCGAGCGCACGCACCGCCTCGGGCGTCGGATCCGCCTGGACGTCGATCTCGAGCGCCCGGCGTCCGGTCTCGGCCAGCCAGCCGAAGAACCACGCGGCCAGACGCCAGTGCCGGCGCTGCGATTTCGAGGAGCCGATCCGTCGCCCCAGGCCGGCCACGACCCACAGCACGCCGAGGGCGATCAGCGCGATCAGCTCGTGCAAGAAGTAGGCGACGAACAGGCGCGCGAGGACCCAAGGCTTGCGGCGACGGGTCAGCGCGCTCAGAATCGCGGCGACGGCGAACAGGAGGGGAGAGGCCAGCACGCATACCGTCGAGACGATCAGCCACGTCGTGACGGTCACCGGCCGGCGGATCGGCTTAGGCGGCATCACGTCCCTGTCAGGTAGCTCAGCGACGCCTCGTAGGCCGAGTCGATCTGTCGCTGGACGGTGCGGATCATCCGCCGGACGCGGAGCTGGCCGGAGAGGTCGTCGTAGGCCGGAGCTGCCGAGCCGCCGGTGGGGAGGACGTGGAGCTCAACGCCGTCCGGCAGATTGTGCAGGTCGTGCGCGAAGCGGTGGCGGCGCGCCACCTCGAAGGCGACCAGGCCGACCTCCCAGGGACGGCGCGGCGGCTTCAGCGACTTCTCGAGGCGTCCGACCTGAAGGACGTAGATCTTGCGCGCGCCCAGCGCCACCGCGCGGCTGACCGGGATCGAGTTGACGATCCCGCCGTCGATGAAGTGCTCGCCGTCGATCCGCACCGGGGGAAGGATGCCCGGGACCGCGCACGAGGCCAGGACGACGTCGGCCAGCGGGCCGCTGTCGAACCAATGCTCGGCCGCTCGCTCGATCGAGGCGGCCACGCACTGAAACGGGACCTGGAGTTCCTCGACGCGCTGGACCGGAAGCAGGGCGAGGAGCCGATCGTGCATCTCGGTCAGCGACTCCAGATGGGTGCCGCTGCGCGCCAGGGTGGTGAGCCTGCGCAGCGCAGCCCCGGGCGAGCGCTCGGACCAGTCCGAGGTCCGCCAGAGCTCGCTCAGACGCTCGACCCCGGCGAGAGTGGGCTCGGCGGCGAAGAACGCGCCGTTGATCGCGCCCACCGAGGTGCCCAGGATGACGTCCGGCCGCACCTCCTGTTCGGCCAGCGCGCGCAGCATGCCGACTTCGTGCGCTCCGAGCACGCCGCCTCCGCCCAGAACGAAGGCGACCTCACGTGCGGACGATTCCCCGGGCATGGCTCAGAACAGCGCTGTCTGTCGCTCGGCCAGGCTAGGAGCCAGGCACTCGGGTCCGTCGTATCGGGCGTCGTTGACGGCCGGCCCCACCGGGCGCAGCGCGGTGTCCTCCGGGTTCAGTCCGGCCAGCAGCCCGTGCAGGCGCTCCGGTGGCTGAGCGGGCTCGAGCCAGGCCGACTCGGCCTCACGGGAGAGGATCACCGGCATCCGGTCATGCAGCGACGCGATCGCGCGGCTTGCCGCGGTGGTGAGGATCGTGCAGGTGCGGAGCTTCTGATCGTTCTCGCCGTACCAGATCGACCACAGGCCGGCGAACGCGAACAGCCCACCGTCGGCGCGCGTGATATGGAAAGCCTGCTTGGGCCCGTCTGAGGATCGCCGCCACTCGTAGAAGCCGTCCGCGACGATCAGGCAGCGGTAGCGCTCGAACGCGCGCCTGAAGGCCGGGCGCTCCTGCACGGTCTCGACCCGGGCGTTGATCATCTTGAGCCCGATGTTGGGCTCCTTGGCCCAGGAGGGCACGAGCCCCCAGCGCAGCAGCTCACCGCGCGGGTGGCCGTCGCGATCGGTGGTCACCGCCAGTACCGCATCGCCCGGCGCGACGTTGTAGCGGCGGCGAATCTCCACCGACTCGCCGATCGGGAAGCGGTCACGAACCTCACCCGGGTTCGGCGCCGCCAGCGTGTAGCGCCCGCACACGGCGTCAGGTCAGCGTGATCGCGCCGCGACCTGTTCCGCGCGCTCGGCCTGGGCCCGTTTCTGCCGTCGGCGGCCGAAGAAGGCGAGCACGCCGACCACGATGGCCACCAGCACGAAGCCCCAGAAGATCGAGAGGTCGATCGACATGCCGCCGAAGATCTGGGCGACCCCGTAGACGATGCCGAAGCCAAGCGCGAGGATGGCAATGATCAGGACGAGCGCGATGACGATCCCGCGGATGCGGGCCAGCACACCCGCGCTCGCCGGCGGCGCGATCAGCCCGATGAACCTGAGGCTGCGCAGCTGGCGGCTGGTGGGCGCCTCGACGCCGAGGCGCTCGGTGGCGCGCTTGAGGTCATCGGCACGACGCTCGGCGAGGGCCAGGGAGGCATCGGCCATCTTGCGGATCCCCGCCCGCTCCTGCGCTCCCCGAGCGGCGGCCAGGGCCCGCTGGAAGTGGGCGCGGGCCGCTTTGGCGTCATAACGCTCGGCTGCGCGATAACCGAGAATCGCCTGCGCGGCCGCCTTGTAGCGGGTCTCGGCCGCGAGCTCCTCGTCGGACTTGCTCTCAAGCTGCTGCATCGCGGCCATCTGACCGCGCTGCTCGATCCGCATCGTCCGCTGCTGCTTGGGCATGGCCCGATGAGTCTAGCTCCGCTGGAGGCCGCTCGATCGCGTAGACCACGACCGGAAGGTCCATGAGGTGGTCATCGCGCACCGGGCGCATGCCCAGGCGGGTCGCGACGGCGATCGAGCGGGCGTTCTCGGGCTGGATCAGCGCGGTGAGGTAGGCGATCTCGAATGTCCTAAAGCCCCAATCGATGCAGGCCCGGCCGGCCTCGGTGGCAAAGCCGTGTCCCCAAGCGTCGGCGCGCAGCACCCAGCCGACCTCGGTCTCGTCGAACTGAGGCCAGTACTTCAGGCCGCTGCGGCCGAGGAACCGGCCGGTGGCTCGCTCGACGATTGCAACCAGCCCGTGCCCGCGCTCCTGCCACTCGTGCTCGTTGCGCTCGAGACGTGCCGCTGCAGCGTCGCGATCGAACGGACCCATGGTTCGCGTGACCTCGGGCATGGCGTGCATCTCGACGAACTCGTCGAGATCGCTCATCGTGAGCGGACGAAGGAGCAGCCGGTCGGTCTCGATCACCACCGGCTGGTCAGCGTAGCCGCGGCTCACGGCTCCGTGAGCACGATGATGTCGCTGCGATCGATCGGCCGGCCGCTGGTGCGCTTCATGGCGATGAGGTCATCGCGGCTCACCACGACGACCGGGACATCGAGCTCGATCACCATCGCTCGCTCGCGTAGCTCGGCGTAGGGCGCGGCACCCGGCGGAGCGCAATGGATGTCAACGCCGCCCGCGTCGGTGTCGAGCTCCAGAGTGCCGATTTCGGGTATCGACACGGCACCGGGGTGCCGGGCGCCGACGGGCCGCGCCCCTAGCTCGAGAAGTGCGGCGTGCAGCCGGGCACGATTCTCCTGGGACGGTTCGGGCACCAGGTCGATGTCCTGCGTTGTCCGCGGATGCCCATGGGCTTGGACCGCCAGCCCGCCAATCACCACGTACTCGACTTGGTGGGCCGCGAGCACGCGCAGGATCGTCGCCGCGTCGATCGGGATCTCACGGCGTGTCATACAGGGTGCCGGCCGCGCGCGCGCACCCCGGCGGCTGAGACCTGTCCAGCCAGGCGATTCCACGCGATCGCCTGCGCCAGGCGTTCGGGCGGCTGGCGAGCGCGCAACGCCCGGAGACGCTTCGGATCGCAGTCGAGCTCACCGCGGTGGGCCACGATCTCGGCCTCTTCGCCCATCACCATCAGCAAGCGCTCGATCGTCTCGATTGTCGGCGAGAGCTCGCCGCGTTCCAAGCGGCTGATCGCCGCCTGAGTCGAGCCGGCTCGGAGCGCCAATTGGGCCTGAGTCAGGCCATTGGCCAGGCGGCGTTCCCGGATCACGCGTCCTACGTCCACGACCCAGAAATATACCCGATCCGGTATCTCCGAATACTCGTACTGCCGTGGTTGTAGAACGTCGGTCAGATGACGCAGGCCCTACACCGATACGCGTGGCGATGACCCAACCGTCTTCTCGATCCTGGTCTACATAAGATCGATTATCGAGCGTAGAAACCGGAAGGTGCAGGCGCACTCCCTGAGCCGCTTTTGCGGGCTGTACCGCAGTGGCCCACCCACCCCCGGGTTCGCCCTTGACGTTCGCGATCATCAGTGGGGTGCTGTTCGCCGTGGGTCGCTGAGTCCCGCGCCGTGGACGCGGCTAGCTCGACACTCGCCACCCTCTGCGCGCCGAGTGTCGATTTCTCCGCGCCAGAGCCGGGTGATCGCGTAACTCGCGGCTAAGGCCAGCTCGAGTGGCGTGTTTTCCGCCCTCGGGCAGACCCCTCGCGGTCCCGCGGCAGCGCGCTCAACCCCTGGGTGGGCGGCCAAGATCGACCCGTGCGCCGATGACAGCGACGACGTCCGGACATAGCCTGCCGGCATGCAAATCACGCCAAAGGAGCTCGCATGATCCTCGTACCGCTGCTGCTCAGGTACGTCATCCGCGCGTGGCGCCGGCGCCGCGCCGTCCGGATGGCCGAGAGCTGATGGATGACTGCAATCGCCGCGCCGAGAGCTACCTGGGCTTCTTCGCCAGGTAGCTCTGGCCGGCGTGCAGGATGATCGTCCTGTGCCGCACGAAGTCGATCACCGCGACCGAGTCGGTCACGACATGGGTGAGCGTCCCGTCGCAGCGGTCGGCGACGGTCCACTTGGTGCCGCGGACGGTCGCGGCGCTGTAGCGCCCGCTCGTGCTGAACTTGCCGTGGGCGCTGGCGCGCAGGAGCTGAACGGTCCGGCTCGAGGCGGCGGCCGCCGCCGGATCTGACGCCTTGTGCGCCTTGCAGGTGGCGTAAGACGGGGCGCCCTTGAAGGCACTCTCGACCAGGGTCAACGTCGTGAGTCCCCTGGTCTGCCCGGCTCTCGTCTGCGTGACCTTGAACACCGCCCCGCCGAACTTTCCGGTCTGAGTCCCCCGCTTGGCCCCGGTCGCGGCGGTCAGCGAAACCGTTCCGTGCAACGCGTCGATCTTGGAGCCTGACGGGATCCGCATCGCCCCGGTCAGCGGAACCAACCGGCCCCCGACGAGCAGGAACACCTTGCCGCTGACCGGAGCGGCGTTCTCGGTCCGTCCGAGCACCGGTGGCGGCGGCTTCGGGGCCGGCTCGGTCCGGAACGTCTGGTCGGGGCCGAGCGTCACCCCGGCGCTGTTCGTGGCCACCAGCCGCACGTGGTAGACGGCGTTCGGGACCAGGCCGGAGATGCTCGCGGTGAGTGCGTGGCCGGCGAAATCGGATCCCACCGTCTGATCGGGCGTGCTCTGGTCATACAGCGCGCCGGCGGTCGCGCGCAGGCTCGGATCGAGCCCGTACTCGAAGTGCGCCGTGGTCGGCAGGCCCTCCGGATCGACCGACCCGGAGAAGCCGGCCTTTGTCGAGCCTCCCACGACAGGCGCCGAGGACGTCAGAGCGGGCGCCGCCGAGACGGTCGTGGCCGCGCTCGTCTGTGTGGTCGAGCCGGCGGCATTGCCCGCCGTCTCCTCACAGCGGTACTCACCCGGCGAGCTCGCGAGCACCGAGCTCGTCGTGGCGCCGGCGATCGGCGTGCCGCTGAGCGTCCACTGGTAGCTGAGGCTGTGCGGCGCGCGGTACAGGAAGCCGCTCAGCAGGTCCGGCGCCCAGCTGCCGGGACTGCAGGTCAGCGTCTGGCCGATCCCGGCGCTCCCCGAGATCTGCGGTGAGCCGGTGCCGAGCGGAGCGCGCAGGAGCGCGACCATCCACGGGTCGGTCTCGCCGCTGTAGAGGGTCTGCGCCGGCGCGGTGCCGTCGAGGCTCCCGACCCGGACCGTCCCGAGGTTCCAGTCGGTCCAATAGATCTTCCCCGCCGTCGGATCGATGGCCACCCCTCCGACGTCGCCCTCCCCCGTGTACAGGTTCGTGGCGCCGGTGCCGTCGAGGTTTCCCACGCGGACGTTGCCGGCGAACTCGTTGGTCCAGTAGAGCTTCCCGGCGGCGGGATCGATCGCCAGCTGGGTGGGATAGTTCTCGCCCGTGAACAAATCCGCGGCGCCGGTGCCGTCGAGGTTCCCGACCCGGATCTTGAACGTGTCGTAGCTGCCCCAGTAGATCTTCCCGGCCGCCGGATCAATCGTCACCCCGACCGGATAGGACTCGCGCGCGAACAGGGTCCTTGCGGCCGCGCTGCCGTCCAGATTCCCGACCCGGATCGATCCGCTTCCGGAGACCGCGTCCGCCCAGTAGATCAAGCCGGCGGCGGGGTCGATCGCGACGCCCGACGGCGAGCTCTCACCCGTGTACAGATCGGTTGCACCCGTGCCATCCAGGTTGGCGACGCGGATCACGCCCGTCGTCGTATCAGCCCAGTAGATCTTCCCCGCCGCGGCGTCGATCGCGACACCCTCCGGGCTGCTCTCGCCGGTGAACAGATCGTCGGCGCCGAACCCGCCGAGGTCCCCGAGCCGGACCGCGCCCGAGCTCGTGTAGCTCGACCAGTAGAGCGAGTCGGCGGCCGACGCGGCGGACGCGAGCCAGGCTGTCGCACACAGCACCAGCGTCAGCGCGCAGCCAAAAATTGTGCCCCGATGGAGAATCTGCCTCATGGTCCGGTCCCGGAATGCCCCGTGGAGAGCATAACCGACCCGTTTGGTAGACGCCAACCGGCCGGGAGCGCCAACGCCCGAGCCGCTCCGCTCGAGCGCGCGCTTGCGTTCATGCGCGCGAGCGTGGTCGCCACCGCCGATGCGGTGAGGTCGATCGAGGCCGGGATCGTTCTCAGCACGCCGTCGCTGCCGGCGGTGTGGGCGGTGAACCAGCTCAGGGTCGCCAGCGCGCCGACGTTCGAGGAGCTGGTCGAGCTGGCCGAGGAGCAGCTGGCCGGGCTTCGGCTACCGGCAGATCGCCGTCGAGCATCAGGCAGCCGGTCCCGAGCTCGAGCCGGCCTTCCGGCACGCCGCCTGGAAGGTCGAGCGCGACGTCATCATGGTCCAGGCCGCGTCCGCCGACCGTCGGGCCGACACGAGCATCGTCGAGGACGCCGGCGAAGAAGAAGTGCTCGAGCTGAGCCGCCGCTGGTACGAGGAGGACGAGCCGGGGCCGAGCGAAATCGACCAGCTCGTGGCCTACGGCCGCCGCGAGGCTCGCGCGCTGGGCGACCGGCTGCTCGGCGTGCGCAGCGCCGACGGCCAGCTGGTGGCCATCAGCAAGTTGCGCTCAGACGGCCACGTCGCCCAGGTGGAGGACGTCTACACCGTGCCCGAGGCGCGCGGCCGCGGATTCGCGCGGGCGCTGGTCACGCCGCGCGGCCGAGCTCGCGCGAGCCGGCGAGCACGAGCTGATGTTCATCGATGGCCGACGACGCCGACTGGCCGAAGCTCCTCTACGGGCGCCTCGGGTTCCGGAGCGTCGGTCACCTCTGGCAGTTCCACCGCGACTAGACGACCGGCGCCGGGCGGCCGGCGGCTCGTCCGGGATCGGCTCGAGCGCCGAGCGAGTCGGTGTTCTCGACCAGCAGGTCGACGACGGCCCGCTCGACCCGGGTGCGCACGCGGTCGTCGGCCACGTCGAGCTCGGGGATGCGCTCGAGCGCGGCATGGATGGTCCAGCCCGACTGGTAGCGGTCGAACACGCGCGGGTCGATGTAGGACCGCCGCGCCACCGCGGGCGTGTTACCCAGGAGCTCCGCCACCGCCTTGACCGAGCGGTTGACCGCGCGCTTGCGGGCCGTCTTCGTCGTCGCCTCGCGCCCGTCCACGGCCAGCGTCACCGCGGCCAGCACGGTCGCGTTCCAGGTCCGGAAGTCCTTGGCGCTGAAGTCCTCCCCCATCTGCTCCTTGAGGTACTCGTTGATGTCGTCGGAGCGCACGTCGCGCCAGCGCCGCGCCCTCCCGATAGGCGAGCAGCTCGTCCGGGCCGCCGCGGCGGCGCTTGAGCGTGCAGATGAGATCCTGCGTGACCGGATCCTGGATCACCTGGCGGCGGCGGACCCCGCCCTTGCCCGGATAGTCGAACTCGATCGCGTCGCCGTGGACGCGGACGTGCGCCTTGCGGACGGTGGCGAGGCCGATGCCGTGATCCTCGTCGGCGTACTGCTCGCTGCCCACGCGGAACATGCCGATGTCGAGCAGACGGACCGCCGAGGCGAGCACGATCTCGCGGCGCGGCTCGCGCGTCGGCGTCGGCCAGCGTCTTGGCCAGGCGCCGGCGCAGCCCGGGCAGCAGGTCGGCGAAGCGGAGCATCTTCTCGAACTTCGCCCGGTCCCGGTGCTCGCGCCAGCGCGGGTGATACAGGTACTGCCGCCGTCCCGCGGCGTCGACGCCGGTGGCCTGGAGATGGCCGAGCGGGTCCGCGCAGATCCACACGTCCTCCCAGGCCGGCGGGATGGCCAGCTCGCGGATGCGAGCGAGTCTCCTCGGGGAGTCCGATGCGCCGTCCGCTCGTCGTCGACGTAGCTGAATCCGCGGCCGCGGCGAACGCGCCGGACGCCCGGGCTCGAGCAGTCCGAGCGGCGCAGGCGCCCTCGGCGCGCGGTCTTCGGCGCAGGGTCGGTCTGCTTGGTGTCGGGCTGCGTGCAGGCAGAGCCGATCTGCTACCCCCGATCCGCCAGCGTGACGCGGCCGGCGACGGCCGCCGTCAACGTCGAACCGGCGCAACTTCAAGGCTCCTGCCGGTATAGAGCAGGCAGATTTCCGCCAATCAGGGAGGCAGGGATGAAGCGCACGTTCGCATTGCTGGTGTCCGCAGCGGTGATCTCGGTGGTCCTGGCCGCGGCTGCGGTCGCGATCGCCGCCTCGTCGCCGACCGGTGACCACTGGGACTCACTCGCATGTCACCGATACCAGCGCGGTGCTCCACGGCACGGTCAACCCCAACGGCAGCGCCACCACCTACTACTTCCAGTGGGGCCTGACCACGGCCTACGGCGTGCAGAGCGACGAGCACGCGGCCGGGCACGGGACCAAGCCGGTGGCGGTCGCGACCACGGCCAGCGGGCTGATCCCGGGCACGACCTACCACTACCGGCTGGTGGCCGTGAACCGCGCGGGCACGACGGTCGGCGCCGACCACACCCTGACCACCACGGGCAATCCTCCGCCGAGCGTGGCCACCGGACCGCCGACGCAGGTGGGCAAGAACTCGGCCACGGTCAGCGCGGTGATCTACCCCAACAAGCAGGCCACCACCTACTACTTCCAGTACGGCACGTCGACCAGCTACGGCTCCCAGACGCTCGCGGCCAGCGTCGCCGCCGGGACCGTGCCGGTCACCGTGACCGCGACCCTCACTGGCCTCGAGGCGCGCACGATCTTCCACTACCGGATCGTCGCCCTGCACGGGAACACGGCACCGCAGGCGGACGCGGACGTCACGTTCATGACGCTGCCGCGCCACCGTCCGGTCCCGAGCATCAAGGCCAGGACGACGCCCGGCGCGCTCGGCCCACAAGCCGTTCGTGTTCACCACCTCGGGCCAGATCAAGGGACCGAAGTGGATCCCGAGCGCGTACGACTGCCGCGGCCTGGTGACCGTGACCTTCCGGCTCGGCTCAAAGACGGTCGGCTCGACGCTGCTGCCGGTGGCAGCGACCTGCAAGTTCTCCGGCCAGACCACGTTCGCGCGGCTACCGCGTGGTCACGCCGCACCGGTCGGAGCTGAGCGTGACCGTCCGCTACGACGGCAACGGCTACCTGACGCCGCACAAGGCTTCGCCCGAGTCGGTCACGCTGGGATAGCGCCGCCGAGCGACGCGCCGGTCGGTCGCGCAGGCGGTAGACCAGGCGCAGACCGGACCACACCTGGTCGACCGCGCACACCTTGTTGTCGACCAGGCCGGCGGCCAGCCCGAGGTCGCGGACCACGCCGTCGGTCATGTCGGTGGCCACGCCGGAGGCGCGCTTGGGCCAGGCGATCCACAGCCCCCCGGCCGGGTCGAGCGCGCCGGCCAGGGCGGGCAGCCGGCGCTCGAGCTCGGTTCGGCGCGTGAAGAAGGCCACGATCACGTCGAACGGCTGCCCGCCGAGGCGCCGGCGCACGCGCACGCCCGGTGGCAGCTCGCCGAGGGTCGCGTCGAACCCCTCGGGCGCGCCGATCAGAGCCAGCCGCGCGTCGGGCTTGATGCCGAGCTTGCGCACCAGCGGCGTGCCCGAGTAGCCGGCCGGCGGCGGCCGCGCTCACCGGGCGTCCGCCTGCTCGGCGATCTCGGCGATCAGCTTGGAGAGCTGGCTCCCCTGCCAGGCGATCGGCGAGCGACCCGGCTCGTCCAGCACGAGCCGAGCGCCGGGAATCGTCGCGGCGTAGGCCTCCCCCACCGCCTGAGGATGGCCCGGATCCGGCTCATCGGCGCTCGCCACCACGGCCACCGGTACGGAGATCGCGGCCAGTTCCTCCACTGCGTCGAACGGCCGCGAGCGCGGCACCGCGCGCAGGGCGTCGGCCAGCGCCTCGCGGATGCTCGTGCTGGGAGAGGCGCTGCCGGGTCACCTTCTCCACGGTCTCCTGCCAGGACTCGGGCACGTCCGGACTTCCCTGGGCGGCGATGAAACCTTCGACCCCGCCTCGCGACAGTCCATCGGCGAGCGCGTCCCAGCGAGCCAGCCGCGCCTCGTCGTCCTGGGTCGCCGGGTCGTACGCCGGCGTTATGACGACCAGCCCGGCCACCCGCTCAGGTGCGCGCAGCGCGGCCCACAGCAGCGTGTGCGCCCCCATCGACGCGCCGGCCAGCACGGCCCGCTCGATCCCGCGCTCATCCAGGACGGCCAGCAGATCCCGGCCGAGATCATCGTAGGTGTAGGCCTCGCGGTGACGGCGCAGGCGAGGAGCGGCCGTGCCCGCGGGCGTCGTAGGCGATCACCCGGTGTCCCGGCGCGCTCGAGCGCACGCGAGCCCATCACCACGTAACGCCGGGTGGCGGTCAGGCCGTGGAGCAGGACGATCGGGGTGCCCTCCCCGGCGTCATCGCCGGACAGCTCCACCCCGTCGGCGTGGATCGCGATCTCGCTCATCGATGCTCTAAAGGATGGCGCGCGGATAGGCGCGCGTCGCGGCCGCGACCATCAGCACGAAGAACCCGATCACGACCAGGAAGTCGAGCCACAGCTCACCGCCCCCACCGATCCCGAGCAGCATCTCGCGCAGCCCCTGCACCTCGTACGTGAGCGGGTTCACGCGAGCGACCACGTGAAGCCAGCCGGGCATGATGCTCAGCGGATAGAGGGCGCTCGAGGCGAAGAACAGCGGCATGGTGATCAGCTGGCCGATGCCCATGAATCGCTCGCGGGTGCGCACGCCGGCGGCGATCAGCATCGACATGCAGGCAAACGACCCGGTCCCGATCACGAGCAGGACGAGCGCGCCGATCACCCCCAGCACGCTCCAGCGAATCCCGATCGAGGCGATCGCCAGCACGATCAACAGCAGCGTGGCCTGCACGAACGCCCTCACCCCGGAGCCCACGGCCTTGCCCAGCACGATCGCGGTGCGCGGCAGGGGCGTGGCCAGCAGGCGCTGCAGCTGCCCGACGTCGCGCTCCCAGATGACGGCCAGGCCGAAGAAGATCGCGATGAACAGGGCGGCCTGGGCCATCACGCCCGGCGCGATGTAGGCGCGATAGTCGCTGGTGCCGGCCGCGAGCTCGTGGTTGTGGCGCAGTGCGGTCCCGAACACGAACAGCCAGAGCAGCGGCTGGACCGAGCGCGTGATCAGGTCGAGGTGGTCGTGGCGGAGCTTCTGGAGCTCGGTGAGGGCCATGGCCTGCGCCCCGGCCGAGCAGCCGGAGCGGCGCCGGGACGGCCAGAGCCGGCGGCCGGGCGCGCTCAGCCGAGGCGGCCGGCGATGCGGCGCTGGCGCTTGACATCGCGGATGCTCCCTCCCTCCTCGATCGTTCTGCCGGTCACCTTCACGAACACATCCTCGATCCCGGACGCCTGATGGGCGGCGATCAGCTCGGCCGGCGTTCCCTGAGCGACCAGCTGCCCACGATCCATGATCGCGAGCCGGTCGCAGTGGCGTTCGGCCTCCTCCATCAGGTGCGTGGTGACGAGGATCGTCGTGCCGGACTGCTCGCGCAGCGCGTGCAGCCGCTCCCACACCACGCGCCGGGCGTTGGGGTCGAGCCCCACCGTCGGTTCGTCGAGCAGCAGCACGCGGGGCCGGTTCAGGAGCGCGGTGGCGATCTCGAGGCGCCGCAGCATGCCGCCGGACAGCGTGCGGGCAAGCCGGTCGAGCCACGACGCGATCTCCATCGCCTCGACCGCCTCGGCGATCCGCTCGGGACGCAGGCGACGTGGCACGCCGGTGACCCGGGCATAGAACTCGAGGTTCTCTCGGGCAGTGAGGGCGCCATCGGCCGACAGCGCCTGCGGGATGTACCCGATCGAGGCCCTGACCTCCAGTCCGGCGAGCCGAACGTCGTAGCCGGCCACCAAGGCGCGGCCGTCGGTGGCCGGCAGCAGCGTGGCCAGCACCCGTACGGTGGTGGTCTTCCCGGCGCCGTTAGGCCCGAGCAGCCCGAATGCCTCGCCCGGGGCGACGGCGAACGACACGCCGCCCACAGCGGCCAGTTCACCGAAGCGCACGACCAGGCCGTCCACGAGGATCGCGGACGTGTCGCCGGGCGGTGAGATGGGCACTGAACTTGACGTGGACGTGAGATTACCCGGCAGTCCGGCGTCGCTACCATCAGACACGTGGACGTATCCGAAAGCACGCTTCCAGAGCGCGGTCCTCGATCGCTCCCACACCGTGCCGGTGGTGGTCGATTTCTGGGCGGAGTGGTGCGGGCCGTGCCGGCAGCTCGGACCCGTGATCGAGCGCGCCGTCGCCGCCCGCGCCGGCCAGCTTGAGCTGGCCAAGGTCGACGTCGACGCCAACCCGGGCCTGGCTCGCACCTTCCGGATCCAGGGCATCCCGGCCGTCAAGGCATTCCGGGACGGGCGGGTGGCAGCCGAGTTCACTGGGGCGCAGCCTCCGGCGGCGGTCGATCAGTTTCTCGACTCGCTGCTTCCTTCCGAGGCGGACGGGCTGGTCGAGCAGGGCGACGAGGTTTCCCTGAGGCGCGCCCACGAGCTCGAGCCGAGCCGGGCCGACGCAGCGGTTCCGCTGGCCAAGATCCTCAAGGAGCGCGGCGAGATCGACGAGGCCCTGACCGTGCTGGCACGCGTTCCCGGCAGCTTCGCGGCGGATGGGCTGGCCGCGCGGATCGCGCTCGAAGCGGCCGCGCTCAACGCCGCCCAGCCACCCGTGCCCGATCTGCGCGAGGCGTTCGCGGCTCTCGATGCCGGCGATCACGAGCGGGCCCTCGACCTCCTGCTCGAGTCGCTGCCGAACGTCGACGGAGCCCGCGACGACGTCCGGCGCGTCGTGGTCGGCGTGCTCGACGAGCTCGGCGTCGAGCATCCTCTGGCTCGCTCGGCCCGCCGGCGGCTGGCCTCGGCGCTGTACTAGCTTCGCCTCCCACACCCGCTGCCCGGCATCGGATGGCTCGATACGATGCACCGCAGGTTTCTTCCCCAGCGCAGATGCGATCTTTCTGCGCATGACTTGACCGGCTTGTGGGTAACCGATCAACCGAAATGAGCCTTGGCGACGCCCTGAACGAGTCCTATGCGGCCGTTCCCGAGACCGTACCGGTGGCCCGCCGGGCGCTGACCGACGTCGCGGCGGCGGCGGGTGCCGAGGGCGAGCGGCTCGAGGAGATCCGCCTGGCCGTCTCCGAGGCGCTGACGAACGCGGTCGTCCACGCCTATCGCGATCGGCGAGGCCGGCCGGATGCACGTCACGGCGGCCATCGCCGCGGGTGAGCTCTGGGTCCTGGTCGGCGACGATGGACGTGGCCTGCATGCCTGGAACGACAGCCGCGGGCTCGGGATCGGGCTGTCCCTCATTTCCGGGCTCAGCGACGACTTCGCGATCGTGACCCGGGCCTCAGGTGGCACCGAGGTGCAGATGCGCTTCGATCTGAAGAAGTCCGCCGACGGACCGGGCCAGATCAGGCTCGGGGATCGCTCTGCTCGGCGACCTCACCGGCCTGATTTAGCTTCTCGACGATGATGTAGCCGGAGGTCCTGCTCCACCACCGTCTCCACGTCGGGGATCTGGTGGCCGGGGACGAGCACGAAATGCCGGGGGTTGGCCCGGATCTCCTCGTACTCGCGCACGGTCAGCTCGACGAGCTGATTGCAACCCAGCCGGGCGCACTCGCAGCGAAATCCGACCGGCGAGTCCTCCTCGCCGGGCCACTGCCCGCGCTCGATGCCCTCGTTGACGTCGCGGATCGTCGCCTCGTTGGCGGCGGCGCGGCGCTGATTTTTGCCCTCCACGGTTTCGGATCCTCTCACGCGGGCCGGTTAGGTGCCACTTCGCCTCCGCGGCGAGGCGGGGAACCAACCTCCGCTCTCACACCACCAGCCGGAGTTGTTCCTCGGCCGCGATCCGTCGGCGGGCTCGAGGCCGGCGACCCGCACGCCGAGCAGCCGGACCGGCCGCGGCGGCGCGAACCGGCGCAGGAGCTCGAGCGCGACCGGGCCGACGCGATCGGCCGAGGCGACCGCCTCGGTCAGGGTTCGGGCGCGGGTGTGGGTGGAGAAGTCGTCGAGCCGGACCTTGATGCCGATCGTCCGGCCCCGCCGGCGCTGGACCTCCAGGCCGTCGCACAGCCGCGCGACCAGCTGAGCGAGGATCGTCTCGAGCCGCTCGAGCTCGCGGATGTCCTGATCGAAGGTCACCTCCCGTGACTCGGAGATCACCTTGCGCTCCTGGGTCACCGGCGAGTCATCCTCGAAGCGGGCGCGACGCTGGAGCTCGGCCCCCAGCCGTGGACCGAACCGAGCGGCGAGCCGTGGCGGCGGTGCGGCGGCCAGCGCGCCCGAGCGTCTCGAGGCCCAGGGCGCGCAGCCGCTCGACCGTCTTGGGTCCGATGCCCGGTACCAGGCCGCACGGCGAGGCGGCGAAGCGCCTGCAGGCCTGCTCGCGGGTCAGCACCACGAATCCCCGCGGCTTCTCCGCGTCGGAGGCCACCTTGGCCACCAGCTTGTTGGGCCCGATGCCGATCGAGCAGCCGAGACGGGTGGCGTGCTCGATCTCGGCGGCCAGCCGTCGCATGGCGACCACGGGCTCGGGCATCCCGTCGAGGTCGAGATAGGCCTCGTCGAGCCCGATCACCTCGACCGTGTCGACCGTGGACCGCACGGTGGTCATGACCTGGCGCGAGGCCTCGCGGTAGTAGGCGAAGTCGGGCGCCAGAAACACGCCCTGCGGGCACAGCCGCCTGGCCCGCGCCGCCGGCATCGCCGAGCCGACCCCGAAGCGGCGAGCTTCGTAGGACGCCGTGGTGACGACCGAGCGCGGGCCGGTTCCGGCGACGATCACCGGCCGGCCTCGCAGCTCGGGGCGCCGGCGCAGCTCGACCGAGACGTAGAACGCGTCCATGTCCAGGTGAGCTACGCAACGGCCCATTCTCAGGGCCAGGCTAGGAAACGGAGCGGACGGGCCGCCGTGAACCTACTGGCTGGACCAGACGGTGCCCACGCCGCCGAAGCCCGAGGGCGGCGGCGGTGTTCTGGTTGAGGTCCCAATCGCGACCGCCGACGTACGGACCGCGGTCGTCCACGATCGCGGTCACCGAGCGCCCGTTGTAGCGGAGCGCAACCTTGGTCCCGCAGGGAAGCGTCCGGTTGGCCACGCCGTAGTAGGCGTGGAAGCCGCAGGCGGTGTTCCCGCCATCGCTGTACCAGGAGGCTTCGGCCTCGCGATAGACCGTCATCTGGCCGACCCGGGTGGCGGAGTGCGCGTTGCGGGCGTCGCCGGCGAAGGCCACGCGAATCGAGCCCCTGGCCCGCGCTGCCGGTCACGTAGCGCAGGACGAAGCGGCCGCCGGCGCCGGTGCGGGTGCTGGTCAGCGTCTGCCAGCTCCCGGTCAGACGCGCCTGGAGGCTGACCCTGCGGTGGGCCACGGCGGGAAGCAGGCTTCCGCGCACCGAGATGGGCTGACCGCCCAGGACCGAGATCGAACGCGCGGCGAACCCGCACCCGGGCCTCGACCTCGACCGGCACGGGCTGGCTGGTAGTGGCGACTCCGCCGCTACCGACGCGCGCCACCAGCGGCGTGAGCGACCCGCTGGCGGTGTCGAGCGCACGTACTGCGCCCGACTGCGCGGGCGCGCCGACCAGGCGAAAGCGGCCGTCGGGGCCGATCGTCGAGGAGCTCACCTGGCTCCAGGTGGATCGCGCCGCGCCGCGCGAACTCGAGCACGACGGTCTGGCCGGCGTCGGCGGTCGGCGCCTGGCCGCGCACGGTCACGTCGCGGCCGTAGGCGACCTGAAGGGCGCGTGGCGCGAGCTGAAGCGCCTGGCGGGCGGGCATGGCGAGCGCCTGTCCGGCGAGTGAGCGCGGTCGCGCTGAAGGGAATGGCAATCAGAACAGCGCCGGCTCCCAGGCGGGAGCGGCGCCATCGTCTCATGGCAGCGTCAGGCCTCAAGGCGAGGACCTCCTATGTCTGGTTTCACTCGACCGGGCGCCTACGGGGTTAGCTGACGGGCTCGCGACCGCGGACGCGCGCTTCGAGCGCGCTGTCCCGGGCGCTACAGCTGCGGCCGGCGGTTCACACCGGGCAGCCGATTCGCCCCGGCCAGGCCGGATTCCGTTTGGCCTGGCAATGGGTCCCCCGTTCGCCCTCGTACCGGACGAGGACGACTCGGCAGGTCGATCAATAAGTCGGGCAGGTTAGGTCGAGCCCTTGAGGCCTTGGCTGTGACGTGGGTCACACCAGGCGATAACGTGACCTCCGGCACAAGGCCGGGTTCTCGGTCGCTGCCGGCGCCGCTCGGACTACCATCCAGGCGGTGGCCAATCAGGACCGGCTGACCGGGCTCGACAGCTCGTTTCTGCACCTGGAGCGGGACTCGGCGCACATGCACGTGGCCGGGTGCTCGGTGTTCGCCGGCGAGGCCCCAGACTACGACGAGCTGACCGAGGCGATCGAGTCGCGACTGCACCTCGTGCCGCGCTACCGGCAGCGGCTCGCCTTCGTTCCGCTGGGTCAGGGGCGGCCCGGTGTGGGTCGATGACCCCCACTTCAAGGTCCGCTACCACGTCAGGCACACCGCGCTGCCCCGCCCGGGCGGCGACGCCGAGCTCAAGCGGCTCGCCGGACGCGTGTTCTCGCAGGCCCTGGATCGCAGTCGTCCGCTGTGGGAGCTGTGGCTGGTCGAGGGGCTGGCCGACGGCCGCTTCGCACTGCTGTCGAAGACCCACCATGCCCTGGTCGACGGGGTCTCGGGCGTGGACATCGCGACGGTGCTGTTCGACACCTCGGCGGAACCGCTGCCCGTGGCATCGCCCGAGCATCCGTGGGTCGCCCGCCCCCTCCCCACCCCGGCCCAGCTCCTGGCCGACGCGCTGCTCGAGCGGACCACGGTGCCCGCCGAGGTCGCGCGCGGCGTCCGCGCCGTGCTCCGCGGGCCGCGTGCCGTGGCCGCCCGAATGGGCCGCGCGGCCGGCAGCGTCGGCGCGCTGGCCTGGACGGGGCTGCAGGCGGCTCCGCCGAGCCCGTTCAACGTGCGGATCGGCCCGCACCGGCGCTTCACCTGGGTCCGGGCCGACCTCTCCCAGTTCAAGGCGGTCAAGAACGGACTGGGCGGGACGGTGAACGACGTGGTGCTCGCGGCGGTGGCGGGCGCGCTGGGCCGCTACATGCGCCGGCACGAGCTGCCGACCGACGACGTGCGGCTGAGAGCGATGGTTCCGGTCTCGATCCGAGCTGACATCGAGCGCGGCGCGCTCGGAAACCGCGTGGCCGCCATGTGGGCGACGCTGCCGGTCGGCGTCACCGAGCCGGCGGAGCGGCTGCAGGCCGATCAGCGACGAGATGCGCGGGGTCAAGCAGTCGGGCCAGGCCGTCGGGGCCGAGATCCTCACCCGGTTGTCCGGCTTCGCGCCGCCCACGATCATGGCCCAGGCGGCGCGCCTGCAGGCTCGCCAGCGCCTGTTCAACCTGGTGGTGACCAACGTTCCCGGGACCGCAGTTCCCGCTGTATCTGCTGGGTCGCGAGCTCGAGGCGATTTACCCGATGGTGCCGCTGGCGGAGAACACCGCGCTGGGGATCGCGATTCTCAGCTACAACGGGCAGCTGAACTTCGGGCTGGTGGCGGACTTCGACGCACTGCCTGATGTCGAGATCCTGGCCGACGAGCTGCGAGCCTCAATCGAGGAGCTGGCCGCGGCGGCCGGTCCACCCGCGCCGGCCGCGGCGGCCGGTCCACCCGCGCCGGCCGACCCGCCGAAGCGGGCAAGCAAACGCGCGTCGCGCGGAGGGGCACGCACCGTCCGGTGAGCCGCGGGGCGAGGAGGGGGCCGCAGGGAATCGACACGCGGCTGGGCCGCCTGGTCGAGCGGCTGGTCATCCTGCTCGCGTCGCTGGCGCTATCGGTCGGTCTGATCGTGCTCCTCTCGGGGTTCTTCGCCGGCCGCGACCAGCCCGGCGTCTCCGGAGCCGGCACCGGGCCCGGTCAGGCCTTCGCGGATCTCGGCCACGCCGCGCTGCGCCCCGGGAGCCCCATCCCAGCTACGACTCAAATCCCCCCACGAGCGGCGCGCACGTCCCCCAGCCGATCACGCGTGACGGGACCCCGCTGAGCGACGACCAGCTGCTGAGCGCGCTCGAGCTGGGCGACGTGGTGATCGTCTACGGGGGAAGCCGGCCGCCGGCAGGCCTGGCTCAGTTCGCGCGCTCGGCGGCACCGCCGTTTACCGCCTCGCTCGCCGCGACCGGCGACGCGGTGATCCTGGCCCCCCGGCCCGGCACGCCGGGGCTGGTCGCGCTCGCGTGGGCGCACCTGCTGCGTCTCCCGCACGTCTCCACTGCCGACCTCCGGGAGTTCGTGGGGTTCTGGCTGGGCCGCGGGGCGCCGGGGACTCTGCGGTAAGGGTCAGCCGAGGGGCAGCGGGTGCGCCTCGTACCGGCGGGCCAGCCGGTAGAACAAGCCGTTGTCGGTCTGCGCGGTGGTGTTGCCGGTGGCGCCCGCTCCGAACAGCAATCCGATCACGCCCGCGTTGCGGCTGGCCTCGAGGTGCGCGGCCGAGTCGGCGCCAAGCCACCACTGAAGGCGGTTGTCCCGGTAGTGGTTCCACGTGTTGTTCTCGTGGGAGTCACCGAGCGGCAGCTGCCAGAGCACGACCGCGGTGTGGGTGCGGCGGGTGAAGCCGGCGATGTAGCGATCGTGGCGGACGAAGTCGGCCGGCCCCCACCAGGTGCGAGAATTGCCCTCCACGTCCTGATAGAAGCCGGCGTCGCGGTCGGTGACGTCGTTGAAGACCAGGTCGAAACGGGCGTGCAGCGACTCGTAGAAAGCCGCTGAGACGGCCGCCAGATGGTCCATGTGGGCGAGCGAGGGCTTGGAGTAGGTCGGGTCCTCGTCGGTGCCCCACACACTGAGATGCCAGGCGAGCAGGACATGCGGAGCCAGGCGGTCGCGCAGCGCGATCAGGCGCTGGGCAAACGCGCGGGCCAGGCCCGTGGCGTGGGCCTGCTCGAGGTAGCCCCACAGGTCCGGCTCGACGTGGATGATCACCATCCGGCTTCCCGCCGCGGCATTCACCCGGCGCAGAAGCAACTTGTAATCGGACCAGTAGGCGCGCATCGTGGTGCGGTTTCGCAGGTTCGAGAGGTCGCGGGCCTGCTCGGTCGAGCCGATCGAAGGTGCGGACTGGAGCAGCTGGTAGTAGGAGAACACCGGGGTCATGTGCGCGGCGAAGGACTCGCGCACGTACATCGAGACGAAGCTTCCGCCCGGGTTCCAGGTCGCCCAGCCGTGGCCGGTGTTCACTCCGCCGGCCAGGTACTGGTAGCGCATGTCGACCCCCGAATGGGCACGCAGGGCCTGGGCATCGCCGGGCGGATCGGCCACGCCGAGCGCGAGGTGATGCGGCCAGGCGGGCGGGATGATCGCCAGCGAGACCAGGACCGACAGCAGACCATGGCGCAGCTTGCGGGCCTGGACGAGGGCTGTCCGCATGCCGAGAAGCTACCCGGGCGTCAGCCAGCGCTCACGGCGACCGCCGCGCTATCGCTCCGGCTTACGTGCGCTCTCGTATCGCTACCGTCACCCGCCCGGTCACGCACACCCGCCCGTCCCCGTCAGCGATCTCGACCTCCCACACCCAGGTGGTGCGGCCACGGTGACGGCGCGTCGCGGTGGCGTGCATCGTGCCCTCGTCTGATCGGGTGAAGCACGGTTATCTGGTGGGCCAGTCCGATCGCCGCCCGGCCGTCATCGGCGACGCTCGCCGCGGTGCCGCGGGAGGACAGCGCCCCGGCGAGCGCGGCGTAGACGCCCTCATGGACGAAGCCGTCTGCCTGCTTGAGCTCGTCGCGCACCGCGACGCGCCCGCGCGCGAGCGCTCGGACTGCACTCGGTCAGCTCGAGCCCGTACAGCGCATCGAAGCCCTGTGCGTCGCTGGATGGCGGGGCGCTCATCGGCCGCGGCAGGTTACCGAGTCGCGAGACCGACCGCACCTCGCCGATGGCTTGACTACGCTACGAGTCGAGGGGTTTTTTCCGATGGGCTCACTCGACACGCTGCCACCCGACCAACGCGCGGTCATCGACCTCGTGCTCAGGCGCGGTCGCAGCTACGACGACATCGCTCGCCTGCTGGCGATCGACCGCGCGGCGGTGCGAGCACGAGCGCTGGCCGCGTTCGAGGCGATCGGCCCCGACACCGGGATCGCGCCCGAGAGCCGCGCGCTGATCACCGACTACCTGCTCGGCCAGCTCCCCGACCGGGTGGCCGAGCAGACGCGCGAGCGTCTGGCCAGCTCGCCCGTATGACCGTGCATGGGCCCGGGTGCTGGCATCCGAGCTCGGTCCGGTGTCGAGCCAGCCGCTCCCGGAGATCCCCGACGGAGCGCGCGCCTCTCGGGAGCGAGCCCGCGCGCGGCAGCAGCCGGGCGAGGACGGCCAGGAGCGGGCCTCCGGCGGTCCCCAGGAGCGTCGTCCGCGCCGTCCCCCCCGCCTCTCGGATCGTCCGAGCTCGCGCCTGGGCGGAGCGATCATGCTCGGCGTCGGCGCGCTCATCGTGGTGGCGATCGTGGTGGTCCTGATCGCCGTGCTGGGCAGCGGATCATCCGGCAAGCACACCTCATCGACCCCCGCCGCGTCGGGCGCCACCGGCACGTCTTCGACCGCGTCCACCGCAACCACCGGAACGACCGGCACGACCGCAGCCAAAGCCCAGGTGGTCGCCCAGACCAACCTCAACCCGCCGAGCGGCACGGCCAGGCCAAGGGCGTCGGGGTCGTGGTCAAGGAGGGCAGCGCCTACGGGATCGTGATCGAGGCCGCGCACGTCGTCCCCAACAACCACAACGCGTACGCCGCGTGGCTGTACAACTCGCCCTCGGACGCCTACCGCCTGGGGTTCGTGAACCCGGCCGTGGGCAAGAGCGGCACGCTCCAGGTCGGCAGTGCACTTCCGGCCACGGCCAGCCGCTACAAGCAGCTGCTGCTGACGCTCGAGACTCAGAGCAATCCGAAGTCCCCCGGGAAGATCATCCTCCAAGGCCCATTCTCGCTCACCTTGAGTACCAGCAAGACGGGCACGACGAGCACGACCGGCACGACGTCCGGCGGGTAGTACGTCAGGAGGGCCCGGCCGGCGGGACGAGCGTGATTGACGGGTCGGTTTGCTGGGCGGAAAGCACGGCGGCGCCGAATGCGGCGAGCACCAGGTCGCGCAGCTCGGCGCGACTCAGGTCGTGGTGGACGGTCCAGTCCAGGATCGCGGCGTCGATATAGCCGAGCCAGCCGCGAAGGGCGGCTCGCAGAGCCGGTCGGGGCGGCGAGGCGCCGGTTAGTCCTCGGGCGATCTCGAGGAGCGTTCGTGATCGGAACTCGTCGACCAGCTGGCGGGCCTCGGGCAGGGTCATCGTGCTCTGAATGAGCCTTGTCCAGGTTCGCTCGTGCTGCTCGATCCATGCGAGGTACGCGTCGAGCGCGTGCGTGAGCTGCTCGGCCGGGGTGCCGCCTGACGGGCGTTCGAGGATCTGCCTGAGCTCGTCGGCGTGCTCGGCGATGGCGGCCTTGAACAGGTCGATCTTCGAGGGGAAGTAGTGGTAGAGCAGCGGCTTCGAGACGCCGGCGGCCTTGGCGATCTGGGCCATGGTGATCTCTTCGTACGCATGGTCGGTGAACAGCGTCGCTCCGGCCTGCAACAGCTGGCTGCGGCGCTGGTCGACCTGAAGGCGCGTGTAGGCGGGCCTGGGCACTCGGGCAATCCTATTTGACCGCCGGTCGATAAGCTTTTTGGGTGTTCTTGACCATCGGTCAATAACTCTGTATGGTCTTATCGACCATCGGTCAACAGAAGGATGCCATGCAACCCATTCCATCTCCCATCGCCCTCCCGGTCGTCCGTAAAGCCGCTTCAGACGCAGGTGGGAAACGACGCCACGACCGGCACGCCCATCGCCGGATCCGCGACCGAGCGTCGAACTGGCTGCGGGGCCTGCCGTCCTGGATCCACGCGGTCCCGTACGGCGCGTTGGCGCTGCTCGGGGTCGTCCTGCTGATCCCGGGCGTGGTCCCGCATGGCCCGGATTGCGGCGTCAGCTACGGCACTGCTCCGTTGCCCGAGCGCGAGTTCTTCATCCAGGTCAGCGCAGCCGCGTTCGGGCTCGTTGCCGGGCTGCTGTTGCTCAGCGCGCTGCTAGCCAGCGCCCAGCGCCGGATCGGACGTCCGGGGCTTCCCACGATCATCAGCGCTCTGGCGTTCGGCGCGGTTGCGCTTGCCGCCGTGATCTCGCCGCACGCACCCATGGCCGCTCCGGCGCAGGCCGCGATGTTCGTCGACGTAATCGGGGTTGTCTACACCGCCGGCGCGGTACTCGGGATTCCCGCCGTGGCAGGCGTCTTCGCGTTGTCGACCATGAGCGGCCCTCGGTCTCTTCGCGCCGCCCAGGTCGGCGCGTGGACCACGCTCCTGCTGGTGCTCCCCTGGATCATGGCGCTGACCTACGTGACGGTCACGCCGATCTGCTTCGGCTGAGGGCTGACCCCCCGCAGCGAGCCGAGCAGCGGACTCAGCCGAGGATCTCAGCCAGGCCCTCGAGCGCCTGATCGAGCCGCTTGGCGGTCGCCGAGCGCATCGCCAGCGCCCCCGTCTTGGAGTAGCCGCGCAGGCGCTGGCGCTGGGCGATAGTGATCTTCGTACCGCCTTGGTCGGGCTCGGCCACGATCTCGGTGATCGACTCGTGGAGCACCCGCTCGAACGGCGTACCGGCTACCTCCTGGCTCCAGCTGCGGTGACCGCTCGTGTAATCGCCGCCGGGCGCCTCGGAGGCAAGAACCCGGAAGTCCGCCCGCACGGTTCGCCGGCGCTTGGTCTTGAACACCTGGGTGAAGCGGTCCTCCTCCACCCCCTCCATGCGCTCCACGTTCGGCCACCAGCGAGGCATCTGGAAGGGGTCCTCGATCACCTTCCAGACCTCGTCCACGGGCGTGGCGAGGACGCGACTGCGTTTCGCGCTGGACACGTTGTGGCGGCCCGCGCCGATCCGGAACGGCAGGAAGCTCATGCGGCGTACTCGAGCACGGCGTGCACCGGATAGGGGGCCAGCTTCTCACGACCGCGCAGGAAGGACAGCTCGACCAGGAAGGCGCAGCCGACGACCTCGGCGCCCAGCACCGGCCACCAGGTCGCAGACACCGCGGGCGGTCCCGCCGGTGGCGAGGAGGTCGTCGTGCACGAGAACCCGCTTGCCCTGGGCCAACGCATCCGCGTGCACCTCGAGCGCGTCGACGCCGTACTCGAGGATGTACTCGACGCTAACCGTGTCCGACGGCAGGCGGCCGGGCTTGCGGGCAGGCACGAACCCCGCGCCGAGCGCCGAGGCCAACGCGCCGCCCAGGATGAAGCCGCGCGCCTCGGCCGAGACGACCAAATCGACCTCCAGGGGCCGGGCGAACTCGGCCAGCTCGGCCACCGCGGTGCGCAGCGCCGCCGGGTCGAGCAGCAACGGCGTGATGTCCTTGAACAGGATCCCGGCCTTGGGGAAGTCCGGGATCTCGCGGATCAGCCCGCGGAGGTCAACCGCGCTCGCCACGCCGCTTGACCGACTACGTAGCGATCTTGCGCAGATCGCGGATCAGGAGCAGGTGCTTGAGATAGGTGGTCACCGAGGCGAGATTCTCGAGCGCCTCGATCGCCTCGCGCCGGCGTTCCGGGTTGCGCGAGCGCAGGGCCGGGGCCAGGATGCTCTGCAACAGCTGGGCCTCGCGGTCGGCCGAGCTGCGGAACACGCGCAGGTTGCGTCCCGCCGACGCCGTAGCGGGCCAGCTCTGACACCGCGCGAACGATCTCCCGCTCGGTCTCGTCGAAGTAGCGCGCTCCGGCGCGCATCTCGCCCTTGATCACGCCGAAGTCGACCAGCTCGCGGACCAGGCCGGCGTCCGCCCCGGTCTCCTCGACGACGTCCTCGAGCGAGTACAGCGCGCCGGGGTCGCGGGTCGACACGAGCGTGCGCCGGAGAGTGCGTCCGTCGGTCGGCCGGCGGCGCGGCGACCTCGCGCTCGGCCCGCCCACCGGCCAGCTCCTGGCGGATGACCCGCAGCGGGAGGAACTCGTCGCGCTGGAGGCGCAGGATCGTGCGCAGGCGCTGCACGTCGGACTGGGTGTAGAGCCGGTAGCCCCCCTGGGTGCGCCGCGGCGAGAGGAGCTTCTGGTCCTCCAGGTAGCGGATCTTCGAGATCGAGATGTCGGGGAACTCCTGCTGGAGCGCCTTGCACACGGTTCCGATCGTCACCGCCTTCTGGCGGGGCGGCTGGGGCTCCTGGCCGGCCGTATCCGGGAGCTCGACGGGGGGTTCGGTGGTCTCTGGTGTGGCCATCAGCGGCTGAGGAAGGCGAGCTTGTATTTGCCGATCTGAAGCTCGTCGCCCTGGGTCAGACGGTGAGATTCGATGCGGCGGCGATTGACGTAGGTTCCGTTGAGCGAGCCGCAGTCATCGAGGTAGTACTCGCTACCGCGGCGCACCAGGATCGGCGTGATCGCGCGAGACGGTCACGTCGTCGAGGAAGATGTCCGAAACCGGGCGGCGGCCGATCGTCACGCGACCGGTGCCGAGCGGGAAGCTCTCGCCCGTCCGTCCGCCCCCCGCGCGAATCACCAGCGCCGGTCCTCGTGCGACGACGTCATCCAACTCGATCTCCTCGAGCTCCCCCGTCTCGCCCAGCTTGTACGTCGCGGTGGTGGTTCCCGGCGGCGGGTCGGAGTGAGCCAGGAATGCGCCGCATCGCTGGCAGTAGTTAGCGCCCTCGTCGTTGGCAAAACCGCACTCTGGGCAGTGCTGAGCCACCGCGGCCTATTCCCGCTACTCGGGCTCGGACCCGGGAACGCGGCCGGCCAGGATGTCGGTTAGCTGCTGGACGTCCGCACCGGTGATCACCAGCTCGCCGGTCTCGTCCTTCTTGCGCAGCCGGTTGACCAGTTCGGCCCGGAGAATGTCGATCTTCCCGTGCAGGATGCGCCGCCGGTAGGAGATCTCCATCTCCTCGTCGGTGAGCTGCTTGATGAGCTCCTTCAGCTCTTGGTCGGTGAGTGAGCCCAGGTCGGGAAACGTGTCCATGTAGATCAGATCCTCCGGTTGCTTCCGGGTCGGAGTGCGCGAGGGAGCGAGTATAGCCTGGCCAACCGCCAGGCTCAATCTCAGCTTGAGAGTTTGGATCGCTCGTTGCGAACGTCTGTGCCGCGGTCGGTCCGAGCGCGGATTTCTCGCGCCCCGCGTCGGACGTACAGCACCGCGGCGAGCAGTCCGAGTGCCATCCCGACATACAACATGATGAGCGCCAGCCAGTGCACGCCGGCCATGGCGAAGAACGGCGCGCCGGCGATCGGCGCCACGCCGAGGCGCCCCGGCCAGTTGATCACGAGCTCGACGCCGCGCCGGAGGGCATATCGGCTGGCCGCCAGCATGAACAGCTCACGGGCGATCACCACCGCGATCGCCCAGCGCGGCAGCAGCCCGAAGTGCCAGCAGACCACCATCCCTCCGACGATCAGCACCCGGTCGACGAACGGGTCGAGCAGCGCCCCGAGGCGGCTGTACTGGCCGGTCAGCCGCGCCAGGAAGCCGTCGAGGTAGTCCGACCAGCCGATCACCGCGAACAGCACGACGGCCAGCGCGTCGTGCCCGTCGGTGCTCGAGAAGGCCACGATCAGGAACACCGGGATGCCGCGCCAGGCGCAGATAGTCGATCGCGTTGGGGAGCGTCCACGGATTCAGCGGGTGGCCCGACAGCGTGGCCTCGGGGGGCGGCCCGGAGCGATCGAGGCCGGTCAGCCGGCGCTTGGTGACCTAGCCCCCCACCGTCATCGCCGCGGGCAGGGGCGCGGCCAGGCTCAGCGGCTCAGGCAGTCGCGCCACAGCGCGGCGATCTCCTCCGCCGCGTCCTCGAGCAGCACGCTCGTCGTCTCCCGGCCGCGACGGAGCTGCACCTCCACCTCGCCGGCGCCCAGCGTGCGGCGCCCGACCGTGACGCGCAGCGGGCAGCCGAGCAGCTCGGCATCGATGAACTTCTCGCCGGGCCCGGCGTCGCGCTCGTCGTAGAGGACCTCGAGCCCGAGCTCCTGGAGCTCGCCGTAGAGCCCGTCGGCGAAGGCACGCTCCTCGCTGCCCTCCTTGCCGAGGGTCACGAGCTCGACGTCGAACGGGGCGATCGCCCGTGGCCAGGAGATCCCCGCCTCGTCGGCGTACTGCTCGACCGCGGCGGCGGCGGCCCGGGCGGGGCCGAAGCCGTAGCAGCCCATCCAGATCAGCTGCTCCTGGCCGGCCTCGTCGAGGTAGGTGGCTCCGAGCGGCTTGGAATAGCGCGTGCCCAGCTTGAAGATGTTGCCGACCTCGATGGCCGGCTCGATGCGGATCGTGGCGCCGTTGATCGTGTCACCGGGCACGAGCGTGCGGACGTCGACGCGCTCGAACGCGGAAGTCGCGCCCCGGCTCGACCCCCCGGAGGTGGGCGTCGGGCTGGTTGGCCCCGGTCACGTAGCCGCCGGGGGTCACGCCGTCGTCGAGCAGGATCGGCATCTCGGCTCCGACCGGGCCGATGTAGCCCGGCGGCCCCAGCCGCGCGGTGACTTCGTCGGGATGGGCCGGGCGGAAGTCCGCTGCCCAGCGCCGTGCGCAGTTTGATCTCGTTCACGCGATGGTCCCCGCGCAGCATCACCAGCCGCATCTCGTCGCCGTCGAGGACGATCGGGAACGCCTTCAGGAGCGCTCCGTGCGGCAGCGCCGAGCTCGGTGGCCACCGCCTCGATCGTGGTCATCCCGGGGGTGGGAACGATCTCGGGCGCGTCGAGCGCCGGCTCGAGCGTCACCGGCTGGGGCTCGCCGCTGGCCACCTCGAGGTTGGCCGCGTACCCGCCGGCCAACACCACGTGGTTCTCGCCGGCCGGGCAGGGCGCCATGTACTCGTGCGCGCCGGTGCCGCCCATCATCCCCACGTCGGCCTCGACCCGGTACCACTCCAGGCCGCAGCGATCCATCATCCGGTCGTAGGCGACGACGTGCTTCTGGTAGGAGACCTCGAGCGTCTCCGCGTCGCGGTCGAACGTGTAGGAGTCCTTCATGATGAACTCGCGGGTGCGCAGGACGCCCGCTCGCGGCCGCGGCTCGTCGCGCTCCTTGACCTGGAAGTGGTAGAGGATCAGCGGCAGGTCGCGGTAGGATCGCACCGCGGCGGCGACGTGCGTGGTGACTACCTCCTCGTGGGTCATGGCCAGCACCAGGTCGGAGTCGCGGCGGTCCTTGAGCTTGAACAGCTCCTCGATCCCGTAGCGGCCGCTGCGGCGCCAGAGCTCGGCCGGCTGGAGGACCGGCATCAGCATCTCCTGCCCTCCGATCGCGTTCATCTCCTCGCGGACGATCTGGACGACTCGCTGGTGCACGCGCCACCCGGCGGGCAGCCAGCTCCAGAAGCCGGCGCCGACCTGCCGGATCAGCCCGGCACGCACCATCAGCTTGTGCGAGAGCGCCTCGGCGTCGGCCGGCGGCTCGCGCTCGGTGGGCAGGAAGTACGTGGACAGACGGGTCATCACCTCCGCAGCGTACCCGGGCGTGATACAAGAAGCTGTTCCCTAGATTCCGGATGCAAGGAGCACGCGAATGGCCTACGAAGTTCCGCCGCTGCCGTACGACTACAACGCGCTCGAGCCGACCATCGACGAGCAGACGATGCACCTGCACCACGACAAGCACCACCAGGCTTACGTGAATGCCGCCAACGGCCTGCTCGAGGGCACCGAATGGGCGGACAAGCCCGTCGAGGAGGTGCTGAAGAACCTCAGCTCGCTGCCCAGCGACAAGCAGACCGGCGTGCGCAACCAGGCCGGCGGCCATTACAACCACTCGTTGTTCTGGGAGTGGATGTCGCCCGACGGCGGCGGCGAGCCCGACGGCGACCTGCGCTCGGCGATCGACGCGGCGTTTGGCTCGTTCGACGATTTCAAGGCCCAGCTCAAGGACGCCGGCGTCAAGCGCTTCGGCTCGGGCTGGTCGTGGCTGGTCCACGACGGCTCCGGGCTCGCGGTCGTCTCTACGGCCAACCAGGACAACCCGATCAGCGACGGCAAGACCCCGCTGCTCGGCGTCGACGTGTGGGAGCACGCCTACTACCTCACGTACCAGAACCGCCGCCCGGACTACCTCGACGCGTGGTGGAACGTCGTGAACTGGGCCAAGGTGGCCGAGGGGTTCGCGAAGGCCAGCGGCTAGGCCGGGTCGAAGCCGGCGTATTCCGGTTCTCGACCAGCCCTCTGTGGCAGGGCCGATCAGGCGCGAGTGAACCGGCCCGCGACGGCGAGGACTCCTCGTCGAGCTGGGCCGCCGCGGCCTCCATGGCGGCCATCCGCTCCGGCGTGACCGCCGTGGCGTCCTCGTTCTCGGCCAGCCACTGCTCGGCCTCGGCGGCGGCGACCTCGTCGCGAACGACGCGCTTGCCCGCCGCGTAGTACTTGTCGATCTCGGCGAACAGCTCGTCGACCAGATTCTCGGTCTTGATCTTGCGAATCATCTTGCCCTTGGAGTAGATCGCTCCGGCGTCCTTGGCGCCGGTGATCCCGAAGTCGGCGTGCCGGGCCTCGCCGATGCCGTTGACCGCGCAGCCCAGCACAGACACCGTGATCGGGTCCTCGTAGGACTCGAGGCGCCTTTCCACCTCGGCCACCACGGAGTCCATGTCGAACTGCAGCCGGCCGCAGGTCGGGCAGGCGATCAGGACCGGCCCGCGCTCGCGGAGCTTCAGCGCCTTGAGGATCTCCCAGGCCACCTTGACCTCCTCCTCGGCGTGGAAGGTCGAGAGCGAGATCCGGATCGTGTCGCCGATGCCGTCGGCCAGCAGGGTCCCCAGGCCAACCGCGGACTTCAGCGAGCCCGACCACTTGGTCCCCGCCTCGGTCACCCCGAGGTGGATCGGATACGGGAATCCGCTGCGCGAGCAGCCGGTTGGAGGCGATCGTGTTGGGCACGCTGGTCGACTTCATCGACACCTTGAAGTTCGTGAACTCCAGGCGCTCCATGAGCTCGACGAACTCGACGGCGGCGGTGACCAGCGCCTCGACCGGGTTCTCGAACTCGAGCTCGCGCAGGTGCGCCGGCAGCGAGCCCGAGTTGACGCCGATCCGCAGCGGCGTGCCGAGCTCGCCTGCCCGCTTGGCCACCAGCGCGACCTTGTCCGGGCCGCCGATGTTGCCCGGGTTCAGCCGGACGCAGTGAGCGCCGGCGTCGAGGGCCTTCAGGGCCAGCGTGTAGTTGAAGTGGATGTCGGCGATCACCGGGATCGGCGACTCCTGGACGATCGTCTTCAGCGCCTCGACGTCCTTCTCGCGCGGCACCGCGCAGCGGACGATGTCGGCGCCGGCGTCGGCCACCCGCCGGATCTGGTCCATCGTGGCCTTCAGATCGGCGGTCTCGGTCTTGGTCATCGTCTGGACGGCGACCGGCGCGCCACCGCCGATCGGCACCCCGCCCACGAAGATCTGGCGCTCTGAGGCCATAGCAGCCAGTGTAGAGGGCGGTTGCGCCGTGACGGTCATCGCTCGGGCGTGGTCTTGCACCCGGCGTCAACTTCTGGGCGCGCTACGTAGTTGCAACCCCCGTGCCAATGATCACACGCAAACTCCCTCTCGCCGCGGCTCCTGCTGACGCTTGCCGCCCTGCTCGGCGTCTCGGCGCTGCGCGCCGCGCCCGCCACCGCCTCGGTCACCCAGGAATCGATCTTCCAGGACGACAATCAGGTGCTGTCGAACCCCTCCGGAACGCTCGAGCAGCTGCGCGGTCTCGGCGTGCAGCGGGTACGGGTCAACGTCGCCTGGGCGTCGATCGCCCCGCAGCCGAACTCGACCACCCGCCCCAAGGGCTTCAACGCGACCGATCCGGCGGCCTATCCGGCCAGCGGCTGGGCCCCGTATGACGCGGTCGCCAGCGCCGCCAAGGCGGTCGGGATCAGCCTCGACTTCACGCTCGACGCGCCCGCGCCGCTGTGGGCGACCGGCGGTGGCGCGCCCCGCGGGACCAGCGGTTACTTCCGGGCCGATTGGGAGCCGTCGGCCAAGGAGTTCGGCTACTTCGTCAAAGCGGTCGGCACGCGCTATGACGGGTCCTACAAGCCCCGCGGCTCCTCGACCGCGCTTCCCCGCATCAACTTCTGGTCGATCTGGAACGAGCCCAACTACGGGTACGACCTCGGACCGCAGGGGGTCGGGGCAAATCAAGCGACGGAGAACAGCCCGCGGCTGTATCGCGGCCTCCTCGACGCGGCCTGGAGCGCGCTTGCAGGCGACCGGCCACCGGACGCGGACCGACACGATCCTGTTCGGCGAGCTCACCGCCCGCGGCAACAACACCTGGGGCACGTTCGCGGAGATGAAGCCGCTGATCTTCCTCCGCGCGCTCTACTGCGTGGATTCGAGCTACCGCGAGCTGCGCGGGAGCGCCGCCGCGGCGCGGGGCTGTCCCACCACCAGCGGGGGCTCGCGCAGCTTCCGCCGGCAGAACCCCGCCCTGTTCGGAGCCAGCGGATTGTCCGTCCATCCGTACGAGATGACCACCCCGCCGAACAAGCCGACCTACCTGCTCTCGAACGGCTCGATCGGCGTCGGCCGCAGCGATCCCAACTTCGCCGATCTGCCCGAGGTCCCGCGGCTGGTCGCGGAGCCCTGGATCGCCTGAACGGCGTCTACGGCTCGCACGAGAAGTTTCCGCGTGTGGGACACCGAGTACGGCTACCGGACCCGCCCGCCCGATCCACATGAGGGCGTCAGCCCTGACCGTCGCCGCCGAGTACATCAACTGGGCGGAGTACCTGAGCTACCACGTGCGACGGCTCTACAGCTACTCGCAGTACTCGCTGATGGACTCCCCTCCGCCGGCCTACTTCGACACCGGCCTGGAGAACCCCGGCGGCAGCCACAAGCCCGGGTACGACGCCTACCGCATGCCGCTGTTCCTGCCGAACTCGAACCCGCGTGCCGCTCAGAAGGTGGAGATCTGGGGCGCGGTGCGGCCGGCCGGCTACGCCAAGCTCGACACCGGCCAGCCGCCAGAGCGCGCTGATCCAGTTCCAGAGCGGCTCGAAGGGCGCCTGGCAGACGATCGACACGGTGCCGATCACCAACTCGAAGGGCTACATCGACGTGCAGCTCGCGATTCCGGCCAGCGGCGCGGTCAGGCTGGCCTGGTCCTATCCGGCCGGCGATCAGCTGCTGGGCAGCGGGACGGTCTACAGCCGCACGGTGAGCGTGACGGTCAGGTAGCCGGCGGGCCGCCCGGGCCCTGCGCTCGCCCGGCTCGGGCGGCGGGGGCCCGGATCGCCCGGGCCGGGCGGAGGCCCGCCAGGACCACCGGTCCTGCGGGACCGCCGGGGTCGCCGGGGCCACCCGGGCGTGCTGCGGCGGCGGATGGCCAGCGCGCCGAAGGTGATCGCGGCCAGCGCGAGCAGCACGATCACGACCAGCAACCAGGTGGGCAGGAACGAGCTCCCCGAGCCGGTCGTCGTGGTGCCGGTCGATCCGGCCTTGGTGTTCCCGAGCTGCTTGAACAGCTGGCGCTCGATCACGTCGAAGCAGTCGGTGTACTCCCGGACGTCGGCCGGCATCTGGGCCAGCGCGGCGCGGAGCACGCTCGACGAGTACTGGCGGGTGAGCTGGCTGTGGTCGTTGCAGTCGGTGATGGCCTGCGCGGGCGTGCCGCCGGAGGCAGCGGTGGCGAGCGCCGGGGCGCCCAGCGACAGGGCGCAGACCAGCGCGAGGAGCGTGATCACCCGTCGCGTCATCGCGCGAAGCTTATGGGGAAACGCCGTCATAGAGCCGCATCAGGCGCTCGTAGTACCCATCCTCGCCAAATCGGTCGCGGGCCCGGACCAGCGCCTGGGCGCCGCGCTGCGCTCGCAACCGCGGCGTTTTTCCACAGCTCGGACAGCGCGGCGCTCCAGGCCGCGGGATCGCCCGAGGGCAGCGTCGCGTCCTCTCCGACCAGCTCGGGCAGCCCGCCTCGGTCCGAGGCGAGCACGGGCACGCCGGCGGCCATCGCCTCGAGCACCGAGTACGGGCACGGCTCCTCCCAGCGCGACGGAGCCAGAACGACCGCGGCTCGGCGGCGCAGCGCGGCCAGCTCCGCGGCGGCGAGGCGACCGGTGAAGCGCACCTCGGCGCCCTCGGCCAGGCTTCTCAGGCGCTGCTCGTCGGGTCCGGCGCCGGCCAGCACGAGCGGCACGCCGGCCGACCGGGCGGCCGCGATCGCGAGGTCGAAGCCCTTCTCCTCGGTCAGGCGACCGGCGGCGAGCGCGAACTCGCCCTCGCCGCGGCCGACTCGGTCGCGAACTCGTCGTTGGGCATGAAGTTGGGCAACGTCGCGGTTAACGAAGGCCGGAAGGCCCAAGTCGCGCAGATGCCCAGCCAGCGCGTCGCTGACCGCCACGAACTGATCGACGTGCTCGAGCAGTCGCGGCTGCTGGCGTCGCAGCGCCGCGGCGTACACCGCGGCCTCGGGCAGCGAGCCGCGGCAGCGCAGGCGCAAGCCCGGCCGCGTGTGGCCGCGCCGGCAGCGAAAGCACGTCGCGCCGTCCCGGTAGGCGACCGCGATCGCGCAGAACAGGCGGTAGTTGTGCAGGTGCAGCAGCGTGCGGGCGCCGGCGGCCCGTGCGGCGGCCAGCGCCCGCCACCCGAACAGCGGATGCAGATTGTGGGCGTGGACGACCCCGCGCGCGGTGGCGGCGGACGGCGGCGGCGACCTCGCCCGGGTCGAGCCCGCCGGCGAGCAGGCCGACCGCCGCACGACCCCGGCCGAGCTGCTGGCTCGAGCGTTCGATCACCTCGACCTCGTGACCGCGCCGGGCCAGCAGCGCGGCGAGATCGGCCACCGCGCGCTCCTCCCCACCGGCCGCGCGGTAGCGGTTGTGAAGGATCAGGATCACCGCCGGGCCGCCGGTCTTCAGCCGGACGTGCTCGCGTGCTGCACGAGCACAGCCGCACCCGCCGGACCGGGCCCGAGCAGTGCCGCACGCCGCGGGTCCCGATCTCGACTCCGGGTCAGGCGCTGGGGTGCCGCCAGCGAGAAGCGCGCCACCAGGTAGTCGCCCACGCGCCGGGCGCCGATCAGCCGCACGCCGCTGGGCAGCGGGCTGGCCAGCGTCTGCCACGGATAGCCGACCACGTCGATCTCGCCGATGCTCACCGGACCGTTCGGCTGGGTCCAGGGATCCCGGGCATGTACAGCGCTCAGAGGGTCGGTGCCGAGGCCGTCGTACATGACGATCGCGCGCTGAGCTCGAGCGCCGATCCGAGCGCGTGGGCTACCCCGCGCCAGTCCGGGCGCTGATAGCGGGCATCGGTGTTGATCCGGACCAGCCCGTAGACGAACACGGCCAGCAGGATCGTGGCCAGCACCGCGCCGGGGATTCGCAGGCGCCGGGTGGTGCAGGCCGCCGGCGATCACGATCGAAAGCGGAAGCCAGGCCGGGATCAGTGCGCGCTCTATGTAGTAGTCGGTGCCGAGCAGGGCCAGGCCGAGCGGCAACAGCACGACCGAGCCCGCGAGCACCGCGAGGACGCCGACGCCGCGCAGCTCGTCGGACTCGGCTCCCACGAGCAGCAGCACGACGAGGATCGCGGCCAGGATCGGCCGCGCCGATCAGCCCGAAGCTCAGCAGCGAGGTCTCGAATGATGGCCCGAGCGCGAAGGCCACCGGCACCTCCTGCAGCCGCGTGCTCAGGTGCGTACCGGTGATGAAGCCGAGCAGCGAGGTGGTGGCGTGGCCTACGAGCAGCGGGATCAGCGCCAGCTCGACGAGCGCCGATGACGGCCACCGCGATCACGGCGGCCCGGTTGCGTGCGACGTACAGCAGCCAGAGCGCCTCGGGCGCGATCAGGAAGCCGGCGAAGTAGTGGGTGAGCAGGGCCAGGACCGAGAACACCCCCCAGCCGGCGATGTTCCGGCCCGACGGGTCGCGCCACGCGCGCGCGAAGAACAGCAGCGACGCGCCGCAGAAGGCGGCCACCAGCATGTACTCGCGGGCCTCCTGCGAGTACCAGACCATGAACGGGTTGACGGCCACGAACGCGGCCGCGAGCAGTCCGGCCCGGCGGGAGACGAACTCGCGACCGCACAGGTAGGCGAGCGGAATGAGTGCCGTTCCGGCCAGCGCCGAGAGCGAGCGCAGCGCGACCTCGCCGGCGCCGAAAATGTGCACCCAGACCCAGCCGAGCACGAAGTAGAGCGGCGGCGCCGTCTCCACCGACACCATGAAGCTGAGCATCGACCCCAGCGAGAGCTGCAGCTCGTGGGCGGCCTGAGCCTCGTCGAACCAGTAGCTCTGGGCTCCCAGCGTGGCGAAGCGAAGCACCGCGCCGAGCACCACGAGCCCGCCCAGCAACCAGGTTTCGGTCGAGACGCTTGCTACCCTCACCGCCCTGGAGGTCCGGGCCGCCACAGCGGCGTCCGAGCGGGCCGGGACGAGCATCCGCGCGCATTGTAGAGCGGGGACTGAACGCTGATCCTTCGCCGCCAATCCAGGTCTCCGGACCCGATTCCAACGTTAACCTTCCGATGCCGCCCTTCCTCACCCCGCGCCACAGGGCGCTTGGCGTCGGAATCCTGGTCGCGCTCCTAGCGGCCGCGGCGGTCGCGCTGGCCGTCGGCGGATGCGCCGGGAAGAGCTCGGTCGCGCCGGCTCAGGTTCAGCCGCGCACGCGCCCGCTCGAGACGATCTTCGAGGCCCAGGCGGAGCTGTTCGCCAACCCCGGTCCGACGCTCGATCTGCTCAAGCGCCTCGGGGTGGACCAGGTCAAGATCTTCATGTCGTGGGCGGCGATGGCCCCCGACCCGCAGTCACACACGCGGCCCCACTTCGATGCCGCTTCGCCCGCTGCCTATTCACCGGCGTTCTGGGCCGGGTTCGACGCGATCGTCCGGGGCGCCGCATCGCGCGGGCTCGGCGTCGATCTCGCGCTCGTGGGGCCGGCTCCGCTGTGGGCCACCGCGCCGGGGGTGCCGCCCGGAACCGGCCACGAGCTACCTCGGCACGTGGGAGCCCTGGCCGAGGAGTTCGGCGCGTTCGTGCACGCCGTGGCCGAGCGCTACAGCGGCCATTACAAGCCGGCGGGCGCGCCGTCCAGGCTTGCCGAAGGTCGACTTCTGGTCGATCTGGAACGAGCCGAACTACGGCCGAACAGCTCGCGCCGCAGGCGATGGACAGCTCGACCGTGGAGGTCTCGCCCGCGCTCTATCGCCGCCTGCTCGACTCCGCCTGGAGTGCGCTCGGCGCAGACCGGGCACGGGCACGACACGATCCTGATCGGCGAGGTCGCGCCCCGCGGGCAGACCGTCGGCGATCAGCCGGGCAACTTCTCGGGGATGGTGCCGCTGCGTTTCATCCGGGCGCTCTACTGCGTGGATAGCTCGCTACATCCGCTGACCGGCGCGGCGGCGACCGCGCGAAGCTGCCCGTCGACCAGCGCCGGCTCGGCCGGTTCCCGCGCGAGCATCCCGGGCTGTTCGAGGCCAGCGGGTTCGCCTTCCACCCCTACCCGCAGGGATTCGCGCCGAACGTCCGCACGCCCGGACGAGCCCGACTATGCCGATCTCCCGCAGCTCGAGAGCTCGAGCACACGCTCGACGGCGCGATGGCGGCGTACGGCTCGCACGCGCAGCTGCCGCTGTACGACACCGAGTTCGGCTATCAGACCAATCCGCCGGAGACGATATCGCGCGCGCGGTCCACCCTGGCCCAGGCGGCGGCGTGGGCCAACCTGGCCGAGTACATGAGCTGGCGCGATCCGCGCGTCGTCTCCTGGGATCAGTACCTGCTGACCGACCCGCCACCGCGGCCCCGCGCAGCTTCGACACCGGTCTGCTGTTCGCCAACGGCAAGCCCAAGGCGACCTATGACGCCTTCCGCATGCCGATCTGGCTTCCTGCGCGACGGCGCGAACGGCCAGCGCGCTCGAGGTCTGGGGCTGCGTGCGCCCGGCGCATTATCTGCTCGGCCACTCCCGCAGGCCGCAGGTGGCCGAAATCCAGTTCAAGCCGGCGCGGGAGGGCGCGTTCAAGACGATCAAGCGCGTGCCGCTGACCGACGCCTACGGCTACTTCGACACGCTCGGTCACGTTCCCGTCGAGCGGGACGGTCCGGATTCAGCTGGGCCTATCCGCACGGTCCCGCGCATCCACAGTCGACGGTCCAGGTCACGATTCGCTAGGGTTCTGCCCGCCGCGGCTGGGCAGCGCGCGCGTCTCCCGACCCCCGGCAGGGCGCAACTTCCCCTGACCCGGTCTGTTGTCTTCTGCAATGCGCTTCGTCACTCGAGCTTGCCTGACCCTCGCCGTGCTGCTCGGCGTGGTCGCGGCGTGGCTGGTGCGGACGCCGGCGAGCGCGTCGGCCAGCCGCAATCAGCTCCAGATGTTCCAGGACGACATCCGGCTGCTCGCCGATCCCGGGCCGACGCTGCAGCAGATCCGCGACCTCGGTGGCCGCGTCGTCCGCGTGTCGATCCACTGGAACATCGTCGCGCCGTACGAGCGCCCGGCCGGCTTCAACGCCACCGATCCCGCGGCGTACTCCGGCTGGAGCGTCTACGACGAGATCGTCAAGGACGCCCAGCAGGACGGGATCGTGATCGACTTCTCGATCGGCGGCCCCGCCCCGCCGTGGGCCACCGGCCGCGCCAACCCCCGCCGGGTGGCAACGGCGCCTGGAAGCCGTCCGCGGCGGCCTTCAAGCAGTTCGTGCAGGCCGCGGGCGACGCGCTACAGCGGCACCTACGACCCGACGCTGGGCAAGTCGGTGCCGAATGACCCGAACGACCTCCCGCGCGTGAGCTTCTGGGAGCTCTGGAACGAGCCGAACTTCGGAGGGGACCTGGCCCCGCAGGCGACCAGAAGCTCCACCGTGCTCACGGCGCCGGCCATGTACCGGAGCCTGCTCGACGCCGGGTGGAGCGCGCTGCACAGCACCGGGCACGGGCACGACACGATCATCATCGGCAACCTCGATGCGCGTGGAGCGTCCGGCCCTCCCGCCAAGGGCGCCCCGCAGGGCTATCCCGGCAACTTCGGCGCGACCAAGCCGCTCCAGTTCGTCCGCGCCCTGTACTGCGTGAGCTCGACCTACAAGGAGCTGCGCGGCGGCACCGCGGCGCGCCATGGGCTGTCCGACCAGCGCGGCGGCCTCGCGCCACTTCCGCGCCGCCAATCCCGGCCTGTTCCAGGCATCGGGCTTCGCCACCCACCCCTACCCGGTGAACCTTCCGCCGAACAGGGCCAGCTCGACCGATCCGGACTACACCGAGTTCAGCGAGCTGCCCCGCTTCGCCGGCATGCTCGATCGCCTCCAGCGGATCTACGGCTCGGGCAAGCGCTTCCCGATCTACAACAACGAGTACGGCTACATCACCAACCCGCCGAACCGCAGCCTGACGCCGCTGAACCCGAACGGTCAGTTCGTCTCGCCCTCCACCGCCGCCTACTACATCAACTGGGCGGAATACCTCTCGTGGCGCAACCCGCGGATCGCCTCCACGATGCAGTACCTGCTCTACGACCCCAATCCGCGCTATGCGCCCGAGTACGGCGGGTTCGCGAGCGGCCTGATCTTCTACAACGGCGGCGTTCGCAAGCCCGGCTACGACGCCTACCGCCTGCCTCTGTTCCTCCCCAGCACCACCGCGAAGTCGGCGCGCCAGAGCCTCGAGGTGTGGGGCTGCGTGCGGCCGGCGCACTACGCGCGACTCGACACCAAGGCGCCGCAGCAGGTGCTGATCCAGTTCCAGCGCGGCTCGCACGGGGCGTTCACGACCCTGCGCACGCTGACCGTCAACACCGTCCGCGGCTACTTCGATTTGCGCATGAAGTTCCCGGCCAGCGGCTCGGTGCGGCTGGCCTGGACCTATCCCAAGAACGATCCGCTACTCAGCCAGGGCCTGGTCAACCCGCCCGAGGGCGCCACGGTGTACAGCCGGACCGTGAGGGTGACGGTCAAGTAGATGCGGCTCGCCCGGACGTGCATCCGTACGCTGCTTGGCGTTGCGTTGGCCGCGGCGGTGTTCATGCCCTGCCGGCGGGACGGGCGCTCGCATCCTCGCAGCAGATCTCGATCATCCAGGACGACGCTCGGATCGACCGCGACCCGGCGGGCACGCTGGCTCGGGCCCGGCTGCTTGGGGCAGAGCGTGATGCGCGTGTCGGTGTACTGGGACTGGATCGCTCCGAACGTCGGCCGCGAAGAAGATGCCGCGCCACTTCAACCCATTTGACCCGAGCGCGTATTCCCAGGTTGCCTGGCGGCTGTGGGACGACATCGTGCTCGACGCGCACGCGGACGGCATCCGCGTCGACTTCGACCTGATCGGTGGCGCCCCGCGCTGGGCCCAGGGGCCGCGGCCGTCCGGCCGGCAAGCCGCAACCAGAACTGGGAGCCGTCGGCGAGCCAATTCGCAGCTTTCGTACACGCGATCGGGGTGCGCTACAGCGGAAACTACGTGCCGGCGGGCGCCAGCTCTCCCCTCCCCCGGGTCGACTTCTGGACGATCTGGAACGAGCCGGACTACGGGCCGAGTCTCGCCCCACAGGGCGTCCCCGGAGACCTCACGGTCGAGAACAGCCCGCGGATGTATCGCAACCTGCTCGACGCGGGGTGGAGCTCGCTGCTGGCCACCGGACATCGGCCCTCGAGCGACACGATCGCCTTCGGCGAGCTCGCCCCGCGAGGAGAGAGCTACTGGGGCGTGTTCTCGGGCATGAAGCCGCTCACCTTCCTGCGCGCGCTGTACTGCGTGGATTCGAGCTATCACCAGCTGCGCGGCGTCGCGGCGCGGATCCGCGGGTGTCCGACCACGCCGGCGGCGTCGAGGCGGTTCCGGGCGCAGAACCCGGCCCTGTTCGATGCCAGCGGGGTGACCGACCACCCGTACATGCGGTGGTACAAGCCCAATCACGAGCTGGGTCCGGACCCGACGAACCACTCGTCCACGACCGACTACACCTCGCTCGGCGTAATCGGCAACCTGACGCACGCTCTCGATCGGCTCCAGGGCGTATACGGGTCGAGGACCCGGTTTGCGATCTACGACACCGAGTTCGGCTACATCACCAGCCCGCCCAAGCACAGCCCTGACCCGACCTCGAGCGTCAGGGTGCTCTACCTGTCCCCGGCCATCGCCGCCGACTACATGAACTGGGCTGAGTACATCAGCTGGCGCAACCCGCGCATCCGCTCCTACGACCAGTACCTGCTGTGGGATCCCCTGCGCCCCAACCGCGCCAACGACTGGGGCGGCTTCGCCAGCGGCCTCCTGAGCTGGAACGGCGTCCAGAAGGCGACCTACTACGCCTGGCGTCTGCCGCTGTACCTGCCGGCCACGACGGCTCGTCGCGGCCATGCGCTCGAGGTCTGGGGCTGCATCCGGCCGGCCGCCTTCGGGATCATCGACACGGGCTCGCCGCAGACCGCCGAGATCCAGTTCGCGCCACGGTCGCGCGGTCAGTACACGACGGTTCAAACCGTGACGATCGGACCCGGGCCAGAGCTGCTACTTCGACGTGCACATCACGTTCCCGTCGAGCGGCAAGGTCCGGCTGGCCTACACCTACCCGCCCGGTGATCAGTCGCTCGGCAACGGCGCCGGCGTGGTCAGCCGGGTCGTCCCGATCACCGTACGCTGACCGACCGCCCGGGCGCGCTGTCCGCAACTTCGCCATCGCGCCGACGTTCAGTTCAGAGATGAGAGTGCGCCGGGCCAGGACGTTGGCGGCCACGGTGGGGGCGATTGTCTGCACGGTGCTGATTGCCGCGCCGGCACCGGCCGCCGCCTCGAACAGCCAGCTGTCGATCATCCAGGACTCGGCACGAGTGCTGGGCGATCCGGCTGACACGCTGGCCACGTTCCGGCTGCTCGGCGCGAGCACGGTACGCGTCATCGTCGTGTGGGCCCAGATCGCCCCGGACTGGGAGAGCCGGACGCCTCCTGCCGGGTTCGACGCCTCGGATCCGGCGGCGTACCCCGCCGCGAACTGGGCCCCGTACGACGCAGATCGTCAAGCTGGCCAGCGCCGATGGGGTTGCCGTCGACTTCACGCTGAGCGGCGGCGCGCCCCGCTGGGCCGAGGGACCGGGCATCCCGGCCACTGCGCTCGACAACATGTATTGGGCATGGCGCCCATCGGCCGCAGCGTTCGGTCAATTCGCACAGGCCGTGGGCGAGCGCTACAGCGGGACCTATGTGCCCTCCGGCCAGAGCACGCCTTTGCCCCGCGTGAGCTTCTGGTCACTCTGGAACGAGCCCAACTTCGGCGAAGACCTCGGGCCCCAGGCGATCGACGGCTCGACCGTGTCGGTGGCGCCGGAGATGTACCGCAGCCTGCTCGCCCAGGGGTGGAGCGCGCTCCAGGCCACCGGACATGCGGCCGACACGATCCTGATCGGGGAGTTTGCGCCGCGCGGCATGAGCGCCCGCGGAACGCACAAGCGCCCGCAGGGGCTCCCCGGCAACTTCGCGCAAACCAAGCCGCTGCAGTTCCTGCGCACGCTGTACTGCGTGGACTCGAGCTACCACCAACTGCGCGGCTCCACAGCACGGGCGGAAGGCTGTCCGACCACGCCGGGCGCGTCGAGGCGGTTCCGGGCGCAGAACCCGGCGCTGTTCGAGGCCACCGGACTGGCCGACCATCCTTACCCGGCCAACCTGCCACCGACGACCGAGGCCTCGAGCGACCCTGACATCGCGCCGTTTCCCAGGCTGCCGAACCTGGAACGGGCGAGCGACCGCGTGCAACTGGTGTACGGCTCGCACCGGCGCCTGCCGATCTACAACACCGAGTACGGCTACATCACCAACCCGCCCAATCAGGGCACGTTCGTCTCGCCGGCCACCGCCGCCTACTACCTGAACTGGGCCGAGTACCTGAGCTGGAAGCAGCCGCGGGTCGCCTCGACCATGCAGTATCTCCTGGCCGATCCGCCGATCGGCCCGAAAGCGATCGGCGACGGCGGCTTCGCCAGCGGCCTGGAGTTCTCCGACGGGCGGCTGAAGCCGAGCTTCGCCGCGTATCGCCTGCCGCTGTATCTGCCGAGCACCTCCGCGCCGCGCGGCCGCGCGGTCGAGGTCTGGGGTTGCCTGCGCCCGGCCCGTTACGGGATCCTCGACAGCGGATCGCCTCAGAGCGGCCAGATCCAGTTCGCGCCGCGCTCCGGCCGCCGGGGCTTCCGGACGATCCTCACCGTGCCGGCCGGAAACTCGGGCAACTGCTACTTCGACGTACGGATCCGCTTCCCGGCCAGCGGCACGGTGAGGCTGGCCTACACCTATCCGGTCGGCTCACCCGGACTGGCCGGGACCACCGTGTACAGCCGCAGCGTCCCGGTCACGCTGCGCTAGCTGGCGTACATCGCGTCGATCTCGGCCGCGTACTTGGCCGCGATCGAACGCCGCTTGAGCTTCATGGCTGAGGATCACCGGCCAGCGTCTCGAGCGTCGCGCCTTCGATGCCCATCGCCGGCGAGATCGTGCTGCTCTCCGTGCTTCTCTCCTCCGTTCGCGTTCGGTAGCCGACCGACGTCTCCGGGAATGATTTCCGGTTTTGGTCGGATGGGTGGCTAGCGGACGCCGATACCCGGGCCGGAGAGCGTCGAGATGTCGTTCGTCAGGCCGATCACGAAGATCATCAGGATCAGCACGAAACCGACCACGCCGGCGCGCTCCATGATCTCGAACGGAATCCGCTTGCCCCGCACCTTCTCGGCCACCGCCCAGAACACATGGCCGCCGTCTAGGGGCAGGAACGGGAACAGGTTGATGATCGCCAGCGAGAGCGAGATCAAAGCCAGCACTGTGAGAGCCAGGGTCGTACTCGTGGCGAACGACTCCTGGGTGGCCGTGTAGCCGTAGACGATGCTGTGGAGCTGCTTTCGCTCCTGGGGCTCGAAGATGCGCACCACCGTGGATACCGTGCGCGTGCCGGTCGACCACAGGTAGCTGACCGATATCGAGGCGGCGTGCGCGAGGCCGACCGGCTCCGTGACCTGGCCGAAGCTGAAGCCGAGCTCGGGGCGCTTGTCGGCCGCCACGTAGCGGGGGCGGATGTCGAACGCGAGCTTCTGGCCATCGCGCTTGACGACCACCTTGGCCGCGGTGGCGGCTAGGCAGCCGTTCACCTGGGTGCCGGCGCAGCGATGCGTGGCGAGCTGCGTGCGGATCGCCTCGGGAGAGCTGCTCACCCCATCGACCGAGACGATCTGGTCGCCCGGGCGCAGCGCGCTTGCGGCCGGCGTGCCGGACTCGATCGCGACCACCTCGCGGTTGAGCACCGGCTGGCCGTGGGCGCTCACCCCCTGCCCGGCCGCGAGAGCCAGACCGAAGACGATGAAGAAGGCGATCAACAGGTTCATGGCCGGGCCGGCCAGGATCACCACGATCCGCTTCCACACCGGCTGGTTGTAGTAGGCGCGCGGCACGACCTCCGGCGGCATGTCCTCGTGCGGGTTCATCCCGGTGATCTTCACGTATCCCCCCAGCGGGAGCGGGCCGATCCCGTACTCCGTCTCGCCGCGACGCACCTTGACGAGTAGCGGGCCCATGAACAGCGAGAAGCGCTCGACGCGCATGCCCACTGCCTTGGCGACGGCGAAGTGGCCGAACTCGTGCAGGATGATGAGGGCGACGAAGCCCAGGAAGGCGAGGACGTACGACATGTGGCAGGACCAGTGTGGCAGTCTCGGATGAGACTGACTTAAGAGTCAGCGATACCCGGTATTACGGACGATTGTTCGCTCGAGGGCGCGATTTGCGGACTACGCGGCGGCGCGCTCTGAGACCAGCTCGCCGGCCACCCGGCGGGCCTCTGCGTCGGCCTCCCCCAGCGACTCGAACGAATGGACCAGCTGCGGCGGGAGCACCTCGAGGGTCTCCTCGATCACCGCGGCGATGTCCAGGAAGCGCAGGCGGCCCCCCAGGAAGGCATGGACCGCCACCTCGTTGGCGGCGTTGAGAGTGCAGGTGGCCGTGCCGCCCGCTCGGGCGGCCTCACGCGCCAGCCGCAGGCAGCTCGAACGTCTGCTCGTCGACCGGCTCGAACGTGAGCGCCCCCAGCGCGGCCAGGTCGAGGGGCCGGACGGGGACATCGGCCCGCTCGGGATGATGCAGGGCATAGGAGATCGGAACGCGCATGTCGGGGTAGCCGAGATGGGCCAGGGTGGCGCCGTCGCAGAGCTGGATGAGACTGTGCACGATCGATTGCGGGTGAACCACGACGTCGATCTGCTCGTAGGGCGTCCCGAACAGGTGATGGGCCTCGATCAGCTCAAGCCCCTTGTTCATCAGGGTCGCCGAGTCGATCGTGATCTTGCCGCCCATGGCCCAGGTGGGGTGAGCCAGCGCCTGCTCGGTGGTGACCTCCGCGAGGTCATCGCGCCCCCGGCCCCTGAACGGACCGCCGGAGGCGGTCAGGATCAGGCGATCCACCGTCCCGGGCGGCTCGGCGGCGAGCAGCTGATGCAGGGCGGAGTGCTCGGAGTCAACCGGGATGATCGACGCGCCCGTGGCCTGCGAGAGAGCGGTGACGAGCTCGCCGCCGACCACCAGCGACTCCTTGTTGGCCAGCGCCAGCTCGATCCCCTCGGTCAGGGCGGCGACCGTCGGCAACAGCCCCGCCGCTCCGACGATGGCGTTCAGGACCATGTCGCACTCGCAGTCTGCGATCAGGCGCACGACCCCGTCGGGGCCGGACAGGACCTCGCCGCCGGTCCAGGCCTCGCTCGCCTGGGCGGCCGCGTCGGGATCGGCGATCGCCACCCTGCGCACGCCGTGGCGGCGCGCCTGCTCGACCAGCGGCTCCCACGAGCTCGCGGCGCTCAGCGCGACCACCGACAGCTCCGAGCCGGGCTGGGAGATGACGTCGAGCGCCTGACGACCGATCGAGCCGGTGGAACCGAGAATGGCGATGCGCCGGGGCACGGCCCTTCAGTCTAGGCACCCAGGCCGGGCAGCTCAGTGGAGGATGGCGTGCCAGATGTAGTAGCCCACCACGACCGTGAACAGGGCGGCGTCCAGGCGATCGAGCGCCCCGCCGTGGGCCCCGAACAAGGTTCCGGAGTCCTTCACCCCCGCGTCGCGCTTGACCAGCGACTCGAACAGATCTCCGATCGGGGCCAGCACGGCAACCGCCACGCCGAGCAGGAGCGCATCGCCCTGGGTGAGCCAGGTCTGGTACAGGCCGGCGACGAACACCGCGAGCACCGAGCCGAGCATCCCGCAGGTCAGTCCCTCGAAGGTCTTGCCGGGCGAGATCCGGGGAGCGAGCTGCCGGCGGCCGAACAGCCGACCGCCGGCATAGGCGCAGGTGTCGCCGACAAACGTCCCGACCAGCACATCGATCAGCACGGAGTTCCCGTGGGGTAGCTCGCGCAGCAGCTCGACGTGCCCGAACGCGAAGCCGACCCAGTAGATGCCCAGGAGCGTCGCGCCGACCGAGACCGTGGGCCGTGGCTGGTCGCGGGCCATGACGGCCAGCACGGCGACCGGGACCGCGGCCACCGCGGCCGCCAGCACGCCCCCCTGCCCGCTGGAGCGCGCCGCGAACACCATCGCCGCGAGCGCCGCGAAGCCGATCACCGAAACCGGCCGCCAGGCGCCAAGCAGCCGGTAGCACTCGTGCATGCAGATCAATCCGGCGGCGATCATGAACAGCTGGAACGGCAGGCCACCGAGCCCGATGAAGATGATCGTCGCGATCGCCAGCGGGATCGCGACGAGGATCCGGGAGGCGAGATCCGAGCGGCGGCGAGGCTTCTTGGGCGGTGGCTCGCGGCGCGGGCGCGTCTGGGAGCGTGCTGCGCCGGCGCGCGCCGCCGGCACCGCTAACGTCCTCCGAAACGACGGCTGCGCGCGGTGAAGTCCTCGAGACTCTGCTCGAGCGCCTCGCGCGAGAAATCCGGCCACAGCTCGTCGCGGAACACGAGCTCGGCGTACGCGCCCTGCCACAGCAGGTAGTTCGAGATGCGCTGCTCACCGCTGGTACGGATGATCAAGTCGGGGTCGTGCATGTCGGGCGCGTACAGGTGGGCGCGGAAATCGTCCTCGGTACCTGAGCTGAAGGTTCGCGCTGCATCGAGGATCTCCGCCCGTCCACCGTAGTTGAAGGCGACGAACAGCGTGATCCGCTCGTTCTCGCGCGTCAGCTCCTCGGCCCAGGCCATCCGATCGACCAGGTGGGGCGGCACGGGATCGCTCCGGCGGCCGATGAAGCGCATGCGGACGCCCTCGTCGTGCAGCTCGGGCGTCTCGGCCTCGATGCGGCGCGACATCATCGCCATCAGGCCATTTACCTCGGCCTTCGGTCGGGTCCAGTTCTCGGTCGAGAACGAGTAGACGGTCAGCTCGGCGATCCCCAGATCGACCGCGTCGCGCAGCCTGGCCTTGACCGTGTCCGCGCCGGCCTCGTGACCGGCCAGCGCCGGCAGCCCGCGGCTCTGCGCCCAGCGGCCGTTGCCGTCGGTGATGATTGCCACGTACCGGGCGCGCGCGCCGTCGGTTTCGGCGGCCCCCCGCTCAGCGCGCGAAACCGCCACACTAGACCTCGAGGATCTCGGCTTCCTTGTGCTTGAGCAGCTCGTCGAGCTCGGCGATGCGACCGTCGGTCACCTTCTGAAGCTCGACCTCGGCGCGGTGCTCGTCGTCGGAGCCGGCCTCGCCGGCCTCCTTGAGCTCGCGCAGGTCGTGCATCACGTCCCGGCGGATGTTGCGGATGGCCACGCGGCCCTCCTCGGCGATGTGGCGGACCACCTTGACCAGCTGCTTGCGCCGCTCCTCGGTCAGCTCGGGCACCCCGAGCCGGATCAGGTTCCCGTCGTTGTTGGGCGTGAGCCCGACGTCGGACTCGAGGATCGCGCGCTCGATCGCCTTGATCGAGCTCTTGTCGTAAGGCTGGATCGTGAGCAGGCGGGCCTCCGGAGCGCCGATCGTCGCCAGCTGCTTAAGCGGCGTGGACGTCCCGTAGTAATCCACTTGGATCCGGTCCAACAGCGCCGGGCTCGCCCTCCCGGTGCGCACCGATCCGAACTCGCTGCGGATCGCCTCGACCGACTTGTGCATGCGATCCCGCGCGTCCGCCAGGAACTCGTCGATCATGTCCGTGGTCATGTCCTCACCAGCGTCCCCACTCGTTCTCCGGACACTATCTTGTCGATGTTGCGACCGTCGGCCATGTTGAAGACGATGATCGGGAGGTTGTTGTCCATGCACAGGGCAAAGGCCGTCGAGTCCATCACCTGCAAACCGCGGGTGAGCGCGTCCTTGTGGGTGATCTCGGGAATGAACTCGGCGTTCGGGTCGACTCGCGGGTCGGCCGTGTAGACACCCTCCACCCGGTTCTTGGCCATCAGGATGATCTCGGCGTGCAGCTCGGCCGCGCGCAGGGCCGCGGCGGTGTCGGTGGTGAAGAACGGGTTGCCGGTACCGGCGGCGAAGATCACGACCCGCCCCTTCTCCAGGTGGCGCATGGCGCGCCGGCGGATGTAGGCCTCGGCCACCTCGGAGATCGTGATGGCCGACTGCACGCGGGTCTGGACCTCGGCCTTCTCAAGGGCGTCCTGGAGGGCCAGGGCGTTCAGGACCGTGGCCAGCATCCCCATGTAGTCACCGGTGGCGCGGTCCATCCCCTTGGCGGCCTGGGCGAGTCCGCGGTAGATGTTGCCGCCGCCGACCACGATCGCGACCTCGACTCCGCGCCGGTGAACGGCGGCGATCTCTCCGGCGATGGCCTGAACGCGGGCCGGGTCTGTCCCGTACTCGAGGTCACCCATAAGCGCCTCGCCCGAGAGCTTGAGGAGCACGCGCTGGTAGGCCGGCGGGCGGCCGTCCCCATCCTCGTGCGTCACCGTCATGTCTGCCCCGATCGGCTCGTGCGCCGGATCTTAGGCGCCTACCGAAAACCGGGTGAAGCGGCGAATCACCACGTTCTCACCCGTCTCGGAGGCCAGGCCGGCTCGGAGTTCCTCGATCGTCTTACCGCCGTGCTTGTCCTCGTTGACGTGCTTCTGACGCAGCAGGACCACATCATCGAGCCACTTGTCGAGCTTGCCCTGGACGATCCGGTCGCGGACGTTCTCGGGGCGGTCGGCGGCCTGCTCGGTCGCGATTCGCTCCTCGCGCTCACGATCCTCGGCCGGTACATCCTCGTCGCGCACCGCCAGCGGCGCCGCCGCCGCGATGTGGAGCGCGAGGTCGCGGGCGAACTCGACGAAGCTGTCGTTGCGGGCGACGAAGTCAGTCTCACAGTCGACCTCGACCAGCACGCCGATCTTGTTGCCCGCGTGGATGTAGCTCTGGACCACGCCCTCGCTCGCCTCGGCCCCGGCGCGCTTGGCCGCCTGGGCCTGGCCGCGGGCACGCAGGATCTCGACGGCCCGCTCGACGTCGCCGCCGGATTCGGCCAACGCCTCGCGGCAGGCGAGGATGCCCGCGCCGGTGCGGTCGCGCAGAGCCTTGACTTCCTTGGCGCTGATCTCGGGGCTCATTCGTTCTCCTCCGCGGCGGGCTCAGGGTTCTCGGATGCGAGCGCCTCCGCCTGCTCGGGCTCGGGGGCGGCGGCTTCGGGCTCGGCCGGCTCCTCCGCGGCCTCGGCGGGGATCGGCTCGGCTGCCGCGGGTGGCTCTGGCTGGGCTCCCGCGGCCGGCTCAGGCTCGGCTGCCGCGGCCGGCTCAGGCTCGGCTGCCGCCGCCGGCTCAGGCTCGGCTGGCGCAGCCGGTTCCGGGGACGGCTCCGCGGGTGCCTGCGGCGCCGGTGGCGGTCTCCTCGGCCGGGGCGGGGGCCGCCTCGGCAGGGGACGCAGCCGCCTGCTCGCGGGCACGCGCCTCCGCCTCCTGGCGCTCGGCCTCGGCGGCCTCATTGGCGCGCCCGTTCCTCCGCTTCCAGGCGGGCGCGCTCCTCGGCCTCCTGCCGCGCCCGTTCCTCGGCCTCCTGCCGGGCGCGCTCCTCGGCCTCCTGGCGCTCGCGCTCGAGCCGCGCCCGCTCCTCCTCCTCGCGGAAGACGTTGTGGCCCTGTGAGACCACATCGCCGACCGACCGGGTGATCAGGGCGCAGGAGCGGATCGCATCGTCGTTGCCCGGCACCACGTAGTCGATCCCGTCCGGATCGCAGTTGGTGTCGACCAAGCCGATGATCGGGATCCGCAGCCGCTGGGCCTCGCGCACGGCGATCGCCTCGGTCTTCAGGTCGATCACGAACACGGCGTCGGGCAGGCGCTGCATGTTCTTCACGCCACCCAGGTTCGCCCGCAGCTTCTCGAGGTCCGCCTGGGCGGCCATCCGCTCACGCGTGGGGAGCAGCTGGAGCTGGCCCTCGGACTCGTAGCGCTCGAGGTCGTGCAGGCGCTTGATGCGCAGCGAGATGGTCTGGAAGTTGGTCAGCAGGCCGCCCAGCCAACGGTGGTTGACGTAGGGCATGTCCGCCGCCTCGGCGTTCTCCTTGATGGTGTCCCGCGCCTGCTTCTTGGTGCCGACGAACAGCACCGTGCCGCCGCGCCGTGACACCTCGGAGGCGAACTGGCGGGCGTCCTCCAGCAACGCCTGGGTCTGGAGGAGGTCGATGATGTAGTTCCCGTCGCGCTCGCCGAAGATGAAGCGGCGCATCTTGGGGTTCCAGCGGCGTGTCTGGTGGCCGAAATGGACGCCGGCCTCCAGCAGCTCCCTGATGCCGATCTGAGCCACTGCTTGCACTCCCTTGGTTTTGGTTTGTACTGACAGCCCGCTCGCCGCGTGCTCGTGGACCTCGGTGGAGCGAGGCAGGGCACGATCCGCACGGACGGGATCGGGGATGGTCTGAACCTGAGTTTACGCAAGTTTTCCTTCGCCGCTACGTTTTCAGGTGTAGCGGGCCATTCGCTTCCCCTACCTTCAGCGGTGGCTCGTGCGCGGGCCGAACCTCCCTTCCCCTACCTCCGGTGGCTCGGTTCGCAACGTCAGGCGGGGCGGCTGTGGACGGGCCGCCCCGCCTATCTATTTCGCGTGGTCGTGCTCTCTGGCACCCCTCGGGTTAGCCGACGTGTTCGGTCGGCGTGAACGACCGCTTCGGCGTGAACGACCGCTTGGGTCTTACGTGCGCAAGGGTTCCTCGAGGGTGCCAGACGCGCACCGACCACCCCTAGGCAGCGCCGGCAGCACAGGGCCAAGCGCGCACTCGGCCGCCGGTGTGGGCCGGGTGTGGACTTAGGTGTCGTATAGCGGTACTAACCGCGATCTCGGCCGATGGGCGCGGCCGAGTGCGGACTTAGCCCGGTTCTTCCCCCGGCCGCCGCATCCAGGGCGGCCCGCAGATCGCCGGGCAGGGGCGACGAGACGTCGATGTCCGTCCCCGGTCACCGGGTGGGCAAAGGCCAGGCGGGTGGCGTGGAGGAACTGGCGGGCTGAGGCCGAGCGGCCGCGGGTGCCGTACTGGGGATCGCCGCAGACCGGATGGTCGATGGCTGCGAGGTGAACGCGGATCTGATGGGTGCGGCCGGTGTCGAGCACCACGCGCAGGAGGGCGGCCGCGGGCAGCAGCTGCTCGATCTCGAAGTGGGTGCGGGCCTCGCGGACGTCGGCTGAGTCGATCGACATCAGCTTGCGGTCGCGCCGGTGGCGCCCGATCGGGGCGTCGATCGTCCCGGTGCGGGCCGGCGGGTGGCCGTCGACCAGCGCGAGGTACTCGCGGCGCAGGCGGCGGGCCGCCAGCAGCGCCTTCAGCGCCCGATGGACCGAGTCGTTCTTGGCCACGACCAGCAGGCCGGAGGTGTCGCGGTCCAGGCGATGCACGATGCCGGCCCGCCATGGCTCCTCCCCACCGGCGGCCCGTCCCTCGAGGGCCTGGGCCAGCGTTCCGGCCCAGTGGCCCCGCGCCGGGTGCACGACCACGCCGGCCGGCTTGTCCACGACCAACAGGTCCCTGTCCTCGTAGGCGATCTCGAACCGGGCCTCGTCGGCCGCAGTGGCGGCCTCGCCGGCCGCCACTGACTCGTCGATCTCGATCGCCTCGCCAGCCGCCACCAGATGGCGCTTGGGGCGCACCGCTCCATCGACCCGGACCCGGCCGTCGTCGATCAGGGCCTGGGCCCGCGCGCGCGAGCCGAGCGGCGTGGCCAGGAACCGGTCAAGCCGGGTACCGGCCGCCTCGTCCGGCACGCGGAGCTCGATGTGCGTGCCGGCGCTCACCGCTCGTCAGCTGAGGAGCGCTGCCGTGGGCCCTCGAGCACCCAGAGCAGCGCGAGCACCCCGAACGTGATCGACATGTCCGCGAAGTTGAACGCCGGCCAGTGCGGCAGCTTGATGAAGTCGGTCACCGCGCCGTTGGCGATCCGGTCGATCAGGTTGCCAACCGCCCCGCCGACCAGCATCCCGGTCGGGATCCACAGCCATGGACGCTCGGGGTGAAGGAGGAAATAGCCGAGCAGCAGCGCGAGCGCGACCAGCGTGAACACGAGCACCAGCGTGCCGCCGCCCGAGAACATGCTGAACGCCACGCCGGTGTTCCGATACGTGGACGAGCGTGATGCCGGGCAGGAACTTCTTCTCCTCCCCGGCGGCGATGCCGGCGGCGATGGTGTGCTTGGTCACCTGATCGAGGGCGAGCACGATCCCGGCCACCAGCGCGGCCCGTGCGATCGTGGCCATGCGAAGCGTTGAGGTCGCCTGCTTCATCTCTGGTCCTCCGCGGGCAATCAGCCCGCAACCACGACCCGGCGCATCAGCCCTCGATCAACTTGACCACGATGTACTGCACGATGTACAGCACGATGATCGCGACCATCGGGGTGAAGTCGAACATGCCGATCGGCGGGATGAAGCGGCGGAAGATCCGCAGGTAGGGCTCACAGACGTCCCGCAGGAAGTTCATGATCGCGTCGGTCCAGCGGGAGTACGGCGGCCGCAGTCCGAGCGAGAACATCATGTTCAGCAGGATGTAGACGAAGATCAGCAGGATGTAGACGAGGAACAGCGCCTGCACGTAGTTGCCGATGTCCCCGCGAGTGAGGGCCGCGAGCGTGATCACTTCGTCGCTCCGACCACGGCATCGGAGGCGTCCTGGAAGGCGGCCCGGACACCGGCGCGCTCGAGCGCGGCCAGGCCGCGCGAGGTGGTGCCGCCGGGCGAGGTCACCTCGCGCCGGACCCGAAGCGTGTCGTAGCTGCGCTCCTGGAGCAGGGCGGCGGTCCCCGCCATGGTCTCGACCACCAGCTGGCTGGCCAGGGCGGAGGCCAGTCCGTGACGGACCGCGGCGTCGACCTGGGCTTCGGCCAGCAGCGCCTGGTAGGCCGGGCCGACCCCGACCACCGCGCCGGCGGCATCGATCAGGCGCTCGGGCACCTGCACAAGCGTCCCCAGCCGCCCGAACAGCTCGAGCACCGATGCCTCGAGGTGCTCGTCGAGGTCGCGCTCGGGCGAATAGAGAACGACTCCCCGGCGAATCTCGACCGGCGTGTTGGGCATGAAGCGGAACACCGGCACGCCAAAGCCGCGGCGCAGGGCTGCCGAGCGGATCCCGGCCAGAACCGACGCCACCGCCTTGACGTGTCCGTAGAGCTCACGCGCGACGTCATCGAACTGCGCCGGCTTGTGGCAGAGCACGACGAGGTCGGCGCGCTCGGCCACCTCGACGTTCGACTTACACGCCTCGCCGCCGAGCTCGCGGGCCAACGCCTCGGCGCGCCCCGAGCCCGAATCCGAGCACAGCACGGGCTCGCCCCACCCGCGCGCGAGCGCTCGGGCCATGTTGCCAGCGCCGATCAGTCCGACCTGCATGAAAGGAAATCTATCGCTGGCGCGCGCGCTCGCCCGGCGCGCGGCCTCAGCTCTGGTTGAAGAAGCGGTTCTCGAGCAGCCGAGCGCGTTCTTCTGCGGACACCTCGACGTTGCGCGGAGTGAGCAGGAACACCTTGTCGGCGATCCGCTGCATGCCCCCGTCGAGCGCGTAGGTCAGACCACTCGAGAAGTCGATCAGGCGCTTTGACAGGTCGTGGTCGGTGTTCTGCAGATTGAGGATCACCGGGATGGCGTCCTTGAACTTGTCCGCCACGTCCTGGACCTCGTTGAAGTTCTTGGGCACCACGAAATGCACCCGGTCGGCTCCCCCGCGACCGTTGCCGCGGCCGGTCCCGCCACCGCCGACGGGACGCAGGGAAGCGGTGCGCCGCTCGGCCTCCGGATCGTCGGCGAAGATGTCGTCGAACTCGTCGCGCCGGCGGCGGGAGCTCAGGCGGCGGACGTTCGGGCGGTCGCTGTAGGCGTGCTGGGCTTCGGCCTCGGGCTCGGTGTAGGGCTCGAGGTCGTCCTCGTAATCCTCATCGTCCGCCAGACCGAAGTACATCAGCGTGCGGTGCCAGGTGTCTCGTAGGGCCATCTCGGATTCGGTCTTTCGCTGGCAGGCCGGGTTTCCCTGCCGTGATTATGACGCTCCCGGGCCCTCAGCGGGCCTGTACAGGCCCGTTCCGAGCCGAATGATCGTGGCCCCTTCCTCGACGGCCACCAGGTAGTCCTGGCTGGTGCCCATCGAAAGCTGGGTCAACCCGTGCTCGGCCGCGAGCTCGCGCAGCGCCGAAAAATGCCGTCGACTGGCCTCGGGCTCGCGTGCGAGGGGCGGCATCGTCATGAGTCCGACGACAGTCACCGGGCAGCGCTCGAGGAATCCCGGCAGCTCGCTCGGGGCGACGCCGCTCTTCCCCTCCTCCCCAGCGAGGTTGACCTCGACCAGGATCTCGGTGGACGGCGTGCCGTGGCGCTCCAGCTGGTCGAGCGCCGAGTCGCTGGCCACCGTCTCGATATAGCGGACGTGCGGGAGCACCTGGCGGACCTTGCGGCTCTGGAGATGGCCGATGAAGTCCCAGGTGAACATCGCCGGATAGGCCTCTGCCTTGGCCACGAGGTCCTGAGCGCGGTTCTCGCCGAGCAGCGTCAGCCCGGCCTCGGCCAGCACGCCGAGCTCCTCGAGCGGGACGTACTTGACCGCGGCAAGGATCTGCACGCTCTCGGGATCCCGCCCGGCCTCGACGATCTCGGTCCGAACCCGCAGAAGGTTCTCGCGGACCTGCTCGGCCCGCAGCCCGGTGATCAGCTCAACCACGCCAGGCCGGCCTGCCGCCCGGTCACGCCGTGGTCGCGGCGGTGGGAGAAGAACAGCGACTGATCCGAGCAGATCGTGCACAGCCCGACGTCATGGACGGCGGCCACGCCCGCGCGCTCGAGCTGGTCGCGGGCGATCGCCTTCAGATCGATGTTGCGCCCGTGCCGCACCCGATCGCCGTATTCGGCGAAGGTGTCGTGCACCTCCTCGCCGACCTCGTAGCAGCACGGGCCGGCGCCCGGGCCGATGGCCGCCTGGAGCTCGCCGTCGATCCCGAGACCGCGCAGCGCGTCGACGCCCGCGGCGATGATCCCTCCGGCCAGGCCACGCCAGCCGGCGTGCAGCATGGCCACGGCGCGGTCGCCGCTGGCCTGACCGCGGCCGGCCAGGGCGATCGGCAGGCAGTCGGCGGTCATCACCATCGGCGCCACGCCCGGCAGGACGGTGGCCTGACCGTCGGCCCCGAGCAGCTCGACGTCGCCGTCGGGCAGCGGTGCCACGCCGATATCGCCATTCCCCGTGATCAGCCGGACGTCTGTGCCGTGGACCTGCCGGATGTACGCCGGCCTCACGCCCGCCCGCGCCTCGAGCTGGGCCCGATTGCGGCGAACGGCGTCAGGACTGTCGTTGGTCAGCCGACCCAGGTTGAGGCTGGAGTACGGGCCCTCGGAGAAGCCGCCGCGGCGGGTGGTGAACATGGCCTGGGCGCCCGGCAGGTCGATCCCGACGTGCTCGTCGCGGGCGTAGAACGGCTCGGACAGATTCGAGCTCCACACCCCGCAGGCTACTGCTGCCGGCCGGCGGCACTGAGCGCCTCGGCAAGCTCCTGCTCGCGCCCGTCGGCGCCGCCGTCGAGCTTGGCGGCGAGCGCGGCGCGCAGCGCCCGCCCGATCGCGGGGCCTTGGGGCACGCCGGCCGCGATGAGATCGCGCCCGTCGATCGAGAGCCGGACGTGGCGGAGCCGCTCGAGCCACTCCCGGGCGTGGCGCTCGGGGCCGACGGCACCGGCGAGTGCCACGAGCTCGGGCGGCGCGTCAAGGGCGGCGGCGGCGATGGCCGAGGGGGTCTCGGCGGCGGCCAGCGACTGCGCGAGTCCCTCGGCCCGGGTGGCGGCGGCGCAGATCACGTCCCGGTCCTCGGCCTCGAAGGCCAGCGAGTCTAGCAGCGCGGGCAGCTCGCCCGCCGGCACGCCCCGCGCCGCGGCGGCCAGCACCAACCGGTCGGCCCGTCCGTCCGGGGGCAGCAGGACGAGCGCCCGCGCGGTCAGCGACGCGTCGGTGAGCTCGAAGCCGGGCTCGAGCGCGCGGTCGAGCCCCAGCCCGCGCAGCCCGAGCAAGGCCTTCACCGGGTCCTCCTCGCGCGCCAGCAGCCTGACCTCGGCGCCCAGGCGAGAGCCGCTGACGGTGCTGAGTGCCCCGCCGGCGATGGCCGCCTCGGCCAGCTCGCCGGTGTGCGGCTCGATCGTGAAGCCGAGCCGGGCGGCGTACCGGACCATCCGGAACAGTCGGGTCGGGTCATCGAGAAAGCTCCGCTCGTGAAGCACGCGCAGCAGACCTGCCTCGAGGTCCCCGAGCGCATCCGGCGCGACGGTCAGCTCGCCCGGCGACTCGCCGGTGAGCTCCAGCGCGATTGCGTTCACCGTGAAGTCGCGGCGCAAAAGGTCCTGTTCGACCGTGGCGGGTTCGACGTCGGGCAGCGCCCCGGGGCGCGCGTAGGTCTCCCGCCGCGCCCGAGCGATGTCGTAGGCAAACCCGTCGAGGACGACGGTCGAGGTCCCGAAGCGGTCATGGAGCCTGAGGTTCCCGCCCAGCGAGGCGGCGAACGCCGCCGCGTCGCCCTCGACCACCAGATCGAGATCGAACGGCCTCCCGCCGAGCAGCACGTCCCGGACGGCGCCCCCGACGAGATGCACCTCGGCACGATCGGGCAGCCGGTCGAGCAGCGGCCTGGCCGCCGGGAGCGCGTGCACCCGCGCCATCAGCTCAGATCGCTCGGGAAGAAACTCGGACATAGTCATAGTTTCTTCCCAAGCGGCCGTAGGGCGGCGGGTGGCTCGGGCGACATGGGTCGATCAGGGTCGGTGGCTAGCATGCGTGCCATGCCGAGTCCCGGTTCGCGGCGTTGGCTGCGGTGGGGACTCGTCGTCGTGGCGGTCCTGCTTGTGCTCGCCGGAGGCGCGGTGGCGTTCATCCTGGCGCACGCGCCGCACAACGTCTCGCACCCCAACGTCGAGTTCACGCGCCCCACGACGACGACGCCCACGCCGGCGCCCCCCGAAAAGAAGAAGACCGTTGTCGTCGACAACTTCTCGTGGCCGCGCTATGGCTTCGACGCCGAGCGCACCCGCGTCTACCCGGGGCCCAACCCACCGGAGCCGCCGTTCCACGTCGGGTGGCGCTTCCAGGACTATGCGCTGCTCGAGTTCCCGCCGGTCATCTACCGCAATTCGCTGTACCTGATCGACGACGACGGCTCGGCCAAGGAACTCGACAAGCGCACCGGACACAAGCTGTGGGAGACCAAGGTCGGCACGCTGGCCGCGGCCTCGCCGGCGCTCGGGATCAGCCAGGGCCTGATGTACGTGCCGCTGCTCTCGACCAACCACAACGCGGGGAGCACCCAGGCACCCGGCAACGGCGTGCTGGCCGCCCTGTCGATGAAGACCGGCCGGATCGTCTGGGAGCATCGCGTCCCGACCGGCACGGAGTCCTCGCCGATCGCCTGGGGCAACGCCGTCTACTTCGGCGACCAGAGCGGCACCGTGTACTCGCTGAACGCCACCAACGGCCACGTGAACTGGACCTTCCACGCCAGCGGCCCGGTCAAGGGCGGTCCTGCTCTCTCGAACAACACCCTGTACTTCGGCGATTATTCCGGCCGCGCCTATGCGCTCAACGCGGGTAACGGCCACCGGGTCTGGGCGGTCAACACCGCCGGGGCGGACTTCGGGTTCGGCTCGGGCAACTTCTACTCGACCCCGGCCGTGGCCTTTGGACGCGTGTACATGGGCAATACGGACGGCCGCGTCTACTCGTTCGCGGCCAGGACCGGACAGCTCGCCTGGGCCACCGGCACCGGCGCGTACGTGTACGCCTCGCCCGCGGTCCAGGACACGCCCGGTCTCGGTCCCACGGTGTACCTCGGCTCCTACGACGGCAACTTCTACGCCTTCAATGCCCAGTCGGGCGCGATCCGCTGGAAGCACCCGGCCGGCGGGCGGATCTCCGGCTCGGCCACGATCGTCGGCAACGTCGTCTACTACTCCGATCTGGGCAGCCGGACCACGGCCGGGCTCGACGTCCACAACGGCCACCAGGTGTTCTCGTTCCCGGACGGCGCGTTCAATCCGGTCGTCTGTGATGACAACGGCACGGTGTATCTGAGCGGCTACACGATGCTCTACCAGTTGCTCCCCAAGCACCGTTGAGCGCTGCGCGCTAACTTAATCCCCACACAGCGCACGTAGCCAGCCAACAAAAACTCAGGAAATCCCCGCACACGGCGTGCAAAGAAGCTCGCAGCGGAACGTGCGTTCGAGAGCTTCTTGCTATGCTTGCTGGTCTATGCGTTGTCGTAGTGGAAGCCACTGCCAGGAGCCGGCCGTCTCGGGCCGGAGGTTCTGCGCGGAGCACGCGGCTGAGCTGGATCGCATGCGCGAGGAGCTCAAGGATGCCGCGGCTGCCCGCATCGGTCGAGGTCGTCCGAAGCGGTCATCTACGTGCTGCCGTCCTGGCTGTTATGAGCCCCGCGTCCCGCCCGCCGCGTATTGCGATGCATGCGCAGCCGCCGGATACGTGGAAGAGGCCGCCTGACGGCGGTCGATTCACCCGGGCCAACATACAAGTCGAATCTTGCCGCCGCGGGGCCTGGAATGGGCCTCGCTGTCGCTTGGGCTGCCGCCCAGCCGGCGTCCCTGTGCGCCGGCGATACGCAGCGGTGAGCGAGCGCGTGCGCGGGCGCGAGGGAGACCGGATGGGCGTCGCAGCCTCGCTTGTAGCCCCCTAATCGAGGGGCCTGACCGGCGCACCCGCCTGGGCTAGGTGCGCCTTGATCTCGGGCACAGTGTGGTGGCCGTAGTGGAGGATCGAGGCGCACAGGACGGCGTCGGCACCGGCTCCCAGGGCCTCGCTCAGGTGCTCGAGGGTTCCGGCACCCCCGGAGGCGATCACGGGCACCGCCACGGCCCGGGCGACCGCACCGGTCAGCTCGAGGTCGTAGCCCGCATTGGTCCCGTCGCGGTCCATGCTGGTGAGCAGGATCTCCCCCGCCCCGCGCTCGACCCCCTCGTGTGCCCATGCCACCGCGTCGCGCCCGGTCGGCGTCCGGCCGCCGGCGACATACGCCTCCCAGCTTTCCTCGCTCGCCTTGGCGTCGATGGCCAGCACCACGCACTGGGCGCCGAAGGTCGCTCGCCAGCTCGTCGAGCAGCTCAGGCCGCGCCAGCGCGGCCGAGTTGACCGACACCTTGTCCGCGCCGGCGTCGAGCACCGCCTGGGCGTCGGCCACCGAGCGGATGCCGCCGCCGATCGTGAACGGGATGAACACGTCGTCGGCCGTGCGCCGGGCCAGGTCGACCACGGTCTCGCGCCGGTCTGAGGTCGCGGTGATGTCCAGGAACACGAGCTCGTCCGCCCCCGCAGCGTCGTAGCGGCAGGCCAGCTCGACCGGATCGCCGGCGTCGCGCAGGTCGACGAACTCGACCCCCTTGACCACGCGGCCGCCGGTCACATCCAGGCACGGGATCACCCGCTTGTAGTGCATTCAGCGACCGTCCAGCACGGCCTGTGCCTCGCCGACCGTGAAGCGCCCCTCGTAGAGCGCCTTGCCGACGATCACGGCGCGGAGGTTGACCTGCCGGAGCTCGACCAGCGAACGCAGGTCCTCCAGCGAGGAGACGCCACCCGAGTAGATGTAGCTGCCGCGGACGGCCTCCGCCACGCTGGCGCGCGCCGTCCAGGTCGGGTCCTTGAAGCATGCCGTCGCGGTCGATGCTCGAGTAGACGAACCGCCGCACGCCACGCGCGTTCAGGTGCTCGATCACCGCGTCGATCGGGATGTCGGTCTGCTCGGTCCATCCGGCGCCGGCCAGCTTGCCGGCGCGCGCGTCGACCGAGACGACGACCCGATCGTCGAGCTCGGCCACCGCCTGGTCGAGGAAGTCGACGTCGGTGTACGCCGCGGTTCCGAGGACGACCCGGGTGGCTCCGGCGTTCATCGCGTCGGTGACCGCCGCCATCGTCCGCAGCCCACCGCCGACCTGGATCGGCACGTCGACCTCGGCGGCGATGCGCCGAACGTGCTCGAGGTTGACCGGTGCTCCGCTGCGCGCGCCATCGAGGTCGACGACGTGCAGCCTGCGGGCGCCTTCGTTCACCCAGCGCAGCGCCGCGTCGAGCGGATCGGCGTCGTACACCGTGCTTTGATCGAACTCCCCGCGGGCCAGCCGGACGGCCTTGCCGTCGAGGATGTCGACGGCGGGGAGCAGGATCATGCAGCCGCGCGCGCGGTCCCGGCCGCACCGTTTGCGCACAGCCCGACGAAGCTGTGGAGCAGGCGCAGCCCGTCGCGCGAGGACTTCTCGGGATGGAACTGGACCCCGAGCACGGTCCCGCGGCCGACGATCGTGGCGAAGCGCTCGCCGTACTCGGTGGTGGCGAGGACGCCGTCGGGATCGTCCGGGCGCGCCGCGAATGAATGCACGTGGTAGAACGGACACCCGCTGTCGGGGAGCTCGGCGGTCAGGGGCGAGCGGCGCTCGAAGCGAACCTCGTTCCACCCGATGTGCGGAATCCGCCGGCCGCCTGCGTCCAGCCGCGTCACGCGACCGGGGATCAGGCCGAGCCCGAGGCGCCGCCCATCTCCTCCGAGGCGTCGAACAGCAGCTGCATGCCCAGGCAGATGCCCAGCAGCGGAACGCTCCGGGCCACCTGCTCCGCGATTAGCGCGTCGAGCCCCAGCTCGCGCAGGTTGGTCATCCCCTGGGGGAACGCGCCCACGCCGGGCAGGACCAGGCCGTCGCAGTGGCGCAGCGCGTCGGGCTCCCGGTCAGGACCGGATCGGCGCCGACGTGGGCCAGCGCCTTCTCGACCGAGCGGCGGTTGCCCATCCCGTAGTCGATCACCCCGACCCGGGTCACACCAGCGTCCCCTTGGTCGAGGGCACGCCGCGCTCGGTCGCGTCGAGTGCGACCGCAGTGCGCAGCGCCCGGGCGAGTGATTTGAACGAGGCCTCGATCACGTGGTGGGCGTTGGTGCCCCGCTCGACGGTCAAATGCAGGGTCAGCTTGGCGTTCATGGCCAGCGCGCGCAGGAACTCCTCGACCAGCTCGTGATCGAAGTTGCCGATCGCGCCGGGCGGCAGCGACGCCTCGAAGGCGCACAGGCCGCGACCGGAGATGTCGATCGCGCACGAGGCGCGAGCCTCGTCCATGGGGATCGTGGCCTGACCGTAGCGGACGATGCCGGCGCGGTCGGCCAGGGCCTCGTCGAGTGCCTGGCCGAGGCAGATCCCGACGTCCTCGACCGTGTGATGGGCGCCGGTCGCCAGGTCCCCCTGCGCGCGGACGGCCAGGTCGAAGTGCCCGTGCCGGGCCAGCAGGTCGAGCATGTGGTCGAAGAAGCCAACGCCGGTGTTTCGCTCGCCGGCGCCCTCACCGTCGAGCCCGAGGCTGAGTGGATCTCGGTCTCGGCGGTCCTGCGGTCGATCTGGGCCGTGCGGCTCATCGGGGCGTCATTGTCCCGGATGCGTGCCTCCATCGAGCGCGCGTGCAGCTCGAAGCCCTCGGCCCGGGCCAGCGGCGCAGCCGACGCGGCCAGCTCGGCGGCGTCCGCGACGTGCACCTGGCTGAAGCGCCGGAGGAAGTGCTCGGGGCTGAGCGCGGAAGCGAAACGGGCCGCGCCACCGGTCGGCAGGATGTGGTTCGAGCCCGCGATGTAGTCGCCGAACGCGGTCCCGGCGCCGGCGCCCACGAACAGGCAGCCGGCGTCGGGTCACCCGGGAGGCCAGGGCCTCGGCGTCCCGGCCGACCAGCTGGAGGTGCTCGGGTGCGAACGCCTCGGCCACGGCCAGCGCCTGCTCGGGGTCTCTGGTCTGGACGAGGGCGGTCACCGCACCGGTGTCGGCGCTCGCGGCGATCCGCTGCTCGAACACCTCGAGGATTTCCGGCGCGTCGGAGACCGCGATCACCAGCGTGCCGGGGCCGTGCTCGGCCTGGGCCAGCAGATCGAGCGCGATCGGGATCGGTGTCCGCGTCGCGCGGAGAGCGATCACCAGCAGGTCGCTCGGGCCCGCGAACCCGTCGATGCCCACCTGGCCGAACACCTGGCGCTTGGCCTCCTGCACGTACAGGTTGCCCGGGCCGACGATGATGTCGACCGGAGCGATCGACTCGGTGCCGTAGGCCAGCGCGGCGATCGCCTGGGCGCCACCCATGCGGTACACGGCGCTCGCGCCGGTTATCTCGCACGCGGCCAGGACGACCGGATCGACATCGCCGGTGGCCTGCGGCGGCGCGCACACCGCGATGTGCTGCGACGCCGGCCAGGCGCGCCGGCACGACGCCCATCACCACCGTGCTCGGGTAGGGCGCCCGTCCTCCGGGCACGTAGATCGCCGCGCGGGCGACGGGCGCGTGGCGGAGCACCGACGCGGTTGGCGCCGAGGTCGACCGCGACCTCGGCGCTCGAGCGCCCGGCGACCAGGACCGCCTCGAGGTTCTCGATCGCACGCTCGATGCCGTGGCGGACGTGCGGGTCGAGGTCGCGGGCGGCGGCGGCGAGCTCCTCGGGTTCGACCACGAGCGGCAGCGGGTCGCGTCCGGCGGTGTCGAACCGGCGGGTGTACTCGATCAAGGCCTCATCGCCGTGGGCGCGGACCTGTTCGATGATCTCGCCCACGCCCTCGCGGACCTCGTGCGAGTCGGGGATGAGTTCCCGGAGCGCGGCCGCCGTGCGCGCGGGATCGTCGGTCGACCGTCAGGCGCTCACACCGCATCGAGCCGCTCCAGCAGCGCGTCGATGGCGCGCGCCTTCAGCTTGTGCGAGACCGGGTTGGCGATCAGGCGCGCGGTGCTGTGCGCGATCTCCTCGCGCACGACGAGCCCGTTCTCGCGCAGGGTCGTCCCGCTGGCGGTGAGGTCGACGATGCCCTCGGCCAGCCCGGTCAGCGGCGCCAGCTCGACCGAGCCCTTGACCTCGACGATCTCGGCCTGGCGGCCGGTGTCGAGGAAGTGGCGGGTGGCGATGCGCGGGTACTTGGTGGCGATGCGCATCACGCCCAGGCGCCGGAGCGCCTCGGCTGCTGGATCCTCGCCGGCCACGGTGGCCAGCACCATCGTGCAGTGCCCGTAGCCGAGATCGACCAGCTCGTAGAGCTCGCGCTCGGACTGCTCGAGCAGCACGTCCTTGCCGGTGATCCCGAGGTCGGCGGCCCCCGCCTCGACGTAGGTCGGCACGTCGGATGGGCGCATCGTGATGATGCCGACGGCCTCGAACAGCAGCTTGCGGTCGTTCTCGCGGACCTCCTGCGTGCCCAGGCCCAGGCGGTCGAGGAGATCGAGAGTCTCTTCGAACAGCGCGCCACGGGGCACGGCGATGCGCAGCGCGTCCGGGTCAGCCACCGCGTTCCTCGCTGGTCAGCGCGATGTGCAGCCGCTCGACGTTGAGCGAAAAGCCGACGGCGGAGAGCGGGCGTCCGAACTGGCCGAGCAGGTCGTCGTAGCGGCCGCCGATCCCGATCGGCACGCCGTAGGCCGGGTCGTAGACCTGGAACACCGCACCGGTGTAGTAGCCAAGCCCGCGTACCAGTCCGAGGTCGAAGATGATCCGCTCGGCGATCTCGGGGGCGAGCAGGGCGTGCACGCCGCGCATGCCGGTGGCGGCGTACTCGAGCGGGCCCTCGAGCGCCTCGAGCACCTCGGGTCCGCCCCTGGTCCGAGACACCTCGAGCAGCAGCGCCGCGGCCTGCTCGTCGAGCCCGAGGGCGTCGACCTCGGTCTGCAGGCCGACGAAGTCGCCGTCGGCCAGCTCCGTGAGGATCCGCTCGCGGCGGTCGGGATCGATCTTTAGCCGGTCGAGCAGCGTCGGGTAGAGCGAGGCGTCGCCCAGGCCGACCCGGTAGTTCTGAAGCCCGGCCGCGTCCAGGGCACGGCACAGGACGCTCAGCACCTCGACCGTGCCCTCCGGGCTCTCCAGCCCGATCAGCTCGATCCCGGCCTGGAGAAACTCGCGCGACTGGCCGCGCTGGGGCCGCACCCCGCGATAGGCGTGCGCGAAGTAGCAGAAGCGAAACGGCGGCTCGGCGTCGTGGTAGCGGGTGGCGAGAAGCCGCGCGATCGGGACGGTCATGTCCGAGCGGAGCACGAGCACGTTTCCGTGCTCGTCGAACACGCGGTAGGCGGGGCGTCCGCCCTGCATGTCACGCCGGGTGAACGTGGTCTCGTACTCGAGCGCGGGCGTGTACACCTCGCCGTAGCCGGCGCGCTCGAACACTCCCCGGACCCGGTCGGTCATTGCGCGCAGCTCGCGCATCTCGTCGGGCAGGAAGTCGCGCGTTCCGCTGGGAAGGCGGTCGACCATGGAGGACCGGGTTTAGGAGCTTGTCGTGGGTCGCCGGCCTCTAGACCGTGACCGGCACGTCATCCTCGCGCTCGATCCGCGCCCCGAGATCACGCAGCCGTTCGTCGATTCGCTCGTATCCGCGATCGATGTGGCGGACGTTGCCGATCTCGGTGACGCCGTCGGCGGCGAACGCCGCGATCAGCATGGCCATGCCGGCGCGGATGTCCGGCGAGTCGACGCGCTGCCCGGACAGGCGGCGCGGACCAACGACCATCGCGCGGTGCGGATCGCAGATCGTGATCGAGGCGCCCATCAGCACGAGCTTGTCGACGAAGAACAGGCGGTTCTCGAACATCCACTCGTGGATCATCACCGAGCCCTCGGCCTGCGTGGCCAGCGCGGTCGCCACGCTGGTCAGGTCGGCCGGGAAGGCCGGCCAGGGACCGTCCTGGACCTTGGGGATGTACTCGCCGGCGTCGTTGCGGATGACCAGGCGCTGGTTGCCGGGGACGATGATGTCGGCGCCTCGCTGCTCGGTGCGCAGGCCGAGGCGCTCGAACACCAGGCGGATCATCCGCAGGTCTTCGGGCACCGTGTCCTTGACCGTGAGCTCACCGCCGGTGACGCCGGCCAGGGCCATGAACGAGCCGATCTCGATGTGGTCCGGCGCGATCCAGTGGGTGCAGCCCCGCAGGCTTCCGACCCCGTGGACGGTCATCACGTTGGAGCCGATCCCGTCGATCGGGGCGCCCATCGCAACGAGCATCCGGGCCAGATCCTGGACGTGGGGCTCCGAGGCGGCGTTGCGGATGACCGTCGGCCCGCGGGTCAGCGCGGCGGCCATCAGCGCGTTCTCGGTGGCCATCACCGACGGCTCGTCCATCAGGAAGTCGCATGGCCTCAGCCCGAGCGGAGCCTCGAGCGTGATGTGGCCGCGGTCCTCGTCGACGGCGGCGCCCAGGGCGCGGAAGGCGTCCAGGTGAGGATCCAGCCGGCGGCGGCCGATCACGTCACCGCCCGGCGGGGGCATCTTGGCGCGGCCGAACCGGGCCAGCAGCGGCCCGGCGAGCAGGAACGAGGCGCGAATCCGCTCGGCCAGCTCCTGGTCCACCTCGCAGCTGTCGACGCTCGAGCAGTCGATCGAGATCTCGCCCGGGCCGAGCCAGTGGACCCGTGCGCCGAGCTGCTCGAGCAGCAGCGTCATCGCCTCCACGTCCCGGATCCGGGGGACGTTGCGGAGGATCACCTCGTCGTCTGTGAGCAGGCACGCGGCCAGGATCGGGAGCGCGCCGTTCTTGTTGCCGGCGGGGACGATGGTGCCGGTCAGAGGCACCCCGCCTTCGATTACGAACTTTTCCATAGGTGGCCGGAGGGTACCTTGTCGGGTGGGCGCGTTCGGGTCTCGGGGTCGTTCCGGGGCTCGCCTCGAGGTGAGCCGCGCGCGCGGCGAGGGGGCCCGCCGGACGACGATTTCGCTGCTCGGAGCCGCTTTTCGCGCCGAGGGCGCGGCTGGCGAGGCGGGGCGTGCCGGCGCCGCTTGTGCCGCTTTTGCCGGGGGCGGACCGACGGCCCGCAGGCGCTCAGCTAGGCTCCCGTCCATGCCTGTGCAGACTTCGCGCCAGGAGGCCTGGGACCTCCTTTGTGAATGGACATCCTCTGACTCCTTGCGCCGGCACATGCTGGCGGTGGAGGCGGCGATGCGCGCCTACGCGCCGCGTTTCGACGGCGACGTCGAGCTGTGGGGGCTGACCGGGCTGCTCCACGATCTCGACTACGAGCGGTATCCGAACCTGAGGACGGGCATCCGCGCTACGCGCTCCGCGAGCTCGAGGCGCGGGGCTATCCGCCCGAGCTGGTGCGAGCGGTCGCGTCTCACGCCGACTTCCTCGGCGTCTCGCGAGATTCGCCGATGGAGAAGGCCCTGTTCGCGGTCGACGAGCTGAGCGGGTTCATCCTGGCCTGCGCCTACGTCCGCCCCGAGCGCCTGCAGGGCATGACTCCGAAATCGGTCAAGAAGAAGCTGAAGCAGCCGAGCTTCGCCGCGGCGGTCAACCGCGAGGAGCTTCGCCACGGCGCCGAGGAGCTCGGGGTCGAGTTCGATGAGCATCTGACGATCGTGATCGCCGCGCTGGCCGAGAAGCAGGACGAGCTCATGCCGGCCGGCTCCGAATAGCCACGGCTATACCTCGGCCTCGGCCCTGCGCGCGCGGTATTCCTCCGCGCTCGAGACCACGCCGAGCGCCTCGGCGAGGCGGGCCAGCTCGATCGCGTTCCTTACCGCTCCCGGTGGGCAGATCACGATCAGACGGCGCGCCTGACGGACCAGGCGTCGCTGCACACCCAGCAGCGCATGCAGACCCATCGAGTCGATGAACTCGGCCTCGCTCAGGTCGATGACGATGTCTCCGTGGCGCCGGCGGATGGCTTCATCGAGCCGCGCGATCAGCTTCGAGACCGTGAGGATGTCCAGCTCCCCCGCCACGGCGACCACGACCGCGCGGCCCTCGTAGCGCGTCGTCAGGCCGAGTTGGATCGGGCCGCGGGGACGCAGCGAGCCACCGAGGGTGGGGTCGTCGGAGGATCTTCTCATTGCTTTTAGGAGGATCGCCGGCGGCGCTGGATACATGCTTGCACCGTGGCCCTTGCGCCGCTCCGCTTCCCTTGCGCATCCGTGGGTTACGCCGGCGCAAGGACCTTTTTCCCGGTCGCGATGGAGGTGAAACGTCCGCGCTCGTACCTCCCCACCTCGCATTTGACCGTTCGCTTGCGGATGCCCGATCCGCTGCGTCGGCTATGGTCCGCCGGCATGGCTGAGGCGGTCAAGATCGTCGTGCTGGAAGGCGACCAGACCGGGCAAGAGCTGCTCGAGCAGTCGGTGCGCCTCCTCGATCCCGGCCTGCTCGGACTCGAGCTGGAGCTCCGGCGGTTCGACCTGTCGCTGGAGAACCGGCGCGCGACCGCAAATGGCGTGGTGACCGACGCCGCGCAGGCCATGCGGGAGGCCGGCCTGGGGCTCAAGGCGGCCACGGTCACGCCGGAGGGCGCCGACGACGTGGGCTCGCCCAACCGGATCCTCCGCGAGGAGGTCGACGGCAAGGTGATCGTGCGGACCGGACGGCGCCTGCCGGGGGTTCAGCCGATCGCCGGTGTCCACTATCCGATCTCGGTCGTACGCATGGCCGTGGACGACGCCTACGGCGCCAAGCAGTGGCGCGAGGGCGAGGCCGGCGACCCGTCGGAGATGGCCTACCGCACCGAGAAGATCAGCCGCTCGACCTGCCGGGCTGTCGCCGAGTACGCCTTCCGGACGGCCGAGAAGATGCACGCCCGGGTGTACGGCGGGCCCAAGTGGACGGTGTCGCCCGTGTACGAGGGGATGCTCAAGGAGGAGCTCGACCAGGCCGCGGCGCGCCACAGCGGGGTGGCCTATGAGCCGGTCCTGATCGACGCCACCTACGCCGGGCTGCTCTCCGGCGCCACCGACACTCCGCTGGTCATTCCCGCGCTGAACCGCGACGGCGACTGCCTGTCCGACCTGGTCCTGCCGATGTTCGGCTCGATCGCCGGCGCCGAGTCGGTGCTGCTCGGCTTCAACGACCAGTACGAGACCACGGTGGCGATGGCGGAGGCGCCCCACGGTACGGCGCCGGCCCTCGAGGGCAAGGACGTGGCGAATCCCCTGGCCATGATCCTGGCCTGCGGCGCGCTCCTGCGCCACGCCGCCGACCGGCACGGAGCGGCGGCCGATCAGGCCTCACGCGCCGTGTACGAGGCGGCGCTCGAGACGATCGCCTCGGGGGTCAAGACGCCCGATCTCGGGGGCGCGGCCGGGACCACGGAGTTCACCACCGAGGTGGTGAAGCGGGTGGGGACCAAGATCGAAGTGTGGTCGTCGCTCGGTTCGGCGGCCTGAGAGGGCCGCGGCGGGGACACCCCGCGGGCGCGGTCCGGGCGCCGCTGGGCGCGCGCTGCAAGATCTCCACCACCCTCGTGAGCGTATTTCCTCGCGAGACGGCGGCTCGCGGGATTCCCGACCCCTTTCCGTCCGATCAGCGGCCTAGTCTGGCGAACATATGTTCCAGTCTTCCACGAAGCGTCTGCGCGCCTGGTTGGACATCGTCGACGACATGCTCGTCGGCGATCCATCGGATGACGCGCACCTCGAGGACCCGCAGTGGGCCACGCATCCGCACCGCCGCACGCTGCGCTCGCAGCGCGCGCGGCGAGCCGGCAGCGTGCCGTCGGCGCCGGCCCATTGCCTGTGCCCGGTCCGGCCGGGTCGCAGCGAGGTTGGCGAGCGACCCTCGAGGCGCGACAGCGGACACGCCCTCTCGAACTGAATAGCGGCTGCACGAGCCGAACAGCGGTCGCCGCCGCCGGTCTTTAGGGCACGAGGCCGCGGACCACGGTCATGGTCACGTGAGCGCCGAGGATCGTGCCGCTGGGCTCGCCGGTTGTCTGGTCGGAGCCGGCGGTGACGAGGCTGACGAGCACCGCTATGAAGGTGCCGATGCCGAGCACGAGGCAGATGACCAGCAGGACGACCAACTGTGGGTTGGCGCGCAGGAAGGCGCGCACGGGATGAGCCGCGCCCGGTGGTCGGGGTGACTCGAGGCGCGAGCCAGAGACGCCCGGATCGGCTCTTCCATTCCGGGCGTCCGTCATCGTGAATTACTGCTCTCCTGAGCTATGAAGATAAACCGGCGGCGACCTACTCTCCCAGGCCCTTGCAGGCCAAGTACCATCGGCGCTGAGGGGCTTAACGGCTCTGTTCGGAATGGGAAGAGGTGTTTCCCCCTCGCCATAGCCACCGGAAACTGGTCGAGACCAGCGCCCTCCCCGGGCCTTCAAAACCGCACAGTGCCAATGCACGGATATCAAAATATCCGTCAAGCCCTCGACCCATTAGTACCGGTCTCCTACGAGTGTCACCACTCTTCCAGATCCGGCCTATCAACCTGGTGATCTTCCAGGGGTCTTACTCCCTCAAGGGGATGGGAGAACTCATCTTGAGGCCGGCTTCCCGCTTAGATGCTTTCAGCGGTTATCCGATCCGCACGTAGCTAACCTGCGATGCCCTTGGCAGGACAACAGATACACCAGAGGTGCGTTCGTCCCGGTCCTCTCGTACTAGGGACGAATCCTCTCAATTCTCCAACGCCCACGGCAGATAGGGACCGAACTGTCTCACGACGTTCTGAACCCAGCTCGCGTACCGCTTTAATGGGCGAACAGCCCAACCCTTGGGACCTACTTCAGCCCCAGGATGCGACGAGCCGACATCGAGGTGCCAAACCGGGCCGTCGATGTGGACTCTTGGGCCCGATAAGCCTGTTATCCCCGGAGTACCTTTTGTCCGTTGAGCGACGGCGCTTCCACTTGCTACCGCCGGATCACTAAGGCCTGCTTTCGCACCTGCTCGACCTGTCAGTCTCGCAGTCAAGCTCCCTTGCTGCCTTTACACTCTACGCACGATTTCCGACCGTGCTGAGGGAACCTTTGCGCGCCTCCGTTACATTTTGGGAGGCGACCGCCCCAGTCAAACTACCCGCCTGTCACTGTCCAGCACCCGGATTCACGGCGTGCTGTTAGAGATCCAATACACCAAGGGTGGTATCTCAAGGTTGCCTCCACGCCAGCCGCAGCCGGCGCTTCCAAGGCTCCCACCTATCCTGAGCGAGATGCATCGAACCCCAATACCAGGTTGTAGTAAAGGTTCACGGGGTCTTTCCGTCTAGCCGCGGGTACTCGGCATCTTCACCGAGACTGCAATTTCACCGAGCCCCTCGTTGAGACAGCGTTCAAGTCGTTACGCCATTCGTGCAGGTCGGAACTTACCCGACAAGGAATTTCGCTACCTTAGGACCGTTATAGTTACGGCCGCCGTTTACCGGGGCTTAGCTTTGGTGCTTCGAGCCGAAGCCCTAACACCTCCACGTAACCTTCCGGCACCGGGCAGGCGTCAGCCCCTATACGTCGTCTTACGACTTAGCAGAGACCTGTGTTTTTGGTAAACAGTCGCTTGAACCTATTCACTGCGGCCCTCTCGGGCTCCCCTCGCGAGGAGGTTCACCCTACTGGGGCGCCCCTTATCCCGAAGTTACGGGGCGATTTTGCCGAGTTCCTTAACGAGGGTTATCTCGATCACCTTAGTGTTCTCCACTTGCCCACCTGTGTCGGTTTTGGTACGGGCACGCGCTTCCTCCCTAGAGGCTTTTCTTGGAGGCAGGGCTTCCGGGACTCGCCGGCTTAGAGCCAGCTGCATTCGCACCTCAGGTTAATGCGGCTCCGGATTTACCTAGAGCCACCCCTACATGCTTAGCCCAGGACAACCATCGCCTGGGATCCCATAGCCTTCCTCGTCCCCCCATCGGTCAAACGGAAGCGACGTGGTACGGGAATATCAACCCGTTGGCCATCGACTACGCCTTTCGGCCTCGCCTTAGGTCCCGACTGACCCTGAGCAGACGAACTTTACTCAGGAACCCTTGGGCAATCGGCGAAGGGGATTCTCACCCCTTTTTCGTTACTCATGCCGGCATTCTCACTTCCGCCGCCTCCACGGCTGGCTTACGCCGCCGCTTCACTGGCGCCGGAACGCTCTCCTACCGCGCGAAGAACCCGAAGGCCTTCGCACCCGCAGCTTCGGTGACTAGCTTGAGCCCCGTTACATTGTCCGCGCTCGAACACTTGACCAGTGAGCTGTTACGCATTCTTTCAAGGATGGCTGCCTCTAAGCCAACCTCCTGGTTGTCTCTGCATTCGAACATCGTTTCCCACTTAGCTAGTACTTGGGGACCTTAGCTGGCGGTCTGGGCTGTTTCCCTCTTGACGCTGAAGTTTATCCCCCAGCAACTGACTCCCGGAGTAACCGTGACGGTCTTCGGAGTTTGCCTGAAGTCGGTAACCTGGTAGGGCCCCTAGTCCAAACAGTGCTCTACGGCCGCCACGGAATTTATCCGAGGCTATACCTAAATATATTTCGGAGAGAACCAGATATCACTGAGCTTGATTAGCCTTTCACTCCGACCCACAGGTCATCCGCCCAGTTTTCAACCTAGGTCGGTTCGGTCCTCCACGAGGTCTTACCCCCGCTTCAACCTGCCCATGGGTAGCTCGCTCAGCTTCGGGTCTACCGCCTACGACTATGTCGCCCTATTCGGACTCGCTTTCGCTACGGCTCCGCTCATCGCTTAACCTTGCCGCAGACGAGTAACTCGCCGGCTCGTTATGCAAAAAGCACGCGGTCACGGCACGAGGCCGCTCCCACCGCTTGTAGGCACGCGGTTTCAGGTACTATTTCACTCCCCTTCCGGGGTACTTTTCACCTTTCCCTCACGGTACTAGTCCGCTATCGGTCACCAAGGAGTACTTAGCCTTAGAGGGTGGTCCCCCCAGATTCAGTCCGCGTTTCACGGGTGCGGACTTACTCAGGAACGCCTGCGGAAGACCGCGTGATTTCGTCTACGGGACGATTGCCCTCTGTGGTGCGTGGTTCCACACGCTTCGACTATCACGCAGTTTTGTTACTTCCGCCGGACTGGCCACAGTCCGGACCAGGCGCCCTACAACCCCTGACGTGCAACGCGTGGCCGCTTACACACGCCGGGTTTAGGCTGATCCCTTTTCGCTCGCCACTACTCAGGGAGTCTCGGTTGATTTCCTTTCCTCGGGGTACTGAGATGTTTCACTTCCCCCGCTTGTCTTCGCCATGCCTATGTGTTCAGCATGGGATAACGCCGCATTACCGGCGCTGGGTTTCCCCATTCGGGCATCCGCGGGTCAATGGCTATTCAGCGCCTCACCGCGGCTTATCGCAGCCGTTCACGCCCTTCGTCGACTCTTGGTGCCAAGGCATCCACCATGTGCCCTTAATATCTTGACGGTGATCTTTTGGGAGAAGCCTTACGGCTCCGCCCGGTGATACCCGTGTTTCATTGGCTACTGTGCAGTTTTCAAGGTCCGGGAAGAGGCGCAACTCGGTCGCAGGTGCCCATGGACGGGTCCGCGAGCACCGGCGCCGAGCCGGTCTCTCAAAACTCAACAGCATGCGAGCCGCCTCGCTGGGTTATCCACCCAAGCGTGCGGCCTGCCGGTCCGGTCGACATGCTAGGGCGATCGCTCGAGGCGATCGCTGCCCATAAAGGGCTCCCTAGAAAGGAGGTGATCCAGCCGCAGCTTCCGCTACGGCTACCTTGTTACGACTTCACCCCAGTCGCGAGCCCCACCTTCGACGGCTCCCTCCCAAAAGGGTTAGGCCACCGGCTTCGGGTGTTGCTCACTCCCATGGTGTGACGGGCGGTGTGTACAAGGCCCGGGAACGTATTCACCGCGGCAGTGCTGATCCGCGATTACTAGCAACTCCGCCTTCATGCAGGCGGGTTTCAGCCTGCAATCCGAACCGAGACGCGCTTTAAGGGATTCGCTCCACCTCGCGGTATCGCAACCCTCTGTACGCGCCAATGTAGCACGTGTGTAGCCCTGGACATAAGGGGCATGATGACTTGACGTCATCCCCACCTTCCTCCGGTTTGTCACCGGCGGTCTCGCATGAGTCCCCAACTAAATGCTGGCAACATGCGACGGGGGTTGCGCTCGTTGCGGGACTTAACCCAACATCTCACGACACGAGCTGACGACAGCCATGCACCACCTGTGATCCTGCTCCGAAGAGAGACCGTGTTTCCACGGCTGACAGGAACATGTCAAGCCCAGGTAAGGTTCTTCGCGTTGCGTCGAATTAAACCACATGCTCCGCTGCTTGTGCGGGCCCCCGTCAATTCCTTTGAGTTTTAGCCTTGCGGCCGTACTCCCCAGGCGGGGCACTTAATGCGTTAGCGTCGGCACGGAGGGAGTCGACACCCCCCACACCTAGTGCCCATCGTTTACAGCGTGGACTACCAGGGTATCTAATCCTGTTTGCTCCCCACGCTTTCGCGTCTCAGCGTCAGTACCGTCCCAGCGAGCTGCCTTCGCCATTGGTGTTCCTCCTGATATCTGCGCATTTCACCGCTACACCAGGAATTCCACTCGCCTCTTCCGGACTCTAGCTCGACAGTTTCCACCGGCTTTCCAGGGTTGAGCCCTGGACTTTTACAGCGGACTTACCGAGCCGCCTACACGCTCTTTACGCCCAATGATTCCGGACAACGCTTGCCCCCTACGTATTACCGCGGCTGCTGGCACGTAGTTAGCCGGGGCTTCTTCTGAAGGTACCGTCACTCCGGCCGGCTATTCACCGGCGAAGCTTCGTCCCAACTGAAAGGGGTTTACAACCCGAAGGCCTTCTTCCCCCACGCGGCGTTGCTGCGTCACGCTTTCGCGCATTGCGCAAGATTCCCCACTGCTGCCTCCCGTAGGAGTCTGGGCCGTGTCTCAGTCCCAGTGTGGCTGATCGTCCTCTCAGACCAGCTACCCATCGCAGCCTTGGTGAGCCGTTACCTCACCAACAAGCTAATGGGCCGCGGGCCCATCCCAATGCGGAGGCCGAAGCTTCCTTTCCCCAGCGGCCTTATGGCCGGAGGGCACATTCGGTATTAGCCCGAGTTTCCTCGGGTTGTCCCAATCATCGGGGCAGGTTACCCACGTGTTACTCACCCGTTCGCGGCTTTGCCCCAGGCCGAAGCCTGGTTCGTCGCTCCACTTGCATGTGTTAGGCACGCCGCCAGCGTTCGTCCTGAGCCAGGATCAAACTCTCCGTGAAGAACTGCTGAGACGAGCCGCCCGAGGGCGACCCGCTTCACAAAGAGTCGTCAAGGTCCGGTCCGCCGGAGCGGACGCTCCCACCAAGGATGGTGGTGGACCCAGGGCCTGTCCGCTGGTGGATCAGGCCCACGCGTCCTCACGAGGGGTCCATGTACACCACGGGCCCGGGACGCATGACGGGGTCAATCTGGCACCGTCGGTCGAGGCGGCCCCGTAGGACCGTTCGAGCGACGGCGTCGAACCTGGACACACATCTCGACCGACGGATCGGTCGAAAAGTGCGCATGCTGTTGAGTTTTCAAAGACCGTCGCACCTCTTCGGAAGGGGCTTCCTTCCCGGGGCACGCCCGAAACCGTCTCCGATTCCGGAGCGGACCGGTGAGTATAGCGCCCAGATGGGGCCTCGACCGGGGTCCGCAGCGCGGGATGATGGCAGGTCTGGCCCCGGGCCGCGGCTACCTGGTCCGATCCCCCTTCGAAGGGCACGCTTCAGGACAGCACCTGGACCGTCACCGACCGCTGCCGGGGCCGGTCATCGAAGTCGATCAGCACCACCTGCTGCCAGGTCCCCAGGGCCAGGCGGCCATCGAGGACGGGGATCGACTCCGAAGGTCCGATCACCGCCGCGCGCAGGTGCGCGTGGGCGTTGGTGTCGTGGTTGCGGCGGTTGTGCTCGTACTCCCCGCCGCCCGGAATCAGCCGATCGAGCAGGGCCTGCAGGTCCTGGACGCCGCCGGGCTCGTACTCCATCGTGGTGACGGCGACGGTCGAGCCGGTGGCGAACACGGTCACGACGCCCCGGTCGACTCCGGAGGTTCCGACCACGCGCTCCACGCCGGGTGTGATGTCGACGATGTGGCCGTTGCCGGGGGTCTCGAGGCGCAGCAGCCCGCCGTGGACGCTCACGGCCCGACCCGGATGCGGGCGAAGCGGCGCTTGCCGAGCTGGAGCACCTTGCCGTCGACGGCCGAGGCGGGCAGATCGAGCGCGCCGTTTCCCACCACCTCGCCGTCGAGCCTGACCCCGCCCTGGGTGAGCATGCGGCGCGCCTCGGAGGTGGAGATCCCGAAGGCGTCGGCGAGCAGCGCCGGGAGGTGAACCTCCGGACGGTCAGCCGGCCAGGTCACACTCACCATGTCCTCGGGCGCCTCGTGCCGGATGTGGATCCGGTCGAACTCGTCCTCGGCCGCCGTCGCGGCCGCCTCGTCGTGGTAACGGGAAACCAGTTCCCGGGCCAGTGCGCGCTTGGCGTCGCGCGGGCTGAGCTCAGACGGCGCCTCGGCGCCGAGCAGCAGCTCATACCAGGAGGCGATCGAGCCGTCGGGGATGCTCAGGGTTTTGCCGTACATCTCGCCCGGCGGATCGGTGACCCCGATGTAGTTGCCGACGGACTTCGACATCTTGAGCTCGCCGTCGGTCCCGGTCAGCAGCGGCATCGTGAGGATCGCCTGCTCGGGAATCCCGTACGCGCGCTGGATGTCGCGTCCGAGCAGGAGGTTGAACTTCTGATCGGTTCCGCCGAGCTCGAGATCGGCTCGGGTGGCCACCGAGTCGTAGCCTTGCAACAGCGGGTAGAGCAGCTCGAGCACCGAGATCGGCTGGTGCGCGGCGAACCGCTTGGCGAAGTCATCGCGCTCCAGCAGCTGGGCCACCGTGGGGATGCGCGCCAGCTTGAACAGGTCCTCCATCGACATGTCCAGCCACTCGCCGTTGAAGCGGACCTCGAGGCGCTGCGAGTCGAGCACCTTGAGCGCCTGTGCCTGGAAGGTCTGAGCGTGGGCGTCGATCTCGGCCGGCGAGAGCACCGGCCGGGTGGCCGAGCGTCCGCTCGGATCCCCCACGCGCGCGGTGTAGTCGCCGATGATCAGCACTACGACATGGCCGAGATCCTGGAACTCGCGGAGCTTGCGCAGGACCACCGTGAATCCGAAATGGATGTCCGGAGCCGTGGGATCGATCCCAAGCTTCACGCGCATCGGACGACCGAGTCCGAGCTTGCGTTCGAGCTCGCCCTCGGGCAGGCTGTCCACGGCGTTCCGGGCCAGCCAGGCGGCCGCCTCGCGGGGGTTCATCCGGGCGTAGTGGGCGCCGGCGGCGGCTCGGGACGGGCCTCTGGCTGCATCCGGGGCAATGCTAGACTCTCGCCGCCGACGGGACCCCCTCGCCGCCGCGTCCCGCTGCACGGCCATCGGGGCTGATGCGTGCGCGGACAGCCGCAATTCGAAGCACTTTCGATCGTGTGATCGACGACGTGGAAATCCCGACAGAGGCCGACCAGACGCCGGCCACGACCCCGCGCCGGGCGCCAAGCCGGCGGCGAGGCGGTGGCGGCAACGGCAACGGCGGTGGACCGCGCCGAGCCCCGCAGTCGGCGGCGGTGGCCGGGACGGCGTCCGAGGCGCCCCGGCAAGCCGCGCGTCAAGAAGCTCCGTCTACTCCTGATCCTGCTCGGCCTGGGGATCCTGGGCGTGATCTCGGCGGTGTTCGGGATGATGATGGCGGTCGCCTCGGACCTGCCCCAGATCGAGAACAGCCAGCAGTACAGCGCCGCCACGAAGAACTCGTACCTCTACGACGACCACTGGCACCTGATCGGGTTGTTGGCTCCGCCGAACCACGAGGTCGTCGACACCTGGCTGCGGCTTGGCTGGTGGACGACACACGCGATCGTGGACGTCGAGGACAGGCGATTCTGGAGCGAGCCGGGTGTCGACCTGCGTGGCATCGCGCGCGCGGTGCTGGTCGACGTGGGCGGCGGGTCGACCCAGGGGGCGTCGACGATCGCGCAGCAGTTCGTCAAGCAAGCCCTGATCGAGCAGGGCAACCGGACGATCTTCGAGAAGCTCCGCGAGGCCGCCCTGGCGTACCACCTCACGCGGCGGTGGAGGAAGACCAAGATCCTCACCGAGTACCTCAACTCGATCTACTTCGGCAATGGCGCGTACGGGATCGAATCGGCCGCGCGCGTGTACTTCGGCAAGGAGCACGGCTACGACCCGAACGTGCCCCCGGGGCAGTCGAACTCAGGCTGCGGCGACGCGCCCAAGCCGTCATGCGCGTCGCAGCTCGCGCCCTGGGAGGCGGCGATGCTGGCCGGGATCGTGGACGCCCCGAGCGCGTTCGACCCGATCACCAACCCGAAGGCGGCATGGGAACGGCGGGACGTCGTACTCCAGGACATGGTCAAGGAGCACGACATCACGCGCTCCCAGTTCCTGGTCTGGCGCAACAAGCCGCTGCCGACGGCAGCTGCCATCCAGCAGCCGCAGGAGCCCTCGGCGGCGCCATATTTCACGAGTTGGCTGCGGCCCCAGATCCTCTCGGCCATGGGCCTCGGTCACGGCGTCCCGCAGAACGTCGCCGAGTACCGCGCGTACTACGGCGGGCTCAAGATCCGGACCACGCTCGACCTGAAGCTCCAGCAGGCGGCTGAGGAGGCGATCTCGCAGGAGCTGCCGACCGGGGAGGGCCTGCCGAGCGCCTCGCTGGTGGCGATCGACAACAAGACCGGAGAGGTCCGGGCGATGGTCGGCGGCCCGATCATCGATGGACAGGAGGACTACAGCCAGTACCCGTTCAACCTGGCCACCGCGTCCGAGCGCCAGCCCGGCTCCGCGTTCAAGCCGTTCACGCTCGCGGTCGCGCTGCAGCATGGCTACGGGCCCGACTCGATCATCGACTCCGCCCCGCAGAACTTCATCGTGCCCAACAGCGGCGGCAAGGAGCACTTCCCCGTCCGCAACTTCGGCAACACCTACTCGGGCCCGATCACCCTGGCGGAGGCCACCGCGATCTCTGACAACACCGTGTTCGCCCAGGTCGGCATCAACGTCGGAACCAAGAACGTCGCCAAGATGGCCAAGCGGATGGGGATCCGCACGCCGGTGTCAGACAACGACGCGATGATTCTCGGTGGGCTCAAGGTCGGCGTGTCGCCGCTCGACATGGCACACGCGTACGAGACCATCGCCGAGAACGGCCGCAAGGTGTTCGACCCGACGTTGGGGACGCCCCACGAGGGTCCCACCGGCATCGCCCAGATCTCCTGCCCGAAGGTCTGCCCGGTCAAGAACCTGATCGACCAGCCCCGGTACAAGCGGATCATCCCGACCAGCGTGGCCCAGACCATCCACGAGCTCCTCCATGGCCCCGTGAGCCCCGGCGGTACGGCGCCCGTGGCCGCGATCTCGGGCGTGGACGTCGCCGGCAAGACCGGCACCACGACCAACTACGGCGATGCCTGGTTCGTCGGCTGGACGCCCGAGATGACGACCGCGGTGTGGGTTGGCTACCCCAACAAGCTCGTCCCGATGAACACCCAGTACAACGGGGCACCGGTCGAGGGTGGCACCTACCCGGCGCTCATCTGGCACAACTACATGGTCCAGGCGCTCCAGATCCTGGCCGCCGAGAACCCGTCCAAGAGCAACACCAGCACGACGTCAAGCCTCACCGACACGACCGGGTCCGGGGTGAGCACGCCCAGCTCATCCACCGTGAGCACGACCACGAGCGCCACCCCGCCCAACACCGGGGGTGCCGGAACGACCGGCGGCGCAGGCACCGGGGCGGGCGGGACTCAGAACGGCGGCGGCACCGCGGGTGGCGGTAACGCCGGCGGGGCGACCGGCGGCGGCGCAGGCGGCGGTGCTGGCGGCGGTGGCGCAGGCGGGACGACCGGCGGCGGTGGTGGTGCCGGCGGCGGCGCGGGCGGTAGCACCGGTGGTGGTGGTGGCGGCGGGTCCGGCGGAGGCGGCTCGGGCGGGGCTGGCATCGGCGGCGGGGGCTGAGCCGTCCGGGTTTTGGGCCTCGCTGCGCTCGGCATCCATGGGGCCTGGCGGGCCCGTCCGGACGGGGAACCAGGCGGTCGCGGCGACGGCCCGCTCGGCATCCCTGCCTCGCCTGACGGGCCTGCCGCGCCACATCCGACGGACGCCGCCGCAGGCGGCCCCAGAAGGCGCACTAGACCCTCGACAGCGCGGGCCTCGACAGACAACGGCTGCCCACCGCGCAGAAGCGCCACTCGAGCTCGGCTGCCTTGGTGATCCCGATCCGCCGGCTCGCGGCCACGTGCGCCGCGCGCCAGCTCCGGGGCTTGGTGGAGATCACCACCGGCCCGCGGGCCAAGTCGCAGCCGTTGTCGACGAGCCCGATGCCCAGCGCCTGGGTCAGCTTGCCGGGACCCGAGCACAGATCCTGCACTCGCTCGAGACCGCGCCGCTCGCGCATGAGATCGAGACCCTCGAGCGGCTCGAGCGCCCGAATCAGCACGGCCGCGCCCACCCCAGGCGGCTCGCACACGGCGTTCAGGCAGGCGTGGATCCCGTAGGAGCGGTACACGTAGGACCGGCCGGGCCCTCCGAACAGCACCTCGGTGCGCGGCGTCAGCCCGACGTAGGCGTGGCAGGCCGGCTCGGTGTCGTGGTAGGCCTCGGTCTCGACGATCACGCCCGAGCAGCCGTCGCGGGCGACCACGCAGCCGATCAGCTCGCGCGCGACCTCGACCACGGGACGCCCGTAGAAGTCAGGCCTCATCGCAGGGCGCCGCGCGCCTGCTCGAGCTGCTCGCGCACGCGGGCCAGGCTGGTCCCGCCCGCCGAGCGCTTGGTCTCGAGCCAGGCCCCCTGCTGGAGCAGCGCGTAGAACTCGTCGTCGAGCAGCGGCGAATGCCGGGCAAGCTCCTCGGGAGTCAGATCCGAGAGCGCCTTGTCCTGGTCGATCGCGGTGCGCACCAGCTCCGGCCACCACCCCATGCGCCTCGCGGAAGGGCAGGCCGCGCCGGACCAGGAGATCGGCGACGTCGGTGGCCGCGAGCATCTCGTCGGCCGCCGCGGCGGCCAGGTTCTCGCGGCTGAAGCTGATCGAGCCGAGCATCCCGGCTGCGGCCTCCAGGCACAGCTCGAGCGTGTCGGCGGCGTCGAACAGGTGCTCCTTGTCCTCCTGCATGTCCTTGTTGTAGGTCAGCGGCAGGCCGTGGAGCACGCCGTGGAGCGCGACCAGGTGGGCGGCGATACGCGGGGCCTTGGCCCGCAGCAGCTCGGCGGCGTCCGGGTTCTTCTTCTGGGGCATGATCGAGGACCCCGAGGCCCAGGCGTCGGCCACCTGGCAGAAGCCGAACTCCTCGCTCGACCACAGCACGATCTCGCCGCCGAGGCGCGAGAGGTGGGTGGCGCAGGTGGCGGCGGCGGCCAGGTAGTCGAGCACGAAGTCGCGGTTGGAGACGGCGTCGATCGAGTTCTCGGCCACCGAGGCGAAGCCGAGCTCGCGCGCCACGAGCTCGCGGTCGGTGTCGAAGTTGACCCCGGCGAGGGCTCCGGCGCCCAGCGGAAGCGCATCGGTGCTCGTGACCACGGCCAGGAACCGGTCGCGATCGCGGATGAGCATCCAGGCGTAGGCCAGCAGGTGATGGCTCAGGTACACCGGCTGGGCGCGCTGGAGATGGGTGTAGCCGGGCATCGGCCAGTCGAGGTGCGCCTCCGCCACCTCGACCAAGGTCCGGCTCGCCCGCTCGGTCAGCTCGACCGCTCGATAGGCGTGCGCGCGCACGAACATGGCGACGTCGGTCGCCACCTGATCGTTTCGCGAGCGCGCCGTGTGCAGCTTGCCTCCGACCCGGCCGGCCAGCTCGGTGACTCGGCGCTCGATCGCCATGTGGATGTCCTCGTCGCCGTCGGCGTAGGGAAACGCCCCGTCGGTCAGCTCGCGCTCCACCTGATCGAGCGCGCGGTGCAGCTCGTCGCGCTCGTCGGCCGAGATGATGTCGCTGGCAGCCAGCATCGATGCGTGAGCGCGGGACTGCTGGACGTCGTAGGGGCCGAGCCGCCAGTCGAACGACAGCGAGTCGTTGAGCGCGCGGAAGGCAGCGTCCTGGGGCTCGGAGAAACGCGACACGGTCTAGCGCCCGAGCACGGCGCGCAGCGCCTCGGCCACGCGCTCGACCTGGGAGTCGGTCATCTCAGGGAAGAAGGGCAGCGCGATCGAGCGCGCCGCCACGTCCTCGCAGACCGGGAACTCGCCCTCGCGGTGGCCGAACTGCTCGCGGTAGTAGCTCATCAGATGGACGGCCGGGAAGTACGGCTTGCTGGGAATGGCGCGCTCGGCCAGCGCACGGACCACGCCGTCACGATCGAAGCCGACCGGGAGCTGCACCACGTACACGAACCAGCCGCGGCGCACGCGGCCGCTCTCCGGACACGGCAGCTGCAAGCCCTCGATCTCGGCCAGGGCCTCGCCGTATAGCGCGGCGACCCGGGCGCGGCCCGCCAGCATGTCGTCGAGGCGCTCGAGCTGGGCCAGGCCGAGCGCGCAGGCCAGGTCCGAGAGGCGATAGTTGAAGCCGAGCCGATCGTGGTCGAGCCAGTCCATGTTCGGGGCGCGGCCCTGGTTGCGCTCGGAATCGAGGCGCTCCTTGATCGCGGGGTCGGACGTGGTGACCATCCCGCCCTCGCCGGTCGTGAGCTGCTTGTTGGCGTAGAAGCCGAACACCGCGGGGTGGCCGCGAGCCGCCCACCGGGATCCCGTCGGCGTCGACCGCACCGAGCGCCTCGCAGGCGTCCTCGACGATCGGGAGACCGCAGCCGCTCGAACGCGGTCAGGTCGGCCGGGTAGCCGAACAGATGCACCGGGAGCAGCGCGGTGGTGCGCTCGGTGACCGCCGCGGCGGCGGCGTCCGGATCGAGATTGAACGTGACCGGGTCGATGTCGGCGAACACCGGCCGGGCCCGCTCGTACACCGCCACGTTGGCGCTGGCCACGAACGACAGCGGCGTGGTGATCACCTCATCTCCGTCCTTGACGCCGACCGCCCGCAGCGCCAGGTGCAGCCCGGCCGTCCCGCTCGAGACCGCGATGGCGTGGGCGGCGCCGATCCGCTGCGCGAAGGCGCGCTCGAACTCGCCGAGGGCGGGACCGAGCGACAGCCGGCCGGAGCGGAGCACCTTAAGCACGCGCTCCTCCTCGGCCTCGCCCAGCACCGGGCGCGCGAGCGGAATCGGCCTCGCGGACCTGCGGGAGGCTCTCGGTCACGAGCGCCGGGCGGACTTGGCTGCTTCGCCGGCCGGCCGACCCGACACGCGCATCCCGTACTCGAGCGAGTCGACGAGCGCCTCCCAGGAGGCCTCGATCACGTTCTCCGAGACGCCGATCGAGCCCCACACCTGATCGCCGTCGGAGGCGTCGAGCAGCACGCGGGTGATCGCACCGGTGCCCTTGGTCTCGTCCAGGATGCGGACCTTGAAGTTGACCAGGTCGATGTCGCGCAGGTGGGGATGGATCTCGATGAGCGCGTCCCGCAGCGCGCGGTCGAGCGCGTGGACCGGGCCGTTGCCCTCGGCCGTGCGCACGTAGCGCTCGCCGTCGAGTCCGGGTGGGGTCCAAATTTTGATCGTCGCCTCGGTCTCGACCCGTCCCGTCGGCGCGCTTCTCGACGATCACCCGCCAGGACTCCAGGCGGAACAGCGGCTCGTACTCGCCGGTCTCCTTGCGGATCAGCAGCTCGAACGACCCGTCGGCCGCCTCGAAGTGATAGCCCCGGTGCTCGAGCTCCTTGACCCGCTCGACCAGGTGGGCGGCCTGGTCATCGCCGAGCGGGATGCCCGCGTCGCGGGCGCGGGCGTGCACGGTGCCCTTGCCCGACAGCTCGGAGATCAGGAGCTCGCGGCGATTGCCCACCACGTCGGGGTCGAGGTGCTCGAACGTGGCCGGGTCGACGCTCACGCCGGCCACGTGCATGCCGCCCTTGTGGGCGAACGCGTTGCGGCCCGACGTAGGGCTGGTCGGGATCGGGCGTGAAGTTCAGCAGCTCGTCGAGGAAGTGCGCGGCCTGGGTCAGCGAGGCGAGCTGCTCGTCGGTCACGCACTCGTAGCCGAGCTTGAGCTGGAGGTTGGGGATGATCGTGACCAGGTTGGCGTTGCCGCAGCGCTCCCCGTAGCCGTTGATCGTGCCCTGCACGTGGGTGGCGCCCTGCTCCACGGCGGCCAGCGAGCAGGCCACGCCACAGCCGGCGTCGTCGTGGCAGTGGATCCCGATCCGCGCGCCGGTCGGCGCGATGGCCGAGACGACCTCGGCGATCGCCGCGGCGATGTCGGTGCGGGAGCGTGCCGCCGTTGGTGTCGCAGCAGGTGACCGTGTCCGCGCCCGCTTCGGCGGCGGCCGCTGAGGCATCTGAGCGCGTACGCCGGGTCGTCGGCGAACCCGTCGAAGAAGTGCTCGGCGTCGTAGATCACGCGCTTGCCCTGGGCGAGGAGGAACGCGACCGACTCGGAGATCATCCGCAGGTTCTCCTCGCGGTCGACCTTGACCACCTTCTCCAGGTGCAGGCCCCAGGTCTTGCCGACGATCGTGCACACCGGCGCGCCCGAGTCGGCGAGCACCCTCAGCCCGGGTCGGTGTCGGCTTTGGCGTCCGCGCCGCCGGGTCATCCCGAAGGCCGCGATCTGGGCGTGGCGGAGCGTCTCGCGGCTCAGCAGGTCGAACAGCTCGAGCTCCTTGGGGTTCGAGCTCGGGAAGCCGGCCTCGATCATGTCGATCCCGAGCTCGTCCAGGCGGTGCGCCACCCGCAGCTTCTCCTGCGCGGACAGCGACATCCCCTCCCCCTGCATCCCGTCGCGGAGGGTGGTGTCGTAGAGCTCGATGCGGGTCATGCCGCTTTGGTCGGGACCGCGACCACGTCGAGCCACTCGGCGTAACGCGGGTCGCGGCCGTGGAGCGCGTCGTCGAACACGCGCTGGAGCTCGAGGGTGACCGGACCGGGCTGGCCGGCGCCGATGGCGTGGTCGTCGACCTCGCGCACCGGCACGAGCTCGGCCGCGGTGCCGGTCATGAACACCTCGTCGGCCAGATACAGCTCGGCTCGGGCCAGGTCGCGCTCGACGACCTCGTAGCCCAGATCGCGGGCGATCCGGATCACCGACTTGCGGTTGATCCCGTCGAGGATGCCGGCGGTCTGGGGCGGGGTCAGGACCACCCCGTCGCGCACCAGGTAGATGTTCTCGCCCGAGCCCTCGCACACGAAGCCGTGCGAGTCGAGCAGGATCGCCTCCTGATAGCCGGCCTTGGAGGCTTCGATCTTGGCCAGCACGCTGTTGAGGTACTGACCGGAAGCCTTGGCGTGCGGGATCAGCGCGTCGTGCGGGATCCGCCGCCAGCTCGCGACCTTCGCCCGAATGCCGTTGGCCTTCCCTTCATCACCGAGGTACGCGCCCCACGGCCACACCGCAATCGACACCTCGACCGGCGCGTCGAGCGGATAGAGCCCCATCTGGCCGTAGCCGCGGAACACGATCGGGCGGATGTAGCACTCGCGCAGCTCGTTGGCGGCGATCAGCTCGTGGGTGGCCTGACGCAGCTCCTCGAGCGTGTAGGGGATCGGCATGTAGTACAGCTCGGCCGACTTGAACAGCCGGTCGAGGTGGTCGTGGTGGCGGAAGATCGCCGTCCCCTTCGCGGTCTCGTAGGCGCGGATCCCCTCGAACACCCCGGTGCCGTAGTGCAGGCCGTGCGTCAGTACGTGGACCTTCGCGTCCTCCCAGGCAACCATTTCGCCGTTGTGCCAGATGAGGTCCGCTTGTTCCACTGATGCTCCCTTAGAGGTGTTGCAGGACTGCCTGGGTGGCTTCCTTTGTTGTTGCCGTGCCCCCCAGGTCGGGTGTGCGCAGCTCCTCGGACAGCGCTTGCTCGACCGCCGATTCTACCGCCGCCGCCTGGGTTTCCAGCTGGAATCCGTGCCGGAGCATGAGGGCAGCGGACAGGATCATGGCCAGCGGGTTGGCCTGCCCGGTCCCGGCGATGTCCGGAGCCGAGCCGTGCACGGGCTCGAACACGCCCGGTCCCTCGCCGCCCGACCGACGCGCTCGGGAGCATCCCGATCGAGCCGGTGAGCATGGCTGCCTCGTCGCTCAGGATGTCGCCGAACATGTTCTCGGTGAGGATCACCTCGAAGTGACGAGGCGCGGCGATCAGCTTCATCGAGGCATTGTCGACCAGCAGGTGCTCGAGCTCGATGTTGGGGAACTCGCGGCTGTGGATCTCTTTCACCACCTCGCGCCACAGCCGGCTGGTCTCGAGGATGTTGGCCTTGTCGACGCTGGTCACGCGCGATTGCGCGGTGCTGAAGGCGATGCGGGCGATCCGCTCGATCTCGGCCCTCGTGTACACGCAGTCATCGGAGGCCCGGTCCTCCGTGCGCGTCTTGGCGCCGAAGTAGATACCGCCGGTGAGCTCGCGGACGACGATCAGGTTGGTCCGTTCGATCAGCTCGCGCTTGAGCGGGCTGGCGTCGTACAGGGCGGGGATCGGCTTGACCGGCCTCAGGTTGGCGAACAGGTTCAGTCCCTTGCGCAGACCGAGGAGCCCCTGCTCGGGCCGGGGCTTGTCCGGGATCGGTGGTGTCCCACTTGGGGCCGCCGACCGCGGCGAGCAGCACGGCGTCGGCTGATTTGCAGGCGCTGAGCGTCTCGTCGGTCAGCGCGGTGCCGTGGGCGTCGATCGAGGCGCCGCCGAACAGGTGCTCGTCGTAGTCGAGCTCGACGCCGACCGCGTTCAGGACTTCGAGGGCGGACTGCATGATCTCGGGACCGATGCCGTCGCCGGGCAGGAGGACTACGTGCTGGGCCATGGGGGCGGGTACGCTACCAATCGAGGTCGGCGAGCAGCGGCGAGTGGTCGGAGAGCCCGGCCTCCTGACGCCAGTCGTGCAGGTATTCGACCGTTTGCACGTTCGACCTCGCCCGAGACGATCAGGTGGTCGAGGCGGTAGCCGCCGCCCCAGCGCTGCCACTGCCAGCTCAGCTCTTTGCGTTCGTACCCGTGCAGGGCAGCGGAAGGCGTCGCGGAACCCGTGCGGCTCGAGCCCCTTGATCAGCGCCAGCTCCGCCCGGTCCCAGCGCTCGCCGCGCTCGGGGCGGAGCTTGCCGTGGCTCGTGCGGGCGAATGTCCACACGCGGCCGTCGGCATGCTCGCGGCGGGGCGTGTTGAGGTCGCCGCACAGCGCGCGTCGGGCCGCCGCGCTGGCCGCCAGGTAGCGCGTGAAGCGCCTCGTGAGTGCGCACCTTGACCAGGTTCGGCTTGGGGCTGATCGGCGAGTGGAGATTGACCAGGTGCAGCCCGTCGAGGTCGGTGGCCAGCACGCGCTCGGGCCAGGGCAGGTCTGATCGATGTCTTGCTCGGTGAGGGGCGTGCGAGCGGCCGTCAGCACCGCGAGGCGGCGGTCGGCGTCGCCCGTGGCGGCGTTGTGTGCGCGGGCGATCGCGACATGCGGCCAGCCGGCGTGGTTGAGCGCGGTAGTCCAGGCCATGGCGGTCGTCGGCCTCACCTCCTGCAGGCAGACGATGTCGGGTGCGAGCTCCGCGATCAGCTCGGCCTGCTCGGGCTGGCGGTGGACCCGGCCCGCGACGTTCCAGGAGAGCAGCGTGACCCGCATGCCGGCAGCCTTTCCCGAGGACGACGCTCGGCAACCCCCTGCATAAGTCGCCAAACCTCCCGGGATGCCGGCGCCGCGGCGACATAAGCACTGGCTCCATGCTTATGTCGCCGAAGCGGTGGCCAGGAGGGGCGGTTTGGTGCGTTTTACAGGTGGTCGACGGCGCATGGCCGGCGGGCCAGCAGCACCGCCGTGGCCACCAGCACCGGCAGCATCACGAGGTGGTAGGCGAGGTCGATCGCGTCACCCGAGTCGACGGTGAACGTCAGCCCGACGATGAAGCCGACGATCGCGAAGCCGACGGCGAAGCGCGCCACAGGACGCCCCATAGCCCGGCGCGCACCGACCAGCGCCCACGCCCCGCCGACGAGCGCCAGGCAGATCAGGCCCTCGGCCACACCGGCCCCGTTGGAGGACGCGCCGGAAGACGAAGCGCCGATTCGCAACGCCCCCGACAGGTGCAGGGTCGCGAACACGGCCAGGGTGAGAGCCTCGAAGCCCATCAGAGCAGCGACCCGGGCATATAGACGCGCCGGCCGGCCCGGGTGGGCCGGCCGGCGCGGTGTGGCCAGGGCGCTCATGAGCGCACCTCGGAGGGCTCGCCGGGGCGGGCGGGGCGTATGTCGGACACAGGCTCCGCCCGGCACTCGCCGGCACGGGCCATCGCCGACGACGGGTCGCTGGGCCACCAGTTGAATCGGCCGAGCAGGACCACCGTGGCCGGCACGAGCAGCGTGCGGACCAGGAACGTGTCCATCAAGATGCCCGCGGCCAGACCCAGCCCGATCGCGCGCGTCTGGCTGGCCTCGGCGCCGGAGCTGGCAGCGGCCAGCACGATGAACGTGCCGCCGAGGATCAGCCCGGCCGAGGTGACGGTCGAGCCTGTGCGAGCGACCGCCTTGACCACCGCCTCACGCAACGGCAGCCGTCGCGCCTCCTCCCGGATGCGCGTCATGACGAGGATGTTGTAGTCCTCGCCGAGCGCGAACAGGAAGACGAACATCAGGAACGGCAGGATGAAGCTGATCCCGCTGTCTCCCCCGAGGTCGACGAAGGCCAGCGTGGCCACGCCCAGCGCGGCGAGATACGACAGCACCACGCTGACGATCAGATACAGCGGCGCCACCAGGCTGCGTAGGACGAGCGCGAGCAGCAGGCCGATGGCCAGCACTGCGATCGGGATGATCACGCGCAGGTCGTGGTTGGCGGTCGTGCTGATGTCATAGAGCGCGGCCGCCTCGCCCGCGACGCCGCTCTGCACGGCACCGGAGTGCGCGGCCGCTGCCGACACGGTGTCCCGGATGACAGGCGTCGCGTTCATCGCCTGGGTCGACTGCTGGCCGCCCGCGGCCAGCGAAGCCTCGAACTGGACGATCCGTCCGTCCGCCGAGACGAATTGCGAGGTGGCACGGTAGGCGTAGTACTGCGCACGCGGGACCCCCAGACCGGCCGGCTCGCGTAGGGCCAGCCGCCCCGGCGGACCGAGCTCGGCGTGCAACCGGGTCAGGCCGGTAGGAGTCAGCGCCGTGCCGTTCGGATCGAGCGCGCCCGTCAGCGCCGTGAATCGCCCGGATGAGCGCAGCGAGGCCTCGGCCTGGACGAGCTCCTGCGGGTTCTGCCACGCCGAGTTCGCGTAGGCGAAGATCAGGTTGGACGGATTGCTGCTGGTTTGGGGAAAGTGCGCGGAGAGCGCCGCGTTCCCCGCCGCCGCGTCCGTGCCGGCCGGCGCGCTGGTCGCGCCGCCGAAGCCCGACGAGGAGTATCCGAGGGCCGCGGCCGCGAGGGCGAGGAACACGACGACGCCGAGTCCCAAGGTCAGCGCCGGGCGCTGCACCAGACGGGCGGCGATCCGCGCCCAGAGCCCCTCGCGCTGAACATCGGCCTTGATCCGCACCGGCCAGAACACGGCCCGGCCGAAGATGGCCAGCAGCGCCGGGAGCAGCGTCAGGCCGATGGCCAACATCACGGCCATCCCGACCGCGAGCGGCAACCCAAGGTCGTGGTAGAGGCCGAAGGTGGCCAGCAACAGCGTGAGCAGGGCAAGGATCACCGTCCCGGCCGAGGCCGTGATCGACTCACCGACCCGGACCAGCGCTCGGACGACGGCCTCGTGTCCGTCGTGACCGTCGCGCAGCTCCTCGCGGACCCGGAAGACGAGGAACAGGCCGTAGTCGGTGCCGGCGCCGAGCAGCAGGACGATCAGCAGCACCTGGGTGATGGTTGAGATCTTGACCCCGTGCGCGCCGAGCTCGCCGATCAGCCGCGTCGAGATCAGCAGGGCCATCCCGGCCGGCAACAGCGTGATGATCGCCGCCAGCGGCGCGCGGAACACGACCAGCAGCAGCACCACGATGAACAGGATCGAGAACAGCTGGATCTGGTTGCCCGACCGGTTCGAGCTGGCCTGGTTTGCCACGGAGGTCGCGATCTGGCCGGCTGTGTGGAACTGCAGTCCGGCCGGCGCGCCGACCCGGGAGAAGGTTCCCTGCAGGTCCGAGACGATCGTCTTGGCGCTCGAGATGTCGTTGCGCGAGGCCTGGAGGTGAACCTTCAGCTGCGCGGCCCGGCCGTCGGCCGAGAGCACCGGTCCCTGCACCGCGAGCACGCCGTTCACGCCGCGCGCGGCAGAGGCCTCGCGAGACAGGACGCCAAGGTCGGTCGGGGTCAGCCCGCCGGAGCGCGAGCCGACGATGAGGATGTAGGCGGTCCTGCCAGAGCCGAGCACCGGCGCCGCCAGGTCGGACGCCCGGGAGCTGGGCGAGCTCGCGGGCAGGAATGCGCTGTTGTCGTTGTTGACCTCGCTGGCCAGCGAGGGAAGTGCGGCGCTGGTGACGACGGCGGCGAGCAGCCACGCCACCACAACCGCCCAGCGAAAGCGGACGACGGTGCGGGCAACCGTCTCGAAGGTCCTGTCAATTGAGAATCGGGTCATGGGACTATGGTCGGCAGCCAAGGCCGCGGTGTCGTCCCCCCACGGGAGGAGATCGCCCTCGCTCTGAGGGATGATTGCCGGCCCGGTCGCGCTCGCGGTCGCGTCGCGGCGCCGCGCTCGCGCCGCGGCGCGGCGCGTGGCGCGTGGCTAGGGCACGAACGCCGACACGGCACGCTCGAGCACGGGTGCGACCTTGGCCCACTGGGCGGAGAGCGCGGCGGCGACGATCACGCTCTCGCCGCGGGACCCGCGTACCAGGCAGGCGATCTCCTGGTAACCGGCGCGGATGGTGCGATAGCGATCGATCACGCACGATCCGCTGCCGGCGCGGAACTTCAGTCCCTCGGTCGCGGCCAGCACCTGCTCGTGGCGGTCGCCCTCGTCCAGGTTGTGCCCAGGGCGAAAGCGCGACCAGTTCTCGAGCGTCTCGTCGCCCTGCTGCGGCGTCGCGTTGAGGTACTCGGCGATCAAGCCGGAGCCAGGCGCCATGCGCGCGGCAGACGCGGTGCCGGGGTCCGCCGCGATGCGCCGCCAACCGGGCGGGAAGGCGAGAGTCGCGCCGGTGCTGAGGCGGGCCACCGACCAGCCGGAGGGCGGTGGCGCCGGACGGAGCCAGGCGAACGCTGCCGGGGTAACGGTTGCCGGCGCCCTGGCGGCGGGGCGTTTCGTGGACCTGGGCGCGGCGGCGGGGCGCGTCGTGTGCCTCGGGGCGACGGCCGGGCGCGGGGTCGGCCGGGAAGCGGCCGCTCCACAGCCGGTGCCGAGCAACACCGCCAGCCCGATCAGCCAGGCGATCTGTTTGCGTGCCATCGGCCTTGCAGACCGCATCCGGAGCCCGAACCTTCCTGGCGGCGGATCCCCCGTTAGGGGGACGATCGCGCGCCCTACCCCCGGTACGCTCACATCACCGTGACCGCAGCGCCCCATGCCCGGTTGCCGTCGGCCGCCCGGCAGTGGCTCATCGACGGCTCGATCGCCCTGGTTGCCTTCGGCATCGCCGTAGGGCTGCTCATGCATGGGCTGGGAAATTACGGGGCGGTCAAGCATCACCTCGATGCCTGGGGGCTGCTCCTGGCCGCGTGCGCTTCGTTTCCGCTGATCTTCTGGCGGCGCGCGCCGCTGGCCGTGTTCGTGTTCACCACGGCGACCAGCGCGTCGCTGATGGCCCGGGGATACCCGGGTGGCCCGCCGGTCGGGCCGACCATCGCGCTCTACCTGCTGGCCGCCAGCCGAGACGCGCGCCGTCCGTGGACGCGGCGGATCACCGAGATCGTCGTCGCCGTGTTCTGCCTGCACATGCTGGCATTCGCCCTGGGGCACAACGAGGTGCCGGAGGTCCAGGTGCTGTTCGGCGCGCTCGTCTGGGGCCTGGCATGGTTCGCCGGTGAGCGGACCCGCCTGCGCCGCCAGCAGCTGGCAGAGCTCGAGCAGCGGGCGATCCGGGCCGAGCGCGAGGCCGAGCAGGATCGGCGCCTCGCCGTGGCCGAGGAGCGCACGCGGATCGCTCGCGACCTCCACGACTCGGCGGCGCACGCCATCAACGTGATCGCGGTCCAGGCGGGGGCCGCGCGTCTGTGGCAGGAGCACGATCCGGCCCGCTCGCGCGAGGCGCTTGAGACGATCGAGGGCGTGGCTCACCGCACCGTGGCGGAGATCGACGAGATCGTGCACGCCCTGCGCGACGAGGAGCCCGCGTCCGCGGAGGTCGAGCCCTCCCCCGGCCTGGCCGCGTTCGATTCGCTGATCGCCCAGCACAGCGCGGCGGGCATCGCGGTGCAGGTGGCCACCACCGGGCAGGGACGGCCGCCCCGCGGGGCGGTCGATCGCGCCGCCTTCCGGATCCTCCAGGAGGCGCTCACCAACTGCGCACGGCACGGCGCCGGGGACGCCCGGGTGGAGCTGGCCTTCGGAGGGCAGGCGCTCGAGCTGACCGTATCCAACGCCGTCCGCGAGGATTGGCCGGCACGGAGCGACGCGAGCGGCGGACACGGCCTGCTCGGCATGCGCGAGCGCGCCGCGCAGCTTGGCGGATGGCTCCAGGCGGGCCGGGCCAACGGCGGCTTCCGGGTCCACGCGCGGCTCCCCTACGTGGAGGCTTCGTGACCACGGTCCTGATCGTCGACGACGATCACCTGATGCGCGCCGGCCTGCTCGCGGTGCTCGAGAGCGACGAGTCGATCGAGGTGGTCGGCCAGGCGTCAACCGGGCGCGAGGCGGTTGCGCTCACCCGCCGGCGCGAGCCCGACGTGGTGCTGATGGACGTCCAGATGCCCGATCTGGACGGGATCGCCGCCACTCGCCAGCTGACCGAGGCCTCGTCCTCCGCACGGGTGCTGATCCTGACCACCTTCGAGGAGGACGACTACATCTTCGGTGGCTTGCGCGCCGGGGCCTCCGGCTTCTTGCTCAAGCGCACCCGCCCCGAGGAGCTGATCACCGCCGTCCACACGATCGCCGCCGGCGAATCGCTGCTCTCGCCGTCGGTCACCCGCCGGGTGATCGATCGCATGGCCCATCACACGGGCTCTTACGGCGGCGACGGCCAAGCGGCCGGCGAGGCGGCCGTGGCCGAGCTGACCCCAAGGGAGCGCCAAGTGCTCGAGCGGCTGGCCGGCGGACTGTCAAACGCGGAGATCGCCGCCGCGCTGGTGATCGAGGAGTCGACGGTCAAGACTCACGTCAAGCGGATCCTGATGAAGCTGGGGCTGCGAGACCGCGTGCAGGCGGTGATCTTCGCCTACGAGCACGGCCTGGCGCCGGCCCCGAGCCGGCTCAGCGGCTGACGGTCACCCGTCTCGGCGTGCGGTCATGTTCAACCGCACGTAGTCGAGCACGAACGGCTCGCCCGAGCGCTCGAGCACCTGGTCCACGAAGGGGCCGCGCAGATCCTCGGGGAGCGGGTCGAGGTGGCGCACCAGGCACACGGTTTGGACGAACGCCCGCGGGTCGGCCGGGGTGACCGACTTGGGCTCGAGCCAGCACCGCACGTCGCTGAATCCCGCGCGCTCCAACCGCGCCGCGGTGTCGGAATCGGTCGCGTAGTTCCACGGGCGCTTCCAGTCGGCGAAATGGGGTGCGAACGGCTCCTCGCCCGCCACGGCGTCGGCCAGCGTGCGGAACGCGTCGATGTTCCCCCGCCCGCCGCACTGCGCCACGAGCTGGCCGCCGGGCTTGAGCGTTCGGTGAAGCGCCGCGAACAGCGCGTCGTGATCGTGGATCCAGTGGAAGGTGGCGTTCGAGAAGATCGCGTCGACCGGCTCGGGCATGTCGAGCTCGACCAGGTCCTGGCAGAGCACGGTGGCCCGGGTGCCCAGCGCCTGGCGCGCGTGCTCGGCCATCGACGGTGCAACGTCGACCGCGTACACGCGGCCGCCGCGGCACGAGGTCGGCCAGCAACGTGGTCACGCGCCCGGAGCCGCAGCCGGCGTCGAGGACCACCTCGTCGCCCGAGAGGTGCAGGCGCTCGAGCTGCTCGCGCGCCCAGCCCAGCTGGGGGTCGGATACGCGGTCGTAGCTGGCCGCGTCCCAGTCGCGACTCGTGCCGGCCGACATCAGATCGCCGTCGTCACTCGGCCGCCGGGGCGCTCGCGCCTTTGCTCGTAGGTGTCGATTACCGCCCCGGCCTCGAGGGTCATGGATATGTCGTCGAGGCCGTTCAGCAGACGGTGCTTGACGTCGGGATCGATCTCGAAGTGCGCCGACCCGCCGGGCCAGCGCACCTCCTGGGCGGCCAGGTCGACCTGTGCCTCCCCCGCGTTGCGAATCGAAGCGCACGCTTCCACATCCAGCTGGACGGGCAGGAGCCCGATCTTCGTGCAGTTGGAGCGGAAGATGTCGGCGAAGCTCGGAGCGATGATGGTCTGAAAGCCGTAGTCCTCGAGCGCCCACGGCGCGTGCTCGCGACTCGAGCCGCACCCGAAGTTGCGTCCGGCGACCAGGATCGGGTTGCGAGGCAGCTCCCAGTCGGGCTGCTTGGCCCAGTCGAAGAACAGGAACTCCCCGAAGCCGGTTCGCTCGATCCGCTTGAGGAACTGCTTGGGGATGATCTGATCGGTGTCGACGTCGTCTCGGTTGAGCACCGACACGCGTCCGGTGATCGTCTCGATGGCTTTCATGACCAGCTCCTGATGTCCACGAAGTGACCCTCGATGGCCGCCGCCGCGGCCATCTGGGGCGAGACCAGATGCGATCGGGCGCCGCGGCCCTGGCGTCCCTCGAAGTTGCGATTGGAGGTCGACGCGACGCGCTCTCCCGGGGCGGCGATGTCCGGGTTCATGCCCAGGCACATCGAGCAGCCCGCCCCTCGCCAGTCGAAGCCGGCGCTCCGGAAGATCTCATCCAGGCCCTCGTGCTCCGCCTGGGCCTTCACCTGCTGGGAGCCGGGGACGACCATCGCGTAGACGCCATCGGCCACTCGACGACCGCCCACCACCTCGGCGGCGGCGCGCAGGTCGCCGATCCGCGCGTTCGTGCACGAGCCGATGAACACCCGGTCGAGCTTGATCTCCTCGATCGGCGTGCCCGGCTCCAGGCCCATGTAGTCGAGCGCGCGCTCGTCCTGATCGGAGTGAGGCTCGGGCACCGCGCCGGTCACCGGGACGACCATCCCGGGTGTGGTGCCCCACGTCACCATCGGGCTGAGCGCGGACGCGTCCACCTCGACCTCCTTGTCGAACGGCGCGCCGTCATCGGTGTGCAGCTCGCGCCACTCATCGGGGATCTCCGCCGGCGCGCCGGGACGGCCGATCACCCACTCGAACGTGGTGTCGTCGGGCGCGACCATGCCGGCACGCCCCCCGCCCTCGATCGTCATGTTGCAGACCGTCATGCGGCCCTCCATCGAGAGGGCCTTGATCGGGGCCCCCGCGTACTCGACGACGTGGCCCGCCGCACCGTCGACGCCGATCTGGCCGATCGTGGCCAGGATCAGGTCCTTGGCGGTGACGCCGAAGCCGAGCTCGCCCTCGTAGCGGATGCGCATCGAGCGGGGCTTGGCCTGCACGAGGCACTGGGTGGCCAGCACGTGCTCGACCTCGCTGGTTCCGATCCCGAAGGCCAGGGCGCCGAACGCGCCGTGCGTGGCCGTGTGCGAGTCACCGCAGACGATCGTCATCCCGGGCTGGGTCACGCCCAGCTCGGGACCGATGATGTGGACGATCCCCTGGCGCTCGGAGCCCAGCGAGTACAGCGGGATGTCGAACTCCTCGCAGTTGCGCTCGAGCGTCTCGACCTGCGCGCGCGAGAGCTCGTCGCGGATCCGGGCCGCCACCGGCGTGCCGTCGGTCGGGACGTTGTGGTCGGCCGTGGCCAGCGTGCGGTCCGGCCGGCGAACCTTGCGCCCGGCCAGGCGCAACCCGTCGAAGGCCTGCGGGCTCGTCACCTCGTGGACCAGGTGCAGATCGATGTAGATGAGCCCGCGCTGCACCTCGTGCGCGTCCCAGATCTTGTCGAACAGTGTCCTTGGCATCAGTGTTCAGCTCCTCCGGAGACCGGCGCTGACGATCGCCAGCAACACGGCTTTCTCAGGGCCTGGATTTTCAAAATGATGATTTAGGTCCGCGTCGAACGTGACGCAGTCGCCATCGAGCAGCTCGTAGCGCTGGCCGTCGCAATGCAGCACAACCGTGCCGGACTGCACGAGCGCGGTCTCGCGCGCGCCCGGTTCGTGCATCGGCGGGTCACCCGGTCCACCGGTGAGCGCGCCGGGCGCGAGCGTGTGACGCGAGAGCTCCGCCCGCTGTCCGGGCAGAGGCGGAGTGAGGATCTCGTAGGTGTGGCCGGTCACCGCGCTTGGCCCCTGCCGGCGCTCGCCGCTTCGCACGATGCTCACCGCGCCGTCCTCGTCCAGCCTGAGCAGCTGTGAGAGTCGGAGCTCGAGCCCCGCGGCGATGCGGGTGGCCACCTGGAGAGTCGGGCTGGTCTCGCCGCGCTCGACCTGGGAGAGCATCGGGGCGCTCACGCCGGAGCGCTCGGCCAAGTCGCGCAGAGACAGATCCATGGCCTCGCGCAGGGCCCGGACCCTCGATCCCACATCGGTTTGGGCTACCGCGCCAAGCGACATACGATCGTACGTTATCACATACACGCGGCGCCCGGGTAGCCTGAGATCGCATGATGCGATCGCGCCCCGATGTCCTCGTGCTGGGCGGCGGCGGCGTCCTCGGCGAGGCCTGGATGATGGGCGTGCTCGCCGGCATCGAGGACGCCACCGGCTTCGACCTGCGCGACTGCGACCACTACGTCGGCACCTCGGCCGGGTCGATCGTGGCCGCCCACCTCATCGCCGGCCAGTCACCGCGCCGACCATCCTCGTTCGACGCCGACGAGCCGTCCGAGTCCCCCAACGGGGATCGTCCGGTGGATGGCCTGGCCGCGGCCGGACTGGCCGCCGCGCGGCGGGCTGGCGCATGGGCGATGGCCGCCGGCGCGACATTCGCGCCGCTCGCCCTCGGCCTGGCTGCGCCCGGCGGCGCGGTGGCCCGGGGGGTGCTCCTGCGCCGGCTGCCCCGGCCGAGCCAGGCGCTCGATGATCTTCACCGCACGATCGACCGGCTCGCGCCGCGCTTCGACGGCCGCCTGCGCATCACCGCGGTCGATCGGGGCAGCGGGCGTCGCGTGGTGTTCGGGGCTCCCCGCGCGCCCCGGGCGGATGTGGCCGAGGCGGTGGCCGCCTCGTGCACGGTGCCCTGGCTGTTCGCGCCGGTGAGAATCGGCGAGCGCGAGTACGTCGACGGCGGCGTCTGGAGCCCGACCAACCTCGATGCCGCGCCCGCCAGGCGCGACACGCACGTGCTGTGCCTGAACCCGACCGCGAGCATCCCCGGCTCGAGCGGCGTGATGGCCGTGATACGCGGCGTCTCACGGACCGCGGTCTCAGTCGAGGCGCTGGCCCTGCGCCGGCGCGGCGCCGCGGTCCAGCTGCTCGCCCCCAACCAGGCCTGCGCTCAGATCATGGGCACGAACTTCATGGACCGCGAACCTCGCGGGCGGGTGCTGGCGGCCGGCTACCGGCAGGGGCTGACGTTCGTCACGGAGTCCGCACGGGTGACTCCGAGGCCGCCACAGCCGTCGCTTCCTCGGCCTCGGCCATGACCCCGCGACGGCGCACCCCGTTGGACAGCGCGCGCACGTAGGCCCGGGCGGCCGCCTCCAGGATGTCCGTTGAGACGCCCTGACCCGCGCCGCTGATTCCGCCGACCTCGAGTACCACCGAGGTCTCGCCGAGCGCGTCCTGTCCGCCGGTCACCGCATCGACGCGGAACTCGCGCAGCCGCGCATCGGCGCCAGTGGCGGCGTTGATCGCGCGGAAGATCGCGTCGACCGGGCCGTCGCCGGTGAACGAGCCGGTGAGCATCTCGCCGTCCGGCGAGCGGATGCCCACGGTGGCGTGCGGCGGGCGACGGCTCGACGCCTCGACGTCGAACCACTCGAGTTGGTAGCCGGTGACCTCCTCGCGCAGCTCGTCGGTCACGAGCGCCTCGAGATCCATCGCGGTCACGTGCTTCTTCTTGTCCGCGATCTCCTTGAAGCGCTTGAAGGCGGTGTTCAGGCCCTGTCCGGAGAGCTCGAAGCCCAGCTCGGACAGCGCCTGCTGCAGAGCATGGCGGCCGGAGTGCTTGCCGAGCACGATCGAGTTGGCCTCCAGCCCGACCGTGGTCGCGTCCATGATCTCGTAGGTGGTGCGCTCCTTGAGCACGCCGTCCTGGTGGATGCCCGATTCGTGGGCAAACGCGTTGCGCCCGATGATCGCCTTGTTCGGCTGAACCGGATAGCCGGTGAGGCGGGAGACCAGGCGGCTGGTGCGCGCGATCTCGCGGGTGTTGACAGCGGTGCGGAGCTTCACGTCCGGCTCGCGGGTGCGCAGGAGCATCACGATCTCCTCGAGCGACGCGTTGCCGGCCCGCTCACCGATCCCGTTGATCGCGCACTCGACCTGGCGGGCTCCGGCCAGCAGCCCGGCGAACGAGTTGGCCACGGCCAGACCGAGGTCGTCGTGGCAGTGCACGCTCAGGACCACGTTCTGGAGATCCGGGATCAGCTCGTAGAGCTTTCGCAGATAGGCGGTGAACTCGTGCGGCATCGTGTAACCGACGGTGTCCGGGATGTTGATCGTGCTCGCGCCCTCGTCGATGGCGATCTGGCACACCTCGGCGGTGAATTCGATATCGGCGCGGGTGGCGTCCATCGGCGAGAACTCGACGTCCTCCACGTACTGGCGGGCGTGGGCCACGGCGGCCCGGGCCTGACCCTTGACGTCCTCGCGCGTGGTCTGGAGCTGGTGGCGGATGTGGATGTCGGAGGTCGAGATGAACGTGTGGATGCGCGGGCGGCCGGCGTCCTTGACCGCGTTGTAGGCGGCATCGATGTCGGCCACATGCGTGCGGGCCAGGCCGGCGATGACCGGGCCCTCGACCGTGCGGGAGATCGTCTGTACGGCCTCGAAGTCGCCCGGAGAGGTGATCGGGAACCCGGCCTCGATCACGTCCACGCCCAGACGCGCCAGCTGCTGCGCGATCTCGAGCTTCTCCTGCGTGTTCAGCGAGATGCCGGGCGACTGCTCGCCGTCACGCAAGGTGGTGTCGAAGATCAGGACCTTGGAATGGTCGGCGGCGCCTGACGGCGGCGCCTTGGGGCTGGGGTCCTCAGGCTTCGTCATGTCACTCCTCGATTTCTCGAACTCGGCTTCTTCTCGGTGCTGGTCTCGCGGCTACTTGCGGCCGCCGGCGCGCTATTCCCCCCGAGGGGGGAGGAGAAGAAGTCGAAGGTCGAGGCTGAGCGCCATGCCAGCTAAGCGTACCAAGCCCGGTTCGGCATGATCATGTGCCATGCGCAGGCTCGCCCTGATCGTCAATCCCGTGGCCGGCGGCGGCCGGCCGGCGCGCGCGCTGCCACAGGTCCAGGCCGAGTTGCGGGCGCGGCGGCTTCGAGCAGCGCTTCGAGTACACCAAGAGCCTTGCCCATGCGCGCGAGCTGGCGGTGGAGGCAGCCGCCGCCGGCGAGGTCGCGGTGGCGTTCGGCGGCGATGGGCTGATCAGCGCGGTGGCCGGGGCCTTGAAGCACACCGACGGGGTCGTGGGCATCCTCCCGGGCGGGCGCGGCAACGATCTCTGCCGGGTGCTGGGCATTCCCCTGAAGCCGGTCACCGCCTGCGCCGTGTTGGCCTCCGGCGTGGAGCGTCAGCTGGACCTCGGGGAGGCCGACGGACGGACCTTCGCCGGCATCGCGAGCTGCGGATTCGACTCCGTGGTCAACCGGATCGCCAACGAGACCACGGCTGTGCGCGGGAGCCCGGTGTACGGATTGGCGCTGCTGCGCGCGCTGCCGGGCTGGCGGTCGGCCCAGTTCGAGGTCGCGGTCGACGGCGAGACGCCGCGGCGGTTCGCTGGTTATTCGGTCGCGGCGGCCAACTCACGGCAGTTCGGGGGCGGGATGCGCCTTGCCCCGGACGCGTCGCTGACCGACGGCCTGCTGGACGTCGTCATCATCGAGGACATGTCAAAGCTCCGTTTCCTGCGTCTCGCACCCACGGTGTTCAGCGGCCGCCATGTGCGCTACCCGGAGGTCGGGGTGCTGCGCGGCCGCGAGGTGCGGATCGAGGCGAGCGAGCCGTTCACCCTGTACGCGGACGGCGAGGCGATCGCCGAGCTGCCGGTCACGGTTCGCGTCCTGCCCGGCGCCGTGCGGATGATCGTGCCGGCATGACGCTGCTCGGCCCGAAGATCGCCGCGGCGCGCGCGGTGGGCGAGCTGGCCCGGCGGGCCGGGCGCGGCGGCGGGACGAGCCTGCCCGGGCGCGTGCTGCTCGCGCTCGAGCCGGGGGCGATCCGCGAGCTGTCCGCACGGCTGGCGCGCGGCTCGGTCGTGATCTCGGCCACCAACGGCAAGACCACGACAGCCGCGATGGTGGCCTCGGTGCTCGCCCGGCAGGGGGTGCCCGTCGTCCACAACCGGGCCGGGGCGAACATGGCCGGCGGCGTGGCCTCGACGCTGGTGGCCGCCGCCCGCCCGGGCCGTGGGATCTCCGGCGAGCTTGGGCTGTTCGAGCTCGACGAGTTCTGGCTCGACCGGGTGGTCCCTCAGCTCGAGCCGCGCGGCATCCTGCTCGGCAACCTGTTCCGCGATCAGCTCGACCGCTACGGCGAGCTCGACACGATCGCCGATCGATGGGCAGCGGTGGCCTCCTCCGCGACAGGCCGGGGCGCTCGCCTCGTGCTCAACGCCGACGATCCGCTGATCGCCGACCTGGGCCGCTCGGCGCCCGAGGTGACGTACTTCGGCGTGGAGGATCCCTCCGTGGCCATCCCCGAGATGCAGCACGCCTCGGACTCCAAGCACTGCCGGCGTTGCGGCGCCGCCTACGTGTACGACGTCGTGTATCTCGGTCACCTGGGCGTGTATCGCTGCCCGTCGTGCGGTGCGGAGCGGCCGGCGCCGGCGGTGGCCGCCGAGCAGATCACGCTCGAGGGAACCCGGGGGTCGGCGTTCTCACTGGTCACGCCGGCTGGTCGCGCGGACGTCGAGCTGCCGCTGCCCGGGCTCTACAACGTCTACAACGCGCTCGGCGCGGCCGCGCTGTGCCTCTCGCTCGAGAGTCCCGCTCGACGTGGTGGCGGCCGGGCTGCGGTCGGTTCGGGCGGCGTTCGGCCGGGCGGAGCGGATCGCCGTTGGGGACGTGGAGCTCCAGGTGCTGCTGATCAAGAATCCGGCCGGCGCCAACGAGATCCTCCGCACGCTGGCCATCGAGCCCGATGCGCTCGACCTCCTGGCCATGCTGAACGACCGCACGGCCGACGGCCGGGACGTGTCCTGGGTGTGGGACGCCGACTTCGAGATGCTGGCCGGGCGCGTTCGCCGCGTGACCTGCGCCGGCACGCGCGCCGCCGAGCTGGCTGTCCGCCTGAAGTACGCCGGGGTGCCGGAGGACCGGCTCCACGTCGTGCCAGGGGTGGCGGCGGCTCTCGATCAGGCGGTGGCGGATGCTCCTGCGGGCCGGGTGTACGCGCTGCCCACCTACACCGCGCTGCTCGAGCTGCGCGGGTTGCTGGCCGAGCGCGGGCATGCCGTGCCGTTCTGGGAGCCGGCGGACGCCGCGCCGCGATGAGCGTTGTGATCTGGCACGACGTGGAGTGCGGCTCCTACGTCGAGGATCTGCCGCTGTGGCGCTTGCTGGCCGCGTCGGAGGGTGACCCCGTCCTGGATGTCGGCGCGGGCACCGGCCGCGTGACCCTGGACCTCGCGCGTGCCGGATATCGCGTCACGGCCCTCGACCGGGATCCGAAGCTGATCGCCGCCCTGGAGGACCGCATGGGAAGAAACCCGGACATAGTCACAGTTTCTTCCCAAGGGCTCCTGACGACCGTGGTCGCGGATGCCCGCGAGTTCGATCTGGACGAGCGTTTCCGATTGATCATCGTTCCCATGCAGACGATCCAGTTGCTTGGAGGCGTCGAGGGTCGGGTGCGGTTTCTACGCTGCGCGCATCGCCACCTCGAGCCGGGCGGGGCACTGGCGGTGGCGATCGCCGAGGTGCTCGACCTCTACCAGGTGGTCGACGGGATGGCGATGCCGCTGCCCGACATAGGCGAGCACGAGGGGATCGTCTATTCCAGCCAGCCGACGGCGGTGCGGGCCGACCGCGACGGGTTCGTGCTCGAGCGCCGGCGCGAGACGGTCGGGTTGGCCGGCGAGCGCACCGTCGAGGAGAACGTCATCCGCCTCGACCGTCTGACCATGCGCGGACTCGAGCGCGAGGGCGAAGCCGCGGGCTTCGAGCGGGGCGCGCGAGCGCACGTGCGCGCCACCGCGGACTACTCGGGCAGCGAGGTGGTGATCCTCCGTGCCTGAGCTGCGGGTGTGCGCGCTGTATCCGGACCTGATGAACATCTATGCCGACCGCGGCAACCTGCTCCTGCTCGAGCGCCGCTGCCAATGGCGCGGGATCGGGTTCAGCGTGAGCGCGAGCGGGCTCGGAGGCGAACTGGATCCCGACAGCGCCGATCTGTTCTATCTCGGCGGCGGCCAGGACCGCGATCAGAAGCTGTGCGCGCTCGACCTGGCACAGGTCAAGCGCGACGCGCTCCATGCCGCAGCCGGTCGCGGCGCGGTGATCCTCGCCGTGTGCGGCGGCTATCAGCTGCTCGGTCATTCCTATGAGCTGGGCGAGGAGACCCTCCCCGGCGTGGATCTGGTCGACCTGGTGACCGTGCGCTCGGATGGCCCCCGCCTGATCGGCAACGTGGCGATCGAAGTCGAGCTCGAGCCGGGCTCGCGTCACGTGCTGGCCGGATTCGAGAACCACGCCGGGCGCACCCGGCTCGGGCCCGGCGAGTCCTCGCTCGGCCGCGTGCTCAAGGGGTATGGCAACAACGGTGAGGATGGCCACGAGGGGATCCGCCGCGGCAACGTGATCGGAACCTACCTCCACGGCCCGCTGCTGCCCAAGAACGTGTGGTTCGCCGACTGGCTGATCGCCACCGCGCTCGGCGAGACGCCCGGGTCGCTCGCCTCACTCGATGACCGGCTCGAGACCGCGGCCCATGCCGAGGCGCGCCGCGCCGCCGGAGTGTGAGACGCTGAGTCCGATGGCGTGCGGGGCAAGCTCATCGACGGTGTGGCTTCGGCTGACGCTGGCCTGCGGTCTGGCCGGTCTGGGCCTCGCGGGCTGCGGTGCCGGGTCGCGCGGGGGCACCGCGGAGGCGCCGAGCACCCCCGCGGTGTCGACGACCACGGTCACGACGACCGCGACGACCACGACCACCGCGACAGTCACCCTCCCGGGCGTCGGCAAGCCACCGGTCACCATCGGCGATGAGAACCTGCCCGAGCAGTTCATCCTCGGTCAGCTCTACTACCAGGCGCTCAAGGCCGAGGGATTCCAGGTCACGCTCAACCAGAGCATCGGCCCGACCCAGGTGATCCAACAGGCGCTGGCCACGGGTCAGCTGGCCATGTACCCGGAGTACCTGGACACCTGGGACACCGACGTTGCGAGCATCCAAGGCCCCTTCCACAGCCTCTCAGACGCCTACGTGGCTGGGCAGCGCTATGCCCTGAAGCACGGCCTGACGCTGCTCGACGCGACCCCGTTCAGCGACACCGACGCGATCGCCGTGTCGTTCGACTACGCGGTCGAGAACCAGGTGCAGTCGATCTCCGACCTGATCAAGGTCTCGTCGCAGCTCACCCTCGGCGGTCCGCCCCAGTTCCAGCAGAGCTCGACCGGCCTGCCGCTGCTCGAGGACACCTACGGCGTGGTGCCGTCGGCGTTCAAGCCGCTGGAGAGCGGCGCCCAGTACCAGGCGCTCGACCAGGGCACCGTGCAGGCCGCGATCATCAATACGACCGACCCCCAGCTCCTGAGCGGGAGCTATCCGTTGCTGCACGACCCGGAGGACGTGTTCGGGTGGGGCAACGTCGTCCCGGTCGCCTCGACCCGGGCGATCGACGCCGAGGGGCCGGTGTTCGTGGCCACGATCAACCGGGTGAGCGCGCTGCTCACCCTCGACGCCATGCGCGAGCTGAACGCGCAGGTTGTCCTCTACGGTCAGGATCCAGCCACGGTGGCCCAGCAGTTCCTGCAGTCGGTCGGGCTGCTGCCGACGCCGGCACCGAGCGGCGGGTAATCGCGGCCGGCCGGGCTAACCGCTTGAGCCGAACCCACCGGCCCCGCGCTCCGACACCGCCAGATCCTCGACCTCGACGACTTCCGGCGTCTGGACCTTGACCAGCACGAGCTGGGCGATCCGGTCGCCGCCGGCGATCGTGAACGCCACCTCGCGGTCGGTGTTCAGCAGCAGCACACGGATCTCGCCGCGGTAGCCGGCGTCGATCAGACCCGGCGCGTTCACCAGCGCGATGCCGTGTCGCGCGGCCAGCCCCGAGCGCGGCAGCACGAGGCCCGCCTCCCCCTCGGCGATCTCGACCGCGATGCCGGTGCGCACCGAGGCGCGCTCGCCCGGCTCGAGCACGGCGTCCTCGAGCGCGTACAGGTCGAGACCCGCGTCGCCGGGGTAGGCCCGCGTGGGCAGCCGCGCGCGGTCGTCGAGCCGCCTCACCAGCAGCGTCATGCGTACGGTCGGCTGAGCGCGAACTCCTGATAGCGCGCCGCCATCGGTGCCGGCAACCGAGCCAGCACCCGCACGCCCTCCGGCGTGTCCTCGCGCTCGAGATCCCCCGCCACCTGATGCAGCTCGGCCAGACGCGCGCCCGACTCGTAGGGGATCAGCAGCTCGACGTCCTGCAGCGTGCGCGCGAACTCCTCCTCGATCCGCTGAACGAGCGCGTCGACCCCCTCGCCGGTGACCGCCGAGACCAGCACGGCGCCGGGGGTGCCGGCGCATGGAGCTCGGCTCGGCGCTCATCGTCGATCCGGTCGGCCTTGGCCAGCACGAGGATCTCGGGCACCGCATCGGCCGCGATCTCGACCAGCACGTCCTCCACCGCGGCGGTCATGGCCAGCAGCTCGTCCTCGGCAACGGAGGCATCCACGACGTGCAGGATCAGGTCGGCCAGCCGAGTCTCCTCGAGCGTGGCGCCGAACGCCTCGACGAGCTGGTGGGGAAGCTTTCGGATGAACCCGACGGTGTCGGTCAGCAGATAGTCGCGGCCGCCGGTGCGCAGCAGCCGTGTGGTCGGGTCCAAAGTGTGGAAGAGACGGTCTCGCACGCCGACGGTCGAGCCGGTCAGCGCATTCAACAGCGTCGACTTGCCGGCGTTGGTGTAGCCGGCCAGCGCCACCGAGGGCAGGTGGGTCCGCTCGCGCTCGGCGCGCATGACCGACCGGCTCGAGCGAACGTGTCCGAGCTTGCGCTTGAGCGCGGAGATCCGGTCGCGGGCCAGCCGGCGGTCGGTCTCGATCTGCGTCTCACCCGGTCCACGGGTACCGATGCCGCCGTCGATACGACCGGCGCCGAGGCGTTCGAGGTGCGACCACAGGCCGCGCATCCGAGCCAGGTTGTACTCGAGCTGGGCCAGCTCGACCTGCAGCTTGCCCTCCGCGGTGTGGGCGTGGGAAGCGAAGATGTCGAGGATGATCGCCGTGCGGTCGATCACCGGCAGGCCGAGCGCCGACTCGAGGTTGCGCTCCTGACGCGGCGAGAGCTCGTCGTCGCAGGCCACCAGGTTGGCGTCTGAGCGGGCCAGCTCCGCCTTCAGCTCGTCGAGCTTGCCCGAGCCCAGGTACGTGTTGGGGTGCGGATGATCGCGGCGCTGGATCAGCTCGCCCACATCGGCCACCCCGGCCGTGCGCAGCAGCTCGCGCAGCTCGGCCAGCTGCTCCTCGTCACCGTCCGGGACGACCGCGACCAGGTACGCCCGCTGGCGCGCGCGGCCACGCGGCCGCTGCCCGTTCAGGGCCGCCGCACTGCCGGTTTGACGCTCTCGCTCCACAAAAGCTGATGGTAGCTGCGGTCCTAGCCCCTCACCTTCTACCGGGCCAGGGCATCGATCTCGATAGGAATGGTGTTAAGGCGCTGTTGGTAACCGCAACCGAGGAGGACTCAGAACATGCTTAGAACCCGTCGTCGTCTCGCGATCGCACTTGCCGTGGGCATGGCCTGTGCGATCGCATTCTCCGGGGTGGCCCTCGCTGCCGGAGGTCTCTCTCCGCAGCTGCGCTCGCCGGGGGCGAACAAGGCTGTCCACGAGGGTCGCGTGAAATTGGTCGTCTACGTACCGGATCCCGGCAACGTGATCGACGGCCACGTCTTCCTGACCGTCTCGGACAAGCGGCTCGTGAAGAAGGGGGTCCTCGACACGCCCAAGCGCTGCGGGTTCCGCTGCTGGATCGCCACGATGAAGCGGGTCCCGAACTCAGCGCACCTGTACTACTCGGTCGATAGGTTCCACTTCACCGGTAACTGGCAGGACACGCCTGGCCGCTACTACTGGCAGGCCTATTACTACCCGAAGGGCGGTGTCGTCTTCGGCGTGCTGGCCAGCAACATCAAGTCGTTCCGGATCGTCGGATAGTCAGAGGCGCCGGATCCGCTCGACCGCCTCGAGCAACCGGTCATCGGGCGTGGTCAGCGAGATCCGGAAGTACCCCTCGCCACTGGCGCCGTAGGCCCCGCCCGGGGAGACGATCACCGCGGCCTGCTCGAGCACGTGCTCGCAGTACGCCGCCGAGGAGTCGAAGCCGGCCGGGATCGGGGCCCAGATGTAGATCGTCCCCTTGGGCGGGCTGACCTCCACCCCGGCCTGGGCGAGCGCGTCGCACACCAGGTCGCGCCGGCGCTGGTAGACCTCGTTCATCGCCCGCTTCTCGGCCTCTATCTCGGGGCCGAGGGCGGCGGCGCCGGCCAGCTGGACCGCCTCGAAGTTGCCCGAGTCGATGTTCGACTTCAGGTGCCAGTAGCTCTCGATCGCCTCGGCGTTGCCCACGATCGCCGCGCAGCGCCAGCCGGTCATGTTGTAGCCCTTCGACAGCGAGAACACCTCGACGCCGACTTCCTTGGCCCCCGGCGTCTGCAGGAACGACGGGGCAACGTAGCCGTCGTAGGTCGTCTCGCTGTAGGCGTTGTCGTGCACGATGAGAATGTCGTGCTCGCGGCCGAAGGTGACGAGCCTCCTCGAAGAACCCCGGCGGGACGATCGCGCCGGTCGGATTGTTCGGATAATTGACGAACAGCAGCCGGGCGCGCTCGAGGTCCTCTCCGCCGATAGCGCTCAGGTCGGGGGCGAAATTCCGCTCGGCCAGCAGCGGCATCAGCACGGGCCGGCCGCCGGCCAGCAGCGGACCGCCGGTGTACACCGGATAGCCCGGGTCGGAGGCCAGGGTCACGTCGCCGGCGTCGAGGAAGGCCAGGTTCAGGTTGAAGATGCACTCCTTGGCGCCGATCGCGGGCATGACCTCGGTCTCCGGATCGAGCTCGACCCCGAAGCGCCGCGCGTAGAAGGCGGCCGCCGCCTCGCGGAACTCCTGGCGCCCCCGGTTGCTCGGATACCGGTGGGTGCTCGGATCGGCCACGGCGCGCTGCATGGCCTCGACGATCGGTGGATAGGTCGGGGTGTCCGGGTCTCCGATCCCCAGGCTGATCACGTCGACGCCGGCGGCGCGTTTGGCGCGGACCTTGCGTTCGAGCTCGGCGAACATGTACGGGGGAATCAGGTCCAGGCGGCTACTGCGTCGCATGCAACTCCTCGAGAAACGCCTCGGCCAGGGTGCCGCGGTACACCGGCACCGCCCAGCCCGAGAGCTTGATCTGCAGGTCCTCTCCCACCTCGACCTCGAGCTCGCCGCCGTCGAGCACGACGGTCACCGGCGAGCGCCCGCCGTCGATCACCGACGCGACGGCCGCGCCGGTGGCGCCGGTCCCGCTCGCGGTGGTCTCCCCCGCGCCGCGCTCGAAGATCCGGGCGCGGATCCGCGGGTGGGCGGGGTCCGAATCATTAAGCACGGTGAACCACGACGTGTTCGTCCGGTGGGGAAACAGCTCGTGGTGCTCGATCTCCGGACCGATCGCCTGGAGATCGAGACCGCCCAGCTCAGCCTCATCCTCCACCCGGATCGCGCACTGCGGGTTGCCGACCTGAACGTGCTGAAAGCGCCAGGTCCGGCCCGCGGCGACGAGCTCACCGCGGCCGTCCGGTGGGCCTGAGGGAAAGTCGTCGCTCTGCAGGCGTGCCCGGCCCATGTCCACGGCGCACTCGGTATCGGAGAGGATCCGGGGGCGGAGCTCGCCAGACGCGGTCTCGACCGCGAACGTGTCGGCGTCTGTCCATCCGTGCCGGCGCAGATACAGGATCGCCTCGCGCGCTCCGTTGCCCGACACCTCGGCCTCCGAGCCGTCGGGGTTGAAGATGCGCAGCCGGGCCACCCGGCTCTCATCCGCCGGCGCCGAGAGGAGCACGATCCCGTCAGCGCAGACGCCGGTGTTCGCGGCGCAGATGGCCCGGATCCGGCCGGGGGTCAGCTCGAACGGGAGGTGTGCCGCCTCAATGATCAGGTAGTCGTTGCCGAGCGCATGCCACTTCTCGAACTCCACGGGGCGCCAGTGTATGTGTACCGTCGCGCGCTGTGGTGGTCACGCGCCGGCCCGAACGAATGCTGCGCGGGCGGCCCGTCGTGCTGTGGCTGCTCGCCGCGACTGCTGGCGGTCTCGCTGCTCGTCCGGCTGGCCTGGATCGGCGAACCGTGCCGTCGCCGTGCCGCTACGGCACCGACCACATCCTGGTCTTCGACGAGGACTACTACGTCAACGCCGCCCGCGTGATCGCGGGCATCCACCCGCCCGCCGGGGCTCCGTACGACAGCACCCCGCTCGGCGATGACGGCAACTCCGAGCACCCGCAGCTCGCCAAGCTCCTGATCGCGGGCGGAATCGAGCTGTTCGGCGACGGTCCGCTGGCCTGGCGGCTGCCCAGCGTGCTGCTGGGCGTCCTGACCATCCTCGGCATGTTCGTGCTGGTCAGATCGGCCGGAGGCAGTCCATGGCTCGGCCTGGGGGCGGCCACCCTGATGGCCTGCGACAACCTGCTGCTGGTCCACTCGCGGATCGGCACGCTCGACATCTACGCGACCGCCGGGATGGTCTGGGGGGCGGTGCTCTACCTGCGCAACCGGCCGCTCCTCGCGGGGGGCGTGATCGCGCTCGGGGCGAGCGCCAAGGAGGTGGCACCGTACGTGCTGCTCGCGCTGGCCATTCTCGAGCTGCTGCGCTGGTGCCGCACGCGAGATGACGTGGCCCGACGAGTCGGTCGGCTGGTCGCCTGCGCCGTGGCCTCGGCGGTCGCTTTCTTCGTGCTGCTCACCGTGATGGGCTGGATCGCCCCGCCCTACAGCCCGCAGACCGGCAAGCGCGTGCCCGGCGGCGCGATCGGGCACATCGAGCACATCCTCACCTACGCGGCCGGGCAGACCAGCCCGCACGGGCCGCAGGGGATCGCGTCCTATCCCTGGGACTGGCTGGTCGACATCAAGCCGATCACCTACCTGCAGATCAACCCGGCTCCATCCGACCGCAGCGCTCAACAACATCGAGCCCGCCGTCCACTTCCTCGGTCTGATCAGCCCGCCCGATCCTGCTGCTCGCGCTGCCCGGGCTGCTGTTTGCGGCGCGGCCGGTGGTGCGCCGCCGCCTGCGAATCGACAACGAGGTGGGGATCGTCGGGCTGGCCTGGTTCCTCGGTACGTATCTGCCGTACGTGGCGATGAGCCTGATCCAGAAGCCGGACCAGCTACCTGTACTACATGGTGATCGTGATGCCGGGGATCTACCTGGTGGTGGCCGACCTCGTGGCCCGGATCGGGCCCCGGCGCAAGCTCGTGCTGCTGTGGATGGCCAGCGTGCTCGCCGCGGCGGTCGTGCTGTACCCGTTCACCCCGCTGCCGTGAGGCTGCACCGGCAGCGGGCCGTAGCGGAGCAGGGCCGCGATGTCCTTCGCGGACTGGACCGTGAGGTTGCCGCTGATATCCACCCCGTCGGTCGCGTCGATCCCGTCCGGATAGACCTTGTAGTCGACGTAGGGGACCGTGATCAGGCGGTTGTCGATCGCGACCGCGAAGTGCTGGTTGAGCGTCTGGCCAAGGCCGCTGACGCGGTCGCCGCGTTCGGCGATCTTCGCGGTCAGGGCGTGGAAGGCGCGCCCGCCGGCCTGAGTGAGCCCGAGGGTGACGTCGGGGATCCGGGTGTTCGGGTCGGTGCTCTCCCGGGGATGGGTGAAGTCGCTGCCCGACAGCGCCGGAGCGTTGCGGAGCACGTAGTACCCATCCGCCGGCTCCTGGACCCCCCCGCTCGGTCCGATGGCCTGCACCACGATGGCCCGGCTCGGACGGGGGTTGCTTGGCGGCCAGCGCTGAGCGCCGCCTCGAGCGACAAGCAGCCCGCTCCCGGATCGCCCGGAGCCTGCCGTTCCGGAGCCCTGGCTGATCGTGAGCGCGGTCCGGATCCTGGGCTCCCAGCTGACTGGCCACCGGTCTTGCCGTTCGGCGCGATCACGCTTGCCTCCCAGTCGTAGAACTCCAGGTGGCCCGGTGCGGCAAGCGCGAGGATCTGCGCGCGGGCGCCAGGCGTGGTGCGCGACAACGTGACGGTCAACCCGTCTGCCGGTCGCCGCTACCCGAGCTCCCGGCAGCACCGCGCGCAGCCGCTCGCGCAGCAGCCTGACTGACTCGTCAATCGCCCGTCGGGTCGGCCGGGGACGCCGTGAACGCGACGCTGAGCGCCGGGTGTGAGGCCGGCGCGGGCGAGGGCGCCGAGCCGCCGCTGCCGCGAGCGGCCAGGAACACGCCGGCGACCACGATCACGACGAGCACGGCCGCCGCCATCGCCAAGTTGCCCGACGTGAGCCACGCGCGCCGCGTGCGCGGAAGCCCGGTCTCCACCTGGCGCACGATCTGGCGCTCGACCCGGTCGAAGTAGTCGCTCATCGCTCACCCTCCCTCAGTTGATCTCGCAGCCGAGCCAGGCCGCGGCTCACGCGCTGGCGGGCCACCAGCTCCGAGCAGTTGCAGCTCGCGGGCGATCTCGCCGTATTCCCGCTCCTCGAGCACACGCGAGCGGACCGCGTCGCGCTGGCGTTCCGGGAGCTGCTCGACCAGCTCGAGGACGGCTGATCGGCCGCCGCAGCCAGCTCGTCGACGCGGGCGAGGTCATCGTCGTCGAGCGGCTCGGGCTCGAAGGCCAGCCGCCGGCGCGCCTTGTCCTCGACCCGCCCCGTCGCCGGCTCTCGAGCAGCTTGTTGCGCGCGATCCCCAGCACCCAGGGACGGGCCGAGCCGGCGCCCCGCGCCCGGAAGCGGCGGGCGAACAGGAAGCTCGCCGCGAACACCTCGGCGGCCAGGTCGGCAGTGGCCTCCCGGTCGCCGGTCTCGCGCAGCAGGAACGCCACGACGGTCGGCAGGTGACGGCGGTAGAAGGCCGAGAAGGCCTTCCCGTCGCCTGCCACCACCGCGGCCAGCAGCTCGCCGTCGGTTCGCTGTTTCGTCTGTCGGACATCTTCGACAAAGACTTTGCGCGAGGCGCCCTGGCGTGACACGGTCAGCCGCTCTGGTCCTCAGCCACAGCCCGAGTACCTCGGCGGCCACCGCGTCCGGTGAGCGGCCGCTGGCGTCGATCGTGTGGACGGCGGCCAGCTTGCGCATCCAGGTGAGCTGGCGGCGGGCGTAGTTGCGGGTGCGGCGCTTCATCGACTCGACGTCGCCGGCCAGAAGCTCGTCGAAGCCCAGCGCCTTGCGCGCGGTGCCCGAGGCACCGGCAGCGTTCGCGCGCCGCACCTCCTCCTGCGCACCGGCGGCGAGCATCGCGTCGACACGAGCATCGATCCGCTCGTAGAGCTGCTGGCGGTCGAGCACGAGCCCGACGAGCAGCGTGGGTCGCCGGGTGTTGGCCGTCCAGAGCTCGGAATCCTCGGCCCGGCGCTCGAGCTCGCCGGCGTCGAGCAGCTCGAGCGCCCTGACGATCCGCTGGCGGTCCCCCGGCTCGATCTCCTCCGCGGCCCAGGGTGCGCGCTCGCGCAGCACCGCGTGCAGCGCGGCTGATCCCCGCCGCTCGAGCTCGCGCAGCCACCGCTCGCGGACCCCCTCGGCCGGCGGCGGGCGCAGGCTGAGCTCGGCCAGCGCGGCCCGCAGGTAAAGCCCGGTACCTCCGACCACGATCGGCCTCGCACCGGCGTCGAGCAAACCGTCGATCTCGGCGTGGGCGAGCTCGGCGTACTGCCCGGCGCTGAAGCTGGCGTCGACGGGCAGGAACGAGATCAGCCGATGCTCGAGCTGCGCCCGCTCCTCGGCGCTCGCCGCGCCGGTCAGCGTCTCGCAGCCCCCGGTAGACCTGGAGCGCGTCGGCCGAGACGGCCACCGGGCGCTCGCCGGCCGCCCGCAGCCGCCGAGCCAGTTCGATGGCCACGTCGGTCTTGCCCACTCCGGTCGGACCGAACAGGGCGATCACCTCCGTGCGCGGCACGGCCCGCAGTATCGCTGAGACGGAACGCTCGCGAGGGATCGGGCCCGCAGTATCGTGCAGCGATGCACTCCGGAGCGACCGCGTGAGCACCCGGATCGGGACGGGCATCTCCACCGAGCCCGACCCGCTGCAGGCGGCGACCGCAGCGGCGCGGTCGGCGGCGGAAGCTCTCGGCGGCGCTCCGGCCGACCTGGCGCTGCTGTTCGCCAGCGGCTCGCACCTGGTCGCGCCGGAGGCGACGCTGGAAGGCGTGCACGCCGCACTGGCCCCGCGCGCGCTGATCGGCTGCGGCGCCGGCGGCGTGCTCGGCGGGGGCCGCGAGCTCGAACAGGGCACGGCGCTGACCGTGTGGGCGGCCTCCTTCGAGGACGGTGCGGCGACTCCGTTCCACGCCGCCGTGATCGGCGACGAGCCGGAGTACGTGGTCACCGGGTTGCCCGAGCTCGACGGATCGAGCGGCGTGCTGCTGCTGTCGGATCCCTACTCGTTCCCGACCGACGTCGTGCTCGACGCGCTGGCCCAGGACGCGCCCACGGTCCCCGTGCTCGGCGGGATCGCCAGCGCCCGGACCGCCGCCGGCGACGCCGCCCTGTTCTGCGGCGAGGACGTCTGCGACAGCGGCGCGGTCGGAGTCAGCCTGCGCGGGGTCGAGATGCTGCCCTGCGTCTCGCAGGGAGCGGCTCCGATCGGACGCGAGGTCACGATCACCGCGGCCGAGGGAAACGTGATCCACGAGCTGGCCGGTCGGCCCGCGCTGGAGATGCTCCAGGTGATCATCGCCGAGCTCTCCCCGCGCGAGCGCGGGCTCGTCGCGGGCGGACTGCTGATCGGCGTGGTGATCGACGGCGGCAAGCCCGAGTACGAGCAGGGCGACTTCCTGGTCCGGGGCGTGCTGGGCGCGGACTCGGAGTCCGGCGCGCTCGTCGTCGGCGCCCCGGTGCGAGGCCGGCCAGGTCGTGCGGCTGCACGCCCGCGACGCGCGCTCGGCCGACGAGGACCTGCACCAGGCGCTCAAGCTCCGCGTCCAGGCGCTCGCCGGCGAGCAGCCCGCCGGCGCGCTGGTTTTCACCTGCAACGGCCGCGGCAGCGGCATGTTCGGGATTCCCGACCACGACGTCGAGGCGATCGAGCACGAGCTGGGCGGAGCGCCGGCGGCCGGCTTCTTCGCGGCCGGCGAGATCGGACCGGTCGGCGGTCGAAGCTTCCTGCACGGCTTCACGGCCACGCTCGCGGTGTTCCCCAAGGGATCGTGACGGCGCTCTCCGGAAGGGTGCTGCTGACCGGTGCGAGCGGCGGGCTCGGGCACGCGATCGCCCGGACGCTCGCGCCCCTGGCCTCGGAGCTGATCCTGACCGCCCGCCGCTCCGAGGTGCTCGAGCCGCTCGCGGCCGAGCTGGGGGCGCGGGTGATCGTGTGCGATCTCTCGGTTCGCGACGACGTGGAGCGGCTGGTCCAGGAGGCCGGGACCGTCGACGTGCTGATCGCCAACGCCGGCGTGTCCGCGTCGGGGCGGCTGGTCGAGCTCTCCCAGGAGGAGGTCGACCGCATGCTCGAGGTCAACCTGAGGGCTCCCATCGCGCTCGCGCGCGCGCTGGCGCCCGGAATGGTGGCGCGCGGGCGCGGCCACATCGTGTTCATGTCCTCGCTTCAGGGCAAGGCGGCCACGCCGGCCGCGTCGGTCTACTCGGCCACCAAGTTCGGCCTGCGGGGGTTCGCCCTCGGCCTGCGCGAGGACCTGCGGCCATACGGGGTCGGAGTCTCGGTGGTGCTGCCCGGCTTCATCCGCGACGCCGGCCTGTTCGCCGACTCCGGCGCCAAGCTGCCCCGGGGGATCGGCACCCGCTCCCCGCAGGACGTGGCTGACGCGGTCCGCTCGGCGATCGAGCGCAACCGCGCCGAGATCGATGTGGCCCCGGTCGGGCTGCGCCTGGGCACGGCGGTCGCATCGGTGGCGCCGGCCCTCGCCGCCGCGGTCAGCCGCCGCCTGGGCAGCGAGAAGATCGCGGCCCGGATCGTGGCCGGCCAGCGCGAGAAGCAGTAGCCGGGCCATCTGACGAGCCCCGGTTCCGTCGCGGCGTCGGTGGGTAAGGTCGAGTTATGGACGACGCCACCTTCTGGCGCGAGCTCGGACAGCAACTTCGCGTCGACTCGATCCGTTCGAGCGACGCGGCCGGCTCGGGCCACCCCACCTCATCGATGTCCGCCGCCGATCTCCTGGCCGTGCTCTTGGCCAAGCACCTGCGTTACGACTTCGGACGGCCGGACGACCCCCGCAACGATCACCTGATCTTCTCCAAGGGCCACGCCTCGCCGCTGTACTACAGCGTGCTGAAGGCCGCCGGGGCGATCACCGACGAGGAGCTGCTGACCTTCCGCCAGCTGGGCAGCCGACTGGAGGGCCACCCCACCCCGGTGCTGCCCTGGGTCGACGTGGCCACCGGGTCGCTCGGGCAGGGCCTGCCCATCGGAGTCGGCGTGGCCCTGGCCGGTCGACGCCTGGAGCAGATGCCCTACCGCGTGTGGATCCTGTGCGGCGACAGCGAGATGGCCGAGGGATCGATCTGGGAGGCGTTCGAGCACGCCGCGCACGAGCGGCTCGACAACCTGACCGCGATCATCGACGTCAACCGGCTGGGCCAGACCCGCGAGACCATGCACGGCTGGGATCTCGACTCCTACGCCGAGCGCGCTCGCGCCTTCGGCTGGCACGCGATCGAGATCGACGGCCACGACGTCGAGGCGATCGACGGCGCCTACGCCGAAGCGGCCCACACCCAGGGCCGCCCGACCGTGATCGTGGCCCGGACCAAGAAGGGCAAGGGCGCCAGCGAGGTCGAGGACCAGCCGGGCAAGCACGGCAAGCCGCTGTCCGAGCCGGAGAAGGCGATCGAGGAGCTGGGCGGAGAGCGCCACCTCACGGTCGAGGTCCACAAGCCCGAGGGCGACGCCTCGCCGCGGCAGATCGATCCCGGGCATGACGTGGAGTGGCCGCGCTGGGGACCCGGACGACGAAGTCGCCACCCGCCGGGCCTACGGCGAGGCGCTGGCCGCTCTCGGCGCCGAGCGCGGCGACGTGGTGGCGCTCGACGGCGAGGTCTCGAACTCCACCTACTCCGAGATCTTCGCCAAGGCGCATCCCGACCGCTACTTCGAGATGTTCATCGCCGAGCAGCAGATGATCGCCGCGGCGGTCGGCCTGCAGGTGCGGGGCTATCGCCCGTTCGCCTCGACGTTCGCGGCGTTCCTCACCCGCGCTTATGACTTCGTGCGGATGGCCGCGATCAGCCGCGCGCACATATGCCTGGCCGGCTCGCACGCCGGCTCCTCGATCGGCGAGGACGGGCCGTCGCAGATGGCGCTCGAGGACCTCGCGGCGTTCCGCGCCGTCCACACGAGCATCGTGCTCTACCCGTCCGACCCCAACCAGGCCGCGGCGCTCGTGCGGCTGATGGCCGACCATCCGGGCATCGCCTACATGCGCACACATCGCGGCGCCACGCCCACGATCTACGACCCGGACGACGAGCTTCGAGATCGGCGGCTCGCGGGTGCTGCGCTCCGGCGATGAGGACCAGATCACGCTGGTCGGCGCCGGCGTCACGCTGCACGAGGCGCTCAAGGCGGCCGATGAGCTGGCCGAGCAGGGCGTCGCCGCGCGGGTGATCGACCTCTATTCGGTCAAGCCCGTGGACGAGGAGACCCTGCGCCAGGCCGCCGCGGACACCGGGGCGATCGTCACCGTGGAGGATCACTGGCCCGAGGGCGGCCTGGGCGACGCCGTGCTGGCGGCGCTGGCCGAGGTCGAGGGCGTACGCGTGCACAAGCTGGCGGTGACCGACATGCCGGGATCCGGCAAGCCCGCCGAGCTGCTGCACGAGAGCGGCATCGACGCCGAGGCGATCGTCGCCGCCGCCCAGGGTCTGGTGCGCGCCGGCGCTCCAGCCGGGGATTAGCCGGCCCGCGGGGTTCTCAGGTCACGTCTTCCGGACCACCCGGCGTCCAGTGCCGTCGTGCGGCCGCGCCGGCTTCCTCGCGCGGCCGGTCATCGTCGTCGTCCGACGAGCGTGGCGTGCTCGCCGGTCACGGTGGCCAGCGCGTCGATCACCTCGTCGGCCAGCTTGGCGCCGTCGTCGGCACGGTCCGGCGTGGCCTGCACGCGCACCACCACATCGTTGCCGTCAACCTCTTCGAGCAGGACGACGGGTGATCGGCGCGTGGGAATCCTGATTCGGTCGTCGAGTAGGGCCTGCACCTGGCTGATGCTGATCCCGGTACCGAGCCGAACCCGTACGTCGACCGACTCCGGCTCGCGGATCGGCAGCACGGCCGCGGAGAGAACCACGTTGTTGGGCACCATGATCCGGTCCTCGCCCCGGGCCAGGGTCGTGTAGAGCAGACCGAGCGAGCTGACCACTCCCTCGACTTGCCCCCCCACCGCGCCGGCCTGGAACCGGACGCGCTCTCCAACTCGGAACGGACGGGCACTCAGGAGCACCATCCCGGCGAACAGGTTGCCGAGCGTCTGCTGTGCGGCGAGACCGAGGATGACAGCCGTGAACGCGCTGCCGGCGATCAAGGAGCTCGCGCTCAGTCCGGCGACGCTGAGCGCCACGGCAAGCGTGATCCCCACCGTGACCAGGCGGATGACGAAGCCGACCGTGCCGGCCGTCGACGGATCCATCCGCTTGAACAGCGTGGGCCCCACAGCTCGACCGAAGTCGCGCGCCACCGCCCACCCCAGCCCGAGCAGCGCCAACACCGTGGCGATCCGGATCGGCGTGACCAGGCTGCTGTGGTCCCAGTAGTGCGGGCTGATCGGAAACCAGCTCTGGTAGTTGCTGTAGATGACGATGACCGCCACCAGCAGGGGCAGCAGCACGGCTGCTCGCCGCTGCGCGTTGCGCAGCGTCCGCCGGTTGATGTCGACGGCTAGGCCAACCCGCTCCCACGCGTCGCTGTGGGTCTCGAACATCTGGTCGAGCCGGAAATCCGGTCGGGACGGCCTGAGCCAGTCTCGCATCTGCCTGGGCTTGTCTTCTTCGTCAGCCACGCTCTAACTACCAGCGCCTTTGGTCGGAGGTTTCACAGCTCAGAATAGGCGGCCCTGCTCGGGGCGCCAACTGAGTTGATTCTCGCCTGATCGCCCGATGGAATCCTGTTTCCCGCGCGCAGGCTCGAGCCGACCGCGCATTCGCTCGCCCGGCGGCAGCTCGGGACCCTTCACGAGCTGACCCATCCGCCTGCGCTCATCCGGATGCAGATATGCGCCGCGCCGGTACAGGCGCTGGTAGAGCGCTACGAGGTCGGGCCGGTGCTCGTGCAGCCATTCGAAGAACAGGTTCTTCACGTCGCCGCGCAGGTGTAGTGCGATTCCCGTCACATAAGCGGCGCCCGCCTCCGAGGCCATCTCCAGGATCGGCGCGATCTGCTCCGGCGCATCGTTGATCCCCGGCATCAACGGCGCCACCAGGACGCCAGTCCGGATTCCCGCGCGGGTCAGCTCGGCCACCGCGTCGAGCCGCGCCCGCGGGTTGGGCGAGCGCGGCTCGGTGGCCCGCCACGCCCGCTCATCGAGCGTCGGGACCGACAACGCCGCGCTGAACTCGGTCCGCTCGGCGATCTCCTTCATGAGGCCGAGGTCCCGCAAGAGAAGCGGAGATTTCGTGAGCACCGAGCAGGGATTACTGGCATCGCGCATCGCCTCCCAGATCCCCGGCATCAGCTTGTAGCGCCCCTCGACCCACTGATACGGATCGGTATTCGTGCCCAGCGCCACATGCTCGCCCTTCCACGACGGCCGCGCCAGCTCCGCGCGCAGCAGCTCGGGCGCGTTGACCTTGACCACGATCTCGCGCTCGAAGTCGCGGCCGGCGTCGAAGTCCAGATATTTGTGGGTTGGCCGGGCGAAGCAAAATTGGCATGCGTGACTGCAGCCTCTATACGGGTTGATCGTCCAGCGGAACGGCACCTGCGAGGCCTCCGGGACCCGATTGAGGATCGACTTGGCCCTGACTTCGTAGAACCTCGTCTCGATCGCCTCGGGTGCGTCGAAATGACGCACCACTGCCTCCTCGCGATATCCCGGCAGCCTGGCCCGCTCCTCGGCGTCGATTTCCAGGTTGCTCCACCGCATACGAACGCATGTTCGCATACGGGTCGGACGGACCGGCCAGACGGCGGTCAACCGGCCGGCGCGACGGGCCTCAGGCGGACTTGCCGAGGCTCAGGAGGTGGCCGAACCGGCCCAGCTGCAGGGCCGAGGCCTCGAGCGAGAGCGCGATCTGCGCGTCGGGCTCGACGCTGTCGTGGGTGAGCAGCTCGAGCAGACCGATCGTGCTGGTTCCGCTGCGGACCGGCAGCAGCAGCGCGGAGCTCATCCCATGCGCAGCGGCCGCCTGGAGGCGGGCGTCGTCGACCGCATCGATGTCGGTGAGCCAGGTCAGATGCGGAGCCTGGAGGGCCTGGTCGAGCAGCGAGCCCTCGCGTTTGACCGGGACCTCCCAGGTCAGGGCTTCGAACCGGTCCAGACCGCGGTGCGCGGTCCAGGTGGCGGCGCAGCCGAGACCGTTCGACTCGTCGGGCAGCCACGCGGTCACGGTGTCCCACCCGCCCTCGGTGCCGAGGACCTGAACGGTTTCCTTTAGCACGTTCCGCCAGACCGACTCGCGGGCCAGCGAGGCGGCCAGCGTCCGCTTGGCGGTCGGGTGCCAGCTGACGCCGCCGGCGCCCTGGCCAGCGGACTCCTCGATCGACGCCTCCAGCCTGGCCAGCTCGGCGGCGGCGGGAGCGGCAACGGCCCCGCGGATCTCGTCCGGATCAGCGGCGCCCACCTCGCCGACCGGCTCGGGCACGTCGGACTCCTCCGCGGGGTCGGGCTCGTCAGCCACGACCGCCGCGGCCGCCGACTCGGCTGCCTCCAGGCGCGACTCGAGCTCGGCGATCGCGCTCTCACCCTCAGCCGCCGTGGCGCGGGCGGCCTCCAGGTCGGCTTCCAGCTGCGCGATGCGCGCCTGGCCCTGCGTCCGCTCGCCCTCCAGCTGCGCGAGTCGCGCCTGGCCCTGGGCCCGCTCGCCGTCGAGCTCCGCGACCCGGGAGCGGCCCTCTGCGAGCTTCTCCTCGAGCGCCTCGATCCGAACCTTGTCCTGCCTGCGCTCACCGTCCAGCTCGGCCACCCGAGCCCGAGCCGCCTCGAGCTTGTCCTCGAGCGCCTGCACGCGGACACGACCACGCTCGAGCTCGGGCTCGAGTTGGTTGGCGCGCGCCTGCCACTGCTCGGTCGCCGCCTCGGCCTTGTCGGCACGGCCGACCGCCACCCGTAGCTCGCCTTCGGCCTTCTCGACCCGAGCCACGGCCGCCATGAGCTCGGCCTCTGCCCTGGACGCGCGGGCATCGACAACCTCAAGCTCGACCCCCGCCTTGTCGGCCCGCATCATCGCCGTGCGCAGCTCGCTCTCGAGCTCCTGCAGCCGCGCCTGGACCGGCTCGAGTCCGGCCGACTTGACGCGCTCGCGCTCGAGCGCCGCGGTGAGCTCACGCAGCCGCTCATCGGTTGTGGCGGCACCGTCGCGCAGCGCGCCGACCTGCTTGCGCTCCTGTTCGAGCTCGCCGGCCAGCGCCGCGCGCTCCTTGAGCGTCGCGTCGCGCTCGGCGATCGCATCGGCCAGAGCGCTCTCGGCCGCGATCCGCGCCTTCTCGGAGGCCCGTAGCTGGGCACCCGCGTCATCGGCACCCTGCTGGCGCTCGAGCGCCACGAGCTGGTCCTGGGCCTGGCGCAGCGCGCGCTCGATCTCGGCGCTGGCCTTGGCGGCCGAGTCGCGTTCGGTCGCGGCCGCTGTCCGCACCGCGTCGGCATCGGCGCGGGCCTTCTCCAGATCGGTCCGTGCCGCTTCGGCGTCGTCACGCGCCCGCTGGACCTCGGTCCGAGCCGCCTCGGCATCAGCCCGTGCCCGCTGCACCTCCGCCCGCGCCGCCTCGGCATCGTCGCCAAGGCGTTGCCGCACAAGGGCGAGCGAGCGCTCGAGCTCCTCGGCGCGCTCACGCTCGCGGGTGAGGGCCCGGTCGAGCTCCGCGGCCTGCTCAGCGAGCTTCGCCTCCGCGTCACCGCGCTCAGCGTTCGCGTTCGCCGATTGAAGCGCGCGCTCGAGCTCGGCCACTCGTGCCTGTGTCGCCGCGAGGTCTGCGGTCAGATGCTCGTTCGTGCCGAGCGCGGCGTCACGCTCGGCCACCGCGGTGGCGCGCTCGGCGCGCGCCTCGGCCACGGCGGCCTCCTGCTCGGCCGAGGCCGGCGCCTGCTCGGTAGCGGGCGCGGTCGCGATCCTTCCCCTCGCGTCGGGCAGAAGTCCCCACTCGGCCAGCAGCTCCGCCCGCACGCTATCGGCATCCAGTCGGCTCCAACGCTCGACGCGCAGCAACCGCGCCGCCTCGCTGCGCGCCACCCCCGCGTCGGAGGACGGAGCGGCCACCCCGCAGACGAGCGTCGTCCTGCCCTGTCGGTCGGCGACCGGGAAGCGCAGGACGACCAGTGCCTCCCGGCCCTGGTAGGGGCCCACGAAGTATTCGAGCTGGATCGGCTCCTCGACATCCTCGTCGCGGTCTTGGGCGCGAGGGCCGTCCACGGTCTCCCCCGGAGGCAGCTCGGCGTCGGTACGACCCAGAAGGCGCTCCTCGGTCGTGCTCAGGAACTCGGCGAAGCGGGCGTTGACCCGGACGTAGCGACCGTCCAGATCCTTCAGCCACACCAGGGCCGGGCTCTCATCGAGCGCGCCGTCGAGCAGCGCCTCGCCCGCGTCGCCGATCGAGGGCAGCGCGCTGGTCGGCAGCGTCAGCAGGATGTGACGATTGCCGTCGCGGTCCGCCATCGCCGCGATATCCACCGCGACCCCGTCGATCTTCAGCACCGCGGCATTGGCCTGGCCTCCCCGCACGCGCTCCAGCTCAGGCGCCTGCCGGCAGAGCTCCTGCTTGTCCGCGAACCAGCGGCGGAACGGCTCGGTGGCGCGCTCCAGGCTCCCGTCCTCGGCCAGCAGGCCGAAGGCAGGAATGTTCGTGACCGCCGCAATGGTGGCCATCAGCGCTCCACGAATTCGCGGATTACTCCCACAGACAGCCTTTCGGCGGTCTTGGGGGCGCGAACATTGCGCGCAATCGACCCCTGGACGGATGTCCACTTGACTCAATCGGCCGAAGTGGACGGATGTTTAGCCGGAGATCAGCGGGTGGCGCGGCTGAGGATCGATTCCTGGCCGCTCAGCGTCTGGCTGGTGGCCTCGAGGATCTCAACCTCGACCAGCTCGCCGGGGCTGCCGAGACCGGTGAAATTGACCACCTTGTTGTGGCGCGAGCGGCCGCGCTGGCGCGATGGATCGGTGCGCGACGGCCCCTCCACCAGCACCTCGAGCGTACGCCCGAGGAACCGCTCGGCCCGTTCGTGCGCGCGGCGCTGGACCACGTCGACCAGACGCTGCATGCGCTCGACCTTGACGTCGTGGGGCACCTGGTCGGGCAGGCCGGCGGCCTCCGTGCCTCGCCGAGGCGAGTAGATGAAGGTGAAGGCCCCGTCGTAGCCGACCTCGTCGACGAGCTCGACCGTCTGCTCGAAGTCGGCGTCGCTCTCGCCGGGAAAACCGACGATGATGTCCGTGGTCAGCGCGCAGTCGGGCACGTGCTCGCGGATCATCGCCACTCGATCGAGGTAGCGCTCGCGGGTATAAGTCCGTCGCATCCGCTTGAGCACCCGGCTCGAGCCTGACTGGAGGGGCAGGTGGATGTGCTCGCACAGCGCCGGCAGCTCGGCGTGGGCGCGGATCACGTCTTCGCGCATGTCCTTGGGGTGGGGGCTCGTATAGCGGATCCGGTCGATCCCGTCGACGCCGTCGATCTCGCGGAGCAGCTCGGCGAACGTCGTGCGGTGCTCGCGCGACAGATCGCGCCCGTAAGAGTTGACGTTCTGACCCAGCAGGGTGACCTCGCGCACGCCATCGGCGGACAGGGCCTCCACCTCGGCGAGCAGCTCGCCGGCCGGTCGGCTGACTTCGCGCCCGCGCGTGGAGGGGACGATGCAGTACGAGCACACGCAGTTGCAGCCAACGCTGATCTGCACCCACGCGTGGTGTTCGCGGGTTCGCTTGGCCGGCAGGTGCCCCGTGAACCCCTCGAACTCGAAGTAGCCCTGGGCGGTGAGCGAGTCGCTGACCAGGAACTCCGCGAGCTTGTGCACCTGGCCGGGACCAAAGGCCACGTCGACGAACGGGAAGCGGGCGAACACCTCCTCCTTGACCGACTGCGCCCAGCACCCGCCGACGCCGACGATTACGTCGGGGCGCTCTCGCTTGACGCGCTTCGCCTCGCCGAGGTGAGCCACGAACCGGCTGTCGGCCTTCTCTCTGATCGAGCAGGTGTTGAACAGGATCAGGTCGGCCTGATCGCGCGCAGTCGCCTCGGTGTATCCGAGCGAATCGAGCATTCCCTTCATCCGCTCGGAGTCGTGCTCGTTCATCTGGCAGCCGAACGTGGTCACGTGGTAGCGCTTCATCTCGGGCAAGCGTATCGGGGCGCCCGCCGGCGAGCCCTGACCGGCAGTCCTCAGTTCGGGTGGAACCTGGGCAGCACGAGCTGGACGGAGACCCCCTGGCCGGCGGCCGTGTCGCGTACGCGAACCGTGCCCTTGTGCGCTTCGGCAATCGCTCGGACGATGGCCAGTCCGAGCCCCGCCCCGCCCGTGGCGCGAGTCCGGCCGCTATCGGTTCGGTGAAAGCGCTCGAACACCCGCTCGCGCTCGGGCCCCGGGATACCGGGCCCGTCGTCGCTCACGTCGAAGCTGATTCGATCCGGCGCGAGCGTCGTGACGTCGAGCCGGACCAGGCCCTTGCGCTCGGCCGTGTGCTCGATCGCGTTGCGCCCCAGGTTGCGCAGCGCCTGGGCCAGGCGGTCGGGGTCGGCCTGCAGCGATCCGTCGGCGATCGTGCCGAGCTCGAACTGCCGATCCGCGGTGAGGGTCAGCCCGTCCCACAGGTCAGTGACGAACGGCCTGAGATCGACGCTCTCGACGCGCAGGAAGTCGGTCCGCTCCGCCTGTGCGAGCACCAGCAGGTCATCCACGAGCCGGCTGACGCGGGTGATCTCGGCCCGGACGAGCCGCTCGACGCGCGTGACCTCGGCGCTCGAGGGGTTCTCCTGGGCGGCCAGGACCTCCATCTGGCCGCTGATCACCGTCAACGGCGTGCGCAGCTCGTGGGAGGCGTCGGCCACGAACTCGCGTTGGCTGGCGAATGCCTCCGATAGCCGATCGAGCATACGGTTGAACGCCTCGGCCAGGACTCTCACCTCGTCGGGGCGGCGACCCGCAATCAGCATGCGAGGTCCGAGGTCACCGGCATCGACTCGCGTGGCCACCTGCGCCATCCGCCGCAGTGGAGCCGACACGCGGGCACCGGCGAGGTAGGAGGCGAGCAGGGCCAGCACGAGCACGACGGCGCCCGCGAGCACGAACGCGCGCGCGACACCATGCTGGGCGCGCTCCACGAGGGCGAGCGGCTCTCCGGCCCCGGCGATCACCTGCACCCCGCCGAGATGCGCACGCTCCTCGTAGATGCGCATTCGGCCGACGTCGGGCACCGACGCAACCGAGTATCCGAGTCGAGGCACGGCCAGGTTGCGGCCCTCGGCGTTCTCGCGGAGCTGTTCGCTCTCGGTCTCGCCCGGCTGCGGCTTGCTGGCCCCGAACACCTCGGGGTGGTTGCTGGCCGTGGCTCCTCCCGGCATCAGCACGAACAGGAGCGTCGAGGCCGCCGTGTAGGGCTGCGCGCGCACGTAATCGCTCGCCGCCGCGCGGATACGCGCCACGGAGTGGCCGCTGACGGGCGCGAGCGTCTGGACGAGCTGGCTGGTGTCGCCGCTGATGTCGCGATCGATCTCGCCCTCGAGCTGCGACCCGGTGTCCTGGTAGACCACGAAGAACACGACCACGGCGCAAACGAGCAGGACGCCGGCGACCCATGCGGTCAGGCGCCAGCGCAGGCCTGCCGGCAGGGACGACTGAAGACGTGCGCGAACGGAGGGCGAGGTTCGTCGCGAGCGGTCGTTAGTTGCTCGCATCCAGGCGGTAGCCGACCGATCGCACGGTCACGATCGGCGCGTTGTTGCCCTGGGCCCGGAGCTTGCGGCGCAGGTACCCGATGTACACATCGACCACATTGGTGCCAGGGTCGTATTCGTAGCCCCAGACCGCGCGCAGGATCTGCTCGCGTGAAAGAACATGGCCTCGATTGTGCATCAGATACGAGAGCAACTCGAACTCGGTGGTCGACAGTCGAACGAGCTCACCGCCCCGGCGCACTTCTCGCGTGATGAGGTTCACCTCGATATCGCCAGCGGTCAACGTCGTGCGGGGCGCGTTGGCCGCGGCGCGCAGCTGAGCCCGGATGCGGGCTGCCAGCTCGGTCAGCGAGAACGGCTTGGTCAGGTAGTCGACGGCGCCCGCATCGAGGCCTGCGACCCGATGTTCGATCTCCCCGAGCGCGGTCAGGACGATGACGGGCAAGCCGGGCTTGGCGTCGCGCACCGTGCCGAGCACGTCGAGGCCGCTTCGGCCGGGAAGCATGAGATCGAGTACCACGAGGTCGACGTCCTGGTGGACCGCGGCCTCCGCGCCGCTGACACCGTCGGTGGCCGAGAGCACGTCGAAGCCCTGTGCGCGGAGGCCGCGCTCGAGGAAGTCGACGATCCCTGGCTCGTCTTCAATTACAAGGATCTGTCCAGACATGCCCAGCTTCCGGCGCCTCCGGCGTCAGGGGTGGTCGATCATAGATCCGGCGCCGACAAGGGTATGTATAGACAGAAGAGAAAAGAGCATTCTCATTCGGCGCTCACACCATCCTTCGCTTCGGCGCCGAGCATTCAGTCCGTGGGCACGAGCGACGATGTCATCCTGGCGCGCCCAAACGCGGAGCGCGCTGAGAAGCGAGCGCGCGGCTGGCGCCGGGGCCGCGGCATCGCTCTGACCGGCGGCGGCACCGACGGCAACGAGCAGTTGACGACGGTCACCGGCGGGATCCTGATCGTGTTGCTCGCCGTGATCGGCTTCACGATCCCGCAGCTGCGCCAGTTCATCTCGGTGCACCTGTTCGTCGGGTTCCTGCTGATCGGGCCGGTCGTGCTCAAGATGGCGAGCACCGGTTATCGGTTCCTGCGCTACTACTCGGGCAACGTCGAGTACCGGCGCAAGGGACCGCCGGAGCTCATCCTGCGTCTGATCGGCCCGCTCGTCGTGCTCACGACGGTTGTCGTGTTCGCCAGCGGCGTCGTGCTTCTGTTCACCGGGCCGAACCACCGCGATCCGTGGCTGATGCTGCACAAGGTGAGCTTCATCGCGTGGGTGGTGTTCATGGCCCTGCACGTGCTCGGGCACCTGCCCGCGGTGGCCAGGGCATTCGGCATCGGCCCGCGCGGGATCCGAGCAGCTGGCCGGCGCTGCGCCGGGCACGATGGGGCGCTGGATCGCCATCGTCGGCGCGCTCGTGGCCGGCGCCGTCCTGGCGATCGCGCTGATCCCGGACTTCGCCGCGTGGACCTCTCACGGCGTGTTCCTGCACCACCATCGCCACGACTGATCTCAGAACGCCACGGGCTCACCGCGCGCCCGGGTCAGGACGCGCGGCGAGCCGAAGTTGGTGGCGTAGAACCAGCAGCTAGCGGTCGCCGCTAGCTGCAGGTCGATGCCCAGGTGCACTCGTCGAACCCGTTGGCCGTCGAGTTGGGCGCCGAAGGCGCACCGATGACATTGCCGCTCGAATCGATGAGATCCATCTGCTCGGAGGACTTCAGCCCGGCCGATGCGCCGTTGACGGTGGCCGAGGTCCAGCCTGGGTTGGTCAGGTTGGGCAGCGCCGCGAAGCCGGCGTTGGTGCCGATCTCGAGCGGGGTCTCCTCGATCCACTCCGCGGTGGCGTGGCTCGAGCTGTAGGGAACCGTGGTGGTGTAGGACTCACCGCGCGTGAGGTCCTGGATCGTGATGGTCCAGGCGTTGGAGTCGTTGACCACCTCGGAGAGCGATGCATGCATGGCGTCCCCGGGCGACACGGTCATGTTGCTGATCGTCAGCGACGGAGCCGGCACCAGCTCGTACCACGCGGAATACGACGTCGCGCCCGAGGAGGAAACATCCTGCTCGGTGCCGGTCTGGATCAGGGTCGAGTCGGTCGCCGTGCAGCCGGAGTCGACGCATCCGCCGCCGATGCCGATCCAATCCGAGGATGCCTCGGCCTGTCCCGCCGTGTGCTGCGTGGCGGTGGGCACCGTCCAGTTACCGCTGATCGAGTTGAACAGCTTCCCGCCCTGCTCGAGCGAGCCCTGGTTGTAGCCGAACCAGTTGCTGCTCGAATTCGTGTTGGCTCGCAGCCTCGGGGGCGCGAGACGGAGCAGCTGGCCGTGTGAGGAGAGCGCGTGTGATTTGGGTGCTGCCGAGGCGCTCGCCGTCGCCCCCACCAGGCTCGCCAGTGAAACAGCAACTACGACCGCCAGCCGCCGGCCGGCGGCAGCACGCATCAGCCGTCGATTCATCGAGGTCCCTTTCTCGGCGACTCGCGGGTCTGAGCCGCCTACCTCCCGCAGATTGTGCGACCCGCCTGCGAGAGGTATACCCGGCGATCAGCGGGCGTATTCGACCGCGCGGGACTCTCGGATCACAGTCACCTTGATCTGACCGGGATACTCGAGCTCCTTCTCGATCTCCCGGGCGATCTCGTATGAGAGCATGGTGGCGGCGTCGTCGTCGATCGCACCGGGCGCGACCATCACCCGGATCTCGCGGCCGGCCTGCATTGCGTAGACCTTGTCGACGCCCTTGTGCCGTGTGGCGATCTGCTCGAGGTCGCGCAGGCGCTTGACGTACTGCTCGAGCGATTCGCCGCGGGCTCCGGGCCGCGCGCCGGACAACGCATCGGCGGCCTGCACGATCACCGCCTCGATCGTCTGCGGCTCGACCTCGTTGTGGTGGGCCTCCATGGCGTGGGCCACCGCCTCGGGTTCACCGTACTTACGAGCCAGCTCGCCGCCGACGAGGGCGTGGGGTCCCTCCACCTCGTGGGACACCGCCTTGCCGATGTCGTGCAGCAGCGCGGCGCGTCGAGCGGTCTTGGCGCTGGCCCCGAGCTCTGCGGCCATCATGGCGGCCAGATGGGAAACCTCGATCGAGTGAGCCATGACGTTCTGTCCGTAGCTCGTGCGGAACTTGAGGCGGCCGAGCAGCTTGACCAGCTCGGGATTCAGGCCCTGCACACCGGACTCGAACACGGCGTGCTCGCCCACCTCGACGATGTGGTTCTCGAGCTCCGACTTCGCCTGGTAGTACATCTCCTCGATGCGGGCGGGGTGAATGCGCCCGTCCTGGAGAAGCTTCTCGAGCGTGAGCCTGGCGATCTCCCGGCGAACGCCGTCGAAGCCGGAGAGCACGACGGCGCCAGGCGTGTCGTCGATGATGAAGTCCACGCCGGTGAGGTTCTCCAGCGCGCGGATGTTGCGGCCCTCGCGGCCGATGATCCGGCCCTTCATGTCGTCGGCGGACAGCTGCACGACGGACACCGTGGTCTCGGCGGCGTGCCCGGCGGCCAGGCGCTGCATGCAGACCGAGAGGATGTTGCGCACGCGCCGCTCGGCCTCGCGCTTGGTCTCCTCCTCGATCTGGCGGATTCGTCGGGCCGCGTCGTGCTTGGCCTGCTCCTCGACCTCCTTGAGCAGCAGCTGCTTGGCCCGGCCGGCCGACAGGCCCGAGATCTGCTCGAGCTCGCGCTCGATCTCCTGCCGGGCCTGAGCGAGCTCCGTCCGCTCCTTCTCCATGACCGCCTCCTTGCCGGCCAGGGCCTCCTCGCGCCGGGCCACGGCAGCGGTCCGCTCGAGCACGTCGGCGTCGCCGCGCACGGGGATGGAATCCCGTCCACCCACCACTTCGACGACCGGCGGCGCCGGCAGGCTGGACCGCCGGCGGGCGCCGCCCGCGGCCCATGCATCCGGCCGTAGACGACAGCGGCGATCACGATTCCCACCGCGATCAGCGCTGCGGCACCGATGATTTCCATGGTCGATCCTCTCCTGGAAGCTCCGGCCGGAGAGCCGGATCCCAGTTCAAAACTTTGGTTTTTGGAGCGACCGAGCGGCCCGTGCCAGGCTGCACGAACGGATGCCGGCTAAGGCGTCTGACGCCTGCCTTCAGTCGGCGGCTACGTAGCGGGTTCTGAGTCTTGTCTGAAGGGACCAGGTGGCCCGTTGATGATCGCCGTCAACACAGAGTCCGGAATCCAAGATATACGAAATTTGCTGGTGTTCTTTGTGGCCCGCGGGCCATTCGTTCGCTGACAGGATCGTAGTACCGGCGGGCGGTCAGCGCAACGCAGCAACCGAGCCTGTCGCCGGGACGGCGAGGCGGCCGCGCTAGCGCTCGGCGGTGGCTGGCGCCTTCTCGCACCGCGTGGGCGGCGATCGCCTCGAGCGCCAGGTCGCTGTCGTACCCCCGGCGAAGCAGCATGCCGAGGGCTCGCTCCCGCTCGCGACGATCTCGCGGCGGCGTGGGGAACCGCCGACCAAGCAGCGCGACGGCGCGTTCGATCTCGCTGTCGTCTCCGAGCTGGTCGCTCGAGCGCTTCGTCGACGAGATCGCGGTCCACGCCACGGGCGAGCAGCGTGCGCCTGATCCGATCGCTCCCCCACCGCTCGAGCTCCCGCTTGTCCTGGGCGAACAGGCGAGCGAACCGCGCGTCGTCCAGGTAGCCCTGCTCGAGCAGGATCTCCAGCGCACGCTCGACGTCGGCCGGCTCGGCACTGGCGCGGCTGAGCCGCGCCCGCATCTCGGCCTGGGTTCGCTCCCGCCGGTTCAGGTAGCGATACGCCGTGGCCAGCACCCGATCGAAGCCATCGCCGGCGGGCATCGGTCGTCGTGGTGCTCTTCGGCTCGTGTGTCGGGCAGCCCGTCCCAGTGACTCGGCCGGCACTCGGGCTCTACGGCGGCCGCGGCGTCGCCCACCGCCTGGAGCGCGGGCTCCTCGGGGGACTCGATCGTCTTGACCGCGTCGCGGTTGATGCCCAGCGCGGCATAGACCTTGGCTTCGATCTCCTTGGCCACGTCCTGGTGCTCGTCGAGGAACGCCTTCGCGTTGCCACGGCCCTGACCGAGCCGCTCCTCGCCATAGGAGAAGAACGAGCCGGACTTGGTGATGATGTTGTGCTCGATGCCGTAGTCGATCAGGCAGCCCGAGGTCGAGATCCCCTTGCCGAACTCGATGTCGAACTCGGCCTGCTTGAACGGCGCCGCCACCTTGTTCTTGACCACCTTGACCCGGACGCGGTTGCCGACCGCCTCGGTGCCGTCCTTGAGCGTCTCGATGCGGCGGATGTCCAGGCGCTGGGAGGCGTAGAACTTCAGCGCCCGGCCGCCTGGCTGCGTCTCCGGCGAGCCGAACATCACGCCCACCTTCTCGCGGATCTGGTTGGTGAACACGCACAGGGTCTGCGTGCGGTTGAGGCCGCCGGTGACCTTGCGCATGGCCTGGGACATCATCCGGGCCTGGACGCCGACGGTCTGGTCGCCCATCTGGCCTTCGAGCTCGGCCCGCGGAGTCAGCGCCGCCACCGAGTCGATCGCGATCACGTCGACCGCTCCTGAGCGGATCAGCATGTCGACGATCTCGAGCGCCTGCTCTCCGTAATCGGGCTGGGACACGAGCAGCTCGTCGATGTTGACGCCGATCTGCTGGGCGTACAGCGGATCCATGGCGTGCTCGGCGTCGACGAACGCACACACCCCGCCAAGCTTCTGGGCCTCGGCGAGGATGTGGTAGACGAGCGTGGTCTTGCCGGATGACTCGGGGCCGAAGATCTCGACGATCCGTCCGCGCGGCACGCCGCCGATGCCGAGCGCGAGGTCGAGGGCCAGAGCGCCGGTGGGAATGGCATCCACGGCCACGCGCGCGCCCGGGTCGCCCATGCGCATGATGGCGCCTTTGCCGAACTGGCGCTCGATCTGCGTCAGGGCTCCTTGCAGCGCGGCCTGCCGCTTGGCATCCGCCTTCGGATCAGCCGTCGCCCCCCTCACAGGCTTTTCGTACTCGCTCATGTCCGCTCGGCTCCTTGTCTCATGCTCTTTGCTCCACCACGGTAGGCGGGGTGGCGGACGGAACCGGGACGCTAGGGGCGCACCCTGCAACGGAACAAGACACGTTCGTCACCGAACGGCAACAACTCTGGATCAATTGTGCTCGGGGGGCGGACGGTGGGCCGCGGGGGCGGAGCGCCGGCGGGGGCGGATGGTGGCGCGGCGGCGGCGGGGAGCGCGCGCCGCGGGCGGATCGTGGCCCGCGGATCGGGATCTCAGCCCGCCGGCGGGCCCGGGCGCAGGCGCATGACCATCTGCCCGACCGGCACCCCGAACAGGCGCAGATGGATCGTGTCGGTCAGCTCGCCGATCTCGGCGCGCCACGCGCAGTCGTCGTTGGCGCGGATCACGAGCGCAAGAGGCAGCGGTGGCATGGCCATCAGGATGTGGTAGGGCGAGAAGGCAAACCCTCCTCTCGGAGCCACAGGTCGGTGCCTCCGAGCATGTCGTCGTAGCTCAGGCTGATCCGGTCCTCGGCGACGAGGCGGGCCATGCCGCTGCGATGCTCGGTTCGCCCGTTCTCCCAGGTCAGCGTGTCGTGGACGAGCCAGACGTCGTCGGTCAGCCAGCTCGTCGAGGTGGTGAACGAGAAGCGCCGCGGGCGGCGGGCGAGCCGGCGTAACCACGGCGGGGCCTCCCACTCACCTTCACCGGACCACGGCAGGGCGAAGAACTCGCGCGGGCGCAGCGGCGTCAGGTGCGGTCGATGCGCCATTCGGTGCCGCCGGATGCCGAGGGCTCAGCCGCGCCCGAGGACGTCCCGCAGCGCGGGCTCGAGGTCGGGGTAACGGAACCCGTAGCCGAGCTGCTCGAGGCGGGCGGGCTCCGCGCGCTGGCCGGTGATCACGATGTCCCCCATCTCGCCGTACAGCGTCTTCAGCGCGAACGCCGGCACCGGGAGCACCGCGGGACGCCCCAGCACGCGCCCGAGGGTGCGCGAGAGCTCGGCGTTGGTGACCGGGGTTGGGCGCGGTCAGGTTGATCGGGCCGGAGGCGGTGGCGTTGTCCAGGGCGAAGAGGATCCCCCCGACCACGTCGTCGAGATGGATCCATGGGACGTACTGGCGTCCGCCGGCGACCGGCGCCGCCGATGCCGAGGCGGAAGAACGGGAGCATCTTGGCCAGCGCGCCCCCATCGGGCGAGAGCACCACGCCCGTGCGGGTGAGCGCGACCCGCAGCTCCGAGGCGGCGCTGGAGCGCCTCCTGCTCCCAGGCAGACCACGACGCCGGCCAGGAAGTCGCTGCCGGCGGGCGCCTCCTCGGTGAGCGGCTCGTCGCCGCGGGGTCCGTAGAAGCCGGTGGCGGATTGCGAGACGAGCGTGCTCGGCCGGCGCTCGGGCGAGCAGCGCGAGCAGCCCCTGCACGAGCGAGCGCGTCCCGTCGGCGCGGGAGCGGCGGATCCGCTCCTTGGCCTCGTTCGTCCAGCGCTGCGCCACCGGCTCGCCCAGCAGGTGCACGACCGCATCTGCGCCGGCCAGGGCCGCCTCGGGCGGCGGTTCGTCGGTCGGCCTCGGCCACGCGTGCGCCTCGACCCGGCTGCCGAGCGCTTCGCGGGCGCGATCTGCATCGCGCGAGAGCGCCACGACCTCGTCGCCGCGACCCAGCAGGGCGGCGACGAGGGCTCGCCCGATGAGGCCGGTGGCGCCGGTGACGGCTACGCGCATGCGCTCAAGGATGGCCGATCACGTCGCGGCGTGATGCACCGGGGGTGGGGCGGGGTGGTGGTGTCGCGGGGTGCCTCAGGACCAGATCTGGTCGAAGGCGGCCTGGTCGAAGGGGATCAGCCAGCACTCGGCGATCCGGCCGGCGTCGACCCGGAACACGCCGACGGTCTCCCAGGCGACCTGCAGCCCGTCCCGCACGGCCTCCCCACCGGCCAGCTGGACGACGCGCCCGGCGATCATGGCGCAGCCGTGCACGTGCACGCGGAAGGTGTTGTCCATCATCCGCCGACGCCGGTCCATGTAGGCGAGCACGGCGTCGACGCCGCGGTGCTCGCCGGCGATCGGGCTCGCGCCCGGGACGTGCCAGACCACGTCGTCGCTCAAAACGGCGCGCACCCCGTCGAAGCCCTGGCCGGCGTATGCCGGGGCCTGCTCGGCGTAGAAGCGACGGACGACCGACAGCGGGTCGGCCGCACCGGGTGCCGACCCCAGCTCCACGGCGCTCAGCGGCTCGTAGCGCGCGCCTCCCGAGCCGAGACGGGAGCGGTACAGGGTCACGCGCGCGCAGCGCACGTCGACCGCCGGCGGCGGCTCCAGGCTCGCGCGCCTTGACCCGGGCGTCCTTGGCCACCCGGGCGACCGTGACGTGGGGCAGGAACGGCCGCGACTCCGGCGCGTACCAACCGCCGGCCACGAGCGCCGAGGACAGCGCCGCCTGGAGCCGACCGAGCGCGCCGCCGTCATCGTCGAGCCGTACGGCGAGCACGCGCGGGCGCCGGGCCGGGCAGCCACACCGGCTGGCCCAGACGCGACTCGACGACGGGCTCGCCCGGCCACCACCCCACACGCGGCCGCGATCGGCTCGATCTCGGCGGCCGGGCGCGAGCCGAGGAAGCACAGCGTCGCGTGCAGATGCTCGACCGGGACCGGGCGCAGCGCGCGAATCTCGCGCAGGATGCTCGAGCGCCACCTGGCCAGGATGTCGCGGGCCGACGCCGGCAGCTCGAGCGCGACGAACAGGCGGGCACGTTCGGCTGCTCGACGCCCCCGGAGCGCCCGTCGGAGCGCCCAGGCTCGGCGGAGCTCACGCCCGCTCGCTGCGGCCGGCCGCCTCCGAGGGCACCGCGGCCACTCCCTCGCCCACGAGCACCCGCCGCAGCAGATGCATGGTCGACGGTCGTCGAGCGCTCGCGGATGTCCGAGCGGCTTCCCGGCAGGCGCGCCTGCCGCGTCAGACGCGCCCCGTCGTCCGAGCAGACCGAGAAGCAGACGGTGCCCGACCGGCTTCTCCTCGCTGCCGCCGCCCGGTCCGGCGATCCCCGGTGATCCCGATCCCGAAATCCGTCGCCGAAGCGCGCCGCGGCGCCGGTGGCGAGCGCCTCGGCCACCTCGGTCGACACCGCGCCGAACCGCTCGATCAACTCGGGATCGACTCCCGGCCAGCGCGACCTTCGCCTCGTTCGAATAGACGACCGCACCGCCCAGGAAGTACGCCGAGGAGCCGGCCAGCTCGGTCAGCCGGGCCGACATCAGCCCGCCGGTGCAGGACTCGGCCACGGCCACCGTGCGCCCGGACTCCGTCAGCAGCGAAGCCACCTGCTGGTCGACGGTCGCCCCATCCGGCGAGAACAGCTGCTCGCCGTGACGCCGAGCCACGAAATCGACGCAACGCCGAGTAGGCCGCCTCGTCAGCAGCCTCATACCGCGTGGCGACCTCGATCTCGCCCCGCCGCAGGCAGGTCGTGATCTCCAGCGGCTCGAGCGGAACCCCGGAGGACTCGGCATCGCGCAGGGTGTTGGCGATCTCGGACTCCGGAATGCCGAACAGCCGCATGACCCCGTGCCGGTAGCTCACCGCGCCCGCGATCGCGCGTGCGGAACGCCTCGGTGGCCACCGCCTTCTCCCACATCTCGTGCAGCTCGCGCGGCGGCCCGGGCATGACCACCACGGTCGGGCCGGATCCCGAGGCCGGCGGCACCACCAGTCCCGGCGCGGTCCCGACCGGATCCAGCACCGTCGCGCCCACCGGCACCACCGCCTGCTTGCGATTGGCCTCGCGAATCGCATCCGGATCGAGATTCGGCCAGCGGCTCATCAACGGCCGCAGGATGTCGGCGATCTTCTCCTCGAGCTCGTGCAGTCGAGCACCATCTCGCGCCCGGCGAACTCGCCCACGATCTCGGCGGTCAGGTCGTCGGCGGTCGGCCCGAGCCCGCCGCTCGTCACGATCAGCGCCATCCCGGAGTCGGCCATGAACCGAAGGGCGGCCATCAGATCCTCGGGACGGTCGCCGACGATCTCGATCATCGCGGCGTCGACGCCCTGCTCGACCAGGCGCTGTGAGAGCCACGGGCCGTTGCGGTCGGTGATGATCCCGGTCAGCACCTCGGTGCCGGTGACCAGGATCCCCGCCCGGACCGGTGCCAGCGACGGGCTCATGTGTCGGAAGGGCTCATGCGCAGGTGGGAAGCCGGCCGGCGGGCAGCGCGGTCGTCTTGCCGGGCGTCAGCTCGTAGCCGACCGGCGCACCCGGGCCCACCGGCACGGTCTTGCCGTTGACCTTCATCTGCACCGCGCTGTTACCCAGCGTGATCAGCAGCTTGCTGGCGGTCTCGGTGGGTACCGGACTGCCCGGGCCGAGTAGGTCACCCCCGCGATCAGGCGCTTGCCGTTGCCGTCCTCCACGCACACGTACACCGGGCTGGTCGGCACGAGCTTCAGGGTGACCGTGGTGGGCTTGGGCTTCGGATGGTGCGGCGGTGGCGCCGGCGAGGTGCGCGAGTGGTGCGAGTGGCGCGAGTGGTGGTGTGCGACGTCGACGTGCTCGAGGAGCGGCTGGCCACCGAGTTCGACGGCGTGGAGGTCGTCGAGCTGGTGCTCTTGTTCAAGGTGCCGACCACGTAGAGCGCGACCGCCACCGCGGCCAGCGCGAGCACGATCACGCCCACCGGACCCAGCCGGGGGCGGCGGCGCCGGCGCTCGCGCTCACGTCCGAGCGAGCTGATCGGCCGCAGGTCCTGGTCGGCCGGACGCTCGTAACGGCGCTTGAACTCGTCGACCAGCAGCCGGCTGTCGACCCCGAGGAAATCGCCGTAGGTGCGCAGGAAGCTCTTGACGTAGACCGGGCCGGGGAGCAGGTCCCACTCCTCGTTCTCGATCGCGCGCAGGTACTTGGCGCGGATCTTCGTCCGCGCCTCGACCTCGGTGATGTCGATCCGCGCGCGGATCCGCGCTTCGCGCAGTGTGGTGCCGATATCCGCCATCCGCCTGCGAAGGCTAGCGTCGGACGGAGGACCAACCGGACGTCTCTCGCGTTCGGAGCGCCGGGTGCGCAATGCAGTCAGGATGCTTCGTCGACGTCGTCCGGAACGCGCACCGGCGGCGGGACGCTCGGAGCGTCGGCCTCGGCCAGGTGCGACAGGATGCGCGGCACGTCGGCCTCGGTGATCAGCACCTGGCGCGGCTTGGAGCCCTCATAGCCGGAGATGATGCCGCGGCGCTCGAGCATGTCGATCAGCCGCCCCGCGCGCGTGTAGCCGAGGCGCAGCCGGCGCTGGAGCATCGAGGTGGAGGCGGTCCCCATCTGTGCCACCAGCGCGATCGCCTCATCGAGCAGCGGGTCCTCGTCCGGGTTGAACTCGGAATCCTCCGAGCCCGAGGAACCGCCGTCCTCGGAGGCGACCTCCTGCAGCAGCTCGTCGCGGAACTCGGGCTCGCCCTGGCGGCGCCACGCATCGGTCAGCTCGGCGATCTGCTCCTCGTCGATGTAGGCGCCCTGGATCCGCTGGAGCTTGCTCGAGCCGACCGGCGAGAACAGCATGTCGCCCTGCCCGAGCAGTGACTCGGCGCCGTTGTGATCGAGGATCACGCGGGAATCGGTTTGCGAAGAGACCGCGAACGCGATACGCGAGGGCACGTTGGCCTTGATCATGCCGGTGATCACGTCGACCCGCGGAGACTGCGTGGCGAGCACGAGGTGGATCCCCACCGCGCGCGCCTTCTGGGCCAGGCGGATGATCGAGTCCTCGACGTCGGCCGGGGCGACCATCATCAGGTCGGCGAGCTCGTCGATCACGCACAGGATGTAGGGCAGCGGCGGCTCGCCCCGCTTCTCGCGCGCCCGATTGAGCTCGGGCAGCGACCTGGTCCGGGCCAGCGACATCGTCCCGTAGCGCTGCTCCATCTCCCTGACCAGGTTCTGGAGCGCGTTGGCGGCCATCCGCGGGCTGGTGATGACCGGCGTCAGAAGATGCGGAATCCCCTCGTAGTGGTTGAGCTCGACCTGCTTGGGGTCGACCAGCACCACACGAGCCTCGTGCGGCGTGGCGCGCAACAGGACGCTGCACAGCATCGCGTTCACGCAGGCCGACTTGCCCGCGCCGGTCGTGCCGGCGACCAGCAGATGGGGCATCTTGGCCAGGTCGGCGCCGATCGCGCGCCCGGCGATGTCCTTGCCGAGCCACACGGTCAGCGGCGACCAGTCCGGCGGCGGGTCCTGGAAGACGTCGCCCAGGTGCACGATCCGCCGGCGGGCGTTCGGGACCTCCACTCCGACCGCCTGCTTGCCCGGGATCGGCGCGAGGATCCGGATCTCGGTCGCGGCCAGGGCGTAGGCCAGGTCGTCTTTGAGCTGCGCCACCTTGGACACCTTGGTGCCGGGGGCCAGCCGGAGCTCGTAGCGGGTGATGTGCGGGCCGGTCACCCGGCCGATCACCTTGGCCTCGATCCCGAAGTGACCGAGGGTCTCGACCAGCGTGGCCGCCACCTGCTCCTGCCCGGCCGTGTCGGGCTTGGCCGCCTCGCCCGTGGAGCGGACCAGGAACCGGGACGGCGGTACCCGCCACACGAAGCTCGGGTCGTCGGTGACGCTGGCGCGGTAGCGGCCCTGCGGAGTGAGGTCCTCCTGGATCCGGCTCGTGGCGCTCGGCCTCCTCGGCGGAGTCCGGCGCGGCGATCGGATCAGGGTCGGCGATCCTCGGCTTCGGGCTCGAGTTCGCCGGGCCCTGATCCGGCGTCGCTCGGAGATCGGCGGCGCCTCGACATGGGTGGCGCGCACCACGAGCTCGGAGGTGTCGGGCTCCGGCGGCAGCAGCGGCTCGGCGGGCTCCTCGTCGAATGCCCCGGCCGACGCCGCATGCCGGGCCGCGGCGGTGGCCGGCCGCCGGGTCGCCGAGGCGCTCATGCCCTCGGTCGAGCGGCGGATCACGCGGGTGGTGCCGGCGACCCCGGCCCGAGTGGTCCGCACCACGCCGGCCACCCCCGCGCCGGTGACCAGGATGAGGCCGGCCACGAACAGGAACACGGCGAGGATGTCGGCCCCGACGGTCGAGATCAGGTGCGAGGTCACCCACAGCTCGGCCTGCCCCAGGATCCCGCCGCGGTTCTCGAAAGTCGCGGCCCGCCAGAACTCGCCGGCCGGCGCGGCACCCGGGCCCACCCCGAGCGTGCCCGGCGGCCAGCGCCAGCGTGGTCGAGGCGATCGAGGCAGAGCAGGCCGGTGCGCAGCGGGCGAACCGGCGGGCGCAGCTCGCGCGCCAGCACCAGCGCGCCGGCGATCAGCAGCGCGGCCGGGACCACGTAGCCGAGGGCGCCGAGCAGGAAGCGCAGCCCGGTCACCGCTCCGTTGCCCAGCGCGCCGCCGTCCCATCCCGCATAGGCCACGCCGCCGAGCAGGATTCCCAGCGCGATCAGGCCCAGCGCGACGATGTCCACGTGGTGGGGCTCCAGCGGCGCGGGGCGCGGCAGGTGCAGGGATGGTCGGGCAGCCAGCAGCGAGCGCGTCGCGCGCTTGGGCGGCGTCTTGGAGCGCTTGCGAGCGGCCATCTCGGGAGACATGCCTTCGACGCCCGGACGCAGCTTCCTGCCACGCGCTGGCGGCCGACGTACCATCTGACGGACAGAAATGGCCGATTACGAGCGGACACCACGCGTGCTGGTTGTCGAGGACGACGACCCGATTGCCCAGGTGCTCCAGCGCTCGCTGCGCATGGAGGGCTACGAGGTGAGGATCGCCGGCGACGGCGTTTCCGCGCTGGAGGAGGCGAGCGCGTTCCTGCCCGACCTGGTGATCCTCGACCTGGGCCTGCCCCGCCTGGACGGTGTCGACGTGGCCAAGACCCTGCGCCAGAGCGGAGACGACGTACCGATCCTGGTGCTGACCGCCCGCGATGGCGTCGAGGCGCGGGTCGAGGGGCTGGACGCCGGCGCCGACGACTACCTGGTCAAGCCGTTCGAGCGCCAGGAGCTGCTGGCCCGGCTGCGTGCGCTGCTCCGGCGCCGCCCACCGCGCGGGCAGGCGGCGCTGGCCATCGCCGATCTCAAGCTGAACCCGGACACGCACGAGGTCACGCGGAGCGGCCGGCCGGTCGACCTGACGCAGCGCGAGTTCGAGCTGCTCGAGTATCTGATGCGCAACGAACGGATCGTGATCTCGCGCCAGCGGCTGCTGGATGAGGTGTGGGGTTATGACCCGTTCTCGATGACCAATACGATCGAAGTGTTCGTGTCGAACCTTCGGAGGAAGCTGGAAGCCGGTGGCGAGCCCAGGCTCCTACACACGATCCGCGGCGCGGGCTACGTTCTCCGCGTATAGGCGGATCCCGATCAAGTGGCGCCTCGCCGGCGGCTCGGCGATGCTCACCTGCGTGATCCTGGCCTCGTTCGCGGCGATCGTCGGCGTGCTCACCGACCGCCAGGTGCGCGGCCAGTTCAACGACGAGGTGCGCAGCAACTCCGATCAGCTGGCCCAGGAGCTGCATCTCAGGTGGAAGGCAAACAGCGGCTTCCTGGACTGCAACCAGACCGTCAGGCTGAAGGACTTCGCCAGCGCCGAGCACGTCCAGATCCGGATCTTCAACCAGGCCGGCGTGGTCCTGTGCGACCAGACCAACGTGCGGGTGAAGGGCGTGAAGTTCATCCCCGCCACGCCGGCCTTCCCGCTTCCGAGCAGTGAGGGGGCGTTCGAGGAGGAGGGCTACGCGGTCATCGCGCAGCAGCTCGACGTGAACCCGAGCACTGTGTGGCTGCTGTACGCACGGCCGCTCTCGGACGTCGATCACACGCTGGCCCGCGTGCGCGTGATCCTGCTCCTCGGCGTGCTCGGCGGCACCGTGCTCGCGCTGCTGGGCGGGCTGGCCACTGCCGCCCGCGCGATGCGGCCGGTCAAGCAGCTGACGGCTGCGGTGCGCGAGATCGAGCGCACCCGCGACCCCGCCCTGCGGGTGCCCCAGCCGGAGTCCGAGGACGAGGTGGCCGAGCTGGCCCGTGACGGTCGACGGGATGCTCGGGTCGCTCGACGCCGCCCGCACCGAAACCCACGCCGCGCTCGAGCGCCAGCGTGAGTTCGTGGCCGACGCCTCGCACGAGCTGCGCACCCCGCTGACCAGCCTGCTGGCCAACCTCGAGCTGCTGGCCGAGGAGCTCGGAGGCGATCAGGCCGACACCGCGCAGGCCGCCCTGCGCTCGGCCCGACGGATGCGGCGGCTGGTCGGCGACCTGCTGCTGCTGGCCCGGGCGGACGCCCGGCGGTCCCAGTCTCGCGGTCCCACCGATCTCGCCGACGTCCTGCTCGAGGCAGCCTCCGAGCTCGGGCCGATGGCCGAGGACCACGAGCTGTCGATCGACGCGCAGCCGGCGGTGGTGCCGGGGGTCCGCGACGACCTGCACCGCCTGACGCTGAATCTGATCGAGAACGCCGCCCGCCACACGCCGGCCGGCACCCACATCCGCGCATCCACCGCGATCGACAACGGCACCGCGGTCCTGACCGTGGAGGACGACGGGCCGGGCATCCCCCCCGAGCTCGGTGGCGCGCGTGTTCGAGCGCTTCGTGCGCGGGCCGCAGGCCGGCACCCGCGGCTCCGGCCTCGGGCTGTCCATCGTGCGCGCCGTGGCCGAGTCGCACGGCGGCACGGTGACCCTCGAGCCTCCGAACGGCGGGACCGGCGCGCGGTTCGTGATCACGATCCCCCGGGATCCGCCGATCGCCACCGGAGATCCGCTCACCACCGGAGACCGTCCGCGGACTCCGGCGCGAGTTGGCCGCAGGTCGTAACCGGCTCGCACTTCACGCGAGGAGTCCGCGGACGGTCCCCCGGGCCTCGCTCCAGCCGTGGCCGACCGCCGACGTCATCCGCCGCTGCTAAATTGCTTCACAGCAAGCAAGTATCTGCCGATAACCCTGATCGAATGACCCCCACGCTGACCAAGCTCGACCTCGAGACCGCCGCGCGCCTGCGGGCGGCGATCGGCAGGCTCTCGCGCCGGCTGCGCCCCACGCCGACGGCGATGGCGGCCGGGCTGACGCCGACACGGATCTCGGTCCTGCTCGACCGTGGTGCGCGAGGGTCCGATCCGGCTATCGGACCTGGCCGAGGCAGAGGCATCAACCCGACGCAGCTCTCGCGCGCGGTCGCGCACCTGCTCGAGACCGGCCTGGTCGAGCGCTCGGCCGATCAGGGCGACCGACGCGCCGCCTGGGTCAAGTCGACCGCGGCCGGCAAGCGCCTGGCCGAGCGGATCCGCCGGGAGCGCACCGACGCGCTGAACGTGGCTCTCGGAGGAGCTGGCAGCCCGCGGCCCGCGAGCGCATCCTGCTCGCCCTGGACGCGCTCGAGCAGCTCGCCGAGCAGCTCAAGGCAGGGGAGCGGTCTTGACGCGCGTGATCCGCGCCGGCCGCGTCACCTTCGCCGCTCTGTCAGTCCCGAACTACCGCCGGTACTACTCCGGCCAGGCCGTCTCGCTGATCGGCACCTGGATGCAGATGACGGCCCAGTCCTGGCTGGTGCTTAGCCTCACGCACTCGAGCACGAGCTCGGGCGTGATCGTCGCGCTCCAGACGCTGCCAGTGCTGCTCCTCGGCCCCTACGGCGGCGTGATCGCCGATCGCGTCGACAAGCGCCGGCTGATGATCGTGCTCCAGAGCGCGATGGGCGTGCAGGCGCTGATCCTCGGCGCTGCTCACCGTGACCGGCGAGGTGCACGTACTGGGAGATCGGCGTCCTCGCGGCGCTGCTCGGGCTGAACAACGCGTTCGAGAACCCGGCCCGCCAGTCGTTCATGCTCGAGATGGTCGGTGCCCGAGCACCTGCGCAACGCGGTCAGCCTGAACTCGGTCCTGGCCAATACCGCCCGGGTGGTCGGCCCGGCCATCGCCGGGATCCTGATCGCCACGGTCGGCGTAGGGCGTCTGCTTCCTGCTCAACGCCGCCAGCTTCGTCGCGGTGTCGCCTCGCTGTGGCCGATGGACCACAGCGGCGCTCAACCGCACCGTGCCCACGCCCCGCGCCCGCGGGCAGCTGCGCGAGGGCCTTCGCTACGTGCGCAGCACTCCCGAGCTCGCCGTGCCGCTGGTGATGATGGCGCGCGGCAGGCTGCCTGACCTACGAGTTCCAGGTGTCGCTCCCGGTGATGGCCAGCCGCGGGCTGCACGTCGGCTCGACCGGCTTCGGCTTCATGACCGCTGCGATGGGACTCGGCGCGGTGCTCGGCGGCCTGCTCGTGGCCGCGCGCGGCAAGATCGGCGTGCGGCCGCTGATCGTGGCGGCCACCGGATTCGGAATCGCGCTGTCACTCGCCACGCTCGCCCCCAGCCTCGCCGCTCGAGCTGATCGCGCTGGCGTTCGTCGGCTGGGGCAGCATCTCGTTCATGTCGATGGGCAACTCGACGCTGCAGCTCACGGCCGCCCCGGAATGCGCGGCCGGGTGATGTCGCTGTGGTTCGTCGCCTTCCAGGGATCGACCCCGATCGGCGGCCCGCTCGTCGGCTGGCTGATGGCGGTCGCCGGCGCCCGGGCCGGACTCGGCCTCGGCGCCATGACGCTGCTTCGTGGTCGCATTGGCCGGGCTGCTGGCGCTGCGCTCGGTCCCCCGCCGGCGTGCGGGCGTCGGCCGACCCCGCGGCCGAGGCGACTACGACCTGAGGCTGACCCGCCGCAGCAAAGATCGACCCTGCGGCCGATGGTCAGGACGGCGCCGGGAACCGATACTGGCCCCATGATCTCCGTTGAAAACGTAACCAAGCGCTACGGGGAGAAGGTCGCCGTCGACGATCTCAGCTTCCAGGTGAAGCCCGGGATCGTCACCGGCTTCCTCGGCCCCAACGGCGCCGGCAAGTCAACCACCATGCGTCTGATCCTCGGGTTGGACGCGCCCAGCGCCGGGTCGGTGAGCATCGACGGCCGCTCCTACGTAGACCTCCCGGCGCCGCTGCACGAGGTCGGAGCGATGCTCGAAGCACGCGCGATCCACACCGGCCGCTCGGCCTACAACCACCTGCTCGCCCTGGCCCAGACCCACGGGATCGGGCGCTCACGCGTGGACGAGGTGATCGACCTGGTCGGGCTGAAGGACGTCGCCCGCAAGCGCGTGGGCGGCTTCTCGCTCGGCATGGGCCAGCGCCTCGGCGTGGCCGCCGCGCTGCTCGGCGATCCGCGCGTGCTGATCCTCGACGAGCCGGCCAACGGCCTGGATCCCGAGGGCATCCTGTGGATCCGGACGCTGCTCAAGCGGCTGGCCAAGGAGGGCAGGACGGTGTTCCTGTCCTCGCACCTGATGGCCGAGATGGCCCAGACCGCCGACCACCTGGTGGTCATCGGCCGCGGCCGGCTGATCGCCGACACGACCGTCGACGAGTTCGTGCGCCGGGCCTCGACCGGCGCCGCCGTCCGCGTCGTCTCCGCCGCAGGCGACCGCGCTGCGGGATGCGCTCACCGCCAAGGAGGCGCGCGTGGACAGCGTCGAGCGCGGAGTGCTCGAGGTGCACGGCCTGAGCGGCCAGGAGATCGGTGAGATCGCCCTGGCCGAGAAGATCGTGCTGGCCGAGCTGACCCCGCTGCAGGCCTCGCTCGAGCAGGCCTTCATGGAGCTGACCGGCGAGACCGTCGAGTACCACGCCAGCTCCACCGATACCGACGACCCCACGACCCTGCGAGCCGCCGCATGAGTGCCACATCCGCCACCATCGAAGTTCCCGCCCGCACGACCGCCCAGCACGGCGGCGTGACCCAGCTGCGCGTGATCCGCTCGGAGTGGACCAAGCTGTGGTCGCTGCGCTCGACGCGCTGGACGCTGCTGGTCGCGGTCATCGGGATGGCCGGGCTCGGCCCGCTCGTCGCCGCGATCCAGATGAGCCGCTGGAACACCATGGGCCCCGATGACCGCCTGCACTTCAACGCGATCAACACCGCGGTGGGCGGCTGGCACCTGGCCCAGCTGGCGATCGGCGTGCTCGGCGTGCTCGTGCTGACCGGCGAGTACAGCACCGGCCAGATCCGCTCGAGCTTCATGGCCGTGCCCAAGCGCCTGCCGGTGCTGTGGGCCAAGGCCGGGACGTTCGCCGCCGTGGCCTTCGTGCTGATGCTGATCTCGACGTTCGTCGGGTTCTTCGGCGCCTCGGCGATCCTGACCCAGCACCACGTGCAGCCGGCGCTCAGTCACGCCCCGGCCCTGCGCGCGGTGATCGGCGCGGCGCTCTACCTGGCCGTGCTCGGGGTGTTCTGCACCAGCCTCGGCGCGCTCGTGCGCAACACCGCCGGCGGGATCGCCCTGTTCGTGTGCCTGTTGTTCGTGCTGCCGGGCGTCGTGGCGATCCTGCCGACCAGCCTGCAGAACTCGATCAACCCGTACCTGCCGCTGAACGCGGGAACCACGATCCTGGCCGGGAGGCCCGAGGCGCACACGCTGTCGGCGTGGGGCGGGTTCGGCGTGTTCTGCGGCTACACGGCAATCGCGCTGATCGTCCGCGGCGATCCTCATGAGGCGCCGCGACGCGTAACGCCGCTCGCTCTACAGTGACCGGCATGCGCGAGGCCGCGCCTGCCGGCAGAGCGGAGGAGCTGCAAAGCCTGCGACCGCGGCGCTGGGATGCGATCAGCGCCGCGGTCGTGCTGCTGTTCGTCGTGCCCGAGCTGCTGCCGCGGCACGGCGGTCCGGCGGCTGTCGCGTTCGACGTGGCCTTCGCGGTCCCGCTGCTCTGGCGCTCGCGCTGGCCGTTCCCGGTGTTCCTGCTGATCGCGGGGCTCGCGTTCGTGCAGTGGCTGATCGGGACCCGGGTGCTGGGCGACGTCGCGCTGCTCATCGCCTTCTACACGGTGGCCAGCCGCGAGGACCGGCGCACCGCGCTCACCGCGGCGGCGATCCTGCAGTTCGGCGTCATCCTGGCCCTCGCGCAGTGGTTCCACGGCTCGCACATCCGGAGCTTCGTCGGGCTGACCGGCCTGGTGGCCGCCGCCGGCATCCTCGGGCGCAACATCCGCAACCGGCGGCAGCTGCTCGAGTCGCTGCACGAACGCGCGGCCCGGCTGGAGCTCGAGCGCGATCAGCAGGGCCGTCTGGCCGCGGCCGCCGAGCGGGCCCGCATCGCCCGGGAGCTGCACGACGTCGTCGCGCACAACCTGACCGTGATGATCGCGCTGGCCGACGGGGCGGCCTACACGCTGCGCGACGCCCCGGACGAGGCCCAGGCGGCGCTGGAGACCGCCTCGGGCACCGGCCGCCGCGCCTTGGCCGAGATGCGCCGGCTGCTCGGCGTGCTGCGCGACGACGCCACCGGCGAGTCCGGTGTCGGCCGGCGCCCCCAGCCCGGCGTGCCCCAGATCGACGCGCTGGTCGAGCAGGTACGCGCCGCCGGCCTCCCGGTCAGCTATCGCGTCTCACCCGACGCACGCGCGCTGCCCGAGGGCATCCAGCTCACGCTGTTTCGCATCGTCCAGGAGGCGCTGACCAACACGCTCAAGCACGCGGGGCCGACGGCCACCGCGGAGGTCGAGGTGTTGGCCGACCAGCGCGAGGTGCGCGTCTCGGTGGCGGACACCGGCACGGCCACGCCGGCTGCGGCGGCCACGAACGGCGGCTCGGGCCTGCGCGGGATGCGCGAGCGCGCGGCCGTGTACAGCGGCGTCGTCGACGCCGGCCCGCGGCCGCAGGGCGGCTGGGTGGTGGCCGCCCAGCTGCCGCTCCCGTCCTCGGCGCCCTCGGAGGAGCTGTAGGGCAACGGTGAGCGATCCGTCCCCCACCACGATCCTGCTCGTCGACGACCAGCCGATGCTGCGCATGGGCTACCGCATGGTGCTCGACGCCCAGCCCGATCTGAGCGTGGTCGGCGAGGCGGAGAACGGCCTCGAGGCGATCGAGCTGACCGCGCGGCTCGAGCCCGACGTGGTGCTGATGGACATCCGCATGCCCGGCGTCGACGGAGTTCAGGCGACCGAGCGGATCGTCACCTCGGGCAGCTCCTCGCGGATCATCATCCTCACCACCTTCGACCTCGACGAGTACGCCTACGGGGCGCTGCGCGCCGGCGCCAGCGGCTTCCTGCTCAAGGACGCCCCGCCGCCCGACATGCTCTCGGCCATCCGGGCCGTGGCCACCGGCGATGCCGTCGTGGCGCCGAGCGTCACCCGGCGTCTGCTCTCTCAGTTCGCCCACCATCTGCCCGGCCCGGAGGAGCCGCCCGCCGCGGAGGACCCGCGCATCGAGTCGCTCACCCCGCGCGAGCGCGAGCTGCTGGTCGAGGTCGCGCGCGGCCTCTCGAACGCGGAGATCGCCGAGCGGCTGGTCCTTTCCGAGGCCACCGTGAAGACCCACGTCGGCTCGATCCTGGCCAAGCTCGGCCTGCGCGACCGGGTGCAGATCGTGGTGTTCGCCTACGAGACGGGCCTGGTCCGCCCGTCCGGCCCGAGCGACGGGATCGGTTAGGGCCCTCAGACCTCGACCACGACCGGCAGGACCATCGGGCGGCGGCGCAGCCGGTCGTAGACGAACGCGGCCAGATCGTCGTGCAGCTCCTGCTGGAGCAGGTCGATCTCGCGCACCCCGTCCCGGGCGGCGGCGGCCAGCGAGCGCTCGACCTCCTCGCGGATCTCCTCGACCAGGCTGTCGGCCTGCTCGACGAACGGCACGCCGCGGAAGATCACCTCGGGCGGGACGACCGACTCGCCGCTCTGCTCGGACACCGTGGCCACCACGATGAAGATGCCGTCGCCCGAGAGCATGCGACGGTCGCGCAGGGCCACGTCGGCCGGGTCGCCGATGTCCACGCCGTCGACGAAGATCATCCCGGAGGGCTCGGGCTCGCCGTAGCCGGCGCCGCCGGCGTCCAGCTCGAGCGGCAGCCCGTTCTCGCCTCGGAACACGTCGTCGGGATCGATCCCGACCGCGGCGGCCAGCTCCGCGTGCAGCCGGATTCGCTTGTGGTCCCCGTGCACCGGCATCACGTAGCGCGGCTTGAGGAGGTTCAGCATCAGCTTGAGCTCCTCGGCGTAGCCGTGACCCGAGGCGTGGATCGGCGCCTCGCGCGGAGTGATCACCTCGCAGCCGATGTGGAACAGGCGGTCGACGGTCTCGTTGACCGCCCGCTCGTTGCCGGGGATCGGGGTGGCCGAGAACACCACGGTGTCGCCGCGATGGAGCTTGATCATCCGGTGATCGTTGTGGGCCATCCGGCGCAGCGCCGACAACGGCTCGCCCTGGGAGCCGGTCGAGATCACCACGATCTTCTCGTCGGGCCAGTCCTCGACCTCCTGGGGTGGGACCAGCATCCCCTCGGGGAACTCGATGTGGCCCAGCGAGCGGCCGATGTTGACGTTCTTGCGCATCGAGCGCCCGACCAGCGAGACCTTGCGCCCCAGGCTGGCCGCCGCATCGATCACCTGCTGCACGCGGTGGATGTTCGAGGCGAAGCTGGTGACGATGATCCTGCCCGGTGGCGCGGGCGAACACCTCCTCGAGATGTGGGCCGACCCCGCGCTCGGAGGGTGAGAAGCCCGGCCGGTCGGCGTTGGTCGAGTCGCCGCACAGGAGCAGCACGCCGTCGCGGCCGAGCTCGGCCAGCCGGGAGACGTCAGCCGGGACCCCGTCCACCGGGGTCTGGTCGAACTTGTAGTCGCCGGTCACGACCACGGTCCCGAGCTCGGTGCTCAGCGCCACCGCGCAGGCGTCGGGGATCGAGTGGGTCATGTGCACGAGCTCGAGCCGGAACGGTCCGAGCTCGAGCTGCTCGCCCGGAGCGCAGATCCTCGAGCTCCGCGTCGCGCAGCTTGTGCTCGTCGAGCTTGGAGCGGGCCATGGCCACGGTCAGCCGCCTGCCGTAGACCGGCGGGGTGACGTCGAGCTCGCGCATCACCCAGGGCAGCGCGCCAAGGTGATCCTCGTGGCCGTGCGTGATCACGATCGCCTCGATGTCGCTCGCCCGGTCGCGCAGGTAGCCGAAGTCGGGCAGGACCAGGTCGATCCCGAGCATGTCGGTGGTCGGGAAGCGCAGCCCGGTGTCGACCACGACGATCCGGCCGTCGTACTCGACGACCATCATGTTCTTGCCGATCTCGCCCAGGCCGCCGAGCGGCAGGACGCGGAGGGTTCCGCTCACGCCCGAGACGCTTGGAGCAACCCGTGGCGCTCGAGCATCGCCCGGATCACGTCGAGCTCGGCCTCGTCGAGCTCGACGTACGGCAGACGAGGCATGGCGTTCGGCAGGATGCCGAGCATGCTGAGCCCCGCCTTGATCGTGGTCGCGAGCGGCGCCACCGGCATGTCGCGATACACGTCCTGAAGGCCGGCGTCGATCTCGCGCCGGCGGTCGGGCTCGTCGGCCATCCGGCGCATCTCCTCGCCGAAGAAGTGGCTGCACGTCAGGATCCCGCCCGCCTCCCCCAGGTCGAGCACGTCGGCCAGCAGGTCGTCGTTGCCGGCGTAGATCTCGCAGGCCGTCGACCTTGGCCAGGTTGGCCGGGTTGGCCTGCTTGACGGCGACGATGTTCTCGAGCTGGGCGAGCTCGGCCAGCAGGTCGTTGGGCATGTCGGAGCCCGTGCGCTGCGGGATGTTGTAGAGCACGATCGGCAGATCGGTGGCCCGGCACACCTCCTCGTAGTGGCGGACGATGCCGCGCCGGCTGGGCCGGTTGTAGTACGGGTTGACGTGCAGCAGCGCGTCGGGACCGATCTCGGTGGCGCGCTCGGTCATGTGGATCGCGTGGCGGGTGTCGTTGGAGCCGACGCCGGCCACGATCGTGGTCTCCGGTGCCCCGCATCTCCTCGACGGCCAGGCGGATCATGCCCAGGTGCTCCTCGTCGTCGAGCGTCGAGGCCTCGCCGGTGGTGCCGCAGATGACCAGCCCATCCGAGCCGTGCTCGACCAGATGGTGCATCAGGGCGACGGCGGCCTCCTCGTCGACGCTCCCATCGGCGTCGAACGGGGTGACCATCGCGGTCAGGATCGTGCCGAGGTTCGCGGCCATCGCGCGGATTATCGCAGGGGCAGCCGCCGGACCGGGCTGCGCCCGCGCCGAGATGTCAGTGCTCTTTGCGAGCGCCCCAGGCCAGCACCGACAGCGGGCCCATGCCGTTGTCGGGGTGCGCGGGCGGCGGGGCCACCTCGGGCTCGGGCTTGGGCGGCTGGGAGACGATGTGGGTGACCGGGGCGTCGGTCAGCTTGCCGATCCGCTCGGGCAGCCCGGCGTGCAGCCACTTGGAGAAGCGCATGGGGAGCGTCGAGACGATGATCTCGTCGTAGCGCTTGGGGTCCCACACGTCGGTCACGGCCAGGATCGGGTCGGCGTTGCCGACGCTGCCCTCGGCCTCCAGGCCGGCTGCCTTGAGCTGCCCGAGCGCCTCCTCGAGCTTGGCCGTGGCCGCCTCGCGCCCGCCGCCCGACGGCGTGGCGGGGATGATCAGCGTGAAGCTGGCCGGCTCCCGCTCGGCGCGCTTGTGCAGCCCCTCGCATCAGCTCAGCGGAGGTCGCAGTCACGTTCGCCACCACGAGAAAGCTCCGTTTCCATGTCATGACCGACCTCCGATTCTCGGCTGATGTCCGTTAGCGCTAACACCCCACGATAGCGGGTGGGGAGGCGCATCCAACTACTCTTTGCCAACGCAGCTGCGGAGGTGCCGGGCACGGATGGCTCGCGCCCGAGCGCGGCGCACGGACCCGAAGTCGGCTCAGCTGACGCCGGCGACTTCGGGCACGGGGCGCTCGCCCTTGCCGCGGATCAGCGGGCCTTCGTAGGCGCCCGGCTTGGGGCGCACCTTGCCGCCCGGGAAGGCCAGGCGGACGATCGTGCGCTGCACCATCCCGAGCTGCGTGTGGAACGGGCCCGAGTTGTAGGGCAGGCCGTAGCGCTGGCAGATCTCGCGGACCTTGGGCGCGATCTCGCCGTAGCGGGTGCTCGGCATGTCCGGGTACAGGTGGTGCTCGACCTGATAGCCGAGGTTGCCGCTGATCACGTGGAACAGGGGCCCGCCGTCGATGTTGGCCGCGCCGGTCAGCTGGCGCACGTACCAGGCGCCGCGGCTCTCGTCCTCGGTCTCCTCCTGGGTGAACGTGTAGGTCTGGTCGGGGAAGTGGCCGCAGAAGATGATCGCGTAGGACCACACGTTGCGGATGATGTTGGCCGCGACGTCGGCGGTCAGGGTGCGCTTGAACGGCTCGCGGAACGAGCGGCGCTCGACCAGCTGCCTGATCACGTTGCCGCTCGGCTTCTCACGCTTGAAGCGGAGCTTCTTCATGCCGTACTTCACCGACAGGCGGCTCTCGCGCCGGCGCTCGACCTCCGCCCGGCCGGCGAAGTAGGCCAGCTCGGCCAGCGTCATCACGATCCCCGAGATCAGCGGCCAGGCGATGTAGTCCTTCTGGATCTGGGTGCGCGCCTTGCCGGCGATCCCCTTCAGCTCCTTGCGCAGCTGCTTCTGGTCCTTCTCGCCCTTGCGGATCGCCTCGAAGTTGAGGTCGTGGACGGCCACGCCCCACTCGAACAGCATCATCAGCAGGATGTTGTAGAGGGGCTGGAGCAGGTAGACCGGGTGCCAGCTCTGGTGCGGGTCGATCCGCATGATCTCGTAGCCGAGGTCGCGGTCCTTGCCGATGATGTTCGTGAACGTGTGGTGGATGTAGTTGTGCGAGTGCCGCCACGCGTCGGAGGTGAGGCGGTGTCCCAGTCCCAGGCCCGCGAGTTGATCACCGGGTCGTTCATCCAGTCCCACTGGCCGTGCAGGACGTTGTGGCCGATCTCCATGTTCTCGAGGATCTTGGCCATGCCGAGCGTGGAGGCGCCCAGGACCCAGGGAATCCGCCACCGCGAGGCGATCAGCTCCAGACGGCCGAGCAGGGCCAGCCGGCGCTGGAGCGCGATGATCGAGCGGATGTAGCGCGCGTCTCGATCGCCCAGGCTCTCCTTGACCTGCTCGTGCAGCTCGTCGAACTCGCGTCCGATCGCCTCGATCTGCTCCGGGGTCAGGCGGTGCAGCGGGTTCTCGGGCTCCTCGTCGATGCGTGACGCGGCCGTTGGTCTGGTGGCCGTTATGGGTCGCGTTCGCCATGTCGGGATCTCCCCGTGGTTCAGGTTTCTGGGTTACAGGTCGATTTCGATTGGGCCTTCGGGCGCGCTGATGCAGGTCCTGATGACCTCACCCTCCTGCCCGTACACCTGGCCGTTGCGCAGGTCGCGCACGCGGCCCGAGCGCAGCTCGCCCACGCAGGTGTGGCAGATCCCCTCGCGGCAGCCGAAGGGCAGGTCGAGGCCCTTCTCCTCGCCGGCCACCAGGATCGGCATCTTGCCGTCGGACTCGGCCTCGCAGTCCGAGGCCAGGAACTTGATCGTGCCCCCCTCCCCGGCGCCGTTCTCGCCGAGGCCGAGCTTGGGCTGGAAGCGCTCCATGTGCAGGCAGTCGCAGTCGCCGTGGCGCTCGAAGTGCTCGGTGAAGGCGTCGAGCATCTCGTTGGGGCCCGAGATGTAGACCTCGCGCTCGCGCCAGTCGGGGCACAGCTGCTCGAGATCATCGGGACCCATGCGGCCGTGCTCGCGGGTCAGCTGCTCGTGCAGCCGGAACCCGTCGCGCCGCTCGGCCAGCTCGCGCAGGTCGTCGCCGAAGATCACCTCGTCGGTGTGGCGTGCCGAGTGCAGCAGCACCGCGTCGTTCAGCTGGTCGTAGTGGTCGAGGTGGCGCAGCATGCTCATGATCGGCGTGACCCCGCTGCCCGCGCTGATGAACAGCAGCTTCTGGGGCGGCGGATCGGACAGCACGAACTCCCCCTCGATGTTGCTCAGCGAGACGATCGTGCCGGGCTTGGCCTCCTCGACCAGGTACGGCGAGACCTTGCCCTCGTCGACCGTCTTGGGGGTGATGCTGATCAGCCCGTCCTCGCGATAGGGATCGGAGGTCAGCGAGTAGGCGCGCCAGTGACGCACGCCGTCGATGTCGATCCCGATCCGCACGTACTGGCCGGGCTTGTGACCGGGCCAGCGGTAGCCGGGCTTGATCAGGATCGTGGCGGCGCTGCCGGCTTCTCGCTTGACCTCTTCGATCCGGCCGCGCAGCTCGCGGGTCGACCACAGCGGGTTGACCAGCTCGAGGTAGTCGTCGGGAAGCAGCGGCGAGCTGAGCGACTCGAGCGCCTTCAGCACCCGGCGCTGGACCGGGTGGACGTTTGGGGGTGCACCTTTCTCGGGCATATCTACTCGCCAGTAATATCCAGAACGACGGATTCCTAACGGTTCGTGCCAGGAAAAATCTCCAGAGCCGGGACCGCCAAGTCCGGGACTCGCGCTCGCAGCCGAGGCGGGACCCGCGGAATGCCGCGGGAGCGCCGCGAACAGCTCATCCTCGACGTGGCCGGGCAGGTGTTCGCCCGGGCCGGCTACGAGTCCGCCCCGATGGACGAGATCGCTGACCGGGCCGGTGTGTCCAAGCCGATGCTCTACACCTACTTCGGCTCCAAGGAGGGGCTGTACCTGGCCTACATCGAGCGCGCCGGCGGCGAGCTGCTCGAGCGCCTGGTCGCCGCGCGCGCGCCCGACCCCTCGCCGGCCTCGATCCTGCGGGCGCGGATCACCGAGTTCCTCGCGTTCGTCGAGGAGCACGGTGACGGCTGGCGGGTGCTGTTCCGCGAGCTTGGGTCGACCCGTCCGTTCGCCGAGCGGGTGGCCGAGATGCGCGAGCAGATCGCGCGAGCGATCCGCCGGATGGTCGAGGCAGGCGTCGCCTCGTCGTGCGCGGGTTATCCCCCGCCGGCCGCCGACGCGATCGCCCATGCCCTGGTCGGCGCCGGCGAGTCGCTGGCCAACTGGTGGCTCGATCACCCGGAGATCCCGCGCGACCAGGTCGCCGCCTGGTACTTCGGGGTCGTCCAGGCGGTCGTGTCCGGCGCGGCCGCTCCGTAGCCGGCGTCAGCCCTCGAGCAGGCGCTCGAGTCCGACCACCGGGGAGTCGGTCAGGCCGCCCACCCGGCGGATGGCGAGCAGCACGCCCGGCATGAACGACTCGCGGTCGGTCGAGTCGTGCCGGATCGTCAGCGTCTGGCCGACGTCGCCCAGGATGACCTCCTGGTGGGCGACCAGCCCGGGCAGACGAACCGAGTGGATCGGCGGGGTCGCGCCGGTCGGCGAGGCGTCGGCCATCAGGGCGGCCGTGCGGGCCGCGGTGCCGCTCGGCGCGTCGAGCTTGCGGTCGTGGTGCAGCTCGATGATCTCGGCCTTGGCCATGTGCCGGGCCGCCTGGGCGGCGAACTGCATCATCAGCACGGCGCCGATCGCGAAGTTCGGCGCGACGAACACGTTGGCGCCGCGTCAGCCCGGTCGCGAGCTCGGCCGGGTCAAAGCCGGTGGTTCCGATCACTACGTGCACGCCCGCGGCCACCGCCTCCCGTGCGTTGGCCATCGCGCTCGCCGGCACCGTGAAGTCGACCAGCACGTCGGCGTCCGGCAGGACCTCGGCCACCGGCGTGTTCAGCGCCGGGTCGGCCCGGCCGGTCAGCTCCATGTCATCGGCGCCCTCGACCGCCCGGCAGACGGTCTGCCCCATCCGCCCGGCCGCGCCGGCGACGGCGACGCGGATGGCAAGTCGGCTCTCCACCAGCGCCGGCGCCAGCGAGCCGAGCGCCTCCTCGAAGCGCGCCTCGTCGGGACCGATGCCGGCCGCCGAGAGCCGCTCGGGCGACCACAGCTCGTCGACCAGCCCGCTCAGGTCCTCGAGCGACACGGCGTCGATCCGCTCGACGGTCTCATCCAGCGAGAGCAGCGGCATGCCGGCCAGGAGCTCTGAGCCCAGGCGGTTCATGCGCGCGCCGGTCGACTCCATCGCGAGCACGACGCGGCCCTTGAGGTTCTCCTTGGCCCGTGCGAGCTCCTCGGAGGTAGCGGGCTCCTCGCGCAGCCGGGCCAGCTCGGTGGCCACGACCGCGAGACCCTCGCCGATGTTGTCGGGGCGGGTGCCGATGTAGAGCCCGATCTGGCCGGTGTCCTGATAGGCGCTCGTGAACGAGTACACGGCGTAGGCCAGGCCGCGGCGCTCGCGCACCTCCTGGAACAGCCGCGAGGAGGAGGTGCCGCCGAACACGTTGTCGAGCACGCGCAGGGCGAACCGCCGCTCGTCGTGGCGGGCGAGGCCCGCTCCGCCCAGGCACACGTGGTACTGCTCGGTGTCCTTGCGCTCGAAGCACCGGCGGGCGTTGCCGGACGCCCCGGCCGGTAGCGGCCGGGGTGCGGCGTCGCTCGTGCGGGCGGCGATGGCTCGGGCGGCCAGCTCGACGAATGCGTCGTGGTCGACCGCACCCGCCGCCGCGATCACCACGTTCTCGGGCTGGTAGCGCTCGGCGTGGAAGCGGGCGATCTGCTCGGCCGGGGTCTCGGCGATCACCGACGCGCGGCCGATGATCGCCCGGCCCAGCGGGTGCTCGCCGAACACCGCCTCCCCGAACAGGTCGAACACCTTCTCCTGGGGATCGTCCTCGTACATGGCGATCTCCTCGAGGATCACCGCCCGCTCGGACTCGATGTCGTTGAGCGCCGGGCGGAACACCATGTCGGCCATCACGTCGAACGCCTCGGCGACGTGCTCGTCGATCACCCGCGCGTAGACCGAGGTGGTCTCCTTGCCGGTGCCGGCGTTCAGCTCGGCGCCCATCCCGTCGAAGATCTGGTCGATCTCCAGCGAGGCGTACTTCTCCGAGCCCTTGAACAGGAGATGCTCGAGCAGGTGCGACAGACCGGCCTCGGAGTCGCTCTCGCCGCGCGATCCGGTGCCGATCCAGAACCCGAGGGAGACCGAGCGGACCGAGGGCATCGCCTCGGTCACGACCCGGACTCCGGAGTCGAGCGTGGTCAGCCGGTGTTCCTGGAGCACTTCCCTGGCGCCTTTACGCGGCGCCTAGGAGCGCGGGCGCTCGGGATCGCGGTCGCGCACGCGGCCACGATCTCCGTCACGGTCGCGGTCCCGATCACGGTCACGATCGCGCGGGCCTCCGCGGCCACGATCCCGGCCGTCACGCCCGCCGCGGTCGCCGCGGTCGCGCCGCGGGGGGCCGCTGTCGCCGGTGCCGACCGCCGCGAGCTCCTCGACGCTCTTGCCGGCGATCTCGGGATCGTCGGCCAGGCGCAGGCCGATCCGGCCGCGCTCGCGGTCGACCTCGACCACCCGGACGGCCAGCTCGTCGCCCTTGTCGAGCACCTCCTCGACCGAGGCGATCCGCCGGCCGGGCGCGACGTTGGAGATGTGGAGCAGACCGTCGGTGCCCTTGGCCAGCTCGACGAAGGCGCCGAACGCGGTGGTCTTGACCACCTTGCCGGTGAACTCGTCGCCGACCTCGACCTCCTTGGTCATCGAGCGGATGCGCTCGACCAGCGCGTCTCCGCGCTCGCGGTCGGCGGCATAGACCAGCACCATGCCCTCGTCGTTGACGTCGATCTGGGACTCGAACTCCTCCTGGAGGGCGCGGATCGTCTCGCCGCCCTTGCCGATCAGCAGACCGATCTTCTCGGGGTCGATCTGGACCGAGGAGATGCCCGGGGCGTACTTGGAGAGCTCGCTGCGCGGAGTGTCGATGACCTTGGCCATCTCGCCCAGGATGAACGTCCGGGCCGCCTTGGCCTGGGTCAGCGCGTCGCGCATGATCTCGAACGTCACGCCGGTGATCTTGATGTCCATCTGGAGCGCGGTGATGCCGTTCTCCGTGCCGGCGACCTTGAAGTCCATGTCGCCGAGATGGTCCTCCACGCCCGCGATGTCGGTGAGGACGATGTAGTCATCCCCCTCCTTGATCAGGCCCATCGCGATGCCGGCCACTGGTCTTGGGAGCGGGACGCCGGCGTCCATCAGGCTCAGGGATGAGCCGCAGACGGAGGCCATGCTCGACGAGCCGTTGGACTCGAGGATGTCCGATACGACGCGGATCGTGTACGGGAACTCCTCCTGGCTCGGGATCATCGGCACGAGCGCCCGCTCGGCCAGAGCCCCGTGCCCGATGTCGCGGCGCTTGGGCCCGCGCATCGGACCGGCCTCACCGACCGAGAACCCGGGGAAGTTGTAGTGGTGGAAGTAGCGCTTGGCGGTCTCCAGGCCGAGCGTGTCCAGCCGCATCTCCTCGCGCGTGGTGCCCAGGGCGACGACGGACAGGGCCTGAGTCTGGCCTCGGGTGAACAGGGCCGAGCCGTGCGCCCGGGGCGAGACGCTGACCTCGATCGAGATCGGGCGGATCTCCTCGGCGCTCCGTCCGTCGGGACGCTTCTTCTGGACTGCGATCCGCTGGCGGATCAGCGTCTTCTCGAGCTTGTCGAAAGCGCGCTGGGCGTTGGCCCGGTATTCCGCGTAGGTCTCGGCCTCGGGATCGCCCGAGTACTGGGTGAGCACCTGCTCCTCGACCACTTTGCACGCGTCCTGGCGCTCGAGCTTGTCCACGACCTGGGTGGCCGCGTCGAGCGCGTCGCCATGCGAGGCCTTGATCTGCTCGTAGAGCTCCTCGCTGACCCCGGGGATCTCGACGACGGTCTTCTCCTTACCGGCGCGCTCGGCCAGCTCGCGCTGGAGGGCGCACAGCTTCTTGATCTCGCCGTGGGCGATGTCGAGCGCGTCGAGGATCTCCGCCTCGGGGATCTCGCTGGCGCCGGCCTCGACCATCAGGATCGCCTCGTCCGTCCCGGCCACGATCAGGTCGAGGTCGGTGTTGTCGACTAGGTCCTCCTCGGAGGGATTGACCACGAAGTTGCCATCGACCTTGCCGATCCGCACCGCGCCGACGGGCGTCGGGAACGGGATGTTGGAGACCATCAGCGCGGCGGACGCGCCGTTCATGGCCAGGATCTCGTACGGGTTGACGTGGTCGACGCTGATCGGCAGCGCGACCAGCTGAGTCTCGTAGCGCCAGCCCTTGGGGAACAGCGGCCGGATCGGCCGGTCGATCATGCGGGCGGTGAGGGTGGCCTTCTCCCCCGCGCGACCCTCGCGCTTGAAGAAAGAGCCGGGGATCTTCCCGGCGGCGTACATCCGCTCCTCGACGTCGACGGTGAGCGGGAGAAAGTCCACATCGCGCAGATTGCCGGCGGTGGCTGTACAGAGCACCACGGTGTCACCTGCACGGACGACAACGGCGCCGGAGGCCTGCTTGGCCAACTTGCCGGTCTCGAACGAGATCTCCTTCCCCTCGATCTCGACGGACACGCGCGTAACGGCGTCAGACATATTCAGTTCCCTTCCTGCTCCGCCCTTCGGTCGGCGGAGTGCTTCTTCGATCTCATCTTTAGTTCCGAACGGTGGTGATGGTAGCGGGCGGTGGGTGGAGGGATGCACGTCTGGCCGCCCGGTGGGCGGCGTGTTGGATCGGTTGGCGGTTTGGACTGAGCCCGAGGGCGGGCAGACGCGCATCGTCTCCAGTTACCCCAGCCGGAAGGGCGAAGGGGAGCCGCGATGCCACGAGGGTGCAAAAGGTGGCAAACCCCCCTCGTTCCGGATCGGTTTGGCTGGATAAGCATGGTGTCGATGCTTATGTCGCCTGGACGTGATGCGGCGGGGCGGTTTGGCGCGTTTTACATGTTGCGAGCGGGCGCGGTGCGCCCCTGGCCCGTGAGCCGCGTGGGACCTCGGCTGGCCGGTGCAAAACGCCCGAAATCGTCGCGGACGCTCGGGGGATTGGGACATGAGCACCTGAGGGGTGCTCATGTCCCGGGTGGAGGGCTCGGCGGGGGCTTTCGGGCGTTTTGCACCATGCCGATAGTGGCTGAGGGGAACCGCGGGGTCCGAGTGCCCAGGCGGGTCGAGCGGCTCCGCCCGACGAGGCCAAGCGCGGCGACCCATAAAATAACCGGACCGATCGGTCCGCTTGTGCTAGCCTTAAGCGGACCGCGCAGTCCAGATTAGCATCGAGACGCCGTCACGCCAAGCGAAACGCGCCACCAGGAGTCGCCGAATGACCGAAGATCTCGCCCTCGCTGCCCCACCCACACGCCCGGCCGCCAATCGCTGGCTGATCCTGGTGATCGCCTGCCTGGCGCAGTTCATGGTGGTGCTCGACGCGACCGTGGTGAACGTCGCGCTCCCCTCGATTCAGCGCGGGCTGCACTTCTCCCCCGCGAGCCTTCAGTGGGTGGTCAACGCGTACACGCTGATCTTCGGCGGCTTCCTGCTGCTCGGCGGCCGGGCGGGTGACCTGATCGGCCGCAAGCGGCTGTTCATGGTCGGCACCGCGCTGTTCGCCGGCGCGTCCCTGCTGAACGGGCTGGCGCAGACGAGCGGCATGCTGATCGTCGGCCGCGGGCTCCAGGGCCTCGGCGGTGCGCTGCTCTCGCCCGCCGCGCTGTCGATCATCACCACCACCTTCACCGAGCAGGAAGACCGCACCAAGGCGCTCGGCGTGTGGAGCGCGATCGCGGCCGGCGGTGGCGCGGTCGGCCTGATCCTCGGTGGCGTGCTCACCCAGCTGGCCTCCTGGCCGTGGATCTTCATCGTCAACGTGCCGGTGGGTATTGCCACGCTGCTCGCCACCGTGCGCTTCGTCCCCGAGTCGCGGGCCAACGTCGGGCATCGCACCTTCGACCTGGCCGGCGCGATCACCGTTACCGGCGGCCTGGTGGTGCTCGTGTACGCGATCGTCAAGGCCCAGTCCTACGGCTGGGGCTCGGGCCGCACGCTCGGCCTGATCGCCGCCGCCCTGGTTCTGCTCGCCGCGTTCCTGGTGATCGAGCAGCGCAGCGTGGCGCCCCTGATCCGCCTGAGCATCTTCCGGATCCGCACACTTGCGGCCGCGGACATCGTGCTGCTGCTCGTCGCCTCGGGCATGTTCGGGATGTTCTTCTTCGCCTCGCTGTACGTGCAGGAGATCCTCGGCTACAGCCCGCTGCGGGCCGGCCTGGCCTTCCTGCCGGTGACCGGCGGAATCGTGGTCGGGGCCGGCCTGGCCCAGCAGCTGATCCGTCGAGCCGGCGTCCGGAACGTCGCGATGGTCGGAATCGGGCTGGCCACGGCTGGGATGGTGGTCCTGGCCCGCGTGCCGGTGCACGGCACCTACGCGGGAGACCTACTTCCCGGCCTCATCCCGCTGAGCATCGGGATGGGCCTGACCTTCGTGCCGATCACGCTGCTGGCCACCGGCGGCGTGGTCGAGAACGACGCCGGACTGGCCTCGGGCCTGTTCAACACCGCGCAGCAGGTCGGCGGCTCGCTCGGGCTGGCCATCCTGTCCACGCTGGCGGCAAGCCGGACCAGCGATCTGCTGAGCGGCGTGCACGGCGCGGGGGCAGCCGCCGCCAGCGCCGCGGCGCGCGTGTCCGGCTACCACGTGGCGTTCATCGCCGCGGCCGTGATGCTCGCCGCCGGGGCCGTGATCCTGCCGCTGATGGTCCGCCGGCGCCATGTCGAGAATCTCGATCTGGAGGAGCTGGCGTCATCCGCGGTCGCGGCGTAGGACAATCTGGCGACATGACGCCTGCCGATCGTGCGTTACGGGCTGACGCCGAGCGAAACCGCCGGCGTCTGCTCGACGCCGCGGCCGAGCTGTTCCGTGAGCGCGGGCTCGAGGTCGGCGTGGCTGAGATCGCGCAACGGGCCGGCGTCGGCCGGGGCACGCTGTTTCGCAACTTCCCCACCAAGCAGGACCTGATCGCGGCGATCGTGATCGAGCGAATGGCCGAGGCCACCGAGTACGGCCGCGGGCTGCTCGATGCGCCGGACGCCGGCGAGGCGCTGTTCGGGTTCCTGGAGGAGGTGGTCGGCCGCCAGCACCTCGACCGGTGCCTGTTCGAGGCGGTGGCGGACGCGTTCCTGGCCAACCAGGAGATCCGCGCGGCTCACGCCGAGGTGGTCGACCGCCTCGACGAGCTGCTCGGCCGGGCCAAGGACGCGGGCGCGGTTCGCTCCGACGTGGGTGCGCTCGACGTACTGATGCTGCTCAAGGGCGTGTGCGAGGCGGCCAGCGCGCTGGCCGGGACCGAGGCCACTGTGGTGACGCGCCAGCTTGACCTGGTACGGGCCGCGATCAGCGCCGGCAGCGCCCAGCGGCCGCTGCGCGGACGGCCGCCCACCCTGGCCGACATCGAGCGCGCGTTCCCGCCGGCCGAGGTGCCGGCCGCCGACTCGCCTGAGTCGGCGCGGAGCCTGGCAGCCCGGGGTCGCCGGCCGCAGAGGCCGCTGGTTCCCTACCATCCGGGGCGGGGCCGCGGACGAACCCGGGCCGGCCTCGGGCGTGGGCCGATATGGACATCAAGCGCTATCTCAGGAAAGCCAGGCGGCTGCCCAGCGCCGTGTGGATCGGGCTGAGCGCCGTCCTGCTCGCCGCCGTCCTGGTCGGTGGTGCCGAGCTGACCTCGAGCGGATCGCGGCCGGCCGGCGACACGCTCCAGAGCAACCCGTACCTGGACCCGGGCACGCCGCTGTCGTCCTCCGCGCCCGACTTCACGCTCACCGACCAGTTCGGTGCGCCGGTATCGCTGCATTCCTACCACGGCAAGGTCGTGATCCTGGCCTTCAACGACTCCGAGTGCACGACGATCTGCCCGCTGACCACCACGGCGATGGTCGATGCCCGGACGATGCTCGGCTCCGCCGGCTCGCGCGTGCAGCTGCTCGGGATCGACGCCAACCCGACAGCAACTTCGATCGCCGACGTGCGCTCGTATTCGGAGCTGCACGGCATGGTCCATCAGTGGCAGTTCCTGACCGGCTCGCTGTCGGCGCTCAAGCAGGTCTGGAAGGCCTACAAGATCGACGTGGCAATCGAGCAGGGGCAGATCGACCACACGCCGGCGCTGTTCGTGATCGGCCCGGACGGCCGGCTGGCGCGGCTGTATCTGACCCAGCAGTCGTATGCGGCCGTCGGTCAGCTGGGTCAGCTCCTGGCCCAGGAGGCCTCCCGCCTGCTGCCTGGCCATCCCACGGTGCACTCGAACCTTTCCTACGCCCAGATCAGCGGCGTGGCCCCGAGCGTCACCGACGTGGTGGCCCGCGCCGGGGGCGGCTCGGTAACCCTCGGCCCGAGCCAGGCCCCGCACCTGTATCTGTTCTTCGCCACCTGGGACAGCGAGGTCGCCAACCTGGCGGGTGCCCTCGACGCGCTGAACGAATATCAGGCACAGGCCAAAGCCGGCCGTTCCGGGCTGGCGGCGCTGACGGCGGTTGACGAGGGCAGCGTCGAGCCCTCACCGCGGGCGCTCGGAGCGTTCTTGGGCAAGCTACCCCACCCGCTCGCCTATCCAGTGGCCGTCGACGGCAGTGGCCGTCTGGCCGACGGCTACGGCGTGCAGGACGAGCCGTGGTTCGTGCTAACCGCGGCGGACGGCCGGACCCTCTGGTACTACGACGCCTCCACCTCGGGCTGGCTGACCGCCAAGGCTCTCGAGCGGCAGGTCCGCGCCGCCCTGTCCCGCGCCCCGCACGCTCCGAAGAACCTCGCGGCCGCTCAGGCCGAGCTGGCGGGATCGCCGCCGGCTCTGGCCGCACTGCACGTCCAGGCCGACAAGCTGCTCGCCGGCGAGCCTGCCCTGGCGACGAGGATCCGCGCGCTGCGCGGCTACCCGATCGTGCTCAACGCGTGGGGATCGTGGTGCCCGCCGTGCCGGGCCGAGTTCGGGCTGCTCGCCACCGCTGCCGCCGAATACGGCCGCCGGGTGGCGTTCCTCGGCGCCGACGTCAACGACGTCACCGGCGACGCCGAGGCCTTCCTGTCCCAGCATCCGGTCAGCTATCCGAGCTATCAGATGTCCGAGGACCAGATCACCGGGATTCTGCCGCAGGGCCTCCTGGGCACGCCCACGACCATCTTCATCAACCGAGCCGGGCGGATCGCGTCGGTCCACACCGGCCAGTACGACTCCCAAGGGACGCTCGACGCCCAGATCGAGGCCGGCGCGCTCGGCGGCTAACTCGTGTACGAGCCCTAGACCGCCCAGAAAGCGACGAGCCGCCGCGGTGCAGACCGCGGCGGCTCGTGTGATGCCTCCTGATGCGGTGCTTCGGCTACGCGCCGAGGTCGATCACACGACGACTCGGCCCACGATATCCGGACACCTCGCGCGGGACACGCCGGCGGTCCGCACTGCGTCGGCGGTCCGAGAGCCGCTCTGCTCGCGCCATGGCCCGGTTCGTGAGATACGTCGCAAACGGACGATCGGTGATGATTCCCCAGGCGCACACTCCGACGATCGCAAGCACGATGCCTGCGGAGAACGCGAAGTTCAGGATGATGTCGATGGTCGGCATTAGGCGACTCCTTTCTTGCGCGGGTTGGTGGAGCCCCTTCAGCCTTCCCCACCTGCGCAAGCCGAGTGTCGGATTTGCGTAAGAGCTGTGTGAGACAGCTGGGAGATGGCGGCACGTCAGCCCAATTCGCCCGAACCACGCGCGCGCAGGTGCGGCGTCCAATCGGGGACCGAGGCAGGGTCAAGCCGGTAGCCAAGGCCACGCAGGGTCGTGATGCTGATCGCGGAGCCGAGCTTGCGGCGCAGCGTCGAGATTTGCACGTCCACGGTCTTCGGGCTGATCGAAGCGGTGGCCCAGACGAGCTCGAGCAGCTGCTCGCGCGTGTGGACGCGGCCGGGATAGCTGAGCAGGGCAGCCAGCAGGTCGAACTCACGGCGGGTGAGCTCGACCTCGCGCCCCGAGATCGTGCACCGGCGGCCATCGAGATCGAGCTCGAGCTCGCCTGTACGCAGGACGGTCTGCTCGGTCTCGAAGGCTCGGGCACGGCGCAGCTGCGCCCGCATGCGGGCGGTCACCTCGGGCATCGAGAGGGGCTTGACCGCGTAGTCGTCGGCACCCGCCTCGAGCTCCGCGATGCGCGCCGCCTCGTCCTGGCTGGCGGTCAGCATGATGATCGGCACCGTCGACTCGCGCCGTACACGGCGCACCAGCTCCAAGCCGTCGATCTCGGGCAACATCGGGTCCACGAGCGCGATGTCGACCGTTCCGCGGCGCAACACGAGCAGGGCCTCGAGGCCGCTGGATGCCTCCAGGACCTGAAATCCGTCCGCCCGCAGGCATGCCGCGATCACCTGTCGGACAGCTTCGTTGCCCTCGGCCACCAGAACCCGACCACTGGCGATACCCATCTGTTAGCGCGCCACTCGCTTCGTCATGGTGTCCCACTGCCATGACGGGGTAGGGGGACACCATGACAATGACGGTGGTCATCCTGAACCTGGCCATGTCGCAGCCGGCGGCGGTTGTCTTGATAGCCGCCGGAGTGCTCGTGTGGCGGCTTTGTCCGGACAGCCTCGGTGAGGAGGGCCGCGCTGACTGGCGTGGCCCCTTCGGCCGGTACGCGGAAGACCGCCGGTTTCAGCGCACCGCCGCATCGATCGCGACAGCGACGAACAGTAGCGCGAGGTACAGCAGCGAGTAGTGAAAGAGCTGGGCGGCACGCGCCGGCGAGCTCTCGCGCTCCAGGCGCCACGCGAGCACGCACAGCACGGCGCCCAAAAACACGGCTCCGGCGAGGTACAGGAGCCCAAATGTGCCGATCGCCGCTGGCACCAGCGTGACCGCGAGAAGCCCGATCGAGTACCAGAACACCAGCCGGGCGGTCGCTCGCGGTCCCCGCACCACAGGCATCATCGGCACGTCCGCCGCCGCGTAATGGCGGGCGAGGAGCAGCGCGAGGGCCCAGAAGTGTGGCGGCGTCCACAGCAGCACGATCAGGAACAGGAACCCGGCGCCGACACCGAGGCTGCCATGGGCCGCCGCCCACCCCGCCAGCGGCGGGATCGCTCCGGCCGCGCCGCCGATGACGATGTTCTGCGTCGTGGTGCGCTTCAGCCAGTACGTGTAGACCCCGACGTAGAAGGCGCCTCCGCTGAGCGACAGGACCGCTGCGAGCAGGTTCGTGGAGACGACCAGCACGGCGAACGCGAGCCCGGTGAGCACCAGCCCGAACGCGGTGGCATGCGTGGATGAAATACGGCCAGCGGCCACCGGTCGCGTGGCCGTCCGCGGACCCATCAGCTGATCGATGTCGCGGTCCAGTACGTGGTTGAGCGCGCTCGCCCCGCCGCACGCCAGCGCGCCACCAACGACCAGGCCGGCCAGCGGCGCCAAGCCGGGCGCCCCATGCGCGGCGGCGATCATCGCGCACACCGAGGTCAGCACGAGCAGGGACATGATCCGGGGCTTGGTCAGCGTCACGTAGTCGCGCCATGTCGCGCCGGCGCGGCGGATCGACACCGATGCCGGAGCGGGCAGCGCCTCGACGAAATCGCTGACCGCCACGGTCAGGCTCCCTTGCCCATGGCGAGCGTCTGGAGATCGCTGGTCACGTACCGGGAAAGGAACGGATACTGGTACCCCGACCGCATGTAGCCGCGCCGGTCAACCAGATAGACGGCCTCGGTGTGCTCGATGTCGCCGTTCACCGGGTGAGGCGAGACGTAGACGTGATACTCGGCCCACACGGGAGCGAGCTGGTTGCGCGTGCCCATCAGCCAGTGCCACGGCGCGACTGCGGCAAGCCCCCATGCCTTCGCGGCGCTCGCCGCGCTGGCCGGCGTATCGAGCGGGTTGACACTGACCGCCACCAGCACGGGCCGCTGGGCGGGCGGAAGCGACTGCTCGGCCGTGGCCAGCTCACGCCCTTCGAGCGGACATTCCTGATGGCAATGCGAATCAAAAAACACGATCGCGACGGATCGGCCGCGAAGCGACGCCAGCGAAAACAGCTTTCCGGACTGGTCGCGCAGAGTGTTGATCGCCGGGGCCGAAACCGTCCCCTCGGCCCACGCCGCCTCGCCGTGCATTCCGAAGCGTACGGATACGATCGCGGGCGCGGCGGCCGCACCCGCCCCGAGCCGGTGCACCCCGAATCCCACGCCCAATCCCAGGACGATGGCCACGAGAAGCGCCCCGCCGATCCGGGCAGGACGCAGCATCGCGGGCCCCGACGGCCAAGGAGTGCCCCCAACCGCCTTCATTAGAGCTCAGGATCTGGCGGGAGATTCTCGTGGACGGTGGGGCCGGGAGTCGCCGCCGCCGGCACCGTGGCGCGTTCGGATGCACCGTCCGCTTCGGGCACGCGCACGGAGAACACCCAGTACCACACCGTCAGCGCGATCAGGAGCGCGAGCGGCATAAGGATCGTGAGCAGCGCGCCGGCGAGGAACGCTGCGATGGGAACCGATGGCAAGTCTGTCTCCTCCTCAGGTCGGGAACGCCGCAGGGGTTGGGCTGGGGGCCTGGTCCGGCTCCAGCCACCGATAGAAGCCGAGGATGAACGTGATCCCGTAGGCGAGCGACCCCGGCACCCACATCACGCCGGCGGCGAGCTGCTGATCGGTCAGGGCGGTGATCCCGCCGGGGCGGGTGTGGAGCGCCGCGTAGTAGCCGTAGATCGGGTGCGGCACCAGGACCAGCGCGATCGCCAGAAGCCAGCCGACGACCATCGTGCCGGCCGCATAGGCGATCCGCACCGGCCAGACCAGGCGGGGTCGCAGCGGCCCGGGGTCGATCACGCGCGCCCAGAACAGGAGCCCGGTGAAGAAGAACATCGCGTGCTCCAGGGCATGGACCACACCGGAGGTCAGGGTGGCGTCATAAGCGCCGGGTATGTGCCAGCCGACGAACGTCGCGTTGAACAGCACCCAGGCCGGGACCGGCCGTGCGAGCGCCCGCACCGGCGCCAGTCGCCGCGACAGAGCGATCGTGCGCGCGACCTTCGTCCGCGGCTCGAGCGGGAACGCGCGCCACATCCGAGGCCACGGCCTTCCGAGCAGCAACAGGGGCGGGGCGACGCTGAGCAGCAGAACGTGCTGCACCATGTGCACCCAGAACAGGTCGTCGGCGTAGTAGTCGATCGGCGAGCAGAGCGCGACGACGATGACCAGCAGACTCGCGCAGAAAGCGAGCGCCTGCAGGGGCTGCGGCCGATCCCGCCGTCTCCGGCTGCCGAGGGCGTAGAGCGTCGCGGCCAGCGCGACGTACACCAGCGACGGGTCGAGCGACCATGGCGTCAGCGGCATGGTCAGCCGACGAGGTACAGAAGGATGTAGGCGAGCACGCCGATCGCGACGAAGTAGCCCCAGTAGAACGAGGAGGCCTCGATCCCGGCCAGGAGCAGCGCGGTCTCACTCGTAGGCACCTCGGTTTCGCGCATCGCGCCCGCTCGGCGCACCCGCCAAAGGGTCGCCACCTGAATCTGGATCCAGTAGAGCCCCATCAGCGCCACGACCGCGTACGTCGCCGTCCAACCGAAGAACACCGCGGCGTAGCCGCCGCTGGCCGCACCGAAGTCGAGCAGCGGGTACTGGATGAACTGGAGCACAACGGCAACGAGCCCCATGAGAACGGCGATCATCCCACCCGCCATCGAGTCGCCGGTGCTGCGTCTCGCCGCCAGCCGGTAGATCACTGCGCTGAACAGGTACAGGGCCGCGATCGCCACGCCGATGCCCCCGTCCGGGGTTACGGTTCCGATCTTCCAGTTGTGGTTGAGGTCGAGCGCCTTCAGATAGAAGAACGCGAACACGAACGAGGCGAAGAAGAAGGAGATCGCGCCACATATGAGCCGCGCGCCGACCCAGATGTTGCGGGGCTGCCACTCCGGGGGCTCGGGCTCGATGTGACGACCGACGGGTGCGGAGGCGGAGGCTTCCATGACTAAGCGCTCCCTCCGGCGGGCGCGGCCACTGGCGCTCTGGCCGGCACCGCCTCGACTCCGTAGGGATACGGATCTGCGTCGAACACCGGGATCTCATCGAAGTCGTGCACGGGCACCGGCGTGGGCAGCGTCCACTCGATGCTCTTCGAATGCCACGGGTTGACCTCAGCCGGCTCGCGCCTGACCAGCATCGACCACACCACGTTGAACAGGAACACCAGCATCGAGAGCCCGATGCAGTAGGCCGAGATCGAGACCCAGTCATTCAGCGGCTGCCATGAAGGGTTGTAGCTGACCACGCGGCGCGGCATGCCCATGAAGCCGAGCGCGAACAGCGGCGCGAAGGTCGAGTTGAAGGCGATGAACAGCGTCCAGAAGTGGATCTTGCCCAGGCGCTCGCTGAGCTTGACGCCGTACATCTTGGGCACCCAGTAATAGATGCCCGGCGAAGAACGCGAAGATCAGGCCGCCCATGATCGTGTAGTGGAAGTGCGCCATCGTGAAGAAGCTGCCGTGCGTGGTGATGTCACTGGGGACATCGGAGTTGAACACGCCCGAGATCCCGCCCCACATGAAGTTGAACACCCAGGCCAGGCAGAACAGCATCGGCACCGTGAAGCGGATTCGCCCGCGCCACATCGTCCCCATGGCGCACAGGAAGATGAACCCGGTGGGCAGGGAGATCAGCTCGGTGGAGAGCATGTAGAACGGCCGCAGGTCCGCGTCGATGCCCGAGACGAACAGGTGGTGCTGCCACACGAACCAGCTCAGGAACGAGATGCCGAGCATCCCCGCGACGCCCAGGCGGTAGCCCCACAGCGGCTTGCGAGAGAACACCGTCATCAATTCGAGCACGATCCCCATGCCGGGCAGCGCCAGGATGTACACCTCGGGGTGGCCGAACACCCAGAACAGGTTCTCGAACAGGTAGGCGCTTCCGCCCTGGCCGGGGATGTAGAACGCGGTCTGGATGGTCCGGTCCATCCCCGCCATGAGCAGCGCGGCGATCAGCATCGGCGCCGCCAGCATCATCAGCCACGCGGTGCCGAACGCCCCCCACACGAACATCGGCAGCCGCGACCAGGTCATACCCGGTGCGCGCATGGTAATGATCGTGACGACCAGGTTGAACCCGAACAGCGTCATCGACAGCCCGACCAGCGCGAAGAACATGATGTAGGCGTCGTAGCCGGCGGTCCCCTCGGCCCCGAGCGGCTGATATCCCGTCCAGCCAGTCTGGAAGCCACCGAAGAAGATCGTCGTGAGCAGGATGACCTCGCCGGCCATCAGGATCCAGAATGTGAACGCCGAGAGCCGCGAGAAGGCCATCCGCCGCGAGCCGATCATGATCGGCACCAGGAATGTGGCAAACGGCCCCAGCAGCCCCGAGGTCATCGTCCCCATCATCATCGACCCGTGCATGCCGACCAGCGTCAGGTACTGGTTGGCGCCGAACACGTGCACGTTGGGCTGAAGCAGCTCGGTCCGGATCAGCATCGCATTCAGTCCGGCGACGAAGAAGAACAGCCCGATCCCGACCATGTACTGCTTGGCGACGACCTTGTGATCGGTCGACAGGGCGAAGTAACGGAAGAGGCCCTCCGCCTCGGACTCGCGCTCGGCGAGCGCCGGCGGATGCCCGAGCAGCCGCCTCAGCGGGTAGTTGGCGAAGCCCAGGCCGACCACGAAGCCGACGACGCCGAGGGCGTACCCAAGCATGACCGAGATGTCGTTCTCGCCCGCCGAGCCCGAGTAATAGGCCACATCCTGGCCGGTGATGTGATTGCCGATGAGCTGGCCGAGGAACCAGCCGCCGATCCCCAGCAGGATCCCGGTCAGCATGTTGAAGCCCATCAGCTTGCGCCACCCGGTGCGGGGCGCTGGGGACGACACTGCAATCGCGCTCATCCAGCCCTCCTCAGCGGGTCCGGGAAGTAGGTCTTCGAGTACGGCGGCAAGCCCTTGGTCGCCGTCCCAAACTTCTGCTCCTGCTGGGCGATCCAGGCGGCGAACTGCGCCTTGGGAACGACGCGGCCCTGGTTGTCCATGTAGCCGTGCCAGACGCCGCACAGCTCGGCGCAGCGCACGTGGACGATGAGCGGTCCCTTCGTCGTCACGTAGGCGATGTTGTTGATGCCGGGGTTCGCGTCGGCCTTGACGCCGAGCTCATATGCCCAGAAGGAGTGGATCACGTCGAGCGAGGTGACGTTGAACTTGACCAGCGTGTTCTCGGGCAGTTCGAGCTGGTTCGTCTCGACACCGCCGTAAGCCGGGTAGCGGTAGTTGAACTGCCATTGCTGCGCGACCACCTGCACCACCAGCGTCTTGCCGCCGTTGTCCGCGTCGGGAGTGGCGATCGGATTCGGACCCTGACCCCCGCCGGATCCATCGGCCAGGAGCCGGACGGTGCCATACCCGGCCAGGAACAGCACGAGCGTGGTGGTGATGATCAGCCACCAGAACTGCAGGCTCGCATTGCCGCGTATCGCCGGCCCGTCGACTATGACCTCCGGGGTGCGCTCGCGAAACGCGAACATCGCATAGGCCATGTAGACGAGCACCCCGAGAGCGACCGGCGTGGCGACAGCCAGCAGCACCGTATTGTCGGTGGTCTGCCCGGCCGCCTCGACGCTTCCGTTGCCGGGCGGCAGCCCGGGGCCGATCACGAAGATCACGATCGGCGTCACGATCAGCGTGGCGATCAGCCACAGCAGTACGACGTTCCGCCAGTGGTTGGTCTCTTGCGCTTCCATATTCACCCCGACGCGTCGCTCACACGACCTTGATGTAGCCGTCCATGTAGCCCTCGGTCTGCATCGGGCCGCCAAACCCGGCGATGTATCCGGCCGCGCACGGCACGAAGCATTGCCAGCGATACAGCCCCTTGCCCGGCGTGTGGAACGTGAACGAGGTCGTGGTGTGATCGAAGGAGAGGCTGCAGGGAGCGTTGCCGCACGGGTTCTTCGCGTTGTCGGAGATCCCCTCGAGCGGCACCGCCAGGCCAATGGCCGGAATCGAGAAGACGTGCGATGCGTCGTCGGGATCGATCCCGGACGTCTGCTTCCCGTCGAGCGTTATCGAGCCGCCCACCGTTCCCACGGGCTGCCCGAACCACGGGTTGCGGAGCCCTGAGGCGCTGTCGAAGTTGTAGATCGTCACGTGCACAAGCGTGTTCGCCGGCAGCTCGTACGTCGTCAGGTGACGCCAGTTCTGGTCGTGGGCGTCCACCGCGTAGTACGAGACCCAGGTGCTGTGCGGATCGTCTAGCGCTGCGGCCGGGACGGTCCCCAGGAAAAGCTGCGTCCCCGAAGAGCTCTGCGCAGCGGTCGCCTGCCCGGGGACATGCATGAGGAACAGCGCGATGTAGAGCGCGATCACGAAGCAAACGATTGCTGTGATCAGCGTGATTACGACGATTCGTCTTCCAGCGCCAGGCATCTTCCTCTCCGTTCCTCGGCGCGGGTGTTATACACGGCGCAGCAGCGGCGGCGAAAGCAGATGACGGCAATGTCATCAAGCTGTCATTTGCAAGTCATCTCGGGCCGGCTGATGTCCCACGTTCCCGGCAAACGATTGCGTCCGGCGGCAGGATTCCCGGAGGGCTGATCGTCGACACGCAGCCAGGGAGGCAGGCGCAGCCCGCGACTGCTTAGGCGCGGTCCTACGCGCCCTAACCCTCAGAAGCTGCGCTTGATCGCCTGAACGACCGTCGCCGTGTCGGACACGTCGTCGCCGTAGGCCTGGTAGCAGCCGGCGTTGATCGCGTTGATGACGCCGGTTGGCACAGGCCCCCAGCCGGGAGACACGGGACCGTGCTCCTTGACGTAGAGCCTGGCGTAGGCGTCCTGGCGGTTGACGTTCGCCGACCCCCACTGCGTGCACGTGGTGCTATCGCTCACCGCGCCGCCCTTGGGGCCGAGGGCGATGAGGACGAAGTACGCCACCATCCCGGCCAGCACGACGGCGACGACGAGCGAGGCCAGCTTGTGGGAAGCGATGAGACCTCGCATGGTCCACGGCACGCTGTCCGTAGGCCGATATGTTGCCGAAGGGCTCGAACTCATGATCAGAATGCGCTCTCGTGTTGCGGGCGGTGCCGGCGCGTGCTTGCCAGTCAACGGCGTGGCCCCGCCTGCTTCGCTTCCGAGAAGCCCGAGACTTATAGTCCATCGCTCCGAGACCGTCAAGCTGGCGAGGGACGCGCAGGACCGATCGACGATCCGCTCAGCGCTCAGCGTCCCGCGCGGGAAACCGCTCAGCGCCGCGATGATGTCGGGTCCGGAGGCCGGGCGGGGTGCAGGTGCGTGGTCAACCCCACACTCGACCCGCGGCGATGCCGAAAGCCCAGCTAGGTGCCCTGGGGTGTGGTCAACGCCGCACTCGAGCCACGGCCGCCGCCGAACGTGGCGCTGGCCCCGTAGTCGGAGGGGGACGGCGGTGGATACCGCTCCCGGAAACGCGCTGCTGGCGCCGGGCGACAAGCCCGAGCACGGTTCGGTCCCGCGCGCATCGCGGATCCGGGGCCGGTGTTATACCTTTGCCCGGGCAGGCGGGGCGCAGATGACAGCATTGCCATCTGACGCTCGTTTACAGGTCATCTCTCGAGAGGTATTGTCCCAGCGCAAACGTGGGGGCTCGAAAGGGCAAATGCGCATATTGATCGTGGAGGATGAGCCGCGGATTCGCGCGTTTCTCGCACGGGCATTCGAGGCTGAGGGATTCGCGGTCGACGTGGTCGGCGACGGCGCGCTGGGACTCGCCCGTGCGCTCGCGGGCCACTACGCCCTGGTGATCCTCGACCTCATGCTGCCGGGCCTCAGCGGATTCGACGCGCTGCGGGAGCTCCACCGCGAGAAGTCCAACCTCCCGGTGCTGATTCTGTCGGCGCGCGGCGATCTCCCGATCAAGCTGCAGAGCTTCGAGCTCGGCGCGGTCGACTTCGTGTCCAAGCCCTTCTCGCTCGACGAGCTGCTGGCCCGCGCACGGGTCCAGCTCCGCCGGGCGCGGCTGGCCGACGACGGGACCACGATCACGGTCGGAAGCCTCATGCTCGACCTCGCGCGCCGGCAGGCCCGGGTCGGGGACACGGTCGCGGATCTGTCCGATCGCGAATTCCGGCTGCTCCACTTCCTGATGCAGCACGTCGGCCAGGTGGTGAGCCGGGAGCGGTTGCTTTCCGAGGTGTGGGGCTACGACTTCGATCCGAGATCCAATGTCGTCGACGTCTGCGTCAGGAGGCTGCGCCGGCGGCTGGGTCCGGACGCGCCGATCGAGACCGTACGCAATGCGGGTTACCGCGCAGCTGCCTGACGTGGTCGCGCCCTCCTGGGCTGCCGACGCCCGTCTCACCGGGGTTCGGCGCACGCTCCGGCGCTATCGCGTCGAGCTGCTGTGGGCGGCGTTCGCGGCGGCGAACTACGGCGCGATGATCGCCTGGCCGTCCTGGGAGACGATCCCATTTCATTTCGTCTGGATCAGCCTCACCGTGCTTTACGGGTTCCGCGTGTGGCCGGTGCGCGCGACCCTCATCGTGCTCGCCTTCGTCGCGGCCTTCACCGGCGCGTCGATCATGCTCGATGCCTTCGAGGGAATCCAGCTGTGGGGCGAGTTGTTCGAGGTCCCCCTGATGTCGGCCATGTTCCTGGCCATGGTGTGGCATGCCCGCCGGCGCGTGGAGGCGCTGGTGGTGGCCGAGGCTGAGGCCGAGGAGCGCCGCGCTTTGCTCGAGAGTCAGGAGCGGTTCATCCACGATGCCTCGCACGAGCTGCGCACGCCGCTGACGATCGCCCGCGGCCACCTCGAGCTGCTGGCCGACCAGGGCCTGTCGGGCGAGCTCGACGTGGCTCTCGACGAGCTGGGGCGGATCGACGCGATCATCGAGCGCCTCCTGTTGCTCGCCGCCGCCGAGCAACCCGATTTCCTGCGGATCGGCAGTGTCGAGCTCGAGCCGTTCCTCGAAGACGTGTTCATGCGCTGGTCGGAGGTCGCGCACCGCACGTGGCGGCTCGGCCCGCTCGCCCGGGTCACGCTGTCGGTCGATCCCGACCGGCTGCGAAGCGCCCTCGACGCGCTGTTCGAGAACGCCATCAAGTACACCGATGAACGGGACGCGATCGAGCTGCGTGCGCGCCGCGCCGGTCCAGGCCACGTATTGATCGAGGTGGAGGACGAGGGCTGCGGCGTTGAGGCGGACGCGGTCGCACGCGTCTTCGAGCGCTTCGCCCGGACTGACGCCGCACGTGCGCGCTCGACGGGAGGAGTCGGACTCGGCCTGTCGATCGTCGACACGATCGCCAAGGCCCACGGCGGCCGGTGCATGGCGCAGAACACCGGACACGGATCGATCTTCGCCCTGGAGCTCCCCGGGCTCGCGCCCTCCCAGTCCGCTCAGCGCGTTCCCGAGCTCAGCCCTTCGAGCAGCTTGGCGTCGATCCGCCCCGCGTAGCTCGCGCCGCCCGCGATCAGCGTAGGCGTGGTCACGACCGCGCCCTTCACCCCCGACTCGAAGTCCCGGCGGACCCGGGCCTCGACCTCCGGACCGCGACGGTCTGAGTCAAAACGCTCCAGGTCCAGGCCGAGCCGGCCGGCGCGCTCCCACAGATGAGGATCCTCCAGATGGCCCTGGTCACCGAACAGGAGATCGTGCATCTCCCAGAAGCGACCCTGCCGAGCGGCCGCCTCGGCCGCCGCCGCGGCCGGCCAGGCGCGCGGATGGCTGGTGCGGACCGGGAAGTGCCGGAACACCACGCGCAGGCGAGCGCCGGACAGCCGGCCCGCGGCAACCGCGCAGTACGGACACTCAAAGTCGGCGTACAGGAGCACCAGCGGCGCGTCCGCCGGGCCTCGAACGTGATCCTCCTCGGACGGTCCGGGAAGGGGCGCCGATCGCAGATCGGTCAAGAGTGCCCGCTCGCGGACTCAGGTGCGCGCGGCGACCGCGTCCAGACCGTCGAAGATCAGGTTCGCGCCGGGAAGGTCGGTGACCGCTGGGGCCTGGTAGCTCCAAGCCACCACGGCATCGGGCCCGACGATGACCAGCGCGCGTTGTGGGAACCCGCCCGGGTGGTAGACGCCGAAAGCGCGGCAGGTCGTCCCCTTGGGCTCGAAGTCCGACAGCTGCGGGATGCTCACCCCGAGTTTCTCGCGAAACGCCGTCTGCGACCAGCGCGCGTCGCAGGACACGCCGTACATGGTCGCGCCGCGCTTGGCCAGGTAGTCGCTCAGCACCTCCTCGTAGAGCCCGATCTGATCGGTGCACACGGGGCTGAACGCAAACGGGTAGAAGACCAGCACGGTGGTCTGTCCCTGAAGGTCGGCGCTCGTGAACTCGCTGCCGTCCTCGCGAAGCAGCGTGAAGTCCGGAACGGGCGTCCCGGCGGGGATGGGTCCCTCCGGGGCGGCCGCGCTCACCGACGCAGGCCGAGCTCGCGCAGGAGCGCGCGGTAGCGCTCGAGGTCTGAGTCGCGAAGGTAGTTGAGCAGCCGCCGCCGACGGCCGACCAGCATGAGCAGACCGCGGCGGGAATGGTGGTCCTTGCGGTGCTCGCGCAGATGCTCGTTGAGGTCGTTGATCCGCGCGGTGAGCAGGGCGATCTGGACCTCGCTCTTGCCGGTGTCGGCCGGTCCGTCCCCGAACTGGGAGATCAGCTCCTGCTTGCGTTCTTGAGTAATGGCCATCGGCCTCGTGAGGCTAGCAGGCCGACTGTGCGCAGAGCTCGCGCGTCCGGGCCACGTCGATGCGCATCTGCTCGACCAGCGCCTCGGGAGAGTCGAAGCGCCGCTCGCCACGCAGCCGGGCGAGAAACTCGATCTGCAGCTCCTGGCCGTAGAGGTCCTGGTCGATGTCGAGCAGGTAGGCCTCGACGAGCAGCGCCCGGCCCGTCCCGAACGTCGGCCGCACGCCGATGCTGACCGCGGCGCACGCCAGCGGAGTTCGGGCGGCGTAGATCCCGTGCCCGGGGCACACCAAGGCCTCATCCGGGATGATGTTGGCGGTCGGAAAGCCGAGCGTACGACCGCGCTGATCGCCCCGGACGACCTCACCGCGCAGCAGGAACGGGGCCCCCAGGAAGCGGCTCGCCAGCTCGACCTCACCGGCCAGCACGAGCGCGCGGATGTGGCTCGAGGACACGATCTCGCCCTCGACCTCGACCAGCGGGACCACGCGGGTCTCGAAGCGGTCGGTGGCGGCCAGCAGTGCGGGGTCACCGGCGGCCCGGTGGCCGAAGCGGAAGTTCTCCCCGACCGAGACGTGCGTGGCCTGGAGGCGCTCCACCAGGACGTGCTCGATGAACTCCTCCGCGCTCTGCTGGGCGAAGCTGTCGTCGAAGGGAATCACCACCAGCTCCTGAACCCCGAGCGCGCCGATCAGCTCGGCCTTGGCTGCCAGGCTGGTCAGCAGCCGGGGCGCCGCCCCGGGGCGGACCACCCGCAGCGGATGCGGCTCGAAGGTGAGCACGGTGTCGCTGCCCCGGATCACCTCCCGATGGCCGAGATGCACGCCGTCGAACTCGCCGACCGCCACTCGCCGCGGCCGTCCGGTGACCTCGGAGAGCATCGTGAGCTGCATCGGCCGGGAAGGCTAGCTCAGCTAGCTGGCTGATTTCACGGTCATCCGCGCAGCCCGACGACCGGGCGCAACTGCCCGTCCGGGTGCGGCTCGGCCAGCGCGATCAAGCCGTCGCCATCGGTCAGACGTACGATCGCCGCCGGCGCAGCGTCCGGGCTCGGCACCGGGGCGCCGTGCACCACGCGCTCGGCGCGCTGCGGGTCGAGGCGAACCTCGGGAATGAACGCCAGCGCGTCCTGGAGGGCGAGGATCCGCTCTGGATCGGCGTCGCTCACGTCGAACGGCCCGATTGCGGTCCGCCGGAGCTCCTCGCAGTAGGCGTCGCCCAGATCGGCGATCAGGCTCCGAACGTAGGTGCCCGACGAGCACTCGATCTCGAAGCCGCGCCGGTCTCCGTCGCGCCAGCGCTCCTCGAAGCGGTACACGGTGACCTCCCGCTCGGCCAGCTCGACCTGCTCTCCAGCGCGCGCCAGCGCGTAGGCCCGCCTTCCCCCCACCTTGACCGCGGAGTACGCCGGCGGGCGCTGGCGTATCGAGCCCGTCGGCGGCGCCAGATCTCCGCGGGGGACCACGCCTGTGAGCTCGATCTCTCCCTCGGGATCGCCGGTGCTCGAGACCGCCCCGAAACGTGCGGCCGCCTCGTAGGTCTTTGGCAGCGCCATCAAGAAGCGCTGGACCCTGGTGGCGCGGCCGACCAGCACGAGCAACAGCCCGGTGGCGAACGGATCGAGAGTGCCCGCGTGACCCACCTTCACCCGGCCGGCGCCGCGCGTGCGTCCGCCGAGCGCACGACGCACGCCGGCCACGACGTCGTGCGAGGTGACCCCAGCCGGCTTGTCGCAGAGGATTACGCCATCGCTCACGGGAGCAGCTGCTCGGCCACCTGCCCTCGCAGGAAGGCGACCAGCTCGTCGCGTCCCATCGCAGTCGAGAAGCCGGCAGCCTGGCGGTGACCGCCCCCGCCCTGGGCACGGGCGATAGCCGATACGTCGACGCGCTCGTCGCTGGCCCGCAGCGAGACCTTGCGCGGGGGACCACCGTTGTCGGAGAGCCGCTCCCGGATCAGGGCGGCGACCGCGGTCCCCTCCACCGCGCGCAGATGGTCGATCACGCCCTCCGAATAGCTCTCCTCGGCGTCCGAGTCCGCGAAGTCGTTGGCGTCGAGCTCGGTGACGGTGAGCCGGCCGTCGTCGTAGCGGGCGATCTTCGAGAGGCCGCGAGCCAGCAGGGCGAGCTTTCCGTATGGCAACCCCTCGTACACGCGCCGATAGATCTCGTGCACGTCGACTCCGGACTCGATCAGGTCAGCCGCCATCTGGTGCGCGCGGGGGCCGGTGTTCTCGTACATGAAGCGGCCGGTGTCGGTGATCAGCCCGACGTAGAGCGCCTCCGCGATGTTGAGCGTGGCCTTCATGCCCAGACCATGCATGAGGTCCCACACGATCTCGGCCGTGCACGACGCCTCGGGCAGCACGTAGTTCACCGTGCCGAACCGGGTGTTGTCGTGATGGTGGTCGATGTTGACGATGCGGCGTCCCGGACGGCGGAAGGCCTCGGCCGGGTTGCGCTCGAGGTTGCCGCAGTCGAGGAACACGAGCGTGCGCTGGTCGAGATCTTCTGGCGGCGCGCTGACCATGCCCGAGAGGGAGAAGAAGCGGTACTCCTGCGGCAGCGGGAGCTCGGTCGCGTCGATGAACATCAGGCTGTCGTGACCCTGCGCGACCAGGATGTCCTGCATCGCGACCAGCGAGCCGAGAGCATCGCCGTCGACGTTCTCGTGGGTGACGACGATCAGCTTCTCGGCCGACCGGAGCTCGGTCAGGACCTCGTCTCTGGTCGCCGCCCCCGCACCGTTCTCACCCATTAATCCGGTCCCCGCCCGCCCTGGTCGATCAGGCGCGTGATCCGCATTGCGCGGTCGACCGATTCGTCATATTCGAAGGTCAGCGTCGGCGTGTGCTTGAGCGTCAACTCAGCGGCCACGCGGCCCTGCAGGAAGCCGTGCGCGGAGCGCAGCCCCTCGAGCGTCTCGGTGCGGGCGTGCTCGTCGCCCAGGACGCTCACGTAAACGCGCGCATGGCGCAGGTCGGGACTGGTATTGACGGCGGTCACGGTCACGAAGCCTACGCGAGGATCCAGCAGACCCTTGGCGATCGCGTCGCTGAGGACAGCCCGGACTGCCTCATCAACTCGGCGCATCCGGCCTGCGCTCATCCTACTCAGTCCCCCGCGATCGTGGCATGAGACTGGTCATGACCATGCGGCCAGGTCCTCCACCGAGGTGACGATCCGCTGAACCGAGACATTGTCCGGCCAGCGCGCGTCGAGCCAGCGCTCGACATTGTCCGCCGCCGCAGCCAGGACGGCGAGCGTGCCGCCGGTCAGCGCGGCGGTCAACCGGGCCCGCTGCCACAGGTCCTGATGATCCACCTCGGCCACCGCCGCCCCCAGACGAACGTGCAGTTGCGCCTTGATCGAGGACAGCTCCTTGCGCTTGCTCTTCAGGCTGCCAGCGTCGGGAAAGTGCAGGTCGATGACCAGCACCGCGACGAAGCCGCTTCCCGACACCGCCGTACACCCCCGGGCGTTACCGGTTCTGTCGCGGGACAGCCACCCGTGGCATGCGGACCGTACTTGCGGAGACGGCCACCGCTACACCAGCTCGCGTTCGACCTGGCGGGTCGTGTAGGCCTCGAGCACGTCGCCTTCCTTGATGTCGGCGTAGTCCCGAAGCACAACGCCGCAGTCGTAGCCGGCCGCGACCTCGCGCACGTCGTCGTTGAAGCGGCGGAGGCTCTGGATCTCGCCGTCGTAGATGACGGTGCCGTCGCGGACCAGGCGGACCTTCGAGCCGCGGGTCACGCGGCCGTCGGTCACGTGAGAGCCGGCGATCGTGCCCACGCGGGAGGCCCGGAAGATCTGGCGGACCTCGACCGAGCCGAGCGTCTCCTCGACCTCCTCCGGGGCCAGCATGCCCTGCATGGCATCGCGCAGCTCCTCGATCGCGCGGTAGATCACCGAGTAGTGACGGATCTCGACGCCCTCTCGGTCGGCCACCGAGCGCGCGTCGCCGACCGGCCTGACGTTGAAGGCCAGGATGACCGCGCCCGATGCGGCGGCCAGCATCACGTCGGACTCGGTCACCCCGCCCACCGCGCCACGGATCACGTTGACCGACACCTCGTCCTGCGGGAGCTTGGCGATCTCGTCCTCGATGGCCTCCAGCGAGCCGGCCACGTCAGCCTTGAGGACCAAGCCGAGCTCCTGCACGCCTGATTTGAAGATGTCCTCGAGCGAGACCTTCTTGCCGCCGCGGCGAGCCAGGGCCTCGGCCTTCAGTCGCGTGGCCCGCTCGGTGGCGAGCTGACGGGCGCGCCGCTCGTTCTCGACCGCGCGCACGTGCTCGCCGGCCTCGGGCACTCCGTCGAAGCCGAGCACCTCGACCGGCTCACCCGGAAGCGCCTGGCCGATCCGCTTGCCCGTGAAGTCGTTCATCGCCCGCACGCGGCCCCAGTGGGCGCCGGCCACGAGCGAGTCGCCGACCTCGAGCGTGCCGCGCCCGATCAAGATCGTGACCACCGGGCCCCGGCCCGGGTCGAGCTTCGACTCGATCACGCTTCCGGAAGCCGGTGCGTCGGGATTGGCGCGCAGCTCCTCGACCTCGGCCATGACCAGAATCGTCTCGAGCACGTCGTCGAGCCCCTCGCGGGTCTTGGCCGACACGTTCACGAACTCGGTATCCCCGCCCCACTCGACCGGCTGAAGGCCGAGCTGGGACATCTCGGAGCGCACCCGATCGGGCTGCGCGCCCTCCTTGTCGATCTTGTTGACCGCGACCAGCATCGGCACCCCGGCCTCCTTGGCGTGATCGACCGCCTCCTGGGTCTGGGGCTTGACGCCGTCGTCGGCGGCGACCACGATCACCGCGATGTCGGTCACCTTGGCGCCGCGGGCGCGCATGGCGGTGAACGCCTCGTGGCCGGGAGTGTCCAGGAAGGTGATCGTCTTGCCGTCGCTCTGGACCTGGTAGGCGCCGATGTGCTGGGTGATGCCTCCGGCCTCACCGGCTGCCACGTGAGTGGAACGGATGGCGTCGAGCAGCGAGGTCTTGCCGTGGTCGACGTGACCCATGATCGTGACCACCGGCGGACGCTCGACCAGTGCCTCCTCGGCGTCGTGGAACACCGGCTCGGTCGTGGTCTCGTCCTCGGAGTGGGTGACCTCGATGTCCTTGCCGAGCTCGGCGGCGAGCACCTGGACGGCCTCGTCGGACAGGGTCGTCGTGATCGTCGCGCGCTCGCCGAGCATCATCAGCTTCTTCATCATCTCGGGCACCGGAACGTCGAGGTACTCGGCGACCTCCTTGACCGTCGAGCCGCTCGGGATGCGGACCGCATCGGGCTCGGCCAGCGCGGTCATCGAGGGACGCGACTCCGCTTCCTCGTCGTACACGCCCCTACGGCGTCGACCGCGGCGCTGGCGACGTGGTGGCTGATTGGACTGCGGGGGGCCGCCGCCGGTGGTCGTGCGACGCGAAGCCTGTGAGTCGATCACGACTCGGCGCCGCCCTCCGGCGTTGCCCGGCGCGCGCTCGCCCTGCAGAGAGTCGCGCGTGGGCCGCTTGTGGGCGCCCTCACCGCCGTCGCTGCGGCGCGGCGCATCGCCCGCGGGCCGGGCCGGCGCCTCGGACCGCGCAGCCGGCGCCTCCTGTCCAGCGGGCGGGGCCGCTGGGGTCTCGGCGCGCGCTGCCGTAGCGTCGGCGCGAGCAGCCCCTGCTTCGGCGCGAGCGGCCGGGGCCTGAGAACGGGGTCGACGCTCCTCGCCGCGCTTGCCGGCGCTATCGCCACGCGCGGGCTTTGCCGGAGCCTCCGGCGCGGAGGCCTGCGCCTTGCCGGCGCCGTCACCGCCGCCATTGCCGAGCACGCGGAGCGCGTCCGCCTCGTCGACCGAGGAGGACACGGCCTTGACCTTCAGGCCCGCCGCCTGGAGCTGCTGGAGCAGCTCCTTCGGCGCAAGCCCGCGCTCCTTGGCGATCTCATGTACGCGCTTGCTCATCTATATCCAGTGTAGGTCCTCTACTCGCGAGCCTACGAAGCGGCCTGGATCTGGTCGGTGTCCTTGCCCTCGAGCGCCTGGTGGGCCTCGATCCCGCAGTAACGGGACCCCGGAAGGGCGGCGTTCGGGCAGCGGCGGCCGTTGGAGAGGATCGCGTGGCAGCGGCCCTGCGTCTCCTCCTCCTCGTAGCCGTGCTGCGACTCCTCGGCGGCGAACTCGGTCTCGGAGCGGATGTCGATCCGCCAGCCCGTGAGCCGAGCGGCCAACCGGGCATTCTGGCCCTCGCGGCCGATGGCCAGTGACAGCTGGTCGTCGGGGACGATCACCGTGGCCTGCTTGCCGGCGTCGTCCACGAGCACCTCGCGCACGCGCGCGGGCGAGAGTGCCTTGGCCACGAACCGGGCCGGCTCGTCGTTGTAGGGAATGATGTCGATCTTCTCGCCGCGCAATTCGGAGACGACCATGCGCACGCGCGATCCGCGCGGGCCGACGCAGGCCCCGACCGGATCGACGCCGTCGACATGGGAGACCACCGCGATCTTGGAGCGGTAGCCGGGCTCGCGCGCGACGTTGGTGATCTCGACCAGCCCGTCGGCGATCTCCGGGACCTCGAGCTCGAACAGTTGCTTGATCAGCTCGGGATCGCGGCGGGAGACGATGATGCTCGGGCCCTTGGTCGAATTCGAGACGTCCTTGATGACCGCCTTGATCCGCTGCGAGTGGTCGTAGCGCTCGCCCTCGACCTGCTCTGACTTGGGCAGCAGCGCCTCCACGCGCTCACGCAGCTGGACCAGCGTGTAGCGCGAGTCGGACTGCTGAACGATGCCGGTGATCAGCTCGCCGACGCGGTCGCGGTACTCCTCGAACATCATGTCGCGCTCGGCCTCGCGGATCCGCTGGAGGATCACCTGCTTGGCGGTCTGGGCGGCGATCCGACCGAAGTCGTGCGGCGTGACGTCCTCGGTCTCGATCTGGTCCTCGTACTCCTTGAGCTTCTCGAGATCGATCTCGGGCTCGGGCGGCTCGCGCATCTCGCCGGTCTCCGGATCGACCGTCGGCTGCTGTTCGGGCGTGGCCTCGACCAGCAACTGCTCCTCGAGCTCGGGCGGGATCTTCAGCTCCCACACCTTGAAGTCGCCGCTGTCGCGGTCCATCTCCACCTTGGCGTAGCGAGCCGCATCGGGCGTCTTCTTGTAGGCCGAGAGCAGCGCGTCTTCCAGCGCCTCCATCAGCTTCTCGGAAGAGATGTTCTTCTCGGCGGCCAGGCCGCGGACGGCCTCGACGATCTCTCTCGACATGACTTCAGTCTCCAGGTACGAGGTTGGAGCGGGCGATTCGCTCGTAGGGGATCGTGACCACGCCCTCCTGCGCGGCGATCGTCACGTCGCTATCCGATGCGCCGACCAGCTCGCCGGTCACGCTCCGGTGTCCGTCGGATGCCTCGCGCAGGCGGACGCGCGCGTGCCGGCCCAGATAACGCGAGTAGTGCTGCGGCTTGGTCAGGGGACGGTCCTGCCCGGGGGAGGACACCTCGATCGAGTAACGGTCGCGATGGTCGCCCAGCAGCCCGGAGACGCGCTCGCACAAGTCGAGCGTGACGCCCTCGGGATGATCGATGAACAGTCTCAGCGTTCCGCCGGAGACGACCTCGGCAAGCAGCACCTCGACCTCGGGCTCGCTCGCGGCAAGCCGACGCTCGATCTCGGTCTGGAGGCTTTCGCCTTCCTGCGTGCTCAACTCCTGGTCTCCTCCGTCCTAAAACTACTCATAAAAAAAGCGGGCACTCAGCGCCCACTTCGGGTACTGCCACCGGGTCTTGCCCGGCGTTCAACTTCAGGGTCTCAATGTAGCACCGGGGGTGCGGCCCTGGCCACCCCCGGTCCCTCCCGTGCTCAGTCTGCTGCGGGTCGAATGCGTGCCGCGCTACACGCGAGGGAGGGCCCGCGGGTGCCCAGGGCCGCCTCCCGTGGCTTGCGCACTTCGTTGGCGCCGGCGGTCCGGGGGGCGGTGCTCGTGCGGCGCCTCGTTTTCAGCCTTGGGCCGCCTTTGGCGGCGTCCGTGGGGCCGGGTGGCCCGTCCGGGCAGGGCGCGTCTAGAGGTCGGTGGCGTCGGCTCGGACGCGGGCTACGTCGCGGTAGATCCGGTAGTCCTGGCGGCCGGGTTGCATGCCGGCGGCTTGGGCGAGGGGCTTGCGCGCTTCGGCGTGGCGGCCGAGCATCTGGAGGGAGCGCCCGAGGCAGAATAGCGCGTAGTCGTTGGTCGGCGCGCGCTCGATCACGGCCTCGAACTCCTCGGCGGCCTGCTCGTAGCGCTGGGCGCCGAACAGGGCGCGGCCGAGCGCCTCGCGGATCGAGGTCTTGTCGGGCGCGAGATCGCGGGCGCGGGTGAGCGGGATCACGGCCTGGTGGTTGTGTCCGGCCTCGAGTAACTGGGTGCCCCGGACGAACAGCTCGTAGACGTCTTCCATCCCGACCCAGTGTAGGACGCGACTCCGGCCGCTTCCGCGCGTTTCACGCGGCGCGGCGGTGCGGACGCGGGGGCAGCGCCCACAGCGCGCGCAGCGCACCGACCAGGCCCAGTCCGGCCCGGAGCTGAGCGCGTAGCGCACGCCGCTGGCGCAGCGTGGGCAGCCCGTCGTGGTCGGCGAACCGCGCCATTCTCAGCGCCTGCACGTAGCCGGCGGCCTCGGGGGAGGTGCGGAAACGGCGCTCCAGGGCGGCCAGTGTCACCCCGTCGCTGAGCGGGCGGCCGCTGCGGGCCAGCGCGCGCTCGAGCTCGGCCAGCAGCCCGTCGGCGTCGAGCGGGCGGGTCCGCCTCCAGACGACCACGACCAGCACGAGGAGGGCCACCGCCAGCGCGAGCGCCCCGATCAGGAGCGGCACGATCGAGCCGCCCTGATGCGAGCTGGTGGTGCTGGGCGTGAAGCCGCTGGACCCGCCGGTCTCCCGGCCGCCGAGCTTGCTCAAGCCGCCGGCGCCGCCGAGGAGGCCGCCCGAGTTGATCGCCGCCCGGCCGCCGCGGGCGGGATCGGCCGCCGGCGTGGGGTCGAACGTGACCCACCCCGAGCCGGGGAACCAGGCCTCGACCCAGGCGTGTGCGTCGAAGTCGGACACCAGCCAGGCCTTGGTGGCCGAGTCATAGAGCCCGGTGGTGAAGCCGGTGGCCACCCGGGCCGGTACTCCGCCCATCCTGAGCAGCAGGGCCATCGCGCCGGCGAACTGCTGGCAGTAGCCCAGCCGCTTGAGGAACAGGAACGTCTCGATCGGGTACTGCGTGGGCGGCGGATACTCGTCGTAGGAGTATCCGTTGGCCAGGAACCCCAATACGTGTTGCACGAACGCGTACGGGGTGCGCGACTCGTGGGCGAGGTGCTGGGCGAGCGCATACGCCGGCGCATAGGGTGAGTTGCGGACGGCCGCGATCCCGCTGAGCCCGTCCGGGCTGGTCTGGTTCTGGGGCGTCGCACCCGAGTCGAAGCTCGGGAACAAGACCGATTGGGGTGCCAGAGGGGCGAATCCCGTTTGCTGGGGCAGGGCGAGCGACAGGTCGTTCTCGATGACATCCGGCGGGTAGTCCTCGCCGGCTCGGGCCAGCGTGGAGGCGCTCGGATGCGGGGCGTAGACCTCGACCGTGTAGCTGTCGCCCTGCACGAGCCGGGTCTGGCTGACCCACGTGCCGGCGCTCGAGCCCGGCAGGGCGGCCATCGGCAGGTGCGCCGGTGCCTGGAGCGCGCTGCCCGCCGCGATCACCTGCGTCGTACGCATTGCGCCGAGCGTGACCGTCAGCTTCTGCGTCCACCGAGCGATCGTGCTCTGGCTGAGCTGCCCCTGGCCACCCGAGCTCACCCCCGTGGTGCTCCAGGCCCGGCCGTCGAACGTGTCGAGGTTCTCGGCCTTCCAGTACTCCCCGCTCCACACCTTCGGTGAAGCCTTCACCTCGAGCACGTCGTTGCCGGTCCGTGGCCACTTGAGCGGCCCGTATCGCTGGGTCCAGTCGAACGCCTCCACGTGGGCGGGCGTGAACCCGCGGGTCAGCGCCTGGTAGTCGATCCAGGGCGAATGCTGGTCCAGGCCCGGCGCCAGGATCATGCCGATCGCGCCGGTCGCGGCGCAGGCCACCACGACGCTGCCGCGCCGATCGGGCGGAACCCGCTCGCCCCACATGAACAACGCGAGCAGGCCAAACAGGATCAGCCCCTGGAGATAGGCGAGGTGGGGATGGACAAGGGTGGCCGGGACGACCACGAGCGCGATCAGCGGCAGCGCCGCGCCCGCGCGCCGGACGTCGCCGAGAGCCGGCGGCGCGAAGGCCAGCAGCATGGCGGCGTCGAGCAGCAGGACCGCCGCGCCGAGCAGCATGACCACCCGCGCCCACTCGTTGATCCCGCTGTAGGGAACGAGGATCCCCGGCAGCGCCGAGAGGCCCTGGCCGATCCCGTCCGCGGTGACCGCGACGCGCAGGTGAAGGATCCAGGCCAGCGGAACCCCGGCGATCGGGAAGACGGCCAGGATCGCCAGCAGCCCGAGCGGCGCGCCCACGACGGTCAGCGGCTCGCCCCGCCCCGCCGCCGCGGCGACCGTGCGTTCGCGCGCGAGCAGCACCGGCCCGACGCCGGCTAGGGCGACCGCCAGCGCCAGCAGCCCGAGCAGCCGCCAGGTTGGAGCCGGAGTCATCAGGGTCCCCCAGCGCAGCACTCCGTAGAGCCCGAGTGCGGCGAACGCCGTCAGCCTGATCAGCGGCCGGTCGGCGGTACCCGTCGACGCATGACTCGGGCCGGCATCGCTGCCCAGCGGGGCCAGGACGGCCACCTGGGTGGTCGAGCTCATGCCGACTCCGACCGGTTCACGCTGCCCGCTCCCGCTCCCGCGGCCGGCGACCAGCCCCGACCACGAACCCGAGGCAGCCGGCCACCTCGAACGTGGCGTCCTGGGTCGGATGACTGATCAGCGACTTGGGAACCACCAGCACCGCGGCACGGACGCCCGCCCCGAGGAGCCCGGCCGGCAGGCGGGACATCGGGGTGGCCGCGACGTAGAGCACCTGGGCGGAGCGCGCGCCCGGAGCGAGGCCCGGGGCGCGGGTAGTCGGCCCTCCCTCGACCAGGGCCAGACGCGCGTGGGCCACCGGCCAGGCGATCAGGTCGGTCTCGACCTCGAGCGGGCGGTGCTCGCCCGGGAGCAGCAGACCGCATCCGACCCGGCCGCCCAACTCGAGCACGAGCGAGGCGGCGGCCCTGACCGCCGCGTCGAGATGCTCGGTCTGGGCCGCCGCGCCGGATTGCCGGGCGTCGAGGACGACCAGCGGACGGCTGTCGGTGTCGGCGCGCAACCGGCGCTCGAGCAGCCCGGCGCCCCGGGCCAGCGCCGCCCAGTGGATGCGTGAGGCAGGCGTGCCCGGGCGGTATGGGCGCAGCCCGTCGACTTCGGTGGCGCCAAGCGGCTCGACGCTCGCCGTGCCCGCGGCGCGTCGCCACTTCTCCCCCGCTCCCGGGACCCAGCGGACCCGCTCGGTCCGCGGAAGCACCAGCAGCTCCTGGGGTGGCGACGGGCTGAGGCGCTCGACGCGTGCGAGCTCGAGCGCGTCGGACACGATCAGGCTGGGCGGATCGATCCGCCGGATCCCGCGGCGCGGGAAGCAGGCCACGATGCGCACGCTAGCCGTGCGCCCACCGGAGATCAGCGACATCTGCACGTGGATCGGGACCGGCTTGCCGGCCAGCGAGTCGACCACCGCCGCTCCGGGCAATCCCCAGCTGCCCCGTCGCACCTCGATCGTGGTCTCGATCGGCTCACCCTCGATCGCTCGCTCAGACTCCAGTCGCCGGTCGATGTGCGCACCGCGGGCAGCCAGCACGACCCACGTCGGGGCACTCACGGCGAGCGCGATCAGCGCGACTCCCGGAACGAACAGCGGAGCCGCATCGAACAGCAGGGCGACCAGGATCAGCGCCAGGCCGGCCACCCCGACCGCCCCGGCCCGTCTCACCTCCGGCGCTCCCGCACGGGCCGGTTCACAGCGCCCTCACCGAGGCGACCGCGTCGCTCACGACGTCGGCCGCCGCCCGGCGCGGGGACTCGGGGGCGAGCACCAGCCGGTGACAGAGAACCGGCTGGGCGAGCGCCTGAACATCGTCGGGGAGCGCGTGGTCGCGTCCCTGCATCATCGCGTAGGCCTTGGCCGCCCGCAACAGCAGCAGCCCGGCGCGGGGGCTCGCCCCGAGATCGACGCGGGGATCCTCGCGCGTGCGCCACAGCAGGCGCACGATGTAGTCACGCAACGGCTCGGAGGCCCGGATCCGCTTGGCGGCGTCCTGCGCGCTCAGCACATCGGCCGCCGTGGCCACCGCCGACAGGGTGAGCACCCGGTCGCCGGCTTCGTGGTCGGCGAGCATCCCGGCCTCGGCGCCGCGCGAGGGATAACCGAGCGACAGCTTGGTCATGAACCGGTCGACCTGGGCCTCGGGCAGTGGGTAGGTCCCCTCATACTCGATCGGGTTCTGGGTGGCCAGGACGAGGAACGGGCGGGCCAGCTCGTGCGTGTGGACGTCGACGGTCACCCGGCGCTCCTGCATGCACTCGAGCAATCCGGACTGCGTCTTGGGCGAGGCGCGGTTGATCTCGTCGACCAGCACGACATTGGCGAACACGGGGCCGGGACGGAACTCGAAGCGCTGCTCGCGCTGGAGATACACGTTGGTCCCGACCACATCGGCGGGCAGCAGGTCGGACGTGCACTGCACGCGCGCGAACTGGCAGTCGATCGAACGGGCCAGCGCGCGGGCCAGAGCGGTCTTACCGACGCCCGGATAGTCCTCGATCAGTACATGCCCCTCGGCGATGAGCGCGACCATCAGATGAGTGAGGGTCTCCGAGCGCACCTGTACGGCGCTCGCGATGTTGGCCGCGATCCGCCGCGCGAGCGCGGCGTGGGCCTCAGACTCGTGCGGGGCTACGGGTGTCTGCTCTGGATCCATCCGTCCCACCCTTCGCTACGCGAATTCGCTCCACTTCATCGAGGACCGCGCGGGCCACCCGTTCCTTCCGAGAGCGCTCCACCGGCCGCTCCGCTCCGTCGCGGGTGAGGATCGTCACCTCGTTGTCCTCGGACTCGAATCCGATTCCGGCTCGCGCGATGTCGTTGACCACGATCGCGTCCAGCCGCTTGCGCTCGAGCTTGCCGCGGGCCAGCTCGACCGCCTGCTCGCCATGCTCGGCGGCGAAACCGACGATCACCTGATCGGAGCGCCGGTGCTCGGCCACCTGGGTCAGTACGTCCTCGGTTCGCTCCAGCTCGAAGCTTGGGGATCCCTTCGTCCTTCTTCAGCTTCCGGTCGACCGCGCCGAGAGGCCGGAAATCGGCCACCGCGGCGCTCATCAGTAATACGTCGCAGGCGGCCAGCTCGTTCCGGCAGGCAGCGGCCAGCTCGGCGGCGGTCTGAACGCCGATCACCCGGGCGCCCCGTGGGGGATCGAGCGCCACATTGGCCGCGATCAGCGTCACCTCGGCGCCGCGGCGGGCGGCCTCGCGGGCCAGGGCGTAGCCCATCCGTCCCGACGAGCGGTTGCCCAGGAAGCGAACGCTGTCGATCGGCTCGCGCGTGCCCCCCGCGGTGACCAGCACCCGCACGCCGGCCAATGACCGGCCACCCATCCCCGTGAGCAGCGCCTCGCAGGCCTCGAGCAGCTCGCCCGGCTCGGCTAGCCGGCCGATGCCCTGCTCGCCGTGCGAGGCCAATTGGCCCTCGTATGGTCCGATCACCGTGACCCCGCGCTGCTCGAGCACTTCGAGGTTCGCTTGGGTCGCCGGGTTCAGGTACATCCGGTTATTCATGGCCGGGGCGACGGCCACCGGGCAGGCAGCGGCCAGCGCAGCCGCACTCAGCAGGTTGTCGGCCTGGCCGTGGGCCAGCTTGGCCAGGGTGTTGGCCGTGGCCGGCGCGATCAGATACAGCTCGGCGCGCTCGACAAGTGCCAGGTGGCTGATCGGAATGATCTCGACCCGCCCACCCAGCGGCTCGCCGGGGTAGGCACCGCGCGCCGGATCGGCTTCGAACTCGCTGGTGAGCACCGGTGCGCCGGTGATCGCCTCGAATGATGCCCGACCGACGAACCGCTCGCTGGCGGGCGTCTGGATGACCCGCACGGCATGGCCCCGCTTGACGGCGAGCCGAGCCGCCTCGAGCGCCTTGTAAGCCGCGATCCCGCCGCTCACGCCGAGGAGCAATCGGGCCATCGAGGGCTCCGGCGACCTACCGGTAGTGGTACTTCAGCTTGCCCTGAGCGACTTCTTCGAGCGCGATCGTCAGGTAGTTCTTCGAGCGCGTCTCAACCATCGGGGGCGGGAACTCGTCGAACGTGCCCTCGCCGAGGTTGTGGTAGTAGGAGTTAATCTGGCGCGCGCGCTTGGCGGCCACGATCACGCTCGCGTAGTCGGAGTCGACGTGCTCGAGCAGCTTGTCGATGCGGGGTGAGATCAAAGCTGGTTCCGTCCTTCGGAGGGAGTGTTGGCCAAAGGTTAGCGGGGGGACGCCTGCGGGCCGGCAGTATTCATCTCGCCACGGACGATCGAGACGAGCGCATCGGTCGCCTCCTCCAGACGGTCGTTGACCACCACGTGCCGGAATTCGGGCTGGGCCTCCAACTCGCGCTCGGCCGTGCGCAGCCGTGCATCGACCTCCTCGGCACTGTCGGTGCCGCGCCCGACCAGCCGCACCCGAAGGGCCTCGCTCGAGGGCGGGGCAATGAACACCGCCACGGCGTCTGGCATGGCGGCGCGGACCTGGCGGGCGCCCTGGACCTCGATCTCGAGCACCACACCGGCGCCTGAGCGCAGCCGTCGCTCGAGCTCTGAGCGCAGCGTGCCATAGCGCTTGCCCGAGTAGGTGGCGTGCTCCACGAAGTCGCCCGCGCTCACTTGTCGGTCGAACTCGTCCGGAGTGAGGAAGTGATAGTGGACGCCGTCCTGCTCCCCGGGCCGCGGGGCCCGCGTGGTGGCAGAGACCGACAGCTCGAGCTCGGGCACGCGCTCGAGCAGACCGCGGATCAGGGTGCCCTTGCCGACCCCGGACGGACCGGTGATCACAAAGACTTTCGGAGCGCTTGGCACCGAAGCCGAGCCCGCGGCGACGCCTAGTGGTCTACTCAGCGCCGCCGCATGAGCGCGACCAGCTCGCGCCGCTGGCGCTCGGACAGACCGCCGACCGTCTTGCTCGGCGAGATCTTGCACTGGCCGAGAATCTTGTTCACCTTCACCCGGCCGTACTTGGGGACGGCCAGGAGGAGGTCGAACACCTTGGCAGTGGCGAGATAGTCCGGAGGCTCCAGGAGGAGCCTGTCGATCGGCTGACGCCCGGCCTTCAGGTCGCGCTTGAGCTGCGCCCGACGGGTGCGGATATCGTTTGCCCGCTGGAGCGCCTCCATCCGTTGCACGAGAGAGCGCTCCGGTGCAGCCGCGGGCTTCGTGGGCGATTCGCTGACCGGCGACATGGGCGGCGACTATACATCTTGAGAGGAGGCGATCAAGGCGAAAGGCCACAATTCGACTCGACCTCAAGCTGAGCTAGAGCATTGTCGAGCATGGTTCTGGCAATACCCTGAGTTTGCAGGGGGTTTTTGCAACGTATGCAAAATGGTCACACGGCGGCTGATTGAGGCTGCAGGTGCGCCTCCGAGCCGCCTTACACGACGGTATTTGCGAGGAGTGCTTCGAGCTCGGAAGCGATTCGCGCGCCCGCCCCGGGATCTCGAAAACTCTCGGTGCCGACCGCGACCAGAGTTGCGCCCGCGCGCACAAGGTCGAGCGCGTCGAGGCCGCGCTGAACCCCGCCCATCCCCACGATTGGGATATCCACCGCCTCGGCCACCGCGTTGAGGTGCGCGAGCGCGACGGCTCGGACGGCCGGCCCGGACACTCCGCCGGTAACCCCGCCGAGCCAGGGCTGCCCGGTCCGCGGCTCGAAGGCCATGCCGCGCAGGGTGTTGATCAGCGACAGGGCGTCGGCACCGGCGCCCTCGGCCGCACGAGCGACGGCGGCCACGTCGGTCGCGTTCGGGGTCAACTTGACGATCAGCGGCTTGGCGGTCAGCGGCCTGACCCGTTTCAGGAGCCCCGCGGCCTCGCCGGGATCGGCTCCCATGGTCACCCCCGTGTGGACGTTCGGACACGACACGTTGAGCTCGAGCGCGGCCACCTCGGGCCGCTCGGCAAACGCGCTGACCAGCTCGGCCACCTGGTCGCGGCTCGAGCCCATCACGTTGACGATCAGCGGCACCGGCAGCCGAGCCAGCTCTGGCAGGTCATGGGTCAGGTAGCCCTCGAGGCCCTTGTTGGGCAGGCCGATCGAGTTGATGAGCCCGCCGGCAAGCTCCCACAGCCGGGGCGGCGGGTTGCCCGCGCGCGGCTCGAGCGTGACGGTCTTGGACACGAAGGCCGCGAACGGGAAGCGCTCGATCAGCTCGTCGCCGAATACGCGCCGGGCAGCGATCGCGTCGAACGTGCCCGAGCCGTTGATCACCGGGTGGGCGAGCTCGAGGCCGCAGAACTCGACGGTCAATGCTCCAATCCCACCGTCGCCGCGCTGGCGATCCTCGCCGCCTCGAGGACCGGCCCGTCGAGGCACAGCCGCAAGTAGCCGTCGACGGTGGGCACGACGCAGCCGAAGCATGCCCCGAAGCCGCAGGCCATGCCGGACTCCAGCGCGAGCTGGGCCGGGACCTCGCGCCGCACGCAGGCTGCCCGGACCGCCTCGAGCATGCCCGGTGGCCCGCAGGCGTAGACCTCGAGCGCCTCGCCGCGCTCGTCGAGCTCATCCTCGAGCAGCTCGGTGACCAGCCCGTGGTGGCCGACGCTGCCGTCGTCCGTGGCTACCGTCGCCCGTCCGAGCAGCGCGGCACCGGCGGCGTGCGCGGCGTCCCGGAAGCCGAGCAGCGCCGGAGTTTGCCCTCCGAGCTCGTCCTGCCAGATGGCCAGCGGCGCAATGCCGACGCCACCGCCGACCAGCAGTGGCTCGCGGCCGTCGCGCGGCCGCGTGAACCCGTTGCCGAGCGGACCGACCAGCAGCAGCTCCTCGCCCAACTCGAGCTCGCAGAGCCGGTTCGTGCCCGGGCCCACGTCGTCGATCAGGAAGTGGAGCTCGTTTCCGTTTGCCCGCAGCACGCTGAAGGCACGGGGCAGGAATGGACGCTCGCCCTCTCCTCCCCCCACCGCCCGGCCGTCGCCAGCATGTAGAACTGGCCGGGTCGCGGTGTCGACGCGGCCGCGTCGTGTGCGCGCAGGACGATGTAGGCACCGTGGGTCTCCCGCGCGATGACCGTGGCCGCACGGCGGCCGAACGGAGCCGTCATGCCACCTCGGTCGGCTTGGCATGCGACGGGCGCATGCCGTGGATCTCCTGCAGCGAGAGGACCTCGGCTACGCCGCGGCGTGCCGCCGCGATCGCCCGGGCGGCCGCCATGCCGCCGGCCATGGTGGTGATGCAGGGAATCCCCCGCGCGATCGCCGCCGCGCGGATCTCGTAGCCGTCGGTGCGAGCGCCGGTGCCCACCGGGGTGTTGATCACCAGGTCGACCTCGCCGCGCTCGATCCAGTCGACGACGTGCGGAGAGCCCTCGCCGATCTTGTTGATGGTCTCGGCCGGGATGCCCATCCGGCGCATCGCGCGCGCGGTCCCGCGGGTGGCGATGATCTCGAAGCCGAGGTCGTGCAGCACGGTGGCGATACCGGTGGCGGCCGGCTTGTCGCCGTCGGCCACCGTGATGAACACGCGGCCATGGTTGGGCAGCGTGGAGCCGGCGGCCGCCTGGGCCTTGGCGAACGCGGTCGGGAAGTCGTGGGCGATCCCCATCACCTCGCCGGTCGAGCGCATCTCGGGACCGAGCAGCGAGTCGGCGCCGGCGAAGCGGTCGAACGGCAGCACGACCTCCTTGACGCAAACGTGGCCATTGGTGGTGTCGGCCGGCAGCTCCAGAGCGGCCAGTCGCTCGCCGAGCAAGACGCGGCAGGCCAGCTTGGCCACCGGCAGCCCGATCGCCTTGGAGACGAACGGAACCGTCCGGGACGCCCGCGGGTTGGCCTCGATCACGTACAGGACGTCGTCGTGGATGGCGAACTGCACGTTGAGCAGCCCGACGACGCCGAGCGCCCGGGCGATCCCCTCGGTCTGAGCCCGGATCTGGGAGAGCATCTCCTCGCCGAGGGTGTGCGGGGGAAGCACGCAGGCCGAATCGCCGGAATGGATTCCGGCCTCCTCGACGTGCTGCATGATCCCGGCGATCCACACCTCGTGGCCGTCGCAGATCGCATCGACGTCGACCTCGATCGAGTCCTCCAGGAAGCGGTCGAGATAGATCGGGGTTCCCGACTCCGGCCTCACGCGCCGCAGGTAGTCGGCCAGCCCGTCGACGTCGTAGACGATCTCCATGGCCCGTCCACCGAGGACGTAGCTCGGGCGCACGAGCAGCGGGAAGCCAACCTGCCCGGCGCAACTCGCCGCCTCGTCGGACGAGGTGGCCGTGGCATACGGGGGCGCCTGGTAGTCCAGCGAGTCGAGCAGCGCCCCGAAGCGCGAGCGGTCCTCGGCCAGGTCGATCGCCTCCACGCTCGTGCCAAGGATCGGCACGCCGGCGTCCGCCAGTCCGGCCGCCAGCTTGAGCGGGGTCTGGCCGCCGAACTGGACCACCACGCCCTCGGGCCTCTCGACCTCGCACACCGCGAGCACGTCCTCGAGCGTCAGCGGCTCGAAGTACAGCCGGTCGGAGGTGTCGTAGTCGGTCGACACGGTCTCGGGGTTGCAGTTGATCATCACCGCGTCGCGTCCCTGCTCGCGCACGGTCTGCGCGGCGTGCACGCAGCAGTAGTCGAACTCGATCCCCTGCCCGATCCGGTTCGGACCCGACCCGAGGATGACCACGCTCGGCCGCTCGCCCCGCTCGACCTCGCTCTCGGCGCTGCGCTCCCACGACGAGTAGTAGTAGGGCGTGCGAGCGGCGAACTCGGCGGCGCAGGTGTCGACGGACTTGTACGTCCGCACCTGCCCTGAGGGCTCGTGCGGATCGGCCACCAGCTCGGACAGCTCCCGCAGGAACCACGGGTCGATGTCGGTGCGGCGCTCGATCTCCTCGACGTCGAGGCCGCGGCGCAGCGCCTCGAGCAGGTGGTCGAAGCGCTCGGCTCCCGGTGACTCGAGGGCGGTGAGCAGGGCATCGTCCTCCTGGGGCGCCGGCGGCCGCGAGTCCAGCTCGCGCGATCTGAGCGCCTTGGCGAACGCCTGCTTGAACGTGCGACCGATGGCCATCGCCTCCCCCACCGATTTCATGTGGGTGGTCAGCCCGGCCTCGGCGCCCGGGAACTTCTCGAAGGCGAAGCGCGGCCACTTCACCACGCAGTAGTCGATGGCCGGCTCGAAGCTGGCCGGGGTGGCCCGGGTGATGTCGTTGGGGATTTCCTGCAGCGTGTACCCCACGGCCAGGCGCGCCGCGATCTTGGCGATCGGGAAGCCGGTGGCCTTGCTGGCCAGCGCGCTGGAGCGCGACACGCGCGGGTTCATCTCGATCACCACGATCTCGCCGGTGGCGCGGTTGACCGCGAACTGCACGTTGGAGCCGCCGGTCTCAACGCCGACGGCGCGAATGGCGGCGATCGCCTGGTCGCGCAGCTTCTGGTACTGGCGGTCGGTCAGCGTCTGCTGGGGCGCCACGCACACGCTGTCGCCCGTGTGCACGCCCATCGGATCGAGGTTCTCGATCGAGCACACGATCACCACGTTGTCGGCGCGGTCGCGCATCACCTCGAGCTCGAACTCGCCCCAGCCGAGCACCGACTCCTCGAGCAGCACCTGGGAGATCGGCGACGCCTTGAGGCCCCGGCCGACCACCCGGGCCAGCTCTTCCTCGGTCCGGACCACCCCGCCCCCCTTGCCGCCCAGGGTGAACGCCGGTCTGACGATGAACGGCAGTCCGAGGTCGCCCACCGCGGCGCGGGCATCCTCGATCGTGTGGGCGATCGAGCTACGCGGGACGCGCAGGCCGGCCCCGGTCATCGTCTCGCGGAACCGCTCGCGGTCCTCGGCGCGCTCGATCGCGTCGTAGTCGGCGCCGATCAGCTCGACGTCGTAGCGCTCGAGCGTCCCGTCCTCGGACAGGGTCTTGGCCAGGTTCAGCGCGGTCTGCCCCCCGAGCGTGGGCAGCAGGGCATCCGGGCGCTCGCGCTCGATTACCTGGCGCACCGGACCGGCCAGCAACGGCTCGACATAGGTCGTGGTGGCCACCTCGGGATCGGTCATGATCGTGGCCGGGTTGGAGTTGACCAGGACTACCTCGTAGCCCTCGTCCTTGAGCACCCGGCAGGCCTGGGTGCCGGAGTAGTCGAACTCGGCCGCCTGGCCGATCACGATCGGGCCGGAGCCGATCAGGAGGATCTTGTGCAGATCGTCGCGGCGGGGCATCTAGGCGGCCTCTCGGATCTCCGTGACGAAGCGGTCGAACAGGTGAAGGGCGTCGTTGGGTCCGGGGCCCGCCTCGGGGTGGTACTGGACGGTCGCGCCCTGGACGTCGCGGAGCACCAAGCCCTCGACCGTCCGGTCATAGAGGTTGATGTGGGTGAGCTCAGCGGCGCCGAAGTCGGTCTCCCAGCGCACCGCCTCGTCGCGGTCGATCGTCCTGGCGCCGTTGGGGCCGAGCACGGCGAAGCCGTGGTTCTGGCTGGTGATCTCGACGATCCCGGTGGTCAGGTCCTTGACCGGATGGTTGGCGCCGTGGTGGCCGAAGGGCAGCTTGTAGGTCTCCAGACCGACCGCGCGGCAGAGCAGTTGGTGGCCCAGACAGATGCCGTACACCGGGCGCTGGCCGATCAGCCGGCGGATGGTTTGCACGATGTGGTCGAGCGCGGCGGGATCGCCGGGTCCGTTGGCCAGGAAGATCGCGTCGGGGTCGTGCGCCAGGAGCTCGTCGGCTCCCGCGGTTGCCGGATGCAACTCGACGATCGCGCCCCGCTCGAGCAGGTTGCGCACGATCGAGCGCTTGACGCCGGTGTCGATCATCGCGATCCGCGGGCGGTCGCCGGCTGGGTGGGCGGGATCGGAGTCATCGTCGCCGAGGACGATCCGCTCCCGCGGCGTGACCTCGCCGACCAGGTCGCGCCCCGCCATGTCGGGCTCCTGATCGATCAGCGCCCGCGCCTCGGCCTCGTCCGTGCCGGCCCCGAATACGCCACCGCGCATCGCGCCTCGCTCGCGGATGTGGCGGACCAGCGCGCGCGTGTCGAGATCGGTGATGGCCGGTATCCCGTTCTCGCGCAGCCAGGTCAGCCAGCCGCGCTCGGCCCGCCGCGGATCGGCGTGGTCGACCGCGGCGCGCATGATCGCGGCCCGGGCATGCACGCGATCTGACTCCATCGCCTCCTCCGAGACGCCGTAGTTGCCGATCTGGGGGTAGGTGAAGATCAGCAGCTGACCGGCGTAGCTCGGATCGGTCATCGCCTCCTGATAGCCGGACATCGACGTGGTGAAGACGATCTCGCCGACCGCGGGCACATCCGCGCCGCAGGCCACGCCGTCGAAGCGCACACCGTCCTTAAGCAGGACGTAGGCGGTCGAGCGGCTCACCGCACCGCCGGGGCCTCGACCGGCATCGGCGCCAGGTGCGCCACCGTCCCCGCCGCCACCGTGAGCAGCACCTTGCCGTGGAGCGTGCGGCCCTGGAAGCAGCAGTTGGCTGAGCGGCTCGCGTAGCCCTCGGCGCCGACCTCGTAGCGTGCCTCGAGATCGACCAGGGTCAGGTTGGCCGGCTCCCCGGTCGCGATGCGCGGTGCCGGCAGGTCATACAGCGCCGCGCCGCCGCTCATGCGCTCGACCAGGGTCTCGAGCAGAAGCTCGCCGCTGAGGACCAGCTCGGTGAACAGCGCGGCGAACGCCGTCTCGAGTCCGGTGGTACCCATCGGAGCCTGCTCGAACGGGACCTCCTTCTCGTGGCCGGCGTGCGGCGCATGATCGGTGGCCACGCAGTCGATCAGGCCCGACTTCAGCGCCTCGACGAGCGCCCGCCGGTCATTCTCCGTACGCAGCGGCGGGTTCATCTTGAAGCGGCTGTCCAGCGTCCGGACCATGTCGTCGGTCAGCGTCAGATGGTGGGGGCAGACCTCGGCGCTCACGCGGGCGCCGGCCTGCTTGGCGTGAGCCATGGCCTGGACGGACTCGACACACGAGAGATGCTGGAAGTGCACGCGGGCGTTCTCATACAGCGCGAGCGCAGCGTCGCGCGCGACCATCGTCGACTCCGACAGCGAGGGGATGCCGGCGATGCCCAGCCGCGCCGAGACCGCGCCCTCGTGCATGACCCCGTCGCGCGACAGCGCGGGATCCTCCTCGTGCAGCGCGATCACCCCGGTGCAGAGCCGCTGATACTGGAGCGCCTTGCGCAGCGTTCCCGCCGACACGACCGGCTTGCCGTCGTCCGTGAAGCCGAGCGCGCCCGCGTCGCGCAGCTCAGCCATCTCGGTGAGCTCTGAGCCACTCAGGCCGCGCGTGATCGCAGCCAGGAAGCCGACCGGGATCCTGGCCTGCCGCGTGGCCGCTTCGGTCAGCGATCTGAGGATCGCGCCGTCGTCAACCACCGGGGCGGTGTTCGGCATGGCGATCACCGCGCAGAAGCCTCCGGCGGCGGCCGCCGCGGTCCCGGTCTCGAGGTCCTCCTTGTACTCCTGGCCGGGCGTGCGAAGGTGCACGTGGGGATCGACGAAGCCCGGGAACAGGTGCCGGCCGGCGCCCTCGATCGTCTGGATATCCGGACCACCCACCCCGGACAACGATCCAGGCGAGCCGAGCTCGGCGATGTGCCCGTTGCGGACGAGCACGTCCTGTGGCTCGTCGAGATCGGTGCGCGGATCGAGCACGTGTGCACCGCGGATCAGGATCTCGGCTTCGGGCGCGCTGCGGTGGAACAGGCGCTGGGTCATCACGCCACCGCCGCCAGTGTCGGGGCACCCACGAGGAGCTCGTAGAGGACCGCCATTCGCACGGCCACGCCGGCCCGGACCTGGGCGCCGATCAGCGCCTGGGGCGAATCGATCGCCTCACCCGAGAGCTCGACGCCGCGGTTTACCGGACCGGGATGCATCAGCAGCTGACCGGGCTGCAGGCGAGCCGGGGTGATCTGGTAGCGGCTGGCGTACTCGCGCAGCGAGGGCACGAACGAGTCGCGCATGCGCTCCTGCTGCATCCGGAGCACGTACACGACGTCGGCCTCGCTCAGGTGCTCGAGGGTCGTGGCCGCCTCGCACCCGAGCGCCTCGATCTCGCGCGGAATCAACGTCGGCGGTCCGCACACGGTCACGCTCGCACCCATCCGGGTGAAGGCCAGGATGTTCGAGCGCGCCACCCGGGAGTGCAGCACGTCGCCGACGATCCAGATGCGGATGCCGTCGAGCGAGCCCAGCCGGCGGCGCAGCGTGAACACGTCGAGGAGGGCCTGGGTCGGATGCTCGTGCTTGCCGTCGCCGGCGTTGATCACCGAGGCGGGCGTCCAGCCCGCGACCAGCGCGGCGGCACCCGCGTGCGGCGAGCGGATCACGATGGCCGCCGGGTCGTAGGCCGACAGGGTCTGCACGGTGTCCTTGAGCGACTCGCCCTTGTCGACGCTCGAGCCCTGCGAGCGGACCGAGACCACGTCCGCACTCAGGCGCTTGGCCGCGAGCTCGAACGATGAGCTGGTGCGGGTGCTCGACTCGTAGAACAGGTTGACGATCGTGCGCCCGCGCAGCGCAGGCACCTTCTTGATCTCACGACCGGAGACCTCGTCGAAGGACTCAGCGCGGTCGAGGATCCGCTCGATCCCGGGTCGATCGAGGTCGTCGATCGAGAGCAGGTGGCGCCCGAGCCGCCTCATGCCGCCACGTTGTTGGCCGGGGGTGGCGGGCTGGGTGACTGCAACGTGGCGGTCGGTCCGATCGTCACCTCGTCGAATCCGTCGATCTCCTCGACGCACACGTTGACCCGCTGATCCTGCGAGGTCGGGATGTTCTTGCCCACGTAGTCGGGGCGGATCGGCAGCTCGCGGTGGCCCCGGTCGACGAGCACGGCCAGCTGCACCCGGGCCGGCCGCCCGTAGTCGAAGGTGGCGTCGATCGCGGCGCGCACCGTGCGCCCGGTGTAGAGGACGTCGTCGACGATCACGATCGTGCGGCCGTCGACCGGGAACTCGAGGTGGGTGGCGTGGACGACCGGGGCGCTTGGGCGGATCGCGTAGTCGTCGCGGTAGAAGGAGATATCGAGGTCCCCGAGCGGTACGGCGGGCTCGAGCAACTCGCCGGTCAGGGTCTGTAGCCGGCGGGCGAGCACCGCTCCGCGACGGTGGATGCCGACCAGGGCAATCTTGCCGTCCGGGTTCTTCTCGACTATCTCGTGGGCGATCCGCACCAGCGTGCGGCGCATATCATCGCGGTCGAGCACGACCGTGGCCATCTCTCTACGTGCTCCTTCCTGGCCTCACTGGACCGGGTTAAAGGGGCCGACCTGGACGAGAGTAACAGGGGTCTCGGCGGACCAGCTCCGCCCTTCGAGGGTCAGTCCCGCTGGCGGCGGCGGTAGAGCACGTGCAGCAGGCCGGCGTGGACGATCTCGCGGTCATAGGCGAAGCCGGCCTTCTCCATGACCCGCCGCGAGGCGAGGTTGTCGGGGAGGGTGAAGGCGACGATCTCCAGCAGCTTAAGCTGCTCGAACCCGACCTCGATGCAGGCGTTGGCGAGCTCTGTGGCGAGCCCCTGGCCCCACCGTTCGGGCACGATCGCCCAGCCCGCCTCGACGTCGTTCAGGCCGGCCGTGAAGGTGTACTGGAGGCCTCCGCGGCCGACCATCTCGCCAGTGTCGCGATCGCGCAGCAGCCACATGCCGAAGCCGTGGCGATTCCAGTGCTCGACCTTGGCCGCCAGACCGTCGAGGATCTCGGTCTCGCTCGGCCGGGGGGTGTGCGGCCAGAGGGTGCTCGACACCCGCGGGTCCTGCAGCAGGCGCAGCTGGTCGGCGGCGTGCTCCAGCTGGAGGCGCTCGAGGGTCAGGCGCTCGGTCTCCAGGCGCTCGATGGTGCCGGTGCTCATCGGGCCCGCTCGCCCACCGCCGGGCTCCCCTCCTCGTACTCGGCGTCGTCCGGCACCTCGGTCGCCTGCCGATCCTCCCAGCGGATCAGCTCGGGCTCGCCGCGCTCAGGGAACGGAATATCGATCGTGTCGAAGTCACGCGGGAGCACGGTGCGCGGGAAGATCGCGCGGGCCTCGTCGCGCAGCACGGCGACCGGATAGCGGGTCGAGAAGTGGGTGAGGGCGAGCATCGTGACCCCGGCGCCCTGGGCCAGCGTGGCCGCCTGACCGGCGGTCGAGTGGCCGGTTTCCGCGGCCCGGCCGATTTCGTCCTCGGCGAAGGTCGCCTCGTGGATCAGGAGGTCGGCCTCATGGCTGGCGATGCGGAGTGTCTCGGACGGCGCCGTGTCGCCGGAGAGGACGAGCTTGCGGCCGGTCCGCGGCGGGCCCAGGACCTGCTCGGGGCGCACCCCGCGCACCACCTCGCCGCGCTGGAGCGCTCCGAACTCCGGGCCGGGCACGACGCCCAGGGCGGTGGCCGTCCGAGGGTCGAACTCGCCCGGACGGGGATCCTCGTAGAGCACGTACGCGAACGCGTGCGAGACCCGATGGGCCACCGGAACCGGCGCGATCCGGTATCCGTCACGCTCGAGCACGTCGCCGGGCGCGAGCTCGACGAGCTGGAGCTCGTAGCGGACTCGTCCGGCCACCCGCATGGCCAGCGTGACCAGCTCACGCAGTCCCGGCGGCCCGTGCACGACCAGCGGGCGCTCGCGCGCGCGCAGGTCGAACGTCTTGAGCAGGCCGGGAAGGCCGAGCCAGTGGTCGGCGTGGAAATGCGTGAGGAACACCTCGGTGAGCTCGGTCAGACCGACCGACTGCACGAGCTGGCGCTGGGTTCCCTCGCCGCAGTCGAACAGGATGCGGTCGCCGCCCCGGCGGACCAGCACGGCCGGTAGGCCGCGCCGCGCGGTCGGGATCGAGCCGCCCGTTCCCGCGAAGAAAACCGAGAGGTCCACTAGCCGTCGCTCACGTTGGTGCGTCCGTATCAGCGTGAGGGGCCACTGGCAGCAGTCTGTCAGCCGAGCACGATGAGCTCGAAGCTGACCCGGCCCTCCCCCACGCTCGCCATGCCCATCGTGTGGGATCGCGAGCGGCGGCGCTCGGTGGGGCTGCCCGGATTGAAGATCTGAAACCCGTCGCCGGCGCGCTCGTGCAGCGGGATGTGGGAGTGGCCGAAGATCACCGCGTCGGCCTTCGGGAAGCGCCGGCGCATCCGGGCCAGTCGCCCACGGGCGGGACCGGCGTCGTGGATGAGGGCGATCGTGACGCCGGCCGCCTCGATCGACGCGCTCGCCGGCAGGGCGGCCCGCACCTCGGCGTCGTCGACGTTGCCGTGCACGCCGACCAGCGGGCCGTAGGTCTCGAGCTCCCGCAGCACCGCGAGCGTCATCAGGTCGCCCGCGTGCAGGATCAGATCGGCGCTCTTCAGCCGCTCCACGCACGCGTCCGGCAGCCGACGGGCACCCCGCGGGAGGTGCGTGTCCGAGATCACCGCGATCTGCAAGGTAAGCTCCTCGTGTCCTTTGTTCGAAGGACTCCCCGCGCCCGTAGCTCAGGGGATAGAGCGCGCGCCTCCGGAGCGCGAGGCCGCAGGTTCAAATCCTGCCGGGCGCGTTTTAGCTGTGCGTGGACGATCAGGGCCAGGGTAGGCACCGACTCGTCCATTTGTTGATCCCTCCCCGTGCGGGGGGCGTCCCCTGCCCGTGATCGGCCGACACCGATCGCATGGTGGGCAGGCTGATCGTGCTCGGGACCGTGCTGGCGGCACTCGTAGGTGCCGCGCCGGCTAACGCTGCCATGAGCTGCCCCACCGGGGTCCCCAGCCAGACGCTCACCGTGGTCAACCAGGCCAAGGTCAAGCCGCGGGCGCTGGCCGCCGTCGAGCGCGCCGTATCCGCGCAGTCGCTCCAGGTTCACGGCGCCTGGGGCACTCCGTGCGCGCGGTTCGGATCCGGTGGCTGGAAGCTCTATCTGAAGATCGGCGGGGCCGAGCCGCGCGGCGAGCATGACTTCTTCGGCCAGCCCTACGCGCTGGTGTGGACCTCGGGCGCACAGGTGCAGAGCTGGTCGCGCGACTTCTCGCACGAGGTGATCGAGATGCTCGAGGACCCGACGCTCGACGTCCGCTACGAGCACGACGGGTCGACCTGGCAGCGCGAGATCGCCGACCCGGTCGAGGGTCTCGGCTACCGGCTGGACGGCGTGTACGTGAGCGACTTCGTGACGCCGCTCTGGTACGCCGGGGCGAGCACCGGCGCCGACGTGGTTTGCCAGGGCGCCGCGTGCGCCGACGACAGCCCGCTGATCGCGCCGGCCGTGAACGCCGGCCCGTGGGATCAGATGCACGCGCTCACCGGCGCCTGGGCCGCGTTCGGACCGAGGACGCTGCTGCCCGCGGACGGCTAACGACTGCCGCGACCGTAGCCGCCGGGGGGTGAGCGAGCGCATCGATCTGGGTCCCGGCCGGGCGATCCGCCACGTCGGCGACCCTGGCCGTTGTGCGGTGCTCCTGCCGGGTCAGTTCTATCCGACGCACGCGATGCAGGCTCCCGGTGACGTTCCGGCGTCGGTTGCCGCGCTCGCCCAGCTCCTAGACGGAGTCACCCGGTTCCTCGAGGCCGGTCTCGCCTGAGCACCTCCCGGCGCGCGAGTTTTCTGCCACTGGACCCCTCGTGAGGTGGTGAACGGAGGTTCACTCGGCTATAGCGCGGGTTTTCTGCCATTGGGCGCCGGCAACTCGCCGAGCGGCAGATTCGTCGCGCTTCTTGGCAGGCGTGGGACGCGGACGGCGGCGGGGACGCGCTCGGCTAGAGCGAGCGGAGCGCCGGGAGGAGCTCCTTCTCGGCCCAGGTCGCGAACTCGTCCTGATGATCGGCGCCGATCTGCACGATCGCCACCTCGTCGAAGCCGGCGTCGACGAACGCCTTGACCGCCTCGACGTGGGCGGTGACGTCGGGCCCGCAGGAGAGCGCCTCCTCCACCTGCTCGGGGGTGACGAACTGCGTGGCGCTCTCGAACGAGTCGGGGTTGGGGAGGTCGGCGTTGACCTTCCAGCCCAGCCCGAACCAGCGGAACTGCTCGTGTGCGCGCTCGACCGCGGCGTCCTTGTCGGTGTCGTAGGCGATCGCCACCTGCCCCACCCGAGACTTGCCGCCGCCGCCGGCGCGGTCGAACTGCTCGGCGAGCTCAGCCCCGGGCTCGACGGCGATCATCAGATCGGCCTTCTCACCAGCCAGTTTGCACGAGTCCGGACCCGAGACCGCGATGCCGATCGGCACACGCTCGTCGGGCAGATCCCACAGGCGGGCGGACTCGACATCGAAGTACTTGCCCCGGTAGTTCACGGTGGCATCTGAATCGGCATCGAACAGCCCGGCGATGATGTCGACCGCCTCGCCGAGCATCTCGTGGCGCACGCCGACCGACGGCCAGCGCTGTCCCACCACGTGCTCGTTGAGGTTCTCGCCGGCGCCGAGGCCGAGGCGGAAGCGGTTGCCCGAGAGGATCTGGACAGTGGCCGCCTTCTGAGCCACCACGGCCGGGTGATAGCGGAGGGTCGGGCAGGTGACGTAGGTCATGAGCGGGATCCGCTCAGTGGCCTGCGCCGCCGCGCCCAGGATGGCCCAGGCGTAACCGGAGTGGCCCTGCGAGGCCAGCCACGGTTGGTAGTGGTCGCTGATCACCGAGAAGTCGAACCCTGCCTCCTCGGCCTTCTGGATGTCCCGAACCAGCTGGTCCGGACGCGACTGCTCGCACATCATCGTGTAGCCGAATTTGGTCATGGGCCTCGCTTACCCAGGCCCGACCCGGGCTAACGCGCCGCGTTCTGGGAGAACGTCAGTCGTCGAGCTTGTCGCGCTGCTCGGACTTGACCTGCCCGGCCTCGATGTCCTGATCCGGATGCGGCTCGCTGGTGCTGGTGGCCCCCGTCGGCGCATGCGCCTCGTCGCCGAACGGCTGACCGTCGGGATCGGAGGGATCACGCGGGTCCGGCCGCTTCTCGTACGGATCGGGCCATTCGGTCGGATCCGGATCTTCAGCCGGATTGTTCAGGACGTGATGAGGGTCCGGCGGCGGGCTGGGTTGAGATGACTCGTTAGGCATGGCCCTACGAGGCTTGCCCCGGGGAAGGGCGCTCAAACCGGCGTCAGTGGATCGGCGCGTGAGCCGGGGTGGGAATGTCCAGCTCGAACAGCCAGAAGTCCCGGCCGATCACCGGCACCGACACGTTGTAGACCGGGACCCTGCCGATCGCCCCCTCGAAGGTCCCGGCGTGGGCATGGCCGTGCAGGACGAGATCGGGCTCGTGCTCGGCGATCGGTGGGGCGAGCCGGTCGGTGCCGAGGTAGCCCCAGATGCCGGCGGGCTCCCCGACGATGGTCTGCTCGGAGGGCGCGTAGTGCAGGAGCACGATTCGCGCCGGGCACAGGGCGATCTCGCGCAGTCCCTGGTCGAGCGCCTGCACGTCGAGCGTGGTCTCGGCGTAGACGTGGCGCAGCAGCGGCTCGCCGAAGTCGGGCAGGTGGGAACCCGGAAACCCGCCCACGAAGCCCTTCAGCCCGACGATTCCCACATCGAGTCCGCCCGCCTCGCACACGTGCCACGTGCGATCGAGCACGTGGATGCCGCCGCCCTTAAGCACCGCGACGAGTTCGTCGCGGCGGTTGACGTGCCAGTCGTGGTTGCCGAGAACCGCGAACACCGGGACATCCAGGGCGGCGCAGGCATCGGCCAGCACTGCGCCCTGCTCGGGCTCGCCGTGCGTGGTCAGATCGCCGGCCAGCAGGACCAGGTCGGCGACGCCGTTCAGCGCCGCGACCGAGCGGCGGATCTCGTCCCGGTGGGACTCGGAGCAGTGCATGTCGCCGGCGGCGGCGATCCGGAGGCAGTGCGTGCCCGAACCGTTGGACGGACCTTGCTGCATATCGGCATCAATTACCCGGTCACGGGTAATTCCATAGGGCCGTGCGCCACGGAGACGCTTTCAAAGCCCTGATCGAGACCATGAAGGTCGCGGTCGCCGTGCTCCGCGAGGCCGAGGTCCAGTTCATGCTCGGTGGCAGCATGGCGGCCTGGGCGCGGGGCGGTCCCGAGCCCGACAACGACCTTGACCTGATGGTCAAGCCCGAGCATGCCGAGGCGGCGCTCGAGGCGCTGGCCGCCGCGGGCATGCGGACCGAGCGGCCACCCGAGGAGTGGCTGTACAAGGCATGGCACGGCGAGGTGCTGATCGACCTGATCTTCTGTCCCTCGGGCGTGGAGCTCACCGACGCGGTGTTCGCCCGGGGAGAGACGATCTCGGTGATGGCGCTGGGCACGCCGGTGATGGCGCTCGAGGACGCGCTCGTGACCATGCTCTACGCGCTCGACGAGCACGCGCTCGACTACTCGCGCCTACTGGCCATCACCCGCGCGCTGCGCGAGCAGATCGACTGGCCCAGCCTGACCCGCCGGGCGCAGGGATCGCCCTTCGCCAAGGCGTTCATCACGATGGTCACCGAGCTCGGAATCGCACCGGCACCGACGCGGCAGGCGCCTGCGCGCGATGGTGACGCCGGCGAGCGCCACCCGCGGGTCAGGGTGATCGGAGGCGCCGAGTGAGCGAATCGCGCCGAGTGAACCCAGTCGCGCGTGGGTATAGCGAGGAGCGATGAAGGTCCTCGTCCTCACCAGCGAGCCGATCACCGCCCAGCAGCTGCGTAGCGCGCTCGGTGTCGACAGCGATCCTGCGGACGCCGAGGTCATGGTGGTCGCGCCCGCACTGGCCGACAGCGCGATGCAGTTCTGGATGTCCGACGCCGACGACGCGATCGCCCGCGCCGAGGAGGTGCGCCGGGCCAGCGTGGACCGGCTGGGCAAAGAGGGCGTATCGGCGACCGGTGACACCGGCGAGTCCGACCCGTACACCGCGATCGAGGATGCGCTGAAGACGTTCGACGCCGATCGGATCGTGCTGTTCACCCACGGCGACGACGCTCAGCGCTATCGCGAGGATCTCGACGAGTCAGAGATCGCCGAGCGCTTCGGCCGTCCTGTCGATCACGCCTCCGTGTAAGCCCGCGTGCCGAGCCGCCGGCGCAGCAGCTTGGCGTTGGCCGGCGCGTAGCTGTTCCAGTCGTTGTTGTAGTAGACGTAGACCTCCTCGCGTCCGCGCCAGCCGGCGATCCGCTCGGCCCACTCCGCGATCTCCGACGCCGAGTAGTTCCCCTTCCGGCCGCGCGCGCCATAGTGAAAGCGGACGAAGCGCCAGTCGGTGGTCGCCTCGTAGGACTGAAACGGCCGAGAGGGATGGTCGCCGATGGTCAGCGCCACGCCTCGGGCACGTAACGCCTTGATCACCGGTGGCGTGAACCAGCTCGCGTGGCGAAACTCGATCGTGTGCCGCCCCGCGGGCAGCAGTCCGAGCAGCCCCTCGAGCCGGCCATCGTCGCGGTGGAAGTTCTCCGGCAGCTGCCACAGGACTGGCCCGAGCCGCCCGGCCTCGATCATCGGCTCGAGCGGCTCGTAGAAGCGCGCGATGCCGTCTCGGATGTCCACCAGGCGCTTGATGTGCGTCAGGTACCGGCTCGCCTTGACCGCGAACTCGAACCCGGACGGCGTCTGGGAAACCCAGCCGGCGACCGCCTCGCGCCGGGCCAGCCGGTAGAAGGTCGAATTGACCTCGACCGTGTCGAACACCTCGGCGTAGCGCTCCAGCCAGCGCCGCTTGGCCAGCTTGTCCGGGTACAGACGACCCCGCCAGTCGTCGTACATCCAGCCCGAACAGCCGATGCGTACCGGATTCATCGGCGGGGTAGGGGCCGAAGTGCATGTCGACGATCGACCTTCCCCCCGCGCCGGTCCCGGACCGGCCGAGCTTCAAGAATCTGCACGAGGCCGTCCACGAATGCCGTGCGTGCGACCTGTGGGAGCAAGCCACCCAGCCGGTCATGGGCGATGGCGCCCGGCAGGCCCGCTTGATGCTGGTCGGCGAGCAGCCCGGCGACCGTGAGGACGTCGAAGGGCACCCGTTCGTCGGCCCGGCCGGCCGTGTCCTCGATCAGGGGCTCGAGCAGGCGGGGATCGCCCGTGACGACGTCTACATCACCAACGCGGTGAAGCACTTCCGCTACAAGCTCCGCGGCAAGCGCCGCATCCACCAGAAGCCGGACCGCTGGCAGGTTGCTGCCTGCTTCCCGTGGCTCGAGGCCGAGCTGGCCGTGGTCAAGCCCGCCGCGCTGGTGTGCCTGGGCGTCACCGCGGGACAGCAGCTGCTGGGCTCCCACATCCGGATCGGCCGCGACCGCGGCAGGCCGATCGAGTCCGACCTGGCCGAGCTGGTCACGGTGACCACGCACCCCTCGGCCATCCTGCGGGCGGACGAGGAAGACCGTGAGCAGGCCATGGGGCAGTTCATCGCCGACCTGAGCGAAGTCGCGAAGTGGCTGAGCGCGAGGTAGTCGCGATCACCGGCGCCTCGGGCGGGGTCGGCCGCGCAATCGCGCGGGAGTTCGCCAAGCACGGCGCCGCCGTCGGGCTGATCGCCCGTGGCCGCGCCGGACTCGAGGCCGCCGCTCAGGAGGTCTCCGAGCTCGGGGGGACCCCCTACGCCCGCCCCACCGACGTGGCCGAGTTCGACCAGGTGCAGGCGGCGGCGAACGCGATCGAGGAGCAGCTCGGACCGATCGACATCTGGATCAACAACGCGATGACCACCGTGTTTGCCTTCCTGGACGACGTTGAGCCGAATGAGTTCGAGCGCGCCACCCGGGTCACCTACCTGGGCGCGGTGTGGGGTACCAAGGTGGCGCTCGAGCGCATGACGGCGCGCGACCGCGGGACGATCGTGGAGGTCGGCTCGGCGCTGGCCTATCGCGGCATCCCCCTCCAGGCGCCCTACTGCGGCGCCAAGCACGCGATGAAGGGCATGTTCGAGTCGCTGCGCTGCGAGTTGCGTAACCGCGGCAGTCAGGTGCACCTGACGATGGTCCAGCTGCCCGGGATGAACACGCCGCAGTTCGACCACTGTCTGAGCAAGATGCCCCGCCACCCGATGCCGGTGCCGCCGATCTACCAGCCCGACGTGGCCGCGCGCGCGATCTACTGGGCGGCTCATCATCGCCGCCGCGAGCTCTACGTCGGCTTCCCCACCGTGTACACGATCATCGGCAACAAGCTGGCACCGTGGCTGGCCGAGCGCTACCTGGCGAAGACCGCGGTGGACGGCCAGCAGACCAAGGAGCCGTTCGACGGCGCGGCGACCGCCAACCTGTTCGCGCCGACCGACGAGGACCACGACGAGGGTGCTCACGGCGGGTTCGACGACCAGGCCCACCGGCGAAGCGCCCAGGCCTGGGTCAGCCGGCATCGACTCGCGTCGGGGATGGCGGCGAGTCTGGCTGCGGGTGCGGCCGGCGCGTGGCTGGCGAGCCGGTCCGCTTGAGAGCCAGTCGCTCGGCCAGCCGCGAGGCGAGCGCCATGATCGTCAGGGCCGGATTGGCCGAGCCCTGTGTCGGCATCACGCTGCCGTCGGCGATGAACAGGTTCGGCACCTCCCAGGCGCGATGGTCGGAGTCGACCACGCTGCGTTCGGGGTCGGCGCCCATGCGGCAGCCGCCGACCAGGTGGGCATAGCGGTCGCTCACCAGTAGGTCCTGCGCGCCGGCCGCCTGGAAGATGTCGTGCAGGGTCTGCTTGGCGAACGCGATGTTCTTGCGGTCGTTCTCGCACTGCGAGTAGTCCATCCGGGCAACCGGGATTCCGTTCTGGTCGGTCACGTCGCCCGCCACCGTGACCCGGTTCTCGGGCAGGGGCAGGAGCTCGGACAGGACTCCCAGCGTGTACCAGTGGTTGTAGTCGCGCATGTACTCGCGCAGCGCACGGCCCCAATGGCCGTGACCGAGCACGTGCTGGGCGTGCTCGATGGGCAGCGGGCCGACGGTCTGAATCGCGAACCCGCGCGCGAACCCGCGCCGCTCGTCGGTCTCGTAGAACTGCTCTGAGCTGATCTCCGGCGGCGGCGCCTTGTACATGCGCATCTCGTCGGGAAAGCGGCCGGCGACCTGGGGCGCACCCTGGACCATCACGCAGCGGCCGACCTGATCGTTGCCGTTGGCCAGCCCGTGCGGAAAGCGCTTGCTGGTCGAGTTGAGCAGCAGCCGGGGGGTCTCGATCGAGTAACCGGCCACCGCCACGGCATCGGCGCGCTGGAAGCGCTCGGCACCGCCGTGCAGGTAGCGGACCCCGGTCACGCGTCCGCTGGACTCGTCGATCTCGACCCGGGTGACCATGCAGTCTGCCCGGATCTCCGCTCCGTGCTCGATCGCGTCCGGGATGTGCGTGACCAGCGGCGAGGCCTTGGCGTTGACCTTGCAGGCCTGCAGGCAGTAGCCGCGATAGATGCAGTGAGGGCGGTTCCCGAACGCGCCGTTGGTGATGCCGACCGGGCCCACGCGCATCTCGATCCCGAGGCGGCGTGCGCCGGCACGGGCGGCGTCGGCCCCGCCGGCGATCGGATGCGGGCCGTGCGGGTAGCGGTGAGGGTCGCCCCAGGGCCAGTACTCGCCGGCCACCGGGAGCTCGAGCTCGAGACGCTCGTAATGCGGCCTGAGGTCGTAGTAGGAGATCGGCCAGTCCTCCGCCACTCCGTCTCGGGTGCGCACCTCGAAGTCGGAGGGATGAAAGCGCGGGCAGTAGCCGGCGTAGTGGACCATCGATCCGCCCACGCCGTGGCCGGAGTTGTTCTTGCCGAGCTCGACCGGGTCCGTCCCGCCGGTGACCCGCTCGTCGGTCCAGTAGAGCCGGTGAGAGCCGGCCTCGTCCGACACCCAGTCCTCGTCGGGATCCCAGAACGGTCCCGATTCGAGCACGACCACCTTCCAGCCGCGGCGGGCCAGGCGCTGGGCCACGGTGCCCCCGCCCGCGCCCGCCCCGACGATCACCAGATCCACGGAGAAAGAGTCGTCGTAGCGGGCCATCCGTTCCCGAGGAACGGCCCGGCGGTGGACGTCGAGTAGGAACGCCGAGTCGTTCTCGGGTGGCCGGAGCGCGCCGCGCAGCAGCGTGCGGAGTTCGTGGCGGCGGCTCACGTGCCGGTCACCCCGCGCTGCTCGGTGTCCTTCACCGGGTCGCGCACGAAGGCGGCGGCTCCCTCCCAGCTCTCACGCTGCCCCACCCCGAGTCGGACGTAGCCGCGGGGGTAGGCGGGACCGCCAAAGCCGATCTCGTTCCAGGCCCAGGGATGGGAGTAGAACGCGCTGAGGATCGCACGGCTCACCACCTTCCAGGTCTTGTCGGGCGGAAGCTCATCCCACACCTCGCCGTGCAGCTCACCCTTGGCCAGCGCGTCGATCACGCGCATCTGGACGTCCTGGGAGGCTCCGGCGAAGTCATCAGCGCCGTGCTGGCGAGCGGCGGCATCCAGACCCAGGGGCACCCGTCGCCACGTCTCCCGGTCGTCGGGCATGTCGGCGAAGTGGAAGCCGTCGAGTTGTCCCTCGAACAGCTTGGCGTCGACCATGTTCAGCACCGGGATCTTCGGCTCGCGGTCCTGGGCCATGACCAGGTCGCAGAAGATGCCCAGGGTGTCCGCCTCGGACTTGGTGAAGAAGCGGATCGGCGGCGTCTGTTCCACGCGCTCGAGCACGAGGCGCCGCGTCACCTCGTCCCAGTGGTCGGCCTCGTCGAGCACGTTGTAATCCGGGTAGCGGCCGTGCATCTGGGGTGTCACGCCGTTGCGCTGCCGGGGCAGCTCCTCGGGCGAGGCTGGCTGGCGGTCGGGCCGGAGGTTGGGGAGGTGCTCGGCGCTGCGGAAGTCCCGTGCAGCCATCGGACCCTCAGCGCTCGCGGCCCAGGGCGGCGGCCGCCAACCCCATGCCGCCGACCAGCGCCAGCGAGCCCGGCGCGAGCAGCGGCGGCCCCATCACGATGTTGAACAGCGGCTCGTCGAACCCGCCCGGCTTGCGGGCCACGCCGCGGACGTGGGTGACCACGCCGATCAGGCCGTCCAGGCAATACAGCGCCGAGAGCGCCGGAAGCCAGGTGCGCGCGGCGCGCTCGGAGCGCACTCCGGCCACCCCGGCGATGGTCAGCGCGGGCGAGAGCAACACCGGCGTCCACATCCACTTGTCACCGAACGATCCGCGGAAGTGCTCGAAGTAGATCTCGACTCCGAGCGGCAGCGCGCTGAACGCGGTGGCCGCCGCCAGCGAGCGCTGCATGCGCCCGTTGGAGACGTTGCGCCACCAGCGTGCGGTGGCGCGCTCCGGCGGCGTCCGGCGCCGCAGGGGAAGCATGCCGTCAGGAGGCCGCATAGCGCTCCGCGTCGGCTCGCTTGAGCTCGAGGCCCATGCCGGGACGCTCGAGGTCTGGCACCAGGTTGCCGTCCAGCGGCTCGCGCACCCCGTCGAGGAGCATGTGCTCGATCCGTACGTGATCATGGAAGTACTCGAGGTGAACGAACTGCTCGAGCGCGGTGGCCGGGTGCAGATGGATGGCCGGGCCACAGTGCAGCGAGAGCGGCAGGTTGTGCGCCCGGCACAGAGCGCCCACGCGGAGCAGCTCGGTGACCCCGCCGCAGCGGGTGATGTCGGCCTGGAGCACATCGACCGCGCCGGCCTCGATCATGCGCCGGAAGTACGGCGCGTCGTCGCCGTACTCGCCGGCGGCGATCTCCATGCCGGCCGGGGCCCGGTCGCGGAGCAATCGCAGGCCCTCCAGGTCCTCCGAGGAGACCGGCTCCTCGAACCAGCTCACCCGCGCGTCGTCGGCGAAACGCTCCGCCAGGTCGAGCGCCTGCTTACGCGAGTAGGCGCCGTTGGCGTCGACGAACAGCCGCGCGTTCGGCCCGATCGCCTTGCGGGCCACCTTCACGCGCTCGGGATCGTGCTGGGGCTCTGAGCCGACCTTCATCTTGACCCGTGGGATGCCCTGCTCGACCCAGCCCGAGAGCTGCTCGGCCAGCCGCTGGTTGGTGTAGGCGGTGAACCCGCCCGAGCCGTATACCGCCACCCGGTCGTGCGCCATCCCGAGCAGTTTGCAGAGCGGCAGCCCGAGCACGCGCGCCTTGAGGTCCCACAGGGCCACGTCGACCGCCGCGATGGCCATCGAGGTGATGCCCGGCCGGCCCAGGTTGCGGGTCTGCTCGACCATCTTCTCCCACGCCGCCTGAGGCGCCATCGCATCGCGGCCGGTGACGATCCCCGCGAGCTTGGAGTCGATTAGCTTCGCCGTCGAGACGTCGGCGTAGGTGTAGCCCAGGCCCCACTCGCCGGCGCCGTGGGCGTGCACCACGACGATCGTGGTCGAATCCCAGGACAGCGTCCCGTCGGCCTCGGGCTGATCGGTCGGGATCGTGTACGCGGCAACCTCGAGCTCCTCGATCGCGATCTCCGCGCGGACCGTCGTACTCATCGCCCGGGCAGGAATTCTTCGACCTTCTGCTTGAACGACTGCTTGATGATGCCCTTGGCGTCGGGGTCGCCGGCGAGCAGCGAGGAGGTGAGCGCCTTGGCCTGCTCGATGGTGATGTGCGGCGGCAGCGGCGGGACCGAGGGATCGGTCACCGCCTCGAGGACGACCGGCCGGTCCGCGTTCAAGGCCTCGTCCCAGGCCGGGCCCACCTGCTCGGGCGCGTCGACGCGGATGCCCTTCAGCCCGAGCAGCTCGGCATAGCGGGCGTAGGGGAAGTCCGGGAGATCCTGTGAGCCCTCGAACTTCGCGTCGCCTTCCATCGCGCGCTGCTCCCAGGTCACCTGGTTGAGGTCGCGGTTGTTGAGCACGAGCACGGTCAGCCGCTGATCGGGCCACAGGTGGCGGTACTTGGCGATCGTGATCAGCTCATTGATGCCGTTCATCTGCATGGCGCCGTCGCCGACCAGGGCAATCACCGGCCGATCCGGATACGCGAACTTGGCGGCGATCGCGTACGGCACGCCCGGCCCCATCGTGGCCAGCGTGCCCGACAGGGAGGCCTTCATGCCCTTGCGCAACTTCACGTCACGCGCGTACCAGTTCGCGGAAGAACCCGAGTCCGAGCTGATGATCGCGCCGTCCGGCAGGCGCGTGGAGAGCTCGTGGAAGAGCAACTGGGGGTTGATGGGATCCGCGCTCAGGTGGGCACGGTGCTCCATCAGGTTCCACCACTCGCTGATCTCGCCCTCGATCTTCTCGCGCCACGAGCGGTCCTCCTTGCGCTGCAAGCGCGTGATCAGCGCCCTCAGCGTCTCGGCGCTGTCGCCGACCAGGTTGACCTCCATCGGGTAGCGGATCCCGATCATCTTCCCGTCGACATCGATCTGCACGCCGCGGGCGTTGCCCTCCTCGGGTAGGAACTCCGAGTACGGGAAGCTCGACCCGACCATCAGGAGCGTGTCGCACTCCTGCATCATCGTCCAGCTCGGCTTGGTTCCGAGCAGGCCGATCGAGCCGGTCACGTAGGGCAGGTCATCGGGGAGAACGGCCTTGCCGAGCAACGCCTTGGCCACGCCGGCGCCGAGCAGATCGGCGGTCTGCTCCACCTCCTCGGAAGCGTGCAACGCGCCCTGTCCGACCAACATCGCGACGCGCTGGCCCGCGTTCAGGATCTCGGCCGCCCGGTCGAGGTCCTCGTCGTGCGGGAGGATACGTGGCGGCTGGTAGCCCGGGCCCGAGTGGACCGTGCCGTGCGCGTGCGGTGGTTTCGGCACGGCCTCGGCTTCCTGTACGTCGTTGGGGATGATGATCGCGGTCACCGTGCGCTCCGCCAGCGCGATCCGGATGGCCCGGTCGATCAGATGGCGGATCTGGGTCGGCGCCATGGCGACCTCGACGTACTCGTGCGCGACGTCCTTGAACAGGCTGTTCAGATCGACTTCCTGCTGGTAGTTGCCACCGATGCCCGCCCGCGCCTGCTGGCCGACGATCGCCACCACCGGCTGGTGGTCGAGCTTGGCGTCGTAGAGACCGTTGAGCAGATGGATCGCGCCCGGCCCTGAGGTGGCCAGGCAGACGCCCACCTCGCCGGTGAACTTGGCGTGGGCACAGGCCATGAACGCGGCCATCTCCTCGTGGCGGACCTGGGTGAACTGCGGCCCCTCCCCATCGCTCAGGCGGCTGAAGGCGCCGATGATGCCGTTGATCCCGTCGCCTGGATATCCGTAGATGCGCTTGATCCCCCACGTGCGGAGGCGTTCGAGCAGGTAATCGCCGACCGTTTCACTCATGCCGTTTCAAGATCCTTTCCTTCTCGGGTCCCCCGCCTCAGTGACACCTACCCACAGGCCAACGCCACTAACTGCGGGCCGTCCGCATGCCTACACATCGCTCTGGCCCGCGGCGAGCGCCACGGCCGCGTCGATGTGGGCCAGGTGGGTCAGCCCCTGAGGGAAGTTGCCCAGGAGCTCACCGGTCTTGGGGTCGACCTCCTCCGAGAACAGCCCGAGGTCGTTGCTCCGGGCAACCGCCTGGTCGAACACGGTTCTCGCCTCGATCAGCTCGCCCGCCCGAGCCAGGCACTCGGCCAGCCAGAACGAGCAGCACAGGAACGCGCCCTCGTCACCCTCGAGCCCGTCGTCGCGCCGGTAGCGGTAGAGCAGCCCGTCGCCGGCGTCGAGCTCCTCGCGCACGGCGGCGATCGTGCGCACCATCCGCTCGTCGTCCCATGCCACGTACTCGACCGTGGGTAGAAGCAGCAGCGCCGCGTCCATCTCGGTGCGGCCGAACGCCTGCACGTAGACGCCACGCTTGCGGTCGTAGCCGCGGCGCTCGATCGTCTCGCGCAGCTCGTCGCGCGCCTCCTTCCAGCGGCGGGTCGGGGCGCGCCGCATGCACTCGTCGGCCAGGCGGATCCCGCGGTCGAGCGCCGACCAGCACAGCACCTTGGAGTGCACGAAGTGGTCGGGATCGCCCGGCCACTCCCAGATGCCGGAATCGGGCTCTGACCAGCGCTCGGCCGCGTGGTCGATCAGCGAGACCAGGAAGCGCCAGTCATCGTCGTTCGGCGAGTGGCCGCGCCGGTGCCAGCGCCAGGTGAGGTTGACCAGCTCGCCGTAGGCGTCGAGCTGGACCTGCCCTGAGGCGTCGTTGCCGACGTGAACCGGCTTGGACTTCCGGTAGCCCTCGAGCTTCTCGACCACGTCCCCGCGCAGGCGGCGCTCGCCCCCCACCCCGTAGACGACCTGCAGATCCTCGGCGTGACCCGCCGCCGAGCGCATGATGAACGCCCGAAACGCATCGGCCTCCTCGACCGCTCCGAGCTCGGCGAAGGCGCGGGAGCTGAAGCTCGAGTCGCGCACCCAGGCGTAGCGGTAGTCCCAGTTGCGAGGACCGCCGACCGCCTCGGGCAGCGAGGTCGTAGCCGCGGCCACAACCGCTCCCGTCGGCACGTGCGTGAGCGCCTTCAGAGCGATTCCCGAGCGGCGAGTGGCCGACTCGTCGCGGCTGTCCAGACGCAGGGACGACGCCCACTCGCGCCAGACCTCGGCCGTACGGTCCAGAAGGGCGTCGAGGCTCTGCGCGTCCGGCTCCTCGGGCGGTGCGGCGTCCACCTGCTCGGGCCGGGCGTAGGTGAGCGTCAGGCGCACCCGGTCGCCCGGGCCGACCGGGAAGCGCGCGAACAGCTCGTGCTGGGGGTCCTCCGCGAGCTCCTGCTCACACCACACCAGCAGCGCGTCGTTGCCCCCGATCGCACTGTGCAGACGGTGCCCGTGGCGCCGGATCCACGGGCGTACCTGCCCATAGTCGTAACGGGGGGCGACTCGCAGTTCGAGCTCGACCGAGCCGCGGACCCCCTCGATCACCCGCAGGATCTGCCGGCGGTCGGTCTCGCGCGGGCTGTCCTGGATCGTGAAGCAATCGAGCAGCCTGGCCTCGCCCCCGGGGCCGAGCAGGTTGGTCTCGAGCACCAGCGAGTCGTCGAGATAGCGCCGCGTGGAATCCCACGCTCCCTTGCCGGTTGGCCTGATCGAGCAGTAACCGCCGTGCTCGGCGTCGAGCAGGCGGCCGAACGCGCTGCCGGAATCGAATCGCGGCAGACAGCACCAGTCGATCGATCCCTCGCGAGAGATGAGGGCGGCACTGTGACAGTCGCCGATCACGGCATAGTCGGCGATCGGTAGATAGGAGCGGTCGTCAGTCACGCAGGCGGAATACCCAGATTCGCCTGCCATTCAGCCACCACTGCTGCAGGTCGCAGCGGCACCGTTTGCCGGTTTGGCACGCGGGTAAGTCCAGGGTGTATGTGGTTTTACATGATCGCCGTCTTCCTGATCCTGGTCGGGATCATCGGCGGAGTGGCCTCGGGGGGGATCTTCACGATCATCTTCATCCCGCTGGGAGTGATCATGCTGATCGTCGCCGTCCTCATGGGGATGTGGTCGCGCGCCCAGCAGGATCGCGCGGGCGGACAGACGCAGGGCACGAAGACCGAGCAGCCTCCCCTGCCGCATACGCAGGGACAGGGCACCCCCGCGCCGAGCACGCCCGAGCAGCTGGCTGACGCTCGCCGCACCCAGCAGTAGGCGTCACCGCGCAGCCCAGGTTTCTTCGCGACCAGTAGCGGTCGCGACCGGCTAACCCAATCCACGAACGAGAGGAGCATCACCATGGGTCTCACCGACAAGGTCAGCGGCAAGGCCAAGCAGGCGGCCGGCGATCTCGCGGGCGATTCCTCGCTGCGGCGCGAGGGCAAGCGGGAGGAGCGCAAGGGCGAAGCCAAGGATGAGCTGGCGCGCGATCAGGAGAAGGCCGATCGCAAGGCCGAAGAGGTGGCCAACCTGGAGAAGAAGACGGCTTAGAGGGACGGCACCCCCATCCGGCATCCCGTGCGCCGAGGCTCGTACCGCGATGCGACCGTGACCGGGCGCGAGGGATGCCGGACGGGGGATGCCTCCCTCTCTGCGAGCCGGTAAGCGCACGAACCGGTTCCTCAATTCGGCGCCGCTATTGTGGCCTTCGTGCCCCGTCGCCGTGCCCGCTCCCGTGGCTCCGCCCCTAGCGAAGGGGTGAGCGTCAGTCGGGAGGCGTGGGTCAGGTTGGCGGCGTGTACTGGGGCGGCGGCGCTTTTGCAGTTGGATGGGACGCTGATAACGGTGGCGCTGCCGTCGGTGGCGCATGGGCTGAAGGTGTCCAGTGCGTCGACCGCGGTCGTGTTGAGCGCGTACTTCGGGGCTTATGCGCTCGTGCTGTTGCCGGGCGGCGAGCTGGTGGATCGGCTGGGCGCGCGGCGGCTGGCGCTGGTCGGACTGGGGCTGTTCGCGCTCGGCGCGGGGCTGGGCGCGGTTGTCTCGAGTATTGGCGCGCTGGTGGCGACGCGAATCGTGCAGGGCGTGGGCGCCGGGCTGGTCAGCCCGGCCGCGCTGGCCGGGGCGGTCAGCGGCTTCCCGCCCGAGCGCCGGGGCAGCGCCCTCGGCATCTGGGGCGCCAGCGCCGGCGTCTCGAACCTGATCGGGCCGCTGCTCGGCGGGGTGCTCACGGTGTGGCTCGGTTGGCGAGCGGACTGGTGGGCGCTCGTTCCACTGGCCGTGATTGCCGCGGTGGCCATCGCCCGTCAGATGCCGGCCGTCCTGCACATCGGGGACCCCGGACTGCGCGAATCGGCGGTCAACCGCGTGGTGCTGGCCGCCACGCTGGTCGCGGCGCTCACCTTCGCGGTGATGATCGGCTGCTTCTACTTGGCCTCGCAGTACCTGCAGAAGTCCGCGGGCTATTCCGCGCTCGGCGCGTCGGCCGCGCTGGTGATCGTGGCCCTGCTGGTCGGTGCGGCCGCACCGCTGGCCGGCCGGATGGTCGACGAGCACGGAGAGCGCCTTCCGGCGATTCTCGGGTTCGTACTGGCCGCCGGCGGGCTCGCCGTGCTGGCTATCCCGGGCATGCCGCTGTCGGAGCTGGTTACGATCCTCCCGCTGATCCCCGTCGGCCTGGGGCTCGGGATGCTGTTCGTTCCCACCTCGCGGGCCGCACTGAACGCGACACCGCGAGCCTCGCACGGGCGCACCTCGGCGATCCTGTCGGTCGGGCGGCTGCTCGGGGCCGGCATCGGCGCCGGCCTGGGCGGCCTGGTGCTGGCTGGAGGGACCGATGCCTCCACGGTGCACGGCGCGATGCTCCTGGCCTGCATCCTGTGCGTGGTCGTCGGTATCCCGGCGTCCACACGCCTGGGGATCCCGTCGGGCGGCGTGCCCGGACAGGCGGGCGCCAGCGCATGACGAGGCTGCACGCTTAACGCCGGCCCGGTTTCCGGTCCGGCGTGCCGGGAAGCACCTCTGAGATGGTCAGCGGACGCCCCCCCATCCTCAATCTGCGCCTGAACAGCCGTCCCGACAGCGCCGGCCTGGTGCGCGCGGCGCTCGGGGGCCTGGTCGAGCCGTTCCGGCTGCGCGCCGAGCTCGTGAACGACGTGAAGACCGCGCTCAGCGAAGCATGCAACAACGCGGTGGAGCACGCCTACCGTGGACAGAGGGGGGCGATCGCCGTGCACGTCGACATCGGACTCGAGAGCATCGATCTGTCGGTGCGCGACTGGGGCGGCGGCTTCCAGCGCGTGGCCCAGGCCGGTGACCGGCTCCGCGTCGGCCTTCCGGTGATCAACGCCCTGGCTGACCGCGCCGAGTTCCTGACCGCGCCCGGGAGCGGCACCGAGGTGCGCATGGGCTTCGACATTCGCCACGATCCCCGGCGGGACGGGTTGCTCGCCCGCGTCGAGGACAGCGAGGACCTCGAGGCATGGGCACCCTGGAGGCGCGGCATGTCAGGTGACGTTGTGCTGACCCTGCTGCCCAGTGAGCTCGTGCGCAGCGTGCTCGAGCCGCTGACCAGCGCGCTGGCGGCCCGCTCGCGCTTCTCGCTCGAGCGCTTCTCCGACGTGTATCTGCTGACCCGGGCGATCGCCGAGCACGTCGAGTCCGCCGCGGCGAGCGGCCGCATCAGCTTTGCGCTCAGCGCCCGCGAGCACCAGTTCGATCTCACGATCGGCCCACTCCGCACGGGTGCCGGCGCTCAGCTCCCAGAACACGTGGCCGGGCTCGCCGACGAACTGGTCGCCGAGACGATCAACAGCTGTGAGCTCCTGCGGGTCGTGCTGCGAGACGGCCAGCGGATTCCGCCTGCCGTCAACGGGTAGCGCGGGTCGACCGAGGGCGGCTAGACACCGCCACGTCACGGCGGGTACAGGCGCGGTTTGCCGCTCGGGGGCGGGGGTACATCGCCTCGGTCTTCGTTGACAACGCAGCGCGCCGCTTGTGAGATCTGACCCCCGCGACACCTCCGCCCCCCGCAGAAGTCGGCGGCGCGCGGGATTCGGCCTGCTCGCGCTAGCCGCCCCGGCGCTCGCCGGTTGCGGGAAGCAGTCGATCCTCTCAACGCGGAGCCCTCAGGCCCACAACATCATGCTGCTCTGGTGGTGGATGCTCGCCGCCGCGGCGATCGTGTTCTTCGGCGCGGTCGCGATGCTCGTGGTCGCCTGGATCCGGCGAGACGTTCCCGGCCTGCCGTGGTTCGGCAATCGCGAGGAGGTGTCCGAGGGGATGGTCCTGCTGTTCGGGATCGGAATCCCGTTCGTAGCGCTGGTCGCCCTGTTCGCGGTGGCGAACGTCTATCTGATCAAACAGACCTCGCCGCCGAGCCCGCGCAGCACGGCGATGACCATCGACGTGATCGGCCACCAGTGGTGGTGGGAGGTGCGCTACGCCGGGACGGATGCAGTCACCGCGAACGAAATTCACATCCCGACCAACACCCGGGTGAACGTGGTGGCCACGACCGCGGACGTGATCCACAGCTTCTGGGTCCCGGCCCTGAACCGCAAGATCGACATGATCCCGGGGCGCCAGAACCGCGTGCTCCTGTACGCCTCGCGGCCGGGAAGGTACCGGGGCCAGTGCTCGCAGTTCTGTGGCTTCCAGCACGCCAACATGGCGATGTACGTGTTCGCTCAGCCACCGGCGGCGTTCCGCTCCTGGCTCGCCGATATGGCCTCGCCGCCGCGCTCGCCGGCTACGTTTCAGGTCGCGGCGGGCAAGCAGCTGTTCATGAGCAGCCAGTGCGCGAGCTGTCACCGGATCGCCGGCACCCAGGCGCAGGGGACGGTCGGGCCCGACCTCACACACCTCGCCACCCGCAGCTCGCTGGCCGCCGTGACGATCCCCAACACGCCGGCCGAGCTCGGGGCCTGGATCTCAAATCCGCAGGCGATCAAGCCAGGGGTGCGCATGCCAGACCTCGGACTGTCCCGCGGCCAGGTATCTGAGCTAGTCGCCTACCTCGACACCCTCAGGTAAGTCATGGCGACAGTCGTTTCAGAACGCGGGCAGAAGCACGTTGATCGCTTGGAGCGGATCTGGTCCGAGCGGCCCGGTTTGGTCGGCTGGCTGACGACGACCGACCACAAGCGGATCGGGATCATGTACTTCTTCGCCTCGCTGGCCTTCTTCGGGGCCGGGGGAGTCGAAGCCCTGCTGATCCGCACACAGCTGATCGGCCCGAACGGTCACCTGCTGGGGCCACAGGCCTATGACGAGGTGTTCACGATGCACGGGATCACGATGATCTTCCTGTTCGTGATCCCGATGACCACGGGCGCGTTCGGGAATTACCTGCTGCCGCTGATGATCGGCGCGCGCGACATGGCGTTCCCGCGTATGAACGCGGTGTCCTTCTGGATCTTCCTGTGCTCGGGCATCTTCATGTACGTCGCGCTCGTCTCGGGTCACGCCCCGAATGCCGGATGGTTCGACTACGTGCCACTGGCCTCCAAGCAGTACGACCCGGGCAACAACATCGACTTCTACGGCTACGGGCTGATCTTCAACGGTATCGCCAGCACCGCCGCTTCGATCAACTTCATCGTGACGATCTTCAAGATGCGTGCGCCGGGGATGTCGCTGAACCGGATGCCGCTGTTCTGCTTCGCTTTCCTGGCGGTCGCTTTCGCGCTGCTGTTCGCACTCCCATCGCTGAGCGTCGCCGCGCTGTTCCTAGAGCTCGACCGTCAGCTCGGCTTTCACTTCTACGACGCTGCCTTCGGCGGCGACCCGCTCCTGTGGCAGAATCTGTTCTGGATATTCGGGCACCCCGAGGTGTACATCATCATCTTGCCCGCGTTCGGGATCGCCACCGCGATCATCCCGACGTTCACCCATCGCCACATGGTGTTCTTCCCGCTGGTGGCGCTGGCCGAGATCCTGGTCGCATTTCTCGGCTTCGGCGTGTGGGTGCACCACATGTTCACGGTTGGATTCGCGACCGTCACAACCGTCTATTTCGCCGCGGCGAGCCTGATCATCGTGATCCCGAGCGCGATCCAGCTGTTCGCATGGATTGCCACGATCGTCACCGGCACGCCCGACTTCCAGACCCCGATGCTGTTCATCATCGGGTTCATCGTGTATTTCATCATCGGTGGTCTGTCGGGGATCATGGTGGCGGCGATCCCGTTCGATCAGCAGGTGCACGACAGCTATTTCATCGTCGCGCACTTCCACTTCGTCATCTTCGGCGCCGCGGTGTTCCCCATCCTCGGCGGCATGTATTTCTGGTTCCCGAAGGTCACGGGCAGGATGTACCACGAGGGCGTCGGCAAGCTCAGCTTCTGGCTGACTTTCATCGGCACATTCGTCACGTTCTTCCCGATGCACATCGTGGGCATCCTGGGAATGCCTCGGCGTAATTACACCTACCCCGCGGGGCTGGGATGGTCGTTGCTCAACTTCATCGAGTCGATCGGCGCCTACATCCTGGCCGTCGGATTGGTGCTGATCGTGGCCAACCTCTTCATCAGCCGGTTCCGCGGGGCCGTCGCCGGCAACGACCCGTTCGGGGGGGACACGCTCGAGTGGTCGACGACCTCCCCACCGCCGCCGTACAACTATCCGGTCATTCCCACCGTGACCAGCCCGTACGCGAGCTGGGACACCGAGGACCGCGAGTTCGACAACCAGCGGCTCGACCGCGGGGAGGGGCTGCTCGAGCTCGGCCACGAGACGCCCGCAACCACCGCGGAGGACGCGATCCTCGACGAGATCCTGACGATGCCCTCGCACTCGATCTGGCCACCGGTGTCCGCCCTGACCCTTGCGGGCGTATTCGCGATGCTGTTGATGGCGCATTACTGGATCGCGGTCGGGTTCCTGGTGGCCGGCGGGCTGACGCTGATCGGCTGGCACTACAAGGAGGCAAGCGCGTGAGTCGAACCCCGCAGGTGACCCGCAGCGGGGCCGCCTGGTCGGCTTCCGCCGCCGGACGGGTCGCGCGGGAGCGCGCTGCCCAGCCGAACGGCTGGTGGGGCATGGCGCTGTTCTTGTGTGCCGAGGTGACGCTGTTCGGGACGCTGATCGGCTCCTACTTCTATCTGAACTTCGGCTCGCACCGCTGGCCCCCGGCGGGAATCAAGCCGCCTTCGGTGACGCTCTCACTGATCGCCACCGCAGTACTGGTTGCGACCAGCGTGCCGATGTGGCTCGCGGCCCGCTCCGCCCGGGCCGGTAGACGCGGCCCGGTGATCTGGCTGGTCGCGGGCGCGGCGATCGTGCAATGCGCCTACCTGGCGGCGCAGATCCTCCTGTTCCGCCACGACCTGAACCACTTCACCCCCCAGGGCAGCGCATACGGCTCGATCTACTTCACGCTGCTGGCGGCCCATCACGCGCACGTGCTGTTCGGGATCCTGCTCGATCTCACGGTAATCGCGTTCGTATCGATCCGCGGACTGACGAGCTACTGGCTGATCGGGGTCCGCGGGATCGCGCTCTACTGGCATGTTGTCAACGCGATCGGCGTGCTGGTCGTGCTCACCCAGCTGTCGCCCTCGCTATGAGGTACCCGCCCTCGACAGCGGTGCTGTGGTTCGGAGTGCTCGGCGGGGCGCTCGCCTGGGCGGTGCAGTTCGTGGTCAATCTGGCGTTCACGTTCGCTCAGTGCAACGCCCCGCCCGGGCGCTGGCAGCTGCCCCTGCATGCCTGGCAGATCGCCTTGTCTGCGGCGGCGGTCGCCGTCGGACTGTCCGCGATGGGAGTCTCCACGTGGTTGTACCGGCGGACGTTTCACATCGACCACATCGCCGAGGCCGAGCGCCGCGGTGAGGGCACCGCGCCGCCGACCGGGCGGATCAATTTCCTGGCCACCGTTGGGTTGACGGTCAATTTCCTGGCCCTGGCGATCATCGTGATGACCGGTATCGGAGCACCGCTGCTGTCGGTGTGCCAGCAATCATGAGGCGGATCGCACTGATCGTGGCGTTGGTCGCGGGCCTCGCGCTCGGCGTGGTCAGCCTGGCCGGGGCTCAGCCAGGCTCGGGCATTGTCCGCCCGACCAGCGAACCGGGGACGCCGAGCGTCCAGCTTGGCGCGCAGCTCTACGCCGGCAACTGCGCAAGCTGCCATGGGATCGCCGGCTCTGGCATCAAGTCTCCCCGCCCCGGCGCGGCCGACATTCTCGGTCAGGGCCCGCCGTTGCGCGGGGTGGGCGCGCTGGCGGCGGATTTCTACCTGCGCACCGGGTATATGCCGCTCTCGAGCATCCACGACCAGCCGGGCCCCGACCGCGTCCTGTTCAGCGACACGGAGATCCGCTCACTGGTCGCCTATGTCGCCTCGCTCCGCGCCGGTCCCGCAGTACCGCACCCCAACCCCGCCTCGGGAAACCTCGGCGAGGGCCTTCACCAGTTCACGATGCACTGCGCCGGCTGCCATCAGATCGTCGCCCGGGGCGGGTTCGTGACCGGTGCCATGGTGCCGCCGCTTCAGAGCGCGACCGCCACGGAGATCGCCGAGGCGGTGCGCATCGGGCCCTACCTGATGCCGCGCTTCCCGGCCAGCCAGATATCAGAAGCCCAACTGAACTCGATCATCAAGTACGTACTGAGCACCCGGCATCCGGACAATCGTGGCGGCTGGGGGATCGGGAACATCGGGCCGATCCCTGAGGGCCTGGTCACCTGGTGGATCGCCGCGCCGCTCTTGCTCATCGCGTGCATGGCGGTCGGAAGGAGGTTGCGCAGATGAAGCTCTGGCGATGGTTGGTGGCCCTCGGGACGCTTCTGTTCGGGCGCCGGGCGCGCCGGAAAGACGTCAAGGAGGCGCAGGCCGAAGCCAAGGAACCGATCGTGGCGCAAGGGACCCCCGAGCGCGGCGCCGAGAACGTGGTGCTGGTGCTGCTCGCGATCGCGAGCCTGTTCGCGATCGGGTTCATCGTCACCTACGCCATGTTCAGCCCGGGCGGTATGCCCAACGAGCTGCTCGGGATCTGTCTCGGAATGTGCTTCGTGTTCATCGGCGCGGCGCTGACCGTGGTGGCGAAGCGGCTGGTCGTGACCGAGGAGCTCGAGGATGACTATCCGCGGGAGCACCCCGATGAGCAAAGCGAGGTCGCCGAGATCATCCAGCAGAGCGGCAGCCGGATCACTCGCAAGCGGCTGCTCCTGGGGGCTGGCGCTGCCACCGCGGGCGCGGTGGGGCTAGCCGCGATCACCCCGGCGCTCTCGCTGGGCCCGATCTGGGACACCACGCCGCTCGACCAGACCCCCTGGAGGCGTGGGGTGCGGCTGGTCGACGAGGACGACAACCCGCTGAGAGCCGCGGGCGTCGTGCCGGGTACCTTCTATACCGCGTTTCCCGAGGGCGCCGACAAGGAGGACATCGGCGCCTCCCTGGTCGTCGTCCGGCTCGATCCCAGCAAGCTGAAGCTGCCGGCCGACCGGGCGGGTTGGTCACCCGGAGGGGTGCTCGCCTTCTCGAAGATCTGCACCCACGCAGGGTGTGCGGTGGCGCTGTACCGCAAGCCGACATTCCCGGCACTCGAGCCCAAGCCGGCGCTCGTGTGCCCGTGTCACTACTCGACGTTTGACCCGTACACAGGCGGGACCGTGATCTACGGACCTGCCGGGCGCCCTCTCCCCCAACTGCCGCTGATGGTCGACGGCGCCGGTTATCTGCGGGCGGCGGGCAACTTCTCCGCCCGGGTCGGGCCGTCTTGGTGGAACGTCAGAGAGAAGCCCACCGAGGCATGAGCCGCCGGTGACCGAGCACATCGAAGACCCAGTCCGCTTCATCGACGAGCGGACAGCCGCGGCGCCGCTCATGCGCAAGGGCATGCGCTACCTGTTCCCCGACCACTGGTCGTTCCTGCTCGGCGAAGTCGCGCTCTACTCGTTCATCGTGCTCATCGCCACCGGTGTCTACCTGGCGCTGTTCTTCGATCCGAGCACGGCCAAGGTCGTCTACCACGGGCCTTACACCCCGCTGGACGGCCAGAAGATGAGCGCCGCCTACAAGTCGGTTCTCGACATCAGCTTCACCTACAAGGCCGGCCTGTTGATCCGCCAGACCCATCACTGGGCCGCGGACGTGTTCGTGGCGTCGATCGTGATGCACCTCATGCGCGTGTTCTTCACGGGCGCTTTCCGCAAGCCGCGGGAGCTGACCTGGCTGATCGGGCTGGTGCTGCTGTTCACGGCGTTCCTCGAGGGGTACCTGGGCTACTCGCTGGTTGACGATTTGCTTTCCGGCATGGGCCTCGCGATCGGCTACGGCGTGGGGCTCTCACTCCCGGTGATCGGGGGCCCGGCGATACTGGCCATCTTCGGAGCGCCGTTCCCAGGCAAGCCCGAGTTCTGGTCGCGGATGTACATCGCTCACGTGTTCGTGTTCCCGATGCTGCTCGCCACGCTGATCGGCGTGCATCTGGCGCTGGTCATGGCACGACATCACACCCAGTTCCGTGAGAGCCGCCGGCACACCGAGCGGCGCATCGTCGGGGTGCCGCTGTTCCCCGGCCAGACCCCGCGGTCCCTGGCGCTGATGTTCTTCGTGGTCGGCATCCTGTTCCTACTCGGCGGGCTCATCCAGATCAACCCGATCTGGCAGTGGGGCCCGTTCGAGCCCTGGCTCGGCACCAACGGCGCGCAACCCGACTGGTACCTCGGCTGGCTGATCGGGGCGCTTCGCCTGATGCCGAGCTTCGACGTGACGATCGGCCACTTCACGCTGATCCCGAACCCGTTCTGGGGGGGCATCGTGTTTCCGCTCGTTGTGTTGGGCGTCCTCGCCACGTTCCCCTGGCTCGAGCGCAAGCTGACCCGCGACCGAGATGTTCACAACCTCGCCGATCGGCCCCGCCACGCGCCCAACCGCACGGCCTTCGGGATCGCATTCCTCTCCTGGGTGTTCCTGATCTTCATCTTCGGGGCGGCGGACCGGGTGTTCGTGCTGTGGGGGCTCAGCTACGACACGCAGCTCTACATCTTCCGGATCGGCATCTGGGTCGTGCCCGCGCTGCTGTTCTTCCTCACCCGTCGCGTCTGCGTCGGGCTCCAGGCCGCCGATCTGGCCGAGGCCGAGCACGAGGCGGCGCTCGCCGAAGCCGAACGCCGGCGTGGCGCGGTCGGAACCGGGCTCGGACCGAGCACGACCACCGAACAGGCCTGAGAGCCTGTCTCTGAGTCAGCTCACATCAGATCGCTCGCGCGCACCGAGCGTGCGTAACGAGCGGCACGCGCAGCGCGGGTCGCGTCGAGGTCGCGCTCGACCAGGCGCTGGCGGAGCTCCATCTCGCGGGTGAAGCGGATGAACAGCCACGCGAACGCCAGCATGGTCACCACGCTGCCCTCGATGAACATGATCGCGCCCGCGATCCGCTGGTCGGTCACCGGTGAGATCCCGACCAGCCGGTCCCGGGCGACGTAGTACGGATAGAACGGGCGCGAAGCCCAGATGAACGCGTTGGCGATTATCGCGCCAGCCGTGCGGACCGCCAGCGTGTAGACCGCCTTCCATCCGTTCCCAAACCATGCCGGGCCGGGCAGCGGCTCGATCACCGCCGCCCACATCAGCGCGCCGCACGCGACGAAGGCGAAGTGCTCCAGGGCATGGATGCCGTCGTGATAGAGCGCGGCCTGGTAGAGGACCCGCAGATGCCACACGGACAGGTTGAGGATCCACAGCGGCAGCGCGACGAGCGGATGGGCGAGCACCCGGAGTCGCCGCACCCAGCGCAGCGCGAGCACCGGGCGCAGGACGGGGCCGGTCAGGCCGAACACGAGGAGTAAGGCCGCGATGTCGCCGAGCAGCAGGTGCTGCACCATGTGGACCCACAACAGGCGGTTCTCGCCGATCCAGTCGATCGGCGACACGAGCGCCACGAGGATCACGGCGATCCCGGCGTAGAACGACACGCGCCGGCCGGCTCGCACCGGTCTGCCCTTCGCCGCCAACTCGCGCACGCGCCACCAGTAAGCGAGGGCGAGCACCACCGCGGGCGCGACCTGAACCGGCTCGAGCTGCCAGTGGCCGAGGCTCAACGGGGCGAGAGCGGCTCCTGGTCGCCCACCACGGCCGGGGCGGTGGCCGGTGAGCCGACCGCGGGCCGGGGGTCGCGGACGTTGGCCTCGCGCCTGGCGCCCCCACGCCGCTCGCCGCGCTCGATCGCCCGGCGCTGGGGGCCGACCACATATTTCGGATCGGCCGCCGACTGAAACCCCGCCTTGAAGATCGTCCAGCGCGCACACAACGCACCGGCTCCGAGCAGCGCCCCGCCGCCCACGGCGGCCGCGCGCGAGCTCGCGCCGCGCCGGGCGAGCAGCGCCGAGCCGCCGAGGATCAGCGCCTGGCTCACGTGGCTGAGCTTCGCCGGGGTGCCGCGGCTGTACGGCTCACCGTGCTCGCCGAGCTGCTTCTTCATGACCTCGTTGAGCGACAGCTCGAGCGCGGCACTGGCCAGCGCCAGGCGCCGCGCCGGTGCAGCATGCTCGGGCGGGGTGGCGATCACCGAGGCTGCTCCCGCGCTCATTGCCGCGCCTGACCCGAACACGAACGGAAGCGTGCGTCGCGCCTCGTGCCAGACCGGGACCGCGGTGTTGGCCACGAGCGCGGCCGTGTAGGTCGAGAGGGGAAGTCCGAGCAGCGCGGCGGCCGGGCGGGCGAGCCTCGCGGATCGGGGAAACAGCCCGGTCCAGGCGTGGGCGGCCGCCAGCGTGGTGCTCGCGCCGCTGGCTCCGAGGATCCACGACCCGACGCTCATCGGCGAGGTCACCTTGACCATCCGGAACATGTTCAGGAAGCGCATGGGCCGGCCGAGGTCGGAGATCAAGAACACCGGACTCACCGACACGCCGGCGAGCGCCGCCGTCCAAGCGCGCCGCGCCAGAACGTCGTTTCCGCGCAGGCCGGAGAGATAGGCCAGCCCGGCGGACGCCCCGGCCATCCCGCCGGTGAAGAAGTACATCGGGATCTCCCACGTCCAGGTGGGTTGCTTGATGACCGGCTGGCCGTGATAGGAGGTGCCCTGGTCGCTCATCTCTCTCCCCCGAATACCGTGGCCAGCAGTCCGGCGCCGAGCGCGAGCGCGGCGGCACCGGCCGCGGCCCAGATCTCGCCGACGTCGCGCCGGGTATCGACCGGATCGGGCGGGAGTCCGTACACCTCGGGCTCGTCGAGCAGCAGAAAGAAGGCGCCGGCGCCGCCGATGCCGTCCTCGCCGTCGGACAGGTAGAGCTGGGCCCGGTCCTGGCCCGACTGCTGGAGGTGCGCCAGGCGGTGCTCGGCTCGCTCGTGGAGCTCGGACAGCTCGCCGAACTGGATCGAGTTGGTGGGACACGCCTGGGCGCACGCGGGTTCCTGGTCGTCTTTCAGCCGGTCGTAGCACAGCGTGCACTTCCACACCCGGCCGTCGTCCTCGCGTTGATCGATGACCCCGAACGGGCAGGCCGAGACGCAGTAGCCGCAGCCGTTGCACACGTCCTCCTGGACCACCACGGTCCCGAACTCGGTGCGGAACAGCGCTCCGGTCGGGCATACGTCGAGGCACGCGGCGTGCGTGCAGTGCTTGCACACGTCGGAGGCCATCAGCCAGCGGAAGCCGTCGGCCTCCTGGTAGGTGCTCACGCCGCCGTCGACCGCCTGGCCGCGCGCGGCCGACTCCACCAGCGAGGCGCCTTCGGTGACGTCCACCGGCAGCTTCTGCTCGATGAAGGCCACATGCCGCCACGTGTCCGCTCCGAGGTCGATCGTGTTGTCGTAGGACTTCCCGGTGAAGCCCTGCATAGACATCGGGATCTGGTTCCACTCCTTGCACGCCACCTCGCACGCCTTGCAGCCGATGCACACCGAGGTGTCGGTGAAGAACCCCACGCGTGGCTTGGCTTGATCGCCATAGCTGCCGGGCCACGCGACCGTTTCGAGTTGCGGGCCGCCGGCGCTCAAGTCTTGACTCCCGCCCGCTCGCGGTACTGCTGCACCAGCTCGAGCCTGGCCGGCCCGCGGGGCCTCCGCCCCGGGCGGATGTCACAGGTGGCGACCTTGTACTCCGCGATGTGCACGTTGTTGTCGAGCGCGAGCGGCAGCAGCTCGTTGGCCGAGTCACCGGTGACGATGCCCACCCCGCCCCAGTGGTACGGGGCCCCGACCAGGTGCATGGTGCGTCCTTGCACCTGCAGCGGCCTGATCCGCTCGGTGACCATCACGCGGGCCTCCACCGCCTGACGGGCGGTGACGATCGTCGCCCAGCCGCCGTGCTCGAGGCCTCGTTCGGCGGCCAGCTCAGGGGAGACCTCGCAGAAGAACTCAGGCTGGAGCTCGGCCAGGTAGGGCACGGTCCGCGACATGCCGCCGGCTGTGTGATGCTCGGTCAGGCGGTAGGTCGTGAGCACGAACGGGAACACCTCGGCGCCCGGCTCGCCGTCCACGGGGTGGTAGGGGTTCTCGGGTCGGTGGTAGACCTGACGGGTCGGGTTCTGCTGCTGCGCGTACAGGGGGTTCTTGAACGGCGACTCATGCGGCTCGTAGTGGGCGGGCAGCGGGCCGTCGACCAGGCCGGTCGGCGAGTAGATCCAAGCCCGGCCGTCCGGGTGCAGGATGAACGGCTTGTCGCCCGCGATCGCCTCCATCTTCTTGGCGTCTTCCTCCGGGCGGAAGCCGGGCTCCTTGGTGGGGGGAAAGTCCGGCGAGTCGCCGAGGCTGGTCCACTCCCCCTCTTCGGCGTCCCACCACACGTAGCGCTTGCGCTCCGACCACGGGTTGCCGTCAGGATCGGCCGAGGCGCGGTTGTAGATGATTCGGGTGTCCTTTGGCCAGGCCCAGCCCCACTCGTGAGCGACCCAGTTCTGCTCGGTGCCCGGCGTCTTGCGCGCCGCCTGGTTGACACCCTCCTTGTAGACGCCGCAATGAATCCACGACCCGCACGTGGTGGAGCCATCCTCCTCGAGCTCGTCGTAGCTGGACAGGAACGACCCGTCGGGCTTGCGGCCCGAGATCTCCATCAGCACGTGCTCGGCGTCGGGCTCGTCGTGTGGGCCGACCAGCGGGTAGTCCCACGTCAGGTCGAGGATCGGCCGGTCCTTGGGATCCTCCGAGCCGGTGAGCTTCTCGCGGATCGCCTTGCCGAGGTGATAGATCCAGTGCAGCTCCGAGCGGGCGTCGCCGGGCGGCTCGCACGCCTTGTGATGCCACTGGAGCAGACGCTGGGTGTTGGTGAACGAGCCGTCCTTCTCCGTGTGGGCGGCGGCCGGGAGGAAGAACACCTCGGTCTGGATGTCCTGCGCGCGGACCTCGCCGGACTCGTGCTCGGGCGAGTCCTTCCAGAACGTGGCCGACTCGATCGGCTGGAAGTCGCGCACGACCAGCCAGTCGAGCTTGGCCAGCGCCAGGCGGATCAGCTTGGAGTTGGCCGAGCCGACGGTGGGGTTCTGCCCCACGCAGAACATGCCCTTGACCCCACCGTCGAGCATCTTGAGCATCATCGCGTAGTGCGAGTGGTCGCCGTTGATCCGCGGCAGGTATTGGAAGCAGAACTCGCTTTCCTCGGTGGCTGCATCGCCCCACCAGGACTTGAGCAGCGAGACCATGTACGGCCGCAGGTTGCCCCACGCGCCGGTGTCCGGCCCATTCAGCTCGACGAACTTGTCCAGGCTCGGATGCGACTGCGGATGGGGCATCGGGATGTAGCCCGGCAGGATGTCGTACAGCGTCGGGATGTCGGTCGAGCCCTGGATGTTGGCGTGGCCGCGCAGGGCAAGGATGCCCCCGCCGGGCCGGCCGATGTTGCCGAGCAGGAGCTGCACGATCGACGCGGCACGGATGTTCTGCACCCCGACCGTGTGCTGGGTCCAGCCCACCGAGTAGACGAGCGCGGAGGTGCGCTCGCGACCTGAGTTCTCGCACATGGCTGCGGCCACGGCCACGATGTCCTCCGGCGAGCAACCGCAGATGTCGGCCACCACATCGGGCGTGTAGCGCTGGAAATGGCGCCTCAGAAGCTGGATCACGCAGTGCTCGTGCTGCATGGACTCGTCCACCTCAGGCGGCTGCCCGCCCTTCAGCTTCATGCCGTGTGCGCCATGGGCCTGGTCGCCGGAGACGTCGGCCTGCTGCTCCGATTTGCCGGCGGCGGCCTCGCCACCTGCCTTGTCATAGCTCCAGGTGGAGATGCCGTAGGCGCTGTGATCCGGATTCCAGCCCGAGAAGAAACCGCTCGCGTCCTCGGTGTCCTGGAATTCGGGGTTCACGACCACCGGGCCGTTGGTGTAGTGCTGGACGTACTCCTTGAACCAGGCGTCGTGCTCGAAGATGTAGTTGACGATCCCGCCCAGGAATGCGATGTCGGTCCCGGGACGGATCTTGATGTGCCGATCGGCCATCGCGCTGGTGCGGGTGAAGCGAGGGTCGACGTGGATGACCTTTGCGCCCCGCTCCTTGGCCTCGATCACCCACTGGAAGCCGACCGGGTGCTGCTCGGCCATGTTCGAGCCCATGATCAGGATGCAGTCGGCGTTCTGGAGGTCCTGCTGGAAGGTCGTGGCTCCGCCGCGCCCGAACGAGGTCCCCAGACCGGGGACCGTCGAGCTGTGTCATATCCGAGCCTGGTTCTCGATCGAGAGCGCGCCGAGCGCGGTGAAGAACTTCTTGATCAGGTAGTTCTCCTCGCTGTCCAGCGTCGCGCCACCCAGAAAGTGCATGCCGAGGGTGCGCTTGAGCGGCTCACCGTCCTCGGTTTGCTCCTCCCAGGTTTCCTCGCGGACCTTGATCATCCGCTCGGCGATCATCGCGGTCGCCTGCTTAAGGCTGATGTGCTCCCAGTCGGCGGCGCCCGGCCGCCGGTACTTGACGCGGGTCTCGCGCATCGGCGAGTTGACGAGCTTCTCGGACGCCGAGCCCTTGGGGCAAAGCCGGCCGCGCGAGATCGGCGAGGCGGGATCGCCCTCGATCTGGATGACCTTCTCGTCCTTGACGTACACCTTCTGCCCGCATCCCACCGCGCAGTAGGGACAGATCGACTGGACCACCCTGTCGGCCGTTCGGGTGCGGGCCACCAGGTTGGCCGAGCGCTCGGACTGGGCCGCACGACCGAGGCCGTACGGGTCGCCATCGAGCTGGCGCAGGAAGGGAGGAAGCAGACGGCGCAGGCCCATCGCTGCCGATCGTTACCCGAGCGATCGTGGGCAAAACCGCCGCTTCATCATGCGTAACGGCGCGGACATCCGCAGCGATCAGTCGCCGCGCGGACACGAGTGCTTGCCCGCGCTGGCCCGCGGGTAACGGCGCCGCATGCCCAGCGACGTGGACATCGAGCGAGCCCTGGCCGCGGTCGCCTCCGCACTCAACGACCGCGAAGCTCGAGCACCTCGATGCATCGCTCGTCCAGCAGATCGTGACCGAGGCGCTCGGCGGTGAGTCCGCGCTGAGCGTCGACGACGGAGGCGGCCTGCACGACGCTTCGGGAACGCGCGTGGGCGCGATCCGCCGGACGCCCAGCGGCGAGTGGATCACCGAGCGCCAGAACCAGGCAGCCGAGGGATCGGACACGGCGATCCCCCGCGAGCCGCCGCCGACGGACTAGTCCTCGTCGTCCTTACCGCTCGGCGCGCCGGTGGGCGGGCCTCCCCCGTCCTCGTCATCGGGCGGCGCCGGGGCACCCGGCACACTCGGATCCGCGCGCTTGCTCTCCCACTCCTGGGAGACGTCTTCGGTCTCGTGCTCGAGCTTGTCGCTGCGGCGCTCGAGATCGTCGGCCTCGTCCTCGAGGTGGTCGGCCAGTTCGTCGGGGTCGGTCTCGGTCATGCTCGCGGACTACCCAGCCGGCCGGCCACGCACACCGGTCAGGTTCAGGTTTGGGCCGGCGGGTACAGGCTCCGCATGGCAGAGCACAGAGAACGCGAGAACATCGAAGAAGCGCCGGAGAACGACCCCGAGGAGCCGGGTGCCGAGGGCGGAAGCGAGAGCCCGGCCGCCGATCAGCTTCCCGGGGCGCCGGCCGACGACGATTCGCCCCTCGGCGACACCGACCAGCACTCGGACGCCTGAGCGTCGGCGCGGGCTGGCGCTGTCAGCGCCGGGCGCGGACCGACAGCCCCTCCGCGCTCGAGCGCCTGAGCTGCTCGACCGGGGCGCGGGCGTCGCCGCGCTCGAGCGGCTTGACCCACAGCTCGTCGGTCAGGATGGTCGCCGTGGCGATCAGGGGGACCGCGATCAGCAGCCCGATGAAGCCGAACAGCTGGTCGACCGCCACCACGCCGATGGCCACCACGGCCGGATGGAGCTTCACGGTGCGCGCCACCACGAGCGGCTGGATGAAGTTGCTCTCGACCTGGTGGGCGAGGACGTAGATGATCGCGACCAGGACCGCCTTGTCCGTGGAGACCGTGAGCGCGAATAGGATCGGCGGGATCGAGCTGGCCAGCGCCCCGAAGTACGGCACGATCATCGCGACCGCGGTGAACACGGCGAAGAACGCCGCGAAGCGCAGGCCGACCAGCTGCAGACCGCCGTAGGTCAACCCGCCGAGCACGAGCATGCCCACGAACAGGCCGCGCAGCCAGGCCAGGTAGGCCGTGCGCAGGCGCATCAGGATGTGCTGGACGTGGGGCCGGCGGGGGATCGGGAAGATGCGCATGAACCCGTTTATCAGTGGCCCGGGATGAATGGCGCTGTAGAGCGCGGTGAGCAGCACCACGATGATGGCCGCCACGGCCGCGGCCACGCTGGCCCCGATCGACGCGACCGGCCCGAGGAGCTTGGACGGGTTGTGGGTGTAGCTCGTGACGAAGTGCTGGACCTGGCTGGTGATGTGAGCGGGAGAGGAGCCGGTCAGTCGCCCGAGCCGGCGCGTGAGCGAGTCGCCGATGCTCGGCAGTTCCTGGGCGAAGTGATTGACCTCGCTGGTGAACACCGGCACGATCAGGGCAACCAGCCCGCCGATCGCGCCCAGCCCGATCAGCAGCCCCAGCGAGGCCCCGATCGCCCGCGGCACGTGCCAGCGCCGCAGCAGATCGGCGAACGCCGACAGCGGGGCCGCGACGATCACTACGACCAGCACGCCGAGGATCAGGCTGATCAGCGCCTGGAAGATGACCGCGGCGACCACCAGGCCAAACGCCAGCAGCACAGCCTTGTAGATGACACCCGCAGTGATCTTGGAGTCCGACATCTAGCTAAGGCTGCCCTGTATTGGCGCTCGGCACGCCTGCCGGGGGGTCATTGCACCGCCTTGGCCAGACGGCGGGCCAGATCGCCCCGCCGGGCGACCACCACAGACTCCAGCCCGAGCCAGCTCGCCACCAGGCGGAGCTCCTCGGCCAGCTCACCGGCCACCAGAGCGTGGTCGACGTCCGGCTCGGCGAATGCGCCCTGCACGAGCAGTGCGCCACGCGCGCGATCGGACTTCAGATCGACCCGAGCGACCAGCGCGTCGCCGAGCAGGAAGGGCAGAACGTAGTACCCGTAGACCCGCTTGGGCGCCGGCGTGTAGATCTCGATCCGGTAGCGGAATCCGAACAGCCGCTCGGTCCGCGGGCGAAACCAGATCAACGAGTCGAACGGCGAGAGCAGCGCGCGAGCGTTGATCCGGCGCGGTCGACGAGCGTCCGGCCAGAGGTAGGCGGGCGCCGTCCAGCCCTCGACCTCGAGCTCGAACAGCTCGCCTGAGTCGACCAGTTCGGCGACGCGTGCCTTGGAGTCGCGGCGGGGCAGGCGGAAATAGTCGCCGAGGTCGGGCTCGGTGGCCACGCCCAACGCCCGGGCGGCGACGCGCGTCAGCTCGCGCTGGGCGTCGGCGCGGCTCGGCGTGTCGCGCTCGCGGATCTCGGCCGGAATCACCCGCTCGGTCGTGTCGTAGAGCCGCTCGAAGTTGACCCGGCGCGCGGCAGCCACCTGTCCGGTGAAGAACAGATGCTCGAGCGCGACCTTTCCCTCGTGCCAGTTCCACATGTGCCCCGGCCGGGCCGGCGGGCGCACAGCGCCGGTGTCGCGCGCGCGGATCGGTCCCTGCTCGGCGACCAGCGCGAGGGTGTCGGCCACCAGCTCGGGCTGCTCGCGCGCCACGCGGGAGATCGATCCCCAGGCTTCGCGGTCGACATCGGCCATGCGCCAGCGCAGCAGCGGATGGAGCTCGACCGGCAACAGGGACGCCTCATGGGCCCAGTATTCGACCAGCCGCCGGCGGATCCGCCCGGTTCCGTGGCCGGCGATGCGGTCCAACCGAGCGCGGTCATACGGCCCGAGGCGTGAGAACACCGGCATGTAGTGCGCGCGCAGGAACACGTTGACCGAGTCGAGCTGGAGCAGCCCCAGACTCTCCACGAGCTGCGCGATCCGGTTCAGGCTGGGCGGCCGCGCCGGGCGGCGCCCGAAGCCCTGGGCGGCCAGCGCGATTCTTCTGGCGCCGGCGAGGCTCAGCCTGGACGGGACTCGGGTGCGACTCACGCTCATCGGGAGCTTGGGAGCGTAGGCAGGCCTCCGGCGGCGTCGTGAGAGCCTGTGGAGGTGCCCCGTGCTCGCGCTGCGCCAACCACCATCGCCCGCCGCGGCGAGCTGGTGGCCGAGCGCGACCCACGGCGCCCCTCGGGCCGCCTGCTGCGCCAGGGCGACATGGACGCCTCCTACATCGATTTGGCCGATCCCCGGCATCTGGAGTTCGACTACATGCGCTGGATGCGGATCGTCCTGCTCGCGGGCCGAGCCAGGCGCGTGCTCCATGTGGGCGGTGGAGCCTGTGCGCTGGCGCGCGCCATGGCCGCCGAGGATCCGAACGGGCGCCAGGAGGTGTGCGAGGTCGACCCCGAGGTGGTGGCCCTGGCCCGCGAGCACTTCGGGCTGCGCCGGGCTCCGGGCCTGCACGTACGAGTGGCTGAGGGGCGCTCCTACGTGGCCCGCCAGCGCCGCGGAAGCTGGGACGCGGTCGTCATCGACGCATTCATCGCGGCCACCGTCCCGCGCCACCTGATCACCGTCCAGGCGCTGGCCGAGGTGGCGCGAGTGGCGCCGCTGGCGCTGATCAACGTGCTGGACGACTCCTCGGCGCGCGACGTGCGCAGGGTGGCCGCCGGCGCGTCCGGCGCCTACCCCCGGGTGTGGGCGCTCGGCGGTCGTGCCGGCAACACGATCGTGGTCGGCTCGCTGGTCGCGCTCGACCTCGATCGGATCGCCGCCGCGGCCGCCGCCGACCCCTCCCCGGCTCGCCTGATGGGACCCGAGGCCCTGGCGCGCGGACTGACCGGCACGCTCGCCCTGCGTGATGAGGAGCGGCCAGGTGGGTAGCAGGAGCACGGCGCATGACCCTCGCCATCCTCGACATCGACGGAACGCTCGTCGACACCAACTACCAGCACGCAATCGCGTGGTACCGCGCGTTTCGCCAGCACGAGATCGTGCTGCCGATCTGGCGCATCCATCGCCACATCGGGATGGGCGGCGACCAGCTCGTGGCCGCTCTGACCGACGATCGAACCGAAGATGAGCAGGGCGACGAGATTCGCAGCGCCGAGAAGACGCTCTACTTCCAGCTGATCGACGAGGTCCAGCCGATGGCCGGCTCACGCGAGCTGATCGAGCAGCTCAAGGCGCGCGGGCACAAGGTGGTGCTGGCCAGCTCGGCCAAGGCGGATGAGGTGGATCACTATCTCGATCTGCTCGATGCGCGCGAGCTGGCCGACGACTGGACGACCTCGGCCGACGTCGAGTCGACCAAGCCGGCGCCCGACCTGGTCACCTCCGCCCTCAAGAAAGTTGGCGCATCGCCCGACGACGCGGTGATGGTGGGCGACACCCCCTGGGACGTCGAGGCGGCCGGGAAGGCCGGGGTCAAGACGCTGGCCGTTCGCACCGGGGGTTTCGCGGTCTCCGAGCTTGAGGAGGCGGGCGCCGCCGCCGTGTTCGAGTCGGTCAACGAGCTGTGCGAGAAGCTCGGTCAGACCCCCCTGCGCTGATCGGTCAGCCGGGCAGCGTCACCCAGAGCCTGGGCGCCAGCTCGACGAGGACGTCCGACCCGAGGTCGCCGACGGCATCTGCGCCGGCTCGATCCATGGCCATGGCGAGCTCGCGCCAGGCCCGCGCCACCGGCGCGACCCGCGCCGTCGGTCCCCAGCCGACGGCGGCTCGCAGCTCGTCCGCGCGCGCCGCCGCGTCCTCGCGCGTCAGCTCGCCGAACGGGCGGTTGGCGCCGCGGATGAACACCTCCTGAGCGAGGATCCCGCGCACGTGGTCGTCCGGCTCGCTCATCGCGTCGCGGCAGCCACCGCCGCCTGGCCGTAGGAGATACCGCCGTCGTTTACCGGGAGGCGCTCGGGTACGAGCACGCGCAGACCGGCTCTGGTAAGCGCGCGCGACACCGACTCGAGCAGCAGGCGGCTCTGGAACACGCCGCCCGACAGGACCACTACCTCGGTGGCGTGGTCGGCGGCCAGCTCGACGCACGCCTGCACCGTGGCCGCGGCAATCGTGCGATGAAACCGGCGGGCGATCGCGCCGGCGGACTGGCCGGCGGCCACGTCCGCGGCCACCGCGCGGATCGTCTCGCGCGGATCGATCACAAGCGGCGCGCCGCCCACCGCGATCGGATACGCGCCGGGTTCGGATGGGTCGCACGCGGCCTCGAGCTCAATCGCCGCCTGGCCCTCGTAGTTGACCTCGGCGCGGATTCCGGCGAGCGCGGCGACCGCGTCGAACAGACGGCCCATGCTCGTCGTCCAGGGCGACGCGAGGCCCGAGCGGGCCAGCTCGGCGACCCCTCGCCAGGACGCCGGCGGCTCGACTGCGCTGGCCACCAGCCAGGCGCACGCCATCCGCCACGGTTCGCGCACGGCCCGGTCTCCCCCGGGGAGCCGGACGGGCAGCAGCGCGCCGACGCGGCGGAACGCGGCCACGTCGCCGTACAAGAGCTCGCCGCCCCAAACCGTTCCGTCGAGCCCGTACCCGGTCCCGTCGAAGATCGCACCAACGGCAGCTCCAGCCTCACCGTGCTCGGCCAGGCAGGCGGCGAGATGGGCGTGGTGGTGCTGGACCTCGACCAGCTCAACGTCGTCGAGGTCGAGCGCGTACTTCGTCGAGAGATAATCGGGGTGCAGGTCGTGGACGACGAGCTGCGGGTCGACCGCGAACAGCCGCCGGAAATGCGCGATTCCCTCGGTGAACGAGCGGAGCGTCTCGTAGTTCTGAAGGTCTCCGATGTGGTGGCTGACCCACGCGCGGGTGCCGCGAGCGAGGCAGAACGTGTTCTTGAGCTCGGCGCCGCACGCGAGCAGGGGTCGTGACGTGCCGGCGCCGGGCAGCGACAGCGCGGCGGGAACGTAGCCGCGTGACCGGCGCAGGATGGTGCGCCCGCGTACGACCGAGTCGTCGGTACGCGTCTGGATCGGGCGTTCGTGGAGGAGGAACACCTCGGCGATGCCGGACAGGCGCTCGACCGCGTCATCGTCGCGGTAGGCGATCGGCTCGTCGGACACGTTGGCGCTCGTCATCACGAGCGTCTCGCCGACGTCGGCGAGCAGGAGGTGATGGAGCGGCGAGTACGGGAGCATCACGCCGAGCTCGGGTGCCCCGGGCGCGACCGCGTTCGCCACCCGGGCGTCCGACCGCCGCGGGGCGAGCACGATCGGGCGTGCAGGGCCGGTCAGCAGTTCGGCCGCCCGCACGTCGAGCGACACGAGCGACTCGGCGACGGCCAGCGAGGGCGCCATCAGCGCGAACGGCTTGTCCTCCCGGTGTTTTCGCGCCCGGAGCCCGGCCACCGCCCGCTCGCTGGCGGCCAGGCAGGCCAGGTGATAACCACCGATGCCTTTGATCGCAACAATCGCGCCGGCCGCGAGCGCGGTGGCGGTGGTCTTAAGGGGCTCGCCGGCCGAGTCTCCGATCAGCCGCACCGAGGGTCCGCAGACCGGGCATGCGTTCGGCTGGGCGTGAAAGCGCCGGTCGGCCGGGTCCTCGTACTCGGCGCGACACTCCGGGCACATCGCGAAGCCGGCCATCGTGGTCAGCGGACGGTCGTAGGGCACTCCGCGCACGATGGTGAACCGGGGGCCGCAGTTCGTGCAGTTGATGAACGGATAGCGGAAGCGACGGTCGGCCGGGTCAAACAGCTCGCGCAGGCAGTCCTCGCAGGTGGCGCTGTCGGGTGTCACCGGCGCATCGGGAACGTCGCCCGCCACGCTGGCCACGATCACGAACGCTCGCTCCTCGCCGCTCGGATCCCGTTCCTCGACCACGACCTGCTCGAGCACGGCCAACGGCGGCGCCTCGCGTGGCAGGCGCTTCAGGAACCGATCGACGACCGTTGCGCTGCCCTCGATCTCGATCACGACTCCATGGGCGTCGTTGAGGACGAACCCGCCGAGCGACAGCTCGCCGGCGAGCCGGTAGACATACGGGCGAAAGCCAACGCCCTGGACGGTGCCGGTCACCCGAACCCGTGCGCGCCGGCCGACGATCGTCACCCCACCAACTCCAGCAGCGCGTGGTACGCGCTCGCCTGGGCCTCCTGGATCCGGGGGATGTGCTCGGACCTGGTGACGACGACGTGATCCGCGAGCGCCTCGCTCGCGACACGACCCCCGTCGTAGCCGACCATCGCGATCGTCGCCAGGCGCCGTCGGCGGGCCTCGGCGAGCGCATGGATCACGTTGCCCGAGTTTCCCGACGTCGACAGGGCCAGCACGACGTCGCCCTCCCCGCCGTAGGCGATCACCTGCCGCGAGAAGATCGCCTCGACGCCGATGTCGTTGGCGATCGCGGTCAGGATCCCCGGGTCCTCGGTCAGGTCGATCGCCGGATGCCCAGCCGCGCGGAGGTCGGCAACCAGATCCATGGCGTCGGTGGCCGAGCCGCCGTTGCCGAGCGCCAACAGCTTGCCGCCACGCTCGAAGCTGGCCCTAAGCGCGCCCGCGGCGTCCGCGAGCGCCGACGCGTTGTCGGTCAGCGTCTGCTCGCGCAACGCGCCGATCTCCCCGGCCTTCATCAGCACCGAGCGCCGGACATCTTCGATGACCGCATCGAGGTTCGTCTCGCGCTCGTCGAGGAACGGATACAGGAAGCTCGACGCGCCGGCGTCGTGCACGCGGCGTTCGGTACGGCCCTCGAGCAGGCCGCGATGCTCGAAGAACACGTGCACGAGCTCCCACAGGATGTGGTAGAGCGTCTCGATCAGCTCCTGGCGGATATCCGGGTCGGATGTCGGCGGCTCGAACTCCCACTCGGCGCCGGCCGGCGCGAACGCGATCGTCAGGCAGCCACGCCCCCGCGCAACCGCTACCGCGTCCTCACAGCCGGCACCGAAGCCCATCGCCACGTCGTCCGGAGCCGCGATCAGCGACACCTGAGCCGCGATGTCGCCGCCCTCGCCGGCCAGCCCGATCGCGGGCAGCGCCCGCTTACCGACGATCACCGGATGGACGAACTCAACTGCGACGTGGCGTGCGTCCGACCGCGCCGCGGGCGAGTGGCCGAAAGCGATCAGCCGGCCGCCGCGGGCGAACCGCTCGGCCATCAGATGACACACGCGTGCGAGCGCGCCCGCCGACTCGTCGAAGAACCGCGCATTGCACTCCGTGCGCTCCGCCAGCAGCTCGGCGACGGTCAAGCCAGCGCCTCCTGCGGAGCGCGGGCCGCAATCCGCCGCAGCCAGTCGCGCCACGCCTCCACCCCCTGGCCGGACCGGGCGCTCAGCACGATCGTCTCGACATCGGGGTGCACCGCATCGATGTTGTAGAGGAGCTTCTGAAGATCGAAGTCGAGGTGTGGGAGCAGGTCGATCTTGTTCACGATCACCAGCTCGCAGGCCCGGAACATCAGCGGGTACTTGAGCGGCTTGTCCTCGCCTTCGGTGATCGCGCTCACCATCACGCGCGCGTCCTCGCCGATCCGGAACTCGGCCGGGCAGACGAGGTTGCCGACGTTCTCGACGAGGAGCAGATCGATCTCGTCGAGCGGGAGCGCGGGCATCGCCGAGCGGACCATGTTCGCGTCGAGATGGCACTCCCCGCCGAAGCCAGCACCCGTGTTGAGCTGGGTCACCGGCACGTGCAGGTGAGCCAGCCGGTCGGCGTCCATCGAGCCCTCCACGTCGCCCTCGAGTACGCCGACGCGGACGCCGGGCAGGTCCGCAACCACCCGCTGCAGCAATGTCGTCTTGCCGGCGCCGGGGGCGCTCATGAAGTTGACGACCTTGACGCCGGCTCGGTCGAAGTCCGCCCGGTTGGCGCTCGCGATCGTGTTGTTGGCGTCGAGCGCGTCCTCGACGATCCTCACCTTTGTCCGATGCACTGTGCCTCCTCGACCTCGATTGCCTCAACCTCGAACTCATTGCCGCTGGCGATCTCGACATCGCCGCCGGCGCACTCCGGGCAGCGGAAGGCCGGGATCTCGATCTCCCACTCGTGCCCGCACCCGCGGCAGCGAAGCCGCGCGTCGACCAGTTCCTGCTTAAGCCGCGCCCCCTCGCACACCGTCCCGCGTGCCACGAACTCGAAGTAGAACTCGAGCGTGTCCGGGATCACCTGCCGAAGCTTGCCGACGCGGAGCTCCACGACTGTGACGCGTCGCCCATCGGCGTGCTTGGCGACGGTGTTGACGATCGCGCTGCTAAGGGAGAGCTCGTGCACCGGCGCGCAGCTCCGCAACCGTCTCGACGACCAGGTCCACAGCCCGCTCGATGGCGTCCCGGACGGGCTCCGACAAGCCCCACCCCATCTCCTCAACATCGGCGGGCTCGCAGGCGATGACCACGACCCGCCCGGGCCACGCCCCGACCGACTTCACGAACCGCAGGACGGTCTGGGGATCCATCGCATGCGGGTTGATCGCATCCCCGTCCTCGATCCCGCCGGGGACCGACTCCTCGTCGGGCTCCATCACGTACAGCGTCCCGGGCTCACCGCCCTGCCTGGAGACGTCGAGGATGACCAGCGCGTCGTAGCCGCGCATGACCTCGTACGCCAGATCGAGCCCGCCGGTCCCGGCGTCCATCACGTCGACGCCAGTCGGGAGCGAGCGCTCGACCAGTCGGCGGGCCACCTCCCCGCCGAAGCCGTCATCCCGGAGCCAGGCGTTGCCGACGCCGGCGATCAGGATGCTTCGCAGCGGCTCTTCCGTCATGTCTCGATCACCTCCAGCTCGGGAGCAAAGAAGTACAGAAAGCGCCCGGTCTCGCGCATCAGATCGCGGCCCGGGTCCTCGTCGATGGTCACGCCCAGGTGGGTCTTGCCGTCGTAGTCGGTGAGGATCCGCTCGATCGTCGCGGAGCGGCCATCGAGCATCCGCGCCTGGATGTCGGCCTCCGGCCCTGGACGGATCACGACCTTGGTGCCGCGCGCGAACCGCACGCCGTCGACGATCGCGTAAGGCTGACCGGCGGCCGGGTCGGGCAGGTTCGGCGGCTCGGCGGGCGGCACGAGCGTCTCGGGGTCGCGGAGCTCGACGCGGCCGTGCAGCGCGATGATGTCCTCCGGAGTCGCCGACGCGGCGCGGGCGATCATCTCGCGCACGGCCGGATCCGCGTCCTCGATCTCGGCTCGCTCCGCGTCGCTCAAGACCTGGACGTGCAGCAACAGCGCCTCCTCGATCTCAGTCGAGTCGAACAGCGCCCCGCGACTCTCGGGGGCGATCTGCGGATGGTCGGGCAGCACGTATGTCGTGCCGAGGATCACGTCGTCGTCCGCGCCGGCCAGCACCGGATAGGTGTTCACGCTGGTCGGCGCGCCGTCGAGCGGGGAGCGGAACCGACCGCCCGCGATGCGCACCACGAGCTGGGTGGAGATCAGCGACCGGGCCAGCGCGCCGGCCCGATCGAGCCCGGCCGCCGCCTCGGTGCTGTTGTGCACGCAGCAGCGCACCAGAGCCGTGCCATCGGCGCGCTGCTCCGAGCGCAGCGTGAGCCGTCCCCCGGCGAAGTGCGTGGTGATCCGCTCGCCGATCGCCGCCGGCCCGAGCTCGACGCGGTGCTCGTCCGCCCGGTGCCCGACGCCGCTGGGGACGAGGCAGCGGAGTGTCGCGGTGAGCACCACGGCTGCGGCCGGGGCCATCTCGGCGACGCATTCGAGTCGGGCGTGATCGAACGCGCCGGGGCACTCGGCTGCGTAAACGGGTGGGTAGATGATCCCGAACGGCGTTGGGGTGGCGTTCTTGATCGCGGCCGGGGTGTATGGATAGAGCGCGTAGCCCTCCCAGAGCAGCGAGGTGACCAGTTCCTCCAGGGGGTCGGTCATGCTTCGAGCAACGCGTCTATGCACGCGTCGAGGGTGGCCAGGCCGCGCGCCAGCTTCTCCCGCTGGAGCGCCTCGAAGGTCGCTGCACGGACCGCGATCCACGCGGTCCCGGGGTAGTAGTGGGCAATCGTCTGCTGCCACACCGTAACCGGCATGCGGAAGTCGATCGACTTAGACCACGGGATCAGCACCATCTGAAGACCGCCGTCCTTGCCGGGGTAATACACCATCCCGTTGAAGTGCAGGGCCAGCGGGGCCTCGCCGTCGGGGAGCGAGTGCAGGTACTTGGCCGCGGCGAGCTCGAGGTCGTAGTGGCAGGCGATCGGCACGGTCACGATCGTCGTGCCACCGAAGGCGGGGACGAGCACGTCGAGCTTGGACCATACGAGGCTGCGCGTGGTGACCGCCCAGCGCTCGGGCGCGCCGAACAACTCCACGAGCCGCTCGCGGGTCCCGTCGTCGTAGGACCGCCGTGCCGGCTCGATCATCAGCTGGATCGTGAGCGCGACCATGTAGATCTGCGCGCCGGTCGTCTCGCTGACCTGGAGCTCGAGCTCGAGCATCGGCGCCGCCGCGTACTTGACCCGGCGGGCCCCGAGCACGGCGAACTCGAGGTCGGGCGCGCCCTCGGCGCGCTCGGAGGACATCGGTCCGGTGCTCGCCTCGATCGTCACCTCCGGCTCGCCTCCACGCGCAGGCCATCGAAGAAGTCGCTCACCGCCTCCTGCACTCCGGGGCCACCCGAGATCCCCTCCCAGTGCGCCTTGACCGTGCCGGTGAGCGCATAGCAGCGGTCGATCGGTGCGATCGCGTAGATCGGGGGATCCGCCAGCCGGTTCGCGATCAACCCCTCGATGTCCGGCTCGAGTCCGCTCAGCACCGGGTTGAGCTCAAGCATCGACTTCCAGCTCTCGAAGTGCAGCTCTGACTCGGTCGCCCCGCCCGGGCTCGGATACATCGCGACGACGCACGCGGTGACCGTCGACTCCATGAAGAAGGCGAGCCCGATCGGGATCTGGAAGTTCGCCCACAGATCGTCCGGAAGGTCGAGTCCCGGAAGCCACAGCGTCCGGTTGCCGGTCGGCCGGTAGTCGCCCTCGCCCGAGCGCATCGCCCAGCACGCCTCGCAGGCGCACACGATCCGTCGCTCTGAGAGCGCCAGGAGATGGCGGTGGTCCTCGGGGATCCCGAGGCCACACAGGTCGCAGACCTCGGTATCGACGCTCGGCGATGTGCGCGCGGTCGCCCGGGCGTCGGTCTGCGCGAGGCCGCGCAGACCGGACACCAGACCGGCCCGACGCCGGGCCGCCACGGCGTCGTCGAGCAGCCGGCGAGCCTCGTTCATTGCGACAGCGCCACCTTCACGCGCCCGTCCTCGCGCAGGAGCGGCACCGGCTCGAGCTGCATCCGGTCCTCGTCCATCGAGCGCCCCGCGCGGGGCAGGTAGAACGACCGTGCGCATTCCGGGCACGACAGCGCGCCGGCCAGCAGCAGACCGTCGTGCATCGGTGCGCCGCAGCTGGCGCAGCGGTCGCGGTAGGCCAGCAGGGACCCGTCGACGTTGGCCACGAGCAGCTCGCGGCCGGCGACGTTGACCGCAGCGAGTGATCCGTCGCCGAGATCGGAGACCGCGTCGACGTCGATCCACACGGATTCCGATCCGCCGGCGGTCGAGGCGTTCGCGCCCTCGACCTCCAGGCCCTCCAGATCGGGCGCCATCTCCTCGAGCGCCTGCTTGATCGCCAGCTCGAGCGTGACCGAGGAGGCCGAGCAGTCCGAGCAGCTCCCCTGGAGGTGGATCCGAGCGACGGCGTTCTCCAGCGAGAGCAACTCGACGTTGCCGCCGTGGGACTCCATGTACGGGCGTACCGAATCGAGCGCCTGCTGCACCCGCTGCTCGAGTCCAACCGGGTGCAGGTCGTGGATCAGCAGCAGCGTCGCGACCAGCGGGTCATCGGCAAGCGTGCCGGCGATCCGCTCACCCTCCAGCCCCTGCTCGGACAGCGCGGCCAGGATCCGCTCCAGGCCGGCGCCGTACATCTGTACCACGGCTGAGAGAAGGTCGTCGGCCAGTTCGCGCGCAACGGACTGGCCGCCCTCCTCGAAGCGGGCCTGAAGCTCCTGGACGCGCTCGACTAGTCGCTGGGCGTCCCCGGTTGACGGGTCCGTGGCCGTGCCCATCCGCTCAGCACAGCGCCGTCGGGGTGTGCATGACCTTGCGGACCTTGCCGGCGCCCGTGTACATGTGCACGCCACACGGCAGGCACGGGTCGAACGAACGCACCGCACGCATGATGTCGATCCCCTTGAACTTGTCCGGTCCGTTCTCCTCGAAGATCGGCGTGTTCTGCACCGCGTCTTCATACGGTCCCGGAGTGCCGTACACGTCGCGCGGACTGGCGTTCCACGGGGTCGGCGGATAGGGCTGGTAGTTGGCGATCTTGCCTTCCTGGATCACCATGTGATGGGAGAGCACGCCGCGGGCCGCCTCGTGGAAGCCGCAGCTGACCGCGCTCTCGGGCACCTTGAAGCTGTTCCAGCTCTTGGTCCGTCCCGCCTGAACCTCCTTCATCGCGCGCTCCAGGCAATGCAGCGCGATCAGCGCGCTGTACGCCTGGTGGTAGGTGCGGGCCCGGTCGCGTTCGACCGCGTTGGACTTCTCCGGCACATTCCACTCGAGCTCCATCTCCGGCATGTTCGGCGAGCGCGGCAGCACCATCTGGATCGAGTGGCCGGTCGCCTTGGCGTAGCCGAAGTCGACCAGCCCCGCCTTGGCGGTGCACCATTGGCGGGCGAACGGGCCACCGCCCGTGTCACAGCACACGTGGGTGTCGGTCCGCTTGTCATAGATCCGGGGTGAGACGACCCAGGTGTACTTGTCGGTGAAGTCACGCTTCTGCGGCCGCGGTAGCGTGACCTTGTTCCACGGATGGTTCTTGTCCACCGGGTTGCCGAGTGGGTCCTGGGTGACGAACGTCGGCTCGTTCTCCCAGCCGTCGAAATAAGAGCTGCCGAGCAGGATCCGGATCATCAGGTTGATCTCGACGAGATCGGTGGAGATCAGTTCGCCGCCGATCGCTACCCCCGGCGTGATGTAGCGCTTGCGACCCCAGTTGGTCATGTTGCGGTAGTCGTAGTCGACGTAGTCGGGGTCGTCGAACGAGCCCCAGTTGACCAGGTTCGTCTCGCGGAAGCCGACCATGTCGTAACCCGGCAGCTCCTGGAGGAAGAAGTCGTACAGGTCGTCGTGCATCGGCACGCTGCGCTTGACGTAGTCGAAGTAGCGCATCAGCCGCACGTAGTAGTCGGTGCACGTCTGGTGGGTGATGTCGGCGCTGCACCCGCCGGGCATGATCGTCGACGGGTGAGTGTGGCGTCCGCCGAACAGGCAGTACATCTCGCGGGTGTACCGGGCCACGTGCAGGGTCTCGAGATAGAACTCGCCCGTGAACGGGTTCAGGGCCCGCATGATGTCCGCGATCGTCTTGTAACCGTGGATGTCCTGGCCCGGGGCCGGGGTGTTCTCCGCCTTGGCCAAGAGCGTCGGGTTGGTCTCCTTGACCATCTGCTCGCAGAAGTCGACGTTGGCCATGCAGTCGTTGAAGATCGCGTGGTCGAAGATGTAGTCCGCGGTCTCGGCCAGGTTGAACGCCAGATCACCGAGGGCAGGCGGCTTGACGCCGTAGGCCATGTTCTGGTTCAGGCACGAGCAGGTGCAGTGGTTGTCTCCACAGATGCCGCAGATCCGGCTGGTGATGAAATGGGCGTCGCGCGGATCGATTCCCTTCATGAAGATGTCGAAGCCGCGGAAGATCATCGAGGTGCTGTAGCACTTGAGCACCTGCTGGTTGGTGAAGTCGATCTCGGTGTGGATGCCCAGGCTCCCGACGATCCTCGTGATCGGGTCCCAGGACATCTCCTTGACCATCACCCGCTGCTGTTCGGGCGTCTCAGTCGCCATCTGTCTGTCTCCTCAAGATTCGCTTTCCGGGGTGATGAGTCGCTTACCAGCGCTTGGCGTAGCCGCTGGTGAGCGTCGGGCCGCGCCTGCGCCACTCAGGCTCCACGTCGAAGTTCTGCTTGATGTGCCGCTTGCGCATGAAGCGCACGATCGGGCCGTAGGAGAACTTCATGACGTCCGCGGCCACGCCGCCCCATTTGTCCTCGTCCATGAACGGCATGTACTTGTCCGGGAACCCCGGCATCGTGCACGCCATGCAGATGCCGCCGACGTTCGGACAGCCGCCCACGCCGTTGACCCACCCGCGCACCGGCACATTGCACTTGACCACCGGGCCCTTGCACCCGAGCTTGACCAGGCAGCGGTGATCGGAGCCGTATTCGGTGGCGAACTCACCCTGCTCGCTGAAGCCCGCGCGGTTGCAGCTCTCACGCACGGTGCGCCCGAACAGCCACTTCGGCCGGAGCGCCTCGTCGAGCTCGGGAGCGGGTGCCAGGCCGGCGAGATGCAGCGCGAGGTACAGCAGCGTCTCGGTCATGTTGTCCGGCTGGGCCGGACAGCCGGGGATGCACACGATCGGCAGCCCGGCCTTGGACTTCCAGCCCCAACCCAGGTAGTCGGGCACGCCCATCGCGCCGGTCGGGTTGTTCTTCATGGCCGGGATGCCGCCGTAGGTGGCGCAGGTTCCCACGGCCACGACGGCCGCCGCCTTCGGCGCCAGCCGATCGAGCCACTCGTTCATCGTGATCGGCTGGCCGTTCTGCGGGTTCACCGCAAAGCCGGTCCAATGCCCCTCGCCGTTGATCTCCTCGTTCCCGAGCGAGCCCTCGATCACCAGCACGAACGGGTCGAGCTCGCCGTTCTCGGCGTCGAACCATGCCTGGGCGTACTCCTGGCCCACGGCATAGTCGACGACCTGGTTGTGGACCACGACCTTCGGCATGCCCGGGATCGCCTGCAGGATGATGTCCTCGAGGCTCGGGTTGGTGGCGGAGGTCATCGCGACGGAATCGCCCTCGCAGCTCAGCCCGGTGGTCATCCACAGCACGTGCGCGGTGACGGCCTCGGTCTCCTTCTGCTTCGCGTACGGATTACCCAACGCCGACATTCCGTCTCCTCTCGCTCACCACTTACTCAACAAATCCTCGGCAGCGGGTCCCCCACCAGCTGGTCCATCACCCGCTTGCCGCCAAAGCTCGTCTCCACCAGCACCATCCCGGGCGGCTCGGTGCGCACCTCGCCGATCTCCGCCGCCGCCTCGCACCCGGGTACCGATCGAAGCGCCTGCAACGCGCGCTCAGCGGCGACCGGGGCCACGAACGCGACCAGCTTGCCCTCGTTCGCGACATACATCGGGTCGATGCCCAGGAGCTCGGCGGCGCCAGCGACGGCGGGTTGCACCGGCACCGCGCCCTCCCGGACGATCATCGCCACCGACGAGGCACGCGCGAGCTCGTTGAGCACCGATGCCACGCCGCCGCGCGTCGCATCGCGCATGCACCGCAGATCTGGCCCGGCCGCGTCGAGTAGCGCATCCACCACGTCCCACAACGGCCGCGTGTCGGACTCGATCTCGGCGTCGAGGTCGAACTCGCCCCGCGCGAGCATGATCGCCGTGCCGTGCTCGCCGATGCTTCCCGACAGCAGGATCCGGTCGCCGGGACGCAGAGCGGCCGGCGACAGGCGGGCCCGCGGGTCGCGGCGGCCGATCCCGGTCGTGCACACGTACATGCCGTCGGCGTGGCCTCGCTCAACTACCTTGGTGTCCCCCGCGATGATCTCCACGCCGGCGTCGCGTGCGGCCTGCGCGATCGCCTCGATCTCGGCTTTCAGGTCCTCGGCGGCGAGGCCCTCCTCGAGGATCAGCGACAGGCTGAGCGCCAGCGGCCTGGCCCCGGACACGGCCAGGTCGTTGACCGTCCCGTTGACCGCCAGCTCGCCGATCGACCCACCCGGGAAGCGCATCGGCTTGACCACATAGGAGTCGGTGGTCAGCGCAAGCTCCAGGCCGTCGATCTCGACGGCGCCCGCGTCCGCCAACTCGTTGAGCGCTTCGGAGGCGAACGCGGGCGCCAGCAGCCCCTCAATCAACGTCTGGGTCGCCTTGCCGCCGGCCCCGTGGGCCATGTTGATCCGCTCGTCGCGGAACTTGGCGCGCTTGGACCGGGCCGTCTCGATGATCCCGAGGATCCTCTGCTCGCGTTCGGAGAGCACCGCGGGCTCGGCCATCACACGACTTCCCGCTCGCGGGCGAACCGGCCGAAGTTGTAATACGCCGCGCAGGCGCCCTCCGAGGAGACCATGCACGTGCCGATCGGCCGCTCGGGCGTGCAGGCGGTTCCGAACACCTTGCACTCCCAGGGCTTGATCACCCCTTTGAGGACCTCGCCGCACTGGCAGGCCTTGGGATCGGCAACCCTCACACCCGGCACGCTGAAGCGAGCCTCGGCGTCGAGGTCGGCGTACGCGTCGGACAGCTTCAGGCCGCTGTGGGAGATGAAGCCAAGGCCACGCCATTCGAAGTGCGGTCGCAGCTCGAACACCTCGGCCATGACCTCGAGCGCGCGCAGGTTGCCTTCGTATGGGACAACCCGCTTGTACTGGTTCTCGACCTCGCAGCGCCCGGCGGCCAGCTGGCGCAGGATCATCTCGATCGCCTGGAGGATGTCGAGCGGCTCGAAGCCGGAGATCACGACCGGACGGCCGTAGTCGGCCGGGATGAACTCGAACGGCCGGGCACCCACGACGGTCGACACGTGGCCCGGGCCGATGAACCCGTCGAGCCTGAGATCGGGCGATTCGAGCAGCGCGCGCACGGGCGGGACGATCGTCACGTGGCTGCACATGACCGAGAAGTTCTGTAGGTGCTCGGCCCGCGCGCGCTTCAGGGTCAGCGCGGTCGAGGGCGCGGTCGTCTCGAACCCGATCGCGAAGAACACCACCTCGCGGTCGGGGTTCTGCTTGGCGATGCGCAGCGCGTCGAGCGGCGAGTAGACCATCCGGATGTCCGCGCCGGCGGCCTTGGCGTCCAGCAGGCTTCCGTTCGATCCCGGAACCCGCATCATGTCGCCGAAGCACGTGAAGATCACGCCGTCCTGATGCGCGATCGCGATCCCGTCGTCAACGCGTCCCATCGGGATCACGCACACCGGGCACCCGGGTCCGTGGACGAGCTCGACGTTGGCCGGCAGCAGATCGTCGATCCCGTACTTGTAGATCGAGTGGGTGTGGCCGCCGCACACCTCCATCAGCTTGTAGTGCCGTCCCGGCTCGACCAGCGAGAGGATCTCGCCGGCCACCGCCCGCCCGAGCTCGGGATCGCGGAACTCGTCGACGAACCTCATACCGTGGCCTCCTGGATGCGCGCCAGCGCGGTCCCGGCATGGACGAGCAGGGTGTCGCCGGCGGCGACGGGCTCGACCAGGGCAGTCTCGACGGTCTGGCGGGATCCGTCCTCGCCGGCGCACAGCGCCAGCCCGCGGGCTCGATCGACGCCCACCACGGCCATCGGCACCCCGTCGTCGCCACAGGTGATGCAGTGATGAGATCCGCAGGGCTCGCCGAGGTCACTCACTCGATCACGCTGGCCTTCAGCTCCTCGAGCTCCTGCTCGTAGTCCGCGCCCATCCGGATGAGCAGATCGCGCGTCGCCCGCGCCTCCTCCTCGTCGACCTTGGAGATCGCAAACCCGACGTGGATCAGGACCCAGTCGCCGGGCACCACGCCGCCGTCTTCGCCATCGAGCAGGCCTACGCTCACGTTCCGTCTAACCCCCGCCACATCCACCTTGGCGAGCCGGTTCGCGTCATCGACGATCTCGATGACTTGACCAGGAATGGCCAAGCACACATCGCTTTCTTACCACTCGCCAGAGCTTCGGTCTAACCCCGGTAACCGGGGTTACCACCGACCTCGGTAACCACTCACACCAGTCCCCAAAACCCCGATTTGGGCCATAGACTGGAACGGCGGCGGAGCAAGGAGGGAGACAGCCGGGTGACTGGCACAAACAGACGGATCCCCCAGCGTGGGCCCCTGAGATGGCCGGCCCGACCCGGCACCGGGCGGGTGGATCCGGATTCACCGCGATCGAGCCCGCTCTACACCTACGTCCTCGACGCCGACGCCGGGCTCGCCCAGGAGCTGGACCTCCGCAGTCGCATCGCCGCCCGGCAGCTGGCCACGGCAAAGCTCGTCCAGTTCCCGGTCGGGGACTGTGAGCTCGGCCGGTGGTTCGACCTGGCCCGGCAGGGCCCGGGCCTGCTGATGCTCGACGGGCTGGTCGTGTTCGAGACCTGCACCGGGGACCGGGTCGCCGCCGAGCTCGTCGGTGCGGGCGATCTGCTTCAGGCCTCCCACCTGATCACCGACGATCTGCTCGAGCGCACATGCCACTGGCGGGTACTGTGGCCGACGCGGATCGCCGTGCTGGACGCCGACTTCGCCGAACGGGTCAAGCCGTTTCCCCAGCTGAGCCGCGCATTGCTCCGTCGTGCCTGCAGCCGGTCAGCCGAGCTGGACGTGCTGCGCGCGATCTCGTCTCAGCCGCGCCTCGAGGTGCGCCTGGTCCTGCTCCTCTGGCATGTGTCCGCCCGGTGGGGCCGGGTGGAGCCCGGCGGCGTCAGGCTCTGCCTGCCGCTCACCCATCGCCTCCTCGGGCAGCTGGTGTCCGCCGAGCGCCCCTCGATATCCCATGCGCTCAAGCGGCTGGCCAATGCCGGGCTCGTCACCGGTCACGCGGACGACCTGAGGCTGCACGGCAGCCTCGGGGACCAGCTCGAGTCACTCGTCGGTCCGCCGGTCGACCTGGTCGAGCACCCGGTGAGGCACGGAGCGCCTGACCGAGCCCACCGAGCCCGGGTATAGGAGGACATGCCGGCGTCCGGACTGCGCGATCGGCCGTGACCGTGGCCTCACCCTCCACGGCACCCGACGCGAGCGGCGATCCCGTGAGCGTGCTGTGGATGACCAGCGGGCTCGGATGCGACGGCGACTCGATCGCGATGACCGCCGCCGGCAATCCGAGCCTCGAGGACTTGCTGCGCGGGTGCTTTCCCGGGATGCCGCCGATGATCATCCACAACCCGACGTTGGCCTATGAGAACGGCGAGGAGTTCCTGCGGGTGTTCTTCGACGCGGCCGCCGGCAAGCTCGAGCCGTTCATCCTGGTCCTGGAGGGATCGGTCCCGAACGAGGAGATCAACGGCGATGGCCACTGGGCGGCGCTCGGCTCAGACCCAGTCACCGCCGAACCGATCACCACGTGCTGCTGGATCGACCGGCTCGCCCCGCGGGCCGACGTCGTGCTGGCCGTCGGCACCTGTGCGGCGTACGGAGGGATCCCGGCGATGCGAGGCAATCCAACCGGCGCGATGGGACTGCGCGACTACCTGGGCGCGGACTGGCGCTCGCGGCGGGGCATTCCGATCGTGAACCTGCCGGGCTGTCCCACCCAGCCCGACAACATCACCGAGACGCTGCTCCAGTTGGGCATGTACCTCGCCGGCGCCGGGCCGATGATCGAACTCGACGAGAACGGCCGCCCGGCCCGGCTGTTCGGGCGCACCGTGCAGCAGGGCTGCGGCCGAGCCGGCTTCGCCGAGCAGGGCGAGTTCGCCCGGACGCCCGCTGATCACCGCGGTTGCCTGGTCAAGCTCGGGTGCAAGGGCCCCGTGGTCAGCTGCAACGTGCCGATCCGAGGCTGGGTCAACGGTGTCGGCGGCTGCCCGAACGTGGGCGGGATCTGCATCGCCTGCACGATGCCCGGGTTCCCGGACAAGTTCATGCCGTTCATGGAGCCGAGCCGTCTCGGCCTCCTCGCGGCGAGGGGTGCCCGGTTCACCCACGGGCCGGTTTTCCGCTTGCTGCGCCAGCGCGCAATCGGACGGGCCTAGGCATGCCGGTCAGCGTCGTGTTCCGATGCGAGATCTGCGGAGGCCGGCCGGACCCCGACACGCAGATCGCGCTCGAGCGCCAGCTCCTCGATCTGCGCCACGGCGAGTACGTGGACGCCGGGCCCGGCCGCTGGCTCACCTGGCACGGGCGAGGCATGTACGGCCCCCAGCGCTACGCGTGTGGCGCCCATCGCGGCGAGCTCAAGGCACTCGTGCGCGAGCACTACGGCACGCTCGGCTGGCACCCGTGGGCGACGGGGCCGCACCCTTGGGCCGGGCGACGCGGCACCGACCGCGCCCGCGCCCTGGTTCGCTCGCTGCGCTCGACCTTCGGCGCGCCCGGTTCCTAGGCGTCGGGAGCCGAACGCGGCGCGCGGGCGCTCAGCTCAAGCCCCGCGGCCCACTTCTCCTCGATCCTCGCGAACCGCCAGACGGCCAGCGCGACCACCCAGGTGACGACGAACATCCCGACGATGATGAACCCGGCGGTGTTCATGTTGAAGTTCTGGAACCAGTCGGCGAGGTGGCCGCGCAGCCCGAGCCGGTCGGTCAGCAGGCCGACCAGCTCGATCGTGCCGATGAACAGCGCGACCGCGATCGACAGCCCGGTGATCGTGATGTTGTAGTAGACCTTTCGCACCGGCTGTGAGAACGCCCAGCCATAGGCGAAGTTCATGAACGATCCGTCGATCGTGTCCAGCAGCGACATCCCGGCGGCGAACAGGATCGGCAGGCACAGGATCGCGTAGAACGGGAGCCTGGCAGCGCCCGCCCCAGCGGCGAGCACGAGCAGCGCGATCTCGGACGCCGTGTCGAATCCGAGACCGAACAGGACCCCGAGCGGGTACATCTGCCACGGCTCCCGGATCTGGCTGACCCGCTTGCCGAGCAGGCGGGCCATCAACCCGCGCGAGTTCAGCTCCGCTTCGAGCTCCTCCTCGTCGTAGGCGCCGGCGCGCATCCGGAAGAAGATCCGCACGATCGAGACCAGGATCAGCACATTGAGGATCGCGATCACGTAGAGGAACGCCCCGGACACCGTGGTTCCGACCACGCCCGTCGTCTGGTGAAGCGCGGAGTGGTCGTTCCCGACCGGACCGCTGAGCGCCCGGACGCCGATCGCCAGCAGGAAGGCCACGCCGAACACGATCGTCGAATGCCCGAGGGAGAAGAAGAACCCGACGCTCAGCGGGCGCTTTCCCTCGCTCATCATCTTGCGGGTGGTGTTGTCGATCGCCGCGATGTGGTCGGCGTCGAACGCGTGGCGCAGACCCAGCGTGTAGGCAGTGATCCCCGTACCGATCGCGAACGTGCCCGCGGCACCTAGCTTGTAGTGCTGCGGCACGACGACGAGGATCAGCAGCCCGAAGCCCACCACGTGCAGACCGGCGATCAGCACCGCCATCGCGCCGGCGCAGCGCCACTCCGAGCGCGTCATCGATCGAACCTAGCGGCTCCCGATTCGCCGGTGCAACTCCTGGTAATCGGGATCACCCCCTTTCGGGACCTAATGCGACGTCGCCGCGCGCAGTGTCCGCTCGGCGTCCGTCAGCCCGCATGCGCTGAGCATCGACAGCGCGTCCCGGACGATCTCGTGGACCGTCTCCCCCTGATAGATCCAGGCCTGGTTGCGGGCGTACACCGAGGCGAGCTTCTTCGCGCTCGACGTGGCGGCCGCCTCGATGGATTCGATCTGTGCGTGGGGCGCTCCCGGAAAACGGTTCGCCTGATAGGCGAAGCCACACGCGGTGGAGATCCCGCCGGTGGCCACGCTGAGCTTCATCGCCTGCCGGGAGGGGGCCTGGGGTGGCGTCGCTCCGCACGCCGCGATCACGGCGGCGAGGAGGGGTGCCAGGAGGACTCGCTTGGCGGCCGTCAGGCGGGTCATGACAGGAGGATCAGCGAAGCCCCGCCGAGCAGCGCCGCGCCCGCCGTCCACCAGGCGATGTAGTCACCGATGTGGCCGCTGTGGAGCTCGCGCAGCCCGGTCAACGCGGCACGAGGCGGCCCGATCACGGCGGGCGGAAGCCGCCGATGGACTGTCGGCGCGAACAGGGTGAGACCCGCGACGGCCAGCGCACCGAGCGTGCCGCCGGCTCCATACAGGTAATCGAACGTCTCGACGTGGCTATGCGAGACCGGCAGGAAATGCGCCGGGAGGTCACGCAGCACCCATCGAGCGTAGGCGGCGTGGTCGGCGAAGTGCCCGGCGGCCGTTTCGATCCCTGGGACGAGGCCAGGAATCAGTCCGAGCACGATCGCGCCGGCCAACAGCGCCAGGGGGACGAGAAGCATGAGCGGCGGCGTGTAGTCCCGCGAGGTCGTCTCTTCGTCTTCTTCGTCCCCGCCGGCCGCTCGCGCCGTCTGCACATCCTCTGCACGTTCGGCGGCTCCCCAGCCGCGAAACACGCGGCCGGCCACCCGCAGCACCGCGCCGCCGGTGAGCATCGACGAGATCAGGAACACGCTGGGCAGCCAGGGGTAGCTGCTCTTAAGCGCTGCTCCGTCGAGCAGCGACTTGCCGAAGAACAGCGTCACCCCGGGCAGGGCGCTCAGCACCAGGCCCCCGACGGCGAACAGGACACCCGCAAGTCTCAATGCGCGTCCTCGGCCGTGGAGGTCGAACTCGTCCACCGTTTTGAAGCGGTGCAGGAGGACCCCCACCAGCATGAACAGCGCCCCCTTCGTCAGGCCTTGACCGAGCACATAGGTCGCGACACCGGCGAGACCGTCGGCGCTGAGCAGTCCGACACCGCACACCATCACGCCGATGTGGCTGATCGTGGAAAAGGCGAGCAGGCGCTTGAGGTGGCGCTGCGCGTAGCACATGATCGCCCCCCACAGAGCGGTCACCGCTCCCAGCGCGATCAGGATCGCCCGCAGCGCTTCGGCGTGCGGACCGAGGGGGCCAGCGAAGACCGTCCAGTAGAGGCGCGCGATGGCGTACAGACCGAGCTCGGCCATTACACCGGAGAACAGGACACAAATCGGCGTCGGAGCCACCGCGTGCGCGTCGGCGGACCAGAAATGCACCGGAACCGCCGCTGCCTTGGTGAGGAAGCCGATGAACAAGAGCGCCATCGCGACGACCACCAGCGGATCGGAGCGATGTCCGTCGAGCGCGGCGCCGATCTGGACCATGTTGAGCGCCCCGGTGCGCGCGTAGAGCAGCGCGATCCCGATGAAGATCGCGTACGCCGCCACGCTGTTGGTGATGGCGAAGTTGATCGCGCCCTGGATCGGCCCTTTCTCCTCGATCTGATACGCGGTGAGCGCATACGCCACCGCGCCCATCAGCTCGAAGAACACGGCCAAGTTGAACAGGTCGCCGGTCAGGCAGAACCCCGCCATCGCGGCGAGGAACACCAGCATCAGGGCGTGGAAGAGGCCGTCTGCGGCGTCGAAATAGCGCCAGGAATAGACGAGGGCCGCGGTTACCATCACGGCCGCAAAGGTGGCCGCCCCCGCCCCAATCGGATCGATCGAGAGCGAGATCCCGATTGCCACCATGTGGGTGGGCCGCCACCCGCCCAGCCAGTAGGCGAACGGATGGTGCAGGGCGCGGACGAGCAAGATCGCCGACAGCGTGGCGACGGCGAGCGCGACCGCGGTGGCCGCGGCGTCGTTGAAGAGCCGTGGGGTCCAGTGCCGCAGCGCGACCAGCAGCGCGGCGCCGACCATCGGCACGACGACGGGCAGCGCGGTGATGTGCATCTAGCCCGTGTCTCCCGACGGCGTTGCTAGTCCCGAAGTGCCCGCAGGTCCTGCGGGTCGAGGCTGCCGAAGCGCTTGTGGGCCTGGACGGCGAGTCCCAGGAGCATCGCCGTGACCGTGGCGCCGATCACGATGTCGGTCAGCACGAGCACCTGGACGACCGGATCGACCGCCTTGCTCGTCTGGGCGATGTCGGCGAAGATCGGAGCCGCCCCGCCCTTGCTGTAGCCGATCCCGAGCAACACCAGATACGTGGCGGACTGAACGACGGTCAGCGACAGGATCGCGTGGATCAGGTTCCGGCTGGAGACGATCCCGTAAAGGCCGGCCAGGAACAGCCACGCCGCAATCGCGAACGGGAGGAAGCTCACGACTCCGTGCCGCCCTTGATCACGATCGCCTGGTCGAGGAACTCGCTGAAGGCGACCATGAACGCCCCGCTGACCTCGAGCCCCACCGCGATGCTGGCCAGGCCGAGCTGGCCGCCCGACAGCAGGTGTCCGGCTGCTCCCAGCGGCAGGAAGTCCTTCAGGAACACGCCGGCAAACACCAGCCCGGCCAGCCCGACCGTGGCGTACCCGGCGGCACCGGCCGCCTCGCCGAGCTCGACCAGCGTGTGCGGCGCGACGATCTTCATGCGCAGGTAGCGCCCGGCCAGGAACACGGCCAACGGCCCGGTGGCCAGGATCACGCCGCCCTGGAATCCGCCGCCCGGGGTGAGCTGGCCGTGGACGACGATGTACACGCCGATGGTGAGGATGGTCGGGATCAGAACCAGGCTGAGGATGCGAAGGGCCGCGCTGGCGCCGGCAAAGGTGTGCTCGTCGGCCTCCTCCTGGCGGGGGCGCTCGTGCTCGCCCCGCATCTGACGGAGGATCAGCACGACGCCGAGGACCGAGCCGAACAGGATGAATTCCTCGCCGAGGGTGTCGAAGGCGCGGAAATCGAAATTGAGCGCGGTGACCAGGTCGGTGGCGTGGCGCTCGGTGACGCCGAGGCCATTGAGGACGTTCCCATAGACGCCCTGGTAGTGGCCGAAGGCGGGAAGCCCGGAAAGGCCGTAGATGAGCACGACGCCGAACCCGGCACCCGCCACCCCGAACAGGAGAAGCCGAGCCGCGCGGCTCACTCCTGGTTCCCTTCCCGCTCACGCTCGCGTGCGTGCTCGTGCACCTTGCGCAGGGCGAGCAGGATCATCACCGGCAACCCGACGGTCGAGACGACGATCTCCGACAGCGCCACGTCGGGGGCCTGGAAGACGAAGAACAGCATGGTGAGCGCCAGCCCGTAGACGCTCAGCACGATCGTCTGACGCAGCGGGTTGCTCGAGAGCACCACCGCGGCCCCGGCGACGGCCACCGCGCTCAGCGCGACCACCTGGAGCACGATCATTGCTCGCCGCTCTCCCGTGCCTTGGCCCGCCAATCGCCCAGCTCCCGGATCAGCAAGCTGCGGACCGTGGTATGGACCAGCACCGGCCCGGTGAGAAGCAGTACCGCGCCGACCAGCAGCGCCTTATCGCCGATCAGCGAGAACGACTCGCGGATGAGGACCGCCATGCACATCAGAAAGGCGCCGAAGCTCGCGAGGCCGACGTAGTGCAGCCGGTCGTAGGCGTCACGCATCACGCACATGCCGAGCACCGCGATCAGCTCGAGCGACCCGCCGGCGATCAACAGGATGATCGCGACGACTGCGCGCCAGCTCATAGGCGGTGCTCCATCAGCCGGGCGAAGATCAGAGACCCCACCAGCGACATCGGCGCGAACACCACCGCCAGATCCACGAACGGCTGGCGGTGAAAGCCTTCGGAGAGGAGAACGAGGATCGTGCTCAAGAGGACCGAGGCGACCTGAAGCGCCGCCAGGCCCTTCGCCGGCGCTACGAGCAGCGCGACCAGCGCGCAGGGGATCAGCGCGGAGCCGAGCACGGCGGCGGCGATCTCCCACTCGTTCACGCCGTGCCCCCGCTCAATCGGACCCGAGGCCGAGGAGGTCGATGGCCTCGGCGCCGCCGGTGCGGTGAAGCTGGCGGCCGAGAATCAGCTCGCGCTCGACATCGACCCCGACGATGATCGTATTGGGGGCGAAGGACCCGAATGCTTCGGCCAGCGCGCAACGGCCGGTCTCGATGTCGTTCTCGGGTCCGCAGCGGAATGGGACCGCGCGGAACGTGCCGTTGACCTCGGCCGGGCGGACGAGCTGGCGAAAGGCGAGCAGCGAGACGATCGCGATGTCGCCCGGGGCCTTCAGCAGGGGCCGGTGGAGCGTCGTCAGCCATCGCAACCGGGCGCCTACTCCGCCGGCCGTCTGCTGCTCGCGGGCCAGCTCAAATCCACTCGCCGCGATCGCTGCCGCGACGGCGGCCACGATCAACTCGGGTAACGAGGTGGTGTCGATCAGCAGCAGATAGAAGGCACCGGCGAGAACGCCGGCGAGCAACCAGGCGGCGAGGCGGCGCAGGATGATGCGCGCGTCGCTCATATCCGGTTGTTCTCGCGCCGGTCTGAAAGTCCTGCTAGTGGTCTCCCCCGTAACTGCGGTCGCACCGAGAGGTGGCACTGGTGGATGCTGCGCGAGGACGCAGGATCCGTGGCGTAGCAGCGCTACGCGAGGATCCGAGGACGAAGCGCAGCGCCGCCAGGGGCGCCTCGAATGCGAGCGTATTTGCGGGGGGCGACCACTAGTCCGAGCGCCTATCGGAAGCGGGGCAGGACATGGTCGCGATACGCCTCGAAGAACCCATCCTGCTCGGGACCGATCTGCTGCACGTAGAGCTCGTCGAACCCGGCGTCGGCGTACTCCTGTATCGCCTGTACGTGGCGCTCGATATCCGGGCCGCACGGGGTTTCCTCGGCGAGCATCTCCTCGGTCACCAGCTGGCTGGCCTGCTCGAAGTGCTGCGGGGTGGGCAGGATCTGGGCCAGCTCGCCGGGCAGGCCGTCGTTCGGCCACAGCCGATGGACGGTCTGGCGCGCCTTCGCCTCGTCCGTTCCCCAGCACACCTTGAGCCCACCCTGGACCGGGGCATCGCCGTCGCCGGCGCCGTCCCGGAAGCGCTTGACCGCCTCGGCATCCGGCCCGACGGTCACGAACCCATCGCCGATCCGGGCGGCCAGATCGATCGCCTTGGGCCCGAAGCCCGAGATCAGGATCGGCGGCCGCTCGTCGGGCAGGTCGTAGACCTGGCAGCGCTCGACGCGATAGTGCCGCCCGCGATGACTGTGGACGCCGCCCTGCCAGAGCATGCGGATCACCTGCACGGCCTCCTCGAGCATCTCGAGCCGCTCGTCGGCCTCGGGCCAGCGATCGCCCAGGATGTGCTCGTTCAGCGCCTCGCCGCTCCCCAGCCCCAGGCAAAAGCGGCCGTTCAGCAGGAGGCTGGCGGTGGCCGCGACCTGGGCGATGATCGCGGGATGGATGCGCACCATGGGGCAGGTGACCGCGGTCGTGATCTTCTGGTCGGTCGCCTCGGCCAGCGCGCCGATCACCGCCCAGACGAACGGGCTGTGGCCCTGCTCATCGCTCCACGGGTGGTAGTGGTCGGAGATCCACAGGCCCTCGAAGCCGGCACGCTCCGCTTTGCCGGCCAGATCGACCAGGTCGCGCGGACCCCATTCTTCGCTCGACAGGAAATAGCCGATGTTCATCGCCGCGTCCCACTCCCCGGCGGAACATGCTTGTAATCAGGAGGCAGGGGTAGACCCGCGGGGAGCCACCGCGGAGGGAGGTCGATGTCACATGGACGAGCTTGGAGTCAGGCGGGCACGCCGGGTGGATGACACGTCCACCAACGGCCGATCCGGCGCCGAGCGCCAGCCGCCGCGGCGTGCTCGCGGCATGCAGGCCCGTGAGCACGCCGAGGCCGCCAAGCGCAAGGCGGACGAGCGGCGAGAGCAGCAGTCCGGAGCAGCCGGCTGGGTGGCCGACCGAGCCTCGCAGTGGACGCTCGACGGGCCGGACTGGGAATTCGTCGAGCGCCAGAAGTACCTGTGGAACCCGCTGATGGACTACTGGTTCCGGATGGAGGTCGAGGGCTGGGAGACGCTTCCCGACCCGCCGGCGCTGCTCATCGGGATCCATTCCGGGGCGCCGTTCGTGTGGGACGCCTGGACGGTCGGCGTCCAGTGGTGGCGGCGCTTCGGCTCCGAGCGGCCACTGCACGGCACCGCACACGATGCGCTGATGGCGATGCCCGGACTCGGCGGCTACTTCCGGCGGATGGGGGTGCTGCCCGCAGCTGCGGACAGCATCACGGGCGCTCTGGCAGCCGGGCGCGACGTCGCGCTGTGGCCGGGCGGCGAGCGGGACTCGCTGCGGCCCTGGACCAAGCGCGACGAGGCGGTGCTGGCCGGCCGCATGGGATTCATCAAGCTGGCCATACGCAGCTGCGTGCCGATCGTGCCGATCTCGACCGTGGGCGGACCGGACTCGATGCCCGTGCTGGCCACGGGCCGCCGTCTGGCCAAAGTACTCCAACTCGACCGCATCGCCCGGCTGAAGATGTTCCCGATCGCCCTGCAGGCGCCGTGGGGCATCTCCCCTGCCCTCCTCCCCGAGATCCCCCTGCCGACCAAGATCCGAACGGCATTCCGGGATCCGATCACGCTCGACTGCGATCCCGAGCGGGCCGACGACCAGGCCTACGTCGAGTCAAAGTACGAAGAGGTCTGCGCGAGCATCCAGAGCGGGATGGACACGCTGGCCCGCCGGCGGCGCTTGCCACTGTTCGGGTGAGCGGGGCGCCCGCCCGGCAGGGATGCCGGGCGGAACGGCCCCAGGGACGCCGAGCGAAGCGAGGCCCCTAAGCGGCCACCTGATCCTTGTGCTTGCCCTCGGCGATCTCCTCTATGACCTTGGCGTTGAACGCCGGCAGATCGTCAGGCTTGCGGCTGGTCACCAGCCCGCTGTCGACCACCACTTCCTCGTCGACCCACTCCGCGCCGGCGTTGCGCAGGTCGGTCTGGAGGCTAGGCCACGAGGTGAGCTTGCGGTCCTTGACGACGTCGGCCTCGACCAGGACCCACGGCCCGTGGCAGATCGCGCCGACCGGCTTGTGCTGCTCGAAGAAGGCGCGGACGAACTTCACGGCGTCCTCGTCGCCGCGCAGCTGGTCCGGGTTGGCCACGCCACCCGGCAGCACCAGGCCATCGTAGTCGGACGCGTCGGCGTCCTTGACCGCCTTGTCCGCGGGGATCTTCTTGCCCTTGTCGAAGTGCTCCCACATCTCGACCTCGCCCTTCTTTAGCGAGACGATGTCGACGTCGGCACCGGCCTTCTTGACGGCCTCCAGCGGCTCGAGGACTTCGGCCTGCTCGGCGCCCTCGGTGAACAGGAATGCCACGCGCTTGCCTTTGAGCTCATCAGCCATAGCAACCGCTCCTTTCTCGTTTTCGGGTCCTGTCAACTGGTTACCCGAGGCTGGAGCACGAAAACGGCCGGGCGTCGGCGATCGGCGGGTCAGCTGCTGATCAGCGTGGGGGTTCCCAGCGGGATGTGGCCGAGCAGCCAGCGCCCGTCGGCCAGGCTCACACGCAGGCAGCCGTGACTCGCCGCCTCGCCGATGCTCGACACCTCGGGGGTGGAGTGGATAGCGATCCGGTTGCCCCCGTTCCAGCCCTGGATGGCGTGAGGCGAATGCGCCGAGAGGGCCAGGATGCAGCAGCCGTAGGGACCGGACGGATCGCCGGTGGCGAGTCGATCGGTCACGGCGAAGCGTCCGGTGGGCGTCGGGGCGCTCGGCTCGCCGATTGCCACCGTGTAGCGCTCTACGACCTTGCCCGCCTCGAGCACGGTGAGCTGGCGCGCGGACAGCGAGACCTTCAGCTCCCAGCGGATCCGGGCCAGCGTGACCACGTTCACGCTGACCCACCCGATGTGGCCGTTGCCGGCCTCCGGCACCACCACCCCGAGCCAGCCGCCGGAATGCCGTACGACGAGCGCGGTCTGTGGGGAGCCGAACTGGGTCTTGGTGGACAGCTGGGCGATGACGCGTGTGGTGCGCGGCGCGGCGTAGAGCACGGCGGGGTGCACGAACAGCGCGACGATCGCACCCGGGCCCGGGGGCACGAGCAGGCCGTTTGCCGCTCGGCTGCGCGGCGGGGTGCTCTGATGCGAGGGCACGGGCGTGAACGCGCTGGTGGTCGTGTTGGCCGAGGCCGCACCCCCACCCGGCTGTCCCAGTCCGAGAACGATGCCGATCGCGATCGGGATGGCGGGGATCGCCGTGCCCAGCGCGAGCAGGATGGGGCGGCCTGGCCGCCCCCGGCCGCCGGCGTGCTGATCCTTGCCCATGGTGGACAAGGTAGCGCAGCGTTCAGCGGTAGTTCATCGGTTTGGCGATGTGTTCCGGCTACGCTCTTCTCATGTTCACTTTGCGCAGCAAGACGACGATGGTCGAGCCCGAGCGGGCGCTGTCCGGACGGGATCAGGAGATGCCCGTGCCGGGTTCTCACGCCGTGCTCGGGAACCCGCTGAAGCCGCCGTTCCCCGAGGGATACGAGCAGGCGATCGTGGCCATGGGCTGCTTCTGGGGCGCCGAGCGCGTGTTCTGGCAGGCCCCCGGCGTGTACACCACCGCGGTCGGCTACGCGGGCGGGACCACGCCGAATCCCACCTACGAGGAGGTCTGCTCGGGACGGACCGGCCACGCCGAGGTGGTGCTGGTCGTGTTCGATCCGGCCAAGACCTCCTATGAGGGGATCCTCCGCCTGTTCTGGGAGAACCACGATCCGACCCAGGGCATGCGCCAGGGCAACGACGTCGGGACCCAGTACCGCTCGGCGGTCTACTGGACCAGCGAGGCGCAGCACGCGGTGGCCGAGTCCACCCGGGCCGCCTTCGCCGAGCGCCTGCGCGGTGCCGGGTACGGGGACATCACCACCGAGATCGCGCCGGCCGGGCCGTTCTACTACGCCGAGGACTACCACCAGCAGTACCTTCAGAAGAACCCGTGGGGGTACTGCGGGCTCGGCGGGACCGGCGTGAGCTGCCCGGTGGGGATCGGCGCCAGCGCGCCGGCCGTGCCGGCAGCCGGCGACTAGCTTTCGACGGGCCTGGTCGAGAAAACCGCCTATACGACGGGTTTCTCGACCGCCCTCCGGCGAGGGCGTGCAGCGACAGCCAGGCTCAGCCGCCGGCCACGGCCGGGAGGATCGTCACCTCGTCGCCGTCGGACACGGGGGTCTCGAGGCCGTCGAGGAACCGGATGTCCTCTCCGCCGACGTACACGTTGACGAACCGTCGCAGCCCGCCATCCTCGGCGATCCGGCTGCGCAGCTCGCCGTAGCGGTCATAAAGGGCGTCGAGCACCTCGCCGACGGTCGAGCCGTTGACGCTGGCCGTGGCGTCGCCGTCGGTGGCGGCGCGGAGCTGGGTGGGGATCTTGACCGTGACTGCCATGCCGGCGTTCAGTGATATCACGCCACCGCGTGGACGCGCTCGGCGGCCTGCTCGAAGGAGGCGAGCGTCGGCTCGATCTCCCACGCCTCGAACGTGCCGCGGGCGACGTCGAGGGTCTTCAGCCCTTCGCCGGTGATGTAGGCGACGACCCGGTCCTCCGGGTCGATCGCGCCACGCGCGGCCAGCTTGGCCAGGACGGCAGTGGTCACGCCACCGGCGGTCTCGGTGAAGATCCCGGTCGTGCGGGCCAGCAGCTTGATGCCCTCGCGGATCTCGTCGTCGGTCACCGACTCGATCGAGCCACTCGAGCGCCGGGCCAGATCCAGGGCGTAGGGGCCGTCGGCCGGGTTGCCGATCGCCAGCGACTTGGCGATCGTGTCCGGCTTGACCGGCCGGCAGAAGTCCTGACCGTCCTGGAACGCGGTGGCCACCGGCGAGCAGCCGGCCGCCTGGGCGCCGTGGAAGATCGGCAGCTCACCCTTAAGCAGCCCGATCTCCAGCCACTCCTCGAAGCCGCGGGCGATCTTGGTGAACAGCGAGCCACTGGCGATCGGGGCGATGACCCGGTCGGGCAGCTCGAACCCGAGCTGCTCGGCGGTCTCGAAGGCAAGCGTCTTGGAGCCCTCGGAGTAGTACGGCCGCATGTTGATGTTCACGAACGCCCACTCGTGCTCGGAGGCGAGCTCGGTGCACAGGCGGTTGACGTCGTCGTAGTTGCCGCGCACCGCGACCAGGTTGCCCCCGTACACGCCGGTGGCGAGGATCTTCTGCTCCTCGAGGTCGGACGGGATGAACACGTAGGACTCGAGGCCGGCGGCCGAGGCGTGGGCGGCGACCGCATTGGCCAGGTTGCCGGTCGACGCGCAGGCGACCGTCTGGAAGCCCAGCTCGCGGGCTCGCGCGAGCGCCACCGACACCACGCGGTCCTTGAACGAGTGCGTCGGGTTGGCCGCGTCGTTCTTGATCCACACCTCGCGCAGGCCGAGCTGCTCGGCGAGGCGGTCGGCCCGCACAAGCGGTGTCCACCCAGCGGGTAGCAGCCCGCGGGGCGGGGCCTTCACGGGCAGGAAGTCGCTGTAGCGCCACAGCGAGTGGGGCCCGGCCTGTATGCGACGGCGAAGCTCGGCCGGGTCGTCGCTCGCCCGGGCCGTGTAGGCGACCTCGAGCGGACCGAAGCACCGCTCGCACACGTAGCGGGCCTCCAGCGGATAGCTTGTCTTACATTCCTTGCAACGAAGGGACTCTGGCGGCATATGAAAAAACCTCCGCCGGGGTCAGTGGTCGGAGGTCTGAGGAAACCGCCCTATCCACATCTCCCAGGCTTGTCGTTGGAGCCTGATGGAATTGGCACCGTTCCCTTTCGGGAGGTTGCCGGGGTTTCATAGGGCCAGTCCCTCCACCCCTCTGGATGCGTACAGCTATGTTCAACGAAGTATATCCACAGGTTCGCCAGACTTCGAGCAGTCTTGAGCCGATTGCCTCCGGCTCGACAACCGGCCGTCACCGCCGGAGTCTCGATCAGCCCAATGCCGACCACGTCCACTGACCCGCTCGAACGCCTGGAGGCCACGCTGGCGCTCGGGCGCGGGGCGCCGAGCCGGCGCATGCTGGTGATCGTCAACCCGTACGCCACGACGGTGTCCGACCGGCTCAAGAACCTGGTCGTCTACGCGCTGCGCGGCCGCTACGAGGTCGACGCGATCGACACCGAATCGCGCGACCACGCCACCGAGCTGTGCCGCGAGGCCGCGCGCGAGGGCTATGACGTGGTCGTGGCCTTCGGCGGCGACGGGACGGTCAACGAGGCGGCCAACGGGCTGGCCGGCTCGGACACGCCGCTGTGCTGCCTGCCCGGCGGCCGGGCCAACGTGTACTGCCGCATGCTGGGGATCCCGACCGACGTTGTCGACGCCACCGAGCACCTGCTGCTGATGGCCGACGACTGGCGACCCCGCCGGGTCGACATCGGCGCGGTCAACGAGCGCATGTTCCTGTTCTCGGCGGGCGCCGGCCTGGACGCCAGCGTCGTCGAGCGGGTCGATGCCCACCCGAACCTGAAGGCCCGCTTCGGCGAGTGGTACTACACCTGGACGGGAGTCGGGACGTTCACCCGGCGCTATCTCGTGCACCCGCCGCGGCTCGAGGCGCAGATCGGTGGATCGTCGGTCCCGGGCGTCACCCTGATCGTCCAGAACGCCACGCCGTACACCTTCTTCGGCGACCGGCCGGTGGAGATGGGCGAGGGCGCCACGCTGAACAGCGGCGATCTGGCCGGCGTGGTGCTCGACCGGGCCCGGCCGATGGACATCCCCACGATCATCGCGCGAGCGCTCTCGAGTCATTTCAAGCTGAGCCGCCACCGGCACGTGCATCCATTCGCAGGTGTGCGGCAGCTGCGCGTGGCATCGAGCGACGAGCGGCCGCTGCCGCTGCAGGTCGACGGCGATTACATCGGTGAGGTCGACGAGGCGGTCTTCTCGGTGCGCCCGAACGGGATCGCGGTGGTGTCCTGAGGCATGCTCCGCCGCGCCGCGATCGCCGTCTGGTGCCTGTCTGCGGTCGCCGTGCCAGCGCTCATCCTGGTCCCGGGGCTCGTGTCCGCGCACCCGCTGCCTGGCGCGCCGAGCTGCCCCGTGTTCCCGGCTGACAACCCCTGGAACCAGCGCGTCGATCGCCTCCCGGTGGCCAAGGACTCGGCGCGCATCATTGCCCGCATCGGCCTGAATGATCCCGTCCACCCGGACTTCGGCTCGGGCCTGTACGACGGCGAGCCGATCGGGATCCCGTTCGCCGTGGTGTCGTCTGGGACGCGCCGCGTCCCGGTTCATTTCCAGTACTCCTCGCAGTCGGACCGGGGTCCGTACCCACTCCCCCGTGGCGTCCCGATCGAGGGCGGGTATCGGTCCACGGGCGATCGCCATGTGATCGTCGTCGACAGCAGCACGTGCGTGGACTACGAGCTGTTCGCCGCCTACCCGCACGACGGCGGCCGGCGCTGGACCGCGGGGTCGGGTGCGATCTTCAATCTGCGCTCGAACCGACTGCGCCCGGCCGGCTGGACCTCGGCCGACGCGGCGGGGCTGCCGATCCTGCCTGGCCTGGCCCGCTATGACGAGGTCGCGCAGGGCCAGATCGACCACGCCCTGCGCTTCACCGCTCCGTGTACCGCACCGCGCTATGTGTATCCGGCGCGCCACGAGGCGTCTACGTGCAGCGGCGCATGGACGGCGCCGATGGGCTTGCGGGTGCGGTTGAAGGCCAGCGTCAACATCTCCCGCCTGCCCTACCAGGCGCGCGTGGTGGCCGAGGCGCTCAAGCGCTACGGCATGATCCTGGCCGACAACGGCGCCCCGTGGTTCATCTCGGGTGCTCCCAATTCGCACTGGAACAACGACGCGCTGCACCTGCTTGACCGCCTGACCGGGCGCGACTTCGAGGTCGTGAACACGAGCTCGCTCCCGCACCCCGGGCTGTGACGATTTCTTAGGGTGTTCGGACCCTCAGCTGGGGGGGAGGAATCGGGGGCGCTCGAGGCTCTGTAGGGCGTGGAGCGCCCTCCCAAGCCGATCGCTCGCAGGCCGCGCCCGGTCCGGCTCGGCGAACAGGACCTCGAGTTGCTGTGGTTCCTGGCCGAGCACCGGATGGTGCTGCCCGAGCACGCCGCCTCGCTGCTCGGGGCGAGTGCCGAGGCAGCCAGGGCGCGCCTGACCAGACTGGTCGGGGCGGGCTACGTGCGCAGCGAGCCGCTGTTTCGCAACCAGCCCGCGATGCATCTGATCACTCGCCACGGACTGGCCGTGATCGGAAGCGCCCTCCCCACGCCACGCATCGACGTTCGCTCCTACGAGCACGACGCCGGCGTGGCCTGGCTGTGGGTCGCCGCTCGGAAGGGGACGTTCGGGCCGCTGCGCGAGATCGTGGGCGAGCGGCGCATGCGATCACACGACGGCGCGCGCGAGCCTGGCTCCGAGCCGCTCGCGGTCAAGCTGGGCGGGGTGGGGCCTCGCGGCCGCGAGCGCCTGCACTATCCCGACCTCCTGCTGCGCACGGCCGATGGCCGACGGGTGGCGCTCGAGCTCGAGCTCTCGTCCAAGGGCCGGGCGCGACTCGAGCGGATCCTCTCCGGCTACGCCGCCGATCCGCGGATCGACGGCGTCGTCTACCTGGTGCAGACGGCCTCGGTGGCCCGCTCTTTGCACAGCGCGGCACGCCGGCTGGGCATCTCCTCGCTGGTTCACGTCCAGCGTGTGCGCTCGACGGTGTCGAGCCCGGCGGCCGCGGCCGGGCGGCTTGCGGAGCGGCCGGCGCCGGGGCGGCCGGCGCCGGGGCGGCCGGCGTCGGGGCGGCCGGGACGCGGATCGGGAACCTCCAGGTGAGCGGACGGTCCTGGGATCGCTACTGGCTGGTCGCGGGCTTCGTCGCGCTGATGCTCGCGCCCGGGAGCTGGGGTGCGGTCGTGGCACTCGTGGCGGGCGTGGCGTCGATCGCGTGGCGGGTGCGCGGATTCGCGGCGCTCCACCGGAGCGCTTCCTCGGTGGGTGGTTCGTCCGCGGTGGCGCTCGGGACCGATCAGCGCGGCCGGGCGGTGGGGCTCACCGACGACGAGCTCTCGGCGCACGGGCTGATCCTGGGCGCGAGCGGCGCGGGGAAGTCGACCACGCTGCTCCGGATCCTCACCGAGCGGATCGCTCGCGGCCAGCCGGTGGTGGCCGTCGACATGAAGGGCTCGCCGGCCTTCGCCCGGGTTCTCGGTGAGGCGGCTCGCGCGGCTGGGCGGCCGTTCTCGGTGTGGAGCATCGACGGCCCGGCCCACTGGAACCCGCTCCAGCACGGCAACGCCACCGAGCTCAAGGACAAGCTGATGGCCACCGAGCGCTTTACCGAGCCGCACTACCAGCGGGCCGCCGAGCGCTACGTCCAGACCGTTCTGCAGGTTCTCGCGGCGGCGCGCCCCGGGCGGGCACCGGTGCTCAGCGAGGTCGTCGAGCTGATGGACCCCGGACGGTTGCCGAGCATCCTGCGCGGCCTCGACCCGGAGCTGCGCGACCGCGTGCGCGACTACCTGGCCGGGCTCACGCCCGATCAGCTGAGCGCCGTCCGAGGGCTGCAGACCCGGCTCGCGGTGCTCACGGAGTCCCACACGGCGCCCTATCTCGTGCCGGGGGGTGGCGCGAGCATCGATCTGCGCGAGTCACTCCGGGGGCCCGAGGTGGTGCTGTTCAGCCTGGGCTCGGCTCGCTACGGCCGGCTCGCCGCGCAGCTCGGGACGCTGGTCGTGCAGGATCTGGTCAGCGCATCCGGCGATCGGCTGGACGACGCATCGCCAGGCGGGCGAGGTCCCGTGGCGACGATCGCAATCGACGAGTTCTCGGCTTTGGGCGCCGACCACGTGATCGCGCTCCTCTCGCGCGGGCGCGAGTCGGGCCTGTCCGTGCTGGTCGCCACCCAGGAGCTGGCTGATCTCGATCGGGCGGCGTCCGGACTGCGCGACCAGGTTGTCGGCGTGACCGCGCTGAAGATCATCCATCGCCAGGAGGTGCCGAACTCGGCCCGGACGATCGCGCTGATGGTGGGCACCGAGCGCGTCTGGGAGCAGACGCGTCAGACCGCCGCGGGGCTGCTCGGGGGATACGACACCGGGCGGGGAACCCGCCGCGAGGTCGAGCGCTTCATCGTGCACCCGAACGAGATCCAATCGCTCGCTACCGGCGAGGCGATCGTGATCTCCGCGCTGGGCGGACAGGGCGTGCGCGTGCGGAGGGTGCGGGTCGACCCGCCGCATGCGGTCGAGCCGGCGCCTGCGACGCCCCAACCACCGGCGAGCGAGCCCGCGCCGCGCTCGGTACGGCCGCGACGCACCACGCCCTCGCGCCCACCAGCATCGGCGCGGCGGCCAGCGGCGCGCGATCGACCCGGCCCGGACTCACTGGGTCGGTGAGCGCGGTCCGACCACGCACATGAACCCGAGCGGCTCGTCCCCGAGCGCCTCGAAGCAATGCAGCTCGTCGCCCGCGACGTAGACCACGTCCCCCTTCCCCACCTCGTGTGTGGCCTCGCCGAGCGTCACCCGGGCGCGCCCGGCCACGATCATCACGCCATGGTCGTGGGGATGGCGCTCGCGCGCCGTGCGTCCGCCGGGCGGTACCTCGAAGTAGCGCATCCGGTACTGGTGTGCGCCCTCGGGCTCGCCGATCAGCTCGTGCCCCAGCACGCCGGCCAACGACGGGTCGTCGTAGGCGCGCGGCTCGATGCCGGTCCATCCGCCGTCCCGACTGCGGCGGTGGATGACACCCATGGTCGTTGCGCTGGGCCTACGCCGCGGCGGGCGTGACCCGGTAGGCGTCGAACACGGCGTCGATGTTGCGCAGGCGGGTGATCGCCTGATCGAGCGAGCGCGTGTCCCCCACCTCGACCACGAACCGGTTCTTAACCATCGGATGGTTGACGATGCAGCGGGCCTCGAGGATGTTGATGCCGGCCTCGGCGAACGTCCGCGACATGTCCTCGAGCAGGCGGTGGCGGTCCCAGCCGTCGACCTCGATCTCGACCCGGAAGGACGTCTCGGGATCGCCGTCCCAGGACACCGGGGTGAAGCGGTCCGGGTCCTTGCGCAGGACGGCTACGTTCGGGCAGTCCTCGCGGTGGATCGTGATGCCCCGGCCCAGCGAGATGTAGCCGACGATCGGATCGCCCGGCACCGGCCGGCAGCACTTGGCCATCCGCAGCATCACCTCGTCGATGCCCTCGACCGAGATCCCGAAGCGCGACGAAGACGTGGTGGCCCGCGAGCGCCGGCGGCGCGTCTTGAGCAGGTCGTCGGCCGCGGTCGGCTCGGACTCCGCGGTCTCGCCCTGCTTGAGGCGCTGCATGATCTTGTTGACGACGACCTTGGCCGAGATCTTGGCGCCGCCCAGCGCGATGTAGAAGTCGTCCGCCTTGCGGAAGCCCATCTCCCGGATCACGTCGGCCAGCAGCGGCGAGCCGACGATCTTCTGGGCCGGCAGGCCCTGCTTGCGCAGGTGCTCCTGGAGCAGCTCGCGCCCGGTGTGCTCGGAGTCCTTGCGCGACTCGGCCTTGAACCACGCCTTGATCTTGTTGCGCGCCCGCGTGGTCTTGACCAGCGCCAGCCAGTCGCGCGAGGGCCCGCGCTCGCGCTTCGAGGTCAGGACCTCGACGATGTCGCCCGAGCGCAGCTGGTAGGAGAGCGGGACGATCTTGCCGTTGACCTTGGCGCCGACGCAGCGGTGGCCCACGTCGGTGTGGATCTCGTAGGCGAAGTCGAGCGGCGTGGCGCCCGCGGCCAGCGACTTCACCTCGCCCTTGGGGGTGAACACGAAGACCTCGTCCTCGAACAGGTCGACCTTGAGGGTCTCCATGAACTCGCGCGGATCGGCCTCCTCCTGCTGCCAGTCGAGCAGCGAGCGCAGCCACTTGAGCTTGTTGCCGTCCGAGCTGTGCGGGTGGGCGGGACCGTTTTCACCGCCATCGCGCGCGTCGCCCTCCTTGTACATCCAGTGCGCGGCGATCCCGAACTCGGCTAGATCGTGCATCTCCCGGGTGCGGATCTGGATCTCGAGCGGCCGCCCCTCCGGCCCGATCACCGTCGTGTGCAGCGAGGAGTACATGTTGAACTTGGGCATCGCCACGAAGTCCTTGAAGCGGCCGGGAAGCGGCTTCCACAGGGAATGGATGACGCCGACCGCGCCGTAGCAGTCCTTGACCGAGCCGACGATCACCCGCATCGCGGTGAGGTCGTAGATCTCGTTGAACTCGCGCCCCTTCTTGGTCATCTTGGCGTAGATCGAGTAGAAGTGCTTGGCGCGTCCGGAGATCTCGGCGTGGATGCCGAGCTCGTCGAGCTCTTTGTTCAGATAGCCCGCAGCCTGGTTGACGTAGCGCTCGCGCTCGGCCCGCTGCTGGGCGACCAGACCCTTGATCTCGTTGTACTTGCGCGGGTGCAGGGTCTGGAAGGCGAGATCCTCGAGCTCCCACTTGATGGCGTGGATACCGAGGCGATGGGCGATCGGCGCGTAGATGTCGAGCGTCTCCCGCGCCTTCTCGATCTGCTTCTGCTTGGGCAGGGCCGCGATCGTGCGCATGTTGTGCAGCCGGTCGGCCAGCTTGATCAGGATCACCCGGATGTCCGTGGCCATCGCCACCATCATCTTGCGGTAGTTCTCCGCCTGCGCCTCGTCGCGCGACTGGAAGGTCAGACCGGTCAGCTTGGTCACGCCGTCGACCAGGCCGGCGACCTCTTCACCGAACGCCTCGCGGACCTCCTCGAGAGAGGCCGAGGTGTCCTCGACGGTGTCGTGCAGCAGCGCCGCGCACAGCGTCTCGGTGTCGAGACGCATGCCGGCGCAGATCTTGGCCACGCCGACCGGATGCACGATGAAGTCCTCGCCGGAGCGCCGGCGCTGATCGGCGTGGTGCACGCAGGCGTACACGAACGCCTCCTCGACCCGCTCGCGGTCGATCGCGGCGGCCGACTCGTGCGCGTGCTCCTCGACGATCGCGAACAGATCACCGAGCAGCCGCGTCTCCGTGTCGGTCAGCTCCAAGCGCTCGACGGCCTCTCCGTGGGCCCCCGTCCGAGCCACCCGGTCGACCGGTGGACGGGACGCGAACACCGCGGGTCCGGACCCGTCCTCGTGCGCCGAGGCTTCCGCGCCATCCTTCTGCCGGGCCCGGCTCAGCCTCCTAGGAGTTGATTTGCGCTGTTCAGGAATCGTCGTCCGTCCTCGTACCGCTCGGCGTAGACCCTGTACGCCGGAGAGCGCTCGAGCGCCGTCTGCGCTGCGCTCGCCGTTGCCAGGGCCGGCAGATCCCGGTCAAGGCTGACGAGCTCCAGCTCCGCGAGGACCTTGATCAGCCGAGCCGCCATACGGGGCGGGCGACCATGCGGACCGTCTCCGCGAAGCAGGTGCTCGAGCTCCTCGCCGATCGCCCTCCCCCGCAGCCTCAGGCTCCGGTAGAAGGCCGCGAGCGAAGCACGCAGACCGTACTCCAGCTCGTGCATCTGTTGTGCAAAGCGTAGCTCAGCCTCGCCCCACGCCAAGCGGGTGAAACCACGCCCGGCGTCGAGCAGCGCGGCCGCCGCCGGTACCGAGGGAGGATCGAGCGCCACAAGCTGCGCAAAGCCCGCCGCGATCGACGGGTCGCGTCCGAGGCCGTGGTAGCTGATCAGAGCGAATCCGCCGGTGCGCGAGCTCAGTCCGGCCAGCCTGCGCGGCGCGTCGGCGCACACGACCAGCACTTCGCCCCCGGCCGCCCGCGCATCGTGCAGCACGGCCAGCGGGCTGTGCCCGCGCTGGTCGATCACGGTCCGCGTCCTGGCCACCACCGGCACGGGCTCCCCCGCGTCACGGTCAAGCTCGGTCCACACCCCAGCCAGATAGTCCTCGGGCTCGCCGAGCATGGCGATCGGCTCCGGCGAGCACGGCCGCGCATGCCCGAGGACCAGGCGCGGTTCGACCGCGCCGTTCCAGAAGTTGCGCTCCAGCCGGAAGGTCGCGTCGACCGGTTCCTCGGCATCGACCCCGAGCCGCCCTCCGCAACCGAAGGCCACGGCACGGGCACTGATCCCGCCCGAGCCGACCGAGAAGCGCAGGTGGCGACCCTCGCCCATCGGGCGCAGATCGCGCAGCCGGGCGCCGGGGACGAGCAGGCGAGGCTTCGGGTTGCCCATCCCGCAGGGCTCCAGGCGCTCGAGCTCCTCGGCCAGATCCAGCCCGAGCTCGCGGCCGGAGGCGATCGCATCCACGCGCTCGCGCGGTACGAGCAGCTCAGGCGTGAGCACCTCCTCGGCGTGATGTTCGAGCGCCGCGCGGAATGCGGCCAGGTTCTCGCGACGGATGGCCATCCCGGCCGCGGCCCGATGCCCGCCGTAGCGCTCCAGATGCTCGGCCCCGGCGTGCAGCGCGGCCAGCAGGTCGAACCCGGGGATGCTGCGGGCCGAGCCCGAGCCGGCTTCTCCATCGAGCCCGACCACGACGGCCGGGCGGTGGTGTCGCTCGACCACGCGCGAGGCGACGATCCCGACCACCCCTGGATGCCACCCCTCGCCGGCCAGGACGTAGGAATAGCGCTCGCCCTGCTCGGCCACCTGGGCCTCGGCCTCCCACACGATGCGCTGCTCCACCGCGCGCCGCTCCGCGTTTACGCGCTCGAGCTCGGAGGCGATCTGCGAGGCGCGCCCCGCGTCATCGGTCAGCAGCAGCTCGAGCCCGGCGTCGGCGCGCCGCAACCGGCCGGCGGCGTTGATCCGGGGCGCCAGGCGAAACGCCAGCGCGTGCGTGCTGAGCGCGCTGGGGTCCACCTCGGCGGCCGCCATCAGCGCGCGCAGACCAGGCCGTGCGGTGCGCGAGAGTGCGCGTAGCCCCTCCCGCACCAGCCGGCGGTTCTCCCCCACGAGCGGCATCAGGTCGGCCACGGTGGCGAGCGCCACCAGCTCGAGGTCATCCTCGAGGCCCGGCGCCTGTAGCGCCAGCGCCACCTTGTAGGCGACGGCGGTACCGCACAGCTCAGGGCAGGGATAGCCGCAGATGCCGGGGTGGAGGATCTCGGCTTGTGGGAGACGCCCGTCCGCGCGCGGTGAGTGGTGATCGGTGACCACGACGTCGAGCCCGGCCTGGCGGGCGGCGGCGATCTCCTCGACGGCGGTGATTGCGCAGTCGACGGTGAGGAGCAGGCCCGTTCCGCGATCGGCCAGCCGCTGCACCGTGGCCAGCGAGAGCCCGTAGCCGTCCTTGAGGCGGTCGGGCAGGTACCAGCCCACGTCGGCCCCGCGTGCCCGCAGCGCGCGGACCATGATCGCGGTGGCGCACACCCCGTCGACGTCGTAGTCGCCGTGGACGACGATGCGGCTGCCGTTTGCGACGTGCCGCTCGATCAGGTCGACCGCACGGTCGATCCCGGCGAACGCGCTCGGATCGTATGCCTCCTGCGGATCGAGGAATGCGCGGGCCGCGTCCGGGTCGCCGAGGCCGCGGCGGACCAGGATCTGAGCGAGGACATGGCTGATCCCGAGCTGCCTGCGCAGGACGAGCGCCGCGCCCAGGTCGTAGGCGGGAACCTCCAGACGCGGGGTCGGCGCGGGCGGGTCGGGGACGGCACGCAGCGCGACCTCGGGCTGGGCGCCGGACGGAACGAGCTGGGGCGGGTCTGAGCTGTGAAGGAGCGCTGCCTCGGGCATGGCCGGCAGCGTATGGGCCGCTCCCGACGGAACCGCCTGGTTTCCGGCTGGGTCTCCGGGTCAGGCGATGCCGGGCTCGGCCGACTCAGCGGCACGTTCGCGCCGCACGCCCTCGAACCAGATGATGGCCAGCCCGATCAGGGTGCCCGGGATCGCCTCGAGCGCGGTGCCGAGATGCGTGGCGTGCCGCCCGGGGACATCGAAGCCGTTGATCAGCCAGCCGAAGATCGCCGAGCCGATCAGCGCGCCGAGCAGCGCGCCCACGATGCCGCCCCAGAACCGGTCGGGCAGCCAGATCGTGAAGTGCCACAGGGCGAGGCCCATCATGACCCAGGCGAGCATTCCCATCAGCGACGCCTCCCGTGTCGGCGGTTGCGCGAGCGCGGCTTGGACGGCCGCTTCTGCGTCGGCGCGACGCCCTCGTTCTCGGGGATGTCGGGCGCCGGCTTGACCTCGTCCGGGCGCTGGGCCTCTCCGTCCGGGCGCGGGGTGCTGCCCGGGCGGGGCGCGGTTTCCGGCTGTGGTGCGCCGCCGGCGCGTGGCGCACCGTTTCCGGCGCCGTCGGTCTCCTCCCGGGGCTGCGGGGCGGCGTCGGGAGCCGTCTGGCTCCGCCGTCCCCGGGCCGGCTTGGCCCGCGACTTCTGCGTCCCGGGCGCGGGCGCGTCCGAGCGCGTGTGGGCCAGACGCTTGGTCAGCGTCGAGGTGCGCCGGGTCGGCTCCTGCTCCTCTTCGGCGATGTCACGCTTCATCTGCTCGAACTCGGCGGCCGAGACGGCGTCGGCATCCGGGGTGCTCAGCCGGCCGGTGCGCCGGCGGCGCTTGCCGGTCGGCTCGACGTCCGCGCCGGAGGTCGCGTAAGCCGGGACATAACCGAGTTCGGACTCGATCCGGTCGCGGCGGTGGCGATACTGCGCCTCGCGCTCCTTCCAGTGGGTGAGCACCGGCGAGGCGATGAAGATCGACGAGTAGGCACCCGAGGCCACGCCGATCAGCAGGGCGAAGGCGAAGTCGGTCAGCTCGGCCGAGCCGGCGGTGCCGCCGAACAACAGCAGCGCGACGATCGGCATCAGCGTGCAGGCAGTCGTGGCGATCGACCGGGTCAGCACCTCGGACATGGAACGGTTGACGATCTGCGAGAACGCAGCGCGAGGCATTCGCGGGATGTTTTCTCGCACTCGGTCGAACACGATGATCGTGTCGTACATCGAGTAGCCGAGGATGGTCAGCAGCGCGGCCACAGTGGCTGTCGTGACCTGCCGGCCGGTGAGCGCGTACACGCCGCTGGTGATCAGCAGGTCGTGCGCGAGGGCGATCAGCACCGGGATCGCGAACTTCCACTCGAAGCGCAACGCCACATAGGCGGAGATCACCAGCAGCGACGCGATGATGGCGATCACCGCACTCTTGGCCACCGAGCTGCCGAACGTCGGGCCGACCGACGTGTAGTTGAACGCCTTCTCGCTGTCGAAGATGCCGAACTTGTTCTGCAGCACGTTCTGGATCTCTGCCCGCCCACCGCTCGGGAGTTTCTTGAACGAGATCTGGTACGCGTTGGGGCCGAGTGACTTGTCCCCGGTGATCTTCTGGACCTCGGGGCTGGAGATGCCCAGCGAGCTGATCGCCGAGGACACCTGCTGCTGGCTGGCCGCGTGCTCGAGGCCGACGCTGACGCGCGTTCCCGAAGTGAAGTCGATGCCCAGGTTCAGGCCCCGGCCGCCGATGGCCAGGGCACCGACCAGCAGGATCACGCCCGACATCGAGAAGAAGTAGCGCGAGGCGCCCATGAAGTCGAAGCGCCACGTGCGCTTGTCTCCCCCGGCGCCGAGGGCCGACGGGCTGGCGATCAGCCGCGAACTGCCCATCGTGGTCAGGATCGCCTGGGTGGCCATCACCGCCGTGAACAACGAGACGAACGTGCCGATGCCCAGCGTGAAGGCGAAGCCCTGTACGTCCGAGGTGGCGAGCACGAACAGGATGAACGCGGTCATGATCGTCACCACGTTCGCGTCGATGATCGCGGTGATGCCCTTCCGGTAGCCCGTGATGATGCCCTGCCGGATCGAGCGTCCGCCGCGGATCTCCTCCTTGACGCGCTCGAAGATCACCACGTTGGCGTCGGCCGCCACGCCGATGGTCAGGATCAGGCCGGCGATGCCCGGCAGCGTCAGCGTGATCGGGATCAGCTTGATGAGCGCGTAGAAGTACAGGCCGTACACGGCGAGCCCGGCCACCGCGATCATGCCGAGCACGCGGTAGTAGGCGAGCAGGAAGAGCGCCACGACCGCCAGACCGACCAGGCCGGCGATCAGACCCGAGTGCAGCGCCTGCTTACCGAGCGTGGCCGAGACCTGCGACTCGGAGATCAGCTTGAGGTTGATCGGCAGGGCGCCGAGGCGCAGCTCGTTGGCCAGGTCCGTCGCTGAGGAGATCGTGAAGCTGCCGCTGATGTCGGCACCGTTGTCGCCGTTGATGCCGTCCGGGTACTGCTTGTAATCGATGTAGGGGACGGTGATCAGCTGGTTGTCCAGCGCCACCGCGAAGTGCTGGTTGAGCGACTGGCCCAGCCCGCTGACCAGGCTTCCCCGCCGGGCGATCGCCGCGGTGACGTCCTGGAAGGCGTTCTTGCCCTTCGATGTGAATCCGAAGGTGACGTCCGGCTCGCTTGTGTTCGGGTCGCTGCTCTGCTGCGGGTTGGTGATGTCCGAGCCGCGCAGCGCGACGTTGTCCTTGAGCACGTAGAACTGGGAGCTGGGGGCCGAGATCGCCGGCGGCTTGGAGAAGTTCGCCGGTATCGCCTGGAGCACGATCCACCCCTGCGGAACGGTCAGGAGCTGCCCCTCTGAGTAGCTCACTCCGTTCGGCAGGTCGGATTTGAGGCTCTCGACGCTTTGCTCTTGGCCGGCGAGCAGGCAGTGCTCGTCGGTTTCCGGCACCGTGCCCTGATCACGCGCCGCGGTCGCGCACACCGCGCTGCCCGGCGCCCCGAACAGCCAGTACTGCGACCCGAGGCGCAGGTTGGATCTACTCGACCAGGCTTTCTGCTTGGAGGCCAGCTGCACGGCCTGATAGAGGCCCATGCTCCCCGCCCCTGGCTGCCCCGGTGAGAGGTTCCCGGACCCCTGGCTGATCGAGACCGCGGTCGAGTCCTGGGCCTGGAGCTGGCTGGCCACCGTCTTGCCGCTTGGGGTCAGGACGTTGGCCTCCCAGTCATAGAAGGCGAGCTGGGCGGTCGTTCCGACCTCCCGTTCGGCCCGGGCGGTATCGCTCACGTCGGGGAGACCGACCGAGATCTGGTTGCCGCCGTAGGTGGAGATCTCCGGCTCGGCGACGCCCAGCTGGTCCACGCGGCTGCGCATGATGTCGACCGCGCGCTGGAGCGCGTCGGGGGTCACCTTTGGCGTCTGGGGGCTTGGCTCGCCCTGGTAGACCAGTTGCACGCCGCCCTTGAGGTCCAGGCCGAGGACCGTCTTCTTGGATTTGACGGCGCCGGGGATCCCGACGATCACGACCAGCGAGCCGAGAACCAGCCCCAGGACGAGAAGCAGGATGAAGCCGTTGCGCTGACGATCGGTCATCGCTGTTTCTGGATGCTAGAGGTAGCGGTCGGGGGTGTGGCGGTCGTGGGGATCGGCTCTCACCGGTGATTCGTGGGCGTGAGCACGACCAGGACCCCGCCCTCCTCGTCGTCGTAGGCCGGGAATATGTCCGCCACGGCCCGGGCGGGGAGATCGCGCTCGGCGTTGACCTCCACCGGCTTGCTCTTGACCCGGACCTCCCACTCGAGCGCGGTGTGCACGTGATCCGTGCCGTCGTCGAAGCGCAGCCCGAGCACCTCGGCCACGGGGCGGCCAATGACCTGCTCGGTCTTCAGCCCGGTGAGCTCGAAGGAGCCCTTCCCGCAGTCGACGATCCGGCCGCCCGAGTCGCACGCGAAAAACGCGGCGTTAGGCGCCGGGTAGTAGTCGTCGAGCAGCTCGTAGAGGTAGGCGAAGCCGCACTTCTCGCAACCGCGGGCCTCCCGCCGGAAGCCGGCGTTGCGGTCGATGCCCATCGACCGGTTTCCGCAGTGCGGACAGATGAAGTAGTGCTCGTGGCTCATGTTCTGCCCTGGCGCCGTCTCCGGCGGCCACGGGCCCGTCGATGACGTAGCGCATGTGGCTGGGGTCGGCGCCCTGAGGATAGCCGTACGCCCCCGCTCGATCCCTGCGCTCTTCACTAACGCTTAAGGGAGCGCTTAAAGGAGCGACAGAGGCCCGGGCGGCTCCAATCCGAGGTGCTCGAACGCGTGCCGGGTGGCCGCGCGGCCGCGCGGCGTGCGCTCGATCAGCCCGCTCTGGAGCAGATACGGCTCGTAGACGTCCTCGATCGTGTCCTGCTCCTCGCCGACCGCCACCGCCAACGTGGAGAGGCCGACCGGCCCGCCGCCGAACTTCTCGCAGATCGCCCGCAGGATCTCGCGATCCAGGCGATCGAGGCCTGCGTGGTCGACCTGGAGCAGGTCGAGGGCCCGCATCGCGGCCTCGCCGGTGATCACGCCGGTGCCGCGCACCTCCGCGTAGTCGCGTACGCGCTTGAGCAGGCGGTTGGCCACCCGGGGCGTGCCGCGGCTGCGCTCGGCGATGGCACGGGCGCCGGCCTCCTCGATGGCCACCTCGAGCAGCCCTGCCGAACGGCGCACGATCGTGGCCAGGTCATCGACTCCGTAGTGCTCCAGGCGCTGCTGGATCCCGAAGCGATCACGCAGCGGCGTCGTGATCAGGCCGGCCCGGGTGGTCGCCCCGATCAGCGTGAACGGCGGCAGCGGCAGGGTCACGACCCTCGCGCCGGCGCCCTGGCCCACCGTGATCGGCAGCGTGCCGTCCTCCATGGCGGGATAAAAGGTCTCCTCGAGCGCTCGGGGCAGGCGGTGGATCTCGTCCACGAAGAACACGGCACGCGGCTCGAGCGCGGTCAGGAACGCGGCCACATCGCCCTTGCGCTCGAGCGCCGGACCGGCCGTCTGCACGAACGGGACGCCGAGCTCGGCGGCGACGATCTGCGCCAGCGAGGTCTTGCCGAGTCCGGGCGGTCCGGCCAGCAGAACGTGGTCGAGCGCCTCGCCGCGGCTGGCGGCGGCGGCGATCGCGACCTGAAGCTGATCCTTGATCGCGCCCTGCCCGACGAAGTCCTCGAGCCGGCGGGGACGGAGGGAGCGGTCGAAGTCGTCCTCGGGCAGTGCCGCGGGATCGTGCAGCCGAGCGGGCCCGTCGACCCAATCGCCGGAACGGTCGTCGCGGATCTCGCGCACGGGGCTCATCGGGTTCCCCGATGAGACGCGTTCATCGCCGGGCCATCCTCAGGGCGTGGGCGATCAGATCCTCGGGGCGCTCGCCCTCGGCGCCGTCGAGCAGCTCGTCCACCTCGAGCGGCGTGTAGCCGAGCCCGATCAGCCCGTCCCGCGCCACGCGGCGCGGATCGTCGCTCTCGGCGCCGGCGCCCGCCATCACGGCCGCCGGGACGGGGATGGTGGCGCCCACCTTCTCGCGGAGCTCGACGATGATCCGCTCGGCTGTCCGCTTGCCGACGCCGGGGGCGGCCTGCAGCCGGCCGGTGTCACCGGCGGCAACGGCCTTGAGCAGCTCGCGCGGGGGTCCGCCGGACAGCACGGCCAGCGCCACCTTGGGGCCGACCGACTGCACCGAGATCAACATCAGGAACAGCTCGCGCTCCTCCTCGGTGGCGAAGCCGTACAGCTGGAGAGCGTCGTCGCGGACGACCAGGTGGCTGTGCAGCAGGATGTGGTTGCCGACCGCCGGGACATGGCGCAGTGTCTCGGCCGACACGGACAGGCGGTAGCCGACGCCGCCGCAGTCGATGACGACGTGATCGCCGCGGCGGACCGCGACCGTCCCGCTGACGAGCGCGATCACCCGAACGCCCCCGCCACGGCCTGCGCCAGCGGCGCGCGGTTCAGATCGCAGATGGCCACGGCCAGCGCATCGGCTGCGTGGTCAGGCGAGGGGACGGCCGAAAGGCCCAGGAGCCGCGCCACCATCCGCCCCACCTGGTCCTTGCCGGCGCGCCCGTGGCCGCACACCGCGTCCTTGACCTGCTGGGGTGTGTAGGAGCGCGAAGGCAATCCGCGCTGTCCGGCGGCCAGCAGCACCACCCCACGCGCCTGCCCCACCGCGAACGCCGTGCGCACGTTGGCGCCGAAGTACAGCTCCTCGATGGCCAGCGCGGCCGGACGGTGGTGATCGAGCAGGTCACCGACGTGGTCATGGATCTCGGCCAACCGGCGCTCGATCGGAGTGCCGGCGCGGGTCTCGATCACGCCGGCGGCCAGCACGCGCATGCGCGACCCGGCGCCCTCGATCACGCCGTAGCCGGTGCTCGCGGTGCCGGGGTCGATGCCGAGGACAATCATGCGACACCATTCTGCGTAGCGGCCCGGACGCCTCCCCCGGCCGGGCGCCGGCCGCGTCCCTACGCGGCGGAGTCGGGCGGATGGTCGCCGGCGCGCTCCTCGGCGATGATTTCACCGCAGAGCTCGACGCACTCGTTGCAGATCGCCACCGCCGGCGTGGGCCCGGCGATGATCTTGCCCACTTCGGTGCCCCGCCTTCCGCAGAACGAGCAGCGGATCGACTCGAGCGGGCGCGGACCAGGGGTACGGTCCGGCGGCGGAGGCGGGTCAGCAGCGGCCATCTCGTGTCACCGTACCGCGCGGGAGCACCACGGCTCGACCCGGATAACCCGTCACGCTACGCGGTCCGTGCGAAGCGTGACGGATTACCCGCGTGGGGGACGGCTAAGGCGTCACGGCGGTCGCCGAGGGACTCTCGTGACGCGTTATCCGCGGGGCCGACGGGCCATCGGGGGAAGCGATCCCTGTCCGGACGGGGTCGCCTGGCCCCAGGGACGCCGAGCGAAGCGAGGCCCAGTAGCAACTAAGGACTAGCGGCCCACGCAGGTCTGGACGTCGCCCGGCTTGGTCATCCGGTAGACCTTCCAGGGTCCCACCGTCGCGAGCAGCTGGCGCTGCGTGAGGTGCGGGTCGATCGGCGCGGCGATCCCGTCGATCGTGTCGTGCGGCCCGACGAACATCACGCCCTGGTGGCGCATCGAGGTGCCCACGCCCCCCAGCACCACGTGGAGCTGCCAGGCCAGCGCGGTCTGCACGCCGTGGTTGACCGCGGCGAAGCTCGAGTGGCATGGGTAGACGCCGTCGTGGCCGCCCACGGCCGCGACCGCGGCCTTCAGCTGATCGAGGTGCGTCACGGCCTGACCCGCGACCTTGTCCTGGTAGCTGGCCTGGTTGATCCGCCCACCGGTGAACGGGATGGTCAGCGCAACGAGGATCGCGACCACCCCGGCCGCAATCGCCACGCGCCCACGCGAGGCGAGCTCGGCCAGGCGCACGATCCCGACGCCGGCCAAGACGCAGGTCACGCCGGCGGCCGGCAGGTAGAAGCGCTCGAGCCCCGGATAGCCGTCGAGCGTCATTCCGACCACGACCACCCACCACACCAGCGCCCCGCCGCCCAGGGCGACGGTCAGCCACTCGCGCGGCCGGCGCAGCCAGGCGAGCGCCACCGCCACCACGCCGAGCACCAGCACCGGGATCGTCTGCACGTCGAGCCCGCGACCGAGCACGGTGAAGAACGGATTCGAGCCGAGCTGGCCGTTGTACTCCGACGCGTGAACCGCGGCCAGGAACGGCTGTCCCGACCCGATCCAGGGCGGGACGAACCAGAAGAACGGCTGCGCGATCAGGCCCAGCACGACCAGCACCCGCAAGCGCGGGTGGCGGAACCACAGCCAGACGCCGTAGATGAACAACAGCGGCCACGCCTCGGGACGCATCAGCCCCAGGCACGCCCCGAGCACGAACGCCCATCCGTAGCGGCGGTCCAGGTGCTTGTCGACCGCCCACAGCGCGCAGGCGATCAGCATCGGCTCCGAGGTTCCTCGGAACATCTCGTAGAACCATTCCTGCGTCACCACGATGCCGACCGCGGCCAGCACCCCGGCGGTGACCGCCGCCCACCGCGGCTCGCCGATCAGCCGGGCCGCGAGCCGGTACGCCGCGATCAGCCCGAGCAGGCCCCCGGCGCGCGCGGTGATCACCCACAGCGTCGGTGCGGCCGCGCTCCCGAACAGCGCGTAGACGATCGTGAAGAACCACGGCAGCGGCTTCCACGACGGGCCGCCGCTGATGGCAAAGCTCAGATGCGGGTCGACGACCTCGCGACCCCAGCTGATCCACGCCCACGGGTCATAGCTGGGCACGGTCGGCAGCACGGCGGCCGACAGCGCCGCCAGCAGCACGCAGGCAACGGTCGCCGTCGTGAACGGATAGCGCGTTCCCCAGGCTGTCCAGTCGACCGACCCGGACCGCCTCGGCGCCCCCGCCGGCACCGCAGATGGAGCGGGTGTCTGGGTGGCGCTCAACTCACCGCCGGGACGGATCCGAGAAGCGGCAGCGCAGGAGCGTGCCCACCACCCGGAAGCCATCGAGCGCGGTCAGCTTCTTGCCCTCGTCGGTCGACCGCGCCCGGTAGTGCACGGGCACCTCGAAGATCCGCTCGCCGTGCTGCACGAGCCGAGCGGTGATCTCGGGCTCGATCGCGAACCCGGGCGAGCGCAGCGCCAGGCTGCGGAACACGTCGGTTCGGATCATCTTGTGGCAGGTCATGATGTCGTGCAGGTACACGTTGAACAGGATGTTGCACGCGAACGTCACACCCTTGTTCCCGAGCACGAACAGGAACGAGTGGCTCGTGTACCCGTCGAATGCTCGCACGCCGAAGCTCGCGTTGGTGCGGCCGTCGAGCAGTGGCGGCATGAGCAGCCCGAGGTCGCTCGGGTCGTACTCGAGGTCGGCGTCGAAGATCGCGGCGTACTCGCCCCGGGCCTCCGCCAGCGCGGTCTGAATCGCGGCGCCCTTGCCCCGGTTCTCGGGGTGCTCGAACAGCCGCACCCGGCCGTCCGGCTGGGTCTCCGATAGACCGCGCAGGATCTCGCGCGTCCCGTCCGTGGAGCCGTCATCGACCACGATCAGCTCGAACTCGGTGGGCAGCTGGGTGTCCAGCACCTCAGCGATCGCTCGCTCGACGCGCTCACGCTCGTTGTAGACGGGCATCAGGATCGAAAGCATGTGAAGGCGGGGGGTCGGACCAGGTCAGTAAGCGGGCCACCAGCGGCACCGACGGCGCGCCGGGCGAGATGACACCCGCGAGGACGCTCGATCCTAGCCGATCGCCCGGGCGTACAACGGAGCCGGCCGCTTTGCGCAACCATCCCGCCGTGGATTTCGCGAAGGCCGGTTTGCTCGACGGGCTGGAGGGCGAGGATCGTGCGGCCCGCGAGCGTCTCCTGGAGAGGCTCGTCGAGGAGAAGTACACGCTTAAGGAGCTGCAGGAGGCGGTGCGCGAGGATCGGCTTCCGCTGCTGCTGGTCGACCGTGTGCTGGGCGGCCGCTACTCGGCCCAGGAGCTCGACAAGCGGACCGGTCTCAGCGCCGGCCAGCTGCTCCGGATCCGGCGGCTGCTCGGGTTGCCCGAGGCCGAACCGGGAGACCGGGTGTTCGGCGAGGAGGAGATCAAGGCAGCGCAGTCGACCAAGATGTTCCTCGACGTCGGGCTGGGCGAGACGGCGATCGCCGAGATCACCCGCGTGCTCGGCGAGGGCATGGCGCGGCTGGCCGCCGCCACCGCCGCGGCCTTCGTGGATGCCTTCCTTAAGCCCGGCGACAGCGAGGACGAGGTCGCCCAGCGCTTCGCCACGGTGGCCGAGCAGCTGATCCCGGGCATCGATCCGGTGCTCGTGGCGGCCTACAAGCAGCACCTCGCCGAGGCCGTGCGGCGCGGAATGCTCAGCCAGGCCGAGCGCGAGTCCGGTGAGGCGGGTCGCGCGCAGGACATCACCGTCTGCTTCGTGGACATGGTGGGCTTCACCCACCTGGGAGCGCAGATCGACCCGCAGGAGCTGGGCAGCCTGGCCAGCCGTCTGGCCGAGCTGGCCAACGACGTGACCGAGGCGCCGGTTCGCCTGGTGAAGACGATCGGGGACGCCGCGATGTTCGTCAGTCCCGAGTCCGGCCCGCTCGTGGGGGTAACCCTGTCGCTGCTCGAGGCGATCGACGCCGCGGACATGCCCAGCCTCCGCGCCGGGGTGGCCTCGGGCCCCGCGCTTCAGCGCGCCGGCGACTTCTACGGCCATGCGGTCAACCTGGCCAGCCGGGTCACCGGCGTGGCCCGCCCCGGCGCGGTGCTGTGCACCGAGGAGGTGCGCGACGCGGCCCCCGACGAGTTCGACTGGTCATTTGCCCGCAAGCACAAGCTCAAGGGCATGTCCGAGGCGGTCCCCCTGTACCGCGCGCGCCGGCATCAGCAGTCATCGGGCAAGGACTCCCCGAAGCGCCCCGGGAAGGCCGAGAAGGCCGAGAAGGCTAAGAAGAAATCGAAAGCAGATCGACGACGAAAACGAGCGGCGAGTTAGGCGGGATCGTCGTTCCGCTGCCGCTCTTGCCGTAGGCCAGGCTAGACGGGATGATCAGCTCGCGCCGCCCTCCGACCTTCATGCCGGGAATGCCCTGCACCCAGCCGGGGATCACCTGTCCGGCCGAGAGCGGCGTGGTGAACGGCTGGTTGCGGCTCCACGAGGAGTCGAACTCCTTGCCGGTCTTGTAGAGCACGCCGACGTAGTTGACCGTAACCGTGTCCCCCGCCTTAGCGGTCTGGCCGGTCCCGACCACCAGGTCCTTGGTCACGAGCTTGGCCGGAGCCGGACCCTTGGGGACGTTGACCACTGGCTTGTTGGCCAGCGCGGGAGGCGGCTTGGGCGTGGTGGCGACCGCGGCCTGGGTGGCCCCGCCTGACGGCGCGGTCACGATTCCCCCCGCCGTGGAGGAGCCTCCGCACCCGGCCAGGGAGGCCGCGGCGAGCGCGAGCAGCGATACGAGGGCGGTGCGCGTACGCATCGAGGATCCGAGGCTAGCGAGCCCGCGTAAGAACCGTGTTTACGGTGGCGGGCCCTTACTGGGCGACGCGCTCGAGCACGGCGCTGTCGACGTCGAAGTTGGCGTGCACCGCGTTCACGTCGTCATTCTCCTCGAGGGCGTCGATCAGCTTGATCAGCTTGCCGGCGTCGGACTCGTCGACCGGGACGCGGGCCCGGGGGCGCTGGGTGAGGTCGGCGCTCTCGATCTCGACGCCGGCCCCGACGAGCGCCTCGCGGGCGGCGGCCAGGTCAGACGGCTCGGTGATCACCTCGTAGATGTCCTCGTCGAGGGCAATGTCCTCGGCGCCGGCGTCGATCGCCGGCATCAGGTCGTCCTCGCTGTAGCGGTTGGCGTCGACCACGATCACCCCGCGCTTGTCGAACAGGTAGGAGACCGAGCCGGGCTCGCCCAGGTTCCCGCCGTGCTTGCCCAGCAGGTGGCGCATATCGGCGCCGGTGCGGTTTCGGTTGTCGGTCAGCGCCTCGATCAGCAGCGCCACGCCGCCGGGACCGTAGCCCTCGTACAGAACGGTCTCGATCTGGTCGGCGTCGGCGCCCTCGCCGGTGCCCTTGGCGATCGCCCGCTCGATGTTGTCCTTGGGCATCGAGGCATCCCGCGCCTTCTGGATGGCCAGCGCGAGCGCCGAGTTCCCGGTTGGGTCGCCGCCGCCTTCACGCGCGGCGATCTGGATCGCGCGCGCCAGCTTGGTGAAGTGCTGGCCGCGCCGCGCGTCGACGACGGCCTTCTTGTGCTTGATCGAAGCCCACTTTGAATGTCCAGACATCGACTACGAGTTTAGTTGGGGCTGCGCTGCGCGCAGCGTCCCTGGGGCCGTTTGAGGCCTCATCCGGCTGGATCGGCCACCCAAGGAGCGCGCCCGCCGGCCCACAGATCGTTCAGCGCGAGCCAGTCCTTGTGGGTGTCCATGCACTCCCAGAAGCCCTCGTGGCGGTAGGCGCGGAGCCGCTCGGAGCAGCCGCTCGCCGGTTGCGGTGTCGGTGCCCGTGTCGAGACAGTCGATGACGACGTCGCTCGCACAGGATCACGACGGTGGGCTTCGGCTCCGGCACGGGGGCGGATTATTCACGGCGCCCGACGTGGGTAGCATCCGCTCGCGATGAGCGTGGCCAACCCCGAGATCTTCAAGGCCTACGACATCCGCGGCCTGTATGGCTCGGACATAGACGCCGAGCTCGCGGAGCAGATCGGACGGGCGTTCGCCCGGGTGATCGCCGACCTTCAGGAGAAGCCGACGGCCGAGCTGCGCCTCGGCCTCGGGCGCGACATGCGCCTGACCGCGCCCGAGCTTGCCGAGGCGTACCGCAAGGGGATGTGCGCCGAGGGCGCAACCGTGCTCGACGCCGGCGAGGTCGGCACCGAGATGCTCTATTACCTGGTCGGCTCGCGCGAGCTGGACGGCGGGCTGATGTGCACCGCCTCGCACAACCCACAGCGCTACACCGGCGCCAAGCTGGTCAGGCGTGGCGCGATCGCACTGTCGGGCGACGCCGGGATCGGCGAGCTGCGGGCCAAGATCGACGATGGGCTGGGCAACGCCCCTGGAGGCGGCTCGTCCGAGCGCGTCGATGTCTACGAGGAATTCCAGGAGGCCGCCCTGAAGTTCATCGATCCCTCGGCGGTGTCGCCGATGCGGGTGGTGGTCGACGGCGGCAACGGCATGGCCGGACCGATGGTCGGCCCGCTCCTGCACCGGCTGGGACTCGACCTGGTGGAGACCTACTTCGAGCCCGACGGCCGCTTCCCCGACCACGAGCCCAATCCGCTGCTCGAGGAGAACCGCGAGTTCATCATGCGCGAGGTCGTCCGCCAGAAGGCCAACCTTGGCATTGCCTGGGACGGCGATGCCGACCGGTGCTTCTTCATCGACGAGGAGGGCACGTTCGTCGACGGAGACTTCCTGACCGCGCTGCTGGCCGAGTCGATGTTCGAGAAGAACCCGGGTGCGACGATCCTCTACGACGTCCGGGCGAGCTGGGCGGTCAAGGACGTGGCCGAGCAGGCGGGCGGTCGCGCGCTCATGAACCGCGTCGGCCACGCGTTCTTCAAGACCCGGATGCGCGAGGAGCACGCCGTGTTCGGGGGCGAGGTCTCCGGCCACTACTACTTCCACGACTTCTACTGCGCCGACTCGGGCACGATCCCGGCCCTGCTGATCCTCGAGCTGCTCTCCAAGCGCGGACGGCGGATGTCCGAGCTGCTCGAGCCGTACCGGTCGAAGTACTTCATCTCCGGAGAGATCAACTCGGAGGTCTCCGACGGGGCGGCCAAGATCGAGGAGCTGGCCTCCAAGTACGAGGACGGCCACCAGTACCGCCTGGATGGCCTCTCGGTCGAGTACGAGGACTGGCACTTCAACGTCCGCCCCTCCAACACCGAGCCGCTGTTGCGCCTCTGCCTCGAGTCGCGCCGCTCACGCGAGGACATGGAGCACCGGCGCGACGAAGTGCTGGCTGTGATCCGTTCGTGACCACGCCGGACCGTCCCGCGACCAGCGCCGAGGACGCTCTCGCGCTGGCGCAGCGGGCCGGCATCCACCGCATCGCACTTCCCACGCCGTTCCTGGTCGGGCGGGTGAACTGCTACCTGATCGAGGACGAACCGCTCACCCTGATCGACACCGGGCCAAACTCGGGCAAGTCGCTCGACGACCTCGAGCGCTCGCTGGCCGCGCTCGGCCACCGCGTGGAGGACCTGGGGCTGATCGTCGTCACCCACCAGCACATCGATCACGTCGGCCTGCTCGAGATCCTGGCCCGCCGGTCGGGCGCCCAGGTGGCCGCGCTCGAGGCGCTCGGCCCGTACCTGGCGGAGTTCTCGCGCAGCGCGGCGGCCGACGACGAGTTCGCGCAGGTGGTCATGCGCCGGCACGGCGTGCCCGGCGATCTGGCCACCGTGCTCGGGTCGCTGGCGGCGGCGTTCCGGGCCTTCGGCTCGAGCGGGCATGTCACGCACGAGTTGCGCGACGGCGAGGATCTGAAGCTCCGCGACCGGACCCTGCGGATCTTCCACCGTCCCGGGCACAGCCCGTCGGACACGATTCTGTGGGACGCCGAGCGCGAGATCCTGATCGCCGGCGACCATCTGCTCGCACGGATCTCATCCAATCCGCTGGTGTCCCGCCCGCTGAGCGGTCCCGCAGAACCCCGGCCGCGGGCGCTGCTGCAGTACATGGAGTCGCTGCAGGCCACGCGCGAGCTGCCGGCCCGGCTGGTGCTGCCCGGCCACGGCGACCCCGTCCTCGAGCACGCCGAGCTGATCGACGAGCGGCTGCGCATGCACCGTCGGCGCGCCGCCCGGGTGCACCAGATCCTCGACGGCGAGGCGCTCAGCGCCTACGAGATCGCCGTGCAGATGTGGGGCAACGTCGCCGTGACCCAGGCCTACCTGACGCTCTCGGAGGTCCTCGGTCACCTCGACCTGCTGGTCGCCTCCGAGCAAGCCGTCGAACGGGAATCGGACGGGAGCTCGCGGTTCGAGGCACTCTAGAACCGCGGGGTTCGGTGTAATCACACAGACCGTCCCGGCGGCCCAGGGGTACGGCTTTCGCTCGGATTTGCCGATTAGCAGGGGACATGGTCGGGGACAGCGACAGCATCGGCATGTCACCGGGGGCGCATCAGCCGGACCCGGAGGCCGCCGAGAAGCTCAACGCGGGCTACTCCGAGCTGCTCGCGCGCGTGCCGGCCATCGTGTACGTCGCCGACCCGGGCGAAACCGGCCGTTGGTACTACGCCAGCCCCCAGATCGAGCAGATCCTCGGCTACACGCCCGAGGCCTGGTGCGCCGACCCCGAGCTGTGGGCCAAGCGGCTGCACCCCGACGACCGCGACTGGGTGCTGACGCGCGAAGCCGGCCTGGTGAGCGCGCAGGCGGATGGCGCGGCCCTGGAGTACCGGATGATCCACCGCGACGGGCGGGTGGTGTGGATCCGGGATGACTCGGTGATCGTTCGCGGCGAGGACGGGGAGGTCCGCTGGCACGGGGTCCTGTCCGACATAACCGAGCGCAAGCACGTGGAGGTCGAGCTCGAGCTGCGAGCCGCCCAGCAGGCCGCCGTAGCCCTCCTCGGCGAGCACGCGCTCGAGGGCGCCAGTACGGTCGAGCTCATGCAGGAGGCCGTGGAAAGCGCGGCCAATCTGCTCGGAGTGGAGATCTCGGCCGTGTGGGAGAGCCTGCCGATCGAGGGCACGCTGGTGCTCCGAGCCGGCATCGGCTGGCCTGACTCGGCCTTTGGAACGCTGCGCTATCCGGCCGGTGAAGGCTCCCAGGCGGGCTACACGCTACTCCGGGGAGCCCCGCTCGTAGTCGAGAACTGGGACACCGAGACACGCTTCGAGCAGCCTGACTACGCAGGGCGGCGAACCGGCGCCGGTCTGTCGGTCAAGATCGAGGGTCGCTCGCGCGATCCGTTCGGGGTGCTCATCATCCAGTCGATGGTGCCCCGGAGCTTCGCCTCCGGCGACATCGACTTCCTTCAGGCCCTGGCCAACGTCCTGGCCGACGCCCTGGAGCGCCAGGCCATCGAGGACGCCATCCGTGACCGGGCGGTGCACGATCCCCTCACCGGCCTGCCCAACCGGGTCCTGTTCGTCGACCGGCTCGAGCACGCCCTGTCTCGCCTCGGTCGCCAGGACTCGCTGGCCGCGATCCTGTTCCTGGACCTCGACCACTTCAAGCTGGTCAACGACAGCCTGGGCCATCACATCGGCGACGAGCTGCTGGCCGCCGCCGCGCCGCGCCTGAAGCAGGCGCTGCGCTTAAAGCGACACCGTCGCCCGCTTCGGTGGCGACGAGTTCGGGATCCTGCTCGAGGACATCGCCTCCGAGCGCGATGCGATCGAGACCGCCGAGCGGATCGCGGCGATCTTCGCCAAGCCCTTCGTGCTCTCGGGCTCCGAGCACTTCGTGACCACCAGCATCGGCATCGCGCTGGCCCGCGGCGGCGAGAAGGCCGATGAGCTGATCCGCGACGCGGACGCCGCCATGTACCGGGCCAAGGATCACGGCCGGGCCCGCTATGAGGTGTTCGACGAGGGCATGCGCGGCCGGGCGATCGAGCGGCTGCGGGTGGAGAACGACCTGCGCAGGGCGATCGAGCGCGGCGAGCTGCGCCTCGAGTACCAGCCGGTGGTCTCGCTGCGCAACTTCGCGATCGTCGGCGTCGAGGCGCTCCTGCGCTGGCGTCACCCCCAGCGGGGCGAGATCCCCCCATCGGAGTTCATCCCGATCGCCGAGGAGAACGGGCTGATCGAGCCGATCGGTCGCTGGGTGCTCGAACAGGCCTGCCGCCAGGCCGCCCAGTGGTATGAGGCGCGTCCCGACGCGGCGCCGCTGACCATGTCGGTGAACCTGTCGGCGGTCCAGGTGACGCGCCGCTCCCTGCCCGACACCGTCGGAGGGATCCTGCGCAGCACCGGCCTGGATCCCGCCTGCCTGTGCCTCGAGATCACCGAGACCGTGATGGTGCGCGACGCCGAGGGCCTCGGGGAGGCGCTCGAGGCGCTCAAGTCCCTGGGCGTTCGCCTCGTACTCGACGACTTCGGGACCGGCTACTCGTCGCTCAGCTATCTGACGCGACTACCGCTCGACGTGCTCAAGGTGGATCGCTCGTTCGTGGACGGCCTGGGCTCCGAGCCGCGCGACACGGCGATCACCGAGACGATCATCGCGATGTCACGGGCGCTCTCACTCGATGTGGTGGCAGAGGGCGTCGAGACGGCCGAGCACGTCCGGGAGCTCAGCCGCCTCGGCTGCGGCCTGGCACAGGGCTTCCACTTCTCCCGGGCCGTCCCGCCCGAGGAGATCGACCGCGCGCTCGAGCACGGCCCGAGCTGGCTGCCCGCGCTCGACGCCTGAGCCGGCCGACGACCGACTGGCTGCCCGGCTACGGGTAGGCCGACGTGCCGGCGCGCAGCGGAGACACGTTGGCGTCACGACACTCGTAGGCGCCCTGGGGGATCGTCGTGCGCAGGGTCGCGGTGTCGTTGGGCGGGATCACCTGCAGCCCGTACGCCGTGGCGCAGCCGCTCGAGCTCGCCACCCCGTGCCCGACGTCGAGCCGGAACGAGGCGCTGTCACCGGGCGCGATCACCAGCGCAATCTCGGGAGTGGGCCCGAAGAAGTCGTTGGTGGTGTGATGCGGGATCGTCGGTAGCGCCCCGCCGTGCTGGTCGAGGAACAGGATCCCGGGGTATCCGTAGGTGCGGCAGCTGGAGGCGCTCGTGTTGCGCAGTGCGAAGCCGATCTCGCCGTGGCCCATCCCACCCTGCTGGCCCAGGGTCGAGAGCGCCAGATCGGCGGCGCGGCAGGGCGGCGGCCCGGATGTGGTCGTGGTCGTGGTCGTGGCGGTCGAGCTCGTCGTGCTCGCGGCGGTCGCGGTGCTGCTGGCCGTGCTCGACGGCGCGGCGGTGCTCGGCGAGCCGCCGGCCGCCTGATTGGTCGCCGTGGAGACGCCGCCCGCGCTCCCGCAGGCGGCCAGCGTCAGCGCCAGCAACAGGACGACTCCGGTCTTCACAAGATTCTCTTCGCGCATGGTTGGCTCGGCTCCTTCCCCTGAACCCGCGTGCCACTATCCCGGTTGCGACCATGGACCGTAGCGAGGAGCTCCCCAGGACGCCGCGTCCGCCGCAGACGGGCTTCCTAGGTCTTGTCGCGCGCTGGTTGCCGTTCTGGGAGCCCCAGCTCGTGGTGGCCTGCGCCATCGCGCTCCAGCTCTCGCTCTCCGAGGACGTGACGATCGGTCCGTCGTGGCTGTTTCCCAGTCTGGAAGGCGCGCTGCTGATCGGCCTTGTCCTCGTCTCGCCGCATCCCAACGTACGCCACTCCCGCTTCCGGCGGCATGCGGCGATTGGAATGATCGCGTTGGTCAGCGCGGCTAACATCGTCTCGCTGGTCCTGCTCTCGAATCGCCTCCTGCAGGGCGGCAAGGAGAACGGGCATGCGCTGATCCTGTCCGGGATCGTGCTGTGGTGCACGAACGTGCTGCTGTTCGGGCTGTGGTACTGGGAGGTGGACCGCGGCGGGCCTGCGGCGCGCGCCCGCGGCGAGCGCGACACGCCCGACTTCCTGTTCCCCCAGATGACCGATCCCCGCTGGGCACCGCCGGATTGGCGTCCTCGCCTGATCGACTACCTGTACGTTTCGCTCACGAATGCCACCGCGTTCAGCCCCACCGACACGATGCCGCTCACGCCCACGGCCAAGTGGCTGATGAGCGCGCAGTCGGTGGCGTCGCTCGTCACGGTCGGGCTTGTGGTCGCCCGCGCGGTGAACATCCTTTCGTGAGCGAGTGTCGATGAGCGCCGCGGATCCTCATCCCGGTTCTGACGGCGACGAACTCGAACGCTCGATCCGCGAGATCGGCAGCGATCTGTCCCGCGCCTTCCCCTCGAGCGCCCGGCATCCGCTGCGCACGCTCGACGCCCGCGCCATGGACCTCGCCTCGGCCGACCAGGAGCTGAAGGCGGCGCTGTTCCGATTCGTCGACGTAACGCCGGCCTGCCGTTCGCTCGATGATCTGGCTCGGCACCTGCGCGAGTTTCTGCGCGAGGTCCCCGAGGCGCCGCCGCCGCTGGCCGCCGCGATGCGCATGGCGGACATCAAGGCCGCCCGCCGCGCGATCGGGGCCGCCGCGGCGGCCGGCGTGCGCCACATGGCTCACCGGTTCATCGTCGGCGAAACGCCTGCCTCGGCCGTCGGCGTCCTGCGCGAGCTGTGGAACCGCGGCGTGGCCAGCTCGGTCGACCTGCTCGGGGAGGCGACCGTCACCCAGGTCGAGGCCGACCGCTATGCCGCCCGCTGCCTCCAGGCGCTCGTCGACCTCGCGCGGGTCCAGAAGGGCTGGCCGACCAGGGAGGTACTCGAGCGCGACAGCGTCGGCGCCATCCCACGCGCCAACGTGTCGGTCAAGATCTCCGCCCTGACCCCCCTGCTGCGGCCCGACGCTCCGGAGCGCGGCCGTCGCGATGCGGCCGAGCGCCTGCGCCCGTTGCTGCGTCGTGCCGACGAGCTCGGTGCCCACATCCACATCGACATGGAGTCGCTCGACTCGCGCGAAGCCGTGCTCGACCTCGTGCTCGAAGTGCTCTCCGAGGAGGAGTTCCGGCGGGGGCCGTCGGCCGGTCTCGTGCTCCAGGCCTACCTGTGCGACTCTCCCGAGCAGCTCGACCAGATCCTGGCCTGGGCGCGCTCATCGCAGCGCACCCCGCCGGTCACGGTGCGGCTCGTCAAGGGGGCCTACTGGGACCACGAGCTCGTGCAGGCCAGCCAGCACGGCTGGCCCACCCCCGTGTTCCAGGTCAAGGCCGAGTGCGACCGCAACTTCGAGACGCTGACGCGGCGTCTGCTCGACGCGCGTCCCGCCGTGCGCGTGGCGATCGCCTCGCACAACCTGCGCTCGGTGTCACACGCGATCGCCTACAACCGCTCCCTCGGAGGCGAGGATCGCGACCTCGAGCTCCAGATCCTGCGCGGCCTCGGCGATCAGCTCGCCGACGCGCTCGCCTCGCGCGGGTTTCGCGTCCGGGCGTACTGCCCGATCGGGGACCTGGTCGCCGGCATGGCCTACCTGGTCCGCCGGCTGCTCGAGAACACCAGCAACGAGAGCTTCCTGTACGAGCAGGCGCGCGGGACCTCGCTCGAGGTGCTGCTGGCGGCGCCCTAGTGTTCCGAAGAAGCGTCGCGCCGGAAGCGCTCGGTCAGCCGGACGAGATCTCCGCGCGCCTTGTCCAGACGGGTCGCCACGATCCCGGCCAGCGTGTTCATGAAGCGCAGCTCGTCGGCGCCGAGACCGGTCCGCGGTTCGCGACTCACGCAGCACAGCGTGCCGTGCACGCTGCCATCCGCCAGCTTGATCGGCACGCCGACGTAGGCATGGAACTCCTGGGTCACCGGGAGGGCGCTGATCGCGGGCTCGGAGCGGGTGTCGGGGACGATGTTGGGAATCTCGCCGTTCAGCATCCGCATGCAGTAGGTCTGCTCGACCGGGAAGACGGTGCCCTGGTAGCGACCGGCAGCGTCGTTATCGCCGACGATCGCGTGGATCGTCTGATGACGGGCGTCGATCGTCGTGATGTACGACGCGTCCATGTTCAAGTGTGCCTGCGCCGCGGCCAGTGCCTGCTCGACCACGTCGGTCTCCTGCGCCGCCTCGAGTTTCTCGATCAGCTCGGTGTACTCCGACTGCGAACGCGCCCCTCGGTCCACGGCGCGATTTAACCAGGAGCGGCGGTTTGGATGTGAGGACTTTTCCGCGGCTCAGCGGCGATGCAAGAGCTGATGCATACGCGGGTGTTTTGCCGCGTATGAGCCATAGTTCCTGGCCTGCCATGAAGCGCTCGTCACGCTGGAGGAGGCGGCTCGGTCGGCTGCTGCTGCTGATCTTTGCCCTGGTCGTCCTGGCCGCCATCTGCGCGCTCGTGATCAGGTTCGCTCCGCCGTGGCTGGTGTCCACCAAGGGCCTGACCGGCACGGCGCGTCTGAACGAGCTGAGCCGCGTGCGGGTGGCACTCGTCGTGCTGATCCTGGGCGCGCTGGCGGGTGCGCTCGCGCTCTACCTGCTGCGCACCTCGGCGGGCGAGCGGCGCGAGGAGAACCGGGAGCGCCTGCTGATCGAGCGCTTCATGCGCGCCGTCGATCAGCTCGGCCATCCGGCTCTCGACGTGCGGCTGGGCGGGATCTACTCGCTCGAGCGCCTGGCCCGGGAATCCCCCGAGCACCATCCGCCGATCACCGAGATCCTCGCCGCGTATGTCCGCGAGCACGCACCGTGGCCCGCCCGCCCGGCGGGTCGAGCTGGCAACGGCGCGCGGCCGGGCGGCTCGCTGGCGGCCGGCGGACACCCCGGCGACGCTCGACCCCGACCTCCGACCGACGTGCAGGCCGCGCTCACGATCCTCGGCCGGCGCGTGCTCGCCCAGGACACCGACGCTCCTCTGTTCCTCTCCCACACCGCGCTGGCCGGAGCCATCCTGACGGGTGCGCATCTCGAGCGCGCGCTGCTCAGCGGAGCCAGTCTCGAGGGCGCCGACCTGTTCAAGGCCAATCTCGGGGCCGCCGATCTGGAAGGGACGATTCTCCGGGGCGCGGGCCTGCTGCTGGCCAACCTCAACGACACGGTGCTGTGGGGGGCCAACCTGGAGGGCGCGCGCCTGTACGGCGCGAACCTCGAGGGGGCCGCGCTCAAGGGTGCGAACCTCAAGGACGCCGGGCTGACCGGCGCCAACCTCAAGGACACCGGCCTGCACGGCGCGGTGCTGACCGGCGCTGACCTCACCGGCGCCAACCTGGAAGGGGCGGGTCTGGAAGGCGCCAACCTCGAGGGCGCCAACCTCCAAGGGGCCAACCTGCGGGGCGCGGTCCTCCTGAACGCGCTTTATGACGAGGCGACCGCCTGGCCCGGCGGGCTCGACGTCGCCGCCCAGGGCGCCGTGCGACGGGCCTGGCCGCACGAGCCGGCGCCGGCGCCCGCGCCGTGGATGCACGAGGCGGAGCAGCCCGCGGGCCGCCCGGTCGTCGGCTGGCCCCACGAGGGTCCGCCGGCCTATGAACAGGCCGCGGCGTACGAACCGGCCGCGGCGGAGGAGGAACTCGCGGCGACTCACGAGGAGCCCGCCGCCTACGAGGAGCCCGCAGCGACTCACGAGGAGCCCGCGGTCCACGAGGCTCCGGTGGAGTGGCCGGGTCCGCCCGCGCCCGCCTGGCCGCAGCCGTCCGCGGAGATCCCGGTCACCCACGAGCCGTGGCCGCCGACTCCGGAGGTGTCGCACAGCCCCGAGGCTTCGCCCGGCAGCGAGGCCGCGCCGGACCCCGAGCCCGAGACGCCGCCGCCCCCGGCGGACTGGACCAGCGGTCCCGGTCCCGGCGGTTCGCCGGGCGCACCGGGGGCACCGGGCACACCGGGCACACCGGGCACACCGGGCACACCGGGCACACCGGGCACACCGGGCACACCGGGGGCACCGGGCCAAGAGCCCACCTCTGGTGAGTAGCGCCTGTTAACGTCGCACGCCGTGTCGACGCTTTCCCCGTTTGCCAACGAGCCGGTGCTCGAGCTGCGGCGCGCGGCGGTCCGCGCTCAGCTCCAGGACGCGATGCGCAGCCTGAACGCGCGGCTGCCGCTCCGCGTACCGGTGATGGTCGGGAAGGGCGAGCGCTCGGGCGACGGGTTGTCCTCGACCGATCCGGGCGAGCCCGAGCGCGTGGTTGCGCTGGCCGCGCGCGCCGGCGAGTCGGACGTGGCCGCCGCGGTCGAGGAGGCCGAGCGGGGACTGCGCGCATGGCGTGCCCTGGGCGCCGCCGAGCGCGCGGGGGCGCTGGTCCGGGCAGCGGCGTGGCTGCGCGAGCGCCGGCTCGAGATCGCCGCCCTCGAGGTCCGCGAGTGCGCCAAGCCGTGGCCGGAGGCCGACGCCGACGTGTGCGAGGCGATCGACTTCCTGGAGTACTACGCCCGCGGCGCGATCGAGCTCGAGGCCGGAGCCGAGCTACTTCAAGTCCCGGGCGAGCGTAACGAGATGCACTACTTCCCGCGCGGGGTGGCCGCGGTCATCTCGCCCTGGAACTTCCCGCTGGCCATTCCGTGCGGCATGACCGCGGGCGCGCTTGCCACCGGCAACTCGGTGGTGCTCAAGCCGGCTGAGCAATCACCCGCCTGCGCGCACGTGCTTGTCCAGGCGCTGCGCGCCGGTGGCGTGCCGGCTTCGGCGATCTCACTTCTGCCGGGCGAGGGCGACGCCGGCGCCGCGCTGGTGGCCCATCCGAGCGTGCAGACGATCGCGTTCACCGGCTCGCTGCCCGTCGGCCTCGAGATCAGCCGCGCGGCCGGCGCGGTGTCCGACGGACAGCAGCACATCAAGCGCGTGGTGTTCGAGCTCGGCGGCAAGAACTGCATCATCGTCCACTCCGACGCCGACCTCGACGAGGCCGTGCCGGGCATCGTCTCCTCGGCATTCGTCTACGCCGGACAGAAGTGCTCGGCGGCAGCCCGCGTGCTGGTCCACCAGGCCATCGCCGATCAGCTGATCGAGCGGGTGGCGGGAGCGGCCCGCGTGCTGATCGTCGGCCAGGCCGACGAGCTCGGGACCGACATGCCGCCGGTGATCGAGCAGGCCGCGCAGGAGCGCGTCAACCGCTACGCCGCGTTGGCCCGGGAGCAGGGCGAGATCGTGGCTCGGGTCGAGCCTGTCCCCGACCGGGGATGGTTCTGCCCTCCGACCGTCGCCGCCGGCCTGCCCCCGGACTCGCCGGTGCTGAATGAGGAGATCTTCGGGCCGCTGCTCGCCATCGACCGCGTGGGCGACATCGAGGAGGCCTGCGACGTGGTCGACAGCCTCCCCTACGCGCTCACCGGGGGGCTGTTCGCCCGCGATCCCTCCACCGTCCGCTACGTCCGGCAGCGCTCACCGGTCGGGAATCTGTACGTGAACCGCGGCATCACCGGCGCGATGGTGGGACGCCAGCCGTTCGGGGGCAACCGCCTGTCGGGGACCGGAAGCAAGGCCGGTGGGCCCGACTACCTGCGGCAGTTCGTCGAGCCGCGCGTGGTGACCGAGAACACCATGCGCCACGGCCTGGTCGTGTAGGAACCGAGCGCTATCGCATCGGATGCAACATTGGGCGTGCCCGACGGACGCGTTCGCGCTTGAGCGCGGCTCGATGTAACGTCATCGGCGCGGAGCGAATGCGCTTTGTGATTGTCCTGCAAGCGGATGCTTTCGGTGGTGCTGTCCGGATCAGATGCAACATTGTTGCAGTGAGTTCGGACCCTGATTCTGCCTGTGAGTAGCAGTGTTCACGCGGTCGGCTCTGCGCGTCTGGTGCTTGCTAAGGGCGTGGCACAGCTGGATCCGCCGCGGGCGGTGTTCGATGGGATGCTGGCTGGCTGGTGCGCTCAGCAGCGGAGTCGGATGCTGAATGAGGTGACGATCGGAGGGCGCGAGCGGCTCGTTCGGCGGTTTGCCGGGTTCACGAACGAGTACCCGTGGTCGTGGCGGGCGGAGGATGTGGAGGCGTTCACGACGTCGTTGCGGTCGGAGGGGCTGGCGCACTCGACGATCCGTGGATATCACCACGCGTTGGGGTTGTTTGGCGAGTTCGTCTGCGACCGGCGCTACGGATGGGTGGAGGAGTGCGAGCGACGGTTCGGTCGGTCACCGGCGGTGATCTGTCACGAGTGGAATACGGCCGTCCATGTGAGCGAGTTCGAGGGGCGGCCCGGCCGCCGGGCGCTCACGCGCGATGAGCTGCAGCGGTTCTTCGATTACGCCGACGATCAGGTCGGCCGCGTGGCGGACAGCGGCAGGAAGGGGATGTTGGCGGCGTTTCGGGACGCGACGCTGTTTAAGGTCGCCTACGCGTGGGGGCTGCGCCGGCGCGAGGCGGTGATGCTCGATCTGGTGGATCTGCATCGCAACGCGCAGGCGCCGCAGTTCGGCACCTACGGGGCGTTGCACGTCCGTTGGGGGAAGGCATCGCGCGGCAGTCCGCCGAAGCGCCGCACGGTGCTCTCTGTGCATGATTGGGCGGTGGAAGGGCTGCGCCAGTACGTCGAGGAGGTCAGGCCCGGGTTCGATCCGGGGCGTCATCCGGCGTTGTGGGTGACCGAGCGGCGCGGGCGGGTGTCGGCGCGGCACGTCAACGCCCGGTTCGCGAGCTGTCGCGAGGGGGCGGGTCTGGCCCGGGAGCTCGATCTCCACTCCCTGCGGCACTCGTATGTGACGCATCTGATCGAGGCGGGCTTTCCGGAGCGGTTCGTGACCGATCAGGTTGGGCATGCGTACGCCGCGACTACGGCGATCTATACGGGGGTGTCTGACGACTATAAGAATCGTGTGCTCGCGGAGGCGCTGCGGGGAGCGTTCGGGGTGGTGGGGTCGTGACCCGCAGGATGGGGGTGCGATGGCATTTGCGCGAGGTGATGGCGACGCGCGGCATGTTCGCCACGACTGACCTCATCGTGCCGTTGGCCGAGCGGGGCGTGGAGCTATCGCGCGAGCAGGTCTACCGTCTCGTGACCCAGCAGCCGGAGCGGCTTAACGTGCACACGCTGGCGGCGCTGTGCGATGTGCTCGATTGCGGTGTCGGCGATTTGATCGAGCCGGTCGTCGAGCGCCGCCAGCAGCGCAAGACAGCGGGCTCGCCGGACGAGCGCGCGACGCGGAAGGTGCGGGAGGGGCTGCGACCCGTGCGCGCTCGGATCGCGGATCCAGGCAAACGCCACGAGGCGTGAGCGGAGCTGAACACGGCGTTATCCGCGGTGCCTGGACCCTCTGCGGGGAGTGAAGAGCTCGCGATCGCGCAAGCCGTGGACGCGATCGTCACCGTCGCGGCGCAGCTCGACGCAGCCCTGGTCCGCGCGGCGGTCCTGAGGGTCACCTCCAGAACCCGCTCGCGGAACATGATCACCGAGCACCTGGTCGATCATCCGACCGCGCTGGTTGATGGCGACTCGAGCGCTCCGGCGCCCCTGGCGCGCTTGATCGCCGAGCTGATCGCGGCGGGCGCTCATGGCCTCGCGGTACCGCGCTGTCTTGACTGCAGTCAGGAGAAGTCGCTGGTTCGAGGAGTGCCGGGCGGCAAGGTGTGCAACGGGTGTCTGAAGCGCCGTCGTCCGGCGGAGGTCTGTTCGCGCTGCGGCAAGCTGGAGGCGCGGGCTGCAAGCGGCCCGGCCGGAGAGCCGGTGTGCCGTTCGTGCCATCGGCGCACCTATATCAGGCCGGTCGAGCGGTGCGCGGTTTGTGGCGTGAACCGCAGCTACCGGACCCGGGAGCGCGTCTGCTCGGAGTGCCGCGAGCGGCCGCACACGAGCTGCGCTACCTGCGGCCAGCCGGCCGCCATCCCCGCCGCCGGAGAGCAGCCACAGTGCTCGCACTGCCGCCTCGGCTCGCCCGAGCCGTGCGAAGGTTGTGGCGCGCCGACGATCAGCCGGACCCGGCAGGGACGATCGCAGTGCCAGCGCTGCTACCAGCGGCCGGTTGGCAGGTGCGGCCGTTGCCGGCGGGTCCGCACGATCGTCCGCCTCGCCGTCGACGGTGACCCGGACCTGTGCGCGCTCTGTTGGCGCGGGCCGACGGTCACCTGCGAGAGGTGCGGGAAGGTGCGTCCTTGCCGCGGGGAGCGGCGCGGGCGGATGCTGTGCGGGTCGTGCGCGCCGGTCAGGCCGCAGGCCTGCGCGCACTGCGGTCGTGCGCGACGCCCGGTGGCGCACTGGCCGGAAGGACCGGTGTGCGGCACGTGCTACCCACGTGCGCTCGCCGCCAAGGGCATCTGCCCGGAGTGCGGGCAGACCCGCCGGCTGATGCGCTACCCGGGCTACCAGGAGCCGGTCTGCCGCGACTGCGCCGGCGCACCAGCCCACCACATGTGTGGCCGGTGCGCGGCTGAGGACGCGCCCTACGCTCGCGGCCTATGCGCACGATGCGTCCTTCACGATCGTCTCACCGAGCTGCTCGGAGAGGAGCCGCAGCGTGTCACGATCGGGCTCGACGGGTTGTTCGACGAGCTGATCGCGGCCCGCTCAGCCAAGGACATGCTGAGATGGCTAGGGCGCAGCAGCGCCGTCCCGCTGCTCGGACAGATCGCCCGCGGCGAGCTGCCGTGCACCCACAAGACGCTTGACCGCCACGCGTCCGACCCGGCAGTCCGCCGGCTCGAGCATCTGCTGGTCGCCGCCGGTGCGCTGCCGACACGAGATCCCGCGCTGGCCCGGCTTGAGCGCTGGACGAACGAGCTCCTCGCGGAGCACGACGAGGAACCGGCGCTGCGGACGTTCGCGCACTGGGTCGTTCTGCGCCGCTACCGGCGAAAGAGCCAACGCGCGCCGCTCAAGGACGGGATCCTGAGCCGGGCGAAGGTCGAGATGCGCAGCGCGGCCGCGTTCCTGCAGTGCTTAGCCGAGCGCGATCGGGCGCTCGAGACCTGCGGTCAGGCGGACATCGACGCCTGGCTCGCCGGCGACCGCGCGGACCGCCACATAGCCAGGTCATTCGCTCGGTGGGCGATGGCACAGAAGTTGATGCCAGAACTCGATTTCCCGGTCGGGGAGCGCGGCGGTCCGTCTCAGCCGGTCGTCAGCCATGATCTGGTCGAGCTCGCGCAGCGGCTGCTGAACGATCCACAGATGTCGGCTCGCGATCGTGTCGCGAGCATCCTGATCGCGGTGTTCGCGCAGCCGGTGAGCCGAGTCGCACGCCTCACCATCGAGGACGTGACCGTTGACGGGCAGAGCGTTGCCATCCAGTTCGGGGAGACCGCGGTCGCCATGCCCGAGCCAATCGCCAGCGACGTCCGGAAGCTGCTTGTCGACCAAGCAGGGCGATCACCCAGCCGGGTCCAGCAACCAGCGTGGCTGTTCCCAGGCAGCGTGCCGGGACGCCCGATCGGCGAGCTTGTCCTCAGCCGCCGCATGAAACGCATCGGCGTGGACTGCAACAACGCGAAGCACGCGGCGCTGCTGCACCTCGCTGCACGACTTCCAGCAGCGATCGTCGCGGACGTGGTCGGCGTCCACATCGCCACCGCCACCCAATGGGCCGAGATCGCAGGACGCCCATGGGGCGACTACCCGAGCCTGCGGAGCGGGTGACCTCAGCAGGCTCGCGGGCTCCGGCTATCGTGGCGACATGGTTCTCGCAGCGGGGCCAACTCAAGCCCTCGGAGTTGAGTCCGGCTCGCGCTTGCGGTTGGGAGAGGAGCCGAAGCCCGAGGGGGCCTGGGCCGGACGGCGACTGCTCTGGCTCGACGAGAAACCCGCCTTCGAGCTCAGCTTCTGGTGCGGCACCTGCCCGTTCCTGTTCAAACGACTCGAAGGCTCGAACGGCACCGTGTCGCTCGCCGAAACGGAGAGCCGGCTGGCCGACGGAATCGAGGACCTCGACGAGAACATCATCAACCGATTCGGCGGGCTGCTCCCCGCCGGCGCCTACTTGCCGATGCTGTTGAGCATCCAGCCCCGGCTCGTGAGCCCTCTCAAGGAAGACGACTACTTCTCCGAGGAGCAGGTCACAACCTGGGGCATCGACGGGTTCTGGGGACTTCCCGAATATCCCCACACGCCCTACTACCGCACGTTCGAGACGCCGGTCGGCAGCGACGCCCACATGTTCGAATTCATCGTGCCGATGGTCCCGCCCTCCTGGAACGAGCCAGAACGAGTCCAGCTGCACAGCGAGCGCTTGCGAACCTCGTCCCGCCCGACCGCCGTCGCGGTCTCAACACTCGACGTCTGCCAGCCAGCAATGGATGACAACAGCCGCGACTACTTCGCGCACTGGGCGCTGACCCACTTCCTCCTCGACGGACACCACAAACTCGATGCCGCCGCACAGACGATGAAGTCCCTCCAGCTTCTCTCGCTCCTATCCGTGGACGCCAGCCTCGCGAGCGAGGACCAAGTCAGCCAGGTCCCAGAACTCCGGGCCAGGCCGCCACAGACCCGAAGCCGTTCGCACTGACGGGATCCGGACTACCGCTGCTCGCTGCGCCACTCGTGATGGGCGCCTCCCGCCAGGCCCCCTACGCGCAAGCGCGCCCGCCAGCGCCGAACTGCGCTCGCCCTACGGGCTCGCTCCATTCGACGCCGGCGGCATCCTGACCCGGCAGGGCCGCCAACACGGCGTCATCATCGCGGCTGCGCTCCCTTGCAATGGGGGAATACGGTCACGTTCGAATACCACCCTGCGC
>CAVXSX010000004.1:0-156853 GCA_963764545.1 uncultured Solirubrobacterales bacterium | reverse complement strand
TGCGGTCGATGATCGTCCAGGAGATGCCGTTGCCGCCGTCCATTGCGTGGAAGCTGGTGCTGGTTCTGGTCCTGGTGGGCGGGATCATGCTGAGCGCGTGCGCTCGAGCCCCACGCCGGCCACTGCCGCGGACCGAGCTGCGCCGGCTGGTGCTCGCCGCGCTCACCCTGTATGCGGTCGGCGTATTCGCCTCGCTGACGCACCACGCGGTTCTGGCCGGCGTCGTGTACGTGTCCGGGATCGCCGCCTGTGCGCTGGCCGCGTGGCTCTCGCGCGGGAGCGACTCCGAGGATCCGCCCGACGGGGGCGAGGACCCCGAGCCGGTGCCGCCTCCGGACGAGCCCGACGGGCTGCCGCTGTTCGACTGGGCGGCGTTCGAGCGCCAGTTCCGCTCTTATTCGAACCGCAGGCGCGAGGCGGCCGGCGCCGGCCGCTGACCCAGCGCCACCTCCTTACTCGGCTCGCGGCGGCGCCATCGCGCTGGCGTCCGTGACCATGACGCAGTAGCCGTCCGGGTCGTATATGCAGAACTGGCGGTCCGGGCCCGGGGCTCCGGGCTCGATCGGGCCGGGCTCGAGGCTCGCCTGCACGAGCCGGTCGTGCAGTTGCACCAGTTCGTGGGCGTACACGTAGAACAGCACGGCCTGCTCGGAGGCGCGGACTGGCGCGTCGGCCTGGGCGAGCATGAGGCGCGCCTGGTGGCGCTCCAGCCAGCACCAGATCCGCCGGCCGTCCTCCTCGTAGGTGCCCAGCACCTCGAACCCGAACTGCTCGTAGAACTCCGTCGAGCGCATCACGTCCCGGACGTGAACGAAGGGGACGAGGCCCTCTACATAGGCCGGGCTCGCGCTCATGCGCGAACCGTATCCGGCTTTCGCTACTCGTCGGAGCCGTTGATGGCGAGCAGCAGCTCGTGCAGGCGGCTATCGCCCGAGAGCTCGGGGTGAAACGAGACCGCGAGCATGTTGCCCTGCCGGATGGCCACCGGGTGCTCCTCGACACTTCCGAGAATCTCGACATCGGGGCCGTGCTCGGCCACCCAGGGCGCTCGGATGAACACGGCGTGCATCGGCCCCCCGGCGACGCCCTTCACGTCGATGTCGGCCTCGAACGATCTGACCTGGCGGCCGAACGCGTTGCGGCGAGCGATGACGTCGAGCAGGCCAAGATGGTCGCGGTCGAGCATGATCATCCCGGCGCACGTCCCGAGCACCGGCGTGCCGGCGCGAACGAGTTCGCGCAGCGGCTCGGCCAGCCCCTCGCGCTCGATGCCGAGGCTCATCACGGTCGACTCGCCGCCCGGGATGATCAGCGCGTCGAGTCCTTCGAGATCCGCCGGCACCCGGACTTCGCGCGCGTCCGCTCCCAGCGCGCGCAGCATCTTGGCGTGCGCCTCGAAGTCTCCCTGCAGGGCGAGGACGCCGACGAGCTTGGTCACGCCCTACCAGCCGCGCGGAGCGAGCAGCTGCTCGGCCTCGAGCTTGGAAGTCTCGAGGCTCACCATCGGCTGACCGAGGCCGGTGGACGCGGCGGCCAGCCGGGCGGGATCCTGGAAGTGGGTCGTCGCTTCGACGATCGCCCGGGCGCGGCGCTCGGGGTCTTCGGACTTGAAGATGCCCGAGCCGACGAACACGCCCTCGGCGCCCAGTTGCATGACCAGCGCAGCATCCGCTGGGGTGGCGATCCCGCCGGCGCAGAACAGCACCACCGGGAGGCGGCCGTCGGAGGCGATCTGCCGAACCAGGTGAAGCGGCGACTGAAGCTGCTTGGCCGCGGTGGCCAGCTCGGCGTCGTCGAGCGTGCCGAGCCGCCGGATCTCGGAGCGGATCATGCGCAGATGACGGACGGCCTCGACGATGTCGCCGGTGCCGGCCTCGCCCTTGGAGCGGATCATAGCCGCCCCCTCGCCGATCCTCCTGAGCGCTTCACCGAGGTTGGTGGCGCCGCATACGAACGGGACGCTGAACGCCCATTTGTCGATGTGGTTGGCCTCGTCGGCCGGCGTCAGCACCTCGGACTCGTCGATGTAGTCGACCTCGAGCGCCTCGAGCACCTGGGCCTCGACGAAGTGACCGATGCGGGCCTTGGCCATCACCGGGATCGTCACGGCCTCCTGGATGCCCTGGATCATCTCGGGGTCCGACATACGGGCGACCCCGCCGTCACGACGGATGTCGGCCGGCACCCGCTCGAGCGCCATGACGGCGGCGGCGCCAGCATCCTCGGCGATCTTGGCCTGCTCGGGTGTGACCACATCCATGATCACGCCGCCCTTGAGCATCTCGGCCAGACCGGCCTTTACGGTGAAAGTGGCTTCGTCGCGCTGGGGCTGTCCGTTCTCGTCCATGCCGGCTGAGTGTAGCCGGGCGGTAGCGTTCCCGGCCATGTCCGAGGAGCCAGTGTTCGAGGTCTCCGATGGCCGATTCGTCGCATCGAAGCTGGCCCGTGGGCCTTGGGATCCGAACGCCCAGCACGGCGGCGCGCCCGCCGCGCTGCTCATGCGCGCGTTCGAGGAGCTGCCTTCGGCCGATGGGCTGGCCCTGGCCCGCGTGACCTACGAACTGCTGCGTCCGGCGCCGATCGGACCGGTGCAGGTGCAAGCCGAGATCGTCCGCCCGGGACGCCGCGTACAGCTGCTGGAAGCCTCGATGCTCGCCGACGGCGTCGAGGTGGTCCGCGCCCGGGCGCTGCGGGTTCAGCGATCGCAAGCCCGCAACGGGTCGCGGGGCGAGACGGATCGAGCCTGGCAGCCGCCCGGTCCTGACGAGGGGCGCCCGATGACCCTCGTGCCGCCGTTTCGCCCGATGTTCGCCCCCGACTCGGTCGAGATCCGCTTCGTCGTCGGCGAATGGGGTCAGGGCCCCTGCACGGCCTGGTTTCGCCTGCGTCGTCCGCTGGTGGGCGACGAGACCCCCACGGGACTTCAGCAGCTGGCCGCCGCGGGCGACTTCGGCAACGGGATCAGCGCGGTGCTGTCGTGGGACGAGTACCTGTTCATCAATCCCGACCTGACGCTGTATGTGGAGCGCGAGCCCGTGGGCGAATGGATCTGCCTGGAGTCAGAGACGCGGATCGCGACCGACGGGACCGGGATCGGCGTGGCCGAAAGCGTGCTCTACGACCAGCACGGCCGCGTGGGCCGCGCCACCCAGGCGCTGCTCGTGGCGCCCCGCTAGAGGCGTCTACTCGTGGTGGCCGCCGACGCCCTGCCCGGACTCGCGGATCACGCCGTCGTCGTTGTCGCCGCCGTCCTCGGAGTCGGCGCGCTCGCCCGCGTCCGCTTGCTCGGCACGACCGCCGCCGTCGTGGGCGTTCTTGCTCGCGCCGTTGCCGCCCTCCCCCTCGCGCAGATAGGAGAGCAGCCCGCCGGCGAGCAGGATCTCGCGCTCGTGCTCGGAGAAGTCGTGGCTCAGGGTGATCTCGTCGCCGTCCTCGATCTTGGCCGTGATCGTGTCCGAGCCGCTCTCGAGCTCCTCGTGCAGCTTCGGCAACGACCACTTCTGCCCCACCTCGGCCTTGTCGTAGTCGGACTCCTCAGAGAAGGTCAGCGCGACGATCCCCTGGGCGATCAGGTTGCGCCGGTGGATCCGGGCAAACGACTTCGCGATCACGGCCTTGACGCCCAGATGCAGCGGCGCCAGCGCGGCGTGCTCGCGCGATGACCCCTGGCCATAGTTGTCGCCAGCCACGATGAACCCGCTCCCCCACTCCTTCATGCGCTTGCGGAAGTCCGGGTCGCGGTGGCGGAAGGTGAACTCGGCGATGGCCGGCACGTTCGAGCGATAGGACATCACCTCGACTCCGTCGGGCGCGAGGTCGCCGGTCGAGATGTCGTCGGGCTGGACGGTGGCCACGCACGCCTCGAGTGAGTCGCCGAGCGGCTTGTGCTCGGGCGGGCGCTTGATGTTCGGGCCGCGCGGGATCTCGATCTTCTCGGCCTCGGACTCGTCGGCCGGGGCGAAGATGTGCACGTCGTCGACGTAGGGCCGCAGGTCGGGCATCGGCAGCAGCTCGGGCGGCTCGCCGTACTCGCGGGGGTCCTCGATCTTGCCCGTGAGCAGCGACACCGCGGCCACGGCCGGCGAGCACAGGAACACCGAGTCCTCCGGTGTGCCCGAGCGCCCCGGGAAGTTGCGGTTGAACGTGCGCAGGGAGTTGGCGTCCGACGGGGGCGCCTGGCCCATGCCCACGCACGGGCCGCACACCGGCTCGAGCATCCGTACGCCGCCGTCGGAGAGCTGGCGGTAAACGCCCGACTCGGCGATCGCGGCGAGGATCTGGCGGGAGCCGGGGGTGGCGGTGGCGGCGATCGAGGGGTGCACGATCTGCCCGTCCTTGTCGGCCAGGATCGCCCCGGCCAGAGCGAGGTCGTTGTAGCCCGAGTTCACCGAGGAGCCGATGCACACCTGGGCGATCTCCGTGCCGGCCACCTCCTCGACCGGCACAACGTTGTCGGGGTTGTGAGGCTTGGCCACCAGCGGCCCGAGCTCGTCCAGGTCGATCTCCACGCGGTCGTCGTACTCGGCGCCGTCCTCGGGGCCGACATCGACGAAGTCGTCCTCGCGGTTCTGGCGCGTGAGCCAGTCCTTGGTGGTCTCGTCGGGCGGGAACACGGCTGCGGTGGCGCCGAGCTCCGCGATCATGTTGGCGATCGTGGCCCGCTCGGGGATGCTCAGGTCCTCGGTGCCCGGGCCGGTGAACTCGAACACCTTGTTCTTGCCGCCGCTGGCGCTCAGGCGCCTGAGCAGCTCGAGGATGATGTCCTTGGCCTGAACCCACGGCCGGTTCAGCTCGTTCTCCAGCCGGACCTCGACCACCTCCGGACACGAGATCTCATAGGGGTGCCCACCCAGCACGACCGCGACGTCGAGGCCGCCCGCCCCGATCGCGATCATTCCCAGGCAGCCGGCCTGGACGGTGTGGGAGTCGGCGCCCAGCATGGTCTGCCCCGGCTTGCCGAAGCGCTCCATGTGGATGTAGTGGCTGATGCCGTTGCCCGGGCGCGAGAAGTGCAGACCGTACTTCCGAGCCAGCGCCTGGAGCATGCGGTGATCGTCGGGGTTCTTGTAGTCGAGCTGGACGACGTTGTGGTCGATGTACTGCACGGCGCGTTCGACCTTCACCCGCGGCTCGCCGAGCTCCTCGAACTGCATGAGCGCCATCGTCCCGGTGGCGTCCTGGAGCAGTGCCTGGTCCATGCGGATCGCGATCGGGCGACCCGGCTTGAGCTCCCCGTCTTCGAGGTGCTCCTTGAGGATCTGGCGGGTCAGGTTCTGTGGCATGTCGGTGTCTCCTCGGGCGGCGGATCCGGCGTCACGACCTGAAGCTACCCCGCGCCTGGGCCACCATGCGCTGGTCGGCCCTGGCCGTCGCCGTGGCGTATGTGATCGGACCGTCGCGGCGCGCCACGCGAGCTTCGAGCTCGAGGAAGGTTCCGACCGGCGCCGGCGCGTCCAGCGAAATCTCGAAGGAGACCGCCCGCGCGTCCGCCCCGCAGGCCAGCGCCATCGCCTCGACCAGCGAGGCGCCGACGACTCCCTCGTGACCCTGCCCGCGGTCAGCCCCCTGGTGATCCTGCTTGAGAAAGCAGCGCCCCGCCACCGTGCCGGGCGCCACCTCTTCTGCCTCGAGCAGCAGGCCGAACAGGTTGACCCGCCCGCACCCGAAGCAGAGCTCGTGGTGGACGAGCGGCACCGGCTACTTCAGCCGGAACGCCTTGATGCGGACGTCGTACTGCTGGGCGTCGCGCGAGTACACGCCGTAGGCGAGCGCCTGGATCAGCGACAGAAGCGCGGTGTGCGAGCGGACGAAGGCGGGCGTGTTCGACGAGTAGTAGAGGCGGATCCGGGCCAGGCGGGCGACCTCTGAGAGCGTTGCGTCGGTGATCGCCAGCGTGGGCGCCTTGCGATGGCGGGCAAGCTTCATGGTGCGCGTGATCAGCGGGTGCGGGCGCCCGGCCGACAGGCCGACGACCAGCGTCTGCTCGTCGATCCGGCTGAGGCGCCCCAGCGCCTCCTGCGACGGGCTCGCCACGATCTCCGCGCGGAGATCGAGCAGCATCAGCAGGTGGCGCAGATAGCTCGCGAAGAACGCCATCTGGTCGGTTCCGGCGATCAGCACCTTTCCGGCCGACACGATCGCGTCGATGGCCGCCTCGAGATCTGTACGCGAGAGCTTGTGCGCGGTGTCCTCGAGGTTTACGTGATCGGCGGCCAGCGCTGCCTCGGATTCGGTGTGGTCGAGCGAGAACAGCGGCGCCGCGGCGCTGCTGGAGCCGTTCGCCAGGCCCGGCGGGCGGCGCCGATACTCGTCGCGAGCGGCCTGCTGAAGCTCGGGGAAACCCTCGAAGCCGAGTGCCTGGGAGAAGCGCACGACCGTGCTCGAGGATGTGCTGGCCCGGCGGGCCAGTTCCTCAGCGGTCTGGAACGCCGCCTCGTCCAGGTGATCGACGATGTACTGGGCCACGTCCTTCTGCGAGCGAGAGAACTCGTCGAACCGCGCCCGGATGTAGGCCGACAGGGCCTGGTGGCCATTTGGCTGGGCGGTCGCGGTGGGAGCGGCGGGCTGCTTCATCGGCAGGCCTCTGATTCGACGCCCGCCGCCGGCGTCCTTCACACATTGTTCGAGCGCGACCGCGGAGGGTCCGCGGGCGCTACACGTTGCGCTGCCGGCGCTCCTGGTTCTCCTTGCGCTCCGCCATGACCTGACCGACGATGTAGACGATCAGCACATTGGCGATCACGCCGATGCCCAGGAACGTGGCCAGCAGGGCAATCGTCGAACCAAGGGAGCTGGGACTCTGGCCCAGGAAGCCGGCGGTGATGAACATCGCCTGAGGAGGCTACCGGACGCCCATGCGGAGCGGGCCGCCGGAGCCGCCGCGGCTGCTAGCGTCGCGCCCGATTGCCGCCCTCACGGTCGATCGCGGCCCTGTAGCTCAGTCGGTAGAGCAGCGGACTCATAATCCGTCGCGCCCAGGTTCGAGTCCTGGCAGGGCCATCGCGATCTGCCTGGTAATCGCGAGGTTGTGGCGTGTTAGGGATCTGTCACAGCTTCGAAAAATGTCCCCGATGTGTCCCAGGATCGGCGTACGATCCCTGCTGTGGCGGCGTTTAGTCCTCCTTCAGGGCATGTCTTCCGGGTCGAGCGGGCACGCGGCCCGCAGTGGTACGCGAAGTTCCGGCTGCCCGACGGCCGCCAGGTGCAGCGGCACCTGGGACCGGCGTGGACGGAGCGTGGGCGCCCGCCCGCCGGCTACTTCACCAAGCGGCTGGCGGAGGCGTGGCTGCGCTCGACACTCGATGAGGCACGGCGCGGGACGTTGCCAGGAATGGTCCGGACGGGCGCGACGTTCGCGGACGCGGCCGCCGAGTACCTGCGCTACATCGGCGAGGACCGTGGTCGGAAGGCGTCGACAGTAGACGACTACCGCTCGATCATCGAGGTCCATTTGTTGCCGGCGTTCGGCGAGCAGCGAATCGAGGACATCACGGTCGCGGCGGTCGAAGCCTTCCAGGCGCAGCTGGCCAAGCGCGTCCACCGCGGGCGGCCGATCACGCCGCGCACCCGGAACAAGGTGCTCAACGTCCTGGCCGGGGTCTTCTCCCGCGCGAGGAAGGTATGGGGACTGCCGCTGAACCCGGCGACCGAGCTCGAGCGCCATCCGGATCGGCAGAGCGGCAATATCGAGGTCTTCTCCTCCGAGGAGGTCCATGCCCTGCTGCGCGCCGCCCACGATGAGCGCGACGCAGCGATCTACGCCACTGCGGCCTTCGCCGGCCTGCGTATGGGCGAGCTGCGGGCGCTGCGCTGGCGCGACGTCGACTTTCCCCGGTCCGTGATCCGCGTGCGCACGAGCTACGCCGCCGGCGAGCTGAGTGTCCCGAAGTCCGGCAAGGTCCGATCGGTCCCGATGGTCGACGAGGTTGCCCAGCGGCTGGCTGTGCTCAGCGGGCACGGCTGGTTCACCGGCGACGACGATCTCGTGTTCTGCGAGGAGGCCGGAACCTGGCTGAACGACGACCGCCTCCGGCGACGTTACGAGACCGCGTTGAAGGCTGCCAGCCTGCGCCGGCTGCGGTTCCACGACCTGCGGCACACATTCGGCTCGCTCGCGATCACGCGCGCCGACATCGTCGAGGTGCAGGCGTGGATGGGCCACGCCGACATCCAGACGACCATGCGCTACCTCCACTACCGCGACCGCGGCCAGGCGGCGGAGCGGCTGGCAGACGCGTTCCGCGTCGAAGCCCCTCGGCCAGCACGCGCGTCGCAGGCAAGACCTCGATGACGTGGCCGGAGGTCGGCAAGCCTCTCCCCCGCGTTCGTGACGCATACGCGCCGCCGCAGAAGTGGGAGTGGATCGTTGGAGAGGAAGGCCACGGCCCTCACTGGCGGCGCGTCTTCGGCGATGTCGATACCGAGCGCCTGTGGGAAGTGTTCACAGCACTGGCGCTCAGGTCGCCTGTCACCCGCATTCGGGATCTCGGTCGCTTGGGCCGCACCAGGTGCTCATGCAACTCACACTGAACAACCGGGCGGCGACGGTCATCACGGCCTGGCACTACGACGACGAAAACGCACCGCCACGGCTCGTGAGCGCGTATCCGACGACCTAACATTGGCTCCATGGCAACGGCTCACGACATCGCTCTGAACGACTGGGTCGAGCTCCTCGAGCCCCTCGACGCTGCGCCTGCCGGGCTCGCGGCGGAGTGGTCGACCTTCTCCGCGACGACGTCGTCATGGTCGAGATCATGGAACCGGATCTCGGCGACGGCCTCGACCGCATCGTCGTGGCGCCGCTGTCGAAGCTCCGGCGTACCGACCCACCGTCCCGCTCCTAGCACCGTCGGGCCGTCCCTCCAACGGCTCGCTCGGGGCACCTCGAAGGACCCCGAAAGCGACACGTGCGCCGACTCGCCGGAGCGGATCCCTCTCCTCGATCAGCGGCGCGTCCCTCGCTGGGTCGACGGCAGAAATGGCTGGGCGCGTGGGCGAGACCCTATTGAAGCCGTTGCAGAAGGGTCTCCGGCTTGGGTGGCTTGGGTGCAGGCGCGGACACCACCGTGAGCTGGTCGATAAGCCGCTGGGGGATCATCACCAGCTGCCCGTGGCGCCCGAGGTAGACGCCTCCATTTGCCTGCCCGACGAAGTCGCCCGTCGCTGCCCGGCCTGTGCTGGATACCTTGACGATTGCGCGCGGCAGCGGCCCCGGCTGCAAGAGCTTCTCCGAGCATGGTCATGCCTCCCCCAAAGCCGGCGCCTACGAGCGCGACCAGCGCGATCTCCCGGCGCCATGGCAGCTTCCGGGCGAACACCTTGTCCAACATCCGGTATTGCAGGGTCGTGATCGGGATGAACAGCAGCGAATAGAGGGTCGTGGGAAGAACGAAGACATAGGCGAGAAACGCGAGGATCCAGATCTTCCCCGGTATGCGCATGAGTGTGTTGCGCCAGAAGTCCTGTAGCCATCCGACAAGGCGACGCGGGACAGCACGCCAAATCAGACGGAATGGCGCACCGACCGAATGGAACACGGATCGGAGCGCCTTCTTCCACTGGGGCGACTCTGTTGGCGGCGTCATCAGCCGCCGCACAGTGGCGACAATGACTTCATGCACGCGCTCGCGGAACTCCGGGGTCAGCGAGGCCTCATTGAGATGCTGCTTCAGATAGTCGTCGAACGAGGGAGCGAAGCGATCCGCGAGCGCGGTGGCAAGCTGATCGATCGCGTCCTGACGCATTTCCGGGATCGAGACCTCGGCGACTTGCTGCTGTGCGGTTTGCAGCTCTCCAGCCGTGCTCGCCGCCACGGCCTCCGCGATCCTGGCCAGCAACGCTGCCTCTAGCCGTTGTTGGGTCGCCTCGGGGGTCGTCCTGCGCTCCACCCACCGATGAAGTTGGAAGAGCAGCAACACCACAACACCAGCCGTGATGGCGACCGGAAGAAGCAGAGCATTGACCGCAAGCGAGAACAGAGTTTCCCTCGCGACGACTGGCATGGCCTGACTCACGGGGAGCCCGGCGTGGTTGAGGCGGATCGCCTCGATGCATCCGCCAATCACGAATACAAATGCGGCGCAACCAGCCAGGCCGCCCACGGCCGTCCAAAGATTCAGCCACGAAGCCGTCGTAGACGGCGCCACCTGCGGCGCTAGTTGGGCGGCTGGGTGCGCCGCGGCTCCGGGGAACGGCGAAACGTTCCCTTGCGGGGCGTCAGGCCCTGACTGTGCATCATTTGCCACGATCCTGATCTTAGAAGCGCGCTCGGCGGTGACTCTCACAGAAGCCCGTCTCCGCATCCCCTTAGAACGTGCTGCGCTCAACCCGGCCTGAGCCGCCACCCCCGACCGACGAGCTCGGACGCTGACTCGACATCACGCGACTTGACTCGTGCCCGCACCTGCTACTCGGCCCCGACATACGTTTGCCTTCTCGTTGGGCTATGTGCGGCGGGCCGCCCAGCGTCGTCCGTGCCCATTCCGCCGGCCATCCGTGGACCGGCGGGCGACCCCCTCTCGCAGACACCCCGCTCCACCACAAGCACGGGGCGCCGAAACCGCGTGAGGATGCACCGAGATTCTCCAGGTAGTCCAACCGCGCCGTCTCGGCGCTCGGACGTTTCGGGACGTTTCGAGCCCCGAATCGATGACTGGCGTGTTGAACCGTGTGTTGAACGGCTTCGCTAGAGGCTCCTGCTCAACGCGCGCGGCTGCCGCTGACCCTGAATCGTGCTGGGTCTGATGGAGGCTCTGGCGTTTGTCAGCGAGCCAGGACCTGGTCGTCCTGGCGGGTAGCGTAGAACCTCCCCTCGAACTCGGCGGGTGGCATGTCTGCGAGGTAGCCATGCAGCCGCTGGGTGTTGTGCCAATGCACCCAGCCGAGCGTGGCGAGTTCGACCTCCTCGATCGTCTTCCACGGCCCTCTTCGAGCGGGACCGCGGATCAGCTCGGCTTTGTAGTAGCCGTTGATGGTCTCAGCCAGCGCGTTGTCGAACGAGTCGCCGACCGATCCGATCGACGGGACGGCGCCGATCTCAGCCAGCCGCTCGCCGTAGCGGATGGACGTGAACTGCGACCCGGCATCGCTGTGGCAGCGCAGGCCGTCGTGACGCAGCCCGCGGTTCCAACGGGCCATCTCGATCGCGTCGAGCACCATTGGGGTGCGCATGTGGCCCGCGAGACGCCAGCCGACGATCATCCGCGAGAACGCGTCCACGATGAAGCACACGTACGCCACGCCGGCCCAGGTCGCCACGAACGTCAGGTCGGTCACCCAGAGCTGGTTTGGACGATCGGCCCGGAACTGGCGCTTGACCAAATCCGGATGGCGGCCGGCGCTGTGGTCCCGACGCGTGGTTCTGACCCGCTTTCTCCGGCTGGCGCCCTGGATCCCGGCGTTGCGCATCAGCCGGCGCGTCTGGTCACGGCCGATGTCGATCCCGGCGCGCCTGGCGGCCTTCCAGAGCTTCCGCGATCCGTAGACCTCGTAGTTGGCCTTCCAGATCTCCACCAGCCGCGGAACGAGCTCTTGGTCGCGCTGGGCACGCGCGGACGGCGCCCGGTCCTTGGCCGCGTAGTACGTGCTCGGAGCCACCTGCAACACCTCGCAAATGGGCTCGACTCCGAGTCTGCGGCCGTCCACCACGTCGTCCTTGTTCGCCTCGATGAACGCGACTATCTGCGCTGTTGGCGGTCGAGCTCCGCCCCGAAGAAAGTCGCCGCCCTCCTGAGGATCTCGTTCGCGCGGCGCAGCTCACGCACCTCCTGCTCGAGATCCTTCATCCGTTCAGACTCGCCCGTGCTCACCCCCGGTCGGACACCGGCGTCGACCTCGGCCTGCTTGACCCACGAGCGGACCGACTCAACCCCGTATCCGAGCTGCTCGGCGACCCGGCGGACCGCCCCGTGCGTCATCCCCGTCTCGGCCTGCAACGCGCGGACCATCCGCACGGCGGATTGCTTCTCCTTGCTCGAATAACGACGAGTCGTCGGTTTCCCAGCTGTGTGCTCTGTTGGCATGAACTCCGTCCTTGATTTTCCAAGGCCAGGAGTCTCCAACCACCCCAGGACGGTTCAGGCCGCCCTACCGTGCAGCCGCTCACCGTGTACGGAATCGATCCGAACTCGCCGGCGGTGCAGAGCGCAGAAAGGGCTTGCAACACCGACCGAGTTCCCGGTGGCTAACAAAACCTGTCCAAAACGCTAAAGGCGCGGCCCCGAGCGCCCGATATAGGCCGCAGATTGAGTTGCCAAAGGCAAACCCGTCGCGAGGCGGGGACGCAAAGCCAGAGGTCTCGCAGAGCGAGATAGCTCGGCCGCCGGCTCAGCGTATTCGATACCCGAAGCACTCATCCAAGGAGGACAAGGATGTCCCGGTTTAAGTTCCGCACGCTGCAGCTCATGCTGTCGGCCGCGGCCCTCGTCGCGCTCGTTGTTGTCTCGGGAGCGAACTGGAAGTTCTAGTCCAACGGCGATGGCCGGGCGCTCCGGCGATCCGCCGGGGCGCCCGGACCGACCCCCATGAGATTCCGAACCCTCGAGCCCGTACGTCTGTACTGCGTGATCATCGCCGTCGCGGGCCTCGCGGTGTTCGTGCCGCTCGCCGTGGCGTATCACCTCGATCTTGAGGGGCCCCATCAGATTCTCGAGTTCGCGGCGCTCTCGCTCAGCGTCCTGATCGGCGAGCTGTTCCCGATCGAAGCGCCACGGCGATCGGGCGACGGCGAGATCACCGTGTCGGTGATGTTCTCGTTCGCGCTGCTGCTCGGGATGGGCCTGGTCCCCGCCCTGGTCGCCCAGCTCACCGCCTCGATCGTGCAGGACCGCGTGGCCGGCAAGCCCTGGTGGCAGGCCGGCTTCAACATCGGCCAATACACCCTCTCGCTGAGCTCCGCCGCGCTCGTGCTGTCGTGGCTGGGCGCCTACGGCGCGCTGCGAGCGCCCGGATTCGGTGCGGCGGACCTGCTTGCGGTGGTCGCCAGCGCGGCCGCCAACTTCGTGGTCAACCTGCTGCTGGTCACGCGGGCCACCTCGCTGTACATGCGCACGCCGTTCTCGGAGGCCCTGCGCAGCGATCTGATCTTCGGCCTGTCGGTGAGCGCCGTGCTGCTGTGCCTGGCGCCGGTCGTGGTCACCGTGTTCGACTTCAGCCCGATCCTCTACCCGCTGCTGCTGGTGCCGCTGGTGGGCGTCTACATCAGCGGCCGGCAGACCGTCCGGACCGCCACGGCCGAGCATCTCGCCCGGCACGACAGCCTGACCGAGCTGCCCAACCGGCGCTGGTTCATGGAGGCCGTCGGAGCAGCGCTTCAGAACGACGCGCTGCAGGTCGGAGGCCTGTTGCTCGTCGACCTCAACGGGTTCAAGGACGTCAACGACACGCTCGGGCACCATCACGGCGACCTCGTACTGCGCGAGCTGGGCCCCCGGCTGCGGGCCGCGTTCCGCAGCGAGGACCTGGTCGCCCGGCTGGGCGGCGACGAATTCGCGGTCTTCATGCCGGGAGCGGACATCACCGCCGCCCAGGCCGCAGTCCAGCGCACGCAGGAAGCGCTGCAAAAGCCGATCGACATGGACGGGATCAGCATCGCGCTCGACGCGAGCATCGGCCTGGCCTGGTTCCCCGAGCACGGCTCCGACGTCGACACCCTGCTGCAGCGCGCGGACGTGGCCATGTATCGCGCCAAGGCCGGGCACCATCCGCTGGTCGTCTACCGCTCCGAGGACGATTACCACAGCCCCGAGCGCCTCGGCCTCGCCGCCGACCTGCGCCGGGCGCTGTCGGCCGACCAGCTCGTCCTCCACTACCAGCCGCAGGTGGAGCTCGGTCGCGGCCAGCCGGTGGCCGCCGAGGGTCTGGTCCGCTGGCATCACCCCCAGCGCGGTCTGCTCGGGCCACTCGAGTTCATCGAGGTCGCCGAACGGACCGGCGTGATCAAGGACCTGACCTACCGAGTGATCGACCTCGGCCTACGCGACCTGAGCACCTGGACCACGCAGGGCCGCCGGCTATCGCTGTCGCTCAACGTGTCGGTGCGCAGCCTGCTCGACCGACGCTTCCCAGAGGAGGTCGAGAAGCTGCTGGCGCACCACGGGGTCGACGGCCATGCACTGACCCTGGAGCTGACCGAAAGCTCACTGATGGTCGATCCCGAGCTGGCCAAGAAGACCATGCGCCACCTGGCCGAGCTCGGCGTCTCGGTGGCGATCGACGACTTCGGCACCGGCTACTCGTCGCTCGCCTACCTGACCGACCTGCCGATCGGCGAGCTGAAGATCGATAAGTCGTTCGTGCGCGCGATGAGCACGGACAACCGCAACGCGATCGTCGTGCGCTCGACAATCGAGCTGGCTCACAACCTGGGGCTTCGTACGGTCGCCGAGGGCATCGAGGACGCCTTCACGTTCGAGCGCCTGCGCGCCCTCGGGTGCGAGCTGGCCCAGGGCTTCCACATGTCAAAGCCCCTGCCGGCCTCGGCGCTCGTGAACTGGTGGGACATCCACAACGGTCAGCTCGTCGAGGCGCCGCAGACCCGCGACAGCGCCGCCGCCGGCACGGTCCTGTCTCAGCTGAGCGTCGCCTGATGCTCCTCGTCATCGCCGCCTTCGTTCTGCTCGCCACCGTGCCGCTGGCCGGTGGAAGCCTGGCCCGCCTGGCCGACATCCGGCTCCGGGCCATTTGGGCCGTGCTCCTGGCCGCCGCGCTCCAGGTGGCGATCATGAACGTCGTCCCCGGCGGAAGCCACGCGCTCCACGCCGCTCTGCACGTGCTCTCCTACGTGCTCGACGCCTACTTCATCTTCGCCAACCGCCGTCTGACCGGAGTTCCGCTGCTGGCCACCGGCGCCGCGCTCAACGTCCTGGCGATCACCGCCAACGGCGGTGTCATGCCCGCCAACCCGGTGGCACTGCGGATCGCCGGAATCGCGACCCGGGCCGGGTTCGACAACTCGGCCGCGATGGCGCACGCTCACCTGGCCTTCCTCGGCGACGTGATCCCGGTGCCCGGGCCGTGGCCGATCGGCAACGTGCTCTCCGCCGGCGACCTGATCATCGTCCTCGGGGCCATCGTGGTCCTGCACTGCGCCTGCCAATCCCGGCTCCTCTCGCCTCGCCGCGCTCGGCGCGCAACAATCTCGCGCGATGCGCGAGGCTCGACTGCCGGCATCTGATCTGTCGCTCGAGGCGGCGTCGTTCCTGGCGTGCCTGGCCACGATCCTCGAGCTGCCGGTGGAGGATCTGCCTCGCCTGAGCAAGGACGAGGACCCAGCGACCGGGTGGACCATCTCTCGCTGGCTCGGCGAGTTCGGGCTGGGGCTCGCGCGGATTGCCGCGCCTGAGTCGTTCACCTGGCCGGGTCCGTGGCTCGGCCGCGCCGAGAACCGGTTTGTCGTCATGTACGGCGTGCCGTCAGGGGTGGTGTGGGATCCGGGCGGCGGCGCTGAGCTGGCCCGGGAGGCAATCCGCGACGGATTTCTGCTCGCCGCCGGCGACATCGCGCTGGCCCGACCCCCGCGCCCGTCCGCGCCCGCCGGCTCGGGCACGGTCGAGACGATCGCGGTGGCTGTGTCCGCCGGCGAGCCGGCGCAACTCTTGCAGAGCGTGCGGGCGCTGGCCGGCCAGGGCCTCGACGGCGACCGGCACGTGAGCGGCACCGGCACGTTCCCGTCGGGCCTGCCGGGGAGCGCGCTGACGCTGATCGAGGCCGAGGTGTGCGAATCGTTCGACCCGCCGCTCGAGCCCAGCCAGCACCGACGCAACCTGGTGACCCGGGGGATCGACCTGAACGGCCTGGTCGGGAGCGAGTTCATGATCGGCCAGGTGCGCTGCCGCGGGATGAGGCTGTGCGAGCCGTGCACGGTGGTTCAGCGCCACGCCGGCCGGCCCGTGCTGCGCCCGCTCGTGCATCGCGGCGGCCTGCGCGCGGACATCCTGGCCGACGGCGAGATCAGGGTTGGCGATCCGGTGGTGCCGCCGGGCATGGACGCCCGGCGGAACGGCGGTCGCGGCTAGGGCCCGCTCGGCATCCATGCCTCGCCGGATGGGCCCGCCGCGCCACATCCGACGGACGCCGGCGAAGCCGGCCCCTAGTCCAGGTACTCGTACGCCGGGATCGTCAGGAACTCGAGCAGCTCCGGCGAGAGCGCCACGAGCTCGAAGATCTCGCGGGTGTCCTGCGGCCGGCCGGCCTGCCAGGTCTCCTCGCCGACCGCCTCGCGGATCTTCGCCGTCTCCTCGTCGAGGATCTGGCGCACCAGCTCGGCGGTCACGGTCTGGCCGTCCTCGAGCTCCATTCCGTGGTGGATCCACTGCCAGATCTGGGTGCGCGAGATCTCGGCCGTGGCGGCGTCCTCCATCAGTGAGTTGATCGCGGCCGCGCCCCGGCCGGTCAGCCAGAACGAGATGTACTGGAAGCCGACGTTGACGTCGGTGCGCAGGCCCTGCTCGGTGACCTGACCCGGCGTGGCCCCCAGGTTGAGCAGCTCCTCGGCGCTCACCTCCACGTCGTCGCGGCGGCGAGAGACCTGATTGGGCTCACCCTTAAGGCCCTTCTCGAACACCTCGCGCGCCACCGGCACAAGGTCGGGATGGGCCACCCAGGTGCCGTCGTAGCCCTGGGAGACCTCGCGTTCCTTGTCCTTGCGCACGCCGTCGAGCGCCTTCTCGTTGGCGTCCTGGTCGCCCTTGCGGCTCGGGATCAGGGCCGCCATCCCACCCATGGCGTGGGCGCCGCGGCGGTGGCAGGTGGCCGCCAGAAGCTCGGTGTAGGCGCGCATGAACGGCACCGTCATGGTCACGTCGCCCCGGTCGGGCAGGACCATCTCGCGGCGGTCGGGGAAGCACTTGATCGAGGAGAAGATGTAGTCCCAGCGCCCGGCGTTCAGGCCGGCCGAGTGCTCGCGCAGCTCGTAGAGGATCTCCTCCATCTCGAAGGCGGCGGGCAGGGTCTCGATCAGCACCGTGGCCTTGATCGTCCCGCGCGCGATGCCGAGGCAGTCCTGCGCGAAGCAGAACACATCGTTCCACAACCTCGCCTCTAGGTGGGACTCCATCTTGGGCAGGTAGAAGTACGGGGCCGAGCCCTTGCGCAGCAGCCGGTGCGCGCAGTGGAACATGTGCAGACCGAAGTCGAACAGCGCCCCCGCGACCGGCTCGGAGTCGACCAGCATGTGGCGCTCGGGCAGGTGCCAGCCGCGCGGGCGAACGAGCAGGGTGGCCGGGTTCTCGCCCAGCTCGTAGCGCTTGCCGTCGGAGTCGCGGTAGGTGATCGTGCCGTCGATCGCGTCGCGCAGGTTGCGATGACCGTCGACCATGTTGTGCCAGGTCGGCGCGTTGGCGTCCTCGAAGTCGGCCATGAACCCGTCGGCGCCCGAGTTGAGCGCGTTGATCGTCATCTTGCGATCGGTCGGCCCGGTGATCTCGACCCAGCGCTGCTGCATGTCGGCTCCGACGGGTTCCACCGACCAGTCGCCCTCGCGGATGTCGCGGGTGTCGGGCAGGAAATCGAGCATCTCCCCCGCCCGCAGGCGCTCACGCCGGCGGGCGCGCGCCTCGAGCAGCTCGCGGCGCCGAGAGCCGAAGCGATGCTGTAGCTCGGCGACGAACTCCAGGGCGTCCGGGGTGAGGACCTCGTCGAATCCCGTCTCGATCGGGCCGTTCAGCTCAAGCTTGGCGTGTGTCGTCATCACCTCATCCTCTCGTCCGCGGCACTGGTGCCGCTAGCGGCAGTAGATGCTTCCCCGCCCGAAGCGCTGATAACCCGGCGCACGGCCTCCGCGCCGGACAGGCAAAGCCCTCCGACCAGCGCCGCCACGGCGCCAGCCACCACCCAGGCGGGCAGGCCGCCGCCGACCGCATAGAGCACGAGCAGGGCGCCGGCCACGGCGAGCTGACCGTACTCCCGGACGCCGAGCAGCCGCAGCGAGAACGATGCCGTTCCAACCAGATACAGCGCGACACCTCCGCACAGGGCCAGGCGAGCGGGGCCCGGCAGCGATGCGGTGACCGATCCGCGGGTGAGGAAGCGCGATGCGCACCCAGCCGGGCGTGAGCGACCCGACGATCAGCAGCACCATCCCGATCGTAATCGTGATCATGAACCCGACCATCGAGGACCACGACGCGCTGCCGCGCTTGGAGGCGTCCGCATAGAGCGCCAGGTGCAGGAAGGGGACGATCGCGTAGCTGACCGCGAACAGCGTCCCCTCCCCGCCGAACGCGTGAGGAATCGACAGGCCGGTGATGAAGATCGACACCGACGAGACCAGCAGGGAGGCGCGCAACGTCGGCGATGTCGGAAGCTGGGCGTTGGCCGCCCCGGCGCGCTGTGGCGCTCGTCGGCGATCTCGGGGGCGATGGCGCTCACGGTCTGAGTATCGCGAGTGGCCGCCTGTTGGTTCGCTTTCGCATAGGGTTCGGGGCCGCTCATGCGGCTCGGCGTATCCCTCGGCTACCTGTTTCCCGGCGTCACCCCCGCCGACCATCTGGAGGTCGTCCAGGAGGCCGAGCGCCTCGGCTACGACTCGGTGTGGGTGGCCGAGGCCTACGGATCGGACGCGGCGACCGTGCTGGCCTGGCTGGCCGCCGGCACGAGCAAGATCAAGCTCGGCTCGGCGATCTTCCAGATGCCCGCGCGCAGCCCGGCGATGACCGCGATGACCGCGGCGACGCTGGATCTCCTGTCCGGCGGCCGGATGCTGCTCGGGCTCGGCACGTCGGGGCCCCAGGTCGCCGAGGGCTGGCACGGCCAGCGGTTCGGCCGCCAGCTCGCGCGCACCCGCGACTACGTGGCGGTGCTGCGCATGGCGCTGGCCCGCGAGCGTGTCGACTACCAGGGTGAGACGCTCGAGCTGCCGCTGCCCGACGGTCCCGGCAAGGCGCTCAAGCTGATGATCTCCCCGGTGCAGGAGCACATCCCGATCTACCTGGCCGCGATCGGACCCAAGAACACGGCGCTGGCCGGCGAGGTCGCCGACGGGTGGATCCCGATCTTCTTCTCCCCTGAGCACGTCTCCGAGGTCCGGGCGCCGCTCGAGGAGGGCGCGGCTCGGTCGGGGCGCTCGCTCGATGACTTCGACATCGCGCCGACCGTCAACACCTACATCTCTGAGGACCGCGAGGGCGCCCGCGATCGGATGCGCCCGTTCCTGGCCCTGTACATCGGTGGGATGGGCTCGCGCAAGCAGAACTTCTACAACCAGCTGGTTCAGCGCTATGGCTTCGAGGACACCGCCCGCCAGGTCCAGGACCTCTACCTGGAGGGCAAGAAGGAGGAGGCCGCGGCCGCGCTGCCCGGCGAGCTGATCGACCTGATCACCCTGTGTGGACCGAAGGAGCACGTGCGCGACCGGCTGGCCGCCTTCCGAGACGCCGGGGTGGGCACGCTGACGATCGGCCCGACTGCGTTCTCGACAGAGGAGCGGGTCGAGCAGCTGCGCGCGGTGGCCGAGCTGGCTTGAGCCCGGTCCGCGATCGCCTGCGCTTCTTCCTCGGCGCGTTCGGGGAGCCCGGGCACGCCTTCCCGATGCTGGCGCTCGGGGCGCGCCTGGCCGAGCGGGGCCACGAGGTCACGTTCGAGACCTGGTCGCGCTGGCGCTCGGAGGTCGAGGACGCCGGGATGCGGTTTCTGCCGGCGCCCGAGTACCCGCTGTTCGAGGGTGGTTCGGGCATGGGGTCGGAGTTCTACGAGGCCGTGGTGCTCGCCGCGAGGCACACCCGCACCGCGGTGGCCGAAGTTCGCCCGGACGTGGTCGTCCACGACATCCTGACCCTGGCCCCCGGGCTGGCGGGCGAGCTCGAGGACGTGCTGGTGGCCACCCTGGTCCCTCACCTGTATCCGGTGGGCGGCTCCGGCTTCCCGCCGTATGCGCTGGGGGCGCGGTTTCCCCGCACCAGGGTCGGTCGCGGGCTGTGGGACGCGGTGGCGCGCCGCACCCAGGGTGGCCTGCGCCAGGGACGCGAGGAGCTCAACCGGACCCGGGCCGCTCTCGGGCTGGCGCCGGTCGCGCGGCTGCACGGAGGGCTGAGCGAGCGCCTGTGTCTGGTCGGAACGTTCCCGCAGCTCGAGTATCCGCGGCGCTGGCCGGCCGGCGTGGAGGTGGTTGGGCCGCTGATGTGGGAGCCGCCGTTCGGGGAGATGGCGCCGCCTGCCGGCTCAGAGCCCCTGGTGCTGGTGGCGCCGTCGACCGCCCAGGATCCCGAGCACCGGCTGCTGCGGGCCGCGCTGGCCGGGCTGGGAGAGCTGCCGATCCGGGTGCTTGCGAGCTCGAACCGGCGGCCACTCGGCTCACCGGTGTCGGTTCCGGCGAACACCCGGCTGGTCGAATGGGTCTCCTACGGTAAGACGATGCCCTCGTGCGCACTGGTCATCTGCCACGCCGGGTACGGGACGATGGCTCGGGCGCTGGCCTGCGGCTGCCCGGTGCTCGCCGTCCCGCACGTGGGCGACATGGCCGAGAACGCCGCACGGGCCGACTGGGCGAAGGTGGGCGTGCGCCTGCCCTGGCGTCTGCTCACGCCGCGCGCGCTGGCCCTGGCCGTCACACGGGCGCTGTCGGATCCAGGCCTGCCGGTGCGCGCACGCGAGCTCGCCGGCTGGGCGGCGGCTCACGACGGCGCGACGCGGGCAGCCGAGTTGGTGGAGGCGCTCGCCGGTCAGTCCTGGGCGTCGGCGCGGCCGCGGACGTAATCGATGAGCTCGGGAGCATCGCCCTCGACGACGTCCATCAGCTCTCCCGAGCAGCTGCAGAGCTCGACCACCGCGCGCGCGTCGCTCACCTCGAGCGCGCGCCAGATCGCGCCGTGAAGCTCCCAGTCCTCGAGCTCGGAGATGGTCAGCCCGGCGCGCACGGTCAGAGCACCGTGTCGGCGGCGGCCTGGGCCGGGGCCGGATGGTCGACCGCCCACTGCATGATCGGGCGTGAGCCGCTGATCACCTCGCCGTCGTCGGTCACGAGCGCGGGAACCCAGTGATCGCCGGTCAGGCGCTTCACCTCCCGGCGCCCCGGGGTCTGGTTGACGAACAAGAACGAGGGCAGACCGCCGAGGCCGTAGCAGCGCTGGACCTCGGGGTCATAGCCGGCATCGCGCAGCGCGTGGTAGGCGTTCCCGCACGGATGGCCGCCGGGACGCGGGGCCGGCTTCCAGGTGCCGTAGCAGACGAACAGCTTCATAGGGCGCGCGTTGGCCTCGATGGGCGGGGCAGCTCCGGGGGTGGGACTCGAACCCACAACATTTCGGTTAACAGCCGAACGCTCTGCCGATTGAGCTACCCCGGATCGTTCCGGTTTGGGCCGCGCCAACTGTAGCGGGAACCTCGGTCACCCCAGTACGCCGGCCTAACCGGCTGCCAACGTGATCCTCAAGCAGGCCAACCATTCCCCAACCGGACGCAGAGATCCGGCGCACGGCCTTCACCGGGCCGTGACGCACGCCGAACTTGGGGCGCATAGCATCGCAGCGCTTTGCCTGATCGGACCCGACCTTCGAATGACCGCGTGAGCCGGTGCGGCTGACCGGCTCGCGGCGCGACCGGCTGGTCCATGTGGTCCGCCGGTTGGCGGCGCTGATCGCCGTGACCGGGCTGGCGAGCGCCTGCGGCGGGGGTGCGGGGGCCGGTGTGTCGGCCTCGAGCTCGAGCTCTGGGTCTGGGTCGACCGCCTCAACCACGTCGTCGACGTCCACGGTCCCGCCCGGCCCGCCCGAGGTCGGCATCCACAAGATCCGCCACGTGGTGATCATCATGCAGGAGAACCGCTCCTTCGACACCTATTTCGGGACCTATCCGGGGGCCGACGGAATCCCGGGGTTGGCCGGGAACCCGGGTACGGAGCCGTGCCTGTCCGACCCCGACGGCGGCTGCGTGCACCCATTCCATGACCGCAACGACCGCAGCCTGGGCGGCCCGCACAGCGCCAACGCCGCCGTGGCCGACACGGACGGCGGCAAGATGGACGGGTTCGTGGAGGAGCAGAAGCAGGGCATGCGGGGCTGCGCGCAAACGTTCAACCCGGCCTGCGGCAACGGGGGCGGCACCCCGGATGCGATGGGCTACCACACCGAGGCAGACATCCCGAACTACTGGGCCTACGCGAAGAACTTCGTGCTCCAGGACCACATGTTCCAGTCCGACGCCTCCTGGAGCCTGCCCGCTCACCTGTACATGGTCTCGGAGTGGTCGGCCTACTGCTCGCTGAAGGGCGATCCCCGGAGTTGCCGCAGCGCGATCGAGAACCCCCAGTACCCGCCCGACTTCTCGCGCCAGATCGGCGTCGCGGTGCCGACCGACCCCAATTACGCATGGACCGACCTGACCTACCTACTGCACAAGTACGGCGTGAGCTGGGGCTACTACGTGTTCAAGGGCTCAGAGCCCGACTGCGAGAGCGACGCCGCGATGTCGTGCGCACCGGTCGGCCAGAACGCCAAAACCCCGGGCATCTGGAACCCCCTCCCCTACTTCACCGACGTCCAGCAGGACGGCCAGCTGAACGACATCAAGTCGCTGTCTGACTTCTACGACGCGGCCCGGAGCGGGAGTCTCCCGGCAGTGTCCTGGATCACCCCCAACGGGCGGGTGTCCGAGCACCCCCCCGGCCTGATCAGCACCGGCGAGACGTATGTCACCGGGCTGATCAACGCGATCATGCACAGCCCGGACTGGAGCAGCACCGCGATCTTCCTGGCCTGGGACGACTGGGGTGGCTTCTACGACAGCGTGATGCCACCGACTGTCGACGACCAGGGCTACGGGTTGCGGGTGCCCGCTCTGGTCATCAGCCCGTACGCCAAGCAGGGCTACATCGACCACCAGACGCTGAGCTTCGACGCCTACGTGAAGTTCATCGAGGACGACTTCATCGGCGGCCAGCGCCTGAATCCGCAGACCGACGGCCGGCCCGACCCACGCCCCGACGTCCGCGAAGACGCCCCGCAGCTCGGCGACCTGAGCGCCGACTTCGACTTCAACCAGACGCCGCGACCGGCGATGATCCTCCCCGTCGCACCGCCGACCGACCTGATCGCGCCGGTCAGCGTGGCCCGCCGCAGGCGCGCCCCCGGCCGCACGCTGTCGCTGCCCCGCAGCGGTCCCCTGCGCACGTTCGAGCTGAGGGCCATTGCCGCACGGCTCGGGATTGCCCAGAGCACGCTGAGCCAGGAGCTGGCCAGCGGGGAGACGCTGCGGCGCATCGCCCGGGCGCACGGGGTCACGGTGGCCCAGCTGCGCCAGGCCATGCAGTCCGCCCTGCGCAGACCGGGCAACCAGACGATCCCCTGAGGGTCGGCGGGGCGGTCAGACCGCGCGCTCGAGCTTGCCCACGACCTGGCGGATCTTCTCCATCACCGCCTCGCGCTCACGGGCCAGCTCACCGATCCCGGAGGCCCCTTCGGCCCTGGCGCGGCGGATCGCGCGCTCGAGCCTGGCCCGCTCGAGCACCAGCCGCGCGTGGACGAGCTGATCCTCGCTGACCTGCCCGCCGCGGCCGGCGCGCGCGACCAGGTCGGCGATGGTGCGCGCCAGCCGGTCGTCGTCTCCCGGCAGGTCCGCAAGCGGCGATCCGGTGCGGCCGGCGAGATGGCGCGCCGCCCGGCGCATCGTCTCGCTGGTGATCAGCTGCTCGGGGTCGATCTCGAACAATGCCCGAGCCCCGGCCTCGGGTAGCGCCACACACAGGGCCAGGAACGCGCGCTCGGCCCGGGCGGCCTGGTCCGTCGGCAGCTCAGCGGCGGGGGCTCTGGGCTCGGCGCCGCCAGCGCTTCCGTTCTGGCGAGCCGCGCCCTCGATGAGCGAGCGCAGCTGGGACTCGGAGAGCTCGAGCCGCCCGGCGATGCGTCGAAGGAGGTCGTCCCCGAACAGTCCCCGGCGCAGGTTCTTGAGCGCGGGCAGAAGCTGCGTGAACGCGCGGTCGCGGCCTTCGGCGCTGCGGGTGTCGTTGCCCGCGAACACGCGCTCGACGTGGAAGGCCACGAACGGCACCGACGCGGTCACCCGCTCGCGCAGCGCTTCGGCGCCGGAGCGCTCGATCAGCTCGGCCGGATCGGCGCCGCTGGGAAGTGGGACGACCCGGAGCTCGAGGCTGCGCTTGTCGGTCAGCTGCGCGGCGCGGAGCATCGCCTCCTGCCCGGCGCCATCGGCGTCCAGGCACAGCACGAGCACCTTGGCCACGCGCTCGAGCTCGGCGATCTGCTCCTCGGTCAGCGCGGTGCCCATGATGCCCACAGCGTTCTGCAGCTCGGCCTGGTGCAAGGCGAGCACGTCGGTGTAGCCCTCGACCAGGATCACGTTGCCGGCCCTGGCCGCGGCCGCGCGGGCGCGATCGAGCCCGAACAGCACCCGGCGCTTGTGGTAGAGCTCGCCCTCGGCCGTGTTCAGGTACTTGGGGCGCTGGTTCTCGCGCATCGCGCGGGCGCCGAACCCGATCACATTCCCGCGCGCGTCGGTCGAGGGGAACATGATCCGCTCGCGGAAGCGATCGTAGACCTGGCCCGGGCGGTTCTGGGAGCGCTGAGCCAGGCCGACTGCGAGGAGCTCCTCGTCGCTGTAGCCCGACCGGCGCGACGCGGTGAGGATCCGGTCCCAGGCGCTGGGGGCGTAGCCGACGCGGAACTCGCGCAGGGTCTCCTCGCGCAGACCGCGGGCGAGCAGGTACTCCCGGGCCGAGGCGGCCTCCCGCGCCTCCCACAGGTAGCGCGCGTAGTAGGTGGCCGCCCGGCCGAGCAGTGCGTGCAGGCGCTCGCGCCGCTGGCGCCGCGAGGCGGCCTGCGGATCCTCCTGCTCGGTCTGGAGCTCGACGCCGAAGCGGTCGGCCAGCGTCTGCATCGCGCCGGTGAAGTCCAGTCCCTCGGTCTCCATGACGAACCTGAACACGTCGCCCGAGGCCTGGCAGCCGAAGCAGTAGTAGACCTTCTCGACCGGGTTGACGCCGAAGGACGGGGTGCGCTCGTCGTGGAACGGACAGCGCCCGACGTACTCGCTGGCGCCGGCGCGGCGCAGCTCGGTGTGCTCGGAGACCAGCGCGATCATGTCGACCGCGTCGCGTACGCGGTCGCGTGAGTCGGCGGTATACCTCGGCACGACTACCTTGCGCCCGGAGACTTCACGGCGCTCACGGCGCGAACGCCACGGGCACGCTCAGCGCCTCGAAGGTGCGGATGCAGAAGCGGTCGGTCATCCCGGCCAGGTAGTCGGTGACCCGGCGGGGAACCTCGCCCGAGGGGATCGAGGCGGGTATCTCGTCCGGATGGGCGCAGTAGTGGTCGAACAGCGAGCGGATGACGAGCCTGACCTTGTCATGCTCGCGCGTGGCCTCGGGGCCGAGATACACCCGCTCGAACATGAACGCCCGGAGCTCGGCCATTGCCGCTCCGATCACCTCGCCCTGGACGATGTCGCCGCTCCGCTCTGAGTGCTCGACGAGGTCGTGCACGAGCGTGTCGATCCGCTGCGGGCCGGTGGTGCCGAGGATCTCGATCGGATGCTTGGGGAGATCGGCCGGCGAGAGCAGCCCGGCGCGCAGTGCGTCGTCGATGTCGTGGTTGATGTAGGCCACCCGGTCCATCAGCCGCACGATCTTGCCCTCGAGCGTGGCCGGCTCGGGGGCGCGCCCCGAGTGGCTCACGATCCCGTCGCGCACCGGCGCGGTCAGGTTGAGCCCGACGCCGTCGCGCTCGAGTGTGTCGACCACCCGCAGGGAGTGCTCGTGGTGCATGAACGACAGCCCGAAGCGCTCGGACAGGCAGCTGTGCAGGGCGTCCTCGCCGACATGACCGAACGGCGGGTGGCCGAGGTCGTGGCCTAGGCCGATGGCCTCCACGAGATCCTCGTTGAGGCGGAGCGCTCGGGCGACCGTGCGCGAGATCTGGGTGACCTCGAGGGTGTGGGTCAGCCGCGTGCGGTAGTGGTCGCCGGCGGGCGCGACGAACACCTGAGTCTTGTGCTTCAGGCGGCGAAACGCCTTGCAGTGCACGATCCGGTCGCGGTCGCGCTGGAATGGCGTGCGCAGCCCGCAGTCGGGCTCCTCGCGCTCCCTGAGGGCCGGATAGGAGACCGTGGCCAGCGGCGAGTGCTCGCGTGCCTCGCGGGCGCGGATGCGCTCGGCGAAGCCATCCGCGACCGGACCGGCTGGGTGCTCGGATCCTGACGTGAGGACCTGTCCGCTCATCGCATTCGATTCTGACAGCCGTCGCGATGGCCGAGACGAGTTGTCACAGAGGTGTGACCGGTGTGTGCGGGATGGGCGATTCAGCGCCGCGCCACGAGCGGGCGCAGCCGCACGTGGGCGTGATGCTCTGCGGTCTCGGTGATCGCGCGCTCGGCCTGGGCCAGCGCGAGGTCCGATGCGTCGGGGGCCTGCGCGAGCGGCCGTCCGAGCGCGGCGACCAGGAAGCTGTGGCTCTCCTGGGTCAGCGGGAACGCCGCCGCCTCGCACGAGCTGCACACCACACCGCCTGCCGCGGCGGAAAAGCCCTGCAGATGTTCGGTTTCTCCGCATGACGCACATGCTGCGAGCTGCGGCACGATACCCGCGGCGAGCAGTAGCTTCAGCCGGAAGGACAGGCCGATGGCCTGCCGGGCATGCACCGCGCCTGAGTCGAGCAGGGCCAGCTCGTTGACCAGCAGCCGGAACACCTCGGGGTGCGGCTCCGGGGTCTCGAACAGCCGGGCGACGGCATCGCAGGCACGTGCGGCGGCGTCGAGCGTGGCGGCGTGCTCGCGCAACCCGGCGTGGGCGGCGATCGTGTCGACGCTGGTGACCGTGTGCAAGTCGCTGCGACCCTCGTGCAGGATCGCGCGAATGTGGAAGAACGGCTCGAGCCTGGCTCCGAACCGGCTGCGCGCCCGCCGGGCTCCCTTGGCGATGGCCGACAGCCGTCCGTAGCCCGGTGTGTACAGATGGAGGATCCGGTCAGCCTCCCCGTAGCGGATCGAGCGCAGCACGATCGCCTCGGTCCTCAGCGACCCGGCCACCGATGACCTCCGCACTCCGGCCACCGATCACCCGCTATACTTTCTGAAGCTATGGCGCAAGTCACGCTCTACACCACCGAGGCCTGTCCCTTCTGCACGAGCGCGAAGGCCCTGCTGGCCAAGCGCGGCATCGCCTATGAGGAGATCAATCTGGCACGCGACCCGGACGGTCGGGCGAAGCTCCAGGAGCAGACCGGGATGTTCACCTTCCCCCAGATCATGATCGGTGAGCACGCCCTGGGCGGCTTCACCGAGCTGCTCGCGGCCGATCGGGCCGGGCGGCTGAGCGAACTGCTGGCGGCGTAGCGCCGGGCGGAGACGTCCGCGTCCGCCCCTCCGGCTCACCTGCATAACACGTCACGCCAGACACCTTCGCGGGGGCGTGACGCGTTAGCCGCCTCCTGGACGGATAACACGTCACGCGCCTGGCGATCGGGTTCGCGTGACGTGTTATGTGGCCCCGCGTTGCGGGGCGCCGTCCGATCGAGCCCGCCGGGCCCGCGGACGCGGCTGGCAGCGCTCGCACACGTACGTCCCGCGTCCCCCGACCACGATCTTGCGGATCGTCGTCCCGCACTGCGGGCAGGGCCGTCCGGCGCGGCGGTGGACCAGGAAGCGATCCTGGAAGGAGCCGCGCGCGCCGTCGATGTGGCGGAAGTCGTCGATCGAGGCGCCCTTGGCTTCGATGCCGGCGGCGAGCGCGTCCTCGATCCCCTCGCGTACACGGTGCCAGTCGCCTGCGGCCAGACGGCCGGCCGGCCGCAGGGGGTGGATCCCGGCTCGGAACAGCGCCTCGTCGGCGTAGATGTTCCCCACGCCGGCGATCTGACGCTGATCGAGCACGAAGGCCTTGACCGGCGCGGTGCGGCCGCGGGCGAGCTCGCGCAGGTGCTGGGCGGTGAACTCGGGGGTCATTGGCTCGATGCCGATCCGGGAGCCCAGGTACTCGTCGCGGGCGGCCTCGCCGTGGAGCAGATGCCCCGTACCGAATCGGCGCGGGTCGATGTATACGAGCCGGTGCCCGTCGTCGAGCTCGAGCAGAACGCGCGTGTGCGGCGGCGCCGCCGGCGGGTCGAACAGCAGCGTGCCGGTCATGCGCAGGTGCATGAGCAGGTAGCGCTCGCCCGACAGCGCCCACACCAGGTACTTCCCGGCACGCTCGAGGCGCTCGACCCGCGCGCCGCCGAGCTCGGCGGCGGTCGCCTCAGGCGCCTGGGGGCGGGTCCAGCGCGGATCGAGGATCTCGGCTTGGTCGATCGTGCGGCCGGTCAGGTGCGGGGCCAGCTGGCGGCGGATCGTCTCGACTTCGGGCAGCTCGGGCATGGGCGGGATCGGAGGCTCAGTCCTCGCCGTCCCAGTAGTCGAGCTTCTCGATCCGCGTGACCACCCCGAGCCCGCGGAAGGCAATCTTGCCCGACCTCGGGTAGTAGCAGACGTCCGCGGGGTTTCGCATGCCGTAGGCGAGGTAGGTGAGGCCGCCCGGCCCGGCGCGGAACACGTGGGCGACGCCGGTGCCCGCCGGGCGGGCGACCACGTGACCGGCGCCGACCGGCGTCTGGAGCTCGCCGAGCACGACGACGCCCTCGCCGCCGAGGACCACGAAGATCTCCTCCTCGAGCGAGTGGCAGTGCGCCGGCGCGGACGCCATGCCGGGCACCACCTGAACGTGCTGGATCCCGGTGGTGATCGAGCCGGCGGCCCGGCCCAGGTTGCGGCGGGTGCGGGCCACGAGCGGGCGCTCCACGGTGACCGCCTCGACGTCCTCGACATTGACCACCGTGGGTGGCCGTGGCCCGGCGCCGTCTTGCGGGAGCGGTGGCGGGCCGAGCTCGGACTCGCGCAGGAACTGCGTCGGGACGCCGTCGGTCCGTCCCGGCACCGACTCGACCATCCGCTTGCCGACGTAGGACATGCCGAGCCTGGGGAAGCCGACGCTCTCGTCGTCGAGGCGCTCCCCGAAGGCCAGCACGTCCAGCGGCTCGAGCGCATGCAACGAGTGACCACCGCCACCGGCCAGGTACACGATGCAGTCGCCTGGCCCGACCTCGCAGACCTCACCGTCCTGCCAGGACAGTCCCCGCCCGCTCAGGACGTAGAAGATCTCCTCCTCGCGCCCGTGTTCGTGCACCGGCGTCGACCACGCCCCCGCGGGCAGCTCGATGCGGCGCACGCCGGCGTTGACGGACCCGGCGGCGGTGCCGAGAAAGCTCCAGCGCCCCCGCAGGTGGCCCAGAGCGTCCTCGCGTGTCGGCGCGTCGTCGAAGTGAGCGATCCCCACGCCCGGGGACTCTACGACGGTGGCGCGAGATGGTGGATTCCCCGGCCGCGTGGAAGCCGGGGGATTCGGGGATCAAGCCGGTCAAGGACGCAGGACGAAACCAATACTGGCGGTATTGGCAAGCCCGAGGACGCTGATCCGGCGCAGATCATCCGGCACGCGGGGCCGGGGAATCAACCATCTAGTTGGGCCCTCGGGTGGGCCTCGAAGTACACGTCGCGCAGGCGCTCGGTGGTCAGGTGGGTGTAGATCTGGGTCGTGCCGATGTCGGCGTGGCCGAGCATCTCCTGCAGCGAGCGCAGGTCGCAGCCGCCAGTCAGCAGGTGGGTGGCGAACGTGTGGCGCAGGGTGTGCGGGCTCATCCGCGTCTCCAGGCCGGCGCTGCGAGCGTGGCGGCGCACGATCTTGTACAAGCCCTGACGGGACAGACCGCCTCCGCGCAGGTTGACGAACACCCGGCGTTCGGCACGTACCCCAACCAGCGCCGGCCGGCCTCGCTCGAGGTAGCCGCCGAGCGCCTCGATCGCCTTGCCGCCGATCGGGACGATCCGCTCCTTGGCGCCCTTGCCGCGGGCCCGCAGGATGCCCGCCTCGAGGTCGAGCTCGGACAGTTCGAGACCGACGGCCTCCGAGGCGCGCAGCCCGCAGGCGTACATCGTCTCGAGCAGCGCCCGGTCCCGAAGCGCGCCGGGGCTGGTCCCGCGGGGTTGCTCGAGCAGCCGCGTGACCTCGTCGCGGTTGAGCACCTTGGGCAGGCGGGCGCGCGCGCGGGGCGCGCGCAGCTCGGCCGCCGGGTCGTCTTCGAGGATCTGCTCGCGGCGCAGGTGTCGGTAGAACGAGCGCAGGCAGGCGATCTTGCGCTGCAGGGTGGCGGGCGCCGCGGCCGGGCGTTCCGGCGTGCCGGTGGCCAGCTCGGAGATGAACGCGCTCAGGTCGGTGGTGTGCAACGTGAGCGGGTCGAGATGATGGCGCGAAAGGAAGTCGGCGAACTGCTGCAGATCGGAGCGGTAGGCCTCGAGTGTGTTGCGCGACAGGCCGCGCTCGAGCTCCAGGTGACCGAGGAAGTCGAAGGTCAGCTCGGTGATCCGTGGGGCATCCGCGATCGTCGGGGCGATGGCCATGAGCGGGTATTCGGGGCGCGGATTGGCCCTCCTCCCGCTGGTCGCGCCTGGTCAGCGCCGTGCGTAGGCGTAGGCCTCGGTCGTGTACCCCAGGCGCCGTGGCTGCCCACGGTCGAGCGCCAGCGCACGCACGCGGGCGAGCACCTGCCCGCGCTCGTCATCGGGGAGCGCAGCGATGAAGGAGATCGACCCGACGCGGTCGACCAGGCCGTCGGCGAACCGACCGCCGGGGCGCAGCACCCGATGAAACTCGGCCAGCGCGCGCGGAACGTCGAACCAGTGAAAGGCCTGGGCGACGACGATCGCGTCGGCGCTCGCATCCTCGGCCGGCAACGCCTCGCCGGCTCCGTCCAGCGCTCGCACTTCCGGAACGGCGCGCTCGAGCTCCTCGACGAGCCAGGGGATCGCCTCGGGCGGATATCCGGGCCGGCCCCGCTCGTAGGGCCCCGGCCCCGACCTGGAAGCCCCGTCGCGCCTCGTGGCGGATCACGCGATCCCGAAGGCCGGCTGCCGGCGGGAAGCCAGCCACAGGAGCGCGATCAGCGACTTGGAATCCTCGCACTGCTCGATCGCCTCATCCAGGCGCTCCAACGGCCAGGGCACGATCTCGATCCGCTCGCCCGGGTCGGGTTCGTGCTCGGGGTCCTCGGCGAGCCCGTCCGCCAGATACAGCCACACCCGCTCGTCGCTGAACCCCGGGCTGGTGAAGAACGCGAACAGCTCCACCCACCGCTCGGAGCGCTTGCCGATCTCCTCGGTCAGCTCGCGCTTGGCCGTCTCGAGCGGCGCTTCGCCGGGCACGTCGAGCTTGCCGGCCGGGATCTCGAGGGAGGCAGCCTCCCCGATCGCCTCGCGCGGCTGGCGGGTCAGCCACACGTGCTGGTCATCGACGGCGAGGATCCCGACCGCGCCCGGATGCCAGACCTTGTCGCGGCTGACCTCATCGCCAGACTCGTAGCGGAAGCGCTCGGTGCCGGCGCGGATGACCGCGCCCTCAAATGCGGTCTCGGCGCCGATCGATTCGAACCGCTCGCTCATGCCGTCCCTCGAATCATGGCCCGCCCACCCGCCCTGACTCCTCGACGAGCGCGATGGCCAGCTCGAGGAGCCCTTCGAGGGCGTCGATGCTGATCCGCTCGGTCGGCTCGTGGTTGTGTTCGGTGCCGTCGGCCAGGTTCGTGCAGGGCAGTCCCGCCGCCTCGAGCGCGTTCGCGTCCGAGGCTCCACCGGTGATGATGTGCCGCGGCTCATAGCCGCACGCGCGGAGCGCCTGCTCGGCGACGGCCACCTGGGTCGCCTTGGGTCGCGTGCGGTAGCCCTGGATCATCCGCTCCACCGTCACGTCGAGATCGCATTCGGCCGCGTCGGCGGCGTCCTGCATGTGGTCGATCATCTCGGTGGCCAGGGTCTCGACCCGTTGCTGATCGACGCTTCGCACCTCGGCCTCGACCCGGCAGCGCTCGGGCACCACGTTGATCGCGGTCCCGCCCTCGATCGTGCCCACGTTGGCGGTCGTCTCGGGATCGATCCGCCCGAGGCGCATGGCGGCGATCGCCTTGGCCGCGGCGGCGATCGCGCTGCGTCCGTCCTCGGGGCGCACCCCGGCGTGTGCGGCGCGTCCGCGGAACTCGGCGACCATGCGATGCAGGGTCGGCGCGGCGAGCACGATCTCCCCGATCGGCGTGGCGTGGTCGAACACATAGCCGTACCGGCTGCGCAGGCGGCTGACATCGAACTCCGTGGCGCCCAGCAGCGAGATCTCCTCGCACACTGTGAACAGGATCTCGACGCCGACCGCCGGCCGGCCCCCGCCCGCCCCGCTCGTGAGCCGCCGAGCCAGCTCGATGATCACCGCCACCGCGGTCTTGTTGTCGGCCCCGAGGATGCCCTCGCCGTCGTTCGTCCAGCCGCCGTCGCGGCGCACCGGGTCAAGCGGCGCGGTCAGCGGGACCGTGTCCATGTGCGCGCAGAGCAGGATGCTCTCCTCGCCCGCACCCGGGATCCGGGCCAGCAGGTTGCCGGCGTCCGATCCAACGCTTGGGCCGGCGTCGTCCTCCTTCACCTCGAGCCCCATGCCGCGGAGCTCCGCGGTGATCCAGTCAGCGCACGCTCGCTCCCGGCCGGACGGACTCGCGATGCGGCACAGGGCCGCGAACGTGTCGTGCAGGCGCTCGCGCTCGGCGTCGGTGGCGCGCCTCACAGGGCGGCGGCTGGCGCGGAGGCCCCGGCGCCGTTGCCCCCGGCGCGCTCGGCCCGGGCGCCGTTGGCGGCGACTTCTTCCGGCGCGCCGGAATGCACCAGCGCGGCGCCCACGAACTCCCGGAACAGCGGCGCGGGCCGCTCGGGACGCGACTTGAACTCCGGGTGGTACTGGGAGGCGACGAAGAACGGATGCTGGTCGGCCGGCAGCTCGATCGCCTCGACCAGCCGCTCGTCCGGACTGGTGCCCGAGCAGATCAGTCCAGCTGCCTCCAGGCGCCGGCGCAGGTGGTTGTTGACCTCATAGCGATGGCGATGGCGCTCGTAGACGACCGGCTCGGCGTAGAGCTCGCGAATCCGCGTGCTGCCGTGAAGCTTGACCGGATCGGCGCCGAGTCGCATGGTCCCGCCCATGTCGGCGATCTCCTTCTGCTCGGGCAGCAGGTCGATGACCGAGAACGGCGTCTCGGGGTCGAACTCGGTGGAGTTCGCGCCCTCCATGCCGGCCACGTGACGTGCGAACTCACAGACGGCGAGCTGCATGCCCAGGCAGATGCCGAGGTACGGGATGCGCCGCTCGCGGGCGATCTGGGCGGCCCGGATCTTGCCTTCGATCCCCCGGCCGCCGAACCCACCCGGGATGAGGATCCCGGAGGCGTGCTCGAGCCGGGCGAGGACCGCCGGGTCACCGACCTCCTCGGAGTCGATCCAGTCGATCTCGACGCGCGCGTCGTGGTGGGTGCCGGCGTGGCGGAGCGCCTCGACCACCGAGAGATAGGCGTCCTCGAGTCGCACGTACTTGCCGACCAGCGCGATCCGCACGCTGCGATTGGCCTCCTGGGCGCGGTGGGTGATCGCCTCCCATCCGCTGAGGTCCGGCTCGGGCGCCTCGATCCCGAAGTGCTCGGAGAGGATGTAGTCATCGGCGCCCTCGTCGCGGAAGGCAAGCGGCACCCGGTAGATGTCGGTGACGTCGTAAGCGGACACGACGGCCTCCACAGGCAGGCTGGCGAACAGCGCGATCTTGCGCCTGATGTCGGCCGACAGCTTGGACTCCGAGCGACAGAACACCATGTCCGGTGCGATCCCGATGCGCCGCAGTTCGTTGACCGAGTGCTGGGTCGGCTTGGTCTTGAGCTCACCGGCGTGACTGATGTAGGGGACCAGCGTGAGGTGAATGAACATGCAGCGCCGGCGCCCCACATCGACCGGGAACTGGCGGATCGCCTCCAGGAACGGCAGCGACTCGATGTCGCCCACGGTTCCACCGATCTCGGTGATCACGAAGTCGACGTCGGTCGCCTCGGCCATGAGCCGGATGCGCTGCTTGATCTCGTCGGTGATGTGCGGCACCACCTGCACGGTGGCGCCCAGATAATCGCCGCGGCGCTCGCGCCGGATGACCGTGTTGTAGATGCCACCGGCGGTCACGTTCGACGCCCGGCTGGTGTTGGCGTCGGTGAACCGCTCGTAGTGGCCGAGATCGAGGTCGGTCTCCGCGCCGTCCTCGGTCACGAACACCTCGCCGTGCTGGTAGGGCGACATCGTGCCCGGATCCACGTTGATGTACGGGTCGAACTTCTGAAGCTGGACGTCCAGTCCGCGGGCCACCAGCAGGCGTCCGATCGACGCGGCAGCGATCCCCTTGCCGAGCGAGGACACCACCCCGCCCGTGATGAAGATAAAGCGCGTCTCGCCCGAACCCATGTGGTCGCCTCCCGAGTGTAGTCCGGTTCCTGTCGTGTGAAGGTAGCGGCCACTTCGGACGCTGAGGGCGAGGCTGGTCGAGAAACGTGCCTATATGGGACGTTTCTCGACCAGGCTCCGGAAGCGCGGCGGTCAGGCGGCTCGCAAGAGGTCCCGGGCGTGGCGCGTCGCCCCGCGGTCCCCGGCGTCCGCCCCCAGCATCCGGACCAGCTCCCCCACCACCCCGTCGCCGTCGAGCGTGGTCACGCTGGTCCGCGCCGGCGTGATGCTCGCGTCCTTGGCGATCGTGAAGTGGCGCGCGGCCATCGCGGCCACCTGGGGCAGGTGGGTGATGCAGAGGATCTGGCGCCCGGCGGCCAGCTCGCGCAGGTGCTCGCCGACCGCGCGAGCGGTGTGCCCGCCGATCCCGGCGTCGATCTCGTCGAATACCAGCAGCGGGTCGGGGACCTCCGAGGACGAAGAAGACGAAGACGAAGACGAAGACGAAGCGGACGCGCGCTCGCCGTGGGCCACGCTGAGGATCGCCAGCATGACCCGCGAGAGCTCGCCGCCCGAGGCGACCTCCCGCAGCGGCCCGGCCGGGAGCCCCGGGTTAGCCGCGATCAGCAGCTCCACCGCATCCGCTCCGGTCGAACCGCAGCCACCCTCGCGCGGCGTGAGCTCGACCGAGAACGTCGCGTCGGGCATGGCCAGCTCGGCCAGCCGCTCGCGCACGGCGGCGGCCAGCTGCGGCGCCGCCGCCCGGCGACGCTCGGACAGCTCGCCGGCCAGCCGGTCGAGCTCCGAGCGGGCGGCCGCGAGCTCCGCCTCGGCTTCGCCCAGCGAGACCTCGGCCCGCTCGAGCTCATCGCGCCGGCTCCGGCAGCGCTCGGCGTGGGCCAGAACCTCGGCGACCCCACCGCCGTGCTTGCGCTCGAGGCGCGCGAACTGGGCCAGCCGCTCCTCGACCTCCTCCAGGCGCCCGGGCGAGCCATCCAGCCCATCGGCGTAGGAACGCAGCGCCGCACCAGCGTCCTGGGCCTCGTAGGCGAGCGCCTGAACGCGCTCGTACAGCTCGCCGAGCGCGGGGTCGATCTCCCCCGCGGTCTGAAGCTGCGCCGCGGCCCGCGCCAGCAGCTCGACGGCGCCCTCCCCTCCCTCGCCCGAGACCGCCTGGGCCGCCGCGCCCGCGGCCGACTGAAGCGTCTCGAGATGACGCAGCCGCTGGCGCTCGGCGGCCAGCTCGGCCGCCTCGTCCTCGCTGGGCGACACCCGCTCGATCTCCTCGAGCTCGAAGGCGAGCAGGTCGAGCTCGCGCTCACGCCCGTCCGCCACCTCGCGCAGCGCGCCGACTCGGTCCTCCAGCGCGCGCACGCGCGCGTGGGCCTCCCCCGCGCTGACCCGCAGCTCGGCTTGCTCAGCCCCGCAGAAGTCATCCAGCACGTCGAGCTGCACGGCCGAGAGCATCAGCCGGCGGTGCTCGTGCTGGCCGTAGAAGGCGATCAGCGCGCCGCCCAGCTCGCGCAGGTCGGCCACGGTGGCCGAGCGCCCGCACACGTAGGCCCGGGTACGGCCATCGGGCCACACCCGCCGCGCGAGCACGATCTCTTCGGCGTCTTCGGGCAGGAGCTCGAGCGAGGCGAGCTCGGGCGGCAGCGAGAACACGCCCTCCACATACGCCTCGGCTGCCCCGCCCCGCACGATCCCGCTTCCGGCGCGCCCGCCGAGGAGCAGGTCGAGCGATTGGGCCAGCAGCGTCTTGCCGGCGCCGGTCTCGCCCGTCACCACGTTCAGGCCCGGGGAGAGCCGCAGCTCGGCGCGATCGATCAACAGCAGATTCTCGATGCGCAGCTCATGCAGCATGGCCCCGGTGTACCAGGCGAGCCCGACAGATCGGGTCCGCCAGGAGGTACGGTAGGCGTCGAACCCCCGGGAGAGAGGAGAGCGATGGCCACTACCGCGTCCCAGCTCGAGTCGCGCCACGTCACGACAGCTCCGGCCGACGTGGACGCCTCCGGCCTGAAACGGGCCCTGACCAGGGCGGTTTCGGGCGAGGTCCGGTTCGATGCCGGAACGCGTGCCATGTACGCCAACGACTTCTCGATCTACCGCGCGGTCCCGATCGGGGTGGTCATCCCTAAGGGGCCGGAGGACGTGATCGCCGCGGTCGCCATCTGCCGCGAGCACCACGCGCCGGTGCTGCCGCGCGGGTGCGGTACCGCTCCGAGCGGTCAGACGACGAACGTGGCGGTGGTGTTCGACTACTCCAAGTACTACAACCAGATCCTCGAGCTCGACCCCGAGGCCCGGCGCGCTCGCGTTCAGCCCGGGGTGATCTGCGATCAGCTGCGCGACGCGGCCGAGCGCCATCACCTGACCTACGGCCCGGACCCGGCCACCCACGAGTACTGCACGTTCGGCGGCATGCTCGGCAACAACTCGTGCGGCACGCACTCGCTGATGGCCGGCAAGACCTCGGACAACGTGATCGAGCTCGACGTCGTGCTCTACGACGGCACCCGGCTCACGGTCGGCGCCACCTCCGATGAAGAGCTCGAGCAGATCATCGCCACCGGAGGACGCAAGGGCGAGATCTACCGGCAGCTCCGAGACCTGCGGGACCGAGTAGCCGACCGCGTACGAGCGGAGTACCCGGACATCCCCCGCCGCGTGTCGGGCTACAACCTCGACCAGCTACTGCCCGAGAACGGCTTCCACGTCGCGCGGGCGCTCGTCGGCTCGGAGGGCACGTGCGCAAACGTCCTGCACGCAACGATCCGCCTCGTGCCGAGCCCGCAGCACCGGCGCACGATGGTGCTCGGCTACCCCGACGTGTTCCACGCCGCCGATCACGTGCCGGTGATCCTCGAACGCTGCAAGCCGATCGGCCTCGAAGGCTTCGACGACCAGCTGATCAAGAACATGGTCGCCAAGAGCCGGCTCGCCGCCGAGCGCCAGCTGCTCCCCGACGGGCGTGCGTGGCTGTACATCGAGTTCGGCCAGGACGATCCCGATTCGGCGATGGCCGAAGCCCAGCAGGCGCTCGAGGACCTCGCCGACGGCCCGCAGATCGACGCCCGGGTGATCACCGACAAGCTCGACCAGGTGAGCGTCTGGAAGGTGCGCGAGAGCGCGGTGGGCGACAGTCGCGCCCCCGGCTACATGGACGCCGAGGGCAACTGGGAGGACGCCGCGGTCCATCCGGACAAGCTGGGCGCCTACCTGCGCGACTTCCAGAAGATCCTCGACGACCACGGCTATCGGTGCGTCTACTACGGCCACTTCGGGCAGGGGTGCGTCCACACCCGGATGGACTTCGACCTGAAGTCCGCTCAGGGCGTCAAGACATTCCGCTCGTTCATGGAGAAGTGCGCCGACCTGGTCGTCTCCTACGGCGGGTCGCTGGCCGGCGAGTACGGCGAGGGCCACGGCCGTGCCGAGCTGCTGCCGAAGATGTTCGGTCCCGAGCTGATGGCCGCCTTCCACGACTTCAAGCGGATATGGGATCCCGACGGGAAGATGAATCCCAACCGCCTGATCGGCGACGTAAAGCTCGACGAGGGGCTGCGGCTCGGCCCCGATTACCGGCCCCCGGAGCTGAAGACGCACTTCGCCTTCCCCGACGACGAGGGCTCGTTCGCCACCGCGATCGAGCGCTGCTTCGGGATGGCCAAGTGCCGGAACCTCGGCAGCCTCACGATGTGCCCGAGCTTCCAGGCCACCCGCGAGGAGCGCCACTCGACCCGCGGGCGCTCGCGCCTGCTGTTCGAGATGCTCAAGGGCGACCCGGTGGCCGACGGGTGGCGCGACGAGGCGGTCAAGGAGTCGCTCGATCTGTGCCTGTCGTGCAAGGGCTGCACGGGCGACTGCCCGGTGCAGGTCGACATCCCGACCTACAAGGCCGAGTTCCTGTCGCACTACTACGCCCGGCGTCGCCGCCCGCTCAGCCACTACGTGCTCGGCCTGCTGCCCTGGTGGGGCCCGGTGGCGGCACGGGCGCCGCGCCTGACGAACGCGCTGACCCACGCTCCGGTGATCGGCGAGCAGGGCAAGCGGCTGATCGGGATCGCGCCGGAGCGCGACCTCCCACGCTTCGCCACCCAGACCTTCCGCGACTGGTTCGCCCGGCGCGGGCCGGGCGGCGGTGCCCGTCAGGGCACCGCCGGTCGCGCGGGTGCCGAGGCCAAGCGCGTGGTCCTGTGGCCCGACACGTTCACCGACCTGTTCGAGCCGCGCATCGGGCAGGCGGCGGTCCACGTGCTCGAGGCCGCCGGGTTTGCCGTCGAGCTCCCGGCCGGGCGCGTGTGCTGCGGGCGTCCCCTGTACGACTTCGGGATGCTGGGGCTGGCCAAGCGGACGCTCCGCAATACGCTCGAGGTCCTGTCTGAGCCGATCGAAGCCGGCGTACCGGTGCTCGTGCTCGAGCCGAGCTGCGCGTCGGTGTTCCGCGACGAGCTGCGCAAGCTGATGCCCCACGACGAGCACGCGCGGCGGCTGGTCGGCCAGACCGTGATCCTCGATCAGCTGCTGTCGCGCCACGCTCCGGACTGGGCGCCGCCGCAGCTCGGCGGCCAACAGGCGCTGATCCACGGACACTGCCACCAGAACGCGCTGATCGGCAGCTCGGGTGAGCGCGACCTGCTCGGTCGAACCGGCCTCGAGGCGAGCCTGCTGAACGCCGGCTGCTGCGGCATGGCCGGATCGTTCGGCTACGAGGCGGGTGAGCGCTACGAGGTGTCGATGAAGATCGGCGAGCGCGTGCTGCTGCCGGCCGTCCGCCAGGCCGATCCGGACACGGTGCTGGTGGCAGACGGGTTCTCCTGCCGCAGTCAGATCGAGGCGGGCACCGGCCGTCGCGCCCTGCACACCGCCGAGGTGCTGGCGCGCGGGCTGCAACCGATTGCATAAATAGTCCCCGCCGCGGGTAGCTAGGCCCACCGAACACGCCCAACTCCGGTAGGCGCGGGAGGATGCGAACCCCGCTCACCCCCCGCCCGCGCGCCCGGACGCGCGAGGGAGGTCATCAAGGTGTACAAGCAGGTGCTCGATCCGGTGTCCCACTCGTTGGGGCTGACGGCGATCTTCGCCGTCCTTCCGCTGGTGGTCCTGTTCATCCTGCTCGGCGGCTTCCGGATGAAGGCCCAATGGGCCTCGCTGATCGCCCTGGCAGTGTCGATCCTCGTGGCGATCATCGTCTACTCGATGCCGATCGGGCAGGCCGGCGACTCCGCCCTGGAGGGGGCGGCGTTCGGGCTGTGGCCGATCATGTGGATCGTCGTCAACGCCCTGTGGATCTTCAACATGACCGAAGCCACCGGTCATTTCGCGGTGCTCCGCCGCGCGTTCCGCGAGATCTCGGACGACGCCCGGGTCCAGGCAATCGTGATCGCGTTCTGCTTCGGGGCGCTGCTCGAGGCGCTGGCAGGGTTCGGTACGCCGGTGGCGATCTGCAGCGTGATGCTGCTGGGGATTGGGCTCAAGCCCCTGCGCGCTGTTTCGGTCGCCCTCGTGGCCAACACCGCTCCGGTCGCCTTCGGGGCGATCGCGATCCCGATCGTCACGCTCGGACAGGTCTCGGGTCTCCCCACTCACGACCTCGGCCAGATGGTCGGGCGCCAGACCCCGTTCTTGGCGCTGATCGTGCCGTTCGTTCTGGCCTTCATGGTCGATGGGCGTCGCGGCTTGCGCGACACGTGGCCAGCGGCCCTCACCGTGGGTGTGGTGTTCGCGATCCTGCAGTTTTCGATCTCCAACTACGTATCGATCGGCCTGACCGACATCGTCGCGTCGCTCGGCTCGGCGGCCGCAGCGGTGGCACTGCTGCAGGTGTGGTCGCCGGGCGCGCCGGCGGTCGGTCCCGGTCTGGGACCGGGCCGTCCCGCAATCGCCGGAGGCGCAGTCGCCGACGCGACTCTGGAGCGGCGCAGGCTGGCCGACGAAGACCAACCCGTGCCGCGCCGCGACAGGATCCTCGCCTTCGCGCCATACGTGATCATCATCGTCGCGCTCGGCGTCACGAGCATCCACGGCATCGCGACTCAGCTCGACAAGGCCACCAGCGCTTTCTCATGGCCGGGGTTGCACGTCCTGAACCACAAAGGGAAGGCGCCCACGAGCGAGATATTCAAACTGACGTGGCTCACCGCCGCGGGCACGTGGCTGTTCATCTCGGGCGTCATCACCGCGTTCGTGCTGCGGGTCCGCCCGAACTACGCGGTGCGGATCTACGGCCGGACCCTAAACCAGCTCAAGTGGGCGATCCTCACCGTCTGCGCGGTGCTGGCGCTCGCCTACGTGATGAACATGTCGGCCGAGACCATCACGCTGGGGACCTGGGCGGCTGGCGCGGGTGGATTCTTCGCGTTCATCTCACCGCTCATCGGCTGGTTCGGCACCGCGGTCACCGGGTCTGACACCTCGACCAACTCGCTGTTCGGCGCGCTCCAGGTGGCGGCCGCTCACAAGGCGAATCTGTCGGCCACGCTGTTGGCGGGCGCCAACAGCTCGGGCGGCGTGCTGGCGAAGATGGTCTCGCCCCAGAACCTGGCCATCGGCGCCGCCGCGGTCGGGCTCGGCGGCAAGGAGGGCGACATCTTCAGAAGGGTGATCGGCTGGAGCATCTTCCTCGTCTTGATCATGGCCGTGCTTGTGCTGCTCCAGTCCGGCCCGCTGTCCTTCATGGTGCCCTGACCGACTCGGCTTGGGAAGAAACTCGGAAATAGTCCGGGTTTCTTCCCAACCTCCCCTAGCGCATCGAGGACAGCCGCCCGAACTTCTCGCGCAGGCGGTGGTAGAAGCTCGCCCCTTCGACCTGGGCCAGGCACCCCTGGCCGTCGGCGAAGCGCGCCTCGATCTCCTCACCGGGCGGCAGCGTGCACACCGGCCGCCCGTCGACGGTGACGTCGACCGATTCCTCGCGCGAGCGGTTGTGGACGATCAGCACGTCGCTCGGGGCGACCACCAGCGCGCGGGCGGTCAGGGAGTGCGGGGCGATGAACGACACCACGAAGCCGGCCACGCCCCAGGCCATCACCGGCCCGCCGTTGGCCAGGTTGTAGCCGGTTGATCCGGCCGGGGTGGCCACGACCAGCCCGTCGCAGCGCACGCGGCCGATTTCGCCCGGGCCGACCGCGTAGGACAGATCGGCCACCCGGTTACCAGGCTGACGGTGCATCGAGACGTCGTTGACGGCCAGCCACTCGCCGTCCCGGCCCGACAGCGAGATGCCCGGCAGCGAGAGCACCTCGAAGTTGCCCGCGAGCGCCTGCTCGATGCCGGTTTGCGCCGTCTCCCGATCGACGGTGGCCAGGAACCCGATCTCGCCGAAGTTGACCGCGAACACCGGGATGCCCGTGCCGGCGTACCGGCGCAGGGCGGTCAGGATCGTGCCGTCGCCGCCGAACGCGAAGCAGATGTCGACGTCGATCCGCCCCTCGACGTCGACCTCGAGCCCCGGTCCGTGCTGAAGGCGGTGCTTGCGGGTCTCCTCGGGATCGACGTAGAGGACCGCTCCGGCCCGCCGGGTCAGCTCGACCAGCGCCTGGATCGCCGGGCGCGTCTCCGACGGCCGGCGGTGGCTGAGCACCGTGGCCGTCCGGATCGCCTTCACGGCTCGACCTCGAGCGCGGCCGCCTCGAGGTCCACCTCCCCCCGCCCCGCCTCGGCCAGCCACACGAACGTCTCGCGGTTGCCCTTGGGCCCGGGAAGCCCCGAGCTGGCGTACCCGAGCACCGAGACGCGCCGCTCGCGCGCGGCCGACCCGACCTCGACGAGCACCCCGCGCCGCGCCGCGGCGTCGCGGACCACGCCGCCCTTGCCGACCTGTCCGCGGCCCACCTCGAACTGGGGCTTGATCAACGCCAGGCAATCGAACCGAGGGGCTGCGCAGGCCAGCACGGCGCCCAGCACCTTGCGGAGCGATATGAACGAGACGTCGATCACGATCACCTCGGGGGCGTAGGGCAGCTGCTCGGCTTTCAGCGAGCGGGCGTTGCAGCGCTCGATCACGGTCACCCGCGGGTCCGAGCGCAGCCGCCAATCGAGCTCGCCGTAGGCCACGTCGAGGGCCACCACGTGGGCGGCGCCGGCCTGCAGCAGACAATCCGTGAAGCCGCCGGTCGAGGCGCCGACGTCCAGCGCGCGGCGCCCGTGCACCTCGAGCTCCAGCGCCGAGAGCGCGTTGGCCAGCTTGATCCCGCCGCGCGAGACGAATGGCGGCGCCTGGACCACCTCGAGCTCGGCGTCGTCAGCCACGAGCTGGCCCGGCTTCTCGATCCGGCGGCGTTCGGGCAACAGCAGCACGTCGCCGGCCAGCACCGAGGCCGCCGCCTGTGCTCGGGAGGTGAACAGCCCGCGCTCGGAGAGCAGCGTGTCGATGCGAACCCGGGTCACTGCCGCGGCAGCGTACGGGATCGGCCCAGTGCGAAGCCCCTCGCGCGTTGACGATCGCTCTCAGTCGATGGCCGAGATGGTCGAGACGGCCCAGCCCAGGGCATCGCGGTAGGAGCTCGCGATGCCGCGGGTGTGGGCGGCCAGACTGGCCGCGTCGAACTCGCCCTGCTCGTAGCTGACCACCGCGTCGAGGATGGCGCCGGCAGGCCCGTCACGCCGGAGCAGCGCGGCCTCGACTTCGTCGGCCAGGGGCAGCTCCTCGACGAGGATCTCGAGCGGAATGTCGAGCAGCGCATCGGCCACCGACAACAGCCCGACCGTGAACAGCTGGTCGTTGCCCACGTCCTCGCTGGCGGAGCCGAGCAGCTCGCACATGCGGGCCCGGGTCAGGCCCATCACGGACAGCTCTCGCGGAGCGCTTGGCCCACCGGTGAGCGCCACGAGCAGCGCCCAGCGCGACACGCCACGGGAGCCCAGCATCATCACGGCCTGGCGAATCGAAGTGATGCTGCCGCGCATGCCGACGTAGGCGGAGTTGATGTAGCGCAGAAGCTTGACGCTGAGTCCGACGTCGCGGTCGATCACCCGCTCGAGCTCCTCGATCGTGGCCGATGATCCCTGCATGGCCGCCAGCGAGACCAGCGTGCCCATCTCGCCCACCGGAACCTTGCGGACCGCCGCGCGGTGCCGACTGGCGTAGAACGCGCCGGCGAACAGCTCGAAGCCGAGCGGCTTGGCGTTCTCGAACGCCGTGTAGTCGACCAGGCCGGCGGCCAGTGGGGTCGCGCGGCCGGCGCGGATCCGGGGCACGGCGAGCGCGGCCTCCTCGGCCGTCCACCGGCCGAAGTCGACCTCGACCGTGCCGAAGCGCTCGAGCAAGCCGTGCTCGAACTGGGCTCCCGGCAGGTCGAACAGCGAGAGCGCGTAGCCCCGCATCGTGAGGGCCTCGATCGTCGCCGCCAACTCGGGATCGAGCGCGGTGTCGTGGGCGATCCTCAGCATGACGCGATCGGGGCGGACCGGAGGGACTCCCACGGTCAGCAGCGCCTCTCGCGACAGCGGCAGGTGGGCCAGGGACTCGCCCACCAGCTCGTCCAGGCCGACTCCGCTCAGAACATCGCCGAGCAGCCGGGCGGCCGACCCCTCGCCGTGCTCGGTGCCGTCAGCGGTCGAGTACGCGACCCTGTAGCCGGTCACGCGCATCCCGCCGTCCACCACCGGCTGGCGGGAGATGAACAGATCAGGTGCCGCGGGGGCCCGATCCACTGCGATGTCGAGCTCCTGGGTTGCCATCAACCATTTGTCGGCATCCTGGGGTCAAGACCCTAGGCCTGCAAGCCGCAGATCGACCGTTGCTGGACGGATTTTCTACCGCTGCGCGACTATGCGGTCGGTACGCCGGTGTACTCGGTCACGGCGGATTCGATCCGCTCGGCGATCCGCTCGCCGGTGAACCCGACCTCCTCGTGGAGGAGCTTCGGCGCGCCGTGGGTGACGTAGCGGTCGGGCAGACCGACGCGCATGATCCGGCTCGCCCCGGCGGCCAGCCCGGCGTCCGAGAGCCGCTCCCACACGGCCGACCCGAAGCCTCCGGCCAGCACCCCCTCCTCCACGGTGACCAGCAGCTCGTGCTCGGCGGCCAGCTGAGCAGCCAGGCCCACGTCGATCGGCTTGGCGAAGCGCGCATCGGCCACGGTCACCGACATCCCGCGCTCGGCCAGGATGTCGGCCGCCTCGAGCGCCTTTCCGACACCGGTGCCGTAGCCGAGCAGGGCCACGCGGGTGCCCTCCCGGAGGATCTCGCCGGTTCCGATCTCGATCGGCTCGGGACGCGCGGGCAAGGGCGCGCCCACCCCCTCGCCACGCGGGTAGCGGAGCGCCACCGGCCCGTCGTCGTAGACGAGCGCGGTATGCAGCATGTGGACCAGCATGGCCTCGTCGCGCGGGGCCATCAGCACGATGTTGGGCAGGCAGCGCAGGTAGGCGATGTCGAACGCCCCGTGATGGGTGGGACCGTCGTCGCCGACGAGTCCGGCCCGGTCCATGGCGAACACCACGTTGAGCTTCTGCAGGCACACGTCGTGCACGATCTGGTCGAATGCCCGCTGCAGGAACGTCGAGTAGATGGCCGCCACCGGCTTGCACCCCTGGAGGGCGAGCCCGGCGGAGAACAGCACGGCCTGCTGCTCGGCGATGCCCACGTCGAAGTAGCGGTCTGGCAGCTCGCGCTGGAGGATGTTCAGCCCGGTCCCGGAGTTCATCGCGGCGGTGATCCCGAGCACCCGGTCGTCGCGCCGACACTCCTCGACGAGCGCGTTCCCGAATACCTGCGTGTACTGAGGCGGCGCGGGCTTGGCCCCCGACGGCTGGCCGGCGGCGGTCGCGGGCACGCCATTGGTGATCGACCTCGGCTTGGCGGCATGCCACTTCTCCATGCCCTCCAGGCCCCCCTCCTCGGCGGGCGCGAAGCCCTTGCCCTTGACCGTCGCGCAGTGGATGACCACCGGTCGTCCGGCCGTCAGCGCCTCGCGGAGCGCTCGCCGGATGGCGCGCACATCGTGGCCGTCGATCACGCCGATATAGGCGAAATCGAGCTCCTCCCACCACAGGCCGGGAGCCCAGAAGGCCTTCAGCGATTCCTTGAAGTGAGGCCCGACCCGCTCGAACGCGGCACCGATCCCCACCGGCAGCTTGGTCAGCCCCTCCTCAAAGCCCTCGCGCGCCCGCCACAGCTTGGGGTTCAGACGGACGCGGTTGAAGTGACGTGAGAGCGCACCGACGTTTGGGGCGATCGACATCCCGTTGTCGTTGAGCACGACCACGATCGGCGTGTCCTCGCCGCCGGCCTGATGGACGGCCTCGAACGCGACCCCGCCGGTCATCGCGCCGTCTCCGACCACCGCGACCACGTGGCCATCCTCGCCCTGACCGCGGCGCATCGCCTCTTTCAGGCCGACGGCGTACCCGATCGCGGTGGAGGCGTGCCCGGCGCCCATGATGTCGTGCTCGGACTCGTGCACGGCGCAGAACGGCGCCAGCCCGCGGTACTTGCGGATCGTGTGCAGCTGGTCGCGCCGGCCGGTGAGGATCTTGTGCGGGTAGGCCTGGTGCCCGACGTCCCACAGGATCTTGTCGCGCGGCGAGTCGAGCATGGAATGAAGCGCCACGGCGATCTCGCACGAGCCCAGGTTGGCCCCGAAGTGGCCACCGATCTCGCCCACGGTGTCGATGATGTGCTCGCGCACCTCCTGAGCCAGGGTCTGAAGCTCCTCATCGGAGAGGCTGTGGAGGTCCTGGGGCTTGTTGATTCGGTTCAGAAGCATGGCCATCAGAAGGATCGGTTCGCGATGAAGTCGGTGATCTGCTCGAGCTCGGCGGTGCTGTGGGATCCCGCCCGCCCGGCTGCCTGGGCCAGGGCGGCCCTGGCTCGCGCGTGGGACTGCGCAGCGAGCTTGCGAGCGCCCTCTACCCCGAACTCTGTCACGTATGTCCGCTTCCCGAGCCGCTCATCGGATCCCTGCTGCTTGCCCAGCGTCTCCGGGGACCCGGTGACGTCGAGAATGTCGTCCACGATCTGAAAAAGTACCCCGAGCTCTCGGGCAAAGCTCGTGAAGCTGTGAATTCTCTCAGGGTCCGCCAGACCGTCCAGCAAGAGCACGCACTCGACGCTGGCGGCGATCAGCCGGCCGGTCTTCAGCGCGTGCAGCCGGCGCAGCCCATCCGGCCCCGTCTGAGCCGTCCCGGCCACGTCTATGTACTGGCCGGCCACCATGCCCTGGGCGCCCGTCGCGCGGGCCAGCTCGAGAGCGGCGGCCAGCAGCCGCTCCGGCGGCGCCTGCTGGCGGGAGAGCAGCAGCACGAAGGCCTCGGCGTACAGGCCATCCCCGGCCAGGATGGCCACGTCCTCGCCAAACGCCTTGTGGCAGGTGGGCCGTCCCCGCCGCAGGTCATCGTCGTCCATCGCGGGCAGGTCGTCGTGGATCAGGGAATACGTGTGGATCAGCTCGACCGCCGCCGCCAACGGCAGCACCGAGGTCGGCTCGCGGCCGATCGCCGCAGCCGTGGCCAGCGCCAGTACCGGCCGGATCCGCTTCCCCCCGGCCAGCAGCGAATAGCGCATGGCCTCCTCCAGGCCGGCCGACTCGGGGTCGACCTCGAAGCGCAGCTCCGCCAGATAGCCCTCGATCGCGGCCCGCAGATGATCCGGGTAGGCGGCCTTCTGCCCCGGCCGCGCTGCCTCGGGCGGCCGACCGGCATCGGCCGCCGGCATTGGGTTCTGCTCTTGGGCCAGGGGGGCCACTACTACGCGGTCGGCAGCGGCAGCTGGCCGGGGAGGTCCGGCAGCGGCTCGAGTGCCGCTCGCATCCGCTGGTCGACTTGAGAGCTGGCCTCTCCGGCCAGCCGCGCGCATTCCTCGATGAGTGCGAGCGCGTCGCCGACTTCGAGCCCGGGGGCACGAAGCTGCTGCGCCGCATCCTCGAGCCGGGCGCTCAGCTCGGTCAGGGCGTCGTTCACGCCGCAGAGGGTAGCGGGAACGAGGTTCGATAACCGCGTCCGGCTGGCCCCGCTCAGAACCGGAGGACGGCGCCGATCCCCTGCAGGGGCCCCAGATCGGGGTGGTGGCGGACCACCATCACCTCGGCCCCCTGGGCCAGAGCGGCCTCGATCGCCCCTTCGCGCATGTGCTGTAGCGTCTCGAGCGGGCCGCCGTCGGCCGGGCAGGCGCCGCCGCCCGACCCGAGCATCAGCAGCCCGCAGCTCTGACAGCGCGTTCCCTGCCGGTCGAACCCCGGCTCGAGCAGTAGGATCTGCACCCGTCGCTCGCCCAGCGCTGCGAGCGTGTCCTCCGGCCCGCCCACCCCCCGGCCGCCGCTGCCCACCCCGGCAGCCAGCCGGTCCAGCGCCTCGCGCTCACGCTCCTTCTCGTCCTTGAGCACGAGCTTCGCCAGCGCGCCGCCGATCGCCTCATCGCCGGCGCTCGAGAGGTCGACCTCGACCCGGCCGCCGACCAGGCAGGCTTTGACCTCGGCAGACAGAAACGCCTCCAGCCGGGGGACGATCTCGACCGGGCCACCCAGTGCCGCGCGGTCGAAGCGCTCCTCGCGCCAGCGCTGGTTGACCCCCTCAGCCACCCGGCGCAGGTGGTCGTCGGTGTCCTTCTCGATGCTGCGCTCGTACCGGGCCTGGGACCAGCCGCCTTGATCGTGCTGGCCGTGAACGTATTCGTCGAAGTTCGCATGCTCGGTGAGCTGGTCGACCGGACCGCCCAGAACCCGGCCTAGGCGGCGGCTGACCAGCGCCACCAGCCAGCGGCGCTTCTGCAGGGCGCTGACCAGCGGCTCGACGAACGGCGAGCGGCCGATCACCACGCGCCCGGCGGTCGGCGTCGAGAGCTGGATCACCTCGAACAGATCATCCGCCCCACAGCAGAACACACCGAGCGCGCCGGCACCCTGGAATGGCGGCTCCCGCGAGCTGAGATAGCCATCCAGGCGCTGGAGGTCGGATCGGAGCGTGACCAGCTCCTCGTGGCTGAGGCCGTGCGCCGCGTCGAGCTCGCGGGCGGCCTGGTCGATCAGCGAGCGGATCTGGGCCGAGCGCGCCGGCGGGGTCGCGAACCGCTCGGGGTCGAGGTCCAGGTACAGACTGATGACCGGATGGCCGGTCCGGTGCTCGATGAGCCGTCTCGCGGGATCTACTGCGACGCCGCTCACACGGTTTCGCCTACCCCGCGCTCCCAGCACCGAAAACCGGTGCGCTGACGCTGGGGCCGCTACGCCCCGGCGTCGAGGGCCTGGTTGACGAGCTCGTCGGCCCGCGCGTTCTGGGCCCGCGGCACGCTGCGCACCCGCCAGCCTTCGAAGTGGCCCAGCGCCGCCACCGCCTCGGCGTACAGCGGCTTCATGGCCGGGTGCTTGACCTTGTAGGCACCGGTCAGCTGGCGAGCCACGAGCTCCGAGTCGTTGACGATCTCGACCTGCCTGGCGCCCAGGGCGTGCGCCCGCTCGAGCCCCCGCAGCACGGCCCGGTACTCGGCGACATTGTTGGTGGCCACCCCGATCGTCTCCGCCACCTCCTCGAGGACATCGCCCTCGGGACTCGAGACGACGACCCCGATCGCCGCCGGACCCGGGTTGCCGCGGGCGCCGCCGTCGACGTGCAAGACGACCTTCACGAGTGCTGCCGGCTCCGCCAGCTTACGGCTCTCGCGTCTGGCTCAATCCGTGGCCAGCTGTGGGAGCTCGCCGGTGACCCGGGGACGGCGGCGGTCGCGCAGCTCGCGGTTGCCCCCGCCGGACGAGCTGCGGCCCCGTCGCGCGCTCTTGCGGCGGTCGACGATCACCTCGACGCCCGGGTCGTCCGCGTAATAGCTCGCGAGCTTCGGAAGCAGCTCGTCGGCCAGCTCCTCTGGTACTACGCAGTAGATCACGCCAAAGAGGTTAGAGACGCTTGGCCGGATCGACCATCGAACCTTTGTCCAGCCTGCTCACGGGGCTTGGAGCGCTCCGTGTTGGTCATATCCGGCGTTGGGCTCGCGCTCGTGCGGGCTCAGCTCGTCGAGCTCGTAGCCCTGGGCGGCCACCCGAACCACCGGGTCCTCGTCGGACAGGTCGACCTCGTAGCGATACCAGCAGAGCTCCCAAGCGGCCACGATGTCCACCCGGCTCGAATGCTCCTCATTCGGGTGTATCGAGACGATGGGCGCCCCGAGCGAGCGGGCCACGCCGGACACCGTCCGGCGGTGCTCGGAGTTGTTGAACACCTCGATGGCCGAGGCGATCTTCTGCCCGGCGCCCATGGGGACGGCGCGCACGTGGCGAGGCTCGCGACCCGGCTCGCGCGTGCGCCGGCGGGCTGGGCGGGGCGGCGGCGCGGGCGGTTCATCGGCCGGGAGCTCCGGCGGCTCGGCGGCGAGCGGCTCCGGCACGGGCTCGGATGCGTCGCGACGGCGCCGCAGGCGGCTCAGCAGCGATCCACGGCGGTGCGCGGTGGACTCGCCGGTGTCATAGGTAGGAACGGTCCCCTCTCGCACCCATCCCTCGTGCAGGGCACGGGACTTGCACAGCTCGCACACCGAACGGCGGACTCCGCCGTCCAGGTAGACCTCGGAGCGCTCGCCCCGCAGCAGGGTCCGACCGCAAACGTCACAGATCGTGTAGGCCGTCGAGGGCCGGATGTCCTTGGTGGCCACGCGGCCCGACTGTATCGGAGCGGCGCCGCCTGGACGCCCGAGCTTCGCTCAAGGGCATCCCGTGGGGCATCCACTCCTCAAGCTTTAACGGCCTCCTTCTCGGCGCGCGCCGTCTCGACCACTTTGCCGGCGAGGTGGCCGGGAACCTCCTCGTAGCGGAGGAACTCCATGGTGAACTCGCCCTGCCCGCCGGTGATGGAGCGCAGATCGGGCGCGTAGGAGAGCATCTCGGCCATCGGGACCTCGCATTTGACCTCGGTCATCCCGGCGCCCACCGGCTCCATGCCGAGCGGTCGGCCCCGCCGCGAGTTCAGATCGCCGATCACGTCGCCCACTGCGTCCTCGGGCACCGACACGGTGACCAGCATGATCGGCTCGAGCAGCACCGGGCCGGCCTGCTCCATGGCCTGCTTCATCGCCAGCGAGCCAGCCAACCTGAACGCCATCTCGGATGAGTCCACCGTGTGGTAGGAGCCGTCGTACAGGCGCACGCGCACGTCCTTGACCGGAAAGCCCGCGACCACGCCTGACTGCATCGCGTCCTGCACTCCCTTCTCGACCGCCGGGATGAAGCCGGTTGGGATCACGCCGCCCTTGATCGCATTGACGAATTCGAACCCGGTTCCCGGTTCGAGCGGCTCTATTTCGATGTGGCAATCGCCGAACTGTCCGCGACCGCCGGTCTGCTTCTTGTGGCGCCCGTGGGCCTTGGCGCCGTTCCGGATCGTCTCCTGGTAGGGCACGTGCGGCGGGTTCAGGTTGACCTCGGCCCCGAAGCGCGAGCGCAGGCGCTCGACGATCACCTCGACGTGGACTTGAGAGAGGCCGGCCACGATCTGCTCGCCGGTCTGCTCGTCGCGGTGCAGGTCGATCGTCGGGTCCTCCTCCTGGAGGCGGCGCAACGAGGTGAACACCTTCTCCTCATCCCCCTTGCTCTTCGGCTCGACCGCGAAGGCCATCACCGGGGCGGGCAGCTTGATCGACGGCATGTTGATCGGCTCGTCCCGGGCGGCCAGCCAATCGCCCGCCTTGGTCTCCTTGAGCTTGGCCACGGCGCCGATGTCACCCGGCCCGAACTCGGTGGGGTGCTCGGTGCCAGATCCCTCGAAGGTGAGCAGCGTGCCGATCCGCTCCTTGGTATGGCTGCGGGTGTTCAGCACCTGGGAGTCCTGCCGGACCGTGCCCTGGTAGACCCGGAACAGGTTGATACGGCCCGCGAACGGGTCAGCCCGGGTCTTGAACACGTAGGCGAACATCTCCTTGTCCTCGGCCGGCTCCAGGGTGACCTCCCCCACGTCCAGGCCACCGTGCTTGACCGGTGAAGGCAGGTCGTCCACGATCGCGTCGAGCAGGCGGTTGGTGGCCAGGTTGCGGGTGGCCACACCACAGGTCACGGGGAAGATGTGTCCGTGGTTGGTGCCGTCCTTCAGCGCGGTGACGATCTCCTCGTGGGAGATCTCCTCGCCCTCGAGGTAGCGCTCCATCAGCGCATCGGAGTTCTCGGCCACCTCGTCCATCAACTTCTCGCGGTACTCCTGCGCCTGGGCGGCCAGCCCATCCGGAATCGGGATCTCCCTACAGTTCTCGCGCGCGGCACCCTCGTACTCGTAGGCCTTCATATCGACCAGGTCGATCACGCCGCGGATCTCGTGCTCGGAGCCGATCGGAATCTCGGTGGCGACGACATGCTGGCCGAAGGCGGACTTCAGCGACTCGAGCGCGCGGAAGAAGTCGGCGCGCTCCCGGTCGAGCATGTTGACGAAGATCAGGCGGGCCAGGTCGAGCTCGGCGGCGCGCTGCCACAGCCGGTTGGCGTGCACCTCGACGCCCATCACCCCGTTGATCACGAAGACCGCCGACTCGCACACCCGCAGCGCCCCCAGGGCGTCGGCGATGAAGCTCGAGTCGCCCGGGGTGTCGATCAGGTTGACCTTGCGGTCCTGCCACTCGAAGCTCGACATGGCGGCCGTGATCGACATCTGGCGCGCCTTCTCGTCGGGATCGGTGTCGGACACCGTGGACCCATCCACGACCGAGCCCATCCGGTTGATCGTGCCGGCCTCGAACAGCAGCGCCTCGTGCAGCGAGGTCTTACCACTACCGCGGTGGCCGACGAGCGCCACGTTGCGGATGCGGTCCGCGGGCTTGTGCATGCCGTGCTCCTCTCCTTCGGATGGTCCAGTGGAGCGAATTTACCGGGCCGGGCTCCGCCCGGCGTCCTCCGGACGATGTCGCGGCCGGCGCAGAAGGCGAGGCACGGATGCCGAGCGCGCCGCCTCCGGGCCGGTTGCGCGCGGCATCCATGCCGCGCGCAGGCCCGCACGTGGATGGCGCACCACTGCCCGAGGTCCTGGTAGCCGGCCCGAAGGCCGAGTTTTGTCGCACTCGCCGTCCGCCACGGGGCGAGTGGCGAGAAGCTCGTGCTATGCCAGAGTCGGCGCGCACTCGCGGTTCAGAAGAGCGCGAGTGTCGAGTTACTCGCCACCGGAAGGGAGGTGCTTTCGGTCCGGGCGGAGCGGACGACGCAAACGCCGCTGGGCATGGATGCCCGGCGCAACCGGCCCCATGGACGCTGCCGAAGGCAGCCCCAATCACTCGAGTTCGCCGGCCAGCTTTCCGCGCAGCCGCAGCACGGCCTTGGTGTGCAGCTGGGAGACGCGCGACTCGGTCACGCCGAGAACCTCGCCGATCTCGCGCAGGGTCAGGTTCTCGTAGTAGTAGAGCGCCACGACCAGCTTCTCGCGCTCGGGTAGCGCGGCGATCGCGTCGGCGATCCGGTCGCGCAGCTCGGACTGGTCCATCAACTGCTCGGGGTCGGGAGCGCCGCGGTCGGGCAGCGTGTCCAGCAGTGAGATCGCATCACCGGTCGAGTCCGACACGCTCCACAGCTCGTCGAGGGCGACGATCGTCGAGTTGGAGATCTGGAGCAGCGCGTCCTGGAAGTCATCGACGCTGACGTCCAGCTCGGTCGCCATTTCCTCGTCGGTGGGCGCACGCTGGAAGCGGGCCTCGAGCTTCATGTTGGCCCGCTCGATCTCCCGCGCCCGGGCACGCACCGAACGCGGCACCCAATCCAGCGTGCGCAGCTCATCGATGATCGCGCCGCGGATCCGGGTGATCGCGTAGGTCTCGAATTTGATCTCCCGGCTCAGATCGAAGCGCTCGATGGCCGAGATCAGCCCCCCAAGGCCGTAGGAGATCAGGTCTGATTCCTCGACGTGCGCGGGCAGGCCCGAGCTCATCCGGCCGGCTACGTACTTGACCAGCGGCGAGTAGGCGACCACCAGCCGTTCGCGCGCCCGCTCATCGCCGGTTGCTTTGAACCGCCGCCACAGCTCTTGTAGCTCGATCGCTTTGACGTTCGTGTCCAATGTGCCCCAGACCTTATTAGGCCGCGCCTCATGCGCGGGGATGAGCGCGCGAATACGTGGACCTTAGACGGGCCGACTCAACGCGAGTGTAAACCTGAGTGGTCGAAATGGTCGCATGACCAAGGAGTTCCTGGATGGCCCGCAGATCGGCGCCGCCGTCCAGCAGATGGGTGGCAAACGAGTGCCGGAGCGCGTGGGGATGGGCGCGCGCCAGTCCCGGCGAGCGGGCCATCGCCCGTCTGGCCCAACCGCCGAGCCGCCGTCGGATGTCCGAGGTGGAGAGGCGACGGCCCGACTTGGAGAGAAACAGCGCGGGGTCGTCGTCGCCGCTCCGAAGCAGCGGACGGGCCACGGCCAGGTAGCGCTCGAGGGCGTGGCGCGCGTGCTCACCGACCGGGACCAGGCGGGTCTTGCCGCCCTTGCCCTCGACACGAACCGACTCGGCGTCGAAATCGACCGACTGAACATCGAGCGTGACCAGCTCCTCGGCGCGCAGCCCGCAGGCGTAAGCCAGCTCGAACAGGGCTCGGTCACGCAACTCGAGCGGCGTTCCGGCCGGGATCGAGTCGAGCAGTGCGGCCACCTCCCCAGCCTTGAGGACATGCGGCAGGCGCTGGGGACGCTTGGGCGAGCTCAGCAGCTCGGCCGGGTTGTCGGCTCGAGCGCCGGCCTGGATCTGCGTCCGGAACAGCCCACGCAGGGCGGCCAGCCGGCGGGCGATGGTCGCCGGGGCGATGCCGCGCTCGGACAGGCCCGCGGCGTACCGGCGCAGCGTGCGCACGTCGACCTGGCGTGGGTCGACGCCGCGGTCCGACGCCCAGGCCGCAAAGTGGCTCACGTCGCCGGCGTAGGCGTCCCGGGTCTTCTCGGCCACCGCGCGGCGACGCAGGTCATCGTCGAAGGCGCTCAGGACCGCGTCCCAGGGTGAGCTTTGTGCCGGGGCCGGATTCATCGAGGCCACCGTATTCGCCGCGGGCTCGGCCATGCCCTTCTGGCGGACGCTCTACTCGACGTCTACGAGCGTGCCGATCGGCGTGTACTGGTACACGTCGTGGGCCTCGGAATAGGGCATCTCGACGCAGCCGAGGCTCTGGGCGCTGCCGTAGGAGGAGCGCAGGAAGCCGTGCAGGGCGTCGCCTCCGTTGAAGTAGCTCACCCACGGCACGCCTGGATCGCTGTAGTGACTGCCGTCCGGGTTGGTGCCGCTCATGGTCACCGACGGCGCGTGCTCGAACACCGCGAACACGCCCTGTGCCGTAGGCGCGGCCGGAATCCCGGTGTTGACCGGTCCGGAGACCACCGTCTTGCCGTCGTGCCACGTCGACTGGCTCTCGGGGCTGCCCTCGCTGACCAGCACGATCGTGTAGCCGAAGGCGTTGGTGTGACCCTCCGCGGCCGCGGTGATGAGCGCCTTCCACACGGCGGGCCCAGGGACTCCGTCGGCGGTCATGCCGTTGGTGTTCTCGAAGGACATGATCGCGGCCTTGGTCATCTCGCCGAACGTGCCCGGCGCCCACATGTTGCGCAGCTGGCTGGGCGTGTTCGGGTAGCGCCAGCTGTAGCTGCCGGCGGGCGCCTTGACCGCCGCCGCTTCCTGGGCGGCGATGCTGGGGCCGGGCCCGGTGCCCGAGTAGTGGAAGCGCAGCGGCAGGTAGCCGAGCACAGACAGCAGCTGCTGCAGGCGCGCGGTCGAGCCGGCCGGAACCTTCCAGGGCCCCCAGCTGGGATCGCCGACTGGCTTGGCGCCGACCAGGCTGACGCCCTTGGGCAGCCCGATCATTACGTTCGCGCCGAGCCCGTAGCCGAAGCCCTCGGGCCGGAACACGATCGTGCGGTCGTTGACCGTGTGCCAGGTTCCCTGGGTGATCGGGGTGACGGGTGGCATCGCGTTGCCCAGCACCTGTTTGACGGGCTTGGAGAAGGTCAGCGTGATCGGGGTGTCGGCCTTGATCGTCGAGCCGGGCGCCGGCGTGGCCAGCGCGCTGGTGGCGGCCCCGGCTGGGAACCAGCTCACGAGCGCCGCCTTGGACTTCTCCCACGAGCGGGGCGCGGCGGCGACCCAGATCGTCCCCGCCTCCGCGGTCCGGGCCAGCGTGACCTCGGACTGCGGCGCCGCCAGGTCCTGACGATGGAGGCTCCTCGGCGAGGAGCCCGCCGAGAACGTGGCCACAGGCTGAGCGAACTGCAGGCGCAGCGGCTGGCCGGAGGACACGGTCATGTAGTGGTTGAGGAGGTGGGCGCGGGGTGCGGTGACCGTGAGCTCCAGGCGCTGGGTCTTGCCGGTCAGCCATGAGTTCCAGCTCGGCCGCCTGACCACGACGTCGATCGTCAGGGTCTCGCCGGCGTTGATGCGCTTGCTCGGCCAGACCTGCTTGCCCGACAGGTAGACCGGCACCTGGTTGTTGGCCGGCCCGGTCACCGCGCTGAGGCTCTCGATCTTGGCCCCGCCCAGCGGCAACCCGATCTTGGCCAGGGCGACCGAGTCGGCGCTCAGGCTGGGCTTGGAGGTCTTGAGCGCCACCCCGGCGGCCACGGCCGCCGCGATCACGAGCAGCACAACGGCGCCCGTGAAGTACGGCCACCGGCGGCGCCGGGCCACGCGCGGAGGCATCGGGGCTGTGCGCCCCGGTCGGCGGCTAAGCCTGGCTGTGCCGCGATCAGGGCGTAGGTAGGAAACTCGAGCCAGCGGAAATCACCCCTTAGTCACCGACATCGTACCGATCGTCTACCCGGACACCGGTGGCTCACCGGACGAAGGGGCGGAAATGCAACGACGCTGTCATCCGTCCTGCACGAACTCGACCCTGCAACGGCGCTCTCTGGTGCCGGGGGTCAGCGGGTGATGGCGCCGAGCGACGCGCTCGAGACGAGCTTGGCGTACTTGGCCAGGACCGCCGCCGGCACGGGGCGCTCCGGCGCCTGGTACGCGCTGGCCCGGGCGGCGATCTCCCCGTCTGAGAGGTTGACGTCGAGGCGCCGGGCATCGACGTCGAGGGTGATCTCGTCGCCGTCGCGCACGATCCCGATCGGGCCGCCGCGCACCGATTCCGGCGCCACGTGGCCGGCCATCAGGCCGCGGGTGGCGCCCGAGAAGCGCCCGTCGGTCAGGAGGGCGACTTCCTCTCCGAGCCCTTCGCCGACCAGTGCGGCGGTGACCGCGAGCATCTCGCGCATCCCGGGGCCACCGGCGGGACCCTCGTTGCGGATCACGACCACGTCGCCGGCCTTGATGCCCTGCCGGCGGACCGCGGCCATCGCGTCCTCCTCGGACTCGAACACGCGCGCGGGGCCGGTTTGCTTGCGCCGCTCGTAGCCGGCCACCTTGACCACGCAGCCCTCGGGGGCGAGGTTGCCCTTGAGGATCACCAGGCCGCCGGTGTCCTTCAGCGGGTTGCTCAGGGGGCGCACGACCTCCTGGCCCTCCTGTTCGGTGGCCTCGTCGGCGTGCTGACCCACGGTCTTGCCCGTGACCGTCTGGGCGTTCTCGTGGAGGATGCCGGCTTCCTTGAGCCGCTTCAGGACGACGGGAATCCCGCCCGCGGCGTACAGGTCGGGGGCGACGAACCGGCCACTCGGCTTCAGATCGCACAGCAGCGGCGTGCGCTCGCTGACCCGGTCGAAGTCGTCGATCGACAGCTCGATCCCCATCTCGCTGGCCACCGCGAGGAGGTGCAGGACGCCGTTGGTCGAGCCGCCGCTGCACGCGATCGCGGCGATCGCGTTCTCGAGCGCCGGTCGGGTGATGATCTCGCTCGGCGTCTGGCCGCGCCTGAGCACGTCCATCACGAGCCGGCCGGCTTCCTTGGCCACCTCGGCCTTGTGCGGGTCCTCGGCCGGAACCCCTGAGGAGAACGGGGAGATCCCGAGCACCTGGAAGGCCATCGCCATCGTGTTCGCGGTGAACTGCCCGCCGCAGGCGCCGGCCCCGGGCGACGCGGCCTCCTCGATCGCGGTCAGCTCCTCATCGGTGATGCGACCCGCGGCGTGCGCGCCGATCGCCTCGAACACCTCCTGGATCGTGATCCGCTCCCCGTTGTACTCCCCCGGGTAGATCGAGCCGCCGTACAGCATCACGCTCGGCAGGTTCAGCCGGCACAGAGCCATCACGGTGGCGGGGATCGTCTTGTCGCAGGCGCTGATCGCGATCACCGCGTCGAACGCCTGGGCGGAGGCGACCAGCTCGATCGAATCGGCGATCACCTCGCGGCTCACCAGCGACGCCTTCATCCCTTCGGTACCCATCGTGATCCCGTCCGAGATTGCGATCGTGTTGAACTCCATCGGCGTACCGCCGGCCTCGCGGATCCCCTCCTTGACCTTCGCGGCCAGCGCGCGCAAGTGGAAGTTGCACGGCATCGTCTCGATCCACGTGTTCGCGACGCCGATGAGCGGCTTGCTCAGGGCCTCGTCGTCGTAGCCGATGCCCTTCAGCTGGGCGCGAGCGGCCGCGCGCTCGGGGCCCTCGGTCAGCGCACGGCTTTTGTGCTTGAGGTCCATGGCGCGCGAACCTTAGACGGTCCCGCTTTCTCGGGGCTGGTCGAGAAACCGGAATATATGGCGGGTTTCTCGACCAGCCTGGCGCTCAGACCGCGGGTTGGCGGTCGCCGGCGCCGTCGCCGGTCGCGGGCGCCGGGCCGTCGCCACCGGCAAGCTGGCGCATCCGCTGGCGCTCCCACTGCGAGAGCCGCCACAGATCGCGCCGCACCGTCGCCGGGTCGAGCTGGCGACCGGGCAGGTGCATGTTGGCCGTCGAGATCAGCCGCCGCTCGTCGCCGGTGAGCGCCATCCACTTGGCCAGCACGTCATCTGAATCGGGCAGGCGGCTCGACCCGTAAGGCCGGGTCTCGTCCGGGAAGGTCACGCAGTACTCGTTGAGCAGGCGGTGGGTCTGGGCCAGGTAGGCGAGGATCGGGCGGTGGGGGTAGATCAGGTAGGCGTACGGGGCGCCACCCGTGCCGCCGGCGTTGTCCGGCCCGTCGGCCAGCGTCCCCCAGACCCGGAGGAACCCGAGATCGCGGTACATGGCCCACTCCTCCTCGTTGACGCAGGAGCGCAGCAGCGTCCGGGCGCGCTGCTCGGCCCGTCGCTCGCGGCCGGGGTCATAGGACCACGTGGGCGTCCGCTGCCGGCGGGCCTGCAGGCGGCTCCAGAGCTCGTCGATACGAGGAACGATCAGGTCAGAAAGCAGCGCCAGAGCGACGAGAGCGGTCGCGGCCAGCGCCAGCAGCACGGCGAGGCGGGCCTACCGGCCGCCCGCCGCACGCGGGAAGAAGATCACGCGGTCGGCGTCCCAGGGGATCTCATCAAACGAGCGGACCATGATCGACTCGCGCCTGCCTTTCGGGTCGGCGACTGGCACCGCCGCCCACAGCCCGGCGTCGAGCTGGCGCCGGAACTCCTCTATCAGGCGCTGCTCATCCTCCGCCCGCGTGGCGTCTCCTTCGGCGATCAGAACCTCTCCATGGCCTGGCTTCATCCTCAGGAACCGCACGGGCCGATTATGTCAGAACCTTGCCTGCCGCCTTATCGCTTGATCCCGCCGATGAGCCGGTTTTGTGCGGTTTGGAGGCAATTCCCAGCACGTCGACCGGCCCGGCTCCGGCGCCGATCTCGCTGAGGCCCTGCGCCACCGCCCGGGAAGCGAGCTGCCGCGCGATTCGGGCGGCCTGGAGCGAATCGTCCCCGTGGGCCAGGCGGGCGGCCAGGACCGAGGAGTGCGTGCACCCCGAGCCGTGCGCGGCGCCGCTGGGATGCCGGGGCCCCGGCAGCTCTACCAGCCGCTCGCCGTCGAAGAACACGTCGGTGGCGCTCTCGCGGTGCCCGCCGGTGACGAGAACCGCGCGCGGCCCAAGAGCGTGAATCCGCCGGGCGAGCTCATCGACAGCGTCCTCGTCTTCGTCGTCGAGGAGCGCCCGCGCCTCGGGCAGGTTCGGGGTCAGCACCGTGGCGCGAGGCAGCAGCGCCTCGATTAGCGTCGTGCGCGCGTCGGTGGCGAGCAACCGCGCGCCCGACTCAGCCACCATCACCGGATCGAGGACCACCGGAGTGGCCTCGGGCAGCTCGCTCACCGCACCGGCCACCGCCTCGATCGTGACGCGGTCGCCGAGCATCCCGATCTTGACCGCGTCGACGCCGATGTCCTGGGCGACCGCTCTGACCTGGGCGATGATGATCTCGGGCGGGATCGGGTGAACGGCGCTCACCCCCACCGTGTTCTGCGCGGTGATCGCGGTGATCGCGGTCATGCCGTGCACGCCGCAGGCCGCGAACGCCTTCAGGTCGGCCTGGATCCCTGCGCCGCCGCCGGAGTCCGACCCGGCGATCGAAAGCACGCGAGGGATGCGAGGCGCTGCGGACATGCTCCCGAGCTTAGGGCCCGGAGAAAACGACGGTCCCCTCCGAAGCCTTAGTTCTCACGCCACCACCGTGAAGCGCCCGCCGGCGCCGCGATGCACATAGCCCTCTAGCTCGAGCGCAGCGAGCCCAGCCAGTCCTTGCTCGGAGTCGAACCCGGCGCGCGCCAGCGCTGCCAGCGTGTCGTGGCCATCGGCCACCGCGGCCAGCAGCGGGCGGAGCTCGGCGGGCGGCGGGGGGCGCTCGGGCGCCGTGCGGCACGCACCCACGCCGAACAGGTGATCGAGAACGTCCTGAGGTCCGCGAACCAGGCGGGCGCCGTCGGCCAGCAGCCGGTTGGAGCCGGCCGCCTGGGGCGTGGTGACGCGCCCCGGAACCGCCCCCAGCGGGCGGCCGAGCTCGCCCGCGAGACGGGCTGTGACCAGCGCACCTGAGTACTCCCCTGCCTCGACGACGACGGTCATCGCGGCCAGCGCAGCGATGATCCGGTTGCGGGCCAGGAACATCCAGCGCCGGACGCCGATGCCCGGACCGAGCTCGGACACGGCCACGCCGGCGGCGAGGATCCGGCGGTGAAGCGAGCGCTTGCCGGGCGGGTAGGGTCGGTCGGCCGATCCGGGAAGCACGGCCACGGTTGGCGCAGCCGCCTCGAGCGCGCCGACATGGGCTGCCGAGTCGATGCCCAGCGCCATCCCGCTCACGACCGGGATACCGGCCAGCCCGAGCCCCCGGCCGAGCGAGCGCGCCACTTCCGATCCGTAGGGCGAGGCCCTCCGGGAGCCCACGATCGCGACCGCCTCGGCGCTCGCCAGCGCCAGCAGACGGTCCAGTCCGCCGGCGACGTGGAGCACCGCCGGCGGCGCGCCCAACTCGCGGAGCGCCGGGGGGTAGGCGCCGTCGCACGCGCAGATCGTCTCCAGGCCGGCGGCCTGCGAACGCGACCTGGCCGCTGCGACGTCGAGCCACTCGAGTTCGCGGCGCAGGCCGTCCTGCTGGCGGCCTCCGAGCGCGGCGATCAGCTCCTGCTCGCCGAGCGCCAGCACCGACTCGATCCGAGCGCGCGCCCGGTCGATGTGTCCAGCCATCCGACCGATCAGCCACGTTCGGCTCACGCAGGCATCGCACGCCCGCGGGCTCATGCCGCCAGCGCGGTTTCGGCGGCGCTGCGCTGGCGCAGGCTGAGCGCGGTCAGCACGTCCGCCTGAACGATCCGGTCGCGGCCGTCGAGGTCGGCGATCGTCTGGGCCACGCGCAGCACGCGGTGGCGTCCGCGCGCGCTGAGGGCTCCGGCGGCGTAGGCCCGGGACAGGACCCGCTCGGCCGGCTCCTCGAGCCGGACGTGGCGGCTCACCTGGCGCACGTCCATCTCACCGTTGCAGCTCGCCGTGGTGCCGGCGAGCCGGTGGCGCTGACGCTCGCGGGCGGACGAGACGCGCTCGCGGGTGTGCGCCGAGGACGTGCGCGGCGCGGCCCGCAGCTCGTGCTCCTCAGGGCGCTCCACCCCGATGAGCAGATCCATCCGGTCGAGGAGCGGCCCACTCAGGCGACGCTGGTGGCGGCGCAGATCGGGCTCGCCGCAGCGGCAGCGATCGCCCACGCCGGCGAACCCGCAGGGGCACGGGTTGGTGGCGGCCACCAGCATGAAGCGGGTTGGAAACTGCAGCGCGCGCTGGCCGCGCACGATCGTCACGCAGCCGTCCTCTATCGGCTGGCGCAGCGCGTCGAGGCTCGAGCGCTGAAACTCGGCCAGCTCGTCCAGGAACAGCACGCCATGGTGAGCGAGACTCGCCTCGCCGGGACGCGGTGGCGCGCCGCCGCCGACCAGGCCGGCGGCCGAGACCGTGTGGTGCGGCGCTCGGAACGGCCGGGCTCTGACGAGCCCGGTGGCGTGCAACCCGGCCACGCTGTGGATCCGGGTGACCTCGATCGCCTCGGCCCTGGTCATCGCCGGGAGGATCGACGGCATGCGCCGCGCCAGCATCGTCTTGCCGGTTCCAGGCGCACCCTCGAGCAGCAGGTTGTGAGAACCCGCGGCGGCGATCTCGAGTGCCAGGAGCGGCGCCGCGTGTCCCCTGATGTCGGCCAGGTCGGGCTCGGCGGGGTGGCTCACCGGCTCGGCCGGCAGGTCGGGCAGCTCAGGCAGGCGCGCCCCGCTCAGCACCTCCACCGCGGCCCGCAGAGTGGTTACGCCGGCCACCTCCAGTCCCTCGACGAGGGCCGCTTCACGAGCCCGCTCGCGCGGAACGATCAGGCGCCGCAGGCCGGCGCGGCGCGCGCCCTCGGCGACGGTCAGCGCGCCGGGCGAGTCGCGCAGCTCACCGCTCAGCGACAGCTCGCCGAACACGGCGTAGTCGTCCAGCGCGTGGGGCGGCACCTGGCCGCTGGCCGCCAGCACAGCCAGGGCCAGCGCGGCATCGAAACCCGGGCCGACCTTGCGCAAGAAGGCCGGCGCCAGGTTCGCGGTGATGCGAGTCTGGGGGAAGTCGAAGCGCGAGTTGAGGATCGCCGAGCGCACCCGGTCGCGCGACTCGCGCACCGCGGCATCGCCCAGGCCGACGATCGTGAACGCGGGCAGGCCGCTGCGGATGTCGACCTCGACCGAGACGTGGCGCGGATCTATACCGTCGATGGCGAAGGTGGCGATGCGGGAGAGCATCGCGCCACCGTACGCGCCGGCGTCTGACACGTGGGTGACAGCGTGTTCCAACTCTCCTCAAAGCCGGCGGCCCGCCCTGCGCAGAATTGACACGCGCCGTGAACCACCTGTCACGAGATCGCCCGTAGCGTGATCGACGTGACTGGCGAGCACCGTCCCCACCTCGGCCGGCTCGGCGAGCAACTCGCAGCCGAGCATCTGATCCGGCGCGGATTTCAGATCGTCGAGCGCAACTACCGCACCCGCTGGGGCGAGCTGGACATCGTGGCCTTCGACGGTCGCACGCTGGCCTTCTGCGAGGTCAAGACCCGCCGGATGAGCGCGCCCGGCCGCAACCCGCTCGAGTCCGTCCACGAGCGCAAGCGCTCCAAGGTGCGCAAGATGGCGGGCCGCTGGCTGATCGAGCGAAACGACCGGCCACACGCGGACCAGCTTCGTTTCGACGCGATCGGGGTGACGGTCGACGTGGCCGGCCGGCTGGTCAGCCTCGAGCACCTGGAGGGCGCGTTCTGAAGAGGGCTTTAGTGCGCTTCGATCGCGATGGGCTCGGTCAGCTCGAGCTGCTGGTAGGCCATCGACTGGAACGAGAGCCGGTGCAGCGGCGACACGCCGAGCCGCTCGATCGCGTCGCGGTGCTCGGGGGTCGAGTAGCCGACGTGCTGGGCGAACTCCCAGCCGGGATGAGCGGCGTCGGCGCGACGCATGTAGCGGTCGCGTGTCTCCTTGGCGATCACCGAAGCGGCCGCGATCGCAGCGCTCTTGGCGTCGCCGTCGATCACCGCCTTCTGGTCGTGTCCGGTCGACCCCACGGGGAAGCCGTCGCTGAGGCACAGGCAGCCGGGGCAGGCCACCTGGACGAGCGCGTCGCGCAGGGCGGCCAGGTTGGTCTTGTGCAGCCCGCGCGCGTCGATGCCGGGCGCGCAGCGCGACACGATCGCCACCTTCGTCGCGATGCGCAGGATCAGCGGGAAAAGCTCGGCCCGGCCTTCGGGCGTCTGCTGCTTGGAGTCGTTCAGGGCACCCAGGGCGCGGACCTCACCCGGACCGATCCGGTCGAGGTCGAAGAGCACGGCGGCCGCCACGAGCGGTCCAGCCAGGCAGCCCCGGCCGGCCTCATCGGCGCCGGCAACGAACCTCGTGCCGAGCGCTCGATCGAATCGGAACAACCGGCGGGCCGGCTTGGACCGCGGCGTGCGACGCGCGCCGCGCCGCGTCCCATTCGGGCGGCTAGAGGAACCCGATGCGGTCGGGCGGCCAGTAGGTGAAGAAAGCGACACCGATGATCCACTTGTCGGGGACGGGACCCCAGAAGCGACTGTCGTCCGAATCGGGGCGATTGTCCCCCATCATGAAGTAGTCGCCGGGCGGAATCTTGATCGGCGTCCGGAAATTGCAGGCGGAATTACCTGCGCATTGGACGATGTACGGATCCTTCTCCCGGGCGCCGTTGCGATAGACGTGACCGTCGACGATCGAGATCGTGTCACCCGGACCGCCCACCACGCGCTTGATGTAGGTGTCGTTGGACTCCTGTGGCGTGGACTGGTCGCACGCCGCAGGATGGCCGCCACCCTGATTGGGGTTGGCGCAGATGCCCTCGCCGGCCCCGTTGGCCACCGCCCCCTCGGGCGGGTGGAACACCACGACGTCGCCGACGCTGGGATGCGAGATCAGCCGGTTCGTGAGGACCCTCTGGCCGATGGCCAGCGTGGGGATCATCGAGCCGCTCGGGATCTTGTACGGCTTGACGATGAACGCCTGGATCAGGAGGGCGAGCGCCACCGCAACCGCCACCGTGACCACCAGCTCGATCAGGCCCTTCACGCCCGGTCCTCCGACTCGAGATTCAGAGCGACGGATGCCCGGGCCATCAGCGTCCCGCCGCGTAGGTGCGGTGGCACCACTAGAGGAAGCCGATCCGGTCGGGCGGCCAGTAGGTCAGGAACGCCTTGCCGATGATCCACTTGCGCGGGACCGGGCCCCAGAACCGGCTGTCCTCGGAGTCCGGCCGATTGTCGCCCATCATGTAGTACATCCCCCCAGGAACGGTGATGGTCTGGGGGAAGTCGCAGGAGGCGTCGCCGTCGCATTGCACGATGTAGGAATCCGGCTCGGCCTTGCCGTTGCGGATCACGTGTCCGTTGCGGATCGAGAGATGATCGCCGGGGAGCCCGACGACTCGCTTGATGAACGTCTGGGAGGAGGGCTGTGTCCAGGCCACCTGGCAGGCCGCCGGCCCGAACTGCCCTTCCTGGTTCTCACCCTCGTTGGGGTCCGAGCACCCGTTGTTGTAGTTCTTGGGCGGGTGAAACACCACGATGTCGCCGACGTGCGGCGAGGAGAAGTCCATCGCCAGGCGGTCGACCAGCACCCGCTGGTCGATCCTCACGGTTGGGAGCATCGACCCGCTGGGGATGCGATACGGCTTCACAAGAAAGGCCTGGACGGCGAGCGCCAGGATGAGAGCGGTGACGACGATCACCACCAGTTCGACGAGGGTGCCTACTGGCGACTTCCTCGCCTTGGTCACTCCTGCTCTTCGCCGGCGGATGCCTCCTCGGCGGCCGGACTGGCGTCCTGCGGCGCCGTCGGGGAGGCGGACGCGTCCGTGTCCTCGGCGCTTGCTTGCGCAGAAGCGGTTTCGTCCACCTGCGGCTCGGCCGCCGGAGCCTCCGCGGTCGTCTCGGTTCCGGCCGGAGCCTCCGCGGTCGTCTCGGTTCTGGCCGGAGCCTCGTCGCTCGGCGGCGCTTCGGGCAGTGGCGGTTCTGGCAGCGGCTCGTCGGGCGCCGGCATATGGAGCAGCGTGCGCTCGACCGCAACCTCTGGGGCGGCGCTTCGGCGCTCCCGGACGCGGGCACGCTTGCCCACGCGCCCGCGCAGGTAGTACAGCTTGGCGCGACGCACGTCGCCCCGCGCGGCCACCTCGATGCGCTCGATCTTTGGGGAGTGCAACGGGAAGGTTCGCTCGACCCCCACGCCAAAGGACTGCTTGCGCACGGTGAAGGTCTCCCGCGCGCCGTGTCCCTGACGCTTGATCACGACGCCTTCGAACACCTGCGTGCGGCGCCGCTGTCCCTCGATCACCTGGAAGTGCACGCGCAGGCGGTCGCCGGCGTCGAACGCCGGTACCCGGCGAAGCTGGGCGCGCTCCAAGCTGTCGATCACGGTGCTCATAACGTGCAGGTCCCTGCCACACCCTGCGGTGTATGGCGATTGGGGGCGTAGTCCGCGAGCGCACAGGCGCTTGTGCGCGGCGGCGCCTATGGTAGCGAACCGTTCGCGCCACGCTTCATGCGCGGGTGGCGACTACGGTAGCGAACCGTTCGCGCCACGCTTCATGCGCGGGTGGCGACTACGGTAGCGGACCTCGCGCCTCGCTCTGCCGCAGGCGCCATTCCCGGATCCGCGCGTGGTGGCCCGAGAGCAGAACGTCCGGCACCTGCCAGCCGCGGTACTCCGCCGGGCGAGTGTAGTGCGGATACTCGGGCGCCCCCCCGAGCGCGGCACTGAAGGATTCCTCGATCGCCGAGTCGGGGTGGCCGAGCGCGCCGGGCACTTTGCGGAGGATCGCGTCGATCAGCACCATCGCCGGCAGCTCGCCCCCGGCCAGCACGTAGCGCCCGATCGACACCTCGTCGGTGGCGAAGTGCTCGATGATGCGCTGGTCGAACCCCTCGTATCGGCCCGACAGCAGGGTCAGGCTCTCCTCACGGGCGAGCTCGTCGACCAGCCCGTCGTCGAGCAACCGGCCTCCTGGGGTCAGGGCGATCACCCGGCGCTCGTTGATCACGTCAAGCGGATCGCTGCCGTAGCGAGCGCGCAGGGCAGCATCGACCACGTCGACCCGGAGCACCATGCCGGCGCCGCCGCCGAACGGCGTGTCGTCCACCTGGCCGGCGTTCAGCGGCGTGTGATCGCGGTAGTTCACATACTCGAGCCGGTGTCCCGCCGCGAGCGCGTTCGCGACGTGTCGCTGGCGCTCGAACCACCCGAACGCGTCGGGAAACAGCGTGAACACGTCGATGTGCACGGACCCCTCAGTCCGCGCCGAGGAAGCGCAGATCGACGTCGATCGTGCGCCGATCGAGGTCGACCAGGCGCACGGCGTCGGTGACCAACGGCACAAGCAGCTCTCCACCGCCCGCGCGATCGACCTCGAGCATCTCGCAGGAGGGCAGCTCGACCAGCCGCCGCACCGTGCCGACGACGCGATCGCCGTCGAGCACCGAGCAGCCGACCAGGTCCTCGGCCCACCACTCATCGGACCCGAGCTCGGGTGCCTCCGAGCGCGCCACCAGCATGTCCTTGCCGCGCAGTGCCTCGGCCGCGGCGCGGTCGTCGTGGTCCTCGAGCCGGAGGATCTGGCGCTGCGGCGTACCCGCCCGCCGCGTGATCTCGAGCTCGCGATCGTCGATCTTCACGCTGTCAGCGCCCTGGAGCAGCTGCACGTTCGGGCGCGTGACGTGGAAGCTGCCGTCCAGTCCATGCGGGCGGCCCACGCGGCCGGCGTGAAGCCACTCCATCGAGTGGTCGTCCCCCGCCTCAGCCGTCGACGATGTCGACGAACACGCGGCGCTTGCTGGGAGTGGCCGCGGTCTTGACCACCGTGCGCAGGGCGGCGGCCGTGCGCCCGCCCCGGCCGATCACGTTGCCGTAGTCGTCGTCGGCCACCGAGAGCTCGAGCACGATTACACCATCGTCCTCGTGCACCTCGTTGACGCGCACCTGATCGGGATGCTCGACCAGACCACGGGCCAGGTACTCGAGCAGTTCCTTCATCGTGACCGCGCTAGTTGATGCCCTGGATGCGCAGCAGCTTGCTGACGGTCGCGGTCGGCTGGGCGCCGCGTGCCAGCCAGTCGCGTACGCGCTCCTCATCGAGCACGATCGTCGACGGATTCGTCTGCGCGTTGTAGTGACCGACGATCTCGATCACGCGACCGTCGCGCTTGGCGCGCTGGTCGGCCACCACCACCCGCCAGACCGGGTTCTTGCGCGAACCGATGCGTGTGAGCCGTAGTCGTACTGACATGTCGGCCGACGAGGTTAGCGTGTCGGCTGCGCGATGGCTGCCAGAACGAATCTGATCGTGCCTGTCCCGGCGGCCGAGCCCGCCGTCGCCGCCCACCGCGAGCACCTCGATCCGACCGCCCCGCAAGGAGTACCGGCGCACATCAGCGTGCTCGTCGGGTTCGTCGAGCTGTCCGCGCTGGGACCGGATGACCACGAGAGGCTGGTGTCGTTGTTCGCCGCGACGGCTCCAATCGAGTTCGCCCTCACGCGCGTCGGGCGGTTCCCGAACGTGCTGTATCTCGCGCCGGAGCCGGCTGAGCCGTTCGCGTGCCTGACCGAGGCCGTATGGCGACGCTGGCCAGATCATCCGCCCTACGGCGGCGCGTTCCCCGACATCGTCCCCCACCTGACGGTGGCGGTCGGCGAGGACCGATTCGATCCGCTCGAGCGCGAGCTGACGGCCTGGCTGCCGATCGCGACCATCGCCTCCGAGGTGTGGCTGATCGCGGACGTCACGCCCGGAATCTGGACCTGCCAGCACATCTACGCGCTGGGCGGGCGCCCTGTTTGACCCCGCTCTGCACCCGGACTAAGTCCGCACTCGGCACGCCGGTCGCGTCGAGTGCGCGGTTGGTACCGCTATACGGCCCGGAAGGGCGCACTCGGCGCCGGCGCGAGGACGAGTGCGCACTTAGCCACACGATCAGGAGCCGGCCAGACAGCGTGAATCGAGGTTTTCGCGGCGGATCGCGGGCCTGCCCTGCCACTGAGCTGTGACATAGGCCGTCGCTCCGTCCACGGCCACCAGCTCTGTCAGGGCTGCGAGCATCCGCCCGGTCACAGGATCGATGCACCGCGTCGCCGGCTTGCTGTCGGGGGAAACCGTGACGATGCCATCGAGCACCTGCGCCGTCAGCGGGAAGCGGCCGACCGTCCCGGTGATTTTCAGTGTCCGCAGATCGACGCGCGCCGGACCGTCGGTCGAGGTCAGACCATTGATCCAAGCCCCGCCGTCGAGTACCCCGGCGATCTCCGGCGTGGACCCGTCAGCGGGCCTGGCGCATGAGCGCGCCGAGGTCGGGCATCTTGCCCTGCGCCACCGAGCGCATGACCTTGCGCATCTGCTCGAACTGCTTGATCAGCTGCTTGACCGCGTGGACGTTGGTGCCCGAGCCCTGGGCGATGCGCAGCCGGCGGGAGCCTTTGATCAGCTCGGGATGGCGGCGCTCGTGCGGGGTCATCGAGAGGATGATCGCCTGGATGCGGTCGAACTCCTTCTCGTCGACCTTGACGCCGCGCAGTTCCTTGCCGACCCCGGGGAGCATGCCGAGCAGCGATTGCAACGGCCCCAGGCGCCTGATCTGGCGCATCTGGTCCAGGAAGTCGTCGAGCCCGAACTCCTGCTTGCGGAGCTTGCGCTCGAGCTCGGCCGCCTGCTCCTCGTCGTGGATCGACTCGGCCTTCTCGATCAGCGTCATCACGTCGCCCATGCCGAGGATCCGCTGGGACATGCGGTCGGGGTGGAAGCGCTCGAACTGGTCGAGCTTCTCGCCGGTCGAGGCGAACATGATCGGCTTGCCGGTGATCGCCTTGACCGACAGGGCGGCGCCGCCGCGAGCGTCGCCATCGAGCTTGGTCATCACCACGCCGTCGAACTGGACCACCTCGGCGAACTGCTCGGCGACGTGGACGGCGTCCTGGCCGGTCATCGCGTCGACCACGAGCAGGACATCGTGGGGCTTGACCGCCTTCTTGATGTTGGCCAGCTCGGCCATCAGCTCCTGGTCGACGTGCAGGCGGCCGCTGGTGTCGACGATCAGGACGTCCTTGCCCTCAGACTGCGCCCGGTCGCGGGCCCACGCGGCGATCCTGACCGGATCCTGATCGGTTCCCTGCTCGTAGACGGTGGCGCCGACCTGATGGCCCACCTTGACCAGCTGGTCGACCGCGGCCGGACGGTATACGTCGCACGCGGCCACGGCGACCGAGGACCCGTGCTGCTCGCGCAGGTAGCGCGCGAGCTTGGCCGTGGCGGTCGTCTTACCCGAGCCCTGGAGTCCGGCCATCACGATCACGGTCGGTGGCCGGGGCGAGAACGACAGCTCGCGTGCGGCGCCGCCCATCAGCTCGGTCAGCTGGTCGGAGACGATCTTGACCACCTGCTGGCCGGGGTTCAGCTTGCCGACGATGTCCGCGCCGAGCGCCTGCTCCTTGACCGCGCTCGTGAAGCTCTTGACCACCTTGAAGTTGACGTCCGCCTCGAGCAGCGCCAGGCGGATCTCGCGCATCGCCGCGTTGATGTCCTCCTCGGTCAGCGTGCCGCGGCCGCGGACGTCGGCCAGCGTGGCCTGGAGCTTCTCTGCCAGCGAGTCGAACATGGGCTCTCAGCGTACTGCGTGGGGGCCTCGCTCCGCTCGGCATCCGTGGGGCCGGGCGGGCCCGTCCGGACGGGTTCGGCTACTCGGGACTGACCAGCGCGCGCGCGAACTCGTCCGGGTCGAACGGGCGCAGGTCCTCGAGCTGCTCCCCCACGCCGATCAGCTTGACCGGGATGCCGAGCTCGTGGGCGATGGCCAGCGCGATCCCGCCCTTCGCCGTGCCGTCGAGCTTGGTCAGCACGAGACCGCTGACATCGACCGCCTCGGAGAACAGGCGCGCCTGGCGAAGCCCGTTCTGACCGGTGGTGGCATCGACGGTCAGCAGCGTCTCGTGGGGCGCCTCGGGGATCTGCTTGGCGATCACCCGTCTGACCTTGGCCAGCTCGGCCATCAGGTCGTCTTGGGTGTGCAGACGACCGGCGGTGTCGATGATCGCCACGTCGGCTCCGTCGCGGCGGGCGGCGGCGATCGTGTCGTAGGCCACCGCGCCGGGATCGGTGTCCGGCGGGCCCTTGACGAAGGCCGCTCCGGCTCGCTGGGCCCACACCTCGAGCTGCTCGACGGCTGCCGCGCGGAAGGTGTCGGCCGCGCCGAGCACCACGGAGCGACCGAGCTCCCTGGTCAGGTGCCAGGCCAGCTTGCCCACCGTGGTCGTCTTGCCGGTGCCGTTGACGCCCGCCACCAGGATGACCGTCGGCTCGGGTCGCAGGTCGATACGGTCATCGCCGGTGCGGGCGATGCCGGCCAGCAGTTCGGTCAGCCGGGCGGTCAGCGCCTCGCCGCCCGAGATGTCGCCCTCGGTGGCCTCGCGCTCGAGTTGCTCGACCACCTGGGCGGTCGTCCGCGCGCCGACATCGGCGTAGATCAGCGCCTCCTCAAGCCGCTCCCACGTCTCCTCGCTCAGGTCCTCGAACAGCGTGGCCTGGATCTCCGAGGTGAGCGCCTGGCGGGTCTTGCGCAGGTTCTCGCGCAGGCGGCTGAACATGCCCCGCCGGCGCTCCTGGACGGCCGGTTCGGCCTCGGCTTCAGTCGGCGGCAAGGCACCGTCGACGATGAACAGATCCCTCCACTCGCGGGCCATGGCCGCGCGAGGTTAGCGTCAGGCGGCTTGTTCCTGCGCGGTGGGCAGCCGCCGGGAGATCACCTTGGAGATCCCGTCGGCGCCCATCGATACCCCGTACAGCGAGTCGGCGGCTTCCATCGTGCGCTTCTGGTGGGTGACCACGATGAACTGGGACTGACCCGAGTAGGTGCGCAGCAGCTCGAGGAAGCGGTCGATGTTCAGGTCATCGAGGGCGGCCTCGACCTCGTCGAGGATGTAGAACGGGCACGGGCGGGCCAGGAACACCGCGAACAGGAAGGCCAGCGCGGTCATCGACTTCTCCCCGCCGGAGAGCAGCGTCAGGCGCTTCATGTCCTTGCCGGCCGGGGTGATCTCGATCTCGACCCCGAGCAGATCCTCCTCGGGCTGGGCATCGGCAGCGGCCGCCATCTGGCCGTCCTCGCCCTCGCCGTCCTCGGGCTCGTCGCCGTCCTCGGCTCCCATGGACGCTCCGCCCAGCACGCGCGCCGGCCCTTCGCGCTCGGTGACCAGCCGCAGCCGGCCGCGGCCGCCCGGGAACAGCCGCGCGGCCACCTGCTCGAAGTTGCGCGACGCCGCCTCGAACATCTGCTCGAAGCTCTCGCGGATCTGACGGTCGGTGTCGGAGATCAGCTTGTTCAGCTCGCGCAGTGCCGTCTCGAGATCGTCGCGCTGGCGCTCGAGCTCCTCCACGTGGGCGACGGCCTCCTCGTATTCAGCCTGGGCCAGCGGGTTGACCGGCCCGAGCTGCTCGCGCCGGCGACCCAGCCGCTCGAGCCGGCTGCGCAGCGCGTCGCGCTCCTCCTCGCTGAGCTCGGCGTCGCCCGGCTCGGCCTCGAGCTCGAGCCGATCCGCGAGCTGCTCCAGCTCCTGGACCGACTCGCCTTCGCGGTCGTGCACGCGCTGGAGGCGGACCTCGGCCTCGGTCAGCCGCTCGCCGGCCTGGCGTATCTGGGCGTGCAGCGTCGCCTCGCGCTGGGCGCATTCCCTGAGCTCGGCCGCGACATGCTCGCCGGCCTCACGATCGGAGCTCAGCGCGCCCTCGAACTCCGCGCGGCGCTCGGCGATCGCCTGCGCCACGCCCTCGAGCGCGCTCGCGATGCGCTCGATGACCGGCCCAAGCGCGCGGTCGCGCTGGCATGCGGCCTTAAGGCGCTCGATCCGGGCCTGCCGCTCGGCCCGTTCGCGCTCGGCCCGCGCCCGCTCCCCGCGGGCCGCGGACAGCTCGGCCTGGACCTGCATCCGCCGGCCGGCCTGCGGGCCGTCGTCCGGCGCGCTGCGGCGCCGCTCGATCATCGCGCCCAGCCGCCGCTCCCGCTCCGCCACCTCGTCGCGCTGGTTGACCGCGGCGCGATGGGCGTCGGTCGCCCGGCCGAACTCGGCGTCGGCCGCGGAGAGCGCCTCGGTCGCCCGCTCGAGCCGGCCGCGGGCCTGCACCTCGGCCTGCACCGCTGCCTCGCTGGCCCGGACCAGCGTCTCGCGCCGGTTGCGTTCGGCCAGCACGCGCTCCTCCCCCGCGGCCGGCGCCTGGCGAAGCTCGCGCGACGCCGCCGACCACACTCGGCCGGAGCGGCTGACCGCCACGCCGGCGAACCGCTCTGGCAGGGCGTCGAAGTCCTCGATCACCCACGTATCGCGCAGCAGGCGTCGCGCCGCGGTCACGGTCTGCGCGGAACCATGGACATGATCGGCCAGAAGCTCTGCGCCTCCGGCCGGGGGTGGCAGCGGGGCATCACGGTCGCCCGTAGCGTCCACCACCAGGGCGCGACCACCGTCGGCGCCGGCGCGATCGAGCACTGCCGCGGCGGCCGGACGGTCAGACAGGACGGCAGCACGCAGACGACCGTCCAGGGCAGCGGCCACGGCCACTTCGTAGCCCGGGTCAACCTCGAGCTGGTCGGCCAGCACGCTCGCTCCACCGGGCGCCGCCGTCTGACTGCGCAGGAACTGGTTGCACGCGGCCAGCTCGCCGCCGACCCGCGCGGCCTCGCGGCGGGACGCCTCGACCGCCCGTTCGGCCTCGCGCAGCTTGCCCCGGGTCTGATCGACGCGCTCGCGCGCCTGCTCGCGCGCGGTCGCGGCTCGCTCGGCCACCCCGGTCTGCTCCTGGGTGGCGGCCTGGGCCGCCTTCAGCTCCCGTTCGAGCTCGGCCAGCTGGCGGGCCAGCTCGGCCTCGCGATCTCGCTCGAGCCGCGCCAGCTCCTGCTCGAGTTGGTTGATCCGCGCCTCGAGCTCGGGATCGGGCCGTTCGGTCTCGGTGGCGCGGCGCAGATCGGCCAGGTGCGCCTCGGCCCGGGCCAAGCGCTGCTCGGCATCGCGTCCCGCGCCGCGCACCGCGTCGGCGCGGTAGGCCACGCGGTCCCCGGCGGACTGGGCCAGGAAGCACCGGCGCGAGAGCTCCTCGCGGTGGGCGCTTCGCTGAGCCAGCGCCTCCTCGGCCGCCTCGCGCCGGGCCGCGACCTCGTCGCGAGCCTGCTCTAGCTCCTGGCGGCGCGACCGGGCCTCCCCGGCGGCGGCCTGGGCGGCGCCCAGCTCGGCGCGCTGGATCCGCAGATCGTCTCGCAGGAGCTCCCAGCGCGTCTCGAGCGTCTGGCGTTCGAGACGGGCGTGCAGCTCGGCCGCCTCGGCCTGGCGCTTGAGCGGTCGCAGCCGCGAGCGCGCCTCGCGCTCCACGTCGAGCGCCCGGTCGAGGTTCTCCTGCGTCCGGATGAGCTTGAGCTGGGCGCGCCGGCGGCGCTTTCGATGCTTGCCCAGACCGGCCGCCTCCTCGATCAGCATCCGGCGGTCGCGCGGCTTGGAGGTGACGATCGACTCGACCCGGCCCTGGGAGATCACCGAGTGCATCTCCTTGCCCAGCCCGGTGTCGGATAGGACCTCGAGCACGTCGACCAGCCGGCAGCGGGCTCCGGCCAGGCGGTACTCGCCCTCGCCGGAGCGATCGAGCCGGCGCACGATCGAGACCTCGGGCACGCCGAGCCCGAGCTGGCCCCCTGAGTCGTCGAGCACGAGCTCCACCTCGGCGCCCCTGGCGGCCTGGCGGCCGGGAACGCCGGCGAAGATCACGTCCTGCATCGACTGGCCGCGGACGGCCAGCGGTGACTGCTCGCCGAGGGCCCACAGCACCGCATCGGTCACGTTCGACTTGCCCGACCCGTTTGGCCCGACGATCACGCTGACGCCGGGCCCGAACTCGAGCCGGGTGCGGTCGGGGAACGATTTGAAGCCCTTGAGCGTGATCGATTTCAGATGCACGTCCGCGACCTCATTCGAGTCCCTCCAGGGCGCTCTGCGCGGCCACCTGCTCGGCGTCCTTCTTGCTGCGCCCGCGGCCGCGGGCGACCTCGACGCCGGCGATCGTGGCGCTGACCGAGAACACGCGGTCGTGGGGCGGTCCTTCCTCTTCGACCACGTCGTAGGTGACCAGCGCGCCCTTGCGCGCGAGTCGCTCCTGAAGCGCGGACTTGAAGTCGACCGGGTGCTCGAGCGCGTCCTCGATCTCCGGCGCGAATGCCTCCACGACGGCGACGGCGGTCCGCTCGTAGCCGAAGGCCAGGAAGCACGCGCCGATCACCGCCTCGATGACCGAAGCCAGCACGCGCTCGGTCGCCACCAGCGCGGGCACGGTTGATGCCACCGCCGCCGGCGCCGCGGTGCTCAGGCGCTCGGGTACGCCGAGGCGCTCGGCGACCACGCGACACGAGCGCCCCGATACCGCCTGCGCCCGGATCTTGGTCAGCCGCCCCGGCCCGAAGCGGTCGGCCTCCAGCCGGGGGTACAGGTGCGAGGTCACGGCCAGGGCCAGCACGCTGTCGCCCAGGAAGGCAAGTCGCTCGTAGGAGTCAGAGCGCCGGCTGGTCCACGATGCATGGGTGAAGACCGGCGCAGCGAGATCCTCGGGCAGCACGTCGAGCAGCTCCCGGAGGAGCGCAGCGGGGTCACCCGTCTCTGGACGGCGGTTCGCGCTCACTCAGCATCGCTGCGGATCGTCCTCACGATTCATCGCGGCCTGCGCTGGCCGGCGCCGAGGCGTGCGCGTCCCCGCCACTCACGTTCAGCACGAAGTCCACGGCCTGCCCGACGGTGCGGATCTGCACCGCCTGCTCGTCGGAGATGCGCACGCCGTAGGAGTCCTCGAGCTCCTGCACGAGCGTGTAGAGGTCGAGCGAGTCGGCCTCGAGGTCCTCCTTGAAACGGGTCGCCTCGGAGATGACGGCCGGATCCAGCTCGAGCTCATCGGCCAGATGGCCGCAGATCACCTGGAAGATCTCCTCGCGGGTCATGGAGCGGAAACCGTAGCCGTCGGCGCGGACGATGAGTCGCGCTCCTCGTCGGGTGCCGAACCGAGCCGGGGCGAACGTAGCGCTCCCGCCTCCTTGAGGGCGGCGCGGGTGCGTCCGATGACGTCCTGCTGCACCCCGCGCGCGGCCACCTCGATCGCGCGAGCGAAGCCGCGAGCGCTGAAGCGGCCGTGGGCGACCACGCCGAGCTGCCGCAGCCCGAGCATGTAGGCGCCGCCCGTGCCCTCCGGATCGATCTCCTCGCCCAGCCGCTGCATCGTGGGCGCGATCAGACGGTTGGCCACCCTGCCGCGGGGCGTGGTGTCGGCCATCTCGGTGAGAACGCGCAGCGCCCGGCTCGAGACGCCCTCGATCAGCTTGAGGGTGATGTTGCCGGTGAAGCCGTCCATGACCACCACGTCGGCGCCGCCGCTGACGATCTGGGTTCCCTCGATATTGCCGATGAAGTTCAGGCCGGCGCCGCGGGCGCCGGCGAGCTGCTCGTGCACCCCGACCAGGTCCGGGGTCCCCTTGCCGACCTCCTCGCCGTTGGACAGCAGGGCAACGCGCGGAGTCGGGATGCCGATCACGGCCTGGGCGAAGGCCGAGCCCATGTGCGCGAACTGGACCAGGTGCTCGGGGCGGCAGGTCACGTTGGCGCCCACGTCGAGCAGCAGGACCGGAGGCCCGCCCGGGTTGGGCAGCGGGAGGGCCAGCGCCGGCCGGTACACGCCGCGGTCGCGCCGGAGGTGCAGAAGCGCGGCGGCCAGCGCGGAGCCGGTTGACCCGCCGGACACGAACGCCTGGGCCTGTCCGTCCGCCACCGCCTGGGTGGCCTGCACGATCGATGCCTCGGGGGTGGTGCGGACGGCATAGGCCGGGTCGGCCTGCTTGGCGATCGACACCGGGGCGTCGATCACCTCGACGCCGGTCGGGACCGGGCCGATCTCCCGAGCCGGACCGAACAGCAGGACGCGAACGCCCCCGGCGGCCGCGCGGGCAGCGCCGGCCGCGACCTCCGCGGGGCCGAGGTCCGCCCCGCCCGCGTCCACGGCGATGGTTACCACGGGCGCGGCGTCAGCCGACGCGCTCGTCCCGCTCGGGGACGATTACCTCGCGCCCCTTGTAGTTGCCACACACCGGGCAGACCCGATGCGGCAGGCGGGGGCTGTGGCACTGGGGGCACGCGTTGTACGTCGGCGTGGTGATCTTGTGCTGGGAGCGACGCTGCGTGGTCCGAGCGTGCGACTGCTTCTGCTTAGGGACGGCCATGGGGAGGCAGTGTAACCGCCGAGGGCCCAAGAAACGCCTTGCGGGGGACGCGGGGCGCTACTCGAGGCGTAGTTCCGACAGGGCCGCCCAGCGCGGATCGGGTGCCTTCTCGTGCCGGTGCTCGCGCCCGGCCTCGTTCAGGTTGACGCCGCAGACCGGACACAACCCCGCGCAATCCTCGCGGCAGAGCAGGTTCGCGGGCACGCTGAGCGCGAGCGCGTCGCGGGCCCAGGCGTGCAGGTCGAGCACGCCGTGCTCGATGTACGGGGAGCTCAGCTCGTCGTTCTCATCCTGGTGCTTGGCGCGGCCGTGGCCTGCGCCTTGCACACGGGGATCGGGGGGCTGGGAGGCCTCGCGCACGTCGATAGTGAAACTCGGGTTGGCCGCCTGGAGGCAGCGCATGCACGGGCCGGCCAGAGCGGCCTCGAAGCGCAACCGCAGCGCGTACCCGTCCGCGGTGGTGCGGGAGATGTCGAGCCGAGCGGGCACCACCTCGGGGTCGACAGGGTAAGTCTCGCCGCCGAGCGAGAACGGATCGATCGCCACTTGCAGGTCCAGCCGCCGGCCCTCGCCGGCCGTGAGGCGCAGAGCGCCCAGATCGAAGGTGTCGGTGCGCATCGGGGACATGAATTCGAGCTTACCGCCGGCCCCGCGCCGCCCCGCGCCGACGAACCGCCTGGGAAGAAACCTAAGGCTGGCCATAGTTTCTTCCCACGCGCCATGATTGCGGGCGTGTCCCGCTGGTTTCGTTCCTACGGGTTCGCCGACGTGCTCGATGACCTGTTCGTTGGCGCCTATCCGCTCGACGCCGACGATGTCGCCACGCTCGAGCACGTGGGCGTGCGGCGAGTGCTGAACCTGACCGAGGACGACGAGTACCGCCCCGGCGATCGGCGGAAGGTCGAGCACGCACTGGGTGCGGCCGGGATCGAGGAGCGCCGCATGAGCCTGACCGACTACGGAGGCCTTCCCGCGGCCGAACTGGAGGCCGCGGTGCGAGAGGTGAACACGTGGCTGGACGAGGGTGTCCGGACCTACCTGCACTGCCGCGCCGGCTGGCAGCGCTCGGCCGCGGTCGCCGCCGGCGTGGTCGCCCTGCGGACCGGCCGCGAGATCGACGAGGCCGTGTCGTACGTGCAACTGCGCAAGCCGTCGGCCGATCCGCTGCCCCATCAGCGCGAGGACCTGCGGCGCTGGTGGCAGGGTCGTGAGAATCAGGCTGACGGGGGCGAATCGGCATGACTACGACATATGACTCGAATGCATCCCGGGGGCGTCGGCGCGGCCGTATGATCGCCCCATGGCCCTCCCCGCGGCCCAGGAGCTAGACGAACCGATCCGGGTGTTCGTGGTCGACGACCACGGCGTGGTCCGGCGCGGGGTGCGCTCGTATCTCTCGCTGTTCGACGACATCGAGGTCGTCGGGGAGGCCGCCAACGGCCGCGAGGCACTCGATCGCCTGCACGCGATGGCGTCGGCCGGTGATGCGCCCGACGTGGTGCTGATGGATCTCGCGATGGAGCCGGTGGACGGGGTCACCGCCACCCGCGAGTTGCGAGCGTCGCAGCCCGAGATCGAGGTCGTGGCAGTCACGTCGTTGATCGACTCCTCGCGTGTACAGGCGGCGCTCGAGGCGGGCGCCTCCGGCTACGTGATCAAGGACGCGGCCCCGGAAGAGCTCGCGGTGGCGATCCGCGCGGCCCGCCGGGGCGAGATCCACCTCGACGCCGCGGTGGCGCGCCGGCTGATGGAGTGGCTGTCACCTCGGGACGACGTCCCAGACCCGTTCGCCGAGCTCTCAGAGCGCGAGCTCGAGATTCTCCGGTTGATCGCCCAGGGGCACGCGAACAAGGAGATCGCCCGCCGGCTCGTGATCAGCGAGCGCACGGCACGCACGCACGTCAGCAACATCCTGCGCAAGCTGGGGCTCAGCTCACGGACACAGGCGGCGCTGCTTGCGGTGCGCGAAGGACTGGCGAGCTCACCCGCGCCTTAGCGACTGCGGGGATCGCCGCCCGCACCGAGGTCCCCACGCCGGGGGCGCTGTCGATGGTGAGGAGCCCGCCGGCGGCGCTTGCCCTTCCGCGCATCAGCTCCAGCCCGAGATGACCGCTGTAGGCCCGGTTGGGATCGAACCCGACCCCGTCGTCGCGGATCAGCAGCCCGACCGCGCCATCCTCGACGCTGACCACCACGAGGACCTGCTCGCTGCCGGAGTGCTTGACGGCGTTTGTGATCGCCTCCTGGCCGAGGCGGAACAACAGCTCCTCGTCGCGTGGATCGACCGGGAGGCGCTCGGTAGGCCCGACTACGCTGACGCGCACGTCGTGACGCACGGACAGCCCCGCGCCGTGGGCGCCAAGTGCGGCGACGAGACCCTGCTCGGCGACCGCTCCGCCACGCAGGTCGAAGATCGAAGCACGCATCTCCAGCAGCGCGCCTCGCGCCAGATCGGCGACCTCCTCGATGGCATCGAACAACCGTTCCGTAGGGGCGTCCCGGAGCCGCGCAACCTCGTGCTTGGCGATCTCCGTATGGAGGCCGAGGGTGAACAGGGTCTGCGAGACGGAGTCGTGCAGGTCACGCGCGATTCGCTGACGCTCCGCGGCCGCGCGTTCGGCTTCGCGCTGACGTGACTCGGCGAGTCTCGACTGCCGCCCGGCGGCGCGCGCTGACCGCCGCGCCGAGCGTGAGCGTGGTCAGCGTCGAGACCAGGATGAACAGCTGGGTGCTGAGCGCCTCGTCGTCGATCGACGTTTCCACGAACGGGCCTACGTTCGCCGCGGTCATCAGGATCGCCGCGGCCAGCATGAGCACCAGCGTGATCGTTGCTCCGCGCTGGCCGAGGTACACCGCCGCGATCACCAAGGCCGGGAACTCGACGTAGGTCAGCGGGTGATGGGAGCTGAACACCGCGACGCTCAAGCCCAACACGGCACCGACGATCGCCACCGCCTGCACGGCGTCTCGCCAGCGCCACTGTGAGCGCCATGGTGGTCGTCCCCAACTCAGCAGCAGGGGCGCGACCAGAAGGCCGCCCGACGTGTCACCGAGCCACCACGTGCGCACCGAGTCCGGCGCCTCCTTCCACGCCAGGCCTCCCCACAGCAGGTAATTGACCGTCCCGATCACGGCGGACACCGCGGTACAGATCGCGATAGCCACGAACAGACGCCCCACGTCGCCCGGGCGCTCGAGCCGGTTGTGGCGTCCCAGCCAGCGCCGCATCAGGTACGCGCCCAGCGTGACCTCGATCGTGTTGCCGATCGTGCCCACGAGGTTCGTGATCGTCGGGTCGAAGACCGGGATGAAGTTGTTGCCAACGCAGAAGTCTCCGACCATCGCGCCGACGAACCAGCGCAGGTCGCCCAGGTAGAGCATCGCCGCGGCAAAGCCCACGGGCAGCCACGCGACCTCGATGCCCTCGTTGTATTGAGCGAGCCCGCCGACCTCGGCCAGCGTCCAGTAGCCAACGCCAACTACGACGTTGCCGAGGATCAGGCGAAGCCACGGCCGCTCCCGCAGCGCAGCACCTACCCCCCGGATCGCTCCCACCCGGGAGCCGCCCCTTGCATCCACGGAGCGATCGTACCGCCGAGCTGCTCGACCGCCAAGGGGGGCTAACCGCCCACGCGCCGCTCGGTCGCGCGCTACTCGGCCGCGCGCAGACGGCGCATTACGAGCTGCTCTGGCCCGGCTTGCCCCGGGCCCTCGCCGGGGCCGTCGCCGGCGGTCAGTTCGGGCGCGTGCACGCTGCGGGCGTTGAGCGTGACCGGCTCGAGCTCGGGCAGCTCGCGCCCGCCGGCCACCGAGCCGTGGTCCTCGAAGCGCCGCGCGGCCGGGAGCACGCGAGCCTCGTAGGAGCCGACCGCCTCGTTGTACGCGCGCACGGTGCTGTTCAGGCGCGAGCCGAGCGTCGAGAGCAGGGTCGAGAGCTTGACCAGACGGCCGTGCAGCTCGCGCCCGAGGTCCGAGACGGCCTGCGCGGACTCGGCCACGCGCTCCTGCTGCCAGCCGTAGGCGACCGCCCGGAGCATGGCCAGCAGCGTGGTCGGCGTGGCGATCAGCACACGGCGAGCCATCGCGTCCTCGATCAAAGCCGGATCGGCCTCCAGGGCGGCGCCGTACAGGTGCTCCCCGGGCAGGAACATGACCACGATGTCCGGGGACGAGTCGAGGCCGGCCCAGTACGCCTTGTCGGCCAGCGCCTTTACATGCCGGCGCAGGAGCCGAGCGTGGTCGCGCAGGTGACGTTGGCGCTCCTCCTCGTCGCGCGCCTCGTAGGCGTCGAGCACGCCCTGGAGCGGAGCCTTGGCGTCGACCACCACGTGCTTGCCGCCCGGCAGGCTGACCACCAGGTCGGGCCGGAGCGCCGCCTCCTCACCGGCCACCGGCGTCTGCTCGCAGAAATCGCAGTAGCGGACCATGCCGGCCAGCTCGACCACGTTGCGCAGCTGCATCTGCCCCCACTGCCCGCGGGCGTTCGGCTTGCGCAGAGCGGTGACCAGCGCGCCCGTCTCGGTACGGAGTTTCTCGCCGGTCTCGGCCAGCGTCTTGAGCTGCGCCTCCAGCCGCCCGCGTGACTCGCGCCGCTCCTGATCGAGCCGCAGAAGCTGGGCATCGACTCGTCCGAGCTGATCGCGCAGCGGCGCGACGAGCTGCTCGACCGCCTGCTGGCGCTTGTCCAGATCGCCCTTGGCCTCGACCTGCACGGTCCGCAGCTGCGCCCGGGCCAGCTCCGATAGCTGGGCCATGCTCGACTGCAGGGCCTCGGCGCTCAGGGCCTTGAACGAGGCCGACAGCCGCTCCTGCGCATCGGTGATGGCCGCGACGCGCTCGGCCGCGACCGCACGCTCCTGCTCGGTCTCGGCGCGGGCCCGGACCAGGTCGCGCTCGAGCTCAACCGCCCGGGCCGCCTCGAGCGACAGCGAGCGCAGGCGCGGGCGCAGCGCGGCGAGAACAGCGCCGCCACCGACGAGCAGACCGATCAGCAACCACAGGGCAAACATGGCCCATGCAGGATGGCGCGGGGCTCGGACGGAACAATTGGCCCGCACACGCTGCGCTTTTGCCTGCAAGAATCGTTGCGTGGCAGAGGACCGAATCCGCCGGCGGGTCACGGTCCACGGACGCGTGCAGGGCGTGTTCTTCCGCGACTCTGTCCGTCAGCGAGCGCAGTCACACGACGTCGCCGGCTGGGTCACCAACCGCTCCGACGGCGCGGTCGAGGCGGTGTTCGAGGGCGCGCCGGGCGACGTGGAGCGGTTGGTGTCGTTCGCCCGGAGCGGTCCGCGGCAGGCCGAGGTGGACAGCGTCGACGTGAACGAGGAGGAACCCGAAGGGCTCAACGGGTTCGAGGTGCGCTGAGCGCCTGGGTCAGCTCGCGAGCGCGGCCTCGAAGGCCCGACGCGCCGCCTCGCCGCGCACCGCAAACACGATGCGCTCGAGCCCGGACGCGCCGGAGCCGAGATGCCGGCGCACCTCGGAGACCTCGATCTCGGCGGCCTCCGCGACCGAGAACCCGCCCACGCCCGTGCCGAACGCCACCAGCGCCAGCGACCGCGCACCGAGCTCGTCGGCCTTGCGCAGAGTCGAGGCGGTGGCGTCGCGGATGATGTCGGCCGACGTGGGACCGCCCAGCTCCATCGTCGCGGCGTGGATGACCCAGCGGCACGGCATCTCGCCGCCGGTCGTCTCGACCGCCTCCCCCAGTCCGATCGGCGCCCGCCGATTGCTCTCGTCCTGAATCGAAGGCCCGCCGGCCCGGGAGATCGCGCCGGCCACGCCTCCCCCGTGCTTCAGGTCAGTATTCGCCGCGTTGGCGATCGCGTCGACTTCGAGCTGCGTGATGTCGGTGTCGAGGACCTTAAGCACTGATACACATGGTCGGCGGCGCCTGACGGCGGCGCCTCACGACACTTCGGCGGGCTCTTCCTTGCCGGCGAGGCGCTCGCGCCCGCGGCGCACCGCGGCGATGAACTTCGACAGGTTGACCTCGAGCGTGTTGAGGATCTCGTCGGCATAGTCCTCGGCGCCCAGGCGGATCTCGCGCTCGCGGGCCCGGGCATCCTCGATGATGTCCTCGGCCGCGCGCTCGGCCTGCTTGGTGATCTCCTCCTCGGAGACCATCCGCTCCTGGCGCTCGCGCGCTTCCTTGACGATCCGCTCGGCCTCGCGCTTGGCCTCGGCCAGCATCTCCTGGCGCTCCTTGACGATCCACCGGGCCTGCTTGATCTCCTCGGGGATCGTGGCGCGCATCTGGTCGAGGATGTCGTAGATCTCCTCCTTGTCGACCCGGACCTGATCGGTCAGCGGCACCGCCCGGGCGTTATGGACCAGGTCGTCCAGCTTGTCGATCAGTACCAAGACATCCATCTTTAAGAACCTCTGTTTCGTTAGCGGCCAAGCCGTTCCTGCAAGGCGCCGGCGACCTCCTGGGGGACAAGATCATCGATGTCACCGCCGAAGGTGGCAAGCTCCTTGATGCCGCTTGAGCTCAGGAAACTGTACTTGGCCGACGCCATCAGGTAAACGGACTCGATCTCGGGGTCCTGCCGGCGGTTGAGCTGATTCATCTCGAGCTCGTACTCGAAGTCCGAGATCGCGCGCAGTCCCTTGACGATCGCCATCGCGCCGCGCTGCCGCGCAAAATCGACCAGCAGCGTGGAAAACGGCTCGACGTCGACGTTGCCCAGACCGCGGGTCGCATTGGTCACGAACCCCACGCGCTCCTCGGCGCTGAACACCGTCTTGCCCTTGCGCCACGGCAGGTTGACCACCGCGACGATGACCCGGTCGTACATGGCCGACGCCCGTGCGATCACGTCGAGATGCCCGTTGGTCACGGGGTCGAACGTGCCGGGACAGATCGCGAGGCGGTTATCGGGGGCCATGGATTCGGATCAGGGTGTCGCCGTAGCGTCGCTCGTCGAGCTGCATCAGGTCGAGCGCGAGCGGGGCACGCCGGTCGCTCTCGGCCACTACCCGAGCGTCGGGAGCGAGAACCGGTCCCAGCGCCGCCGAGAGCTCTGCTCCGAGGACGCTCGCGTGGCGATATGGAGGATCGAGGAACACCAGATCGTATTGACGAGCGTCGCGAGATGCCGCCTTGACGTAGGCCAGCGCATCCTGGCGACGGACCTCGGCCTCGGCTCCGAGCCCCTGGAGGTTGCGCCGAATGGCGGCCACGGCAGCGGCCGAGCTGTCGACGAGGGTCGCCTCCGAGGCCCCGCGGGACAGCGCCTCGATGCCCAACGCGCCCGATCCCGCGAACAGGTCGAGGACCCGGGCATCCTCGACCGCGGCCGCTCCCAGGATCGAGAAGAGCGCCTCGCGCACCCGGTCGGAGGTGGGGCGGGTCGCGCGGCCCCGGGGGGCGATCAGGCCACGCCCTCCAAAGCGCCCGGCGACGATGCGCACCCCTCCCCCTCTCAGGCCCGGATCGGGGCGAGCGCCTCCGGCCCGAACGTCCCGAGCAGCTCGTCGGCGAGAAGCGCGTGCTCTGGCTCAGCCAGGTCCGGATCGGCCACGATCAGCTCGTCGGCGTAGCGATGGGCCCGCTCGAGCAGTTCGGCGTCGCGCGGCAGCTCAGCGACCCGGTAGCTCGCCTCACCATGCTGGCGGGTGCCGACCAGCTCACCTTCCCGGCGCAGCTCGAGATCGATCTCGGCCAGCTCAAAGCCGTCCGCGTGCCGGGCAACCGCGACCAGGCGCGGCGACTCCTTGGCCCCGAACAGGAGGCAGAACGACTCGCGGGCGCCGCGCCCGATCCGGCCGCGGAGCTGGTGCAGCTGCGAGATCCCGTATCGGTCGGCGTCCTCGACCAGCATCACAGTGGCGTTCGGCACGTCGATCCCGACTTCGATCACCGAGGTGGCGACCAGCACGTCCGCGGCGCCCGAGGCGAACGCGCTCATCGCCTCCTGCTTGGCGGCGGCGGCCAGCTGGCCGTGCATGAGCACGACGCGAAAATCACGGAACTCGCTGGTGCGCAGGCGCTCGAACTCGGCCGTGGCCGCCCGGGCCTGCAGGAGCTCTGACTCGGAGACCAGCGGGCACACGACGAACGCCTGGCGCCCCTCGCGGAGCTCCTCGCGGATCCGCTCATATGCCCGCGCCCGCTCAGCCTGCAAAGAGCACACGAACGTCTTGATCGGCCGCCGGCCTGCGGGCAGCTCGCGCAGCTGCGTGGAGTCGAGATCGCCGTAGTTGGAGAGCGCGAGCGTGCGCGGGATCGGCGTGGCCGTCATGTGCAGCACGTGCGGCCGCTCGCCGGCGATCGCCTTGGCGTCCAGCGCGGCCCGCTGGCGCACCCCGAACCGGTGCTGCTCATCGACGACGGCAACGGCCAGGCGGGAGAACACCACCGCATCCTCGATCAGAGCGTGTGTGCCGACGATCAGCGATAGCTCGCCGGTCGCGAGCTTGCCGAGGAGATCGGCCCGCCGGCGGGCCGGAGTGGAGCCCGTGAGCAGCCCGAGCGGCACCACCGCGCCCGGCATCAGCGCCTGGATCGTGGCGAAGTGCTGCTCGGCCAAGGTCTCGGTGGGCGCCATCAGCGCGCCCTGGTAGCCGTGCTCGACGGCCCGCAGGAGCGCGTACAGGGCCACCACGGTCTTGCCCGACCCGACCTCGCCCATCAGCAGGCGCTGCATCGGCTGCGGACGGGCCAGATCGCCGTCGATCGCCTCGAGCGCTCGCTCCTGATCGCGGGTCAGCGTGAACGGGAGCATCGTGTCGAGCCACCGAGCGGTCAGCTCGCGCTCGGAGGAGAGGGCCGGGGCGCTGGCCGACGCACGCCGCTGCCGGCGGCGGCGCAGGAGCGCCAGCTGGACGAGCAAGCAGCTCGTCGAAGGCGAGCCGGCGACGGGCCACGTCGGCGGCTGAGCCGACCGCGCCGAAGTGCGCCTCGGTCAGCGCCGCCACCCGATCCGGGAGGCGCTCGCGCGCCCGCAGCGCGGCGGGCAGCGGCTCGACGAAGTCGACCAGCGATTCGGCGTGCTCGCGCACCAGCGCGAGGATCTGGGTCGAGGAGAGGCCCTCGGTGGCCGGATAGTGGGCGACCGCGCCGGCACCGGAGCCCTCGCCGGTCACCGCATCCCCGGTCCGGGCGTGAGCCTGGACGCGAAACCGACGGCGGGCTTCGAACTTGCCGTGCAGCGCGAGCCGCGTGCCAGCCGGGTAGCGCTGCTCGAGCCACGGCTGGTTGAAGAAGGTCGCCTTCATCACCCCGGTCTCGTCGGCCACCGTGGCCTCGACCAGCGGGCGCATCCCGCGGCGCCTGACCGACCGCGACGAGATGCTCGTGACCTGAACCACGACCGTGGCGCTGTCGCCCGGCTCGAGCTCGGCCACGGCCCGGGCCTCGCGCCGGTCGCGGGGCAGGTGCCCCAGCAGGTCTCCGACCGTGGCCAGCCCGAGCGTCTCGGCCGCCCGCTGGGCCTTCGGACCGTCGAGCGAGAGCGCCTCGCCGAGCCTCGAAGGCCGCGGGTAGCGGACCGCCGCCGCGCGCAGGGCGACCGGATCGAGCGGGACGGAGGTGGCGAATTCGGTGGCGGCCATCGGATGAAGTAACCGAAGATCCGTCGAGGGACCGGCCGCATGATCAAGGTAGGGACGGACGCGATCGAGCTTAACCGCGTTGTGTCGATGGTCGAGCCCAGTCCCAGCCCGCAGGACATCACCCCCCAGGCCTCCGATGATGAGGTCCGCCGCGCGCTGCTCGCACGCAGCGGTTTGCTGGAGGGCGGCGCGCGTCCGGAGATCGAGCGCTGGACCGCGGTGCTCCGTCGCGCCACCGGGTCGGCCGTCGCCGCGCTGGCCGTGCCGCTGGGCGACCGCACGCTGATCAGCGGCCTGTGGATCGGCGAGGCCGCCGATCCCGAGACCGCAGAGCTCCCCGCCGGACAGTCGCTCGAGCAGTTCCTGAGCGCACAGATCGACGCCCCGGCGTGGGCAGACGGGCTTCACTCCTACCTCGAGGACTCGGTGGTCGTGGATGGCCAGGTGCTGTGCACGCTGGGCGTGGCCGATGCCTCGCCCCGGGACTGGGACGAGCGCGACCGGCAGATCCTCGACGATGCGATCGCCGCGATCGCCGCCGAGATCCGCCTGAGCCTGGCCAACGACGAGGCCCTGCGCTTCCACGATCTGGTCGCCTCGCAGCACCGGGTGCATGAGCTCATCGCGGGCGGCGCACCGCTGAAGGAGGTCCTGGTCGAGCTCGTGGAGGGGATCGAGCGTCACGAGCCTTCGGTCATCGGGTGCGTGGTCCTGCTCGACCGCGAGTCGAACACGCTGCACCCCGGCGCGGGCCCGTCGCTCCCGCCCCACTACCTGGCGGCCATCGACGGTGTCGTGATCGGTCCGAACGTGGGGGCCTGCGGCTCGGCCTCGTGGTCGGGACAGCTCACGATCTCCGACGACATCAGCACCGACCCCCGTTGGGCGCCCATCCGTGACTTCGTGCTCGACGCCGGCCTCGGTCACTGCTGGTCGATGCCGATCAAGACGCCCGCCGGCGAGGTGCTCGGCACGCTCGCGCTCTACGGTCCCCGTCCGCGCCGGCCGCTGCCCGGCCACCTCGCACTGATGGAGGACGGCGCCCGGCTGGCCGGGATCGCCATCGAACGTCACCGCGCGCTCGAGCGGCTGATCCACGACGCGCGGCACGACGGCCTGACCGGACTGCCCAACCGCACGGCGATCTTCGAGCAGCTCGACGAGGCGATCGTCCGGGTCGAGCCGGGCGAGGCGCTGGCCACCCTGTTCGTCGACCTCGACGGCCTCAAGGCACTCAACGACACGCTCGGTCACGACCGGGCCGACGAGATGATCCGTGAGGTCAGCCAGCGGCTGGCGGCCGCGGTGCGCGGAAGTGACTTCGTGGGGCGCTTCGGCGGCGACGAGTTCGTCGTCATAGCCGAGGGCGTGACCGATGAGGAGCAGGCGGCCAGGCTCGGGGTGAGATTGCTCGAGGCGGTATCCCAGCCGCTACCCGGCATCGATTCGAGCGTGGTCACCGCGAGCATCGGCATCGCCTTGCTGACCGACGCCGACTCGGATGCCCGCGAGGCGCTGCGCCAGGCCGACGCCGCGATGTACGAGGCCAAGCGCACGGGCCGTGACCGCATCACGTTCTTCGGCGGCAGCCGCCGCAGCCGGGACGGCCGGCGCCTCGCACTGGTGCGCGAGCTGCGCGGAGCCGAGCTCCGGGGCGAGCTCGGGCTGGTCTTCCAGCCGGTGTTCGAACTCGAGACCGGTGAGCTGAGCGGCGTGGAGGCGCTCGCGCGCTGGAACAGCCCGGAGCTTGGGTCCGTGGCGCCGGACGAGTTCATCCCGGTAGCCGAGGACACCGGCATGATCGTCCCGATCGGCTCATGGGTGCTGCGTGAGAGCTGCGAGACCATGCACCGGCTCACCGCCCAGGCCGGACATCCGATCGAGCTCTCGGTCAACGTGTCCGCCCATCAGCTGGCCAACCCCGGCTTCGCCCTTTCGGTCCAGCAGACGCTGGCCCATGCCGAGTTCCCGGCCGATCGGCTGGTGCTCGAGATCGCCGAGACCGCCCTGGTCGGGGGCGACACCGTCGCCGCGCACACCCTCCGTGATCTCGAGGCACACGGCATCCGGATCGCACTGGACGACTTCGGCACCGGCTCCTCGTCGCTCGCCTGGCTCAAGGAGCACCCGCTCGACGCGATCAAGATCGACCGCGAGTTCGTGGCCGGCCTGGCCGCGGACTCGCGCGACCAGGCGATCGTCGCCTCGCTGATCAGCCTGGCCCGCGCGCTCGGGTGCTCGGTGACGGCCGAGGGCGTCGAGACCGAGGATCAGCTCGTCGCCCTGCGCCTGCTCGACTGCGAGCGCGTCCAGGGCTTCCTGCTCGCCCATCCACTCGGCGCCGACCAGCTGGCCACGCTGCTCGCCGATCCGCCCAACGTGGCTACTCGGCCGACAGCAGCCACCAGTGGCCCGGTTGACCTCCGTCAGATAGCTCGAATTCGACATCTCCGTGCGCCAGCGCCTGCACCGTCCCGTCGTCCAGCGGCGCTTCGGCGCCCCGCAGGCAGGTGATCAGCTCGGCATCGTGCGCGAGCTGCTCGAGCACCTCCCGTAGCGCTTCTCGCGGCCTGCCCCAGGCCACGATCTCCTCCTCCACGTAGCCGACCGCGTCGCCCGCCCGGAAGCGCCCCTGGACGTCATCGAGCCGCGCCGGGGCCACCGCGCCGGTACGCACGTGCTCGAGCGTCGAGCGCATGGCCGCGGCGTTGTCCCGCGCCGTCCCGCCCGGATCCAGAGCGACCGCGGCGGCCAGCCCGGCCTGCGGTGAGAGCGACGGGACCACGGACACCGCCTTGTCCGACAGATCGGCAGCGCGGCGTGCGGCGCCGAGGGCGCTCGGGCTGTTGGGCAGGACCACGACCTGCTCGGCGTGACAGGCATGGATGGCCGCCAGGACGTCGAGGCTGGTCGGGGCGTAACCCGGTCCACCATCGAGCGCGTGGACGCCGAGGCTCTCGAACAGCGAGCGCACGCCGGCCCCGCTGACCACGGCGACCGCGTCGCACGTCGGTGGGGGCACCGCGGCGAGGCGCTGCTCCCGGCGCTGGAGCTGGGCCCGCATGTCGTTGACGTCGAGATGCGAGATCTCTCCGTGAGCGGCCAACAGCGCGGTGGCGGCGTCCGGGTCGTCGGTATGCAGGTGCACCTTGAGCGTCGAGGGATCACCCACGACCAGCACGGAGTCGCCGAGCTGCTCGAGCCCGGGACGAAAATCCCTCGCGTCGAGGCTCGTGCCGATGACCGCGAAGCTCACGCAGTAGCGGTACGTGGTCGAGGAGTGCTGAGGCCGGGTGATCCGCGCCGTGGCCTGGTGCTCGACCAGCGGCATCTCGCCGCCCCGCAGGGCGCCCAGGATCCCGGCCAGCATCACGGTCAGCGCGTAGCCCCCGGCGTCGACCACGCCGGCGTCGCGCAGGGCCGGCAGCACATCGGGGCCGCGCCGCAACGAGCTCTCGCCAGCTCCTAGCGCGCGCTCGAGGACCGCGGAGATCACCGCGTTCTGTACCTCGGCCGTGGCGTCGGGCGGCAGGCGGGCGTCGCGGAACCGGGCCAGGTCGGAGGCGACCTGCACCCCCATCTCGCGCACTACGGTGAGGATCGTCCCCTCGACCGGCTCGCGGACCGAGCCGTAGGCCTGGTCGACCGCACGGGCCAGGGCTGCGCCGATCAGGACTGGATCGACCAGTTCGCCCGGCCGGCTGGCCAGTTCCTCGGCCGCCCCGCGGACGAGCTGGGAGAGGATCACTCCGGAGGTGCCCCGAGCGCCGAGCAGCGCGGCGCGGGCCACCGAGGCGACGATCTGATCACGGCCAACGTGCTCGAGCGTCCGGTCGGTCGTGAAGGCGGTGGCTGAAGATTCCCCGGCCAGACGATCGAGCTCGTCGAGCACCGCGCGCAGCGTGAGCACCATGTTGTCGCCGGTGTCGCCGTCGGCCACCGGGAAGACGTTCAGCTCGTTGACTTCCTCGCGCCGCGCCTCGAGCGCGGCCAGGCCAGCCTCGAGCAGGGCACGGAACCGCAGCAGGCTCGGATCGGACCCCGGAGCGGGGTCCCGAGCCTCATCGGTCACAGGGCCTTGGCGACCTTGCCGGCCTTCAGGCACCGCGTGCACACATAGACCCGCCGCGGCGTTCCGTTGTCGTTGATGCGGACCCGCTGGAGGTTCGGGTCAAAGCGCCGCCGGGTGGCGACCATCGAGTGGCTGCGGCTGTTGCCGAACGACGGACCCTTGCTGCACACGTGACAGACCTTTGCCATGGCCCGCGAGTATAGCCTTGACCCTGGTGCCCCGGGCGGGTCGTGCAGAGAGGTAGATCACAGCGCGATGGTCGCGCCATTGCGGAGGTGGAGACAGTCCCCGACGGTTCGTATTCTTCGAGACGGGTAATGAGGCGTTTCGATGGGTGATCGAACCCCTGCGGGCGCACGTGTCCGCCCGAATCTGGGGCTCCCGGAACGTTATGAGCCCCTGCGCCACATCGCGTCGGGGGGGATGGCCTCGGTGTGGTGCGCGCGTGACCACGCCCTCGGCCGCAATGTGGCGATCAAGCTGCTGGCCGAGCGATTCGCCCATGACGAGGCGGCCAGCGAGCGCTTCATGCGCGAGGCACGCGCGGCCGCCCGGCTGTCGGGCCACCCCAACGTCGTGATGATCTACGACGTGAGCGAGAGCGTCCCGGTCGACGACGACCCGGCGCGGGCGTTCATCGTGATGGAGTACCTGGCCGGCGGGACCGTGGCCGACGCGCTGCGGGTCGACTCCGTGCGCCGGGTGCACGCCGTCAAATGGGTCCATGAGGCGTCTTGCGCCTTGGACTACGCCCACAGCCGGGGTGTGCTGCACCGCGACATCAAGCCGGCCAATCTGCTCCTCGATCGCGATCGCGTGCTCCATGTGGCCGACTTCGGGATCGCCCGCCTCGGCACCGAGGACACCATCACCACCACCGGCGAGGTCATCGGCACCGCCTCCTACCTGGCCCCCGAGCGAGCGCTCGGCCGCCCTGCCACCGACGCCAGCGATCGCTACTCGCTGGCCGTGGCGGCCTACGAGCTGCTCGTCGGCGAGCGGCCGTTCACCGCCTCGCACTTCGCCGTGCAGGCCCGCCAGCACGTGGAGGACCCGCCCCCGCCGGCCAGCGAGCGCAACCGCGCGCTGCCGCCGGCGGTCGACGCCGTGCTCGCCCGCGGCATGGCCAAGCGGCCCGAGCAGCGCTGGCCGACCGCGCAGGATTTCGCCCAGGCCCTCGAGGTGGCGCTCAGCGAGCCGGCCACAAAGGCATTCCGAGCGGCGGCGCCGGTCGGGGCCGCCGGGCGCAGTCCCCGGCGGGCGACGCCGGCGGCGGCCGCCCGGCCTCGAACGGCGCGTCCGGCGCCGGGGACCAGCCCATCCCCGGCCGGCCCGGCTCGGCCACGTCGCCGCTCACGCGTCCCGGCACTGGCCGCGCTGGCGGCCGGCGCCGCGGTGGCCGCGATCGCCATCGGGACACTCGGCGGTGGCAGCGGATCGCCCCCCGCCCGCGATTCGGCCGCCGCGAGCAGCGCCGTCAGGCCGGCGACCCATGCGCGGGCGACCCCGAGCAAGCCCGCGACCACCCACCCGACCAACACGACCGTGACGGTCACGCCGGCCGCGGCCACCACACCCGCGCCGGTGGCCGACACGCTCGAGGCTCGCGGCCACCAGCTGATGGCAGACGGGCAGTACAGCGCCGCGATCCCGATCCTCCGCCAGGCCGTGGCGGCCGCCCCCCACAGCAGCCTGACCTATGCCTACGCCCTGTATGACCTGGGCCGATCACTGCGCCTGGCCGGCGATCCGAAGGACGCCGTGACCGTGCTCTACGAGCGCCTGCAGATCCCCAACCAGACCGACGTCGTCCGCCAGCAGCTGCAGCTCGCCCTGCTCGCGCTGGGCCAGCAGGCCAACCAGAGCGGCGGCGCGGGTACCCCCACCGGCCCGCCGGCGGGCGCGGGCGATCCCGGCAACGGGCGCCACGGACATCCCGGCGGAGATGGCCAGGGCGCAGACAGTCAGGGCGGCGGTCCGGGCACCGGTCCGCCCAGCGCCGAAGCGTCTCGCGGGGCGCTGCTCGTGCCGGCTCAGGGCGACTGAGTCGCCCGAGCCAACTCGTGCTTGACGGCCAGTGAGGCCAGTGCCGCCTCGGCTGCACTGCGCCCGGTGTCGCGCTTGGCGCCACCGGTCACACGTTCGAGCGCCTGGTCCATGGTGTCGACGGTGAGCACGCCGAAGCCGCAGGGCACGCCTGTCTCGAGCTGGACCTGCTGGATCCCCCGGGCCGCCTCGGTGCAGACGTAGTCGTAATGGTCGGTCTCCCCCCGGATGACCGCGCCAAGGCAGACCACCGCGTCATAGTGGCCCGTCCTCGCCGCGAACTTGGCGATCATCGGGAGCTCGAACGCCCCGGGCACGTCGAAGCGATCGATCTCGAGCAGCCCGGCGTCATACAGCGCCGCCCGCGCGCCGGTCTCCAGCTTGTCCGCGAGCTCGGCGTAGAAGCGCGCAACACACAACGCGACGCGCGTGCGCGGCGCGGAATCGCTCATCCGGTCGACTCGCGCCGCCGGCGGTCGACCTCGTGCTCGTCGCGCAGCATCTCCTCGTCCAGGTCCAGCCCCTGATGGTGCAGCGTGTGGCCAAGCCGATCGCGCTTGGCCCGCAGGTACGCCTCGTTGTGGGGGTTGGGGACGTGCTGGATGGGGATCTGGTCGGCCATCGAGAGCCCGTAGCCGGCCAGCCCCGAGATCTTCTTGGGGTTGTTGGTGAGGATGCGGATCGACGTCAACCCCAGGTCCACGAGGATCTGGGCGCCGATCCCGTAGTCGCGCAGATCGGCCGGCAGGCCCAGCCGGAGGTTCGCATCGACGGTGTCGAGACCCTCCTCCTGGAGCTTGTAGGCCCGCAGCTTGTTGAGCAGGCCGATCCCACGACCCTCCTGGCTGAGGTACAGGAGCACGCCGAGGCCCTCTGATTCGATCATCGACAGAGCCGACTCGAGCTGCTCGCCGCAATCGCAGCGAAGGGAGTGGAACACGTCTCCGGTCAGGCATTCGGAGTGCACCCGGACCAGCACGTCCTCCCGGCCCTCAACGTCTCCCTTGACCAGCGCGACGTGGTGCTTGTTGTCGACCAGCGAGCGGTAGCCGACCGCACTGAACTCGCCGAACGCGGTGGGCAGCCGGGTTGAGACGACCCGCTCCACGAGCTTCTCGTGCCGGCGCCGGTATGCGACCAGGTCGGCCACCGTGACCATCTTCAACTCGTGGCGCTCGCAATAGGGCGCGAGGTCGCGCACCCGCGCCATCGTGCCGTCGTCGTTCATGATCTCGCAGATCACCCCGGCGGGGATCAGGCCGGCGAGCCGGGCCAGGTCGACGGCGGCTTCGGTCTGCCCCACGCGCTCGAGCACGCCCCCGGGCTTGGCCTTCAGCGGGAACACGTGGCCGGGCTGGACGAGCTCGCGCGGGCTGGTCTGCGGGTCGATCGCGACCTGGATCGTGCGGGCCCGGTCGGCCGCCGAGATCCCCGTGCTGACGCCCGAGCGCGCCTCGATCGAGATCGTGAAGGCGGTCTCGAAAGCGGACTCGTTCTTGGCCGCCATCAGGTCCAGGCCGAGCTCGTCACAGCGCTCCGGCGTGAGGGCCAGGCAGACCAGCCCGCGCGCCTCCTTGGCCATGAAGTTGATCGCCTCGGGCGTGACGAATTGGGCGGCCATCGTCAGGTCGCCCTCGTTCTCGCGGTTCTCGTCGTCGACGACCACGACCATCTTGCCCTGGCGGATGTCCTCGATCGCCTCGTCGATCGTCGCGAACGGGGTCTTGGTCGAGCTCATCGCACCCCCACCACCAGCTTCTCCACGTATTTCGCCAGCACATCGACCTCCAAGTTGACTACGGCGCCCGGTCCCGCGAGCCCGAGATTCGTACGTTGCAAGGTCTCCGGTATGAGAGAGACGGTAAACGATCGATCGTCCAGCTCCGCCACCGTGAGCGACACACCGTCCACGGCGATCGATCCCTTCTCGATCACATAACGCAGCACCTCGGGCGGAGCTTCGATCCGGATCCTCCGCGCGAATCCGTCCTCAGCGACCTCCGAGACCGTGCCGACCCCGTCCACGTGGCCCTGGACCATGTGGCCGCCCAGGCGGTCGCCGGCGCGCAAGGGCAGCTCCAGGTTCACCTGCGAGCCGGGGGCCAGGACGGACAGCGAGGTCCGCGAGAGCGTCTCGTTCATCGCGTCGGCCGTGAAGGCGCCGTCCCCGAGCCCGGCCGCGGTGAGGCACACGCCGTTGACCGCCACCGAGTCGCCGGCCTTGAGCTCGCCGGCCAGCGGCGTCTCGATCCGCAGGCGGGCGCCGGCCTCGGTCGCGTCCAGCGCGGCGATCCGCCCCATCCCCTGAACCAGACCGGTGAACAGGGCTACCACTCCCTCATACGCGCCGAGATGAGCAGATCGTCGCCCACTCGCTCGCACTCGAGCGTCAGGGCGCGAGCGGCGTCGGCGATCGCCTCGACCCCCTCGCCCTCGAGTGGATCGCGGGCCGTCCGGCCGCCCAGCACCATCGGGGCCAGAAACAGCCGCATCTCGTCGACCTCGCCGGCATCCAGGAATGCGCCGGCCAGGTGTGGGCCGCCCTCGAGCAGAATCGCGCCGATGCTGTCCGCCCCGAGCTGGTCGAGCGCGGAGCGCACGCGGGCGGTCTCGTTCTCACCGGTGGCGACGACGATCTCGGCTCCGTGGGTAGCCAGCGCATCGGTGGCGGTGCGCGGCGCCGCGCGCGAGACCACGACCGTAAGCGGGATCGTGCGCGCATCGCGCACGAGCTTCGAGGTCAACGGCAGGCGGGCCAGCGAGTCGAACACCACGCGCCGGGGCTGGCGGATCACGCCGGGGATGCGGGCGGTCAGCTGTGGGTCGTCGGCCAGCGCGGTGCCGATCCCGACGGCCACCGCATCGCACTGGGCCCGCCAGTGATGGGCCAGCCGGCGGCTCTCCTCGCCACTGATCCACTTGGAATCTCCGCCGCGGGTGGCGACCTTCCCGTCGAGCGTCATCGCGGACTTGAACAGAACATACGGCCGCCCGGTGCGGGTGTGCTTGCGAAACGGCTGGTTGAGCAGCCTGGCGCGGGCGGCCAGCTCGCCGTCGAAGACGACCACCTCGACTCCCTCGTCGCGCAGGATGCCCAGCCCTCGTCCCGAGGCGTGTTCGCTCGGGTCGTCGGAGGCCACGACCACCCGGCCGATCCCGGCCGCGCGGATCGCCTCGGTGCATGGCGGGGTTCGGCCGTGGTGGCAGCACGGCTCGAGCGACACGTACAGCGTGGCACCGCCCAGGTCTCGGCCGGCCGCCGCCTCGATCGCCTCGACCTCGGCGTGCGGGCCGCCCAGCCTCTGATGGAACCCTTCGCCGAGGATCTCCTCGTGCCGGCCGATGACCGCGCCGACCATCGGATTCGGGCTGACCTGCCCGCGGCCGCCCTCCGCCAGCTCGATGGCCCGGGCGAGATGGCGGTGATCGATGTCGGTCGGCGCGGACATGACGTGTGCAGGGCAGGATAGGCCGCATGGTTAAACGGATTCTTCGGGCGGTGCTCTCGGGGGCGCGTGTCGCTACCGTTGTGCCGACGTGGGCGCCTGGAGGCGCACCTTGTAGCCGGCCGGCTCGTTTACATCTACGGCTCGGCTCCCGACCATGAAGCTCATCATCCAGATCCCTTGCTTCAACGAGGAGGGCCAGCTTCCGGCCACCCTCGCGCGGCTGCCGCGCACGGTTCCGGACGTCGACGCCGTGGAGTGGCTGATCGTCGACGACGGGTCGAGCGACCGGACGGTGGAGGTCGCCCGGGAGCACGGCGTCGATCACGTCGTGCGCCTGACCAACCACAAGGGCCTGGCCGCCGCGTTCCAGGCCGGCCTGGACGCCGGCCTGAAGCTCGGAGCCGACGTGATCGTCAACACCGACGCCGACAACCAGTACGAGGGCGCCGACATTCCGAGGCTGGTCGGACCGATCCTGCGCGGCGAGGCCGACATGGTGGTCGGCGACCGCCAGGTCCAGACGATCGAGGAGTTCTCGACTGGCAAGAAGCTGCTCCAGCGCCTCGGCTCCTGGGTGGTCCGCCACGCCTCGGCCACCGGGATCCCGGACACCACCTCCGGCTTCCGGGCCTACAACCGCGAGGCGGCGCTCCAGATGCAGGTCGTCTCGAAGTTCACCTACACGCTCGAGACGATCATCCAGGCCGGCAAGCTGCTGGTGGCGATCGACCACGTGCCGGTCCGGACCAATCCGAAGACACGCGAGTCGCGGCTGTTCCCGTCGATCGGCGCCTACGTACGGCGCAACGGGCTCACGATCTTCCGGGTGTGGGTCCAGTACGAGCCGCTCAAGCTGTTCTGGACCGGGGCGCTGATCCTCGGGCTGCCGGCGGCGGCGCTGTTCATCCGCTTCCTGGTCCTGTTCATCGCCCACGGCGGCCGGGCCGGCCACGTCCAGTCGCTGATCCTCGGCGCGGTGCTGTTCTTCGCCGCGATGCTCCTGGGCGCGCTCGGGGTCATCGGCGACCTGCTCGACGCTCAGCGCACCCTCTCCCAGCGCACGTTCGAGCGAGTGCGGCGAATCGAGCTGCAGCTCGGAGTGGAGCCGTCGCATTACGAGCCGGGCGACCCATCGAGGGCCGCCGGCGCCACTCGCCCGGCGGACAAGGTGTCCGGCCCGGAGCCCGATCCGGCCGACCGCCGGGCGCTAGAGGTATGAGCGGCACCTCCGACGTGGCCCCCGCCGGCGGGGCGCCGGCGGCCGTCCCCACCGGCAACACGTTCGACAAGTACGGCTCGACCAATCCGGTGGTCCGCCGGCTGATGGCGGGCTTCGAGGCGACGCTGGAGCGCCTGTTCGCAGCCGCAGCGCCGCGGTCGGTGCTCGATGTCGGCTGCGGCGAGGGCGTGCTGACCTACCGCTGGGCCCAGCAGCTGGGCGAGAAGCCGATCGTGGGCATCGACCTGCCCGATCCGAAGCTCGAGGCCCAGTGGGAGACGCGACGGCGCGAGAACCTTGAGTTCCGCACGATCGACGTGGACGTCGATGGACTGCGCTCGTTCTCCGATGGGTCGTTCGACCTCGCCGCGGCAATCGAGGTGCTCGAGCACGTGCCCGACCCCGAGCAGACCCTCGCCGAGATGGCCCGGGTGGCCGCGCGGTATCTCCTGGTCTCGGTGCCCCGTGAGCCGCTCTGGCGCGGGCTCAACGTGGCACGCGGTGCGTACCTGCGCGAGCTCGGGAACACCCCGGGGCACGTAAACCACTGGTCCAAGCGAAGCTTCGTGCGCGCCGCCGGCCGGCACGGCTCGGTGCTCGAGGCGTGCTCGCCGTTTCCCTGGACGATGCTGCTGGTCAGGGTGTCCTGATGGCCGCGCCCCCGCCCCCCGGGAGCTCGTCCACCGCGACGGCGCCCGCGCCGCCGACCGGGCCGAGCGCCAACGGCCCCGCGCCGGGGGAGCCCGAGAGCTCCTACGCCTCGGGCGCCCGCATCCTCTCGATCGGGATCGCCTCGACCGGCATCTTCACGTTCCTGTACCTGGCTGCGGCCAGCCACGTGCTCGACCCGGCCTCCTACAGCCGCATCTCGCTGTGCTGGGCGATCATGTTCGTGATTCTGTCGGTGATCTACCGGCCGGTCGAGCAGCTGCTCTCGCGGACGATCGCCGACCGCCGGGCGCGTGGCCTGCACGGGCATCCGCTGCGCATCCCGGCGATGATCCAGTTCGGGTTCGCCTCGGTGTTCGTCGTTGTCGCGCTGCTTATGCGCCACGACATCGAGCAGGGCATCTTCGATGGCTCGAGCGCGCTGTATTGGATCCTGGTCGTCGGCGTCCTGGCCTACTCGGCCAGCTACTTCGCCCGTGGGTGGCTGGGCGGCCACCAGCGGTTCGCCCTGTACGGCGGCCTGGTGTTCCTCGAGTCGACCTCGCGCTTCCTGTTCGCGCTGGCCGTCGCGGTCGGCATCGGATCCGGGCAGGGCGCCGTCGGGTTGGGCATGGCGGTGGCGCCGTTCGCGTCGCTGTGCGTGATCCCGTGCGCCTTCTCGCGGCTGCGCGTGAGGGCCCCGGCCGGTCTACCCGCGGCCGATGCGGCGCGCGAGGGGCCGGCGCATGCCCAGCTCGAGGAGGCAACCAGCGATCTCAGCCTGCGCCACGGAGCCGGCTTTGCCGTGTCGGTGGTTGGGATCATGCTGGCCGAGCAGACGCTGATGAACGCCGGCGTGCTGATCGTGGCCGCCAAGGCGGGCAGCAAGGCCGGGCTCACGGTCGGCATCACCGGCTTCGTGTTCAACGTGCTGCTGATCGTCCGGGCCCCGCTGCAGCTCTTCCAGGCCGTCCAGACCGCGATCCTCCCCCACCTGGCCGGCCTCGAGGCTCGTGAGAGCCCCGAGGAGTTCCACCGCGCGATCCGCATCACCGTGCTGGTGATCGTCGCCTTCGGCAGCGCGGTGGCGATCGGGCTGCTGGCCATCGGGCCGTTCGTGATGACCGCGCTGCTGGGCAACAAGGGCTTTCACTACGGCCGCTTCGGACTGGCTGTGGTCGGGCTCGGGATGGGCTTTCACCTCGTGTCCGGCACCCTCAACCAGGCGGCCCTGGCCCGGGGCCGCGCCGCCGCCGCGGCCGTCGCCTGGCTGTCCGCCGCCGCCGTGTTCGTGGCGCTGATGCTCTCCGAGCTGATCAGCAACGAGGTGACCCGCGTCGAGGTCTCCTACTTCATCGCCACGCTCGTCCTCTGCGCCCTGCTTTCGCTCGTCTATCGCAGAGGTCCCGCAGTCACAACATGAGCGCTGGCTGACACGGGGCGGCGGGGTGCCTCTCAACTGCTGAGGCTCTGACACGCCGGCTCGTTGGCAGCGGCCTTCTCGAGCTCCGGGTCGCTCAGCCCGCTGGCGTCGATGTTGCCGAGCGAGCTCTTGACGCTGACCGTGAGAGTGTGAGCGGCGGTGTTGAACGAGGATGCCGAATCGGTCGGCAGCGAACTCGCCTTGCTGACCGCGTTGCGCATGGTGTCGCGCAGCTGGGTGAATGTCTTGACGATCGCGCCGGACACCCGCTTGCCGCCCGAGATGTCCGGTGTCCCAGCCGCCCGAATTTTCGTCAGCGCGTGGTCGGCGTCCTGCGCGACGGCCGTCAGGAACCCCTTGAGGGTCTTCTTGGCCTCGGTGGCGTCGGTCGCCGTCGAGCCGTTCAGCGCGCTCGAGCGGCTCACGACGTCGCGCTCGAGCGGCGAGATCGCCGAGCACACCGCGCGGACGTAGGCGTGGGGAGTGACCTTGGGCGCGCCACTCGATCCGCAGCCGGCGCAGAGGCCGACGACGATCAGGAGCGGCAGGGTGCGGCGAAGGCTCGTGCCATGCACCATCCGCACCCTAGATGATTCTCGCCTCACCGGCCGAGGCCGGCGGCCTCGACCATCGAGGCGTAGGCGCCGGCCGGATCGGGCGCCCCGAACACGGCCGAGCCGGTTACCAGCAGGTTGGCGCCAGCCTCCACGCAGGGGCGGGCGGTCGCCCCGTGCACCCCGCCGTCGACCTCGAGCGCGACGTGATCGGGCAGGGCGCGGCGCAGGCGCGAGAGCTTGTCGAGCGAGAACGGGATGAACTCCTGGCCGCCCCATCCCGGGTTGACGCTCATGCACAGCGCGAGGTCGAGCACCTCCTGGGAGACCTCGTCCAGGCTGCTCGCCGGGGTGGCGGGGCAGAGCGCCGCGCCGGCGGCACAGCCGGCCTCCCGGATGGCCTGAAGCGTGTGATGCACGTGCGCGGTGGCCTCGACGTGGATCGTGATGCTGTCGGCGCCGGCCCGGGCGATGTCGGCCACGTAACGCTCGGGCCGGTCGATCATCAGGTGGACGTCGAGGATCGCGCCCGCGTCGTGGACCTGGTCGGCCAGCGCGCCCACGATCAGAGCGCCGAAGGTGATCGGCGGCACAAAGTGCCCGTCCATCACGTCGACGTGGATGACCCGGGCTCCGGCCGCCAGCACCTCGCCGACCTGCTCGCCAAGGCGGGCGAAGTCGGCCGACAGGATCGACGGAGCGATGTGCGGCTCACGCAGCAGGCGCAGCGTGGCCTCGGCGGGCGCGGCGGCTGACGTGGTCAAACCGCCCGCAGCATGCTGCCCTGACAGTGGTTGCAGGCGACGATCGCCGTGCTTGACATCCGCACGATCGTCGAGTGCTCTCCGCAGTTGGGACACACCGACACGAGCTCGTAGCGCTGAAGGCAATAGACGCATCGATAGCGCCCAGGCGCCGCTGTCGGGCGCAGCCACGGCTCGCCGCATGCCGGGCACTCGGGGCCGAGCTTGGGCATAGGTTCGGTCAAGGTGAAGACGTAGGGTAACGCCCACAGCGGGGGCTCAGCGACGCCGCAGGCGGGCGATGAAGAACCCGTCGGTGCCTTCGCGATGGGGCAGGAGCTGAATCCCGGGACCGCTCGGGAGCCCGGCGAGCTCGGGCGGAAGGCGGCCGCCCAGATCCTCGGCGGCGAACTCGGGCGCCCCCGCCAGGAACCCGTCCACGACGTCGGGTCCCTCGGCGCGCGAGATCGTGCACACGGAGTAGACGAGGGCGCCGCCCTCCCCCACGGCGGCCGCTCCGGCGGCCAGGATCCGGCCCTGGAGGGCGGCGAGCTCTCCGGTCGCCTCCGGGCGGGCCCGCCAGCGCAGATCCGGCCGGGATTGCAGCGTTCCCACGCCACTGCAGGGTGGGTCCACCAGGACGCGCTCGAACCGGCCGTCGGGGCGCCGCTGCGCGGCGTCGGCCACCTCGACCCGCACGCTGCGCGCCCGCAGCCGCCCGGCGGTTCGCTCGAGCGCGGCCGCCCGGCCCGGATGGCGCTCGACGGCCACGATCTCGCCCCTGTCCCCCATCAGCGCGGCCAGGTGGGTGGTCTTGCCGCCCGGGGCCGCGCACAGGTCGAGCACGCGCTGGCCGCCCTGCGGATCGAGGATCCTCGAGACGATCATCGAGGCGCGCGACTGAGGCTGGATCGCGCCGGTCGCCCACAGCTCCGAGCCCTGGGCGTCGAATGGGCCGTCCAGCACGAGCCCTTCCGGGAGGCCCCCAGCGGGTCGGCTGGCCACCGGCAGGAGCTCGGTCACCTCCGCCGGCGTCGACACGAGCGTGTTCACGCGCAGGGCCGATTCGGCCGGCCGGTTGACCACCCGCAGCAACCCCCGAGCCTCCTCTGCACCGAGCTCCGCCCACCACCGGCTGGCCAGCCATCCGGGGACGGAATGCTCCAACGCGGCACTTTCGGGCGTGCCGTCGTCAAGACCCGCCAGGAGGCCCGCCCCCTCCCGAGCGGCCCGCCGCAGGACGGCGTTGACCAGGCCGGCGGCGCGCGGCGCCGCGCGCTTGGCCAGCTCGACCGTCTCGTTGACCGCGGCGTGCTCGGCCGAGCCTCCCATGTAGAGCAGCTCGATACGAGCCCGAGGCGCAGCGGCGCCAGGACCGCCGGCTCGAGCCGGGCCACGGGGCGGTCGAGCAGCTGCCCGGCGACGTGGTCGAGCGTGGCCCGGCGCTGCACGGTGCCGTACGCCAGCGCCGTGGCCAGGGCCCGGTCGCGGGGCTCCAGGCCGGCCGCTTCGCCAGCCAGCGCGCGGTCGGCGTAGGCGTCCTGCTCGAACACCCGGCGGATCACCCGCAGCGCGCAGACGCGGGCCGGCGAGACGCCCTCGCCCGTCTGGGTCCTCGGCACGGCGGTACCTAGATGGTTGACCCCACGGCCGCGTGGAGGCCGGGGGATTCGGGGATCAAGGCGGTCAAGGACACAGGGCGAAGCCAATACTGGTGGTATTGGCGAGCCCGAGGACGACGACCGGCGCAGAACATCCGGATCCATCCGGCACGCGGGGTCGCGGAATCAACCATCAGCTCCGCCGGCCCCGGAGGTAGTCCTCGCCCGGCATCGGCCGCTTGCCCGGCGGCTGGACGACGACCAGCTCGAGCGCGCCCTCAGCGCAGCCGAGCACCGGACGGGGCCCGTCCAGCGCCAGCTCGCCCCGCGCCGGCCCGTCGGCGAGCACCCGGGCTTCGCGCACCCCGAGGCGCTCGCCGTCGGCCAGCACCGCGTGCGCGCCGATGTGCGGGGTGAGCGCGCGCACGGTGCGCTCGAGCTCGACCGCCGGGCGGGTGGGATCGAGCGCGCGGTCCTCGGAGGCGATCTTGTCCGCGTAGGTGGCGAGTGAGTCGTCCTGCGGGGCGCACGGCGGCGTCTCATCGAGGACGCCGATGAGGAGCTCGCCGCCGAGCTGCTCGAGGCGCGCAGCCAGGGTGCCGTACGTGTCCTCGGCGGCGATCGGCTCGGCCGCCTGGGCGCACACCGGCCCGCTGTCCAGCCCCTCTGCGAGCTGCATGATCGACACGCCGGTGCGCTCGTCGCCGCTCATGATCGCCCGCTCGATCGGCGCCGCGCCGCGCCAGCGCGGCAGCAGCGAGGGATGGACGTTCAGCATCGGATAGGCCGACAGCAGCGGCTCCTTGATGATCGCGCCAAAGGCGCAGACGCAGACCGCCTCCGGGTGCGCCGCGGCGACGGTGGCCAGCGCGGCCTCATCGTTGACGGTGTCCGGCTGCTCGACGGCGATGCCGAGCTCTCGCGCCACCTCGGCCACCGGGGGCGAGGCCAGGCGACGGCCGCGGCCGCGGGGCCGGTCAGGGCGGGTCAGCACGAGCGCCGGTCGATGCGCGGAATCGGCCAGTCTCCGCAGCACCGCGGCGGCGAACTCAGACGTGCCCAGGTAGACGGTGCGCATGCGCCGGCTCAGAGAACTCACGACATACGACGCAGGGGCCTGGCCTGGCTAGGCGGCCTGCTGAGCCTCGCGCAGGGTGCGCATCGCCTCCTTGCGCTGTTCGCGCGAGGTCCGGTCGAGGATCAGCACCCCATCGAGGTGATCCATCTCGTGCTGGATCACGCGTGCCTCCAAGCCGGTCGCCTCGATCATGATCGGCTCGCCGAACTCGTCGAGGGCGCGCACGCGGACATAAATCGGTCGATCGACCTCGACCAGCACGCCAGGCAGGCTGAGGCAGCCCTCCTCCGCCGACTCGCTGTCGCGCCCCGATGACCACTCGATCTCGGGATTGATCAGCGCGGCCAGCGGCGCGCCCTGGACGACCCGGTAGACGAGCAGCCGGTGCACCACGCCCACCTGCGTGGCGGCCAGACCGACGCCGAGCGCGTCGTCCATGAGCTCTCCCATGCGCTCGACCTCCTCGCGCAGGGCGTCGTCGAAGCGCTCGATCGGCCGCGCCTTGGTGCGGAGCACCGGATCGCCGAAGCTCCGGATCTGGGCCAGTGCGGCGTCCCGGCGCGCCGCCGTCTCGGGATCGAGCTCTGGCTCCTTGCGTTCGGGCTCGACCCCGGCCTCGGGCTGGGGCTCGACCTCCGCATCGGGATCAACCGGGAGCCCCGGGTCGCCTTCCAGCTCGGTGGATACGCCGTCGGTGGGCACGACGTCAGCTTAGAGCGTTGCTCACTGTGGGTCGGGGTCGACGCTGACGCTGATCCCGCGCCGGACGCCCTCGGTCGCGCAGGCATCCACCGCAGCGCCGACCGCCCGCAGGGTGGGCAGGCGATCGCGGCACTTGATGACCAGCTGGCTGCGCGAGCGGCCGCGCAGGCGAAACAGGGGCGCCGGTCCGAGCACGGTGGCGCCCGAGGGCACGATCAGGCCGTGCAGGCGGGTGGCCAGCGAGAGTGCGTCGTCGGCATCGGCCGAGGCGCACACGATGCGGATCAGCGTCCCATACGGCGGGTAGGCCAGGGCCTCGCGGCGGAGGAGCTCCTCGGTCAGGAAGCCGTCGACGTCATGGTGGGCGGCCAGCGTGATCGATCGGGCCTCGGGCGCCAGCGTCTGGACGAGCACCCGGCCGCCATCCTGCCCCCGGCCGACTCGCCCGGCGAGCTGGGTGAGGAGCGCGAACGTTCGCTCCTCGGCTCGGAAATCGGGGAAGCGAAGCGTCTGGTCGGCGTCGAGCACCACGCCGAGCGCGACGTCCGCGAAGTCATGCCCCTTGGCCACCATCTGGGTTCCGACCAGTACGCCGGAGGACGCGGCCTCGAACCGGGCCAGCGTCTGCGCCAGCCGTCCCTTGGCCGCGGCGGCGTCGGCATCCAGGCGGAACACCGGAAGCTCTGACCCGAACGCCTCCCGCAGCTCCTGCTCGACGCTCTCGGTTCCGGTGCCGTGCCGCGCCACGGCGACCGAGCCGCACTCCGGGCAGCGGTCGGGGCACCCGGCGGCGGTGCCCGCAGTGGTGGCAGGCGAGCAATCCCTGGGCTCGGTGCAGGACCAGCGCGACCTCGCAGTTGGGACACATCCAGACCTGCCCGCAGCCGCGGCAGGACAGGAAGTTCGACCAGCCGCGGCGGTTGAGCAGGACGATCGCCTTGGTGGCGGCCGCGCGCACGTCAGCCAGCGCCATGCGGGTCCGGGGATGCAGCGGATGGTGGCGCCCGCGCATGTCGAGCACCTCGACCGGCGGCAGCGGACGACCGTCGATCCGGTGGGGAAGGCGCAGGCGCCGGAGGGTCACGACGCTCTCCGGCCGCGGGGTCGCGCTCCCGGCCAGCAGCACGGCGCCGTGCTGCTCGGCGCGGCGCTGGGCCACCGCACGGGCGTCATAGCGCGGATCGCCCTCGTGCTTGTAGGAGGCGTCGTGTTCCTCGTCGACGACGATCAACCCCACATCGGCCAGCGGCGCGAACACGGCCGAGCGGGGCCCTACGCACACGCGGGCCTCGCCGCGGCGCAGGCGCAACCATTCCTCCTGACGCTCACGCTGGCCGAGCCCCGAATGGAGCACCGCGACGACGTCGCCGAAGCGGTCCTGGAAGCGGCCCACGGTCTGGGGAGTGAGCGCGATCTCCGGCACGAGCACAATCGCGCCGCGCCCGGCGGCGAGCACGGCCTGTACGGCCTGGAGGTACACCTCGGTCTTGCCCGAGCCGGTGACTCCGTGCAGCAGGAAGCGCTCCGCGGTTCGCTCTCCGGAACCCCCTCCGCCGAGAGCACCGAGCACGGCATCGAGCGCAGCTCGCTGCTCGCCGGTCAGGCTCGGGATCCCGTCGAGCCTGCGCCCCCCGCCCATCGACGCCGCGGGGGACGTCCTGCCCAGCGGGCGCAGCACGACCAGATCACGCGCCTCGAGGCGACGAAGGGTCGCCGTGCCGAGCGCGGTGGCCAGCGCGGGCCCTCCCTGCTCGAGCCGCTCGAGCGCCGACCCGCTGGCGCTCGGTCAGCCGCTGCACCCCGCGCAGGGCGCGCGCCCCCGGTTCGGTGATCTCCGCGACCAGGATCGGCTTCGGCTCGCGGCCGCCGGCGGCGGCGCCGGGCGGCAGCAGCAGCGAGAGCGCCCGGGCCGGGGTGGAGCAGTACTGCTCGGCCATCCATCCCGGCAAGCTCCACCAGGTCGGGCGGCACGCCGGGGCCCACCACCGCGGCGGGCTCGGCCAGGCGCTCGGGAGCCAGCTCGGACTCGGTGGCCAGGGCGAGAACGACCCCCAGCGTGGTCTGGCGCCCGAACGGGACGCGCAGCACCGCGCCGACGCCCACCTCGCCCTGCTCGGGGCGCAGCCGGTAGTCGAACGGCCCACGCACGGCACGGGTGCGGGTCAGGGGCTCCACCCGCGCGATCGTTGGGCGAGGGCTTGCAAGGTTGGCGTGCATCGCGGCACCGGAGGGTAGAGTCAGGCCAGGATGACGGCCGATCAGCTCGAGCAGGGCGTCGACGCGTCTGAGGAGGAACCCGAGGAGCGGGGCACCGCCCGAGCGACCCGACATCCTGGGTCATGTGCGACCGCCTGCTCGGCGAGGTGGGCCGGCGCCGCCACATGTTTACGTGGCTCCGCGTCCCGGGCTCGGCCAACGATGAGTGGCTCCCGGTCGACGCGTACTACCCCCGGGGACGCCTGCGTCGTCATCTGCCGGTCCTGCGCCCGGGCCCCACGACGCGCTCTTACCGCGAGCTCGTCCCCGCCCACGGTCTGGGCCTGCTGACCCTCGACTCCCAGCATGCTCGGCGACGATCCGGCCGCCGTCGAGGCGGCGCTCGCGGCCAAGATCTTCGACCTCGAGCACGTGCCGCGCTCCCGCTCGGGTGAGCCGGGCGGTTCCGCGCGCGAGCCGGGCATGTCGGCGCGGGCAGCGGACACAGCGGCGCCGGGGTGCCCGCCCCGTCCTGGACGCCGGTCAAAGTCGAGCGGACCGCGGTGGCACCGGCCGTCGAGCAGGGCGTGGGCGTGATGATCGGGCTGGCCCTCGCCGCCGTGCTGATCGCCGAGATCTATGCTCGCCGTCATCGGCCTCGCGTTCGACGCCGGGCGCGTCATGCTGGGCTTCGCGATCGCGCTCGAGGCGTGCTCGCGCGCACTCGGAACCGTGGCCGCGGCGCGCGCCGGAGAGCGTGGGTGGGCTTGCGCCTGCGCGCTCGGCGGGGCGGTGGTCGTGGCCTGGTTTGCCTTCCTCAGGCCTTCCGGCCGGGCCGAGGTCGAGCCGGCGCCGCTGGCCGGGCTGCTGGCCGGCGTTGCCGCGGTCGTCGCGGTGCTCGCCCTGCTCGTCGGCAGCTGAGCCATATCGGGGCCGGTAGCCTCAGGCGCCGTGGACCCGGAGCCGGGCGAACAGGTCTTCTTCCACGGCCACCCGTCGTGGCGTGCGATGCTCGCGTTCTATGTGCGCGGCTTGATCGTGGCCGTGCTGGCCGGCGTGCTGGCCGGGATCGCGACGCGGATCGCGAGCGGCGCCGTCGAGGTGGCGCTGGGTGGCCATCGCGGTGCTCGTCGTGTTCGTGCTCGTGCTCGTGTGGGGGCTGGCCAGACGGCTGGCCACGACATACACGATCACGAGCCGGCGCCTGACGATCCACGTCGGGCTGCTCTCCCGTGAGATGCACGAGACCCGGCTCGAGCGCGTGCAGAACGTGCGATCGCGCCAGCAGGTGCTCGAGCGGCTGCTCGGGATCGGCACCGTCGACTTCGACACCGCCGCGGGTGCCGCGTACGACTTCTCGTTCCGCGGCGTGGACGATCCGGCCCGGATCGTGCGGACGGTCGACTCAGCGCTCCAGGCCCTCAGGCTGACTCACCCGCAGGTGTGAGCCGTCGGGCTACCCCCTCACCGTGGCCGCCCCGAGCCCGGCGGCGGCGCGCAGCGCGTCGGCCTTGTCGGTCCGCTCCCACGTGAAGTCGGCTCCTCGCGCCCGAAGTGACCGTAGGCCGCGGTCTTCTGATAGATCGGCCGATGCAGGCGCAGGTACTGACGAAACGCGCCGGGACGCAGATCGAAATGCTCATTGATCAGCTCGAGGATCTTCGACCGCGACACCGTCTCCGTACCGAACGTCTCGACCATCACCGACACCGGGTGAGCGACACCGATCGCGTAGGCCACCTGCACCTCGAGCCGGTCGGCCAGTCCCGCCGCGACGAGGTTCTTGGCCACGTAGCGCGCGGCGTAGGCGGCGCTACGATCGACCTTGCTCGGATCCTTGCCGGAGAACGCGCCGCCGCCATGGCGGGCCATGCCGCCGTAGGTGTCGACGATGATCTTGCGCCCGGTCAGGCCGCAGTCGCCCATCGGACCGCCGATCACGAACCGGCCCGTCGGGTTGACCAGGAGAGCCCGATGGAGCTTGCGTGCGTCGTAGAGCTCCTCGGGCACCACCGGTCCGACGACGTGCTCCCAGAGGTCGTCCCTGAGCAGCGACTCGGCGCCGTCTCGATGCTGGGTGGAGATCAGCACCTTCTCGATCTCAACCGGCCGCCCGTCGACATAGCGCACCGTCACCTGGGTCTTGCCGTCCGGCCGCAGATAGGGCAGGATCTCCGCACGGCGCACATCCGCCAGGCGCTTGGCCAGCTTGTGCGCCAGCGAGATCGGCAGCGGCATCAGCTCCTCGGTCTCGTTCGACGCGTACCCGAACATCATCCCCTGGTCACCCGCGCCGGCCTGATCGAGTTCGTCGTCGTCGCCGGGGTCGACGCGAGATTCATAAGCCCGATCCACTCCCTGGGCGATGTCCGGCGACTGCTTGTCGATCGCGTTGATCACCGCGCACGTGTGGTAATCGAACCCGAACTCCGCATCGGTGTAGCCGATCCGCCTGATCGTGTCCCGCGCGATGTCCTGAATGTCCACGTAGGTCGACGTCGTGATCTCGCCGGAGACGACGACCAGACCGGTGTTGACCAGCGTCTCGCACGCGACCCGCCCTACCGGGTCGTCGCGCAGGACCGCATCCAGCACGCCATCGGAGATCTGATCAGCGACCTTGTCCGGGTGACCCTCGGTCACCGACTCCGAGGTGAACAGGAACTCGTTGTCGGACAGGGTGTTCACGGGATCTCGAAGTTCAGCTCCGTGGTCGTGTCTCGCTCCCCGCTCGTGGAGCTCAGGCCGAACGCACGGACCTTCGAGAGGTCCGGCAGCAGCTCGCGAGTGCGCGCGCCACTGGTCAGACCTGTTTGCTCGCCGAGCACGAGGAGCCGACTGACATCGCCAAAGACTAGCGACGTGACGCGCCCCGGCTGATCGGGCAGCGCCGCCCGGTAACTCGGATCTCCACCCAGCGAGCGGGCGCGCTGAATCACGCCGTCGATCGAGTGCAGGCTGGTCGAGATCACGACCAGGCCGATCCCACACGGCATAGTCGACCTGGAGCCCGGGGCCCAGCGCGATTTCGTGCACGGCCACGCCGCCCACGATCTGGTCGGCCAGCTCGGGAACCTGTCCCGGGCCCGAGCCGGAAGCCGAGAACAGCCCGGTGACCGGGCCCTCGAGCGCGGCGAGCTCGCTCTGCGCCGCCGCCTGGTGCTGGACGCGGGCGACGATCAGCAGCGACGGCGTCGATCCGGGCCCGAGGGCCACGGCGGTCTCCCCGTCGAACAGCGAGAGAACGCTCCGGAGGTTGACCCCTTGAGCCTTCAGCGCGCGTGCCCACCCGCGCGAGCAGCGGGCCCGACGTTGGTGGCGATGCCCGCGGTGGCGGATGCCTCGAGCAGCGCCGGCGCCGCCCGATCCAGGCCGTCGACGTCGAGCATCAGCGTCGAGCCCGACGGCAGCACCGACTGGAGCGTGGGCGTGAACGAGCGAGCCGGCGCCGCGGCGGACAGCACGCTGTGCACCAGGACTCGTGCGCCGGTGGCCGTCGGCGAGATCGCGATCGCCGCGCCCTGGAGCGAGGGCCGATTGAGGAGCAGCCCGATCGCGCCGGCCAGACCGGTGCGGGTGGCGAGCAGCTCGCGGATCCCGGTCGCCGGCAGGTAGATGTCGAGCACCCGATCGTCCGGCTCGCCGACCGCCGCGCGCTCGTAAGCCGGGTCGCGCGACAGATCGCGCGTGCGCCCGACAGCGGCGTCGAGGGCCGCCCGGACCCCGGTGGCAGAGCCGGCCACCAGGTAATGACCGAAGAACGCGAGCTCGCCGCCCGCCGCGTAGGCCTCCAGACGAGCGCCGTCGTAGGCTCCCGCCGGGGTCGCTCCCGCCGAGCGAACGAAGGCCTGCGCCCGAGCGCGTTTGGCCACGTCGAGCACGACCAACGGCTCGATGGCACCGCTCGCACCCGACGAGATCAGCGCGAGCGACGCCTCCTTGCCGATCCACGGCCGGACCGCGGCGGCGAAGTTGGCCGGGGCCGAGCTCGATCCGGCGACGATCGTGCGCAGCTGGCCGAGCGCGGCGGTCTCGAGCAGCGGCCAGTCCGGAAAGCGCGTCGCCACCTTGCGCGCATCCGAGACGGCCGGACGGCTCGAGTCGATCGAGAGGTTCAGGTAGGCCAGCGCATTGGCCGGGACGAGCGCGGCGGCACCCGTGGCCGGCGGGATCTCGCCCGAGCCGCTGGCCGCCAGAACGACGGCCACGGCGATCGCGATCACCGCGGCAAGCAGGCCGGCCGCGAGCGCCAGGCGCCGGCGGAGGAAGTGCCGCGGGGTCCGATGCGGGCGCGGCGGTGTCGCGCCCGGACGCCCGCGCCAGTCGATCAGCCGGGGAGGCGAGAGATGCGGGCGGGTGGCGGTCGACATCGCACCGAGCAATGAATCAGTTTTGAGCGGCTTTTGCGCCAGTTCAGGCTGCTTCGCGCCGGCCTCGGCCTCGCCGCTCGTTGCGCTCGACAAAGTCGATGATCACCGGCACACCCTCGAGGTGGTAGCGCTCGCGCAACCGGTTCTCGACGTAGTAGGCGTAGTCGCGCGTGACCCTCGCCCGCGAGTTGACCTGGATCGAGAAGCGGGGCGGCCGCTCGCTGGTCTGGGTCATGTACAGCAACCGCAGGCGGTGACCGCCGCGAGCAGGGCCGCCGGCCGGCGGCTGACGAGCCGTGACCACGTCAGACAGGAACCGGTTGAGCTGCGGGGTCGGGATGCGCCCCGCGCTGCGATCGGCCAGTGCGATCGCCTCGGCCAGCAACCGCTGGACATTGCGCCCGGTCTTGGCGCTGCCCGTGAGTACGCGCGGGCGCAGCCGGAGCTTCTGGTGGGCCCGGGCCCGCTCGTGGTCGAGGTCGATGCCATCGACGCCGGCGAGGTCCCACTTGTTGAGCACGATTGCGGTGGCGCACCCGCTGCGCATGGCGAGCTCGGCGACGCGCAGGTCCTGAGCGGTGATGCCCGCGGTGGCGTCGCACACCACGAGCGCGACGTCCGCGCGCTCGGCGGCTCGGCGCGAGCGCAGCGCGGTGTAGTACTCGAGGGCCTCCCCCACCTTGGCCTGGCGGCGCAGCCCCGCGGTGTCGACCAGGACCAGACGGCGGTCCTCGAAGGAGATCGGCAGGTCGATCGCATCGCGCGTGGTGCCGGCCAGCGGCGAGACGATCACCCGCTCGGCGCCCGCGAACCGGTTGACCAGCGAGGACTTGCCGACGTTCGGGCGGCCGATGACGGCCAGTCGCACAGCGTCGTCGGCGGCCTCATCGAGGTCGGGCGGCATCGGCCGGGACCAGCTCGACGATGCGGTCGAGAAGGTCCCCGGTGCCGAGGCCCTGCGTCGCCGACACCGGGACCGGGTCGCCCAGGCCGAGCGCGTGGAACTCCGCGCCGAGCGCGATGTCGCGCACCGAGTCGATCTTGTTGGCCGCCACGATGGCGGGAATCTGGCGCCCGCCCACCCCGCGGCGCACCAGGTCAGCAACTTCGTGGTCGCCGGGACGCAGACCGGCGCGCGCGTCGACGACCAGCACCGCCACGTCGGCGTCGGCCAGCGCCGCCCGCACCTGGTCGTGTATGGACCCTGCGAGCTCCGCCCGGTCATCCAGGTCGACGCCGCCGGTGTCGATGAGCGTCAGCGCGCGACCGTTCCAGTCGGTGTGCAGCTCCTTGCGGTCGCGAGTGACGCCGGGGCGCTCGTGCACCACCGCCTCGCGCGACTCGGTGAGCCGGTTGACGAGCGAGGATTTACCGACGTTGGGATATCCGACTACAGCGACCTTCATGGCGGACCCGAGGGTAGCTTGCCCCTCGGATCCGCCTGAGGTCGCGGTGGCTGACTAGCCGGTCGGCAGGTCGGTACCCGCGCCGGCGCAATAGCCGGCGCCCTCCGCGGAGTCGTTGCTCCACAGGGACTGCACCGCGAACCGGTCTCCGGCGTTGCCGGTGATGTTGCCCAACGCGCCCGGGATCGGCTCCGGCGGACCCTGGGCCGTGAGGAGGTTCTCCCCGACCCAGGCGCACTTGTCGCCGTCCTCGTTCGCGTCCAGGGCGTCATACCAGCCGCCGATCTCCTGGGCGCTCGTGCCGCTGCCGAGAACGTCCTCGGCGCCCGGATCGGTGACCGTCTCCTCGATCTCGTGCCCGAGCACGATCGAGAATCCGTCCAGCTTGCCACGCGCGTCGCTGTTGACCGCGTTCTCGCCGCACACGTTGGACCCACTCGAGTTGATGGCCAGCGCGTAGGGCATGTTGGTCCACGAGATGTCCGGCTGCACCCCGTTGTAAATCCCACCCTCGACGTTCGGCAGGGTGTAGTCGTGGAACGCGCAGTAGCCGGTCGACAGCGCGTTGGGATCGCTGAAGTTCGGCGGCTGGGCGATGATGATGTTGCTGTTGGCCAGGTCGGTGATCCCGAAGTGGCTCACCGCCCGAGCGGCCTCCTGGGCCAGCACCGTGTAGGTGTTGGTCTGACCCGGCGCGTTGCTCGAGGAGGTGCTCGGGCAGGACCGCTGGCATCGTTGGTGTCATCCACCCAGATCCCGGCCAGCTGCTCGGTCGGATTGGTGATGTGGTCCTGGGCGCCTGAGGAATCGGTCTGGTAGTACTGGGTCTGCTCGCCCGCCCACTGGGTACCGCCCAGCTGCTGGACGAAGTCGGCCATGTACTTGCCGGCGCCGTCGGGATCGCACGCCAGGGTGGCCGTGAGCGAGCCCTCGGTGATCGCCTCGGATGAGCAGGTCTGACTGGCCGGGAAGGCTCCCTTCTCACCCCAGCCCCAGAGCACCAGATACTCCTTGGGCGTGACCTGCACGTGACCGCCGTAGTACGCCATGTTTCCTGGATACGGAAGCGTCGTGGCCGGAGCCTCCGGCAGACCGCAGTTCGAGAACGGCGACGGCAACGACCCGTTCTCCGGACACGGTGGTGCCGGTGGCTGGAGAGATCCGACGGGCGCGAACGTGTGCTGCTTCCAGATCGCGCGCTGCGCCTGGATCTCCTTTTGAAGCGTCGGCATGAGGATCGGCTTGGCGACCGCACTGACCGAGACCGCGCCGAGGATGCCGGCCACCGTGAGCGCAGTGCCGGCGACGCGGAGCAAACTTCTCTTCATCTGGTGACCCTCTGTTCAGCCCCTGCTAGGGCGTCGAATGGATAACACGCGGAGCCTCCCGAGCTCCGCGATGCGTGCTATTACCCCGCTCGGGCAATCCTCATGCGCGCCGATTGGCACTCCTTAGCGGCGGGTTCCGGGCACGAGCCCGGCGATCCGCTGCACGACCTCGGCGAGCGTCAGGTGCGTCGAGTCGAGCACCACCGCGCCCGGCGCCGGCTCGAGCGGAGAGTGCTCGCGGGTGCGGTCGCGTTCGTCGCGAATCGTCTGCTCGGCCAGCACCCGCGCCGGGTCGAGCCCGAGCTCCGCGGCTCGCCGGCGGGCGCGCTCCTCGGGCGCGGCGGTCAGGAACACCTTGACCTCGGCCTCCGGGGCCACCACGGTGCCGATGTCGCGTCCCTCGGCGACCCAGTCGCCATCCTGAAGCAAGCGCCGCTGTTGCGCCACGACCGCCTGGCGTACGGCGGGATCGGCCGCGATACGCGAGGCCTCCTCGGACATCTCCGGCGCGCGGATCTCCTGGGTCACGTCCCGGCCGTCGAGCACGATCCGCTCGCCCACCTGCATGTCCAGCGTCCGAGCCACCTCGGCCGGATCCGCGCCGCGCTCGGTTGCCGCGAGCGCCACGCTGCGATACATCGCGCCGGTGTCCAGGTAGGTGAAGCCGAGCTCCTCGCGCCACCCCGCGCGCCACCGATGACTTGCCGGCGCCGGCGGGCCCGTCGATCGCCACCACGGTCACGCGACCAGCTCCGCCACGTCCTGGGCAAAGCGCGGGTAGGACACCTCGGCTGCCTCCATCCCCACGACCTCGACCCCGGTTTGCGAGGCCAGCCCGGCCACCGCTCCGAGCAGGGCGAGGCGATGATCGCCGTGAGCGTCAAGCCGGCCGCCGCGCAGGCGGCCGGTGCCCCTCACCACGAATCCGTCCGGCAGCGCCTCGATGTCCGCGCCCAGCCCGCGCAGCCCCTCGACCACGGTGGCGATCCGGTCTGACTCCTTGATGCGCAGCTCGGCGGCCCCCCGGACCAACGTCTCACCCTCGGCGAAGCAGCCCAGCAGCGCCACCAGCGGGCAGCTCGTCGATGGCCAGCGGCACCTCCTCGGCTTCGACCGTGGTGGCCACGATCGGCGCGCTCGTGACGTCGATGTCGGCCACGGGCTCGCCGGGTCCGAACAGGCCCGGCGGCTCGAGATCGGACAGCACGATCGCGCCCATGCGCTCGAGGATGCGCATGAAGCCGGCCCGCGTCCAGTTCACGCCGACGCCGCTCGAGCACCAGCCGTGAATCGCGGACGAGAACCCCGGCGGCGATCAGGAAGGCTGCGGAGGACAGATCGCCCGGCACCTCGACCAGCTCGAGCTCGAGCTCGTCGGCGTTGCCCACCGTGGTGCGGAAGCCTGCGCGCGGGTCGCCTTCGCGCTTGACCGGAGCACCGGCCGCGGCCAGCATCCGCTCGGTGTGGTCGCGGCTGGGCACGGACTCGGCCACCGTCGTGGCGTCGGTGACCAGGCCGGCCAGCAGCGTGCACGATTTGACCTGAGCGCTGGCCATCGGCAGCTCGTACTCGATGCCGCGCAACGGGGCGCCGTGCACGACGAACGGCGGATAGCGCCCCTCACGGGCATCGATCCGCGCCCCCATCCGCCCGAGCGGCTCGGCGATGCGGTCGATCGGTCGCCGGCGAATCGACGCGTCGCCGTCGAGGATGAAGCTCGATCCCTGCTGGAAGGACAGCCAGCCCGGCAGCAGGCGCATCAGCGTGCCGGCGTTGCCGACGTCGATCGGGTTGGTAGGCGCCATCGCGTTGCGCAGCCCGCAGCCCCGGATCACGAGCTCGTCGCCCCGGTCGTCGACGATCGCACCGAGCAGCTGGACCGCGGCCAGCGTCGAGCGCGTGTCGGCGGCGTCCAGGTAGTTGCGGATTCGCACCGGCTCGGAGGCCATCGCGCCGATCAGCGCGGCGCGATGGGAGATCGACTTGTCGGCCGGTACCGCGATCGTTCCGCGCAGGGGACCCGAGGGATCGAAGCGCGCGTTCATGCCCGCGCCACCGGGAAGCCCAGGCTGACGACCAGCTCCTCGGTCCGCCGGGCGTGCTCCTCGCCGGCGATCCACAGCGCGATCACGCCCTCGCTCATGTCGGGGGCGGGATAGAGCGCCATGTCGGTGATGTTGACGCCCGCCCGGCCGAGCTCGAGGGCCAGCTGAGCCACCACCCCCGGCTCGTTGGGCACCGAGGCTCGCAGCTCGAACAGCGGCCCGCCGGCCAGCTGCGCCTCGAGCAGGCGCCGGCGGTCCTCGGCGGCCCGGTCGTTCCAGTCGGTGATGCCCGCCGCGTCAGCCGCCTCGAGCGCTTCGCGCACCCGCTGCAGACGGGCGATCGTGTCGTCGATCCGGGCCGCCAGCGCATCGCGGTTGGACAGGTAGATGTCGGTCCAGATGCCGCTCGAGGCGCCGGCCACCCGGGTGGCGTCGCGAAAGCTCGGTCCGGTGGCCGGGAGGCGCTCGGGTGGGTGGGCCCCAGATGTAAGGGTCTGGGCGGCCTGGCTGACCAGCACGTTGGCCAGGACATGGGGCAGGTGCGAGACCGTGGCCAAGATCGTGTCGTGGATCTCGGGCTCGATGGCCACCGGGCGGGCGCCCAGATTGTGCAGGAGGCGGTGCAGCCGCTCATAGATGATCCCTCCGGTCGTCGGCGTGGGCGTGAGGTACCAGGTGGCGCCGTCGAACAGGTCGGCCCTGGCGTGCTGCACGCCGGACGTCTCGGCTCCGGCCAGGGGGTGGCCGCCCACGAAGCGCGGATCGTCGAACGCGCCGACCACCGCTCGCTTGGTCGAGCCCACGTCGCTGATCACGCAGTCGGCGGGCGCAGCGTCCAGGGCCGCCGTGACCGTCGCGCGCAGCGCGCCCACCGGGACCGCCACGAACACCGCCTCGGCATCGCGCACCGCATCGCCGATCTCGGCGCACGCCCGATCGACCGCGCCGCGCTCGCGGGCCAGCGTCGAGGGCGTGGCCGCTCGTGTCATAGCCGGCGACGGTGGCCTCGAGCCGCTCGCGGGCGGCAAGCCCGATCGAGCCGCCGATCAGCCCCACGCCGATGAGCGCGATCCTCAAGCCGAGCTCACCCGGCCGCGACCCTCAAACGATGGCCAGCGCCTTGCCGGCGATAGCCGCGGCGGCCTGCACTCGCTCGACGTAATCGGCGAACTCGTCGGCCACCAGCTGCTGGGGCCCGTCGCAGATGGCCTGGTCCGGGTTCGGATGGACCTCGACGATCAGCCCGTCCGCGCCGGCCGCGGCGGCCGCCAGCGACAGCGGCATGACCAGGTCGCGCCGGCCGGCGGCGTGGCTCGGGTCGACGATCACCGGTAGGTGCGTGAGCTCCTTGAGGACCGGGACGGCCATCAGGTCGAGCGTGAACCGGTAGGCGGTCTCGAACGTGCGGATGCCGCGCTCGCACAGGATGACCGACGGGTTGCCCTCCTTGAGAACGTACTCGGCGGCCATCAGCAGCTCCTCGAGCGTCGAGGAGAAGCCGCGCTTGAGCAGCACCGGGCAGCCGGAGCGCCCCACCTCGGCGAGCAGCGAGTAGTTCTGCATGTTGCGCGCGCCGATCTGGATCACGTCGGCCACCTCGAGGATCGAATCGATGTCGCGCTGGTCCATCAGCTCGGTGACGATCGGCAGTCCGGTCTCGGCCTTGGCCTCGGCGAGCAGACGCAGGCCCTCCTGGCCGAGGCCCTGGAAGGCGTACGGCGAGGTGCGCGGCTTGTAGGCGCCGCCGCGGAACAGCGTGCCGCCGGCGTCGCGAACGGCCCGGGCGGCCTCGAGCGTCTGCTCGCGCGACTCGACCGTGCACGGCCCGGCGATCATCGCGAAGTTCTGGCCGCCGATCTTTCGCCCGCCGATGTCCAGCACGGTGCGCTCGCCGTGCTTGAACTGGGTCGAGGACAGCTTGTAGGGCTTGAGGATCGGGACAACCCGCTCGACTCCGGGCGCTCCTTCCAGCTCGAGCCGGGCCACGTGCTCGCGGTCCCCGATCGCACCGATCACGGTGACCTCCTCCCCACGACTGGGATGGGCTCGGGCGCCTACGCCCTCGATCCGATCGATGACGGCCCGGATGTCCTCCTCGGTGGCCGTCGGTTTCATCACGATCATCATCAGCTGTCCTCTCTTGTGCCTGGAAACTCTACGAAAGCAAGGGGCGCGGGTTTCACCCGACCGGGGGGTTTTTCGGCGCTCGGCTCGGCGGTGGTTTCGGCCCGCCGACGATGGGCGGGCGGGGTGAGGAGCCGGGCGCCTAGCTAAATCGCCAGGCGTAGGGTAGGCTGCAGCCGCGGTAAGCGAGGTGCGGCTACGGGCGCTCATCGAGCGTTGTTGTACCACATCGCTGGCGCCGCGTGCCGAAAACGTTGTTCGGATTTGCCGCCATTTTGGCGGCAAATCGGTCACACCCTTCGGGTGACGCGGGCCAAGGCGTCGACGAAGCGGGCGTTCTCGGCGGCTGTCCCGACGGTCACGCGGAGCGAGCCCTGCGGCCCAGTGACGTTCCCGCCCTGACGAGAACGCCCCGGCCCTTCAGGCCCTCGACCACGTCGGCTTCTTCGACCTCTTCGGGCAGATGCAGCCAGATGAAGTTCGCGTCCGACTCGGACACCCACATCCCGAGGGCCCGCACGCCGTCGGTCAATCTCGATCCGGTTGGCGATCGTCTCGGTCACCCGTCGCTCGACCTCGTCCTGGTGGCGCAGCGCCTCGACCGCCGCGGCGTGGGCGGCGGCGTTCAGATAGAACGGCTGGCGGACCTGGTCGACGGCCACGCGGAAGTCCTCCGCCCCGCACAGCGCGTAGCCGACGCGCAGCGCGGCCAGCCCGTAGACCTTCGAGAACGTGCGCAGCAGGACCAGGTTGGGATGCCGGCGCAGCAGCTCGATCGAGGCGTACGTGTCGCCGAGGGTCAGCGCGAACTCGCAGTAGGCCTCGTCGAGGATCACGCACACGTGCCCGGGCACGCGGCGCAGGAACGCCTCGATCTCCTCCAGCGAGAGCGCGGTCGCGGTCGGGTTGTTCGGATTGCAGATGAGGACCAGCCGCGTGGCCACGGTGATCTCGGCGGCGATCGCGTCGAGGTCGTGGCGGTCCTCCTCGTCGAGCGGCACCTCGATCGCCCGCGCACCCGAGGCGGCGGCGAGGTGGGGATAGACGCTGAACGCCGGCCAGGCGTAGACCACCTCGGCGCCCGGCTCGAGCAGCGCCTCGCCGGCCGCGAGCAGGATGTCGCACGACCCGTCGCCGAGCGCGATCCGCTGCGGCGGGAATGCCGTAGCGATCGGCCAGCGCCCGGCGCAGCGGCGCGTAGGACGGATCGGGGTAGCGGTTGACGCCGGTCAGGACGCGAGTGGCCGCCTCGACCACCTCGGGCAGCGGCGCGAAGCACGACTCGTTGGAGGCCAGCATCGCCACGTCCTCCCCCATGTCGTAGCCGGCGGCGAGCGGATAGACCGGGATGCGGCGCGTGCGGGCGGCGAACTCGATCGGCATGGGCCGGACCTAGGCTACTGGGCCGATTCGAGATCGGCGCGCAACGCCTGGGCCCGGCCCAGGTACACGTGCCGGGGCACGTGGTCCTCGGGCGCGTAGTAGTGGATCAGCACCCGGATCACCCGCGGCATCGAGCCGGGCACCGGCACCTCCCGCGCGCACATCAACGGCACCCGGTCCAACCCGAGGTTGCGCGCCGCCACGGCCGGGAACTCGGCGTTCAGATCCTCGGTCAGCGTGAAGATGCAGCTCACCATGGCCTCCGCCTCGAGCTGCGTTGCGCTGCATCAGCTCGCGCATCAGCTCGTGGGTGGCGGCGAGGATCTCGGCGGCCTCGTTTGCGTTTACCTGGTTGGCGCCGCGCAGCGCGAAGAGGCGCATCAGGCGCGGCATTCTGCCATCAGGAGACGTGGACGACGCTCGAGGTGGCCAGGGTGCGACCGGCGGCGTCGAGCGCCTGGACCGCGACATAGGGCTGCGCGGCGACCGGGATCTGGTTCTCGAACCCCTGCTTGGTCGCGGTCGCCACGGCCTGGAGCGAGCTCGCGGACGAGCCCGCCAGCACCCGCCACGACGTCACCTGGGTGGCGCCGTTCCAGCTCACGTACACGTTGGTCGTGGCGCCCGAGCTCGTGGCGGCAACCGCCGGCGGAGCGGTCGGCCGCCCGACCCACGGGAAGCGGTAGGCGCGGTAGCTCGAGTTCGAGTCGACGAACCGCGCGTCGAACACCATCTGCCCCTGCGCGTCGTATTCGCTGAAGTACGGCTGCTGGCCCCATCCGACGAACTGCTCGCCGCCCGGCAGCGCCTGCAGGTTGCCCTCGAAGGCGGCGGCCAGCGCCGGCGAGTGCTGCTCCGTCGGACACCAGCGTGGCGGTCTTCTGCGAGCCTGTCGAGCCGGACGGTCATCGCGCGCGACTGGGCATGGACGCGCGGGGGCCCTCCGCCGTCGTCGAACAGGGTCACGACCGCATCGGTGTTGGCGTGCAGTCGAACGTCGTGCTGGAAGGCGAATGTCGCGCCCGAGCCGAGCTTGAAGCTCGAGTTCTTGCCCCCGAGCGTCCACACGACCGCGCCGGTCTGATGGTCGATGTCGTAGGCGGCCCACGTGTTGCGTGCCGAGATCAGCAGATCGCCGTCGGTCTGCTGTTGAACCGAGTTGATGTGGAAGTAGTCGAACGGCGAGCCCGCCGACTCGGGCACCGCCTCGTAGCTGTCGGCCAGCGGAACGTGGTCCAGGCTGTCCCACTGGTAGAGGACGAGGCCGGTCTTGATGTCGATCTCCTGTACGACCGAGTCGAGGACGATCTGCTGGGTTGAACCGTGCAGCCGCCGAGGCGTCCCAGTACACGGGGTAGTACGCCGTGATCAGCGCGGTCCCCTGGGGGGTGATCCGGAACTCGTGCAGGTCCGCGGTCAGGCCGTTGCCGGCCCGCACCACCGCGATCTGGCGGTACGAGGAGTCGTAGATCGACGTCCTCGCCGGCGCCCACCCCGGCCCCCGAGTAGCCCTGCCACCAGGTCAGGACCGGCTGGCCCTGGTAGTGCTGGACGCGCAGATCGGCCGCCATGTCACCGGCTTTCACGGGCTGGAACCAGACCAGCTCGCCCTGGCCGTTCAGGATCATCACGCCGTTCTGCGTCGGACCCTGCTGCGGGGTGATGAAGATGTCGCCCGGTGCGGCCTGGGCCGATTCCCTGGTCACCTCAACCGCAGGCCGGGGTCAGGTCCGGACGCGACTCGGAAAGTCAGCTCGTCGCCGGGGACCCGCGGTGCCGGCAGCAGCGGCATCGCCGGAATCGCCCCGGCCGGACGGGCGACCGTGAAGCGGAACGTGCCGGCCCGGGCGCCGCGGATGCGCAGCTTCGTGCGCACCGTGACCACCTCGCCGGGCGTGAACGCGCCTGGTCGGCAGGAAGCTCGCGCCCTGCCCGTCGGAGTCGGCAAACAGCCGGCCGCTGTGGCGGCCGCTGCGCGACCCGGTGACGATCACGCGCCCCACGTGGGACGCGGGCACGCCCCGGAAGGTGATCTGGGTCTGCGGCGCGGCCACGCGGCCGCCGGGGATCGGGAACGCGCTGACGGGACGGGCTCGGCTGCCGCCGCACCCGCCCAAGGAGAGACCCACCACCGTGGCGGCCGTCGCGGCCAGCCCGAGATGAACGCGAGTGGTCCGGCTACTCGACCTCATACACCGCGGCGCAGCCGAAGCTCTGCGCCGAGCGGATGATCGGGCCGAGCAGCTTGCGGCAGATCGGCGGTCGTCTCGCAATCGGCCAGTACGAACCGGGCGCCGCTGTTCAGCGACGAAGCTGCGGGCCGCCGCCGGACTCAGCGAGCCGCTGAACAGCGTCTGTGCATTACTGGTCAGGTTCAGGCACCCGGGCTCCGACCACAGGCAGTCGCCCACGTAGGTCTGCCGGCCGGTCCGGCCCGGCACGGCCGCTCCGAGATAGCTGCGGGTCATCACGCTCCCGGGCTGTTTGCTGGCGGCCAGGTAGTCGAGCGCGTTCATCTCGTCGCGGTTGATGAAGTTGGCGTTCCCCGGGGTGGGCGCGGCCAGGCTGTGGGCGATCTTCAGCTCCTCGACCAGGGCCGGGATCGTGAACAGCGCCACCAGCACCGCCCCGATCAGCACCGGCCGGGGCAGCCGGCGCCAGCCGAGCATGGCGAGCCCCTCGACGGCGAGCACGCGCCAGCGGGATCGTGATGCCCTGGAAGGCGTGCAGCGGGGTGGCGCCCAGGCTGGTCCCGGACAGCAGGAAGATGCCGAACGCGGCACAGCGGCCAGGTCCGCGTCGCGGCGGCCAGGAACGTGGTGGGGCGCTTGCGGTAGGCGACGATCGCCGGCAGCAGCAGCGGCAGCACGGCGAGCGCGATCGACCAGAACGAGAAGGCGTGCTTGCTGGCCAGCTGGGCGAGCTTCCAGTTGATGTCGGCCTTGCCGAGGATCGCGTAGTAGAGGAGCGGGACCCCGGTTCCGATCAGCGTGGCCGCTGTCAGGCGGACGTGCTCGCGACCGTAGCGGCGGCTGGCCAGCATCACGAGCTCGGCAGCGACGACGAGCGCGACCAGCAGCTCGCCGTTCCAGGGGTGCAGCAGGGTGGCCACGGCGCCGAGCAGTCCCGGGAGCCATAGGCGGCGCCCCGAGGCGCGCGCATCCTCGTAGGCCACGAGCGCCCACACCATCGCGGCCAGCGCCATCAGCCCGAACACGTAGCCCCACGAGAGGAAGCCCGGGAACAGGTCACCGAGCACGCTCCAGTTGCCGTAGACCAACGTGTAGGAGCCGAAGAACAAGGCCAGGACGAGCACCGCCCGGCGGGGCCACAGACCGGCCACGCTGCGATGGGCGTAAGCCCGCGCCGCGAAGAACATGCCGACCACGGCCACCGGCTTCCACAACAGCAGCGCCAGCCACGGCGCCATGCCCAGCGCCGTCAGACCGCCGGAGATGACCACGGCCGGCTGGAAGTAGTCGGCCGGACGTGGAGCGCAGCACGAACAGGTTCGAGACCAGGAAGTGGTGGGACGCGTCACGGATCCACGCCAGGTACTGCATCTGGTCGACGATGTAGACGCCGTCGGTCCCCGTCCACACCGCCCCGTCGAACACCACCCGCCCCACGTCGATCGCCAGCACGAACAGCGACACGGCGGCGAACACGAGCAGCACCGAGAGCTCGAAGCGATCCAGCCGGCGCTTGCGCGGCGGCTCGACCCGAACCGGCGGCAGCTCGGTCGCCGGCCCGGGCCCGCCACCGTCAATAAGTTCGATTTCAAGCCGCATGAGCGCGCGAAGCTAACAAGATTCTAATAATCACGGCATAAACCCAGCGAAGGATCGAGGAAATTCGGCGAATGCCGAACCTGACGGTTGGCACCCCGGCCGATGGCGCTCGGGGGTCCGCGGCTCCGGCCCGGCCGCGACACTTTCCCCGATCGTCCCGCAGGTAGGGGTGGGGCACACCGCCGTCAGACGAGCGCGCTAGCTATACCAAGATAGCTTGCCCTGAAGCGTCGATGAGACCTGTCCGGCCGACCCGCTCAGCGGGTTGAAGCCGATCAGGCCCCAGAGCTTGCCCGAAGAGGGCAGGAACACCAGGACCAGGAACACGCTCAGCGCGAGCGCGGTGCGTCTGAGCCGCACGCTCGAGCCGATCGCGGCCATCGGCAGGACCCAGATCACGTACCACGGCATGACCCAGGCCAGACTGGCGATCAGAGCCACCGTCGCCCACCCGGCGTTGGCCACCCAGTCCCCGCGGCGGCGGATCAGCAGCACGACGGCCACGATCAGCGCCAGGTTGGCCAGGCGCAGCACGATCGGGGCGCCCCCACCCGCGCCGATGAAGTAGCCGAACAGGTTCGGGAAGCTGAACGGCGTGAGCAGCGTGCTCTGATCAGACAGGTTGGGCAGCGAGAACCCGAACAGCGCGAGGCTCATCACGAGCAGCGGGATCGCAGCCAGTGCGCCACCCAGAATCACGTTGCGGACCCGGGTGCGGTTGGGCCAGGCCGCGGCGAGCAGGAACGGCAACAACAGCACCGCGCTGAACTTGACCGCTACGGCGAGCATCAGGGCCGCACCGGCGGCACGATCGCGACGCGCCAGCATCAGAGCCACCGCGCCGATCATCGGCACGAGCATGAAGAAGTCGTTGTGGAAGCCGCCGACCGCGTAGACGAGGTAGATCGGGTTCAGCCCGACCAGGACCGCGGCGTAGCGCGGGTCGCGCCCGAGCCGGCGCACACACGCGCAGACGATCCAGATCAGCGCCAGGCTGAGCGCGACGGTGACCACCTTGACGATCCAGTACGCCACCGGGACCGGTAGCCACGCCAGCGGATAGCTGAGCGCGGTGAATAGCTCGCCGTACGGGCTGTGCAGGTTCAGCCAGGTCGCGAAGTGGAAGATCGGATCGTGCATCTCCTGCCCGATCACGTGCGTGTACGGGTTCATCCCATGCAGGCCCCCGAGCCGCGCGTAGCCCAGGTAGTTGAACACGTCGGTGAGCTGGAAGGGCGGTCCGAGGAGCAGGATCAGGTGCACGGCGACGATGCAGGTCACGATCATCCGCATCGTCAGCGTGCGCAGGGCCGACAGCGCGGCCAAATAGGCGCCGAGCAGGATCACGATCAGACCGCTCAGCGCGTAGTTGGTCGCCCGGGCGCTGACACTGAGCCCATTGATGAGGTGATACAGCGGGCCTGCTTCCCAGGACGCGAAGATCTGGCTGGCCCGAGGGACCAGGATGGTCGGCCCGTGGGTGGAGAACAGCACCATGACCAGCGCGACCAGCGCGATCGTGGCCAGCGCGATCCGCCCGGCCCGCGGCCCGAGCTCGACCTCGGGCCACCGCAGACGGCGCAGACGGCTTGGCAGACGCAGTGCGGTCAGGCGGGGAAGGGCGACCGGCGCGTCGGTCGTGGCGGCGGTGGCGGCCTGCGTGGCGAGCACCGGCTGGCCCGCAGTGCTCGAGGCAAGCATCGGGGCGCCTTCACGGGGGCCGGGGTCGTGTCGCATTGGTGGGGAATACTGCCCTGTGAACGTCCGGTTACCGGTTCTTCACCGGTTGGAATCTCGTTAAGGGGGTCTCTGGAAGGCGAGACCGAGCCTTTCAGGTGCGAGAAGGGGACTTCCCGAGACCCTAGCGGGCGTCAGGAGTCGCAACGGTCGCGAGCCTTACTATCCGTGCCGTGAGCGTCGCCACGGCGCCAGGAGACCTGCGCCGTCGCGGCGCGCCCGCGGTCCGCGCCCGCGTCCAGGGATTACTCGGGGATCCCGCGGTGCTCGCAGTGGCGGCGGTGACCGTGCTCGGCGCGGTGCTTCGCCTGTACCGCCTCGGACACCAGGGCTTCTGGTTCGATGAGGGCAACACCGCGCTGCTCGTGCACTTCTCGCCGGGCAAGATGCTCGGGCTGATCCCCCAGAGCGAGTCGACCCCGCCGCTCTACTACTGCGTGGCGTGGGTGTGGGCGCGGATCTTCGGCTACGACGAGGTCGGGCTGCGTTCGCTCTCGGCGCTGGCCGGGATCGTGCTGATCCCGGTCGTCTACGCCGCCGGCGCGAAGCTCGTCTCTCGCCGGGCCGGGCTGATCGCGGCCGCGCTCGCGGCGGGCAATCCGCTGCTCATCTGGTACTCGCAGGAGGCGCGCTCCTATCAGTTGCTCGCGCTGCTCTCGGCGGTCTCGCTGCTCGCCTTCGCACACGCCCTGGCGCAACCGGGCGGGCGGTCGCTGACGGCGTGGGTCGTGGCCTGCGCGCTCGCGCTGGCCACCCACTACTACGCGTCGTTGATCGTGGTGCCTGAGGCGATCTGGTTGCTGTTCGTCCACCGCCACCGGCGGCCCGTGCAGGCCGCGTTCGCGGTCGTGGCGCTGTGCGGCCTCGGCCTGATCCCGCTGGCCGTCAGCCAGCATGGAACCGGCCGCTCGAACTGGATCGCGCACGCGCCGTTCGGTCGGCGGCTCGGTCAGGTCGTCCCGCAGTTCGCCGCCGGCTTCGCCGGCCCGGCCCACGGCGTGCTCGAGCCGGTGGCGATCGCGATCGTGATCTTCTCGCTTGTCCTGCTGGCCCTCCGCTCGGACGCCGTTTCCCGTCGCGGGGCGCTGGTGGCCGGCGGTATCGCCCTGACCGGATTCCTCATCAGCCTGGCGCTGGTCGTGGTCGGGTTCGACGATCTGATCACCCGCAACCTGCTGTCGATCTGGGCCCCCGCTGCCCTGCTCGTGGCCGGCGGCCTGGCGGCGGCCCGGGCGGCGGTGCTGGGGGTGTTGACCACGCTTGCGCTGTGCGCCATCGGCGTGAGCACGGCGGTCGGCGTGGCCTTCGACCGCAGCCTCGAGCGCCCGGATTGGCGCGTGGTGGCCGGCGCGCTCGGCGACCACGCCCCGCCCGGCGGACGGGCCATCCTCGTCCAGCACTACCGCGACCTGCTGCCGCTGTCGCTGTACGAGCCGGGCCTGGGGTTCTGGCCGGGACGGTCAGCGAGGGCAGTGCGCGAGCTCGACGTGGTGTCGTTCACCTCGCCGCCCAGCGCCGGCTTCTGCTGGTGGGGCTCCGCCTGCAACCTGTGGCCGTCACGGATGCAGGCGTCGTACCCCGTCGCCGGCTTCCGGGTGGTCTCCGAGCGCCACGAGTTGCAGTTCACGATCTTGCGGATGGTGGCGTCGCGCCCCGTGCGGCTTACCCCGGCCGAGGTGTCCAAAGGCCTGACCGCAACTAACTTCCGCAACGACGAACTGCTGATCCAGCGCTAGCGGCCATCAGCGCCTCGATCTCCGCGTCGGTCAGCTTGCGCCACCGTCCCTGCGGCAACCCGCCGAGCTCGAGCGGACCGAACCGCACCCGTTCGAGGCGCTTGACCGGGTGGCCGACCGCTTCGCACATGCGCTTGACCTGGCGCTTGCGCCCCTCGTGGATGGTGATCTCGAGCGTGTCGGCCGACACGCGGCGCACCCGCGCCGGCGAGGTCCGGCCGTCCTTGAGCTCGACCCCTTCGCGCAGGCTTCGGAGTGCGCGCTCGTGCAGCGCCGGTCCGCCGACCACGACCCGGTAGGTCTTCTCGACCTCGAAGCTCGGATGGGTGAGGCGGTGCGCCAGCTCGCCCTGGTTGGTCAGCAGGATCAGCCCGGTCGTGTCGATGTCGAGGCGCCCGACCGGGTATAGCCGCTCGATCTGCGGGACCATCGTGACCACCGTGGGACGTCCCTGCGGGTCGCGCGCGGTCGACACGACCCCGGCGGGCTTGTTGAGCGCGTAGACGACGCGCCCAGGAGCGGCGATGGAGACCGGCTTCCCGTCGACGGTCACGTGATCCTCGGTGCCGACGTCCCGCGCCGGGTCGCTCACCGTCTCGCCGGCCACGCTCACCCGGCCTGCGCGGACGATCTCCTCGCTGGCTCGGCGGGACGCGACTCCGGCGGTGGCGAGGAACTTTGCGAGTCTCATCGCGGGTGCTGCCACCATAGAGCGCCGTGGATCTGCAGCTGCTCGACCAAACGCTGACCGAGCGCGGGGAGCCGCGCTACCGCGCCGGCCAGGTGTGGCGCTGGGCCGCGCGCGGCGCGAGCGCCTTCGCTGCCATGTCCGACCTGCCGCTCGGCCTGCGCTCGGCGCTCGCGGAGGCGATCCCCTTCTCGACCCTGAGCGTCGAGGACGAGGCGCACGCCTCAGACGGCACGGTCAAGGCGCTGTTTCGCACCGATGACGGACGACCGGTCGAGGCGGTGCTGATGGTCTACCGGGACGGCCGGCGCTCGATCTGCCTCTCCTCGCAGTCGGGCTGTCCCCTCACCTGTACGTTCTGCGCCACCGGGCAGATGCGCTTCGGGCGCAACCTGACCGCCTCGGAGATCCTCGACCAGGCGCTTCACTTCCGCCGCCTCGGCGGCGTCGACCACGCGGTGTTCATGGGCATGGGCGAGCCGATGATGAACCTCGACCACGTGCTGTCCGCATGCCGGCGGCTACCGGACCTCGGCATCACCCACCGGCGCACGGCGATCTCCACGATCGGCTGGATCCCCGGGATCGAGCGCCTGGCCGCCGACGCGATGCCGATCCGGCTCGCGCTTTCGCTCCACGCCGCCGACGAGGCACTCCGCACCGAGCTGATGCCGGTCAACGAGCGCTATCCGCTCCCCGACGTGATCGCCGCGTGCGAGGCGTACTACGCCCAAAAGCACCGCAAGGTGTTCGTCGAGTACGTGATGCTCGCCGGCGTCAACGACTCGTTCGCGCAGGCCGCACAGCTCGCTTCGGTGCTCGACCCGCGGATGTTCAAGGTCAACCTGATCCCGTACAACCCGACTGACTCGAGCTTCACCGGCTCGAGCCCCAAGGCGATCGCGGCGTTCAAGGACGAGCTACAGCGTCACGGCCTCGACGCGACCGTCCGTCTCACCCGAGGGCGCGACATCGACGCGGCGTGTGGTCAGCTCGCCGCGCGGGCCTCGCCGGCCTGGAGCAGCCGCTCGCGCAGTTCGGCCTCGAGCTCGGGCGAGGGATCGAACTCGCCCACGTCGGCCAGCTCGTCCAGCGAGCCGAGTCCGAACAGGCGCAGGAACAGCTCGGTGGTCCGGTAGAGGACCGCGCCGAACTGCGAGCGGCCGGCCTCCTCGACCAGACCACGCTCGAGCAGCGTGGCGGCGGCCGACTCGGCGTTGACCCCGCGGATGCGGGCGATCTCCGGCCGCGAGACCGGCTGCAGGTAGGCGACGATGGCCAGCGTCTCGGCCTGGGCCGGGGTGAGCGGCGGGGTGCGAGGCCGGGCCAGCAGGCGCCGGGCCGCGCTCTCGGTATCGGGGTGGGTCGAGAGCACCCACCCACCGGCCAGCTCGCGGAGCATCAGGCCGCGGCGCTCGAACTCGTAGTGCTCGCGCAGCCGCTCGAGCGCGGACACCACCTCGTGCAGCTCAGCGCCCGTGGCGGCCGCCAGGGCCTCGGGGTCGGCCGGGTCGGCGCTCAGGAACAGCAGCGCCTCGACCGTGCTCTCGAGCGGCAGGGTCATGCGCTCAGCCTCTCGGCCACCGGGACCGGCCCGGCGCTCCGCAGGCGCGGCTCGATCGTGATCTCGCCGAATGGCTCGTCCTGGGTCCAGGTCAGCTCGCCCTGCTTGTGGAGCTCGAGCACGGCGTACAGCGTGACCGCCACGGTCACCCGGTCGGCCCGTGCCACCGCCTCGTCGAAGTTGAAGCGTCCGCGGCGCAGCAGCGCGCGCAGGTGGGTCAGGCGCTCGGCCACGGTGACCCGCGAGCCGACCATGTGGCGCACGTCCACCGGCTCGGGGATCTCGAGCAGGGCGCCGATTGCCCGGGCCAGGACGGCCGGGTCGTAGACCGCGCCGGCCTCGTCGAGCGATGCGCGCCGGATAGAGGCCGGCAGCGGCGCCGAGCGGAAGCGGTGGCCAGCCTCGCCGTCCAGCCGCGTGCGCAGGTGCTCGGCGGCCGCCCGGTAGCGGTGGGCGTCGAGCAGCCGCGCGAGCAGCTCCTCGGCCGCCTCGCCGGGGTCGAGCTCGATCAGCTCGTCGACCTCCTCGCCAGGCAGCAACAGACGTGATTTCAGCTCGAGCAAGGCCGCGATCAGGACCAGGAACTCGGTGGCGGCCTCCAGGTCGAGCTCGCCCCGGCGCTCGAGGTGGTCGATGTAGGCGATCACCACCTCGGCCAGGTCGACCTCGAGCAGATCGATCTCCTCACGCAGGACGAGCGTGAGCAGCAGGTCGAACGGCCCCGCGAATACGTCGAGGTCCAGCTCGAGGTCGGCGATCCGCATCGGAGGCAGGCTACTGGCGGGCTCGGACCGGACCGACGCCCATCACCTCACGGACGTCGATCAACGTGTCCGCGGCGATTTCCCGGGCCTTCTCAGCACCGGTGGCCAGGATCCGCTCGAGCTCGGCCTCGTCGGAGCGCAGCTCCTGGTAGCGCTCGCGGACCGGCGTCAGGTACTCGACCACGGCGTCGGCGACGGCCTGTTTGAACGCCCCGTAGCCCGAGCCATTGAACGAGGACTCGACCTCCTCGGGCGTCGATCCTCGCACGGCGGCGAGGATCTCGATCAGGTTGGTGATTCCTGCCTTCTCAGGCGAGCGGACCACGTCGCTCCCCGAGTCGGTCACCGCCGAGCGGATCTTCTTGCCCACCGTGGCCGGCTCGTCCAGGATGTACACCGTGCCCTGCGGGCTGCCGCCGGTCGTCGACATCTTGCGATCCGGGAACTGGAGGTCCATGATCCGCGCGCCCACCGTGGGATAGTTGCCCTCGGGCACCACCAGGGTCTCGCCAAAGCGGCCGTTGAAGCGCTCGGCGATGTCGCGCATCAGCTCGAGGTGCTGGCGCTGATCGTCGCCCACCGGAACGTGGGTGGCGCGATAGGCGAGCACGTCGGCCGCCATCAGCACGGGGTAGTAGAGCAGCGCCGCCGAGACCAGCTCGCGCTGCGAGCCTGACTTGTCCTTGAACTGGTGCATGCGGGTCAGATCGCCGTAGGCGGTGACGCTGGACAAGAGCCACGTCAGCTCGGTGTGCTCGTTGACATCGCCCTGGCGAAAGAGCAGACAGCGGTCGGGGTCCAGGCCCGCCGCCAGCAGCGTGGCCGCGGTGTCGTACACGGCCTCGCGCAGACCCGCGGGCTCATAGGGCACGCTCAGGGCATGCAGGTCGACCAGGCAGTAGATCGACTCGCCGAGATCCTGGTGCGCGACCCACTGGACGATCGCGCCGATGTAGTTGCCGAGGTGCTTGCGACCGGTCGGCTGGATGCCGGAGAACGTCCGCACCGAGGGGAGGCTAGCTCGCCGGTCGCGACAGCGTCACGCGATGAGCCTGGGACAGCCAGGCTTCCGCGGAGCGCGCGATGCCGCTCCTGAGGCACTCGCGCGGAGCCCGGAAACGGCCCGGGCCACACCGTGCGTTCACGCTAGCCGTCAGCGATCTAGGCGGAGCGCACGTGCCTCAGGAGTGGCAGGCGCGCTACCGCTCCGCTGGCGGCGCAGGGCATAGGCCGCGATCACCCCGCCGACCGCCCCGCAGGCATGGCCCTGCCAGGAGACCCCGTAGTGGGGGACGATGCTGTAGAGCAGAGCGCTGCCCCACACCACGCCGACGACCAGGCCGGCCAGAAGCTCGAGCAGGCTGCGGTTGAAGAAGCCGCGCGCGAACAGGTAGGTGGCGTAGCCGAACACGACGCCGCTGGCCCCGGCGGTGTCGCTGCCCGCCGGCGCGATCAGCCACGTGCCGAGACCGCCGACCACGATCACGATCAGGGTCACCTGCACGAGCCGGCGGGCGCCCTGGAAGGCGATGATCGCGCCCATGAAGGCGAACGGCACGGTGTTGGCGAGCAGGTGCTGCCAGCTGAAGTGCAAAAACGGGGCGGTGAAGATGCCCCAGATGTGGTCGAGGTTGCGGGCGTAGATGCCGTCGCTCTTGCTCAACCGGCCGGCGTCGAGGCTGTTGACCGCCTCGACGACCCACATGATCGCCACGAGCCCGCCGAGCACGATCAGGCCCTCGAGCTGGGTCTGGCCCCGGCGGATCGGGCTGCGGGAGACGGGCGATGGTGTGGCGACGCTCACGCTCATAGGATCGCAGGTGCCGAGCGCGTGATCTGAAGGCGGCTCTAAGAATCCGGCCCCAGCACAGCGGCCGCCAGCGCGAGGGCCACCTCAGCCCGCTCGCGCAACGACGGGGCGAGCACGAACTCTCCCGGGTTGTGGGCCGCCCCACCTCGCGGGCCCAGGCCGTCCACGGTCAGCGCGATGCTGGGCGCGAAGTGGCTGGCGTCGCTCGCCCCGCCGCGGGACACGCCGACGATCGCCCGCCCGAGGCGCTGACCGGCCCGCCCGAGCAACTCGTGCGTGGCCTCGCGCGAGTCCATCGAGGGCCAGACACGCTGCATCTCGGCCTTCAGAGCCACGCCGTCCAGCTCGCTCGGCACGCTGGAGCGGACCGACTCGAACGCCTCGCTCGAGTCAGCTCGCATGTCGAACAGGAGCTCCCCTTCGGCCGGCACCACGTTGAAGGCGTCCCCGGAGCGCACGATCGTCGGGACAACGCTCAGGTGATCGGGGCCGTTCGGGTCGTGGCGGCGGGCCGCCTCGATCGCGGTGGCGGCCAGGGCGAGCAGCGCGTTTCGCCCCTGATCGGGCGCGCTACCCGAGTGCGCCGCGCGACCGGTCGCCCCCACCCGCATCGTCCCGGCCGCCTTTCGCTTGACCACCACGCCCTCGTCTCCGTCGGCCGCCAGCTGCCCGCCCTCGAAGCACAGGCACGCGTCGTAGCCGGAGAACCGCTCGACGTGGCGGAAGGGATGCCGGCGCCACTCCTCGTCGGTCACCAACAGCAGCGAGACCTCGGCGAACGTCTCGGGACGCGCCGCCAGTGCCCTCGCCACGCCGAGCGACAGCACCACCCCGCCCTTCATGTCGACCGTGCCCGGGCCATAAAGGCGGTCGCCGTCGCGCCGGAGCGGCATGTGCGAGGAGTGGCCGATGACCGTGTCGACATGGCCCAGGAGCATCAGCCTGACCTTGCCCTCCCCCTCGATCCGCGCGATCAGGTCGGGCGCGCTGCCCGGGGTCGAGCACTCGACCCGCTCGATCTCGGCGTGAGCCGGCAGCAGCGCGGCGCACACGGCGAGCGCCTCCTCCGCCCCGTCCACGTCGCCCGAGGGCGAGGACACGCCGACCAGCGCCTCGAGCTCGCGTGGGGCGCGGGAGGCGATCTCGGCGGCGGCCTCAGCGACGAACGGGTCCATCGGCGTAGTGTCCCGCTTGGGCGTAGGCCAGAACCTCCTCGGCGGGCAGCGTGCCCGGCTCACGGCGCTCGCGGACATGGCGGGCGGACAGCTCGCACAGGGCATCGTTGATCGGCGTGGCCACGCCGTGCAGACGGCCGAGCAGCGCGATCTCGCCGTTCAGGTAGTCGGTCTCGATCGTGGCCGCGCCGCGGGCCAGGCTCTGCCGGGTCGATGAGCCGGCTCGGGGCTGCCCCTCGATCGCCTGTACGCCGAGGCGCTCCCAGCGGGTCTCCACATCGTTGACCTCGTCGGCCACGAACTCGATTCCGGCGGCGCTCAGCACGGCTCTCCCCTCGTGCCGAGCCCGTCGATTCAGCTCCTCGGCGGCGTCGTCGGGCACGCAGATCGCATCGACCGCGTTGCCGAGGTTGGCCAGCAGCTTGGCGTACTTGAAGCGCATGATGTCCGGCCGGGGCTCGGAGCTGAACCCGGATCGGCGCAGGGCGCCGGTCACCTCCTCGGCCACGCCGTCCACGCCGTGCGGGTAGCACCCGATGTCGATCACGCCGACGCCGCGCGAGCCGTAGGCAAGGACGAGGCCCGGCTCGAGGTGGGCGGTCGGGGTCATCACCACCGCGCCGTAGACGCGGGGGAGCAGGCGCAGCGCCACCCGCTCGTTCTCGACGCCGTTCTGGACGCACACGAGCGGCGTGGGGAGCGGGGCGGCCGCGCGCAGCGCGGCGAGTGCCCCGGCGGTGTCCTGGCTCTTGGTGGCCAGCAGCACGATCTCCTCGCCGCTCCAGTCGAGCTCGGCCGGCTCGCCGACCGCCTGGATCTCGAGCGTCACGGTCGAGCCCGGTCGCCCGAGCGTGAGACCCCGCTCGCGGATCGCCCGGCCGTGCTCTCCGCGCGCGATCAGCACCACGTCGTGACCGGACTGGTGAAGGCAGGCACCGACGACGCCTCCGATCGCGCCGGCGCCGAAGACGACGAAGCGCACTAGTGGCCGACCACCGTCTACATCGCCTGCCGGACGATCGGGCGGCGGGCCGCAGCCGCCTCGTCCAGGCGGCGGACCGGCGTGGTGTAAGGCGCGTTCTTCGCCACGTCGGGGTCCTCACGGGCCTCCTTAAGGATCTCGGCCACGACCTCGGCGAACCGATCGAGCGTCTCGCGCGTCTCGGTCTCGGTCGGCTCCACCATCAGCGCCTCCTCGACGATCAGCGGGAAGTACACGGTGGGCGGGTGCACGCCGTGGTCGAGCAGGCGCTTGGCCAGATCCAGGGTCCTGATCTGCAGCTCGCGGCGCATCGGCTCGCCTCGGAGCACGAACTCGTGCATGCACAGGCGGTCGTAGGCCGCCGGGAGATACTCGGCTACGCCCTCGCTCCGCAGCCTCGCCAACAGGTAGTTGGCGTTGAGCACGGCAACCTCGGAGGCCTCGCGCAACCCGGGCGCGCCGAGCGAGCGGATATAGGCGTAGGAGCGCACGAACACCCCGTAGTTGCCCTGGAAGCCGCGTAGGCGCCCGATCGACTTCGGTCGCTCGTAGTCGAGGTCGTAGAAGGGCTCGGCTCCGTTGGTGGTCGACTCGCGGCGCACCACCTGCGGCCGCGGCAGGAACGGCTCGATCCGCTCCGACACGGCCACGGGCCCAGACCCCGGACCGCCGCCGCCGTGGGGCTGGGTGAACGACTTGTGCAGGTTGAAGTGCACGATGTCGAATCCCATGTCGCCGGGCCGGGAGATGCCCATGACCGCATTGAGATTCGCGCCGTCGTAGTACAGCGTGGCGCCCACGCCGTGGACGATCCGCTCGATCTCCTCGATCCCGGTCTCGAACAGCCCGAGCGTCGAGGGGTTGGTGAGCATCAGGCAGGCCACGTCCTCGTCGGCCTTGGCCCGCAGGTCGTCGAGGTCGACGTTGCCGTGCGCGTCACTCACGACCTTGACCACCTCGTAGCCACCCATGGTCACGGTGGCCGGGTTGGTCCCGTGCGCGGTGTCCGGGGTCAGGACCTTGGTTCGCTGCTCGCCGCGATCCTCGTGGTAGGCGCGGGTCAGGAGCACCCCGGCCAGCTCTCCCTGCGAGCCTGCCGAGGGCTGAAGCGACACGTGGGGCAGGCCGGCGATCTCGCCGAGAGCCTCCTGAAGGCGCCACATGAGCTCGAGCGCGCCCTGGGCCCGGCTCGGGTCCTGGAACGGGTGAAGCCGGGCGTGGCCCGGTAGCCCGGCGATCCGCTCGTGCAGCTTGGGGTTGTGCTTCATCGTGCACGAGCCGAGCGGATAGAAGCCGGTGTCGAGGTCGAAGTTGCGCTTGGACAGCCGGTTGAAGTGGCGGACGATCTCGGGCTCCGAGACCTCGGGCAGGCGCGGCGGCTCGGAGCGCCGGAGCTCCGGCGGGAGCAGCTCGTCGAGTGGCCGGGGCGGGACGTCGGACTCGGGTGGCGTGAAGGCGCGCCGGCCGGGCTTGGAGCGCTCGAAGATCGTCAGGGTGTCATCGGCCTCGCGGATCATGCCCTCGCCCCCGCTCCGGTCGCGTGGCGCTCGGCGGCCAGGGCGCTCTCGAGCGCGTCGGCCAGCCGGTCGATGTCAGCCCGGCTGCGCCGCTCGGTGATCGCCACGAGCAGGCCGTTCTCGTGCTCGGGATACTCGCGGCCGAGCGGGTAGCCGGGATTGACGCCCTGCTCGCGGCAGCGGGCGAGGACCTGCGAGACGGGTGCATCGAGCTCGATCGCGAACTCGCGCACGACTGGCTGCTCGTGGATCAGGCGGACGCCGTCGATCGCGGCCAGGCGCTCGCGCGCATAGGCCGTCCGCTGGAGCATCAGCTCGACCAGCTCGACGATCCCCTGCCGGCCGAGCCAGCTCAGATAGATCACCCCGGCCAGCGCGTTCAGGGCCTGGGCGGTGCAGATGTTCGAGGTGGCGCGCTCGCGGCGGATGTGCTGCTCGCGGGTCTGGAGGGTGAGTACGAACCCTCGCTTGCCGTCGACGTCCTTGGTCTCCCCCGCGATCCGCCCCGGCATCCGGCGCATCAGCGCTTCCGTGGCGGCGAAGAACCCGAACGAGGGCCCGCCGAAGTCGAGCCGATTGCCGAGCGACTGCCCCTCGCCGACCGCGATGTCCGCGCCGCATTCTCCGGGCGTCTTCAGGATGGCCAAGGGCAGGGGATCGCAGGCGCAGATCGCCAGCGCGCCGGCTTCGTGGGCCGCGTCGGCCATCGCGGCGATGTCTTCGACCGCACCGAGGAAGTTCGGCTGCTGGACGATCACCGCGCTGACGCCATCGGAGAGGTCGGCAAGCTCGGTGAGCCCGCCCGAGAGGGGCACCTCGACCACCTCCATCCCCCAGGCATGGGCGTGGGTGCGGAGGGTCTCGCGCGAGTGCGGATGCACGCCGCGGGAGATCACGAACCGCTTGCGGTCGTTGGTGGCCTTCGCCACGTACCCGGCCGCGGCCACCGCGCTCGGGCCCTCGTAGACCGAGGCGTTCGAGATCGGCAGCCCGGTTAGCTCGGAGATCGCCGTCTGGTACTCGAACATGGCCTGCAGGCCGCCCTGCGAGATCTCCGGCTGGTAGGGCGTGTACGGCGTGAGGAACTCGGAGCGCAGGATGATCGAGTCGACCAGCGCCGGCACGTAGTGGTCGTACATGCCGGCGCCCAGGAAGCTGACCTCGTCCTCGGCCGAGACGTTCCGGGCGGCCAGCGCGCGGAACTCCTCGAACACCTCCTGCTCGGAGCGGCCATCGCCGAGCGACAGCTCCCGGTTCAGCCGCACGCCGGCCGGAATGTCGGCGAACAGCTCCTCGATCGAGCCCACGCCGATCGCCTCGAGCATCTCGCGGCGATCTTCGTCGGTGACTGCGGTGTAACGGGACAAGGGGCTACTCCAGCGTGGCCTGGTACTCGGTCGCGTCCATCAGTGACTCGACCTCGGACGGATCCGACAGCTTGACCTTGACCAGCCAGCCCTCCCCGTAGGGGTCCTCGTTGATCGTCTCGGGCTTGTCACCCAGCCCGTCGTTGACCGCGGTGACCTCGCCCGAGAGCGGCGCGATCACGTCGGAGACCGCCTTGACCGACTCGACCTCGGTGTACGGCTGATCCTTGCTCACCTCGGTCCCGACCGCGGGGGGGTCGAAGAACACCACTTCACCCAGGGCGTCCTGGGCGTACCAGGTGATCCCGAACGTGGCGCTGTCTCCTTCGATACGGGCCCAGTCGTGTTCTGCGTGGTACTTCAGGTCGTCCGGATAACTCGGGTCGGCCATCTCGATTTACGCTCCCTTGTTGTACAGAGGCTTGCGCTCGATCCTCGCGGGCCGCACACGCCCGCGCACGTCGATCTCGATCTCCGTGCCGGGCTCGGCCCGTGCGGCGGAAACGTACGCCATCCCGATGCCGCGCTCCAGGCAGGGTGAGAACGTCCCGCTGGTCACCACTCCGCCGCCGAGGACGGGGTTGCCCTGGCGGGCGATGCCCTGTCCCTCGACCACGAACGGCACCAGCTTCTCGGGCGTGCCTTCGGCGCGAGCGCGGGCCACGGCCTCGGAGCCGATGAAGCCGGTCGTCTCCCGGCAGCACCACCCGAGCCCGGCCTCGATCGGCCCGCGGTCCTCGCTCAGGTCGTTGCCGTAGAGGTGAAAGCACACCTCCAGGCGCAGGGTGTCCCGGGCGCCAAGGCCAACCGGGCTGGCGCCGGCCTCGACGATGGCGTCCCAGACGCTGGGCGCGTGCTCGGGATCGAGCAGCAGCTCGACTCCGTCCTCGCCCGTGTAGCCGGTGCCGCACACGAGCATGGGCACCCCGGCGACCGGGCGCAGACAGACGTGGAAGCGGGACGGCAGCGAGCCTCCGGTGAGCCGGGAAACGAGCGCCCGGGCATCCGGGCCCTGTACCGCGAGCATGGCGAAGTCGGCGTGGCGGTCGAGCACGTCGACGTCGAACTCGCGGCCGTGCTCCTGAAGCCAGGCCAGGTCCTTCTCGTGGTTGGAGGCGTTGGTCACGGTCAGGTACTCGCACTCGGCCAGGCGGTAGGTGAACAGGTCGTCCAGCACCCCGCCGTCCTCGCGGCACAGCACGCTGTACTGGGCGCCGCCCTCGGGAAGCCGGCGCACGTCGTTGGACAGGACTCGCTGCAGGAAGGCGGTGGCCTGCGGACCCCGGGTCAGCACCTGGCCCATGTGCGAGACGTCGAACACGCCCGCGCGCGTGCGTACCGCGATGTGCTCCTCGCGGATCCCGCCGTACTGCACGGGCATCTCCCAGCCGGCGAACGGGACGAGCTTGGCGCCCGCCGCCGCGTGGCGGTCGTAGAGCGGGGTGCGGCGCAGTTCGGCGGTGGACGACACCGCCACGGGAGGCTAGTACACGCTCCGGTGCGTGTCCCACCGGTCACGTGCGCCGGCATCTCGTCGCGTGGGGACCCGAGACCTGACCGGACGGGGCCGCACGGCCCCAGGGACGCCGAGCGCAAGCGAGGCCCGAAAACCGCTACAGGGCGATCTGCCGGGTGGCGTGGAAGATCTGCGAGACCACCGAGAACGCCGGCTTGGGGTTGCCGTCGAAATCGACGAGCCCCTTCTGGTTGTACGGCGGATCGGCGCGCGGGTCTCCACCCGAGTACTGCGGGAACGCCACGTAGTTCTGCAGCGCGAAGTACATCGCGCCCGACAGCCACGGCTTGGTGGCGAACACGTTCAGGTGGAAGGCGACCGAGTCGGCCTGGAAGGCGTAGGTGCCGCGCTCCTCGACCGGGCCGTCGCGGCTGGCGTCGAAGCCGAACTCGGTGACCATGATCGCCTGGTGCGGATAGCAGGCCCGCACCGTGTCGAGGAACGGGCTGAGCGCGTCGCGGTCGTCGTCCCCCCCGCCGCCGGCGCTGAACCACCCGAAGTACTCGTTGTCGCCGATCACGTCGAGCGGCGCCCAGGCGCTCTGGCAGCCGAGCCCCGGCCAGTTCGAGACGGCCATCCCGACCGGGCGTGTCGGGTCGAGCTGGTGGGCCAGCGCGACCGCGCCCGAGATGTAGCGGGCCTCGGCCGGCGTGGCCGGGGAGGGCAGCTCGTTGCCGATGCTCCAGAGCAGGATCGACGGGTGGTCCTGGTTGTCCAAGATGTTGTCCTGAAGCATCGTGTGCGCGCGGGCGAGCCAGCTCGGGTCCCCCAGGTACTGCGACTGCACCTGGTAGACCGGCACCTCGGACCAGATGAGGATCCCGGCGCGATCGGCCATCTCCTCCATCTCCGGCCCGACCGGATAGTGCGCGCGGATCACGGTGGCGCCGAGTTCCTTGACCCAGTCGATCAGCTGGCCGGTCTGCACCGGCGTCATCGCCGCGCCGGTCTGCAGGGTCTGCTCGTGCAGGTCGACGCCGCGCAGGTTGAGCAGCCGCCCGTTGAGCTCGAGGCGGCCGTCCTTGGTGACCGCGATCGTGCGAATGCCGCTCCAGGTGAAGTAGCCGCCGAGGCGCCGGCCCTTTGAGTCCGACAACGTCAACGTCGCCGCGTACAGCTTGGGGTGCCCGGGCGCCCACAGCCCGGGATGGGGAATCCTGACCGAGGCGCTGGCGGTCCACGTGCCGTGCGGCCCGATCGTGGCCGATCCGAAGCGCAGCCCGGCGTGCCCGTAGCTGCCGCCCAGGCGCACCTTCTGGGTCGCGCCGGTCACGTTGTGCACGAGCACCTGCTCCTCGATCGTCGCGTCGCAGTGCGGGCACGGATGCAGCGTGTGGATCTGCACGCGCTCGAGGTCCGCGCTCTGAACCGCGCGCAGGTACACCTCGCGCAACAGCCCGCCGTAGTTCCACCACTGGCCGCCCGGACCCGGCGGCAGGTCGGCCGCGGTGCGGGTGTTGTCGACCCGCACGACCAGCCGGTTGACGCCGGGTCGCAGGTAGTGCAGATCGAACTCGAACGGCAGGTAGGCCCCGGCGTGCGTGCCGATCTCGTGCCCGTTCAGCCACACCGTGGCGCGGTAGTTGACCGACTCGAAGCGGATGATCCACTGCCGGTCTGCCTTGGGCATGTAGGACGCGAACGCGTGTGCGGGCAGCCGGAAGTCGCGACGGTACCAGCCGACGTAGCCGTTCATGCTGGCCTGCGAGAAGTCGCCGGCGTTGTAGGCGTTGGGGATCGTGACCGGCGACCAGCCCGCGGTCGAAGCGACGTCGCGCCACCAGCCCTCGGCCAGCCCGACGTCGCCGGTATCGGCACGGTAGAGCCAGGTGCCGCCGAGCAGGTAGCGCCCGCTCTGCCCGTCGCGGTACCAGGCGCCGGGCGTGGGCGGATCGGCGGCCGCAGCCGCGGCGCGGGCGCTACCGGCGGCGCGGGCGCTACCAGCGGCGCGGGCGCTACCAGCGGCGCGGGCGCTACCAGCGGCGTGGGCGCTCCCGGCGCCGGCCAGCGCGAGCACGACCGACAGCAGGATGAGGCGGCGGATCAACCGTGCCTCTTCCGGGATCCCGGCTTACCGGGGGGCTTCGTGATCCGCACGTACTTCACGATGGTCCGGCTGTTGCCGGCGCGATCGGTGACGATCACCGTGATCTTGTAGTGCCCGGGCCGGCGGTAGGCGTGGGTCTCGTGGTGAACGCCGGGCTTCAGTCTGAGCACCGTGCCGTCGCCCCAGCGAACGGTCAGCTTCGCGACGCCGGATGCATCGCGAGGCGGCAGCCCGGCCGGGGGCGCGTCGCGGTAGCGCATGGTCACTCCCAGCAGGACGCCGGCATGGCGAACGCCGGCCAGCCTGACCGTGAGCGCCGGCGCCACCGTGTCGACGAACACCCGGGCCACGCCCGATCCGCCCGTGATGCCGGCGGGATTGACGGCCGTCACCTGCCAGCTGTGCGGCCCGTCGTGCAGGGCGCTGCGCACCCGGACCGAAGTCGAGGTCGTCTGCCCGACCTGGGCGCCGTCGACGGTGATCGTGTAGTGCACGGGACCCCAGCGGCCCGCCGCCGGCGACCAGGAAAGCGTCGGCTCGGGCGTGCGGGCGTAGATGAGCGACTTGGTCGGCGCCACCGAGCCAGGCGGCTGATACAGCTGCACCACGACGATCTCGCTACCGGCGCCGGTGCCCTGTACCCAGGCCGCCGCGGCGTCGCCCCCGACATCGCCGGCGCCGTCCAGGCCGCGCGCCGCATCGGTGGGTCCGGCGGCCGGGGATGAGACGACCATCTCAGGGCCCAGGCTCGACGCCCGCGGCTCGTAGCGCAGGCGGATCTCGGCCGGGCCGACGCTTCCCGGGTCCTGCTGCCACGCGACGAAGTCCGAGAACAGGCCGGCGATGGCGGGGACGGCATACGGCGCCGAGCTGTCGGCGATGCTGTTGATCTGCTGTGGACTGCTGTAGCCGCCGTTGCCGGTCAGCTCCATGGCGAGGACCCCGCCGGTGTTCTCCTGCGCCGCGGTGAGGAGCCCCGCCCCGTACTCGGTCATCGCGACCTGAGGATCGTCGGCGTTCCCGCTGCCGGTGTCGGCCGTCGTCGCGCCGTCGAACTGCGACCCGCGCAGCCGGTTGACCAGCACGCGCGTCAGCTGGGCGCCTCCGCACGTGACGAGCTCCTGAAAGCCCACGTCGGCGTAGGAGGAGTCGCCGCCTGCGGAAACCGCCGGCTCGCCGGCCGAGACTTCGCCGCACCCCCCGACCTCCGGGGGGTCGGCCTGCTCGTCCACGACGCTCGGCACCGTGCCCCACACCCTGCGCGTGTACACGTGACCGCTCTCTCCCCAGGCCACGATCGCCACGCCGTCCCCGGCGGCCGCAACATCGGGGCGGCCGCTCCCCGTGCCTGCGTCGTCGGCCGGGGTCACGTTGAGCGGCGCTGATTCGAGCGTCCAGGTCCCGCCCACGTAGTACGCGGTCCGGACGTCTGACCCGCTGCCGTCGGCGACCGTGAAGGCCAGATAGGCCTTGCCGAAGTTCGTCATCTGGATCGACGGGTTGCTCGCGCTGCCGGCCAGCCCCTGCGGGCCGCCGAACGAGGCGGTGCTGCCAGCCGCGTCGACCACGTAGAGCCCGCCATCGTTGATGAACCCGACCAGCAGAACACCGCCGTTGCCCGCCGCGATCACCGGCTGGGAGGAGCCGACGGGAAGGCCGCCGTCCACCTGCTGGGCGGGCTGGAACTGCCCGCTGATAAGGCGCGAGACGAACACGTGGGGCGCCCCGCCGACCGTCTTGAGGTAAACCAGCCCGCCCGTCCCATCGCGGGCCACCGACAAGCCACCCAGAGAGTCGATCGCCGCGTTCGGTCCGTCGATCACGAACGGGGATCCGGGCGAGGGCTGCGCCGCTGCCGCGGGCGCGAGCACCGCGAGCGCAATCGCCGCGAGCAGCCCAGCCAGCGAGCTGCCCAGCAGTCGAACGCGGATCAGTTGTCGGCCGTGGGCGGTGACGGCTCTACAACAGATCAACGTCCGCAGGGTTGCGGCGGGAGACGGAGCTTCAACGATCCTTAAGGAACGACGGGATGTCGATCTCGTCGTCGCGAATCTCGAGCGAGGAGCGCTGATCGTCGTCCATCGTGACGTCGCGGTTGGGGCGGGCACGGCGGGTCGTCTCGCGCGCGGTGCTGGGCCGGCTGTAGCGCTGGTCGAACCCGGTGGCGATCACCGTCACCCGCACGTCGTCGCCCATCGAATCGTCGATCACGGCGCCGAAGATGATGTTCGAGTTCTGGTCGGCGGCGCTCTGAACGATCTCGGCCGCCTCGTTGACCTCGAACAGGCCGAGGTCGTGGCCGCCGGTGATGTTGAGCAGGATCCCGGTGGCGCCCTCGACCGACTCCTCGAGCAGCGGTGAGGAGATCGCCGCCTTGGCGGCCTCGGCCGCCCGGTTCTCGCCACCGGCGTTGCCGATCCCCATCAACGCGGTGCCCGCATCGTGCATGATCGTCCGCACGTCGGCGAAGTCGAGGTTGATCAGGCCGGGGATCGTGATCAGGTCGGTGATGCCCTGCACGCCCTGGCGCAGGACGTTGTCGGCCTCGCGGAAGGCGTCGAGGATCGTGGTGCGCCGCTCGACGATGGCCAGCAGCTTCTCGTTGGGAATCGTGATCAGCGTGTCGACGTGCTCGCGCAGCTTCTGGATGCCCTCCTGGGCCTGGCGCGCGCGCTGGGTTCCTTCGAACGCGAACGGGCGGGTGACGCATCCCACGGTCAGCGCGCCGATCTCGTTCTTGGCGATCTCGGCGATCACGGGCGCCGCGCCGGTGCCGGTTCCGCCACCCTCACCCGCGGTGACGAACACCATGTCGGCGCCCTTGAGGGCCTCCTTGATCTCGTCACGCGATTCGGCCGCCGCGCCCTGCCCGATGTCCGGGTTGGCACCGGCGCCGAGTCCCTTGGTCAGCTCGTGACCGATGTTCAGCTTGATGTCGGCGTCGCACATCGCGAGCGCCTGGGCATCGGTGTTGCAGGCGATGAACTCGACCCCCCGCAGGCCAGCGTCGACCATGCGGTTGACGGCGTTCGTGCCGCCGCCACCGACGCCGACGACTTTTATGACTGCGAGATAGCTACCGCTTTCCATTGGTGTCCGTCCGACCCTAGAGTTAGCCTTGAGCGTTTTGTGGGCAGTCGCTCATAGCGGGAGTTTCGCACGTTATGCCCTTGCGTTGCGGGAAGTCAACGACCGGGCGCCTCACGCAAGCTCCGTTGCAGATCGCCGAACCCTCGATCCTCGTCGCAGAGTTGGCGATTTTGAGCCTTCAACCTCAGGTTGAGGGTTAGCCTCCCGTAGACGGTGCGGCGGGCGTCGTTTGGGCGGTCGTCTCGGCGGGCGCCGCGGCCTGCTGCGACGTGCCGCCCGAGGCAGCCGTCGCACCGGTGGTCGAGCTCGTCAGCCCTCCGGTGGTGCTCGTGCCGGTACTCGCCAGTCCCGCTGCCGCCACCGCCTGAGGACTGGCTCCGGCGACCGATCGAGACGGATCGGTCACGTCGATGTACGCGGCGCCGGCCGCGCCGGGCTGGGCCAGCACGTCGGTCGCGGCAATCCACTTGGCGTCCACGTCCGAGGTGTCGCCGAAGTAGATCTCCGGCCCCGAGCGCAGCTGGGCCACCAGGCCATGCGGCACGACCTCGCTGACCTGGGCGATCCGCGACAGGAGGCGACCGGGGGCGGCAGAGAGCAGGGTCACCGCATCGAGGACCGTGTGTTCGGTCACCTGCGAGCCGCCCGGCAGCAGGCCGACCGGAATCGTCGGCAGCGAACCGGTGGCCACGTCGCGCAGGAGCGTTCCGTCGCCGCTGACCGCGACGGACCGCCCGCCGGAGGTGAGCGCTGCCACCGGGAGCTGCTCGATGACCCGGATGCGCAGGCCGTGCGGGAACCGCGTGCTGACCCGCAGGTCCTTGACCACCGGGTAGGGGGCCACCGCGGTGCGCAGCTGATCGAGCCTGACCTCGAGCGTGGTCATGTTCCGGGCCGACAGCGTGAGCGCGGAGCGGATCTGGGTCGCGTCGGGACCGTAGACCCCGGTGATCGTCACCTTTCGGACCGCGACCAGCGAGGAGCCGCGCAGCCACAGCCAACCGCCGCCCAGTATCACGAGCGCGGCCACGAGGCCGATCGCCACCCGCGCCCTCATGTCCAGGCGCCGGCGGGTGATCACCGACCGCTCCACTCGGCCGGCAGCTCGACCGGGCCGAGCACCTGGACCTCGGGCTCGAGCGCGATGCCGAAGCGCTCCTGCACGCGCCGGCGCCCTTCGGCCATCACGGCGACAACGTCCGCGGTGCTCGCGTCCCCGTGGTTCTCGACGAAGTTCGCGTGCTTTTCGGAGAACCCGGCGCCGCCGATGCGCAGGCCCCGGCATCCGGCCGCGTCGAGCAGCTGGCCGGCGGTGCGGCCCTCGGCGGCCGGGTCGGGCGGGTTCTTGAACGTCGAGCCGAAGGTCTTGATGCCGGACGGCTGCGCGGCCTTGCGCCGGGCCCGCATGTCGGCCAGCGTGGCCTTGACCTCCTGGCTCGAGGCCTCGTTCAGGGCGAACGAGGCCCGGGCCACGACCTGGCCGGGGCGCAGGCCAGAGCGACGGTACGCGAAGCCGAGCTGGCCGGGCGTGCGTCGCTCGGTCCCGGAGGGGCCCGTGACGTCGACCCATTCGAGCACGCGGGCGAGCTCGCCCCCGTAGGCGTTGGCGTTCATGCGGACGGCCCCGCCGACCGTCCCGGGGATGTTCACGCCAAACTCGATGCCGGTCAGTCCGGCCTGGGCGGCCCGCGCCGAGACCGACGGCAGGCGCGCTCCGCCACCGCAGCGAATCCGGGTTCCGTCGAGTTCGATCGTGCTCAGCTCCTTGTCCAGCTTGAGGACCAGTCCGCGGACGCCCACGTCCGCCACGAGGAGGTTCGACCCCGACCCGACGACCCCTACCTTGAGTTGCTCGCCAGCCGCCCAGGCCAGCAGCCGCTCGAGCTCGGGGAGCGTCCCCGGGCGGGCGAACAGCTCGGCCGGGCCGCCGGTCCGGATCGTCGTCAGGCGGGACAGCGGGTAGTCGCGCTGCACCCCCTCGGGGGGCTCGTCCATGCCCGGCAGGGTAGATACCGGCTCGGCTGGCCCGGCCTCGGATGCGTCAGGCCAGAAGCGAGCGCCCGAGGGCGTCGATATCGCCGGCGCCCATGACCAGGCAGAGGTCGCCCTCTCGGAGCGCGCCGTCCAGGAAGCGTCGCGCCGCCTCGAACGAGGGCAGCCACGCCACCGTCCTGCCCTGGGCGGCGTCGGCCGCGGCGACGGCCACCTGCCGCCCGTCCACCCCCGGATAGTCCTCGGCTCGCTCCCGGGCGGGATAGACCGGCAGGACGACGATCTGGTCGGCTCCCGCGAGCGCCGCTCCGAACTCGTGGGCCAGCGCGCGCGTGCGGGAATAGAGATGGGGCTGAAAGACGGCCACGAGCCGGCCCCGGGCGACCGTTCGGCCCGTGGCCACGGCGGCGGCCACCTTGGTCGGGTGGTGGGCGTAGTCGTCGTACACGGCCGCACCGGAGGCCGTGTGGCCGAGCAGCTCGAAGCGCCGGCGGGCGCCGCGGAACTCGCGCAGGGCGGCGGCGGCGCGCGGCCGGGGTCGGCGCCGGCGAGCGCCGCGGCGGTGAGCGCCCCGGCGGCGTTGACCGCGTTGTGGGCGCCCGGCACGCTCAGCACCACCTCGAGCCCGCGCCAGTGAAAGCGCGAGCCGTCCGGGCTGAGGATCGCGTCGGCGGCGTCGTAGGCGACCGCGCCCGGAGGGCACAGCGCCCGCAGGGCAGGCCGGTCCCACACCACGGCACGATCGCCTGCGCGGCTCATGAACTCGCGGAAGGTTGCCTCGAGGTCGAGCCGTGAGCTGTAGGTGGTGTGGTGATCGAGGTCGGCGTTGGTGAGCAGCGCGATCTCGGGGTTCAGCTTGAGCAGCGATCGGTCTGACTCGTCGGCCTCGACGACGATCCACTCGCCGCTACCCCAACCGGCGTTGCGCCCGGTGTCGCGCAGCTCGCCGCCGATCGCGTAGGCGGGGTCGAGGCCAGCCGCGCGCAGGGCGAGCACGATCATCGCCGAGGTGGTCGTCTTGCCGGCCGTGCCGGTGACGGCCAGGCAGCGCTTCACCGCGGCGATCTGGGCCAGGAGGTCGGCGCGGTGAAGCTGGCGGCCCGCGGCCGCCTGGCGCTCCGGATTGTCCGCCGGCACCGCCGTCGAGTACACGATCTCGGCGCCGGCGGGAAACGTTGGCCGCGTCATGCCCGATGACCGGCTCGATGCCGTGCTCGCGCAGCCGCGCCGTGTAGGAGGACTCACCCCGGTCAGAGCCGGTCACCTGGGCGCCGAGGGCCTGCGCGATCAGGGCCAGGCCGCTCATGCCCGACCCGCCGATGCCGACGAAGTGGAGCCTGCGCGCCGTCCAGTCGGCTCCGGGTCCGCTCACTCCTGGCGCTCGAGTACCACCAGCGGGATGTCCCGCGACGTCTTGCGCTGGTACTCGTCGTAGGCCGGCCACCGCTCGGTCATCATCCGCCACAGCTCCGGCTTCTCCTCGGCGCTCGCCGTCCGGGCGCGAGCTTTGAAGCGCTCGCCGCGCACCTGCACTGTCACTTCGGGCTGCTCGGAGAGGTTCAGGTACCAGGCGGGATGCTCCTCGGCGCCTCCCTTGGATGCCACCACCACGTGATCATCGCCGTGCTTGCCGTAGATCAGTGGCGTGCTGCGCTCCTCGCCGCTGCGCCGGCCGGTGGTCGTGAGGATCAGCACCGTCGTACCCTGCCAGTCGTGTCCCTCGGCGCCATCGGTTTGCTACATAGCGCCTGACGTGCTCCTGGCCGAACAGCATCCCTCCACCTCGATTCGCAGGTTTTCCGACGCGAGGCTATACAAAGCGTGCGCAGACCGCACGGATCCGATGTGCCGGCAGCCCGCGAGGGTAAGTCTCCGCGCATGAGCAGGGGATGCTTCACACGGTTGGGCGTGGGCGTGGTGACGTGCGGGATCGCTGCGCTCCTTGGAGTGTTGGCCCTGACCGTCGGCGCCACGGCCGCCACCGGACGCGCGCCACGAGCCCACCAGGCCGACGCCCAGCAGTGCCCGGACCCCTATCCGGCCACGCACGACCCCTCCAATCCGCTCGACCTGCCCACCGCACCGGGCCAGAATCCGCTCGCCGGCGCGCAGTTCTTCGTCGATGGCCCGCGCCACGGCGAGGCGGCCGGCGCGATCGCCCAGCTGCTGGGCGTCAACCCCACCCGGTACGGAGACAGCTTTTCGTGGGCGCGGTTCGCAGGCCAAGCTCGCGCACGGCCGGCTTCATCGCAAGCTGGCCCATAACCGCGCGCTGGCCCGCAAGGTCGCCCTGCTCGAGAAGATCGCCGATCAGCCCGAGGCCCAGCGCTTCAGCCTCTACTCGGCCGGCGGTGGGCCCGGGGCGATCTTCGCTCAGGTCCAGAAGATCTTCTGCCACAACCTGACCGCCGACCCGGGCACGATCCCGATCATCACCACCTTCTTCCTCTACCAGGCCGGCTACTGCGAGACCAGCAGCGAGATCGTGGACCACCGACCGACGTTCGAGCGCCAGGTCAACGAGATGGTGGCGGGCATCGAGCGCCGGCCGGCCGTGATGCTGCTCGAGCTCGACGCGATCGGCTCCTCGAGCTGCATGGCCCGCAACGGCGCCCTGCCCGAGTGGGAGGCCGACATCCGCTACGAGATGAACGCCGTCGTCCCAGCTCCCGCACGCCGTGGTCTACGTCGAGGGTGGCTACTCGGACGCCAGCAGCCCGGCCTACACCGCCCGCGTGCTGAACGCCGTCGGGGTGCAGAACATCCGCGGCTTCTATACCAACGACACGCACCTGAACTGGACGGCCAACGAGATCCGCTGGGGCGAGAAGGTCTCACAGCCTGACCGGCGGTGCGCACTTCATCATCAACACCGCCGACAACGGCCATGGCCCACTGCTCAACCCCCACCCGGGCAAGCAGGGCATCGAGGACCTGTGCAACCCGCCCGGCCGGGGCGCGGGGCCCCCGACGACCACGTCCACCGGCCATTCGGTCATCGACGCGTTCATGTGGGTGCACGTGCCCGGGCGTGAGCAGCGGCAAGTGCAACGGCGGCACCCCGGCGGGCACGTTCTGGCTGGCCCGCGCGCTGACCGAGGCGCGCAACGCCAACGCCCGGCTTGGCCCCCACTACCCGAGCCGGCCTTACTAGCTTCAGGGAACGAGGTAGCCCAGACCGTGCTCGCGGAGCGCCGTGGTGAAGCTACCCGGGTCGGCTTCGGCGTCGTAGCCGCCGTACCCGCAGTGCTCACAGCGCGCCGTGTAGGCGGCGAGGAATGTCGCGCACGCAGCGATCTGCGCACGCTGGTGGCGATCCAGTGGCGTCCGTCGGGCCACGCTGTATTCGTCCAAGAACGCCCGCACCTCGTCTGGGGTCGGCGTGAGGCTGAGTCCCGGCATGTCGAAGTTGGTCGTGAAGGTCATGGCCGCGTTGCCGACGATGACCGCTTCGCGCGTCAGCCTGAGGCTGTCCCAGTCATACACGGCGGTGATGCGCCCCTCAGAGAACCGGAAGTGCTTGCCGCTCCAGTCGCAGTGTCCGACGAGCGGCTCGCCGGGAGCCGCGGCGAGCGGCTTCGCCCGTGCTGCGATGGCGTCGATCCACTCCGCGCCGGTGGCGGTGGCACGAAACTCGAAGATGGGTGCGTGCGCCCCCCGCGGCCACAGCCCATCGGTTGCATACAAGCTCCACCCTCCGCCGAGGGCCGCCGGGCGTCCGAGCTGGCGCGCGATTTCTAGGTGCCAGGCGAGTGCCTCGGCCATCGAGCGTCGGAGCGCCGGCTGGTGAGTGTCACCGTACGCGCCGTAGTCGAGCAAGCTCTCGATGCGCGCGAAGCCGTTGCCGAGGGGCGTTGGGCCCACCAGCGGCTCCGGACAGGGGAAGCCGGCACCGAACAGCGCGGACTGCACGGCGTGTACCGCTTCGAGGGTCTCGCGCGACTCGCGCGGCTGGTGAACCTTCACCACCGCTCGGCGGCCATCGCCGAGGCGAACCCCGAACACGATACCGACGCTCGTGGCTCGGAAAAGCATGTCTGTGACATCCGCCCCGAGTTGCTCACCGCAGAAACGCGTCATGCGTTCTTCGATCGCCTCGGCGTTGCGCGTGCCGAACACCAGCTCCTCCACGGAGCGACCAGGATATGGACTTTGGCGCTGAAGCTACGTACATGTCAGCTCCGGCGCCAAAGTCCGGTGTCCGGCGGATGTTTCAGTCCTGCCGAGCGAGGGGACTGCGCTCCTATGAGCGATCGCGGCAAGCGGGCGGCCAAGGGTGCCGCGAAGAGTGGTGCGACGGCCGCCGGACGCGGCGCGCTCGCCGCCGGGAAGGGTGCCGCGAAGCTCGCCGGCAAGGCGGGGCGCGCCGGCTACGACGCGGCCACAACCGAGCGCTGCCCGCATTGCGGGGAGCCGAGCCGGGCTAGGGACGCGCGTCTGCCCGCACTGCGGAGCCGACAAGGACGTGCCCGCGCAGTAGCTACTCGAGCGACTCGGCGTACACCCGCGCCTGTCCGTAGAGGCGGGCGAAGTCGGCCGGCTTGTAGTGGGCGTTCAGGCCACTCGGATTTGGCAGGACCCACACCGGTCTTCCCCCCACCCGCTCCTCCTGCAGCCCGATGACGGCGTGCGGGCGGTCGAAGGCCGCGCGATAGGCCACCACGCCGACCGGCGCCACCAGCCGGGGCTCCCAGCCCCGCACCGTGTCCTCGAGGGCCGCGGCACCCGCCCGGAGCTCGGCAGGCGCGAGCTCCGACGCCGCACGGGTCGCCCTCGCGACGAAGTTCACCAGGCCGATGCCGAACGACGGGAGCAAGCCGTCCTCCTCGGGCGCCAGGCGACGCGGCGTGAAGCCGGCGGCATGGAGCGTCGGCCAGAACCGGTTTCCCGGGCGGGCGAAGTTGTGGCCCACCTGGGCCGAGCGCAGCGACGGGTTGATCCCGACGAACAGCACGCGGAGCCCCGGACCGCCGATCGGCGCCAGTGCTTTCAGCTCAGCGGCCACGGGCCGCGGCCAGCACCTCGTGAGCGATGTCGCGCGCGGCGTTCGGCCGGGCCAGAGCGGCCGAGGCGCGAGCCATGGCGGTCAGCCGGCCGCGGTCTGAGAGCAGGCTGCCCACCTCGTGAGCCAGGCGGGCCGGGCGTGAGCTCGGCGTCCGGGATGACCACGGCGGCGCCGGCGCGCTCCATGAACCGCGCGTTGGCCGTCTGATGGTCGGCGGTGGCGTAGGGATAGGGCACGAGCACGGCGGGCTTGCCGTGGGCGGCGATCTCGAAGATCGAGCCGCCGGCGCGCGCCACCACCAGGTCCGAGGCCAGGATCGCCTCGCCGAAGTCCGAGACGTAGCCGCGCAGGTCGTAGTGCTCTCCGGGCGACTGCAGCTCGGGCAGGTCGCGCTCGCCAGCGGCGTGCAGGACCCGGAAGCGCGCGCCGGCGAACGCCTTCACCGCGGCCTGGTTGATCGAGCGGGCGCCCTGCGAGCCGCCGAACACCAGCACGCACGACTCGCGCGCGCCGATCCCGAATCGTGCCCGCGCGGCCCGCCAATCGGTGGCGGGCCGCGGCACCGGCCGCCCGGTCACGATGTAGCGATTGCCCTCCCGGCCCTCGATCGGGAAGGCCAGGCACACCCGCCGGGCAAAGGGCGCTAGCAGCCGGTTGGTCAGCCCGAGGTGGCTGTCGGCCTCGCTGAGAACCAGCGCGGTACGCGAGATCACGGCCGACAGGCCGACCGGTCCGGCAACGTACCCGCCAGCGCCGAGGATGGCCGCCGGACGAACCTGCCGGACCACACGCCGCGCCTCGCGCACGGCACCGGCCGCGACCAAACCGGCGCGCGCGGCCTGGACCGGCCGCCCGCGGGGAAGCGGCGCAGCGCGCAGCGCGTGCAGCTCGTACCCGGCCGCGGGCACCAGCTCGCGCTCGGCTCGGTCGCCGCCGACGAAGGCGACCTCGGCGCCCTCAGCCCGCAGCGCGTCGGCTACCGCCAGCGCTGGCACGACGTGCCCGGCGGTCCCGCCGGCGCCGATCACGATCCTCGGCGCTGTCAACTGGCGGGTTCCGGACGACGCGCAGTCGCGCGCCGGGGCGCGCGATGTTCAAGAGCAGGCCCACGCCGGCCAGCAGCACGCACAGGTTCGTTGGCGCGTAGGAGATGAACGGCAGGGGCACGCCGGTCAGCGGAGCGAGCCCCAGCACGACGAAGATGTTGAGGATCCCCTGGCACAGAATCAGCGAGGTCAGACCGGTCGCCAGCAGCTTGGCATACCGGTCGGCCGCACGGCGCGCGGTCCGCAGACCGGCGTAGGCGATCATCCCGTATAGGCAGACGACCCCGAGGATGCCGAGCACGCCGAGCTCCTCGCCGATGACCGCCAGGATAAAGTCGGTCTGGGCTTCCGGCAGGTAGAAGATCTTCTGGACCGAGCGCCCGAGGCCGACGCCGAACAGACCACCCGAGCCGAGCGCGATCTGCCCCTGGACCGCCTGGTAGCCCGGGCCGGCCTTGGTAGCCGTGGCCCAGGGGTGCAGGAACGAGGTCAGCCGGGCCCGCTCGTAGGGTTGGGCGGTGGCGAGCAGGATCACGCCCACGGCGACGACCGCCGCCAGCCCCGCCACGTAGCGCATCGGCATGCCGGCGGCGATCAGCAGCGCGGCGATCGTGAGCGCCACCACGATCGTCGTCCCAAGGTCGGGCTCGACCACGATCAGCAGGCACGCCGGCCCGGCGACGATCGCGATCGGCGCCACGGCCTGGCGGAAGCTCCGCATGCGCTTGGGATGGTCGGCCAGGTAGCGGGCGGCGTACAGCACCATCGCAAGCTTCATCACCTCGGAGGGCTGGAACTGGATCGGCCCGGCCGCGAACCAGCGCCGGGCGCCGTTGACGACGACCCCGAAGCCGGGCACGAGCACCAGCACCAGCAGCCCGAACGAGCCCAGCAGCAGCGTGGTGACCAGCTGCGGGGTGAAGATCTCCAGGCCGTGCCGGGACAGCACGTGCATGGCGGCCAGACCCACGCCTCCGAACAGCAGGTAGCGGACGAACTCGCCCGCTCCGTTCCCACCGCCGGCCGACAGCACGCCCTGCGGCGAGGAGGCGCTGTAGACCATCACCGCGCCGAAGGCGAGCAGGCAGAGGGTGGCGGTCATCAGCATGCGGTGCTCGAGCGGCGGCGGTACCCGCCGGGCGGTGGACCGCGAGCGCTTGCGAGCGCCGGAATTGCCATCGCGCGCGGAGTCGCGCGTGCTGCGTCGCGCGCCGCTTCGCGCCGCCGCCGTGCCCGCCATCAGGCAGCCTCCGCCAGCGCGCGGAAGTGATCGCCCCGGGCCTCGAAGTCGGCGTACTGGTCGAAGCTGGCACAGGCCGGCGAGAGCAGCACCACCTCACCGGGTCGCGCGGCCGCGCCGGCCAGGGCGACGGCATGCTCCAGATCGCCGGCGGCCTGCAGCGGGACGCCTGCCGGCGCGAGCGCGGCGGCCAGCTCCCCTGATGCCTCGCCGATCAGATAGACGGCCTTGCAGCGCTCGGCGACCAGCGCGGCCAGCGGCGAGAAGTCCTGCTGCTTGCCCCGACCCCCGGCGATCAGGTGGACTCCACCGGGATAGGACCGCAGCGCGACCAGCGTGCTCGCCACGTTGGTGGCCTTGGAGTCATTGACCCAGCTCACCCCGTCTCGCTCCGCGACCCGCTCGAGCCGGTGGCGCACGCCGGCAAAGGTCCGCAGGCCGGCGGCCACCGCCTCGGGTTCGAGTCCGCGGGCCAGGCACACGGCGGCGGTGGCCATCGCGTTCTGCACGTTGTGCGCGCCGGGCAGCGCGATCTCCCGGGCCGCGAGCAGCGGAGCCTCCTCCCACCACAGCTGGCCGGCCCGCTCGGACACGTCCGGCCCCGGTCCGGACCCGAACGTCACCCGCCGCGCGCAGCCCGGAGCCGGGTCCAATCTCCGATGCCGAGATCGGCCGGTGCCACCGCCAGGTCGTAGTTGCCCTGATTGGCAAAGATCCGCAGCTTGGCCGCCACATAGTCCTCGTAGGTGCCGTGACGGTCGAGATGGTCGGGCGAGAGGTTGAGCAGCACCGCCGCCTCGGGTGAGAAGGCCTCGCTGTCCTCGAGCTGAAACGAGGACGCCTCGCACACCACCGTGGTGTCGGCGGGAAGGCCCGCGCCGAGCGCGAGCGACGAGGCGGCGGTGCCCACGTTGCCCGCCACCGTCACGCTCAGACCCGCCTCCCGGTGCACGTGGCCGATCCACTCGGCTGTCGTCGTCTTGCCATTGGTCCCGGTCACCGCCACGAACTCGTTGCCGACCAGGCGCCAGGCGAGCTCGAGCTCGCCGAGCACGGTGAGGCCACGCTCGCGCGCCGCTCGGATCGCGGGAGCTTGTTGGGGTACGCCGGGGCTCTTGATGAGCGTCCTGGCGCGGGCGGCAAGATCGACGCCTGACGCATCCAGCCGTACTTCGACGCCGGCGGCGCGAAGCCTTCTCGCCGCCTCGGCCAGGCCCGGATGCTCGGCCGAGCCCGAGTCGCAGCCGATCACCTCGGCGCCGCGTGCCCGCAGAGCCAGCGCCGCGGATACCCCCGAGCGGGCCAGCCCCACGACCAGATACGGCCCCGGCGGGAGCGGCGGGCGGCTCTTAGCCACGAATGCTCAGGCGATACACCGTGAACGCGATCGCCGCGCAGGCCGCGGCGACGATCCAGAAGCGCAGGATGATCTTGGTCTCCGACCAGGCCTGCAGTTCGAAGTGGTGGTGGATCGGAGCCATCAGGAACACCCGCTTGCGGAACATCTGGAACGAGAACACCTGGATCAGGACCGACAGCGCCTCGATCACGAAGATCCCACCGAGCAGGATCAGCAGCACCTCGGTGTTGGTCATCACGGCCAGGCCGGCTATCGCACCGCCTATCCCGAGCGAGCCGGTGTCGCCCATGAAGATGCTGGCGGGGAAGCTGTTGAACCACAGGAAGCCGATACAGGCACCGACCAGGCAGGCGGCCAGCAGCGCCAGATCGGACTCGCCGAAGGTGATGAACGTGATGCCGATGTAGGCCAGCAGAACAATCGCGGCGCAGCCCGCGGCCAGCCCATCGAGCCCGTCGGTCAGATTGACCGCGCTGGTCGTGCCGGCTACGACCAGGTAGATCAGCACGGGGTACAGCCGGCCCGAGATCGACGTTGGCGTCGATGAAGCGCAGGCTGATCGTCTCGCTCACATGCGCCCTTCTGAGTGGCAACCCACCACAGCCCGAGCGAGATCGCGATCGTCACCACCAGCTTGGTCCGCCCGCGCAGCCCGAGTGACCGGCGCTTGACGATCTTGGTGTAGTCGTCGGCGAAGCCGACCAGCGCGCAGGCCACCGCCCCGCCCAGCACGCCCATCGACGCCCAGTCGCGGGTCGGACAAGATCAGGAACGGGATCGCGAAGGCGAGCATGATGATGATCCCGCCCATGGTCGGCGTGCCGGCCTTGGTCTTGTGGCCCTCCGGCCCCTCCTCGCGGATGTTCTGGCCGAACTCGCGCCGGCGCAGAAACTCGATGAACTGCGGGCTGAGAAACAGGCACAGCAGCAACGAAGCGGTGCCTGCGATCAGGACGCGTCCGGAGACCGAGCCCATCACGCGCCGCCCGCCACAGTCGGGCTTCCGTCTCGCAGGCGGGCCGACAGAGCGCGGCAGACCGCCTCGAGCCCGACCGCGAGGGAGCCCTTGACCAGCACCATGTCGCCGGGACGCACGAGCTCGGGCACCACCTCGGCGGCGGTCGCGGCATCGGGCAGCGAGCGCACCTCGCCGCCGAAGCGCTCGGCCATCGCGGCGGCCAGCGGGCCGACGGTCACCAGCAGCTCGACGCCGGAGCGCGCCACCTGCTCGCCGAGTTCGAGATGGAACTCGCGCTCGCTGGGGCCCAGCTCGAGCATGTCTCCGAGCACCGCCACGGGCCGGGTGCCGGGCGACCGTCCAGCCGTCTGCACCAGGTCCTCGAGGGCGGCCCGCGTCGACATCGGGTTCGCGTTGTAGCAGCCATCGATCAAGGTCACCCCGCCGGGTAGCGCGACGTGCTGCCCGCGGCCGGCGGTCAGCGCGAGCGCGACGGTGCCCTCCGGGATCACCCCGACCGCGAGCGCAGCCGCGGCCGCCGGGAGCAGGTTGCGCCGCAGATGGGCCTGCGCGAAGGGCACCTCGAGGGTGATCGGGAGACCGGCCAGATCGATCTCCACCTGCGTCTGCGCGGAACGCACCAGACGGACGTCTCCCCCGTCCCCGAAGGTGATCGTCCGCAGGTCGTCTCGCAGGTGGGGCTCGAGCAGCGGCTCGCCGGCCGGGAGGACCGCGACACCGCCCGGTTTCTGAAAGCCCGGCTCGAGCGCCGCGATCAGCTCGGCCTTGGCGGCCGCGATCGCCTCGATCGTGCCCAGGAGCTCCAGGTGGACGGGTCCGATGCTGACGATCACCCCGACGTCCGGCTTGGCCACGGCGGCCAGCTCGGCGATCTGGCCGGGGCCGCGCATGGCCATCTCGAGCACCAGCACCTCGGTGTCGGCCGGAGCGGACAGGATCTCCAGCGGGACGCCGATCTCGGTGTTGAAGTTGCCCCGCGAGGCCACGGTCCGCCGATGCGGTGTGAGCAGGGCGAGCAGCAGGTCCTTGGTCGAGGTCTTGCCGGTGGAGCCGGTCACCCCGATCACCTGGACGTCGAGGGCCCGACGCCAGGCGGTGGCCAGGCGCTGCAGCGCGGCGAGTGGGTCCTCGGCGGCCAGCAGCGTCCCGGGCACGGCGCAGCGAGCCGCCTCGGCGTGCTCCGGGGTGGTCAGCACTCCCCAGGCGCCGGCGGCCAGGGCCTGCGGGGCGAACCGGCCGCCGTCGACGTGCTCGCCCGGCAGTCCGACGAACAGCGACCCCGGGCCGGCCTGGCGGGAGTCGATGATCACCCGCTCGGGACCGTCACCGGTGGGCGCGGGAGAGACCAGGCGGGCACCGGCCGCCCGCGCGATGTGCTCGGGTGTCCAGGTCCTCATGCGGTTCCACGAAGGGTACTTGGCGGGTCGGTCCCTCAGTGCCCGCCCGCCGCGCGGCCGGAGCGCCTTCCAGCGCCTCGCGGGCCACCGTCACGTCGTCGAACGGGATCTTCCGGCCCGCCTCGAACTCCTGGCCCTGCTCGTGGCCCTTGCCCGCGATCACCACCACGTCTCCGGGACCCGCCTCGGCGATCGCACGCCCAATGGCCCGGCGCCGATCGGCATCGTGCTCGACCTCGTCGCCGGAGCCCGACCAGGATCTCGGCGATGATCGCCTCCGGATCCTCCGAGCGGGGGTTGTCCGAGGTGACGATCACCCGGTCGGCCAGTCGGGCGGCGATCTCGCCCATGAGCGGACGCTTGCCCCGGTCGCGGTCGCCTCCGCAGCCGAACACGACGTGCAGTCGGCCGCCCTGGCCCGCGTCGGCCACCAGGCCTCGCGCGGCTGAAAGGACGTTCTCGAGCGAGTCCGGCGTATGGGCGTAGTCGACCAGGACCGCGAAATCCTGGCCGGCGTCGACCGGCTGAAAGCGCCCGGGCACGTGACCCGCGGTCTCGATCGCGCCGGCCGCGGTGTCGAGCGAAACGCCCAGCGCGCGGACCGCGGCGAGCGCCCCGAGCACGTTGTAGACGTTGAAGCGCCCGGGCAGCGGCGAGCTCAGCTCGAGCGCCCCGTCGGGTCCGTGCACGGTGAAGCGCGACCCGCGCAGGTCGGTGCGCAGGTCGCTCGCGCGGTAGGTCGCGTCGCGCTCGACGGCGAACGTGACGGCGTCAGGCAACTCGTCGGCCAGCCGGGCGCCGTACGGATCGTCGAGGTTGACCACGGCGTGGGCCGCCCGCCCCGGCTCGAACAGCCGGCGCTTGGCCAGGAAGTAGTCCTCCATCGTGGGGTGGAAGTCGAGGTGGTCCTGGGTCAGGTTGGTGAAGATCGCCGCGGCGAAGTGGATCGCGTCGGCCCGGTGAAGCTCGAGCGCGTGCGAGGACACCTCCATCGCGCAGGCGACGTCGCCGGAGTCGAGCATCTCGCGGAACGTGCGCTGGAGGTCGATCGCCTCGGGAGTGGTGCGCTCGACCGCTCGCTCGGCGCCTCCGATCACGCTCTTGACCGTGCCCAGCAGGCCGGTCTGCCGTCCATCGGCCTCGAGCAGCGCGCTGCACCAGGAACGCGGTCGTGGTCTTTCCGTTGGTCCCGGTCACCCCGACGGTCTCCAGGGTCGCGGTCGGGTCGCCGTAGAAGGCGGCGGCCGCCGGCGCCATCGCGGCCCGCACGCTGGGCACCCGGATTTCCGGAACCCCGAGGCCCAGGGGCCGCTCAACCACCAGCGCCACCGCGCCGCGGGCGACCGCATCGGGCGCGAAGTCGTGGCCGTCGCGGGTGAAGCCGGGGACGCAGAAGAACAGCGTGCCCGGCTCGACGGCACGGTTGTCGAAGGCCAGGCCGGTGATCTCGAGCGCCTCGGCCCCGGGCGGCGCGCCGACGATGACCTGGCCCAGCCGAATCACGGGCTGCAGTCTAGTGTCGCCGGCGGCCGCCGCCGAGTCCGACCACGGTGAACGTATACGGGTGCACCGGATAACTGACCGTGCACTGACCCTTGAGCTCAGGCGCAGCGAATCTGAACTGGGCATCGTCACCCGCGGGTGACGTCACGCCGGAATTCGGATACTCGGGTGCCTGCGAGGATCTGAACGAGCACGCGAACGTGCTCGGGGGACTACTCGGCGGCGGGTGAGGATCCGCGCTCGCGCGGTCGCGGCCGCTAGCCTCAGGACGAGAGGTTGAGGGAGTCCCGGCAGAGTCAGTCCGCGCCGGGGCTCGAGCCGGCTTCAATCGATGATTAGTCCAGAACTGCACACGGTGCC
>CAVXSX010000003.1:0-138481 GCA_963764545.1 uncultured Solirubrobacterales bacterium | reverse complement strand
GCGGGCGGGGTGGGCCGGATCGTTTATGTCGGCCATCAGGTTGACCCAATGAGTCGGAATGTCCGACTCATCGAGCACGAACTTGACCCGTGTCTCGCTCATCGCCTCTCCTTTTGCTGGTGTGGGGGCACCCCTCGCGTTCGCAGCCTATTCTGTTTGGGGCGCAAGGACGGGCCGCCCGATCGCGTTGTAGTCATACGTAGATTGGAGGGGATCCATGAGTCTGGAACTGCTTGAAGCGCACGAGACGGACGAGGGAATGGCCGTCACGTTCGCCACTGAACGCGGGATCGAGCGGCTTGAGGGCAGCCCTGACGAGGTCGCACACCTCGCACGGGCGATGCAGCAGGTCGCCGCGCTGGGTCAGCTCAACGATTACGAGCACGTGTGGGTGGATGAGGTCGCGGTCGGCCGCTTGATGGTCAAGCTGGAGTTGAGCCCGGGCGGGCAGGCGCGCGTGTGATCCTTCACGACGTTGTCCACATCGACTAGCCAGATCGCGCCGTTACCTCGGTGTTACACGCCGGGAGGTAGCTTTGCCCGGTGAGCCCGGCAACCCTGCTGCTCTACCGCTGCACGGTGTGCGAAGCGGACTGGACCTACGAGGCGGTACGCCACATCGCCTGCTGCCGGGCGTGCGGCGGGAGCCTCGTCCGGCAAGAGAGCGGGGCCAGCTCAAAGCCTGCACCCGCCGGCCGGCGGGTCAAGCGACGCGGTGCTCGCTGGGCTCCTGCGCTGCCTGCGCGGTGATCAGCCGGGCGCCGCGGCCGTGGGTGAAGAAGCTGAACGACCAGCGGATGAACACCACGATGCGGTTCTGGAAGCCGACCAGGTACCACAGGTGGACGAGGAGCCAGGTGAGCCAGGCGATGAAGCCGCTCAGCTGCAGCCCCTTGATGTCGGCCACCGCGGCGCCGCGGCCGATCGTGGCCAGGTTGCCCTTGTCGCGGTAGCGGAACGGCCCGGTGTCTCGGCCGCTCAGCCGGGCCTTGATCACCTTGGCCGCGTAGCGGCCCTGCTGCATGGCGACCGGCGCGACGCCGGGCAGCGTCGCCACGGTGCCGTCGCGCCTGGCGCACGCGGACCATGTCGCCGAGCGCGAACACCTCGGGGTGGCCGGGCAGCGTCAGGTCCGGCTCGACCGTCGACCCGCCCCGCCCGGTCGAGCTCGGCGCCGGTCAGCTCGCCGAGCGTGGCGGCCAGCGCGGAGGCGGTCACCCCGGCCGCCCAGATGATCGTCCGGGTCGGGATCCGCTCCGGCTCGACCACCGGCAGGCTCCTGCATCGGTCACCGCACCCGGCCTCGACGCCGACCACCGTCGAGTCCAGCATCGGCGTGACGCCGAGTCGCTCGAGCGAGCGCAGCGCCTTGGCCGACAGCGACGGCGGGAAGCTCGTCAGCAGCCGATCGGCGGCCTCGATCAGCAGGATGCGCCCGTGCGCGTGTCGATCGTGCGGAAGTCGCGCGCGCAGCGTGTCGCGGGCCAACTCGCCGATCTGCCCGGCCATCTCGACGCCGGTCGGTCCGCCGCCGACCACCACGAAGGTCAGCCACGCGGCGCGCTCGTCGGGATCCGGCTCGGCCTCGGCGGCCTCGAACGCGGCCAGGATCCGGCCGCGGACCATCAGCGCGCTCTCGAGCGACTTGACCTCGGCGGCGTTGCTCGCTCCACTCGTCGTGGCCGAAGTAGGAGTACTGCGAGCCGCCGGCCACGATCAACGTGTCGTAGGGGAGCGTCGCCGGCGCGGGCACGCCGACCACCGGGCGCAAGCTGGACCTCGCGGGCGTCGAGATCGAAGCCCGCCACCTCGGCCATCAGCACCCGGACGTTGCGTCGCGCTTGAAGATCGCCCGCAGCGGATAGGCGATGTCGCCCGGCGACAGCGCGCCCGTGGCCACCTGGTAGCTCAGCGGCTGGAAGAGGTGGAAGTTGCGCCGGTCGACCAGCGTGACCTCGACCGGGGCCCGGCGGAGCTTCTGCACCGCCTGAAGGCCGCCGAAGCCGCCGCCGATGACCACCACGCGATGGACGCCGTCATCGGGCATGCTCGCTCGACAGTACCCAACCGGTGTCCTGGTTCACGGATTTGCTCTGGCCGTCGGCTCAAGCCAGACGGGCGGACTGCCGATCCGAGCCAGGATGCAGCAGGACGCTACGACGGCGGTGCCCGTACCGCTCGGCAGGCCAATCCGGCGCCGTCTCGTCCGCCGGCTGCTCGGCGTGGCCGCGCTCGTCGTGGTCGGAGCCGGGCTGGTCCTGCACCACGGCGTCGCGCGGTACAAGGTCACGTCGGGGTCGATGGAGCCGACGCTCCAGACCGGCCAGCAGGTCGCCACCTTTAGCTCGGGACGGCCGATGGTCGGCGACATCGTGGTCTTCCACCCACCCGCCGGGGCCCGCGCCAGCGATCCGGTGTGCGGCTCGGGTCTCCAGGGGAGCGGCACCAGCCAGCCGTGCGACGCCCCGGCCGGCCAGGAGACGGACTCGGTGTTCGTCAAACGGGTGGTGGCCGGGCCGGGCGATTCGATTGCGATCGTCGACGGCCACGCCGTGCGCAACGGCGTGCGCGAGAGCGACCCCTACATCGCGCCGTGCGGCCCGGGGACCGCGTGCAACTTCTCCACGCCGGTCACGGTGCCGGCCGGTGAGTACTACGTGCTGGGCGATAACCGCGGCGTGTCCGACGACAGCCGCTTCTGGGGGCCGGTCCCGGCGTCCTGGATCATCGGCATCGTCGTCCACTGCTCGCTGCTCGACACGTTCTGTCATCCGGTCCGCTGAGGCGGCTGGCCCACGCCCCCGGGGGCCTTCAGGCGCGGCGGGTGCAAGACGCACGAGACCGCCTCGGCCGGCGTCCCCGGACCGGACCTGCGTAACCCGTCACGCCGGGGCTCGCCCGTGGGGCGTGACGCGCTACGCATCTGGGACATGCACAGCGCGTCAAGTCGAACGGAAATCGGTTGCGTGACGGTTATGCACCCCGCCGAGCGCCGCCGCCCGCTGGGCGTACATAAGCGCGCATCTGCCGCGGCTCGCCGGCGCCGGGCGAGGAACTGCCCCCCGTGTCTTTGCTCGCACGCTCAGGCGAGGGAGGGCCGGATGCGCGCTTATGCAGGTTTCGTGGCGCGCAACGAGAGAGGGTGACCACCCGCCCCCCGCGACCTCGCCGCGGTAGGGGCGGACGCGCCGGTCAGTCCTCGTCGGACTCGCCCTCGTCCGACTGTTCGTCCCCGTCCGTGGCTTTGCTCTCGTCGGCGTCGTCGCGTCTGTCTTTGCGCTCGTCCGCGTCGTCACCCGCGTCCGCGTCTTTGCGCTCCTCCGCGTTGTCGCTCTCGTCCGAGTCGCCCTGGTTGTCGTGGGCCACGTCCTCGGCGGTCACGTGGCGCATCTCGGAGCTGCCCGGATCGTGCAGCCGCTCCTGGGTCTCGTCGGTGCGCGTGTCGGCGTCAGGCGTCTCGAGCTCGTCGACGTTCTCGACCAGTTTCGCCTCGCCGCCCTCCTCGGGTACGAGCGTTGCATAGGACTTGTTGTCGGCGCGCAGCTCCTGGTCGCCGGTGTCGATCCCGTAGTAGTCGCGCAGCTGGCGGTCGCACTCGGCGGAGATACCGTCGCTGTCGTCGATCTCCGGCGCATCGCCGATCCGCTGCGCGCTGTAGGGCACTCGCAGCTCGCCGTCCTCGTCCTTGATCCGGGCCAGGGGGATGAACACGATCCGCTTTTCCGCGATGCCTGAGGACATCTCGACCGCGGCCCACATCGGGTAGCCGTCGGTGGCGTAGATCTGCTTGACCTCGCCGATTGGGTTCTCGGTCTGGTCGGAAATCTTCTTCCCGGGCAGACTGCTGACGTCCTCGATCGGAGCGGTCATCTCTCTCCTCCAGTGTTGCCGTCGAGGCTCTGGCCTACCCGATCCGACGCGCCCACACGCCTGGCGGCAGGGTGCGCGGCCGGCATTCGAGGTTTCACCGAAAGGGCTCACGGGGATGTCTTCGCCGTGGCCCTGGTGGGATGGCTATGGCTCGGCTCGCCATTCGTGGTGATCGCTGTGATCTCACACGATCGCCGGCTGCTCCGGCACGTCGCCGTCCACCAAACCGGCTGCCTGTCCTTGGGATGGGCCGGCGTGGCAATGATGTGCCTGGGCGTGGCGCTCATGCCCGACCCCCTCGGGACCGCGATGTTCTGGGTCGGCACGCCGCTGGCCGGCCTGGCCGTGTGGCTCCGCCGCGACGACGGCGGTGGCGGCGGTGGCGAGGACGACCCGGACGTCCCGCCGATTGATTGGGACGAGTTCGAGCGCTCGTTCTGGGATCACGTACGCGGGCGGGGGCGGGCCGGACGGCGACCGCGAACGCCCGCCGCGCGCTGACCCGCTCAGACCGGACCGGCGAGTCCGCTTTGCTAAGTTAGGCGCCATGGCCGTCTCCAACCGCGCCGAAACCACTTCCGCCCCAGAACCCAGGCCCACCCCTGAAGAGTCCGCCAGCGCCGCGCCCGAACGCGAGCCGATCGATCGTGCACTGCTCGTGGTCGCCGGGGTGGTCGTCCTCGGGGCGACGATGTCGATCCTCGACACAACGGTCGTCAACGTCGCCATCAACACGCTTGCCGGGAAGTTCCACACGACGCTCCCGACGATCCAGTGGGTGGCGACCGGGTACACGCTGGCGCTCGCCGCGGTGATCCCGCTCAGCGGCTGGATCGCGGACCGATTCGGGACCAAGCGCCTCTACATGACGTCGATCGGGCTGTTCGTGATCGGCTCCTCGCTGTCCGGGCTGGCCTGGTCCTCGACCTCGATCATCGTCTTCCGGGTCCTCCAGGGACTCGGCGGCGGCATGATCATGCCGGCCGGCATGACCATCCTGACCCGCGCGGCCGGAGCGAACCGGATCGGACGGGTCATGAGCATCATCGGCGTCCCGATGCTGCTCGGGCCGATTCTGGGGCCGATTCTGGGCGGCTGGCTCGTCGCCGATGTGTCCTGGCGATGGATCTTCTTCATCAACGTCCCGATCGGGATCATCGCCCTGATCTGCTCGCTCCGCGTGCTGCCGCGCGACGTCGCCGCGCACGAGCAGCGCCTCGACTTCGTGGATCTGCTGCTGCTCTCCCCCGGCCTCGCGCTGATGATCTACGGACTGGCCGAGAGCAACTCGGCCGGCGGATTCGGATCCGGAAAGGTGCTCATCCCGCTGCTCGCCGGGGTCGCTCTGATCGGCACCTTCGTCTGGCACGCGCTGCGCGCCAGGGATCCGTTGATCGACCTGCGCCTGTTCAAGAACCGCACGTTCGCCACCTCGTCGATGACCCTGGTCCTCATGGCCATCTCGGTGTTCGGCTCGTTCCTGCTCCTGCCGCTGTACTACCAGGCGGTCCGCGGGGAGTCGGCTCTGATGAGCGGCGTGCTGCTGGCGCCGCAGGGTCTTGGAGCGATGATCGCGATGCCGATCGCCGGTCAGCTCGCCGACCGTACCGGCCCCGGACGGATCGTGCCGTTCGGACTGCTCGGGGTGATCCTGTCGGTGCTCGGACTCACCCAGGTCGGCGCCAACACCTCCTACGTGTGGCTCAGCCTCGACCTGTTCCTGTTCGGAATCGGCATGGGCTTCACGATGATGCCGGTGTTCACCGGCGCGATGCAGTCGATCCGCGGCCCCGCGGTCGCCCGCGCCAGCACCACGCTGAACATCCTGCAGCAGACCGGCGCGTCGATCGGCACCGCGGTTCTGTCGGTGCTGCTCGCCTCGGCGATCTCCAGCAAGCTCGGCGGCGGCGCTCACAGCACGATCGGCGCGAGCGCCACGCTGTCCGCAAGTGCCCGCGCCCACATCGCGCCGCCGATGGCCGCTGCCTTCGGCCAGACGTTCTGGTGGGCGCTCGGACTGCTCGCCGTGGCGTTCGTGGGTTCGCTCGCACTGCCCAAGCGCAAGCCTGTGCTGAGCGGCGAAGAGCAGCCGATGCCGATCCCGGTGTAGCCGGGGGTCCCGAGCCGGGCTAGTGGCCGACCGGAGGGCCGGCCCGCAGCCCCTCGCGGGTGACGATCTTGCCGGGGTTCAGGTGCCGGCCCGGGTCAAAGCCCTCGAACAGCGCGTCGAGCATCGCGACCCCGGGCGCCGAGACGTCCTCGAGCAGCCATTGGGCATGCTCGGTGCCGACCGCGTGATGATGCGAGAGCGTGGCGCCGTTGTCGACGAACGCCTGCTGGATGGCCGACTTCACTACGTCGTATTCGCCGAGCATCGCGTCCGGGGTCGTGCCCTTGAAGGCGAACGTGAAGTACAGGCAGGCCCCGGAGTGATAGCTGTGCGACAGGTGGCACATCGCGTAGCCCTGGACGCCGCACTCGTCGAACGCGCCGTTGGCCGCCGCCATCACCGCGTCATACAGTGGCATCAGCTTGCTCCAGGTGGTCGCGGTCTCCGACACGTCGCCGGGCGCTCCGCGGTCCAGGAGGAAGTCGCGGATGTAGGGGATGTCGAACTTCTTCTGGTCGTAGAGGACGCCCGGACCGGCGCCCACGCACAGGCCGCGGTGGCGCCTGACAAGCCGGCCGACCGCGCGCCGCTCCGCAGCGACGTGTCGCTTGCTGCCCTCGAAGCCGATGAACGACAAGCACATCTGCTCGGGATCGAAGCCCAGCCGCCGGCTCACGTAGATCTTGAGCGCGGCCGACTGCAGCTTGTCGAGCGGTGTGGGGTTCACGCGCATGGCGAACGAGAACTGCGTTTCGTGGGCGTCCGAGACCCGGGTCACCGACGCCGAGTATTCGCCGGCGGCGAGCTCGTGCATGGCGGCCACCCCGTCGGCGAAGGTCGGGAACAGGTAGCCGAGGATCGTGCGCTGCTCCGGGATGCGCCGGACGTGCACTGTGGCCTCGGTGATGATCCCCAGCCGGCCTTCGCTGCCCAGCACCATCTGGGACAGGCTGGGGCCGTTCGAGGCCGCCGGGACCGGCCGGATCGCCAGGGTCCCGACGGGCGTCACCATGCGCAGCCCCTTGACCATGTCCGCGATGTCGCCATAGCGGTCGGACTGCATGCCAGATGAGCGCGTGGCGATCCAACCGCCGAGCGTCGAGTGCGGGAACGAGTCCGGGAAGTGCCCGAACGTGTAGTCGACGGCGCTCAGCTGTTGCTCGAGGTGCGGACCGAACACCCCACTCTGCACTCGCGCCAAGCGCGACTCGCCGTCGATCTCGAGCACGCGGTCGAGCCGCTCCAGATCGACCGAAATGACCGGCCGCGACTCGTCGTCGGGAGCCTGCAACGAGCCCGAAATCGAGGAGCCACCGCCGAACGGGATCAACACCGCGTCGGCCCGTATCGCCGCCTGCATGATGGCGGTCACGTCCTCCTCGCCTCCAGGCCGCACGACCACGTCGGGCAGGCGAGGGAGATCGCCGCTGCGCTGGCGGATCAGGTCGCGCAGTGATTTGCCGCGACCGTGGACGACCCGATCGAGCGGGTCGGTCGAGACGAAGCGCTCACCGACGGCCTCCTCGAGGTCGGCGCGCAGGTCGCCCGGAAGCATCGACTCCATGACCGGCAGCTCGTTGAAGGGCACCGGCGGAGCGCCCATCGCTCGCACGTCGACGCCGATCTTGTCCTTGATGAACGGCCCCAGCGCCGGCTTGTCCACGTGCGAGAACTCGACGCCCTCCGCGCCCCAACCCCACCACTTCATCGCGGGCATGCGTCACCTCGTAGGGATCCCGTGGCCGGTACGTTCACGCTACCGGCAGCGTAGACGGCTTGGCCAGCGGCGAGAGGGTCCGGCATCGAGGTGGGGCTCGCCTCGGTGGCGGGCACGAAGTAGCCGGCGACGCGCAGCTCGCTGTGTGAACGGATCATGGCGAGCGGGCTCCAGGTCAGGCCCAGTTCACGATGCCGAGCCCGTCGCCCGTTCGCCATCCTGGGCTTCACCGTGACCGATGGCAGGATCGTCGAGATCAACGGTCTCTCCGACGCGCGGCGCCTGGCGGAGATCGACCTCTGGGTCCTCGACTGACGCCGTGGCTGGGATGATGGGCGCCGAGTGCCATGAAGATCTTCATCTCGTGCGACATCGAGGGCACGGCGGGAATCGTCGACTGGGAGCAGGTGCGCGGTCCGGGCGCCGAGTACGAACTCGGCCGACGGCTGCTCACCGACGAGATCAATGCGGCGATCGACGGCGCCCTGGAGGGCGGAGCCGGCGACTTCCTGGTCAACGACGCCCACCGCACCATGTACAACCTCCGGCCGGGCGATCTGCACCGTCAGGCGTCCTACCTGTCGGGCCGGCACAAGCCCCTGTACATGATGGAAGGCCTCGACGCGACGTTCGACGCCGTGTTCATGGTCGGCTACCACGGCTCGATCGGAGCCGAGCACGCGATCCTCTCCCACACCTACAACCCGGCGGCCGTCTGGGAGGTGCGGCTGAACGGCGTCGCGGTCGGAGAAAGCGCACTGAACGCGCTGGTCGCACTGCACCACCGGGTACCGGTGGTGCTGATCACCGGCGACGACGCCACGGCCGAGGAGGCGCGGCCGTTCATGCCCGACATCGAGGCGGTGATCGTCAAGCGCTCGATCACTCGGTTTGCGGCCGAGAGCGTGCATCCGGAGCGTGCCCGTGAGCTGATCCGCACCGGCGCCTCCCGCGCGGTGGCCCGCACCGCGACCGCGCCACCGCCGGCGATCACCTTGCCGGCCACCCTGGAGGTGACCTTCCAGACGGCCGACATGGCCGAGATGGCGACTTGGATACGCGGCGTCGAGCGTGCCGGCACTCGTGCGGTGACGGCCACCGACGACGATCCGCTGCGCTTGTACCGCACGTTCGTCACGATCATCGCGCTGACCCGATCGATCGTCGAACGCTGACCTCTCGCTTGGGACGAAGCGCGGCGCCGACAGTTGCACAACGGGTGGGGCTGCTGGTAAGGATTCCCCTGCCACCGAGATCAGAGCAACGAGCACATGGCCACCACCGAGCCCGTCAGGACCGCCGTGCCGCCTGGTCTGCGCCGGGATGCCATCGGCCTGCGCGAGGTGCTCTTTCAGAGCATCACCGACATGGCTCCGGGCGCGGCGATTGCGGCGTCGATCCCGGCCGGTGCGGCCTTCGCCGGCGGCTCGCTTCCACTCTCGGTGATCTTCGCGCTGATCGCCTGCCTGTTCTGCGCGTTTTGTGTGGGCGAGCTCGCGCGCGAGCTGCCCGCCGCCGGCTCGCTGGCCACGTACGCCGCCCGGGGCCTGCATCCTTCGCTCGGCTTCCTCGTCGCCTGGGCCTATGCGCTGGAGGGCGCGCTGATCCCACCCCTGGTGCTGCTCCAGCTCGGTTTCACGGTCGCCGCGACGCTGCACTCCGAGCTGAGCGTCGCGGCTGGATTGTGGTGGCCGTGGGCGATCCTCGGCACGGCCGTCGTCGGCGCAGCGGGGTACTTCGGCATCCGGGTCTCGGCCGCCCTGGGCACAGTGCTCGGTGGGTTCGAGATCCTGGTGTTCGCCGTGCTCGGCGTGCTGTTCGTCATCCATGCCGGAAGCGCCAATACCGGTCGGGTCTTCACGGCTCATTACACGCCCAAGAGCTTCTCCGGCTTGACCGGCGTGATCGCCGGATCGGTGTACACGATCCTCGCGTTCGGGGGCTTCGAGGGAGCGGCACCGTTGGCGGAGGAAGCCCGGGATCCGCGCAGGACCGTCCGCCGGGCGGTTCTGCTCGCCACGCTGGGGATCGGCGTCCTGTACGTGTTCACCACCTATGCCGTGACCGTGGCTTTCGGTCCCGCCAAGTTCGCCGGATTCATGACCAGCGGCGCGCCCTCCTGGGAAGGACTTGCCAGATCGCTGTTCGGCGCGTTCTGGTTCTTCGTGTTCCTGGCCATCGTCAACTCGACGGTCGCCAACGCCAATGCCGGCGTCAACGTGGCCAGCCGTACCGCCTACGCGATGGGCCGAGTGCAGGCGTTCCCCGCGTTCTTCTCGATGCTGAGCGCGCGCCATCGCTCACCCCTCGTCGCGCTCGCCGTCACGCTGGCCCTCACCCTGGGCGTCATGCTCGGGCTCGGGCTCGCATACGGCCCCGAGACGGCCTTCGCCATGGTCGGCGCGGGCCTGGTGATCCTGCTCATCAGCGTGTACATCGTCGTGAACGCCGCCTGCATCGGCTTCTTCCTGCGCGAGGGTCGGTTCAACCCGGTGCGCCATGGTCTGATCCCGGTCCTGGGCATCCTCGCCTTCATCCCGGCCTGGCTCACGGCGACCGGGATCCACCTGTTCTCGTTCATCTCTCCGCTGACGCCGCCCATTTCGTACATGGCGTACGGGATCGCCGGGTTCACGGTGGTCGGGATCGTCTATCTGATCGTGCTGTGGCGCCGGGATCGGCAGCGGGTGGTGGACGTCGGGATCGTGCACCTGGACCTGGCGCCGGATGACGCCGAGTAGTGACTCCCGCGGCACGGGCGCGACGGTGACCCTCGAGCCCTGGGGCGAGGGCGACCTGCCCCTGCTCGAGCGGCTGATGGGCGACCCGGTCATGACCGAGCACCTCGGCGGCCCGGAGAGCCCGGAAAAGCTGCGCGAGCGTCAGGCGCGCTACGAGAGCCTCGAAGGCGGCGATCGCATGTTCAAGATCGTCAATGTGGCGAGCGGCGCCGGCGTCGGATCGGTCGGCTTCTGGACCAAGGAGTGGCGCGGCGAGCAGGTCTACGAGATCGGCTGGATGGTCGTGCCGGAGTGCCAGGGCCGCGGGATCGCCGTGGCGGCGACCGCGCAGGCCATCGAGCTCGCCAGGCGTGACGACGCCCATAGCCTCATGCATGCCTTCCCGAATGTCGAGAACGCGCCTTCGAACGCGATCTGCCGCAAGCTCCGCTTCGAGCTGCTCGGGCCGCGCGAGTTCGAGTTCCCCAAGGGGCACTTGATGACCTGCAACGACTGGCGCCTGGACCTGCGCGCCTACCGCAGCGCGTAGGCCACGACCTGCGGGCTCCCGCTGCCGGCGGTGGTGACGGGACCGCCCGCCGGAACGATCACGGTGTTGCCGACGATCGCGATCGGGGAGTTGGCCGACGTCGGCAGCTGCCGCCGGAAGACGACCGCGCCCGTGCGGCGGTTCATCGCGATCAGCGCACCGTTGTAGAGCGTTGTGAAAACGAGGTCGTGGGAAACCGTGACCGCGCCGAGCGGCAGCTGCGCCAGCTTCCTGTCCCACTGCACCTTGCCGGTCGCGAGGCTGAGCGCCTCAACCTCACCGGACTCGGAGCCTCCCCCCTTGGTCGGGCTCGGGATGTTCAGGTTCGTGTAGGTCAGCGGCAGGTCGAGCGTTGCCACGTAGATCGTGTTGCCCGCGACGGCCAGGTTGGCCAGGACGCCGCCGAGCGTTCCGGGGAGGATCGTGAACGGTGCCTTGAGCGTGCTGCGGTGCTCGAGCGCGTCCAGCGAGTCGTTGTCGTGGCCGTTGTGCGCGCCCACCGGAGCCTTCCAGATCAGCTTGCCGGTATCGGCGTTCATCTCGTACACGTAGCCCATCTTGCCGCTGCCGATCACAACCGACACGCCGCCGGCGCGCGCCGAGATCGGCGAGGTCTGCATGTCGTAATCCTTGAAGTCGTCGGGAACGCCCTGGTAGTACCAGTGGAGCTTGCCGGTCGCGGCGTCGAGGTTCACGTCGCTGTCGTTGTAGAGCTCCACCGCCGGATGCGCGATGGCTTGTGCGGCGGACTGATAGGGATTACCGATCCCGTAGGTCACCGAACCGTCGGCGCTGACCAGCGGCGTCTCCCACGCTCCGCCTGCGCCGAGACCCAGCGCCTGCACGCCCGGCTCGGGGCCGACGACCGTATTGAACTTCCAGAGGACGTCTCCACTCGACGCATCCAGGGCAATCAGGACCCCGCCGCCCGGTCCCGAGCCGTATTGGCTGGCCAGGTAGACCCGCCCGCCGGCGACCTGCGGCTGCATCCCGAAGGTCCCCTGTCCCGCGCGCAGGAGGTCGCTCTTGACCCAGACCACCCGGCCGGTGGCTGCGCTCAGCGCAAACGCCGCCGTCGGGGTGAGTCCGTACACCGTTCCGTCCGCGATGGCGACACCGTTCGGCCCGGGTCCGCTCTTCTCCGGCTGATTGCACTGATACTCCCACTCGAGCTTCCCGGTCGCGAGGGAGAGGGCGTAGACGTTCGAGTCGAGGTCCTGGACATACACGAGGCCGTTCTGGACGATCGGGTTGGCGGTCAGCGAACCGTACGGGCGCACGCCGATCGCGGCCTTCCCGGTCAGCTTGAACGTCCAGGCCTCAGCGAGCTTCGACACGTTCGCGGCGGAGATCGTCGACCCGGTCGCGTCCCGGGTGTTCGCCTCATCGCCGTTCGGATCCAGCCACGAGGCGGCGGTCCCGGTCGCCGGGGCAGCCGGGTTCGTGCCGACCGTCTGACAGGCGGGGCTCGCCACCGCAGCCCGGGTCTCGGTCTTGCTCCCGCCACAGGCGGCCACCAGCAGCACAGTCGCGCCAAGCGCCAGCAACGCGAGCGTGATGCGAGCCTTCGAAGTCTGTTCTCCGCGAGTGCTAATAGCGCAGTGATATCACTTTGCTACTAGCAATGCAAGTCCTCCGCTGCGCCGGACGAGGGCTCAGCGGCCGCCTGGCTGGCAGATCTTCTGGGCCTGCTGGAATGTCGTTCGAGGAGCCGCACGCGCCGATCGTCATGGCGCACCAGGTCGCCGCGCATGTGACGGTGAGGTAACGCCTCGAACGTGTCCGCATGAGGCTCTCGGGGCCGTTGACCGCGACATCGACCCGTTCGACGTCGTGCCAGGATCCTCGATCGCGGGTTACAGAAACGTAACGGCGCCATGGGCGTGGAAGTCAATGTCACATCCACGCCTCCCGCGGTCCCACTAGGGATGAGAGTTCTTCGTCGGCAAGAAGAGCACACATGACACAACGCATCCTGGCCCAGCGAGGGCGCTTGATCACCGAAGACACAGCCGCTGGTGGATGCCGGGCGCGATGTGCTTCGCGCTGTTCATGATCATGCTCGACAGGTGACCAGCGGATTAGTGGCGAAACGTTCGTCCGGCGAGGCATCACTGACAACGAACAGGCCATCGCGCTCGATCGCGTACCAGTGTGACCGTCGAGATGGGCGCGCCACAGATATGCGGCGCGAGCTCGGTCAGATCATCGGACGCCGACCGCCGGGCGGGTGTGCAATTGCCCGTTATCCGTAGCAATGTCGAGCGACATAGATCCGCGTCGGACGGGTAACCGAGCCACAAAGAAGGGAGGAAGGACAATGGCGAAATCAAGGCAGAGCCTGCGCGTGCGGGCATCGCAGACGACTGGCGGGCGACGCAAGAAGCAGACGAGGCACAAGAAGCAGACGACCTTCGTCGAGCGCGTGTTCGACGAAGTCAAGGCGCTGGTGTCCGACAACGGGGCTGCGCCCAAGAAGACCGGCACGGGTGGCATTCGCAGTGGCCAGCAGCGGCAGACGAGCGCCAAGAAGGCCGGCGCCGCCCGCATCCAGAGCGCGCAGAAGCGGCAAGCCGCGGCCAAGAAGACAGTGCGCACGCGCAGGGCCAGGACGTCGTAGTGTCGCGCCCCGGCTGACTGTTCTCACCCGGGAAGGCGGGAACAGCCAGCGTAGGTCGCCTCGGACGGGCGCGCCTCGATACGGGTGCCGACACCCCGAGCGCGCATTCGGATTGGAGGTCGATCCACGGGGATCTCGTGGGCGACCCTGACCATGTCAGCCGGCGTGTCAAAGCGGCTCTCCTGTATCTGGCTGATCGTGGCGTCGGCGCGGCCACGCCGAGTGTGTAGCCCGCCGATCCGTGTATCCGGTTTTCGACCGGATACGCCGTGGGGTAGCATCGGAAAGCGGGATCGGGTCTACAGTCCCAACCCGCGTATTTCCTGGCAAAAGACGTCCGGAATGGTGGTGCGCACCCGCAGCCGCACTTACGCGCCCTTCGGAAAACGGGCAGCCTGGCTCGGCTCATCCGAGATGGCCAAGCTCATGCGGGCGTTCGACTGGTCGCAGACGCCGCTCGGTCCGATCGACGCGTGGCCCCAGAGCCTGAAGTCGGCTGTGGCCATCTGCCTGCGCTCGCCGTTGCAGATGGCGATCTACTGGGGACCCGAGCTCAACTGCATCTACAACGACGCCGAGCGCGACGTGCTCGGCGACTTGCATCCTGACGCGCTCGGCCTCCCCGTCCGAGAGCTGCTGCGGGAATCCTGGCCGGTCGTGGGACCGCAGTTGGAGGCGGTGATCGAGTCGGGCGCCGGCATCGTGCTCGAGGATCAGCCCCTCACCTTCGACCAGCAAGGACGTCCCGACGTCTCGTATGTCACGTACTCCTACAGCCCTCTCCTGGACGACGACGACCAGGTGGGCGGCGTGCTGCTCACGGCCGAGGACACCATCAAGCGCGAGCGCCACGAGGGCGAGCTGCGGGCGCTGCTTAGCGACCTGCGCGCTGCCCAGCGGCGCGTCGCCGCGGCCGGAGACGCCGAACGCCGGCGTGTGGAGCGTGACCTGCACGACGGCGCACAGCAGCGACTGATGGCCATTCGGTTGGAGCTCGGGCTGCTGCGAGAGCTTCTGGATAGCGATCCGGGCGCTGCCCGCAAGCGACTGGACGTGCTCCACGCCGAGCTCCACGTCGCGGTCGAGCAGCTGCGCGAGCTGGCGCACGGGCTATATCCGCCGCTGCTGGCCAGCGACGGGCTGTACGCCGCGCCGATGTCGGTCGCCCGCCACTCGGCGATCCCGGTCACGGTCGACGGGCAAGGGATGGCTCGCGCGCCACGGGCGATCGAGAGCGCGGCGTACTTCTGCTGCCTGGAGGCGCTGCAGAACGCCACCAAGCACGCCGGTCCGGGAGCCAGTGTCTCGATCCACGTCAGGCTGACCGACGGGGCGCTCCGGTTCAGTGTCCGCGACGACGGAGCTGGGTTCGACCCGGAGGGGGTCAGCCCGGGCTACGGCCTGACCAACCTGCGGGATCGAATCGATGCGGTCGGCGGCCAGGTCGAGGTGTCTTCTGCTCCCGGGCGCGGAACGACCGTCGAAGGTCGGATTCTGGTGAGTTGACGATGCTCACCCGGCAGGTTCTGCGAGAGCTGGCGACGGCCGAGCCAAGGCGGCTGGTCGTCAGCATCCACGCACGCACCGATCCGCGGGATCCGGCCAACACCGGCGGCACTCCGGCGTGGCTGATCGAGCTGCGCAACGGCCTGCGTGCGATCTCCGAGCGGCTGGAGGCAGGGGACGACCGGGAGAATCGTCTGGCCTTTCGAACCCTGCGCAAGCGCATAGAACAGGGAATGCGCGATCTCACCCCGACCGAACGGGCCCGAAGCGTGACCTGGATCCTCGGCGCCGACGGGGCCTCCGAGCGCTTCAGCCTCCAGCTTCCCCTGCGCCGGGGCCGGGTCGTGGCGGACACCAAGCCATTCGTCTCTCCGCTGGTCGACATTGCGGATCGCGGCGCCCCAACCGGAGTGATCCTGGTCGGTGGCGATCTCATTCGCGTCGTGCAGATCGAGCAGGCCGAGGCGAGCGAGCCGGAGAATTCGAGCTTCGAGCTGACCCTCGGGGACTGGCGGCCGTTTGGGGGAACGGCCGGCGGAAGCCCCGAGCGCGGAGTCCTGGGCACCTCGCACGAGGAGCGCTACCGGGCCCGCGTGGAAGCGCACCGGGACCGCCTGTTCGCGACCGCCGCGACCGAGACCGCGATGCGCACCGAGGCGCTCGGCTGGGAGCGCATCGTGCTGGCCGCTGAGGCGCAGGTGGCCACGCGCTTCCGCGAGGTGCTGCCGCCGAAGATGCGCGAGCGCGTGATTGCCGAGGCTGACCTCAACCTCGTGGGCGAGGAGCCCACGGTGATCGCGGACGCGGTTGAGCCGCTGATCGAGGATGCATGGCGTCGAAGGGCGCAGGCGCTGGCCCTACTTGCCCATGACCGGGCGAGAAGCGGGGGCACCGCGACGGTCGGAGCAGAGGAGACGCTGGGGGCGCTCGCTGAAGGCCGGGTCGATCACCTGCTCATCGACCCCGACCACGACTTCTCCCCGGTGGCCGCAACGACCCCGCCGACGATCGGCGGCCCGGCCGACATCCTGGGCGAGCGCGCGGTCGAAGCGGCGATCGGCACCGGCGCACAGGTCACGGCGCTGGCCGCGGATGGCTCAGCCACGCACCGCGAGCTCGGTGGCATGGCGGCGTTGCTGCGCTACTAGTGGCCGCCCCCCGCAAATGGGTGACGACCGAAGCGGTGGTGGGTACGACGATGTTCGGGGTGCGGACATCCATATCAGCCGGAGCCTGACTTGGGGTCACCTACAGTCGCGGTCGCGAGGAAGACGCTGCCAGAACCGGTCCACCTCTGAGTAAACAGTCAGGAGGGTGTCGTGAGTGATCTGATTGCCGTCGCGTATCCGGACAAGAACACCGCCGAGGAGGTCCGCGACAGGCTTCTACGATTGACCACCGAGCGTGTGATCGAACTCGAGGACGCGGTTGTCGTCGACCGCGACGAGAACGGGAAAGTAAAGCTCCATCAGGTGCACAGCCCGGCAGCCCGAGGGGCGATGGGCGGCGCACTGTGGGGCGGCCTGATCGGCTTCCTGTTCCTGGCCCCGCTGCTCGGGATGGCGATCGGCGCCGCGGCCGGAGGAGCGTCAGGCTCCATGGTGGACGCCGGGGTGAACGACGACTTCATGCGGGAGCTCGGAAAGAAGCTCCCCAACGGCGGCGCGGCCCTGATCGTGCTCGTACGCAAGGTCACGCCGGACAAGGTCCTGCCCGAGATCAGCCAGTATGGCGGCGAGGTACTACAGACCTCGCTCGACGACGACTCCGAAGAGCGGCTGCGCGAAGTCCTCCAGGGCGCTGCGGCGGGCGCACCCACGAGCTGAGTAGCCAGTGGACGCAACGGCTTCCGGCGACGGGCCGGCGCTCCTGTGCTGGGACGATTCGGACGCGGCGGAGCGCGCGATCCACCACGCGGGCGGCATCCTTCCTAAAGGACATCCCGCCATCGTGTTCTTCGCCTACGTTCCCACAGAGGCGGCGCGGGGGCCGCTCGCCGGGTTCGGCGGGCCTGACGCTCCGATCATGAGCGTCATCGATGCGGAGTCTCTGCTCGAGCGGGGGATCCGCGCCGCGCGCGAGTCCGGGCTGGACGCTACAGGACTCAGCATGGTCGCCGAGCGCCGGACGTCAGACATCATCGCCGCGCTTGCCGAGGAACACGACGCGGTGCTGATCGTGATGGGCCAGCGCCGGCGCTCTCCGGTTGGGACGTTGCTGCTGGGCTCCGTCGCGCGCGAGGTTCTCGGGCTCCACGAGCGGCCCGTGATGCTGGTCGGGCCCGGACGTCCGCGAGGGTAGCCCCGATGTTCTCCCGTGCTGACGGTGTCACCCGGCCCCTCCAATGGGCGTCCCTCGCGGTGATCCTGGTCGCGGCGGCCGTTGCCGGGGCGATCATCGCCAACGCGTTGAACGGCAACTCGAGCGCGTCGACGACCACGACCGCGACCGGTGGCTCGGCGAGCAGCGCATCGTCATGCGATGTCACCTCGGTTGCCGAGCAAGAGCTGACCTCGGTGGTGACGATCGAGGCGCACGGGAGCACCGGCGCAGCAGGCGGGGTCGGCTCGGGTGAGGTCATCCGCTCAAACGGCTACATCCTGACCAACAACCACGTGATCTCACCGGCGGCGGCCGGCGGTCAGTTGTCGGTCGTCTTCGACAGCGGAAACACCGCGCAGGCGTCGATCGTCGGGCGCGACCCACTCACCGACCTGGCCGTGATCCAGGTCCACGGTGTGTCGGACCTGCGGACGATCCCGATCGGGGACTCGTCCGAGCTGCGCATCGGGCAGCCGGTCGTAGCCCTCGGGGCGCCCCTCGGACTGTCGAGCACCGTCACCAGCGGGATCGTAAGCGCCCTCGGCCGGACCGTGCACGTCCCGGGCGAGGGCTCACAGTCGGCGCTGCTGATCGATGCCGTGCAGACCGATGCCGCGATCAACCCCGGCAACAGCGGTGGCGCGCTGGTCAACTGCTCCGGGGCGCTGGTCGGGGTGCCCACCGCCGGCGCGGCGATCCCCTCGCCGTCGGGGGAGTCCGGCGGAGGAAGCATTGGGCTCGGGTTCGCGATCCCGGTCAACCTGGCCACGAAGGTGGCCGACGAGATCATCGACACCGGCAACGTGTCACACGCGTTCCTTGGGATCCAAGCGCAGGCGCTCACCGGCGGACAGGGCGAGGGCCTATGGGTGGCGGCAATCACTCCCGGGGGCCCGGCCGCGAGCGCGGGGCTCCAAACCGGAGACGTCATCAAGTCGATCGAAGGCAGTTCCGCGGTCAGCACCGATCAGCTCATGGCCCTGACGCTCACCAAACGCGCTGGTGACCGAGTCGAGATCGGCTACGAGCGCGACGGCCGCAAGTCCAAGACGACCATCACGCTGACCGCCCGGTAGGAGCGGTCGTGTACACCTCCCAAACGCTGATCGCTCCGAGGAAGTACGTTCAGGGACGCGGCCGGTTGGCCTCGCTCGGGAAGTACGTCGCGGAGCTCGGCACGAGGCCGGGTCGAACGGTCCGCCCGAGCGCTGAGCGCCGAGATCAGAAGTCATGATCGCCCACGTCGACCTGACCGTTCGCCGCGAGCCAGCGAAGCGACTCGTGCAGGGCGTCGAGTGAGGTGTAGCGGGGTCGGTACCCGAGGACCTCGCGGGCGCGAGCGATGCTGGCGGCGATGCTGCGCCCGACATGCTCGCGTGTCGCCTCGGCGTGAGCGGCCCCGACCCGCCGCTCGAACTCCGCCCACTCGACGAACTCGACCACGGCTTCGCGCCCGAACCATCCCGCCACGCCGGCGGCCAGTCCACGCAGCGTCATGGCCTGCTCGGAGACCACGTGAAAGCTCGCTCCGATCGCGCCCGGTCGAGTCAGCGCGCGCTCGAAGGCCTGCGCGACATCATCGGCGTGTACGTGGTGCAGGACCCCGAGCCCCTGGTCGGGCAGCGCGAGCGGCTCGCCGGTGGCCAGCCGCCGCCAGACATCGAGATCCAGGTTGCCCGCCGGGGTGATCGACGGCCACGGACCGCTGATGTGCCCAGGATGCAACACCACGCTCGGCACCCCTCCGGCGACGGTTTCGCGGTGCAGCAGCGCCTCGATCGCCGCCTTGCCCGTGCCGTACTCGCCGTAGGCGGTGCGTGGTTCGTCCTCGGTGACCGGCACCCTGGCGACCGGGCCGTGAACCCAGATCGAGCCGCAGTGCACGAGCAAGGGCCGCGTCGGCCGCAGCGCGTCGACAAGCTGCTGCGCGGACTGAGCCGTGAAACAGAGCATGTCGACCACCGTGTCGGGCGCCAGCGCCGCCATCCGCTCACCGAACCCCCCGGATGCGTCCTCGGCCTCGCGGTCGACGGTGACCCGCTTCACCCGACGCCACTCGGGCGCCGGTACGTAGGGATCACGGGCGCCGCGGCTGAGCGCCACGACCTCGTGCCCGGCGCGGACCAGACGCGGCACCAGGTACGTCCCGATGTGGCCGGTGGCCCCGATGACGACGACACGCCCGATCACGCCATCCTAGGCCCGTGACAGATCCGCAGTAGCCTCGGCCGGGTGTTCGACCACGTCGGCATCGCCGTCTCGGACCTCGCGGCCTCCGAGCGCTTCTATCGCACCGTCCTGGGCGCCCTGGGTGTCGAGCCCAGCCACGCCGACGCGAAGCTGGTCGAGTGGGAGGACTGGGACATCGGGCCGACGGACCGCGAGCACTCGCTGACCCGCGGGCTCCACGTCGCCTTCCGCGCCCGCGATCACGCGCAGGTCGACGCGTTCTGGCAGGCGGGCGTCGACTCCGGGTACCGCGACGACGGCGCGCCGGGGCCGCGCACGCAGTACGGCCCGACGTACTACGGCGGCTTCCTGCTCGATCCCGACAGCAACAGCGCCGAGGCGGTCCACAGCGACCGCGAGACCGCCGTTCCCGACGGCAGCATCGACCACCTGTGGATCCGCGTCCGCGACCTGCAGGCCTCCCGGCGCTTCTATATGACGATCGCCCCGCACGCCGGGCTCCGCCTGACACACGACGAGCCCGACCGCTTGCAGCTGTCCGGCCCGGACTACAGCTTCTCGCTCATCCGGGACGCACGGCCACTCACCGAGCACGTCCACCTCGCGTTCCCCGCGCGCGAGGACGCCACGGTGCGCGCGTTCCATGCGGCCGCGCTCGCGGCGGGTTACGAGGACCACGGCGCCCCGGGCGAACGAGCCGTCTACCACCCGGGCTACTACGGCGCGTTCGTGCTCGATCCGGACGGGCACAACGTCGAGGTCGTCAACCACAACCGGGCCTGAGCAGTTCCGGCGCGAGTGCGGACGCTCTCGCGCCCGTCAGCGGTGGGACGATGGTGGCGGCCTCGGCGGTCAGATCCTCGGTGTCCGCACCCTTCGTATGGCAAATCCGCATGGACGTTTCACGACTGCTTCAGCTGGCCTGTTCATGGACAGTCTGATCGTGATCATCACGCTCATCTTCTTCGTCGCGTGGTACCTCATCGGGATCCCGCTCGGACCCGGATGGCCCATCCACCTATGAGGCGGCGACGCGCCTGTAGCGCTCGTAGATAACGCGCGAGGCGAACGTCCTGGTCTCGACGAGGTCCAGCTGGAGCTCGTCGGTGACCGGCGGCAGGAACGAGGTGCCACCACCCACGAGGACCGGATTGCGGAACATGCGCAGCTCGTCGACCAGGCCGAGCTCGATCGCTACCGCGGCCAGACCGGCGCCGCCGATCGCGACGTCCTTGTCGGTCGCGTCGAGCGCCGCAGCAGCCTCCTCGGCGAGCGACGCCTCGGCGAGCCGGGCGTTGCCCTGGAACTTCTCGAGCGTGCGGCTGAAGACCACCTTCGGGAGTGCGCACCAGACCTCCGCGAACGCCGCCCCCAGCTCGGTCTCGCGCAGCGACGGAACCGTCTCCCACACCAGCATCGTCTCGTAAAGCCTGCGTCCCAACAGAAAGCCGCCGAGCTCGCGCGTCTGCTCGGTGTGGAAGCGAAACTGCTCATCGCTCGGGGGGCCTGACCACCCGAACGCGCCCTCCCGGTCGGCGATAAAGCCGTCCACCGAGACGCTCATCGAGTAGATCAGCATGGCTGAAGCTCATCACACCGGACCGACTGACGGGACGCCTTGGCCTCAGGGCTTTTCAAGTGGACCGTGGAGTAACCGAATCTTCAACCTTGGGATTGAGAGTCGGGCATTGCAGTCTTTCGCCGTAGAGACGGGCGTTACGAACGAAGCAGGTCTGCGTCGGGCCGCGGAGATTGCCGCTCGTCAATGGGAAAGCGAGACACGCTCCCGGTCACTTGGGACTGGCAGGTTGTGGAGGAACTGAAGAATGGTTTGGCCGTAGAGGTTCGGGTGGGTGAAGCGAAACATGTGCCCGGTGCTGGGGAGCACCACCTCACGGGCGTTCGGCAGGCCTTGGCAGAGCTCCCGAGCTGCCTGCTCTCCGACGAGCTGGTCGTCAGCCGGGGTGATCAGGAGTGTTGGTACGTTGACCTTGGCGAGCTGATCGCGGACGTCGAAGGAGATGACGCTGGTGACGCGGGCGGTGTAGGAGTTCCGCGGGGTGTTCTCGATGAACAACCGCCGGTAGTCGTTCTGTCGATGGGGGACCTCTGCGGTCTGGTCGAACCGTGAGGCCAGCTCGCGGGCGTGAAAGCGCAGCGTGCCTTGCCGGTAGAGCGGTCCGCCGGCGTAGCGAGAGGCGCGGGCGGCGATCGCCTTCCCATGGGGAAGAGGGTTGGCGGCAAACCCGCCGGAGAGCACCAGTCCACGCAATCCGGTCGGCTGACTGATCGCGAGGGCGAGACTGATGACGGCGCCGAAGGAGTCGCCGACGAGCACGTAGTCGGACAGGCCCTCGACCTGTCCGGCGAGGAAGTCGCGGTAGCGGGCGACGTCGTCGACCCCCTCCGGGAGGCGCATCGTGCGCACCGGATAGGCCCGGAGCGGGGCGAGTTGGCGCTCGTCCCACGGAGCGCCGGAGAAGCAAGGGACTGTGACGAGCGTTGGGCTGGTGGTTGACACGGGAGATCCTCTTCCGAAATAGATGACGTGTCACCAGAATACGTGATGCGTCATCTATTGTCAATATGCTGTACCGATGGAGCCGATCGAAGAGTTCCGCTACCTCGTCCTCGCCGCCCAGCGCGAAGGGGCGCGCGCGCTCGCGACGATGCTCAGGCAACACGACCTGACGCCCTCGCAAGCCGAGGCGATCGCCGTACTGCGCGACGCACCGGGACCGCTGACCGTGAAAGAGATCGGGCAGCGCCTCGTGTGCGAAGGCGGCAGCCCGAGCAGGCTGATGAGCACGCTCACGCACAAGGGGCTCGTCGAGGCGACCGCCGGTTCCGCGGACCGGCGAACCACGCAGCTGTCACTCACCCCGGCGGGTATCGACGCTGCGCGAACCGTGAGCCAGATCGAACAGAACCTCTACGCAGCACTCACGATGATCCTGGACGACGACCAGATATCGGCTGTCCTGCCCGTGCTGCGCACCCTGGTACGACAGCTCCCAGCCGGACACGCACTGCAACGCCGAATCACCGACAAGGACCCGACGAACTGAGGCGACAACCCTCGCCGGCTAGACGCTACGCAATCACCGCAATGCATCGTCTGAGTCGCGCCGTCGGTCAGTTGGCCGATCGCGCAGGCGCCGGTAGTCTGGATCTATGCCGGGGGCGGTGTCCGGGATGCCTGGGGACGTGGAGCGAGCTAGGCCCGCTTGTGTCACAGAGTTCGTGCTGCTGGCACTACATCAATATGGGTGAACTCAAAGCACCAAGGGGCGACTGCGAGCTGTTGCGCGCGGCGCGTGAGGACGCCGAGGCCTTCGGCGAGTTCTACTGTCGGCACGTAGTTTTCGTGGAGCGCTGGATCTGTCGCCAGACGCCGGACTCCGCCACAGCCGCGGATCTGACGGCCGAAACATTCGCTCAGGCGCTCGTCGGTCTCAGGCGCTTTCGTGGCACAACAGACGAGGCGGCGAGAGCTTGGCTGTTCGGCATCGCGCGCAACCTGGTGCGCCGCTACCGCCGCCGCGGTTGTGTCGAGTCGGCGACTGTCCGAAAGCTAGGACTCGTGCTCGACCACGACGTGGATGATCTCGATCGCACGGAGCGCGGGATCGATGCGGCCGCCCATGCGGAGGAGCTTACCTTTGCGGTTCAGTCCCTGCCTGACGCCCAACAGCAAGCTCTCCGGCTGCGGGTGGTCGACGAACTCGATTACGACCAGGCAGCCGTCCTGATGGGGACCAGCGAGCAGAACGCTCGCGCTCGCGTGTCGCGCGCCCTGAGAACCCTGTCGCAACGTCTCCAAGGAGTCTCTCGATGACCGAATTCGACCTGCTCCCACCCCACCTCCAACGGCTCGGCGAGCAACTCGTTGCCGTGGCCGATGAGCTGAACTCCGGGCGCCGCGAGCGGCCCCGACGACGCGCCTCGCGTCGTGTCGTTGCGAGTATCGCTGTGGTTGCGCTCGCGGTGCCTGCGGCTGCGATCGCGGCCGTGCAGCTCATCACCCCCGCTCAGGTCGCCCAGAGCCTGCCCGCCGGGGAGGTGCTGCTGGAGGGAACCCACCCGAGATGTACGGTCCTGGTCGCCGGCTCTCAGTACCACTGCGTGCTTGGCAAGACGCCGGCCGCTCAACCAGGTGGCTGGGCAGAGGCGAACGAGCTCACTGAGGACTCCCGCGGCGATGTCAGCGGCGCGTGTATCGCCCAGGACTCCAGCGGAACACTGTGGACGTGCTACGTGGGCCACGCTGCGGTCGACCACGGGCTGGTCCTCTCCAAGCAACAGTGGTATCAGCGATATGGCAGTCGTTGCGCCAAGGTCCGCTCAACGAACCCAGCTCCTGGCACTACCGCGTATGCCGAGAAGGTTGATTGCGCCACCATCCACCCGGTCTACCTCGGTTCCCACATCGGCGGGCCTGGAATCGGCTGAGAAACCGGAGCACGCTCTCAGCAGAGCGCCGTTTCGGGCGGCCATCGTCTCCGAGAGCGAGAAACCCCGCTGGCGCGGGGCGTCTCGAGTTCGCGTCTGGTTCAGCGGAACGGCGGGCTTGACGCGAATCGAGCAAGCGTCGGCTCCTCCATTCGCATCAGACCAGCGACGCGCCATCGCGAATCAAGCGCCGGAACCGGGGCTAAGAGTCGCGAGCGCTCGTCGCCAGTCCCGGTGCCGCGCGTTGCAGTGCTTCGCTCCCGGCGACCCAAATACCGCGTCGGAGTCGAAGGAGGTCTCCTACAAGGCTGGCCGCTCAGGCGATCGCTGGCGTGACCGTGAAGAGCTCGTCCAGCGCCTTCTCCGACGCACCCGTTGTCTGTGCAAAGTACGCGCGGCCGTCGCGCAACGCGGCCGCAAGTGGGGTGATGGCGTGCTCGTCCGCCGTCGCCAGCGTTCTCACCGTCGCCTCTCGAATTCTCCGTTCGATCACCGCGAGCGCCGTGTCGGTCGAATCCTCGTGAGTCACGCTCACATAGAGGTGGACGCCGCCGGCGTTGGCGATGAAGTCGGGGAGGCCGACTATCCCGCGACCCTGAAGGACCTCGACGGCGTCGGCCTGGTAGGGGGCGTTAGCCGCGGGCGCGACGACCGCGCAGCGGACACGGCGGGCAACATCGAGCGTGATCGAGTCCGGGCGCGCACCGGGAACGAGTACGTCGCAGTCGAGCTCGAACAGCTCCCCCCGGGGGCGGGCCGTCGCGCCAGCATGCTCGACGAGGCGATCGCCGTAACGCTTGCGCAGCGCGATCAGCTCCTCGACCGCGAGGCCGTCCGGCTCGACGAGCAGCCCGGCAACCGTGCTGACTCCGATCACCCGGGCTCCGGCGCGCTCGAACGCTCGCGCGGCGCCCGCGCCCACCTTCCCAAAGCCCTCGATCGCCACAGCCGCGCCGGTCAGCGGGCGCCCGAGATGCGCGAGCGCCGCCTCGGCGGCCGCCTTGACGCCGTGACCGGTCGCAAGATCATCCATCCCGAGCCCCTCATGCGTCTGCGCCCACAGCGGCAGTGGGTCCTCACCGCCATCGAGAAAGTCCTCCGGGAAAGTGCCCATGTCGGGCCCAGTCAGGAACACTTCGCGGTAGGGCTCGAGCGCGCGCCGGTACGCCGCGACCACGGCCGCGCGATCACCGCCCCCGAAGCGGACGCCCGCCTTAGCGCCCCCGTACGGGATGCGGCACGAGGCGAACTTCCACGTCATCGCACGCGCCAAGCGCGCGACCTCAGGCACCTCGACGTCCGCCAGCATCCGCGTCCCGCCGGCGAACACCGGGAAGTAGTCATGGTCGATGATCACGAAGGCGTGCAGACCATCACGCTCGGCCACCAAATCGACGACACGCATGCGCTGAGTCTTGCACCACTGACAGCTCGGCCGAACGCGAAGCAGACGCAGAGGCAGGGCAGCGCCAACGCTCGCGCTCAGAAGCCCCCACCAAATCAGCACCTGCCGTGGCTACCGCTCGGCGAAGGAGCGCACCGCTTTGCTCCCCCCTTCCGCGCCAAGCGCGGCTCGCTGGGTTCGAGACCAGCTCGCCGCGGAGAGCAACGGCCACGATGACGGCCGACCACACGTTGAGGGCTGCAATGGGGACAGCATCGCCGAGTGACTGCCTGGAGCGCTACGGGTAGGAGGAAGCCGTGCGCGTTCGGGTTTATTCGTGGCGGCTCCTGGTGGCCCTTATCGGCCTGATCTTGGTCCTGTTCGTGTTCGGTCAGACGCACGCTTCGGCGCTTTATGGGGCTTTGCTCGTGATCGGCTTGGCGCTCATCGTCGGCTCCGGCATTTCGTGGTTTGTCGCTCGCCGTCACGGCTAGCGACCCGACACGTCCCTTGGCGGCCCGCCCGCTCACGGACGCCGAGGACAACGATCCTCGTCCTGGCTTCCCGGACTGTCGCGCGGCCTCTGATGCACCCAAGATGAGTTCACGGACGTGGGCTCTACTGCCGATTCTCCCGACGCTCCTGGACCTTCCTGTAGACGCCCACCCATGGCGTCACCACCCAGCAGACAAATAGGCCGATCAACAGGGTGCTTCGGGTCGCGGTCGCCGCGATGCCCAGACCGACGGTGATCGCGAGGACGAGCAAGAAGGGGACCGGACTCCCGGTAGGCATCGCTCCTCGGCGGCGACGCCCGGATCTCCGCAGCTCCAAAAAGCGCGCACGAGATTCCGAACAACGCCCAAGCTGCGACCACGAAGACCATCCTCAGCCTCGTATCTCGCCGAGACATGGAGCCGCGAAACGATCGTGCGTCACGGCGAGCTGGGTCCAGAGGCGAAGATCGATCCTCCTCATCGATCATTGCGGCAGCCGGTGCACCGAGCGGGTGGGAGACTTCGCGCCATGCCACAAATCGATGACGGATCGGCTGAAAGGGGACCGGGTCGCCGGCTCAAGTCCGCATGGGTCACGCTCAGCCCGAAGGAGGCTCAAGAACTCCACGCCGCACTCGACGTGTGGGCTGCGGACGTTGCCGAGGGTGAGTCAGATCCTCACTGGCACACGCACATCATCGACTCGGATGGCAACGAGTTGACGATCGCGGTTGCCTGCAACGACAATGGCTGATCCGTCGGCTGCCGCTGGTCGATCAAGCGACAACCAGATGGAGCGCGAGTCAGATGACTGCCGCCCACAGCGCGACGCCGCCGGACGCAAGCGCCGCCACGACTCCAACCGCGAGGCTCAACGCCGGCCTTTCGTGGACGCCAACAAGAACCATCGTTGCGATGACGAGCGCGACGGATATCCACGTGCTCGTTCGTACACGCCGTCGAGTAGTCGCGCCCAGCGCGCCAGAAGGCAAGAGGTCCGGGGTCATCAGCAATACCGACCCCGCGAAGCCAAGCCCAAATAGTCCCAGCGCGAGACCTCCTGCAGCGACACTTCCGGCGAGCGCTGAGACGACCCCAGCCAGGATCACGAACCAAATGGCGAGCGCAACGTACGCGACTCGAAGCCTGCGATTGCGCCCGGAGTCACCGGTCGCTGTGGCCACATTCGAAGATATTCCCCGCCACGAACATGCTTAGTCGGACAACGGGCATCGCTTCCCCAACGGGCTAAAACCGACAGTTGGCCTTTTCGTCCACAGCACCCACTCGGGTTAGCACGCGGCGGACCGGCGGCTACGTCCGTCAAGCGGCGGCGTCCTCGGCAGGCCAGAGGCCGGTTCTAATGCGCTCGTAGAGTGTGTCCGGGGCGAGGTCCGCGCCACCAGGCCAGACAATCGTGCCGCTCTCTCCGTCGACGGTGACTGCAGCGAAGCCGGCCGGCGAGACGGCTTGTTCGAATACCGGCCCGCGCATGCGGTCAAGCACGGCCACTTCGCCGGTCAGGCCGTCCGCGAACGTGAGTTTCAGCACGCCGTGTCGCATGACGGAGACGGCGCTGATGTCAGGGGTCAATCCGGTCATTGAAGCGGGTCTATCTCAAGCAGTGTCTCACCCTCCCGCGCCCGCCGCCAGTTCTCCATCAACTCGGCGCGGTGAAGCTCGGCCCACGCCAGCACGAGCCGTAACTGCCGGACGTCGAGGGAGCTGTCGATGACGTCGACCCGGTCGATCCTGACCTTCGCCTGTCCGTCGGCATGGCGAGCGTGGAAGTGCGGATGGCCGTGATCGTCGTAGTACATGGCGATCACGATCCCGAAGAAGCGGCATATCGTCGGCACGACGCCGGATAGTGCCGCCCCAGGCGGTCGACTCCTGGGCTTCAGCCGTCTCGACGGCGTGGGCGACCGAGCTCCCACCAGTCGGTCTCCGGCTCGCCCTCCTCGCGCTCCCACTCGAGCCTCAACGCCGCGCGCTCCCAAGCGCCTCCGCCGGAGCCACAGAATGACCAGAGCTCCCGGGCCGAACGCTTGTAGTGATGGATCAGGTCGTCCAGGTCAAACGGGTCGATCTCGCCGGCGTCCATCCTCGCGAAGCCATCGCGCACATGTTCGAGCAGGAGACGCAACTGCTCCTCGTGATACTCGCCAATCATCTGGCGCGCCGCGCGTCGGCGCGCCTTGTTCTCGATCTCTCGAATCCGGACACCTTCGGACATACGCGCAACCTACCGCGAGCGCCAGGCCGAGCCCACCCCACTTCGGCCGCCCGGCCCCGCGGTGTTGGGTAGCGCCAATAGGTGCGCCTCGATCGCCGAGCGATACCCGCGCAGCGTTGATGGCTTGCGCCCCCGGTCCTGCTCGATGTAGCGCAGGTACTCGGCCGCAGCGTCCGCGAACGTGGCGCCGGTCCGCACCATGCCCGAGAGCGTTCCGCGGCGCGCCTCGTCGAGCGTCCGACGCAGCGCGTCCTCGGCCAAGCGCTTGGTGAAGTACCCCGCCGGCGGACGACCGCGCTCCGTCCACGCCGGCCCGAGCTTCTTCTGCACCTGGCGGCCGTCGGGCAGGCGGTACTTCACGTACCAGGCCGGACCGCCCGCCCGCTCGACCCGAAACACGTGGCCCGTCGGCGGCCTGAAAGCCCCGGTCATGGGCGCAGATCCTACGCCGATCTCGGGACATACTGGGGACATATTTCAGAATCGCCACTGTCCCCGAGAAAGAGAAAACCCCGCTGTGCGGGGCTTGTCAAGTGGGCCGTGGAGGAATCGAACCTCCAACCTTGGGATTAAGAGTCCCCTGCTCTGCCAATTGAGCTAACGGCCCTTGGCGGCGATGTTACCCCGCGGTCTCGGGTCGCGATGGCCGGGTCGCACGGGCCGGGCGACAGCGACGCCGGTCAGCAGGACTGGGCGACCGAGGGGTCGGTCTTGGCCTGGCTGATCCTCGATTTCAACAGCGTGCGCTGGGCCGAGGGCACCAGGCTGAGGGCCTTGTTCGAGGCCAGGTCGCCTACCCGGGTATTGCTGGCCGCGTACGCATTGGCGGCCTCGCACTCGAAGGCGGTTGCGGTGGTCGGCTCGGCCGCCGTGATGTCCGCCCAGGTGGCGGCCGCGGAGGAGTAGTTGCCGAGGTACTGGTAGGCGCGCGCGGCGAGGATCGCGACGGTGGGATCTGGCTGTTTGACCAGCTGCTTGTAGCGCTGGTAGTCCTGGCCGAGCTTGGTCAGCTCGTTCTTGCCGGCGGCGGTGAACTGGCTGGTGCTGGCGTTGGCGGAGTTGCTCGCCGTGCTCCAGCGGGCCTGGATCAGGCTGGCCCAGGCCGAGGCGCTGCTCGGATTGAGCTGCGTGGCCTTGATCGCGCTCTTCTCCGCCTGGCTGATCGCGGACTGCTGGCCGGAGCTGGACCCGCCGCCGTTGAACGCGTTGAGCAGGCCGCCGAGGCCGTTGCCGGCGCCCACGCCGAACAGCACGAGGCCACCACCCATCAGGATGGCGAGGCCCAGATAGACCGCCTGCACGGTTCGGCGGCGGCCGCGACTGCGAAGATCGAACAACATCGGCTGGTGGAGGGGGTGCTAGGTGCTCGGATCGAGGCCGTCACCGAACGAGGACTGGGCCTCGGCGGCGGCGCGCGCCGCAGCGCGGCGGTCGGCGATCTTGAGCATCACGATACTGGCCAGGAAGAGGATCACTAGGGGGAGCGTCTCCAGTCCGGTAGTGACTGGATCGGCTCCTGGCATCGCCGCGGCAATCACGGCAATACCTACCGTAGCGTAGCGCCAGTGTTTTGTAAGGGTGTTGCCATTGATGACGCCGATCCGATGGAGGCCGAGCAGGCCGAGCGGCATCTGGAAGGCCACCCCGATGGCCAGCATCGTGAAGACCTCGAACGAGTAATAGGCCTTCGCCTGGATCAGCACCTGGAAGTTCTCGTGGTTGTAGCCCTGTAAGAAGTGGACGGCGGGCGGGAGCACGATGAAGTAGGCGAACACCGCCCCGGCGAGGAACAGGGCGGGCGCGGCCGCCATGATCGGCATCGCGACCTGGCGCTCGCCCGGATTCAGGGCGGGAATCACGAACGCGTAGGCCTCGTAGATCAGGACCGGCAACGCGCACAGCAGCGCGAAGTACGCCGCCACGGTCAGCGAGATCGTGAACGGCTCACCCACCCCGATCGTGATCGGTTTCTCCTGGGTTGGCGCGCTCGCCGGAAGGGCGTTCGCCGCCGCCGTGGCCGAGGCGCTGGCCTGAAGAGCCAGCTGCTGCACTTGCGGCGAGGCGGTGGGCGACGCCGCCAGCGCCTTGAACAGCGCGGCGCTCTTCAGCTGGGCCTGGCGCTCCTTGGCCGACTGCGAGGCCACCGAGCCCAGCCCCTGCTGCGTGGTGACGCTCGCGTTGTGCGGCAGGGCCCGGTTCAGCACGTCCAGCAGCGCCCGGCTCTGCCAGAAGCAGAAGCCGAAGGCGATCAACAGCACGATCAGGCAGATGATCAGGCGGGAGCGGAGCTCGTCGAGGTGGTCGACGATGCTCAGCCGATCATCGTGCCCGATGGGCCGAACGCGCCTTGCCACGGCTCTACGCCTCCTGGTCAGCCGTTCAGGCGGGGCGCTGCGACGCCGGCTCGCGCTGGGCCGGGGTCGACTCGGGCGTCGACGCGCTGGCCGAGGTCAGCTCGGGCCGGGACTCCGCCTCGTCGTCGTCCTTGGAGTTTCCGGTGATCGAGTCCTTGAACTCGCGCATGCCCTGACCGAGTTGGCGACCCAGGCCGGGCAGGCGCTTGGGACCGAAGATCAGCAGCACGATCACCAACACGATGATCAGGTCTGTGGATGGACTCTTGATGAACATGACAAGCCGCCTCCAGGTGGGGTTTTTCCAAGGTTACCGGTACTTCGCCGGCGCGCTGCACCGCCTCTTGGCCAGTCCGGCCGAAGGCTCTCAAGTTGCCCATGGAGAGGGCCGATTAAGGGCTCGAAGACGCCATGAGCCAGCAGCCAGAACAGCCCTCCGTCCGCCGCATCGTCCTGCCGAGCGGCCGCAGCATCGAGGTGGTCCGATTCAACGATTCGGCCCACACTCACCGCGGCCTGCACGTGTGCCCGGACTGCTCGTCCGAGCTCGTCCAGCCGGTCGATTGGTCCGAGGCTCCGGAGGACTGCTGGAACCTCCTGCTGAACTGCCCCAACTGCGACTGGTACACCGAGGGCCTGTACACGGCCGACCAGGTGCGCGAGCTGGAGGACCGGCTCGACGAAGGCCTGGCCGACATGCTGCGGGACCTCCAGCGGCTGACCCAGGCGAACATGGCCGATCAGATCGATCGGTTCGTGAACGCCCTGCAGGCCGACCAGATCCTGCCTGAAGACTTTTAGGGGCTGGGCGCCAACCAACAAGGGGGTTGGGCCGCTTCGCGGCATCCGTGGGGCCGTGCGGCCCCGTCCGGTCACGAATCGCACTGCGCCAGTGTCCGGACGGGGGTACCCGGCCCCATGGACGCCGAGCGGAGCGAGGCCCCTAGGCGTAACGCTCGACCATCACGTCGGCGGCGAGCTCGAGAGCCTCGCGCTGACGTAACGGGAGCGCCGGCAACCCGGCCTTGGCCTCGGCCACCAGCTTGGCGCCGCGGCAACGTCCGTCCTCGAGCGCCCCGGTGGCCTCGATCCGGTCGCACAGGCTGGCGGCGTCCTCGGCCGTGCGCACGGTGCGCAGATCGAGCCCGGCCAGCGCCGGATCGCGCTCGCGGGCCAGGATCAGGGGCAGCGTGACCGTGCCGTCGAGCAGATCGGCGCCGCGCGGCTTGCCGGTCCGCTCGGGCGGCCCCGACACGTCGAGGACGTCGTCGAGGATCTGAAAGGCCAGCCCGATCCGCTCGCCGAACACTCCCAGCGCCTCTGACTCGCCACCGGACTCGAGCGCGCCCAGCTCGCACGCGGCGCGGAACAGCACCGCGGTCTTCAGGCGGCAGCGGGTTAGGTACCGGGACACGCTCACGTCCATGCGGTAGGCGTCCTCGCGCTGGGTCAGCTCACCCAGGGCCAGCTCGCGGCTGGCGCGGGCCAGGACCCGGACCGCCGCGATCGAGCCGCCGCGGGCCAGCTCGGCGAAGGCGCGGGAGAAGAGCAGGTCGCCCGTGGCGGTGGCAGCCGCGCGGCCGCCGGTGGCGAGTACCGTGGGGCGACCGCGACGCAGCGCCGAGCCGTCGAGCACGTCGTCGTGGACCAGGGTGGCGCCGTGCACGAGCTCAACCGCCACCGCGGCGCGGACCAGCCGGTCGGTCTCGGGCGGGGGCGTGCCGGCGGCCAGGCAGACCAGCAGCGGGCGCAGCCGTTTGCCGCCGGCCGAGATCGTGGCGCCGGCGTGACGGCCCAGCATCGGACCGTGACCCGCGGCAAGCTCGGTCATCCGGTCCTCGACACGGTCCATGATCCGGGTGAGCTCGGCACCCCCGGCGTCGACCACGGCCTGCGCCCCGGTACTCATTGGAAACCAACTACCCCGACGTGCAGAGCGATGATCCCCCCAGCGGTCAGGACGTAGCGGATCTGGCGCAGGCCGCAGCGCCACATCATGCCGGCCAGCTCCTCGGGACCGGGGAAGCGGCGCACCGAGTTCGGCAGGTAGCTGTAGGCCTGTTCATCGACGATCCGGCCGAGCGCGGGGATCGCATGATCGAACCACAGCTCGAAGAAGGTCGAGAGCGGCGGGCGCCGGGGCGTGGTGATCTCGAGCACCACCACCCGCCCGCCCGGGCGCACGACCCGGGCCATCTCGGACAGGCCGCGCTCCAGGTCTGAGAAGTTGCGCGCCCCGAAGCCGACGGTGGCGGCGTCGAAGTGGTCATCGGGGTAGGCCAGTGCGAGGGCGTTGCCGGCCTCGAAGCGGACCGGCACCCCGAGCGCGGCCGCCTTGCGGCGGGCCACCGCGAGCATTCCCTCGGCGAAGTCGACACCCACGACCTCACCCTGGGTGCCAACCCGGGTAGCCAGCTCGAAGGCGAGATCGCCGGTGCCGGTGGCCACGTCGAGCGCGCGATCGCCCGGTGAAAGGCTCGCCAGATCGGTGGCGCGCCGGCGCCACTCGTGATGGAGGCCCGCCGTCATGACCGAGTTCGCGCGGTCGTACAGACCGGCGATCCGGTCGAACATGGCCCGCACTTGGGGTTCGTCTAGCGTCCCGGCCGCGCCGGTGGACGCGATGTCTGCATGCGCCATGGTCCCCGGTAGCGGCTACTGCAGGGTCGAGAGGAAGTAAACGAGATCGTTGAACTTATTCGTCGGCAGGTCCTTGAAGGACGGCATCGGCGGCGTCGGGTTGCGCAGCGTGGAGGCGATCTGCGCCTCCGGCACGGTGTCGGCGATGTGGGTCAGGATCGGTCCGGGGCCGTTGTTGCCGGCCTCGCCGATCACGTGACAGGCCAGGCAGCCAGACTCGCCGACCACGTTCTCACCCGCCTGGAACGTCGCCTTCTGAGCCGGTGTCAGGCTCGCCGGTGGCGACACGGTCGGGGGATTGTTGGGCGAGCCGGTATGCGCACCGCTGTAGGTCAGATAGGCCATCGCGGCGATCACGGTGATGCCGGCGGCCAGCGCGATCGGGCGACGTTCGATCCGCCGTTCCGGGCCGCGGTCATAGAACGGCAGCAGGAACAGCAGGATCATGCAGATCGTCGGCACGCCGATCGTGGCCATCGGCGTGAACTTCGGGACGTTGCGCATGACGCGCAGCACCTCGAAGAGGAAGAAGAAGTACCAGTCCGGGCGGGGGACGTAGGTGGTGGTCGTCGGGTCGGCCTTGGGCCCGAGCTCGGCCCCGAACAGCAACGACAGGAAGATGATCACCGCCATGACGATCACCGCCATGGCGCCGTCCTTTGCCACCGCGTAGGGGAAGAACGGCTTGCCCTCGTTCTTCAGGACCGAGTATTCGCGAAGGTAGGCCTCCTTGTGGGACTGGTTCATACCTGGGCCTCAGCCATCGCGTGGTCGCCGTCTTCCTCGAGGTGCGGCTTGATCCACGGCGGAGCCGAGATCCCCAGCTTGGTGACGAGGTACAGGTGGGCCCCGATCAGGGCGGCCATCACGCCCGGAATGATCAGCATGTGGATGGCATAGAAGCGTGACAGCGTGGTGGCGTTGAAGTCGGCGCCGCCGAGCAGGAAGTTCGAGAGGAACGGGCCGATGAACGGGCCGCCCGCATTGATGTTGACGCCGACCACGGTGGCCCAGTAGGCGCGCTGGTCGAACGGCAGCAGGTAGCCGCTGAAGCCCATGGCCAGGGTGAGGATCAGGAGCACGACGCCGATCACCCAGGTCAGCTCGCGCGGGTACTTGTAGGCGCCGTAGAAGAACACGCGCGCCATGTGCAGGAAGATCAGGACGATCATCACCGACGCGCCCCACTTGTGCATGCCGTGCACGAACTGGCCGAGGAACACGTTGTCGTTGATGTTGCGGATCGACTCGTAGGCGCCCCCGGCCGCATCGGGCCGGTAGTACATGGCCAGGAACACGCCGGTCACAGCCTGGTTGAGGAAGGCGAACAGCGTGGCCGAGCCGAGCGTGTAGGCCCAGTTGATCCCGCGTGGCACCTTGCGCCAGAGCAACCAGCGCAGGCCCGGGGACAGCGCGGTCCGCTCGTCGAGCCAGTCGACGACGGTGATCCCGGCTTCGACCGGATTCAGCGCGCCGGTGTCGCTCGCCTCACCTGGACGCTTGGGGCGGGGCTGGAGGACCTTGGGTAGCGGCGGGGCGGGAAGCTTAGGCATCAGGTGGTCACCATCAAGGCTTCTTCGCGGTGTCGAACTGGGCGGGGTACAGGTATTGGCCGACGCCGTCGATCGGCTCGCCCGGGAAGCGCGGGGAGAAGCGCTGCAGCTCGTTGTTGACCGAGTAGCGCGGTCCGATCTCGACCAGGCCGTTGTTCAGGCGGGTGTAGAAGCGGTCGAGCGGGCGCACCGGCGGGCCGCCGGCGACCATGCCGCGGAAGTCGTAGACCCCGCCGTGGCAGGGGCAGATGAAGCGCTCGGCCGCGGCGACAAAGCGCACGGGGCAGCCGAGATGCATACAGCGCGAGGACAGCGCCACGAAGTGGTTGTACTGGTCCTCGGGCTCCTTGTCGATCGCCGGGTTGCGCGCCCGGACGTAGGCGAGCGTGTTGCCGGCCTCGCCGATGCCCGGCGTGGTCGTGATCACCTTCGTCTGGTAGGTGTTGTCGGGAAAGTCCGACGGCGACCCGATCGGCTGCCAGGACCAGGCCTGGCGCTTGAAGATCGGGGCGATGGCGAATCCGAGGGCCGGGAGCGTGAAGGCGGCCGCGGCCACCCCGCCCACTCCGTTGGCCCAGAGGTTCATCAGGGCCCGGCGCGTGACCGTCTCGCCCTCGAACGCACCGGGCATGCCCCGGTCGGCGGTGTACTTCGACTTGGTTTCCCTGTGACGGTCTGGCAATGCGTCTCGCGCGGTTGGACGTGGACAGCGTACCGCCACGGACGCGAAAACGGCACCACGAGCAACGCCGGTACCGGGTTACCTAACAACCTCGCGACGAACCTCACAAGGAAGCGGATTTAGCAGGAGGTTTTAAGTCAGCTTGAGCTTGCGCCGAACGTCACAAACTGCCGTCGCGCAGCTCCGCGGCGGCGGTCCGGAGCGCGTTGGGCGCGCCTGGCTCGTGGGCCCGGGCGCGCGCCTTGGCCCGGCGATGGCCCTCGCTGGCGCCCCAGCCGACGGCGACCGCGCCGGCCTCCCACACCGCTTCCGCCAGATCTGGATCGGACGCGCTGTGCGCCTGGGCGGCGAGCGAGATGACGTCGGCGAGCTCGGCCACCGCGTCGAGGTCGCCCAGTTCGGCCAGCCGCGCCAAGCCCAGGGCGTAGAGCTGGTCGCCCAGCAGGAGGGCCAGGTCCGGATCGCCGGCTCTGACGACCGAGGGCTCCTCGTAATGCAGACGGTAGCCCTCGAGGATCATCTCGAGCAGCAGCTCGTACTCACGCTCCCGGCCGCGGGCCCGCGGACCGGTGGCCGCGATCTGGGCCGGGCCGGCCGCCGCGAGGCGCGGCAGTTCGGGGGGCGCCGTCACGAGCATGGCGGCCACGGTTCCGCCCTCGCGGCTCAGCGCCTCCCGCAGCGCGTCGACGCCCTCGCGTGCGCTCCTCATCGCGTCTCGATCTCAGCGAACGCGTCGGCGGCGGCCTGCACGGTCCGCGCCACGTGGGCGTCGGTGTGGGCCAGCGAGGGGAACCACGCCTCGAACTGCGAGGCGGGCGGATAGACGCCGCGGGCCAGCAGCCCGCGACACCACGCGGCGTATGCCTCGGTCTCGCACTGCTTGGCCGCGGCGTAGCTGTCGATCTCGGCGTCTGAGAAGAACACGGTCAGCAGGCCGGGGACGCTCTGCACCTGCACGGCCCGGTCGGCGGCGGACGCGGCGTCGCGCAGTCCGTCGGCGAGCTCGTCGGTGGTCCGCGCCAGCTGCGCGTAGGCGCCGCCGTCCAGCCGGCGCAGCGTGGCCAGCGCCGCAGCGGTGGCCAGGGGGTTGCCCGAGAGGGTCCCCGCCTGGTAGACGTCGCCGGCCGGCGCGATCCGCTCCATGAGCTCCCGGCGGCCGCCGTACGCAGCGGCCGGCAGCCCACCCCCCACGACCTTGCCCAAGATGCTCAGGTCGGGAGTGACGCCATAGTGCTCCTGAGCACCGCCGCGGGAAACGCGAAAACCGGTGATCACCTCATCGAAGATCAGCAGCGCGCCGGCCTCGTCGGCCGCGCGGCGGAGCATCGGCAGGAATCCGGGCTCAGGCGGGACGACACCCATGTTGGCCGGAACCGGCTCCAGCAGGATCGCGGCCAGATCGCCGCCGGTGACGAGCTCGCGCGTGGTGGCCTCGTCGTTCCAGGGCGCGATCACAGTGGCCGCGGCGGCCGATCTCGGCACGCCCGGGCTGGCCGGAATGCCCTGCGTGGCCAGGCCCGATCCGGCCTCGGCCAGCAGCCCGTCGACGTGCCCGTGATAGGCACCGGCGAACTTGAGAATGCGCTCGCGGCCCGTGACGGCGCGGGCCAGGCGGATCGCGCTCATCGTGGCCTCGGTCCCCGAGGAGGTCATGCGGAGCATCTCGACCGACGGGATCCGGTCGGCCACCTCGGCGGCCAGCGACACCTCGGCCTCGGTGGGGGCGCCGAAGCTGGTGCCGCGCGCGGCCGCGTCGGTCACCGCCTCGATAACGGCCCGGTGGGCGTGGCCCAGGATCAGCGGGCCCCACGAGCACACCCAGTCGATGTATTCGTTGCCGTCGACGTCGGTGATCACCGCGCCCTCGCCCGAGGCGATGAAGATCGGGTCGCGCCCGATCGAGCGCATCGCGCGCACCGGGGAGTTGACCCCGCCGGGCAGGAGCGAGAGCGCCCGCTCATAGAGCGCTTGCGAGAAGCGGCTGCTCTCCGGCGCGGTGGTGGTCGGCTCGGGGGGGTGGGCGGCAGGTCGGCGGGCGCCAGTCACACGCCCGCGTGCTCGCGTTCCCAAGCGCGGTAGTCCTCGGTGAAATACAGCAGCCGGATCTTCTTGAACTCGGTCGAGGAGTAGAGCGTGGCGCGCTCGGAGACGCCGGTCTGCTCGGCGATCGATTCGAGGATCGCGTCGCACTCCTCCTTGGAGCGGCCGTGGGCCATGGTGAAGATCGAATACGGCCAGTCGGCGTAGGTGGGGCGCTGGTAGCAGTGCGAGATGCCGCGGAACGCCGCCATGCGCGGGCCGATCTCCATGATCTGCTCGTCCGGGACCTTCCACACCCCCATGCCGTTGGCGCTGAAGCCCGCCCGGCGGTGGAACAGGATGGCCGCGACGCGCCGGAGCAGCCGGCGTTCCTTCATGGCCTCGAGATGCCTCAGCAGCTGCTCCTGGGGAATGCCGAGCTGCTCGGCCGCGGGGGCGAAGGGCTCCGGGACGATCGGCATGTCGCCCTGGGTGGCCCGGATCACCGCGATGTCGAACTCGTCGTAGGGCTGGCGTTCGGTCTCGGCCGGCGGGGCCACCTCGACCGCCTTGGCCAGCGCCTCGGTGCCGCCCTCCATCTCGAGATCCATGCGGATCTTGAACAGCTTCAACGTTGGCAGCTGGCGCACCGAGTCCGCGCCGGCCAGCTTGGCCAGCACCTGAAGCGTTCCATCGACGCCCAGCGGCGAGTCGGGCTCGGTCGCGATCGTGAACCAGATGTTGAACTCGTGGTTGCGCAGGTAGTTGTGCGACACGCCGGGGTGCTGGTTGATGATGTTGGCCGCACGCCAGGGGTTCTCCGCGTCGACCTTGGCGGCCACCAGCATCGAGGAGTAGCCGAGCGCTCGCGTGTCGAAGATCGGGGTGACCTGACGGATGATGCGCTCGTCGATCAGGTGCTGGACCCGTTCGATGACGTCGGCCTCTTCGAGCCCGGCTTCGGCGGCGACGTGCTGGAACGGGCGCGGGGCGATCGGGAAGCTGCCCTGCATGAGGTTGAGCAGCCGCTTGTCGAGGTCGTCGAGCGGAGTGGCGGCCCCGTGCTTGCGGGAGCGGAGTTTGGGACCGAAGGCGGCGGAGTGCGCAGCCTGCGCGTCGCCGGGTGTCACTGAAGCCATCGCGCGGCCTCCTTGGCGTGATAGGTGATGACGATGTCGGCGCCGGCGCGGCGGATGCAGGTGAGCGTCTCGAGCACCGCCGAGCGCTCGTCGAGGTAACCGGCGGCCGCGGCCGCCTTGACCATCGCATACTCGCCGCTGACGTTGTAGGCGGCCAGTGGCATCGAGGTCTCGGCCTTGATGCGATGGATCAGATCCAGGTACGGGAGCGCCGGCTTGACCATGACGATGTCCGCCCCCTCCTCGACGTCGAGCCGGGTCTCGCGAACCGCCTCGGCGCCGTTGCCCGGGTCCATCTGGTAGCCGCGGCGGTCGCCGAACGCGGGCGCGGAGTCGGCGGCCACCCGGAACGGCCCGTAGAAGGCGGAGGCGAACTTCGCCGAGTAGGCGAGGATCGGCGTGTCGGTGTGGCCGTCGTCGTCGAGGGCGTGGCGGATCGTCCCGACCCGGCCGTCCATCATGTCGCTGGGCGCCACGATGTCGGCGCCGGCGCGCGCCTGCGAGGTGGCGGTGCGGGCCAGCAGCTCGAGCGTCGCGTCGTTATCGACGGTGCCGTCGGCTCTGAGCGCCCCGCAGTGCCCGTGGCTCGTGTACTCGCACAGGCACAGGTCGGTGATCACGACCAGGTCGGGGTGCGCCTCCTTGATCGCGCGGGTGGCGAGCTGCACGATGCCCTCGTCGTCCCACGCGCCCGTGCCTTCCTCGTCCTTGGCCGCGGGCAGCCCGAACAGGAGGACCGCAGGGATGCCGAGGTCCTTCGCCTGGCCCGCCTCGTCCACGGCGTGGGCGATCGACAGGTGGTCGATCCCCGGCATCGCCTCGATCGGCTCGCGGCGATCGATGCCGTGGGCCACGAACATCGGGTAGACGAGATCGGAGGGCGTGAGGGTCGTCTCGCGAACCAGGCCGCGCAGCGCTCCGGTGGCGCGCAACCGGCGAAGGCGGGTCTGCGGAAACGGCATCGGGTTGAGGATACCCGTGGTTTGTGCCCGCGCCGGTGTGCCCTAGTGGGTGGAACCGCAGCGCTTCACCCGGGCTGGGGAGACGGATACCGCGCCGGACCGCGCCGCTCGACGCGGTGAACTCCACACTCGGCAGCGGCCGGGGGCCGAGTGCGGGGTTGACCCCACCCTGGCGCAACTAACCCGAATCTCGGCTGCGGTGGCGTGTCGAATGCGGGGTTGACCGCGCACCTGCAACCCGGACCCTGTCCTCATCGGGATCGGCCGGCAGGCTCACCCCGGAACGTCGCGACCGGGGGCCGTCGCGCGAGGATCCGAGGAGAAGGCGTGGCGGTCATCCGGTCCGGCATAACGGGTGGGACGTTGAGGTGAGAGCCACTCACACGAGCGTCCAGGGCTCGACCCGCCAGCTCGTGAGGAGCCCATTGGTCACGTACGGGTCGGCCTGCGCGAACGCCTCGGCCGTCGCCTGGTCGGCGAACACGATCGCCGCGCCGTGCGGCGGATCACCCAGCGGCCCGGCGAGCAGGATGCGCCCATCGTCCTTGGCCGCGTGGATGCCGGACAGGTGCTCGGCCCGGAACGGCTCGCGCCGCTCGAGGATGTCCGCGACGTATTCGTAGAACAGGATCTGTCGGCGTTCTGCCATGGCTCGTCTTACACCTTACGAGGTTCGCCGCGCTACGCTGCGCGTCGTGGCGAATATCGAGAAGCGGGGCGGCTATACCCCTCGGCGTGTGCGCGAGAAGCGCGCCTATCAGCTGGTCGTGGCCGGCAGCACGGCGAGCGTCGTGTTCGTGGCCTCGCTGGTGCTGTCGATCGTCGGGTTGATCGGGGCGACGCTGCCGGTGATCTCCCTGATCGTGGCCGTCATCTGCGCCGTGCTGTTCCGCAGCATGATTCGCCCGCGCTGAGCGGCGCGGCTCCGATCTCGGTCCAGGGTCAGACCTAGACCCGGGCGAAGCGGCGCATGGCCAGCCGGGCAAGCGCTCCGAACGCCACCGCGAGCACCGCGAGGTGCACGAGTGGCCAGCCGATGCCGGGAGCGGCACCGCTGAACGCGTTCGACGCGGCCTGGAGCGCGGCCCGGAACGGGAACACGAACGCCACGGCGTCGAGGATCGACTTCAGCGTGCCCGACACCGCGTCCCCGGGAACGAGGGCCACGAACGCGATCGGCAGCGACAGCACGAAGGCCATCAGCGAAGCCACGCTGACGTCGCGGGCCAGCCCGCCGATGGCCACGCCGAGCGCACCGAACGCGAGGCCCCCGAGTGCGAGCGCGGCCACCCAGAGCGGGAACCGCGCCCACTCCAGGTGCACGAACAGCGACACGAACGCGGACATGAGCAGCGTGACGCCGGCTGCCCCGACGGCTGACAGGAGGATCTTCTCGGACAGTAGACCGCCGGGCGTGATCAGTCCGCGGACCAATCGCGAATAGGCGTTCTCCGAGCGCTCGAGCGCGAGCAGCCCCGCGGCCAGGAGCACGCCCACGAACATCAGCGAGACGATCACCGCGATCGCGGCCGCGTAGGAGGCGGTCGGGGTGGTCTTGCCGGCCAGCTCGGACTGCCTGATCGTGAGCGGCGAGCCGATCGAGCCCAGCACCGGAGTGGCGAAGTTGAAGCCGCCGATCGCGAGGTCGGCGAAGTTGACCACCTCCTTGAGGGCCGGTCGCAGCGGCGAGTTGGCCGGGAGGCTCGCGATCGTGCCCGCGACGATCGCGCGGGCGTTGCGCAACCCGAGCAGCGGCACGTTCTGCCCGAGGAACTGAAGCGTGCCGCCGTTCATCACCTGCTGCAGGTCCCTGACGGCGACCCGCAGCACCTGCTTGGACACCGCCTGCTCGAGCTGGCTGGCCCGGGCGCTGATCGCCTGCTGGGCGAACTGGCGCTCGAGGGGATCGCGCGAGTTCAGGATCAGCTCCACCGTGGGGTTCCCCGCTCCCTGGGTGATCAGCCCGTTGATCTGATCGACGATATCGGCGGGGATGATCAGCGCCGCCTGGGCCTGGCCACTGCGAACCTTGGCGATCGCCTCCGCGCGGGAGCTCACGCGAATCGCGTTGATCGACTCGAACAGCTGGTTGGCGTAGTCGGCGATGTCGATCCGCTGGCTGCCGATGCTGACCGCGCCCCGGCCGGTCGGCACGGCGTCGTACAGCGCGACCGTCGGCTTGCCGGGCGGGCTGGACAGCGCAAAACCGATCATCAGCGCGATCAGCACCGGGTAGATCACGAGCAGCGCGACGAGCAGCGGCGAGCGCCGGAGGATCTGCAGGTCCTTGATCAGCACCCAGCGCACGCTGCGTCGGCTTTCAGTGCCCGCGGTCGTGCAGGAAGCGCACGAAGGCGGTCTCGAAGTCGCCTGGTGCCGGCTGATGCGTGTGCACGGCACGCTCCAGCTCGCCTGCCGTGCCGGTGAACAGAAGCTCGCCGTCACCCAGCACGAGCACACGCGTGGCGTAGCGCTCGGCCTCGGCCACGTTGTGCGTCGAGAACACGATCGTGGTTCCGCGCCCAGCCAGGCTGGCGATGAACTCCCAAAGCCGCTCGCGCTGGCGGGGATCGAGCGAGGCCGACGGCTCATCGAGGAGGAGCGCCGGAGGCTCGCAGAGCAGCCCGATCGCGATGTTCACGCGCTGCTGATTGCCGCCCGAGAGCCGGCCCACCTGCTCGCCGGCCCGATCCTCCAGGCCGACCTGGGCGAGCATCGCCGTGACCGCCTGCTCGGGATCGGCGATGCGCTCCAGACGCGCGAACAACCGCAGGTTCTCGGCCACCGACAGCTTGGAATAGAGCGCCGGCTCCTGCGGGACCCAGCCGAAGCGGCTGTCGGTGTCACGGGTGAGCTCGCCCTTCGGTCGGCTCGATGGTCCCGGCCAGGATCGAGAGCAGCGTGGTCTTGCCGGCGCCGTTGGGCCCGATGATGGCCACGACCTCGCCGGGGTGAAGCTCGAAGCTGACCCGGTTCAGGGCAGTTCTCGCGCCGAACCGCTTGGTCAGCTCACGCGCGGAGATCGTCGCCGTCTGCTGCGCGGTCTGCGTGGTTTGCGTGCCGCTCGACAAGGCGCGCCTGAGGCTAGCGCGCGGTGCCGGCGCGTCCCAGGGGTGCGGTGGTGGTGTCGTCGGCTACGCGAACAGCTTGTGGCGAGCGGCCCAGCGCGCCACCGCGCCACCGCTCAGCAGCCCGAAGCCGACGGTGCCCGGCAGGCAGGCCAGCAGCAGCACGGCGATGCCTACGCCGACCGACCAGCCGTGGCCGATCAGGATCAGCACGACGCCGGCCACCGCCATCACGGCGGCGATCGCGATGAAGCGAACCGCCGGGCCGATCATCCGCTTGCCCTGGCGCTCGAGGACCGGATCCTGGACCGGATGGGAAGCGTTCATATCTTTTGGTTACCCAGTTCCCCGGGCCGCTACCCGAGAGCAGTCAGCCTGGCATCCGCACCCGCGGCTCGAGCGAGGCGCCGCAGGAACGACAGAAGGCATCCTGCTCGCTCGTGGGGGAGCCGCATTCCGGACAGCGATCGGCGCCGACGTTGGACACGACACCCGATCCGAGTGTTCCCCACGGCTCGAGCACGAGATGGCGGCGCAGGTAGACCACGGTCTGGCGGATGACCGCCGCGATCGGCAGCGCCAGCAGCGCGCCGGCGATCCCGTAGAGCTGATAGCCGATGAGCAGCGCGAGGATGATCAGGATCGGGTTGATCCGCAGCGAGATCCGGAACACCTGAGGCGCCACGAGGTGGCCCTCGAGCTGCTGCAGGGCGACGAACAAGAGGATCACCCAGACCGCGGTGATCGGGTCGACGAACAGCGCCACGAGCACCGCCGGGAGCGGCCCGATGATCGGCCCGATGTAGGGGATGAACTCCATCAGCCCGTAGAAGGCCCCGAAGAACAGCGCGTAGCGCTCGCCGTCGGGGAAGATTCCGAGCACGCCGAACAGCGCGAGGGCCAAGGCGGCGCTGGTACCCATGATCAGGCTGAACAGCACCTGGCCGCGGACGTAGCCGAACACCGCGCGCTGAACGAGCAGCGGATAGTCGTCCTCGGGGGTGCCATCGCCCGGTGGCACGATCCGGCGTACGAGGTTCCCGATCTCGTCCCCGTAGACCAGCAGGTAGATCGACAGCACGAACGTGAGGACGAGGTCGAAGCCTGTCGTGACGACCTGGGTCAGCAGATCGCGCGAGAACGAGACGATGTCGCTCGAACGCTTGAGGATGTCGTGCTCGAGGGTCTGGAGCGCGGTCTGGCCCTGGCGCTCGATCTCGAGGTGAATCCCGCGGCGATCGAGCCAGCGCTGCAGGCTGGCCAGGTCGCGGTTGGCCTGGGCCGTGAACTGCGGTACGTCTCGCTCCAAATGGCTGACCTGGGCGCTGACCGGGTTGGCCAGGAGCACGCCGAGGCCGCCGATAAACGCGAACACGCAGACGTAGAGGACGAGGATGGCCAGGCCGCGAGGCAGTCCGCGCTGGACGAGCAGCCTGACCGGCGGGTTGAGGATCAGGGCGATCGTGCTCGCCGCGAGCAGGATCAGCAGGACGGTGCCCGCGGCCCGGGCCAGCGCCCACAGAGCGAGCAGCGAGAGCGGGAGCATGACCAGCTGGATCCAGCGCGGCACCACCACGGGCGCAACCGGGACGGCGCCCCGGGGCAGCGGAGACTCGGGCGCGCTCAGGGGTGAGTCAGCCCGCCGCGCCAGCCCGTCGGCGAGGTCGTGTGCGCCGGCCATCGGCTCGGTGTCGCGGGCGCCCGGCGCCGCGCCACCCGACCGCCTGGGAAACCTCAAAGCCATGCAACTGGAAGTATGAGGTCCGACAAGGCATGAATGAACCCGTCTGCATCCTGTTTGTCGGCGATGTGGTCGGCGGGATCGGGAAACGCACGCTGCTTGCGCTGCTCCCGGCACTGCGCGACCGCTACGCGCCGGATTTCGTGGTGGTCAACGGCGAGAACGTCGCTGGCGGGGTCGGCATCACCCCCAAGATCGCGCGCGAGATGCTCGCCGCCGGCGTCGACGTGATCACGCTCGGCAACCACACCTACCGCCACCGCGAGATCTATCCGTACCTGGACGCGGAGGAGCGGATCCTGCGCCCGGCGAACTTCCTGGCCAGCCAGCCCGGACACGGTTCGTGCGTGGTCACGAGCTCGGGAGGGGCTCGACTCGGGGTGATCTCGCTGTCGGGCAACCTGTTCATGAAGGCGGGACGCTCGGCCTTCCCCGAGGCCGACGCGGCGCTCTACGCGCTGGAGGGCAAGGTCGATCACGTGCTGGTCGACATGCACGCCGAGGCCACCAGCGAGAAGGTCGCGATGGGCTGGTATCTGGACGGGCGGGTCACCGGAGTGGTCGGCACCCACACCCATGTCCCGACAGCCGACGCCCGGGTGCTACCGGGCGGGACGGCGTACATCAGTGATGTGGGGATGACCGGACCGCGCGGTGGCGTGATCGGCGTCAACCGCGACCAGGCGGTGGGCTCGATGGTCACCCACATGCCGACGCGCTTTGAGACCTCGAGCGAGGATCCGTGGCTGAACGCGGTGGTGATCCGGGCCGAGGCGCCGATGCACGCGGTGGCGATCGAGCAGGTGCTCGAGCCCGCGCCGGGCGTGGCGTAGCGCGCGACTCCTCGGCGGGCGGCCGGCGCTGATCAGGGGGCGCCGGCGACTGCCACCGGCGCGGTCTCTAGCGGGTGCTCGCCCACGGCGGCCGCCACGGCGCGACCGATGTCCGAGGGGAAGCTGGCGAACAGCGCCACCGCCACCAGCGGGAAGAACCAGACGATGTAGGAGTACAGCCAGTAGCTGGCGCTGAGCTGCAGGGCGATCACGATCGCCGCGCCGAGCGCGGCCACTTCGACCAGGCCGCGCCGCTGCGGGGTGAACATGACGGCGATGGCCATCGCCACGGTGGCCCCCTGGACCAGGTGCTGCACGACCCCGAGCCCGCCCCACAGGCCCCAGATCGAGAACGGCGAGGTGCGCCCGGCCTGGTAGGCGATCGTGTCGTGCCAGAACGCGTGCAGGTTGCCCGCGAGCAGCACCGGCAGCATCACGACCACGAGGCAGACCGCATACGCGAGGACGTACTTGACGACCTCACGCCGGCTCGGAGGCGAGTCTCCGACGCCGCGCAGCAGCAGCGGTGCCAGCGCCAGCGGCGCGAACTTGGTCAAGCCGGCCAGGGCGCCGGCCACTCCCCGGGCGGGTGCAGAGGTGAGCACGAGCAGGCAGACCACGAGCAGCAGCGAGACCAGCGCGTCGTTGGTGTTGGAGCTGAGCGTCCACAGCGTGAAGGGATAGGCCGCCCAGCCATAGGCGAGCACGATGCCCAGCGTCGGGCCGCGGACCCGGCGCCCCAGCCAGAACAGCCCGAACAGCGTCAGCAGGTCGAAGGCGATCGCCGCGGCGTGAGCCGCCGGCAGGTCATCCCACGTGCCGCTCCAGCCGAAGATGGCTCGGAACGGGACGTAGGTGTAGTAGGCCACCGGGCCGTAGGTGTCTCCCTGGGCGTTGTCCTTCGGCCAGTTCCCGTAGAGGGGCTTGCCGTGGATCAGCTTGTCCGCCCCGATCACCCCGGCGTAGCCGACGTCGATCACGTTCGAGTTGACCACGTTCAGCCCGATGCGGAAGCCCACCAGGAAGATCGTGCCGATGGCCAGCCAGGCGACCGGGATGTACAGGCGCAGCGGCTCGCGGGGGCGGCCGCGGCCGAAGCCCAAGAGCAGCATGCGAACCAGCAGGTAGAGCATGAACGGATAGATCAGCGGCGTGGACAGCCCGATCCGGCCGTGGTTGAAGAAAGCCAGCGAGACCGACAGGCTGACCAGCGCCAGTAGGTCGGCGTGGAGCAGCGACCACGCCCGCCGACGGCGCCCGTCCGCTCGCGCCCGGGTGCGTCGCCACGGGAAGAACGGGGCCAGGAACAGCAGGCAGAGCGGGAGCCAGACGTACCAGGAGTTGACCCGCCGGCCGAACGCACCGGGATAGCCCCTCGCCATGGTCCAGGCCACCTGGAAGCCGGTCCAAACCTGGGTGACCGCCCCGTTGGCATCGTCGATGTAGACCTGCATGAGCTCGACCTGGTGCTTGCCGCTTAAGAACCAGCTCACCTGCCACTGGCCCGATCCCTTCGTGTACTCGTAGGGGGTGGCGTCGGGATGCCGGCGAAGCTCCGCGCGGACGCTCAGGACGGCGGCCGCGATCCGCTCCACCTGGGCTGCGGTCAGCCGGTAGCCTTTGGGCGGGACAGTCTGGGAGCTGACCAGGACCGGCGTGTTCGAGGAGGCCACCGTGGTCGTGGTGGTGGTCGAGGTCACGGTCGCCCCGCTGACGACGCCGAGTTGCGGCGTCGTCGTGGCGGCACGAGCCGCCGCCGGCGCGCCCGCGAGAACGGCGATCAGGAGAGTCGCAACGAGGAGCGCGGCTAGCTTGCGGTGCCGGCCAGCACGTACTACGCCCGGAAACTCCAAAGCTTCTGCCCGACGAACGACAGCGGGGTGCCGGCCGCGATCGCGATGGCCTGGGCGAGCACCTTCATCATTCCCGCGTCGACGAGCAGCACGAGCACTGCGTAGGTAAATCCGAACGCGACGAGCGAGATCGCGAAGAAGCGAACCGCCTGGAGAATCGGGTGATCCTGCTTGGCGGCGAATGTCCAGTGGCGGTTCAGCCAGAAGTTGTTGAGCACCGAGACGGCCCAGGCGATCACCGCCGAGAGGTGATAGTCGATGGCCAGCAGGTGGACGCAGAGGGCGAACACGGCCAGATTGACCACGTAGCCACTCGCTCCGACCGCCCCGAAGCGGGCCAGCTGAAGCCAGTTGTGGGTGTGGCGCATCCCGTGACGGACGCGCACGAGCGGCTGGCCCATGCTCCGGCCCGCGCGACTGCGGTCGGGCAGGGTTACGGTAGGGGTCAGCTCGTCGGACATCGTCGGGAAATGTATCGGCGCAATGTCGAAGCTGCGTAAGGGCGTAGTTCCAACTAATCCGCTCCTAACTCTGACGTGCCTTCTGCTGCTAGCCCGCCGGCGCCGTCGCTAATCCCGAAATGCTCCCGAACCATGGGGGCAACGTCGGTCAGCGACCAGCGGCCGCGAGCAGCCGCTGAGGCCGGGCCGGTACCGCACCAGAGTAGTGCGCCGAGCGAGTCGGTCCGGTGCAGCGAGCCGTGGCTGCCGCCCCCCACGTGGTCAGCGCCGCCCCAGTCGACGAACTCGTAGCCGGGCGCCGCCGAGAGCAGGATGTCGCCGGCGTTCGGGCATTTCAGCGCCGACCAGATCCGCTCCAGGGCGTCGGGGTACTCGCTGCACAGAAAGCGACCGTCCTGGACCTCGGCACGCACCGCGGCCAGGTCGCCGTCGATGTCCCAGCTCAGCCCGCGGTCGTCCTCCACCCCATCCCCCGGGGCGAAGCGGAGCTCGCCGCGGCGGCTGCGGACCACCGCCTCGTCGAGATCCGGCCCGACCAGCCACATCGCCAGGTCCATCCCGTCAAGGGCGCACGCGGCGTCGACCGACCGAGCCACGATGTCGTCGCGACGCTCGTCGTCCAGGGCGTAGATCATCGCGGCGCGCTGAGCGGGGCTCAGGGCGACCTCGGCTCCCACGGAGCGTGCGGCGCTGCGGGTGGCCACATCGAAATCGGCAAACGCGTGGTCCAGGCGGATCCGGTCCTCGACCGCGGCCTGCGAGTGGTCGGAGGTGACGATCACGGCATATTCGTCGAGGAAAGCGTCGGGTCCTCCCCCTGCGTGCATGAGCCGCTCGAGCTGACGATCGGCAGCCGCGATCGAGGTGACCTGAGCGTGCGGGCCGTTCTTGTGCGACCAGGCGTCGTTGTCGGGCAGAGAGAACAGCATGAAGTCGAACAGGTCGTTCTCGACCAGGTACGCGCCGACGCAGCCGGTGTGCTGGTCGCGGATCCCGGGCATCCCGAGCTGTCCGCGGCAGCCGGTGCGCCGGCTGGCGTAGAGATCGGCGTAGAACAGCTCGCGAGGCCCGTCGATCGTCCGCCGGAACAGGGTCGAGGTGACCAGCCGGGCCAGCGCGGTCTCGTTGGATACCTCGTGATGGTGGCGACCGCGATAGATCAGGTAGGTGGTGCCGGCGGTGCGCACGTCGGCGTCGTCGAGCGTCTCGAACACCGTCTCCACATCGTGCGAGAGATGCTCGGCGTTCATCCGATACACGGTGTCGGTGAGCGAGCGCAGCACTCCGAACTGGCGGCTGGCCGAGAAGCTCGAGCCGTACTCCACGTAACGACCCTCCTCCCGGTGAAACCAGTTCATGCTCGGGATCCCGTGGCTGTCGGGGCCCGTCCCGGTCGTGATCGTGGCCGCGCACACCGGGGTCACCGAGGGAAACGCGGCGACGCACTCATCGACGTAGCACCCGTCGCGCCGGATCCTGGCCAGGGCGGGCGCGCGGCCGTTGGCGATGGCCCGCTCGAGCATGGCCGGCTTGAGCGCGTCGATCACGACCAGGACGAGCTTCTTGGGCGCGCTCGAGCGCTTGGGCTGCTTCGGCTTCTTAGCGGCGGTCACGAGGGGCGAGGACTCAGCGCAGGATCCGTAGGCCCGCGTACTTCTGATCGGTCCGGCGCCGGCCGGCCAGCCACAGCCAGGCGAGCGCCACCAGCCCGATCACCCCGAGCGGCGGGGCCACCACGGACAGCGCGGCCAGCGACACGGCCGCGCCCTCGGCATACAGGCTCACGGCACCGGTCGCCTGGGTGTCGAGCCGCGCACGAGCTCGCGCGAACAGCGGCCGCGTGGCGAACAGCCCGACCGCGGCGCACAGGACGCCGCCGATCCACCCTGGCCAGGCCATGTAGTGCTGCGTGCCGCGGGCCGACAGCGAGCCGGCGAACAGCAGCGCCCCCAGCGCCACGGCGCACAGGGCGAGGGCGATCGCCTCGGGGCTGCGGAAGCCTCGGTCTCGGCCGATCTGCCGCTCCAGGACCGTAGCCAGGAAGGCCAGGACGACCAGCGCAAGCAGGAATGGCCAGCGCTGCAGGAAAGAATAGGTCGTGCCGTTGAAGTGGATCTCGACGTTCGCGGCGGCGAGGATCCCGACGACCAGGGCGGCCAGGAACGGGCGGATGCCCACGGCTGCCGCCACGCCGATGCCGGTGAGGATGTCGAAGACGAGATGCACCGTGGTGTACCGTGACCACCCGTGACGATAGTGGAGAGGGCACAATGAGCCCGGGCTCCCGGCGTCCGCGTTCGACGGCCAGGGACATCGAACGCTACGGCGCACTGTTCGCGCAGAGGACCAAGGTCATGAAGTCCTCAGCCATGCGCGACCTGATGGCGCTGACCGAACGCGAGGACGTCATCTCGCTGGCCGGCGGCTTGCCCGACACCTCGACCTTCCCGGCCGACTCCTACGCCTCGCTGATGAGCACCGTGGCCGCCAACTCGTGCTCGCGGGCGCTGCAGTACGGGCCGACCGACGGCCTGACTCTGGTCAAGCGCTGCATCGCCGAGGTGATGCAGGCCGAGGGCATGACGGTCGACGATGAGGAGATCCTGGTCACCACCGGCGGACAGCAGGTGATCGACCTGGTGTGCAAGACGCTGGTCGACCCCGGCGACGTCGTGGTCTGCGAGGCGCCGACCTATCCCGGCGCCGTGCCCACGTTCAGCACCTATCAGGCCACCGTGGTCCAGGTGAACATGGACCACGACGGGATGCGCACCGACGAACTCGAGCGCACCCTCGACGAACTCGAGCACTCGGGGCAGCGTCCCAAGTTCATCTACACGGTGCCGAACTTCCACAACCCGGCGGGCGTGACCATGTCGCTTGAGCGCCGCCACGAGCTGGTGCGGATCGCCTCCGAACGCGAGCTGCTGGTGCTCGAGGACAACCCCTACGGGCTGCTCCGCTACGAGGGCGAGCCGCTGCCCACGCTGCGCTCGCTCGATCAGGAGTTCATCGTCTACGCCGGCACGTTCTCGAAGATCCTCTCGCCCGGCGTGCGGCTGGGCTGGGCGTGCGCGCCCGCGCCCGTGCTGGCCAAGATGACCCTCGGCAAGCAGGCCGCCGACCTGTGCTCGTCCTCGATCTCGCAGTACTTCGTCTCGGCCTACTTCGATTCCGGCCCCTGGGAGAACTACGTCCGATCGGTCAACGAGATCTACCGGCGGCGGCGCGACGTGATGCTCGACGCGCTGGCCGAGCACTTCCCGCGCGAGGCCGAGTGGACGCACCCGGAGGGCGGCCTGTTCATCTGGGCCACGCTGCCGGCCTACATCGACACGACCGACCTTCTGGCCCGCGGACTCGAGGAGCACGTGGCCTTCGTGCCGGGCCGGGCCGCGTTCGTGGATGGGCGCGGTGGGTCGGCGATGCGGCTGAACTTCTCCGGCGTGGACGAGGACGACATCCGCGAGGGCGTCCGGCGGATCGGCGAGATCGTGCGGGAGCAGGTCGAGCTGTACGGCACGCTCACCGGTCTGGCTCCGACAGCGCCGGCGCGCCGCGAGCCCCAGCCCGTCCGCAAACCCGCCGAAGAGCCGGGCCGCGTCCTCCAGCTGCGGCGTAAGCGGGCGTAGATGAGCCGCATTGCCGTACTCAAGGGCGGTCGCTCGCTCGAGCGGCAGGTATCGCTGAAATCGGGTGCGCGGGTGGAGGACGCGCTCGAGCGCCTCGGCCATGAGGTGCTGGCGGTCGACGTCGGCGCAGACCTGGTGGCCCAGCTGACCGACCCCCGGCCCGACCTGGCCTTCGTTGCCCTGCACGGTCGCGACGGCGAGGACGGCACCGTGCAGGAACTGCTCGAGGTGATGGGGATCCCGCACACCGGCTCGGGCGTGTCCGCCTGTATCCGGGCGGCCGACAAGGTCCTGGCCAAGCACGCCATGCGCGACGTGGACATCCCCACCCCCGACTTCTACGCGTTCAGCGAGACCGCGTTCCGCGAGCTCGGCGCGGCGCACGCGTTGCCGGCGATCGAGGAGCGCCTCCAGTTCCCGATCGTGGTCAAGCCGGCGGGCCAGGGATCGGCGCTCGGCATCAAGTTCGCCCGCACGCCGGCAGACGTTCCGGGCGCCCTGGTCGCGGCGTTCTCCTACGACCGGAAGGTGCTGCTCGAGCGCTACGTGGCCGGGCGTGACCTGGCCGTGTCGATCATCGACGAGGACGGTGCGCCGCGGGCCCTGCCGATCGTCGAGGCGGTCCCCGAGCAGGAGGACTTCTACGACTTCGAGGCCCGCTACGAGATCGGGCGCACCCGGTTCGTGTGCCCGGCCGGGCTGGACGAGGCGACCGCGGCGCGGGCCAGCGCGATCGCGCTCGAGGTGTACAGCCTGCTCGGCTGCTCAGGCTTCGCCCGGGTCGACCTCATGCTCGAGGCTGAGAGCGAGGAGCTCTACGTGCTCGAGGCCGACGCCATCCCGGGGCTGACCGAGACCAGCCTGCTGCCCCAGGCGGCCGATGCGGCCGGGATCGGCTTCGACGAGCTGATCGAGCGGATCGTCGCCGCGGCCGGCGCGGTCCGCGTCGCCTAGGCTTGAACGATTGTCGGCGGCGCCTGACGGCGGCGCCTTACTCGCCGGCGAAATCCTCGGGCGTCACGTGGTCGAGGAAGTCCTTGAACTTCTCCACGACTTCCTCGGTGTCCTCGACCTCGTGCTCGAACTCGATCGCGGACTCGGCGATGACCTCGTCGGCGGCGTAGATCGGCGCGCCGGCACGGACGGCCAGCGCGAGCGCGTCTGGGGACGCGAGTCGATCTCGAGCTCGCGGCCGTTCACCCGCAGGCTGATCGAGGCGTAGAAGGTGTTCTCGCGCAGCTCGGTGACCGCCACGCGGGTGCACTCGACGTCGAGCTCGCCGAGCACGTCCGAGAGGAGGTCGTGGGTCATCGGGCGCGGCGTGGAGGCCCCCTGGAGCTTCATGAGGATGGCGGCGGCCTCCGGATGACCGATCCAGATCGGCAGGAACTTGTTGTTCTCGACGGTCTTGAGCAACACGATGGGCTGCTTGCCGACCATGTCGAAGCTAACGCCGTAGATGACCATCTCCTGCACGAACAGCTCCTAGATCGCGGGCTCCGGCAAGTATAGGCCGACCCGAGGCCAGCCCCGGCGCCTCCCGGGCAGCAGATTTCAGTCGATCGCGGGTGGGAGAGCGCCCTCTTCTTCGAGGACCTTGCGGGCCACCGCGAACGCCGAGTTGGAGGCTGGGACGCCGGCGTAGATGGCCGTGTGGATGAACACCTCCGTGATCTCCTCGACGGTCAGCCCGTTGCGGAGCGCAGCCCGAACGTGCATCCCGATCTCGTTCTCGGCGCGCACCGAAATCAGGGCGGCCAGGGTGACCGCACTGCGCATACGGCGGTCGATTCCCGGCCGCGACCAGGCGCCGCCCCAGGCGTAGCGGGTGATGAACTCCTGCCAGGGCTGGCCGAAGCGGCCGGCGTTGGCCGCGGCGCGGTCGACATGCTCGTCGCCCAGCACCTCGCGGCGGGTCTTCATTCCGGTCTCGAAATCATTCATCGCACAAGAACCTCAGGATCATCGCGGTGGTCAGGTCCGGTCGCTCGATCGTGGCCAGGTGGGCGGCCGGCGAGACGACCTCGAGCCGGGCGCCGTCGATCAGCTCGGCGATCCGGCGGCCATGCTCCGGCGGGGTGGCCAGATCCTCGGCGCCGGCCAGCACCAGCGTCGATGCACTGATCTGCGGTAGATCGCCGGTCAGGTCCATCGCGGCGATCGCCTCGCAGCAGCCGGCGTAGCCCTCCGGCGGCGTGGCGATGAGCTGCGCACGCATGCGCTCGATCACCTCCGGGTGATCCCCGGCGAAGGCCGGTGTGAACCAGCGCTCGAGCACGCCGTCCGCGATCGGCTCGAGGCCCTGGGTTCGCACGACTGCGGCGCGTTCGTGCCAGCCCTCGGGCGGCCCGAGCAGGGCGGAGGTGCAGCACAGGACCAGCCGCTCGACGCGCTCGGGGGCGTTGGCCGCCACCCACATGCTGATCATGCCGCCGATGGACAGCCCGCACAGAGACGCGCGCTCGATCCCCAGCCGGTCAAGCAGGGCGACGAGGTCGGATCCGAGCTCGTCGATCGTGTACGGGCCTGAGGGCACCTCGGAGGCACCGTGGCCGCGGACGTCGTAGCGCAGGGTGCGAAACCGCTCGCCCAGGCGATCGGACTGCGTCTGCCACATGGTCTTCTCGGTGCCGAGGGAGCCCGTGAACACGACCAGAGGCGCCTCCTCGACGCCGCCCATCGCATAGTTGAGCTCAGCGGCCACGATGCCCGGCCAGCGCCCGATCGATCAGCTCGGCGCTCACCCCGAGGTAACCGGCCGGATCGAGGGCAGCATCGAGCTGCTCGGGACCAAGCGCCATCGGATACCTCCGGCAGCTCGAGCAGCACCTCGCGGAAGTCCCGCCCCTCCTCGACCGAGCGCCGGGCGGCCCGCTCGACCAGTGTCTGCGCCTCCGCGCGGCCAAGCGAGGGTCCGAGCGCCGCGGCCACGCTCTCGCTCATGACCAGGCCACCGGTCGCGTCCATGTCCGCGCGCATCTTTTCGGGGTCGATCTCGAGTCCCGCCAGAAGGTCCCGGGAGATCGCGGCCCCCGACCCGGTCAGCCGCAGCAGCTCGAGCAGCGGCTCCCATTCGGCCTGCCAGGCGCCCGCGCCGCGCTCGTGCTCCTGCCCCATCGCCGCCATCACCGTGGCCACCAGGCCGGGCGCGCGCTGGGCGCACGCGACGAGCCCGATCGCGCCGACCGGATTGCGCTTGTGGGGCATGGTCGAGGAGCCCCCGCGCCCCTCGCCGCCGCCCTCCGCCACCTCGGCCACCTCGGTCTGGGCGAGGAGCACCACATCGCGGCCGATCTTGCCGAGCACCCCGAGCGCCGTCCCCAGGGCCGCGGCGAGCCGCGCGGGGCGCAGCCTGATCGTGTGCCAGGGCACGGTGGGCTCGGTCAGGCCGAGGCGCTTGGCCATGGCTGCGGCCACGGCGAGTCCGCGATCGCCCAGGTTGGCCAGCGTGCCGACCGCGCCACCGAACTGCACGGCGAGCTCCCGGTCGCGGACCGCGCGGAGCTCCTCGATCGCTCCGTCGATTCCCGTCAGCCACATCGCCGCCTTCAGCCCGAAGGTGACCGGAAGGGCCTGCTGAAGCAGGGTGCGACCGGGCGCGATCGCCTCTCGGTGACGCTCCACGAGGCTCGCGCAGGCATCGGCTGCGGCGTCCAGATCGACGATCGCGGCGTCGAGCACTCGGCGCGCGACCAGCATGATCGCGGTGTCGAGAACGTCCTGGCTGGTGGCCCCCTTGTGCAGGTGGGCCGAGGCTGCATCCGGCAGCTGGCGGCGCAACGCGCGCAGGAGCCCCGGGATCGGGGTGCCCTGCTCGCCGGTGGCGCGGCCCAGCTCGTCGAGATCGAGCTCCAGGCGACCGGCGGCGACGGCCTCGGTCACCTCGCGGGCGGCTTCGGCCGGCGCGAGCTCAAGCTCGGCCAGGGCCTCGAGCAGCGCCGCCTCGACCTCGACCATCGCCTCCAGGAGCGCACGGTCGCTTGCCTGGCCGGCCGCTTCGCCGTGAGCGAACAGCCCGGCGAACAGGCGCCCGGAGCCCACGACAGCTAGCGGGTCCCGTTGAGCGGGCGAGCGCGCGGGGTCGGGCTCGTCGCCTTCAGCGAGTGCGCGCACGCGGTGAGCGCGTCGCGCACCACCTCCACTGTCTCGGCAGGCAGGTCTCCGAGCATGTCGGCCTCGATCTGGTCGACGGATCGGTCGCAGCGTTCGAGCAGCTCGAGCCCCTTTGCGGTGACCGACGCGCGGAGCACGCGACGATGTCTTGGGTCCGGCCGCCGGCGCACCAGCCTGCGGCGCTCGAGCGCCGAGACAACCAGGTTCATCGCCTGCGGAGTGACCAGCGCCCACCGGGCCAGCTGCGCGCAGGACAGGCCGTCGCGCTCGCGCAGCAGGCTGAGCGCCATGTACTCCGGGGTGGAGATGCCATGAACGCGCAGCTCCTCGTCGAGACGAGACCGCACCCGGCGCTCGACGCGGTAAACGAGATATCCCACGCGGGGGCGGGTGATCGTCTCCTCGGAGCCGAGCTCCGACATGGCCGCACTGCTCACAGGCGCAACATTAGTGCCTGGTGTGGGCACCACGGCACGTGGGCCACCAACGGCATTGACAAGAGACTTGCGATCCGCATATGTTTTTCCGGCCGGGCAAGCACAGCGGCCCGTTCACGAGAGGAGAAAGCGGTGCCTGGACGTAGAGCTTTTACTGCGCTCGTCGCAGCAGCGGTGGTGGCGGGGCTGGCGTTGACCCCGACCGCAGGAGCCACGACAACGTCGACCCACTACACCGGAACGACTTCCGACGGCAGTCAGTGGATCGCGGACGTGCCGTCCCCGTGGAACGGGACGGTGCTGCTGTACAGCCATGGGTTCGGGCCCCTGGTCGCCGCCGACTCTCCCGATCCGGTGACGCAGCAGGAGCTCCTGAACGAGGGCTACGCGCTCGCCGGGTCTTCCTATGACCCCACCGGCTCGTGGTGGGCGCTGGACACCGCGGTCGGCGACCAGTTCAACGCGCTGACGGCGGTCGAGCAAACCGCGCTCCCGCACTCGCCATCGCACGTGATCGCGTTCGGCACATCGATGGGTGGGCTGATCAGCGCGCTCGAGAGCGAGCAGCGGAACACACCCCTTGACGGGTCCCTGACGACATGTGGGATCGTCGCCGGCGGGGTCCAGCTCAACAACTACCAGCTCGACGGCGAGTACGCGATCGACCAGCTGCTGAACCCGACCCCCGGGAGCATCCCGCTGGTGAACTTCAACAACAACCCCGGCGCAGGGCTGGCCTCCGGATACGCGTTCGACGCCCTTGCCAAGACGGCGCAGACCACCGCGGCGGGACGCGCACGGCTCGCCCTTGCGATGTCGCTGATGAACGTGTCCACGTGGGCTCCCGGCCAGACCATGCCGTCCCCGTTCGACTACAACGCCCAGGAGCAGCAGCAGTACGACGTGCAGTTCGCACCTGCCGGTGGGTCCTCGCCGATTCAGACCACGATGGACTTCGTCGAGTTCGGTCGGCCCTATATCGAGCAGGCCGACGGCGGCAACGCATCATGGGACAAGGACGTCAATTTCGCCGCGCTGGTCGCTCGGTCGTCTTACGCGCCCGAGATCCTGACGCTGTACCGCGAGGCCGGCCTGAACCTGTGGAGCGATCTGGGCAACCTCACCCGGAACGCGACAACCACCGCGGAGCCGAGCGCGGTCTACTCGCTCGAGCGCACGTCGGTGCCGACCGGCCGTCTAAGGGTCCCCGAGCTTAACCTGAAGACGATCTCCGACCAGCTCGTGCCGGTGCAGCAGGAGAACTACTACCGGCAGACCGTCGACCGCGCGGGGGCGGGCACCCTGCTCCGCCAGGCGTTCGTGAAGCGGCAGCTCCACTGCAACTTCACCCCGTCGGAGCTCGTGGCCGGCGTCCACGCGATTCAGTTCCGGGTCGACACCGGGCGCTGGGACAGCGTGGCCACGCCGCAGGCGCTTCAGGCGAGCGCCAGCCGCCTGGCGGCCGCCAACCCGAGCCTGGGCACGCCGGCGATCATCCCGTACTTCCCGCCACCGCTGTCCGGGAACAACGGCCCATTCGATCCATTCACCGACGGCTCCTATCCCTTCCCCTTCGGTCGCTGGTAGGCGCCTGAGCTAAATCGGCGGCTCCCGGGCGACAATACCCGGGATGCCGCCGGCTGCGATGCGCACCGAACGCTCTGTGTGGGCCTGGGTCGCCCTCGGCCTGGCCGGCTCGCTCGCGGTCGCGCTGGCCGGTCCACCGCTGGCCGGGGGGCCGGTCCGGTGGTGGTATACGGGCGGCGGCGGGGCCGCGCTCCTCTACGCCGGCATCGTCGCGCTGGGCGTGGCCTGGCTCGCGCTTGGCAGGCTCGCGCTCACCGCACGAATGGTGTGGATCGTCGCCGCGCTCTGGTGCGTGCCGCTGGTCCTGACCGCGCCGCTGTTCAGCCAGGACGCCTACAGCTATCTGGCCCAGGGCACGCTCGTGCACCTCGGCCTGAACCCCTACCGGGACGCTCCGGCTGTGCTCGCCCAGCACGGCCAGGCGCACGTGCTCGACGCCGTGGCTCCGTTCTGGCGCCACACCACCGCACCCTACGGGCCGCTGTTCTTGTGGATCGTCAGCGCCTTCGCCGGCTCGAGTCTCGTGGTCGGCGTGCTGCTGATCAGGGCGATCGAGCTCATCGGATTCGTACTGCTCGCGGTGTTCGTACCGCGGCTGGCTCGTGCGCTCGGAGCCGACGGCGGGCGGGCGGCTTGGTGGGTGCTACTCAGCCCGCTTGTCCTGCTCCAGCTCGTCGCGGCCGCGCACAACGACCTCCTGATGATCGGGCTGCTCGCGGCCGGCGTGACGCTGGCGGTCGAGGGACGGACGCTCCCGGCGGTGGCCGTGTGCGCACTGGCCGCGACGATCAAGCTGCCCGCCGCGGCCGCGATCCCCTTCATCCTGGTGGCCACGGGCGACCGCAAGGCGTGGGCCCCCGGCGTGCTGGTGGCGCTCGTGGTGATCGTCGCGGTAAGTCTGGCGAGCGGGCTCGGGCTCGGCTGGATCTCGACCTCGGTGTTCTCCACCCCGGCCAAGGTGCGGCTGGCCATCACCCCGGCCACCGCGCTCGGTTGGACAGCGGCGCAGGTGCTGCCGGTCGGAGCCCGCGGGTCTCGAGTCGGCCCTCGCCGTAGTCGCCACGTGCGCGGCCGCGCTCGTGGGTATCGGGCTGCTGTGGCGCGTACGGCGCGGGACACTGGCTCGTCGCCTGGGCATCCTGCTCCTGGTGGCCGCCCTCGCTGGGCCGGCAGCCTGGCCCTGGTATCTGAGCTGGGGCCTGGCCTTGCTGGCGGCGACTTCGGAGCTGCAGGCCTCGCGCGCACTGGCGCTCGTGGCGGCGGTCTGCCCGCTCGTCGTCAAAGCCGACGGGATCCTGGCCTTCCCGCTGCATACCGCGCCGCTGTTCCTCGCGCTGTATCTCGCCGCGGCCGTCGGGCTGTGGATCTCCCAGCGACGTCCGGAGATGGCCGCCGGGCGCCTGCGATCACGGGCGCTGGCCGGATCCTGATGGCCACCCAGAGCGTGCTGGAGCCGGTCCGGGCGCCCGAGGCGGCCGGATTGCCCACCGCACAGAGCCGGTGGTCGGAGGTGGCCGTGGTGGCCGGGCCGGCGGCGCTGGCCATCGCCCTGTGCCTGTTCGAGCTGACCACACGCAGCCTCTGGCTGGACGAGGCCGCCACCGTGGCGATCGCCGGTCAGCACGGCTCGGCCCTGTGGAACGCGATCGCCCACGACGGCGGCAACATGCTCGGTTACTACGCGGTGATGCACGTGCTGCTCGGCTGGTTCGGGCACGGCGCGTTCGTGCTGCGACTCCCCTCGGCGCTGGCCGCCGGCGGCGCGGCTGCTGCGGTGAGCGTGCTCGCCCTGCGCTTGTTCGACCGGCGAGTGGCGGTTACGGCCGGACTGCTCACGGCAGTCAGCCTGCCGCTCGTGTTCTGGGGCCAGGACGGGCGGGGGTACGCGCTCATGGTCGCGTTGGTGGCCGGGTCGTTCGCGGCGTTCGCGGCGCTGGTCCAGGACGATTCTGATTCCCGCCCGCGGACCGCGTGGATCGCATACGTGGTCCTTACCGCGCTGTCTGTGTACGCCAGCTTCGTCGCCGTCCTCGCCGTTCCCGCGCAGCTCACGCTGCTCGTGTCGCGCCGGCACGCGTGGCGCCGGGTGGCCGCGGCACTCCTTGCATGTGTGGTGAGCTGGGTGCCGCTCGCCGTGCTGGCGGCCACTCGCGGGTCGGGCCAGCTGTTCTGGATCCCGCGTCCGAGCCTGACCACCGAGAAGCAGGTGATCCTGGCCCTCACGTCGGCCGGATTCGAGCCGAACTTCCACCCGACGGTCGTGGCGACCGGCCTGGCCATCCTGACCGTGGCCCTGCTGCTGGCTGCGTGCCTGCTCGCCGCCCGTGCGCGTCAGTGGGGCGCTCAGCTCGCCGCCGCCTGGCTGCTCGTGCCGCTCATCCTCATGTGGGCCGAGTCCTTGATCGGGCAGCCGATCTTCACCGCGCGCAACCTGCTCGTGTCGCTGCCCGCGGTGGCCCTGTTGCTCGGCTGGTTACTGGCGCGGACGCGCGCTGGCTGGGCGGTGCTGGTTGTCGCTGCTGGCCGCGCGCGCGGTGGCGGTGGCGCCGAGCTACGGCACGTCCCCGGAGAACTGGCGTGCCGCCACCGCCTTCATCACGGCGGCGCGGCAGCCCGGAGACTGCCTGGCCTTCTATCCACTGGACGCGCAGATGCCCTTTGCCTACTACACCGGCCAGCCGGTCAGGCCCTACATCGAGCGCTACGAGGCGCCCCGGTCTGCCCTCCGGCTGCCGTCGCGTGTGGCTGGTGGCCAGCCACCAGGGCCTGCCGACCGGCACGGCCACGGCGCGCACGCACTTCGCGCGCTACGCCGCGGTCCGCGAGACGCTGGCGCGTGAGTACCGGCACGCGGTCACCCGGTCCTTCGGGTACGCGAGCGTGATCTGGGTGGAGCTGTTCTACGGGCGCAGCGTGGTGCCGACGAACGTCAGCGCGCTCAACCCGGCCAGCGCGACGGCATTGACCCACAGCAGCGCGATGAACGGACGGCCGCGCACGTAGCGCGCCACCACGATGACCGCCGGGAACGCGGTGATCAGCATGCGGGGCATCGGCGGGGTGTACTCGGAGGTCATGCCGAGCCAGGCCAGGCCAACCGTGTACACGATCGCCTCGGCCGACATCTCCCGCCAGTTGCGCGCGACCAACACGAGCAGGCCGATGAGGATGATCGCGCCGCCCAGTCCGACGACCAGGTTGAGATCAATCGTGGGGTGGTCGAAGTGGCGCAGCGAGATCTGGGCCCCGAGCTGCTGGGCGAGATGGACGAGCGCCAAGACGTCGGTCCGCTCGCTCCACCCGTCGCGCTGGGCGATCAGGCTGGCGAACGGGCTCCCGGTCCAGAGCCAGAGGAAGATCGCGAACGCCGCTGCACCGACGGTGGAGAGCGCCGGGGCGAGCAGCGCACGGCGCGCGCCCCAGCCGCTCCGGCGTAGCTCGAGCGCGGCCGAGATCGCGCACACCACGACGAGCACGAGGGCCTGGGGCTCCGTAGCCGTGGCCAGACCGGCCAGCACGCCGGCGAGGACCCACCGGCGGCGCTGGAGCGCCAGCAGGCAGCCCGCGGCCAGCGGGAGCATCACCCCCTCTGCGTAGACCATCGAGAACACGACCGAGCCGGGGAACAGGCAGAAGAGCAATACCGCCCGGCGACCCGCCGCCTTGCCCCACCACTCCACGGCGAGCCGCTGCACGAGCACCGTGGCCACCAGGCCGCCGACACCGGACACGATCAAGCCGGCCACGGTGGTCGACAGGATCTGCCAATGGGCCACCGGGACGACGAACGTGTGCGCAACCAGCCAGACGATGCCGGGATACAGCGGGAAGAAGCCGAGCGTCGACTGCACGTGGAGCACCTGGTCGGGGTAGCCGTGGTCGGCCAGCTCGCGGTACCACAGCCCGTCCCACTGAGACAGCTCATGGGTGAAGGCGTGGTGGCGCAGGATCCCGTTGACCAGGGCTACGACCAGGAGCAGCCCGCGGGTCGCCAGGTACACCGCGATCGCGAAGCGCGCCTTCGCGAGGACGGCGGTGGCGCGGCGGTATAGCGTGCCCGGCGCAGTGGCGATCGAGACGTCGAGGCCCGGTGCGCCGGTGACAAGTTGCTCGGCGTGATCGGAAGCTTCCACGAGCCGCCGAGTCTAGAGTCCGACAGCGCGGCGTCCGTCAGGAGCCGGCCGAGATCCAGGCGAACGTGGTCCTCGCACCATAGAATGCCGCCGCCATGTGCCGGCTGTTCGGGATGAGTGGGGGCCACCACGAAGTGCAGGCCACGTTCTGGTTGCTCGATGCGCCGACCAGCCTGCTCCAGCTGAGCGAGACGCAGCCGGACGGCGTCGGACTGGGCACCTTCAACTCGGACGGAACGCCGTGGGTGTATCGCAAGCCAGTCGCGGCCAACCGCAGCCAGACGTTCATCGCCGATGCCCACGAGGTCCGCTCGCGGACGTTTCTGGCTCACATCCGCCACGCCACGGCTGCCTCTCCGACGCGCGAGAACACCCATCCGTTCGACCAGCACGGCCGGCTGTTCGCGCACAACGGCGTGCTGGGCGGCCTGGACGCGCTGCGCGATCGGCTGGGCCAGCACGCGTCGCTGCTGCAGGGAAGCACGGACTCTGAGCTCTATTTCACGCTGATCACCAAGCGGATCGAGGAGCTGGGCGGGGACATCCCCGCCGGCATCACGCAGGCCGCGCGAGAGATCGCCGCCGAGATCCCGCTCTACTCGCTGAACATGCTGCTGACCACGCCCACCGATGTGTGGGCGTTGCGCTATCCGGACACCAACGAGCTGTGGATCCTGAAGCGGTCCATCGCCGCGCTGGGCGGACCCGAGGTGGATGGCTCCGACAGCTTCGACGGGCGCAGCGTCTCGGGCATCACGCGCGTCTTCTCCGGGCAGCTGGCGATCTTGCCCTCGACGGTAATCGCTTCCCAGCCGATGGACTCAAACCCGATGTGGCGGCTGCTTGCCTCCGGCGAGCTGATCCACGTGGACTCCGACCTGCACGTGACTTCGACGATCGCCGTCCCCGATCCACCGACCGAGATGCTCGTGCTCAGCGAGCAGCAGGCGATCGCCCAGCAGGAGGACCCGGCGGCCAGCCCCGGCTAGTGGAACGTTCCCAGGAGCCCACTACGCCGTGAAGCGCGCGGCCAGGTCCGCGATCAGCACGGGTAGCCCGGCCGACGCCCCGAGTCGCTCCTGACGCTGCGGCTCGGGAGCCAGCGCGAGCATCCGAACCGTCTCGAGCTCATCGAGCGCTTCGAGCGCCTGAGCGTGCGGCCGGACGGCCACGAGCAGGTCGTCGAGCACTCGAGCCACCGGGACGCGGATGCATTGCCCGGGATCGATCAGCTCGCCGGCGGCCGCATCGCGGGCCGCGATGAAGCGGTTCTCGTCCAGCGCCTCGCCGGCCCCGCGGAATGCACCGCGTGAGTAACCCTGCTCGAGCTCGAGGTGCGCCAGCGCTTGGACCAGCGCGGCGAGCGCGGCGGTGGCGGCCAGGCGCGGTTGCGCGTCCATGATCCTGATCTCGACCGTGCCGAGCCTGGGCTGCGGACGGATGTCCCACCAGAGGAAGGTCGGCTCCGGGATCGCCCCTGAGCGCAGGAGCAGGTCTACGGTCCCGACCCAGTCCGCGTAGCTGTCAAAGCGACGCGGGATGCCCGTGCGGGGAAAGCCCTGGAACAGGATCGTGCGGTTGGAGGCCAGACCCGTGGAGCGACCGCGCAGGAACGGGGAGCTGGCTGACAGCGCGAGGAGCAGCGGCAGGTGGGCCCGCAGCGAGTTGAGGAGCCGGATCGCGCCGGACGCGTCGGGGACCCCCACGTGCACGTGGAGCGCGAAGGTCGGTTCCCGGCGAGCCAGACTCCGCATGGTGCGGTGGATCACCTGGTAGCGGCTCGAGGGCGAGACTCTCACTGGCTCCGGCATCGGGCCGGGATACGTGCCGGACGACGCGGCCGCCAGACCCAGACGAGCCAGGTCGCCGGCCAGCAAGCCGCGGAGCTCGCGCAGCTCGACGATCGCCTCACGCACCGTGCGATGCGGTGCGGTCCTCAGCTCGATCGCAGCCTCGTGCGTCTCCGCGGCGCAGCGGCCGGCAAGCGCCTCGTCGGCGTGCGAGAGCACCTCATCGGCCCGCTGCGAAAGGCTCCAGTCGGACGCGTCGAGAAGCATCACCTCTTCCTCGATCCCCACCGTGTAGGGCGCAGAGGCTCGCCAGGACGCCCAGTCCCGCTTCCCCGCCGGTGACGTGAGCGCCGTCCGTGTTTCGAGCGTGTCCGTGAATGAAGTTAACCACGGGCACAAACCCGGCGCGCGGGTGGAACGAGGAGCCGGTCAGCCGGTCAGCCGGCCGCCTGGGCGAGACGGCCTGCGTCGCGGGCCCCGACTGCGCGTGTCGAGCGCCGCGAGCCTCGCCAGACGCCGCGGCCTGGCGACTGGAGCGTCCGTCGCAGCGACGGCTGCGTCGATCAGGGCCTCGAACAGCGGCGCGTGAGCCCGGAGCCCCTCAGCGTGCCACTGCACACCGAGGATCAGGCGCTCGTCTGGCTGCTCGATCGCCTCGATCGTGCCGTCCCCGGCCCATGCCGTGGCGATCAGGTCGCGCCCGAGCTTCTTGACCGCCTGATGGTGGAAGGAGTTCACCTTCAGCTTCGGGCCACCGAGCACCGACCTGAGCCGGCTCTGCGGAGCGGTCTCGACGTGGTGCGTGGTGATGCTGCCGTGCTCGGGCTGGCGGTGCTCGACCTCCTCGCCGACCACGTCGGACAGGTGCTGGTGCAGCGTTCCGCCTCGGGCCACGTTGAGGAGCTGCATCCCGCGGCAGATGCCGAGGATCGGAAGCTTCCGGCGGTCGGCGGCCTTTACCAGCGCGAGCTCCACCGCGTCCACGCGCGGTTCGGTGGGCCCGAGCTGCGGGTGGGGCTCCTCGGCGTACGCGCTCGGCTGCACATCGGGGCCGCCGGGGAGACAAACGCCGTCGACCCGGTCGAGGAGCGCGGCGATCGCATCGGCGCGGAGCAGCGGAACGATCACCGGTATGCCGCCGGCGCGCTCGATGGCCTCGGGATACAGCGTGGCCAGCGCCACCTCGAGCTTGGGCGGCTCGCCCTGAGGCCGCGCGACGACGTCCTCGGGGCGCCGGAGCTCCGAGGTGGTCAACGCGATCAACGGACGTGCGCGCATATGCCCATATATTTCGGCCGCCGGCGGGTGGACTCCATATCCGGGTGGACAAACATACGTCCGGGTGGTTGTCCCGCGTCGGAGTGTTGCGGCCGGCCCGGACGGCTACGAGGGCCCGTCCTGCCCGATGGGCGCGTCGCGATACGACACGGCCGCAATCGTTTGCAGGGAGTCTGCCCAGGGCCGTGCACACCACGTCACGATCGGGTCCTCTCATCGCCCGTGACGCGTTATGCACCCCAAAGCGCGCATAACTCGCCACGCGCAGGGCCCGGTCGCTCGCGTGAGGAGTTACGCACCCGGGCGGGTTACGCACTCGGGCGGGCGCTCTGCGATCGAGCGCGTCAGGCGGGCTTGGCGGTCTTGCGACCCGCCAACCAGCCAGCCATCGCGCCGAACGCGCCGCCCAGGCTGAGCAGCGTGGCGCTCCGCAGCGGCTTGCGCTGCGCCTTGGACGCGACCCCACGCACCGAGTGCCGGACGGTCGCCTTGGTTGCCTTCTTGCCAATCGTGCGGCCGAAAGTTGTCATTGCTCCCTTTCGTGTCGGGGACGCCAGTTCGTCTACCCCGCTGATGGACGCGCCACTCGGGGCAATAGGATTGCCCGATTCCGATTGCCCGCCCCGGGGCTCCGCAGCGGGCGAGAGGCGAGGTCGATGCGCAGACGAGAGAGCGAGCGGCGTGGATGACGGCAGCGAAGGGTGAGCGCCAGGTGGTGGTGTTCTCCTTGCACGGCGAGTACTACGGGCTGCCCATCACCGCCGTGCGCGAGATCATCCGCTACACGCCGCCGAGCGCGACCGCGATCGCCCGGGGTGCCATCCAGGGGATGATCAGCCTGCGCGAGCGGACGCTGCCGATCGTCGAGCTCTCGAGCCGCCTCGGGCACCAGTTGGAGGTGGGCGCCAAGACGCGGATCCTCGTGCTCGAGGTCTCCGGTGGGGCGCTCGGGCTGATCGTGGACACCGTCGACGGGATCCTGCCGATCCCACTCACGCAGATCGAGGCGCTGCCGGTCGCGGCGGCCGAGACCGGACTCGGCGACGAGGTGGCCACGGTGGGCCAGCGACTGATCGTCCTGATCGATCCCGAGCGCGCGCTCGGCGATCTGTTGCCCCGCAAGCCTACCCGCAAGCCCTCTCCTGCCCGGCGGCGGCGCACGGGTGCGGAGCGTCTCCGTGACAATCGCCCAGGTGCTTCGTAGACGGACTGTGGCGCGCTTAGGAGCGATGCTCGGGGTGGCCGCGGTTGTCGGGGCGCTGGCCGGCGGCGTTGCCGTCGCGGGATCTGCGACCAGGCCAGCGGGCCAGCCCGGAGCCGCCGGACCGGCCAGACCGCGCAACGAGATCGCGGCCCAGGACGATGCGGCCGTGCTGCTGGGACGCCTCATGCTGCCGCCCGACGCCAGGCGCTCATCGGTCGAGCCCTCGGGCGACGCAGGAACGCTGGCCCACCCCTTCATCGGGCCTCCGGCCACCCCCAACGCCATCGATGATCATGGCTGGTGGGTGCTGAGCGAGTCTCCAGCGGCCGTCCTGGGCTACATCCGAGCACACCGTCCGCACGGCGGGCACCCCGGGATGTCGGGTACGAGCGGCGGCGGCGCCGTGCCCACCGTGCAGGGCATCGGGTTCACCTGGCCTTCGATCCCCCGCACGCTGAGTAGCCGCTCGCTGGTGGTCGAGGTTGTGAGCCTGGCCGACGGATCGACCGGCGTGCGGGCCGACAGCCAGGTGGTGTGGATCACGCCGCGGCCCGCCTCCGAGCGGATACCCGACAGCGCCCGCCGCCTGGTTCTGACCACGCGACAGCCTGGGCGGATCATCCAGGGGCCGCTTCAAATCAGCTCGCGTGCTGCGGTCCGGCGCGTGGTCGCGTTGCTGAACGCGTTGCCGGCGTCGCAACCGGGCACGACGGCCTGCCCGTTTGACTCGGGATCGCGGATGCGGCTGGAGCTGTATGGCGGAGCCGTGAAGGGCGCGGGCTCCTACCCCCTCGCGGTCGCAGTGGTCGATCCGAGCGGGTGCGGAGAGGTCGCCCTGTCGATCGACGGGCGCCGGGAGCCTCCCCTGGCTGGCGGCGCCACGCTCGTCCCCCGCCTGAGTCGCGCGCTCGGGATCAAGCTCGACACCGGCGCACCGAATCTCCGTCACCGATGAGTTAGCGCGCGCCCGGCGGTCGTAGGGTTTGCCTGACAGGGCCGAACCGCAACCCGAGGAGATAGAGATGCCCGCGCACACAACGGGAACCCGCGAGGAATGGCAGGCGGCCCGCGCCGAACTGGCCGAGCTCGAGGCGGAGTACGCCGAGCTCGAGCGCCGCGTGACCGAGCAGCGCCGCCAGCTTCCGTGGGTCCCGGTCGAGAAGGAGTACGAATTCGACACCGAGGACGGCAAGAAGACGCTGGCCGAGCTGTTCGAGGGACGCTCCCAACTGCTGGCTTACAACATCATGTTCGGGCCCGACTACAGCGTCGGAGCGTGCCCCGGGTGCACGAGCCTGGGCGATGAGCTGGACGGCCCCCGGATCCATCTCAACCACCGCGACGTGACGCTGATCTGCTTCTCGCGCGCGCCGATCGATCGCCTCATGGCCTACAAGCAGCGGATGGGCTGGCAGTTCCCGTACGTCTCGACCTACGGCACCGACTTCCCGTTCGACTTCGGGCTGGCGCTTACCCCCGAGCAGACGCGGGGGATTCCCCAGATCCAGGAGATGGTCGCCAGCCCGCCCGAGTTCCTGAAGGACTGGTCGCGTCAGGTCGGCGCGAAGCTCGAGGACGGGCTGCGCGAAGCGCCGAGCTTCATCGCGTTTGCGCGCGAGAACGGCACCGTCTACCACACGTACACGGTCACCGCGCCCGACCCGTTCGTCGCGCCGTACCACTCGTTCCTCGAGCGGCGCACGCCGAAGGGCGGAGGCGACGAGTTCAGCGTCAGGCGCAAGGACGAGTATCCGGGCTGAGCGGGGCGAGTCGGTTCATGCGTGCCCCGCGATGGCGTGGGGCACGTAGGGCTCCTCCAGTCGCTCGATCTCCTCGCCGCTGAGCGTCAGCGCCTCCGCGGCGAGCGCGTCCTCGAGATGCTCGAGCTTGGTGGCGCCGACGATCGGAGCGGTTACGCCGGGCTTGTGCAGCAGCCAGGCGAGCCCGACCTGCGCCGGCGGGTTACCCCGCTCGCCGGCCACTTCGACCAGCCGGTCGACCACGTCGAAGTCGACCTCGGGCTTGTACAGCGAGTCGCCGAACGCGTCGGTCTTGGCTCGTGTGGTGAGTCGCTCGCCGGCGCGGGTGCGGTTGCCGGCCAACATGCCACGGGCGAGCGGGCTCCACGGCAGAATCCCCACGCCCTGATCCAGGCACTGGGGGATCATCTCGCGCTCCTCCTCGCGATAGATCAGGTTGTAGTGGTCCTGCATCGAGACGAACCGCGTGCGGGCGACGTGCTGAGCCTTGGCGAACTGCCAGGCGAACATGCTGCTGGCGCCGATATAGCGAGCCTTGCCCGCGACCACGACGTCGTGCAGCGCGTCCATCGTCTCCTCGATCGGAGTTTTCGGATCCCAGCGGTGGATCTGGTACAGGTCGACGTAGTCGAGCCCCAGGCGCTCCAGCGAGCCGTCGATCGAGGCCATGATGTGCTTGCGCGATAGACCGGCGCCGTTTTCGCCGGGCATCGTGCGCCCGTTGACCTTGGTGGCGACCACGTACTCCTCGCGCATGCCGAACAACTTGCTCAGCAGGCGACCGGTCAGCACCTCGCTCTGGCCGCCGTTGTAGACGTCGGCGGTGTCGAAGAAGTTGATCCCGCCCTCCACCGCGCGGCGGAGGATCGGCTCGGCGCCGGCCTCGTCCAGCGTCCACTCCCGGCTCTCGTGCTTGCCGTAGCTCATCATGCCCAGGCAGATGCGCGAGACGCGCAAGCCGGTCCGGCCGAGGTTCACGTAGTCCACGTTGCCTTCCGCCTCCTGTTTCGTCTGTTTCTCTGATCGGCGGACACGCTAGCGCCGAGGCTGGGAGCGCTAAGGTGCGGCCGGTGGCGATCCTGTCTTCGTTTCCGATCGTCTATGTCGACGACGTGCCGGCCTCAGTGCACTTCTACCGTGACCTTCTCGGCTTCCAGGAGACCTACCGGTTCCCCGACTCCGACGAACCGGGCTACGTCGCGCTCGAGCTCGAGGACGGAAAGCTCGGCCTGAGCAGCGCCGACTTCCCGGGCATTCACGGAAAGCCGCAACGCCCGGTGACCGGACGCCCGTTCGAGCTGTGCGTCCGGGTGCCGGACGTCGACGAGTTCACCGACGGGCTGCGCGGCGCCGGTGTCGTGGTTCTGGCCGAGCCGGCCGATCAGCCCTGGGGCGAACGGGTGGCCTACGTCGAGGACCCGGACGGCAACCCGGTGCACGTCCGGGGTCCGGCGGCGGGCAGCTCCTAAGCGCGTTCAGCCCAGCCCGCTGATGCGGGTGATCAGCATCTCGAGGAAACGCTCTGCCTCGATGCCGACCGCGGCGTGAGCAGTTCGGCTCCCAGCCCATGGTTGCGTCAACGTCGACATGGGTGCGGCCGCGGGAGAGCGCCGGACCGGTATCGACCTCCACGCCGCAGTGGCGCGTGGTCAGCAGCGTGCCGTCGATCAGTGCCCCATGGCGACCGCGTCGTGCACCGGCGCGCCATCCCAACCGTAGCGGCGCGCGTGAAAGCGCGAGTAGAAGGAATACAGGTCGGCGACGAGCTTGCCGGCCTTGCCGGCGGCGGCCAGCCGGCCGGCGTGAGCGCGGGGTCATCAGCGCCTGGTGGGTGACGTCGAGGCCGACCATCGTCACATCGATCCCGCTGTGGAAGACCCGGTGCGCCGCCTCGGGATCGACCCAGATGTTGAACTCGGCCGACGGCGTGGTGTTGCCCTCGCCGATCGCGCCGCCCATCAGCACGATGCGCTCGATCCGCGACTCGAGCTCCGGGTAGCGGGCCAGGAACAGGGCGATGTTGGTCAGGGGCCCGGTGGGTACCAGCGTGACGGGCGTTCCGCGCGGGCGGCGACGGCTTGCGCGATCCAGTCGATCGCGTGCAGCGGCTCGGGCTCGCGTGAGGGCGGCGGGAGGTCCGGCCCGTCCAGCCCGGTCTCGCCGTGAACCTCGCCGGCGGTACGCCGCTCGCGGACCAGCGGCCGGGACGCCCCCGCGGCCACCGGGATGTCCTTGCGGTTCACGTGGTCGAGCACGCGAATCGCGTTCGCGGTGGTCTTCTCGAGCGTCTGGTTGCCCGACACCGTGGTCACACCGAGCAGATTGACCTCGGGGCTGCCGAGTGCGAGCAACAGCGCGATCGCGTCGTCGTGACCGGGATCGCAGTCGAGGATGATCGCCGTCATGCCGCCAGCATGACAGGCTCTCACCCCCGCGCTTGGCGGCGCTGCTCTCGGCGCTGGCGGATCAGCCTGATCAGGTAGACGATCCCGAGGACCCGTAGAAATCCGCCTCTGCCTGGTCCCCAGTTCTGGTTCGCTGCCACTTGATCTCACCTCCTCCCGCGTGGCCGGTCTTGCGTGGTGCGGTTGCGTGCGCGTTGGCTGCGTGACCGCGCCGTCCGGCGGTCCTGCCGGTCGACACTCGCCCACAGCACCGTGGTCCACACCCCGTCGGCGTCGGGTTGGTCCCGGGCGCTCGAGAGCAGCTCGTCGATTGCCGCCTTCAGCTCGTCGAGGTGGCGCTTGTTGAGGTGGACGGCCGTGCGGGTCAGTGCGACCTGGCGGTTCTCTCCGGCCTCCTGGGCAAGCGTTGCGGCGTTGACGTCGGCCCGGGTCGTCTCGAGCGCAGCCCCCAGCAGCAGCGCGACGTCCGCGGGCGTGGGCGTGTCCGTCGGCGGCTCGACCGCGGCGGGAGCGTAGACGCGCTCGACCTTGCCACGCGGCAGTCGCCGGTACTCGGCGATCTCGATCAGCCCGCCCGCCTCGAGCTGGTCCAGATGGTGGTAGAGACGGTCGGGACGCATGACCAGGTGGCTAGCCAATTCCTTGGCGGACCGCGGTTGGAGCACGAGTAGCTCGTAGAGGCGAATCCGCAGCGGGTCGGCCAGCGCCCGATGTACCGCGTTCAGTCGATCGGACGCCCCGCGCTTCATTTATTGGCCTTGTCTTCATTCATTGGATATCTTTCCACTGTATGGCCCGACATGCAACCAGGCCCGCCGGACGGCAGGCCTGGAGCTGGCTCGGGGGCGGGGCCAGAGGGCGCTCAGAGCACGAAGGGGATGATCATCTTCGTGCCGAGCCGGTAGGCCGGGTACGCGGCGGGGAAGGTCGCGACCAGGTTCTTCTCTTCCACCGACGCGCAGTAGTAGAAGTAGCCCGCGATGACCAAGGCGATGATCAGGCCAAGGTAGTTGGTGGCCAGCGCGGTTCCGACGACCCCGAGCAGCAGGCCCGAGTAGATCGGGTGACGGACGAACCGGTAAGGCCCCGAGGTGACCAGCTCGGGCTCGGCCTTCTGGGTCATCGGCATGCCCCAGTTCCGTCCGAGATAAATGCGAGCCCAGACCGCCAAGGCGAGACCCGACACGAACACGACCGCTCCGATCGCACCGAGCACGGGGCTGTGGACCACCAGACTGCCGCTCCGCAGCACACGGACCAGGATGAACACGGCGATCGCGGTGAAGCCGTTGAGCGGGATCCGCCGGGCGCCCCCGCTGCCCTGCTTGGCGCCGAACGCCGACATCAGCCAGTAGATCCAGAAGACGATCCAGGCGACGGTGATGGCGGCTTGCAGTGTGCGCATTTCAGTCCCGCGGGTTCAGGATGGATGCGCCGCGCAGCGTACGACGCGAGGCACACGCTGTCATCAACCCCAGGGTTGATTCCTGGGTGGATTCAGCCGCCGCCCGTCGCGTTCTCAGCCGTAGACTCCGACGTGACCCAGGCGCTTGCGCGCCGGCAAGTCGTGCGGCGACTGTCCACGCGTAGGGGGTGGACACGGTGACGGTGGCCGGCGGCGTCTGGTCGGTGCCGAAGAGGTCGGCGTCGCTAGCGGGCGGCTCATTGGTCCGCAAGGCCCCAGCTGACGCCGTTTAGGAAGCTGATGTCCATGGTGCCGTCGTCGCCGTACTGGACGAGGCCGTTCGTCCCGGCCGACGGACCGACGCGCCAGCCGATGTCCTGGATCGTGCCGTCAGCGCCGACCTTGACGTAAATGCCGGACTGGAAGTTGTCCTGAACCGGGCCGGCGCCGATCTGGCCCTTGGCGCCGATGACGAGCTCCGCGCTGCCGTCCCGGAAGTTCTGGTCCAGCGTCGCGAATCCGGAGAGGCCGGGCGCCGCGCTGATCGATCCCTGCACACCAAGGGTGTCGCACGTGACGTTGAGCCCCACCGACCACCCCTCGATCTCGTTATCGGCCAGCGGGAGCGACAGGGCCGCGTTCTTGAGCGCCGGGGGACACTTGCCCGGATCGGAGGCGGTCGGGGACGCCGGGTCGGGCGACTCGGGGGCCACCGGTGCTCCCAGGCACGTCGAGCCCGGCACGTACGAGCCCGGTAGGGCGTCCCAGCCCGACATCAGGCTGCCCCACTGCTTCAGGGCGCTGTAGGTGGTGCCCGCCAGTGTCCGTTCGTTGGCGTCGATCGTCGTCTGCACCCAGTCGTGCAGATCGCCGTTGGTCAGGAACGCACCCAGGGCCGACTGGCGCTCCGAGACATCGGCGTTGTAGGCGTCGGCGTACTTGTAGGACCGCTGCATGTCTTGCAGCCACTCGGCATGGAGGCTGGTCAGCCCGGGGCCGCACTGGCTCTGGAGGTCAGCCGCCACGCACGTGTCCGTGTTGCTGCTGTCCTTGCAGTCCGCCAGCGCCACGTTTCCCCAGTTGTACAAATCGGTAGTCGCCTGAGTGACCAAGCCCTCGGCGTCGTCCGACGCCTGCGTGGCCTCGGTCAGCTCGGCGGCGAAGTCGCTGATCTGGTCCGTGTACGCGATCTGGTGGATCAGGCCCAGGGTCTTCCGCCGCGCCGCCGGCTCCTCCGTGGACAGCGCCGCGTTCCCGGCGGTGGAGTCGGCGTTGGCCTCTGACGACAGCTGGCTGTGCTCGGTCTGGAGCTCGGTGACCTGCTGGCCGTAGTACGTGTCGTTCGCCTCCGCCTGCTGGGGCGTCGCCGGAATGTCGATCGACATCAGGTGCTCGGCTTGTCCCTGTGACAGGTCCAGGAACGGGAACGACGTCGGGTCGCCTCCCAGGACGAGATCGCCCGTGGGCTGGGTCCGGACCTCGCTGCGGGCGACGAGGAGCGTGGCCTTCGAGAGGTCCTGGTCGCGGCACTCGGCCACGGCCGCCAGCACGCCGGCCGCCTCGGGCGTGATGTCCGGCTCATCCGTCTCCGCCGCGGTGGCCTCCGCCTCGGCGGCATCCCACTGGGCCAGCCCGATGTCGGCCTGGGCCTCGGCGAGCGCCACCAGTCCGTGCGGGTCCAGGCCCATCGGGGCACTCGTCGGCAGCGACTGGCTGGCGGCGTCCTGCGCCAGCGCCAGGCCCTCGTTGGGATAGCCGGCGTCGGTGGCCAGCGTCGCCAGATTGAGGAGGCGAATCGGGTCGCTCGGCGCCAGTTGCGCGGCGCGCAGGGTCGCGGCCAGGGCGGCGCCGGGATGGCCGGTGAGGAAGGCGGCGGCGGCGGCCTTCGTGGCATCCCGCGCATCGGCGTAGGCCGGGTCGGTGTCCAGCGCGGTCATCGCGCCCGGCGCCGCCGCGCTTGACACCACCTGCTCGAGCGTGGCCATCGCGGCCGCAGGGGTGGTGGGGGCCACGGCCGCCAGCGGCGGGCAGATGGTCAGGGCGTCGCCCAGCACGTCCCCCTCATCGACATTCAGCGGTTGCCAGATGTCGGAGAAGGACGCCAGAGGCTCCCGATCGCTGGTGGTGACGGTCGGAGGGGGCGACGAACCGTCGCCCGCCACCACCGGCGGGGCGGCCTGACCGCCACTGGGAGCCGGCGACGAGGCGGCCGGCGGCGCGGGCGGGACCGGTTTGGTGGTCGGCTTCGGTGCCGGCGCAGCGACCCGGACGTAGCCGCCGCTGGCGCAGGCCCAGGCGGCGATGCGCCGGGCGGCGACGCACACCTGCAGGCGGTAGCTCCCGAGGCGGGCGCTACGGGGAACGGTGGCCGTGCGGGTCACGCGCACGGTCTTGTCGCTGCGCACCGTGGGCAGGCTCGTCGACCCGCGCACGACCAGCGACACGGTGATGGCCTTGCGGCCGGTGCCCGCGGTCAGCCGATAGCGGATGCGCGCCTCCGCGGCGGTGCTGCGTCCGAGATTACGGACCGTTGCGGCAACGCGGAGGCTCCCGCCGCGATCGACGGACGCCGGAGCGGCCCAAGTCCCGGCGCCAGGGACGAGGGGCGGAGTGGGCGATCCAGGACTCGAACCTGGGACCTCTTCCTTATCAGAGAAGCGCTCTAACCGACTGAGCTAATCGCCCGGCGTGAGGACGGATTCTAACCCCGCCGTCGGGGTGCGCTAGGAGACGGCGCGGACGCGCAGGCGCCGGGCGACGTCGAGCGCGTCGTCGAGCGACTCGAAGCTGATCTGGACCCGGTAGCCGGCGGCTCTTGCGGGCGCCACATCGACGTCGCGGCCGAGGGCGGCGCTCAGCGCGTCGCCAATCAGCTCGATGGCCGCGGCCTGGTCGGGATGGAGCGCGGGTGTACTGCGCGGGCGGCGCCGGCCGGCTGGGCTGCCCGCCGCACGGGCGCGCGACTCGAGCTCGCGGACCGACCAGCGCTGGCGCACGGCATCGCGGGCCAGCGACCGGCGGGCGGCATTGTCCTCGGCGAGCAGCAGGGCCCGGCCGTGGCCCTCGGTCAAGTCGCGGCGCTCGAGCAGCTCGAGTACCTCGTCGGGCAGGTCGAGCAGGCGGATCAGGTTCGACACCGCGACGCGGCCACGGCCGACGCGCAGGCCGACCTCCTCACGGGTCAGACTGAGCTCCTCGACCAGCGCCGCGCAGGCGCGGGCCTCTTCGACCGGGTTCAGATCCTCGCGGGCCATGTTCTCGACCAGCGCGAGCTCGAGCGAGGCAGCGTCGTCGTGCCGGCGGACGATGGCCGGAATCGACTCGAGCTCGGCCAGGCGCGAGGCCCGCCAGCGACGCTCGCCGGCGATCAGCTCATAGCGGCCGTTGGGAAGCGGCCGGACGAGAACGGGCTGGAGGACGCCGCTGGCGCGGATCGAGCCGGCCAGGGCGAGCAGCGAATCCTCATCGAAGTTGTGGCGCGGCTGCTTGGTGCTGCGATCGATCATGTCGATCGGGATCGGTCGGAGCTCCTGGAGCTCGTCCCGGGGTGCTACCGACAGGATCGCGGCCAGGCCGCGCCCCATTCCCTTCGGTTTCTCAGCCACGCGCGGCCACCTCCTTGGCCAGTTCGAAGTAGGCATCGGCGCCGGCGCAATGCGGATCGTGGTGGATCACCGGCTGGCCGAAGCTCGGCGCCTCGCCGATGCGGACGTTACGGGGGATGACCGTGTCGAAAACTAGCTCGGGGAAGTGCTGGCGCACCTCCCGTTCGACGTCCTGGGCCAGGCGGGTGCGGCCGTCGTGCATGGTCAGGAGCATTCCGGCCACAGTAAGCCATGGATTCAGTTCGCGCTGGACGAGCGACAGCGTGTCGAGCAGGCCGGCGAGGCCCTCCAGCGCGAAGTACTCGGCCTGAACCGGCACGATCACGCGATCGGCGGCCACCAGCGCGTTGACGGTCAGCGGCCCGAGCGACGGCGGGCAGTCGAGCAGGACGAACGCGTAGCGCTCGCGGATGCCGGTGAGCGCCTCGCGCAGGCGAGTCTCCGAGCCGGCGATGCGGGGCAGCTCGACGTTGGCGCCGGCCAGATCGGGGCCGGCCGGGACGAGCGACAGGCGCTCGATCCCCGTCGGCCGCACGGCGTCCTCGACCCGGGTGGAGCCCACCAGCACGTCGTAGATCGTCTCCGGCTCATCCTTGCCGATGCCCAGCCCGATCGTCGCGTTGGCCTGGGGGTCGATGTCGAGGAGCAGCGCCTCGTAGCCGGCCTCGGCCACGCAGGCTGCGAGGTTCACCGCGGTCGTCGTCTTGCCGACTCCGCCTTTCTGGTTGGCGATTGCGTACACGGTGCCCATCGAGCCGTGAAGCTACCGGCGGGGGCGGTCAGATCCCCATCGCTGCAAGAGGTCTTGCTATCCGGCCCCGAGCGGGTGCTTGAGCGCCATGCCGGGTCGGCGCGGAAACCCTGAAGGTGTCGGCATAACCTTCGACATGAGGTATAGGTGACGGCTCTCAGCCGCCGGATATGGCTGCACCGGGACGATTCCGGCGGGTTTGAGGCCCAGCGCCGCGGCCGCCCGCGCGGCGGCATCCTCAGCCTCCGGGTCACGTCGACCCCGCCACGCCACGAGCGTTCCGCCGAGAACGAGCAGCGGCGCCGCGTACTCGGCGACCACGCTCGAGCGCCGCCAGGGCGCGTGCGGTGACCAGATCGAACGCGTCCAACCCTTCCGGCCAGGCCTCGGCACGGGCGTGGACCACGCGGGCGTTGGTGATCGCGCACGCAGTGACCGCGCGCTCCAGGAAGGCGCACTTGCGTGCCGCGCTCTCCACGAGCGCCACCCGGGCGTCCGGCAGCGCGATCGCCAGCGGAAGCCCGGGGACCCCTGCGCCGCTTCCGAGATCTGCCACCGCCCGGGCGGTGCGCACCGGCTCGAGCTCGAGGGCCACCAGGGAGTCGGCCAGGTGGTCGTCGATCACCTTCCCGGGATCCCGGACCGCGGTCGGCGCCTGCGGGTCCTCGACCAGCAGGCGGTGCAACCCGGTCAGCTGCCCCGCCGCGCCGCGCGGCAGCCCGTAGCGCTCGGCCAGCACGGCGATCCGCGACGCGGGATCGGCCGGTCGCTCAGGCGTCGCTGCCTCCGTCGGCCAGTCCAAGCCGGCGGCGCTCCCTGCCGATGTACGCCGAGTACTTTCCGACCATCTCGGCCAGCCGGTCCGCCGCGGGCTCGTCGGGCCCGCCGGGCAGGGTCTCCTCGAGCAGCGGCAGAACGTCGCGGACCAGCGCGGTCCCCCGGGCCATCCACTGGTAGTAGGACCGACCACCATGGTGGTAGGGGCCGTACAGCCGGGTCTCGGGGAAGCGGTCCATAAGCCAGCCGAACAGCGCCTCGTGGCGAGTGTGCATCCGGAGCGTCACCTGTGGCTGCTTCCCGTCCCCGCCGAACGACGCGCCCGTGATCAACAGGCCGACAAATACCCCGGCATCGAAGTCCGACAGCTCACTCACGGCCGGAGTTCTACACGGCTGGTTGTTTCACCGGGGAGATGAACGTGAAACAAAGTCGTGACAAAGCTGATGCAAAGTGGCAAAGGCTCCCGGTGCGCCTTGGGGTGCGCACGCCCGTGGGTCCATTGGACGCTACGGAGGGGTGTTGACGCGTAGCGAGCGGAGGAAGAGAGGCGGAGGAAGAGGTGCTCAGCCCACCAGGGGCGCGACGACCAGACGGCGATCGGGCTCCTCGCCCTCGCTGTAGGTCTCGACGTCGTGGCGCCCCTTCAAGTGCTCGTGCACGACCTTGCGCTCGAGCGCGGTCATCGCGTCGAGCCGGATCGGCCGCTGGTCGTGGATGGCGGCCTCGGCGGCCTGGTCGGCCGCGGCGCGCAGCGCCACCGCCCGGCGCTCGCGGTAGCCGGCAGCATCGACGACCACGCGCTTACGGTTCGTCGCGCCCTTCGAGGCGATGCGATAGGCGATGTGCTGGATCGCGTCGATCATCTGTCCGTGACGGCCGATGAGCAGCCCGAGGTCCTCGCCCTCGACCTCGGCCCGCACCTCGTCCGCGTCCTCCTCGACGTGGATGGTGGCCTCGATGCCGGCCGCCTCGACGACCCGCTCGAGCAGCTCGCGCACGCGTGAACCAGCCTCGTCGACCTCGGCAGCCATCCGCTATCTCCTTCGTCCGGAGCGTTTCTTCTTCTTGCGCGGAGACGGCGGAGGCGGGCCACCTCTGCGCGACGCGCCACCCACAGCGGCCGGCTCCGGTTCGGGTTGGGGCTTGAGCCGCTCACGCAGGCGCTCGCTGATCCCGCCACCGCCGGAGCCATTGGGGCCGGATGGGCCGCCTCCGTTCGGCCCCCCGCCGCCTCCGGCATCCGGAGGTCCGCCGACGGGTGGGGTGGGTGGCCCGATCATCCTCCGCACCACGTATTGCTGGCCCATCGTCCACAGGTTCGTGGTGATCCAGTAGACGAGCAGACCGGCTGGGAAGTTGATCACGACGATCACGAAGAACAGCGGCAGGATCATCATCATCTTCCGCTGGTTCGGGTCCATCATCGGGCTCGACATCATCAGGCTGGACGCGAGCTGCGAGCCGACGTAGAGCACGAGCAGCACGACCAGCACCACACCGGTCGCCTTGTTGGTCAGATCAGGGATGAACAGGAAGCCCGCGCCGCCGTGCGGCCCACAGGGAGTGGTCTGCCCCGCCGCCACCTTGGCCGAGACGCCATGAACGGTCGCGTAGTGCTGCTGGAAGGCGTCCTGGATCTGCGGGCAGATGTTCTTCCGCAGGTCCTGGCGCAGCATGTAGAAGAGCGAAATGAACACCGGCAGCTGCGCGACCAGCGGCAGGCAGGAGCCCAGCGGGTTGATGTTGTTCTCCTTGTAGAACTTCATCATCTCCTGCTGCTGGCGCTGCTTGTCCTCCTTGTACCTGGCCTGAATCGCCTTGAGCTGAGGCTGCATCCGCTGCATGTTCTGCATCGAGTGGAACTGCTTGACGGTCAGCGGCACGAGGATCGCGCGCATGACCACGGTGAGCAGCACGATCGAGAAGCCCCAGGAGATCCCCACGTTGTTGTGGAAGAACTTGAGGACCGCCTCGAAGATGTCGATCAGCGGCTGGAAGATGTTGGCTGAGACGAGCATGGTCAGGCGCTGGGAGCCGGGGCTCGGGGCTTGAACAGTCGCTGGTCCTCGACGGGGTCAAAACCCCCGTCACTCCAGGGGTTGCACCTGAGTAGCCGCCAGCCGGCCAGGACAAGCCCTCGGAGTATGCCGAATCTGCCAATGGCCTGCGCGGCATATTCCGAGCACGAGGGGTAATACCGGCAGCGCTGCCCGATCAGCGGCGAAAGCAGCTTTTGATAGACCCGAATCGGGAGGATCGCGAGCCAGCGAATCACCTTCATCGCGGTGACCCGGCAACGGTGTGCATCACGATTTTCCCTCGCCGCCGGCGGGCTCGGCCACGTGATTTAGCAGCTGACCGAGGGCGCGGCGAATCCCGTCCAGCCCCTCACGTTCAGCCAGAGCGTTTGCTTCATGCCGGGCGACGACCACGGCGTCGGTACCCGGCGGCAGCCGGCCGCCGTCGAGGTCGAATGCCTCTCGCAGCAGCCGCTTGACCCGGTTGCGCTGCACCGCTCCGCCCACCTTCCGGGAGACCGACAGGCCGAGCCGGGGCGGATCGCCCTCGCCGCGGGGAAACACGTAGAGCACAAGCTCCCGGCCGGCGTGCGAGCGACCCTGGCGGAACACGCGATCGAAGTCGGCGCTCCGCGACAGGCGCCCCCGCCCGACCCGCGGACGAGCCCCCGGCAGGCCCACCATCAGACCGTCAGGCGCTTGCGACCCTTCGCGCGCCGGCGCTTGAGCGTGAGCCGGCCGGCGCGGGTGCGCATCCGGGTGCGAAACCCGTGCGTACGTGCGCGCTTGCGCTTCTTCGGCTGGTAGGTGCGTTTCATGGCTCACGACCCCGGAGCGGGACTGATGGCCAGTATACGCAGCGTCGATTCGGGCACCACAGGATGGCGTCCGGCGGCCTCTTATCCCACCGGCTTCGGCCTCGTGAAGACGTCGCTTCGCTTTTTGTCGCGCTTTGCGTCCAAGGCCCCGAACAGCCGAAATCCGACCCGCGCGCCGCTGGTATATTCGCGCACCCCGGGGCGCCGTCGCCGGCCCTCCCTCGCCAATTGTCCTCTCCTCATCCCGCAAGGGGTCGCTTGCCGCTGTCCGTGCACCTCGAGCCCACCGCTGCCTGGCGCGAGCTCCGCGCAGAGCTCCGGCGGACCGTAGGCGAGTCGACGTTCGAGATCTGGCTCGAGCCCCTGGAGCTGCGATCGCTCCAGGACCGGCGACTGGTAATCGAGGCGCCCGCCGGCACCCGTGCGTGGCTCGCCAAACGTTTCGGGCGAGTCCTCGAGGGCTGCGCCAGACGCGTCCTCGGCACCGACTTCGAGGTGGAGCTCGCGAGCCCGGGCAACGCCCCCGCCGGCCGGGCTGGCACCCGCGCAGGTTCGGTCGACCTCGACGCCGGCACCCCGCTGAACCCTCGCTACAGCTTCGACCAGTTCATCATCGGCGACGGCAACCGCCTGGCCCATGCCGCGGCGTTGGCGGTCGCGGAACACCCCGGCCAGGCCTACAACCCGCTGTTCCTCCACGCCCCCCCGGGCCTCGGGAAGACTCATCTGCTGCACGCCATCGGCAACTACGTCAGGGCGTTCGGCAGCGGCGCACGGGTCCGCTACACGACCGTCGAGACATTCACCAACCAGTTCATCCGCGCGCTCGGCGCTCGATCCCTGGACCACTTCAAGCAGGCCTATCGCGACGCCGACGTGCTTCTCATCGACGACGTCCAGTTCCTGGCCAGCAAGGCGAAGACCGAGGAGGAGTTCTTCCACACCTTCAACGCCGTCTACGAGACGGGTCGGCAGCTCGTCCTCACCTGCGACCGGCTCCCCAGTCAGCTCGTATCGGTCGAGGAGCGGTTGCGCGAGCGCTTCGCGTCAGGCCTGGTGGCGGTTATCCGGCCACCCGACTTCGCCACGCGCGTGGCCATCCTGCGCAAGCGCGCAGCCCTCGACCACGTCCACATCGACGACCAGTCCGTGCTCGAGCTGATCGCCGACCGCGTTACCGACAACGTCCGCCAGCTCGAGGGTGCGCTGATCCGGGTCGTGGCCTACCACTCGCTCACCCAACTGCCGATCGACGTACGCCTGGCCGAGACCGTGCTCGACGAGATCCATCCCCGCGCCGAGCGAGCCGCGGTCTCGGTCGAAGACATCCAGGCCACCGTCGCGCTGCACTATGGCGTGAGCATCGCCGAGCTCAAGTCGGCCAGCCGGGTCGCCCGCCTGAGCTGGCCGCGTCACGTGGCGATCCATCTGGCCCGCGAGCTGACCAGCGCTTCCCTCCAGGCCATCGGCGAGGCCTTCGGTGGTCGCAACCACGCCACGGTCCTGCACGCCTGTAAGCGTGTCGAAGAGCGTGTGGGAAATGACCCACACATCGTTCACGAGCTCGGAGATCTGACGGCCACGGTCACTGAGCGGCATGACGACCGCTCCCGTTGACAGACTTGCCTGTTCCCTTCACACGCCATCTATCCCGCTCGATGCGGCCAATCGAGGGGTTTTCCACATCTTCAAGCCCCCTATGACTTCTACATCCCACCTGAGGTATTCATCGTGAAGATCTCCTTGGAGCGCGAGGCCCTGCTCCGACAACTGCAGACCGTCAGCCGAGTTGCCTCCACACGCAGCGCGATCCAGGCGCTCTCGGGGGTTCAGCTGGCTGCCTCCTCCGACGGTTGCGAGCTCCGCGCCACAGACATGGACGTCGGCCTACGGGTCCCGGTAGAAGCCGAGGTGATCCGCGAAGGCGTCGTCGTGCTGCCCGCCCGCCTCATCCTCGACGTCGTCCGGCTGTTGCCGGCCGCCGAGGTCTCGCTCGAACTCCGCGCGTCCGAGCAGGACGTCGAGCTGGTCTCGGGCAGCGCCACGTTCCACATCCGGACGCTTCGCGCCGAGGACTTCCCGCCCTTCCCGGAGCCCGACTCCGATTCTGCGGTCGAGCTCCCGGTGGAGGCGTTCGTCTCGACCGCACTCAAGGTGGCCAATTCCGCCTCGCGTGACGAGACCCGCCCGGTCCTGACCGGGATCCTCGTCTCGGCGTCCGACCGCGAACTGCGCATGGTGGCTACCGACTCCTACCGCCTGAGCGTCAAGGAGACCGCACTCGAGGCCGCCCTCCCCTCGGGCTTCGAGGTGAACGTCCCGGCGCGGGCGCTCCAGGAGCTCGCCCGCGTGGCCGGCCATGCCGAGGACGAGCAGCTTCGGATCAGCGTGCGCCAGAACCAGATCCTGTTCGAGCTCGACGGCGTGATCCTGTCCTCGCGGTTGATCGACGGCCAGTTCCCCAACTACCGCCAGCTCGTGCCCGAGACGTTCGAGCACGAGCTCCGGCTGGCCGGCACGGAGTTGACCGAGGTCGTGCGCCGGATCAGCCTGCTGGCTCAGAAGAATGCGCCGCTGCGGCTGTCGTTCGCGCCGGGTGAGCTGACCATCTCCGCGCAGACTCCGGACATCGGCGAGGCGCGCGAATCGCTGCCGGTGGCGTTCCAGGGCGAGCCGCTCGAGATCGGCTTCAACCCGGACTTCCTGCGCGCCGGGCTGGAGGCGATCGAGGAGGGCGACGTAGTGGTGAAGCTGATCAGCCCGCTCCGTCCCGGACTCCTCGAGTCCGGAGACGAGAGCCGCTTCCGGTACCTGATCATGCCGATTCGCCTCAACGTGTAGGAGCGGGCGGCGTGCAGGTCCTCACGCTCCACCTGCGCGACTTCCGCGGCTACGACCACGCCCACGTCGAGCTGGGCGAGGGCCTCACCGTGGTCACCGGTCCCAACGGCGCCGGTAAGACCAACCTGCTCGAGGGGCTGTACTTCGCGTGCACCGCCCGGTCCTGTCGGACCAACAACGAGCGCGAGGTGATCCGGTTCGGCGCGGGGACCACGCGCACGGTCCTGAGCTGCCAGGACGACGACGGCCGCCATGAGCTAACGGTCGGGTTCACGGCCGGCCAGCCCAAGGTCATGCGCGCCGATGGCGCGAGCGTCGAGCGGTTGTTGGATGTTTCGAGCCGCCCTCTGATCAGCGTGTTCCTGCCCGACCGGCTCGAGCTGATCAAGGGTGCGCCGGTCGTGCGCCGTGCGCACCTCGACCAGTTCGTGGGCGCGCTGTGGCCGGCGCGGGTGGCCACCCGCCGGCTCTACGGCCAGGCCCTGGCCCAGCGAAACGCGCTGATCGCGCGCATCCGCGCCGGACGCGGTGGGCGCGACTCGCTGAGGAGCTGGGACGCCCAGCTCGCGCTCCATGGCGTCGCGCTGATGGACGACCGCCGCCGCGCCGTCGAACTGATCACCGAGCCTTTCGAGCGGCTCGGCGAGGAGCTTGGACTCGATGGCCAGCCCAAGGTGTCCTACCGGCCGCGCTCGCACGCCACCGACTCCGAGCAGCTGGCTGCCGAGCTGGCCGAGCGCGTCGAGGTCGACCTCGAGCGAGGCTTCAGCGGCCACGGCCCCCACCGCGACGATCTGGCCACCGTCCACGGTGGCCACGACCTGCGCTCCTACGGCTCTCAGGGCCAGCAGCGACTGGCGCTGCTCGCGCTGCTCCTGGCCGAGCGGGAGGCGATCGCCGATCACCGTCCCGCTCCGCCGTTGATGTTGCTCGACGATGTGATGAGCGAGCTCGATCGCGACCGCCGCCAGGCCCTGGTCGACCTGCTGCGCGCGTGCCCGGGGCAGTCGGTGATCACCACCACCGACCTCGAGCACGTGCCGGGGGGCACGGACTCCGACGTGACCCACCTCGCGGTGGCGGACGGCCGGCTGCTGGCCATGGCCACCGAATGACCTCCGTCCGATGACCGCTTACCGCCGCAGCCCCCGCCCCATGGCCCTGGCCCTCGACGAGATCCGCGACGAGCTCGCGCCCGAGAGCCTGCTGGCCGATGTACAACGAGCCTGGCTGACCGCGGTCGGGCCGGTGATCGCCCAGGAGGCCCAGCCGACGGGCGAGCGGGCCGGTGTCGTGACCGTGTCCTGCTCAGCCTCGGTGTGGGCCCAGGAGCTCGACCTGATGTCCCCGGCGATCCTCGAGCGGCTCAACCGGCTGCTGCGCTCGGGGCACGTCACACGGCTGCGTTGTGTGGCGCTGCCGGTAGGCGCTTAAAAAGCGACCGGCGGCAGGGATGCAGCCCCACCGCCGGTCTCCTTCGTTCGATCCCCCAACCGAAAGTTGGTCTAGTTCTGGCCGACCGTGCTCCACGAGGCGAGGTTCCACGTCGCCAGGCTGCCGTTCACCGCGGTGCCGCTCGTGGCCGAGCAGCTCTTGCAGTCGTAGCTCGAGCCCGCGAACCCCGCGCGTAGGGCGCCGTTGGCCCGGCTCCAGGTCGCCAGGCTCCAGGTCGCCAGCGAGATGTTGATCTTGCCGTTGTCGGCGGAGATCAGGCTGCTCGGGGTGAGGCCCTGATCGGCCACCGGCGGGTTCCAGTTGAGCACCGCCTTGACCGCGTTGGGCTCCTGCACCGACGAGTTCTCGCTGACCGAAGCGGCGGTCAGGTCGCCCTTGATCTGATCCGGCGTCCAGTTCGGGTGCACCTGGAGCAGATCGGCCGCGAGGCCGGCGATCATCGGAGCCGCCATCGACGTGCCGCTGGTCTGGATGTACTGGTTGCTCGCCACCAGGCAGCCGCAGTTGCTGTTGGCGAACTCGCTGTTCGGCGCCAGCACCGAGACGATGTGGGCGCCCGGCGCGTACACGTCCGGCTTCTGGACGCCGTCCTGCGTGGTGCCCTGGCTCGACCACGAGGCGATGGTGTCGTTGCTCGGGTCAGCCGTGCCGTTCTCGTCCACGCCGCCTACCGTGATCACGTACGGGTCGTTGGCCGGCGAGTACTGGACGGCGTCGGGCGCGTTGCCGCGGTTGCCGGCGGCAGCCACGACCACGATGCCGTGCAGCCAGGTCGCCTCGACCGCGGCATCCAGCGGGTCGGTCTTGTAGGACTGCGGGGTGGCCGAGTCCAGTGACAGGTTGACGATGCGGATGTTGTACTGGGCCTGGTGCTCGACCGCGAACTGCAGGCCGTAGATCACGTCCAGGACGCTGGTCGCGCCGGACTCGTCGGCCACCTTGATCGAGACCAGGTTGGAGTTCGGTGCCACACCGGCGTACTGACCGCGCAGGGAGTCCGAGCCGGGACGGTTGTTGCCGTTGCCGGCGATGATCCCGGCCACGTCGGTGCCGTGGCCGTAGCTGTCATCGGCGGTGGTGGCCTGCGAGTTGTCGACCGCGCTGACGATGACACGCGAGTGATTTCCGTTATCCGGCGGCGAAGTCCGGCAGTGACGCCGTCGATGCCAGTGTCGATCACCGCGACGCCGACGCCGGTGCCGGTGACACCGAACCTCCACAGCGGGGTGACACCCAGCGTCTGGTCATACGTGGTCTGAAGCTGATCGCCCGACACGCTATGGCTGCCCGGCATCATCGGGAGGTGACCCCCGAAGGGCATGCTCTGCGTGGTGACCGTACCGTTCAGTGACACCGCGTGCACATCCGGGTTACCGGCAAGCGCCCGAGCCTGGGCGGCGGTGGTCTGGATGGCCAGCCCGTGGATGATCGGCAGGTTGCCGATGATCCGCCCGTGGGCCTTGGCGTCGGCCTGCGCCCGAGCCTCGCTCACCGGCGCGTTGAACTGGATGATCGCCTGAACGCTCGCGCTCGGGATGACGACCGGCGAGCGTGGCGATGCGCGGATCGAGCGGAGCCGACGAGCCACCCGCCGTGGGGGCCGCAGCGAGGCGCCCGGCACAACGGCCCGGAGCTGTCCGCCGGAAACCGCGAGCGCGAGGCCGACGGCGAGCGCCAGGATGGCAGCGCCGGCGAGTGCGGACATCCACCGCATGCGCTCGACGATTTGGACAGAACGTGTCATTTCAGGGCAACCTCCGTGTCGCAAAACCACTAACCAGTGACTCAACTGGCGGCTGGGCCATCTCGCTTGTTCGCGAGACCCCTGGCTTTGCGCCCCCGCCTCACGACGGGTTTGCCCTGAGCAGTCTGAAATTACTCGAGAACTGGCGGCTGGGCTATCTCGTTCCTGGAGACCCCTGGCTTTGCGCCCCCGCCTCACGACGGGTTTGCCCCAGTCAGTCCTTGTTGGGAGGGTGATCGGCGAAAACCTGCCCAAACCTGAGAGTGACTGGACGTATGTATGAGCGCTGATCTGGGCCGCGCCCCGACTCAGGCGGCGCGGCGCAGCGCGAGCTTCGGTCCGGACCGGCTCGGGCCGGCCGAGGTGGAAGCCCTGGCCGAGGTCGCACTCGAGCACGACCAGCGCGTCGACCTGCTCCTGGGTCTCGATGCCCTCGGCGATGACCGTCACCCCGAGGGTGCGGGCAAGCTCGATCATCATGCGCACGAACGACGCCTCGCGGCCGCCGCGAGCCAGGCCGTCGACGAACGACTTGGCGATCTTCAGCATGTCGAACGGCAGGGTGTGCAGGTAGCTGAGCGACGAGTAGCCCGTGCCGAAGTCATCGAGCGCAAAGCGGACTCCCAGCGCCCGCAGCTCGCCGATGGCGGCCGACACGCGCTCGGAGTCGTCGAGCAGGACGGTCTCGGTGATCTCGAACACCAGGCTGCGCGGATCGACCGCGGCCTCGGCGAGGGTCCGTTGCACGCGGCCCACGAGCTCGGGATCGCGCAGCTCGACAGCGGAGAGGTTGACGTGCACCGCGACCTCAGAGTCCTCGCTCTGGCGCGGTCGCTCGTGTCGCGCCTCCCAGCGACTGGCCTGCTGACACGCCTCCTCGAGCACGTACTGGCCGAGCGACAGGATCAGCCCGGTCTCCTCGGCCAGCGGCACGAACTCCGAGGGCCCGACCAGGCCGCGGCGGGGATGCTGCCAGCGGACCAGGGCCTCCTCGGCCACCAGGCGGCCCGTGTCGAGGTCGACGATCGGCTGGAAGTAGAGCGTCAGCTCCTGGCGCTCGATGGCCAGTCGCAGCTCTTCCTTGAGGCCGTGGCGCTCGAGGACGGCGGCGCCCATGCTCGGGTGGAACACCTCGAAGTGGCCCTTGCCGGACGTCTTGGCCTTGTACATGGCCACGTCGGCATCGCGGATCAGCTCCTCGGCCGAGGACGCTGCCGCCGCTGGCCGGTGGCGATTCCCACGCTCACGTAGACCGCGACGCTCTCCGAGCCCACGCCGACCGGGAGGACGAACGCCTCCATGATCCGCCGGGCCACCTTGACCGCGGCCGCCTCGGCGTCGTCGGCGTCCTCGACCATGACCGCGAACTCGTCGCCGCCGAGCCGGGCGACGAGGTCCTCGGGCCGCAGGCACGACGCGCAGGCGCGAGGCGACCGACACCAGCAGCTCGTCGCCGGCGGCGTGGCCGAGGCTGTCGTTGATCGTCTTGAAGTCGTCGAGGTCGATGAACAGGACCGCCAGGTCGCCGTGGCGCTGCGCGATCGTCTCCTTGACCTTGTCGGTGAACAGCGACCGGTTCGCCAGGCTGGTCAGCGGATCGTGGTAGGCCTGGTGGTGGAGCTGCTCCTGGAGCACCGAGAGCTGCGTGACCGCCTGCTCCAGGCGGTCGTACTGGAGGGCCACGCTGGCGTTGCCGGCCAGCGTGTCGAGCAGGCGCAGGTCCTCGCGGTCGAATGAACGGACCACGCCGAACCGGTTGGCCAGCATGATCGCGCCGATCACGCGCTCCTCACCCGGGAGCGGCGCCACCATCGCGTGCGTCACCCCGCGGGCCTCGAGGTAGCGCTGCAGCCGCCCGCCGCCGAACGGGGAGTCAAGGGTTATCGCCCCGCCGGTGCGCTCGAGCAGCTCGCGCAGCTCGTCGGCCACCTCGCTGTCGACCGGCTCCATCAACTCGCGATACGTGCCCGGGCCGAGCAGCGTGCGCAGCGAGGGGTTCTCCTCGGAGCCGAACAGGATGATCTCGGCCAGCTCGGCGCGGAACGCCTCGAGCGAGCGGACGAGCAGGCCTTCGAGGGCGTGGGCGATCTCCCGCGAGCGGGCCAGCGTGCGGTTGGCCTCGTAGAGGAACTCCAGGCGCTGGTGGCGCTCGCGCTCGGACAAGTAGGCGCGGTAGGCCGCGAACAGCGTGACCGACGGGACGAGCAGCAGGGGCAGCGCGTTCGAGTCGGTCGCCGTGATCACCGCGCCGCACAGGCCGAGGCTGGCGTTGCTCGTGGTCACGACCAGATCCATGCCGAGCATGCGGGCGAGCGTTGAGAGCTTGACCAGGCCCTCCGAGAGCGAGATCGCGGCGGCGATCAGCGACGAGGCGACGATCGAGGAGGCCTGCAGGGCGATCAGCGCCGAGACCCACGTGCGTGTGTCCACCCGGCCGGTGCTGATCGCGAGCAGGTGCGCGACGAGGATCGCGATGCAGGCGTGCACCGCGAGCTGGCCGATGTTGAACACGAACTTCACCGGCGGCAGGCGCCGGTCCAGCAGCAGCACGAGACCGCAGCCGAGCAGGCATCCGATAACGAATGACTGCGCGCTGCAGAAGATCACCCCGAACACGAGCGGGATGTCTCCGAGCGAGAACGAGTGCGCGCCACGGCGGAAGTGGAGGTGGACCACGCAGCGCTCGGCGATGGCGAAGGCCAGCGCGATCACCCACCACGGCAGGTGCGGATGCGCGAGCGGCCGCCAGCTTGTGCACCGGGCCCGGCGTAGAGCGCCCCGGCGGTGGCCAGCAGCACCAGGTTCAGGCCCCAGACCGGATGGATGCGGCGAGCAGGCCGAAGCGCTCGCGGGAGGCGAGCTGGAGGCGTGGGCTTGGGTTCGGTGGCGGTGTGCGCAGTCATCCGTCTCGTGGCCGACGTCGTGCTTCGCCGGCCAGCCCTTCGCACAAGCATCGGCGCGGGTGAGGAAAAGTTGAGTCGTCTGGACGCTGCGCGGGCAGCTGCTCGGCGTGTCCAGCGCAAGCGGCGGCGTCGACCCGCCGGTGCGGCGTCCTGAGCCCCACCGCTTCGACCGATCGGCGGCGGCATTTGCGACGCCTCGGAAACGCCTTTGTGACACCCCTGCAAATCCGGCCCGTTTTGCGCACGTTTGCAGGCAAAATACGGGTGACGGGTGCGCCGTTTCGTCGGGTCTCTGTGCTATCCTCATGTGCACAATCTTTGACGCCCCGGGGTGCGCGGCAAGTTGCGCGGAACCGGGGCGTCTCGATGTCATCGGAGGATCGTGGCCATAGACGACGGCGCCGCAGGGCGCCCAGACAACCAAGGTAGTTATGACGCCCAGGACATCACGGTCCTGGAGGGCCTGGAGGCCGTCCGGCGGCGACCGGGCATGTACATCGGCTCGACCGGGCTACGCGGGCTGCACCACCTCGTCTACGAGGTCGTGGACAACTCGGTCGACGAGGCCCTGGCCGGGCGGTGTGATCGCGTCGAGATCACGATCCACCCCGACAACTCCGTAACCGTTGTCGACAACGGCGCCGGCATCCCCGTGGGCATCATGGAGAAGGAGCAACGACCGGCGGTGGAGGTCGTGCTGACCGTGCTGCACGCCGGCGGCAAGTTCGGCGAGGGCGGCGGCTACAAGGTCTCAGGCGGCCTGCACGGCGTCGGCGTATCGGTCGTCAACGCGCTGTCCGAGCGCCTGGACGTGGAGGTCCGCCGCGACGGCTTCGCCTGGACCCAGTCCTACGAGCGCGGCCAGCCGCTCGCTGACCTGAAGAAGGGCGAGCCGACCAAGCGAGACCGGCACCACGATCACCTTCCTGGCCGACGCCGACATCTTCGAGTCGCTCGAGTACGACTTCACCACGCTCGAGGAGCGCATGCGCGACACCGCGTTCCTCACCGCCGGCCTGCGCATCACGCTGATCGACAAGCGCGGCGAGGGCCACAAGACCGAGTTCCACTACGAGGGCGGGATCGTCGACTTCGTGAAGTACCTGAACCGCAACAAGGACCCGCTGACCAACAAGGTCATCTCGTTCGCCGGTGAGAGCGACGAGGGCGCGGTCGAGGTCGCCATGCAGTGGAACAACTCCTACCAGGAGTCGGTGTTCTCGTTCGCCAACAACATCAACACGATCGAGGGCGGCTCGCATTTGAGCGGCTTCCGCTCGGCGCTGACCAGCGCGCTCAACAAGTACGCGCGCGAGAAGGGTGAGCTCAAGGAAAAGGACGAGAACCTGACCGGCGAGGACGTGCGCGAGGGCCTCACCGCGGTGATCTCGGCCAAGCTGACCGATCCGCAGTTCGAGGGCCAGACCAAGACCAAGCTCGGCAACCCCGGCATGCAGAGCTTCGTCCAGTCGGTCGTCTACGCCCGGCTCTCGGAGTTTCTCGAGGAGAACCCGCAGGACGCTCGGCGGGTGATCCGCAAGAGCGTCGACGCGGCGCGGGCCCGTGCGGCCGCACGCAAGGCGCGTGACCTCACGCGGCGCAAGTCCGCCCTGGAGAACTCGGCGCTGCCGGGCAAGCTGGCCGACTGCTCGGTCAAGGACCCGTCGCTCGCCGAGCTGTTCATCGTCGAGGGCGACTCGGCCGGCGGCTCGGCGGTGAGCGCGCGCGATCGCAGCACCCAGGCCATCCTGCCCCTGCGCGGCAAGATCCTCAACGTCGAGAAGAGCCGGATCGACAAGGTCCTCCAGAACCAGGAGATCCAGGCGCTGATCACCGCGATCGGCACCGGTGTGCGCGACGAATTCGACCTCGAGAAGGCGCGCTACCACAAGATCGTGCTGCTGACCGACGCTGACGTCGATGGCGCGCACATCCGCACGCTGGCCCTGACGCTGCTGTTCCGCGAAATGCAGTCGCTGATCGAGGCCGGCTACGTATACATCGCCAAGCCGCCGCTGTATCGCCTGACCAAGGGACAGAAGCACCGCTACATCGAGCGCGAGTCAGAGCTCGAGGACATCCTGCTCGGCGATAAGTTCGAGAAGATCGACGTGTTCGATCGCTCGAGCAAGCAGCTCAAGCTGACCGACACGCGCTGGAAGCGATTCAACCGGCTGCTCAAGCAGTACGACGGGTGGGCCTCAGCGCTGCGCGCCGCACACGGTCACGGCGTGATCACCTTCCTCCAGCAGGCGAGGTTGCTCGAGGAGCAGATCACCGACGTCGACGCCCTCCTGCGCCACGTCGCCAAGGACGGCCAGAACGGCGAGTCCCATCAGACCGAGCTCCTGTCCGAGGACGAGCGCGAGGTCGTGATCCGGACGGTCGAGGCGAAGACCGGCATGGCAACCACGCATCACGTCCCCCGCGCCACGCTCGAGGCCGAGGAGTACCGCAAGTTGGCCGAGGTGCATTCGGAGCTCGTCGGACTGGTCGGCACACCGCCGTTCCACGTGCAACTGGGTGAGCACAGCAAGGACGCGGCGACGTTCGATGAGCTGCGCGAGGCGGTGCTCGCCATCGCCCAGCGCGGCATCGAGTACTACCGCTTCAAGGGCCTCGGCGAGATGGACGCGCATGAGCTGCGCGAGACGACGATGGATCCGGCCACGCGCACGCTGGTCCAGGTAACGATGGAGGACGCGGCCTCGGCCGACCTCGTGTTCTCGATGTTGATGGGCGACCAGGTTGAGCCGCGGCGCGCCTTCATCGAGGAGAACGCACGGCTCGTGTCCAACCTCGACGTGTAAGGAGGCGCGGGCATGGCATCGATCGACACCATCGGCGGCGGCAACATCGAGCCTCGCGGGCTCGAGGAGGAGATGCGCTCGGCGTATCTCGACTACGCCATGTCGGTGATTGTCGGGCGGGCGCTGCCCGACGTCCGCGACGGGCTCAAGCCGGTCCACCGCCGCATCCTTTACGCGATGAACGAGCTGGGCCTGCGGCCGCCGCGCAGACACGTGAAGTGCGCGACGATCGTCGGCGAGGTGATGGGCAAGTACCACCCTCACGGCGACTCCGCCATCTACGACACGCTCGCCCGGATGGCGCAGGACTTCTCGATGCGCTACCCGCTCATCGACGGGCACGGGAACTTCGGCAACATCGACGGCTGGGGCGCAGCCGCGATGCGCTACACCGAGGCCCGTCTCGATCCGCTGGCCACCGAGATGCTGCGCGACATCGACCAGGAGACGGTCGACTTCGCGCCGAACTTCGACGGCTCCAAGCAGGAGCCGGTCGTCCTGCCTGCGCGCTTCCCGAACCTGCTGGTCAACGGCGGCTCGGGGATCGCGGTAGGCATGGCCACCAACATCCCGCCACACAACCTGCGCGAGGTGGTGAGCGCCACGCTCGCCTACGTCGACGACCCCGACATCCAGGTCGAGGGCCTGATGAAGTACGTAAAGGGGCCCGACTTCCCGACCGCCGGGACGATCCTCGGCCGAGAGGGCATCCGCGACGCCTACGCCACCGGCCGCGGACGAATCCGGGTGCAGGCCAAGGCGCACATCGAGCCGATCGGCCAGGGCAAGGAGGCGATCATCGTCTCCGAGCTGCCGTTCATGGTTCGTAAGGGCGGCGATGGCGGGCTGATCGAGAAGATCGCCACGCTCGTCCACGAGAAGAAGCTCTCGGAGATCACCGACATCCGCGATGAGTCGGACCGCAACGGGATGCGCATCGTGATCGAGCTCAAGCGCGACGCGATCCCCAAGGTCGTGCTCAACAAGCTCTTCAAGCACACGTCGATGCAGCAGACCTTCGGCGTGAACATGGTCGCGCTGGTCGACAACGTGCCGCGCACGCTTTCGCTGCGTGAGGTGATCGGCCACTACGTCGATCATCAGCGCGAGGTCATCATCCGGCGGACCAAGTACGAGCTGCGCCGCGCCGAGGAGCGCGCGCACGTGCTGGAGGGCCTACTGATCGCGCTGGCCAACCTCGACGAGGTGATCGCGCTGATTCGTGGATCCCAGACGCCGGAGGTGGCGCGCAACGGATTGGTCGAGCGCTTTGAGCTGACCGTCGTCCAGGCCCAGGCAATCCTGCAGCTGACCCTGAGCCGCCTGACCGCGCTCGAGGCGGACAAGATCCAACAGGAGCACAAGGACCTCGTCGAGCGGATCAAGGAGCTGCGCGAGATCCTCGGCGACGAGGGCAAGGTCAACGCGCTGATCAAGGAGGAGCTGACCGAGATCGCCGAGACCTACGGCGACGAGCGGCGCACCGAGATCGTGCACGCCGAGGGCGAGATCGACATCGAGGACCTGATCGCCGATCAGCAGATGGTCATCTCGATCACCCACTCGGGTTACGCGAAGTCACTCCCGCTCTCGACCTATCGCCAGCAGCGCCGCGGCGGCATTGGCATAACCGGCGCCGACCCAAAGGAAGGCGACTACGTCGAGCACCTGTTCGTGTGCTCCACGCACGACTACCTCCTGTTCTTCACCAACCGCGGCAAGGTCTACCGGCTCAAGGTCTATGAGCTGCCCGAGGCGTCACGCACCTCCCGCGGCCGGGCGCTGGTCAACCTGCTGCCGCTGCGCGAAGGCGAGCGGGTGCAGTCCGTGCTCTCCACGCGCGACTTCGGCGAGGGCAAGTACGTGGTGTTCGCCACGCGCAACGGAATGATCAAGAAGACCGAGTTCGGCGCCTACAACACCCCGATCAAGGCAGACGGCATCATCGCGATCAACATCCGCGACGACGACGAGCTGATCGCGGTGCGCCGCACGAGCGGCAACGACGACATCATCATGGTCTCGCGGTCCGGCCAGGCCGCGCGCTTCAGCGAGAGCCAGGTGCGGTCGATGGGCCGCGACACGAGCGGTGTGCGCGGGATGAACGTCTCACAGAAGGACAACGCGGTGCTGGCCATGGACGTGGCGCGCGACGACCAGGAGCTGCTGGTGGTCACCGAGAACGGCTACGGCAAGCGCACGTCGATCTCCGACTATCCGGTCAAGGGCCGCGGCACGATGGGCGTCAAGACGATCACGTTGACCGAGAACAAGGGTGCGCTGGCCGGCGCGCTCGTCGTGCGCGAGCACCAGGAGCTCGTGTTCATCTCCCAGAACGGCATGGTCCAGCGCACCTCGGTGCGCGGCATCAACCGCTACGGCCGAGCCTCGCAGGGCGTCCGCGTGATGAACATCCGCGACGACGACCAGGTGAGCGCGGTGGCGCTGGTGGTTGAGTCCGAGGCCTCGACGGCGGCTGCGGTCGCCGAGGACCCCGACGCGGTGACCGAGGAGCCGATGGTCGACGCGGAGGGGCTCAGCACCGACGCGCCAGAACCCGGCGACGATGACGCCGAAGGGCCCGACGGCGACGCCGAGGCGCAGGGCGCGGACGAGTAGCCAGGCCCAGCGCGGCGCGCTGACCCAAGACGCCCGTCGATAACTCCCGCTCGTAGCGCACGGCCGCACTCAAGCGAGCTTTCCGGCGTACCGATAAGCAGAGAAATGGGACCGGAAGCGGAACAGCCGCGCAGGCGGGCGCGCTGGGCGACTGCCCCTGCCAGGGCGCCTCAGCCGGCTGCGCGTAGCCGTGATCGCCGCGTGGCTGGCCGTGATCGCGGTCGGTGGCTTGGTCCTGTCCGACTCCCAGCAAAGCAGCCGATCCGCGATGGCCGGCCGGCTCGAGGCGCGGACGAAGTACGCCGCCACCTTCATCTCGATCTACGCGCGCGATCTGCTGGTCCGGGAGCGCTCCGGGGCGGAGAGCTGGCTGGCGAGCCGCCGGGTCGATTCGGCCACGTTCGCGCGGGCCGCCTCGGCGCTCGACCTGAGCGCCGCCCTGCTGCTCGATGCCCACGGCAACCCGATCACCCCGCTCTCGCCCGATGACGCCTCGATCGACGCCACGCTGAGCGCGCGGCGCGGCGGGCCTCGGGGACGCCGCGTCGCGCGTGTCACTCGTCGAGCTCGGCCAGACGCCGATCATCACGTTCGCGGTGCGTTACCACAGCGCCGCGGGCCCGCGCGTGTTCGCCGGCGCCTACGGCGTGGCCAACACCGTGCTGCCAACCGCGCTTGACCACATGCTCTCCTCCCAGGGCTGGCAGGCCGACCTGGCCGATTCCGACGGCGCGTGGCTCGCCGCCGGCCAGCCCGGCCCCCCTCCGGGCGATTCGGTCATGTTCACCGCGACGGTGGCCGGCACGCCGTGGCAGATCGTGCTCCGCGACCCCGCAGAGCCAGCTCTACAGCTTCCTCAACGGCGCTGGTCGCTGGGTCTCGTGGCTGGCGCTGGCCGGCCTGGCCGTCGCCGGTCTCGCCATCATCCTGCTGATCGCCGGCCTCGCCCGGCAGCGCACGCAGCTCACGATGCTCAACGGCGAGCTGGCCCGGCTGGCCGCGGTCGACGCGCTGACCGGCCTGCGCAACCGCCGGGCGATCGAGGAGTACCTGCACGAGGCGCTGAGCACCGCCCGCCGGCACGAGCTTGGCGCTGTCGGTGCTGGTCATCGACGTCGACCACTTCAAGACCTTCAACGACCAGCTTGGTCATCGCAGCGGCGACGCCGTGCTCGCCCACAGCGCCCGGGTGCTGGACGGCGCGCTGCGCACCGAGGATGCGATCGGCCGGTGGGGAGGCGAGGAGTTCCTGGTCGTCCTACCCGGCACCGACGAGGCGGGCGCGGTGCAGGCGACCGAGCGCCTGCGCACCGCGCTGGCCGGCGACCAGCCGCAGGAGGCGAGCGAGGCCGGGCTGCCGGTGACGGTGACGATCGGGGTGGCCGAATGGCACCACGAGGACATGAGCGAGCTGGTCAGCCGAGCCGACGGCGCGCTCTACGGAGGCAAGGCGGCCGGGCCGCGACACCGCGCGGGTCTCAGGCCATCGATGAGCCAGCGGCGCCATCCGCTAATCTGATCTCACCAGAGAAAGGAGGTGGTCCGACTGTCTGACAGTTCTTGCGGGACCCTGGAGGTGTCCGGCCGCTAAGCCGGAGGCTGACCCCGCCTAGCGGAGTCCCCCCGAGACACCGTCGGAGCGAGCGCCGGGAGTAGTCCCTCCGGCATGCACCAGTTCGCTTCGGTGATGCCAGTCAGATTATGTGTGAAGGGCGCCGGCGTCGACGGCGCCCTTCATGCTTCCTGGGCTCCAGGTCGGCAGCGCGAGGCCGACCAGGTACGTCGCGCCGCCGACGATCACGCCGGCCAGCGTCATCTCGAGCCCGGCGGACCACCAGCTCCGAAGGGTGACCAGCGACTTCGCGGCGCCGACCAGGAAGTGCGCGACCAGCGAGACGATGGCCGCGGCCACGATCGCCACCGTCCCGGTGGTGAAGATGAACGGGATCACCGGCACGAGCGCTCCGAGCCCGGTCGAGATGCCCGCGGCGATCGCCGCCTGCGCGGGATCGCCGCGCTCGCCCGTGACCCCGAACTCCTCGGCCGACAGCGCTCGCAGCATCGCGTCGGGCTGGGAGGCGAGCTGCGCGGCCATCGCATCCGCGGTCGCCGGGTCGACCCCCTTGAGCTGGTAGAAGAGCGAGAGCTCCTCCTGCTCCTCCTCGGGATGCTCGGCGATCTCCTGGCGCTCGCGCTCGATGTTGGCCGCGGCGACCTCGGACTCTGAGCGTTCGGCCAGGAATGCGCCGGTGGCCATCGAGAGGGCCGAGGCGACGGCGGCCGACACGCCCGCGGTGAGCACGAAGGTCGATCCGCCGGTCGCGCCTGACACGCCGGCGACGATCCCGAACACGGCGGCCAGGCCGTCGTTGGCGCCGTAGATTGCGCCGCTGATCCAGCCGCCACCGCTTCGGTGCCAGTTCTCACGACCGATGATCTTGTTCAGGCGCACCTGGGCGGGATGCATGGGCGCAGGTGCGCCGCCAGGCTGCGCGCCGCCGGTCTGTGCCCCGTCGGCGTCCGTCGTTCCAGAGCGCATCTCGCTGACCGCATGGGAGTGCGCGCGCTCCTCCTTGCGGATGCTCCGCAGCAGTTCGTCGGTCGTCGGATCGCCGGTCGAGCGCTTGTAGAGATCACCGACCTCCTCGTCCTCCGCCGCCTCACGCGCGGCCAGCAGGCGGTCGATCGGGGCGATCCGCGCCTGGAGCCGCAGCCACGGGGACAAGCGCACGGTCTCGCGCGCGGGGATGTCGATCCCCAGCTCGGTCATGCGCGCCTCGAGCCGACGGCGATGGCCGCCTTCCGCCTCGGCCATCCGCCGGAGGATCTCCGCCTCGCGCTGCCGGCATCCGCTCGGCGATCAGCTCGTAGACCCGCGCGGCGACGATCTCGCCGCGCCATGCCTCGAGCAGGCGCTCGCGGACCTGGTTGTCAACCTCCGTCGCAGCCATCGCGCTTCGCCCCGGCAGTTACCGCCGCCGGCCGCACGCAAACGCGGGTAAGCGAGCTCTCACCGGCTCAGGCTGCGAGGTACTGCTGCCAGGCCACCGGGATCGTCGGGCTGGCCACGTGGATGAACACGGTCGGGCTCGGCGTGCGGGGCTTCTTTCGGCAGGCGCATGCCGACCTGGCGCGGCAGGCTGTCGCCCTTGCGCCGGTTGCAGGGAGCGCACGAGGCGACGATGTTGTCCCAGTTCGAGCCGCCGCCCTTGGAGCGCGGGATCACGTGATCGACGGTCAGGTTCGAGCGCGACCCGCAGTACTGGCAGGTCCAGTTGTCGCGCGCGAACACGGCGCGGCGCGTGATCTTGCGGCGATGAGTGTCGCGCGGGATGCGCACGTAGCTGACCAGCCGGATCACCATCGGGCGCGACATCGTCTGGGTCGCCGAGTGCAGCTCCCATTCGGCGCGCTCGATGATCTCCGCCTTCTCCTTGAGGAGCAGGACGACCGCGCGACGGACCGTGCAGACGTTGATCGGCTCGATACGTCGCGTTCAGCACGAGCACCCGGCCAACCTCACGTCCGCGTCGCTGGTGCTCGGGGCGCGACGCGGACCAGACTGGCGCTGGCACTGAGGTGGCCATGGCTGGCGGTGAGTCTATCGATGCGATCCCCGGACCGGACGCGGTTCACGAGTCCCGTCTGGGCGCCTTCACGTGATGCTCACACGATCGCGGCCGGGAACGATCCGAGCACTCTCAGCACCTCGACGTGGGCGCGCAGGCCGCTCAGGGCGTCGGCCACGTGTGGCTCGGTGTCGCGACCCTCGAGGTCGAGGAAGAACATGTAACGCCCGAGGCCCTGCTTACGGGGGCGCGACTCGATGCGGGTCAGGTTGACCTCCCGGCTGGCGAACTCCGAAAGGCAGTGCACGAGCCAGCCGGGCGCCTCCGAGCCGACGCCCCAGAACACCGCCGCGGTCTTCCACGGCCCGCGCAGCGCGTCGCCCGCGCCGGGACCGCCGGGGGGCGCCCCGACTGGCCCGAGCCACACGAAGCGGGTCTCGTTCTCGGGCACGTCCTCCACGCCGGCGCGCAGCACGTGGCAGCGGTAGCGCTCGGCGGCGAGGCGATTGCCGAGCGCGGCCCAAGGACCCTCGATGCTCGGCCACCGTGCGCACCGCCTCGGCCGTCGAGCTGCCGGCCAGCACCTGGGCGTGGGGCAGTCGCGAGCGGATGAACCGCGCGCATTGAGCGGTGGCCTGGGGATGCGACACGACGGTCTCGATCTCGCTCAGCTCGAGCGGGGTGCGGGCGATCAGGCAATGGCGGATCGGGTGCACGACCTCGCCGAGGATCGCCACGTCCTCGGTTTCCATCGCCAGCGCGTCGAGCGTGGCGTTGACCGAGCCCTCGAGCGAGTTCTCGATCGGGACCAGCGCCCGCGAGACCGATCCGAAGTGCACCGCCATCACCGTGTCGTAGATCGTGGGCTCGGGCACGAGATCGAGGTCGTCCTCGTCTGTGGTGGCGCTGATCAGCGCCTCCTGGGTGAACGTGCCCTCAGGCCCGAAGTAGGCGACGCGCATCGCCCCGCAGACCGCCCCGGCTCAGCCCGACGGGGGCCGGTCGTCCCCGAGCGCGCGGCGGATGGCCTCGTCCTCCTCGGGGGAGAGCTCGAGCTCGGGCTTACCGTCGCGCACTTCCTTGGCGTACAGCCTGGCCTGGTCGCGGTGGTGGATCGAGGACAGGATGAGCCCCGAGCGGTTGGCGTCGAGCAGCGCGATCGACGTCGACTGCCGGCCCGACATCTCGCCGTAGGCGTCGTAGCGGATCAGCGAGCGGTAGGCCACGGTCCGGTCGAGCCGCCGCTCGGCCGTGTCCATCCGCCCGTCGAGCCGCCCGGCCGCGTCCTGGACGTAGCCGTAAAGCGCCTCGAACTGCTCCTGGAGCGCGGCGGCATGGGCGACGAGGTCCTGATCGTGGCCGCCCAGGATGGTCCGCTGGGCAGCCCGGAGCCGGCGCAGCTTGAAGTACAGGATCCCGCAGAGCAGGAGGGCCAGGAGGGCGACGGCGCCGGCGGCCATCGCGACGATTCCCGCCGTGCTGGTCAGGTTGTGCACTGGCGACAGCATACGGTCACCACCGACCGCGCCGGGGCCTCGGTCGGTGGGCCCCGGGGACGTCGCGGCGAGCGCTCAGGTCACTGGAAGGCGACCGGGAAGGTCAGCGAGTTGTTCGCCTTGTTCTTCTCGCCGGGGACCGGCACGATCGTCGCGGTGAGCTGCACGGAGCCCTTGGTCGGGCTCGAGTTCAGCGTCACCTGACAGCTCGTCGACTGACCGGCCGTGGTCTGGGGCACCACGGTCTGGCCGCTGACCTTGGAGCCGGCGATCGTCACCTTGCAGATGACGTTGGTCTCCGTGTTCTGCCCGGTGTTGGCGAAGCTCAGCGTGAAGGTTGGCGCCGGGCTGGCCGGGATGTCGTTGGTCGAGCCGGTCTGCAGCTGGGTGCCGCCCACGCTCACCGAGTTCAGCTGATGGCCGTGGAGGCCGGGCGTGACCGGTTTGGACTGCGCGCTCGACGGCAGCGATACGTGCAACTGGTTGGCCACGGTCGTCGGGTCGAGCCACGAGATCGAAGGCAGGAACTGGCTCGAGTTGACCTGCTGGCCGCCCAGTCCGCCCACGGTTATCCCCGCCGCACGCAGCGCGCCGATGATCTCCGGCACCGCGTAGTCCTTGTAGAGCACATCCGACGCATAGAACTTCGCCATCTCGGATGCGATCGCGGTAACCGCGCCCTGGGCGGTTGTGGACTGGAGTGCCGATGGGACCTGGCCGGCGATGTTGTGGATCCCGTCCGCGCGCATCTGAAGCGCGAGCACGAAGTTCGACTGGGCGCCCTTGACCTCGTCGGGGGTGCTGATGCCCTTGGCCTTGTTGAGCTGGCTCGTGGCGTCGGACAGCGACTGGTTGAGGCTCGTCTGGAGCGTGGTCGGGTCGCTGGTGGGGCCCGACAGGGTGCGGAAGAAGCTCTGCCCGGTGTTGACCGACTGGGCATTGAGCGAAGCGACGCTGTTGTTGTAGTCCTTGAGCGCGCTGTTGCGGGCGCTGACCTCACAGCTGTTGACGAGAACAGCGATCAGGATGATCGCCACCACGACAACCCCGGCCAGCACCACGCGGCGGACCATGATCGCCTGCTGGTTCGCCGAACGAGGGCGTCGACCGCCCCCGGTTGGTCGGCGTCTGCGCGGCGCCGAACGCGGCGCTGTACGAGTCTCCTCCGGCTCGTCGAAGAACGACACGCTGCTCGCTCCTTGGCGGAATCTGGAAGCGTCAGTATGACCGTCCGGACGGCGGTAAGACGATCCTGAACGCGCCGGACCGCAAGGGAAGCTCACGCGATCCTCGAAAAAGGGGCCGTGCGCACGCGAATAATCCCCGGCTCGCAGGGCCCGACCCGGCGCTCGACGCAGGCTCCACCGCCGCGCTCGACGCAGGCTCCGACGGAGCGCTCGACGCAGGCTCCGACGGAGTCGGAGGGGCGGGCCCCTCGCGCCCCCGTGCAAGCCTATGACCTGCGTCCGAGCTCCGACGCCCCGCTCGTGCTCGGCCGTTACCGCTTGCGCCGCCGCTTGGGAACGGGGGGTTTCGCCACCGTGTGGCTGGCCCACGACGAACGACTCGACCGGCAGGTGGCGGTCAAGATCCTCCCGCGCGGGCGAGTCATCGGCGGGCGCTTCGAGCGCGAGGCGCGAGCCGCCGCCCGGCTGGCCCATCCCGGGATCGTGACCCTGTTCGAGGCGGCGGTCGACGACGAGGGCGCCTACCTGGTCTCCGAGCTGGTCCACGGCGCGACGCTCGACGAGCTGCTCGAGTCCGGCCGGCTGTCCGATCGCGACGTGCTGTCGATCGGCATCGCCCTGTGCGACGCACTCGCCCACGCCCACGCCCACGGCGTGATCCACCGCGACGTCAAGCCCTCCAACGTGCTGGTGCCCGAGCGTCCCACCACCGAGGCCCAGCTCGCCCGCCTGACCGACTTCGGGGTGGCCCGGATCGTGCTCGGCCGGAGACACGCTCACCCGGACCGGGGATGTGATCGGCACCGAGGCCTACATGGCACCCGAGCAGGCCCAGGGCCTGCCGGTGAGCGCCTCCGCGGACGTGTTCGCGCTTGCGCTCGTGCTCTACGAGGCGCTGAGCGGCACCAACCCGCTGCGTGGCGCGCTCGGCGGCCGCCGGGGAGCGCACCTACCGCCCCTGCGCCGCCAGCGCCGGGAGCTCCCGCGCGAGCTGGGGCAGGTCATCGATCTGGCCCTGCGGCCGCGCCCGAGCGAACGGGCGGGTCTGGCCGAGTTGCGCGCCGCGCTCGTTTCGAGCCTCCCGGGGGTCGGCGATGAACCGGGTGTGGTCGCCGCTCCCTGGCCGGCGCGAACGCTCGACCGCCGAGCCGAGCCCGACGAAGAGGGTCCCTTCCGCGAGGGTCCGCGCCGCGAGGACCCGCTGCGCGAAGTCCGCGCAGCCCGCGGAGACTCGTTCCGCGAATCCCCGTCCCGAGACCGCCGCCCATCTCGCGAGCGCTCGGTCGCCGAGCACCGACGCCCGGTTGCCTCGTCCAGACGCGCTCTGGCCGGCCTGGCCGCAGCCCTGCTGGCCGCCTGGGCGTCCCGGCAGGTGCCCGGGATCCCGCCCGGCGCGAGCGCGCTCGCGGTCTGCCTGGCCGGCCTGCTCGTCGCCGCGCTGCCCCGCGCCGGGTGGGTGATCCTGACCACGGCTGCCGCCGCGGCGATGATCGTGGCCTCGCATTCCGGGGGTGCGCTCGTCCTCCTCGCCGGCGGCGTCGTGCCCGTGGTCCTCAGCCCGTTTGACGGGCCGTTGTGGCCACTGGCGGCGGCCGCTCCCGCGCTTGGCACGATCGGCCTGGCCGCGGCCTGGCCGGCGCTCGCCGGTCTGACCCGAAGAGCCCATCGGCGGGCCGCGCTGGGCGCCACGGGCTACGTGTGGGCGGCGCTCTGGAGCCAGGACATCACTTCGGCGGCCAGTCTGCATGACGCCGTCCACCGGGTCCTAAGCCCGCTGGCCGGCACCGGCACGGTCGTGTGCGCCGCGGTGTGGGCCCTGGCGGCGGTGACCCTCCCATCCACCCGGAGCCGGTGGCCGGCGCTCGAGTGCCTGCGCCTCATCCTCTGGGCGATCGGCTTGGCCCTTGGGACGCTCGTTGCCGGACACCTCGGCGGTGGGCGCGCCGATCGGCAATGTCTGGCTGGGCGCGGGCGTTGGTGCGCTTTGTGGCACTCGTCACGAGCCGCGGCACCGCTCGGTTGCGCGCGATCCAGATCGGGGAACGATCAGCCACCACTCGCGTAGCATGAAACCCGACTGCGACCGGACGTCGCGGCCCACCCATGAGCGTGCTGAAGAGTCTCGAGAACAAGATCGCAGGCCTGGTCGAAGGCACGTTCAGCCGTGCCTTCCGCTCCGAGGTGCGGCCGGTGGAGATCGCGCGCAAGCTCGCCCGCGAGATGGAGGAGCACAAGTCGTTCTCGGTCTCGCGCACGTATGCCCCCAACGAGTACCGCGTGTTCCTGTCTCCGCGCGACCGGGAGCGGTTCGCCGGCTACGAGTCGGCGCTGACCGCCGAGCTGGCCGGCTACCTGCTCGAGCACGCTCGGCGCGAGCGCCTGACGCTGCTCTCGCGGCCGGTGATCGAGTTCGAGACCGACGACCGGCTTGGCCTGGGCGAGTTCGGCATCCAGACCCGGGTGGCCCAGCCCGAGGACGAGGTGCTCAGCGCCCCAGCCGACGCCCAGTCGGGGCGCACCATGATCTACTCGAACGCCGAGCGCGTGTCCGAGCCGCTCGAAGAACGCGGCCGCGCCCGGGCTCAGACCCCGCTCCTGCTGATCGACGGCAAGCGGGTGGTGATCAGCCCAGCCGGCGCGACGATCGGCCGGGGGCGTCAGTCCGACATCGTGCTCGACGATCCCAATGTCTCGCGCCAGCACGCCGAGATCCGTCCTCGCGGTGGGCTCGTGGGTCATCACCGACCTCGGCTCGACCAACGGCTCGCAGCTCAACGGCCGGCGTCTCGAGGGCTCGGAGGTGCTCCGTCCCGGGGACGAGATCGAGCTCGGCGCCTCTCTGATGACGTTCACGCTGGAGTAGGCCGCGATGCTCGCCCCCGTCTCGGTTGCGCTCAAGTTCGGCTTCCTGATCGTGCTCTACCTGTTTTTGGTGTGGGTGGCCTGGAGCGCGCTGCGCGATCTGCGGCGAGGGCGCGGCGGCGTGGTCCGGGCCGACGCGGCCGCGCGCTACGACGCCACCGGCATGTACGACGCGGCGAGCGCCATGGTCGAGGGAGACGAGCGATGGCTTCGAGCCGCGCCTGCTGGTGGGCACGCGCTCCGGGCCACGAGACCGGGAGCGCGTATGAAATTCCCAGCCAGGGCGCTACTCTCGGCCGCGGAGACGTCGAGATCAGGCTCGACGATCCGTTCGCATCTGCGCACCACGCCCGCATCTCGCGGGAGGGCCACGTCGTCGTGATCGAGGACCTCGGATCCACCAATGGCACCTACCTGAACGAAGAGCCCCTGAGCGGCCCGCAGCCGCTGCATCCGGGCGACCGGATTCGGATCGGCGACTGCGAGTTCTCCTACGAGCAATGACGCCTTCGCCCGCCACCCCGACCCGCGAACCGAGCGCTGGATGATGCTCCGCGCGGCCGAAGCCATCTGCAAGACCGACACCGGCCGTCAGCGGCGGGACAACGAGGACAGCGCGTTCGCCCGCGCGCCGGTGTTCGTGGTGGCCGACGGCATGGGCGGCGCGCAGGCCGGGGAGGTCGCCTCGCGCCTGGCGATCGAGGCCTTCGAGCATGGCCTGCCCGACGACGGCAGCGCCGAGGAGCGGCTGGCCACCCGGGTGCGCGAGGCCAACCACCAGATCCACGAGCGCTCGCGGGCCGACCGGGGCCGGGCCGGCATGGGCACCACGCTGACCGCCGCCTACGTGGATGACGCCCACGTGGCCATCGCCCACGTCGGCGACAGCCGGGCCTACCTGTTCCGCGACGGCACGCTCCAGCGCCTGACCCAGGATCACTCGCTGGTCGACGAGCTCGTGCGCCGCGGCAAGCTGACCGAGGAGCAGGCGGCCGAGCATCCCGCAGCGCTCGATCATCACCCGCGCTCTGGGACCCGAGCCCGATGTCGAGGTCGACACCTGGACCTATCCGGCGCGCGCCGGAGACGTGGTCCTGCTGTGCAGCGACGGTCTCACCTCGATGATCTCCGAGGAACGGGTCAGGGCAGTGCTCGAGGCCAACGAGAACCTCGACGCGGCGGCCGACGCGCTGATCGGCGAGGCCAACGAAGCGGGCGGCCGCGACAACATCACGGTGATCCTGTTCCGCCTCGAGGAGCTCGGCGAGGAGGACGGATCCGAACGAGCAGACGATGGTCGGCGTGGCGGTCCCGCGCAGCGCCGAGCGCCGAGCCCGGAGGGCGATGGCGCCGGCTCGGTCGGGGAGTCCGCGCATCGAGCCGCCGAAGCGCGCGGCCGCGGCGCGGTCGCCGTCGCGCCCGCGCCCACGCACTCGGCGCTGGAGCGCTCGCCACCTCCGCCCGCGACCCGGCGGCTCGAGCCGATCCCGCCGGTTGCCCACCGCCGCGAGCCGCGGTATCGCAAACCGCTGGCGGCGCTGCTGGCGACCGTGATCGTGCTCGCGTTGATCGGCGGAGCCGGCTATCTCGCCTCCCGCCAGCTGTACTTCATCGGCACCGACGCGCAGGGAATGGTGACGATCTACCGGGGGTTCCCCTACGAGCTGCCGTTCGGCGTGCCCCTGTATGAGACCTACTACGTCTCCGGCGTGCCGGCCTCGACGATCCCGGCCGCGAGGCGCGCCACGCTGCTGAACAACGACCTGCGCTCGCAGTCGGATGCCACCTCGCTGGTGATGGACCTCGAGCAGGGAAAGATCTCGCCGTGAGCACGAGGTCGGGGGCCCGCCCATCCCGTGGGCGCCGCACGCCCCGTGGGCATCGCGCGCCCCACCGGAGCGGGTCGCATGACCGCGCGCAACCGCGAGCTGCTCGGGCTGATCCCGGCGTCGCTGCTCGTCACCGCGGGCTTCGCCGGCGTGTTCATCCAGCGCTCGAACGCGCTCTCGAACGTGTCGCTGACCTACGGCGCGCTGTTCCTTGGGCTGTGCATCGCGGCCCACGTGTTCATCCGCATCACGCTCCCGCGCGCCGACCCGTACATGTTCCCGCTGATCGCCGTGCTGGCCAGCTTCGGGCTGGTGATGATCTACCGGATCGACCCGACGCTCGCGCGCCAGCAGGCCCAGTGGTTCGTGCTCGGACTGATCCTGTTCGCCGGCACGATCATCCTGTTCCGCGACTACCGGCGGCTCGAGCGCTACCGCTACACGATCGTGCTGGTGTCGATCGGGTTGCTGGTGCTGCCGCGCCTGCCCGGCATCGGCTACGCGGCCAACGGCGCCTACCTCGGGGTGCGGATCCCCGGCGTGTTCGTGTTCCAGCCGTCCGAGGTGTCGAAGATCGGCCTGGTCATCTTCCTGGCCAGCTACCTGCGCGACACGCGCCAGGTGCTCGTGCAGGGCGGGCGGCGGTTCCTCGGGGTCACCCTGCCGCCGCTCAAGCACTTCGGGCCCGTGGTGGTGATCTGGGGGCTGGCCATGGGGATCCTGGTCGTGCTGAGCGACACCGGCTCGTCGATCATGTTCTACGGCGGATTGCTGGCGATGCTCTACGTGGCCACCAACCGGCTGTCGTTCGTGGTCATCGGGCTGCTCGCCGCGGCCGTCGGCTTCTGGTACCTGGGCACGCACATCCCCCACATCCATGCCCGCGTGGAGACGTGGCTGCACCCGCTCAACCCGCACCTCTACCACGCCCCGCTGGGCAGCTACCAGGTGGCCAACTCGATGTTCGCGCAGGCCGCCGGCGGGCTGTTCGGCCAGGGCTTCGGGCGGGCGGCGCTGACGCTTGCCGGGCGGGGGAACGCTGCTGCCGGCGCCGCAGACCGACATGATCTACGCGGTCCTCACCGATGAGCTGGGGCTGTTCGGGGCGGTGGCCGTGCTGATCACCTACCTGCTGTTCGTGGCCCGCGGGTTCAAGACCGCGCTGCTGGCCCGGGACTCGTTCTCGACCCTGCTGGCCGTCGGGCTGTCCTCGATGTTCGCCCTCCAGGTGTTCGTGATCGTGGGCGGGGTGACGCGGGTGATCCCGCTGACCGGCGTGACCCTGCCGTTCATCTCCTACGGCGGTTCCTCGATCGTGGCCAACCTGGTCCTGGTGGCCCTGCTGCTGCTGGTCTCCGACCGCGCCAGGAGGCCCGAGTGAGCGGCCCGATCGTCCGCCTGTTCGGCGCTCATCGTGGTGCTGTTCGCGCTGCTGGTGGGCTTCACCTCGCGCTGGACGGTGTTCCAGGCCTCCTCGCTGAACAACAACCCGCTGAACGTCCGCACGCTGCTCGACGAGCTCCAGATCAAGCGCGGGCGGATCCTGGCCGCCGACGGCACCGTGCTGGCGAAGTCGGTGCCGGCGCCCGACCACACGTGGAGCCGGACGTATCCGACCGGGCCGCTGTTCGCGCACGCGGTCGGTTACTCGATCGCCGCCAGGGGCGAGGCGGCGGGGCTGGAGGAGTCCCTCGGCGCCGACCTGCGGGGGATCCAGACCGGCCTGACCTCGATCTTCGGCCAGCTCAACCCGCGCCCGGTCGGCGATGACGTCTACACCACGCTCGACGTCAAGGGCCAGCGCGCCGCCCAGCAGGCACTGGCCGGGCAGGCCGGGCTCGGTGGTGGCGATCGACCCGAGCACCGGGGCGATCAGGGTCATGTACGCCAACCCGACCTACGACAACAACTCGCCCAACCCGGCCAAGGCGTGCGGCCAGCCCGACTGCCTGCTCAACCGGACCACCCAGGGCCAGTACGCCCCCGGCTCGACGTTCAAGATCGTCACCGCCACCGCCGCGATCGACAGCGGCATGTACACCGAGAACTCGGTCATCAACGGCAATTCGCCGGTCACGATCTCCGGGCGTGCCGCTGAACAACGACGGCGACAAGTCGTGGGGCCCGCAGACGCTCACGGTCGCGATGACCCAGTCGATCAACACGATCTTCGCCCAGGTGGCCGAGCACGTGGGCCGTCCGACGATGACCGAGTACATGAAGCGGTTCGGCTTCTACTCCAAGCCGCCGCTCGACTACCCCTCCGGGCAGATCGGGATCAGCCGTCCGTTCTCGAGCAACGGCAAGCCGTTCACGCCCGGCAGCCCGGACGAGGACATCGGGCGGATCGGGATCGGCGAGGGCGGGCTGCTGGTGACCCCGCTACAGATGGCGATGGTGGCCGCCGCAGTGGGTAATGACGGCACGTTGATGACGCCTCGCCTGACCGATAGGGTGGTCGATCAGGACGGCCGCACCGTCAAGACCATCAACCCCACCGTCTACAGCCAGGTCATGAAGCCCTCGACGGCGCAGGCGGTGACGCGGATGATGGAGAAGGTGGTCGAGGAGGGCACCGGCACGGCCGTCCAGCTCGGCGGGATCAGCGTCGCCGGCAAGACCGGCACCCCGCAGATCGGCCCCACCGGCTCCAACCTCACCCAGCCGGCGTTCGTGGCCTTCGCGCCGGCGCAGCACCCGAAGATCGCGATCGCGGTGATGGTCGATCGCTCCAACGGCGGCTTCGGCGGCTCGGTGGCCGCGCCGATCGCCAAGGCAGTGCTCCAGGTGCTCCTCTCGGAAGGCCACTGATGGCGGGTCTCGGTGCCGGCACGATGGTCGACGACCGCTACAAGATCGTCTCGCGGCTGGGCGCCGGCGGCATGGCCGACGTGTTCCTGGCCGAGGACGAGCAGCTCGGCCGCAAGGTCGCGCTCAAGCTGCTCTACCAGCGCTTCGCCGAGGATCCCGGGTTCGTCGAGCGCTTCCGCCGGGAGGCGCAGGCGGCCGCCGGCCTGCAGCACCCCAACGTGGTCAGCGTGTATGACCGCGGCGCCTACGACGGGACGTACTACATCGCGATGGAGTACCTGCCGGGCCGCTCGCTCAAGCAGCTGATCCGCGCCGAGGCCCCGCTCGATCCGATCCGGGCGATCGACATCACGCTGCAGATACTGAAGGCGGCGCGGTTCGCCCATCGCCGGGGCGTGATCCACCGCGACCTGAAGCCGCACAACGTGATCGTCGACGACTCCGACAACGCCAAGGTCACCGACTTCGGAATCGCCCGGGCCGGCGCCTCGGACATGACCGAGACCGGCTCGATCATGGGCACCGCGCAGTACCTCTCGCCCGAGCAGGCCCAGGGCCACGCGGTGAGCGCCGGATCGGATCTCTACTCGATCGGGGTCGTCCTGTACGAGATGCTCACCGGGCGGGTGCCGTTCGACGCCGAATCGGCGGTCAGCATCGCGCTCAAGCACGTCTCGGAGGCCCCGCCCCCGATGACCGTGCTCAACCCCGAGGTGCCGCCCGAGCTCGAGCAGATCGTGATGTGGGCGCTCAACAAGAACCCGGTCGACCGCCCGGCCAATGCCGACCAGTTCATCACCGCGCTCGAGCAGGCCCGGACCGCGCTGCTGTCCGGCGAGCGCGGTCAGCGCACCGCGAGCATGGCGGCGCTGGCCGGGGTGGCCGCGGGCCGCTACGCCGCGAGCGCGGCGGCCGTGAGCGCGCCGCCCGCCGCGCCCCCGCCGGCCGGGACCGGATCGTTCGACGTGATCGACACCGGACCCGTGCCGCCATTCGAGGAGGAGCCCGAGCACCGGCGTCCGCTGTGGCCGTGGCTGCTGCTGTTGCTCGTGCTGCTCCTGGCCGGCGGCGGCGTGGCCGCCTATCTGCTGACCCGCCCGGTCAAGCAGGACGTCCCCGCCGTGGTCGGCGAGCCGTTCACCACCGCCCAGGCCCAGCTCCAGAACGACGGCTTCACGGTGAGCCAGATCCAGGTCACCAACGCCAAGACCGCCGGGACGGTGATCGGCCAGAACCCGCTGTCCGGAGCCAGGGCCAAGGAGGGCTCGAACGTCTCGCTCACCGTGTCCTCCGGTCCGGGCGACACCGACCGTGCCGACCGTGGTCGGCGAGACGCTCCAGCAGGCCAAGTCCTCGATCCAGATCGCCAACCTCAAGGTGGGCAAGGTCGTCCACCAGTCGAGCAGCCAGTACGCCTCGGGGCAGGTGATCGACACCAGTCCGGCCGCCGGGGCCACGCCGCCGGTCGGCACCGCCGGTGACGATCTTCGTCTCGAGCGGCCCGCCCGCCGTGCAGGTCCCCGACGTGACCACCGAGGACGTCGGGTCAGGCCAAGTCGACGCTTCAGAGCCGCGGCTTCAACGTGGTCACCACCAGCCAGGTGACCACCAGCGCCGCCCCGGGCACCGTGCTAGTCCAGAGCCCGGTCGGCGGCAAGTCCGCGGCCGAGCGGCTCGACCGTGACGCTGGTGGTGGCCAAGGCCCCGGCCACGGTGGCCGTCCCGAACGTGGTCGGGCAGACCCGGGGAGCGGCCGAGGCGACGCTGGGCGCGGCCGGCTTCCCGGCCACCGTGCAGAGGCAGACGGTGACCGACCCGAACCAGAACGGCGTCGTCCAGAGCCAGACGCCGGCCGCCTCGAGCCAGGCCAAGAAGGACACCAGCGTGACGATCGTGGTCGGCAAGTACGTGGCGTCCACGACCCCGACCACGACCACGAGCACCACGCACCCCGACCACGGCGACCGGCACGACGTCCGGACACGAAGAAGAAGTGAGCCGCGCGCGGGTTGCGGTGCTCGGCGGGGGTCGCTCCTCCGAGCACGAGGTGTCGCTCGCCTCCTCGGCGTCGGTCCGCGAGGGGCTGCTCGCCGCCGGCCACGAGCCGATCGCGATCGACATCGGGCGCGACGGGGTGTGGCGGCGCGACGGCGCCCCGGTCGCGCTGACGCCGGGCCAGGGCCTCGACGGCGTCGACGTGGTGTTCCCGGTGCTGCACGGCCCGTTCGGCGAGGACGGCACCGTGCAGGGACTGCTCGAGTGCCTGGACGTCCCCTACGTGGGGGCCGGCGTGCTCGCCTCGGCCGTGTGCATGGACAAGGTCATGTTCAAGGAGCTGATGGCCCACGCCGGGCTGCCTCAGGTCGACTATCGGGCGGTGCGCGCCGAGGAGCTCGTGTCCGACCGCTCGGGCGTGCTCGCCCGCCTGGAGGGGCTTGGCCTGCCGGTGTTCGTCAAGCCGGCGCGGCTCGGCTCCTCGGTCGGGATCGTCCGGGTCGGGGCGGCCGACGAGCTGGCGGGCGCGCTCCAGACCGCGTTCGAGCACGACGGGCTGGCGATCGTCGAGGCGGCCGCGCGCGGGCTCGAGGTCGAGTGCTCGGTGATCGGCAACGGCGATCCGATCGCCTCCGAGCCGGGCGAGATCGTGCTGGGCGCCGGCGAGGCGGGCTGGTACGACTACGAGGCCAAGTACACGCCGGGCGGGATGCAGCTCGTGGTGCCGGCCCGGGTGCCGCCCTGGGTGCGCGAGCGCATCCAGGAGATGGCGATCGAGGCCTTCCAGCGGGCCGGGTGCAGCGGGCTGGCTCGAGTCGACTTCTTCATCGAGGGCGAGCGCGTGCTGCTCAACGAGCTCAACACGATGCCCGGGTTCACCGCCACCAGCGTGTTCGCCTCGCTGTTCGAGGCCAGCGGCGTGCCCTACGCCGAGCTGCTCGACCGCCTGGTGCAGCTCGCCTTCGAGCGCCACGCGGCCTTGGCGCGTCACCGGCACTGACCGGCCCGCGTCATTAAGCTGACCGCCATGAGCGAGATCGAATCGGTCGCCGTCGTCGGCGCTGGGTTCATGGGCACGGGTATCGCCGAGGCCGTGGCGGTGGCCGGCATGCCGGTGATCCGTGCGCGACGTCGACGAGGCAGCGGTGGGACGGGCCGGCGAGCGGATCGAGGTCTCGCTGGCCCGGGCGGTGCGGGGTGGCAAGCTTTCGCGATTCAGATGCCGGGGCGGTCCGCGAGCGGATCGAGCTGACCACCGACCTCGATGCGATCGGCCAGGCCGACCTGGTGGTCGAGGCGGTGCCCGAGGACGAGCGGCTCAAGCTGTCGGTCATGGAGGCGATCGACGGCGTGGTCGCGGATGGCGCGGTCGTGGCCTCCAACACGTCCTCGATCCCGATCGCCGAGCTCGCCCAGGCGGTGAGCCAGCCCGAGCGGGTGCTCGGGCTGCACTTCTTCTCGCCGGTGCCGGTGATGAACGCTGGTCGAGGTCGTGGTCGCGCTCGACACCAGCGAGGAGACGGTCGCCCGCGCCCGGCGGTTCGTCGAGCGGCTGGGCAAGCGGCCGATCGAGACCAAGGACCGCTCGGGCTTCATCGTCAACATGCTGCTGGTCCCCTACCTGATGGCCGCCGTGCGCATGTACGAGGACGGCTTCGCCTCCCGGGAGGACATCGACAACGGGATGAAGCTCGGCTGCGGTCACCCGATGGGGCCGCTGACGCTGTGCGACTTCATCGGCTTGGACGTCCTGTATGCGGTCTGCGACTCGCTGTACGAGGAGTTCAAGCGCGACGAGTACGCGCCGCCGCCGCTGATGAAGCGGATGGTGGCCAGCGGCCGGCTCGGACGGAAGTCCGGCCGCGGCTTCTACGACTACGGCTAGCGGCCGCGGCGCCTACCGGGTCAGGCGGTACAGCGCGATCTCGTTGAGCGCGGCGAACAGCTGGCCCGGCGGCAGCGTCTTGATCCAGACCAGGTAGTAGCGATAGCGGGGTGCCCGTGCCGAGCGGGATCGGCTGGCGGCGCTGCATCGACGGTATGTCGGTCAGCTGGGTCCAGCCGCCCGGGCCCTTGTTGAACACGTAAGGGTCGGGCGGCGAGTTGCTGCCCCAGATCTGGGCCCGGAAGCCGGGAGTCTGGGTGTAGACGACGATCTCGCTGACGTCCATCGACCGGCCCATGTCGACGTAGAGCCCGACGCCCGTCCTTCTGGAGCGAGCCGTTGTAGTAGTGCTCGGTCACCCACGCGGTGCTGGTGTTGCCGTCGATCGCGAGCCCGACCAGGTTGGGGTTCTGGTTCTTGGGCGCCGGTCACCGCGTCCGGGTTGTAGTCGTGCGCGCAGCTCGAGCAGGGCCGGACCTGGGCCAGATGCGGCGGCGGGCGCCGGGGCGTTGAGCTTGGGCGCGGCGTGGTGGGTGCGGGTGGTCCAGCCACGCCACCACGCCGCCGGCGATGGCCAGCAGGACCAGCATGAGCACGATGGCCCAGGCGCGGTGGCGGACGCGGAACGGGACCCGGCGCTGGGTGTGAGAGGGCAGCGTGCGCAGCACGCTGGTCACCTCGCCGGTGGCGCTGCCGGCCCGGGCGGTCTCGATTGCCAGCGCGTCCTCGAGGTCGGCGATCAGCTCGGCGTCGTCGGCGTAGCGGTCCTCGACCCGCTTGGCCGTGGCGGTGTCGACCACCGAGGCCAGCGCGGCCGAGATCTCGGGCCGGCGGTACTGCACGTCGGGCAGCGGCTCGCGGACGTGCTTCATCGCCACCGCCACCTGGTTCTCGCCCTTGTACGGGACCTCGCCGGTCAGCATCTCGTAGAGCACGATCCCCAGCGAGTAGAGATCGGACTGGCCGGTCACCGGGCGGCCCAGGGCCTGCTCGGGCGAGACGTAGTCGGTCGTGCCGAGCACGCGCCCGTCGGCGGTCAGGCCCTCCTCGTCGAGCGTCCGGGCGATCCCGAAGTCGGTGACCTTGGCCGAGCCCTCCTCGTCGATCAGCACGTTCTGGGGCTTGACGTCTCGGTGGACGATGTGGCGGGCGTGGGCGGTGCCGAGCGCCCGGGCGATCTCGATCGCGTAGGCCACCGCCTCGGGGATCGGCAGGCGGCCGTTGCGGCGGATGCGCTCCTTGAGCGTCTCGCCCTCCACGTACTCGAACACGATGTAGGGCCGGCCGTCGTCCTCGCCGTAGTCGATCACCCCCACGATGTGCGGGTGCGAGAGCTGCGCCACCGCCCGGGCCTCGCGGCGGAAGCGCTCGAGCTGATCGGAGTCGCTGGCGATCTCGCGGTGCATCAGCTTGATCGCCACCTGGCGCTGGAGCGTCTCGTCGGTGGCTCGGTAGACCGTCGACATCCCGCCCGCGCCGATCCGATCCTCGAGCCGGTATCGGCCGTTGAGCGTGGTGCCGCGCAGCGTGCTCATAGTGGGTCTACTCACGTGGGGCACCAGTCTCTATTTTGCGCCACATCGCCGTGGTCCACACCTACTACTACACCGATCCCATGTGCCCTTGGTCGTGGGCGCTCGAACCTGCACTGCGCAAGCTGGCTGTCGAGTTCGGGGATGGGCTCGAGGTCACCTACGTGATGTGCGGGATGGCGCGCGAGGTCGGGGACACCGGCCACCTGGTCGCGGAGATGCTCGAGGCCTCCGCTGAGAGCGGCATGCCGGTCGACCCCCGGCTGTGGCTCGCCGACCCCCCGCGCAGCTCGCACCCGGCCTGCCTGGCGGTCAAGGCGGCCTCCGAGCAGGGCTCTCCGGCGCGATATCTGCGCCGGCTGCGCGAGGGGCTGCTGTGCCGCCGGCGCAAGCTCGACACTGCCGACGCGCTGATCGCCGAGGCCCGCGAGGTGCCGGGGCTGGACGTCGAGCGGCTGCGGCTGGGCCTCGCCTCGCATGGGGTGCTGGAGGCCTTCGCGGCCGATCTCGACCGCTGTGGCGCCGTTCCGGCCGAGCACTACTCGCCGGGGAGCGAGCGGGTCAAGCTGCCCTCGCTGGAGTTCGTGGGTGCGGACGGGGTACGCCACGGCGTCTACGGCCCGTCCGACTACGGGAAGCTCCGGGCGGCGGCGATGGCGGCCGGCGCGGTCGCCCGACGGGTGCGGACGCTGTCGGTGGAGGACGCGCTGCGCCGGTTCGGCACGATGGCCACCGCCGAGGTGGCCGCGGTGTGCGACCTTCCCGGCCCGCGCGCGCCGGCCGAGCTGTGGCGGCGGGCCCTGGAGTGGCGGGTCCGGCCCGAGCGCGCTCGGCATCGGGCGAGCTGTGGTCGCTCGCGTGAGGCTCGCCGCCGGAGGGCCAACCCCACACTCGCCGCCGCCCGGTAGGTGAACGCGGGTTCAGCCACCCAGGGTGTGGCCAAGTGCACACTCGAGCTCAAGGCGGGTGCCGAGCGCGGGGTTAGCCACGCTGTTCGCGCACCAGGCGTCGGGCGATCAGGGCGGCCAGGGCGATCCGGTAGACCGCGTAGGGCGCGAGCGAGCTGTCGCGCTGAAGGGCGCGGATCAGGCGCGTCGAGCCCAGCGTGGACACGAACGCGGCCAGCGCCCCGGCGGCGAATGGCACACCCGCCCCCGGCGGGGAGCCCCCGCGCGTGCAGCCGCACCGCCTTCAGCCCGGTGGCGCCGACGATGATCGGCAGGGCGGCGTGGCGCGAGAGGCGGTTGGCGTCGACCCGCGTGAAGCGCCGCCAGCGCGCCGCGGCCAGCGTGGCGCCGTTACGCGAGACGCCCGGGATCAGTGCGCACGCCTGGGCCACGCCCAGCCACAGCGCGTCGGCTGATCCGGCGTCCCGGTCAGAGCGCTCCTGGGGCGCGCGATCGGCCAGGGCCATGGCCAACGCGCCGGCGAACAGGCCGGCGGCCACGGTGGGCGGGGTCCCCAGGTGACGCTCGATCCATCGCTCGAAGCGATATCCGATCGCGGCCGGAGGCGCGAACGACAGGCCGATCTGCCAGGCGCGGCGGAGGCTCAGATCGTCAACGGCGTCGGCCACCTCCCCGCGCAGGCTGATCAGCAGCGCCGCGGCCGTCCCGGTATGCAGGGCGACCTCGAAGGACTTGCGAAGCTCGTCGTCGAGCCCGCAGTAGCTCCAGCCGGCCAGCCAGGGCACGACCGCGACGTGCCCGGAGGAGGAGATCGGGAGCAGCTCGGCCGGACCGTGCAGCGCGCCGAGGGCGACCGCCTCCCAGACCGGGAACTCGGAGGATCGATTGGGAATTACGCGACTGCGGTCGGGTCGCCGCGCCGGCTGCGCGCGATGCGGACGATCAGGTAGGCGATTGCCACCAGCAGCAGCGCGGCGGCCGCGTAGTCGACGTACTCCAGGTTGTGGCGCCAGCTCTGCCAGTTGCTTCCGACCTCGCGGCCGAGCACGCCGAAGGCGGCGATCCACACGATCGAGCCGAGGGTGGTCAGCGCCACGAACCGCAGGTAGCTCATGCGGGCCACGCCCGCGGCGTACGGGAACGCCGCCCGCGCGAACGGGATCCAGCGCGAGATCAGGATCACCGGGGTGCCGTAGCGGTCGAACCAGGCGTGGGCGCGATCCAGCCGCCGGGTCGAGATGTGCAGCTTGTTGCCGTGCTTCTCGACCAGTTCGCGCCGCCCGTAGTAGCCGATCGCGTAGGCGATCGAGGCACCGATGACGTCGCCCAGCACGCCGAACACGATGATCCCGAACATGGTCAGGTTGTGCTCGGAAGACGTTGAAGCCGGCGAACAGCATGGTCGGCTCGGAGCCGGGCACGCCGATCACCCCGGAGGCAAGCGTCATCGCCGAGACGCCGGCGAGGCCGAGGTCGTGAATGATGTGCGTGGCCAAGGTGACCAGCGAATCGGTGACCGACGCCGGCGCGAAGAGCAACATCCCGCGGGCTAATGTAGCGGCCGGCGGCGGTTCGGCGATCGGCCGGGATTAGGGTTTGCTCAGATGAGGATCTGGGTCGACCTGACGAACTCCCCCCATGTCCTCGTGATGCGGCCGGTGATCGAACGGCTGCGCGAGCGCGGGCACGACGTCGAGGTCACCGCGCGCGACTTCGCCCAGACACTCGACCTGTGCGAGCGTCTGGGGATCGCCCACACGGCGATCGGCCATCACCGCGGAGGCCGTGTGGCGGCCAAGGCGCGCGGGCTGGCCGAGCGCTCCTACGCACTGGCCAGGTGGGCCCGAGGCCGGCGCTTCGACCGCGCGCTCGGGCACGGCTCCAACGACATCACGATCGCCGCGGCGTTGCTGCGAATCCCCTCCGCCACCACGTTCGACTACGAGTGGGCGACCGTCCAGCACAACGTCAACTGCCGGCTCGCGGCCGCCGTCGTAGTCCCGGACGCGATCCCGCCCGAGCGGCTCTACCGCTACGGCGCCCGGGGCAAGATCCGCGGCTACCCGGGCCTCAAGGAGGAGTACTACCTGTCGGACTTCGAGCCCGATCCCGGCATCCTGGCCACGCTCGGGCTCGACGCGCAGCGGCCGGTGGCGGTGGTCCGCACCCCGCCCGCGGTCTCGCTCTATCACCGCTTCGAGAACGACCTGTTCGCCGCGGTGCTCGACCGGCTCGCCGCCGTGCAGACGGTCGTCCTGCCACGGACCCCCGAGCAGCGCGCCGAGCTGCAAGAAGCCGCCCGCTTCACCGTCCCCGACCGCGCGATCGACGCCCAGTCGCTGATCGCCTTCGCCGATGTGGTGGTCTCGGCCGGCGGGACCATGAACCGCGAGGCGGTCGCGCTCGGCACGCCGGTCTACACCGTGTTCGAAGGCCGCCTGGGGGCGGTCGATGAGCGCCTGATCGCCGAGGGCCGGCTGCGGCGGCTGACCGACCCCGATGAGCTCGAGATCACCGCCGCGAACCGCGCCCGGAACGGCTCAGGAGCGCGTGCGCCGGGACCCCGGAGTGCTCGTCGACCTGCTGATCGAGAGCCGGTCTAAGGCTCCGAGTGCGTGACTGGCGAGCGCCGATCCGCCGCCGCCAGACATGTGCTCGGGCTCCCCAGACCGGCTCTTTAGCCGCAACCTTGAGCCGGTGCGCCGTGTTAGGGTCCGCAGCCCCCCGAGGAGGTGCCCGTGTCTGCATCCATGTCCAAGCTTCGCCTGTTCGCCATCGCCGCCGTGGCCGCCGTCGCGGCGCTGGCGCCGGCCGCCGCCCAGGCCGCGCCGATTGGCGCGTACACCACCAAGGGCGCGTGGACGTTCGTCTCGGCGCCCAACCTGCACCCGCCGAAGCTGACCACCGACACCAAGACCCAGAAAGGGCTTGCGCCGGGCTACTTCATGACCGGGGTGTTCAAGAACCTGACGCAGAACCAGCCGATGGTCGGCGAGAGCGGCCCGCTGATCCTCGACCGCAACCTCCAGCCGGTGTGGTTTGACCCGATCGGCACGCGCGCGCTGGTGGGCAACCTCAGGGCGCAGACCTACAACGGCAAGCCGGTGCTCAGCTGGTGGCAGGGCACGGTTAGCCCCGCCGGGGTGACGACCAGCGGCGAGGATGTCGTCGTCGACCAGCACTACCGGCACGTCGCGACCCTGAAGGCAGCCGATGGCTGGGTCATCTCCGAGCACGAGATGCTGATCAGCGGCCCCAACGCGTGGGTCACCGCATACAAGACCGTCCCGGCCAACATCTCGGCCTACGGCGGACCGGCCAACGGATCCGTGCTGGACTCGGCCGTCCAGGAGTACGACCTGAAGACCGGGCAGCTGCTCTACACCTGGGACGCGCTGAACCCGGGCGCCGTGCCCAACATCCCGCTCTCGCAATCGGAGCAGAAGCCGTTGCCGGGGATGCCGTGGGACGCCTACCACATCAACTCGATTGCGCTGACCGGCAACGAGACGTTCCTGGTCTCGATGCGCAACACGTGGACCGCCTATCTGGTCAACCGGCTCACGGGCGCGATCGAGTGGACGGTCAGCGGCAACCCCCGCAACAGCACGTTCACCCTGCCGGCCAAGGCTCAGTTCCAGTGGCAGCACGACGTCCAGTTGCAGGGCGGCGACATCCTCAGCTTGTTCGACGACCACTGCTGCGCGTTCAAGAGCGCGCCCGGCGGCCATGTCGGGTTCGTCAAGCCGACCGGGCCGAGCCGGGGGCTGATCATCAAGCTCAACCTGACCAATCACACCGGCAGCTTCGTCACCCAGTACTCGCGGGGCAAGAGCTTCAACGCGGCGTTCCTGGGCGACACGCAGCTGCTGCCCGGCGGCAACGTCGCGCTGGGTTGGGGCTCGACGCCGTTCTTCTCGGAAGACAGCAGCAAGGGCAAGGTCCTGCTCGACGCGGTGTGGCCGACCCCCGACCTGAGCTACCGCACGTACGTCCAGCGGTGGACCGGGATCCCGTATTTCCCGCCGAGTGGGGCGGTCCGCGACAATCAGGGTAAAGCCACCGTGTACGCGAGCTGGGACGGCGATACCCAGGTCGTGAGCTGGAGGGTTTTGGCCGGTACGAGCGCCAACAGCCTGAAGGCGGTTGCGAGCAAGACGAAGTCCGGCTTTGAAACGACAATCCCGCTTACGAGCTCATACAAGGTCTACGAGGTGCAGGCACTCGACGCCCACCAGCACGTGCTCGGCACCTCCAAGTCGTTCCCGACCACGAGCTCACCGAACTCGGGGCTACCCGGCGCTTACTAGCCCTCCTCGTGCGGTCTCCGCGCTCGCCCTGGCGCTGCTGCTCTCGCTGAGCGGCGCCGCCGGCGCGAGCGCCAAGACCAAGCATCCGCCCAAGCGCAAGCCACGCCCAAGCCGCCGCCGGCGGTCTACGTCTTCCCGATCCCGGGCAGCCACTTCGCCTCCCCGGGCACCCAGATCACGTTCCGTGGCTTGCCCGCCGGGCGGCTCGGCCAAATCACGGTCACGGGATCGTTGAGCGGGGCACACCCCGGCAAGGTCGAGGGAGACTCCGATGGCGACGGCGGCAGCTTCCTTCCGGACACGGCGTTTGCACCCAGGCGAGACCGTGACCGTGAGCACCTCGCTCAACCTCGAGGGCTCCCACCACGGCAGCTATCAGTTCCAGGTCGCCCGGCCGGCCGGGGCGCTCCCGTTCGAGCATCGCCCGGCTGCACCCCGGGTCAAGGGCGACGTCTGGTACTTCCGCTCGCGCCCTGACCTCGAGCCCGCCGCGGTGACGATCACCAAGCGCGATCCGGACGCCGCCGGCGACATCTTCATCGCCCCCCAGGTCGGGCCGCTCCAGCAGGGCCCGGAGATCATCGGGCCGGACGGCGGCCTGATCTGGTTCGACCCGTTGCCCACGGACTACGCCGCGACCGACTTCCGGGTCCAGACCTACCAGGGGCGCCCGGTGTTGACCTGGTGGCAGGGCAACGAGACCGCCGGCGTCGGCAACGGCCAGGACATCATCATGAACGGCTACTACCAGGTGATGAAGACCATCTCGGCCGGCAACGGGCTGACCGCCGACCTGCACGAGTTCCAGCTCACCCCGCGCGGTACGGCGCTGATCACCGCCGAGTTTCCCGGTGATGCTGAACGCCAGCTCGGTCCACGGCGCGCCCAACGAGGTGGTGCTCGACTCGGTGGCCCAGGAGATCGACATCCCCACCGGACTCGTGCTGTTCCAGTGGGACAGCCTCGATCACGTGCCGCTGAGCGCCGGCTACACCAAGCCCCCGAGCGGGCACATCGCCAACGGGCCCGGCAACCCGTACGACTACTTCCACATGAACTCGATCGGGCTCGATCGCGACGGCAACGTGGTGCTCTCGGCCCGCAACACGTGGGCCGTCTACAAGGTCAACCACCGCACCGGCGCGGGTCATCTGGACGCTGGGCGGCAAGCACTCGAGCTTCAAGCTCGGCCCGGGCGTGTCGTTCGCCTTCCAGCACGACGTGCGGATCCGCTCCGCGGGCGATCAGGTCCTGACCATGTTCGACGACGGCGCCGGCCCCCCGTACGTGCATTCGCAGTCGCGCGCGCTCGAGCTGCGCCTGAACCTCAAGCGCATGACCGCCAGCGTGGTCAGCGCAGCGCCTGCACAGCCCGTCGCTGCTGTCCAGCTACGAGGGCAACGACCAGGAGCTCCTGGATGCCGACGACTTCGTCGGCTGGGGGCAGCAGCCCTACTTCAGCCAGTTCAACTCGGCCGGCAAGCTGGTGTTCGACGGGCGCTTCGTCGACGAGAACATCACCTACCGGGCCTACCGGTTCATCTGGAACGGATGGCCGGCCACGCCGCCCGCGGTCGCCGCCGCCGCGTATCGGCAAGAAGAAGATGGCCGTGTACGCGAGCTGGAACGGAGCCACCGGCGTGCAGCTACTGGCGGGCGCTGGGCGGACCCAGCCCGAGCGCGCTGCGGCCGATCGCCACCACCGACAAGCGGGGCTTCGAGACCGTCCTGCAGGCGCGGGCCACGGCCTACGTGCAGGTCGTGGCCCTCGGGGCCAAGTCCAAGCCGATGGCCCGCTCGCCGGTCATCGCGGTCGGCGGCTAACCCGCTCTGCTACCCGTCCTTGCGGCCACGGCGCCATCCTGACTACAATCCCCGCCGCATGCGCCGGCGGATCAGATCCGCGGCCCCCGTTCGTCGCCATTCGGTGCCCCAGCTGCTCGTGGACGGGATCCTGGTCGCGCTCGCTTACTACCTCGCTTTCCGGCTGAGGTTCCCTGACGGGCTCGTCGGGACGGAACGACCGCTACGGAGATCTGCTCACGCACACCCTCCCCTGGGTGGTCCCGGTGTCGCTGATCGTGCTGGCCGCGTTCGGCCAGTACCAGCGCCTGTGGACGTTCGTGGGCCAGCGCGACTACGAGGCGGTGGTCAAGGGCCTGGTGGTGGCCACGCTGGTCATCGAGGGCGCGATCGCGCTGCTTCACCCGGTCACGAGCACGGCGGACTTCCAGGCCACCCCGGTCAACCTGCCCGGCAGCGTGATCGTGATGTTCTTCCTGCTCTCGCTGGCCTTCCTGATCGGCGCGCGGTTCCTCGTGCACCTGGTGGTGGAGGGCCGGGTGCGGACGTTCCGCGCCGCCAAGGGAGCGCGCGACGCGCTGCTCGTGGGCGGCGGCGACGGCGGCCGCCTGGTCGTCCGTGAGCTGATCCGCAACCCGCAGCTGCGCCTGCGCCCGGTGGGGTTCGTCGACGACGACCCCCGCAAGCTGCGCATGAAGGACGAGTACGGCCTCAAGGTGCTCGGTACGACCGAGTCCGAGGACCTGGCTCGCGTCCTGGACGAGGTCGAGCCCGACGAGGTCGTGATCGCCATCCCCTCGGCGCCGGGCACGCTGCGCGCCCGCGTGGTCGCCGCCTGCCGCGAGCGCGGCATCCCGGTGCGCACCACGCCCACGGTGTTCGAGCTGCTCAAGGACAGCGCCGGGCATCTGAACGTCACCCGCCAGCTGCGCGAGGTACGCGTCGAGGACATCCTCGGGCGCGAGCCGGTCCGCATGGAGATCGAGCGGGTCGGCGCGTATCTGGCCGGGCAGGTGGTGATGGTGACCGGGGCGGGCGGCTCGATCGGCGCCGAGCTCTGCCGCCAGATCGCTCGGGTGGCGCCGCGATCGCTGGTCCTGGTCGACCACGCCGAGGACAACCTGTTCGAGATCCTGCGCGAGCTCGAGGAGGAGCGCCACTTCCGCATGGCCGCGCCGGTGCTGGCCGATTGCAGGGAAGAGGAGCGCATGCGCGAAGTTCTCACCGAGCATCGGCCGAGCATCGTGTTCCACGCGGCCGCCTACAAGCACGTGACGATGATGGAAGTCAACCCGGTCGAGGCGATTCGCAACAACGCGCTGGCCACGCGCGTGATGGCCCGGATCGCGGCGGAGACCCAGGTGGGCACGTTCGTCCTGGTCTCGACCGACAAGGCGGTCAAGCCGGCCACCGTGATGGGCGCCTCCAAGGCGCTGGCCGAATGGGCGGTCGAGGCCGCCGCGCTGCGCTTCCCGGCCACGCGTTACGCCACCGTCCGCTTCGGCAACGTGCTCGGCTCCTCGGGCTCGGTGGTGCCGATCTTCCGCCGTCAGATCTCCGCCGGCGGTCCGGTCACGGTCACCGACGCGCGGATGAAGCGCTACTTCATGACGATCCCCGAGGCGGTCCAGCTGATCATCCGGGCCGGCTCGCTGAGCGAGCACAGCGGCGAGGTGTTCGTGCTCGAGATGGGCGAGCCGGTGCCGATCATCGAGCTGGCTCAGACGATGATCCACCTCTCAGGACTCGAGCCCGAGCGCGACATCGCGATCGAGATCGTCGGCGCCCGCCCGGGCGAGAAGTTGCATGAGGATCTGTTCAACCCGTACGAGCGCCTGCAGCCCACGCCGGCCCAGAAGATCCTGCGAGCCGCGCGCGAGCCGCTCGATCCGCAGTCGGTCGAGCGGATCTTCGGCGAAATTAACCTGCTCGTGCTGGAAGGAGATGCCGCCGCGCTGGCAAAGCACGTGGCGAGATTGTCGGACTCGCGGGAGTCGGATCTCGCGCCGCTGCACCCGCGAGGCAAGTCCCGGCGTCCCCCGCCTTCCCACGTAGACTGGCCCGCACATGGCAGCGCTCCCGTTCGCCCTCTCGGTTCACCACATCATCTCCTCGGTCGGAGCCGACGTCGGCTTCGCCTCGCTGATCGGTCTGGCCCTTCTGGTGCTGCTGTTCTTCTCGCAGGCTCGAGAGACTGCCACGCTGCGCAGCCGAGCCGACGAGGCCAGCCTGAGGATCCTGGAACTCGAGGCGCGAGCTCGCCGAGCTGAACGAGCAGGTGGCGGCGATGCCGGCCGAGATCTCGGTGCGCGCGGCCAGCCCCCGCGCAGCGGCGGCCTTCGGCGCCGCGCAGCCCGGGGCGACGGTCGGCGCGGGTGCGCCCGGGGCCTCGCCATTCCCGCCGGCGGCGCCGGCCGGCGTGGGCGCGCCCGCGTTGGCTGCGGCCACACGCCTGATTCCCGACCCGGTGCAGCCGCACGCCCCAGTACGAGCCGGCCACGGCGGCGGGCAACGGCAACGGCTCCTCAGCGGCCCGTCGTGGCCGCCTCGGCGGCGACCATGCAGCGACCCGTGCCGACGCCGGCACCGGGCGCGGCCCGTCCAGCCGGCCCTCCGCCCCGGCGTGGGTGGCGGTCCCGGTGGGCGGCAGTCGTCCCGTTCGCGGCCCCGGAGCGGGCCAGGGCCGGCCGTCCGGTGGTGGACCGCAGCGTCCCGGGCGGCCCGGGGCGCCCGTCCGGCGCGCCGATGCGTCCGCCTCAGCGGCGCTCCCGGGGACGGATGGTGTTCGGCGGGCTCCTCGCGGCGGTAGCACTCGCGGCCGCGGTCGTGGTCGGCGTGATCGCGCTCACCGGCGGTGGCAAGGGCGCGTCCAGCGCGAGCCACTCATCGTCTTCGAGCAGCCGCCACGCTGGCCAGCCACCGCACCAACTCGACGGTCGCCGCGGTGAAGCCGGCGACGGTCACCGTCTCGGTGCTCAACGGGACCGACATGCATGGGCCTCGCCGAGCGGGTGTCGCAGCGCCTGACCAGCTGACGGCTACCGCAACGGCTCGAAGCCGGCCAACGCGGTCCAACCAGACGCAGACGACACGTCGTCGCCTACCTGGCCCCGGCCGACCGGCGTGACGCGCTCGCGGTCGCCACCGTCGCTCAAGCTGGGCCAGCCGCGGTACAGCCGGTCGACGCCGACCACCAAGGCGATCGCCTGCCCGCCCGGCCAGGCCTGCACCGTCCGTGGTCGTGGTGACGGTCGGCACCGACCTGGCGCAGCAGTAGCGCTCGCCGGTGCGCGATCTCCTGAACCTCCCGGAGCGGAGCGGCAAGCCGCGAGATGCGACGGGGTCACCCACGTGATCGACCGCGGGCTGTCGATCGCCGAGATCGAGGGGATGGTCGAGGTGGCCGGCGACTTCGTCGACATCGTCAAGCTCGGATGGGGAACCGCGCTGGCCACCCGCAACCTCGACCGCAAGCTCGAGTGCTACCGCTCGCATGGGATCCCCGTGGTGCTGGGCGGGACGCTGACCGAGCTGGCGATCAGCCGCGGCCGCCTGGAGGAGCTGATCGCCTGGGTGCACGAGCTCGGGCTCTCCTACTTCGAGATCTCCGACGGCACGATCGCGCTCGAGCACCAGCACAAGCTCGAGCTGATCGAGCGGCTGGCCCAGGAGTTCACGGTGCTCTCCGAAGTTGGCTCCAAGGACGATACGGGGGCGATCACGCCCCCGTACGTGTGGGTCGAGCAGATGCGGGCCGAGCTGGCCGCCGGCGCCTGGAAGGTGATCGCGGAGGGCCGCGAGGCAGGCACCGCGGGCATCTTCCGACCCAACGGCGAGGTCCGCGAGGGCCTGATCGGCGAGATCGTGCACGCGATCGCGCCGGAGCAGATCCTGTTCGACGCGCCGCGCAAGGACCAGCAGGTGTGGTTCGTGCGCCGGTTCGGGCCGGAGGTCAACCTGAGCAACGTCCCGGCGGGCGAGGTGCTCGCCCTGGAGACGCTGCGGCTCGGCCTGCGCTCGGACACGCTGGGCATCGGTGGCCGGTGAGCGGGGCGGGCGCAGACGCGCTGAAGCGGAGTCCTGCTGGCTCGCCACGGCGAGACCGATGACAATCGCCAGCCGATCCGCTTCCAGGGCTTCCGCGACACGCCGCTGAACGACACCGGCCGCGCGCAGGCGCACGAACTGGCCGAGAAGATCGCTTCCCGGTCGGATCCGATCCGGGCGCTGTGGTCCTCTGACCTGAGCCGCGCGCGGGAGACGGCGGAGATCGTGGGCGCGCGCATCGGCCTCGAGCCACAGCTCGATCCGCGGCTGCGCGAGGCCAATCGCGGTGAATGGGAAGGGCACCTGTTCATCGACATCCAGCGCTCCGATCCGGAGCGGTTCGAGGCCTGGATGCGCGGTGGGGCGTCCTGGCGCTTCCCAGGTGGCGAGTCCCTGCAGGACCAGCAGGACCGGGTGCTGGCCGCGCTGGCCGACATCGAGGCCGCCGGCGTGCTGCCCGCGCTCGCGGTCTGCCACGGCGGCTCGATCCGTGTCGCGCTGTGCAGCCGCGATCCCCGGGGGCTTGACGCGTTCCACAGCTTCGAGATCCCCAACGTGGCCGTCGTAGCGTTGTGAGCGGAGATGTCCGGTGGCCACCCCTAGGCTCTCGATCGCGGCGTTCGCGGCGCTGGTCCTCGCGAGCATCGCGGCGTTCTTCGTCACCCAGCACCTGAAGGTCACCACACCCCTGATCCAGGGCGCCCCGCGTCCGGTGCCGGGGGTGATCAATCCGCTTCATCCCGTGCGCTGCGGCAAGTGGAACAGCGGCTCGAGCACGATCTCGTTCTACCTCCAGCACCGCAGCGACGACGTCATCGTGTCGGTGGTCGACTCGCAGGGCGGCGTGGTGCGCACGGTGGCCGACGGGCGCCACATGCGCAAGGACGTGCGTCATCCCGACGGCGTGTTCTACTGGAATGGCCGTCTGAGCCGACGGAAGCGTCGCGCCGGACGGGACCTACCACTTCCGGGTCACGCTGATTCACCAGAACCGCACGATCGACCTGACCACGGTGCCGGTGAAGGTGAAGACCGTTCCGCCTCGCCCGGTGATCACGAGCATCCAGCCGCAGGGCGATCGCCGCGCCCGGTACCCACGTGTCGATCCGCTACACCGGCAACGAGGGCCGCGGCGGCACGATCCTGCTCTACCGGTTCGGCCTGCCGGGCGGCCCGCGCCTGATCAAGTCGTTCCTGACGCCCTGGAAGGGTCAGAGCGCGGTGTGGGACGGCACGGTCCGTCAGGGGCACCCTGCCCCGGCCGGTAGCTACCTGATCGCGCTCGAGGTCACGGACGCCGCCTGCAACACCGGGCGCTACACCGCGACCAACGATGTCGTGACCGTGCAGTAGTGCGGCAATACCCGGCTCGCCTACCGCGACCGGCGTCTTTGACACCGGTCAGACCCGTACCGTTTGAGCCGTGACGGCTTATCTGAAGCGCCTGGTGAGCTCGCTGGCGGCCTACCAGGTGGCCGATGTCGTGTCCAAGTTCATCGCGGTCCTGCTGCTGCCGGTGTACACGCGCTACATCCCGCCGGCGGGCTACGGCGTGGTCGAGCTGCTCGGCAACGGGGTCATCCTGATCAGCATCCTGGTCCGCTTCGGGATGATCGAATCGTTCCTGCGCTTCTACTTCTCAGACGAGGACCAGCACCGGCGCGATGCCCTGGCCCGGCGGTCGGTCGCCTTCCTGCTCATCACCACGACGATCGCGTCGGTGGCGCTGGGCATCGCCGCCGCGCCGCTGTCCAAGGTCGTGCTCGGCTACCGCGACGCGACCACGTTCCGGATCGCCGTGCTCGGCCTGTGGTCGTTCACCAACCTGGAGCTGGCCTATGCCCTGCTGCGGGTCGAGGAGCGTCTGCGCGCCTACGCCACGGTCTCGCTGGTCAACGTCGGCGATCACGATCGTCTCGTCGGTCGTGCTCGTGGTGGCGCTGCACGACGGCGCGCGCGGGCTGCTGCTCGGCAACTACGGCGCGACGACGGTGGTGCTGCTCGGGCTGTGGTGGACGATGCGGCGCCGGCTCGTCAGGCGCGATCCGAGCCTCGAGCCGACCGGCGTGCTGCTGCGCTTCGGTCTGCCCACGGTCCCGGCCGAGGCGTCGGTGTACGCGCTCAGCATCATCGACCGCTACTACATCTTCCACCACCGCTCGCCTGCGCTGGCCGGTCTGTACTCGATCGCGGTCAAGCTGGCCGGCGTGGTCGCGTTCATCGTCCGCGCGTTCCAGTACGCCTGGCCCCCGCTGGCCTACTCGGTCCGCGATGATGCCGAGGCTGCCCGACTGTATGGACTGGTGACCACCTACTACCTGTTGGTGAGCGGCCTGGTCGTGGCCGGCCTCGCCCTGCTCGGCCGCTGGGTGCTGCGCCTGCTGGCCGCCCCGGCCTACTTCGACGCCTACCGCGCACTGCCGTGGGTCGCGCTCGGCTGGGCCATGTACGGGCTGTGGGTGGTGTTCCTGGTCATCGCCGGCCGGGCCAAGGTGACCACGCGCAACTTCCCGGCCGCGCTGGCCGGCCTGCTGGCCAACGTGGTCCTGCTCCTCGTGCTGGTGCCACGCTGGGGGATCGCGGGCGCCGGCGTCGCTCTGTGCGGCGCGTACGTGGTCATGATCGGCTTCATGCACTTGCTGATCCGCCGGGCGTTCGCGGCCAACTTCGAGTGGCGGCGACTCGGCCCAGCTCGCGGTCGTGCTGGGCGGGATGGCCGCCGCCGGCGAGGTGCTCCTGCCCACCCGCGGGGTGGTCGGCCTGCTGACCCGCGCCGCCGTGCTGGCCGTCATGCCGCTGGTCCTGCTGGGCACCGGGTTCGCGCACCGCCAGGAGCTCGAGCAGGCGCGCGCGCTGCTGAGGGTGGCCGCGCGGGGGAGGACGCGTGAACCGGCCTGAGCCGTCCTCCGAGGCGCGGCCGCCGGTCAGCGTGGTGATGCCGTTCGCCGGCGACGAGCGCGCTGCTCAGGCCGCCGTGGACGCTCTGCTGGCGCTCGAGCTGCGCCGCGGCGACGAGCTGATCCTGTCCGACAACTCGGGCACCGCCGTGGCCCGTGGCGGGGTGGCCGTGGTCAGGGCGAGCGAGGAGCGATCGCCCGCCCACGCACGCAACGTCGGGGCCGCGCGGGCCCACAACGACTGGATCCTGTTCCTCGACGCCGACTGCCGGGCCCCGCGGGGATTGCTCGACGCGTTCTTCGCGGCGCCGGTTCCAGACACGGTCGGAGCGCTGGCCGGCGAGGTGGTGCCGCTCCCGGGCGCCGACACGCTGGCCGCGCGCTACGGCTCCGCCCGGAGCTTCCTGGGCCAGCAGGTTCACCTCAACCATCCCTACCGGCCGCGGGCGGTGGCCGCCAACCTGCTCGTCCGGCGCGCCGCCTTCGAGCAGATCGGGGGGTTCTACGAGGGTGTGCGCGCGGCCGAGGACACCGACTTCAGCTGGCGCCTGCAGGAGGCCGGGTGGCGACTCGAGCTCTGCCGCCGCGCCCAGGTCGAGCACCGTTACCGCGGGACGGTGGGAGAGCTCCGCCGCCAGTGGCGCGGCTACGCGGCCGGCCGTGCCTGGCTGGCGAGGCGCTACGACGGGTTCGATCCCGAGCCGGCGGTGGCGCGCGCCGTCGGCCGTTTGCGCCACCGCACCCTGGCCGCGCTCGGACCCGGCGGCGGATCGGGTGGATCGGCCCCGGCGCGCGGCGCCCCGCCGGTGCAGGCCGGGCGACTCGAGCGCGGTCGCTACCTGGCCCTAGATGCGCTGCTCTCGGCCGAGGAGCTGGCCGGGCTCGCGCTGTCGAACCGGCCGTCCGGGCAGACGCGAACGGCCGCCGACGTGGTCGTGGTGGCCGATCGCTTCCCGGCCCGTGGGGATCCTCGCGTCGAGTTCGTGAGCGCGCTCGGGCACGCGCGGGTCGAGGCGGCGGGCCGCCCCGAGCTGCTAGACGGCAACCTACCCCGGGCGGTGCGGATCGACTACCGCGAGGACGACGGCCTGGCCGCGCGCGCCGCTGCCCTGCTTGCGCTGCTGATGCTCCATCCGCTGCGCTGCGCGGGCGACGCGCTCGCGCGGGGACCGGGCGATCCCGGGCTCTCGTCGCTGGCGCCGGCCGTGCTGCGGCTGGGACGCGATCGACACGCGCGGGTGCTCACCGTGGGCGGGGAGGAGGTTCGCTCGACGGCGCGGCGGATCGCCCGGTTGGCCGGCCGGCCGCTCGAGGAGCAGCTGCGCCGCCGCTGATGCGAGCGCACCTGGTCGACCCGTCGGCGTACACGCCGCCCTATGACCACGCGCTGGCCAGCGCACTCGGCAAGGCCGGGGTGCAGGTGGAGCTGATCACGAGCCGGTTTGGCTACGGCACCGTTCCCGAGCCCGATGGGTATGCCGTGCGCGAGCTGTTCTACCGCCGCGCGCCCGGCCCGGCGGGGTCGCGGGTGCGCTCGGCCGCCAAGCTGCTCGAGCACGTCCCCGACATGCTGCGCTACCGCGCGGTGGCGCGAGCGGCCGACGTCGTGCACTTCCAATGGCTGACCGTCCAGCCCATCGACCGCTACCTCCTGCCGGATCGGCCGATCGTTCTGACCTCGCACGATCTGCTCCCGCGCGAACCCCGGCCCGGGCAGGTGCAGGCCCAGCGCCGCCTGTACGACGCGGTCGACGCGATCGTCGTGCACTCGCAATACGGGCGCGAGCTGTTGACCGGCCAGGCTCGGGATCGATCCGGCGAAGGTCAGGATGATCCACCACGGGGCGTTCAAGCACCTCACGGCGCAGGCGCAGGAGATGCCGCTGCCCGAGGAGCTCCAGGCGGTGAGCTCCCCGGTGGTCCTGTTCTTCGGCCTGCTGCGCCCGTACAAGGGCCTCGACACGCTGCTCGAGGCCTGGCGGCGGGTGCAGGGCGCCGAGCTGTGGGTAGTGGGCCGTCCGCGTATGGCGCTCGAGCCGCTGCGGGCCCGCGCCCCTGCGGGCGTCCGGTTCGTCCCTCGCTTCGTCTCCGACGCCGAGCTGCCGGCGTTCTTCCGCCGGGCCGATGTCGTGGTGCTGCCCTATGCGCGCACGGAGCGGCTCGACTGGTCCGGAGTGCTGGCCACCGCGCTGGCCTTCGGCAAGCCGAGCGTGATCAGCGACGTGGGGGGCTTCGGCGAGGTGGCCGCAGCCGGCGCCGCGCGCCTGGTGGCACCGGACGACCCTGCGGCACTAGCCGGCGCGATCGAGAGCCTGCTGGGCGATCCGCAGGCGCGAGAGGGCCTCGCCTGGGGGGCCCTGACGGCGGCCAAGGGCGAGTACTCGTGGGAGACGGCCGCGCGCGAGACGCTGGCCCTGTATCGCGACCTGGTTGGATAGCCGCCGTGCGGAGCATCAAGCGGGCGCTCGACCTAGCTATCGCGGTTCCCGTCGCGGCGCTTACCGCGCCGCTGGTCGGCCTGCTCGCCGTGGCCATCCGGCTCGAGTCGCCGGGCCATCCGATCTACACCCAGACCCGGGTGGGTAAGGACGGCGCGCTGTTCTCGATCTACAAGCTGCGCACGATGACGCGAGGGGCCGAGTTCACCGGCGCCGGCCTGGCCATCCAGGAGGGGGATGAGCGGATCACGCGGATCGGCGTGTGGCTGCGGCGCTACTCGCTCGACGAGCTGCCCAACCTGTGGAACGTGCTGCGCGGGGAGATGTCGATCGTTGGCCCGCGCCCCACCCTCGCCGTCCAGGTCGAGCAATACACCGAGCGCCAGCGGGGGCGCCTGAGCGTCAAGCCCGGACTCACAGGGTGGGCCCAGGTCAACGGGCGGGCCTCGCTCCCCTGGCCCGAGCGGATCGAGCTCGACCTCTGGTACGTCGAGCACTACTCGGTCAGGCTCGACCTCGAGATCATCGCCCGCACGGTCCGGCTGGTGCTGGGCGGTGAGGGGATCTACAAAGGCGAGCGCGGCGGCTGGGTTCCGCCGGGCGAAGCCTGAGCGCGCGCCGGCGGCGCGCTCAGCGTGAGCCCTCGATCGGCTCCCACATCGCGGGTGCGCCGTGGCGCAGCCAGTCCCACAGGCCGACCGCCAGCGAGGCGGTGGTCAGGACGTAATAGCGCGCGACCAGCAGCCCGCGCAGCGGCACGAGCGGGGCCAGGAGCGCGGCCGCGAGTGCCGCCAGCTGGAGGATCGAGCGTGACCACGTACACCCATCCCTGGCCGACCAGCGCGATGTTCGTACCCAGCGCGACCACGTGGATGAACGGCGTCATGTAGCGCAGGAAACGGTGCGAGAAGATCATCCAGGCGTACAGCGGGTCGTAGCCGCGCGGCGAGAGCATCCCGCCGCGCAGGGTGGTCCGCCACGTCTGGCTCGCCATCCGCCGCTTGCGGGAGAACTCGCCCTCGATCGAGGGGAGCATCAGCTCGGTCGAGCGCGCCTCCGGCGCGTACAGCGCGCGCCAGCCGCCCTTGACCATCTTGAACGGGAAGCCCAGGTCGTGACCCATGATCCCGTCGGAGGCAAGGTAGGACTCCCGGCGGGTGGCGTAGATCGACCCGTTGCCGGCGGTGATCGATCGCACGCGCGACTCGAGCGTGCGGATCCACATCTCGTAGCGCCAGTAGAGACCCTCCTGGTTGGTGCCCTGGCTGCTCACGACGTGGACCTGGCCGCACACGTAGCCCGTGCGTGGATCGCCGAAGCGAGCCACCAGCTTGCGCAGGGCGTCGGGCTCCCAGTGGGCGTTGGCGTCCGAGAAGGCCACGATCTCGTCCCGTCGCCCGGGCGAAGGCGGTGTCCTGGGTCAGGACCTTGCCCTGCCGGGGCAGCTCCAGGACCACGTCGGCGCCGGCCTGGCGGGCCCGCTCGGGGGTGCCATCGGGCGAGCCGTCGCAGGCGACGATGATCTCCAGGCGATCGCGCGGGTAGTCGAGCGCGAGCAGGTTGGCGATGCGTTCGCCGATCACCGGCTCCTCGGCGTAGGCGGCCACGACCACGGATACGGTGGGGAGCGTCTGCTCGCCGGCCGGCGGGCGCGCGCCCCCGGGCCTGACCGCGCGGGCGGTCAGCGCAAGCAACAGCGTGTACCCCACCTGCGCGTAGACGAGCAGGCCGGCGCACAGCCAGAAGATGATCTCGAGCGTCAGCACCGCAGCCGGACTGTGCCGCCTGGCTAGGAGCCGGCGGCCCGCTCGACGTAGCCGCCGAGCGTGAGCCGCGGGTCGCCGCTGGTCAGTAGCGGCGGACCGTCGATGTCGCGCAGGATCGCGTTCTCCGGCGGGAACGTGACCTCGACCTCGCCGATCTCATCGCGGCGGCCGAGGGTGGCGAGCACCTGTGCCTCGGCCATGTTCGCTCCGCCCGCGGCCAGCGACGAGGTGCCGGCGGTGTGCCTGACGTTGATCTCGGTGACCATCGGCGAGCCGTCCGCGGCCTCCTTGAGGTCGACCGTGAACAGGCCGTGGGCGCCCTCGCCGTGCCGGGCCGAGATCAGGCGGATCGCCCGCTCGGCCGCCGCGCGCGCGGCCGGGTGGTTCACCAGCTTTCCGCGCGAGATGTTTCCCGTGATGCCGGATATGACGAGGTGACCCTGGAAGTAGTCCAGGCGCTCGTACAGGGCGACCTTGAGCAGCTCGTCGTCGGCGAACAGCAGGCAGCAGGCCAGGTTCCGCCCCGGCAGGTAGCCGGCAACCATGTACTGCTCGATGCCGGGATTCAGGCACGCCCACGCGTAGGCCTGCTCGGGATCGGTCACCTTGATCGCGCCGAGTCCGCTCGAGGACGCGTCGGAGAAGTCGCGCAGCCAGATCGGCTCCCCGGTGAACTCGAGCCCGCGGCGGGCCAGGAGATCGTCGCGGCTGACCGTCCGGTAGGACGGAATCAGCCCGCTGTCGGCCAGGGCGTCGTAGAGGAGCTTCTTGCTGATCGCCACCGAGACGAAGCGCTCCGAGGGCAGGAGCGTGGGCACAGGGAACGCGCGAGCGCTCCAGTAGAGCACCTCGGCCTCCGGGGAGACACGACCGCGGCGTCGATCGCCTCCTTGCGGCAGATGTCCTCGATCGCCTCCGGGTAGCCCGGGTCGCGGGTGCCGGGAACCAGGTAGACGCGGTCATAGCAGCCCCTCGTAGAAGCCGTACCAGTTCCCCCCGCGGTCGGTGCCGATCAGGCTCGCGTCGCGCAGGAGCTCGCTCATGCCGAGTGAGCGGGCGATCGCGCGCGGCGTCACACCGCAGGCGCCCGTGATCAGGATGCGCACGCGCTTCGGCTCGCTACTGGTCGCGAAAGACCCGCACCAGGAAGCCGCTATGGCCCGGCGCGAGGATCTCGACCCGCGAGAACCCGGCGCCCGCGGAACATCTGATCGAGGCCCTCACGGGTGTAGTTGAAGATCGGGCAGTCGCCGATCCACTCGTAACGAACCTTGCGCACCGGACCCTTGAGCAGCGACCAGGCGGGGAACGAGCCGACCATGCATCCGCCCGGTGAGCACAGCTCGAACATGCGGGCGGCGAAGTCCTCCGGGTTGGGCAGGTAGTCGAACAGGCCTAGGGCGAGAAGTACGTCGAAGCGCCCGTCGAACTGGGCGGTGAGAAAATCGTCGGTGATCAGCGTGGTGCGATCGCCGAAGCGCTCGAGCCGCTGCTCGGACATCTGGATCATCGGCTCGGAGAAGTCGATGCCGACGTAGCGGCCGGCGCCCGCCTCGAGCACGAACTCGCCGATGCGGCCCGAGCCGCAGCCGATGTCGAGGACTGCGGGATGCTCGTAGGCGGCCACCGTGTCGACGGCCAGCTGCCGGCGCCGGAACAGCCCCGGGCGCAGCAGCTTGACGAGCGGCCGCTCGTCCTCGTAGAGGTCGTCGAACTGCTGGGCCTTGGTGGTGAAGCGGTTGCGGACCCGCTGGGGGGCGTCGAGTGAGCCGGGCATGCGCCCAAACATAGGGGATCGGCCCGATCTGGCAGCCTTGCGGGCGTGTCCTCGATCGTGGTTCTCGGTCCGGGCGGGGTTGGCGGCTTTCTGGCCGCCGCTCTGGCGCGGGCCGGAGAGGACGTCGCCGCGGTCGGTCGCGAGCGCGAAGCCGAGGTGATCGCCCGCGACGGGATCTCGGTGGACAGCCGGCTGTTCGGGCTCTTCACGGCGCGGCTGCCGGTGTCGACCGAGCTGGCCGGCCCGGCCGATGTCCTGCTGGTCGCCACCAAGGCACCGACGCTGCCCGAGGCGCTCGAGCGGATCAAGACCGCGCCGCGGCTCGTGGTGCCGTTCCTGAACGGCTTCGAGCACGTGGCCGCGCTCCGCTCCTACTTCGGGGATGGCCGCGTGCCGCCGGGGTGATCCGGATGGAGGCCGATTGCCCGGCTCCCGGGCACGTGGTCCAGTCGAGCCCGGGCGTGCGGGTCGATCTGGCCGCCGATGACGGTCACGCTCACGAGGATCCGTGAGCGGGCTGGCGGAGGTGCTCACCCGGGCCGGCATCCCGGCTCAGATCGGGGCCAGCGAGGCCCAGGTGCTGTGGTCGAAGCTCGTGCGCCTCGCGCCGCTGGCGTGCACGACCAGCGTCGCCGATCAGCCGATCGGCTTCATCCGCACCGATCCGCACTGGCGGGCGGTGATGCTGTCGGCGATCGGTGAGGTGGTGGCGGTGGCCAATGCCGAGGGAGCCCAGATCGACCCGGCGACCCCGCTGGCCGAGCTCGAGTCGGCCCACGCCACGCTCGGCTCCTCGATGCAGCGCGACCTGGCCGCGAGGCGCGAGCCCGAGGTCGAGGCGATCCCCGGCGCCGTCCTGCGCGCGGCGCGCGCGGCACGGGATCGAGTGCCCGACGCTCGCCGGGCTGGCTGGCGCGATCGCCGAGCGGGCCGGTCTGCCGGTACCGGCCGGTCTGTAGTCCGACCTCAGGCCGCTCAGGCGCGGGCGGCCCGGGCTCGGCGCCCGGCCGAGCTGGCTCCGGCCCCGTCCCAGCACTCGTCGATGAACGCGGCGATCTCCATAGCTACGAAGCGGGTGAATCCCGTCGGGCCTCTACTACCGGGTAGCGTCTCCTGAAGGGCAAACCTACCGCTGACGGAGACCTGCCTCTGCATGCTTCGAGAAGAAGCACTTCTGCAAGCACTCGCAGGCGATTGCTCAGGGAATTGGAGATGGTCGCCGCCTATGAGCAGCGGCATGCCGAAGAGGCGAACGCCGAATATCCCCGTTGGATGTACGGACTGTGAAACGAAGAGAGCAGAGGAAAGCGCCAACTTCCCTCTGCTCCGAACCGGCAAGACTGGGGAGCCCTGCCGGTTCCTATTTTACCTCAGAGAGAACCAACATGCAATCCACCGACATCAAATGGGCGTATCAGTCTGCTATGGAACATCAGCTGAACCATGCCGAGGCGATCGCACAGAAACTCCACTTCCGGCGCTTACGCCACGTTGCCAACCATCAAGCCTACCGGGCGCGCCAAGCCGGTACGAACGACCGCTTTACCGCCGAAGAACTCGACCGGCTGTTCAGTCAGAGCGAAGGGGTTTGCCCGGCCTGCGGACAACGGGCCAAGCTGACGGTAGACCATATCGTACCGCTATCGGCGGGGATCGAACGGGGTCGCCAATCTGCAAGCCATCTGCGGCCGATGTAACTTTCGCAAAGGGGCACGGATCATCGACTCCCGTATGAACTAATCGCAACGATTGCTGCACAGCACGCCCGGAGCAGTTTATACTGCTTCGGGCGTGCTCTTCCGAGGAAGGGAACTCTGACCATGAAGGAGAGCCATAACGGTCGTTCCCGGCTGATTGACACCGCCGGACGAACGCGCACCTGGAAGGTGCTGGACAGACGGCACGGTAATAGTCGAGGCGACCACCAAGCGCGGAGCCGAAGCCCTCAAGGCACGATTGGAGGCGAACCGATGAAAACGACAACCCTGCGCCGCTGCCGGATGTGCGGCTTACCTTCCGACTGCTGCCCGTGTGATCGGCATGACCTGTTCACTCTGCCCGCCTGTGTATGCTGCGGCCGTCCGCTCTTGACCGAGGCGGAGATCGAAGACGGCCTATGCAGCCCGTGTGATCCCGACGAACCCATGCCCTTGTCCCCTCTGAAATCGGGCGGGCGTACCTGGCGTACCGCGATGCAGAGAAGATGGTCAACGCCTTTACCGCCGACGTGCAGGCAGGCAGAGACGAAGAGGGCTTGTACGCCGCTACGGTATTCCTAGGCTACAGCGCCGAGGTGCTGCGCGGCCTGGATCAGATGACCTGATCGCATGTGAAACTGAAGACGAGTGCTGCTGAGAGACAACAGCCGGGCAGACGATCTCTGCCCGGCTCACAGTGAAAGGGAACAGAGGAGTAATTCAGATGGACCGACAACTGCTGTTGACGCCAGAGATCCGCGAAAGACTGCCGCGCCTATACGCACAGGAGAAATTAGGCGAGCAAACAATCGTGCATGTGAAGTTCTTCGGCATTCTGAGCCTGGGGCAGTGGACGTGGTATGTCACTGAAGGCGAACCGATCGACGCAGACGGCGAACTCTGCCGCCGGTCCGGCCAGCCCGAAGCCGACTTTCTCTTCTTCGGGCTGGTCTGTGGCTATGAGACCGAGTTAGGTTATTTCTGCCTGTCTGAGTTGCAATGTGCGATCGCAATGGGCGGGAGGCTGCCACTGGTCGAACGGGACGAGGGCTTGTCTCCTATCCCGCTTTCACAGGCGCGGCAACGCCATCGAGGATAGTTGCACGCCTGTTCCCTTTGAGGCGTTGTTCCCGCTGAGACGCCACGATCTCCGGACGCATCGACATATCGCTCCCCTGTCCGTCTCAATGGACAGGGGAGCGTTTGTACGCATCGCAAAACCCGTAGGGATACCGATGGCACGCTCGGCCGGCACCGGTTAGAATAGATACAGCCTCAGACGCCCCATGCAACCGCCGTCGCGTCAAGGCACGATATTCCAGGAGTAGTGCGCGCCGAGAGGATACAAGGCTATGCCAAAATTGCCCGTGCCGTCCCAAACGCTCACCATCACGCCCCTCATTCGTGGCGACGAGTGGGACGAGCAATTCGGTCCGGAATACCCCAGCAACCCGGCCTGGTGTGCCTGCGGGTCCAACGTCCTGACACCGATACGCTGGAGTTCATTTTCTGGACGCCGGTCAGGGCACGCTCTGTGGCTGACGAAATCCTGCAGGCTGCACAAGCCGCCGAGCAAGCCTACAACCCTGTTTAGGCGAGGCTGACAACGAGCAAACCGGCCCCGTAGCCCTCCGCCTGTGCGGTTCCCTTTCGTCTCTGTGGCCTACCATAGCCTAAAGCCGGCATTGTCTACAGTTGTCGAGACGCAGTTTCCTGCTGTATAGGAGTCAGTGCTTGGTTCATCCCCTTGTGCCGCCGATCGCTTCCTACTCCTCATTGCTAGATCGGCGGCCTTTTTCGCGCGTCTGCTCTCCTCTGGCTCTCTCGCGCGTCTCCGGGGCTTCTAACGGCTAAAAACAGGAATTGTGCGAAGGCTCGGCAATGCTATCAATGCGGTTCGGAGGTGCAAAGTCTATGCACAGAAGCAGGAGATGCACACCGCCGTCACGAATGAGGCACTAACGCTCGCCCCGCCCTGCAAGGACGCAAGGCTAGAGGCAGCGTCGGAGCCAGCGCCCTATGAATGCTTCTCAGAATTCTCCTGAAGCGCGTCAGCGCCTCTTCTCTTCTGGTCGAAATGCCCAGGACTATGCCATCTTTACCCTGACCCTGACCGGCGCATCCGCAGTTGGAATACTCACACATCACCGGCTACACGGAAGCATCGAAACAAGCAAAAGTGGGGATATGCTCTTCACGCCTGAGGACCGCGCCGCCGGTGCGCAAACAGGAGCAACAGACCGCCCTCACCCAAGGCCGCGCCGAAAATATCCGCTGGCATCTCTGCAAAGACGGGAGCCGCTTCTTCGCCAGCGGGATCATGACCCCTCTCCAGGATAAGCAGGGGCACATGCAAGGCTTGGCCAAGATTATGCGCGACGTCACCAACCGCCATCTCGCTGCCCAGCAGCGCCGCACCCTCGAACGCGAAGCCACCCTGCTCACCGAGCGCAACCGCATCGCCCAGGACCTCCACCGACACCTTAGCCCAGCCGCGCTCACCGCCATTAAGCTGCAGTTGTTGGATGCCGCCGAGGACGCCTTGCCCCCCGCCGCGACAAAAGCGCACGGCTACCTGCTCCCGGGCGGTTGAGAGTTTGCACGAGACGCGGAAGGGTCGTGCGGGCCTTGCGGACGCCGGCCCTCAACCACGCGAGCCTGGCAGCGGCCGTGCAGCAAATGGTCGAGCAGACCACGGCAGGAACGGGGGGGGGACCGTCACGGGCACACTCTATGCCTTGCCCGAGCCCATCGAGAGCGAACTCTATCGGATCGCCCAAGGAGGCGCTCACCAATGCCTTGCGGCATGCCCAGGCTCAGCAGATCACGCTGACGCTCGACTACACTCCGCAGCACCTCCAGCTTCGTATTGACGATAACGGGCAGGGATTTAATCCGCACGCGCAGCCCGGTGGGTTCGGCATACCGGGCATGCAAGAGCGGGCCAGCCGGATCGGGGCCGCCCTCACGATAGACGCTCATCCCCGGCGGGGACGACCCTGGAGGTCACCCTACCCACCACCCCCTTTCCTCAAAGCGCCGGATAGTTTAAAGGTGGGCAGTAAAAGTAGAACGTAAGTTTAGCCCCCTCCCACCGCCGCAGATCACGTCTTTAAGGCAGAGGTTACGTCTAGTGACGCGAGGGGAACGTGCATGGAACTCGGCTGCATTCGTATCCTGCTGGTCGATGACCATGCTATTGTGCGGGAGGGCTTCGCGGCGATCCTCAATCGCCAGGCCGACATGCAGGTGATTGCCGAGGCCAGCACCGGGCTCAGACGGCATCGAAGCCTATCGGCAGGTTCAACCCGATGTGGTGCTGATGGATGTGTCGATGCCGGGAATGGATGGGATCACGGCGACAGCGCTGCTGCTGGGGGAGTTCCCACAGGCGCGAGTGCTGATCCTGAGCAGTGTAGACGACATGTTTGCGCGGGCGCGGCAGGCGGGGGCGAAAGCGTGTTTGTTGAAGGATGCGCCGCGTCAAGACTTCCTCTCCCTCATCCGCCAGGTACATCACGCTCCCTAAGATGGCCCCGTGATCTTTCATGTTTCCGGGCAAGGGCGTCTTATTGTCCGCCAGTACTGCCTGCTCGCATGACATGTGCCGTCATCTTGCACATTATTTTGCGGCAGCAGTTTCTCTCTGAGAGGCACCGTTCTCCTGATGGATGGGTGCCGAACCTCCCGGTTCGGGCACGCGAGCCGGGGAGGTCTCGTGCGCTCATTTTGGAAACATTGGCGGGTGCCGGCGCGTCCTTCTAGCCGTCGTGAACGGATACCTGCACCGACACATCATGGCTTCCTTGCTTATGCTGGCCTATGCACAAGGGAGCCTGTTCTGTTGGCCACGGACACCTATGTGAGACAACGCGGGAACCGGGGAGCATGGGCCTACGACTAAGCCGGTACTCGGGTATACATGTGACTTTCCGCTCACAGAGGAATGCACGCGCCGCGCTGTCTTCTATGGTCTGTCCGTCTATACCAACAGGTAGGTCGCTAAGGAGTGAGACTATCGTCTCAGCAGATAGGAGGCATTTCGTGTATCCTCGCATGAGGCCCGCAGAAGCCGGAGGGTTCCTGCGGGCCTTTAGCTTGGCCT
>CAVXSX010000002.1:0-33952 GCA_963764545.1 uncultured Solirubrobacterales bacterium | reverse complement strand
CGTAGCAATACAGCGATTGTGAGACGCGCAATCGCCGCCCTCGCGAGTGGCCTGTTGCTCGCCGCGGCCGCCTCCACCGCCCCGAGTCACCCGCTCGCGCGGCGGGCCCCGACGCGGGTCGAGCACCCGCCCGAGGCGCTCGAACCGCTCGGACTGGCCTTCCCCACGGCGGCCGACGGCTGGCTTCTGACCGGTCACGGCGACGCTGGCGCAGAGGTGCTGGCGACGCGCGACGGCGGGGCGAGCTGGGCGCGGCGGGGCGAGCTGGGCGCGGCCGGCCGGCTGGTCGCGCGCCAGATCATCGCCACCGACCCGGACCACGCCTGGGTGCTCGGCCAGTCGTGCCCCGGCGCGCACTGCGGCTCGACCCTGCTCGGCACGAGCGACGCCGGCGCCCACTGGTCGGTGCTGGCGCGGCTGCCTGTCCGGGTGGATCAGGTCAGCTTCGCCACCGCGAGCTTCGGCATTGCCGCCGCCAGGGATACCTCGTGCCGCGAGCCGGAAGGCGACGCCCCGCCGGCCTGTACCGGGTGGGTGCTGGAGACCGACGACGGCGGCCTGCACTGGCGCGCAGTGATGAAGTCGGCCGAGCCGATCGTCGCCGTGGCCGCCACGCCGGGAGAGCTGTTGGCACTCGCTGCCTCGCCCGGGTCCGCCACCAAGCTGGGGCCCCCGACGATCCCGCCGAGCTTCGTCCTGTTCTCGAGCACGGACGGCACACGATCGTGGACGACGCGCGGCTACGTCCAGCTGGCGTGGCCGTACCTAGCCAGCCTCGACCCCGAGGTGCAGCTGCTGGCCGGCGCCCGCAGTCGGCTGTGGGTTACCGCATACGACCGGCAGAGCTGCGCCATGCACGGATGTGCACTGGACGGCGCGTGGTCAAGCTACGATGGTGGCCGGCACTGGCGCGCTCTGGGCTTCTCCGCCCCATTCGAGCGCGGCGTCGGCATGCCCTGCGGCTACACCCGCCCGATCATCGCCGCGGGGATGATCGCCGTCTCGTTCAATCCGAACGACTGCGCCGGCCCGGCCGCCGCGTTGTTCCACCTTGCCGGACCGCACCTCCGGCCGATCCACCTCTGGCCCTCGTTCTTTCCGACCGCGCTCGCCTGGCCGAGCCGGACCGTGGGCTATGCGCTCAGCGAGCAGGGCCTTCGGCGCAGCACCGATGGCGGCCGCCACTGGCACGAGGTGGCGTTCACGAGGAGCTGAGCCGCACGGCCTCGCGCGTGGTGTCCGTCACCTTGAAGCGCTCCGAGGTGGCCACCCCGGCCACCCACGCGATCTCGCCGCCGGCCTCCACCACCGGCACCCGCGCGCGCTCGAGTCGCGGCACCCGCCGCGACGTGAACAGGTCCTGCAGCGACTTGGTGCCGCCGAGCCCGAGCGGCGCCATCCGGTCGCCGGGCCGCCACGCCCGGACCACGAGCTCCTCGCAGCCGAGCGCCGCCCGATCGAGCACGCCCGGCTCGCGCGGCTCGGGCGCCCCCAGCTCGCAATGCACGTCGCGCGCGCCGAACCGCACGTGGCCCGGGATCGCCAGCGCCACCTGCTCGGGGGGCAACCCGGCGTCCCCCACGGCGAGCGGCTCGATCCGCAGCACGCCGTATTCGGCCGCGGCGCGCAGGCCGCAGCCGATGTCGAGCATCGCGGTGCCGGCGTCGGCCAGCGCGGCCACGTCATCGGCACGGCGCCCGGCCCCGGGCGCGAATCCGCCGGCCGCGCCGTCGGCCAGGCGCTGGATGACCAGCCGCCGCAGCGAGCCCGGCAGCGCGCGCAGCCGCTCGAGCGCCACCGACCGCTCGGCACCGAGCACCTCGTCCACCAGCACGTCGAGCATGTCAGCCTCCTCGCGCAGAACCTCGGCCACGGCCCGGATGTTCTCCTCGGCGGCCGGGTGGATCGAACGCAACCTCGGCAGCAGCTCGCTGCGGATCCGGTTGCGCGCATACGCGCCGGATGCGTTGCTCTGGTCCTCACGCCAGGTCAACCCGCGCTCCCGGCAGTACGCAGCCGTGTCCTCGCGCGTGAAGGGAAGGAGCGGGCGGATCAGCCTCCCCTCGCGCGGTCGCATGCCGAGCAGCGCCCGCCGGCTGGGCGAGGAAGCCAGCCGGTAGAGGATCGTCTCGACCTGATCGGTGGCCGTGTGCCCGGCTGCGACGTCGGCGGATCGCTCCCGGGCCAGCTCCGCAGCCGCCTGGTAGCGCACCTCGCGCGCCCAGGCCTGGAGGTTCCCGCGCGCGCCGCGCGCGCGAGACCGCGGATGGTGCACCTTCAGCGCGACCCCGAACCGGGCGCAGAGCTCCGCGCAATGTCGCTCGTCTTCATCGGATGCAGTCCCCCGCAGCCCGTAGTTCACGTGCAGCGCACTCATCGAGTCCGGCCCGGTGATCCGCACGGCGACGTCGAGCAGGCACGTCGAGTCCCGACCCCCGGACAGCAGCACCACGACTGGCCGGCCCGGCGCGAGGAGCGCATCAGCGCCTACGCGCGCGACGATGTCGGTCTGGCTCATCGTCCGTTTCTCGCCGCCGCGACGAACACCTCGGTCAACGCCGTGAAGCCCTTCAGGCGGATCTCCGCAATCTTGTCGAACTCGAGGTCCCCTCGAGCCCGCTCGACCACCGGCCGGGTCACCAGCACCTCGCCACCCGCGGCCCGAGCCGCCACGCGCGAGGCGATGTTCACATCGCGCCCGTAGTAGTCACCGTCCCGGTAGAGGGCGTTGCCGTAGTGGACGGCGATCCGCGGCAACATCCGCTCGTCCTGGCCGTCCTGGAACTCGACCGCCCACTCGACCAGGTCGACCGGGTCCGAGCCGACGATCATGACCTCGTCGCCGATCGTCTTGATCACGCGCGCGTCGTCGGGCAGCGAGCCCTCGACCGCGTCCACGAACCGCTCCACCGCATCGACCGCCTCGAGCTCACCGGCCTCCTCGGTCAGCCGCGTGTAGCCGGCCAGGTCGGCGAACGCGATCGCCACCCGCATCCGCCCGAGGTCCACGCTGTCGCCGCCCAGGTCAGATTCCATGTGACCGACCACGTCCTGCTCGACGAAGTGCTGGAGGTATCGCTGGTGGACGTGATCCATCACCGGCGAGGACAGGGGCAGCAGCTCGCGCGTGAGCCCAAGCATCTCGTCCGCGGTCTCCAGACCGGTCGCGCCCGAGCGGATCAGCGGCTCGTGCACGTAGAGATGGAACAGCCTCACCTCCGCGTCGGCCACTCGTGCCATGGCCTGCCCGTACACACGCAGAAGCTGGAGCAGCGCGACCAGCGGCAGCCCGGCCTCGAGCACGGTGGACACGTAGCGCAGCAGCCGAAGGTCGTCGGCCGAGATGCGATCCGCTTGGGCCGGGGCAGTGCCAAGAGCAGCCATCACGCGCTCGATCAGGGCCGGCTCCAGTCCCGTCTCCTGGGACGCCTGCGCCAGGGAGTAGGCCTGCTCACCGGTATCGAACAGCTCCTCGACGTAGCCAAAGGCCAGCCGCCCCTCGTCGCTGGCCTGCCGGATGTCCTGGAGCGAATGCCCGCGCTCGCGCAGGCGGGCAACGATTCTCGCGTGGCTGACCGCTGCCGGCGACCAGCTGCCGTCGTAGGGCGGGATCAGCCCGTCGCGCAGCCACCGGCGCAGCGTGGTCTGGGCCACGCCGACTCGGTCGGCGGCCTCCTGGAGCGACAACGCTTCGGGGGGCCCGCCGTTGCGGGCTCTTACGGCTGCACTGGACATCCCTGACTCAGTCTCCTACCCACGACGGCAGACCCGGTTGCGCGCCGGTTGGCGCCTGGGTTGGGAGCAAACGCTCGAACCCGGTCGCGGTTCAAGTCGGCGGCGGGGCCCCGACGAGCACGAAGCCCCGCCGCCCGCGGGCGTAACGGCCCGCTGCGTCGGCCGTTGGCGCTCGTCACGTTTCCGGCGGCGCCTCGCGATGGTCTTCCCCAGCTGGCCTGGGTAGCGACCTTCACGCTCCGGCCTGTTGCCTTATTGGGTGCCCTAGGTCTACTCGCCCGCGCCGGATCTGTCAATGGGAACGGGGTCTACGGGTTCATAAATGACAATAGGCGGGACATGAGCGCCCCTATCGGCCTGCAACCGACCGCCGAGCTGGCCGACCGGGTGCTGCTGCCCGGCGACCCGGCCCGCGCGCTGCTCCTCGCCGAATCGCTGCTCGAGGGCACGCGGATGTTCAATCACCATCGCGGTTTGTGGGGGTACACCGGCCTGGCCCCGGATGGGGCGCAGCTGACGATTCAGAGCACGGGCATGGGTGGCCCGAGTGCGGCGATCGTGATCAGCGAGCTGGCCGAGCTCGGCGCCCGGCGGCTACTGCGGGTCGGCACCTGCGGAGCCCTCGGACCCACCTTGGGACTCGGGGACCTGTTGATCGCGGAGGAGGCGATCGGCGCCGATGGCACCAGCCGAGCTCTTGGAGCCGGCGAGCGGATTCCCGCCAGCCCGCACATGCTGAGCACGCTTACCGCCTCCCTGGGCGCCGAGGCCACAGTCCACACCGGCCCTGTGGTGTCGACGGATCTGTTCTACGACAGCCGTGGCCTGGAGGCACAGTGGCGGGCGGCAGGGGCACTGGCCATCGAGATGGAGGCCGCCACGCTGTTCGCCCTGGCGGCGAAGCTCGGCTTCGAGGCCGGCGCCCTGCTCGTCGTCTCCGACGTGGTGCTTCCGGCCCGAGCCCGGATCGACCAGGACGACCTGCGCGCGGCCGAGCGCCGCATGGGCGAGGCGGCGCTGCGCGCGCTCAGCCCGGCTCAGTCCTGAGCCGGCCGGCGGCCACCGCCCGCCCGGGCGCCGGCCTGCCGCGTCCGCCGGCGGGGCGGGATCTCGGACGCCACGGCCGCCGGCGCCACCGCCTGCTGGGTGATCGCCGCCTCGAGACGGGCGAGCAGCTCCTCGATCGCAACCAGCCGTCGGTCGAGCGCGCTGGTCGAGCCGAGCTGGTCGATCCGGCCCTCGAGCCGGTCGAGTCCGTCCTCGATCGTCTCCAGCCGCTGCGAGACGCTTCGCAGCCGGCGCGTCAGGCGTTCCAGATCGCCGGCTGAAGGCAGGTTGAGCGCGCTCATGGCCAGTTCCTGGGCGCGCGTGGCGCGCTCACGAGCCTCGAAAGTGGCCGCCAGAGCCCGGTTGACCATCGGATTCTCGAGCAGCTCCTGGGCCACCTTGCCGAGAGCCTCCTCGCCCTGCCTCGCCATCTTGCCTCGGAGCCCCTTGTTGTCCTCGTTCATGTCGCGCCTCGCTTGATCGCCTCGTGGTGCTGAAATCGCCTCCGAATGGCAACTCTAACGCTCGACTTGAGGGTTACCTGACACCCGCAAGACGTCCATCACGCTACAGTGGCCGCACCTTCGTGCCGATTCACAGGAATGCCTTGGACGTACGTGAGCCGATTCGGTCACGGCGCCGGTACCCGAACAGACATCCACCACACCGACGGTTCCCAATTGCAAAGCTCGGCGGCAGCTTGTAGCGTCCTTAAAACCCTACCTGTGATCGTAGCTGGGACGACGACTTTGCGTGTGGCATTCCGCGGGAGGAGCAGGCCACAGTGTTGACAAAGCGGAAGCTGACTATTGCTGCCGCGACCATGGGATGCATGGTCGCCGTGCTTGGTCTTGCCGCGCTTCCGAGCGCGTCCGCGGACGGCTGCACGGTGGTCATCACGGTCGCCGGCGGCCAGAGCTTCACGTTCCAGAACGTGGCGCCCGGCACGTCGCCGAGCTCGCTGCCGCTCCCGGTGAACCTGCCGATCGTCAACGTGTCGCAGTCCTGCCCGCCGGTCACGGCCACCACCCCGGCCGCCACGGTCACCACCAGCACGCAGTCGCAGACGACCTCGACCTCAACTTCAACCTCGACGTCCACCTCGACCACGCGCAAGCCGAAGTCCTCTGGCTCGGGGTCGTCCTCCTCGACGTCGTCGACCTCGACCACCACCAAGAAGCCCTCGCCCACGTCGGGCTCGAAGGGCTCCGGTAACGGCGCCAAGAAGACCACCACCACTCTGAACCCGGGCACGTCCCAGGCGGGCAACAACGTCACGCTGCCGAGCAGCAAGCCGACGACCAAGAAGAAGAAGAGCAAGGCGAAGAAGCCCGCGACCACCCCGCCCCCGCCGGTGACCAAGAGCGGCGTCCCCACGCCGGCCAACCCCACCTTCTCCTACGCGCTCCCCGGCGCGGCTCCGATCGGCGTCCCGAACTTCTTCATCGACAGCTTCCAGATTCCGCCCTTCCTGCTCCCGATCTACCAGGCCGCGGGCATCCAGTACGACGTGCCGTGGCAGATCCTGGCCGCGATCAACGAGATCGAGACCGACTACGGCCGCAACCTGTCGGTCTCCACTGCCGGCGCCGTGGGCTGGATGCAGTTCATGCCATCGACCTGGAAGACCTGGGGGGTCGACGCCAACGGCGACGGCATCGCGGATCCGTATAACCCGGCGGACGCGATCTTCAGCGCCGCGCGCTATCTGCACGCGGCCGGCGCCTCCAAGAATCTCTCCCAGGCAATCTACGCGTACAACCACGCCGCCTGGTACGTGCAGTCGGTGGAGCTCCGCGCCGAGCTGATCGGCGGGATGCCCAAGCAGTTCATCAACGCGATCACCGGCCTGGTCGAGGGCCACTTCCCGGTTGCCGCCCCGGCCAAGTACGCCGACGACGCCGTGCTGAAGCTGGCCAAGACGCGCGTGAAGACGGCCAACGCCGCCGTCATGGTGAAGTCCGACGCCAACGCGACCGGCACCAGGATCTACGCCGCCCAGAACTCGCCGGTCATCGCGGTCAACGACGGCAAGATCGTCAAGATCGGCCAGAGCCGGCAGCTCGGACGCTACATCGAGCTCCAGGACGCCACCGGCAACACATACACGTACGCGAACCTGGGATCGATCCCGAGTCTCTACCCGGTGCCCAAGCCCCAGAAGGTCAGCGCGACGTCGATCGCCAAGGCGCTGCTCGCGCCGTCGGGCCCCGCGCCCAGCCAGGCCGCGTCAGCCGGTACCCAGCAGTCGTCGGCGCCGCCCAGCACGGCCGCGGCCACCAAGGAGACCTCGAACACCAAGGTCTCGCTCCCCGTGACCCCGTCGAGCACCACCCAGCCGGCCAGCGCCACCTCCGCGCCGTCCGACACGCCGACGATCTCGGCCCCGATGGCCAAGGAGCGACTGTTCGCCAACCCCAAGCGCCCGAACTCCTACGCCGCCGGCGGCAAGCTCCAGATCACCTCGAGCGGCCCGCAGATCTCGAACTTCCAGGACTACTTCTCCGACGTCCTGCACCTGGCCAAGAACCAGTACACCCTGCAGCCGCTCAAGGTCGGCTCGGTCGTGGTCGCCGGCACGATCCTCGGTCGCCTCGGCGCCGGCACGCCGACCAACGCCTCGCACCTGCAGTTCATGATCCAGCCCGCTGGCAAGAGCGCCCCGTACGTCGACCCCAAGCCGATCCTCGACGGCTGGAAGCTCCTCGAGGCCACCGCGGTCTACCGCGCGGCGGGCGTCGATCCGTTCTTCGGCCCGGGCGCCAAGAATCCGACGATCGGCCAGATCCTCCTGATGTCCAAGGAACAGCTCGAGACCCGCGTGCTCGCGGATCCGAACGTCCAGATCTACGCCTGCGGTCGGCGCGACATCCAGTCCGGCGCGATCGACCGGCGGATCCTGGCCGATATCGAGTTCCTCTCCAGCTCGGGACTGAAGCCCGACGTGAGCGGCCTGAAGTGCGGCAACACCCCGACGGGGTCGGGCGGCATCGACCCGGCGGGCGCCACCGGCGCAAGCGTGGACATCTCGGCGATCAACAACATTCCGATCAAGGGCCACCAAGGGCCGGGCTCGATCACCGACATCACGGTCCGGCGGCTGCTCACCCTCCAGGGCGCGATGGCGCCTGACGAGATCGTCTCGCTGATGAGCTACAAGGGCCAGCCCGCGGCGATCGACCTGTCCGACCACGCCAACCGGATCCAGGTCGCCTACACCCAGCTCTACGGCAACAACAAGAAGCTGGCCGAGCTCGCCGGCAGCATTCTGCAGCCCGGTCAGTGGACCAAGCTGATCAACCGCATCAGCCAGATCAGCGAGCCGATCGTCCCGATCTCACCGAGCAAGTACGCGATCAAGACCGGCGCGCAATAGCCTCTGCGCCCATCGCTGCGCTCTTTCGCTTCACCCAGCTCGAGCTGCCCTGGACCCTCGGTCCACCCGACGGCCGCTACCTGATCCGGCGCGACGGCGACCCAGCCGGCAGCGCGCCGGAGCACGTGCTCGTGCTGAGCACGCTGGGAACGCGCGAACGCCGTCGTCTCGGCTCTCGCAGGCGCTCCCCTAAGGCTCAACCTGAACCTGGGCCTATGCTCGTCGAGACGACCCGGGTGACGATCGTCGAGGTCGGCGAGCCGCTGCCCGACGCCGAACGGGCCGCGGCGTGGCTGGGGCGCGCCGGCGAAGCCGAGCTGGCGGCCGGCCTCGCCGTTCTCAACCGAGCCCTGCATGCCCATCGCCTCGCAGCCTCCGATCCGTGGGCGCACGGCGTCGCCCGCTCCGACGCGCTCGTGGCCCGCCTCGGCTACGGCGCCGGCGAGCAGGTGGCCGATGGGCAATGGACCGACGCCCGGGAGCTCGTCGATCCGGGCCCCCGGCGGCGGCGGACACGGATTCCGGCCGCCCAGGCCCGGCTGGCCGCGCTCCTGACCGGGCGCCAGCGGGCCCTGGCCTGCGAGGAGCTGACCCTCCGCGCGCGGCTGGATCTCGACGAGGGCCGCGACCGCGCCGCCGCGCTCCAGGTGCTGATCGCGCTCGACGCCGCGATGGCCGAGCTGGGCGAGGATTCCACGGCCGCCGCGCTCGGCGAGCGCCTGGCCGAGCTGGGTGAGCTCCGCGACGGCGTGGCCGCCGCCGCCGACGCCGCGCTCCGCGGCACCCCTGACCCGGCGGCCCGGGAAGCCCTCGCATTCGCGCTCGGGCGGATCGAGGCGGCGCTCAGGGCTCGAGTGGCGGCGCAGGCCGAGTAGCCGGCGGCTCGGCGGCCACGGGAGCCTCGGCGCTGGCCAGCCCGAGCGCGGCCAGCAGCGCCTCGAGATCCTTCACCACGTCGCCGCCCATGCGCACGACCGCCCGCCGGTCAAACGGCGTCGGACCCTGGGTGAGGATCGCGATCCGCCCGCCGGCGGCCAGCGTCGTGTCCGGCAGGCCGGCCACCGGATAGACCTCGAGCGAGGAACCGATGCACAGCATCAGCTCGGCGCCGGCGGCCAGCGCTTCGGCCCGTGCAAACGCCTCCCCCGGGAGGTACTCGCCGAACAGTACGACGCCGGGCTTGAGCGCCTCGCCGCAGTCGCACCGCGGCACCCCATCCGCATTCCGCTCGAGGCGGGCGCGCACGTCGTCCAATTCGTACCGTACCCCGCAGACGAGACACACCGACTGCGCGATCGAGCCGTGCACCTCGACCAGGTTCTCGGTCCCGGCGCGGGCGTGCAGCTGGTCGATGTTCTGGGTGATCACCGCGTCGAGCAGACCAGCCCGCTCGAGCGAGACGAGCGCCGCGTGCGCCGGGTTGGGTTCCTTGTCGTCGAGCGTCTGAAAGCGCTGCGCATAGAAGCTCCAGAAGGACACCGGATCGCGCCGGAAGGCGTCGATGTGGGCGACCTTCATCGGGTTGACGTTCTGCCACAGGCCCGTGCCGGGCGAGCGGAAGTCCGGAATGCCCGACGGGACGGAGATTCCCGCGCCGGTCAGGGCGACCACCGAGCCGGCGCGCTCGATCAGCGCCGCCAACCGGCCAGCCGCGGAATCCGGTCCGTTGACCCGTGCATCAGGACCCGACATCTAGGCGCGCGAGTGTAAGACGAGTACGCTCCCCACGTGGCCGAGACACTGCCTGACAACGTCGAGCCTTACCCCGGGATCTCCTCCAAGGCCTACGAGCACCCGGCCGATCGCGCCGCCACCGCCGCGCTCAAAGCCGTCCCGATGCTCGACACCGTCGTGCGCAAGCTCATCGAGTGGCAATACGAGCGAGCGATGAGGCAGATGTTCCTCAGCAACTCCGTGCGGGTCGGCGAGCGGCAGCTCCCGGACCTCTGGTCGCACCACCTCGCCGTCTGCAAGATCCTCGACATGCCGCGCACGTACGACCTGTACGTCACCGACACGGTGGTGGCCAACGCGATGGCGATCGGCTCTCAGAATCCGATCGTGGTGTTCGGCACGCCACTGCTCGGTCGGCTCGGGTCTGGAGAACAGCGCGCCGTGCTCGGCCACGAGGTCGCCCACATCCTCTCCGACCACGTGCTGTACACGACGGCACTCCAGATCCTCTTGCGCCTCGGCGGCAACGTCCCCTTCCCGCTCGGCATCCCTGCGCTGGCCGTCCGAGCGGTGCTGCTCGAATGGTTCCGGGCCGCCGAGCTGAGCTGCGATCGAGCCGAGGCGCTCGTCGTGCGCGATCCGACGATCGTCTGCCGCGGGCTCATGGCGCTGGCCGGCGGCATGCACGCGGACAAGCTCAATCTCGATGCGTTCCTGGCCCAGGCCCGCGAGTACGAGGACTGGGACGATCCCAGCGATCGCGTACGGCGGTTCTTCTACGAGATCAACAGCACCCATCCGTACGCGGTCAGGCGGGTCTCCGAGGTCATGAAGTGGGTGCAGAGCGGCGAGTACGACCGCATCCAGCGCGGCGAGTACATCAAACGCGGCCAAGAGCCACCGGTCCAGCAGGAAGCCGGCGACGCGTTCGAGTTCTACGCCGAGCGCTTCCGGGCGATCTTCCGCGAGATCGGGGAAAACGTCACGAAGATGGGCAACCAGATCGGTGGCGTGGCCGAGCAGATGGCCGACTGGATCCGCTCGCGCGGCGGCGGCCCCCGCAACGGCGACGACGAGTAGTCGCTCCGGCTGCCCGCCCGGCAGCTGTCTGGCTCTCCAGCGCTCATAGCGAGGCTGCGGCGTCCGTCCGGCGGCACTCGCGTTCGCGGACGTATCGAACCTCGCCCCATCCCGGAAAGCGCCGTGCCGCCGGAAGGACGTGTAGCCGAAGACGACCGTTGACAACCGACAGTCTCCGATATATCGTTATACATCGTCGACAGTACGAAAGACGAAGGAGACCCTGATGACTTACGACGAAGCTGCCGGGCCCTGGCCGTTCCTGGCGCGCCTGGCCATGGCCAAGGGCGGACATCGCGGACGCCATTCCCACATGGACCACCTCGAGCGGCTGGCCGCGCTACGCGAAATGCGCGGCGGCCCGTGGGGCGACAGGCCGCCATTCGGCGGTGGACGCGGTGGGCCGTTCGGCGGCGGGCGCGGACGCCGGCGCCGCGGCGATGTCCGCACCGCGATCCTGATGCTGCTGGCCGAGGAGCCGAGCAACGGCTACCAGCTGATGCAGACGATCGAGGAGCGAAGCGGCGGGCGGTGGCGCCCGAGCCCCGGCTCGGTGTACCCGACGCTGTCACAGCTCGAGGACGAGGGCCTGATCCGGGCCGTCGAGCGCGACGGCACCAAGCTGTTCGAGCTCACCGACCAGGGCCGCGAGCGGCTCGGGGAGTCCAAGACCGATCCCGCCCCGTGGGCCGAGGAAGACGATCCGGACGCTCCGGACCTGCACCGGATGGCCTCGCTGATCATCCAGATCGGCAAGGCGGCGTGGCAGGTCGGACAGGAGGGCGACGAGCGCCAGACCGAGCAGGCCTATCAGTTGCTCGCCGAGACGCGGCGGTCCCTCTACCGGATTCTCGCCCAGGACGGCGAGGACGTAAACACCGAGGTCTGACCCCCTAACCTCTGTACGAGATGACGTCCACCGCCGCCGATGGCCACCGGCCGACCGCGATCGAGGTCCGCGGGCTGGTCAAGAACTACGACGAGGTGCAGGCGGTGCGAGGCGTTGACTTCGCGGTGGCCGCCGGCGAGGTGTTCGGCTTCCTCGGACCGAACGGCGCGGGCAAGACGACCACGATCAACATGCTGTGCACGCTGGTCAAGCCGACCGCCGGCTCGGCCAGCGTCGCCGGCCACGACGTGGTCCGCGAGCGTGACGACGTGCGCCGCAACATCGGACTGGTCTTCCAGGACCCAACGCTCGACGGCTATCTGACCGCGGCGCAGAATCTCCAGCTCCACGCCGAGTTGTACGGCGTTCAGTCCAATCTCGTCAAGCCCCGCATGGAGCAGGTGATGAGCATGGTCGGGCTGTGGGACCGCAAGGACTCCACGGTCAACACGTTCAGCGGGGGCATGCGCCGGCGCCTGGAGATCGCGCGCGGCCTCATGCACTCGCCTCGCGTGCTGTTCCTCGACGAGCCCACGATCGGCCTGGACCCCCAGACCCGCCGATCCATCTGGACCTACATCCGCGAGCTCCAGCACCGCGAGCAGATCACGATCTTCATGACCACCCACTACATGGACGAGGCCGAGTGGTGCGACCGGATCGCGATCATGGACCACGGCGAGATCGTCGCGCTCGACGACCCCGAGACGCTGAAGGCCCAGGTGGGCACCGACCGCGTGGCCATCCACACCGACGATGATCACGCGACGATCGAGGCGCTCAGGGATCGCTTCGATGTCGACGCCCGCATGTCCGAGGGCGCCGTCACGTTCGCGGTAGCGGGCGGCGAGCAGTTCGTTCCTCGCCTGTTCGCCGAGCTCGGCATTCCGATCAAGGCGGTCAACGTCGCCCGCCCGACCCTCGACGACGTGTTCATGTCCTACACCGGCACGACCATCCGCGACGCCGAGGAGGACGCCGGACGAAACCGCAGCCGCCGGATGATGCAGGTGATGCACGGGGCAGGACGCCGATGAGCACGACGACGCGGCGCCCCGAGGCCGCACCCGGCGCGACCCCGCCCGAGGTCGTCCGCGTCACCGTTCCCAAGCGGAGCCTGGCCTCCGAGCTGCGCGCGATCAAGATCGTCTGGCGCCGCGAGCTGATCCGCTACCGAAGCGATCGCCTGCGCATGGTGACCACGCTGGTCCAGCCGTTCCTGTTCCTCTTCGTCCTCGGCTCGGGCCTTCAGCGGCTGGCCAACGCCGGCACCCACGGCGTCAGCCTGAAGACGTTCATCTACCCGGGCATCCTGTGCATCGCGGTCATGTTCACCGCAATGTTCTCGGCCGCCTCGATCGTCTGGGACCGGGAGTTCGGCTTCCTGCGCGAGATGATGGTCGCGCCGGTCCGCCGCAGCTCGATCGTGATCGGCAAGTGCCTGGGCGGCGCCACCGTGGCGAGCATCCAGGGCGTGATCGTGATCTGCGTGGCGGGCCTGGCGGACGTGCCCTACGCCCCACTGATGATCCTCGGGATCTTCGTGCTGCAGCTGCTGCTGGCCTTCTCGATCACCGCGTTCGGCGTGATGATCGCCGTGCGCATCAAGCAGATGCAGTCATTCATGGGCGTCATGCAGATGATCGTCACCCCCATGTTCTTCATCTCCGGCGCGCTGTTCCCGTCCTCCGGGCTGCCCGGCTGGCTGGCCGTGCTCAACCGGCTCGATCCGCTCACCTACGCGGTCGATCCGATGCGCCGCCTGGTGTTCAGCCACCTGTCGATCTCGCCGGCGGCCAGGGCTGCCCTCGATCCAGGCATCACCTGGTGGGGCTGGCGCGTCCCCGCCCTGCTCGAGGTCGCGATGGTCGTCGTGCTCGGCCTGGTGATGCTGGGCATCGCGATCTGGCAGTTCAGCCGGACCGAGTAGTAAACGATCGCCTCGATGTAATGAGGCGCTGGGACGCCCCTGCATGGCCGTCCCAGCGCCTCCCGCCCAGCCCCAGGGAACTGGATGAACTAAGCGTGTGCCGGCGCGGCCTCCTGCGCCCGCCGCGGCAGAAGCGTCTCGCGCGCGATCACCAGCCGCTGGATCTGGGCGGTGCCCTCGTACAGCTGGAGGATCTTCGCGTCGCGCATCAGCTTCTCGACCTTGTACTCCTTGATGAAACCGTACCCGCCGTAGACCTGGACCGCGTCAGTTGTCACTTCCATCGCGCTGTCCGCGGCGAACCGCTTGGCGTGCGAGGACTCGATCGTGTTGCGCTTGCCCTGATCGAGCAGCGCCGCCGAGTGCCAGGTGGCCAGCCGGGAGAGGTGCACCTTGGTCGCCATGTCGGCGATGATGAACTGGATCGCCTGGTGCATCGCGATCGGCACGCCGAACTGGGAGCGCTCCTTGGAGTAGTTGATCGCGAACTCCATCGCCGCGCGGGCCACGCCCGTGGCCATCGCGGCCACGCCCGGGCGCGTGCGGTCGAGCGTCATCATCGCGATCTTGAAGCCCTTGTTCTCCTCGCCGATCAGGTGGTCAAGTGGGATCTCGACCTCCGGGAAGGTGATGGTCGCGGTGTTCGAGGCCCGCTGGCCCATCTTGTCCTCGTGCTTGTCGACGACCACGCCGGCATCGCGCGGCACGATGAAGCAGGAGATCCCCCGGTGGCCGGCCTCCTTGTCGGTCTTCGCGTAGACCGTGTACCAGTTGGCGTACTCGCCGTTGGTGATGAAGCACTTGGAGCCGTTGATGACCCACTTGTCGCCCTTGCGGGTGGCCGTGGTCTTCATCCCGGAGACGTCTGAGCCGGCATCGGGCTCGGTCAGGCAGAACGAGGCCAGCAGTGGGGCCTCGGCCAGGCGGCCCAGGTACTCCTTCTTGAGCTCCTCAGAGGCGGCCAGGATCACCGGTGCACTGGCCAGTCCGTTGCACGACAGCGAGGTCGTGATGCCCGAGCAGCCCCAGCTCAGCTCCTCCTCGATGATGCAGCCGTCGAGGGTGCTGAGCCCGGAGCCACCGTACGCCTCGGGCAGATGGGTGTTCATCAGCCCGAGCTCCCAGGCCTTGTCCATGATGTCCTGCGGCCAGGTCGCGTCCCGGTCGTAGTCCCAGGCGACGGGGCGAATCTCCTTCTCGGCGAAGTCGTGCGCCATCTCGCGCATGCTCTTCTGCTCGTCGGTGAGCGTGAAATCGACCACGTGGGTTCTCCTTGGCGAAAGTAGATTGACTAGTCAGTCAATGCTCTGATGCTACCCAAACAACGGACGTCTCCAACCCGATCTCGCAACCCGCGCCCGCGTGATAGGCGGATGTGCGATTGGGGCCGCCTTCGGCGGCGTCCCTGGGGCCACGCGGCCCCGTCCGGTCAGGACGCGCGCCTCGCCCGGCACGGAGGCCGGGCGGAACCGGCCCCACGGACGCCGAGCGCAGCGAGGCCCCAAATCGTCCGTCACACTTAGCTCCCATGCACTCGACGTTCAACATCGTCATCTGGGTCGTGTGCATCGTGGCCGTCCTCGTCGCCTTCGTGGCCCTGATCGCCGGCCGCAAGACCTGGGAGGACTACGGCAAGGGCCGGTTCGTGATGGACCACGAGGCTCCGCGCGATCGCGCCGCGTCCGTGGCCGAGCGCGACGATGAGATCCGCCAGCTGCTCGAGGCGCTGGGCGAGCACCGCGCCCGCCGCGGCGAGGCCCCGGTGGATGTCGACTCCGAGCTCGCCCGTCTCACGGCGCCGGCGATCGATCCGGCCCTGCGCGAAGAGATCCGCCAGCTCGTGGTCGCCCGCAACCACCGTCGGGTGCGCGCCGGCAAGCCGCCACTCGACGTCGAGGCCGAGATCGAGCGCGAGATCGCCTCCCTCGGCGAGCTGTAATCGGTAGGCTCCCGCGCCATGGCTGACGCGCGTCGCTACGAGCTCGAGGAGCTGGTCAACCGCCCGGGCACGTACTTCAACCCCCAGACCGAGGTGCTCGTCGTGGTCGACGACTCACCCGAGCTCGATGCCGAGATCTTCAACATGGAGGAGTTCGAGGGCGCCGACTGGGTGCTGATCTCCGACGAGGTGCCGGTCGACGAGGATCGCCGTGACGAGGTCCTCCAGACCTTCCAGACGCACCATGTGCCGGACGGCGAAGGCGCCGACCCGGACGAAGAGCCCGAGGAGTACGAAGAGGAGCAGGAAGACCTGGGCCGCGAGTAGCGGGCCTAGCCGCCGCTGCCCAGCAGCGACGCGCACTTCTGCATCTTGGAAACGTCGCCCCCGGCCTTCTGGATGCACTGGCTGTAGTTCTCAACGCTCTTCGAGCTCCCCGAGCCGGCGCTCGTCCCGCCGCTGCTGCTCGACCCGCCGCTCGATCCGCTGCTCCCGCTCGACCCGCTGCCGAGTACGCCAGAGGCGGCGCCCTGGAGCTGCGCCACGAACCCCGCCACCTTCTGCTGGAACTCGCTGAACGGTCGCACGCTCCTCGGAGCGGTGATCGTCTGGGGCTGATTGAGCTCGGCGTACTGCACGGTGAGCCCGATGTCGGCCGACGTGACCCCGCCGGTCTGGCTGGACAGGCTGCCGCTGACCGGGACGGTCAGGGCGATCGTCGCCCGGCGGATCGTCTTGTCACTCGTCCCGGTCCACACGTCGAAGCTCGGGTTGCGGATGGCCGCGGCGATCTTCTGGGCCGTGGCCGGCGAGATCCCGCTCTTCAGCTTCGACGCACCGGCCACGTTGCTGATCGAGGAGGCCTTCCCGAGGAACGTGTTCAGGTCGGCGAGCAGCGCGGTCACGTTGATCCCGGCGTGGATGTGCGTGGTCTGAGACCCCCCCACGGTCTCGGTGCCGACGATCGTGGGATGGGTCAGCCAGCGCAACGGGTGGATCCCCAGCTTGGCCAGCGCTCCGGAGTTCTGGCTCGTGCCGGCCCCCGACGCCACCTGGGCGAAGCTCGATTCGAGCTTCTGGAAGGTCGCCTGCGGCATCTGATAGCTCGTGCCCTGGAGACTGACGTAACCGGCGGTCCCGGTCGAGAGGATCCCCAGCGAGACGTTTCGGCCCAGGGCGCTGGCGCTGATCGTGAAGTTCGACTCCGGCAGCTTGCCCGAGCCGCGTGTCTGGAAGGGACCGCCGAAGCTGAGGGTGATCGGGCCGCTCAGCGTGCTCGACCCGGACGGGTCGATCGTCAGCGTCAAGCCGAGGACACCGCTGGTCACCTTGTGCGTGCCGGTGAACGTCTGGTTCAGCAGCGTGCCCGGACTGCCGGTGTTGCTGCTGGCGCTGCCGCACGCCGCGATCGCGAGGCTGGCCAGCGCGACGAAGAGCAAGCCCCTGAATGCGGTTCTCGGATAATGCATCGCGTCCCTTTCCTACTCAGCCCCTGCGGCGAATGTAGCAGTCGGTCCCTGCCAGCGCGCCGGTCTAGACTCGCCCGATCATGGCCCCGCGGACGATCCTCTACACCGGCAAGGGCGGCGTCGGGAAGACGTCGGTGGCCGCGTGCACCGCACGCGCCTGCGCGGCCGCCGGCCGGCGCACGCTGATCATCTCGACCGACCCGGCGCACAGCCTGTCCGAGTCGCTCGGCGCCGAGCTCGGGTCTGAGCCCGGCGCGGTTTCCGAGCGCCTGTGGGGCCAGGAGGTCGGCGCGCAGGACGAGATGGAGCGGCACTGGTCGGGCGTGCAGGAGTGGCTCGGCGAGGTGTTCGTCGAGCGCGGCCTGGACCACATCTCCGCCCAGGAGCTCACGGTGCCGCCCGGGATGGATGAGCTGTTCTCGCTGCTGCGCCTGCAGGCGGCGCATGAGTCGACCGACTGGGACGTGATCGTCGTCGACTGCGCCCCCACCGGCGAGACGCTTCGGCTGCTGTCGTTCCCCGACGTCGCGCGCTGGTGGATCGAGAAGGTGTTCCCGCTCGAGCGCCAGCTGCTGGCCGCCGCCCGGCCCCTGGCGCGCTCGCTGCTCGACATCCAGCTGCCGAGCTCGGCCGTGTTCGCCGACATCCAGCGCCTGTCGCGGAACCTGATTGCGATGAACGAGATCCTGCGCGACCGCGAGCGCTGCACGGTCCGCCTGGTCATGAACCCGGACAAGATGGTCATCGGCGAGGCGATGCGGACGTTCACGTACCTCAACCTTTACGGCTATCTGACCGACGCGGTGATCGTCAACCGCGTGTTCCCGTCGGAGGTCGGCGACTACTTCGCGGGCTGGCGCCGCGTGCAGGAGGAGCACCTCAAGCTGGTGCGCTCCGCGTTCGCGCCCGTCCCGGTCCTGTGCGCGCCGTACTTCGACCAGGAGGTGCTGGGCGCGGAGATGCTCGATCGCCTGGCCGCGGAGCTGTTCGGCGGTCCCGGCGGTCTCGATCCCGCCGCGGTCCTGCACGACCGGCTGACTCAGGAGCTGCACGTCTCCGAGGACGGCGCCGAGCTGCGGCTGACCCTCCCGTTCGCCCAGAAGGGCGACATCTCGCTCAAGAAGATCGGACTCGAGCTGATCGTCGGCGTGGACGGGCACCGCCGGACGATCATCCTGCCCTCGGCGCTGGCCGGCTTCCAGCCGACCGCCGCCACCTTCGAGGACGGCGCGCTCGAGGTGACCTTCAAGGGAGCACGCGATGCCGAGCGGGTCTGAGGATCGGCCGACCTCGCCCCCCGGATCGGCCGAGGACGCCCTCCGGCGGCTCGAGCAGCGCCTCGACCGCGCCCAGGAGGCCGCCGAGCGCCTGATGGCGCAGGCCGTCGAGGCGGCGGGCGGCGCCGGGTCGTCCGGCGGCGATCCCGCTGAGGGTGCCCCGACCGGCGGGAACCCGGGTGACGGCGAGCCGGTCAAGCCCCCACCCGCCGGCTGGCAGGTCCCCGGGGACTCCGGCGGCGGACCCGAGCTCGACCCGTTCGTCGCGCTCGTCGGGGCGCTGCGCGATCTCGTGCCCCCCGAGCTGCAGCGCCGGCTGGTCGCCGCGTTGCGGGAGCTGCTGCTCGCGCTGCGAGCCCTGATCGACTCCTACCTGGAGCGTATGGAGCACCGGCGCGAGCCATCCGTCCAGGTTCAGGACATTCCGATCCTGTAAAGCGCGGGTTTCCGTTCCGGCGCCGTGCCCGAGCCCGCTCCCCGGCCGCTTACAATCGAGGCATGAGCGAGGGGCCCACCGCTGCGGGTGCCGCGCAACGCGTGAGCTCGGGAACGACCAGGTTGGCGCGGGCCTGGCGAGCGCTCCCGCACGAGTCCCGAATGGCCGCGTTCGCGTCGGGAGCGCTGTTCATCACGCTGTTCTTTCCGTGGTACCAGGTGACGCTGATCGCCCGGGCCAGGAGCTCCACGCTCGAATCGGCCAGCGCCTCGATCACCGGCTGGGGCGCGTTCTCGTTCGTCGAGGCCGCCATTCTGCTCGTCGCGGCCGGCGTCTTGACGCTGTTGTTCCAGCGGGCTGAGGGGCGCGCCTTCCACCTGCCGGGTGGCGATGGCGGGGTGATCACCGCCGCCGGGCTGTGGGCCTGCGCGCTGATCGTGTGGCGCATCTTCGACAAGCAGGGGGCCACGACCAGCGGACCTGCGACCACCACATCGGGGATCGAGTGGGGCATCTTCGTCGCGCTGGCCGCCGCGGCCTTCCTGGCCTACAGCGGATCCAGGATCCGCGCCGCCCACCGGCCCGAGCCCCCGCTGCCCGGCGAGGACCGGCCGCCGGTCGGTTCGAGCGCCGCCGCCACGACGATCGTCATGCGGCGAGCCCGCCCGCCCATTCCGGTCCCGGCCGAGCCCATTACGGTCCCCGCCGAGCCACCCACGCGCGTCGCCGACGCTCCTGCGGCACCCGAGCGCCCCCGCCGCCGGTTCAGCGCCGGCGAGCTGTTCGAACGCGTCACCCCCGAGGACCCACCGACGATGCCGTTCGGCCGGGCCCCGCGCGCGGACATCGACGCGGCGCTCCGCAAGGCCGAGGCGCCGCCGGCACCGGTGCCGGCACCGGCGGATGACGAGCAGCTCACGATCCCGTTCGCCGGCGACGACGCCACGCTGCCCCTCGGCGACGAGGCCACGCTGCCCCTCGGCGACGAGGCCACGCTGCCCCTCGGCGACGAGGCCACGCTGCCCCTCCACGAGGACGAAACCGTCAGGCTCGGCGAGGACGACACGCTGCCGCTCGACCGTTAGCCGCCGCCGCGCCGCAGGGCCAGCGCGCCGGCGATCGCGGCCACCACCATCCACGCCCGCTTGAGCACGTGGTCGCCCGTGAAGCGCAGCATCTCGAGACCCGCGGCCCGGACCGCCAGCTCCTTATCGCGGTCGCGCCCGAAGGCATCGGGGCCGCGGTGGAAGTTGAAGCCGTCGAGCTCGACCACGAGGCCCTCGCGCGGCCAGTAGAAGTCGAGCTCGAAGCCCCGGAACGGCACGTTCGTCTCCGGCATCGGCAAGCCGGCGTCGCGGATCAGGCGGAGCAGGCGCTTTTCGCGCTCGGATCGGCTGAGCGCGGTCGCCGTCGGATCCCCCAGGATCGCGGCCAGCCGGGCCGCCCCCGGCAGGGCCGGTTGCGCGCGAGCACGTCCTCCAGTTGCCGCGGGGTGAAGAGCCGCCTCGCGAGCCCCTCGTCGATGGCGTGGGCAAGCTCCTTGGTTGTGGCGGTCGGCGAGATCTCGAGCACGGCCCGCGCCGGCGAGCTCACCCACAGACCGTCATGGTGGCGAAGCTCCGAGCTCGCGATCTCCTTGACCCGGTGCACCCGGATGCCCTGGCCGGACTCGCGGTAGCGGCCGACGACGCTCACGTCGATCTCGGCGGGGAGCGCCCGCAACAGCCCCCAGATCGCCGCGGCCGTGTAATGACTCAGAAACGTCCGCTCGCCACACAGCAGCAGGGCACCCTGCTCACGGGCCAGCGGCGGCAGCTCACCGCATCCGAATGAGTAGACGCCCCGGAAAACGATGTGCATCCGGCCGGTCTTGACGCGATGCTCGATCGCCCGCTTCGTGACCCCGCGGGGGTAGAGCTGCGTCGCCTTCACCATCGTTCGCTGCCGTCCCGCGATCCGGCGGATCACGGTGTCTCGCGCCTCATCGTTCACGTGGCCAACCCCACGCTCGGCCGTTGCCGCTCGCCGACAGCGGACTTCGCCACACCCTGGGTGGCTGAACCCGCGTTCACCCCGGCGGAGGGGGCGAGTGTGGGGTTGGCCACATCGGAATCGGGACCCATGCGACCCAGTCTCCGCCCGCCACGGACCCCCGACCCCGGGTTGTTGCAGAGCGATGCCTATATTTGAGCAACGGCGATGCAGACCGAAGCAGCGACGCCACAGAACCCGCAGGACCTGGCGCAAGGCCTCAAGCAGGCCGGCTACCTGCCGGGCGACTCCACGGCGCTCGTCGCCTACCTGGCGATCAAGCTCGGCAAGCCGGTGCTGGTCGAGGGCCCCGCCGGCGTTGGCAAGACGGAGCTGGCCAAGGCGCTGGCCGCCCACCTGAATCGCACGCTGGTCAGGCTCCAGTGCTACGAGGGCCTCGACGAGGCCAAGGCCCTGTACGAGTGGAACTACCGCAAGCAGCTGCTGCGGATCCAGACCGAGTCGGCCACCGCCGGCTGGGAGGACGTCCAGGAGGACATCTTCGGCGAGGAGTTCCTGCTCCCCCGGCCCCTGATGACCGCGATCGCCGCCGAAGAGCCGGTCGTCCTGCTGATCGACGAGATCGACAAGACCGACCAGGAGTTCGAGGCGATGCTGCTCGAGCTCCTGTCCGACTTCCAGATCTCGATCCCGGAGCTCGGCCGGATCGAGGCCAAGACCCGACCGGTGGTCCTGCTCACCTCGAACAACACGAGAGAACTCACCGAAGCCCTCAAGCGTCGCTGCCTGTATCTCTGGCTCGACTATCCCGACCTCGAGCACGAGCTCCAGATCGTCCGCCTGCACGCGCCCGAGCTGGACGAAACCATCGCCAAAAAGCTCGTCGAGGTCATCCACCAGGTCCGCCAGCTCGACCTCAAGAAGCCGCCCAGCATCGCCGAGTCGATCGACTGGGCCCGCACGCTGCTGCTGCTCGGGGCCAGCGACATCGACCACGACACGTTCATCGAGACGATGAGCGTGATCGTCAAGCACCGCACCGACCTGGACACGGTGGCGGCCCGAGTCGGGGTGGCACTGCAGCAAGCGGATGCCGCCGCTTAAGAACAGCGCTATCTACGGCGGCATCCCCGAGCACCCGCCGGGCGCGCTTGACGGCCAGCTCCTCGCCTTCGCCGAGGACCTCCGGAGCGAGGGCGTGGCGATCGGCACCTCGGAGATCCTCGACGCCTTCGAGGCCCTCACGCACGTCAGCTGGACCGAGCAGCCCGACTTCAAGGAGGCCCTGGCCGCCACCCTGGCCAAGTCCAACGACGACCGCCGCATCTTCGAGCTGGTCTTCGACCGCTTCTTCTTCCGGGCCACCGAGGCACAGGCCGCCCGCCAGAAGATCACCGAGTCCCCGGGCAAGAGCGACGGAGCCGGCAGCGACATCAACCTCGACACGCTCAGGCAGCAGATCGCGGCCGCGCTCAGAGACGGATCGGATGACGCCATGCGCGACCTCGCCCGCCTGGCCATCGCCGCCTTCGGCCGGGGCGAGGGGTCAGGCGTGCTCGGCGTCGACGTCCAGCGCATCCGGCGCGCCCTGGGGCTCCGAACCGAGCCCCAGCCCGACCTCCCCGAGGACGACCCCCGGCACGACGGGCTCCCGCGCGACCAGCTCAGGAAGTTCGAGCAGCACCTGAGGCGCGAGCTCGAGCGCAACCTGATCGAGCGCACCTCGAGCCTTCCGCCCAAGCGCCCGCTGGGCGAGCTCGAGCGTGCCCTGCCCACCGGCCCGATCCAGGACCTGGCCGCCGTGCACAAGGTGGTGGCCCAGCTCAAGCGCCGCCTGGCCACCCAGGGCCATGAGCTCAAGGGCCGAAAGCGCCACGCCCACGTCGACTTCCGGCGCACGATGCGCGCCAGCCTCCAGACCGGCGGGGTCCCGATCGCCCTGAAGTACCGGCCAAGAAGACCGCGCCGCCCCGAGATCTTCGTGCTCTGCGACGTGTCGACCAGCGTCACCAGCGCATCGACCTTCTTCCTCAGCGTCCTGCACGCCCTCCACGACGCGTTCCGCAAACTCCGCAGCTTCGTGTTCATCGAGCGGATCTCGGAGGTCACCGAGGTGTTCGAGCGCGAGCGCGACTTCCGCGCCGCCAGCGAGGCCATATCGCGAGACGCCGGCGTGGCCGACATCTCCGGCTACACCGACTACGGCAGAGTGTGGCTCGAGTTCCTGGCCCTGATCGAGGACGAGCTCCATCCTCGCGCCACCGTGATCGTGCTGGGCGACGCCCGCACGAACGGACGCCCCCCGCGCGACGAGGTGTTCGCGGCGATCACGCGGAAGGCCGGACGCACCTTCTGGCTGAACCCCGAGCCCCGGCTGTACTGGAACTACGGCGACAGCGTGATCGCCGCCTACGAGAAGCACTGCACGGCGTTCGAGTGCTGGCGCACCGACCAGCTCGAGGAGTTCGTGAAGGCCCTCACCCAGCCCGAGCCGGCATGAGATGGAGCGAGTTCGCGGAGACGGTCCCGCGACTCGCCACGCTGGGGCAAGCACGCCTGATCGATCCGGGCGTGCTCCTGGTCGGCACGGTGCGCCGCGATGGCACACCGCGGATCAGTCCGGTGGAGCCCCTCCTCTGGGATGGGGACCTCTGGCTCTCAATGCTGTTCGGCTCCTTAAAGGCCTCTGATCTGAAGCGTGACCCGCGGATACTCATCCACAGCATCGTGACTGGCCGCGACGGGCGTGCGGGCGAGTACAAGGTCCGCGGCCGGGTGGTCGAGGAAAGCTCGCTCGATCTCCAGCGAGCATACGCGGAGCAGGTCCGGCTCCGGCTCGGCTGGGACCCCGAGCCGGGTCGCTTTCACCTGTTCCGCGTTGATCTGTCGGACGTGACGTTCATCCGCTACGAGGAGGAGTCAGGCGATCAGTTCGTGACCCTGTGGCCCACCGGGCGAGAGTTCGTTCGCCGCGGGACGTCCGCCACCTCGCTGGGCCAGCCACAGCCCTACCACGATCTGCTCGCCGATTGAAATCCTCCTACGACACCGGCTCTGAGGAAGCCGGCGTCGCGACCGCCTCCAGGTACAGGTTCTGCAGCCCGGCCGCCTCGCTCTCGCGCGCCTCGGCCAGCGACATGCCGCTGGCATCGAGGAGCCCGTCGGCCTCCCAGCGATCCGGATTCAGTGAGACCGCGTAGGGGTTGATCTTCTCGTCCTCCCCCGGCGCCACCTCACCCAGGTTCTGGGCGGCGCGCGAGAAGGCCAGCACCGCGAACGCCTCCATCAGCTCAGCCGTCGAGGCCAGCCGGGCACGCACGCCGTCCTCGTCGAAGCCGCCGGCCATGTCGACGTGCCGCTGGTACATGCCGGGGAAGGCCTGCGTGGGCACGATCGCCCGCCGCCACTCGCGCTCCTCCAGCGCGTTCCACTCGCGATACATCGCCTCGAGACGCCGAGTGATGCTCCAGATCCGCTCGAGATCTCCTCGCACCGACGCCATGAAATCCAGATCGGCGTACTTGTCGTGGAAGAACAGCAGGCACTCGGTGCCCCAGTACAGGATGTTGTTGGCGCAGATCTTGACCGTCATCACCATCGCGTTGTGCCAGAACTCGTACTGACCCTCGTACTGGGTGAGGTTCACCTTGTACGTGTTCAGGTACAGATCGTCGAACGCACGGGCGCGCTCGGTCACATCCTCACCATCCAGATAGCGACACACCAGATCGGCGGTGAGCGTGTTCGAGATCGCGATGAAGTCCGATCCAGGTGAGTAGAACGGATCGAGGAACGCACCCGCCTCGCCCACCAGCGACCACCGCTCCGAGCCGTTGAAGCACTGCTTGCAGCCGTACGAGAAGTCGGACACCTTGAGGAAGTCCTCGACCTGGTCGAGCCGGCCATCCAGGGACTCGCCGAGCTGGGGCTCGTGCCGGCGGATCCAGTCCAGGGCGCCGTCGAGCGTCTTCATCTCCTCGTAGGGATGGAATCTCGGATCGGCCACGATCCCGATCGAGATCGGTCCCGAAGACAGCGGGATCATCCACACCCAGTAGCCCTGGCCGCACAGGTGGTTGGTCGAGTACTGGCGCAGCCCGCGCTCGGACATCCGCCCGAAGAACTCCTCGTCGTCGGGATCGGCCCACGACTCGATGTCCAGCCCGCCGTCCAGCCTGAACCAGGCCGAGTTGACCACGTGCCCGTTGTCCTCGAGCAGGTCCAGCTTGCGCTTGAGCAGGAACGCGCGGCCCGCGGCATCGACCACCCAGCGGGCGCGGATCTCGCGATCCTCACCTTCGAAGGTCACCCGGATCACGTGTGGGTCGCCGATTTCGACCTCCTGCACGCGACAGTCCCCGAACCGGTCGACCCCCTCGGCCACCGCCTTCTCGCCAAGGTAGTTCTCGAACCGGCCGCGGTCGAGCTGATAGCTCGGATGGTCGAGCGGCTTGTTGATACCTCGCTCGATGCGCTCGGCGATCTCCTGATTGCCCGCCGCCGGGAACCACCAGCGCAGGCCGAACTTGTGCAGCTCGTCGCTGTCCATGTGCTCCCTGGCCCCGACGATGTCGGCGAAGTAATGCGCTGACACCTCGACGGTCGACTCCCCAACCTTGAACGCGGCCTCGGGCGCGAGGCCCTTGCGCTTCTCGGCGATGAAGACGCTGGTCTCCGGACGGGCAGCCTTCAGCTGAATCCCGAGAGTCAACCCCGCGAGGCCGCCGCCCAAGATCGCCACGTCGTAGCTGTCTGCCGGCTGCCTATCCCCCATGTCACTCTCCTTTACGTTGCAAGAAAGTCAGTCCCGTACCGAGCTCAAACCGCCGCCGCCACGGCGCCACGCTTCTCGAGATCCATCTCCTCGATCCCCGGCAGCATCTCCAGCGCCTGCACCAGGCTGATCCCGTCCTCGGAGAACAGGCCGTCCGCCTCCCAGCGCTCGGGATGCAGGCTGATCGCCAGCGGGTTGATCGGCCGGCTCTCATCCGGCGGATCGGGCAGGTTCCGGGCCGCGCGGTGGAAGATCCACACCGCGAGCGCCTTGAGGTACTCGACGTTCTTGCGCGAGTTCTCGAACACCTCGTCGCCCTCGGCGGGATGCGCCATGTCGGCCTGGGCCTGGATGTACGGCTTTAGCGTCCTGGGCAGCACCGAGACGCCCTCGAACGGCGTGTTCTCCATCGCGTTCCAGTCGCGGAACAGCTCCTGCATCCGCGGCACCATCTCGATCGCCGGGCGCAGAACCTGACCGAGTCGCTCGATGTCCTCGGGCTTGCGCATCCGCCCGTGGCACCAGGCGTTGCCGATCCCCGAGAAGTAAGTCGAGGAGTCGAACACGAATTTCGCCACCATCACCTGCGGGTTGCCGAACAGCTGGAAGTTGTCGCGGTACAGATGCGCGGTCGTGTTGAACAGCGCCAGGTAGAAGTCGTTGTAGAAGTCGCACAGCTCGGTGACATCCTCGCCGTCCAGGTCGCGCTCGATCAGCTCGCAGCTGAACGTGTTCGAGAACGCGATGAAGTCAGAGCCCGGCGAGTACAGCGCGTCGAGGAATGCGCCGGCCTCGCCGACCAGCGTCCAGCGCTCGGGCGAGAAGAACCGCGTCGACCCGTACGAGTAGTCCTGGACGCGCAGGAAGTCGAGCACGTCAGCGCGACGCCCCTCGATCGCGGCGTGCAGCTGTGGCTCGTTGCGGCGCATCCAGTCCATCCAGGCGTCGAAGCTCGAGATCTCCTCCCACGGATGAAAGCGCGGGTCGGCGCACACGCCGATCGAGATCGGCCCCGATTCGAGCTGGATCAGCCACAGCCAGTAGCCGGGCTGGATCAGGTGCGAGGTCGAGTGGATGCGCAGGCCCTTCTCGGGCATCCGGCCGAGCCATTCCTCGTCGTCGGTCCATTCCTCGAAGTCCAGCCCGCCGGCCAGCCGGATCCAGGCCGCGTTGCAGTGGTGACCGGTGTCAACCCCCTCACCAACGCCAAGCTTGCGGCGCAGGATGTTCGCGCGTCCGGAGGCGTCGACGACCCAGCGAGCGGTGGCGATGCACTCCTCGCCCTCCTGGGACATGAGGATCGTGTGGTTGTCGGTGCCGAGCGAGACGTCCTGCACCCGCCAGCCGCGGAACGCGTCGGCTCCCGCCTTGCGCGCACGCCGGAACAGCTCGTTCTCGAACCGCCCGCGATCGATCTGATGGGTGAAGGCATCGAGATGCCCCGGGGTGCAGAACTCCACCCGCTTGGTGATGTCCGAGTTGTCGCCCGCCGGCATGAAGAAGCGCAGACCCAGCTTGCGCTGCTGGTATTTCTCCAGGTGGTCGCGCATGCCAACCATCTCGCGGTAGTAGTAGGCGCCGATCTCGACGCTCGACTCACCGACCTTGAAGGCCGCCTCGGGCGCCGGCTCGGTTCGCTTGTCGGTCACCAGCACTCGCGTCGCTGGACGTTCGCGCTTGAGCTGCAGAGCGATGGTCAGTCCCGCCAACCCTCCGCCGAGAATCGCCACGTCGTAATGGCCGTGCGGTGCGTCGATCGCTTTCAGTTCAAGCATCGACGCCGAGCGGTCGTCTGCCATCAGCCCCTCCTCGGTTCGTCAGGATCGCAACGACCCGCACGCCGACCATGCGCGGTCAGCGGCACCGAGCCCCGGTTGCAACCCCCTATTCGGTCCACGTCCAACCCGCATCATGACGCAACGCGCACCGCGTTTGCAACCCGCGCGCCGACTAGAACAGCTGATTCTCTCCGCCGAACACCGCACTCACCGAACCCTCGGTGAAGATCTGGCGGATCGTGTCGGCCAGCAGCGAGGCGCACGACAGCACGACGACCTTGTCGGGCGCGCCGGCGCGCAGCGGGATCGTGTCGGTGACCACCACCTGCTCGAAGGGCGACTGCTCCAGCCGCTCGTAGGCCGGGCCCGAGAACACCGGGTGCGTGCAGGCGGCGAACACCCGCCGCGCGCCCTCGTCGAGCACGGTCTGGCCCGCCGCGATCAGCGTGCCCGCGGTGTCGATGATGTCGTCGAGGATCACCGCGGTCTTGCCCCGCACGTCGCCGATCACGTAGCCCACCTCGGCCACCTGCTGGGCCGGGCGCTCCTTGGTCATCAGGGCCAGGTCGGCCCCGACCATCTCGGCGAACTTGTGGTTGAGCTTGACGCGGCCGACGTCGGGGGCGACCACCACGAGGTCGTCGAGCTCGAGCTCACGGAAGTAGTCGGCGATCAGCAGCAGCGCCGTCATGTGATCGACCGGTTTGCGGAAGAACCCCTGGACCTGCCCGGCGTGAAGGTCGACGGTGAGCACGCGATCGATGCCGGCGGTCTCGAGCAGCTGGGCCACCAGCCGGGCGGTGATCGGCTCGCGCAGGGCCGACTTCTTGTCCTGGCGCGAGTAGCCGTACCACGGCATGACCGCGATCACCCGATGCGCCGAGGCCCCCACCGCGGCATCGACCATGACCAGCAGTTCCATCATCGCGTCGTTGGCGCTGACCCCGGTCTCGGCGTTCGAGCAGGTCGGCTGCACGATGAACACGTCGGCGCCGCGCACCGATTCGTCGAACCGGCAGTAGACCTCACCGGCCGAGAACGTCTTCAGCGTGATCTGGCCGAGTTCGATCCCGAGCCTGTGGGCGATTGCCGCCGCCAGCTCCGGATTGGCCCTTCCGGCGAACAGCATCAGCTTCTTGCCGGTGACGATCGGCAGACTCCCCGATGCAGCCCTCGCCTCGCTCGCTTCCATGTGCGGGGTGAGTCTATACACGCCCACGGGCACGACAGTGACGATTTAAGCGGTCGTTCACCGCCCGCCTTGACTCGCCGCGCGCCACCCGCTTACGCTGGCGCCCACCATGGCCCGTGACGTGACGCTCGCCGGCAGCCGCCTGTTCGAGGGGCTTACCGAGGCCGAGCTACAGGTGGTCGCCGGACGCATGCGCCCGCGCCAGTTCGCTCCGGGCGAGCAGCTGTGTGCCGCCGGCGATCCGAGCGACCGCATCTGGCTGATCACCGGCGGGCTGGTCATCTGGAGCGCGGGCACCACGGCCGGCGGAGGCGAGATCGAGCTGCGCATGCGAAAGGGCGACGTGATCGGCGCCCAGGACGCGATCACGGGAACCGAGCGCACGGCCACCGTTTCGGCCAGCACGATCGCCGACACGCTCGAGCTAGATGCCCCCGACCTGCTCGAGCTGGCCGGCCGCTTCCCGCGCATCCTCATCAACGTGATCCACACCCAGCGCGAGCGCCTGTTCCGGGCCAGCGCCCGCAGCACGGCACTGTTCAGCGCCAGCGTGCGCTCGAGCTCCACCCGGGGCGAGGAGATCGGCATCATCGCGGGCCCTTCCCTGAAGGGGGTGATCCCGGGGCTCATCGCCGCGGCCCGCATGGCCAGCGCTCAGCCGGTCACCGTGGCCGACCGCTCGCTGTCCTTCGCCGGCGCGCTCACCGCCTCCGACGAGCTGGCCGGCGAGCACGCGACGGTGTTGATCCCAAGCGAGTTCGATCCCGACACGGTCGGGGTCCTGCTCGACGAGGCCGATCGCGTGGTGGCGCTGGTCGGGACGGCCGAGGAGGCCGGGCGGCTGGGGGCCGTCGCCGCGGCATCCGAGGGGCGGCGCCTGGAGATCGTCCTGGTCTCGGACGAGGCACGCGATGCCAGCCAGATGTGGCATCCCGCCGCGCTCGGCCTGGTCGTGCGCGAGTGCCCGCGACAGCGCGAGTTCCCGCTGGCCGACGCCGACGCGGCCTGGATCGCGCGCCATCTGACCCGCACCAAACTCGGGCTCGCGCTCGGCGCGGGCGGTGCGAAGGGCTATGCCCACGTCGGCGCGCTCCAGGTCCTCGAGGAGGCCGGCTACACGGTCGACTATGTCGGCGGGAGCAGCATCGGCGGCTTCGTGGCCAGCCAGCTCGCGCTCGGCTACGACGCCGGCGGCATCTACGAACGCTTTCGCGCGGCGTTCAGCGAGGAGAACGTCGGCCGGCTGTTCAAGTCACCGCTGGTCGGATCGGCCGGCCTGGAGGTGCTGACCGGGCTGCTCAAAGAGGCGACCAAGGGAGCCTTCTTCTCGCACACTCAGATCCCGCTGGTGATCATGGCCGTGGACCTGACCGCCCGGGCGCCGGTGGCCCAGCGCCAAGGTCCCCTCTGGGAGGCGCTGCTGGCCGCGCTGTCGGTGGCCGGCGTGTTTCCCACCCAGGAGCGCGACGGCCACCGGCTGATCGACGCGATCGCGCTCGTCCCGGTGCCCACCGCCGCGGTGATCGAGGACGGCGCCGACATCGTGGCGTCGGTCAACCTGCTGGGCACCGAAGCGCTCGAGCGCTGGCCGGGGGTGCCCGACGAGCCCGAGGCCGAGCCTGCCAAGCCGCGCCGGCGCGGTCCGCTCGACACGATCCTCGAGGCCATGGATCTCAGCCAGCTCGATACCAGCGCCCGGCACGCCGCGCTCGGCGATGTGGTCATCACGCCGCGCTTCGGGCCGGCCGAATGGCGCGACTTTCACCTGAGCGATCTATTCCTGCAGGCGGGTCGGGACGCGGCCAGCGAGCAACTGTCTGCGCTCCAGGCGCTCAGCAGGCCGATCGACCTGCAGACCGCACGCCGCGAGGCGAGCATCGCCTGACTCGCCCCCGCCGGTAACCAAATGTTCTTTCTCTGCGGCTCCTGGGCGCGATAGGGTCGCGCCCGACCGGGGGCCGGGCGCTTGGCGCGCTGCCCCAAGCAGTGACAAACCCATAGGGGGTAGTCCATGATGGGACCGGGGCACTCCGCACGCGCGGCATGGCGAGCGCGGCGGGCACTACCAATCCTGGTGGCCGCGCTCCTCGCCGCCTTGCCGGCGGCGGCACAGGCCAAGAACCACGGCAGACACCTCGTCCGCCACGGATTCGACGGCGATCGTGGCGGCGCCGTCTACACCACCACGAACGACCCGAGCGGCAACGCGGTGATCGTCTTTCACCGCAATCGCGACGGCACGCTCACCCAGGGCCCGACCGTGTCGACCGGGGGCACCGGTATCGCCGCGCAGCCGCCGTTCACGTTCCCGATCGTCGACTCGTCCGGCTCGATGGCACTGGCCGCAGAAGGACGCCTGCTGTTCGTGGTCAACGACGGCGATAACACGATCACCTCGTTCCGTACAACCGGTTGGGGCCTTGACCGCGCCGATCGAGTGAGCTCAGGCGGGGTGCTGCCGATCAGCCTGACCACCTACGGCCACCTGCTGTACGTGGTCAACGAGGAGAGCAGCAGCATCTCCGGCTACTACTTCTCCGACAGTGGGCATCTGTGGCCGATCCCGGGCTCCGAGGCTCTGATCTCGCCGCTGTTCCCGTCCGGTCCGGCGCCGCCCAACGCCGGAGGTGTCGCCGCGCAGATCGGGTTCTCCCCTGACGGGCACCAACTGGTGGTGACCGAGCGCGGAGTGCCGAGCACCGTCGGGGCGATCGACACGTTCGCGGTGAATCGGAACGGCTCGCTGACCCTCGAGCAGGCCGACCGCACCGCCAGCGTCGACCCCAATCCGTTCGGGTTCACGTTCACCCGCTCGGGGACGCTCCTGGTCTCGAACGTCGGCCAGGTCAACGGCACCTTCGATTACCCGGCGGGCAGCCTACCCATCCCGCAGGTGCTGGATCCCGCTCAGTTCAAGGGCTCGGCGTCGTCGTACAGCCTCTCGAGCACCGGGACGCTGACGCCCGTCTCTACGGAGGTGGCGAGCGGTGGACGCGGGGCCTGCTGGCTCGTCCTCAGCAAGGACGGTCGGTTCGCGTTCGTGACCAACACGCTGTCAACCGCGCCGGTATTCGGCCCGCCCAACGGGATCGGCACGGGCGCCGGCGGGCTCACTACCTATCGCGTGGGGTCCGGCGGGACGCTGACGCTTCTGCGCCAGACCGACCTCGGGCCGGGTAGCCCCACCGACGAGGAAGTCAGCTCGGACGGCAGGTTCCTGTACGTGAGCGTTCCGAATGTGCCGCCACCACCGGCGACGAGCCATATCGACGTGTTCGCGATCAACCGTGACGGCAGCCTCACGCCGATCACTCAGGGAGCCACGATCCCGACCCTCATCTCGGGACTGGCAGTCAACTAGGGCCAAGCGGTGCGCTCGCTCACGCGGGCGCACCGCACGTCTGCAACTACGCGACCGCCCTTCTCCAAATCTTCACACCCGTTGCATGCATGCTGTAGGGTTGCGCCGCTTACTGGGCGCAAGGCCGGGCGCTAACACTCTTAACGGAGGGCTTTATGGGACGCAACGCCGTGAGGATTGCGCGGCTGATGGGGATACTGCTTGCCGCTGCCGTAGTTCTCGCACCATGGGCGGCCGATGCCGCCAAGAAATCGAAGACGAAGACAACGGGTGTGCCGCATCGCTTCTACACCGAGACGAACAACCCGGCGGGCAACACCGTGCTCGTCTATGCCCGCCGAGCCAACGGCACGATCACGCTGCTCGCGAACGTGCCCACCGGCGGAAAGGGACAGCCCACGCCCCCCGGAACCCCGACGTTCGGCCTGCCGGTCGTCGACTCCCAGGGCGCGGTCGACCTGACGCCGGACGGGAAGCTGCTGTTCGTGGTCAACGCGGGCGACAACAGCGTGACGTCGTTCCAGGTCACAGCCAGTGGACTGAAGCGCGAGTCGCGTGTGTCCTCGCACGGGAAGCTGCCGGTCAGTCTGGCCAGCAGCGGCAGCCTGCTCTACGTGCTCAACGGCAAGAGCTTCAACGTCTACGGCTGGCGCTTCTCGAGCACGGGCAAGCTCACGCCCGTCGCGGGCTCGGATCGGAAGCTCATCGCGGTCACGCCGAAGGGCAAGAAGGACCACAACGGTGCCCCGGCGGGGATCGGGTTCTCGGCCAACGGCGACGTGCTGGCCGTCACCCAGCGTGCGCTTCCGCGCAAGTACGGAGAGATCGACACGTTCGTGATCGCCCGTGATGGCTCGGCCGGACCGGCACATGCATTCGCCACGCCGGGCGTCGACAACCCGTTCGGGTTCTCGGCCGTCGGCAGCTACTTCCTCGTGAGCAACGCCGGTTACGCGGCGACGCCGAACGGCTCACCGCCGCAGGTCGGGGACTTCACGCAGTTCACCGGGACCGCGGCCACCTACAAGGTGTCGAACACGGGCAAGCTCACGCTCGTCTCGAACGTCAAGACGGGTGGGCGCGCGGCGTGCTGGCTGATCGTGACCAAGAACGGCCACAGGGCGTTCGTGACCAACACGTTGGGCGCGACCGCACCAACCGGAGGCGTCGGCGCAGTGTCGAGCCTGTCAGTGGCCGCCAACGGCAAGATGAAGCTCAGCCATCAGGCCAACACGGCGCCCGGATTCCCGGCCGACATGGCGCTCAGCAACGACAACAGATACCTGTACGTGATCGACCCGAGCTCAGCCCTGTCGGCACCGCCGCCGGCGGGTCCGGGGCTCAAGAGCCAGATCGACGTGTATCGACTCGGCCCTGGCGGGAGCATGACCCAGATCCAGGCGACGCCGGCGACGCTACCGCCCGGCATTTCGGGAGCCGGCGCGTTCTAAGCGTCTCTTCCAGCCGATAGGTGACTCGATTCTCGGGGGTCGCGGTTTCGTGCCGCGGCCCCCGAACTTTTTCCGCCCGCAGGGTTGCGAGTACCGCGGAGGACTCGTTAGAGTCTCGGCTGCGCCGCGAAGCTGACGGGGCAGCGCGTCGCACAATTGCAAAGGGGGACCGTATTTCGTGGCCTTGCTGAGCAGGAGCCACTCGGGGCAAGCTAGTGGGACCGGGACAACCTGTGTGAAAGTGTGCGGCGCCGTCGATCCGGCCGAGATCGACGCGCTCGCGGCTAACCAGGTCGACCTCGTGGGCCTCTGGCTGGCCGTGCCCGGAGGTCCGCACGACCTTGCGCCTGAACGCTGGCGTGCGCTCGCAGGGCATGCCGCCGGTATCGAGGGCGGCCCGGCGCCCGTGCTTGTCACCTTTGCCAAGGACGCCGAGCTACTGCGCGTCGCGCTCGACTCCGCACCCGTGCGCTGGGTCCAGCTGCATGGCTACCCCACCCCGGGCGTGGTGCGCAAGATCAAGGCGCTCGAGCTTGGCGGGGATCAGGTCAA
>CAVXSX010000001.1:0-822368 GCA_963764545.1 uncultured Solirubrobacterales bacterium | reverse complement strand
GCACTGCGTCGGGCGCCGGCTGGCGCAGGTAGGTGCCGAGGTCACGCGAGAGCCGCTCGACCGGGTTCGGGCGAACGAACGCCGCGAGACCGAGCGAGCGTTGCACGAGGCGCAGCGCGTCAAGGCAGGCTGATTCCACGGCAAGACGCGCCAGATTGACATAAGCGATGCGGTCCGCAGCCGGGGCCGCGGCGGGGCCGTCCTGCTCCGCCACCTCCGCGGCGCGCAGCGTCCACAGCCGCGCGGTTTCCTGGGCGATGAGGATTTGGCCGAACCGGGCCTGCTGCATGGGAGCATCCTCGTATCCGCGGTGGGCAAGCTGCGCCCTCGTCGCCTCGACGAGCGCATCGAGTCCGCCGAGCGTGACCGCCATGGTCCGCCACGCGCCGCAGGAGAAATCCGGCTCCTGCAGGTAGTCGCCCAATGTGCCGATCAGCGCTTCGTGGGGTGCCGCGACCCCGGTCAGGTCCACAGTGCCGTTGCTCGCAGCTCGCATCCCTTGCAGTGCACTCGGCGACCCTTCGACTGGCTCCGTGCCGCTGAGCGCAACGAGCGCCATGTGGGTGCCGTTCGTCATCTCAATCGTCACCAGCGCGCGCGCGCAATGGCCGGCACCACTGCATGGGCCTTTACGCCCAGCGAGCCGCGCGTTGGTTCGCAGCAGCTTTTCGCCGGGCGGATCCGTTACCCAGAGACCGAAGAGGTCGCCCGCGAGCGCGTTCGCCGCCGCTTGCTGGGCTTGATCCGCACTGCCGTAGCGCGTGACGAGGCGCAGCGCATTGACGTGCGCCTCGAACAAGCGCCCGACCGCGAGGTTGCCTTGGCCGAGATGCCGCAGCAGCTCGGCGAGCAGCGCTGCCCCGTTCGGCTCGGTGCCGGCGCCAAGCCCGCCAAGACGCTCGGGCACGGGAGCGGCCAGCAGTCCAGCCTCGCGTAGCGCCGTCATGTCCCGCTCCGGGAAGGCGCTTCAGAATCTAGCGCCTCCGCCCGGCGCTGCATCGTCGGCACGCTGGCCCGCACCGCGCTGATGAGCCGCGCCGCGCGTAACGTCACCGCATTCTGGTTCAGCGACGTATCTAACCGGCTGACGATCTTCGCCATCGGCCAGGAAATATTCCCCGATGTCACGTTCACGTTATCCACGATAGCTCCAATGACGCTCTTTCCCACACTGCGCCGCACAAAAACAAGGCCGCCGCCGAGGCTGTGAACGCGCGGTAGTCCGCCTTGCTCGCACTTGGCACCCAGCCTTGGTAGCGTCCCATCACCACTCGCTGCAACCGGGGCATCATGGGCCAGTCAACGCCGCCCGATACCGACGTCGATCCGTGGGCCGACCTGCGCGACGGCGTGCGCAAGCTCTGCGCGAACTTCCCTGGCGAGTATTGGCGCAAGCTCGACGAGGAGCGCGCGTATCCGACCGCGTTCGTGCAGGCGCTCACCGAGGCTGGCTACCTCGCCGTGCTCATTCCCGAGGACTATGGCGGGTCCGGCCTGCCGCTTGCCGCCGCCGCCGCTATCCTGGAGACCATCCAGGCCGAGGGATGCAACGGCGCCGCCTGCCACGCGCAGATGTATATCATGGGCACCATCTTGCGGCACGGCTCGGCGGCGCAGAAGCAGGAGTACTTCCCGAAGATCGCCCGCGGCGAACTCAGGCTCCAGGCCTTCGGCGTGACCGAGCCGAGCTCAGGCACCGATACGACGAACCTCCGCACCACGGCGCGGCGTGACGGGAACGATTATGTGGTCAACGGTCAGAAGATCTGGACCAGTCGCGCTGAGCACAGCGACCTCATGCTGCTGCTGGCGCGTACCACGCCGAAGGAGGAGGTGGCGAAAAAGACTGAAGGCCTGTCCACTCTTCATCGTGGACATGCGCGAAGCTCAGGGCCACGGCCTGACGATCCGCCCCATCCGCACCATGATGAACCATAACACCTGCGAGGTGTTCTTCGACGCCATGCGCGTGCCGGCGGCGAACCTGGTCGGGGAGGAGGGCAGGGGGTTCCGCTACATCCTGAGCGGCATGAATGCCGAACGCCTCCTGATCGCCGCCGAGTGCATCGGTGACGCCAAGTGGTTCACGGCGAAGTCTGTTGCCTACGCCAAGGAGCGCGTGCTGTTCGGCAGGCCGATCGGGAAGAACCAGGGCGTTCAATTCCCTATCGCTCGCGCTTACGCGCAGATGCGCGCGGCGGAGCTGATGGCCCGCGAGGGGTGCCGCCGCTTCGACGCCGGGCTGACGCCGGGCGAGGAGGCCAACATCGCTAAGATGCTCGCCGCCGAGGCGAGCTGGGCCGCGGCTGAGGCCTGGTAACTTACGGCGGCTTCGGCTTCGCGGAGGAATACGACGTGGAACGCAAGTTCCGCGAGACGCGGCTCTATCAGGTGGCGCCGATCAGCACGAACATGATCCTCGCCTACCTCGCCGAGCATGTGCTCGGGTTGCCCCGGAGTTACTGAGCGCGAGTTACTGAGGGCGCGTTGCTGAGGCGTTCCCGCGGCTTCAACCTCGATCAGCGTGGCGCCAACATCGCGAGCCGCGTCGGCGCTGCTCGGTAGGACGCGAGCGAGCGGCCCATGCCCGCTGCGCCACCCAGACCAGCGAACGCAGTCTGCAGCGGGATGATCCGGCCGCCACCGGTGCCGTACAGCTGCGTATTGGCAGGCATCGGCACGAGTCGCCCGGCGCCGTTCCACCTGCCGCCGAGTCCGCTGAAGCCGCCGGTCATGCCGGCATTCGGCCCGGCCGAGGCGAACGCCTGCTCGGGCTGCCGTTGCCAGACGGCCATCACCTTGCGCTCATACTCCTCCCCGATCTCGGGCGTCAGCGAGTGATAGCCCGCGGCTGCTTTTGGCCAGGTCCCGGTCTGTCCGTAAAGCTGCGTCAGGAAGCGTCCAGCATACCCCGCGTTGGCTGCCGGGTCGAACGCTTGCTCCAGCGAGGCGAAAGCCTCCGGGTGATGCATCAGGTTGACCTGCATGCAGCCCACGTCAATCGAGCGCACGCCGCGCGCCTGCAAATCCCGGACGGCCGCGATTGCATCGACCTTCGAGTTCGAACCAATGTCCGACACCCTCGGCGTTGATTGTCCACGGCCAGGGCGACACCGCGCCCGAAGCATCCCGCTTGCCGCTCTCGACGACGCCGATCGCTGCCATCAAACGATCCGGGACGTGTAATTGCCGCTCAGCCCCCGCGATCGCCGCCCTGCAGAGATCGCCAGGTGCGATTTCGACGAGGCCGTAAGCGAAGGCGCGCAACGGGGCGAGCAGGAGGAGGAGGCTGGCGAGGGCGCGGATCATCTGGTCCGCATCATGCTCGTGATCGGTAAACGCCCGGTTTATACCAAGCGCCCTGGGCTTGACCTACCCGCAGGTGAAGCCCTCGGGCGTCTGGTATAAGGGATCATGTATTTGAACGACGAGGAAGCGGCCCGGCACGCCCAGCCTTCACCCAACCGAAGTCAGCGCCAGGGCCGGAGTCGGGTCGCCGCTCATGGTGGTGGAGGGGGTTGGATTCGAACCAACGAAGGCATTCGCCGGCGGATTTACAGTCCGCTCCCATAGGCCGCTCGGGCACCCCTCCGGCGCCGGCGGAGATGCCCGGACAGGACAGGTTTGTCAACGTGGGGCATGGCTCCCGCGTAGGGCGCCCGCTATATCAGCGCCATGTCCCAGCCACCTCGCCGCCCCGGTCCGCCGGGCAAGCCTGCCCCCAAGGCTGCCTACGGCGGGCGCGATAAGCCAGTCCGCCGCGAGAAGGCGCCCGGGGGCGCGGCAGCGGCCGGCCAGCGCTTCCGTCCGTGGGACGAGCGCCGCCAGGCCGACGAAGCGCTGCACGGAAACCCGCGGCCCAGGGACGCGCGGCCTCGGAACGTGCAGCCAAACGATACGCCGCCGGCCGTCCGCAACGGACTCTGGCTCTACGGTTTGCACCCCGTCGCCGCCGCGCTTGCCAACCCGGCCCGGCGCTTGCGCCGCCTCATGCTCACAGCGGACGCTGAGGCCGCCCTCGCCGCCCAGCTCCCGCCTCCTTGGCCGCTCCAACCTGAGTGCGTGGACCGTGCCCGCGTGGACCAGCTTCTCGGGCGCGAGACGGTCCACCAAGGCGCGGCGCTGCTTGCCGACCTGCTGCCGCAGCTCGGTCTCGGCACCGTGCTGGCCCGGTCTGGCCCGGTGCTCGTGCTCGATCAGGTAAGCGATCCGCGCAACGTCGGGGCCGTGCTGCGCTCCGCCGCCGCATTCGGTGCCGCCTGCGTCATTACCCAGGAGCGCAATGCCCCGGACGAGACCGGCGCACTCGCCAAGGCTGCCTCTGGCGCGCTTGAGACCGTGCCCGTGCTGCGCGCCGTCAACATCGCGCGCACGCTCGCAGCACTGAAGGCAGCGGGACTCTGGTGCGTGGGCCTCGACGCCGGTGCATCGCCGCTGCGAGGTGCATCGCTTGCCGGACGTCGGGTCGCGCTCGTGCTCGGCGCGGAAGGCGGCGGGCTGCGCCGTCTCGTGCGCGAGACCTGCGACGAGATCGCGGGCCTCGCCATGGCCGGCAGCATGGAGAGCCTGAACGTCTCCGCCGCGGCAACCGTCGCGCTCTACGAACTAGGCCGCGGGTCGTGAGCGGCTTCGATCCTGACGCTCTGGCAGCCCATCTCCTCGCCGCCCGCCGCGCCCGGCGCGTCCTCGCCGTGCCGCCGCCGCATCTCCTGCCGTCCAGCCATGCAGCCGGCGTCGCCGCTCAGCGCGCGCTCGCGCGGACCATGGGAGCGGATCCGCCAGCGGGCTTCAAAGTCGGCGCGACTGCGCGGACGATGCAGGAGTATCTCGGCCTATCCGGCCCGCTGGCGGGCTTCATGCTCGAGGCTGGGCTTCATGGGAGCGGCTCGACGCTCGCCTACGCCGGGTTCGTAGCACCCGGCGTAGAGTGCGAGATCGCGGTCCATCTCGGGCGTGACCTGCCGTCCGGCCCATGCACCCCCGCGCAGGCAGCCGAGGCCGTGGACGGCGTCATGGCGGCGATCGAGTTGGTCGAGCTGCGCTACCCGGACCTCGCCGCCTTCGGCGCCCCTCTGCTCGTGGCGGACCAGGTGTATCACGCCGCCGCTGTGCTCGGCACGCCAGGGGCGAATTGGCGAGCGCTCGACCTCGACGACCTGCCGGGCCGCATGCTGGTGGACGGCGAGGAGCGGGGGCACGGCCTCGGGCGCGACTTGCTGGGCGGCCCGTTGCGTGTCCTGTCCTGGCTCGCGGCGAGCGAGGAAGTGGCCGCATTCGGCGGATTGCGCGCTGGTCAGATCATAATGCTCGGCAGCGTAACGCCGCCGATCTGGCTCGGCGGTCCGTGCCGCGTCGAGGTCCAGTTCCCACCCCTCGAACCAGTGACTGTCACGCTCACGTGATAGGAGTGCAGTAGCAGTGCGTTAATGCTCATCGGGCAGGATTAACCCATGACCGCCTGCTGCGGCACCACCGATGCCAGAATGGCCACTCTTGGGGAAATCCCGATGGTCGCTGATTGGAATGTTCTCTCGGACAACCTGCAACTCGTCCTCTCGCGCGAGGCACTTCGCCACGCCGTGGAGACGATTGCGGGCCAGGCCGAGGTCCTTGCCGACGAGATGGAGGTCGGCACGCTCGCCGACCGCGGCGGGGTGGACGCGCTCCGCTTGCTGGCTGCGGTCGTGCGCGTGACTGGCCAGGACGGACTCGGCGTCGCAGGCCATGCCTGAAACGCTGCCGCGCTGACCGGAGCGACGCCGCAGCGCCGGTCAGCGCGGCTTTGTGACGGGAGTGACCAGGGCGTGCCCGGCCGAGCTAGGCACGCCCTGGGAGGATCAACCTTGCTGGTCGCTAGGCGCTCCGCCTTGGTTGGGAGTGACAGCGACGAACCGGGCTTTCCCGTCACGCACGATCCGCAGCGCCACAGCCTTCCCGTGACTCGAGCGCGCCGTGGATGTCGTGGATTGCCTGCTCGGGCGAGGACACGGTATCGGAACCGACGCCGACGACCAGGTCGCCCTGTTGCAGCCCGGCCTGGTCGGCAGGTGAGCCCGGCTGCACCTCGGCGACCACGGCCCCCTTCGCGTCCGCAGGCAAGCCGAGCTCGTCGCGCAGCTCGGGCACGAGCGGCGCCAGCGCGACGCCGATCCTGGGCTGATGGGAAGACGCCTCCTGCTCCGCCTGCGAGCTGCCCTGGTCTGACGGGAGCGCCGCGAGCTGCACGCTCACGCTCTTCCCCGTGCCGTCGTGCAGCACATCGAGCGTCGCTGTCTTGCCGGGCTGGATGGCGGCCACGTCGCGGGCGAGATCGCCCGGCGTCTTCACAGTAGTGCCGTTCACGGAGCGCACGACGTCGCCAGGCTGCAGACCGGCCTTCGATGCCGGGCTGTCTGGCGTCACGGACGCGACCAGGGCGCCTTCGTCAGCCTTGAGGTGGAGCGCGGGGGCGAGACCCGCCGTGACCGGCTGCGCCTCGACGCCGAGGAAGCCGCGCGTCACGTGCCCAGCGGTGCCGCGTTGCCCTGCTCGCCGCGCCAGCGGTCGACCACCTCGTCGTTGAGATCGAGCTTCCAGTCCGGGTTTGACTCGGCCACGTCGGAGGTGAAGTCGACCTGGGCCTGGAAGTCGGCCGGTCCCTGCGCGCCCTCGGTGAACGACACGAACCCGAGCACCTCGTAGCCGCCGGCGGTGCGCGCCACCGCCGGGACGTAGGTGCGCCCGCCGTAGGTGCGGTCGGGGAACCACGAGATCTCGGTCGACAGCTCGCCGATCTCCTCGCCCTCGGCCTCGAGCGCCTGCACGGCGCTGCGGAAGTGGCCACCCAGCGTGTCGGCCCAGCGGCCGTAGGGCAGCGGCTCCTGCGGCGGCTCAGCGGCAAAGCTGATTACGAATCGATCAGTCGGCGGCATTTCGGGAGCGTATCGGTGGTCAGCTATGAAAGGGGCTGCGGCGTCCGGCCGGCGTCACTCGCGTTCGGTCCGTTCCGCAATTCAGCAGGTTCCGGAAAGCGCCGTGACGCTGGCCGGATGTGCAGCCAGCCTAGAACGCCCCGCGCCGCATCAGCACGGCCGGGATCGTCTTCAGCAGGATCGACAGGTCGAGCATGATCGACCAGCGCTCGAGGTACAGGAAGTCCAGGCGCACGAGGTCATCGAAGTCGAGCTCGGCGCGACCGGACACCTGCCAGAGCCCGGTGATGCCCGGCAGCACCAGGTAGCGCTTCTTGTGCCAGTCAGCCAGGCGGTCGAAGTCGCGCATCGGCAGCGGGCGGGGACCGACCAGTGACATCTCGCCGCGCACCACGTTGACCAGCTGTGGCAGCTCGTCGAGCGAGAAGCGCCGCAGGAGCCGTCCGATCTGGGTCATGCGCGGGTCGTCGCGGATCTTGAACAGCGCGCCGGTCTGCTCGTTGAACGGCTCGAGCTCGTCCTGGATCTGCTCGGCGTGCTCGCGCATGGTGCGGAACTTGAAGCAGAAGAACGGCTTGCCGGCCATGCCGGGGCGGACCGAGCGGTAGATCACCGGCCCGCGCGAGCTCAGCTTGATCGCCGCCGCGATGGCCAGGAACACCGGTGAGAGCAGCACCAGGCCGACAACCGACACGACCAGGTCGAAGGTCCGCTTGAGCGCGTAGTCGACGCCCTCGAACACCGGCGGGCGCAGCGTGAACAGCGGCACGGTGTGGCCCGGGGCGAACTCGGCCCGATCGATCAGGATCTCCATCGTCGAGGGCGCCACCTGTACGGTCACCCCGCGCTGGTGGCAGGAGTCGACGAGCTCGACCGCCTTGTCCTGGGGGAAGTCCGGATCGGCGATGATCACCTCCTGGACCGCCTCGCGCACGAGCACGTCGGGCAGGTCGGGGAGCTGGCCGAGCGAGCGCAGGCCGTTCTTGGGGCGCGGGGTCGAGCGAGATGTAGCCGACGATCTGGACCCGCGTGCGCGAGCGGTCTTCGAGCGCTCGGGCCACCTCCTCGATGTGCTTGCCCGACCCGACCAGCAGCGCGCGCCGGGCGTAGCCGGCCTGGTCGAGCATCCAGCCGGTCAGGCGCAGGTGCAGCTCGCGCAGCGTCGCCACGTACATCGTGGCGAAGATCAGCGTGCCGTAGAAGATGAAATAGCTGTTGAAGTGCTGCCCGTCGGCCAGCGCGAACACCAGCGCGATCACCGTGGCCTGGAACAGCCCGGTGGCGATCCGCGCCAGCCCCGGGCGCCGCGTGCGGTCGGCGTAGAGATCCATCCGCGCGAACGCCAGCACGGTCATCAGGTAGGCGAACGGGATCCAGTGCCTGACGTCCTGCCAGGCCACGCTCGCGCTCACGTGGTTGTGCACCGCGAGCTTGAGGATCAGCGCGGTGTACAGCGCGCCGACCACGCCGGCGAAGTCGAGCGCCAGCAGCGACACGATCCGCGCGATCCGGCGGATCGTCTCCCAGCGGAGCAAAAATGACAAAAACGGCGGTTTCTTACGCCTGACGTCGCGTTCGGGCAGCTCAAGCGGGACGGTCCCGCGGGACCCGCCGTTTGAGTGGATGTTCCCGACCTCTTTCTGCTCGACCGTCAAGTTGCGACCTCGCACGACATCGGCCCCCGCCGGCTATAACGGTAGCTTGCTAACGAAGTAGCGGCGTACCGGAGAAAGGTTTCCTGCGTTACACCTTGCCGACGAGCGCCTCGGCGCCGGCCTCCTCGATCGTGCGCCGCAGGCCCTCGCGCAGGCTGACCTTGGGCTCCCAGCCGAGGATCTCGCGCGCCTGCGTGATGTCGGGCTGGCGCACCTGCGGGTCGTCGGTGGGCAGCGCCTCGTAGACGATTTCGGACTTGGCGCCGGTCACCTCGATCACCGCCTCGGCCAGTTCGAGCAGGGTGAACTCGTCCGGATTGCCGATGTTCACCGGCATGTGATAGCCCGACTCCGACGAGCGCGATCAGCCCGCGGATCTCGTCCTCCACGTAGCAGAACGAGCGCGTCTGGGACCCGTCGCCGAACACCGTGATCGGACGATCCTGGAGCGCCTGGCGCAGGAAGGTCGGGATCGCCCGGCCGTCGTGCGGCCTCATCCTCGGCCCGTAGGTGTTGAAGATCCGCACGATCGCGGTGTCCACGCCCTGCTGGCGGTGGTAGGCCATGGTCAGCGCCTCCGCGTAGCGCTTGGCCTCGTCGTAGACGCCGCGCGGCCCGATCGGGTTCACGTGCCCCCAGTAGGTCTCCGGCTGGGGGTGGACCTGCGGGTCGCCGTACACCTCGCTGGTCGACGCGATCAGGAATCGCGCGCGGTGGATCTTGGCCAGGCCGAGGGTGTGGTGCGTGCCGTAGGAGCCGACCTTGAGCGTGGCCAGCGGCAGCCGCAGGTAGTCGATCGGCGAGGCCGGCGAGGCCAGGTGGTAGACGAAGTCGATCGGCTCATCGACGAAGTACGGCTCGATGATGTCGATGTTCCGGTGCACGAACATGCTGTCGCGGATGTGCTCGATGTTGGCCAGCGACCCGGTCTCCAGGTTGTCGACGCAGATCACGCGATGGCCGCGGCGCAGCAGCTCATCGCACAGATGCGATCCGAGGAAGCCGGCGCCGCCGGTGACCAGGCTGGTGGGCATGGCCGGGCAATCTACTCACGCGTCGGAGCTCCGCCCGGCGCAGCACGTGGGCGTCACCGCGCCGGATCGTCACCTTCTCGGAGTCGAAATGCTCGAGCAGGGCCTGGGCGAACTTGCGCGAGGTGGACAGCTCGTCGCGCAGCTGGGCCAGCGTGATCGCACCGTCCGTTTCGCTCGGCGAGCGCAACGACGCGGCCTCGTATCTCCTCGAGCACGTCGGCGTGGTAGTGCAGCGCCTTGGACACCCGCACCGCCAGGCCCGCGTCGCGCAGCGCGGCGAGATCGCCGGCGTCGAGCTCGGAGTCGATCGGCGGCTCGACGCCCGCCTCGCGCAGGCGCTCCTCCAGGGCGCGGGCGCTGCTCGACAGGGGTTCTTGGGGCCTCGCTTCGCTCGGCGTCCGTCGGACGTGGCGCGGCAGGCCGGCTTTGCGAGGCACGGATGCCGAGTCGGCCGTCGCCGCGACCGCCTCAGGGCCCGTCCGGTCTGGCCGGCACCACCTCCCCACGGGCCAGTCGCTCGAGCCGGGCGATCGCGTCGCGGCTCGGACCGTGCCGGCGCGGCCGGGCGTCGAGCACCCGCCCCCCGCCGAGCGTGTCCGGCGGCGCGATCTGGCGCACCACCACGCGGTCGCCCGCCGCGGGCACGATCGGCTGCTCGAGGCGGATCTGCCAGAAGCGTCCGCCCAGCCAGGTCAGCCGGGCGGGCGCCTCGCGCGTGCCGTGATGGATCTGGACCCGCTCGCCGTGCTCGGGCTCGCGCGCGGGGAACTCGAGCTCGGCGTCGACGCGGTAGGTGGCCTTGATCGCTCCCGTCTGCCCGAGCACCAGCACGTCGCCGCGCTCGAGCTCGTCCACTGCGGTGCCGACCAGATTCACCGCCACCCGCTGACCGGCCGACGCGCGCTCGAGCGGTTGGTCGTGGACCTGGACACCGCGCACGCGGACCCGGCGCCCGGCCGGCAGCAACTCGAGCTCATCGCCCCGCCCGATCTCACCCGACCACAGCGTCCCGGTCACCACCGTGCCGGCGCCCCGGATCGTGAACACGCGGTCGACGTGCAGCCGGGCCGCCCCTGCGCGGTCGGCCCGCGAGCGGACGGCAGCGGCGGCCCGCTCGAGCGCGGCCCGCAGCTCGTCGAGGCCCGCCCCGGTCCGCGCCGACACCGCGACCGCCTCGGCGCCCGGCAGCAGCTCGGAGGCCTCGAGCAGCGCCAGTTCGGGGTCGGCCAGGTCGCTCTTGGTCACCGCCACCACGCCGCGTCTGCACGCCGAGCGCGCGCAGGACCGCGGCGTGCTCGCGCGTCTGCGGCATCACGCCGTCGTCGGCCGCGATCGTCATCAGGAACAGGTCGATGCCGGTCGCGCCGGCCACCATCGTGCGCACGAACCGCTCGTGCCCGGGGACATCGATGACCGAGAGCCGCTGCCCGCTGGGCAGCGCCAGGCTGGCGTAGCCGAGCTCGATCGAGATCCCCCGCGCCTGCTCCTCGGGCAGCCGGTCGGTGTCCACGCCGGTCAGCGCCCGGATCAGCGCGGTCTTGCCGTGGTCGATGTGGCCGGCCGTGCCGAGCGTCAGCGGCTTCATCCAGCGAGTACGGCGCTTACGAGGCAGCGGCGACGTCCTCGTCGGTCAGCGTGCGGGGATCGAGCAGCACGCGTCCGTCGTGGATCCGGGCGATCACCGGCGGCTCGTGCGCCCGCAGCGCGCGGGCAATCGCCTCCGGCTCGCCCTCCAGCGCCACCGCGGGTCCCTCGAGCTCCAGCAGCGGCAGCGCCCCGCCGCCGACCTTCGCCGAGGCCGTCACGACGCTCGCGCGCCTCCCCGATCGCGCCGGCGATCCGCTCGCGCGCGCCGCGCAGCCGTCCTCGGGTGCGGCGGCCAGCATTGCCAGCACCGGGATCTCGGTCGCAAGGCCCGCTCGGGCTCGCGGTAAAGGCGTAGCGTCGCCTCGAGTGCGGCCAGGGATAGCTTGTCGATTCGCAGGGCGCGCGCGAGGGGATGCCGGCGCACCAGCGCGACCGCCTCGCGCCGGCCCATGATCAGCCCGGCCTGCGGCCCGCCCAGCAGCTTGTCCCCACTGCAGCAGACGAGCGCCGCGCCGGCCGCCACGGACGCCTGGATCAGCGGCTCCTCCACCCCCTCGATCCCGGCTGGCTGGCCAGCCAACCAGCCCGAGCCGACGTCGTCGATCACCGGCACTCCCAGCTCACACAGCGCCTCGACCGGCACCTCCTCGACGAACCCAACCGTTCGGAAGTTGGACTGGTGCACGCGCATGACCGCGCCCACGTCGTCGTGGGACTTCAGCGCACGCTCGTAGTCGGCGAGGCGCGTCCGGTTTGTCGTTCCCACCTCGATCAGGCGGGCCCCCGACTGGGCGATCACCTCGGGGATCCGAAAGCCGCCACCGATCTCGACCAGCTGCCCGCGTGCCACCACGATCGCCCGCCCGGGACCCGCAAGCGCGGCCGCGGCCAGCAGCACCGCCCCAGCGCCGTTGTTGACCACGACCGCGTCCTCGGCGCCGGTCAGCTCTCTGAGCAGTCCAGCGACGTGGGCGTGGCGGCTGCCGCGCTCGCCGGCCTCGAGGTCGAGCTCGAGGTTCGAGTATCCCTCGGCAGCCTGCGCCACGGCGTCGCGTGCGCTCGCGGCCAGCGGCGCCCGCCCCAGGTTGGTGTGCAGGATCACGCCGGTGGCGTTGATCACGCGCCGCAACGAGGGCCGCCCGAGCTCAGCCAGCAACTCCCGCGCGCGGGGCACGAGGTCACCGTCGGGCGCGCCGCCGGTCAGGACCACCGCGCGCTGTTCCTCGATGGCGGCGCGCGCTGCGGCCACCGCGAGCACGTGCGGCGCGTCGAGCGCGGCGGCCAGCTCGTGCACGGCCGGCAGCGACCTCAGGGCTGCGGCGTCACCCCTGGCACCCACTCGCCCTCCTCCTTCTTCCAGATCGGAACCCGGGCCTTGAGCTCATCGATGATCTCGCGTGCGCCGGCGAAGGCGGCCTCGCGATGCGGAGCCGACACCGCGATGGCCACCGATGGCTCGGACAGCGGCACGGTGCCGACCCGATGCTCGACGGCCGCCGCGCACAGCCCGTGGCGCTCGACCGCCCGGGCGACGATCTCGGCCATCTGGGGCTCGGCCATCTCCGGGTAGGCCTCGTACTCGAGCGCGTCGACCTCGCGCGTGACGCCGAGGAAGGTGACCACCGCGCCCGCTCGCGGGTCGCGGACCAGCTCGAACGAGCGGATCCAGCTTCAACGGCGCCTTGGTCAGCCGGGCGTGGAGCGCCCCCACCGTGCCGCCCGAGACCGGTGGTATCAGTGCGACCTCGTCGCCGCCGTGCAGCGCGAGTCGAGACATCCGCGTACTCGTGATTGACCGCCATGACCACCGGCACGCCCTCGGTCAGCGCGCTCAGGCGCTCCAGGGCGTCAGACACGCGCGCTCCGTCCGGGCAGCTCGAGCTGAAGCTCGGTGGCGCCGGCACGCTCGCGCAGTCCCGCGAACAGTCGTACCCGCACTTGCATATACCGAGGAAGGGTAACCTCGCGGGCATGGCCACCACCGACGAGCACCGCACGATCGCCCCCATCGTTGGTCCCGAGGACCCCCGGCGGTTCACCGATTCCGGGATCGAGATCAAGTCCCTGTACGCCGAGCCGGACCTGCCCGCGGACCTGCCCGAGCGGCTCGGCGAACCCGGCGAGTACCCGTACACCCGGGGCGTCCATCCCGACATGTACCGCAAGCAGCTGTGGACGATGCGCCAGTACGCGGGCTACGCCAGCGCCAAGGAGTCAAACCAGCGCTACCGGTACCTGCTGGCCCATGGCTCGACCGGCCTGTCGATGGCCTTCGACCTTCCCACCCAGCTCGGGCTGGACTCCGACGACCCGCGCTGCCTGGGCGAGGTCGGCCGTACCGGGGTGGCCATCGACTCGATCGAGGACATGCGCACCGCGTTCGACGAGATCCCGCTCGACCAGGTCTCGACCTCGATGACGATCAACGCGCCGGCGGCCGTGCTCCTCCTGCTCTATGAACTGGTCGCCGAGGAGCAGGGCGTCCCGGCCGAGAAGCTGCGCGGGACCACGCAGAACGACATCCTCAAGGAGTACATGGCGCGGGGCAACTTCATCTATCCGCCGCACGGCGCGATTCGCCTCACGACCGACCTGTTCGCCTACTGCCGCGAGCGCATCCCCCGCTGGAACACGATCTCGATCAGCGGCTACCACTTCCGCGAGAAGGGCTGCTCGGCTGTCCAGGAGGTGGCCTTCACGCTGGCCAACGGTATCGCCTATGTGCAGGCCGCACTCGACGCCGGCCTGGCCGTCGACGACTTCGCCCCGCGCCTGGCCTTCTTCTTCAACGGCCACAACAACGTCTTCCAGGAGGTGGCGAAGTTCCGGGCCGCCCGGCGGATGTGGGCCCAGATCATGCGCGAGCGCTTCGAGGCCAAGGACGAGCGCTCCTGGCGGCTGCGCTTCCACACCCAGACCGGCGGGGTGACCCTGACCGCCCAGCAGCCGGAGAACAACATCGTCCGGGTCGCGCTCCAGGGCTTCGCCGCGGTCTGCGGCGGTACCCAGTCGCTGCACACCAACGGGTTCGACGAGGCCCTCGCCCTGCCCACCGAGCGGGCGGCCAAGATCGCCCTGCGCACCCAGCAGATCATCGGCCACGAATCCGGCGCGGCGGACAGCGTCGATCCGTTCGCCGGCTCCTACTTCGTGGAGGCGCTGACCGACGAGATCGAGACCCGCGCGTCGGAGCTGATCGACAAGGTCGACAGCCTCGGCGGCTCGGTGGAGGCGATCGACTTCATCAAGAACGAGATCGAGGAGTCGGCCTTCGGCTACCACGAGCGCTATCGCACCGGGCAGGACATAGTGGTCGGCGTCAACAAGTTCGTCGACGAGGGAGAGCCCGAGGTTCCGGACATCCTGCGCGTCGATCCTGAATCCGAGCGCGAGCAGGTGGAGCGCCTGAAGGCGTTCAAGTCAGATCGCGACGGCGAGGTCGTCGAGCGCCGCCTGGAGGAGATCCGCCAGGCCGCCGGGGGCACGGAGAACCTCCTGCCGCCGTTGCGCGCGGCGCTCAAGGACCGCTGCACGCTGGGCGAGGCGTGCCGGGCGATGAAGGACGTGTTCGGGGAGTACCACCCGACGTTCTGAGACTTCGACGGGCCCCGAGCCGACAGGATCTGGCTCCCGCCGCCCGGGCGGGAACTAATGCCGTCGATTTCCACAATAACCCGTAGTGAGCGAGCGGACCCCACTGCTGGCGATAGCCTCGGACGGGTCGCTGATCGCGGCGTCGATCCAGCGACCCAGCGTGTTCGCCACGGTCTTCGATCGCCATTTCCCGACGGTGCACCGGTATCTCGCGCGGAGAGCTGGTCGTGAGCAGGCCGACGATCTGTCCGCGCTCTGTTTCACGGTCGCCTTCGAGCGTCGGGCGAGCTTCGACTCGCGAGTCGACGGAGCCTTGCCCTGGCTGTTGGGGATTGCGACAAATCTCCTGCGCGACCATTGGCGATCCGAGCAGCGCCTGCTGGAGACACTGGCGCGGCTCAGTCACCAGCGCGAGCCGGCGTCAACCGAGGACACGAGTGGCGTATTGGGTGGCACCGATTCGGCATTGGCGCAAGCTCTGTCGGCTCTGGAGCCCGCGCAGCGTGACGTGCTGTTTCTCTGGGCGTGGGCCGAGCTGAGCTACGACGAGATCGCGATTGCGCTGGCCGTGCCCGTGGGGACCGTGCGGTCTCGGCTCGCCCGCGCGCGGAGTCGACTCCGCGTCGAGTTGGCGCGCTCTGACGGAGCGCAAACACCCGAAAAGGAGCATCGATGACCGACGAGCTCGAACGGCTGAAGCGATTCTGGGAGGCGGAGCCTCCTCCCACCCGAGCGAGCACCCAATCGGTGCGCAATCAACTCACCAACCTGATCGAAAACGATTCGGAGCCTGTCCGCGCCCACGAGACACCGGCCACGACCAGGCGGCGTGTTCGGCACTACGACAGACACCGGCGCGCGTGGCGACGACGCTCGAAACGCGCGGTGGCCACGGTCGCGGTGGCTGGCGTGGCGGGTGCGCTGGCCATCGTCGTGGGCACCGGATCGACCTCCCCCTCCAGCGCGGTGGCGGCGGTCCTGCAGCGACTCGCGAATCTCGCCGCCGTCCAGAGCCCGGTCGGCGCTCCCCGTGCCGGGCAATACCTGTACGTGGCCTCGTTACAAGCGGGCGAATCAGTCGAGGCCGGCTGCACGGTCCTTGTCCCTGAGCAGCGACAGATCTGGATCGGCGCCTCTGGGTCGGGGCGGACACTGGATGTCCCCGGAGCACCGTCGTTCTTCTCGGCCCACGAGAAGCTGGTCTGCCAACGATCGCACAGCGCCATGCTTCACGCCGCCACCACGGTCAGCGACACCTGGTGGGCACGCGGCTGCTACAGCCTGGGAGACGCCTCCTACCTGCACGGGAGCTTCCAGGACCCTCAGGCACTATTGCGCCAGATGGCCCGGATTGATGGCGGGCCGCCCGGTCCGGCCGGGGCGTTCATGCGAGTTGGGTTCTTCCTGCGCGAGAGCGATGCCTCGCCGGCGCTGCGAGCGGCGATTTACCGTGCGGCCGCCGCGATTCCCGGTGTGCGGCTGATCGGTGCGGTCACCGATCGTCTCGGACGCCACGGCATCGGCATCGCCCTGACCAGCCACGGCTCGACCTCGGAACTGATCTTCAACCCGCGCAACAGCTCCATGCTCGCCGAACAGACCGTCAACCGCGCAGGTCAGGTGATCGGATGGGGCGTCTATCGCCCCACTGTCATGGTGAACCGGATCCCCGGCCATCCTCCCGGTCGGCTCGCGCCAGCATGCACCTCGGGAGAGAGCTTCGGCCACCCCGGTCCGGACGGGACCACGATCATGACCGGCGCCCCGTCGGCAAACCCGTGATCTACGACCCCAAGCGTTCTCCTGGCGCTCAACACCGGAAGGCGAGCCCAGCGGCCTTCTAGCTGATTTCGTCCGCCTAGGGCTAAAGGAGACGCCGTTCGGTGCCGATATCACCGACAACCTCCTCCTCGTCCCCACGGCAGGGTCCCCCCAGCCCTGCGAACAGGACGAGCCCCGGGGGGAGGGAGAACCAGGAAAGCTGAAGGGACCCTCGATGTCGAGGCTTCGAATAGCCGTCGTCGCGCTTGTCGTGGCGGTATGCGTGACCATTCCCGCAGCCGCGCAGGCGACGGTCAGTACAACCAACATCTCCACGTGGACCTCGAGTGACAGCGGGACGCCGTCCAAGAGCTCCTACCTGGTCTCCTACGACAACGCGCCGACGACGCTCGCCGTAACCGGTAGCGCGACCGGAGTGACCAAGGTCGACATCGTCTGCTACTTCGGCTCCCAGGGCTCCTCCGAGTACAAGGTCCTGGCCAGCAACCTCAGCGTCTCGAACGGCGCCTTCAACACAGGCGGCTCGCCACCGCAGCTGCGCCAGATCGCCGGTCACGCCTGCCGCCTGCGTGCGGTCCCGACCGGACAGGAGGCCAGCGACGATTTCTCCAGCCTCTTCACCGGTCCCCAGGTGGCCATCGGCGAGACCGCGCTGCTGCCGACGGTCGCCGGGGGTCCGAACACCGGCGCCACCTACAACTTCTACGTCAACCCCGTGACCTTCACCGGGTTTGCCGCCTGGAAAGCGGCCGGAACGGGCGGCTGCGGCCCGTACGCGGCGCCGATCGACTCCGGCTTCGACATCGGCAGCTTTCCGATCGACTGTGCCGGCTCGCTGCTGGGCGACGACCTCAGCGTCTGGGGAGGCCGCTCGGAGGTCGAGGTCGACGGCCGCAGCGCGTACGACGCCACCTCCGCCCAGGGCCTGTTTGCCCGCACGAACGGGCTCTACAACGGCAGCGAGGACCTGTCCGGATTCCCGTCGCTGAAGGTCAACGTCACCTGGGATCCCACCACGGGGCTGATGGCCTCGCAGTCCCAGGAGGAATGGGTGAGGTGCGACGGGTCCGATTCATTTCCGGCCTCCGTCGGGAACTGCCCGAAATTCGACGACACCGGGGTACGGCTCGAGCGCGACGTGACCGCCAGCGACGGCGGCCGGGTGATCACCCTGACCGACACCTGGTCTTCGTCCGACGGGCAGAGCCACTCGCTCGACCTCCTCTACGACGACTACGCCGGCGTGTTTGGAAATGCCACCGGCGAGCGCGGCTGGAATTTCCCGGGCCAGAGCGGCTTCACCCAGTACGGCACCGACGATTCGGTGCCCGCGCCGTCGAGCGGTCCCGGATCGATCTTCGTGCGGACCAACGTCGGTGCGGTCGACGGCGACCCGAGCGCAGGCGCCGGCGCGATCACGTTCAGCCGGCCGCCCTCCGGGCTGCGCTTCGCCTCGAACAACGAGCTCGAGGAGCACCAGCTTCTGACCGTGCCGGCCGGCGGGAGCACCAGCCTGAGCTACATCTATTCGGTCGGCTACTCGGTGGCCGACGCCAGCGGGCTGGCGATGCTCGCCCAGGATCGCCTCCAGCCCCCGGCAGTGGCGATCACCTCACCGGGTGGCGGGAGCACCGTCTCGACGCCGTCGGTCACGCTGGCCGGTACGGCCGGCGCCGGCTCCGGGATCAAGTCGCTGGTGGTCGCGGGACAGGCCGTGCCGGTCGACAGCGCGGGGGCGTGGAGCGCCCAAGTTCCCCTGAATCCCGGGTCGAACACGATCACGGCGGTGGCCTCCGATGGTGCCGGCGCGAGCGTCCAGGCCCAGGTGACTGTCGTCTACCAGCCGCCGGCGACGACGACGATCGAGTCCGTGCCCTCGGCCACCTGCAGGGTGCCGCGCCTAAAGGGCATGAAGCTGGCGAAGGCCGAGAAGGCGCTGCGGAGGGCCGGCTGCCGCGTGGGCAAGATCAAGCGCGTGAAGAGCCGCAAGGTGGGATCGGGCCGGGTGATCAGCACGAGCCCGCCGGCCGGCAGGCGCGTGCGCGCGGGTAACAAGGTCGAGCTGTTCGTCTCGAAGGGACGCTGAGGGCGCGAGGAACCAGGAGCACGTGGCTGCGGCCGGGCGGCGAGCCCTGGAGGCTCTCGCTCGTGCTGTTCGTGCTCGGCTAGTGCTCTGAGTCGAGCTGGGCCATCTGGGGCGGTCCGTAACGCTCGCCGGCCGCCGCCCCGGGCGGAATCGCCTGCTCGATCCGCTCGAGGTCCTCGACGCTCAGCTCGAGCGCCAGCGCGCCGAGCGCCTCGGTCAGCTGATCGCGGCGACGGGCGCCGATCAGCGGCACGATGTCCTTCCCGCGCGAGAGCACCCAGGCGAAGGCGACCTGGACAACGGTGGCCTGCTTGTCCGCGGCCAGCGCCCGCAGCGCGTCGACGAGCGCGAGGTTGTGCCGGAGGTTGTCTCCCTGAAAACGTGGCATGCGGCCGCGGATGTCGCCACCCTGGGGCTGGGCGTCGGCGCGATAGTGGCCGCTGATCAGCCCGCGCGAGAGCACCCCGTAGGCCGTGACTGCGACCCCCAGCTCGCGGCAGGCGGGCAGGATCGAGTCCTCGATTCCCCGCGAGATCAGCGAGTACTCGATCTGCCCGTCGCAGATGGGGTGCACCGCTGCGGCCCGGCGGATGGTCTCGGCGCCGACCTCGGACAGGCCGATGTGGCGCACGTAGCCGGCCTGCACCAGTTCGGCGATCGCGCCCACGGTCTCCTCGATCGGGACGTCGGGGTCGAGCCGCGCCGGCCGGTAGATGTCGATGTGGTCGGTGCGCAGCCGCTGCAGCGAATAGGCCGTGGCGGTCTTGACCGCGGCCGGGCTGGCGTCATAGCCCAGCCAGCTCCCATCCGGCCCGCGCTGGGCCCCGAACTTCACGCTGATCAAGACCCGATCCCGGTCGATCCCGGCCAGGGCGTCGCCGAGCAACATCTCGTTGTGACCCATGCCGTAGAAGTCGCCGGTGTCGAGGAGCGTCACGCCGGCGTCCAGTGCCGCGTGGATGGTCGCGATGCTCTCCTCACGGTCGGCCGCTCCGTAGGTGCCCGACATGCCCATGCAGCCCAGGCCGAGGGCCGAGACGCGCGGTCCCGTCGCGCCCAATTGTGGTGTGTCGTGCATCCCGTCTCACGTTAGAGGAGTCCCGCTCGAGCGGGCGAACCCACCACCCATGACAGAGCGCCAGGCAAGCCGGACATTGGTCAAGTCGCCGCCCGAGCTGTGGGCCGAGTGCAGCGACGCTGCGTCCCTGGGCCGTCACCTGGACCGGTTCGGAGAGATCCGGATCACCCGGCTCGATCCCGAGACCGCCGTCGCCTGGGAGGGCGAGCGCGCGCGCGGCACGGTGCGGATCGAGCCTGCGGGATGGGGGACGAAGGTGATCCTGACCGCGGTGGCGGAGGGCGTCCAGGACGCGGCGCGCGCGGAGCCGCCGCCGGTCGAGGAGCCGGTAGCTGTCGCGGAGCCGGAGCCGGAGCCTGAGCCGGAGCCGGAGCCGGAGCCGGAGCCGGAGCCTGAGCCGGAGCCGGAGCGGGCCCCCGAGCCTGAGCCGGAGACTGCCCCCGAGCTGCTCAGCGCCGAGCCGCCGCGCCCCGGGCGCTGGGCCAGGTTGCGCGCGTGGTGGCTGCACGGAGGCAAGGCGACGACAGACACCCCGCCGGAGCTACCGGTCGACGAGCCGGCCGAACCCGAGCCCGAGCCAGAACCCGCACTCGAGCTCGAGCCTGAACCGCGCGCCCCGGCGGAGCCTCCGGTGTCCGAGCCCGACTTACCCGTGTCCGAGACCGAGTTACCCGTGTCCGAGACCGAGTTACCCGTGTCCGAGCCCGAGTTACCCGTGTCCGAGACCGAGGCCGCCCTGGCCGCGGCCCTCGACAGCCTCGGCTCGGCCCATCACCGCCCGTACTCGCGCGCCTAGCCTTCGACCTTCCCGGGGGGCCCGCCCAGTGAGGCGATCAGCGCCGAGAAGCTCTTGCCATCCGGCGTGGCGTAGTTCTCGGAATCGTCGCCGCCGGACCACTGCCCGTCGGCCTGGGCCGCCGGCTGGGTCCCGACGCCCGAGCCCCAGCCGATCTCGATGCCGGACGAGGACCCGGGGGCGATCTCGGCCACCGGCTGTCCGGCCTGGAGCGCCTCGCCGACGTGCAGCCCCGACGCGGGGGTGACGCCCTCGGCGTAGTACACGTAACGGCCGGCATCCGCACCGTCGGTCAGCTGGTACTCGATGAACGCGCCCGGCCAGCCGGTTCCGCTCGTGGCGACGTAGGTCACCTTGGCGTTGCCGATCGCGCCCAGCGTGCCGGATCCCGAGTAGTCGACGCCCTGGTCGATCCGCTCGGGAGTCACGTTGGCGTCGGCCAGGGGGTTGTCATAGTGGCCGGGGGCTACCGGCGGCGGCGCGGTGGTCGTGGGCTTGGGCGCCGGCTTGGTCGTGCTCACCGGATGCGGCTTGGTCGCGGGGTGGGTGCTTCTCACCGGATGCGGCTTGGCCGTCGGCTGTGGCGAGACGGCGCCCGTCGAATGGGAGGTGGCCTCGGTGTGAGTCCGCACGTGGACGTGAGTCGCCGTGTGGATGTGCGAGGCCGCTCCGACCGCGCCGCCGCCCGTGCTCGGGTGCCCGATGGGCTGGGGTTCCGCGGGCACCCGAGGCGCTGCGGCGAGCTCCGGCGAGGCCGGCGCCCCTCCGCTCAGCGCATGGGCGGCGCTCCGGCTCACGGCGTGGCTGGCCGCGTCGTGGGCCAGGGCGATGTGGTGCGCAGGCGCCATCGAGGGCGTCGATGCACGCACCTTGTGGCTCGGGCGAGCGAGCGTCTGGGGGAGGACGACATGCGTGGGCTCGGACGCCGCCGCGCTTTGCGCGCTCGTGGCCGGGGTGCTGGCAGCGCTCGCGGTGGCCGCGGATGCCTTGGCACTCAGGCTCGGGTCGACCGCCAACCCCACGGAGGCGTTGGCCAGCCGCGCATCAGTGGCGTCGGCGTGGTGGCCGGTTGCGCTGCGGCCGCCTCCCGAGCAGACCGGGCAGCGTGGTCGCGGCGAGTAGCGCGAGGGCCGAGATCCCACCCGCCCCGGGCACCACCATCGACGGACGACGGGTGGCCGCCGAACGGCGCAGCTGGGAGTACATGAGCGACTCCCGCACCAACTCGGGCCGGGACAGATCGCGCTCGGCGCGCAGGTGCGACAGCTCGAGCGAGCTGCGGGTAGGCCGGCCGCGCCGCGCGAGCGAGCGCTCGAGCGACTCCTGCCACAGGGCAGGGCAGGCGAGGTCACGTGCGGTGTCCACCAACTCCTCCTTCTTCGTGAGCCTGCGGAGTTAGCTGACGGGCTCGCGCATTGCGCTACGCCGCACAGTGGCGGCGATTCGCCCCCGCGCCCCCAAGATCGGGATCGCTTTGGGTCCTCCGTTCACCGGCCACGGATGGTCCGGCGATTCGGCTTCTATGTCGTCCGTCGTCGGCACCGAGGCGCCGATTCCTGCTGGTGGCGGAATTTGTATCGCATCTTGCAGCGGCAAGACAACCTGAGGGCCCCTCAATCAATAACTGCTTGTTGAGCCCCCCGAATGAGCATCGCCTGGCTGCGTCCTCGCTCGGTCACGTGCCAGGGGCACGCTCCCTCGCTGCGTCCTTGCCATGCTCGCTCCTCGAACGCCTCAACCGCGCACTTATTTCTCTCGGAACCCTAAACTCGCCGCCCCCATGCGAGACAAGGCACCCGAAACCTATACCGAGAAGCTCGACCAGCTCGAGCAACTACGCCACGACGCGATCCACGCCGGCTCCGAGCAGGCCGTGGCAAAGCAGCACGAACGCGGCAAGTGCACCGCCCGCGAGCGGATCGAGAAGCTGCTCGATCCCGGCTCCTTCCAGGAGCTCGACGTGTTCGTGCGCCACCGCACGCACGAGTTCGACATGCAGAGGAACCGGCCCTACGGCGACGCCGTGGTCACCGGCCACGGCACGATCGACGGCCGCCGGGTGTGCGTGTTCAGCCAGGACTTCACCGTGTTCGGCGGCTCGCTCGGCGAGGTCATGGGCGAGAAGATGGTCAAGATCATGGATCTGGCGGCCAAGATCGGCTGCCCCGTGATCGGGATCAACGACTCGGGCGGGGCGCGCATCCAGGAGGGCGTGGTGTCCCTGGGCGCCTACGGCGACGTGTTCGTCCGCAACGTGATGTGCAGCGGGGTGATCCCCCAGATCAGCCTGATCATGGGCCCCTGCGCCGGCGGCGCGGTCTATTCACCGGCCATGACCGACTTCATCTTCATGGTCAAGGAGACCTCGCACATGTTCATCACCGGCCCCGACGTGATCAAGACCGTCACCGGCGAGGAAGTCGACTTCGAGTCGCTGGGTGGCGCGATGTCGCACAACGCCAAGTCGGGCGTGGCCCACTTCGCCTCAGACGACGAGGACCAGTGCCTGGAGGACACCCGCTACCTGCTGAGCTTCCTGCCCCAGAACAACCTGGAGACCCCGCCACGGGTCCAGCCGACCGACGATCCGCTGCGCATGGACGAGGAGCTCGATCACGTCGTTCCCGACAGCTCCAACAAGCCCTATGACATGCGCGAGGTGGTGCGCATGGTGGTCGACGACGGCGAGTTCTTCGAGGTCCACGAGCACTACGCCCGGAACATCATCTGCGGCTTTGCCCGGTTGAACGGCTACGCGGTCGGGATCGTGGGCAACCAGCCGTCACAGCTCGCCGGTGTGCTGGACATCGACTCGAGCGTCAAAGGCGCGCGGTTCGTCAGAACCTGCGACGCCTTCAACATCCCGATCATCACCTTCTGCGACGTCCCAGGCTTCCTGCCCGGGACCAACCAGGAGTGGGGCGGAATCATCCGCCACGGGGCCAAGCTGCTCTACGCCTACACCGAGGCGACCGTGCCCAAGATCACGATCATCACTCGAAAGGCGTACGGCGGCGCCTACGACGTCATGGCCTCCAAGCACATGCTGGCCGACTTCAACTTCGCCTGGCCGACCGCCGAGGTGGCGGTAATGGGACCGGAGGGCGCGGTCAACATCATCTACCGCCGCGACATCTCATCCTCACCCACGCCCGACACTCGCCGGCAGAAGCTGATCAACGACTACAAGGCGCACTTCGCCAACCCCTACGTGGCGGCCGAGCGGGGCTACATCGACGACGTGATCGTCCCCCACGAGACGCGCCCCAAGCTCATCACGGCGCTCGAGACCCTCCAGAACAAGCGCCAGGCCGGGCCCCGCCGCAAGCACGGCAACATCCCGCTCTAACGGCTCTGACCGCGAGCCTGGTCGAGAAACCCGCCGTATTTTCCGGTTTCTCGACCACCCCTCCTCAGAGGCGGACTGTCTGGCCGCGCACCCGGTCCTCCTTCCACGCGGCGAACGCGGCCGACGCGACCGCCAGGTCCTGAATCGCCAATCCGGTCGAGTCGAACAGCGTGACCGCCTCGGGACCGGGTCGCCCGGGCGCTTCGCCGGCCAGCACCGCGCCCAGTTCGGTCACGTTCGAGCGCGTGAGGAGGCCGGCCTCGATCGCCCCGGTCAGCTCGCCGCCGTGCGAGGCCTGCTCCCACTCGTCGCAGAACAGCACGCACGAGGCGACCGCCCCGACCGACGCCTCGGCCTTGCCCGGCCCATCGGCCCCCAGCATGTTCAGATGCAGTCCGGCGTGCAGGCTCCCAACATCGACCACGACGCTGTTGCCGGGGGTCACGCAGCACGCCACGTCACACGCGAGTGCCTCGGCCGCCGTGCCGGTGCGCCAGTCGAGCTCCCCGGCCAGCGTCTCGGCGGCGGCCGCCTGCGGGTCGTGGCACACCCCCGGCCCGTAGCCGCCCGCCACCATGCAACGCGCGGCCCAGGCCCCGTGCAGCCCGCACCCGACGATCCCCACCGTGCGGGCATCCGAGCGCGCGAGCGCCGCGGCGGCCACAGCGGCCACCGCGCCCGTCCGCAGGGCGGTGACCGATCGGGCGTCGAGCAGCATCAGCGGCTGGCCGGTCTCGGCGTCCGACAGGCAGATCACGCCGTTGACCGTCGGCAGGCCTCGTGCCGGGTTGCCCGGGAACGAGGTGATCCACTTGAGCAGGGCCAGCCCGTCGCCCCGCGCCGGCATCGCCCGGAAGTCACCGAACGGTGGACTCTGCAGATAGACCTTCGCCGGCATCGCCCAGTCGCCGGCGTGGAAGCGCAGCAGGGCCTCGCGCACGCGCTCGATCGCGGTCGTGGGCGACACCGCCTGGAGCACCGTGTCGTGGTCCAGGACGGGGAGCTCGGGCACGATCGGCACGATACGCTCACCTCGTGAACCGCCGCCCGAAGCTCACGATCGTCGCCCCCACCGCCTCGGAGGAGGAGGCGGCCGCCGTGGTCGCGGCGCTCGAGCGATTCATGCGCGAGACCACGCCACCGCCGGCAGCCCCGATCCCGCGCCGCAACCCATGGCAGCGGGCCGCTCTTCGAGAGGGCGTGGCCCGGGCTCCGGACGAGCCCGCGCCGTGGCTGTGACGTAAGCGTTCCTTTTCTGCACGCCGCTTGACAGGAGTCGGCGCGTATGCGAGCGTCCAGTCAAGTTGGTGGGTGGGCCGCTCCGGCGATCCGCCGGGGTCAATTGCCTGGGGGCAACATGAGGGGGTCATTTCTTGTCGTGCTGGTTGGCGCTACCAATCAGGCGACGCATGAGGTCACATCTGCTTGTCGGCGCGTCGCCGATCCTCGACGCGCCCGCGCTCGCGCTCGCCGTTGCGCCACCGATGGTCGGCATCGCTCAGCCCCCAAAGCCGATGCCGGCCCGTCACTAGGCGCCGGCTGAGAGCGCGCCGGCTGCCGCGGCGGCTGCCCCCGCCGTCGCGGCGCCGGATCTCTCTTTGGCTGCACACTCCGCCGGCTGCGGCTTCTGCTGCGCGCCCCTCCGGCGGCACGGCGCTTTTCGCTGCGGTCCCGCGCGGCGGGATGGTCCCGACCGCGAGCGCCGCCGGATGGGCGCCGCAGCCTCGCCTCCGCAGCGGGCGCCGCAGCCTCGTTCGCAGCCTTGCCGCCGGCCGCTGCGTTCTCCCTGGCCCGGAAACCCCGCACCACCTGGAATTACCTGAACCCCGATTGGGTTTTGGTACATTCTGTAGTCCCCGAACCGGAAGGAAGACCCGATGCACAGCGCACGCACCGGATCGCTCGAGAACCCGGAAGTACTCGAGAACGTGCCGGGACACATCATCCCGATTCTCGAGCGCGAATTCGATGACTTCGACACCGAGTCGACCCGCTACCTGTCTGGCGATCTCGACGGCGAGACGTTCACCAAGTTCCGCCTCAAGCAGGGCGTGTACGGCCAGCGCCAGCCCGACGTCCAGATGGTGCGGGTCAAGCTGCCGCTGGGTGGTGTTACCCCCGAGCAGCTCGAGGCGTTCGCGGACGGGATCGAGAGGCACGTCCCGCTGCGCAAGGGCCACATCACGACCCGGCAGAACATCCAGATGCACCACGTGCCGCTGCCCGCCGCGGCCGAGCTGATCCGCGAGCTGGGGGATGCCGGCCTGTCCAGCCGCGAGGGATGCGGGAACACGATGCGCAACGTGACCGGCGATCCCCGTGCCGGCACGCTCGAGGGCGAGCTGTTCGACATCACCCCGTACGCGGGCGCGTACGTGCGCTACTTCGTCCGTCACCCCACGACGCAGAACATGCCGCGCAAGTTCAAGACCGCGTTCGCGTCGACCGCCGGAGACAACACGATCGCCAAGATCCACGACCTGGCCTTCCTGCCCCGAGTCAACGAGGACGGCGTCCGGGGCGCCGCGGTGCTGGTCGGCGGCGGCACCTCGATCATGCCGCGCCTGGCTCCCACCCTCTACGAGTTCGTCGAGCTCGACAACGGCGACTACCTGAAGGTGGCCGAGGCCGTGGTGCGGATCTTCGACCGCACCGACTGGCTGCGCCCGAATCGAGCCCGCGCCCGGATCAAGGTCCTGATCGACAAGATCGGGATCGACGAGTTCCGCGAGCTGGTCGAGGAGGAGCTCCAGGGCGACTGGGTGGAGCACCGCGACTTCAGCCTCGACAGGATCCTGTTCGAGCACGACGAAGAGGCAGGCGCACCGGCCAAGCCGCACACCTTCGCCACGCCGAACGGCGACAACCGGGAGTTCACGCACTTCGTGCAGACCAACGTCCAGCGTCAGCGCCAGCACGGCTTCTCGACGGTTGAGGTCAAGGTGACGCGCGGGGATCTCACACCAGATCAGCTGCGTGGCCTGGCGGCGATCATGCGCGAGTACACCGGCGGTGCGGCCCGGACCACGGTCCACCAGAACCTGATCCTGCGCTGGGTCCGCGACGAGTCGGTCTACGACGTGTGGCGGGCGCTCGGCGCCCTCGGACTGGGCGACGCCGGCGCCGACGAGATCACCGACGTCGTGAGCTGCCCGGGCACCGACTCGTGCAAGCTCGGGATCACCAGCTCGATGGGCCTGAACCAGGCCATCCAGGACCGTCTGGTCGAGCTGAAGATCGACGATCAGCTGAGTCGCCGGATTCACATCAAGATGAGCGGCTGCCCCAACGGCTGCGGCCAGCACCACATCGCGAACATCGGCTTCTACGGTGCGTCGATCAAGGTCGGCGGGCACACCATCCCGGCCTACATCCCGCATATCGGTGGTGCCTACGAGGACGGCGATGTGCGCTACGGTCAGCGCCTCAAGGCGCGGCTGCCCGCCAAGCGGGTGCCTGAGGCGGTGCAGCGATGGGTACGCTTCTACGAATCCGAGCGGCAAGAAGGCGAGGAGTTCAACGCCTTCGCCGATCGGGTCGGGACGCAGGAGTTCGAGTCGCAGGTCAAGGACCTCACGATGCCGATCGAGTTCAGCCTGGAGAACATGAGCTACTTCATCGACTGGACCAAGCAGTCGCCGTTCGAGGTCATCCGCGGCGAGGGCGAATGCGCCGTCTGATCCCATGAGCGTCGCGATTCCAAATCTCGAGACCGTCTCCGCGGAGGAGGTACTGGCCTACGCGGTGGAGCGCTTCCACCCGCGGCTGAAGATGGCCTGCTCCTTCCAGAAGGAGGAGTCGGTGCTGCTGCACATGCTCGCCCAGATCGAGCCCGAGTCCCGGGTGTTCATGATCGACACCGGCGTGCTGTTCGGAGAGACGCTCCAGACGTGGAAGCGCTTTGAGGAGCGCTTCGGCGTGAGCATCGAGGTGATCGACGCCCGCAGCCCGGACGAGCCGTGGACGATGACCCGGTGCTGCGGTGATGCCAAGGTCGAGGCCCTCGAGCGGGCGCTCGACGACGTCGACGCCTGGATCACCGGGATCCGCCGTGAGCAGGGCCCCACTCGGGCCAGCGCCGGCAAGCTCGAGCGCGACGACCGGCGCGGAATCTGGAAGGTCAACCCGCTGGCCGACTGGTCAGAGAAGGACCTGTGGCGCTACATCTTCGAGAACGAGCTGCCGTATCACCCGCTGCACGATCAGGGCTATGCCTCGATCGGCTGCGCCCCCTGCACACGGCCCGGCGCGGGCCGCGAGGGGCGCTGGGCCGGTCTCGACAAGACTGAATGCGGGATCCACGAGTAGCTTCTGCCCGCCCCGCTGAGACACAAGAGTGAGGACCTGTTGAACCCGCTGCATTACGAGCTGTCCCACCTCGAGGCGCTCGAGGCCGAGTCGATCCACATCTTCCGCGAGGTCGCGGCCGAATTCGAGCGGCCGGTGCTGCTGTTCAGCGGGGGCAAGGACTCGCTCGTGCTCCTGCGGCTGGCCGAGAAGGCGTTCCGGCCGGGCCGCTTCCCGTTCCCGATCATGCACGTCGACACCGGGCACAACTTCCCGGAGGTGATCGAGTTCCGCGACAGGCTGATCGAGAGCCTCGGCGAGCGGCTGATCGTGGCCAGCGTGCAGGAGTCGATCGACAACGGGCGCGCCGTCGAAGAGACCGGCCCGCGCGCCTCGCGCAACCGGCTACAGATCGTGACGCTGCTCGACGCGATCGCCGAGCACGGCTTCGACGCCGCGTTCGGGGGCGCCCGGCGCGACGAGGAGCGGGCCCGGGCCAAGGAGCGCGTGTTCTCCTTCCGCGATGACTTCGGCCAGTGGGAGCCCAAGCGCCAGCGGCCCGAGGTGTGGGCGCTCTACAACGGGCGCATCCGCAAGGGCGAGCACGTGCGCGTGTTCCCGATCTCGAACTGGACCGAGCTCGACGTGTGGCAGTACATCGCCCAGGAGCGGCTCGAGGTCCCCTCGATCTACTTCGCCCACACCCGCCAGGTGTTCGAGCGCGACGGGATGCTGTACGCGATCAGTCCACACGTGGAGCTGATCGAAGGCGAGGCGCCGTTCGAGGCGTCGGTGCGCTACCGCACGGTCGGCGACATGTCCTGCACCGGGGCGGTGCGCTCGCTGGCCACGACCCTCCCCGAGGTGGTCTCCGAGATCGCCGCCACCCGAGTCACCGAGCGCGGCGAGACCCGCGCGGATGACCGCGTGACCGAGGCGGCGATGGAGGATCGCAAGCGCGAGGGCTATTTCTGAGCCGTTGATGACTCCCGGAGCCGCCACCAACGGGCACGCGCTGCGTACCCGCACCAGCGAGCTGCTGCGCTTCGCCACCGCCGGCTCGGTCGACGACGGTAAGTCGACGCTGATCGGGCGGCTGCTGCACGACTCCAAGGCGATCCTGGAGGACCAGCTCGAGCACGTGATCCGCACCTCCGAGCGGCGCGGCGAGGGCTACGTGAACCTCGCCCTGCTGACCGACGGCCTGCGCGCCGAGCGCGAGCAGGGGATCACGATCGACGTCGCCTACCGCTACTTCCAGACCCCCCGGCGCAAGTTCGTCATCGCCGACACGCCGGGCCACGAGCAGTACACCCGCAACATGGTCACCGGCGCCTCCACCGCGGACCTGTCGATCATCCTGGTCGACGCGCGCAAGGGGGTGCTCGAGCAGACCCGGCGGCACGCGTACATCGCCTCGCTGCTGCGCATTCCCCATCTGGTCGTGTGCGTGAACAAGATGGACCTGGTCGACTATGACGAGGCCGCCTTCGATCAGGTGGTCGAGGAGCTGACCGATTGGACCGCCCGGCTGGACCTCGGCGACGTTACGTTCATCCCGATCTCGGCCCTGCATGGCGAGAACGTGGTCGAGCGCTCGCTGGAGATGGCGTGGTACGACGGGCCGCCGCTGCTCTATCACCTCGAGCACGTGGTGATCGCGCCCGATCGCAACCTGACCGACATCCGCTTCCCGGTGCAGTGGGTGATCCGGCCGGGAGCTCACGCCGAGGATCCGGACTACCGCGGCTACGCGGGGACGGTCGCCGGCGGCGTGCTGCATCCCGGCGACGAGGTCCTCGTGCTGCCCAGCGGTCAGCGCACGCGTGTGTCCGCGATCGACACCTTCAAGGGCTCGATCGACACGGCCTTCCCCTCGATGTCGGTCACGCTGCGCGTGGGCGACGATCTCGACATCTCACGCGGGGACATGCTCGTCGAGCCCGAGGATCCACCGGCCGCAGCGCGTGAGCTCGAGGCGATGGTGTGCTGGATGGGTCAGACGCCCCTGCGCCCGGGCGCCCGCCTGGTGATCAAACACACCACGCGGAGCACGCGCGCGCGGATCGAGGCGCTCGACCACCGGATCGACGTCAACACGCTGGCGCATGAGTCCGCCGAGGAGCTCGCGTTGAACGAGATCGGCCGCGTACGGCTACGCGTCGGCGCGCCGCTGATCGTCGATCCCTACGCCCGCAACCGGACCACCGGCAGCTTCATCCTGATCGATGAGGCCAGCAACGACACCGTGGCCGCTGGGATGGTGCTGAGCGCCCAGTAGCCGCGAATCGCCGGATCCCGGGGGAGGTGTCGCTCGGCACCTTCAGGACCGCTACGGGATCGAGGTGGCAGGGGTTCTCGAACTAGACGTCGGTGTGTTCCGGGTCGACCGGCGCGACGGACCGTCGTGGGTCGCACGTGTGTTTCGCGCCGAGCGACCGGCGGCTGACGTCGCGGCCGAGGCCGAGCTCCTGCGGGCCTTGGAGGAGGCCGGCTTTCCGGCCGAGCGGTGCGCGGACGGCGAACCGGTGTCCGGCTGGGAGGAGCAGACGGTGCTGGTGACCGAGTTTGTCGAGGCGGCTGCGCCTCTGAAGCCCCCCGGCCGGCCGGCGGCCCTGCTCGGCGCGATGCTGGGAGGGCTCCATGCGCGGCCGGGGACGCGACTCCGGGCCGGTGGCGCCTGGCACCACCTGTCCTTCACCGGTGGCCCGCGCGAGGAGATCGCGGCCGGCGCGGACCTGCTCGATGAGGCCGTCTCCGAGGTACCGGCCCGGCAGCTGGCTATCTTCGACCGGCTCCGCGAGGCGGTCGAACGGGCCGACGACTGCGACGACCTGCCCCACGCGCTCGTCCATCCCGATTTCGTCCCCGCCAACGCGATCCCGACGCCGGACGAGCGGTTGGTGATCGTCGACTGGACCGGTGCCGGCCGCGGCCCCCGGCTGTGGTCGCTTGGCTTCCTCCTGTGGGCGGCAGGTGCGCGCCACCCCCGGCTGGTCGATGTCGTGGTCTCGCGCTACCGGAAGCGGGTAACCCTCGAGCCAGAGGAGCTGGACCGGCTCGAAGGCGCCATCGGCGGCCGGCCGCTGATGCTCGATTGCTGGTCGTTCTGCCATGGCCGCCGATCGCTGGCCGCGACCGTCGAGCGCATCGACGAGACCCGTGAGCTGGCGAACAAGATCGCCGCCCGGGCGCGCCGGGCATTCGCGGCCGACTAGCCTTTCCGCGGTGACCTCGGTCGAGGAGGAGAGCTACCACCAGGGCACGGCGTCGATGTCCACGGCGGCCGCGCTGGAGGATGCCTTCACGCCCCACCCCCCGCGGACGCCCCAGACCGTGACCGAGCCGGCGCGCGAGACACCCGTGCGCGCCGCGACCCAGGTGCTGGTGGTCGGTGGCGGTCCGGCCGGCTTCGCCGCCGCGCTGGCCGCGCGTCGCGCCGGCGCCGAGGTGCTGCTGCTCGAGCGCTACAACCACCTCGGCGGGCTGTCCACCGGCGGGCTGGTCATCTGGATCGATCGGATGACTGACTGGAGCGGGCGGCTGGTGATCGCCGGGATCGGGCAGGAGACACTCGAGCGGCTTCCGGACACCGCGGTCGCCGGCGCCCCGCGCGAGCAGTGGGGATCGACCGAGCCCGACCCCGTCGCCCACTGGCGCGAGCGCCAGGGCGCGTTCCGCGACACGGTCACCTGGTCGCCGATGATCGACCCCGAGCCGCTCAAGCACCTCTCGGCCGAGATGCTGATCGAGGCCGGCGCCAAGCTGCTGCTGCACAGCTGGGTGTGCGAGCCGATCCTCGACTCCGAGCGCCGGCTGCGCGGCGTGACCTTCGAGAGCAAGGAGGGCCGGTGTGCCGTGCTGGCCGACGTGGTCATCGATGCCACCGGCGACCTCGACCTGGCCGCCCGGGCCGGGCTCGAGTTCGAGGCCGACGCCAAGACCGGCGGGAGCGGGATCGCCCATTGTCTGAACACCGGCTGGCTGTGGGCCGGGGTCGACTTCGCCCGCTGGCTGGACTTCAAGCGCGCGGATCCCCAGGCCCATCGGGAGCTGATGGCCGCCGCGGGCGGCGAGCTCACCTTCGTCGAGCGACCGGTCGTCGGGTGGCGCAACGAGGTGGCCCTGTTCCTCGGCCCGAGACTGACCGGCTACAGCGGCGTCGACGTCGCCGACCTGACCCGCGTCGAGGTGGAGTCACGCCGGCGGATGGTCGCCCATCTGGACTACTTCCGCCGGCATGCCCCCGGCTTTGAGCACGCATGGCTGATGCTCTCCGCGCCCCAGATCGGCGTTCGGCACACCCGCCGGCTGGTCGGTCACCACAAGCTGACCATCGAGGACTGGCGCGCCGGCACCGTGTTCGAGGACGAGATCGGGGTCTCGCCGTCGCCCTCACAGAAGTTCGCCAACGTCTCGGTGCCGTACCGGGCGCTGGTGGCCCGCGACCTCGACAACCTGCTGGCCCCGGGCCGCCACATGGCGTGCGACCCCCAGACCCAGGCGTTCATGCGCGAGATTCCACAGTGCTGGCTGACCGGGCAGGCAGCCGGGGTGGCCGCGGCGGTGGCCGCGCGCACCGGCGTGGCGGCGAACGCCGTCGACGTGCCCACCGTGCAGGCCGAGCTGCGCAGCCAGGGCGCCTACCTTCAGGGGCGGGCGGGGGCGCAGTCCACCGCGGCGATCGCCGGCGGCCCGCCGCGCGGGCCGAAGGTCTCGATCACCGCCGATACCCCGGCGTTATGAGCTCCGGTCACCACGATCTGGATCGCCTGCTCGGAGCCGACCACCCGGACCTGATCGGCGTCGGGGGTGCTGTCGGGAACCGCTTCGGAGTGCGCGGAGGACAGCCGCCAGCGCGTCTTGCCTGAGACCGCGTCCTTGCCGGTCGCGACCAGCAGCTCGCGGGAAACGACCGCGTGCTCGTAGACGAAGCGCCGCAGGTCGTCCTTGCTCCAGCCGGCCCGGTGCAGCAGCGCAGCATGCTCGGGGCCCAGGGCGATACACGCGCTGATCGTCTCGTGGATGAGCGCGCCGATACGCGAGATCGTGTTCGCGAAGTCGAGGGCCAGTTGCTCGGGGACCGTGGTGTGTCGCGCCTCGATGTGAGCCACCGAGCGGATGGTCATCGCGGTCACGGTGCTGACGTCCGCCTCGAAGCCGTGCTCGACGTGGAAGGCCGGCCACGGTGAGTGCTCCTCGTTCTCGGCGATGCACGCGCTGTACTTGGCGGGGGTGCCCTGGGTGGCCTGGTCGAGCTCGCCCGGGCGCAGCCCGAACGCGTTGATCGCGGTCAGCCGGATGGCCCGGCCGATCGTGGCGTTGGCCCGGAAGCCCGAACCGAACACGTTGTTGGCGCTGTTCAGGCCGATCTGCTCCCGGATCGGGCCGTTGACCAGGAGCATCGGCGCGGTCCCGGTGGTGCTCTGCCAGATCGCCCGGGTGACGTAGCCCTCGGCCTTCAGCGCCGACCACGCCGCCAATACGACCGGGAAGTACTCGGGTCGGCATCCGGCCATCGCCGCGTTGATCGCGGCCAGGCGCACGGTGCACGCTCGGCTGAGGTGGGGCATGGCCAGGAGCAGGTCATCCGCAGGTCGGCTGGTCTCCGCAAGGAACTCGGCGAGGATCGAGTCGGTGACCGGCATGACCGGCAGCCCGTCGGTCCAGCCGCGCTCGAAGTAGTCCTCCATGATCCGGCGGACCTCGTCGATCTCGACGGCCGGAAGCTCAGGCGCCGACGTCATGCTTGGCTCAGGATCCGGACGACGTCACCGATGACCGCCCGCACGTTGGTCTCGATCTCGGCCGGGCTGAGGCTGGCGATCGGGTGGGGGATGGTCACGAACTGGAAACCGGGATGCCCCATCACGTCGGCCATCGCCCGGGCGGGCACCACGAACGCGTCGGTGCACACCGACACGGTGGGTACGCCAGCCCGCTCGAGCACGATTCCGTCGGCCAAACTGGCCGCCGAGCAGGAGCCTCAGTCACCGACGCCGGCGATCACAGCGTCGCAGCTCTGGGCGATCTCCTGGGCGCGATCCTCCTCCACGGGCGTCCCGAAGTAGGACTTCGTGTAGGTGCTCACCTCGCCCACGTGATGCTGGGCGCGCAGTTGGGCGGCCAGCGTCTCGAGGACGATCGCTGCGTTCGCCTTGGCGTTATCGAGCAGGCCGAGCCGGATGCCCGCGAGATCGCCGACGCGCGGAGCAAGGGTCGCGGCGCGCGACGCGCCGACCAGGCCGGTCGGATCGAGAATGACTTCCCGGGGGCTCACACTGACCTCGCTCTCCGGTGCACCGTAGCAACGACTACTAGGCGCCGCCGTCAGGCGCCGCCGACAAATCGCCAAGGCTCTAAAGTCCCGCGCCGCATGTTCTCCAAGGTCCTCATCGCCAACCGCGGCGAGATCGCGGTCCGCATCATGCGCGCCTGCGAGGAGCTCGGGATCGCCACGGTGGCGGTGTACTCCGAGCTCGATCGCGACGCGGTCCACGTCAAGCGCGCCGACGAGGCGTTCCTGCTCGGCCCCGGGCCGGCCACCGAGAGCTATCTGGCCATCGACAAGCTGATCGACGCCGTGCAGCGCTCGGGAGCCGAGGCGGTGCACCCGGGCTACGGCTTCCTGGCCGAGAACGCCGCGTTCGCCGCCGCGCTGGAGAAGGCTGGGATCACCTTCATCGGCCCGCCGGCCTCCGCCATCGAGGCGATGGGCTCAAAGACGCGGGCCCGCGAGCTGATGGCCAAGGCGGGGGTCCCGATCGTGCCCGGGACGACCGAGCCAGTGGCCTCGATCGACGAGGCCAAGCAGGTGATCGACGAGACGATCGGCTATCCGGTGGCGGTCAAGGCGGCCGGTGGCGGTGGCGGCAAGGGCTTCCGCGTGGCCCTGGAGGAGTCCAAGCTGAAAGATGCGTTCGAAGGCGCCGCGCGCGAGGGCGAGAAGTTCTTCGGTGACGCCACGGTCTACCTGGAGCGCTACCTGCCCGACCCGCGCCACGTCGAGGTCCAGGTGCTGGCCGACACCCACGGCAACGTGATCCACCTCGGCGAGCGCGACTGTTCGTTGCAGCGCCGCCATCAGAAGCTGATCGAGGAGGCCCCGGCGCCCGCGGTGGACGAGGAGCTCCGCGCCAAGATCGGCAAGATCGCCACCGAGGCGGCGGCGGCTGTCAACTACACCGGGGCCGGCACGATCGAAGGCCTGCTCCAGGAGGGCGAGTACTTCTTCCTGGAGATGAACACGCGCGTCCAGGTCGAGCACTGCGTGACCGAGATGGTGACCGGGCTCGACATCGTCAAGGAAGGCATCCGGGTGGCCGCCGGCGAGCCTCTGAGCATCAAGCAGGAGGACGTCGAGCTGCGCGGGCACGCCATCGAGTGCCGGATCAACGCCGAGGACGCATCGAAGAACTTCGCACCCGCGCCGGGTCTCATCGGGGGCTATCGCGAGCCGGCGGGCCCCGGGGTGCGGGTCGACTCCGGCGTCGAGGCGGGCTCTGAGATCTCACCGATGTACGACCCGATGGTGGCCAAGCTGATCGTGTGGGACGTCGACCGCGAGCAGGCCACCGCGCGCATGGTCCGCGCCCTCGGCGAGTACCAGATCGAGAAGCTCAAGACGCTTCTGCCCTTTCACGAGGCGATCCTCCAGACCCGCCAATGGCACGACGCCGAGACCTGCCGTGACCTCATCGAGGACCGCGAATGGTTGAAGCAGCTCGCCTTCCCGCCGGTCGAGAAGCCGGCCGAGGAGGGCGAGGACGGCGAGGCAGGCGAGTCCGTTGAGCAGAGCTACACGGTCGAGGTGTCGGGCAAGCGCTTCGAGGTCAAGGTGATCGGTCCGCCGACGGCAGCCGGAGCGGTCAACGGCGCCGGCCCGGCCGTGCCCGGCTCCCCAGAGGGGGCAGCGGCCACCCGCCGGGCGCCCCGCCGCAGCGATCGCGCGCGCAGCGGAGGCGGTGGCGGTGGCGACGCCCTGACCTCTCCGCTCCAGGGGACGGTCCTCAAGGTCGCGGTCGAGCAGGGCGCCGAGGTCGAGGAGGGCGCGCTGGTGGCGGTGATCGAGGCGATGAAGATGGAGAACGAGATCACCGCGCACAAGGCCGGCGTGGTCGCGGAGCTGCCGATCGCCGTCGGCGCGTCGGTCGCCTCAGGCGACACGTTGGCCGTGATCAGCTCGGCTGACGGGCAGGACCCGTAGAGGAAGCCGTAGCCACGTTCTGATCGTGGATCCGGCGCTGGGCCCCGGTGCGGCGGCCCGCCGGCAACGGCGCGGCTTCCCCGCGCTCGCTCAGCGCCGTGAGGTAAGCCACGTCCTCCTTCAGCAGGGTGATCGCCTCGGAGCGGTTCAGCGGCCGGCCGTGCCCGGGGACCACGGTCTCGGCTCGCTCGGCCAGCTCACGCAGCCGTTCGAGCGTGGCCAGGTAGGCGCCGACCGAGCCGCCTGGCGAGATCCACGGGATCTCGACCGGACTCAGGTAGTCGCCGCAGACGAGCACGCCGAGCCACGGGATGTGGAATGCGGTGCCGTCGGCGGTGTGGCCGTCGGCCGGATGCAGCTCGAGTTCATGCCCGCGCTCGTCGGGGCCGAGCGACAGTCGCCCGGGCAGCGGCAGCGATTGGACGCCGCCGAGGGCCAGCGGTCGCCGATCCTCGATGTACTGGTCCTCGTCGAAGTCGCGCAGCTTGCGCTGCGCCGCCCCCGGGTCGGCCGCCAGTCGCTGCGCCGTGGTCTCCCCGCATCCGAGCGAGGCTTCCGGGAAGACGATCCGGCCGAGCAGGTGGTCCCAGTCGGCGTGGGTGGCGAGCAGCCCCGAGACCGGGAAGCCGGCCTGCTTGAGCACGCCGTCGAGGGCCTCGAGCTCGTCCGGGAAGACCGGCGAGTCGATCACGAACCCCTCATCGCCCGCGCGCACGGCGGTGCACGTGGTCTGCCAGAAGCGGCTGACGAAGACGATCAGGTCGGCGTGGACCGCCAGGACCCGCAACTACGAAACGCCCAGGATCTTCATCGCCTCGCGCAGGTCCTTGGCCTCGGCGTCCGGTTTCTTCTGATTTGACTCGAGCGTTTCCTTGCCCCGGTTGACCCACACCACGGGGACCTTCCGCTTCAGGCAGGGCTCGACGTCGTAGTAGTAGCCCTCGGCCACGTGGACCCAGCCCTTCTTGCCGCCGATCCGCCGCTCGCACTCGGCGAAGTGGGCCGGATCGGGCTTATAGGAGCGCACCTGCTGCGCGGTGACCACCAGGTCGAAGTCGAGCGGCATGTGCCGGCGGGTCTGGCCGAGCAGCTTGTCGTCGATGTTGGAGATCAGCCCCACCTTGTGCTTCTTGGCGATCTTCTGGAGCACCGAGTTGGTCTCCTTGAACGGCGCCCAGCGCTGGACCGAGTCGGGCAGGAAGCCGGCCCGCGAGGGCTCGAGCGGCCAGCCGAGGGTCTTGGCGATCTGCACCGCGGTCCGCCGAAGAACCTCGGCGTAGAGCTCGTAGGAGCCGGCCTGGATCTGCTTCTGGACGTCCTTGAACAGGGGGATGAGCTCGTCGCGCTCGAGTGTGAACCCGTCACGATCGGCCTCCCGCTTGAACGCCTCGTACGCGCCGGTCTCCCAGTCGATCAGGGTTCCGTACACGTCGAAGGTGACGAACGTGATCTCTTTTGGGATAGCCATGCGGCGGCCATGATGCCACGGCGAGAGACTCCCGCGCTTCCAGGCCTTTCCCTAGTGGGGTCTCCCGCGACCACTGGCCACGTGACCGGCTCCTCTCGCGACCTACTAGAGTCCTGCCGCGGATGGATCTGCTCGAGTACCAGGGCAAGCAGGTGTTTGCGCGCCACGGCGTGCCGGTGCCCTCTGGGCGCCACGCCCAGACCGTCGACGAGGCCGCCGCGGCGGCCGACGACATCGGCTACCCCTGTGTGATCAAGGCCCAGGTCCAGATCGGTGGCCGCGGCAAGGCCGGCGGGATCAAGCTGGCCAAGGATCACGGCGAGGCTCGCGAGCACGCCCAGGCCATCCTCGGCATGGACATCCGCGGCCTGACCGTCCACGAGCTGTGGGTCGAGGGGGCGTCGGAGATCGCCTCCGAGTACTACGCCTCGGTCGTGTTCGACCGCTCCGCCAAGGCACCCCTGGTCATGCTCTCGACCAAGGGCGGGATGGACATCGAGGAGGTGGCGGATTCTGATCCGGACGCCATCGCCCGGCTGCACGTGGATCCCCTGCTCGGCTTCCAGGAGTTCCATGGACGGCGCCTGGCCTTCGAGGCCAGGGTCGATCCCGATGTGGTCCGCCCGGTCGGCGCGATGCTCACCAAGCTCTATGACCTGTTCGTGGCCGAGGAGGCCACGCTGGTCGAGGTCAACCCGCTGATCGTCACCCCGGAGCGTGACGTCAAGGCGCTCGACGCCAAGGTCACCCTCGACGACAACGCCCTGTTCCGCCATCCCGACAACGCCGAGCTGCGCGATCCCTCCCAGGAGGACCCCCAGGAGCGGATGGCCAAGGAGCGCGACCTGACCTTCGTCAAGCTCGACGGCAACATCGGGATCCTCGGCAACGGGGCCGGGCTGGTCATGTCGACGCTCGACGTGGTCGCCCAGGCGGGCGGTTCGCCGGCCAACTTCCTCGACGCCGGCGGCGGCTCCAAGGCCGAGGCGATCACCAGCGCGGTCGAGGTGATCCTCTCCAACCCCAGCGTCAAGGCGGTCCTGTTCAACATCTTCGGCGGGATCACCCGCTGCGACGAGGTGGCCCGCGGGCTGATCGAGGCCTTCAACCAGATCAACCCGACCGTGCCGTTCGTGGTCCGCCTGGACGGCACGAACGACGTGGAGGGCCGCAAGCTGCTGGCCGAGGCCGACCTGCCGAACGTGTTCACCGAGTCGACGATGGACGCGGCGGCCCAGAAGGTGGTCGAGCTTGCATCAACCCACCCACCCCGCCCGCATGAGCATCCTGGTCGACAACTCCACCAAGCTGGTCGTGTCCGGGATCACCGGTCGCGAGGGCACCTTCCACTCGCTGCGCAACCGCGACTACGGCACGCAGGTGGTGGGCGGCGTCACCCCGGGCAAGGGCGGCCAGGACGTCGACGGCATTCCCGTGTTCAACACCTTCCACGAGGCCGTGGCCGAGACCGCGCCAACACCGCGATGATCTTCGTCCCGCCCCGCTTCGCCGCCGACTCGATCCTCGAGGCCGAGGATGCCGGCGCGGAGCTGATCGTGGCCATCACCGAGGGGATCCCGGCCCACGACGAGCTGCGGGCGTTCAACGTGATCAAGAAGAACGGCCGGGCACGGCTGATCGGGCCCAACTGCCCGGGCATCCTCTCGCCCGGCAAGGCCAACGTCGGGATCATCCCGGCCGCGTTCTTCAAGGAGGGCAACGTCGGGGTGGTCTCGCGCTCGGGCACGCTGACCTACCAGATCGGCAACGTCCTCGCCCAGCGCGGCTTCGGCAACTCTTCGATCGTCGGCATCGGCGGCGATCCCGTGCCAGGCTCGGACTTCATCGACATCATCGGCCTCTTTCAGGAGGACCCCGACACCGAGCTGATCGTGATGTGCGGCGAGATCGGCGGCGACGCCGAGGAGCGCGCAGCCGACTTCATCGCCGAGCACGTGACCAAGCCGGTGGTCGCCTACATCGCCGGCTTCACCGCCCCGCCCGGGAAGACCATGGGCCACGCCGGCGCGATCGTCTCGGGCTCGCGCGGAACGGCCAAGGCCAAGGCCGAGGCGCTCGAGAGCAAGGGCGTCCGGGTCGGACGCACGCCCACCGAAGTGGCCGAGGTGGCCGTCTCGCTGCTGGGCGCCGCGGCCTGATCCTCGTCGCGATCGGCCGCCGCCCGGAGCGTTAGGCTGCGATGCTGGCCGTGTCGAGCGAACGACCGAGCGCAGCCGGGGCCCGCCTGGTGGAGATGGACAGGCTCCTGCACGACATCCAGCTGGAGCTGGCGCCCGACCGCGACCCGGCGCCGGCGCTCGAGGATGAGCCGCCGCCGGCCGCTCCACGGGCACAGGCGCCTGATCCCGGCCCCGGTCCGTCCACCGCGCCGCCTGTCGTGCCCGAGCCTCACAGCCAGGTCATCAGCGAGCTGTCGGTTCGGCTGCTCGCCTCGATGCGCGAGCTCCTGGCCGGCTACGAGCAGGTGCTGGTAGGGCGGACAGAGGGCCAGGCGACCCGGCGCCCCCTGCGCCGGCGTCCCGAATCGCCGGATGTGACGCTCTCGGCGGCGCCGTTCGTGAATCTCGAGGCCCTGCATGAGTTCGAGCAGGCGGTATCGGGCCTGCCCGGGGTGCGCGAAGTGGTCATCCGTGGCTACGAGGGAACCGACCGGGCGATCATCGAGGTACGCCTCGACGGGCGCAGTGCGTAGTCTTCAGATCGTGGCCAAGCCGATCTCGTTCGCCCGCGGCGCCCCTTCGCTCGACATCGTCGACGTGGAGGGCCTGCGCACCGCCGCCGACAGCGCGTTCACTTCAGATCCTGGCGGCATGACCGCGTACGGCACGGCGATCGGCTATCCGCCGCTGCGGGAGTGGATCGCCGAGCGCCACCAGGTCGCGCCCGAGCAGGTCGTGGTGACCAACGGCTCGATGCAGGCCGACGCCTTCCTGTTCGACGCGCTGGTGCAGGATGGCGACTCGGTGATCGTCGAGCGCCCCACCTACGACCGGACGCTGCTCTCCCTGCGCCAGCGGGGCGCGGACGTGCGGATGGTCGAGCTCGAGCCCGACGGCATCGACGTGGCCGCCGTGGAGCGCGTGCTGGCCGCCGGTGCGAGGCCCAAGCTGGCCCACATCATCCCGAACTTCCAGAACCCCGCCGGCTACACGCTGTCGGCCGAGAAGCGCGAGGGACTGCTCGAGCTCGCCCGCAACCACGAATTCACCGTGTTCGAGGACGACCCGTACGTGGCGCTCCGGTTCGAGGGGGCGCCGCTGCCGACGATGCTCTCGATGGACCAGAGCGAGTCCGTCGTCTACGCCTCGTCGTTCTCCAAGACGGTGTGCCCGGGGATCCGGGTCGGCTACCTGGTCGGGCCCGCCGAGGTGATCGCCAGGGTGGTGAAGATCGCCACCCAGACCTACATCTCGCCCAACATGGTGGCCCAGGCGATCGTCCATCAGTTCTGCCTCTCGGGGGCGCTCGAGCGCTCCATCGAGAACGTGCGAAACGCGCTGCGCGAGCGGGCCGAGACGCTGTGCGAGGCGTTGAGCAGCGAGCTGCCCGACGCGCGATTCGTCAAGCCGAGCGGCGGCTACTTCCTGTGGGTCGACATGCCGCGGGGCACCGACGTGGGCGCGCTGTTCGAGGCCGCCGCCGAGCGCGGAGTACTGTTCGTCAAGGGCTCGGACTTCGTGCTCGACGGGGCGGACTCGAGCCTGCGCATCGCCTACTCCGGCGTCACCTCGGCTCAGATCGAGGAGGGCGTCAAGCGCCTCGCCGAGGCCTACCACCAGGTCAGACACGCGGAGACCGTGGATGCGTCGTGATGAGATCGCCGCTCTAGGTGATCTGGCCTCCGAGGCCGCTGCCGGCGCAGCCCGTCAAATCCACGAATTCCACAACGGCATCGCCGGACGGGTCTGGAGTCGCGTCGGCCCGGCCGCGCTCCCGGTCCGGCTGGCCCACGACCGGATCGCTCGCGGCGTCTACTCGACGGCCGGCCAGCTCACCCGCGGCGTCGTCCGGGCCGGGGTGCAGGCCGCCAGCCGTGCCCAGTCTCCGGACGCCCGCTCGATCGAGGAGTCTCCCGCCGGCCGTCTGATGGTCAGTGCCCTGAACGGGGCCTTCGGCGACACGCTGGAGCGCCGGCGCAACCCGCTGGCGCTGCGGATGACCGTCCGCCGCCGGAGCCAGGACGTCGAGATCTCCCGCGCCGGGCTGCGCAGCGCCTACCCGAACGCCAAGCCGCGCGTCGTCGTGTTCGTGCACGGCCTGTGCGAGACCGACGAGGCGTGGAAGCTCGGCGCCGGCCGTCACGTCCCCTACGGGCACCGCATGGAGCTGGAGCTCGGCTACACGCCGGTGTACCTGCGCTACAACACCGGCCGCCACATCTCCGAGAACGGGCGTGAGCTGGCCGAGCTGCTCGAGCGCCTCGTCGCGCAGTGGCCGGTTCCGATTGACGAGGTCGTCCTGATCGGCCACTCGATGGGGGGACTGGTCGGGCGAAGCGCCTGCCACTACGGGGCCAACAGCGCATGCGTGGCCAAGGTTCGCCACGTGTTCACGCTCGGCACGCCGCACCAGGGCGCGCCGCTCGAGCAAGCCGCGAATGCGGCGAGCGCCGCCCTGGCCCGCCTGCCCGAGACCCGACCGATCGCGCGCGCGCTCAACCTGCGCAGCTCGGGAATCAAGGACCTCCGCTACGGCTACCTGGTCGACGAGTGCTGGATGGACCGGGACCGCGACGAGTACCTGCAGGGCACCTCGCAGGAGATCCCGTTCCTGACCACGGCGCGCCACTACTTCATCTGCGCCACGCTGAGTCGCGAGGCGGATGCTCCGGTCGGCCGCATCGTCGGCGACCTGCTCGTGCTCCAGCCGAGCGCCTGGGCCCACGAGGGCAGGGGCAAGCGCATGCGCTTCCCGATCGAGCACTACTACCACCTGGGCGGGGCAAACCACTTCGACCTGCTCAACCACCCGGCGATCTTCGACCAGATCCGCCGTTGTCTCGCGAGCCAGCGAGCGCTCCCGGCGCCTCCCCCTTAGCGCCCCCAGCGCTCCCGGCTCAGGACGAGCTGCTCGGGTAGCGCGGTCCGGGGCGGCGGTGAGGGATCGGCGATCACCGAGACCGTCTCGGCCACGCTCGCGGTGACCGTGGCCAGTGCGCCCTCTGCCCGGACCGACACGGTGTCGCCGTCGTTGGCGGCCACCTCGCCCTGCATGCCGGGCTCAACACCCGCCTCCTTGAGGTAGTGCAGGAGGTCCTCGGCCTCGTTCTCGAGCCGCAGGATCGTCACCCTGGCCCCGGGCTGGCAGTCCGCCAGCGGCACCCCGTCGATCCGCTCCCCGACCCGGATCGGATGTCCGTGGGGGCAGGTCTTGGCGTCACCCACCGAGGCGCGCACATACGCCTCGAAGCGCGGCGTCATCGCATGCTCGAGTTGCTCGGCCTCCTCGTGCACGTCGTCCCACGGCACGCCCACCACGTCGGTCAGGAAACGCTCGATCATGCGGTGGCGGCTGACGATCTCCTCGGCGTGCTCGCGCCCAGACGGCGTGAACTCGATCATCCGCTCGGCGTTGCGCGCGATGTATCCGTCGCGCTCCAGGCGGCCGAGCATCTCGTGCACGGTCGGGGCTGAGAGCTGCATGGCCCGGGCCAGGTTCGCGCCGGTCATCGGCAGCCCGGCCTCGAACAGCCAGAACAGCATCTCGAGGTACTCCTGTTCGGCAACCGTGCCCTGCGCGGAGGTCATGACCGGATCGTATCGACCGCGCATCGCATAGCATCGCGGCCCGTGTCGCCACTGCCCCTGAAGCCGCCGATCCAGCCTCAGCTCGCCCGTTCCCGGCCCGAGTTGCCCCTCGGCGAGCAGTGGTCCTACGAGCCCAAGTACGACGGCTTCCGGGCGATCGTGTTCGTCGACGGCGAGCCGAGCATGATCCAGTCCCGCAGCGGCAAGCCGCTCGGGCGCTACTTCCCGGAGCTGCGCTTTCCGACCGGTCGCTACGTACTCGACGGCGAGATCGTGATCGACGACCCCGGGGGCGGGCAGGATTTCGACGCCCTTCAGAACCGGATCCACCCGGCCACCTCGCGGATCAACATGCTGGCCGATCAGACGCCGGCGCACTTCGTGGCCTTCGACCTCCTGTCGGTCGACGACGACTCCTGGCTGGAGAGGCCCTTCTCCGAGCGCCGCGCCCGTCTCGAGGGACTGTGCTCGACCGGGATCGATTGCACCCCCCTCACGTCCGACCCCGGCGAGGCCGAGCCGTGGCTGCGCAGCGGCGAGGGTGTGGTGGCCAAAGACGTCAGTGCGGCGTACCGGCCCGGCGAGCGGACCGGGATGATGAAGATCAAGCGGGTGCGGACGATCGACGCGGTGGTCGCCGGCTGGCGCCCCGGCAAGGAGCCCGACACGGTCGGCTCGCTGATCCTCGGCCTCTACGACGACGCCGGCAAGCTGCACATCGTCGGGCACTCGAGCGGGCTGAAAGCGGCCGAGAAGCGGTCCCTCGTTGGCAAGCTGGCGCCCTACGAAACGGGTGACCGCGGCCACGGCGATCCCAGCCGCTGGCAGAGCGAGCGGGAGCTCGAGTGGATCTCTCTGCGCCCCGAGCTGGTCGTGGAGGTGACCTTCGACCACGCGAGCGGCGGCCGCATCCGCCATGGCACGAAGATCCTCCGGTGGCGCGAGGACAAGGCGCCGCTGGACTGCAAGCTGGAGCAGATGTCGCTGTGAGCACCGCGGAGGCCGACGCGATCGTCGTGGGCGCCGGCCTGGCCGGCCTGGTCGCCGCCGCCGAGCTGGCCGATGCCGGCCGCCGCGTGATCGTGGTCGACCAGGAGCCCGAGGCGTCGCTGGGCGGCCAGGCTTTCTGGTCCTTCGGTGGCCTGTTCTTCGTCGACAGCCCGGAGCAGCGCCGCGTGGGCGTCAAGGACTCACCCGAGCTGGCCCTCCAGGACTGGCTGGGGAGCGCCGGCTTCGACCGCCCCGAGGACCATTGGCCGCGCAAGTGGGCCGAGGCGTATGTGGAGTTCGCCGCCGGCGAGAAGCGCCAGTGGCTCTATGACCAGGGCGTGCGCTTCTTTCCCACCCCCGGGTGGGCCGAGCGCGGCGGCTACCTGGCCACCGAGCACGGCAACTCGGTGCCACGCTTCCACATCACCTGGGGCACCGGTCCGGGCCTGATCGAGCCATTCGCCCGCCGGGTCCGCGAGGGTGTCACCCGCGGGAACGTCACCCTGAAGTTCCGCCACCGGGTCGATGGTCTCAGCACCAATGGGGGCGCCTTGAACGGCGTATCGGGAACCGTGCTCGAGCCGAGCCCGGCCGCTCGTGGGGAGCCGAGCTCCCGTACCCCGGTCGACGAATTCGAGTTGAACGCCCCGGCCGTGATCGTCACCTCGGGTGGGATCGGCGGCAATCACGACCTCGTGCGGGCGGCGTGGCCGAAATCGCTCGGCGATCCCCCCAAGCGGATGCTCTCGGGCGTACCGGACCACGTCGACGGCCGCATGATCCAGATCTGCCAGGACTCCGGCGGCAACGTGATCAACCCCGACCGCATGTGGCACTACACCGAGGGGATCGAGAACTGGAATCCGATCTGGACCCGCCACGGCATCCGGATCCTGCCCGGGCCGAGCTCGCTGTGGCTCGACGCCACCGGCCGGCGCCTCCCGGTGCCGCTGTTTCCCGGCTTCGACACGCTCGGCACGCTTCAGCACCTCATGAAGACCGGCCATGACTACAGCTGGTTCGTGCTCACCCAGAAGATCATCGAGCGCGAGTTCGCGCTGTCGGGCTCCGAGCAGAACCCGGACCTCACCGGGCGCGACGTGCGGCAGGTCATCGCGAGCCGGCTCAGCAAGGGCGCACCGCCTCCGGTTGAGGCGTTCAAGCGCCACGGCGCGGACTTCGTGGTCGAGCACGATCTGGGCGCGCTGGTCCGGGGCATGAACGCCCTCGGCGACGGTGACGGACTGATCGACGCCGGCGAGCTCGAACGTGAGATCAAGGCGCGCGACCGCGAGATCGCCAACCCATACACCAAGGACCTCCAGATCACTGCGATCCGCGGTGCCCGCCGGTACATCCCGGACCGCCTGAGCCGCGTGGCCAAACCCCACCGCCTGCTCGACCCGGGCGCCGGGCCGCTGATCGCCGTGCGCCTGTGGATCCTCACGCGCAAGACGCTGGGCGGGCTCGAGACCGACCTGTCCGCGCGGGTGATGAAGGCCGACGGCGAGCCGCTGCCCGGGCTGTACGCCGCCGGCGAGGTGGCCGGCTTCGGTGGCGGCGGCGTACACGGCTACCGCTCGCTCGAGGGGACGTTCCTGGGCGGCTGTCTGTTCTCCGGGCGCGCCGCCGGGCGGGCGGTGGCGCGCGACGTGGCCTGAGCCTTGCGGCCGCGCCTGCGGCGCGTCATCCATGGGGCCGGGCGGCCCCGTCCGGTCAGGTGTCGCGGTCCGCTGGCGCCGGTCCGCCGCGCCCCTATCACGGGAACGCCACCGACCCCTCAGATCCCCCCGATCCCGACGCGCCCTGTTTCGGTGACGAACAACGCCACACTAGCCACCGCCGGCGGCGTGAATTCACGTTCACCCGGCTCTGGTGCGGAGAACGCCTCACTCGCTGGTGGCGGCAGCGCGAGTGTCGAGTTACCCGGCATCGCGCATCAGGAACGTGAACATACGGTCGGCATCGATCCGCATGTACACCGGGCTGTTCGCCGGATCCTCTCCGCCCTCCAGGAACCGTTCCCAGTCCTCCTCCCCATAGCGGGGGCCGTACACCTCGAACAGCGTCTCGCGCAGTCCGCGGTTCTCGGCGGCCGCGATATCGAGGGGCACGGCGCGACCGTGCACGTTCACCGAGAACTCCTCGCGCGGGAGGTGCGTGGCGCTCAGGTGTGGTCGCTTGAGCAGGTGCCGGTAGCGGACCGAGTCGCGGGAGGTGCCGAAGTGAAACGCACCCCGGTAGAAGATCCCGTCGAGCGGCCCCGCGATCGGCCGTCCGTCCGCGGTGACCGTGGCCACCACGAGCAGGCACATGCCGGTCAGTCGCTGCACCAGCTCCTCCGCGCCGACCCGGCGCTCGGGCGTGGTGATGCTCCGCAGGTGCGACCCGGCGGCGGCGTAGCTGCGATCGAGCAGGTCCTGGAGGGCGCGGATGTCATCAGGTGTCTCGTGCACCGGCCTGATCACCATACTGCCGGACGTGCCCGCGATTCCCGGCGTCCGGGACGTCGTTCTCGTCGCCCCTGACTCCTTCAAGGGGACGTTGTCCGCCGCCCAGGTGGCGGACGCGATCGGACGCGGCCTGGAGAAGGCGGGGCGTCCGGTCGACCTGTGCCCGGTGGCCGATGGCGGCGAGGGCACACTTCAGGCGCTGATGCCCGCGCTCGAGGGCGAGCTGCGAACGGTCACGGTGAGCGACCCGCTGGGGCGGCCGGTCGAGGCCTCGTTCGCGCTGGGTGACCGGGTGGCGGTGATCGAGATGGCCGCCGCCAGCGGCCTCGGTCTGGTTGACCCATCCGAGCGCGACGCGATCGCCGCCAGCACGTACGGCACCGGCGAGCTGATCATGGCTGCGGTGCAGGCGGGCGCCGAGGTGGTCCATGTCGGCGTGGGTGGGAGCGCCACCACCGACGGGGGCGCCGGCGCCGTGAAGGCCATTCGCGAGGCGGGCGGCGTGGGCCGGGCGCGTGTCGTGGTGCTGTGCGACGTGCGCACCCCGTTCGAGCAGGCGGCGCGGGTGTTCGGGCCCCAGAAGGGCGCCGATCCCGATGCGGTCGGCCGCCTGACCAAGCGGCTGAACGACCAGGCCCGGCGCATGGCGCGCGATCCCCGAGGCGTGCCGATGACCGGCGCCGCGGGGGGGCTCGCGGGCGGCCTGTGGGCCGAGCTGGATGCCGAGCTGGTGCCGGGCGCGCAATACGTGCTCGACGCAGTCGAGTTCGACCGGCGCCTGCGGGCGGCGCGCGCGGTGGTGACCGGCGAGGGCAAGCTCGATCAACAGAGCCTGGCCGGCAAGCTCGTCTCGGAGATCTCGACCCGCGCCCGCCAGGCCGGCGTGCCCTGCCACGCGATCGTCGGCACCCGCGAGCTCGACTCCTTCGGCGCCCGGGTGCTCGACCTCCAGGCCGTGTACGAGGCCGGCACTCCGCGCCAGATCAGCGCGGCCGCGCGACGCCTGGCCGCCCACCTCTAACTATTTAGACGGCGCCCCTCAGGCGCTAGACAATATGGATTGAGCGTCGTCCGGGCCGTGTTGTAGAAACGGGCCGGTCCCTCCACGATCGTGGGGGTGATGTTCAGCCGCGCGGCTGATACCCGCGCGGCGGTCCACAACCGCATATTGGAGGAACCAGCCATGACGAAGGCTAGGACCATCGTCGGTCTGGATGTGCACGCGACGAAGATCGTCGCGGCGGTCCTGGATGTCGAGACGGGCGAGTTGCAGTTCTTTGCCTTGAGCGGGGAGACGGACACGGCGGTCGGGTTCTGCGCCGGGCTGCCGCGGCCGGTGCGGGTGGCGTATGAGGCTGGTCCGACCGGGTACGGGCTCGCGCGGGAGCTCGCGCGCCGGGGTGTGGGGTGCGTGGTCGCCGCCCCGTCGAAGATTCCACGCGCAGCAGGGGATCGCGTCAAGACTGACCGGCGGGACGCCGAGCTGCTCGCCCGGCTGCTGCTGGCCGGCAAGCTGCACGCGGTCCGGGTCCCGGGCCCGGAGGAGGAGGCGTTACGCGATCTGGTCAGGGCGCGTGAGGCAGTCAGGATGGATCTCATGCGCTGTCGGCACCGCGTCTCGAAGCTGTTGTTGCGGCACGGCATCCGGTTCGAGGACGGCGACGCGTGGACCGGGCGTCACCGCCAGTGGCTTGACACCGTGGCGCTGGAGTGGCCGGCGGCCCAGGCGACGCTGTTGGATGCGCGGGGCGCGATCGACGCGCTCGCGCTGCGCCGCGAGCAGCTCGAGCGCGAGATCGTCGCGATTCTGCCCGCTTGCCCGTGGACGATCCAGGTCGGACGGCTCAGATGTCTGCGCGGGGTCGACACCCTGACCGCGGTCGGGCTATGCGCCGAGGTCGGCGACTTCGAGCGCTTCGCGCGCGCGGAGCAGCTAATGAGCTACCTCGGCGTGGTACCGAGCGAGTCCACGACCGGACAGCAACGCCGGCTTGGATCGATCACGAAGACCGGATCCCCGCACGCGCGACGGCTGTTGATCGAGGCCGCGTGGCACTACCGCTCCGCACCAAGGCTCGGGCGAGCGTTGAGCGACCGCCAACAGGATCAGCCCCCCGAAGCTGTCGCGATCGCCTGGTCAGCGCAGCGGCGGCTGCACCGCACCTGGACCCGGCTCGAAGCCCGAGCCAAGCGCCGCACCCTGATCGCGGTTGCCGCCGCCCGCGAACTCGCCGGGTTCTGCTGGGCGATCACCCAGATCGAGTAACCCACACCCCCGAGATCCATCATCCCGTCGGCTGGGTCGGTGGCGGCCCGGCACGCGCGGGGAACCCGCGACACAACTATGAGCACCCCGGCCCCACCCGAGCCAGGCCACGCCCGATACTAGACAGCGGCACCCCACGACGAACCATGGTCCTGCGGCACCCAACACCCGCGTATATCAGTCTGACACGCGTCGCGCACAGCACGCCGGACCGCCACCCACCCAGCCGACCCCACCCCCCTCAACCAACCCGCGCAAGCGAGAAAGATCGCGACGCCCCACTTGACAAACGACTCTCCATATCAGTTGTGGGAAAACGCGGTGCGCTTGGCGTCCTCCTGGTCGGGCAGCGGCATGTCGAGCGACTCGAGGAACTTGGTCTGCTCGCGCAGGTAGTCGAGCAGGTGGTCGGCCATCTCGCGGGTCATGCCCGCGCGGACCACGATCCGCAGCACGCTCAGGTCGTCACGATTCTTCGGGAACGTGTAGGCCGGCACCAGCCAGCCGCGCTGGCGCAGGCGATCGGACACGTCGAACACCGTGTAGTTCTCCACCTCCGGGGCTAGCCCGAAGGCGAACACAGGCAGGTCGTCGCCGTGGGAGACCAGGCGATAAGGCCCGATCTTGGCGATCCCGTCGGCCAGGTAGTTCGCCACCTCGTGGGCGCCCTGCATGACGCGCCGGTAGCCCTCGCGCCCGAGCGTGGTGAACATGTAGTACTGGGCGATCACCTCGCTGCCGGGGCGCGAGAAGTTCAGCGCGAACGTCGGCATGTGCCCGCCCAGGTAGTTGACGTCGAAGACCAGATCGCGCGGCAGGGCCTCCTCGTTACGCCAGATCGCCCAGCCCACGCCGGGGTAGACCAGGCCGTACTTGTGGCCCGAGGCGTTGATCGACTGCACGCGGTCGATCCGGAAGTCCCACTCGAGGTCGGGCTGGAGCACGGGCGCGACGAACCCACCCGAGGCGCCGTCGACGTGGATGGGCACGTACACGCCCCGGTCCCGTTCCAGCTTGTCGAGCGCGGCGGCGATCTCCTTGACCGGCTCGTAGCTGCCGTCGAACGTCGAGCCGAGGATGGCGACCACGCCGATCGTGTTCTCGTCGCACAGGGCGGCGGCCTCCTCGGGGCCGAGATGGAAGCGGTCGCCCTCCATCGGGACCTGGCGCGGCTCCACGTCCCAGTAGCGGCAGAACTTCTCCCAGCACACCTGGACGTTGATCCCCATCACCATGTTGGGGCGGTCGGTCGGCTTGCCAGCCTGGCGCATGCGCTCGCGCCAGCGCCACTTCAGGGCCAGGCCGCCCAGCATGCAGGCCTCGCTCGACCCCGTGGTCGAGCAGCCGGTGGCCTGCTCGTGGTCGGGCGAGTTCCACATCGCGGACAGGATGTCCACGCAGCGCGACTCGATCTCCGCGGTCTGCGGATACTCGTCCTTGTCGATCATGTTCTTGTCGGCCGTGTCGGCCATCAGCCGCGCTGCGGTCGAGGGCATGTAAGTGGTCACGAAGGTGGCCAGGTTCAGCCGCGCCTGACCGTCCAACAGCAGCTCGCTCGAGATCAGCTCATAGGCCGTCTCTGAGTCCAGTCCGCTCTCGCCCAGGTGGTGCAGCGGAAGCTGGGCCGCGTCCTCGCGGCGCTCCGCGGACTCGGGCATGGCTTGGCGAGGCGGGTGCTTGTGCTGCGTGGTCAGGGGCACCGGCAGACTCCTTACGGTCGGGGGGACAACTCAGATCATCCCCCGATTACCGGTCCGGCGGCGGCTGACACCCGAGCTCGATCAGATACCGGGCAAAGGCCAGCCGGTCCCGATCGGGGTGAAACGGCTCGCCGCCGTTTCGCAGCAGCATGGTCAGGCGCTCGAGGTCATAGAGCAGGGCCAGCTTGCCGGGCGGGTCATCCCACTCGCCCGAGTCGTAGCGCTCGACCCAGGCCGACAGCGCGGCCAGCGCCTCGACCTGGACCTGGTCCTCCCACCACCCGCTGCGCAGCGCCAGCCGGTAGCGGACCCGCAGCGCGCACACGTCGGACCACAGCTGCTCGAACCACATCCAGCGCTCGCGCGGGTAGAGCCCCTCGCAGCTGAGCGGCCAGCGCGGCGTGACCGTCTCGTCCCACCCGCTTTCGGGCTCGGGGCAGTCGTCGGGCTCGGGGCGGCTCACGACGCACCGGCCAGCCGCCGCAGGCGGCGGTCCTCGAACCACAGGCGCAGGCGCAGCCGGGTGGGCGCGATCCGGCCGTAGAGCAGCAGGGCGTGCCCATCGGGCAGCTGGCGCAGAGCCTCGGCGGCCATCAGCGGCCGGCGCCGGCGCGAGGTCGAGCGGCTGGTGCCGCCCGCGCCGGTGGTGTGGGTGCGCTCGCGCGCCTCCTCCTCACCGACCAGCCCGGCGAAGTAGCGCAGCGTGTCGAGATCGGCCACCCCGGGCAGCAGCATCCGGGCGCGATGGCTGTTGACCACTGTCTCGGCCTGCTGTCCATAGCGCGAGCGGGCCTGGGCCAGGTCGTGGAAGATCGTGACCAGCTGGATGTTGTGTGACGGCGCGGTCGAGGCGATCTCGGCCAGGCTGGGCAGCGGCGCCACGTTGCCCGCCTCGTCCAGGCACAAGAGCAGCGGTCGCTCCAGGCGGCCACCGGCCAGCGTGGCCCGCTCGTAGGCCCGGTCGACGACCTCTCCCAGCAGCGCCAGGAACAGCGGGCGCAGGAGCTTCGACGCCTTGGCGTCGCCGATCAGATACAGCGTGCCCGTCCCGTCGAGCAGGCGGTCGGCGGTGATCTCGCTGCCCGCGGCCGAGCGCATCACGCGTTGAAAGCGGTAGGCCCGCAGCAACGTCTGGGCCGTGGCCTCGATCGAGGTGCGCGTGCGATCGGCCTGGGCCTCGAACGCCCTGACCGCGTCGTAGGCGGCGTACGCGTCGGCCACGCGGGCCTCGCTGTCGGCCTCGCCGCTGATCCGCAGGAGCACCTCGTCCAGCTCGCGGGCCCCCTGCCCGTACACCCAGCGGACCACGCTGTCCATGCCCGCGCCGCCGGCCGACGCGGCGAACAGCAGCGGGGCCAGCCGCTGCTCGGCCGCCACGGCCCAGAAGTCGCCGCCCTCCAGGCTGCGACGGTCGACCTCGGCTGCCGCGGCGAGCCGCCAGGCCACCTCGAGCGCCCCGTCCCAGGTGCCGGCGCCGTGCAGCGGCGACCAGGTGTGGGTCGCCATCTGGGCCAGCCCGAACGGGTCGAACACGAGGGCCTCGCCGAGTCCGCGCCGTCGGCCGATCGTCGCGGCCAGCAGGTCGGTCTTGATCGAGCAGGCCACCGCGGGGCCGCTCCACTCGAGCAGCGCGGGTATCGCGATGCCGGCCGACTTGCCCGACTGGGGTGGTCCGAAGGCAACGAGCGCGTGGCGCTGCTCGGCATAGAGCATCCGGCGCCCGTGCCGACCGAGGACCAGGCGTCCGCGCCGGTCCGCTCGCCGGGCGCTCCGCAGCCCGCGCAGCTCACCCGCGCGCGCCCACCGGGCGCCCTCGGCCGAGCGCAGCCCGACGATGGCGCGACCGGCGGCCAGCCCGCCGACGGCCGTGCCGCCCGCCAGCAGGGCCAGCGCAGCGTAGAAACCGCCGGCGCCCGGGAGGCGCGATCGCGCGAGCGCCGGCCACGCGCCGGCCGGATCCGCCAAGCGCGAGGGCAGGCGGATCGCGATCCCGAGCAGCTGCCCCGCGCCGACGTGCGGCCAGCCGGAGCCGAACAGCGCGCCGGCCAATCCGCCCCACAGCCACAGGGCTGTGGCGAGGGTGGCGACGCCGCCGATCGCCGCCAGCACCACCGCGTCCGAGATCGGGTCATGCCGGGGTGCGCTCATCGGCGTGCTCCTGCGGCGTCGCTCACCTGCATGCCGGTGTCGGTGTTGGTCAGCTTGGTCTCCAGTCGCGAGCGGTAGTGCTGGACCACGAACGAGCGGCTGCCCACGCGCCACAGAGCCTGGCCGGCGCCGAGCATCGAGATCAGCCGTGCCTCGTTCTCCGAGAGGCCGAGCAGCGAGCCGGTGAGCGGAACCTGGCTCTCGTCCTGGTGGTAGACGATCCGGGTCGAGGCGTCGGCCACCAGGCCCTCGGCGATGCGTGCCGCGCGCGAGCCGGCGTCGCCGGCCGCGCTCAGGTCGGCCAGCTTGTGCAGCACGACGAGGTTCATCACCCCGAACTGGCGAGCGAGCTTGAAGTTGGACTGGAACCACTCGCCGAGGCCCGTGTGCTGGACGATCTTCCACGACTCGTCGGCCACGTTGATCAGCCGCTCGCGACCCGGGCGCTCGGCCATCCGGGCCAGCAGCGCACTCATCCAGGCCGTCGCGCAGGCCATCAGGATTCCCACCGCCGGTGAGTCCTTGACCGCGTGCAGATCGAGCACGAGCAGCTTGGCGTCGAGGTCCAGGCCCGGGGTGGTGGGGCCGTCGAACATCCCCTTGAGCGGGCCCTCGCACAGATCCTGGAGGGCGAGCGCCGCGCGCCGGACGTCGCGGGCGAGCCGCTCGGGGCTCGTGCGCAGCCGCTGCGCCATGTCCGCGCTGGGGTCGAACAGGACCTTGGCGATCTGCGGCAGGGTTGGCTCGGACACGCCGCTGGCCCGCACCGCATGCAGCGCCTCGCGCAGTCCGGCCGCTTCGATCTGGGTCAGCGGCTCGCCCACCGCGGTCACGCCGATCGCGCGCAGGAGCTCGAGCTGCGCGTGCTCCTCGGGCCGGGATGCCAGCGGGTTCAGCCGGATCGAGCCCCCGGGCTCGAGCGACACCGGGTTTACTCCCACCGCGCGGCACAGCGGGCCATATTCGCGCTTGACGTCGAGCACGAAGGCCCGGCGGCCGAACAGCAGCATGCGCCACAGGAGCGTCTTGACCAGCGCGCTCTTGCCCTGCCCCAGCTTGCCGAGCACGATCGCGTTGGGGTCGTCGAGCGTTCCGTCGCCGTACAGGACCCAGGGGTCGTAACAGAAGGCGCCGCCGCTCGAGTCGCGTCCGATGAACACCCCGCGACCGCCCAGGCCCCCGCCGGCCACGAAGGGATAGATGGCCTGAGCGTGCCGGGTCGTGCTCCGGTGCGCGGGACGCTCGGCGCTGCGCCGGGTCATGCCCGCCGTCCGCTTCTGCGCCTCAGGCCGAACGCGACAGCGGCGGCGATCGCGACCAGCACGACTGTCGGGGGGACATGACCTCGGCTGAGCGGCCGCACGAGCTCGTCGTAGAGCAGTCGGGCGAGCACGTAGTGCCACAGGTAGGTGACGAACGCCGAGCCCGGCGCGGTCATCGAAGTCCCCGGCAGAGCGGCAGCGTGAACGCGAACGCCTCGGCCTGCTGCCCGTACATCCGGTGAAGCTCGAGCCGAGCGCGGACGGCTTGCTCGTGCACTTCCGCGCAGGCCCGGCGCAGGTCGTCGGGGTCGCGTCCGGTCACGGTGACGAAACCGGCCAGCCGCACCTCGGCATGGCCGGCGGCGAGCTCGCCCTCGCGGCGCACGGCGGCCTCCTGAGTCTGGCGCTGGCGCGCGGTCTCGGCCTGTCCGAAGCGGTGGCGCAGCTCCCGGTCGGCTTGGTCGCGGGTGATGGCGGCCTCGGCCTCGCGGGTCGATCGCTCCGGGGCGATCGGCTCGAAGGTGACGGCCACCGTTCGGACCACGCTCGAGCGTCCCAGTAGGGCGTCCATGAACATCGGCGAGACTTCGACGCGCGGCCACTCGCCGATCCAGAACGTCGCGTGCAACGACCCGTCGCTGCGGTAGTGCTCCCAGTGCTCCTCGGCGCCCAGCGGCCACGCGTTGGCCTCCGAGAGCCCCTCGCGCGCGGGATCGGCCGTCTCCAGAGCGGCCAACTCGGCGCGGGCGTAGGGATCGAACGCGGTCCTCAGCACGCGCGAGAGCTGTCGAGGACCGAGCGCCCCGAGCACCGACACCTCGGCCGACTCGAGCCCGTCGGCCAGTCGCTCGGTCTGCTCGACGAGCGTGCGCACGGCGGCGTCCCGGCCGCGGTCGGCGGCGCGCCGCGGGTCGATCTGGAGCGCGATCAGGACCTCATGCTCCTGCGCCGCGCGGGTGGTGGCGCCGATCAGCTCCAGGTAGGACTCGACCATCGGCGTGCCCCTCAGTGGCACAGCCGGATCGCGCTCGTCGTGCAGCCATCGGGCCAGTTCGTCGCCCTGCGCGGGCACGGTGCGCTCGAGCCACTGGATGCGCCGCACGGGACCGCCGGCCGCACCCGACAGGATCAGGCCCCAGCGGGCGAGTCGCCGCTCCTGCGCCTCGGGGTCGAGCAGCGAGAAGGCGAGCACGCGGCAGGCCAGCACGGCGGTCAGGCGCCGGCGCCGCGACTCGGACAGCACGCCGATGGCTCCATCCCGGTACGGGACCTCGAGCACCCGCACACCTTTGACGGTGGCCGGAGGATGCGGCTCGGGGTGCCGGATCCGGCGGCGCCAGGTTCCCTCCCGCTCGTCGGCCAGGCCGCCGGAACCGGGCGTTCCGGAGCGGAAGCGGTGCCGGCCCTGAGCGCGGCGCAGCGTGAATGCGACCGCGACGGGAGCCCACTCCTCGGCCGTGCGACGGCCCACCGGCGCAAAGGCGAGCGCCACCGACGCCGCGAGCACGAGCACGCCGAGGAACGCTCCGGCGGCGGACGGTTCGCGGTCCAGGGCCACGATGGCGACCACGGCACCGGCCGTCACCACGGCGACCTGCGCAGCCCGTAGCTGGCCGAGGATCCCGCGGCGCTCGACGGGACCGAACCGATAGGTGAGGCGCTCGCCGGTCATTCGGCCTCCGGGTGCGGCCACACCGGCGTCTCGCCGGCGTTTGGTCCGAGCTCGAGCACGGATCGCTCCGACCAGGAGGGATCGCGTGGCGTGGGCGTAGCTTCGTCGGGTGTGCCCGAACCTGCGGGTTGGGGCGGGGGTGGGTCGGCGGCGGCCGAGAGATCGGGCCCCTCGGCCGGGCGCTCGCGCGCAGCGGGCTCAGACACGGCGACGTGACCGACCGACTGGGCATCGCGTCTCATGGCGGCGGTGGTGGCGCCGACCCACTCCGCACCGGCGTTGGCGTGGCCGACTGGCTTGTCCTTCGCGGCCGTGGAGGCGGAGTGGAGCTCCCCCCGCAGTGCCCCCGCCGCTCCCGACGCGATCTCGGCGAGCGGCACCAGCCGCACGAGCGCCCACGGCGACATCACGGCGAGCATGATCAGCACCGTGCCCGCCATCGCGCCGGCGACGCTGTGGCCCCGAGAGCCGCTGAGCGCAGCACCCCCGAGCGACAGCACGGCGACGATCACGAACTTCGACAGGATCAGCGCGACCAATAGCTCGACCGCACGTACCGCCCACACACGACGCGCCGGCCAGGCCATCGCCGCGAACGCGAGTGGGAGCATCAGCACGACCACGTACACGGCGGCCTCGCGCAGCAGCAGTTCGATCCAGAGCGTGAACGCCGCGCCGACCGCCAACAGGCCAAGCAGGAAGGCGAGGAAAGGCGACCGGAGGGCCAGGCTGAGACCGCCGACGACCACACCGGCGTACGCGAGGAGGTGGGCGCTCTCATGGCCGGCGGCGGACGAGATCAATCCGGAGAGCTCATCCGAGGCGGCCAGCAGCAGCGTGGTGAGCGGCGCGGCGATCGCGATCGAGACCATTGCCAGCGGCAGGTAGCCGAGCGCCGCCCGGGCCAGCAGCGAGACATCTGAGCGGAGCGCGGCCTGGACCGTTGCGGCGAACAGGAACGGCAGGGTGAGCATCGCCGCGATCGCCGCCATGCGCCAGTAGGTGGCCGAGAACCAACTCGACTCGAGCTGAGGCGTGGTCGTGGCGCCAAGCGCCGCCGCGGCCTCGTGCAGCACGGCCCCGGCCCCTCCGACGACCCATGCTCCGATCGCCGCGAGCCCGAGCGCGGTGCTGGCGGCGGCGGGGACCGACCCGGATCCTGCCCCGAGCACGGTCTTGACCGCCCCGCCGACATGCCCGGTGATCAGCTGCTTGCCGCCCTTGATGAGCGCGCCGCCGTTGCTCAGAGCCCCGCAGGCGACCCCGACCAGCTTGTTGAGGACACCGGCGACGCCGCACGCCGCGTTGGGAACGCTGAACTCGGACACCGGCGCCGGGAGCGCGGCCTCGGCGGACGCGGGCGTGGGCGCCGCGGAGAGAGCGGAGGCGGGCGAGGCGGATACGGCGGACGCGGGCGCGGCGGACATAGCGGATGCGACGGCGGCCAGGACCACGCAGAGCGCCGTGAGCCGGCCTAGCCGTGGACCCGCGCTCATTTCGCCGTCGTCCCCAGATGCTGGAAGAAGTTCACGAGTCCTGGACCCGATCCGATCACCAGCGCCGAGGCAGCCGAGATCACCGCCGCCATCCGCCCCCGTGCGGCGTAGTGGGGGTTGTGGGCATGGGAAGCGAGCGCCCACATGGCGGCGCCGACGAACGCGCCGATCAGCGCCAGGGCGAGCGCCCATGCCTCGGCGCCGTTGACGAGCTGCTGAAGGACGTTGCTGCCCGGCAGTCCAGTCGGGTCGGGCGTGGCGGTGACTGCCCCGAGCATCGAATCGATCATGAGTACCTCCGAGTCCAATTGAGTCGAATAGAGCTTAGATAGACCCTAGCAATACTAATTGGATGCTGATAGAGTCGTTAGCATCAATTTAGTCTCAATTGGACTCAAGATGATCCATAGCGACATCGACCCTGCATCAGCGACGGGCGCCGGGGACGTGGGCGAGCTGTACGGCCTGCTGGCCCGGCGGCTGGAGCAGGTCGTCCGGATCGACATCCGAGCCCCGGACGCGCTGATCGAAGACGCCTGCCAGATCGCCTGGATCCGGCTACTGCGCCACCGCGACCAGGTCGGGCGCGAGACCGTGATGAGCTGGCTGGTGAGGACCGCGGTGCACGAGGCGTTCAAACTGCTGCGCCGCGACCGGCGCGAGCTGTCGCTCGAGGCAGCGGCCGAGGAGGCGATGCCCGTCGTCCGGAGCCACCAGGCCACGCCACTGGAGCTGGTCGAGCGCGGCGAGCGCCTGGCCGAGCTCCGTCGGCTGCCCGAACGCCAGCAGCGCGCCGTGTGGCTGCACGCGTTCGGCCTGGACTACAGCGAGATCGCCCTCCACGAGGGGTGCACCACGCGCACCGTGGAGCGCCAGCTCATTCGGGCGAGGCAGAGCATCCGCGGGGCGCAGGCCGCGTAGGGTCGGCGTGATCCGTGGCCGCCGCCGGACCCAGCCCGCGGCTCCGACCCGCTCTATCGAGCGCGGCCGCGCTTGCGCCGCCGCTTCTCGGCCGGGCTCAGCTTGCGCGGCTTGGGGCGCGCCTTGGAGCCCTGCCGACGCCCCTCGCCCGGCAGCCCCGCCATCCCAGGACGCGTGGGCGCGCGGCGACGGGCATCGCGCCAGATGTACAGCGAGATCCCGCCGAGGACGATCATGGCGCCGACGGCGATCGCGATCGCTCCGCCCCCGCTGAAGGCGCTGCCGCTGCCGGCCGACGTGGCCGTGCTGACCGTCGGCGCGGCGGTGGTCGTGGTTGTGGGGATCGAGACGCTCGGCTGTGGAAAGCCGGGCGAGAGCGGATTGCCGCTGGGCGCCTGCGCCTGCGCCAGCGCCGCCGCCGGCAGCACGAGCCCCGCTGTCAGCAGCGCGACAAGGACAACCCGGATCGTTCTCAACGCGCCGACCGGATGCCCGTCTCAGGCGAGCGGCTGCTCCATCGCCGGCGTCTCGGGCGCGTCGGCGTAGGGATGCTCGTCCGCGACGTCTTCCTCGTGGTAGACGCTCTCGGCGTTGACCGCCCAGATGTCGTGGTTCGCCCCGGTGAGGATGTTGTCGACGGCGCGCATCGCGGTCAGCATCGAGTGGTCGGAGTTGTTGTAGCGATGAAGACCGTTCCGGCCCACCTGGATCAGGTTCGGGATGCCATCCAGCCATCCCCGAATCGTGGCCACCCGGTCGCCGTACTCGGCGTCGTACATCGGATACGCCTTGTGCACGCGTACGACGAAGCCCATTTTCACCTTCTCGGCCCGGGCGAGGCCGAGCTGCTGGATCTCCCGCGTCGCCATCGCCACCAGGTCGTCGTCGGGCATGCTCCAGAACTCGTCACCTTCGAAGCAGAAGTACTCCATCCCGACCGAGGCGTCGGTCTCGTTGGGGACCATCCACGGGCTCCAGGAGCGGAAGTTCTGAATGCGCCCGACCTTGACCGACGGGTCGTGGATGTAGATCCAGTTGTCAGGAAACAGGTCCTCATCCTGGATCACCAGCAGCACCGTGAGGAAGTCGCGGTAGCGCAGGCCGCGGGCCGCGTCCCGGACGCTGCCGGGGGCGTCGGGGTCGGCGATACCGACGGTCGTGCGCAGCGGCAACGAGGAAATCACGTGCGAGGGCGAGATCGTCTCGCCCCCTGCGACCACCTCGACCACGCGGTTGCCTTCCATCCGGATCCGCGTCACCGGGGCGTTGAGGCGAACCTCGCCGCCGTGGGCGCGGATCTGCTCGGTCATCCGCTCCCACATCTGACCTGGGCCGTAGCGCGGGTAGTTGAACTCAGAGATCAGCGACTTGATCTGCTGACCGCGATCGCCGAAGAACGCGGCTTTGGCGGCGGCGAAAAACGACAGGCCCTTGATGCGCTGGGCCGCCCATTCGGACCGAATCTCGGATGTCGAGACGCCCCACACCTTCTCGGTGTAGGACTTGAAGAACTGGTTGAACAGCCACCGCCCGAAGCGGTTGGATACCCACTCCTCGAACGTGTCCTCGCGGCCCTTTGGCTTGACCGCGGCCCACAGGTAGGACGCCAGCGCCTTGGTCAGGTCGACCGGCCCGAGCTTCTTGATCACGTCCATCCCCTGGAGCGGATACTCGAGGAACTTGTGGTTCCAGTAGATCCGGCTCCGGCGCGGACGCTTGAGAAACTCGTCGCCGAGGATCTCGTGCCAGAGCTCATCGACCTCCTTGGCCTTGGTGAAGAATCGGTGCCCGCCGAGATCGAACCGGTAGCCCTCCCGCACATCGGTGCGCGCGATGCCGCCCACCTGGTCAGTGGACTCGAGCACGATCACCGGCTTGCCCTGCTTGGCCAGCAGATAGCCGGCGGTCAGGCCGGCCGGGCCGCCCCCGAGAGCGAGCACCGGGTGCTCGGGCGTGATGTCCGCGCCGCCGCCGGCGCCTGCACTGGGGGTGGGGGTCGATTCGGTCATCTGAGTTCTTTAGGAGACCTTCTGGTAGAGCACGGCGCTGTAGGCGAGGATGCTGGCTCCCCGGTAGTTGTGTGGTGCGATCGCCACTGTGCTTCAACACGCCGCTGTTCACGTCGTCCTGGAGGATCTGACCCCACTGCGCCGAGCGCAGGCGAACCAGCGACACCCAGGGCGCCTTCCAGTTCTGCGCACCCTCGGTCAGCGACCGTATGTACAGGAGTTGCTGTCCGGGCCTGAGGCTAGCAACCAGTGGATCCAGGGTGGGCGCGGGAGGTGTGTGCTCCAGGCGCGTGAGCGCGTCGACCCAGTTCATGTAGGTCGGGTCGCTGGTCCGACCCAGCGTGCTCGCGTACTGCAGCTCGGGCGAGAAGTAGTACCAGGCCAGCGGCACCGAGTCCGGCTGTGCGAGGAGCACCATGTCGCCGCGGTGAAGCAGCGGCGTGATCTCGCCGCTCACGTCCTGCATGTCGCTCTTGTAGCGCGGCGCGTAGGAGGAGGGGTGCGCGACGAAGGCCACGAACAGCAGCATCAGGACCAGGCCGACGACGCCGCACCGCGCCGCTCCCCACGCGGCCAGCAGGAGGATCGCGGGCAGGAGCGGGGCCATGTAGCGCGCCACGAACGCCGGCGTGATCTGCGAGGCCAGCCACGCGATGATCAGCGTGCCGGCGATCAGCAGGATCAGCGTCCACATGACGGTGCCGTCCCGCGTGCGCCGGCCCCGGCGGGTGAACAGCGGGGCCAGCCCGAGGATCCAGGCCGTGACGAGCGCGACCGTGATCCGGTCGGAGCCGAGCAGGTCGCGCGAGAGGAGCACCGGAACCCCGAAGCGGATCGTCGGCGCCCACGGCGCGCCGGTATGGGTCGCCTGGTAGATGAAGTTCGGAACCCAGGGCAGGAACAGGACGCCGGCGCCGACGTAGGCCATCACGGCATCGCGCACGATGCCGCGGCGGTCATCGCTCGCTCGCCAGATCGGGATCAGCGCGACGATCAGGCCCGCCCCGAAGAACAGTCCCCACGCGTGCGTGTAGAGCATCAGCGCCTGGCAGACCGAGAACATGATCAGGTACCTGCGCCGCCGGTAGACGAAGGCGTGGATGAAGGCGGTCGTCTCCAGCAGGCCGAGCAGCGCCATCAACTCGTACATCCGGGTCTCCTGCGCGTACGCGGTCAGGAACGTGCTGAGCGCGCACAGCAGAGCCATGTACAACCCGGTGCGGCGCCCGAACAGGCTCCAGCCCGACCACAGCCCGGCCGGGATGCAGAGCAGCCCGATGACCACCGAGAGGGCGTGCGTGGCCGACTCGCTGGGCCCGAACACGCCGATCCAGAAGTGCAGCAGGAGATAGAAGAACGGCGGTGAGCCGTCGTGGCGCAGGATGCCGGGGATCGCGCCCAGCGAGTGCGATGCGATTCCGGTGGTGATCGCCTCGTCCTCCCAGAACTGCCCGACCGGCGGGCTGATGTAGCGCGTGCGGAGGTAGGCGGAGAGCGCGGTGATAACGACCAGGAAGGCCGTCGTGAAGGCCCACGTCGGGATGCGGTCGAGCCGCTTGGGTGTCCGGACCTCGGCGACGGACGGGATCCCGCCCGGCGGAGCGGTGACGGTGGCCATCGGCTACGCGCGCCCTGCGCAGGTCGAGAACACGCGGAACGTGCGCACATGAGCGACCAGCCGGTAATGCGCGCCCGCGCGCTCCCAGGCGAGGATCTGGGCCGGTGTCGGCAACAGCGTCGCGTTCGACTGGGCCCGGGTCTGGAGGATCACCGCCGGCCACGGCGGACCCGCCAGGTTGGTCGGCGGCGCCTCGACGCGCAGCGTGTGGACACCGAGCTTCCAGGCCACCATCGGCACCTGGAAGCCCTCGGTCATCACCGCGCCGCAGCGCAGCAGCGCGCTCGCGCCGCCCGCCTTGTCGACCGCGGCGGTCATGTCCTCGCGCAGGTGCGCCTGGTAGACGAGCGCGTGATGGGTGCGCGGCACGCTGATGACGTTCCGTCCGATCCACGGCGGCACCGCGAGGATCAACGCGATCGCCACCACAACGCCGGCCGGGGCCGCTAATGCGGGCGCCCCCAGCCCGCGCAGCCCGCCGGCCCGCTCGGACCCGGTTCGGATCAGCCGGGCGAGGAAGCTCGCGAACCAGCCCCACGCGACGCCGCCGGCGATCGCCACCGGCGCGGTGCCGAGGACCAGATAGCGGTTGTTGCCCGAGAAGCCGGCCTGGGTCTCGAGCGAGATCCCCAGCCACCAGACGAAGCCGAACAGGCCGATGCCGAGCAGCCACGCCCGCGCCGTGATCGCCGGATCGACGTCGCTGCGGCGCCACCAGGCCGCGCGCGTGCGCAGCAACCCGACGGCCGCGACGACCAGCGCGATGATCGCGGGAACCTTGACCCGGTTCAGCACCGTCGGCCAGGCCTCCTTCCTGAACACCGTGCACACCGGGCACTTGGTGAACGCCGCGCTGTTGGAGCGCGGGTGCTGGGCCCGGGTCACTCCACGGAGCAGGTGACCGGATCCCCACAGCTCGGGCAGGAACCACAGCACGGGGATCAGCGCGAACAGCGCCACCACCAGCCGGCGCGCCCCTGGGTCGCGCCAGAACAGATAGAGCCCGTACGGGCCCCAGAAGAACCACAGCTCGGGACGGTCCAGCGCGGCGAAGAAGCCGACCGTGAACGCCTGGCGGGGCGCTCCGTCCATGTGGCGGTCGACTGCGATCAGCGCGAGCGCGGTCGCCAGGCCCTCCGAGTAGCCGAGCGCGTTATCGGAGATGAACCCGAGCGAATTGACCAGGCTGCCCGCCGCGATCAGGCCCGCCAGCAGCGGCGCGAGCACCGCGAACCGGCCAAGCGCTCGCCGCCGGTCGGCCGAGACCCCGCCCGAGATCCCCGTCGCCAGGCCGGCGGTGATCCGCCAGGCCACCTTGAACACCATCGCGGCCGACATCACGGCGCCGGCGTGTGCCACCACCAGCCACAGGTCGGGCTGGGCCTTGCCGAACACCGCGAACAGCGTCGTGAACAGCATCGGGAGCGGTTTCCAGGACGGCCCGCCGGTGGTCTGGAGGTTGACGTGGATGATCTCGCGACCCCACACCAGCCAGGCCCATGGGTCGTAGCTCGGAGTCGAGGGGATCAGCAGCGACAGGGCGCCGAGGGCGAGCGCCGCACCGCCGAGCCAGAGGTACAACCGCCCACCGCGCACCCATCCGGCGATGGCGTGGGTGCGCGCCGCGACATCGGTCTGGGGCGCCGGGGCTGTCAGCTCTGCAGTGGGAACGGACATCGGACCGGAAGATCTACTCGCCGCTGCGCTCGCAAGTTACGCACGGCGGCGGCGGACGTGGATAAGCCCGCGCACCGAGCGCGGGCGTCGCGGGTGCATTCTAATGGGGCACGCCGAAAGGCCTCGGCCGCTCCAGAAGCGCAGCGTAAGCCTAGCCCTGCACGCCCTGCGCGAGGCAGGCTCGAAATGCTGCCGAGCTCGCCGTCGGAGCCCTGATTGGGATAGACCAGCGCGGTGCCGATGACCATGGCGCCCTGGGCACTGCCGTCGAGTTGGGCGGCCTGCGCCGCTCCGGGCGTGGGGGTGAACACGATCGTCGGTCCCGACGGCGCGGCGCCGACCTGGACCTTGGTCGGGCTCACCACCTGCACGGGCAGATCGGCGGCGCGCATGCAGCCGAGGTGGTTGTCCACGTCGGTCACGGGGCTGTCGACCCGACCGCGGCTGGCCAGCTGGCTCGCGCCGGCCGGCGTGGTCGGCTGCAGCCTGACCGCGCCGCACCCGGCCAGGGTCACAGCGGCGAGCGCGACGGCCGCCGCGCGGGCGGTGACAGCTCTCTTAGAGGGCATTCGTGCAACAAGGTAGAGGATCATTGCCAGCGTGCTCGTCTACGGCGCCCTCAGCGGACCGCTGCCCAAGCTCGGGGTGGTGGCCGTGGCGATCCTCGTCGCGGTCGTCATGCTCCACCCGCCGCGCGCGAGTCCAGGCGCTGGCGATGCTCGGCGCGCTGGTCCTCTCCCCGGCGCTGCTGCTGGCCGACATCTGGAACTCGCCACAGCTCGGCATCATCCACCGCCATCCGGCGGAGGCGGTCGTGGGCGCGGTGGTGGCGCTGGGCGCGCTCGTGGCGGTGGCGCTCGTGCTCGGCCGCCGGCCGGCGCTGCTCACCGGCGCGGTGATCGTCGCACTGCCGTTCCGCATCCCGATCCAGGCCGGCGGGTCGACGTCGAACCTGCTCGTCCCGCTGTACTTCGTGGTCGCTGCCGGGTCGATCGCGTTCGTCGTCGACTCCCTGCGTGGCGCGCGCGCAGACCAGGACCTCCAGGACGCCGGGATCGACCGGCGGGGTGGCGGCGACGCCGGCGCGCTGGCTCGAGCGGCTGCTTGCCCTCTACGTGGTGCTCTACGCGGTCCAGGCGGCGTACTCGACGGACTTCGAGAAGGCGCTACAGCAGATGGTGTTCTTCTACGTCCCGTTCGCGCTGGCCTTCTGCCTGCTGCGCCGGATCGACTGGACGCCGCAGCTGACGCGCAACTGCCTGGGCCTGCTCGCCGGCCTGGCCATCCTGTTCGCGCTCGTCGGCTTCGTCGAGTACGCGACCAAGACGATCTTCCTCAATCCCAAGCTGATCGCGGCCAACCAGGTGCACACCTACTTCACGGTCAACTCGGTGTTCTTCGACCCGAACATCTTCGGCCGGTTCCTGGCGCTGGTCATGGTGCTGCTCGGATCGCGTGCTCCTCTATGCCCGCCGGCAGCGAACCGAGCTCGTCACGCTTGCTGTGCTGGCCATCCTGTGGGGCGGGCTGGTGCTCACCCTGTCGCGCTCCAGCCTGGGCGCGCTGCTGGTCGGGCTGGGCGCGCTCGCGGCCCTGCGCTGGCGGGTCGGGCGGGCGGTGTTCGTGGCCGTCGGGGTGGTGGCGGTCGCCGCTGCCGCGATCGCGATCTCGCCCACCACGTTCGGGCTCAACCAGGGCCTGAACGGCGCCTCGAGCGGGCGGCCGGGGCTGGTCTCCGGCGGAATCGACCTGTTCGGGTCCCGTCCGCTCTGGGGCTATGGCTCGGGCTCGTTCGAGACGCAGTACGCCAAGCGCCATCACGAGCCGGGCCAGACCACAACGGCCTCGCACACGATCCCGGTGACGATCGCGGCCGAGCAGGGACTGATCGGCGAGCTCGCCTACGTCGCGTTCGTGGTCGCCGCCCTGGTCACGCTGCTGCACCGCGCGCGCGCGGGACCCGGCCCGGGTGGCCATCGCCGCCGCCTTCATCGCGCTGCTGTTCCACACGCTGCTCTACGCCGACTTCCTGGAGGACCCGATCACCTGGACCCTCCTGGCCATCGGCGCCGCGCTCGCCCGGCGTCCCGCCGCGGATTCAGGCTGGGGGCGAGGTGAGCCCGCCGCTCGCGGCCGCGAGTTTCAGCAGCAGCTCGCGTAGCTGCGCGCTCTCCGCCTCGGTGAGCGGCGCCAGCAGCTCCTTCTGAGCCTCTCGCTGAAGCTCGCGCGCCCGGGCGATCGTTTCGTGGCCGCGCTCGGTGATGTGAAGCGCGTAGGCGCGGCGATCGCTCGGGTGGCGCCGCCGCTCAACCAGCTCCTGGGCCTCGAGCTGGTCGATCGTCGAGACCATCGAGCTCGGGTCCATGTTGACCGCGGCGCACAGCGCGCCCTGCGAAATCGGACCCTCGGCATCGAGGACGTTGAGCACGCCCCACATGCGCGTGGTCAGTCCGATCGAGCGCGATCCGCTCGCCGAAGTGCTTCGAGGCGACCAGACCCATCCAGCTGATCAGAAAGCCGGTGTTCCGGGTCAGCGCGGCGTGAAGCTTGGCTGCGTCGGGCATCTAGAGAAAAGTATATCGCCACTACTGTTGACAGAAGAAATCATTTGTAATACAAATCATCTGTCTCACAAACGAACTCTTCGAGGTGGCAAGCAATGTTGGGGTCGATCACGCGCTGGGTTCTCGCGCACAAGCGCATCGTGGCGTCGTTCTGGGTCCTCGTCACGCTGGTCGGAGTGGCCACGGTTGGCTCCTCGACCAAGTCGTTCAGCACGCAGTTCAGTGTTCCGGGCCGCGAGGGGTTCACGACCAACGCGCGGATCGAGCGAATCTTCCGGGGACGGCGGGAACAACGCGCCGCTGCTCGCGGTGGTCACGCTCCCCGACGGCACGTCGGCGTCCTCACCGGCGGCGACTGCGGGTCTCGACGACGTCGCCGCCAAGCTGCATGCGGCGATCCCGGGGGCGCGGATCGCCTCGTTCGCTTCGACCCGTGACCATGCGTTCGTCTCGGCTGACGGCCGGACCACCTTCGTGATCGCCTACCCGCCGCCCGACAACGAGTCGTTCGGCACCAATACCCGGGCGGCCAAAGCCGCCGCCGCCGCGCTGGCGGGCGCGCGGATCGCCGGCGCCCCGGTGCACGTCACCGGGCTGGACGCGCTCCAGAACCAGACGAGTGGCTCCAGCGGGCCGGGTGTTCTGCTCGAGTCGATGCTCGGCGGCCTCGGCGCTCTCGTCGTGCTCGCGTTCGTGTTCGCCTCGTTGCTGGCGTTCGTGCCGATCCTGATGGCGATCGTCTCGATCATGGCCACGTTCCTGGTCCTGTGGGGCGTGACCGCCTTCACCGACGTCTCGATGATCGTCGAGTTCCTGGTCGCCCTGATCGGCCTCGGCGTGGCGATCGACTACTCGCTGCTGGTGGTGGTCCGCTGGCGGGAGGAGCGCGCACACGGTCACGCCGGCGAGGCCGCCGTGGTCCGTGCGATGGAGACGGCCGGGCGCGCGGTCGTGTTCAGCGGCACCACCGTTGCGATCGGGTTGCTGGCGATGATCGTGCTGCCGCTGCCGTTCCTGCGCTCGATCGGCTACGCCGGCATGCTGATCCCGCTGATCAGCGTGATCGTGGCGGTGACCCTGCTGCCGATCGTCCTGGCCAAGTTCGGCGATCGCCTCGACTGGCCGCATGTCCGCAGCGACGAGGAGGCCAGCCGTTCGTGGACGCGCATGGGCGAGACTCGTCGTGCGCCGGCGCTGGATCGCCGCGGGCGCCGCCGCGGTCGTGCTCGCGGCGCTGGTCCTCGCCGCCACGAACCTCCAGCCCGGTGCGGCGAACGTGGACACGCTGAGCAAGCAGGGCGACGCCCACGCCGGCCTGGTGGCGCTCGAGCGCTCGGGCATCGGCGCGGGGGCGCTGCAGCCGATCGAGGTCCTCACGCCGGCCGGCGCGGATCCCTCGGCGCGGTCGCGGCGTCGCTACGGTCGGTGCCCGGCGTGCACGGCGCGGTCGCGCCGACGAGTCCGGCGTGGCAGCGGGGCGGCTTGGCTCTCGTCGACGCGATTCCCGGTCGCCGACGGCTCGACCTCGGCCGGGCGCGCGACACGATCTCCGCCGTCCGGGCGGCCGCCCACGCCACCGGCGCCGGCGTGCGCGTCGGCGGCATCGGACCCGAGAACGACGACTTCGTCTCGGCGATCTACGGCAGCTTCCCGGTCATGATCGCGCTGATCGCGGTGCTCACCTTCCTGCTGCTGGCGCGGGCCTTCCGCTCGCTCCTGCTGCCGCTCAAGGCGGTGCTGCTGAACGTGATCAGCGTCGCGGCCGCGTGGGGCGTGATCACCCTCGTGTGGCAGAACGGTCACGGCTCGAGCCTCCTGTGGGGGATCGCCGCCACCCACTCGGTCACCGCGTGGATCCCGCTGATGGTGTTCGCCTTCCTGTTCGGCCTCTCGATGGACTACGAGGTGTTCATCCTCTCCCGCATGCGCGAGGAGTTCGATCGGACCGGCTCGACCGACGACGCGGTCGTGCGCGGCATCGGCCGCACCGGCCGTCTGGTCACCAGCGCCGCGCTGATCCTGTTCCTGGCCTTCGTCTCGATGGCCTCCGGCCCCGAGACCGACGTCAAGGTGTTCGCCACCGGCCTGGCGGCCGGGATCATGCTCGACGCCACCGTGATCCGGGCCCTGCTGGTGCCGGCCGTGGTCTCCCTGCTCGGGCGCTGGAACTGGTGGCTGCCGGCGCGCCCGGCGCGCTGGCTGCGGGTCGAGCCGTCGCTGCCCGCGCGGCCCGTCGCCGAAGCCGTTCGCTAGGCCGCACCAGCGGATCCGGGGCGCCACGGCCCGGTGTTGCCCCGCCGACATCGGGCGTGACATCCCCTCCCGAGAGGGGTAGCATCGCCTCCAGTGACTTGGGGACTCATCTGGTTGATGCTCGCCCTGAAGATCCCCCTCGCAGGGTTGATCTACATCGTCTGGTGGGCGATCAAGCAGGAGCCGGACGAGGCGTCGTCCTCCGACGACGACGGTGGCCTGCGCCGCGACCCGCGCCATCCGCGCAAGCCGTTCCCGCGCCACCCGCGCCGCGGGCCGCACGGCGACCCGGCGCCGCTGCCTCCGCCGCCGCGTGCGGACCGCGCGCAGCCGGATCCGCACCGTCGAGCGCTGAGCGCGGGACCGCCCTCCAGCTGCATAACGCGCCACGCGGCCGGACGCCGCGGAAGCGTGACGCGTAATCGCTGTGGGGCATGCATAGCGCGCCACGCTCGAGCGCGTGCACCGGCGTGTTGTGCACGTGTCAGGTGGTCTCGGTGGCAGAACGCCAGCATCGCCGGGGCCGGCGAGGGGTCGCGGCCTCGCCGAGATCCGCCGGCACTGGCAGACTCCAGGACCGATGAGCGCGCTCTCCGGTGTCCTGTCCGACGCGACGATCCTCGAGCTGGCCCAGACCGGGCGGATCCGGATCGACCCGTGGGACCCCGACCTGGTCCAGCCGGCCAGCATCGACCTGCGCCTGGGCGACTCGTTCCGCGTCTTTCACAACCACCGGGCCTCGGCCATCGACCTGCGCGAGCCGCCCGCCGGCCTGACCGAGGAAGTCACGATCGGACCTGAGGAGTCGTTCGTGATCCACCCCGGCGAGTTCTGCCTCGGGCGCACGCTCGAGTGGGTCGAGCTTCCCGACGACATCGTGGCTCGCATCGAGGGCAAGTCGTCGATCGGCCGCCTCGGGCTGATCGTCCACGCCACCGCCGGCTTCTGCGACCCGGGCTGGAAGGGCACGCTGACGCTCGAGCTGAACAACCTCACCCGGATCCCGATCAAGCTCTATCCCGGCCTCCCGATCGCCCAGCTGTCGTTCATGGCGCTCGACCGGCCGGCCCTGCGCCCCTACGGCAGCCCCGAGCTCGGCAGCCATTACCAGGGGCAGCGAGCCGCCACCGAGAGTCGCTATGAGGGGCTGCGCGCGCGCAAGGCTTCCGACGGAGCGAACGCCGGTCCCATCGAGTAGGCTCGCGGACCGTGATCACGCTGCTCCTGGCCGCCGGCGAGCCCTCGAAGGTCCCGTTCTACATCTGCGGCGGGCTGCTGGTCGTGTGGGCGGTGGTCCTGGCCGGCGTGGGCATCACGCGTCCGGGCTTCCCCTACCACGAGCGCGGCGCCCGCGGCGTGATGGCGATCTCCGGCGTGCTGATGGTGCTCGCCATGGGCACCGCCGTCATCACCAGCGCCTTCCCGAAGTAGTCGCGAGCCCGAGCCGGTCGTAGCCGGTCGCCGCGTCTGACCGTCCCGACACCGGCCCGTGTCACACGCCGATCCGCCCGAGCGTCCCGCCAACGCGATCGGGGTACTAAATTCAAGGGTGGTGCCTCGGCCATGCCCCCGGCCCGAGGGACCCCGGCAATCGCGCGAGAAGGAGCGCCATGACGACACAGACGCAGCAGAACGACGGCGCCGGCGCAGCCACGGCGAACGAGACCCTGACCATCACCGACAACCGGACCGGCAAGCAGTACGAGATTCCGATCGAGGACGGCACGATCCGTGCCACCGAGCTTCGCAACATCAAGGTCGAGGAGGACGACTTCGGCCTGATGGCCTACGACCCGGCCTACATGGCCACGGCGTCGTGCCGCTCGGCGATCACGTTCATCGACGGCGAGAACGGCATCCTCGAGTACCGGGGCTATCCGATCGAGCAGCTGGCCGAGCGCTCGAGCTACCTCGAGGTCGCCTACCTGCTGATCCACGGTGAGCTGCCCAGCCAGAAGGAGCTCGACGAGTGGACGCACCAGATCACGATCCACACGTTCGTGCACGAGAACGTCAAGGAGTTCATGCAGGGCTTCCGCTACGACGCGCATCCGATGGGGATGCTGCTGGCGTCGGTCGGCGCGCTCTCGACGTTCTATCCCGAGGCGAGCCAGATCAAGGATCCCGGACACGCGCTACATCCAGGTCATCCGGCTGCTGGCCAAGATGCCCACGCTGGCCGCGTTCGCGTTCCGCCACAACCAGGGCAAGCCGTACGTCTATCCGGACAACGAGCTGTCCTACCCGGGCAACTTCCTCTCGATGATCTACAAGATGACCGAGCTCCGCTACGAGCCCGATCCGCGGCTCGAGCACGCTCTCGACGTCCTGTTCATCCTCCACGCCGACCACGAGCAGAACTGCTCGACCAGCGCCGTGCGCAGCGTCGGGCTCGAGCCAGGTCGATCCCTACTCGGCGGTGGCCGCCGGCGTGGCCGCCCTGTACGGACCGCTCCACGGCGGCGCCAACGAGGCCGCCCTGCGGATGCTCCGCCGGATCGAGAGCAAGGACAACATCCCCGACTTCATCAAGGGGGTCAAGGACGGCGATGAGCGACTGATGGGCTTCGGCCACCGGGTCTACAAGAACTACGACCCGCGGGCCAAGATCATCAAGAAGGCGGTCGACGAGGTGCTCGAGGTCACCGGCACCAACCCGCTGCTCGACATCGCGCTCGAGCTCGAGAAGATCGCGCTCGAGGACGAGTACTTCATCGAGCGCAAGCTCTACCCGAACGTCGACTTCTACTCGGGCCTCATCTACGAGGCGCTCGGGATGCCGATGGAGATGTTCCCGGTGCTGTTCGCGATCGGGCGCACCAGCGGCTGGATCGCCCAGTGGCTGGAGATGATCGACGACAAGGAGCAGAAGATCGCCCGGCCGCGCCAGATCTACACCGGCGCGCGCGGGCGTGACTACGTCCCGATGGACCAGCGGTAGCGGCCACCTGGACCCTCACGATCCGAGCCGGAGGGCGCGTCGAGCGATTGCGCTTCGACGCGCTTAAGCCGGCGCTGGCGGCGCTCGCCGCGCGCGCCCGGGAGCTGGCTGACGCCGCGGCGCGGCAACCGGCGAGCACCCGGCTGCGCCGCTACGGACCGGAGGAACAGGTCACCGCCAGGCTCGAGCTCGCCGGCCCGGAGCGCCGCCTGGCGTCGGTCCACGCCGGCGTCGATATCCGCGGCGACGGCGGGTCGGAGGCCTACATGGGGCGTGTGCGCCGGCGGCTGATCGCGCCGGCGGGTGGCGAGGACGTCCTCGCCGCGCTCGCGCGGGCGGTCCGCAGCGAGCGCCCGGCCAACGAGTAATCGACCCAGGCGCGAATCTGGGCCTGAGATATCGTTTATTCCGCGATGACGAGAGGAGCCTTAGCCGTCGTGCGCACTATCGCGCGCCCGTTTGGCTACCTCGCCTTCGTGCTTGCACTGGCCTCCCTGTCGGCCGCGGCCAAGCTGCTCGGAGATCGGGACGAGCTCGGCTACTTCACCGACCGGCTCGCGCAGCACGCTCTGGCGCTATCCCGAGGTGACGCGGCGCGGCGTGCAGATGGCCTGGTGCGTGTGGGCGGTGGCGTTCGTCGTGGCGATCTCGCCGTACGACCCGCTGACCACTAGCCCGTGGGACGAGGTTGCGCTTGCGGCCGTTGCGATGGCCGTGCTTTGGCGGCGGATTGTCGGCGCGCACCGAGCCGAGCGTTGAGGTTCTCGAGCGCCTGCTCGAGTCCGACTTCAGCCGGATCCAGTTCGCGCATGGCAGCCGCCAGTCGGTACTCGGCGAAGTAGTCCGCGTCGACCTCGCACGCCGCCGCGATCAGCTCCATCGCGCGCATCGACGGCTTGTCGTGCCCGTTGGCCAGCATGTTGATGTGGGCGTGGGTGATGCCCTTGCCGTCGAGTCGCCGGGTCGCCTCGGCCAGTCCGCGGTAGGTGAGCGAGCGCGCGTCCATCAGCGCTCGCAGCGACTCTCCGAAGGGCTTTGTGCTTGGGCCGGTCATGACGGGTGCGAAAAGCTAGAGCAGCGTAGCGCCAGCGCTGGTCAGCCATGGCACCAGTGCCGCGCTACCAACTTGACAGTCGTTGGTGCTGCTTGGTAGGTTACCTAACAATGTAGCGGCACGCAAGCCCTTTCGAGGACCGGCGGCTACATCGCCCCTCGCGCAGGCGCAGACCGGCAGGCAGGCGCGAGGGGTGCGCCGGGCCGAGCCCGACTCCGCCAAAGGGGGAGCAGACCCCGCGTCTGCGCGGGGTCCTCGGCCCGGCTTTTTCTTGCCCTGAACACCTGAGCACCATCTCCACCCGGGAGGCGGACGCTACAGCACCAGCGTCGCGCCGTTCACCCGCAGCCAGCGTATGTGCTCGCGATAGTCCGGGCTGCGGCTGGCCACCAGCCGCCAGAAGCGCCGGGAGTGATCCATCACCTCCAGGTGGCAGACCTCGTGCCAGACGACGTAGTCGAGGACCGCTTCGGGCGCCAGCAGCAGCCGCCAGTTGAAGCTCATCGCGCCGCTGCGTGAGCAGCTCGCCCAGCGCGTCCGCTGCCCCCGGATCGTCAGCCGCGAATACGACGTGCCGGCCAGCGCGCAGGCGCGATCGAGCCGGGGCGCGATCTCGGCCCGCGCCGCGCGCCGGTACCAGCGCTCGAGCGCCGGCATGCGCTCGGCTGCCGGCCGGTACGAGCAGGATGTCCCCGCGGCGGGTCACGCGCGTGCGGCGCGGAGAGTCGCTCACCAGCGTCCAGCGTCTGTCCCGAGATACGGCACGGTGTCGCCCCGCGCGGCCACCGCGGCTCGCGCCCCGGCCAGCTCGGCCACGCGCCGCTCGATCCACGGACGCAGCTCGCGGATTGCGGCCGCCGCCTCGCGCTCGGGCGCCCGGCGCGGCAGCACCACCTCGACGCCGCGCACGGCATCGACCGTCACCCGCACCCGGCGGGCGCGATCGGAGCGGCGCACCTGATAGACGACCTCATCCACGGCGCGACAGGGTACGGTCCGCGTCCGACGTGAGCTCGTTCCCTCAACTCGCCGATCCGCTGACCGACGGCCGCGTCGTGCTCCGCGACTACAAGGAGCGCGACATCCCGGAGATCCTCATCGCCTACCAGGACGATCCGCGGCTGCACGTCTCGAGCGGCGAGGATCGCCCGCCGACCGGGGCCGAGCTGGGCAGCCGGGCCGAGCGCGAGGCGGCCCTGCGGGCGGCCGGCGAGGGCGTGACGCTGACCGTGCTCGAGCCGCAGCTCCGACACCTGCCGCGGGCAGATCCGCGGTCGCGACGTCGACTGGGACCACCGTCGCGGCGGAGCTGACGATCTGGCTGGCGCCGCAGGTGCGCGGCCGTGGGCTGGGAACGGAGCGCTCTGCGGCTCGCCGGGCAGTGGCTGCTCACCGACTGCGGCCTGATCCGCCTGGAGATCCTGGCCGAGCCCGAGAACCTCGCGGTGCTCCACGCCGCCGGGGCCGCCGGATTCGTGCGCGAGGGCGTTCTGCGCGAGCATCAACGAAAGCGCGGAAGAGGCGTCGACATGGTCATCATGTCCCTGATCGCGACCGACCTCGCGCAGAGCACTAAGACCGATGCCGTACTGGCGCGCCAAGCTCCCCACGGGCGTGAGATCGCCCTTCCAGGTCTACGTCAACGGCGTGCCGCAGGAGCTCGGCGTGGACTACCGGATCTCCGAGGGCGAGCTGCTGTTCGAGCGCGAGGTCGTCCGCCAGCGACTCGGGCCGTGGGCCTGGTTCCTCGGCTTCTGGGGGATCGGCACCTACAAGCGAAACGACGAGATCGACATCCGCTACGAGATCGCCGGCCAGCCGCAGGTGGCCCGCGTCACGCAGATCATTCCGCCGTCCTGACCACCTCGCGGCGCACCCACGGCCGCAGCAGCCGCAGCGCGGCCAGGATGGCCCGCGTAGCCGGCGAGCGGTTCAGCGTGTAGAAGTGGATGCCGGGAGCGCCACGCGCCAAGAGCTCCGCGCACTGCAAGGTCGCGTACGACACGCCCAGCTCGAGCACCGCATCGGGGCAGTGCGCCCGCGACTCGAGCTGATCGAGCAGCGACTCGCGGGATGCAGGCCCCGCACATGTCGGTGAACCGCTTGATCTGGCCCACGTCGGTGATCGGCATGATCCCCGGGATGATCGGGACGTCGATCCCGACCGCGCGCGCCTCCTCGACGAAGCGGAAGTACGCCTCGTTGTCGAAGAACAGCTGGGTGATCAGGAACGAGACCCCGTTGTCCACCTTCTGCTTGAGGAAGCGCAGGTCGCTCGCCATGTCCACCGCCTCGGGGTGGACCTCCGGGAAGGCCGCGGCGCCCACGCACACCGGGTAGCGCTCGGAGATGAGCGCGGCCAGCTCGCTCGAGTAGCGCAGGCCACCCGGATGCGGCTGCCAACCGGTGTCACCCTGCGGCGGGTCGCCGCGCAGGGCCAGCACGTTCTCGATCCCGGCGTCGACCAGGCTGTCCAGGATCACGCACAGCTCGTCGCGGCTGGCGCCGACGCAGCTCAGATGGGCCATCGCCTCGATGCCCAGGTCCTGCTTGATCCACTTGGTGAGCTCGAGCGTGAGGCCGCGGGTCGAGCCGCCCGCGCCGTAGGTAACCGACACGAAGTCCGGCTCGAGCTCGCGCAGGGTGCCGAGCGTCTCCCGGAGCTTCTGCGCCCCTTCCTCGGTCTTGGGCGGGAAGAACTCGAACGAGAAGACCGGCTCGTCCCCCCTGGCCAGGATCTGATCGATTCGCATGGTGCGGGCACTCTACCAACCTTGACAAGATCGTGTCAAGGTTTCCCGCCGATTCGCAGGCCCTTCATCGGACCGTGGCGCCCAGCGCTCCACGTCCCCGTCCCGCTGGTGGACGACCCGGCCCTCCCGCTCCAGATGGGTCAGGTAGCAGAGCGTCTCGGGCAGCCACCAGCCGGCGTTGGTCTCGGTCAGGGGCTCGCCGTGCACGGCCGGCGTGATCTCGAGCGCGGTCCGCGGGCCATCCGCGCAGCGCCGCCAGCGCGGCCTCCAGACGTGAGGCGACCAGCTCGCGATTTCCCTCGATGTGGCCGTGGACGTCGAGGAACGGCTTGCCGTGGCCCGACAGCGCCAGCCGGGCGTCGAGCTCGTCGACCACGTCCAGGGACGCCAGGAACTCGCCGACCGGGTCCGGGCTCCAGCCGTAGTCGAAGTACAGCGAGATGCGACCCAGCACGTGGTCGCCCGAGATCAGCAGCCGCCGCTCGGCCTGGAACAGGCAGACGTGCGAGGGCGCGTGTCCCGGCGTCTCGTACACCCGCCACTGCGCCCAGGTCCGAATCGACCGTGACGCCGGCCACGAGCTCGCGGTCGGGCTCGATCACCCGCGCGATCCCCGACGGGCTCTCGCGGGCGTGCTCGGCGTAGCGCTCGAGCGCCGACTCGGGCACGCCGCTCTGGCGCCCTACCTCGAGCCGCCGGGCGAGCACCGAGTCCGGGTCGGTCACGTGAGCGAACCCGTGCTCGTGGTTGGGGTGCATCCACATTTCGCATCCCGTCCGGTCGCAGATCGTCGCCGCCTGTCCCCAGTGATCGGAGTGGGCGTGCGTGCAGACCACGAGCCGTACCTGATCGAGCGACAGCCCCACCTGATCGAACGCCCGCTCGAGGTCGGCCATCGACCCAGGCTCGTGCATTCCGGTGTCGACCAGCACGACCCCGTCCCCGTGCGCGATCGCCCACGCGTTGCAGTGCGGCACGCCCGGGAACGGCAGCGGCAGGCGCAGGCGCCACAGCCCGGCGATAACCCGCTCTCCACGCCCGAGCTCGCGTCTGCGCGGCATGCCCCGGCACGATATTCCCCGCGTACACTCCGGCGCTCGGATGTCCAGCGCAGACGTCGCCAGGCGCTATTTCGAGGCGGTCGCCGCCCGCGACCTGGACACCGTGCTCGCCATGTGGGCCGCCGGCGGCGTCGAGCGCCTCGTTGGCCAGCGAGAGCTCAGCGCGCCCGACGGCGTGCGCGACCTCCAGGAGGAGCTGAACGGCGCCTTCCCCGACCTGAGCTGGGAGGTCCTCGACGTCGTCGGTGGTACGGGCGACAGCGGCCGGGTCGCGGTGCAGTGGCGGGCGACCGGCACATTCGCCGGTCCCGGGAACCTTCCAGGGCTTCGTTCCCAACGGCGCGCATCTGGAGATGGAGGGCTGCGACATCCTCACCGTCAACGCCGAGGGCAAGCTCGAGCGCCTCGAGGCGTTCCTCGACAGCGGCGACGTGGCCCGCCAACTCGGCGTGCTTCCGCCGGCTGGCTCCCGTGCCGAGACCCGCCTGACCCAGCTGGCCAACGTGCGCACGAAGGCGCTGTCCTGGATCCACGGCTCGGGAGCCGAGCGGATCGCCGAGGGTGTGTGGCTCGTCCGCGGCGGCGTCCCCAAGGTGATGAACGTCTATCTGATCGAGGACGAGGGCCGGGTGACGGTGTTCGATGCCGGCATCTCGGACATGACCGCGCCGGTGGCCTCCGCCGCTGCGCGCCTGGGCGGGATCAAGCGAGTCGTCCTCGGGCACGCCGACGCCGACCACCGCGGCGCCGCGCCCGGCCTGAACGCGCCGGTCTACTGCCACCCGGCCGACCGCCAGGCCGCCGAGTCGCCCGAGACCTACCGCGAGTACTGGGACCGCTCCAAGCTCGACGCCCGGGGCCGCAAGCGTGCTCTGGCGGCTGATCGCCACCTGGGACGGCGGCCCGGTCGAGATCGCGGGCACCGTAGACGAAGGCGACAACGTTGCGGGCTTCGAGGTCGTCCACCTGCCCGGCCACGCCCCCGGGCTGATCGGACTGTTCCGCGCGTCCGATCGCCTCGCGCTCGTCTCGGACACGATCTACACGCTCGACCCGCAGAGCGCGCGGCGCGAGCCGGCGCACGTCCCCCACCCGGCCTTCAACCAGGACACCGAGCAGGCGCTTGCCTCGATCGCCAAGCTGGCCGCGCTCGATCCGCTGACCGTGTGGGCCGGCCACGCCGATCCGGTCACCGGAGACGTCCGCGCCCAGCTCGAACGGGCGGCCACCGCCTGATGGCCAAGAAGAGCCGCAAGCGCGACAAGCCCGAGAAGCTCACCGCCCCGACCTCGGAGTACCGCGACCCTGAGGGCAACGTGCTCACCCTGCGCGGCTCGCTCACCCCGGGCGCCCGGCGCGAGTACGGCGACATCCTGGCCGGCGGCCTCGACCGCGAGGATGCCTGGCAGCGCGCCACCGAGCTCCTGTTCGAGCGCCTGGCCGTGGCCTGGACCATCTCGGGCCTGGAGATCACCCGCCAGAAGGAGCTCCTCGGCCGCTACCGCATGGCCTCGAACGACGAGCGCCGCTTCGTACGCGACACGCTGCGCGAGCACGCCGCCGAGCACTTCCCGGAGCTCCAGGCCCCGTGATCGACCCCGACGCCTTCGCCAACCTGATCTGCGACTGGTGCCTCGAGGTGCGCGAGCGCAACTACGTCCTGGTGTTCGCCACCCCGCTCGCCGCGCCGCTCGTCCGCGCGTTGCACCGCGCCGTGATCACGCGCCGCGCCTGGCCGCCCGGCATTCGCATCGGCCTGCCGGGGATCGCCGAGGACTTCTACAAGCACGCGCCCGACGAGCTCCTCGACGAGTTCGTCCCCCAGGACCTGGCCGAGATGGAGCGGATCGACGCATGCCTGAACATCCAGGCCCCGGAGAACACCCGCGCCCTGGCCGGCATCGACCCCGCACGCATCGCCCGCGCGGCCCGCGCCCGCAATCCGGTCCACGAGGTCAGGATGTCCAAGCGCTGGTGCGGCACGATCTGGCCGACTCCTGCGTTGGCCCAGGACGCCGGGATGAGCCTCGACGACTACGCCGCGTTCGTGGGCCGCGCCCTGTTCCTCGACCGTCCGGACCCCGTGGCCGCCTGGCGCGAGCTCAGCAGAACGCCAGCAGCGCATGGTCGATCGGCTGAACACCGCCCGCGAGATCCGCATCGAGGCCGAGGACACCGACCTGCGCCTGCGCATCGACGGCCGCAGCTGGATGAACTCCAACGGCAAGCGCAACATGCCCAGCGGCGAGGTGTTCACCGGCCCACTCGAGGACTCGGCCAACGGCACGATCCGCTTCACGATCCCCTCGAACCCGCGCGGCGTGCTGGTCGAGGACGTCACGCTGACCTTCGAGAACGGAGAGGTCACGTCAGGCCACCGCTGACCGCGGTCAGGACTACCTGGACGCTGCGCTGGCCACCGATCCGGGTGCTCGCTTCCTGGGCGAGATCGGGATCGGCACCAACACCGGGATCGACCGGCCCACCGGCTCGACCCTGCTCGACGAGAAGATGGCCGGCACCGTCCACCTGGCCCTTGGCCGCTCGTATCGCGAGACCGGCGGGCGCAACCAGTCAGCCCTGCACTGGGATCTGATCTGCGACCTGCGCACCGGCGGGCGGCTGACCGCCGACGGCGAGCCGATTCCGGTCTCGATCGAGTAGTCCACCACACCCGTCCGTAGTTACTCCCCACCCCCGGTGTGGTCGTGTGCGGTGCCTCTCGCCGGCATTCCTGCCGATCGTTCTCGGAGCATGCTGAAACCTCACGCACGGAAGCGTCCGGTTACCTGTATCGCCTGCGCGCTCGCCTCGCTGGCGGCGATCGCGGGCATCATCGCGCTCGAGGTGCGAGCCGACGCGAGTCGCAGCGCGCAGATCGAGGTCGCCCAGGTCAAGAACGACCTCGGCCAGGCGCTGACCGCCTCCTGGAACGCCAGCCCCGGAGTGGGGGGCGATCCCGTGGTTGCCCGGCGCATGCTGAACCGCGGGGAGCAGGGCGCCAGCCGGACCGTCGCCGCGCTGCGAGGCGATGACGCGCTGCCCGTCCTGAAGCAGATCCCTTCCGAGCTGCGCACCGAGTACGCCGCCGACGAGCACATCTACGAGGTCGGCAGCACGCGCGGCTATGGGACGTGGATCAACCACCTGACGGTCCCCCAGAACGTATACATCGCCCGGCTGTTCGCCGCGCTCAGCACGGCCAACCGTCAGTACGACGCCCGGGCCGATGAGGACCAGACGCTGAGCGAGGTCGGTGCCGCGGTGACCATCCTGCTTCTGCTCGCCGGCTTCCTGGCCAAGTACCGGCGCGCCGCCCGCCTGGCCGAGCGGGGTCGCCACGAGGCGGTCACCGACGCGCTCACCGGCCTGGCCAACCGCCGCGCGCTGGTCGGCGACCTCGGCGCTGTCCTTCGGCCGGGTCGACGAGGCCAATCCGCGTCTGCTCGTCCTGTTCGATCTCGACGGCTTCAAGCAGTACAACGACGCCTTCGGCCACGCCGCCGGCGACGTCCTGCTCACCCGCCTGGCTCGCGCGCTGAGCGACGCATGCGCCGGGCGCGCCATCGCCTACCGCCTGGGCGGCGACGAGTTCTGCCTGCTCGGACCCGTCGGCGAGCCCGAGGCGCGCGCGCTGCTGGTGGCCGACGCCACCGCGGCACTGTCGGAGTCGGGCGAGACCTGGACGATCGGCTGCTCGGCGGGCGTCGTGGTGCTGCCCGACGAGGCGGTATCGGTCTCGGAGGCGCTGGCGCTGGCCGACGTGCGCATGTACGCGTGCAAGCGCAGCCGCTCCTCGGCCGCGCGTCAGACGACCGACGCGCTGCTCTGCCTGATCGACGAGCGCTCCCCGGGCCTGGGCTCGCACATCGACAACGTGGCCGAGATGGCGCAGGCGACCGCCGATGCCATGGAACTCGACGAGGGCACTGTGCGCGAGATCGGCTGGGCGGCCGAGCTGCACGATCTCGGCAAGGCCGCCATTCCGGACGCGATCCTCGACAAGCCCGGGCCGCTCGATGAGGAAGAGTGGAAGCTGATTCGCCGGCACACTCTGCTCGGCGAGCGCATCCTGCTCGCCGCGCCCGCCCTGGTCGGCGTCGCCAAGCTGGTGCGCTCGAGCCACGAGCGCTTCGATGGCGCCGGCTACCCCGACCGGCTGCGCGGCGAGGACATCCCGCTCGGGTCGCGCATCATCTTCGTGTGCGACGCCTTCGACGCCATGACCAGCCAGCGCTCCTACAACGAGCCGATGACCGTGGAGGCGGCGCTGGCCGAGCTGCAGCGCTGCGCCGGGACCCAGTTCGACCCGCGGGTGGTCGATGCGTTCACCGCGATCGTGCGGGCGCGTGGCGAGGCGCCGCTCGGGCTGGCGGCCTGATCGTTCGCCCGTCACCCCTCGAGAACAAGCCTGCGCGCCTGTTCCAGTAGCTTCCGGAGGGTGGTAGCGCCGAGTAGGGCGACATAAGTGCGACGCACCAAGATCGTCGCCACGATCGGTCCCGCCTGCCGGGACCTGGAGACGCTCACCCGCATGGTCGAGGCCGGCCTCGACGTGGCCCGGCTCAACTTCTCTCACGGCAACCGCGAGCTGCACGCCGAGAACGCCGATCTGGTGCGCCGAGCAGCCTCGGCCGCTGGTCGCCAGGTGGCCATCCTCCAGGATCTGCCCGGGCCCAAGATCCGGATTGGGCGCCTGGAGGACGACACGGCCGAGCTCAAGCCAGGCGAGAAGCTGGTGCTCGTGTGCGACGCGACCACGGTCGGCAACGGCGAGCGGATGGCCGTCTCCTGGAGCGGGCTGGCCGCGGCGGTCGACCCCGACGACATCATCTATCTGGCCGACGGCGCGATCCGCCTGCGCGTCGAGACCGTGCGCGCTGGCGACGGCGAGGTCGAGACCGCGGTCGAGATCGGTGGGACGGTGGCCTCCCGCCAGGGCCTCAACATCCCGGGCTCCACGCGCGGCCTGCCAGCCGTCCCCGAGGAGGACATCGACATGCTCCACTTCGGCGAGTCGATCGGAGTCGACCTGGTGGCCCTGTCGTTCGTGCGCACGGCCGAGGACGTGACCAGCGTGCGCCGCCACACCCGCCTGCCGCTGATCGCCAAGATCGAGAAGCCCCAGGCCGTCGACGCCGCCGAGGAGATCATCCGCGCAGCCGACTGCGTGATGGTGGCGCGCGGCGATCTGGGCATCGAGCTGCCGATCGAGGACGTCCCGATCGTCCAGAAGCAGCTGCTGCGCACCGCCGGCAAGCTGGCCCGGCCGGCGATCACCGCCACCCAGATGCTCGACTCGATGGTCAACTCCTCGCGCCCCACCCGGGCCGAGGTGGCCGACGTGGCCAACGCGATCCTCGACGGCACCGACGCGGTGATGCTCTCCCAGGAGACCGCGATCGGCTCCTATCCGGTCGGTGCGGTCGAGATGATGGCCGTCGGTGGCCGAGCGCATGGAGCACTCGCTGCCCTATCGCGACTGGAACGAGGACCGGGTCCGCCGCGACGCCCGCGACCCCGCCTACACGATCGCCTACAGCGCCTGCGCCGCCGCCCGCGACCTGCACCTGGCCGCGCTGGTCGTCCCGACCCTGTCGGGCCGCTCGGCCCGGCTGATCTCCGCCCACCGGCCCCAGGTGCCGATCTACGTCCTCTCGCCGGGCAAGGAGACCGTGCGCCGCTGCAGCCTCATGTGGGGCGTGCAGGCCGGCCCGATGCGTCGCCACGAGGTGACCGAGGCGCTGATCGCCGACGCGGCCAAACGGGTCGTCGAGCTCGGCTGGGTGAAGTCGGGCGCCCGGGTCGGGATCACCGCCGGCCTGCCCTCGGGCCGCCCCGGCACCACCAGCCTGTTCCAGATCCAGCGGGTTTGATTTGGGCCGCGCCTGCGGCGCGGCATCCATGGGGCCGTTCCGCCGGGCATCCATGCCCGGCGGGGGTGACGCGGCCCTTCCCGGCGGGGGTGACGCGGCCATGCCCGGCGCGGATTGACGCGGCCGTGCCCGGCGCGGATTGACGCGGCCGTGCCCGGCGGGGGTGACGCGGCCGTGCCCGGCGCGGATTGACGCGGCCGTGCCCGGCGCGGATTGACGCGGCCGTGCCCGGCGCGGATGCCGGGCGCAGCGAGGCCCCAGATCCCGCAGAGCGCGACTCTTCCGCCACTCGCCACCCCCCGGCGAGGTGAATGCCCGTTCACCTGCGCTATAGCCGAGTGAACTGCCATCCGTCCCGGGCGGCGGGTCGAGTGGCGGATTACTCGCGCTAGGCGGCGCGCCGCGAGTAGAACTCCGCCTCGGCCTGGCCCAACTCGGTGGCCGGCGGATCGTCGTAGAACCACTCGCGCGCGATCCGGTGGAAGTTCCCGCGTGCGTGCAGCTGAGCCAGCACGGCCAGCGTGAGCACCTCCATGCGCCGGCCGAAGATGTGATCGGGCGGCGCGGACTCGTGGCGGAGCTGCCCGAAGTACTCCGAGCGCGGGTCGCTCATGTCGATCAGGACCTGGGTGGCGTAGTCCGGGGTCAGCTCTGTGTCCTGGTCGACCGTGTACCAGGACGTGGCGGCGCGGAAGTGGGCGAGCACGCGCTGGGGGTCGAACTTGTCGGGCTCGGGGAAGAAGCCGACCTCCGTGCCCAGGCGCATGATCGTGTCGATATCGCCCTCGATGATCGCGCGCGCCACCTGGATCTCGAGCTCGACCGCCCCGGGCGGCATCCGCTTGAACAGGCCGAAGTCGAAGAACACCATTCGCCCGTCGTCGAGCAGCGCCGAGTTGCCCGGATGCGGATCGCCCGAGAACTGGGCGTGGCGGTACAGGCAGCCGAAGTAGAAGCGGTAGAGGATCTCGGCGATCCGGTCGCGCTGGTCCTGGGGATAGCCCTTGAGCTCCTCGAAGCCCGTGCCGTGCATGTACTCCGAGACCATCACGCGCTCGCGCGAGAGCGAGGTGATCACGTCGGGGATCACGATGAACGGGTGTCCGCGGAAGATGCGCGCCAGCGTGCGTTGGTTCTGGGCCTCGAGCTCGTAGTCGAGCTCGTCGTGGATGCGCTCGGAGATCTCGCGGCCGATCGCCTGAGGGTCGAGACCAGGCGCGATCCGCTTGGCCAGGCGAAGGATCAAACCCAGGTTCTGCATGTCCGAGCGCACGGCCGCGGCCACGCCGGGGTACTGGACCTTGACCGCCACGTCGCGGCCGTCGTGCAGCCGGGCGCGGTACACCTGACCGATCGAGGCGGCCGCCACCGGCTCCTCGTCGAATGAGGCGAACACCGCCTTGAGCGGCCCGTCGAGCTCCTCCTCGATCACCTTGCGCATGTCCTTGAAGGCGACGTTGGGCGCCGCATCGCGCAGCGCGGCCAGCTTGCGCTGAAACTCGTCGCGGTACTCGTCGGGGACCAGGCCGACGTCGAGGAACGACAGCACCTGCCCGACCTTCATCGCCGCGCCCTTCATCGTCCCGAGCGCCGCCACGATCTGTTCGGCCGCCTCGACCTGGCGCTTCTCGAGCGCGACCTTGCGCCCCTCGCCCGAGCGAGTCACGTTGGCCGCGCGGGTGCCCGCCTGCCGGATCGCCTGCCCCGCGGCGAGCCCCCCGATCCTGGCGGTACGCCCCACGCGCGAGGTGGGGATCTTGTCCTTCGCCACTACTCCTCAGATCCTAGCTGTCGCCATATCGAGGCTCACATGCGCAGGTACGACGCGCCGTTGACGTCGAGCACCGCTCCGCCGGCCAGCTCGGACGCCGCCATGTCGGTCTCGACGAACCCGGGCGCTACCGACGTGACCGAGATCCGCCGCTCGCCGAGCGCCCGGGCCAGCGACTGCCCGAAGGCGATCGGGCCTGCTTTGCTCGCACCGTAGGCGGGATGGTTGGGCTCGCCCCGGAAGGCACCGCGCGAGGACACGTTGACGATGCGACCTCCGGCTCCCATGTGGAGCAGGGCGCACCAGGTGACGTTGGCCGCCCCGATCAGGTTGACGCCAAGCGTGTGCCTCCAGGCCTCCTGCCACTCCTCGTCGGTGGTCTCGGTCGCGGCATGCGGCTCGAACACGCCGGCGTTGTTGACCAGCACGTCGATCCCTCCGAGGGCGCCGGCCGCCTCGTCGACCATGCGGCGAGACGGCCTCGGGGTCAGCCAGCTCGGCGCCGACGACGACGTGCCCCTCACCCGGGAGTGCGGCCAGCACCTGCTCCGCGCCCTCGCGGCGCGACCCGTAGTGCAGTCCCACGCGCTCGCCCGAGGCGGCAAAAACCCGCGCCACCGCGGCGCCGATGCCCCGGGAGGCCCCGGTGACGAGCACAGCCCTGCCGCCCGGCGGCACGGTTCAGCCGCCGCGCTGCACCCGCGACCCGGGCACGATGTCGTCCGAGCCGTCGGGCCAGCGAACCCATGCCTTGTGGCCGCCGTCGTAGTCGGCGCCGAGCAGGATCAGCGTGGCCGGCTCTCCGAGCGCCGTGCACGGCTCGTCGCCCTCGGGATCGAGTCCGCGCCAGATCCGCACGAACGCGTTGTGCTTAAGCTCGTCGGCCACCGTGGTCGGGTCCGTGTGGCCGGGATGGATGTGTGTGCCGGCCGGGAGCTTCAGGAGCTTGTCCATGATCGAGGTCTTGATGTCGGCGAATCCGGTGCTCCCGGGGGCGTGGACCCCGCCCACCGAGCCCTTGAACAGCGTGTCGCCGGTGAACACGTCGCTGCCGTTGATGAGCAGCGAGAGCATCCCGGCCGTGTGGCCCGGGGTGTGGATCGGCTCGATGCTGAGCGCGCCCGTCTCGATCGTCTGTCCCGCGGCCATCGTGTCGGTGGCGGCAGGCGCGCTCGAGCGCTCGAGCTCGTGAATCAGCACTGGCGTGCCCGGATGGCGCGCGAGCACCTGGTCGACCTCGGAGACGTGGTCGTGGTGATGATGGGTGAGCAGCACGTGCGTCAGCGTGAGCTGGCCGCGGTCGAGGAACTGCAGCAGCGGCTGCGACCGGGCCGCCGGCGTCGATCATCACCGCGTGTCCGCCCGGCTCGTCGGCCACCACGTACGTGTTCGACAGGAAGTCGTCGTTCATCGAGCGCTCGACGATCACCCTCGGCAGCCTACTCGTTAGCCTGCTGGTTCATGAGCCTCCTACACACCTGTTACCGCATCACCGATATCGACCGCTCGGTCGCGTTCTACGAGGCGCTTGGCTTCGAGGAGCGTTTCCGCGCACCGATCCGCGACGAGGCGATGAACGTGTTCATGAGCCTCCCCGACGACGGTCCCGAGCCCAAGCTCGAGCTGACCTACAACTTCGGCGTGGACTCCTACGAGCTCGGCACTGCCTACGGCCACATCGCGATCGCCGCTCCGGATCTCGACGCCACGCTGGCGCGCCTGAAGGAGCAGGGGATCGAGCCCGAGCGGCCGCCGTACACGGTCAGCGAGGGCGGCAACCGCCTGTGCTTCGTGCGCGACCCGGACAACTACCGGGTCGAGCTGATCGAGCGCGGCTGACTCGCCCCCCGCGCATCGCGGGGTAGCGCTAGCCTAGGCGCGTAGTGGCCGACCCGAGCAAGATCGCCATCCTGCTGCAGCAGATCGCGATGGGCGTGGGCGCCCACGACCGCGAGAACCCCGACCACAACACCTGGGGGATCGGGATGGCGCACTTCGACATCGAGCGGCTCGGCCTCGACGAGGGCGAGGAGCTGATCCCGGGCATCGTGCTGCAGGCCGACGGCGGCCAGACCGGCCAGTTCCGCATCCTGTGCGACGGCCAGCACGACCAGGGCGAGGTCGAAGAGGAAGAAGAGGTCGTCGACGCCGTGGCCGAGCAGGAGCTCGCCCAGCCGCTTCAGGCGCCCGGACCGGCGCCGCGCATCACGCCGCCCTTCTAGAGCCGAGCGAACCGCGTTGACCGAGATAGCGTCGAGCGCCGCGACCGGAGCCGTCCGCCTGCTCGAGTCGCTCGAGCGGCTCGGCGTGGAGCTCGTGTTCGGGTTGCCCGGCGTGCACAACCTGCCGATCTGGAAGGCGCTGTCGGAGTCGGGGATCCGGCTGATCGGGGTCCGCCACGAGCAGACCGCGGTGTACGCCGCCGACGGCTACGCGCGCGCTACCGGCAGGCTCGGCGTTGCCGTGGTGACCACCGGCCCGGGTGCCGCCAACACGCTGGGGGCCACCGGTGAGGCGATGGCGGCCGGCTCGCCCGTGCTGGTCATCGCCACCGACATCGCCACCGACCTGCGGCGCGAGGGCATCTACGGCGGGACCCTGCACGAGACTCGCGACCAGACCGCGATGTTCGTCCCGGTGACCAAGCAGGCCCGGATGCTGGCCGACGCCGACGAGATCGCCGATGCCGCGCTTAAGGCGGGCCGCCTTGCGCTCGCCGCGGCGACCGGGCCGGTGTATCTCGGCGTGCCGACCGACCTTCTCTCCAAGGAGACCTCGACGGAGGTGTCCGAACCGCCCGAGCCACCCGAGCCGGCCGCGCCGGCCGCGCCGGCCGCGTCGACCGTTTCGCCGTCGGCGCTCGAGCGGGCAGCGGCGCTCCTGGCCGGCGCCGAGCGGCCGCTGATCTGGGCCGGAGGCGGCGCGCTGCGGTCCGGAGCCGGACCGCAGGTGGGCGAGCTCGCGCTCAAGCTGGCCGCCCCGGTGCTCACCACCTACATGGCCCGCGGCCTGATCGCGCCGGATCACCCGTGCATGGTCCCCAGCACGGTGCACGCGCCCGAGATCGGCGCGATGTGGGACGAGGCCGACGTGGTCCTGGCCGTGGGCAGCGACTTCGACGGCACCAACACGCAGAACTGGAAGATGCCCGCGCCGGCGACGCTGATCGCGGTCAACGTCGACGAGACCGAGGCGAGCAAGAACTACGCGGCCGACGTGGCGCTGATCGGCGACGCGCGCGCCGTGCTCGACCAGCTCCTGCCGCACATCGCCGAGCACCCCGGGCTTCCCGAGCTTAAGCGACGCCTGGCCGAGATCGGTGCCAAGGTCGCCGACTGGGTGCGCGATGACGAGCCCAGCGCGGCGGATTTGCTCGACGTCATGCATCGCGCGCTCCCGGATGACGCCGTGGTCGTGGTCGACATGTGCATCCCGGGCTACTGGCTGGGCGGCTACTGGCAGGTGCCGTTGCCGCGCAAGCTGGGCTACCCGCTCGGGTGGGGGACGCTCGGGTTCGGGTTTCCGGCGTCGCTCGGCGCCGCGCTGGCTGGCGCCGGCCCGGCGGTGTGCCTGTGCGGCGACGGCGGCTTCATGTACGCCTGTGGCGAGCTGGCCACCGTGGTCCAGGAGGGGATCCCGCTCACGCTCGTGCTGGTCGACGACGGCGGCTACGGCATGCTGCGCTTCGACCAGCTGCTGGCCGGCGAGGAGCCGTTCGGCGTCGACCTGTTCACTCCGGACTTCGCCGCGCTGGCTGATTCCTTCGGCCTGCCGAGCACCCGCGTCGAGGGGTTCGGAGCTGAGTTCGAGCAGACCCTGCGCGAGCACGTCGGCTCTGGTGAGCCGCATGTGATCCTGGTCCGCGCCTCGCTCAAGCCGCCGCCCACCACTTCGCCTCGCTGGTACCGCAAGGCCTGAGCCCGGTGACGTACTCGATCGTCGCCCGCGACCCGGACACCGGTGAGCTCGGCGTCGCCGTCCAGTCCCATTGGTTCTCGGTCGGCTCGATCGTCACCTGGGCGCGCCCGGGCGTCGGCGCGGTGGCCACCCAGGCCAACGCCGAGGCGGCGTACGGCCCCGACGCGCTGACGCTGCTCGCCGACGGCGTGCCGGCGCCCGAAGTGCTCGAGCAGCTGGTGATCGGCGACCCCGGCGGAGCGTCCCGGCAGGTGGCGGTGATCGACGCCGCCGGCCGGATCGGCGTCCACACCGGGCCGGCGTGCATCGCCCACGCCGGCCACGTCACCGGCCGCGACGCCTCCTGCCAGGCCAACATCATGGCCTCAGAGCGCGTCTGGCCGGCCATGCTTAAGGCGTTCGAGGCGGCGCCGGGCTCGCTCACCGCCCGGCTGCTCGACGCGCTCGACGCCGCCGAGCGCGCCGGGCGGCGACCTCCGCGGGCGCCAGTCCGCCGCGATCCTGGTCGTCCCCGCCGTGGGCGAGCCCTGGCGGACGGTCGTCTCGCTGCGCGTCGAGGACCATCCCGACCCGCTCGGCCGAGCTGCGCCGACTGGTCGTCCTCCATGACGCCTACCGGCTGGCGGGCCAGGCCGATGAGCTGCTGAACGCCGGTCGCCACGACGAGGCCGCGCGCCTGTACGTGCAGGCCAGCGAGCACGCTCCCGGCAACCACGAGCTGCTGTTCTGGGCCGGACTTGGCACCGCCCAGGCCGGCGACCTCGAAGGCGGCGTGGCCAAGGTGCGGGAGGCCATCGCGCTGCAGCCGGCCTGGCGCGAGCTGCTCCCGCGGCTGCCGGCCGAGCTCGCCCCCGCGGCACCCGCCGTCCTGGCCGGCTCTAACCGCGCGCTTCGCGTCCCGCCTCGCGCACCTCGCGCCAGGCGGCGCCGCGGGGTTGATCGACATCCCGCAGGTGCTGGTTCTCGATGAGCCGACCACCGGTCTCGACCCGCGCAGCCGTCAGGTCGTGTGGTCGACCGTGCGCGAGTTGGTCGCCGACGGCGTCACGCTCCTGCTCACCACGCAGTACCTCGAGGAGCGGGTCGACGTGATCGCGGCCGACGGCGGTCTGCGTGCCGCTCGCGCTGCGGCGCTTCAACCGGACGCTGGCTGGCTGAGCGCCGGCTGCTCGACTTCACCACCCCGGCTGCGCCACTCCTTGAGCACCATCAGCGACGCGTCGATGATCCGGTCGATGAACATCTTCGAGTCGTTGAGCCGTGGGAACTGCGCCTCGGGCACGTCGACCTCGAGGAACTCGCACAGCGGCTCCCAACCGTCGCCCGACGCTCCACACGAGCAGCCGGTCCTCGGGGATGTTGCGCTGCACCAGCTCCTGATAGCGGGTGATCGCCTCGGCCAGCTGCCCGGGCCGCAGCTCGCTGCCGGCGAAGATGCCCTGGGCGGCCCACATCCTCGACATCAGCTGCATGTACGCGCGCCAGTCGGGATCGACGAGCTCCCGGGCCTTGGAGATGTGGGCCATCGTCGACTGGCCGTAGATCGTGCCCCAGATCGTCGAGCGCATGCTCTTCTCCCACGCCTCGGGGTCGCGCGTCGCTGAGCACCACCTTGGCGTCCGGGATAGGCGTCGGCGAGCTCGCGATAGAAGAACGCTCCCGGCCAGTCGACGGTCGACTCGTGCTCGCCGAACAGCTCGTCCCAATCCGCCTCGCCGTCCAGGGCCTGCTCCCATTGCGTGCGACAGCGGCAGATTGGTGAGGATGTTGACCATGTGGTAGCAGGGGCCGAAACCGAGCATCTCGAGGGCCACCTTCTGCGAGAGCGTGCCGGTACGAGGCAGTCCGGCGCCGATTACCTTCATGTCCGTCTCCCTTCAGAGGTTGTTCCGGCCGTGATCACGTAGATAGCCGAGGTGGAGCTCGTCCTTGGTGAGCAGTTCGCGGTGGCGCTCGTGCCACCTGCCGGTCTCCAGGTCCGCGCCGAGCGCGGCGACCGCGCGGTCCACCGCGGCTGAGCTTACCTGCGAGAACACCGAGGTGCCCGCCCGCACCCGCGGGTCGAGGTACGCCTCGGGCCGGCGCCAGTAGGCGCTGTAGAAGCCGTCGGCGCAGTCGTGGGGTACCGGCACCGCGGTGAGCTCGACGCTCCCGAGCACCTCTGCGAACTCGTTCTCCCACGTCCCGGGGACCCGGTAGCCGGGCCGGATCAGCTCGAGGAACTCGGGCAGGTATTCGGTGGTCAGCCAGAACCGCTCGGCCTCGGCCGGATTGGCGTTGAACAGCACCACGCGGTCCCGGGCCACCCGCCGCAGCTCGCTCAGCCCGCGCCGGCGATCGCTCCAGTGGTGATCGCTCAGCACGGCCATCACGGCGTCGAACGAGTCGTCCTCGAACGGGAGCTCCTCGGCACGTCCCTGCGATGACCCGGACCCGCCCACCCGGCGTCCGGCGCGGCGCTGGGCGATCATCACCGCCGAGGGCTCGAGCGCCACCACCTCGCGGTCGCTCGGCTCGTAGTGCCCGGTGCCCGCGCCGACGTTGAGCACCGCTGCGCGCGTCGCCGAGCGCCCTCCAGATCGGCCGCGGCGATGCGCGGATCGGTCTGCCGCGCGCTCGCGTAGGTCCGGCCGATGCGGTCGTACAGCTCCGGGCTCACGGGTCGACCAGGACTCCCGGGTTGAGCGCGCCGCTTGGATCGAGCGCCGCCTTGGCGGCCCGCAGCGCGGCCGCGAACGGCTCGGGCCGCTGGCGGTCATACCAGGGCCGGTGCGCGCGGCCGACCGCGTGGTGGTGGGTGATCGTCCCCCCGCCGGCGATCACCGCCTCGGACGCGGCGCGCTTGATCTCGGCCCATTGCTCGAGCTCGGCGCCCCGGCGGGCGGGGGCCAGGATCGTGTAGTACGGCGCGGGACCGTCGGGATACACGTGGGTGAAGCGGCAGGTCAGCGTCCCGGCGCCGCACGCCTCGCGGATCGCGTCGCCCACATCGCGACATCACGCGCGCGTGGAAGGCCGGGAAGCGCTCCCAGGTGATCGCGGTCTCGAACGTCTCGGACAGCACGCCTATGGCTACGAACACATCGCGCAGGTAAGGAGCGCGCAGGAACGCCTCGCGCCAGCTGCCGACCGCGTCGTTGCCCGAGCGATCGCTCCGGCCACGCCGCTCCCAGGTCCCGCCGTGATCGGCGCAGATCTCCAGCCCGGTGGCCATCGCCCGCTCGACGTCGTGCTCGGCCGACTCGAAGCCCAGCACGAGCAGCGCATGCCGGCCGTCGCCGGCGCCGGTGATCTCGGCCTCGCGGGCGTCGATCAGCCGGCAGTTGGTCGGGTAGAGGCCCGACTGCGAGAGCGCCCGGGCCGCCTCCACGCCGGCCTCGAAGCTCTCGAACCGCACCGGCGCCGAGGCCCGGTGGACCGGCCGCCGGCGGATCCGGACCCACGCCTCGGTGATGATCCCGAGCGTCCCCTCGGAGCCGATCAGCATCCGGTCGGGCGACACGCCCGCGCCCGAGCCGGGCAGCCGCCGCGACTCCCACGCGCCGGCCGGCGTCAGCGCCCGCACCGACTCGACCAGATCGTCGATGTGCGTGTACAGGGTGGCGAAGTGACCGCCGGCCCGGGTGGCGATCCAGCCCCCGAGCGTCGAGAACTGAAACGACTGCGGGAAGTGGCGCAGGGTCATCCCGTGCTCGCCGAGCTGCTCCTCGAGGCCCGGACCGCTCGCGCCGGCCTGGATGCGCGCCGCCAGCGAAACCGGATCGACCTCGAGCACGCGGTCGAGCGCCTTGCAGATCGATCGTCACCACCCCGGCGTAGCCCTCGCAACCGGCCGCCTCGACGCCTCCGACCACGCTCGTGCCGCCGCCGAACGGGATCACCGCCGCGCCGGCCGACGAGCGCCCAGTCGAGCGCCGCCTGCACCTCGGCCTCGTCGCGCGGATGGACGACCACGTCCGGGGGATGCTCGAAGCGGCCGCGGAAGCCGCGCACGACGTCGGCGTACGAGCGGCCGTAGCAGTGCAGCGCGCGCTCGTAGTCGTCGGTGGCGCAGATCTCCGCGAGCGCCTCGGGCGGCCGCAGGCGCGGCGCCGGGAGCGAGACCTCGGACAGCGCCACCGGCTGCTCGGGCTCGCTCGAGCCGAAGCCGAGCCGGCCGCTGAGGAACTGCGCGGCGCCTCGCAGCTCCTCGGGCGAGAGCTGCTCGTCCTCGTAGCCCCAGCCCCAGTGCTTGCGCCGTCGCTCCACGGGTGCCGACGGTACCTTGTGCGGCGTGGGCGTATCTGCCGGCGTCCTGGCCCGTGGTCCCTGGGAACCCGCCCAGGTCGACGTCGCCTGGCGGGAGGATCCGTTCGACCCGCCCGGGCGCGGCCACCGAGGCGGCCGACCTCGCGCTCGACGAGCTCCGCCGGCGCGGCTCGCCCAGCCACGACGGTTTCGCGGCGCGGATGGTCGACTTCGAGACCGCACCCGATCGGCTCTCGCTCGAGCTCCAGCCGGCCCGCTGGGCGCTTCGCCTGATTCCCGACGGGGCGGCCCGCAGCCTGTCGACCCTGTGCACGGTGCGTGCCGCCGACGGCCGCTGGCTGGCCGGGCGGCGGGCCGCAGTGGCTGGCCTCGTGGGCCGGCCGCTGGGCGCTCGGGGCGGGCGGCTCGGTCGAGGTGGACGAGAACCCGGCCGACACGATGGGCCGCGAGCTGCTCGAGGAGTGGTCGGTCGAGGCCGAGCGGCTGCGGATCGAGGCGCTGCTGCTGCTGCCCAGCGACATGGTGCTGCTCGTCGGCCAGGCCTGGCTTCCCGACGGCGCCTCCGTGACCCCCGATCACGAGCACGACGAGTTCGCCTGGTGGCCGGCCGAGCCGGCCCGCTGGCCCGGCGAGGCGCACGAAGCCCTGCGCCGCGTGGCCGCGCTGGTCGCGGGCTGATGCGGGCGATCACCTTCGGCCGGCTCGAGGCGGTCTCGTTCACCCATTCCTGCGTCTATCTGGCCCTGCTGATCTGCGCGTTCGTGCTGAGCAACCCGGAGCCGGCCACGTTCATCCTGGGGATGTCGCACGGGCTGCTCTGGATCGCGATGTCGCTGGTCTGCATCGCGGCGGCCCGCTGCACGTGATCCCCTGGTGGCTGGCCGTCACCGTCGCCGTGCTCGGCGGCCTGGGCCCGTTTGCCGGGTCGATCGGGTTCGTGGTCGAGGAGCGCCGGCGTAGGCAGAGCGCCCCATCCCGGCTACCCTCTGACGAAGTAGATGGCAGTCAGCAGTGGCACTGTCCTTCTCGTCATGCCGGCGATGGGCGACTCCGTCGCCGAGGGCACCGTGCTCGAGTGGCACAAGCAGGAGGGCGACACGCGTCGCGGTCGACGAGACGATCGTCGAGATCTCGACCGACAAGGTCGACGCCGAGGTGCCATCGCCCGCCGCCGGGCGCATCGTGAAGATCCACGCCGCCGAGGGTGAGACCGTGGCCGTGGGCGCGGTGCTGGCCGAGATCTCCACCGACGGCGACGGCGCCGTCCCCGGCGACGCCGGTCTCGGGCGAGTCGCCTCCCGCCACCGCCCAGGAGGCGGTGGCCAGCGCGACCACCGAGGCCGAGGGCGTCGCCGCGGCCGAGGCCTCGAGCGGCGAGACGGTCGACATCGTCACCCCCACCGGCGGCGAGTCGGTCACCGAGGGCACGATCCTCGAGTGGAGCGTCAAGGTCGGCGACTCGGTCAAGCAGGGCGACACCGTGGTCGAGATCTCGACCGACAAGGTCGACATGGAGCTGCCCGCGCCGGCCAGCGGGACGATCACCGAGATCCTGTTCGCCGAGGGCGACACGGTCAGCGTCGGCCAGGTGATCGCGCGGATGCAGGCGACCGCCGGCGCCACCGAGCGATGGCGCCCTCTGCCCCTGCCGCTCCATCGGCCCCGTGCCCCTGCCGCCCCGGCGCCGCCGCACCGGACCCCGGCGCGCGCCGCCGGGCGATGGTCGACGGCGGCCACGCTTCTCCGGTGGCGCGCCGCATCGCCGCCCAGCAGGGCATCGACCTCGCCGGCGCTCCAAGGCACCGCGCGCGGCGGGCGCATCACGAAGGCCGACGTGCTGGCGGCCAAGGCCAACGGCGGCAACGGCGCGACCGCGGCCGCCCCGGCTCCGACGCCCGGCGAAGCCCGCCGGCGCCCAGCCGATCCGCGGCGGCGCGGCCGCGCTCGCGCGCTACATGGACGAGAGCCGCTCGATCCCCACCGCCACCTCGTTCCGGACGCTCACCGTCACCGCCCTCGAGCAGCGCCGCGCCCAGCTCAAGGAGGCCGGCCGGCGGGTCTCGTTCACCCACCTGATCGCCTACGCGATCGCGCGCGTGGCCACCGAGGACATGGCGGTGATGTCCCACCACTTCGCCGAGATCGACGGCAAGCCGCACCGGGTCGACGACGGCGGCCTGCAATCTGGGCCTGGCCGTCGACGTCGAGAAGAAGGACGGCAGCCGCACGCTGATGGTGCCGGTGATCCGCGACGCCGGGCGCAAGAGCTTCGAGGAGTTCCTCGACGCCTACGACGCGCTGGTCGAGAAGGCCCGGACCAACACGCTGACCGCCGATGACCTGACCGGCGCCAACCTGTCGCTGACCAACCCCGGCGGGATCGGGACGATCGCCTCGGTGCCGCGGCTGATGGTCGGGCAGGGCACGATCGTCGCCACCGGCGCGATCGGCTATCCGCCCGGCCTGGGCGCGATCGGCGCCGCGATCGGCGCGGAGAAGGTCATGACGATGACCTCGACCTACGACCACCGGATCATCCAGGGCGCCGAGTCGGGCCGCTTCCTGCAGCGGATCGACGCGCTGCTGCAGGGCGAGGAGGGCTTCTACGAGCGCGTGTTCGGCGACCTCGGCCTGATCCTGCCGTCGCTCGCCCCGCCGCGCCCCGTTCCCGCGGTGGCGCCCGAGCTGGCCGCGGCCGGCCGCGCCGGCCGCGCCGGCGGCCGCCGCGCCGGCGCGCCGGCCGCGACCTTCGACGAGGAGCTGCTGCAGGCGGTGCAGGCGGCGACCTCGCTGCTCAAGGCCCACCGCACCCACGGGCACCTCGCCGCGCGCCTGGATCCGCTCGGCCGCGAGCCCGAGGGCGATCCGGCGCTCGACCCCGAGCCCCTCGGCCTCAGCCCCGAGCTGATGGAGCGGATCCCGGCTCACATCCTGCGCATGTACGTGCCGGGCCGGACCCTGGCCGAGGCGCTGCCCCACCTGCGCGAGACCTACTGCGGGCCGATCGCCTACGAGATCGAGCACATCGCCTCGCACCGCCAGCGCCTGTGGCTGCGCGAGGCGATCGAGTCCGGCCGCTTCCGCAGCCCGCTCGGCCACCGAGGAGCAGACCACGCTGCTGCGGCGCCTGACCGAGGTCGACGCGCTCGAGCGCTTCATGCACAAGGCCTACCTGGGCCAGAAGCAGTTCTCGATCGAGGGCCTCGACATGACCGTCCCGATGCTCGACGAGCTGATCCAGATGGCCGCCACCCGGGGCGCGCGCGAGGTCGTGATCGGCACGGCCCACCGCGGCCGGCTGAACGTGCTGGCCCACAACCTGGGCCGGGCCTACGGCTCGATCTTCGCCGAGTTCGAGGGCTCCTCGACGCTCGAGCCGATCACCACGATCCCCCAGGGCGGCACGGGCGACGTCAAGTACCACCACGGCGCCCAGGGCTCCTACCAGCTGCCCAGCGGCGAGTCGATCATCGTCCGCCTGGAGTCCAATCCCTCGCACCTGGAGTTCGTGGCTCCGGTGGCCGCCGGCGCCACGCGCGCGGCGCAGACCACCCGGCAGGGCCCGCACGCCCACCGCGAGACCAACGCCGCGGTGCCGGTGATCCTCCACGGCGACGCGGCCTTCCCGGGCCAGGGCGTGGTGGCCGAGACGCTCAATCTCCAGGCGCTCGATGGCTACACCGTCGGCGGCACGATCCACATCATCCAGAACAACCAGGTCGGCTTCACCACCGACCCCGACGACTCGCGCTCGACGACCTGGGCCTCCGACCTGGCCAAGGGCTACGACGTGCCGATCATCCACGTCAACGCCGACGACGTCCCGGCCTGCGTCGCCGCGGTCAGGCTGGCCTTCGCCTTCCGCCAGGAGTTCGGGCACGACGTGCTGATCGACCTGATCGGCTACCGCCGCTTCGGCCACAACGAGGCCGACGAGCCCGCCTACACCCAGCCCGAGATGTACCAGGTGATCAAGAAGCACCCGCCGGTGCGCGAGCTGTTCGCCCGCTCGCTGATCGAGCAGGGCGTGGTCTCCGAGCAGGAGTCGACCGAGCTGACCGACCAGGTGTGGGAGGTGCTGGCCAGCGCGCACCAGGAGCTCAAGGACCGGCATCGCCGCGGCCAAGGACGTCCGCCACGCCACCGGCGAGTACGAGCTCGACCGCACCCCGTCGCCCGAGGTCAACACCGCGGTGGCGCCCGATCGCCTGCGCGTGCTCAACGACGAGCTGCTGGCCGTGCCCGACGGCTTCACGATCCATCCCAAGCTGGTCCGCCAGCTCGAGCAGCGCCGCGAGGTGTTCTCCGGCGAGGGCTCGGCCGGCGGCGATGGCGGGGGCATCCTGTGGGCCCACGCCGAGGCGCTGGCCTACGCCTCGCTGCTCACCGAGGGGATCCCGATCCGCCTGACCGGCCAGGACACCGAGCGCGGCACGTTCAGCCAGCGCCACCTCGTCCTGCACGACCCCAAGACCGGCCAGGAGCATTGCCCGATCCAGCACCTGCCCGGCTCGCTCGCCCCGATGGAGCTGCACAACAGCCCGCTGTCGGAGATGGGCTGCCTCGGGTTCGAGTACGGCTACTCGCAGGAGGCGCCGGAGACGCTGGTGCTGTGGGAGGCGCAGTTCGGCGACTTCGCCAACGGCGCCCAGGTGATCATCGACCAGTTCATCGTCTCGGGCCTGGCCAAGTGGGGCCAGACCTCGCGCCTGACCCTGCTGCTCCCGCACGGCTACGAGGGCTCGGGCCCCGAGCACTCCTCGGCCCGGCTCGAGCGCTTCCTCCAGCTCGCCGCCGAGGGCAACATCCGCGTGGCCAACCCGACCACCCCGGCCCAGTACTTCCATCTGCTGCGCCGCCAGGCCCGCGTGGCCAAGCAGCGCCCGCTGGTCGTCATGACCCCCAAGAGCCTGCTTGCGCCTCTCTCAGGCGACGAGCACGGTCGGCGAGCTGTCCGAGGGCCGCTTCCAGCCCGTCCTGGCCGAGCCCGGCGAGCACGATCCCGAGCAGGTCAAGCGGCTGATCCTGTGCACCGGCAAGCTCTACTACGAGCTGGCCGGCCACGAGTCGCGCGCCCAGAACCCCGGCGTGGCGATCGGCCGGGTCGAGCTGCTCTACCCGTTCCCCCAGGCCGAGATCCTCGCGCTGGTCGAGAGCTACCCGAGCTCGAGGAGGTCGTCTGGGTCCAGGAGGAGCCGCGCAACATGGGCGCGCGCGCCCACATGGGTCCCGCGGCTGCTCCAGATCCTGCCCCACCACCTGCGCTACGGCTACATCGGCCGGCCCGAGCGGGCGGCCTCGGGCGAGGGCTATCCGGTGGCCCACGCGGCCGAGCAGAACCGGATCATCACCACCGCGCTGGACCTCGGCGAGGCGGTCTCGCAGTACCCGCGCAAAGCGCCCGGCGACCGCTAGCTCCGGCTGCCGGCCCTCCGTGGGCACGGCGCTTTCCGGATCGTGCGCGCGGTCCGGTACGGATCGAGCGCGAGTGCCGCCGGACCGGCCGCGCAGCCTCGCTCCAAGCCACCTGCCGCCGCGGTCCCGATGAACCTCCTCCGACAGCGACCGAACTGCCACTCGACCCCTCTCGGGCAGGTGAACGGCGCGTTCACTCGCGCTAGCGCGACGAATGTCGCCACTGGGCAGACGGATCACGCCGAGTGGGCGAAAAACTCGCGCTCGCGCCCGGCCTGACGCGCCACTCGGGAGTCGCGGCGTCGGTTATAGCGGGAGTTTCTCGCCCTCGCGCCTCATTTCTGGCACCCTTGGCACGTGGGCTTTCGTAGAGACGGATCGCGCAGAGACAACTCGCGGCGCCACCTGACCCCGGCCTTCGGCGTCCACGACATGGCGATCGACCTGGGCACCGCGAACACGCTCGTGTACGTGGGCGGCCGGGGCATCGTCGTGTCCGAGCCGTCGGTGGTCGCCTCCGACGTGGACTCGGGCATGGTCCACGCCGTGGGCTCCGATGCCGAGCGGATGATCGGGCGCACCCCGGCCACGATCGCCGCCACCCGCCCGCTCCGCCACGGCGTGATCGCCGACTTCGACGTGACCGAGCAGATGCTCCGCTACTTCATCCGCAAGGTGCTCGACCGCCGCATGGCCCACCCGCGCCTGATCGTCTGCGCGCCCTCCGGCGTGACCGAGGTCGAGAAGCGGGCGGTCGAGGAGGCCTCGCTGGCCGCCGGCGCGCGGCGCGTGCACCTGATCGAGGAGCCGATCGCGGCCGCCATCGGCGCCGGCATGGACATCGAGGAGCCGGTCGGCCGCATGGTCGTCGACGTCGGTGGCGGGACCAGCGAGATGGCGGTGATCTCGCTCGGGGGAATCGTCGTGTCGCGCTCGGTGCGCGTGGGCGGCTACGAGATGGACGAGGCGATCACCTCCTACCTGCGCGGTGTGCACCAGCTGGCCATCGGCTCGCGGACGGCGGAGCGGATCAAGATCGACGCCGGCTCGGTCACCCCGCTGCATCCCGAGGAGACGATCGAGGTGCGCGGCCGCCACCTGGTGACCGGGCTGCCCACCGCGGTCGAGCTGCACTCAGAGGAGATCCGCGCGGCGATCATGGCCCCGGTGCGGGAGATCATGCGGGCGATCCGCGACACGCTCGAGGAGACTCCCCCCGAGCTGGCCTCGGACATCGCCCGGGACGGGATCCTGCTCGCCGGCGGCGGCACCCTGGTGCGCGGCTTCGAGGAGCTCGTCGCGCAGGAGACCGGGATGCCGGTGTTCTCGGCCGAGTCGCCGCTGACCTGCGTGGCCTTCGGCTCAGGCCAGGCGCTCGCGCATTTCGACCAGCTCAGCCGGGCGAGTCGCCACCGCGTCCCCAGCCTCACCCCCGACTGGCGCACGGTCTCCTAGCCACCGCCCGGCCACCCGGCGCACGCGCGCCGGTCAGGCGCGGCCGCGGCGAGCAGGATCAGGAACGGGTCGACCGGCTCGCGGAAGCGCGGCGTCTCGACGTTGACCAGCACCACGCTGAGCGCGAGCAGCAGCGGGACGACCCACACCCACTTGGGCGCCGCCCGCACGGCCTCTCGAGAACACGCCGAGCCAGCGCCAGCAGGCAGAGCACCCAGAAGCTGATCACGCCGATCCGTGCGGTGCTACTCGGCAGCGAGATGGCCGACGCCGAGGCCTGCCAGGCGTACGTGCCCTCGAGCTCGAACAGCCGCAGGGTGTTGTGGAAGGCCACGTCGAGCGGCGCGCTCGGGTGCTTGGAGATGTACTGGAGCGCCTGGTGCTGGAGCCGGTCTCCGATCTCCGGCTCGGTCAGCTGGCTCGGCCTGGTGGATCAGCGCGCGCTCGCCGGGGATGCCGTAGAAGATTCGCCACTTGTAGGGCACCTGCGGGTTGGCCGCCGACGCCGCGTTGTAGGTGCCGACCAGGGTGATCCCGGTCTCGTCGGAGACCGGGATGAAGCGGTGCATGACCACCTCGTTGCGGATCGTCCACGGCAGCATGGTCAGTGCTGCGGTCAGGATCAGAATCGCCGGGGCCGAGCCGAGCGCGGCCGCACAGAGCCGGGCGGCCGATCCACACCGCGGCGATCAGCGGCAGCAGGATCAGGGCCGCGTTCTCGTGCGTCAGCGTGGCCAGCCCGGTGAGCACGCCGGCCCCGGCGATCCACGCATAGCCGCGCACGGGTGTCGAGGCCCGGCGCACGCGCAGCCCCGCGTACACCGCGGCCAGCACCAAGGGCGCCAGCAGGTTCTCGGCCACCAGCGTTTCGGCCAGCTCGACTCCCACCGGGTACACCGCGGCGAGGATCAGCGCGATCAGCCCGGCCAGCGGTCCGAACATCTCGAGCGCGACCAGCCCGATCAGCGCCACGGTGATCGTGCCGAGCACGGCCTGGGCGATCCGGGCGGGATGGATGGCGCCGTCGCGCCGGACCGCGTGCCCGTCGATCAGGTCGACCAGCGCCAGGAAGTACGGGTAGCCGGGCGCGAAGTACGCGCTCGGCCCGCGCGTTCCGCCCGCGCCCGATCCGGGCTTGTGGCTGCGCGAATAGTCGCCGGTGTGGGCGATCTCGCTGGCCAGGGTCAGGTACGAGCCCGGCGTCGTTGATCGGGCGGTAGGTGGCGTCCGTCCGCTGAACCGCGTTGACGCGCAGGACGAGCGCGACGACCAGGATCGCCGCGACGAGGCCGCCTTTCAGCGGCCGAGGCACCGCGCGGAGGTTAGGGACCGCTTATGTGGCGCGGCGGCTGCGGGTCAGTGGATCCCGACGATGCCCGCGCAGACCCAGTTCGAGGCGCCGGCCCCGCCGTTCCAGATCCGGCTCGCCACCGCGTCCTGCTCGGACTTGCTGGCCAGGTAGGCCGCCGGCCCGGTACCGCCGAACAGCTTCCAGGTGCCAGGCATGATCTGGTAGTAGCCCGACGCGCCGGCGCTGTTGGGCGTCAGGTTCTGGCCGCCGGACTCGCACAGCACGATCGCGTACGGGATGGCCCACCCGCCGCTTGGCCCGTACGTTGGGCCGACCGGGGTCGGCGTGCCGCCGGCGGCGCGATGACTGGGCGGCAGCGGCCGCCGCGGCGGCGGCGGCCTGTTCGGCCTCGATGTGGGAGATCTCGGCCTGGAGATGGCTGCCTCGCGCCCGGCTGGCCACCAGCGCGCTCTGCTGCACCGAGCGCGCGTTGGCCAGCGCCGCCTGCTTGGAGTGCAGCAGCACGTTCATCCCGGCCAGCGCCCTGACGCGCTGGGCGGTGGCGAACGTGATCTGGCGATCGGAGGCCCGGAGCTCGCCCAGGTGCACCGCGGCGGCATCGGCGCGCGCCTTAGCCTCTCGCGTGACCGTGATGATCGCCTGCTGCTGCTGCTGCGCGTCGCGCAGGTAGGTCAGCCGGTCGAGCAGGTCCTTGAAGCCGTTTGATTCGAGCACGACCGAGACGAGGTTCGGCTTGCTCTGCTCGTAGTTGCTCACGAGCTGGCGAGCCAGCAGCATGCGCGCCCGGGCCAGGCGGGTCCGCAGCAGGGCGAGCAGATGCTCCGCACGCGCGAGCGCCTTCTGCACCGCCGCCAGCTGAGCGCGGTCGCGAGCCAGATCGCTCCGCACGGCCGCCTCGCGCGACTCCACGAGCGCGATCTGCCCGCCGAGCGAGCTGATCAGGCTCGACAGGCTGCCGATGCTGCCCGCCAGGCTCTGCTGATGCGCGCGGTTGGCGTTCAGCTGCGAGTTCAGCTGACCCAGGCTCGGATCGGCGTTCGAGGAGACCGGCATTGCGGCCAGGCCGAGGGCGACGAGAACCGTGGCCGCGCTCGCGGCCGTACGGCGAGTGGTCGTGCGCCTGATAAACCTCATATTCGTTGCCTACGGGGTTAGCTGTCGGGCTCGCGCGGCGGCGGCGCTACACGGCCATCAGACCGTGACTCGCCCCAGGGAACGTGTGGGTCCCCCGCTTTCCCGCTCCAATTGGCGGGAAACTCGGCGTCGGGCACCTTATCAGGGTGGGCCGGGCCATATGCTCCGGCCGTGGCCTCAGACCGGGAGCGCCGGATACTGGCCCGAGTGCGGGCAATTCCCGTCGGTTTCGTACGGACCTACGGCGACGTCTCGCCCGGCGCGCCGCGGGTGGCCGGGGCGGTCCTGCACGGGTGCGAGGACCCACGTCTGCCCTGGCACCGCGTGGTCCGGGCCGACGGCACGCTGGCCAAGGGCGAGCGGCAGCGCTCGCTCCTGAGGCCGAAGGCGTGCCGTTCCGGGGTTCGCGCGTCGATCTCCGGGTAGCGCGCCTCCCCGAAGCGTGATGTGGGTTCAGCGCGAGATCACCCTCGGCCCCCGTCCGCGCGGGTTCCATCTGGTCACCCGCGAGGTCCTCGGCGCCCTGCCCGAGCTGGATGACGTCTCGGTCGGCCTGCTGCACCTGCTGATCCAGCACACGTCGGCCTCGCTGACCCTGAACGAGAACGCCTCGCCCGAGGTGCGGCGTGACTTCGAGTCGCACTTCAACGCCGCCGTCCCGGAGGGCGCCCCGTACTGGACGCACACGCTCGAGGGCGCCGACGACATGCCGGCACACATCAAGGCCTCGCTGCTGGGGCCATCGCTGACCCTGCCGGTGGCGCGGGGACGGCTCGCCCTGGGAACCTGGCAGGGGATCTACCTGTGCGAGCACCGCGACCGCGGCGGGTCGCGGTCGATCGTGGCCACCCTCTGGGGCGAGGGGCTAGCGGGGCTCCTGGGAACGACCCCTAACGCCCCTTCCAGACCGGGTCGCGGCGCTCCGCGAACGCGGTGGCGCCCTCGCGGGCGTCCTCGGAGGAGAACACGGGCTCGTAGATCGGTGCCTGACGCGCGAAGAACTCGGCGTCGGGCCAGTCGGTCGACTCGCTCATGATCCGCTTGGTGGCCGCCAGCGCCAGCGGTCCGTTCGCGGCGATCGCCTCGGCCAGCTCGAGCGCGGCGGCCAGTGCCTGTCCCGGGTCGGCCAGCCGGTTGACCAGGCCGAGGCTATGGGCCCGCTCGGCCTCGATCGGATCGCCGGTCAGCGCGAGCTCCATGGCCACGTTCCGGGGCAGCGCGCGCGGCAGACGGAACAGCGCGCCGCCGGCCGCGACCAGCGAGCGCTTGACCTCGGGTATGCCCAGGCGCGCGCCGCGAGCGGCCACGATCAGGTCGCAGGCCAGCGCCACCTCGAGGCCGCCGGCCACCGCGAAGCCCTCGATGGCCGCGATCAGTGGCTTCTCGGAGGCCCGTTCGACGATGCCGGCGAAGCCCCGGCCCGGCACGTGCGGCCGCTCGCCGGTCACGAAGGCCTTCAGGTCCATGCCGGCGCAGAAGCCCTTGCCGGCGCCGGTCAGCACGCCCACGCTGAGCCCGGCATCGGCGTCGAGTTCGTCTAGCGCGGCGGCCACGCCCTGGGCGACGGCGGCGTTGACCGCATTGCGCTGGTCGGGGCGGTTCAGGGTGATGATCAGGATGCGGCCGCGGCGCTCGCTCAGCACCGCGGCATCCTCGGCGGATTCGGCGTTCATGCCGCGAACAATCTCAGGTCCGGCTCGCGCTCGCCCCGCAGTACGCCCAGATCCACCTCCACGCACTCGATCCCCCGGGCCGCGGCCAGCACGCAGGCCTGGGGCTTGATCGTCTGAGCGGCCAGCACCCCCCGGCAGGACGCGAACGCCGGGTCGATCCGGATCCGCTCCAGGTAGCGGCACAGCTGCTCGACCGCCTCGATCCCGGCCACCCGCTTGATCTCGACCGCAACCCATTCGTCATCCCCGTCCCGGCACATCAGGTCGACCGGGCCGATGTCGGTCGGCCACTCGCGCCGCACCAGACGGAGTCCCTCGCCGCACCAGCCGGGGCTCTCGGCCAGCAGCTCCTGGAGATGCGCCTCGACCCCGTCCTTGGTCAGCGCGACGTCCTCGTCGGGCGAGCCCATGTCGTGCGTGACGTCCGACAGGATCTCCGCGATATCGATCTCGAGCCGGTCACCGTCCTTCTGCGCGCGCTTACGCACGACGATCTGATCCGGCGCCTCCTCGATCACCGTCGGCGGCGTCATCCAGTTCAGCGGCTTGTAGCCGCCCGCGTCGGCGTGGATCAGGACCGATCCGTCGGCCTTGATGATGATCAGGCGCAGCGCCTCCGGCAGGAGGGCGTTCAGGCGTCCGCGGTAGCGGACCTCGCATCGGGCGACGATGAGCCGCATCGGCTTCCACCCTATGATCAGACGCGGACGTTTTCGGAACCATGCGCCAGCAGCTACGACCCCTATTCGACCGCGTCGTGATCAAGGAGCTCGACCCCGATCGGGTGCGCCGCTCCGGCCTGATCGTGCCGCCCGGCTCCGAGGAGCCGCCGCCCCAGCACGGCATCGTGCTCGCGGTCGGCCCCGGTCTGGACTGGTGGGACCACGTCGGCATCGCGATGCCGGTCCGGCCCGGCGACCACGTCGTGTTCCCGGCCTCGGCCGGCGCGTGGATCGAGGTCGAGGAGGAGCGCCTGCTGGTCTGCCGGGTGGGCGAGCTGCTCGGCGTGCTCGAGCCGGTCGAGAACTGCCCGGGCTGCGGTGGTCGGCCACTGGCCGCCGGCGAGTCGTGCCCGGTCTGCGGCCGCGAAGGCTCGATCGCCTAAGCGCCCCGGCGTCTACGCCGCCGTGCGTTCGGACGCGGTGCGTTCGGACAGCGTCCGCTGCTGCGCGGCCTGCACCCGTTCGAGCAAGTCTGAGACCTCGGCGTTCTCGCCCAGCGCCAGCGCCCGGCGGCACGCGTCGATGCACTCGCCGACCCGGTCGGTCCGGGCCAGCGCGTGGGCATACGCGTTCCAGGCGCTCTGAGCTTCCGGCTCCAGGCGCGTGGCTGCCTCGGCCGCGGATACCTCGGCTCCGATGTCGCCGGCCAGGTGGTAGGCCAGGGCGAGCGACAGGAGCCCCTCGACGGTCGGCCCGGCCAGACGGGCCTGCTCGAGGGCCGCGATCGCACCGGGCCGGTCCATCAGCCGCAGCCGCAGGCGGCCCAGTCTCTCCCACGACGAGGCGTCGGCCGGGGCGCGGTTGGCGGCACGCTCGGCGGCCTCGGCGGCCAGGTCGATCGCGCCCATGTCCTCGTAGATGCGGGCCGCGAACCGCTCCGGCGTCGGGCGGTCGGTCTCCGCCCGCGCCCAGTCGCGCACCGCGCGGGCGGCGGCGGGAAGGTTGCCGGATTGCCAGAAGGCGCTCGTGAGCAGCCGGAGCACGACTGGATTGTTCGGGTCGGCGTCCCGGGCGTAGATCAGACGCTGGGCGGCCAGCTCGGCGTCGCCCTCGGCCAGGGCGTGCTGGGCGGCGGTCATGAAGCGCTGCACCCGGTCGGCGGCGAGATCCGGCCTGGAGAAGTCGACGAACTGGAGCGAGCCGGCGGGAACGGTGCGGATGCCGATCGAGAACTTCACCCGGGCCCACTGCTGCACCTCCTCCTCGTCGCCCGAGAAGTAGATCCCGGTCACGGTGCCCACGCCCCACTCCGGATAAGACGTGCACCGGGCGTAGCGGTGCACGACCGAGTGATCGGGCACGCGTGAGCCGAACGGATCGTGCTTGGCGCGATCTTCGGCCGCCGCTCGCGCTCGCTGTTCGGCCTCGTAGGCCCGACGACCCTCATCGGCGCGCGCCTTGCGGGTCGCTGCCGCCGACACCTTGACCGCGTTGCGGGTGACCCGCCCGCCCCGCGAGGACTCGGCCAGCTGCTCGAGCTGGTCGGCCGCCTCGTTGATCGCCTGCAGGTGGCTCTGGTGCTCGTGCTGGCGCCCCGGGGGTGCGATGTCCGGGTGCCAGCGCTTGGCCATCCGCCGCCGCGCGAGCTGGACCGCGCGCTGATCAAACGGCGGTTCGAGCTCCAGTAGCAGGAGGGCCTGCTCGACGTCGAGGATCCGAGGCATGACCTATCTAAGTTAGCGGCTCACGGCCCCCGCCAAGCGGTAGTTGCGACGCTCGCCGCCGCCGTGCGGCGTGTGCAACAAATTAGTCTCAATTACACTCACTTAGATTCGAGTGGCCTATTGTCGCCGGTGTGACGAACCGAAACGTGCATCGGCGGCGAGGCCGTGGTGTGGTCGTGGGCATCGCCGGCTTCGGCACGCTGATGGCCGCGGCGCTCGGTGCCGGGCTGCTCGCGATGCTGACCAGCGTGTTCGGTCCCGCGGGCAGTCGATGCGGCGCACCGGCGGGCACACCGGCCACCGCCGGGGTCCAGGCGACGTCCGGTCCGGGAGGCGGCATCGTGCTCGGGCCGGCGGGGAGCGACGCGCTGGTCGGCGCCACCGAGTACGGAGGCCCGGGTGACCCGAGCAGCGGCACCGTCGGCTCCTCGGGCGCCAACCTGCTCCAGTTCCCCGACAGCTACGCCGAGCTGGGAGGCACGAGCTTCCAGACGGCGACGGCGATGGGGGGCCTGCCTTACGAGACGCCGCTTCAGATCACTTGGCAGGGGCGCTCGACGATCGCCTACAAGCGCGACATCGGCCTCGGCGGCGGCCCGGTCGACGGCCTGCCCCGGGTGCTCGACCTGTGGTGGGAGCTGGCCGGCAGCCTCGGCATCCCCTATGAGGACGGACTGTGGTCCGGCCCGGTGCAGATCGGGCGGCCTCCCCCGGCCGGTGCGGGCAATGTGCTGGGACAGGCCGACGTCGTCCAGAGCGCGCTGATCGCGCCCAACCGGGCGGCCCAGGACCCGGGCACGTGCGCTCCGGCTGCGGTCGAGGGCGTGCCGATGACCAGTGGCGAGCATGCCCAGCTGCTCTCGGACGGCCTGGCCGCCGCCCCGGCCGGTGCCCCGCTCGCCGTCCAGGAGATCATCGCGGCCGGTAACCAGATCGTCGGCAAGCCGTACGAGGTCGGGGGCGGGCACGGACTCCCGCTGTCCGAGGTCGCCCCGAGCTACGACTGCTCGAGCAGCGTCGAGCATCTGCTCTATGGCGCGCGCCTGTTGCCGGTGAGCTACGACGCCCCGTCGGGGACGCTCGAGACCTATGGCGCGCCGGGACCGGGCCGGTGGGTGACGCTCTACTCCAACGCCGACCACGTGTTCATGTACGTGGCTGGCCTGCGCTGGGACACCCACAACGCGGCCGGACCGGACGACGGCAGCGCCGGCATCGGCTGGCATCCGCTCATTCGCAGCGCGGCCGGCTTCGTGCCGCGCCATCCGGTGGGGCTGTGAGGGCGCCGCGCGGCGCGACGACGGTCGTCCTGTGCGCGCTCGCCACCGCGGCCTGTGGCGCGACCCATCCACACGCCGGGCACACCCGGACCGCGCTCTCGCCCTCGCCGCTGGCCCAGGCCGAGGCCACCCACGAATACCCGTCCCCACCGCCCCCACCGGAGCGCGCCGCGAGCCCGGCGGACACCCCGGCCGGCGCCGTCCGCGCCTTCGCCACCGCATACATCAACTGGACGGCCGCGACGGTCGCCGGCGACATGCGCTCGCTGGCCGCGCGCAGTGTCGGCCAGGCCCGGTCGGCGATGGCGCTGGCCGCCGGCGAGACCGCCGGCGACTACGAGCTTCAGCGAGGCGGAATCGCCAACCACGGCACCGTCGAGGCGGTGGCGCCGCTACGCGGTAGGGGAGCGCAGTACGTGGTGGTCACGCTCGAGTCGACCACCGCGACCAACACCACCGCCTATCAGGGACTGAGGCCCGCCTGGCACGTCGCGCTGGCGACCGTATCCGAGCAGCGGCCCGGCCAATGGGTCGTGAGTGGCTGGCAGCCCGAGAGCTAAACGGGTTGGCCGTTGGCCGTCAGCGTGACCTCGACGTTCCCGCGCGTGGCGTTCGAGTACGGGCAGATCTCGTGCGCCGCGGCCACGATCTTCTTGGCCTCCTCAGCGTCCTCGACCTGGGGGAGGGTGACGTCGAGCTCGACCGCGACGTTGAAGCCGCGCTCCTCGGTGGTGATCAGGCTCACCTTGCTGTTGATCGAGGCGTCCCCGACCTCCTTGTGCTCGCGCCGGGCGGCCACGTTGAGGGCTCCCTCGAAGCACGCCGCATAGCCGACCGCGAACAGCTGCTCGGGGTTCGTGCCGCCACCTTCGTTCGGCGGTCGCAGCTGCACCTCGAGCTCGCCGTCGCTGCTCTTGCCGTGCCCCTGCTCACGTCCGCCGGTGACTGTCGCCTCTGCGGTGTAAACGACCTTTGCCATGTCTCTCTCCTTGGTTCGCGCTCTTGGAACTAGAGCTTACGCTGCGTCAGTGGGCTGCGATGTTCAGCACCACGGCCGTGGCGAAGCACACCACCGCGGCCACCCGGATCAGAACGCCGACCCGATCGCCCGGGCGTCCCGTGACCATCCCGACGATCGCCGCGGTCAGGCAGACGACCGCGACCAGCGCGAAGCCGGCGGCAGCAACGCGCACGGGCGTCCTCCTATCCTCTGAGCAGGCATGTCGACGCAATACATCTTCACCACCTACAAGCTCTCGCGCCGCTATCCGCCCGATCGCCAGGTCCTGACCGACATCTCGCTGTCGTTCCTGCCCGGAGCCAAGATCGGAGTCATCGGCTACAACGGCGCCGGCAAGTCGACGCTCCTGCACATCATGGCCGGCCTCGACACCGAGTTCGACGGCCACGCCCAGCTGGCGGCCGGCGCCACCGTGGGCCTGCTCGAGCAGGAGCCCCAGCTCGACGAGTCCAAGACCGTCCGCGAGAACATCGAGGAGGGCGTCGCCGAGACCAAGGCTCTCCTCGATCGCTTCAACGAGCTCTCGATGAACTACTCCGACGAGACCGCCGACGAGTTCGCGCGCGTGCAGGAGCAGATCGACGCGGTCGACGCCTGGAACCTCGACACCACGCTCGAGATCGCGATGGACGCTCTGCGCACGCCCCCGCCTGACGCCGACGTGAGCACCCTGTCCGGCGGCGAAAGGCGCCGCGTCGCCCTCGCTCGGCTACTCCTGAGACAGCCCGATCTGCTGCTGCTCGACGAGCCGACCAACCACCTCGACGCGGAGTCGGTGGCCTGGCTCGAGCGTCACCTCCAGGACTACAAGGGCACGGTCGTGGCGATCACCCACGATCGCTACTTCCTCGACAACGTAGCCGGCTGGATCCTCGAGCTCGACCGCGGCCGTGGCATCCCCTACGAGGGCAACTACTCCGGTTGGCTCGATCAGAAGCGCAAGCGCCTGGCGACCGAGGCCAAGCAGGAGAGTGCGCGCAAGCGGACGATCGAGCAGGAACTCGAGTGGGTGCGTCTGAACGCCAGCGCCCGGCGCAACAAGCCCAAGGCCCGGTTGAACGCCTATGAGGCGCTGCTCGCCCAGGATCGCAACGTCAAGCTCGACCAGGTCCAGATCCACATCCCGGCCGGGCCCCGGCTGGGAGCGAACGTGGTCGAGGCCAGTGGCCTGCGCAAGGCTTACGGCGACCGCGTCCTGATCGACGAGCTCAGCTTCATGCTCCCGCCCGGTGGGATCGTCGGCGTCATCGGTCCAAACGGTGCCGGCAAGACGACCCTGTTGCGCATGATGACCGGTCAGGAGCAGCCCGACGCCGGCACGCTGCGGATGGGGGAGACGGTCGAGCTGGCCTACGTCGATCAGTCTCGCGATGCGCTCGATCCGGACAAGACCGTCTGGCAGGAGATCTCGGGCGGCCAGGACCAGATCAAGCTGGGCGAGCGCACCATCAACAGTCGCGCCTACGTGTCGGGCTTCAACTTCAAGGGAACCGACCAGCAGAAGAAGGTGGCCAAGCTCTCGGGCGGGGAGCGCAACCGCCTGCACCTGGCCAAGCTGCTGAGGACCGGCGGCAACCTGCTCCTGCTCGACGAGCCGACCAACGACCTCGACGTCGACACACTGCGCGCGCTCGAGGAGGCGCTGCTCACCTTCGCCGGCTGTGCGGTGGTCGTCTCCCACGATCGTTGGTTCCTGGACCGCATCGCCACCCACGTGCTCGCCTTCGAGGGCGACTCCGAGGTCCGCTGGTTCGAGGGCAACTTCGAGGCCTACGAGGCCTTCCGCCACGAGCAGCTCGGGGCCGACGCCGACCGCCCCAAGCGGATCACCTATAAGAAGCTCGTGCGCGGTTAGAGTGGCGCCGTGCCATCCAAGGCCGTCCTGATCACGGGCTGCTCGAGCGGGATCGGACTCGCCTCCGCCGAGCTCCTGGCCCGGGAAGGGTGAGTACGCGCGCTTCAACCGGGACCTGGCGCAGGCCATCGAGCACGTCTACCAGGGACCGCTGGCCAAGCTGGGCGCAGGCCCGGAGGCGGTCGCGGCCACGATCTCGGCCGCGCTGAACGCCCGGCGTCCGAAGACGCGCTATCCCGTGACTCCGAGTGCCTGCATCATGATGGGACAGCGGCGTCTGATGCCCGATCGGTTGTGGGACCTGCTGATGCGCACGCAGTTCCCCACGCCGAAGATCTAGATCCCGAGCTCCTCCAACCTGGCGCGGAGCGCGCCCGGATCGTCTGCCACCGCGTCGGCGCCGGTCAGCTCATCGGCCGCGTACTGCCCCGTGGTCACCGCCACGCAGCGGACGCCGTCGGCCCGGGCGCACGCGATGTCGCGGGGCGTGTCGCCGATCACGATGGTCTGCTCGCGCGGCGCGTGGCCGCCCCGCCGGCGGGCGATCGCCGGCAGCGCGGCGCGATCCTCCGAGTCAGACCCGAAGCCGCCCGGTCCGGAGGAGAACCACTTTCCGAGCCCGGCCCGGCGGAGCTTCAGGCGCGCCACCGGCTCGTAGTTGCCGGTGAGCAGGCCGAGCGTGACTCCTTCGCGCGCGGCGAGCCATTCCAGCAGCGCGGGCATGCCGGGCACGACGTACTCACGTCAGATCGGGTGGGCAGGTCTGGGCGTAGATGCGAGAGCAGGCCTCGCGCACGTCGCCAGCTCGCTCGTCGATCCGCAGAGCTGACACACCGAGGGCGAGCAGAATCAATCGGGCGATCTCGCCGTCGGTGCGTCCGGCCGGGTTCACCTGGTCGCGCAGGTTGCCCGGATCGACGTCGTGCACCTCGTGGATCGCCGCGTTCAACGCCTCGATGTGCGCCTGGCCGGCACGCGACACCAACGTGCCGTCGATGTCGAACAGCACGAGCACGCCGGCGCGACCTGGTGGCCCTCCCACTAGCGCTCGAACGAGGTACCGGGCTCGAGGCGCCGCGCGAACGCGGCGATCAGGCGGGCTGCCGCGTCGCAATCGGCAACCGACACCATCTCGACCGGCGAGTGCATGTATCGGCAGGGAACCGAGATCAGCCCGGTAGCCACGCCGGCGCGGCTGAAGTGGATCGCATCCGCGTCGGTGCCGGTTCCCTTGCCGAGCGACTCGAGCGTGAACGGGATCCCCTCCGCCTCGGCCGCCTCGTAGAGCCGCTCGAACACCAGCGGGTGAAGCGTGGTGCCGCGCGCGATCACCGGCCCCGAATCCATCGGATGGCGAGTGATCGGCCCGAGCTCGACGCCCGGCTGATCGGTGGCGAAGGTCAGGTCGACGACGATGGCCACGTCGGGCTGATGGGCGAAGGCGCTGGTGCGCGCGCCGGCGAACGTGGTCTCCTCCTGGGTGACGGCCAGGGCCAGCACGTCACCCGGCGCGCCTCCTGCCTCGGCGACGAGCCGGGCTGCCTCGGCGGCGACGTAGCAGCCGACCCGATTGTCCAGCGAACGCGAGACGATCCGCTCGTGGCGAAACTCCATCGGCTCGGCGTCGATCACCGCCACGTCCCCGATCCGGACCAGCCCCGAGGCCTCCTCGGCGTCCTTGGCCCCGATGTCGATGTGCAGCTCCTTGAGCTCGGGCACCTTCTTGCGATCGTCGTCTTTGAGTAGATGGATGGGCTTGCGGCCGATGACCCCGGGCACGTCGCCCTGGCGGGTCCGCAGCCGGACGCGCTGGCCGATCAGCACGCCGGCGTCCCAGCCGCCGACCTGGCCGAAGCGCAGATATCCGTCGTCGTCGATATGCGAGACGTGCAGCCCGATCTCGTCGATGTGGCCCACCACGGCCACGGTCAGTCCGTCGGCGGTGCCGGGCACGCGGGCGAACGAGGAGCCCACGAGGTCGCCGCCGACCTCCTGCGCGAAGCTCGAGCAATGCTCCCGCCACACCTTGGCGGGAGCCGACTCGTGGCCCGACGGACCCGGCGCGCTCAACAGCTGCATGAGCAGTTCCGGCGCACTCATGCCCCGAAGGCTATTCACTAACGCGCTCGATTGCGGTGTGTGCGGTCTGGCGCGTGTTTAGGCGCCCCGCTATGGGTAGCAATCCAGAGCATGGCTTCGGACTTGAAGGTAGACGAGCGGGAGTCCGAGCTCGAGTCACTGCGCGGGTTGCTGGCCGACCGCGGGATCGAGCTGCGCGACGACCGCACCTATGAGCGCCCCGGCTCGAGTGAGACCGAGGGCGCGATGCGCCATGCCGAGACCGCGGAGCGGACGATGGACTCGATGTCGCTGTTCCTCGCCGAGGTCCGACGTCATCGTTTGTTGACGCGTGCGGAGGAGCAGGGGCTGGCCAAGCGGATCGAGCGCGGCGACCTGGCCGCCAAGGAACGGCTGGTCAACTCCAATCTGCGTCTGGTCATCTCCAACGCCCGCAGCTACGAGGGGCTCGACCTGCCGCTTCTGGACCTCATCCAGGAGGGCATGCTGGGCCTGATCCGGGCGGCCGAGAAATTCGACTGGCGCAAGGGCTACAAGTTCTCCACCTATGCCACGTTCTGGATCCGGGAGTCGATCCAGCGCGCGATCGCGAATCGCGCCCGGCCGATCCGGGTGCCCGTCCACATCGGCCAGCGCGAGCGACGCATCGGGCGCGCCCGCTCCGCGCTGATCGCCCGGCTGGGCCGTGACCCGACCGACGAGGAGATCGCCGAGGAGGCCGAGCTCGAGCTTCGCGAGGTCCGGGTCACCCGGGAGATCGCCCGTGTCGTGACCAGCCTCGACCGTCCCGTGGGCGAGGAGGAGGAGACCACGCTGGGCGCGCTGCTGGCCTCCGACGCCATCGCCCCCGACGAGGAGGTCGAGCTTGCCGCCCGTGACGCCGCTCTGCACAGAGCGTTGCAGCGCCTCTCGGAGGCCGAGCGCAACGTGGTCATCTTGCGATACGGCATGGCCGGCGCGGACCCGACGCCGTTGCGTGAGGCGGGTCGTCAGCTCGGCATCTCCTCCGATGCGGTCCGCAAGCTCGAGCGTAAGGCGCTCGCTGAGCTCGCCGAGTCACACGAGCTCGAGGCCCTCCGGACGGCGGCCTAGAAGTCCTCGACGCCCTCGGTCGAGAAGACGGTGATGTGCGCCGGCGGGTCGCTGGGCGAGCCGCCATGGCGCTACGAGCCGCCATGGCGCTACGAGCCGAGCAGCGAGCGCAGCACGTACTGCAGGATCCCGCCGTGGCGGTAGTACTGCTGCTCCTTGGGCGTGTCGATCCGCACGGTGACCCGGAACTCCTTCTCGTCGGCGCGGACGGCCAGCTCGCGCGGGACCGAATCGGCACCGGCGATGCCCGCGATCGTGTACGTCTCGGTCCCGGTCAGGCCAAGCGACTCGACCGACTCGCCGGCCGCGAACTGGAGCGGCAGCACGCCCATCCCGACCAGGTTCGAGCGGTGGATCCGCTCGAAGCTCTCGGCGATCACCGCCCGGACGCCCAATAGCTTCGTGCCCTTGGCCGCCCAGTCGCGCGATGACCCCGAGCCGTATTCCTTGCCGGCGAGCACGAGCAGCGGGATGTCGGCCGCCATGTACCTCATGGCAGCGTCGTAGATCGACATCTCCTCGCCCTGGCCGTCAGCGCCGAGGTAGATGGTGACCCCGCCCTCGGGGAGGGTGGGACCCGCCTTAAGCCGGTTGCGCAGCCTGATGTTGGCGAACGTGCCACGCATCATCACCTCGTGGTTGCCGCGCCGCGAGCCGTAGGAGTTGAAGTCCCGCGCCTCCACGTGATGCTCGTTCAGGTATTGGGCGGCCGGGCCGTCGCGCTTGATCGAGCCCGCGGGCGAGATGTGGTCGGTGGTGACGCTGTCGCCGAGCACGGCCAGCACTCGTGCGCGCTCGATGTCCTCCGGCGGTTGCGGCTCGCGCGGCATCTCCTCGAAGAACGGCGGCCGGCGCACGTACGTCGAGCGCGGATCCCACTCGAACTGCTCGCCGGTCGGCACCTCCAGCGAGTTCCAGCGCTCGTCGCCCTCGAACACCTCGCCGTAGCTCTTGTGGAACATGTCCGACTGCACCGCCTCCTCGACGGTCGCCGCCACCTCGGCCGTGCTCGGCCAGATGTCCTTGAGGAACACCGGCTCGCCGTGGCGATCCTCGCCGAGCGGCTCGTCGTAGAGGTCGGTGTCCATCGTGCCGGCGATGGCATAGGCCACGCACAGCGGCGGGGAGGCCAGGTAGTTCATCTTGACGTCGGGGTTGATGCGCCCTTCGAAGTTCCGGTTGCCCGACAGGACCGACACCACGGCCAGGTCGCTGTCCTGGACGACGGCGGAGATCTCGGGCGGGAGCGGCCCGCTGTTGCCGATGCACGTGGTGCACCCATAGCCGACGAGGTTGAAGCCGAGCTCGTCCAGGTACTCGGTCAGGCCGGCCCGCTCGAGGTACTCGGTGACCACCTTGGACCCCGGAGCCAGCGAGGTCTTGACCCACGGCTTGACGGTCAGGCCGCGCTGCACGGCGTTACGAGCCAGCAGCCCCGCACCCAGCATCACCGAGGGGTTGGAGGTGTTCGTGCACGAAGTGATCGCGGCGATCACGACGTGCCCGTGATCCAGGTAGGTCTCGGTGCCGTCGTCCAGCGTGACGTCGGCGTGCGTGGTCGGCCGATCGGCCACCTGAGCACCGCCGGTGCCGCCGGCCGGCTCGTGGCCCTCGCCGTTCGCGACGTGGGTGGCCACCGGGTCGGAGGCCGGAAAGCTCTCGGCCACCGCCTCGTCCTCGCGGTCCTCCTCGGGCACGTAGCCCTCGAGCGCCATTCGGAAGGCCGGCTTGGACTCGGTCAGCGAGACGCGGTCCTGCGGGCGCTTCGGGCCCGCGATGCTCGGCACCACGGTGCCGAGGTCGAGTTCCAGCGTGTCGGTGAAGGTGGGCTCCTCGGAGTCGGAGTCGTGCCAGAGCCCCTGCTCGCGGGCGTAGGCCTCGACCAGCTCGATCAACTCCCGCGGGCGACCGGAGAACTCCAGGTAGCGCAGCGTCTCCTCGTCGATCGGGAAGATCGCGCAGGTCGAGCCGAACTCGGGCGACATGTTGCCGATCGTGGCCCGGTCGGCGAGCGGCAGCCGGGCCAGGCCCTCGCCGTAGAACTCGACGAACTTCCCGACCACGCCGCGGGCGCGCAGCTCCTCGGTCACCGTGAGCACCAGGTCGGTGGCGGTGGCCCCTTCGTTCAGTGAGCCGGTCAGCTTGAAGCCGAGCACCTGCGGTATCAACATCGACATCGGCTGGCCGAGCATCGCCGCCTCGGCCTCGATCCCGCCCACGCCCCAGCCGAGCACGCCCAGGCCGTTGATCATCGTGGTGTGCGAGTCGGTCCCGACCAGCGAGTCGGGATAGGCCTGCCCGGCGTCGTTCACGAACACCACCCGAGCCAGATACTCCAGGTTGACCTGGTGCACGATCCCGGTGTCCGGCGGGACGACCTTGAAGTTGTCAAACGCGCCCTGGCCCCAGCGCAGGAACGCGTAGCGCTCGCGATTTCGCTCGAACTCGAGCTCGGCGTTGCGGGCGAACGCGAGCTGCGTGCCGAACACGTCGACCTGCACGGAGTGGTCGATGACCAGCTCGGCGGGCGCCAGCGGGTTGATCTTGCGCGGATCGCCGCCCATCGCGACCATCGCGTCCCGCATCGCGGTGAGGTCGACCACGGCCGGGACCCCGGTGAAGTCCTGCATGATCACGCGCGCCGGCGTGAACGAGATCTCGGTGGCCGGCTCGGCGGCCGCGTCCCAGCGGGCCAGCGCCTCGATGTCCTGGGCGCGGATCGATTCTCCGTCCTCGCAGCGGAGCAGGTTCTCGAGCAGCACCTTGAGCGAGAACGGCAGACGTGCCACGTCGTAGGACGCCTGCAGCGCATCCAATCGGAAGATCTCGTACTGACGCCCACCCACGGTGAGCGTCGCCTTGGCGTCGAAGCTGTTGGGCATCAGGTTTCTCGTTTCTCGCGTAGTTCTCGGTGCCGCCTACTGTAGTTCCCACCCGCCCGCCCCCGCCCGCCGCGAGCACTCCTACGCGCCTCTTAGCCACGTCTTCACGGTGGCTTCGGCCGCCGGTCGATTCTCCTCAGCGACGCACCAGATCCCGACCCGATCGCGAGGAGACCGATCATGACCTTCCTGCACTGGACCCTGCTGGCCGCGGCTGCGGCCGTGTTTGCGGCGATGGCCGCAGCCGGCGTCGCCGCCGAGGCACATCGCGCGCCGGACCAGCCATGAGCTGGGACACGTTGACCTTTCCGACGCCGGCGCGCGCACGGCTGGGCGCGCGCGGGCGCCGTTCCGAGCGCCTGCGCTGGCTGTTCGCGCGTCCCGAGCTGATCGGCCTCCTGGCGCTCACCGCCGTGCTCAACCTGTGGAACCTGAGCATCAACGGCTGGGCCAACACCTACTACGCCGCGGCCGTGCGCTCGATGAGCACGAGCTGGCACGACTTCCTGTTCGCCTCGCTCGACAAGACCGGGTTGATGACCGTCGACAAGCCGCCGCTCGCCTTCTGGGTCCAGGCCCTCTCGGTCCGCATATTCGGCTTCCATTCGCTCAGCATCCTCGTGCCCGAGGCGCTGATGGGCGTCGTTGCCGTGGGGCTCATCTACGACATGACCCGGCGCATGTTCGGGCGGGCCGGGGGCGCCGCGGCGGGTCTGGCCTTCGCGCTCACGCCGATCACGGTGGCGATCGCGCGCCACAACAACCCTGACGAGCTGCTCGATCCTGTGCTGCGTGGCCGCCCTGTGGTGCGCGGTGCGCGCGCTCGAGACCGGACGCACCAAGTGGCTCGTGTGGTGCGGGGTGTGCGTGGGCCTGGGGTTCGAGACGAAGATGGGCGTCGCCCTGTTCGTCGTCCCGGGAATCGCCCTCGGCTGGATGTGGAGCCGCTGGGGTGACACCTGGCGCGAGCGGTGGGTCGCGCTGCGTCAGCTGCTGGCCGGCGGCGCCGCGCTTGTTGCCGTTGGCGGCGCGTGGCCGCTGCTGGTCACGCTGACTCCCGCGGCTGATCGTCCGTGGATCTCGGGTACCTCGGACAACAGCATCTGGTCGCTGATCTTCGGCTACAACGGGCTCGGCCGGGTGGCCGGCCAGACCGGTGGACCCGGTGGCGGCGGTGGCGGCTTTGGCGGCGGTGGCGGTGGCGGCGGCGGCGGCAACCTGTTCGGGGGCGCCACCGGCCCGTTCCGGCTGCTCGAGTCAGCGCTGGGCGATCAGGCCGGCTGGCTGCTCGGCTTCGCGATCGTGGCCGGCCTGGCCATCCTCGTTCTCACCCGGTTGCGCCGGCGGGACCTCCGCACCGGCTGGCTGATGGCGGTCGGCGGAGCGTTCCTCGTCACCGCGGTCGTCTTCAGCTACGCCGGAGGGATCTTCCACCCCTACTACGTATCGTTCCTGGCCCCGTTCGCCGCCGCGCTCCTCGGCGCCGGCGTAGGCCTGATGCTGCCGCGCTCGCTCGGCGGCGTGGCCGGCGATGCCCGACTGGCCCGGGTGATCGCGCCGCTCGCGATCGCGGCCGGCGCGGTCACCGAGTTCGTCGGTGCTGGGCAACCTTGGCGGCGCGCTCTCATGGGCGAAGCCCGTGATCATCGGGGTGGCCGGGGCCGGCGCCATCGCCCTCGCCTTCGGGCTGCCCCGGCGCGTCCGAGGCGTGTCTGGTTGCCGTGGTCCTGGCCGCGCTGCTGGCCGCGCCCGCCACCTGGGCGGCCGAGACGCTCGGCTCACGCGACCAGCAGCACGTTCCCGGCAGGCGGGTCGGCCAGCGCGTCGGCCGGCGGCCCCGGCGGAGGCGGCCCCGGCGGCGGTGGGATCGGTCGCGCTGGCCGCAGTGGACGTGGCGGCTTCGGCGCTCGTGGCTTCGGGCCTCCGCCCGGTGCGGGCTTCGCCCCGTCGCAGGCAGGCGGCTTCGCCGGCGGCGCGGGCGCGGGCGGTCCCGGCGGCTTCGGTGGCGATAGCTCCTCGTTGACTGCCGCGGTACGCTACGCGGAGGAACACGGTGGGGGTGCCATCGGGGTGTCTAGTCAGAGCAGCGCCGCAGCGGCGGTCCTGTCTACCAACGCAAATGTGGCTGGTCTCGGCGGCTTTTCGGGCCGCGAGAGTTCGGTGAGCGCCACCTGGCTCGCCCAGGAGGTCGCGGCCGGACGCCTGCGGTGGGTGATCGTGGACTCCAGCCAGGGCGCAGCGCTCCCGGGCGACACGCGAACGGGCAGCCAGTCCGCCATGAACATCGTCGCAAGCGTGTGCCGTCGCGTCACGTTAAGTACGAACGGAACGACCGTCACGATGTACGACTGCCAGGGGCGCGCCGCAGCGATTCTGGAGGCGGCCAGGGGGTAGATAGTTGTCAGGAGTGTTCAACAAGGATGTGAAAAGGGGCGTTCGATCGGCGCTGACCGGCTGTGCTCGTCTTCGCGGCGATGTTGATCGGCGCGTCGGCGGCGCTGGCCAACACCACCCAGAGCACGAACTGGGCGGGGTACGCGGTGCATCGGCCCGGCGTCTCGTTCCACCACGTGTCGGCCGACTGGATCCAGCCGAGCGCGAGCTGCAGCGGCGGGCAGCCGAGCTACTCGTCGGCGTGGGTCGGCCTGGGGGGCTACAGCCCCACCTCGGACGCGCTCGAGCAGATCGGCACCGAGCTTGACTGCACCGCGGGCGGCAAGGCCGTCTCGAGTGCCTGGTTCGAGCTTGTCCCCGCCCCCTCCAAGAACATCTCACTCGCGGTCGGGCCGGGCGACGCGGTCCACGCCAGCGTGACCGTGACCGGCAATCGCGTGGTGGTCGAGCTCGACAACCTGACCACGCACCACCGCTTCCGCAAGACCCTGCACACCCACGCGATCGACGTCAGCTCGGCCGAGTGGATCGTCGAGGCTCCGTCGGAGTGCATCAGCCAGTACACCTGCCAGGCCCTCCCGCTGGCCGACTTCGGCTCGGTCGGTTTCGAATCGGCCAAGGTGACCACGACCAGCGGAACCGTGGGCACGATCTCCGGCACCGAGTGGGCCCGGACCAAGATCAGTCTGACCCCCGGGGCGCAGCGCCTGATCGTCGCGCGCGGGTCCAGCGACACCGCCGGCACGGCGGCTCCGTCTGTCCTGCGCGGTGGCGGTAGCGCGTTCGAGGTCACCTTCGCCACCGCTCCGGCCAAGCCGGCACCGGCGCTGGCCCGCGAGGCACGCGATGCGCGCGTCCACCCCGCGAGCGGATACATCAGGCACTGAGCGCCTCCAGGCGCTCTTACGAAGCTCCTAACCGGTCCCTACGCGCGTCTACCGGAGCGCGCCGATCCTTGAGGCATGACAGATCCGACGCCTCATCTCTTCTGGATCACGAGTCGCGCCGCGGGGTTCGCCGCGCTTGTGCTGGCCAGCCTCGCCGTCTCGGCCGGCCTGCTGATGAGCACCAAGCTGCTCAAGGGCAGGACCGGCGAGCTGCGCGCGGGCCACGACACCCTTGCCCTGGCCACGATCGTGGCGATCGTGGTGCACGGGGTCGCGCTGCTCGGCGATCAGTATCTGCACCCGTCGATCGCCGACATCGCGCTTCCGTTCGTCTCCAGCTACAAGACATTCTGGACCTCGCTGGGCATCGTCGGCGGCTGGGGCCTCGCGCTGCTCGGGCTGTCCTACTACGCGCGTCGTTGGATGGGCGCCGTCCGGTGGCGAAAGCTCCATCGCTTCACCGCGCTGGCCTGGCTGGCCGGCCTGGTGCACGCCCTCGGTGAGGGCACCGACGCGGGTCAGCTCTGGTTCCTGGCCATGATCGCGCTGGTGGCGATTCCCGCCCTGGCGCTGCTGGTCACCCGGCTGGTGCGGAGTGGCAGCGAGGCCGCCCCCCACGTCCGCTCTGGTCCCCCTGCAAGCGGGCCTCAGATCTCGAAGATCCGGCCTTCCGGGCCGACGTTGACCACCGGCGTCGTCCCGATCGCCGCCTCGCGCCCCCAGCACTGATGGATATGGCCGCAGACGACGAGCGCCGGGTGCTTGCTCTCGATCGCCGCGAGGACCGCCCGGCTGCCGAGATGGCGCCCGTGCGCCTCGTCCACGTAGCCCTTCGGCGGTGAGTGCACGACGAGGACGGCTCCCGGGGGACAGCTTTCGAGCTTGGCCGCCGCCTCGTCCTCGCTCAGGTCGTAGCTCCAGGGGAACGGCGTAGGCGGCACCGCGCCGCCCAGCCCGAAGATGTCGGCATCCTCCAGGCACACGGCCTGCCCGTGCAGCACCTGGGCGCTGCGCCAGCCGCCGCACGCCTGCCAGAGCTCCGTGTCGGTCTCGGCGTTTCCGGGGATCAGGATGGTCGGCGCGGTGATCGCGCTCAGCACCGCGATGATCTCGTCGAGCCCGCGGCGCATCGTGGCGTAGTCGCCGGCGCCGATCACGACGTCGACCTCGCGCGCCCGTTCGACGAGCCGTTCGGCGGCCTCCTCGTCGCGGTGCAGGTCGCTGAATACGAGCATTCTCATGGATGGGTGAGCCTAGTCAAGATTGGGGATTTGCAGGTAGGATGCCCCGGCGCGACCTCCGCGTCTCGCTCCACGCCTCGAATGATGCGGCCGGCGTGGGTGGGAGCTGGGGCTGGGGGCTCCCGCTCAGAGGGTCATCGTTCTAGAGGAGGTATCTGCCAAGTGTCAAGACGACCTAAGCGAGGCTTGCTCGCGCTCGCCATAGCGGCCGCGGCAGTCGCTGCGTTGCCGGCGTCCGCGCTGGCGGCCGGTGAATCCCTGAGCGTCACGACCGATAACACGCAAGCTGGCGGCAGCCCGAATGTCAACGCCACGCTGAGCTTTGATCCGGCCGACACGCCCGCGACGGTTGTCACCTCACTGGCTCCGGGGCTGCTCGCGAATCTCAATGCGAACCCGACCTGTCTCGTCGGTTCGCCGCAGCTCACGCCCTCCTGTGGCATCGGCACGGGGACAGCCACGTACAGCAACGGCATCGGCGACGTCCCGGGCAACATGTACCTCGTGCCACCGCAGGGCAGCGACGCCGCTGGCATTGAGGTCGTTCCGGGCGGCGGTTTCGCAACTCAGTACATCGGTGTATCGCTCAACCCGAACGTGCCCGGGGCGCTCAACCTCACGACGACATTTACGCAGCCCACTTCCCCGGTGCAGCTCATGCGCTTCTCGGTGAGCTTCAGTTCGACCATGAACGGACAGCCGTTCACCCGGCTACCGTCGAGCTGCGCCGACGCCACGAGCACGTTCACCGCCACGTACTACCGGGGGGCCGCACCCGGCTCGGCGTCTGGCTCGTTCGCGCCAACCGGCTGCAACGCGCTCGCCTATGCGCCGGCGGTCACCGCCGCGATCGCCAAGGACAAGAACGACAACGGAGCCGCGATCACCTTCGGGATCACCCAGAAGGCGGACGAGGCGACCAGCAAGGCGATCGCGTTGCAGCTGCCCAGGGGACTCGTGCCGAACATCGTGGCTGACGCCGCGTGCCTGAACACCACCGGCTGCAAGGTCGGCACGGCCACGGCCATCTCACCGTTGGTGCCGAATGCGGCGCTGGCCAACGGGACCGTGACCCTGACTGGCCCCGCAACCGCGCCGGCGATCAAGATCGCGTTCCCGGAGCCGTTCGCAATCTCGCTGACCGGCGCGATTAGCCTGACCAGCAACTCGGTCACGTTCGGCAGCGTGCCGGATATCCCGCTGACCTCGCTCCGGCTGACTATTACCGGCCCCAGCGGCGGCAAGGCATTCAACACCGACTGTGCGCCGGCCAGCGTGGTCGGCACGTTCACGTCGCACTCGAGCGTCACCAAGACGGTGACGGCGCCGATCGCGTACACGAATTGCGCGGGCAAGCCGACCGCCACCGGATCGACCGGTGGTCTGGCGAGCGGTCATCCGAAGCTCAAGTTCACGATCACCCACGGCAAGGGCGCGGCGAACATCGCGAGTGTGTCGCTCGGTTTGCCCGGCGGGTTGAAGTTCTCCCGCTCGGCGATCGTCAGCCACAGGACGTGCACCAAGGCCAGCAAGGGCAAGAAGGCGAAATGCTCGACGACCACGACGATCACCGGCCTCGGCGTCTCCGGCGCCAAGGCTAAGTCGGTATCGATCAAGGGTGGTCGTCTCGTGGTCCTGCTCAAGAAGGCGGCAGGCAGGGTGACGATCACGGTCGCCGGCCCGCTGGTGAGCGAGGGCAAGTCGCTTCACAGCAAGGTCAAGAAGCACAAGGCCAAGAGCCTGAGCTTCACGCTCAAGGTGACCGACGCCAAGCACACGGCGACGCCGCTGTCGCTGAAGCTGCGAGCGCATTAGCGGCACGCGGGACGGGCGCAGCTCCGCGTCCGATTTCAAACGTACTTTCCCCACACTCGGCGAGCGCCGGCGCTCGAGTGTGGGGAAGGTGCCGCTATACGCACCTCTAGCCACGCTCGAGCGGGGGGCTGTGCCGAGTGTGGAAAAAGGATGGTGAGCCCGGTCCGGCTACGACGAAGTCGTTCCGTCGGCCGGACTGGCCTCGGGTGCCGCCGCCGAACCGGGCGCCGCCGAGCCGGCGGCCGCTGAGCCAGGCGCCGAGGAGCCGGCCGCCGAGGAGCCGGCCGCCGCTGAGTCGCCGGCGCCCAACGCGCGCGCCTCCCCTCCCTCGAGCGCGCCATTTGCTGCCGCGCCCGAGTCGCCCGGCACCTCGCCCGCCGCGCCACCGTGCTGGATCGCCTCGAGCACCGGCTTGATCAGATCGATTGGCATCGGGAACACCACGGTCGAGTTCTGGTTGGCCCCGATCTCCCGCAGCGTCTGCAGGTAGCGAAGCTGGAGCGTGGTCGGATTGCGCCCGATGATCTCGGCCGCGTCGGCCAACCGGGTGGCCGCCTGAGCCTCGCCCTCGGCGTTGATGATCTTGGCCCGCCGCTCGCGCTCGGCCTCGGCCTGGCGAGCGATCGCGTGCTGCATGCGCTCGGGGATCTCCACGTCCTTGATCTCCACCGTGGTCACCTTGATTCCCCAGGGCTCGGTCTGCGTGTCGATCACATGCTGCAGAGCCTCGTTCAAGCTCTCGCGTTCGGATAGCAGCGAATCGAGGTCGACCCCGCCCAGCACCGAGCGCAAAGTGGTCTGCGAGATCTGGAGCGTGGCGTTGTGGTAGTTCTCGACCTGGTTGATCGCGGCGTTGGGATCGACCACCCGGTAATAGGCGACCGCGGTGACGCGCGCCGGGATGTTGTCGCGGGTGATCACCTCCTGCGGGGGAACGGTCAGCGTCACCGTCCGCAACGAGACCCGGACCATCCGGTCGATCGTCGGCACGAGCAGGATCAGTCCCGGGCCGCGCAGGTCCATCACCCGCCCCAGACGGAACACCACGCCGCGCTCGTACTCCCGGAGCACGCGGACCGAGGCGCCCGTCACGGTCAACGCAATCACCGCGAGCACGACGAGCACGACGACGATCGCGATGATCATCGGATCAGCTCCCATTCCTCGGCTCGGCGCACACCCACGGTCAGCCCGTCCAGGTGATCGACGACCACGGCGTCTCCGGGGCGCAGCTCCACCTGCCGGGCCGTCCGAACCGTCGTCGAGCACCGACCGGCACGCGCGCCAGAGCGCTCCGTCCACCTGGACGCGCCCGCCGGTCTCATCCCAGCTGCGAACCACGCCGAGCATGGCCGATCATGGCCGCCGGCCCGGCTCGCACACCGCGCCGGCGCACGGCGATGCCCTTCCCGACGCTCACCACCAGCACGCCCCCGGCCGCGCCGGCCAGGATCAACCCCGACAGAACGCCGATGAGCACGCCGCCGCCCAGACCCAGGACGGCCAGCACCGCGCCGGCCGCCAGCGCCACCACGCCCGGCCCGCCGAGCACGCCCAGCGTCGGCACATGTGCCTCCAACAGGATCAGCACTGCCCCCACGCACAGCAATGACACGCCTAACGCGGTCATGACCTAATCGTAGACCCCTCGCGCGACAATTCGACCCGTCTTCAACGTCCTCCGGTCGGTTCAGTGACGCGAGAGCGCCTGCCGGCCGCCAGCGCCTCCGCGGCCGAGGCGATGATCTCCACGCACGCCTCGAGCTCGATGCACGTCGAGTCCAGCGCGAGGTGATAGAGGGTCGAGTCGCGGATGTCGACGCCGTAGAAGCTGCTGGAGGTAGCCCGCATGCGTGCGGTCGAACTTGACGGAGCGCCCGCTCGGCGCCTTCGCGATCCAGGTCGCGGTCGAGCTGCATGGCCTGCTCGATCCGGCGCTCGGGCGGCCCGTCGAGCCGTACGCGAAGCGCGCGCGGATAGCTCGCGCAGGAGCACCACCGAGCCGCGGCCAAGGATCACCCCCTGGCCCGTGGCGGCCTGCTGGAGCAGGACCTCCTCGGTCGCGCGGCGGAAGTCCTCGGAGGAGAACATTTCGGCGGGCAGCGGGGCCGGCGCGCCGGCGTCGCCCCCCATGAAGCCGCTCAGTACCCGCTCGAGCCAGCCGGTCGAGACCTGCTCGTCGTGGGCGGCGGCATCGTCGAACGGCACCTGGAGCCGGTCGGCCACCGCCAGCGGGATGGCGCGATCGATGAACGGGACGTTGAGCCGGCGGGCCAGCGCGGGGCCGACGATGCTTCCGCCGGCGCCGTACGACGCCGAAAGCGCGACCAGCGTCATCGCTCCACCACCGTCCGACGCCGCCGACCCGGCCGCACCGTTCCGCCTCGGGCTCGACCTCGCTCCAGCCCCGGCGGTCACGGTCGACGAGCCACCGTCGGCCTCCTCCTCGCGATAGTGGTACTTGCCGCCGCGCAGCCACGACGCCCAGGCGGCCACCAGGCAGGCGATGAACGAGAACGTGAACGCCGTGCTCAGCGCCTGCGAGAACGGCGCGCCCATCAGCTGCGGGAAGAACGAGCGCCCGGTCAGCGCGGCGGCCTGCGATGCCGGCAACGCATGCAGGAGGTGCGGGCCGAGAAGCGACTGGATCGGGTTGTAGCCCAGGAACGCGGCGAACAGCGTGGCCACCGGCGGCAGGTGCGAGATGCGCACCGCGTCGGCGGCGGGGACGCCGTGCGCGGTCAGCCCGGAACGCAAAGAAGCCGGCAGGTGCGAGGCCAGGCCGATGATCAGCAGCGAGAAGAAGATCCCGATCGAGAGCACCATGGCCGAGTTCTGGAATGTGGCGTTCATGCCGGCGCCCGCCCCGCGCTGGCGCGGCGGCAGGCTGTTCATGACCCCAGCCCGGTTGGGCGAGGCGAACAGCCCCATGCCGACTCCATTCAGCACGAGCAGCAGCGCGAACCACACATAGTCGAAGTTGACTGGCAGCTGCTCGAGCAGGATGAACGACAGCGCGGCCAGCAGCATGCCGCCCGTGGCGAACGGCCGCGCCCCGTACCGATCGGACAGGAATCCCGACGCCGGGCCCGCGATCAGGAAGCCGGCGGTCAGCGGCAGCATGTAGATGCCCGCCCACAGTGGCGTCTGCTCGAAGCTGTATCCGTGCTGCGGCAGCCAGATCCCCTGCAGCCAGATGATCAGCACGAACTGCAGGCCGCCGCGGCCGATCGCGGACAGCAGAGTCGCGACGTTGCCGGCCGCGAACGCCCGGATCCGGAACAGGTCCAAGTGGAACATCGGCTGCTCGACCCGCGTCTCGATCACGCAGAACACCGCCAACACCACCAGCCCGCCGATGATCTCGGCCAGCACCTTGGGGCTGGTCCAGCTCATCGTGTGGTGGCCGTAGGGCTGGATCCCGTAGGTGATCCCGATCATCACCGCGATCAGGCCGACCGCGAACGTCACGTTTCCCAAGCCAGTCGATGCGCGCCGGCCGCCGCTCGACAGATCGACCAGCTTCAGATACGCCCACACCGGTGCCGAACAGCCCGAACGGGACCGAGACGAGGAACACCAGGCGCCAGTCCAGCGGCCCGAGCACGCCGCCGATGATCAGCCCGAGGAAGGTCCCGGCGATCGCCGCCACGCCGTTGATCCCCAGCGCCAGGCCGCGCTCGTTCTCGGGGAAGGCGTCGGTGATGATCGCGCTCGAGTTGGCGAACAGCATCGCCCCGCCGATGCCCTGCCCGACCCGCATCCCGATCAGCCACAGCGCCCCCGCCGCCCCCGACAGCGGCGTGACGAAGAGCAGGATCGAGAACGCCGTGAACACGGCGAAGCCGAGGTTGTAGATCCGCACCCGGCCGTACATGTCGCCGATGCGCCCGAGGCTCACCACCAGCACCGCGGTCACGATCAGGAAGCTGAGGATCATCCACAGCAGGTAGTTGGTGTTGCCCGGCGCCAGCGGGTTGATGTGGATCCCGCGGAAGATGTCCGGCAGCGCGATCAACAGGATCGAGCGCGTTGATCGTCGCCAGCAGCATGCCGATCGTCGTGTTGGACAGGACGATCCACTTGTAGTTGGCCGGCAGCGAAGGACCCGCCGCCGGGGAGGCCGAGGCTCACGAGATTTCTGCTTCCCGGAATGCCCGGGGGCGAAAAGCTAGCGGCCGCGGACCGGGCCGAGCGTCCGCGCGTAGACGCTGCGCTTGACCGCGAACATGGCGCCGTCCGCGCAGCGGAGCAGCCCATCGGGATCGTCGGCGTCGATCGGGAACACCGCGCGCCCGATGCTCGCGCCGATCTGGAGCTGATGCCCGTCGATCATGAACGGCCTGGTCAGCGCGGCGGCCAGCCGGTCGGAGACCTCCTCGGCGTCGCCGGTGGAGGTGCCCGAGTCGATCAGCACCGCGAACTCGTCGCCGCCCAGCCGCGCGACCGTGTCGTCCGAGCGCGTGCAGGCGGCCAGGCGCTTGGCGACCGCGACCAGCAGCTGGTCGCCCACGTCATGGCCGAACTCGTCGTTGACCGGCTTGAACCCGTCGAGATCGATGTAGAGCAGCGTGACCGCGTGCAAATCCTCGCGGGCGCGCTCGATGGCCGACCGCAGCTTGTCGGTGAACTGCGAGCGGTTGGCGAGCCCCGTGAGCTGGTCGTGCCGGGCCTGGTGGGTCATCTCGTCGAGCAGGCGGCCGTTCTGCAGCGCGGTGATGGCCTGCGCGGCCACGCCCGAGAGACGATCCCGCAACTCACCGGTCAGGCTGATCCGGCTGGGGCGATCGAACACCGAAGCGGTGAGGAAGCCGAGGAACGCCTCGGAGGTCACCAACGGGACCAGGATCGTGGCGAGGAAGCCCCGCTGGGAGAGGATCCCGCGCAACAACGGGTCGCCCTCGGTCCCGTCCACGAACAGGAGCTCCGGGTTGGGGTTCTGGATCAGTCGATCGAGCGGGCCGCCCGGCGTCGGCGCCCAGCCCTCGTCGGTCACCTCTACACCTTCGGGCGACTCACGTGTGGTCACGGCGCGGCGCACAAGCTCCCCGCGCGCGGCATCCCACAGGTACACGCCGACGCGGTCGCAATCGACCACGAGCGGCACCGCGCCGGCCAGCCGGCGGGCGATCTCGCTGCTCGTTCCGGCCGCCGCCAGCTCGCGCGCCAGTGACAAGAGCGCGTTGGCCTGGTCGCCTCGCTCTTGGGCCTGCATCAGGGCCGAGGCGCTGTCGAGCGCGCTTGCGGCATAGCGCCCGTAGACCTCGAACACGGCGCGCTCCTGCGGATAGAAGCTCTGACCGGGCTCGCGCATGGCCAGCAGGCGCCCGTATGCGCGCCGGTTCGAACCGACCGGGACGACCAGCCAGGACTCGGGATGTTCGGCCGGGTCGCGCCCGAGCAACTCCTCGACGTAGGTATCGACTTCCTCGCCTTCGAAGCCCTTGTGTTGGCAGTGCAATTCGCCGTCCTCCTTGACGCGCACGGCCAGCACGTAGCGGGTCGCTCTCACCTCGAGGGCGGCCCGAGCCGTGATGCGAGCCAGGATCTCGTCCAGGTCGTCGACCGCGATCAGGTCGGAGGCGGTGGCGAACACATTGCGGAAGCTGTCCTTCATCGCCTCGAGCTGATGACGCAGCGCGGTGATCTCGCCGGAGTCAGCCCGGTTCTCGTCCTCGCTGACCGCCTCCCAATGGATGTGATACACGCATCGCGCGGCGCCCACGGCCTGGCATTCCTCGTGCTCGACCGACAGCGGGACTCAGGCCGAACAGCGCCGGCGGGCAGGTGAGCAGGCCGCAGGTCCAGGCGCAGTGCTCGACGCTGCGCGGGAACCCCTCGCTGGCCGTCGCGACGACCTCGGCGTAGCCCGAACGGGCCTGGGTGACCTCCAGATCGGTGACGGTGCTGAAGTTCGCGGCGCCCTTGGCGATCGCGCCGTACACCGTCTCGGGCGAACCGAGCGAGCGGAGCATCGAGGCGACCTGCGAACTGCCGAGCCGCTCGGCCGCATCGACCCCGACCGCCCGGGCGAACTGGGGATGGTGGGTAACGCGAGCGCCGGCCTGCCACAAAGCCACCGCCTCGTCGTAGGCGATCCAGTTGGTGATGTCGAGCAGGTACTCGGGAGAACGCTTGCTCCCGGCCAGGCGAAGCACCTCCGCAACGGCCTGCGCGCCACCGTACGCGTGCGCGCGCGCGATGAGGACGGCGCTCATCGAGCACGAGAAGTGGTTCCCGGCGCTGGTACGGGCTTGACGGACCTGCTCTGACATCAGGTACGTATCGGAGCGGCCGGGGGAATCGATGCCGTAGTTGATACGGACTGGACGAACGGCTGTTGATAGCGTGCCGAGCCCAACCTTCGACTCTCTGGAGCGGCAGATGACCAGCGCGAACACCCAGGGTCTGGTGACCGACATCGCGGGACTGCGCGACCGCGCCGGTACCCATGCCGGCTACACCGAGTGGCAGGAGATGACCCAGGAGCGGGTCAACCGGTTCGCCGACGCCACCGACGACCATCAGTTCATCCACGTGGACCCCGAGCGGGCCAAGGAGACCCCGTTCGGCGGCACGATCGCCCACGGCTTCCTCACCCTGTCGCTGGTTGCCCCGACCTCGCAGCAGCTGATGAAGGTGACCGACGCCGTGATGGGGGTTAACTACGGGCTCGATCGAGTCCGCTTCCCTGCCCCGCTGCCCGTCGGCGCGGAGTGGCGCGGCGGCCTCGAGATCCTTCGAGGTGACGAAATCCCCGGCGGCCTTCAGATCAAGGCCAAGGTGACCATCGAGGTCAAGGGCGCCGAGAAGCCGGCCTGCGTGGCCGAGTCGCTCGTGCGCGTCTACGGCGGCCAGTGAGCACCGTGGACCTCGACAGCCTGGTCGCGATCGACGTGCACGTGCACGCCGAGCGCAATGCCGACGAGCCCCAGGATCCGGTGACCGAGGAGCTCCTGGCGGCCGCCAGTAGCTACTTCGGGTCGGCCCCGAACCAGCCCACTGCTCAGGACGTGGCCGACTACTACCGCGAGCGCAACATGCTCGCCGTGGTGTTCAACGTCGACGATGAGGCCGGCATGGGTCGTAAGCGGCTGGGCAACGACGAGGTGCTGGAGGCGGCGCGCAACAACCCCGACGTGCTGATCCCGTTCGCCTCGGTTGATCCGCACAAGGGCAAGCTCGGCGTCCGCATGGCCCGCGAGTTGATCGAGGCCGGCGCTCACGGGTTCAAGTTCCACCCGAACACCCAGGCCTTCTGGCCCAACGACCGCTCGTTCTACCCGCTCTACGAGGTGATCGCCGAGGCCGGCCTGATTGCTCTGTTCCACTCGGGCACGACCGGGATCGGCGCCGGCATGCCGGGCGGCGGAGGCGTGCGCCTGAAGTACTCGAACCCGATGTGCGTCGACGACGTGGCCGCCGACTTCCCCGACGCTGAAGATCATCCTCGCCCACCCGTCGTTCCCGTGGCAGGACGAGGCGCTGGCCATCGCCGTGCACAAGCCCAACGTGTACATCGACCTATCCGGATGGTCGCCGAAGTACTTCCCGCCGATCCTCGTGCAGTACACGAACACCCGTCTGAAGAACAAGATGCTGTTCGGCTCGGACTTCCCGCTGATCGCCCCCGACCGCTGGCTGAAGGACTTCGAAGGGCTACCGATCAAGGACGAGGTCCGCCCGCTGGTCCTCAAGGAAAACGCGATCAAGCTCCTCGGGCTGCGCTGAGTGAGGCCGCGCGGCGGCGACCGAAACCTCCATCATTTGTACAAAAACCGGTGCTATTGGCCGCGCGGGCCTGTGCAACTACAGCGCATAGCGGTTTGATCAAGTTCACGTAGGGTATTGCGGGCTCAGCCGGTGTGGCCAACAAACTGTCTCGCTTTGCCAAGTGAGCCTGGGCCGCATCTGCCTCTCCTCTCCTCCTTCACCTGGCGGCAGTCCTTTAAGGGCTGTCGTCAGGTGTCGCGTTCACGGCGTCAGCGCCACCACAGGATCAGGTAACCGAGCACCGCGCACGCAGCCCATGCCGCGGCTGCGATGGCCAACCCGACCCCACCCGGAACGTGGCGGATGGTGAGCGTCGCGACGGCCGCGAACAGTGTCAGCGCGCAGGCTCCGACGATCGCCCCTCGCGCGTCCTCGCGCGCCTCGGCGACGTCGTCCTCTTCGGCGATCAGGGTCAGGCTGGCGGCCATGATCGCGGGAAAGCCGAGCAGGATCCCGCCGACCCGCGGGCCGAAGCTAAGCGCGACCACACCGGCAACGGCCGAGGTCAGTGCGCCGGCCACGAAGCGGACGGCGAGCTCCCGCGGACGCTGATGTCCTTGAGCTTGCCCGGCGAGAAGGCCGGCCGCTGCTCGACGCGGTCGCGGACTGTGGCCTCTTCGGGCGCCTGGCTCATGCCACCAGGAGCGGTACGGCCACGGCCGCCGCAACCGCGGTCCACACGCCGAGCGCCGCCACCGAGGCCACGCCGGGCCGGCTTCGGCGCAGCAGCGGGATCACCGCGGCCGCGTACGCGGCCATGCCGGCACCGCCGGCGATCATGCCTGCGGTGGCCTGATGGGCGTCGTGGGCGCCCTTGTCGAGCAGGGTCACGGCCAGGCCGGCCAGTGCGACGGCCGGGGCCGCACTGAACAGCCCGGCGAAGCGTTTGGGGTCGAGGCCCTGGGAGAGGAGCGCGAAGGCCACCACCAGTGTGCCGCCCACGGTGGCCTTGATGGCCAGAATCGCCACGTCATGCACGACTCGGGGTCACTACCCCCCGGAGGCGGATGTGAAGCGGTGCCGCCGGCGGGTAGCGGCAGCCCATGCGAGTTGTCGTCCTAGGAGCGACCGGGAACGTCGGAACGAGCGTGCTCGAGGCGCTCGAGACCGAGTCGAGCGTCGAGGAGATCGTCGCGGTGGCGCGCCGCACGCCCGCTCGGCAGCGCGAGCTCCGTTGGCAGCCCACCAGAACCAGCATCGAGGCTCTCACCGAACTCATCGACGGAATGCGCCAGGGCACCGACTACGCCACGCCCCCGCTGGCGCGCGAAACCAGCGGGCCGCTACGCCTCCAGGAGCTGCGAACGCGGCTGGGCGCGCGGCCCTAGGGCTTCGGGCTTCCGCCTACGGCTGCAACAAGACCTTGATCGCGCCGTCCTGTTTCTTCTGGAAGATCTCGTAGGCGTGCGGCGCCTGGTCGAGCGGCAACTTGTGGGTGGCCAGGTCTTCCACGCCGAGGGGGTCTGACTCCTCCTCGACCAGCGGCAGGATCTGGTCTATCCAGCGCTTGACGTTGGCCTGGCCCATGCGCAACTGGATCTGCTTGTCGAACAGGTCCATCATCGGCATGGGGTCGACCATCCCGCCGTACACGCCGCTCAGCGAGATCGTGCCGCCGCGGCGGACCGTGTCGATCGTGGCGTGCAGCACGCTCAGGCGGTCCACGCCGGCCTTTTCGATCATCTTTGCCGCGACAGCATCCGGGAGCATCCCGGCGATCGTCTGGGCCAGCTTGCCGAACGGCGCCCCGTGCGCCTCCATCCCGACCGCGTCGATCACGGAGTCCGGCCCGCGTCCGCCGGTCATCGAGCGCAGCGCCTCGGCGATGTCATCGTGCTCGCGCAGGTCGATCGCGTCCACACCGTGGCGGCGCGCCATCTCGAGACGTTCGGGCACCAGGTCGATGCCGAACACCTCGCGGGCTCCGTGGTGCAGGGCGATCCGGCAGCACATCTGGCCGATCGGTCCCAACCCGAACACGGCCACCGTACCGTCCGCCGGCACCGCCGCATACTCGACCGCCTGCCACGCGGTGGGCAGCACGTCGGACATGTAGACGAAGCGCTCGTCAGGTGGGCCTTCGGGGACCTTGATCGGACCGAAGTGAGCCTGCGGCACGCGCAGGTACTCGGCTTGGCCGCCCGGTACCTGGCCATACAGCTTGGTGTATCCGAACAGCGAGGCGCCCTTGCCCTGCTCGCGCACCTGGGTCGTCTCGCACTGCGAGTACAGGCCCTGGCCGCACATGAAGCAGTGTCCGCAGGAGATGTTGAACGGGATCACGACGCGATCGCCCGCGGCGATGTGCGTGACCTCCGAGCCCACCTCCTCGACGATCCCCATCGGCTCGTGCCCGAGGATGTCGCCCTCGTCGATGAACGGACCGAGCACCTCGTACAGGTGCAGGTCCGAGCCGCAGATCCCGCTCGAGGTGATCCGCACGACGGCATCGGTGGGCTGCTCGATCCTCGGATCGGGCACCTGGTCGACGCGGACGTCGCGCTTGCCGTGAAACGTGACTGCTTTCATCGCGTCCCCGGGTGGGTGGGAGCCAGATCAGCGAGCGCGGCGTCGAGCGCCGCGTCGAACCCCCCGTAGATCTTGTCGGCGGCCGCGCGCTCGTCCATCAGGATCGTGTCGGCCATTGCCTGAGTCTGCTCGTCGCCGGCGCGGCTGGCGACTCGGTGCAACAGCTCGTACGCCGCGATCTCCAGATGCTCGAACGCGTAGGAGAACGCGGCCAGCTTGGCCGGCGTGTCCGGCTGGGCGCCGAAGAACATCCCCCAGTTGAGCGCGCCCATGCGCAGGGCGGCGTCCTTGAGCCGAGATGGGCGAGCGCCGTAGCTCTTCAGGCGGGTGTTGATCAGCTGCTCGTGCTCCCGGCTCTGAGCCAGGTGCTCCTCGTAGGCGCCGGCCAGCTCGCTCGTCCCGGCCAGGTCCGTTCCCTTGGAGAGGAGCTGGATAGCCTGGGCCTCGATCGCGTGCGCGTCCTCGAGGTACTTGCGGACCTGGTCGCCCAGATCGTCCGGGGAGAGGTCGCGCAGCGAGGTGTCGACCGCGCGATCGAACATCCCGGACACCCGCACTGCCATTGCCGCCTCCTGCCCCTCGATCTGCCGGGCCATCTGCGCGGTCGCCCCGTCGCCGGCGCGGTCGGCCACGCGGGCGAGAAGGTCGTAGGCGGCCAGCTCCATGTGCTCGTAGGAGAAGGCGTGCGCGACCAGCTTGCCGGGTGTGTCGGGCTGGAGCTTGGCGAACAGGCCGAAGCCCGCGCCGGTCACCGTGCCGGCCAGGTCCTTGATCTTGGCCGGGGAGGCTCCGAGCGCCTTCAGCCGCTCATCAACCAGTTGCTCGTGCTCCTCGGTTTCGGCTCGGTGTTGCTCGAAGGCGCTCGCCATCTCCGGATCGCCGGCCATGCCCGGCGCGGCCTTCATCTGGATGAGCGCCTGGCGCTCGATCGAGTGGGCATCGGTCAGGTACTTGATCAGTTGCTCTTGCAAGTCGTTCGGTGTCATGTCCGGCACGTACCCGAGGCGGCCGACGCAAACCACGCAGACCACGCCGCGCCGCGGCAAAATCGGCCGCATACGTGCGTCGGTCCGGGGTAGACGCGGCTGGATGAGCGACGAGGCTTGTGTCGCGGTGCTCGGCGCCGGCAGCACGATGGGGCTCGGCATGGCGCGCAACATCGCCCGTGCCGGAATGCGCGTACGCGGCTGGAACCGCACCCAAGAGAAGGCGCTCCCCCTTAAGGAAGACGGCGGCGAGGTCCTGGACAGCGCCGGCGAGGCGGCCGAGGGCGCCGATGTGGTTCTCGAGCCGATCCTTCGACGCCGTGGGGGCAGAAGACGATCTGGGTGGGAGACACCGGCGCCGGGACGCGTCTGAAGATGGTGGCCAACAGCTGGGTGCTGACCGTCGTCGAAGGCGTCGCCGAGACGATCGCCCTAGCCGAGGGCCTCGGTCTCGACCCTGAGCTGCTGCTCGACGCGATCGAGGGCGGCGCGCTCGATCTGCCCTACCTGCGGATGAAGAGCAGGGCGATCATGCAGCGCCAATTCGATCCATCGTTCCGGCTCACCCTGGCCGCCAAGGACGCTCGCTTGATCGAGGAGGCCGCCCAGCGGCACGAGCTCGACCTGCCGCTGTTCAGCACGATCCGCCGTCGCCTGGCCGAGGGAGCCCAGGAGCACGGGGACGAGGACTTCAGCGCCACGTACCTGACCAGCGCTCCACGGCGAGACGGGGCCTGAGCACGCGCTGTCCGAGGTACCCCCGGCGCGGGTGCTAGCGTTCTCCTCGCTCACTGCTCCGTTGGGCAGATGGGATGTCTTGTAGCTGGAAACGGCGGCGATCCGACCTCTACGGGTCACGGCCGGGGCCACCACATCCGCCAATCACGTCAGCACGCCCGGCCGCGACGGCCCGGGCGAGAGACGAGCAGGAGCATGCAGAGCAATTTCGCCATAGAAACGCACATCACCGGGCGAGCGGTCAGGCTCGCGCTGAGCGGGGAGCTCGATCTGGTCTCGACGCCGACCCTCGAACAGGCCATGGATGCCGTGTCCTGGCCCGACGTCGAGCTGGTCATCATCGACCTCAGGGAGGTCGAGTTCATGGACTCGACCGGCTTGCATCTGCTGCTTCGCGCCCAGCAGCAGGCCCACGATGCGGGTCGGCGCTTCGCCCTGATCCGGGGGGGCGATCAGGTCCAGCGCCTGTTCGATCTGACCGGGGTGGCCGAGAGCCTGACGATCGTCGAGTCGCCCGAAGCGCTGGTCGAGACGCACGGCGCTCCGTGAGCGCGTGAGGTACTAGGCCCGGAGGGGATCGCGCATCGAGACCCGCAGGGTCTCCATGGCCGTCGCGCGCCACGAACGCAAGCTCTTCGCTCAGCGCGCTGAGCGTGTCGCCGAGTGCCGGCGAATCGTCCTGCTCCAGGTACGCGCTGGTGCCGACGCGCAGCGGCGCCAGCGCGAACTCCAGCCGCTGATCGTGCGCCCCGAGGGCCACGCTGATCGTCGTGCTGGTGGCCGCGCGCTGAGCGTGGGCGCCGATCGCATCGCTGAGCCGGAACACGTCGTAGCAGCGCTGGAGGGAGAACCCTGCGCTGGGCGCCAGGGCCCGGCCGATGCGTCCGAGCACCGGTCCCGAGCAGCGCAACCGGCGACACGGTGAGCACCACATCCCCGTTCAGGCCCGAATGCAGCTCGGCTTGCCAGGCCGAGGACCCATCGCTCCTCCGACGATCGTCCGACGCAGCGATGATCCGGCGCCCGGCCGGGGGCCGGAAGGACAGTCGCACCTCGGTCCCCCCGTCCGGGATGTTGATGAACTCGGCGCGGTCGGCCACCGCACTCATGAGGGCCAGCCCGACCTTGAGCCCTTCGCGATCGGGCATGGTGTGGCGGATGCCATCTCCCTGGTCGCACACCCTGACCTCGACCCCGCCCTCGCCCGAGCGGAGCTCGACCGACATCGGGCCTACCCCATCCCCGTAGGCGTGCAGGATCACGTTGTTGCAGGCCTCCGTGACCGCGGTGTTGACGTCGGCGAGCAGCTCCGCATCGAAGCCCAGCGCCGCGCCCGCCGCGCTGGACATGCTGCGTACGAGTCTGGCCGACTCAGGCCGGCTGGCCAGCTCCAGCCGGACCCACGGTGCGTCGATCTCTCCACTCATGGCGCTCCTGGCGTTAAGGGGTACCCGAAGCGCGCGAGCGCAAGCGCCCGATATCCGCGGGGTTGCCCGCGGCACGGCCTGGCCCAGGTCTAAGCGGCGGCCGCCGTCGCGTCGAGCCGGCTCATCGACCGGCGCAGGAGGCGCGAGACATGCATCTGAGAGCAGCCGATCCGCTGGCTGATCTCGCGCTGGGTCAGCTCATTGACGAGGCGCAGGCTGAGGACCTCCCGCTCGACCTCGCTGAGCGTCGACCAGCTGGCGGCCAGGGCCTGACGGTGCTCGGCCAGCTCGAAGCCGAAGTCCACGTTGCCCAGGGTCTCGGACAACGCACAGCGGTCCTCCCCGTCGTGGGTGACCGGTGCGTCGAGTGACGCGGGGTGGTAGTTGTGGGCGGCGTCGATCGCCTCCATCACCTGCTCGATCGTGCATTCGAGCGCCTCGGCGAGCTCGTCCAGGGTGGGGGAGCGACCCAGGAGGGCCGATAGCCGCTCGGTGTGGCGGCTGACCGCCAGCGCCCGCTCCTGGAGATCGCGCGGGACGTGCACGGTCCATCCCTTGTCACGGAAGTGACGCTTGAGCTCCCCGACGATCGTCGGGGCCGCGAAGCTCGTGAACTTCTTGCCCCGGCCGGGCTCGAATCGATCGATCGCGTTCAGCAGCCCGACGCAGGCGACCTGGACGAGATCGTCCAGCGGCTCGCGGCTGTGTACGTAGCGAAGCGCCAGCTTGCGGGCGAACGGAAGGAAGCGCTTGACAAGCTGCTCGCGAGCCAGCGGCTCGCGGTCCATGTAGTAGAGCTGCAGCAGCTCGTCGTCCGGCAGGCGCGCGAGATCGCGCGAAGAGATGGTGACGACAGACATTCGGCCTCCGATGTGGTGGTGGTATCCCACGCGAGGTCCGTACGAAGGCCGCGAGCGACCCGTGCCCGTCCCAGGCTTTCTGGTTTGACGCCGGCACGATGCGAGTAGCGCATCGCAGCGGCCTCCCACACATGATGTCCGACCCGATCTTAGGCAAAACCCGGTTTGGTCGGAAAACAACGTTTCTGCGGGTAGCCACGTCAGTGTGCGTACCGAACTGCATTTCCATCTGCTGCCGGGCGTCGACGACGGCCCGGTCGATGACCAGGAGGCGATCGAACTCGCCCGGCTGGCGCTCGCAGACGGGACCTCGTGCGTTGTGGTTACGCCGCACGTCCGGCTAGTCGACGTTGACGCGCTGGATGGGCTGACCGCGCGCCTGCTGGCTGTGCTGCGCGACGCGGGCATCGACCTCGAGCTGCACACGGGCGGGGAGCTGGCCCCCGACGATGTCGGATCGCTTGATCAGTCCCAGCTCGAGCGCCTCGCTCACGGCCCGCGGGGTGCGCGCTGGCTGCTGCTCGAAGCTCCGCTTTTCGGAGGTGAGGGCAGCCTCGAGGCGGCTGCCGGGGAGCTTCGCGGCAGGGGATTCGGCGTGCTGATCGGCCATCCCGAGCGATCGGCGGCCGCCGCTACCCCGATTCTGCGCCGGGAGGTGGAGCAGGGGGCGGTTCTCCAGCTCGAACGCTTCCTCGCTGACCGGAGGCCACGGGGCCCAGGCCCGGGGCAAGGCGCTGTCGCTGGCCCGCGCGGGACTGCCGTTCGTGATCGCCTCAGACGCGCACTCGCCGGCCAGGCCTGCCCAGCTGACGGCCGCCTCGTCGGTGCTGCACGCGGCCGGGATCGAGGACAGCAGGATCCGTGCGGCGGTCGACCTCGTCCCCGGCGCGATGCTCAGCGACGGCCTGGCCGCCGCCCGCGCGGCGCGGGCAGGCGGTCCGCCCGGCGCTCACCCAGGACTGGGGCAGCGCGAACGAGCCCCGGCGGTCGCCCGTTCCTCGCAGGTCCTCCTCGATCGCCGTCGCGGCGGATAAAGCCAACGGGAGGAAGTCGCGCCGCATCGCGGCCATCGACGCCCGGCTGGCGTGAACCGAGACGTTCAGGGCAGCGCTCACCGCTCCCGAGGAGCCGCGCAGGGGCACGGCGAGCGAACGCAGCCCCTCCTCGAGCTCCTGGTCGGTGGCCGCGTAGCCCTGGCGGCGGACCGCGGCCAGGGTGGCCCGCAGCGCCTCCTTGTCCTTGACCGTGCGCGAGGTGAGCGGGGTGATCTCGATCCGGGCCAGCCGCTCCTCGAGCTCGTCGTCGGGCAGTCCGGCCAGCAGCACCCGGCCCATCGAGGTGGCGAATGCCGGGAGTCGGGTTCCGACCGCGAGCGTGATGCTCATGATCCGGCGTGTGGGAACCCGCGCCACGTAGACGATGTCGAGCTCGTCGAGCACCGAGATCGAGCACGATTCGTTCACCTGGACGACCAGGGTCTCCATGTGCGGCTGGGCGCACCTCGGGCAGGCTCAGGCTCGACAGGTACGCGTAGCCGAGTTCGAGCACGCGCGGGCGCAGCGAGAAGCGGCCCTGCGAGAAGTTGACGTAGCCGAGCTTGACCAGCGTGAGCAGGAAGCGCCGCGCCGCCGCCCGGGTCAGGCCGGTGGACCGTGCCACTTCGCTCAGGGCCAGCTCGCGGTGCTCGGAGTCGAAGGCGCGGATCACCGCCAGCCCTCGCTCGAGGGACTGAACGAAATCCGAGTTCTGTGGGGGCTTGTCGGCTCATCGCGCGTGCTCGTTCGGCATGCGAACACTACCGGACGCGCTCGGCCGCGTCCGGTAGTGACCGGCGAGTAGGATCCGCGCGATGAGCCAGACCACCGGCGTGGAGCCCACGCGCGCGGCAGGGCAACGGCAACCGGCAGGCGACTCGCCGGGCTGACCGTGCGCGACGCCACGTTCGAGGTCATGCGCCGTCATGGGATGACCACGATCTTCGGCAACCCGGGCTCGACCGAGATCGCGTTCCTCACCGATCTCCCGTCCGATATCGAGTTCGTGCTCGGGTTGCACGAGGGATCGGTGGTCGGCATGGCCTCGGGATACGCCCTGGCCCACGGCGAGCCCGCGTTCGTCAACCTGCACACGGCCGCCGGCCTCGGCAACGCGATCAACGCGATCGCGAACGCCCGGGACTGCCGCGCTCCGCTGGTGATCGTGGTCGGGCAGCAGGATCGCCGGCAGATCGCCTTCGAGCCGTTCCTCACCGGCCGGGCGCTCGAGCGCCTGGCCGGCGAGTATCCGATCTGGCGCCAGCTGCCGAGCCGCGCCCAGGATGTGCCGGGTGCGATCGCCCGCGCCTACCACGAGGCGATGGCAGCGCGCGGGCCTGCGCTGGTCGTGGTGCCGATGGGCGACTGGGACGAGCCGGCCGACGAAACGGCCGCCGGTGCACCCGTCCGCATCCTGCGCCCGCACGGGGTGGCGGGAAGCCAGGTGGCTGAGCTGGCCGAGCTGCTGGACGGGGCCGAATGTCCCGCGCTCATCGTGGGCGCGCCGGAGGGGGAGGACTGGGACGACGTGCTGGCCCTGGCCGAGCACCTGGGTTGCCCGGTGTGGCAGGAGCCGTTCAGCCGACGTGTTGGCTTCCCGCAGGACCACTGCGCTGTTCGCCGGCCACCTGCCGTGGCAGCGGCGGCTCATGCACGACGTTCTGGCGCGCTACGACGCGGTGCTCACTATCGGCACCAACGCCTTCCGGGCCTACATCTACGACGAGCCGGTCGCGCTGCTGGAGCCGGACACGCGTGTGGCTGTGCTCACCTCCGACCCGGCGGAGGCTCACCGCAGTCCGTGTGAGCTGGCAGTGGTCGCACCGGTCGGCGCCACCTGCCGCGCGCTGGTCGAAGTCCTTCCCGAACGTTCGGGTACCCCGCCCGAGCCGGTGCGGCGTCCCGCGCCGCTGGCCCCGCCGGCGGCGGGCGAGCCGCTGCGCCCGGGCCACGTACTGGACGCGATCGCCCAGCGCCTGCCTGAGGATGCACTGCTGGTGGAGGAGTGCCCCTCCACCCAGCCCGAGCTCTACCAGCGGATTCCGGTGCGAGTCCCGTTCGGGTTCTTGAGCACGGCCAACGGTTGCCTCGGGTTCGGACTGGCCGGATCGATCGGGCTGCGCATGGGTCTGCCGGAGCGACCGGTGGTAGCGGTTCTGGGCGACGGGTCGACCATGTACGCGATCCAGGCGCTGTGGAGCGCGGCTCGCTATGACGTCGGCGTGCTCCTCGTGGTCCTGGCCAACGGTCGCTACGCGGTCATGGACGGCCTGGCCCGCCGCGCCGGGCGAGCGGCCCCCTGGCCGCCGTTCGAGTCGGTCGACATCGGCGCGATCGCGCGCGCCCTCGGCTGTCCGTCGCTGCGCGTGGAAACCCACGACGAGTTGATCTCCACCCTCGATGAGCTGATGCCGGGGCTGGCCCGCCGCGGGGAGCCGCTGCTCGTAGAAGCGGTGGTGGCGGCGGACTAGATGTCCACGACCGACGCCCGCAAGACCACCCCCGCCGACATCACCAGCGCCGCGGTGGGCAGCTTCGACGGCTGTGCCAACCCCCGCCTGCGCGAGCTCATGCAGACCCTGGTCCGCCACCTGCACGCCTTCGCCGGCGAGGTGTCGCTGACCGAGGAGGAGTGGCGGGAGATGATCGCCGTGCTGACCGCCACCGGTCACATCACCGACGATCGCCGCCAGGAGTTCATCCTCTGGTCGGACGCGCTCGGGCTCTCGATGCTGGTCGACGCGCTCGCCCACGAGCTCCCGTCTGGCGCCACCGAGTCGACGGTGCTCGGCCCGTTCTACGTGCCGGGCGCGCCTCAGCGCGAGTTCGGGGAGAGCATGGTGATCGAGCCGGGCGCCGGCGTGCCCGCGCTGGTCTACGGCCGTGTGCTCGACGTCTCCGGAGCGCCGATCGCCGCCGCCGAGCTCGACGTGTGGCAGAACGGTGCCGACATGCTCTACGCCGTCCAGCGCCCGGAGGCCGAGGAGGACCATTTGCGCGGGCGCTACCTGACCCGCGATGACGGCACCTACGCATTCATCGCCGTGCGCCCGGTGCCCTACCCGATCCCCGATGACGGCCCGGTGGGCCGCATGCTGGCCGTCACCGGACGGCACCCGTGGCGTCCCGCGCACATCCACATGATCGTGCGCGCCGCCGGCTTCAAGACCGTCACTACCCACGTGTTCGACTCCACCAGCGAGTACCTGGACTCCGACACCGTGTTCGCGGTCAAGCCCTCGCTCCTGCGCAACTTCGTCGAGCGCTCGGCCGACGATCCGGAGCGGCCGGCGGCGATCGACGGCGAGTGGGTCTCGCTGAAGAACGACATCGTGCTCGCGCCCGGCGAGGACCGCGCTGCGGTCGTCGACCCCGGCCGCACGGCCTAGCCGCGCCCTTCAGCGTCGGGGGCCTCACGGTGGGCTGCGCGGACGCCGACGGGGCATGATGGGCCTCGCTTCGCTCGGCGTCCCTGGGGCCATCAGACCCCATCCGGACGGTCCGCGTTCGGCCCCCGGCCACTGAGGTCCGCATCCGGGGCTCAGAGCACCAGAGGCCGCGCGGAAAACCCCGCACTCGTCCCGCCCCTGGACACGAATTCGGCTTGACCCGGCTCTGGTGCGGAGAAGCCCGCACTCGTCCTTCCGCCTAGCGCGAGTGCGGGCCTACCGGCCTCGAAGCCAGGGACATTCGCGGTACATAGCAGGAGTGCTCGAGCGAAGCGGAGCCTTGACGCACTGTGCTTCACCAGCTACCTTGTACCGCATGGTAGCGATCGGCGACAGCGCAATCTCCCAACTTCGCCGCGGCGTGCTGGAGTTCTGCGTGCTCGCCATGCTGCGCGACGACGAGCGCTACGGGTTCGAGATCGTGCGCGCGCTGTCGGAGGCCGACGGGCTCGTGACCACTGAGGGAACGCTGTATCCACTCCTCGCGCGCCTGCGCAAGGAGGGTGCGGTGCAGACGACGTGGCGCGAGTCGACGTCCGGGCCACCCCGGCGCTACTACCGGCTGACTCCCGCGGGAGACTCCCTGCTGAGCGCGTTCACCACGGAGTGGGCGCGATTTCGGGACTCCGTCGACAGGCTGCTCGACACAGGAGCAATGACATGACGACCATCACGTTGCATCCCCTCGCGACCGCCTACCTCGAGCGCCTCGAGCGCGCGGCCCGCGGTCTTCCTCGCGCCGAGCGGCGCGAGCTGGTCGAGGAGATCAATGCTCATCTGGCCGAGGCCACCGACCCCGCGATGTCCGACGCCGAGGTGCTCACCGTGCTCGACCGGCTGGGCGAGCCCGAGGACATCGTCGCGGCGCAGAGTCCCGATCAGCCGACCTCCCGCAGAGGGCCGGGCACAGCCGAATGGGGGGCGATCGTCCTCCTGCTCGCCGGCGGATTCATCGTGGGCGTCGGCTGGATCGTCGGGCTGGTTCTGCTCTGGAGCTCGCGCGCCTGGAATGTGCGCGACAAGCTGCTCGGCACGCTCATCGTCCCGGGTGGGCTGGTCGCGGCCCCGGTGGCCCTGCTCGACCTCTCGACCGTCCAGAAATGCACGAGCCTCAACGGGGTCACGCAGCACTGCACCCCCGGGGCGAGCACGATTCACACCATCATCTCGATCGTCGTGTTCGCCTTCCTCGTGCTCGGCCCGATCTTCACCGCCGTGTACCTGGCGCGCCGGGCGCGGTAACGCAGCCAGCTCAGCCCGGAACGTCAAGCACGTCGATGGCGCGCCAGGTAAGCTGGCCTCGATGGTTGACGAGATTGTTGACAATCTGTCCCGATCCGTCGCGGCTACGGCCGGTTCCGGCGAGCCGGGTCGCGCCGAGGATCGTCCCGAGGACCGGCTGCGCGAGGCGATCGTCAACGGCCGCTTTCAGCCCTCAGAGCGCCTGATCGAGGTCGACGTGGCTCGCGAGCTCGGGGTCGGCCGCTCGGCCGTGCGCACCGCGCTCGCCCGGCTCGAGCACGAGGGCCTGGTCGAGCACGAGCGCCATCGCGGAGCCCGCGTGCGGCTCGTCAGCGCCCGGGAGGCGGTCGAGATCCTCGAGACGCGCGCCGTGCTCGAGGGCATCGCCGCACGGCACGCGGCGCGCAACGCGACGGCTCCAGACGTCGAGGACCTGGAGCGAATCCTGGAGGGCATGCGCGGGCGCCTGGATGCGGGCGACCTGCTCAGCGTCTCGGATGAGAACGCGGTGCTGCACGGACGAATCCTCGAGATCTCGCGCCACGGCACCGTGGCCCGGCTGATCGCCACGCTCAAGTCGCAGCTCGTGCGCTTTCAGTACCGCACGATCCTTCTGCCCGGGCGCAGCGAGTGCTCGTTCGGCGAGCACAGCGCGATCGTGGAGGCGATCGCGGTGGGCGACTGCAAGGCCGCCGAGCTGGCCATGCGCACTCACCTCTCGCACGTGGCCGAGGCCCTGCGAGGCGAGGCCGAATGACCGACGCGACCCCCTCGCAGCGCGCTCGCGATCTGCTCCGCGGCGCGTACGACACCCATATGCACATCTCGCCCGACGTGGTCGAGCGCAAGATCGACGACATCTCGCTGGCCGGCAAGTTCGCGGAGCTGGGGATGGCCGGGTTCGTGCTGAAGTCCCACTACGGGTCAACCGCCGAGCGCGCGGCCGTCGTTCGCGCCGCCGTGCCCGGGATCAGCGCCTTGGGCGCGATCGCGCTCAACCGTGCGGTCGGCGGGATCAACCCGCTCGCGGTCGAGATCGCCGCCCGCGAGGGCGCGCGCACGGTGTGGCTTCCCACGGTCGACTCGGTCAACGAGTCGCACGAGCGTGATGCGCCGCCGGGCGCCAAGGTGCCGGTGTGGGTCAAGCTTCAACTCGAGCTGCGCGAGCAGGGGATCGAGATCGCTCCGGTGCCCGTGGTCGACGAGCGCGACGGGACGGTCCTGCCTGCGCTCAGAGAGGTACTCGGCATGATCGCTCGCCACAACATGCTTCTGGCCACCGGGCACCTGAGCCGGGACGAGATCTTCGCCGTGGTCGACGCCGCGCTCGAGGAGGGCGTGCGCGACATCGTGATCACCCACCCCGAGTTCCCCTCTCAGGACCTGAAGGTCGAGGATCAGCAGGCGCTGGCCGAGAAGGGCGCGCTGCTCGAGCGCTGCTTCACCACGCCGCACACCGGGAAGGTGACCTGGGAGCACTGGACCCGGAACATCCGCGCCGTAGGTCCGGAGTACTCGGTGCTGTCCACCGACCTGGGTCAGGTGTTCAACCCGCCCGTTGAGGACGGTATGGCGCTGATGGTCGACCGGTTGCTCGAGGCCGGCTTCAAAGAAGAGGAGGTGTACGTGATGGCGGTCGTGAACACGCGCATCGTGGCGGGGGCCGAGGCCTTGTGAGCGCGCGCCGGCTGATGGTCATCGGCGCGCACTCGGCCGACTTCGTGTGGCGAGCCGGCGGGGCGATCGCCGTAACCACGACGGGCGGCGGCGAGGCCAGCGTGATCGCGCTCTCGTACGGGGAGCGCGGCGAGTCGGGCGAGCTGTGGAAGCAGGAGGGGCAGACGATCGAGAACGTCAAGAAGATCCGCCACGGCGAGGCAGAGAGAGCCGCCCAGGCGCTCGGCGCACCTTTCGAGTGCTTCGACATGGGGGACTACCCGCTGAACATCGACCCGGACGGCCTGAACCTCATCTCGGAGAAGATCCGCGAGTTCGGCCCCGACGTGCTGATCACCCACACCGACACCGACCCGTTCAACCCCGACCACCCGGTCGCCTACGCGGCGGTCAATCGCGCGCGCGGGCTGGCCGCCGGCGCCGGCGTTTCGAGCGCGTTCAAGACGATCACCCCGCCGGTGTTCTACCTGTTCGAGCCCCATCAGCCTGAGCTGTGCAACTTCACCCCGAACACGTTCGTGGACATCACGGATGTGATGGAGGCCAAGCGCACGGCGATGCAGGAGATGAAGGCCCAGAAGTATCTCCAGACCTACTACGACCAGCGAGCCGATCACCGCGGCAACCACGCCCGCCGCTCCTCGGGCAATCAGGACATCCGGCAGGCCGAGGCCTTCCAGCGGGTAACCCCGAATGTGGTGGGCGCGCTATGAGTGCCAACGAGACCTACGACGAGCTGGCCCAGCTCGGCTCGGCCACCGTGTATGAGGGGGGCGGCCGGGGCGGCTACGTCGAGGCCGACCTGATCCAGGTCGTGCCCGGCTCGCGCGTCGCCGGACCGGCTCGCACGGTTCAGTGCGGCCAGGACGACAACCTGATGGTCCATGCGGCCATGGCCGCGGTGCAGGACGGCGAGGTGCTCGTGCTGACCATGCCCGAGCCGCGGCCGATAGCGCTCGTGGGTGACCTCCTGGCGACGCAGGCCAAGGCCCAGGGCGCCGCCGCCATCCTGGTCGACGCGTCGGTGCGCGACGTGGAGGAGCTGCGCGAGCTGGGGCTGCCGATCTGGGCGCGCTGGGTGCGCATCAAGGGCGCCACCAAGGACATCCCGGGGTCGATCGGGGAGCCGGTCACCGTGGGCGGGACCACGATCCGGACCGGGGACATCCTGGTCCTGGACGCCGACGGCATCGCGGTGGTCGAACACGAACGCGTCGAGGAGGTGCTGGCCGGAGCGCGCAAGCGTCTCGAGAACGAGCGGGTCAAACGCTCCAAGCTGCAGGCGGGCGAACTGTCTTACGATTTGGACGGTCTCCGCGAGAAGGTCGAAGCGTGACCGACGAGCCGATCCAGGATCTCGCCCACATCACACACGCCGAGCTGTTCACACCATTCCCGGAGGACAGCCTGCGCTTCTTCGTCGAGCTGTTCGGCATGGAGATCGAGCACCGGGACGGGCAGTCGGTGTTCCTCCGCGGCTGGGGCGAGTACCAGCCCTATGGCCTCAAGTTGACTGAGGCCGAGCTGCCGGGCCTCGGCCACATGGCGCTCCGGGCCTGGAGCCCGGCGGCGCTGGAGCGGCGGGTGGCCGCGATCGAGCAGACCGGCCTCGGCATCGGCTGGAATGAGGGCGACCACGGCCACGGTCCGGCCTACGAGTTTGCCGACCCGGACGGTCACCGGTTTGAGATCTACTTCGAGCAGGACCGCTATGTGCCGCCCGAGCACCTGCGCCCGCGCCTGAAGAACGTCCCTCAACGCCACGTCGACCGCGGTGCGTCGGTCAAGCGGATCGACCATGTCAATGTGCTGGCCTCCGACGTTGCCGCCAACCGCCGCTTCGCCACCGAGCAGCTGGGCTACCGGCTCTATGAGCAGATCATCAACGACGACGGCTCTGAGCAGGGGGCGTGGATGAGCCTGTCGATCGCCGCTCACGAGTTGATCTACACGGCCGACCACGCCGGCGGCCACGGCCGCCTGCATCACCTGGCGTGGTTCGTGGACACCCGCGAGGAGGTGCTGCGCGCCGCCGACCTGTTCCTCGACGCCGACGTGCCGATCGAGGCGGCGCCGTCCAAGCACGCCGTGGCCCAGGGCATGTTCCTCTACGTGTACGAGCCGGGCGGCAACCGCGTCGAGGTGACGACCGGCACGCACTTCATCTTCGACCCGGCCTATGAACCCGTGCGATGGACCCAGGCCGAGCGTGCCCGGGGGCAGGCCTGGGGGGTCAAGACGATCGAGACCTTCCACACCTACGGCACCCCGGACCTCAGCGGCAAGCCTCCCGGTCCGCCGATCCCGCCCACCAGCCAGATCCCCGCCATGCCGGGCGCGACGGTCGTCTGAGGCGCGACGGAGGCACTCATGAGCGATGAGCGCAGGCTGATCAGGGACCTGGTCGAGGACTGGGCGGTGTGGCGCGACGCGGGCGATTGGGAGCGCTTCGCCACCGTCTGGCACGAGGACGGCTTCATGATGGCCACCTGGTTCCAGGGCCCCGCGCGCGAATTCATTCGGGTCAGCCGCGAGGGCTTCGAGCGGGGCGTGAGCATCCTCCACTTCCTCGGCGGTACCTCGATCGATCTGGCCGGCGAGCGCGCGATCGCCCAGACCAAGATGACGATCTCTCAACGCGCCGAGGTCCACGGCGTGGAATGCGATGTGCTGTGCACGGGCCGCTTCTACGACTTCCTCGAGAAGCGCGACGGGCGCTGGGGCATCGTCCTGCGCCAGCCCATCTACGAGAAGGATCGGCTGGACCCGCTCGACCCGGCCGCGAACTTGACCCTCGATACCGCGCTCCTCAAGGAGCTTCCCGCTCGGCTACCGTCACCTGGCCTATGTCCAGACCCAGATCGGCTTCGAGGTCAAGCGCGACATGCCCGGCCTGACCGGACCCGCAGTGCAGCGGCTGTACCGTCGCGGCGCCGAGTGGCTCGCCGGCGGCGAGCTCGGCGATCCGCTGAAAACGGTCGATTGAGCCGCTTTCCCATCCGGCGGCCGCCCTCCTCGGTGCTGCTGGCCATCGGCATGGTGCTGCTGGCCACCAACCTGCGGCCGGCGGCGGCCGGCATCGGCCCGCTGATCGACCGGATCCGTGCCGGCAACGGCCTCTCGGCCACCGGCGCGGGCGTACTGGTAACGCTGCCCGTGCTGTGCTTCGGCGCGCTGGCGCCGATCGCGCCCGTCCTGTCCCGGCGGATCGGCGCCCAGGCCACCGCCGCGGCCGCGCTCGTCGTCCTGCTGCTCGGGCTGCTCGTGCGGTTGATCCCCGGCGTCGGCTTCCTGTTCCTCGGGACGGCGCTGGCCGGTGCGGCGATCGCGGTCGGAAACGTCCTGCTCCCGGTGCTGGCCAGACGCTCCTTTCCCGACCGTGTGGGGCTGATCACCGGTCTCTACACGACCGCGCTGGTCGGCTTCGCCGCGCTGTCCGCGGGCATCTCGGCGCCGGTGGCCGATGCCTTCGGCGGGGGCTGGCGTCCCGGCCTGGCCATATGGGCGCTGCCGGCGGCCATCGCCCTGCTCGTGTGGGCGCCCCAGCTGGTCCGCCGTACGCCCGAGGGGACCGTCAGCCCGCACGCCGCCCCGGATCGCGTGGCCGGCGCCCGCGCCCTGCTCCACGACAGGGTGGCCTGGGCGGTCACCCTGTTCTTTGCCACCCAGTCGGCGGCCTTCTACGCGACGCTGGCCTGGCTGCCCAGCGTGTTCCAGAGCCACGGGAAGAGCACCTCCGCGGCCGGCTTTCTCCTCAGCCTCGCCCTGATCTGCGGCCTCATACCCGCCCTCGCCGTTCCCTCGCTGGCCACGCGCATGCGCGACCAGACCGTGCTGGTGCTCGCGTGCGTGGCCCTGGTCGCGGCCGGCTGGCTCGGCGTGATCCTGGCTCCCACCACGCTGCCTTACCTGTGGGTGGTTCTCCTGGGGATCGGCCAGAACGCCTCGTTCCCGCTCGCGCTGACCCTGATCGTGCTGCGCGGCGGGAGCGTCACCAGCACCGCCGGCCTGTCGACTCTGGTCCAGAGCATCGGCTACCTGCTCGCCGCGGTGGCGCCGTTGGCAATCGGGGCCGTGCACGACCTGAGCGGCTCCTGGACCCCGGCGTTGATCGTGTTCCTCGGCCTGCTCGTCCCCCAGACCGTCGCGGGCATCGCGGCCGCCCGCGACCGCACGGTGACGCCGGTGGCCGCCCGGTAAGCGCTACAGTTCGGTATGTGATCGGGCGTTCACGATGCGAACGATTGCAGGGGGCGCGTTGGCCGAACTGATGCCGCTCGCCGACGCCGTCGCCGAGCTGGTCGGCGACGGTGACTCGGTGGCGCTCGAAGGCTTCACCCATTTGATCCCGTTCGCGGCCGGGCACGAGCTGATCCGTCAGGGCCGGCGCGACCTCGAGCTGATCCGGATGACCCCCGACCTGCTCTACGACCAGATGATCGGGATGGGCGTGGCGCGCCGGCTGGTCTTCTCCTACGGCGGAAACCCCGGGGTCGGAGGGCTTCATCGCTTCCGCGACGTGGTCGAGAACGGCTGGCCGCACCCGGTCGAGATCGAGGAGCACAGCCACGCCGGCATGGCCAACCGCTACGCGGCCGGTGCCGCGCGCATGCCGTGCGCGATCATGCGCGGCTACGTCGGGACCGATCTGATGTCGCACACCGCGGTGGCCGAGCTCAGCTGCCCGTTCACCGGCGAGCGGCTGGTGGCCGTGCCCGCCCTGGCGCCCGACGTGGCGATCGTCCACGCTCAGGAGGCCGATCGCGACGGCAACGTCCAGCTGTGGGGGATCCCGGGGGTGCAGAAGGAGGCGGTCTTGGCCGCCACGCGCTCGCTGGTCACCGTCGAGCGAATCGTCGATCGCTTGGAGCTCCGTCCCGGCGGGATCGTGATTCCCGAGTGGGTGATCACCGCGGTTTCAGAGGCCCCCGGCGGATCGCGCCCGTCCTACAGCCTTGGCATCACCGACCGCGACAACGACTTCTACCGGTTCTGGGACAAGATGAGCCGCGACCGCGAGCAGTTCCGGGAGTGGATGGACGAGAACGTCTTGGGTAAGGAGGTCTCCAAGACATGACAACCACGACCACCGAGATCACTGCCGGCGAGGTCCAGACGATCGTCGCCGCGCGCCGGCTGCGCGACACCAAGACGGTGTTCATCGGCGTTGGTCGCCCGAGCACGGCCGCGCTGCTCGCCCGCATGGTCCACAACCCTGAGCTGATCCTGGTCTACGAGTCGGGAACGATCGGGGCCAAGCCGTTCCACATCCCGCTCTCGATCGGCGATGGGGAGCTCGCGGAGACGGCCGACTCGATCGTGTCCGTGCCCGAGATGTTCAACTACTGGATCGGTGCGGGACGGATCGACGTGGCGTTCCTGGGAGCGGCCCAGATCGATCGCCACGCCAACCTCAACTCGACCGTGATCGGCGACTACGCGCATCCCAAGACGCGCCTGCCGGGCGCGGGGGGCGCCCCTGAGATCGCCGCCAGCTGCGGCGAGGTGATCGTGATCGCGCCCCACGCCAAGCGCACGTTCGTCGAGAAGCTCGACTTCGTGACCACGGTCGGCCACGGCGACGGACCGGGGGCGCGCGAGCGGCTCGGCTTCCGCGGGCGTGGCCCCAGCGCGGTGATCACCGACCTCGGCGTGCTCGAGCCCGACGCCGGCACCTGTGAGCTGGAGCTCACCCAGATTCACCCCGGTGTGGATTTGGAGAAGGTGCGCGAGGAGACCGGGTGGGAGCTGGCCGTGGCCGAGAACCTCAAGACGACCGAGCCGCCCACCGCCGAGGAGCTCTCGGCTCTGCGGGAGCTGCTCGACCGGTGAGCGCGGCGTACGTGCTCGACGCGGTGCGCGCACCGTTCGGTCGCTACGGCGGCGGGCTCTCGCATGTGCGCCCCGACGACCTGGGTGCGCACGTGGTCAAGTCCCTGCTTGAGCGCACGCCCAACCTCGACCCCGAGCGGGTCGACGAGGTGCTGTTCGGCGACGCCAACCAGGCCGGTGAGGACAACCGCAACGTGGCCCGGATGGCCTGGCTGCTCAACGACCTCCCGACCAGCGTGCCCGGCTCGACCATCAACCGCCTGTGCGGATCGAGCCTGGACGCCGCCATGCAGGCCAGCCGCGAGATCGAGACCGGCGACGCCGATCTGGTCCTCGTCGGCGGGGTCGAGTCGATGAGCCGGGCACCCTGGATCCTGCTCAAGCCGGAGCGCGCGTTTCCCGCTCAGCAGCAGGAGCTCCACTCGAGCACGCTGGGCTGGCGGATGGTCAATCCGAACATGCCCGACCAGTGGACGATCTCGCTGGGGGCGAGCGCCGAGAAGCTGGCCGAGATCTACAAGGTCTCTCGCGAGGCGCAAGACGAGTTCGCGCTGCGCAGCCATCAGAAGGCCAACGCGGCGTGGGAGAGCGGGTTCTACGGCGAATGGGTCGTACCGGTCCCGGACACGGACCTGGAACGCGACGAGAACATCCGTCCGGACACCTCGCTCGAGAAGCTGGGCAAGCTCAAGCCCGCCTTCGTCGAGGGTGGGACGGTCACCGCCGGCAACTCCTCACCGCTGAACGACGGGGCGGGGGCGACGCTGCTGGCCAGCGAGGAGGGCGCGCGAGCCGCCGGCCGAGATCCGATCGCCCGGATCGTCTCCCGGGGAGCCGCCGCGGTCGACCCGGACGTGTTCGGGATAGCGCCGGTCAAGGCGGCCGACATCGCGCTGGAGCGCGCCGGCATCGGCTGGAACGACGTGGCCGTGGTCGAGCTGAACGAGGCGTTCGCCTCGCAGTCCCTGGCCGACATCGGAGAGTGGAAGGGCCTCGATCTTGAGAAGGTCAATCCGAACGGTGGAGCGATCGCGCTCGGTCACCCGCTCGGGGCGTCCGGAGTGCGTATTCTGGGATCGCTGGCCCACGAGCTTGCGGCGGCGTGGCGGAGGGTACGGAGTGGCAGCACTGTGCATCGGAGTCGGGCAGGGTCTGGCAGTCGTACTGGAGGGATCGAAAACATGACGGATCAGCTGGAGACCGAGGCCGGCGGGGTCCGGGTCATCTACGACCCGATCGCGGACACGCCGACGAGCTACTTGCGGGAGTCCGAGGACGCGCACCCGCCGCTGAACTACGAGGGCTACAAGTCGACCGCGCTGCGCCATCCCAAGCAGCCGCTCATCTACCTGCCCCAGACCGTCACCGAGATCACTGGGCCCCAGCTCGGTCCGGTGCTGATGGGCGAGAACGACAACGACCTGACCGTGCAGCACGAGGGCGAGCCGATCGGCGAGCGGATCCTGGTCTATGGGCGGGTGTTCGACACCGAAGGCAAGCCCCTGCGCGGGACGCTGGTGGAGATCTGGCAGGCCAACTCGGCCGGCCGCTACAAGCACCGCTGGGATCGCTGGCCCGCGCCGCTCGACCCGAACTTCAGCGGGGCGGGACGCTGCATCACCGACGATGAGGGCCGCTACACCTTCACCACGATCAAGCCCGGCCCGTACCCGTGGGGCAACCATTACAACGCCTGGCGGCCGGCGCACATCCACTTCTCGCTGCTCGGCCGAGCCTTCACCCAGCGGCTGGTCACCCAGATGTACTTCCCGGGCGATCCGTTCTTCCCGTACGACCCGATCTTCAACTCGGTACGCGATCCCAAGGGACGCGAGCGCATGATCTCGCGCTTCTCGATCCACCAGACCGTGCCCAACTGGGCCCACGCCTACGAGTTCGACATCTACCTGCGTGGGCCGGGCGCCACGCCGTTCGAGGAGGCGTTTTGATCTTCGAGACGACCCCCTCCCAGACGGTCGGGCCGTACTTCGCGATCGGGCTGCCGTTCGACGTGGGGCCGTTCGTCGTGCCCGAGGGCACGCCCGGCGCGATCCACCTCACCGGCACGATCTACGACGGCGCCGGCATCCCGATCCCCGACTTCCTGCTCGAGACCTGGCAGGCGGACTCCGAAGGGAACTTCGCCGACATGCACGGCCACGGCGGTCCCTCGCAGATCGAGGGATTCCGCGGCTTCGCGCGCTACGGCCTGGAGGACGGCGACGGGACCTTCGAAATCCTCACGCTGAAGCCGGGCCCGGTGCCCGGACTGGACGGCCAGACGCAGGCGCCCCACATCGACGTATCGGTGCTGGCGCGCGGCATGCTCCACCGCTCGGTTACCCGGATCTACTTTGCGGACGAGGCCGAGGCCAACGCCGCCGACCCGGTCCTGGCCCGGGTGCCGGTCGAGCGCCGCGCGACGCTGCTCGCCGAGCCGGTCGACGGCGGCTACCAGTTGGACATCCGCTTCCAGGGCCCAAACGAGACCGTCTTCTTCGCGGTCTGAGCGTTCAGTGCCGTCACGGCGGCGTCAGCGTCACCGAGCGCGGCGACCCATCGTGGCTCCAGGAGAGCGTGTCGCCGTTCAGCGTCAGGCTGGTCAGGAACGGCCCGGAACCCGGCTGCTTGCTCGAGTCGACGTCGTGCACGCCGGCTTTGTCGGTGACCTCGATGTCCTCGATGCTGCACGACGTCCCGTCCGTGCAGGGGTCGCCCTCGAGCAGCGTCGGCGACCACGCGGAGTAACCGCCGATCGGGTTGGTCGAAGTCACGACGTGACCGTCCTGGTCGGTGGCCACGCAGAGTGAAACGGACGCGCACGAGACCGAGGTCATGTTGCGACCAGCGTCGATCGTCTCTTCGGTCCAGCTACGGGACGCCGGGTCGGTGGAGTATGCGAGCGCGCCCTGCCCGCCCACCGCCACACAGAACGACACACTCGGACAGCTGACACCCGTGAACTGACCCCCGGCCAGCCGGTTCCACACTGCCGCATCCGGCTCGGTGCTCGTGTAGATCCCCTGACCACCGACGATCACACACAGGCTGGCCGATGGGCAGTCGCCGGCGGTGAATGGCGGCGTGCCTGGGCTCGCCGTCCAGGCGCTGGTGCCGCCCGTTGGATCGGTTGAGGTGTCCACCAGATCGAACGCGTTGGTGGCAAAGCAGCGCGGCTCGGCCGAGCACACGACGCTGCCCTCGCCGCGCGGCATCGACGTTGTCGTCCACGCCTGCGCACCACCCGTCGGATTGGCGGAGGCAGTAATGCCGGCCCCATCGGCCACCACGCACAGGCTGACCGTCGGGCAGCTGATGTCGCTGGCGTCAAGCCGCCCGCCGAAGAGTGGCGTGTCGGTCCATCCGGGTGCACCCGTGGGAGGATCGGACGACGTGTAGATGTCGCCGCCCGCACCCACGCACAGAGACTGTGAAGGGCAGGTCACCGTCCATCCTACGTTTCCACCCGATAGCCATCTCGGCCCGGCACCGGACAGGTCGCTCGAGGTGAAGAGATTGCCGGCTTCGTCGACGGCGATGCAGACTGTGCCGCCGGGGGGACAGGCGGCCTTCGTGAACGGAGTGGACGCCGTTCCGGCGGGTTCGACCATCTGGATGTGCGCGGCGGACACGCCGTCGCTTCCCAGAGCGACTTGGTCAAGGATGCACTGGATGAAACCCGGGCAGGTGGGAGTGGCTTCGTTGCCCAAGTCCGTCCGGCGGGTACCGGTGCGAAGGTCGAAGACCTCTACGGCCGTGCCGCTGCCTCCGTAGTGGGGATCGCTGTCATCCACCAGGAGCGCCCCATACGGGTGAGCCAGCAGCGCGTACGGCACGGTGTACTCGTTGTCGGGGTTGTTGACGAACCGCTCGAGCAGTCGCTCTCGGCCGTTGGCGCGCAGGCAGCCCATGATCGCGAACGACACGACATCCGCCGGCGACTGAAGCGACTGTCCATCACTGGTGATCACCGCGGCCGGACCGCTCGCGAGGACCGTCGAGCCGGCCGGTGCGACACAACCCGGGTTCCGGCCACGCGGCTTGGGCTGCCAGTCGACCGACACCGCGCGGATGTTCCCGACCGGCGTGGGACGCCCACCGCGTGCGGGAATGATCATCAGGCGGTGATCCGGGGCGACGTAGGCGACCAACCGTCCGTCGGGCGAGAACGCCGGGGCGCTCCCGCGGGCAACTCGCTGGACATGGTGATCGCGCAGGCGCACGATCACCACCCAGCCATGCTGCACGGCGGCAATGGCTTGTGCGCCGGGCGCCCACGACGGTTCACTCGCGGCGGCGACCTTGCGAAGCTTGTTCCGCGGTCCGGCCCAGAGAACACCATTGCGGACGAAGGCAAGCTTGCCGTCGGCCGACCATACGGCGTCTGACGCGACGGGATTGAAGAACCGGACGTCCAGGCCGTCGATTCCCTTCAGCAGTGTTCGCCGGTCTCGGATGAACGAGATGACCGTGCCGTCCGGCTCGAACGCTGGCTGCGCGGCGACGCCGAGCTGACAGTCCATGCACGAGCCGTCCGTGAAGACGATGTCCATCTTCGATCCGCCGAACACGATCGCCCGGCCGTCGGGAGACCACCGCGGAGTGTGCGGCGTGCCACATCGTTTCTTGAGCGTGCAGATTCGCCGCGCGTGTCGTCCGTTGACCGCCACCAGCACGATCCCGCCGCCCGACACCGGTTGCACGGCGAGCAACCCGTTCGCGCCGGGGAAGGCAGCCAGTGCGGGCGCGGCCAGCAGCAGCACCAGCATCACCACTAGGCCCCCGAGGATGCCCTTCACCCCTCTCATGTCGACGCTAAGAACGTGACGCGACGACGTGAGTTGCGGGGTGACCCTGATATTCGACACGCTGACGGCGCCGCGGTAGCCTCCTGGCAGGGAGATGCGCAAGAAGTCGCGGCGTCGGAGTAATCACGCCGGTTCAGGCCAGGCCTGTCGCCTGCTGGCGGCGACAGTGAGCCGTCTGCGGAGCGAGGCCGGCCAGGACATGATCGAGTACGCGGGGATGCTGGTGGTGACCGCCGCGATCATCACGACCATCGCGTCGATCGGGATCGGGGTGAAGGTGGCAGCCGCCGTGGGCTGCGAGGTGCAGCGGATCGAGCTGACCGGCTGCGGGGCCGCGGGCACTGCTTCATCCGCCTCGGCCGGGGGATCGCTGTCCGCCGGTGCGAACGGTCTGACCGCGCCGTCGGCCGCGGCTCAGCGCCAGCATCAGCAGGCCGTCGCCAGACACCCGGTCAAGGCCAGTCAGACCGTCCCGACGGCCCTGCGCGAGCTTCAGCGCGAGGCCGCCTTCTTCCGCACCCCCAAGGGCGAGCTTGTCGCACTCGTACTGGCTCGCGAGATCGCCGGACAGGCCTGTCACGCCAACGGAGGCGACATGGTCGGCCCCAACTACCTGTGCTCGGGCAGCCAGTACTACTCGAACGTGGTCGCGGTCTACCACGCTCTACAGACCGGCCAGGACGTCGGTCACCTGAACCTGATCGAGCCGTCGTTCAACACCAGCGTGGGCTTCCTCAACCCGGTGACGCTGCTGACCTCGATCGCCGCCGGACCCCTGAGCGATCTGATCACGAACATCGCCGCGACGCTGGGCAAGGACGGCGTCGAGCAGGCGACCAGCGAGGTGGGCGGCCTGATCGGCGCTCAGCAGCTAAACGACGCGGCCAAGCTGGAGGAGACGCTCGCGGCCAGCGGCGAGCTCCCGTCGGGCAGCGTGTGGCTCCTGCCCCCGAGCGCGCGCGGGTTCCAGATCGAGGCCGACCTGGGCGGGGACCTGCCGCCCGGCTTCCCGACGATCGACAAGTTCGACAACGGCGTCGCCACCAGCATCAAGAGCGTCGACCTGGCCGCCCCGACATATCAGAATCCCAGCGCGCTCCTGAGCCGGCTGCGTGGCTACGTCAACAAGGTCGCGGCATTCACCGGTGACGCACGCGGCCCCGTCCGCATCCTGCCGGACCAGGTGCGCGAGCGGGTTCTGGAAGTCGCGATCCCCCAGGGTTCCGCAACCCCCGCCCAGCAAGCCGCGCTTGACGCCGCCGAGCAATATGCTCGGTCCAGGGGAGTCACAGTGAAGGTGGTCGAAGTCCCGTGATCACGCAAAGCGCAGGCGTCGACCAGCGCGCAGACAAGCTCATCGTCACATCTCATTCGCAGACCACGAGCGGCGTGTGGATCGACAACGGCTGCGCTTTCGTGAATGCGGACACCGACGACACCGTTCTTGGGGAGACGCTTCGGCAGGCGCTGAGTCGGTCTGAGCTCGGTGTTCCGCATCCAAGCCGCGATGCGCTTGCCGAGCGCCAGAAGGAGTGGCTGAGGGCTCGCCAGGCACGGAGCATCAGCGCCTACATGAAGGGCACCAGATCGGTCGCGCTGCACAGCGATGACGAAGGGCACATTGCGGTGACGCCAACCGAGAATCGCGGCCGCGACGGCTTCGTCGAGATCCTCGAGGCCAGGGAGCTGCTGCCGGGTGACATCGCGCCGGCGGAACTCGCCGCTGCTGTCCGGGCGGCCCTCGAAAAAGCCACCGACCGCCCGCGCTGAGACCGGGCCAGGTTGCCCTCAGCTAAGGCACCCGCATCCCCATCAGACGCAGATACCGCGTAACCGCCTCGGCCCGGTTGGCGGCGTGCAGCTTGCGCAGGATGCTGCCGGTGTGGAACTTGACCGTGCCGCTCGAGATCACCAGCGCATCGGCCACCTGGCGGTTGGACGCCCCCTCGGCCATCAGCCGCAGCACGTCGAGCTCGCGGCGGGTGAGCAGGCCCTCGAACACCACGCGGTCGTCGCGCCCGGCGGCGCCCCCCGGGGCAGGCTCGGACAGCGGGCCCGGCAGCCCCGGCAGTCCCGGCACGGGCAGCGGCGAACTCTCGCCGGCCGACAGCGTGACCCGAGCGTCGGTCAGCTCGCTGGAGCGGGCTCTCAGCCAGGCCAGGAACTCGCGCATCTGATCGCGCTCGTCGCGCAGCGTGCGGCGCAGTCCGCTGCTCTCGTAGGCCTGGGCCAGGCCGGTGGCGAAGGCCCACAGGACATCGCGGTCGAGCACGTCGAGCGGCTGTCCGGGCCCCCGGTCGGCGTGGATCACGCCGGCTACCTGCGAGCCAACGACGAGCGGAGCGGCCGCGTAGGAACGCCACCCCATCAGCTCGGCCGTCGCCCGATCGACCCGAGGATGGACGGTGGCATCGGGCACGATCGTGGCGCGGCGCCGGCGCAGCAACTCGGTTTCGATCAGCGTGTGCTCGAGCCGGACCGGGTTGGCCCTGAGCTGCGCCAGCGCGCTCGCGGCGGCGCGCGGCCGGCCCGCGAAGTGCGCGGCCTCGGCCACCATCCGTCCCTCGCGCACCAGGCTGACGATCGCGCGCTCGAACGCCGAGCCATCACACAGGGCGCCGGGAGCGCGACCGAGCATCTCGCGCGGCGAGGCGATCTCCCGGAGCTCGGCAACCGCCGCCTGAACGCGCTCGAGGGCCTCGAAGCGCGCCTCGTAGCGCTGGCGCAGCCGCTCCAGGGCGCGCTCCTGCTCCTCGATCGCCGCCACCTCTGAGAACTCGGGGTCGACCTCCGAGCGCAACAAGCCAATCAGCGTTCGCAGCTGCCCGAGATCGGCCGGCGCATCATCAGGATCATCGTCCTCGGGCAGCCCGAGGAGCCGGCGCGCCGAGGCGAGCGCCTCGACGCTCACCGCACCGCCTCCGGCCCGGATCGGGCGTAGCGCGACACGGCATCGGCCCGGCTGGTCGCCCCCAGCTTGCGCAGGATGTTCTTGACGTGGTACTTGATCGTACCCTCGCGCACGACGAGGGCCTGGGCGATCTCCAGGTTCGTCTGACCGCGCGCGAGCAGCCGCAGCACGTCGAGCTCGCGGGCGGTGAGCGCTTCGGTGCCCGGGTGCTCGGCCCGGTCAGCCGCCGCGCGCCACTCGCCGCCGTCGCTCGAGAGCGCTCCCAGCCGTGCGCTCATCCACGCGACCCCCGAGCGCAGCTCGTGGTGGTGCAGCCGGAGCATCTCGCGCAGGACCGCGCGCTCGAACACCCCCGCCAGGCCCTCGGCGTAGCGCGCGATCACCTCGGCATCGAGGGCGTCGAGTCGCCGGCCGGCGGCGTCCGCGTGCACCAGGCCCACCGTGCGGCCCTGCACGACGAGCGCGGTGACCACGTAGGTCTCCCAGCCGAGCGTCGCGGTCAGGCGCGGCGCCGCGCGTGAGCGGGCGGCCTGGGCGGGCACGATCTCGGTGCGCTGGCGGCGGGCGATCTCGTCCTCGATCGAGGGGTACTCGAGCGGGATCGGAGCCCGGCGAAGCTCCTCGAGGGCGCGCTCGGCGCCGACCCCGGCCGCGCCGGCTCCAGCTGCCCACAGGCTGCGTGCGTACAGACCGTCCTCGCGCACCTCGCCGATCAGCACCCGATCGAACTCCGAGCTCGACCCGAGCTCCTCGGCGGCGCGCAGAAGGATGCCCTGGGGCGTGCCGATCTCGCCCAGGCGCCTGACCGCGTCCGCCACGCGCTCCAGCGCGTCGGAGCGGCGCACGTAGTTGGCTTCCACGAGCTCGCGCTCGAGCGCCAGCAGCTTAAGCAGGGTGCGCTCGGCGGCCGCGGCGTCAACCACGGCGTGCTCCCCGATGCGGACCGAGGGTTAGAAAGACGGCGAGCGCTCGAGCAGCGCGTAGCGGCAGGCCGCCTCGTGCCCGACGCAGCTGATCCCGAAGGGCCGGCCGGCCCGCTCGATGGCCCGCCATGCCTCCCCGGCGTGCTCGCGGGGCACGAGCACCAGCGCGGAGTGGTCGGACTGAAGCAGCCAGTCGACTCCGATGCCGTCCAGCGATGCGCGGCCGAACGGCTTGGCGTGACGAGGATCGCCCGCCGGGCCGTAGACGCCGAGCGCGGCGAGGACCCGGCCGGTACTGCGACCGAGCAGGGACAGCGGAGCCAGCTGATCGGAGAGATCCCGGACCGTTACGTGCCGGGCGGCGACGGGGTGTAGAGCATCGACCAGGCGCCCGGCCGTGCGCGAATCGCTCACGACGATCACACGGTCGGGGCGCTCGCCGCACCACCAGGCGTTCCGGGTCGAGACCAGGCCTCCGGGCGAGACGGTCGCGCCCACGAGGCGGCTCATGAGCGCCGACAGCTGCGCGGGCGGCGCCTCGAGCCCGAGGGTGCCCAGATCGGAGCGATCGACGAGCCCGACCGCCCGCACGCACACCGCCAGTTCCGCGGCCGCCGAGCCGAAATGGACCGCCATCGGCTTGCCTTCCCGGACGCTGAGAACGGCGCCGGCGCGGCGCAGCACCAGGTCCAGTCCAGGCTGGGTGGGAGTGGTAGCCGACACGCCGCAGAACGTACCGCCCGACCACCCCGCCCGCCCTGCTCTTCAGGCCGAAATTACCTGTCCGATCGAGAGGGGGAATTTCTCCCTCGAATACACGCACTGTGTGCACCTGAGCCTCCTAGCCCTCTCAAAAGTCTAGGCTAATCCGGCGCTGCGGGAGTGGCGAAGCCGCGCCCGGGCAGGCAAGCTGTGCCGTTCGCCAAGCGCGACCGAGGGAGACGAGAGTGAGCACGCACCTGACCCCGATACATGGATCCGGCGCCGCCGCGCGGCACTTACCGGACCCGCTCGAGCCGCTCGCCGGCGAGGCGCAGGCGGAGAGCCAATATGAGCGCGTGAGCCGGTTGATCGCCACCGACCATGCCGTGATCATGGACGGCGCCACCGGCACCGAGCTGATCCGCGTGGCCGGCGAACGGCCCGAGCTCGAGGAGCATCTGTGGGGCCTCACCGCGATCCTCGAGTCGCCGTCCGAGGTCAAGGCGGTTCATCGTCGCTATGTCGACGTGGGCTGCGACGTCATCTGTACCGACACCTGGGGCCTGGCCACGGCCCTGCGCCACGGTCAGGCGAGACTGTGGGAGACCAGCGAGCCGATCCACTGGATGGACGTCGCCCGCCGCGGCGTTCATCTCGCGCGCGAGGCGGCCGAGGAGGGGGGCCGCGCCGGCGAGGTGGCGGTGGCCTTCAGCATCAACGGCGACGTCGACACGCCGGATGGGCGTGAGACCATCCGGCTGCTGGCCCGGGCCTTCGAGCACGATCCACCCGACCTGATCCTGGTCGAGACGCTGACCCTGGTGCGGAGCTCGACCTACGCCACCGTGGAGGCCCTGCTCGACACCGGCCTGCCCGTGTGGCTGAGCTTCCGCCGCTGCCGCCACGGCGTGTGTGGGGTGTACGGCGAGCACTGGGGAGGCCCCGAGGGCGACTCCTTCGGCCGGGCCGCGCGGCGCTTCGAGGAGATGGGCGTCGGCGCGCTGGCCCTCAACTGCGTGCCGCCCGACCACGTGACGGGGATGCTGGCCTGGCTACGCGACTTCACCGACCTCCCGCTCGGCGTGTACCCGAACCTGGGCTACCTGTCGGCCGCCGGCTGGCGTCACGAGGCCGGCGTGAGCGCGGCCGAGTACGCCGAGCTCGCGCTTTCCTGGCGCGAGGAGGGGGCGCAGATCGTGGGCGGCTGCTGCGGCGTCGGTCCGGCCCAGATCGCCGCGGCGCGCGCCGCGCTGGCGGACACCAAGCCCGGCCAGGCTCGTCCGGACGCGTTGGCCGACGAAGGCGTGGGATCCGCCGGGCGCGATTCCCGGCACCGCACCCCACAGAAACACTGGACCGACACACGCGGGCGCCCCAGCTATCCGCTCGACTTCCCCGACATCACGCTCGAGCCCGGGGTGTTCGTTCCGACGCAGGGCAGCCTGACCGTGTGGAAGCACCTGTATGAGGAAGCCGTCGGTGCACATCAGCGTTGTTTGGACATCGGCTGCGGATCGGGCCTGCTGACAGTCCAGCTCGCCCGCAACGGCGCGGCCCATGTCCACGCCATCGATATCAGTGCCGCAGCCGTCAAGAACACGCTCACGAACGCGTTTCGAAATGGAGTGGCCGACCGCGTCAGCGCGGCCGTCCAGGACCTCTACCCCTGGGTTCCCGAGGAACGCTACGACGTGATCGTCGCCAGCCTGTACCAGACGCCGGTCGACCCGTTCGAGCCGGTCGTGTCCCACCGCCCGCTCGACTACTGGGGGCGGGGTCTGGTCGACCACCTGCTGCGGATGCTGCCCGAGGCGCTGGCCGATGACGGCACCGCTTATGTGATGCAACTGTCTATCATCGGCGAACGGCGGACCACGCAGCTGCTGGAACGCCTCGGCTTTCAGGCTCGTGTCGTGGACTTCGGCCTGTTCGAGTTCACGGAGCTGTTCAACGACGCCCGCGATCAGATCGCCCGCGTTGAGGAGCTCTCTGACGCGTACCACCTGAAGCTCGGCGCGACGGATGTCATGGCCGCTTACTTGCTCGAGATCACCCGTAAGGAAGGTAAAACCGTATGACCCACGCCGACAACGAGTTCCTGTTCACGTCCGAGTCGGTAACCGAGGGCCATCCGGACAAGGTCGCCGATCAGATCTCCGATGGCGTGCTGGATGCGGTCCTGCGCGACGACCCGCTCGGGCGAGTGGCGTGCGAGACGCTGGTCAACACCGGTCTGGTCGTCGTCTCCGGCGAGATCACGACGTCGACCTACGTGGACATTCAGGACATCGCGCGGGACACGATCAGGCGGATCGGCTACACCGATGCGGAGTTCGGGTTCGACTACCACACGTGCGCGGTGATCAACGCGATCGACAAGCAGTCGCCGGACATCGCCCAGGGCGTCGACCGCGCCTACGAGACTCGGTCGGGCGAGCAGGGCGAGGACGAGCTCGACATCGCCGGCGCGGGTGACCAGGGGATGATGTTCGGGTACGCGTCGAACGAGACCGAGGAGCTGATGCCGCTGCCGATCTCGCTGGCGCACAAGCTGGCCAAGCGCCTGGCGGATGTGCGCCGTGCCGAGATCCTGCCCTATCTGCGGCCGGACGGCAAGACCCAGGTGACGGTGCGCTATGTCGACGGGCGGCCGGTTGAGATCGAGAAGGTGCTGATCTCCACCCAGCATCGCGACGGCGCCGAATCACTTCTGAAGGAGGATCTCTGGGAGCACGTGATCGAGCCGGAGCTGCCAGCCGACCTGTACGACCCCAAGAAGCTTCGCCGCAACCTGCTGTCAACCCGACCGGCCGGTTCGTGATCGGCGGTCCGATGGGCGACTGCGGCCTGACCGGGCGCAAGATCATCGTCGACACCTACGGCGGCATGGCCCGCCATGGCGGCGGCGCGTTCAGCGGCAAGGATCCGAGCAAGGTCGATCGTAGCGCCGCCTACGCCGCGCGCTACGTGGCCAAGAACCTCGTCGCGGCGGGACTGGCCGACCGGCTCGAGGTGCAGGTGGCCTACGCGATCGGTGTCGCCCACCCGGTGTCGGTGATGGTTGAGACGTTCGGTACGGAGACGGTGTCGCGGTCGAAGATCCTCGAGTTGATCAATGAGCATTTCGATCTGCGTCCCGGCGCGTTTCGTCAGTACCTGCGCCTGCATCGGCCGATCTATCAGAAGACCGCGGCCTACGGTCACTTCGGGCGCGAGGACGCCGACTTCACCTGGGAGCGGACCGACAAGGCCGACGCGCTGCGCGCCGCCGCCGGGCTGGGCTCGCCTGAGGTCGTCGGCGCGTGAGCATCGTCGTCGCCAGTCCGTCTGAGGTAGTCGGCGCGTGAGCATCGCGGTCGTCGGCTCGGTCGCGTACGACGCGGTCAAGACGCCGTTCGGCGAGCGCGAGCGGATGCTGGGCGGTGCGGCGACGTACTTCGCCCTGGCCGCCTCGTTCTTCGACCAGGTGCACGTGGTCGGGCGGGTCGGCGACGACTTCGGCGATGATGATCTGTCCGTGTTGGCGACCCGCGGGACCGAGGTGGCCGATGTCGAGCGCGTGCCCGGAGGCAAGACGTTCTTCTGGGCGGGCGAGTACGGGTGGGATCTCAACACCCGGGAGACGCTCGACACCCAGCTCAACGTGTTCGAGGACTTCCAGCCCACGCTCTCGCCGGCCTCGCGCGACTGCGACGTGCTGTTCCTGGCCAATATCCAGCCCGAGCTCCAGCTGGGCGTGCTCGAGCAGTGCGGTGAGCCGAAGTTCGTCGCCATGGACTCGATGAACCTGTGGATCGACATCGCGCGCGATGCCCTGATCGAGGTGATCCGGCGAGTCGACTGCGTGGTCCTCAACGACGCCGAGCTGCGTCAGCTGACCGAGCGACCGAGCATCGTCGGAGCCGCCCGAGCCGTCATCGAGATGGGGCCCTCGACGGTCGTGGCCAAGCTGGGCGAGTACGGCGCGGCATTGGTCACCGAGAGCGACTTCTTCGCCCTGCCGGCGTTTCCCCTCGACACCGTGGTCGATCCGACCGGGGCGGGCGACACATTCGCCGGCGGCTTCGTCGGCTCCATCGCGCGCCAGCTCGAGCGGCCCGTGAGCGAGGCCGTGCTTCGCCAGGCGATGGCCTACGGGACCGCGCTGGCGTCCTACAGCGTCGAGGAGTTCGGGACCGAGCGCGTCGAGCGCCTGACCGCCGGCGAGGTGGATTCCCGGGTCGAGGACCTGCGGCGAATCACCCAGTTCGAGCACGTCGCGGTCCCGCTCGAGATGTCGTGAGCGTCGACCCGGCCACACCGGGGCTGCTGCGACTCCTGATCTCCTGCCCCGACCGGCCGGGCATCGTATCCGGTGTGTCTCGCTTCCTCTACGAAGCCGGCGCCAACATCGTGCGCTCCGACCAGTACTCGACCGATCCCTCGGGCGGCACGTTCTTCCTGCGCATGGAGTTCATGCTGGCTCCCGAGAGGCGGGAGGGCCTCTCCGAGCGCTTCGGCCTGAGGGTGGCCGAGCCGTTCGGCATGACCTGGCGGCTGTGGGACGCGGCTCGCCCCAAGCGGATCACGGTGATGGTCTCCCGCTCCGACCACTGCCTGCTTGACCTGTTGTGGCGCTGGCGGCGCGGCGAGCTCGGGGCGGAGATCGTCATGGTGATCTCCAACCATCTCGACCTGCGCGAGGACGTGGCGCTGTTCGAGGTCCCCTATCACCATGTCCCGGTCGAAAAGGACACCAAGGACGAGGCCGAGGCGCACGAGCTCAAGCTGCTCGACGGCTGTTGCGACCTGGTCGTGCTGGCCCGCTACATGCAGGTCCTCTCGCCCGAGTTCCTCGACCGCGTGGGGGTCCCGATCATCAACATCCACCACTCGTTCCTGCCCGCCTTCGCCGGGGCGAATCCCTACCGGCAGGCCAAGGAGCGCGGGGTCAAGCTGGTCGGCGCCACCGCGCACTACGTGACCGAGGAGCTCGACGCCGGCCCGATCATCGAGCAGAACGTCGTTCGGGTCTCCCACCGCGACGACGTCGACACGCTGGCTCAGCGCGGCGCTGACGTGGAGCGACTAGTGCTTGCGCGTGCGGTGCAGGCCCACTGCGAGGACCGGGTGCTTCGTCACGGCAACACGACCGTGGTGTTCTGAGGCCGTACGGCGGTGCGCCGTCGCGTGCCGCGACGTGGCCAGCGGCACGATCATCAGGGCCGCGCTGTGGCGGGGCACCGTGACGTCATAGCCGCCGCGGGGGCCGGGCGCGAGCGTCTCGTTGCCGGCCGTCCCCGTCCAGTCGCCGGCGTAGTTCAGCTGCTGGCCGTTCAGAGTGATGCCCGAGCGTGAGTAGGGCGAGGACGCGAGCAGCCGCTGCACGGTGGCGCTCGCGGTGGCGGGCACGCGGATGTCGACCCGCACGGTGCGGCTGCCCTTGTCGATCAGGAGCACGTGGAGGATGTGCCCGCTGACCTGGACGCCCCATGCGCTCAGGTCGAGCGAGCGCGCGGCGGACAGGTGGAGCTTGACCAGCTGGGCGTCCGGGCCGAGCGTCCGTGTGAACAGCAGCAGCCCGTAGAGCAGCGGCCGAGGGACGAGCCCGCCGCGGTTGATCGTGAACGCGCCATTGATCGAGCTGGCCCGGACGTGCAGGTTGGCTCCGCTGGCGCCGGTCCGCATCGCGGTGAACAGCGCATCCGGCGCCCACAGGGCCGTGGCGAACGTGTTGCTCACGCCCGCCTTCCCACCGCAGGTCACCGAGTTGAACTCGGTCAGGCGAAACGGCAGCCCGGCGCGGTGAGCGGCCGCCACCGCCCCGGCGATATCGGTGTCGTACGCCGAGGTGGCCCGGCGGCTGAGCAGCCGCGCCACCGTCGGATAGCTGGGCGACTTCGGATTCTTGATGCAGGCGGAGTAGGGATAGAGATGGCCGGTGACCATTCCCAGCTCGCTCCGCTCTGCGCCGATCAGGGTGGAGATGAACGGCAGGCTGACCCGAGGGTGCGCGACCGCCGGTCCGATCAGCGGGATGTCGGGCGAGCCCTCCCCGAGCACGCGGGCGTAGGCCGCGAAGTCCTGGACGTACGTGGCCGGGCTGAGCTCGAGCGGCAGCGCCCCGGTGGCGAACGGCGAGCGCGCGATCGTGGCCACCCAGTAGCGCCGGGAGTACAGGTCGGGCTCGTTGCCGATCTCAAAGCCGAGGATGCTGCCGTGCGGCAGCGAGGTCTCAGCCGCGCGCGCCCACAGGGCGGCGGTCAGCGGAGTGTCGGTGACCAGGTTCAGGTCGACGATCAGCTTCACCCGGTCGCGCAGCACCAGGGCCTTCAGGCGGGCCAGGTAGGCGGGGGTGAGCTCGAACGCCCACTCGGGCATCGGCCGCCACCGCTTGGAGTAGAAGGAGTGGTCGGCCGAGTCGCCGCCGATGCGCAGGATCAGCGGGCCGTCGCCGGCCACGTGCAGGAGCGAGAGCACGCGCTCGAACGCCGCCGTGTCGCGCTCGAACAGCGGAAGCGCCCAGTACTCGGTCGAGATGCCGAAGAACGAGCTCGGCACCGGCGACAGGCCCGTGCCGGGTTCGATGCTCACCGTCGCCTGGGGTAGCGCGGGGGCGGCCGGCACATGCCTTCTCGCCCGCTCGGACCGCAACGAGTGCACACCCGTGAGGGTCGCCAGGTGGTGGCTGGGTTCCGCCGGGGGCGCGCTCTCGCCGATCTCGGCCACGGCCAGCGGCACGAGCAACACGGCGACGAGCACGAATCCGGCGGCGACACACGCAAGCCATAGGGCTCTGCGTCGACGGAGCCATCCGGCGGCTGCCTTCGGACCGGTCAAACCTGACACCTGGGACTCCCTCCCATCGTGTGCTTCGTGTTCGCTTCCGCGGATACGGAAGCGAACACTTAACGGCCAGAATAGGCCGCTAGGTCCATCTATCGACCGCGCCCAGGCGCGCTTAACCGCTCCTGTTGCCGAGGCTAACCGACCACTAACCGAAGTGTCGCCCACGACAAGGCGATGTCACCCGCCGATGACAACTTTCATAACTTCGGTCGGGTTCTCCATCGCGAAGCGCAGCGCCTCGGGAGCCTGCGCCAGGCCGAAGCGATGGCTGATCAGGCGCGCGAGCAGGTCTGGGTTGCGCTCCACGACCGCGACCGCCTGCCCGAACTCGGCCGCACCGCAGCAGCTCACGCCGAGCAGGTCGAGCTCCTTCTCGGTCAGCACCCCGAGCCGAAACGTGACCTCCTCGCCGGACATGCCGACCTGCACGGCGCGCCCCGCCGAGGCGACCATCTCGACCATCGCCCGCACGGCGGGCGGCGCGCCGGTGGCGTCGAACACGACCGGCGGGCCGGCCGGCCGAGCCCACCGGCGGGCGAAGGCGACGACGTCGTCCGCGCTCGTCCACTGAAGCGTCTCCGCGTCCATTGCTCGGCTTACCTCCAGGCGGTTCTCCTGGAGATCGACGACCAGCACCCGGGCGCCGCGCTCGCGGGCCACCAGGCAGATGCACTGGCCGATCGGTCCTGCGCCCAGCACCACAACTCGCTCGCCGCGCTCGACCCGTGCCCGGTTGACCGCCCGCACCGCGATCGAGACCGGTTCGGCCAGCGAGGCCACCGCCGGGTCCTCCGCGCGGATCGGAAAGACCTGCTCCTCGGGCACCGACAGGCGCTCCTGCAGGCCGCCGTCCACGTGGATGCCGATCAGCTCGAAGGCATCACACGTGTTGGGCCGCCCGACGCTGCACGGATAGCACTCCCCGCAGGCCTGGAGCGGCCACAGGGCCACGCGTGTTCCGATCGTTAGCTCCTGGCGGCATCCAGGTCCCACGGCCACGATCCGCGCGCCGATCTCGTGCCCCTGTACCCGCGGGAACTCCGAGCCACCCGCCGCCTCGGACAGCTCGCCGGCGAAGAAGTGGTAATCCGAGCCGCAGATCCCGACCGCCTCGGGGGCGACCACGACCTCATGCGCCCCGGGCTCTGAGGGCTCGGGACGCTCCAGAACCGCCATCGCCCCCGCGCGCTCGGTGACCGCCGCCCGCATCACAGAACCCCGGTCAGCCCCACACCTCGGACGCGGTCTCGACGATCAGCTCGAGCTTGGCGATCTGCTCCTCCCGGGTCAGCGCGTTGCCCTCCACGGTCGAGGAGAAGCCGCACTGAGGCGAGAGGCACAGCTGCTCGATCGGCACGTATTGCGAGGCCTCCTCGATCCGGCGCTTGAGCAGGTCCTTCGATTCGAGCTCGGGCCGCTTGGTGGTGACCAGGCCGAGGACCACGTACTTGTCCTTGGGCACGAAGCGCAGCGGCTCGAACCCGCCCGAGCGGGCGTCGTCGTACTCGAGGAAGAAGCCGTCGACGCCCAGGCCGCCGAACAGCGCCTCGGCCACGAAGTCATACCCGCCCTCGGCCGCCCACGAGGAGCGGAAGTTGCCGCGGCACAGGTGCGTGGTCACCGCCATACCGTCGGGCCGGCCCTCAAGCGCGAGATTGATGTTGCGCACGTAGCTGCTCGTGCAGGTGCTCGACGTCGCCCGCGCCCCGCGCCGCCATCTGCTCGCGCTGGCGCGGGTCGTTCAGGTAGGCCAGCGAGGTGTCGTCGAACTGCAGGTAGGTGCATCCCAGCTCGACCCCAGCGCGCGCAGCTCGTCGGCATACGCCGCGCACAGATCGCTCCAGAACTCCTCCATGTCGGGATAGATGCTCTCGTCGACCGCGGCGCGCCCGCCGCGGTAGTGGACCATGTTGGGGGAGGGGATGGTCAGCTTCGGGGTCTGGCCGTCCTGGGCCACGCCCTGGACGAACTCGAACGCCTCGGCGAAGATCGTGTGGCCCAGGTGGATCTTCTCGGTCACGTGGAGCGCGGCCGGCGTCCACTCCACCGTGCCCTGCTCGTTGCGGAACTGGACCTTGAGATCGCCGGGCGCCTTGTCGATGCCGCCCAGCTGGTAGATGAAGTCCATGTGCCAGGTGGCCCGGCGAAACTCGCCGTCGGTGGCCGTCTGGAGCCCGACGTCACGCTGCAGGGTGACGACGTCGCGGATCGCCTCGTCCTCGGCGCCGCGCAGCTCGTCGGCGTCGATTCGCCCCTCGTCGAATGCCGCGCGGGCGTCGAGCAGCTCGCGCGGGCGCAGCAGGCTGCCCACGTGATCGGCCCGGAAGGGCGGTGTCGTCCGGCGGCCGGTAACTGCCTCGCTCTGCACCTCAGCCATGGGCTACCTCGCTTATCGTTTCGGGGTTCCGTACGTTGATCTCTACCCGCACCCCGTTCGGATCCTCGAAGAACAGCTGGCGGGGTCCGCCCGGCACGGTGTTGCGCACCGCCTGCACCCCCGCCCGATCCAGGCGCTTCACCACCGCGTCCCAGTCGCCGGCGCTGAACGCAACGTGGTCGACCGGACCGATGCCCGGGTCGCGCTCGGGCACGGCCAGGCCCAGGCCGGCGGCGTGGGCGCGCGTAGGCCCGGCGATCAGCCAGGTGCACGCAGGCGCCGGAAGCCCCCGCCCGCGTACAGCCAGTAGCCGGGGAACTCGAGCGCCGGCCGGTCCCCCACCGAAAGTCCCGACCGCCTGCGCAATAGAAGTCCCGGGTCGCGTCGATGTCGTCGGTGAGCACGAGCACGTGCTCGACCCCACCGACGCTCATGCGGGGTGCGGCTGGGCGCCGGCCGGTGCCGGCGAGCCGGCCGCACCGTTGCGGCCGCGCAACAGGTAGGCCGACTGGAGCAGCTCGGGCTTCTCGCGCAGCTCGCTGGCCATTCCGGAGAAGCGGATGCGCCCGCCCTCCATCACCGAGGCGCGGTTGGCCAGGCTGAGGGCAACCGTCGCGAACTGCTCGATCAGAAGCACTCCGATTCCGGACTCGGCGAACGATCGGATGGTCGGCACCAGGCGGTTGACGACCACCGGGGCAAGACCGAGTGACAGCTCGTCGATGATCACGAAGCGTGGACGGGAGACCATCGCCTGGGCGAGCACGACCATCTGCTGCTCGCCGCCCGACAGCGAGCGGGCGGCGTAGTCGAGGCGCTTCTCGAGCTCGGGGAACAGCTCGAGCGCGCGCTTGCGGCCGGCCTCGGCCTCGGAGCCGGACAGCGTGTAGGTCGCCACGCGCAGGTTCTCGGCCACGGTCAGCTCGGGGAGCAGCCGGCGGCCCTCGGGGACGATGGCCACCCCCGCGGCGCGGATCCGCTCGGGCCGGCGCCCGGCCAGATTGGTCTCGCCGAGCAGCACGCGGCCGGCCGCCGGCTTGAGGATCCCGCCGATCGCCAGCACCATGCTGGACTTGCCGGCGCCGTTGGGACCGAGCAGGGCGGTCACCTCGCCGGCGGGGATCTCCAGCGACACCTCGCGCACCACGTTGCGCCCGCCGCGGGCCACGGTCAGGCCGTCGAGCGAGAGCACATCGGTCCGCGGTGCCTCTTCGTGCTGATGACCTCCTCGGTGCCCAGGTACGCGCGCATGACCCGCTCGTCGCGCAGCACCTCGGCCGTCGGCCCGGACGCGATCAGCTTGCCGAAGTCGAGCACCGCGGTCACCTCGCAGCACGCCGACACCAGGCTCATGTCGTGATCGACCAGGATCACGAGCGCGCCCATGTGCTCGGGGATGGCCTGGATGACGTCGCTGAGCACGGCGGTCTCCTCGTCGGGCAGGCCGGCCGCCGGCTCGTCGAGCAGAACCAGCCGGGGCTTGCCGACCACGGCGCGGGCCACCTCGACCAGCCGCCGCTGGGCCTGGCCCAGCGTGCCCACCTTGGCGTTCGGGTCGACGTCGAGCTTGACGAACTCGATCGCGCCCAGCACGTCCTCGCGCCGCGAGGACCCGGTGACCTTGGAGTGCTCGTGGATCATCGCCACGTTGTCGTAGACCGACAGCTCCTCGATCGCCTGCTCGGTCTGGAAGGTGCGCCGGACGCCCCAGCGCGCGCGCCGGTAGTGCGCCATCCGCAGCAGGTCCTCGCCGTAGGCGGTGATCTGCTCCGGCCACCGGCTTGACGAACCCGCTGAGCACGTTGAAGAACGTCGTCTTGCCGGCGCCGTTCGGGCCCGATCAGGCCGCACGTCCCGCGTTCGAAGCGCACGCTCATGCCGTCGAGCGGGGTCACGCCGCCGAAGCGGACGGTCAACTCGGAGACCTCGATCACCCCGCGCCTTCCCGTTCGACCTCCGGGCGAGAAGCCAATCCGCGCAGCATCCGCCACAGCCTGCCCAGGTCCTTGGGCATCTGCTCCACGATCCCGCGCGGCGCCGTGGTCAGCACCTGGAGCACGCCGATGCCGAACAGGATCGTCAGCCAGTCCGGCGAGACGCCCCAGTCGTTGAGCAGGGCCTGCAGGAACTTGAGCAGGAACGCGGCCACGACCGCGCCCGACATGCTGTAGGCGCCGCCCATCAGGACCACGGCGAGCAGCGTGATCGAGTCCTGGGTGGAGAACGTGAGCGAGTTCAGGTACCGGTAGCTCCCAGCCACCAGGCCGCCGGCTACGCCGGTGACGAACGACGCGAGCGCGAACGCCCACAGCTTGTACAGCACGGTGTTGATGCCGCCGGCGAGTGCGGCCGACTCGCTTTGGCGGATCGCCGCCCAGGCGCGCCCCGGCTTGCCACGCAGATGTACCAGCACGAGCAGGAACATCAGGATCGCCGCGACCACGGAGTAGCGGAAGAAGGCGGGGTCGGTGGTGGCGATGCTCGGCCGGCGGATCGGCGGGATGTGGACCGTGGAGCCGTTGTAGCCGGTGAACCCATGGCCGCCGTTGGGGAAGTTGATCGTGGCCAGCGCCACCGTGATCGCACCGGCCAACATCAGCGTGATCAGCGCCAGGTACAGGCCGCTCATGCGCAGGGCGGGAAGCCCGACCAGCGTGCCCAGCACCATCGTGATCAGCCCGGCGGCGAGCAGCACCACGGGGAACGGAAGCCCGGTGGCGAACAGCAGGCGCGCGGCCACCCACGCACCCATGGCCAGCACCGCCCCCTGGCCGAGCGACACCATGCCCACGCGTCCGACCAGCACCCCGAGCCCCAGCGTCACGATCGAGTAGATCGCCACCTGGGTCCACGCGTCGACGTAGTACAGGCTGAAGATCGACGGGATGAACAGCAGCGCGAGCACGACCAGGACGACGATCACCGCAGGCCGCACGAGCGCCCGCGGTTGGAGCCTCCGGGCCGCCCGACCACGCGGGGGTGCGGCACCGGGCGTCTCCGTGGCCGGGGCGCTCTCTGCGGTCTTCAGCCCCGCTCCTTCCATCCTCACATCCCCTGCCGGCCGACCGCGATCACACGTCGGCGGTTGAGGACCAGCAGCGCGATTGCCGCCAGCACGAACGGCGTCATGTCGCGGTAGTTCGACAGCGACTGGACCGGCGTGAGCTCGGCGTCGACCACGCCGATGACCAGCGCTGCGAAGAACGTGATCACGATCGAGCGCAACCGTGCGATCAGCGTCGCCGCCAGCGTGAAGATGACCAGGAAGGTCAAGGTGGTCGGATCGAGCGCCACCAGGTCGGCCAATAACACCCCCGCGATGCCCGACAACACGCCGCACCCGAACCAGGCCGCCGCGGTCACCCGCCGCACGGGCACGCCGAGTGAGGCGGAGATATCGCGGTCGTTGGCGATCGCGCGCATGGCCGTCCCGAGCTTCGTGAAACGCAGGAAGGCGGCGGTGGCGAGCGTGATCACGAGCCCCAGCGCCAGCGCGATCACGTTGGTGTAGGTGACCGAGATCTCGCCGACCTGGAAGGTGTTGTTATCGGTGGGGATGGTCAGCGAGCGCGAGGCTCCTCCGCTCGAGGGCCACAGCAGGTCCATCACGCCGAGCAGGATCAGCGTCAGTCCCAACGTGGCCGTCGCCTTGACCAGCGGGTCGCGATGCGCGAGCGCTGTGCCGAACACCATCCCGTAGACCAGCGTGATCACCCCCCCGAACAGCACGGAGACCAGGGCCGCCGGCCAGAAGCCGAAGCCCGAGTGGTTGATCAGCTGCCAGGCGATCAGGGCGCCCATCGCACCTACCGCGCCGAAGGAGAGGTTGAGCACTCCGGTGGCGCGATACAGGACCACCATGCCGACCCCCGACAGGGCATACACCCCGCCGAGGGACAGGCCGGTGATCAGGAACTGCTCGAGGTCAGTCGTGCTTGGCATAGGTGCTCAGACGCCCTGATCGATTATCCCGCTTCTCCTCCTAGCCGGTCGGCGGATTCGTCGACGGAGCCTCGCCGGCGGCCTTGCGATAGGCCGCGATCTGCGGATCTGCGCTCGAGATCGGTGTGCATCCCTGCGCCGTGATCATCCTCCCGTTCTCCGGCGTCACGGTGAAGTCGGAGTTGTTCGGGATGTGGAGCGGGTAGGGCCCGTACACCCACGGCTGGCACTGGAACTCGTTCTTCTGGTCCTTGATGTTCTTGAACGCCGTGTTGACGCTCTGAATCGTGTAGGGACCGTTGATCGTGTCGAGCGCGCCGACCGAGAACTTCGCCAGCAGGAAGCCCATCTCGCTGAACGAGCCGATCCCGCCGGCCACGGCCGAGCCGTACTTGGCCAGGATCGCCTTGTAGAGCTGAACCTCCGGCCCGTTGTGGTCGTCGGGATCGACCAGCTCGGAGTTCACGAACAGCTTGTGGTTCCACTTCGGTCCCAGCGCCTTGGACAGGAAGTCGGTGTCGCACGGGGTCGAGCAGCCCCACCCCTTGACCCGGTCCTCGAGGCCGAGCTTCTGGGCGGCCTGGAGGATGACCAGCGCCTCGGGCGGGGTGAAGTTCAGCACCACCCAGCCGTTGGAGCCGGCGCTGTTGACCAGGTTCGAGCGCCAGCGAGTTGGCGTCGTTGATCGGCACGTTCGCGGTCAGCTCGGTGATCGGCACGCCGGCCGCCTTCGGCCAGCGATGCCGGCCCGGCCGCGATGTAGCCCGTGCCAGGCACGTTGGACTGGACGAACACGACCTTGGAGACGTGCTGCTTGAGCGCGTACTGGACCGCGCCGTCGGAGCTGTAGCGCGGGCCCATGTTGACCTGCGCGCTGTGCGGGGTCGACCAGCACTCGGGCGCGATGCCCGCGCCCATCTCGTAGATGCCGAGCTGATCCCAGTAGCTCTGGTCGATCGTGCACTCGAGCAGGTCGAACACGCCGACGATGCCGACCACGTGGTCGGTCTGGATCAGCTGCTTGGCCGCCGCGGCGATCTGCGGCGGCGACGTCTGGTCGTACTGGACGAACAGCTTGAGCGGATGGCCGTTGACGCCACCATTCGCGTTCACGCACGCGAAGTAGGCGTTGATCATGTTCGGGCCGTCGCTGAAGTCGGTGCCCGGCTGCTTGGTGTCGATCGTGCCGATGTTGATCGGCGTCCCGGTGGCCGCGACGCCCGGCTTGGGCCCGCACGACGACGTGCTCGCCGATGCGCTGCCCGAGCTACTGCCCGAGCCGCTGCTCGAGCTCGTCGTGGCGCTCGAGCCGCCGCCGCGATCCCGGGGGCGCGCTCGTGGTATTGCCGCTGCTGCCACACGCAGCCAGCAGCACTGCTCCGACGATGACTGCCAGGGCCACGCCCAGGCGCACGCGTAGCGCGTGTTGTTGCATCCCTCTCACCTCTGTCCTCCTCCGCAAATCACTCGGTGGAACCCGCCCCGGTTGGCGAGGTGGCGATCTTATTCACACCCCCGGCTGTATGCAATGGCGTCCTAACGCGACCACAAGAAACGATTGCAGTCGCCGGCCGGACACATTTCTGCATGCAGGCGATCCCCGAGCAATACACTGCGCGCGCCCATGTCGGTGCATGCCAACCGTACCCAGATGATGCGGGCGCTGCTCAGCCTGCGCGAGCAGATCCTGAGCGGCGAGTTCAAGCCGGGCGACCGGATGTCCGAGCTGCCGCTGGTCGAGCGCCTCGGTGTCTCGCGTACGCCGCTGCGCCTTGCGCTGGTCTGCGCTCGAGCACGAGGGCCTGCTGCGCAGCCTGCCGGCCGGCGGCTACGTGGTCCGCGAGTTCACCCGGGCCGACATCCGCGATGCCATCGAGGTGCGCGGTGTGCTCGAGGGCACGGCCGCCCGCTTCGCCGCCGAACGGGGCGCCAGCCGCCGCGACCTGCGGGCGCTGCGCACGATCAACGAGTCGGTCGAGCCGCTCGTGCGCCGGGCCGACTACGAATCGTTCGAGCGCTTCGTGGCGCTCAACGAGGCGTTCCACAGCCGGCTGTTGAAGATGGCTGACAAGCCCGTTGCTCGAGCGCACGCTCGAGGGCGTTCTCTCGCTGCCGTTCGCCAGTCCGAGCGCGCTGGTCCTCCAGCACGCCCAGCTCCCCGAGTCGCGCGAGATCCTCGTCGTGGCCCACCGCCATCACCTCGGCCTGACCGAGGCGATCAGCCAGCGCGAGGGAGCCCGCGCGGACAGCATCGCTCGCGAGCACGCGCGCCTGTCGCTGACCAACCTCGAGATCGTGCTCAGCCACCGCGGCCTGCTCGACGAGGTCCCGGGGGCCGCGCTGCTGACCTTGGCGCGGCCGGCAGCTAAGCGCCCGTCAGAACCGTCTAGGATCCGAGGCGATCGCACCCTTCTCCCACGGCTCGACGTCCTCCTCGCCCCACGCCATCGCCACGCGGGCGGCGCGGACGATGTCCTCGGCACCCGGCCGGTAGGCGTCCTCGAGCGGGCGGGCTGACCGGCACCGGCGTGTAGGGAGCGCCCACTCGCTGCACCGGCGCCTCCAGGTAGTCGAACGCGGCGGCCTGGAGCTGGGCGGCCAGCTCGGCGCCGAACCCGCCCGCGGTCACCGCCTCGTGCGCGACGATCGCGCGTCCGGTACGCCGCAGCGACTGTGCCAGCGTGTCGAGATCGAGCGGCACCAGCGTGCGCGGGTCGATCACCTCGGCCTCGATCCCGTGCTCGCGCGCCAGCTGCTCGGCCGCCTCCAGCGCGTCGCTCACCAGCCGCGAGAGCGCGACGATCGTCACGTCGCGTCCGGTCCGCAGGGTGCGCGCCCGGCCGAGCGGAATCGGCTCGGGCGGATCGGGCACCGCCTCGCGCCGGAAGTACAGCGCCTTACACTCCACGAACACGACCGGGTTGGGGTCGGCGATCGCACTCATCAGCAGGCCGGCCGCATCGGCGGCGCCGCTCGGCATCACCACTTTGAGCCCCGGCACGTGCGTGAGCCACGCCTCGAGGCTCTGCGAGTGCTGCGCGCCGTTTCGCTGACCCGAGCCGCCCTGCGTGCGCAGCACGAGCGGCACCGTGAGCTGCCCGCCCGACATGAAGTGCGCCTTGGCCGCCTGGTTGACGAGCTGGTCGAGGGCCAGCGTGACGAAGTCGATGAACATGATCTCGACGACCGGCCTCAGCCCCGACTGGGCGGCGCCCACCGCCACGCCGCACACCGTGCCCTCGCTGATCGGCGTGTTGCGCACCCGCTCGCGCCCGAACTCCTCCGAGCCAGCCCCGCGGTGACCAGGTACGGGCCGCCCTCGGCGACATCCTCGCCGAGCACGATCACCCGCTCGTCCTCGCGCATCGCGCTGGCCAGCGTCCGGTTGACCGCCTCGACGAACGTGGCCTCGGCTCATGCGCGTAGACCAGCCCGGCGGTGATCGTCGGGTCGGGGAAGGGGCTCTCGCGGGCGAACCGGACCGCCTCCTCGATCTCGGCCGCCGCCTCGGACTCGATCGCGCGGCCGCCTGCTCGGAGTCGATCCAGCCCTCCTCGAGCGCCCGGCGCGTGAGCTGGGCCAGCGGATCGCGCTCGGCCCACTCCTGCTCGGCCGCGGCGTCGCGGTATTTCTGCTGGTCGCCCTCGTAGTGGCCGCGGCGGCGGTAGGTCAGGCATTCGAGCAGGAACGGACCCTGTCCGCCGCGGGCCGCTTCCAGGAAGCCGCCGAACGCGTCCCAGACGGCCGGGCACGTCGCTGCCGTTGACCGTGACGCGCTCGAACCCGTACGGCGCCACCACGTCGCTCACGCGCTCGATCGTCGAGTGCTCCTCGCGTGAGGTGAACTCGGCGAAGCCGTTGTTCTCGCACACGAAGATCAACGGCAGCTCCCACAGCGCGGCCAGGTTGACCGACTCGTTGAAATGCCCGGCCTGGACGGCGCCGTCGCCGAAGAACACGACGGTCACCTGGTCGGTGCCCTCGCAGGTGCTGGGTGAGCGCCGTGCCGAGGGCGAGCGGGAGGTTGCCGCCGACCACGCCGGTGGCGCCCATGAACCCGTGCTCGGCGTCGACCAGGTGCATCGACCCGCCGAGCCCTCGGCACACCCCGTCGAGGCGGCCCATCAGCTCGGCCATGACGGCGGTCGACCGGCGCGCCCTTGGCGATCGCGTGCCCGTGGGCGCGGTGGCCGCTGTACACCGCGTCGTCGTCGCGCAGCTGGCCGCACACCGCCGCCGCGACGCCCTCGCCGCCGATGCTCAGGTGGATCAGGCCGTGGACCTGGAGCGTGCGCTTGAGCTGGGCGACCCGCTCCTCGAAGCAGCCGGATCCGCCACATCGTGCGCAGCAGCGCGACGCGCGAGAACCCCGTCCATGGCGTCGTCGAGCGATGCGTCTACGCCGCGACCGGCGCCTCGCCCAGGACCTGGCGCACCTTGCCCGCGATCTTCTCCTCGTTGGGCAGCACGAACGCCTCCATCGGCTCGCTGTAGGGCACGGTCACGTCGAGCGCGGTCACCTGGGCGATCGGCGCCTTGAGCGAGGAGAAGCCGTGCTCGGCCACCTCGGCCGCGATCACCGCCGAGGCCCCGCCGTGCCGGGTTCCCTGGTCGACCAGCACGAGGTGCCCGGTCTTCTCCACCGAGCTGAGGATCGTCGCGGTGTCGAGCGGGTTCAGCGTGCGCGGGTCGATGACCTCGGCCTCGATGCCCTCGCCGGCCAGCGTCTCGGCCGCGGCCAGCGCCCGGCCCACCGTCCACCCGGTGGCCACGATCGTCACGTCCGAGCCGGAGCGCCGGACCGCCGCCTCGCCGAACGGCACCGTGTACTCGCCCTCGGGCACGTCGCCGTGCTCGAGCACCAGCAGGTAGTTGATCAGGTAGCAGACCGGGTTGTCGTCGCGGATCGCCGTGGCCATCAGGCCCTTGGCGTCGGCCGGGGTCGAGGGCAGCGCGATCTTCAGCCCGGGGAAGCCCATGAACATCCCGTAGATCGAGCCGGTGTGCTGCCCGGCCCAGCCCGCCGTGAACCCGTAGCCGGCCTTGAACACCGCACGGGACCTTGACCTGCCCGCCGCTCATGTAGCGCAGCCGCGGCGCCTCGTTGACCACCTGGTTCATCGCCACCAGCATGAACTCGGCCATCAGCAGCTCGACCACGGGGCGGTAGCCCGGCCAGCGCGAGTCCCACCGCCATGCCGATCTCGGCCGTCTCGGAGATCGGCGAGACCCGGACGCGCTCGCGCCCGAACGCCTGGACGAGCGGGTCCTCGTCGCTGGGAGCCACGTCCTGGCCGTAGAAGACGACGCTGGGGTCGCGCTCCATCTCGACGCGGATCGCCTCCTGGACCGCCGCGATGTAGGGGATCTCTCGTGCCATGACGTTGTCTCCTAGGCGTACACGAAGTCGGCGCGGGCGGCCGCTTCGGGCTCGGGGTAGGGATCGTCGAGGGCGAACTTGACCGCCGCGTCCATCTCCTCGCGAACCTCCTGCGCGATCTCATCGGCGCGCTCCGGAGCCAGCGCGCCCTGCTCGACGAGCCGCGCGCGGAACCGGGGGACGGGGTCGCCGCGCAACGCCGCCTCGTACTCCTCGCGGTTGCCGAACGTGGTGATCGCCTCGTGCTCGGGATAGTGCAGCGGCACGCCCGGTGGGGCGATGATGTTGCCGTGGGCCGACAGGCGGTAGACCTTCGATTCGACCAGCGTCGGTCCCTCGCCCTTGCGCGCGCGCTCGGCGGCCGCCCCCACGGTCTCGTACACGGCGATCGGATCGCCCCCGTCGACGGTGACGCCGGGCATGCTGTAGGCCGTCGCCTTGACCGACAGCGGCTCGCCGTTGGCGGCGTTGGCGTCCTCCTGCTCTGAACGGGTCGACACGTTGTAGTTGTTGTTCTCCATCACGTAGACGATCGGGAGCTTCCACAGCGAGGCCAGGTTGAGCGACTCGTGGAAGGCGCCCTGCTTGGAGGCGCCGTCGCCGAAGAAGCCGAGCACGACCTGGCCTTGCGCTCCGCAGCTGCGCCCCCCAGGCGACGCCCGTGGCCTGGGGGATGCCCTGGCCGACGATTCCGGAGGTCCCGAGGAACCCGCGCCCCGGATCGACCAGGTGCATCGAGCCGCCGTAGCCACCGCACAGCCCGCTCTTGCGGCCGTAGATCTCGGCCATGATCGACTTGGTGTCGGTGCCCAGCGCGATCGGATAGCCGTGGCAGCGGTAGGTGGCCATCAACTGGTCGCCGGGCGCCATCGTGGCCAGCGACCCGACGATCGAGGCCTCGGCGCCGTCGGCCAGATGCGTGTGCCCCCGGATGACGCCCGGGTGATCCTCGAAGGTCCGCTTCACCCGCTCCTCGAACTCCCGGATGCGCAGCATCTGGGTGAACATCCAGACGAGCCTGTCGTTGTCGAGCTCCTGCATCTGGTCTCCGTTCCTCAGGGATTCGTCACGCCGGCGCGGAACTGCGCGGCGGTTGTCTCGTAGGTGCGCTTGACCGCCTCCTCGAGCGGGAGCGCGCGAAGCTCGGCGGAAAGGATCTCGGCGCCCCACGGTCCGTCGTAGCCGATCGACCTGGCACGCCTCGATGTAGCCGGGGATGTCGAACTCCCCCTCACCCGGGAGCCGGCGGTGGTTGATGACCTCGTCGATCGGGTCGTCCATGAACTCGACCGGGCCATCGCTCAGCTCCACCCAGGCCAGCTGGTCGCCCGGGATGCGCTTCAGCTCCTCGGGCGCGATCCGCAGCTTGCCCATGTGCCAGGTGTCGATGGCCAGGCCGCCGTTGGGGCGGCCCGCCTCGGTCACGAGCCGGATCCCGTCCTCCAGCGTGTTCACGTTCGGGTCGAACGGGATGATCTCGTAGGCCACCTTGGCGCTCGCAGTGCTGGGCGGCGTCGTCGCACAGCGCCGCGTACTCCTCGATCAGCCGGTCGAGCTCGCACGGCGTCTCGGGGATGTTGCCGACCTTGATGTGGTGCGCGTCGAACGCGGCCGCCGTCTCGAACAGCTGCTTGCGCAGCCGGTCGGAGTCCGCGCGCGCGGGCTCGCCCTGCGGAACCCAGAAGTCGGCCAGGAACTCCACCTCGAGGTAGCGCAGGCCGGCGTCGTCGAAGATCCGCTTCATCTCCTCGTAGCGTGGTCGTCTCGAGCTGATGCGAGACGTCGGCGTGCCACAGCCCGATGCCCTGGAAGCCCGCCCTGGCCACCTCGCCGCACCGCTCGCGCCAGCTGAACGTGCTCCACTCGCGCCCAGCGTGGATCTCGACGGGCCCCGCCACCGTCCAGTACAGCGCCATCAGGGGGATGTCGGACATCGTCGCTCCTCTCGTGTGAGGGCGACGGTACCGCCGGAGACTGGACCGAGTCCAGTCCTCCCGTGCATTTGTCCTTGTCGATCGCGCTGCCCGGGCTGGACGCCGCGCTGCCGCGCGGCTCCCTGCGGCGTCGCGCGGCCCGTCCGGTCAGTGACCGTTACCCGCGTCGGGGTCGTGGAGCTGTGCCGTCGACGTCGTGTCGGTACGGCGCCGTGCTCGTGGACGTGGTCGTCGTGCTCGGTGCGTCGGCGTCGTCGCCGGTCGACGTCGTGGACGGGGTCGTGCTCGACGGCGTCGTCGGGGCTCGGCGCGGTCGTCATGGTCGTCGTGACCTGCGGCGTCGAAGTGCTCGGCGTCGGCGTGCTGGTCGACGAGGTGGGTGCGGCCGGTCGTCGAGGTGGTGCTCGAGCTCGGCGGGTTGGTCTCGAGGCCGCTGCTCTGCAGCGCGCTCTGCGATCTCCTGCTGCACCGTGGCGACCTGCGAGGCGACCGCGCTCGGCGTCCCGTCGGCCCCCAGCGCAGGCAGCGCGTTCAGCTGCTTGAGGTCGGCCTCCAGCGTGTTCAGCAGCTGCTGGGAGGGCTGCGCCTTGAGCGTGATCACGAGCTGGTCGGCCAGCGCCGTGGTCATGCAGGCCGGGCAGTCGTAGTTGAGCGCGCCGGCCGCGTTGATCGGCGCGATCACCTTGCTGCGGCCCACGATCAACACCACCTGGAAGGACACCGCCACGGTCGTGCAGGCCCGGCAGTGCGCGATCGCGTAGGCGCTGTTGGTGTTCGTGACGTTGGCTCCGCCCGTCACGTCGACCAGGGCGTAGGCGACGTCATAGCTCACGCCGCCGTCCTTGGTGTTCGTGGCCAGCGCCTGGGTGCCGCCCGGGCCCGGGCGCCGCGGGGAGCGCGAACGGGAACGCGGTGGCGTCGGTCGTGGGACTCGGCGAGGCGGATGGTGTTCGTCGACGAGGCCGTCGTGGCGGTGGAGCCGCTGGCCGTCGGCGCCCCGGACGGATCGGGCGCAGAGCTCGAGAGGATCACCACCGGCGGCTTGCGCGGCCCACCGGAGATCACGAACAGCGCCGGATGGGTCTTGCTCGCGCCACCCACGGGGATCATCGCCTCCGCCAGGTGCTTACCGGGCGTGAGGTGGACCGGGGTCCTCGCCGGCACGGACTGCGCCGCGACCGCCGGACACCGGCTGACCGATCCCGACCAGATCCGCGGTCGGACGCGCCAAGCATGGTCGGCGAGCCAACCCAGCTGACCAGCGAGCCGACCGTGCCGCGGTCGCTCGGGCGGACCGGCTGGTACTGGCCGGACGGCCACCAGGCCCAGGCCACGCCGGCGAGTGCGAGGCCGGCGCCGGCCAGCGCCACGCCGCGGCGCACCGGGCTGCCGGGCTCCACTCCCGCGCGCGACCCCACGTCGAGCGCACGATCTTCTGGGTGACCAGCCCGCTCCCGAGCACGGGCAGCGCCAGCGCGAGCAGGCGCACGATCGAGGCCAGGATGTCGATCACCTGAGCGTGGCTGACCTCGTGCGGGATGCCCAGCACGAGCACGCGGCCGCTGTCCCAGGCGCTCGTGACCAGCTTCGGCAACACCAGCACGGCGCCGATGGCCAGGCTGAGCAGGACCGGCACGACGATCAGGACCCAGGCCGTGACGAGCCAGCGCTGCCAGCCGCCCAGAGCGGCCGGCTCGTGGCGATGGCGCGGCAGCAGCGAGCGCAGCGTCGGCCCCATGTGCGAGAACAGGTCCGGGACCCCGGTGGCGTCGGACAGGATGTGGTAGCCGTCGGCGCGAATGATCGGCGAGAGCTGCTTGACCATCTGGAGCACCTGGAGCGCGACGAGCAGCAGCAGCGCGTCCTTGTGCCACAGCAGCCACACGCCCATGGTGATCACCGCCACCACCGCGTTGAAGTAGAGGCCGCCGAGGTCGACGCGCAGCCGGTCGCGGCGGGGCAGGCGGTAGGTGTCGGTCACGTCGGTGTAGAACGCCGGCCACACCAGGTAGACGCCCATGCCCATGCCGCCCGGCGTCGCCCCGCTGTAGCGGGCGGCCGAAGCGTGGCCGATCTCGTGGAAGCCGGCCGAGGCGACGGCCAGCGCGAATACGAGCACCAGCAACCCGGGGCTGTGGAAGGCCTCCGTCGTGGCGCTCGCCACGCCCTTGTGGAACAGGACGAACCAGAACACCCCTACGAACGCGGCCAGGAACGGCCACATCAGCCACGGCCGGAACAAGAACGTGAACGGAGCTGTGATCCGCCGGGTCAGGACCGGGTCGGTGACCAGGACCTTCCAGCGCAGCGCGAGCAGCGGATTGCGCTTCGGTGGCGCGTGCTGCTCGAAGCCGGCCAGCAGGCCCTGCGCGGCCAGCTTCTTGGCCAGCGCGGCGACGGCCTCCTCGTCGAGGCGCTTACCGAGCCGCTCCGAAGCGGCGCTCGCCAGCGTCGGTGACGTCGCGCCGGCCGTCGACCGACTCGAGCACCGCATACATGAGCGGCCCGAGCTGGACCATCTGGCCGTCGGCGCGCCGGACGAGGGCCGCGCCCTCGCGGTATCCCGACCCGTCCACCGGGCCCAGCAACTCGACACCCTCCCCTCGAGCGAGGGGAGGGTGCGTAGCCGTCTGGGCCGGCGAAACGGGAGGCTCAGCTGTCGCCGTCATCGCGCCGGACCTTCCCCCACAGTGGCCAACTACTACTGCTGCTGGACGTTGGCGTCCTGCGTGGCCTGGGCGTCAGCCGTCACGTTGTCGAGGTTCTGCGAGATGTCGACCTCCTGCGGCGCCAGCGCCTCGGACACCGCGTCCGGCGAGCCGACGTTCGCACCGACGGCGGCATCGATCGGGGCCGCCACATTGGCGTTGGCCGCAACCGCGCCGTCGATCGGCGCCGCCAGGTCCGCGGCAGCGTGGATGTTGACGTTGGCGTCGAGCAGGCTGCCGCCGTTGAGCAGCGAATCGACGCCGCTGCCGACATCGCCAACAGCGCCGCCCGCGGCGCCGCCGACGGCACCCACTGCGCCACCGGCTGCACTGCCGACGTCGCCGACCGTGCTGCCGGCGGCGCTACCGACGTCGCCGACCGTGCTGCCCGCGGCGCCACCGACGGCACCCACTGCGCCGCCGGCTGCGCTGCCGACGTCGCCGACCGTGCCGCCGGCTGCGCTGCCGACGTCGCCGACCGTGCCGCCGGCTGCGCTGCCGACGTCGCCGACCGTGCCGCCGGCTGCACTGCCAACGTCACCGACCGCGCCGGAGGCCGCGTTGCCGACCTCGCCAGCGGTGCTGCCGACCGCGCCACCAGCGGCGCTACCGACATCACCGACCGCGCCGGTCGCGCCAGACGTGGCTGACTCAACCGGCGTACCCGATGCAGGGGCCTCGACCGGCGTACCCGATGCGGGGGCCTCGACCGGCGTACCCGATGCGGGAGCCTCGACCGGCGTACCCGATGCAGGGGCCTCGACCGGCGTACCCGATGCAGGAGCCTCGACCGGCGTGCCCGATGCAGGAGCCTCGACCGGCGTACCCGAAGCCGACTCGACCGGGGTGCTCGCAGCGCCCGACTCGACCGGCGTGCTGGAGGTACCGTCGACCGCACCAGACGCCGGCGTGCCCGTCGTACCCGAGGTGCCGACGCCAGAGTTCTGGTCGACGACCGCGTGCTGCGGCGCCACTGCGTCTGCGGTGCCGCTGAGGTTCTGATCGACGTAACCTTGCTGCTCGGCGTAGCCGACGGCCTGGGCGCCCTGGCTCAGGACGTTGGCCGACGCGCCGGCCTCGATTGGGGCCGCGACGTTCAGGTTGGCCGCCGCCGCCAGATCGACCGGCGCGGCGAGATCCAGGCCCAAGTCCACGTTCGCGTTGACGTCGAGCAGGGACAGCACCTCCTTGTTGGGAAGCGCTACGGCGTCCTCAGCCTCGATCTCTTGTTTGGATACGCGGTCTTCTTCCATCATGGCCTCCTTGTTACGCCGGTCCATTCGGCAGTTCGCACCTCGGAGATTCCCGGCCCCATCCGGGCCAAACCCCTCGGGGGATCCGCTCGCGCCGGTGCCCCGGTCGAAACGGTCGATTTGCAGGTAAAACCTGCCCGACCCGAATTTCAGTTCGTCATCATGTCGTGACGGCTTCGTCAACCGCGATTGCCGACGTCCAGCGAGCGGGTATAGGTCGCCCATGGCCGTCCCTCCGGCGACGATTGAGCAGCTCGCCCACGAGACGGCTCAGATCACCGATCCGGAGACCGCCTTACGGGCGCTGACCGCTCTGCGCCGCGAGCTCGACGCCACCGAGCCCGAGATCGTGCAGCGTGCTCTGCACGCCGGCGCGTCCTGGAGCCAGATCGCCCGCGCGCTCGGAGTGACCAAGCAGGCCGCGCATCGCAAGTACCGTCATCTGTTCGACCAGGCGTGGGGGGAGACCCCCGGCGGGCCGCGGCTGACCGTCTCCAACGAGGCCCGGCGGGTCATCCAGTTCGCGCGCGAGGAGGCCAAGCGACTGGTGCAGCCGTCGGTGGGAACCGAGCACATCCTGCTCGGAATCCTGCGCTGTGAGGACAGCCTCGCGGCTCGGGCCCTGACCGCCGAGGGCGTGACCCTGGAGGCGGCGCGCGGCTGCCTGCAGACCACGATGCCGGGTCTGCCGCCCTCAGATCTCGAGCGGCCGGCCGAGGACTACGCCGTGAGCGCGCACGCCAGGCGGATCATCGAAGGGTCCCGGCGAGAGGCGACGCGCCGAGGCGACGGCAGCATCGCCGCCGAGCACCTGCTGCTCGCACTGCTCTCGGACTCCCGCAACGGCGCGGTCCAGACGCTCGAGGAACTGCGCGCGACGCCCGCCCGGGTGGAACGGCAGCTCGACGAGCCCTCGAGCGTTCCCGCCCCACCTCTGCCATGTGAGCCGTCCGAGACCGGATCCGAGACCGGCGCTCAGTTCACCTCGCGCAGTCGCCCGCTCTCCACCTCGTAGACGAAGCCGCGAATCGAGTCCTTGTGCGGAATGAACGGCGAGGCGCGGATCCGCGCGATCGACTGGCGCACGTCGCCCTCCAGGTCGGTGAACGCCTCGGCCGCCCAGCCCGGCTTGACGCCGGTGTCCTGTTCGATCGCGCCTCGGAACTCGTCGTCGGTGAACGTGAGCATCCCGCAGCCGGTGTGATGGATCAGGATGACCTCCTCGGTCCCCAGCAGCCGCTGCGAGATGGCCAGCGACCGGATCGCGTCGTCGGTGACCACGCCCCCGGCGTTGCGGATCACGTGCGCGTCACCCTCGGACAGACCAAGCGCCCCGTACACGTTCAGGCGCGCATCCATGCAGGCGATCACCGCCACCTTCCCGCCCGGCGCCGCCGTCAGGCCGGCCTTGTCGAACCCGGCGGCGTATTGACGGTTGTTGGCGAGCAGTTCATCGGTCGAGCTCATGTCGTTCTCCTTGGCCGGTGCCGGGGAGCGTCAAGGTATCGAGAAGGTGTTCGGTGCTCGGGTCCGCGCCTTTAACATCCGCCTGCCGTCGATCTCGGGCACCTGGTCATACAGCTCCGTCAGCGAGATCGGCTCGAGGTCCGCTACGAGGTCCTCGGCCACCGGCCGAGCCTACCCGCGCGCGACCGTGGGCCTATCCGGGGCTGGGGGCCGCTTCGCGGCGTCCCGGGGTCCGGGTACCCCGTCCGGACCCGTTCGACATCACATACGCCGGTTCGTCGAACCGGCGGGTCTGCTGCCAGAAGCGCCACGTGAAGTCGGGCCAGATGGTGGCGTTGCGGCCATTGGCGTCGAGGTACCAGCTCGAGCACCCGCCCGTGTTCCACACGGTGTCCGCCAACCGCTCCTGCAGGTCGGCGTTGTAGGCCTCATAGGCGTCGGGGCGCACCTCGATCTGCGTCGCCCCGCGGCGGTCCATCGTCGCGAGCGCGTCGAGCAGATAGTTCAGCTGGGCCTCGATCATGAACACCATGGAGTTGTGGCCCAGCCCGGTATTCGGCCCGATCATCCAGAACAGATTGGGGAACCCGGGCACCGCTGCCCCGCGATAGGCCTGAGGACTGCCCTTCCAGAGGTCGTCGAGAAGCAGCCCGTCGCGACCGCGGATGGACGCCGCGAACGGCAAGTCGGTGACGTGGAAGCCGGTGGCGAAGATGAGCGTGTCCGCCTCATGCAGGACGCCGTCCGCGCCGATCACGCCGTCCCGGCGGATCTCGGTCACCGCGCTCGGCACTACCTCGACGTTCGGCTGCGTGATGGCCGGATACCAGTTGTTGGAGGGCAGGATCCGCTTGCAGCCGATCACGTAATCGGGCGTCAGCTTGGCCCGCAGGACGGGGTCCGGAACCTGCTTGGCCAAGTGCGCCTCAGCCGCCTTCTGGACCGCCTTCATCAGCTTCGGCCGGTAGACCAGGCCGGTGACGAGCAGCTCACGGCTCAGGTACACGGCGCTGCGCACGCTCCGCTGCGCCGCCGGAACACGCTCGTAGAGCGTGTGCTCGAGGTGGGTGATCGGCCGGTCGCGGTGCGGTACCACCCACGGCGGCGTGCGCTGGAAGACGGTGACCTGCTCGGCGATCGGCTGGATCCGGGGCACGGTCTGGATCGCGCTCGCGCCCGTGCCCACGACCGCGACCTTGCGGCCGGTCAGGTCGTGGTCGTGGTTCCAGCGCGCGGTGTGGAAGACCGTGCCGCGAAACTCCTTAAGGCCCGGAAGGTCGGGGAGGCGCGGCTCGCTCAGCGGGCCCGGCGCGGCGATCACCACTTGCGCCGTGAACGACCCGTCGGTCGTCTCGAGACGCCACGTGTGCGCTTCCTCGTCCCACTCGGCTTGCTCCACGGCGCACCCCAGGCGCAGATGCGGCCGCACGCCGTACTCGTCGGCGCACTCGCGCAGGTAGTCGCGAATCTCGGGCTGGAGCGGATAGGTCCGCGTCCAGTTCGGGTTCAGCGCGAACGAGTAGCTGTACAGGTGCGAGGGGATGTCGCACTGGCAACCGGGATAGGTGTTGGCCCACCAGGTCCCGCCGACCTCCTCATCGCGCTCGAACACGACGAAGTCGTCGTGGCCGGTCTGCTTCAGGCGGATGGCCATCCCCAGGCCACCGAAGCCGGCGCCCAGGATCGCCACTCGGAAGTCGCGTCGCTCAGCTGTGCTCATGTCTCCCACTCTGTCACCGATCGAATAAACAATGTTGTTCTCGAGTGTACAATCATGTTCCCATGAGCGTCGAGCCCGAAACCATGACGCCGGTCGTGCTCCCGCGTGGCCGCCACGCCGCACCCCGGCTGGTGGTGCGCGAGGCCCAGCGGGCGCGCATGCTCGACGCCATGGTCCAGGCGGTCGCCGAGAAGGGCTATGCGCGGGTGGTCGTGGCCGACGTGATCGAACGGGCCGGCGTGTCGCGCAAGACGTTCTACGAGCAGTTCGCCAACAAGGAAGAGTGCTTTCTGGCCGCCTACGACGCGGGCGTCGATCGCCTGCTGGCGGCCATCGACGACGCGCTCGACACCCTCGCGCCCGACTGGCTGGCCGCGGCCCGTCGCGCCGTCGAGGTGTACCTGGCCGCGATGGCGGCCAGCCCGGCCTTCGCCCGCGCCTTCCTGATCGAGGCCCTCGGCGCCGGCCCGCGCTCGCTCGAGCGCCGCGGCCAGGTCCAGGATCGCTTCGCGGCCCAGCTCGAGGCCGTCCACCGGCGCGCCCGCACCGACATCCCCGATATCCCGAGCGTGTCAGCGCTCACCTTCCGCGCCGCGGTCGGCGCGGTCAACGAGCTGGTCACCGCGCACGTGCTCGAACACGGTGCCGCGACGCTGCCCGAGCTGACCGACGCCATCCTCGACGTGCACCTGGCCCTGCTCGTCGGCCGCGAGCTGGCCGGGCGCCTCGCCGGCTGAACCGTGTCGGGTCTGGCCCGGGCGCGTCGGCTCGCCAGCGCGTCTGCTCGTCGGCGGCCACCTGGTCGGGGGGTTCTCCGCGCGGGTTTCGGCGCACTCGACACGGCCATCTGGCCGAGAGTGCGGAAACCCGGTCTATACCCGGGGTAAGGGCCCTCTCGAGCCGACCGCGCCCGCGAGCGTGGACTTATCCGCCACCGGAAATCGGTGCAACGGGCTCGGCGATGGCGACCGGGCTGGCTCTAGCCGGCCAGCCGGTCCAGGGCCTGCACGAGCTCGTCGGGTCGCGACGCCCACACGCAGTGGTCGGTGTCGATCTCGATCACCGGGTCGCACCCGGCACGCTCGAGCATCATGCGCTGAAGGGGCGGGCGGATGGCCCGGTCCTGCAGGCACATCACGTACGCGCGCGGGAGCTTGTCGAACTCCTCGGCGGCGGGTCCAATCAGCCGCGCCGGGTGGGTGAACGGCGCCACCGGCTGCGTTCCGCGCAACGAGATACCCCACGCGGCGGCCTCGTCGTCGCAGCAGTGCATGAGTCCTTCGCGGGCCGCCGCGTCCGGCATCGAGGCCACGGGCGGATCGCCGTCGACGACCAGGCCGGCCTGCACCGCGTCGCCGGCGCCCTCGGGTCGGTGGGTGAGGTCGATCAGGCTCTCCCCGTCAGCCGGCAGGAACGCGGCCACGTACACGAGCCGGTCGACGTTCTCCGGACAGTCGGCGGCGGCCTGGGTGATCACCATGCCGCCCATGCTGTGACCGACAAGCACCGCCGGCGGCCCGTCCGCGAGCACCTCGCACACGCGCCGCGCGTAGCGGTCGAGCGTCACCTCGGCCACGGGCGTGTCGTCGTCGCCCTGCCCGGGGAGGTCGAGCGTCTGGACCTCGTGACCGGCCGCGCGTAGCCCGGGCACCACCCGGTCCCACACCGCCGCCCGTCCGAACGCCCCGTGTACCAGCACGATCCTCGCCATTGCGCGGATCATATGCATAGCGCACAACGGTTCGCTGGACGGCAACTACACGCGGATTAGACTCTCGCCACAGCCGAACGCGAGCGAGGAAGGCAAGAGGGATGGCTACTACTACGCCGAAGGCCGGGGCGTTTCCCAGCCCCTACGAGATCGAGACCCCGCCCGGGTGCGAGGGCTGGGAGGAGATGTATCCCTACTACGCGCTGTTCGACGAACGGCGGCGCGACACCGACGAGAACCGGTTCTGGTTCTGGAACTCGATGCACTTCCCGGTCCCGATGCCGGCGTTCGACGTGATCTGCATCGACTCGCCCTACCAGGCGGTGGGCTCCTGGCAGAACCGGGTGTTCGCCGTGCCGCCGGCCATGGGCATCGACTACCGCTGCGTGAACGGCTACATCTACATCTCGGGCAACCCGGTCACCGACCCGGCCAAGATCGCCGAGCGCGCCGAGTTCTTCCAGAAGCGCGCCGGCTACTACTTCCAGAACTGGTCAGAGCTCTACGGCAAGTGGCGGGCCAAGATGGAGGCGCTGATCCGCGAGCTGGGCGAGCTCGAGGTCCCCGACCTGCCCGAGTACGAGCCCGACGAGGTCGCCTTCGGCGACGACCGCAACACGGCCTTCTACGAGGTGCTGAACGCCTACGGCCGCGCGCTGCGCCTGGGCGATCTGATGTGGCAGCACCACTTCGAGTTCCTGCTGCTCGGCTACGGCGCCTACGGGACGTTCGTGGAGTTCTGCAAGGGCCACTTGCCCGACATCCCCGATCAGCACATCGCCCAGATGGTGGCCGGGATCGACGTGCTGCTGTTCCGGCCCGACGCCGAGCTGCGCCGCTTGGCCCGCCACGCCATCGACACCGGCGTCGACTCTGCGTTCGTGCAGGGCCGCACGCCGCAGGAGATCGATGCCGAGCTGATGGAGAGCGAGGCCGGCCGGGCGTGGCTCGACGAGCTCGAGCAGGTCAAGGACCCGTGGTTCAACATGGCCACCGGGGACGGGCTCTACCACTACTACCGCAGCTGGCTGGATGACCCGAGCATCCCGTACGCCTCGCTGATCGGTCACATCAGCGCGCTCCAGTCCGGCGAGCAGATCGACCGCCCGACCGAGGAGATCGTGCGCGAGCGCGACCGCCTGGCCGAGGAGTACGGGGGGCTGCTCGATGAGGCGGCGCGCGGGAGCTTCAACGATCTGCTCAACCTGTCGCGCACGGTGTTCCCCTACGTCGAGGAGCACAAGTTCTTCTGCGACTACTGGTTCCTCACCCGGTGGTGGAACAAGATCCGCGAGTTCGGCGCCCTGCTCGCCCGCAATGACTTCCTTACGGACGGCGAGGACGTGTTCCAGCTCTCCCGCTACGAGGTCGCGAGCGCGCTCGACGAGCTCGTCCTCACCTGGGCGACGGGTGGCGTGGCGCTCGGGCCCAAGCACTGGCCGCCGATCGCGGCCCGGCGCAAGGAGCTGCTCCAGAAGCTGAACGAGTGGACCCCGCCGCCGGCCATCGGGGTCACCCCCGAGGCGGTCACCGACCCGATGACGATCATGCTCTGGGGTGTGACCACCGAGCGCGTGCAGGAGTGGGCGCGCCAGGTGGAGGGCGGCACGGTGCTGAACGGCGCCGCGGCTTCCCCGGGTGTGGTCGAGGGTGCCGCGCGGGTGGTCAAGTCCGCGGATCAGATCGGCGACGTGCGCGACGGCGAGATCCTCGTGTGCGGGTCGACCTCGCCGGCTTGGGCCCCGATCTTCTCCAAGATCAAGGCAACGGTGACCGACGTGGGCGGCGTCATGTCGCACGCGGCGATCGTGGCCCGCGAGTACGGACTGCCCGCCGTGGTCGGCACCGGTCGCGCCACCGGCACCATCCGCACCGGCCAGATGATCCGGGTGGACGGCTTCGAAGGCACGGTCACCGTCCTGGCCGCCGACGGGGCCCCGTAGCCATGCATATAGATATAGATGTATAGCTATACCCGAAGGTTGGACGGCCTGCGCCGCGACGACGAGCCGCGCTTCGGTGGCAAGAGCGCCAACCTGGGTGAGCTGCTCGCGGCCGAGATCCCGGTCCCGCCCGGCTTCGCCCTCTCGACCGCGGCGTTCGAGGCTTTCATGGCCGAGGCGGACCTGGGACAGCCGGCCGTGGATGCGATGGCCGGCGCGATGCGGGCGGCGCCGGTGCCCGACGCGGTACGCGCCGAGGTCTTCGAGCAGTACGCCGCGCTCGGCGCCGACGATCCTCCCGTCGCCGTGCGCTCGAGCGCGCTCGGCGAGGACAGCCAGGAAGCCACGTTCGCCGGGCAGCAGGAGACCTACCTGTGGGTGCGCGGGGCCGAGCACGTGTGCGACGCGGTGCGCGACTGTTGGGCCAGCCTGTACAGCCCGACCGCGATCGCCTACCGGGAGCGCCTAGGTGACCGCGCGCAGACACCCGCGATGGGGGTCACGGTCCAGTCGATGGTCGACGCCGAGGTGTCCGGGGTGATGTTCACCTGCAACCCCGTGAGCGGCGACCCGAGCATGGTGGCGATCAACGCGAGCTGGGGCCTCGGGCTCGCCGTCGTCGGCGGCGAGGTCACCCCCGACGACTACCTGGTCAGCAAGGTCACCCGCGAGCTCGTGCGTGAGCACGTGCACACCAAGGACATCCAGTACGTGCCCGACCCGTCCGGCCACGGCGCTGCCCGTGTCGATGTGGCTCCCGAGCAGCGGGACGTTCGCTGCCTCGACGAGAACGCACTCGCGCGCCTGGTCGAAGTGGCGCGCAGCGTCGAGCGCCACTTCGGCTGCCACCAGGACATCGAATGGGCGCTCGCCCGCGCCCCTCAACCTGAAGGCGAGCTGTTCGTCGTCCAGACTCGGCCCGTCACCGGGCTCGCCAAGAAGACCGACAAGCCCAAGTCGGAGTCGGCGATGTCCCTGATCATGAGCACCTTCGGCGCCGCCCCGCCGAAGGACTGACCGCATGCCACTGTCCGACGAAGACGTCCGCGAGATCCTCCGGATCATCGACGAGTCGGACCTGACCGAGCTGCAGATCGAAACCGAGAACTTCTCGCTCTACGTCCGAAAGGGTGGGGGGGATGCACCGGCGGCTGCCCCGGCTGCCGGCCCGCCCGGCGGGCGCCGAGATGTACCGAAGCCCGGTTCGGACCGAGCCCGAGGGCGGGCCGAAGCCGAGGCGCCCCCCCGAGCCGATGACGCCGACGGCCTGGCGACCATCCCGGCGCCGATGCTCGGCACCTTCTATCGGGCTGAGGCCCCCGGCAAGCCACCGTTCGTCGACGTGGGCGACACAGTCGAGCCGGACACGATCGTCTGCATCATCGAGGTCATGAAGATGATGAACTCGGTCCCGGCCGGCGTGGCCGGCACGGTGTCCGAGGTGATCGCCGGGAACGGCAAGCTGGTCGAGTACGGCGAGCCGCTGTTCCGCGTGGAGCCGGAGTCGGCGTGAAGCGGATCAAGCGCGTGTTCGTGGCCAACCGCGGCGAGATCGCGCTGCGGATCGTCACCGCCTGCCAGGAGATCGGCATCGAGACCGTGGTCGGCGCCTCCGAAGTCGACATGCGCGGGCTCGCCGCGCGGCGGGCCGACCGGGCGGTGTGCATCGGGCCGGGGCCGGCTGGCGAGAGCTACCTGCGCGATGATCTCGTCGTCCAGGCCGCGCTCGGCACGGGCTGCAATGCCATCCATCCGGGCTACGGCTTTTTGTCCGAGAGCCCGAAGCTGGCCGCGCGCGCCCGCGAGCACGGCCTGACCTTCGTGGGTCCGCCCGCCGAGGTGATCGAGCTGAGCGGCGACAAGCTCCGCGCTCGCGAGGAGGCCGCGCGAGCCGGCGTTCCCGTGCTGCCCGGCGCGGAGGTCGCCGCTGTCGAGCAGGCGCGTGACGCGGCCGAGCGCATCGGCTACCCGCTGCTGGTCAAGGCAGCGGGCGGTGGCGGCGGGCGCGGGATCAAGCTTGCCCGCGACGGAGAGGAGCTCGAGGGGCTGCTCAGCCTGGCCCGCAGCGAGGCCGGCGCCGCGTTCGGCGACGAGCGGCTGTATCTCGAGCGCTTCATCGCCACCGCCCGGCACGTCGAGGTGCAGATCGCCGCCGACGAGCACGGCGCGGTCGTCCACCTCGGCGAGCGCGACTGCTCGGTCCAGCGCCGCTACCAGAAGCTGATCGAGGAGGCGCCCGCGCCGGCGCTCGAAGCGTCCGCCCGCGACGCCATCCGTGACGCGGCGGTGCGCTTCGCCCGCGCCATCGGCTACCGCAACCTGGGGACGGTCGAGTTCGTGGTCGACTCCGACACCGGCGAGCACTACTTCCTGGAGATCAACTGCCGCATCCAGGTCGAGCATCCGGTCACCGAGGCGGTGACGGGGCGCGATCTGGTCGCGCTCCAGCTCCACATCGCCGACGGTGAGCCGCTCGGCTTCGCTCAGGACGACGTGACGCTTGAGGGTCACGCGGTCGAGTGCCGGCTGAACGCCGAGGACGTCGCGCGCGGCTTCATGCCCACCCCTGGCACGCTGTCGCTGTTCTCGGTCCCCGAGCTGCCCGGGTTGCGCGTCGACACCCACTGCCATCCGGGCGCCGTCGTCCCGCCCTACTATGACTCGCTGCTGGCCAAGCTGATCGCGCACGCCGACGATCGTGACGCCGCGCTCGACGTGCTGATCGAGGCGCTCGAGGATCTCGACGTCGAAGGAGTCGAGACCAACCGCACGCTGCTGATCAGCGTCCTCGGCCACGACGACTTCCGCCGCGGCGCGGTCACCACCGACTGGCTGGCCCGGGCGATCGCATGAGCGCACGATGAGCGCATCGGGCCGGGTCATCGAGGTGGTCGACACGACCATGCGCGACGGCAACCAGAGCCTGTGGAGCGCCACCGGCCTGACCACGCCCGACGTGCTGGCGATCGCGCCCACCGTGGACAAGGTCGGCTATCACGCCTGCGACTTCACCTCGAGCACGCACATGGCGGTGTCGGTCCGCTTCCACCGCGAGGACCCGTGGGAGCGCATCCGCCTTCTCAGCGCCGCGATGCCGAACACGCCGCTCAGCATGATCACGCCCGGGGTGCGCTTCATCTCGTGGGTGCCGGCCGAGGAGGACGTGATCGAGCTGGCCCTGAAGCTCGTGGTGCGCAACGGCATCCGGCGCCTGCAGATCGCCGACCCCTCCAACGACGTGCGCCGTCTGCGGCGTGTGGCCGAGATCGCCAAGGCCCAGGGCATGGAGGAGGTGGTGATCGGCCTGACCTACTCGATCAGCGACGTGCACACCCACGAGTACTACGCGCAGCGCGCGGCCGCGCTGGCCGACTGCCCGGACATGGACCGGCTGTACCTGAAAGACCCCGGCGGGCTGCTCACGCCGGAGGCGGTGCGCGAGCTCGCGCCGCACTTCGTGTCAGCGGCCGGCTCCCGCACGGTCGAGCTGCACAGCCACTGCACGATCGGCATGGCGCCGTACGTGTACGTCGAGGGCGTGAAGGCGGGCTTCCAGGTCGTGCACACGGCATCCGGACCGCTCTCGCGCGGGACATCACAGCCCGAGGTCGAGCAGCACCATGCGCAACCTCGAGGCGCACGGCTACGCCCACGAGCTCGATCTGGAGGCGGAGGCCGTCGTGGCCGAGCACTTCCACCAGCTGGCCCGGGCCAAGCGCCTGCCACCTGGCGCCCCGCGCGAGTACGACGCGGTCTACTACCGCCACCAGCTTCCCGGCGGGATGGTCACCACCACCCGGCGCATGCTCGAGGAGCTCCGCCGGCCCGAGCTGTTCGACGCGGTGCTCGAGGAGGTCACACGGGTGCGCGCCGAGATGGGCTACCCGATCCTGGTCACGCCGGTGTCGCAGTTCGTGGCCAGTCAGGCCGCGCGCAACGTGATCGATCCCGAGCGCTGGGCCAACGTCTCGGACGAGACCGTGCGCTACTTCCTCGGTCATTACGGCGATTCGCCCGCCCCGGTCGACCCGGCGATCGCCGAGAAGGTCCTGTCGCGTTCCCAGGTCGCGAAGCTGCGCGATCTGAAGCCGATCACGCTGGAGGGCGCGCGTGAGCGCTTCGGCCGGCGGATCTCCGAGGAGGAGCTGCTGCTGCGCCTGACCATGCCTGAGGAGCAGGTCGACGCGATGATCGCCGCTCGCGACCAGCCGTCCCCGTCGCCGGCCGCGCGCCCGGGGCGCAGCCCGCTGGTCACGCTCATGCACGAGCTGGCTCGACGCCCGGACATCTCCCAGTTCGAGCTCACCCAGAACGGCGACACGGTGGTGTGGCGGCGTGCTTGACGGACTGGGGCTCGGCCAGGCCCGGGGGTTCGTGTTCGACGTCGACGGGACGCTGGCCCACCGCGGCCCAGACGGTCGCGCTCACCCACAGCCGGGCGCCGTCGAGGTGCTCGAGCGGATCCGCGCCTCCGGTCGTCCGCTCGCCGTTTTCACCAACGGCAGCCACGTCACGTCCGAGACGATGGCGGGCGGCCTTCGCGAGGACGGCATCCCCGTCGAGGACCGCGAGATGCTCACCCCGGTCGACAGCGCGATCACCTACATCCGCCGCCGCTACCCGGACGCCCCGGCGCTGTTCTTCGCCCATGACGTGATCCGGGCGCGGATGGTGGCCGCCGGGATTCCCCAGGCCGAGGGCGAGGAGGCCGAGGTCGTGTTCGTCGCCCACGTCGACGAGGCCAACCTGAAGGACATGGAGCGCGCCGCCCGCGCGATCACCCGCGGCGCGCCGCTGCTGACCGGCAGCTACGCGCGCGGCTACGCCGGCGCAAACGGGATCATCTACAGCCGCGGCGCGATGGTCACCGCGGGGATCGCCAAGGTGACCGGGGCCCGTCCGCGCATCGTCGGCAAGCCCTCGAAGGCCGCCGTCGAGGAGATCTCGACCCGCCTCGGACTCCCCCCCGAGGAGATCGCGGTGATCGGCGATGACGCCGGCATGGACATCGCGCTCGGCCGGATGGGCGGCTCGAAGACGGTGCTCGTGCGCAGCGGGATCAGCGGCGCTATCGACCTCGACAAGCTGCCCGACGCGCCACCGACCCGACGCGGTGATCGACGGCGTGGCCGAGCTGCTCGAAGTCCTCTGAGCCTTCCGCGGGGCTGCTCCGGCAGGCCGACGGGCATATGCTGCAAGGCCATGGCCACGACCGAGCAGCCGAGCCCCACCGCCGTCCTCGCGGAGCACGGCCTGACCGCCGAGCAGCTCTACGACGAGCTGACCGACGACTGCACGAAGGTCGTCCGGCTCGACGACCTGCTCTACGCCGCGGCCGAGCGCGTTCCCGGCCTGTACGCCCACCCGGGCCGAGGTCGCCGAGGAGCGCACCCGCAAGCTGTCGGAGAAGACCGGCGTCGAGCTGGCCCAGGGCCTCCTGACGGCGGAGATCCTGGCCAACCCGCGGACCGGCCGGCACCTGGTCGAGTCGATGCTGGCGCCGACGCCGCTCGCCCTCGAGCATCTCGAGGAGCTGCGCGCGAACGGCAGCGTCGACCTGGGCGCCGCGCGGTTCACCCGGCACGGGCCGCGGCGCCGTGCTCGAGCTGTGCAACGCGCGGCATCTGAATGCCGAGGACTCGAGCACGCTGGCCGCCACCGAGGCCGCGGTCGACCTGGTCCTGCTCGACCCCGAGATCGAGGTCGGCGTGTTCCGCGGCGGCGTGGTCGACCACCCGCGCTACGCCGGGCGAGCGTCCGTTCGGCGCCGGCATCAACCTGACCCACCTCTACTACGGGCGGATCGACTTCCTCTTCTACCTGATCCGCGACCTGGGCTATGTGAACAAGATCTTCCGCGGGCTGACTCGCCGGGCCGAGCACGCCGGCCGTCGAGAAGCTGTGGATCGCCGCGGTCGAGAAGTTCGCCATCGGCGGCGCCTGCCAGCTCCTGCACGTCATGGACCACGTGATCGCCGTGCGCGGCGTGCGGCTGTACCTCCCGGCGCGCAAGGAGGGGATCATCCCCGGCGCCTCCAACCTGCGCCTGTGGCGCTCCGTGGGCGAGCGAGCCGCTCGGCAGGCCATCCTGTCCGGGCGCGAGTGGGTGGCCGGCGAGCCCGACGCCGATCTGATCTGCGACGAGATCATCGACGCCGGCCAGATGGACGCAGGCCATCGACACCCGCATAACCGCGCTGACCAGCTCCGGCCTGATCAACGCCGCGGCCAACCGCGCCGCGATGCGGGTCGGGCAGGAGCCGCTCGAGCTGTTCCGGGAGTACATGGCCACCTACGCGCACGAGCAGGCCTACTGCCATCTGAGCCCGGCGCTCGTGCGCAACCTCGAGGAGCACTGGAGCGCTGACCGCCGCCGCCTCTGAGCTCTGGGACCCCGCCGAGGCCCTCCCGCGCGAGGAACTCGAGCAGCTCCAGTTCGAGCGCCTGCGGACCACGGTCGCCCGCGTGATCGCCGGGCAGCCGCTTGGCGCCGAGCGCCTGAGCCAGGCGGGCATCGCCTCCGCGCAGGACGTGCGATCGCTCGACGGACCTCGCCAAGCTCCCGTTCACCACCAAGAGCGACCTGCGCGAGAACTATCCGTTCGGGCTGCTGGCCGTCCCGCGCGAGGAGATCGTCCGCGTGCACGCCTCGAGCGGCACCCACGGCAAGCCGACCGTGGTCGGCTACACGCGGGCCGACCTCGAGACGTGGACCGAGCTGATGGCCCGCTGCATGACGATGGCCGGGGTGCGGCCGGGCATGCTGATCCACAACGCCAACGGCTATGGCCTGTTCACCGGCGGTCTGGGCTTTCACCAGGGCGGCGAGCGGATCGGGGCCACCGTGGTGCCCGTTTCGAGCGGCATGACCGCCCGCCAGGCCATGCTGCTGCGCGACTTCGGCGCCCAGGTGCTCGTGTCGACGCCGTCCTACGCGCTGGTCATCGCGCAGGCCCTGGCGGATGCGGGCGTCGATCCGGCCGACACTCCGCTCGAGCTGGGCCTGTTCGGCGGCGAGCCGTGGACCGAGGGGCTGCGGGTCCAGATCGACCGCGCGCTCGGCATGAAGGCGATCAACTTCTACGGCCTCTCGGAGATGTGCGGCCCGGGCGTGGCCACCGAGTGCCTGACCGCGCGCGACGGCCTGCACGTCAACGAGGACCACTTCCTGGTCGAGGTGATCGACCCCGAGACCGAGATGCCAGTCGCCGCCGGGGACCGACGGCGAGCTCGTGTTCACCACGCTGACCAAGGAAGCGCTGCCGCTGATCCGCTACCGCACCGGCGATCTCGGCGCGACTGGCGCTCGAGCCGTGTCGCTGCGGACGGACCACCGCACGTCTGATCCGGCTGGGCGGCCGGCGCGACGACATGATGATCATCCGCGGCGTGAACCTGTTTCCCTCGCACGTCGAGCAGCTGCTGCTGAGCGTCGACGGCGTGGCGCCCGCATTGGCGGCTGATCCTCGAGCGCACGGGGCCCATGGACGAGCTGACCCTGGAGTGCGAGCCGGCCGAGGAGCGGCGTCGACCGCGGGGCGCTGGCCAACCACCTGGAGGGCGTGCTCAAGGAGAGCACCGGGGTGCGGATCGTCGTGTCCGTGCTCGAGCCCGGCGCCGTGCCCCGCAGCGAGGGCAAGGCGGTCCGGGTCGTGGACCGCCGCAGCTAGCGCCCCGCCGCCCGACGCGGGTCAGACACCTTCGATCGCCCGGTGGCGCACCTCGCTCGGGCGTCAGCCCGAACGCGCGCTTGAACACCCGCGAGAAGTGCGCGGCGTCGCAGAACCCCCACCGGAACGCGATGTCGGTCACCGAACCCCCGTTGGGCCGCTGAAGATCCTCCAGGCAGCGGGCCAGGCGCTCCGAGCGCACCAGACCGGCCACCGACTCGTCGACGTCCTCGAACAGCGCGTGCAGCGCGCGCACCGACATCGCGTAGGCGCGGGCGATCGAGGCGGGCCCGAGCCCCGGATCCTGCAAGTGGGTGCGCACGTAGCGCCGGATCTCGGCCCGCATCGCCTCGCGGGTGGCCGCTCGAGTGGTCGGTACCGACGGCTCGACCGTCGCCCGGAGCAGTTCGAGCGCCGCGTTCGCAGCGGCCACGCCGGCGGCCGGCTCGAGCCGTGGCTGCTCGAGTGCCAGCGCGTTCATGTAGCGAACCAGCAGCCGCGCCGCGCCGCTGCCGTTCAGCGGCGGCAGTGCGCGCAGGTCGGCCAGCCGCGGGCACACGGACAGCACGCGCTGGCGGGGGAACAGCAGCGTGCGCTTGTGGAACGCCTCGACGATCTCCACGTCGGTCGGCTGGTGGCCGTCCCACAGGACGACGTCGCCGGCGCTCAGCGCCAGAGCCCGTGAGCCCTCGCGGACCGTCTCGATGCCCTTGCACACGAACTGGAAGCCGAGGATGTCCTCCTGACGGGTCTCGGGCGTCATCACCGCCCGGCCGCGATGACCCAGGAACGGCGAGGCCGCGCAGTCGACCAGCATCAGGTCGCCGATCGGCCGGCGCGTCACCGCGCCGCGGAACTCGCCCGGAGTGCGGTGGGTGGAGTGGACCTCGAAGGCGAGGTGGGTTGCCGCCAGGATGTCTGACCAGGAGTCGAGACGGCGAGCCTTGTCGCCGCCGGCGGCACGCCAGCGCTCCGGTTCGCGGACACCCGGGGACGGCACCATCGCAGATGCGACCGTGTGGGCCAGAGCAGCTTCCTCTCTCTCGATCTCTCCGTGTCGAAGTAAGCGACTTACGCCAATGCTACCGCTGGGCCCAGAGCTTCCTAGGCAGTTGAGCGCTCCGCGGCCAGCGCCACGAACGCGTCGAGGGCGGCGGGATCGAGCAGCGAATCGCGGCTGGCCACCCGCTCGGAGGCCTCGCCGCGCAGGATCCGCTTGACCGGGGCCTCGAGCTTCTTGCCGGTCAGCGTGCGCGGGATCGCGGGCACCGAGACGATCTCGTCGGGCACGTGACGCGGGGAGAGCTCGGAGCGCAGCGTCTTGGCGATCCGGTCGCGCAGCGTCTCGTCGAGCTCGGCGTCGCCGGCCGGTACGACGAACAGCAGCAGCTCGCCGGCGCCACCACCGCCGTCCTCCAGGTGCACGACCAGCGCGTCGACGACCTCCGGGATGTCCTCGACCACCGCGTAGAACTCGCCGGTGCCCAGCCGCACTCCGCCCCGGTTCAGCGTCGCGTCGGAGCGGCCGGTGAGGATGCAGCTGCCGCGTTCGGTGAACTTGATCCAGTCGCCCTGGCGCCACACCCCGGGGTACATGTCGAAGTACGAGGAGCGGTAGCGCTCGCCGTCTCGGATCGTTCCAGAAGGCCACCGGCATCGAGGGCATCGGCGAGGTGATGACCAGCTCGCCGAGCTCGCCCACCGGCGCCTCGTTGCCCGCCTCGTCGAAGGCGTGCGCATCGACGCCCAGGCAGGGCCCGGTGATCTCGCCCTCGTACACCGGCTGCGCGAAGCGTGCCCGACACCAGCCCGGTGCACACGTCGGTCCCGCCCGAGCCGTTGTTGAGCAGCATCTCGGGACCGAGCTGCTCGTAGGCGTACAGGTAGCCCTCGGCCGGCAGCGGCGAGCCGGCCGTGCAGAGCGTCCGGATGCTGCTCAGGTCGCAGTCGCGCCCCATCTGCAGGCCGGCCTTGCGACAGGCCATCAGGTAGGCCGGGCTGACCCCCATCATTGGTCGGCCGGAGCTCCTCGGCCAGCCGCCACTGCTCGAGCAGATCGGGCCAGGCCGGATCGCCGTCCAGCATCACGATCGAGGCGCGCAGCAGCAGCGCCGAGACCAGCGCGTTCCACATCATCCAGGCGGTGGTCGAGAACCACAGCAGCCGCCCGCCCGGCTTGAGGTCCCAGCCGATGCCCTGGTTCTTGTGGTGCTCGATCAGCTGACCGCCGTGGCCATGGACGATCGCCTTGGGCAGCCCGGTGGTGCCCGAGGAGAACAGGATGTAGAGCGGGTGGTTGAACTCGACCTGTTCGAACTCAAGCGGCGCAGCTCTCGGCGGTCAGCGTCCTTCCAGGCCAGCGCGTCCGGGACGCTCCGCCTCGCCGTAGGGAACGGAGATCACGTGCTCCAGGGTCGGGAGCTGGGAGCGGATCGCCTCGACCTCGGCGCGCCGATCGACGTAGCGGTTGCGATAGCCGTAGCCGCCCACGGTGATCAGCACGCGGGGCTCGACCTGCCCGAAGCGCCCGACCACGCTGCGGGCGCCGAACTCGGGAGCGCACGTGGCCCACACCGCGCCCAGGCTGGCGGTGGCGATGAACGCCGCCAGCGTCTCCGGGATGTTCGGCATGTACGCGACCACGCGGTCCCCGCGTCCCGACGCCGAGCCGCTGCAGTCCCGCCCGGACGCGGCCGGCCAGCTCGCGCAGCTCGCCGAAGGTCAGCTCGCGCGGCTCGCGCGTCTGGGAGCGGGCCACCACCGCGACCCGGTCGAGATCCTCCTCGCGGCCCACGAGGTGCTCGGCGTAGTTGAGCCGGGCGCCGGTGAACCACTTCGCGCCCGGCATCGTGCGGTCGGCTCAGCACGCGCTCGTATGGCGTGCTGGTCCGGATCTCGTAGAACTCCCACAGCCCGCCCCAGAAGCCCTCCAGGTCGGTCACCGACCAGTGATGCAGCTCCTCGTGGGTGTTGAAGTCACCACGCCCGTGCTCGCTCAGCCAGTTCATGAAGCCGGCCGAGCTCGGTCGTGTCGCGCCAATCGGCTGGGCGGAGTCCAGAGGATGTCGCCGATCATCGAGTCCGGCGCAGGATACCTCGCGGCAGACTCAAGCGGCTTGTCAATGCGCGCTCTCTAGATACGACAGCCGTCGCCGTCGCTCGGACCGCCGTGGTTGTCGGAGTCGGCGTCTCCGCCGCCGCCCTGGGGGATGCAGCCCGTGCCCGACGCGCTCGTCGTGGTGTGCTGAGTGGTCGTGGGCGGTGGGGGCGGCGGGCGTCGGCGTGCGTGGTGGTGGTCGGGGGCGGGGGAGGCGGCGCGGAGTGCGTCGTGCGTCGTGCGGCGGTGGCGGTGGCGCGCTCGTGTGCGTGGTGGCCACGGCGGTCGTGTGGGCGAGCGCGGTTTGTGGGCGACCGGCTGGCGTGCGCATGATGCGTGGCCCGGTGGGCCGGCTTCGGCTTGGCGGTGGTCGTGGTGGTCGTCGTGGACTGCGTGGTCGTGCTCTGGGTGGTCGTGCCGGGCGTGGTCGCGGCCGCGCTCTGGGTCGAGGTCGACGAGGAGGAGCCGCACGCGCTCACGAGCGGCCGTGAGCAGGACGGCGGCGAGTGCGGTTGCGTAGTGTGCCTCATGGTCCTCAAGGACGCCGGCCGTCGCCGGTTGCTTCCCCCGGATCTGAACAACGGATGAATGCGCCGCTGATCGCTTCCAACCGGGTCCCGCGCGCTGCGAGAATCCACGCGCATGGATGGACATGTCCGGGGCTCCGTGCTCGTCGTCGACGACGAGCCGACGATCACCGAGGTGGTCGCCCGCTATTTGAATCGCGCCGGGTACGCGACGCGGGTGGCCGCCAACGGACGCGAGGCGCTCGACGCCGCCGCCTCTCAGCGTCCCGACCTGGTGGTGCTCGACCTGATGCTGCCCGGGATCGACGGGCTGGAGGTCATGCGCCGTCTGCGCGACCAGGACCGTGACCGGGTGGCGGTGATCCTGCTCACGGCCAAGAGCGAGGAGTCCGACCGGGTGATCGGCCTGCGCCTGGGCGCCGACGACTACGTGGTCAAGCCGTTCTCGCCGGCCGAGCTGGTGGCGCGCGTGGACGCGGTGCTGCGCCGCTTCGACACCTCGCGCGCGCCGGAGGCGCCGATCGAGCTCAGCGACATGACGATCGATCCGGTCGCCCGGCAGGTGTTCGTGCGCGGCGAGGAGGTCCAGCTCACCCACCGCGAGTTCGACGTGCTGCTGTTCCTGGCCCGCCATCCCGGCCAGGCGTTCAGCCGCAACCAGCTCATGGACGCGGTGTGGCAGTACTCGTTCTACACCGACACCTCAACGGTCACCGTGCACATCCGCCGGCTGCGCGCCAAGATCGAGGCCGATCCGGCCCAGCCTCGCCACATCCAGACCGTGTGGGGCGTCGGCTACCGCTTCCAGCCGTGAACCGCACCGGCATCGTCGGCTGGCTCCGGGCCCGGGCCGGGTCGCTGCGCCGCCAGTTCGCGCTGGTGGTGGCGATGGTGGTCGCGCCGGTCCTGATCGCTCTGGTGGTCGGCGACGCGCTGATGGTCGTCTCGACGCGCGGAGCCGTGGTCGTGGCGGCGATCGTCGTCGGCGCCGGCCTGATCGCGATCGTCGCCGCCCGGCAGGTCGCCGGCGGGATCATGCGCGACGTCGAGGCGATCCGCGACGGGCTGGTGGCGGTGGGGCGGGGTCGGCGCGAGGTGACGATCGAGACCTCCGCGCACGACGAGCTGGCCGAGCTCGCGAGCGCCGCCAACGTGATGATCTACCAGCTGCGCGAGGGGGAGGCCGGACGCGACCAGTCCGAGGCCGCCCGCCGTGACCTGATCGCCGCGGTCTCCCACGACCTGCGCACGCCGATCACCTCGCTGCGCCTGCTGGCCGACGCGGTCGGTGACGACATCGTCGAGGACGCCGAGACGCGGCGCGGCTACCTGCGCCGGATGGGCACCCACATCGACGCGCTGAGCGTGCTGATCGACGACCTGTTCGAGCTCTCGCGCCTGGAGGCGGGCGACATCAGCTGGACGATCGAGCAGGTGCCGCTCCAGGAGCTGGTCGGCGAGACGGTCGAGGCCATGCGCGTGCAGGCCGAGGCCAAGGGGGTGGCCGTGCTGGCCGAGGTCCCCGAGACGCTGAAGCCGGCCCAGGCCAACCCGGAGAAGCTCCAGCGCGTCCTGTTCAACCTGATCCAGAACGCGATCCGGCACACCCCGGCCGACGGCAGCGTGGTGGTGCGGGCCGAGCCCGGGGCCGAGCGGGATCGAGTTCGAGGTGGCCGACACCGGCGACGGCATCGCGCCCGAGGAGCGCGAGCGGGTGTTCACCGCGTTCTACCGGGGCGGCACCGACGCCGCGCGCACCAGCCCCGGCGCCGGCCTCGGCCTGGCCGTCTCGCGCGCGATCGTCGAGGCCCACGGCGGCCGGATCTGGCTGGCCGACGCGGCTGTTGGCACGAGGGTGAGGTTCTCGCTCCCCGCCGCGTAGCGCCCCGGTTCTTTGGCGCTGCAGCTACGTATTTGTAGCTGCATCGCCAATGAACGCTCTCGGGGCGGGTCGGGAAGGTCTCCCGGGAACGTGGCGTCTAGGCAGACGATGCCGTTCTCCGCCGCCGACCACGCGCTGCCGCGCGCCGCCGTGCCAGCCGGCATCGGCGTCCCCGTGCGCCGGCTCGACCCCAACCACCTGGGCGACCACCTCGACCGCCTGTACCGCGCGGCCTGGGCGCTCTGCGGCTCGCGCGAGGACGCCGAGGACCTGGTCCAGGAGACCTACGCGCGCGTGCTCCAGAAGCCCCGCCTGCTGCGCTCCGACGATGACCTCGGCTACCTGCTGCGCGTGCTGCGCAACACCTACTTCTCGCGCCTGCGCGCGGCCGCCCGCCGCCCGCGCACCGACCCCCTGCCCGACGAGCTCGATCGCGTCGAGGACCGCAACGTGCGCGGACCCGAGGCCGCCGTGCGCTCCGTCCGAGCTGTATGCGCTGATCGCCGAGCTGCCCGACCCGTTCCGCGAGGCGCTGGTGGCCATCGACGTGGTCGGCCTGTCCTACCGCGAGGCCGCTCGCGCCCTGCAGGTGCGCGAGGCGACGATCACCACCCGGCTCTACCGGGCCCGGCAGCGCCTCGCCCAGGCCCTCGGCGACGAGCGAGCGATCTGAGCGCCAGATGCGCCTCCCGAGCCGCCACTCGCGTAGCGCGCGCGTCGATCGAGCGCGATCTGACCCGCCTGGCCGACGGCACGCTCGAGGCCCGCTCGCCGCGAGCGCCTCGAGCGTCTCCTCACCGCCTCGCCCGAGCTCCAGCGCCGACCTGCGCGAGCAGCGCCGCGCGCTGGCCGCCGTGCGCGCCGCGGGCCAGCTCGAGCGGGCGCCGCTCGCGCGTGCGCCTGCACCATCGGGCGCTCACCGGCCGCGCGCGCCGGCGTGGCCCGGCACTGACCGCCGGCCTGGCCGGCGCGGCCGCCGCGCTCCTGTGGACGGTGCTCTCGCTGGGTGGCGGGCAGGCTGCGCTCACGGTCGCCCAGGCGGCCACGATCGCCGTGCGCCCGATCACGGCGGCGGTGGCCGAGCCCCGCGACGACCAAACCGCGCTCCCCGGCGTACGGGCGGCGGGGCTCGCCTTCCCCTACTGGGGGGATCGCTTCGGCTGGCGGGCCACCGGAATGCGCACCGACCGCCTCGACGGCCGCCGGCTGACCACGGTCTTCTACCGGCGCGGCGCGGCCCGCATCGCCTACACGATCGTGGCCGGCCCGGCGCTGGCCGCGCGGTCGCGTTCGACGAGCCGCCCCCGGCACGCTCTGAGCACCTCGACGGACGGCGGCCGGACGATCGTCACCTGGATGCGTCGCGGGCACACCTGCGTGCTCTCGGGCCGGGACGTCCCGGCCGGCGCGCTGCAGAGCCTTGCCGGCTCAGAGCTCGCGACCGGACGGGGTACTGAGCCCGCGGCCCCCTCAGGGCACGAGCACGATCTTCCCGCGGGTGTGCCGGCGCTCGAGCTCGCGGTAGGCATCGCGCACCTCCTCGAGCGGGTACACCCGGGCGATCGGGACCTCCAGCTCGCCGCGGTCGACCAGATCGGCCAGCTCGGCCAGTACCTCGGCGCTGGATCCGGCCGCGCTGCCTTCGGTCTTGGCGCCGTAGCGCTCGGCGCGCGTCCCAGTCGATGATCGTGTCGACCCGCTCCGGCGCGATCCCGAGCTCCTCGACCGCCAGCGCGACGTATCCGCCGCCGAACGTGTCGATGAACGCGTCGACGTGGCCGTCGGAGACCTCGCGGATGCGGTCGGCCACCCCGTCGCCGTAGGCCACCGGGACCGCGCCGTGCTCGAGCAGCCACTGATGGTTCGACTCGCCGGCCAGCCCGATCACGGCGGCGCCGGCCAGCCGGGCCAGCTGCATCGCGAGCGAACCGACGCCGCCCGGCCGCGCCCGACACCACGACGGTCTCGCCGGCCGACAGCCCGACCGCGCGCACCGCGGCGTAGGCGGTCACCCCGGCGACGAACAGCGCGCCCGCCACCTCCCAGGGGACGCCGGCCGGCTTCCGGGTCAGGTGCTCGACCGGCACGAGCGACCAGCTCGGCGTGGCTGGCCCGCTGGTCGGTCCACCCGATCACCTCCTCGCCGACCGAGAACCGAATCGACGCCGGAACCCACCTCCTCGACCACGCCGGCCAGGTCGCTGCCCTCGCCCGAGGGGAACGTGGCCGGGCAAGCGTTCGTGCATGAGCCCCTTGCGGATCGACGCCTCGCCGGGGTTGATCCCGGCCGCCTTCACCCGAATCAGCGCCTCGCCGGCCCCCGGGCTCGGGCGCTCGACGTCGACCACGGCCAGGACGTCGACGTCTCCGTAGGCATCGAACCGGACGGCGCGAGGCACCGCGCAGTTGTATCAGCCGCGGCGCCCGCGCCGGGCGGAGTCAGGCCAGCAGCGAGATCGTGCCGCCGGGCGGCGCCGGGATCGAGGCGGTTCGAGCGTTGTTGGCGTAGGTGGCCGTGCCCGCCGTCTCCACGCTCGGCTCGGTCGTCGCCGCGGTGTCCTGGGGGCGCTTGCGATCCAGGGCCCGGTCGACCGTGCGCTCGAGCGCACCCTGATCGAGCGGCAGCCTGGCCGCTGAGCTGGCGGGCGCGCTGGATCTGCGAGCCGACGAACGTGGCGATCGACTCACGCGAGACACCCTGCTGCTCGGCCAGGCCGGCGATCGACTGGCCGCCCCGGAGCGCGGCCTGAAGGCTCTCGGGACTCATTCCGAGCTGCCCGGCGATGCCGGCCAGGGTGCCTTCGGAGCCCGGCGCGGTCGGCAAGCTGGCCACAAGCGCGGCCGCGGAGCCGTTGGCGGAAAGGCTGGGAGCGAAGGCGCTCATCTACACGTGAGATCGGTCCTGGGGTCGAGGGAGCCCGGCATCCCTGATGATCGGCAGGACTCCCCCGATCTTCAGCGGTCTTTCCACGTCGCCATCGAGATTGGCGACCAGCCGGCTCGACGCGCCTGAGCCGTCGTTACGATCCGCAGCGTGGATGAGCCCGTAGGCGGCCGTTCCGGGGCGACATCCGGTTCCGATCCGATCATCCGCGTCGTGATCGCCGATGATCACGGCGTGGTCCGCCGCGGGCTGCGCGGGGTCCTCGAGTCGGGCGGCGTCTTCGACGTGGTCGCCGAGGCCGCCGATCTGGAGGCCGCGCGGCGCTACACCCGCGCACACCGGCCCGACGTGCTGGTGCTCGACCTGAACATGCCGGGCGGGTCGAGCCTCGATGCGATTCCCGAGATCCGGGCAGAGAACCCGGCCACTCAGATCGTCGTCCTGACCATGCAGGATCAGCCCGACGCGGCCCGCCGGGCCCTCAGCGCGGGCGCCCTGGGCTACGTCCTCAAGGAGGCGGCCGAGGCCGAGCTGGTCGATGCCATCCGCCGGGCCGCGGCCGGCCAGACCTATCTCAACCCGCGGATGGGGGCCGCCCTGGCCGCCGCCCCGCCCCCCGGCGCGCCCGACAACCTGTCCGAGCGAGAGATGCAGGTCCTGCGCATGCTCGCGCTCGGCCACACCAATGCCGAGATCGCCGGCGAGCTGTTCCTGTCGGTCCGCACGGTCGAGAACCACCGGGCCAATGTTCAGAACAAGCTCGGGCTGGCGACGCGTGCCGAGCTGGTCCGGTACGCGCTCAAACGCGGCTTGCTCGAGACTTAGCGCCGTTGTGGAGCACGTCCCCGAGAACGCGATGGATGAGCCGGCCGAGGTCGCGCGCTTCTACGACCGCTGCAGCGACCTGATGCGCGAGCTGCTCGACGGTCTGGCCCATTCTCCGGATCAGCCGCGCCCGTTCCCGGAGATCGAGGATGCGATCGGCTGGCCGCGCCGGCGCATCGCCTCGGTGCTTGGCGGCGTCTGCCACCTGCGGCGCATGGAGTTCGCCGGTCGCCGGCCGTATCACTTGGGCGAGCCGCGCGGGGCTGCCTCGGGCCGGTGGGAGATCTGGATGGACGACGCGCAGGCACGCGTCGTCCGCGCCGAGCGCTCGAGCGTCCAGTAAGCGCGTCCTATCCATACGGCCGGTTGCAGCTTGACCCGGCGGCTGCCGATACTCGCAGGACATGTTCTTCCGCCGCCTGCGTCGCAGTTCCCTCGCCCCCGGTCGCTACCTGACCGACGGGCGCCGGCTGTTCCGAGTGCTGTCCCGCTTCGACGACGGGCGCTCGCTGCTCGTCGTGATCGAGGATTGCATCACGCTGGAGGACTACGCCTGTGCGGCGCTCGAGCTCGAGGCGGCTGGCTTCCGGCGGGTGCGCAACCCCGATCGCGCACCGGTGGCCGAGCCGCACCCGGTCCCCAGGCGCACCCCACTGCCCCAGCCCGCGAGCTAGGGGCCTCCCACAAGCTAGGCAGCTGCCGAGCCGGCCACCGGCGCGGGAGCCGCCGGCGAGGCCCGCCCGTGCCCGGCCTCGAGCGGCTGACCGGCGAGCTGGCCGCCCGGGCAGTCGGCGCAGCGCACCGTACGCCGGGGATTTCGGATCCCGGCCAGCCCGAGCAGGCCGCCCAGCGCGACCAGCGAGGCCGAGATCCCCATTCCGACGTGGAAGGCATGAACCGACGCGTCCTGCACGGCGTCCGCGACCGTCGCTCCCGCGCGCGCCGGCGCCACCCGCGTGAGCGTCTGCTGGCGCGCCTGCGCCACGGCGTGGCTGGCCGCCGGTGACAGCGTGGCCCCCTGGAGCCGGTGGTTGAGCGTCGAATTGAACTGGGCCGAGATGATCGCCCCCACCGCGGCGATCGCCACCAGGCCGGCGACCCGGGCGATCGCGTTGTTGATCCCCGAGGCGATGCCGGCATTTGACTCCTCGGCATCAGACAGGACGGCCGCGGTGAGCGGCGCCACCGTGGCGGCCAGGCCGAGCGAGAACACGACCAGAGCCGGCAACAGCTCGGTGAGGTAATCGACGTGCGCACCGAGGCGCAGCATGAGCGCGAGCCCGGCCGCGGCCAGCAGCGGTCCGAGGCCCATGAACAGGTGGGGACCGAACCGGTCGGCCAACCCGCCCATCCGCTTTGAGAGCAGGAACATCACGATCGTCGAGGGCATCAGGGCAAATCCCGCCGACAGCGCGCGGTAGCCCGCGACCTCCTGGAGGAACAGCACGAGCAGGAAGAACGTGATGCTGAGCCCGCCGTACATCGCGAACGTCTGGAGGTTCCCGACCGCGAAGTTGCGCCGCCGGAACAGCTCGAGGGCCAGCATCGGAGCGGGCGCGCGGCGCTCCCAGGCGATGAAGGCACCGAGGAGGACGATTCCGCCGAGTCCGGGACCCGCCACCTCGAGGCTCCCCCAGCCCACCGCGGGCTGGCGGATCAGGGCCAGCACCGGCCCGGCCAGGCCAAGGAACGTGAGCACAGCGCCGAGCCAGTCGATGCGGGCGTGCGGTCGGTCCGGAGGGCGCTCCGGCACAGCGATCGAGACCAGGACGAGCGTCGCCACCACGAATGGGACATTGATCGCGAAGATCAGCCGCCAGGACACGGCGTCGACCAGGTAGCCGCCCGCCAGCGGGCCGACCACCGTGGCGATCCCCGACCAGGCCGTCCACGACCCGATCGCACCCCCCCGCTCCGCTCGCGGGAAGGCGGCGACGATCACTGCCAGCGCGCTCGGCATGAGCAGCGCCCCGAACGCACCCTGGAGCGCGCGGCAGGCGATCAGGAAGCCGATGCTGGGAGCGATCGCGCACAGCAGCGACAGCACGCCGAAGCCGCCCACGCCGATCGAGAACACGCGGCGCTCGCCGAACAGGTCGCCCAGCGAGCCGCCGACCAGGATCAGCGAGCCGAGCGCGAGCAGATAGGCATTCGAAACCCACTGCTGTCCGGCCAGCCCCCCGCCCAGGTCGCCGCGGATCGCGGGCAGCGCCACGTTGACCGCGGTCGCGTCCAGCCCGGCCACGAACGATCCCATGATCGCCGCGACGAGGGCCAGCCGCTTGGCGCGATCGGACATCCGCTCCACGCTAACGCCGCGCGAACAGCTCTGGGGAAAGCTCGTCGAGCGAGTCGAGCACCACCGCGGCCAGCGCCAGCGCGTCGGCGGCGGGCGGGAACTCCCGGTTGGGTAGTGCCACCACGAGCATCCCGGCGGCCGCCGCCGAGCGCAGCCCGTTGCTCGAGTCCTCCACCGCAGCGGAGCGCCCAGGATCGGCGCCCAGCCGGCGGGCCGCCTCGAGGTAGATGTCGGGCGCGGGCTTACCGTGGGCAACCTCCTCGGCCGATACGGTCACCCCGAACGCATCCGCCAGGCCGCTGGCGGCCATCACCGCGTCGATCACCTCGCGGTTGGCCGAGGAGGCCAGACCGACCGGCCAGCGCGCGGCGATCCGCCTTACCGCCTCGACCGCGCCCGGCAGCAGCGGCAGCTCCTGCTCGTATCCGGCCAGCAGCCGCCCCACCACCTCATCGCTGATCTCCCGCGGGTCCAGGTCCACCCCGAGCTCGTCGCGCAGGTACCGCGACCATTCGGGCGAGCTCATGCCCATCATCGCGGTCGTTGCCTCGTCCTTCCACCGCCCGCCGTGCTCGGCCACCACCGCCCGCCGCGCCCCGTCCCACGCGCCCTCGGAGTCGATCAGCACGCCGTCCTGATCGAAGAACACCGCCTGGGGCTCGTAGATTGTCGGGGTCATGTTCGACCACATGACGATACGGCCACCGCGACCCTTGACGGATTTGTCATCGTGGGAGTTGAACGCTCATGGGAGTAGTCACGTGCACGCATCTGGATCAGGTCAACGTCGAGCGGCCCGACCACGTTGAGGGCTGTGAGGACTGTCTGGCCATCGGCGGGCGCTGGGTGCATCTGCGGGTGTGCCGCACCTGTGGTCATGTCGGCTGCTGTGACTCCTCGCCGAACCGCCATGCCACGCGACACGCCCACGAGACGGATCATCCGATCGTCACCTCGGTCGAGCCCGGTGAGGACTGGTCCTACTGCTACGTGGACGACGCGATGTTCGTACTGGCGAGCTCATGAGGACCGAGCCGCCGCTGGTGCCCGCGGAACCGCTCGGCGCGGCGATGGCCGAGCCGGCCGACCGCAACGGCGCCTTCCCACGCCTGACCGACGGCCAGCGTGACCGCCTGCGTGCGGTGGGCCGCGCGCGTGCCGTCGTCCCCGGCGAGATCCTCTTCCGTGAGGGGGATGCCGGCTACGAGTTCTTCGTGGTCGAGTCGGGCGCGGTCACGATCGTCGAGGGGTACGGCCGCGAGAACCGGTTGATCGCGGTACACGGCCGCCACCGGTTCCTGGGCGAGCTCAACCTGATCACCGGCTCGCCGGCCTACCTGACCGCGGTGGTGCGCGACGCCGGCGAGGTGATCCAGGTATCGCCAGCCCGGCTGCGGTCGCTGCTCGCCGAGGACGAGGAGCTCAGCAACCTGATCTTTCGCGCGTTCATGTCGCGCCGCTCGATCCTGATCGACATCGGCGCGGGAGTGAAGGTGATCGGCTCGCGCTACTCCCAGGACACACGGCGGGTGCGCACGTTCCTCGCCCGCAACCGGATGCCCTATCACTGGATGGATCTCGAGGAGGACGAAGACGCCGACGCGCTCCTGGTCGGGCTCGGGGTGGGCGCCTGCGAGACGCCGGTGGTGATCGCCGGCGAGGACGTGCTGCGCAACCCGAGCAACGCCGACATCGCGGGCGCGCTGGGCTTCGGGTCACGGGGCGGGCCGCCGCCGATGTGCGACCTGGTCATCGTGGGCGCCGGGCCGGCCGGTCTGGCGGCAGCCCTGTACGGCGCGTCGGAGGGGCTCGACACGCAGGTGATCGACAAGGTGGCGTTCGGCGGTCAGGCGTCGACGTCGGCTCGAATCGAGAACTACCTGGGCTTCCCGACCGGGATCTCGGGCAGCGAGCTCGCCGAGCGCGCGATCCTCCAGGCCAGGCGGTTCGGTGCGCGCATGGTCGTGCCCGCCAAGGCGGTCGGCCTGCGTGCGGAGAACGCCCACTACGCGATCGAGCTCTCCGACGGCTCGGTGGTCAACGGCCGGACGGTGATCGTCGCCACGGGAGCGCAGTACCGCAAGCTCGACCTGCCCGACCTCGAACGCTATGAGGGCGTGGGTGTCTACTACGCCGCCACTCAGGCCGAGGCGCAGCTGTGCGCCGGCGATCCCGTTCTGATCGTCGGCGGTGGGAACTCGGCCGGACAGGCGGCGATGTTCCTCTCCCAGCATGCCTCCGCTTGCCGCCTGCTGATCCGCGGCGGCGATCTCGGCCGGTCGATGTCGCGCTACCTGATCGACGAGCTTAAGCGCCGCCCCCAGGTCGAGCTCATGACCTACACCGAGGTGGTCGGGCTGGGGGGCGCCGACGCCCTGGAGGCCGTGGTGGTGAGCGATAACCGGACGGGCGTCCGGCACGAGCTCGACGCCCGCGCGCTGTTCGTGTTCATCGGCGCCGACCCGCACACCGACTGGCTGCGCGGTCACGTGGCCATGGACGAGGACTGCTTCCTGCTCACCGGGCGCGACGTCCAGGGCAAGGACCTGCTCGCCTACAGCAGCGAGCCGTTCTTTCTCGAGACGAGCCGCCCGGGGATCTTCGCGGTGGGCGACGTCCATGCCGGGTCGGTCAAGCGGGTCGCCTCGGCCGTGGGTGAGGGGTCGATGGCCGTGCGGCTGGTCCACCAGCGTCTGGGCGCGCTGGTCTGATCGCGGATGCGCGACGGCGGCGACACGGGCCGGGTGCTCGACCGCCAGCGGCTCGCCTTCGGCCGGGTGGCCGAGCTCTATGACCGCGCCCGGCCCGCCTATCCGGCCGCCGCGGTCGACGCGGTGATCGAGCTCGCCGGGCTGGCGGCGGACAGCGCGATCTTCGAGGTCGGTGCGGGCACCGGCAAGGCCACCGCGCTGCTGGCTGAGCGCGGTCTGCGGATCTTGGCGATCGAGCCCGATCCCGCGATGGCCGAGCGGGCGCGCGTCAACTGCGCGCCGTTCGGCGCGCACGTCGAGATCGTCGAGTCGGACTTCGAGCGCTGGCAGGCGCCCGAGCGTCGTCCGGCCGTCATCAGCGCGCAGGCCTGGCACTGGATCTCGCCCGAGGTCGGCTACCGCCGCGCGCACGAGGCGCTGAGCGACCGGGGGCGGCTGATCGCGATGTGGACGGTCCCGGAGTGGGACCACTGCGCGCTGCGCGACGCGTTCGCCGGCGTGTATCGCGCCACGGTGCCGGACATGGCGCCCAACTTCCCGATGCACCCGGACAACCAGGGATCCAGCGTGGCCGTCGACTGGCCCGCGACGATCGAGGCCACCGAGTGGTTCACCGAGCCCGTCGTGCAAGAGTTCGCGTGGTCGCAGGAGTACACGACGCCCGCTTATCGCGAGCTCGTCGCCACCCATCAGGACCACATCCTGCTGGCCGAACCGGGCCGCTCGGCGGTGCTGGACGGCATCGCGCGGGAGATCGAGGCGGCTGGCGGCGCGTTCTCGATGCCGTATGTCACGCGGGTCTGCGCAGCGACCCGGGCGAGTTGATTTGGCGGAAACAAACCCCCTAACCGTGAACAGGAGCAGCCATGGACCAGTTGACGACGAAGGTGAGCCCGGTGTCCGTGGCCGAGACGGTGGCGCGCTTGTCGAAGCTGGTGGCCGACCGGGGCCTCAAGCTGTTCGGCGTGATCGATCACAGCGGGGAGGCCCACGCCGTGGGGCTCGAGCTGCGCGACACCAAGGTCGTGATCTTCGGTAATCCCCAGGCGGGGACGCCGGTGATGCAGGCTGCGCCGCTGGCCGCGCTCGACCTGCCCCTCAAGGTGCTCGTATGGGACGACGACGGCCAGACGAAGCTGACCTACACCGCGCCGGCGGCGCTGGCCGCGCGCTATGAGATAGCCGCCGAGCTGACCGGCCCGCTGGCCGGCCCGGACGCGGTGACCGATGCGGTGATCGCCGAGGGCTGACTCACGGAAGGGTCTAAGCTAGCCGTGCGGGGAGGCGCGGTTTCTGAAGTCCACTGACCAGGAGTCCGAAATGGCATCCACGCAAGCGCAAGCGCACCTTCCGGCCCTCGGCGAGCATCAGCGCGACGAGGTCGGCCATCAGCTCCAGGCGATGCTCGTCGAGCTGGTCGATCTGGCTCTAGTCGGCAAGCAGCTGCACTGGAGCGTGACCGGGCCGCTGTTCCGTCCGCTGCACGAGCAGCTGGACGAGCTGGTGGACTCCTGGCGCGAGCTCTCCGACGTGGTCGCCGAGCGTGCGGTGGCCATGGGCTACTGGCCCGACGGCCAGAGCGCGACGGTGGCCTCGGCCAGCAACCTCGACCGGCTGGAGCGCGGAGCACTCGAGGACCACGTCGTGGTGCGCGAGCTCACCGGCCGCCTGGCCGATATCGCCGAGCGGGCACGCGAGCGGATGGACCGCCTGGGCGAGATCGACGCCGCCTCCCAGGACGTGGTGATCGAGGTCGTGCGCGCGCTCGAGCAGCAGCTGTGGATGATCCGCGCCCAGTTCGGGCACGCGGGCCGCTGATCTGGCGCTACAGGGTCAGCCGCAGCGTGACCGTGTGGCTGCCGGCCCGGACGGTGAGCACGTAGTGACCGTGGGGCAGGCGATGGCCGCGGAGCAGTGCGCTCAGCCAGTAGTGGTTCGCTCCGCTGTGCGCGCTCAGCATGAGCCGCAGGACGTCGGCCGTGGCATCACGCGCACCGGCCGAGCGCACCAGCGTGAGCTCGATCCGGGCGCGCTCCGTCAGCGTGAACACCAGGGCCTGGCCGTGGCCGCTGCCCCGCCTACCGACCAGTGCCACCCGGCTCAGGCCGAGGAGCGTGGTGTGAACGAGCGAGCCGGACGGTGATCCCGGCGGCGGCGCCAGCGCGGTCCCCGGCGAGCCCGGGTTTTGCGGGGTCGAAGGCGACGAGCCCGAGGAGCCGGCCAGGCCCACCGTGGGGGTGATGGCGCTCACCGCCTGGCTCGATCCGGCGGCATTACCGGCCGTCACCACGACGTCGAACGAGACGCCGGTGTCGCTGCTGGTCACGGTGTAGCTCGCGGTGGTGGCGCCCGGAATGGACAGGCAGGTAGCGAGCAGGCAGCGCTGCCATTGGTAGCTGTAGCTGCTGGGCTGCCGGCTCCAGCTGCCGGAGCTCGCGGTCAGCGTGGCGCCCACAGCCGCGCTGCCGCTCACCTGCGGGAGACTCCGGTTGCCGGGCGCGGCGTAGGGCGCGTCACCGCCGGCCATGGCCACGGCCGCGGCGGCGTCGAGCTCGCCGCCGCTGACCGACAGTCCTGCCATCTGCGGCGAGGGGTCGACGCTGGCCAGCAGGTCGCTCTTGAGCTGCGCGGCGGTCAGCGACGGGTTGCGGGCCAGCATCAGCGCCAGCGTGCCGGTGACCATCGGGGTGGCCATCGAGGTGCCGCTGTCGTAGGCGTAGTTGGGCGTCAGCCAGGTTGAGAGGATGTTGACCCCCGGCGCGAACAGGTCGACGCTGGTCGACCCATAGTTGGAGAAGTACGCCGGCTGGTCGGTCTGATCGGAGGCTCCGACGCAGATCAGGTTGGCCTCGGGGAGGTCGCAGGGGTAGAACGGCGTGCTCGAACCGTCGTTGTTGGTGGCGTTGTTGCCGGCAGCGACCACATACAGCGTGTTCGGGTAGTCGATCACCGCCTGCTCGAGCGTCTGCGAGGAGGACGGTCCGCCGAGGCTGGCGTTGACGATCTTGATGTTGTTCTGACCCGCGTAGGCGAAGGCCGATGCCACGTCGTCGAGCGTCCCGCTGCCGCTGGCGTCGAGCGCCTGGAGCGGCATGACCTTGGCCCCGGGCGCCACACCGCTCACTCCGATCCCGTTGTTCTGGGCGGCGGCGATGATCCCGCTCACGTGGGTGCCGTGACCGTTCTGGTCCTGGGTCGTCGTGCCCTGGACTCCGTTCAGGAAGCTCGCGCCGGGAACCAGCTGTCCCTGGAGATCGGACGCGGTCGAGTCCGCGCCGGTATCGACCACCGCGACGGTGACCCCGGAGCCCGTGGAGTGAGACCAGGCGTACGTGGCGCCGATGTCGTCGCCGGCGTTGCCCCGGGTCCCGTTCACCGACTGGCCGGTGTTGGAAAGCGCCCACTGCTCGGAGAAGTAGGGGTCGTTCGGGATGCCCGCGGCGTGGAGCTCGGCGTTCGGCTCGGCAAACCGAACCTCGCGATTGCGGCCCAGCGTGGCAACCGCGGCTGCCAGCTCGCCCGCGGGCGCCTGGTCGATCTCGATGTTCGGCAGCGGCCCCGGGCCCAGGTACCTGATGCCCGCTTGCGCACGCAGCGCCGCCCGCTCGGCGGCGGTGACGCCCGCCCTGCGCTCGACGATGATCTCCCGGATTCCCTGGGCCTGCATGCTGCGAATCTCGGCAGCCGACATCGCCCGTCCATAGATCGTGGACGCGTGGGCGGGGGCGGCGGTCAGCGCGAGCGCCAGCGCCGCCGCGGCAGCGGGAATGCTCCGAAGCGAACTCACGGCATTCACCTCGTCGGCCATGCCGGCCCGACCGATGACGCTGTGGGGCGCGCACTAGACGATTCAACGAGGCGGCTTTACCGCCGGCCGGCCCCGCCGTAAGATCGAGCAGGGCGCAGCGGCCAGGAGGTGGCATTGCTGACCCCGGTGGCGGGAGGATGACCGGACCCATACCTTGCGAAGGGAGTGACCCATGGCGATCGAGCCAGCTGAGACCGGCGTAACCCACGTCCACCAGACCGTGTTCGTCGACACGCTCACCGACGGCCTGCTCGGGCCCGAGGTGGCGATGCTGGGGCCGGTGGCCGACGGCGGTCACGTTGTGTGGAATTCGTCGCCGGGCTGCTGGGGCCCGATGATCACCCCGTCGATCCGGGGTGGCCACGAGGTGGCCCAGCCGGTCGCCGTGGCCGGCGCCGTGGTCGGCGACGCGATCGCCATCCGCATCAAGGACATCGAGGTCACCTCGCTGGCCACCGCATCGGGCACCGATCAGCCGATGGAGGGGCGCTTCAACGGTGATCCGTTCTGCGCTCCGGTCTGCCCGGGGTGCGGGACCGAGTGGACGCAGACCCGCCTCGAGGGCATCGGACCGGAGGCGGTCCGGTGCGTCAACTGCGGCGCGGATGCCACGCCGTTCACGTTCGAGAACGGCTACACGATCGCCTTCGACGAGCTGCGCACCGTAGGCCTGACCGTACCGCGCGCCGCCGCCGAGACGTTCGCCCGGGAGGCGCCCCGATTCGCGGCCCTCCCCGACAGTTCGGTCCAGAACCCGATCCTCACCTTCGCTCCGCACGACATCGTGGCGCTGGCCACCCGGCTGCGCCCGTTCCTGGGCCAGATCGGCACCTCGCCCTCGATCACCATGCCCGACTCGCACAACGCCGGTGACTTCGGCTCGTTCCTGATCGGCGCCGCGCACCCCTACGCGCTGAGCGCCCAAGAGCTCCAGACCCACAAGACCGACGGGCACATGGACATCGACGCGGTGCGCGCCGGGGCGATCCTGATCTGTCCGGTGAAGCTGCCGGGCGCCGGCCTGTACCTGGGCGACATGCACGCGCTCCAGGGCGACGGGGAGATCGCCGGGCACACGTGCGACGTGTCGGGAACGGTCACCCTCCAGGTCGAGGTCGTGAAACAATCGGGGCCCGCCCACCCAATCGACGGCCCGGTGCTGTTCCCGGTCGCCGAGGATCTCCCGTTCCTGGCCAAGCCGCTGACCGACGAGGAGCGGATGCGCGCCCGCGCCCTCGGTCGCCGCTACGGCGTGGACGAGCCCGAGGAGTCGCTGCCGATCTCGGTGATCGGCACCGGTCCGGACCTGAACTCCGCCACCGACAACGGCCTGGCCCGCGCTGCAGCGCTCCTCGAGCTATCGGTCGGCGAGGTCCGCAACCGCGCCACGATCGCCGGCGCGATCGAGATCGGGCGCCATCCAGGCGTGGTGCAGGTCACCTTCCGGGCACCGGTGGAGCGACTCGACGCCTGCGGCCTGCTCCGCTATGCGACCGAGCAGTACGGCGAGCACTGAGCGCCTTGTCGTTCTCACTCTCCCCGGCACGCTCCGCGGCCGTCGCCACGGAGGCGATGGTCGCCACCAGTCAGCCGCTGGCCGCGCTGCATGCCCTGGATCTGCTGCGCGAGGGCGCGAGCGCGGTCGATGCCGCGATCTGCGCCGCGGCCGTGCTTGGGGTGACCGAGCCGCATGCCACGGGGATCGGCGGCGACGTGCTGGCGATCGTCCGCGACCCGTCGGGCGAGCTGCACGGCCTCGACGCGGCGGGTCCTGCGCCCCGGCTCGCACCGCGTGAGGCGCCCGACTACGAGGGCCCGAGCTCGGTCGATGTCCCGGGCGCGGTCGCCGGCTGGGCTGAGCTCTCGGCCCGCTTCGGCCGGCGCGGGCTCGATCGCTGCCTGGAGCCGGCGATCAAGCTCGCGGAGACCGGCGTTCCGGCCGGCGTCAACAACGCGGCGCTGTGGCGCGAAAGCCCCCGCGCGCCGGAGGCCTTCGGGGCGCCGCCGCGCTTCGGCGGGCGCTACCGCCTGTGCGAGTTGGCCGAGACCATGCGGGGCATCGCCGCCCACGGACCCGAGTTCCTCTACACCGGCCACGTCGCGGAGGCGATCGCCGCGGCCTGTTGGCTGAGCGTCGAGGACCTGGCGACCTACCGAGCGCGCTGGGTCACGCCGCTGAGCATCAACTACCGGGGGTTCGAGGTCGCCGAGCTGCCGCCACCGACCCAGGGCGTCGCCGCGCTCGAGGCGCTCGCCATCCTGGGCGACCGCGACGCGAGCCTGCGTGATCAGGTGGTGGCCGTCGGGCTCGCCCTGGAGGACGCGCTGGCGGGCGTGCGCGACGGCGCCGACGTCACCCACCTGATCTCCGAGGAGCACGTGGCCGCCAGGCGAGAGCAGCTCCCCGGGGCCATCGCCGAGCCGGCCGGCGGCACCGTGTGCGTGTGCGTGGTCGACCACGACGGGATGGCCGTGTCGCTGCTCCAGAGCCTGTACGAGTCGTTCGGCTCGGGTGTCGTGGCCGGCCACACCGGCGTCGTCTTGAACAACCGGGCCGCGGGATTCGGGGTTCAGGGCGAGGTGATCGGCGGCACCCGGCCCTACCACACGCTGATCCCGGGCATGCTCACCCGCGGCCGGGAGCTGGTCGGGCCTTTCGGCCTGATGGGCGGGATGATCCAGGCTCAGTCGCACACCCAGTTCGTGTGCGAGCTGCTGCGCGGTGGCGCCCGGCCCGGCGATCCCCAGGCCGCGCTCGATCGCGGGCGATTTCGGATCGACGGCCGCCGGCTCAACCTCGAGGCGCCGCTGTGGGATCGGGCTGACGAGCTGGGCGGCCTCGGCTACGAGGTTCACCGCGATCGCGCACGCGCGCCGTTCGGCGGCGGGCAGGCGATCATCCGTCGCGACGGGACTCTGTTCGGCGGCTCGGACGCGCGCAAGGACGGCTGCGCGATCGGGGTCTAGATCGCAGGTGCAGGAGACCGGGCTGGCCGTCGAGCTCTCGGAACGCCGAGAGTCAGCCGAAAGTATGAGAGGGCCGCCAGCTTACGCAGCAGGCTCGAGATGTGCGTCTTGACCGTCCTCGCGGCCTAAGCTACTATGCGGCGTAGGAGATCCGGTCGGCCTCAGCGTTCCGCGGCCGAGTGTGGCGTTGGCCACGTAGTCGGAGCGGGACGGCAGGGCCGGGGTCGCTAATCGCGGCTGGCCAGGCGGCGCAGGCGGCGCTGCCGGGCCGGATCCAGACAGGACAGGCTGCGCGCGAAGTGGACCAGGGCCACCTCGCCGAACTGGTCGACGAGGGCCCGGACCTCGGCGGCCGCCCGCCGCTCCCGGTAGAGCTCGCGGCTGAGCGCGGCGGTGTACATGTCGGCTCGGCCGCTTCGCCGGCGGTTCAGGAGGCCCTTGTCGTCCAGGCGGCGCATGACCGTCATGTAGGTCGTGTAGGCGCGCGTGGGCCTGGCCTTGCGGTTGAGCGCATCCATCACGCGCTTGACCGTGGTCGGCTCGTCACCGCGCCACACCTCGTCCATGATCTCGGCCTCCAGCGCGTGCAGAACCGGCGGCGTCTTCGGTGCCCGCGGACGTGGCATCGCGTTCAGGATAGCCCCGTCGCGGCCGTGAACGTACTACGCAGCATAGTAGCCACGGAGCCGTCTATACTTCATTTTGTGAAGCGAATCGGCTTTCTTTCCTTCGGCCACTGGCAGCAGGCCCCGTGGTCGCAGACCCGCACCGCGCGAGAGGCGCTGACCCAGACGATCGAGCTCGCCGAGGCGGCCGAGGCGCTGGGGATCGACGGCGCATTCGTCCGGGTGCACCACTTCGCCCGCCAGCTCGCCTCGCCGTTCCCGCTGCTGGCCGCCATTGGCGCGCGCACGAGCCGGATCGAGATCGGCACCGCGGTGATCGACATGCGCTACGAGAACCCGCTGTACATGGCCGAGGAGGCCGCCGCGGCCGACCTGATCAGCGGCGGGCGGCTGCAGCTCGGGATCAGCCGCGGCTCTCCCGAGCCCGCCCTGAACGGCGCGCACGCCTTCGGCTACCGCCCGCCCGAGGGCGCGAGCGACGCTGAGCTGGCCCGCCAGAAGACCGCCCTGTTCCGGGGCGCCATCGCCGGCGCCGGCGTCGTTGCCGCCGACCCAGAGATGACCGGCGCGACCGGCCAGCTCGCCATCCAGCCCCATTCTCCCGGGCTCGAGCAGCGGATCTGGTGGGGATCGGGCAATCGCGAGAGCGCCCGCTGGACCGGGGAGCAGGGGATGAACCTGATGAGCTCGACCCTGCTGCTCGAGGACACCGGCGTCCCCTTCGACGAGCTCCAGGCCGAGCAGATCGGCCTCTTCCGCGCAGCCTGGGCCGACGCCGGCCATTCGCACGAGCCGCGCGTGTCGGTCAGCCGCAGCGTGATCCCGATCGTCACCGACGAGGATCGCGCCTACTTCGGAGGCCGCAGTGGCGAGGACCGCGATCAGCTTGGTTACCTGGATGGCGCGTTCGCCCGCTTCGGGCGCAGCTATACCGGCGAGCCCGACGTGATCGCCGAGGAGCTCGCCCGCGACGTCGCCGTGCAGGCCGCCGACACGCTGCTCTTGACCGTGCCCAACCAGCTCGGCGTCGAGTACAACGCTCGCATGCTCGAGACGATCGCCCGCGAGATCGCGCCCGCGATCGGCTGGCGCCCCGCTTCGGAGACGGTCGAGCGCGTGAGCCAGGCCACCCGCCGGCTGGCGGACGGAAACGAGAGCCCGCTGCTCGGTCTGGGCGTGTGGCAGGTGCCCGACGGTTCTGGATGCTGAACGCCGTCCGCTGGGCGCTCGAGCTCGGCTACCGCCACATCGACACCGCCCAGGCCTACGGCAACGAGGAGAGCGTCGGCCAGGCCCTGCGCGAGAGTGGCGTGCCGCGCGAGCAGAACGCCCAGATCTTCGACTTCGAGTTGACCGGCGAGGACCTGGCCGCGCTCGATGCGCTCGACCGGACGCGAGGCACAGCCCGCGCCCGCGAGCACAAGTGGTGGTGACCGCCTGAAGCCGGTTACGAACCGGCGCGGTAGGCGATCACGTAGCCGGTGCTCGACGCGTACCCGGCACCGCCGGCGGCGACGAACAGCTGATGCTCGGCGATCGCCACGCCCGAACTGGTGTTGTTGACGATCGGCGCGCCGGCATCGACGCTGAGCGGTCGCTTCACGAGCACCTGACCGCTGGCGGCATCGAAGCCATCGAGATTGGCCTGGCTGTCGACCGTCCATACGACGCCATCGGCGGCGCTGACCGACTCGTAGTGGATGCCGTCCGCCACGGGTGCCGTCCAGTCCTCGGCGCCCGTGTCCCCGGCCAGCGAGAACGCAACGCCGGCCGGAGTGCCGACGCCGAAGACCGAGCCGCCGTACACGGCGGTCGACGCGGCATTGCAAGCCTGACATGACGCGCCGACCAATGCGGTCCAGGCCGGTTTCATTGTGGCCGCGTTGGCCACGTGATAGACGCCCGACTTCTGGAGGTCGCCCACCAACTCGGTGCCGGCGCTCGTCTGGAAGAGGTTGGCCGAGGCGCCGAAGTCGAGGTCGAGCTGGCCGCACACCGGGTCATCGAGCGGGTCGGGCACCGACGGGTCGGCCGACACCTGGCAGGCCGGGGTCTGGCTCAGCGCTTGGAGCGTGCTCGAGTACTGGTCGACGTTGCCCTGATAGGACGCGACGATCTGCCCGAAAGTGGGCCGCGCCCGATCCAGGTCGATCTTGAGGATCGCGTCGGTGTCGGGATCCTGCTTGTCCTTGCTGGACGGGTTGCCGGCGCCCCAATAGAGGTACTGGGTGGCCGGGTCGAAGGCCGGGGTGCTCCACAGCCCGCCGCCGGAGTAGCCCTGCGCCTGGTCGGCGGGCGAGATCGTCGGCGTGGTCTTGACGATCTGGCCGGTGGCCGCGTCGATCAGCGAGAACCCGCCGCTCGCGGTGGAATCGCCCTCGGGCGGCGAGTAGCCCGCCACCACGTAGCCGTCCGCGATGATCGGGCTCGCGTTCGTGTAGGAGCCGGCCTGCGCGGCCGAGCTCGTCAGCGGTGGCGCGAACGGCGCGCTCTGCCAGATGACTGCGCCGGTCGAGCGGTCGAGCGCGATCGCGTAGGGAGCCGTGAACTCGTTGACCAGGAAGATCACCTCGCGCCCGTAGACCGCCGCCGCGCCCACGATCACTCCGCCCGATCCCGGGTTGGGCGCGTCGAGCTTCCGCTGCCAGACGACATGGCCGCTCTCCGCATCGAGGCCGTAGACGTAGCCGTTATAGGAGCCGATGAACACGCACCCATCGGCGACCACCGGCGTCGTGGTGAGCTGGCTCGAGTCCCCGGTCGAACCGGTCGAGAACACCCACGCCGGTGTCAGGTTGGCCGCCGCGCTCGGGCCGGCGCCGTGTTCGTCGGATTGGGTCCGGGTGTTGCCCAGGTCGTGGCCGTACATCGGCCAGTCTCCGCCGGCCGCCGGAGTGCCGCACGGCGCGCTCGCCGCGCTGGCCCCCGTCGCCGTGTACAGAAGAGCCGCCAGGACAAGCCCGATCAGAAGCCCCGGCGAGCGGACCCTCACGGCGCGACCTGCGAGGCCGGCGCGCTCAGGACCTCGACGTACGACGCCGCGGCCTGGTTGCGCTGGACCTGGTAGACGCCGCCCACGAGGTTGGTGGCGTCCGACGCGGTCGGGATCAGCGCCGGCAGATCCGAGGTGGTGAGCGTCAGGCGCAGCCGGTCGCCCGCGGCGATCTCGGCGAACGTGGGCCGAATCTCGATGTCGAACCGGGTGACCGTTCCGGTCGGCACGGGTTGCCTGGACGGCTGCGTGTAGGGGTGGTAGGGCAGGATCATGCGGCCGTCGGATGTCGTCCAGCTGCGCGAGGCATCGACCGCACGCAGCGATCCGAGCAGCGCTCCCGTGGTGATCGGCGTGGCCGTGCCGTCGGGGGCGACGTCCTCGAGCGTGGCCACCCACTCGGTGTCGGGGCGGGTCGAGGTGGCGTAGATGGTCGCGTCGACCGGACCGCCGAGCACGGTGCTCTGACTGAACGGCTGGCTGGTGTAGGTGAGGGCGCCCGGACCGGTCTCGGTCAGCGCGTCGTTCTGGGCGCACGGGTCGCCGTTCGGGTTGGACGGGCTGGTCACGTCCTCGAAGGCGCCCATGCTCCACTGGTCGAGCTCACGCGAGCAGGGAGCGTTGGCTCCCACGTAGAGGACCTGGTCGGCGCCGGTCGGTGCGGTGGGCGCTGTCGGGGTGAGCGTGCCGTCGTTCTGGGAGGGCGCGCTGCTGCCGGATGGCCCGGCTCCGAAGTACCAGGTGGTGGGCTTGAGTCCGGGGGGCGGCCACTGCGTCTGATCGACGTACTTGTTGGCGCCGAGCAGGTATAGGTGGGCCGGGGTGGAGGTCTGGTCGATCCCGGTCGGCTCGTTCTTCAGCCAGCGGTCGAACCAGGCCAGCATCGTCGGATCGAAGTCCTGGCTCGACGCCGTGAGGTGATACCACGGCCCCATCAACAGCTGGTAGCGCCCGCTCGAGGCCGCTGTGGGGGACATCGGGGCGTAGACCGAGCGACCGGCCAGCGCGTTCTGCAGCCCCGAGAAGTTCAGCGGCTCGCCCCGCTGGAAGATGTCGTACCAGCCGCCGACCAGGTAGGCGGGGACGTGGTCGCGGACCACCTGCTCGAGCGCGGAGATCGGGCTGCGCGCCTGCCAGTAGGTGCCATCGAAGGCCTGATCGCCGTCGAACGTCGTGTTCAACAGCAGCGGGAGGTCGAAGCTGGACAGGTCGGCCGTGTGCTGAAGCTCCACCTGCAGCGTGTCGAGCGGGTCTTCGGGGTTCTCGGCGACCGGGTTCACCTCGTTCAGAGATCCGGTGAGGCCCGACGTACAGCGCGCCGAACTCGATGTCGATCAGCCCGCCGTCGAACGCGGTGTCGCGGTACAGATCGTTGGCCGAGATGACCGGGAAGATCGCCTTGACCGGCGAGTTCGGCCCGAGCTGGCCAACCGTCAGCAGCTGGTTGATCCCGAGGTAGGAGTCGCCGTACAGGCCGACCTTGCCGTCGGAGTGGGGCAGCTTGGCCGCCCAGCGCACCAGCGTGGCGCCGTCCTGCTGCTGGGCGGGGTCGAAGAACCCGAACTCACCGCCGGAGTCGCCGGTGCCGCGCACGTCGGCCACCACGTCGATGTAGCCGCGCTGCACCAGATAGCTGTCCTCGCCGGTCCCGCCACCGGCGACGCCGCCGGCCGTGTCCTTGCCGTACGGTGTCTGGGTGAGCAGCACCGGAAACGGCCCCGGCGCGGCCTGTCCGTTGGGGGTCGCAGGGGAGTAGATGTTCGCGCGCAGAACGGTGCCGTCACTCATCGTGACCGGCACGTTCTTCTGCTCGACGATTCCGTACTGGGCCGGCTCAGGCGACCAGGCCAGCGCGCTGCCGTTGAACAGAGTGGCGCCCGCGATCGGCGTCAGAGCCACTCCGAGGGCCACTCTCCAGACAACGTGCTTTCTCATTCGCGCTCCCGTTCGCGATCGATTGACCTGGCCGCCGAGCGGCCCACGTACCCCTGCCAGGGGATTGGAACACATTCGTACCAGACGGAAACATTACCCGTCAAATTTGGTACGTATTCATTCTGAGTCCGCTTTTTCTCGCTATCGTGTTCGGTCGGATGGCGGCGACCAACCCCCTGTTCCTCTACTCGGTCCGCTCCTCGCGCAACTGGGACGAGGCCCGGACCTCGATGTCCCGGGCCCGGATCTGCGAGGCCATGGCTCACGTGATCGCCGAGCGCGGCTACGCCGCGGTGACCGTCGCCGACGTGGTGTCGGCCGCGCGTATCTCGCGGCGCACGTTCTACGAGCACTTCGACGACAAGGAGGCCTGCTTTTTGGAGACCTACCGGATCGGATGTGAGAACGCGCTCGGTCAGATCGACGATGCGCTGCGCTCATTGGAGAATCCGGACTGGCGCACCCGCCTGCGGGTCTCGCTCGAGGCCTGGGTCTCGATGCTGGCCGACGAGCCGCAGTTCGCCCGAGTCCTCCTCATCGACGTTCTCGGCGCGGGCCCGCGCGCGCTGGCCATGCGCGAGGAGGTCCTCGCCGAATACGTGGCCCACTACCGCCGCTTGCACGAACGCGCTCGCGACGAGGAGCCCGAGTTGCCCGCCGTGCCCGACGAGTTCCTGCGCGCGCTGGTCGGCGGGATCGCCGAGCTCGTTCAGGAGTGCCTGCTCGAGCGTCGCTCCAAGGAGATCCCCGCTCGTCTGCACGCCCTCACCGACACGCTGGTCAGCTTCGCCGAGGCGGTTCTCACCGCCTCACCCAAAGCGCCGGCCGCCGTTGACTAGCAGCGTCTGTCCGCTGAGCTCTCGTCGGAGACCAGGAACGCGAGCGCCCCGAGCAGGTCCTCGGGCTGGCCGAGCCGGCCGAGCGGCGTGGCGCTCACGTCGTAGCTCGCGTCACCCAATTGTTGACCAGCGCGTCAAGGCCGCCGAGCGAGTCGCGCGCGGTCTGCGCGAGCGAGCGCGTCTGCTCGGCCGAGCTGCACGTCGATCACCGCGGGCACCACCCGCCGGCCCTCTGCCCTCGCCCGCTCGGCGCCGCTCGGGCGATCTAGCCTCTCCATCGTGCCCGACGCTACCGCCTTCACGATCGGACATTCGACCCGGTCGGCCGAGGAGCTGCTCGGTCTGCTGCGCGAGGCGGGGGTCGCGCTCCTCGCCGACGTCCGGGCGTTTCCGAGCTCACGCCGGCACCCGCAGTTCAATCGGGACGCGCTGAAGGACCGGCTCGGAGCCGTCGGCATCGCCTACCGGCACATGCCCGGACTCGGTGGCCGGCGCTCGCCCGTCCCGGGCTCGGAGAACGGTGGCTGGCGCGAGGTCGCCTTCCGGGGTTACGCGGATCACATGAGCTCCACCGAGTTCCAGAACGCCCTGGCGGAACTCGAGACCTCCGCGCAGGCATCGCCCACCGTGGTCATGTGCGCCGAGGCGGTGTGGTGGCGCTGTCACCGCCGCCTGATCGCCGACGCGCTCGTGGCGCACGGCTGGCGGGTCGAGCACCTCGGCATCGGGGAGGGACGCGCCGTCCACGAGCTGACCGGCTTCGCCGTGGTCGGTCCCGACCGGATCGTGCGCTATCCGCCGGCGCAGGGCACGCTCGAGTTCGCGCCCTGACCGTTAGCAATATTGTGAATAGTCGAGTAGGCTTGGTCTGTGGCCAGCGCCGACCTCCTGCTTCACCCGGCTCGCCTCCGCATCGTCAAGGCGTTTCTGGGCGATCGCGCGCTCACCACCGGCCAGCTTGCGGCCGAGCTGGCCGATGTCCCTCCCGGGAGCCTCTATCGCCACGTGGCCAAGCTGGCCAAGGCCGGCGTTCTGCAGGTGGTCGCCGAGCGACGCGTGCGCGGCGCGGTCGAGCGCACCTACTCGCTGCGGCTGCTCGCGGCGCGGGTCACGGCCGACGAGGCCAGGCAGATGACCCCCGAGGAGCACGCCGAGGCGTTCATGGTCTACGTCGCCGGGATGCTGGCCGACGCCGACCGCTACCTCGCCTCCGGTCACCTCGACCCCGCCCGCGACGGTGCGGACTACCAGGTGGGCGCGCTGTGGCTGACCGACGCCGAGTTCGCCGAGCTGCTGCGGGAGTTGTCGATCGTCTTCCAGCCCCGGCTCGCCAACCCGCCGGCGCCCGGGCGCAAGCGGCGCATGATCTACACCGTCCTTCTGCCCGCGCCCGAGGCACCGTGATGCTGGACGCGCAGACCGAGGTGGTGCTCACCGCCTTGGAGATGGCGCAGGCCGGGCGGTTCGCCGAGATCCGCGATCTGTTCGTGGCGGCGCTTCAGCCGATGGTGACCGCCGAGGCGCTCGAGTCGGGCTGGACGGCCGAGCTCGCCCGCCAGGGTCAGATCACGTCGCTCGGAGCGCCCGTCGCCGAGCCGACGGGCACCGGCGTGGTCCTCGTGAAGGTGCCGGTGAGCTGCGAGCACGGTGGCTTTGGCGTGATCGCACCGGTGACGGAGGAGGGGCGCCTCGCGGGGCTTCAGCTCGCGCCGCTCGATGCCGCACTGCCGACCGCCCCGTGGGAGCCACCTTCGTATGCGGACCCGGCTCGTTTCGAGGAATCGGACATCACCCTCGAATCCGGATCGCGTGCCGTCCCGGGGACGATCAGCCTGCCCCGCGGGACGGCCGGGGTGCCCGCCGTCGTGCTCCTGGCCGGCTCCGGGCCGCTCGACCGCGACGAGACGATCGGCCGCAACAAGCCCTTCAAGGACATCGCGTGGGGCCTGGCCAGCCGCGGGATCGCGGTGCTCCGATTCGACAAGGTGACCTTCTCCCACGCCGGCGAGCTGCGCCAGGCCCGCGAGTTCACGCTTGAGCGACGAATATGAGCCGCAGGCGCTCGCGGCGATCGAGCAGCTCCGATCTCACGCCGCGGTTGACCCGGCGCGGATCTTCCTGGTCGGCCACAGCCTCGGAGGCACGGTGGCGCCGCGGATCGCCGCAGCCGAGCCGTCGGTTGCCGGCGTGGTCCTCCTGGCCGGTGGTGCCGAACCGCTGCATCAGGCCATGGTGCGGCAGGTCCGCTACCTCGCCTCGCTCAGTCCGGAGAGCGAGGCGGCCTCGGCACCGGCGATCGAGGCCTTGAGCGAGAAGGCCCGACTGGTGGACAGCCCCGAGCTCTCGCAGTCCACGCCGGCCGACCAGCTCCCGTTTGGCGCCCCGGCCGCCTACTGGCTCGACGTGCGCGCCTACGATCCGGTCGCGCTCGCGGCGACGCTGGGCAAGCCGCTGTTGATCCTCCAGGGCGGGCGCGACTACCAGGTGACGGTCGCCGACGATCTGGCCCGATGGGAGGCTGGGCTGAGTGGTCGCGACCAAATGACGATCCGGGTCTATCCGGCCCTCAATCACCTGTTCGCCCCCGGCAACGGCCCCTCCAGCCCCGGCGGAATACGAGCCGGCCCAGCATGTCGACGCGAGCGTGATCGACGACATCGCGAGCTGGTTGACGACCGATTAGGTTCGACCGCACGATCGGTCTTACCGGCAAACCCTGCGGCTAGGAGAAGAGCAATGGGACGTTTCCGGTCGTGCTCGGCGGCCAACAGTTTTGTGCTCAGATATCAACCGGCCTGATCTGGCCTGGTTGGAGTCCACCAAACATGCCTGCGGTGGCGGAGACCCTCTCTCCGCCACCGCTGAGCCCCTTTGGTTTGCGCGGCCCCCGTTGTTGCCGCTGCCCCCCAACGCCCTCACTTCCAGGCGTGCGATTCCGCCCCGAACCGCGCGCCTGCCCTAACAAGGGCGTCGTCTTTGTGCCCCCTGTGTTCAGGTCACCTCGTGTGCCCACCCAGGTTGAAGAGAAGAGTGCGTCGCCGGATTCATGCTGTTTCGTGCTTTCCGTCTTCCGGTCCCAACTTCAAGCAGGCGACAGACTCTCAACCCGGCGAGGCTTTGTCGGTGTAGCGAGCAGGCGTCTTCCGGGTGCGTCGACCGACCGTCGGAGGTACGGATAACCGCACCCGCTGCCGTGCGTTAGCCGTCTTCATGAGTGAGGCGCGCGATGCGATCCTAGGCTCGTGGCCGGAATGCCCCACAGGGTGCTGATCGTCGACGACCACGCGACGTTTCGCTCAAGCGCGCGCCTGCTGCTCGAATCCGAGGGATTCGAGGTCGTTGGCGAGGCCGTGGACGGCGAGTCGGCGATCGAGCAGACCGCGGCGCTTTCCCCCGAGTTGGTCCTGCTCGACATTCAGCTGCCGGGGATCGACGGCTTCGAGGTCTCCAATCGCGTGACCCGGACGGACGGCGGACCGGCCGTGATTCTCGTTTCCAGTCGCGACGGCGGCGACTTCGGGCCGCTCATCGACGCGTGCGGCGCCCGCGGGTTCGTCGCCAAGGCCGACCTGTCGGGCGATCGGCTGCGGTCCCTGCTCGAAGGCTGAGACCCGCCAGACCTCCTAGCGGGCCGCCCGGGGGCGTTCACGCCGTGAACGTTGCTCGCCACTCCATTAGCCTTCCAGCCCAGTGATGAACGGACCTCTGCGCGTCTTGGTCGCCGACGATTCAGTCCTGTTGCGCGAGGGCTTGGTCCGCCTGCTCGAGGAAAGCGGCTGCGAGGTCGTGGGCCAGGCCGGTGACGCCGACGACCTCCTCAGGAAGGTTCGTGCGCACAAGCCGCACGTGGCGATCATCGACGTGCGGATGCCGCCGGATAACAGTGACGACGGTCTGCGCGCCGCGCTGAAGATCCGGACCGAGCAGCCTGAGACCAGGGTGCTCGTGCTCTCCCAGTACATCGAGGAGCAGTACGCGATCGAGTTGATCGGCGACGCCGCCGAGGGGGTCGGCTACCTCCTCAAGGAGCGTGTCGCCGATGTGGCCACGCTGCTCGACGGCGTTCGGCGCGTCGCCGGCGGAGGCTCGGTGATCGATCCGCAGGTGGTCGGTCAACTGCTGCGCCGCCATCGGCACGTCGACCCGCTCGACGAGCTCACCGATCGCGAGCGCGAGGTACTCGAGCTGATGGCGGAGGGACGCTCGAACCACGCCATCGCCACCCGGCTGGTGATCAGCGAGCGCGCGGTCGAGAAGCACGTGACGAACATCTTCGGCAAGCTTGGTCTGCCGCCGGCCGAGGACGACCACCGTCGCGTGCTGGCGGTGCTCACGTTCCTGCACGCTTGATCGGACGGTCGTGAGCGTCTCGGAAGCTCCGCCCGATCCCCGGCCCTCGCCGGCCGGAGCGGGACGGCCGCGACCCGCGCCGTCGCTGCGCGGGCTGCACGGATGGAACGCCGCGGTCGCCGGGTCGGCCGCCATTGTCGCCCTGGTCATCCTGGTCACCGGGATTGGATGGCTGGCCAGTCTGCACTCGAACACCATGACGTACTCCGTTTCCGGTTCGGTCTCCGAGGTCTATCTGCAGGTGTCCTCCGGTCACGTGGCGGTTGCCGGCAGCAGCTCGACCGTTCTGCAGGTTCGCCGCACCGATAGCTACTCGTTTGGCCATTCGGCGCGGGAGCGCCGCTGGGTCTCGGGCGGCGTTCTCCACATCAGCTCGCAATGCCCCAAGATCGTGATGGGATCATGCTCGGCGTCGTACCAGCTCATGGTGCCCGAGGCGCTCGCCGTGCGCGTGCAGACCGACAGCGGCGATGTGCAGATGACCGGCCTGGATGCGAACGCTACCGTCGGCACCCGCACGGGCAATGTCGACGTTGAGGCCTTTTGCGGGTTCCAGTTCTCGGCCCGCAGCCAATCGGGCAATCTGCACGTCTCGAGCGCCTGCGCTCCCGAGAGTCTCAGTCTGCGCACCGGTAGCGGCAGTGCGGTCGCGCTGGTCCCCCCGGGGAGCTATCGGCTGGCCGCGAGATCTGGGCTCGGGCCGCCGCACGTGACCGGCCTGGTCAACGACCCCGCCGCGCCGTTCACGATCAACGCGGATAGCACCGGCGGCAGCGTGACCGTGGAGGGCGGCCTATGAGCTGGCAGGCACAGACGGCCACCGATGCAGCGGTGCCGTTCGACGTCCGCGCTTCGCCGGAGCAGGGCGGGCTGGACGCGGAGCGCGTCGGTCGCGAGCTCGCATACCTGGCGCTCGGCGTTCCACTCGGCGCCGTGTACCTGCTGCTGGTGATCGGCGGCGTTCTGGTCGGTGTGCTGCTCGGCGCGCTCTGGATCGGGTTGCCGCTGCTGGTCGCCGCTGTCGGGCTGCTCTGGCGCTGCGCCGGCCTCGAGCGCGACCTCGCCAACCGGTTGCTCGGTGCGGAGATCTCTCCGCTCCCGCCACTGCCATCCGGGAGCGATGCACGGCTGCTCCAACGGATCCGCCACCGGCTGAGCAGTCGCGCCTTCTGGCGGGCGGTGACGCTGCTGAGCCTGCGCCTGCCGGCGTCGGTGGCGGCGGTCGCCCTGATCGGCGCCGGGCTGGCCGCGACCGTGATCCTGCTCGTGCTCGGCGTGGGTGCCATCGCCGGGGCTCGCTCGGGCTACATCGGGCCGCTCGGCACCAGCCCGGTGCTCGGTGTTCTGCTGGTCCTCCTTGCCGTTCCGTTCGCGGTGGTGACCATCGCCTTCGTCGGCTGGGCGGCCATCGTGCTGCGCGCTCTGGCTCGTACGTTGCTGATCACCAGCCTGCCGGCCGGGGCCCCCGTGCGCGAGACGCTCGCCACCAGCCTGGGCGACCGGACGCTGTGGATCGCCTATTGGCTTCCAGATCGCGAGACCTATGTCGATGAGCGCGGGAACACGGTGCCGCTTCCCGAAATGGGCTCCGGTCGCTCCTGGACGGCCGTCGACTACGAGGGCCAGCGGGTGGCCGCGATCATCCACGACCCCAGCCTCGAGGCAAGTCCGGAGCTGGTTCAGGCGGCCGCCGCGGGGGCGTCGCTGGCTCTCGACAACGAGCGGCTCAAGGCCGACCTGCGCGCGCGGGTCCAGGAGCTGCGGGCGTCGCGCGCCCGCTTGGTGCGAGGCGTCCAACGCGGCGCGGCGTCAGATCGAGCGCGATCTGCACGACGGTGCCCAGCAGCAGCTCGTGGCGATGGCAGTCGAGCTCAGATTGCTCCGCAACCGGGTCGGAACCAACGACGCGGCGACCGAGCTGATCGACCGGCTCGACGCCAAGCTGTCGGCGGCGCTCGACGAGCTCCGCGAGCTGGCCCGGGGGATCCATCCCGGGATCCTCACCGACCGGGGGCTGTCGCCGGCGCTCGAGTCGCTCGCTTCGCGCGCCCCGATCACCATCGAGCGCGAGATCGACCTGCCGTCGCGGCCCCCGGCGTCGGTAGAGGCGGTGGCCTACTTCGTGATCGCCGAGGCGCTGACCAACGTGCTCAAGTACTCGGGCTCGACCAAGGCCACGCTCCGCGCCCACTATGACGGCGACGACGTGGTGGTCGAGATGGAGGACGACGGCGCCGGCGGTGCGGACCCCAGCAAGGGAACCGGAATCCAGGGTCTGCGCGACCGCGTCGGGGCGCTGGACGGGACGCTGACGGTGGTCAGCCCGGCCGGAGCGGGAACCCGGGTTTCGGCCCGGATTCCCTGCCAGGTCGCTTAGTGGGGCTTTCCGGTCAACCCATTAGAGGAGGCCGTTGGCGCCCAGGAACTGGCGAGCCACTGTCGCCGGGCTCTGACCGTCCAGCGATACGGCGGCATTCATCAGCCGCAGAGCCTCGGTGCTGAGCCGGGCGCTGACCGCATCGATCGTCTGGGTGAAGGCGCTGCCCTCGCGTTGCAGCGAGTCGTTGCGCACAATGAACGTCACGTTCTGAAACCCGAAGATGTTCTTCGGGTCCGAGAGCATGGTGAGGCCTCCGCGGGTGAGGTTGCCGTCCGTGGTGAAGCCGACCGCGAGCTGGGCACGACCGTTCGCCAGAGCCTGGTACTGCTGGCCGATGGGGGTCGGCAGGAAGCGGAGCTTGGTGACGCCGTACTCCTCCCGCAGACCGATCAGGCCGTTGAACCGGGTCTTGAACTCCGGGGGGCCCGCCAGCGTGGCGCGGGAGCCCAGCTTCGCCAGGTCAGCCAATGTCTGCAGCCCGTGCTGCCTGGCGTACGCCGGCTCGGCGACGATGACGTCGGTGTCCGTGGCCCGCGCCATGCTCAGGAGCGTGGCGTTGTGCCCGCGCTCCACCGCCGCCGCAAGCTGGTAGGCCTGCGCCGCGCTGGCCGGCCGCTGCGGGCTGTGACCGAACACCGACAGGATCGTCCCGGTGTACTCGGGGTAGGCGTCGATCGCCCCCGAGGTGAGCTTCATGTCCATCACCTCGGACGGACCCAGGTCGTTCTCCAGCGTGACCGAGAAGCCCTTGGCGCGCAGCGCCTGGACATACAGCTGGCCCAGGATGAGCTCCTCGGTGAAGTTCTTCGTGCCCAGGATGACGGAGGGCTTGCCCGAGCCCGGCTCCTTGGCCGTCGTGCCCGTCTCGGATGACGCGTGCACGCTCGAGGCCTGCGCCCCGCTCGATCCGCATGCCGCGGCAGACAGCCCAAAGACGACCGTTGCCACAACCGCTGTTACTAGCTGACGCTTGCGCAAACCCCGCCCCACCCCCAACGGGTGGATCGCCGCAGGCTACCACCATGGGGCCAAGGTCGGCGGTCACAAACGAGGGGTCGGCTGCGTCGTTTCCCGCAAGAATGGCTGCTCAGGTGCATGTGAGCGACGAGGATCTCCTCCGCCGCGCGCGGGACGGCGACGCCGAGGCGTTCGGCGCCTTCTATCGGGCACGCCGGGGCGACGTGCTCGCGTTTCTGCGGGTGCGGGTTCACAGTGCCGAGCTGGCCGCCGATCTGATGTGCGAGACCTTCACTCAGGCACTCGTCGCGGTCCATGATCGGGAGCGCGAGCTGCCGATGGTGCCGATCGCCTGGCTGGTCACGATCGCCCGCAACGTCCTGATCGATTCTGTGCGGCGGGGTCGAGTCGCGGACGACGCTCGGCAGGCGGCTGGCCATGGAGCCACTCGTGCTGGCCGATGGTGACCTCGCTGCGATCGACGAGGCGGCTGCCGAGGCCGATCTGCTCGCTGACCTGGCCGCGGCCCTGTCGCCAGATCACCTGAAGGCGTTCCTCGCTCGGGTGATCGATGAGCGCGAGTACGACGAGATCGCCCGCGAGCTCGAGACGTCGGAGAGCGTGGTCAGGAAGCGGGTGAGCCGCGCGCTCGCCCAGCTCCGAGCGGTCAGACAGGAGACGACATGACCCCAGCTCTCGACACCTTCGAACGGTCGCTTGTCGCGGCCAGCCGCTCGCTGCAAGCCCCCGACCCGAGCGCGTCGACCGGCGGCGCTGCCGGCTGCGCGGCCACCTCGGCGGCTACGCCGTGGGCTTCTGCGGCGCCTGCGCTCACTGCGCGCCCTCGCCCAGGCGGCCGTGGCCATCGCCCTGCTCACGGGCTGCGCGGGTGTGGCGGTCGCCGGCTACCTGCTGCTGGCCGGGGCTCAGGCTCGGCAGCTGCCGTCCTTTGAATGCGAGGTCGGCGGGATCGACGCCATAACCAACGCGGTGACCGGCAGCCCGATCGTCGATTGCCGGGCGGCATGGCCGTCCGCCTCCGGTGGGCGCGAGGCAGCGCCGCCGCTGGCTATCTGGGGCGTTACCAACGGGCAGCAGCTGGTCGCGATCGTCCGTCCGTTGCGACTCGGCCCGCCACGTCGGGCGGTCAGCGCTGGGCGCGGCTGCCGAATACGTGGACGGTCGATCTGCCGATCGTCGCGTTGCAGGATCAGCTGGCCAACATCGACACGCCGTTCACGTCTCTTCCGGGGCAGTGTTCCTACGCGGCTCGTGACGTCGCCGCGGTCCGCTCCCTGCTCGTCGCTGACGGGCTGAGCGATTGGAAGGTGCAGGTCCCGGCGTCGTCGGGTCCCGTCTCCGACGGGCTGCCGTCCGACGACAGCGAGCGTGCATGGACCGTCACGCACTGTCCTGCTTTCGCAGTCGCCCGCGCAGAACGCGCGGGCAAGCTTGCCTCGAGCGCAGCGCACGAGTGCGCTGCGCGCACACAACCAACTGTTGAACCTCTACCGGGAAGTCAGCCGGCACTTGAGCGGCACGTGCGCCTCGGTTCCGACAGCGGCTGCGCTGTGGCTCCGCCTCGCGCGCGCCGCCGGCTACCGCGAAGCGACACTCGCCTGGTGGCATCAGATCAACGTAGGTTCCCGAGCCGACGACGATCGCCACTTCACGCTCTACGAACAACCCGCCTCTCAGCACACCGGCCAGTGCGCCCACGTCCTGGTGATGGTCGAGGGCGGCGGGGGGACCAACGTGTACGTGGCGCGTATCCATCCGTAGCTGTCGTCGGTCCGGCATTGACGGATCGCGTCTTCCGTCCGCGTCCGCTCGCGGTCCCTGGCCGGTAGCGTCCACCGCGTGACGCTGCCGGAGCACGCGGACGTGGTGGTCGTTGGGTTGGGAGCGATGGGGAGCGCCGTGTGTGCCCAGCTTGCCGGTCGTGGCACCGCGGTCATCGGCATAGATCAGTACGACCCGCCTCACCCGTTCGGGTCGACGCACGGTCACACCAGGATGACCCGGCTGGCGGTCGGGGAAGGCGCCGAGTACGTGCCCCTGGTCCGCCGCTCACACGAGCTCTGGCGTGAGATCGAGGCTCAGACCGGGACCCGACTGCTGCACCAGCCGGGCGGGCTCATCATGTCGTGCCCTGGAAGCTGGTTCTACGAAGGAACGCGCGAACTCGCGCGTCGGCTCGAGATCGAGCACGAGGAGCTCTCGCCGGCCGAGCTGCGCGAGCGCTTTCCGATGTTCGCCGTCGATGAGCAGACCGAGGCCTACTACGAGCCCGCGGCGGGTTTCGTGCCGCCGGAGGACGGCGTGCGAGCCCAACTCGAGCTGGCCCGGCGCGGCGGCGCTGAGCTTCGGCTTGGGGAGCGCGTGCTCAACTGGTCGGCGTCCAGGCACGGCGTGAGCGTGGTCACCGACCGCGCCCGGTACGGCGCCGAGCAGCTGATCCTGTGTGCCGGTCCATGGCTGCCTGCGCTATTCCCCGAAGGCCGGGACCTGTTCGCTGTGTATCGCCAAGTCCAGTTCTGGTTCCCGATCCGCCAGGGTTACGAGCAGCTCCGCGACATGCCGGTGTTCGTGTGGGATTTCGGCGGCGAACGCGGTGGCTTCGTTCACTTCGACGGCTTCTACGGCTTTCCGGCCGTGGACGGCCCGGCCGGTGGAGTCAAGGTCGCCACCGAGACCTACGAGACGACGACGGAGCCCGACGGGCGCCATCACCCCCCGACCCAGGCGGAGACAGCCGCCATGTATAGCCACTGCATCGAGGGTCGGCTTCCGTGGCTCGGCCAGGACCCGGTGCGGACCCTGTCGTGCCTCTACACGTCCACCCGCGGCAGCCGGTTCGTGATCGACCGGCACCCAGCGCACGATGCGGTCCTGATCGTGTCCCCGTGCTCGGGGCACGGGTTCAAGCACTCGCCGGCGATCGGCGAGGCCGTTGCCCAGTGGGTGACCGACGGTGTGCCCGAGCTCGACCTCGGTCATTTCCACCTCTCGCGCGCCGCGCCGTCATAGGATGTCGACCGACCGTGAGCCCAGGGTCCCTCCGCCCAGGCGCTCACGACTTGCCATGAGCGTGCAACCCATCAGTCCTGGCTCGGTCCTCTCGCGGATCTGGGAGATCTATCGGGATCAGTTCTCGGTGTTGGTCAGCACCGCGGTCGCACTGTTCGCGATTCAGTTCGTGCTTACTCTGGTCCTATCGACCGTCGCCGCCTTCGCGCTCGGGATTCTGTTCTGGGCGCTCAGCATCCTCTATCAAGGCATGGTGGTCGAGCTCGTCCAGGACGTCCAAGACGGGCGCCGCGATCACTCCGTTCGCGATCTGGCCCGGAGTGTCGAGCCGGTGTTCTGGCCGCTGGTCGGCGTATCTATCCTGTTCGGAATAGCCGTCGGCATCGGTTTCGTCCTCCTCATCATCCCCGGTTTGATCCTGATGGTCATTTGGGCCGTGGTAGCACCCGTCACGGTCCTCGAGCGCCCCGGTGTATTCGCCGCCTTTGGCCGCAGCCGCGAACTGGTGCGCGGCAACGGCTGGAACGTCTTTGCGGTCCTGCTCCTGGTGTTCCTCTCGGTCGTCGTGATCACTGTCGCCGCGAGTCTTCTCGCGGCGTCTCTCGGAGCGGTGGGACGCGCGTTCGTGCAATGGGCCTTGGATTCTGCCCTCGCTCCGATCACCGCGCTCAGCGCAGCGGTGCTGTACTTCGCGCTCCGCGGGCAGCGGCCATGACATCGGTTGTCATCGCTCCCGAGGTCGTCGTGCCGAGCGGTTTCTAGGATCCGCGAAAGCTCGGTTGCGGTGCGCCCGGACCGTGGCCGGTCGAGCCCGCTTCCCCTCCTTGACTCGCGCGCGCTAACCCTCGCGCGGCGAACCGAACGGCCGACCGAGCATCACGGAACGACGCTCGAGCCCCAACCCAGCCGCTGATCGCTACATCAGTGCTGAGTCGCCGAGCGAGAACTACAAGCTGACGGTCACGACTTGACCGGTGCTGGGATTGCGCATCTCGGTGCCGTTGATCGTGCACGAGGCCTGCACGTAGCCCTTGAGCTCGAACGCACGGATTTCCTTACTGAATTGGCTGGACGAGACGTGGGTGCGCTGTTGCGAGGGGTGCGCGCTAGCCGGAGCGGAGCCGGTCGCCAGAGTGGTGCCGATCGCGGCGCAGGCGCCGATCGCGGCGACCGCCCGGATGAGTCGAAACTTGGCGGAGCGGCCCACACGGTCGGCGGAGCACTGCAAATCGCTGACGTGATGCGCGTGCGTCACGCGGGCGGCGATCTCGCGCTGCTGGGCGCGAATGATCTCGTGATGGGTGTGCGATGACATGAGCGTTCTCCTCGGGCGCGCCGCTTGACGGGCGGTGGTTTCCCGGATGAGTCCCGTGTTGGGCGGTCCGGGCTGATGCCGAAACTCTCGCGCGGCCTGCCGGCGCCGCCCACGGACGTTGACGCTTAAAGAGTGGGTCGTTTTACGCAGTCCAACGCGGGAGCCGTTGCCGGCTAGACCGCGTAGGCGTGCCGGCGCAATGCCTCGAGATCGCGAATGACCACGCTACGGCGGCCGGTCGAGATGCAGCCCAGCGTACGCAACGCCGCGAGCGCCTTGACAGTGGCCTCACGCGACGCGCCGCACCAGCTGGCCAACTGCTCCTGGGAGAGCGGGAGCTCGATCTCGATTCCCTCCACGGTGTCTTTGCCGAAGCGCTCAGCGAGCTCCTGGATCCGCCAGGCGACCCTGCCCAGCGTGTCGAGCGAGGCAAACTCGAGCCGCTTGCGGTCGGCGTCGCGCAGTCGGCTCGCCAGCACCCGGAGGAGCTCCATGGCGGTGGCCGCATCGGTCAGCGCGCGCGTGAGCGCCGATCCGGGCGCGACCGATGCCTCGACCTCGTCGACCGCGAGCGCGGTGGCCGACCGCGGCGCGCCGTCGAGCGCCGACAGATCGCCGATCACATCGCCAGGTCCACGCAGCCCGAGGACGATCTCGCGCCCGCCCGGCGCAATGCTCGTGATCGTCACCCAACCGCGTTCGATCACGAACACGCGGTCGGCTAGATCTCCCTCCGTAAACAGCGCCTGGCCGCGGCGAAAACGGACGCGGCGGCTTTCGTTGCGTAAAGCGACGGCCAGCCGCTCGTCGGTTCGGGTCGGCGTGTACACCGCCACAGTGTCCCCGAAATCGAAGGTCATCGGAACTAAGTAACAAGACCCATTCTCGATGGGTCGACGGACGTGGGCCGCGCCTGGGCCCGGTGATACTTCCCGGTGGCAGCGACGTCACTGCACACCAACGGTCACTAAGGAGCAGATATGTCCCTCTCAACACCAACCGGCAGCCCATGTCCATCCGCCGTCCATCGTTCCCGCAGGTCGCTCTCGCGGTGCTCGCGGGGCTCACGCTGCTTGCCGTACTTGTCGCGATCAGCGTCCCGAACGCCAGCTCTGAGCCGGACCGGGTTCCACGGAGACTGGGTTGTAGGTTGTGATTGTTGTTCATCGAGCGACTGTCTCGGTCCGCCGGGTGTAGAGGGCGGCCGAGGGACGCCCGCTCTGTTGACGCGAGGCTCAAACCTGACTTCTGTTCGGCCTGTACCCGTCGGGGCGCGCACCCGCTTCGCGAGCGCGGGAAGCAGGTCGCCAGCGCAGCGAGGCGCTGTCCGGATACAGACTGCCGAACGAGGTCTCCAGAGGCTCCACGACCGGACCGAGGGAACGGGCCTACGGCGCTCCAGGCGGAAAGTCGCTCGCCGCTAGCGCGAGCGCGTCGTCCAGTGACATCTCGGTGCCGTGTGTGTATGCGGCGTCCCACACCGCGGCGTCGGGCGCCGCGTCGCGGGCGGGCGGCAACCAGCGTGTCCGGAGCGCGGCGGCGCCTGGGGTCTCGACTCGGTGGAGCTTGGCGAGCTCACCGTCGGTGGCGCCCCATAGCGTCGCGGCGCGTAGTGGGTGGCCATCGAGCGACGCGAGTGTGGCGGCCGCGGCGAGGAAGAGCGCGCCCGCCTCGGCGTGGACGGCCGGCAATGAGGGGATCGCCTCGGCGAGCTGTGATCGAGCGGTGGCTGGATCCTCTCGGTGCAGGGCGCTGAGTGCGCCGATCGACAGCAACGTGATCAGCATTGGGTGGTAGGTGATCCGGCGTGCATGGTCGAGTCCTTCGGCCACCAGCGCTTCGGTGGTCTCCAGTTCGCCGTCACCGAGCGTCACCTCGGCGAGGTTCGCGGCCGTCAGCGCGACCGCGCGCGGCTCGCCGCCCCGACGCAGATCGAGCGCCTCCTCGAACAGCTGGCGGGCACGCCCGAACTCCCCAACCATGCTGAACCTGTTGCCGTAGTTGTTGAGGGCGAGTGCCAGCGCCCACTCGTCACTGCTGGCTCGCGCGAGCGCGATCGCCTCCTCCGCGATGGAGGCGGCGCGGTCACGCTCACCGAGGCTCTGGTAGGCGAACGCGAGGTTGCTGAGCGCATTGACAGCGATCCGTGTCTCGCCCGCCTCCCGAGCGGTGGCCGCAGCGTCGAGCAGCTGCGGCACCGACGCGGAGAACTCGTCGGTCATCAGCGACAGCCGCCCGGCGCCGAACAGGGCCCGAGCGCGGTCACGCCCCCCGCCGTCGGTGATCGACAACACCTCGAGCAGTCGCCGGCGTCCCTCCGCGTGGTAGCCGCGCACATCCCACAACCAGAACAGATCGGCTGCCATTCGAAGTGCGAGCTCTGGCTTGAGCGTGGTGAGCCGGTCGAGCGCCGTGCGGAGGTTGTGCATCTCGCTCTCAAGCCGATCGAGCCACGGGCCTTGATCCGCCGAGTTCAGATGGGGCGCGGCCTCCGCCGCCAGCGCGGCGAAGTACTCCGCGTGACGCTCGATGTCGCCGTCGGCGGCGGCGTGCTCCATCGCCTTTTCGACGGCGAACTCCCTGACGGTCTCGAGCATCCAGAACCGCGGCTCCTGATCTGGATCCTCGCGGCGGCGAAGCAGGCTCTTCCCGGCGAGCGAGATGAGCCCCTCGACCGCCTCCTGACCCCAGAGCGGCTCCGCCGAATCGACCCGCACGCCGCCGATGAACGGCGTGAGCGACTCGAATAGCCGCTGCTGTTCTGGCTCGAGTAGCTGATAGCTCCAGTCGATCGTCGCCCTCAGCGTTCGCTGGCGCTCGGGTAGATCGCGGGGCCCCTGGGGTAGCGCCAGACTCTTGGCCAGTCGGGCCTCGAGCGCCCGCGGACCGAACACCGCGATGCGCGCCGAGGCCAGCTCGAGCGCGAGCGGCAGGCCATCGAGTCGCTCGCAGATGCGTGCGATCGCCTCACGGTCCTCGCCCTCGATGCTCAGGTCCGGTCGGACCGCGAGGGCGCGCTGCACGAACAGCTCGGCGGCGTCATCGGCCGGAAGCGGCGGGACCTCCATCAGATGCTCGGCACTGATCCACAGCCCTTCCCTGCTGGTCGTCAGCACGTCGAGCTTCGGCGCCTCGGCGAGCAATTGCGCGACGATCCCCGCCGCAGCGAGAAGGTGCTCGAAGTTGTCGAGGACGAGCAACAGCTCGCGTTCGGCAAGCGCGTGCGCGAGGGTCGTCTCAAGCGGCTCTTCCGCGACTGCGTCCACCCCCAGTACGCGAGCGATCTCCGAGACCATCAGCGAGCGGTCGCCGATCGGAGCGAGCAGCACCATCCAGACACCATCGCGGTAGCGCGTCACCGCCTCCCCGGCGACCTCGATCGCGAGTCGTGTCTTCCCGGCACCGCCGACACCGTGCAGCGTCAGCAGATGCGTATCGGGACGAGACAACAGCTGGAGCGCCTGCTCGGTCTCGGTTCGGCGGCCGACCAGCGGATTCGCTGGCGCGGGTAGGTTGGATCGGTTCAGCGACCGCAGCTCGGGGAACTCGGGCTCGAGTCCAGACACCAGCACCTGAAAGAGATGCTCAGGCTCCGGTATGTCCTTGAGCCTGTGGTAGCCGAGATCTCGCACCTCGACCCCGGCGTCGATCGCTCCTCGTGTCTCGTCGGTGACCAGCACCTGACCGCCATGCGCGACCGCCATCACCCTTGCGGCTCGGTGAACGTCCATCCCGACGAAGTCCCCATCACGAACCTCTGGAGCGCCGGTGTGAATGCCCATGCGCACGCGCGGCGCCTCGCCCCCTGGCCAGTCAGCACCGCGCAGTCCGAGCTGAACTCGCAGCGCACACTCGATCGCGCCCTCTGCTCGCGGGAAGACCGCGAAAACCGAGTCTCCTGCGGTATGGACCTCGCGGCCGCCGGCGGCCACGATTGCCTCCCGCATCACGCGGTCGTGCTCGGCGAGCACGTCGGCGTACCGATCACCCAGTCGATGGAGCATCCGCGTAGAGCCTTGGATGTCCGTGAACAGCAATGTCAGCTCGTCCCGCATCACCGGGAATGATCGTGAGTCGCCAGCCGATTGACAACCGCGCTATCACGCGGACTGCGGTATCAGGTCCTGTCGCGAGCCGCACGATCCGCATTCGTGAGCACAGCCACACGGAATCGGCCACACGAAATCGGCAATATCCCGCTTCGGCATTCGGCACAATCGCAGCAAGCGAGCAGCCATTTGGTCGCTGCCGCAGTCAACGCGGACGAAGCCACGACTCCCCTCCGCCTCACCCGCGATCGCAGCTGCTCCCGGACAGCTGCGGCCACGCGATCCGCAGGACTGCGGCTGGTCCATTCCATGCCAAGGACCAGGCTGGGAGTAGCGAGCGAGCGGACCGGGTCCGTACCGGCCATCGCCTCGACTCCTGCCGCGCGAATGCGATCGCGCGGCCTCTCGTGACCGCGTCACTGCAATGCCACGTACGCGATGGCGCGGCCGGAGTGATACCAACGATCTTTGACGCTCACGCCTTGTCGCAGCGTGCCGTGGCCATAGGACACAAACCGCGCCCACCCGGATCGCGGTCGCGGTGGCGCCGATCGAGTATCGCGCCGTTGCGGGTTCGTCACCCTGGTAGCGCAGCGGCAAGCCGTCGGTACACGGCGTCGACCCGCTCCTGTGGAATGGTGCCGCCGCGCCTCCTTAGGTGCCTTGCGAGCATGCGTGCCGGCAGGATCTCGACACCATGACGCCGGGTAACGGCGGGGATCAGGTAGGCGTTGCTGAATACGAGCAGGGGCACGGCCCGGAGTCCGGTGATCCGCTCGACCAACTTTGCCTGGGCGTATGCCTGCTTGAGCATCCGAGCGTCGATCGCGGCCGCGCGCAAGCGGCCGCGATGGCTCTTGGTCTCGATCGTGAAGATCCCGGCCGGACCGACCAGGACATGATCGATGTTTCCATGGCCGAGATGCACGTCGTGCAGGACGAACCAGCCGCGCTCGCGCAAACCGTCGAGCACCTGGCCAACAAGCTCCTCGCCGGCGGCGCCACGACCCCATCGGTCGACGAGCGCTGACGCCGTCCGATCGATCGACACGATGCCGACGACGACGCCTACCTCGATCACACACGACGCCCAGCCGAGTCCCAGTAGCAATATCGCGGGGACCAGCGGCGTGAGCGCTGCGACTATCTTCACGATCGCGCGGTGAGCGAACCGCCGCTGAGTCGCACGAGCGTGCTGGCCCGCCCGGCGCCGAGCGGCGGGCGGCGTCTCGTCCAAATTCGGCTGATCGTCGGCCACGTAATCCAGGTCGACCGCTGAGCTGCGCCATTTGAGGAAGCTCAACGGACGTCCGAGCGAATGCTGTCGTCCGACCGCCGGGCGCATCGCCCCGGGCCCCCGAGGCCTGTCAAACGCGCGTCGCACCGGACGCCGGATTTGATGCCCCCGCGAGAGACATCGCTGCCTTCCCGCCGGCGGCAATTCTGACGTCCAATTTAATTTCACGAGCTTTCGTGTCGAACCGAGCACATTCATCGGTACGGGCGGCCCTGAGCTGTGACCAGTTGTCGCTGGATTACCAGGGGATTCTTGGCTATCTGGTCACAGATGTGGCGACCTGTGACCGGATCGCCCTCGACGGTTACCGGAGTTCGGGCGGTAGCCAGTGAGCCCAGTTGCCGGGCTGCGGGTTCGCCTTGGCCCAGCGGTCTAGTGCGCTGGCCAGGCGCTTGGTCAGCGACGCGGACGGCCACCACACTTTTAGGACGAGCAGCACGGGGCACGCGGTGACCGTGGCGAAGTCGCTCGCGTTCTCGGTGACGATCACCCGGTCCTCGTCGGCAGCCAGCTCTACGAGCATGTCATCGGGAAGGTTGTGCGCGCCGAGCCCCGCCGGAGTCGTCGCATCGTGCCCCAGCGTAGCCAGTTCCGCCGCCGTCCGGGGTGGAAGCATCGAGTCGATCAGGAACTTCACGCCAGCAGGCGCTGGCGCTCAGAAGCGTGGCGCTCGGCCTGCGCGAGAGCTTCGTCATTCGCGACGATTCGCGCCTCGATCTCGGTTCGATGCGCGGCGGCGTACTCGAGCGCGATCAGCACTTGGCGTTGGTGCAAGCCGAGTTGCTCAGCGACGGCGCCCACGCGTTTGGATTCCGAGCCACTGGTGTGCCGCAGCGCCGCCATCACCTCCCACACATCAGGACCTCCGGCCAGCGCCGCCCGCCGCCCGGCCGGGCCTGGCTTGAACACGATTCCCGGATGCGCGGCGCTCGCCAGCCCCTCTCGCACGTATCGCTCGATCAGCTCCGTCACCGTCGTGCGCTCCGCGGCAGCCTGCGCGCCGAGTTGCTGGCGCAGTTCGTCCTCGAGGCGGATACTGGTTGTCGATCTTCGCATCGGCTAGCCTGCGCGCAATAAGGTGTAGTCCATTGTAGTACGTTTCTTTCTCCAAGCGGCCCCGGCTTCTTCAGATCTCCGGTCGACGCTCCGCGGCTGAAGCACCCGCCGCGCCGGGCGGGCTCTCGCTCACATACGAAACGGCTCTCAGCCGCACTGCTCCTTCTCGTCCGATTCGAGAGTCTCGGACGCGCGGATCACACGCTCGGCAGCACGGCACGCGCACTGCCAGGGAGCAGCATTCAGCGCTTGCGTCCGGAATGCTGTGCACCGGCTGTATGGACGCTGCGCTGTGCGCGCGATGTGGCCACGCGATGGGAGTCCGCTGAGGAACCCTCATCGAACACCATCAAGGCGACTCGCTGCAGCGTGCATGTGGCAGGATCGCGGTGTGGTAGAGCGCAACGATCGTGCGATCACGACGGACCGACTCGTCGTCCGCCCGTGGCGGTTGGATGAAGTTGATCGCTTCGTCGAGCTCTACCGACACCCCGAGGTCGTGCGCTGGTTTCCGGCTGCTCCTAGGTTGGAGCGTGAGGAGGCGGTTGAACGCATCGAGCAGAACCTGGAGTCAAGTCGGTTGAGGTGGTGTAACGCTGGGAGCTCGTCGACGTCGACGACGCCGTGAGCGAGAGGTCGAACACCTGCTCTGAGGTTCGCGCGCTACTCCGCAGATGACTTCACACCCTTACGGGGCAACCAGGCGACATTACCGTCGGCACGGGGACGTGGGCAGTTGGTTGCTGCCGGGCGCCATCGGAGTGGGCAGCGTTGAAGCGGCGCAGGCGCAGGGCGTTGGTGACGACCGAGACGCTCGAGAAGGCCATCGCAGCCGAGGCGATTACGGGATTGAGCAGTCCGGCGGCGGCCAGCGGCAGTGCGGCGAGGTTGTAGCCGAACGCCCAGCCTAGGTTCTGCTTGATCGTCCGCAGTGTGGAGCGGCTGAGGCGGATGGCGTCGCCGGCGGCGCCCAGGTCGCCGCTGACGAGTGTGAGGTCTGAGGCCTCGATTGCGACGTCGGTGCCGGTGCCGATTGAGAGTCCGAGGTCGGCCCGGGCGAGCGCGGGTGCGTCGTTCACACCGTCCCCGGCCATCGCCACGACACGGCCCTCGGCCTGCAGGCGCGCGATGACGGCGGCCTTGTCAGCGGGCATCACTTCGGCGATGACCTCCTCGATCCCGACCTCGGCGGCGACGGTGCGGGCGGTGGTCGCGTTGTCGCCGGTGAGCAGGATCGTGCGCAGACCGAGCGCCTTCAGCCGGGTGATCGCCTCGGCGGAGGTCGGCTTGACTGCGTCGGCGAGGACGAACAACGCGGTGGCGCGCCCGTCCCAGCCGGCGACGATCGCGGTCTGGCCGCGGGCTTCTGCCGCCTGGCGTGCGGCATCGAGTTCGGCCGGGAGATGCAGGGCCCAGTCGGCGAGGAGGACGGGTCGGCCGGCGACGATGGCGTGCCCGTCGACTGTGCCCTCGACGCCGAGGCCCTCGCGGTTCGTGAAGCCTTCGACGCCCGGGAGCGGCGAGTCCTTGGCCGCTTTGGCGATGGCGCGGGCGATCGGGTGCTCCGAGGCGTCCTCGAGCGCGCCGACGAGTCCTAGCGCCTCGTCGCGGTCTACGCCGTCGGCGGTGATGATGTCGATGAGTGTCATCTGTCCGGTGGTGACGGTGCCGGTCTTGTCGAGCACGATGGTGTCAATTCGGCGGGTCGCTTCGAGGATCTCCGGGCCCTTGATCAGCAGTCCGAGCTGTGCGCCGCGGCCGGTGCCGACCATGAGTGCGGTGGGGGTGGCGAGTCCGAGCGCGCACGGGCAGGCGATGATCAGGACGGCGACGGCGGAGGTGAACGCGAACGTGGTGCTCTGCCCGGCGCCGAGCCAGAAGCCGAGCGTCGCGACGGCGATCGTGAAGACGGTTGGCACGAAGATGCCGGAGATGCGGTCGGCGAGCCGTTGGACCGGCGCCTTGCCCGTCTGCGCCTCGGTCACGAGGCGGGCGATCTGCGCGAGCGCGGTGTCGCTGCCGATCTTGGTGGCCCGGACGATCAGCCGTCCGCCGGCGTTGATCGTCGCGCCGGCGACATCGGAGCCGGGACCGACCTCGACTGGGACGGATTCGCCGGTCAGCATGCTCATGTCGATCGCGGAGTGCCCGTCCTCGACCATCCCGTCGGTGGCGACCTTCTCGCCGGGGCGGACGATGAACCGCTGGGCGACCTGAAGCTGGTCGATCGGCACGCGGCGCTCGCTGCCGTTGGGTTCGAGGATCGCGACGTCCTTGGCGCCTAGTTCGAGCAGTGCCTTCAGGGCAGCGCCTGCCCGCCGCTTGGCGCGGGCTTCGAAGTAGCGGCCGGCGAGGATGAACGTGGTGACGATCGACGCGGTCTCGAGGTAGATCTCGTTCGCGCCGCCACCGGAGGAGGGGATCAGGTTGAACACCATCCGCATCCCGTTGTCGCCGGCGTTGCCGAGGAACAACGCATAGACGGACCACAGCCAGGCCGACAGCGTGCCCACGCTGATCAGCGTGTCCATCGTCGCGGTGGCGTGCTTGAGGTTGGCCCACGCGGCGCGGTGAAACGGCCACGCTCCCCACAGAACGACCGGCGTCACGAGCTGAAGCGACAGCCACTGCCAGTTGTCGAACTGAAGCGAGGAGACCATCGAGATCATCAGCACCGGCACCGACAGCAGAGCGCTGATGATCAGCCGGTTGCGAAGACGGGCGGCCGGGTCCTGCTCGGCCGGCTGGTCGCTCTCGGCTTGCGCGGTCGGCGGCGCTGCCTGATAGCCGGCGGCCTCCACGGCCGAGATCAGCTGCTCGACTCCGGTCCCGTCTGCGTATTCGACGGAGGCGGTTTCGGTGGCGTAGTTGACGGTGGCGGTGACGCCGTCGAGCTTGTTGAGCTTGCGCTCGATCCGGTTCGCGCACGAGGCGCAGGTCATTCCGGTGATCGAGAGCTCGAGGCGTTCTGTGAGGGTGGTGGCGCTCATTGGTCTAGGCAATGTCGTAGCCGGCTTCGTCGATCGCGTCGCGGACGGCGGTGTCGTTGAACCCGGCGCCAGTGACAGTCACGGTCTTGGTGGCGAGGTCGACGTCGACGGTGCTGACACCGGCGATCCTGGTGACCTCGCCGGTGATCGCCATCCGGCAGTGATCGCAGGAAATGCCGGGGACTGAGTAGGTGGTCTGCATGGTGTGGTCCTTTCGTGTCGTGTTTGGTCAGGAGATGGTCTGGGTGAAGGCGACGGTGTGCACGCGGTCCTGGGTCTGGAACTGGAGGAACAGGCGGTAGGTGCCGCGCTCGCCCAGCTCGGTGTTGAACGTGATGGCGCCACTCGCGCGGTCCGCGCTGATGGGGTGAACGTGCGAGTAGGCGAGCTCCGGTGCGTGCAGGGCGACCAGGTGCCCAAACGACCCCAGGTAGGGCTGGAGGTCGCCTGCGGGATGGCCGTGACGGGTGATGCGGAAGGTCAGTTGCGCCTCCTGCCCGGCCGTCAGCTGCGCGGGGCGCTGCAGCTCCACTGCGTAACCGTCAACCGAGCTCTCGAGCGCTGGCGCAGGGATCTGAAAGCTGCGCGACGGCCCTGGTGCGGTCAGGGTGGTGCCGAGGACATACTTGCGCCCGTCGATCACGAAGTCGGTGATCGCCCGGTATGTGCCGGGACGCGGGGTCCGCAGTTCGATCGTGAACGTCCCGTCGGACTGCAGCGCCGGGTGCAGGTGCTGGTAGCCGCTCAGGTCCGCGCGGACCACGATCAGGTGCAGCAACTTCGTGTTGTCGCGGTCGAAGCGGCGGACAGGATTGCCGTCACAACCGATGATCCGGAACCGCCAGGTCGTTGAGTGCCCGGCGGTCAGCGTCCGGGAGATCGGAGCTAGCCTGACGCCCGCGAGTTGTGCATGCAGGCCGTCGGAGCCGGGGACGGCCTCGATCATCGGCTGCGCGCCATGGCCGGCGCCAGCCATGGTCTGGCTGCCGAAGCCGGCGTTGGCAGCGGCGACCTTCAGACAGTCCTGGAACGGCGGGGTGGCGCCGGTGGCGGCACCGATCGCGGCGGCCGATCCGGCGGCGAGCGCGAGTCCAGTAGCGAAAGCCGCGAGGCGGGATGTGGTTGTCTTGAGCATGGGCACAGCCTGCCGCCGGAGCCCTGATCTGACATCCGGCAGGCACCCTTAGATCGCACCCTTAAATGCCGGTGCCCGCCATGGGCGGGCACCGGGTCGGGGTTGTCGGTAGTCCTAGGCCTCGGCCGGCGCAGTCTCGCCCTCGAGCGAGCGACGTGGCAGCCAGTGGAGCTTCCGTGGAAGCCACCAGTTCCAGTCGCCAAGCAGCTTCATGCTCGCCGGCAGCAGCATCCCGCGGACGACCGTCGCATCCAGGAGCACTGCCACCGCGAGTCCCACGCCCATTTCCTTCAGGCCGATGTTCGACAAGGTGCCGAACAGCGCGAACACGGCGACCATGACCGCAGCCGCACTGGTGACGACACCGGCAGTCGTGCCGACGGCATGCGCGACCGCACGCTCGGTGCTCATGCCCTTGTCGTAAGCCTCCCGGACGCGGCTGAGGATGAACACGTGGTAGTCCATCGAGAGGCCGAACAGCACCACGAACAGGAACAGCGGCAGCCAGGCCACGATCGTGCCGTTGGAGTGGAAGCCGAGCAGCTTCTCACCCCATCCGTTCTGGAACACGAGTACCAGGAAGCCGTAGGAAGCGCCGACGCTCAGCAGGTTCAGGATGATTGCCTTGATAGCGATCACCAGCGAGCGGAACGTCATCAGGAGCAGCAGGAACGCCGCCACCAGGACGAAGGCGAACACCAACGCGGTGTGGGTGGCGAGGCTCGCGTTGAAGTCCGCCGTCTGCGCCGCGAGCCCGCCGACCGTCACGCTGGCGCTGGGTGCGCTGGCGAACGCAGCCGGGATGAGCCGGTCGCGCAGCAGCTCGAGCATCCGGTGCGAGGTCTGGTCGGTCCCGGTTCCGGCGGCCGGAATCGAGATCCTGGCCACCGCGTGATCGCTGCTGATTTCGATCGTCCCGCCGCCCGGGAAGACGTCGCGATGGCTCGCGGCAGCGGCATCCAGCCGCCGGATCGACCGCTCGATGGCGGGCGTGGCGACGTCGCGGGCTTTGACCACGACAGTCACGGGAGTGCTCTGGCTCGGGAACGCAGCCCGAACGCGGTCGAAGTTGCGCACGGCGGGAATGTCGCGCGACAGCGACTCGCTGCCCGGAAGCGAGATGTGCATTCCGAGCGCCGGGATCGCCAGCGCGACCAGGATGCTGCCGCTGATCAGCGCCGACAGGACAGGACGCCGGAGGACCCGCTCCACGATCCGCGACCAGATTCCGGCACCAGGCCGGCGCCGAGCCGGGCGACGGCGCAGAGGCAGCCGACCCTTCTCGACCCGGTCTCCCAGCGCACTGAGCACTGCAGGCAGCACGGTCAGTGAGCCGATCACCGACACGGCGACCACGAGGATGGTCCCCGTGGCCAGGGAGGAGAAGGTCGGCGAACCGCCGAGGTACATGCCCGCCATGGCGATCATCACCGTGCCGCCGGAGACCAGCACTGCCCGGCCCGACGTGGCCGCCGCCGCCTCGATCGCAGCGCCGTTCGCCCGACCGGCCGCTCGCTCCTCCCGCACCCGCTTGAGGTAGAAGAGCGAATAGTCAACACCGACGGCAAGCCCGATCAGGAGGATCACGTTGCTGATCGTCTGGTCTACCGGCGCGATGTGACTGATCGGCCCGACCAGGCCTAGCGTTGCCGCCACCCCGGTGATGGCAAGCAGCAGCGGCACACCGGCGGCGACCAGCGCCCCGAAGGCGAGCACCAGGATGAGCAACGTGATCGGCAGCGACGTCGACTCGGCTTTGTGCAGGTCATCCGCGAAGGACTGCTCGATTCCGCGGGCCGAACTGGCCTCGCCAGACTCAGCGATCACAAGTTTCGGGTGCGCTTTGGCTGCGGCAGCGACGGCGGACAGAGGCTCGGCTACCGACATGTGGGTCCTCATCTCATCGCCTGGGAGATCGAACGCCACCAGCGCTGAGTGGCGATCTGGCGAGACCGCGCTCGGTCGGACGTCCTGGGCGATGCCGGTGTGGCGCAGCCGGCCGATGACCTCGGAGATAGCGGCGCGGAACGCCGGATTATCAGTCGTCATGGTCCTGCTCTGCACCAGGACGACCTCCTTGGCCTGCTGCCCGAACGCCGCGTCGGCGATTCTGGCGGCCCGCCCCGAATCGCCCACGGCGCCCTGGTCGGCGGTCAGGGTGCGCTGGTTCATTGCGAAGCCGGACAAAACGGCCACGGCCACGAAGGCGATCCAGCCGAGGATCGCGGCCTTGCGATGTCGGGCGCTCCAACGGCCCGCTCGCGCGGTGATGCTCATACGGGTTCGTCTCACGGCTCCTCCTGAGATGGCGGTGAATTGGCAGCGACAGCGTCGCGCCAGCCCCGAGCGCCGACATCAGGCAGGGACCCTTAACTGGCACCCTGATTCGCGCAAAAGGCTCAGCACCTGACACCAGGTCGCGAGCCGCTAGCCTTGCCAGGGGGCGAAGAGAGCCGTTGCCTCAGAAGTGGGCGCAGAAATGCCGTTTTCCTCAGACTTTGTTGGACGCATCACAGAATTGGACGCGCTCGACGCTGCGCTGACGGCGCTGGAGGACGGCACACCGCGCGCCGTTGAGGTGGTTGGCCCGGCCGGGATCGGCAAGAGCCGGCTCCTCTCTGAGCTGGGTGCACGGGCCTCGGCGCGGGGTCACGTCGTCCTGCGGGGCTCGGGCGCTGAGCTCGAGCAGGACCTTCCGTACTGGGTATTCGTCGACGCACTCGACGACTACGTAGCGGGTCTCGAGCCCCGGCGCCTGGAACGGCTCGACGCGACGACGCGCTCGGAGCTCGGACAATTGCTTCCGGCCCTTGCGGACGCGGCAGAGGCATCGGAGACCGGGCTGCACGAGCGCTACCGAACGCACCGCGCCGCACGAGCGCTCCTCGAGCGGCTGGCGATCCGACAGCCGCTTGTGCTGCTCCTCGACGATTTCCACTGGGCCGACCCGGCCTCGGCCGATTTGCTCAGCGCCTTGCTCCAACGCCCACCCGGGGCTGGCGTGCTGATCGCGCTGGCGGCAAGGCCCCACCAGCTGCCGAAGCGTCTAGCCACCGCGCTCGAGCGCGCTCACCGAGCCGGTGTGCTGGCGCGCATCGAGCTGCCGCCGTTGACCCCCGATGAGACTCGCGAGCTGGTCGGAGAGCACGCGGAGCTCTTCTATGAAGAAACCGGTGGGAATCCGTTCTACCTCGAGCAGCTCGCCCGCGCTCCCACCGAGGCGGTTCCGAAGACGGCGGGGGCCGAGGTATCTCTCGCCGGGCTTCAGGTCCCCCCGATGGTCGCCGCGGCGCTGACCGAGGAACTATCACTCCTCGCCGAGCCCGTTCGGCGTGTTCTCGACGGCGCTTCGGTGGCGGGCGATCCGTTTGAGGTCGACCTCGCCGCCGCTGCCGCCGATCTCGCCGAGACTGATGTGCTCGACGCGATCGATGGCCTTGCCCGGCTCGAACTCGTCCGGGAAACCGATATGCCACGACGGTTCCGCTTCCGGCATCCGATCGTGCGCCGGGCGGTCTACGAATCCACCCCCGAGGGCTGGCGGATCGGGTCCCACGAGCGAGTGGCGGCAGCGTTGGCAGACCGGGGCGCGCCGCCGAGTGCCCGGGCCCACCATGTGGAGCGGTCGGCTCGCCACGGGGATGTCGCTGCGGTTCTCGTGCTCAAGGAGGCGGGGGAGGAAGCGCGCTCGCAGGCCCCCGCAACCTCGGCACGCTGGCTGGCCGCCGCGCTCAGGGTGCTCCCGGCCGCAGCTCCCGTTCAGGAGCGTGTGGAATTGCTCCTGCCGATGGCGCAGGCGCTTGCCGCCACCGGGCAATTCGCAAAGAGCCACGAGACGCTGCTGGAGATTCTCGACGTCCTGCCGCCCAACCAGGTCGCGCAGCGAGTTGAGGTCTCGGCCTGGTGCGCGCGCGTCGAGCACCTGCTTGGACTACACGAACAAGCGCATGAGCGGCTGCTCGCCAGCCTGGAGGGCCTCGGGGAGGAGGTTTCCCTGGAGCGCCTCTCGCTACTGATCGAGCTCACGCTAGACGGGCTGAACCGCATGGAGTACAAGTCAATGAAAGGCTGGGCAGAGCGCGCGGTGGCCGTCGCCGAGCAGATTGACGATCCGCTGCTGCAGACAGCTGGTCTCGCCGCCGCCGCGCGCGGGTTTGCGTTTGCTGGTTTGCCGACCGACGCGCGCCCGCTTCGAGACCGCGCCGCGGGCATCATCGACGGCCTGTCGGACGCCGATCTGGCGCGGCGCCTGAACGTGATCGTCGATCTTGCGGGCGCCGAGCTCTACCAGCACATGTTCGACGACGCCTCGGCGCACGCGCAGCGAGCACTCGCGGTCGGCCGGGCGACAGGACAGCACCAGCTGTTTCCGGTGGTCTTTGCGATCCTCGGAATCACCTGGATGTTCCTCGGGCACCTCGACCCGGCGCTTGACCCCCTCGAGGGCAACGTCGAGGCCGCCCGGCTCTCCGGCAATGCCCAAGCGATCTCATGGAGCCTCTACGGGCTCTCGCAGGTCGCGATCGCCGCCGGCGACGTCGAACGCGGCATGTCGGCCGCGCAGGAAGCGGTCGACGTCGGCGATGATGGCAAGCCAAGTCACCATGTGGTGTACGCAGCGCTCGCGCTCGCGCACGCGCATCTGCTCGCCGGCAAACCCGACCGCGGGCTCGCCATCCTTGAGCGCGCGTCCGGTGGAGCTGATTTGCCGCTCGTCGCCGACAGCTGGCGCGCGTACTTCCTCGAACTCCTCACCCGCTGCCACCTCGCGCTAGGACAGCGTGACGCCGCAGAACGAGCCGCAGCACTCGCCGCCGCCAGCGCCGACCAGATCGGCCTTCCTCTCCCTCGAGCATGCGCAGAGCGCGCCGCCGCGGCGATTGCATTCGACGCGGGCGACTTCCAACCGGCCGCCGAGCTCGCGCTCCGATCGGCCGCCACCGCCGAGGACGCCGGCACACCGATCGAGGCGGCCCTCTCACGCACCCTCGCCGGGCGTGCGCTTGCGGCCGCCGGTGAGCGCGACCGCGCCAAACAGGAACTCGAACATGCTGCCGCTGCGCTCGGCTCAGTCGGGGCCAAGCGGTACCGCGATGCGGCCGAGCGGGAGCTGCGCCAGCTCGGCCACCACATCTATCGCCGCTCCCAGGCCGGCGCCCACGGCGGCGGGGTCGATGCGCTCACCCAGCGCGAGGTCGAGATCGCCCGCCGCATCGTCGACCGACGCACCAACCGGGAGATCGCCGAAGAGCTATTCCTCAGCCCGAAGACGGTGGAAACCCATATCCGCAACATCTTCGGCAAGCTCGGCGCCGACTCACGCGTGGAGGTGGCCAGGATCGTGGAGCGCGCCGACCGCCTCGCCGCATCCGCTTAGCTAAGAGTCCGGTATGCACCGATTACCAGGGCTTCGTCTGATGGAGCTAGCCGGACTCGAACCGGCGACCTCCTGGGTGCGATCCAGGCGCTCTCCCAACTGAGCTATAGCCCCGTGCGGCGGCAGATGCCGCTCGGTTGCGGGACAGTTTAGCCCCGGGCCGCCGGGGCACGGCGGCGCAAGAAGTGCTCCAGCGCCGCAAGACATGTGGCGGACGTCGCCCGGTGGGCCGATAGCCTGAGCAGCGGTCGGGAGACCCGATGAGCTTTCGCGCGCGCCTTCTCACCTTTTTCGTGCTGATCGTCGTGGTGCCCATGGCCGCCATGGGCGTGCTGATGTTCCGCCTGATCAGCGATAGCCAGCAGGGCAAGGCCGATGCTCGCGCCGGCGGACTCGCCAGCGCCGCGGCCAGCCTGTATCAGAGCGAGGGCTGCGTTGGCCCGGTCCGACGCCGAAGCCCTCGCCCGTGCGGTCGGTCGGTCGAGCGGGAAGGCTCTCGACGGCCGGTTCTCGGCTTTGGCGCGGCAGGCCGGATTGGCCCGGGCGACGTTGACCGCGGGGACCCGGACGCTCGCGAGTGTCGGCGGCACCGGCGCGATTGCCCCTGGCTCGGCGGTCCTGGTCCGGCCGGGGACGGCGGGTCGGATGACGGTCACGGCCTCGGAGATCACAGCCTCCCAATACACGCGCGAGCTGTCGGGGTCCGGGGTGGAGGTAGTGCTGCGCAGCGGGCCCAAGATCCTCAGTGCGTCGATGCCTCTGTCGACCGGCGCGTCGCACGCGGACACCGGAAACGTGACCGTCGACGGGACCGGCTATCGGGCGGTCACGCAGACCTTCGGCGGCTTCGGCAACGCGCCCGTCACGCGTCACCATGCTGTCCGCTTTGTCGGCAACGAGTGCCACGCTCGGCGGCAGTCGGGCGGTTGCCGCCGGGCTGATCGTCGCCTTCTTGCTACTGGCGCTCGCTTTTTCGGTGCTTGCCTCGCGGGCGCTGCAGGAGCGGCTGCGCAAGTTTCTTCAGGCCGCCCGTCGTCTCGGCGGTGGTGACTTCTCCTCGCCGATCAAGGTCGAAGGGCGAGACGAATTCGCCGCGCTCGCGGAGGAGTTCAACAGCATGTCGACCGAGCTGTCCCGCAGGATGGACGAGCTGTCCCGAGAACGGAGTCGTCTGCGCGAAGCGATCCGCCGCATCGGGCGTACATTCGCATCGAGCCTGGACCGCCCCGCAGTGCTCGAGCTCGCGCTTGAAGACCGCGGTGGATGCGGTCCAGGCGAGCGGAGGACGGCTCAGTGTCACCTCGGTCCACGATGAGTCGCTGACCGAGACGTTGCACGAGGGATCCCTGGATGGTCTCGAGGACGCCGTCGAGCAAGCGGAGGCCGCGGCGCTTCAAAACGGTGGATTAGGCGAGGGGCAGGCCTCGAGGACGAGCGTCGCGGCGGTTGCCCTCAGCGTTGCCGGTTCCGCTCAGCCACCGCATGGCGTCATAACCGTCGCTCGCCGCGGCCGGGCGTTCACAGACGACGATCGGGAGGTGCTGCGCTCGCTCGGGGCCGAGGCCGCCCTTGCGCTTGGAGAACATCGAGCTGCATTTCCAGGCCAGCCGCCAGGCTGTGACTGACGAGCTGACCGGACTCGCGAACCATCGTCGGTTCCAAGAGCTTCTCGACGCGGAGATCGAGCAGGTTCGCCGCTACCACCACCCCCTTGGGCTGATCATGCTCGACATCGACGACTTCAAGGCCGTCAACGACACCTACGGCCACCCACAGGGCGACGCCGTGCTGAGGCAGGTGGCGAGCGTCCTTCGCGAGAACTCCCGCGACGCCGACTCGCCGGCGCGATACGGCGGTGAAGAGCTGTCGCTGATCCTCCCGCACACGGACCTCGAGGGAGCGTTCGCGATCGCTGACCGTATCCGAGCCGCGGTCGAGGGCCTGAGGGTGTCCAGAACCGACGGGCACGGCGTTCTCCGGATCACGACGAGCGTTGGGGTGGCCTCCTCGACCGACGGCGATAAGCACCGGCTTATCGCCGATGCCGACGGTGCTCTCTACGAGGCGAAGCGAAGCGGCAAGAACTGCACGGTCAGCGCGGCGACTCGAATCGCGGAGGCGCCGGGGGGTGGGTAGGCTTAAGACATGGGCCTACTTGATGACGCCATCCGTGAGCACCTCGACCTCAAGCGGCGCCGAGGCGCCGATCCGACCGACATCGAACGCGCCGAGCGCGAAGCGCTCGGGCCCGTTCGCCGCGGCCCCGAGCTGACCGGCGAGGAACCGGCCCCGCCAGAGGCCTCAGGCGAGGCGCAGGCCGACTATCCGGAGGCGCCGCCCGAACAGTGGGAGCCGTTCCACGAGGATCCCGAGTTGCGGCAGCTGGAGGAGCCCGAGGAGTTCCCTCCCTACGAGCCTCCCCACGCTCCAGACGGGGACCCCTTGATGGACGACGCGGCTCACGAGGAGCCGCATGGAGCGCTCGAGCAAGAATCCTTGCAACCCCCACCGGCCGCCGAACCCGAACCTCGCCCGGCACCCCATCCGGCCGATCCGCCGCCGGCCTACGACGACGAACCCCTCAGTCGCGTCGAGCAGGAGACCGAGGAGTACGAGCTTGAGCCCGAGGCCGACGACGACGTCCTCGAGAGTACTCCGGAGTTTCTCCAGGATGCTCCCGAGCACGACCGCCTTTGGTTCGAGCAGCGCCCGCCGCGCGATTTCGACTTCGACGGCTGATCTCTAGACTCGCTCCCGAATCGGGGCCATAGCTCAGTTGGGAGAGCGCCTGCTTTGCAAGCAGGAGGTCACGGGTTCGAATCCCGTTGGCTCCACTGGCAAAAATCCCTGCACGTAGGCCTGGTTCCGGGGGCCTGACTTACCTTCTAATCGGCCTTCCAGGCCGATTAGTCATCAACTTTGGTCATCAAACGCGCGCGTCTGCGGTCGGCGCGATGCCTTCGGCCAATGCCTTCGGAATTCACGCCCGCGTCTATGACGGCCATCCAATGCCGGACGATGCCCGAGCACCAGACGAGATGACTACGGGCTTTCACGCAGGAGATCACCGGTTCGAATCCGGTTGGGGGTATTAGGTTCAGGGTCGTCGACCCGCCGGTGGGTACCAAGCGTGGGTACCAAACGGCGAGCCGGCGAGCGATCCTCCATGTGGGCGATGCCCGCCGTCGCCGTCGCTGACTCCGGAGAATTGTGATGCCTCCGAACGCGCGCGTCCGCAAGGACCAGCCCGGAAAGCATCCGGAAGGCGACGACCGGGGGGCGCGGTCAAGTCGGCGAGCCGTTTTGGGCCGGGTGGGAGGCGGCTATCGGCGATTTGTGCGTTTGGCGACTGGCCCTTGCTAGGCGGGCGAGGGCGCGCGGTGCGAGCGCGAGACCTGCGTGGTGGGCGGCCGGAGCACGAGCACACGGCGGCCCTGCGTAGCGCTCGCGCAGGCGAAGCAGGCGCCTGCCTTTGAATCGTGCTGGGTCTGATGGAGGCTCTGGCGTTTGTCAGCGAGCCAGGACCTGGTCGTCCTGGTGGGTAGCGTAGAACCTCCCCTCGAACTCGGTGGGTGGCATGTCTGCGAGGTAGCCATGCAGCCGCTGGGTGTTGTGCCAATGCACCCAGCCGAGCGTGGCGAGTTCGACCTCCTCGATCGTCTTCCACGGTCCTCTTCGAGCGGGACCGCGGATCAGCTCGGCTTTGTAGTAGCCGTTGATGGTCTCAGCCAGCGCGTTGTCGAACGAGTCGCCGACCGATCCGATCGACGGGACGGCGCCGATCTCAGCCAGCCGCTCGCCGTAGCGGATGGACGTGAACTGCGACCGGCATCGCTGTGGCAGCGCAGGCCGTCGTGACGCAGCCCGCGGTTCCAACGGGCCATCTCGATCGCGTCGAGCACCATTGGGGTGCGCATGTGGCCCGCGAGACGCCAGCCGACGATCATCCGCGAGAACGCATCGACGATGAAGCACACGTACGCGACCCCGGCCCAGGTCGCCACGAACGTTAGATCCGTCACCCAGAGCTGGTTCGGACGATCAGCCCGGAACTGGCGCTTGACCAGATCCGGATGGCGGCCGGCGCTGCCGTCCCGGCGCGTCGTTCTGACCCGCTTGGTCCGGCTGGCGCCCTGGATGCCGGCCTTGGCCATCAGCCGGCGAGTCTGGTCACGACCGATGTCGATCCCGGCGCGCCTGGCGGCCTTCCAGAGCTTCCGCGACCCGTAGACCTCGTAGTTGGCCTTCCAGATCTCCACCAGCCGCGGAACGAGCTCTTGGTCGCGCTGGGCACGCGCGGACGGCGCCCGGTCCTTGGCCGCGTAGTACGTGCTCGGAGCCACCTGCAACACCTCGCAAATGGGCTCGACTCCGAGTCTGCGGCCGTCCACCACGTCGTCCTTGTTCGCCTCGATGAACGCGACTATCTGCGCTGTTGGCGGTCGAGCTCCGCCCCGAAGAAAGTCGCCGCCCTCCTGAGGATCTCGTTCGCGCGGCGCAGCTCACGCACCTCCTGCTCGAGATCCTTCATCCGTTCAGACTCGCCCGTGCTCACCCCCGGTCGGACACCGGCGTCGACCTCGGCCTGCTTGACCCACGAGCGGACCGACTCAACCCCGTATCCGAGCTGCTCAGCGACCCGGCGGACCGCCCCATGCGTCATCCCCGTCTCGGCCTGCAACGCGCGGACCATCCGCACGGCGGACGCCTTCTCCTCGCTCGAATAACGACGAGTCGTCGGTTTCCCAGCTGTGTGCTCTGTTGGCATGAACTCCGTCCTTGATTTTCCAAGGCCAGGAGTCTCCAACCACTCCAGGACGGTTCACTTGCAGGGCGGAGCAGGTCGGTCGTTTAGCCGGGCGAGGTTCGTGTCGCCGCGCGAGAGGAAGTGCCTTCATGGACGATCCAAACGGCTCTTTGCATCCGGCCGGGGATCGAGGCGGTTGCTGTGGCGCAGCCATCGCTCACGGTCCTCGTCGGACCGGCATGGTCATCCAACAAAGACACTTAAACCCCAGGGCGCGGACACGGCCACCGTGACGTTCGCCCCGGGTGATGGCACGACGACCCCACCGTTGTCGCTGACGTGGTCATTCGGCACATCCGGCCTGCCGCCGGGAGTCAATGGGCGCATCGCCGACCGCCGATTGTTCGTTTCCAGTCCATCGCGCGCACCGGTCACTGCCCGCGTACTTCGCCTTCCCTCACGCAGTCAACTCGAAGCAATCGTCGTATGGCCTGGAAAGACGGTCCGCGTTCAGCTCCTGCTGCACGGTACCGGCTGTGCATCCGCCAGCCGGCCGCGGGCAAATACGCGGCCACCGCACCATTGTCCATCCAAGCCCATCGCAGGAAGCTGAGCGCGGTCCTGGCATCGCGGTAACCGCGAGACCCTCTGACGAACCAGCCTGTACCAGCATGCGCGGAGGCGGGAAAGCCGAACGGAATCCTGCAGCTGAACTCGGTCTCGGCATTCGCCACGAGCGCGACGACCGCACCGGGCGGCCGACCGAGTTCGGGGGCCGCCCTGCTCGCCGCGCATTGCGAGACTAGGCCCCCGCCGACTCCAAGAGCCCCGTGCAGCCCCCGATGCAGGCCCAGCCGGTCATCGGGCACAAAGCATCACTCGCGTGGGATCTCACCCCGAGCTCGACGTTGGCTCCGGGCTGCCGCGGCGAGCGTTAGCCATTGCCAGCTCCTGCGCACCGCGAGCCCGACGAGCACGACAGGCCATACAAGTAAGGCGACGCCGAATACAGGTGGCACGTCGCTGGCGCGGTAGGCTACAAAACGCCAATCGGCCACCGGATGCAGCAGCGCCCCGAGGCCGACAAATGCGGCGATCACACCCGACAGAACGATGAGCGCGCTACGCGCTATGCGCCGTCGGGATTGCTGGCGAGCATCACGCTTCTTCACGGCCCAAGGCTACCCTCGCGTCCTCATGTTTTTCGCTCGCAGGTGTCAGGACCGGGCGGACGTCTTCCCCTGCGGCAACGAGCCGCCCCCTACTCCCCTTGGTCAACGCAACAGTCGCAAGAGCGTGCGGCGATACCCCCATCTGGGCGAGAGTCTCGAGGGGATCGGTCGACGGCCGGGGGCCGGACCGACCATATCGCCGTGGGCCAGCCGTCCGCCGAGGATCGTGCGAGTGGCTAGCGGCGATGGCGAGCGACAAACCAAGATATCCCAGTGAGCCTCAAGCCGATCATCAGCAAGGCCGCATACAACGCCGAGGACTGCGTCTGCGCGAACACGAACAGATTGAAGCTCAGGCGCACTAGGGACCATCACCTCCACGGACCCAGTTTCAGTCAATGGAGGTCATTGTTCGGCGCAGTCGGCGGGCCGCCTCAGCCGTCTGCCTCGCGTGTCTATCCTCGTCTTGCTCGAAACGCGCGGCTATGTTCGCCAGAACGTGAAGAGCCTCGTCTCGACGACCAAGCTCGTCCAGCACCGCGACCTTCGACAGGAGCGCCTTCGCGACGTCGGCGCTACTCCCCGGTGACGCTCGTCGTTCGGCATCCCGAGCCGACTCGTCAAATGCGTCAACCGCGTCCTCACCAAAAGTGAGCATCTCCCGGTGCGCTGCCATCGCCTCCTCCTCCCGGCCGAGCCGAGCAAGCGCCGTCGCGGCGTTGTTCAGAGCATGCACGGCAAGCCTACGCAGCGACGGATCCTGTTGGTCCTCACAGCAGTCTACGACTGCACTAAAGACTGCCACCGCCTCTTCGGATCGTTCGACCCGCAAAAAGGCGAGCCCTGTCTCCAATGCCATGCTTGCGCATTCCAGCAGCAGCGCCTGAGGTAAAGCGGTCGCCAGTAGAGAGTTGACCTTTTCGCTGAGCGCTCTTGCCGCGTCTGGTTGACCACTTCGCAGCAGCAATTGCGCCTTTCGACAAAGCGCGCGCAGGGCCCAGTCGCCGCCTCCACCGGCCGAAGCGCCGCCGAACTTTGCAAGCAGATCGTCGAGGTAGGTCATCGCTTGATCGACACGTCCAAGGTGAACGAGTGCCCACGAGGCGTCGTAGAGCGAGTGCGCAACGGCACTCTGGACGCCGTCATTGTGCCCTGCGGCCTCTGCCACGATGACGGCTTCGAAGACGCCGAGGGCCTCGCCGAACAGCCCTACGCGAAGAAGTGTCTCACCACTGTTCACCAGCCTAGTCGCGATGTCACCCCGCTGGGCAGTGGTCAATCCGTTAGCGAACTGCGCGAGAAGATGTCGAATAGCGTCGAGCCCTTGGTCAACGCGCCCGTGTTCTAGCCCGAGCCTGGCCTTGAAGTGCAGGGCACGCACCGTGAGCCGACGCAGCTCAGGCTCAATTGCGTCACCAAAGTGCCCGAGCAGTTCGTCGAGAACCGCCATCACTTGCTCCACTCTCGTGTCTTCCGGTTCATGCACCTTTGCAAGGAGCCGTCCCTTGAGCCACATCGTCCGTGCAACCTTTTCGCGCAGTCGCAAGGGCATCGCCGGGCTGTAGCGCACGATCAGAGCGTCGCAGGCGTCAAGCGCCTCAGCGAGCCTGCCCAGCTCGCTGAGGTTGTAGCGCTTCTCAAACCACGCGTCGACATCGAGGTAGTAAAGGTTCGGAGGTGGACGATCACTGAGGCGGCGGATTACTTCATCTAACGTGATAACTGCGTCTTCGTGCCGCCCCAAGTGCCGCAACACGATCCCCTTGGTGTACAAGGCTCGCACTACCGCCTCGGACGGTCCCGGCTCCGGCGTCGCACCGAAGCGTGTAACCACCTCGTTGCAAGCCACTAAAGCCTGCTCGAGGTGGTCTAGCCGCACCAAGACCTCTGCGCGTTTCGAAAGAGCCTGGGCCACCAGCGCGATCTCATCGGCGCTGGCCGGGTCGGCTCCTGGCACGATCACCACCTGAAGGCTAGCCAGCGCTTCTTCGTACCGACCAGCTTTTTCTAAGACGGCCGCCTTCGCGACGAGGCCCTCGACGACGCGCTTGCGAGTCACCGGCTCGCGAAACCTGCCATGACGCGGAACACCAGATCGCAGCTCGCAATGACCGGCTCGGCGTCCTCATGATCTTGCATTGTCGCCTCCAAGGGCGCGAGGAAAGCCTCCCGGACCCGCGTGTCGCGCGAGGTGGCTCTGCGGACGGCTCCGCCTCGGCAGGCACTTCTCACCGCACGCAAACCATTTGGTTGCCATCGAAGTCCTCCGCGCGAGCCCGCCGCCTCCCGCCTACGCCTGGCTGTTCATGGGACGAGATCTTCGAGCGGCGCTAGATCTGGTTCAACGGCTTTGGCAATTGCTTCGACATCGCCGCCGACGTCCCTCTCCAGCTGAATGATCGGCGTAGGATACAGCCCTTGCGGGGTTCCGAACGTCTCCTCGGATCCCGATCCAGTGAAGCCGCACGAAAATACCAGAGCGCACGCGATACTTTTTGCCGTCGTTCCAACGTCCTTGCCGCTTGGATCGGCGAGGTTGATGGCGTCGTCGCCTGCGTAGCTGTACCTGTCGTTTTGGGTGAGACTACTGATGTGCTGTAGGGAGTCTTGCTGCGTCCACCGCGCATCTCCGGAATTCAGATACCGGGCGCCGTAGTGGTAGAGGCCGGGGACGGTTTGGTAGCCGTCTTGGAAGCCGAAGTAGTTGGCGGCGGTGCCGGTGTTGGTGGTTTTGTTGCCGTAGGGGTCGTAGGCGTATTGGTTGACGAGGTGTCCGGTGCTGTCGGTGAGTCCGACGACGGAGCCGTTGCCGTCGTAGAGGTAGTCGTAGGTGGCGCTGGGCCCGCGCTCGTCGATTTGCTGGCCGGTCATGGTGCGGGTGTAGTAGTAGACGCAGCTGCAGGTTTCTCGCCAGGCGACGCCGAGGAGGTCGTTGTGGATGGGGTTGGTGTTCTCGGCCGCGAGCTGGTTTTGGCCTTCGCCGAGGTAGCTGAAGTTGGTGGTGGTGCCGGCGGAGGTGATGCTGGTGGTCTGCCCGAGCGGCGTTGTAGGTCGCGGTCAGGCCGTTGCCGTTTGAGAGCATGTTCCCGTCGGCGTCGTAGCTGTAGGTGTGCCCGCCGCCGGTGGCGATCTCGTTGCCCGGGTTGTACGTGTAGTTGGTCGTGGTGCCGTTGGCGTCGATGCTGGTCAGGTTGCCGGCGCCGTCGAGCGTGTACTTGTAGTCGCCGGCGTTAGGGCCGCTGGGCGTGTTGGCTTCGGTGAGCCGGTTGAGCTGGTCGTAGGTGTAGGTGGTCTGGTTGCCGGACTGGTCGGTCATCGAGCTGCGCAGATCACCGTTGTAGGCGTAGGTGTAGCTCAGCTTGGCCGCCGTGCCGCTCGCGGTCCGGTAATTGTTCGGTGATGCTGAGCAGCCGGTCGTCGGCGTCGTAGGTGCGGACGACGGAGGCGCCGCTGGGATAGACCGTGCTGAGCAGGTTCCCGTCGGCGTCGTAGGTCAGGGTCGCGGCGAGCTTCTGACCGGGGTCGTAGACGCTGGTCATCTGGTTGGCCTTGTCGTAATGGTAGGTCACGGTCCCGCCGGCGTCGGCCAGGGTGGTGATGTTCCCGGCCGGGTCGTAGGTGTAGGTGGTGGTGTTGTTATAGCCTGAGTTGCCGGGCAGCGATTCGCTGAGCTCGCGGTCCAGCCCGTCGTAGGTGTAGCTGCTCGTGCCGGTGCTGTCGGTGCGCGAGAGGAGGTTTCCGTCCTTGTCGTAGGTGTAGGAGATCGTCGCGACGGTCGCGCCGGCGGCGTTCTTGTAGACGCCTGGGTGATGCGGTCCAGCGGGTCGTAGCTGTAGTCGACCTCGTGCCCGGACGCCGCCCGCGACGACCGAGCTGATCTCGATCACCCGGTCCGCTGAGTCGTAGGAGAGGCTGATCGGGTTCAGCCCGGAGCCGGACGGCGGCGTGATCGTGGTGAGATTGCCGTTGGTGTAGCTGTAGGTGGTCTCGGTGCCCGTCGGCGTCGGTCGAGGTCGCGACGGTGCCGTTCGTGTTGTAGGTCATGCTGGCCTGGTTCTGCGAGGCCAGCTGGTCGGTGGCCGTCTTCAGGTTCCCGTTGGAGTCGTAGCCGTAGTTGATCTGGTTGCCCTGCGGGTCAGTCAGCGTCGTGGGCAGGAAATCGTTCGGCGCGCCGTCGGCGTATTTGAGCCCCAGGGTCACCTGCGAGCTGCCGGTCCCCTGCTGGATCTGCGTGATGTTGTCCTTGCCGTCGTTCGAGTACTGGAACGTGGTCGGCGTCTGGGTGGCGCTGGTCAACGAGGAGATGTAGCCGTCCGCGGTGTAGCTGGTCGAGCGGCTGTGCCCGTTCGCATCGACGCTCCCGGTGTCCCGGCTCAAATCGTCGGTGCAGTAGGTGCTGACGTGCTGGTCGGGGTCGTTCACGGTCCCCTGCGTCCAGCCGGGATTGGCCGCACAGGTCCCGCTCGCGGTCGCGAACTGATATGTCGTTTGCGGCCCCGAGGAGTCGGTCGGGTGCACGTAGCGCGTGACCGAGGTGACCTGGTTGGTGTTCCCCGCGTCGTAGGCGATCGTGACGATGTTTCCCTGCGGCGTCTTGATCTGGGTCAGGTTCCCGTAGGCGTCGTAGGTGTAGTAGGTCGAGTTCCCCGCCGGATCCTCATACTGGGTCAGCTGCCCCGAGCTGTTCTGGAAGTACTGATAGTTGCGGCCGGCCGGGTCGGTGATCTCCGACACGTACCCGGCCGAGGACCAGCTGATCGTGGTTGTCGCACCGTGCGAGTCCTTGATCGAGGACAGCTGGCCCGAGCCGTTGTAGGAGTAGCTGAGCTGGTTGCCGTTGCGGTCAGACAGTGAGGAGAGCCGCGCCAGCTTGTTGCAGGAGTCCGCCGTCGCGGTGAACGTCTCGGTGATCCCCGAATGGCGGAACTGCAGCGTGAACTGGGAAGCGTGGTAGCTGCTGTACGCGTTGATCGTCAGGGTCGCGTCCAGCCCGGGCGGGGAGACGTAGGTCGTGGGTGAGCCGGTTGGGGAGTTCGTGAACACCTGCGCGCTGCCGGTCCCGTCGTAGTAGTCCACCGTGCCCATCGGGTCGCACGGGACCGCGAGCTCAGTGTCCGATCCGGTGCCCATCGACCAGCCCACCCCGAACGAGTCCTGATCGCCTGAGAGGTTGTTGTAGTAGCGGCCGACGTTCAGGTTCAGGCCGTTGACGCCGGCCATGTTCAGGTCGGTGTTCGAGACCAGCAGGTTCCCCGTGCCCACGTTTACCCCCAACGTCGAGCGGTCCGTGAGGCGCTGCGAGTCATATCGCGCGCCGGGGTAGTCGCCCATCCGCGGCTCGTACTGGACCTGGAGATACGGCGGGTTGCTGCTGCTCGTCTCGGTCGAAAAGCCCAGGGTGTTCGGCGCCGAGGAGCCTTGCGTGGCCTCGAAGATCAGCCCGTCGACCTGTCCCGGGTTGCCGTCTACCCACCCCTGCATGCTGTTGATGATGTTCCAATAGACATCGGTTCCGATCGACTGGCTTCGCCCATACCCTGCTCGTCGAGCATCGCGCCGGTGACGTCTCCGCCCGGCGTGTTCCAGTCATCAGACCCGTCGTAGGTGTTCCAGGTCGCGAGGTTCGTCCACGGCTGGGCGGCCTGCCACACCCCGACGTTCTCAACCGTGTCGTTCGCTTGTGAGGAGATGGTCATCGTCGCCCACGCCTCGGTGATCTGGACATGGCTGGGCAGGTTGTCGGTCACGTCGAAATTGAGCAGCGTGTTGTCGTCCGGCCCCACGTAATTGGTGTTCCCCAGGCAAAACGACGTGTTCGGCGAGCCGCTGTCCACGTAGCAATCCCCGGTCTGGACCGTTTTGGTCAGATCCAGGATGTTCCCGGGCACGACCTGTCCGCTCCAGACGATCGGGTTGGGGTTCTTCGCCGCCGCGGGCACGACCATCGCAGCCGACGTCGAGGCGGTGAAATCAGCGAACTCCGGGTGCGCCGCGACCACGGCAGAGGCCCCCGTGCTCGTCTCGACGCTCAACTCGATCACGGTCCCTTGCGCGGTCTTTCGCAGCGACAGCCGCGTCGGCAGCGGCGTGACCGACCCCACCGGCACAGCGGTCGGGGCGCTGAACATCCACACGATCCTCCCCGCGGCGTTCTCGAACGCCACCCCGCCGTGCACCAGCCGCGCCGACAGCCCGCTGGATGGGCGCACCAGCCAACTCAGCGTCCGGCCGGCGTGCGCCGCCGCGACCGATGCCTGCCACCCGATCCCGGTATTCAGAGAGTTGTAGGACAATCCACCCCGGGCAGGGCGTTCGGGAAACTCACGCTCGTTCCCGACACCGTCCCCGCCCCCGACGCGCCCACCAGCCCGACCGACAGGCTGCCCGCCTGCTCGCCCACCTGGGCCGGATCCGCCGCCGATGCGGGCAGAACCACCCCAAGATTGTTCGCCTGCTGCACATACCCCGACGAGCCAGACGCCACCAGCCCAGCATTGATCGGCGCAAAGCTGCCGGTCGAGGTGCGGTAATTCACCGGCAACGGATAAATCTTCGTCACCAGCCGCCCCGAGCCGGCTACGAACGTGTCCGACTCCGCGCGGCGCAGCCACGGCACCTCCGCCCCCACCCGCATCGCCCCCGTCGACAGATCCGCATGCCGCGACCGCAACACACTCGCCCGCAACTCCCGCGAAGAAGGTGAGAACCCCGGCCGCCCAGGCAACACCCCGCCCGCGCCGCGCGCCGCCCCGGCGGTCCCAGACGCGCCACGCGCGCCCGCCCCACCACCCACGACCGCGAACACCACAACCGCCACCGCAGCCGCAATCCACAGACCGCGAGCCGAAAGCCAGCGAGCAAAGCGCATCACGTACCCTCCCGTCGGATCCACCGACCGAGTGCTTTATTTACCCCCCCCGCCCCCGGTCAGAGGCTCCAACGCGCCGGCACGCTACGCCCACCCCACACCACCCGTAAATAGAACAAACGTCCACACCAAGTCAGCACATTACCGGCCATATCACGACAGTCGCCTAAACCTCACCAACCCTGCGCCTATCACCGAGTGCACCGACACCAGCAAGCGCATATGCCCACCGAACTCCGCGGCGGTAACCGCCCTGAGTCACCTGTGGACGCCAAGCGCGAGCGCGCCGCAATCACCGGCTCACCGCCAACCTCGCAGCCGGTCGGCCATCCGGCCGAACATGCCACCTCGAAGCCGGCTGGCCGGGCACTCCTGTCGTAATCCTGACCGGCAAACGCGTAGCGCCACGACGGCGATTCGACACGGGACGGTCGTCATCTGAGTCCCGGTCAGGCACTCAGCGTCCGGCTCCGCCGCTTCGGCCAGATCCTCGTTTGGTCGGTGCTGGTGCGGTGTTTCTGAGCCTTTGATAGAGCGGCCGCATTTTTCAACCCAACGCTGGGGGCTGTGGCGGAGCGGGTTGGTGGGTGTTCGGAGCGAGCTCCGAGGCGTCATCCGTGCCGGGTTCCGCCGGCGTCCGTGCCGGCGGGCGACACCCTCAAAAGCGCCCCTCTTCCCCAGGAGGGGGTCGTGAGCGCGGGTCTCGGAGGTGCCGGTCATCGCTTGCTGGCTCGATTCTGCTTGATCCGCTCGACACGGGCGCGCTTGAGCCCGGCGGCGCGGGCACGGCGGATCGCCGGACCGCGGCCGTGGTGCTCGTCGTCTGGGGTGACGTAGCCGATCGAGGCGTGCAGCCTGACGGTGTTGTACTCGGTGCGGATCCGGCCGAGCTCGGCATCGAGCGCGGCGGGGTCGGTGATCGAGGTGAGGTGCGGCCAGTCGCCCTTCAGGTGACTGAAGAACGACTCGATGTGTGCCTGATCGGTGGGCGTTCCGGGCCGACCGTGATGCTGCGCGATCGCCATCAGCGCCATGAACTGGCGGGTGTCGACCGCGGTCATCTCCGAGCCGTTGTCCGACCACGCCACCAGGATCGGCGGGTCCTCAGGATCATGGTCGCGCGGGAGCCCGTCGGGCCCGAGCAGCCCCTGATCCTCCAGCGCCCGGGCGAACAGCAGCTGCGCCTGAGTGGTGGTCTGCTCGGTCGAGACCAGGTACCCGATCCAGTAGCGGGTGACGACGTCGACGACCGCGTAGGCGACCCGCTTGCAGCGTGTGAAGTGCGAGCAGTCCCAGATCCAGATCCGGTTGCGCTCCCATGGAACCTCAGGAAACACGGGCACTTTCGGCCTGGGACGGACCGGCTCGCCCGGCAGCTCGACCCGATGCTTGAGCGCCACCCGCAACAGCGTCGATGGCGACACGAACACCGTCCCGGTATAGCTGCCGCGGTGCGCGAGCTTGCGATGCGAGCGGTCCACCCAGCCCATCGCTCGATCAGCTCGAGGATCGCCTGCTCCTCCCAGGACAGCAACCGGTGCACAGCCTCGCCGACCGGCCGTCCATCCTCGAGGCTCCCAGTCTCCCGCAGCCGCGCACGCCAGCGGTGCGCACGCACGTCGGCGAGGTCAAGGACCTGGCACGCGCGGGTATGCGCCCACCCGTCGCGGACCGCGCCGTCGATCAGCCCCAGCAGCTCGAGCTTGGTCTGCGCGCTCACGCGCGTGGGGACCGGGCCGAAAAGCCCGAGCGCTGCCTTCCCCGGTGCAGTGTCAGCTCGACCGCCATCTCCTTCAATGCTTCGGAGAGCCGGTCGTTCTCCTCGCGCAAAAGCTCGATCTCGACATCCTGCACCGACGCCGGCCGACCCGGCTTCGCCGTCGCGAACGCCGCCAACGCCGCGTCCTTCGCGAGCGCTCGCAACCGGATGATCACACTGACGTCGACGCCATACTTTCGGGCCGCGTCCGCCTGCGAGATCTCCTGCGAGGTCACCTCCAAAAAAGATCTCCCACTTCTCCTCCGGCGTCAGCTGCCGGCGCTTGCGCGCCTTGCCGTTCTCCATCATCACGCCCTCCTGGTTCAGAGCCCCGGAAGCCTCCCAGGATTAGGTTGAAAAACGGCGCTACCTCTATCGCGAGCTCAGACGCAAACCACCGGCCTGATCGTCGTTGTCGTTCCGCGCCCCCACGTCGGTGTTGGCGGTGGGCGACATCTCCGCCGTCGGCGGCCAGCTCCTCGCTCGCCGCTCGATCTCCGCCAAACCGGCGGGCGGCGGCTGGGGGCGATCGTGCCGGCGCTCGTGTTCTGAGGTGTCGAGGGTTGCGACGACCGCGCGTTCGTGGGCGAGCGGGGTGTGGATTGACGGTAGCTCGGGCTCGGTGCGGCTGATCCGATCGGCGAGGTCCTGGAGCCGGTCGAGCTCCGCGGGCCGGTCTGGCGTGTCGGCGGCGTAGATGTGGGTTTCGTCCCGGGCGCGGGTGAGCGCGACGTAGGACCCTTCGCGGGTGGCGTTCGCGGTGACGATGAGGTGGGCGGTGTCGGTGGTGTGCCCTTGGGCGGGGAAGGGGTGCTGCACGTAGGCGAGGCGCAGGTCGGCCCTGGCGATCTCGGGCTCGTGCAGGCGTAGCTCGGTGCCGTCCGCGAGGCGGAGATCAACGGCGCCCGATTCCGCGGGTCGACGTTCGGTGATCACGGCGCTGGTGCCGTTGCGCAGCTGCCGTGCTCGTGGTGGATGGTGTGGCGGACCTGGACGTGGTCGCCGGCGTGTAGGTCGTAGGGCCGCCCGGGCACACGAACGTGCTCGTGGCCGAGTTGGCCGTGTTGGTGGCGGATGGCTTGGGCGCGGGCGTTGAGCTCGTCGAGGTGCTCGTTTGAGGTCTGCGCGATCACGATCGTCGCCTTGCCGCTGGTGCGGTCGGCGTGGGCGGCGTCGAGCGCCTGGATCCTCGGCGCGTTGCTGGATCGGTGTCGAGGTGGACGCGGTCGCGGGCGGCGTAGCCGCGGATCGCCAGCTCGGCCCTCCCCTCCCGGAATCTGGCTTGGTCGCGGCGGTCGGCGGGGTCGCGGGCGCGCTGGTTGCGGGTGAGCTCGACGTGTGCGCCGGCGTCGCGGGTGGTGTGCTCGATCTTGGTCCAGAGGCCGCCGGCGCCGACGGGCTGGTTCTGGCGTGGGTCGCCGACGGCGATCAGCCGGGCGCCGGATGCCTCGATCTCGCGGAGCAGTCTGATTTGCTCGCGGGTGGAGGCGAGCGCGGCCTCGTCGTGGATCACCGTCGTCTCCGATGTGAGCTCCACGCGCCCGCTGGTGATCGCGGCGTGCAGGCGCGGCGGTGGAGAACGCCTGGCAGGTCACGCCGCGGTCGGTGAGCTCGGTCGCGAGCCGTTCGGCGGCGAGCGCGGCGGTGCTCGTGACCACGATCTCCCGGCCGCAGGCCTGATGGGCGCGGGCGATCCCGGTCAGGGTCGTGCTCTTTCCGGTTCCGGCCTGCCCTTCGATCACCACCAGCGGATGCTCACCGCAGGCCAGCTCGATCGCGGCGCGCTGCTCGTCGGACAACCGGCCGCCCATCTTGGCGAGTTCGCGGTCGAGCCGGCCGACCTCGCGGGCAGCCGTCGGTGGCGGGAGCGGCTCGATCCTGGTCGCGGTGAGGCGTTCGGTGATCTGAACAACGGTGCGCTCCCAGCCGCGATGCTTCCGGGTCGTGCCGGTCCCGTCGGCGAGCACGAGGATGTCTTCGCTGGATCGGAGCTGCCGGAGCTGATCGAGCGCGGCTTGGATCGGCGCGCCGGCGGAGCGCTCCAGCGCCACCGCGCGCGCGCCGCGAGCCGGGAAGGTGGCGTCGAACTCCGTCAGCCCCTCCAGCACCTCGTCGGGACCGGCCGGCTCGAAGCTGGGACGCGGGGCTGGCGGCGGAGCACCTCGATCCGCTCGCGGCTGAGCCCCAGCCCGAGCGCGGTCCGCCGCCACGCCGGTCTCGAGATCCTCGACGGTCACGGGCGCCTTCGCGTTGCGGGTCGCGGTCGCCATCAACCGCTCCTCCTTGGGCGACAGCTGACCGAATCGCTGCAAGCAGCTCGAGCTGCTCCGCGGCCTCGGTGGCGGCCGGCCCGCCCTCGGCCATGATCGCCTCGAGCGCGCCGTGCTGGTCGGCCAGACGCTCGCGGATCGCGGCCTGGACCTGATGGCGGCGGCTTGACCAGCGATCCAACAGACCCGGCGGCACACCCTCGAGCTCGAAGTAGCGTCCGCCCCGCCCAACCCCGCGGCGAATCGCGAACCCCAGCGTCGGTGAGCTCCCGCGCCAGCTCGGTCCGGTAGGCCGCGCCGACCTCCCGCTGATGCACCAGCCACGAGCGCGAGTCGATCGCCACCAGCTGCCCATCCCGACGAACCGCCGCGTGCAACAGAACGTGGGAATGCAGCTGCGGATCAGGCGGCTGATCGGCGACCGCGCGGGCGGTCGTGTGCCGCCAGCTCGTCGCCACCAGCCCGGTCGCCTTCTCGTGCACGATCGTGTCCTGGCTGACCCGGCGGCGGAGCATCGGCACCTGCCGTGTCGCGTAGGCGAGCGCCCGGTCGATCGCCGTCTCGTGCGCCCGCTCGATCCGCTCCCGCAGCTCCGGGTCGGCGATCGCCCACACCGCGCTCACCGACTTCGGCGCCGAGAACGTCGCATCCAACGCCGCGACCGCCTCGCCGGTCGCGCCGACCCGCCGCAGCGCCTCGCCCGTGTCGGGCCGGCGGACGTCCATCAGCACCCGCAGCTGCTCCCCAGCTCACCGGTGCCTCCCCGTCGAGCCCGAACCGCTCGGCGCCGGCTGCCCACCGTCCTGGCGCCTCGGTCCGCTCCCCGTCCTTGAGGTAGTAGTCGCCCAGCTCCGGGCGCCCGCGCCTTGCCGTCCAGGTACTCCGCGTACCCGCCGGCCGCCGAGCGGGTGATCTTCGCGACCGTCAGCATCCGATGCCCCGCGCTCCAAGCCGTGCACGCAACCACTCGCTGAGGAGTCGATGGTCCATCGTCTGCGTAGCGCGGACGGGCGTCGCTGTCAAGCAGCGCCTCGATCGCACCGCTCACTCGCGAGTCGCGCCGATGCGCCACCGTTCTCGGGCGCTGCTTGACAGCGACGCCCGTCCACGCTGCCTGGGCATCTGTGTTGGGGCGCTGGCGCGCCCCAACCTCATGGCGATCTCCCATCGCTACCGCCTCTCCGGACAGCGACACACTCCACGCACTGGGTGCTTGACCCTCAAGTTGCGGCAAGTTGTCCGCACCCACGACGGGGATCCGACCGTCGAGCGGCGCCGTCAGGAGCGGGGCGTGGGCCATTGGACGCCGGGGATCGCGATCAGCGTGCGCCACGGCTCGCTCGAGTGCGCGGGGGTGAGGGTGACGAGCTCCCATTGGACGCCGTCGAGGTGAAGCGCGTTGCCGGCGGGGATGTTCGCGATCTCGCCGGGGGAGAGCACGCGGGTGCGCTGGGTGGTGGTGGTCTTCGTCCGGTGCGGCACGTGCTCGCCGCCGGAGAGGAGGGTGAACTCGGGGCGGGTGCGCGAGACGACTTCGCGGTCGTACTCGCCGAGCATCACCGAGACGCTCTCGAGCGTGCGGGTGTCGGCGATCCCGGGCAGGATCAGCTTGGTGCCGAACAGGGTCAGGAACCCGTCGGCCTGCGCCCCCCACCGCTGCCGGGCCTGGGAGAGGTCCTGCAGCGCGGCGAGGAGCAGGAGGCCTTGGCCGCCGCCTTCTGAGGCGATCTGCGGCAGCTCCTCCAGCGGGGCGATGTTCGCGACCTCGTCCAGCGCGAACAGCACCCGCCCCCGATTGAGCTGGCCGGCGGCGTGCGCCTGGTAGGTCGCGCGGCGGATCTCCGCCAGCAGCCCGCACACGATCGGTGCGGCGGCGGCCTGCGCCTCCGCGGGCGCGTGGATGTAGACGGTGCCGGCGGAGCGCACGAACCGGGCGGCGTCGAAGTTCGGGTCCCGGGCGGCGGCGAGGGCGTGCTCGCTGGAGTAGGCCTGCAGCGCGTCGGCGGCGGCGGAGAAGATCGAGGAGCGCTCCCGATCCTCGGTGTGCAACAGGCCGAGCAGATTCCCGAACGCCAGCCGGGAGCAGCGCTCATCCTCCAACAGGATCCCGGGCTCGTCGAGCTCGTGGCGCATCACCCAGTCGACGACCGTCTCCATGTCGCGGCCGTGGACGGCGGCGGCGTGGAGCATCGGCGCGAGCAGCGCCTGCGCGCGGAGCGCCCAGTGCGAGCGATCCGTCGTCCCCACGCCGATGTTCGCGGTCATCGCCCGCGCGATCAACAGCGCCCCGTCCCACGAGCCAGAGGAGGTGACCGGCGACCAGCGCAGCTCCTCCCCAGGCCCGTCCCCGCCGCCGGAGCGCCGGCTCCGGTCGGGTCAAACACCCACACCCGGCCGTCACCCGAGCGGACCCCGCGGGTCGCCCGCCACACGTCCGGCTTGGTCGAGGTCGAGACCACCGGCCCCTGGTGCGACGAGCACGGCCGGGATGATCACCCCGCTCGTCTTGCCCGACCGCGGCGGCCCCAGCAACAGCACCGCCCGCTCCGCCCGCGCGAACCTCGACTCTCCCCGCGAGACCGTCCGAGATACACCCCGCCGCCCGCCCGGGCCGCCGCGGCGCGCACCCGCTCGAACGGATCGGCCGGCAGCTCGGGCGCCCGGTCGGCCGCGAAACGGCGCGAGCCAGCCAGCGCCGCACGCCGGCGGGAGGGCAGCCAGAACAGGACAATGCCCGCGAGCACGACGACACACCGGCGCCGATCTCGACCGCGGTCTCAGATGCTGCGTCTCCGAGCGCGGTCACAGTCCAGACGGACCACGACAGGCGATGACCACCCACACGTACCGCTGTCATCGAGCACCCGCCGTCGGGGCGGCGGCTGCGATGGACCCCAATCCGGCACAGTGGACATCATCGCGCCTGGCCTCGGCCGATTACGAGCCCAGAAGCTCCTCGATCCGCGGGCGGACGAAACCGCCACGCCCGCCCCAGCCGGCACGCCGGGATCTCCCCCCGACGAGCCAGGTAGTAGACCGTCGAGACCGGCAGGTGCAGCAGCTCGCCGACCTCCGAGGCGGTCATCACCTCATCGCGAGTCAGCCCTCGACGTGGCGCGGGCAGCGCCGCGATGTCGTTGATCTGTGGGGCGGTGAGCGCCATGGCGAGCACCATGCGCCACCAGCCCGGACAGCGCAACCGCATCTCGGGACATCTTCAAAGACGTCCTCGGACAACTTCGGACATCTTCGGACAACTTCACCACCATACACTGCGAAACCCCTGCACACGCGGCTTTCACCGGCGACGCGGTCGAGCGCGGAGAAATGGCGGACACGAACCTCAAAAACGCGCTGCGGCGAGCCGGGCTGACCCCCGAGGAGTTCGCGGAGATCGTCCGAGTCGACCCCAAGACCGTGCAGCGCTGGGTCGCCGGGACCACGACCCCCTACCCCCGGCACCGCGCGACCATCGCCCGCGCGCTCGACCTCACCGAACACGAGCTCTGGCCCGACCACGCACCCCCACCAGCCGCCGGGTCCGATCCAAGCGAGCCGAGACCTGGCCGCCGGCAGCGAGGTGACGGGGACCTGGGCCCACGCCACCGACGACGCCGCGCCTGACCCGATCGCGTTCCTCTCGCAAACCGACGGGCCGATCGACTTGCTCGAGAACTTCCGCGGGATCCAGCTCACCGCCGAGCTCACGCGCGCGCTCGCCGAGCACGCCGCCGCCGGCCGCCAGATCCGCATCCTCACCAACCGTCCGATCCGCCGCGTCGAACCGCTCCTCGGCCACGAGCACGTCGAGATCCGCTTCGTCGAATACCTCGAGCACTCGCTCCTGCGCGCCGGCGACGCGATGCTGCTCGCCCTCATCCTCGACTACGAGCAACGACCAGCCACCACCCCTCCTCGAACTCCACCGAACCACCGACGGCGGGCTCTTCGACCGGCTCCTCGAGAACCTCGACACGATCGCCGCCAACGCCGAAGGACCCCTCACCACCCCCGAGCAACTCGACCGCTACCGCACCAACGCCGACGACGAAATCGACAGGACGACGAGGACTGGACCGACGCACCAGAACCAAGCCCCGGCCCCGCCGCCGAGCCATCAGCCGTGACCGCGACCAGCCGGCGAACCCGCCTGGCCGGCCCGGGAGGAGCCAATCCGACGTCGCTGGCCGCGGCGACCGAACTGATCACCTGCCGCTTCGACCGCTCGCGACTCGGCGGGCGTCCGCGGATCCGCAAGCGAGCCAATCGGGATCGCCTAAGTCACGCGCTCGGCGGCTGGGTGAAGCGCGGCCCAGCCGGCTCCGCATGCACAAGATGCCGTCTCCGCCATGACCATGGATCGCTGGCCGGGCGATAGCGTTTCGGTCGATGCGCGATGCGGACCGTGACGTACTCGCATTCGCTGCCGCCCATCACTTGGTCCTCGCCGAGCAGGTGGCACGCTGCTCGGAACCGACGCGGACGCGGCGAGACAGCGTCTCGCCCGACTCCAGCTTGCCGGCCTGATCAGACGGACGCGGATGCTGGCCGCCGACGCCTGGCTGCTACCAGATCACATCCGCCGGTCTCGCCGCGATCGCGAGCGAACTCGCGCCGCCCCGGCTCGATCCGGGTCGCTATCGCCACGACGTCGGGCCGGCGTGGCTCTGGCTCGCGGCCACGAAAGGCGGGAACTTCGGCCCGGTCGAGCAGGTCCTGATCCGAGCGCGAGATGCGAGCACACGACACGCAGACCAAACGCGGCCGAGCTCGAGGCCGAGCCACCGACGGCCACACCAGGCGAAACCCAACCAAGCGGCTCAGTGCTTCGGTGTGCGCCCGGGCGGGACCGAACTCCCTCTGCTCGACCGGCCTGCATTACCCAGACCTTCTTCTCATCACCTCGGCCGGCCGGTCCCGATCGAGCTCGAGCTCTCCTGCCCCACGCGCCGAACGGCTCAGCGCCATCATGAGCGGCTACGCAGCCCAGCCGAACATCCGCGGCGTGCTCTACATGACCGACGACCAACACGTCGCCCGCGTCATCGAAACAGTGTCTGACCGCCTCGGAATCTCCGAGCTGATCCACCTCCAGCGCATCAGGATCCCAGGCTGACGAGCAGACGTTGATCTCAACGACACGAGGCTGCGTTTCACGAGCGGGAGCCGCGAATGCGACCGTGACGTCCACCTCATCCGGGTGATTGGAAACTTGGCATTGCGCAAGCTTGCGCCGGCGCCGTCGTGAGTGCTGGATCGTCGCCAGAGGAGAAGCGCTCCGAGGACGACCCCTCTGATGAACGGGATCGCCCGCCACGTAGATTTGCGGCGCACCCGATGTGACCTCCAGTGCGAACGTATGCGCATGAGCAGCACAATAATCGCGCTGCGGGTGGTCGCCGATGGGATCCCGAGAACGCCCACGAGAAGCGCGATCGGATGGCTGACAAGCGGCCAATCGTAATAGTTGACCTCCGACGCGGCGCAACATTGAGCGCCAAGATACGAACCGGATCGGTATCAGTCCACTGTCGGTGCCGACCGATTGCTAGGCGGCTAGGACGTACCGTGTTCCTCGCCGTTCTCCAACCCTCCGTAAGTGGCCGCTTTCCACAAGATCCTCGAGAAGCCGAAGCGCCTCCGTCCGATCGAGACCCGTCCGCTGACGTACGCTCGAATTAGTGACCGCTGCATCCCGAGCTGCTTCGAGCACGACTTGGGCAAGCTGGTCTCGTGTCAGACGAAGGCCGGCAGGGGCCGAGATCGAGTCAGCAAGCGTGTAACTGGCGCCGCCTCGCGTCCCATGTTGGCGCAGAAAGCCCGCGTTCCGCAGGCGGTGAAGAGACGCTCGTGCCTGGGAGCTGTCGACGGCGAGCAGCTCACGCACCCGCGCGTTAGTGAGCGTTTCGCCTCTTGCCGCGTGAACAAGTGCCAGCCTATCGGTCGGCTCGATCAGACCACGAGCCTCCACCTCTCGAATCCATGCTCGTTCTTGCGGAGTCACTGGCGAGCGAGCCGGGAGAGTGACTTCAACCGAGTGCCCAGAGTCGCGAAAGCGAGGAGCATCCAACAGCTCGCTCCGCATCGAGTCGACCATGACCGTGATTCCCCGACCTGCGTCCTCTGCAAGGCCAGCCTGACGAAGAACGCGGATTACGTTCAGGTTCCTAGCAGCCTGGGCGTCTCGCAGGTTCTCCTCCGTCACGGGCTCGGGAAAGCCTCCGGGCGACGTGATTCGAACCTCGTCAGGTCGGAGTTCAATTCGGACCGCGGTCCCGTTCATTTCGTATGACCGATGGGCGACGGCGTTGGCGATCGCCTCTCGAAGAACCACGAGCGGGAGACGAGGGATCTCGTGCCGCTGAAGACCTAGGACCACTAACTCGTGACCAAGCTCGCCAGCGACGGTTTCCGTCGCGCTGCGTACCTGGTGTTGAAGAGGCCCCCTGATCTCGATCCGTCGGTCGTAGTCTTCTCCGGTCGCCGCCGGGAAGCGCAAGATCTCAATGAAAGTCTTGCCAAGCATCGATGAGGGGTCGTCCAGGGCGTACAACGCACCGGCGATCGTCAGGGTGTCCTGATCGGGGACGAGCAAGCCGCGCTCGCGGAGGCGATGCCGGCGTTCGGAGCCGGTCCAGCCAAAAATCTCGGAGAGCTCGTTTAGCCGCTTCCGGGAAGCATCCTTAAGTGCGATCCCAGACTCCGTTTCCTCGAAGCGCTGAAGCGACCTTTCATTGAGAAGGCGGCGCAGTTCATCGCCAAATAGCGGGACTTTGAAAGTCCCGCGTCGGACGAGAATCCGCCCATTTGAGGTCTGCGCGAACCCATTGATTCGACGGGCTATGGACAACGCGATTATTGGCTTGCCGTCGACCGAGACTTCGCGAAGCGAGTATCGGCCGGGATCTCTCACGTCGCGCAGAGCCTGGGTAATCGCATCGAGGTTGGCTTGGCTGAGCTCGCGGCCATCGATTGAACCGTCGTTCCGCACGCCAATCAGGATTACGCCCCCGTCGGTGTTTGAAAACGCAACGACAGCTTCCTGAAGCGGCTGATGACCGATCCCTGCCTTGAGCTCTACATAATCGCTTTCGCCCAGGAAATCGCTCCGAAACGCCGGAGCCGTCATTTCGGTTGGCGCCACCTTAGATTCCGGATGAAACGGGGGATATGGCATATTTCTTCCTGGCATTTCTCGCGCCAACAAATATGGCATATCTGGTCGGAGCGCCCCCCCGACGCGCGCCGTCTCCGAGGCCTAGCCTCATAATGCGGATCAGGCAGCGGCGAGCGGATCTGATCGGCCAGCGGCTCTCCCGGCTTATCCGATGAACGCGCCGCCGCCAGCACGCACTGCCTAGCGCTCGTACGGCGGGATGACGCGGACGAACGTCTGCTTTTTCCGTGAGCGACCGAATGGGGGCGCAATCGCTTCGGCGACGGAGCAGGCGCACATAGACGCGCGCTCATGGCGACGAGCAGAGCGAACTCGGCTCGTCATCTCGCTCCCTGCCTGTGCTTTCCCACGGGCGTCTTGCTAGCCACGCGCTGGGTGCCCGTGTGAGAAAGCGGAAGCTGGCCTGTGCCGCCGGCCAGAGAGTGCTCGCGTTCGTCCACCCCGGTCTCACCGATTGGACGGGCCCTCGCGCGGCTCACGGAGCGACCGGACGATCGGCGGCAAGCGACGGTCGCTGTTCGGCTTCGGCTCCGATCCAAAACATCATGCTCGGGTGGTCGTACCACCGCTCGGTGATCCCCAAGAGGCGCATCCCTATCCGCTCGCAGACACGCACCGACGGCGTGTTGTCGAGCATCGTCACCGCCCACACCTCGGCGAGGTCGCTCTGCAGGGCTACGTCAAGCACGCCTCGCGCAGCCTCGGTCGCGTAGCCCCGACCCTGACTGTCCGGATGTACTTGCCAGCCGATCTCGACCTCACCGTCGCCGTTCGGGAGCGGCTTCAGGATGATGCTTCCGACCGGCGTCTGCACGTCGCGCCGAACGATCGCCCAGCTGCCGTACTGCGGATCCGCGGCCAGGCGCTCCTGGTTGCGCCGGATCATAGCGACGGCTTCATCGGGGCTGGACATCGGCGGTGCGCCCAACCACCGGACAACACTGTCGCGACGATAGAGGTCATACATCCGGTCGGCTTCATCCAGCTGCCACGGCCGGATCACCAGACGCTTGGTCACAAGTCCCCCAACCAACCTACGCGTCATGCGCCGATGATCGCAGGAACCGATCCGGATCTACCGCGAACGGAGAGATTTCGATCCCCGCCCGCGGTGCCGCTTCAGAGCTGGAGCACCAGCTGGTGATCGTCGACATGCTGGGCCGCCGCGCCTTGCTTGCGGTATCGCGCGGGCATCTCGTCGCCGGCGGCGAGCGACGCGCTTCGCGCGGAGACTGGGCACGCTGTATTCGGCGCCCCCAGCCGCGGCGATCCGCCACGTTGTCGTGGTGGTCGGCGTCGCGGCCGCCGAGGCTCATCGCCAGGTAATCGTCTTGATCACCTGGCCGTTCGTGGCGCGCCAGACGAGCTTCGTCGGGAAGCCGTTGCTGGGCAGGCGGTCTCGGGGGTCGTGCAGGATGTACATGTTGCTGATCACGAGCGCGGTGAGCGGTTGGCCGGGGTATCGGCCCCGGTAGTAGAAGGTCACGCTGCGCACGCCGTCGGGGGCGAGGCCGTAGACGACGGGCACGCCGCCGGGGGCGCCGGTTGACAGGGTGTGGCCGGCTTCGATGTCGCTGAGCGCGTAGCAGCTGGCCCCGTCGCCGTTGCCGGTGCTGTTGAGCGCCGAGAGGCAGACCCCCGGATAGGGCTCGGTGCTGCGGCGCTCGTAGGCGAGGTAGGTGGCCTGGAGGGCAAAGATGCCCGGTCTGAGGTTGCGCGGGATCTGAGGGAGTTCCTGGCGCAGAGCGGTGACCTGCTCCTGGTAGCAGCGTTCGGGCACCGGTGTCCGCCAGTTGACGTTCTCGGCCGGGACGAGGTAGTAGTTCGCGCCGTCGCGATGTCTGGCGTAGCGGATGTAGCGGGCGTAGATCCCTTGCACCGGAGGGTAGGTTCCGTACGGGTAGGTGCGTGGTTTGCTGTGCGGCCCGTTCCAGATCTCGCGAGGCGGAAGGTGGTCGGCTGATGTTTGGGGGCGGCGCAGGGTGCCGAGGATCGCCAGCGTCATCGCGCTTGGAGACCTCTGACTGAGGGTGGGCGTGCGGCCGGGATCGCCAATCCCGCGCGGAAGCGGAGCACAGACCCCCCCGCGACGGGCTGTCGTGCCGTCGGCCTGCATCACGTAGTCGATCTGTTTGCGCTGCCTGGGGGAAAGGGTCGGAAAGGCGGGTGGCCCGGACGCGGCCGGCCCGCCTGGCGGCGGGGTCGGCGTGGGAGGCTGGTTGTGTCGGATGAGAACCAGCGCAAGCGCGGCGATGAGGATGCTCGTGCCGACTGCGAGCACCACAGGGATGTGCCGAACGCTCGAGCCCGCTCGGGATCGGGTCCTCGGCCGGCTGGCGCTACTCACAGCGATCTGTGCGCGCGCAGCCGTGTGGAGCTGGGCTTCGAGGTCGTCAAAGAACCTGGTCATGGGGACTCCTTGATCTGTGAGCGGAGGTGCTTCAGTCCGCGGCTGACGCGTTGTCTGACGAGTAGCTCCGAGCAGTTCATCTCGGCCGCGATCTCCGGGTAGGCGCGCTCGTCCACGACACGTGCGAGCAGCGCGGTGCGTTGCTCGTCGGGAAGCCGGGAGATCGCGGAGTCGAGCTCGGGGTTGGCGCGGCTGGCGATCTCCTCGACGCGTTCGAGCTCGAGATCGTCGATCACGAGCGGCTCCATGGCAAGGCGCCGACGGGCGTGATCCTCGACGCGGCCGCGGCGCCTGCTGTCGCTGAGCTTGTGCGCAGCGATGCCGTAAAGCCACGAGATCGCCGGGGTCTCGCCCGGTCGGAAGCGCGGTGCGGCGATCAGCGCCGCGGCGAACACCTCCGCCGTCAGATCCGCGGTCAACTCAGAATCCCCAGTCCGGCGCAGGAAGAACGAAAGCACGCGCGGGAGGTTCCGCCGGTAATACGCGACAAACGCATCCGGATCCCCCGCCGCGTGCCGCCGCAGAAGATCCTCATCCCCGTTCTCGGCCATCACATAAATACTCGCTGCAGCCGAGCCCGTGTGACAGACGGGACCCGCGGCACCGCCGGATGCCGCCATCTCGAGGGGCCGCGGAGGGCGGGCTAGTCAGATGGGAGGCGTTCGTGAGCCTCTGCTGCTCGCGCAGAAGCGGACGTGAAGGCACGATCTAGCCGCTCAAGCTCCTCGGGGCGGAGCTTCGCGCTCAGGTAGCGATCGGTGGTGGCGAGCTTTGAGTGCCCAAGGAAGTCGCGGACGAAGACCGCGTCCGATGTCCTGGCGACCAAGCTGCCGGCGGCGTGTCGCAGGCCGTGCAAGCGGACTGGCCGAAGTCCGGCGGCGGCGCAGGCGCGCTTGTATCGCCGCCGCAGCGCGGACGGATCGAGGCGGCGACCGAGTCGGTTGGCGAGCACGTAGTCGTCCGGGCCTAGGAAGTCGGCGCGGTTTGCCAGGCGAGCCAGTGCGGATACGGCGGGGGAGGAGAGGGGCACGAAGCGGTAGCGGCGTCCCTTGGGGAGGGTCTCCTCGCCAGCGGAGAGGCCTCGGCGGACAAGTAGTAGCCGGTCGCTCAGGTTCACATCGTCCCATCGCAGGGTGAGCACCTCGCCAAGCCGAAGCCCGGTGTAGAACAGCAGGCGGAAGGCGTCGGCGTCCTGTCGATCCTCGGCTTGCCGTGCTGCCGCCTCAGAGCGCTCGACGCACCCGGGACGTGGGGTTCGATGCTCTCCACGCTCGCAGCATCTCGCGAGCGCCTCAACTTCCTCGATCTCGTAGTAGTCCAGGGCGGGCGGTGGGTTTTCGCGACGCTTGTCGGTTCCGTCGACTGGGTTTCGCGGAAGGTCGAAGCTGTCGTCGCGGCAGCCGTACGCGAACATCGCCGAGAGGATCTGGCGGTGCTTGTTGACGTTACGCGGAGTCAGGCCTGCGCGATCGAGCGACCGCAAGAAGTTGCTGACCTCCCTGGTGGTGACCTCCTTGGCGTTGCGATCCCCGAAGGCGGCCATGATCCGTCCCGGGCTTACGCCGCGGCCGCGGCGGTGCGGCTGGTTCGCCTCGCGGAGCAGGAAGCCGTAGTCGGCGATCGTCGAGGGTTTGGCGCCGCGGACCTCGGTAAGCCATTCGAGCCATTGCTTTGCGAGCTCCCGGACCGTGGAAAGCGCTTCCGCGGCTTGGGCTTGCTGTCGTTCAGCGGCAGCCAAATAGCGGGCGTGAGCATCCATCGCTGCGACGGCGGCGACGTTCGCCGCGCGCTCGTCGAGCCAACCTTCCGGACAGCGTCCGCGTCGTTTGCGCCACCCGCCGGACTCGTCCGGCTCCTGCCAAGCAAGACCGAGACGGCGTTGGATCAGTTTCCAAGGCTCCGTCTCGCTGGTCCGGTAGCGCCACCGCGCGTCCCAATAGGCCTTCCCGCCAGCCCCGGCGCGCGCGAGCACCACGAGGTTCGCTTGTTGGCTGGATCCCTGCGGCACACGCCAAGACTAGCGCCCCGACCGGATTGGTCATCAACTGGTCATCAGATTCTTTTGGTCATCAGATTGGTCATCAAACTGGTCGCCAAACCCCGCAGGTATTGGGCTTTTGGCCTGCGGACGGCCCCAAAATCCGCTAGTTAGACCGCCATCCGCTGCTTTGCAAGCAGGAGGTCACGGGTTCGAATCCCGTTGGCTCCACTCACGAACTGTCTGCTAAGAGGCACTTTTCTAAGACGTCGCCGTGGTCCCGGTAGCCGTTGCCGCCTCTATGGAAGCGTTCTGGAAGCCTCCGGAAACGCACCCGCCGTCTGCTCCGCTCCCCGTCGACCCTGGGGGACAGCCGTGGAGCTTCGGCAGCCGGCGGGGCAGCCTTCCAGAAAGGGATGTCGGTTATTCGAGCGACGGCCCCCATCCGCCCAGCCTCCACTCCCGATTTGGCGACGGCCTGGATGGCCGTCGTCAAATCGGGAGTACGCCCGCGGCAGGCGACGTTTGAACCGCCGATGCTCCTCGCGCACTGCGCTAAGCGCCGCCGACTAACGAGCCGGACGAGCCTCGCGGCCCCGTCCTCGGAGAGAGGACGTTGCTCTTCCTTGCTGTCGACCGGGGGCCGCTGCCCGATGCCTGGTCCTCGGTACTTCTCGCCCCGCGCTACCGTCGCCGTTCGCACCAACGGGACGCTGCTCGGAGACCGGCGACTCGGCGACCTTGATTGCCTCAATGGGGTACGTCTCGTGCCCGGCTAGCACCGTGTCGTTCAACGAGGTTGCGCTCCGTCGCCAAACCGCTCGTTCGAGGCACGGCGGCATGAGAACGAAGCGATCGTGGTGCGCATTGGCGCAGCCGGCGTCTGCGCGTCTACTTTCACAAGCGATGTCGGCGCCGGTGGAAAACTGACCCCCCTTCGCCGGTTGAGATTTGACCCCGTGGTGACGGTGGGCGGAGGCGTCCGGGGTCTGGGTGAGCCTGGCTCGGTCATCGTGATCGAGTGCCAGGAGGAGGCGTGCTGGACGTGGAGCGTTGGGCCGAACTTCGTCGGGAGCATTTCGTTCGCGGCGTGCCGATCAAGGAGCTGGTTCGGCGGACGGGGTTGTCGCGGAACACGGTGCGTGCGGCGTTGCGGTCGGATGCGCCGCCGGTGTTCAGCGTGCCGGTGCGGCCGTCGATGCTCGAGCCGTTCAAGGATGAGATCCACCGGCTGCTGAAGGACGATCCGAAGCTTCCTGGGGTCAGGGTCCGCGAGTTGATCGAGCCGCTCGGGTTCGATGGCGGCAAGACGATCGTCGACGATTATCTGCGCGAGGTCCGGCCGATCTTCCTGCGGCCGCGGACGCATCAGCGGACGGTCTATCGGCCGGGTGAGATCTGCCAGTGGGATCTGTGGGAGCCCAGCCGCCCGGTCGCGGTCGGTCACGGCCAGGACCGCCGCGCCTGGGTCGTGGTCGCGTGCCTTGGCTATTCGCGCGCTGGCGCGGGCGCGTTGATCTTCAGCAAGGAGGCGCCGGACGTGCTGTGGGGCATGACCCGCTGCCTGTGGTCGCTGGGCGGGCTGCCCGAGCTGTTGGTGTGGGACCGCGAGGGCTGCCTGCATGCCCGCGGTGGCCGTCCGACCGACGCCTATGCGGCGTTCTGCGGTCAGCTGCCGGTCGGCTGGCTGTTCTGCGAGCCGGCTGACCCGCAGGCGAAGGGGTGCGTGGAGCGGTTGCAGGGATACATGGAGACCAACTTCGAGCCCGGTCGGCGGTTCGCGAACCATCTTGACTTCCAGCTCCAGCTCGACGACTGGTTTCTGAAGGCGAACGCGCGGACGCACAAGACGCTGCGGGCCCGCCCGGTCGACCGGCTGATCGAGGAGCGGGAAGTGATGCGCGCACTGCCAGTCCGCGCGCCGGACCTCGACCGTCGCTGGGTGCTCCGGGTGCCGCCCGACCCGCACGTCACCTTCGACACCGTCGACTACTCGCTGAACCCGGGTCTCGTCGGCCGTCGCGTCGAGGTGCGCGTCACCCAGCGGGAGCTCGTGGCGGTTGCGTTGGACTCCGGCGAGCTCGCCTGCCGGCACGAGCGATCGTTCGCCAAACACCGGACCGTGACCACGCTAGAGCACGCCCGGGCGCTGCGCGCCCGCCACGGGCAACCGCGGGATGAGGTGTTCGTGGAGCGGCGGCCGTTGTCGGTCTATGACCAGCTGATCGCATGACCAAGCACACGGAGCTCGCGCACCTGTTCCGGGCGATGAAGGCCCCGGCCGCGGCTCGCTCGGTCGACGCGCTCGCCGACCGCGCCCGCAAGGAGGAGTGGAGCTATGAGCGGTTCGCCGAAGCGCTGCTCTCCACCGAGCTCTCCTCACGCGAGTCCTCCGGCGGCCGGCTGCGGATCCGCGCTGCCCGGTTCCCAGCGCACAAAACCCTGGAGGAGTTCGACTTCACCTTCCAGCGGTCGGTGAAGAAGCAGGTGATCGAGCACCTCGGGCAGCTCGACTTCCTGCACGCCAAGCAGAACGTGATCCTCCTCGGGCCGCCCGGGACCGGCAAGACACACATCTCGATCGCGCTCGGGGTCCGCGCATGCCTCGCCGGACAGCGCGTCCTGTTCCGCACCGCAACCGAATGGGTCGCGCTACTCGCCGACGCGCAACGCCAGGACAAGCTCGACCAAGAGCTCGACCGCCTCGAGCGGATCCCCCTGCTGATCTGCGACGAGGTCGGCTACATACCGTTCGACCCCCAGGCCGCGAGCCTGATGTTCATGCTCGTCTCCCGCCGCTACGAACGCGCATCAATGATCGTCACGTCCAACAAGCCGTTCAGCGCCTGGGGCGAGATCTTCGGCGACGACATGGCCGCAACCGCGATGGTCGACCGGCTCATCCACCACGCCGAGATCCTCTCGCTCAAAGGCGACAGCTACCGCCTCAAAGACCGAGACCTCGGCCCCCGACCTACCCGACCCCGCGACACCGCCTAACGGCGCGCCCGCCGGCATTTCGCTCCGCTCGCCTACGGCTCGCTCCACAAAACGCCGGCCGGCTCAGCCCCCAACCGGCCCACTTCTCGACCGGCGCAACCTCAGAGGGGGGTCAATTCTCGACCGGCGCTACGGGGTCAATTCTCGACCGGCCTTGACAAGCGATCGGCGGTCGCTACCCGGTTCCGACCAGATGCTGGGGGCAGTTCGAGCGCGCGAATGTCAGTGGTCCGCGTGCCCGTCGACTTTGTTCCTTCTCGGTCCGGCTTTCCGACGTAGCCTTCGGTCACGCCAGCGCGTCCGCAGCGGCTTCCGCGGCCGGTGCTCTTCGAGTAGCTGCTGAAACGCCTGGGAGCCGTACATGAAGGCCGCGCGTGGATCGCGGCGCATAGACGGGTCCATCAGCTCGAGAACCGGTTCGCTGATCTGGGCGCTCAAGCCGAGCAGAGAAAGCGCGACAACGCGGTCCAATCGGCGGAGAGCGTCTTCGAGGCATGCATCCGCAATCGCAACTTCGGCGGCAGGACCGTTGTGCCCGGGATGGTCTTCCGCTGTTGTAACAACAAACGTGAGCGCTTCCGCTAGATGACGCAGCCGCTCCTCTCGACGGTAGTTGATGGTCAGCCGGACCGTCGCGAGTGCGGCGAAGACGGCAACGACAGAGGCCACCGCGGCGATTACATTCCACACCATGGAGGTGACGGTAGGGCTCGAACCGGACACCGAGCCGGGACCCAAGCGGCAGGACGAGCAAGACGTCAAAGCCTCGGAGGTCACGAACCATTTCGCGCGCTATCGCGCGCCCGATGCAATCGAACTTGCGTCGTGTCCGGTGCGATGTCTACAACCGGGGCAATGGCCGAATGGTGGGAACGCGGAGCCGAACCGGTCGACCGGCTGATCGAAGCCGTGGGCTGGGTGATCATCCTCGCGACCTGGCTTAGGGAGCGAGACGTCAAGCAGCGTCTCGCCGACGTGGAAGTACCGAATGGGATCCAACTTCCAGTCCTCCTGTTCTTATTGAGTGCGAAGAGGCAGCGCAGCCGTCAATGGGCTGAGGCAGGAAAGATCCTCAACGAACTCGGCGACTCGCTCGCGAGACGGATGATCGTGACCGACGAGCGTCAACAGCAGCTTGTGGATCTCCAGGGGAGCCTTGAGCGGCTGGCACAATCGAGCTCGCAGCGGGAAGAAATGTTGGTCGCCCTGCAGCTGAGCGTGACGCGCTACACCAAATGGTTATTGGTGCTGACGATTGTCGTCGCCCTGATCGGGCTAGGAACAATCGCGGTCGCCGCAACGCACTAAGCCATACTCCGCATCGGCCGGCGGCGTGCGCCGCAGCTCATCAATCCACGCATCTGAGACCTCCTCGGCCTGAGCGTAAGCGTCCTCGATCGCCGCGCTGACCGTCGCCGGGGCCGACCCGCTGCACCGTTAAGCAGTCATGTGGGCTACATCCGGTACAGCTGGGCGTCCTCTCCGAGTTCCTCCGGTTCTTCCCAGTCACGATTCGCTGGATGGCCGAGGATGAAATAGCGCAGACCCGTGAGGCTCCCGTTGATTTCTTCGAGAAGAACTACCTGCTTATACACGAAGGTTTGGTCTGTGAGATTGGTACGCAGAGCATGGGCCGGGCGCTGACGCGCCTGACGTACCTGGCGGAGAGGGCCCATGATCTTCGCCGCAGCTGCCTCATTGATTTTGCGTTCGATCATGAGGCGTTGGAGGCGACTCAGCGTCCCGAACTGCTGGCCGTTGTCGTCGAATCGGGGCGCGCCGGCGGCATCAAGTGCCTCGTGACGCAGGTTGTCTGAAAGTAGCTTGTCGAGCTCCAGGACGAAGCTGTCCCAATCACGCTGAGTGGGCCGCAGCAACCAGCCAAAGCCCGACGGCCGCTCGACGTTGCGGAAAAGGTCCTCGCCGAACGCTCGGTGCCACAGCTCATTGAGCGCTAGGAGTTGTCGAAAGAGGAGATCAAAGGGACCGATCCCCGCGTCCCAGTGCCCCATCTGCCGCCCGATCCAAACCGGGTGAGGGTGAAGACCGGTCTCATCCTCGAGCTGGTAGGTCCGCCATCGTTGTTGGTGCCGCGCGCTAAGTTTGGCGAGGTCGCCGTAGAAAGCGGCGATACGACGCCGTATCGGCGAATCGGAATCCTCACGATCGAAGTCGGTGAGGTCGTAGGCGAACCCGATATGGCCCATGATGATCTTGTCGTGCTCATGTTCGTTCTCGTCCTCGTAGGTTGCATCGCTGACGATCGTTTTGGCGCCGAAGTCCGAGAACTCGAACGTAAAGCGGGGATCGTTCGCGTACGGCTCAAGCACCGCAAAATCGAAGTAAGCCAGCTCAAGCGCGCCACGACCGGCCGCCATGGCCTGCCGGTAGGGCTCCTCGGGATACGTACCTTGAACCCGCTCAGCGAGCGCCGCCGGGGTCGGATACAAACACAGTCCGCAGCGGTCAGTGCCGAGCCGTTCCAGCGACGCAATCTGGGAATCAATCGTGCGCCTCGACGGCCACGGACGAATGTGGGGATTAGGGAAGTCCTCCTCGGAGACAACTTGCAGGAGGCCCGCCCGTACACCGGCGATCGCCTCATCACGATGCCCGACGTCGCCGTTCGTCATGAGTAGCCCGTTGAAATCGCGGGAGGAGAGGTACTGATTACATACAGCATTGACGAGTGCGGAAGCCATCAACCCAGTCTGTCACGGGCTCCCGCGATCGCCTTACCGTACCTGCCAACCCTGGGGCGATGGCGTACATCACGGCGAGACCGCGGCGAACCTTGCCGCGCCGGGTGCCGCCTCGATGCGCTCGGGCGCTGCGGGGAATTCGGCGCGAACGTGCCGGACCTCCCGGCAGTTGAGTTCGGCTGACGGATCAAGCCGGCGCCCGGCGTAGGTCTTATGAAGCGACATGAGCGGGCGGCTCTTCTCGCGTGAACCCCACCGCCCTCGATTCCTGCGGTCACGCCGTCGGCAGTGCTCACGACTGCTTTCGCCCGTTTACCCGCTCACACCCGGCGATGCCTTTGGCGACGAGAGGCTCGTTCAGCCGTCGCGCCGGCCGCCGATCCCATTCACCGAATAGCGACCTTCGGGTTGGTACCTCTGGGCCGCCCCGTTATCGCCTAAGCGCACGCCTGTGTTCTCGCCGATGAAAGCTGATGACTTGGACGATCAAGAGGTCTTCCGGCGCCGGCCCTACGTCCCGCACGAGCGGATCCACAAGAGCGATCGCGCCGAAGTGGACGCCAAGGAGGCAGAGCAGCAGCTCGACACACCGGTATGGTCGGCGCCCTTCGAAGCCGAGTGGCCCACCGACCTCGAGCACGGCCGCTATCGCCGGCCGCGTAGTGAGCTATCCCTGATCTGATCATAAGGGCCGAAGTCCCAAGTACGGGGAACCCAATCGTGGAGAGCCGGGCGAGCTCGGTCGCATCCTACACGGACGTGCGACGTCGTCGGGGGCCCCGTTCACGTTAAAATCTTAGGTGTGCAGATCGTTGAGGAGCCTGTTGTTAGCCGCCGAGATGTCCTGCGCGCCTTACGCCTCGGCGTCCCGACTACTGAGGCTCCGTTCTACCGGCTTCAGCGTCAGGGACTAGCGTCGCGAGGCTGGTCGATTCCGCTCCGACCTGAACTTGGGCGCGCGGCGGTTCGAATCCATCTGTACAGCGCGCTCAACGTCGACGCCGCGCGAGCGTCTCGCCGACGTCAAAATCAATTGGCGGGACGACTCGCCGCGCGTGCGGGAGAACTTGAGCAGTCTCCGTCGGGTCTAGCGATTCGCGACGCGGTACGGAGAGCCGGCGAGCGATTGGTGGCGTACTTGGACGGGCACGGGCCGGACGACGAGTGGTCCGACCGTTTGCGGCGTTACGTCGATCTACGCCGCGGTCTGGGATGGGAGGGTGTAGATCGAGAGGCCATTGCTCGCGAATGGCTAATCCACAGCGAAGCCTGGCTCCACCTCGAACGTGAACACGAGGACCATCTAGCCGACGCGATTCGCCAACTCGGTCGCGATGCACAGGTTGCACGGAAGGAAGCATTCGCTGACCAGGCGTTCGAGGTCGTCGCGTTCACCGGCGTAATCGAGCATCTAGATCCGGAGTGGGCCGAAATTGTTAGCGCTGGCGGAAATTCACAAAGCGTCTCGCGTCGTGAACTCGATCGCGAGGGCCTCGCCCAGCTTGGCGAGGCAGTGAGTGTTGTGCGTGAGGAGCTCCCTGACGGCGGGGAAGCCTGGTTATACGCCCCCGCGGCGGCTCTGCTGACGGTTGGAGCGATGGGCGCGGGCGATAGTGGGCTCTCGCCGTACACGAACGGCGAGCACCGGATCGCAAGTAGGGGCGAGCGCGATTGGCTTCGACGCGCTGTTCAACGCCGACCGGCGGTCCGGGTGAGCGGACCGGTCGCAATTGACCCTGAGGAGTAGGCCCGAGCTTTCAGAGCCGCCTTTTGTGCGACCGATTGAAGAGGTGGACAGCGAAGCGCTCGCGAACTTTCAGTGTTCGCGCGGTCGATGGTTCCAAGACGAAGCGGAGTCGTTCATCAGGACCGAGCTTTTCCAGCGGTGGGAGGCCGGCGAGACTCAGGGGCTGGTATTCGGCATGGATGCTGAGCTTCTCGCGGTCGCGGCCTACCGCCGAGGCACGCTAATCATCGCGGAGGACCCAGGAGAACTGGAGGCGGCGGAGCTTGTGGTTCTTGCGACAAGCGAGTCGCTGACAGCGGCAACTATCGCTGACGACGGCCGTCTCTCTGACTATGTGATGCGCACACTAATTGGTGAAGCGGTGCGCTTCTACCGGGCGGATTTCGCGTATGGCCTCGTTGCGGTCGAGAACCAGCGGAGCCTCACAATGTGCGAGCGCAACGGCCTCGTATCGCAGACGCGCGTCAACGCGCGCTACGCGCGCGTGCTTGGTCGATTCAACTGTCGCGCCGCCCGGGAAACCTAAGTCGCGATCGGGTCGTCGCGAAGTCGATCAGCTGCCCGTTCGGCGGTGACTAGCGTAATAGCCGGCGGCGGCACCCTCCAGCGAGCAGCACGCGCCTCGACTTGGAGCTCGGTGGCAGTCCTACCCGACGCACACCATCGCTTTGCTCCGATCCGACGGCCGAGCTCGTGGCGGTCGCTTCGACGACGATCCGATGGCTCGTCGTGGCGCCGGGCTTGCTCCTCACGGACCAGCGCTCCGTCGCCGCAGCGCTCGTCCGCGATTCAGCATCTACGACGTGAAAGCGGTCGTCCGGTCGCGACGGCCTCCTCGCCAAGAAGCCTCTCTCACGCCCTCCGGGTCGTCCGAACGCCGCGCGATCATCGTGCCGTGCGAGCGGCGGCGTTCAACAGCGACTTCTACGTGATGGCGGCGACCGTGATACCGGTATTCCTCATCGCGTTGCTGATTGAGGGGACGTTTGCGCCCGCACTCGTAGCCCGCGCGATCACCCTTGACCTCGCAAGCATGGAGGAATTTAGGAGGGCGGAAGAGCTTGCCAGGAATACCCCGCCACCTCCCCCTCGTTGGACCTTCAACATCCGGACTCCTTTTGGCAAGTGGCCCGTGCAGGTAGGCGGCGCCCCCCCAGGATCGCAGAAGAACGCGTCCAACCTTTGGCTCTTCCCGGCCTTCGGCTTGGCGCTCGTCGTAGCCGGGGAAATCTTCGCGGTATTCGCCGTAAGCGAAAGGCACGCCACCAGCTTCGAGCACACGGTCGTCCTCGTCGACTTGATCGGGTTGCCAGTCGCCCTAGCAGCGGGCGCCTTTGCATCGGCGTTCGTTGAGGCACGAAAAGCGCGCCAGCGGGCGTCCGAGCCGGACAGCCAGCCACCGGCTTCGAAGAATTCCTCGGAAAGCGTCTAGCTCTGTAGGTCGGTGGAGGTCCTCGCACTCGGCCTTGCGGGTTGGCTACGCGCCGACGTGTCGGGTGGCTGGGTTGTCGCCGAAGCAGTTTCCAGGCTCGCGGCGTCGGGTGGTTGTGATCGCCCTCGTGGCCAAGCGCTTTTACGGCCGCGCGCGCGTGATCGCCTGGTCCCCGCTGTCGTGTTGCGGTAAGTCGCATCGGAGGCGAGTGCGATCGTGCGCCTTATTGATCGCCTTGGTTCTCGTCCACCTCTGGTTGCGGAGCCCCCAGAAGTCGAAGGAAACATGCCGCGTGTAAAAGTAGCGCCGCGTCTTGGGCGCTGATTTCTGGACGAAGTCCGTGAGCAATCACGTTTCGCAGATTGAGGCCGAGCGGATCGCTCAACAGGTTCGTCAAGTAGGCATGCCAGCCACCGGCTGGCAGCCGGCCGTTGAGGGCATGCAGGATTTCGCCGAGGCTGCGGACGCCGCCCGGTTTCCCGGCAATCGGCTCTCGGATGATCGGCAGGCCAAGTTGCCTGGCGATCTCTCTGATCACGCTCTCAAGACGTGGAGCGAGGATGTGCGCCGACTCGTCCGGACGCTCATCCCACCACAGCTCGAACGCGCGTGCGATCCGGTCGGCGAAGGCGGCGTCGATGAACGAGGAGGTGAAGAACTCTGCGAGATCGCCGTGATCTGGGCGCCCGTACTTCTCCTCGAAGCGCTGAAGAACATCGGTCGCGAACACGCTCCAAAGCCTTGCGGCCAGCGCTCGCTGCTGCGCGATGCTAGCCCTGCGATGTGATTCGTCATCTATCGCATGGAAGATCGTGACGTTCGTATCTGGATCGATAACCGCTCTCGTCACTAGGAACTGAAGAGGCGCAGCTTTCATCAGCTCCGTGACTTGCTGGTCCAGCGCGTCCGGCTCACCGCCCGGTGGTCCCTGTATTCCGAACCGACTCAGACTCTCTTGCCACTGATCGAACTTGACGAGGCTCGAAATGAATTCCTCGATCTGCTCCCTATCGATCTTGATCTCACCCGAGACCTCTTTCAGGTCAAGCTCGTCCTCGCTTATCAACCCGAGCTCGGTTCTGATCTCCGCCGCGTCCTCGCTTAGGCCATTGGTGCGCGCGACATCCAGCGCACGCTCGAGGAACACCAGACGAAGGAGACCATCGGCATGTGCGGCCGCGCGCCGCCACATCGCGACCTGGCGGCGGCGGAGCGCTGGTAGCTCCTCAGCAGGAATGATCCGAGCGCGCAACTCCATTGCCGTCTCAACATGATGTGGATCATCCCCGTACTTGCTCTCCGAACGAGAGATGAGATCGTCAAGATTGGAAGGCCTCACTGAGACCGGTAGCTCAGCCAGTCGTGTCATCAGGATGAAAGGGATGCCCGGTCGGTCTTCTTCCGAGTCGAGTTCTTCAGCGATCGCCTTGCCGATCGCTGCGACGGTTTCTGAGACGAGCGCGTCATCCGATAGCGAGCGCGCAAGCTCGAGTGCTCGGACCAATCCGTCGGTCGAGTCCATCAGCTCCCAGCCGGACTCATCTGCCAGTTGGAGCAACGCTCTGACGGCTGCTCGGGCCTTCTCATCCGGACGAGGCTGATGCCTCCGCTGCCAAAGCAGATCTCCCATCCGCGAACGGAGGCGCGGATCGTCAATGTCGTCAAACGCGTCCGACCAGGGAGTTACGTCAGCTTCGGACACATCGCTGAGGCGTGGCGGCAGCCGCTTCCCGTCGATCTCAAACATCGGTCCGAACGCAGAGCCCTCACGCTCTCGGGCCTCAACATCGTCAGGATTCAGGAGGTGGTAGCCGAATGCCCACAGGAGGCTCCGAAATTGCTCCTCCTGGCCCTCAGGCACCGATTCTGTGAGCCGCGAATAGACGCCGTACCAGGAGGCCGCCTGCTTCACCGCCTCCCTCAAAACCCCGGCCTGTACCTCGCTTAGCGCCACGGATTAACGACTATAGGAAATGGTCGTCCCTGCCCTCTAGATGCGCGAGGTGCTGCCACGCGATTCTCGGCCGAATCCAGCTGGAGGAGGTCGCGCAAGGGTCCGAATCGGACACCAAGAGGGTCGCTGGATCCTGACCTATTTGCCGTGCCGGTGATCGCTTTGAGCCTGCGGCCGACTAAGAATCGCGCCACCGCTTTGGCGACCAAGCGCGCGTTCCTCGTGGTCGCGAGATTGGCGATTTGCAGGTCGGACCCGAGATCGCGCCGCGTGACCTGCTCTTACTCCGGCGCGCGTGCATCGCGATTACGCGAGCAGAACGTAGGAGCGTCGGCATGCTGCTCTGGCCGGACCGGCGCCAGTCGGCTCGGCCTGCTTCGTCCGCATAAGCGGTATATGTGCACGGTGCACGCGTCGAATATCACGTCAGCCTCTTGCTCGGCATGGAAACCTGCAGTTGCAACGGTCGAGGGACTGGCCTCCGCGACCATGCGAACGCGGAACGGACGGCGGGACGGAACCGCGGGTGCGACCGGTCAACGCGCAAGCGCTCCGCCGCAGCCAGCCGGGCCGCGGCCTGGTGTCGGATCTAGGCTGACGAGAGGCGGCCGAGCGTGCGGGAGTGCTGCGCGGTCTGGCCCGTCCACACGTGGAAGGCGCGGTAGAACGAGTTCGGGTCGCTGTAGCCCAGTAGGAACGAGATCTCGCCAGCCGTGAGGCGTCCGCTGGCCAGATAATGTCGGGCGAGCGCCTCGCGGGTCTGAGCCAGAACGGCCTGGAAGCTTGTGTTCTCTTCTTGGAGTCGGCGCTGCAGCGTCCTGGTGCTAATCGCGAGTTCGCCGGCGACTGCCGGCATTGTCGCCCGGCCCGCGGGCAGCAACTCGATCAAGGTCGCGCGAGCGCGTTCCGCGGTCGACGCGCCGTCGTCGAGCTCAGATAGCCGCCGTCGTAGCTCGGGCTCGAAAAACTCCCAGGTGCGCTCGCCGGCCGTCAGAAACGGGCGCCGCGCATCCATGACAGAGAACGTGATCGATTCTTCAGCCGCTTCAGTGATCGCAACGCCGAGGTAGTGCTCGTACGCGCGCGTGTCGAGCGGCGGCGAAGCGGTTGTGACGCGGACAGGGCGGACGTCGGTTCTGGTCGCGATGCGCCCAAGTGCGACCCAGAACACGAGCTCGCTGATCGCCAGCACCTGCGGCGGAGAGTGGAGCACGGGCCAGGCGAGCGTGAGCGTCGTCCCCGCCGGCCCCAGCGTGACGTCCAGGCGCAAGGGTCCGATCAACTGCTTGTACTGAGCGACCCGCTCGGCCGCGACAATCAGATTGGGGCTGCAAAGCGCGGCGAAGATCGGCGGGTCGAACACCTCGACCGAGATCGCACGCCCGAGCGCGATCGGCAGGTTGGGCTCATCCGCCTCGGCCTCGATCGCCTCAAAGAACGCGAAGTACTTCTCCGGAGTGAGCGTCACCGACGGACGCGCGAGCAGGTCGGCCGGTAGCGACGCCCGCCGCAGCACATTCGCGGGCGTCACTCCGAGGTCGGACAGCAGCGCCCGCATGCCGACCGGGACGGCGAATCCTCCCGCGCTCATCGCACCACCTGCATCACGACGCGGTCGACGAGGCGGTCGCCCAGCAGCCTGCGCGTCATCAGCAGCGGCCGGGCGTACTTGCCGGCGACGTACCGCGTCCGGGGCCGGCGCGCCTTGATCGCCTTGACGATCAGCTCCGCGATCAGCGTCGGGGGCGACCCGGTCACGGTCACGCTGGCCTTGGCGATCGCCTGCGCCAGGTCGCGGTAGGCCGACTCGCCCGACCGCTCGAGCATCGGCCCGGCCACCACCGCGCCGAACTCGGTCTCGATCGCGCCCGGCTCGATGATGATCACGTCGATCCCGAATGGCGCGAGCTCGATTCGCAGGCAGTCAGACCACCCTTCGAGAGCGTACTTGGACGCGTGGTACCACGAGCCCAGCGGCGTGTAGATCTTGCCGCCCATCGAGGACACGTTGACGATCTTGCCCGCACCGCGCTCGCGCATGTAGGGCAGCGCCAGCTGGGTCAGGCGCGCCGCGCCGAACAGGTTGACCTCGAACTGGTAGCGAGCGTCGGCGATCTCGGTGTCCTCCATCGCCCCGTACATCCCGAATCCGGCGTTGTTGACGAGCACGTCGATGCCGCCCTGCTCGGCGGCGATCCGGTCCACAACGGCGACGATCTCCTCGTCCTTGGTGATGTCCATCGCCAGCACCGTCACGCCGAGCTCCGCCAAGTCCTGCATCTTCTCTAGCCGGCGAGCGGCGGCGTAGACCGTGTGACCCTCATCCAGCAACTTCTTTGCCGTCTCCTTGCCCATCCCCGACGACCCGCCGGTGACTAGTACCGTAGCCATTGTCATGCTCCTTGTCGTGATGTCCGCGGCTCTTGCGCCGCACCTGGAAGCTAAGACAAGCCGCCACCCGCGTCACTAGCCGATCACGCCAACGAACCAGCAGGACGCGCCAATCATGGCACGGCCTTGCGCAGGGCTGATGCCGAAGTCCCCGCCGGGCTTGGCGGCAGGGAGAATCGCGCTTTCGCTTCGGACGAAATGCGCAAGCTAACTCCGGCTATCTGGCCAGGGACCCGGGGGCGTCTATCTATCGCGCGTCCTTGGAGCGTCGATCTCCTCGACCATCGGCGACCGACTCGCCGATGTGTTCGGCGGCCGCCCAGCTCGCCAGCAGGCCCAGCGTTTCGGCGGACCGAGAGCCGGGCTCGGCGCTGTAGACGACGAGCATCAGCCCTGGGTCAGCCATGAGCTCCATACGGTCAAAGCTGAGCTCAAGGTCACCGACGACGGGGTGGTTGAACCGCTTGATGCCCTTGGTGTGCAAGCGAACGTTGTGCGCGGCCCAGAGGCTGCGGAACTCCTCGCTCTTGGTGGCCAGCTCTCCGACGAGATCGGTGAGGTCTCGGTCGTTCGGGCTGCGGCCGGCCTCTGCGCGCAGCAGCGCCACGCAGTCCTTAGCGGCGCGGTCCCAGTCGTCGAAGATGTCCCGGGCCTCGGGGCTGAAGAACACGAAACGGGCCCAGTTGCCGCCGTGGCGCGCGTTGCCGAACATCGCGGGGTAGAGCGCGCGGCCCAGCGCATTCGCGCCCAGCGCGTCGAGTCGCCCGTTTTCGACGAACGCCGGGGACCCGGTCACCGAGTCGAGCATCCACTGGACGCTCGGGCGGACCGTCTTGGTCGGCGACCGGCGGCGGCGGCTCGACGCCGGCTGGCTGGCCTCGGCGAGGTTGAACAGGTGTGCGCGCTCGGCGTCATCGAGGCTGAGGGCGTCCGCGAGCGCGTCGAGAACGCCCTCAGACGCGCCGGCGAGATTGCCGCGCTCCAGGCGGTTGTAGTAGTCGACGCTCAACCCGGCGAGCGCGGCGACCTCTTCGCGGCGCAGGCCCGGGACACGGCGCGGGCCGAACGCTCTGAGGCCGACGTCCTCGGGCTTGATCCTCCCGCGACGCGAGGTGAGGAAGTCGCGGATCTCACTGCGAGCGTCCATCACGACCAAGGGTACGGCCGCCGCCCTGCCCTTGGGGTGCCCTGGGAGTACCTGGAACGACCGGTCCTCCCACCTTCGCGGATTCGGTGCCAGCCTGATCGCGCACGACAAGATCAAGGAGCACGTGATGCGTGGAGTAGTGATGCACACCGCGGGAGACGTTCGCGTCGAGGAGCGCGAGGACCCGAGGATCATCGAGCCGACAGACGCCGTCATTCGGCTGTCGGCGACATGTATCTGCGGATCGGACCTCTGGCCTTACCGAGGCGTCGAAGAGGTCGACCATCTGGCCATGGGCCACGAATACTGCGGCGTCGTCGAGGAAGTCGGCGCCGACGTTCAGACGCTGAAGGTCGGCGACTTCGTCGTTGGCTCGTTCGTCATCTCCGACAACACGTGCGAGATCTGCCAGGACGGCTACCAGTCCAAGTGTGTGCACGCCCAGTTCGTCCACGGAACGATCGGCACGCAGGCCGAGCGCGCACGCATCCCGTACGCCGACGGCACGCTGGTCCGTACCCCCGAGCACCCCGACAACGAGCTGCTGCCCTCGCTGCTCGCCGCCTCCGACGTCCTCGGCACCGGCTGGTTCGGCTGCGTCGCCGCCGAGGCGGGACCCGGCAAGACCGTCGCAGTCGTCGGCGACGGCGCAGTCGGCCTGATGTCGGTCCTTGCCGCAAAGCGACTGGGCGCCGACAGGATCATCGCGATGTCACGCCACCCCGAGCGACAGGCTCTCGCCGAGTTCTACGGCGCAACCGACATCGTCGAGGAACGCGGCGGCGAAGGCGTGGCGCGAATCAAGGAGCTGACCAACGGGCTCGGGGCGCACTCGGTCATCGAGGCCGTCGGCACCCAGGAGGCGACCATGCAGGCGATCAACTCCACGCGCCCCGGCGGACACATGGGCTTCGTCGGAGTCAACTACGACGTCAAGATCCCCGGCATCGACCTGTTCTTCGCCGGCATCCACGCGCACGGCGGCCCCGCCCCCGTCCGCCGGTTCCTGCCGGACCTCATCGACCTCATCTGGAATCGCAAAATCGACCCGGGCAAGGTCTTCGACCTCACCCTCCCGCTCGACCAAGCCGCGGACGGCTACAAGGCCATGGACGAACGCCGTGCGACCAAGGTCCTCCTGACGGTCTGAGCCCATGACCTGCACCCTGAACGGACTAACACCATGAAAGCGATCGCGCTCGCCTCATACGGCGACCCAGAAGTTCTCGAAGTCATCGACTTCCCCGACCCCCACGTCGGCCCGGGCGAGGTCCGGATCCGGGTGCAGGCCGCAGGCGTCAACCCCGCCGACATACAGCTGCGCCAAGGCCTGCTTGACAACCCGGAGACCGGCATAACACCGCCGTTAGTGCCGGGCCTCGAGGTGGCCGGCACCATCGACGAGACCGGCGACGGCGTTACATCGCTTTCCGTCGGCGACGCCGTCGTCGGGTTCGTCGCCAACCACACGCTGCACGGTGGCTACAGCGAACTCCTGGTTTTTGCCTGAGGCGTCCGTGGCCACGATCCCACGTGGCCTCTCAATGGTCGAAAGCGCCTCGTTTCTCATGAACGCCCTGAGCGCCCGCATCGCACTCGACACCCTGAACCTTCCCCCTGCCTCGACACTCGCCGTGACCGGCAGCCCCGGAGCATTCGGCGGCTTCGTCATCCAACTTGCAGCCCATGAGGGCCACCGGGTGATCGGCGACGCCGCAGAACAGGATGAGGATCTCGTCCGTTCACTCGGAGAAGCCGACGTCGTGCGCCGCGGCCCCGACATCGCACGAAGGATCCGCGACCTCATCCCCCACGGTGTCGACGGGGTCGCTGACGGCACGGCACTGCATGACGCGATCCTGCCCGCCCTCCGAGACGGAGGAACGCTCGTCTCCGTACGCGGGTGGAGCGGCCAGTTCGATCACGGCATCACCGCCAACACTGTCCTGGTCACACGACACGCCACCGACGCCAAAGCGATTCGAGCCCTCCGCGACCAAGTCGAAGCCGGAGTCATCACACCGCGCGTGGCTGCCACATACCCCGCCGCGCAGGCCGCAGACGCTCACCGAGAACTCGACGCAGGCGGCGTACGAGGCCGCATCGTCCTCACCTTCTGACTCAGACCCCTGCCGGCGGACCGTTCAGGCCCTGAGCACCGCAAGCGAAGGAGCAGGGGCGGACTTCCGCTTTGGACGGAGGCTGTTGCACAAACCGATCAGAAACCCGGTGCATCAATTGGTCGGTGGGATAACGCCTGCTGAGGACACTCGTGTCGGCCGGTAATCGGGGGAAGAGACTCGTTCACGACGGGCGCAATTGGACACCGTCTCCCACCATCACTAGAGCAGTGAGTATTTGAATGGTTTGCGCAACGGCCTCGACGACAAGGATGAGCGCGCCGCCGCGGTGATGATCGACGGTCGTGCGTAAGCACGAGCCCAGGCTCGTCGAGCGAGCCCGTGCGTCGGCGAAGACGTCGAGGCGCACCGAGTCGCTTCCTCTTGAGCTGGCATCGCCTCACCTGCTTCCGTCGTTCCGCGCGCATCTCGGTCGCCGCAGCCAGAGACGTGCTTCGCGCGGAAACCGCGCATCCCGTGGCTATTGCTTTCGCGATTCCGGCGGCCGCAGACGGTCTGCTCCTCAGGCGACGGAGCGCAACCTCGTTGAACGACACGGTGCTAGCCGGGCACGAGACGTACCCCATTGAGGCAATCAAGGTCGCCGAGTCGCCGGTCTCCGAGCAGCGTCCCGTTGGTGCGAACGGCGACGGTAGCGCGGGGCGAGAAGTACCGAGGACCAGGCATCGGGCAGCGGCCCCCGGTCGACAGCAAGGAAGAGCAACGTCCTCTCTCCGAGGACGGGGCCGCGAGGCTCGTCCGGCTCGTTAGTCGGCGGCGCTTAGCGCAGTGCGCGAGGAGCATCGGCGGTTCAAACGTCGCCTGCCGCGGGCGTACTCCCGATTTGACGACGGCCATCCAGGCCGTCGCCAAATCGGGAGTGGAGGCTGGGCGGATGGGGGCCGTCGCTCGAATGACGGATCTCCCTTATCGGGGACGGTCCCGCAGGATGTCGAAGGCCCACGGTGGCACCCAGGGTCAACGACTCACGCGACGCTTGGGGCGTGTTCGTCCGACAGCTCCCTGCTTCGCCGCCCAGGTCTCGATTTCGGGGCGAAGCCAGAGCTTGACCCGTCCGTCACCGAGGTCGACGACTGGACGCGGCATATCGTCATACCGACGCTGGTAGAGGCTGACGCTGTTGCGGTGCGAAAGCCCAAGTGCGTCGGCGACAGCCTGCGCGTCCATCAGGTCTTCCGTGGCTACGAGTGGGGCCATCGCAGTTAAGGCTACAGCCGTAGACGGATCCGTCCGGCGCGACCGATAGTCTTCAGCTATAGACAACAAGCGGCCCCGGCGGTGCGACCACACCCCGGGGCCCGGACGAGACCTATGAGGAGGTCCCGACAATGGCAGCGTACGCCACACATCAGCGCGAGCATTCGGCTCGCGGTCGTTCATCTTCGCCCAACCCGCTAGAGCTCGCGCTTACTCAGGCGATCTCCGGCCAGATACCCAGCCATCCTCGGGGAGCGGCCGACGCAGCCCTGGCTGACTCGACGATCTTCGACCAGCTGTTGGATCACATAGCCGACCGTCTGGCCTCCGTCATCACCGACCGGCTCGTGGTATCGGACAACCGGGCTGACGAGTGGTTCGACTCGCGCCATGCCGCGGAGTACCTGGGCGTGCATCGCGACACGCTTCGCAAGCTCGCGGCCGAGCGAGCGATTCCCTCCGAGCAGGATGGTCCTGGCTGCAAGCTCTACTTCCGGCGCTCTGACCTGGACGCGTGGAGGCACGGCGGCGGACGGCCTCGCCATCTTGCTTCGACGCTGGCAGCGGTGGCATGAGCCATGTCCACCGAAGATGACAGCGGCGCCGCTCCTCGCCGGGTGCGCGTGGAGCGAAATATCTACCGCCGGGCGTCGGGTGTCTACGAGGTCGGCTTCAAGGACGGAGCCGGCCGGCAGCGGTGGCGAACCGTGGACGGTGGAATCACCGCGGCACGTGCAGCTCGCGACGAGCTCCTCGTTCGGCGTTCGCGAGGCGAGAGGATCGTGTCGAACGCTCGGCTTCGCTTCGGCGATGCCGCGGCGCAGTGGCTGGATGGTCCAGTGGTGGATCTTCGAGCCACGACGCAGGCCTGCTACCGCAACGCGGTACAGCAGCACCTCATGCCGCGCTTCTCGACACACCGCCTCGACACAATCTCTCCGGACGATCTCGCGGCGCTTGTCCGACAGCTGCGTGCCGACGGGCTTGCCGAGTCGACGATCGTGATCGTCGTCGGCGTCGTGAATCGGATCTACCGGTACGCGGCGCGGCGGCTCGGCTGGGCGGGAACCAACCCAGTCTCGCTCCTGCTTCCCTCCGAGCGACCGAAGCCGGGACGGAGCACGAAGCGCCGGTTGTTCGAGGGCGACGAGCTCGAGCAGACGATTGCTGCCGCCGGCGAGCCCTACGGCACGCTGTTCACCCTGGCGGCGCTCACGGGCGCGCGTGTCTCCGAGCTGCTGGCACTCAGATGGGCCAACGTCCGCATCTCGGACCTAGACGACGCCGAGGTGGAGTTCGAGTGCCAGGTCGATCGCCACGGCAACGTGCGGCCCTCCAAGACGGACGGCTCCATCCGAACGGTTCCGATCCCTGCTCAGCTGGCGGCGATCCTGAGTCGCCACAAGGACCGATCGAGGTACAGCAATCCGAAGGACTTCGTGTTCTCCACGTGCACCGGACGTCCGCTCGGACAGCGCAACGTCGCTCGCGCGCTGCGTCATTCGCAGATGCAAGCGGTTGACCGCGATGGACGTCCTACCTATCCCGTGCTGCATGCGCGCACCGAGCTCGGTGAACCGGTCGCGGTGCCGCACGGCGCGCTGCCCTCGATGCATAGCTTCCGCCACACCGTCGCTAGCCGGGCGCTGCTCGCGGGCGAGAGCGTCGACGAGGTGGCATTCCTCCTAGGACATCGCGACGCCAACGTGACGAGGGCCGTTTACGTTCGCGAGCTCTCCGACGCTCGGCGACGGACGATGCGCCGGTCGCGCATGGTCGCCGAATTCGGTGACCTTCTGCGCGCCCAGAACCGCGATTGATCCGCGAAACGCCCCAGCCCTCGGGCTGGGGCGTCCACTCCTCCTGGCACGATCGACTCGTGTCGTGGCCACCTCAGATCGGCGAGCTGCTCCCGAGAGCGGAGGACGCGTACGGCGTCCGGGAGAAGCTCGTCGACTACTCTCTGAAGGCCGGGCATCCGAAGGGAAAAGGCGGAGGCATTCGCACGAGCGCTAGCGGTCACCGCCGACGATCTCGAATACGTTGCCGAGGCGCTGCTTAGTGGGGTCCGCACCACGCCGATGTCCGGCGTTCGGCCTGCGGGCGTGCACGGCTTCCACTGCGAGGTAATCGTGCAAGTGCGCGGAGTCCGCGACCGCGCCGAACGGGTCGCGAACGTCCTCACCGCCTGGCAGATCAGGTGGGAGGGGGATCGCCCTCGTTTGATCACCGCCTACATCGTCTCTAGAGTTGGATAGACGATGGCAACGATCAAACACGCGATCGAGGAGCACGACCTTGTGGCGCTACGAGTGCCGATCGACGCGTGGCCGGCCGGAACGAGCGGTACGGTCGTCAGCCTTGACGATGGCGCGGCGTTGGTCGAGGTCGCCGAAGACGATCCGCCCGGCTCGGCGCTTGACAACCTGCTGACGGTTCCGTTCGAGGAGCTCGAGCTGCGCTGGAGTCACCGCACCGGTTGGGTCGACGGCATGGAAGCCTGATGGAAGCCTCTTCCGCCGCGATCGCGCCTTCAAACGATCTACAGCTTTAAGGTAAACCCAGCGTTTACGGGCGAAATCGGCATCTGAGCCACAGCCAAATCGGCCCTCTGGCTCTTTGCAAGCAGGAGGTCACGGGTTCGAATCCCGTTGGCTCCACTCGCGAACTGCCTGCAAGGACCCGATATTTTTGGCGCGGATAGTCAGCTCGGAGCGTCGAGAATTCGGGATTGGGCATCACGATTGGCATCATTTCCGCGTTGCGGGTATCGACGGGTCCGGCTCGAGTCGAGCGGTCCTGAGTCGCCGGTGGGATTGGGTCTGGAGTGGCGGCAGTTGCGGCGCCTCGCGGCGCGGGTGTCGTGCGGGGCTGAGCGGATCGACGCGAAACCGCCGGGGGCGTGCGTGTCGTGCCAGTATTCGCCTCCCGCAACACGTTCGCGCAAACCCGGCGCGTCTCATGAAGTCGATGCGGCTCGCAGTGGATGTAGGTAGATGGGATCAGGGCGAGGTATTGGCTCCCCGGGGAGCTATGAGCTTTTGATCGAGCAGCTGCTGGAGTACGAAGGGACCCACGGCATGCGGTCCGTGTGCCACCTGTTCGTTTATGGGTGCGGCGTGGATCCGCTCGTATGCATCGTCGGCAACTTTGACGGTGGGGTCGGCAGCCCGACAACGGAGGCGATCGAGGCGGTGGCGACGGTGATCGCTGCTCGCGTTTCCAGGGATGCGTTCCGGCTGCTCGAGTGAGTATCCACATCACGGCGAGCGCCGGTTTTCCGAGGTCACGCTGACTCCGGTTTCTCCCCAGCGGGTTTTGCGGGGGGAGGTCATCGTGAGCGGAGACACGGAGACTGACACGGTGCGACGGGATAGCGTCGTGGTGCGCTTTGTCGCCCCCGTTGGGTGCCGGCGAAGCGAGGACGAGGTCGCGGAGTTGCTCGGCGAGGAGGCGGTCCCTGAGCTGCGCTCGTTCGCTGGCCTGCCTGGGGAGTACATCCCGGAGCGGCTGTTGGGAGGACTGGGGAGGAATTCGCCTGGGCTTTGCACCAGACCTCGAAACGTGGCGACGCAATAGCACGTTGAGGCTGCATCGGCTCGCACCCGAGCGGCCTGCGCGAAAGGCGGGCTCTGAGGGCGGTCCAAAGCGGGCACCTGTCGGTGACCAGACGAGGACAGGACATTGCGCGCCCCCGTGGCGCAGGGCGCGTAATCGACAGCGTCCTCCCCACCGTGCGGTGCGCGACGCCGAACCCCACACGCGCGGCCGATAGCCTAACCACAGTGGTGGCGTCATCGCGGCAAACGGACTCCGCAGCTCGACGCCAGGTCAGCCGCGTCTGGCTCGCGCTCGGTGTCGTGTACGTCGCCTGGGGATCGACGTACGTCGGGATCCGGATCATGGACAGGACGGTGCCGCCGCTTATCGGGGCCGGGATCCGTTACGTCGCTGCGGGCCTCCTGATGTACGTCTTGCTGGCGCTATTGCGTCGGCAGCTGCCAGCTGTCAGCGCGCGCGAGCTAGGCTCGGTGGCTCTCGTTGGGGTGCTGCTCTTGACCGGCGGGAACGGCTTTGTCTCGTTTGCCGAGCGAGAGGTGCCGGCGGGGCTCGCAGCTCTAGTCGTCGCGTCAGTCCCTCTCTGGCTGCTTCTGTTCCGCTATCTGACTGGCGAGCGGCCCGCCGCCGCGACGCTCGGCGGTCTCGGTGTCGGGTTCGTCGGCGTCGCGCTGCTGGTCATCCGGGGTGGCCAGGGGCAGGGCGTCAATGTCTGGCACGTGCTGATCGTGCTGGGTGCGTCGCTTTCGTGGGCGCTCGGAACTTGGGTGTCCCCGCGGCTGCCGATGCCGGCTGACGCAGCGACCGGCACGGCGCTCGAGATGCTGATCGGCGGCGCCGTGCTGGCGCTGCTCGGGCCGCTGGTCGGGGAGGACTGGGGCCGCGTAACCTCGCACGCATCGGCAGCCTCGCTTGAGGCGATCGCGTACCTGGCGATAATCGGCTCGATCCTCGCGTTCACCGCGTACGTTTGGCTGCTCCGGCATGCGCCGATCTCGCAGGTGTCAACGTATGCGTATGTCAACCCGGCCGTCGCGGTCCTACTCGGAGCGCTGCTGCTCGGCGAGCGCATCACCGCGGTCACCGCCGTCGCCGGCGTGATCATCCTCGGCGCAGTTGCGGTCGTGATCAGAGCCGAGCGCGCACCGCCAGCGTCTGTCGTGGTCGACCCGGCAGCTTGAGCACCGCTCTGTACGACGTGCGCCCACAGCCGTCGGAGCTGGCGATCGCTTCGGCGTGGGGACCCGTCGTCCCGGCTGCGATCGCTTCGGCGACCAAACGTAATCTCGCGACGTCGCGGTGCTACCGGTAGCGAGCAAGCAGACCGTCCCCTGGCTCGCGTCGCCCCGACGTCTGCCGCGTGAATGCGATCGCGCGCGCTGGTGACAGCGTCACTGCTATGCCACCCAAGCAGTGGCCAAGTCCGGTACGGGACGATCGCATTTACGACGTTTTGCACGGCGGGCGAAATCCGCTCCGGTTAGAAGGCTGGCCGGGTGCGCACGCCGCGCGCGGGCAAGACCGCAGCGGCCGCGGCCCACCTGCCAGCGTGCGTCGTCGACGGCTCAGTCGCCTACGGGGAAGGCCGGGACGTTCACCGTGATGGAGAACAGCACCGCCTCGCGTGCCGCCGACCGTCGGCTCTCATCGAAGTCCGGTGCCGCGCACGCAACCAGCGTCCGTCCGTCGTCGCCGCCGAGTCCGCACGCGTACGCGGCGAGCCCCTCCGGCATCGCGATCCGGTCGACGATCCGGCCACCCGGCGAGACGCGACACAGGTCCCCGCCAACTCCATCGGCGGCCCACACGAGTCCCTCGGCATCCAGGGCACAGCCATCGGGCGCGAAGGCGAGGGCGCCGAGCATTGTCCCGAGGTCGCCGGGTTCCGGTGGTGGCTCCACCTGGGCCCACACGCGCCGGTCCTTCAGGGCGAAGTCGGGTGCGATCTCGAACGCGGTCAAACGGGCGGCGAACGTCTCGGCGACGATCAGCGTCCCGCTCTCGGTGAGGACCATTCCGTTCGGAAACCACAGGTCACGGGCGGCGACTCGGGCGACCCCGTCGGGGCCGATGTGAACGAGATCGGCCGGGGCCGGGGCCTCTCCGCCCATGAGGTCGAAGCCGAAGTTGCCGACGTAGGCGTGCCCGGCGTGCACGAGCATGTCGTTGAGGTTGCCGCTCGTGAGCTGAGACACGTCCGCATGAACCCCCACCGTCCCGTCCGCAGTCCGCCGAAGCACACGGCGGTCCTTCATCGAGACGACCAGGAGATCGCCGCCGGGCAACCAGCCGAGGCCTCCGGGCTGTCCCTCCACCTCGAGCACGGGCTCGATCCGGCCGTCGGCATCGAAGGTCAGGACGGTGTGAGCGTAGAAGTCCGACACCCACCAGCGGCCGGCGTGCCAGCGCGGGCACTCGAAGAAATGGCCGCCGTCGGCCAGGATCTGCAGCGAGCGGTCGGCGGCCATCACGTCCCAGCTCAGGTCGGGATGGCTGCCTCGGCCGTGCTCATGAACGCCTCGAGCTCGCGTCGGATGTCGGGCCCGCACGGCTGAAAGACGAGCTCCGTGACGCCGTCCTCCGAGATTGCCGCGAGCCGCCGGCGCACGTGGTCGGCCGTCCCGCTGACCGTCACCGCATCGAGGGCCTGATACCCGCCGTCGTTCCACGCCGCCTGGTCGGCCGCGTTGAGAGCGACGCAGTGCTGGTCGTGGACGGCCAGGTGCCGCTCGTCGGCCGGGGACTGCTCGATCACCGCCTTCCAGGCCGGGCCGCTGGGAAGCTCGTCGATCCCTCCGAACTCGTAAGCGGCGTGGTACGCCAGCGCCCAGCCAGGACCGCCGGCCGCGCGCACCCGGTCGGAGGAAGGCCTCTCGCCGTCTTCTTGGACCGTTCCCCAGAACAGGTAGGACACCCACGAGAAGTCCTTTGCGAACGCGGGGATCGTCGATGTCACGAACAGGCCGTCGCCGAGTGACCTGGCCACCGCCGCCCCCTTCGGGCCCAACGCCGCGACAATCACGGGGATGTGGAGCGGCCGTTGGGCAGCATGGCCTTCCGGGTGCAGCATCCGCATGCGCGCGCCCTCCCATTCGACCGTCTCGCCGCGCAACAGGCCCCGGTAGGCGCGGATGTAGGCGTCCATGTACGCCCACGGGATCGAGCCGTAGCCCATCGCTCGACGGGCGGTGAACCCCGTTCCGAACGCGACAGCGACCCGGCCGTGAGCAAGCGTATGCAGCGCCGCGGTCGCCGCCGCGTTCACCATCGGATGCCGGAGGCTCGGCACGAGAACGCCGGGACCGAGGCCGATATGCTCGGTCCGCTGGGCCGCGAGCGCGAGTGTCATCCATACGTCCGGGCTCTGCTGGGGCGTGTCGTAGAGCCAGACGCGCCGATAGCCGAGGCTCTCCGCGAGCGCGGCATGCTCAGGGGAGTCGAGCGATGTGGCGAAGGCGCACGAAACCTTCATCGAGCCGACGTTAGACGACAGCGCACCGGCCGTCTTGCCTGCGGCGCACGAGAGTTGCGTCTAGCGCACTGCTCCGCGCGCCTCGCTCGGCGTCATGCCGAACTCGCGGCGGAATGCGCCGCTGAACGCGGCGTGGCTTTTGAACCCGCAGTCCGCGGCGATACGGGACACGGACACGTGCCGGTGGGAGGCGGAGGAGAGTAGCGAGCGGGCGAGCTTGACCCGCTCCTGCCGGATGAGCTCCGAGGGCGTCGTCCCGCCCCTTTTCAGGACCGCCTGCACGTAGCGGAGCGACCAGCCGAGCGCCGCTGCGAGCGCGGCGCCGTCGAGCGTCACGTCACTTGCGTGGCGGCGCACGTGGAGACGGAGCGCCGCCTCGATGCTCTCGCGATGGGATGTCGTTCCCGCGTCTCGCGCACCCTGGCTCGCCATGCACAGAAGGTCCACGAGACGATCGCACGTGTCGTCGAACGTTCTGGCGCACATCGCCTCGCGCTCATCGCGGAGGGTCCGCAGCAGCACGCCGGCGATCCGTCCCAGTCCGCGCGTCACGTCGATCATCATGTCGGGCACGTTCCGCTGCCGGCTCAGCACCCGGTCAGCCGGTGCCGCGAACGAGAGGCCGATGCAACTCTCCTGGGTGAAAACGAGGGGCTCGTCCATGAACACCATCCCGAGGCCGCCCGGCGGCAGGGTCACCGTCCGAGAGCCCTTGTCCACCCGGCAACTCCCGTGGAGCGGCATGACCACCTCGTAGGTATTGCGCGGATCGTTCCGGACATGCCTTGGACTGCGCAGGAGCCGCTCCGCGTCTGACTGCCAGCCCACGATCTGGAACGCATCGGTGGCCTGCCAGTCGACTACTCCGCGGTAGAACGTGGGATCGCTCGACTCCATGTCGTAGGCGCCGTGAAGATCGCACACCTGGCTCAGCCAGCCACCGGACGGCGGCCCGGCCGAAGAAAACCGCCCGAGCCGGTACAACGGTTTTCGTCCGTTCTCTCCCAAAGCAGGCCCTCACCTCAGCGGAAATCGGTGCGTGCCTGACTCTACCGAGTCCCCCGACGGTCTGGAGCACCGCGGGAGCGATCGTGCAGGAAACGGCCGCTAGAAGATCGCGGTCCGGGTCCCTCGTCTGCGGGCCAAAACCGTCGACAGGGCGACGGCGATAACCACCGCTAGGCCGTTGAATACCGGGTCCACCCAATCTGCGACACCGGCGAGTGTGAGCCCGTTGACGCTGACGGCCACGAAGAAGACGCCGATGAGCGTCCCCGGGACATTGAACTGGCCGGGGCGTACGGTCGTGGAGCCCAGGAAGCAGGCGGCAAGCGCGTTGAGGGTAAGGTTGCTCCCAACCTGCGGGTCGCCCGATCCGGTGCGCGCGAGCTCGAGCGCTCCGGCCACCGCCGCCAGGACTCCGGCGAGGACGAAAGCTAGAAGCATGAGCCGCCGCACGCGGATCCCAACCAGCCGGGCGCTGCGCGGGTTGGACCCGATCTGCAGGAGTTGGCGTCCGAAAACCGTGTGGCGCAACAAGTACGCCACCATGCCGGCCACCACGGCGAGGAGCCACGCGGGCCGAGGAATCCCGAGCCAGTAGCCGTTGCCGAAGTTCAGTAGCGGCTGCGGAACGTTCACGATTGTCTGGTCACCGGAGTAGAGCGACACCAAGCCGGTGAGCAGCGTCGACGCGCCCAAGGTGATGATGAACGAGTTCGCGCCGACGTAGGCGACGAGGTAGCCGTTGATCACACCAACGCCGCAGCCGAGGCTAATCCCAGCCACCAGGGCCGGGAGCACCGCCCAATGCCCGTCGACGGTCAGCTTGGCCGTGAGGATGGCCACCGCGCCGAGTACCGCGCCGACTGAGACGTCGAACTGCAGGGCGACCAGCGGGATCAGCGCCGCAAGCGCGAGGATCGCGACGACCGACTCCTGCGCCACGATGTTTTTGATGTTGGCCGAGGTCAGAAACGTCGCCGAGGTCGACGGCAGGATGGAGAACACGATCACGAGCAGGATCAGCAGCAGCAGCAGCGCGTAGCGCTCGAGCACCGCCAGCACGGAGATATGCGTGGTCGAGTTTTCGCGGTCCGTCACGCGGCTCCCTCCCCGGCCGCGGCTCCGTAGATCGCCTCGGCAAGCGTGTGTCGATCGAGCTCGCGGCGCGCCAGCACGCCGGTGGAGCGCCCGGCGTTCAGCAGGACGACGCGGTCCGCGAGCAGGGTCAGCTCGTCGAGATCGGAGGAGACGAGCAGAACCGAGGAGTTGCGGCAGGCGGCGTCGCGGATGTGGCGGTGAATGTCGACGCGCGCCGCGACATCGACGCCCTGCGTAGGCTCGTCGAGGATCAGGATGCGCGGCTCTGGGAACATCCAGCGAGCGACGGCGACCTTCTGCTGGTTGCCACCCGACAGCGCATACAGCGGCGCGGTCAGGCGCGGCGCGCGCACGCCGTACTCCTCGACCAGTCGTGCGGCATCGCGCCGCTCGAGGTCGTGGCGGAGCCGGATGCGGTCGCGATAGCGACGTGTGTGGGGCGCCGACAGGTTCTCGGGGATGCCCATGTCCAGGAACGAGCCTTCGGCGGAGCGATCCTCGGGCACATAGGCAAGACCGGCGGCGATAGCCGCACCGATGTCGCCGCTCTGAAGCGGCTGGCCGTCGACTAGCACCTCGCCGCCGGTGTGCGGCCAGACGCCGAAGATCGACTCGAGCAGGCTGGTCCGGCCCGACCCCACGATCCCCGCGACCCCGAGCACCTCGCTCCGCCGGAGTGTGAACGAGACGTCGCTCAGCGGACCGCCGGCCAGGTGACGCACCTCGAGCACCGGCGGCCCGTGAACCGCGGCGGTCTCGCGCGCCGGAGCCTCCGCCAGCCGCCGCCCAGCGATCAGCGCGGCGAGCTCCGTCTCGGTCAGACCGTCAACGTCGCGCGTCACCACGTGGCGCCCGTCTCGCAGCACGGTGAGGCTGGAGGTCGCGCCGAGCACCTCCTCGACGCGGTGCGAAACGTACAGGATGGTCTGCCGCTGGCCGGCGAGTTCGTGCAGTGTGCTGAGCAATGTTTCGACCTCGGCGTCGGGCAGCCGGGCGGTTGGCTCGTCCAGAACGAGCACGCCGACGCCCTCGTCGGTGCGCCCCCGGAGCGCGCGGACGATCGCCACGAGCGTCCGCTGGACCGGTCGCAGCGATCCCAGCGTCGCCTGGGCACTGACGGCAACGCCGAAGCGGTCGAGATCCTCCTGCGCGTGGCGGCGCATCGCGCTCCACCGGATCCGTCCGCCGGACGTCGGGTAGGAACCGTCGGCGCAGAGGTTCTCGGCGACGCTCAGCGTGTCGAACAGCCCGAGGTCCTGATGGACGAACGAGAGGCCCGCGTCGCGTGCCCACCGCGGCGCCACGCTATCGCTGGCGATGGTCTCGCTGCCCGTCTCGATCGTACCGCCCGGGTCTCCTTTGACGATCCCGGCCAGCACCTTGATCAGGGTGGACTTCCCGGAGCCGTTGCCGCCCACGAGCGAGTGGATCCGGCCCGGGCCGACCGTGAACCCGACCGCGTCGAGCGCGACGGTGCCGGGATAGGTCTTGGAGAGGTTGTCGATTCGCAGCCCGACCGCGCCCGGGTCAGGATCAGCCACCGACTCCCCAGATCCTCTCGTAGTTGGCCGCGTAGCCGGTCGACTTGGCGTTCCCGTCATAACCGTTGGGCCCGCTCGGCAGGTTGTGCGTGGCGTCGACCGTCTGGTGGCCGATGCCCGGATCAACCTGTGGAGCGCCGGCGAACACGCGATTCAGCCCGTCGATCGCCGCCCAGCCGATCCAGCGGCTCGGGGCGCCGAAGGCGGCGGTCTCCACGCCGGACTTGATCAGTTTAATGTTCGGGGGGAGCCCCTCCCCGCCGGTCAGCATCAGCTTGCGGCCCTGCGTTTCTGCCTGCTGAACCGCCGGCCCAATTCCGAGGAGGATCGAGGCGTCATAGGGCGCCATCACGACGGTGGCGTCCGGGTGCTGAGTGAGCATCGCGGTGGTGAAGCCTTGGAGCTTGCCGCTCAGGAAGTCAGAGGCGGTGAAGATCTTCGTCCACACCGTGCAGGTGGTGCATTTCGCCATCTCGGCCTCGAAGCCGTCGTTGATGTGGTGCACCACCGCCGTGTCGAGCATCTTGAACTCGATGACCTTGGCCTTGCCGTCAGTCTTCGCGATCACGTAGTCGGCGATCGCCTTGCCGTAGTCCTGCTCCATGTACCGGCCGTATGACATGCCACCCTGATACTCGATCGACCCGTCGAACAGCGGAGAGCCACCGCCCCCGAACGGGTCGTTGCAGTCGATTGAATACAACCCGTAGATCTTGATCCCGGCCGCTTTGGCGGCCTTGAGCGATCCCTGCACGAGGTCGCAGTCCACGACGACCAGGACGATGCCATCGACCTTGGCGGCGATCGCCTGGCGGATGAGTGAGTTGTAGGTCGCCGGGTCGTACTTACCATCCACCAGCTTCATGTGCCAGCCGATGACCTTGCCGGCCTGCATCGCTCCCGCGGCTGGGAGCGCGCAGCCGGCGCCGGCCTCGGTGCACGAGAGCACCCAGACCGTCTTGCCGGCAACCGCCTTGGGGCCGGCGTTCGGCAGCGCACGATCGGTGCCGGCGTAGTCGACGGCCAGCGCCTTGGTGGCCTGAGCGACAATGGCGTTGTCAGCCGGCTGCGCGCTCGCGGACGAACTCGACGTCGAACTCGACGAGCCAGAGCTACCGCAACCAACGGTCAGCGTGGCCAACAATCCACTCGTCACAAGCAATGCGACGCGGATTAACCCTCTCATCACTCTCCTCTCATGGACCGCGCGCCTCCTCGGCTCGGCGACGGTAGATCGGACTAAGCGGCTGTGCTTGCGTCGCGCGCACATTCCTTGCGGACAACGCACAGCCAGCTCGATAAATCGGAGCCGGTCCAGTTAGATAAACCGGAGCCGTTAACGGCGGGTGGACACTCGGCTGAACGCCGATTAGTTCCGGGCATAGGAACGTGCTACCGAAGGTTGGTGCTCGCAACCAAGCACCGGTCGCCTTCGGAGCCCTAACTTTGAGACCCCCAGGAACCGAGGAGAGGGAATCAGTATGAGGCGATTCGGACGGCTCGCAATGCTGTGCGCAGTCCTGGCCCCGATCGCGGTCGCTGCTTTGACGGCCGCCCCGGCGGGCGCTGTGACGGCGCCAAGCCAAGACCCGTTCTACACACCTCCGGCCGGCTTCGAGCACACGAGGCCGGGAACGATTATCCGCAGTCGGCAGGCGACGATGTCAGGGCCGCAGGCGGCCGACAGCGCCGCGGCGTACCAGCTCATGTTTCGCAGTACGAACGCGATTGGTCAGCCGATTGCGGCGGTCACGACGATCCTGATCCCGAGCTCACCGGCGAGAGGGACGCGTGTCCTCGCCACCTACGCGACCGCATACGACAGCCTGACCCTGAACTGCGCCCCCTCCTACACGATGCAAGACGGAAACGGCAGCGACGAGGAGGCCGACATCGCCACGGAGCTCGCGCAGGGTTGGGACGTGAACGTCCCCGACTATGAAGGCCTTCAGAGCGAATGGACAGTCGGGCCGTTGCTCGGGCTGGTCACGCTTGACTCGATCCGGGCCGTGGAGCAGTTCCGTCCGGACGGCCTCACCGCCGGAAGCAGGACACCGGCCACGGTGAACGGCTATTCGGGTGGCTCTGAGGCGGCAACGTGGGCCGCCTCCCTGAAGCCCTTCTATGCGCCTAGGGTCAACCTGATCGGGGTCGCCGCCGGGGGGCTCTTCCCCGACTACGACTACACGACATCGCTGTACGACGGTTCGTTCTGGTACGGGACCGAGATCGGAGCCATGGAGGCGTTCAGCCGTGCCTATCCGGACTTCAACCTGAGTAAGTTCCTGAACCCCGCCGGGCTGGCGCTCGCCGCCGCCGACGGCCAGGACGCGAGCGGATGCGCCGGCTCAACCACCAACGAGCCGTACAAGAACGCCTCCGACTTCACGCTCTTCCCGAGCTCGGAGGCGCTGGCGGCGAACCCGCTGTTCAAGCGCGTCGCGGCCAGGATGAGCCTGCGCTACGCGCCATATCCGAGAACGCCCGAGTTCCTCTACAACGGCGTGGGGGACGAGCTCGCCCACATCCAGCCCGTCGACGCCCTGATCCAGCAGTACTGCAACGCCGGCGTGACGGTCGACTACGACCGTGATCCCGCCGGTGTGGAGCACGTCCAGGCGTTCGGAACCTACTGGCCGGTGGCCCTTCAGTATCTGGTGAGCCGATTCGCTGGGCAGGCCCCACCCGACAACTGCTCAACCACGACCCCCCAGGGGCCTAGCCGCTGGTTGAAGGCGCCCGCCGCGGTGCCGACGGGCGATTCTTGACGGCTGGCGCAGCGCGAGACAGGATGATTCGATGGCCAGCCATTACGGTTGAGGACCTCAACCGAGAGGGAGGTCGCCGAGCGGCGACGGCTGCTCGTGTTCCTGCTCGACAAACGTAGACGAGCTCGCCGACCGCGGCGCGAGGGCGAACATCGCCCAGCTGCCGGCCTGGCCAAGAGCGATGAGCGGTCCCACGCCGACATGCACGACCAGTGAACTCGGGACACGATCGCGATCCACGATGGGGTGAATCGTGCTGCCACGGCCGGCAGCGCCGTGACGCCCTTCAGCGGTACCCGACTCGCACGCGGAAGCGCCCCGTGCCGAGCAGTTGAGAGCGGAACGAGGAGACAGTGATGCCCATGAACCTGGCCCGGCTGCTGAGTGACGCGGCTGCGACTCACGGCGACCGGCCGGCGCTCACCCTCGATCACGACGTCATCACGTACGAGATGCTCGACGAAAGGGCCGCTCGCGTGGCCGGCCTGCTCGCCGAGCGCGGGATGGTGCCGGGGGATCCGGTCGGGATCATGCTTCCGAACGTGCCGTACTTCGCGCCGTTGTACTACGGCGTCCTGCGGGCCGGCGGCGTGGTGGTGCCGATGAATGTGTTGCTCAAGCGACGCGAGGTGCGTTTCTACCTGGCAGACTCGCAGGCCAAGCAGCTGTTCGCGTGGCACGAGTTCGCCGACTCCGCGCGGGCCGGTGGCGCTGAGGCCGGGACCGACCGCGCCTGCGCGGGTACCGCACCAACCGCAACTTCATCGCGATGATCTACCCCGTCGTCGGCAAGCTCAACGCTGGCCCGGTCATCGCGCAACGTACTCAGAACCACGACGAGCCGAGCTATTGTGACCGAAAGCTTTTGTCGGTAGAGTGCCCTCGCTGCCCAATAGGGCGGTGGAGCTGGAACCGGTGAAACGTCGGTCGACGCCCAGCTCCAAACTTCTATGGAAAGGGGTCGCCGATGCGTCGGCGTTTGTTCGGTCTCGCATTCAGCGTGGCCATGCTTTCCTGCCTCATCATCACAGCGGTTGCTTCCGCGCAAACCGTGGGTTGGTGATAGGGCGTATGCAACCGCGGCTAACAGCGCGGTAGTCGCATCCAGAACCACGTCCGGCGGGCGTGGTTCTGGACTTTCAACGCGACGTCGGCAGCCCGTTATCGCCAAGACGAAGGATCAAGGATCGGCAGGCGCCACTCGACCGTGTGCTAGATCCCTTTGGCGGCTTTCCTCCGCCCTGAATATGGGCAGGCCGCCTGCAAGACGGTTCCGTTGGGGTCCACGCCGTTTTCGGTGGCTCCTAGCGTCCTCGGACTTGCTCCGGCAAGCGTGGAATGGGTGCTCCCGGCCCCGGGGTTTCGACCGAGGCTTGGCCAGGCGGCCGGGCGGGAGATCATCCGCCAGGACTTCGCTCCCGGTACGGTTCCCGCAACGTAGACCGGCACCAACCACGGCCTCGTACGCTAACGGCCGACCCGACAGAACGCGATCCCGAGCCGAACTCACTCGTCATCGTAGTACCCGACGATCTGACGGCCGAGAAGCTCGAAGGTCGTCGAGGCAGGCGTCCGCGCGGCAGCCCGTCGGCGTACGGGTAGAGACCGGCGCTGATTGGGGGCAGCCAACTAGCTAGCGCGTGACTCGAGCCGGCGATCACGGCCATGGCAGCTCTGCGCGCGGGGCCGGCGCTCGCTCGCGCGCGGGCCCTGAGCCACGCGGTACAGCCTGAACTTTCGCGCTCGGCCGTCCGAACTAGATGACGGCCCGCAACGGGGCGGCCACAGCGCTCAGGCGTGATCGGTCTGGACGATCAGGACGTTGCAGTTGGCCTTATGGGAGACGCTGTTGGGCACGCTGCCGAGGACGCGCCGCCCGCCGTGCATCCCTCGGTTGCCGACGACGATCGTGCTCGCACCCACTTCTTTGGCCACGTTCAAGAGCGCGTCGGCCGGGTCACCCCGCACGATGTGTGTCTTCGCCTTGGCACCCGCGAGGCGCACGGCTGCCTCGGCCTCCTGGATCAAGGCCTCAACATGCGAATCGGGCAGCGGCTGCCACACCTTGGCCGCGCCGGTTGGCGCGCCCGAGATTCGCGAGTGCATCGGCGTGAAGCCGGCGACGATGTGAACCTCGGCCTGTAGCGCTTTCGCCAGGCGCACCGCCTCTTGAACCGCCCGCTTGGCCGTCTCTGATCCGTCCGTCCCAACAACGATCGTCTCGCTCATGCTCTCCTCCTTGCGGCGCACCCTACTCGATCCGTCAGCAAGCGCGGACCGGCGCTGCGATCTTTCTGGAAGATGTCGAGGCGCGAACCGGCGATCTGAGGATTGGGCATCACGATTGGGCCGCATTTGGCGCCGGGGGACAGTAGTTTCGGCGAACGCTCGAAGCAGCTGAGCGCCGTGGCCGCAGGTCAGCTCAGTCTGAACGATCGTGCGGTGCTCGACCGGACGCAGCGGTCACAACACCCATCAATCCGTTTGCGAACGGATCGCGTGGGTCAGCCCAGAGCTCCACCTTGCCGGTAAGCCATGCGCTGCCGGTGATCTCAGGAAGGATTCCCTGCGTCCCCGCCACTGGGATGACGTCGAGGATCCGCGCCCGGTAGCGGCTGCCGGCAATGCCGGAGTTCACGTATTGCGCTCCCACTGCAAGCTGCCCCGAGGCGTGGAGCACTGCGAGCCTTGCCGAGGTCCCCGTGCCACACGGAGAGCGATCGAACTCGCCGACGGCATTGACGGGTAGGTTGAGCCCGTCGACCTCCGGGTCGGACGGCTCGTCGACCCACATCACGTTCTCGATCACCACCGATTGGCCGGTCCGGGGATCTTGGAATGTCCCCGCGCGCGCGATCGCTGACCGAACCGCCGAAGCCGTTCTGATCAGGTCCGGGACCCTGTCCGGTGTGATCGACAATCCGAACGCCGCGGCGTTCGCGAACGCGTACCACTGGCCGCCGTATGCGATCGCAACGCAGGTCTCGCCGGTCAGCGCCGCGATGCTGACGGTCCCGAGCCAAAAGGCCGGCTGGTTGACGAGGCTCACGGCGCTGACGTGGCCTTCCTCGAGCTCGACCCTGACCGTAATGGCTCCGGCCGGCGTGTCGAGCATGAACGACGAGCGTCCGCCGGAGACTCTCACGCGGCCGGTCTCGACGAGGGTTGTCGCGACACCGATCGTGGCGTGGCCGCACATGTCGGGATAGCCGGCGGCGTCCATGAACACGATCGCGCGTTCGCTCGCGGGAGTCGCCGGAGGGAGGACCGCCACCCCAAGTAGCGCCGGGTGTGCGCACGGCTCGAGCACGGCGAGCCGCCGAATATGGTCGTGGTCACGGCGCAAAAGCTCACGGGCGCGCGCTGCACTCACCAGGCCGAGATCGGGGATGCCATCGACGATCGTCCTCGTCGGCTGACCTCCGGTATGGGAATCGATCGCTGACAGCCTCATCGCTCGGTGCGCTGCGCCTCGGCGAGCATGTGAGACTCCCCCGGGCGCGCCCCCAGGTACAGCTCGGCGATCGCCGGGTCGGCGAGCAGGTCGCTGCCTCGTCCCTGGAAGCGCGCCTGGCCGAGGTCGAGCACATACCCGCGGTCCGCCATCGCGAGGGCGCGCCGCGCGTTCTGCTCGACGATCAACACAGTCACGCCCTGGGTGTGAACCTGCTCGATCTTCTCCCAGACGAGCTCGACCACGCCAGGGTCAACTCCCGCCGACGGCTCGTCCAGCAGCAGCAGCCGCGGCTCGAAGATCGCCGCGCGCGCGAGCGCGAGCATCTGCCGCTCGCCTCCGGAGAGCACACCGGCTGCCTGGTGGCGCCGCTCTGCCAGCCGCGGAAACAGGGCGAAGGCCCTGGCCTTCGCCTCGGTGAGGTCGACATTTGGGAACGGGAACAGGCCGAGCTCGAGGTTTTCCTCGACGGTCATGCGTGCGAACGTGTGCTCGCGCTGGGGCACGTAGCCGACACCGAGGCGGACCATCGCGTGCGGCTTCAGACCGGTCACGTCGCGTCCCTCCAGCAGAATCCGCCCTGCGCGCGGGCGGAGCAGCCCGCACAAGCACTTGATCAGGGTCGACTTGCCGGCGCCGTTGGGCCCGACGATCGCGACGAGCTCGCCGGGATTGACGATCAAGTCGAGGCCCCGGACGATGTCTGCGCCTGACTGGTAGCCGACCACCAAGCCCTCCGCCGTCAGGACCGGTTCAGGCACTGATCTCAGGGACCGGCGACTTGACCGGCGAGCCGGTTGAGGGTTTGCCAAGACCCATGTACGCGTCGAGAACGCGGCTGTCTTGACGGATCTCCTGAGGTGGACCGGTAGCGATCGTCGCTCCGCCGGCCATCACGACCACGTGGTCCGCGAGGCGCATGACGGCCTCGAGGTCGTGCTCGATGAACAGCACGGTCACACTCCACATGTCACGCACCTGTTCGATGTGCTCGAGGAGGTGCAGCGCCATCGTCGGGTTGACGCCGGCCAGCGGTTCATCGAGCAGCAATATCCGTGGCCGGGCCATGAGCGCGCGCGCCATCTCGAGCAGCTTCCGCTGTCCGCCGGACAGAGTCCCCGCCAGCTCGTTTGCCTTGTCTGCGAGGCCGAAGGACTGGAGAAGTTCCTCCGCTCGCGCGCGCTCCTCTCTCTCGGTGCGTCGCGACCGCCCGGGATGCAAGATCAACGAGGTCAGGCGCTCACCCGGGTGCTCGGGCGATGCGACCATCATGTTCTCGAGCACCGGGAGTGCCGAGAACGTCCGCGTGAGCTGGAACGTCCTGACGATTCCCAGGCGCGCGATGTCCTCCGGGCGACGGCCGGATACGTCTTGTCCACCGTGTAGGACGCGACCGGAGTCCGGGCGCAGGAACCCGCTGATGAGATCGAACATCGTGGTCTTACCCGCTCCGTTGGGGCCGATCAGCGCAGTGATCGACCCGGCCCCGACCGAGAAACTCGCGTCGCGTACGGCCGCCACGCCGCGAAATGATTTGCGCATTCCCTCGACCCTGAGGTCCCCCTCGCTTTGTGCGGTCATTTGTGCAGCACCATCTCATCGCGACGGCCGAGCACGCCCTGCGGGCGCCACGCGGCGAGCACGATCAGCACGACCCCGACGATCATGTATCGGAGCGCGGCGATCTGCGAGTCCGACAGCGACAGGCTGAGGTTGCGCGTCGCCTCGAGGATGAACTCGAGGCCGACGGCGCCGACGATCACGCCTCGGTAGCTTCCAAGCCCGCCGACGAGCAACATCGCCATCGCGATGAACGTGTTGTCGGTGGTGAACTCGGTCGGGGTCAGCGAACCTAAATCGAGCGCTAGGAGGTATCCCGCTAGCGCGGCGAGCGCGGCGCTGATCGCGACCGATTGCATCTGATAACGGAACACGGGCTTTCCTAATGCGCGCGCGGCATCCTCATCCTCGCGGATCGCCCTGAGGACACGCCCCCACGGCGTCCGTTTGAGGATGCCCAGCACGACCAGGATGAGCAAGAACAGCACGACACCGACGAGCAGAAGCGGAACCAGGTAGTACGCCGAGCCCAGCCCGAGCGCGTTGCTGATCGAGCCCGACAGCGTGGTCCACTGCGCGTCGTAGCCGATCAGCCCCACGGTTCCGCCGGTCAGTCCCTGGGCGTTCTGGATCACGTTGACGATCATCTCGCTGGCGGCGATCGTGGCGATCGCGAAGTAGTCTCCCCGCAATCGAAGCCCTGGCGCTCCGACCACGAGCGCGGACAGGACTGCAATCGCGGTCGCCGCCGGGAGGGCCAGCCAGAAGGACCAGTGGGCGTTGACCACGAGGATGCCCATCGCGTAGGCGCCGATGGCCATGAACCCCGCTTGAGCGATGTTGTAGACGCCGGTCATACCGATGTTGAGCTGCAACCCGGCGGTGAAGATCCCGTAGATCGCCGCCAGGAGACCGACATCGATCCAGAACTGGCTCCCGACCAAATAGGAGAGGCTGGCGCTCAGCAGCATCGACTCACACTCGTCCGGCTGGGGAGAACACGCCCTGGGGGCGAACCAAAAGGGTGGCGATCAACACGCCAAACGCGATCGTGACCTTCCAGTTCGGACTGACGAACAGCGTTGACCACTCTTCGGCAATTCCGAGCACGATGCCGCCGACGATCGCCCCGTATGGGCTGCCGGCGCCGCCGAGAAGCACCGCGGCGAACAAGGGCAGCAGCAACGTGAAGCCAAACTGGGGGTCAAACGCGCCGGTGGAGAGCACATAGATGATCCCGGCGAGGCCAGCGAGCGCACCGCCCACTGCCCAAGTGATGACGATCAGGCGCTGAGTGTCCAGGCCGGTTGTCTCAGCCAGGTCAAGGTTGTCGGCAAGAGCGCGCATCTGTTTGCCGAGTCGCGTGTAACGCAAAGTCAGGGCTGAACCGGCGAGTACCGCGTAGGCGACGACCGAGGAGATCAGAATTGTGCGGCCGATGTACACCCCTCCGCCGAACTGCACGCTCGTGCTGACGTTGACACGCAACGACTGCTCGTCGGGGCCGGCGATGAACTGGATGGCGTAGCGGAGAAAGAACTCGAGGCCGATTGTGGCAAGGATCAGCTGCAGGCCGGTCGCACCTCGCAGGCGGAGCGGACGCCACAGCCCCAGTTCCAGTGCCACCGAGAGCCCGGACGTCAGCGCCAGTCCGAACAGAATCGAGGGAATCAGAGGAACACGGGCCGTCACGTTCAGCAGCAGTGCGCCGTACGCGCCGACGGTGAGGAAATCACCGTGGGCGAAGTTGATCAGACGCAGCACTCCGTAGACGAAGGTCAGTCCCACGGCGCCGAGCGCGAGGTAGCTGCCGGTTACGAATCCGTTGATCGTTACCTGTATGACCTGGTCTGCTCCCTTGGCCAGCGCAAACACCAGCCCGAGAATGAACAGGCCGACGAGGGTCATCGCCATCCGGACGGCCAGCGGGAGGCCCTCGGTTGATCTTCCGGCCCGGAGCGCGGCTCCGCGCAGGCGGAACGAACGTGTCAGAGCGGACATCGGGGCATCCGAATCCTAACCCGTCGCATGCCCGCCATCCTGAGCTCGCGCTCCGGCTCTCGGCGGCGTCGCACACGCGCCCGGCCTGCGCGATCTACTGAGATGTCAGCGAGCCATTCTTCAGCTCGACCTGCTTGAGGGTGACGAGGGCGCCCTTCTGATACTGGGCGATGTCCGCTGCCGTGCCCGTCGGATCTCCGTTGCTGTCGAGCTGCGCACTGCCGCTGACGCCGTCGTAGTCGATGGACTGCCCACTCTTCAACGCGGTGAAAGCCTGCTTGAGCTGCTGATAGTTGTAGACCGAGGCACCCGAGGAAACAACCGAAGCCATCTTCGCGGCCATCGCCGACCCCTGGGTGGAGTGCGCCGCGGCGGCGGACAGCGCGCAGAGCATCGCGGCGTCGTAGGCGTTCTCGTTGTACGGCTGCGCCTGGGTTGGCTTGAGCGACGAGGCCGCATACTCCGCCTCATAGGCCTTCAGGATCGGCCCGTTCACCGGCAGGCCGGCATTGAGAACGTGGGCGCCCTCGAGTGCGGCGAGCGGAATGCCGGTCCCGGCGACCGTCGACGGAAGGCCAGACGTCGTGTAGAGCTTGCTGGCGTTGAACGCGCCGGTTCGCAGCAGCGCGGCCCCCACCTTGGCATACGTGCTCGGAGTGTCGAAGATTACGAACGCGGCAGGGTGATTGGCGACGACGCGAGACGCCTCCGAGTCGTAGCTCGTCGCGTTCGGGTCGTAGAGCAATGGCCCGGCAACGGTGCCGCCGAGCTTGCGCCAGGCGGCGGCGAACGCCTGCGAGGCCGGCGCGCCGTAGCTGTCATCGCGGGCAGCGACCGACACCAGCTTGCCCTTCGCGCCGCCGAAGCTCTGCGCCATATAGTCGGCGAGCATCACCGACTGCAGCGCGTCGGACGGAATGGTCCGGAACGTCACTCCGCTGTTCTTGTGGAGGTTGCCGTAGAGCACGCTCGTCGAGCCAGGTGAGATCTGGACCACCTTGCCGGGGATCGTCACTCCCTCGGCCATGGCGATCGAGTCCGAGCTCGCCAGCCCGCCGATGATGCAGCTCGCGCCTTGGGAAACGAGCTGCCGGGTGGCGGAGGTGGCGTCCTGCGGGGAGGAGCCCTCGTCACCGGTGCTGATCGAGACCTTCAGGTTCAGCCCGGCGGACTTGGCAGCACGGTTGGCGTCGGCCACGGCCAGTTCGGCCGCCTTGTTCAAGGATGGGCCGAAGGCCGCGATCGGACCGGTGAGGGGGAGGACACTGCCGATCTTCAGATTGAGCGCGCTGCCGCCACTCGAACTGGAGCCGCCACTCGAACTGGAGCCGCCACTCGAACTGGAGCCTCCGCTCGAGCCGCCGCAGGCAACAGCCCCGAACGACGCGACGCCGACCGCCACGACCACAGCCAACCGGCTCTTCATAAGACCTCTCCGTCCCTTGAATCAGTAGCAAATACTGGACGCGTAAGCAGAATACTGCGCGGGTTCACCGCGAGTCAATGGCATTGCCGAGGGATGGCGCGTCAATATATTGTGCAGCGATGCAGCTTATGCAACGCTCCGCCGGGCCATGACGACCCGCTCCACGTCGTACGATGTAGCGATCGTCGGGGCCGGAATCACGGGGCTCTCCGCCGCGTTTTACCTGTCCCAGCGCGGCGACTGCTCGGTTGTCGTGCTGGAGCGCTCGGGCATCGGAGCCGAGGCTTCCGGCGTCCAGCCCGGTGGCGTTCGCCAGCAGTGGAGCAAGCCGGTGAGCTGCTTGCTGGCACGTGAGTCCTGCGGCTTCTACCAGGAGGTCGGCGATCGACTCCAGAGCACCGTGCGACCGGTGCTTGAGCCATGCGGGTACATGTTCCTCGCCCACTCCAGTCAGCGCCTGCAACAGCTTGCCGCCGACGTCGAGGTCCAGCGGGCCGCGGGCGTGCCCAGCGAGATCCTGAGCCCCAGCGAGGCGGCCGAACGCGTCCCGGACCTTCAGACGGAAGCTATCGTCGGGGCGGCCTGGTGTCATGAGGACGGCTACTTCGACAGGCCGCAGGCAGTCGTCGCCGCTTTCGCCGAGGCGGCTGAGCGCATGGGCGCAACTATCGACGTCGCCGAGGTGACCGGGCTCGCGACCGACTCTGGAGGATGGAGACTTTCGCTGCGCGACGGTCGCACGATCCATGCCGAGAGCACGATCGTCGCCGCCGGGTACGACGTTCCGCCCCTGCTCGAGCCCATGGGGATCGATCTGCCGATCGTCAAGGAACCCCGGTACCTCTTCCTGAGCCAGCCCGTCCGCGAGCGGCTGCTCGATCCGCTGGTGGTTTCCGGAGAGCGCGCGTTCGCCGCCAAGCAGCTGGCAGACGGACGCGTCCTGACCAGTCACACCGCGGCCGACGGCGAGCCAGCCGAGGATGCTGGGGCTTGGCGCCAAACGGTCCGGGCCAATATCGAGGTGCTGTTGCCCCGTTTGCAGTACGTGTCGTTCCCGATCCTCGTGGAGGGCTTCTACGACGTCACCCCGGACCTCCAGCCGATCATTTCCGAGTTGGATGACGGCCTCTGGGTAGCGGCGGGGTTCAGCGGACACGGCTTCATGCTTGCCCCCGCCATCGCGCGCCGCCTCGCCGCTGCGGTCCGCGGTGAACCAGTCGACGACGTGCTCGACTACTTTGCGCCAGAGCGCTTCCACAGCCGGTCGGTGATAAGCGAATCGAACTGGATCGTGTGAGCACTCGATGCCGCCACGATTCGGCATCCGGCTCCTCGACGACCTGGGCTCCCCACGCGAACTGGTACGGCTCGCCTGTGCGGCCGAGGAGGCGGGCTTCGACACGGTTTGGTTCCCCCACGACACGCTTCGCTCCAACTCGTGGGTCCTCGCCTCGGCCACCGCGCAGGCGACGCAGCGGGTCGAGGTCTGCACGGTAGGAACCAATCCGTGGGCAACGCACATAAGTGAGATCGCGACATTTCTCGGGACTCTGGACCGGCTGTCGGCGGGAAGGGCCGTGGTAGGGCTGGGTGTCCATACCTATGAGATGCTGGGTTGGGTTGGGATCGACGTGGAGGCTCCACTCGAAGACATGCGTGAGTCGGTCGGGACACTCCGCGCGCTGCTCCGCGGCGACTCGGTCTCGGCCGGGGCGCAACTGCGATTCCCGTTGGCTCGCACCGAGCCACCGATCTACATCTGCGCGTTCGGGACGGAGTTCCTGGAGCTTTCGGGCGAGATCGGCGACGGAAGTCTCCCGATGGTGACGCCACCGGAGTCGGCGTGGCTCATGGTCGATCGGGTTCGCCGCGGCGCCCGGCGCGTGGGTCGGGACCCGCTGTCGGTGGACATCGCCGGCCTTGCCTGGATCTCGGTCGCCGAGGATGGTTCCATGGCACGCGAGCGTATGGCTGAGGTTGCCGCCTACTTCGGCGCCTACCTCGAGGAGGAGGCCCTCGCGACGGTTGGGCTTCACCCGAGCGACTACCTGTCGGCGCGTGAGCGGATCATGCAGGGCGACGCGGCAGGCGCGCGCCGGGCCGTATCGGATGACATGCTCCGACTCGGGATTGTCGGAACCCCGGATCAGTGCGTCGAGCCGATCAAGGCGATGCTCGACGCCGGCGTGACGCAGGTCGTGCTTGGAGGGCCGTTGGGACCAGATCCCGCGGAGGCGATCCGACTGATCGGTGAGCGGGTGCTCACCGTCCTGCGATGAGCGAGACGAATTTCCGCGGCTTCCTGGAGGCGCTCGATCAGCGAGGCCTGTTGGTGCGCGTGCCTCGCGAGGTGGACCCGGCGAGCGAACTCTCAGCCCTGATGGCCGAGGCCGAACGGCGCCGGACAGCGATCCTCTTCGAGCGCGTCCGAGCCACGGACGCCCGGGTCGCCTACAACCTGCTCGGCAGCCGCGAGGCGCTGGCGCTCGCGCTGGGCGTCGAAGCCGACGCGGTCGTCCGCGCGTTTACCGAGCGCAGCCGGCGACGCATCGCCCCGGTCGTGGTGCAGGAACGGGCTCCGGCACAGGAGGTGGTGCGCACGCAGGATGCCGACCTCCGCACACTCCCTCTGATCACGCACTCTGAACACGACGCAGGAGCGTACGTCACGGCAGGGATGGTGATCGCGCGCGACCCGCAGACCGGGCGCCGGAACGTCTCTTTCAATCGGATGATGATCGACGGGTCACGCGATGCGGGAATCCGCATGATGCCCCCTCAACAGCTCGGCGTGATCCAGGCTCGAGCGGAGGCGGACGGGCGTGATCTCGAGGTGGCGGTCGCCATCGGTTTGCATCCGCTGGAGCTGATCGCGGGCGCCACTTCGCTGCCGATGGGTGACGACGAACTGGCGCTGGCCGGCGCGCTGCGCGGAGAGCCGATTCAGATGGTCCGCTGTCAGACCGTGGACCTCGAGGTGCCGGCGGATGCCGAGATCGTGCTCGAGGGCGTGATCCGCGCGGGAGTGCGCGAAGCCGAGGGCCCGTTCGGTGACTTCCTGCACTATTACGTCCCGGTGAACGACAACCATCGCTTTCGACTCAGCGCGATCACCCATCGGCGGGACCCCATCATGCAGACGATGTATGCGGGCTCCCAGGAGGACGTGCAGTTGCTAGGCCTAAGTCGAGGCGCGCTGATCGTCGAGGCCGTCGAACGCTCAGGCGCTGAGCTCTGCGCGATCAATGTCGGACCCACGATCCTCGGGTGCACACTGGCCATCCGGCAGCGATATGCGGGCGAGGCCAAGGTGGTGGCCATGGCCGCGTTCGGTGCGTACCGCTGGCTGAAGTACTGCGTCGTAGTTGATCCCGATGTGAACGTCCATGATCCAGCGGACGTGTGGTGGGCCCTCACCACTCGCACCCGGCTGCGGGACGATGTCGTCGTGGTTCCTGCAGCGGGCGGATTTGCTCGCGATGAGCACGGTCTCTACGACGCCCGGATGATTATCGATGCGACCATCCCACATGGCGACGAACGGAGGTTCCTTCGCCGGGAGCCGCCCGGGACGGGGCGCGTTCGGTTGGAGGACTATCTCGAATGAAGGCCGACATGAAGCAAGCCGCGCTGCTCGTCATCGATATGCAGGCCGATTTTGTGCACTCCGGTCCTCTTGTCGTTCCCGGTGCAGCGGAACTCGCTGTGCGGCTCGCGCCCCTGGTGGATCGCTGGCGCGCGGCCGGGCTGCCCGTGGTCTTCGTGCGGCAAGCGCTCCAGGGCCCGGACGCCGGTCCGCTCGCTGAACTCGAGCCGGTCCGAACCGGCCAGGTGCTACGGGAGGGATCGGCCGGCTCGCGGGTGGTGGATGAGCTCGCCCCCCGACCGGGTGACCTGCTCGTTACCAAGCGCCGGTTCAGTGCGTTCCTCGGCACCGACCTGGACGTGCTGCTGCGCAGCATGGGGAGGACTGCGGTCGTGATCGCTGGTACGGCAACTCACGTCTGCTGCGACACGACGGCTCGCGACGCTTCCCAGCTCGGGTACGAAGTCGTGGTGCTCTCGGACGGGACCGCGATGGGCGATATTCCTGACGTTGGCTTCGGGGCGTTTCCCGCCGAGCTGGCCCAGCGCCTCGTGCTCTCGATCCTTGCCCGCCGCTTCGCAGAAGTCTGCACGATGAGCGAGCTGGAGAGGGCCCTGGACCCGTCCGCGTCACGTTCTCCCGAGCCTCGCGGTCCGTCGCGAGAGGCCGACCCGCCCGCGGCCGGAGAGGATTCCGGCCACGATGGGGTCGGCAGGCGAGTTCGCAGCGGGAGTCCGTTCGAGAGCGTCGCCGGCTACTCGCGTGCGGCGCGCTGTGGCGACGTAATCGCCGTTAGCGGGACGGCGGCGATGGGCGCGGATGGCGAAGCGCTCCACCCGGGCGACGCGTACGGTCAGACCAAGGCCGCACTCGAGCTCGCTCTGGCCGCGGTCCACGAGCTCGGCGCCGGGCGCACACGAGTAGTACGCACCCGGCTCTTCCTCGCCCCGGACTGCGACTGGCGCGAGGCGGTCAAAGCGCACAGAGACGTGTTTGGCGGCGTGGATCCCGCCAATACGACACTGTTCGTCGAGCGCCTGATCCCGCCGGGGTGTCTGGTCGAGGTCGAACTCGACGCGGTTGCCGGCTGAGGAAAAAGGCGCCACGTTGGAGCCGCTTAGCTTGGTTGCGATGATAGGTCCACAGGATGTCGCGGACTAAGACTGACACGGGACGGGTGACCAGAGGACGCAGAAAGCCTGCGGCTGACATGCAGTTGCCCGCTCGCGCGAACGGCAGTGTCGGCGTCCGGCTGCGGGCCCTGCGCCGCGAACGGGAACTGACGCTGGCCGAGGTCGCCGAGGGCACATCGATCTCCGCGTCGTTCTTGTCGCTGGTCGAGAACGAACGCTCGGACATCACGATCGGCCGTCTCATCCGTCTGTGCCAGTTCTACGGAGCGCCACTTGCCGACCTGTTGCCGGAGATCGAGGCGTCCGATCCTGGAGTCGTCCACGAGCATGAGCGGCGCCGACTTCATTCGCCAGCCGAAGGGATGGACATTTCCATGCTCGCTCCGGAGAGCGAGCGAGGCATGATGCCGATGCTGCTCGTGTTCGAACCAGGGGGTGGGCGCAAGGACTACGGCCGTCATGCCGGCCAGGAATTCATCTTCATTCTCGAGGGCGAGCTCGTCTTGGAACTCGAGGGGAGCGAGGCGCGGCTCCTGAAGGCCGGGGACGCAGCCTGTTACCCAGGCGACCGGCCGCACCTGCTGCGCAACGCGAGCTCGCGCAATCCCCTGCGACTGATTTGCGTGGACTCGACGCGCGTTCTCTAGCGCGACGCTGGCGATGAGCTAGCCTGAGCTGGGCGATGGGCGTGAGCGCCGAGGGTGCCAACCAGGCTCGAGGTTCCGATGAATTGGGGCCGCGGCACCGGAGACTCATCGTCGGCGTGACGGGGTCGAGCGCGCCGCAGCTTGGCTATGCGTTACTGCAGGCGCTCCGCCAGCTCTCCGTGGTCGAGACTCACGTCGTGATCTCAAGCGGCGCCGAGAAGACCATAGAGGCGGAGATGGGCCTCGGACGCTCAGAGTTCGAGGCGCTCGCCGACGTTGTCTACAACGCGAACGACCTGGGCGCTGCGATCTCCTCAGGTTCCTTTCTCACGGTTGGCATGGTCATCTGCCCTTGTTCGATGAAAACGTTGGCGGCAGTTGCAAACGGGCTGAGCGTCGACCTCATCGCGCGTGCCGCCGATGTCTGTCTCAAGGAGCGTCGTCGGCTCGTGCTCGTTCCGCGCGAGACGCCGCTCAATCTCATCCACATCCGCAATATGGAGACAGTGACGCTGGCCGGCGCAACCATCCTGCCCCCGGTCCCGGCGTTCTACCATCGCCCGCAGACAATCGACGACCTGCTGCGCCACACCGCCGCGAAGATCCTCGACCAGTTTGACATCCAGCACGAGCTGATCAAGCGGTGGTCATGAACAGGACTCCAACCAGCGCGCCCGACGAGGTGCAGCGCGCCCTGTGCGGATGGCCTGAGGTCGGAATCTGGGACCAGATGTTTGCGATGCTGACTGTCGATTCCGAGGGCTTCCCTCACGTATGCCTCCTATCGCGAGCCGAACTTGAAGCCGGAGTGTCGGAGATACGTGCAGTGATTGCTAGCCAGACCACGTCCGCAAACCTGCAGCGCAGCGGACGCGCAACGCTGGTGGTGATTGATCCGACGGCGGCGTGGTACTGCAAGCTGGAAGTACTCAGCCTGCGGGTTGAAGGCGAGGAACCGCTGGCGGCAAAGTTCCAGATCGTGTCCGTCAAGCGAGACTCCGCCGATGTTGCGCTCAAGCCTGCGCTCTTCATGCCCACAGCCGCCGTAAGCATCGAAGAGGATTGGAAACGCAGCAAGCGGCTGCTCGCAGCCCTCGACAAACCGTCGTCGTGAAGCGTCCGCGGCTTCGGCGTTTCGGCGCCGCCGTGGCGAACCGGTTGACCGGCTCGAAGATCGACAGCCGGCCGCCGGGGCGAAGTACGGGCAACTCGGTGAAGCACGCAGACTTGTCACGGACGTAGATCAGGACCGAGCGGGTTGTGACGACATCAACGGACGCTGAGCGCATCGGACGAAGGTCATCGGCGGATGCCTCCACGAAAGTGCACCGCTCCAGGACGCCCTGTGCCTGCGCGAGTCGCTGACTCTCAGCGAGCAGATCTGTCGAGCATCCGGGACCTGGTCGCGGATCGGGACCAGCAGACCGGAAAAGATCCGCTCCCCGGCGTCAGCATCACCGGCGAAGCGGCGGTGCCCAAGCCACCGTGCCCAAACAGTCAGCTGTCGGACCATTCTCAGGCATCGCGCTGATCCTACGGACCGCGGGAGGTCATCCCCGCCGCGCCTGCAGCCGTCGGCGGGTAATCCACAAGTAGGTGATGACCAACCGAGTATCTCGAGTCACCACAGCCGCTGTGGCACGTATCTCGACAGCCGCCGGCGACCGCCGGCGTGTCAAAGCCATCGGGCTGCTCGCCTCGGTCCTGGCGCTGGACAGCGCCGACCTCGGGACCCTGGGAGCGGTCGCGCCCAAGCTCGAGCAGTCCTTGCACATCGGGGATCTGCAGGTGGGAGTGCTGGCGTCGGTCGTTTCCCTGACGGCGGCGTTCGTGACCCTGCCGGTCGGTTGGTTGACTGACCGGATAAATCGGGTGCCGCTTCTGGCGGGAAGCATCGCGCTGTGGAGCACGGCGATGGTGGTGTGCGGCGCGTCGGCTTCGTTTCCCATGCTGCTGATCGCGCGCGTGTTCCTGGGAGCGGTGCAAGCAACGTCCGGTCCCACCCTGACGTCGCTGACGGGCGACATGTTCCGCGTACGCGAGCGCTCCAGGATCTTCGGCTTCATCCACGCGGGCGAACTGCTGGGGGCCGGATTCGGCTTCCTGATCAGCGGCGAGGTGGCGGCCGTGCTCTCCTGGCGGTGGGCGTTCTGGATCTTGGCCGTTCCCGGCTTTGCCCTGGCTCTCGCGCTCTGGCGCGGGCTCCCGGAGCCGGCGCGCGGCGGCGCGAGTCGGTTCGCTCACCCCGAGCTCGATCGCGACGGCGAGGAAATCGTCCACCGTCTCGTCCGCGAGCGGAACATTCGCCCGCACGGAAACCGCGCCCTGGACGGCGGCACGCGACCGCTCGCAACGCGGGACGCACTCAAATACCTGCTGCGCATCCGCACGAACCTCTACCTGATGGTTGCGATCGCACTCGGCTACTTCTTCCTCGGCGGCGCTCGCACCTTCGGTGTCATCTTCTTCAGCGGTCACTACCACCTCGGCCAGGCCACGGCGACGGCGACATCCGCCGTGCTGGGCGTCGGAGCGATCCTCGGCATCCTGATTGCCAGCCGGCTCGCGGATAGGCTCCTCTGCCGTGGGCGTCTCCGCGCCCGCGTCACGATCGGAGCGATCGGCTACCTCGCCGCTGCGGTGCTGTTAGTGCCTCCGATCGTCACCACCGACCTGGTGATGGCGCTGCCTCTGTACGTTCTCGCGACCGCGGCACTCACGGCGCCGAGCGCGCCCCTCGACGCAGCCATTCTGGACGTCATACCTGGGCCGCTTTGGGGCCGGGCGGAGGGCATCCTGACCGCGGTGCGAACGCTCGCGATGGCCGCCGCGCCGGTTCTGTTCGGGTTCCTCGCCGATGAGCTCGGCAGCACCGCAGCGCACAGCTTTGGCCGGGGCACGTTCGGATCCGGCGCGCCCAGCGGTGCCCAGGGCCTCGAGGTCACCTTCCTGATCATGTTGATCGCGCTGGCCGTCGCCGGGCTCGTGCTCCTCCGCTCCCGCTCGACCTACGGCCGCGACGTCGCGACCGCGATCGCGTCAGCCTCAGCCTCAGCCTCACCCGCGCAGACGCGGGGCCGGCACACGCGGACATCTGATCTGCGCGCGCGCACGCATGCGGAGCAAGCTCCGTCCGGACGCCCGTCCGGACGCTGACGAGCGCGGCCGAGTCTCGTTTACCTGATCAGCCCCCGGGTACGGCACGAGCCGTGCAGACCGAAGTACGGCCGCCCGAGACGAGCGGCGGCACGGACCTTTCCCGGCTGAAGCGCGACCTGCGCGCCGAGGTGGACGGCGAGGTGCGCTTCGACGCCGGCACGCGGGGCGCGTACTCGACCGACGCCTCGAACTTCCGCCAGGTTCCGCTCGGGGTGGTAGTGCCGCGCACCGTGGACGGGGCCGTCGCCGCGGTGGCGGTCTGCCGCCGGCATGGCGCGCCGGTGCTCTCGCGTGGCGGGGGTACGAGCCTGGCCGGTCAGTGCACGAATGCCGCGGTGGTCATCGACTGGACGAAGTACTGCCACCGGGTCGTCTCGGTCGACCCCGAGCGCCGGCGCTGTGTGGTCGAGCCCGGCATCGTGCTCGATGAGCTGAACCGCCAGCTCGCACCCCACGGGCTGCGCTATGGCCCCGAGCCGGCGACCCATCCGAACTGCACGCTCGGAGGGATGATCGGCAACAACTCGTGCGGGGCTACCGCGCAGCGCACCGGCAAGGTGGTCGACAACACCCCGCGGCTCGAGGTCCTCCTGTACGACGGCACGCGCTTCTGGTGCGAGCGCACGAGTGACGAGGTCTACGCCGAGATCCTCGCGCAAGGAGGACGGCGAGCCGAGATATACGAAAAGCTCAAAGCGCTCGTCGGCGCCTACGCCGATGACATCCGGGAGCGATTCCCGGACATCCCGCGCCGGGTCTCCGGCTACAACCTCGACTCGTTGCTGCCGGAGCACGGTTTCGATCTGGCCGGCCTGCTGATCGGCAGCGAATCGACGCTCGTCACCGTGCTGCGAGCCGAGCTCGAGCTGGTCCCGGTGATCAAGGAGCGCACGCTCGTGGTCCTGGGCTACCGGACTGTCGCAGACGCGGCCGACGCGGTGCCGGAGATCGTCGAGCACGAGCCGATCGCACTCGAGGGACTCGATCAGCGATTGGTCCGCGACCAGGAGATCAAGGACCGGCACGCCGACGCGATCGAGCAGCTACCCGAGGGCGGCGGCTGGCTGATGGTTCAGTTCGGCGGCGACACGATCGAGGAATCAGACGCCCGAGCCAAGCGGATGCTCGAGCAGCTCCACCTCGACGAGCGACGGGTGAAATTCCTCGACGATCCAGAACAGGAGGACCTGCTCTGGCAGGCCCGCGAAGCCGGACTCGGCGCCACCGCGCACGTCCCCGGCCAGCGCGACACCTGGGAAGGATGGGAGGACTCCGCTGTGCCGCCCGAACGGCTCGGTGACTACCTGCGCGATCTAGAGGCCCTCTACGAAAAGCACGGATATGCCAACGACGCGATGCCGGCGCTCTACGGGCACTTCGGCCACGGTTGCGTGCACACCCGCATCCCGTTCGACCTCTATAGCGACAAGGGTGTCGCCGACTACCGGACGTTCCTCCAGGAGGCCGCCGACCTGGTCGTGCGATACGGCGGCTCGCTGTCGGGTGAGCACGGCGACGGCCAGACTCGCGGCGAGCTGCTGCCGCGCATGTTCGGCGAGCGGATCGTCGAGGCCTTCACCCAGCTGAAGGCGATCTTCGACTCCGAGAACCGGATGAATCCGGGCAAGGTCGTCTTGCCCTACCCCCTGGACGCGAACCTCCGCCTGGGCGGCGAGTGGGAGCCGCGTGAGCTCGGGTCGCTGCACTTCTCGTTCCCCGATGACGGCGGGTCATTTGCTCAGGCGGCCAACCGCTGCGTGGGGATCGGGAAGTGTCGCCAGCACACCAGCGCGGGGACCGTGATGTGCCCGTCCTACCAGGTGACCCTGGAGGAGGAGCACTCCACGCGTGGGCGCTCCCGGCTGCTGTTCGAGCTGCTGAACGGTCACCGGGATGGTCCGATCAAGGACGCGTGGCGCTCGGACGCGGTGCGCGACGCACTCGATCTGTGCCTGGCCTGCAAGGGCTGCCGGAGTGACTGCCCGGTCAACGTCGACATGGCGACCTACAAGGCGGAGTTCCTCTCGCACTACTGGCAGGGTCGCCTGCGCCCCCGCCACGACTACGCGCTGGGATGGATGCCGCTCGCCGGTCAGGCACTGGCGCACGCGCACCTCGCGCCGCTGGCCAACGCACTCACCCAGCGGCCTCGCGCAAGAACCCTGGTGACGAGGCTCGCCGGACTCGAGCACCGACCGCTTCCGCGCTTCGCACCCCAGACCCTCCAGCAATGGTCCGCGCGGCGAGCGCCCGTGTCGGCACAGCGCGGCACGGTGCTGTTGTGGCCCGACACGTTCACGAACCTGATGCACCCACAAATCGGCCAGGCGGCGATCCACGTACTCGAGGCCGCGGGATGGGGCGTCACGGTTCCCACCAAGCCATTGTGCTGTGGGCTGACCTGGATCTCCACCGGGCAGCTGTCCACGGCCAAGCGCGTGCTGCAGCGGACCGCACGAGAGCTGCGCGGCCACCTGGAGGCCGGAGGGCTCGTCGTTGGCCTCGAGCCGAGCTGCACCACGGTGTTCCGTGGCGATGCTTCCGAGCTGCTCCCGTCCGACGAGACGATCGGGCGCCTCAGCAAGCAGACCGTGACGCTCGCCGAGCTGCTGACGGACCACACACCGGGCTGGCAGTCACCGAAGTTGAGCGCCCCCGCCAAGGCCCTCGTCCAGGTCCACTGCCACCAGCACGCCGTCCTCGGCTGGGACGCCGACGCCAAGCTGCTCGAATCCTGTGGGATCGATGCGGAGCGGCTCGACAGCGGATGCTGCGGGCTGGCCGGCAACTTCGGGTTCGAACCCGGACATCTGGAGGTCAGCCGCGCCTGCGCCGAGCGGGTGCTGTTGCCAGCGGTTCGGACGGCCGACCCCGGCACGACGATTCTCGCCGACGGCTTCAGCTGTCGCACACAGGTCGAGCAACTGGCCGGTAACGGCCACCACGCAATCCATCTCGCGGAACTGCTCGCGGGCGCCACACCGGCGACACCGTCCGCACGCTGACGGCTCCGCCGAGGATTCGTTTCCCGCCAAGTCCCCCGGGAAGGCCATGAGCATGAGGTCTGTCCGGTGACTGTCACCTCTCCCGCCAAGCCGGCCAAGCTGGATCGGTTTCTGGGAACCTCGCCCGGTGACGATTACGACCGGCGCTATGTCATCTACCTGATCGTGATCGCAGTGGCCGGCTGGGCGCTGGCCTCGTATGACTTCAACCTGCTGGTCGTCGCGCTACCCACGATCTCCACCGGCCTGCACATGTCACAGACGCAGGTCGGCCTACTGGGCTTCCTGGTGTACGCCGCGATGTTCTTCATCAGCCTCGCCGTCGGGTACTCCATGGACCAGTTCGGGCGAAAGGTGATGTGGCAGGTGGCGTTGGTGGGTGCCGCCATCTTCACCGGTCTCACCTTCTTCGTCCACAGCTTCGCCGAGCTCGTGATCGTGCGGGCGCTCGCCTCGGGTCTGGCCAACGCCGAGCTCGCGATCTCGATCACACTGGTCAACGAACAGGTGCCCTCGGCTCGGCGCGGGTTCCTCTACGCGATCGTCCAGGGAGGCTGGCCGCTGGGCGTGCTGCTCAGTGCCGCGGTATTCCTCGGCTTCCACGGCGGTCTCGGCCTCGACTGGCACGTGATTTTCCTGTTCGGCGTGATCCCGCTGTTGATGGTGATCGTCGGCCGGCGATGGGTGAGACCGAGCGAGCGCTACCAGCAGCTCCAGGAGATCAAGCGGGCCAAAGCCAAGGGTGACGATGACCGGGTGAAGGAACTCCTCGAGCAATACGACGTCGACGTGGATGAGGTTGAGGAGGTGACCATCAAGCAGCTGTTCGCACGGCCGGGCTGGGTGCGCCGTCAACTGATCCGCACCTCGATCGTCTGGCTGCTCTACTCGAGCGCGTTTGTCGCCACCAACACCTACATCGTGGATTGGCTGACCAAGTACCGCTCGTTCTCGACCGGGGCGGCCGAAGCTCTGCTGCTCGTCGCCTCCGGAATCGGGTTCTTCTTCTACGTGTTCGGCGGTGCGCTCGGCGAGCGATTCGGGCGACAGCGCGTGCTCATCGTCAGCGCGGCCTGCGCACTGGTGCTCACGGTGGCGTTCTACTTCGTGCGGGCCCCCTGGGCGATCTGGGTGCTCTATGTGCTCGTCTACCAGGTGACGAACGGCACCTGGTCCGGAACCGGGTACGCGTACTGGGCCGAGAGCTTCCCGACCCGCGTGCGCGGGACGGCCATCGGCTGGCTGGGTGCGATGTTCACCGGCGGTCTGATCATCGGCTCCGGGGTGTGGACCGCGCTGATCGGAGCGGAGGGAGCGGTCACGATGCTGATCGTCGGCGGCGGCTTTGCCGTCCTTCAGCTCGTCAGCTCCTTCCTGCTTCCCCACATCCGTCCAGGCCAGGAGCTCGAGGAGGTCGCGACCTGATGAACATCCGAACCGACCACATATGGGACCTGAGCCAGCCGATCGCACATGACGGACCTGCCTGGGCCGAATACGACCCGCCGATCATCACGCACAACTACCGACGGGCGGCCGAGGGCTTCAACGCCGAGACCGTGCATCTCAACACGCACACCGGCACCCACGTGGACGTGCCGTACCACTTCGATGACAACGGCGCCAGTGTCGAGCAGATGCCGCTGGCGGCCTTCGCGGGCCAGGCGGCGTTCCTCGATCTGCGCTCTGTGGTGCGGGCAGGGGAGCCGATCGAACGTGCCGAACTGGAGCCCGTGCTGGATCAACTCGAGCCGGGCGACATCGCCGTGCTCACCACGGGGTGGGGGCAGCGCCGCACCTCGACCGAGGAGTTCCTCAAGCGCTGGCCCTACCTCGGCGGAGAGGGTGCGCAGGCTCTGCTCGAGCGAAACGTGAGCGCCGTCGGCATCGATGCGCTCAGCATCGGCGGGTGGGGCGGCCCGGAGAAAGGGGAGCCCAGCCACCGGGCACTGCTTTCCGCCGGCAAGGTGGTCATCGAAGACCTACGGATTCCCGAGTCCCTACTCGGGCGACGCTGCTTTCTGACCGCATTTCCCGTCCTGCTCGAGGGGTGCGGCGGCGCCTGGACCCGAGCCGTGGCCTGGGAGCTTGCGGAGGCCCCCTTGGACTCAAGACGGAATTAGCCTGCACGCCGGACGGCAGAGCGACGGGCTGGGCCTCGGGCTTGCCCTGATCGCCCAGCTCACCGACGAATTCACGGTGTTGGATCGCGGATCTGGAGGCACCGAGCTCAGGCTGGGTTTTCGAGCCGCGCCGCGACGGCTCGGGCGGGATCAGGACCGGGGGTCGTTCTCCTCGGCGACGCGGGCTGCCTCGTCGCGCTTCTCCACCACCAGATAGCCCTCGTGGATCGCGACGACGTCCTCCACCCCGGGGACCTCGTGCGCCCGGGCGACGAAAAACCGTCGAGGAGAGGCGCGAACCTCCTCGTACTCCGCCGCGGTTAGCTCGATCATCCGACTGCATCCGAGCTCACCGCATTCGCAGCGAAATGCGACCGGCTCCGCCCCTTCGCCGGGCCAGCGTCCCCGGCTGATCCCCTCATTCACCTCGCGGAAGACCACCTCGTTGTGCGCGATTCGCTGTTCAAGGCGCTCGTCCATGCCGGAATGGTGCCACCGTCACGCGATCAGGGCATCCGACACTAGTCTGCAGGGCGCAGTGAAGATGGCGGAGGATTGAACCATGCAGTTCTATCTCGACGGCTACAAGCCTGGCGACCCGTTGGTTGAGGAGGCGGATCCCTCCGTAGCGGAACGGCGGGTCGGCCTCCCCGCGGAGGTCGACGTGCTGATCGTGGGATGCGGTCCGGCCGGACTCGTCCTGGCCGCGCAGCTGGCCGGCTTCCCCGAGATCACGACCGCGATAGTCGACCGCCGGGACGGCCCGCTTAAGGTCGGACAGGCCGACGGAGTCGCCTGTCGCACCGTCGAGATGTTCGAGGCGTTCGGTCTGGCCGATCGCCTGGTGCGGGAGGGCTACTGGGTCAACGAGGTCTGCTTCTGGCGGCCCGACCCCGACGAACCGAGCCGCATCACGCGGACCGGGCGAGTCCTTGACGTCGAGGAGGGGCTCTCGGAGTTCCCGCACGTGATCGTGAACCAGGCGCGGCTGCTTGCCCACCTGCGTGATCACATGGAGCGCTCGCCCAGCCGGCTGTCGCCCCTCTACGGCCTGCGGGCCAGCGAGGTCGAGGTGGACCCCGACGCGGAGGAGTTCCCCGTAAAGATCACCCTGCAGCACCTCAGAGCGCAGGCGGAGACCGGAGAGACCTCGACGATCCGGGCCAAGTACGTCGTCGGCTGCGACGGCGCGCGCAGCCGTATCCGGACAGCGATCGGTCGCGAGCTCGTGGGAGACGTGAGCGACGAGTCCTGGGGTGTGATGGACGTCCTGGCGGTCACCGACTTCCCGGACATCCGGGTCAAGTGCGCGATCTACTCGGCCAACCAGGGGAACATCCTGATCATCCCGCGCGAGGGCGGATACCTGGTGCGGCTCTACATCGAGCTCGACGAGGTCAGCGACCGCGAGATCCTCGAAGACCGCGCGGTGACGCCCGAGAAGCTGGCCACTGTCGCCAACCGCATCCTGCACCCGTACAGCATCGAGATGCGCGACGTCGGGTGGTGCTCGTTGTACGAGATCGGCCAGCGCCTGTGCGACAGGTTCGACGACGTCCAGGCGCAGGAGGCTTCCGGGCGACTCCCCAGAGTGTTCATCGCGGGCGATGCCTGCCACACACACAGCGCGAAGGCGGGCCAGGGCATGAATGTGGCCATGGCCGACACCTGGAACCTCGGTTGGAAGCTGGTCTCGGTGCTCAGGGGCAGCGCCAGGCCTGAGCTGCTTCACACCTACTCCGAGGAGCGCCACGCGGTCGCCGAGGAGCTGCATCGCGTTCGATCGCGAGTTCTCCCGGCTGTTCACCGCGCGCGCGGAGAGGGCAGACAAAACGAGAGAGGAAGAGCTCGACCCGGAGGAGTTCGAGCGCTACTTCGTCGCACAGGGCCGCTTCACGGCCGGAGTGGCCACCACGTACGCGCCATCGATGATCACCGCCGAGCCGGAGTTCCAGCATCTCGCCGAGGGCTTCACGATCGGGATGCGCTTCCACTCCGCGCCGGTGGTCCGGCTGGCCGATGCCAAGCCGGTGCACCTGGGGCACGCGCACCGTGCGGACGGCGCCTGGCGCATCTACATCTTCGCCGACGAGCGCGATCCCGCAGCTGAGGACTCACGGGCGCGAGCCCTCTGCCACTTCCTCGAAAACGCAGACGCCTCGCCGATCAAACGCTTCACGCCGGCCGGCGCCGCGCCCGACTCGGTGATCGACGTCCGCGCGATCTTCCAGCAGAGCCATCGGGACCTGGCCGTCGACCGGATGCCGTCGATCCTGCTCCCGAGGAAGGGCAAGTTCGGCCTGATCGACTACGAGAAGATGTTCTGCCCGGATCCGAATACGGCCGACATCTTCGACCTGCGCAAGGTCAACCGCGAGGCAGGCTGCATGATCCTCGTGCGCCCGGATCAGTACGTGTCACACGTGCTTCCGCTCGACGCACACCAGGCGCTGACCAGCTTCCTGGCCGGCATCCTGACCGACGTCCACTAGGCTCACATCGATATGGAGCGTGTCAAGGTCACGATCTACGACGATCCCGGTTGCCCGTTCGGCTTCAACGCCCAACGCCAGGAGACCCAGCTCGCCTGGCACTACGGAGACGGGCTCGACATCACCCGGCGGATGATCGTCCTGTCCGAGCAGGGCGGTTCCTACGAGGAGCGAGGGCTCAGCCGGGAAATGGTCGCCGGCAACGTCCGCCGCCTGCGATCCCGGTATGGGATGCCGATGCTGACCGAACCCCAGGAGCGCATGGTGGCGACCATCGGGGCCTGCCGCGCTTATGTGGGCGCGCGACGAAACGATCCAGCGCGGGCCGGACTGCTGCTGCGCGCGCTACGCCGCCGCGTGTTCTCTCAAGGCCAGCTGCTTGACGAGCCGGACACGGTCCGGGCTGCTGCCGCGGACGCCGGCATCGCCTCCGACACGCTCGATGCCTGGCTAGCCGACCAGAACGTCGAGCACGACCTCCGCGAGGACATGGCCGCCACCCGCTCCCCGCTGCCCGAGGCGCTGGCCCAGGCTCATCGGCTCTCGAAGAGCAACGGCGGCCTTCGGTACTCCACTGCCTCGGCCGTGTTCGAGTCAGGCGGCCGGCGCGTGGTCATGGCCGGCTTTCAGCCGTTCGCGGTCTATGAGGTCGCGCTGGCCAACGCGGCGCCCGAGCTCGAGCGTCGTGCCGCGCCGGAGGCGGTCGAAGAGGTGCTCGCGTGGGCGCCGTACCCGCTGGCCACGGCCGAGGTGGCCGAGCTCATGGGGACCGACCTCGACACGGCGCGTGAGCAGCTCCAGGCCGCCGGCGCCGAGTTCGAGCCCGCCGCCGGCGACGGTTACTGGTCGGCCCCCTCGCGCTGAGCCTCAGTCAGGCGGCCTTGAGCTCGTGCTCGGCGCGCAGCCAGTTGCGGATCTCGTCGGCCTCCGGCGTCTCCAGGGAGATGAAGTAGGCGCGCAGGGAGATCTCGTCGTGGCTCGGCTTGCGAGCCGTTGTCTTCGTCCTGCGGACGCTGACGCGCTTACGGGCGGGCTTGGTGGTCTTCTCGGTCATGTCACTCTCACGGTTGATCGAAACAGGTTCTCCGCCCACCGAGAGAGCCGGCAGGCGTAGTCCTGTTTCGACACAACCACGAGCACCCCTGCCGCCCGCGAAGGGGCGACGCCGCCCCGCGGCCGAGCCCGTCCGGCAGTCAGCGGGCCCGTCGGGTACGCGACGCCAGCTCGGCGGCCCGCTCGCGGATCCGGTCCTCGTCGGTGATCGCGTGCCAGCGGGTGCCGCGGCGCTGCCCGCTGCGGCGGATCCGGCCCGCGGCCTCCAGCTCGCGCAGCATGGTCAGCACCTGGTCGCGATCGCCGTTGGTTCGCTCGGCCAGCGAGGAGGTGGTCAGGCCGCCGTTCTCGGACAGCAGCACCTCGAGCCGGCCCGCGGGCACGACCTCGACGTCCCGGGCACGCTTCGTGCGCCGGGTGCGCCGGGTGCGCCGCCGGGTCGGGCGCTCGGAGCGGACCGGTGCGGCGGATTTGGCTGGACTCGCCTGGGCCCCGTCCAGTGCGGTGCGCGCGGCGGTCAGCGTCTCGATTTCCTGGTTCAGTTCGCGGAGTCGACTCTCGATCGAATCCACGATGGCTTCGGTTGTTCTCATGCCCTGATCGTACGCACCCCGGACCGCGGACCGCGCCCGGCCCGATGAACTGGCTCGGATGCGCCGCCGGCTCATAGCTCCACGCCGCGATCGACCAGCCAGTCGCGCACGGCCTCGGGTGGATCGCCCTTCCACTCCGCCCGGGCGGCGAGCCGGAGGATCTTGTGCGGCTCGGCGCCCAACTCGTCGCGCCGGTGAGCCAGGTAGAGGATCGTGGCGACCGCCATGGACACCGCCGGGTCCTCGACCTCGACGTCCACCCCCTCGACCGCGATGGCCAGCCGCTCCTCCAGGTTCTGGATCGCGGTCACCGGCTCGTCTGCGTCCTCGAACTGCGCCAGCAGGTCATCGAGTCGCTGATCGGCGTCGGTGGGGTCGCAGATCTCGACTGCGCGCTTGCTGATCTCGAACAGGGTGATCGGTTCAGGTTCGGTGGGCATCGTCCGGAGCCTAGCTCGCCCGCGGTCGACGCGCGGCACGTGCCAGGCCCGCCTCCGCGCCGATCTTGACGAAATCTCTACACGGGGCGCCGGATTCTTACCGGCTTCTTGACGGGTCCACTGCGAGCATCGAGCCAGTGTCAATTGCAGGCTTTCGTTCCGTTGCTGACGTATCGCGGCGATCAGGCCGCCCGGGCCGCGCCCGTGCCACCGGCAGGCCCCGCAAGCCCGCTTTCCTGCTGGCGCTGAGTGTTCGGTGGCGCAGCGCCGAGCTCGACCAGCGGCTTGCCACCGGCGCGGATCCATGGGCGAGCGACGCGCTCTGGCTGCGGGCACGCCGGCTGACGAGCCCCCGACTCCGCCGGCAGGCGGCCGCTGGGCTGGCCGGTGCGCTGCGCAGCGCGCGCAGCGCCCGACGGGTGTTCACGGCGGCGGTATGTCCCCCCGCCCCGGAGGTCCTCGAGGCTGAGGCGGTGATCGCCGCGATCGACCGGCGGCTGCGTGGTACCGAGCCGGTGGCACCGCGGGGCGTCGCCATGATCAGGTTGCTGCTGATCGACGGCAGCAGCGTGCTCTACCTGCCGAGTGAGCCGGGCGCGCTGGGTAGCCGGCTGCGGTCGGCAGCCGCCGCACTCGAGCCATAGATGAGCGGAACGGCACCCCGCCAGAGTCTTCACGAGGCGGCTCACAAGCTCGAATTCGAGCCGGGCGGCGCCGGCGCGGAACGGCGCGTGCGGCGCAGCTTCAACGAGGCGGCCCACAAGCTGGGGCGCTGGCAAGTCTCTCCGGCGCCGCTCCGAGAGCGCCCGCGCCCACCCGGAGCGGGCGAGGACGAGCGCGATGTCGTGGCGCACGCCGCCCGCGCGGTGCTCGCGCTGGGTGCCCTCGGGGTGGTCTATGGGGACATCGGGACGAGCCCGCTCTACACCGAGCAGGTGATCTTCACCGCCCACCGCGCGGCGGCCACGACGACGTTGGCCGGCGTGTACGGGGTGGTCTCGCTGATCTTCTGGGCGCTGATGATCGTGGTGACGATCAAGTACGCCGGGTTCATCATGCGGGCGCACAACCGCGGCGACGGCGGGATCATGGCGCTCACCGCGCTGATCCGTCGCCGGAAGGTCCCACGCGCCGCCGTGCTGGTCATCCTCGGGATCTTCGGCGCGTCGCTGTTCTTCGGCGACGGGATGATCACGCCGGCCATCTCGGTGCTGTCCGCTATCGAGGGGCTGAACGTGGCCGCCCCGGCACTGGCCCACCTGGAAGTCCCGCTCGCGGTCGCGATCCTGTTCGGGCTGTTCGTGATCCAGCGCTACGGAACGGGCACGGTGGGCTGGCTGTTCGGCCCGATCCTGCTGATCTGGTTCTCCGCGCTCGGCATCCTCGGCGCGCACGAGGTCATCGAGCATCCCGGTGTGTTTCAGGCCCTTTCCCCGATCTGGGGCGTTCGTTTCATGGTCGATCACGGTGTCGCCGCGTTCCTCACGCTGGGGGGCGTGGTGCTGGCCGTGACCGGCGCCGAGGCGCTCTACGCCGACCGTGGCCACTTCGGTGCGGGACCGATTCGCTTCACCTGGCTTTTGATCGTGTTCCCGGCTCTGATCCTCAACTACCTCGGGCAGGGCGCGCTGATCCTGGCCCACCCGTCTGCGGTGAGCAACCCGTTTCTGCTCCTTGTCCCGGGCTGGGGCCGCTTCACGATGGTGATCCTGTCCACCGTGGCCACGGTCATCGCCTCGCAGGCCGCCGTCACCGGCTCGTTCTCGGTTGCCCGCCAGGCCGTCCAGCTCGGCTTCCTGCCTCGGCTCCAGATCGTCCACACCTCCAAGCTCGAGGGCCAGATCTACGTCCCGGTGATCAACTGGGGGCTGTGCATCGGCGTCATCGCGCTCGTGCTGGCCTTCCAGACGTCGAGCCGGCTGGCCGACATGTACGGCGTCGCGGTGACCGGCACGTTCATCCTCAACACGTTGCTGTTCCTCGCCGTGGCGCGCTCCCTGTGGCGCACCGCGATCTGGAAGCTGGCGATCCTGGGCACGCTGTTCCTGACCGTCGAGGTCGCCTTCTTCAGCTCCAACCTGGCCAAGATCGCGCATGGCGCATGGCTGCCACTCGGGGTCGCGCTGATCATCTCGGTGGTGATGATCACCTGGCGCAGGGGCCGCGAGATCGTCACCGCCAACCGGGTGGCCAAGGAGGGGGCGCTCGAGCAGTTCCTCGACGGGCTGCCCGACGCCGGCTCGTCGATCCAGCGTGTGCCGGGGATCGCGATCTTCCTCAACCCGGGCAAGGACACGACGCCGCTGGCTCTGCGCGCCGCGGTCGAGCACACTCACGCCCTGCACGAGAAGGTGGTGATCGTCTCGCTCGAGACGGTCAGCGTCCCACACGTCGACACCGACGACCGGTTCTACGTCGAGCTGCTCGGCCGGGGGCTCTACAAGATGATCCACGTCACGGTCCGCTGCGGCTATCGCGATCGCCAGAACATCCCGGCCGCGCTGGCGCTGGCCCGCAAGCAGGGGCTGCTCGAACGCAACCTGGATCTCGAGCACGCCTCCTACTTCCTGTCGCGGATCGCGATCACCCCGACCGATGCGCCCGGCATGAGGCCCTGGCGCAAGAAGCTGTTCATGACCCTGGCCCGCAACGCGGCCAGTCCGATCGAGCACTTCTCGCTCCCCGCCGAGCGCACGGTGACGATCGGCTCCCAGGTCGCGGTGTAAGCGCCGCCGAGCCCGCCAAGCCCGCCCCGGGGGCGACGGGTGTGCTGCCATGCCCTGAGTGAGCCTGCTGCGCGACCGCGACTTTCTGCGCTTCTTCGGCGCGCAGGCCATCTCCATGTTCGGGGATCGGATGGTCGCGGTGGCGCTCGCCTTCGCGGTCATCCAGGTCAGCTCCTACGACTGGTTCGGCTCCCTGGTCCTTGACCCGCTCGGGCTCGCCATCTGGGGCCCGATTGCCGGCGCGATCGGCGTCGATGCCTCGCTGTGGACGGCCTCTGGGCTGCTGCTGGCCGCGGCGATGTTGCTGGCGCTCGTGCCGGAGATCCGCCGTCTCCCGGCCTTCCCGTCACCGGAGGCGCCGGCCTGCCAACCTCGAGGTGTACGGGATCGCCTGTGACGTGTTCGAGGCGGCGGGGCATCCCACCGGCCGCAGCAAGGCGCCCGGCGAGACCCTGCGAGGGCTTCTACCACGGGCTCGGGCACGGGGTCGGCCTCATGGTTCACGAGGCTCCGATGCTCGGCCGCACCGGACTCGATCCGCTGATCGCCGGCGACGTGATCGCGGGGGCGCCGGGTACCGTGGTCCGCTCGCTCGGTGGGGCACGGGTCGAGGACCTGCTGGTGGTCACCGAGGACGGTGCCGAGTCGCTGACCGGCGCCTTTCCGTACGCGCTGACGCCCTAGGCCACCGGGGTCGCCGAACCTGCGGGCCGCAGCACGTCGGCCCGCATCGGCACCATGAAGCAGCGCTCGTCCGCGTGTGAGCCGGGCTCGCCGAGCCGAGCGAACAATGAGGCCAGCTCGTCGGCGTGCTCGTCGAACAGCGGGGCGCGGGCGGGGTCGACGCTCACTACGCGCGTCCGCAGCGCTGCCACTCCGGCCAGGCACACACGCGCGTCGTACTCGAACGGCTCCGCACGCACGAGCCGCGCCGACGCGGCTTCGCCCAACGTCCGCTGCGCGGCCGCGCGCACCTCGCGCTCATCCTCGACCACGCTGGTCAGCGTGAAGAAGTCACCCTCGGCCAGCGGTTCGGCCACGTATACGACGCCGTCAGGGCGCAGCACGCGCCGCGCCTCGCGCAGCGCGTTCCCCATTTCATCCATCGGCACGTGGTGCAGCGTTCGCATGAACACCACCACGTCCACCGAACCGTCCGGCAGCGGCAGCTCCTGTCCCATGCCCACCACGTAGCGTGCCCCGGTCCCGTCGTCATCTCGCACCGCGGGCGCGAGTTGCTCCTCGGAGATCTCCACCCCGGCCACGCGCGCGCCGCGCGCCGCCAGCGCGCGTACCAGCGCACCACCGCCGCACCCGACGTCAACCACGTCCCGGTCCGCCACCGGCACCAGCCGCTCGAGCACCTCCAGGTCGTTCAGCACTTCTCGGTTCAAGGCCCGCCCATCGTAGTGGCGAGGACCCACGATAGGCTCGGTGATGATGCTCTCGAAGTACCAGACCGTGCTCTCCCTTCCCGGCGCGCCGCGCCTGTTCGCCAGCGCGCTGGTCGCCCGCATGCCGCAGGGCATGGCCCCGCTGGCCGTCCTGCTGCTGGTGCGCGGCGCCACTCACTCCTACGCCCTGGCCGGGCTGGCCGTGGGCGCTTCGGCCTTCGCCACCGCCGGATGTGCGCCGCTGCTCGGCCGCCGGGTCGACGCCCGCGGCCGTGGCCGCGTGCTGATGCCGCTGGCCGCCGGGCAGGCCGTGTTCTATGTGCTGCTGGTCGTGGCCGCCGAGGCCCACGCCCCGGCCGCCGTGCTCGTCGTACTCGCGGCGATGATCGGCGCGCTGCTGCCCCCGATCGCGCCGGTCGTGCGGGTCCTGCTGCGCGAGATGTTCGACGATCAGGACACACGCGAGACCGCCTACGCGCTCGAGGCGGTCGTCCAGGAGGTGCTGTGGATGGCCGGCCCGCTGGTGGTGGCTCTGCTCGTCACTGTCAGCTCGCCCGCCGTCGCGGTGGCGATGCTCGGGGCGATCTGCCTGTTCGGCACCGCGCTGTTCCTGCGCTCGCCCCTGCTGAGGGCCAGAACCGGAGCCGCCGGCAGCCGGGCCGGGCGCGCCTCCGCGCTGGCCAGCCCGGAGCTCCGTGCCCTGCTCGGGCCGGTGGCCCTGACCGGCGCCGGTCTCGGCGCGATCGAGGTGGGGTTGCCGTCGCTCGCTCTGCATGCGGGCTCGCGGCCCGCCTCCGGTCTGCTCCTGGCCCTGTGGAGCCTCGGCAGCATGACCGGCGGCCTCTGGTACGGCGCCCGGGTTTGGCGTTCGTCGCTGGCCCGCCGCTACCGTGTGCTGCTGCTGCTTGGGGTGCTGTGCGTGGCCCCGCTGATCGCGGCGCGCTCGATCACCGCCGGGGTGGTGTGCAGCCTGCTGGCCGGCCTCACGACCGCGCCCATGTTCTCCTGCCAGTACGCGCTCGTCGGCCGGACGGTGAGCGCCGGAACCGAGACCGAGGCGTTCACCTGGGTGGCGGCCGCGCTCATCGGCGGCCTTGCGGCCGGATCGGCTCTCGGCGGCGCGGTCATCGGGGCCGGCGGGGTCAGCGCGCCGTTCCTCGTGGCCTGCGGTGCCACCGCGCTGGCTGCGCTGCTCTCGATCGGCTTCCGCGTCCCGGCCCACCAGCCCGCGTAGCGCGCGCCCCCGCGTGTCCCGCGTGTCCCGCGTGTCCCGCGTGTCCCGCGTGTCCCGCGTGTCCCGCGGCCCGGCCCGACCTAGGGCACCCAGCGCTCGCCGGAGGGCGTCACGACCAGCTCGTGCGTGAGCCCCCGCGCGCCCTGCTCGACCAGGAACGAAACCGCTCGCGCCACCTCGCCCATGTCGGCCAGTGCGTCGCGCGGCGTGTCCCGCGTGAACGCCTCGGTCTTGGGCGACTCGATCGTGGCGTCCACGGCAAGCAGCGCCACGTGGATGCCGGCGGCGCGCAGTTCCTGGGCCGCGGCCTGGACCAGTGCCCGCGTGGCGAACGCCCCGGCCGCCCACAGGCCACGGCTGGGCATGGCGCGCCGCGAGGAGCCACCGGTGATCTGGATCAGCGCGCCACCTCCGCTCTCCCGAAGCGCCGCGGCGCCCTCGGACAGGAACACGAAGGCCTGCTCGGCCACCGCCACGGTCCAGGCCCGGAAAGCCTCCACGTCGGCTTGGGCCAGCTCGCCACCGCCGAACGGTCCGCTGCCCGTGGGCCGGGCCGCGGTGACCGCGTTGACCACCGCATCGAGAGATCCGAGCTCCTCGCGGGCGCGTGCCAGCGCGCCGCGCAGCGCCTGCGGGTCGGCGGCGTCGGCTGACAGCGCGAGCGCTCCCCGGGAGCGAACCCCGTCCAGCGTGTCCTCGCTGCGGGCGACCCCGGCCGCGCGCCAGCCTCGCTCCACGAAGTGATCGATGATCGCCCCGCCCAGGTTGCGGGCGCCCAGCACCACCACGGACTTGCTCATCAGGAGACCTCCATCCCGGCCGGGTCGGGGCGCGGCACGCCGCTCTGAAGCCGGGCCGGATGGCGTCCGCGGATCGATGAGGTGAGGAACACGGCGTCGGCGCGGATCAATCGCGCCAGATCCACCGGCTCCTCGCAGGCGCGGGGATCCGCGGCCAGTAATGCCTCGCGCTCGGTCCCCGGGAGCAGCCGCCCATCAGCGGGCGGAGTGATGAGCGCCTCGCCCTCCACCAGCCACGCGTTGGCATACGCCGCCTCCAGCACCGAGCCGTCGGTGTCGACGAGCAGCGGGACGGCACCTGAAGCCAGCACGGACAGAGCCTCGAGCAGGCGGCGATCGCGCCACTTGTGGGCGCCGAGGCCGCCGGAGAGGGCGAACGGAATCAGCTCGACCGGATCGGCGCGCGGCGCGCGCTCCTCCGAGACGCTCATCCGCACGCTGCCGTCAGGACCGGCCTGGACGCGCAGCCGTGCCCGGGGCAGGTCCGCCGCCTCGGCTGCGACGGCCTGCGCACCGGCCGCCAGCGTGGGCGGGAGCGCGACGCCGTATAGCGTCCGCGCCGAGGCGGACAGGCGGTCCAGGTGGCGCTCGAGGCGCACCGGACGCCCGTGCTCGACCAGCACGGTCTCGAACACACCCAGGCGCGGATCAGGCCGCTCGCCGTGCTCGAGCGCGCGTGGCACCCGAGGAGCGTGCGGGGCGCTTTCGGCACGCACCAACTCGCCTCCGATCGCCGCGATCGGACCGGCCGCCTTGTCGAAGGCCTCGGCCAGCTCGCGGGCGGGATCCGAGTCGTAGACCACGGCACCGCCGGCCCCGAGCCACATCTTCTCGCCGGCAAACTCGAAGCTGCGGATCGCGACGCTCAGATCGAGGCCGGCCAGCGGGCTGGCGATCCCGATCGCGCCCGTGTACACCTCGCGCCGGCTCGCCTCGAGCGCGGCGATCACCTTCATGGCCTGGATCTTGGGTGCCCCCGTGACCGAGGCCGGCGGAAAGCTCGCCCGCAGCAGCGCGCCATCGTCGATGCCCTCGCGCAGCCGGCCGCAGACGGTCGACACCAGGTGCCAGACCCCGGCGTGCGGCTCGACGCGGGGCAGCTGCGCACGCACGCTTCCATACGAGCACACGCGACCCAGGTCGTTGCGCATCACGTCGACGATCATCACGTGCTCGGCCGCGTCCTTCTCCGACGCGGCCAGCTCCTCGCGCGCGGCCGACCGCACGGCCTCGGGGCCCACCCTCGGACGCGTCCCCTTGATCGGCTCGGCCCACACGTCTCGGCCCGCCCGGCGCAGGAAGCGCTCGGGTGACAGGCTGGCGACGCCGTCGACCAACGCGCCGAACCGCGGCGCGGCCGCCGGCAGGGCGGCCGTGAACAGGTCGAGCGGATCTCCGGCGAAGCGGGCCTCGAGCCGCACGCACAGGTTGGCTTCGTACAGTTCGCCGGCCGCGATCCGCCGCCGGCAGTCGGCGACCGCGTCGACATGGCCGGCGGCGCCGTTGGCGGCCAGGCCGAATGGCGTCGGAACCGCCGTCGCGCCAGCCGCGTCTTGCGCGCGAACCGGCACGGTGCGAAGACGTTCGCGCCAAGCGGCCAGGCGGGCGCGGAGGACAGCGTCGCGCTCGTCTGACCAGAGCGCCTCGAAGAACCAATCCGCGCCGTCGTACACCAGCACGTGGTCGTAGAACGCGAGCGAGAAGAGCGGCCGCGGGACCGGTGCCGGAGGGCTCGGCGGCAGCTGCTCGATCTCTCCGCCCAGCCCGTAGCCGAGCCACCCGACCCAGCCCCCGCCGACTGCGGCGTCCGCCCCATCGGCCAGCGGTGGTTGCCAGGCCAGCAGCTCGAAGGGATCCTCATCAGTCGAAGCAACCCGCGTCGGAGCCGAGCCCAGCACCGCCAGTCCCCCAAGCCACTCGCCGACGAGCGCGAACGGCCGCTCCTCACCCCGCAGCAACGTGATCGCCTGCGCCGGCGATAGAACGCACGGCAACTCCTCCCGGAATGGCCGCGACACCGCGCTCATCGCATCATCGGTTCAGGAGCGCACCCAGTTCGGACAGCTCGGTCTCGCTGGGCGTCCACCTCGCGGCGGCCACGTTCGCGCTCACCTGCTCGGGCTTCGTCGCGCCGGCGATCACCGTCGAGACGGTCGGCCTGGCCAGCAGCGCCCCGATCGCGACGTCGATCATCGACACCTCGCGCTCGGCCGCGAACTGCGCCACCGCCTCGACGGCGTCGAACTGCTCATCGGTGGCCACCTGCTCCCGGGCGGCCAGCCGAGCTCCTCCGGGGCCGGTTCGCCCCGCCGGTACTTGCCGGTGAGCAGCCCGGAGGCCAGCGGGAAGAAAGGGACGAACCCGAGCCCCAGCCGCTCGCATGTCGGCATGACGTCGTGCTCGGCGTCGCGTACGAGCAGGCTGTAGTTGTTCTGGACGGCGGTGAACCGGGTGAAGCCGTGCTCGCGCGCCACCGCGTCGGCTTCCTCGATCTGCTCGGCATCGAAGTTGGAGGCACCGAGGTAACGCACGGTCCCGGCGCGCACGAGGGCGTCGAGGGTCTCGAGCGTCTCGGCGATCGGAGTCACGCCGTCGGGCTCGTGGTACCAGTAGTAGTCGATCACGTCGGTGCGCAGCCGCCGCAGCGACGCTTCGACGGCCTGGCGGATGTAGTCGGGTGAGCCACGCGGGCCCAGGCCGTCGTCCATATTCATCCCGAACTTGGTGGCGAGCACGATCTGATCGCGCCGGCCATCGAGGACTTCGCCCAGGAACTCCTCGCTCCGGCCGTGGGGGGCTCCGTAGATGTTCGCGGTGTTCGAAGAAGGTGATGCCCTGCTCCAGTGCAGCGTCGACCACCGCGCGCGTTCCGGGCACGTCGACGCGCCGGCCGAAGTTGTTGCAGCCGAGCCCAATGACCGCGACCTCGGGCCCGAGCTCGCCGAGCGAACGCTGAGGCAAATCCGCCATCAAGCGAGGTCTATCAGAGCCGCTCAGCCGGCCGGCAACCGCATCCGCGCCCGGAGCGCCTTGCGGTCGAGCTTGCCCACCGCGGTGAGCGGGATCGCGTCCACGACGTGCACCTCGCGCGGGTACTTGTAGCCGCCGATCCGGTCCCGTGCCCACTCGATCAGCTCGTCCGAAGACACCGCATCGGGCGAGCTGAGGGCCACGAAGGCGACCACCTCCTCGCCACGGCGCTCATCGGGTCGACCAACCACGCCCGCTCCGACGACGGCCGGATGCTCGAGCAGCGCGTCTTCTACATCCCGCGGGTACACGTTGAAGCCGCCGCGGATGATCAGGTCCTTCTTGCGGTCGACGATGAACAGATAGCCCTCGTCGTCCACGTAGCCGATGTCGCCGGTGTGCAGCCACCCGTCCCGGATCGCCTCTGCCGTGGCCTCCGGGGCGTGCCAATAACCCTGCATGACCGCCGGCGAGCGGACGCAGATCTCCCCGGGCTGGCCGGCGGGGAGCGCGTTGTCGGAGTCATCGAGGACCCTCACCTCGGCACCGGGAATGGGGAGCCCGACCGAGCCCGGCTTCTCGCGCCCGGCCGGGTTGGTGGAGACAAGCGCGGCCGTCTCGCTCAGCCCGTATCCCTGACGGATCGACACCCAGGGGAGCCGGCGCCCAAGCTCGTCCACCACCTCGGGAGGTAGCGGCGACGCCCCGGACCCGAAGTAGGCCAGCGAGCTCAGGTCGTACTCTTCGACGGGCTGGGCCAGCAACATCTGGATCATCGACGGCACCAGCGGGGCGCTGTGCACCCTTTGCTCCTGGCACAGGGCCAGAAACCGCCCCGGGTCGAACCAGCGCATCAGCACAGTCACCGGGTGCTCGAGCGCGTGCAGACTCGAGATCGTGACCAGGATCCCGTAGGCGTGGGCGAGCGGAAGGGTCATCAGGTGCCGATTGACCCCATCCACGTGAGCCGCCTCCTGCACGGCGTGGCCGGTGAAATTGAGGCTGCTGTGCGAAATCATCACGCCCTTGGCCCGGCCGGTCGTGCCGCCGGTGTAGAGCAGCACGGCGAGGTCGTCGTCCTCTCGCGGGACGATCGGCGCCGGATCAGACTGCTCGAGCTCGTCCAACCGGAGCACACCCGCGTCCGACGGCGCCGACCCCGTCGAGATGACGTGCCGCACACAGTCGAGCCCATTCACCGCGTCGCGCACCTTGTCCTCGAACTCGGGCGTGGTGATCACGGCGGATGCCTCAGAGTCCGCGATCAGGTGGCGCAGGTCCTCGGTGGCGAGCAGGAACATGGCTGGTGTCACCACCGCGCCGGCGCGCCACAGCGCCTGGTAGCTCACGGTCACCTCGGGGCAGTTGGCCATGCAGACCACCACGCGCTCGCCCGGCTCGATCCCCAGTTCGAGCAGCCCACCGGCCAGCCGGCTGGAGCGCCCGAACAGCTCGGCCGAGCCGTGCCAGCGGTCCTCGTAGAACAGCGAGGGATAGTCGCCGCGTCGCTCGAACGCCTCCTGGTTTAACCGCGCCAGGTGCTTGGCCGCCACCGCGCTCACGGATGGCCGCCCGGCAGTCCGGCGTGGCGGAGCAGCCGGGCCATCTCGTAGAACCCGTTCTGGAAGTCGGTCAGCACGCGCGGCGGAGCCACGGCCGCCACCGGATCGGCGAAGCGGGCCTGCGTGAAGGTGAAGCGCCAATCGGTGATCGTCTGCACGACGGCCGAGTGGTCTGGCACCTCGGCCCTCGGCGCGCCGTCGCTGAGCAGGTAACCCAGGTGGTTGGCCGCCGCGGCCCGGGACGTCATCGCCGGGATCTGACCATCGCGTTGGCAGAAGCGGGTGAAGATCGTCTTCATGATCGAGGTGTGGTCGAAGTGGAAGTCGGGACCCAGCGACGTCGTGGACGTCGAGCCCGGCGCGACGAGCGGCGAGATCAGGAGCGCCGGCACCCGCACGCCCAGCCTCTGGAAGTCTGGATGATCGTCGGTGGCGGGGGGTGGGGCGACGTGGTCGTAGAAGCCGCCGTGCTCGTCGTAGGTGACGATCATGAGCGTCCGAGGCCAGCTCGGCGCGTTCGCGAGCGCGTGGTAGACGGTCAGGACCAGGTCCTGGCCGGCGATCACGTCCGACGGCGGGTGGTCGTCGTTGGAGTCGGGCCCGAGCACCTTCAGGTCCTTGAAGTGGGGGTCGATCCACGCCACTGCCGGCAGCTGACCGGTCGCCACGTCATCGAGGAACGAGCCCTTCTCGGTCAGCTTCCCCGCGACCTCTTCGCGAATCGAGAGCTTGCGCGCGTCCACGTACCCGAACCGGTCGTGATGGCTCAGCCGGTACTCGGGATCGGCCGCGCGCAGCGTGCCCGGGTCGAACGAGTACCAGCGCCAGTCGACCTGCGCCTCGTCCAGGTAGCGGACGAACGACGGCAGCGCATACAGCGGCGGCGACGCGTCATCGCGACCCGACCTCGCGTCCGCCTGCCCGCACATCGAGTAGAGCCGGTTTGGCCAGGTCGCGCCGGGCACCGAGCTGAACCACCGGTCGACCACGCAGTACTCGGCGGCCAGATGGTCGTAGACCGGGAGGTCGTCGCTGTCGTAGTAGCCCATGACCAGTCCCGGATCGGGCACGGGCACCTGCAGCTGCTGCGCCCGCTGCGCCGAGATGCGCGCGAAATTGTTGACGAAGCCCTGCCCACCGTCGGCCAGTTGCTCGTCCACCGACCCGCCGGAGTGATCGGGATCCTCCGCCTCGCCGCTGAACTCCGTCCGGCTCAGGTGGTGGATCGGATAGCGCTGCCCGTCGTGCGGATTGAAGTTCTCCTCAGGTCCGCGCAACCCGTCCACGTCGCCGCGCGCGCGGCCGCCGAGCGCCGAAGGAAGGGACAGGTAGCCCAGCATGTGGTCGAACGAGCGGTTCTCGAGCATCACCACGACGATGTGGTCGATCTGCCCGAGGCGCCCGGCTGCCGGATCGCTGGGAGCCGGGATCCGCTCGGCGGGCGCCGGCGGCACATCCGCCGCGGCCACGTCGACGACCTGCTGCCAGCGCTCGGGCAGGAGATGGGCCACGCCCCGGAGCGCTGTGCGCTCTGCGTCCCCCCACATGGGGCCCAGCCTATCGGGCCAGCGCGGCCCGAGCGGCGTCGATCGCCGCGTGGGCGATGGCATCGCCGGCATCGCCGACCGGGAAGAACGCCGGCACGAACGACGCCGCCGCGTCGAACTCGAGCTCGAGCTCGCTCCAGTCCTCGCCGTCAACCCGCCAGATCACCTCGAGGCGGTCCTGGTCGCTCGTGTCGTGCGGCACGCGCGTCAGCGTGACCGTTCCCTCCGGGCCGGTGCGCACGGACACGACCAGCTCGAAGTGCTGACCGAACGGGCTCTGGGGCACGTACAGCGTGGCGCGTGCCAGTCCCGGCGTGCCATCCACCTCGGCCTCGAGCATCTCCACCTCGCTCACGAACTCGAACCACTCCGCGTAGTCCTCCACCGCGGCCACGAGCTCGAAGCAGTCCTCCGGCGGGACGTCGAGCGCGGCCCGGGCCCGGCCCTGGATCTCCTTCACGGGATCAGCAGGAGCTTTCCGGTCGTCTTGCGTGCCTCGAGGTCCTCGTGGGCCTGCCGGGCCTCCGCGAGCGGATAGCGGGCGCCGATACGCACGTCGAGGCCGCCCTCGATCAGCTTAAGCAGCGCCTGCGCGCGCTCGCGCAGCAGCTCTGGCGTGCGGGTGTAGGTCTGCAGCGTGGGGCGCTGGACGTAGAGCGAGCCGGCCGGCGCGAGCCGCGCCAGGTTGAGCGGATCGGGCTGTCCGCTGGCCGCGCCGTAGAGGATCATCCGACCGGTTGGGCGCAGTGCCTTCAGCCCCTCCTCGAAGGTGGCCTGACCCACTCCGTCGTACACCGCGGCCGCGCCCTCGCCGCCGGTGAGCTCCCGTACGCGCTCGGCGAAGCCCTCATAGCCGACCACCTCGTCGGCGCCGGCGCCGCGGGCCAGATCGGCCTTCTCCTCGGTCGAGGTAGTGGCGATCACCCGGCCGCCCCGCGTCTTGGCGATCTGAGTCAGGAGCAGGCCCACCCCGCCGGCCGCAGCGTGCACGACCACCCAATCGCCTTCGGCGATCGGATAGGAGTCGGCGGCCAGGTAGTGAGCGGTCATCCCCTGTAGCAGTGCCGCTGCGGCAACCTCCGAGGACACGCCATCCGGGACCGGAACGAGCAGCTTGCGCGGCGCCGCGACCTGCTCGGCGTAGCTGCCTGCCACGTGCGCCCAGGCGACCCTCTCGCCTGTGTCGTGGACCTTGCCCGCGCCCTCCACGCCGATGATCGCCGGCGGCTCTGAGCCGTAGCCACCGCCATTTCGCTCGTACACGTCGCGGTAGTTGATCCCGATCGCCTCGACATCGACCAGGACCTCGCCGTCTCCGGGCTCGGGAGCCGGCTGCTCCTTGAGCTCGAGCACCTCGGGCCCGCCGTTTCGCTCGAAGACGGTGGCGCGCATCAGGCTCGGAACGCTATCGCAGCACGATTTTGGGCCGCTGCGCGGCATCCCTGGGGCCCGGTACCCCGTCCGGACACTTGCCGCGGGTCGCCTACGGGCGCGTCGGCGCGGCGCATGCCGGGCACAGGCCCCACACCACGAGCTGGGCGTGGTCGGGCACGAACCCGGTGGCGCCCGCTCTGGCCAGCGCATCATCGGGCGCGGCCGCCCCCTCGAGGTCGGCCATCGCGCCGCAGCGACGGCACACCGTGTGCGCGTGCGGCTCGACCCGGGAGTCGAACACCACGGCGCCATTGCCCGTCCCCACCCGGCGGACCAGCCCGAGGTCCTCGAGCAGCTCGAGCGTCGAGTAAACGGTGGGCAGCGAGGTGCCGGGCAGCGTGTCAGAGACGCGTGCCAGGACCTGGTCGGCGGTCATGTGCTGGGACTCGCCGCAGAGCGCGCGGTGGATGACGATCCGCTGTGGAGTGACCCGCAGGTGACGCTCGCGGAGCTGGCCGACCAGGCGCTGATCGATGTCGGATACCGTGGCCATATTGGTTGCTACATCATAGCTCTCATTAGGCTGACCTTATTCTAACTCACTTGCTATAGTGCCGCAAGCATGAACCCGGACGTCGCCAGTCCCGCCGAAGAGGAGGAGACCGAGGAGGCCGCGTCGTCCGCCCCGGACCGGCCGTTTGCCCGGTCCACTTTCCGGCTCACCCACTGGATCGCCACCCGCACCGGCTTCGACGACCGGACGTTCGTACTGCGCGTGGTTCAGCCGGCCCTGGTCGGGATGATCGATGGGACCGTCTCGACGCTGGCCCCGATCTTCGCCGCGGCCATCTCCTCGAGCTCCCACACCGCGCTCGTGGTCGGCATCGCCACGGCGCTCGGTGCCGGCGTCAGCATGGGCTTCTCAGAGGCGCTGTCCGACACGGGGGAGGAGACCGGTCGCGGCTCCGCCGTCGTGCGCGGCGCCATCACCGGCGCAGCCACCGCGTTCGGCGGCGTGTTCCACTCGTTGCCGTTCATCATCCACGACGTCCACACCGCGCTGATCGTCGCCGGCTGCGTGGTAGTGGTCGAGCTGTTCCTGATCTCCTGGGTGCGCTACCGCTTCCTGCACGTGCCGCTGCGCAACTCGATGGCCATGGTCACCGGCGCGGGCGCGATCGTGGTCGTGATCGGCGTCCTCATCGGCGGCTCCTAGCGACGGAGCGGGACGACCGAGCGAACGAGACGTCGATTAGCCCTGCTGTGCTTCGCGCACGGCGCGCCACACGGTCTCGCCGTTCAGCGGCATGTCGATGTGCCGTACCCCGTAGGGCGAGAGGGCATCGATCACCGCGTTCTGGACGGCCGGCGTCGCCCCGATCGTGCCGGACTCGCCGATCCCCTTGACCCCGAGCGGGTTGATCGGGGTGGGCGTCTCCATCGCAACGACCTCGATCGCCGGCAGCTCGGTCGCCGCAGGAATGCAGTAGGTCACGAGGTTGGCGTTCTGCGGGTTGCCGTCGTCGTCGTAGGCGAGCTCCTCGAACAGGGCCTGGGCGATTCCGGCCACGACCCCGCCGTGCACCTGGCCCTCAGCCACGAGCGGGTTGATGATCCGGCCCGCGTCGTCGACCACGACCATCCGCCTGAGGTGCACCGCGCCGGTCTCGGTGTCGACCTCGACCACCGCGACGTGGGCGCCGAACGGGAACGTTGGCTGCGAGGCCTTGAAGTCAACCTCGGCGGCCAGCTCGGCCAAGCGGCCCTGGGAGTCAAGCCGCGAGGCCAGATCGCCCCAGCTCAGCGACGGCTGCGGCGCGCCGGTCACGTGGAAGACGCCCTCCTCGACGTTCAGCATCATGTCCTCGGGATTGGCCTCGAGCTCGGCCGCGGCCAGCCGCTTGCCGATCTTCACAACCTCCTCCGAGGCCTTTCCGGCGGCCACTCCGCCGATCTGCGTCGACTTCGAGCCGTAGGTGCCGGTCCCGCGGGGGACGACGTCGGTGTCGCCCCGGGTCACCGTGACCTTCTCGATGGGCAGCCCGAGCCGCTCGGCCACAATCTGGGCGAACGTGGTCTCGTGGCCCTGGCCCTGCGACAGCGAGCCGGTGCGCACGATCGCCTCGCCGGACGGCGTGATCTCGACCGCGCCGAACTCCTCCTCGGAGATGCCGTTGGTCACCTCCACGTAGGCGCTCAACCCGATGCCGAGCTGTCGCGGGGCGGGCCCGTTCTGACGGCGGCTGGCCTGCTCCCGGCGGAGATCGTCGTAGCCGGCGCTCTCGAGAGCCAGCTCCAGCGCCCCGGCGTAATCGCCGATGTCGTAGGGCGCGCCCGACGCCGTGGTGTACGGGAAGGCGTCGTTGGGGATGAAGTTGCGCCGCCTGACCTCGGCGGGATCGAGCGAGAGCTCGGCCGCGAGCAGGTCGATGGCGCGCTCGAGCATCTGGGTGGCCTCGGGCCGGCCGGCGCCCCGCACCGGGCCGGTGGGGGTGGTGTTGGTCACGACCGATCGGATGCTTGCCTCGATCTTGGGGATCCGGTAGACGCCGCTGGCCATCAGCACGGTCAGGTTGGGCAGGAACGCGCCGAGGCCGGGATAGGCGCCGGAGTCGGCCACGATGTCGAGCTTCAGCGCCTCGATCACGCCCTCTCGGGTGGCGCCCAGCTCGAAGTCGAGCACCATCGCGCGGCCGGGCGCCAGCGCCACCATGTTCTCGCTGCGCGTCTCGGTCCAGCGCACCGGTTTGCCGGTGGCGCGGGCCAGCCAGGAGACCAGCACGTCCTCGACCTTCGCGCCCTTGGCGCCGAACCCGCCTCCGACGTCGGGCGCGACCACCCGCACCTGATCCGCGCTCAAGCCGAGCATCGCGCCGAGGTAGGCCTTGTCCTGGTGGGGCGTCTGGGACGAGATCCACGTGGTCAGCCGGCCGTTCTCGAACTGGGCGGCCGTGGAACGTGGCTCGATCGGCAGGGCCGAGATCCGCTGACTGATCAGTCGGCCCTTGACCCGTACGTCGCTTCCGTCGAGCAGCTGCGGGTCCGGGTTGTCCGGCGGGCGCTGGAAGCAGATGTTCGACCCGAGCTCCGGGAACACGAGGGTTTCGTCCTTGGCCGCTTCCAGCGGATCGGCCACCGCCGGGAGCGGGTCGTAGTCGACCTCCACCAGCTCCGCTGCGTCGACGCTCGCCTCGCGTGTGTCGGCCAGCACGGCGGCCACGATGTCGCCCACGAACCGCACGGTGTCGCTGGCCAGGAACGGCCTGAACATCTGCGGATCGACCACGAGCATCGGCGGCGCCGGCTCCGCCGTCAGGTCGGTGTCGGCCGCGGTGAACACCTGTGCGCCGGTCGCCTCGGCCGCTGAGGAGTCGATCCCGTTGATCTTGGCGTGAGCCATGTAGGAGCGCACGAAGGTCAGGTGCAGCGCCCCCGGCAGCTGCAGGTCGTCCACGTAGCGACCCTCACCCCGGAGGAAGCGAGGGTCCTCGCGACGACGGATGCGTTGTCCCACGACGTTGGCCAAAGCGGCAGAAGCTTTGCACACCGGCGCTGCCGGCAGTTATCCCGCAGCGCCTAAGTGGTCTGCTCCGTCCCTACGACGGCGAGCGCTAGGTGATGCCGGCGATGGTCAGCGAGCCCACGTCGTCGAGCTCGGATGGGGGCTCGCCGGGCAGCAGCCAGTCGTTGCCGTTCCAGATCACCGCGCCGCGCTGGGCCAGCTCGCCGAGCGCCTTGGTCACCGTGGGCCGCCGGGCCGCGACCAGGTCCGACAGCGTGGCATGGGTCAGGTGCAGCGGCACGTGGACGCCATCCTGGCGGACGATTCCCCACCGGTCGGCCATCTCCCAGAACAGCATGTGCAGCCGCAGGTCAATCCGGGGCTGCTGGACGATCGCCATGTTGGTCGCGATGTGGCGCGAGCGCCGAAGCGCCCGGGCGAGCAGTGCCGAGACGACCTCGGGATACCGGCTGGCGCGCAGCACGAACTCGCTGTCGAGGATTGCCATGCGGGTCTCGCGCAGGACGCGCCACTTTCCGGTCCTGGGCAGCGACGTGCCCATGTCGTGGGGGTGAAACGGATTCATGAGATCGCCGTCGCCGAGCAGCTCGGCCCCGAACCGGCCGGCCACCCCGACCCGCCGGACGATCAGTCCGTCCAGCATCAGCAGCCCGATCCCGAACTGCATGTCCCCGATCGTCTCCCGGGGCGACCACGACCCGGGCCGGCACGTGCACGTCCCGGCCACGCAGTCACGCACGGCGTCCTCGAGCCGTCCGCCGGTCAGGCCGTCGCTCAGCTCGGGGTCCTCGGCAAGGATTCGACTGACGGTGCTCGTCGGCATGCCGCTCGGAGTCAGGCTACGCCGAAGCGGGCCCGGAGGCGGCCAGCCCTGCCGGCTCGGACTGCCAGCGTCGATTCAGAGCCGCGCTCAGGCGGCCGTATCCAGCGCGTGCGCTTGAGCCGCGACCACCCGCGCCGAGACTCGCTCGTCCCGCACTCCGAGAGTCAGGAGCTCGTCCACCAGCGCGAGCGTGGCGGCGTGGGTCTGGTCGGTGTGCTTGGGGATGGCGTGGACGGCGTACGGTCCGACCGCGTCGATCGGCGGCTTGCGCAGACGGGTCAGCGCGCGCAACGGTGAGCGCAGGAACCATGTTCTGCGGGTGCGCAGGATGCTGTCGGCCCACTCGGTCAGCCGCTCTGCCCGCGCCTCCTGGATGCGCTGGCCGCCGCGGCTGCCCACGACCTTCGACGCGTACTCGTACAGCGATTGGCGCCGGTGCTCGTCGATCGAGTCGTTGTATGAACGCAGGAAGGACCCGATCACCGGACACACCGACGCCGGGTGGTCCGTGAACGGTTCGCCGGCAAGCATCGAGGCGAGCTCCATTACGCACGCCCCGTCCTCCGGGCTCACGTGCTTGCCTTTGCTGAGCTTGATCGTCTGGTAGCTGACGGGGGACATCTGGCCTTCCTTCTTGTGCCGCGGTTGCGCTCGAATCTGGGATTTGAGGTACCCGTCAGGAAGGCCGTTCACGCACCCTGACTGATCTCGATGTCAGAGCGCGATCAGCTTTGGTGAACCCTGGCGAATCCGGCGTTCAGCAGCTGCTGCGCCTCGGTCGAGGTGTCCCCGGAATGCAGCAGCACGACGCCCAGCCAGGTAGAGCCGCGCCGGGCGGCGGCGACCAGGCACTGGCCGGCGGCATCGGTGAACCCCGTCTTGACTCCGTCCACCCCCGGATAGCGCAGCAGGAGCAGCGGGTTGTTGTTGTACAGGTAAAGCTTGCCGCCCTTGATCGGGAAGGGCAGAATCGCGCTGCGTGAGCTGACGATGCGCGCCAGCAGCGGCTGCTCGAGGACGAGGTGGGCGATCAGGGCCAGATCCTGCGCGCACGAGTAGTTGCCCTGATCGACGATGCCCGAGACCGTCGTGAAGTGGGTGCAGTCCAGCCCCAGATCGTGGGCCTTCTGGTTCATCAGCGTGATGAATCGCGCCTGAGTGCCGGCGACGTGGTCGGCCAGCGCGATCGCGGCGTCGTTTCCGGACGGCAGGAGCAGGCCGTAGAGCAGCGTCGTGAGCGACACCCGCTTGCCCTTGGGCAGCAGGCCCACCCCGGAGCCGGAGTAATGCAGTGCGTCGCTGGTGATCAGCACCCGGTCGCTCGGCCGGGCGTGTGTCGCGACCAGCAGCGCGGTCATCATCTTGGTCAGGCTGGCGATCGGCAGCGACTGCGTGGGGTTCTTCTGCCACAGCACCTGGCCCGTGCGCACGTCGAACAGCAACCCGCTGCGCAGCGCCGTCTTGAGCTTGACCGCCACCTGCTGGTCGGCCGGCGCGGGCGCGATCCCGTAGCTGCCGCGCACGGGCTGATGGGCGACGGGCTTGGCGTGGACGGGCGCGGGCGGCGGCTTCAGGGCCACGATGGCCGGTCCCTGGACCCGCGAGGCCATCAGCGCCAGCAGCACCGCGGCGGCCAGGAGCAGCACGCCGAGCAGCCGTCCGGCCCGCCGGCGGACGACGGGCGGGCGCCGGCGCGCTCGGCCTCCCTGGAGCACGCTCATCGTGCCTGCACGCTATCGGCGCGGCGGATGGAGGAGCGCGCCGAGGATGCCGGTCGTGAACAGCACGAGCACGACGATCGCCAGCACGCCCACCGGGGTGGCGCCGTGCATCCGGATGTCGCGCACGGTCAGCACGGCCAGGGCCACGATGAACATCAGGGCGACGGTGAAGACGGCCAGGCGCAAGGCCGTCAGTACACCGGATAGCGAGGCGGGATGGATCGGCGCCGGGTGGCCAGCAGCCGGATCGTGAGCAGACCGAACGCGAACCCGCCCACGTGCGCGAAGTAGGCCACGCCGCCGCCTCCGCCCGTGGGATCGCTCAGGTTGGCCGCCGCGAACACCGCCTGTTGCACGAACCAGAGGGCCAGCACGATCAGCGCGGGCAGTTCGATCACGGTGAAGAACAGGATGATGAACACCAGCGTGAGCACCCGCGCACGCGGATAGAGCAGGATGTAGCCCCCGAGCACCGCGGCGATCGCGCCCGAGGCGCCCAGGGTGGGGACGGCCGAGTTCGGATCGATCGCGGTTTGCAGCGCGAGCGCCGCGATCCCGCCCAGGAGGTAGAAGAAGATGTACTTGACCGGCCCCATGGCGTCCTCGACGTTGTTGCCGAAGATCCACAGGAACAGCATGTTGCCGCCGATGTGGAGGATCGAGGCGTGCATGAACATCGCGGTGAACACCGTCTCCCACGTCGGCATCCCGCCGCTGTGGGCGCACACGAGCTGGTGGCCGGTAAGCACCTCGTGCTCGGTGAGGCAATGCGTCAGCGCGGCCGGAATCGCGCCGTACTTGACCACCACTTCGGTGTCCGGCCCGCTGATCAGCGAGCCGCCGTGGCGGATGGCCAGGAGGTAGGCCACGACATTGAGCACGATCAGCCCGACCGTCACGAACGGGAACCGGTTGGTCGGAATGTTGTCCTTCAGCGGGATCACGGGCTACCCCGCCGGAGTCTGCTACGCGTGCTCGACCGGCGCGCCGACGCTCGCCAGCAACCATGGTTGCCGCTCGTCGCCGTCAAGCGCGAACATCCAGTGCTCGGTGAACGTGGTCGCCCGGTTCTGGCTGCCGGCCAGAATCGCGGTGGTGTCCCGGTCCTCGATGTACCGGCGACCGTGGAGCTCGACCTCGATCGTCATCGTCGGAGGCTGGGCGCCCGCATCGAGCTTCTGGATGCGGATGCGCCGGACCTCGGGTCCGCGGACGACCAGCCGCGTGCGACCGGTCGGGTCCCCGGGGTACAGCAGCTCGCGAACCGCCTGTCCGTGCGCGATCGAGCGCAGCCGGGCGTCGTCGCCGTCCACCGCCTCGGCCCAGGCCACGGCGGCGCGCCGCGCGGTCACCTCGAGCACGTCGGGTGCGAAGCGTCCATCGGCCACGCTGAGGTCGAGCGCGGCGGCGCGGGCATCGCCCTGGTAGTCGAGGTCGGCCACCTCGGCGACCTGCGTCCCGTCCGGGACCGCTTCCTTCATCGCGACCTCGATCAGCGCCTCGTCGCGCACGGCCTGCTCGTCCGACAGGGCATCCGCGACGATGTTCTCCTTGAGCACGTGCGCGCCCTCGGCGCCCTGCTCGATGCTGGCCAGGATCCAATGGCCATGGCCGTCCTGGCGCAGCGTCCAGAACTCCCGGAGCCGGACAGTGTCGCTCAGGTGTCCGGCGCGCTGCATGTGGTTGCCGAACCGATCGGTGACGTAGTCGCGCATCTTGGCCTCGATCCGCACCGTGACCGAGTCGCTCTCATCGCCGTGGTGGTTCAAGCCGACGTACTCCACGGTCGGCTCGCCGAGCACCTCGACATGGTTGCGCCAGCCGCGCCGGTCGAGGTCGGTCAGGCGCCGCTCCCATTCGGAGAGCAGATCTCCTCCTACGAGCCGGCTCAGCCTGACGCGGTCGCCGGCGTCCCAGGCCGCCTGGATCTGCTTGAACAGCGCGCTCGCGTTGGCCTTCACGACATCGGGGGAGAACGCCTCGTTCTCCTCGGCGGCCACCGCGGCTGCCGTCTCGACCCGGCGTGAGCGCTGGGCGACGCGCCGGCGGGCGCGGCGCCCGCTGCTGCCCTGGGCCGACCGCGAGTTCTGCGCTCGCGGCATCACGCGGGTGAAGAACAGATAGATGAGGGCCAGGCCGATCAGCACCAGCGCGCCCAGTCCGTGACCGAGCAGCGCGATCCGGAACAGCAACTGGAACAGGATGTAGATGCCGACGCCGCGGCCACCGCCTCCGCCGCCCCCACCACCGCCCCCGCCGAATCCGGCGGAGCCTCCACCGGCGGCGGCCATCGCCTCGGGGGCGAGCGCGAGTGCTGTGAGCGCCACCGCGACGACTAGGACGACGAGCAGCCGCTTCCGGTTCATCCCGCGACCTCGGCCAGCGGCCCGATCCCCGGCTCGTCCTGTGCGACGTGCTGGTCGGCGTGGTAGCTGCTGCGCACCAGCGGCCCGGCGGCCACGTGCTCGAAGCCCAGTCCATAGGCGGCGGTCTCGAGCTCCTTGAACTCGTCGGGGTGCCAGTAGCGGACGATCGGCAGGTGGTTCTGGGTGGGGCGGAGGTACTGCCCGACGGTCAGCACCTGGACGTGGTTCTCGCGCAGGGTGCCGAGCGCGTCGACCATCTCCTCAAAGCTTTCGCCGAGCCCGACCATCAGCCCGGACTTCGTGGTGACCGCGTCGCCGGCGAGTTCCTTGGCGTTGCGCAGCACCCGGCAGGAGCGCTCGAACTTCGAGCCTCTTCTCGCGACGGAGTACAGCCGGGGCACGACCTCGACGTTGTGGTTGAACACGTCGGGCCGTTCCGCGATGACCTTGGCCAGCGGCATCTCCTCGCCCCGGAAGTCGGGGGTGAGCACCTCGACCTTGCAGCGCGGGGCCTGCCGGCGGATCTGTCGGATGACGCCCACGAAGGCGGAGGCGCCGTAGTCGGGGAGGTCGTCGCGGTCGACGCTGGTGATCACAGCGTGCCGGAGCCCCATCTTGGCGACGCTCCGGGCCACCCGGGCCGGCTCGAGCGGGTCGTTCCACGTCGGCTTGCCGGTCTTGACATTGCAGAAGCCGCAGCGGCGGGTGCAGGTGTCCCCGAGGATCATGAACGTGGCGGTTCCCCGCTGCCAGCACTCCCCGATGTTCGGGCACGCGGCCTCCTGGCAGACCGTGTGGAGGTTCTCCTCGTTGATCAGGGTCTTCAGCTCGCGATACCGGGGGCCACCGGGCGCCGGCACCTTGAACCACGAGGGCTTGCGCGAGCGGAACGGCTGCACGTCAGGCCCGAGCACCTCGAGCACGTTGGCGATGCCGCCCGGATTGGCCCTGGACCGCGTCGCGTGCTCGCGCTTCGTCACGGTTCTAAGGCTAGCGACCGCGGCGAATTGGAACACGGCGTTGCAGACACGTCACACCTTTTCGTGGACCCTGGCGTGCATGCCCGAGGCTGGTCGAGAAACCGGAATATATGGCGGGTTTCTCGACCACGCCCTGTCCTATCTCGCTGACGCGCAGCACGCCGTGTTCGATCTCGACCAGCTCCGCGAGCTCGGCTTGACCGACGATGCCGTCCACAAGCGCTACGCCATGGGGCGGCTGCACCGGATCCACCACACCGTCTACTCCCTCGTGCCCAAGACGCTCCTCAAGCGCGAGGGCCTCTACATGGCCGCCGTGCTGGCCTGCAGGCCCGGCGCGGTCCTCTCCCACCGTTCGGCCGCCCGCCTGCACGACCTGCGCAACTACGGCTACAGCCGAATCGAGGTAATCGTCCCGAGGCGGTCCGCACGCACCCACGATGGCATCCGCGTCCATCGCTCCACCACTCTCGCCGCCGCCGACGTCACGGTCGTCAACAACATCCCGGTGACCACCGTCGCTCGCACCCTGCTCGACATCGGCGGCGTGATCACCCAACGCCAGCTCGAGCGAGCCTTCGACCAGGCCGAGATCCTGGAGGTCCTGGACGGCCGCGCGATCGACGACCAGCTTGCGCGCAACCCCACGCGCCCCGGGGCCAGGGCCGTACGCAAGGTCCTGACCGACCACTACATCGGAAGCACCCCGACCGAGAACGACTTCGAGGAGGCGTTCCTCGCCCTCACCCGCAGCCTCGGGCTTTCCGACCCGCGGGCCCAGTTCTACATCGACCCGCGCGACGGCGATCCCCCGATCAGGGCCGACTTCGCCTGGCCCGACCAGAGGATCGTGGTCGAGACCGACGGCGAGAGGACGCACGGAACCCGTCGGGCGTTCGAAGCCGATCGCCGACGCGATCAGCGGCTCATCACTGCCGGCTGGACGGTGATCCGCACGACCTGGCGGCAGATCAAGCACCGGCCGCACGAGCTGCGCGCAACGCTCGTCAAGCTACTAGCGCCAGCGACTCCAGCCGAGCCAGGGACACCAGCCGCTGCCGGCGCCCCAGCCCGCGCGCGACCTCGTACGCGGCGCGCCGCCTGAAGCACTTCATGCAACCCCCAGCGCGACCGGTCTCGCGCAGCAGCGAAGTCATCGAAACCCCATCCAACCCGCACGGGATGATCCACGAGAACGGCTGCAGGTCGTTCTCGACGTTCACCGCGAACCCGTGCGTGGACACACCCCGCGAGAGGTGCACGCCGATCGAGGCGATCTTGCGCTCCTGCACCCACACGCCCGTGTACCGGTGGCCCTCACGCGGCCGCGAGCGCGCATCAGCCACGCCCTCGTCGATTAGCGCGCGCACGAGCGCGTTCTCGAGCGTGCGCACATAGGCCACCACGTCGTCCACACGCACGATCGGATAGCCCACGAGCTGACCGGGGCCGTGGTAGGTGACTAGGCCGCCGCGGTCGGTCTCGACCACATCGATCCCCTGAGCCCGATACCACTCCTCGCCCATCGGCAGCTCGCCGGGCCGGGAGCGCCGCCCGCGCGTGTACACGGGCGGGTGCTCCAGCGTCAGCAGCACGTCCGGCAGCTCATCCTCCTGACGCGCCGAGCGCAGGCGCTCCTGCAAAGCGAGCGCCTCGCCGTACTCGACGACCCCCAGGTGGCACACCCAGAGCTCGGGCAACATCACGCGCTCTCCAGCAACCGTTTCACAGTGGCCAGGAACTGCGCGGACAGCGCGCCATCCAGCGCCCGGTGATCCCAGCTCAGTCCGAGGATCGTCATCGGCCGGATCGCGATCGAGTCGTTGCCGTCGGCGTCGGTGAGCACCACCGGCCGCTTGACCACCGCCTCGAGGTCGAGGATCGCCACCTGCGGCTGGTTGATGATCGGCGTGGCCATGATCGACCCGTACTGACCGGGGTTGGTGATCGTGAACGTCCCGCCCCGGACCTCGTCGGGCGTGAGCTGCCGCGCCCTGGCCCGCTTCGCCACATCTCGAATACGCGCCGCCAGCCCTTCGACCGACAGCTCGTGGGCCCGCGCCAGCACCGGAACGATCAGGCCGTCGTCGCCCAGCGACACCGCGATCCCCAGGTTCACATCGGTGTGCTGCGTGTACTTCTCGCCCGCGAGCCAGGCGTTCAGCGCCGGGTGCTCGCGGATGGCGTCGATCGCCGCGCGGGCCACGAACGACAGGGCGGTCACCCCCAACCGAGCGCGCGCCGCCTCCACCCGGCTCATGTCGACCTCGATCCACGTCGTGCACGTGGCCGCGGTGTCGAGCGAGCGCTTCATGTGCTCGCCGATCTGCCGGCGCATCCGCGACAGGCCATCCGAACCGGTCGGCGGCGCCACCGGGTCCGGCCGGTACGGGCTCTCGATGTGCAGCGGCGGCTCTTCCACCGGCGCGGACTCCATGAAGGCCAGGACGTCCTGCTTGCGCACCCGGCCGCCGCGCCCGGTCCCCTCCACCTGCTCCAGGTCTATCCCGTGCTCGGCGGCGATCCGCTGAACGACCGGGGAGTAGCGACGGTGTCCGTTGGCCGGTGCGGTTTTTGGGGATGGGGTTTCAGTGGGCGCCTGGCCGGCCGTGTCGCCATCGAGCGGCTGTGGCCGGTCAGCGACGGGGACATCGCCAGAGGTGGCGATCCGTGCCAGCACGGTCCCGACGTCGACGGTCGATTCGACCGGCACCACGATCTCGGCCACCACTCCGCTCGCCGGCGAGGGCACCTCGGTGTCGATCTTGTCGCTCGAGATCTCGCAGATGGTCTGGTCGGCCTCGATCCGATCACCGACCTGCGCTCGCCAGGCGACCACCGTGCCCTCGGCCACCGACACGCCCATCTGGGGCATGGTGACGTCCACCAGGGTGTCAGTACGCGAGGAGCTCACGGCACGCCTCCCTCACGCGATCGACCCCCGGCAATACGGCCGCCTCGAGCGGCGGCGAGAACGGAATCGGGACGTCGGGCGTGGCCACTCGCACGACCGGGCCGTCCAGCGACTCGAACCCCTTCTCGGCAATCAGCGCCGCCACCTGGGCCCCGGCGGCACACGTCGCATTCGCCTCGTCGATGATCACCACCTTCGAGCAGCGCTCGACCGAGTCGAGAATCGCCTCCTCATCCAGCGGCACCAGCGACCTCAAATCCAAGACCTCGACCGACGCGCCGTCCAATCCATCCGACACGGCCTCCAGAGCCACCGGCACCATCGCGCCGTAGGCGATCACCACCAGGTCAGAGCCCGGCTGGGCCACCCGCGCCGTGAACGGCGTCTCGAACACGCCCGAGGGCACCTCGCCCTTGACCCGCCGGTACAGGTGCTTGTGCTCCATGAAGCACACCGGGTTCGGATCGTGGATCGCGGAGTGCAGCAGGCCCTTGGCGTCCTCGGCGGTGGACGGCGCCACCACCTTGATCCCCGGCGAGTGCATGAACCACGCCTCAGGGTTCTGGGAGTGGAACGGGCCACCCGAGAAGCCGCCGCCCGACGGCAGGCGCACCGTGATCGGCACGGCCAGCCCCTGGCGGTAGTGCATCTTGCCCGCGACGTTGACCAGCTGGTCGAAGCCGCATGAGATGAAGTCCGAGAACTGCATCTCGCACACCGGACGCATGCCGACGACCGCGGCGCCGATCGCCGTGCCGATGATGCCCGACTCGGCCAGTGGGGTGTCCATCACGCGGTCGGTTCCGAACTCGTCGACGAAGCCGTCGGTCACCTTGAACGCGCCGCCGAACACTCCGATGTCCTCGCCCATCAGCAGTACGCGCTCGTCGGCCCTCAGCTCGTCGCGCAGCGCGGCGGAAATTGCCTGTAGGTAAGTGAGTGTCGGCATCAGTGAAACCCGCTCCAGGGCGCGTGGCCGTCGCTCAACGGCTCGGCCTCGCCCTCGCAGAAGACCCCGTCGGTTGCGCTGCCCGGATCGGGCATCGGAGAGGCCAGCGCCTCCTCGGCCGCCGCGTCGATCTCGGCCTTGATCTCGGAACGCAGCGCGTCTACGTCGAAGCCCAACTCGCGCAGACGTCCCTCCTGGCACTCGATCGGATCGCGCTTGCGCCACTCCTCGACCTGCTCCTTGGGCACGTACTTCATGTCGTCGTGCGCGGCGTGGCCGTGCATTCGCATGGTCACGGCCTCGATCAGCGTCGGTCCCGCGCCGGCCAGCGCACGCTCGCGGGCGGCCCGGGTGGCGTCGAACATGGCCTCCGCATCGTTGCCGTCCACGGTTACCCCGACGAACCCGTAGGCCGCTGCGCGCTCCACCGGGTCGACCGCGAATTGCTTGTCGACCGGGGTCGAGTAGGCGTACTGGTTGTTCTCCAGGACGAACACCACGGGGAGCTTCTGGACGCCGGCCCAGTTCATCGCCTCGTGGAAGTCACCGCGTGAGGTGGAGCCGTCGCCGAACCAGGTCAGCGCACACGCCTTCTCGCCGCGGAGCTTGAAGGCCATCGCCATACCGGTGGCGACCAGCATCATGTCGGGCAGCATGGAGACCATCCCGACGCACCCGACCGTGCGGTCGCCGAAGTGGACGTTGCCGTCGCGGCCCTGGGTGATCCCGGCCGCTCGGCCCATGTACTGGGCGAGGATCCGGGCCGGTGTGACCCCGCGGATCAGATGCGCAGCCAGGTCGCGGTGCAGGATGCACAGCCGGTCCTGCGGTCCCATGGCGAACGCCGCGCCGGCCGACACGGCCTCCTGTCCGTAACCGTCGTAGAACGAACCGGGCACCTTGCCCTGCCGGTACAGCGTCATCGCGCGCTCCTCGAGCCCGCGCATCATGAGCATCGCGCGGAGGAGCCAGACGCGGTCCTCCGTTGTCAGATGCTCGACCGCCGCCGCCCCGCCGGCGGTCGGCTCAGCCGTGTGAGTGGCCATCTGTTTGGTTTTCCCTTTCTCCGTGGGCCGGAACGGGATCTCCGCGTCCGGACCCGGTTCACCGAGCCCTCCGGGATCGCCGGGCCAGGCTCTGAATCTGGGCATCATCGAGTTTATTGGACGCCCCGCATGAAGGACCCGGCCCGGCATTACTCTTGGACACATGGACGGCGCCCGGCTGTCTGACACGCGCACCCGGCTCGTGCGCCTGCGCTGGCGGCGCGCCGGGGCGTGGCTGTGGCCGGCGTTCATCGCGTTCACGATCGCCGACGCCGTCATCGGGCACGCCCTGCCTCCGGCCGGCCTGACCGAGTCGCTGATGGCCGCCGCCCTGCTCGGCCTGCTCTTGAACCTGCTCGGGGTCCTGCTGCTCTCGCGCCCGCTCGGATGGGTGATTCGCCATGTCCGGGGCGACCTGCCGAAGATCGTCGCGCGCGACTATGGCGGCACGATCGTCGTGCTCGTCCTGACCGGGACTCTGGCCCTGGCCGGCGCGCTTCACCAGTCGTCGATCAGGGCTTCGGATCGCGCCATGCAGGACGCCATCGCGCGCGCTCAGGCGTGGATCGGCGCCCGTGCGCCGGACGAGTTTCGCCGCAACCTGCAGGTCGTCAGCCTGTTCGCGATCCAGGCCGGGACGATCTACCGGGCCTGCGTGCCCAATGTCCAGAACACCAAGAGCTTCTGCGTGATCGTCAACCGCAGCCTGCCGCTCGATCAGAGCGTGAAGTTCTCGGGCTACGAGCCGAACGCCACGCTCGCCTCCGGCACTGACTGAAACCGCTGCGCGACGACCACGTCAAGCGGGCGGTCCTCCTCGCCAGCATCCTGGGCTCGGGGATCGTCTTCCTCGATCAGACGGTCGTCAACGTCGCGCTGCCGGTGATCCGCGCGAGCCTGCACGGGAGCCTGGCCGACCAGCAGTGGGTCGTCGAGGCCTATCTGCTCACGCTCTCCTCCCTGCTGCTGCTCGGCGGCGCCCTGGGCGACGTGCTCGGGCGCCGGCGGATCTTCACCGTCGGTCTGCTCGGCTTCGGGGCCTGTTCGCTGGCCTGCGCGCTCGCCCCGAGCAGCCCGGTGCTGATCGTCGCCCGCGGTCTGCAGGGGATGGCGGGCGCGCTGCTCGTCCCGAGCACGCTGGCCTCGATCGTCGACCGCTTCGAGCCCGGGGAGCGCGCGGCGGCGATCGGCACCTGGACGGCCTGGACCGGCGTGGCCACCGTGATCGGGCCCCTGGGCGGCGGGGTGCTCGTGCAGGCCGCCTCGTGGCGGTGGATCTTCGTGATCAACGTGATGCCGGTCGCGGTCACGATCTGGCTGTTGCGCCGTCTCCCAGCCGACCGCCCGGAGCCGGGAAGGGTCGACTGGACCGGCGGCCTGCTGTGCGTGCTCGGGCTGGGCGGACCGGTGTTCGGGCTGATCGAGCAGCCGAGTTACGGATTCGGCGATCCGCGGGTCGCCGTGCCGATCGTGGCCGGGCTGATCCTGCTGGTCGCGTTCGTGCTCTGGGAGCGGCGAGTCTCCGAGCCGATGATGCCCCTGCACCTGTTCGGCGTGCGCAACTTCGCGGTCGGCAACCTGACCACCCTGGCCATGTACGGCGGGCTCGGCGTGTCCACGTTCTTCCTGGTGGTGTTCGTCCAGCAGGTGGGCGGCTACACGCCGATCGCCGCCGGGCTGTCGCTGCTGCCGATCACGCTGCTGATGTTCACGCTGTCGCGGCGCTTCGGGGCGCTGGCCGCCCGCGTCGGCCCGCGCGCGTTCATGTCCGGCGGGCCGATGCTGGCCGCCTGTGGCCTGCTGCTGTTCGCCCGGGCCGGTGCCCACCCCAGCTACCCGACGGTGATCCTCCCGGGCGTCCTGGTGTTCGGCCTGGGTCTCTCGGCCACGGTGGCGCCGCTGACCGCGACCGTGCTCGGGTCGGTCCAGGCCGGCCACTCGGGCCTGGCCAGCGGCACCAACAACGCGGTGGCGCGGATCGCCGGGCTGCTGGCCATCGCCGCGGTGGGAGCCGCGGTGTCGGGCGCCTTCGTCGCGCGCCTCGACCGCGACCTGGCCCACAGGCCGCTCAGTCCCCTCCTCCGCACCGAGATCCGCAGCCAGCCGCTGGTCACCAGCGTGCCGGGGGTTCCGGCGCGCGACCACGCCGTTATCGTGGACGCCTCGGTGCACGCCTTTCGCATCGGCATGGAGATCGCCGCGGTCCTGGCCGCGCTCGGCGGCGTGATCGCCCTCATCGGGATCGAAAACGAATCCCGCCCACGTGGGTAGCCTTCGGGCTCCTTGCCCGAGCCAGCGCCATTCGTCGCCGTGATCACCGGGGCCTCGAGCGGCATCGGCGAGGCCGCCGCCCGCCGGCTGGCCCGCGAGCCCGGGGCCAAGCTCGTGCTGGTCGCCCGTCGCCAGGATCGTCTGGACCAGATCGCCGGCGAGCTCGGGGGTGCCACGGTGGTCGCCGCCGACCTGACCGAACCGGGTGCTCCGCAGGCCGTGCTCGAGGCGGTCGGACGTGTCCACGGCGAGCTTCACCTGCTGGTCAACAACGCCGGCGCGCGCTGGGGCGGGGGGTTCGCCGAGACCGGGTGGGAGAACGTCGAGCGCCACATGCGGATCAACTTCGAGGCGCCGGTCCGGCTGACCGAGACGCTGCTGCCGCTGCTGCGCGCGACCGCCGCGAAGGGCGGCCACCCGGTGGCCGTCGTCAACGTATCGAGCACTTCAGGCCGGGTCGCGCGCGGGAACGCGGGCGGGTACTCGGCCGCCAAGTTTGCTCTGGCCGGCTGGAGCGACTCGCTCGCGGTCGAGGAGGCGAGCCACGGCGTACACGTCGGCCTGGTTCTGCCCGGATACGTCGCCACCGAGGGCTTTCCGCAGACCGAACTGGTCGACAACCCGCTGCTGCGCCGGATCGTCTCCCGGCCCGAGGTGGTGGCCGACGCGATCGTGGATTGCGGACTGAACGGCCGCCCGGAGCGCTACGCGCCCCGTCCGTACTGGATCGCGGCCGCCGCCCGGATCCTCGCGCCGGGCCTGATCCGGCGCATCCTCAGGGGCGGCGAGTTCACACCTGCGACCGGCGGCGACGCGCAGCACTAAGCTACACATGTGTAGCTAGTCAAATCCGAGGAGTAACGAAGACATGAATGCCAACGCCCGCCGGGTGGCCGTGCTCGGAGGGATCCGAATCCCCTTCGCAAGGCAGAACGGGCCCTACGCCCGGGCCTCCAACCAGGACATGATGACCTCCACGCTCGAGACTCTGGTCTCAAAGTATTCGCTCCAGGACGAGGTCCTGGGCGAGGTCTCTGCCGGAGGCGTCCTCAAGCACAGCCGCGACTTCAACCTCACGCGCGAGTGCGTGCTCGGCACCCGCCTGGATCCGCACACGCCGGCCTACGACGTGCAGCAGGCCTGCGGCACTGGCCTCGAGGCGACGATCCTGGTGGCCAACAAGATCGCGCTCGGGCAGGTCGACTCGGGCATCGCCGGCGGCTTCGACACCTCCTCGGATGCGCCGATCGCGGTCAACGAGGACCTCCGCCAGGTCCTGCTCGAGATCAACCGGTCCAAGAGCAACGCCGCCCGAGTGAAGGCGCTGACCAAGCTCCGTCCCCAGCAGATCGTCCCCCAGATCCCCCGCAACGCGGAGCCGCGCACCGGCCTCTCGATGGGTGAGCACGCCGCGATCATGGCCCAGGAATGGGGCGTGACTCGCGAGGAGCAGGACGAGCTGACGGTGTCGAGCCATCGCAACCTGGCGGCCGCGTACGACACCGGCTTCCTGGACGACCTGGTCACTCCGTTCCTCGGCCTCGAGCGCGACCAGAACCTGCGCCCGGACACCAGCGTTGAGAAGCTGGCCAAGCTCCGGCCCGTATTCGGCGGGGAGAACGGCACGATGACCGCGGGCAACTCGACCCCGCTGTCCGACGGCGCCTCGGCGGTCCTGCTGGCCTCAGAGGACTGGGCTGCGGCGCACGACCTGCCCGTCCAGGCCTACGTCGTCGATGCCCAGACGGCCGCCGTGGACCACGTCCACGCGCGCGAGGGCCTGCTGATGGCCCCCACCTACGCGGTGCCTCGCCTGCTTAGGCGTAACGGCCTCACGCTTCAGGATTTCGACTTCTACGAGATCCACGAGGCGTTCGCCGCGCAGGTCCTGTGCACGCTCAAGGCCTGGGAGGACCCGGTCTACTGCAAGGACAAGCTCGGCCTGGACGCGCCACTGGGAAGCATCGACCGGGACAAGCTGAACGTCCACGGCGGCTCACTGGCCGCTGGTCATCCGTTTGGCGCCACCGGCGGCCGGATAGTGGCCGGCTTGGCCAAGGCGCTTGAAGACAAGGGCTCCGGCCGTGGCCTGATCTCGATCTGCGCGGCGGGCGGCCTCGGCGTCACCGCGATCATGGAGGCAGCATGAGCGACCGCTACCAGCAACTCGTGAACACCCCGATCGGGAAGATCGTCTCCAAGCAGATCGGCCTCCCCTCGCCGGTCGAGCTCGAGCGCTTCCAGCGCGGTCAGGCGGTCATCAGCGGCCCGGTCCTGTTCGGAGCGGCGCCCGGCGGCCGGCTGGCTTCTCAGGTCGCGAAGGTGCTGCAGGCCGTCGACGCCGAGGTGCACACCGCGCTCGACGACGAGGTCCGCACCGCGGCCGCCGACGCCGGCCTCGAGGCCAAGGTGTGGGGTGCCGAGACGGCCTCCGAGGACCAGCGGTTCAAGGCGCTTGTGTTCGACGCCAGCGGGATCGCCGATTCGAGCCAGCTGCACGAGGCGTTCGCGTTCTTGCATCCGACGATCCGCCGCGTGCGGACCTCGGGCCGGGTGATCGTGCTCGGCACGCCGCCCGACGACGCGACGAGCCCGCGCCAGGCCACCGCCCAGCGCGCGCTCGAGGGTTTGGTGCGCTCGATCGGCAAGGAGGTGCGCAAGGGCGCCACCGCCCAGCTCGTCTACGTCGGGCAGAGGGCCGAGGACCAGATCGAGTCGACGCTGCGCTTCTACCTCTCGCCGAAGTCGGCCTACGTCTCGGGCCAGGTGGTGCGGATCGGGGCCAGCGCGCTGAGCGCCGGCGGGATCGACTGGGAGCTGCCGCAGACCGGTCGCTTCGCGCTCGTGACCGGCGCCTCCCGCGGGATCGGCCGGGCCATCGCCCAGGTCCTGGCCCGCGACGGCGCCCACGTGATCGGCCTCGACGTGCCCGCCCTCCAGCGCGAGCTCGATGAGACGATCGGCGAGCTCGGCGGCTCGACGATCGTGCTCGACATCACCGACGAGGACGCGCCGAAGCGGATCGCCGATCATCTGCTCGAGCATCATGGCGGCGCCGATGTCGTCGTGCACAACGCCGGGGTGACCCGGGACAAGACGCTCGGGCGGATGAGCGAGGAGCAGTGGGACATGGTCCTCGCGATCAACCTGACCGCGCAGGAGCGCATCAACGAGGAGCTGCTGGCTCGGGACGCGATCCGCGAGAACGGCCGGATCGTGTGCGTCTCCTCGATGAGCGGGATCGCCGGCAACGCCGGACAGACCAACTACGCGGCGTCGAAGGCCGGCGTGATCGGAATGGTCCACGCGATGGCGCCCGAGGTCGGGGCCAAGCGGGCGACGATCAACGCGGTGGCGCCCGGGTTCATCGAGACCCAGATGACCGCCGCGATGCCGATCGCCACCCGCGAAGCGGGCCGGCGGATGAACAGCCTGGCCCAGGGCGGCCTGCCCGTCGACGTGGCCGAGACGATCGCCTGGTACGCCAGCCCGGCCTCGGGCGGTTTGAACGGGACGGTTGTCCGCGTGTGCGGGCAGAGCCTGGTGGGGGCGTGATGGCCACCCGCGAGCTCTCGAGCGCCCCCTCGATGCCCGGGCTGTTCGCCCGGGCCGGCGCGGCCATGATCCCCGGCGCCTCGCACCTGCCGTTCGTGGGTGGAGGCGGCCGCGATGTCCCCGACCTGACGCTCCGGCTGCACGACGTCGCAATCGAGCCGGACCGGCTCAGCGCGTATGACCGAGTGTGCGGCTTCGACCTGCGGGACTCGATCCCCCCGACGTATCCGCACATCCTGGCGTTCCCGCTCCAGCTCTCGCTGATGACCGATCCGAGCTTTCCGTTCGGAGCCATCGGGCTGGTGCACATCGCCAACCGCATCACTCAGCACCGGGCGATCCGGACCTCCGAGCGCCTGGACATCGCCGTGTGGGCCACCCCGGTCGAGCCACATCCGAAGGGCAGGCAGTTCGCGCTGCGCACGGAGGTGAGGGTCGACGAGGACCTGGTCTGGGAGGAGGTCTCGACCAACCTCAAGCGGGGCGGAGGCTCCGACGGCGACGGCCAGGCGCCGGGCGCGGATCTGCCGCGCGCCGAGGATCTGCCGGCGACCGCCACCTGGACGCTGGCCGGCGATCTGGGGCGCCGCTACGGCTCGGTGTCCGGCGACATGAACCCGATCCACGTGCATCCGCTCACCGCCCGCCTGTTCGGCTTCAAGTCCGCCATCGCCCACGGCATGTGGACCAAGGCGCGCTGCCTGGGCGCGCTCCAGTCGCGTCTGCCCGACGCGTTCACGGTCGAGGTGGCGTTCAAGAAGCCGATCTTCCTGCCCGGCAAGGTCCAGTTCTGCGAGACCGCCGAGGAGGGCGCGGCGTTCAACGTCTCGTTCGGCGTGCGCGACACGGCCAAGGGCCGCTCTCACCTGGACGGGCTGGCCTTCTCGGGCTCCAGTACCTAAGGGCCGACCTGCCCCCGGTCGATAACCGGGGGCAATGGCCGTTGCCGCGCCCGAGCGGGCGATCTCACATCAGAACGTAAAGCTGGGACCGGGCCGCCACCCGCGGCCGGGCCAGGTGGTGTGCGTGCTCGAGCTCGCCTCGATGCTGGCCGGCGAGCGCTTCGGCGACCGCCCGGTGTCGGTGTGCCCGGTGATCGGCGCGATCCTGCGGGCCTATAACGACAACGTCGACGATCGCCGCCGCCAGGACCTCTACCGCTTTGCCTCCGACGCGGTCGACACGCGCCGCGACTACCGCGTGCAGCGCCGCCGCGCCGATGCCGCGCTCGACTGGGCGCTGGCGCGCTACGCGGACAGCGGCGGGACGCTGCTCGCGCCGCCGGACCCCGAGGGCCCGCGCGATGAGATCGGCTACTACGTCGTCGGGGCGCTGGCGAGCGCCGGGCGCGGTCTTGGTGGCTGGTCAGACCACGACCACGCCGCGATGATCGCCCTGCTCGAGGAGATGATCGAGATCGATCGCGAGCCGGCGCTAGACGGCCTGGTCGGTGAGGGCGTCACGCTCGGCAGTGATGTGCTCGAACATGCCGCGCAGCCGATCGAGCACGGCAGCGGCGACGAGGAGCTCCTGATCGCTGAAGGGCTCGAGGGCGACACGCAGGCGTGGCTCGAAACGCGCCCGGCGCTCCTCGACGAGCTCGCGGCCTGCATCGGTGAGCGAGCTGAGGACCACGCGCCGGTCCTGGTCGGAGCGGTGGCGCTCAACGAGCCCGGCAGTCGCGAGCCCTTCCAGCATCTCGGTCACGCTGGCCGGGCTGAGCTCGGCCGCGCACGCGAGGTCGCGTGCCGACATTCCGGCCCGGTCGCGCAGGCAGAACAGCAGTCCGTACTGCGCGTCGGTGAGCTCACCGGGACGCCGGGTTTCGCGGCCGCGCATCCGCCGCAGCGCAGCCAGCGTGCTCTTGAAAGCTCGCGCTACCTGCTCGGCGGGGTCGCCCTGATCGGCCTCGCCTACCACCTGGCGAAGCGCTCCTAGCCGGTTTTCGGCCGGCGCGCTCATGCCGCCATCGCCTCCGCCAGCGCCTCGGGCGAGGCCTCGGTCGGTTTGTCCTTCGCCCGACGGGCTGCCCGTTCGGCGCGCATCAGGATCACGCACGGGATGATGCCCAGCGCGGCCAGGATGGCCGAGGCCCAGAATGCCGTGCCGTACGCGCTGGCTGCGCCACTCACCGTGTGCACGCCGGTCAGCGCGCGCTGGAGGACAACCGCCAGCACGGCGGTGCCGATCGAGCCGCCCACCCGCTGGAGCACGTTCAGCTGGGGCGTGGCGCTGGCCAGCTCGGAGCGCTCGAGCGAGGCGAACGCGGCCGCCATCGTCGGCATGAAGCCGAACCCGATGCCGACGCCGCGGATCAGCATCGCCGCCGACAACCAGACGATCGAGGTATGGGCGCCGATCAGCCCGAATGGGATCGTGCCCAACGCGCACAGCGTCACCCCGAACAGCGCCAGCGGACCGCCGCCCATCCGATCGGTGAGCTTGCCGGCGATCGGCATGGCCAGCGCCGCGCCCAGCCCCTGGGGAGCGGTCAGCAGACCGGTGTCGACCACGCTCTCGAAGCGGACGGTCTGCCAGTACAGCGGCAGCAGAATCATCCCGCCGAACAGCGCGGCGCCCAGGCAGAACATCGCGAGCGAGGCCGACGAGAAGGTGGGCCGGCGGTACAGTCGAAGGTCGAGCAGGGGCTTGGGCACCCGCAGTGCGTGGAGCGCGAACGCCGCCACCAGCAGAGCTCCCACGACGCAGGGCACGATCACCTTGACCGAGCTGAAGCCACCCGTGACGCCGACCTCGGCCAGGCCGTAGGTCAGCAGCGGAAGCCCGGTGGCCATCAGCGCGAGGCCCCGGAAGTCGAGCCGCTCCACCGGGGTGCGCTCGACCCGCGGCAGGGTGCGCAGCGCCGAGATCACGGCGATCGCGCCGATCGGCACGTTCACGTAGAAGATCCAGCGCCAGCTCGTGTTCTGCACGATCAGTCCGCCCAGAGTGGGTCCGAGGATCGGCGCGAGCATGGCCGGGACCGCGACGATGCTCATCACGCGTCCCATCCGCTTCGGGCCGGCCGCCTCGGCGAGCATCAACTGGCCGATCGGGAGGATCATGCCGCCGCCGATCCCCTGAAGGACGCGGAAGAAGATCAGCTCCGGAGTGGAGGTGGCCAGGCCGCACAGCGCCGAGCCGGCCGTGAACAGGACCAGCGAGAGCAGATAGACCTGCTTGGCTCCGTATCGCCGCGCGGCCCAACCGGTGACCGGGATGACCGCGGCCAGCGCCAGCATGTAGCCGGTCACCACCCATTGGATGTCGGCGATCGACGCGTGGAGCTTGTGCGACAGCGTGTCGAGCGCGACGTTGACGATCGTGGTGTCGAGGATCGACATGATCGATCCGATGACCACCACCGCGCTCACGCGCCACACCTGGGCGCTGATCTTGTTCTCTTCGGTCATGCAGGGTCCTTGGTTCGGGTTCAGCCCCTGTATCGGAAGTTCGGTCCCGAAAGATTAGGCCCCGAATCAATTTGCGTCAAGCGTCGTTTCCCACCACGCCCGCCTCGCTCTAAGCCACCGTATATCGTCGGGTGTAATGCCTACGTTTGCCGACCTCGGGCTGGATGCCGACATCCTCGAAGCGCTGCACGACGTCGGCTACGAGTCGCCCACCCCGATTCAGGAGCAGGGCATGCCGCCGCTCCTGCAGGGCCTCGACGTGATCGGCCAGGCCCAGACCGGGTCCGGTAAGACGGCCGCCTTCGGCCTGCCGATGCTCCAGTACGTCAACCCGGGCGAGCACGAGGTCCAGGGGCTGGTGCTGACCCCGACCCGCGAGCTGTGCATCCAGGTCACCCAGGCGCTGCGCGCGTACGGCCGGCGCAAGGGCGTCGACGTGGTGGCCGTGTTCGGCGGGGCGCCGATCCGCTCGCAGGCCGCCCAGCTCCGTGCCGGCGGCCACGTCGTAGTAGGGACCGTCGGGCGCGTCAAGGACCTGATCTCGCGACATCTGCTGATGCTGCACGGCACCCGGTTCGTCGTGCTCGACGAGGCCGACGAGATGCTCGACCTCGGGTTCCTCGAGGACGTCGAGCGCATCCTGGCCCTGACGCCGTCGAGTCGCCAGACCGCCCTGTTCTCGGCCACCATGCCGCCCGAGATCAGACGCCTGGCCGACCAGTACCTATATGACCCGGTGGTGATCAAGGTGCAGGCGGCCACGCTCACCGTGGACACCGTCGAGCAGTTCTACCTCGAGGTGCGCCCGCGCGAGAAGGCCGATCAGCTGGCCGAGGTCCTGCGGGCCGAACGCCCGGACCAGGCGCTCGTGTTCGTGCGCACCAAGATCCGCTGCGAGCAGCTCTACCGCACGCTGCGCGACCGCGGGATGAACGTCAAGGCGCTGCACGGCGACATGACCCAGGGCGCCCGCGACGGGGTGATGATCTCGTTCAAGGATGGGCGGCTGCCGCTGCTCGTGGCCACCGACGTGGCCGCCCGCGGCCTGGACATCACGGGCGTCTCGCACGTGATCAACTACGACGTCCCCACCTCGCCCGACGTGTACGTGCACCGGATCGGCCGGACCGGACGGGTCGGGCGCAGCGGCCGCGCGATCACCTTCGTCGAGCCCCAGCAGCGGCGCGACCTGCGGGCGATCGAGAACCACGCCGGCGTCACCCTGGCGCCGTGGGTGGAGGACGCTCACGTGGCTCCGATGCCGGTCACGGCCAAGCCGCGCCGGCACTCCAAGCCGCACGTCTCAGGCGACGGCGACGGTCCGGCGCGCAAGCTGATCGTCTCCATGGGCCGGGCCGCCGGCCTCGAGCCCTCCGACATCATCCACGCGATCACCGCGGCCACCGGGCTGGACGGCGAGTCCGTGCGCAACGTGCGCGTGCTCGAGCGCTTCACGCTGCTCGAGGTCCCGGACAAGGACGCCGACCGGGTGGTCGATCAGGTCAGCGGCACCGAGGTCTGCGGGCAGCTGGTCAGGCTCGAGCGCGCCGGCGGCTGAGCCGCCGGTCAGGCTCCTGTCCTGCTCGGACGCTGGGCGCCGCAACTCGCGCCCGCGCGACGCGTTGCGGTGAGTGGCACGAAAACCGACCGTGGAGGTATCAGCCCGTGCGCTTCTCATCGCTCGTCCGCCGCCGTCCCCCGGCGTCACTGGTGGTCTCGTTCGCCGCCCTGTTCGTGGCCCTGGGTGGGGTCGGCTACGCGGCCACCCAGCTGCCCGCGAACAGCGTCGGCAGCACGCAGCTGAGGAACGGCAGCGTCGGCAACTGGAAGCTCAGGTTCAACTCGGTCGGCAGCCGCAAGATCATCAACGGCTCGGTCGGCGCCAAACAGGTCAACTCGAGCCAGGTGCAGCTGCGGGTGAGCACCGGCTGCAACCCCGGTTCTGCGATCCAGTCGATCGGGCTGTCGGGCAGCGTGAGCTGCACGGCGACCGCGCCGAATGAGTTTGGGCTAAGCGCGCCGGCGGTCACGCTCGGGGGGCCCGGGGCCCCCGGGGAAACCGGGACGCTGGTGGCCGACAAGCCGCTAGGAGGCGGCACCACCCCTTACCTGATCCTGGCCTATCCGCACGCGGTGATCAGCGGGACCGCCGGCACCGCCCAGCGTGTCGAGGTCGACTGCACCCTGTCGGTGCCAACGAACGGCGAGCCCGGGACGGCGAGCACGAGCAGCAGCCTCGCGGTCGATCTCGAGCCGGACTCCCACTCGCAGGCCGGGTCGATCCCGCTCGCGCTGGCCGCGACACCCGGCGGGGGAGCCGCCAGCGCGTCAGTGAGCTGCAGCGACACCGCCACGCCGAGCACGCCGGCGCCCACGGTGTCCGTCGACGCGACCATCAACGCGATCGAGACCGCCTCGAACAACTGAGCTGAAGGGAAGGGCCGGCCTCGCGGGGGGCGCGCGAGGCCGGCCGGGGGCGCTCTTGCATCACTCCCACGCGCCCCACCGCCGCGGATAGCGTTGCACCCGGGGACCACCCGATCTCGGAGGTGACGCAATGAGTCTGCGCTCGCTGGTGCGCCGGCGCCCGTCAGCGGCGCTGGTCGTTTCGTTTCTCGCTTTGTTCGTATCCCTCGGGGGCGCCGGGTACGCGGCGCTGCGCATCCCGGTGCACAGCGTTGGCACGGCTCAGCTCCAGAACTTCTCGGTCGGAAACGCCAAGCTCAAGCCGAACTCCATCGGCCCTCGCAAGATCATCGCCGGCTCGGTCGGCGCCGCGCAGGTCAACTCGAGTCAGGTACAGCTGCGGGTGACCGGGCCTTGCAGCGTGGGTGCGATTCAGTCGATCGCCCTGTCCGGCAACCCGACCTGCACGCCGGTCCTCCCGAACGAATATGGAGCCGCAGGCCCGGCGACGACGTTGGGACCGAGCGACACTCAAGCGGCCACGTTGTCGCTGCCCGGCGCCGGCTCCGGCACCACGTACCTGGTCATCGCCGACGTGCGGGTGGGCGCCACCGGGACCTCCGGTACGCAGTCGTTCGACCCGAGCTGCACGCTCGCGGTTGGCAGCGCGGCGATCAGCGGCCAGGTCCCCCTTCCGGCCACGGGAGGGTCCGGCATGATCCCGCTCGTCCTGCCGGTCAGCGTCTCGAGCCCATCCGGGACGGCCACGGTGACGTGCAATGCGGGGCCGAACAACCCAACCGTCACGGTCCACGCCACGATCAACGCCGTCCAGACCGCCTCGAACAACTGACCCCGGCTACGCTGGGCGGCATGTCAACAGCGAAAATGAACACCAGCATTGGGACGATCGAGGTCGAGTTCTTCGACGACGACGCCCCCGAGACCGTCGCCAACTTCCGCAAGCTGGCTGGCGAGAACTTCTACGACGGGATCATCTTCCACCGGGTGATCCCCGACTTCATGATCCAGGGCGGCTGCCCCGAGGGCACCGGTACCGGTGGCCCGGGCTACACCTTCCAGGACGAGTTCAACCAGCACAAGGTGGTCCGGGGGGCGCTGGCGATGGCCAACGCGGGCCCCAACACCAACGGCTCGCAGTTCTTCATCGTGACCACCAAGAGCGCGCCCTGGCTGGACGGCAAGCACACGGTGTTCGGCCAGGTGACCGGAGGGATGGAGACGGTCGACAAGATCGAGTCCACGCCGACCGGGCCCGGAGATCGTCCGAACGACCCCCCGGTGATCGAGTCGATCGAGCTGGGCGATTAGTCAACGCGTGACGCAGGCCGGAATGCCGAGCATCCGCCAGGCGGCGTCACCCTTGGCCTCGACCGGCGTCAGCTGGCGCTGGAGGGCCTTGACCGTGGACACCGGGTCGGCTCCCCGATCGAGGTCGTGCACGCGGCCAGTGAGGATGAGCAGCTCCTCGGTGATCGAGCCCACGGCGGTCCAGTAGCTCCCGGCCTGGCCGTGCGGCACCGGCAGGGCCCGCAGATCAGTCAGCTCACCCGTCAGCGTCGTGATCCCCCGGCGCAGGAACGCCCCCGTCTCGGCGGGCACGGCCGGCGGCGCGATCCGTGCGCCCTGGGCGACCGCCCGGGTGCAGATGCGGGTGGCCTGCGCGACGAGACGGGCCATGGTCGGCGACGGGGAGCCGCAGCCGGCCACGGCGAGCGCCGTGACGCCCGCCACGAACGCGCGGCGGCTCATCGAAGCGGCACGCGCAGCAGCCGCTCGAGCTTGGGCAGCGTCTCGGCCGCGGAGCGATGGTGCACCGTGGCCATGCCAAGCTCGGCCGCGGGAGTCAGGTTGAACGGGAGATCGTCGACGAACACGCACACCGCGGGCTCGAGGCCGATGCGCTCGGCCCCGAGCGCATAGATCTCGGGAGCGGGCTTGCGGATCCCGACCTCGCCGGAGATGACCACGCCGTCGAACAGCTCGGCCAGCACCTCCCGCGGGTAGCGGCGCGTGCCCCACGAGTTGGACACCAGGCCGGTCCGGATCCCGCCGGCCCGCGCCCGGCGGACCGCGGCGACCATCTCATCGTCGGCGGCCGAGCCCGCGAACAGCCGGTCTATGAGATCCGGCGCCGGGACTCCGAGCAGGTCGGCGAAGCGCGGCTCGAAGTCCTCCTCCTCGAGCGTCCCGGTCTCCAGTGCGATGAGCAACTCGCGGCACGCGCGGTCCTCGCGAAAGCGCCGGCGGACCGTGTCCGCCTCGAGGCCCTCGAGTTCGCAGAACGCGCGGAACGAGGCGAACAGGTCGCTCGTCAGGACCCCGCCCCAGTCGATCAGCAGGCCTCGGTAGTGGCCGTTCTCAGAAGCCATCTCGTGTGACGGTCAGCGCCCGATCGGCGATCTCGACCACACCCTCCCCGAACGACTTCAGATAGGGGTCGTCGACCGAGCCGGCCAGCGCGCGCTTGTAGTTGCCCTCCATGAACACGACCGCCTTCCAAAGCGCCAGCGTCACGTACCAGTCGAGCGCCTGGACCGAACGGCTCGAGCGCTCCTCGTAAGCCGCGGTCAACTCGGCACGGCTCGGAAAGCCCGGCTGCAGGGTGACGTTGTGGGCGTTGAACTTCCCGAGCGCGTCGCCGGGCTGGGTCCAGTGCATGAGCAGGTAGCCGACGTCGGCCAGCGGGTCCCCGATCGTGGCCATCTCCCAGTCGAAGATCGCCACCAGGCGAGCCGGGGCCTCAGCGGCGAACATCGTGTTGCCCAACCGGAAGTCGCCGTGGACGATTGTGGCCGGCGGCGACGGCGGCAGGTTGGCGGCCAGCCATGTCCCGACCTCCTCGACCTGGGGCAGCTCGCGAGTGCGGTTGTGCTCCCACAGGCCGCCGAAGCGCCGCAGTTGGCGCTCGAGATAGCCAGTCGGCTTCCCGAACCCCTCCAACCCGAGCGTCGTCCAGTCCACCGCGTGCAGTTCGACGAGCGCCGCGATCAGCTCCTCGGCGGTCCGGCCGCGCTGCTCGGGGGTATCGAGCTTGGACGGGATGCGATCGGTGATCACCTCGCCGGTGACCCGCTCCATCACGTAGAACGGAGCGCCGATCACGTCGGGGTCCTCGCACACGGCCAGTACCCGGGGCACCCGGACCGGAGTCGCCTCGAGCGCGCGCAGCAGACGAGCTTCGCGCAGAACGTCGTGCGCGCTGGGGGGGAGCGGACCGCGCGGTGGGCGCCGCAGCACGACTCCGGTGGACAGCAGGAACGTGATGCACGAGTGTCCTTCGCCGATCGGAGCGGCGCTCAGATCCTCCGGCGCGTCCAGACCGGACGCCGCCAGCATCCCGGCCAACGGCTCGAGCACGATCAGCGGCTCGCGGTCGTTGGCTGCCGCCTCGTCGTGCGTGCGCACGACGTCGTCGGGGGCGAGCGTGGCAGCCATGGCGGTAGCGACTGTAGCTGGCTACTCTCGAATGACCGTGCCGGAATTGCCCGAGGTCGAGATCACCGCGCGCCTGATCGGCGCCGCCGTCGCGGGCGCCCAGGTCGAGTCCGCGCTGGCCCCCGGGATCAACGCGCTCAAGACGTTCGACCCGCCGCTCAGCGCGCTCGAGGGGCGGCGCTTCGAACGCATCGGCCGCCGAGGAAAGCTGTTCGTGGCTGAGCTCGACGGCGACCTCGCGCTCGAGATTCATCTCATGTCCGCGGGACGTCTGCAGCTGTTCGATACCCGGGCATCGCTGCGCGATCGCACCTCGCGGCTGCTCGTGCGCCTGACCGACGGGCGCGAACTGCGACTGCGCGAGTTCGGCACCCGGCAGCGAGCGTGGGTGAAGCTGTTGCGCGCCGAGGAGGTGCAGACCGAGGAGACGATCGCCGCGCTAGGTCCCGAGGCCTGGCCCGACCCGCCGCCGTTCGCGGAGCTTCTCGACCAGCCACGCCCCCTCTACGCGCTGATGCGGGACCAGCACGTGATCGCCGGCATCGGCCGCTCCTGGGTCGACGAGATCCTCCACGGGGCGATGATCTCGCCCTTCAAGCGCGGGTCCGATCTCGAACCCGGCGAGGCCGAGCGGCTGCGCGACACCACGATTCGCGTGCTGGGCGACACGATCGCGCACTACGAGATGACACTGAAGCTGCCGATCCCCGACAAGCTGCCGATGCCGCTCACCGTCCACCGGCGCAACGGCGAGCCCTGTCCGCGCTGTGGCGATCAGCTCGAGGCGGTGTTCTACGAGGACTACGTGATGTGCTATTGCCCGACGTGTCAGACCGAGGGCAAGCTGCTCAAGGACCGCCGCCTGTCACGGCTGCTCAAGTGAGCTGCTGAGCGCGACCGATTGCACCGCCACCACGATCGGCTCATAGCCCGTGCAACGGCAGATGTTGCCCGACAGCTCGGCCGCCGATCGCCTCCTCATCGAGCTCGCCGGCGCGCCAGCGGACCGTCCTCCTTGCGCCGCGGGCACTGTCCGATCGCCCCGCTGCAGACGACCCGAGTCCCTGCGGAGGTGGCCGACATGCGGCTAGGATATCGACGCTGATTTGATCAAGTCTCAAAGGGAGGTGGCACGAGGATGGTGGGCGGACTCGCTCACGTGGCGCTGGGCGCCGCGGAGCATGTGGAGCGCACCGTGCACTTCTACGAGGAGCTGCTCGGGCTGACCGAGGTTGCCCGCCACGACTCCACCGTGTTCCTCTCGAGCGGCCGCAGCCACAGCTACGACCTGGCGATCGGACCGGGGGCATTGGGCATGGACCACTTCGCCTTCGAGGTTTCAGGCGAACCGGCGCTGCACGAACTGCGAACGAGTTTGGCTGACGCCGGGGTGCCCGTCGAGGAGGTGGATCTCGAGCACGACCACGGGATCGCGTCCGGCTGCGCGCTGGTGCTTCCCTCCGGGCATCGGATGGAGCTGGTCGTTCCCGAGCGCCCGGACGTGTTCCGCGGCACGCCGACCGTCGACCCGCGCAACGCCAAGGGCGCCGGTCCGGTGGCGCTCGAGCACCTGACGATCGACTGCCCCGACGTCGAGGCCGCCGGCCGGTTCCTGATCGATCGAATCGGTTTCCGTGCCACCGAAGTCTCGGCGCCGCCGGGCGGCGGTTGGTTCTTGGCCTTCATGCGCACGCGTGACCTGCACCACGACCTGGGGCTCTTCAGCAACTGGGCGTTCGACGGGCCAGGCTTCAACCACGTTGGCTTCACGGTCGCGGGCGCCGGTGACCTGGTGCGCGCCGCGGACGGCGCTTATCGCCTTGGCCACGCACTGCACTATCCGATCGGCCGCCACCTGGTCGGCGACAACGTCTTCATCTATCTGCTCGATCCGGCCGGTAATCGCGTGGAGATCGGCACGCCGTTGACCGGGGTCGAGATCGCGGCGCCCACGCGCTGGTTCGATGCCTCGGCCGACTCCGAGTGGCGGGGCTTCGACGCCTGGAATGCCGGCGCCATCCCCGAGGACGTGCGACGGGCGGGACCCTGCGTCGACGCGCGGGTTCGCGTTTGACCGCGACTTCCCCACCCAAGCGGCTGCGCCCGGAACTGCTCATCGACGCGGTAGCCGAGCGTTTCGAAGGCGCCGGCCTGACGGCAAGGGCGGCGCGGACGGTGGCGGAGGCGCTCGTCGACAGTGACATGCGTGGCGTCCCATCGCACGGCGTGATGCTCGTCCCGATGTATCTCGATCGCCTGCGGGCTGGCTCGGTCAGCCGCCGCGAGGAGGCCGAGGTGGTGAGCGAGCACGGGGCGGTCACGGTCCTCGATGCGCACCACGCACTGGGACAGCTCACCGGCGAGGAGGCGATGCGGCTCGCCGTGGCGCGGGCCCGCGAGTACGGCGTGGGCGTGACGGTGGTGCGCCACGCCTTCCACTTCGGCGGCGCATACCGCTACGCGCTCGCCGCGGCGCGCGCCGGGTGCATCGGCATCGTCGCCGCCAACACCCGCCCGCTGATGCCCGCGCCGGGCGGCGCCCAGGCGGTGGTCGGCAACAATCCGCTCGCTATCGCCGCGCCTGCGGCGGGCGGCGCCGAACCGATCGTGCTCGACATGGCGCTCTCGGAGGCCGCGCTCGGCAAGATCCGGCTCGCCGCGCAGGAGGGACGCGACATCCCGGCGACGTGGGCCACCGACGCCGAGGGCCGCCCGACGACCGATCCGGCAGCAGCCATCGCGGGCCTGCTCCTGCCGATCGGCCTGCACAAGGGGTATGGGCTGGCGTTGATGATCGACGTGCTGACCGGCGTCCTCGCCGGCGGCGGCTTCGGCCAGCGGGTCAACGGGCTGTACGCCGACGTCGCCGTGCCCAACGACGCCGCGCACCTGGCCGTCGCGCTCGACATCGCCGCCTTCGCTCCACCCGAGGCATTCGCGGAGCGTCTTGCCACGCTGGCCGCCGAGGTGACCGGCGCGGACCGTGCGCCCGGCGTAGAGCGCGTGTTCCTACCGGGCGCGCTGGCGGCGGAGCGGCGCGCGGCCGCTGCCCGCGACGGCGTTGCGCTCGAGCAGGGGACCCTCGAGGCGCTCCGCGCGGCCGGAGTCGCGTGGTCCGAGCAAAGCCACCCAGGAGGTGATCGATGAGCGACGTTCAGAACCTGTCCAAGCTCGGCCGCTGGTCGGGCGCCGCGCCCGAGCGTGCCCGCGCGTCCAAGCCCGGCGGCGACGGCGCCGCCCGCTTCCGCGAGATCCTGCTCGATCCCGGGCGCCTGGATTGGGCGGCCAAGAGCCTGAAGGGCCTCTCGCACAAGATGCTCTGGCGCGACGAGGATTCGGGCGCATCGATCGCCCTGGTTCGCTTCGAGCAGGGCGCCGGCATACCCTCGCGCCACGCCCACGCGTCGAACCAGTTCATGTACTGCCTGGAGGGCCGTTATACGTACACCGCGACCGGGATCACTCTCACGCCCGGCGCGTTCTACTGGAACCCGAAGGGAGCCGTGCATGGTCCGACCGTGGCCGAGGAGGACTCGGTCCTGCTCGAGTTCTACGACGGGCCGCACTATCCGACGCAACCCGACTGGTACACCGATCCGGAGGACGCCCGCTGATGGCCAAGGACAGAATCGTCGCCCCCGAACTGCATTCGCCACTCGGTCACTTCTCGCACGCCACCTCGGTCGAGGCGACGGGGCGGCTGGTGTTCCTATCCGGGATGACCGCGCTCAATCGCGATGGCGGCGTGACCGGCGTGGGCGACATCACCGCCCAGACCCATCAGGTGTGCCAGAACCTCACAGCGGCCGTGGAGGCTGCGGGCGGGTCGCTCGATGACATCGTGCGCGTCGACGTCTTCGTGCGCAACGTCGAGGACTTCGATGCGATCCACGCGGTGCGCCGCCAGTACTTCACCGGGGTGCCGCCGGCCTCGACGATGGTGGAGGTCTCGAAGTTCGTCAACAAGGACTACCTGATCGAGATAAACGCGATCGCGGTGATTCAGGGCTGATCGCGGCGGCCCAGAACCCTGGCCGCGTTGGCCGCGTCCTCCACGCCGGCCGTGCTTCCCATCGGGAACGGCCAATCCCTGCCGAACACCACGCGGTCCGGTCCGATCACGCGGCGCACGAGCTCGGTCACCTCGGGATGGTGGGTGATGCTGTCGACGTAGAAGCGAGCCGGGACATCGCCGAAGATGAGCTGGCCGGTCGAGGTGCTCCAGCAGCGCCTCGGGCCGGCGCAGCTCCGACGGGATGCGTGGCTCCGGGGTGTCCTCGGGTAGCCTCGGCGCCAGGTGTGCGTGCAGGTCGATCACGGCCGGCATCGTCGCACTCGAGCGCCTCGTGTGATCCAAACTCGCTTCCGTCTCGAAGTAGATCGCTGATGCTGCGATCTTCGCATCGGCTGCGGAGCCGCCGCGTGCGGCTGCTCGCGGACGAGGAGCTGATCGACCTTGCCCGCGACGGCGACGTGCGCGCCTTCGAGGTGATCTTCGACCGCCACGGCGGCGCGGCCTTCTCGCTGGCCTACCGGATGTGCGGCCGGCGCGGGGTCGCCGAGGACGTCGTCCAGGAGGCGTTCCTGTCGCTGTGGCGCAGCGGCATGCCCTACGAGCGCTCGCGCGGCAGCGTCCGGACCTGGATGCTGGCGGTCGTGCGCAACAAGGCCGTTGATACGTTTCGGCGCGAGACGGTCAAGACAGGCTTGGACGTGCACGACGAGACGGCGGCTGATCGGATGCCCGGACGCGAGCGAACCGATACCGAAGTCGAGCGACGCGAGGACGCCCAGCGAGTCCGCAGCGCGCTGGACGGCCTTCCGAGCGAGCAGCGGCATGTCATCGAGCTGGCCTACTTCGGTGGCTTCACGCACAGCCAGATAGCCGAGATGCTGGAGTTGCCGGCCGGCACCGTGAAGGGCCGAATGCGGCTGGGCCTGAACAAGCTGCGACTCTCGCTGGGTGACCTCGCGGGAGTCGCGTCATGAGCGCTCAGGAGGTGTGTCGTGAGCCGTGACGACCGTGATCTGCGCCAGGACGGGTGCGGGGCCGATGTGGCGGCATACGCCCTCGGCGCGCTGGAGCCCGCCGAAGCCGAGGAGTTCGAGCGCCACCTGAAGGAGTGCGACGTGTGCGCGGAGGAGCTCGCGCGATTCGGGCACGTCGTGGATGAGCTGGCGGTGAGCGCGCCGCAGTACCCGGTGCCGCGCGGATTGCGCCGCCGGGTGATGCGCGGCGTGCGCTCCGAGCCGCGCGGCAGCGCCGTGTCGCGCCCCCGTTCGCGCTGGGTTCCGGCCGGGCTCGCGTCGGCCACGGCAGTCGGCCTGGCGGTGGTGGTGTTCGTCGTCGCGAGTCTGCTATCAGGCGGATCGGGTCACGTTCGGGTTCTCAGGGCGAGCGTGGTCGGCTCGGCGGGGACCGCCCAGGTGCGTCTCGCCAGCGGCCGGGCGGGCTCGTCGTTCGCGACCTTCCCGCGCCGTCGGCGGGGCACGTCTACGAGGTCTGGCTGAAGCGGGCCGGGAGCGCCCCCGAGCCGACGCGGGCGCTGTTCGGCGTCAGCGATCAGGGAGCAGCCGAGATCGGCGTGCCCGGCGTCTCGCAGGACGTGCAGGAGATCCTCGTGACCGAAGAGCCGGCAGGCGGAAGCCTGGTTCCGACGCACCCGCCGGTGATCGTCGCGCGCCTATAGGGTGCAGCCATGCTCAACACAGGAGACCCCGCCCCCGACTTCACGCTGCCCGACCAGCACGGTGATTCCGTGTCGCTGTCCGGGCTGCGCGGGCAGACCGTTGTCCTCTACTTCTATCCCAAGGCCGACACGCCGGGCTGTACGACCCAGGCGTGCAGCGTCCGCGACCATCAGCTCGATTACCGCGAGGCCGGCGCCGTCGTGTACGGGATCTCGCCGGATCCGGTGAAGGCGATCGCGAAGTTCGACGACAAATTCTCCCTCGGCTTCCCGCTACTGGCCGACGCGGACCACGCGGTGTGCGAGGCCTACCGGGTGTGGGTCGAGAAGTCGATGTACGGCCGCAAGTACATGGGCGCCGAGCGCTCGACGTTCGTGATCGACCCGGACGGGCGCATCAAGCACGTGTTTCGCCAGGTCAAGCCGGCCGAGCACGACGGGCTTGTGCTGGGGGCGCTGGCGGGCGACTGAGACGGGCTACTGGAGGCCCTCGCGGGCCTCGCGGACGAGCGTGACGGCCTCGGGAAAGATGTGGGCCATCACCGTCCGCAGCTGCTCGGCCTGCTGCTCAGTCGTCCCCTGAATGTTGATGCGGTTCATGGCCGCTACGGTCAGATCGACCGCGAGCTTGATCGCGTTGTCGGCCCAGGCCAGGCGCTGAGCGCCCTGCATCTGCTCGGCGAACTCGCCCAGGCGGCGCTGAAGCTCGTCCGGATCTCCGAATAGGCCTCCGAAGCCACTTCCTTCCATGCACTCCATGGTACCTCCCAAAAACAAAGACGCTCTTACACTGGGCGGCAGATGAGCACCGAAGAGCTTGTGCAGAGGTCGGGTCCCCAGGAGCGACTGGCGTACGAGGCCCGGGTCCGCAACCGGCAGACGACCCTGGCCGCCGCGGCCGGGATCCTGCTGATCCTCGGCGTGGCGATCCAGCTGGGAGGCGCTCACGTCAACGTCGATGAGAAGACGCTTGGACTGATCACCGAGCACAAGCGCTTCACGCGCGACCTGATCGGCTCGATCGCCACCGGGCTCAGCGTGATCGCGGTGGGCGCGACCCTGCAGTACCTGTGGGGCGCCGCGCGAGCACGCGAGCCGAACCTCAGGCCGCCGTTCATGGGCTGGATCGCTCTGGGCGGCGGGTTGGTTGAGGGCGTCAGCGTGGTCGCGTACGTGATCGGGTTCGGCAGCGCGGCCAACGATTTCATCGGCCAGGGGAGCCAGACCTATCCGCAGGCCCAAGCGCTGCTGGGCCGGGCGAGCATGACGGTCCCCCAGATCGGCAACTACCTCGGACTGTTCATCGTTGCGGTGGCGCTCGTGCTCGTGTCGCTGGGCGCGATGCGCGTCGGGCTCCTCACCCGCTTCCTCGGTTATCTGGGGATCATCGCCGGGGTTCTGACCATCATCCCGCTGGTTCCGATCCCGATCGTCGAGGCCTACTGGCTGCTCGCGGTGGCCTACCTGATGAGCGGTCGCTGGCCGAGCGGCCTCCCGCCGGCCTGGACCAGCGGCCGAGCCGAGCCGTGGCCGAGCAGCCAGCAGCTGCGGGCGGCCCGAGCCCAGCAGGCGCCGGTTCGCGGTGGCCGGGGCAGGCGGGCGCCGCAGCCCGCGCCACAGGCGGTCGGCGTGCCGGCACCCGCCCCGGCCCGCCCCCGCTCGACCACGCCGAAGCGCAAGCGCAAGCGCAAGAAATAAGGGGCCCCGGCCCGGCTACTACATCCGTCCGGAGGGCTAACGCCGCCGAGGGCGCATGCCGATGCAGCCAGTGCTGTCCCGGCTCCTGTCCACGCCGGGGGCCGGGACAGGTTCGCTTCGCCAGATGCCTGGAGGGGCGTTACACACAGCTCCATGACTGGTCTTGGGCCACTCGCCTGGGGCGCAGACCGGACATGGCCTGTGCGGGCTCGAGTCGGTGGCCGTCGGGCGGCAAAACGCCGTTCGGCGGCCACCGTTCATCCTGCTTTCGCTGCCGCTCGGCGTGCGCCGCCGACCGCTCACCGATCCGCCCTTGAGGACTGTTCGTGCTGGGTGCAACTTACCCGCCGACTGTCAACCTCATAGGAGGATTAGATGGAAGCCGCAAACATTGGGGCGCGTGAGGCCGACGTGGCGCCGGCCGCCGAGCCCATGGGCGGACGGATGGCGGGCTGGACGCCGGCCGATCCGGGTCCGCTCGGTCTCGCCGCATTTGCCGGGACCACCTTCATGCTCAGCCTTATCAACTCCGGACTGGTCGGAACCCAGAAGGTGCCCGGCGGCGGGCTCCTGCCGATGGTGGCCGGGCTCGCACTCGCCTACGGCGGTATCGCCCAGCTGATCGCCGGGCTCTGGGAGTTCCGGACCGGCAACACGTTCGGCGCGGTGGCGTTCTGCTCCTACGGAGCGTTCTGGATCTCGTTCTTCTTCATCGTCCAGTCCGTCGGGAAGAATGTCGGCACCGAGGTCTTCAGCGGGCTCGGCCTGTACCTGTGGATGTGGGGGATCTTCACCGCCTACATGTTCATCGCGTCGCTGAGGACGACTGGTGCGGTCGCGTTGGTTTTCCTATTGCTGGCGATCACATACCTGATCCTGGGCATCGGGAACTCTTCACTGGCCGGCGGGACGGCCGCCACCAACGGCACGATCAAGCTCGGTGGTTACATCGGCATCGCCACCGCGCTCGCTGCGTGGTACGCATCGTTCGCGGCGGTGGTCAACTCGACCTTCGGCCGCGTGCTGATGCCCGTCGTACCGCTCCGGCGGTAACGCAGGCGGGGAAAGCCCACGGCGAGGCTGCGCTTGGAGTAGAACTACAGCCACAAATCGCCACCTGAGCACTAAGCAAGGGAGCGCCGGCGGCAACGCCGGCGCTCTGGGCTGTCCAGTGGTCGGAAGCACGTTCGCAGGAAGGAGAGAGTTGCATGGCCGATGTAGTTCAGGAACCACCCGCTGAGGAGAGCTTCCGATTCTGAGTCCTCGGAGGCGCAGATCGCGGTCCATTGGCGCGAGGAGGAGTACTTCGCACCGCCGGAGGCCTTCAAGGAGCAAGCGAATGCGGGCGACGAGGAGATCCTCGAGCGCTTCCGCGAGGATCGATTCCCCGACAGCTTTGTTGAGTACGCCGAGCTGCTCGACTGGGATCGCAAGTGGGACACCATCGTCGACACGACCAATCCGCCGTTCTTCAAGTGGTTCGTGGGCGGCCGGCTGAACGCCTGCGTCAACTGCGTTGACCGGCACCTGGAAACGCGTGGCGACCGCAACGCGATCATCTGGGTACCCGAGTCCGAGGACGTCGATCCGGTCGAGATCACCTACTCGGAGCTGCACCAGCGGGTCAACGAGTTCGCCGCGCTGGTGCGGGACTTCGCCGGACTGGACACCGGTGACCGGATCACCTTTCACCTACCGATGGTGCCCGAGCTGCCGGTCTCGATGCTCGCCTGCGCCCGGCTGGGCGTGATCCACTCAGAGGTGTTCGGCGGCTTCAGCGGCGCCGCCTGCGGCCAGCGCATGGCTGACGCTCAGAGCACCGTGCTGGTCACGATGGACTCCTACTACCGCAACGGCGACCTGATCGACCACAAGGTCAAGGCCGACCAGGCCATCGAGGAAGCGCGCAAGGAGGGCATCGAGGTCGAGAAGGTGCTCGTATGGAGGCGCATCCCGGGCGAGTATCACTCGGAGAGCCCGATGGTCGAGGGCCGCGACTACTTCGTCGACGAGGTGCTCGAGAAGTACTCCGGGTCGGCGGTCGAACCGGTCTCGCTCGCGGCCGAGGACACGCTGTTCCTGATGTACACGAGCGGTACCACCGGTCGCCCGAAGGGCGCCCAGCACTCGGTCGGGGGCTACATGTCCTACGTGACGGGCACGTCCAAGTATTACCAGGACATCCACCCCGACGACACCTACTGGTGCTTCGCCGACATCGGCTGGATCACGGGGCACTCCTACATCGTGTACGGACCGCTGGCGCTCGGCACCACGACCGTCATGTACGAGGGTGTGCCGACCTATCCGGACCCGGGTCGTCCGTGGCGGATCGCCGAGAAGCTCGGCGTGGACATCTTCCACACCGCGCCAACAACGATCCGGATGCTGCGAAAGGTCGGACCGGACGAGCCGGCCAAGTACGACTACCACTTCAAGACGATGACCACGGTCGGCGAGCCGATCGAGCCCGACGTGTGGCGTTGGTATCACCGGGTGGTGGGCAAGGGCGAGGCCGCGATCACCGACACGTGGTGGATGACCGAGACCGGAGGCTTCCTAGGCTCGACGCTGCCCGGGCTCCAGCCGATGAAGCCCGGTAGCTGCGGACCGGCGGCGCTCGGGATCCAGCTCGTGATCTACGACGAGAACGGCAACGAGATCCCGAAGGGCACCGGCAAGGCGGGTTACATCTGCGTACGCAACCCGTGGCCCGGCCGGATGCTCACGGTCTGGGGCCAGGATCAGCGGTTCATCGACACCTACTACGCGCGCTTCAACAAGGACCCCGACAGCAAGGACTGGCGCGACTGGCCGTTCATGTGCGGCGATGGGGCAATGGAAGCCGAAGACGGCTACTTCCGGATCCTCGGCCGGATCGATGACGTGATCAACGTCGCCGGGCACCGGCTCGGAACCAAGGAGCTCGAGTCCGCGGCCATGGTGGTCGACGAGGTGGCCGAGGCCGCCGCGGTTCCCGTGGTCGACGAGATCCGGGGCAAGATCGTCGAGATGTACATCTCGCTCAAGCCCCAGGTCGGCGCCGACGCCGGGATCGACCGCAAGGTGTCCGAGGCGATCGTCCGGGAGATCGGGGCGATCGCGCGGCCCAAGAACGTCTGGGTGGTGCCGGACATGCCGAAGACCCGCTCGGGGAAGATCATGCGACGGGTGATCGCCAGCATCTCGAACTTCTCCGATGTCGGGGACGTGAGCACGCTGGCCAACCCGGAGATCGTCGACGGCATCCGCCACCAGGTGCAGAGCGCGAAGGCGGCCAGCGGAGACGTCCCGCGTGAGCTCACCGAGGCGGAAAAGCAGGAAATCGCCTCGTACGGACAGACCGAATAGCGCCGCAATTGCCCGATACCGTGCTCGGCTCTCGGGCCGGGCACGGTATCCACGGTGACATCCGTCTTGCGCTGCCACAGGCGCGAGCTAGTTTCAGAAGCGATTTTCGCTTATGCCGGTTGGGGTAGGTAACTCCCAAGAGCTCCCCGAAGGAGAGGATTCCTGTGGCAGACACGGCAACCGAGAAGGGCCTCGAGTCCAAGCTCGAGGAAATGCTCGACATCGAGACGTTCGAGCCGCCTGACGACTTTCCCAAGCATGCCCTTCTCGACGACTCGTCGGTCTACGACGAGGCCGAGAAGGACTGGAAGGGCTGGTGGATGAAGCAGGCCAAGGAGCTCCACTGGTTCAAGGAGCCCACCGAGGACCTCGACGACTCCGACCCACCGTTCTACAAGTGGTTCAAGGACGGCAAGATCAACGCCTCCTACAACTGCCTGGACCGCCACGTCGAGGAGGGCAACGGCGACCGGGTTGCCTTCCACTGGCGCGGCGAGGAGGGCGAGGAGGAGGACCTCACCTACGCCGACCTGCTCCGCGACACGCAGAAGCTGGCCAACGCGCTGAAGGATCTCGGCATCGAGAAGGGCGACATCGTCGGGATCTTCCTGCCGATGATTCCCGAGGTCGTGGTCGCGATGCTGGCGTGCGCCCGGATCGGCGCGCCGCACAACGTGGTGTTCGGGGGTTTCTCGCCCGACTCGGTGAAGGAACGCATGGAGTTCTCCGAGGCCAAGGCGCTGATCACCGTCGACGGAGCCCGGCGCAAGGGCAAGACGGCCCCGATCAAGCAGCAGGTCGACGAGTGCATGAGCAACCTCGACGCGCTTGAGCACATCGTCGTGGTCAAGCGAACCGACGCCGACTGCGAGATGAAGGACGGACGGGACGTCTGGTACCACGAGATCGTCGAGAAGGCCGACGACGAATGTCCGGCCGAGGAGCTAGACGCCGAGCACCCGCTCTACGTGCTCTACACGAGCGGCTCCACCGCGAAGCCCAAGGGCGTGCTGCACACGACCGGCGGATACCTGACCGGAGTGGCGGCCACGCACCGCTACGTGTTCGACCTCAAGCCCGACGAGGACGTGTACTGGTGCTCAGCCGACGTCGGCTGGGTGACCGGCCATTCCTACATCGTCTACGGGCCGATGGCGAACGGCGCGACCAGCGTGATGTACGAGGGCGCGCCCGACTATCCGCACAAGGGCATCTGGTGGGAGCTCTGCGATCGCTACGGCGTGACCAAGTTCTACACGGCGCCGACAGCGATCCGTGCCTGCATGAAATGGGGAGTTGAGCACGTCGAGAAGTTCGACCTGTCCAAGCTGAAGCTGCTCGGTACGGTGGGCGAGCCGATCAACCCGAAGGCCTGGCTGTGGTACCACGTGGTCGTGGGCGGCGAGCGCTGCCCGATCGTCGACACGTGGTGGCAGACCGAGACCGGCGCGATCATGATCACCCCGCTGCCCGGGCTCGTCGACACCAAGCCCGGCTCGGCCACGCGGCCGTTCCCGGGCATCGCCGCCGAGGTGTGGGACGAGAAGGACGGCAAGCCGGTCGACGACGGACAGGGACTGCTCGTGCTCACCCGGCCGTGGCCGTCGATGCTCCGCACCCTATACAAGGAGGACGATCGCTTCGTCGAGACGTACTTCGACAAATTCGGCAAGGAGACCTATCTGGTCGGCGACGCCGCCCGCAAGGACAAGGACGGCTACTTCTGGATCATCGGGCGGATCGACGACGTGGTGAACGTCTCCGGGCACCGTATGTCGACCGCCGAGGTCGAGTCGGCGATCGTGGCGCACAACAAGGTGGCCGAGGCGGCCGTGATCGGCCAGTCCGACGAGGACTCAGGCCAGGCGATCACCGCGTTCGTAACGCTCGAAGGCGACGACACCGAGGGATCCGACGAGCTCGTCAATGAGATCCGCGAAACCGTGGCGAAGCGGATCGGCAAGCTCGCCCGGCCCAAGCGGATCATCTGGGCCGACGACCTGCCCAAGACACGCTCGGGCAAGATCATGCGCCGGCTTCTGCGCGACATCGCCGAGGGACGCGAGTTCGGAGACGTCACGACGCTACGTGACCCCGACGTCATGAAGCAGCTCGAGGGGAAAGTCCAGGAGGAACAGAAGAACGAGGAGTCCTGAGTAGGGCGAGAGTTCGCGCTCCGGGACTCCCGGGCGCCGGCCACTGTTCGCGCTGGTTTGAACGGGGTCGGGCGCGAGGGAGTCCGGAGCGCATTCCTCACGCCCCTTTGGCCTCCGTCCGCCGTACTCCTCCAGGGCTTTCGGCGCCTCTTCGCGGCGTTTAGACGCCGAGGCGCTTTCCGAGGGCCGCGACGTGGCGTCTCGCCACCGGGATCACCTGGCCGTCGCCGAACGCCAGCTCGGCGGTGCCGCCCAGGTGGGGGCGGAGCTCGACCGCGCGTGAGAGGTTGGCCACGTACTGACGGTGCACGCGGATGAAGTCGAACGGCGCCCAGCGACCCTCGATCTCGTTCAGCGTGGTGCGCAGCAGGTAGCGGCCGTCCTCGGTCACGATGCGCACGAAATCGCCGTGCGACTGGACGTACAGAACCGACCCGCGATTGATCAGGCGGGTGGCGCCGGCGCGGGCGCCCGACACCGCGATCATCTCGCTGGCGCCGCCCGTGGCGGGACGCGGGCGTTGACCGTTGCCGTCCGGACGGCCCTCGCTCGCCTCGACGGCCGCCACCACGCGTTCGAGCGCCTCCTCCAGCCGGCGCCGGCTGACCGGCTTTCGCAGGTAGTCGAGTGCGCGCAGCTCGAAGGCATCCACCGCGGCGCCGTCGTAGGCGCTCACGAACACGAGCTGGGGCGGCGAGGCGAACCGTCGCAGCACCCGGCCGAGCTCGACCCCGTCCAGATCTGGCATGCGGACATCGAGGAAGATCGCGTCGTAGGGCTGACTCGAGGCCTTGAGCAACGCGTCGTGACCGCCGAACGCGCACTCCACCTCGCGCACGGCCGGGAAGCTGCGCAGCAGCCGGGCCAGGTCCTCGAGCTGGGTGTGCTCGTCGTCGACGGCGAGGATCGTCAGCTGCTCGGAGCTCATACCGAGCTGGCGAGCTCGCGCTGGGCGACCTCACCGCGCAGGTTGGGGACGGTCATGACCGCGGTCGTTCCGGCCCCCAGATCGGACTCGATGCGCAGCGCGTAACGCTCGCCGAAGGTGGCCCGCAGGCGCGCGTCGACGTTGGACACGCCGATGCCGCCGCCGGCACCGGCCAGCACGGCCTCGAGGCGCTCGGGCTCGATTCCCACGCCGTCGTCGGAAACACGCAGCTCCACGTCGCCACCGACGATCCGGGCGGCGATGATGACCCGTCCACGGCCTGCCTGGAGCTCGACCCCGTGGCGCACCGCGTTCTCGACCAGCGGCTGCACCGACATGGCCGGCACCACGGCGCCGCGGGCGTCGCTCGGAACGTCGACCGTGACGTGCAGGCTGTCGCGGAACCGCGCTCGCTCGAGGCGCAGATAGCGCTCCACGTGCTCGATCTCCTCGCCGAGCGTGACGTAGGAGCGGCCGTCGCGGAACAGGTAGCGCGTGAACTCGGCGAAGTCGGTGAGCAGGTCGCGCGCCTCCTCGGGACGGGCGTGGATGTAGCCGGCCACGGCGGCCAGCGCGTTGTAGATGAAGTGGGGCGAGATCTGGGCCCGCAGAGCACGCAGCTCGGCCTGGGCGACCCGCTCCTCCTGAGCCGCCACCAGCGATAGCTCGACCTGGGCAGAGACCAGGCTGGCCGCCTCCTGGACGACTCTCAGCTCGTGGTGGCTGGGCCGGCCGACCGTGCGGTAGAAGGCGATCAGCGTGCCGATCCGCTTGCCCTGCGCGACCAGCGGCGCGAGCACCGCCGAGCGCAGTGGACACGTCGGATCGGAGGAGACCAGCCGCGGCACGATATGCAGCCGATCGTCGCGGGCGCGCGCCAGCAGCCGGGAGAGCAGATCGCCCGGGCGCACCTGGTCGCGGCCCTCCCCGTCGATCGCCAGCACGGCCCGCGTGTCGGCCAGCGCGATGGCCGCCGCGCCGGTGAGCGCGCGCAGGTGCGGCACGGCCCGCTCGGCATTGCGTCCGGTCAATCCCTTGCGCAGGTGGGGCAGCGTGGTGGTCGCGGCGTGCAGGGCGGCTTGCATGGCCGCCTCGGAAATGCCCGCCGTGGGCTGCGCGCGCATGGCACGCCAGACGGCCGCGACGATGGCGGCGATCCCGATCCCCAGTCCTACGCCCAGAGCCAGATCCATGGTGAGCCCCCTACAGATTACCGGTGCATGTGACGGTTGTTACGGGGACAGGCTCGCTTGTGCCCTCAGGCCGGTGGCGCCATGATGGCGTGATGACCACGAGCACGACCTTCACCTCCTATGAGCAAGCGCGCGAACAGCACAGCTGGAACGTGCCCGAGCGCTACAACATCGCCGTCGACGTGTGCGATCGCCACCCGCGCGAGAAGCTCGCGATGATCCACGAGGACTTCCAGGGGCGAATCCGCCAGGTCAGCTGGGGCGAGCTCCAGGACGACTCCAACCGGTTCGCGAACGTCCTGCGCGCCCACGGCGTCGAGCCCGGCGACCGGGTGGCCATGCTGCTGCCGCCCACACCCGAGACGGCGGCGGCGTTCTTCGGGGTGTGGAAGGTCGGCGCGATCCTGCTCTCGATGTCGGTCCTGTACGGCGATGAGGGGATCCGCCACCGGGTGCGCGACTCGCAGCCGAAGGTGCTCCTGACCAACGCCGAGAACGCCGGTCGGGTCGAGCACGACCTGGTCGAGCACGTGCTGATTCTCGACCAGGAGCTGCTTAGGCGCGGCACCACCGCCTTCGAGCCGGTCGACACGGCGGCCGATGATCCCGCGCAGCTCTACTACTCCTCGGGGACCACCGGGCTGGCCAAGGGCATCCTCCACGCCCATCGCTACGTCCTGGCCCACGAGGAGTTCACCTACTGCCACGACCTGCGCGACGGCGAGGTGTTCCACGGCATGGGCGAGTGGGCGTGGGCGGCCGGGATCTGCCCGCTCATCGGGCCCTGGCGGCTCGGCGCGGTGCAGGCCGTCTATCAGCGCGAGGGCGGCTTCGACCCGCACAAACAGCTCGACTTCCTGTCTCGCCACGAGGTCAGCAACGTGTTCGGCACGCCGACGGCCATCCGTTCGATGATGTCGATCTCGGATGCGGGGACCAGGTATCCGCAGAAGTTCCGGATCGTCTGTTCGGCCGGCGAGCCCTTGAATCCCGAGGCGATCCGCTGGTTCCGCGAGCAGTACGGCATCACCGTGCTCGACTACTACGGGCTGACCGAGTCCTATCCGCTCTGCGCCAACTATCCGTTCATGGACGTGCGCGAGGGGTCGATGGGCAAGCCCATGCCGGGCTGGGAGGTGGCGATCCTCGACGAGGACGAGCGTCCCGTGCCGTCCGGCGAGCGTGGCGAGATCTGCCTGAAGGCCCGCTCGAACCCGCACTATCCGCTCGGCTACTGGAACCAGCCGCCCGAGGACACCGAGGAGGGGTTCGGCGGCGAGTGGTTCCACACCAAGGACGCCGCCCGGGCCGACGAGGAGGGCTACTACTGGTACGAGGGCCGGGCCGACGACGTGATCATCTCGGCCGGCTACAGGATCGGCCCGTTCGAGGTCGAGTCGGCCTGCCTGGAGCACCCGGCGGTCGCGGAGGCCGCCGTCGTCGCCTCGCCGGACGAGCGGCGCGGCAACGTGGTCAAGGCGTTCGTCGTGCTGGCCTCCGGGCAGGACCCGTCGCCCGAGCTGGCCGAGGAGATCAAGGCGTTCGTGCGCGAGCGCCATTCCGCCTACGCCTATCCGCGTCTGATCGAGTTCGTGCCCGATCTGCCCAAGACGCTGACCGGGAAGATCCGGCGGATCGAGCTGCGCCAGCAGGAGCTCGAGCGGGTGCGCGGCAGCGGCTGACCGGTTGCGGCCGGGGTCTGGCTCCGGTACCGTGCTCGCGGTCGTGGGGGCCGCACAACACAGGAGGAGAAGGGCTTGATGCTGCGCTGGCGGGCACTATTGCCGTTCGTATGCCTTGCGCTGGGCGCGTCGGCGGCACCGGCGTTGGCGGCGCGGACGTTTCATCCACGCGTCGGGAATGCGCTCGGGCTGATTCCCCCGGTCAACAGCCAGGGGAACTTCAACACCGAACCGTCCGAGAACGGTGTGTCAAACGCGGTGACCTATCACGGCGGATCGGTAATGGCCGGCGGCGTGACTGTGCACACGATCTTCTGGGAGCCGAACCTGTTCAACTTCCAGGGGTCGCCGGGAGGCGGAGCGCCGACGTACATGGGGACGATTGAGAAGTTCTACACCGATGTCGCTACCGACTCCGGGGCAACAAGCCTGTGCGTCATCGACACCAACGATGAGTGCAACATCTTCTCGACGCTCACCCAGTACGCGGAGGGCACCAGCAGCGTCACTCCTGGGGACTACAGCATCACCTACGCCGACAACGGCGGAGTCCCGCAGGTGTACTCGGGCGGGGGAGCCGGAACCCTCACCGACACGAACGATCTGATCGTCGACACGGACTCGTTTCCCACCACCGGCAACGGCACGGGCGAGTGCGTATCGCCCGAAGACACCAGGGCGTGCATTCTGGACAGCGTGGTTCAGCAGGAGGTGGACAAGGTCGTACAGGCCACGAGCGGTACTCCGCGGGGCCTGACAAACCTGTGGTACGTGTTCCTGCCGCCCGACGTCGATGAGTGCATCAGCCAGAACGTGTGCGGCACCAACGCGTTCGGCGCCTACCACAGCGTCTACGACATCGGCAACGGGGTGACGATCTACGCCGTGGGCATCGACCCGATTATCGAGGCCGGGGCGATCGCGCAGGGTGCCGATCCGCAGGGCAATCCCGATGGTGAGCTGGCCGCCGACATCGCCGCGCACGAGACCAACGAGGCGATGACCGATCCCGAGGGCGTCGGCTGGATGGACCCCAACGGCTATGAGGTGGCCGACAAGTGCGAGTTCGGCCCGCAGCGCGGCACTCCGCTCGGGTTCGCGACCAACGGCTCGCCGTACAACCAGGTCATCGACGGCGATGAATGGCTCACCCAGGAGATCTGGTCGGGCGACGACGACGGGTGTGTCCAGGGCACTCAGCAGACGGCCAATCCGCTGCCGCTCCCGTCGGTCAACCTGAACCAGTTCAGCACGACGGTGACCGGCAACATCGGCAAGGGCGAGAAATCCGGTGTGCCGGTCGAGGTGGACCTTCTCCGCGCCGGGACGGTCGTGGCCACCGGTAATGGCACGACGAACGGCTCCGGAGACTGGACGGTCACGCTCGATCACGCAGTCGGCGATGACCGCGACGAGATCGACGTGATCTACAACAGCGGCACCGCCGGGACCGGCATCCCGGCCCAGCCGACCGAGACGATCCTGACCGGGAACGGCGGCAACCCGTTCTCGGAGTCGGGATGGACCGGCTGGTTCGACCTCGACAACGGCTACGCGCTCACCAACAGCGATCCGTCGACCAGCAACCCGTCGCTGACCATTGCGCCGTGCTTCCAGACCGGCCAGCTCTCGGCCACGCTCAATGGAAACCCGCTCGTCGGTGGGACAGCTGGTGAGACCTCGCCCACAGACTTCTGCGGGACAGCCAGCGATGCGGCAGACATGCCGTTCTCGACGCCGTTCACGCAGAGTGACGTGGTCACCACGAGCTCCAACGACGATCGTGCCTTCCAGCCGGGTGACGCCGGCAATCCGAACCCGGACGGCGCGTTGGTCAAGCTCACGATCACGGCGGGCGAGCCCGACGCGACGTCTCCATCCGAGAGCGACGGCTTCCCGACCGGCTTCCCGACCTGCGCGGCCGATCTCGGCTCGCAGACGCTGACCTGCACCGGGTTGAACGATTCCAAGACGTACAGCATCGCCGACGGGACCGAGCACGTGTCCGGGCTTACGTCCACCGGGGGCGTAGTGACAGCGGCCCTGCCCCTGCACGGCGGTGACGCGGTATCGCTCACCAACAACGCTGGAAGATTGCTGACCACCCTGCATGTCGCTCACCTCCAGGTCCACATCGACGGCGCCAGCAACTCCGTGCAGGGATCGACGGTGGCCAGCGGAACCTGCGAGGACGGGCTGTACTGGGGCGGGCCACTCGACACGGCACCCGTCAGCACCGAGGCCGGTGAGCCGTCGTCGGACACTGGTGGCGGAACCGCTGACACCGGGCAGATCTGCGCCGATGGCGATGCCTCCGGGCTGCCCACCAGCGACATCGCCCAGACCGATGAGGAGAGCGGCGGCGAGACGGTGACCCAGGTCGCGGACGTTGTGGACACCTCGCCGATGGAGGGCGAGACGGTAAACGGCGCGTTCACCGCCCTGGCGGAGGCGAGCGACGGTTTCTCCCCGATCGCGTTGACGATCAGCCGGAACGGAAGCGCGGTGTTCTTAAGCAGCAACGTCGACACGTCCAACGGAGTGGCGGTGTCCAACCTCAGTCCCGGCAACTACACGGCGACCTGGACGGTGAGCAACCAGAACGGAGACACCCGGACGGTGAGCACCCGGTTCATCGAGCAGTCGGCGCTCCAGGGCGCACAGGGCGCACAGGGCGCGCAGGGCGCGCAGGGTCCACAGGGACCGCAAGGTCCGCGCGGACCGCAAGGGCCTCCGGGGCCCAAGCCGGTGGTCAAGTGCAAGCTGGTCAAGCACAACAAGATCGAGTGCACGGTCACCTTCCCGAAGAAGGGCAAGAAGCACGGGATCGTGCGCCTAGCCGTCTCGCGCGGCGGCAAGCTGGTCGCGCTCGGGCACACCACGGTCAACGGCAGACGTGCGACGCTCACCATGCGCGAGCTCCGCACCCGGACGCGCGGCCGCTGGCAGGTCGTTGTGGTGTTCAGCCAGACGGTGAAGACCTCGACCAGCACCGTCACGGTCCGGGTCAAATAAGGCAGGCTGGTTGGCCTCCGGTCCGCCCCTTGTGCGGGCCGGAGGCCGCCTGTGTCAGCGGCCAGCGGCGACCTTCGCCTGGCTGCGCATCTCGGACAGGATCCGCTCGAGCCGCGGCTCGGTCTCGCGGTCGACGTGGGTCATCATGGCGCCCACCGCCGGGTGTATGGCGCTGATCTGGGCGTGCATCTCGTGGGCCACCGCGCGATAGCTCGGGTGCCCCTCGCGCCCCGAGCGCAGCTCGATCAGCTGCATCGCCTCGCGGGCGTTCAGGTCCAGCACGAAGCGGATGCGGTAGCCCAGGCAGAGGGCGTAGGGCGCGGCCATGGCCAGGCCGGCGTCGGCCAGGCGCTCGTACTCCCGACGGGAGCGCTCGAGCGCGCGCCGGTAGTCCTCACCGCAGCCCGCCTGCTCGACCTGGTCGGGCACGTCGGCGCCCAGATCCGGGGTCAGCGACTGCCACTGGACGGTCAGCATGCGGTGACGCTGCAGGTCGCGGAAAGCGCCGTAGTCGGCCACGATCTCGAACCGGTAGCGCAGCGCCTCCAGGCCGCGCCCGGGCCGGTGGCGCCGGTTGCTCCGCAGGCCGGCCAGATCGGCGAGCGCCTCACCCCGAGCCTCGTCGTCGAGCCCGGCGATCGCGCTGCGGATGTGGTCCTCCGAGCTCGCGCCGGCCTCGAACAGCAGCGCGACCAGCAGATCGTCCTCCTCGCCCTCGGCTCGCAGCAGCGTTACCGACGGCCCGGCCGGCCCATCGGCGCCGTCGAGCCCGAGCCGGTTGGCCCAACGCTCGCCGGCGCGCGCGCGGGTCTCCAGATAGTCGATCCACTGCCCACCCCGGTCGGGTCGCTCGATGCGGGTCAGGAAGCTCGGGATGACCGCTCCCAGCTCCTGAAGGATCATGTGTCCGTAGTCGCGGGCTTCGGGCAGCGGGTGGGCCAGCAGGTGAAGGATCAGCTGCTCGTAGCTCTGGCCCGCGGCGAAGATGCCCATGTGCGAGAGCGAGCTGGCCGGCAGGAGCCCGCGAAGCAGGTCCAGCGCCTTGGCCTTGATGGCCCGGGCGTGAGCCGCCGCGGGCTCGTCCCCGCCGCGGGGGAACTCGGTCTCGGCCCACGCGCACACGCGCGGCAGCGCTCGCGAATAGATGCCGAACAGCTCGTCCATGGCCCGCTCGTAGTCAGGGCCGAGCGACTCGTCGCGGTAGTAGCGGTAACACGGGCGAGCGGGATCGGGTCCGGGCATCGGAGCGTCGTAGGCGATGTAACGCGTCGACTGCTCCAGGTAGGCGGCCAGCCGAGGGCGCTGGAGCAGCTTGGTGAGGACGTTCGAGACCCACTCGCAGGCCACGTGGGCGCCGCCCAGCTGGGCCACGGAGTCGTCGCCGTAACCCAGGAAGATCCGCTCGTAGAGCTGCGCCGCCCGCTGGCCCTCGCCGGCCTCGGCCATGGCGTCCCAGCCCGAAAGGTCGTCGGCGAACTCATCGAGGAACAGCCGCCTCAGCGTGCCGGGGTAGCGGGAGTAGCGCGCGAACAGCGCCGCCTTGACGGTCTCCGGCAGGTTGACCAGCGCGAACACCGGTCGATCGAGGTTCGTGAAGTGGGGGCGCAGGCGCTCGCGCTCGGCCTCGGTGAAGCTCTCGACCGGATATTGCACGGGCGGTCCAGACTAGCGGGCTCCCCGGTCGCTCATGACCGACGCGATCGTCGCCACCACCACGGTGGTCGCGAGGAGGTGGATGGCGAACGCTACGCCGAGGATCCACCAACCTCCGACGAGCGCGACCAGGGCGACGGCGCCGGTGACGATCAACACGGCGGCCGTGAAGATCAGGAACATCGCCAGGCCGCTGCGGCTGTCATCGAGAACAGGGCTCATGCCGAGCGTCCGATGCGCACCAACGGCGGCTCGGTGCGGACGTCGAGGTGGGGGTCTGTGGCGGGCATGGAGTCTCCTTGATCGCGGCGGAGTTTCGGCTGGCCGGCCCGTCCGATGGCGCGGAGCGCTTCGATCAGGACCGCGGTGACGCCGGCGAGCGCCTCGGTCTCGGTGGGGCGGGCGGTTTGCACAGTCGTATTGTTTTTACATGATGATTGTGAAAAACTCAAGACGTGAAAAGTCCCGACCCCGGTCCCAGGGCGGCTCCCGGTGTCCTCGGCCTGCTGAGCGAGCCGCTGAGTCCGGACCTGGTCCTCGAGCAGCTGTACGTGGTGATCGATCCCGAGCTCGGGGTGAACATCGTCGATCTCGGACTGTGTACGGGATCGAGGCCGACGCGCATGGTGAAAACGCTTGATCTGAACCCGGAACGGTCGCTCGGCGAGCTGGTCGCCGAGGAGCCCGCGCTGGCCCGGCTGTTCGGGCAGCTAGGACTCGACTACTGCTGCGGCGGGCGCCAGTCGCTGGCTGAGGCGTGTGCCAGGCGCGGACTCGACCTCGACGCCGTCCAGGCCGCGGGGCGGGCACTCGATCCCGCCCCCGAGAGCAGCCCCGCCTTCGAGAGCACCGACTGGCGGACGGCCGCCGTCGCCGAGCTCTGTGGGCACATCGTGGCCGTGCACCACGCCGGGCTGCGCGAGTCCTTTCCCAGGATCGGTGGCCTGCTCGAGACCGTGGTCCGCGTCCACGGCGCGGGTGACCCCGGGCTGCACGACGTCCAGCGCATCTTTCACGAGATCCGCGCCGAGCTCGAGCCGCACCTGGAGAGCGAGGAGCGCGAGCTGTTTCCGGCCTGTATCGCATTCGAGCGCGACGGAACGACGGTCGAGGAGCAGGTGATCGCCGAGCATGAACGCGAGCACGCCGCGGTCGGCGACGCGCTCGCGGGGCTCCGTGAGCCTTGCCACGACTACAACCGCGCCGGCGCTCACTGCAACACCCACCGGGCGCTCCTGGACGAGCTCGAGGCCTTCGAGCAGGACCTCCACCGCCATGTGCACGAGGAGAACAACATCCTCCTGGTCCGCGTGCGCGGGCGGCGCGCCTGAGCGCCTCTCAGGCCGTCTGGTTGCTGTAGTGCGCGGCGTTCAGCTCGATGTAGCGCTGCCACTCATCGGGCACCTGATCCTCGGCGAAGATCGCGTCGACCGGGCAGGCCTCGACGCAGGCGTCGCAGTCGATGCACTCCTCGGGGTCGATGTAGAGCATCTCGACCTGGTCGTAGCCGGGCTCATCCGGGGTGGGGTGGATGCAGTCGACCGGGCAGACCTCCACGCACGAGTTGTCCTTGGTGCCGATGCACGGCTCAGCAATGACGTAGGTCACCGGGGCCAGCCTTCCTTCAGAAAAACGAGTTTTGCAATTCGGGCGAGGAAAAGTACCTGCGCCTCAATTCTGGTTTTACCACAGTACGACTGTGTAAAGTTGGCCGCTTGGACTCGCCGTTTGCCATCCCGCAAGATGACGTGCTGGCTCAGCCCACGCGCGCCAAGCTGTTTGCGCTGCTCGGGGAGCTCAAGCGGGCGGCCGGCACCGTCGAGCTGGCCGAACGGCTCGCCATGCACCCCAACGGGGTACGGATTCACCTCGAGCGCATGGAGCAGGCCGGGCTGGTGCAGAGGGCTCAGGTCCGTCGCCACCGCGGGCGCCCGCCCGACGCGTGGAGGATCGCTCCCGACGCGGAGCCCGGCGGGAGCGCGCCCCGCGCCTACGAGGACCTCGGCCGATGGCTGGCCCGGGCGTTCGGGGTCGGCGCCCGGGGGACCAAGGGCATCGAGGCGACCGGACGCCAGATCGGCCGCGAGCTTCGCCCCGGAGGGCATCGCGCCCAGCACCGAGGCGTTTGAGACATCGCTGACCGCCCTTGGGTTCCGGCCCACGATTCAAACGCGGGGTGCCGACCACACCATGTTCTGTCTGGGGAACTGCCCATATCGCGATGCGGTCAACGAGAACCAGCCCGCGATCTGTGCGCTGCACGAGGGCATCACGCGCGGCCTTCTGGATGTACTCGCTCCCAGCGCCGCGCTCACCGCGTTCGTCCCGCACGATCCCTACGAAGCGGGATGCACGGTCGAGGTCCACGGGCTCGATCCGGCGCCCGTGTCATGAGCGCACGCGACCTTGGACGATCGCGCGCCACGGGCCGCCGCTCCGTGCTGGATTGCTGACAATATCGTCATCGATCTTGACGGCGAAACGTGCGGCGCAATAGCCTCCGCTCGGCAATAAAACTCGGCAGTCGCATCGGGGCGTGAAAGAGGGAGGTCTGAATGGGTTCTGCGTTGGTGTCTCGGCGTCCGCGGTACCTGGGTCTTCTCGTGGCGGCGATCGCCGGGGTTATCGTGATCGCCGGCTGCGGCAGCAGTAACAAGACCACCAGCAGTCCGCCTGGTGGCGCGAGCAGCGGCTCGGCATCGGCGACCTCGTCGACCGCCAGCGGCGCGAGTAGCTCGAGCGCCTCGTCGAGTACGTCCTCGTGCGGGCCGAAGCCCGGCGTGGCGGCCAGCGGCTCGCCGATCGTGCTCGGCGCGATCAACACCAAGCAGCCGGGGACCGACTTCACCGACATCTCGAACATGGCGTCGGCGTACTTCGCGTGCGTGAACGCCAACGGCGGCGTCAACGGCCACCCGGTCAAGCTCGATCTCCAGACCGAGGCGACTCAGCCGCCGCAGATCGCGGCCGCCGGCAAGCTGCTCGTGCAGAGCGATCACGTGCTGGGCATCGCCGGGACGTCGAGCATCCTCGAGTGCACGATCAACCACACCTACTGGGAGAAGCTGAACTTCAAGGTGATCGCGGCCGGCATCGCTCCCGAGTGTTACTCGACGGCGAACTACGCCGACGTGAACATGGGCCCGCGTTACAGCTCCGACGGAGCCGTTCAGTACGCGATCTCCCAGCACCCCTCGAAGATCGTGTTCGACCAGTCCAACGTGCCGGGCACCGGCTACATCGCGGCCGGCCCGAACTCGGTGGCCAAGGCGTCGAACGTCCCGATCCAGGATCTGACCGAGAACGTGCCGATCAACGACGCCAACTCGGTGGCTCTGAAGCTGGTCAACGACGCGGGATCGAACGGCGCCGTGGTGCTGAACTTCACGCCCCCCGAGGCGCTCGTGATCCTCCAGGCGGCCCAGAAGCTCGGCCTCGAGGACCGGGTCAAGGAGTGGGGCTGCTCGACTCCTTGCGACACCGACTTCCTGGCCCAGACCCTCGGACCGAAGTGGAACCATAAGTTCTTCGTCAACGCCGAGCTGACCCCGCCGGATCCGACCAACACACCGACGATGAACCTGTACAAGGCGATCCTCAAGCAGTACGGAACGAACGTGACCGGCGGCATCGGCAGCTTCAGCCAGATGGGCTTCACGATCGCCGAGATCGCCACGCATGCGCTCGAGTCGGTCACGGGTCCCTACACCGTCCAGAGCGTCAATCAGGCGTTCGAGGCCGTGAAGGGCTTCACCACCGGCATGCTCTGTGAGCCGTGGACGTACGGCACGTACCCGTTCCACATCGCCAACAACGTCGACTACACGGTCACGCCCGAGAACGGGAAGATGGTGATCGCGCAGGGCTGCACGCCGGTCTCGGCCGCCGACCCGCAGATCGCCGCCTACCGCAAGCTGGCCGGTTCGGGCTAGCCCGTCGCCGAGGCCCGGGGACGCCTTAGCCCGCGTTCCCGGGATGCCCGGTGGACTGGCCGCCTTCCTTGGCCGAGCCGGGATCCTCGGTGGACTTTTTCGATCCCTCGCGGTCGTCCGACTGGCCGCCACCCTGATCGGGCGTCGCCGGCTCCTCGGTGTTCTGGTCGGAGACCGAGCCCGGCGGATCCTGGCTGCCGAACGTCTCCTCGGTGTCGCTGCGCCGTTCCTCCATGCTCGCTGCCGAGTACCCGGCAAACCCCGCCAGAAAACGGACCCGGTCTAAAGCTTTCTTCGGCGCCAGACGATGTTCGGGCAGACCGGGGCGCTTGAGAGCGTCCAGCCACGCCACGAGCTAGGAGACACGGACCTTGTCATCACTTGCGGGGCTGTACCACATCACCTCAGAGAATCTGGCCCTGCGCCGTCAGTTCATCGGCCTGGACGCCGAGGTAATGGCGCTTCTCACCGAGCTTCGGCCGTGGGCCGACGAGGTGGCCGAGGCGGTCGCCGAGGAGCTGACCGATCACCACTTCAAGTTCTCCGCCACCCAGGACTTCTTCCGCAACTACGTCGCCTCCAAGGGCATCGAGCTCTCGGCGCTGCGTGACGGGTGGAAGGCTGCACAGGCCGGGCACTGGCGGGCCATCTTTGCCGAGCCTTCGCAGTCTGACCCGTTCGGTCTGGCCTACTTCGAGGGCCTGCTCGGCGTGGGCGCCCTGCACAACAAGATCAACCTGCCGCTCAAGTGGTACCTGGGCAGCTACCCGGCCTTCCTCGATGCGGTCCGCCGCCAGCTGCGCGAGAACCCGCCACAGCGCGGCGGGGAATCGTCGCGCCGGGGCTGGCGGCGCGCCGACGGTGCCGCCGACCACCTCCTCCTGCTGGGCGCCGAGCGGGCGGTCAGCAAGGTCTTCAACTACGACCTCCAGGCGATCACCGACGCCTTCTACTTCGATACGTTCGCCACGCTCGGCGTCGACCTGACCAGGTTCGAGATTCGCGGCAACCGTGACGACCTGTCCGACCGCGCAGCCGAGCTCAAGTCGACCGTGCACGAGTCGCTGCGGCTGTTCATCGACTCCTCGCAGAGCATGCACGACGTGTTCGGCCAGGTACGCGACAACGTCGATCAGTCCACGCACGCCATGTCGGGTATCGCCGCGGCCAGCACGCAGGTGGCCCAGGGCGCCGAGCGCCAGGCCACGATGCTCCAGCACAGCCGGGAGCTGGCCGACGAGGTGTCGGCCGCGACAGTGCACGCTCAGGAGCTCGGCGCCGCGGGCGCCGATGCCGCGGCCGCCGCCAACGACGTGATGCAGCGCGTGCGGGTCTCCGGCCAGGACGCTCAGGCCGGCATCGAAGAGCTGGCGCGCAAGTCCAACGAGATCGGCGGGATCCTCGAGACGATCACCGGCATCGCCGACCAGACCAACCTGCTCGCCCTCAACGCGGCCATCGAGGCCGCCCGGGCAGGCGAGCACGGCCGGGGCTTCGCCGTGGTGGCCGAGGAGGTCCGCAAGCTGGCCGAGGAGTCGGCCGGGTCTGCGACCTCGATCGCCGGGCTGGTGCGGGAGATCCAGCAGGGCATCGAGAGCGTGGTGGGCCTGGTCCAGCAGGCCGCCGAGCTGGCCGAGGAGGGCGTCGGCAGCTCCGAGCGCGCTCAGCACGCGTTCAGCGAGATCGGCGACGCGATTGCGGGCATCTCGGAGCGGGTCGGCGGCATGGCCGCGGCCTCGGGTGAGATCGCGAGCGTGGCCGAGGAGTCATCGGCCTCGGCCGAGGAGATGTCCTCCGCCACGCAGGAGACCAGCGTGCAGTCCCAGGAGCTGGGCTCCTCGCTCCAGGAGCTGGCCGAGACTGCCGAGCGCCTGCTCGAAGCCTCGCGGCAGTTCAACGTCTCGGAGTAGCTGCTACGACCGCCAGCGCTCAGAGCAGGCTGCTGAGCGAGTTGGCCGTGTGCGCAGCGAGGTGGAAGAGCGGCTGGGGGAAGATGCCGAAGAAGATCGTGGCCGCGGCGAAGACGACGGCCACGAACACCACCTCGGGATGGCCGAAGCCGCCGGCCGGAGCCTCGTCGGCCTGATCGGCCTCGCTCGAGCCGCCGGCGATCGGCGCCAGCTCGCCGGGGCCGCCCGCAGACGATGACGGCAAGGCGACCGGCACGGCCACGGCCGGGCGCATCCAGATCGCGGCGACCACCCGCAGGTAGTAGCCGAGCGAGATCATCGAGCCGATCACCAGCACGATGGCCAGCCACGTGTAGTCGCCCGAGACCAGGGCGTGGATCAGCTGGAACTTGCCGATGAAGCCGACCGTGCCCGGGATGCCGGCCAGACCGAGCATGCCGATGGTCATCGGCCAGGCCAGCCACGGCCGGCGCACGCCCAGCCCGGTCAGCCCGCTCAGGTAGTCGCCGTCCGGTCGTTCGCGCTCCTCGACGACGATGACCGCGAACACCGCCAGGTTCATGGCCAGGTAGGCCATCAGGTACAGCACGGTGGCCTGGACCCCGAGCCGCGTCCCGACGATCACGCCGGACAGCATGTAGCCGGCCTGGGCGACGCCCGAGTAGCCCAGCATCCGCTTCAGGGAGGACTGCCCGAGCGCGCCGACGTTGCCGACGATGATCGTGATTGCGGCGATCGTGGCCAGCAGTGGTGCCCAGGTGTCCTGAGCCCCGATCGCGGCCTGGTCGAAGAAGCGCAGGAAGGCGCCGAGGGCCGCCGCCTTGGTGGCGGTGGCCATGAACGCGGTGATGGGCGTCGGGGCGCCTTCGTAGACGTCCGGCGTCCACTGGTGAAACGGGGCCACCGAGGCCTTGAAGGCGAAGCCCGCGATGGTCAGGCCGAGCCCGGTCAGCACCATCGGGTTGCCGAGCACCCCGCCGGCCAGCTTGCCCTGCGACAGCGCGGTGCCGATCGCGGCGAAGTCGGTCGAGCCGGTGGCGCCGTAGACAAGACCGAGGCCGTAGACCAGCGTGGCCGAGCCGACGGATCCCACGACCAGGTACTTCAGGCCGGACTCGAGCGAGCCCTCGCGCCGGGTCTCCGAGGCGCACAGGATGTACAGGGGGATCGAGAGCAGCTCGATGCCGAGGAACAGCGTGACCAGGTTCTGGGCCGCGACGAACACGCCCATGCCCAGCGCGCTGAACAGCAGCAGCGCGCTGTACTCGCCGTGACCGGACTCCCTGGGAGCGACGGCGCGCCAGGACATCAGGGCGGTCGCGATCCCCGCCACCGCGAACAACATCTGGAGCTCGAGAGCCAGGCGGTCCATGGCCAGCGGAGCCGAGCTGCAGCCCGGACCTGCGATCAGGCAGAAGCCGGCCTTGCCCCGGGCGGGGTGGTGGTAGACCCAGATCTCGGCGGCCAGTGCGCACACGAACGCGATCACGGTCAGTGCGGGCACGACGCGCAGGCGAACTACTTCCGAGCGCAGCAGGCCGACCAGCAGGATCACGAGGCCGCCGCCGGTCAGCACGATGAACGGCGACAGCGCGCGCCAGTCGATGTACGGGCCGACGATGTGGTGGGAGATGGCGACGGCCTGTTGGGCGGCGAGGACGTTCATCGCAGCGCCACCCTCCGTGGCGCGCTGGAAGCCTGAATCTGCGCATGAACCTGAGCCTGGGCCGGCGCCACCGCGGCGCTCACCGACGGCTCAGAGCGGCGCAGCCCGAACTGCGGATAGAAGGCCAGGACCAGGATGATCAGAACGATCGGGCCGATCGCAGCCACGTCGGCCAGGCCCAGCTCGCGCGAGGCGACTTGAGGGCCTGTCCGGTTGTGGAACGCGGTGATGTACAGCCGCAGCGCGTACACCGCGGCGCCCACCACGCCGGCGAAGGCGATCACCGCGATGGCCAGCTTGGCCTGGAAGACGCCGAGCAGGATCATGAACTCGCCGACGAAGTTCGAGGAGCCGGGCATGGCCAGCGTGGCCAGGGTGACGATCAGGGCCAGCCCGGCGAGAACCGGCGCGCGGAAGGCGATGCCGCCCATGTCGGCCAGCAGCTCAGAGCCGCCGGCCCGGGCGGCCGCCGCGGCCACGATGAAGAACAGCGGTGCGGTGACCAGGCCGTGGTTGAGCATCTGGAGCAGCGCGCCCTGGGCGCCGGTCGGGCGCAGCGAGAAGATCCCGAGCGTGATGAAGCTGAGCTGGGCGACGCTCGAGTAGGCCACGACCATCCGGGAGTCGGGCGTGGTGAACGCAGCCAGCGTTCCCCAGATGATCGACACCAGCGCGATCAGCAGCATCAGCGTCTGGTAGTGCGCCGACGCATAGGGAAACAGCGGCAGCACGATCCGCAGGAACCCGTAGGCGGCGACCTTCGAGACCACGCCCGAGAAAACCGCCACCGCCGGGATCGGCATCGACTTGTACGCGTCGGCCAGCCAGCCGTGGAATGGGACCAGCGGCATCTTGACCAGGAAGGCGAACGCGAAGCACAGGAAGATCCAGTCCTGTGAGGCGTGGGGGAGCGGAAGCCCGCGCAGGGCGGAGAAGGTGAAGTTCAGCGACGTCTGATGGTCGGAGGCCGCCAGCGCCCCGGTGGCGATCGCCGCGGCGAGCATGAAGAACGATCCGACCAGCGTGTAGATGACCATCTTGATCGTGGCCCGCACGCGCTCGCCGGTGCCCCACATCCCGACCATGAAGTAGAACGGGATCAGCATCAGGTCGAAGAACGCGACGAACAGGGCCAGGTCCTGGGCGCAGAACGCGCCGAGCACGATGCTCTCGGCCAGCCCGAAGTGGAAGTAGAAGCTGCGCGGGCGATCCCACTCGCGCATCGCGCACCACACCAGCGAGGCCGCGAACAGTACGGTGGTGAGGACGACCAGCGCGACGTTCAGCCCGTCGAGCCCGAGCTTGTAGTGGATCCCGAGCGAGGAGATCCACACGTCGTCGGTGACGAACTGAAGCCCGGCGTGCCCGAGCTTGAAGCGCACCAGGAACGAGATCGCCACCCCCAGCGTGACGAGGCTCCCGACCGCGGAGACCTGGCCGACCAGCGGACGCGGGGCGACCGCGGCGAGCAGGGCGATCGCCAGGGGCAGCCAGATGAGGATCGAAAGGGTCATCTCGTCAGCTGCTCGAGATCAGGAAGTAGAGGGCCACGCCCGACAGGGCCACGATCATCAGCGCCGCGTAGTAGCGCAGGAAGCCGGTCTGGGCCCGGCGCACCGCGGCCGAGCCGGCGCGCACCGCCCCGGAGGTCCCGCCGGTCACCACTCCCGAGATCAATGAGCGCTCGAGCACCGACTCGACGAACCGCCCGGTCCACAGCGCCGGCCGCACGACCAGGAAGTCGATCAGCTCATCGAAGTACCACTTGTGCGACAGGAAAACATAGGGGACGGCGAACCGCTCGCGTGCGCGCTCCGCGGTTCCCCGGCGGGCGATCCAGATTCGGTAGGCGATCGAGATGCCGGCCACGGCGATGGCGGCGCCGATGATCAGCCCGATCCAGGCCGGTCCGGTCCTCACCTGGACATGGACGTACTTGGAGTCGGCGAAGGTTGGCTCGAGGAAGCGCCCAATCGCATCGTCGATCCCCGGGATCTGGACCGCGCCGCCGACCAGCGCGAGCAGGGCGAGCGTGCCCATGGCGATCCGCATTGGCCACTCGCGCTCGGCGATGAAGTGCCCGGGGCCGGGGAAGCCGACGTCGGTGTCCTCCTCCTCGCCGGTCATCGGGTTGCGCGGCACCTCGGCATGGGCCAGGTGGCCGTGTTCCAGCTCGCGGGCCTCCTCCACCGGTTCGCCGAAGAAGGCGCGGAAGATCATCCGGAACGTGTAGATGCCGGTGAGCAGCGCACCGATGTAGCCGATGATCCCGAGGACCAGGAAGAAGCCACCCCGGTGGTCCAGGAAGCCGATGATGTCGTCCTTGGAGAGCCAGCCGGAGAACGGCGGCAAGCCGCTCAGCGCGAGCCCCCCGACCATGAAGCAGACGAACGTGAACGGCATCGCCCGCCGGAAGCCGCCCATCCGGTCAAGCGACTGGTCGCCGGCCATGGCACCGATGATCGATCCGGCGGCCATGAACAACAGCGCCTTGAAGAAGGCGTGGGTCATCAGATGAAACAGTCCGGCCGAGTACGCGCCGACCGACACGCCCATGATCATGTAGCCGATTTGCGACATCGTCGAGTAGGCGATCACGCGCTTGATGTCGGTCATGACGATCGCAACCGTGGCCGCCACGACCAGCGTGACGCAGCCGCCGATCGCCCCGACGTCGGCCGCGGTCGGAGCCCACTCGAAGATCGCATGCATGCGCGCGATCAGGTACACGCCGGCGGTGACCATGGTCGCGGCGTGGATCAGGGCCGAGACGGGCGTCGGACCCTCCATGGCGTCGGGGAGCCAGGTGTGGAGCGGCACCTGGGCCGACTTGGCGAACGCGCCCACGAGCAGCAAAAGCCCGGCGGCCACGATCGGCGTCGAGTTGTGCGCAAAGGTGTGGTGAACGGCTCCGAACACGCCCTGGTACTGCACCGTCCCGGTGTGCTGGAACAGGATGAACGTGGCGATGACCAGGCCCACGTCGCCGACCACGTTGATCACGAACGCCTTGATCCCGGCGCGGGTGGCCGTCGTGCGCCGGTACCAGAACGAGATCAGCAGATACGAGGCCGCGCCGACGAACGCCCACCCGACGATCAGCAGCAGGAAGTTCCCGGCCAGGATCAGCAGCAGCATCGAGAACACGAAGTAGTTCAGGTAGCTGAAGTAGCGCGCGAACCCCCGGTCCATGTTCATGTAGGTGACCGAGTAGAGGTGGATCAGCGTCGAGACTCCCGAGACGACGAGGATCATGAACACCGACAGCGGGTCGACGAGGATCTGAAGCTTGGCGTTGACGCCGACCGAGAAGTCGTAGTTCCACAGGGTCGAGGTGAGCTCACGGTGATCCGCGCTGTGGCCCAGCAGGGAGACAAGCGCGATCACCGAGAACACGAACGACAGCGCGATGGCCAGCGTGGCCAGCCAGCCTGCACTGCGCCCGGGCCAGCGCGCGTAGCCCAGCGCGATCACGGCCGCTCCAAGAAGCGGGCACAGCAGGACGAGCCAGGCGGCGGTGGTGGCGGTCATCAGATCGAGCGGTGGAGGCGGTCTGGGACGGGTCGGCGACGTGCATAACGCGTCACGGCAGACGCCCCGCCGGGTGCGTGGCGCCTTATGCATCCCCCAGGTGCATAACGCGTCACGGCCGCGGTGGGAGGCCCGCCGTGACGCGTTGTACACGTGGCGCCGAAACCGTCCGGGCTGCGGCGTTCCGGGCAATGGCGTGAACCGTCGCCGACACAAAACCGAACCAAAATCATCATCCCTGGAGCTCGCTGAGCCCGTCGACGTCGATCGGCAGGCGCCGGCGGTAGATGGCGACGACCAGACCGAGCCCGACCGTCACCTCACAGGCGGCCACGACCATCACGATCAGCGCGAAGACCTGGCCGTCCTCGCCGCCCCACATGCGCGCGAAGGCCACGAGCGCCAGATTCGCGCCGTTCAGCATCAGCTCCAGGCACAGCAGGACGACCAGCGGATTGCGGCGGACCATCACGCCGCCGGCGCCGATGCAGAAGATGATCGCCGAGACGGTCAGGTACCACCCGATGGCCATTACCAACCACCCTGCTGCCGGGTGGCATCGCTGGTCGTGGTGCCGACCGCCTCGACCTCAGGCGTGAGCGGCTCGTCGCCCGACTTCGGCCGCACGCCGGCGGCCTCGGCCATCGTGCCGGTGTATGCCGGCCGTGGCGCCTCGATTCGGAAGGCCGCCTGCTCCTCGGGCTCGAGACCCCGGCGCCGGCGGGCCAGGACGACCGCGCCCATCGCCGCCACGAGCAGCAGGATCGAGGCGAGCTCGAACGGGAACAGGTACTGGGTAAGGAACAGCCGGCCGATGTGACCCGGCGTGCCGAAGCCGGGGATGAACGGGGCGCCCTTGGAAGAGACGCCCGCCAGCCCGGCGCCCAGGATCGCGATGCACAGCTCGATTGCGAGCGCGAGTGCAAACAGCGGGCCGAGCACGCGCAGGACGGCGCCGCTGGCCAGCTGCTCGCCTCCGCCCACGTAGGCGACCACGAACACGTACAGGACCATCACTGCGCCGGCGTACACGACGACCTGCGCGGCGGCGACGAACTCGGCGCGCAGCAGAAGGAACAGCGCAGCGAGCGAGACCAGATGGACGGCCAGCGCGAGGACGCTGTAGAACGGGTTGCGCACCATCACGACGCCCACCGCGCCGGAGATCGCGCCGATCGCGGCGATGAAGAACAGAACCGCGCTCACGCGCTCACTCGCCCTCCCGGCGCAGCGGCGTGCGCTCGATCGCCTCGGCCAGCAGCATCTCCTTGGTGAAGATCAGATCCGAGCGCGTGTAATCGGACATCTCGTAGTCATGCCCCATCGTGATCGCGTCGAACGGGCAGGCGACCTCGCAGTAACCGCAGAAGATGCAGCGGCTCAGGTTGATCTCGTACACCGCGGCGTAGCGCTCGCCGGCCGACACCCGGTTCTCGGGCGTGTTCTCGGCCGCGACCACTCGGATGCAGTCAGACGGACAAGCCGCGGCGCACAGGGAGCAGCCCACGCACTTCTCGAGGCCGGTGTCCTCGAAGCGGTGGAGCTTGTGGCGTCCGCGGTAGCGCGGGTAGACCGGCGTCTTCTCTTCGGGGTACTGGATCGTCACCGGACCTTCGACGATCCGCGCGAACGTGGTCTTCAGTCCACGCAGCGTCTCGCCGAACACGCGGTAGGCGCCGACCACCGGGCCACGGCCCGGCGAGCGGATCACCTCGATCACATCGTCTGAGATGTCTGGGGTCATGTCGCCACCAGGATCGCGGTCACCAGCAGGTTCAAGGTGGCCAGGGGGAGGAGGATCTTCCAGCCGAACGACATCAGCTGGTCATAGCGCAGACGCGGCAGGGTTGCTCTGACCCAGATGAAGAACGTGAACACGATCAGGAGCTTGCCCAGGACGATGAACGGATCGACCCACCCAGGCGGGTGGATCCCGAACGGCATCAGCCAGCCGCCGAAGAAGATCGTCACCGCCATCCCGGAGACCACGATCATGTTCGCGTACTCGGCGAACAGGTAGGCGACGAACGGTGTGCCGCCGTACTCGGTGAAGTAGCCGGCCACGAGCTCGGCGTCGGCTTCGATCAGGTCGAACGGCGCGCGGTTCGTCTCGGCGAACGAGGCAACCAGGAACACCAGGAAGCCGGCGAACTGGGGAATGAAGTACCACATGCCCGCCTGGGCGTGGACGATCCCGGTGAGCGAAAGGGTCTGTGCGGTCATCAGCACGCCCACGATCGCCAGGCCCTGAGACACCTCGTAGGAGATCAGCTGGGCGGCTCCGCGCATCGCTCCGAGGAACGAGTACTTCGACCCCGAGGCCCAGCCGCCGAGCATGATCCCGTAGAACGAGATCCCGGCCAGCGCGAATACGTACAGCGGCCCGATCGAGACGTCGATGCCGTACAGGCCGACGCGTTGCCCGAAGATGTGCTGGACTCCACCCCAGGGCAGGATGGCCAGCGCGCCGACGGCGGTGATGATCGAGAGGATCGGCGCGAGCCGGTAGAGCGCACCGATCGAGGTGGTGGTCCTGAACGGCTCCTTCATGGCGAACTTGACGATTTCGGCCAGGGGCTGCATCAGGCCGAACGGGCCGACCCGGTTGGGGCCGTAGCGCCCCTGGAACCGGCCGAGCAGCTTGCGCTCGTAGATGATCAGCACGGGCAGGATCCCGAAGATCACCGCGAAGATCGCCAGCGACTTGATGATCTGCACCCACCACGGCTCGAAGTAGCTGACGTCGGCGAGGGCGATCATCGCTTGTGCACCTCGATCACCGGCTCGGTGAACGCATTGGCCGAGTCATTGGCCAGCCCCTCGGCCAGGAAGGCCACGCCGGCCGGGACGCCCGAGCGGACGTGGGCCGTGGCCTTGAGGCGAGTTCCGTTCTGGGCCACGTCGACCGCGTCGCCCGGGGTGATCCCCAGCCGTTGAGCATCCTCGGGGGAGATCTCGAGCTGCTGGCGCGCGACGGTGTACTTGAGTGCCGGGGAGATCTCGACCTCGGGAGCGGCCCAGATCGAGCGGTAGGTGCCGAGGCGAAGCGCCCCGTTGGGGCTCGCCGCACCCGCGCCGCCCATGGCACCCGCGCCCCCCATCGCACCCGCGCCGCCCATCGCACCCGCGCCGCCCGTCGCACCCGCGCCGGCGCCCGGCTCTCCCGCGGCCAGCCCGCCGGGCGAGGAGGCCGCGGTGGCGGGAATCGCCCCCTCGGCGGCGGACGGGAACTCGGATGCCGCGTCGCGCTCCGGCCAGCGCACCCCGCGCCCGCCGATCTCCTCGAGTGTCAGGTCGCGGTAGAACGGCACAGCGGCCACCAGCTGCTTGAAAACCATCGGCGAGGTGAGCACGCCGGTGTCGAGACCGGCGCGCTTGGCCAGCTCGGCGAGGACCGACCAGCCCGAGCGCACCGAGCCGGGGTGGGCGATCGCGGTGCGCATGCGCTGCAGGCGCCCGTCGGGATGCACGACCGTCCCCTCCTTCTCGGCGTGCGACTCGGCCGGGAAGATCACGTTGGCGTGCTCGGCCAGGCCGTCGGTCAACACGCTGGCGTGCGCCACCACCAGGCCGGCGTGGTGCATGGCCTGCTCCCACAGCGCGCGATCGGGCTGATCGCGCATCGGGTCGGTCTGGAAGAAATACAGGGCGGTTATGTCGCCCGCGGCCGCGGCCTTGGCGATCTCGCGTGCCCCGCGACCCTCGGCTTGCACGGCGCTGTACCCGGGACCCATCCGCGGGACCACACCCGCCTCGCGTAGCCCGCGGCTGTTCGCACCGGCCGGGATCTCGAGCAGGCCCGCGCCGTCGTGGCCGGCGAGTTCGAGCCGCTCGGCGATACTGAGCAGCGCGCGCAGGGCGTCCGCCCCAAGGCAGCGCTCGCCCCACAGGATCACGATGTCCTCGCCGCCCTCCCGCAGGAACTCGGCCAGCCCGGCCACGTCCGCGTCGACGCCGGACCCGTCGCCGGACCCGCCCCCGGAGCTGCCCGCGAGAGCCCGGTCGAGACCGGCCAGCAACGCGGCCTCGCCACCCGGCGGATAGCGCACGATCAATCCGGCGTTGGGATCGAGCGCGCTCGGGCGCGCGGTGGCTACGGCCAGGCGCACGCCGCGCCGACGCACACCCTTGCGGATCCGCAGGTCGAAGATCGGTGCGTCGTCCTGGGGCTCGCAGCCGAGCACGAGGACGGTGTGGGCGAACTCGATGTCCGGCACGCTCGCCTGCAACACCGGTGCCGCCAGCGCCCGCGCCAGCTCGGCCGGAACAGACTCGCCAACGCGCGAATCGAGGTCGCCAGACGACAGCGCCTCACGCATCAGCCGCTGGATCAGGAAGCCCTCCTCGTTGGTGGCCTGGCCGCCGACCAGCGCGCCGGTTGCGCCCTTGTGCCGGGCGAGACCGGCCGCCGCATCCAGTGCGCGCTCCCATGACACCGGGCGCAGCGAACCGCCGTCGCGCACGAGCGGCTCGGTGATGCGCTCATCGACATGGATCGCCTGGTAAGCGAAGCGTCCTTTGTCGCACAGCCATCCGTCGTCGACGTCCGGGTGGCCCACGGGACCGCCGCCCGCGGGGGCGCCGGGCGCGTCGCGAGCGCGCACCCGCATGACCTTCTCGTCGCGGACGGTGAACTCGACGTTGCACTGGGACGGGCACAGCGTGCAGATCCCGCCGGCGCCCTCGATGTCCCACGGCCGCGCACGGAAGCGATAGGCGCGCGAGGTCAGCGCACCGACCGGACAGAGCTCGATGATGTTGCCGCTGAACGGGGCCACGTAGGGATGACCGTTGTGGGTGCCGACGAACGTGTCCGCAGCCCGCTCGGTGAAGATCAGCTGGTAGTCCTCGGCGACCTCCTGCGAGAAGCGCACGCAGCGGTAGCAGAGGATGCAGCGCTCGCGGTCGATCGCGATGAGCGGCGACAGGGCCAGCGGCTTCTCGAAGTGGCGCTTGGGCTCGATGAAGCGCGAGCGCCCGAGCCCCCACCCGAACGTGATGTCCTGGAGCGGGCACTCGCCGCCCTTGTCGCACACCGGGCAGTCGAGCGGGTGGTTGACGAGCAGGAACTCGACGATCGCGTTCTGCGCGTGGTGCACCCGCTCGGTCTGGGTGTGCACGACCATGCCGTCCTTGACCGGCGTCGAGCACGACGTCTGGAGCTTGGGGATGCCCTCGATCTCGACCAGGCACATGCGGCAGGCGCCGACCGGATTGCCGAGCTTGGGCTCGTAGCAGAAGTACGGGATCTCGACGTCGTTGGCCCGGGCCGCGTCGACCAGCATCGTGCCCTCGACTGCGCGGCACTCGCGGCCGTCGATCGTCAGCTGGATGATTTTCTGCTCGGGTCTTGGCATGGGCGCGGGCGGGTTCTAGTGCACCGGGTAGGGGCCGGCATGCTCGTCGGCGACCCCCAGCGGGATCACCCCTGCCAACTCCGCCCCCTCGGCACGCTCGCGCGCTGCCTCGATCTCGGCCTCGAGGTCCTCGCGGAACTTTGCGACCATCGAGCCGACGGGCATCGCCATCGCGTCGCCGAGCACACACAGGCAGTTGCCGATGATCTGCTCCTGCACGGAGGCCATGATGTCGAGATCCATCGGCGTTGCCTCGCCCCGGTCGATCCGCTGGACCATCCGGAGCGTCCAGCGCGTGCCTTCGCGGCACGGCACGCACTTGCCGCACGACTCGTGTGCGTAGAACTTGACCAGCTTGTACATGACCTCGAGCACGGTGTGCGTGTCGTCCACCACGATGATCGCGCCGGAGCCGAGCATCGACCCGGCCTTGGCCATCGAATCGAAGTCATACGGCAGGTCGAGGTCGTCCTTGGTGAGCACTGGTGAGCTCGAGCCGCCCGGGAACCAGAACTTGACCTCGCGACCCTCGAACGGGCCACCGGCCAGGCCAAAGATGATCTCGCGCGAGGGCGTGCCCAGCTCGATCTCGTAGTTGCCGGGCCGCTGCACGTCGCCAGAGACCGACACCAGCTTGGTGCCGGTCGAGGTCTCGGTACCGATCGAGGCGTACTCCTTTCCGCCCATCCGGATGATGTGCGGCACGGTGGCCAGCGTCTCGACGTTGTTGATCAGCGTCGGCCCGTGGTAGAGGCCTTCGATGGCTGGGAACGGCGGCTTCAGGCGCGGGTTGCCGCGCTTGCCCTCGAGCGAGTCGAGCAGGCCGGTCTCCTCGCCGCAGATGTAGGCGCCGGCGCCGCGGTGCAGCACGAGCGAGACCGTGTGGTCGGAGCCGAGGATCTTCTCGCCGATGTAGCCGGCGTCCCGGGCCTCGGCGATCGCCGCCTCGAGGATGTCGGCCTGGTGGTCGTACTCGCCCCGGATGTAGATGAACGTGCGGCTGATCTCGGCCGCCCACGAGGCGATCAGGATCCCCTCGATCAGCATGTGCGGGCTCTTCTGCATGAGCTCGCGGTCCTTGAACGTGCCCGGCTCGGACTCATCCGCGTTGCACACCAGGTACTTGTCCATGTCGCCGTGGGGCAGGAACCCCGCCTTCTGACCCATCCGGAAGCCGGCGCCGCCGCGACCGCGGATGCCCGAGTCGGAGATCTGCTCGAGCACCTCGGCGGCCGGCATGCTCAGTGCCTTGCGCAGCGACTCATAGCCGCCCCGGCGTTCGTAGACCTCGAGCGTGTTCAGGCCGGGCTCGTCGATGCGGTCGAACAGGATCTTCATTACGAGTCGTCGCCTCCGCCGGAGTCGCCGTTATCGGAGTCGCCGTTCCCGGAGTCGCCGTCAGACTCCTCCTCGGCCTCCTCGGCCGGCATTTCGATCGCCGCGGTCGGTCCGGGCCGGTCGACGTTCTCGCCCTCGGGGCCGAGTCCCGCGGTGTCGGCCATCTCGGTGCCGGCTCGGTCGGGCGGCCCGAAGTCGCCCTCCTCTGCGGCCACGTCCGGGTCGGCGCAGCGCCGGTAGCGCAGCTGCTTGTGCTCGAGCACCGTGCGCCCGGCCTGCAGGTCCTCGACGACCCGCTGCGCATCCTCGGCATCGAGCGGGCCGATGTACTCGCCGTCGACCGAGGCCATCGGGGCGATGTCGCACGCGCCCAGGCACTCGAACGAGCGGACGTTGATGTTCGCGTCGTTCTCAGCCGCCTCGCGCATCGCGTCGAAAAGCTCGTCGGCGCCGCGCAGCGAACACGAGATGTTCGTGCATACGTACACGTCGTGGTGCCCCATCGGCTCCATCTTGAACATGTCGTAGAAGGTGGCCACCGAGGTCAGGTAGGCGGGTGTGAGCTGCATCACCGCAGCCACCTGGTCGATCGCCTCGGGCGAGCACCAGCCGTGCTCCTCCTGGGCGGCATGCAGCGCGGGAATCGCGGCGCTTCGCCGGTCGGGATACTTCGACATGGCCTGCGCGATCCGTTCCCGGAGCTGGAGCGGAACCGGGGTGAGGGCCGGGTCCGGGATCGTCGCCGGGTCCTTGGTGAGGTCGACGGCCTGGTCCCAGCCGGGAACGCGGGAGCCGTGACCGAAGCGCGGGACCGGTCCCGTCGTACGGCGACGCTGGGGAAGATCGCCGCCGTCCGTGCGGCCGCCGTTGCCACCCTGGCTCTCGGGGTCGAGCCGCGGGTCGCCCGTGTGCACGCTCACCGGTCGATCCCTCCCAGGATCGGGTCGAGCATGGCGAGCGTCGCGATCAGGTCCGCGATGTAGCCGTCTCTCACCATGGGGGCCAGCGCCTGCAGGTTGACGAAGCTCGGATCGCGCATGTGCACGCGCGCGGGCTTGGCCGAGCCGTCCGAGCGAACGAAGCAGCCGAGCTCGCCGCGGGGACCTTCGATCGGGTAGTAGGCCTCGCCCGGCGGGACCCGGAAGCCCTCGGTGACCAGCTTGAAGTGGTGGATCAGAGCCTCCATGCTCGTGGCCAGCTCGTGACGCGGCGGGAGGGCCACCTTGCGGTCGGGCGTGATGTACGGGCCTTCGGGCAGTCCGTCGAGCGCCTGCTCGATGATCTTCACCGACTCGTAGAACTCAGCGTGGCGGACCCGGTAGCGGTCGTAGTTGTCGCCCACCGTCCCCACCGGAATCTTGAAGTCGAAGTGGTCGTAGCTCGAATAGGGATGCGCCTTGCGCAGGTCCCATGGCTCGCCCGTCGCGCGGAGCAGCGGGCCGGTGACGCCAAGCTTGATCATGGTCTCCCGATCGACAATCCCGGTGCCGCGCAGCCGCTCGATCACGATCTGGTTCTTCTCGAGCAGGTCCGCGTACTGGTCTGCCCGGTTCGGCATGTCCTTGAGGAACGTGCGCACCTTGGCTTCGAACCCCGGTGGGATGTCTTCCATCACGCCGCCAACCTGGATGTAGCGCGTGTGGAACCGCTGGCCGGAGGACATCTCGAACAGGTCGAGGATCTTCTCGCGCTCGCGGAAGCAGTACCAGAACATCGAGATCGCGCCGAGGTCGAGCGCGCTCGTGCCGAGCCACAGGAGGTGGGAGTTGATCCGGTTGAGCTCGAGGTGGATCACTCGCAGGTACTGGGCCCGGGGCGGGATCTCCAGACCGAGCAGGGTCTCGACCGCGCCACAGAACGCCATCGCGTTGAAGTAGTAGCTCAGGTAGTCCATCCGCTCGACGACCGGGATCACCTTCCAGTACGCCTTGTCCTCGGCCGTCTTCTCGATCCCGGTGTGGACGTAGCCGATGATCGGCTTGATGTCGCGGACGATCTCGCCCTCGAGCGTGGTGATCAGTCGCAGCACACCGTGGGTGGCCGGGTGGTGCGGGCCGATGTTCAGCGTCAGCAGCTCGTGCGTCTCGTCGACGCCGGCCGGCTCGCTCGAGATCGTGATCGACTCCTCGCGCTTGCGGTAGCCCTCCGAGAGCGTGGTGGAGGTGTCTGCGTCCGATCCCCGGCCGGTGACCGTCATACGTACTTCCCGTAGTTCTGTTCTTCGTTGTAGGTGAACAGGACCGGCTCCCCGCCCATCGGGAAGTCGCGTCGCTGGGGAAAGCCCTCGTAGTCCTCGGGCATGAGAATGCGGCGCAGGTCCGGGTGGCCGTCGAACACGACACCGAACATGTCGTAGACCTCGCGCTCGGGATAGTCGGCGCCCGGGAACATGTCCACGACCGAGTCGATGTGCGGGTCGTCGATGTGCAGGCGGGCCTTGACCGAGATCCGCTCGACGCGCTTGCGGTCGAGCATCTCGTAGAGCACGCCGAGCCGGGGCTCCTGCGGGTAATAGTCGACCCCATGCAGGCTGGCCAGCATCGTGTAGCCCTTGTCGACCAGCTGCTCGAGGATCGGCTTGATCTGACGCGGGTCGGCGATCAGACAGGCGCGACCGCGGTGAAACTCGGTGTCGAGGATCGAGTCGCTGTGGGCGTCGCGGAGCTCCTGGGCGGTCAGCTCGAGCTCCGTGGCGTCAGGCACCGGCGGTGTCTCCGGGCTTGAACACGTTCACATTGGCAGTGCCGAGATCCGCCGCCCCCGCGAGGAGCTCCTCGGTGCCCGTGGCGGCGTAGCGCTCGCGCCAGCCTTCGACCGTATTGCCCTGGATCTTGTCGCGAAGCTTGAGGATCCCGTGCATCAGGGACTCGGGGCGCGGCGGGCACCCCGGCACGTGGACGTCGATCGGCATGAACTTGTCAGCCGGCACCAGCGCGTAGTTGTTGAACACGCCCATCGACGAGCAGCAGGCCCCCATCGAGATTGCCCACTTGGGCTCGAGCATCTGGTCCCACAGCCGGCGGATCACCGGGGCCATCTTGATCGAGACCCGCCCGGACAGGATGATCAGGTCAGCTTGCCGGGGCGACGCCCGCATCGCCTCCCACCCGAACCGGGCGACGTCCATCCGCGCGGCGACGATCGCCATCATCTCGATCGCGCAGCAGGCCAGGCCGAAGGTCAGCGGGTAGATCGAGTTGCCCTGGGCCCAGCCCACGGCCTTCTCGACCGTGGTGGTCAGCACGCGTTCCTCGACGTAGCGTTCGAGCTCCTCGTCGCTCAGGTCGCCGCGCAGAAGGTCCCGCGCCTGATGCTGGCGCACGCGCAGATCGCTCATCGGCTCACGTTTTATTTCCATTCGAGCGCTCCTCGGCGCCAGACATACACGAACGCGATCATCAGCAGCACGACGAACACGACAGTCTCGCTCATCGCGAACGTGCCGAACGCCCGAAGCTGCACCGCGATCGGGTACAGGAAGATGACCTCGATGTCGAACAGGATGAACAGCATCGCCACGAGGTAGAAGCTGATCCCGAAGCGGAACCCGCGCTGTACCTCGGAGGGCAGGCCGCACTCGTACGGCTCGACCTTGGAGCGGTTCGGCACCCGGCGCCCGACGAGCAAGTTGAGCGTCGCGAACAGCACCCCGACCACTGAGCCCAGGATGAGGAAGACGATCGCGGGCAGATAATCGCGGAGCACGGCAAACCGTTATAGCACCGCTAGGGGTTACCTTGTAACACTGTGTTACTTAGTGCAGATTGCCGCTATGTCCCGGGAGATTTCGCGCCGGTTCGCCCGTCGATGCTGGGCGTAACGCCGAAGGCTTGATACCCAAATATGAAGCAAGTTCACATCGTCGTCGGAGTGGTAACGATCGTCCTGGCCGCCTCCGCCGCCGGGTGGGGCGCCTGGTGCTGGTGGCGAGTGCGCACCAGCCCCTGGTTCTGGCGCATCCTGCGCGCCTCGCAGGTGGCCGTCGTGGTCCAGGCCGCACTCGGCGGCGTTCTGCTGCTGATGCACCGCAAGGCCCCCGGTTTGCACGTCCTTTACGGCGTCCTGCCCCTGCTCGTCTCGTTCATCGCCGAGCAGCTGAAGATCTCCTCGGCGCAGATGGTGCTCGATCAGCGCGGCTTCGAGTCCTCCGCCGCGGTGGCCAAGCTCCCCGCCGAGGAGCAGCAGGACGTGGTGGTCACGATCCTCCAGCGCGAGGTCGGCGTGATGGTGCTGGCGGCGCTGGTCAACGTCGTGCTCCTCGCCCGCGCCGCCATGACCGGCTGAGCTGCGGATTCAGTTCCCGATCCGCTCGCGGAAGTCGTGGTACTGGCCCTCGTACCAGAGCAGCGGCTCGCCGTCGCCCAGGCCCATCGCGTCCACCTCCCCGATCGCGATCGTGTGATCACCCCCGGCGATCAGCTCACGCAGCGAGCAGGCGATCCAGGACAGCGCGCCGTCGATGATCGGCACACCGGCCTCGTAGCGGTGCGTCACCCCTTCGAGCTTCTCCGACTCGGGCAGCTTCGAGGCGAACACCCGCGCCAGCTCCTCCTGGTCGGCGCTCAGCACGTTGACCCCGAACCGCCCGGCCTCCCGGACGATCGGCAGCGTGCGTGCGTTGTTCTCGAAGCAAACCAGGGCCAGCAGCGGCTCGAGCGACAGCGAGCAAACCGCGTTGGCCGTCATTCCGCCCGAGGCGGCGGGCGTCGCGCCGGTGATCACGGCCACGCCGGTGGCAAACCGGCCGAACACCTCACGGAACAGCTCGGGATCGGGCTGAGGTGCCATCGCCGCTCGTTATAGCCGGTCGGGCGCATTTTGGGGCCTCGCTCTGCTCGGCGTCCCTGGGGCCGGGTACCCCGTCCGGTCAGGGGGCGGCCACCACACCTTCGGTCGCGAGGGTGGCCCTCGCGCGGGTGGCCCTCGCGCGGGCGACGGCTACGCGCGCCCGTGGGTGGCTGGCAGGGGTCTCGGCAAGTGTCAGGGGCCGCGGCAAGGGACCCCGGCGCCGGCCCCTTTGGTTGCCGCCGTGGGACGATCGCGATAGGGGCTGAAGCGAACGTCGTCCGGCCGGCGCCGGGAATGCCCCACAGCTTCGGCACCGGCGCCCCGGCTCCTGCTTACCGGCGGTTGCCGGCGCAGGCGGCTGCGGCTGGGTCCCGCCGGCCGGTCCTTCCGTATGATCAGCCGCGCATGAGCCGACCCGCCAAGGTCTTCCTACTCGGTGCGTTGTTCGCGGTGGCGGCCCTGGCGACCGCGTGCGGGACGCAGAAGATCAGCGTCCCGACCTCGGACGCAGCGCTGCACCAAGGCGCGGTGCTGTTCAACCAGCGCTGCAGCGGCTGCCACACGCTGTCCTATGCCGCCACCCACGGATCGGCCCAGAACGTGCGCACGGCCCAGTACAACAACGGTCCGAATTTTGACATCCGCTGCGAGCGGCCGGTGGCTCGGGTGCTCTATGCCATCCAGAACGGCGGCTTCTCCGGCGTGGTGATGCCGCAGAACGTCGTGGTCGGCCAGCAGGCAATCGACGTGGCCGAGTTCGTGGCCAGGTACTCCGGGGCCAAGGCGCCGAAGATCCCAGGCGTCGTCCAATGCAGCCAGACACCGATCGGAACGGTCGCCGCGGCGCTGGCCCCTGCCTCGACCACGACGACCGCAACGGGGCCCACTGCGCAGAGCCTGGTCGGCAGGTCAGGAGCCAAGAAGCCCACCACGTCGAAGTCGACCGCCCCGAGCGGCAAGGCGCTGACGATCTCGTCCAGGGCGATCCCGGGTCTTGGCACGGTCCTCGTCAACAGCGCGGGACGCACGCTCTACGTGTTCGCGCCCGATAACGCCACGAAGGTGAGCTGCACGGGCGGCTGCGCCTCGGTGTGGCCACCCGAGTATCTGGCCGCCGGCGAGCACGCGGTGGGCACCCACGGCGTGCAGGCGTCGCTCCTCGGCTCCGCTACCGATCCCACCGGCGGCAAGGTCGTCACCTACCACGGCTGGCCGCTCTACACCTACGTCGCCGACACGGCGCCCGGCAGCGCGGCGGGGCAGGACATGAACATCACCGGAGGCTTTTGGTGGGTGATCACGACCTCCGGGACGGTGGTCAAGAAGAAGCCTTGATCGCCAGGCAACAGGTACACGGACGAGCCAGGAGGGGCGTGTGCTCGACATCCAGTTGATCCGTCGCGACCCGGAAGCCGTGCGAGCGGCGCTCGCCCGCCGCGGGCCGACCGCGGACGCCGGTCTGGATCGATTGCTAAAGCTCGACCAGCGCTGGCGTGAGATCCGTACCGCCCTCGAGGAGCTGAAGGCCGAGCAGAACCGGGCCAGCCGGGGACGCAAGGGGCCGCCGACGCCGGAGGAGCGCGAGCAGCTGGCCGCGCTGGCCGCGCGCGGGCGCGAGCTGAGCGACGAGGAGACCGCGGTCCGGGCCGGGCGCGACGTCGAGCTCGACCTGCTGCCCAACCTGCCGGCACCCGACGCTCCCGCCGAGGACACTGTGCTGCGCGAGGTGGGCAACGCGGGCGCCACCGGCCGCGATCACCTGGAGCTCGCCGGGCCACGGATCGACATGGAGCGGGGCGCACGCCTGTCTGGCTCGCGCTTCGCCTACCTGCGCGGCGACCTGGTGTTCCTGGAGTTCGCGCTGGTCCGCTTCGCGCTCGAGCAGCTCCGCGGCGGCGGCTTCGAGCCGGTGGTCCCCCCGGTGCTCGTGCGCGAGCGCGCGCTATATGGAACTGGCTTCCTGCCGGACACCGAGCAGCAGATCTACCGGCTGCCCGAGGACGATCTCTACCTGGCCGGCACCTCCGAGGTGGCGCTGGCCTCCCTGCACGACGACGAGATCCTGGCCCAGGCCGACCTGCCCCTGCGCTACGCCGGGTTCTCGCCCTGCTTCCGCCGCGAGGCGGGCGCCGCCGGGAAGGACACACGCGGGATCTTCCGGGTGCACCAGTTCGACAAGGTCGAGATGTTCAGCTTCGTCGAGCCCGACCAGGGTCCGGCCGAGCACGAGCGGCTGCTGGCGATCGAGGAGTCGATCCTCGCCGACCTCGAGATCCCCTACCGGGTGGTGGCCATCGCGGTCGACGACCTCGGCGCCTCCGCCGCCAAGAAGTACGACTGCGAGGCCTGGCTACCCGGTCAGGGCCGCTACCGCGAGCTCACCTCGACCTCCAACACCACCGACTACCAGGCCCGCCGGCTCGGCATCCGCTACCGCCCGGCCGAGGGCCGGCCCGAACACGTCCACACGCTGAACGGCACCGCCGTGGCGGTCGGCCGCACGATCATCGCCCTGCTCGAGAACGGCCAGCAGAAGGACGGAACCGTGCGGCTACCCGCGCCACTCGTGGCGTGCGGCGCCCCCGAAGTGCTTCCGGCGGCGTAGTGCCGCGAACTAACTGACGACGCGCAGCCGGCGCGCCGGCTGGTCCTCGAGGACCACGAGCGCCGCCCGCGGAGGTCCGCAGGATGCGACTCGGGCCCGCAGGCGGACGCCGAAGGTGTTCCAGGGGCGGACGACCGCGCTGACCGGCTCGTCGGCGCCCGAGGCGGCCTCGCTCAGCGCGGCGGCGAACCGCGCGGGGCGACCCGCCTCGGCGTCGGCCGGCACCAGCAGCTGCATCACCGGATGGTTGACCGCACTGTCCTCGGTCACGCCGAGGAGCGTCTCGGCCCGCCAGGACATCGCCTGGACGAGCAGCGAGCTGTCAATGACCAGGAATGCGTCGCGGTGGCTGGGAGCGATGTCCCGCCGAGTCTCCAGCATCACGCCGAGGCCGCACGACCGGCATACGCGCGCCATCGGCGCGGGGGGCTGATCGCCTCGCGCCGGCGCGGCGCAATGGCCGCAGAACCACGTGAACTCGACCGGCTCAACTGCGGCCGATTGGACGAGTCTCAGTGCTGGACGTAAGTCTGAATTTCCCCTCATTGCCCCTGTCCTGATGCTAACTCCTAGGGTGGCGGAACGGAAGCGACCGCCGAAGTTTTGTGCAACTTGTCGTGAGCCTCGGCCGCACGTGGGCCGGGCTTGACGTGTCTGCGCACGAATGGACACATGGCCAGCCCGTCGCGGATGGGCCTAAACCGGGCAAAAAGCCGGCGCCGGCGATCCGGAAACGTGCAAATTGCGAGCTACCCACGTGATCTTGCTCTCGCGTGCGGCCTTCACCCGTGCGGAATCGCCGGACACGCGAGACCTCCCTCTCGTGCAAGCTTCGTTACCCATGAGGCGGCAATACCTCCCAGAAAATTGTCCGTCACCCCCCACCTGGGGGGTTCGGACGCCTGGGGGCGTGGCCGGGGCCTTGGGAGGGCGCGGCTCGGCGGACTGGGAGGCGCGGCTCGAGAGGTGCTGCGCGCAGCGGAGAGGGGGGGATTCGAACCCCCGAACGAGGTCAACCCCCGTTACGCGATTTCCAGTCGCGCCCGTTCAACCGCTCCGGCACCTCTCCGTTCGGCCGGGCTAGCGTAGCGCGCGGGCGGGCGTGAGCGAAGGGGCCCTCAGATCTGCCAGGCGCCACCGCGCAGCAGCGGCACCTTGCCCCCGCCGCGCTCGATTCCGGTGACCGCCACGTGATCTGACCCGATCATGAAGTCGATGTGGAGCTCTGAGCGGTTGATCCGCGCGTGATCCTCCTCGCCGACGGTGAACTCGAGGCCCTCGCCGAGCGCGATGTGGCTCGCCGCATTCTCGTCGAGCAGCGTGTCGAAGAACACCGTGTCCAGGCTCCCGATCCGGCTCTCGCTGTCGACCAGGGCCACCTCGCCGAGCCGGGCCGATCCCTGGTCCCGGTGGGTCAGCGCGCGCAGGGTATCCGCTCCCTGGTCGGCGTCCACCTCCACCGCCTGGCCCCGCTCGAAGCGCACGCGCAGCCCGGTCACCAGCGCTCCGGAAACGAACAGCGGCTTGGTCGAGCTCACGTAGCCGTCGGTCCGCTCGGGGTCCGGGGTGGTGAACACCTCCTCGGTCGGGAGGTTGGGGGCGTGGACGATCCCGTCGACGGTCGAGATCCGGGCGCAGTGCCAGTGGCAGGAGGGCAGCAATCCGACCGTGAGGTCGGTGCCCGGCCCCTCGAAGTGCAGCGCGTCGAGCCGCAACCCGTCGAGCTTGCCCGCGACGGCGACCAGCGCGTCCATGCGCTCCTCCCACGCCGCCACCGGATCGGGCTCATCCACCCGGCAGATGTGGGCGACCTCTCGCCACAGGCGCTCGAGCGCGTCGGCCGGCTTAAGCTCCGGATAGACCAGCTCGGCCCACGACGCGGTCGGGCACGGCGCCGCGGTCCAGTTCGACACGCGCTGGTTGACGATCTCGATCGACTCCCGCACGCGCGGCAGCAGGTCACGCCCGAGCAGGGCTGGATCGATCCCGTCCATGATTCGCGGGGCCACCGGACCGGTCAGCGCGATCGCCGCGGAACGCAGATCGCCGAGCGTGCGCATCCGCTCGCCGTACCACGGAGGGACGAAGCCGAGGGTCGCGGGGTCTGCGTGCAGCATCCGTGCGTGCTTGACGTGGATGTCGAACACCGACAGGTCGACGAACTTGGCGCCCGCCTTGTAGGCCGCCTCGGCGATCGCCCGGGCCAGCGGCTCCTTGCCCGGCTCAGAGGCGAGCGACACGATCTGCCCGGGCTGGACATTGGCGCCGAATCGGACGATGAGGTCCGCGAGGGCCTGGATGCGGCCCTGGTTGCCGTCGTTGCGCATCAGCTCAGCCCAGGATGCCATCCCGCCGGAGTGCACGCATCGGCAACGATCCGCTCCCCCACCGGCTGGCAGAACACCTCGGCTGCGGATTAGAGTCGCATCCGTGACCGGCCAGCTGCGCAACCTCGACCCTGCACGCGCGGCCGTGCTCGAGTCGCTGTGCGAGACGATCGTGCCGGGCTCGAGCGTCGTGAAGCCGGTCGTCTACATCGACGCGCTGATGTCGGCCATGTCCGATCCCGAGCGGGCCGCGGTCAATCAGTCGATCGACGCCCTGGCCGGCGCGGCGCCCGGTGGCGCCGAGGCCCTGCGCGAGCACGCGACGGCGCCGGCCTTCCTCCAGGTCCGGGCGCTGGCCGTCGAGGCGTACTACAGCGACTTCAAGGCTCCCGACGCCCCCGGTCCGAGCGCCTACCACGCAATCGACTTCCACTCACCGCTGGCCATGCGGATCGACAAGGACTGGTCCTACCTGGGGATCGGCGGATGAGCGGGGAGCGCTTCGAGGTGATCGTGGTCGGCTCCGGCGCCGGTGGCGGCGTCGTCGCGGGCGAGCTCGCGGAGCGAGGGCGAAGCGTCCTCCTGCTCGAGGCCGGCGGCCACTACACCGCGGCCGACTTCACGCGCTGGGAGAGCCGGGCGGGCCACGACCTCTGGTGGCCGCTGCGCTTCGCCTTCCCGGCCGGCGAGTTCGGGCTGGGCCCGGTCGCCCTGATCGGCGGTCGCTGTGTGGGCGGGAGCACGGTGATCAACACCAAGGTCGCGCTGCGCGCCTCCCAGCGCGAGCTCGACAAATGGCACGCGGCATCCGGCGTCGGTCTCACGCGCGAGGATCTCGACCCCTACTACGAGCGAGTCGAGCGCTACCTGGGCGTCCGCGAGCGCAGCGACGACTGGGACCTCAAGCCGTGCGTTCAACTCGCCAAACGCGGCTTCGACGCGCTCGGCGCCAACCTCGAGCCGACCCGCGCCTACACGGATCACAACTGCATGCAGTGCGGCTCCTGCCTGCAGGGCTGCCCGACCAACGCGGGCAAGTCGACCCTGAACACCTACATCCACCGCAACTGGCTCGGACCGCAGCTGACGCTGCGCCCCAACTCCCTCGTCCAGCGCGTGCTGATCGAGCGCGGCGAGGCGACCGGAGTCGAGTTCCTCGACACGAGCACCGGTGAGACCCAGCGCGCGCACGCCGACGCGGTCGTGGTCGCCTGCGGTTCGCTCTCGACGCCCCAGCTGCTCATGCGCTCGGGGCTTCGGAACCCCAACATCGGCCGCCACCTCGGTCTGCACCCCGCCCAGTTCGTGTTCGGCCTGTTCGACGAGGCCCAGGACGCGCACATGGTGGCGCCGATCAGCTCGCACTGCTTCGACTTCGCGCCCGACGACAAGGGCGGGTTCGCGGTCGAGGCGGTGACCGTCCAGGACCCGATCGGGTTTGCGGTCAGCCTGTGCGACGAGCAGGGCCCGATGTGGGGCGAGCCGCTCGTGGAGGCCGCCCGCAAGTACCGCCGCTGGATCGGGCTGCTGAACATGTCAAACGACGAGAACAACGCCGCCGTCAGCCTCGACGAGAACGGCAACGAGGTCTTCACCTCAGATTTCCAGCCCGTCGAGCTCGACCGGATCAACGCCGCTCGCGAGTTCTCGACCCGCGTGCTCGAGGCCGCCGGCGCGAGCCAGATCCTGTGGTCGGGCCTCGCCACCACGCACATGCAGGGCAGCTGCCGGATGGGCGCCGATCCGGCCACCTCGGCGGTCGACACGCATTGCCAGACGCACGACGTCAAGCGCCTGTACGTCGGCGACAGCTCGCTGCATGCCCGCACGCTGTCGGTCAACCCGTCGCTGACGATCATGGCGCTGGCCACGCGCCTGGCCGAGCACCTCGACTCGGGCGCCGGCGGACAGCTCGACGCTCGCCGGAGCGAGCAGCTGGTGGCCTGACTCCGTAGCCTGGCTGATCGATGACCGCCGACCAAGGTCTGTTCGCCAACCCCCGGCCGGTAAACGCCCTGGCCGACCTGCTGGCCAACGTCTGGCAGCTCGGCTACGTGACCACCGACCTTGAGCGCGCCAAAGAGTTCATGGCCGAGCGCTTCGGCCTGACCCACTGCCGCAACCTGCCCTCGGACACGGCCACGTTCCTGGCCGGCGATACGCCCGTTCCGTGGCAGATCAACGCGGCCATGGGGGCCCGCGGAGGCCTGATCGTCGAGCTGATCGAGCCGGTGGCGGGCGAGATCGACTTCTACACCGAGGTCCTTCCGGAGGGCGGCGAGTTCGCGGTGCGCCTGCACCACATCGCGACCTACACCGCGACCGGGGACCCCGAGTGGGAGCGGATCGAAGCCCTTCTGGCCAAGGCGGAGTTGAAGGTCGACTACACGGTGCTGATCCCGGGCCGGGTGCGGGCCGGATACGTCGATACGCGGGCGGAACTCGGCCACTGGCTCGAGATCTGCCAGCTCCAGCCCGAGGACATCGAGTTCTTCACGGCGCTGGTCGCCGACAGCGCGTAGCGCCCGAACGGTCCGAGCGGCCACCTCTCACTGGCGGGAATCGGCCGAGCCCGTCATGCTGTAAAGGCACGCGTATCCCCAAGGAGGAGAGCATGGGCGAGCCGACACTGTCCGGGTTGATGATGGACGAGTACCCCCTGTCGCTGACGACGGTCGTGGAGCGAGCGGAGCTGCTCACGCCCGGACGCAAGGTGGTCTACCGGCGGCCCGACAAGAAGGTCCACCGCACCACGATGGGCGACTGCACGCGCCGCGCCCGGCGCCTGGGATCCGCCCTGGCCGAGCTCGGGATCAAGGAGGGCGACCGGGTCGGGACGCTGATGTGGAACCAGCCCGAGCACCTCGAGGCCTACTACGGGGTCCCGTCGATGGGCGCCGTGGTCCACACCCTGAACCCGCGCCTGCACCCGGACGAGCTCGCGTTCATCGCCGGCGACGCCGAGGACAAGGCGATCATCGTCGACGAGACGCTGCTCGGTGTCCTCGACTCGTTCCGCGACGCCCATGACTTCGAGCATGTGATCGTCGTGTCGCATTCGGGCGAGGTCCCCGACGGCACGATCGACTACGAGTCGCTGATCGAGCGAGGCGAGCCGATGGAGTGGCCAGCCCCGGATGAGCGGCGGGCATGTGCCATCTGTTACACGTCGGGCACCACGGGCCGCCCCAAGGGCGTGCTCTACTCGCACCGCTCGCTGGTCCTGCATTCGTTCATGGCGACGATGCCCGACCAGATGAACGTGTCGATGTGCGACACCGTGCTCCCGGTCGTTCCGATGTTCCACGCCAATGCATGGGGGATCCCGTACACGGCCACGATGGTGGGCGCATCGCTCGTCCTGCCGGGGCCGCACCTCGACGCCGAATCGGTCCTCGATCTCCTTGCCGACGAGAAGGTCACCCTCACCGCCGGCGTCCCGACGGTGTGGATGGCGATGCTGGGGGCGATCGAGGCCGAGCCCGAGCGCTGGGATTTGAGCTCGGTACACCGCCTGCTCGTGGGCGGCTCGGCCGTACCCAAGAGCATGATCGAGGGCTACCAGAAGCTGGGCCTGTTCATCATCCAGGGCTGGGGCATGACGGAGACCTCGCCGCTGGCCAGCACCTCGAGCGTGCCTCCCGAGCTCGCCGACGCCCCGGACGACGAGAAGTTCGACTACCGCGCCCGGCAGGGCACCCCGGCGCCGTTCGTGGACATCCGCGCTCGGGGCGACGACGGCGAGCTGATCCCGTGGGACGACAAGGCGATGGGGGAGCTTGAGGTTCGGGGTCCATGGGTGGCCGGCGCGTACTTCGGCGGCACCGGGGCCGAGAAGTTCACCGACGACGGCTGGTTCCAGACCGGTGATGTGGTCAAGATCAACGAGCACGGGTGCATCCGGATCACCGACCGGTCCAAGGACCTGGTCAAGTCCGGTGGCGAGTGGATCTCCTCGGTCGACATGGAAAACCTGCTGATGGGCCATCCCGCCGTGTCCGAAGCCGCGGTCATCGCGGTTCCCGACGACAAGTGGGACGAGCGCCCGATGGCGATCGTGGTCCTCAAAGAGGGCTCCGAGGCCACGCCCGACGATCTGCGTCAGCACCTGTCCAGCCACTTCGCCAAGTGGCAACTGCCCGAGCGCGTCGAGTTCGTCGACGAAATTCCGCGAACCGCTACCGGCAAATTCAAGAAGATCGCACTGCGTGAACAGTTTGTGAAGACACCCGCGTGAAAAGTTCCATACACGCCAGGTAGCCCCCCTGCTGAAACACGCTATGGCTGATATACAAATGAATCGTGGCGACGGAGGACACAGAAGTCACCGCTGACGCGGGGACGACGACACTCAACGGCGCGGTCGTACAGGCCCGCGATCTGAAGCGTCAGTACGGAGAGGGCGAGACTGCGGTGCATGCGTTGCGCGGCGTCTCGCTCGACGTGAGCCGCGGCAACCTGGTTGCGGTGATGGGGCCGTCGGGCTCGGGAAAGTCGACGCTGATGCACACGCTGGCCGGTCTCGACAAGCCGACCAGCGGGACGGTCACGATCGCCGGCACGGAGATCACTGGGCTCGACGACGCCGACATGACGCACCTGCGCCGCGACCACATCGGCTTCGTCTTCCAGTTCTTCAACCTGCTGCCGATGCTCACCGCCGAGGAGAACGTCCTCCTCCCGCTGTCGATCGCCGGGGCCAAGCCCGACCGCGACTGGTTCGAGTCGCTGCTGGCCAAGACCGGCCTGGCCGACCGGCGCAAGCACCGTCCCTCCGAGCTCTCGGGCGGCCAGCAGCAGCGCGTGGCCATCGCCCGTGCGCTGGTCACCAAGCCGACCATCCTGTTCGCCGACGAGCCGACCGGCAACCTCGACTCCAAGACCGGCGGCGAGATTCTCAATCTCCTGCGCGACTCCGCGCGTGACTACCAGCAGACGATCGTGATGGTCACCCACGAGGCCCGCGCGGCCTCGATCGCCGACCGGATCATGTTCCTGGCCGACGGGCTGATCGTGAAGGAGCTGACCGATGCCGACCAGGCCCAGGTGCTCGAGGTCATGAGCACGCTGCAGTCGTGACCAGAGTCGCGCTGCGCGGGCTACTGGGCCGCAAGCTGCGCGCCGCGCTGACCGCGTTCGCGATCGTGATCGGCGTGGCCATGGTCAGCGGCACGTTCGTGTTGACCGACACGATCAAGTCGGCCTTCTCGACCGTGTTCACCCAGGCCTACAAGAACGCGGACGCGGTTCTCACCGGCAAGAGCGCGATCGGCACCGGGGGCGGCGGCGGCAATGGCCCGGAGGTCCCGAGTCTGCCCGCGTCGCTGCTGACCCGGGTTCGTGCCCTGCCGGGCGTGGCGCAGGCCGACGGGGGCATCCAGGATCAGGCCCAGCTCGTCGGCCGCAACGGCAAGGTGATCTCCAGCGGCGGCGGGGGCGGCCTGGCCTTCTCCCACACGCCGGCGGGCCAGCGCTTCAACCCGCTCAGCCTGACCAGCGGCACGTGGCCGACCGCCCCCGGCGAGGTGGACATCGACGCCTCGACCGCGAGCAAGAAGGACTTCAAGGTCGGCGATGAGATCGGCATCATCGCCCGCGGGCCGGTCCAGCACTTCCACATCGTCGGCACCGTCAAGTTCGCGAGCGTGTCCTCGCTGGGCGGCGCGACGATGGCGATCTTCACCCTGCCCGAGGCCCAGCAGCTGTTCCACAAGCACGGCCGCTACGACCAGATCAACGTCGCGGCCAAGTCGGGAACCTCTTCCGCTCAGCTGGTCAGCCAGATCAAGCCGCTGCTCGGCCCGAGCGCGCAGGTCAGGACCGGCCAGGCCCAGGCCGCACAGGCCACCAAGGACACGAGCGGGTTCCTGAACATCTTCCAGGACTTCCTGCTCGCGTTCGGCGGCATCGCGCTGTTCGTGGGGAGCTTCGTGATCGCCAACACGCTGTCGATCACGATCGCCCAGCGCACGCGTGAGCTGGCCACGCTGCGCACGCTCGGCGCCACCCGCCGTCAGGTCCTCACCTCGGTGCTGGTCGAGGCGTTCGTGATCGGAACGCTCGCCTCGGTGATCGGGCTGTTCGGAGGGCTGCTGCTGGCCAAGGCACTCAATTCGCTGCTCGTCTCGTTTGGGATCGACCTGCCGCAGGCCGCCACCGTGTTCAAGGCGCGGACGATCATCGTCGCGCTAGTGGTCGGGATCATCATCACGATGATCGCCGCCGTACGGCCGGCGCTCCGCTCCACGCGCGTGCCCCCGATCGCCGCCGCCCGGGAGGGCGCGCTGCTCCCGCCCTCGCGCTGGGCGAAGTACGGCACGCAGGCCGCGGCGGCCACGATCCTGATCGCGGTCGCGATGATGCTCGTCGGGTCGCTGGTCTCGAGCCTGTCGACCGGAGTGCGTCTGCTCGCCGTCGGAATCGGCGCCATCGCGCTGTTCCTCGGCGTGGCGATGCTCGCCCCGAAGCTCGTCCCGCCGCTGGTCCGCGTGCTCGGGTGGCCGTCGGCCCGGATCGGCGGCTCGGCCGGCCAGCTCGCCCAGGGCAACTCCGGGCGCAACCCCGCCCGAACCGCCTCCACCGCCTCGGCGCTGATGATCGGCCTGGCCCTGGTCACCCTCGTGGGCGTCCTGGCCGCGGGCCTGAAGTCACGCTTCGAGGGATCGGTCACCAAGGCGTTCGCGGCCGACTACGCGATCACCGCCGAGAACAACTTCTCGCCGATCGGCCTGGCCTCCGAGAAGGCGGTCCGGACCGTACGAGGGGTGACCGTGGTGTCCGGTGTGCGGGCCGGCACGGCGCGGGCGTTCGGCTCGAACATCAATCTGACCGCGGTGGAGCCCAACGTGGCCAGCGTGATCAAGATCGATTGGCAGGACGGCAGCCAGCAGGTGACCGCCCAGCTGGGCTCGGACGGCGCGTTCGTCGCCAAGGACTACGCCACGGCCAACCACCTGCAGGTTGGCTCGCCGATCTCGGTCGAGACGCCGACCGGCCGCGTACTCGACCTGCGGCTGGCCGGGATCACCAACCCGCCCAAGGGCGGCTCGCCCTACGGCGACGTGACGATCTCTCAAGCGCTGTTCGACAGTCTGTTCCAGAACCCCCAGAACCTGTTCACGCTGGTCAAGATGCAGGGCGGAGTGACCCCGTCCAACACCCACGCGCTGACCGCGGCGCTGTCCGGCTTCCCCGACGCCAAGGTCGCGAACCGCACGCAGTTCATCAACAACCAGCTTTCGGGGCTGAACACTCTGCTCAACCTGCTCTACGTCCTGCTCTCGCTGTCGATCGTGGTCAGCCTGTTCGGGATCGTCAACACGCTGGTGCTCACCGTGTTCGAGCGCACGCGCGAGCTCGGGATGCTGCGGGCGGTGGGCATGAGCCGCCGCCAGGTTCGCCGCATGATCCGCCACGAGAGCGTGATCACCGCGCTGCTCGGCGCGGCCTTTGGGATCCCGCTCGGGATCGTGCTCGCGCTGATCGTCGGCGCCGCGATCGGCTTCACCGCGTTCACGATCCCGGTCGGCACCCTGATCGTGTTCATCATCGCCTCGGTCATCGCCGGCCTGATCGCCGCAATCTGGCCCGCCCGCCGGGCCGGCAGGCTGAACGTCCTCGCAGCGCTGTCCTACGAGTAGTAGGGGCCTCGCCTGCGGCTCGGCGTCCCTGGGGCCGATTCCGCCGGACATCCGCCGGATGAGTCGCGGCAGGCCCGTCAGGCGAGGCATGGATGCCGAGCGGGCCGTTGCCGCGACCCGGCGGCGCCCCCGTCGACCTAGAGCGCGAGTAATCCGCCATTCGACGGGCGCCGTCGGCCCACTGGCGGATCGGTTGCGCGATGCGCGAGCGAACCAGACAGTCACGTCTCGCGGGTCGGCGAGTGTCGGATTACTCGCGGTCGGCGGGCACGTTCTGGAGGCGCACCTGGCCTCGGGCGATCAGCTTGTGATCATCGGGCCGGCGGAGCTCGACCTGCCACAGCTGCTGGGTCGAGCCCTGGTGGACCGTCGTGGCCACCACGTCGAGGCGCCCGCTGCGGTGCGGGCGCACGAAGTCGGTGTGGTTGGAGACGCCGACTGCCCGCAGGCCCCGGTCCTTGACCGCCTCGACCGCTCCCATGGTGGCGAACGACTCGATTGCGGTCGTGTACAGGCCGCCGTGGACCACGCCCCAGGGCTGATGGTGGCGCTCGTCGGCCGCGACCGACCCGACCACCCGGGTCGGGCCGAGCTCCTCGAACTCGAGCTCGAGCAGCTCCATGAACGCGCGGTGCGCCATCCCCTGAAACCTATCCGCGTTCGACGGCGATCGCTGGCACCTCGGCCATCATCCGGCGCCGGTTGACCAGCAGAAGCAGGGCGACCACACCGCCGGCCAGCGCCATGGCGGCACTCACGATCCATCCGCGCTCATAAGCGGTCACTGTCGCCTGCGGCGAGCCCGGGGAGCCGAGCACGGCAATCAGCGCGGCCACGCCGATGGCCAGGCCGACCTGGCGGAGCATGTTGATGACCGCCGAGCCGGTGGCGAACGAGGTCGGCGGCAGCGAGGCGGCGGCGGTGGCCATCAGCGTGGGCAGCGTCAGGCCGACGCCCGCCCCGGTCATGAGCAGCCCGCCGAGGACGTCGCCCACGTAGTCCGGGGTCAGCCCCGCGGCCAGGGCCATCCACACCATCCCGCCGGCGAACAGCGCCGAGCCGGCGGCGATCACCAGACCCGCGCCGAAGCGCTCGATCAGGCGGCCGGCGAGCAGGAACGAGAACAGCGGCACCATGATCGGGCCGGGGAAGATCGAGATGCCGGTCGTGAGCGCCGACCAGTGCCAGACGTCCGGCGCCCACAGCACCCGGGAGAGGAGCATCGCGCCGAAGGCCATCGAGAACAGGATGGCCACGGCACCCGCCCCGGTGAACGGCCGCACCCGGAACAGGCCGCGGTCGACCAGCGGGTTCTCATGCCGCGCCGTGCGCGCAGCGAACAGGCCCAGGGCGAGCACGGCCAGCCCGAGCACGCCGACGAGGCGCGCGCTCGACCAGCCCCACGTGCCGCCCTGCACGAGACCGAGCGTGAGCGCGCCCACTCCGGCGGTCACGAGCAGCGCGCTGAGCGCATCCGGCCGCCGGATCGGATGGCCCGGGACCACCGGCAGCCGCCGCCAGCCGACCACGAGAGCGGCCAGGCCAATCGGGAGGTTGACCAGGAACACCCAGCGCCAGCTGGCTGCGACCAGCAGCCCGCCGACGGCCGGTCCGAGCGCGGCGGCCAGCCCACCGACCGCGGTCCAGGCGCGCACCGCGCTCGAGCGGCGCTCCGGCGGGAAGCTGGCCAGGATCAGCCCGAGCGAGGTCGGGGTGAGCAGCGCGGCGCCGGCCGCCTGCAGGACCCGGAAGGCGACCAGCATGGGTAGGCTGGTGGCCGCCGCGCAGGCCGCCGAGGCGGCGACGAACACGCCCACGCCGATCAGGAACCCGCGCTCGCGCCGGTAGCGATCGGCCAGGCGGCCGAACAGCACGAGCAGCGCGGCGTACACGATCGCGTAGCCGTTCAGCACCCAGGACAGTCCGCCGAGTCCGTGCGTCCCGAAGCTCCGGGCCATCTGGGGCAGCGCGACGTTGACGATGAACAGGTCCAGGCTGGCCAGCACCACGCCGGCGCAGACGATCACGAGCACGAGGTTGGAGGAGGCCGGCGGGCGCGTCGAGCGCGCGGGCGCCACCGCTGGGGGCTGGCTTAGTTCAGGGGAGGGCTGGCTTAGTGCGGGCATAGCCAGCAGCCTATCATGCTGGCTAAGTCGCCCACAAGTCAGCTATGATGTCCGCATGTCCGCTCTACGTCTCACCGGCCAGCTCGATCCCCGCTCGGGGTGGAAGGCCGAACGCTGCACGATCGCCAAGGCGCTGCAGGTGCTCAGCACCCGCTCGGCGCTGCTCATCATGCGCGAGGCGTTCTACGGGACCACCCGCTTCGACGACTTCGCCGAGCGGGTCGGGATCAGCCAGCCGGTGGCGTCCGCTCGGTTGCGCGAGCTGGTCGACGAGGGCCTGCTCGAGCGCGAGGACTACCGCGAGCCGGGCCAGCGAACCCGCCAGCAGTACCGCCTGACCCCCAAGGGCGAGGATCTGCTCCCGGTCCTCGTCGCACTCATGCACTGGGGCGACCGGTGGTTGGACGGGAGTGGCGGGCCGATCGAGCTGCTCCACCGCGAGTGTGGCGAGCCGGTGACCGTCTCCCTGCAGTGCGCGGCCGGGCACGACGTCGGCACGGGCGAGATCGACGTCGCCCGCCGCCGGCGGACGCGTTCGTAGATCGCTAGCCGGCCAGGAACGCGGTGAGGGCCGGCGCGACGCTGCGCGGCTCGTCGAGCAGGAACAGGTGCCCGCCGCCGCGGACCACCTCGAGCCGCCCGTTAGGCAGCGCCTCGGCCAGGTAGCGGCCGTTGACCAGCGGCACGACCGGATCGCGGTCGCCGTGCACGACCAGGGCCGGGTGGCGCACGCGCTGGATCCACGGGTGGCTGCTCCAGCCCGAGAGCGCGTAGAGCTGGTACAGGTAACCCATGGCGCTGGGCGGCGCAAGCAGGCGCTGGTCCAGCCCGGCGCGCAGCTCGCGCGGATCGCGCGCCGTCCGCCCCCCGGCGATGACCGGCAGGATCAGCTCGGCCAGCTGGCGGTTCCAGTAGCGCGCCGGCGTCAGCATCAGCGCGGTGACGAGCGGGTTGGGGGGCATGCTCGGCAGCCCGGGCGTGGTCGCACACAGCACGAGGCGGCGAATCCGCGCCGGCGCGCGATGGGCGAGCTCCTGGGCGACGATCCCGCCGAGCGAGTAGCCGAGGACGTCGAGCTCCTCGTAGCCGAGCTCGTCGAGCAGATCGGTGACCACCTCAGCCAGCTGGGGCATCCGCAGGGGCCAGCGCGGCCGGGCCGAGCGGCCGGTGCCCGGCAGGTCGAAGGCGATGACCTCGTGCTCGTCGGCCAGCTCGCGCACGAGCGGCTGCCACATCTCGAGGTTCGCCCCGAGGCCGTTGATCAGGAGCAGCGGCTCGCCCTGGCCAATCCGCGCCACCCGCAGCGAGGGAGCGATTGCCGTCGCCACGAACTGGGCGCGCGCCTCGGGCCACGGTGTACTGCGGTCGCGTTCGTCCGTGATCGGCTTCATCCCTGCGCTGGCGAGAACTATATGAGGTGGGCGCGACGACCCGTGCCGGTCGTGGCTATGAGTCGCTCGATCGTCGCCGCTCGAGCGCCCGGGCGATGGCGACGTCGTCGACCCCGAGCTCGGCCAGCAGCGGACCGGTGTGCTCATCGCGGGTGAGCGCGAGCAGGACGTCGCGCGGCTGGATGTCCTCGCGGCCCTCGTCGAGGGCGCGCGCGCCCGCCACCATGAGCAGCCGCCGCAGGCCGGCGCCGGGACCGACTCGGATCCACTCCTCGAACCCGTTGCCGCTCGCCGGCGGTGCGCCTGCCGCGGCGGTCGGGGCCTGGGTCCGCGGTGCGTTGCCCGACAGCGCCCGGATCACGGCCTGGCGGATCTGCTCGGGCTTGGCGTCGCAGTCGAGCAGGATCCTGATCGGGACACCCTCACCGAGCGTCAGGAGAGCCAGAAGCAGGTGCTCGGTCCCGACATAGTTGTGGCCCAGGTCGCGCTGCTCGTGCGAGGCCTGCTCCAGAACCCGCTTGGCCGAGGGCGTGAACGGCGGCGTGTGTCCGGCGGTCAGAGCGGTCGTGCCCACCCCGACGATCCGCACCACCTCGCCCCGCGCGCGCTCGAGCGTGATGTTGAACGAGTGCAGCACCTGGGCGGCGAGCCCTTCGTGCTCGCGCAGCAGGCCGAGCAGGAGGTGCTCGGTGCCGATGTGGTCGTGCCTGAGCGTCATGGCCTCGTCCTGAGCCAGGGTCACGACCTCGCGGCCGCGCTCGGTGAATCCCTCGAACATCGGCTGTCAGGATCTCACTCGCTCTGGGCCCAGGCAAGCAGGCGCCACGCCGCTCACGCCGGGCGCAGGATCACCTTCAGGTAGCCGTCGCGGCGTGCGTCGAAGTGCTGGTAGGCGTCCGGCGCCTCATCGAGCGGGAGATGATGGCTGACGATCGTCGAGGGCCGGGCCTGACCGGTGACGATCAGATCTCGCAGGCGGCCGTTGTAGCGCTCGTCGTGGTCGCGGCCCATGCCGATCGTCACGCCCTTCTTGAACAGGCTGCCCCAGGGCACGGCGAGCGCGCCCGCGCGCTCGAGCTCCCCGCTGGCCTGCGGATCCTCGTCGATGAACACGCCGATGATCCCCAGCCTTCCACCCGGGTGAACGAGCTGGCCCAGCGCATCGATCACCCAGTGCGGGTTCTCGCGGCTCGGGTCCTCGCGGTCGCGGGCCTGAAAGCCGATCGCGTCGATTCCGCAGGTGACGCCGATCAGCGGCTCCTCGCCTCGCCAGGCGGGGCTGGCTCCGCGCATGCGCCGGCGGTGCTGAAGGATCTGCTCGACCGGATCGCCGGCGCCGAAGTCGATCGGCGTAAAGCCCATCTCGCCCGCCTTGTCCAGCCGCTCGGGGATGTTGTCGACCACATAGATGTCGGCCGCGCCGCGCAGCCGGGCCGAGTAGGCCGACAGCAGGCCGATCGCGCCGGCGCCGAATACCGCCACGCTGTCGCCGGCGGCCACGCCGGCCAGCACGGCCGCGTGATAGCCGGTGGGGAACGCGTCGGCGAGCAGCACGAAGTCGTCCTCCCACTGATCGCCGGGCTCGCCGGGCAACCGCAGGCAGTTGGCGTCGGCGAACGGCACGCGGAGCAGCTCGGCCTGCGCGCCTCGGTAGCCGCCCATGCCGGGATAGCCGTAGGCGGCGCCGGCCTGACCGGGGTTGGTCATAAGACACTCGGCGCTCCGCCCCGACACGCAACTCGCGCAGAAGCCGCAGCAGATGTGCGTGGGCACCGTAACCCGGTCGCCCGGCTTGACCGAGACCACCGAGGAGCCGACCTCCTCGACCACTCCGAGCGGTTCGTGGCCGATCACCATCCCGGTCGGCTCGCCCATGCGACCCTCGTAGATGTGCAGGTCGGTCCCGCATACGGCCGAGGATGTGAGCCGGATCAGCGCGTCGGTGGGCTGCTCGAGCTCGGGATCCTCGACCGTCTCGACCGTGAGCTCGCGCGCCTTCTGGAAGACGACGGCCTTCACGAGTGCGTCGTTACCCAGCCTGCGATTACTCCCCGGACTCGAACTTGAACGAGATGCCCAGCCGGACCCGGTAGTTGACCAGTGAGCCGTTCTCGATCGTCACGTCCTGGCGAATCACCTCGGCCACCCGAAGATCGCGGACCGTCTTGGCGGCGGTCTCGACCGCGTTGCGTGCGGCGGCGTCCCACGACTCGCTGCTGACGCCGATCACTTCGGTGACGCGATAGACGCTGTCGGCCATGGCTGGCTCCTCCCGACGTTGGATGATGGACTTAGCCGGACCCTACCGCGCTCGGTGCGGGACCGGCAAATGTGCTTCGATCCGGCGCATGCAGAGTGAGCGCCCGGTCGGCCCCGAGCTCAACTGGCGCCCGGCCCGGCGCCCCGCGCGCGCGGTGCTCGAGGGCCGCTATGTCCGCCTGCGCCCGGTCGACGCGAACGCCGATGCCGAGGCACTGTATGCGGAGTCCCACGCCCCGGCGAATGATCCCGGCATGTGGACGTACCTGTTCGGCGGTCCGTACGAGGACGCCGCGGCGCTTCGCGGGGCGCTGGCCACGGACGAACGCTCCGAAGATCATGTGACCTTCACGCTCGTCACCGTGCCCGATGAGCATCCCGCCGGCGTCGCCTCGTACGCGCGGATCAAGCCCGAGCACGGCGTGATCGAGATCGGCGGGATCTGGTTCGGCGCCTCGGTGCGCCGGAGCAGGGCGTCCAGTGAGGCGATCTACCTGCTTGCCAGGCACGCCTTCGACGAGCTCGGCTACCGCCGGCTGGAGTGGAAGTGCGATGCGCTCAACCAGCCCTCGCGCCGGGCCGCCGAGCGCTTCGGCTTTCGCTTCGAGGGCGTGTTCCGCCGGCACATGGTGATCAAGGGGCGCAATCGCGACACCGCCTGGTTCGCGATCACCGACGACGAGTGGCCCGCCATCCGCGAGGCGTTCGAAACCTGGCTGAGTCCTCGGAACTTCGATCAGGACGGGGGCCAGCGCCGTCGCCTCGGCGAGCTGATGGCCGCGGCCCGGAGTTGAGCAGAAGCGTGTCTGCAGCCAAGCCGATCATCGGCCTGGTCGTGCTCGCGATCGTCTGCCTGGCGGCCGCGGTCAGCTCGGCTGGCGCGCGCGGCCCGGCGCGTCCCGCGGCCAGCGCGGCCTGCCGGTTCCGGACCGCACCCCACGCGCGCGCCGCGTTCTGCGACACGTTCGCTCGCCCCATGGGAACCGTCGGCAACCGCTCGGGCCAGCTCGACGGCACTGTGTGGGGGGTGAGCCGCGCCACGTCCGCGAACAACCCGTCCCGGGGACTGCTCTATGACTGGGCCGCGGTGCGCCGCAACACCTGCGGGCGCGTGGAGGTGACGGAGCCCGATAACGACGTCGCGGTGTGCCACGGCCAGGCGGTCGAGGCGGTCAACGACAATGGCGGGGTGGCCGACCTGGCCATGTATCCGCGCCAGCCGTTCGACTTCGCTGGGCGCACCGGGACCGTCGAGTTCGACGTCAGCGACAACACCCAGGGCCCGCACGCCGCCTGGCCGTCCTTCCTGATCACCGATCAGCCGGTGCCGGCCCCGTATGAGCAGGCCGCGGGGGTGGCCGATCACGCGCACGCCTCGGTTGGCTTCACCCTGGCCGAGGTGTGCGGCCAGTTCGGCTGCGGCACGCATCTGCCGCCGGGCGCGGGGCAGCCCGGATTCAGCTGCGTCACGGTCGACACGATGTTCATCACGGCCGACTACCGCCAGCGCAGCGTGCCGTTCGTCAAGGCCGGCTGCGTGCTCGCCTCGCGCCGCCTCGGCTCCGAGAACCACGTCGAGGTCCGGGTCAACGCGGGGGGCATGCGGGTCTACGCCTCGGACGCCGGCCGTCCGGCGAGTCTGCGCCTGATCGCCCATGCCAGCTTCCGCGTGCCGCTCACCCGCGGGCTGATCTGGCTCGAGGACGTGCACTACAACGGCGACAAGTTCAACCACCAGCAGACCGACACGTTCTCGTGGGACAACGTCGGCTTCGACGGGCCGCGCCTGCCGCGCGATCTCGGCTTCGACGTGCTCGACCATCGCTCACGGGGGCCGAAGGCCGAGAACGGATTGCCGACGTTCAACCTCGGCTGGGACGTCTCAGCCGGTCGCACGCTCCGGCTGACGATCCCAGCCGTGACCGATCTCGATCGCGCGGTCGGCGCGCTGCTCGAGTTCACCTACTGGCCACTGCACCGCCAGGCCATCACCTACTCGCTGAACGGCCACGCCGCCCACCGCTTCCCGTGGCCGTTCGCCAACCAGGCCACGTTCGTCTCCGAGACCGCGGCCATGCCCGTGCCCCTGACCGATCTGCACGATGGCGACAACGTGCTGCGGCTGCGCAGCACCGACCCCGCCGGGGTGGCGATCGCCAACATCGATCTGATCCTGCGTGGCGCCGGCGGTCTTCAGCCGCCGCTCGTTGAGGCGTTTGAGCACTGAGGCCAACAAGCATCTGGTTCGCCGGCTCGTCGACGAGGCGCTCGCCCGGCACGACCCGGAGGTGATCGACGAGATCGCCACCGGCCAGCTCGCCGAGGCGGCCAAGCGATGGGTCAGTCCGTTCCGCGGAGCGTTTCCCGACTTCGAGATGGAGATCGTTCAGCTGATCGCCGAGGGCGACACGGTCGTCGCCCACTTCCGATGCTCGGGTACACACCGCGGGGAGTGGCTCGGCGTGCCGCCGACGGGACGTCGCTTCGAGGACGTCGACGAGGTCTACATCTTCGGGGTGCGCGACGGCAAGCTGGCCTTGGCGATCGGCGTCGAGGACAACCTGACTCGCCTGCGCCAGCTCGGCATCGCCATCGGCGGCGAGGCGTCCGCCCCGCCGGGCTGAAGACGCGCGATGGCCGGTTGACATGCTGGCAGCCAGGCCCTACCTTATTGAAACGCTTCAATCTGAGCGCAGAGACGAGGAGGGACTTTCCGTGAGGCTTCATCGCTTGAAGGTCGCCGCGACGTGCTGGGTGATGGCTCTGGCGGGGGTGACGGCGGCCTGCGGCGGATCGAGCGGCGGGGGGAGTGCCACTGCGGGGTCGGGCGGGGGCAAGACGGCCAAGCTCCAGTTCATGTACGTCTCGAACAACACGGTGTGGGCACCGGTCCTGACCGCGTTGACCAAGCAGTACGCCGCGCAGAAGCCCGGATCGACACTGTCCACCCAACCGATCGCGCAGCAGAACCTCAACCAGATCATCCAGCTCAAGGCGAGTCAGGGTGCGCTGCCCGTGCTCTACAACACGCCGGCCAACGACCTGCTCCAGCAGCTGAACCAGGGAGGCCAGGTTCTTGACGTGCAGCAGGAGCTCGACAAGCTCGGCGTGGGCAGCGATCTGCTGCCCGGACCGGCCGAGGTGATCAAGGAGGTGTTCGGGGGCAAGGTCAACGCGCTCCCACTCGAGTTCAACATCGAGGGATTCTGGTTCAACAAGAAGCTGTTCGCGGCGCACGGGATCATGCCGCCGAGCACCTGGCCCGAGCTGCTCGCCGACGCGGCGAAGCTCCAGGCGGCGGGGGTCCAGCCCCTGGCCGCCTCGGGGATCCAGGGATGGCCGATCACCCGGCTGATCGGCAACTACATCTTCAGCTCGCTGGGCGCGAACGCGATGCAGAAGGTGGCCAACGGACAGGCCAAGCTGACCGACCCGCAGTATGTGGCGGCGGCCGAGGCGGTGGCCGGCCTGGGCGCCAAGGGGTACTTCGGACAGGGCGTGGCCTCGCTGGACTACGCCCCCGCCGAGACCCTGTTCCTGACCGGCAAGGCCGCGATGTTCTACATGGGGAGCTTCGCGATCCCCGACTTCCTCAACCAGGCCAACGACAAGATCGGCCTCGCGAACATCGGCTTCTTCCCCTTCCCCTCGGTTCCGGGAGGCGCTGGGCCGACGCCGCTGATCGCCGAGGAAGCGGGACAGCCGACCTCGATCAACGCGAAGGACTTCACGAGCGCCGACGCGCAGTGGCTGAAGTTCGTGGCTCAGAACTATGGGGATGAGGCGCTCTCGCTCAAGGGGCAGGTGAGCGGGTTCGTCGTTCATCATCCGCCGAAGACGCTGCCCGCCCAGACCCAGCTCACCATGCATCTGATCCAGACCACCAAGACACCGGTGCTGTGGTTCGAGGCGCTGTTCGGAGCCAAAGCGACGGCGATCTCGCAGAAGGACGCCGCCCCGCTGGTGACCGGGCAGATGTCGCCCCAGCAGTTCATGTCGAACGTGCAGGCGGCGATCTCGGGCTGACGGAGCGTCCTCTCATCGGCTGATGGAGGCGATCCTGCGAGACAGGCGGGCGGTGCTGGTCTTCCTCGGACCGGCGCTGCTCGCCTACACGCTGGTGATGCTCGGCCCGATCGTCTGGTCGCTGGTCTACGACTTCTTCTCGGGCAGCATCATCGCCGGCTTTCACTACGTCGGCCTGAAGAACTTCCAGACGCTGTTGCACGACTCGCAGTTCTTCTCGGCGCTGCTGTTCACCGTCAAGTACGCGGTCACGGTGACCGTGCTCCAGGTGGGCACCGGGTTGCTGCTCTCCCTGCTGTTCGTGTTCCGCCTGCGGCGGGGTTCCGCGCTGGTGCGCACGCTGGTCTTCTTCCCGGTGGTCCTGCCCACGGTCGCGGTGGCCGCACTGTTCTCCAAGCTGTTTGCGATCACCCCCCAGTACGGGTTGGTCAACGCGGTGCTCCATGCGGTGGGGCTGAACGGCGTGGTCCGGGACTGGATCGGCACCAGCGGCGGAGCGTTCCTGGTGCTCGTGATCATGGACGTGTGGCGATCGATGGGGTTCTACGCGGTGCTCCTGTACGCGGGCCTCGTCGACGTGCCTCAGGACGTGATCGAGTCAGCGCGCATCGACGGCGCATCCGGGTGGCGAATGGTCCGCTACGTGGTGCTGCCGCTGCTGCGTCCGGTCGTGTTCTCGGCGCTGATCTTCAGCATCAACGGCACGCTCAAGGTGTTCGACTCGGTCCTCGCCCTGACCAATGGCGGCCCCGGCAGTGCCACCACCCCGCTCACCCTGTACATGTTCAACAACGCGTTCTCGTTCGGGGAGTACGGCTACGCCAGCGCGATCGCCACCGCCCTGTCGCTGCTGTGTCTGCTCATCACTCTCTCCCTGTTCGGCTTCGCCCGCCGGGATGTGACGGCATGACCGACCTGTCGGTGACCCGCAGCGTGCGGCGCCCGACTGCGCAGGCGCTCTCCGCGCGGCGGGGGATCAGACGCGCGGTGGGTCGCCTGGGCGTCGCCCTGCTGGTGGCGGTCGAGGTCTATCCGCTGATCTGGATGATCCTCCAGTCGTTCAAGACCACCGCCGAGTTCAACTCCAGTCCGGCCTGGTCGCTGCCCGTTCATCTGTACCTGCACAACTGGGCGGCGGCCTGGCAGGGCCACATCGGGACCTACTTCAAGAACAGCCTGATCGCGGTGTTTCCATCGCTGGCGCTGATCATCGTGCTGAGCGCCGGCGCGGCGTTCGCGATCGAGGTCATGCGCTGGCGCGGGCGCAACCTCGCGCTGCTCGTGTTCATCGCGGGGATCCTCGTCCCGCTTCAGATGATCCTCCTGCCGATGTTCACGATCTACTTCCACCTCGGGCTGGTCGATTCCCTGTGGTCGCTGATCATCGCCTACACGGGAACGGGCCTCCCGCTCGGGGTGTTCCTGATGGCCGGTTACTTCCGGGTCGTCCCACGCGAGCTGCTCGAAGCGGCCACGCTCGATGGCGCCACCATCTACCAGGCGTTCGCGCGGATCGTGTTGCCGGTCGTTCTGAACGCGACGCTGACCGTGGCCGTCGTCGAGTTCTTCTTCATCTGGAACGACCTGTTGCTGTCGCTGACCTTCATCTCGAGTGACAGCAAGCGCACCATCCAACCCGGCCTGCTCAACTTCGCCACCAACTTCGGCCAGGTGAACTGGGGGCCGATGTTCGCCGCCATCAGCATGACCGTGCTGCCGACCCTGGCCCTGTATCTGATTCTCAACAAGCGAGTGATGCGCGGGCTCACCGCCGGAAGCCTGAAGGGCTGACCAGTGGGCGACCTCTGGCAGAGCGCTCGCACGATCGCCGTCCTCGGAACGGACATCACGCCCCGGATCTGCACCCCCGCCGGAGGCGGGCCGTTCCCCGCCGCCATCCGCTTCATCGCGCGCGGGAGCCGGCCGGCGGCCTCCGCCGAGGAGGTCTCGGCCGCAGCCGATGCGGTGGTGATCGAGATCCCCCACAGCGTCGGCGGGGCCCAGGCACGCACCGCGGTTGAGGATTGCTACCGCGCGCTGGTGTGGGCGGCCGAGAACGCCTCGGAGCTGCGCCTGGACCCGGAGCGGATCGTGCTGTGGGCCGAGGATGGTGCGGCGCGCGTGGCGGTCGCGGTCGCGCTGATGGCGCAGGCCCGCCGGGGTCCCGGCGTCGTCTCGCTGCTGCTCGAGCACCCGGCGGCCTCGCAGCCCGACGGCGTGCGCGCAAAGCTCGAGGATCTCCCGCCGACCTACGTCCTCACCTCAGATCCCGCGGCCCTCCCGGACGCCGGCCGGTTCGTGCAGCGGCTGCGCCAGGCGGGCGCCTCGGTGAGCGTGCTCCCGGACGGCGCCGACGGCACCGTGGCGCGGTTGCGTGCGGTGCTCGCCGAGAGGGCCGTGCACGATCTGCACGCCGAGCACCGGCGCGACGGGCTCGGTCTCGGCGTGGCCGCGCCCCGCCTGTCCTGGACCGTGTCATCGTCGCGCCCGGGCTGGCGCCAGGCGGCCTACGAGCTCGAGTGCCGCGGTCAGACCGTGCGCGTGGAGAGCGAGGAGTCCGTCCTGGTGGCGTGGCCGTTCGCTCCGCTGCGCTCGCGCGAGCGGATCGACGTGCGCGTCCGGGTTCGGGGACGCGACCGGGCGTGGAGCGAATGGAGCGAGCGCTGTGAGATCGCGGCCGGGTTGCTCGAGGCGAGCGATTGGTCGGCCCGGTTCATCGCCGTGCCGTGGGAGGAGGACGAGGACTCAGACCAGCCGGCGCACTTCTTCCGGCACGAGTTCTCGATCGACCGCCCGATCGCGCGAGCCCGGCTCTACGCGTCGGCGCTCGGTGTCTACGAGCCGTATCTGAACGGCCGGCCGGTGAGCGGCGACGTGCTCGCTCCCGGGTGGACCAGCTACCGGCATCGCCTTCGCTACCAGGCCTACGACGTGACCGCGCTCCTGAACCAGGGGCGAAACGCGATCGGCGCGATCGTCGCGGACGGCTGGTACCGCGGACGGCTGGGGTTCCGCGATCAGCGCAATCTTTACGGCCGCGAGCGCGCGCTGCTCGCCCAGCTCGAGATCGCCTACGAGGACGGCACGAGCGAGGTCGTGGCAAGCGGCGCGGGGTGGCAGGTGAGGACCGGGCCGGTGCTGGCCTCGAGCCTCTACGACGGCGAGCGCTACGACGCGCGCCTCGAGCTCGAGGGCTGGTCGGTGGCCGGACGCGACGCCGGCGGATGGGCCGGTGCGATCGCGCTCGAGCGCGACGCGAGCACGCTGGTCGCCGCCACCGGCCCGCCCGTCCGGCGCATCCAGGTGCTCGAGCCGCGCGAGATCCGCCGCTCGCCGAGCGGGCGGACGATCGTCGACTTCGGCCAGAACCTGGTCGGCCGGCTGCGCATCCGCGTCCGCGGCCCGGCCGGGCAGACGATCACAATGCGCCACGCCGAGGTGCTCGAGGACGGAGAGCTCTGCCTGTGGCCGCTGCGCGATGCGGCGGCCACCGACACCTACACGCTGGCCGGCCGGGACGTCGAGACCTGGGAGCCCCGCTTCACCTTCCATGGCTTCCGCTACGCCGAGATCGCCGGCTGGCCGGGCGAGCTCACCCCGGACGCCATCCAGGCCGTGGTCATCCACTCCGATCTGGAGCGCACCGGCTGGTTCGAATGCTCGGACCCGCTGCTCGAGCAGCTGCACGAGAACGTGGTCTGGAGCATGCGCGGGAACTTCCTGGACGTCCCTACCGACTGCCCGCAGCGCGACGAGCGTCTCGCCTGGACCGGCGACCTCCAGCTGTTCGCGCCGACCGCGTGCTTCCTGTACGACTGTGGGGGCTTCCTGGCCTCCTGGCTCGCCGATCTGGCCGCCGAGCAGGCCGAGCTGGGCGGGCGCGTGCCGAACGTCGTGCCCGACGTCCTGCCGGCGGTCACGCCGGCCGAGCCCCACGAGTGGGACGCGCCGGCGGCCGGCTGGGGAGACGCCGCCGCGATCGTGCCCTGGGTGCTCTATCAGCGCAGCGGAGATCGGCAGGTGCTGGCGGACCAGTTCGCCAGCATGTCGTCGTGGGTCGACTACGTGGCGTCGCTGGCCGGTCGGACCCGTCTCTGGGACAGCGGTTTTCAGTTCGGCGACTGGCTGGATCCGACGGCTCCGCCCGAAGCGCCCGACCGAGCGAGCACCGATCCGTCGCTCGTGGCCACCGCGTACTTCGCCCGCACCGCCGAGATCGTCGCCGACGCGGCCGCGGTGCTCGAGCGCGCCGACGCCCGGGAGCGCTACCGAAGGCTGGCCGCCGAGGTGCGCGAGGCGTTCGCCGGTCGCTATGTCGAGACCGGCGGGCGGCTCCTCAGCGACTCGCAGACGGCCTACGCGATGGCCCTCGAGTTCTGCCTGCTGAGCGACCCCGACCAGCGCCGGGCGGCCGGGCGGCGGCTGGCCGGGCTGGTGGCCGAGAACGGCTATCGCATCGCCACCGGCTTTCTCGGCACGCCGCTGGTGTGCGATGCGCTGTGCAGCGCCGGCGAGTACGAGACCGCCTACCGCCTGTTGCTTCAGCGTGCCTGTCCCTCGTGGCTCTATCCGGTGACCATGGGGGCGACCACGATCTGGGAGCGCTGGGACGGCCTGGAAGGCGACGGCAGCGTCAAGGCGAGTCAGATGACCTCGTTCAACCACTACGCCTTCGGCGCGATCGCCGACTGGCTGCATCGCACGGTGGTCGGCCTGGCCCCCGCCGCGCCGGGCTACCGGCGCATCGCCATCTGCCCCGTCCCGGGTGGGGGCCTGACCTTCGCCCGCGCACGCCACCTGACCCCGTACGGGATGGCCTCCGTGCAGTGGCGCCTGGTCGAGGGCGAGCTCGAGGTCAGTGCGACGGTGCCCCCGGGCGCCACCGCCGAGGTGAGTCTTCCCGGAGCCGACCCGCCTGCCTTCGAGATCGGCTCGGGCCGGCACCGGTGGACCGTGCCCGCACCGGCGCACCGGTAGACAGCCCGTCTGCCGCGCTCGGCACGGCCGATAAGCTCGCCGCATGCGGAGGGTGACCATGCGGGACGTCGCCGAGCGTTCGGGTGTATCGCTGGGGACCGTCTCGAACGTGCTCAACAAGCCCGAGCTGGTGGCCGACACGACCCGCCAGCAGGTCCTCAAGGCGATCGCCGACGTCGGCTTCGTGCGCAACAACGCGGCACGGCAGCTGGCCGCCGGGCGCGGCCAGGCGATCGGGCTGGTCACCCTGGACATCGACAACCCGTTCTTCAGCGAGGTCGCACGCGGTTCGAGCAAGCCGCCGACGAGGCCGGCCTGCTGGTGATCCTGTGCAGCTCCGCCGGATCGCTGCAGCGCGAGGAGCGCCAGTTGGGGATGCTCGAGGAGCAGCGCGTCGCCGGCATCCTCATGTCGCCGATCGAGCGCACCCCGGGCCGGCGCATCCGGGACGTCCACCAGCGCGGCACGCCGGTCGTCCTGCTCGACCGCCATCGCAGCGCGCGCCAATGGTGCAGCGCCGCGGTCAACGACACGCTCGGGGCCCGCCTGGCCGCCGAGCACCTGATCGAGCTGGGACACCGCAGGATCGGGTTGCTCAACGGTCCGATCCATCTGACCCCGTGCGCCGAGCGCCGCTCGAGCTTCCTGCAGGTGCTCGGCGAGCACGGTCTCGAGCTCGAGGAGGCCTTCGACGTGGAGGTGGCCGAGATGACGATCGGAGCCGGAGAGCAAGCGGTCAGCCGGATGTTCGGACATGACCGGCTGCCCAGCGCGATCTTCTGCACCAACGACCTGCTGGCGCTGGGCGCCGAGCGAGCCGCCCTGGCCCACAGCGTTCGCATCCCGCGCGAGCTCGCGCTCGTCGGCTACGACGACATCCGCTTCGCGGCCTCGTCGCTGGTCCCGCTCACCACCGTGCGCAATCCCTCCTTCGAGCTCGGCTACGAGAGCACCAAGCTCTTGATCGACGAGGCCGGCGAAGGGACCGGACACCGGCACCGCAAGCTGCTCTTCGAGCCGGAGCTGGTCATCCGGCAGTCGACCAGCGCTGTCTGAACCGCGCCTGTCACATTTCTGCGCCCAGCCGGGTCTTAGGAGTAGAACCATCGAAGTCGATCCCTAAGGAGCCATCATGCAACCCCGCATCGAGAATCCCGCCGTGACCGTCCCCGGCGCCCTGCCGGCTCTGCAGAGGCTGGGTGCGGTCGTTCGCCACTCCGGCGTGCCCGAGACCACGCTGTACCTGATCGAGCTGCGGGCCAGCCAGATCAACGGTTGCGCCGTATGCGCGGACATGCACTCGCGCGAGCTCAAGGCTGCCGGCGAGTCCGACGAGCGCATCTTCACCGTCGCCGCGTGGCGGGAAACGCCGTACTTCACGGACGCCGAGCGCGCCGCGCTGGCGCTGACCGAAGCGGTAACGCGGATCGCCGATCGGCCCGACTCGGTTTCAGACGAGATCTGGGAAGCAGCCGCCCGGCACTACGACGAGCCGCAGCTGGCCGCGGTGGTCATCGCGATCGCGACGATCAACGCGTTCAATCGCATCAACGCGGCCACCCGGCAGATCACCGGCGACTGGGTCGGCGAATTCGTCGCGGCCAGCCAGCCTGCCGGACAGGCGGCCTGAGCGGAGAGTCGCAGGACGACGATGGCCGATCAGCAGTGGCTGGCCGAGCGCTTCGAGGAGCACCGCCCGCGCCTGCGGGCGGTGGCCTACCGGATGCTCGGCTCGCTCAGCGAGGCCGACGACGCCGTCCAGGACGCCTGGCTGCGGGCCAGCCGAGCCGATACCAGCGAGGTCGAGAACCTGGGCGCCTGGCTCACCACGATCGTGGCGCGCGTGGCGCTGAACCTGCTGCGCGCGCGCAAGACGCGGCGTGAGGCACCCCTCGACGTGCACGTTCCCGACCCGATCGTCGATCCGGCCGACGGCACCAACCCCGAGCACGAAGCACTGCTCGCCGACTCGGTCGGGCTGGCCCTGCTGGTCGTCCTCGAGACGCTGAGCCCACCCGAGCGCCTCGCGTTCGTCCTGCACGACATGTTCGGCGTGCCATTCGAGCAGATCGCCCCGATCGTGGATCGCTCTCCCGGCGCGGCGCGGCAGCTGGCCAGCCGCGCCCGCCTGCGTGTCCGCGGCGCCGCCCCGGCTCCGGACGGCGATCTGCCCGCTCAATGGGAGGTCGTCGAGGCGTTCCTGGCCGCCGCGCACGGCGGCGACTTCGAGGCGCTCGTGGCGGTGCTCGATCCCGACGTGGTGCTCCGCGCCGACGGCGGCCTGAGTGCGATCACGCGCCAGGTGCGCGGAGCCGAGGCGGTCATCAGCCAGGCCACCATGTGGTCGCGAGTCGCCCTCGTTCCGCGCCGGGCACTGATCAACGGCACCCCGGGCTTCGTGACCTTGCGCGACGGCCGTCCGTTCTCGGTGGCCGCGATCACGGTACGGGGCGGCCGGATCGTCGAGATCGACATCCTGGCCGATCCCGAGCGACTGGCAAAGCTGGACCTCGCGGTGGTCGATCAAGGGGCTTGACCGCACCCGTGGACGCCGTCTGGAGCGCATGGACCGAAGCGGAAGCTCTTCGCGAGTGGTGGGGGCCGGACAAGACGACGGTCGCGGAATGTGAGATCGACTTGCGTGTGGGCGGTCGCCTGTACATCGTCACCGTCGCCGGCGAGGCGATGGGCAAATACGCGGGCACCCGCTGGCCGATGGAAGGGACGTACAGCCGCATCGATGAGCGGCGGGGTCTCGCCTATGACGCCCGGTCGTGGACCGAGGGCGCCGAGACGACCCAGACGATCCACCACACCACTGAGCTGACCCTGGCCGACCAGGGAGAGCAGACGTCGTTGACGCTTCACATCGAGATCACCGAGATCGGCCCTGGTTTCAAGGCAAAGCTGGCCGCCTTCGGGATGAAGTGGGGGTACAAGTCCCAGCTCGGAGCGCTCGAGAAGTTCCTGACAGGCTGACCATGGTGGGGAACGCCTCTCAGGAGATTGATGCCATCATCAGGAAATCAGGTGACTGGCGCGGCGAGACGCTGTCACAACTACGCGGTGTCGTTCTGCGCGCTGGCCCCGCCGTGATCGAGGAAGTCAAGTGGAAGAAGCCCTCGAGGCCCGAGGGAGTGCCTGTTTGGTCACTCGACGGCATCGTATGCATCGGCGAAACGCTCAAGAACGCCGTACGGTTGACGTTCCCGAAGGGTGCCCAGGTGAAGGACCCGAAGAAGCTGTTCAACGCTCGCCTGGACAGCAAGAGCGTCCGCGCCATCGATTTCCGTGAAGGCGAGAAGGTGCCTGAGGCGGCTCTGAAGGCGCTCATCGTCGAGGCCGTGGGCCGGAACGCCCCAGGGCCCAGCACCCGCGCGCGACGGTAGCGCTACGGCGGTGATCGTCGGGGTGCATTCTGTGTTCCTGGTGGCCGCGCCGCTGGCGCTGATCGCGCTGCTGGCCGTGCTGGCGCTGCGCGAGGTCCCGCTGCGCGGCCCCGAACGCCCGGCTCGGCCGGCAGATGAGACGAAAGGAGAGAACGCAATGCCGCACATACCCGCCAGCGAAGTGCCCCCCGGCAACATCAAGGGGATCGACTATGGCGCCAGCGTGTCGCTGATCCTCGATCACTCAGAGCCCGGTCACGGACCCCGGCTGCATCGCCACCCCTACGACGAGACGTGGGTGGTGATCGACGCCAACGTGAGCTTCCAATCGGGCGAGGAGCGCTTTCAGGCCGGTCCCGGCGATGTCGTGATCGTCCCGCCCGACGCGCCCCACAAGTTCACCAACGACGGCCCGGGCCGCTCGAACATGGTGTGCATCCATGCCAACGAGACGATGGTCACCGAATGGCTCGAGTGACTGCCCGCGACCGGTCCTAGCCGTCGCTCTCGACAAACCCCGGCCGCGCGAAGGCCGGATCCGGATAGGTATAGAACCCCTTGCCGGTCTTCATGCCGAGCTCGCCGCGGTCGACGTAAGCCTTGAGCCAGTTTGCGTTGCGGCGCAGCTGGCGGACGAAGAACAGCTTGCGCGCCCAGTAGTCGGTGATGTGAAACGCCGTGTCGATGCCGACCATGTCGAGCGCTCCGAACGGCCCGGTCGGCGCTTTGGCCACGCCCATCCAGGCGCGGTCGATGTCCTCGATCGACGCGACGCCTTGCTCGGCCATGGTGATCGCCTCGCGATTCATCGCGCTGTACATGGCGTTGAACACGTAGCCGTGGTGCTCGTGGCGCAGCGCGATCGGGATCTGGCCGATCCGCCGCGCGAACTCGACGACGACGCCCGACACCTCCGGTGCCGTTCCCTTGTGCGGCATCACATCGGCCACGTTGGCAACCCAGACCGGGAGGTGGAAGTGCAGCGCGAGCAGGCGCTCGGGCCGCTTGATCGACTTGGCGAGCTGCGAGGGCAGGAGCATGGAGGTGTTCGTGGTGAAGACCGTCTTGGGCGGACACAGCGCGTCGAACTCGGCCAGAACGCGGCGCTTGAGGCCGGGATCCTCGGGGACAGCCTCCACGAGGAGGTCGGCCTCGCTCGCAGCCTGGGCTGCGTCGGTCGTCAGGGTGATCCGCGCCTGCGCCGAGTCTTTGATCTCGGCCGTGATCACCCCATCCTGTAGCAGCTTGCCGGCGTAGGACTCGATCCGCTGCCGGGCCGACTCCAGCGCTTCCGGCGCGATGTCGTAGAGCATCACGTCCAAACTGTGCCCCGCACACTGAAAGCCGATCTGCTGGCCCATCGTCCCGGCCCCCACCACGACCACCCGGCGTATCTCATCGATCCCCATCCCGACGCATCCTCCTTTCACTGCTTAGCCTGAGGGCCATCGTGACAGTCCGCGCCTTTGATCGCGGAACGGCGCCGAGCACGGCTGCGCCGCATCTGGCGGGATGCGGCGCAGTGGCGTGTCTGTGGAGCGGGGCCGCGGGCCCCGAGCGGAGCGATCAGCCCACGATGTAGTTCAGGCTGGTCACGTCGGACAAGACGCGGCTCGCCCCGTAGGGCACGTCGAACGCGCCGTTCGGGACGATCCCGAACTCCGAGCGCTGGCGGATCAGCCCGATGACCGAGGCGTGACGGGCCTCCACGGTGACGATCGAGAGCGCGGCGGCGAGCACCTTCGGCTCCTTGATGTTGAACGCCTGGCCGGAGTAGGCGTGCACGCCCTCGTTCTCGAAGGTGAAGGACGCGGTCTTGAAGGCGGCCTCGTTGCCGGTGTCGCCGTGGAAGTCGAACTTCGGCTTCTTGACGGCGTTACGCCCCAGCACCTTTTTCAGCGCCTTGACGTGCTGGTTCTCGTCGTTGGTGACGGTCTTCAGGAACACCCGGGTCTGGTAGTCCTTGATGAACCCGGTCCGGTGCTGGTTGGCGGTGGCCTCGTTGTAGAAGCTCGACTCGAGGTATTCGAGCGTGAGCGCGTAGTTGAGAATTCCAATGTCGCCCTTGCCGAACTTCGCCGGCGGCCGGTTCCCGGTGGTGAACGCCATGGCGCTCGGGGCGAGCGCGCCGAGGATCGCTCCGCCGCCGACCAGGGCGCCGCCGGCGAGCCCCGCCCGGCGCAGGAACCCCGAGCGGGTGTCTCCCGAGAGGCCCTCCATCGCTTCGGCTGCGGTATCGCGCACTGCGCCGTCCACATCGACGTTTTCAAGGTTCAGTTCGTAGCCCATGTCGGCTCCTTCTGGATTGCGTTCGAGCACTCGCGCGGGACGGCGTTTCGGATCGCTGTCCCTCGCCTTTTCGTGACTTCCTTCGGCGGACGGCCGAGGTCGGATCAGTCGGCGGCGCTACTTGTGGCGCGAGGGGAGCAGCACGCCGGCTGCGAACCGGAGGTACAGCGCCCCGGTGGGGACGATTTCCCGATCGCCTTGAACCTCACGTCCCGTCAGGCCCTACGGTGGCCATCATGACCGCTGTGACCGACTCCGAATACCTCCAAGTCGGCGCGCTGGCCGGCGCGACCGGCCTGACCGTCCGCACGCTTCACCACTACGACGCGATCGGATTGCTCGTGCCCGAGGAGCGTTCGCCCTCGGGACGGCGCCTGTATTCCCCGGCGGACGTCAGGCGGCTCTACCGGATCGTGGCCCTCAGGCAACTGGGCCTAGCGCTCAACGACATCGCGGCGATCCTCGACCGGGACTCGGATCTCGCTGGAGCGATTCGCGAGCACCTGGCCCGAGTCGAGGAGACGCTGATCGCTCAGTGCCGGCTGAAGCTGACGCTCAGCCGGATGCTCGAGGCGCTCGAGCACCAGCGCGATCCGACTCTCGACCAGTTCGTGCAAGCCATCGAGGAGACCACCATGACTGACAAGTACTACACGCTCGAACAGCAGGAGCAGCTCGCGGCGCGGCGCCAGGAGCTAGGTCCGGAACGCATCGGCCAGGCCGAGCGAGACTGGGCCGAGCTGATCGACGCGGTCTCGGCCGAGCGGGCGTCCGGCACCGCGCCGACCGACCCGCGCATGCTCGAGCTCGCGCGGCAGTGGCGCGGGCTGATCGAGCAGTTCACCGGCGGCGACGAGGGCATCCGGGAATCACTGGCCACCATGTACCGCGAGGAGGGGCCGCGCGCGGCCTCGCAGGGCGTGGTCGACCCGGAGCTGATCGGTTACGTGGGCCAGGCGCTCGCGGCGCTCGGCGAGCAGTAAGCCAGCATGGCCGAAGCGGAGAGGGGGGATTCGGACCCCCGATGGACTGATAGCCCACACCGGTTTTCGAGACCGGTTTTCAGCGATCCGAAAGCCGCGCATTTGCAGGATAATCTGGTGGCGAGCGGCTGTGTGGGGAAGCGCGTGGGGAAGTGATGGCGCTTGGTCTGTACGCACAGATGGCGTACACTGCTTTCTGATGGCTGAGACGAAGGACCAGCGTGTGCATCTCCGCGTGGCGGCCAGTGACGATGAGCTGTTCCGAAGCGCGGCCGCGGCTGTGAACGAGTCGCTGTCGGAGTTCTTGGTGGAGAGCGGCCGCGAGCGCGCCGAGCGACTACTGGCGGACCGGACACGGTTCGTGCTCTCGCCGACTCAGTGGCGGAGGTTCACGGCCGCGCTTGACCGACCACCGCGAGAGATCCCCGAACTGGTCGAGCTGTTCCGCCGTCCGCGCCCCGAGTAGTGCCGCGCTTCAGCGAGCCCGAGCCGCTCGGGCCGCATCACGTCGTCGAAGGCTTCGATTGCGGTCAGACGTCGCTGAACATTTGGTTGATGCGGTATGCCCGTCAGGCCGCGGCCGTCGGGTCTGCGCGCACGTACGTAGTTGTCGACGCACGCCAGGGGCGCGTGGTTGGCTACCACGCGTTGGTGGCTGCCGCGCTCGAACGCGAGGCGGCCACCGCCAGGATCGTCAAGGGGATGCCGCAATATCCGATCCCGGTGGTGCTCCTGGCTCGGCTTGCGGTGGATCTCTCCGTGGCTGGTCGTGGGCTCGGCGCGTGGTTGCTCGGTGACGCGATGACGCGCACGCTGGCCGCAGCGGAAACAATCGGCGTGCGGGCGATGCTCGTTCACGCCATCGATCAGGACACCACGGCGTTCTACCTCCGGCACGGTCTCGAGGCATCGCCAACCGACCCGCGACACCTGATGATCCTCATCACAGACATCGCCGCCTCCCTGAACGCGGCGAGTCAGGATCGGTAGCGAGCGCGCCCGCCAGACTTGAGGGCACGCGCACCGACCAACGCGTCCGGGCAACCGGCCGCTGAACGCTGGCGTTCGCCGACACACGGCGTAGTCAGGGCTACCGGACCACGATCGGCCTCGTCTTCCGGTTCGCGCGCATTCCAGGTGCTGCTTGCGCTTCGCCGGCTCTCACCAGTGCTCCTCCACGAACGGAGACGCGCGCACCAGGACGTCAGCGGCTCGAAGCGCGCCCCGCTGCCCACGCGCTACTGCCGCCGTGCGGAAGTGAAGAGGCGTCTCAGCACGTGCTTCGGCGCTGAGCTGCGCGCCAACTTGTTCGGCCAGGCGTAGGAATCCCTCGCGGCAAACTTCGACGGGCAACTCGGGCGTGTCTCGCTGTGCGCCGGTATTGGGGACTGGTTCGTGCGCGTGGCGAGCCAGTACGTACGAACGGGGAGGAGCTGTGGGCAGCAGTGGGAAGTGAGCCCCGCCACAACACCCTCGCCGCGCCTGGCCGGCGATCGTCCGCATGTGGAAACTTCCAGTAATGACGGGGTATCTCGTCGTCGTCGCGTCGAATGATGACGCGATGCGCCGGTCTTAAGCCCGGCGCAGTGATAGCGGCTAGGCCGTGCCCGACCCGGGATGGACAATGGGGCGGCCGTGGGGAAGTCGCGGAGAAGTGGGAGCGTGAGACGCCATTGCCGGCGGGCGATCCTCAGGTAAGCCGCGGGGAAGAAATGCCCGGACCTGACGGCTAACGGAGAGGGGGGGATTCGAACCCCCGATGGACTGATAGCCCATACCGGTTTTCGAGACCGGCGCATTCAACCGCTCTGCCACCTCTCCGGTGGGGCAGGGCTAAAGGTAGTAGAACCGGGGGCGCGAAGCGGCTGTCCCGGCTCAGCGCCGGGATGCGAAGAAGGCGCGCAGCAGGTCCGCGCAGTCCTCGGCCAGGAGCCCGCCCTCGACCTGAGGGCGATGGTTGAGCTTCGGCTCCTGCAGCACGTTGAACACGCTACCGGCGGCGCCGGCCTTGGGGTCGGTGGCGCCGAACACGACCCGCGGCAGGCGGGCCAGGACGATCGCGCCGGCGCACATCGCGCACGGCTCGAGCGTCACGTACATGACCGACTCGAGTACCCGCCAGCTGCCGATGGCGCGCGCGGCCTCGCGCAAGGCGATCATCTCGGCGTGGCCGGTGGGATCCGCCCGCAGCTCGCGCTCGTTGTGCCCGGCGCCGATGACTTCGCCGCTGCGCACGACGACGGCGCCGATCGGGACGTCATCGTGCTCCAGCGCGCGCGCCGCCTCGCGCAGGGCCAGGCGCATGAAGTATTCCTCGCGGGGAAAGAAGTGCGAGCTCACGCCTGAGCGACGGTACCGCGTCGGCCGCGATGATCCGGATCGCGTGCCGGCCCGAAGTCCTGGTTGTACCGATGCGACGCGCCTCATGTGACGACGGCTGGACAGCTCGCGGCTGATGCTCCGATCGGCCCAAAGCCTCCGCGGCGGCCGCCTTTGGGCGCTTGCGGACGAGGAGCTGATGCACCACGTGCTCGATGGCGACGCGCGGGCGTTCGAGGTGATCTTCGACCGCCACGCCGGTCCGGCGTTCTCGCTCGCCTACCGGATGTGCGGTCGTCGCGGACCCGCCGAAGACATCGTCCAGGATGCGTTCCTGTCGCTGTGGCGCGGCGCCGCTCGCTACGACCGCAGCCGCGGCAGCGTGCGCTCGTGGGTGCTCGGGACGGTTCAGCACAAGGCGATCGACTCGTTCCGCCACGAGACCGCCAAGGCCGGGCGGGACGTCAGCAACGAACAGGCGATCGAGCAGATGTCGGCGCCCGATCGGCCGGATCAAGAGGTCGAGCGCCGCGACGACGCTCGGCAGGTCAGGCGCGCGCTCGAGGGACTACCGACCGATCAGCGGCGGGTCATCGAGCTCGCGTACTTCGGCGGCTTCACCCACCGGGAGATCGCGCACATGCTCGATCTCCCGGCCGGCACCGTGAAGGGCCGAATGCGATTGGGGCTGACGCGACTGCGGCTGTCGCTGGGCGACGCGGGAGCCCAAGCGGTAACCGGCACCGGAGCCGGCGCGTGAGCACTGACGAACAGTCAGCCCATGCCCTGACGCGCGACGCGGCGGCCTATGCGCTCGGCGCGCTGGAGGACCGCGCGGCGGAGCAGTACGGCCGGCACCTCGAGGAGTGCGCGATCTGTCGGGCGGAGGTCGCGGCCTTCCAGCGGGTGGCGGACGTGCTGCCGATGACCGCGCCGCAATTCGCTGCGCCGGCCGAGCTGCGCCGGCGGGTGCTGGGCGGCGTGGTCGCCGTCGAGGGCGCTTCCGCCGAGGGTGCTTCCGCCGGGCACGCTTCGAGGCGGACACCGGGACCCCGGCTACGTGACCTCCGGCTGCCACGCGCGGCAATCGCACTCGGCGCGGCCGTACTGCTCGCGGCCATCGTCGTGTCGGTGGCTCTGTCCGGCGGTGCGAGGGGCCAGCGAGTGCTCCGCGCGAGGGCGAGCTCGCCGGGAACGGCCGAGCTGCGGATCGCCGACGGTCATGCCGAACTGATCGTGCGCAAGCTCCGCCCGCCACCGCTGGGGTTCATCTACGAGGTGTGGCTCGAGCGGGCTAGCGGCGCACCCGCGCCGAGCGGGACGTTGTTCAGCGTTACGGCGCAGGGTGCAGCGAATGTCGGGGTGCCCGGGCAGCTGCAGGGGGTCCGGGAGATCCAGGTCACACCTGAGCCCGATGGCGGCAGCCGCGAGCCGACCCACGCGCCGGTGATCGTCGCCCCGATTTCGTGATCGGCGCGCGCGAGCTGTGATCCGATCCGGGCTCCGGCCCGAAGTACCGACGAGAACCACTACCGATTGGAGCCTCCTCGATGGGACTTGACAACCCAATTCACATCGCGTTCGTGCTGGTCATCCTGCTGCTCGTGTTCGGCGCCAAGCGCCTGCCGGAAATGGGTCGCTCGCTCGGATCCGGCCTGCGCGGCTTCAAGGACTCGATCAGCGGCGACTACAACCCGCAGGAGCTGCCCACGGCCAGCCCGATGACCAATGACGCCCCCGAGCGCGACGGCGAGCGCGATGCCGAGCGCACCCGGATCGCTTCCGCGGCGTAACCGGGCCACCGAGCTAACGGTCAAACCACCGCCATGCGGATCCCGAACGTCGTCCGTCCCGTCGGACATGCCGATGAGCTCAGTGTCGTCAGCCATCTCGACGAGCTGCGCTCGCGGATCATCGTGTCGTTGCTCGCGCTCGCGGTGGCGTTCGGGTTCTGCTTCTGGCAGAACAATCGCCTGCTGCACGTGATCGACAGCCCGCTCGCGCACCAGACCCAGCAGCAGGTCCGTGCGGGCAAGGGTCCGCTCGGCGCGACCTACCGGGTCCAGATCGGGGCAAGGGATGTCGCCGCGCAGCTCCGTAGCGTGGTCGGCGCGCTCCGTAGCGAGCGCCACAGCCCCGCGGTCTCAGCCGCGCTCGCACGCGCCCAGGCCGGGCTCGGACGCGATGTGGCGGCGCTGTCTGCGCCGCCCTCCGGAAACCGTCCGGTCACGCTCGGTATCGGCGAGCCATTCACGACGACGCTCACGGTGACCTTCCTGTTCGCCCTGATCCTGTCGCTGCCCGTCCTGCTCCTCCAGGCCTACGGGTTTCTCATCCCGGCGGTAGAGCCGGCACATCGACGGCAGTTGCGACCGCTCCTGGCGGCCATCCCGATCCTGTTCGTCGCCGGTGTCGCCTTCGGCTACGTCGTGGTCCTGCCCGCGGCGCTGCGCTTCTTTCAGAACTTCAACAGTGACCAGTTCAACGTGCTCGTGCAGGCGAGTCAGTACTACAAGTTCGCCGCGACCACGCTGTTGGCCATGGGGCTGCTGTTCCAGATCCCCGTGGGGATCCTCGCGGTCACTCGGGCTGGCGTGATCACGCCGCGGCAGCTGCGGCGGAACCGCCGCTATGCCGTCGGCGCGTGTGCGCTCGTGGCTGCCGTACTGCCCGGCGACGCGATCACGATGCTCCTGGAGACCGTCCCCCTGTACCTCCTGTTCGAGGCCGGGGTCCTGCTCGCCACGATCGCGGATCGTCGCGCCAGGCGCGCCAACACGGGCGCGGCGGCCGTCGCGGCGCCTTCGCCGTAGGCAACGGAGCGCGAGTGATCCGGACGGCGCCCAGGCCCGAAGGAACAGACAAGACCAACCACCGATTCCCCAGCGCCGGCCACGGCGGAAGGAGAAGCTATTGATGGATGACAACGACGTTTTCCAGGCAGAGGACGTGCAGCGCCTCGACAACGTGCTCGCGGACTCCGACATGCCCGCGGTCACCCGGCGAGGACTGCTGGGCAAGGCGGCAGCCGGTACGGTCGCGGCCGGCGCGATCGGCGCGCTGGGCCCGATTCCCGCGGCGTTCGCGTCGTCGAACACGATCCCCAGCATCGTCAACGACGCGGTGACGGCCGAGGCGCTGGCGGTGACCTACCTCACCGGGCTGATCGAGAACGCGTCGAAGATCGGGATTCCGAGCAGCCTGGTCCCGGTCCTCAAGGCGGCCAACGCCGCCGAGCTCGACCACTACACGGCGCTGCGCTCGCTCGGCGCTCAGCCGTTGACCAAGAAGTTCTGGGCGCCGGACAAGTTCTTCGCCTCCAGCGACGATGTGTTCGCGACGATCGAGTACGCCGAGACGCAGTTCGTCAACGCCTACCTGATCGCAATCACCGCGTTTGCCAAGGCGGGCAAGGATTCGCTGGCCCGCTATGCAGGCGAGATCCTCGGCACCGAGGCCGAGCACCGGGCGCTGGCCCGCTTCGCCCAGGGCAAGCTGCCCAACAACCTCGGCTTCGAGGGCTACAAGATCCGCACGATCGGTGGGATCGTCGGTGCGCTCGAGAAGGCCGGGGTCGGCTTCGGCAAGAAGGGCAAGGGTCCCGGCGCGTTCTACGAGTTCAAGACCCCGCCCCGCAGCGCGCTGGCCCAGCTCGATAACAACCGGCCCGCCTGACCCAAACCAACCCTGGCGCGTGCGCCGCGTCGATGGCGATGCGGCGCGCGCGTCTTCTTGCGCAGGAAGCGGTGGAGCCCACGCCCGAGCGACGCTACCGTGTCGGAAGGGCAACTTCGGCGACCGCCGGTTGTCTTAGTCCGTGGGGCCTGCCTCCCACGTCCATCGCCTGTTGTCTGCGTCCAAGCTCACCCGCCGGATCCTCACGCTGACGGCCGCGCTTGCGGCCGCGCTGGCCGTTGGCGGCGCCGGCACCCAGGGCGGCGCCTCCGATGCCAAGGCCGCCCAGGCGCGCTCGGCCGCCTACGTCCCCGGGGAGATCGTCGTCGGCTACTCGGCCGGCGCGGCGTCAGCAGGTCAGGCCGCCGAGCAGGACGCCATGCGGATCGTCAAGCTCCCCCGTGGGCGGAGCATCTGGCCGGCCATCGCCCGGCTGCGCCGCCAGCGCGGCGTGCTCTACGCGGTACCCGACTACATCGCCCATCAGGCCGGCGCATGGATCCCGGACGACCGGGGCGACACCAACCGTAATCAGGGCTGGCGGCAGCTCCAATGGAACTTCCTGGCTGCGGCCGGCGTCGATGCGCCGGAGGCGTGGGCGCACATGTTCGGAGTTCACCGCCCGGGGGGCAGCGGGGTCACCGTCGCGGTCCTCGACACCGGCGTGGCATATCGCAACTGGGATCGGTTCCGTGAATCGCCCGACTTCGCCGGCACGCGGTTCGTAGACCCCTACGACTTCGTCGCGGGCAACGCCGATCCGCTCGACCGGGAGGGACACGGCACGTTCGTGGCCGGGATGATCGCCGAGTCGACCAACAACGGCGTCGGCCTGACCGGCCTGGCCTACGGGGCCACGATCATGCCGGTCCGCGTGCTCGACGCCGATGGTAACGGCGACTCGGGCACGATCGCCAAGGGCATCCGCTACGCCGTCACTCACGGCGCCCAGGTCATCAACCTGAGCCTCGAGTTCGACATGAGCATCACCGCCGCGCAGATCCCCGACATCATCAGCGCGATCGGCTTCGCCCATCGTCACGGGGTTGTCGTGGTGGCGGCCGCCGGAAACGACGGCCAGCGCCGGCTCGCCTACCCGGCGGCCGCGGCGAACGTGGTCTCGGTCGGCGCGAGCACCCTCGACCGATGCCTGGCCGGCTACTCCAACGTCGGCGCCAAGCTCGACCTGGTCGCCCCGGGCGGCGGAAGCGACGCCAGCCTGCCGGACGACCCCGACTGTCATCCGCTCCGCCTTCTCCCCTTCGTTCACCAGATGACGTTCAGCGACGTCAACTCGATCAGCCCGGGCGCCAACCCCGCCCAGTTCAGGCTGCCGGGCATCTACGGGACCTCGATGGCCGCACCGGCGGTGTCGGCCACGGCCGCGCTGGTCATCGCCAGCCGGGTGCTCGGTCCCCGTCCCTCGCCCGACCGGATCCTGGCCCGGCTCGAGCAGACCGCCACGCCGCTGGGCGGCAGTCAGCCCAATTCGGACTACGGCTGGGGCCTGGTCAACGCCGGGGCGGCCACCGCGCGCTAGCGTCGCGGCCGCTAGGTCGTCCGCACGATCAGCACCGAGCAGGGCGCATGGTGGGAGACCTTGTTCGGCACCGAGCCGAGCAGGAAGCGCTTGGCTCCGGTCATTCCCTTGTTGCCGACCACGATCAGGTCGCAGTGCTGCTCCTCGGCCACGTCCACGATCGCGTCGGCGGCGTCACCCACCCGGGCGAAGGTCTCGACATCGGTCACCCCGCCGGACGCCGCCTCGGCCTGGGCCCGCTCGAGCAGCGCCACGACGTCCTCGTGCGGGTTGACCTCGCGCTGCACGTCCCGGGGCGCCTGCGCCGTCTCGTCCCGCAGCCGCGCGTCGGACACCGGCCCATAGGCCATCACGATGTGCAGCCGAGCCCGCAGCCCGGCGGCCAGCTCGATCGCGCGCGCCAGCGCTGCGTGTGCGGTCTCCGAGCCGTCGGTGCCGACCAGGATCGAGCGGAACACCGGGACAGGCTCCTACGCCAGCTTGGTGATCGCGATCACCATCCCGGCCAGCACGAACACGCACGATCGCGACCTGCATCCACAACCAATGACGGGGCACCAGCACGAGGCTAGCGTTCGGCGGTCTATCTTCCGAATCAGATGACCGAGGCGCGACTGAACCCGGCGCTCAAGGCGGTCAGCGACGCCGTCCTGGCCGTGGCCGCCAACCTATCGGTCGACGAGGTGCTTCAGAAGCTCGTCGACTCCGCGCGCGAGCTCGTCGGCGCGCGCTTCGCCGCGCTGGGGATTCCGGACGGGGCGGGCGGCTTTCGCCGCTTCCTGGTGACCGGGATGAGCGACGAGCTGATCGCCTCGATGGGCCCGCTTCCCCGCACCCACGGGATGCTCGGCGCGATGCTCGAGCAACGGGCCTCGTACCGCACCAAGGACATCCACGACGATCCGCGGTTCCGCGGCTGGTGGCCGCGCCAGCACCCTGACATGCGCTCGTTCCTGGGCGTGCCGATCGCCTCGCCCGACGGCGCGATCATCGGCGCGTTCTACCTGACCGAGAAGATCGGCTCAGGCGCGTTCGACGACGAGGATCAGGCGCTGATCGAGCTGCTGGCCGCCCACGCCTCGATCGCGATCACCAACGCCCGGCTGTACGAGCGCAGTCGCGAGCTGTCGATCCTGTCCGAGCGCAACCGCCTCGCGCTCGAACTCCACGACGTGGTCAGCCAGAAGCTGTTCAGCGTGACGCTGACCGCCGAGGCGGCCGCCGCCCAGATGGATCGCGACCTGGTCGCCGCGCGGGCCCAGCTCGAGCGGCTGCGCGAGCTCGCCGGCGAGGCCCTCGAGGAGCTGCGCTCGCTGATCCTCGGGCTTCGCCCGCCCGAGCTCGAGCGCGACGGCCTGGCCGGCACGCTGCGCAAGGAGGTCGAGATGGTGGCCCGCACCCACGGCATCGAGGTCGAGACTCGATGTCGACCCGGCCTTCTCGAGCGACGGCGGCGAGCGCGAGCTCGGTCTGCTGCGGATCGTCCACGAGGCCATCAACAACGCGGTGCGCCACGCGAACGCCGACCGCGTCACGGTGCACCTGGGTGCCGCGAACGGCAAGCTCGTGGCAGAGGTCTCCGACGACGGGGTCGGCTTCGATCCTCAGGCCCCCGACATCCGCTCCCGGCACCTCGGCCTGACCTCGATGGAGGAACGTGCCCGCGAGCTCCAGGGCCGCCTCCGGATCCACTCGGCGCCCGGCCAGGGCACCACGGTGCGGATAGAGCTCACCTCGCGATGACCGACACGATCCGGATTCTGCTGGTCGACGACCACGCGGTGGTGCGGGAGGGGCTGCGCGCGTTCCTGTCCCTACAGCCCGGCTTCGAGATCGTCGGCGAGGCGGCCGACGGTCAGGAGGCGCTCGAGCGGGCGGGAGAGCTCGACCCGGACGTGATCCTCATGGACCTGGTGATGCCGCGGCTCGATGGGGTGAGCGCGATGCGCGAGCTGCGCCGCCGGGCCGGGCCGGACGCCGGGGCCAAGGTGATCGTGCTCACGAGCTTCCTGGATGACGAGCGGCTGCTGCCCGCATTGGAAGCCGGTGCGGCCGGCTATCTGCTCAAGAACTCCCAGCCGGCTGAGCTCGCCCGTGCGGTGCGCGCGGCCCGCGCGGGCGAGGCGATCATCGATCCGACCGCAGCGGCGCGTCTCGTGAACGCTCTCTCCGACGATGACCGCCGGGCCGGGGCCGCTCCGTTCGAGCAACTGACCGATCGCGAGCGTGAGGTGCTGGGCCTGATCGCGGGCGGCCGCTCGAACAAGCGGATCGCGCTCGAGCTGGGGATCTCCGAGAAGACGGTCAAGACCCACGTGGGCCATGTGCTGGCCAAGCTCGGCGTGACCGACCGCACCCAGGCCGCCGTCCTCGCGGTCCAGCGTGGTCTCGTACCAGGGTCCTGACAGGAAAATGACCTTGTCAGGCGGCGGCTTCGAGGGTGACGTGGTGTCCGAGGGCTTCGAGTTGGGCGACGAGGCGTTTGGTGGTCCGTTCGGGGTCGCGTCTGTGAAAGTAGTCGCCGCCGAGGTCGGTGTAGAGCTCGCCGGTTGAGAGCATGTGCCAGCAGGCGCAGATGATCGAGTGTTTGACGGCGCCGAGGGCTTTCTTGTGGCCGCGGCGGGGTCGGAGGCGCTGGTATTGAGCTTGGAGGTAGACGTCTTTGGTGCGGGTTGCCGCCAGCGCGGCTTCTTCGAGCGCCCAGTCCAGCCACTTGGAGCCCTCGCGGGTGCGGCCCGAGCGGCGCTTGCCGGCCGACTGGTCGTTGCCGGGGCATTGTCCGGCCCAGCTGGCGAGGTGTTTGGCGGTGGGGAACACGCTCATGTCGATGCCGATCTCGGCGATGATCACCTCGGCGGTGCGCCGTTGAACGCCGTGGATCGTGCACAGCAGCTCAACGGCCTGCTCGAAAGGGGCGATCTGCTCCCCGATCGCTTCGGTCAGGCTGGCGATCTGCTCGTCGAGGAAGTCCAGGTGGTTGAGGATCGCTCCGATCCACACGGCGTGCAGATGGTCAAAGCGGCCCTCCAAGGCTTCGCGCAGCGCGGGGATCTTGGCGCGCAGCTTCCCGCGGGCGAGGTCGGCAAGCACGTCGGGATCGGTGGTGCCGGCCACGAGCGCGTCGAGCATCGCCCGGCCGGACTTGCCGAGAATGTCGGTCGCGACGCAGTCGAGCTTGATGCCGGTGTCCTCGAGCGCCTTGTGCAGCCGGTTGGCCTCCCGGGAGCGTTCCTGGATCTGGGTCTTGCGGTACCGCGTGAGGTTGCGCAGCGCGCGGATCGGCCTGGGCGGCACGAAGCTGGCCTTCAGCAGCAGTGACCTGCGTCACGCCAAACGCGGCGAGCCAGTCGCGCAACGTCAACAGCCCCACGACCGTGGTCGGGAACTCCGCAAGATGCTGCTCGCGCCCGCCGCCGTCCGCCGGCACACGCACCGTCGCTGTCACCTGCTCTTTGTGGACGTCCAGCGCCGCGGGGCGTTCGACAACTGTCTCCATCTGACCTCCTCTGACGCGATCGACACGATCGTCGCCCAGGGGCCTCTGAGTACTAACGAATCTGACAGGCGTGCTCGTGGCAACAATCCGGAACTCCGGGGAGACCCACACGCCAGACTAGGCTCGGGCACACGGGCACCAAGGACGGGGTCGACGTCGCGGGCGACCCCCCAGGCATCGCGATTTTCACCAGCCCGCGACCGACCGATAGGTCAGAAGGACTAGGACCAATTGCGCCTGGTAACCGGGACCGCTCGCGGCCTACCGTGGCCGGCATGCCTCTTGCCATCATCACCGGATCATCGCGGGGCCTCGGTCTCGCCCTCGCCCGTGCCCTGGCGCAGCGCGGCTGGGCGCTGGTGCTCGACGCTCGCGGCGCAGCCGAGCTCGAGCGCGCCGCCCGCGAGCTCGGCGCGCTCACCGAAGTCCTCGCCCTCCCCGGCGACGTCGCCGACGATTGGCACCGCGGCGCGCTGATCGACGCCGCGGGAGACCAGATCGACCTCCTGGTCAACAACGCCAGCCTGCTCGGACCCAGCCCCCAGCCGCCGCTCGGCCGCTATCCCCTGGAAGCGTTCGAGCGGGTCTACCAGGTCAACGTCGTGGCGCCGCTGGCGCTCTCGCAGCTCGTCCTGCCCCGCATGGGCGACCGCGGCACGATTGTCAACATCACCTCCGACGCAGCGGTTGAGCCGTACGGGGGCTGGGGCGGCTACGGCTCCTCCAAGGCCGCGCTCGACCAGCTCACGGCGATCCTCGCCGAGGAGCACCCCACGCTCAGGGTCTACTCGGTCGACCCGGGCGACATGCGCACCCGGATGCACCAAGAGGCCTTCCCGGGCGAGGACATCTCGGACCGCCCGCCGCCTGAGACGAGCGTCCCCGGGCTGCTCAAGCTGATCGAGGGCGAGCTGCCCAGCGGCCGCTACCTGGCGCGCGAGCTGGCCCCGCTCGAGAGCGCGGTGGCATGAGCGCGCTGGCGTTCGAGATCGAGCCGGACCTCGAGGCGCACGAGCCGCCCGAGGCTCGTGGGCTGGCACGCGACGGCGTCCGGCTGCTGGTCGCCCGCAAGCGCGACGGCTCGGTCGAGCACCGCGCGTTCCACGAGCTGCCCGAGCTGCTCGACCCCGGCGATGTGCTGGTCGTCAACGTGTCGGCCACGATCCCGGCCGCGCTCCCGGCCCGCCGCGCCGACGGGGGCGGCCGGGTGCGCGTGCACTTCGCCACCCGGGCGCCCCACCTGGACGACGAGTGGCGCGTGGTCGAGATCCGCAGCGCGGACGGGCGCCGGCCGGCCCGTCTGCCGGCGGGAGAGCGCCTGGAGCTGCGCGGCGGTGCCTCGCTGGAGCTCGTCGCGCCCTATGCGTCCGGACAGCGCCTGATGCTGGCCCGTGTGTGTTGCGAGCTGCTGGTCGACGACTACCTCGACGGTCACGGCGAGCCGATCCGCTACGGCCACGTGGGCAGGCCATGGCCGCTCGAGGACTACCAGAACGTGTACGCGACCAGCCCGGGCAGCGCCGAGATGCCGAGCGCCGGGCGGCCGATCACGCGCGAGCTGATCTCGCGCCTGGTTGCCCGCGAGGTGACCGTGCTGCCGATCACCCTGCACACGGGCGTGTCATCGCCCGAGAGCCACGAGCCGCCCTTCCCGGAGTGGTTCGAGGTGCCGGCGCGCACGGCCGCGGAGATCTCCGCCGCGCGCCGCCGCGGCGGACGGATCATCGCGGTCGGGACCACCGTGGTCCGCGCGCTCGAGTCCTCGGCCGGCGCCCAGGACTGCGCCTGCGCGCGCTCGGGGTGGACCGGCCTCGTGATCACGCCGGAGTGCGGCGTGCGCTCGGTGGACGGCATGATCACCGGCTGGCACGAGCCAGAGGCCTCGCACCTCATGATGCTCGAGGCGGTCGCCGGATCCGAGCTACTCGAGGCGTCATACGCCGCGGCGCTCGACGCCGGGTATCTGTGGCACGAGTTCGGAGATTCGCACCTGATCCTGCCGTAGGTGTGGACGCGGATAACGCGTCACGCGCCGCGCTCCCCGCGGAGCGTGACGCGTTAACCGTCTGGGAGGCGGCTAATGCGTCACGGTTTCGGGGTCAGGGCCGGCGTGACGTGCTATCCGGGTCGCCAGCTCGTGGCGCCTCGCCCGCCGGGCAGGGATGCCCGGCGGAACGGCCCCAGGGACGACGCGCCGCAGGCGCGGCCCAAAACCTACGCCGCGTGTGCCAGCACGGCCGGGAACTCGATCGTCACCCCGCGCGGCACCACGAGCACCGGGCAGCGCGCGCCTTCGATCTGGTTCTGAGCCTGGGCGCTGAGCATGACCTGGCCGAACGGCGCCTCGAATCGCGAGCCGACCACGAGCAGATCGACCTGGCGCTCATCGCGCGCGAGCGTCGCGCCGAAGCTGTCGGCCAGCGAGCGGGCGGTGGCGATCGTCGAGTCGTCGCCGGCAACCGCGAGCACGCCAATCCGATGTATGCGGGACTCCAGGTAGTCAGCCGGCGCGATCGCGACCGCGGCCGGGCTCGACTCGAGCAGGCGCTGGGTGGAGTGCTGCGGCGCGACGCGGCCGGGCGGGGTCCGGTAGTCGGAGCCGAACACGATGATGTCGGCGTCCTCCTCGTGGGCGAGGCGGAGCAGCCCCTCTGGCGTGGATGGGCTGACGACGACCCGGGTCTCGACGTCGAGACTCCCGAGCCGCTGGGCGCCGCGATCGAGCAGCGCGCGTGCGTCGTCCTCCTCGAGCCGCTCGCGCGAGCTGTCACTCCGCGTGCTGTGGCGCACGTAGGCCACCGTGAGAACTGCGCCGGCGTCGGCCAGGGTGCGGCCGAGCATCAGGGCGTCGTGGTCGCCCGCCGTGTCGTCGTAGGAGATGATCGCTCTGGGTGCCATGGGGGCCTCCAGTCCTCGGGGGTTCGGGGGTTCGGGGGTTCGGTGGTTTGAACCTTCCTGTTCGGCGCGAGGATGGCATCTACCTACTATCAGCGCTAATGAAGTTGATCATGGCGTTGATAAGCTCCGCTAATGCTGCACGTCGGGCGTCTCAGGGTGCTGTGCGAGGTCGCGCGGCGGGGGTCGTTCTCGGCCGCGGCTGAGTCGCTGTCCTACACCCAGTCGGCGGTCTCCCAGGCGATCGCCCGCCTCGAGACGGAGACCGGAGCCACCCTCATCGTGCGCGATCGCAGCGGTGTCCGGCCGACCGCGGCCGGGGCCAGTCTGGTCGAGGACGCCGAGGCGATCTTCGCCCGGATCGAGGCCGCCGAGACACAGCTCGCCGCGGTGCTCGGCATTCGGGCCGGACGGCTGCGCATGGCCTCGTTCCCCTCGGCCGGGGCCACGCTGATGCCGCTGGCCATCGCGCGCTTTCGTGCGCGGCATCCCGAGGTGGCGCTCACGCTAGCCGAGGGCGAGCCCGAGGAGATCGCGCCGCGCCTGCGCGCCGGCGAGTTCGACCTCGCGCTGCTGTTCGAGTTTCCCGGCGTCCGCGAGCGACACGGGGCGCGGCTGCGCACCGCGCCGCTGCTCGAGGATCCGATGCTGGTCGCCCTGCCGGCCGAGCACGCGCTGGCCGGCAAGCGGGCGCTCACCCTGGCCGACCTGCGCGAGGAGGACTGGGTGCAGACCTCCGCGCCCAGCCCGTGTGCGCGTCACGTGGTGCGCTCGTGCCTGGCCGCGGGGTTCGAGCCGCGGGTGACCTTCGAATCAGACGACTACGAGACCGTGCAGGGCCTGGTCGCGGCCGGGGTGGGGGTGGCGCTGATCCCGCGACTGGCCCTGACCCACGTGCACCCGGGCATCGTCGTGCGCTCGCTCGCGCCCAAGCCGCCCTCGCGCCGGGTGGTGGCGGCCACGCTGGCCGCGGCCGAGCCTGCGCCGGCTGCCGGCACCATGATCGAGATCCTCGGCGAGGTGGCCGAGCGCCACACCGCAGACAGCATATACATATAGATCTATATGTATAGAGGGAAGGGGGACGGGCTAGCTGGGCTTGACCTTGCCGGTGACCCGGGTGGTGAGCTTCCGCACGTCGGTCGTCCGCACCGTGATCACGACCCGTCCGGCGCGGTGGCCGGCCGCCGCGGTCTCCAAGCCGCCACTGGCCGCGAGCCGCGGATCGGCGATCGTCACGTGGAGCTGCTCGGCCGGGAGCCGGACCGTGAACACGAGCGCGCCGTGCTTGAGGGCCACGGTGTATCTGATGTGACGGTTGGCGCGGCCGGTGACGGTGACCAGGGTTCGCGCGCGGGTGAAGCTCAGACCGCGCGGTAGGGAGACGGTGATGGTCTTCAGCTTGGGCGCATCACGACCCTGCGCGACCATGAGGCTCAGCCGCGGATGTCGCGCCCCCACGCCAGAAAGCGACAGCCGCGACAGCGTGGGCTTGGTCTGGATTGTCCAGGCGAATGAGATGCGGGTTGTCGTGCCGGCCGGATCGGAGGCGCTCAAGGTGACGATCGAAGTCCCGAGGCGGCGCGGATGCCCGGTGATCTTGCCGTTCGAGGTGTTGATCGACAGGCCTGCCGGCAGGCCCGAGGCGCTGAAGTGCAGCGCGGCGCCGCGCGTGTCGTAGGCCTTGATCTGCAGGCTGACCGCGGAATGCACGATCGATCGTTGCGCGCCGGGCCTGCCCAGCGAAACAGCGTCGGTGCACAGACCGCCGGCCAGCGCCGAGCCGTTGGGCGAGCCCAGGCCGGTAGCCATGTCGTAGCCGGGCCCGGCCGCGAACTTCCCACCGTTGGATCCGGTCATGTCGTTGTTGCCCGACGTGGTGTCGTTGAAGTCCCCGCCGTACGCGCCACTCGCGGCGCTGTACAGGGCCGGGTTGGCGAAGCCGATCACGGTTCCCTGGCAGGCGGAGGAGGCGTTGGCCAGCGCGATCAACGCCGCCCACGTCGGCGCCGCACCGCTCGTCCCGCCGACGACCTGCCAGCCGCTCTGTTGAGTCGGCCCGGCGCCGCCGTCCCCGTTGAAGTAGATCACGTAGCCGGTGGCCGGGTCCGCGTCGGCCGACACGTCGGGCACCTCACGGCAGTCTCCCAAAGAGGTCGCGCACGGCGAGCCCGAGGAACCGGCATTGATCACGTGCAGTGAAGCCGGGGCGTCGCTCTGGTAGCTCGGCATGCTCCAGAAGGTCGAGACGCCGCCGCCGCTCGCGCCGACCCGCGGTCCGTCGTTCCACACGGACTCGGATGGCCGGGGTCCGAGCGCAGAGACCGAGGTGCCGCCGACACCGGTCACGAACGGCTGACTCGCGGGGTCGTCGACCTGGGCGGACGGATTCGCCGGGAAGCAGTCCTCGGACCCGTCGTCACCGGAGGCCGAGAAGATCGACATGCCCTCAGAGGCCGCCTCCTGGAACAGCGTGTTCTCGGCCGCCGCCTCGCTGGAGCCGTTGATGAACTCGCACTGGCCCCAGGACGCTGTTACCACCTGCGCGAGGTGCTGGCTGATGATCGCGCTGAACGTGTCGTAGGGCCCCGAGCCTGAGTTGGGCCCCTCGTACACGTCGACGTTCGCCTGCGGTGCCAGGCCGATCAGGTTCTCGATGTCGAGTGCCGCCTCGCCCGAGCCCGAGCCGCTGCCCGCTCCGCCGTCGACCGGGATCGTGTTGACCTGTGAACTGAGCGGTTCGCCGCCCAGCGAGTAGCAACCCTCGTAGTGGCTGATATCCGTCGGGTCAAAGGGCTCGAGCTCGAGCACCGCAATGGTCTGGCCCGCGCCGAAGTCTCCGGCCTGGTAGAGGCCCGACAACCCGTAGCCCGAGGCGATCCCATCGGCCGTGAATCCCCCTTGGCTCTCCTGTCCCTCGCTCGAGCACGTCGGCTGAGGACCACCGGTGACCACGTGCGGACGCAGCGCCGGCGAGGTGGCCGCGGACGTGTGCGCGCGGACCATGAGGGGCTTGGCCCGTGAGGTGGTGTCGAGTCCGAGGATCGACTGAACTTGAGGCGCCACGCTGGCGTCGATTGCCGGCGCCTGCTGGTTGACGATCGCGCTCGAGCCGTTCTGGAGCGTCACGTGCGCCAGCGACACGTCGAATGCCCGCGCCACGGCACCTGCGGAGGCACTCACCGGGATCGACAGCGCGTTGCGGCTCGGCGACCCGGGGGTCAGGCCACGGGCCCGCAGCGATGTCTCGACCGCCTTGATCGCGCCGAGGGTCGCGCCGAAGCGCGCGGCGAACTGCGCCGGGGTGATGTAGTGGCGGTACTCGGGGGAGCCCGGTGTCGACACCGCGATGGCGAATGCTCGGAGCGCGGCCGGGTCGCGCGGCTGGAGTGTGATCGTCAGATGCATCGGGGTGTCGCCCGCCAGCCCACCGGCGATGTGGGCGCGCGCGGGAAGCGGCGGTGCGGCGCCGACGCGAGTGGTCCCCCCGGACGCCGGCGAGGAGGCCGGTCCGACGAGCGCGATCACGCCCGTGAGCGCGCAGACCAGCGTGGCCAATCTGGTGGACGGAGGCATGACCGCTGGTCGAGGCTAGCGCCTCGAAGAGGCGATCGCGCTAATCAGGCCGGGGCGCGGACCATCACGAACCAGTCGCTCGCGTGGAGCACCTGACCCCTCCCGAGCTCGGTCGCGAGCTGCTCGGCCTCGAAGTAGCGCTTGTAGACCTCGTAGCTCGAGCCGTCGTTGAGGATGCGCTCCTGCCACTCCTCGCGCTCGTGGTCGGGGCGCACGGCGGAGTCGACGACCACCAACTCGCGCGCCACGCGGCGCACCTCGGTCCGGAAGGTCTCGCGGGCGTCGTTCTCCAGATGGCCATAGAAGTGCCCGGTGAACACGCGCTGAAACGACCCGTCCTCGAACGGGAGCCGTGTGGCGTCCCCCTGCACGAAGCGGCCCTGCGGCATCCGCGCGCCGGCGATCTCGAGCATCCGCTCGCTCTGGTCAAGGCCGGTCACCTGGCCACGGAGGTGGCGCGTGAGGAAGCCGGTGCCGCAGGCGACGTCAAGCGTGGTCGCGGGCGCCAGCGAGGCGACCGCCTGCTCGAGCTCGCGGACCGCGGGCTCCCAGCCTGGCCGCTCGCGGTCGGCGAAGCGCCCCTGCCCGAGATACCACTCGTCGTACTCGGGAGCGCGGGCGTCGTAGTACTTCTTCATCGCCTGCCATGCTGCCAGGTCATGACCGACGGGATCGTCGAGGGAGAGGACGGCGTCGCGCGCTGCTGGTGGAGCGGCTCGGCGCCCGAGTACCGTGACTACCACGACCGCGAGTGGGGCTTTCCGGTGGCCGACGATGTGCGGCTGTTCGAGAAGCTGAGCCTGGAGGGCTTCCAGTCAGGGCTCTCCTGGCTGACGATCCTGCGCAAGCGCGAGGCGTTTCGGCGAGCGTTCGCCGGCTTCGACTTCCATGCCGTGGCGCAGTTCGGCGAGGACGACGTGGCACGGCTGCTGACCGATGCGTCGATCGTGCGCCACCGCGGCAAGATCGAAGCGGTGATCAACAACGCCGGCCAGGCGGTGGAGCTGATTTCTGAGACCGGGTCGCTCGCCGCGTTCGTCTGGCGGTTCGAGCCGGCGCCGCGCACGCACGGGCTTCGACGCGATGCCGTCGAGGCCCACACCGAGCAGTCGCGCGCGCTCGCGCGCGAGCTCAAGCGCCGCGGGTGGCGGTTTGTCGGGCCGACCACGGTCTACGCGTTCATGCAGGCCATGGGGCTGGTCAACGACCACCTTAAGGGCTGTGCTGCCTGGGCCGAGGTGGAGCGGGTCCGCGAGCAGTTCACTCGCCCGGTAGCTAGAGCAGCCTGAAGATCGCGAAGATCCCCACCGCGACGATCAGCGCGCGCAGTGCGGTGGGAGGCAGGCGCCGGCCATAGCGCGAGCCGAGCACGCCGCCGATGGTCGAACCGATCGCGATCAGCAGGGCGGGCAGCCACGCGATGTGCGCGGCGAACACGAACACAATGCCCGCGATCAGGTTGACCAGGCCCGACAGCACCACTTTGACTGCGTTGATTCGCTGAAGATCCTCGTCGGGGAGCGAGAGCCCGAGGATCGCCAGCAGCATGATCCCCTGCGCAGCCCCAAAGTAGCCGCCGTATATCCCGGTCGCGAACACCGAGGCGAAGGACACGGGTCCCAGGTGCCCGGGTTCGCGGGTGTGGCGGGCGCGATACGCCTCGAGCACGCGGCCGATCCGGGGTTGCAGGACGATCAGCGCGAGCGCGATCACGATGAACGCTGGCACGATGTCCTTGAACGCGGAGGGCGGCAGGCTGAGAAGAAGAATCGCGCCGACGATGCCCCCGGCCGCGGAGGCACACGAGAAGCGCACCACTCGGTCCCGCTGGCCGGCCAGCTCGCGGCGGTAGCCGATCGCACCCGACACGGATCCCGGCACCAGCCCGACCGTGTTTGACACGTTGGCGGTCACCGGCGCGTACCCAAAGGCCAGCAGCACCGGGAAGGTGAACAGCGTGCCACTTCCGACCACGGTGTTGATCATGCCGGCGACGATGCCCGCCCCGAAGATCCCGAGGGCATGCGGCAGGCTCATGGCTGCAACGTACCCGGGTTCTCACCCGACAGCCGCGCATGCGCCTCGCCGTACGGGATCAGCTCGAACCGGCGGGCGATCGCCCTGAGCATCGCAGGGGCACGCCGGCGGGCGCCGTTGCGCTGCGCCTGGCGCAGGCGGGCATGGGCGCGCTGGGAAGGGGTGGCGCCCGCGGGAAGCATGGCTCTGAGTGGCTGAGGGTCGAGCTCGTACGGGTGCAGGTACAGACCGGCCATCGAGCCGGCCCGCTTAAGCCCGGTGAGCACCAACGGCTTCGGGAGGACCTGCCAGTACGAGGCGCCGCCCACCGGGACCTTGGTCCGGCCGGTATCCCACACCGCCACGGGGAACTCCCACAGTCCGGTCTGAAGGCGGTGAGGGCCGGTGGCAAACCGGGTGGGATGATCGCCCGCGATCGGGGAGTCGTGCTGGCTCGAGTCATAGACGAAGCCCTCGCTGGCCAGGACCTCATAGGCCCACTCTGACGCGCGCGTGATGGAGAAGGCCGGCGCCCGGTAGCCGACGGGCGTCTGTCCGGTCAGGTCCTCGATCGTGGCCCGGGCCGCGCGCACGTCCGCGGCGAACTCCTCGGGCGTCTGGCTGTGCACGAGGCGGTGGGCATCGCCATGGCAGGCGATCTCGTGGCCGGCCTCGACGATCGGGGCGAGCAGCTGCGGGTGGGCGCGGGCGGCCATGCCCAGCACGAAGAAGGTCGCGCGGGCCCGCAGTTCGTCGAACAGCCCGAGCAGCGTCTCGGTTTGGCGGGCGAGCGCCGGCCCGGCGGTCTCCCAGCCCGTCACGCCCACGCGCCGGCGGACCAGCTGGTGCCAATCCTCGAAGTCGATGCTGAGCAGGAGGGTGGGGCGGGTGGTGGACATGGTCGCTTGGGAAGAAACTATGACTATGTTCTAGTTTCTTCCCGAGCCGCGCCCGGCCGGGGGGAAAAAACGGCTAGCCGCCGGCGAGCATGCGGCGGCCGATCACCCGCTGCCCGACCCGGAGCGGCGTGAGAAGCCCCAGCCGTGAGGCGATCCGCATCGAGTCGGCCCAGCGCGACAGGGCGGAGTGCTGCGAGTCCGCGAACACGCCGGCCTCCATCAGCTCCAGGTACCAGTCGATCGTCGCCTGCAGCGTGTCGTCGAGCGGCCGGGACTCAAAGCCGAGCTCCTCGCGGGCCTTGCGGGAGCTGAAGCGCCAGTCCTGGCCCATCAGGTTCGACGCCTCGGCCGACAGGGCGCCGGGCAGGCCGAGCGCCTCGCGGATCTGAGCCAGCCGCCGGATCGCGGTCGGCAGCACCATGATCGGATAGCGCACCCCGGACAGCTCCGCGACGCGATCGATCAAGGTGTGCCAAGGGACGTTCTCCCCGCCCAGGATGTAGCGCTCGCCCGGCCGGCCCTGTTCGGCGGCCAGCAGATGCCCGGCCGCGACGTCCTCCACGTCGACGAAGTTCATCGGCGCGTCGAGCACGCCGGGCAGGCGGCCGCGCAGGTAGTTGCCGATCGTGCGGGTGGACGTCTCGCCGGGCTGCGCGCGGTTGACCGGGACGCCGAGCACGTAGGCCGGGTTGACCACCACGACCTCAATGTCGTGCCGTTCGGCGGCGTTCAGTGCGGCGGTCTCGCCGACGTGCTTGGAGTCCGGGTAGGCCAGGCGCAGCCACTCCTTGGGGTAGCCCGTCTCCTCGTTTGCCGGCCCGTCGCCGTTGGCCAGCCCGATGGCCGAGATCGTCGAGGTAACCACCACCCGCTTGACGCCGGCGGCCGCGGCCGCCTCCACCGCGATCTCCGGGCCTTGCGCGTTCAGCTGCCACACACGCTCCATCGGGCTCGAGGCGACGTAGCCGGCGACGTGGAACAGCACGTCGGCGTCGCGCAGCGCGCGCTTGAGCGGGCGGAAGTCGAGCACGTCGCACTTGGATCGCCGGTATTTGATGCCGTTCAGTGCCTTGAGTCGGTCGGGGTTGCGGTAGATGACGCGCACGTCGTCACCGCGCTCCGCTAGCGCCCGCACTACATGGGCGCCCACGAAGCCGGTCGCTCCGGTCACGCATGCCTTCATCGGGGATCGGCTCCTCTCGCCGGCGATGGTCCCTCAGGGCCTACCCACGACGCCAATCCCCATGCGCCGGATCGCGGAGCAACGCCAAACGGATCAGTCGATCGCGCGCCGGTAGAAGCCGCGCACGCCGATCACCATCAGGGCACCGAGCGAGCCGATCAGCACCGCGATGCACACCCACACCGCGATGTGGGGAACGCTCGGCACGAGCGCGGCCCGCATGGACTCGCTGACGTAGGTCATCGGGTTGCACGCGGTTACGACCTGGAACCACCTAAGGCGTGAGAGCGACGGCCACGGATACTGGCTGCAGCCGGTGAACAGCAGCGGCGTGAACACCAGCGAGAACACGATGTTGATCCGCTGCGGGACGACCATCGTGCCCAGCACCAGGCCGAGGCCCGCGCCGAGCAGGCTGCCCAGGACCAGCGCGAGCACGAGCAGCGGCACCCCGCTCCAGCGCCAGGGAATCGACCCGAGCACGAGGATCCCGACCGGGATCATGATCGTGGTTGCGGTCATCGCGCGCAGCGAGGCGAACAGCACCTTCTCGGCGGCGACGAGCGCGGTGGACATCGGGGCGAGCAGGCGGTCTTCGATCTCCCGCGTCCAGCCGAACTCCACCACCAGCGGGAAGGCCAGCGTCTGCATCCCGGTGATCACCGCGGTCAGCGCGAGCAGCCCAGGGAACAGTAGGCTCGCGTAGCCGTGCTGTGTGTATCCCAGCGAGCCGAGCACCTTGCCGAAGACGAACAGCAAGAACAGCGGCTGCAGGATGACCTGGGCCAGGAACACCGGCAGCTCTTTCCAGGTCACATACAGGTCGCGGCGGAGCACGGCGGAGAACGCGCGTGCCTGATGCGCCCGCGAGACGCCGGGCGCCACGACGCTCATCGGAGGGTCCGCGACGCTCATCGCAGGGTCCGCCCGGTCAGGTGGATGAACACGTCCTCAAGGGAGGGCGTGCCCAGTTCGACCCCGGATAACGCCAGGCCGCGGTCGGCCAGGAGCGTCGCGGTGGGCGCGATCAGCTCCGAGGCCTCGCCGGTCACATACAGTCGCACCCGCCAGTTCTCAGGCTGTCCGTCGCCGGGCGTGTCGGGGAGCGGCTCTACCTGCTCGACGCCACCGAGCTGCTCGAGCGCCTGCACGAGCGCTGCCGATCCGCCACCGTTCTCGGCGGCACGTACGCTCAGCTCCAGGGTGGCGCTCCCGGGCAGCCCGCGCATGAGCGCGTCCGGGGTGTCGAGCGCAAGCACCTTGCCGTGGTCCATGATGCCCACGCGATCGGCCAGCACCGCGGCCTCGTGCATGTCGTGGGTGGTGAGGATCAGCGTGACCCCGCGAGCACGGAGCTCGCGCAGCCGGTCCCAGACGAACAGCCGGGCGGCGGGATCAAGGCCGGTGCTCGGCTCGTCGAGGAACAGGACCTGCGGCTCGTGCATCAGCGCGCGGGCGATCATCATCCGCTGCGACTGGCCGCCCGAGAACATGTCTGGCTTGACGTCGCCTCGCTCGAGCAGCCCGAACTGCTCGAGCAGCTCGTCGGCGCGCCGGGTCGCTTCGGCGGCGGGCACCCCGTGGTATGCGGCGTGGAAGGTCAGGTTGCGCCGGATCGAGATCGAGCGGTCCAGATTGCTGCGCTGCGGAATGACCGCGAGCAGGCTGCGTGCGCGTACCGGGTCGACGGCCACGTCGACGCCGCCGATCATCCCCCGCCCGCTGGTCGGACGCACGCGTGTGGTCAGCATCCCGATCGTTGTCGTCTTGCCCGCGCCGTTGGGGCCGAGCAGTCCGAACACCTCGCCGGGCGTGACGGCAAAGGAGATCCCGTCGACCGCATTGACCGGCGACTTGGGATACCGCTTGACGAGCTCGGAGACCTCGACGGCTGCAACGGGGACGCTGGAGCTCATCGGTCCGAGCTTACCTCCGCGCTAGGCTGGCCTCGTGGTCCCCGAGGCAGAGTTCAAACGCACCGAGCACGGCCTCGAGCCGGCGAGCGAAGGATGGTTCGTGCTGGGTGCGCGCGATGCCAAGTGGCTCGATGGCCATTTCGGTGCCTACACCCGCTTCGAGGGCTCGGAGGCGCGCTTCTCGACGCTCGGCTTCAACATCGGGGTCCTGGCCCCCGGGCAGGCCGCCTGCTACTACCACGGCGAGGACGAGCAAGAGGACTTCCTGGTCCTCCAGGGCGAGTGCCTGCTCGTGATCGAGGGCGAGGAACGGCCGCTGCGCCAGTGGGACTTCGTCCACTGCCCGGCTTGGACCGAGCACGTGTTCGTCGGCGCCGGCGTGGGGCCGTGCGCGCTCCTGGCCGTCGGGACGCGGAGCGATGGCGACGTCGTCTACCCACGCTCCGAGGTGGCGGTGCGCCACGCCGCCGGCGTGGAGCACGAGACGCGCCAGCCGCGCGAGGCCTACGCCGAAGTCCCACCGGACACCGAGGTTCCCTACCGCTCGGGTTGGCTCCCGGGCGACTAGCCCGTCGGAGCCTCTTTTTGCCGGCCGCCCGCGCGCGAGAGCAGTCGCCGCCGGATCCACCACCGCCGGATCCATCACCGCCGGATCGTGGCCCGCTGACCGAGGCGGTGCGCGAGGCTGCCCGGTTCGACCGCCGCGCGGTCGCGCCGGCGGCCGGGCTGCTGGCCGCCGTTCCCCTGGTGGCGGTGCTGGCCCTGGGCACCATCGCCTGGTCTGCTGTGGCCGGGGTGACGATGGGTGCGGGCGCGATGCTCGTCGGGATCGCCTGGCGGGTGCAGGGCGGACGGCCTCCGCTCGCGGTGCTCGCGGTCGATGCACTGGTCATGGCGCTCTCGACCTTCGTGGGCTCGGCGACCGGTTCGCTGCCGTGGCTGCACTTCGTGCTGCTGTGCCTGTGGACGCTGACCGGCGGTCTGCTGGTCGGCCTGGGCAACCGCGGCGGGGTCGTGGGCAACCAGGCCGTGATCGCGTTCGTCGTGTTCGGCCGCTTCAGCCAGCCGCCCGGCGCCGCGGCCGGACTGGCCGGATTGGTGCTGGGCGGTGGTCTGGCGCAGGTCCTGTTCTTGAGCGTGGTTCGCTGGCCGACGCCTCTGCGCATGCAGCGCGCGGCCACCGCCACCGCCTATCGGGTCCTCGCCGGACTCGCCCCGGCCTCGTCGGAGACCTCGACGGTGCCAGTCGGCACCGCGCTCGACGAGGCGCAGTCCACGCTCGGCTCGCTCACCCTGTTCGGCGACCCCGCGCTGATGACCCTGCGCAGCCTGGTCAACGAGGGCCACCGGATGCGAATCGAGCTGAGCGCGATCCACGTGCTGATGCGCCGCCCCGACTCCGTCCATGAGGTGGCGGAGGGCATGCTCGCCGCGAGTGCCCGGGTCCTCGAGCTGGTCGCCCGCGCAATCGAAGGAAACCGCTCAGACCGGGATGAGCTCTCGGCGCTCGTGCGTCAGCTGAGCGCCCAGGCCGACGCACTGCTCGCTGGGCACGAGGAGGACGCCCCGGCGCTGGCCCGCCGGCTCGCCGCGCTGGCCGGACAGTTGCGCGCCATCGCCGCGATGGCCGTAAGCGCCGGAGAGGGCGGCGGAATGCGCGCGCGCCGTCCTCGGGCGCACACGCACCGGCCGCTCGAGCGCACGGCAGCCGAGCTGGCCCAGCTTCGGGCCAACGTCAGCCTCCAATCGCCAGCCGGACGTCACGCCCTGCGCCTGGCCGTGGTCGTGTTGGCCGCCGAGCTCATCTCGCGCCATCTCCCGCTGCAGCGCGGCTACTGGATGGTGGTGGCCGCCGCCACGACCCTACGCCCGGAATTCGGCGCCACCTTCACGCGCGGCACCGAGCGCGCGCTGGGGACCTGCGTCGGCGTGGCCCTGGCCGGCGCGATCGCGGTCGCGCTTCATCCGGCCGGCGCGGTGACGATCATCCTGGTCGGCGTGCTGGCCTGTGCCGGCTACGCCGTGTTCCCGGCCAGCTTCGCAGCCGGCTTCGTGTTCATCACCGCCCTCGTGGTGTTCCTGCTGAACGCGATCAGCCCCGACACGCTGGCCACCGCCTGGGCGCGGCTGATCGACACGCTGGTCGGCGGCGGGCTCGGCCTGCTCGCCTACGCCGTATGGCCGACCTGGTACGAGACCCCGGCACGTCAGGCCCTAGCCGATCTGATGGCCGCCCAGCGCGTCTACCTCCGGGCGATCCTGACCCGGCTAGTCACCGGGCGAGGAGCCGAGGAGGGCGAGCTGCGGCCCCTCAGCCGACAGGCCCGGCTGGCTCGAACCGCCGCCGATGCCACCGTGGCTCGCTCGCTGTCGGAGCCGGCCACGCGGCGGATCGACGCCGAGCAAAGCCAGGGTCTGCTGGCCGCGATGCGCCGGTTGGTCCAGGCCGGTCACGTGCTGCGCCTCGACGTCGAGGACGAACACAGCCTCCGTCAGCCGCTCCCAGCGCTCGCGCCGCTGTGCGACGCGCTGTCGTCGCTGCTCTCGGGCGTCGAGGCGGCTCTCCGTGAGCGCCCGGACGAGTCACCTTCGCTGCCCGCGCTCCCCGACCTGCGCGCCCGTTATACGGCCTTTGCCCGCTCGGCACCGGACGATGTCGGACTCCTCGACGAGCTGGACGAGATCGTCGACGCGGCCAACAGCCTCGCCTCTCTGGCCGGAGTCGACGGCGCATCCGCTGCAGAGTCGGGAAGATCACAAGCCGACGGCGCGTCCGTGCTACACAGTTAGTACGAAGGGTCACTCCGCGGGCGCAGGGCGCAGGTGACCGCTGCCCTACTGGACCAGGAGTCAAATAGTGCTGAACGTCACACGCTGGTGTATTGCCCATCGCCGTCGCGTGTTCATCGTTTGGCTGGCGGTCGCGATCATCGCCACGGTCATCGCCACCGCAGCCGGGCGCAACTACGCCACAAACTTCTCCCTGCCGGGCACCGATGCCCAGCGCGCGGTCGACCTGCTCCAGCGCGAGTTCCCGGCCCAGAGCGGTGACGTCGACACCATCGTATTCCGGGTGACGAACGGTACGGTCGAGTCGCCGGAGGTGCGCACGGCGATCACCAAGCTGCTCGCCGAGGTGAGCCGCGATCCGCATGTGGTCAGCGTGCTCAGCCCGTACGGCGCGCATGGCGGAGTCGAGGTCTCGCACGACGGCACGACGGCGTTCGCCACGATCAACTACGACAAGCGGGCCCAGAACCTGCCGAACAGCACAGGCACGTCGGTGCTGAACCAGGTGAAGGCCGTCGACGTCCCGGGCCTCACCGTGGCTGCGGGCGGTCAGGTGATCTCGGCCGCCGAGGGCTTCAGCGTCGGGCCGGCCACCGAGATCGGGGTGGTCGCCGCCATGGTGATCCTGCTCATGACCTTTGGCTCGCTCATCGCCGCCGGTATGCCGTTGGTCACCGCGGGCTTCGGGCTGATCACGGCGGTGGCGCTGATCGGGCTGGCCACCCACATCACCAGCATGTCCAACGTCGCCCCGGAGCTCGCGTTGATGATCGGTCTCGGCGTGGGCATCGACTACGCCCTGTTCATCGTCACCCGCTTCAGGGAGAACTATCTGGCGTTCGGCGATGTCGAGCGCGCGCTGATCGAGGCGATGGACACCTCGGGCCGAGCGATCCTGCTCGCCGGCACCACGGTGGTGATCGCGCTGCTCGGCATGTTCGCCACCGGCGTGAGCTTCATGTACGGCCTGGCCATTGCCTCGGTATTCGCCGTGCTGCTCACGCTGCTCGCCTCGCTGACCGTGCTCCCCGCCATGCTGTCGAAATTCGGTCACCGCATCGTGCCGAGTCCGGGCGCGAAGCGGCGGCGGTTCGGGCGCCGGCGTGCCACGCCGGACATGGACGGGCATCCGGATCCGGTCGCGGCGCAGTCGCGCTCGCGCTGGCGCCAGTGGAGCCGCACCGTGCAGGCCCGTCCCTGGCCACTGGCCGTCATCTCGCTGGGCCTGATGATCGTGCTGCTGTTGCCGGTGTTCGCGCTGCGCCTGGACCCTAGCGACGCCGGCAACGACCCGGCCAGCACGAGTACCCGCCATGCCTACGACATGCTGGCCAAGGGATTCGGTCCCGGTTTCAACGGGCCCCTGCTGCTCGTGGCCGAGGTGCGCGACACCGCTCAGGCGGACGCCGCGTTGCCGGCTGTGCGGGGGGCCGTGGACAGCACGCCCGGCGTGGTCGCGGTCACGCCGCCGCGGCTCTCGCCCGGCGGCACGGTCGCGGTGTTCGAGGCCTACCCGACCTCGGCTCCCCAGGCCGCCGCCACCACCACGCTGGTCAATCATCTGCGCCAATCGGTGCTGCCACCGGTCGAGCAGCGCACCGGCGTGAGGGTGTTCGTCGGCGGCTTCACCGCGGGCGCGATCGACTTCGCCCACGTGCTCGCGAGCAAGCTGCCGCTGTTCATCGGGATCGTTGTGATCCTCTCGGCGCTGCTCCTGTTCGTGATGTTCCGCTCACTGGTCATCCCGATCCAGGCGGCCCTGATGAACCTGCTCAGCATCGGCGGCGCACTGGGAGTCACCGTGGCCGTGTTTCAGAATGGCTGGGGCGGCAGCATCCTCGGCGTTGAGAAGGGACCGATCGAGCCGTGGATCCCTGTGCTGATGTTCGCCGTGGTGTTCGGCCTGTCGATGGACTACGAGGTCTTCCTGGTTGCACGCGTGCGCGAGGAGTGGGTGCGCAGGCGCGACGCCTCGTCCGCGGTCGCCGACGGGATCGCCTTCACCGGCCGGGTGATCAGTGCGGCCGCGGCGATCATGATCTGTGTGTTCCTGTCGTTCATGTTCGGCAACGAGCGGGTGATCAGGGAGTTCGGCTTCGGGCTGGCCGTAGCGGTCCTGCTCGACGCGATCGTCGTGCGCTGCGTGATGTTGCCGGCGGTGCTCGAGCTGCTCGGCCCCGCCACCTGGCGGCTGCCGCGCTGGCTCGACGACCGGCTGCCTCACATCAATATCGAGGGCTCTTCGGCTCGTGCGGAGTCGAGTGCTGCACTCGGAGGCGACGAGGAGCTCGAGCGCGAGCCGGCGCAGGTGTAGCGTCGTCGCGCCGCGGATACGCGGTCAGCGTCCCGATCAGCTCCGGGTCCTCGCCCTCGAGGGCCATCCAGGCCGCGCGCATCCCCTCGCTCGCTGCCGTCTGCAGGACCGAGGCGCGGTTCTCGAGCTGGCCGACCACCACGCCGCCCGCCGGCGGGTGGATCACGCAGGTGGCCGGGGCGTGCTGCGGGTCGGCCGCCTGGGCGGTCAGCTCGGCGGTGAGCGCGTCGTAGCGAAGGGAGCGCGTCCGGCGAAGCTCGATCAGCGCCGGGTTGATCGCCCGGAGATAGCGATCGGTGAGCCGGGCCACCAGGGGCGAGAGCGGCGTGTGCGCCATGCCGTGCGGGCGGGTCTGGAGGATCAGCAGATCGGTGGCCGTCCTCCGGGCCACCTGCACCGGGATGGCCTCGGCCAGGGTGGCATCGAGCAGCCGCCGGCCGCGGAAGCTGACCGGCCCGCCGGCCAGCCACGGGAGCCGCCCCGAGGCTCGCAGCGCGCAACGGATCTCCTCCTGGCTGTCCAGTTCCGCCAGATCGACGATCGCCGCCTCCTCAGCGTCGGTCGCCGTGCAGTGCAGGTCGATTCCGCTGGCCAGGACGGCCTCGAAGCGAAGCGGCCGCTGGCGCGTCCACACGTGGTTGATCACGTGATCCATGTCGAAGGCGGGGCCGCCGCGCATGGCTCGCACCACGCTGACGAACTTCGGATCGCCGAACCCGTACTGGTACAGGGTGGCCAGGTAGGCGGCCTGACCGGCCAGCAGGAAGGCCGCGTTGAAGGCGCCGGCCGAGGCGCCGTGCACCTCGTCGAAGGCGTCGCGCAGGCCGAGCTGCTCGATCGCGGCGGTCATCCCGGCTGAGACCACGCCGCGCATGCCGCCGCCCTCGATGACCAGCGCCACCCGCCGCCCGTCGGTCCGTTCGCCGGGCCGCGAGCCCTCTTCGCGCCGGCGTAGGAGCGTCTGAACCACGGGATGGGCACGCAGGTCTTCGGTGACCTCTGAGGCGGGCCGGAAGGGGTCCTGGGTGAAGGTGCGGGGCCTCACGGAGCGGCTAATCGTAGATGCCGGGCGCCCGGATCGAGCGCGGCTCGGGGCGCCCGCGCCAGAGCGCATCTGCCCTGATAGAAGCCCCAAAACGCACCACATCGACGGTCGTGTAACGAATGTCACAGGAGGGGGTACCACCCCCGGTGATGCAGTTCCGCCGTGAGCGCTCCCGTCCTCGCCGCGTCCTCGACGTCGCGCGATCCGCCCCGGCGCGCGGACTCGATGTGGCGCGCGCGGCTCCGGCGCGCGGCCGTGAGCTTCGCAAGGCGGCGGGGCAGCTGGACATCCCGTGGGCGCGGTCCTGGCCGGCCGGGGTGGTGCGCGAGAGCTTCCTGCGGCTCGTGCTCGACCCGATCATGGACTACTACGCGGCGCGCCGGGCGACCGGCCGGGAGCGGCTCGATGGCCTGCGCGGCCCGGTGATCCTGGTCGCCAACCATGCCAGCCATCTCGACACGCCGGTGATCCTGTCGGCTCTGCCCCGCCGGCTGCGCAAGCGGACCGTGGTGGCGGCGGCGGCCGACTACTTCTACCGCAACCGCGTGGTGGCCTCGCTCGTCTCGCTGATCTTCAACACCGTTCCCATCGAGCGCCACCGCGGCGCTGGCGCGTCCAAGAACAGCAGCCACCTCGACAATCTGCTGGATCAGGGCTGGAACCTGCTGCTCTATCCCGAGGGGACACGCCGCGCGCGCGAGGGCGTCTCCGGCCAGCTGCGCCGGGGCGCCGCGGTGCTGGCCGCCAGCCACAACCTGACGATCGTGCCGATCCGGGTCACGGGCACCGCGGAGGCGATGCCGCCCGGCCGGTTCTGGCCCCGGCGCCGTCCCGATCGGCCGATGTCGCGGCGTCACCGCATCGAGGTGTCGTTCGGCGACCCGATCGTCGCCGGCGGGGATGCCGACGAGGTCATGGAGTCCGTGCGGAACTTCTTCCAAAACGGTTCGGCCAGCCCTTACCGTTCGCCTTACCGCAGGCGCTCGACCGCCGGCACTCGCAACTAATTCGCCTGATTTAAAGCCGGCGCGCGGGGTGCTGCTCAATGCACCGTTATTTCGAAACGCCGTTTGACATTGTCGCACGAACGCTGGTAATCTCGGCCAGCCGCGGAGCGCGAGTGGGTCGCCGCGGCGCCCAATCGGGCCGAGGAGTGAGGGTGGTGTCCAGTGAACTCAGGCAGGACTGGAGTCGAGCCTGGATGGTTGGTCTCACGACCCCTCGCGCCGGACGCGGTGCTGGAGCCGTCCTCGAGTGGGCGTGTCGGCGGCTGCGCGAGCGTGGGATGCGCATTCCTGAACCCAACGTCTCAGAGGAGGAGGTTGTGTGGCAACCGTAGCTGAGTCAAGAGCGGTCCGGCCGTTGCCGCTTCGCTGGCGGCAGGGCGTAATCGGAGAGTATTGGGCCGAGTTCTTCGGAACCTTCATCCTGATCTGCTTCGGCGACGGGGTGGTGGCCATGCTGTGGGCCCTGATCGGGACTGGGCGAACAGCGGCCGGGAATATCACCGCGCCCTTCAATTCGTCCGGTGACTGGCTGCTGATCACCTGGGGATGGGCACTAGCGGTGGTGTTCGCCATCTACACCGTGGGTGGCGTGACCGGCGCGCACATCAACCCGGCGATCACGCTGGGCGCGGCGATCCGCAGGCAACTCCCGTGGAGCAAGGTGCCTGGTTACTGGATCGCCCAGGTGCTGGGAGCGTTCCTCGGGGCCGCGCTGGTGTTCCTGGTCTACAACAACGCGATCAACCATTACAACGAGGTCAACCACATCGTAAAGGGGACGCCGGCTTCTCTTGGCACTTACAGCACGTTTGCCACGTTCCCAGCACCGTATTTCCACAACGTGTTAGGACCGTTAAATCGACCAGATTGTGGGTACGTTCTTCCTCGCCCTGTTCGTGTGGGCGGTGACCGACGAGTACAACCTGCCGGTCGGGGCCAACATGACACCGTGGATCGTGGGCATGATCGTGATGGCGGTCGGCATCTCGTTCGGTGCCAACGCCGGATATGCGATCAACCCGGCCCGCGACTTCGGCCCGCGCATCTTCGCGTGGATCGCCGGCTGGAAGTCGGTCGCGTTCCCGGGTAACTACGCCAACATCAGCGGCTACTTCTGGATACCGATAGTCGGGCCTCTGATCGGGGCGGCGCTGTCATGCGTCGTCTACGACGTGTTCATCCAGGACATCCTCAAGGCGCGCAAGCCACCGGAGCCCGGCGTGTACGCCGAGGGCGAGACGGTTCAGGACCGGCCGACGCTGCAGTAACACCGGGGGCGACGACAGTCAACGGAGGCGGCGGCACTCGCTCGGGGTGCCGCCGTCGCCGTGTTTGCGGCCGCGGTGTAGTGCCGTCGCCGTGTTAGTGCCGTCGCCGTGTTAGTGCCGTCGCCGTGTCTGTGCCGTCGCCGTGTCTGTGCCGTCGCCGTGTCTGTGCCGTCGCCGTGTGAGTGCCGTCGCAGTCTGTGCCGTCGCGCGTTCGCGTGCGCGAGCCATCTGCCACTCGGCCCTCCCCGGGGAGGTGAATGGCGGTTCACTCGCGTATAGCGCGAGCGTTCTGCCATCGGGCGCCGGCGGGCGCTCGAGTGACTGTTTTAGTTGCGGACGGAATCGGCCGCGACACGGAGAGCGCCGCGCCCGCGCCGCACCGCCCGCCGCGCCCGCGCCGCACCGCCCGCCGCGCCCGCGCCGCACCGCCCGCCGCGCCCGCGCCGCACCGCCCGCACGCGCCCGCGCCGCACCGCCCGCCGCGCCGCACCGCACCGCCCGCCGAGCCGCACCGCCCCGCCAGACCGGCCGCCGCACCGCCCCGCCAGACCGCGCGCCGCCCCGCCCCCCGGCCAACAATCCTCACTCGTCGTCGTCGACCCAGTCGACCGCCCGCGCCACCGCCTTCTTCCACATGCGGTAATCCTTCGCGCGCGCGGCCGCGTCCATGCTCGGTAGCCACTCGGCGGCTCGGTGCCAGTTCTTGCGCAGAACCTCGATGTCCTGCCAGAAGCCAACCGCCAGGCCGGCGGTGTAAGCCGCCCCGAGTGACACGGTCTCGGCCACGATCGGACGCATGACCGGTACGTCGAGCACGTCGGCCAAGAACTGCATCAGCAGGTTGTTCGCGGTCATGCCGCCGTCGACCCTCAACGCCGACAGTGAGTCGCCGTAGTCGGCGTTCATCGCCTCCATCACCTCACGGGTCTGCCACGCGGTCGCCTCGAGCACCGCCCGCGCCAGGTGACCCTTGTTGATGTAGCCGGTCAAGCCGGCGATCACGCCGCGCGCGTCGCTGCGCCAGTGGGGCGCGAACAGCCCGGAGAAGGCCGGCACGAAATAGCAGCCGCCGTTGTCCTCGACGGTCAGAGCCAGCGTCTCGATCTCGGGCGCTGACCCGATCAGGCCCAGGTTGTCGCGGAACCACTGCACGAGCGCGCCGGTGACCGCGATCGAGCCCTCCAGGGCGTAGGCCGGCTCGGCCGCGCCGAGCTTGTAGGCCAGCGTGGTGAGCAGGCCGCGCTCGGAGGTGACCGGACGGGCGCCGGTATTCAGCACGAAGAAGCTGCCGGTCCCGAACGTGCACTTGGCGTCGCCCGGGTTGAAGCAGGTCTGGCCGACCAGCGCCGCGTGCTGGTCGCCCAGGGCCGAGGCGACCGGGACTCCGGCCAGCGGGGGCCCGGCCTCGCCGTAGAGCTCCGAGGAGGCGCGGATCTGCGGGAGCATCGCGGCCGGCACCCCGATCGCGTCGAGCAGCTCGGGATCCCAGTCCAGCGTGTGGAGGTTCATCAGCAGGGTCCGGCTCGCGTTGGTCACGTCGGTCACGTGGCGCCCGGACAGGTTCCAGATCAACCAGGAGTCGATCGTCCCGAACAGCACCTCGCCGGCCTCGGCTCGCTCGCGCAGCCCGGGGATGTGCTCGAGCAGCCAGCGGATCTTCGGGCCCGAGAAGTAGGTGCTGACCGGCAGGCCGGTCTTCTCCCGAAACATCTCCTGCCCGTGCTCGCGGACGATCTCCCGGCACAGCCGGTCGGTCCGGGTGTCCTGCCAGTTGATCGCGTTGTGGACGGGCGCTCCGGTCCGCCGGTCCCACAGCACGGTGGTCTCGCGCTGGTTCGCGATACCCAGGGCGCACAGATCCGAGGGCGAGAGGTCCGCCTTGTCGAGTGCCACCCGCACCACGAGCAGCACATTCCGCAAGATCTCCTCCGGATCGTGCTCAACCCAGCCGGGCCGCGGGAAGTGCTGACGGTGCTCGTGCTGCGCGACCGACACGACCCGCGCCCGGTCATCGAAGACGAAGCACCTCGACGACGCGGTCCCCTGGTCGATCGAGGCTACATATCGGCCATTCATTAGTTCGCCAGCCGAGAGTCTATGCAGGTCGGTCACTCGGCAGGCAACGCGAGCCGCACGCGCTCACCACGGGATCGCCCCGAGCTCGCGCGAGACGGCTCGCGCGGCTTCCATCACGTAGTCGACGAACTCGGCCTTCGGCTGGCGCCCTTCGCACAGGCGCTCGATCGGGCCGGCGATCCCCATCGAGCCCACGGTGACTCGCCGGCGGTCCTCGATCGGCGCCGCGATCGAGGCGGAGCCGTGGAACAGCTCTCCGACCTCGACCGCCCAGCCGCGCTGGGCGATGGCCTCGAGCTCCTGGCGGAAGCGATATACGTCGGTCACGGTGGCCGGGGTGTAGCCGGGCAGCGAACCGGGCGTGAGCTCGGCGGCCAGGTAATCGTGGTGGGCGAGCAGCGCCTTGCCCAGCGCTGTGGCATGGATCGGCAGCAGGCTGCCCACGTCGAGCGCCTGATGGGTGTCGTCGGGGCGGAACACGTGGTGGACGATCAGCACCTGGTTCTCGTGCAGGGTCCCGATCCGCACGCTCTCGCCGCTGCGGGTGGCCAGGCCGTCGGCCCAGTTCAACGCGCGCGTGCGCAGCTCGTTGCCGTCGAGGTAGCTCGAGCCCATGTGCAGCAGGGCCGGCCCGAGCTGGTACTTGCCGGAGTCGCGGTCCTGCTCGACGAACCCCACGGCCTGCAGCGTGCGCAGGATCCCATACACCGTGCCCTTGGGCAGGCGCAGCTCACCGGCCAGCTCGGCTACGCCCAGCCGGCGCGAACGGCCCGAAAGCAGCCGCAGGATGGCGGCTGCGCGTTCGATGGATTGGATGCGTCCCGGCACTTAAGTGACCACTACGCAGCGCCCAGCAAACCCGATGTCTTTGCCCAGCCCTCGGGTTCGAACGATGTTTGACATTGTCGCACCCTTTCCGTTATTGTCGCAACCGAGGCTCGTGGGTGGAGAGCGTTAGGTCCAGAAGGAGGGTGCTTGCTGGGCATTATCCGTGCTGAGTCGCCGCACGGCGCTGCGCCGGTGGGCACCCACGTGCGTGGGTCACTTCTTCACCCCTGTTCGTCCATCCTGGCTTAGTAAGGAAGGGGCATGAAGAAGCTCATCAATGCGCCCGACGCGGTCCTGCAGGACGCGCTTCGTGGCGTCGAAACCGCGCACGCTGACCGCGTGCGGGTCTCCTACGACCCGGCGTACGTCGTGCGCCTGGACGCGCCGGTCCAGGGCAAAGTGGGAATCATCTCAGGAGGGGGCTCGGGTCACGAGCCGATGCACGGTGGCTACGTTGGCCCCGGCATGCTCGACGCCGCGTGCCCAGGTGAGGTGTTCACCTCACCGACGCCCGACCAGATGATCGAGGCCACCAAGGCGGTGAACGGCGGCGCCGGCGTGGTGCACATCGTCAAGAACTACACGGGCGATGTCATGAACTTCGACATGGCGGCCGAACTGGGCCGGAGCGAGGACATCCAGGTCGAGACCGTGCTCACCAACGACGACGTCGCGGTCGAGGACTCCCTGTACACCGCCGGCCGGCGCGGCGTCGGAGTCACCGTTCTGGTCGAGAAGATCTGCGGTGGCGCTGCCGAGGACCACAAGTCGCTGGGGGAGGTCGCTGACCTCGGGCGGCGGGTCAACTCGGGCGGCCGATCGATGGGCATGGCGCTCACCCCGTGCATCACCCCCGGCTCCGGCAACCCCAGCTTCGAGCTCGGCGACGACGAGGTCGAGATCGGCATCGGCATCCACGGCGAGCCGGGTCGCTTCCGCGAGAAGATCGGTCCGGCCTCCCAGATCGCCGAGCGCCTGATGACGCCGATCCTCGAGGATCTCCCGTTCAACTCGGGCGATCGCGTCCTGGCCTTCGTCAACGGCATGGGTGGCACACCGCTGATCGAGCTCTACCTCATGTACGGCGAGGTGGCCAAGATCGCCCAAGAACACGGGCTGACCATCGAGCGCAACCTGATCGGCAACTTCATCACCTCGCTGGAGATGCAGGGCTGCTCGATCACGCTGCTCAAGCTCGACGACGAGATGCTCCGCTACTGGGACGCCCCGGTGAACACACCTGCTCTCCGTTGGGGCGCGTAACACAGACGTGCCGGTCACACGCGACGCCACGGTGGACTGGATGAGGCGCTTTGCCGGCGAGATGGCTGAGCATCGCGCTGAACTGGTTGCGCTCGACACCGCGATCGGTGACGGCGATCACGGCACCAACATGAACCGGGGGATGACCAAGGCGCTTCAGAAGCTCGACGGCGCCGAGCAGGCCGATCCCGGCGCGGTCCTCAAGACGGTCGCGATGGCGCTCGTCTCGAGCGTGGGCGGGGCGGCCGGGCCGCTGTACGGCACGCTGTTCCTGCAGATGGGCGGCGCGCTCGCGGGCAACGCCCAGGTCGACGTCAAAACCTATGCCGCGGCCTGGCGCAAGGGCCTCGAAGGTGTACAGGCCCGGGGCAAGGCGCAGCCGGGCGACAAGACGATGGTCGACGCGCTGATCCCGGCGGTGGAGGCGCTCGAAGCCGCGTCTGACCTCAACGACGGTCTGAACGGCGCCGTGCAGGCGGCCGAGGAAGGCATGAAGGCAACGACGCCGCTCATCGCGCGCAAGGGGCGCGCCAGCTACCTGGGCGAGCGGTCGAAGGATCACCAGGACCCAGGCGCGACCTCCACCTACTACCTCTTCAAGACTGCCGCCGAGGCGCTGGCGGGCTGAAAGGAGAACAGGCATGGCGAAATACGCAATTGCACTCGACCAGGGGACCACCAGCTCGCGGGCGATGGTCTTCAACCACGAAGGCCAGGTCGAAGCCGTCTCGCAGAAGGAGCACGAGCAGATCTATCCCAAGCCGGGTTGGGTCGAGCACGACCCCAAGGAGATCTGGGACCGCTGCCAGGAGGTGATCGACGAGGCCATGGAGAAGGCCGGCGCCAGCAAGGACGACATCGCCGCGCTCGGCATCACCAACCAGCGCGAGACCGCGGTGGTCTGGGACCGGAACACCGGCGAGCCGGTGATGAACGCGATCGTCTGGCAGGACACCCGGACCGACAAGCTGGTCGACGAGCTGTCGGCCGACGGCGGACAGAACCGATTCCAGAAACAGGTGGGCCTGCCGCTGGCGACCTACTTCTCGGCTCCCAAGGTTCGCTGGATCCTCGACAACGTCGACGGCGCGCGTGAGAAAGCCGAAAACGGCGATCTGATGTTCGGCAACATCGATACCTGGTGCATCTGGAACCTGACCGGCGGCACCGACGGCGGCCTGCACATCACCGACGTGACCAACGCCAGCCGGACGATGCTGATGGACCTCGAGACGCTCGCCTGGGACGAGGAGATCGCCAAGACGATCGGCGTCCCGATGTCGATGCTGCCCGAGATCAAGGCCTCGAGCGAGGTCTATGGCGAGGTCAAGTCAGGCAGCCTCACGGGCATCCAGATCGCGGGCGACCTGGGCGACCAGCAGGCGGCGACGTTCGGGCAGGCGTGCTTCGACACCGGCGATGCCAAGAACACGTACGGCACGGGCAACTTCATGTTGCTCAACACCGCCAACGAGGCCGTGGAGTCGAAATCGGGCCTCCTGACCACGGTCTGTTACAAGATCGGAGACCGGGACGCGGTGTACGCGCTCGAGGGGTCGATCGCGATCACCGGCGCGCTCGTGCAGTGGCTGCGCGACAACCTCAAGATGATCAAGGCCGCGCCCGAGGTCGAGGAGCTCGCCCAGTCGGTCGAGGACAACGGCGGGCTGTACATCGTGCCCGCGTTCAGCGGCCTGTTCGCGCCGTACTGGAAGTCCAACGCCCGCGGCGTGTTCGCCGGCCTCACCCGTTATGTGACCGCCGGGCACATCGCGCGCGCCACGCTGGAGGCGACCGCGTTCCAGACCCGCGAGGTGATGGACGCAATGGAGGCCGACTCGGGCGTCACGCTCAACGAGCTCAAGGTCGACGGCGGCATGGTCGCCAACGACCTGCTCATGCAGTTCCAGGCCGACATCCTCGGGGTGCCGGTGATCCGTCCGCAGGTGGCCGAGACGACCGCGCTGGGCGCGGCCTACGCGGCCGGCATGGCGGTCGGGTTCTGGGACTCCGAGCAGGAGGTCCGCGACAACTGGGCCGAGGACAAGCGCTGGGAGCCGAACATGGACTCGGACAAGCGCGACGAGTACTACAAGTACTGGAAGCGGGCCGTCACGCGGACGTTCGACTGGTTCGACTCATCGAGCTGATCAGCGCGCCCCCGGAGAACTGGTCAGGGCGGCCCCGGCGGCCGCCCTCGACCAGCCGGTAGGCTGACGCGATGACCACGCTGAGCACCGACGTGCTGGTGATCGGTGGGGGCGCCACCGGCGCGGGCGTGGCCTGGGACGCCGCCCTGCGCGGCTTCGACGTCGTGCTGGTCGACCGCGGCGACCTGGCCGAGGGGACGAGCGGTCGCTTTCACGGGCTGGTCCATTCGGGCGGGCGCTATGCCGTCAAGGACCCCAAGGCGGCCGAGGAGTGCATCGCCGAGAACCGCATCCTCAAGCGCATAGCCGCCGACTGCATCGAGGACATCGGCGGGTTCTTCGTGACCACGCCCTGGGACGACCCGGCCTACGCCGACCGCTTCGCGAAAGGCTGTGCCGCCACCGGCGTCGACTGCGAGGAGATCGGCCCGGGGCTGGCCCTCAAGGAAGAGCCCCGGCTGAACCCGGACATCTCCCGGGTCTTCCGGGTGCCCGACGCCAACATCGACGTCTGGAAGACCGTGTGGGCGCTGGCCCGCGGCGCGCAGGACCGGGGCGCCCGCGTGCTCCCCTATCACGCGGCGGTGGCCATCCACCGCGACGGGGACCGGGTGACCGGGGCCCGGCTGCGTGGCGCCCGCACCGGCGAGGAGCTCGACGTGGAGGCTCGCGTGACCGTCAACGCCGGCGGGGCCTGGGCCGGCCGGGTGGCCGATCTGGCCGGGATCGAGGGCGTCCGCGTGCTCCCGGGCCGGGGGATCATGATCGCGATGAACCACCGGCTGGTGAACACGTGCGTGAACCGCTGCCAGATGCCGACCGACGGCGACATCCTGGTGCCGATCCGGACCGTGTGCGTGATCGGCACGACCGACGAGCACACCGAGGATCCCGACGATCACACCGTTCGCCAGTCGGAGGTCGACGCGATGCTCGACGATGGCGAGAAGCTCGTCCCGGGCTTCCGTCAGGCCCGCGCGCTGCGGGTGTGGACCGGCGTGCGGCCGCTGTTCGAGGACGCCAAGGCGAGCGACACGTCGACCCGTGACGTGACACGAGCCCATGCCCTGCTCGATCACGAAGAGCGGGACGGAGTCACGGGCTTCGTGACGATCACCGGCGGCAAGCTGACCACCTTCCGCCTGATGGCCGAGGACACCGTGAACGCGGTGTGCCGGCAGCTGGGCGAGACGCGGCCGTGCACCACCCGGACCGAGCCGATCCCGGGCTCGGAAAAGCAGGAGCATTACCGGCTGGGCGAGCGACTGGGGCGCAAGGAGGAGCACCTGGCAGACGCGCAGCTCATCTGCGAATGCGAGATGGTCACGCGCGGCAAGCTCGAGGACGCGATCCGCCGGCGCGCCACGACCAACCTCGACGACATCCGCCGCCTGCTCCGCCTCGGCATGGGGCCGTGCCAGGGCGGGTTCTGCATCTACCGCGCGACCGGCATCCTGCACAGCCTCGACGGGCTCAGCGCCGAGCAGGCCGACGCCGCGCTCGCGCATTTCCTCCAGGAGCGCTGGAAGGGCATCTGGCCGATCCTCTATGGGGATCAGCTACGCCAAGCGCGCTTGGATGATTGGATTTTTCAGGGGGTGCTGGGCGTGGCGCACACGCCATCGAGCGCAGGGGATCGGTCAGCGGCGTGAGGGGGGAGCTGCACTACGACGCGGTGGTGATCGGCGCCGGCACGGCCGGACTGGTGGCCGGCGCCCGGCTGGCCGAGGGCGGCGCGCGGGTGTGTGTGGTGGCCAAGGGCATCGGCTCGACTCATCTGGCGCCCGGGACGATTGACGTGCTCGGCTACGCGTCCGATCGTGTCGCGTCGCCCGCGGCGGCGCTGGGCGAATTCACGGACGCGCATCCCGACCATCCATACGCGTCCCTCGGCGCGGATGCGGTGGCCGAGTCGCTCGGGTGGTTCAAGGCCTGCGTCGAGTCGGGGCCGCTGGCCGGCTACCGCTACGTGGGCGAGCTAAAGCGCAACCTCCTGCTGCCGAGCGCAATCGGGGCGCTCAGGCCCTCGGCGCTCGTGCCCGAGACGATGGCCGGCGGCGACGCCGAGCTGACGAGCCGGGTCGCCGTGGTCGGGCCGCGCTCGCTGCGTGACTTCCACGCCTCGCTGTGCGCGGGCAATCTGCGCCGGGCCGGGATCGAGGCGCGGGGCGTGGAGATCGACATCGATCTCGAGCGGGCGGACGAGAACTCGCTCGGGCTGGCCCGCCGCTTCGATGACCCGAGCTGGCGGGCCGGTTTCGCCGCCCGGCTGGCGCTCAAGCTGCAAGCCGACGAGCGCGTTGGTCTGCCGGCCGTGCTCGGGGCGCGCGATCCACACGGCGCGTGGTCGGACCTCGAGCGGCGACTGGGGCGCCGGGTGTTCGAGATCCCCACGCTGCCGCCGTCCGTGCCCGGGATGCGCCTGTTCGAGATCCTCCGAAGCGCCCTTCGCCGCGCCGGCGGGCGCCTGGTGATGGGCGCGGAGGTGGTGGATGTGGAGCGCTCGGGTCACGCGATCGCCGCGGTCAGCACCCGGGCCGGCGGACGCGACGCCTCCTACGTCGCGCCATGGTTCGTGCTGGCCGCCGGCGGGTTCGCGTCGGGCGCGATCGAGCTCGACTCGCACTGGGTCACCCACGACCGGGTGCTCGGCCTGCCCCTGCGCGGCCTGCCGGCTTCCGGGGAGCCCCGCTTCGTCGCCGATTACCTCGCCGATCAGCCGATGTCGCGCGTGGGAGTCGCGGTCGACGGCGAGCTGCGCGCGGAGGGCGCGGAGAACGTGCTCGTGGTCGGTGCCGCGCTGCCCGGCGCCGCGCCATGGCGCGAGGCCTCGGGCGAGGGAATCGCGCTGGCCAGCGGATCGCGCGCCGCGCAGCACATCCTGGCCGGCGCCGGCGCGCCCGCGGGAGCGGCGGCATGAGCGCGGAGCACGGACCGACTGTGATCGACGAGCTGCTGCGCGGCTCGCTCGATCACTGCGTGAAGTGCACGATCTGCGAGACCCAGTGTCCGGTCTCGAACGTGACGCCGCTGTTCCCGGGACCCAAGTACGCCGGACCGCAGGCCGAGCGCTACCGCGTCTCCGACGAGCCCTCGGTCGAATGGTCGGTCGACTACTGCTCAGGCTGCGGGATCTGTTCGATGTCCTGTCCCCAGGGAGTGAAGATCGCCGAGATCAACGCCCAGGCGCGCCACAAGCTAAAGCAGCAGAAGGGCATCCCGCTGCGCGACCGGATCATCACGCGGCCCACCTGGCTCGGCCGCGCCGGGACGCCGGTGGCCCCCCTGGCCAACTTCACGCTCGGATTCAAGCCGCTGCGGATCGCCGGGGAAAAGCTTCTGAAAGTCCACCGCAACGGTCCCGCGCCCAAGTTCGCCGGCCGGCGCTTCTCGCGCTGGGCGCGCTCGCATCAGAGCCCGTCCGCCGGGCGCAGGATCGTCTACTTCCACGGCTGCGGTACCGAGTACTACGAGCCGTGGGAGGGCCAGAAGGTGGTCGAGATCCTCGAGCACAACGGCTTCCGCGTCGAGGTGCCCAAGCAGGACTGCTGCGGGCTGCCGCTCCAGTCGAGCGGCCTGTTCGACGACGCCCGCAAGGTCGTGCTGCGTCTGGCCCGCGCGCTCGCGCCCCACGTGCGCGAGGACCCGGACACGATCATCGTGGGCAACGCCACCAGCTGCACGCTGATGCTCAAGCGCGAGGCGCGCGAGATCCTCGACCTCGAGGACGACCCCGACCTCAAGCTGGTCGCCGAGCGGACCTACGACATCTGCGAGCTACTGCTCGAGCTGCACGACCGCGGCGAGCTCAAGACTGACTTCAAGCCGGTCAACGAGCGGGTGGCCTACCACGCGCCGTGCCAGCAGCAGGGCCATTACATCGGCAAGCCGGCGCTCGAGCTGCTCGCGCTGATCCCCGGACTCGAGGTGGCCGAGATGAACGCGCGCTGCTGCGGGATCGCCGGGACGTACGGGCTGAAGGCCGAGAAGTACGACATCGCGATGGCGGTCGGCGCTGAGCTGTTCTCCCAGGTGCGCGACTCGGGGGCGGACACGGTGGCGTGTGACTCGGAGACCTGCCGCTGGCAGATCACCCACGGCACCGGGCGCAGCTCGGTCCACCCGATCGACTTCCTGCACCGCGCCTACGGGCTCTGACGTGGTCGGGATCGTCGTTGTCTCGCACAGCGACGAGCTGGCGCAGGGGGTGGTCGCGCTCGCGCGGGAGATGGGCGGCGCCGAGCTCGCGATCGAGCCCGCCGGCGGCACGTCCGAGGCAGGCGTCCTCGGGACAGACGCCGAGCGCGTGCGCGAGGCGATCGAACGCGTGATGTCAGATGACGGCGTGCTCGTGCTGATGGACCTGGGGAGCGCGCTGATGAGCGCCGAGTTCGCGGTCGAGCTGCTCGAGGACCCGCCGGGGAAGGTGCTGCTGTGCGACGCCCCGCTGGTCGAGGGCGCGGTGGCGGCGGCCGCGACGGCGGGCAGCGGCGCCTCGCTCGATGAGGTCGCCGCCGAGGCGCGGGGCGCGCTGGCCATGAAGTCCGGACAGCTCGCCCCGGCCCAGCCGGCGGCCCCAGCCGACGAGCGCGTCACGCTCGAGGTCCGCAACGCGATCGGCCTGCACGCCCGGCCGGCCGCGCGGTTCGTCGAGACCGTGCGCGGCTTCGACGCGGAGGTCCTGGTCGCCAAGGCACCCGACGGACAATCGATCAAGGCGACCAGCTTGACGAACCTGATCGCGCTCGGCGCCCGCTTCGGCGACGAGCTGCTCGTAAGCGCATTCGGCCCGCAGGCGCGCGAGGCACTCGACGCCGTGCGTGCGCTGGCCGACGACGGCTTCGGGGACGGCATCGCGGCCCAGCCACCCCCACCCACCAGCCCCGCGCGACCACGTACACCAACAATGACGATGTTACCGGCGCCACCGGGTGGCATCCTGACCGGGGTGGCGGCCTCGGCCGGTGTTGCGGTCGGCGCTGCGCACCATCTCCGTGGCGCGCTTGCGCCACCGCCGGACCGCAGCGCCGATGATCGGGAAGCGCAGCGCCTACAGGAGGCGATTGACGCCGCGAGGCGCGCGATCCAACGGGATCGCGACACCGTGTCCGCGCGCGCGGGCCAGTCCGAGGCGGCGATCTTCGACGCCCACCTGGTGCTGCTCGACGACGACGCGCTGCTCGAACCGGCGCAGCACGCTATCGAGAGCGGTGCGACCGCCGAGCGTGCCCTCTACGACGCGGCGCAGGAGGTCGCGGCGCGCTACCGGGAGTTCGAGGAGCCGCTCTTGCAGGAGCGCGCCGCGGACGTGCTCGACGTGGGCCGTCGTGTCGTCGGCGAGCTCACCGGAGCGCCCGAACACGCCACTTCGGAGGGCATCGTGATCGCGGGCGAGCTCACGCCGGCCGACGCGGTGGGACTCGACCCGGCGAGGGTGACCGGCATCGCCACCGCGCACGGCACCCCGACCGCCCACGCCGCGATCCTTGCCCGAGCCCTCGGCCTGCCCGCGGTGGTCGGTCTGGGGGAGCAGGTTCTGGCCATCGAGGACGGCACGACCGTGCTGCTCGACGGCGACGAAGGGACACTCCAGGCCGACCCACCGGCCGACGTGCTGCGCGCCGCGACCGAGCGCCGCGAGCGGGCAGCGGCGCGCCGCGCGGTGGCCCGCGAGCGCACCCACGAGCCCGGCGCCACCAAGGACGGCACGCGGATCGAGGTGTTCGCGAACCTCGGCTCGGTCGCCGATGCCGCTCAGGCGGTGGAGCTCGGCGCCGAGGGCGTCGGCCTGCTGCGCACCGAGTTCCTGTTCCTGGACCGGGCCGAGCTGCCCGGGGAGGAGGAGCAGGCCGAGACCCTGCGCGAGATCGCGCGCACCCTGGACGGCCGGCCGCTGATCGTGCGAACGCTCGACGCCGGCGCCGACAAGCCGCTCCCCGCCCTGCCGATGCCCCCGGAGACCAACCCGTTCCTCGGCGTGCGCGGCATTCGCCTGACGCTCGAGCGCCGTGACGTGCTGAGCACCCAGCTGCGCGCGATCCTCCGCGTGGCCGCCGAGCACCCGCTCAAGGTCATGCTGCCGATGGTGGCCACGCTCGAGGAGATCCAGGCCGCCCGCGAGGCCCTCGCCGAGGCGCGCCGCGACACCGGAATCGACTCGCCGCTCGAGCTCGGGATCATGGTCGAGGTACCGGCTGCCGCACTGACCGCGCGACTGCTATCTGAGCACGTGGACTTCTTCTCGCTCGGGACCAACGACCTGACCCAGTACACGCTGGCCGCCGAGCGCGGGGACGAGCGGCTGGCAGCGCTGCTCACCGGGCCGCAGCCGGCCGTCCTGCGCCTCGTCGAGGCGACGGTGGCCGGCGGGGCGGCGCACGGGCGTTGGGTGGGGGTGTGCGGCGAGCTGGCCGGCGACCCGCCGAGTGCGCTCCTGCTTGTCGGGCTCGGCGTGACCGAGCTCAGCATGGCGCCCGCGCTCGTGCCCGAGGTCAAGGCGGCACTGCGCGGGGTCGAGCTCTCCGACGCGCAGGACGCCGCGCGCCAGGCCCTCGAGGCCGACGACGCGGCCGCGGCCCGCGCGCTCGGGGCCGCTCTGCTGTGAGATACGCTGAGGCTCAAGTGGAAGCCGGGACGCCCCGTACGCTGCGCTCTCCGGAGGTGCTCGCGGCCGGCACCGGCCTGCGCGTCGCGGCCAGCCCGGCCGTGCTGGCGCTCGTCCTGAACGCCTCCTACACCGCCGGCGCGATCGTGTTCGTGCTGGCCGCGGCCACCGACTGGCTGGACGGCCGCCTGGCCCGCCGCTGGAAGGTCACGACCCGGCTGGGCGCGTTCCTCGACACAACCGCCGACAAGCTGCTCGTCACCACGGCTCTGATCGCGCTGGTCGCTGTGCATCGCGGATCACCCTGGGTGGTGCTGGTCATCATCGGCCGGGAGTTCACGATCCTCGGCCTGCGCGCCGCCGTCGAGTCGGGCGGGCGCCACTTCGAGACCTCGATGCTCGGCAAGTGGAAGGCCACCGTGCAGTTCGTGGCCATCACGCTGGCGATCCTGCGTCCCGACGCCGTGATCGTCGGCGCCTACCTCGATCAATGGGCGATGGTGATCGCCGCCGTGGTCACCGCCTGGTCGGGGATCGACTACTTCCTCCAGTTCTCCGCCGCACTCCGAAACTGAGTGACGCGCGTCTTCGTCACCGGGGGCACCGGCGTGATCGGCTCTGCGCTGATCACCCGGCTGCTCGAGCGCGGCGATGAGGTGGTCGCGCTGGCCCGCTCGGACACCGCCGCGCAGACGCTCGCCGCGCGCGGTGTGCAGGTCACCCGCGGCGAGGGTTACGACATCGACGCGCTGACGGAGGGGATGCAGGGCTGCGCGTACGCCTACAACGTCGCCGGGGTGAACGCGCTGTGCGTGGAGGACCCGCGTCCGATGGAGCGCATGAACGTGGACGGGGCGGCGGCCGCCGTGCGCGCCGCGGCCCGGGCCGGGATCGCCCGCCTCGTGCACACCTCTTCGGCGGCCACCATTGGCGAGCCGCCCGGCACCGTGGGCACCGAGCAGACCGGGCACCGCGGCTGGTATCTCTCGACCTACGAGCGGACCAAGACCGAGGGCGAGCGAGCCGCGCTGGCCGCCGCCCGCGAGGTCGGCCAGGACCTGGTGCTGGTCAACCCATCCTCCGTACAGGGTCCCGGCCGCTCGGGCGGCACCGGCCGGTTCCTGCTCGCGTTCCTCGACGGCCGGCTCAAGCTGTTCGTTCCCACAACGATCAGCCTGGTCGACATCGACGACTGCATCACCGGACACCTGCTGGCCTGCGAGCGCGGCGCACCCGGCGAGCGCTACCTGCTGAACGGGATGACGCTGCCGATCGAGCAGGCCCTGGCCCTGGCCGCCGAGGTTGCCGGCGTGCAGGCCCGACCGCGGCTTGTTCCGCGCGGCTTGGCGACCGTCGCGGCCTCAGCCGTGGAGCACGCCTTCCGACTGGCGCGGCGCAGCCCCCCGGTGTGCCGGGAGATGGTCCGCACGCTGCTTCACGGTCACCGCTACGACGGCTCGCGCGCCGAGCGCGAGCTCGGGCTGCGCTACACCGAGCCGCGCGAGACGATCGGCAAGACTGTGGCGTGGGCCCGGGCAGAGGGCCTGATCGGTTGAGCGGCGGCGTCCGCGCCCCGGCCTACGATGCCGCCATGCTCGAGCGGTTGAAGACCGAGCTGGCGGCCGCCGAAGCCGAGCTGCGCATCCACATGGGCAGTTGGGAGTACGCCTTCGCGATGGGCTCCAGCCGAGACGGCGCCAGCGAACACCCCCTGCATCTCAAGACCCGGGCACGCACCGAGGAGCTCTCGACCCGCTGCCGGGATCTGCGCGCGCGCGTAGCCGAACACGAAATGTAGGAAAGCAGTGCCCCGAGCTCCCGACTCGCGACACTAGGTCCCGCGTGTCGGGATCTGTCGGCGTCATCCTGCTGGTCGTCGGAGTCGGCGTGGTGGTGTTCGCGGCCGATGTGTTCGTCGACGGACTGCTCGCAGTCGCGCTGACCCTGGGCATCGCGCCGTTCGTGCTGTCGGTCGCGCTCTCCGGGTTCGAGACCGAGAACCTGGCCACGGGTATTGCCGCCAACGCGAAGGGGTTGTCGGGAGCGGCCGCCGGGACCTTCCTGGGTGGCGTGACGTTCCTGGCCTTCGCGGTGGCGGGGCTCGGTGGGCTGATTGCACCAATCCGCGTCGCGCTGCCGATCCGGTTCGCGGTCTGGACGGCACTGTCGCCGCTTCCGCTGTTCGCCGTCGCGGTCGACGGGCACATCTCCCGCCTCGAGGGCGGAGTGCTCGTGGTCTGGTCGGTCGTCGCGCTGGTCGGGCTGGCCCGGTCAGGACGCGATCTGCTGGTCGCCGAGGATGAGGACGAGCACGTCCGGCTGCCCGGCCTGCGCCTGCTGTTCGGGCTCGCGTTGCTGACCGGCGGGGGGTGGCTGCTCGGCCAGGGCCTTCACACGACCGTCCGCCGGCTGGGCATCCCCCAGACGCTGCTCGGCAACACCGCGCTGGCGGCTGCGACCGAGGCCGAGGAGCTTGCCCGCTTTGCTGTGCCCGCGCGCCGTGGACGGCCGGAAATCGGCCTCGGCAACATCGCGGGAACCGTCGTGCACTTCTCGGCGCTCAACGCGGGAATCATCGCGCTGGTCAAGCCGCTGTCATTCGGGACCGACACGACTCGTTTCTACCTGCCCGTGGCGGCAGCCAGCCCGGCGATCCTCGCCCTGGTGCTCGTCGTGCGCAAGCGGCTGGGGCGGATCGAAGGCGCGGCGCTGACCGGCCTGTACATCGCCTACGTCGCGGTGGCGATCAGCGTCTCGAGCTGAGCCCCGCTATGCGGTCAGATGATGTCGGAGCCGTTGATCGAGACCTCTGAAAGCGCCATCAGGTGCAGGTCATCGACCCTGGCAACCGCCTCGCTCACGACGTCCCGGATGATCGTATAGCTGATCGTGCCGCGCCGCAGCCCGTAGTTCTGCACGGTGCGCTGATCGACGATCTCGTACAGGTGAGTCCCATCCGTGAGATACGACGTTCCCATTCTTCCTGCCTTCGACTGTGCGTTCGCAATCCGACCCGCAAGTGCGGTTGTGCACGAGATGAACGGCATCGCCTGCGAAAACTTGAGCAATTTGCGGCTTAAAGAACCACGGACAGCGCGGCCATGGTCAGCTCGTCGAGCGTGGCCGTGGCTTCGCTGACGCAGTCCCGGAGGACCGTGTAGCGGATCACGCCGCGGGTCAGGCCGAAGTTCTGCACGGTCCGCCGCGCGACCACTTCGTACAGGTGGATGCCGTCGGTGAGATACCTCATCGCAATCGTGGCTCTTCTCGTGAGGGTTGCGCAGCTCAGCCCTTGAAGCTACGCAACCGTAGGCGAATGGATTGCGGCGTAAATACCCTGCACGATTGCGCTTTACACGCTTGCACGTTGCATTCCAACCGAGGTGTTCTAAACGGCTGGGAGCGCGTCGGCCAGACCTGCGATCGTCAGCCGCCGCCGGCACAAATTCACGGCGTAGTCGCGAGTGGCGGCGGGCACGGCATCCCCCCAGGCGGCGGCCGCGTCGGTCGCCACGCTCAGCACGTGATCAAGGAGGACCGCGGGATCCTTGGCCTCGGTCAGGCAGCGCACCCCGAAGCCGACGTGCCAGCGCTCGTCGCGCTCCACGTTCTCGGCTCCCTTGCGTATCCCGGGCAGGAGCCCGTCCTCCAGGTCGTCGAGCAGTGCGCGCTGTCCGGCCGTGAACACAGCCCCCTCGAGCACCATGTGGTACAGGCGCACCCCGTCGAGGATCCCGGTGCTCCCGGCGGAGAGCTCGGCCGCCACCGCGGGCAGGCGGACCTCGAACAGCTCGAGGAACTCGTCAGGGACGTGCTCCCGCGCCGCCGCGAGCCGCTCGGCCGGCGTCTCGCCGGGCAGCTCGAGCACCTCGGCGGCGACGCGGTCGAAGAACGCAGCGTGGCGGTCCTCATCGCGGCGCTGCAGGAAGAAGATCCACATCATCATCGTGTCGACGTGCTCGGCGCGATCGGCGAACGGGGTGAGGTGCTCGGCGACGGAGTCCTCGGCGACGCGGAAGCCGGCGAGCAGCGTGGTGAGCCGGTTGCGGCGCTCCACCGGGAGTCCGGGCCAGGCTTCGGCGTCGGGTCCGAGGTCGATGGCCGCCGGCTCCCACTGGAGCTTGGCCACGATCTGCGAGTACGTCGAGAGTCGCGGGAAGATCGAGAGCTGGGAGCGATCGGCCAGCGGAACGCTGAGCCCGCCTGCCCCGGCCGGGATGTACGGGTCTTGCGCCATCAGACCCGCGCCGGCCGCTTCATCGTGCGGTAGACGAATTCGTCAGTCTGCGCCGACTCCCGCGCCGAGACCACGTGCTCGTGATGGGCTGAGAACCGGCAGACCGGGTCGGTGGCCGTCGCGTCGCCGGTCAGCCGGAGCGCCTGGCAGCGGCAGCCACCCCAGTCCTCCTCCTGGCGTCCGAGCGGGCACGACCGGCACGGCTCCTGCATCCAGTCCGTGCCGCGGAAGCGCGTGAACGCATCGGACTCGTTCCAGATCCACTCGAGCGGATGCTCGCGGACGTTGGCGAACTCGAGTCCGGGGATCGTCGCCGCGGCCTGGCACGGGAGCACGTCGCCGCCCGGAGTGACCACCATGGCCGTCCGCCCCCACCCGCCCATGCACGGCTTGGGGAGATCCTCGTAGTAATCGGGGAGCACCCACAGGACAGCGACCTTCGGACCGACGCGCTCGCGGAAGCGCTTGACCGCCTCCTCGCCCCGCCGGAGCTGCTCCCAGGTAGGCATGAGAGCCTCCTGGTTGAGCACCGCCCAGCCGTAGTACTGCGTGTTGGCGAGCTCGAGCCGCTGCGCGCCGAGCTCCAGCGTCAGATCGAGGATCTCCTCGATGCGATCCAGGTTCTGACGGTGCAGGACGCAGTTGATCGTCAGCGGGAAGTCGAGCTCGCGCGCGGCGCGTGCCGCGGCGATCTTCTTCTCGAACGACCGATTGCCCGCGATGCGGTCGTTCTCCTCCGGGTCCGGGCTCTGGATCGAGATCTGCACGTGGTCGAGCCCGGCCGCCTTGAGCTCCTCAGCGCGCCCGCGCGTGAACAGGGTGCCGGCGGTGATCAGCGATGAGTAGAGACCGGCCTCGCGCGCTCCGGTGCACAGCTCGACCAGATCGCGACGGAGCATCGGCTCACCGCCGGTCAGCGCGAGTTGCAGGACGCCCAGCCCGCGCGCCTGCTCGAAGGTGCGCAGCCAAACCTCGGTCTGGAGCTCATAGCGATACCGGCTCGCGCCGATGTCCACCGGGTTCGAGCAGTAGGGACAGTGCAGCGGACACTGGTAGGAAAGCTCGGCGATCAGGGAGTAGGGCCTAAGCGGCCTAAGCGGCGGCATCGACCAGCAGTCCTTGTTCGGCCATCCCGTCGACCAGCTCGCGAACGTCGTCGCCGAGCTCCGCGCCCTCGTGGCGCGCGCTCAGCACGCCCACGATGTCGTCCACCGAGCGCTCTCCGTCGCACAACTCGAGCACCTCCGCCGCGCTCGGATTCAGCCGCACGGCTCCCTCCGGGACGAGCAGCAGATGCTCCTCGCGCACCTCGTCGTAGCGCAGGCGCGCGCCGGTGACCAGGCGGGGATGCGTCACGTCGGTGGTCCTGGCGGCTGGGAGTCGCCGCGATCGATGGCGTCGAGCTGCGCCCACAGCACCTCGGTCTTGAACTTCAAGGCCGCCACCGCGGCGCCCTGCTGTTCGGTGGTGCGGCACCGAGCCACGACCAGATCCAGCGCGTAGTCCGCGTCGCGCGGCGCCTTGACCAGCCGGGTTCGGAAGTACTCGAGCCCGGCGGGATCGATCCAGTCGTAGTGGCGCTCCATCGCCTCGAGTCGAACCTTGATCGCAGCGGGGCCGAACAGCTCGGTGAGCGATGAGGCAACCGCCTCGATCCACGGCCGCTGGCGGGCGAAGTTGACATACGCGTCGACGGCGTAGCGAACCCCGGGTAGGACGCCGCGCTCGGACTCGAGCTGTTCGCGGGAGACACCGAGTGCCTCGCCCAGGCGCAGCCAGGACTCGATCCCGCCCGTCCCCTCCCCGGTTCCGTCGTGGTCGATGATCCGCTGGATCCATTCGCGCCGCACCTGGACCTCGGGGCAGTTCGACATGATCGCCGCGTCCTTGAGCGGGATGCACTTCTGGTAGTAGAACCGGTTGGTGACCCATCGCTGCAGTTCCTCGCGAGTCAAGGCTCCGTCGTCCATGCGACGGTGAAAGGGGTGCAGATTGTGGTAACGCGTACCCTGCGCCCGCAGCTCGGCGACGAACTCCTCGGTCACAGCTCAACCTCGAGTCCATCGTAAGCAACCTCCACCCCTGCCCGCAAAACCGCCGCCCGCTCCGGCGAGTCTTCGAGCAGGATCGGGTTGGTGTTGTTTATGTGGACGAGCGCCTTGCGCGGTCGCACCAGACCGGCCAGCGCTTCGAGCGTCCCACCCGGCCCGGACAGCGGAAGATGACCCATGTCGCGTGCGCTGCGCGTGGAGATGCCGAGCCGCGCAAGCTCGTCGTCGCGCCAGAAGGTGCCATCGATCAGCACCAGATCGCTGGCGGCAAGCCGGGCGAGCACGGCGTCGTCGAGGCGAGCCAGGCCCGGGACGTAGGTGAGGACGCCGCCGCCGGCGCTGTCGCGAAACACGAACCCGCTCGCCTCGAGCTCGACGCCCGACCCGTCGAGATACCGAGGGGCGTCGCCGCCCACCGCAAACGGCTCGACCGTCAGGCTCGAGCCGGCAAGCGCCGATCCGTGGCCGCTCTTGAGCGTCTGCCACTCCAGGCCGCAGTAGCGCTCGAGGATCGGAAGCACCGGGTAGCCCTGCCTGAGCGCGCGCTCGACTCCCGCCTCGCCGTACACCCGCACCGCTGAAGCCGACTCGCGCAGGAGCAGGAGCCCCGCGGTGTGGTCGATCTCGGCGTCGGTCAGGAGCACGCCGGCGATTGGCGGCGTGCGAACGCCGTTCAGGTGCGGCTCGGTGATCGCCTCGAGTTGCTGGCGCGCGTCCGGTGAGGCGTTGACCAGAAACCACGGACCGTCACCGCCGCGGATGGCCAGCGACGATTGCGTACGGGGTCGCGCCCGCACGCCCTCGCGTGCCGCCTCACACGTCGGGCAGCGACAGTTCCACTGCGGAAACCCACCCCCTGCGGCTGAGCCGAGAATCCGGACGTTCACGTTTGGCCGAAGCAGTGCGCGGCCTCAGGCAGGCGCCAGAGGCCACGCCAGCTTCGGACTCCTACCGGTGATAGAGGTAGGAAGTGACCTCCGAGCACATCTCGATGAACTCGAACTTCGGCTTGCTCCAAGTCATTAGGATGGCTCTCCTCTTAGAGTTCAACGTTCTGCGCGCATCTTACACACCGAATGCAAGTGGCTGAAAACGCTTCCGGATGATGGTCATCAAGGTAACCGGCGCCGACGCGAACTCGGTCGGTGCCGACCTCGTCGCGGTCGCGGTAGGAGCGCGAGCCTCTGAATTTGGTGTACCGGAGCGCGCGCTCGCGGACGCGGATCCGGTGGCGATCGTGTACCGGTCCTCAGCAGCGCCTCCGCTTGCCGTGGTCGCGCTCGAGCCGGACGCCGAGGGCCTGCGCACGGCCGCCGCGCGCGCCGTGCGGGCGTGCCGAAACGGCGGAATAGTCGCGTGGGCGCTTGATCGCACGCTTCCGCTCGCACTCGAGGAGCAGGTGCAGGCGCTGGCCGAGGGCGCCGTTATCGGCGGCTACGACGGCCGCCGCTGGCGCAGTGCGCAGTCGCCGCGCGGTGTCGAGCAGTTCGTGATCTGTGGGTGCGGTGACGAGCTCACGCCGGTGGCCGACCGCGCGGCACTGATCGCTCGGTGGACGAACACCGCGCGCGAGATGGTCGACGCACCGGCCAACGTGATGTCACCCGCAGACCTATCCGATCGGGTAGTGAATTTTGCCCACCTGGTCAGTGAAATTGTCGATCCGGACAGTGCCGGATTGGGTGCGCTGGCTGCCGTCGGCGGGAGCAGCCCGATCCCACCACGCCTCATCGTGCTCCGGCACGCTCCCCCCGGCGCGCCGGACGCGCCGCGGCTGGCTTTGGTCGGCAAGGCGGTCACGTTCGACACCGGCGGCTACTTCCTGAAGCCCCAGCACGACATCGTCCGGCAGAAGGCCGACATGGCGGGCGGCGCTGCCGTCGTGGCGGCACTCGGCGCGATCGCCGAGCTCGGGCTGCCGCTGTCGGTGACCGGGTTCGTGCCGGCGTGCGAGAACATGCTGAGCGGCAAGGCGATCCGGCCGACCGACGTGATCACCACGGCGGCCGGTCTCACCGTCGAGGTCAACAACCCCGACGCGGAGGGCCGTCTTATCCTGGCCGACGCACTGTGGTACGCGCGCCGCGACGGGGCGACGCACGTGGTCGACCTGGCCACGCTCACCGGCGCGATGCGTGCCGGCATGGGCGACCTCTACGCGGGCGTGTTCTCGCCCGATGACGATTGGCGCGACACCGTCGTGGCGGCCGGGAACGCGAGCGGGGACCTGGCGTGGCCGTGGCCGCTTCACCCGCGCTACCGCCCGCTCATCGACTCGGCGGTCGCCGATCTGCGCAACACCGCGGGCAAGAGCTTCGGCTTCCCGATCGTTGCCGCGACGTTCCTGGCCCAGTTTGCGGGCGAGGGCCCGTGGGCTCACGTCGACATGCTGGGCCCCGCGCTGCTCGACGAGGACCGCGGCGACGCGTTCGGCCGCGGCGCGTCGGGCTACGGGGTGCGCCTGCTCGTCGAGCTGGCCACCCGGCTCAGCGTTAGTCTGAGCCAATGACGCACCGGGACGGCGAGCGGAGAGCCGCGGCCCCGCCCATGCCCGGGCGGATCGTCGACGCCTCGCGGCTCGACCTCGACGCCGCGGAGCGAGCGGCGCATGAGCTCCTGCGCGCGATCGGGGCGGACCTGGACTACCCCGGCCTGGCCGAGACCCCCCGCCGTGTCGCCGCCTCGCTGGCTGAGCTGCTCACACCGGCCGAGTTCACCGCCACGCTGTTTCGTAACGAGGGCTACGACGAGCTCATCCTGGTCCGCGACATCTCGTTTCAATCGCTATGCATGCATCATCTGCTGCCGTTCCACGGCGTGGCCCACGTGGCGTACCTACCGGGAGACTGCATCATCGGGATCTCCAAGCTCGCGCGCGTGGTCGAGGCATTTGCCCGTGACCTTCAGTTGCAGGAGCGGATGACCGTGCAGATCGCCGACTGGCTCGAGCAGGAGCTTGCGCCCCGGGGCGTGGGAGTGGTCCTGAGCGCCGAGCACATGTGCATGACGATCCGCGGGATCCGCAAGCCCGGGGCCCGAACCGTGACCTCGGCGGTGCGGGGGAAACTGCGGAGCGACGCGCGTACCCGGGAGGAGTTCTTCAGCCTTGTCGAGCGATGCTGAGCAGGCGCCGCTGATCGAGACCGTGGTCACCACCACGGGTTCGGATGGCGTGGTCAATTGCGCGGCGATGGGAGTCCGTTGGGGCGAGGACGAGCTCGTCTTCTGGCCGTTCGACGCCACGCGCACCCTGCGAAACCTGCGCCTTCACGGCGAGGCGGTCGTCCATCTGACCGACGATGTGCTCCTGTTCGTGGAGGCCGCCCTGGGCCACCCGCGTCCTTCGATGCGCGCCGCCACCCGGGTTGCCGGCTCCGTGATCGAGGATGTGAACGCGTGGCGCGAGGTGGTCGTGACCGAGATCGATGCCGACCCTGATCACCCGAACCGCTCCCGGGTGCGCGCTCGCGTTGTGGCCGCCGGCACCGGAACGCGACCGCCGCTCGGGCTCTGCCGCGCCCGGCACGCGGCCGTCGAGGCGTCGATTCTGGCGTCGCGCCTGAAGTGGCTGGGCGGCGAGCACGTCCAAGCCGAGCTGGCTCGCCTCCAGGAGCTCGTGGACAAGACGGCCGGATCGCGCGAGCGCGCGGCCATGGACTACGTGCGGCGCCACGTCGCCGAGCGGACGTGACCGAGATCGTGGTCACCGCGCCGGCCCGGCTGCACTTCGGGATTCTCGATCCGGCCGGACTCGGCGCGCGGCGTTTCGGCGGGTGCGGCGTTGCCGTGGAGGCTCCGCGTGTGGTTGTCGCGGTCAGGGCCCGCAGCGACCAGGAGGTGAGGGCCAGTGGGTGGCAGAGCGAGCGCGCCGCCGCATTCGCTCGCCGGGCCCAGGCCGCCTTCGGGTTTCGAGGGGGCGTCGAGGTGGATGTCCGAGAGGCGATCCCGCCGCACGCAGGACTCGGATCGGGCACGAAGCTCGGGCTGGCGGTCGCGCTGGGCGTGGCCGAGCTGGCGGGTGTCTCAGCCGGGCCGCAGCAGCTCGCGGACGCCAGCGGACGGGGAGTGCGGTCGAGCGTCGGGTGCTGGACGTTCGCCGCGCCGGGCCTGGTGGTCGAGGCCGGCGTGCGCGACGAGCGCTGGATCAGTCCGCTGGTCGCTCGGCACCCGATGCCCGAGCGGTGGCGCTGCGTGCTCGCGCTGCCGCGCGGCGAGGAGGGGCTCTCCGGGGACGCCGAGGAGCGCTTCTTCGATCGGCTGCACGACCGCGGAAGCGCCGAGCCGAGCGTCTCTCGGCTGTTGTTGACCGCGCTGTTGCCCGGGCTGGTCACCGAAGACATCGAGGAGTTCGGCGCGGCGCTCACCGAGATCCAGCGCGAGATCGGAGCGATGTTCTCGGCCCAGCAGGGTGGCGTCTTCCATCCACGCGCGGCTCCGGTCGTCGAGGCGCTGCACGCGCTCGGGGTCGGGGCGGTCGGGCAGAGCTCGTGGGGTCCCACGGTTTACGGCATCGTCGACGGCCCGGAGCAGGCAGCCGAGGTGGCCGAGCGGCTGCGCGCCGAGGTGCGCCCGGGCACGGACGTCCGCGTGGTCGACTTCGACCGCCGAGGGGCCTCGGTCGTCCGCGAGGCGCAGGCGGCGGCGTGAAGCTGCTGGTCAGCGTGGTGTCGGCCGAGGAGGCCCGGCGCGCGGTCGTCGGTGGCGCGGACATCGTCGACGTCAAGGATCCGGGTGAGGGTGCGCTCGGTGCGCCCGCGCCGTCTGTCCTGGCCGATGTCGTGCGCGCGGTTGGTGGCGCGGTGCCGGTGAGCGTTGCGCTCGGCGACCTCCCGGACCTCCCGCACACCGCCGCACTCGCCGCGCGTGGTGGGGCACTCTGCGGTGCCTCGTACGTCAAGGTCGGGCTGCGCGGGGTGCGCGAGCTCGACCGCGCGGTGGCCGTGATGAGCGCGGTGGCCGACGCGGTCGGGCCGGACACCGCGGTGATCGCCGCCGCCTACGCGGATGCCGAGGCGCTCGATCCCCCCGCCCTCGCGCCCGCGTGGCTACCTGCGCTGGTGGAGCGAACGGCGATCGCCGGCGCGCTCGTCGACACGTTCGTCAAGGACGGGCGCGGCCTGTACGCCTGGCTGTCCGAGGCCGAGCTGGGCGACTTGATCGACCGTACCCACGGCGCGGGGGGGCTGTTCGCCGTCGCCGGGCAGCTGCGGCGCGGCGAGCTGCGCCGGGTCGACGCGGACATCGTGGGCGTGCGCTCGGCCGTGTGCCGCGGGGGGGATCGAACGGCTCACCTGGAGCAGGGCTTGGTGGCGGCCGGGCTCGCCGAACTCCGGGACTTTGGCGCTGGAGCTACGAATGTGATAGCGCAATCGCCAAAGTCCGCGGTCAGCTCGGGGCGCGCACCGTGACGGTAACGCCGGTCCGGCGCACGGCCTCCGCGAGATAGCCGTCGACCGCCCCGTCGTCAACCGGTTTGAGCAGGATCGCTTCATCGGCGCCGATCGCTCCAGCGGCCAGCACGGCCAGCGAGTCGCTCGTGACCTCCCACGACTCGGGAATCTCCGGCCGTCCGGCCAACGCTGGCGCGGCAAGCAGCAGGCCGAGCGACGCGGGCGCGACCAGGTGGTCGAGGAGCTCCGCTCCCGGCAGCATCGGCGCGAGCAGCACGCCGAGCTGATCCATGGCTCGCAGCGCGAGCAAATGGGCGGCTGCGTCGCTCAGCCCGACCTCCGCGTCGACGGCGCGGACCGCGTCGGCGAACGGACCTCCTCCCGGGACCACGAGCACCGGCCGAGTCCGAGCCAGCTCGAGAACCTCGCCGCATGCCCGGCGAAGGCCGTCGAGGCCCTCGGCGCGCAGCAGCCCGCCGCCGACCTTGACGACCAGCGGGGAGAGCTCACTCACGGCCGAGCACCGACAGCGCGACCGCCGCGGCGACCTCGCCTCCCGGCCTCTCGAGCGGCGAGTTCGAGCCCGGATGAATCGTCAGCCCGCAGCGCTCGGCGGCGGCGCGGGCCAGGAACGCGCCAACCCCGAGGGCGAGGACAGGAACCCCAGTGTCGAGACGCCCGGCGACCCGGTCAAGCGCGCCGGCGATCGCCGCGATCTGCGCCTCCTCCACGGCGGCGGCGATCGCCTCCAGGTCACCGTCTGCGAGCTGCTCCGGGTCGGCGCACACGACGCGGGCCAGGCGCGCGCGCACCTCACCCGGCGATGTGCCCCGGTCGTCCGGGAACGTGCACGTGCACTGCTCGGGGGCCAGGTTGCCGCGCTGCAGGTGCGCGTCGGCGGTGATCGCGAACAGCTCAGAGGCCACCGGGCACGGCTCGCCGCCCACCGGCACGCGGGGCAGCACCGCGGCGATGTTGGTCCGCAGCGCCCCGGTGTAGACGAGCTCACCGGCGAGCAGCCGCTCCACGTCGGTACGGCCGCGGGCGGCGATCTCGCCGGCCACGATCGGGATCACGTCGGTGGTGGTGCCGCCGCAGTCGAGCAGGATCGCGTCGGGTAGCCGGCGCGCGAGAAGCAGCGCCGTCGCCACCCAGTTGGCGGCCGCGCACGACAGCGGCGCGGCCCGTGCGTCGTTCAACCCGACCAGCTCGCCTCCGGTCGTGATCACGCGCAGCGCCCGCTCGCCCAGCGCCTGCTCGGCGGCATCGAGCACGTGGAGCACGCCCTCTCGCTTGCTGGCGAACACGTCGACGAGCTCCGCGGTCGTGGTCATCGCGACCGGGGCGCCGTCCAGGTCCAGCCGTCCTACCACGTCGGCGATAACGCCGGCCATCGCACCTGGCTCGCGCCACACCTCGAACGGCTCGGAGACGATCTGCACGCGGTCGTCGCCGTCCACCACGGCGGCCTTGGTGTTGGCGCCGCCGACGTCGAGCCCTATCACCGGGACCATCCGGGCATCATGACGTGGGGGCTCGTCGATAAATAATCCCGGGTTGATTCGCCCGAATGAGCGTCGCCTGACTGCGTCCTCGGGGCTTGACGTAGCGCTGCTACGCCTTCGCCCCTGCGTCCTTGCCATGCTCGCTCCTCGGACGCCTCAACCACGGACTTATTCACCTCCGAACCCCACCGATGCAAATCGTTCCGGTCCTCGACCTCAAGGGCGGCGTTGTCGTACACGCCCGCCGCGGCCAGCGAGCCGAATACGCACCACTGCGCAGCCCGCTGGTCGAGGGGTGCGAGCCGGTGGCCGTGGCGCAGGCGTTGTGCGCGGTTTGCCGCACCAGGACGCTCTACGTCGCCGATCTCGACGCGCTCGCCGGCGAACCGGTGAACGAGGCGACCCTGGCAGCGCTCGCGTCGGTGGCGGAGCCCTGGGTCGACGCCGGTGCCACCACTCCCGACGCGGCGGCGGCGCTCCGTCGCGCGGGCGTGGCCCGAAACGTCGTTGGCACGGAGTCGCTCGGGGCGGACGCCAAGATCATCCCGCCGGTGGTGCTCAGCGTCGACCTGCGCGACGGGCGGCTGATCTCACCGGATCCCGAGCTGGCCGGCCACGCCCCGAGTGCCGCCGTTCCGCTGGCGCGGGAGCTCGGCGTGCGCGAGCTGCTGGTGATCGACCTGGCCCGCGTGGGCAGCGGCTCCGGTCCGCCGCTCGATGCCGTGGCCGAGCTGGCGAGCGCGCTTCCCGGCGTGGCCGTCTACGCCGGGGGCGGCGTGCGCGACGACGCCGACCTGCGCGCCCTCGAGTCGGCCGGGGCCGCCGGCGCGCTCGTGGCCACCGCGCTGCACGACGGCCGCATCACGCCCTGACCAGGTCTTCGCAGGCCCTGACCACGAGCTCGGTCAGGTCGCATTCGCACACCGATTGCAGCGCCTGCCAGCCCGGAATCCCGTTGACCTCCAGCACGAACGCCTCGCCGTCCGGGCCGATCAGGAGGTCCACGCCGGCCACGTCCGCTTCGATCGCCGCAGCCGCCGCGATCGCCAGACCCCGCTCGTCCTCACTCGGCGAGACCGCCTGCGGCCGGGCGCCGCGCGCGATGTTGGCCCGCCACGAATCGCTCACGCGCTCCATCGCGCCGGCCATCTCGCCGGCCACGACGAGGACCCGGACGTCCCGCCTGCCGACCGGGACGACCGTGCGCTGGACGTAGTAGACGGTCCGCTCGAGCGCCAGGGCGCGGAACACCCGGTGGGCCACGTCGCGGTCCTCGACGCGCACGATGCCGTTGCCCATCGCGCCGAACAGCGGCTTGACCACGACGTCGCCGCCGAGCTCCTCGAAGGCATCCATCGCGTCCTCGTAGCGCTCGCACACGATCGTGGGCGGCGTGGGCACGCCGGCGCGGGCCAGCAGCGCGCTCGCCCAGGACTTGTCGACGGTTCGCTCGATCGCCCGCGGGGTGTTGACGCAGCGGACGCCGTGGTCGCCGAGGACATGCAGCGCGTCCATCCGGAAGATCACCTGCTCGAGCGAGCCGCGGGGGAGCCCGCGCACGATGAGCAGGTCGAGCCCGTCCAGGACCGCTCCGTCCGGCCCGAGGACGTGGGCGGCTCCGGACTCGTCGACGATCGAGCGAAGCCGGGTGGCGGGGATCGCGAGCACCTCGTGGCCGCGCGCGTCGAGCGCTCCAATCAGCCGGCGTGAGTGCCACGAGCCCGAGGCACCCAGCACCGCGACGCGCATCCGCTCGCTCACTGCGTGAACGAGCGCTCGAGCACCTCGGGCGCCAGCCCGCCGCCGTGATGCGCGCGCCCCGACTCGGTGCTGGTCAGCGTCGCTGCCGCCGGGCTGAACAGCATCGGGTCGATCGCGTAGAAGTCCCAGTCGGCCGCCTCGAGCAGGTCTCCGAACGGAGTGCCGAACGCGTCGGAGGCGGACGAGGGCAGCTTCCTGGCCAGCTCGGCGACCTCGTCGTCTGCGCCCTCGATCCACAGGTGGACGGTGCCGCCGTAGAGCACCGCATCGTTCGTGCGCCCGATCGCGGTCGGGTCGTTCTTGGCCACCGGAGCGACCGGGCAGCACCCCCAGCCATGGCGCACCCGCGCGGGATCGACACCCAGCTCGTGCAGCTTGTGCAGCGCGGTCTCGACCACACGGGCGCTGATCTGCACGGATCCGCACACGGACGCCGTCGGCGCGATCAGGAACGTGACCCCTGACGCCGGCACGCCGCACCGCTCGGCCACCTTCTCGACGACCGCCGCCGGCGGCTCCTGCCCGGTCTCCAGACAGAGCACGGCCCGCTCGGCCTGCTCGCGCCAGGCCAGCTCCTCGAACAGATCCTCGGCCCGGGCCAGCGCGCGCCCCGGGCCGCTCGCCATCGCGAAGAAGTCGTCGTGCTCGAGCTTCCAGCCGGCGTACTGCGCGGCCAGGCAGGCGGCCGCCGGCTCGTCCACCGTGACGCCGACGCCCGGCCAGGTCCGCCCGCCGACCGTGACCGGAAGCGGGTCCACCCGGCCGAGTCCGCCCATGCAGGCGGCCGCGAAGGCCACCCCGGCCATCATTCCGCCTCGAGCCTGGGCGCCGCAGTCGACCAGCCGCGCGCCGGAGTCAAGCGTACGGACCTCGATCCCGAGCGCATCGGCGTCGGTGGCCATGGTGTCGATCAGCGCGGCAGCCCGTTCGTTCATCGACAGACTCATCGACCGCCCTCCTCCTCGTCGAAGACCAGGATCTCACCCCGGGTCAGCTCGGTCCGGTCGCCCGACCATCTCGCCCAGCTCCCGCGCAGCATCGCATCGTCCACGGTCAGGCCGAGCTCGCGCACGCGGCGGAGTTGCATGCGCAGGGCTGGCGGACGAAAGCGGGTGGCAAGTGCATAGCCGGGCAGCGGCTGCACCGGCCGGCCGGAAACCAGGCTGCCGCGCTTGTTGCCCAGGCCGGCCTCCGCGCCGATCCCGCCGAGCGCGATGACCGTACCGGCCAGCATGCGCAGGCCGGTCCCGGCCCCAGTGCTTCCGCCGACGGCAACCAAACCGCGTCGCATGCCGGCGCCCGCCTCCTCGCCGGCATCGCCCGTCACGGCGATCTCGCCGCCCGACATGCCCGCGCGCGCGCCCGGATAGGCGGCCCCGAGCCGTGCGCCGGTCCTGCCGATGACCCGCAGCACGCCGCCGGACATCTCGGCGCCCGCCCAGGCCCCCACGTCGCCACGCACCTCGATCTCCCCGTTCGACATGCCCGCACCAATCCAATCGAACTTGCGCAGGTCGCCGGCCAGCACGAGGCGCTCCTCCTCGGTGCCCGCGCCGGACACCTCGAACAGGTCGCCCACGGCCACGGTATCGGGACCGCAGCACAGCTCGAGGCCGGCCACCGCGGTCTGGTTCAGCCGGCGCAGCCGCCCGGGTATCAAGCAGGCCGCATCGACCCGCCCGGGCGGCTGCGTTCGGAGTGTCAGGGTCAGCGTCACGGCGGATCGCGGAGCTCGGTCAGCGGGAAGTGGAACTCGCCCAGCTTGCCGCCGAAGTTGGCGGCGGTGACGTGCGTGGCGCCGGCCGCCGCGGCGGCATGCAGCCCCCGGCGCATGGCCTCGCGCACGGCGTCCTCGGACACGCCGTCGATGACGATCTCGAACATCGCAGCCACGCCGTCCGGAACCAGCGTGTCATCGACCTGGACGCGCAGTGTGGGCGCCATCTGATGGTTGGTCGAGGCCGGCATCGACTTCGAGCTGAGCGCGCCGACCTTGCTGCCGCTGCGCACGATCCCGCCCGGGAACGGCAGCGCGATGCCCTCGCCGCGCATCGCCTCGACGGCCGCAGTGGCAACCGCCAGGGCCTTGTCCTCGTCGCCAGCCCCGATCACCAGATTGCCGCCTCCGACCCCGCTGCCGACCCCGACCGACTCGCACACCAGGAACTCGCCCTCCATCACAGGGATCCGCCAGAAGCGCTCGCCGGAGATCACCTTGCTGGCCTGAAACCCGTCGCCGAAGTAGCGCAGGCTCCGTCCCAGCGGCACGGTCCGCTCGGCCCCGGGAAGCCCGTCGAAGCAAGCGGTCGTCGGGCACGTCATGACGCTCTGGCCGACCCGTTCGAGGATGCGCTTACCGACGCCCTCGCGGTCCATCGCGAACAGCAGCGCGGCGACGCCCGGACGCCCGTCGGGGGTGTCCTCGGCCGCGAGCGCCATCTCGATCGCCGCCTCGCACTTGCAGCCGATCACCGATGTGGCAAAACCGGTCATCGAGCGCGCCGCCTCAAGCGCCCAGGCCTCGGTGGCGGCCGTGATCACCAGGCGGGCGAAGCGCATGGGAAAGGCCTCGGCGAAGGTGTCCGCGACCTCGGTGTCGCCCACCCTGAAAGCGGTCACGAAGCCTGAGCCTCCACGACCCGCGCCGGCTCGCGCAGGGCCGGGTCGCGGACGGGGTAATGCTTAAACGCCACCGTGTAGCGATCGCCGAACAGGGGCTCGAGCACGCCGTCCACCTCGGGATCGAAGCCGGCGCGACACGAGAGCAGGACGCCGTCGTCGACAGCGCGTAGCTCCCCCTCTTCGACCACCAGCTCGCCCGCTTTGATCACGTAGCGAGGGGTGGCGAACATCTCCTCGCGGTCGGCGCGGTCGTGGTAGATCGTCACGTCGGCGTCGGCGCCGATGCCCAGATGGCCCTTGTCGCTCAGGCCGAGCCGCCGCGCCGGCGCGGCGCGGGTGATGATCGCGATCTCGTTCAGCGTGTACTCGCGGTCGAGGCCGTCGGTCAGGGCGGTGCGCCGGATCGCCCGCTGGTTCGCGCGGCCCATCTGATCCTCCCGGAAGGCGCGGTCCATCAGCAGGCGGATCAGCTTCGGGTAGGACAGGAACGAGCCGCCGTTTGGGTGGTCGGTCGACAGCATCACCTGCCACGGATCCCTTCCGAGCAGGAACAGCTCGAGCCCGATCCCCCATTGCAGGGCATGGACGTAGTTGTCGGCGCGATAGCGGTAGGGGACGATGCCGCAACCCGTCTCGACCTCGGTGTCGTGGTTCAGCCATTTGCCACCGTCGAGGTCGCGCAGCATCGCCGCCACCGGGCCATCGGCCGTCATCGTGACGGCGGGCCCGAACATCACCTGCCCGACATCGGCAGTGAGCTCGGCGTGGTTGCCGAGATACTCGATCAGCTCGGGCGCGCGTGAGCGCGGCAGGCCGCTGGGCTTGCCGCCATAGCAATGGAACTGCAGGTGGGCGAAGTGCGCCTGGCGCCCCGCCAGCGTGCGCATCGTCTCGAGCGTCGTGTCGGCGTTGCCTGGGACGCCGAGGTTGTTGGCGTGGACGTGGACCGGATGCGGCAGCCCGAGCTCATCGACGGCTCCGCCGATCGCCTCGAGCACCTGGCGCGGGGTGACCTCGAACCCGGCGACGTGGTCGTCGAGCGAGTGAACGTTGCCGTTGTCCTGTCGGTAGAGCTCGACGCCGCCGGGGTTGACCAGCTTCACCCCGTAGCCGCCGGTCGCGTCAAGCCACCACGCGACCGCGTCGCGCAGCTGCTGCGACGCGCCACCGCCGGCCTCGCGGATCAGCTCGAACAGCACCTGGTTGTTGCCCATCAGGATCAGGAATGCCTTGTCGATCATCGGCGTGTCGCGCAGCTCGGAGAGCACGTGGCGCGCCGCCAGCGGTGGGGCCGCCGCCTCGACCACGGTGGTGTAGCCGAGCAGCGAGTAGCGGTAGCCGGTGGCGAAGGTGGAGGGAACGAGTCCACCGGTCCCCGAGCGGAGCAGCGAGGTCCGGTCCAGCGGATCGCCCCGGCGCTCCTCGGGGATCAGCTTGCGGGCGGCGTTCACCTTGGGGCCGGCGATGTGGGCGTGGATGTCGACGCCGCCGGGCATCACGACCATCCCGCGGGCGTCGATCCGGCGCGCCTCGGGTCCCACGTCGGCCACCACCTTGCCGTCCTTCACGCACACATCGCGGACCTCGCCGTCGAGGTCGTTGGCGGGGTCGTGAACCGCGCCCCCGGTGATCCGGATCGACGTCATGGCGAGACCTGTGCGAGTAGCCGCCTCAGCACCCAGGCCGCGGTCGGCGCGTCACCCGCCAGCGGCGCCTGCAGCACCACCGGGACTCCGTCGAGACGGTGTACGGTGCCGCTCGCCTCAACGCCGGGCGCCGCGGTCCGGATCCACACCTCGACTCCCGCTCCGGCCACGACGCCGCCGGCCGGCCCGGACTCCACACCAATGGTGATGTCGACATCGTCCGGCGGCTCGGTTGCCGTGACCCACTCCGGATGCCCGCTCGCGAAGTCCACGGCTGCGCTGTACCCGGACTGCCAGGCCAGGACATCGTCGGCGCTCCTGGTTCCCGGGGCGTCCGGCAACTCGAGCGTGACCGCGTGGCGCTCGTGAGATAGCGCGCGGACGAGCTCGTGTAGCGCCAGCGCTCGTCGCTGACCGCCGGCGCCGGCGCTCAGGGCCGGCCCGTAGACGAACGTCAGATGCGAGACGGACGCGAATCGCTCCGCCAGCCGCCCGACCTCGGTCGCGAGGTTGCCCGCGTGCAGCGCCGACCCCTTCTGCCCCAGCTGCAGGGCGACCAGGGCTTCGAGGTCGAGATCCCGCGGCCAACGGTGCTGGGCGTCGGCGCGCCACGCGGTGGCGCTGTCGCGATCGTCCACGACGACCAGCGCGCGCTCGGGCGTCGCGCCGGCGAAGCCGAGCCGTTCGAGCAGCCGCGGATGCGTCGTCTGCGGGTCCTCGCGCCAGACCACGACCAGGCGCGAACGATCGCGGATCTCGCCGAGCGTGGCTGTCGAGGCACCGCGCAGTGGCACCGCGGGGGCGCCGGACCACGGGCGCCTCGCCGCGTCGGTGCTGACGAGCGCGCCGATCCGGTCGGCCAGGGCCACCGCGGCGCGGGCGTCTTCCACGGTGGCGTTCTCGAACCCCCGCACCAGCGGACGGCGCGCGTCGCGGAGCAGCTCGGCGGCGCGGGCGATCGCGGACTCGACGTCGGCCGGCTCGCCGTCGATCGTGGCCGGAGGTCCGTCGGAGCGGCGCATGCGTTCGGCAAACCACCGCGCGCCAAGCGGGCACTCGGGTGTCAGCCGTACGCCATCGCTTAAGGCATCGACTCTCACGTCGTCGCACAGCAGACCACAACCCGCGCAGGTGACCGGCCCGAAATCAGGCATTGACGAGCACCGCGTCTCCGAGCGCTGCTAAAAGGCTCGCTCCGCGCTCCATCAGCTCGGGCACGCTGTCGTCTCCCGAGATCAGCGTGCACACCGGCGCGCCCCGCAGGATCACCTCACCGGCGTGGGGAACGTCGCGCACCAGGCCCTCCGGCCACCAGCCGGGATCCGGAGACCGGATTGTCCGCTCGGCGAACAGGACCAGCTTCACCGCCGCGGAGGACACCGGCGAGTTGCCGGTCGTCGGCAGTCCGAGCCCGCGGGCGCCTCGGACATGCGCCTCGAAGATGTGCGGCCCGAACAGCTCCAACGCGGCCGGCGGCCTCGGGTTGACCTCCAGCACCCAGGCGTGACGGCCATCCCAGATCGCGTCGACTCCGAAGGCCCCGCGCACGCCGAACCGCGCCGCGGCCTCGGCGCAGACCGCGCGGAGCTGCCCGTCGAGCTCGGCCAGCTCCCCCTCTGGCAGTCGAGGAGGGGTCACGTTGCCGATCCAGGCGAAGCCCCGCGGGCGGTGGAGCTGCTCGGTCAGCCCGAGCATGACCGCCCGGCGACCGTCGCCGATCGCCGCCGCGGAGCACGACAGGCCGTGTACGTAGCGCTGCAGGACCTCGGTCGACCGGAGCGTTCCGCCCCGCCACCGGCGCACTCCCCGGCCGCCGCCTCCCCGGCGCGGCTTGCGCAGCCAGGTATTTGGCTCGCCGCGTGGGAGCCCTCCGGCCGGCCGCGTTTCGGGCGCGCGCCCCCCCGCCGCTCGCGCCGCCGCACCCACCGCCCAGGGATCGCGAACGTCCGCCAGCGCCTCAGCCGGCGTCCCGAGCAACTCACGCGCCTGCGCCAGGCGCCTGACCAGGTCGGGTCGATTCTCGAACCCGGCGCCATACACGACCGCGTCGGCCTCGACGCCCGCGGCGAGCTCGGCCAGCGCCGGGTTGCTCGGAGCCGTGGCGCCGGGCGCAACCGCGCGCAGGTCGACATCGCCGAAGCGGTCGAGCGCGATCACGTCGTATCCGTCGGCCACGGCCAGCTGCGCCAGCATCCGCGCGCTCACCGCAACGACGAGCACGTTCACGGCAGCAGAACCCCGTCGAGGAGCGCGGCCAGCAGCGTGGCGGCGACGAGGTCGGCGGTCGTGCCGGGGTTGAGCCGGTTCCCGCAGGAGCGGAGCGAGGCATCGAAGTCCGACATCGAGCGGGCTCCGTCAAGCACCTCGCGAGCCGCGGCGCTGACCGCCCGGGCGGCGTCGAGGCCCGCCTTGCGTGCGATCAGGGTGTCGGGCTGGGCCGACAGCAGGCCGAGGTGCAGCGAGACGATCGCGTCGAGGGTGGAGCGTTCGCGGGCGAGAGCGTCGTTCAGCAACGGCAAAGCGCATTCGAACACGATCGCGTAACCCGTGGCGTATTCCGAGGCGATGCTGTCGCGGTGCGCGGCCGCCGCCATCGCCTCGCGCAGGGAAACGCGCGCCGGTGCGTGGACGTCGTGCTCGGGCGCCTCCCCGAGCCCGCCGGGTTGCGCAGAGGCGATGGCGGCGAACGCGTCGGCGGCGTCGGCGACGTCGAGCCCGGCCAGGATCCGCTCGACGGCGTCGCGGAGCGGTTCGTCCGCCTTCCGCGTCACCGCCGCCCGAGCCAGCGGCGCGAACAGGAGCACGATCCCCAGGTTCGTGTTGGCGCCGGTGACCTCGCCGGTCGCTTGTACCCCATCCGCGATCAGCTCACCGACCGTCCGCTGTAGCACCCGGGGCCGCGCGAACCCCGGGCCAAGCGCGAGCGCGGAGCGGACCATGTCGGCGTAGGTGGCGTCGGGGAAGTCATGCACCGGCGTGATGTTGCCCGGCTTGGCTGCTGACACTTCGAGAACACACGCGAGCTGCACCTGGCGTTGAAGTAGGTCCCCACTCAGTCTCGGGTGAGCTAGGGTTGCGTTCACTCGCGTCACCATACGACAGGAGAGAGGAGACTCACTTCATGGCCATCACCCTGGCAACCGGCGAGGCTCTTGTAGGCGAAGGTAACGAGGTCGCCCACATCGACTTGCTTATCGGGTCAAAGAGCGGACCGGTCGGTGAAGCATTCGCCCATGCGTTCGTCAACGAGTCGGAAGGGCACACCAACCTGATGGCGGTGGTCACACCCAACCTGCCGGCCAAGCCGGACACCGTGCTCAGCAACAAGGTGACGATCGGCGGCGCACGGCAGGCCGTGCAGCTGTTCGGTCCCGCCCAGGCAGCGGTCGCTCGCGCGGTGGTCGACTCGGTCAGCGACGGCGTGATCCCGAAGGACCAGGTCGACGACCTGTGCATCATCGTCAGCGTGTTCATCCACTGGGAGGCCGAGGACGACAAGAAGATCTACGACTGGAACTACGAGGCCGTGAAGACCTCGATCGCCCGTGCGCTGGGCGGCGAGCCGAGCATCGACAAGGTGCTCTCCGACACGCCGGCGGCGCGCCACCCGTTCGCCGGCGGCGCCGAGGGCTAGCGGGGCAGTCGTTGACCGCGCAGGCCGGAGAGCCTTCGCTCGCCGGTCTGCGCACGGTCGTCACCGGCGCCAGCTCCGGGATCGGCCGAGCGATCGCCGCCGCCTTTGCCTCCGCGGGCGCGCGCGTCGGGATCGGCTTTCAACCGCTCTGCGGACGCCGCACAGGCGCTGGCCGACGAACTCGGAGGCGCCGGCGCGCATCCGCTTCTAAACGCCGACCTCAGCACGGCCGAGGGTTGCAGCGCGATCGTGGCCGACGCCTTCGCCGCGCTCGAGCACATCGATATCTGGGTCAACAACGCCGGCGCCGACGTGCTCACCGGCGGGGGCCGCAGCTGGTCGGCCGAGCGTAAGCTCGAGGTCCTGGTCGATGTCGACCTGAAGAGCACGATCCGCTGCTCACGGCTGGTTGCCGGCCGGATGGCGCCCGGCGGCAGCATCCTCAACATCGGCTGGGACCACGCCACGATCGACGGAATGGCCGGTGAGAACCCAGAGCTGTTCGCCGCCGTCAAGGCCGGCGTGCTCGGTTTCTCCAAGTCGTTCGCCCGCTCTGTGGCGCCCGATATTCGCGTGAACGTGCTGTGCCCGGGGTGGGTCGAGACCGCCTACGGCGAAGGCGTGGACCGGGCCTTCTACGACAGGGTGGCAGCCGGAACGCCGATGGGCCGCTGGGGGACACCGCAGGACATTGCGGCGGCGGCGGTGTGGCTGGCTTCGCCCGCGGCCGGCTTCATCACCGGCCAGGCGATCAACGTCAACGGCGGAACCGTTGGCTGACACGCTGTTCGTCACCGGCCGTCTGGCCGAGCCCGCACTCCGCGGCGTGGTGTCCGACCTTCAGCTCGACCACCAGATCGCCGTGATGAACATCAGCGTGGCCGCGCTGATGACCACGCGCTGGATCGCCCGGCGCCTGGAGGTCCCGCCGGGGGTGGACAACATCGTGATCCCGGGCCTGTGCGAGGGCGACGTGGACACCCTGGCGCAGGCCACGGGCCTGCCCGTGCGCAAAGGCCCGGCCGATGTCCGCGCCCTCCCCGAGTGGTACGGGCGCGAGGCCGTCCGAGCCGAGCTCGGTCCCCGCGACGTGCGGGTGTTCGCGGAGATCAACGACGTGCAATCGCTCTCGTGCGAGCAGGTGATCGATCGGGCCGAGGCCTACCGCGCGGCCGGAGCGGATGTCATCGACCTCGGCCTGTCACTCGACCGATCGTGGCTCGCTGACGGACCGCCGACGATCGCGGCGCTGCGCAAGCGCGGGCTGTCGCTCAGCATCGACACGCTCGATCCGGAGCACATCCGCATGGCCGACGCCGCCGGTGTCGATTACGTGCTCAGCCTCACGCCGAATACGATCGAACTCGCCGCTGACCTGCGCGCGACCCCGGTTCTGATCACGGAGGATCCCGACGATCTCGACGCTCTGGGCCGGATGGCGGCCCGGATGGATCAACTCGACCGGCCCTACCTGCTCGACTCGATTCTGGCGCCGATCAACTCCGGCTTCGCCGCGTCCCTGGCCCGTTATGTCGAGGTTCGCCGCCGCCATCCCGGCGCCGAGATGCTGATGGGCATCGGGAATCTCACCGAGCTCACCGAGGCCGATTCGACCGGGGTCACGGCGCTGCTGATCGGCTTCTGCCAGGAGGTCGGCATCGGTGCGGTGCTGACCACAGAGGTGATCGGGTGGGCGCACGGGGCAGTAAGAGAAACCGTGCTGGCGGCGCAGATCATGCACCTGGCCCAGCGCCAGGCGCGACCGCCCAAGCACATCGACTCGGGGCTCATCACCACCAAGGACGAATCGATGCGCGCGCCCTCCGAACAGGAGCTCCGCGCGATGCAGGACCAGATCTCCGACGCGAACTACCGGCTGTTCGCCGACGCCGACTGGCTGTACGCGTTCAACGGCGAGCGGTTCGTCCGCGCGGCCAACATGTACGCGGTGTTCGACCAGCTCGACGTGGACCATGCCTCGCACGCCTTCTACCTCGGTAAGGAGCTGATGAAGGCCACGATCGCCCGCGGGCTGCGCAAGAGCTACCGCCAGGAAGGCCCGCTGGATTGGGGCCTTCTCAGCTTTCCCGAACCTAAACGGGAGGACATCGAATGAAGAAGATCCTGATCCAGCTCGACACCGATGAGCACCCGAGTGCCTTCGACGCGATCGCCGCCTACGACGCCGACGTCGACGTCGTGCTGGCCTACGGGGCGATCACCGCGGACAACCTGGAAGGCGTCGTCCAGGGGGCGATCTTCCCGCGCGGCCCCGATGGCTTGGCCAACACCGCGTTCTGGGTGGGCGGGTCGAAGGTGCGTGACGGTGAGGCCGTGTTCGAGGCGGCGCAGAAGCTGTTCTTCAAGCCGTTCAACGCGTCGATCATGCTCGACTCGGATGGTTCGAACACCACCGCGGCCGCGGCGGTGGCCCGCGTTCGCGGCGCGGCCCGGCTGAAGGGGACCAAGGCGTCCGTGATCGGGGTTGGACCGGTTGGCCTGCGCACCGCCGAGTTGCTGCGGCGCGAGGATGCCGAGGTGACCATGTTCACCTTCCCGTCCGATGTGATGGAGGGCAAGCACCGCCGCGCGTCCGGCGTCTCGGTGGCCGAGGACGCCGGGTTCGAGGTCGTCGAGCCCGACTCGAGCGACGAGCTCGACAAGGCCCTGGCCGGGACCAGCACCGTGTTTGCCGCCGGGCCCGCCGGCACGCAGATCCTGCGGCGCAGCGCCTGGGCCCAGGAGGGCGTTCGCGTTGTGGTCGACTACTCGGCGGCCGAGCCGGTGGGCGTCGAGGGCGTCGATCGCGGCGACAGCCTTAAGGAGGAGGACGGCGCCCTCAAGATGGGAGCGCTGGCGGTCGGCGGGCCGAAGATGAAGCTGCAAAAGGCCTGCATCCGCGCCCTGTTCGAGACCAAGGGAACGATCCTCGATCTCGAGGGCGTCTACGACGTCGCGCTCGAGGCGCTTTGACCCTGAGCTATCCGCGCGACTTGGAGAACACGAACTTGCCCATCGGCCCGTCGAGCGGGCCGTCGCCCTCGGGCCGCCACAGGATCGTGTCCTCGATCTTGCGCGCCAGGGTGAAGTCCTTGTCCGTGATCCCGCCTGCCGAGTGGGTGGCCAGCTTCACCCAGAGCTTGCCCCAGGTGACGTTCAGATCGGCGTGATGTCCGGCGGCCTCGCACAGATAGCCCACGGCATTGACCGCCATCAGCGTGGTGGGCCAGCCGTCGGTGTTGAACTTGCGCCGGATCCACTTGTCCTCGTAGTACCACTCGTCGAGTCCGTACTCGGAGAACTTGGCGGGGATCTCGTCCTCGCTGTAGGTGCGCGGCTTGTCCTTGGTTGAACTCATGAGCCAATGATATGCCCCGCGTAGCCGGTGTCGACCCGGGAACCGTTTCGTTCGATCTGTGCGTTTTGCAGGACGGAGAGCCGGTCGTCGAGCAGGTGTTCGAGACGGGCGCGCTGAGTCACGACAGCGCTCCGCTGCTGGAAGCGCTGGCCCGTTACGGGCCCTACGCCCTGGTGTACGGGCCGAGCGGGTATGGCCTGCCGCTGGTGGCGGCGGCTGACGTCGGTGAGCGCGAGCTCGCCGAGATGGTGCTCGTGCGGCCCGATGAGGCGCGCGCCGAGGTCGGCATCGGCGGGATGCGCTCGCTGCTGCGCTCGTTGGCCGGCAGCGGACTGCCGGTCGTGTTCGGTCCCGGCGTCATCCACCTGCCGACGGTTCCCGCGCATCGGAAGTACAACCGCATCGATCTCGGCACCGGCGACAAAGTATGCGCGGCGGCGTGCGCGATCGTCGACCAGGCGGCGCGACGCGAGATCGAACCTCATCAGACCGCGATGGTTCTGCTCGAGCTCGGGGGCGCGTTCACGGCGGCCCTGGCCATCGATCAGGGTCAGATCATCGACGGCATGGGCGGGTCTTCCGGCCCCGTCGGACTGCGGGCCGCCGGCGCGCTGGACGGCGAGCTTGCGTATCTCCTGGGCGCCGCGCTCCGCAAGCAGACGCTCTACAGCGGCGGTGCCCTGGATCCGACCGGTGAGCTGAAGATCACCGACCTCGAAGCGCTGTGGTCCTCGGCGGAGCACGCAGAGGGCTGGATGGCGCTGCTCGAGGCGGCGGAAAAAGCGGTCCGTTCGCTCGTGACAACCGTGCCGTCCCCTCACGAGATTGTGGTCTCCGGACGCGTTGCCCGCCTGCCCGCCTTGATCGCGGCACTCGCGTCCTCCCTCGAGTCCGTCGCTCCGGTCCTCCCGCTCGTTCCGGGCCGGGCGAGCACCGCCGCGCGAGGGGGAGCGCTGCTGGCAGACGGACTCGCCGGTGGCCGCAACCGCGCGCTCGTCGACGCGCTCAGGCTGCGCGAAGCGAGCGGCCGGGCACTCGACCATCTGCGCGTGGACGGTGCTCAAACAATCACTCTGGGATGACACCGTTTTTTAGGTGTAGCTGATCAGGCAGTGTCACGACCTGTCCAGCCGGACAGGTCGTACCTGACCGGTAAGTCACAATCTTTTCGCTTACGGTCAGGTTGTGTCACGGTCGCACCACTGTTAGGTTTTTCTCTCCATTTTCCGCATTGGAAGGAGAGAGTCTGTGGCTGCCACTGTCGATGAGAGCGTCATGGAGGCGCTGGGAAAACAGAACGGAGTCACGATCGGGCGGATCCTGGGGCGCGGAAACGTCGGCCAGGCCGAGGAGGGATCCGACGGCAAGATGCACGCCACGGTTCGGATCCCGCTGGATGAGCTGGTCTTCGATCCGGGCGTCCTGGTCATGCCTCACGCTGGAACCCTCGAGCTCGAGATCATCAACGACGACAACAACTCGCACTGCGCGGTACTGCCCTGCAACGGCGACGCCAAGTTCATCTGGCTGGTGAACTTCTCGAAGGGGAAGGCGACGCTCGAGCTCGACGGCCCGGGCTACTACTGGTACGGGTCCCGGACCGGCAACGACGAGGGCGGCGGCCTCACCGGCACGATCGTCGTCGGCGGAGAAGTGCCTGACGAAGCCAAGCTCGACCGGCCACCCCAGCCGCGACCGTAGAGAGGAGCAGTGGATGGCAACTGAGACCGAGTATGTCGACGCAGGCGAGGCTGTCGACTTCAGGAATCTGAGCCCCGGTTACATCGGCAGCGCGCCTCCCGTAGCAAAGGGCGTGGGCTATGACCGGATACTCAAGGCCCGAGAGGCGGAGTCGCACAACTGGCTCACGTACTACGGCGCCTACGACGGGCAGCGCTACAGCCTGCTCGACCAGATCAACACATCGAACGTCAAGAAACTCAAGCCGGAGTGGGTGTTCCAGTGCGGTTCGATGGGCATGCACTCAGGCGCGTCGACGTACTCGCTCGAGGCGTCGCCGATCGTCGTCGACGGGATCATGTACGTGACCGGGTTCGATGGCTGGATCTGGGCACTGGACGCCAAGTCGGGAGCGGAGCTGTGGCGCTACCACCGCGCGTCTCCGTACGACGTGCGGCTGTGTTGCGGCAACGTCAACCGCGGGTGCGCGGTAGCGCACGGGATGGTCTTCATGGCCACCTTGAACGCGCATGTGATCGCCCTGGACGCCGAGACCGGCAAGCTGATCTGGGATCAGCCCTACGGCGACGTGCGGGCGGGCGAGAGCGCGACCGTGGCGCCGTTGATCATCAAGGACATGGTGATCGTCGGCAGCTCCGGCGGAGAGTTCGGAGTGCGCGGCCACGCCGACGCCTTCAAGCTCGAGACCGGGGAGCGCGTGTGGCGCTGCTACATGATCCCGAAGCCAGATGAGCCCGGCGGCGACACCTGGCCGGCCGAGGGCGAGCCGTGGGCGCGCGGCGGCGCGAACTGCTGGACCACGCCGACGTTCGATCCGGACCTCAACCTCCTGTACTTCAACACCGGCAACCCCTGCCCCGACTTCGACGGCGGCGTTCGCGAGGGGGACAACCTCTTCACGAACTGCGTCGTGGCGGTCGACCCGGACACCGGCGAAAAGAAGGCGCACTACCAGTACACCCCGCACGACGTGTGGGACTACGACTCGACGATGGAGAACATCCTGTTCGAGATGGACGGGCGCAAGTGCTCCGGCCACTTCGACAAGAACGGGTACTTCTTCGTCCTGGACCGCACGGACTGCAGCCTGATCCGGGTCGTGCCGTTCGTCGATCGCATCACCTGGGGTGAGATCGACTCAAACGGCAAGGTCACGCCGAGGGTGTTCCCGGATGAGGAGGGCGTACCCGTCCACTTCTGGCCCGGCCCGGCCGGAGCCAAGGAATGGACGCACGCGGCCTACAGCCCGAAGACCGGGCTGTTCTACGCGCCGGTGCAGGACGTCGGAGCGACGGCCACCCGGCGGCGCCGGGAGTTCAAGGAGAGCATCCCGTACTGGGGTGCCGGCGTCGCGGTCGATACGGAGGACGTGCTCGGCTACCTGTCCGCGATCGATCCGTCGACCGGCCAGGAGAAGTGGCGCTTCCGCAACGAGCATCCGATGACCGCATCGGTGCTGGCCACCGCAGGCGACCTCGTGTTCGCAGGCGACCCCGCGGGGATCCTCCGCGGCTTCAATGCCTCGAGCGGGGAGCTGCTGTGGCAGTACACGTGCGGCAGCGGCCACCACTCGAGTCCCTCCACCTACAGCGTCGACGGGCGGCAGTACCTCGCCGTGCCGGTCGGCTACGGCGCTTGGACCGAGGGGTTCTACCCCGGAGCCCTCGCCCAGGCGGGTGGATCCGCGGTGTTCGCGTTCGCGCTGCCGGAGTAGGGCTAGAGCAACCGAAGCATTCGGGATCTGTCACGGCTCTCGGGCCGTGACAGATCGCCGGCCTTCGCCACCGACCCCTTTCGAAAGAATCAATGTTCGCGCTGCTGTCTCTCGGGTTCACTCTGAGCCTCGACAACTTCCGTACCTCGATCGTGCTGGGTGGGCTCAAGCCGACGCTCCTGCGGTCGGTCAAGACTTCGTTGATCTTCGGCCTGTGGGACGGCATCGCACCGCTGGTCGGGATCGCCGTCGGCAGTTTCCTGAGCAGCAAGATCGACTCCACATCCGACACGATCGCAGCGATCGGGCTCGGCTCATACGGGCTGTTCGTCCTCGTCCGGGCGCTGATCTCACCCGAGCATGCCGACCCGGATCTGCGGTTCGCAACCCGCGGGCTGCCCCTGCCGTTGAGTGTCGACAACGTAGCCGCTGGCGCGGCCCTTGGCTTCGCTGGATACTCGCCGTGGCTGGCGCCCATCGTGTTCGGGACGATCACCTTTCTGGTGTCGATTGCCGGGCACCAGATCGGTCGCACGGTCGCCCGCTTCATCCCCCGCCTGCGCACGGATCTGTTGACCGGAATCGGATTCGTCACGATGGCCGCCTTCCTGGTCATCGGCATCAGCCTCCCGGGCGGGAACTGAGCCCATCTAGCTCGCGCAGGGCGAGCCGTAGCTCCACGGCGTCGCGCACGACGGCATCGGCATCCCGCAACGCGTCGGCGTCGAACGCTCCGCTCGCCACGGCCACGCATCGGACCTCGTCCGTACGAGCGCACGCGATGTCTCGCGGCGTGTCGCCGATCACGATCGTGTCCTCGCGCGCGTAGGGCGCTCCGGCCGTCCCGGCGCGGCGCCGGGCGATCGCCGGTAATGCCGTGCGGTCCTCGGCGTCCGATCCGAAGGCGCCCTGCCCGGGCGCGAAGAACTCGCCGAGACCCGCACGCGTCACCTTGAGCCGTGCGATCGCTTCGTAGTTGCCGGTCAGCAGGCCGAGCGTGACGCCCTCCTGCGCGGCCAGCCACCCCAGGAGATCCCGCACTCCGGGCAGGACGGCTCCGGACAGATCCTCACCGACCAGTCGGTCAGACAACTCGCAGCAACGGTCGCGCACTCGATCGGCGAGGGCATCGATTCGCTGCACAGAGATCCCCGCGTCGAGCAGGATCGCCCGCGCGATCTCGCCATGCGTGCGACCGCTGGTGTCGATCCGCGTCCGGATATCGCGCGTGTCGACGCGATGCACCTCTTTAAGGGCGGCACTCATCGCCTCGCCGACCGGGGTTGCCCCTTCGCGTAGCAGCGTTCCGTCGATGTCGAACAGCAGAAGCACTCCGAGCCGCCCATTGGTCGCGGGCCATCAAAAACTCCGGCTATTTGCGACCTCTCCGCGATAGGATCGCATGACAACCCCCGCTCAGCAGGAGGGAAGGATTGGAGCAGCTGGCCCCGACACCGCCCGCGGTGGCAGAGGGTGCGCCCCCGCGGCCGATGCGCGGGCGGGTCAGCAAATTCGTGATCCCCGAGGTGATCTTCGGGGTCGGCACGCTGTCCGAGGTGGGCGGCGCGGTCCGCCGGGTCGGAGGCCAGCGCCCGTTGCTGGTCAGCGATCCGGGTGTGCTCGCGGCCGGCTGGGTCGAACGCGCGATGCCGTACCTCGCCGATGTGCGCGTGGAGTGTTGCCTGTGGCATGACCTGACGCCCAACCCCAAGGACGTCGAGGTCGAGGCGGCGTTCGCGAGCTATCTCGCGAGCGGCTGCGACGCGCTCCTGGCGATCGGGGGCGGGAGCTGCATCGACCTGGCCAAGGCGGTGGCCATTCTCAGCGGCAACGGCGGCCGGATCCTCGACTACGAGGGCATCGATCGCGCCACCAGCCCGATCCCGCCGATGGTGATGGTCCCCACGACCGGCGGCTCGGGATCGGACGTGTCCCAGTTCTGCGTGGTGACCGACACCAGCCGGCACTTCAAGGCGACGATCGGGGGTCGCGCTCTGATCCCCGAGATCTCGCTCACCGACCCCGCGCTGCTGACCACGATGTCGGCCGAGCTGACCGCCTACACCGGCATCGATGCGCTCAGCCACGCGATCGAATCTGCGGTTTCCGAAGCGTGCGACTTTCTCAGCAAGGGGCTGGCGATCTCCGCGATCCGGGGAATCGTCGAGCACCTGCCGGTCGCCGTCGAGGATCCGCTCGATCTCGCCGCGCGCGAGGGAATGGCCCGCGCGAGCCTGCAGGCCGGGATGGCGTTCAGCAACGCGCTGCTCGGGGCAACGCATGCCATCGCTCACCAGATCGGGGGCGCGCTCGACCTCCCGCACGGGCTGCTCAACGCGATCCTGCTGCCCCATGTCATGCGCTTCAACGCCGAGACCCACGCCGAGCGCTACGTCGACGTCGCCGGCGCGCTCGGCATCGCCACCGACGGCCTCGATGCCCCGACGGCGGCTGAGCGGGCGGTCGATCGCGTGGAGGAGTTCAGCCGCGCGCTGGGGATCCCCAGCGGGCTGCAGGAGATCGGCGTCGACTGCGCCGAGTTCGACACCTTTGCCCGGAACGCGCTGCGCGACGCCTACATCGCGACCAACCCGAGAGCTGTCAGCGAGGACGATGTCCGCCGGATCTGTGTCATCGCCTACTGAGCGCTCCGGCGTCGACCCGCTCGCGCTCGAGCGCCTGATCGGGGTCCGCTCCTCGAAGCCGAGCTTCTACGCCGCCTGGCGCGACAAGTCGGCTCGTCTGGACCACACGATCGAGACCCTCGAGCGGATCTCCTCGGCACTGTGCGCGGCGCCGGCGGGGCCGGTCGCGGTGTGCGACGCCGTGGTCGAGGCCGCGGCGCGGCACTTCGACGCCCGCTGGGCGGCGATGGTGTTCTCGGGCGAGGACTTCGGCGTCGGTACGGCTCGGATGTTCGTGCACACCAGCGACGGCGTCATCCAGCGCTGGGCGGTGCCGCCCCAGATGATCGCCAGGCTCACCGAGCAGACAATCGCGGTCAAGGGGCCGGTGCTCGCCGATCGCGATGAAGGGTTCGAGTTCGGTGGCGAGCCATCCGTGATCGTTGCCGCTCCCATGCCGGTGCACGGCCGGCAGGCGGGGATTCTCGTCGTCGGGCTTCCCGACGGCGTCGAGGTCGCGCCGAGCGACGTGTCGATCCTGGTCACACTCGCCAACCATGCCGGCGTCGCACTGCACAACGCCTCGCTGTTTCAGGAGAACGGACGCCGGTCGGCCGAGCTCGAGCGCCGCAGCTCAGAGCTCGAGGGAACGCTGCGGCGGCTGGAGCAGGCCGGGCGGCGCCAGCTCCTCTCGGAGGAGCGCAACCGGATCGCGCGCGAGCTCCACGACAGCGTCGCCCAGCACCTGCTGACCATCGGCATGAACCTCGAGTGGTGCCGGCGGCACCAATCGACTTCTGCGGCCGTGCTCGAGCGGGTGGTGGCGGCTCAGGCGCTGGCGCGCTCGGCCGTCGACGAGATCCGCGAGGTGATCTTCGAGCTTCTCCAGCGATGGGCAGATCGAGCTGCCGCGGGCGCTGCGCGATGTGATCGAGGACGTCGAGGCCGGGACCCGCCTGGAGATCGGGCTGCGCGTCTACGGGCACACCCAGCCGATGGCGGCCACCACTCAGCACGCTCTGGTCCAGATCGCCCGCGAGGCGCTGTTCAACGTGGCCCGCCACGCCCGGGCGCACCATGCCTGGGTCACCCTGCGCTGGCGGCCGCAGGTGGTGTCGCTGGCCGTCGCCGACGACGGTTCGGGCAACCACCGCAAGCTGCAGCATCAGCTGTTCATCTCGCGCCCGGACGGCGATCATCTCGGCTTGGCGGGGATCGCGGACCGCGTGCGCAGCGTCGGCGGCGCATCCTGGTTCGAGGGCCGGCGCGGGGGCGGAGTGAAGCTACGGATCGAGGTGCCTCTGGGAGCGGCGGTTGACCTCGACTGAGCCCTCGGAGGCTCCCGCCCGGGTGATGCTGGTCGACGATCACGCGATCGTCCGCCGGGGGTTGCGATCGATCCTCGAGCTCGAGCCCGACATCTCGGTCGTGGCCGAGGCCGGTGGCCGGACCGAAGCGCTCCTGGCTCTCGACCAAGCCGAGCCCGACGTGATCCTGCTCGACCTCAAGCTGAGCGCCGACCACGACACCGAAGGGCTCGCACTGTGCAGCGAGATCGTCCAGCGCCGGCCCCAATCCAACGTCGTGATTCTCTCGACATTCCTCAACGAGAACCTGCTCAACCAGTCCCTTCGCCGCGGCGCCAAGGCGTATGTGCTGAAGGATGTCGATCTGGTCGAGCTCGTGCGGATCATCCGCCGCGTGTCCCAGGGGGAATCCGGGTTCGATGGTCGCAGCGCCGAGATGGTCAGGGCGCTCGTGGCCGGGGAGCGTGGCGGTGGCGATCCGGATTTCACCCAGCGCGAGCGCGAGGTCACCGAGCTGGTCGCCAACGGGCTGACCAACGCCGAGATCGGACGGCGGATCTTCGTCTCCGAGAGCACCGCGAAGTTCCACGTGCGCAACGTGATGCGAAAGCTCGGCGTCCACAGCCGGGCCGAGGTGGCGTACGCCGCCGGCAAGCGCGGCTTGCTCGATCGCATCGCGAGCCGGTAGCTGTCCAGCAGCGGCGTTGCCCTTCCGCCGCACATTCGTCGAGACTCCAGATCCGGGCGCATCGTTGAGCGCCGGGAGGTCGATGGCACTCTGCGGTGACTCAATCCGTAGTCGATCTCGATGGCCGGCGCCGTTCACGAGAGGCGGCGCTTCCGCGACGCCTCCGCCGTCCGGCTGCGAGCGGTGAGGGCCGACGATGAGCCCGCGCTGTGCGCGTTCGTGGAGATGGTCTCGGCGGATTCGCTTCGCCGTCGTTTCTGTGGATCGATCAGCATGGCCAGCGCGGCCGCCGCGCTCGCGCAGTGCTCGGATCCAGACGACGTTGCCCTGATCGCCGAGGCGCCCGGAGCGCCATCGGTCATCGGTCATGCGGCGGCGTACCGGATCGGGCCGGATCACGCGGAGGTCGCGTTCCTCATCGCGGACGCCTGGCAGGGTTGCGGCCTCGGCTCGATCATGCTCTCGAGCTTGGCGGCGGCGGTCCGGGAACAGGGCGTCAGGACGCTCACCGCAGACGTGCTGGCGACCAACCGGGCAATGCTCACGGTGTTCGCCCGCTCGCCACACCCGGTCGAGATGTGGCCCGGGCCGGACGGCGTGGAGGTGCGCATCTCCCTCGAGCCGCCGGCGTCGGGTGCGGTCGCCGCCTGACACAGGTCAGAACGCGGACCTCAATAACGGGCCTGTTCGGCCGATTCATCACCCTGGACAGAGTTCATCATGGCCATCGCGCAACTCAGCGACTCTCACGAAGAGACCCCGGCGCAGGATCGCGGTGGAGTCTGGGCGCTGGAAGCGCTCGCCAAGCGCCCCGGCGAGCTCGGGACGTTCAGCCGCGATGTCTCGCGCGCGCTCGATGCGCTGGCACAGATCACCTCGGAGTTCTCCTGTGGATCCGCGCGCAGCTCGATGGCGGTTTCGGTCATCAGCGAAAGCGTGCAGCAGCTGGCCGACCAGCTCGAGGACCTGACCGCGCGCTCGGCTTCGCTGCGTGACTCCTCCGAGCGGGCGGCGCAGTCGGCGGATGAGTCGGCCGAGCTGGCAGGGGACCTCTCGCAGGAGAGCTCGCGCGGGCTCGAGGTGCTTGCACCGCTGATCGACTCGACGCGCGAGATCAGCGGGCACGTGGTGCGTGTGCACGAGCTGGTCGAGACGCTCGCCCGAACGAGCTCGTGAGCATCGGGCGAGTTCTCGGCCGTCATCGATCGGATCGCCGACCAGACCAAGCTGCTCGCGCTGAACGCGGCGATCGAGGCCGCGCGCGCGGGCGAGCATGGCCGCGGCTTTGCCGTGGTGGCGGACGAGGTCGGCAAGCTGGCATCCGAGACCGCCGCGCAGACCGCGCAGATCCGCGAAACCATCAACCGGACGCGCTCGCAGATGGAAGACGTGGTGAGCGCTGCGGCAGCCGCGCGCGAGCGCTCGGCCACGAGCACCGCGGACGCCGACACCGGTCTCGACGCGCTCGAGCGCATCACCGCACTTATCGGCATCTTCCAACGATCGCGCGACGCAGATCGCCGCGCTCGCCCGCGAGCAGCGCTCTGACGTTCATGCGATCGACTCGAGCCTTCAGCTGATCGCGGCCGGCAGCACCGAGATCGAACAGCAGGCACAGTCGGTGGCGCGCGCGCAGCTGGATCTCTCGTCGAGCACCGAGCGCGCGTCGATCACGCTCGGGCGCTTCGACACGGGCGGTCTGATCTCGCGCCTGCGCAACCGCTGCGAGGACCTCGCCGACGAGCTGCGGGAGGTCCTGGAATCCGCGATCGATGATCGGCGGGTCAGCCTCTCGCAGGTGCTCGAGCTCTCCTACGAAGAGGCCACGGGGCCGCTGATCGCGCGCTTCGGACGCCTGTTCGACGTCTCGCGCGCGGATCCCGCGGGGTTCTCACCACCCAAGTACCACACCGCTTACGACGCGATCGTCGATCGGGCGATGATGGCGCGGATGGACGCGGTCGTGGCGGCCGAGCCGGGCCTGACCTTCGCGCTGCCGTTCGACCTGAACGCCTACGCGCCGGCGCACAACACTTCGGTCACCCAGGCCATCACCGGCGATCCGGCCACGGACCTGGCGCGCAACCGCACCAAGCGCTTCTTCCTCGAGTCGCCCGCCCTGACGCGCGCGTCGCGCATGGAGCTGGGCGTCGAGCTGCCGCCCGAGGTCCTGACCCGGCAGCAGATCGCCGCGGCCGGCGCCGTGCTCGACCGAGCCCGACCGCGACAGCCGGCCGTTCCTGCTCCAGACCTACGCCCGTGACACCGGCGCGGTGCTCACGACGCTATCGGTCCCGCTGTACGTGAAGGGCCAGCGCTACGGCTGCGTCTGCCTGGGCTGGGACCCCGAGAAGCTCCGCCGCTGAACTCGGCAGCGCTCCGGCTCGACCGCGGACAGCGCGCGGGCCAGTCGCCTCACCTCGGCCTGGATCACGGCGTCCTCGTGGCGGCGGCGGTGGCGGCCGCGCGCGCGGGCAGGACGTGAGGTGCGAGGAGGGACCGGTCCGCTCGTTGGTCGCCGTCATCTGGCTCCTTTCGTGGGTTGCCGTCCAGTGTCGGGGGAAGCCGGCGGCGGGTCCAGCGCCGTCGTCCGCGAGCGAACAGCTGCCCGGCGGCCTGGGTGAGCGAAAAGGTAAGCGAACTGACGACTCAGCAGTTGCCGTCGACGTCGCAGGCTCTCGCCGCCGGCGACGATCGACACCGGCGCGCGGCGCTCCCATCCCTCGCGCAGCAGTTGGAGCAGCGCCTCCGGCGGATGGGCCCCGGACGACGCCCGAGCGAGCGGTCGACCACGAATGTCGGCACGGCGCTGATCCCGAACCGGGCAGCGGTCTGCTCGTCCTCGCGCACCTCGGCGGCGAACCGGTCGCCGGCCAGCATCTGGCGCACTGTCGTCCTCGGCCACGCCGACCTCGCCGGCCAGCCGCACGAGCGTGTCGTGATCGCTCATCAGCTCGCCCTCGCCGAAGTAGGCGCGCAGCAGGCGCTCCTTCATGGCGTCCTGCAGACCGTGCTCGGCGGCCAGGTGCACCAGCCGGTGCCCGTCGAACGTCGAGCCGCGACCGCGCGATGTCGAAGCGGAAGTCGAGTCCCTCGCCGGCCGCGGTGTCGGTCATCTGGCTGTTCCATCTCCCGAGCGCGCTCGACGGTCATCCCGTACTTCTCGGCCAGGCGCTCGGCGCGGTCGCCCTCGCGCTCGGGCGGCGCGGCCGGATCGAGCTCGAAGCTCCGCCACGTCACGCGCACGTCGTCGCGGTGCTCGAACTCGGACAGCGCGGCTTCGAAGCGGCGCTTTCCGATGTAGCACCAGGGGCAGGCGATGTCAGACCAGATCTCGATGTCCATCAGTTCCAGGGTAGCTCGCCGCGCTTCTCCCAGTAGGCGTCCGGGTCCTCGACGAGCTCCGTCGAACCTGCTCGAGGGCGCGCGGTTCGATCTCCACCTGGACCGCGGTCAGGTTGCTCTGGAGCTGTTCCGCGCTCGCCGCCCCGCTGAGCACGACGTCAACCCACGGCTGCGCCAGCACCGCGGCCAGCGCCAGCGCGTCGGGCTGCCGCCCCCGCCTCGCGGGCCGCCTCCGACAGCTCCGGCACGTCGCCGCGCTCGGTCAGCCGGCCGTTGGCCAGCGCCTCCTTGACGATCACGCCCAGGCCGGCCTCGTGGGCCGCGGCCAGTGCCGGCCCGGCCGAGCGCTCGAGCAGGTTCCAGGTCGCCTGCACGGAGTCGAAGCCACCCACCTCGAGCGCGCGCTCGATCGTCTCGCGCTGACGCGCGCCGCTTGTCGTCAGGCCGATGAGCACGCCGGTGGAGCGCAGCTGCGCGAGCTCCTCGAGCAGCTCTCGGTCATCGAGCACGCCGCTGTCCAGCGTCGCGGAGTGGATCTGGTACAGGCGCAGGTGGCGCCCGAGCAGCTCTCGCGTCTCGGCCAGCTGGCGGCGGAAGGTCGCCGCGCGTCAGGTCCTTGACCTCGTGCTCGTCCGCGTCGACGCGCCAATCAGCCGTGTACGTGTAACCCCACTTCGAGCCGACCGTGACCTCGTCGGGCCCGAGCCCGCGGCGCTCGAGCCAGTCGGCCAGGAACTGCTCGGCCTTCCCGTAGGAGCGGGCCGCGTCGAAGTAGCGAACGCCGCCCGCGTAGGCGGCAGTCGAGCACGGCGTGGGCGTGGCGCTCGAGCGCGGCCACGTCGGTCTCGCCGGCCACGTCGAAGGCGTGTCCGAGGTTGATGTAGGCCGGCCGGCCGATGGCGGCCAGGCCCAGCCCGATGCGCGTGACCGCGCAGCCCGCTGGCGCCGAGGGTGGTGATCACGAGAGCAGCTCCGGGAGCGATCGCATGTCCTTGAACACCGTGGTCCGCGGACCGGACAGGACCTCGGCCGGGGTCAGGCCGCCGGCATAGCCGAGCGCGTCCATCCCCGCCGCCCGCGCCGCCTGCACGCCGTAGCGGCTGTCCTCGACCACCACGCAGTGCTCGACGGATCGACCCCCATCTGCTCGGGCGGCGTGCAGGAACAGGTCGGGCGCCGGCTTGCCGTTGGCCACCTCGCTGGCGCTGAAGATGTGCCCGGCGAAGCGCTCGAACAGCCCGGTCAGCTCGAGCTTGAAGCGAAGGTTCCGGTGGCCGCTGCTCGAGGCCACGCAGACCGGATCCGGGATCCGTCACGAGCGCCTCGGTCACGCCGTCGACGGGCTTCAGCTCGGCCGCGAACGCCTTGCGCAGCCGCTGCTCGCCGCGCTCGAACCAGCCTTCGGGCACGCGTCCGGCCCAGCCGGGCCTCGGTTTCGGCCAGGATCACCTCGGGCGAGCGGCCCACGTACCGCTCGATCACCTCGGCCTCGGACATCTCCACCCCGACCTCGGCCAGCATCTCGACGTCGATCCGCACCGACGATCGGCTCGGAGTCGACCAGCACGCCGTCGCAGTCGAAGATCACGAGCCGGCTCATCCCACGATCACCTCTGCCCCGCGGTGCGGGACCAGCACGAGCATGCTGCGGCGCGCCCGCTCGGGCTCGGCGGCCGCGGGTCGCAGCGCTGAGCCGGGACGCCGCGCGCAGGACCTCGCGCATCTCCATCTCGGCAAACGGCGCGCCGGCGCAGCGGCGCACGCCGCCGCCGAACGGGATCCACGACATCGGGTTGGGCGCCGGCTCCTCGCCGAGCCACCGCTCGGGGCGGAACTCGCCGGCGCCGCGCCACAGATCGGCCCGCCGGCAGGCGAGCCACAGGCAGGCCGCGACCTGGACGCCGGCGGGAACGGTGTGCCCGGCGATCTCGGCCGGCTCGAGCAGCAGCCGAGGCGCGATGGTCAGCGCCGGACGTGCCCGAAGGACCTCCTTGACCACCGCGTCGAGGTAGGCCGGGTCGCCCTCGCGCAGGCGCTCGAGCACGGCCGGATGGCGGGCCAGCCGCTCGAACGCCCAGGCCAGCGAGGCCGCCGAGCTGTCGTGCCCGCCCACCAGCAGGGCCACGAGCTGGTCGCGCAGGTGCCGGTCGCTGGGCGGATTGCCCTGCTCGTCGCGCTGGTCGAGCAGCACGCTGAGCATCGAATCGTCCTCGCCGGGACGGGCCCGGCGGCGGGCCAGGCAGCTCGAACAGCGTCGCGTCGAAGCGCTCGACCGCCGCGCGGAAGCGACCCCAGGGGCTGCGCGGGCGGGCGGGCCCCAAATAATTGCGGTCGACTGCCATGGCCAGCACCCACGGAAGCGAGCGCACGGTGTCCAGCGCGTCGTCGATCACGGCGCGCAGATCGGCCACCTCGTCGTCCTCGCGCGCGCCGAACACGACGCGCAGGATGATCTCGAGGGTCAGCTCGCGCATGCGCTCGAGGGCGACGACCCGGCCACGCCAGGTCTCGAGCTCGGCCCGGGCCAGCTCGGCGATCATCGGCGCGAACGCCCGCATGCGTTCGCCGTGGAACGGTCCCTGCATGAGCCGCCGCTCGCGCAGGTGCTCCTCGCCGTCCAGGAGCAGGATCGAATGCGACCCGGCGAACGGGCGCAGGAACTCCCAGCTCTGACCGGCCGGAGCGATCGCCGGATCCAGGCGGAACACCGCGCGCACCGCGTCCGGGCTACTGAACAGGACCATCGGCTCCTCGGTCCAGTAGGTGCGAATCGTGGCCGGATCGCCGTAGCGGGCGTGGACCCCGGCCATGAACGCGCCCGGCCGCGTCATCCAGGCGATCGTCTGCCAGATGGCCGGCGCGCCCGGTCCGGGCGGCAGCTCCCCCGCGGACGGATTACGGGGCAACGATCCGCCGCACGCGCCAGATGTGCTCCATCGGCCACCGGCGCGCCCACTCGAGGTCCGTGGCATCGCGGTAGGTGCTCTCGGCGTCGGCCGGCGGCCGCGGCTCGATCAGCGACTCGACCGCGAACCCGTTCTCGACGAACAGCCTGATCCACTCGCCGTAGGGGAGCTGAAAGTCGATCGGCTCGCCGGGCTCCTCGTGGCGGCGGAGCTCCCAGTAGTCGAGGATCAGCTCGCGCCCGGGGTGCTCCTCGCCCACCGGCCAGGTCATCTCGACGATCGGGGTGAGGGCCGAGAAGGTGAGCAGGCCGCCGGGTCTGAGGATCCGGGCCACCTCGGGGACGGTGAGATACGGATCGCAGAACGTCATCGCTCCGTAGTCGCAGAACACGACGTCGAACGACTCGGCGGCGAACGGCGTGGTCTCGGCGCTGCCGTGCACGAGCGGGAACTCGGCTCCCGCCTCGGCCATCAGCCGGCGGGCGTGCTCGAGCTGTCGCTCGGAGAAGTCCAGCCCGGTCACGCGCGCACCGAGCGCGTGCAGCGCGATCGACCACTGCGCCGCGCCACAGCCCAGCTCGAGCACGTCCTTGTCGCGCACGTCGCCCAGGATCCTGAGCTCCGCTTCGGGCAGCTGCCAGACGCCCCAGGCCAGGCCGCGCGACGCCGCGAGCTGCGGGCCGTGGGTGGTCTGGTACTCGTCGGACTGCCGGTTCCACACCTCGCGGTTGTGCAGGGCGTGTGGAGTCTCAGGCTGCGGTGCCATCGCCAGAGAGTGTTCCACGGGGCTCGATGCGGCGGCCACCGGCACGCTGCTCTCGGGCTGCTCGCTCGCGGCGTCGTGCCTGCTGTTCGCGCTCACCGCAGGCGGCAGCGGCGTGGCCGTGATCGTCCCGCGCTTCCGGTCACGCGGTGGGCGCTGCGGACGCGGCCGGCGTCTCGCCCTGCAACACCCTGACGTCCTCAGGCGCAGCGCGGACCCCGACGATCGCCCCTTCGGATACCGGCGGCCCACCGTCCAGCGGCACCTGCACGGTGAAGCGGCTGAGGCGAACGACGTAGGCACCGCGGTCCGGATGGACGCTCATCACGGTGTCGGTCAGCGGGCTCGTGCCGGGCGCGTTCAGCTCGAGTGCCCACGGGTGCACCGCCACGTGCACCGCGCCCTGCGCGTGGGTTGAACTGCGCAGCTCGCCACCGCCGCTCAGGTGGACGATCGAGCCAAACCGCGCCGGGCTGGCGATGCCCTCGACGATGTTCGCTCCGGTCAGAGCGGCGACCAGCACGCTGCTCGGCTCGGCAAGAAGCTGGGCGGACGTGCCGAGTTGCACCACCGAGCCGCGATCGAGCACGCCGATCCGGTTGGCCAAAAGAGCCGCGTCGTCGAAGTCGTGGGTGACCAGGAGCGTGGGCAGCTGAAGTTCGGCCAGCGAGTCGCCCAGCTCGTCGCGCACGTGCTGGCGGGTGATCGTGTCGAGTGCTCCGAATGGCTCGTCGAGGAGCAGCACCCGCGGCTCACGCGCGAGCGCTCGGGCGAGCGCCACGCGCTGGCGCTCGCCGCCCGACAGCTGCGTGGGCAGCACGCGCCGCCAGGTGAGCGATGCGCAACCGCTCGAGCAGATCGGGGCGCTCTCGCCTTCCCGCGAACGACACGTTGGCGGCCACCGTGAGGTGCGGAAACAGTCCGTAGTCCTGCGGGACGTAGCCCACCCGCCGGTGCTCCGGGCTGACGTGGATGCGGCGCGCGGCGTCGAACCAGGGCTTGTCGGCCAGCGCGATCCGTCCGGCATGAGGTCGCTCCAAGCCGGCCACGGCGCGCAGCAGCGACGTCTTACCGGAGCCCGACGGGCCGACCAGCGCGATCGTCTCGGCGCCCAGGATCAGTTCGACACGAAGATCGAACGCTCGGCGGGGGAGGGTGATGTCGACGGAGAAGACGTCCACGATCGCACCAGCAACTTTGCTGCGATCAGGATCGCAGCGCTCACGATTATCAGCAGCACGCCGATTGCGATGGCCTGATCGAGGTTGGCGTCGAACAGCGAGTAGACGGCCAGCGACAGCGTCTGGGTGCTGCCCTGGAAGCTGCCGGCGAACAGAATCGTCGCGCCGAACTCACCGAGTCCGCGGGCGAAGGCCACGGCGGCGGCCGCGCCCAGGCCTCCGCGGGCCAGCGGCACGGCCACGCGCATCATCCGTCGCACCGGGCCCGCGCCGAGCGTCCCGGCCACGTCGATCAGCGTGGAATCGACCGCCTCGAAGGCGGCGATTGCGCCGCGCAGATAGAACGGGCTGGCCACGAACGTGATCGCGATGACCACGGCGGCCGGCGTGAAGGCGAGGTCGATCCCCAGCGCGTCGAGCGTGTGCCCGAGCAACCCCAGCCGACCAAAGGCGACCAGCAGGCCGAGGCCCGCCACCGCCGGGGGCATGACCAGGGGGATCTCGACCAGGGTGATGAGCAGTGCACGTCCGGGAAAGCGCGTCCGCGCCAGCACGTAGGCGAACGGGGTGCCCAGGACGATCATCAGGGCGAAGGCGATGGCATTGGTCTTCAGCGAGACCAGGATCGCGTCGGTGGCCACCTGGGTACCGAAGTTGTGGACGAGCTGGTGGACGGGCTGGTAGGTGAACAGCGCGACGACCGGCAGCAGCAGGAAGGCCAGGACAACCGCGATCAGCGCCGTTGCGGCCACCGCCACCATCGCGCGAGCCGGCGCGGGGAGGCCCAGCTCGGCGCGCTGGGGCGATGCGCCGCCGGCGGCAGCGCTCACGGGGCTCCGAAGCCTGCGGCCCGCAACTTTGCCTGCCCGGCGGGCGACAGGACCAGTGACACGAACGCCTTCGCCGCGGCCGGATGCGGAGCCGACTTCACCACCGCGATGAAATCCTCCGCCCCGGGCTTGGCCTGTGCCGGCAGCCTGATCACGGCCACCTTCCCCTGTGCCGCGTCGGCGTCGGTGATGTACACGAAGCCGACATCGGCTTCTCCGAGCGCGACTTCCGCCACCGTCTGAGTGACGTCGGTCGTTTGGCTGACCACGTTCTTCATCGCGGCGGACGTGATGCCCAGGTTCTTGAACGCGGTTCGTGCGTAATCGCCGCATGGCACGGTCACGTCGCAGATCACCAGCTTGACCCCGGGCCGAGTGATGGCATTGACCGAGTTGATGTGCGCGGGGTTGTCCTTGGGCACGATCATCACCAGGGTGTTGGTGGCGAACTCGACCGGCTTCTCGACGAGGCCCTTGGCCAGCAGCTGCGCCGGCTGTCTTGGGGCTGGCCGCGGCGAACACATCGGCCGGCGCGCCCTGCTCGATGTCGGTCTCGAGCGCGCCAGAGCCGCCGAACGTGTACTTGGCGCCGGGGGCGATCTCGGGGAAGACCTTGGTGAGCGAGGCGGCGGCCAGCACCGTCGGCTGTCCGCCTGCGTTGCTCGAGGAGGCGGTGGAGCTGCCGCTGCCAGCGCTCGCGGGCTGCGATGTCGTGGCCGAGTCTCGTGCTCGTGCTGCTCGCGCTGCCGCAGCTGGCCAGCGCCAGCGCCAATCCGATCGCCGCCATGCTCACGCCCGTCCGCCGTCCCCGGTCCGTCCTAGACATCGCAGCTCCTCATCTCCTCATCGACAAATCGCCAGGATCCTGGCAGCATACCTTGATCATGGCATCGGCAACACCCTCCCGTTTGCGCGCGCGACGCATGGAATGCGGCTTGACCCAGGCCGAGCTGGCGGCGCGAGCCGGGGTCAGCCGCCAACTGGTCGCCGCCGTTGAGGCGGGACAAAACGCCCCCGCGGTCGACGCCGCGCTGGGGCTGGCCCGAGCCCTGGCCACGACGGTTGAGGACCTGTTCGCGCCAGCTCCCGATGCGGTGATCGCGGCATTGGGCAGCTCGCTGCGCGAAGGCGCCCCGCTCAAGGTGGGCCGGGTGGGGGATCAGCTGGTGGGGGCTGAGCTCGCCGACCACGGGGTGGCCGGCGCCGGCTGGGCGAAGCCAGACGGAACGATTCGCGACGGCGGACTGCATCTGTTCGCCGGCGCGAGCCCGCGCGGGCTGGTGCTCGCGGGCTGTGATCCGGCGCTTGGCGTGGCGGAGGCCATGCTCGAGGGTCTCGGCCCGTCCAGTCTTCTGGCGCTGTCGGCTGCCACCGGCACCGGCCTGTCCGCCCTCGCCCGCGGGTCCGTTCACGCCGCCGTCGTCCACGGGCCGGCCGATGGGCTGCCCGAGCCCCCCGTTTCGGTCTTTCGGGTCCATCTGGCCCGCTGGCGCGTGGGTCTCGGCCTGGCCAGTCGGCTGGGGCGCCGCTCACTCGAGGGCTTGCTCCGGGGCAGGGCTCCAATCGCCCAACGCGACCCCGCCGCCGCGAGCCAACAGGCGCTCGAGCGTGCGGCGGCCCGCCTCGGCACGGCCCCGCCCCGGCCTGGTCCTCTGGCCGGAGGGCACATCGAGGCCGCGCGCGTCGCTGCCACGCTGGACTGCGCAGCGGTCACCACCGAGGCGGCCGCCGGCGCGTTTGGGCTGCGATTTCTGCCGCTCGAGGAACATGTCGTCGAGATCTGGCTGGCCGATCGCTGGCGCGAGCATCCGAGTGTCGAGGTCTTGGGCAACCTCCTGACCGGAACCGGCTTTACCCAGCGGGTCGCGCAGTTCGGCGGTTACGACCTCGCGGGCTGCGGTAGCCCGGTGATCGCTCAGTCGCGACACTAGCTGCTAACAGCTACCGCAGAGGCGACTGCCGGGCGGCATCCGTTACACCGGCGTGCCTCGGTAATCCCGACTCGGGTCCGCCACCTCTACGGCGCTTGCTCGGCGGTCCGCGGACGCAAGTCGGTGCTCGACCCGTTGTGCCAGTCCTCGGCGCCGACGGCGTTTACATACGTCAGCGGGTCAACTCCGAGCGCGGTGAGCACCCGCCTCGGGTCCAGTCCAAGCACCTCGGCGCGCCGAGCGATAGCGGCAATCTCCTCCAACTCACCCTGGCTCATACCAGCGGCTTGTTCCCTTGCGCGGCCCCCTTGACACACCGGCCGGACCCGCTAGGTTGCTGTACAGCCTTGTTGCGTGCTCACGCGCCAAGACAAACCCGCCGGCGGTCGGCCCGGCGCAGCAGTGGCGCGACACCCAGGCCGCGCCGGCTGCTGCACCTGTCTACATCGGCGAGTTGTTCGTGATCTGCGTGACAGCCCGGGCGGGCGGTGGGGCGAACGTGTAGAACTTGCCTGGCATCGAGCCCGGCTTGCCGAAGCCAACCCCGGCCTTCTGCAGGGCGGCGACGATCCCGCCGATGTCCTTGATCGCATAGCTCTGGAACGCACGGTCGTTCGGCAATTCGTTGCGGGCGAACCGCACGAGCGCGAGGTGCTGAGCTTCGACGCCGCCGATCTCGCCGGCATAGCGGGCGAGGTCCGCCTTGCCGGCTTTCGCGAACGCCGTGGTGGCGATCAGGTACGCGTCGACGAACAGCGTCTCCGCGATCTCGAGCACCTTGAACGGCTCTCCGGGCTTGAAGAACGCGTCCGGCGCCCAGAACTTGGTCGTGATCGGCTTCGCGCCCAGGCTGATCAGCGCCTTGTAGTGGTCGTATTCGGCGGCGTTGGCTGCCTTGAGCACGTCCACGAACTTGCTGACCCCGGTCGCCGAGGCGTGCTCGATCAGGCCGGTCAGGTACGTGACGGCGAGCGCCTCGGCGGTCACCGCGGTGTCGACGATCTGGCTCACCTGGCCGCTCGGGCTCGAGCTCTGGGCGAGCGCGACCCCCGGCGCGGCGGCCGAGACGATCGCGGCGGTCGCCGCGGCGCGTCCGATCAACGCCTTGCGGGTGAGCCCGCCGGTGGGGGTGTCTTCCAGAACGTTCTCGAGTGTCTGGACGTCGTCAGGGGTGATGGGGGCGATGTGGCTGGGTTCCATGGGTTTCCTTTCGTGAAGCGGCGAGAGCTCACTCGGGGGTGCTGTGCCCGACGTGGGTGACGGTGTCCGGGGGCGGTGGCGCGAACGTGACGAACTTGCCGGGTGTCGAGCCCTGCTTGCCAAAACCGACACCGGCGTGCTCGAGCGCGGCCACGATCCCGCCGATCGAGGTGATCGAGTAGTCGGTGAAGCCGACGTCGTTGGGCAGCTTGTTGGCGGCAAAGCGCGCGAGCGCGAGGTGCTGGGCCTCGACGCCTGAGATCTCGCTGGCATAACGCGCAAGCTGCGGCTTGCCCGCCTTCGCGAATGCGGTGATGGCGATCAGGTACGCGTTGACGAACAGCGTCTCGGCAATCTCCAACGTTGGGAACACGCCCGACAGATTCGGCCCGAAGAACGCATCCGGGGCCCAGAATTTCGTCGTGATCGGCTTCGCGCCCAACTTCGTGAGGGCCTTGAAGTGGTCGTACTCCTCGGCGTTGGCGGCCTTGAGCACATCGGCGAACTTCGCCACCTGGGTTCCCGGGGACTTCTTGATCACCGCGCTCAGATAGGTGACCGCGAGCGCCTCGGCGGTCGCCGCGGTATCGATGATCTGCTGGATTTGCTCGCCCGTCCCCGAGGACGCTGCGCCGGAAGTCGACATCGACGTGGAGGAGGTGGGCGAGGCGGCCGGAGCGCCGGACGAGCTGCTCGAACTGCTCGAGCCGCCGCACGCGGCGATCAGCGCACCGACACCGCCGGCCGCGAGCAGGCTCGTCGACGCTCGCTTCAGCATCGCCTTGCGGGTCGCTGCCGCTACCGAGCTGTCGGCCAGTGCGTTCTCGAGAACCTGCAAGTCCTCACCGCTCTGCCAGACAGGGTCATGATCAGACATCGGTCTTCCTTTCCTTGCTTTCAGGACCCGGCTGTCTCACACGTCGAGGGCCCTGCCTATAAGCACCTTCGGCCCGCAGGCGCGGGCGGATCACCGATCAGACGACCAGGAACAGCGACCGCTGCCGCAGGACGTGCTTCTGGGCGGGACCTCGGGAGGGTTGGTGCCGCGCGGCCGTCCGGGCGTATATTGGCCCTGGTCCATGGCCGACTCTCGTGCAGTGACCCCGGAGTTCACTCCGGAGGAAGCGCAGGCGCTCCTGGCCTGCGTGCGGGAGTACATCGCGATCCTGCTCGAACGCGGCCGGCTCGGCGATCAGATGCTCTCCTCGGCGGCGTCCAGTCTGTATTCGGCGATGATCGAGGCCGGGGTCACTCCTCGGAAGCTGGAATAGCCGCGAGTCGCGCCACGGCCGTCAGCAGACGTGCGCACGGGTCGCCGACGCCGAACCGCGCCGCCAGCGCTCGAAGCGCGGCCTCGTCGGCCGGATATGCATCGCGCCGGCCGGCCGGGAGGGCGATCGGCAGGTCGGTCACGGGGGCCACGACGCTCATCGCGCTCTCCAGGTACGCGCGGTCGGCGTCGCTCAGCTGCCGGTCGCGCAGGATCCCCGCGATGCTCCCGTGCTGGCGGATCATGCCGGCCGCGGTCACGCTGCCGACGCCTTTCAGGCCGGGCAGCCCGTCGGACGGGTCCCCGCGCAGGATCGCGAAGTCGGCGTAGCGGCGGCCGGGGATCTCGTAGCGGCGGGTCACCTCGGCCTCGTCGATCACCGCCAGCCCGGACTTCTCCGGATACAGGACGCGCACCCGCGGATCCTCCACCAGCGCGAACAGGTCGCGGTCGCCGCTGGCGATCTCGACCGTGCCGGACGCCAGCCGCGGACCACGTGGCGATCACGTCCTCGGCCTCGTGCTCGGCCACGCCCGACCATGTCGATCCCGATCGCCGTCGAGCAGGTCGCGGATGATCGGCATCTGCGGCTCGAGGCCGGGCGGAATCGGCTCGGCCATGCGGTGGGACTTGTAGGTGGGGATCAGCTCCACCCGCCAGTCCGGCCGCCACGCCTCGTCGTCGGCCACGGCCAGGTGGCGCGGTCGGCGCTGCACGATCAGCCGCGCGAGCCGGTCGAAGAAGCCGCGCACCGCGCCGACTGCCGGCCGTCAGGGGCGGGTGCGCTGTCGCGCACGCCGTAGTAGGCGCGGAAGATCAGGCTGGAGCCGTCGATCAGCAGCCAGTCGCACCCCACGGTGCGTCATTGTGGCGCCCCGCGCCGGTGGCGTTCGGGCCCCGCTTACGCGGAGCGAGCCGGCTCGCCGGCCCCGAGCCACGCGCGCATCAACGCCACCAGCTGGTCGACGTCGACCGGCTTGGCGATGTAGTCGGAGGCGCCGGCCGCGAGCGCCTTCTCCTTGTCGCCCTTCATCGCCTTGGCGGTCAGCGAGATGATCGGCAGGTGCTCGCAGCCGGGCGTCGCGCGGATCGCCTGCGCCGTCTCGTAGCCGTCCATCTCCGGCATCATGATGTCGAGCAGCACGACATCGGTGTTCGCGTGCTGGCGCAGGCGCTCGATGCCCTCTCGCCCGTTCTCGGCGTAGACCACCTTCATGCCGTGCTGCTCGAGCATCGAGGTCAGGGCGAAGCCGCTGCGGATGTCGTCGTCGATCACCAGCACCTTCTTGCCGTGCAGCGGGGCGTCGCCGGTGCTCAGGCGATCGATCAGGCCGCGCATCGCGCTGGGCAGGGTGGCCGGCGCACGGTGCAGGAACAGCGTCGCCCGGTCGGCCAGCAGCTCGGGCGAGTCGACGATCGCGATGATCGCTGCCTTGGCCACGGCCTCCAGCCGGGCCCGCTCCACGCGGCTGAGCTCGCTCGGCACGCAGGCGATCAGCGGAAGATCGCGCACCACCTCGTCGGTGACCAGATCGCGCAGCGTCGCGAACGGATCGACCTCCCGGCGATCGAGAGCCATCACCGCGAGGTCGATAGGCGCCGTCGCGCAGCGCGAGGCTGACCTCGCCGGGATCGACCGGCACCACCTCGACCTCGTCGATGCCCCGCAGCACGCCGAGCAGCGCTTCGAAGCCCGCCGGCTGGCCGACCAGCGCCACCCGCCTGGCGCGCGTGCTGGTCAGACCCTTCGACGCGCGACATCGCGAGATCGAGCTCGGCGGCGTCGATCGAGCGCTCGGCAAACGCCGCCGCGCCGAGGCGCAGGGCGGGTAGCCGGGCGGCCAGGCCGCCGATGGCGACCACGGGGAGGTGGCGCGTGTCGGATTGGCGCTTCAGCTCGGTCAGCCCGAACTCGATGCGCTTGGCGTCGCCGGCCAGCAGCACCGCCTTGGGCCGGTGCTCACGGGCGAGCTCGACGGCGGCCGCGGCCTCCGCGGCCACGATCGCCTTCTCTCCGCGTGAGTGCAGGACCTCGAGCATCGCGATGGCCCGCTCGCCGTTGGCGTCGATCACGAGCACGGGGGGCTCACCCGCTCCTACCGCGTTCCGGTCGTCGCTCACCGGCTCGTCCACCGGCGCCGCGAGATCGCCTGCCTCGCCGGCCGGTGGGACCGGCTCGAGTCGGTCGCGCGGGCTGCGGCGGCGCGGCCGGGATCAGCAGCGCGAAGCGGCTGCCCAGCCCGAGCACCGATTCCACCTGGATCTCGCCACCGAGCAGCCGCGCGATCTCGCGGGAGATCGACAGGCCGAGCCCGGTCCCGCCGTACTTGCGCGAGGTGGTGCCGTCGGCCTGCTGGAAGGCCTCGAAGATCAGGTTCAGCTTGTCCTCGGGGATGCCGACGCCGGTGTCGGTGACCGCGAACTCGATCACTCGCTCGCGCGCTGCGAAGTGCGTCGCTGCGCACGTCGGCGCGAGCGGCCGGATAGCCGATCGACAGCCTGACGCCACCCTCGGGGGTGAACTTGAACGCGTTCGAGAGCAGGTTCTTCAGCACCTGCCCGAGCCGCTGCCGGTCGGAGACGATCGACGCGGGCAGCGCCGGGTCCACCTCGACGCCGAACGACAGCGCCTTGCTGTCGGCCAGTGGCCCGAACCCCCGCTCGATGTCGGCGCACACCTGCGAGAGGGCGAGCGGCGCGAACTCGAGCTCCATCCGCCCCGCCTCGACCTTCGAGAGGTCGAGGATGTCGTTGATCAGCGACAGCAGGTCGTCACCGGCCGAGTGGATGGTCTGGGCGAACTCGACCTCTCGCTCCGCTCAGCCGGCCCTCACCGTTCTCGGCCAGCAGTTGCGAGAGGAGCAGCATCGAGTTCAGTGGCGTGCGCAGCTCGTGCGAGACGTTGGCCAGGAACTCGGACTTGTACTTGGAAGACAGGGCGAGCTGTGCCGCCTTTTCCTCGAGGCCGCGCCTGGCCAGCTCGATCTCCTCGTTCTTGAGCTCGATGTCGCGGTTCTGCTGGACCAGCAGGCGCGCGTTCTCGCCCAGCTCCTCGTTCGACTGCCGCAGCTGCATCGACTGGTGCTGGAGCTCCTCGGTGAGGCTCTGAGATTCGGCCAGGAGCGTCGCCGTGCGGCGATACGCGCTGGTCAGCGCCAGCGAATACTCCAGACGCTGCTGACGCTCATGCGCCAGCAGCCCGACGGTCGCCACGAGCGGAAGCGCGAGCAGCACGAGCCCGGGACGGCGCGCGGCCGAGGCGGCCACCAGCAACCCGACGCACGACAGGCACGCATCGGTCATGTACAGCCACAGCATCGGCAGCTGTCCCGAGGGCTGAACGCGCTCGGCGAACCACGTTCGGCTGAGGCCGGCGGTTGCGTCGAACGCGATCTGCGCGGCGAAGGCCAGCACGAACACCGGCCAGTGCGTCCACGAGAAGCGCTGCGCGCCGAAGGCGACGAGCACGAGTGCGGGTCCGAGCGAGTAGAAGCTGTCGCCGAGGCGGGCCAGGGCGCTCGTCGGTGCCAGATGACCGCGGAAGGCCCGCGGCACGCGGTCGGCCAGCGAGCATGCCGCGACGATCAGCGGGACATACGGCGTCGGCAGCACGAACAGCATCGGCACGAACACGAGCTGCGTGGGCGCGCTCCAAGCGCTCCCGACCGGGTACTGCACGCGGCCGGCGATCATGTACGCGAGCACCGTGACCACGCAAGCCCAGAGCGAGAAGCCGCGTGGGGAGGGCGCGACCGCGGCCAGTGCGATGGCCGCCGCCAGGAACAACGCGGCGCCGACTGCTTCGGTGACCAGCAGCCGGTGCGCCTTGGTTCCCTCGCCGTGCCGCTCCCGGCCCAGGAGGAGCAGACGCTCGGCACCGGGAGCCTCGTATGAGTCGATCAGCATCGTCTCGACCTATACGAACCCGGTGTCGCGGTCAGCCGCGGTTCCAGGGATCGACGAACACGTCATCTACGCGCACGTCACCCGCCAGCGTGGTCAAGCCGCAGCGACACCTGTGCGCTGCCGTCGCTGGCCGCCGCGACCAGCGTGGAGGTCGTGAGCATCACCGGGCTCGGTGTCCAGCCGCCCGTGACCACGGCGACGCCGGCCGGGAGGGCCAGGTTGCCGTAGACCGCGGTGGCCGCGAGCAGCCCGGTGCCGGACGTGAAGAAGCGGAACGTCGGGTAAGCGGCGTCGACGCACGTCGCCGGCGACACGGCGGAGGAGCCCGCCGGGAGCGAAAGCGACCAGGCGCCGAGCGTTCCGGTGGCGGCGAACGGCTCGCTTCCGCGGACGAGCCTTGCGCCGCCGGTCAGCGTCCAACCCGACGATCTCGAAGTCGCCTCCCGGAGCGAGCTCATACGAGCTGGGATCGAGCCACGGCGCAAACGGCTGACTGAGTGGGCGCCAGGTTGCACGCGCTCAGATCGATCGGGTTCGCCTGCGCGCGCCGGCCACCGGAAGCAAGCATCGTGCTCAGCGCGGCCAGCGCACCGACCGTCGACAGTCCACCGAGCGCGCGTCGTAGATGAGCTGATCACCGCTGTCCCCCCAAGCAAGGCTGTTCCGCCTCAAAACGCTACTGCCCGCCAACGTGTCTCAATCTAGGCGCGGCAGGATCTATGCAGGATTCGACGCGCCACCGAAGATACTCACGCCAGCGCGCGGAGCAAACGAGAGCTCAACGATTGTTCGATCGCCGCGACAATCTGACGCATGAGCCGATTTGCCGCATGAGCGAGTCGAGAGCGGTCCGCGTTTCGATCAGCGGGGCGAGCTCGCTGCGCGACGACGTGCACGCACGCGCCGGAGCGCTCGGACTGCACGGGTGGGTCCGCCTGATCGAGGACGGCACGGTGTCCGCGCACCTGGAGGGCGCGGGGGTCGCCGTCGACGAGCTGGTCGCCTGGCTGCGTTCGCAGGTGACGGCCGATTCGTACTCAGAGCAGAGCGCCCGAGTCGAGGGCCACGAGCAGTTCGCTGTCCGAGGCGTACCGGCCGGCGTATTCGTCGTGCAGGAGCACCAGGCGACCGCCCACCACTTCGACCTGCGTCTCGAGGTCGACGGCGTGATGCGCTCGTGGGCGGTGCCCCGTGGCCCCTCGATGGATCCCGCGGTCAAGCGCCTGGCCGTGCAGGTCGAGGATCACGGGCTCGCGCACAACGAGTTCGAGGGCCGGACCGGATCCGGCGGCGTTGTCATCTGGGACCGCGGCAACTACGAGCAGGGTGGTCGCGTGCCGTGGCCCGAGGCGCTCGAGCGCGGCCACGCCGTGTTCGTCCTGCACGGCGAGAAGCTGCGCGGCGGCTTCGCCCTCCAGCGCACCGGTGGCGGCGCCAAGCCGCAGTGGCTTCTGATCAAGCGTCGCGACGAGCACGCCCGCGCGGGTTCCGACATCGCCGCTGAGCGGCCCGAGTCCGTGCAGAGTGGTCTGACGCTCGGCGAGGTGATCGACGGCGCAGACGGCTAGCCGCGGCGCCCGCTTTCGTACCAGGTGACGAGCCCCCCCGCGGGCAGCGCGATCGACATCTCGAGACCCCCGCCGTCTCGCGGGCGGCCTGCGATGGTGGCGTTGTGGGCCTGGGCGATCGCCGTGGCGATCGAGAGGCCGAGCCCAACTCCGTCCGCGAAACCCACACGCTGCTTCGCGCGGGCGAAGGGCTCGAACAGGGTCGGGATCTGCTCGGCAGGGACCTCGGGGCCGGTGTTGGCGATCTCGAACACCGCGCTGCCGTTCTGCTGGCTGGTGCGCAATCCGATCCAGCCACCGGAGTTGTTGTGGCGCACGGCGTTTTCGACCAGGTTGGCGATCATGCGCTCGAGCAACACCCGATCGCCGCGGGTGAGCGCAGGCTCGAGGGCGGCCTCGACCTCGAGATGGCGCTCGTCGATCGCCGCGCGCGCGGCGTCGAGCGCGTCCTCGGCGGCGGTGGCGAGATCGAGTGGCTCCTGGACTGTCGGGCCGGCCTCGCTGGTGGCGAGCGTGAGCAGCGCCTCCACGGTGGCTTCTGCCCGCTCGACCGATCGCTTGACCCGGTCCGCCATCGCCTCCAGCTGCTCCGGCGTTCTCGTTGGCTTGGACAGCGTGACCTCGATCGCGGTGCGCATCGCGGTGAGCGGCGTGCGCAGCTCGTGCGCGGCGTTGGCCACGAACCGCTTCTGGCTCGCGAAAGCCGCGTCGAGACGCTCGAGCATCAGGTCGAACGTGTCGGCCAGCTCCTTGAGCTCATCATCGGGACCGCTGAGCGCCAGGCGCTGGCCCAGGCGCAGCTCGGAGGCTTGTTTCGCCGCGTCGGTGATCGACCGGACCGGCTTGAGGGCGCGGCCCGCGGCCAGCCAGCCGAGTCCTGCCGCGGCAATCGCAACCACTACGAGGCCGATCGCCGACGCTTCGCGCAGGGCGGCCAGCGTGTCACCGCGCGCCTGCACTCCACCGCCCACGATGCCGATCAGGTGCCTGCATTGCGCGAGTAGAGACGGGGAGGTGGGCAGCGGCTTGCACACGTTGAGCAACGATTGTTCCTGCGGCGAGAGCGGCTTCGGCGGTGGCACCGCCGGTAGCAGCACGCTGACCATCAACGCGTAGCTGACCGCGACCAACATCACCCCGGCCAGCAGGAACAGCAACGCATAGAAGACCGCGAGCCTGGTGCGCATCCGCCGCGGCCACAGCCGGCGCACGATGGCGGACAGGGCTGGGGGCGTCATCGCATGCGGTAGCCGGCGCCGATGACCGTCTCGATCACGTCGGGCTCGCCGAGCTTGCGACGTAAGCGCGTGAGCGTCACGACCACGGTGCGCGTGAACGGGTCGGCGTTCTCATCCCACACTCGCTCGAGCAGCTCCTCGGCGCTGATCGTGGCACCGTCGGCGACCAGCAGCACCTCGAGCACGCCCAGCTCCTTGCGGGTCAACGACAGCTCTCGTCCTGCCCGGGTGACGCGCCGCGCCGCCCGGTCGAGCACGAGATCGCCGTGGACCAATCGCGTTGGTCCAGCCGGCGCGCGGCGGGCCAGCGCATGCACTCGAGCGACCAGCTCCTCGAACGCGAAGGGCTTGGGCATATAGTCGTCCGCGCCCAGGTTCAGGCCCTCGACGCGGTCGCCGATCGCCGCCGCCGCGGTCAGCATCAGGATCCGCGCGTCGGACCCGCCGTCCCGCAGGCTCAGGCACACCGCATCGCCGTGCACGCCCGGGAGATCGCGGTCGAGCACGATCACGTCGTAGCGGTAGACCGTGCCCTTCTGCAGTGCAGCGGCCCCGTCGTACGCGACATCGGTTGCGATTCCGCGGTCGCGCAACCCAACCGCGATGTCGCGGGCGAGCTCCACATGATCCTCGACCACCAGAACGCGCATCCGGACATCGTGCACCACACTGCATAACAACGCCATCACAGACCGAGATTCGGTTGCGGCCTTCGAACTGTTGCATTCGTGTAACCGTCCACCAGCTACCAAATAAGGCATGTGCAGAACTCTCTCACGCCTCCCTCTGGCCGCCGCCGCGATCGCCGCAGCGACCGCGATCACCGCCTGCGGCTCGAGCTCGACGAGCTCGTCGAGCTCCTCAAGCTCCTCCGGGGCGTCCACCTCCGCCACTCATCTGACCGATGCCCAGGCACAGCAGGCACTGGTCGACTTCGCCGGCTGCGTCCGCTCGCACGGGGTACCCGGCTTCCCCGACCCGAGCTCGCCCCGCCAGTTCAAGTCGAGCTTCGCCGGTAACCAGCAGTCGCCGGCATTCCAGTCGGCAGCCAAGGCCTGTCAACACCTGCTGCCGGGCGGCGGCCCAGGCGGCCAGAGCCAGCCGGCGCCGACCAGTCACGCGCAGGTCGTCGCAGAGCTCGCCTTCGCCCGCTGCCTGCGCAGCCATGGCTTCCCGGGCTTCCCCGACCCGTCAAGTACCGGTGAGTTGAGCTACCAGATGATCGCCGGCGCGGGGATAGACATCCATCAGCCGGCCGCGCTGCGGGCCGCCGACGCGTGCGTTGGCGTTACCCACGGGGTTCTCACCAGGGCCGACGTGGCCCGGTTCGTCGCGGAGCACTAGGTTTCCGGACTCTCGGTGGCGTTCGATCGCACCGTCTGTGTCGCCTCCTCGACGCGTTCCAGCACCTTCGCCTCGAGCGCCGAGAACTCCGGGAGAAGCCGCGTCTCGCGCTGCGAGCGCGGACGCGGGAGGTCGACCTTCACCTCCGTGAGAATCCGAGACGGCCGGCCTGAGAGCACAAGCACGCGATCGGCCAGGTAGACCGCCTCGCCGACGTCATGAGTGACCAGCAGCGCCGCAAACGACGAACGCTCCCACAACTCGGCCACGACATCCTCGAGATGCCCGCGCGTCAGCGCGTCAACCGACGCGAACGGCTCATCCATCATCAGCACCTTCGGGTCTGACACCAGGGCACGGGCCAGGGCGGCCCGCTGCTGCATCCCGCCCGAGAGCTCCCACGGATAGCGGGACCCAAACTCCTCGAGCCCAACCCGAGCGAGCGCCGAACGGACCTCCTCAGCGCGTTGGTCGCTCGCCATTCTGCGGGCGCCCATGGCCACGTTCTTGGCCACCGAGAGCCAGGGGAACAGGCTCCGGTTGTACTCCTGGAAGACCACCGATATGCCCGGGGACCACATCGCTCACCGGCTGTCCCGCGAACCGGACGTGCCCGTCGGTCGGCGCCAGCAGGCCGGAGGCGGCCCGCAACAGCGTCGTCTTTCCGCAACCGGATGGACCCACGATGCTGACGAACTCGCCCGGCCACATGTCGAGGCTGACGCCCGATGTCACCTCATTGATGCGATCCGTCCTGCCCGCTGAGTGTGACGCCCAGTTGCTCGAGCGAGAGAATCGGCTCAGACATCGGCGTCACCCGCGACCATCCCATGTTGCCAGCGCAACAGACGGCTCTCTGCAATCAGGAAGACAGTGTCGAACGCCCAGCCCAGCAGGCACAGGACCATGACGCCGGCGTAGCTGGCGGTGATCTGGAACGACTGCTGCGCGCTCGCGATGAAGTAACCGATGCCGGAGCCGCCGCCCAGGATCTCGGACACGACCATCACCGCCAGTGACACGCTGATCGCCACTCGCAGGCCGGCAAAGATGCGTGGGCTTGTCGCGGGGAGCACCACCCGCCAGAACAGAGCCGGGCCGCGCAAGCCGAGGATTCGCGCAGTGTCGGTGAGCACCGGATCGAGCGCCGCCGTGGCGTTGGCGGTGTTGATGAGCACCGGCCACACCGCAGCGCTGACAATCACCGCAACGACCATCTCCCCGCCCAGCCCGAAGATCACGAGAGCGACGGGGACGAGCAGGGGAGTCGGGAGAGAGCGCAGGAAATCGAACACCGCAGCCGTCCATTCTCGGAGTCCCCGGTAGTACCCGGTCACGACTCCGATGGCGATTCCGAGCACCGCGCTGATAGCGAAGCCCAGGAGGGTGCGCAGGACCGATGGGATGACGTCTTGAGTGAGAGCTGAGCTGGTCAGGAGCTTCCACGTTTCGCGGGCCGCCGAAGTGAAGCTCGGGAAGATCGAGCTCCCGTCCACGGCCGAGACGAGTTGCCAGGCCGCTGCCGCCAGAGCAAGGCCCAACCAGCCCAACCCCCAGAAGCCAATCCGCCGTGCCGTCATGTACCGAGAGGCGTGTGCGCTCATGCAGCCTCCTGGCGCGCGCTCCAAGGAAGCGCCCGGCGGACGACGACGGCATAGCCTGTATTCAGCACCCAGCCCACGAGGCCGCCGACGATGATCCCGGAATACATCGAGGCGATGGCGTTCCCCTGCTGTGCCTCGAGTACGAAGGATCCGATCCCGCCCGTGCCCCCGACGAGCTCGACGGACACCGTGACCACGAGGGCAAGGCTGATGGCCACCTGGATTCCGCTGGCGATGAGCGGCGCGGCAGCGGGAAGAACGACCCCGCGCAGTAGCGCCACGCCCCGCAGCTGCAGCGTACGGCCGGTGTCGATGAACAGCTTGTCGACCTGGAACACCCCGTAGCGCGTGTTGATGAAGACTGGCCAGAATGAGGTGAAGGCCACGAGCCCTGCGGTCATCTTGAGGCCCAGGCCCGCCACCAAGATGGCGACCGGAATCAGCGCCAGGGAAGGCAGTGGACGCATCATCCTGACCAGTACCTCGGTTAGCGCCTGAGCCCAGCGGGAGCGACCGACGAGCACCCCGGCGAGCACTCCGACGACGGTTGCGATGGCCAGGCCGACGGCCCAGGCTTCGAGCGTCTGGCCGGCTGCCGATGTCAGCGTCCACACGTGGGCAGCCAGTGCGTTGGCCGTCGCGCCAACGCTCGGCAAGGCTTGATCTGACACGAGCCCGGTGACACTCGCCAGCTCCCAGGCGGCGATGGCCACGAGGATCCCACCGATGCGCCTCGCCGCCGAGCCCCCCCGGCGGCTGCGGCTTAACGCTGGGGCCGCCGGTGAGTCACTGCTAGGCACCCGACCACACGAGCTGACTCATCGGTGGGGCGCTGCTGATCCAGCCGAGCTTCTGCATCAGCTGCTCCTGGGCCGCGATGCTCTTCGTGTCGATGCTGGCGCTCCAGGTCGGCAGGCGCATCTTCGCGGCCACCGGGGCGGGAATGCTGGTGTAGGTGGGGATGATCGTGCGTACCGCGGCCGGGTTTGCCTGGGCATAAGCCAGCGACGCATTCATCGCGGTGACGAAGCGCTTGACCAGCCCGAGGTCACTGTGGATCTCGTTGGTCGTCGTGAAATACCCGGCAACGATCTGCGATGGCTGCTCGCCGGCGAACAAGGGGCTCAGCTGGATCCCGCCCTTCGCCTTGATCGCCGATACGAACGGCTCCACCTCTGTCACGGCCTGCACCTGTCCGGCGCTCAGCGCCGCGGGCATGGTCGGGAACGGCAGTGCCACCACGTGGACCGAGGAGGGCGCGACGCCGGCGCGCTGCAGAACGGCGTCGAGCGCCAGTTCGTTCTCGCCGCGCGCGGCATTGGCCGCCACCGTCTTGCCCGCGAGCGCCTTGATCGACGTTATGGGACTGCCCTTGCGGACGAGGATGCCCGACCACTCCGACGCCGGGCTGGCCGCCGCCTCGTCGCCGTTGGCCACGAACTGCAACGGAAGGCCATGGGCTCGAGCCTGGACGAGGTTGGCGGTCGCGCCGAATCCGAACTGCAGCGAGCCGCCCACGACAGCGCTCGCCACCGCCGCACCGCCCTGAAGGCTGTGCGGGACAACCGTGATGTGCTGCTTGGCGAAGAAGCCCTGCTTCATCCCGAGGTAGAGCGGCGCCACATCTGCGATCGGAAGCACGCCCACCCTGACGGTGGCGGCGCTCGCCGATGCTGAGCCGCCGCTCGGCGCGGAGCCATCGGAGGCCGGCGAGCTGTTGCCGCAGGCGGCGACCGCGAGAGTCGACAGCAGCACGAGCGTGACGCTCGCCGGCCGTCCGAACCAACTACTGCATATACGCATGCGAGTTCCTCCCAAACCCTGCAGCGCGGCCCGATGCGCGGCCGCGCGCGCTGTACAACTCGGCTACTTGCACACAGGCTACCCGATTGCGTCCAAGCTACGCCGGTTCTCTCCGACTCGGGCTCAGGTCTCGGGACCATCTAAAGAGACGCGGGTCCCCACCTAAAGATCGGGCGAATAAATTGGGCATGTGCCCGATGTGGCACGGCTGGCTTAGCTCCAGGATGCGGGGTGGCAATCGATCTCTTCCGAAAGGCTTCCGCCGTGAGCACCAGCTTGATGCCCGTCCCTCTGCCCGAGCCGGCCGATGACGCCGCCCTGTGCGCCTTGCACCGCGAAGATCAGCGGCGGTTGAGCGCGCGGTATCTCCAGCGCCTCACCTGGTCTCGAGAGCACCTGGACGATGAGCGCCGGCGCCGCTTGCGTGCGCTCGTGGCGGTGGCTCAGGAGCGCTCGCCGTGGCACCGCCGACGCCTGGCGCGATTCGATGCGGCGACGCTGCGGGAGGGCGAGCTGAGCCGGCTCCCGGTCATGACGAAAGACGACGTCATGGCGAACTTCGACGACATCGTGACCGATCGGCGCCTCAGCCGCTCCCGGGTCGAGAGCCACCTCGCCGGCCTCGGTGCCACGCCGCGCTACCTGCTGGATCGCTACCAGACGGTCGTGTCGGGCGGCTCGAGCGGCGTGCGGGGCGTGTTCGTCTATGACTGGCAGGCGTGGGCGAGCTGCTACGCCGGCGTCTTTCGCTATTTCACGCGCGACTTCGGCGGTCGGCCGACTTCGCTCGCGGTGGTCGCCGCTGGAAGCGCGGCGCACATCTCCCGTGCGATGCTCCACACGTTCTCTGACCCCGCGACGGTCCGCATCCACCCGGTCCCGATCACGCTCCCGGCCGAGCAGATCGTGGCCAGGCTGGGCGAAATCCAGCCGGAGGCCCTGGTCGTCTACCCCTCTGGACTCGTCCAGCTGGTCGAGGCCGCCCGCGCGGGCGAGTTGACGATCGCACCGCGCTGCATCATCACCGCCGGCGAGCCGCTCACCCCCGAGCTCCGCCTCGCGGCGGAGTCGGTGTTCGGCGCCAGGGTGCTCAACTGGTGGGTCAGCACCGAGGCCGGTCCGATGGGCATCGGCTGCGGGCATGGCCCGTGGATGCACCTGAGCCATGACCTCATCATCGTCGAGCCCGTCGACGAGCAGAGGAAGGCGGTTCCGGTCGGCGTGCGCTCGGCGAAGGTTCTGCTGACGGTCCTCTTCAACCACGCGCTCCCGCTCATCCGCTACGAGGTCAACGACGAGGTCACTGTGCTCGAGCACACCTGCCCGTGCGGTTCCTCCCACACGCTGGTCGGGGACGTTCAGGGCCGGCGCGATGACAGCTTCGCCTATGACGGCGTCGTGGTCCACCCCCACATCTTCCGAAGCATCCTCGGCCGCGCCCGGGGAATCATCGAGTACCGGGTCATCCAGACCGAACGCGGAGCCCGGGTCGAGATCCGCGGCCTGGCCGACGACATGGACCTGCGCCGTCAGCTGACCGATGCGCTCACCGCTGTGGGCCTCGACCAGCCTGATGTCGCGATCGCTACCGTCGCCGCCTTCGAGCGGCAGGCGACCGGCAAGGTCAAGCGCTTCATCGCGCTTTCTGCCTGACTCGGCGTCGGGGCTACGCGAGTTTCCCGTACTCGCGTGGATCCCAAGCGAGCAAAGCGAGTAGCTGCACGAGAGCGCTCTGGTTGAGCAGGGTGACTCCACCGTCGAAGAGGTGGAACCGATCATGGCGGTCGCGCGCTCGGGACCACGCGTCGTCGGCGTAGCGGGTCATACGCTCGATGATGTCGGCTCCGCAGTTGATCATCGCGCGTGACGGGATGCAGCAACAGGAGGTTGCGAAAGAAGATCGCGTTGAACGCCGGAGGCTGCTGGTCGTATCCCACCGCGTCGAAGTGCCTGAGCGCCTTGCTGGCAATCGCCTCGGCGCGAGCGATGTAGCTGTCCTCGCACATCCGCGTGGACGCGGGCAAGCAGCACGTTCACGCCGACCATGCTGCCCTGGTTATAGGTCCACAGCGTCTTGTCGAGCGTCTCGTCGCCTCGAATCTTGTCCCAGAACAAGCCGGTTCCCGGGGAGTCCGTGTCGCGGCTCGCGTCGAGCGTCGTGAGCACCCAGTCGTACATCTCGTCCGCGACCGATCGCGCCCCCGTCCGCGCCTGTTTGTCCGCTGAGCTCCTGGAGATGGAGGCCGAGCTCGGCATTCGGCCCGTTGGACACCGTGTTGCGATCGTGATTCTTTGCGCCGACGCCGCGCCCCTGCTCGACCCAGAACACGCCGCCCGGATACGGCGCGTCGCGCTGGTCCCAACCGCTCGCGGCGAACCGGAACAGCTCCCCCGCGCGGTCGAGACGGCCAGAGCCTGGGCGCATGCGCTCGAGCTGGACGAGCGCCAGACCGACCCACGCGTTGTCGTCGTAGTACCGATCTCCGCCGATCCGGGTGCCACGGACGTCCGACGCATACGCCGGCGGATCGCCGCCCGGTTCCCAATAGCGCTCGAGTTGGGCGAGGCTCTCCTCGAGCGCCTCCGGTTACATCCAGGCCCGTCAGCCCTTCTGCGATGCCGGCCATGTCGAGGGTCGCCACGAGGGCCCGGGAGAATGGCCACAGATGCGCGCTGGTTCCCGGTGGCCGCAGCCTGCCGTCCCGGCGATACAGCCCTTTTCGGTTCCGAAAGCGGGTGCGCATGGCGACGAAGGCACGCGCCGCCCGGACCGCGTAGAGCGCTCGCGCGTCGGCTCCCGACGCCGGCGGCACGCTCACAAGGTCGTCAAGCCGATGCCGGTCAGCACCACCGCGGTCGCCCACAGGCGGCGGTCGTTACTCAGCGCGGCGAACGGCACGAGCCAGGCCACGTACCAGGGAACCAGTAGGCCGGCGGTCACGATCAGCGCGGCGGTCGCCCAACCGGCGCCGGTTATCCAATCCAGCTGCCCTCTCCAGACTCGACGCAGCAGCCACACGACGGTGATCGCGAAGACGACGGTCAGCACGGATTCAACGGCAGCGCTCAGGTGACCGAGGCCCACGAGATTCAAGCAGGAACCCGGGAACGCTGTTCAAGCCGCCGTCCTGTTGAACCTTGCGCAGCGTGCCTAGAAGATGAATCGGGCCAGTACCAAAGAAGACAAAACTGAGGGCACCGCCCACACAGGCGGCAATGCAGACTCCGGTGAGGAGGGCGCGAACACCTCGGCTCCCGCGTCCTCGGGCGTTGTGCGCGACGACGAACGGAAGCAGAAGGCCGGCCGTGAGCTTCACCCCTGTGGCGGCCACGATCGATGCCCCGCTCGCACGCCGATAGCCCAGGAGTTGCATGTAGACGCCGATGAGCAGGATGGCGAGCATCAACAGATCGTTGTGTCCGCCGCCGACCCCGAACACCAGGATCACCGGGTTGAGTCCCACGATCACGACCGCTCGGACGGGGTTCAGCCCGCGCAGCTGGGAGGCCTTCCAGACCAACACGACGATGACCAGGCTCGAGATCCCCGCGATCGCCTTGTAGGCCAGCACGTTCCACGCGAGACTGAGCGGCGCCAGCAGGTAGCTGAGTGCCGTGAAGAGCGGCCCGTAGACCGTCGGGGTCGCGGCCCACCGGGTGGCAATGAAGGCGTAGGCCGGGTCCAGGGCGATCGCGTTGGGCCCGTGGAAGTACGGATTGGCCCCGTACACGGCACCGCTGCGGCCATACGCCACGTAGCTGAAGACATCCGTGGACATCAGCAGAGGGGCGAGCAAGACCAACACGTTCAGTGCGGCGATCGCGATGAGCACGGCACGCGCTGGAAGCTGATCGGCAGCGCGGATGGCCAGCGCGTACGAAACGAACATCAGCGTCAGCAGGGCGATCAGGCCGCCGAGTTCGAGGTCGATCCCGCTGTGGCCGAAGACGCCAACCACCCAGCCGGGTACGTCCCCTACCGATGCCAGGAACCGCACCGACCTGGGAAGCAACCAATTCGTCCGGCCGGCGGACACCGCGATGGCGGCTGCTCCGAAAAGCAGTCCGGCCAACCCGAGCCAGCCCATACGAGCGGAGCGCCGCCCGCGCAGGTCGGGATACGCCTTGGCGGATGCAGGCAGTACCGCGGTGCCGGGTGCACCGACGCGGACGTTTCTCACGCTCATCCCCTTCAATAATGACCCGTTCGACCGCGATTGGCGCATCAGGGCCAAATCTGGTCTGAGTCCTAACCTCCCGGTCCGGCTGGTCAGCGAGCGCTAAAAGCGTTCGCCCGCTGCCGTCTGGCGCGCCGAATGCGCGCCGGCGCGCCGGCGCACACCGCGAGGGCGAGCAGGCTGAGCGCGAGCAACGCCGGATAGTCGCCGTACCCGTGGAAGCGGAACACGACGTCGTCGGTGCCCGCGGGGACATCGACCGCGACAAGCGCCGGCGCCACCATCCGAGTCGGTCGCCGGCGGCCGTTCACGGTTGCCGTCCATCCGGGGTCATCGGAGGCGCTGAGCACCGCAATCCCGGGACGGCGCATGTCCACGGTCGCTGCGGCCTCCCCGTCGCCGAGGTCGGCGTGTTGCGTGCGGACCGTGCCGGCGGGGGACCGGCTTTGCACCGGTGGCAGGCGGTCATCCCGGCCTTCGTCGCCTGCCATACCTGACGCTGAGATATGCGCCGTTCGCAGCGAGCCCGGAGCGCAGCAGCGCAGTGCTCCGGATGCCCAGGTTCGTCCGGTTCGCCGAGATCGCACCAGCGACCGCGCCGGCTTGGAAGTACCCAGAGCCATCGATCGTCCACAGCGAGTAGGGGCCGGAGCGCATCGCCAGGCGCGCGCGCACCGGCGGCGCGTGTCCGGTGGGAAGGATGAGGTAGCGGACCCCGAACAGCCGATAGTCGGAGAGATCGGTGTCGTTGAAGAAGTACTCCGGGTCGGTCATCAGCGACGCCGTCCGCAACGTGTATCCGACCTCGTCGACGTCGCGGCTCTCCATGTACTTGAACACGGGCACCGCCCCGACGGTGAAGTCCTGGCCCCAGTTCGACGGCATCCCGGCGTACGTCCGTCCGCCGCCGTCGCGTTCGATCACGGCGACGAGGCGATCGACATCGGCGCCCTGGGTGTCGTCCGCGCGGCGCTGGGCCGCGATCGCGGCGGCATCGTGACGATCGATATGCGCCGAGCTGGAGCCATGCCGGCGCCAGCACCGCGGCCGTCGCAACGAGCACGACCGGCCGCCGAGAGGCCCGGCGGCCAACGCGGGATCCGGGCCTCGAGCACGCGCCCGCAGGCAGCCACCAGCCACGCCGCCCCCCGGCCGGCAAGCAGCAGCGCGGCGAGCTGCACGCCCATCATGAAGCGGCGGAAGAAGAGGTCGGCGCTACCCGGGACCAGATTGACGAGCGACCCGAACGTGGTGCGGCCAAACGCCAACAGCAGGCACACCGCGAGCGCGACAAGCAGCGCCCGCGCGTCGGCGTCCGATGACCAGGCAAGCCAGGCCAGCGCGAACCCGAGCGCGGCGAAGACGGTCACGACGGGCAGCCGGCCGTGGTCGAGCAGCTGTCCAGAGACCAGCCAGTCGAGCACCTGACGCGCGCCGTAGCCGTTGACCAGCGGTGTGCCCTGAAACGCCTGGTTGACAGCCGCCCACGGCCGCTGCGCGAGCAGAGCGGATGATCACCCATGCCGACGCGAGCAGCGAAGCGCCGAGCACGACCGCAGCCCGCCGCACCGGGGGCATGAGCGGCCTGCCGGCCACGAGCGGCCAGACCAGCAGAACCGAGAGCGCGAGGTAGCCGGTCTCGAAGTGCAGCGCGACGGTCAGCGCGGTGAACAGGACCGCTTCGAGGTAGCCGCGCCCGTCGCGGATCGCTCGCCAGCTGAGGCCCCACGCGAGCGGCAGCGTCCATGACGCCCACAGCTGCGTCCAGACACCGAACCCCATCCACACGTAGGCGTGCTGCTCGTAGCCGACGCCGGTGGCGCTGACCAGGAACGGAGCCATCGCAGCCGATGCCGCAGCCGCCGGCCTCCCCGCACCGAACATGCGCGCCGAAGGTAGACGCTGATCGGCCACAGCGAAAGGAGCAGATACAGCGACCAGCGAAACGCGACGTCGGGCCCGGTCAGCAGACCGACCGCGCCGGTCATGATCGCCGGCAGGCTCTGGTAGTGAAGGAACTGCGGCGATCCCTCGCCGAGAAACGGGAACCAGCTCGTGAGGGGCAGGTGCCCGGCGCGCAGCTGCGCGGTCGCGAAGCGCACCATCTGCTCGTGCATCGAGCTGTCGTTCAGGTACGGGACCCCGAGCGTGAGCGCCCGCAGGCTCGCCAGGTTCCATCCGATTGCCGCGGCGACGAGCAGCCACGGCCACCACAAGCCGATCCGGCCCCCGCCGTCATCCGGGGGCCGGACCGCCAACCGCGTCATCGCCGGCGCCCGCGCTGAGCGGACGCCGCGACAGTCACCGGGTCAGCCGTCGCCCGAATAGTTCCGCGCAGTGTTGACGCTCGTGTTGAGCGGATACACGCCACACGAGACCAGGTGGAAGGTCCCCTCGGCCGTGTTGTCACCTGACTCGCCCGGGCGGATGACCTCCGTGCCGTTGGAGCCGTTGAGGACCTTCACCGTCGGCCCCGAGACACCCGGCGCCGGACTTACAGGTCACCGGCCCCGCCACGGTCGCCGGCTCCGGTCCCCATCCTGATCCCGATCCGCTCGTGGGGCCCCATTGCGGCGAGCTTCTGATTCGACCTGAGGCAGGTTCTGGTCCTGGGCGTAGCTCAACTGCACCAACACCGAGCCATCGGAGTCCCTCGTGATCGCGAACGCCGGCGGGGCCGAGGACCCGCCCAGGATGAGCAGGAGCGCCGCGCCGATGCCCGCCAGCCCGAGCGTGCTGCCGGCGGCGAGAACACGCGGACGCCGGAGGACGCCGGTCCTCCGCGACCGGCCCCGCCCGGGTCGGTCGGCGAGCGCGAGGGTCGCGCCGTGCTCCTCAACGAGATCGCTCCATAGCTGATCTGTGAACTTACTCATTGCCCTTGGTCCTCCTTTCTCAGCCGGGACCTGGCCCGGGACAAGCGCTTACGAAACGCGACACGGGAGACGCCGAGGGCCAGCGCCGCCTCTTTCGGGGTGAGTCCTTCCAGGTCGACGAGCTCGACCGCCGCCCGCTCGACCGCGGGCAGTCCTGCGCACCGCTCAAGCAGCGCGGCGCCCTCCCGCTCAGCGTCGATCCGCTCGGCGAGCTCCTCGATCTCGTCCTCGTCGAGCGGTCGGTAGCCACCGAGACGCGCGAGCGTGTCTCGACCGGTCGCCGACTGCTCGCAGTGATGGGCGAACACGCGGGCGGCGATGCCGAACAACCACGCCCGATCCGATCCCCGGCGAGGGTCGAACCCGGCGAAGCCATCCACCGCCCGGACGAACGTCTCGGAGGTGAGATCGGCGACCGTTTGCGGATCGCGGCATCTGCGAGCGAAATAGCCCATGAGGACATCGACGTTGCGCAGGTAGACCTGCTCGAATTCCTCGAAGCGGTGAGCTCGGGGGCCGTCCACGCGAGCGCGCGCTCACCGCGACCGGCCGCTCTCGCATCGTCCTCGTTAGTGCTTTTGCGTCAGTGCTCATGTCCCCTAGTTGCGATCCTCGCCGGCAGCTGTGACATCGCCCGCCCCCAAGCCCCAGGCAATCGTACGGGCCGGGTGCGGGATGATCTGAGCGTGGTGGCGAGCAGGTCCTCAGCCTCAGGTTCGTTGTTGTGGTGGACGGCGCGCGATCTCGTGTCGGCGATTCGCCGGCGCGAGCTGTCGGCGCGCGAGGTCGTCGGGTGGCACCTGGAGCGGATCGCTACGGTGAATCCGCAGATCAATGCAGTGGTCAGCTTGCGGCCGGAGGAGGCGCTCGCCGAGTCGGATGCCGCGGACCGTCGCGCGGCCGGCGGTGCCCCGCTAGGTCCGCTGCATGGGCTGCCGATCGCGATCAAGGATCTCGAGGACACCGCCGGCATCCGGACGACGTACGGGTCGCGGATGTTCGCCGATCACGTTCCCGGGGTGGACAGCCTGCTCGTGCGGCGGTTGCGAGCCGCGGGCGCGATCGTGGTGGGCAAGACCAACACTCCCGAGTTCGGGGTCGGCTCGCATACGTTCAACGAGGTGTTCGGCCCCACGCGCAATCCGTGGGCGCTGGACCGCTCGGCTGGGGGGAGCAGCGGAGGGGCGGGAGCGGCGCTCGCGGCGGGCCTGGTGCCGCTCGCCGACGGCTCAGACCACGGTGGCAGCATCCGCAACCCGTCGTCGTTCAACAACGTGGTCGGATTGCGCCCGACGCCCGGGCTCGTGCCGAGCGACGGCGCTGGCGACGGCTGGGACCCCGCGTCGGTGCTCGGGCCGATGGCGCGGACGGTCGGCGACCTCGCTTTGATGCTCGCCGCGATCAGCGGGCCTGATTCACGCTCGCCGCTCTCGCATGGGGATCCCGCCGAGTTTCGCGGCGATTTGCGCGGTGATCTCGCCGGCGTGCGGATCGCGTGGTGCACGGACCTCGGCGGGCTCCCGATCGAGCCCGCCGTCCTGGCCGTGCTCGCTCAGGCCCGCGATCGGCTCAGCGCGCTCGGTTGCCACGTCGAGGACGTGGCGCTCGAACTGAGTCGCGCTGATGAAGCGTTCGAGACATTGCGGGCGTTGGGATTCGCACGGGCATTCGGCGACAGCCTGCCCGCGATGCGCGGGACCGCGAAGGAAACCCTCGTGTGGAACATCGAGCGCGGTCTCGCGCTCGACGGGCCCACGATCGCACGAGCGCTGACGACACGCTCGGAAGTCTTCGCGACGTTCACCGAGCTCCTCGAACGTTTCGACGTGCTCGCCGCGCCGTCGGCGCAGGTCGTGCCGTTCCCGCTCGAACAGGAGTATCCGGTGCAAGTCGCCGGGGTCACGATGCCGCACTATCTGGGCTGGATGCGAGTCTGCTCGCGAATCACCCTCTCGGGCCACCCGGCGGCCGCCGTCCCGGCCGGATTCACCGCCGAAGGTCTACCGGTCGGACTTCAGCTCGTCGGTCGCTACCGCGGCGACTTCCCGCTGCTGTGCCACGCCGCGGCCTGGGAGTCCGCGAGCGGCCTCACCGACCGCCACCCCAGCCTGGGCTGATCCGGTTGCATGCCACTAGACGGACCAAAGGGCCTCGGTCGGTGAGAGGCGTGCGGCGCGCACGGCAGGGATGAGCCCGGCGACCGCACCGATGATCAGGGAGGCGGCGATGCCGCCGGTCCAGGCTTCGGTGGGGATGACGGTGGCCCAGTGTTTGGTGTGGGCGTAGACGGCGGTAGATGCGGCGCCGAGCGCGACACCGACGGCGCCGCCGAGCAGTCCGAGCAGGACGGATTCGGAGAGGAACTGGGTGCGGATGTGGCCCTTGGTGGCCCCGAGGGCGCGGCGCAGTCCGATCTCCGAGCGACGTTCGAGGACGGAGATGATCATGATGTTGGCGACACCGACCGCGCCGACCACCAGCGCCACGGCGCCGAGGCCGAGGAACAGGCCGTTCAGGGCGCTCTTGGCGTCGGCCTGCGCGACCAGGGCGGACGAGGGTTGGCTGACGTTGACCTCGCTGGGGCTCTCCGGATTGGCGGTCGCGGCGAGGAGGTTGTCGACGCCGTCGACCCGGTCGGTTTCGGCGCGGAGGTAGACCGTCGAGGGGTGGCCATCGAAGCCCAGGTATCGCTTGGCCGCGGGATAGCCGACCAGAACGGAGGTGTCGATGTCAGAGGCGAGCACGGCGGGTTTGAGGATGCCGGCGAGGTAGAACCACTGGCCGCCGACCCAGATGCGCTCGCCGGGGTAGATGCGGTCGATGCCGAGCAGTTGGGCGGCGGCGGCCCCGAGCACCGCGACGGGTTCCTGGGCGCTGGCCGCATTGAGGTAGTGGCCCTGGGCGACGCCGGTGGCGAGCACCGGGAGGAGGTCGAGGGATGCGGCCTGGACGCTGAGGCCGTTGGTGTCGACCGTGGGTATGTAGGGGGTGCGGTAGGCATTGGTACCGCTGAGCGCCCCGGTGCTCTGCACCTGCTGCACACCGCTGATGCGGCCGATCATGGGCGGCGCGCTGATGGGCAGTTCGGCGGTGCCGCCGGTGAGGCTCTGTCCGTTGCTGACCGTGAGCAGGTTGGTGCCGAGCTGGTTGATCTCGGCCAGCAGGCCGGCCTGGGAGGAGGCGGACAGACCGAGGACGGCGACGATGGCGGCGACGCCGATGGCGATGCCGAGAGCGGACAGCCCGGCCCGCAGCTTCCTGGTGCGCAGGCCGACGGTGGCGAGCCGGGCGAGGTCCGCGAGCGGTAGCCGTCTGCGGCTCAGGGTCGCGGTGGCGGTCACGACGGCCCCTCGCCGGCGGGCGCGCCGGCGGCGGTGTCGGCGACGACGTGGCCGTCGAGGATCTCGACCTTGCGGGGCATGCGCTCGGCGATGGCGTGGTCGTGGGTGATGACCACGATCGTCGAGCCGGCCTGGTGAAGCTGGTCGATCAGGCCGAGAATGGACTGCCCGGTGGCCTGGTCGAGGTTGCCGGTCGGCTCGTCGGCGAGCACGATGGCCGGCCGGCCGACGAGGGCCCGGGCGATCGCGACGCGTTGGCGCTGCCCGCCCGAGAGCTGGATGGGGCGGGCATCGGGGCGCTCGGCCAAGCCGACCAGCTCGAGGGCGTCGAGCGCCCGCTGGCGGCGCTCCTTGAGCGGGGTGCCGGCGTACAGGAGGCCGTCGGCTACGTTGTCGAGGACCGTGGAGTGCTCGGCCAGGAAGAACTGCTGGAAGATGAATCCGATCCGGGTGGCTCTCAGGTAGGCCACGTCCTCGTCGGCCATCGTCGCCACGTCGAGGCCGGTGATCCGCACCCGGCCGCTGGTCGGCCGGTCGAGGGTCCCCATCAGCTGCAGCAGGGTGGTCTTGCCCGACCCCGACGGGCCGACGATCGCGACCAGCTCTCCCGGGCCGATCGTGAGACTCACCTCCCGCAGGGCCTGGACGGGCGGCTCGCCGGGATAGGTCTTGGTCACGCCGTCGACGTCGAGCACCGAGGTGGCGGTCATGTGGCCGGGACCACCACCGTTTGGCCGGCGGCCAGCCCCGAGGCGGTGACCTGCACCAGCCCGTCGGCATCGTCGAACAGCCCGAGTGACACCGGCACCAGATGGTTCCTCGCGTCGGCGCCGACGACCTCGACGGCGTAGCCCCCGCCGGACTGCGCCAGCAGCGCGGTCACGGGAACGACCAGTGCGTCGGGCACCCGGTCGGTGGTGATGCCGACCTGCACCGGGGCCTGGTCCCACCTGCCCGTGGCGCCCGGGTCAGAGGGGGAGACCTCCACAGTGACGGTCGGTGTGGTGCTCCCCGAGTTGGCTGCGGAGCAGCTGTCCATCCCCGACGACGGAGCGGAGCTAAAGCTCGGCCCGTTCGAGCCCGAGCTCGAAGGGCAGGTGGCGACCGTCCCCACCGACGAGACGACACCCGGGGTGGTGTGGTTGTTGGGCAGGGTGATGCTGACTTTGTCGCCAACCGCGACGTCGGTCTGCTCCGATGCGTCCAACGCCATCTGCACCTGACGAGCGGTCGAGGTGGCCTGCAGCATCGTCTCGCCGGTCTGCGCGCGGCCCCCGAGCTGGGCTGACAGCGCCGTCACCCGCAGGGCGGCCGGTTCGAACACCACCTGGCCGAGAGCCAGCTTGCCGTTCTGGGTTACTCCCAGGGCGGCCTGAAGCTTCTCCACGGCGGTCGTGGTGGCCGACCCGAAGGAGCTCGAAGTTCGGCTGAGCTGAGCCGCGCTGGCGTAGCGGAGTGCGACCAGATCGGCGTTGAGCTCGGCCACGTCGGCGCCGGTCGCCCCGGCCGAGAGCGTCCGGTAGGCGGGTGTCGAGCCATACAGCAACACCACCGGACTCCCGTTGATCCGGTAGAGCACCCGACCCTGAGCGATCACCTGGCCGACCGCCGGCAGCGCGGTGTAGGTGCCGTGGGCCTGGTTGATCACCGAGTACGGCGAACCGTCCGGTCGCGCCCGGTAGGTGAGGATCCCAGCCTGGGAGACGATGGCCGAGAGCGTCCTCTGCTCCACGCTCGCGGTATTCGCCGGCGGCTGCTGCGCGGCCATGGCCGGTGGCTTCGCGTCGGACGCGACGAGCGCACCGCTGGTGGCCGCCAGCGCAGTCAGGAGGGCCGCTCCGCCCAGCGCCCACCTCTTCCGCCTCACCGGGTGACCCCAGCTGCGGCGGCCACATCGCGGCACTTCTGCATCGCGGCCTGGAGATTGCTCATCCCTCCGGGCTGAGCGGCGGACGGGATTCGATTCGTGTCGACGAGGGGGCCGTCCGGGGTGGGGTCCGGGAAATCCGTCACGCCGTTCTCACGGATGCACTCGGCGAACCTGAGCGCCGCCTGCTGCTGTTGGGAGCTCCGCTTGCTGCCCATGAATCCCGCCGGCTCCAGGTCCTTGCACGCGCTGATGGCCTGCTTGAAAGCCGGGGTGTTCGGGTCAAGCGACGAGCCGTTCGCTACCGCATCGATGGTGAGCTTCCCCGACGCGCCCGGGTCGGGGAACTGGCTGACCCCGTTGTGGCGCATGCACTCGGCGAACTTCACTCCCTTCTGAGCATTGCCGGCTGCGCTGTTGCTGGTCGCGCCGCCGCTGACGCTGCTGCTGGCGGTCTCGGCGGGTGCGCTCGAACCGCACGCGCTGATCAGGGCAACCATCGCGATCAGTCCTAGGGCGGCCAGCGGCCGTCGTGTTCTACACATGCTTTCTCCCCGAGGGTCGTGGCTTTCAGTGGACATCAGCTGTGGGCTTGGCGGGAGGTATCTGGTGCGTCGACCAGCTGCTCGGCCGCCTCGCCAGCGGCGGCGAGGAGCGCCGACGTGTCGCTACCTTGCCCCTGCCCGAGCACCACGCCGACCGCGGTCTGCCGGCGCCCGCCGACCGACACGTTGGTGAAGAACGCCAGGCACCCCTTCGCGGCGGAGTCCGACCCGGTCTTGCCGGCGTAGCCCGCGGCGATCAGGGGGTTGTAGTTGGTGAGCGTGCCGGCGACCGGGAGCGTCACGCTCGTCATCGAGACGATCTGGCGGAACACCGAGTAGCGCATCGCCTTCTGGAAGACGCGCAGCTGGTCGGCGGCGGTGGAGACCGTGCTCGGGTCAAATCCGCTGGGGTCGGTGTAGGTCGTGTGGTCCATCGCGAGCGCGCGGGCCTCGGCGTTCATCTCGGCGATGAAGCGCGCCTCGCTTCCCGCCACCAGGGGGCCGAGCATTCCGGCGATGTTGTTGCCGGAGGGGATCAGCAGCGCCTCCAGCAACTCGCGCTCGGTCAGCTGCTCGCCGGCCCGCACCGCCACGACCGACTCGCGCTGCCTTGCCTCCAGGGCCACTGACTGCGCGTCCTCGGCAGACACGGTCATCGTGAACCCGACCTGTGCGCTGCTGATCGGGTAGCGCTCGAGGGTCAGGTAGGCGGTCATCACCTTCGCCAGGCTGGCGATCGGGACGGGCTGCTCGTCCGGGCTCGCCACCGGCCGTCGATTGCCGAGCGCCAGCGCCGCCTGTCCCTGCTGCGGCCACCTCACCGCCGAGACGTACGTGGGTGTCGTGCCGCCAACGGGACGGCGGGCCGTCGCGAGTGCGACGTAGGCGAGAAGTAGCGCGAGTACCGCGCCAAGCAGCGCGCGTCGGCGACGCCGGCCGTACACGGACGACCGGGTACGGCGGGTTGTCGCTAGTGCACGCCCACTCGAGCTCACGCCGCCATTTCAGGCAGCGTCGTGTTGCCAGCACGTAAGCGATTTTTGATACGTCGGCGATATGTTCGGGCTGGCAGCATGCGAGAGCATGCGTGTGTTGATCGTTGAGGACGAGCCCTACATGGCAGAAGCCATCTGCGACGGTCTGCGTCTGGAAGCGATCGCGGCAGACATCGCGGGTGACGGCGACAGCGCTCTGGAGCTGCTGAGCGTCAACGCCTACGACATCGCCGTCTTGGACCGCGATATCCCCGGGCCCTCGGGCGATGAGATCGCCAGACGCATCGTCGCGTCCGGCAGCGGCATGCCGATCCTCATGCTCACCGCCGCCGACCGGCTCGATGACAAGGCCTCCGGGTTCGGACTCGGCGCCGACGACTACCTAACCAAGCCGTTCGCGCTCCAGGAGCTCGTGCTCCGTCTCCGAGCGCTAGATCGCCGCCGCGGCCACCACAGGCCGCCAGTGCGAGAGATTGCAGGTCTCCGGCTCGATCCCTTCCGGCGCGAGGTCTATCGCGACGGCCGCTACGTCGCGCTCACCCGCAAGCAGTTCGCAGTCCTCGAGGTGCTCGTCGCCGCCGAAGGCGGCGTCGTCAGCGCCGAAGAGCTACTGCGACGGGCGTGGGATGAGAATGCAGATCCATTCACCAACGCCGTACGCATCACCGTCTCGGCATTGCGCAAACGCCTCGGCGAACCCTGGATCATCGCCACCGTGCCCGGCGCCGGTTACCGCATCAGCACCCACCGAGACACCGAGCGCAATGGAGGAGACGGTGGATAGAGCCCCGGGTCCGAGCGTTCGCCTGAAGCTCACCCTCACCTACGCCGGCTTCCTCATGCTCGCAGGCGCCTTGCTGCTCGCCGCGGTGTGGCTGTTCCTTCTCCGTTACGTCCCCGACCGTGCGCTCATCGTCCCCGGCAGCACCGGCCTCCCCATTCGGGGTTTGTTTCCCGTCCGGTCCAACCTTCTGCACGAGTTCGCTCCGAGGGCAGCCGCGGTGTTGGCGTTTCTGCTGGTGTTCGGTCTAGTCGGAGGGTGGTTCCTCGCCGGCCGCATGCTCGCCCCCCTGACCCGTATCACGGACGCCACCCGCACGGCCGCGACCGGATCGCTCTCCCACCGAATCCGGCTACCGGGCCGCAGAGATGAGTTCCGGGAGCTCGCCGACGCGTTCGACACGATGCTCACGCGCCTCGAAGCACACCTCGCCGAGCAGCGGAGGTTCGCCGCCAACGCGTCCCACGAGCTGCGCACCCCGCTGGCGATCACGCAGACGATTCTCGACGTGGCCCGCAACGATCAGAACCGCGACACCGATGAACTCGTCGACCGCCTCCACGCCGTCAACACGCGGGCGATCAACCTCACCGAAGCACTACTCGTGCTCAGCCGCGCCGACCAGCGATCCTTTGCCCGAGAACCAGTCGACCTGTCCCTGATGGCCGAAGAAGCCACCGAAACGCTCCTGCCCCTGGCACAAAAGCATGGCGTCACCATCGAAACCTCCGGCGACAAGACCACAACGATCGGCTCACGCGCGCTCCTGCAGCAGCTGAGCACGAACCTCGTGCACAACGCGATCATCCACAACCTGCCCGAACGAGGCACCGTCAGGGTCACGACCAGCGTTCACCCCAAGAGCGTGGAGCTCACCGTCGAGAACACCGGCGAGAACCTCACCCCACAGCTGGTCTCCACCCTTGGCGAGCCGTTTCTTCGCGGCACCGAACGCATACACACCGACCACGCCGGCGCGGGCCTCGGCCTGGCAATTGTCAGGAGCATCACCCAAGCACACGAGGGAACCCTCATCCTCGCGCCCCGGGCTGGCGGCGGGCTCCGCGTCACGGTGCAACTCCCCGCCGCGCCCCCGCGCAACGGCAGCTCACCATGAAGGATCCGATGATTCGATTCGACGACCGCTTGCGCGGTGCCCTCGCGGCAAACCTCGAGTCTCACCAGCGTCGCGCGACGCCGCTCGACGGACGACGGCACGCCGCCGTCGCCGTGGTGGTCGTCGATAGTCACCCCCGGCGTCACGCCGGCGCCACGGTGGGCGTTGCCGGCGGGGCGGCGTTCCTGCTCTGCCAGCGTGCCGTGGACATGACTCGACATGCTGGCCAGTGGGCGCTACCCGGCGGAAGCATCGATCCCGGTGAAAGCCCGCTCGAGGCGGCGCTTCGGGAGCTAAACGAGGAGCTCGGAATCCGCCTCGGCCCGGGGAGCGTCGTCGGCTGGCTCGACGACTATCCCACCCGCTCGGGGTACGTGATCACCCCGGTAGTGCTCTGGGGCGAGCGCGACCCGGCAATGAAACCGGCACACGACGAGGTACTCGCGGTGTACCGGGTCACCTTCGAGACCCTCGTGGCCGCTGATCCGAGGTTCATCGCGATCCCGGAGAGCGACCGCCCGGTGCTGCAACTGCCACTCGACGGACACCTGATCCATGCCCCAACCGGCGCGATCCTGTACCAGCTGAGGCAGGTCGGGATGCTCGGCCGGACCGGGGAGCGCGTGGACGAGTTCGAGCAGCCGGTGTTCGCCTGGTCCTGAGCCCGCCTGGCCCGTGATCCCCGGTCCAACCCGCCTGGGGCGGAGGCCCGTTCAGCGTGCGCCTCGGGTTCGTCGCCTCCGCCTCGGGATGGTTGGCTGCTCCCGAGCCGCCGCGAAGATCGCCGCCGTGTCGGGGTCGATGTAGTAATCGGTCCCGCCGTCCGCTCGGCCTTCTGTGTCGATCGGGAGCACGCGGTGGAGGTGGCGGGAGTAGCGGCCCGGCCACGCGAGAATCCCCGCGACGCCGTGGGCCCCTTTCTCGAGCCCCAGCCGTCTGGCGATCGTCTCGCCGCCGAACCGCTCACCAGGCGTCTCCAGAAGCAGGTCGAACAGCTCGCGTGCCGGGGGTGCCAGCTTGCCGTAGAGCCAAGCGGCCTGGTCGGCGTCGTCTGCCGACCAGGCACTGGGTTCGGAGCGGTGGCGATCGGGGTGGTCGATCGTGTGCCCCGAGCGGCCGCGGCCCCGTCGCCCGCCCGGCATTGCAGTCCCAGGTTCGGCCGTCAGGAAGCTCGCGAACCAGGCGTAGAACTCCGGTACGCGCTCTTCCGGTACGGCAACCGTGATCTGCTTGTCGGCCATCGACTAGACCTCGGTGATCTCGGGAGTCTCTCCGGAGGTCTCGGCCGGTCCCTCGTAGGCCTCGCTTCGCTCTGCCTGCTCGGGCCCGTGGGCACACCGGTGGCCGCGTCCATGGCCGTGTCGGCGATGCTCGCCGCGCCTACCCCGTCGGCCGCGACCGGCCAGGAACCGCGCGAAGAACGCGTGGAACTCCGCCAGGCGCTCCTCGGGAACGTCGACTGTGACCTGCGTGTATGTCGTTGGTGTGGTTTCGGAGATGGGTTCCATCTCGGTCTCCTTTGTTTGCTTACGAATACAAGCATACCACAAGTAAATACTTAAGTAAGACCCGCGCCGGCAAATTGCCATAGAGTCCGCCGCATGCCCACCTTCGTCCTGCGACTGATTGCCCCGCGCCCCGACTTCGCTCAGACGATGACCGACTCGGAGCGGGAGGTCATGAATCGCCACGCCGCCCACTGGCGCCCGTACCTCGAGCGCGGCGACATGGTCGTCTTCGGACCGGTCCTCACCGACGAGGACTCCTTCGGCCTCGCGGTCGTCGACACCGACGACGAGCAGGCGCTGCGCGAGTTCGCCGCGCAGGACCCGGTCGTGATGACGGGAACCGCGACCTTCGAATTCGGGCGGCTGGCCGCTGGTCACGTTCGCGGGCGCTGACCGCATCGTGTCGTGAGCGACGATCGGCCGGCTTTGCCGAGCACGCACCGTCCGTTGCCGCCACACCGACCCGCTGGCGAGCGAGGTGTTGACCCGCGGCGCGATCGCGCTCCCCGGGCCCAGCACGGCCCCTCAAAGATTGCCGCACGGCCTCCGGTGGTGGCTAGGGTTGGCTGAGAGGCATAATCGCTGAGGGAGGTGTGAGCATGGACACGAGCGCGATCGACGGGCTGCTCGAACGGGCGGTGGACGACGGGGTCGTGCCCGGGGTGGTGGCGCTGGTTGGGGATCGCGACGGCGTTCTGTACGAAGGCGCGTTTGGCGCCCTTAGCGTTGACTACCGCGCGCCCGTGCGCCCGGATACGGTGTTCTGGCTTGCCTCGATGACCAAGGCCCTGGTGAGCGTCGCGGCGCTCCAGCTGATCGAGCGACACGAGCTCGAGCTCGACCAACCGGTAGCCGACATCCTGCCCGCCTTCGGCGCTCTGCAGGTCCTCGAAGGCTTTGATGGCGACCGCCCAGTGCTGCGGGCGCCCGTGCGCCAGGCGACGATCCGTCAGTTGCTGACGCACACCTCGGGCGTTGGGTACTGGTTTGCGAACGCCGACCTGCTGCGCTACCACCAGCTCACCGGGGTGCCAGACCCGAGTACAGGCAAGCTGGCCGCCTTGTTCGAGGCACCCTTGATCGCGGATCCCGGCACACGCTGGGAATACGGTACGAACACGGACTGGTTGGGTCTGGTCGTGCAGGAACTCAGCGGCCAGGACCTCGCAAGCTTCTGCGCCGAGCATGTCTTCGCCCCGCTGGGCATGATCGACACGACCTTCGCCCCGACCGAGGACCAGAAGTCGCGCGCGATGGCCGTCCATGCGCGCATGCCAGACCGTGGGCTACGGCCCGCGCCCCTGGGACGGCCGCAGCCTGAGTTCTACTCAGGCGCCTCCGGCGCGTGGGGGACCGGTCCTGACTACTTGCGCTTTTTGCGGGCACTCCTGCGCGGTGGTGAGCTCGACGGGAAGCGCATCCTGATGCCCGAGACCGTCGAGCTCGCGTTCACCGACCATCTCCGCGGCGCGCCCATGCCGAAGATGATGCGCTCCGCGCTCCCGGCGCTAAGCAACGACGTGCCGGCGCTGCCGCACGCCCAAGGCTGGGGCCTCGGTTTCCGCCTCGTGCTCGACGACATCCCAGACATGCGACGCGCCGGCACCGGCGACTGGGCCGGTCTAGCCAACTGCTACTACTGGGTCGATCATGCCACGGGAATAGCTGGCACCATGCTCACTCAGGTCCTGCCCTTCTTCGACACCCCGATCGTGCAGACCGCGCTCGGCTTCGAACACGCCGTGTACGCAACCGTCGGAGCGCCCGCTGCCACGTAGCCGCAATCGCCAACCGCGACAGCGACAGAGTGACGCTCAGAGCCCGGTGCCTCCGCCCGGCGGCGAGGGGGCCGCGACACGCAGTGCTCGACGCGTAAGTCGGCGGCTCGCGCAAGTGCCCAGCTCAGCCCGCCTGCCGTTCGTCGGCTTGCCAGATTGATCTCAGCCCGTCGCTCTCCTGCGCAGCCTGGGATTTGCCGGCGTCCAAAGCCGCACCCATCGTTCGCGTAGACAAGAGGTCGGGACCAATCGCGGACAGCGATGCATCGTCCGCCATGACCACCCGGACAGTCGCGTCGCGAAGAGACGCCAGCTCGCCATCGAGTAACCGGTGAAGGAATGGATTCGGCCGCAACGGGCTAAGTACGATCACGATCCGGTTACCTGCTGCGAGGTCCGCGTTGTACGGCGAGCGCAGCCCTCCGTCGGCGTAGCGGCCGGCGTCGATGAGGACCGATGAGAACACGCCGGGTACCGCACAGCTTGCACGCACCGCATCCGAGAGCCTCACACCGAAGTCGGCATCGAACGCAACGCGCAGCCCCGAGTTCGTGTCAGTCGCGGTAATCACGAGGCGCTTCCGCGGCCATGCCGCGAGCGGGAGCAGCGCGCCGAACAAGCTCGCGGCCTCCTCTTCGGACACGAGGCTCGAACCAAGCCGATCGAGGTTCGCGATCCGCCTGACCGCTTCCCGGGGATCCGACGCGTCGGCCGTGGCGCGCGCCGCGGCTGCCATGAACTCGTCGAACGTAGCCGGAGACCGAAACGGCGGAACGTCGTCTCGACCGTAAATCGCAACGGCACGATCGAGCATTCCACCCGCGAGCGGAGCCCCGGCCAGAGCGCCCGCCGAGGTCCCGACAATCAGGTCAGCCTCGGATAGGTCGACCCCACCGCGACGCATACCGTCAAGCATCCCGAGCATCCACGCCGCCCCAGGAGGGCCGCCGCTTGATAGGACCACGGCTCTGCCGACGTTCACGACTTCACCATGCAATCGAAGCGGCGAGACACGAGACCTGGGCACCCTAACCTGCTCTGATCGGCGGTGCGCATCTCCTGGTCCCAATTGTCGGCGCACCTCCTTTGCGCGCGGGATCCGCGACGCATGGATTCGCACCGGATGTCCCGCTAATCGTGGCCGCAGCTCCGCGACTGCCGTGGAGTGTTGATCGTCCCCGGGGTCGAGGAACGCGATCACGATGTCTGCGTCCAGCGCTACGCGCGCCACTCGTCACGCAGCCGATCCGAGATAGCCGCGTGGGTACGTGCCGGCCGGCAGACTGCCCGCATAGCGGTCAATGACGTCTTCAGCACGTTCGACCTCGATCCGACCACGGCCAATCGCCCGGATGACGACCTCGCCCCTCATTTCGAGGGGTTTCGCAGCGCGCCCGGAGAGATTCGAACTCCCGACCTTCGGTTCCGTAGACCGACGCTCTATCCAGCTGAGCTACGGGCGCTTGGGGACCAGCGAACGCCGACCATCGTAGCGTCCCGCTGGCAGACCGCGCGGGGGCGACTAACCGCGCGCAGGCCTCGTCGATGGTCCGACGGTCTCGGCCAACCACTTGACCAGCGGCCGGGCGGCGCGCAGCTGCGAGCGGATCCGCTCATCGCATTCGGGCTCGTGCAGCCAGGGCTCGAGGGCGTGCCGGCAGGAGACCGTCAGCTCGCGCCGGCGCAGGTGGTCGATGCGCGGATGGTCGATCGGGTAGCCGCGCGGTGCCCGTTTGAGGGAGGGCGCGGCCGGCGTCATGCCGGCGCCCCGAGCCGTGGCCAGGCCCCGGACGAACCCGCGCGCGCGGCGGTCCTCGTCGATCGCGGCGCGGAAGCGCTGCAGCTGGTCGGACGCTGGGTGATGCAGGCCGGCGGCCACTAGCAGACCGTCGAGCGAGAGCTCGACGTAGAAGCCCCCGGCGGCTCCGTAGCCGATGGCCAGGCCCAGGTGCTCCTTGAGCGGCGGGCCGGGCCGGAAGCGGAGGTTGTTGTAGGGCCGGAAGAAGTGCGGCCGGCCGAGGTCGCTCAGCTTCTCGGCGAGCTCGCGGGCGGGCGCCACCAGGTGCGCGTCGTAGCGGCGCCGCTCTGCGCGGAACCAGTCCGCGTCGTTGTTGGCCTCGAGGTCGCGGAGGAAGTCGAGCGCCTCAGGCGGCCACACGATCCCCGTGGTCGGCGTAGCGCGCGACCGTGAAGCCAACCAGCATTGGGACGTGAACCGCGAACACGACGAGCGAGAGCGTCAGCACGACCAGCGAGCCACCGCTCACGTGATTGCGCAGGAACACGAACAGGATCATCCCCGCGATCACCACGTAGGCCAGCAGTGACCACTTGCCGACCTGGAAGAACCGGGGCCAGTCGAAGTCACGCACGCGCGAGAGCAAGAAGACGTTGACCGCAAGCACGACTGCCGAGGCGGCGAGCAAAGCCACTGCCGGTCCGAGCGGCACGTGCTGGGGGAGGTGCGCAGAGAGATAGATGCCACCGGCGACGATCAGCCCGAGCGACAGCATCGCGAGCTGGGTGACCGGGGGCAGCGGCCGTTCGCTCATGACGACGCCAGCTTGGTCATGATCACCAGCGTGGCGACCTGCATGGCGCCGAGAATCCCCGCGCAGTAGATGAAGCGCTTCATGAGCTGCTCGATCACGTGCGGGTTCGGGACGCGGCTTCTTCAGCTCGAACAGCACCGCGATGTTGGCCGGCTCGAGCAGGCCGAGCGCGAGCACCGACATGACGCCGACCACGATGAAGCTCGCCACGACCCAGCCATGGTGCGGAATAGCTGGTCAGGACCGTGCCCTCGTGAACCCCGAGCTGCCATCCGGCCGCCAGCGTCGCGGTCACCACGATCGGCATGATCACCACCATCTTCGGCATCAACCGCGTGGTGAACTGGATCCGGGCGGGTACCGGCATCTGCCCCATGATCGGACCGAGCACGAACCCGAGGAACAGGTCGATGATCGTCCATGCGGCGCCGAAGGCGACATGGAAGAAGGTCAGCGGCCAGAGCTTGTTGACGGCGATCGCCACGATCAGGGCGACGAGCACAACCGCCGCGATGGCCAAACCGGCCCGCGGCACGATCTGAAAGTCGGGAACTTCGATGGCGTGTGGCGGCGCTTCCGGATGCGGCTGCGCCTGTGGTGGTGCGGCGGGAACAGCGATATCGGTCATGGCCCCCAATCCTATTCTCAGGATTCAGCGAAAGCTACTAGCGGGTACTTTACCTACCGGACTGGACGGCTGGGAGGGCGCAGGTCGTCAGGAGCGGAGGGGGCGGGATTCGAACCCGCGGTGCACTTTCGCGCACACCAGTTTTCAAGACTGGCGCATTCAACCGCTCTGCCACCCCTCCGAGGGCCGCAAGATCCGATGCTATCTGCGCGTCCGCCGTGGGCAGCCTGTAAGCCTCTAGACTGGCCGAAACCGGAGAGGTGGCCGAGTGGCTGAAGGCACTCGCCTGCTAAGCGAGTATGGGGTTAACACTCCATCGCGGGTTCGAATCCCGCCCTCTCCGCTCCGGTCGGGCGCCCCGCCGCGAGACCCTCAGCGACCGCCGCCGGCCCCGAGAATTCACCGTCCGCCGCTGGTCATATCGTCCCCGGAACAGCGGTCGCCCCTGGTTGGGCGGGCCGCGCGAGCACGAGAGCCGATACCGCGGTGGCCAACATCCCGCCAGATCTACCTATCCCGCCGAGCGCGGTTGCCCCTTCGCTCTCGATCGTCGTGCAGACGCGTCCCTGGGAGGGCGGGGGCGAGCGGCGAGACGCCGGCTCCTTCCACGTGCTGGCCATCGGCTGGTACGACTCGCCGGCGGAGCCGTTCGTGTACCTCGTGTTCGACCGGATGAGCCACCAGATCTTCTGGGTCGCGCAGTCGGTGGTCGAGCGCGTGGTGTCCGGCTCGGGCACGGGACGCTGAGAACCCACTTAGGGCCTCTTTGCAGGCCAAGTCGATCCTCGTTAGCATGGCCCGAACCAGGTAGCTCGTTCGTCCGCGAGCAGATTTCGACCAACGGTGGGTGCGGGCCGGCGCGCCGGGAGATGTGATGCCCCGATTCCGACCCAGACTCAGTCCTACGCTTGCCGTGCTCGCCCTGCTCCTCAGCCTGGGCGTCGGGGTGGTCCCCGCCGCGGCCTCAGCCCCGGCCTCGGCCTCCGCGCGGAGCGCCTCCGCGACGAAGACGGTTCGCTACCACGGCTACAGGCTCGTCGTCCCGGCTGCCTGGCCGGTGTATGACCTGGCCGCCGACCCGACGGTGTGCGTGCGGTTCAACCGCCACGCGGTCTATCTCGGGCGCCCGAGCTCCCAGCAGCGCTGTCCGGCGCACGCCGCCGGCCGGACCGAGGCGATCCTGGTCGCGCCGCTCGCCGCCCATGGCGCCGGCGCGCAGGGGGCCAACGGCCCCGTGCTGCCCCCGGTGCAGAACCGCAAGGCCCAGCCGCCCAAGGGATCCTCGACCCAGCTGACCGTGCCGAATGCCGGCGTGGTCGTCACCGCGACCTGGTCAAACGACCCGAGCGTAGTGGCGCGCGCGCTCGGCGTCCGGTCTGTGAGCGCCCACTCGGCCGCGGCGACCGGCGCCCAGAAGCCGGCCCACAGCGCGGCCGCGAAGCCTCACGCGACCCACCGCGCCGGCGATCCGGTGTACACCGGGCTGGGGTTCGACGCCTGCAATACCCCGAGCAGCTCGGCGATGTCGGCCTGGAGCTCCTCGCCCTACCGGGCGGCCGGGATCTACATCGGCGGTGCCAACGAGGCGTGTTCGCAGCCCAACCTGACCGCGACCTGGGTGCAGCAGGAGTCGGCGGCGGGCTGGGTGCTGGTCCCGATCTACGTCGGGCTGCAGGCACCGAGCAACGGCTGCGGGTGCGCCGCCATGAGCACGAGCGCCACGGTGGCTTCTTCCCAAGGCACGGCGGCAGCCGACGACGCGATCAACCAGGCCGAGGGAGTCGGGATCGGGCCGGGCAACCCGATCTACGACGACATGGAGAACTACAGCCGCGGCACGACCAACTCCACCGCGGTGCTGGCTTTCCTGAGCGCCTGGACGACCGAGCTGCACGCCCACGGCTACACCTCCGGCGTCTACAGCAGCGCGAGCTCCGGAGTTACCGATCTGGTCAATCAGTGGGGTACCGGCTACACCGAGCCAGACCAGATCTGGGACGCCGAGTGGAATGGGCAGCAGAACACGAACAGCAACTACATCCCGAGCACGGAATGGGACAACCATCAGCGCCTGCACCAGTACCAGGGCGGACACAACGCCACCTACGGCGGGGTGACGATAAACATCGACAGCGACTATGTGGACGCCGGCGCCGCATCCGGCAGCGTCCTGTTCCCGAACGGCACCTTCGTGCAGGTGAGCGGCGATCCGCAGTTCTACGAGATCGCGGGCGGTGCGCCGCTGTCGGTGAACAACTGGAGCGACGTCGGCGGCGTGCAGCCCTACACCGTGATCAGCCAGCAGCAGTTCGATCAGCTCAACCCCGTGCCCGTCAACGGCACATTCCTGCGCACGCAGGACGGCGCCACCTGGGAGGTCGTGGGTGGCGCGCCGATGTACGTGCAGAACACCCCCTCATTCCCGAACATGCAGCCCGTGCTGGTCGACGAGTGGGACGTTCAGAATGCCGGCAATCCATGGTCGCACCTCAACGCGGTGCCATCGACCGGCACGTTTGTGAGCACCACGACAGGTCTGAGCTACCGGATCGCCGGAGGAGCCCCGGTCCCGATAACAAATTGGTCGGTGTTCGGAGCTGCCCGGCCGACCGTGACCATCGACGTCTGGGATGTGCAGAACATCTCCAATCCCGCCGCGCGCATGGTGTCCAGGCCTGCGATCGGGACGGTGGTCGAGGGTCTGCCGTCCGGCGCGTTCTGGGCGTTCGGGCCCAAGAACCGCTACCTGGTACCGGCGGTGGCTGGCGCGGTGCGCGTCGATGACCATGGCCTGGCCCAGTTCTCGGCGATGCTGTGCCGCGTGCCGAACCTGGCGCACAAGACGCTGGCCCAGGTCAAGACGGCGTTGATCAAGGGCGACTGCCACCTCGGCAAGGTCCACGACCACCCGGTCAAGAAAAAGCGCCACACCCTGCGGGTGACCAAGCAGGTCCCGCGCGCGGGCACCAAGCACTCCGCCTACTACACGGTGGGCATCACGCTGGGCTGAGCCGCGACGGACCTCGACGCCGAGGCCGGCCCGGCCAGGGCGGGTGCGGTCCACTCCACCACGGTCGCGCCCCAGGTCAGTCCGCCGCCGAACGCGGCCAGCAACACGCGCTGGCCGGGCACAAGCCGCCCCTCCGCCTGCGCCACCGACAGCGCGGTCGGAAGCGTGGCGGTCGAGGCGTTGGCAAACCGATCCACGTAGTCGACGACCCGCTCGGGCGCCAGCTCGAGTCGCTGGCCAACCGCCCGGAGGATCCGCGAGTTGGCCTGGTGGTAGACGAACAGGTCGACGTCCTCCAGGCGGCACTCGGACGCGGCCAGCGCCTCGACGGTCACCTGGGTCAACGCGGCCACGGCGGCACGGAAGGACTCGTGGCCCTCCAAGCGGATGCGACCGTCGCGGCTAAGCCGGATCAGCTGCGAGCCGGAGTGATCGGCACGCAGCACGACCGGTCCGATCCGCCCGGTCGGTGCGCTGGTGGCCGACACGACTGCTGCGCCGGCGCCATCGGCGAACAGCGACACCGTGTCGCGGTCGTCGAGATCGAGAAAACGCGACAGGAAATCCGCGCCCACGACGAGCACGTGCTGGGCCCGGCCTGATTCGATCTGACCGCAGGCCAGGGCCAGCGCCGACAACCAGCCCGTGCAGGCGGCACCCACGTCGAGCGCGCCGGCCCGGCACGCGCCGAGCATCCCGGCCACGAGCGGCGCCGCGTTGGGGGTGATCTCGTCGGCGGTCGAGGTGGCCACCAGCACGAGGTCGAGCTCACCCGGCTCGATGCCCGCCCGCTCGAGTGCCGCCTGTCCCGCCTCGGTGGCCAGCTGGCTGAGGCGCTCTCCGTCCGAGGCCCAGGGGCGCTCGCGCGTTCCGGTGCGCTTGGCGATCCACTGCGCGTCGACGCCCAGCCGGGTGGCGAGCTCGTCGTTGGAGACGACCCGGCCGGGCACGGCCATCGCAACCGACGCGATCGAGGCGCCTACCTCCGGCAGCTGTTCAGGTGGTGGCTCGGGCACGGTGCTCCCGGCGACCGTGACAGGCCGCCGGGAGCGAATATGCCAGACCTCAGCTCAGCACGGCGCGTACGGCAGGATGCGCCGGTAGGTGTCGATCACGAGGTGGGTGGCCCCGCCTCCGCCGGTCACGTAGTACTCCTGCGGGTTGAGCGAGCCGAATTCCGAGGAGGAGCTCCCGCCGAAGTTGTCGATCGTGTTCGGCAACGTGGAGCCCTCACCCCACATGCACCCGCGTCCACCGCCGTAGTCGTCCCGACCGTGGCCTCCCTTCCGCACCGTCGAGAAGTACGGATAGAAGCTGGCCGGCGTACCGTCGTCGGTCAGCGGCGGGTCCGTGCAGCCCGCCCCGGTGGTCCGGTTGCAGGGGCCGCCGTAATCGCTGGCTTCGATTCGCGGCAGGTCGGTCTCGAACGCCGCCTCCTGGTAGGGCGCCCGGTTCGTCCGTGGGCTGTTCAGGAGGATCGGCGTCGGGTGGTTGGGTGACCCGTCGGGCCAATCGAGCTGATACGAGGACCCGTCGAACCCGGGATCGTTTGTCCCGATGCAACCTGTCGCCGGGTAGAGCAGCGACATCGAGCCGTCGAAGCAGCCGTAGTCGTCCTCGTCGGTCGGCTCCTGATCTCCGGGAGGCCCCTCGAGGCCGGTGCAGTTGCCCGTGCTCGGATCGACCGCGGTGCAGAAGTCCCAGTGCCCGATCTCATCCGAGTACGCGACGTTGTAGGTGTGCGCCGCCCACGGCACGCGCGTCTGGGGCGAGCTCGTGGAGTACTCCGGGTGGAAGTTGTAGGGGATCTCGGTGCAGCTCGTGCCGGTCGGCGCGAACTGGATCTGACCGAACCCGTTGGCCGCGCTGGCGGTCATCCACCCGGTCTGGTGTGTGGTCAGGTCGTACAGCGTGGTGACCAGACCCTGAGGCGAGTCGTGGAGGCTGACCGTGATGCCATCCCCCGGATTCATGTAGAGGACGTTCGGTCCCGGATCGCCCGAGGCCACCGGGTCGAAATGAAGCGGGTTCGGCGGGCCCTGCGGCCGGCCATTCCGGGTCAGGTAGGCGTAGTTGATGTACTCGACCCCGCCCAGGATCTCGCTCTGACAGGTCGTGTTGAGGGCTTGACCGGTGATCGGATTCAGCGAATAGCTGTCGATGTTCAGGGCCGCGCACCACTTGGTCGCATCGCACGATGTCCCGTTGAACTCCTTGACCCAGCCGGGCGGATAGAACTGGAGCTCCAGGAACGCGGTCCCCGGGTGGTAGATGCTCTTGGTGACATCGACGATGTTGCGGTCACTGTCGGGCTGACACCTACTGGTCGTCTCCGGGTAGGACTGCGTGTCGCACAGCGCCATTCCGAACCAGAACGCCGGGTGCAGCTCGAAGTTGTAGCTCCTGCTCTGGCTGTACGGACCGGCTGGCTCAGACGGGATCTTCAGCTGGTAGGTCATGTCGTTTCCCGACCCGGGCCGGTTCGAGTAGAACAGCAGCGACGGCTCGTCGTGGCCGACGTACCAGCTTCCCCAGACGGCCTGGGGATCGGCGATCTCGGTGCAGACTGAGGTGCTCCACCAGCAGGTGAGCTTCTGCTGACCGGACGGGTTGCTCGCTGCCGACGCAGCGGGAGCGGCAACTGCCCCTAACGCGACCACCGCCCCAACCGAACAGAGCAGGACCAAATGCCGCAGTGCGAGCATGACTCCCTCCCCATCTAATGGGTTATGTCGCGCCTCCCGGCCACCGCGATGGGGCGATCCTATGCACGCGGCGACGCGAGAGTCAACCGGCGCGGACGGCCCACCGGACGCCCGATTCGCACCGCGCGATAGAGGCCGCTCAGTGGCTGATCTTCTTGGGCGCCGTGCCGAACACGTGATCCCAGAACGGAGCGCTCACTCCGTAGCCGCGATCGTGGTTCTGGAAGTGGTGGCGCATGTGCAACTCGCGCAGGCGCTTGCCCAGCGCGGTCTTCGGCCGGTGATGGTGCACGTGGTAGTGCAGCATGTCGTAACCGAGGTATCCGGCCAGGAAGGCGGCGCCGAACGGGAGGAAACCGGGGGTGCCGATCACCAGCGAGAAGACCCACACGAACAGCGCCGCGAGCGGGACGCTCAGCGCCGGAGGCATGACCAGTCGCAGGGGGTCGTTCGGGTGGTCGTGATGGACGCCATGAATGATCCAGTGGAGCCGCGCGCCGATGCCCTTCTCGGGCTCGAAGTGAAACACCACGCGGTGCATCCAGTACTCGGTCAACGTCCAGAACAGATAGCCCGCCGGGATCCAGTAGGCCACCGACCAGCCCGCTCCGTGGACGAAGCCCTCGATCAGCAGGATCGTGACGACCGGGACGAACACCAGCAGCGGCACGGTCCAGTGGACCCTCGAGAACTTCTCGAACAGGGCCGAGTCGAACATCCGTGGCGAGGCACGGAGGACCTCGCTACGGCTGAGGCCGTCGAGGTCGTCTGCGCGGCGAGTGGCCATACAGAACACGATACCTCGTGGCCGCCCTGAGGTAACAGAGGCCGCGGGTGCGGCGGCGCGGCTGGACGGGCTTTCAGTCGACCGCGCCGCCGTCCAGAGGCATGGCCAGCGCCACGTGGCCGAGCGAGACGGCCAGGAACGGCCGGCGCTGCGCCTCGCCGCCATCGAACGGCACCAGCTCGACGTCGGTCAGAGCCAGGAACATGCGGTCGGACGAGTTCAGGTAGTCGGTCAACCGGCTGCGGTAGCCGTCGCGGGGCAGGCGCAGCAGTCCGGTGATCCGGTAGCGCTCGGTCTCGATCAGGATGCGCTCGTCGCGGTGCTCCACGGCCCTCGACGATACCGGCCTGCCTGGCGGCTGGTGCGATCCTTGGACGCATGGCCGAGCCGCCCAAGCCGCGCTGGTGGGCCATGCGCCGCGCCCAGAACCTCAAACCGGCGACCTACCGCTGCCCGCTGTGCGGGCGCCACCTGCCCGCCCTGAGCGAGCACATGCTGCTGTTTCCCGAGGGCGATCACAGCCGCCGGCGCCACGCCCACTCCGAATGCGTCATCGCCGCTCGCAAGCGCGGCAAGCTCCCAAGCCGCGAGGAGTGGCTGAAGACCCAGCCTCGTCGACCGAGCCTGGTGCAGCGCCTGGTGGCCCGGCTCAGCCGGCGCCAGCCAGCCCAGAGCGAGCCAAAGAAACCGGGTGCATAACTCCCGAAAGCGACTCCCGAAAGCGCCCCCGATCCCGGGGACTTCCGGGACGTAAGCACCTCCCAGGCACTTATGTCCCACAACCCGACGGCCCGACGGGGAGTTTCGGGACTTATGCACCCCCGCCCGGCCGGGGCCTTCCCGAGACCCGGACGCACACGAGGCGCCTTCGTGGCAGCGCCAAGCGGGCCGGCTCAGCCGGCGTGGAGCGGGGGAGCCACCTGCATAACCCGCCGAACCGCCCCCAGCGGCGGTCCCGGCGGCGACATAAGCATTGGGAGCATGCTTATGTCGCGCCCACGGGCCGCGGCCGTCGGGGTTTGGCGACTTTTACAAGGTGCTGGGCACGCGACCGCCGGGCTTCCTCGGCTTTCCCGAGACGCGGAGCCGGACGCGGCGCCCCGCGGGAGCGCACGTGCCGACGCGCCGACTCGCCCGCCCGGCGACAAAGGGGGCCATCGATCCATTCGCCGGCACTCGCGGCACTGTGGGCAGGTACCGGCCTGCCAGGACGTAATCGCGGCCGGCGAATGGGACGACGGCCCCCATAAACGACCCGCCTACGCGTCGTGATACAGCGCGAACTCCCACGGATGCGGACGCATCCGGATCGCGTCGACCTCTTCTTCGCGCTTATACCGGACGTAGGCCTCGATCAGCCCGGAGGTGAACACATCGCCCTCCAGCAGGAACGAAGAATCGGCCTCCAGCGCATCCAACGACGCCTCCAGAGAAGCCGGCACGACACCGATCTCGGCCAGCCGCTCCGCCGGCAGCTCGTACAGGTCCGCGTCGAGTGGCTCACCGGGATCGAGCCCACGACGAATCCCGTCGAGCCCGGCCATCATCAGCGCGGAAAACGCCAGATACGGGTTGGCCGTCGGATCCGGCGAGCGGAACTCGATCCGCTTGGTCTTGGGCGCCTCGTGGTACATCGGGACGCGCACACAGGCTGAGCGATTCCGCGCCGAGTACACGAGATTGACCGGCGCCTCGTAGCCCGGCACCAACCGCCGGTACGAGTTTGTGGTCGGGGCGCAGAACGCCAATAACGCCGGAGCATGGGCCAGAAGACCCCCGATGTAGTGCTTGGCCAGATCGCTCAGGTGCGCGTAGCCGCCCTGCCCGTACATCAGCGGATCGCCGTCCTTCCACAGCGACTGGTGCACATGCATGCCCGACCCGTTCTCCTCGAAGATCGGCTTGGGCATGAACGTGGCGGTCTTGCCCGCGGCCCGCGCGGTGTTCTTGACCACGTACTTGTAGACCATCATCTGGTCGGCCATCCGCAGCAGTGGCTGGAAGCGCATGTCGATCTCGCCCTGGCCGCCCGATGACACCTCGTGGTGGTGGAACTCACAGCGGATCCCGAGTGACTCCATCGTGGCCACCATCTCCGAGCGCAGGTTGGCCAGTGAGTCGGCCGGCGGCACCGGGAAGTAGCCCTCCTTCTGGCGGAGCTTGTAGGCCAGGTTGGGCACCGCGCTGAGGGGGCTGCCGGTGTTCCAGAAGCCCTCACCCGAGTCGACCTCGTAGAACGCGCGATGACCCACCTGCTCGTAGGCGATGTGGTCGAACACGAAGAACTCGGCCTCGGGCCCGAAGTAGGCGACGTCGGCGATGCCGGTCGAGACGAGATGGCGCTCAGCCTTCTGGGCCACGAAGCGCGGGTCGCGCGCGTACGGCTCACCCAGCACAGGATCCGCCACCGAGCAGATCAGCGACAACGTAGTCCGCGTGTAGTAGGGGTCGATGAACGCGGTCGAGGAGTCCGGGATCAGCAGCATGTCGGACTCGTGGATCTCCTGAAAGCCGCGGATCGAGGAGCCGTCGAAGCCGAGCCCCGATTCGAAGTCGGCCGAATCCAGAGCCCCGATCGGCAAGGTCATGTGCTGCCAGGTCCCGGGCAGGTCAACGAACTTCAGGTCGACCATCTCGACGCCGCGCTCAGCGGCGAACTCCAGCACCTCGGCGGGGCTGGTGGCGCCGGCGGCCATCGCGGTCTGCTCGCTCTCGGTGGTGGCCACGGTTCTCCTCCTTACAGTCTCGCGATACGCATCGAGCCTATCCCGGTTGTGACAGTGACAGTCGTTTCTGGGCCGCGAGGATCTGCGCGGCCTTCAGCCCGAGGCTCAGCCGCTCGCGGCCGCCGGACTCGTATGGCGAAAGGCCCGACACCTTGTGGACGCGCGACAGGCGATAGCCCACGGTGTGCCGGTGCAGGCCCATGACCGCGGCCGTCTCGGTGGTCGAGCCGTGGTGGGCCAGAAAGGTCTCGAGCGTGCTCAGCAGCTCGGTCTCGTGCTCGGCGTCGTAATCGAGCAGCGGCGAGATCGTGCTTGCGCGCAGCAGCTCGAGCTCGACCGGGTCGCGCAACAGCACGCCGATCAGGAGGCGGTAAGTGTCCTCCGGCCCGGGGCCGACCGCCGACTCCTCCGCCACGGGAACCAGCGAAGCCAGCAGCATCGCCTCCTGCGCAGCCTGCTCCGCCTTGGCGCTGCGATCCCTCATGCGGCGAACACCCGCTCCAGGCCGTCGCCGGCCACCGCCCCCGAGACGATGGCCAGCGACGTGGAGTGCGGCATGCCCGGCGTCAGCGTGCCCCGCTCGAGTCAGGCCGCGGACGGCGCCGGCGCCCGTCCAGGATCGGCGCCGGCCAGACCCGGGATCCCGCCCGGGTACCCGAGCGACGGGACGTCGGAGGGATAGACCTCGTGGCCGTGCTCGGCGACGTCGCCGATCTCCATGTTCTTCTCGGACATCCGCAGCGGCACGAACAACCCGACCAGCTTGAGCAGCACGAACGTGACCCCCGCGGTCCAGCATATGACCCACATCGCGGCGAGGAACTGCCACTTGAGCAGGTTGGCGTTGCCGTGCAGCAGGCCCGCCACCGCGCCCCCGGCAACGAGCCCGTGCGGACCGGTCTTGTAGAACAGCGCCATGTTCGGGTCGGCGAAGATCCCGACCAGCAGGCCGCCGGCAACGCCGGCGAACCCGTGGGTGTAGATCACGCCGAGCGTGTCGTCGACATTGCGGAACGGGCGCAGCCGGCTCAGGTAGTTCAGCGCGAAGTACACCAGCGAGGAGGCGATGACCCCCATCGCGATCGCGCCCCAGCCGTTCACGTAACCGGCCGCCGGGGTGATCGCCACCAGGCCGGTGATGCACCCGTTGACGCCGCCGAGCAGGGAAGGCTTGCGGCCGGTCAGGTAGTCCCACCCGACCCAGATCATGAACGCCACCGCCGTGCACAGGTTGGTGTTGAGCACCGCCGCCGAGGCCGACATGTTGGCCGTGTACGGGTCGCCGCCGTTGAAGCCGTTCCAGCCCATCCAGAGCAGGCCGGCGCCAACCGCGACCATGGCCACGTTGTTCGGCGCGTCGATCTCACGGTCGCGCTGCAGGCGCGGCCCGATCACCGCGGCGGTGACGAACCCGGCCACGCCGGCCGACAGGTGGATGACGTAGCCACCCGAGTAGTCGACCGCGCCGTGCTGGGCGAAGAAGCCGCCGCCCCAGATCAGGAAGGCGTCAACGCAGTAGACGCAGGTGATCCAGAGCAACACGAACGGGATCCACGCCTTGAAGTTCACCCGGCCGAGCACCGAACCCAGGGCCAGGATCGGGGTGATCGCGGCGAACACCAGCTGGAAGTAGACGAGCGCCGACTTCGGGAAGGCCATCGACCCGACCAGCGGGATGTTCGCCTGGTGCTGAAGCTCGGTGTGCGACAGCACCGGGCCGGGAACCCCGAGGAAGTTCCCGAAGAACCCGTGGTGCGAGAGGCCGTGGAAGGGCGAGCCGAAGCCCATCTTGAACCCCCACAGCACCCAGACGATGAGCACCGTCGCGAACGTCGCGAAGGTCAGCATCATGCTGTTGATCGACCACCGCTTCTGCATCACGCCGCCGTAGAGCACGGCGAGCCCGGGGACGCTCATCAAGCCGACCAGCGTCGCGGCGGTGAGCTGCCAGGAAGTGTCTCCTGCGTTCAGCCAACTAGGTGCTTCAACTGGCAAGTGGATCTCCTTGTGCTCGGGTTCGCCGCGCAAGCCCTGGCGACGCCAACTTGGCGAGGAGTGTCGTCTCGGGTCGACACCGCAACCATGTCCCCACGTCCAGCAAATGCGAGGGGCCTCTGGACATTGGGATAAGCGCGGGCGATTTCCAGCACTTTCTTGGGGCCGCCTGCGGCGGCGTCCATGGGGCCGGTTCCGCCGGACGTCCATGCCCGGCGGCGTGCCGCGTCTGGCTAAGAGCCGACCGCCAGACCCGCCTTGCGGCACTGCACGGCGAGCGTCTGCGCCGCCTGTCGTGTGTACGCGCCGGGCGCGTTGACCGACCGGCAGGTCGCGCGCGCCGTGTCGCCGCACTGGTGGACCTGCTCGGCGCCGACCGCGCCGGGGATGTTCGCGTAGATGCAGCCGTGCCCCGAGCTCGGGCCGGCGGCGACGAACGAGATCACCAGCACCACGGCGAGCGCGGCGACCACCCCGAGCACCCCGCACACCATCCACTTCTCGCGCCTCGACAGCCGGTGCACGGGGGTTCGCTCGGACGGCAGGATCAGCACGGGCCGCAGTGTAGGCCGAGGCGTATGCCACTCTCGATGAGCTTGCTCGTCCTCGCGCTGCACGTACACATCCACTTCCACGTCCTGCGCCACGTCCCGGCCGCCAACATCGACTATGTGGCGCTGGCGCTCGCGGCATTCGCGAGCTGGGCGGGCCTGCCGGGCCCGGGCGAGCCGTTGCTGATTGCCGCCTCGATCGTGGCTGCCAAGCACAAGCTCGACATCACGCCGGTGCTGATCTGGGCGTTTGTGGGGGCCGTTATCGGAGGCATCGTCGGCTGGCTGGTCGGGCTGCTCGCGGGACGCCAGGTGATGACCGCTCCCGGCCCGCTGCGAAGGTTGCGCTTGAAGGCGGTCGAGCGGGGGGAGGAGGTGTTCCAGCGGCTCACGGTGATCGCGATTCTGCTCGCGCCCTCATGGGTGGCCGGGATCCACCGGGTGGGAACCACGGTCTACCTGGTGACCAACCTGCTCAGCGCGATCGTCTGGTCGGTGGGGATCGGGCTGGCCGCCTACTACGTCGGCCCGCCCGTGCTCGACGTGCTCGCGGACGTGGGGACGGTGACCGCGGTCGGCCTCGTCCTGCTCGTGCTGGTGGGAGTCGGGCTGGAGATCATGCGCCGGCGTCGGCGGCGCGCCCAGGTGTAGCGAGGGCGCGTCTAGAGGTTCGAGCCGGCCCAGGAGATGACCCTGGCCGGGATGGTCGGTGAGCCGACGTCCAGCTGGATCGACGCATGCGGCAGCAGCGGGATCGTGCGCGGATTCTGGTTCCACGGCTTGCCGTTGAGGAACGCCGTGATCTTTCCCTTGACGGTCGCGACCTGGGTACGGCTGAGCGGCTGGCGCCACTCGTCGAAGAAGTTGCCCAGCGTGTAGATGCGCTTGGTGGGCGACTCGATGTGGATCACGCCGTCCGAGGTGTGGGTGTGCAGCCAGTAGTAGCACTGCTGCGCCCCGTAGAAGGGGCCGTAGGCGGTCTGCTGGGCCACCGGCCCGAGCAGGCCAATGGCCGCCGGCAGCGACCGCGGCTGCCCGTTGTCGTACACCTGGAGGTGGGCGTGGATGTGGTACGCGAGCTGCTCGACCGGGGCGCACTGGATCCCGTCCACCGTGGTGCCCGGCGTTGTGCTCGAGGCGGGGCCGAGCGGAGGGCCGGCCTCGAGCGGGATCGCCTCGGGACCTAGCGGCTGACTGCCGCCACCGGCCGCGGCCGTCGTGGAGGCGGTCATCGACTGGGTGGTGGCCGAACTCGCGCCGCTGCTTTTGCTGGTGGTGCTGCTGCTGCTCGAGCTGCCGCAGCCGGCGAGAGCCAGGGCGCCGCTCAGCACCGCCCCGAGGCAAAGCTGTCGTGCGCGCATCGCCTTCGAACGGTAGCGTTTGCCCAAGATGAGCCTGTCAGGTGACTTGCCGATGAGCACCGCGCTCGAGCTTCCGGGCGCGCGCATCACCGAGAACCTCGGTGTCTGCTACGGCCTGGTGGTGCGCAGCATGGGACTGGTGGGCGGCGTCACGTCGTCCTTCCGGGCACTGCGCCGCGGCGAAGTGTCCGAGTACACCCAGCTGCTGGAGGACTCGCGCCGGCACGCGATCGACCGCATGTCCGACAACGCCCGGCTGCTCGGCGCCGACGCGATCATCGCGGTGCGCTTCGACTCCTCGGAGATCGGCGGGCAGTTCACCGAGATCGTGGCCTACGGGACGGCCGTCAAGGTCGACCGCAGCTAGTGCTGCTGAGCGACGCGGACCGCGAACCCTTCTACGAGGCGCTCAAGCGTCACGCCGCCGAGGGACGGATCGACGTGGCGGAGTTGGAGCGGCGCGTCACGCTGGTCGCGCTGGCCGATACCCACGAGGGGGCGGCCGAGGCGCTTGCCGGGCTCCCGCCGCTGGCGCCGTCGATTCCCGCGGCACCGTCTCGCCGGCCGCGCTGGGGCCGCGGGCACGGAGAGGCCGAGAGGCCCCAGCCGGACTGGCATCCGACCGGCGAGCGGTTTCGCGACCCTCGCACTCAGGCCGTCCTGCGCGTGTGGGTGGACGCCGCCGGCGCCCGGCACTACGTGGCCGAGTGACCCGGCCGTGGCCGAGTGACGCGGCGGCGCCGGCGACGCGCGCCTAGCGCGTCGACTTCTTTACCGCGCTGCGGGCCTTGCCGACCGTGTTCTTGGCCTTGCCCTTGAGCTCCTCGCCGGCGCCCTTGGCCTCGGTGCTGCGGTTACCCGTGGCCGCGCCGGCCGCTCGCTTCACGCGGCCCTTGGTCTCCTCGGCCTTGCCTTCGACTCTCTGCTTTCGATCAGCCATCGATCCTCCCTCGGGTTTGGGGCTTTATCGATGGCTACCCGTGCGCGAGTAGCGGAACACCTCGGTCAGCATCCGCGGCCAGTGCTCGCGCAGAGCCTCGTGACCCATGAACAGCCCGAGGTGCCCGCCGCTTGACACGTGGCGCGTGACCTGCTCGGGCGGGGTCGACGCGTGGTCGGCCAGCGCGAAGACCTGCTCGGGCGGGGTTATGTGGTCGGTGGCGCCGCCCATCAGGTTGAGCGGCATGTCGATCCGTGACAGGTCGACCTTTTGGCCGCGGACCTCCACCGACCCGGCGATCAGCCCGTTGTCGCGGAACAGGTTGCGGACGATCCACAGATAGAACTGGCCCGGGACATCCTGGGTGTGCTTGAACCAGTCTTCGAACTCCCGGTAACGCGCGACGTGGGCATCGTCGTCGAGGTTCAGCAGCAGATCGATCTGGCGCGAGATCTCCGCCCCCGGCTGGATCAGGATGAAGCCCGAGAGCATGTGCCGGCCCTCGAGCACGCCGCCGCCCATCGCGACCAGCGCCTCGTAGAAGCGCAGATCGCCGTCGGGAGCAACTCGGCGCAGTACCTCGTGGATCACCGGGCGCCCGGCGTGGTAGTCGATCGGCGCGCCGGCGATGGTCAGCGTGTTGATCCGCTCGGGGTACAGCGCGGCGTAGATCGTGGCCAGCCAACCGCCCTGGCAGTCGCCGACCAGGTTCACCCGGCCGCCGCAGTGCTCGACCGCGCGGTCGACCACGTCCGTGTAGTCCTCGATCGAGGCATCCCGGGTCTCGCGCGTGGCACCGACCCAGTCGAGCGTGAAGGCGCGCTCGAGCCCGGCGTCCAGGATCGCGCCCATCTGGCTCTGCTCGGCCGAGTAGTCGACGATGCACGAGTCGTGCCCGGCCTGGGGCGGAAGGACCAGGGTCGGGACCACCCGGCGGCGCGAGACCGAGAAGTCGCGCAGGCGGGCCAGCGGGGCCTCGAACACGATCTCGTGCGGGGTGGTCCAGGCCGGCTTCTGGCGCTCGCTGGTGGTGGCCAGCCAGCGCGGGACGTCAAGCGCTGCGGGCCAGCGCGAAACCGCGGCGGCCCAGCAACGGCCGAAACCCTCGAGCGTGGCCGCGTACCCGTCCACCCAGCTGTCGAGGAGGCCGGTGCCCATGCTGGGGGCGGGGACTGGGGGACATTGCGAGATAGCGCTCAACCTTCGACCTCCTTGGCGAAATGCTCAAAGCACCTAAAAACGACGAAGCACCGGCGATACTCCCACCGGTGCTTCTATCAGTAACGGCTGTCGGCTAACGCTACTTGAGCAGGCTGCGAGCCGTCGTGGTGTACGAGCCGGCGAGCTCGCGCGTGACGTCGACCTGCGCCTCGATCAGGCCCTTGACCCACTCCTGCTGGCTCAGACCGGCCAGCTTGAGCTGAAGGTCAGTGGTCCGGTCGACGGCCTTCTCGTAGGAGTCGAGGTACAGGTTGCCAGCCTTGCGGGCGGCCGTCAGGACCTGCTCGCCGCTCTCGCGGAACTGGTCGTAGGCCGCGTCAAACGAGGGAATTCCGGTTCGGGTGTGAGTGGTGGTTGCCATGTGAATCGTCTCCTGGGTTCTCGGATATTGTGCTTGCAGCTTAGCAGGTATTTTGCAAGCGCGCAAGCGGTCTTGTTGGACGGATCGGTTGCTTGCCTGCTTGCAGGTTAGCCGCAAAGCAGCTAGCACTGGTAGGCTCCGGCGCCCTGTGTGATCAACGGCCAGTCAGGAGGTCAGATGTCCGACAACGTTTATTCGGTCAGCGAGATCGTCGGATCCTCCACCGGGACGATCGACGATGCGATTCGCAACGCGCTCGAGCGGGCTGGCAAGACCCTGCGCCACCTCGACTGGTTCGAGATGACCCAGGTCCGCGGCCAGCTCAACGACGATGGCTCGATCGCCTACTACCAGGTGATGCTCAAGGTGGGCTTCCGTCTGGAGAGCTGAGCGCCACCTCGCGCGTGGCCGGGGCCAGGTGCACCACCCGCAGCAGCTTCAGCCGCGGGGTGTAGATGGCCAGCGTGCCCCTCAGCAGCGAGGAGACGACGACGTAGCGGTCGTCGGCCGCGAGCTCGAACGAGCCGTACGGCGAGCGGGCCTTGGCCAGGATCCGTCCGGTCCCGGCGTCGACCTGCTCGATTGTGGAGCCGTAGCCGCTGGTCAGATACGCGTAGGTCCCGGCCAGCGCCACGTGCTGGGGCGGCGGTCCGACCGGCACGCGGAACAGCGTCTCCCGGTCGCCGCCTCCGAACACGGTCACGTACGGACGATTCGCCGCCGTAACCCAGATGCGCTGGCCGTCGTTCGAGAAGGCCAGATCGTGCACTTCGAAGCCGGGATCGAAGCGATCGATGATCTGGGGATGGTCGAAGTCCTGGGTGCTGAGGGCCACGACCGTGGTGGCCGACTCGCCCAATGCCACCCAGGCCCGCAGGTGCGCCGCGTCGAAGCTCAGGTGGTGGGCCCCCGCGCCGATCTCGGTCGTACTCCCGACGCGGAGCGTCGCCAGGTTGATCGCGGTCACCGTGCCGCGTGCGTCGTCGGTTAGGTATGCGTATTGGCCGTCAGGCGCGATCGCGGCGATGTGGGGGTGGTCGAACCCGCCAATCGTCTTGAGGGGCTCGAGCGAGTGTCCGTTCAGCAACGTCACCTTGCCGGCGGCCGCGCTGACCACGACGATCACGCCCCCGTCCGAGTCGGTGGCGAGGTCTTCGGGGTCGGGCGGCACCGGGATCCGCCTGACCACACGCCCGCTTGGCAGGGCCACGACCAAGAGGCGGTTCTCGGTCTCGGCCGTGACCAGCGCCTGCACAGGAGGCGGGCTCGCGGGGCGAGTCGCACGCGTCGCGGTCGATGGGGCGGCCGGCGTTGCCGGCGCGAGCGAGGCTGCCTGAGCGCGCGGGTGCCGGTGCGAGCCCGAGCCCCCGCAGGCGGCCACGAGCGCTGACAGCGTCAGCGCGAGGAGGGCTCTCCGCGCGCTCACCCCGCCGTCCCCTGCACCGTGCAGCACCAGCCCTCGAGCCGCGGGAACGCCCGCGCCGCCCCACCGGAGGCAAACTGCTGGGCGATCCGGGAGACCGCGGCCACCCGCGGCGCACCGGCCACCCGCACGAACACCCACTGGTCGGCGGCCGGCCATCCGACCAGCAGCCAGCGGCCGTTCGGCGACCAGCTCACGTCGCGCAGGCCGCTGCCCGCGAGCAGCTGGCGAGTCCCGCTGTGCGCGGTACCGGTTCGGACGACCGCGACCTGATCGCCGCCGAGCACGAGCACGACCATCCTCCCGTCGGGCGACAGCGCGGCCTCGCCGGTCGGGCCGCCGGCCACATGCAGGGCGCTGCGCAACACGCCCGTGGTGCCCGCGTAGGTCAGGACCGCGTATGCGGTGACCACGACCAGGCTCCGGCCGTCGTTTGACCACAGCAGCTCGCGGGGCCGGGCGGTCACGGGCGCGGTCCAGATCGGCCGGCGCGTGTCGGCGTCGCGGACCACGACCCGGTGAGCGGCGGTCACGTAGGCGAGCTGGAACGAGTATCCCGGGCGCCAGGCCGGCGCCACGTCGGCCACGGGCGCGGCCAGCAGGCGATCGCCGGTGCCGTCGCCCGCGATCACCCGCAGCGTGCCCGCCGACAGGTAGGCGACGCGGTAGCCGGAGGGCGAGAACCAGCTCGGGTCGCTGACGTCGGGCCGCGCGATCGACCATCGGACGTTGCCGCGCGGGTCGACGGCGGCCAGCCCGTTGCTCGAAACGACCGCCACGTACTGCCCGCGGGGCGACCAGCTCGCCTGTCGCCATGCGCCGAGGTGCCGCAACGACCCGTCGGCGGCGGCCGTCCAGGTGCCGCCGGGCCCGGTCACGAGGATCCGCCCGGGCGAGGGGAGCGAGGACAGGCTGGGCGCGGCATGGCGGACACCGAGTGCCTTGGTGATCAGCCGCCCGACGGTGGCGCCGGCGGGGGACAGGAGCAGGCCCGCGACGATCACCGACAGGAGCGGGACGACCGCCAGCCGCCGGCGCGTGGCCGCGCGGCGCACCGGCTCGCGCTTGAGGTAGGCAGCGTGGACGACGCTCCAGGCCCGCTGCTCGGCGCCGGCCTCATCGGGGGCGCGGAAGTCGCGCAGAGCACTGGGGGCGCGGCGCCTCATCTTGGATCGAGCTCGCTGAGCCGGGATTCGAGCGCGTCGAGGCCGCGGCGCAGCCGCGAGTTGACCGTGCCGCGCGGGAGCTCGAGCGCCCGGGCGATCTCGCCCGGGCTGTACTCGAGCAGGTAGCGCAGCACGATCACCGCGCGGTGCTCGGGCGAGAGCGCGGCGAGCGCGGCCAGCACCTCCTGCGAATAGCGGCCGACCGGCACCTCGGGCGGCGAGGGTGTGTCCACCGGTTCGCCGGCCGCCTCGCGCCGTGCGGTGCGGGCCCGGACCCAGTCGATCGCCCGGTTGGCCACGATCGCGCTCAGCCACGGGCCGAAGCGTCGCCCGCGGTCGAATCGATCAAGGCGCCGAATGGCGGCCAGGAACGCCTCCTGCGCGATGTCCTCGGCCGCGGCGTGGTCGTGGACGATCAGGAACGCGGCCCGATAGGCGCGCGGCCAGTAGCGCCGAAACAGCGCCTCGAGGTCGGCCTCCGAGCCCGCCAGCACGCCGCGGATGAGCGCCTGCTCGCTGCGCGGCCGGCGCGGCCGCTGCCGGCCGCCGAACTCGCCGCCGATCACGAGGCTGTCCGCCGCCGCCATGCCTTCACCCGGTGAGATGGGCATCGTCCGTGCGCATCGTCCTCCTTACGGGTGGGAGCTGGCAAGAGGTCCCGGGCGCGGTAACCCAATCGCGTGATTTCGGGTCTTCTGCGGGTAGTTCGTCCCCACAATCAGCCGAACGTCAGGAGGCGCGCCGTGGCCAAGGACCATGGATCGAGCGTGAAGAACGACAAGCAGTACGAGGGCCTGCGCAAGAAGGGCATGAGCAAGTCGCGCGCGGCGTCGATCTCCAACTCGGAGGGCTCCTCCAGCCGCGGCGGCAAGAGCAGCGGCTCGAGTCAGAGCAAGAAAAGCAGCGGCAGCGGTAGCGGCGGCAACAAGGCCCAGAAGGCGGCCGCCGGTCGCAAGGGCGGCAAGAAGTCCAGCTCGTCGTAGCCGGCCGCGCGCTAGGGGCCGATGACCGCCTGCGCCTGCGTGGTCTGCGTGGCGAGCCGGCCCGCGTCGTCGCGCACCTCGGTCTCCACGACGATCACCGTGCGCCCGACCCGCAGCGGCCGCGCGGTGGCATTCGCGTTCCCGTCGCGAAGGCCGCGCAGGAAGTTGGTCGAAGATGAGATCGTCGCCGTGGTGGCGCCGGGGGGCAGGTTGAGGTAGGCGCACACGCCGCCGAGATTGTCGGCCAGCGACATCAGCGCCCCGCCGTGCATGGCGCCGCCGACCGTGCACAGCTCCTCGCGCCAGGCCAGCCGCCCGATGACCTCCTCGGGGGTCGCCGACACGATCTCGATGCCGAGCTTCGCCGTGAACGGGACGATCGCCATCAGCTCGGTCAGGGATGGCTGTTCCTCGAGGGACACGGCGGCGAAGCCTACGTCACTCGAGGTTCCATCCGAAGTACACCTCGGGCGAGCAGATCTGCCGGGCAAGCTCAAGCCTAGGGGACGGCGCGCTCCTTGGAGTGCTGCCACAGCGCCTTGTCGAGCGTGCGCAGGCTCACGCCGGCGCGGCTCGCGAGCGCACGGCAGGCCGCCAGGTAGGCGAGCCAGAAGCCGACCGGATACCCGGAGCGGGACGCGACCCCGAGCGATTCGAGCGCGCGCACGTCGAGGATCGGATAGTCCTCGGGAAACGCGGCGTACAGGAGCGTGGAGGCGGTCGGCACGCCCACCCCGTCGAGCTCGAGCAGCGCCTCGATCCGGATCGTCTCGTCGGGAGTGGCGAGTGCGCGCCGAGTCGCCGCCGTGATCGCGCGTGCCGGGTTGGCGGTGACGCGAGGCCGGCTGCGCGGCGTCTTCCACGCGCACACCTCGACGAACTCGCGCCGCGTGTAGTGGCCGCGCACGCGCGCGCCGGCGCCGACGGCGAGCAGCCGGGCATCGTCCGAGCTCGGAAAACGGGCGGCCAGGGCGGGGATGGCCCCGAGCGGAAACTGCAGCTCGAACACGGGAGGTGTGATCGCCGGCACCGGCCGGACATGATGACGGCGGAAACCGGGGCCAAGGTGGTCCAGACAAAGCTGCGCGAGCTCAAGGCAAGGGCGGCTGGCCCCGATACCGCGTTGGTGTCATTCCTGGAGGAGTCGTTGCCGGAATCGGTGGCGCCACCCGGCTGGACCCCGTCCCCCGCGGTGCCGGCTGCCGTGCCCGTCGTCGCGCCGTCGGTCGCTGCGCCGGTCGCTGCCGCGCCCCTCGCCGCCGGGCCGGTCGCGCTGGCCGTCCACCCCGCCGAGGCGGCGGTGCGCTGGAGGATGCGCGCCGCGCGGATCGACAACCTCCTGATCTACGGCGGCTACCTGGTCGCCTGCTTGCTGCTCCACTGGCAGGTGGCAAGCGTCGCCCACCTGCTCTGGCTCGCGGTGGGGGGCGCCGCGTACCACTTCGGCTTCGAGGCGCACAGCGGTCAGACCCCCGGCAAGCGCCGTTACGGGATCCGCGTCGTGGCCGCCGATGGCGGCGGACCGGCCAGCCCCAGGGCGATCGCCATCCGCTCGCTGGTGCGAATCCTCGACTCCCTGCCCGTGTGCTACGCGGTGGGTCTGATCAGCATGGTCCGCACCGGCCCAGAGCGCCGCCAACGATTGGGCGACCTCGCGGCGGGCACCGTCGTGCTGGCGGTCGAGGGCCGCGCCGCCGACCATGGCACCCCGGCATGGCTGCTGCCCATGGCCACGGTCGTGGCGGTGGCGGTATCCGTCCTGACCGTTGTCAGCGTGGCCATCGGCGGGCAGTCGCAACTCAATAGCCTGCAGACGCCGTCGATCGCCTCGCCGGCTACCGGAACTCCCCCGGCGGCTCGGTCCGCAACGCCATCCGTGCCGTCGAGCACTCCACCTGCCACCTAAGAGCGCTTAGAGCACCGACGACGACCCGGCCCGGGTCATGATCTCCTGGATGACCGGCGTCTTGGCGTCGGCGTAATCCTGCACGGTGTGCCACGACGGCGTGGCCAACTCGAGCTTGGTGCGCGCGTACAGGGCCCGAGCGGCGTCGCTCGCGCGCAGGTGATCGCGGAAGCGGACCATCCGCTCGGTCTCCGGGCACCCGCGCGAGAACACGTGCAGGTTCACACGCTCACCCGGACCACGGAGCAGCCGGTGCGCGAACCAGCCGGGCTCCCTGATGCGCAGCACGTACCCCACCGTCTCGAGATCCTCCACGTACGCGCCCTCGTCGGTCGAGTCCGGCACCTCGAGCACGATGTCGATGATCGGTTTGGCCAGAAGACCCGGCACCGACGTCGACCCGACGTGCTCCACCCGCACCACCCGCTCGCCCAGCGCGACGCGGAGCCGGCTCGCCTCGCTTTCGTAGGCGGCGGGCCAGGCGGGATCGTAGTCACGCAGCTCGATTCCAACCACCGCCGCAATTGTGCCCAAGCAGACGAACGGCCCGGGGAGGGAGGAGTCCCGGGCCGTTCGCTTCCTGCCAACTGGGGTGAGGAGCGCTAACCGGAGGAGGAGGAGGGGGAGGGGACGATCAGCGACACCCCACCCACGGGCTGTCCTGTGGTGAACAGGTTCTGACCCAGTGCGGAGTTGAGCGACGAAGCGCCCTCACTCGAGAGCGTCGCCTCGAGGCCCTGGAGATCGAGGGTGCCGTTCGGCAGCGCCGACTGTTCGAGCTGCGAAGTGTCCAGGTCGAACACCTTGACCTCGGGCCCGCCGTTCACCTCGAAGCTCAGGCTCGAACCCTCGGTGCCTGTGCCCAGCGTCAGCTCCGGATTGGTCAGCGACGCCGACACGGTGCCGTTGCCGAGCTGCAGGCCGCCGCTCAGCGGGATGGTCCCGGTCAGTGTCCCGTTGGAGAAGCTGGCACCGGCCGTCGAACCGTTTAGCGGGAGCGTCACGCTGGTCCCGTCCGCGCCCGGGATGGGGGTCGTGCCGAGCGGCGCCGGCAGCCCATTGGACGCTGGGATGAGCGGGACGGTCGAGAGGCCCGCCGAGTCGAGCAGTGTCCGGAAGGCGGGTGCAAACTCGACCCCGGCCCCCGTGCTCGAGGTGCCGGCGACCCCTGGCGAAGCCGAGGTGCCAGCCGGCGCGCCGGCGCCGGTGATCGGCGTGGTGCTCACGGTGACGGTGAACGAACCGAACTTCTCTCCGGTGCTGAAGGCGTGCCGTCCGAGCGCGTGGTCCAGACGGTTGGTGCCCTGCTTGGCCAGCTTTGCCGTCAGGCCGCTGATCGTCTCGCTGGTGGTCGTGCGCGTGACCCGGCCGCGGCCGGTGATCGTGAACAGCTTCACCTTGTGACCCGTCAGCTTGACGGTCAACTGACCGTTGCCTTTGGCGGGACGGGTGAAGGTAACCGAGTTGATCTTCACCGATCGCTTGCCGACGGCAACCGCGAGAACGCCCTTGAGATTGAGCGTGCCCGTGGCGGTGACATAGTTCCATCGACCTGAGCTCGCGGGCATGGCATAGCTCGCACTGTGACGCGTGGCCGGGCGTTTTGCGCGCAAGGTGACGTGCTGGCGGGCGAGCGATCGCTTGGCCTTCACCGACAAGGTCAAGGTGGCGGAATTCTTCGAGCCCGAAGAGCTCGAAGAGCTCGACGAGGCCAGGGCCACGGCGACGGCGCCGAGTGACACCGGCAGCGTGATGAGCACCGCAAGCAGCGTGTACTTGAGGCGGTTAGAGGACATGAACCAGCCTTTCTTGGAGGTACGACGAGCGAGACGCAACCGTCGGTGCTCGGGCAGCCCTCCACGCAGGGGACTGCGCCAATCTGGTAGCTGGTTTAAAGCTGCCTGTGCGGCCCTGCCTCCGCACCGGCTCTGAGGTCTCGGCATTGGCGATGCCCCAGGTCAGCCACAACTAAACTCACGTGAGGTGTAACGCCGAAAAACTGATCGAACTGATTTGACCGGTTTATGCAGCGCCGATCAGGTTTGGTCACCGCCTCGTCCAGCTCCGCGCTCGAAGAAGGCCGCCACCTCTTCGGGGTCGGCCGGCTCGATGAGTGACTCGGTCAGCTGATCCTCAACGTCGGGAAATCCCGATGCCCGGAGCTCGGCAATGGCGATGACGAGGTCGTAGCCGGTCTCTCGGGCTACGGGAATTCCATCCTCGACCAACATCCAGAACGCGCCGGGCCGTCCTTCGTATGGCATGCCGACGCTGCCTGCGTTGGCGTAGGTCAACCCGTCGCCGAGCGGGCGGACCATCTGCTGATGGGTGTGCCCGCCGATCACGAGCGGCTCTTGCACCGATGTCAGCGTCTCGCGGATCACGTCCTCGGGTGTGAGCCGGGTGAGGATCTCGTCGTCGCGGCGGGGCGATCCGTGACAGAAGCGCACGCCGTCGAGCGCCAGGCTGATCGGCCATGCCGCGATCGTGTCGCGCCAGCGCCGATCAAGTGCGCCCGCGCTCCAGGCCGCGGCCCGTCCCGCCGGGTCATCCGTCGCCGGTTGGCCGTCGTACACCGCGACGGTCTCGCGCTCCGAGTTGCCCGACACCCAGTGCACAGGTTCCTGTCGCGCGTCCAGCAGCCCGAGCGTCGCGCCCACCAGCGGGCCGCCGAGCACGTCGCCACCGACCACGATCGCGTCGACCGGATCACGCTCGAGCTCGGCCAGCACGGCGCGCAGCGCTGGGGCGTTGGCATGGATGTCGGCCAGGACCGCGATGCGCATCAGGCGAGGCTACGAGACGAGGGGAGTAAAATGGTGCGCGCAGGCCGAGTGCTACCCGAGGGGAGCGCCGGCGGGCGGGCAAGTCGAGTCAGCGTGGCCGCTCTCCATCGGGGAGTGGTTTCGATGGCTCCTAACCCCAAGCCGGAAGGAACTCCTTGCTTCGCCTGCTGCCAGTCGCGTCCGATCGACCATCCGCCCGGTGCCGAGTTGGCGCGCGAGATGTGTGTGGTACCTGTGCGCTTGCCGCGTTAGCCTGTGCGCGCGATGCATACCGAGAAGCATCCACCCCCGCAGGCCACCGCCCGCGAGTTGATCGAGTCGGCCGGCGGCCGCACGCCGCAGGAGGCGGGCGGCTCGTTGCGCACCGCGCTGGCCAACGCGATGGTCGGGATGAAGAAGACGCTGTACGGGCGAGGCCCGACCGCGGCCAAGGCCTGGATCCTCGACGACTACGTGTTTGTCGCCATGGAGGGGGGGCTGACCCGCAACGAGGAGACGCTGCTGGCCGATGGCAAGGCGGATCTCGTGCGCGAGTACCGGCTGAGCTTCGAGGAGACGGTCGCCCCCACGGCGATGTCCGCGGTAGCGGAGCTGGTTGGCCGGCCCGTCCTCACCTACCACAGCCAGATCGTGTTCGATCCGCCGCGCACGTTCGAGATCTTCGTGCTCGCGCCGCAGTCGGAGGACTAGCCGGTCCGATCACCCGCCGTGGGGCGGTGCGGTCGTGAGGATCCTGCCCGACCCCGAATCCGGCGTTCCCCAGGTGGGGATGGATGGCCGTGTGCCCTCGAGCAACCCGTTGCTCGAGATCTCCAACGCCACCGTGCGGCTGTACAAGTCAGCGTTCGGCCGGGGGCCGACCCACGCCCGGGCCCGGTTCGCCGGACCGGACACCCTGGTGGTCGTGCTCCAGGACACCATGACCGTGTCCGAGCGCAAGCTGGCCGAGCTCGGCGAGCACGAGCGACTGCGAGCGCACCGGCTCTTGTTGCACCAGACGGTCGAGGGCGAGCTCCGGTCTGTCATTGAGCGCAGCCTGGAGCGAGAAGCCCTGTCGCTCATCTGCGGCCTTGACACCCACGTCGACATCGCCGTCGAAGTGGCGGTGCTGGCGCCGGCGGCGCCGCACCCCGACCCCGAGCCGCCGGTGTAGCCGGGTGGGGCACCGGTCACGCTGACCGGCGCCCCACTGAGCATCAGACCGCGGCGGGCTGCGCCACCTCGAGGCTGATCGTCTCGCCGCCGCCCTCCCGGGCGATGACTTGCGCACCCTCGTGGAGCCGGCCGTCGAGGATCGCGCGGGTCAGCTCCTTCTCGAGCGTCCGACGGATGTGCCGCTTCAGCGGCCGGGCGCCGAACTCCGGGTCGAAGCCCTCCCCGGCCAGCCGGGCGACCAGGTCGGGGTCCACGGTGAGCTCCACGCCACGCTCGGCCTGCAGGCGCTCGGAGATCCGCGCGCAGATCAGCCCGGCGATCTGCTCCACCTCGGGTTGGGTGAGCGGCTCGAACACGACGATCTCGTCGATCCGGTTCAGGAACTCGGGTAGGAAGGCCCGCTTGGCCGCGCCGCGCATCCGCTCGCCGGCCGGGTCAGCCGCGCCTGCGGCGAACCCGAGCGGGCGCTTGGCCTCGCCGGCGCCGAGGTTCGAGGTCATCACGATGACGGTGTTGGCGAAGTCGACCGTCCGGCCCTCGCCGTCGGTCAAGCGGCCGTCGTCGAGCACCTGGAGCAGCACGTTCCAGACCTCCGGGTGCGCCTTCTCGACCTCGTCGAGCAGGATCACCGAGTACGGCCGCCGCCGCACCGGCTCGGTCAGCTGGCCGCCGTCGCCGTAGCCCACGTATCCGGGCGGGGACCCGATCAGCCGGGCCACCGTGTGCGGCTCGCGGTACTCGGACATGTCGATTCGCACCAGCGCCTTCTCGGTGGCGAACAGCCGCTCTGCGAGTGTCTTGACCAGCTCGGTCTTGCCGACACCGGTCGGTCCCAGGAACAGAAAGCTGCCCAGTGGCCGGTCCGGCTCGGCCAGCCCGGCGCGGGCGTGGCGAACGGTCTCGGCCACGGCGTGGACGGCGTCCCGCTGCCCGATCACCCGGCGGTGGAGATCCTCCTCCAGGGTGCCCAGCCGCTCGAGCTCGCCGGCCACCAGCTCGCCGACCGGGATGCCCGTGCGGACGGCCACGACATCGGCGATCTCCTGTTCGCGCACCACCGGTTCACCCGACTGGCCGGACGTGCCCGGCAGCTCGGCCAGCTTGGCCTCCAGCTCCTCGATCTGTTGCTTCATCTGGCCGGCCTCCTCGTAGGCCTCGGCGTCGACCGCGGCCTGCTTCTCGGCCGCCAGGCGCTCGAGCTCACTGCGCACGCGGTCGGCTTCCGTTCCCGCCGCCCGCAGGCGCAGCCGAGCCGCCGCCTGGTCGACCAGGTCGATCGCCTTGTCGGGCAGCCGGTACTCGCTGATATAGCGATCCGACAGCCGGGCGGCTGCCTCGAGCGCCTCATCGGCGATCGCCACGCGATGGTGCTCCGCGTACTGCGGCCGCAGGCCGTGGAGGATCGCGATCGTTTCGGGCACCGATGGCTCTTCGACCATCACGGCCGAGAAGCGACGGGCCAGCGCGCTGTCGCGCTCGATCTTCCGATATTCCGCCAGCGTGGTTGCGCCGATCATGCGCAGCTCGCCGCGGGCCAGAATCGGCTTGAGTACGTTCGCGGCGTCCATCGCGCCCTCGGCGGCGCCGGCTCCGAGCACGGTGTGAAGCTCGTCGACGAACAGGATCACGCTGCCCTGCGAGGCCACCACCTCGTCGAGCAGGGCCTTCAGCCGTTGCTCGAAGGCGCCGCGGAACTGGGTGCCGGCCAGCATGCCGGCAAGGTCGAGGGCGACCACGCGCACACCGCGCAGCGCCTCGGGCACGTCGTGAGCGGTGATGCGCAGGGCCAGGCCCTCGGCGATCGCGGTCTTGCCCACGCCGGCTTCGCCGATCAGTGCGGCGTTGTTCTTGCGTCGCCGCGCCAGCACCTCGACCACCTGGGCGATCTCGTCATCACGTCCCACCACCGGATCGATCCGGCCGGCCCGCGCATCCGCGGTCAGGTCGCGCCCGAACCGGTCGAGCGCCGGGGTCCCGGACGTCTGGCGGCGGGGCGTGCGCTGGCGCACGGCCTGCCCAGCGGGGGGCCCGGTCACCTGACCGGCCATGGTCGGCCCCAGGGGCGCGCCGGGGAAGCTGCCCTGCTGGGCCAGTGCGAGGCGGGCGCAGCGATCGCAGACCAGGCCGGAATGGCGCTCGCCACCGGTCACGAACGTGACCTCGACCGCGCCCGGCCGCTCGCCACACAGATCGCAGAAAGCTGGGTTCTGGTTGTTCTCGGATTCCACGATATCAGTCCTTCTCTCGCCGTAAATCTCAGTCGGTCCAAGTGAGATTTTAGCGAGCCCCTAATCGCTGCCGGCGGAGGTTGCCGTCAACGTCTGCCGACCCGGTGCGTCCATGACTTCGGATCGTCGGCCGAGCGGCCGATTAGGAGCGCGATGGGAGAGTCGCTGGCAGACATCCGGTCAAACCGCCGGATCATGGCCTACACCGCCGCGGCGATCTACGGGATCGCGGGGCTCGACGGCGCGATCGAGGGCCTGCTTCCGAACGACCCGCCGTTCGCAGTCGTTCCCGTGATTGTGGTGTTCGTCGTGTTCGCCCTGCTCGTGGCCTTCGGACCCCGGCTGCCTCGCCGCGCACTCGCGCTGCTGGGCCCCCTCGGAGTGGTCCTGATCGCCTATGCGCTGGGCACCAGCCCTGGACCGGGAGATTGTGCGGTCCTGTATGCCCTGCCGGTCGTCTGGACCACGTTCTTCTTCGGGCGCCGGGGCGCGGCCACGGTCCTGGGCTGCGTCGCCGTCGGCCATGCTCTTGCGCTCCTGCTCCTTCCCGCGAGCAGCTCCTACCCGGGCCGCTGGCTGGACGTGATGGTGTCCTCCTGCGGCGTTGCCCTGGTCGTGCTCGTGCTCGAGCACCGGAACGAGCTGCTGCTGGCCCGGCTGGCCGACGAAGCGAGGACCGACCCGCTGACCGGCCTGCTCAACCGCCGTGGCTTCGACGAGCACGCCGCCCGCGAGTTCGCTCACGTGGGGCGCGACGGCGACACGATTGCGCTGGCAACGCTCGATATCGATCACTTCAAGCAGGTCAACGACGAGTGGGGCCACATGGTCGGCGACCGAGTCCTGGCCAACCTGGCCCAGGTTCTGGCCAGCGAGGGCCGCGCCATCGACGTGGCGGCGCGTCTGGGCGGCGAGGAGTTCGCGGTGCTGATGCCGGGCAGCGACGAGGCGGGCGCCGAGGCGTTCATTGAGCGGGTCCGCGAGGCGCTGGAGCGGAGCGCCAGCCCCGGCCTTCCCCCGGTGCGCATCAGCGCCGGGATCGCTGCCACCAGCCGGCCACTCGCCGTCCAGGTGATGCTCGAGAGCGTCGATCGCGCGCTCTATGCCGCCAAGCGCGGCGGTCGGGATCGCACCGTTGTGTCAGACCGGCACGACTTCTCGCTCCCGGTCTGATCCGAGCGCCCGCCGGTGGTGACTGCTCAGCGCCGGGCTTCGAGCAGCCGGAGCCACACCTCGCTGACCGTCGGATAGGACGGCACCACGTGCCACAGCGTCTCGAGCGGGACGCGGCCGACGATCGCGGTGGTCGCGCTGTGCAGGAGCTCGGCGACCTCGGCGCCGACGAACGTGGCGCCGACGAGGGTGTCTGTCGCGCGATCGACAACCAGCTTGGCCCGCCCCGTGTAGTCATCGCGCAGGAGCGAGGCGCCGGCAACCGCGCCTAGGTCCTGCTCGAGCGCCTGGACGTCGAGCCCGTTCTCGCGCGCGCGTGATTCGGTCAGGCCGACCGAGGCGACCTGCGGGTCGGTGAAGACGACGGCTGGGACCATGTCGTGGTCGGTCACGTCGCGGTAGCGCAGGCCCTCCAGGGAGCGACCCTCGGCGCGGGCGGCGATCACGTCGCCGGCAATTCGCGCCTGGTACTTGCCCATGTGGGTGAGCAGCGCCCGCCCGGCCACGTCGCCGACCGCGTACAGCCAGTCGCCCGCGATGCCTTGCACGGCCATGTGATCGTCGGTGTTCAGGTAGCCGTGCGATTCGCTCACATCTATGCCAATCCGCTCCAGCGCGAGGTCGGCGGTGGCCGGGGTGCGGCCGGCCGCCACCACGATCTCGTCCACCTCGAAGCTCAAGCCGCCGGCCTCGATCGTGGCCGGGCCGCCGTGGATCCGTCCCACGCCGGTGTCCCGTACGTCCGGACGACGAACGGAGTCGACGCCGGTCCCGACCAGCACGCGGATGCCGCGCTGGCTGAACTGCTCGGCCATCAGCTCGCCGACGAACGGCTCCTGGTGGGCGAGCAGCGAGGGCTCGGGCTCGATCACCGTGATCTCCCGTGCGCCCAGGCCGGCGAGCCAGGTGGTCGACTCGCAGGCCACCACCCCGCCGCCGATCACCGCGACCCGCGCCGGCACCTCGCGCAGGTTCGTGACGTCGCGCGAGGTCCACGGATTTGCCTCGCGCAGCCCGTCGACCGGGGGAATCGAGGCCTTGGTCCCGGTGGCGATCACCACCGCCTGAAGCGCCCGGAGCGTGCGGGTGGTGCCGTCCTCGGCGCTCACCTCGACCGCTTTCTCGCCGGCCAGCCGGGCGTGGCCGCGGATGACCTCGATCCCGCTGTCGCGTGCCCACTGCACCTGGCTCGAGTCGTCGTGGTTATGGGTGAACGTATCGCGTCGCTTCAGGACGGCCGGCAGGTCTAGCTCGCCGGTGAGCATCGTCGCGGGGCCCGGGAGCGCCCGCGCGCCGTCGAGCACCTCCACCGGGCGCAGCAGCGCCTTGCTCGGCATGCACGCCCAGTAGGAGCACTCCCCGCCGACCAGCTCGGCCTCGACGATGACGGCGGTGCGGTCGCTGTTCTGGATCGCGTACAGCGCCGCGTTCTCGCCGGCCGGCCCACCGCCGATCACCACCACGTCCCAGGTCCCGTTGGCCGCGCTCACTCCCGGCAGCCTAGTTAATTGCCGGCGCGTGCGGGTATCGCCGGGGCCGTCAACCTCGACTCAAAGACGCGCTCCGCGCTCGGGCTGCCGTCCCTGCTGGGTGGGCGGTTCTAACCGCGGCGCTTCTCGCGCCGGCGCCGGTCCTTGGCCTCCTGGCCGCACTCGCTCATCTGGCACCAGCGGCGGTTGCCGCGCTTGGTGGCGTCCAGGAAGAACCAGCCGCAGTGATCGCCCGGGCACTGCTTGAGCCGGGGGGAGGGTTCACCCGCGAGCAGGGCGACGCCCGCGGTCACCGCCACGTGGCGGACCGTCTCGAGCCTGGAGGGGCTCCAGTGCCAGCGCACCGCACCATCGGAATCGAGCCGCAGCTGCCCGGCCCGGTAGGCGTCGGCCGCCAGGTCCCCGAGGCGGCGCAGGGCGGTGGGCGGTAGGGGGTGCTGATGGACGCGGGCGTGCAGGAGGGTGTACAGGTGTTCGCGTGCCTCACGGGCTCGCTCGAGCTCGTCCCCGGGATCAGGCCCAAGCGGGGCGGACCGGCTGAGCAGGCCGTAGCGCTGACCCCAAAGGCGTAGCTCTGCTGGTGCCAGCAGGACATCGCCGGCCTCGGGATGGTCCCGCTCCTCCGCGGTGTTGACGAAGTCGAGGGCCACGTGGCCGGCCACGAAGGGCAGCTCACGGAGCGACTGCATGAGTTCGTACTGTACCAGCAAACTACCGTTTGCCGGTGGCCCCGATCGGATAGACTTCCACCAGCGAAAATGGTTTTGCTGGTACACACCGATGGGGGGGAGAGCTAGATGGCCATCCTGCTCGCCTTGGGCGCCGCCGTCGGGTGGGGAGCCTCGGACTACTTCGGGGGCGACGCCGCGCGGCGCCAGGTGCCCGTGTTCGTGGTCGTCGCGATCGCCGAACTGCTCGGCGTGGTGCTTCTCGTCCCGCTGCTGATCGTGCGCGGGGCGCCGCCGCCGGATGACCCGAGGCTGCTGTGGGCCGCTGTCGCGGGGGTGGCCGTAACCGTCGAGCTGAGTCTCATATACCGCGCGCTGGGCCGTGGCCAGGCGTTCATCACCGCGCCAACCGGTGCCATCGGGGCGGCGGGCGCGGTCGCCGTGGGCGTGATCGGCGGCGATCCGATCAGCCTGGTGTTGAGCATCGGTCTGGTCTGCGCGCTGTTCGGCGGCGGGATCAGTGCTTGGAGCTCGCCCGACGGCTCCACGCGCGAGCGCGCCGATGCCTGGCAAACCACCGTCACCTGCCTGGCCGCTGCTGCCGCGGTCGCCACCACGCTCAGCACGCTGCATGCCTCCGGCCGGCTCGATCCGGTCTGGGCGACCGTCATCGAGCATGCCAGCACCGCCCTGTCCGCCGGCCTCGTCGCCCTCCTCGGGCGCCGGCGGGCACTGCGCGGTCTCCTCCCACGGCGATCGCACATGCCGACGCTCGCGCTGGTCGCCGCCGTCGGCGCGGGCGGAGACCTCGCCTACACGAGCGCGTCACATACCGGAGCGCTCAGCATCGTCTCAGCGATTGCCTCGCTCTATCCGGTGACCACGATCGGCCTCGGCCGGCTACTGCAAGGCCACCGGCCCGGCCGCATCCAGCTCGTCGGGATCGTGCTCGCGCTCGGCGGTGCCGCCCTGCTGGGGGCGGCGACGCCCTGAGCGCTACGCCGGGGCTTCCGGGGGCGGTGCGAACCACCCGCGGTGATCGAGCGGCTGGCCGAGGTTTACGCGGGATACTCGCTGTCCACCCCTGTCAATCTCTGGGGGTGAGCCAGAGCGTCCACGGCTCGACACGTTCGATGATGAGGGTGCCGTTCAGCCACGGATCCCGGCTGAGGAAGGCCTTCGCCTGGGCCTGATCGGCGGCCCGGACGACGAGTAGCGCCCGGCGTTCGTCGAGCGGGCCGCCGAGGCTCACGACGTGCTCCTCGTCGAGCGCGTCCATGAACACCGCGTGGGCCTCCCAGCCATCCTGCCCGCGGCGCGGCTTGGCCTCGTCCCAGCGGGGTCCGGGCGCATAGGACACGAGGAACAGCGATCCCGGCTGGTCTGAGTCCATGCGCTCATCGGAACCAAGCCAGTTCGTCCACGGTTCGACGGCGACCGTGCGCAATATGCCCGCCGCGCTCCACGGGTCCTGCCCGAGACGGTCTTCGATGGCCGCTTCGTCGTCGGTGTCCACGATCAGAACGACCCGGTCTTCGACGCCGGCTGGGCCGCCGAAGGCCACGAAGCGCTCGTCGGCCAGTTTGTCCATGAACGCTGCGTGGGTATCCCAGCCGGCCTGCTCGCGCGTCCCCTTGCCGCCATCCCAGGCCGGTCCGGGCGCGCGGGTAACCACGAAGCGCCGAGCGGACGTCACGGCTGGGCGCGGACCATCGGCGCTCCGGCCCCGGCGAGCGCGTCGATGCCCCCACTCACCCGCCACACCGGATCGTGCCCGCGGCGGCGAAGGATGCTCGCGGCCACGGCGGCCCGAACCCCACTCGCGCAGACCACAGCCATCGGTGCCTCTAGCACCAAGCCGTGATTACGCCCGTCGCCGAGCTCCGAGAGCGGCAGCAAGCGCGAGGACCTGACGTGCCCATCCCTCCATTCGTCCGGATCGCGGACGTCGATCAGCGTCAGTTCATGGTCCTCGAGACGCCGCACGACACGCTCGGGCTCCAGCGCGTCAGCGCTCCGCACGGCGATTCCAGCCTCCCTCCAGGCCGGTGGATCGGCCGCCGAGAGCCCCACCAGGTTCCAAATCCCGGCCGCCCGGAGCAGCTCGGCGCCGGCGCAGGCCGCCTCGACCGATCCTCCGACGACCGCCACCGGATCTTCGGCGGCCACCGCCCAACCGGCGCGGTTCCCCAGTCCGTGGCCGCCGCCGGGCAGGTTGATCGCACCGGGAACATGGGCGGCCTCGAAGCTCTCGGGCTGACGGATGTCGAGCACGCAGACGCCGCCGGCCAGGGCGCGAGCGAGCCCGTCGGCTTCCAGCACGGCGCTCGGGCCGGGGTCGGTCGCTCCCTCCAGGTTGAGCGCCACGACGCGCTCGACATTCGGGGGTCGGGCCGGCATCGAGCGCGTCAGCTCCGACGCAAAGGCGGCCGAGTCGTGCAGCCGCAGCAGCGGGTTGGTCCGCCGCTCCTGGCCGATGCGCGAGGACGTGGCCGAGGACGCGGACCGGCTCGCGCACAACGAGCTGCCGACGTGCGCGGGCCAGAGCTCGACGTGATCGCCGAGGGTCGTGAGCCGCTGGACGGTGTGCCACATCGCCTGCGCTCCCTCGGCGGCATCGACCGCCAGATCCGGGCGCGCGACACTGCCCACGAGCAGCGAATCGCCGGACAGCAGCCGCCCGATCTCACCGTCCCTGCGCACGGCATAGGCGACGTGCTCCGGTCGGTGGCCCGGGCTGGCCAGCGCCACGAGCTCGACCTCGCCCACTCGGACAACATACCCCTCGCGCACGCCCGGTCGGCCCGGGCGGTCCGGGACATGGAGCTCCGCTCCGGTGGCGGCGGCCAGGCGGCAGCGGCCCGAGACGTGATCGGCGTGGTTGTGGGTCTCGAGCACGTGCCGGATCTCGGCCCCCGCCCGTGCCGCCTCTCGGAGATACTCATCGATCTCCCATTTCGGATCGATCACCGCCGCCTCGCCGTGGTCGGCGATCAGATACGAGGCGCAACCCAGATCATCGTGGAGAATCTGACGGAAATACATCAACTTCGATCGGTTTTTCAGATAAAGATCATCGATTTAGTAGAGTATATGGGCGCCCGCGGCGTGCCCGAGCCAATCTGAGCGCAGCTCACCGAGGAAGGAGCTTCTCCATCATGAGTACTCACGACCACAGCGTCCACGAGCACAACGGTCCGGGCTACGCCTCTCCGGACGCGGCGCGTCAGCAGCCTCCTGAGAAGTTCGTCTACGTGGCCTCGCTGTACGAGGGGACCGGGATCAACCGGCCGGATTTCATCGCGGTGGTGGATGTCGACAAGGAGTCGCCGAGCTACGGCCAGATCGTGCATCGGACCGAGATGCCCAACGTGGGAGATGAGCTGCACCACTTCGGCTGGAATGCCTGCTCGTCGGCCTGCCATTCGCAGCTATCGCGCGACACGATGGTGGTGCCGGGCCTGCGCTCCAGCCGGATCCACATCATCGACATCTCCGAACCGCGCGCGCCGCGGATCAAGAACGTGATCGAGGGGGAGGAGCTCAAGGAGAAGCTCGGGCTGAGCGCGCCGCACACCGTGCACTGCATGCCCGGCGACATCGTGACGATCTCGATGCTCGGGGATGCGGACGGCAACACCCCGGGAGGGTTCGCCGTGCTCGACGCGCGGGACTTCTCGATCGCCGAGCGCTGGGAGCGCGACGCCGGTGGCATCGAGTTCATGTACGACTTCTGGTACCAGCCGCGCCAGAACGCGCTCGTCACGAGCGAGTGGGGCGCGCCGAACACGTTCAAGGACGGCTTCAACCCGGCCGACGTGGCGGCCGGCAAGTACGGGCGCAAGCTGCACTTCTGGGACCTCGAGAAGCGCGCCAAGGTGCAGACGATCGACCTCGGCGACGAAGGCTGGATTCCGCTCGAGATCCGCTGGCAGCACGATCCCGATTCGGCCCAGGGCTTTGTCGGCGCGACCCTGTCGAGCAACATCATCCGCTTCAACCGCGGCAACGGCAGCTGGTCGACCGGCAAGGTGATCGACGTGGCCAACGAAGAGCTTCAGGGCTGGCCGCTGGAGGGCGGCGTGCCGGGGCTGATCACCGACCTGGTCCTGTCGCTGGATGACAAGGACCTGTTTTTCTCCAACTGGCTGCACGGCGACGTCCGCCACTACGACGTGTCCGACCCGACGAGCCCGCAGCTCGTCTCGCAGGTGTGGCTGGGCGGGCTGCTGGGCCGCGACGGCGGTCATCCCAAGGCGCGCGGCGCGTTGAACGGCGGCCCGCAGATGATCCAGAACTCGCTCGACGGCGAGCGGGTGTACGTGACCAACTCGCTGTTCTCGACCTGGGACAATCAGTTCTATCCGGGGATCGAGGGGTGGCTGGTCAAGCTCGAGCGACAGCCGGACGGCACCTATCAGCTCGACCCCGACTTCTTCGTCGACTTCCACGAGCAGGCCGACGGCGCTCGACCGCACGAGATCCATCTGCCCGGAGGGGACTGCACCACCGAGATCTTCCAGTAGGCGATGAGCCTCCGGACCCTCGCGGTCGACTGGAGTCTCGACGGGCCGACCGGGGTGGCGTTCCTGGTCGCGGTGCTCGCCGCGGCCGCGATCTATCTGCTGGCGGCGGCGCGCGGGCGTCGCCACGACCGGCGCGGAAGACCGTGGCCGGCCCGCCGCACCGTCTGCTTCTTCGGCGGCCTGGGTCTGCTGCTGATCGACCTCTACTCCGGGATCGGCACGGAGGCCGACGTGCGGCTCTCGGTCCACATGGTCGAGCACATGACGATGTGGCTCCTGGTCGCGCCGCTGCTGGCGGCCGGGGCACCCGTGCGGCTGGCCCTCTACGCGCTGGCGCCGCCGGGACGGCGCCGGCTGGGCCGCTGGCTGCGCTTACCGTGGGTGTCGGCCGCGACCGGTCCGGTGGGCTCGGTGTCGCTGTTCTCGGCGGTGCTGCTGATCGCGCATCTGCCCGCGGTGTACGGCCTGGCGCTCAGCAACGACTACGTCCACGAACTCGAGCATGGGCTGTTCCTTCTCGCCTCGCTGCTGGTCTGGGCGCCCGTGCTCGGCGTCGATCCGCTGCCCCACCGGCCCACGGCCCGCGGCCAGCTGGTCTGCATGGTCGCGTGCATGGTCCCGATGGCGGTGGTCGCGGCCTGGCTGAGCATCGCGCCGAGCCCCGTCTACGGCCATTACCTGGGCACGCTCGGCCCGGCGGCGCTGCACGACCAGCGCCTGGCCGGAATGATCATGTGGGTGGGAGGCTTGCCGGCGTTTGCCGTCCCGGCCGTGATGCGCCTGGGCGGAGCGCGTCAGAGGACGCTGGCCCGGCGAGCGGAGATCACGCCCGTGTCGAACCCGGCCAGGTGAAGCCCACCGTGGAAGCGTGCGTGCTCGATCTTCACGCAGCGGTTGGTGACCACCTCGAGGCCGGCCTCGTAGGCGATCCGAACGGCCTCGTCGCTGTGGAGCCCGAGCTGGATCCAGAGGACTCGGGCGCCGGCGGCCACTGCCTGCTCGGCGACGTCCGGCAGTTGATCGGCGCGTCGGAACGCGTCGACCACGTCCGGGGACCCGGGCAGCGCCGCCAGCGATGAGTAGGCCGGGACGCCGAGCACCGTGGTCTCGTTGGGCGTGACCGGCCACACCTCGTAATCGGCGCTCGAGGAGAGCAGGTAGGTGAGCACGAAGTTGCTCGCCCGCGCCGGGTTGGCTGAGGCGCCGACGACCGCGATCCTCCGCGCGCCGCGCAGGATCGCCCGCCGGCGGGCGGCGGTGGGCGGCGTCCACTCGCCGCGAGCGGTGAGTACCGACTCCCGGCTCACGGCGCCACCGCGGCGGAATCCGCCCCGATCCGGGCGGAGGCGGTGAGCGCGCGATCGAGGTCGTAGAGGATGTCGTCGATGTCCTCGATGCCCACGCTGATCCGCACGAGCTCCGCCGGGACGCCGGCCGCCCGCAGCGCCTGCTCGGAGAGCTGCCGGTGGGTCGTCGAGGCGGGATGGATGACCAGCGTCCGGGTGTCGCCGATGTTGGCCAGGTGCGAGCACAGCTCGACCGCGCCGATGAACGCCTCGCCCGCCGCGCGTCCACCGCGAAGGCCGAACGAGAGCACCGCGCCCGGACCGCGGGGGAGGTACCGCCGCGCGAGGGCATGCCCCGGGTCGTCCGGCAGCCCGGCGTAGCGGACCCAGCTCACCCGCTCGTCGGCGTGGAGGAACTCCGCCACTGCCTGGGCGTTGGCCACGTGGGCCTCCATCCGCAGCGGGAGCGTCTCGATGCCCTGGAGGATCAGGAAGGCGTTCAGCGGGGAGAGCACGCCGCCCAGGTTCCGCAGGCCCTCCACGCGCAGCTTGGTGCAGAAGCCGTATTCGCCGAAGTTGTCCGAGAAGCGCAGGTTCCCGTAGGTCGCGACCGGCTCGGTCATCACAGGGAAGTTGCCGTTGTCCCACGGGAAGCGGCCCGACTCGACGATGACCCCGCCCATCGAGTTGCCGTGACCGCCGAGGAACTTGGTCGCGGAGTGCACGACGATGTCGGTGCCGTGCTCGATCGGCCGGCACAGGTGCGGCGAGGCGAGCGTGGCGTCGACGGCCAGCGGCACGCCCGCCTGGTGGGCGGCATCCGCCAGCGCCTCGAGATCGGCGATCGTCCCCGCCGGGTTGGCAATGATCTCGGTGTAGAGGAGCTTCGTGCGCTCGGGCTCGACCGCGTCGGCGAACGCCCCCGGGTCGTCGGGTGCCACGAACGTGGTCTCGATTCCCAGGCGCCGGAGCGTCACGTCGAGCAGCGTGTAGGTGCCGCCGTACAGGGCGGAGCTCGCGACGATGTGATCGCCGGCGCCGGCCACCGAGGTGAACAGCAGCGTCTCGGCCGCCTGACCGCTGGCCGTGGCGACCGCGCCGATCCCTCCCTCGAGGCTGGCCACCCGCTCCTCGAGCGCGGCCACGGTCGGATTGCCCAGGCGCGTGTAGATGTTGCCGTACTTCTGCAGGGCGAACAGGTCGGCTGCGTCCTCCACGTCCTCGAACACGAACGACGTGGTCTGGTAGATCGGCACTGCGCGAGCCCCGGTGGTCGGATCAGGACGAGCGCCGGCGTGGACGGCCCGGGTTCGCAGGCCCCAGCGTCGGTCCTCGGGCTCGTCCATGACCGCACGGTAGCGCCTGTCCGCTGCCGGCCGGCCTACCGTTGCTGGGCGAGAAATTCGATCGTCGTTCAGAAGAGCTGGCGTAGCGTCTCGCCGGCGGCGGCGCGCTCGAATGAGAACGGCGTCACTTGGTCTCGGTGGCTGCCTTGACCATATCGGTGAACACGAGCTCCCAAACGCGACGGACCGCGGGAGGCAACGCCTGGAGGGCGGCCTCCAGGCCGGCCACCCAGCGCTGGAGATCCTGCGGCGAGAGATCGTCGAGGCTCGGCGACCTGGTGCTGTCGTCCGCCGCCTGGCGCGCAACGGCGATACGCATCACGGCCTGCATGTCGGTCGCGAGCACCTCGACCCGGGGATCGGCCGGATCGGCGTCCTTCAGCGCGAACAGCCGCCGAAAGCGATCGACGTAGGCCTCCGGGCCCCCGCTGGCCGCCAGCACATCCGCCTCCAGGTCCCCTGACTCGTTGAACGCGTCGTTGATCGGTCCCGGAGGCCGGAACGCGGCCGTGAGCCGGTGAAAGCGCCGCTCGAACGCCTCCTCTTCGGGCCCCACGTCGGGGATCATGCGCCGCAGGTTCGCGATCGCCCGCTCCTCGGCGGCCTCGGCCGCGCTCACCTCCAGGGGATCCTCGATCCCCTCCTGCCGGAGCACGTCGACGAATGTGCGCCGCCGCTGAAGCTGCTCGATCTCATCGACCAGCGACTCATCGAGGTCCTGCAACGCAGCGCGCAAGCTCGCGCCGCCATCGTCGGCCGTGAGCAGCGGTTGGATCGCTTGCAGCGACAGCCCGGCCGCGCGCAGGCGGGTGATCCGCCCCAGCACGACGAGCGCGTTCGCGTCGTAGCGGCGATACCCGCTCTCGTCGCGCTCCGGCTCGGGGAGCAGGCCGTACTCGTGATAGACGCGAATCGCCTTCGTGGTGATCTGCAGCAGCGCGGCGGCATCTCCGATGCGCAGCCCGGGGCTGCCGTCCGCTGGCCAGTCGAGGCTTGAGTTGGTCATGCCCTCATTCAAGCGTCGGCCCCAGGGGCAAGGTCAAGGGTGCACGACCGTGCACTGCGACACCGCGGGGCACGCCATCTGGCCGAGGGCATGACCGGCATTCTTTCCCAGGCCTGGCTGCCGGGGCGGTGGGGTCAGGATGCCGGTTCGCTGAGCGGCTCGCCGAGCACGATCCCGTCCGGGGTGATCCTGAACTCGCGAATGTGGGAGTGGTGTCTGCTGGCGCGGGTTTTTAGCACGGTCAGCCGTGGTGACCGGGTTCGTTGCCGAGTTGTTCGCGGAAGGGATTCCAGCCGGTGACGGGCGGCGCGGGGCGTGAGCTCACTGCTGCGCCGGGACCGTCAACACCCGGACGCCGCGATATGTGGTGCGGGAGCCGGCGGGGCGGAAGGTCAGGGTGTAACGGGCATCGAACGCGCCGTGCCGGCCCTTCAGCAGCCGGCGACCCGCCGCCGTCGGGATAATCGTTAGGCGCACCGGCGCCCCACCGCGGGCCACATGCGTGCGGGCGGAGGCGAGCAGAGTCCCGCCGGCAGCCGCCCCAACGCCGTCTCGCGCGGGCCCGTTCAGGACGGTCCCGTTGACGTCGATGCCGACCTCTCCGGCCCCGAAGCCCGGGATCACGACCGTGTCCGGGTCGCCGGCGGCGCCGACCGGCGGGCCGCCCGCCGGCGCCTGCGTCGTGAGATCGCCGAAGCCCTCATTGATCAGCAGGTCGGCGATCTTGTCGCGCTTGGGCGGCGGGGATTGCTGGAGCGTGGTGGGGGCGACGCGCTCGAACTTGACCAGCGACTTGATTACGACCTTCGCGGTCTCGACCGGCCCGCCGCCGGGGCTGGTCGCGGTGTCCTGCAGCGTCGTGTCGAAGCTCCGGGTCCAGGGGCGACTGGCGATCGCCGCGTAATGGATCGTCGCGGTCCCGGAGAACGCCTCATTGAACGCGCGCTCGGCGCTGGCGGAGCCGTGGGGACGGGCGAACACAGTCCCGTTGATGTCCGGCGTCTCACCACGGAGAAAGGTGGACGTGCGCAGGGCGCAATCCGCGGTGCCGCTGACGTGGAACGGCGGTCGATACCTAGAAGGGGTGGTGCCGTAGTCGGGCAGCATCCAACCCACCTCCAGCAGCGGATTCTGCTTGGCCAGCACCGGCTGAATGTAGTTGCCCCCACCCTTGAGCACGACCGGGGTGGCGTCGGAGTAGACCTGGCATGACGACGTGCTCGTGAACGGTCCTCCGGGGAGCGCGGATCCCTGGACGTCGGTCGACTGGAACGTCCCTCGAGCGAGGATGTAGCTGGTCAACGTCTGCGTGTAGGTGTGATCGGGAGCCACCACGATCGTCTCGTAGTCGTAGGTCACCCACTCAAACTGCTCCCGGGTCCGGATGCCATCCGGGGCGAGCGCTCCGTAGCTATCGGTGAAGTCGTACGTCCCCGAGTACGTGGTCAGGTACTGATAGCCCACGGAGCTAGCGGCGCTCGCCCCGCTCGCCGTCGCCGCCATGACTAGCGCCGTGACCAAGCCCAAGATGACGTCCCGCCGCATGAACGAACGCTACCACGCGTGCACAGGCTGAGTTGGCGTATGACGTTGCTCCTGCTTCCATCTCGCGACCAGCACCCAGGCCGACGGGCCATGCTTCGCGGTTTGCGTGGCACGCACGCGCGTCAGAGCTCGATCTCAGCCTTACGCCGACCAGGACACCCACTCCAGTCGCCCAGCGGGCACCGAGAACGCCGGGCGAGAGCCGGCGAGAGCAACGCTCGGCGAACACGGCACTCCGCGCGCTCGACCTCGAATCCGACGCGCCAGCCCTGAGATTCGCCAGAACGAATCGCACCATGGCCAGCACCACCAATGCCGCGTCTCGCCACGGCCGCAGCCGACTTCGCACCGGGTGCCGGCAATCGGCTGAGGGTGCGCTCACCGCGCAGCTGATGGTGATCTGGGAGGATCGTGGGGTGGGTGATGAGGTTCAGCGGCGGGTGGCTGCCAACGAGGCAGCGCTTCGCCGGGTCAACGAGGCGATCGAGCGCGGCCAGTGGCCCGGCGAGGGGGGCGAGCAGGTCGGGTTTCGTTGCGAGTGCGCCCGCCTGGGCTGCGATCAGGTGATCGAGTTGACGATCGGGGAGTACGAGGAGGTCCGTGCTTACCCGCGACGGTTCGTCCTCGTCGAGGGTCACGAGCTCCCGGCGGAGGAGACGCTTCTTGAGTCCGGGGACGGCTGGGTCGTAGTCGAGAAGCGCGACCGCGCGGGTGCGATCGCGGAGGACACCGATCCACGCGGCTGACGGGCGGGCGGGGGCGCTTCGGTCTCGAGCTTGAACCACAACCACAGCCCGGTGCCGCCTGAGGGCCGCTTGACGATCTGAAGCTCGTCGCACAACGACGCGATCAACGTCAGCCCCACACCAAGCCCGCCGCGACGCACGTGGGGGCGTATTCCGCAGCCGTCATCGGCGATCAGCACGCACAATTCGCCGCACGCCATTGCGACCGTGACGTGGACATCCCCCGGGCCGTCCGGGTAGGCGTGCTCCACAACGTTGGTCAGCGCCTCAGACGCGGCCAAGCGGACGGCCTTGACCTGCTCGGCTCTCGCGCCCGCCTGCGCCGCGAACCGGGTGATCGCGACCCGCGCGGCACGGACCGAGTCTGGGACCGCCGGATAGGTCTGCTCCAGGTCCTGAGGCGTGGAGCGCTCCACATTCCGGGAGCTACCCAGCCCGATAGGGCGGCGAACATCAGGCCTGCGGGCATGCTCAGGGATCGGCACGCTGGAACTCACCCTTCAGCCCGCACGTCGTGACCCCGGGGAACGCTCAGCGAATAACGCCCGCGGCCCACGGAATACCCTCCGGTCGCGGCGAAACGCGAGTGACTGGCTCTTCGTCCAGCCGGCCAGCCGATTTTTACCGCCGTCCGACGGATGTCAGCGTGTCCTGGCTCGCTCGGGCTCAGTCAAGCCGCGACGGTTCCCGTCGCGTGGTGTGGGACCGGAAGTGGCCGGCCTCGCTCGCGGAGATCGTCTGCGTACGCCGTGATCGCCTCTTGAATCCGCTCGGCAACCTCCGCGCGACTGGCTCCGAGCGCGACGACACCAGGCAGATCTGGGATGTAGGCACCCCAACCGCCGTCCTCGGCCTGCTCGTAGATCACGACGTATTCGCTCATCGAAGGTGCTCCAAACCGCTAGCACGACGAATGCTACCCAGGGTCCCGACCGGCACCGTGTCGCGGTCCTTGCCAGCGACCACGATCCGATCCTCGCGATCAGGATGTGCCCACACCTCGTGAGAGCCCCTCTGGCGCACAACGCTCCAGCCCGCGTCAGTCAATGCCTTCCTGACCGCCTTGTACTTCTTCGCCACCCCACGACCGTACGTTCGAGGGCGGACGGCAGGTGGCCGCAGTCCTTGACCGAGGACGTCGCGGTGGCGCCGCCGCCGCAGAGGTCTTGCGGACCGCCGAGGGCGTCGCAACCATGGAAGGCTGTGCGAACAGGGGGCTTCTACTCCGATTCTCGGCGGCCAGCGAGCGGGAACTTGCGGCCCGCTGAACGCGCTGCGAGGTAGGTTCTGACCGTGGAGCGACGGCGTCTGGTGGCGATGGGCGGGGGTGGGTTCTCGATGGAGCCGGAGAACCCGCTGCTTGATGAGTTCGTGCTCTCGCTTGCTCGTTCCTCACCCCCGCGCGTCTGCTTCCTGCCGACCGCCAGCGGCGACGCCGACGGCTACGTCGCGCGCTTCTACAGCGCCTTCTCCGTGCTGGAGTGCCGGCCGACAGACCTCCAGCTGTTCAACCGTACGATCGACGATCTGGAAGCCTTCGTACTGGCGCAGGACGTCCTCTACGTCGGCGGCGGCAATACGGCGAGCATGCTGGCGGTGTGGCGCGCGCACGGTCTCGACGGCCTGCTCGCTCGCGCGTGGGACGAGGGTGTGGTCCTGTGCGGCGTCAGCGCCGGCATGAACTGCTGGTTTGAGCAGTCGGTGACCGACTCGTTCGGCACGGGGAGGCTCATACCGCTGTCTGACGGTTTGGGTCTCCTGCCGGGGAGCTGTTGTCCGCACTACGATGGGGAGGAGCAGCGTCGGCCGGCATTCCATCGCTTCATCGGGTCGGGCGAGCTGCGCGGTGGGTGGGCAGCCGACGATGGCGCCGCTCTCGTCTTCTTCGGGACCGCGCTCAACGAGGTGGTCAGCTCTCGTGCCAGCGCGACGGCGTATCGCATCGACAAGGCCGGCTCTGGCGTCAGCGAGCAGCTTTTGGCTGCCCGCTACCTCGGATAAGCGCTCCGCAAGCTAATCGGCGTCCGCGCGGGTGGGACTCGGGGAGTCTGGCCGTCTACCTGGCGGGTATCTCGAGTCGCATCCGCGCGCCGGACGCAAATTCGGTATCGGCGTGACCGATCACGACGAACCCGACCTCGCGGTAGAAGTGGTCTGCGTGGGGGATGGCCGTCACTTCGATATGAGTTATGCCGTTGCGGCGCGCGGACGCGGCGAGGTCAGCCACCAGCGCGCGGGCGATGCCCCGTCGCCTGTGGCCCGGGTCAACGAATAGATCGTCGAGCTCAAGCTCGAGCGCGGAGTCGGTGTGAGGAACTCCGGTCGCGAAGCCGACGACCGCGCCGTCGGAACTCGTCGCCAGTCGCGTCCTGCCTTCGATCACGTTGCGATCAGGTAGCGCACTCGCCTCGATCGGCAGACAGTGAGCCCGCAGGCGTGGTAGAGCTGAGCTCACGGCTCAGGCACGTCATCCGCGTCGGGAGTGGGCTCTCCCTCGCCGATTTCGTCCTCCTCCGAGCGGCTGGTGACGCTGGGTGGGACTGTCGGGATGCTCACGCGGGTGTCTACGGTGCTCCACCGTTGATCGAACGTCCAAACGATGTCGGCGCCGACGACGTCGGCGACGGCGAGTGCCACTGCGTCTGGGACGCTCAGAGCTCTGTGACGGGCCCTGAGTCCCGCGGCCGCGTCAGCGATCACGGCCGTGACCGGAATAGTCGCGCACCCATCGACGAAGTCGCGAGCGCTCTGCAAGGTGGACCCTCCAGCCCGACACGGGCCAACGAGGACTTCGGTTCGCGTGGTGGCCGCGAGGACGAGTTCGTCATCGAGCCCCAACGACGCGATCGCCGCAGCCGCAGCGCGGTGATGCACGTCATCGACAGATAGCGCAGCGATTGAGACGCTGGCATCGAGGACGATCAGTCGCGCCATCCGGCGCGGAGCTCATCGAGATAGCCAGCAGGGTAGATCGAGCTGTCGATTGTCGCGAGCGCCGCCACCAGGCGAGCGCGCTTTTGCGCGCGCTCCGCTTGGCCCGGAGGCGCGCCGAGCAACTCGTGCCGAACTGCCGTGCGGATCAGCTCTGCCTCGCTGGTTCCGCGCTCCTTCGCCGCCGCCTTGAGGTCGCGGTGGAGCTCGTCGGGAAGGTAGACGGTGGTCTTGACCACGCACGGATGTTACCATACGTAATGTATGGCATCACCTGTGTGGGCGCGATGACGCAGGGCGTCCGCTTGAGGGAACGGCTATCGGACGCCTCGAACGGGCAGCCCCGGGAGGTCGCCGCTCGTCGACCAAGCGCGGGGTCGAGTGACGGCTTGCTTCCTTTCGGCTCGCGTTGGGATCGGAATCACCGCGGCGGGGTTCACGTGCCCGGTGCCGTCCGGAGGAGGAACCGTGACGTGGCGCTGGCAGCCCCAACCGGTGCGCCTGGCAATCACGCACGATGGAGGCGAGACGTGGCGGGCGGAGGGTGCCGCGCTGGCGCAGGGGTCGTCCTGGGCGCAGCCGATCTCTGAGCAGGTCCTCGCCGGTTCCGCGACGAGCGTCTATGTGCTCACGGGCGACGGCGAGGTGCTGGGGACCTCGAACGCGGGAGTCACATGGACGCAGCAGCCCGTGCCCCGGCCCGTCTTGCAGCTCGCGATGAGCGGCGGGACGGTCTGGTCGCTCGCGTGCCCGACGACACCGAACCAGGCAACCGCGCCCGCGCTCATCGGACTTCGCTTCTGTCGCCCGGCGCTCGAGCGCGCGAGTGCCCCAGGCGGCCGCTGGACCCAGGTCAGCCTCCCACCGCTGAGCGACGTTCTCGACGCCCAGCTGACAGTCGTGTCGAACAGCATGCTCGTGCTTGGGATCGACGAGCCGGACGGCAGCCGCGGCGAGCTCCTCTTTACGGTGGACGGCGGTCGGCGCTGGAGCCGGGAGCTGGATCCCACGTGGGACCGACACCCGTGCCCCGGCGGTGTGTCCGCAGCAGCCGCCCGGCGCACATGGTGGATCCTGTGCCTCGGCGCGGCGGCCGCCGGCAGCAGCACCAAGGGGCTGCTGCGAACGACGGACAACGGACGCACGTGGACGACGGTCTCCCAGGTCACCAGCCTGCTTACGCCCGAGCCGCGGAACTCGACGTCGATCTCGCTCGGGGAACCGGATGCGCTCGCCGCCGGGTCATCGACGCGGCTGTGGATCGCCGACCAGAACAGCATGGGCGAGAGCGCCGACGGAGGCGCGAGGTGGACCAACGTCCCCGACATCAATCCGCAAGGGGTCGCGGCGTCGTTCGACGTCCTGTCCAGCACACACGCGTGGCTGACGGTTCCCGGGGAGGGCATGTGGCGCACGATCGACGGGAGCCACTGGACCCCGACGACAGCGATCGAGGCATGCTCATCTTCACAGCTGCGCCTCACACCTGGGCGGAGGATCAGCGAGCCCACCGAGCAGAGCACCCGGCAGTTCTCGCTCACCAACGTCTCGCCGAGCACATGCAGCCTCGACGGGTATCCGACCATTGCGCTCGTCGACTCCCACGGCGTGCGTCTGCCGCTGCGCTACCACGATGGGGGAGACCAGGTCCTGACCAGCCGCTCGCCCCACCGCGTGACGCTCCCGCCGCTCGACGAGGCGTACGAGGCGATCAACAAGGACGCCTGCGTGGGCCACGGCTCCGACCTCGCCGCACGGATTCGGCTCATGCTCCGCCACGCAGGCGGAACCCTGACGATCGCGCTGACGCGCTACCCGATGCTCGATTACTGCCCCGCCGGCGACCCAGGCCATGTGCTCGACATCGGTCCGTTCGAGCCGGTGCCCAACGCCGTGTTCGGCTGGTATCGGTAGCGCCCGGGGGCGTCCGGTGCAGGCACGCCCGCCTCTGTCAGCTTCCCGCCGCCAGTGGCTGCGACGAGGGGCGCTCAGCCAGCAATCAAATCGTGCGCTACCCGCCGAGCAAAGCGCCCGTGCGCGCGCCGCGACTGTGTAGGTGTGAACCAGCAGCGCGTGACCAACGCGCACGCGGACCGGCCAGACCTGTATCCGTGCCGGCAGGGCATCTGGGAGCCGGTGGGACGCGTCCCGCAACCCGCGCGGAAAGCAGCGCCCTTCGCATTGGCGCGACGCCCGGAAGCCGATCGGTGAGCGGACGCCTCGTGCGCTGGCTCCGCTCCGCCCGGGGTCGCGCGATGCTCGGTCTCAATAGTCGCGCTCTACGAACATCCTCTCGCTACCACAGTCGAGCCGCAGGTTCAGCCGCCGTTGGCGCAAGCGGTCTGGGGCTAGCCTGCGGTCGATGAATGAGCTGATCTCAGAGGCGGCCGAGGAGTTCGCGGCCGCGTACACCACCCCGTTTGACGGCGCGCTGGCCGCGGCCTCGAACTGGACTTACGCGAATACGTCGTGGCCGGGAATGATGGCCGGCCTGCCGGAGGCGCGCCTACTCGAGGCACTGATCGTGGTATCGGGCGCTCGCTCCGTGCTCGAACTCGGAACGTTCACGGGCGTTGGCGCGCTGGCGATGGCCGCCGCGCTGCCCGCGGGCGGCCGCGTCATGACACTTGAGCGTGACGCGGACAACGCAGCAGTGGCCCTGCGCCACATCGCAGCCAGCCCGCTGGCCGACCGGATCGAGCTGATCCAGGGCGACGCACGCGAGACGCTCCCGCGGCTACCGGGACCGTTCGACCTCGTGTGGATCGACGCCTGGAAGGCCGACTACCCGCGCTACCTCGACCTGGTGGTGCCGAAGCTCTCGCCGCGCGGGATCATCGTCGCCGACAACCTATTCCGCGACGGCGCCACCCTCCCGCCCGCCACCAACGACGAGGCGACCCGAGGCGTACTCGACTTCGCCCGCCGGGTGCAGGAACACGAACGACTCCACAACGTGCTCCTGACCGTCGGCGACGGGCTGCTGCTCGCCTGGCCGGCACCGCAATGAGAGGTCCCTACCCCCGCCGGGTCGATCGGCGCGATCTCCCCGGAAAGACCGCTCCACGCGTCTGGCCGCAACGAGCACCAAGTCTGGTAGCGGAACCGCCTTGAGCACACGATTGATAGATGCGGTTCTGGGCGACGCAAGCTGTCAGGCCCCTCGATCACCTCGACCCGGTGCTCTCGGTCGGGTGCGCTGCGGGCCTCGACGCCGAGGTGCGCATCTGCCCGGACCTACAAGCTGACCGGTATGTGACTGAGCGTCGCTGTGGGGTGCTGCGCGAGTCGACGGTCGAGCGCTCGGCGTTTTCCGCGACGTCGTGCGAAGCCATATCAGGAGGTGAGGTGTGGATCGGCTGTCGCGGTGATCGAGCGTTCGGCTGTGAGCAGTCGCGAGGATGGCTCGATGCCGAGCCGCGCGAGCGCGGAGCGTGCGCGGCGGAGGGTCCCGAGCGCTGAGCCGGCGCGGCCCTGTGTCGACAGCAGTTGTGCAAGGCGGAGGTACCGTGCTTCGTCGTGCGGTTCTGTCGTTATAGCGCGCTTGAGGAGGCGTACGGCCTCGTCGATGTCGTCGCGACGTTCCGAGTCGGCGATCAGAAGGTCGAGCAGGTCGAGGTATTGGGAGCGGAGCCGTTCTCGCGGCTCGGTCGCCCATTCTGCGTATCGCTGGTCGGGAAGCAGCTCACCGGCGTACCGGTCGAGTGCTACGCGCGTGAGCGCGATGACCTCCGGGCGGTGCTCGTCGGGGCGCTGGGCGAGCGCGTGCGCTGCTTGCGCTTCGAACCTTGCGGCATCGATCGTTGTTCCGGGCGCGAGCGCGATCCCGTCTCGGTCGCGGACGAGCACATTGCCGGCTGAGGCGTTTAGGCGGCTGAGTAGGTTGCGGAGCCGGTTGCGGAGCCTGTCCGCAGGGGCGTCTGGCCACAGAAGCTCAATCAGCTGCTCGGTTCGGATGCGGCCGCCGGCGACCGCGACGGCCTGCACGGCGGTCGTGGTCATCCCGATCGGGAGCGTGAGCTCGCGTCCTCCACGCCGGACGGCGAAACCGCCGAGCAGCGTTACGGCTAGCTTGGTGGACTCGTTTAGAAGCTGGACGGCGGACCGCGACCCGGTCGCCGCAGCGAGCGGCATTAGTGCGGTGGCGACCGCATGTTCTCGGATGATCGGACCGGAGAGGGCGCCCAGCTCCAGGCAGCGGTCGAACGCGCCCGCCGCGAGTTGTGGCGCCCGTGGGTCACCGGCGCGGTGGGCCGCGTAGGCGCGCAGCAGCTCGAGCCACCACAGCTCTTGCAGCTGGCGGTCGTCTCGCGCGAGCATCTCGCCGATCAGCCGCTCGGCCTGCTCGGGGTCACCCGACCGCCCCGCAACGGTGGCGGAGTACAGCAGCACGTCGCGGTGGGACCCGGCGGCCCGTTCGCGGGCGCGGGCGAGGTATTCGTACGCCAGGTTGTGCTCGCCGACGCGGTCTACCAGGTCGGCGGCGTGGGCTAGGAACTCGATGCCGCCGGCCTGCTCGTACCAGCCGTCGCGGTGTCGCTCGACTCCGACGACGGCGCGCAAGGTCGCGTCATGGTCGCCGGCATACGAGGCGCTCTTGGCCTCCGACCAGGCGGCGAATGCCGACGCCCATCGCTCCGAGAAGGCGCTGCCGATGACGCGCACCTCGTCGATGCTCGCCTGCGCCTCGACGGGGCGGCCGAGCTCGATCAGGATGTCGGCGCGGAACGAGTGAACGAGCGCGCGGTAGCGCGACCGCGGCGGGAGATCGACGAGCGCTTGGTCGAACGTCGCGAGCGCCTGTTCGGTGCGGCACCCGGCAAACTGAACTCCGTACGCGAGTGGCACGAGTGCCTGAGCCGCCCACGTGTGCGCCCCGACCCGTCGTGCGAGCCGCGCCGCCTCGAGCAGCAGCGGCTCGGCCTGTTCACGGTCGCGGCCCGGGGAGATCCAGCACCGCGCCCGACCGAGTACGTCGAGCGCGCGTGCGCGCGCAACTGCGCTGCTCTGCGAATCCCGTGCGATCCTTCGGGCCTGCGCCTCTGCCTGGTCGCGCCGACCGTCCTCCCAAAGCAGGTCGCGGCAGCGTTCCGCCTCGAGCTCCGAGCCGTGCGCCGCGGACAGTCGAGGAAGCGCCGACAGCCTCCTCAGCGCTTCCGTCCGAAGCCCGCTGCGGTACGTCGCCTCGGCCGCGCGAGCGAGATGCAGCAATACCCCGGGATGAGCCTCGACGGCCGGGTCGGGAAGCGCGGCCACGACCTCAGCCACCAGATCGCAGCCGAGCTCCTCGATCCGTGACGGGCCTAGCCCCTCGAGCATCGCCGCCGCTTCGTGGACGAGTCCGACGGCGAGCAGCACCTCCCACGCGGCGCGGTGCTCGCCCACCTCGGCGTATACCGCGGCGGCAGCGGCAGCCGCGTCCGGCCGCAGTTCGCGCAGCGACCGGAGGTGATCCTCTACCGGACTGGGCAGCGCTAACCACCCATCCGGCGTCTGAGCGAGCGGAACCCCCGCCCGCATGATCCGATGCAACGCTGCGTCTGACCCGATCACCGCGTCCGCGATCGCCGCGGACAGCAGTGGGAGGTGCGAGAGCTGGATCAGCCCGCGCAGATCGTCGCCGCTGAGCGCGACGAGCAGTTCGTCCAGCATCACGGTTGGCGCGGTGGTCTTCTGGGCCAGGAGCCGCGCCGCGGCGGCCGCGTGATCCTCGGTGCGGGCGATCATCGCTGCTGCCATCACCAGCGCCGCCGCCCAACCGTCGGTCGCCCGACGCAGGGCCGTGACCGTCGCAGCCGGCAGCCGGGCCCCCACGCCTGCGAAGAGAGCATCCGTTTCGTCGTCGGTGAACGCAAGCTCGGCCGCGCCCAGCGCGACCGCATCCGGCGTGTGTGCAAGCCGGTCCAGCGGTGGCGTCAGCCGCCGGGAGGCGACGACGATCCGGTGCGGGGCCGGGAGCGCGCTCGCGAGCAGACGCACCAGCTCGCCTGCGTCCGGATCGACCACGTGGTGGGCGTCGTCGACGATCAGCAGCACGGGCTCGTCGGTCCGGGCAAGCGCCTCCAACAGGTCCTCGATCAAGCCGGACGGTTCGCGGTCTGACACGGCCAGCGGCATGCTGAGATCCGTCAGGCGAGCAGCGCGCAACCCACGCGCGAGGCTCCGGACGATCGCGATGCCCGCGCCGTCGCCGGGACCCAGCCGCGCCGCGGCCACGGCAATCCCGAGGGACTGTCCGTACTCAACGCCGAGGACCGACTTTCCGCACCCGCCGCCCGCCTCGAGCACGACGATGCGGTATGCCGCGAGTAGCCTCAGCAGCCGATGCCTGCTCACCACGCCGGGCTGGCGCGCGCCTGCAAGTCGCGTTGCCAGCGGTGCGCTCAACCTGACGTGGAATCGTACCGCCCGACTGCGCCAGCCTGCTAACGGCCGTTTAACGCCTCAAATGTAGATTGCCGCTCGTAAGCGTGCGGGCAAGCAGCGCACGGGGCCGGCGTAGCTGAGCATGCGAGCCAGCTCGACGCGTCGCGGGCCGATCGTCGAGTTTCGACTCAGCTGAAGGGGGCTCATATGACCTATCGTGATTCGCTCGCCGAAGGGCGGCGCGCTGGGGCGTGCTCGTTGATGCGGCGCCTGTTTTGCGGGCGGACGGCGCTTGCGGCGATCGTGGTCGTGAGCGTGCTGGCGTTCGCGCCGGCGGCGTGGGCTGGCACGTGGCAGGCGCTGGTGAGCGATGCCTCCTTGGGGTCGAGCGACGCCGCACAGATCGATCTGGGTACCGGCACGGCGACGGCGTTTGCCACCGACGGACCGGGCGGCTTGGGGCTGGCGTTGACACCGGATGCAAACACGGGGCTCATCGTCGACGCCGGCGCGACGGGTGCCACGGGCCAGGTCACCCCGGTCGATCTGTCGAGCGGCTCGGCGTTTGCCCGGGCGTCCATCGATATTCCGAGCTCCCCGGGAAACTTCGTCGCTGTCTCACCCAACGGACGGCTCGCGTACGTCACCGATCCACAGGACGGGAAGGTCTTCCCGGTCGACCTGACGACCTCGCCGGCGACCGTCGGGACGCCGCTGTCGGTGGGGGGAAACCCCGAGGGTGTCGCCTTCGCTCCCGACGGCGCGACTGCCTATGTGGCCGAGAACGCGAACACGGGAGGCGCCGCGGAGCTCATTCCGATCACGGTGGCGACCGGCGCCCTGGGGGCCCCGATCACCGGCCTGGGTCCCCATCCGTTCTCGATCGGAGTGACCCCGGACGGGCGGCTGGCGCTCGTTGGGGACTCGGGTAACGGGGACGTCTATCCGGTCTCGCTGCCGAGCGGCGTGGTCGGGACGCCGATCGCGATCGGCGGTAGCGTCCATGGGATCGCCGTGCTGCCCGACGGATCCGCCGCCTACGCGGCGAACGGGAGCTCCGTCACCCCGATCGCGCTGCCAGGCCTGACCAGCGGCTCGGCGATCGCGATGACTGGGGGCGCGTTTGCGGTCGCGGCGACGCCCGACAGCCGGACCGTGTATGCGACCAATGACACCGGCGGTACGGTGACCCCGATCGACGTTGCCACCGGCAGCGCCGGGACCCCCGTCACCGGCGTGGGGTCGACGCCGCGCGGGATCGCCATCACCCCCGACCAGGCGCCGGTGGCCGCGTTCACCGTCGGCCCGGCGTCACCTGGTGTCGCGACCGCGTTCGATGCGAGCTCCTCAACGGTCCGCTTCGGCACGATCGCGTCCTACGCCTGGAACTTCGGCGACGGTCAGACGGAGAGCACATCGTCGCCGACGACGACGCACGCGTACGCGGTGCCTGGCAGCTACCAGGCGACGGTGACCGAGACCGACAGCGACGGCACGTCGGTGTCGGGAGAGGTCTACACCGGACAGAGCGCGGCGTCGGTCGGCAGTCCGAGCGCCCAGGCGTCGCGGACGGTGGTGGTGACGAACGCGGCTGCCCCCGCGGTTGCCCTCAGCGCCAGCAGCCTAGATTTCGGTTCGCTCGGAGTCGGTACGCCGAGCGCGCCGCTCAGCGTGACGGTCTCGAACACGGGCTCCGCGGCGCTGCACCCCGCGCGCGCGACCGTCAGTGGGCCGGCGGCGGGCGACTTCGCTATCACCGGCGATTCATGCGGCGGGCAGACGATCGCCGCGGGCGCCTCGTGCGTGCTGACCGTCGTGTTCACGCCGGCGACGGCGGGCGCGCGCTCGGCGGAGCTGGCGCTCGCCGACGACGCGTCCGGCAGCCCGCAAACCGTGGCGCTCGGCGGCGTCGGGGTGAGCACCGGCGCGATCACCGGAACCGTCGATGATGGATCGCGGGCCGGCCAGCCGCCGCTCGCGGGCGCGGCAGTGCAGATCTGTGATTCGAACCTCACAGGCTGCGCGGGTCTGTTCACCGACGCCGGCGGCCACTACCGACTGGGCGGCCTCGCGCCCGGGCGCTACGAGGTCACGATCGACCCCCCGAGCGGATCGACGCTGTCGGAGGGCTCGCGTGTCGCCGATGTCCTCGCCGGCCAGACGACCGACGCCCTCACCGTCCTCGTCCACAATGTCCCGCTTCCGGCCGCGGTCGGGATCACCAGCGGGCTGGGAAGCTCGCACGGCGGCAATCCGACGATCTTCTGGAACGCACCGTTTCAGATCAGCCTGCCGGCCATCAAACCGCTGCCCGCCCACGGCACTCCGGACAGCAGCGTCGCGACGCTGATCGTCGTCGAGCTCACGACCGCCGGCACCGACCAGACCGTGCTCGGATCGACCCTCTCGTACCTTCAGAGCTACGACCACGACGGGCAACCCGTCAGCTGCCACCGTAGTCGATGATGCCCTGCCCGGCCTGGTCCCCGGCGGCTTTGACTTCATCATCGGCGGGCTGGCCGCACCGCTCGGCCAGCCCGTGCTCACCAGTGGGACGAGCCTCGCCGCTGCGACCCAGGTCAGCGCCCAGAGCCCGGGTCTGAATAAGCTCGCCCATGGCGCGATGACCCTGCACATCGTCGGTCTGCGCACCAGCGCGACCGCGAGCAGCGCCACCGCACAACGAGCGCGACCCGTCGCAAGCGCAGCTGACGCCTGCACCGACGCCGCAGCCGCGGTCGGTTTCGCGAATTTCGACCACCAGGTAGCCCTGGCGGCCTTGCAGGCGGCCCTGAAAGCGCTTGCCGCCTACCACGGCGGCAACAGCGCGGAAATCATACGCCTCGCGGACCAGGTGCACGCGGCCCATGACGAGGAGATCCGCACCGCCAAAGCAGAGTCCGACGCCGACGAAGCTGTAGAGAATGCGTGCTCGTCCCCGCCGACCTACCCTCCCGCGTCTCCGTGCGACGTCTTCACCGCGGAGCTCGGCTGCTCGGCCGACGGTCCGATTTACACCGATCCCAGCGGCCTGGTCACAACGACGCGCGGGGTCCCCATCGCTGGCGCCCGGGTCGTCCTAGAGCGCTCCGCGACCGCCACCGGGCCGTTCCGGGCCGTCCCCAACCGCAGCGTCTTCATGTCGCCGGCCAACCGACGGAATCCCGATCGGACCGACATCGATGGGCACTTCGGGTGGGACGTGTTCCCGGGCTTCTATCGCGTCAGCGCCACTCGCCACGGCTGTGTCGGCGCGGCGACGTCGAAAAGCCGTCCCGTGCCCCCGCCCGTGACCAACCTTCACCTCACGCTGCGCTGCCCCAACCTGCGCCGAACGCCCACGACCCTGAAGATCACCGGCCTGCGAGCCCGCGGCCCCGACACCGTCATCAGCGTGCGCGCCCGCGCACGGCGCGGCCACCCCATCGGCCTCGTCAAGCTGACCGTCAACGGCCGAACGGTCGCACGAGCGTTCCTCGACCCACGAACGGGCGACGCCACGCTGATCGCGCCCACGCACCTGCGCCGCAACGCCCGCATCGTGGTCCGCTACGGTGGCGACGCCCTCGATGCGGCGAGCGTCGCGCAGGCTCGATAGACATGACGCGTCGGCCGTGAAGTGCGGTTCCTGTGCCGGCCGTGCGCGAGGTCCTCAGCCCGACTGAGTAATGGGGCCGAGGGCCGCACCGGCGAGTTCGAGAGGCACGCCCGTCGCCCCCGACGATCGCACGTTCCGGTCACTGTTCATCGCACCCGACTCCGTTTTGTGCGCTGCGACGATGATCGCCGAGATCGGCGACTGCCGCGATCGCTACCCCGGCTACCGGCAACTCGCCGCCGACGGCGGCCAGGCGCCCGTCCAGGTCGAATCCGGCAAAGCCAAACACGCCTAGTTCCGCTGGGCATGCGACCACCGCCTAGGCGCGTCCACCCGGACTCCGACCTCACCGCCACCCAGCGACGGCTCGGCGCCGCCGTCACCGCAGGCTGCCCGCAGGGCAGAGCGCGCAGCGCTTGACGACGAGCCGACCGACGCTACTCAAACCCCACGGGTTGACACAGGGCGTGTAAATCCGGCAGTTCGAGTAGCGATCGGCGATCGACCACTGCTCGGATGCGACGGCACGCGCACGGCGCCGGCCGCGTCGCCGTCTCACATGAGGTGTTCGACGCCTTTCGCGATGAGCCCGTGGTATGCGAACACCCGACGCCGTCAGCCGTCCACGACCTTTGGGTCAGAGCGCCCCGGCAGTACCCGTGGTACCACGGAAGCAGGACCGAGTCGCGCGGGCGGAGTTGGTCTCGCAAATCGCCAGGCGAAGGTGCGGCGGATCGGTCGGCAGGCGCCGGGCGACCCGCCGCTGATGCGCTACCGCCTGATCTGCAGCCCAGCGTTGGCGGAGATCGTCGGCGAGGGCCGTCCGTGAACGGTGCTGATGATCTCGCTGCTGTCGATGCCCTGCAGGTAGATGCTGGTGATGCCCAGGTTGGCATGCCCGAGCTGGCGCTGGATGACCACGAGCGGCACCCCTTCGTGCGCCATCTCCATTGCGTGAGCGTGCCTGAGCTGGTGCGGCGCGAATCGTCGGCGGACACCTGCTGCCGCGGCTGCGTGGTGCAGCTGCTTTGCGGGCGGCTGAGGCCTCCCAGCGCCGCCCAGCAGTCGGTCCGTGGATCACGCAAAGCATGGCGCCGATCGGAAGCTCGCGGCGAATCTCGAGCCACGGCGCGAGTTGCTCCCACGCCCAGCGATCCATCCCGACCTCCCGTCGCTTGCCGCCCTTCCCACGCCGGACGAGCACAGCGCCGCGACCGGCGTCAAGATCGCTCTCCTGAAGGGCGAGCGCTTCGCTGATTCTCCGCACGAGGACGATCGGCTCGGACCGCTGGCCTCAGCCCCGTGCGCATGACGGCGACGATCTCCTCCACCGTCGGGGGATCGGCCGGGTACTGCTCGCCCTTGTTGCGTGGCGGCCGGCCACGGTGATAACCAGGCATAGTCGCCGAGGAGCGACGGTGGCCGGCGGCGTCCAGCAGAACGGATTCCATGAATCCTCCCTTGTGGATGGGTTGAAGGTGCGCTGCTATTCGAACCGAGCGGCCGCATGACGCTGCATGTCCGGGTGGTGCGGCCGCCTGAGCGAATGCCGATCGATGAACGACGCGCGGCGACCGTCGCCGATCCGGATGGCCACGAGGTCGTCTTGCTCGTCCGGATCTGGGAGCAGAAGATCGCTCGCGATCATCCCGAGCTCGTCGATTGTCTTGATGCCGTAATGGAGACGTCGCCAAGCCCGACCACGTCGAGCCGGACGCGCTTCCCGCCCGAACGCGGTTCTACCGGCGCGACGTCGGCCCAAGCCGCTTGGCTGATGGCGGTCGTAAGCTATGAGCAGCAGCCAGCGCGGATCATCACCGCCCTGGCCAACCGGAAGGACCCCAGGCGATGGAAGCCGTGAACATTCGAATCGGGCCGCTGATCTTCGACAACGCCGACTATGACGCTGACGGTGACGTCCTGTACCTGCACGTCGGCCAGCCTCAGCCCGGCGAAGGCGAAGAAACCCCCGAGGGCCACGTCCTTCGCTTCGCCCCGGGCAGCCAGCGAATCATCGGCCTGACCGTCATCAACGCGCGCCAGCTCCTGAATCGCGACGGGCGGCTCATCGTGACCGTTCCCGAGACCGTCGAGGCCAGCGCCGACGAGCTTGCCCCGGCGCTCCAAGGCGCCTGAACATAAGGGCCGTAGCCCTGCAGCCCGCGCAAAGCAAAGCTGCGGAGATGCGCGCCCGGAGGCGCGTCTGGACGGGAAAGCGGGACCGCAGCGCGAGGCCGCCGCAGCGGCTGGTGTTGGCATCCTGCAGACATGCGTGTGCTTCGTGACAGCAGCGAGGAAGAGATGGTGGCGACCTTTCTGCAGGGGGAACTTTCAAGCGAGCGATTCGGTCCTGCGGTCCGCGATCAGCTGGCGGCGATGGCGCAGCCTGACGAACTCCTGACGCGGCCGGACCTCGCCGATCCGCAAGCGAGCAAGGCACGGGGCGTTGTCCTGGCTGCGACGCGCGGCTATGGCGAGGATCGTGAGGTCTTTGAGTTTTTCCCTGCCTGCGTCCTATGGGTGAGAGCGCTGCTGGCACCCGATGAACTGGCGCGTGTTCGCTACATCGAGTACTCGTACTGGAACGAGATATCGGGCGGTAGCCGTCTTCCCGCAGACGCGGCTCGACGGATCAAGGCGGGTATAGAGGCGTTTGGTGTTCCCAATGACCGGTCTATCGACCCACACGCCGGTGATCACCCCGAGCGCGGCGAACACCAGGATGATTTGCGCGCGCTGGCCGGCGGCCTGGCATCCGAGGAGCTCTCAGACCCAGGCTCCGTCTCGGACGAGCTGCTCGGCGAGGTGCTCGCACTGCTGCTCAACCGTGGCGCACCAACCGACCCAGCCGGATAGACGATTACCCGTCATCCAGCGGACGAGGATCCCGATCTGTGCCCTCGGTGTCAGCCGCCGAGGGCTTGGAAGGCGGCGCCGGCGAGGATCACGAACGTAATCCAAAACGCGACGTAGACATAGGTGACGCGGGCGCTGAGCACGCCGCGGGACACCACGACGGTCGGGAGGCACATCCCGACCGCGCCGAGGAGAAACGTGAGGGCCGGGCCGGCCGCGACCCCGCTGGCGAGAACGGCGTAGGTGAGCGGCACCTCCTCGCCTTGGCAGACGTAGAGCGGCGCGCCCGCGACCGCGGCGAATAGGTAGACCCACGGGCCGCTGGCGCCGCCGAGTGCCTTGGGAATCGCGTTCTCGGGCAGCAGCGTTGACACGGCCGCGGCGAGCGCCATGCCGGCGATGAAGTAGGGAATCACCCGACATGTGGTCCGGGCGGCGTTGCTCGCAAGCCGCACCGACACCGCTGCCGAGGCAGAGGACTCGCGGCTCGCGCACGCGTCCTCGTCGCAGCACTGATCCAGTTCGGGGCTGGCGCCGGCGATGCGAGGCAGCTGGTTGCCTTCGAACCACGCCTCGTAGCGATTTATCAACGCTCCGAGCGCTGCGCTTCCGAGGAGCGCTGAGATCACGCGGGCGACGGTCATGCGCCACCCGAGTAGCGACCATGTCAACGCCACGGTGATCGGGCTGAGCAGTGGCGCAACGAACACCAGTGCCGTCAGCGACCCAAGCCTGGCGCCGCCGACGCCGCGCAAGCCGATCGCCAAAGGCATCGTCGTGCGCGAGCAGCCGGGCATCAGTGCGCCTGCCGCGATCGCGAGGGGGAGTCCAGCGCGGCCTCCCAGCAGCCGTGCCGCCCACCGCTGCGGCACGACCGTCTGCACGATGACGGCCGCCGCGATCCCGACCGCCAGCCACGGCAGTACGCCCAGCGATAGCGAGAGGAAGCGCGAGGCGAACTGGGCGAGCGGATGCATCTCACCGGCGCTCTTCAGCCCGCCCGCTACGCGTCGCTCGGTGGCTTCTGAGCCCGGATGATGGCTGAGGCGGCGTGCTGGTGCACCCGGTGGGTCTCGCGGATTTCGATCTGTCCGAACCCGGCCGCGTGCAGTGCCGCTCGGAACTCGGTTTCGGTCAGGGCTCCGGCGATGCACCCGGTCCACGCGGCCATGTCCGCCCGCGTCGCCTCGTTCATGTCGGGGTCCGCGATCACGTCGGAGACCGCGAACCGGCCGCCGGGGCGAAGCACTCGGGCTGCTTCGTTGATGACGCGCGGCTTGTCGGCGGAAAGGTTGATGACGCAGTTGGAGATGATGACGTCGACGGTCTCATCGGCGAGCGGCATGTCCTCCAGGTAGCCCTTGACGAACTCGACGTTGTCCACGCCCGCGTGCGCGGCGTTGGCGCGGGCGAGGTCGAGCATCTCGTCAGTCATGTCCAGCCCGATCGCCTTCCCGGTCGGCCCGACGCGGCGGGCGGAGATGAGCACGTCGGCGCCGGCGCCGGAGCCGAGGTCGAGCACGGTCTCCCCCTCGTGGAGGTCCGCCACTGCGGTGGGCACACCGCAGCCGAGCGACGCGCTGACCGCCGCGTCGGGAATCTCCTCGCGGCTGGCCTCGTCATACAGGCTCGACCCGAACACGCCGGTGTCATAGCCGTAACCGCAACCCCCGGATTCCGAACCGCAGCATCCCGGGCCTGACTCGAACGCCTGGGCTTGCTGATAGGCGCCGGTGGCCGCGGCCTTGGCCGCGTTGGCGTAGCGCTCGCGGACGGTCTCGCGGATGTCGGTCGTGTCGGTCAGTTCAGCCATGCGGACAGCTCCTTACAACGTTGGATGAAGTGGTGATTCTACGCCGCCAATGCAGCGGGTTCGAACGAGGTGACCCCGACGGCGGCCGGCGCGTCGTTGATCCACGCCGCCAGCGGCGCGGTTACCGCGGCGGCGTCGGCGCTGACGCCCCGCAGCGTGTTGGAGGCAAAGGATCGTTGGTGCTCGAGACCGACGTACACAAGCCCGAGGTGGGTGGTCGAGACCCCGCCGACGTGCAGCGGCGCGCCAGATTGTTCAAGTGCTCCGAGTTCGCGCAGATAGCTGAGACTCGGCCGGTAGCCGGTGGCGAGGATGATCGCATCGACCCGCTCGCTCTCGTGCTCGCTCCACACGACCTCATCCCCGTCGAGCGCGATGAACATGGGGCGGACGTCGACCAGACCGTCGGCGAGCGTCTGCTGGAAGCCGACGCTGTCGGTGATCAGACTCCCGCCGGCGAGCTTGCTCAGCCACGCGGCGGGAAGCGAGTCAAACCCGGTCTCACGCAGCCAGTAGTGCACGTCGTGATCGCGGATCCGCTGGGGGATGAAGCGAAGCGGGTGGCGTGCGGCGACCGTGACCTCCGCGAGCGGGGCAAGCTCGTTTGCCACTTGCGCCGCGGAATCGCCGGCGCCCACGACGACGACGCGCATGCCGGCATAGGGCGCCGGGTTGCGGTACTCGGCGACGTGCAACAACTCGCCGGTGAAGCTGCCCTGCCCGGGGAAGATGGGGCGATGGGGGTTCGAGAATGAGCCGCTCGCCGCGACGATGCCTGCGGCTCGGAGCTGCCGCCCGTCGGCGGTCACGACCGCGAACTCACCGTCGTCCTCGCGCACGGTGAGCACGCGGGTGGCCGTCTGGATCTCGACCGGAATGGTTTCGGCAAATCGCTCGAGGTAGTCGACGACCTCGTCACGGGCGGGGTAGCGGCTCGGATCGCCGGGGAAGGGCAGGCCGGGCATCGAGCTGAACTCGGCCGGGGAGAACAGGCGCAGGCTGTCGTAGTAGTGCGGCCACGAGCCGGCCGGGCGATCGCCGGCCTCGAGCACCACGACGGGCACGTCCCGCTCCTGCAGCGCACGGGCTGCGGCAAGCCCGGACTGGCCAGCGCCGATCAGCACCACTGGGGCACGGGACCGCGGAGCGGAGTCACGATCGGAGCGCCTCGTCAAAGACCTCGGCCTGGCCATCAGCGCAGCCACGACGAAAGCTCCTCGAGTGCGTCGCCGATCACGTAGTAGTAGGCCCACAGGCCGTCGCGCTCGGAGCCCACGATCCCGGCCTGGCGCAGCACCTTGAGGTGGTGCGACACCGTGGGCTGGGAGAGGTTGAATAGCGGCACCAGCTCGCACACGCACACCTTGCCGGCGTGCTTGCGCAGGACGTCGATGAGCTGGAGACGCACCGGATCGCCGAGCGCTTTGGCGACCGTGGCCATGCGCACGGCTTGGTCGCGCTCCACGTCGGGGTACACCACGGGTTCGCAGCAGCGCTCGCCGGCGGGGCGCTTGGTCTTGGGGGTGAGCTCCATATCGATAGCCATCGATTTACATATATCGATTGAAGTTATGTTTGTCAATAGATAGACTGCCGGTTGTGGATCGGATCGCGGTGATCACCGACATCCACGCCAATCTTCCGGCGCTGCGCGCCGCGCTTGAGCGGATCGAGGAGCTCGGGATCGAGCGTGTCTATTGCGGCGGGGATCTCGTCGGCTACGGACCTCACCCGAACGAGGTGTGCGCGCTGATCCAGGAGCGACCGATCCCGACGATTTACGGCAACTACGACTACGCGATTGCGCGTGATCTGGAGGATTGCGGCTGCGCGTACGTGACCCAGCACGACCGCGAGCTCGGCCAGCAGTCGGTCGACTGGACCCTCGCCCACACCGAGCAGCCGGCCAAGGACTTCATGCGCGAACTCCCGTTCGACCTACGCTTCGAGATCAGCGGCGTCGCGGTGCATCTGGTGCATGGCTCGCCGCGGAAGGTCAACGAGTACCTGTTCGAGGACAAGCCGGCGAGGCTGTACGAGCGGTTGGCTCGGGCCGAGGATGCGCGGGTCCTAGTGTTCGGGCACACCCACAAGCCGTGGGTCCACGAGTACGGCGGCGTGCTGTTCGTCAACTGCGGCTCAGTCGGCAAGCCCAAGGACGGCGACCCGCGCGCAGCCTTCGCGACCTTCCGGCCGAGCGGCGACACCGTCGAGGTGGCGATCGAGCGCGTGGCCTACGACGCCGAAGCCGTCGCTCGCGAAGTGCGCCAGGCCGGCCTGCCGGGCGAGTACGCCGACAAGCTGCTGATCGCCACCTGAGGAGGGACCCGTGAAGTACGTGCTGTTCGTGTGCAATCACAACGCAGGTCGCTCGCAGATGGCCGAGGCGTTCTTCGAGCGCCTCGCCCCATCGGACGTGCGCGCCGAGTCCGCCGGCACGCAGCCCGCGCGGGCGATCTGGCCCGAGGTGGTCCGGGTGATGGACGAGGTCGGGATCGACCTCTCGGGGCCCAAGCCGAAGAAGCTGACCCGCGAGATGCAGCTCCACGTCGACTGGGCGGTGACGATGGGCTGCGGCGACGCCTGCCCCTACGTCCCCACGGCCGTCGAGGAGTGGGCCATCCCCGATCCGGCGGGGCGCCCGATCGAGGAGGTACGCGCGATTCGCGACGCGATCGAGGACCGGGTCCAGACGCTCATCGACGAGCGGCTGGAGGAGATCCGCACCGACCCCACCGCCCACCAGGTACGCCTCGCCCAGCTCCTCCCGGAGCTGGCCCGAGAGTTCGACGGCCAGCAGACACCGGAGGAGATCCGCGCCTGCGCCGACGCCGTCCTGCACCGCTTCGACAACGCGACCGTCCGATCGCACATCATCACCCTCGCGCTGCGTGAGACCCGTCAGTGCCTGCGCAAAGATCCTTGCCAGGCGCTCGTCACGGCGACGTGACCCCAGCGGCCCCACCGCTGCCGAGGCGGCTGCTCGCCGAGTTTCTCGGCGCCGCGTTCCTCGCGGCCCTGGTGATCGGCTCGGGCATCGCCGCCCAGTAGCTCTCCCCCCACGACGTCGGCCTTGAGCTGTTCGAGAACGCCGCCGCGACCGCGGCAGGCCTGTTCGCGATCATCCTCATGTTCGGCCCAGTCTCCGGCGGTCACCTCAACCCGGTCGTCTCGCTCGCCGACGCCACCCTCGGCGGCATCAGCTCGCGCGACGCGCTCGCCTACACGCCCGCGCAGATCAGCGGCTGCATCCTCGGCGCCATCGCCGCCAACGCCATGTTCGCCAAAGCCGCCCTCAGCATGTCCACCAAGCACCGCGCCTCCCCCGCCCACCTCCTAGCCGAGGCGATCGCCACCGCCGGACTTCTGCTCGTGATCTTCTCGCTGGCCCGCACCCGACGGATCTCAACCGCGCCCGCCGCCGTCGGCGCCTACATCGGCGGCGCAGCCGCCATCCTCGCGATCAGAACGCTGTATCCGGATGTAACACCAGCCGATGCCGCCGAAGTCGTCCTCGCCCACGCGGAGGACCACACCCGACCAGACAAGGTCGTAAGCCAGCCAGTCAGCGGCTAAACGCGAGCGCCGGCAGAGTCACCGAGCCACACGAAAGCGGGAGTGCCACGCATGCGGGTCGGGTCCCCCCTTCTCGCCAGAAAGGAGACGGCCGGGCCGACCCCCCCCGTCGCGGCCGCGTTGATTCCCGCACATCCGCGCATTGGGGGACTGTCGGCGCGGGATCCGGAATGCCCGTGACAGTCGCAGAGCAGGTCTCGGCGGTGGCCGACGGCGCTGCCGGTTCGCGCTCAAGGAGCCGTCTCGAGTTCATGGCTGCTCAGGCAACGAAGCGGAAGCTGGTCCCGGGTGTCGAGTCCTAATCTGGGCAGAGATGACTCGGAGACTGAGCAGCTCGCCGCCATCCGCGACAAGCTGGCGTCCAGTTGGCCGGCAACCTTGCTGATTTTGCAGCCGATCAGTGTCTCCTCCTCCTTCGAACAAAGCCGAGCGTTTGATCAGTCAGCGCCCTCGCTGAGGCACGCACGTCTCCCGCTAGACGCCTCGCGCCCGAACACGCAGGGTCAAGACCCCGCGATGGCACAAGTCCAGCGTACCGGCCGAGCGTCCCCGACCGGCGACAAGCAGCGGCTTGTTGTCAGCTGGGAGCGGCGTGCGCGGACTAGGCTTTTTCCGTGCTCGATCGACGTGGAGGAGGTGTTGGATGAGTGGTCCGACAACGCGGCAGCTGTCGGTTGGAGCGGTCAACTTGGCGTGGGCTGACCTTGGCGCGGGACCGCCCGTTTTGATGCTGCATGGGTTCCCCGACATCGCCACGACGTTCCTGCCACTGGCCGAACTCCTCGGCGACCGCGGCTATCGCTGCGTGATCCCGTGGTCACGCGGCTACTGGCCAAGCACAGCCGCGGACTACTACGACATCGGGTCACTCATCGCAGACGCGCTCGCGGTGATGCGAGAGCTCGACCTCGAACGACCGTTCGTGGTGGGACACGACTGGGGCGCGGACGTCGCTTACGGCCTCGCTGCCGCGCGACCATCAGAGATCTCCGCGATCGTCGCCATGGCCACCCCGCACGACAGCGCGCTCGGGCCCAACCGACTGGCCAGCTTCGACCAGCTACGCCGATCGTTCTACGAATGGCTCTTTCAAATACCCGAGTTTTCCGACCACCTTCTCGCGGCGAACGACTTCGCGTTCCTCCGACGCCTGTGGCAGGAATGGTCACCCGAATGGACCCCTCCCAGCGAGCATCTCGAGGCGGTCATCGAGTCAATACGCCGCGGCGGGACGTCCGGCCCGCTCAACTACTACCGTGCGATGTTTGACACGCGCCTGCACGATCCCGCCACCGCCGACCTGCGCGCAGACGCCCGGCGCCCGATCGAGTCTCCCACACTGTTCATCGGCGGCGTGAGCCGGACCGGGTTCCGCGGAGACTGGGTTTGTAGGTTGTGATTGTTGTTCATTGAGCGACTGTCTCGGTCCGCCTGGCGGAGAGAGTCGTTTCGAACTCGACGGGTGGGATGTCGCCGAGGGCTTCGTGGATGCGGTCGTGGTTGAACCAGCTGATGTACTCGACGATGGCGAGCTCGAGCTGCGCTCTGGTGCGCCAGACGCGGTCGGCGATCAGCTCGGTCTTGAAGCTGTCGACGAACGATTCGGCGAGCGCGTTGTCGTAGGCATCGCCGACCGAGCCGACGGACGCGAGCACGTGGTGGTCGTCCAGGACCTGGGTGTAGTCAGCCGAGGTGTATTGACTGCCCCTGTCTGAGTGTGCGACCAGCCGGAAGTCCGCGCCGTGCTCACGGGTACCGAGCGCCATCCGCAGCGCGTCGAGCACCAGATCGGTGCGCATGTGGCTCGCGAGCTGCCAGCCGACCACCCGGCGGCTGAACACGTCGATCACGAACGCGAAGTAAACGACGCCCTCCCAGCAGCGCCGATACGACAGATCGCCGACCCACAGCCGGTTCGGCTCGCCGGCGGTGAAGTTGCGCTGCACGAGATCGGGGCGCCGGACAGCATTCGGGTCAGGCCTGGTCGTCCGCCACGGCTTCCCGCGGCGCTTGGCGCCCCGGATCCCGTGCGAACGCATCAGCCGTTGCACCTGGCAACGGGGAACCCGCTCGCCGGCTCTGAGCAGCGCCTTCCAGGTGCGGCGATAGCCGTAGGCCTCGTAGTTCTTCTCGTGCGTGGTGCGGATCACCACAAGCAGCCGCTCGTCCTCGCGCCGAAGAGCCGACAGCGACGCCTGCTTGCGCTGGTAATAGGCGGACGCCGACACGTCCAGGACCCGGCAGATCGGCTCGACGCCGAAGCGCTCGCGATACTCATCAATGAACGCGCTCACCTCGGTCGGTCCGCGTCGAGCTCGGTCGCAAAAAACACCGAGGCAGCCTTGAGGATCTCGTTCGCGCGGCGCAGCTCGAAGTTCTCCTTGCGCAGCTGCTTGATCTCCTCGCGCTCCTCGCTCGTGGGCAAATCAGGCCGCAGGCCCTGATCGGCCTCGACCTGGCGCACACGCTTGCGCAACGTCTCCGCCGGCAGCCCGATATCGCGCGCGACATGCGCGATCGGCCGGCCGGACTCCAACGCCAGCCGCACACCGCGCTGGATCAGCTCATCTGGGTACTTCCGAGGTCGTGACATCCGCGGAGGGTCTCCTGTCCCGAGGACAGATCGTCCTCGATTCGAAGCCTCCGCGAAACCCGGCCTGGCTCAGCGATCAAGACGGGTGCATCGACGCAAGCATGGCCATCGGCGCCGAGCACGCATTCAACGGACCATACGAACGCGAGGTTCTCACCGCGTGCGGCCACTTCCCACACCTCGAACACCCTGACACGGTGGCCAACCTGACCGTGGACTGGTTCACGCGCCACGCCAGCCCATAGTCGAATGGACCTGCTTTCACGAACCAGCAACACTCTCACCGGGGGCGTGCGGGTCGTGGCGACGTCGGGTCGGCGGGGTAGGTTTGGTCACAAGTCTGCGGGGGCTGCGTCAAATACTTGTGATGGCGACAGATCGGCGGGACGACAGGGCGTTACTTGCTGCCACCCGTGAGGGTGACGGCCTCGCGTTCGCGGAGTTCTACCGCCGCCATCGGGGGCTTGTGTTGAGGTTTGTCCGCCAGCGCGTACGCAGCGCGGAGGTTGCGGCAGACCTGCTGGCGGAGACGTTCGCCGCCGCACTCGCGGCGTTGCTGGATCCTGACGGCGCTCTGCCCGAGGATCCGGTTGCGTGGCTGGTCCGAGTCGCGCATAACAAGCTGATCGACAGTGTCCGCCGCGGGCGGGTGCAGGACTCGGCACGGGTGCGTCTCGCGCTGGAGCGCCTTGAGATCGGCGACGAGGACGTGCGGCGGATCGAGCGGCTGGCGGAGGCAGAGGACGTGGCGGCGCGCCTCCAGGAAGTATTAGACCGCGAGCAGCTCGAGCTGCTTCAGTCGCGGATCGTCGAAGAGCGCACATACGCAGAGATCGCGCAGGAGCTTGAGTGTTCGGAGGCCGTGGTCCGCAAGCGGGTCAGCCGCGCGCTCGCGCTCGCGCGCCTAGCCATTGGAGGATCATCGTGACCGGGTTTCTGGAACAGCTGGAAGAGGAGCTCATCGATGCCGTGCACCGGCACGCCGGGCGAGCTTCAGCTCCCGAGGCGACACGTCGGCTTACGTCGCGAAGATCGCTGTTCGCGAGCGCACGTCGCCGTCGTGCTTGGATCGGGCTGGTCGGCGCTTTGCTGGTGGCGGGATCTGCGACGGCCGCCGTGCTGGTGCAGTCGCGCTCACGCCCCTTGCAGGGCACCATCCGAGGCGTGCAGGGAATCTTCGGGGTGCCCGCGGCCAACTACCAGGCGCGCGCTTTCCCGTATCTGGCGGTCGGGTGGAGCGGCTGGTGCGCCAGCGTCGAGTTCCAGGCCAGTCAAGATCGTTCCTTCGCCGACTACGGATGTGGGCCGAACGAGGCTTCCGGTGCTCCGATGATCGCCGGCGGTGGCCCAACCGGTGGCCCTGGCGGTGTCTATGACTTCGGGTTTGTGACCAGCCGCGTGGCTGCGATCCGGCTGTTCAACGGCACCACCATCATCCCGATCGCCAGCGCGCACCTGCCTTCCTGGATGCGCGCGTACATCGCCTTCGTGCTCGGGCGACCGTCCACCCAGATTCCGTCGGACGTTCTTCTTGACCGCAGCGGACACGCCATTCCGCAACCGGCCATCACCCGAGCAAACGCCGTGGAGCACCTTCCCACGCGCGCGATCAACCCGAGCGACGCCGGTGCCGTGCCCTGCGCGATCCGCGAGCGGTCGAGCTCCGGCATCGCGCCGCTCGCTGAGACGGTCTCGACGGTCGCCCCCTGGCCACGGCGCCAGCGCGGCTCGTTCCTCGCGTGCGCGAACGCCACGTTCCGTATCGACGCAACCACGCTGGCTGTGGCGGTATTGCTCAACGCCAGCGATCCCGATCAACCGGCGCCGCCGCTGCCCGAGCTCACGCGCGTCCCCGGTCAGCCCGGTCTTCTCGGCGCACGCGGACTGGGAACAATTGGCTTCCCGGAGGGCGCCGGCGTCGGCGACTTCAGCGGCCACGCCACGCCCTTTGCCATCTCCTTGGTCGGCCAACCGCAATTCGGAGCGCCCGCTGGAATCCAGCAGGTAACAGACCACGACGTCACCGCCCGTCGCGACGGACTCGCGTGGCTGGTCGCCCAAGGCGGAACCGGCCCGCAACGCGCCCGCCTCCTCGCAGCCTTGACAGTCACACCCGACTCGCCCCACCAACCGTAACGGCCCTCGGCCGTCCGGTAAGCAGCGCGTGGGCGCGTGCTGACCCAAAGCGCGTCTTGAGCGTCCGGACCGGGGACGGCGAGGGTGTCCGACTAACTGTGTAGGCGGTTTAGTCGGGTAGCCGGTCTCCGAAGTGGATTTTGAAGGCCAGGAGCGCTTTCGTCCACCCCCGGGTTCGGGTCCATTGCGGGACGGCGTTGTGGATGGCGAGGTAGATGAGTTTGCGGGCCGCGTCCTCGGTGGGGAAGTGGCCCTTGGTCTTGACCGCCTTTCGGAGTTGCCGGTTGAGCGCCTCTATGGCATTTGTCGTGTAGATCACCCGGCGGACCTCGGGCGGGAAGGCCAGGAACGGGATCACGTACTCCCAGGCGTCGCGCCAGGCCTTGACGACGGGCGGGAGCTTCTGACCCCATTTAGCCTCGAACGCGTCCAGGGCGTGCAGCGCGCGGTCTGCGTCGATCGCGATGTAGATCGCGCGGAGGTCCTTGGTCACGGCGTCGTAGTCGCGGCGGGGGACGTACCTGAGCGAGGTCCGGATGAGGTGGACCTTATGCCGACGTCGGCATAACGTGCACTATGCCGACCTGCTCGTTATGCCGACTCGGACGCGAGAGTGGCTGCAAATAGCGAGATCAGTGGTCGTGCTGTCGGCATAATCCAGCGTCGTTGACGGACGCTCGCGCCTTCACTATCAAGAGGAGGCGATCAATGGGTGATCCTTCGCGGGTTCGGGTGGCCGGGCCGCTTGAGCGGTATGCCGCCGGGTTCGTGGCTGGGCTTGTGGAGTCGGGGTATCGGCCGAACGCGGCGGCGGTGCAGCTGCGGCTGTTGGCGCACCTGAGCGGGTGGCTTGAGCGGGAGGGAATCGATCCGGGCGAGCTGCGTGAGGCGGAGTTGGAGCGGTTCCGAGCGAATGACCTGGCTGTGGTGAGGAGCCTGCGGATCGCTGACGGGCTCGTGCCGCTGCTCGGTTACCTTCGCGGGCGGGGTGTCGTCCCGGCGGCGGTTGAGCCGGCGCTGTCGAGCGCGGAGCTGTTGCTCGATCGCTATCGCGAGTATCTGCTGGTTGAGCGTGGTCTGACGGCTGGCACCGCACGCGGCTATCTCGATTGTGTTCGCTCGTTCGTTTCCTCGCGCGCGCGTGGGGATGGTGAGGTCGATCTCGTTGGGCTGACGCCGCAGGACGTGCTCGGGTTCGTGCTGGCGGACTGCCAGCGCAGGCCGCGGCGCTCGGCGAAGCTGATGGTGACGGCGCTGCGGTCGCTGCTTCGGTTCTTGCATGTCGAGGGGTTGATCGACAGGCCGTTGGCGCCGGTGGTGCCGTCGGTGGCGTTCTGGCGGCTTCAGGGCTTGCCGCGCGGGCTCGCTGCAGACCAGGTCCGGGGGCTGCTTGAGAGCTGCGACACCGACACCGCGAACGGCCGTCGTGATCTGGCGATCCTGTTGTTGTTGGTGCGGTTGGGGATGCGTCGCGGCGAGGTCGCCGCGCTTGGGCTGGATGACGTCGATTGGCGCGCTGGCGAGCTACTGGTGCGCGGCAAGGGGCCACGGGTTGAGCGGCTGCCGTTGCCTGCCGATGTCGGCGAGGCACTGGCTGGGTATCTGCGTGATGGCCGTCCGCGTGATGCTGAGACGCGGGCGGTGTTCATGCGGGTGCGGGCGCCGCGCGCGGCATTGACGCCGGCGGGCGTCACCCAGGTTGTTGTTGCTGCCGGCCGGCGCGCGGGGTTGGGTGAGGTGGCGCCCCACCGGCTGAGGCACACGGCCGCGAGCGAGCTGTTGCGACGTGGCGCGCCGCTTGCGGAGATCGGCCAGCTTTTGCGTCACCGCACCGAGCTGACCACCACGATCTACGCGAAGGTCGACCGGGATCGCCTCCGGGAGCTGGCGCTGCCGTGGCCAGGAGGCGCGTCGTGAGCCCGCTCCACGACAAGCTCGCCGATTACCTGAGGATCCGCCGCGCGCTGGGATACAAGCTCGAGCGGGCCGAGAAGCTGTTGCTGCAGTACCTGGAGTACCTGAACGAGCTCGGCGCCGAGCTGGTCACGATCGAGAACGCGGTTGCCTGGGCGACGCTGCCCGCCGTCGGCAAGGACGGTCATTGGTGGGCGTTCCGCCTCTCTGTCCTCAGAGGCTTCGCCAAGTACCTGCACGCGCTCGACGATGCGCATCAGGTGCCGCCGGCGGACCTTCTGCCCAGCCGGGCCCACAGGGCGAGCCCGTACCTGTACTCGCAGGAGGAGATCCTCGCGCTGATGGCCGCGACCAGCGCGCTGCACGGCGAGCTGCGCCAGGCGACCTACCGGACGCTGATCGGGCTGCTGTCGGTCACTGGCATGCGCGTCGGCGAAGCGATCCGGCTCGATCGCGATGACCTCGACCTGCGTCACGGAGTGCTGACTGTGCGCGACACGAAGTTCGGCAAGTCACGGGAGCTGCCGGTGCACGCCTCGACCATAGATGCGCTGCGCTCATATGTGCGGCGGCGCGATCGTCTGTGCCCGGAGCCGGTCACCGACGCGGCGCTGATCTCCCCGGCCGGGACGAGGCTGCTCTATACCAACGTGCACTCGACCTTCCGCGAGCTCCGGCGCCGCGCGGGGTTCGTCGCGCGCTCGGCGGCCTGCCGTCCCAGGATTCACGACGTCCGCCATACCTTTGCGGTGCGCACCCTGCTCGGCTGGTACCGGGAGGGCTTGGAGGTTCAGCCGCGGCTGCCGCTGCTCTCTACCTATCTCGGGCATGTCCATCCCAAGAGCACCTACTGGTATCTGACCGCGGCGCCCGAGCTGCTCGGGCTTGCGGCTGAACGCCTCGAGCGCTCCAAGGGTGATGTGTCGTGAGCGCGCTCGCGCCAACCATGCAGGCGTTCTTCACCGACCGGCTGATCGAGCAGCGGCGCGCCAGCCCGAACACGATCGCCGCCTACCGCGACACGCTCAGACTCCTGATCGCCTTCGCCGCCAAACAGCTCCGCCGCCAGCCCAGCCAGCTTGACCTCGCCGACCTCAACGCCGGACTGATCGCCGCGTTCCTGACCCACCTGGAAACCGAGCGCGGCAACAGCGTCAAGACCCGCAACGCCCGCCTCGCGGCGATCCACTCGCTATACCGCTACGCGGCACTCCGGCACCCCGAGCACGCCGAGGACATCCAGCGCGTGCTCGCGATCCCTCCAAAACGATCGGATCGCGCACTCGTCACGTTCCTGGATCCGAGCGAGATCGACGCCCTGCTCGCAGCGCCCGACCGCTCCACCTGGACCGGCAGGCGCGACCACGCGCTGCTGCTCACGGCGATCCAGACCGGGCTCCGTGCCTCCGAGCTGGCCGGGCTCAACTGCGGTGACGTTCACCTCGCTACCGGCGCGCACGTCAGCTGTCGGGGGAAGGGCCGAAAGCAAAGGGTCACACCGCTGACAACCACCACCGTCGCCGTCCTGCGCGTCTGGCTCGCCGAACGCGCTGGGGAACCCGACAGTCCATTGTTCCCCACATCTCGCGGCGGACGGCTCAGCCGCGACGGGCTCGAGCGCCGACTCGCCAAACACCTGGACATAGCGCGGCGCCACTGCCCGAGTCTCCGCGACAAGAGGGTCACGCTCCACACGCTCCGACACACCGCCGCGATGCAACTCCTACACGCCGGCGTCGACACCACCGTGATCGCCCTGTGGCTCGGGCACGAACAGGTCGACACCACCCAGATCTACCTGCACGCCGACCTCGCGCTCAAAGAGCGAGCACTGGCGAGAACCAAGCCCCCCGACGCCAAACCCGGCCGCTACCGACCCCCCGACACCCTCCTCGCCTTCCTCGAAGCGCTCTGATTATGCCGACCACCACCGGCCAGATCCGCCCACCACCAGAGGATTCAGCCAATCGAGTCGGCATAACAAGCAGGTCGGCATAGTGCACGATGCACGTTTGCACGACGGTCTTCGGGAAGACGGTCTCGATCGCCTCGGGGAAGCCAGCGAGGCCGTCCACGCAGCAGATCAGGATGTCTTGAACCCCGCGGTCTTTGAGCTCGGTCAGCACCTGCATCCAGAACTTGGCGCCCTCCGATTCTTGGAACCACATGCCGAGCACGTCGCGCTCGCCATCCATCCTGATCGCGAGCGCTAGGTAGCAAGCGCGGCGCTGCATGGTGCCGCCGTCGCGGATCTTGACCATCATGCAGTCCAAGAACAGAACCGGATAGACGTCCTCGAGCGGGCGGGACTGCCACTCGCGCACGTCATCCATCACGCCCTCGGTGACCCGGCTAATCAGATCACGGCCCACCGCGACGCCGTAGAGCTCGGCCAGATGCGCCTCGATATCCCGCGTCGACATCCCCCGGCTGTAGAGCGCCAAGATCTTCTCGTCGAACCCCTCAAAGAGCCGCTGGCGCTTGCGAACGAGCTTGGGCTCAAAGCTCCCGTCCCGATCGCGCGGGGTTCGGATCTCCACCGGTCCGTGGTCGGTGTTGAGCGTCTTGGGCTGTGAGCGACCGTTGCGAGTGTTCCCGGCGCCACCGGGCGGTTCCCGATGCGGCTCATAGCCGAGATGGTCGGTCAGCTCGACCTCGAGCGCGCGCTCCACCAGCCGCTTGGTCAACTGGGACAGAAGGCCGCCGGGCCCGACGATCTCCTCCTCGGTCCTCGCGCCCGCCAACAGCTCGTCAACGACGTCGTCCGGCAGCTGGCGTCCAAGGTCATCCGGCGCGCGCTCAAGGATCCCAGCCGGGGGCGCCGGCTCGCCTAGCGGCTCGCCGGCGCCAGGACGGCTAGAGACCCTCGCTCGCTCAGAGGAATACTTCTCTTTGGTTGAAGGCATGAACGTCTCTTTCGCTCATGCCTACACAGTTCCTAGGACACTCCCGGGACCTCCCATTCGTCCACGAGCGCGCCCAGCGGCTCCCGGCTCCTGCTCGATCGGGCGACCGCCCCGCTCACCGCGCAGACGGGGATTCTGGAGGGTCTGGCCCGGATGCCTGCCCGAGAGATCACAGGACGGGGTCTCTGGCGGGGTGTTAGGCGTGCGTGTCGGCCGGCATGCTGACGAGCTGGGCGCTGTGTTCCCACAGGCTTCGTGCGAGGTTGTCGTCCTGGGCCTGGTCGCTGGCGACCGCCTGTGCGTCTTCGATGCAGTTCCCGTTGAGGGCAGCGGCGTCGTCGGATAGGGCGAGCCACACCAGCGAATGGGCGCCGCGCTCCGGGGAGCGGAGGAAGGGCGCACCCAGCCGCCTCGCGGCCGAGTTCCACGTGACCCCGTCAGCGGCAACTGAGACCTCCCGCCGACGGGATTGCGTGACAGCCGGGGAGTCGGCGGACGAGATCCTCGAAGTCGTCGTTCTGCCCGGCGGGTTGGAGCTGTGCGGCGATGCGGACGGCGAGAGGGTCGCAACCGACACTGGCGAGGTGTTCGCGGAGCAGGTCAGTCGCTCGCCTGGCATTGCCCGAGGCGGCGGTGCGGACGACCTCGATGTGGTGGCGTTCCCAGTTCATCTGACGGCGACTCGCACCTTCGCAGGCGGTTCCCGTGATGGCGTCGAGATCGGCGATCGCCACGGCGAATGTCGGGTCGGCATCGACCGCGAGGAGCAGTGTCGCCGTCGCCTGCCGTGCGTCGACGGCTCGCTGCGCTTGGCGGTAGAACGCGGCCGCCCGCCGGTTTGTGGTCACCACGCGGCCGTGGTCCTCGACCGCTGGCCCGTTATCGGCCGGGGGGTCGCGGTGGCTGCGGGGCTGGTCGGGCGTTCGTTTCATGATCGCCAGCTTGCTCGCGTGGCCTGAGGTGGCGCTGAGGTGATGCTGAGGGCGACCAGCGCGGCTGCCAGGGCTTAGACGTCGGGTGCTCGTCCATGGTGTCAGCGGCGCTTCGCCGCGGGTCGCTGAACGGTTCAGTGTGTCGTCCGGCGCGAGGCGGTTGGCGAGCGCGGCGACGTCCGGCAGGTCGGTGAGGGATCGGTAGGCCGGACTTGAGGTGCGTTGCTGGGCGAGCGCGAGGAACGCTTTGATGTTGGGAGGCGTGGGGTCGGCGGTCGCCGTGGCTGCGGATACGGCGGTATCGGCGAGCATTTGAGTTGCCGGATCCCCACTGGCGGAGGCGGCTTGGGCGGCGTCGGCGAGTTGCGGACGGGCGGCACCGCGAATGGGAATCGCCCCGTCGGTGGAGGCAGCTCGGGCAGCGTTGGCCGCGAAGATGGTGGCGTCGTGTGGGCGGCCGGCGGCGAGCGCCCACCATGCCAAGCCGGCGAGCACAAGGGGCTGGCCCTCGGGAAGGCCCGCCTCTCGGTAATGACGGTCTGCCGCATCGAGCAGCGCGCGCGATCGCGTGAGGTCGCCGAGGCGGCGGGCGACCGCCGCCTGACCGACCATCGCGTCGGCGGATAGCCATGGGTTGAAGGAGCATCCGATCGCGTCGTCGTAGAGGTGGTCGGCCAGCACATCGTCTCCCTGCCTGGCCCGCAGTCCGGCGAGAGCGACAAGGCCGAACGGCAGGTAGAGGCGCTGCCCGGTCGCGCTGCATCGATCCAGGAGCGCTTCGTAGGCGACCGAGGCCTCGTCGAGATCCCCGCGGGCCTCGGCGATGCCGGCGAGCGCGTTCAACGGAGAGACCACCAACAGGACCTCTCCCTCGGCGTCGAACCGTTCGAGACTGGAACGCGCGGCCGGCTCCGCGTCCTCCAGGCGCCCCAGCGACGCCAGGTTCCAGGCGACGATCAGGTCGTGCGAGGCGAGCAGCCAGCCTTGGCCAGCCGGTTCCAGCAGATCACGAGCCTCGTGCAGCAGTTCGAGTGATCGTTCGAACTTGTGCGCACGCACCAGCACCGTCGCACACAGCACCAGCGCCTCCGCCAGGCCACCCCGGTCCTCGCCGGCCCTCAGGTTCGCCACGGCCTCCTCGCATTCAACGACGCCGGCCGCTACGTCGCACGACATTCCGACGCAGTAGCCGTGCCAGGCGTGCGCGATCGCGGCCAGCTCGGCACGACGGGGGCCGTTCGCGTCGAGGGCGTCACCGAGCCAGCGCGCTCCTTCCGCGAAGTCGGTGGTGATCCACCACAGCCAGGCCATCCCCGACGCCAGTGTCAGCGCCGCGTCAGCATCGCCGGCGGCGATGAACCAGTCCAGCGCGGCCCGCAGGTTGCCCGCCTCCGCGGTGAGCCGATCGCGCCACATCGGACCACCGGCGCCTCGCAGACCCTCGTGCGCCTCCTGCGCCATCTGCCGGTAATAGGCGCCATGGCGCGCGCGGATGGCGTTGACCTCGCCGGATTCGTCGAGTCGTTCCCGGCCGTACTGCCACAGCGTCTGGAGTTGCGTGAAGCGGGTTTCGCCGCCGGCATCGCCGGCGGTGACCAGAGACTTGTCGACCAGCCGGCTGGCCACATCCAGGATCTCGCCGGCAGGGACCTCGTCATCGCCGCAGACCGCCTCAGCCGCAGCCAGCTCGCAGCCGCCCGAGAACACCGCAAGCCGGGCGAACACGCGGCGTTCGTCCTCGAAGAGCAGGTCGTAGCTCCACTCCACCACCGCTCGCAGCGTCTGCTGGCGCGGCAGGGCCGTGCGGGCCCCTCCGGTGAGGAGCCGAAAACGGTCGCCGAGGCGCTCGGCAACAGTTGCCAGCGTCAACGCACGAAGTCGGGCGGCCGCGAGCTCGACCGCCAGCGGAAGGCCGTCCAATCGGCGACAGATGTCCTCGATGACCACGCGGTTCCGATCGTCCACGACAAATCCGGGCCTTACCGCTCGAGCGCGATCGACGAACAGTTCGACGGCGGCCGGCGGGACCAAACCGCCCACCGCCACCAGGACTTCGCCGGGAACGCCGAGCGGTTCGCGGCTCGTCGCGATCAACCGAAGCGCGGGCACCGATCCGACCAGGATGTCGGCCAGGATCGCCGCCTGAGCGATGACGTGTTCGCAGTTGTCGATGACGAGAACCATTGATCGGCCGGCCAGGTGGCGAACGATGAGCTCCAGCGTCGAACCGGCAGGCTGACGACCAGGGACGGCGGCCGCGCTCGCTCCGAGCGCGACGGCTGCGGCCGGCGCCACTCCATCGGGCTCCGCGACGCCAGCCAGTTCCACGAACCAGGCGCCGTCTCGGTGCTCTTCGCGAAGCGCGGCGGCTGCCTCCATAGCTAAGCGGGTCTTGCCGGCCCCGCCAGGGCCGATCAGTGTGACGAGCCGACTCGAGCGCACCGCCTCGCGCAGCTGTTCCAGCTCTGCATCGCGGCCAATGAAGCTGCTCAGCTGCGCCCGCAGGTTGCCGGTCGCCGTCGGCCCTGTAGCCGCCCGCGGCGGCCCCGAGCGGTCAGGCGTGAGCGCGGGATCCTGGGCTAGGACTCGGCCCTGCAGTTCTCGCAACGCGGGACCGGGTTCGATGCCTAGCTCGTCGACCAACCGGTCCCGGGCTTCGGTATAGGCGCGTAGGGCTTCGGCTTGGCGCCCGGCCCTGTAAAGCGCGAGGATGAGCAGCTCCCACAGCCGCTCGCGTAGCGGATGTTCGCGACAGAGCGCCTCCAGTTCCCCGACGAGCTCCCCATGGAGCCCCAACACCAGATCCGCTCCGGCGCGGGCCTCGGTCGCCACCAAGGTCAACTCGTCCAGATGCGCCCGTTCGACGTCCGCGAAGCCGGCATAGGCGAACTCGGCCAGCGGCTCTCCTCGCCGCAGCGCCAGCGCCTCCCCCAGCGCAGCTGACGCCAACGCCACCTCGTCCTCCTCCACCAGCCGCCGCCCGGTGGCGACGAGCTGCTCGAAGCGAACGAGATCCACATCGTCGGGACCGACCCCAAGCGCATAGCCGGCTTCGGAGGTGACGATCGCCGCCGCTCCCAGGCTGCGGCGCAGCTGGCCGATCTGAGCCTGCAACGCGTTCGCCGGGTTCGCCACTGCCCCGTCACCCCAGAGATGGTCGATCAGGCGGTCGGCGCTGAGCGGCTTGCCACGCTGCAGCGCCAGCAAGGCCAGCAGCGCGCGTTGTTTGGCGCCGCGGACCGGCACCGCCACGCCCTCTTGCACCGCTTCAAGCTCCCCGAATAGCCGCACCTCCACATCAGCAACCGTACGCCCCTGATTGGGCGCCAGACGAAATCTTTGACGGCTCTGGCCTGCGCCGCAGCCTCGGGCCACCTCAGCGCCGCATCAGCCCCACCTCAGGACCCGAGCGCAGGCTTCCGTCCAACACCAAGCCTGTTGAGGAGAGGAAGAGCAATGATCGAAGCGCAGCACCTGACAAAGCGGTACGGAAACACGGTGGCGGTCGACGAGGTCTCCTTCGTCGTGGAGCCGGGACGCGTGACCGGCTTCTTGGGCCCCAACGGGGCGGGCAAGTCAACCACGATGCGGATGATCCTGGGCCTGGACGCCCCGAACTCCGGCTCGGTGCTGGTCAACGGCACGGCCTACCGCGAGCTGAACGACCCGCTCCGGTCGGTCGGAGCGCTGCTGGACGCCAAGGCGATTGTCGGTGGCCGCAGCGCCGCCAACCATCTCACGTGGCTGGCCGACAGCAACGGCATCGACCGCCGCCGCGTCGGCGAGGCGCTCGACCTCGTCGGGCTCGGCGACGTGGCGGGCCAGCGGGTGGGGACCTTCTCGCTCGGAATGAGTCAGCGGCTCGGGATCGCCGCGGCGCTACTCGGTGACCCCCACACCCTGATCTTCGATGAGCCGATCAACGGTCTTGACCCTGACGGCATCGTCTGGATCCGCAACCTGATGAAGAGCCTAGCCGCAGAGGGGCGCACGGTGTTCCTCTCGAGCCACCTCATGAGTGAGATGGCCCAGACCGCCGATCACCTGCTCGTCATCGCCCAGGGTCGCATCATCGCCGACGCCTCCACCGAGGAATTCATCAACGAAAACGCGGCCGCGAGCGTCCGCGTCCGTGCCCTGGAGCAGACCGACTTGGCCGACGCCCTGACCCAGCGCGGCGGCGCGGTCGAGCGCTCCCCTGACGGTGCCCTGCTGGTAACCGGCCTTGACTGCCTGGCGATCGGCGGCGTCGCGAGCGCCCACGACATCACCCTGTTCGAGCTCGTAGCCGCTCGAGCGTCGCTGGAGCAGGCGTTCTTCGAACTGACCCGAGATGCAACCGACTACCACGCCGGCGAACTCGCCAGCGTCAAAGGAGCCTGACATGAGCACCACGACCCACACGACCCCACTGCCCGCGGGACCGGCCACCAAGATCAACCGGTACCTCAAAGGCGAATGGACGAAGCTTCGCACCCTGCCCTCGACCTGGCGCACCGCCGCGCTCGCCGGGACCGTGGCAATCGGCCTCACCGCCGCGGTCGACCTCCAACAGGTCAACTTGAGCGCCCAGCAGCGCCACACGTTCGATGCGACCAGCGCTTCCCTGTTCGCGGTCATCATCGCCGCCACCCTGCTCGGAGCGCTCGCCGTACGCACCGTCACCGCCGAGTACTCCACCGGCATGATCCGCTCCACCTTCACCGCGATGCCCGCCAGACGACAGGTGCTGGCAGCAAAAGCCGCGACCGTGGCGGCGTTCGTACTCCCGGTCGCGCTGCTGTTCGATATCGCCGGGTTCGCGCTCGGCCAGCGGATCTTCGCCAGCCAGCACCTCCAAGTGACCCTCAGCCACCCCGGCGTGCCGCGAGCCATCGTCTTCGGAGCCGTGGCCGCCAGCCTCATCGCGATCATCGGCGTCGGACTCGGCGGCCTCATCCGACACACCGCCGGCGCGACCACCGCGCTCACACTGATCGTCGTCGGAGACCTCACGCTCGGCCAACTCCTTCCGGCCGGTCTGCGTGGCTACCTGCCCGGCACCGCCGCCCAGGCGGCCATCACCGTGCACCGCTCAGCCGGATTGCTCACCCCCGACGCCTCGATCGTCGTCCTGGGCGCGTATGCCGCCATTGCCCTGGCAGCAGCATTCATCCGGGTGACGCACCGCGACGCCTGACCAACCATCGACCCTTGACCAGAGGACCTCCCATGAGCACGACCAACATCGCACCTCACGGCCGAGCCGGCCGATTCGCGTACGCCACCCTGGCAGCGCTGCTGTTAGCCGGGATCGCCACCGACGCGATCACCCACTCGAGCTACTGGCAGATCGCCGTCTTCGGAGTTGGCCCTGACCTCGCGTTGCTCTACGGCGGCGGTCGTGACCTCGCGCAGGGACAGCTGCACCCCCGGGCCGTGCGGGCCTATAACCTCGTTCATCGCTTCTCGGGACCGCTCGCTTTGGCCGCTCTCGCGGCCTTCGGACTCATCCCGAAGCTCTTGCTGATCGGCGCCCTGACGTGGTTGTTTCACATCGCGCTGGACCGCTCGCTCGGCTACGGACTTCGGACTCACGATGGCTACCAGCGCCGGTAACCAGCTCATCCGCTCCCGCGAAATCGTCAACGCTGGCCCCGAGCTCCTTGCAAGAACCTGGTCCAGTACACAGCTCCGTGCTGCTCGCGGTGGAGGCGAAGCAGCAAGATCCGCGCCGCGTCGCCAAGCAGGGCATAGCCGCGCGGGCGGAGCTGGTCTCGCAAATCGCCAAAGTCGCGCCGCGTGCTGGGCCGTGCACTCCGTGCGATGCGGGCGGTTGCTATCCGAGCCTGGTTATGTCAGGCGTCGGGTGTGACGAGCCCGCTCTGGTAGGCGATGACGACTAGTTGGGCGCGGTCGCGGGCGTGGAGCTTGAGCATCGCGCGGCTGACGTGGGTCTTGACGGTCAGCGGGCTGAGGAAGAGCTGCGTGGCGATCTCGTCGTTGGAGAGGCCGTGCGCGACGAGGGTCATGATCTCGCGCTCGCGGCCGGTCAGCTCGGACAGCGCGGGGTGCGGCGCGGTGGCGCGAGGGGCGCCGCGCGGCGATGTCTGCGATCAGCCGGCGGGTGATGCCGGGCGAGAGGAGCGCGTCGCCGCCGGCGATGACTCGGATGGCGTGCAGGAGCTCGGCGGGCTCGGTGTCCTTGACCAGGAAGCCGCTGGCGCCGGCCTGCAGTGCCTCGTAGACGTACTCGTCGGTCTCGAAGGTGGTGACGATCAGCACCTTGACGCCAGCGAGGCTCTCGTCGGCGCCGATGCGCCGGGTGGCCTCCAGGCCGTCGACGTCGGGCATGCGGATGTCCATCAGGACCACGTCGGCGCGACGCTGGCGGGCGAGGGCCACGGCCTGGGCGCCGTTGTCGGCCTCGCCGACGACCTCCATGTCCTGCGCGGAGTCGAGCAGCATGCGAAAGCCGGCGCGGATCAGCGCCTGGTCGTCGGCGAGCAGGACGCGGATCACGACGCGCTCGATCGGCAGGCGGGCGTGGACGCGAAAGCCGCCGGCGGGACCTGGCCCGGCGTGCAGATCGCCGCCGACGGCCGCGGCGCGTTCGCGCATGCCGGGGATGCCGTGCCCGCCTGCCCTGCGGCGCCGGCGCCGGACGTCCCCGCCCGCCGTCGAGGACCTCTATCTCGAGCTGGTCGGCGCTATAGGCGAGCGAGACGGTCGCGGCGGTCGGGCCGGCGTAGCGCAGCGCGTTGGTCAGCGACTCCTGGACGATCCGGTAGGCGGCGAGGTCGACCGTGGGCGGCAGCGGCCGCGGCTCGCCGTGGACGGTGACCGTGGTGGGCAGTCCCGCGCGGGTGGTGCCCTCGATCAGCGCGGCGAGCTGGGCCAGGCCGGGCGCCGGCGCGGTGGCGTCCTGCTCGTCGGCTTGGCGCAGGACGTTGAGGATTCCGCGCAGCTCGCGCAGGCCCTCCTTGCTGGCCTGCTTGATCGCCTCCAGCGCCTGGGCGGCCTGCTCGGGCTGCTCGGCGATGACGTGGCCGGCCACGCCGGCCTGGACGTTGATCGTGGCCATGGTGTGCGCCACCACGTCGTGCAGCTCCCGGGCGATGCGCAGCCGCTCGGCATCGACGGCTCGCCGCGCCTGCTCGGCGCTGTCGCGGCGCGCGTAGGCGCGGCGGCTGGCCACCCACAGCCCCAGCAGCAGCGCGGCCACAACCTCGCCGGGGATCAGGACAAACCCACCGCCGGTCGCCCCCAACGGATCGAACGCCGCGCTGGCGGCCATCAGCGCCACCATCGTCACGGCCGCGAGGATCACCGCCCGGACGGTCGGCACGGCCACCGCCACCGCGTATAGGGCGACGACCGGGTTCAGCAGCGCCGCCCCGTCGAAGTACCCCAGGCAGGTGTAGGCGAGCACCCCGGCGAGCGAGACCACGAGCACCGATACGGGCCGCCGCCGGCGCCAGATCAGCACCAGCGCGCTGGCCGCCACCAGCAGGTAGGCCGCCGGCGGCGCCGCCGGGACATGCTGGCCCGCCGAGAGCTGGCCGCGGGTGGGGTGGCTCTCGCCGAGCGAGCCGAGGACCGTGAGCAGCGCCATGACCACCGCGAAGGCGACGTCGAAGGCCAGCGGCGAGCGCCACGCCCGCTCCGGCAGCCCGCCACCGACAGCCCCAGCCGGCGGCGGGCAGGCTTGACGGCGGTGGGCGCGGTCGTTCATTGCCCGCGAGCGTAGACCCCGTCGCCGCCGCTGTCGTCATCCGGGCGAAGGCGCGCGGCTACTCCAATCGGAGTACGGCGGCCGGCCGGGCGCGTCAGATGTCGTAGCGGAATTGCCTTCCGCGGGGCGACGACACGCCGTGCGGCGACCGAGATGCTTGCAGGAGTCACCACCCAGCCCGCTCTCCAGGAGATCCTCATGCCGACATTCACCCGTTTCGTCCTCAAGCACAAGCTGCTGGTCATCGCATTCTGGCTGGTGCTGGCGGTCGCCGGCGCGATGACCGCCACCTCCACCACCAAGCGCCTGAGCAACAGCTTCGCCATGCCCGGCGCCGCCTTTCGCGCCGACGCGCGGATCCAGGCGCACTATCTCCACAACGGAGCCGAGGACCCGGTCGTCCCGGTGATCACGTTGCCGGCTGGCACGAGCGTCAACGCGCCGGGCGTCGCCCGGCGGCTGGACGGCGCGTTCGCCGCCGCCCGGACGGTGATCCCGACCGCGCGGGTGGTCGACTACGCCACCACGCGCGACCCGGCGTTCGTCACCCGTGACGGGCGCAGCACCTACGCGCTGGTGTTCACCCCCCAGGACAACCCGATGGCGCCCGGCAACCTGGACGCCCGCATCCAGCAGGCGGTCGGCGCCGCCGTTCCCGCCTCCTGGCAGGTCAGCCTCACCGGCATCCAGGCGCTCGCCACCAGCCAGCCGTCAGGCAAGGGCGCCGGCGTGCTGGCCGAGGCGATGCTCGGCGCGCTGGGAGCGCTGGTGGTGCTGGCGTTCGTGTTCGCCAGCTTCCTGGCCCTCGTCCCGCTGGTGATGGCCGGCATCTCGATCCTCACCACCTTCCTGGCGCTGGGCGGGCTGACCCACATCACCACCGTCAGCCAGATCGTCGAGTTCCTGATCGCGCTGATCGGCCTCGGCGTGGCGATCGACTACACGCTGCTGGTCGTCACCCGCTGGCGTGAGGAGCGCGCCCACGGCCGCCACGGCGACGACGCCGTGCAGGCCGCGATGGCCTCCGCCGGCCGGGCGGTGCTGTTCTCCGGGCTCACCGTCGGGATCGGCCTGCTCGCGCTGGTCGTGCTCCCCGTCCCGTTCCTGCGCAGCGCCGGCATCGGCGGCGTGCTGATCCCGCTGATCTCGGTCGCCGTCGCGCTCACGCTGCTGCCCGTCCTGCTCGGCGAGCGTCGGTCCGCGGCTGGACTGGCCGCGCGTGCGCAACGAGAACACCGCCAGCCGCGGCTGGAGCGCCTGGGCGCGTTTGGTCGCCCGCCACCGCGGGCTCGCCGCCCTCGCCGGCACCGCCACCCTGGCCGTGCTGATCATCCCCGCATTCTCGATGCACATCGGCGAGCCCAGCACCGCCGCGCTGGCCCAGACCGGCCCCGCCCACACCGCGCTGGCCACGCTGCGAGGCCGGCGGCGTGCCCTCCGGGCACGCTGACCCCAATCGACGTCCTCACCCGCGCCGATGCCGCTCCCGCCGTCGCACACCGACTCGCCTCGGTGCCCGGCATCCACGCCGCCGTCGCCCCGGCCACCGCCGGACTTCCGCCGCGCCGGCACCGCGCTGGTCACCGCGCTCCCCAGCGCCGAGACCAACGTCACCGCCGGCCAGGCCACCGTGGGCGCGGTCCGCGCCGCGCTGGCGCACGACCCCGCCGTGCTCGGCATCGCCGGCTCGGGCGCCGTCGATGATCGACTTCTCCCACGACGTGTACGGCAGCTTCCCGCTGATGCTGGCGCTGATCGCCCTGGCCACGTTCGTGCTGCTGGCCCGCGCGTTCCGCTCGCTGCTGCTGCCGCTCAAGGCCGTCGTCATGAACCTCGCCTCGCTCGGCGCCGCCTACGGCGTCATGGTCTGGATCTGGCAGCACGGCCACGCCAGCCACCTGCTCTGGGGGATCCCCGCCACCGGCGCGATCACCATGTGGGTCCCGATCATGGTCTTCGCGTTCCTGTTCGGGCTGTCGATGGACTACGAGGTGTTCATCCTGGCCCGCATGCGCGAGACCTACGACGCCACCGGCGACACCCGCACCGCCGTCGTGGAGGGCATCGGCCGCACCGGCCGGCTGGTCACCAGCGCCGCGCTGATCCTCGTGCTCTCCTTCCTTGCCATGTCCACCGGGCCCGGAGACCGACATCAAGATCCTCGCCACCGGCCTGGGCGCCGGCATCCTCGTCGACGCCACCCTGATCCGCTGCCTGCTCGTCCCCGCCCTGGTCAGCCTGTTCGGCGCCTACAACTGGTGGCTGCCCGCCTGGGCCGCGCGGCTACTCAGAGTCGAGCCGTCCCCGCTCGACACCCCCCAGACAACCCCGGCCGAGACACCAATCACGGTCGAACCCCAACGGCGTACACGCCTGAACGCGAAGATCCGCATGAGCTCCGACCACATACCAATGGGTCGGAGCTCATCCCCTCTCACCGGCGGCGGCGCATCGTCCCCCTCCGTCCGCGCGACTCGGGGAAGTCGCTCGGCCGCGCCGACATCCACGTGTGTGTTGCGACGAACGCGGAGCGTGCTCGAACCCGCAGGCTGTCCTTCTCGCGGGCAAGTGCTGTTGCTCGTTCATCCTCATCCGACCGGCGCTGACGGACATCGCTCAGCAAGTTTGCCGGACGGGTTTGGGGAACGCATGCGCGCGCCGCTGAAGACGCGGGTAGCTCTTGGCGGGAGGGGTGGAAGCGGGGTCTGAGGTGTTGCCGAGCTCGCCCTCAATCCAGCTGCTTGATGACGCACACGGACTCGGCGAAGTAGCCCAAGCGGCGGTAGAACGCCAATGCGTGTTCGTTTGTCGACCACACATCGAGGCTAAGCAGCCCCACGCCAAGGCCCCGCGCCCACGACTCCGCCGCGTTCATCAATGCGGTGCCGACCCCCATCCTTCGAGCGCTGTCCGTGACCGCGAGGTCGGCCACATGCGCCCGCTCGACGCCGGCGGCGTCCTCGCGAACCTTGAGCGAAATGAAGCCGAGCGGTGTCTCGTCCGCCGCCTCCGCGATCAGGACTGTCGAGCGGCGGCCTTGATCGCTGATCGCGTGAGCCAACGCCTCACGGAATCGTGGCGCGAGAGCCTCTGTGCCCTGCCAGGCCGGAGATCCGAACGCCAGGAGGTCAGACACTAACCCCTCGATGAAGTCTCGATCCTCGCTGGACGCCTGCCGGATGAAGATACGATCGGGCATATCCAGTTCAGCTGCCGGCTGAGCCCCCTTCGAATACCGCCCGGAGCAAGCAGGTCCCACCTGCCGTTTCGACCAAGTCGCGATCGCTGCGTCGGTGCATATCAGGTTGGGGTGCTCAGCGCGGCGAGCCGTTTCGCCGGGCGCCGCGCTTCGGCAGGGTTGGGGAGCTCGGCACACGCGATGATCGGGGCGGTCATTTCGTGAAGCTGGCGACGGCTCGCTCGAGCCAGCGGACCGCTGCGCCCAGATCCCTGTGGGCGCGGCAGCGACCACGACCGTGGTCGCCCGAGCGCCGGCGACGATGCAGGCGATCTCCCTGAAGCGCGCTCTGGTGGTCGAGTAGCTGTCGATCACGCACGAGCCGTGCACCGGCGCGGAAGCGCAGACCGCTGGCGGCGGCCTCGAGGCGCACCCGGCGGGCGCCTTCCTCGGCCACGTGCGCGACGCGGAAGCGGCTCCAGTTCGCGAGGGTCTCATCTCCACCGAGCGGCGTGGCGTTGAGGTAGCCGGCGAACGATCCGGCCTGCCCGGCGGGAGCGGCGGACACGGTCCCGCGATCGGTCTCGATCTTGACGCCATCCCGGCGGGTAGGCGAGCCGGCCCCGGACAGGGTGCACGTCCACGTGCCAGCCGCTGGCACTGGCGCGGTCGCAGCCAGGCGAATGCGCGGCGGCGGCGTGCGGCTGGGCGCAGCTGTGCGCGGTCCGGCGATGCGCGACGACCCGCGAGCACTGGTGGCGAGCGCGGCGCGGCGGGCCAGATGCGCCCGCCGCGCGCATCGCGCTTGGCTGTGGTTATTGGTTGCCATCGCCGTCGCTGGGGGCGCCGTTGTTATCGCCGTCCATGTCGCCGCCGTTGTGCTGCGGGATCCCGCCCGCAGCGGCGATCGGTGGCTGGCTGTTGAGCGAGCACGAACCAGACGCCGCCGAAGCCCTGGCCCTTGACGTCACCGGGCCGGTGGTCGCGGGCGAAGGTGTACAGCGGCAGGCCGTTGAAGGCGACCTGCAGCGCTCCGTCGGGCCGGCGCACGATCGACAGCCGTCCGTGCACGCCGCTCGCGGCGAGCAGCTGCGTGCCGCGGGAGTGGCACGAGCAGCGGCGGCCACAGCTTCGCGCACGCGCCGGTGCAGATGATGTGATGGGCGCTCTCGGGCATGAGGTGGTAGAGCGTCCGGCCGCCGGGGTTGACGAGGATCGTCTCGTGCAGGCGGGCGCTGTGGCTCGCGCCGACGCGCATGCTCGTCTCGCGGACGCGCTGGCGGCGCTGGCGGCGAGGGCGAGCAGCGCGGTCAGCGCCAGTCCGGCGGTGATCGCGAGCAGCCCCGCCGCCCATGAGGGCTGCTTGTGGGGGTGGTGATGGCGTGGTGGTGCATGTGGTTCTCTCCTGGGTGGTGGGATCGGGGTTGGTGTCGAGACGACGCGCGGTCAGACGTTGCCGTCGCCGTCGCTGGGGCCGCCGTTGTTATCGCCGTCCATGTCGCCGCCGCTGTGCTGCGGGATGCCCGCTTGGCGGTCGGCGGCGGGGTGCGGGTGGTTGCCGGGGTCGGTGCACCGGCGGGCTCGGCGACGGCTGACGGTCGCGCTGGGCGCGGGGCCGGGGCGGCGAGCTCTTCACTGGTGCCGGAGCCGGCGGGCTGGTGGTTGCGGCGCCGGGTCGCGGCCGCGACCGCCGCTGGCCGGTGGGCATGGTGCGGATGGCGCGCGGACGGTGTGATGGGCCGGCGTCGTCTGGCCGGTGTGGCGTGCGTCGCCGTCGTGGCGGGGGCGCGTGGCGGTTGGCTTGGCTGTCGAGGCGCCGCCGCAGCCGGCGATCGCGACCGCGGCGATGACCGGCACGCCGAGGAGGGCGGCGCGGATGTGGTTCCTGGTGATGGGCATGGTCGATTTGTCCGTTCTCGTTGGTCCGGGGGATGGGTTTGAGGAGATGCGGTGCGGTGATGGCTGCTACTGGTTTCCGTCGCCGTCGCTGGGGCCGCCGTTGTTGTCGGCGTCCATGTCGCCGCCGTTGTGCTGCGGGATGCCTGCGCTGGGCACCGCGGCGGGCGGGGCTCGGTCCGCCTGGTGGTGGTGCTGGTCGTGGACGGCCGCGCCAGATCCGCCGGCCCCATTTCCGCCGCCTCCGCTTCCGCCTCCGCCGCAGCCGGCGACAGCGGCCGCGATCGCGCCCGCGGCCAGCAATGCGGGCAGCGCGACGCGCACGTTCTTGATCCGTGTTCTCATGGGATTCCTGCTCTTTGTCGGTGCTCTCGCTGCCGGCCCGGTGCTCTTGGCTTCTGACTGGTCGAGCGTGAGGAGCTTGTCCACGAGAAGACCCCGGCACGCACCGATTCCTTCCAACCGCTCTCCGACGAACAAGCCTGGGGTACTGGCGCGAGCTGAGCGCCGCGGCCGGGCCGTGGAGTTGGCGGCTTCGTCATTGGGCCAGACGGGGCGGTAGGGTCAGATCGACGCTCGCCCCGCGAGCCTGCTGACGCATCCGACGTGGCCGAGAAGCCCCTCCACGCCGATGGGACCACCGTTGGCGAGGATGCGCCCTCTGGCGGCACTCGCGAAGACCACCGACGCGATCGACCGCGTCCAGCGCGTCGCGCTGCTCTTGCACGAGCGCCTGAAGCTCAGGCGAGTCGGCCACGATCGCCTCGACGGGCTCGCGGCGCCGGCCGCCAAGCGACCCGTCGGCCAGGGCCGCCAGCTCGCGCTTGGAAGCTCGATGTGGATCACGGCGCAGCATGCGAATCAGACGCCGCGAACCGCGACTCCTTCCCGCCGGTCCCGACCGTCCGTTCGACCGAGCCTCGAGCGCCTCGTCGATCGGCGCGTCGGCGTGGAAGGAAACCGCCGACGCTGGGGTCTTAGCACGTACAGCCTGAACTGCGGGCTGGTCAAACAAGCCGCTCGGCCGCGCCGCGATGACACCGCAGCCGCCGGCGCCAAAACGCCGGAACCGAATCCTACCCCCAGCAAGGGAAGGACAAGCCATGCAAGAACATATCCCCCGCCGCCGTCACCGCGGCCAACCACCGCGTCCGTCGAGGACGACGTTCACGCCCACTGGCAGCGCGTCGTTGGACGACGCTCGTTCCTGAAGGGCGTCGGCCTCGCCGGCGCCGCGGCGCTGCCCGGCAGCGCTCTGTTTGCCGGCCAGGCGTTCGCACAGTCGACCCGGATCACCGCAGGCGACGTCGCGATCCTGCGGTTCCTCGCCGCGGCCGAGCTGATCGAGAGCAGATCTGTGGTCTCAGTACGCCGAGCTCGGTGGCGCCGACGGAGGCAACGCCGCGTATGTCGGCGCGCTTCAGAACCTCGACACCGACATGCCGCAGTACATCTCTGACAACACCGACGACGAGATTAGCCACGCGCGATTCCTGAACGCGTACCTGCGCTCAAAGGGCGCCCAGCCGGTCAACCTCGACGCGTTTCGTAAGCTGCCCAGCAGCAAGGCGACCGGCGCCCGGCAGATCGGGCGGCTGACCAACCTGCAGGCGCTCGATGTCGACACCAGCTGGTACACGCGCTACCGGTCTGCCCGCAACCCTGACCTCGGCGCGAGCTTCCCGCAGGCTGTCACGATCAAAAAACAGCCGGCGATCCCGGTCTCAGACCAGGACACGCCACCCAACCACAAGCAGCCCACGGCGCCGCCGTTCACCGCCGAGGAGTCCCGGATGCAGGCGATCGCGAACACGGCCGGTTTTCACTTCGCGATGATCGAGCAGGGCGGCTCGAGCCTTTACTCAACGATGGCGCTCAAAGCCTCCAGCCTCGAGGTGCTGCGGATCGTGGTGTCGATCGGCGGGGTGGAGACCAACCACTTCTCGCTCTGGCACGACAAGGCCGGAAACGCCGTCTCCCAGCCGCTCGCCGGGGTCATCGACCCCGAGACCGGGCTTCACTTCCCCGATCTGAACGCCTCGGGCGGCGAGGCGACCCAGACCAACCTGATCCTCCCCGAGCCGACGACAGTTCATCCCCGGCCTGCCCGACGCCTCGATCGTGCGCCCCACGCTCGATCACAACGCCGGTGCGGCGGCGGCGATCAAGGGCCTGACCGCCGACCAGCTGTTCAAGGGCCAGTCACCGCGGTTCTTCCACACCGTGATGCGGCTGGCCAGAGCGGCCGACGCCGCACAGCGCCGCCTCAGCCGCTAGAACACCACTCACGCGGCCGCGGCCCGGAGCACGGGTCGCGGCCGACCCACCCAAACCCGAAAGGACGCACACCCATGTTCACCGGACTGCTGCAACCCACCCACCTGATCATCCTGCTCGCAATCGCGCTCATCTTCCTCGGACCCAAGCGCCTTCCCGACGCTGGCCGAGCTCTCGGCCAAGGACTAAGAGAGTTCAAGCACTCGATCGGCGCCGCTCACGACGACGAGCACCAGCTGTCAAAGACAGCGGCCGCCACCGACGAGGAAAAGCCGCCCGTCTCTCTGACGCTCGGCACGCCCCGAGCGAGAGCAACGCCATGACGGCCTTGACGCGACCGATCGACCACGAAGCCCGCCTGCCGGTGCTGGAGCACGTCGGCGAGCTCCGCGTGCGGCTGATCATCAGCACCGCGGCGCTCGTGCTCGCGTTCGGGCTGGCGTTCTGGCAGAACCACGCGGTGCTGAACGTGCTCAACCGCCCGCTCGCGCACGCGAGCGCCGGTGCGCTGAAGCACTCAAAGGGCCCGCTCGCGCAGAGCGCGCGCACCCAACAGAGCCTGCGCGCGGCGCTCCACCGCCAGCGCGCCGCGTTCGAGCGCTCGCGCGCTCTCCGGCGCTCCACGAGCGCGGCGGAGCAGGCGCGCTGAGCGCCGCCGCCCGGCCGACGCCACGTTCGTGGCCACCGATCCCCACCGAGCCGCCGGGCCGGCAGCCGGTGACGCTCGGGATCGGCGAGCCGTTCACCCAGACCGTCACCGTCTCCGTGTACGTCGCGCTGCTGCTCGCGCTCCCGTGATCCTGTGGCAGCTGTACGCGTTCGTGATCCCCGCCTTCAGCCCGCGCGAACGCCGCGTCGCCACCCCATTGCTGGCGATCGCGCCCGCTGCTGTTCGCGGCCGGGATCGCGTTCGGCTACCTCGTCGTGCTCCCTGGAGCGGTCGGCCTTCCTGCAGAACTTCAACGCCGGCTCCTTCGACGCGCTCGTCCAGGCCCGCAGCTACTACCAGTTCGTGCTGCTTCACCGTCCTCGCCACCGGAGCGTTCTTCCAGATCCCAGTCGCCGTGATCGGGCTAACAGCGCCGGCATCCTCAGCACCCGCCAGCTCCGTCAGCCACCGACGCTACGCGATCGTCGCGCTCGCCGCGATCGCGCTGCTGCTACCAGGCACCGACCCCGTCACAACCGCTGCTCGAGCTGATCCCGATGCTCGTGCTATACGAACTCAGCGTCCTCGCCACCAGCGTGCTCGAACGCCGACGCAGACACCAGACGCACGACGCATCACGGTGACCGATGGCGATCCCGTCGTGGTCCCACTAACGAAGCGGGTTGGTCTGGTCATTCGGCCTTTGTCGTCGGCGCGCTTTCGCCGTGCGCCCGCAAGCGTGCCGGACGAGACCATTCTGACTCGCACCGCCAGGCGGAAGCTCCCAGCGCCCCGCTTTGGCGACCGCCCATGGGGATGCAGACGTCAGTCCGGCGCGTCCGGGTCAGCGCCCCTCGGGCCACGGTGCTCGGCGCCTGTTCCATTCCCGAACTGACGCTCGCATCAGTTGTGCTGACGCGAGCGTCAGTTATGTGTTATGCTGCGCCGCGGCCATTGGTTCTGTCGAGGAGGCGCGCCGGTGATCGCCAAGTTCAGGTTTGCGCGGTTTGGATCGCTCGCACTGTCGTCGAGCGTGGCGTGGTGCGCTCACGCGCGGGCCGTTCTGCTGCGAGCATTCGGTTTGACGACGCTGGCGGCGCTCATTGCGGCCGGCAGCGCGAGCGCTGACATCCCGGTCCCGAGCTCGCTGCCACCTGCGACCTATCCGAGCAGCGTCTCGGAGCAGCGGTTCGTCACGATGGACGACGGCGTTCAGCTCGGGGTGACGATCACCTTCCCGTCCGAGGACGGCAGCACGCCGGCACAAGGAAAGTTCCCGGTGGTTCTGGCGATGACCCCTTATGGCCGCGACGGCATCTGCGGCTGCAGCAGCGCGGCGGACTTCGCCACCCGCGGGTTCGTATTTGCCGTCGCCGACGTCCGCGGCACCGGCGGGAGCCAGGGGAACCTCGACGGCAACTACTTCTCGCCACGGGAGGCGAAGGACGGCTACGACCTGGTCGAGTGGCTCGGCACGCAGCCGTGGTCAACGGGCAAGGTGGGGATGGATGGCGGCTCATACGTCGGGATCACGCAGCTGAAGACGGCGGAGCTCGATCCGCCGCACCTTGCGGCGATCGCTCCAGATGAGTCGCTGGCGGACATCTACAACGACGCGTTCGCGCCGGGCGGGATCATGTCTGCGTCATTCGACGGGCAGTACCTCGCCGTGCAGGGGGCGCCGGGCATGGCGACTCCGAACACCGACCCCGGGATGCTTCAGGGCACGGTCACCGCGAAGCTTGACCAGGCGACTGGGAGACCGGTCGCGCTCGACTATCTGGAGAACCCGTTCGACGACGCCTTCTACCAGGAGCGCAGCCCGATCACGCTCGCCAACCGGATCGAGGTGCCGGTGTTCATTACCGACGGCTGGCGCGACGCGTTCTTCGTCTCCGGTGACGTCCGCATGTTCGAGGCGCTCGAGCATCGCAACGTTCCCACTTACCTCAACATCGGCCCGTGCACGCACAAGGGCTGCGATAACGCCGACGCGCCGACGCTCAATCCGCCGAACGTGGACAACACCGAGGCGCAGGAGATCCAGTTCGACCAGAAGTACCTGATGGGCATGAACGTTCCGAACCTCCCGCGCGTCCGCGTGTACGACCAGCAGGCGGGCAACTACCTCGACAGACAGCTGGCCGCTAACACAGGCGACTACGAGCCCCGTCTACCTCGGTGCGACCTCGGTCACGAGCACCGGCACGATCACCAGTCAGTCGCCCGCCCGTGCCACCGCGAGCTACCCGGCCAACCCGGCCGCCGGCTACTCGATGGCCCTCGACGGGCAAGGCACGGTCGCCATCTCGCCTTACGTTCCGACCGACCAACGGCTCGAGGACGGCCAGGGCCTGACCTGGCGCACGCCCGTGCTGACCAAGCCGCTCACGATCGCCGGCCCACTCGCGCTGCACCTCGTGGCCGCATCGAGCGCGACGAACACCGACTGGTTCGCGAAGATCTCCGACGTCGCACCAGACGGCACCGAGAACATCGTCGCCGAAGGGCAGCTGCGCGCCTCGCTGCGAGCGCTTGCTCCAGGCAGCACCCCGACCGAGCCGCTCCACCCTCTGATCGACCCGGAGCCGCTCACCCCGCACCAGTTCTACGACTACCAGATAGCGCTCCAGCCGACTGCCTACACCTTCGCGACCGGCGACCAGCTGCAGATCCGGATCACATCCGGCAACGTCCCGAACTCGGTGCCGGGAACCGTGTTCCTGGATCCGAGCAGCCCGACCACGCCGCTGTTCACGCCGCTGCCGCCGGCGGTCAACGCGGTCATGCTCGGCGGGCAGGACGCCACCAGCCTGCTGTTACCAGTCGTGCGCTGAGGACCTCAACCCGGTCCCACGGCTGCTCGGGAAGGTTCGGCCCGTCGCGCTCGTCCTTTGTGACTGCGGCGAACCGCCGTCCCAACCCTAAGGAGCGCAAGACGTGTCAGAGCATTCCACGCCAGCCGAGGTCGCGGTGTCGTTCACCGAGGCTTGGACCAGCCACGATCTGCAGCGGGCGGCAACCTATCTCGCCGACGACGTCGTCTACGACGGACCGGTCAACCACATCGCCGGAGCCGGACCGTACATGGATGCGCTGAAGCGCTTCGCGCCGGCGGTCACGGAGATGAGGCTGATCGCCGTGCTCGGAGACGCCGAGCAGGCCCTGATCATGTACGAGGTCAGCACCGGCCCGTTGCGGCACGCTAACCTGCGGTGAGCACATCACGGTCACGTCGGGCAAGATCACCGCCGATCGGGTCGCGTTCGATACGTTCGCGATCCGGACAGGCGCTACCGCGGCCGCGACGAGCTGATAGCGCCCGGCGCGGAGAGGTGAAGCACCTCGTAGCGGGTGAGCTCGAGCGCGTCGAGCTCCGGCGCCGGCATGGCCCACAGGGCCAGACGGACGAGTTGCCAGCGATAGGGGTCGAGCGCGACGGCTCGCCGGCGAGGAACGCGCTCGCCTCGGCGGTCGTGTCCCACAGGTAGAACGGCGCGTAGCTGTTGTATCCGGCGCCGTCGGCACGCTCGGTGATCATGAACGCGTTCAAGCCGAGGCCGGGGAGCGAATCGAAGGCCGGGCCGCGCTCACGCACTCGTTGGCGGATGATCCCATGTCGTACTCGCCCGGAAGCCTCACGGTGTATTGCATCGCCAGCATCGTCGCCCCGATCAGCGGTCGGGCAGCTCGAACGCGAAGCAGCTGGTCGGGATCGTCAGCAACCGGGTGTCCAGTCAGTCGTAGTGCCTGAGGCGCGGCCAGAGCGTCGGCCATGGCGCGCTCGGGCTGCACAGCATGACCGGTAGCCCCTGCTCCTGGTTGCCCAGGCCGACGCCGTTGTCGACCGTCGCGAGCGTTCGGCACCTGGCGAAATCGGGTGCCGCGTCGGCCGCGCTGTTGAAGCCGACGAGCAACGCGTGGGTATCGGTGGCCGGTGGCATCGCCCCATTCGCTGAACCCGTTGTGGCCGCTGTAGGCGGGCGGGAGGCCGGACGCGCCGCCGAGCAGGTCGATCGCGCCCGCCTCTCCGTAGTTGCTGGTGAAGATCGCGGTGTGACGGCGTTCCGCCGGCGGGATCTCGCCGCCACGCGCTCGACCACCGTTCGCACGAAGCGCGGCCAACCGACCGTCTCGCCCTGGGCCGGGTTGAGCGCCATCACGACGCTGCCCTGGAGGTCGCGCTCGGGGAGCAGCGGCAGCGCGATCACCGAGCTGATCGCGGCGCTGAGCACGACCGCGCACACCAGCAGCGCGCGTGCGGCCCGCGGCGCGCAGCGTCCACTCGGCGGCCGGCAACGCGCCCAGGCCGAGCAGCACCGGATAGAGGCTCGCGAGGTAGTAGGCGTGGCCGTTGCCGGCGAAGTACAGCACGGCCATCGCGCCGTACGTGACCGGCACGAACCGCAGGCGCCGCCAGCCCAGCACGGCGGAACGGGCCGAGCAGCCCGGCGACCCAGACCGGCACGAGCACGGGGCTGACCATCACGAGCTGGAAGGGGAAGAAGCCGACCCGCCCGCCCTCCTGGCTGCCGGCGATGTTGCCCGCGACGGCCAGCTGCGGCCAGCCGTGCTGCTGCTGCCAGATCACGTACGGCGCGGCCAGCACAACGGCGCCGCAGCGCTCCGCCCGCCGCCCAGCGCGAGCGCAGCAGCGATCGCGGACCGATCGCGATCAGGCTTGCCGCCATCACGGCGGCCACGAGTCCCACCTGAGGCTTGGCCTCGACGCCCAACCCCACGACCAGCACCGGCGGCCAGCACCGACGCGCCGCTCTCCGCGGACGACCGCCCGGATGGCCAGCCATCCGAGGAGCGTCGTGCTCAACAGGTCGTAGGTCGTCGTGCTCACCAGGTGGCTGACCGCGAGCGCGAACCCCGATGAGGCGGTACAGGCCGCGGCGATGATCTGCGCGCGCGCCGACGCCGCCGAGCTCGCGCGCGATCAGCGCCGCGAGGATCGTCGTCGCGGCGGCGACCAGCGCGGAGGGCGCGCGCAGCAGGAGCAGCGAGCGAGGGAGCGAGCGCGTGCATTGCCCACGACAGCAGCGGCACGAGCGGCGGCTGGTCGGGATACCCGAACGCCGGGTGCGACCCGGCCACGATGAAGTACAGCTCGTCGCGGTGATAGCCGTAGCGCGTGCTCGTCGCGATCAAACCGGCGACCTGCACGGCGGCGATCACCCAGACCCAGGGGCTCAGGGCGACTCGTGCCGACGCCGCAGTCCACAAAGGCCGAGCATCGGCTCGGTCGGGACCTGTCGACTGATATGGCCGGCATTCGCTCATCGGATCCGGTAGCCGCGTTCGAGGCCGCCCCCCGGTGCTCGAGATTCTGCCTAAGCCGGGCACATCACATGAGACTCCGGCCGAGGCGAATGCCTTCCTCCAATCGCCGGCTCGTGGCTCAGAGTCCGCGCAGCGCCGCGAGCGCCTCGCCCACGTAGCCCATCAGCTCGGGATCGACCATGCCCTGCGAGGCCGAGCGCGACCCCTGCTCGCGGTACATCGTGGCCAGCGACTCCCGGATCCCCTCATCGCCGCCGGTGAACTGCTCGATCAGCCCACGCCACTGCCGCGCGAGCTCGAGCATGCGCGGGTCGCTCGGCGCGGTGCCGGCCGCCCGCTCGGCCTTGACCGCGGCGATCAGCTCGGCCCATTCGCCTTCGGCCTGGCGGATGCGCTCTGGGCCGAGCTCCTTCGCTCGCGCCGCGAGCTGCTCCTGCTGTTCGGGCGCGTAGTACTTCTCGATCATGGTGGTCTCCTCGATGGCTTGCATGAACTCCTCGAGAGTCGGATCGCGCTGGTGCTCGAGCGCTTCGAGCATGCGGCCGAGCGTCAGCTTCAGCCGGCGCTGGGCGGCCAGCGTCTCCTCGACTCGGGTCAGGTGCGCGCGGATCGCTCCGGCGAGATCCGAGTCCCGGTCGAGGATCGCCGCGATGTCGTCGAGCGACAGGCCCAGTTGCCTGAGCGCCACGATCCGGTAGAGCCGCCCGACCTCCGCCGGGGAATAGAGCCGCCGCCCTGAGGGCAAGCGCTCCTCGGGCACGAGCAGTCCGATCGCGTCGTAGTGGTGAAGCGTGCGGACGGTCAGGCCGGTCGCGCGAGCCAGCGCGCCGACCTGGAGGTATCCGGAGTCGGTCACAGCGGTCATGATGACCACCGTAGGTCCTCACGTTGCGTGAGGTTCAAGGCCCAAGCGAGGAGGGATGCGTCAGGTGAAGATCGATGAGATACGCCGAGTGGTCGTGGTGGGAGCCGGAACGATGGGCCAGCAGATCGGCTTTCAGTGTGCTGGGCACGGGCTGGACGTGGTGCTCTACGACATCGCGGCCGAAGCGCTCGAATCGGCCCGCCAGCGAATCGACTCCTACGCCGACAAGCTCGTGCAGGACGGGGCGATCACCGCCGAGGTCAGAGACTCGGCGCGGGCACGGATCACCTCGACGACCGAGGCAGCGGAGGCGGCGGCCGCGGCTGACCTCCTCGTCGAGGCCGTCCCCGAGGATCCCGCGCTCAAGCGTCGCGTGCTGGCCGAGTTCGACGCGCTGTGTCCGCCCCACACGATCTTCACCACGAACACGTCCATGCTCCTGCCCTCCCAGCTGGCCAAGTCGATCAAGCGCCCCGATCGGCTGATCGCACTGCACTTTCACCTCCCGGTGTGGGTGAGCAACGTCGCCGATGTGATGCCGCACAAGGGAACCGCACCGGAAGTGTCGGGCATCGTGGTCGAGTTCGCGCGACGGATCGGACAGATCCCGATCGCGCTGCGCCGCGAGCATCACGGCTACGTGTTCAATGCCATGTACAGCGCGATGAACCGCGAGGCGATCACCATGGCCGAGCAAAGGGTCGCCTCGATCGAGGACATCGACCGCGCCTGGATGGGGGTGGCCAAGTGGCCGACCGGGCCGTTCGGGGCGCTCGACATGGTGGGCATCGACACTGCGTTCAAGATCACCGACTACTGGGCGCGCAAGCTGTTCTTCGTGCGGCAGCTGCGCCGTAACGCGAACTTCCTCAAGGCCTACGTGGATCGCGGGGAGCTCGGCACGAAGACCGGCAAGGGGTTCTACACGTATCCGGACCCGGCCTTCGCGCGGCCCGGGTTCGTCGAGAGCGCCGAGTAACCGGCTCGGTCACTCACTCGAGCCATTCGGTGACCATCGTCGGGCTAGCGTGGATGCACACCATGTTCGAGCGGCCCGGGCCGTCGTTGGTGAACTTGTGAGGCGCCTCGGGTGGGACGATCACGATGTCGCCGGGACCGGCTTGAAAGCGCTCCTCACCTGATTGGAAGGTCAGGTTGCCGTCGATCACCACCCATGTCTCGTCGTAGGGATGGCGGTGCAGGCGGGGGCCCTGACCCGGTTCGCTGTGGTCGAGGATCAACGACACGGTCGCGCCGTAATCGACCCCCTTGATGTTTCCGCTCGGCACCTCGCTGGCCGGTATGCGTGGCATGTCGCTCTCCTCTCCTGCGCACAGGACTGGGGTGGCTATCGTGACACCCCGGCGGCGGCTGCCGGTCCGGGCGCGGGGCGCTGCGGCTCGGCGGGGCGGGCCGGGGTATCCGGACCGCGGAGCGGAACCTCTTTCAGCGCCAGCACGACGAGCAGCCCGAGCAGCGCCAGCGGCGCGGCCGCCAGGAACACCGCGTGCACGCCGGCGATCACCTCGGTGCGGCCGGCATGGGCCAGGGTGAGCGTGCCGCTGCCCGCGTGCCCTGCGTGGGCGGCGAACACGGCCCCGAGCACAGCGGCGCCGATCGCGCCGCCGAGGGCTCGGAAGAAGCCGGTGAGGGCCATGGCCAGGCCGAGCTCGCGGCGCTCGACCGTGTTCTGGACCGCGATGATCAGCACCTGGCCGACCATCCCGAAACCCAGCCCGTACAGCATGAGGGCGATCGCCCATGGTGAACCGCGAGGGATGCTCGACCAGCACGGCCAGAACGATCAGCGCGGCGCCGATCAGCCCCAGACCGATCACCGGAAACACCTTGTAGCGACCGGTTCGCTGGATCACACGGCCGGCCAGGTTGGTCGAGAGCGTGACTGCGACCATCATCGGGATCAGCAGCAGGCCGGCCTGGGTCGGGCTCGCGCCGGTCGTCGTCTGCAGGAACAGCGGCGCGAACACCGTGATCGAGAACATCGTCGCCGTGAGAAGGAACAGCGCCACACTGGCCAGCGCCACCGGCCGGTTGCCGATCAGGCTGAGCGGCACGATCGGATCGGGCGTGCGCCGGGCGCGGATAGCCAGCAGCAGGATCGCGACCCCGCAGGCGCCCATGAGCGCCAGGATCTGCGGCGAGCCCCAGCCGTAGCGTTGGCCGCCCCAGATGCACGCGAGCATAAGGGCAACCGTCCCGATGCCCAGCAGACCGGCGCCCGGCAGGTCGAGCCGGCCCCGGCCCGGCTGGCCATCGACGGCGGGCAGGCGCAGGTGCAGCGCCGCCAGCGCAACCCCGCCAATCGGCAGGTTCACATAGAACACCCACCGCCAGCTCGCGTGGCCGACCAGCAGTCCGCCGAGCAGTGGCCCGACCGCCGCGGCCACGGCGAACACGGCCATGATGTAGCCCTGGTAGCGCCCGCGCTCGCGCGGCGAGACCAGATCGCCCACCGCAGCCTGGGCCAGCGACATCAACCCGCCCGCGGCCGCGCCCTGGACGCTTCGGGCCACGACCAGCACCGACAGGCTGCCGGCGAAGCCGCAGATGGCCGACGTGAGCCAGGAACATCCCCAGCGAGAACTCGAGCACGAGCTTTCGTCCGCGCCGGTCGCCCAGCTTGCCCCACAGCGGAGCCGTGACTGCGGCCGCCACGACGTACGCGGTGACCACCCAGGAGACGTCGGCCAGGCGTCCCAGCTGCGAGGCGATCGTCGGCAGCGCCGTAGCCAGGATCGTCTGATCGAGCACGGCCGGCAGCATGGCGAGCACGATGGCCCAGAACGCCAACCCCACCTCCGCGCCGTCCCGGCGAGCGAGAACACCTCCACCGATCCGCATTGCAATCAGCTCCTTCTTGGTGTGGGATTAAATTTATAGTTACTATATTATTAGTGCGACCCTGAGTCAACCGGTAGGATTCGTGGTCGATGGCCACCGAGCTCGGACTTCGCGAACGCAAGAAGCAGCGCACCCGCGAGCTGATCGCCGACACGGCCTGGCGCCTGTTCTCAGAGCGCGGGTTCGAGGAGGTTCCGGTGGCGGAGATCGCGCGCGAGGCCGAGGTTTCCGAGGCGACCGTGTTCAACTACTTCGCGACCAAGGAGGACCTCGTCTTCCATCGGATGGAGGCCTTTGAGCAGGAGCTGCTGGAGGCGATCCGGGGCCGAGCCGAGGAGGAGTCGATCGTCGATGCCTTCGGCCGGTTCGTGCTCAGGCCCCGCGGCTATCTCGGCTCCGACGATCCCGTGGCCACCGACGGGATGCGGGCCACCGCGCGGCTGATGACGGGCAGCCCGGCACTTCAGGCGCGCCAGCGAGACATCCTCGACCGCTACACCGAGACGCTCGCCGCGTTGCTGGCCGACGAGCGCGGGGCGGCGCCCGATGACCCGGAGTCGTGGGTGATGGCCAACGCGCTGATCGGCGTGCACCGTGCGCTGATCGCCTACACCCACCGCCAGGCCCTGGCCGAGGTTCCCAACCGGCGCATCGCCCGCAACGTGGTGACGCACGGCCGCCGCGCGCTGGGGCGCCTGGAGGCGGGAATCTCCTAGGCGTCGAGCACGGCGAGATCGAGCTTGGCCAGGCGCTCGGGATCGGCCAGGATGTCGATCTCGACGATCTGTCCGCCGCTGACCGTGACCGCCGCGACGGAGAAGGGGCGACCTTCGCGCGTGGTCACGAATCCAGCGGTGCCGTTGATCAGCGCGCGGCGCGAGGATGAGCGCAACGCGCGACCACATCGTGGCCTGGCTGATCACCGCCTCGGCGCCGCGCACTGGCGCGAGATCCGGTCAGGCCGCCGTCGGCCCGCAGCACAACATCGGGATCGAGCACCGCGACGAGCGCCTCGAAGTCGCCCGTTTCGCGCCGCGGCCAGGAACGCCTCGACGACTTCCCACTGCGCATGCAGATCACCGATCCGGCACCGGCGCGGCGCCGCGGACGCGGCGGCGAGCGCGGCTCGCCAGCTGGCGCGCCGCCTCGGGGGAGCGGTCGACGATCGGCGCGATCTGCTCGAACGGCACGCCGAACATGTCGTGCAGGACGAACGCGAGTCGCTCGGGCGGTGACTCAGCGTCTCGAGCACGACCAGCAGGGCCAGCCCGACCGAATCGGCGAGCAGCGCCTCGTGCTCGGGGTTGGTCCCGTCGGCTGGATCGACGATCGGGTCAGGAACGTGCACGTCGAGGGGCGCCTCGCGCCGCGTGCTGCGCGAGCGCAGCATGTTCAGCGACACCCGGGCGACGATCGTCGTCAGCCAGGCGCTGAGGTTCTCGACCTCGCTCGGTATCGGCCCGGCCGACCCGCAGCCAGGCGTCCTGGACTGCGTCCTCGGCCTCGCTGAGCGAGCCGAGCATCCGGTAGGCGACCGCCCGCAGGCGCGGGCGGTCCTCCTCGAAGCGCTCGGCCAGCCATTGCTGATCGGCCATGCTCGTCGCTCCGATCGCGACGCGGGTCGGGTCACGCCGCCTGGCCTGCGCTCTGGCTGGGCGCGATCCACTCGCCGACCCATTCGCCGGTGATCTGGCGGGTGGTCGCGTTGAGGCGATTCCACACGTTGATCATCGCGATCGCGACTACCAGCGCCGCCAGCTGCGGCTCGTCGTAGTGCCGCGCGGCGTCCTCCCAGACCTCATCGGAGACGGCGTCGGGCGAGTCGGCGAGCCGGGTGGCCGCCTCGGTGAGGGCCAGCGCGGCACGCTCGGCGTCGCTGAAGTACGGCGCCTCGCGCCAGGCCGCGACCGTGAAGATCCGCTCGTCGGCTCGCCGGCAGCCTCGAGCTCGCGCGAGTGCATATCCACGCACACGCTGCAGCCGTTGATCTGGCTCGCGCGCAGCTCGACGAGGTACAGGGTGGTCTCGGGCACGCCGGACTTTTGGCGGCCTCGCCCATCCTCTGCAGCGCGGCAGGACGCCGGGGACGGTAACGGCGGGATTGTCGATTCGGGGTTGCATGTGGGCTCCTCGGGTCGACTTCCAGTGGTTCTACTCCCAAGACCCGGCGGGGCGCAGAAATGTGACAGGCCGCGTCTCAGGCGGACGCCGAGGAGGGGCGGCCGCCGACGGCGATACCGAGCTGGCGCAGGCGACTCAGGTTGTCCTCGACACCGATCGCCGTGGCCAGCTTGCCGTCGCGCACGCCGAAGATGTAGACCTCGTCGACGCCCTCGAAGCGCCGTCCGGTCGGCGGCACGCCCAGCCACTCGCCGCGATGCGTGCCCGAGCATCGGAAGTGCGGCGACGACCGTGTCGCCCTCGGCGATCAGCTGGACGATCTCCATCTCAAAGTCGGGGAAAGCGCCGCGGAACGGGCTGACCCATCGCTTGGCCGCCTCGGCGAGCCGGCCGGTGGCGATCTCGTCGATCACCTCGGGGTCGTGCCGGGCGAGCGCCTCGTCGAGGAGGCGGCGAACCAGTTGCTTGTTGGCCTCGGTGCTCAGGGCGCCTCGACCAGCGGCGGCTGAAGGCCGCCGGCGCCGCGCAGGATCAAGTCGATGTTGGCGATCGACACCCCGGCCGGGTCGGAGGTGCGCAGCCGCAGCACGTTGCCGCCGTCGTGCAGCTCGGCCAGGGGCACGGGCATGGCCGCGGTCTCGGAGACGAACGTGGCCTGGTTGGCGAACGGCCAGGGGAAGCGGTGGGCGGCGTGGCCGTTCAGCGAGTAGGTGATGGCCTGGCGATGCTCGGGCCAGTAGGTGAACTCGAGCAGTGCGCCGACCGCGCGATCGAGATGGGTCAACCCCGGGGATCGTCAGCCGCAGCGTGCGGCCGGGCGGGACGTCCCAGCCGAGGTTGAAGGTCGGCAACCCGTTCTCGGCCTTCGGTCCCGGCGAGCGATGGTCGAGCACGTCGAAGCCGAGGTCGCGCGGCAGGCGCGGCCCGTCGAAGGCGACGTTGTCCCACGAGAACGTGTCGCTCTGCTGGTGGTTGAACTTGTCGCCGTTGTAGTGAACGTCCTCGAGCCAGATCAGGCCGCGGGTGAGCGGAACGTGGAAGCTCCCGTGGGCGATCAGCCGGAGAGTCTGCCGGGCGGCCCGGGTCCGAGGCGTAGACCCGGATGCCCCGGGCGTTGATCCGGACCTCGACGTGGTTCTCGGAGCCGACGCGCCGCGAGCGCAGCACGCACCCGTCCTTGACGAACGGCACGCTGCGCTGGCGGTAGTCGGTCGTGATGAACATCGTGTCGACGCGTGACGCAGCTGAATCCCGGCCGCGCCGCATCCGGCGGCAGGTGCGTGCCGCAGCCGAACTGGCCGCACACCGCGGCCAAGCTGAAGCCCACCGAGTCGTGCGCGTGATCGGCCAGCCCGGCGGCCTGCTCGTAGGGCGCCGGCACCGGCTGGTCGGTGATCAGGAAGGACGGCCAGGCGGCATGCGGGCCCTGGGTGTTGTCGCTGACGTCGAACTCGACGGTGCCGGTGCGACCCGCGAAATCGAATGGCTGGCGCGGATACATGGCCAGGTCGGCCACCCCGCCGTTGTCGTTGACCGCCTCGATCGCCTGGCCGTGGCACACCGCCACGTCGTGCTCGGGCTCCGTCACCTCCAGACGCCCGCAGGTGTTGCGGCGCACCGCCGCCCAGTCGTAGAGCAGTCCCTGCGTCGGGTTGTTCGCCGAGGTCGCGCGGCTCACCCCCCACACCGTCCCATCGAGCTGGCCCGATCGGTTGCCGGTCCCCATCGGGCGAGCGAACGTGTCGCAGAACGCAGCGCGCGCGTGGGGCGCGGTCCGGAATCGGCAGGACGAGGTGGCCGCGGCATGTGCCGAGCCGACCGCCGGCCCGCCACAGCAGACCAGCGGGAGCGCCGATCACGCCGGCGGTCCGGGAGCACGCTGTCCTCAGCTCCGCGCCGCGGCCATCAGCTCGCTGAGCCGACGGCGCTGGCCACCGTCGTGATCGAAGTTCTCCGGGCTCAGCCAGGTCTCGAACGCCTCGCGGATCGCGGGCCACTCGTCGTCGGTGATCGCGTACCAGGCGGTATCGCGACTACGCCCCTTGATCACCATGTGCCGGCGGAACACGCCCTCGAAGCGAAAGCCGAAGCGCTCGGCAGCCCGACGCGAGGCCTGGTTGAGCGCATCGCACTTCCACTCCAGCCGGCGGTAGCCGAGCTCGTCGAAGGCGTGCCTGGCGAGAAGGTAGATCGCCTCGCTGGACGCGCTGCTTCGGCGCAACGACGCACCGAACCAGATGCCCCCGATCTCGATCACGCCGTGCTCGGGCTTGATCCGCGCGTACGAGGCGACGCCGGCGGGGTGCTCATCCGGGAGGCGTGAGGAGCGTGAACGTCACATGATCTTCGGAGCGCTCGTCCACGGCCAGCGCGCTCGCGCAGCGCGGCGACGTCCGGGTAGGGACCGCCGAACAGGTACGTCCACATGCCCGGGTCGCCAGCCGGCGGATGGGACTCCGCGTACAGCGCGTCGGCGTCGCCGTCGGCGTCGAGGGGCCGCAGACGGACGTGACGGCCGTCCAGCACGCATGCGCGCGGGGCGCCGGGCGGGACGCCAGTCGAGCTCGGGTCCGACCGGGCGCTCGGTTTCCGTCGGCCATGCCGGGCCGGATCGAAGCACACCGCCGCCCGGTCGTATTTGCCCGCCCCGCGCCGAGCGCGGTAGGGTCGCGGCAGTCCATCATCCAACGAGGGGAGGCAGCATGGCCGACAGCGTCTATCGGGTCACCGAAGTGATCGGCGTCAGCAGCGAGTCGTGGGACGCCGCCGCACGTAACGCGGTCGAGACCGCGGGCAAGACCGTCCGCGATCTCCGCGTGGCCGAGGTGATCCGCCAGGACGTGACGATCGAGAACGGCTCGCTGGTCAACTATCGCGTCCGGCTGGGCATCTCGTTCAAGTTCGAGTCGGGCGACTAGCCCTAGTCTCGGTTGGCGACAACCGAGATGTCGCCACGGCCTACGTGGCGCTGCTCGAGCGCCTCGGGCACGACGTGATCGTCGCGGCCTCCGCTGAGGCGGGAGTCCAGACGGCGGCCGCGATGCTTCCGGATGCCGTGCTGTGCGACATCGGTCTGCCGGACATCGACGGCCACGAAGTGGCCCGTCGCCTCCGTGCGGACCGGCGGGCCACCGATCTCAATCGATGATTTGGGTCTGCGGCGCGCGGGTATGCCACAGGCCGAGGGTTATGGGTGCAGCGGCGAGAAACAGGCCTGATGGGAAACCGGACCACCTATCGCGGCGGCGGCATGCGAGCGCAATCAGGCGCTCGCTACAGGTAGCCGTGAACCGCTCGTGGCCGGCGGTCCCGGACACGCCAACCTACGCGCGCCGCGCGGTCGCTGACTTCGCGGAGCAGGCCGGCGCCACCAGCGAGGAGCTCGAGGCCATACGGCTCGCGGTGTCCGAGGCGGTGACGAACGCGGTCATGCACGCCTATCGCGACCGCGACCCGGGGCTTGTCCATGTTTCGGCCGCGCTTGCCGGAGATGAGCTGTGGGTCTTGGTCGCCGACGACGGCTGCGGGCTCAGCCCGCGCGAGGACAGTCCCGGCGCAGGCTACGGCCTCCGGTTGATCGCCCAGGCCGCAGACCAGTTCACGGTCCTTCGTCGCGGCGATGGCGGCACTGAGCTGCAGCTGCGCTTCGATCTCGAGAACGCCGGCCGCTACCTCGAGGTGGCACCCGAGGAACGGAGAACCGCCGTCGCCGGCTGATTTGCGTGGCGGCCCCTGGAGGCTCTCGCGTGGCGACTCCGGCAGGCGCTCAGGACGAGTCGCGCGGGTCACGGGCCTCGGCGAGTTCCCCTGCCGGGCCGAACTTCTCGACCACCAGATAGTCCGGCGTCGTCTCGACGACCGTCTCGACGTCCGGTCGCTCGTGTCCGGGCGCGATGACGAATCGGCGTGGATGGTCACGCACCGCCTCGTACTCGCGCGGCGTCAGCTCGATCAACCGGTTGCAATCTGGCCGGGCGCACTCGCAGTGGTACGCCGCCGGCCGATCCTCCTCACCTGGCCACTGCCCCCGCTCGATGCCCTCGTTGACCCGCCGCGAGAGGGCCTCATTGGCGGCGATGACCTGCTCGCGCTCCCGGTCCACGGGCTGATCCTCTCACGTCCAGGGTCGACGTGCCGCCGTCGACCGTCACGGGCGGGGGAGTGGTGGTCCCGGGATCGACTCGCTGCGCTGGGCTGGTCGTCGTCTGCGCCTGCGAAGGGTCGTCTGGATCGATCACTTGTTCATCGGCGAGGGCACCGCCTGATCTCGCCCACTGGATCTCGACCGGAGCGATACGTTCGTAGCGAGCCGCGTACTCGCGGACCTCGCGGAACTCCTCCGGCGGCTCCCCGCACACCAGCCAGCGCGAGCGCGGTCGAGGCTGGACGCGCTCGGCGGCGGCGAGCTGCCGCAGCGCCGCGGTAACACTCGGCCGGTGGGCACCCACCACCAGCGCAAGGAGGCGATGCGGCAGCGGCAGCGGGATCTCGATCCCCCGCGGGGTGACTCGGCCCCACCTATCGGCGAAATGCCAGAGGACCAACATGAGACGGTCATCGACGCGGCGCATGTGACACACCGCCAGGTGAAAGGAAAGCCAGTACACGCGCAGCATGATCCGGCGGGTGATGGCTGCCAGGATCTCCGGCCAGCGGCCAATCCGGCTCACGAATGCGAGGTCGAGCACGGCGAGTCGCAGCGGCTCGGCGACCTCCCAGCTCACGTCGGTCCCGACCGACTCTTCGGGCCCGACCTTGAGCCACGGCTGGGTCACATCGCCCGGCCCGAGCAGCTCGGCGCACGACCGCTCCCCGACAGTCACCTTGCGCACGAGAATGCCCTCGACAAGCAGCAGCCCAAGGCTCCCGACACTCTCGTAGTCGCTCGGAGCCGGGAGCCACGTGCCCTTCGGGTAGCGCAGGAACCGCGCGATGGCGTGCTTTCGTGCGAGCGCGAACTGTTCCGGCTGCAGGTCCTCCCCGAGATCGGGATCCCGATCCAGCACCGAGGCCGCCCACACCGGCTGACGCGTCAAGCTTGCCGAATCGCTCATGCCCCGAGGTGATCAGTCACCAATGATCCTCGCCGCAGGCGGAGGGTCCCGCCCACCGGGTCGATCATGTCAGGTTTGCCCGGGCGGCACCGTTGCGTCAGCCCAGTCATCGCAGAGGTGATCGAGGCCGCACAGCGCAAGCATCCGCGCAACCTGGCGTCCAGCGCCGACGACCCGGACGCCTTCGAGGGCTTCGGCCTCAGCACCACTGACCTCTTCCAGTACGTGCACCAGCTGTGAGTCGGCGAACTTCACGCCGGCCAGATCCAAGATCAGCTCCTCCGGCCGCTGGGCCAGCGCTGTCGCGATCGCCTCGCTGAGCTGGCCACCGGTAGCGATATCGATCTCACCCGCCACGGCGACCTGAACGGACCCTGCGCTGGGGGAGCTGAGCTCGATCTCGAGGGCGTGGCTCACGGCGTCGCCGCTGGAGCGGTTTGGGAGAGATGGCGGATGAGCACTGGCAGGGTTGATGCGCCGCGCACGTACGGCAGCTGCCACCCGCCCGACCAGCCCGCGCCCCTCGGGTGGCTCGAGGCGGGCTGCAGCTGCGCCGTGCGCGGACACCGTCGCGATTGTCAACGTCGCTCTCGCCCTGCGCCATCGGATTTGTATGCTTCCCGACAATGCCGTCTGCTGGAGCGAGCGCGAGGGCCGAGCAGGTCCGCGAGCCCTCCCCCCGGCGCATCCGCCCGGCGATTGCCCGAATCCGGGCCGGGTAACCGACGCACTCGTGAAGGCGGTCGTCTTCCAGAAGCCGCGCGAGCTCACGGTCGAGACGGTCGAGGATCCCGAGCTCGAGACGCGCCACCGACGCGCTGATCCGGCTCACCTCCTCGGCGGTCTGCGGGACCGACCTGCACATCTACGAGGGCCGGATGGGCGAGCCGACCGGGATGGTGATCGGCCACGAGCCGCTCGGCGTGGTCGAGGAGGTCGGCTCGTCGGTGGTCTCGGTCAAGCCGGGCGACCGGGTCACCGTGCCCACGCACATCTGCTGCGGCTTCTGCGCGAGCTGCGTGTCGGGGCGGAGCGCCGAGTGCCTGATGACCAACCCCGGCCAGGCCGGCGCCGCCTACGGCTATCCCGGGCATGGGCGGCTACCGCGGCGCGCAGGCCGAGCTGCTGCGCGTGCCGTTCGCCGACGCCAACTGCCTGCGCCTGCCCGGGGAGCCCGGCGACGAGTGGGAGGACGACTTCGTGCTGCTGGCCGACGCGTTCCCGAGCGGCTATCACGCCGCCGAGCTGGCCGGCGTTTCCGCCGGCGACAGCGTGGCGGTGTTCGGCGCCGGCGCGATCGGCCTGCTGGCCGCCTACTCGGCGCGGCTGCGCGGCGCGGCCGACATCTACGTGGTCGACAACATCCCCGAGCGGCTGGACAAGGCGGGCGAGATGGGCTTCGAGCCGATCGACTTCGGCGCCGGCGATCCCGTCGAGCAGATCCTCGAGCACCGCCGGCGCATGCGCGGCGGCAGCCCGGCCTGGCGCGGCGAGGAGCCGCTGATCGGCGTCACCTGCGGGATCGACGCGATCGGCTTTCAGGCCCGCGACCGCGAGGACCCCAGCCGCGAGAACCCGCGCTGGGTGATCGAGGCGCTGGCCCAGCTCGTACACCCGGGCGGGCGGCTCGGGATCATCGGCGTGTTCGTCGACGAGGATCCGGGCGCCGGCGGCGAGCTCGAGCGCGAGGGCGCGCTGGCCGTCCCGTGGGGAACGCCTGTTCAAGAAGGGGGTGACGATCGGCATGGGACGCGATCACGACGAGCGCTACAACGGCCGCCTGCGCGACCTGATCGTCACCGGCCAGGCCAGGCCGTCGACGATCGTCAGCCACCACCTCGCGCTTCGAGGAGGCGCCGGACGCCTACCGCGCGCTTCGACGCGCGGCGCGACGGCTACCTCAAGGTGATCCTCCGGCCGGCCTGAGCCGGCGCCGCGCGGCTTGGCTTGCCTGCGCCCGCGAGCGGGTGCGATCCTGAGTGCCTTGTTCGAGCAGTTCACCGAGCGCGCCCGACAGGTCGTGGTCCTGGCCCAGGAGGAAGCCCGGACGCTCAAGCACGACCACGTCGGGCACCGAGCATCTCCTGCTCGGGCTGCTGCGCGAGCGCGACGGGCTCGCCGCCCACGCGCTCGCGTCCTTCGACATCACGCTCGAGCGCGCGCGGGGCGAGGTGGTGCGGATCGTCGGGGTCGGCCAGGAGGTGGCGCACGGGCCAGCATCCCGTTCACGCCCCAGGCCAAGCGGGTCCTGGAGCTGTCGCTGCAGGAGGCGCTCGACCTCGGCCACAGCTACATCGGCACCGAGCACCTCCTGCTCGCCCTCCTGACGCTCGACGAGGGCGTCCCGATACGGATCCTGCTCGACTGCGACGCCAAGCCCGAGCAGGTGCGCGGGGCAGTGATCGGGATGCTCTCGGGCGCGCAGTCGCCGGCACCGCCGGCCGCCACCGAGGCGGCGACCGCCGGCGAGCGGCAACGGCTTCGAGGAGTGGATCCGCGTCGGTCCCGGCTCCGGACTGCGGCGGCTGCTCATGGTGGCCGGCGCGCGCGCGCTCGACGACGGGCGCGAGGACATCCAGCCGCGCGACGTCCTGCTCGCGCTCACCCGAGATGAGCACACCGGTCCGCTGCTGGCCGATCTGGGGGTGGACGACGTGGCCATCGCCCGGGCGCTCGAGCGCCGGCCGCGCCGCCGATTAGTCATCAGCCGCGCGGGCCGTCTCAGCCACCTCATATAGTGTCGGCCAGGCAGGGATGAAGCCAATCACGGACGAACGCAACCGCAGCGCACCGTGGCCCGACGCGCGAGTCGAGTTCGTGGCCACCGCCACCGCTCCCTCGCTGCGGGTGGCGCGGCTCGGTCAGGGCGAGCCGCTGCTGTTGATCAACGGCCTCGGGGCCAACCTCGAGATGTGGCAGCCGCTCGTGCGCGAGCTGGCCGACCGGCACGAGATCATCGCCTTCGATCTGCCGGGCACCGGCCGCTCGGCCCGGCCGCGCTGGCCACTGCGCATGCCCCAGCTGGCCGAGATGGTCACCGACGTGCTCGACGAGCTCGGCTACGAGGAGCTCGACGTGCTCGGCTACTCGCTCGGCGGGATCGTCGCCCAGGAGCTGGCCCATCGCGCACCGGCGCGGATTCGCCGGCTCGTGCTGTGCGCGACCACGCCAGGGCTGCCGAGCATGCCGCCCAACCCGATCGTCACCGCGCTGATGCTGACCCCGGCGCGCTACTGGAACCGCCAGCTCGCCGAGTTGATCCTGCCGATCATCGCCGGGGGCCGGACGGCCCGCGACCCGCGCGAGCTCCGCGCCGGGCTGGACAAGCGCCTGGTTCAACCGCCCAGCGCGATGGGCTACCTGTACCAGCTCTACGCGCTTTCGGGCTGGAGCAGCCACCCGTGGATCGGGCGCGTGCGGCACCCGGCGCTGGTCGTGCACGGCGACCGCGACCCCGTCGTGCCGCTGGTCAACGCCCGCTACCTGGCCGAGGCGCTGCCGCACGGGCGGCTCGAGGTGATCCGTGGCGCCGGGCACCTGCTGCTGCTCGACGAGCCGCACAGCGTGGTGCCGGTGCTCGGCGAGTTCCTGGCCGACTGAGCGCTACGAGCGCGCCCGCCGGCGCCGGGCGACGTCGATCTCGCCGCTGTCGACCTCGTGCCCGGCCGCGCATTGCAGCGACAGCGTCACGGGCTCGCCGCAGTCGCGGTGGCGCAGCTCGACCGGGCCGCCGCGTCGTCGAGCCACCGGTCGCCCCACTGCATCAGCGCGACCAGGACCGGGAACAGGTCGGCGCCCTTCTCGGTCAGCCGGTACGCTGGCGGGTGCGCTGCCCGGGCTCGCGGTAGTCCTCGCGCTCGAGCAGGCCCTCGTCGACCAGCTCGCGCAGCCGGGCGGCGGCGACCGGCTCGCTGATCCCGACCCGCTCGGCGAAGTCGTCGAAGCGGGTGGTGCCGTAGAACGCCTCGCGCATGATCAGGAAGCGCCGAGCGGGTGCTGAGCACGTCGAGCGCCTTGGCGATCGTGCAGCGCTCGGCCGTCCAACCCGCGCGGGGCTCGAGCTGTCCGGTCAGCCGAAGAGTCGGATCCATGGCCACCATGATAGCTGACTTGTGGCTAACTGAGCCAGCATGGTAGGTTGCTGGCTATGTCTGCACTACCTAGACGTCAGCGTCCCGCCCGCGCCCGCCGCGCGACGCCTCCCCGCCCTGGTCCTGGTGATCGTCTGCGCCGGCGTCGTGCTCGCCAGCCTCGACCTGTTCATCGTCAACGTCGCCCTGCCGCAGATGGCCACGGACTTCGGCGTCCACGCGCCGGCTCGGCGACCTGTCCTGGGTGCTGAACGCCTACGCGATCGTCTACGCCTCGCTGCTCGTCCTCTTCGGCCGGCTCGCCGAGCGCTAGCCGCGCGAGCGCGGCTTCCTGATCGGCGTGGCGGTGTTCGTCGCCGCCTCGGCGGCTGTGCGGCGGCCGCGACAGCGCTGCCGATGCTGGTCGCCTTCCGGGTCCTGCAGGCGGCGGGCGCGGCGCTGCTCACCCCGACCTCGCTCGGGCTGATCCTGGCCACCTTCCCGCCCGAGCGCCGCTCGGGCGCGGTGCGCGCCTGGACCGCGGTCGGCGGGCTGGCCGCGGCGCTCGGGCCGGTGGTCGGCGGGCTCCTGGTCGCGGCCAGCTGGCGCTGGGTGTTCCTCGTCAACCTCCCGATCGGCCTGGCCGCGCTGGCGGTCGGCTGGCGCCGGCTGCCGCGGGTGCCCGGCCATCCGATCCGCCGGCCCGACGCGCTCGGCGCGCTGCTCGTCACCGCCGGCGTCGGCGCGCTCACGCTCGGCCTGGTCCAGGGCGGCGCGTGGGGATGGGGCGAGCGGCGAACGGTCGTCGGCGTGCTCGCCGCTGGCCGTCGCTCGCGCTGGGCCTGTTCGCGGCTGCGCACGGTGCGGCACGACGCAATCCGCTGGTCGACCGCGGCGCTCTTCCGGGCTGCGCCCGTTCACCGGCGCCGCGCGGTCGCCCTGCTGTTCTCGATGGCCTTCGGCGCGATGCTGCTCTCCCGCGTCCTCTGGGCCCAGGACGTCTGGCACTGGTCGGCGCTCACCACCGGGCTCTCGATCGCTCCCGGGCCCGCTCATGGTGCCGCTGTTCTCGTTCCTGGTCGCCGGCCGGCTGATCGCGCGCTTCGGCGCCGGGCCTGGTGATCGCCGCCGGGTCGACGCTGTTCGCCGGCGGGATCGTCGTGGTGGCGCTGGCGGCCGGGCTGACCCCCGACTACGTCGGCGACGTGCTCGGCGGGCTGCTGATGACCGGGGTCGGCGTCGGGCTGACGCTGCCGACGCTCATGGCGACCGGCGCCGCCTCGCTGCCGCCCACGCTCGTTCGCCACCGGCTCGGCGGTGGTCAACATGCTCCGCCAGGTCGGGCTGGCCATCGGCGTGGCGGTGCTGATCGCCGTGCTCGGCTCGCCCGGCCTCGCCGCACGCCACGCTGATCGCGTACGAGCGCGGATGGGTCGTGAGCGCGGCCATTGTCGCTCGCCGGCGGGCTGGTCGCGCTGCTGTTGCTGGTCAGCCCGCGGCGCGACGGTGGCCGAGGTGCCGGCGATCGCCGTCGAACGAGGCTAGCGTTTCCCGGGCATGGCCCACCGCGCGTTCATGCAGATGCTCGAGCTCGAGTTCGATGAGCTCGGTCCGACCCGGGTGGTCGGGTCGGTCGCGGCCGACGAGCGCCACCACCAACCGTGGGGCGTCGTCCACGGCGGCCTGTACACGACGGCGATCGAGTCGTTCGCCACGATGGGCGCGGTCGAGGCGGTCAAGGACCGCGGCCTGCGGGCGGTCGGCGTCTCCAACCACACCGACTTCGTGCGCCCGCATCGCAGCGGGCGCCTGTCCGTGGAGGCCACGCCGGTCCACCAGGGCTCGACCCAGCAGCTCTGGCAGGTCGAGCTCCGCCGGCCCGAGGATCACAAACTAATCGCCCGCGGCCACGTGCGCCTGCAGAACGTGCCCGCCGATGGCTGAGCGCTACTCGTAGGACAGCGCCTCGAGCACGTTCAGCCGGCCGGCGCGGCGGGCGGGCCAGATCGCCGCGATCAGGCCGGCGATGATCGCGGCGATCACGAACACGATGAGCGTGCCGACCGGGATCGTGAACGCGGGGTACCTGATCGCCGCGCCGACCATCAGCGCCAGCACGACCCCGAGCGGGATCCCGAACGCCGCGCCGAGCAGCGCGGTGATGACGCTCTCGTGGCGGATCATCCGGCGCACCTGGCGGCGGCTCATCCCCACCGCGCGCAGCATCCCGAGCTCGCGCGTGCGCTCGAACACGGTCAGCACGAGCGTGTTGACGATCCCGAACAGGCTGACCACGATCGACAGCGACAGCAGCACGTAGAGCAGGTTCAGCAGCGTGTTCAGCCCCTGCAGCTGGTTGTGAGTGAACTGCGACTTGGTCTGGAGCTTGGCGTCGGGGAAGCCGCTCAGCGCCGCGTTCAGCGTCTGGGTGTTGGCCGGCGTGACCCCGCCGCTGCGACGTTGACGAACGTGAACAGGTTCTGGGGGTTCTGGATAGACGGCTGTCGAACAGCGCGCTGCGAGATCGTGACGTCGCCGTACGGGCGAGCCGCCCTTGGGCGGCGTTGATAGATGCCCGCGAGCGTCAGGTGCAGAGTCGCGCCCGCTCGGAGTCTCGACCGACAGCGGCGAGCCGACGTGCAGGTGCTGGGCCTTGGCGTAGTCCTTGGCCACGAACGCGCCGTCGCTGCCGAGCTGCGGCCGGGCGCCTGCGGGCTCGCCGTGCTGCCAGTCGACCTTGATCACCTGGCTGACGTTCGGCGTCGACGCCGGTGACGTTGATGTTCGAGCCGAACGCCCGCGCCGTCGCCGGCGCGCACCCCGGACACGACGGTCACGCCGGGGACACGTCGCGAGCGCCTGCTCCGAGGCCACGCCGATCGGGCGAGAAGTTGTTCGTCGCGGTGATCGCGTAGTTGGCCACGAACAGCCTGGTTGACCGAGCCCTCGAAGCGTGCGCTGCAGCCCGGCGGCGAGCACGCCGACCAGCGTGACCAGCGCCAGCCCGATCATCAGCGCCGAGGCGGTCGAGGCGGTACGCGCCGGATTGCGCCCGGCGTTGCCGCGGGCGAGCTGGCCGGCGGCGCCGCCGATCCGGGCCGCGGGCCACCCGAGCACGCGCACGAGCGGCGGCACGAGCCTCGGGGCGAGCATCGCCACGCCGAGGAACAGCGCGACCGCGCCGATCCCGACCGCCAGCAGCCGCAGCGCCGGTCGACAGGCCGCGACCGAGCAGCCCGACCAGCATCAGCGCGACCGCGCCAGCGATCGTCGCCGCGGCGGCCTGGCGCGCCGAAGCGCGCGAACCGCGACGGGGGCAGCAGCGCGCCTTCGCGGACGGCGGCGATCGGCGGGACGCGCGTGGAGCGGAGGGCCGGCCGCAGCGCCGCCGAGCAGCGTGATGACGATCCCGACCAGCGAGCGACGACGATGATCGTCCGCGTCTTGAACACGGTGCCGGCCTGCGGCAGGTCGATCCCGAACGAGACCAGCAGCGCGTTCAGCCCCTTGGCCAGGGCGAGGCCGAGGAACAGCCCGACCACCGAGGCGAGCGCGCCGATCACGAACGCCTCGAGCAGCACCGAGCGCAGCACCTGGCGGCGGGTGGCGCCCGAGCGTGCGCAGCGTCGCCAGCTCGCGCGTGCGCTGGGCGATCGTGATCGACAGCGTGTTGGCGATCACGAAGCTGCCCACGAACAGGGCGATCGCCGCCGAACGCGAGCAGGAAGTCCTGGAAGATCGTTGAGGAACCCGCTGGTGTCCTTGGTCGCCTGCTGCGGCCTGCGCCTGGCCGGTCCGCACCTGGCGCGCTCGGGCCGAGCAGCGGGCGTGATCGCCGTCGACCAGCTGCGGCGGCGAGACGCCCGGCTTGGCCGCGCACGTTGATCTGGTCGAAGCGGCCCTGCTTGTGGAAGAGCCGCTGGGCGGTCGGCAGGGTGAAGATCGCCATCGTCGCGCCGCCGAGCGAGGACACGCCGGCGAACTTGCACCGTGCCGACGATCCGGAACGTGCTGGACCGGCCCGCGGGCGACCACGCCCGATCTGTCTGCCGACCGCGAAGCCGTTGCTTGCTCGCCGTCGCGGCGTCGATGTCGACCTCGTCCGGGGCCGGTCGGCCAGGTGCCGCCGGTCAGCGTCGAGCGGGTTGAAGCGCTGGCCGGCCGGGGTGTAGCTGAAGGCGAGCCCGGGCGCGCCGCCGCGCGAGATCACCTTGCCGTTGTGCCCGACGAGCTGGGCCTGGTCGGAGATGCCGCCCGTGGCCTGCGCCACGCCCGGCAGCGCCCGGACCCGGGTGAGCAGCGAGGCCGGCAAGCGACGGGACGTCGCGCCGTGGCCGTTGCCGTTGTCGTTGCCGATCGCGCTCTTGCCGGTGATCACGGCGTCGGCGTTCTTGTAGGCCTGGGTGAAGACGGTCGAGAAGCGCCGCCTTGATCGTGTCGGTGAGGACGTACGTGCCGCTGACCATCGCGACGCCGAGGACGATCGCGATCGCGGTCAGCGCGCGCGCGCAGCTTGCGGCCGAGCAGGCCCTTGAGCGCGACGCGGGTCACGACTGACAGCGTGCTCATCACCTCGAGCACCTCGCCGGGTTGGCCTCGGTCAGCTCCTTGACGATCAGCCCGTCGGCGAGGAACAGGATCCGGTCGGCGATCGCGGCGGCGCGCGCCTCGTGGGTGACCATCACGATCGTCTGGCTGTAGTCGTCGCGACGGAGTCGCGCAGCAGCTCGAGGATCTCGCCGCCGGTCTTCGAGTCGAGGTTGCCGGTCGGCTCGTCGGCGAACAGGATCGTCGGGCGGTGACCAGCGCGCGGGCGATCGCCACGCGCTGCTGCTGGCCGCCCGAGAGCTCGGACGGGCCGGTGGGTGCGCCGGTCGGCCAGGCCGGTCTTGCTCGAGCAGCTCGCTCGAGCCACTGCGCGGTCGGGCTTGGCGCCGGCGATCGACAGCGGCAGCAGGACGTTCTCCTCGGCGGTCAGCATCGGCAGCAGGTTGAAGAACTGGAAGACGAAGCCGATGTGGTCGCGCCGCAGGCGCGTCAGCTCGGCGTCGTCGAGCCCGGTGATCTCGGTGCCGGCGATCGTCACCGTGCCGCTCGGTCGGCTTGTCGAGCCCGGCGAGCATGTGCATCAGCGTCGACTTGCCCGAGCCCGACGGGCCCATCACCGCGACCAGCTCGCCCGCGCGCGACGTCGAGCGAGACGCCGCGCAGCGCGTCGACCGCGGTCGCGCCCTCGCCGTACCGGCGCTTCAGATCGCGCGCCTGGACGACAGCGCCGTTCAGCGTCGCTCCCGCCGACGTGGTGACTTCGGTTTCCTTGGTTGGCACGGCTGCCGTGTATAGCAGCCGTAACGTGTTTCAGCAGGGGGGCTAGCTGGTGTGTATGGAACTTTTCAGAGCTCGTCACACCGGCGTTTTCACAAACTGTTCACGCAGCGCGATCTTCTTGAACTTGCCGGTGGCGGTGCGCGGGATTTCGTCGACGAACTCAACGCGCTCGGGCAGTTGCCACTTGGCGAAGTGGCTCGAGAGGTGCTGGCGCAGATCGTCGGGCGTGGCCTCGGAGCCGTCCTTGAGCACCACCACGGCCATCGGCCGCTCGTCCCATTTCTCGTCGGGAACGGCGATGACCGCGGCCTCGGCCACGGCGGGATGGCCCATCAGCAGGTTCTCCATGTCGACCGAGGAGATCCACTCGCCACCGGACTTGACGAGGTCCTTGGAGCGGTCGGTGATCCGGATGCAGCCGTGCTGGTCGATCTTGACCACGTCGCCGGTCTGGAACCAGCCGTCGTCGGTGAACTTCTCGGCCCCGGTCCCGCCGAAGTACGCGCCGGCCACCCACGGGCCGCGGACCTCGAGCTCGCCCATCGCCTGATCGTCCCACGGGATCAGCTCCCCGTCGTCGCCGCGGGCGCGGATGTCGACGAACGGCGCCGGGGTGCCCTGCCGGGCGCGGTACTCGAACTTCTCGTCGTCGGGGGCGTCGGCGAGCTCGGGCGGCACGCTCGAGGTGCTGGCCAGCGGCGAGGTCTCGGTCATGCCCCAGCCCTGGACGATGTACAGGCCGTGCTTCTGGTAGCCCTCGATCATGCTCTTGGGCACGGCCGAGCCGCCCACCAGCAGGCGGTGCAGCCCGCTCAGGTCCCACCGGTCGGGCTCGGCCTCGATCGCCCCCAGCATGGCCATCCACACCGTCGGGACGCCGGCGGTGAGCGTGACCTTCTCGTCGGCCAGCAGGTCGAGGACCGATTCGGCGTCCAGGTGCGGCCCGGGCAGGACGAGCGATGCGCCCACCATCGTGGCCGTGTAGGGGATCCCCCACGCGTTGGCGTGGAACATCGGGACGACCGGGAGCACGGTGTCGCGCATCGACATGTTCATCTGGTCGGGCATCGAGGCCATGAACGAATGCAGGACCAGCGCGCGGTGTGAGTAGAGAACGCCCTTGGGCCGGCCGGTCGTGCCCGACGTGTAACAGATCGCGCAGGCCCGCCGCTCGTCCGGCGCCGGCCACTCGCATCGGCTCGCCGCGGTCGATCAGCGACTCGTAGTCGGTCGTGCCGTCGGGGACCTCGCCCGAGTGCGAGACGACGATCACGTGCTCGAAGTCGTGCGCGTCGCGGAACGAGTCGAGCGCGCCGAGCAGCGTCTCGTCGACGATGATCGCCCGGTCCTCGGCGTCGGCGGCGATGAACCCGAGCTCGTCGGGATGCAGGCGCGGGTTCAGCGTGTGGACCACCGCGCCCATCGAGGGCACGCCGTAGTAGGCCTCGAGGTGCTCGGGCTGGTTCCACATCAGCGTCCCCACCCGGTCGCCCTCTTTGATTCCGAGCTCGGCCAGGGCCGCGGCCAGGCGCCGGGCGCGGCGCGTGCAGTCGCCCATCGTGGTGCGGTGGACCTGGCCATCGGGGCGCCGGTAGACCACCTTTCGTCCGGGCGTGAGCAGCTCCGCCCGCTGCACGATCGCCGTCAGCGACAGGGGGTACTCGTCCATCATCAGCCCGGACAATGTCGGCTCGCCCATGCTCTCCTCCTTGGGATTTGCGTCGCCTTTACAGCATGACGGGCTTGGCCGATTCCCGCCAGTGAGAGGTGGGCGCTCGGACCATCGCCGCTAGGCGGATTCGCTGACCAGCGCGCTGAAGAACTCGATGTCCTCGCGCTGGAGCTGGCAGATCTCGAGCCAGTGGCCGAGCTCGGCCCGGGTGTCGACATAACCGGCTCGCACCCGGCCCGGGATCAGGACCGTGTAGTCGACGTTCAGGTTGGACGCCGCCAGGAGGGCTTTGATCCGGTCCCATTCGGCGTCCCCCGTCGCCGCGTAGGTGGCGAGGTGGTGCAGGCGGACCCCAAAGTCGCCATTGTCCGGGAGCACCTCGGTGTAGAAGTCGATCTCGCCGGCCACCGGCTCGATCAGCTCGACGATCAGGCCGCCGCGCGCGCCCATCGCGACCTTGGCCTCCCACGGCACCGGTTGATCCCCGGCCAGGAACGTCGCGGTGTCCGACGGCAGGTTGCGGCAGTGGGTCAGGCCGAAGCGCTCGGCCATGAACTCGGTGGCCCGGTCGAGGTCGGTGGTCACGTAGCCGAGCTGCCACACGTTGGCCAACAGGTCGGCCAGCGCGCTGACCGGCCGGGGGTTGGTGAACAGACCCTGGCCTCGGTCGTCGGTCATGTGGTCCGCGATGGGCTGCCGCGGGTCATGCCACGAGCTGCTCGCGCCGCGGAACGCCGAGCTGTCCGCCCGCGCCCGCGTCGAGGTGCTCGGCCAGACGCGTGGCCAGCGCCATGACCGTGAGCGACGGGTTTACTGACAGCGTGCGGGCGTGCAGCGAGCTGTCGCCGACGTACAGGCGCCCCACCTCGTGCGTCTGGCAGTGGGTGTCGACCGCCGAGGTGGCCGGGTCGGCCCCCATGCGGCAGCTGCCCTGCATGTGGGTGGTGGCCAGGCCCGACCACAGGATCTGGCTGGCGCCGGCGGCCTCGAGCACACGGCTCGAGAACTCGCGAGCCGCGTTGATGCGCTCGAGCTCGACCGGCTGGAAGTCGGAGGTGAACACCTCGTTGCCGTGCTCGTCGAGGCTGACGCTGGCGTGGTTGTCGTCGTTTGACATGTTGAGCAGACCGATCCAGCGGCGGTACTTGCGGGCGGCCTCCACGAGCGGCTCGCCCCACATCGGGCCGTTCTCGTCGCACAGGCCGACCGTGAAGCCGATCGGGTCCTGCACGGTCACCGCCTCGACGACGAACCCGCCGGCATCATCGGCCGCAAAGTCGAAGCAGTGCGAGCTGATCGGGGCCACCATGTGCGCGTCCTGGGGCTCGTCGAACAGGCCGAACACGAACTGGGTCGGGTGCAGCCCGAGGTGGCGACCGATGTTGGGGTTCCGAAGCCCCGAGCGCATGAGGAGCTGGGGCGTCGACAGCGATCCGCACGCGACGACGGTTGCGTCGGCGTGGGCCTGCCGGGTCTCGCCGGTGGCCGCATCGAGGTATTCGACTCCGGTGGCCTCTCCATCCTCGATCAGCACGCGCTGGACGAGGGAGTTGGGGCGAAGCGTGAGGTGCGGGCCGAGCCAGTTGCGGTGGATGTAGGTGTTGAGCGTCGACTTGCCCGCGTTGGTCGGGCAGCCCTGCAGGCAGGAGCCGCACTGCATGCAGTTGTGGTCGGCGTAGGCGCGGGTCGGCTCGAGCTTCGCGCCGAGCGCGTCGAAGCCTCGTTTGGCGGGCGCACGCACGGCTTGAGGTCCCAATCGTCGGTGCGCTCGCGGACGCCCAGGTAGCGCTCGACCCGCTCGTAGTAGGGGTCGAGCTCCTCGCGCGTGAGACCCACGCCCGGATGCCGCGTGCCACTTGTCGAGCTCGCGCTGGCGAAGCCCTGAGCGCGACCTTGGTGTTGATCACGGTGCTCCCGCCCACGCAGCGCCCGCCGATCAGGGTGACCGGCCCCAGTCCGAACTCGCCGGCCGGGAAGGCGAAGCGCAGCGGCCACCAGAAGTCGTGGCCCGCCCGGCTCTCCCAGCGCGTGAAGTCCGCCGCGGTGTAGTGACCGCCGGCCTCGAGCAGCAGGACGTTTCGCCCTCGCTCCGCGAGCTCGCCCGCGACGACGCCGCCCCCGGCGCCGGAGCCGACCACGATGACCTCGAAGCGCTCCGCGCTCATCCGCCGATCCCCAGATACGACCAGTCCTTGTCGATCCGCATGGCCAGCGGCGAGTGGAAGTCGATCGCGTGGTAGGCGCTCGGACCGGGCGCGCCGGGCGCCTTGAAGTCGCTGTAGTACGCCTCGATGGCCAGCGCCCGGACCTGGAGGAAGGCCGGCGTGGGCGCGTGCTCGCGCAGGGCCTCGGCGCCGCCGGGCGCCGCGCCGGCCAGGGCGTCGATCGACTGGTTGACCGCAGCCCGCTCGGGATCGGACATGGCCGACATCAACGCGTCGATGTAGACGACCGGCTTGACCACGCTCGAGCCCGGCACGATCGTCTCGCACAGCGACTCGAGCACGGCGGCGCGCGCTGGGTCGAGGTTGCGCAGCTGGCCCGTCACGGATGCGACTCTAATCGGCGGTCGCGGTTCGGCGCCAGCCGGTGGGGGAGTGGATCGTTGCCGATGCGTGCATTCGGGCTGGATGGCATCCTGGATTCCAACTGATGCGCACCGACGGCAACCAGGGCCGCATCGAGGCCCTTGCGGACCTCATCGTCCGATTTGGCGCCAACGTCCAGCCCGGGCAGATCGTGTCGCTCGCCTCAGAGCCGGGCAAGGAGCCGCTGGCCCGGGCGATCGCCGAGGCGGCCTACAAGGCCGGGGCGAAGTTCGTCGACCTCTCGGTGTTCGACATCCACGTCAAGCACGCACGCATGCTGCACGCCGACCCCGACGACGCTGGGCTTCGTCCCGCCGTGGTACGGCGATCGGATGCGCACGCTCGGCGAGCTGCGCTCGGCGGCGATCGCGCTGACCGGTCCGGTCGCCCCGCGCATCATGGACGGGATCGATCCGGCCCTGCTCGGCCGCGACCTGTTGCCGCGCGTGCGGGAGTCGATCGAGATCGTCAACCAGCGCGTCTCGAACTGGACCGCGGCGCCGTGCCCGACCGCGTCGTGGGCCGAGCTGGTGTATCCGGAGCTCGAGCCGGCGGACGCGCTCGAGCGCCTATGGCGGAGGTGGCCCACATCTGCCGGGTGGACGAGCCCGATCCGGTGGCGGCGTGGGAGGAGCGCATGGACGCGCTGGTCGCGGTCGCGGACAAGCTCGACCGGATGCGGCTCGACGCGCTGCACTTCGAGGGGCCGGGGACCGACCTCACCGTGGGGCTGCTGCCGTCGTGCCACTGGCACTGCGCGCGGATCTCGACCGTCGACGGGATCGTCCACGCCCCCAACCTCCCGACCGAGGAGGTGTTCACCACCCCGGACCCCGAGCGCACCGAGGGCCACGTGAGCTCGACCAAGCCGCTGTTCGTCTCCGGAGCGATGGTGACCGGGCTGCGCGTGCGCTTCGAGCGGGGCCAGGCGGTCGAGCTCGAGGCCGACCAGGGCGCGGACACCCTGCGCGCGCTGACCCGGCGCGACCCGGGATCGGGCGCCTTGGCGAGGTGGCCCTGGTCGACCGCGAGAGCCGCATCGGCAGCCTGGACACGGTGTTCTTCGACACGCTGCTCGACGAGAACGCGGCGAGCCACATCGCGCTCGGCGAGGGGCTCGACTTCACGGTCGGCGAGGAGGATCACGCGCGGATCAACCGCTCGAGCTCCACATCGACTTCATGATCGGATCCGACGCAGGTGGCGGTCACCGGGATCGAGCGCGGCGGCGGCAAGGTGCCGCTGCTGCGCGGTGGCGCCTGGCAGATCTGAGGTTTTCGCTAACGCTCGCGCCCGCCCGCGCGCTACGCTAGCCCGCCGAACGGAGAGGTGCCGGAGCGGTTGAACGGGCGCGACTGGAAATCGCGTAACGGGGGTTGACCTCGTTCGGGGGTTCGAATCCCCCCCTCTCCGCTGCTGCTGCTGCTGCGACTCCTGACAAAACTCCTGCCCAAACGCTCGCCAGCGACCCGGCAGGAGCAGCTATTGGGTGCCGGCAAAACGAGCCGGCCGCGACCGATTCGCTGGCGGTCACGCCGGGTTCGAGGCTGGCAGCGCGACCGAGCAGCGTCGCCGGCTTCCTATACTGCTAATGTATCCCTTGTAAGGTGCAGATTATGGGACGCGCAACCAGCACAACCAGCTCGACCACAACGCGAGCCGGTCACGGGAGCACAGCGCGCCTATCTCGACATGAAGCGGCGCACTTCGCCGGAATCCCGTTGCGCGAACTCGACAAGGCGATCGAGCAGGGCGTCATCGAGGTTCTACACGGTCCTAGAGGAGCGACCATGATCCCGGCAAGCGAAGTCGCGGCGCTCGCCCTGCTGCATGAGATACCGCTCAAGCTCCCACCGGACGAGAAGCGCCGGCTTCGCGACTGGATCGCTCCGCTCGCGCCTAGCCAGCTCCGCAGGCGCCGCGATTTCCAATTCTCGCCCTGGTTGTTCGTTAGATCCCATCCAGCCATTGGTGACCGCGCGCGTAACGCCATGACCTACGCCAGGCTACGCGACCGGTTCATGCTCTCAGACCCCCACACCAAGGGAGGGGAACCCGTGATCCGCGGCACCCGTCTGACCGCGTGCGCCGTCGCGACCAGACTCGACGGCGGCGACACGATCGAAGGCTTGCGCGAGGACTACCCCTATATCGACCCAAGGGCATTCGAAGTCGCCGCAATCTACGCCCGCACCCACCCGCGGCGGGGACGGCCGCCACGGCCATGGCGGGAGCAGGGGCGTGAGGTCACTCATAGATGAAGATCTCACCCCCGCGGCTGACCGAGACCGCTCACGAGGCAGGCTACGACGCCACCTGCATCCGCGACCGAGGGCGCTTGCGCAGCAGAGACTGGAACGTCGCCGCGCTCGCGCTCGAAGAGGCAGCATTCGGGCCGACGCACCATCCACGGAGATGCGCGCCCGCCGAACGCCCTCGACCCCCCCAGGTGGGGGGTGACGGACAATTTTCTGGGAGGTATCGCTGGGTCCTGGGTAGCGAACCCTCCACGAGAGGGAGGTCTCGCGTGTTCGGCGACACCGCACGGGTAATCGCCGGCCGCGAGGGCAAGATCACGTTGGGTAGCTCGCAATTTGCACGTTTCCGGATCGCCGGCGCCGGCTTTTCGCCCGATTTAGGGCCATCGTCGGCGGACCGGTCATCCGTCCATCCGGGCGCAGCCGTATCAAGCCCGGCCGACGCACGGCCGAGGCTGTCGACAACCTGCACAAATCTTCGGCGGTCGCTTCCGTTCCGCCAAGCTAAGAGTTAGCATCCGCACAGGGGCAATGAGGGTAATTCAGACTTCCGTCCAGCACTGAGACTCGTTCAATCGGCAGCCGTAGAGCCGGTCGAGTTCACGTGGTTCTGCGGCCACTGCGCCGCGCCGGCGCGAGGCGTCAGCCGCCGCCCCGATGGCGCGCGTATGCCGGTCGTGCGGCCTCGGCGTGATGCTGGAGACGCGGCGGGACATCGTGCCCAGCCACCGCGATGCCTTCCTGGTCATCGACAGCTCGCTGCTCGTCCAGGCGATGTCCTGGCGGGCCGAGACGCTGCTCGGCGTGACCGAGGACAGCGCGGTCAACCACCCCGTGATGCAGCTGCTGGTGCCGGCCGACGCCGAGGCCGGCCGCCCGGCGCGGTTCGCCGACGCCCTGGCCGAGGCCGCCTCCGGCGCGGATCGAGCCGGTCAGCGCGTTCGTGCGCCCCTGGAACACCTTCGGCGTCCGGCTCCGGGCCCGGGTCGCCTCCTGCGGACCGCCCCGCGCGGCGCTCGTGGTCCTCGAGGACCAGCCGGCGCGCCGGCTGCGCGTCGTCAGCTAGCGGCCCGGCACGCGCCTTAGGCCGCCGGCGGCAGCACCTCGGGGGCGCCGCACGCCACCAGCGGCGCGGGCAGCCGCACCGAGCCGTCCTCGAGCTGGCCGTTCTCGAGCAGGGCGATGATCGTGCGCCCGACCGCCACCGCGGTGCCGTTCAGCGTGTGGACGTGCTCGGGCCGGCCCTCGCCCGGGCGGTAGCGGATGCCGAGCCGGCGGGCCTGATAGTCGGTGGTGTTCGAGGTCGAGGTGAGCTCGCGGTAGCGCCCCTGGCCCGGTAGCCACGCCTCGCAGTCGTACTTCTTGGCCGCCGAGGCGCCGAGGTCGTCGACCGCGATGGCCACCACCCGGTAGGGGAGCTCGAGGTCGGTGAGGATCGACTCCTCGATGGCCAGCAGGCGCTCGTGCTCGGCCGGCCCCTGGTCGGGCTCGACGAAGCAGAACATCTCGACCTTGTCGAACTGGTGCACGCGGAAGATCCCGCGGGTGTCCTTGCCGGCGGCGCCGGCCTCGCGGCGAAAGCAGGTCGAGAACCCGGCGTAGCGCAGCGGCAGATCCGCCTGGGCGAGGATCTCGTCGTCGTGCAGGGAGGCCAGGGCGACCTCCGAGGTCCCGACCAGGTACAGGTCGTCGTCGGGCAGCCGGTAGATCTGCTGCTCGGTGTCGGGGAGGAAGCCCGTGCCGTACAGCGCGCGCTCGCGCACGAGCACCGGCGGGACGACCGGCTCGAAGCCTTCGGCGCGGAGCTTCTCGAGCGCGAAGCGGACCAGCGCGAGCTCGAGGAACACCAGATCGCCCCGCAGGTAGGCGAAGCGCGAGCCCGACAGGCGCGCGCCGCGCTCCATGTCGATCCGCGCGCCCGCCAGCTCGAGGTGGTCGCGGCCGGTGGCGCCGGCCTTGCCCACCTCGCGCAGCACGGTGTCCTCGTCGGGCGCGTCGGGCGCCGGCAGGTTAGGCAGCGCGGCGAGCTGCGGCATCCCGCTCGGCCCGCACCGCCGTCTCCTCGTCGCTCAGCTCGCGCCCGCGCGCGGCGCAGCGCCGCCAGCTGCTCGCGCTCCTCGGGCGTGGGCGGACCCTTGCGCCCCCGGCTGGCCCGGTTCTGCTCGGCCTTCAGCTCCTCGAGCGCGGTCCGGATCTCGCGCCAGCGCTGGTCGAGCTCGAGCAGGCGATCGAGCCCTGCGCCGGCCGTCGGGCCGCGGCGGGCAAGCGCCGCGCGCACGGCGTCCGGCTCGCGGCGGATCAGCTGGATGTCGAGAACGGGGCCCTCCTAGGGAGGCTGCGCGAGGCGACGAGGACGCCGCCCGGCGCCGCCAGGGGCGCCTCGAATGCACGTGAACCTCTGACTCGGGGCACTACGGCTTCTTCTTGATCACCGTCCCGGAGGTGGTGATCACCCACCAAAAGCCGCCGTTGAGGTCGACGTCCTGGCCGGCCGCGCTGCCGGGCGTCGTGTCGGCGACATAGCTGTAGAGCGGCCAACCGGCGTACGTGACGACGTTTCCTCCGGAGGGGTTCGGAGCGGTGCCGAGCAGCGACGCCTTCACCCCGCCCGTGCCGGCGGCGTGGGCGCCGGCGGGAGAGGACTCGGGCGGCCACACGGCCGCGCAGCCGCCCGTGCAGGTCACCTTCGAGTGGTTATCGGGCGCGAACACGTACAGCGTGTGCCCGGCGCTGTTGACGAGGATCGTGCCGAGTCCGGGGACCGCCTTGGCCGAGATCCTCACCGCCTTGCCAGGGGGCGCGGCGGCCGGCTTCGAGGTCGAGCTTGGCTTCGAGCTCTTGCTCGTCCCGGTCACGGTCTGGGGCGAGGGACCTGTGCTCGTGCTGGCGGCGGAGCTCGGGGCCAGCGCCTCGGCGACCGTGCCGACCGGGACGTTCTGGCATTGCACGACGCCCGGGAATCTTCGGCGCCTTGCGCCCGGAGTAGGTGGCGACGAACTTCGCGACGTCGATCGCCTGCTGGCCGACCACGACGTTCTGCGGCATCACCACGCCGGAGAAGCCGCCGTTCTGGATCGCGTAGAGGACCCGAGCCACCGGCCGCTCACAGCGGATGTCGAAGTTCGGGCCCGTTGTTGAACTGGGCCGTGCGCACGTTCTGGGCCGACCCGTGGGTGGCGGCATAGGACAGCGTGTGGCAGCCCGAGCAGCGCTGGTTGAACAGCACCGCGCCTTCGTGCAGCGTTGGCGTCCGAGCTTCGGGACGCTGATCTTCTGGGTCCCGCAGGCGGTCGCCAGGGCCGCCGCCGCGAACAACGCACCGAGTAGGAGGACCTTGGCGGGTCGACTCATGCGCGGCGGATCATACGGAAGGACCGGCCGGCGAGATCCGGCCACGGCGCCTCGCGGCAAACCGCCGGTCATCGGCAGGAGCCGGGGCGCCGGCACCGAAGCTGTGGTGCGTTCCCGGCGCCGGCCGGACGACGTTCGCTTCAGCCCCTATCGCGATCGTCCCACGGCGGCAACCAGAGGGGCCGGCGCCGGGGCTCCTGACGCCGGTCGACGTCGCTGTGGGTCGTCGGCCGGATGCGCCGCGATGGCACTCGGCCCGAGCGACGTCGTACCGGCGCCCAGGCCCCTCCTTGAGGCTGCCTGGCCAGTCAGTCCTTCCCGACCGGCTATAACGAGCCGACGATGGCGCTCGAGCCCGATCCCGAGCTGTTCCGCGAGGTGTTCGGCCGGTTCGCCACCGGCGTGGCCGTGATCACCAGCGCCACGCCCGCCGCCTCGGGCGGCATGACCGCCAACGCGCTGTGCTCGCTGTCGCTCGAGCCGCTGCTGGCGCTGGTGTGCTTCGAGAACAACGCGCGGACGCTGCCGATCGTCAGGGAGGCCGGGCGGTTCGGAGTCAACGTGCTGAGCGCCGACCAGGAGGAGCGTGGCGCGCGTGTTCGCCTCCAAGCTGCCCGAGTCGGAGAAGCTCGAGGGCGTGAGCCACCGCTACCACGCCGGCGTGCCGATCATCGAGGGCGCGCTGTCCTGGGTCGCCTGCTCGCTGCGCGAGCTGATCGCCGGCGGCGACCACACGATCGCGATCGGGGAGGTGGTGGCGATGGGCCTGGGCGAGGGCGAGCCGCTGCTCTGGTACGCGGGCCAGTACCACGACTTCCGGCTCGCGGATCGAGCGCTGAGGCAGCTCAGCCGGTCATGGCCGCCCGGGCCAGCAGCACGACGTTCACGAGCGCCGCCAGCACCATCACGCCCGACCTCGCGCTGGAGGATCGCCACCACCACGCTCCTGCTGCTCCTCGGCGGGCAGCCTGGCCACCGCCGCGGAGGACTCGAAGCCGCGCTGGTCGAGGACCATCTGGGCCGAGGAGATCCGGAGCTGCTCGGCGATGAACGAGACGAGCAGCGGCAGGACGCCGTAGAGGACGTGCAGGCTCGGGCGCCTTGCGGCCGCATCAGCAGCAGCACGCCGCCGAGCGCGGCCTGCAGCACCACCGCCACCTGCGAGGCTCCGCAGCAGACGCCAGAACCAGGCGCTCGTGCGCACGCCGCCACCAGCACCAGCCGCCCCACCCGGCGGCGCGCGGCGGACAGGACGATCGTCACGACCCCGACAACGATGTGAACCTGCTTCATATTCGGGTATCAACCCCTCGGCGCCACGCCCGGATCGCCCGGCGAACCGGCGCCAAATCTCCCGGGACATAGCGGCAATCTGCACTAAGTAACACAGTGTTACAAGGTACCCCCTAGCGGTGCTATAACGGTCTGCCGTGCTCCGCGATTATCTGCCCGCGATCGTGTTCCTGATCCTGGGCTCAGTGGTCGGGGTGCTGTTCGCGACGCTCAACCTGATCGTCGGCCGCCGGCGCGCCGAACCGCTCCAAGGCCGCAGCCCTACGAGTGCGGCCTGCCTTCCGAGGTCCAGCGCGGCTTCCGCTTCGGGATCAGCTTCTACCTCGTGGCGATGCTGTTCATCCTGTTCGACATCGAGGTCATCTTCCTGTACCCGATCGCGGTGCAGCTGCGGGCGTTCGGCACGTTCGCGATGAGCGAGACGATCGTGTTCGTCGTGCTGCTGATGATCGCGTTCGTGTACGTCTGGCGCCGGGGAGCGCTCGAATGGAAATAAAGCGTGAGCCGCTGAGCGACTCTGCGCGTCCGCCAGCACCAGGCGCGCGACCTGCTGCGCGGCGACCTGGAGCGACGAGGAGCTCGAGCGCTACGTCGAGGAGCGCGTGCTCACCACCACGGTCGAGAAGGCGGTGGGCTGGGCCCAGGGCAACTCGATCTACCCGCTGACCTTCGGCCTGGCCTGCTGCGCGATCGAGATGATGTCGATCGTCGGGGCGCGCATCGACATCGCCCGCTTCGGCTTCGAGGCGTTCCGGGCCTCGCCCGCGCCAGGCCGACCTGATCATCCTGTCCGGCCGGGTCTCGATCAAGATGGCGCCGGTCATCCGGCGCATCTGCGACCAGATGCTCGAGCCGAAGTGGGCGATCTCGATGGGCGCCTGCTGCTCGTCCATGGGCGTGTTCAACAACTACGCGCTGGTGCCCGCGGACAAGTTCATGCCGATCGACGTCCACGTGCCGGGCTGCCCGCCGCGCCCCGAGGCGCTCATGCACGGGATCCTCAGGCTGCGCGACAAGATCCAGGGCCACGCGCGCGAGGGCTGGCGCGAGCGCTACGACGCCACCGGCACCGAGGAGCTCCTGCCGGGCGGCGCGGATCTCGGCACGGCGCGAACGTCAACGTGTTCAAGCCCGGAGACACCGCCGGTGCCTGACGCCACGGAGCTCGAGCTGACCGCCCAGGAGCTCCGCGACGCACACCGCGACTCGATCCTCGACACCGAGTTTCACCGCGGCCGCGCCGTGCCTGGTCGCCAACCCCGCCAGATCAAGCCGTCCTCGAGCACCTGCAGGACAAGGGCTACACGTTGCTGGCCAGCCTCCACGGCGTCGACTACTACCCGCACGAGCCGCGGCTCGGCGTGCTCTACGAGATGCTCGACCGCAAGCGGGTCGAGCGGATCTCGGTCAAGGCCGCGCCTGCACACCGACGATCCGCACATCGACTCGGTCGTGGAGCTGTTCCCCGGCGCCGACTTCCCCGAGCGCGAGGTCTACGACATGTTCGGCGTGCGTGTTCGAGGGCCATCCGGACCTGCGCCGGATCCTGATGCCCGAGGACTACGAGGGCTTCCCGCAGCGCCGCGACTTCCCGATCGGCGGCGAGCCGGTGCTGTTCACCTACAACGAAGAGCAGAACTACGGGAAGTACGTATGACGGTCACCGGCCGGGGATCCGACGCAGACACCGCCACGACGCTCACCGAGGACTATCGCAAGCGCGAGGAGTCGATCACGCTCTCGAGCGAGCCGGCGGGCGTGGACGAGACCCACGAGCTGCTGACGCTCAACATCGGCCCGCACCACCCGGCCACCCACGGCGTGCTGCGGCTGATCGCCACGCTCGAGGGCGAGGTCGTCCGCGACATCAAGCCGATCATCGGCTACGTCCACACCGGGATCGAGAAGACGGCCGAGGACAAGTCCTACTGGAAGGTGATCCCGGTCGTCGAGCGGATGGACTACCTCAGCTACTACTTCAACGCGATGGCCTTCTGCGGCGCGGTCGAGACGCTGCTCGGTCTCGAGATCCCGCCGCGCGCGCAGTACCTGCGCGTGATCCACCTCGAGCTCAACCGGATCATGTCCCACCTGGTGTGGCTCGGGACGAGCGCGCTCGACCTCGGCGCGATCTCGATGTTCTGGTACTGCTTCCGCGAGCGCGAGACGATCCTCGACCTGTTCGAGATGTCCTCCGGGCCAGCGCATGCACACGCGCTACATCCAGGTCGGCGGCGTGATCGAGGACATCCCGCGCGGGCTTCGAAGCCAAGCTGCGCAAGTTCCTCAAGGACATGCCGACCGCGCGCGGACCAGTACGCCGACCTGCTCGAGAAGAACCAGATCGTGATCGAGCGGCTGCGCGGCACCGGCATCGTCGACCGGGAGACGCATGCTCAAGCTGGGCGTCACCGGGCCGCTGCTGCGCGCCACGGGCGACCCGTGGGACCTGCGCAAGGCGCATCCCTACTCGAGCTACGACCACTTCGACTTCAAGATCCCGGTGGGCACGGTGGGCGACAACTACGACCGCTACCGGGTCCGCCACGCCGAGTTCTACGAGTCGGTCAAGATCATCGAGCAGGCGCTCGACGGCCTGCCCGAAGGCCCGCACATCACGCCCGACCGCAAGGTGGCGCTCCCGCCGCGTCACGAGCTGGCCACCAGCATGGAGGCGCTGATCCACCACTTCAAGCTGGTCACCGAGGGCTTCCGGGTGCCGCCGGGCGAGGCCTACTACCCGATCGAGGGCCCGCGCGGCGAGCTCGGCTGCTTCGTGCGCGCCGACGGCTCGGCCAAGCCGGCGCGCGTGCACATGCGCGACCCGAGCTTCGTCAACCTCCAGGCGCTGGCGCCGATGGTCAGCGACGGCTACATCGCCGACCTGATCGCCACGCTGGCCATGCTCGACCCGATCCTGGGAGGGATCGACCGATGAGCGCGACCAACGGCCGGCAGCGTGCCGCGCTTCGGCCACGGCTCCCGCGTCCCCGGCTGGGACCAGGCGGTCGACCTCACCAAGGCCCCGGCGACGATCCCGGACCCGGCCACCACGCCGGTCCCGCCGCAGCTGCGCGAGCAGATCGCCCAGGCGATGGCCAAGTACCCCGACCGGCGCTCGGCCGCGATCCCCGCTCTGCACGCCGCCCAGGAGGAGCACGGCTGGTGCTCGCCCGAGGCGATCGATCAGGTCGCCGCGGTCATGCAGCTCACGCCCGCCTATCTGACCTCGGTGGCGACCTTCTACGACATGTTCAAGATCGGCGCCGATGGGGCGCCACGACGTGTTCGTGTGCACGAACATCTCGTGCTCGCTGCGGGGCGCCGACGAGTTCTTCGAGGCGATGCGCGAGGCGGCCGAGGACGACGCCGACATCAACGTGCGCTCGTTCGAGTGCCTGGGCGCGTGCGACATCGCGCCGATGGCCTCGGTCGACGGCGAGTACATCGGGCCGCTCGACCCCGAGGATGCGCAGCGGATCGTCGAGGACCTGCGGGCCGGGCGCACCGTGCTCGAGCACAAGCAGCTGCGCTACCGGCGCTGCGCCGACCCGGGGTGGCCGAGGAGGAGGGCGACTTCGGCCCGCCCGACCGCGCGCACACCGAGATGGCCGACACCGCCGGGCTCGGTCCCGAGGGCGACAACGTCGACCGGCCCGGCCCGACGGCGGCGATCGAGCTGCCCGCCGAGGAGGCCGAGGAAGCGGACGAGGACGAGGGCGAGGACGACTCCTGATGAAGATCCTGTTCGACCGCATCGACGAGCCCGGGCTGAACACGCTCGAGGTCTACGAGCGCCGCGGCGGCTATCAGTCGCTGCGCAAGGCGCTCGAGCATGCCGCCCGAGGAGGTGCTCCAGCAGATCATCGGACTCGGGCATCCGCGGCCGCGGCGGCGCCGGCTTCCGGATGGGCCAGAAGGCCTCGCTTCCTGCCCCACGGCGACATGGACAAGTACCTGGTGTGCAACGCCGATGAGTCCGAGCCCGGCACGTTCAAGGACCGCGAGCTCATGCAGAAGAGCCCGCACATGCTGATCGAGGGGATCCTGATCGCCTCCTGGGCGGCCGAGATCAGCCGCGCGTTCATCTACATCCGCGGCGAGTACGACCACCAGGCCGACATCCTCGAGGCGGCGATCGCCGAGGCGCGCGACGCCGGCTACATCGGCGAGAAGATCCTCGGCTCCGACCACACGATCTCGCTCGTGCTGCACCGCGGCGCCGGCGCCTACATCTGCGGCGAGGAGACCGGCCTGCTCGACTCGCTCGAGGGCAAGCGCGGGAACCCGCGCCTGAAGCCGCCGTTCCCGGCGATCGAGGGCCTCTACCACGGCCCGACGCTGATCAACAACGTCGAGACGCTGGCCACCGTGCCGCACATCATCCGGATGGGCGGCGAGGAGTACGCGTCGATCGGCACGGAGACCTCGACCGGGACCAAGCTCGTGTCGGTGTCCGGCGACGTGCAGCGGCCCGGCAACTACGAGATCGTGCTCGGGACCCCGTGCCGCGAGATCATCTACGGGCTGGCCGGCGGACCGTTCCCGGGGCGCGAGGTCAAGTTCTGGTTCCCGGGCGGCTCGAGCTCACCGGTGCTGACCAGGCGACGACCTCGACCTGCCCTACGACTTCGACTCGATGGCCAAGGCCGGCATCGATGCTCGGCTCGGGCGCGATCATCGTCGTCGACGACTCGCACACCGTGCTCGAGGTCTGCATCAAGCTGGTCAAGTTCTACGCGCACGAGTCGTGCGGCAAGTGCGTGCCGTGCCGGGAGGGCACCCGCTGGACGCTGCAGGATGGTCGAGCGGATCCAGTCGCGGCGAGGCCACCCCGATGGATCTCGACATCATGGCCTCCGTGCAGGAGCAGATCATCGGCAACTGCCTGTGCGTGCTCGGCGACGCGATGGCGATGCCGGTCGGGTCGATGGTCGAGAAGTTCCGCGACGGAGCTCGAAGCGGAGATCGAGGCCGCGCGCGAGCGCGCCGAGGGGGCGGAGTTGGCTGGAGTGATCCCGCTCGGGGTCGCCGACGAGCATGCCGGCCCCTACCCGGTGCACTAGAACTCGCCCCGCGATGCCAAGACCCGAGCAGAACATCATCCAGCTGACGATCGACGGCCGCGAATGCCGCGCGCCCGAGGGCACGATGCTGGTCGACGCGGCCAAGGCACAACGACGTCGAGATCCCCTACTTCTGCTACGAGCCCAAGCTCGGCAATCCGGTCGGCGCGTGCCGGATGTGCCTGGTCGAGATCGAGGGCATCCCCAAGCTCCAGACCTCCTGCTCGACGCCGGTCAAGGACGGGATGGTCGTCCACACCCAGACCGAGCGCGTGCACCACGCCCAGAACGCGATCGTCGAGTTCCTGCTCGTCAACCATCCGCTCGACTGCCCGGTGTGCGACAAGGGCGGCGAGTGCCCGCTCCAGGACATCACGTTCGGGTGGGGCCTCGGGCGCTCGCGGTTCATCGAGCCCAAGCGCCACTTCGAGAAGCCGCTGGCCCTGTCGCCGCTGATCGCGATCGACCGCGAGCGCTGCATCCTCTGCTACCGCTGCGTGCGCTTCTCGCAGGAGATCGCCGAGGACTACCAGCTGATCTTCACCGAGCGCGGCCGCGGACACGTTCGTCGGCACCCACAACGGGCACCCCTACGTGGCCCCGTTCAGCGGCAACATCATCGAGCTCTGCCCGGTGGGCGCGCTGACCTCGCGCGCCGTACCGCTTCCGCGCGCGGCCGTGGGACATCGAGGGCGCCGGCGGCATCTGCACGCTGTGCCCGTCGCAGTGCAACGTCGAGTTCACCGTGCGCGACGAGAAGGTCATGCGCGTGCTGGCCCGCGACGCCCCGGCGCGCCGGCCGGCGGCGGTCCCGGGGGCCACCCCGACGTGGACGACGGCTGGCTGTGCGACAAGGGCCGCTTCGCCTACCAGGCCATCCACGTCGATGAGCGGATCACCGCAGCCGCTGGTCCGCGACGGCGGGTCGCTGCGCCCGGTGTCGTGGGAGCGGGCTCTGGATGCCGCCGCGGGGCTGGCCCGGCACCGGGGCGCGGTGGGCGCGCTGGTCGGCGGGCAGGCCACCAACGAGGAGGGCTTCCTGATCCAGCGGCTGATGCGCGAGGCGCTGCAGTCGGGCGACATCGACTCGCGGCGGCGGCTCGGCGGTTCCGGCCGAGCTCGGCCGCGGCGCTGGCCGCGCCGGCGTTGCAGGCCACCGTGCCCGACATCGAGTTCGCCCACACGGTCCTGGTGCTGGGCTGCGAGCCGCAGGACGACGCGCCGATCTTCGACCTGCGGATCCGCAAGGGCGTGCGCCGTCGCGGCGTGCGGCTGGCCGTGGCCACCGCGCGCCCGAGCGCGCTCGACCCCAACGCCGGGCTGGTCCTGCGCTACCCGCCGGGCGGCGAGGCCGCGTTGCTGGCCGGGCTCGATCGCGCGCTCGGTGGCCGGCGCGAGCGCGGGCCGACGTCGACGCGGACGTGGCCGGGCTCGCCGAGTTCCTGCGCGAAGGTGGCGAGGACGTCGTGATCCTGTGGGGCGAGCGCTGCCTCGACGCGGACGCGCTGCGCTCGCTGCTGGCGGTGGCCCAGCGTCTCGGCGTCGCCGATCACGAGGGCGCGGGCCTGCTCGAGATCCCGGCCGGCGCCAACGGCCGCGGGCTGCGCGAGGCGGGCGTGGTGCCCGGCATGGGCCGGCCGGTGATACGGCCGGAGGCGTCCGAAGCGGGCCGGGCCGCGGCGCTCCGCGACATCGCCCGGCCGCGGCCGCGGGCGACATCACCGCCCTGTATCTCTTCCAGACCGACCCGCTGCGCGATCAGCCCGATCGCGCGCTGTGGGAGCAGGCCATGCACCGCGCCGGCCTGGTCGTGGCGCACGCCAGCGTTCTGACCGAGGGCCTGGCCGAGCACGCCAACGTGATCTTCCCGGCCGAATCGCACGCCGAGAAGGAGGGCACGGTCGTGCACCCCGACGGCCGCCTGCAGCGCCTGCGCACCGCGATCGCCCATCCCGGCTCGGTGCGCTCCGGCTGGTCGGTGATCGCCGAGCTGGCCAAGCGCGCCGGCCTCGACACCGGCGTGCTCACCTCGCCGATGGCGTTCAAGCAGCTGGTGCAGGCGGTGCCGTTCTATCGCGGGCTCACGCTCGAGGAGATCGGCGGTCGCGGGGTGCGCTGGCAGGAGCGCGAGGCGGCGTCCGAGTTCCCGGCCGCCTCCGGTGCGACGATCCCCGCGACGTCGGCTTCCTCGCCGGGCGGGCTGGCCGCCGATCGGCGCGGGCGCGCGGCGCGCCGGCGCGCGGGCGCGACGGTGACGCGGGCTCGCAACGGCGCCCTGCGCCTCGGCACCTACCGCTCGATCTGGGCCGCGCCCGAGGTCGAGATCTCCCCCGCGCTCAAGTACACCGTCGCGCGCCAGCAGCTCGAGTTCGCCCCCGAGGACGCACGAGCGGCTCGGGATCGCCACTGGCGAGGCGGTCGAGGTGTCGCAGAACGGGACGCGCTGCGCGGCGACCGCCCACGTCCGCACCGGCGTTCCGGCCGGCACGGCGTTCCTGGCCGAGGGCATCGCCGACGACTCGGCCAACGCGTTCACCGAACCGGTGATCGAGGTGGACAAGCGATGATCGCCCTGGCCGACGTCAACTACTTCGAGCCCTGGTGGGTGCAGATCATCAAGTCGCTGGCGATCTTCGCGGTGATCTTCGGCGATCTTGCCCGATCCTGATCGTCTACGAGCGCAAGCTGCTTGGCCGGTTCCAGGGGCGCTACGGCCCCAACCGCGTCGGCCCGTTCGGCCTGATGCAGCCCCTGGCCGAAATCGTCAAGTTCGCCATGAAGGAGCCGTTCCGGACCACCGACGTCGATCGGAGCGCTGTACCGGCTCGCGCCGGTCATCTCGATCATCACCGCAGTCGGCGCGCTGGCCATCATGCCCTGGGGCGGCGTACAGCACATCTTCGGGCCACGCGTCGGGCCTGTACGGGATCGACGTATCGATCGGGCCGCTGTACGTGTTCGCGCTGGCCGGGATCTCGTTCTACGGGATCATGCTCGGCGGCTGGGCCTCGGGCTCGAAGTACTCGTTCCTCGGCGCGATGCGCGGAGCCGCCCAGCTGATCTCCTACGAGGTGTCGCAGGGCCTCGCGATCGTCGGCGTGCTGATCACCGCCCAGACCCTGTCGCTGACCGGGATCGTCCACGCCCAGGAGGGCATGTGGTACTTCATCCCGCAGTTCGCCGGCTTCCTGGTCTTCCTGGTTGCCTCGTTCGCCGAGACGAACCGCGCGCCGTTCGACCTGATCGAGGCTGACGCCGAGCTGGTCGCCGGCTACTTCACCGAGTACGGCGGCACCCCGTTCGTCGCCTACCTGTTCGCCGAGTACGCGAACATGATCGTGGTCTCGGGGATGGCGGTGACGATCTTCTTCGGCGGCTGGCTGATGCCGTTCGGGATCCATCCGCCCGGGTGGGTCGACCCGTTCATCGTCCTGGGCAAGCTCCTGATCGTGTTCACGTTCTTCATCTGGATCCGCGCCACGCTGCCGCGCTTGCGCTACGACCAGCTGATGTCGTTCGGCTGGAAGATCCTGCTCCCGCTGGCCACCCTGAACCTGCTGGTGACCGCGATCCTGGTGGCGTCATGACTCCGTACGACATCTCAGACGATGTGATCGAGGTGATCCGCTCGCCGGCGCCGCGGCCCGGTGGCCGGCGCCTACCGGGTGTTCGGCGAGACGCTGCGTGGACTGAAGACCACGTTCGCGCGGATCGTCGAGGGTCCGGTGACCATCCAGTATCCCGAGGAGAAGACCCCGGTCTATCCGCGCTTCCGCGGCCGCCACAAGCTCCACCGCTTCGAGGACACCGGCCTCGAGAAGTGCGTGGGCTGCTCGCTGTGCGCCGCGGCCTGCCCGGCCGACTGCATCCGCGTGGTCGCGGCCGAGAACACGCCCGAGAACCGCGTGTCGGCCGGTGAGCGCTACGCCGCGGTGTACGAGATCAACCTGAGCCGCTGCATCTTCTGCGGCTACTGCGAGGTGGCCTGCCCGTTCGACGCGATCACCATGGGCCACGACTACGAGATGTCCGACTACACGCGCTCGGATCTCATCTTCACCAAGGAGATGCTGCTGGCCGAGGCGATCGAGCGCACCCCGCTGCGCCGGGAGGGCGAGTGAGCGCGGTTCTCTTCTTCATCGCCGCGATCGGCGCGATCACCGGCGCGATCGGCGTCGTGCTCGTGCGCAACCCGTTCTACAGCGTGCTCGCGCTGGCCGTGCACCTGGTGTCGCTGGCCGCGCTGTTCCTCCTGCTGCGCGCCGAGTTCGTCGCCGCCGCCCAGGTCGTCGTCTACGCCGGCGCGGTGATGGTCCTGTACGTGTTCGTGGTCGCCTACGTGGGCGGCGGCGAGCAGCTGGCCAGCGGCGCGGTGCTGCGCGTGCTCGGCCCGCTGTTCGCGCTGGCGCTGGCGATCGAGCTGTGCATCGCGATGCTGGGCGCCGGGCTGAAGGGCGTCTCCTCGCAAGGGCGCCCCGTACGTCCCCGGCTTCGGCACCCCCAGTCACATCGGCCGGCTGTTCCTGACCCAGTACCTGTTCCCGTTCGAGCTCGCCTCGATCCTGTTGCTGGTGGCGGCGATCGGCGCGGTCGTGCTGGCCCGCCGCCGGCGCGGGCCTCGAGGCCGAGGAGCAGGCGGCCTTCCGGATCGAGGCGCCCGCGCCCGGCGTACACGGGCACGATGGCCGAGGCCGCCGGCGTGCGGCCGCAGTCGCGGCGACGAGCCGCTCACGCCCGACGTCGAGGCGGTTGGCACCACGACCAGCGACGCCACCCGGCAGCAGGGCGGTTGGTAGATGGCCATCGGCTGGTACCTCACCGTCTCCGCGATCATCTTCTGCATCGGCGCCGGCGGCGTGATGGTCCGCCGCAACCCGCTGGTCATCCTGCTCTGCCTGGAGCTGATGCTGAACGGCGCGAACCTGTCGCTCGTGGCCTTCGCGCGCATGTGGGGCAGCGAGGACGGGCAGATCTTCGCGCTGATCGTGATGGTCGTGGCGGCGTGCGAGGTGACCGTCGGGCTCGGGCTGGTCGTGGCCATCTACCGCCGGCGGCTGCCGATCGACGTGGACGGGCTCAGCGAGTTGCAGGGATGATGATCTTGGTTCGCCGCGTGATGCCCGCGTCGGCCACGTAACTCGTCACGCGGCGGCGCCCCGCCGGGGCCGTGACGACTTATGCAGCCTGGGGGATGCATAACCCGTCACGCCCCTGTCGGTGCGCGCTGCCGTGACGAGTTATGCACGTCGCCGACCTGCCCTGGACCGCCTCGAGCCGCGCCGCGCTGATGAGCGCCACCACCGCCGCCTGGCTCGTGCTGCTCTGCCCGCTCGTGGGCACGATCGCTGATCGCGCTCGGCTACGCGCGCTGGCCCGGGCGCAGCGCCGGCTGGCTGGCCACGCTGGCGATCGCGCTGTCGTTCGTGTTCTCGGTGATCGCGTTCGTGTCGCTGCTCGGCCACAGCCCCGATCACCGCGAGCTCACCTCGACGCTCTGGAACTACGACTTCTCGGTCGGCGTCGACGCCAAGCTCCAGATCCTCGTCGACCCGCTGTCGGTGTTCATGATCCTCGTCGTCTCCGGGGTCTCGACGCTGATCCACCTGTACTCGGTCACCTACATGACCATGGACCGCGGGTTCGCGCGCTACTTCAGCTACCTGAACTACTTCGTGTTCTCGATGCTGCTGCTGATCCTGGCCGGGAACTTCCTGCTGCTGATCGTCGGCTGGGCCTTCGTCGGCGCGGCCTCCTACCTGCTGATCTCGTTCTGGTACCGGCGCACGACGGCCACCCGCGCCGGGCATCAAGGCGTTCGTGATCAACGTGGTCGGCGACGTGGGCCTGGTCATCGCCACGTTCATCCTGTTCCAGCACACCGGCACGGTGCAGTACCTGGGCGTCTTCGCAGCGGTGCCACCACACCTTCGCCCACAACTCGACGCCGATCGTGGCCGCCGGCCTGCTGCTGCTCGTCGGCGCGTTCGCCAAGTCCGCCCAGGTGCCGCTGCACACCTGGCTCCCCGACGCGATGGAGGGCCCCACGCCGGTCTCCGCGCTGATCCACGCCGCGACGATGGTCACCGCCGGCGTGTACCTGATCGCGCGCACGCACGTGATCTTCGAGTGGGCGCCGACCGCGGCCGACGTCGGTGCGATCGGCGGCTGCCTGACGCTGGTGCTGGCGGCCACGGTGGCGATCGTGATGACCGACATCAAGCGGGTGATCGCCTACTCGACGATGTCGCAGATCGGCTACATGATCATGGGCGTGTCGGTGGGGGCGTACTCGGCCGGCCTGTTTCACCTGATGACCCACGCCTTCTTCAAGGCGCTTCTGTTCATGGCCGCCGGCTCGATCATCGGCGCCATGGCCGGCGATCAGTCGCTTGACCGGATGGGCGGCTTCCGCCGTGCGATGCCGTTCACGTTCGCCTGCTTCATGGTCGGCGGCCTCGCGCTCAGCGGGATGCCGCCGTTCTCGGGCTGGCTGTCCAAGGACGACATCATCGCGCTTCCTCGATCACCGCGGCGGCGTGCTTCCTGATCCTCGGGATCGTCGGCTACCTCGGCGCCCTGCTCACCGGCATCTACACGTTCCGGATGATCTTCCGCGCGTTCTTCGGCGAGCCGGTGCCCGGAGGCGCGCGAGCTGGAGCACGGCCACCTCGCCCACGCCGAGGTCCCGCGCAACCCGATGACCGGCGAGGAGGAGGACACCGACGTCGGCTTCCCCGGCCCCGGGCACTTCATCGCCGAGCGCGAGTGGCCGATGAGGATCGCCATGGGCACGCTGGCCGTGCTTGCCCTGATCGGCGGCGTGGTCCAGATCCCGGGCATCGACGACGCGGTCAGCCAGGTTCCTCGAGCCGACCTTCGCCGACTCCAAGTTCGTGCACGTCGCAGGTCAAGACCGGGCCGGCCTGGCTCGGGCTGATCATCGGCGCGGTGATCGCGGTGATCGGCATCTCGATCGCCTACCGCATCTGGGTCGGCCCGCCCGGGAACCGCCGACGCGCGCTGCGCGAGCGGTTCGCCGCCCCCTACGTGTTCCTGTCGCACAAGTGGTACTTCGATGAGCTGATCGACTTCCTCGTCGTGCGGCCGGCGCTGTGGACCGGGCGGCTGGTCGACTCGGTGCTCGAGCGCTCGCTGATCCAGGGCGTGTTCACCGGCGGGACCTCGGGTGCGGTGCGCGCCGGGTCGGCCGCGGTGCGCCGAGCCCAGACCGGCTTCCTGCGCTACTACGCGGCGCTGATGATCGTCGCCCTGTCCGGCGTGGCCCTCTACTTCCTGATCTCGAGCAGCTAGCCGGCATGACGCCTCTCGATCCTCATCTGGCTGCCCCTGGCGATCGCGCTGCTCGCCGCGCTCGGCTGCCGCGCGCCGCTGATCGGCCAGGTCTCCGCGTCGGGAGCCTGGTCACGCTGGGCGTGGCGATCTCGTTCCTGGTCCGCTTCAAGCTCGGGCACGCCGGTCTTCAGTTCGTCACCGACGACGTGTGGATCTCGTCGCTGGGCATCCACTACAAGCTCGGGCTCGACGGGCTGAACGTCGCGCTGGTCGTGCTCACCACCGTGCTGTTCAGCGCCTCGCTGGTGTGGTGCGCGCTGCCGCGAGTGGGACCGCCCGCGCAGCTTCTACTTCCACTTCGGGCTGGCCGAGAGCACCGTGCTCGGCGCGTTCTGCGCCCAGGACCTGGCGCTGTTCGTCGGCGTTCTTCGACCTGATGCTGATCCCGTTCTACTTCATGGTCGGGATGTGGGGCTCGGGCCGAGCGGGTCCGGGCGACGACCAAGCTCGTCATCTACACGCTGGTCGGATCGTTCTTCATGCTCGCCGCGGCCGTCGCCACCGGCGTGCTGGCCGCCTCGAGCCAACACAACGACGCCCGCTGAACTTCACGTTCTCCGCGCTGCGCGCGCTGCCGCTCCCGCACGCCTCACAGGACTGGATCTTCCTGTGCTTCGCGTTCGCCTTCCTGGTCAAGATGCCGCTGGTCCCGTTCCACGGCTGGCTGGCCGACGGCTACAAGTCGATGCCGATCCCCGCCGTGGCCGTGTTCTCGGGCGTGGTCTCGAAGGTCGCCGCCTACGGGTTCCTGCGGATCGTGCTGCCGCTGTTCCCCTACGCCTCGGTGCACTTCCAGACGCTGATGCTGCTGATCGCGCTGGTCTCGATCATCTGGGGGACGCTGGTCGCGTTCACCACGCCCGACGCGCGGATGGTCGTCGCCTACTCGAGCGTCGCCCAGCTCAGCTTCATCACGCTCGGGATCTTCTCGCTGCGGCCGACCGGCGGCCAGGGCGCGCTGCTCCAGATGCTCAACCACGGCCTGGTCACCGCGCCGCTGTTCTTCATCGTCGCCGCGGCGGCCGCCCGGGCCGGCGGCTCGGAGCTGCTGGCCGACATGGGCGGGATCGCGTTCCGCGCGCCGATCCTGGCCGCGCTGGCGCTGATCGTGACGCTGGCCACGCTGGCCATGCCCGGCTCCTCGAACTTCGTCGGCGAGTTCATGATCCTGCTCGGCGTCTTCCAGGCCAAGCTGGCGATCTCGGTGATCGCCTTCGCCGGCGTGGTCGGCGCCGCGGTGTACGCGCTGCGGCTGTACATCACGGCGTTCCACAACCGCGACCGGGCCGCGGGTCGCCTCGCGCGAGCTCGGGCTGGCCGACGTCGCCGCGATCGCCCCGATCGTGCTGATCATCCTGGTCCTCGCCTTCTATCCCCAGTTCGGCCTGCGGCGCTCGGAGCCCTCGGTGCGCGCCGCGGTCGCGCCGGCCCAGGCGCAGGCTCAGGCCGGGCCGCCGCCGCGGAGCGGTGGCGTTGCGATGAACGTCGTCACCGCCGCCCATCCGCCGCCGCGCACCACCACATCGTCGGTCCCTACATCGACTGGCGCGCGCTGTCGCCGTTCATCGTGCTGACCGCCGGCGGCCTGGTGGTCCTGCTGGTCGGCCTGTTGCGCGCCGGCGGTCATCCGCCGAGCGCGTCGTGCCGGCGCTGACCGTCATCACGTTCCTGTGCGCGCTGGCCGCCGAGATCTGGGTCTACCACCACCACGCGCACCGCGGCAAGCGCCGGCGTTCTGCCTGATCGCCGGCCCGCGCTGCAGCTCGGCGCCGCTGGCCATGGACCGCCTCGCGCTCGAGCTCCACGATGCTGTTCGCGGTGGCCGGGATCGCCGCCGCGCTGATGTCCTGGCGCGCGATCGCCCCGCGCGAGTCCGGCCACGGCGAGTACAACGCGCTGCTGCATCTTCAGCGTGCTCGGGATGGGCGTGTTCGTCTCGGCCCAGAACCTGGTCACGCTGTTCCTGGGCATCGAGCTGCTGTCGATTCCGCTGTACATCCTGTGCGCCTCGGAGACCCGGCGCGAGGGCTCGCTCGAGTCGGGTCTGAAGTACCTGGTGGTCGGGTCGGTCGGCTCGGCCACGCTGGTCTACGGCCTCGCGCTGGTCTACGGCGCCACCGGCTCGACCGACTTCGCCACGATCGGCGCCGCGCTCTCGCAGGGCAAGCTGGCCGGCGGGTCGCTGGGCAACCCGATGGTGCTCACCGGCCTCGGCCTGACCGATCGTCGGGCTTCGCCTTCAAGGCCTCGGTGGCGCCGTTTCACCAGTGGACGCCCGACGTCTACGAGGGCGCCCCCACGCCGATCACCGCGTTCATGGCCACCGCCACCAAGGCGGCCGCGCTCGGCGCGTTCCTGCGCTTCTTCGACGTGGCCGCGATCGGCGCGCAGGACACCTGGGCGCCGCTGCTGGCCACGATCGCCGCGATCACGATCGTCGTCGGCAACGTCGGCGCGCTCGGCCAGTCGTCGCTGAAGCGGATGCTGGGCTACTCGGGCGTCGCGCAGGCCGGCTACATGCTCTCCGGCGTGATCGTCGGCACCCGGCTCGGGGTCCAGGCCACCGTGCTGTACCTGATGTTCTACCTGGCCATGAACATGGCGCCGTTCGCGGTGATCGTGGCCGAGGAGCACGAGCGACCCGGACGGCGACTACCTGAGCGGGCTGGCCGGCCTGGGCGCGCGCCGGCCGTGGCTGGCCTGGCCGATGACGATCGGCATGCTCGCCCTGGCCGGCATCCCGGGCACGGTCGGCTTCATCGGCAAGTTCCAGCTGATCGACGCGCTCGTGTCGGGCGACTACACCTGGCTGGCCATCGTGCTCGTGATCGGCTCGATGATCTCGCTCGGCTACTACCTGCGGGTGGTCGCGGCGATCTGGATGCGCCCGGCCGTGGCCGCTGCCGGCGCCGGGGCCGTCGCCGGCCGCCGGGTCCGGGCGAGCTGGCGCCGATCGCCGGCGGCTCGCTCGAGGCCGACGAGTGGGAGGAGGGCCCGGCCGCCGCCGGCGCGCTCCGTCGCCTATCCCGAGCTCGTGTTCGTCGCCGTCGGCTTCGCCGCCGCCACGATCTTCTTCGGCATCTTCCCCTCGCCGCTGTTCCACCTCGCCTCGCACGCGGCCAACGCGCTCGGCGGCCTGCTCTGAGCGCCGGTGCGAGGGGGTGCCGCGGGGCGATCGCGCCATCACGACACGTTGAACTGACCGCGAGGCTTCGAGCAGGCGGTCGGCCGTGTCGGCCAGGTCCTGGAGCGAGGAGCTCAGCTCGCGAGACTGAACGCTGGTCTCCTGCGTGGCGGAGGACATCTCCTCGGCCGACGCGGATGACTCCTCGGCCACGCTGGCGATCTCGCTCGAGGCAGCGGCCATCCCGCCGACCCGCTCGGAGATGCCCGCGATCGCCTCGCCGATCTCGCTGAACGCGTGCTGAGCGCGCTCTGAGCTGCCGACGCCCTCGTCGGCCAGCTCGGCGGCCTGCTGGACGAGGCCCGACGACCCGCTCGATGCCCTCCTGGATCTCCCGCACGAGCTCGGCGATCGAGGTCGCCGACCCGGCGGACTCCTCGGCCAGCTTGCGGACCTCCTCGGCCACCACGGCGAAGCCCCGCCGTGCTCGCCTGCCCGGGCGGCTTCGATGGCGGCGTTGAGCGCGAGCAGGTTGGTCTGGTCGGCGATGCCGGTGATCGTCTCGAGGATCCCGCCGATCTCGTTGGACTTGTGGGCCAGCTCGTCGATCCCGGCCCGTGCGTCCTGCCCGGAGACCCGCACCCGCTGCATGACGTCGTTGGCCGCGGCGGCGGCGTCCGCACCGGCCGCACCGAGCTCCTGAGCGCGCCCGGTCGCGCTCGCCACCTCGTCGGCCAGCTCGCGGCTGTGCTGGAGCATCATCGCCTGGCGCTCGGCACCCTGGGCCACCTGGGTGCTGGCCGCGGCGATCCCGGACATGGCGTGGGTGGACTGATCGACGTTCTCGCGCACCTGGCCGAACACGTCGTGCATGCGCTGCGAGGAGTCGATGAACAGCCGCAGCGACTCGTGCACGGTCGACTTGAGCTCGGCCGCGCGGTCGGACAGGTCGTCCCGGTTGCCGCGAATCTCGATCATGGTCAACTCGACGCCGAGCGTGGCGAACGTGTCGAAGTAGAACGCGTCGGTGATCGCCTGGAGGTCGTAGTTGAAGACCGTGCCGATCGCCCGCTCGGCGGCCAGCTGGAGGAGGTGCTCGGCGCCCGGCTCGGCGCCTCGGCGCCAGCCCCGGCGCGAGGATTCCCCGGTCCGCTGGGGCGGGTTCTCGCGCAGCTGGCGGCGGACCGCATCGAGGTAGGTCGGGTAGCTGCCGAGATACCACTTGAGCGGCAGGTTGATCTTGTTGTGCAGGGCACCGACGCCGAGCAGCCCCTCGAAGTAGGCCAGGCCGAACGGCTCGGGCTGCGCGGGCTCGGCGAAGATGGCCCGCCAGTGCGCGGCCTGCGCGGCCTTCCACCCGTCGCGCAGGGCCGAGAGCTCGATGCCCTTGGCGGCGACGTAGTTGCGGAAGAACTCCTGGGTGGCGGAGAACTTGAAGTGGTGATCGGTCAGCTCCTCGGCGACCGCTTCGGCCACCTCATCGGCCCAGGGACGAAGCTCGGTGAGGAGCGCCATCACGTCGGCATCGAGGCCGATGAACTGGCGGCGCAGGGCCAGATTCTCGGAGGTGATGTGGTACAGCCCCGCAAGTGATGGCAAGTCTGCTTCTCCTGGCTTGTAACGATGCTGGACGCTCACGAGCGCCCCGGTCGATCCGGAAATCGTCCGATGCTGCGAAAAGCTTTAGATCCGTTCAGTTTTCCGGCGGGGTTCTGCCGGGTAGTCCTCGGCGAGCATGGAGGAACGACGCAGCGACACCGAGGAGACGTTCGGCAGCCAGGATCCGCCGGGCTCAGTCTCCAACCAGAACGCCGAGGAGCCGGCGGCCCCGGACCAGAGCGGCGGCCCGGCGGCCGACCGCGAGGGCTCGGAGAAATCCACCGAGGACCCCGGCTCGGCCAAGGAGGGCGGCCAGTCGACCGGGCATCCCGGGAACGCGGGCTGACGCGTTCCCGGGGCCTTGGCGATGGGCTGAGGCTAACTCGAGCCGATGGGCTGAGAGGCTAACTCGAGCCGGTCAGCTTGCGGTATGCGGCGATCTGCGGGTCGGCGGCCGAGATCGGCGTGCAGCCCTGCGCGATCACCATCTTCCCGTTCTCGGGCGTGACCGTGTAGTCGACGTTGTTGGCGATGTGGAACGGGTAGGAGCCGTACGTCCACGGCTCGCAGTTCATCCCGGTGCTGAAGTTCTTCACGCCCTCGAACGCCTGGTTGACGCTCTGGACCGTGTAGGGACCCTTGACCGACTCGAGCGCATGAGTGGCGATCTCGGCAATCGTGAAGCCCATCTGGCTGAAGCTGCCGATGCCGCCGGTCACGTTCGTTCCGTACTGCTTGAGGATCGCCTTGTAGAGCTGCATCGTCGGCGTGTTCACCGGGTCGGGCGGGGTCAGCTCGGCGTTCACGAAGAACTTGTGATTCCACTTCGACCCGAGGGTCTGGGCCAGGAAGTCCGTGTCGCAAGGCGTCGAGCACCCCCACTCCTTGACCCGGTCCTCGAGGCCGAGCTTCTGCGCGGCCTGGAGGATCACCAGCGCCTCGGGGGGTGTGAAGTTGAGGACGACCGCGCCGTTCGAGCCGGCGTCGTTGACCAGCTTGAGCGCCACTGAGTTGGCGTCGTTGATCGGCACGTTCTCGGTGAGGTCCTGGATCGGGACGTTCGACGCCTTGGCGACCGCGTTCGGGCCGGCCGCGATGTAGCCGGTGCCCGGCACGTTGGACTGGTCGAACACGATCTTCGAGACGTGCTGGGTGATCGCGTACTGGACGGCGCCGTCGGAGCTGTAGCGCGGCCCCATGTTCACGTCGGCGTAGTTCGGCGTCGAGTAGCACTCGGGGGCGATACCGGCCGCGATCACCTTGTAGTTCAGCTTCTCCCAGTAGGTGTGGTTGATCGTGCACTCGAGGATGCTCGAGGTCCCCGCGATGCCGAGCACGTGATCGCTCTGCACGAGCAGCTTGGCGGCGGCCGCGATCTGCGGCGGCTGGGTCTGCTCGGTCTGGAGATCGAGCGTGACCGGATGCCCGTTGACCCCGCCGTTGGCGTTGACGCAGTCGAAGTACGCCTTGGCCATGTTCGAGATGTCGGTGAAGTCGGTCCCCGGCTGCTTGGTGTTGATCGCGCCGAGCACGATCGGCGAGCCCGTGGCCGCCACGCCGGGCTTCGGCCCGCACTGCGAGGTGTTCACCGAGCCGCTCGAACTGCCCGAGCTACTCGAGCCGCCTGAGCTGGCCGTGGACGTCGAGGCCGAGGTCGAGCCGCTGCTCGCGCCCCCCGGCGGGCTGCTCGTGGTCTTGTTGGAGCTGCCGCAGCCGGCGATCACGAGAACCCCGGCGATCGCCGCCACGAGAAGATCCAGGTACCGCGGACGCCGAAACACCAACGCCGAACCCATTCAGACCTCCCTCATTTCATGCCCCGATGCGACTGCCGAGTTGTATTGCCGGTGCGCAGGCTAATGCGCCACGCGTTTCGAGGTCAAGATCGATGACGAGATCGTCAGCAATTCAGCACGGAGCGGCGGTCCGCGGCGCGCGATCGTCCAAGATCGCCTGACGCTCGCCGGAGGGCGCCGGGTCGAGCCCCCGGACCTCGATCAGGCATCCCGCCTGGTCGGGGTCGTGCGGGACGAAGGCGGTGAGCGTGGCGCCGGGGGCGAGGATGTCGAGCAGGCCGCGGGTGATGCCCTCGTGCAGCGCGCAGATCGCGGGCTGGTTCTCGTTGACCGCGTCGCGGTAAGGACAGTTCCCCAGACAGAACGTCGCGTGGTCGCCGGCGCCCGGCTGAATCGAGGGCCGAAACCCGAGGGCGCTCAGCGATGTCTCGAACGCCTCGGCGCTGGCCGGGGCGCCGTCCGGCGCGAGCTCGCGACCGATCTGGCGGCCGGTCGCCGCGATGCCCCTGGTCCCCCGGGCGCCGGCCCCGAACGCGCGGGCCAGCCATCGGCCGAGGTCCCGATAGGCGCGGGGCGCGCTGCCACCGGGCCGCGCGTTGGGAGCGATCCTCCACGCGTCGGGCGGCCGGCCCCGGTGCCGGCGGACCTGGGCTCTCTGCACCAGCCCCGCCTGCTCCATCCGCTCGAGGTGGATGCGCACGCCGTTGGGGTGCATCTCGAGCCGATTGGCCAGCTCGACGGTGCCGGCCGCTCGCTTGAGCTCGCCCAACAGCGCGAACAGCCTGGCGCGCGTGGGCTGTGCCAGCACGTCATCTGCCGGGATGGCGAACGGCGAGTCCACAGTCGAATTTTACACATCCGTACTGTGGTAAACCAGCGCGCTCGGGTTCGATGCCGACGGTGCGGCGCGTGGCCGCCGCGGCGCTTGGGCGCAGGTCAGGCCTGATCGAGCCCTTCGACCTCGATCAGGCACCCGGCCCGGTCGGGATCCTTGGGATCGAACTCCCGCAGGCGGGCGTCCGGCCCGAGCTGATCGAGCAGCCCGAGGGTCAGGCCGCGGTGCAGCGCGCAGACCACCGCCTGGTTGTCCCGCACCGCGTCTCGGTAGGGGCAGTTGCCGAGCCGGAAGCGAACCGTTCGCGCTCCCGTTCGCTCACGTTGAGGCGCGAAGCCGAGCGCGGTCAGGGTGCGCCCCATCGCCTCGGCGCCCCGGGTCCGATCGCCCGCCGGTGGAAGGTCCTGCCCGAACTGCCGGCCGGTTCGCTCCACCTCGCGCAGGCGGTGCGGAGTGGGCGGAATGCTCCGGGCCAGCCAGCGCGCGAGCAGGCGGTACGCGCCGGGGGGCTCGCCGCCCGGGCGCGCATCCGGCGCTATGGACCAGCTGTCGCGAGGACGCCCGAGGGCCTGGCGCTGGCGATCGCGGGAGACCAGGCCCGCCGCGCGCAGCCGCTCGAGATGCACGCGCACGCCGCTGGGATGGAGACCCAGCTCGCTGGCCAGCTCATCCGTGCTCGCAGGACGACCCAGGCCGGCGAGCCGCGCGAACAACCGCGCCCGCGTCGGCTGGGCCAGCGCGTCACCCTGACCGTCGCTCTCGCGTGAGGCCACGCGCGAAAGTTTCTCACAGGCGCGCTCGCGCAATCGGGCACGGTGGTATTTTTCCTAGTTCGAATCGCAAAACTCGTTTCCGGAGGACGCTCCCGGTGGCCTACGTCATTGCTGAACCGTGCATCGGCACCAAGGACAACTCGTGCGTCGAGGTCTGCCCCGTCGACTGCATCCACCCCACCCCGGACGAGCCTGGCTACGAGCAGGTCGAGATGCTCTACATCGACCCCGAGGAGTGCATCGACTGCGACGCCTGCGTGGAGGCCTGCCCGGTCGACGCGATCTTCGCCGAGGATCAGGTGCCGGACGAGTGGCAGCGCTTCATCGAGCTGAACGCCGCCTACTACCGCAATCAGGCCGCCTGAGGTGTCCGCGCGCGCATCGCTGAGCCGCCCTCGATCGAGGTGAGCGCTGGCCCGGCGCTGGACTGCTGCCGAGGACCAGCTGCTGCGCCGGCTCTACGCTGACCGGCAGTCGGTCGCCGACATCTCGGCCCGGCTCGATCGATCCGCGGATGCCGTGGTCGCGCGCCGGAGCAGCCTGGGCATCGCTCCGCGCAGCGCTCATCGCTGGTCGCGCGCCGAAGATGCCGTGGTGGTCGCCGCGACGGCGGCTGGCTTGGCGCCGGCGGCGATCGCCGAGCGGCTCGGCCGCTCACCCGAGCGGATCCGGGCGCGCCGCCGCATGCTGCTCGGCCCGCGGGACGCCGGGCGGCCCTACCAACCCGATGAGGACGCGCAGATCCGCAGCTGGCTGGAGCGCAGCGGCGATCTCGCCGTCCTGGCCAACGGTCTCGGCCGCTCGCCCGACGCGGTGCGGCTGCACGCTCAGCACCTCGGCCTGCATCGCCCGAAGCGGCGCCGGCGGTGGGCCGAATGGGAGGACGCGCTGCTCCGTGACGGCTACACCAGCGCGCTCCCCTACGAGGAGATCGCTCGCGAGCTGCCGCACCGCACCCCGACCAGCCTGGCCGCCCGCGCCCGCAGGCTTCAGCTGGTGAGCTACGCCCGGAGCTGGAGCCCGCTCGAGGATCAGCGGCTCGTGCAGCTGGCCGCCCGCGGGCAGAGCCTGGAGGAGGTTGCGCAGCGCCTCGGCCGAACCCCCGAGGGGATCCGCCGGCGCGCCAAACGCCTGGCGATCGCCGCGCCCCAGCCGACACCGGCCCCCCGAGGAGGTCGCCGCTGGACCCGCGAAGAGGACGAACTGCTCCGTCTGCACCACGCGCTGAACCCGGCCCGCCTGGCCGCCCTGCTCGGGCGCTCGGACGGGGCGGTGTGCCGGCGACTGTGCGCGCTCGGGCTGCGCACCACCGCGCGCCGCTCACCGCACCACACCGTCGGGGGTGGAGCCAGCGTCTCGCCGCCGGTGCGCCGCCGGCCGGTATCCGTCGAGCGGCCCGCGCTCGCCGCGGGACGGCCGCCGCTGCGCCTGACCGCCACCGCCGCGGGCCGAGAGGGCGCGCCACAGCCGCGGGCTGAGAGGGCGCTGAGGCTAGGATTGGGTCCCCATGCGCGTGTCGATTTCAGGCGAGGTTGACCGGCCGGTGTCGTTGACGTCGGCCGAGCTCGAGGCGCTCGCGGACGCCGAGCTGACCGCCGACTTTCACTGCCGCGAGGGATGGAGCCGCCTCGACGAGCACTGGCGCGGTGTCCGGCTCGCGACGCTGCTCACGCTTGCCGGCGCGAGCCAGGGTGGTCGCTACGTCACCGTGGGCGCCGGCGATTACACGGCCGTGCTGAGGCGCGAGCAGGCCGAGGACGAGCGGGTGCTGCTCGCGCTCGAGCGCAAGGGAAGCCCGGGTTCCTCAGGGTTCCCCCGGCTCGTCGGTCCCTCCGGCTGGGACTGCTTTTTGAGCGTGAAGTCGGTCGACCGGATCGAGCTGACCCGCGAGCCCGCGCAGGCGACCGCGGAGAGCATCGCGCTCGCCCGCCCGGCCACGAAGGTGATCGCCCCCAGGAGCTGAAGCACCAGGCCCACGTTGTAGGTCGCGTCATCCACGGGCCAGAGCCTTGCCAACCGGCGCTTCGCTGGTTCGCCGTCGCGCCCGGCGGGCCCGCGCGACCGCCGTGGCGGTGAGAGCGAGGAACAGCAGGATCGCGACCGGCGATCAGTGCGAGCGCCATGAACCGCGTGACCCCGCCGAGCCGCACCGTGCGGCCCGCGATGTCGTAGCGCACCAGCCACGCCGACTGCGCGACCAGCCCCACGCCGGCGATGCGCATGCCAAGCCGCTCGCTGGCCACCGCCAGGGCGAGCCCGGCACAGAAGACGGCCACGGCGCCCAGCAGGCCGCCGCACCCGCTCTGAGCGATGACGGCACGGGTCAGCTCGAGTGGCTCTCCGACGTCGTCAACACGAGAAACCCGGCCAGCAGAGGCGCAAACGCCGAGACGTCGGCCCCGGTCAGCCACAGGACCGCGGCGACGCACCAGGCGGTGAGGGGGTTCGTCCTGGTCAACGACCACGACCCCAAGCCGCTCTGGCAGAGCGCCCCGCCTGAGCCCGGCAGGGCGACCGGCAGCCCGCTACTCTCGATCGCCCGTGCAATATCCGGTAGAGACCTTCACCGACGCCGAGCGCGCGCGCCTGAGCCCGCATTGCACCAACCTGGACCGCCCCGTGTTCGCGCTGGTCAACCTGCCGGAGACGCGTCAAGGCCGCGCTGTTCGCTCGTTACTCGCGGTACCCCGGAACGCTGCGGCGGCTGTTCCTCGACGAGTTCGCCTCCGACCTGCCAGACGGCCGGGGCCGCCATGGCCGACGCCGGCGAGGGCGGAGCGGGCAGCCGGCGGCTGTACGAGCGCATCTTCCTGGGCTACGGCGATGACTCGGTCGCCCAGCTCGGCGGAGCCCACGTCGCCTGCGAATGGGTCTCCAACGTGCTCACCAAGATCTTGCAGCGGCCGCGCCTCGCCGCCTACCTGGAGCAGTCGACGCGCTACATCGCCTACGACGCACCGATGCCCGGGGCCGGCCCGACCACCCGACCTACCGGTATTACCGCGACCCGGAGCTGGGCCCGGCGTACGTCACCGCGATGGACGAGCTGTTCGGCATCTACGCCGCCGCGCTGCCGCGGGTGATGGCTTGGGCGCAGGCCGAGTTTCCGCGGGCCGCCGACGAGGCCGCCGGCGCCCACGCGCGGGCGATCAAGGCAAAGGCGCTGGATCTCCTGCGGGGGCTGCTGCCCGCCGGCTCGCTCTCGCACATGGGGATCTACGCCAGCGGCCAGACCTACGAGCAGCTGATTCTGCACCTGCTGGCCCATCCGTTGCCGGAGGCGCGCAACTACGGCGCGATGATCCTGGAGGAGCTGCAGGCGGTGATTCCCAGCTTCGTGGCGCGGGTGGACCGTCCGGACCGCGGCGGCCGGTGGATCGACTACCTCCAGACGCGGGCGCAGGCCGGCGAGCGCTGGGCCCGGCGCCTGCGCCTGAGCGATGCCGCCACCGACGAAGCGCCGGCCGGGCCCTCGGTCCGCCTGACCCACGTCGACGGCGACGAGGACGATCTCCTGGCGGCGCTCCTGTTCGAATCGGGGTCCACCTCCGAGACGGCGATCCGCCGCGCTGTGGACGAGCTGTCGGCCCCGGAGCGCGTCGGCCTGCTGCGCGATCTCGTCGGGGAACGCGCCAACCGCCGCCACCGCCCTGGGCGGGGCTTCGAGGCGCTGCGCTACCGGTTCGAGATCGTCGCCGACTACGGCGCCTTCCGGGACCTGCAGCGCCACCGGATGCTGACGGTGCAGTGGCAGGCGTTGACCCCTGATCTCGGCGCCGGCGTGCCCGAGCAGGTCGACCTCGCCGGAGCCGGCGATTCCTACCGGCGGGGGCTCGAGGTCTCGCGCGTCGCCCATAGAGCGGCTCGTCGCCGCCGGGCTGTCCGCGGCGGCCCCCTACGCCCTGTGCCTCGGGTACCGGCTGCGCTTCGTCTTGGATCTGAACGCCCGCGAGGCGATGCAGTTGATCGAGCTGCGGTCAGGCCGCGAAGGCCATCCCGGCTACCGGGCGGTGGCCCACGAGATGCATGCTCAGATCGGCGCGGTGCATCCCGCGGTCGCCGCCGCGATGAGCCACGTCGATACCGAGGCCGAGCCCAGGCTGGAGCGCATCCTGTCCGAGATGCGCTCCAGCCTCCGCGGCCTGGCCTGATCGCGCCGGCGACCGCGGTCGGTCACGGCAGTCTCAGCACCAGCCTCATCGTCTGGGGCCGTTGATGGGCCTGACTCAGCACGATCGTCGTGGTCCAGCGGCCGCGGACGATCCGGCGCAGCTCGTGCATGCTCAGCGTCGCCTTGCCGCGCCTGACGGTGGCGTGACCGAGCGCACCGATCCGGCTCCCGCGGGCGATCCGCATCTGAACCGGCCGCGGATGCGGGAGGCCTTCTTGAACGTCACGGTGCACCTGATCGTGTCGTGGCGCTGGAGCGTGCACTTGATCACCAGCTTCAGACCACGCAGGCCCGACTTGGCCCGGAGGTCCGGGAGGTCCGGGAGGTCCAGTGACCCTGCGCGCCCTGGGCCCGACTCCTCGACGAACCGCGTCGACACGGTCCGGGTGTCTCCGTTGAGGTCGGTCACCTTCCAGGTCGCCGCATAGGTCCCCGGAGCGAGCGCCGGCACCGGCGTGCCGTCGATCGTGTTCACGTTGGGAGTTGTGAACACGGCGCCGCCCCCGCTCGCCGGAGCCACGGTGAGCGCGATCCGCGAGGTCGAGTCCGACGTGACCGAGTTGTTGGGTCCGGGGAAGCCGGACTCGCCGACGGCCGTGAAGTGGCCGTAGACGATCTCGCCATTCAGCGGCGAGGTGTTCTCCAGGTCGGGCACCTCGGTCTGCGTCTGACCACCGCTGAGCTCGTCGGTCTGGACGATCGGGTTTGACGGCAGGCCGGTCGCGTCCCCGGAGTTGGGGCAGACCACTCCGGTCAGAGCCGCCCCGCCGGCGGCCGCGGTGGGGGCGCCGGCCGAGAGGTTGGTCGGCGCGCTGCTCAGCGGCGGTCCGTAGTACTCGCCGGCCTGGCAGCTGCCACCGGCCAGCACCGTCTGCTGTCCGTCGATGTCGGCCCGCAGATTGGCCACGTGCAGCGTCGTCAGCGTCCGCGCGCCATTGGACAGCGAGACCGTATCGCCGCGCCGGGTCGCCAGCGCCACGGTCAGGAGCCCGTTGGCGTCAGCAGTGCCCGACGCTTGCCGGCTGCCGTCGATGAGCGTGTAGTTGGCGTGGGCGACCAGGCCGGAGCAGCTCACGGTCAGCCCTTCCAGATCGGCCGTGCAGGTGGGGAAGCCACTCGGCGCGAAGTACGGCAGCGGACTGGCGAACAGCGAGACGGCGTCGGGCTCTCCGACGGGCACGGTCAGCTTTACCAGAGCACCGAATGGGTTCGGCGTGGGCCCATCCGGCGGCGAGAACGCCCGGTTGTCGTTGGAGCTGTCGGTGACCACGTCCCCGGCGCTGACGTTCGCCGCCAGGGGCAACGTCGCCGCATCGGTCTGCGTGTTGCAGAAATCGGTCGGAGATTCGCCATTGGGTCCGGTGAGCGTGGCGCCGTTGAGGGTGGCCGATAGCACGCCGGTCTGGAAGCAGGGCGCCATCGTCAGCGAGGGTGGACTGTTGGTGAGCAGGCTGCCGTTGTCCAGATCCGTCCAGCCGGTCCATCCCGACTCGGTGAACGGATTGCCGCCGTTGCCGGTCAGGATCACCTGGTGGCTCGGGCTCGGGGCGCCGTTGTTGGAGTAATCGATGTCGATCTCATCGCGGTCGTCCCCGACCGCGTGCGGCGCCAGCGACACCGACCAGCTGCCATCGGCGGCGGTCGTGGTCACCGCCTGCCCGACCGTGACCGGGTTGCCGTCCGCCCCCGAGCGCAGCAGCGAGACCTTGACGCCGACGCCGGCGGCGTCGGACTCGATGTTGCCACTGACGATGGGGTTGAACTGGCTCAGGTTGACCTGCGGCAGCGGCAGCGGGTTGCTCGTGTTGGTCGTGCGCTGCACGCAGTCGGAGTTGCCGTTGTCGTCGGCGTTGGCCCACATCTCCTGGATCAGGTACTGGTGGCCGTTGATCACCTGGTTGTAGGGCGAGCCGTCGGCGGCAAACCCCAACGGAGTGCCGGTCTGGGGTCCGAACTCGCACTTGTCGCCGACCTCGAAGCCGTTGGGGTCCATGTAGCCAACGCCCTCGGGATCGGTCATCGCCTCGACCGTCTCGTGAGCCGCGATGTCGATCGTCACCTCGGCGTCGGGATACCCCTCAGGGTCCGCCCCGGGGCTGACCCGCGTCTCGATCAGGGGGTCGATCGCCACCGCATAGATCGTCGGCCCGTTGCCGAGATCGGAGACGGAGTGGTAGCCGCCGAACGCGGTGGTTCCGCACACGCCGGGCGTGATGCACTCATCCACATCCGGAGGAAGGAACACGAACCACAGGTTGTGCAGCCCACGGTCGTTGCCGTGGGTGGCGACGATGTGATCGACCTCGGCCTGGACCTGCGCGTCGGTGAGGCACGTCGCCGTGCCGTTGGGCGACGCGCATTGGTCGGCCCGGGCGGGATAGGGATCACTGTCCAGGATCAGATCGTTGGGGTTGGCGCTGTTGTAGGCGATGTTGTAATCACCCGGCGTGATGTGGCCGGGCGTCGTCCCCTCGGCGTACTGGGGCAGCACGGAGAACACGTTGGACGTGGCGCCGCTGTCGTGGGCGACGTCGGTGTAGAACCGCTCGATCATGCCCTGGTAGTCGGCCGGCGCGCCGGCCGGCTGGCCCTGGAACGGGTTCGTCCCTCCGGCTCCAGAAGATCGTGTGCACCGTGATCCCGCCCGCCATCACGTCGCCGCCGTGGTAGGTGGCCGGTGTCTGCGCGCCGGTGGCGACGTCCTGAGTGCCGAACTGCCCGTGGCTGTTGACCGTCGGGATCAGTCCGAGTCCCCCCCCGACCCGGGGATGGAATGTCGGCTTAGCCCAAGCCGGCGCCGCGAACGCTGCCGCGATCAAGCACACGACAGCCACCGTCAGAACACGACCACGAGTCATGCCGAGCCCTCCTTCATCGCCGTAACGGGCGGTTCTCCCTCGCCCACGGCGCCACGCTATCGCAGCCGCATCCGCAGTGCAACGGTTACCTTCCGCCGCCTGAAGCGAAGCGACTAACGGCCAGCCTGCTCGCGCTGGCGCAGCTCGATGCGGCGGATCTTCCCGGTCAGCGTCTTGGGCAGATCGGGCACGAACTCGATCAGCCGCGGATACGCGTAGGCCGACAGGTGATCGCGGACGAACGCCTTGATCTCCTCGGCGAGCGCATCGGAGGGCTCGTGCCCCGCGGCCAGCACGACGAACGCCTTGACCACGTTGCCGCGCCGCTCGTCGGGCGACCGCCACCGCCGCCGCCTCGGCCACCGCGGGGTGCTCCAGGCAGGCCGACTCGACCTCGAACGGGCCGATCCGGTAGCCGGCCGAGATGATCACGTCGTCGGCGCGACCCTCGTACCAGTAATAGCCGTCCTCGTCGGTGGAGGCGGCGTCCTTGGTGTGGAACCAGTCGCCGCCGAACACCTCCTCGGTGTCCTCCGCCGGACGGTTCCAGTAGCCCAGGGGGTAGTGCGGGTTCGACCGCGCCCGCAGGCAGATCTCGCCCCGCTCGCCCTGGTCCACCGGCCGCTCGTCCTCGTCGAGGATCGCCACCTCCCAGCCCGGCATCGGCTTGCCCATCGACCCCTCGCGCACCTCCATGAACGGGTAGTTGGCGCACAGCGGATAGGACTCGGTGAGGCCGTAGTAGTCGAGCACGGTGATCCCGTACTGCTCGCGAAACCAGCGGATCGCCTCCGGGTTGAGCGGCTCGCCGGCCGAGCAGACGATCCGGAACTTCTGGGGATAGCGGGTGCCGGCGTCGGCTGATCGACATCATCGAGCGGATCGCCGTCGGCGTGCCGAACACGTTGCTCACCTCGTGGCGGGAGAGGAAGTCCAGCTGCTTTGCGGGATCGAAGCCGCCCTCGCGCTGGTAGACCGCCTGGACGGCGCCGTAGCCGCCAGGGCCCGAGCAGCGGGCAGATTCCGGCCGCCCAGGCCCACTCGCCCATGCCGTGAAAGAGCTCGCCCTCCTGCACGTCGTGGCAGTAGAGGAACTCCTCGTGGGCCAGGATGTAGCGGTGGGCATGGAGGATGCCCTTGGCCAGCCCGGTGGTGCCCGACGAGTAGTACAGCTGCGCCGGGTCATCGGCGGCCGTGTCGACGCGTCGAACGAGCTCGAGCCGCTGCTCAGCAGCTCATCGTCGAGGATCAGCAGGTGCTCGACGAGCTCGCGCTCGATCCGCTGCGCGTTGGCCTCGTTGGTGACCAGCACCTTCGGCTGGGAGTCGGTCACCCGGTGGCGGATCCCCTCGTCGCCGTACAGGACCGACATCGACAGCAGGATCGCCCCCACCTTCCAGGTGCCGAAGAACGCCGCTGCCGTCTCGGGAGTCGGCGGCAGCAGCATCGCCACGCGATCCCCCGGCTCGACGCCGTGGGCCACGAGCACGTTGGCGAACCGATTGGAGTTGTCCTGCAGCTCGCCCCAGTTGACCTCGCGAACATTGCCCGCGAAGTCCTCGTGGATCATCGCCAGCTTCTCGCGCGGATGGCGATCGCACACGTCGGCGGCGATGTTGTAGCGCTCGGGCACGTCCCAGCGGTGCTCCGCGCACGCCTGCTCGTAGGAGGTGATGGTCGTGGTGGTACTCATCGACGCGATCATCGCCCGCTCGGGCTCAGGCGAGTCGCCGTTCACAACGCGACAGCGCCGGTAAGCTTGGCGGCTGGAGATGAGCGTCGCGCTAGGCGTCCTGGCTCGGGATCGGGCTCGCCGCCGCCGTCGTGGCGGCGTGGAGGCCGTGCGCGCATGCCGCGCGCGGCCCGGACCCCGGAGGCGGTCGGGATGCAGTCGGCGCTGCACGCCGCCACCTCCACGCTGCCGCACCTGCGCCGCGGCTTGGGCGCGCTCGGCGGAGGCGGCGTGCCCCATCTGCGCGCGCTCACCGGCGCCGCAGCGGTTGCGCTGGCCGACACGCGCGCGGTGCTGGCGATCGACGGCGAAGGCCGTGAGCAGGTGCGGCCCGGCGACCTGCTCTCGCGGCTGCTGGCGCGCACCCGCGACGACCGCGTTCACATCGTGCCGCGGCTGATCTCCTCCGACCCGACCTGCCCGCTGCGCTCGGCGGTGCTGGCGCCGCTGATCGTGCAGGGAAAGCGCGCCGGCACGCTGATCGTCTTCTACCGGGCCGTGGGCCGGCCGAGCCACGCCGAGCTGCGAGTCGTGCAGGAGGCGGCCAGCCTGGTCTGCGCCCAGGTCGAGCTGTCGGTCGTCGCCGAGCAGGAGGAGCGGCTCGCGCAGGCCGAGCTGCGCGCGCTGCGGGCCCAGATCTCGCCCCACTTCATCTACAACGCGCTCGCCGCGGTCGCCGGCGACATCCACGCCCGGCCCGAGGAGGCGCGCGAGCTGCTGATCGACTTCGCCGAGTTCACGCGCTACCTGTTCCGCGACGGCCGCTCATACGTCACGCTGGGCGAGGAGCTCGAGCACGTCGAGCGCTATCTGCGACTGGAGCAGGCGCGGTTCCGCGATCCTGCACGTGACCATCGACGTGCCGGCGGAGACGCTCGGCGCCGTGGTGCCCGCGATGTCGGTGCAGCCGCTGGTGGAGAACGCGGTGCGCCACGGCGTCGAGCGACAGCGCGGGCACGCGGACGAGTCGCCGATCGCGGCCCGGATCGCGCGGCGGCGACGTCGAGCTGCGGGTCAGCGACGACGGCGGCGGGATCGATCCCGACGCGGGTGGCGGCCGTGCTGGCCGGGCGCCGGCGGCGGCATCGGGTCTCCAACGTCGACGCGCGGCTGCGCGCCACGTTCGGCGAGCGCTACGCGCTGCGGATCGAGTCCGCGCTAGGCGAGGGCACGACGGTGGTGATGACAGTGCCCAACCTGCGCGGCGAGATCGCCGACGGCGCGACTGGCCGGGAAGCTGCGGCATGAGCGCCGAGCGCCTGACGATCCTGGCGGTCGACGACGAGCGCACGCAGCTCGAGGATCTGGCGCGGCTGCTGCGCAGTTTCCCGGCCGTGGACGAGGTCGAGTGCGCCTTCGACGGACACGACGCGCTGCTCAAGGCCTCGGCCAAGCCTATGACGCGATCTTCCTCGACGTCCGCATGCCCGACCTCGACGGAGTCGAGCTCGGGCGCGTGCTGCGGCGCTTCGCCGCGCCGCCCCAGCTCGTGTTCGTGAGCGCGTACGACAGCGCGGCGGTCGACGCCTTCGAGCTGCGCGCGCTCGACTACCTGCGCAAGCCGGTGAGCCGCCGGCGGGTGGAGGAGGCGCTCGAGCGGGTCGTCGACGGCGGTCGAGGCCGCCGCGGCCCGACGCGGACGGCAACGGCCGGCACGCCGCCCAGCCGTCGGCCGGCGGACAGCGAGATGGTCGCGGTGTCAGACGCACGCGCCGGCTCGACCCGGCTGATCCCCCGCGGCTCGATCCTGTACGTGCAGTCGCACGGCGACTTCGTCCGGATCGTGACCGAGGACGGCCGCTACCTGCTGCGCGCGACGCTCGAGCGAGATCGAGCGCCGCTGGGCGCCGTTCGGCTTCGTCCGGGTCCACCGCCAGTACGTCGCCAACCTTCCGCGCGCGGTCGAGCTCCGCCCGCAGCTCGGCGGCACCGCCGAGCTCGCGTTCGCCGACGGCGCAGTGATCCCGGTGGCCCGCCGGCACGTGACCGAGCTGGGAAGAAGGCTCGGGGTCAGCGGCGCCGAGCACTGGCCGGCAGCCGGCTACAGAAGCTCACTCGCGGCAGCTCTGCTCGTCGCCCGGGTGACGTTGACGGCACTCGCTCGAGTGGTGCGATAGGACGTCAGCCGTCCGCGCGCCCACCCTCCGCGCGCCTCGGCCGCCGGCACGACGCCTCCTCGGCCTCCTGCTCCTCCTTGATCTTGCCCTCGAGCTGCTTCATCACGTCGGGTCGCGCAGCGTCGTGACGTCGCCGAGCGCCCGTCCTTCGGCGATGTCGCGCAGCAGCCGCCGCATGATCTTGCCCGAGCGGGTCTTGGGCAGGTCGTCGGCCCAGATGATCCGCTTCGGCCGCGCCAGCTTGCCGATCCGCTCGGCGACGTGGTCTCGGATCTCCGCGACCAGCTCGTCGGTGCCCTCGGCGTGTCGCCCTCGAGCGTCACGAACGCGCAGATCGCCTGGCCCGTGTCCTCGTCGGCCTGTCCGATCACCGCCGCCTCGGCCACCTTCGCGATGCGAGACGATCGCCGACTCGACCTCGGCCGTGGACAGGCGGTGGCCGGAGACGTTGACCACGTCGTCGATCCGCCCGATGATCCAGAAGTAGCCGTCCTTGTCCTTGCGGGCGGCGTCGCCGACCAGGTAGGTCTCCTTGCCGAACTTCTCGAAGTACGTCTCGACGAAGCGATCGTCCTCCTTGTAGAGCGTGCGCAGCATCGACGGCCACGGCCGCGTGAGCACCAGCAGGCCCTGGCCGTCGTCGACCGGCTTGCCCTCGCGCTCGTCGACCACGTCGGCCGCAATGCCCGGGAACGGCTGGGTGGCCGATCCCGGCTTGGTCGCCGACGATGCCCGGGCAGCGGCGTGATCATGATCGCGCCGGTCTCGGTCTGCCACCAGGTGTCGACGATCGGGCAGCGCTCGCCGCCGACCACCGTGTAGTACCAGAGCCAGGCCTTCGGGTTGATCGGCTCGCCGACCGTGCCGAGCAGCTTGCAGCTTGGACAGGTCGTACTTCTCGACGTGCTCGGTGCCCCACTTCATGCAGGCGCGGATCGCGGTCGGGGCGGTGTAGAACTTCGTCACGCCGTAGCGCTCGCACAGCTCCCACCAGATCCCCTTGTGCGGGTAGTCGGGAGCGCCCTCGTACATCACGCTGGTCGCGCCGTTGGCCATCGGGCCGTAGACGATGTAGGAGTGGCCGGTGACCCAGCCGACGTCGGCCGAGCACCAGTAGACGTCCTTCTCGGGCTTGAGGTCGAACACGTACCGGTGCGTGGCCGCCACCCCGGTCAGGTAGCCACCGGTCGTGTGCAGCACGCCCTTGGGCTTGGCCGTCGAGCCGCTCGTGTACAGCACGTAGAGCGGATGCTCGGCGTCGAGCTCCTCGGCCGGGCACTCGTCGTCGGCCTTCTCGATGATCTCGTGGTACCAGACGTCGCGCCCGTCCTTCATCTCGCAGTCGGCGTCGGTGTGCTTGACCACGATGATGTGCTCGAGCGCGTCGAGGTCCGTCCATGCACTTGTCGACCTGCTGCTTGATCGGCGCGGTCTTGCCCTTGCGCCGCGCGCCGTCGACGGTGATCAGCGCCTTGGCCTCGGAGAACTCCATTCGCTCCTTGACCGAGTCGGGCGAGAAGCCGCCGAAGACCACGTTGTGCGGCGCGCCGATCCGCGCGCAGGCGAGCATCGCCACCACGACCTCGGGGATCATCGGCAGGAAGATCCCGACGATGTCGCCCTTCTCGATCCCGAGGTCCTTCAGCGCGTTGGCGAGCTTCTGGACGTCGCGGTGCAGCTCGGCGTAGGTGACGTCGCGCTCCTCGCCCTCCTCGCCGCGCCAGTGGAAGGCGACCCGGTCGCCGTTGCCCGCCTCGACGTGGCGGTCCAGGCAGTTGTAGGAGGCGTTGATCTTGCCGTCCGCGAACCACTTGTAGAACGGCGGGTTGGAGTCGTCGAGCGTCCTCGGTGGGCTCCTTGAACCAGTGCAGCTCCTTGGCCTGCTTCATCCACCAGCCCTTCCAGTCCTTCTCGGCCTCCTCGTAGACCGACGGAGTCGTTCAGGAGGGCGTGCTTGGCGAAGTCCTCCGGCGGCTCGAACGTCTCGATGTCGAGCATCTCCTCGAGCTTGGACTCGAGGCTCTTCTCGGTTGCCGTGTCTGCCACAGGAATCCTCTCCTTACGCGAGCTCTTGGGGTCTACTACCCGACCCGCAGGTGCGAAAATCGCCCCTGAGAACGCCAGCGGACGGCGCAAGGGGACCGTCGCGTGCATCCTTGCCCAGGTCCCGAGCGGCCGTGCCGCCTTACATCCTGCGGCGGCTACTCCGCGTGTCCGTACGCGGCGATCTCCTGCTTCTCCGCCTCGGAGAGCTCGCGCGGGACCTCGCCCCTGGCCGCCTTCTCGCTCTGCACGTGGTGGCGGATGCTCATCGACGATCTCGGGGTTGGCCAGCGTGCTCACGTCGCCGACGTCGGCGAAGTTGGACACCGCCGGCGATCACGCGGCGCATGATCTTCCCCGAGCGGGTCTTCGGCATGTCCTGGACGATCCACACGTTCTTGGGCCGGGCGATCGCCCCGATCTCCCTGACGATCGCGTCGGACACCTTGCGGTCGATCCCGCGCCGGCTCGACCCCCGGCTTGACCGAGACGTACATCTCGACGATCTTGCCGCGGATCTCGTCGACCACCGGAACCGCCGCCGCCTCGGCCACCTCGTCGACCGTGATCGCCGCCGACTCGAGCTCCTTGGTCCCGAGCCGGTGCCCGGCGACGTTGATCACGTCGTCGATCCGGCCGAGGATCCGGAAGTAGCCGTCCGCCGCCTCGACCGCGCCGTCGCCGCACATGAACGGCCAGTCGCGCCAGTCCTTGCTGTTCGGATCCTTGTTGAACCTCGCGTAGTAGGTGTCGATGAACCGCTGGTCCTGGCCCCACACGGTCAGCATCCGGCCGGGCCACGGGTTGCGCACGCAGATGTAGCCCGCCTTGCCGGAACCGCGCGGGATCTCCTCGCCGTTCTCGTCGTAGATCACGAGCTGGATCCCGAGCGCCGCCGGCCCGCAGCTGCCGGGCTTCATCGGCTGCAGCCCCGGCAGCGTCGAGCCGAGGAAGCCCCCGGTCTCGGTCATCCACCACGTGTCGGTGATCGCCGCCTCGCCCTTGCCGACGACCTGGTGATACCACCGCCACACGTCGGGCTCGATCGGCTCGCCCACCGTGGTCATGGTCTTGAAGTGGTAGTTGTACTTGGCCGGCTCGTCCGGACCCACCTTGCGCAGCATCCGGATCGTCGTCGGCGCGGTGTGGAAGATGTCCACGCCGAGCTTCTCGGCGATCCGCCACGGCCGTCCCGGGTCCGGATAGGTCGGCACTCCCTCGTACATGACGCTCGTCGTCCCGAGCGCCAGCGGCCCGTACACGATGTAGGAGTGACCGGTGATCCAGCCGATGTCGGCGAAGCACCAGTACGTGTCGTCGGGGTGGATGTCCTGGTAGTACTTCGAGGTGCCGGTCACGTAGGCCAGGTAGCCGCCGACCGCGTGCTGGGCGCCCTTCGGTCGGCCGGTGGTGCCGCTCGTGTACATCAGGAACAGCGTGTCCTCCGCGGCGAGCGAGACCGGCTCGACCCCCGCCCCGGAGTACTTCTCGAGCAGCTCGTCGACGAAGTAGTCGCGTCCCTCGACCATCGGGCTCTGCGAGTGATACTCGCCCGGGATGCGCCTCCACACGAGCACCTTCTCGACCTCGATCCCCTCCTTGCGCGCCTCCTCGATCGCCTCGTCGGCCTTGACCTTGTGGTCGATCAAGTCGCCGTTGCGGTAGTAGGCGTCCATCGTGACCAGCACGGTGCTCTGCGCGTCGGCCATGCGCTGGCCGCACGCGGCGCCGCTGAAGCCGCCGAACACCTCGGAGTGGATCACCCCGAGGCGGGCGCAGGCGAGCATCGACACCGGCAGCTCGGGCACCATCGGCAGGTGGAACGTGATCCGGTCGCCGGTCTCCAGGCCGGTGAAGTCCCGCACCAGCGCGGCGAACTCGTTGACCCGCCGGTGCAGCTCGGCGTAGGTGATCTCGACCGGCTCGACGTCCTCGGGCTCGGGCACCCAGATCATCGCGTTCTTGTCGCCCCGCGTCTCGAGGTGCCGGTCGACGCAGTTGACGCAGGCGTTCAGGCGCGCCGCCCACGAACCACTTGAAGAACGGCGGATTGCTGGTGTCGACGATCGTGTCCCACTTGCGATCCCAGTCGAGCATCTCGGCGTACTCGACGAAGCACTCCGGGAAGCGGTCCTCGCTGAAGCGCTCGAGGATCGCCTCGTCGCCCGCATTGGCCTGCGCCTTGAACGCCGCCGGCGGCGGGTAGTACTCCTCCTCGCGCCAGTGGACCGCGATCTGCGCCTCCGAACGCCTCGGCTTCGGCGCTCTCCGGCTCAGCCGGGGGTTCCTGTATCACATCGGCCATGCAACTCTCTCCTTCCTGCGAACTGTGCATCCGACCACTGGACAGCCCAGAGCGCCGGCGTTGCCGCCGGCGCTCCATTGCTTGTGCTCAGGTGGCGATTTCGTGGCTGTAGTTCTACTCCAGCGCCGCCTCGCCGTGGGCTTTTCCTCGCCTCGGTTAGCGCCGCAGCGGCACGACCGGCATCATCACCCGACCGAAGGTCGAGTTGACGACGGCCGCAAACGAGGCGTACCACGCGGCGATCGCCGTGGCGATGCCGATGTAGCCACCGAGCTTGATCGTGCCGTTGGTGACGGCGTCCGCGCCGGCCAGCGAAGAGTTCCCGATGCCCAGGATGAAGATACGTGATCGCCAGCAACAGGAACACCAGCGCCACCGCGCCGGTCGTCCGCAGCGACGCGATGAACATGTAGGCGGTGAAGATGCCCCACATCCACAGGTACAGCCCGAGCCCGCTGAACACCTCGGTCGGCGACGTTCTTGCCCACGGACTGGACGACGAAGAAGAACGAGATCCAGAACGCCCCATAGGAGCAGAACGCCACCGCGCCGAACGTGTTGCCGGTGCGGAACTCCCAGATCCCGGCCAGGAGCTGGGCGATACCGCCGTAGGCGAGCGCCAGCGCGGCCACCATCGGCAACAGACCGCCGCCGGGGCACCTTCTGCGTCCCGACCAGACCGGCGTTGATGAGGCTGAGCATGAACGTGGTACCGGCGAAGGCGGCGAGGCCGAGCGGACCCGGATCGGCCGGCGTCCAGCCGGCCATCCGCCCGCCCGTGGGATCGGCGGCCGGCGCCACGTCGGCCTCACGCGCCCCGATGTTTGCGGCTTCCATCTAATCCTCCTGATGAGGGGTTGACAGTCGGCGCGTAAGTTGGACCCGGCACGACCAGTCCTCAAGAGGCGGATCGGTGAGCGGTCGGCCGCATACGCCGAGCGGCTGCGCGAGCAGGATGAACGGTGACCGCCGAACGGCGTTTTGCCGCCCGACGGCCACCGACTCGAGCCCGCACAGCGCCATTTCCGGTCTGCGCCCCAGGCGAGTGGCCCAAGACCGGTCATGGAGCTGTGTGTAACGCCCCTCCAGGCATCTGGCGAAGCGAACCTGTCCCGGCCCCCGGCGTGGACAGGAGCCGGGACAGCAATGGCTGCATCGGCACCGGCCGGCGGTGGCGTTAGCCGACCGGACGGATGTAGTAGACGGGTCCGGCGGGCGCTATTTCTTGCGCTTGCGCTTGCGCTTCGGCGTGGTCGAGCGGGTCGCGCCGTTGCGTCGCGGCGGGCGCTCCCACCGCCTGGGGCGCGGGCTGCGGCGCCCGCCTGGCCCGTCCGCCGCGCGCCGGCGCCTGCTGCGCGCCCGGGCCGCGCGCAGCTGCTGGCTGCTCGGCCACGGCTCGGCGCGGCCGCTGCTCCAGGCCGGCGGCACGCCGCTCGGCCAGCGGCCGCTCAGCAGGTAGGCCAGCGCCAGCAGCCAGTACGCCTCGACGATCGGGATCGGGACCAGCGGGATGATCGTCAGCACCCCGGCGATGATCCCCAGGTAGCCGAGGAACCGGGTCAGCAGTCCGACGCGCATCGCGCCCAGCGAAACCAGCACGAGGGCGACCGCGACGATGAACAGGCCCAGGTAGTTGCCGATCTGGGGAACCAGCAGGCTCGACTCGGGTCGAGCAGCGCGCTGCGCCTGCGGATAGGTCTGACTGCCGTGGCTGACGAAATCGTTGGCCGCGCTGCCGAAGCCGATCACGTACGCGACCACGCTGATGCCCTCGATCACATCCGCCGGCGAGGGCGACCCAGCCCATGAACGACGGCCGGAGGCTCGGCTCGCGGGCCCGGGCGGCGCCCCACAGGTACTGCAGCGTCGCGCCCACCGCGATCACGCTGAGCGCGGTGGCGATCGAGCCGATCAGGTCGCGGGTGAAGCGCTTGTGCTCGGTGATCAGGCCCAGCGTCTTCTCGTTGACGTTGACGTGGGAGCCGCCGAGCTGGATGGCCACCGCGAGGATCAGCAGGATTCCGGCCGCGGCGGCCAGGGCAGTCTGCCGGTTGCGCACCCGGGCCTCGTAGGCGAGCCGCTCCTGGGAATTTGGCCTCTGCACAAGCTCGTCGGTGCTCATCTGCCGCCCAGTGTAAGAGCCCACTCGCTCGGGGGGCTACCATTGAGTGCATGGAAGGAAGTGGATTCGGAGGCCTGTTCGGAGATCCCGACGAGCTTCAGCGCCGGCTGGGCGAGTTCGCCGAGCAGATGCAGGGCGCTCAGCGCCTGGCCTGGGCCGACAACGCGATCAAGCTCGCGGTCGATCTGACCGTGGCGGCCATGAACCGCATCAACATCCAGGGAACGACCGAGCAGCAGGCCGAGCAGCTGCGGACGGTGATGGCCCACATCTTCCCCGAGGCCGTCACGCTCGTCCGCGAGGCCCGCGAAGGCCTCCAGTAGCCCGGCTCAGCCGCCCGCCAGCGCGCCCAGCACGAGCTCGTCGTGCTCGGCCGGCTTGACGCTCCGGAACACGTGCTGATGCGTCCGTCCGGACCGATCACGAACGTCGAGCGCTCGTCGCCCATGTACGTGCGGCCGTACATCGATTCTTCTCGACCCACACGCCATAGGCCTCGCACACCGCGTGGTCCTCGTCGGAGAGCAGCGGGAAGCCGAGCCCGTACTTGTCGTCGAACTTCGCGATCGCCTTGACCGGATCCGGCGAGATCCCGTACACGACGGCGCCGGCCTCGCGGTAATCGAGCTGATGGTCGCGGACGCTGCACGCCTGCGTCGTGCAGCCCGGCGTGTCGGCCTTGGGGTAGAAGTAGAGGACGACGGTCTGGCCTCTGAGGTCCGACAGCTTCACGGGGTTGCCGTGCTGGTCGGGGAGCGCGAAGTCGGGTGCCTGATCGCCGGGCTCGATTGCCATGAGCGGCGGGATCCTACCCGAGCCCGTGCCGCGCCGATCGCGCTTGAGCGTTAACCGTGCTGCCACCATGAACCGTCGGCCGTGCGCGGCTTGTTCGCTCAGCTCATCGAGGAGATTCTCAGCGTGGACCGCGTGGCCCAGCCGCTTGGATTGGGAGCGCACTGGTAGCATTTTCCCAATGCAGGCCAAGGTCGACTCCGTTGGACGTATCGTGGTGCCGAAGCCGCTCAGGGAGGCGGTCGGGCTCGCGCCCGGGTCGCTGGTCGACGTCAGCCGCTATGGAGCCGGACTCCAGGTCACTCCAGTTGGCCGGACGGCGCGCCTGGTTGACGAGGACGGAAAGCTGGTGGCCACCGGCAACACCGAGCTCACCGACGAGGACGTCTTCGGGCTGATCGACAGCGGTCGGCGTTGAGCAGGCTCGGGGTCGATACCAGCGTCGCCATCCCGCTCCTCGTGCAGACCCACGTCTCCCACCCACAGGTCGTCGAGTGGTGGGATGGTCGCGAGGTCGCTCTCTGCGGCCACGCCCAGGCTGAAACCTACTCGGTGCTCACGCGACTTCCCGGCGATCTCCGCCTCGAGCCCACGGATGCCGCTCGCTTGATCTCCGAGCGGTTCACCGATCCGCTCCTACTCGGGATGCGCACCTCCCGGTGGCTGGCGACGATACTCGCCAAGCTGAACATCGCCGGTGGCGCGGTCTACGACGCGCTGGTGGCATTGGCGGCCGTCGAGCACGATGCCACCCTCGCCACGCGCGACAACCGGGCGAGAGCGACGTATGAGCTCGTCGGCGCCAACGTTATCGTCGCGATGCCGTCCTCGGCCTGAAGTCCGCAGCAGCGCGGATCGCACAGAGCCCAGCGCGCTGACCGCCGGTCCGAGAGGGAGATATGGCCTCCGCGGTACTAGTTTGATGCCCTACGTGTGGGCCTTGCGGTAGAAGTAGAGGACCACGGTCTTGCCGCGTAGCTCCGAGAGCTTCACCAGATCGCCGTGCTGGTCTGGGAGCTCGAAATCGGGAGCGGTATCTCCGGCAGCGATCAAGGCCGGCATCGTAGCCCAGCGCTACGGCAGCAGGTGGAAGCTCTCCGTGTGCTTCGGGCGAACGATGCTGAAGTGGCGACGGCCGAGCGTCGCAATATCCGGGACCCGCCGTCGCTCCGCCGCGGCAATCACGGAGGCGTCTACGCTTCCGAGCGGGAGATCGCGATACCGCGCGACGAGCTCAGCCATCGTCCGCAGGTCGGCCGGATGGACCGGCTCGAGCGTGAAGTCGCCGGAGGCCAGGTCGCCGAGAAAGCGAACCTCGGGTTGCCAGCCGAGGCGGGTAGCGAACAGGTGAACGACCTCGGTGATCACCAGGTCGGGGACGAAGAGCGGGCCTGGGTACGTTTTCGCAGCTCCCGGCATGCCGAATGGTGGGCGTCGTCGGCGTCGACGTAAGCGTAGAGAGGCCCGAGTCGACAATCAGCGCGATCCACCGATCTCCGACATGATGATCTCCTCGATCCGCTCGGAGACATCGGACCGGCCACTGCGCGCGGCGGCCGCCGCGCCGAGCCTGCGCGGCCGATCAGACCCCACCTGCGCTTCGATCGCTGTGCGCGTGAGCTCAGACACCGTCATCCCGCGTCGCCGTGCTTCTTGACGGAGCCGCGCGTCGCTCCGACGCTTCACGGGGTTGCCGTGCTGGTCGTAGAGCGTGAAGTCGGGGGCCTGGTCGCCTACTTCAAGGGCCATGAGCGGCGTGACGCACTAAGCAGCTGCGAGACGCTTACGCGTCACGCTGGGCGGGGGGCGCGTGGCGTGACGCGTTATGCGGCTCGCCCGGGCAGGCAGGACCGGGGAGTCACGCTCGTCGCTCTGGGACGATGCGGGGCCGTGATCGACCTGCACGCCCACCTCGCCCCGACCCTCCCTGCCACGGCCCCGGAGCCACGCGCGCCGCCGGACCTCCACCGGCCGTGGGCGCTGCTCGAGCATCTCGACCGGCTCGGCCTCGAGCAGGCGGTCGTTTCGATCCCGCCGCCCTTCTACCGCCAGGAGCTGCCCGGCGAGGAGGCTGAGGCGTGGGTCGCGGCGGTGAACGACGGGCTGGCCGAGGTGGTCTCCGGCGAGCCGCGCTTCTCGGCGTTCGCGTATTTGCCGCTCGAGCACCCGCAGCTGGCGCGCCGGGAGCTCGAGCGCGTGGATGGCCGAGGGTTCGTGGGGTTCACCGCGTCCGCGGGTGGGCGCTCGGTGTCACTGGCTGACGGCGAGCTCGAGCCGCTCTGGCACGCGCTCGACGGGCGTGGCGCGCCGCTGCTGCTCCATCCCGGCGCCTCGTCGGATCCGCGACTCGAGCCGATGTACCTCGCCAACCTGCTGGGCAACCCGTTCGAGACGACGCTGGCCGCCGCGCAACTGATCTTCGGCGATGTGCCGGCGCGGTTTTCCCGGATGCGGATCGTGCTCGCCCACGGTGGCGGGGCGCTCGCCGCGCTCGCCGGGCGCTGGCAACGGGGCGTGGACACCGACCGGCCCGGCCTGCGCCCGCTGACCGAGGGACCGCTTGAAGCTCTCAAGCGCTTCTACGTCGACAGCATCACCCACCACCCCGAGATGACCGAGCTGATCCGCCGCGTGATCGGGCCCGAGCGCGTGGTGTTCGGCAGCGACTGGCCGTTCCCGATGGGAAGCCAGGACGGGCTCGAGTACGCGGCCAACGGCGCGGCAGTCCTAACGCCTGGCGATCACCCCTGAACCACCGCGATCGCGTTGATCTCGATCAGGTAGTCCTTGTTGACGAACTTCGAGACCTCGACCATCGTGGAGGCCGGCGGCACCCCGGTGAAGTACTGGCGGCGCACCGCGTGAATCGCGTCGAAGTCCTCGACGTTGCGCACGAACACGTCGACCCGGACGATGTCGTCGAGCGACCCTCCGGCCGCCTCCACGGCCGCCTTCAGGTTCTGGCAGACCTGATGGGTCTGGGCGGTGATGTCGCCCACGCCGGTCACGCCGCCCTCGTGGTTGAGCGCGGTCATCCCGGATAGGAACACCAGCCGTCCCGTCGCCTCGATCGAGGTGGCGTGCGAGAAGTGACCGAGCGGCGAGTGCAGCTCGGGGGCGACGATTCTGTCCTTGGCCATCAGCGGGCGTCCTCCGGGTCGGTGTACCAATCGGGCTGCGTCGGATAGTGCGGGCCGTCGTAGAACTCGAGCAGGACCGAGTCCTCCTCGGCCACGGTCGGACCGTGCACGCTGCCCTTGGGGTTCCAGTAGAACGCGCCGGGGGTCAGGGTGATGCCCGTCGCGTGTACGTGTAGCGGCCCTCCAGGCAGTACATGAACTGGTTCGAGGCGTGGGCGTGGCGCGAGGGTATGCCGGCGCCCTGCTCGAAGCGGACCAGCGCGATCGAGGCGCCCGAGTCGTCGTCGCGCCAGAGCATCTTGTGCGAGAGGCCCTGCAGGCTCTTGGCCGCCCACTCCAGCCGCCCGGGGTCGAGCAGGATCTCGCGGAAGCGGGCGGCGCCGTCGGCCCCGGGCTCGGAGGCGCGGGCTCGCTCGGGCGCGGCACCCGACCAGCGGCCGGGCTCGGACAGGTTCGGGCTGATCACTCATCGGCTACCTCCTAGTCTCGCGGGCTCCGGCCATGGCAGCCCGGCATCACGCGCGGCGGCCTTCAGCGCCTCGAGCGTCGAGCGCTCCACGGGTACTCCCCGGCGGGCGGCGTCCGCCCGGCGCCCGGCCGCGCGCTCGCCCGGCAGGTACACGCGATCGACACCCGGAGCGCGCGCCGCGCCGGACACCTCGGCGGCGAGCGTCGCCACGCGCTCGCGGAACGCCTCGGCGGACCCGAACGCGGCGACGTCGAGCGCGAGGAACAGGTGCGCGGCGTCGTTGGGCACCGCGACGTCCGCGTACAGGCCCTTGACCCGCCGGCCGAAGCCTCCGCCGGACAGCACGCCGGTCAGCATGTCGATCATCAGCGCCAGCCCGTAGCCCTTGTGCAGCCCGATCGGCAACAGCAGCCCGGCGATCGCCGCCTCGGGGTCGGTGGTCGGACGGCCCTGAGCGTCGGTGGCCCAGTTCGAGGGGATCTCGCGACCCTCCTGCGCGGCCAGGCGGATCTTGCCCAGCGCGGCCTCGGAGAGCGCGAGGTCGAGCACGATCGGCTCGGCCCCGTCGGCCGCCGGCACGGCGACGGCCAGCGGGTTGTTGCCGACGACCGCCTCGGCGCCACCCGGCGCGGGCATCAGCGGGCGGGTGTTGGCGGCGGCGATGCCGATGCACCCGGCGCGCGCGGCCGCCAGCGCGTAGCGGTAGGCGCCGCCGAAGTGGAAGGCATGGCGCGTCACGGTGACGCCGACGCCGTACTCGCGCGAGCGCGCGACCGCGAGCCGCATCCCCTGGTCGCCGGTCAGCTGCCCCAGCGCGTGGCGGGCGTCGAGCACGGTGACGGCGCCGTGGCGCTCGACCACCTCGGCCTCCTCGAAGCGGCTGACCGAGCCGGCGCGGAGACGGTCGAGATACATCGGCACGAGCATCACGCCGTGCGAGGGCGTGCCGCGCATGTCGCTGTCGACCAGCGCCTCGGCCACGGTCCGCGCCGCGCCCGCGGAGATGCCGACGCCCTCGAACAGCCCGGCGACCGCTCCGATGAGCCGATCCGGCCGAACCCGCGAGGCCCCCTCGGCGCTCACGGATCAGACGCGGGCGCGCGCGTCGACGCAGGGGCCCGCCCGCCGCACGTCCTCGGGGATCGCGCCGGCGTTCCAGGCGTCGAAGCCGCGCCACTCGCGAGTCCGCCGAGGCATCGAACCAGCGCGTCGGCGCGGCGATCTCGACACCGGTCAGCGGCGTGCCGATCTCCACGCGATTGCCGGCCGGGTCGAGCAGATACGACGAACACGTTGTCGCCGACCAGATGACGGCCGATCGGATAATGCAGGGCGTGGCCGAGCCGGTAGGCGGTGTCCGCCGCCCGGACCAGCTCACCGGCGCCCGCGACCGTGAAGCCGACGTGGTTGAAGCCCGGCCCGTCGAACGCCCAGTTGCTGAACAACCCGAGGTCGTGGTGCAGATCGCGCGTGCGCATGAAGGCCAAGAACCAGCCCCCGCCGGGCGGCGCCGAGACCTCGGTGGCGCGGAAGCCGAGCCGATCGATCAGGAACCGCCCCACGGCCTCGACGTCGGGGCAGTCGATCGTCAGGTGCTCGAGCGCCACCGGACCGGCACCCCTGGCGTTGCGGGCATCGATGGTTGGCGTGCCCCGGAACACGTGCGGCTGCGAGGGAACCACCAGCTCCATCCGGTGCCCGGACGGAAGGACCAGCGAGCAGCCCGCGGCGATCCCGTGGTCGTGCTCGAGGCCGACATCCTCGACCTCCACGCCGGCGCTCGCCAGCGCCCCTCGCAGCTCCTCTAGCGCCTCGGCGTCGACGACCTCGAAGGCGAAGTGGTCCATGCCCGCCAGCCCCGGTCCGATCGCCAGGTCATAGCTCGAGCTGCGGCCGGTCGAGAGGAACACGGTGGAGTCGTGGCGGGCGACCTCGGTCAGACCGAGCAGCTCCTGGTAGAAGTGCACGGTGCGCTCGAGGTGCTCCTCGGCGCCCAGCGCTACGTGAGCGAGTCCGCCCACCATCCTCGTGCCACCTCCACTTGAGACTTGATCAAATCGCCGCCGATATCCTAGCCGCACCCATATGAGCGTGACCGAAGATCAGCCCGCCGAGCCGGCAACTCGGGCAGACCAGCTGTCCCGCTCTCGCACGCTGCCCACCGCGGGCTTGGTGCTCGTGCTCGCCCTTTTGCTGTGGGGCGGGTACGGCGGCCACTGGTCCTGGACCGGGATCAACGGCCGGACCGCAACGCTCTGGGACTGGCTGCACCTGCTGCTGCTGCCGGCGGCGTTCGGCGTGCTGCCGGTCCTGCTCAAGCACCGGCGGCACATGACACTCTCGCACGGATTGCTGATCGCCGCCTGCGTCTCAGCCTTCGGCGCCCTGGTGCTGGCCGGCTACGTGATCCCGTGGGGCTGGACCGGCTTCACCGGCAACACGCTCTGGGACTGGCTCGAGCTGATCGCGCTCCCGGTTGCGGTCGCACTCAGTCCGCTGACCGACGACGTGCGGCGCGCTTGGCGCCCGCGGCATTCGTACACGGTCCTCGCCGGCGGCGTCGTGTTCGCGGCGCTGGTCATCGGCGGGTATGTCGGCAAGTGGGCGTGGACCGGCTTCAGCGGCAACACCGTGTGGGACTGGCTGCACCTGCTGTTGCTGCCGTTGCTGCTGCCCGCGGTCGTCGTGCCGAGGCTGAAGCCGGCGGCGGCCGAGGCTCTGACCGGGAAGTGACTCGCTACTTGAGCAGCCGTGACAGGCGGCGGTCCTTGAGCAGCTTGCCCTCGGTCTGGCAGGTCGGGCAGTAGCACATCACGTAGTCCTCGTAGAACACCGCCTCGAGCTGATCGCCGCAGCGCGGACAGGGCTCGCCGTTGCGGCGGTGCACGGTGAGCGGCATCGGCAGCTTGTCGGGGATCGGCAGCTTCAGCGACGTCTCGTAGTGGGCGATCGCGCCGCCCAGCACGCGCACCGTGGTCTCGCGCAGCCGCTCGGCCTCGGCCCCTTCGAGATCGGAGCCGCGCTTGAACGGCGAGATCATCGCGGCGTGGAGGATCTCGTCGACCCAGGAGCGGCCGATGCCGGCGATCACGTGCTGGTCTCGCATCAGCGCGTAGAGCGGCCGCGGCTGGTCGAGCAGCTCCGCGAACGGCGGCGGGTCGGGCCAGGCCTCGGGACCCAGCTCGGCGATCGTCTCCTCGCTCGCCACCTCCTCGGCGCGCAGCAGCTTGACCCAGGCGCGCTGGCGGGTGCCGAACTCGCGCAGGCGGAGCTCGCGCCCGTCGGCCAGTCGCACGAGCAGCCGCGAGGTCCGGTCACGCAGCGACGCGCGGGAGTCGAACAGCTGCAGGCGCCCCGCGGACATCAGGTGAATCTCGAGCGCGAGATCGCCGTCGAGCTCGACCACGAACAGCTTGCCCCGGCGGCCGACGCGCTCGAAGCGCCGCCCCTCGAGCGCGCTCAGCGGCGGATCGAACGTCTTCAGCGCGTTGATCCCGGGGGCCAGCGCGGACTCGACCTGGGCGCCCGCGACGGCGGCGCCGATCAGGCGCGCGGTGATCTCGACCTCGGGCAGCTCCGGCATGGTCATTCGAGAGTAGCCAGCTACTCTCGCTATCGCCATGGCCGCCACGCTCGCACCCGACGACGTCGTGCGCACCCACGCCGAGGCGGCGGCCAATGCGCGCGAGCCGCTGATCGTGCTCGAGCCGCTGGTCGAGATGCTGGACGGCGTGCGGCCTCGACGCGCCCGACGACCTGAGCGCCGCGCCGATCGGCGAAGGACACTCGAGCATCACGTTCCTGCTGTCCACCGGCGTCGTGCTCCGGCGCCCGCCGCGCGGCCCGCTCCCGCCCAGCGCGCACGACGTGCTGCGCGAGGCGCGTCTGCTGCGCGCGCTCGAGGACGACCGCCGGTCCGGGTGCCCCGGGTGCTGGCGGTGTGCGATGACCCGGGCGTGATCGGCGCCCCGTTCTACGTGATGGAGCGCGTCGCCGGCGAGGTGATCACCGACCACATCCCGGCCGCGCTCGACACGCCCGAGCAGCGCGGCGCGGATCGCCGAGGAGCTGATCGACGCGCTCGTCGAGCTGCACGGCGTGGACTGGACGAGGCTCGGGCTGGAGGGCTTCGGCAAGCCGACCGGCTACCTGGAGCGTCAGCTGCGGCGCTTCGGCGGGCTGTGGGAGCACAACCGCACGCGCGAGCTGCCCCAGGTCGAGGAGGTCGGGAGATGGCTGGCCGCCAACCTGCCGGCGTCGCCGCCGGCCACGATCGTCCACGGCGACTTCCGCCTGGGCAACACGATGTTCGCCGCCGAGGCGCCCGGCCCGCCTGGTGGCGATCTTCGACTGGGAGATGGCCACGATCGGCGACCCGCTGGCCGACGTCGGCTACCTGCTCATGCACTGGACTCAAGCCCGGCGACGCGCTCGGCAAGTTCAACGCGCACAACGTCACCCTGCGGCCGGGCTTCCCGACCCGCGCCGAGCTGACGCGCGCGCTACGAGGAGCGCTCGGGGCGCTCGGTGCACGCGCTCGACTGGTACGTGACGCTGGCCCTGTGGAAGGCGGTCGTGTTCATGGAGGGCAACTACAAGCGCGCGCTGGCCGGCTCGGTCGACGATCCGTACCTGAGGTCGTTCGGCGAGGGCGTGGTCGAGATCGCCGATCGGGCGCTGGCCGTCACGCGAGATGGCTTCTGAGAACGGGCCGATACGCGGGCCTGCTGATCGACTGGGGCGGGGTCCTGACCAGCGATCTGTTCGCCTCGTTTCGCGCCTTCTGCGAGCTCGAGGGCCTCGAGGCGGACACGGTCCGCCGGCGCTTTCGCGAGGACCGCGCCTGCCGCGAGCTGCTGATCGCGCTGGAGACCGGGGCGCTCGAGGAGGAGGAGTTCGAGCCGCGCTTCGCGGAGCTGCTCGGGGTCGCCGGCGCCCGATCTGATCGACCGGCTGTTCGCGGGCTCGGCCGCCGATGCAGCAGATGCTCGCCGGCGGTCCGCCGGGCGCGGGCCGGCGGGATCCGCACCGGGCTGGTGTCCAACTCGTGGGGCACGCGCCGCTACCCGCGAGACGTGCTGGCCGAGCTGTTCGACGGCGTGGTCATCTCCGGCGAGGTCGGGAATCCGCAAGCCCGCGCCCGAGATCTACGCGCTGGGCGCCGAGCGCATCGGCCTCGAGCCGGCGGCCTGTGTGTTCGTCGACGACCTCCCGTTCAACCTGACCCCCGCGGCCGAGCTCGGCATGGCCACGGTGCACCACCGCACGGCGAGCCGAGACGCTGACCGAGCTCGAGCGGCTGCTGGGCGTGCCGCTTCGATGATCCGCCGCGCGATCGTGGCGGGCGCCCTGGCGCTCGCTCTGGCCGGCTGCGGCTCGCCGTCGCCGACCATGGCCCGGCTTGCCGCCCAGGCCTCGCGCATCTGCACCCGGGCGGTCGATCAGGGCGCGCGGATCGCCCCGCCGGCCATGCCGGCCCAGACCGGGGCGTTCCTGCGCCGGGGCATCACGACGCTGACCGGTGAGCTGGCGGATCTACGGGCCCTACGGGTGCCGCACGCCCAGGCCGGCACCTACTCGACCGCGGTCGACTCGCTCACCCAGGAGCTGCTGATCCTCACCGGACGCGTCCACGACCTCGACCGGGGCGCCGACCCGGTGCCCACGGTCAAGGCCCTCCAGCGTCAGCTGGCGCCGGTCGAGGCCAGAGGCGACGCCGCCTGGCGGACGCTGGGCGTCCCGGCGTGCGTCACCCGGTGAGCGCGGCTACTCGGACAGCTCGATCGACTCGATCACCGGCGGCTCGACCGGGCGATCGCCGGCGCCGGTCGGAGTGGCCTCGATCTTGTCGACGGTGTCCATCCCGCCGGTCACCTGGCCGAACACGGTGTGCTTGCCGTCCAGCCAGGGCGCGCTCTTGGTGGTGACGATGAAGAACTGCGAGCCGTTGGTGTTGGGCCCGGCGTTGGCCATGGCCAGCGCGCCGCGGACCACCTTGTGCTGGTTGAACTCGTCCTCGAAGGTGTAGCCCGGGCCGCCGGTGCCGGTGCCCTCGGGACAGCCACCCTGGATCATGAAGTCGGGGATCACCCGGTGGAAGATGATCCCGTCGTAGAAGTTCTCGCCCGCCAGCTTGCGGAAGTTGGCGACGGTCTCGGGGGCGTCGTCGTCGAAGAGCTCGAGCGTCGATCGTGCCCAACGCTGGTGTTCATTTTCGCTGTTGACATGGCCCCAGCGTACTGGCGGCCCGCGAGGCCGGCCCCTTCCCATCAGCTCAGCCGTTCGCGGCGGTCTGGATCGCGTTGAGCGTGGTGTCGACCGCCACCGTCGGCGCCGGCGTGCCCGGCGTGGCGGTGTCGGCTGCAGCTCACCGTGGCCGTCTGGGCGCTCGTCGCGGACGCCACCGGCAGCACGAGCGGGATCGTCCCGGCCTGGGGCTGCCGGCGCGGCGCGAGCTCGACGGCCAGGCGTCTTGGTGGTCGAGTCGCCGGCGCCCGGCGGCACCGACAGCGTGCAGTCGACCTCGACGCGCTGGCGGTCCCGCCGCTGGCGGTGATCACCGCGTGCGGATAGGCCAGCGACAGATAGGAGGAGCCGGCGGCCAGCGTCTCGGTCGCCACCGTGCGTCGCCGCCCGATCCGAGCGTCACCGCGCGACGAGCTCGTCCCGAACTCGTTGGCAGCGTCGGCGTGCAGGTCACGCGTCCCGGACAGGCCGACCGCGCTGACCGCGCCGGTCGAGCACGCCGAGGAGACCCGCAGCTGCACCTGGCTCGAGTTGACCTGCTTGGCGCCGACCGACCCGTTGATGATCTTGCGCGCGCCGACCGAGTTGAACTTGAGCTTCCAGTTGCCGACGCTGCCGTTCTTAGCTGCGCGCTGCCGACGCTGTTCGCCGGCAGCTGCGTGGCCGCGTAGCCGACGCCGCCGAGGGCGACGAACAGAGCGCGCGAACGAGACCACCAGCGACGCCGAGGGACGCCGGCGGAGGAGCGATGGAACCGCAAGGCGTACCTCCGACGTTGTTCGGTTACCGGCCTACAACGCGTCTCGTGCCTCCCGGAACACCTCGCCCCCGGCGAGTCGCGCCCGGCGCCGCGCCGGAGCTGACACAGACCTGACAGGCGCGCTCAGGCTCAGCCGCTCGGCGCGGCTCGAGCCTGACGCGCTGGCCGCACACCTCGGTGCCGCTGACCTGCTCGACCACGCGCTCGGCGTCCTGCTCGGGCACCTCGAGCAGCGTGAAGCGCTCGAGCACGCGAACGTTGCGCACCGCCTCGCCGTCGAGGCCGGTGGCCGCGGTGATGGCGTGGATGATGTCCGAGGGCTCGAGGCCGGCGGCGCGCCCCATCGAGACGATCAGCTTGCGCGCCGGCCCGTCGCCGTCGGCCGAGACGTGGGGCTTGGAGTGCCGGCGCGGCTTGGCCTTGACCGCAGTCGGTGCGACGTGGGCGTCCTCGACCCACGGGCGCCAGCGTGACGCCGGCGTGGTTCTCGATCGCCCGCAGCTCGCGGCGCTGCTGGGGCTCGGCGAACGTGATCGCCCGGCCGCTGCGACCGACCCGGCCGGTCCGGCCGATCCGGTGCACGTACACGTCGGGCGAGGTGGGGACGTCGTAGTTGATCACGTGCGAGACGCCCGAGATGTCGAGGCCGCGGGCGGCCACGTCGGTGGCCACGAGCAGCGGCAGCCGCCCGTCCTTGAACGAGATCATCACCCCGTCGCGGGCGCCCTGGGTCATGTCGCCGTGGATCGCCTTGACGTTCATCCCCCGGTCGCGCAGGGTCCGGTACAGCTGCTCGCAGCGGATCTTGGTGCGCACGAACACGAGCGCCTGCTCGGGCCGCTCGGCCCGCAGGACCTCGACCAGCCGGTCGGCCTTCTCGCGCGGGCGCACCTCGAGGCTGAACTGCTCGACGGTCTCCACGGTCAGCGTGGCCGCCTGCACCTTCACGACCACCGGGTCGTACAGGTACTGGTCGGCCAGCCGCCGGATCTCGGGCGGCATCGTGGCCGAGAACAGCGCCGTCTGGCGGCTCGACGGGGTCAGCGCCAGGATCCGCTCGACGTCCTCCAGGAAGCCGAGGTCGAGCATCTCGTCGGCCTCGTCGAGGACCACGAAGCCGGCAGCCGTGCAGCAGCAGCGAGTGGCGCGAGATCAGGTCCTTGACGCGACCGACCGTGCCCACGACGACCTGACCGCCGGCGCGCAGCTGGGCCTGCTGGGAGCGGATCGGCGCGCCGCCGAACACCGCCACCACGTCCACGCCCTTGCGCCGGCCGTACGCGCGCAGCGCCTGGGTCACCTGGATGCAGAGCTCGCGCGTCGGGGTCAGCACCAGTCCCTGGACCTCGTGCTCGGCCGGGTTGACGTACTGGAGCATCGGCAGCCCGAAGGCCGCCGTCTTGCCCGAGCCGGTCTGCGCCTGGCCGATCACGTCCAGCCCCTGCGAGCAGCGGCGGGATCCCCTGCTCCTGGATCGGACTGGGCGACTCGTAGCCGACGTCGTGCAGGGCCTCGAGGATGTCGGGGTCGAGCCCGAGATCTGCAAACGTGGTCATTGACGCTCGAAGATAGACGGTCGCGGCGTCAACCGGCCGCGGCGCCGGTCGACGCGCCGACCCGGAGCGCCGCGAGCGCATGACGAAATATCATTCGGGGCCTAATCTTTAGGAGCCGAACGTTTCTGCCGATAGCGAAGGCGACCCCGACCAGGAAGCCCATGACCGACCAGCCCGCCAAGATCAGCGCCCACGTGTGGCGCATCAGCGCGGTCGTGCTCATCGGATCGATCATGTCGATCCTCGACACGACGATCGTCAACGTCGCGCTCGCCACCCTCGGCGCACGAGCTGCACTCGACGATCGCCGACATCCAGTGGGTGGTGACCGGCTACATGCTGTCGCTGGCCGCGGTGATCCCGGTCACCGGCTGGGCGGCCCGGCGGTTCGGAGCCAAGCAGGTCTACCTGGTGTCGCTGGTCCTGTTCACGGCCGGCTCCGCGCTGTGCGGGCTGGCCACCTCGACCACCGAACTGATCCTGTTCCGCGTCCTCCAGGGCGTCGGCGGCGGCATGATCCTCCCGGTCGGGCAGCTGATGATGGCCGAGGCCGCCGGGCCGGAAGCGGATGGGCCGGGTGATGAGCATCGTCGCCGTGCCGGCCATGCTCGCCCCGATCCTCGGCCCGACGATCGGCGGTCTGATCATCCAGAACACCAGCTGGCGCTGGATCTTCTACGTGAACGTCCCGATCGGCGTCATCGCGGTGATCGCGGCGCTGCGCATCGCTGCCCTGGGTGGAGCGCAGCCAAGTCCGACGAGCTCGACTTCCGCGGCCTGCTGCTGATGGCCACCGGGCTCCCGCTGCTCACCTATGGGCTCGCCGAGATCGGCGTTACGGGCAGCTTCACCTCGCTCAAGGTGATCGTGCCCGATCATGGTCGGTATCGCGCTGGTGGCCGCGTTCGCGCTCCACGCGCTGCGGGTCCCCAAGCCGCTGCTCGACCTCCGCCTGTACCGCCGGCCCACGTTCTCTTCGGCCTCGTTCGCGATGTTCTGCCTGGGCGCCGCGCTGTTCGGCGGGATGATCCTGCTGCCGCTGTACTGGCAGGAGGTCCGCCTCGAGAGCGTCGTCGACACCGGCCTGCTGACCGCGCCGCAGGGTCTCGGCGCGGCGCTGGCGATGCCGATCGCCGGCAAGCTGACCGACCGCTTGGGCGGCGGTCCGCTGGCGCTGTTCGGCGTGACCCTGTGCGCGCTGGCCACGATCCCCTTCGGGCTGATCGGCGCCCACACCTCGATCGCCTGGCTGTCGGTGGCGATGCTCGTCCGCGGGGTCGGCATCGGCTTCGGCTTCATGCCGGCGATGGCCGCGGCCTTCGCCTCGCTGAACCGCTCCGAGCTGGCCGACGCCACCCCGCAGCTGAACGTGCTCCAGCGCGTGGGCGGCTCGATCGGCACCGCGGTGCTGGCCGTCGTGCTCCAGCGCGCGCTGATCGGCGCGCACACGGCTGAGCGGCGCGGCCGCCGCTTACGGCACGGCGTTCTGGGCCTCGGCCGGCCTGACCGCCCTCGCGATCATCCCGTGCGTGATCCTGTTGCGCGCCGAGCGTGCCGCCCGGCGGGCCAAGGCCGCGCAGGCCGAACGTCGGCGGAGGCGCTGGCCGAGGCGATGGCAGCATGAGCGCCGCGCCGAGCACCGCCTAGAGCGCGCTTCGCGACGTGGTAGGCGAGGGCCAGCAGGGCGACGCCGCCGAGCAGGTCGCGCGATCGTTCAAGCGCGCGATGGCCGCCGTGCGCCGGCTGCGCGGGCGCGAGACCCACCGCCCGGGCGAGCTCACCGACGCGCAGTACGGCCTGCTGTTCGGCCTTCGCGACCAGGCCAGATGTCGGTGCGCGACCTGGCGTATGCCGCCGACCTGAGCCCGGCGAGCGTGACCGAGATGCTCGACGGGCTCACGGCCGCCGGTCTCGTCCAGCGCCAGCGCTCCGACCAGCGACCGCCGCGTGGTCCTCACCTCGCTCACCGACAGCGGGCGCGGGCTCGTCGAGGAGCGGCGCGCTCGCTTCGAGCCCCGGTTGCGCGCCGCACTGGAGCCCTTCAGCGAGGACGAGCTCGTGGTGGCCGCCGCGGTGCTCGAGCGGCTGCGCGGCATCTTCGAGGAGATCGCCGCGAGCGGAGCGTCGGCGATCAGGGCGTCTAGCGCCGGCTCGCGATCGATTTCGATCAGCGCCTCGAGCAGGGCGATCATCGCCGCGTGCTCGTCGTCTGAGAGCCACCGAGCCGCGCGCGGCCGGCGGACAGCGAGCCGACCACGTAGTAGCCGATCTCGTCGCGCGGGCCCTCGGGATCGGGCGGCGCCAGCAGCGTCCCGCCGCGGCGCGATAGCGAGCGCAGCGGCCCATTCCAGCGCCGCGTCGGCGCGCCGGCGCTGCACGCGATAGTCGCGGCGGGTGTCGACCGCGTCGGCGGCGAACCGATAGAGGTCCTGGCGGCGGCGTTCGTCGACGTTGTCGTTGTAGGCGCGCAGGATCGCGCCGATGACCGGGCAGACCGACGCGGGACGGTCGCCGAAGCGCTCGCCGGCCAGCATCGAGGCGAGCTCGAGCACGCACACGACGCTCGACCCGGGCGCGGATGGCGGCCCGCGGCCCGAGGCGGTACGTTCTGGTGCGAGAGCCGCCTTGAGCGCGGCGCTCTGGCCATTGCCCCCGGTTATCGACCGGGGGCGAGGCGATCGTTAGGCCGGCCGTCAGCCTGCGGGCCCTGAGCCAGGCGACGCCTGCCGTCCAGGTGCGAGCGTGCCCTTGCGCGAGTCGCGCACGCCGAACTACACGTCGAACGCCGCGCCCTCCTCCGCCGCCTCGCAGAACTCGACCTTGCCGGGCAGGAAGATCGGCCTCTTGAACGCCACCTCGACCGTGAACGCGTCGGGCAGGCGCGGCTGCGAGCGCGCGCCAGGCAGCGGGCCTTGGTCCACATGCCGTGGGCGATCGCCGACTTGAAGCCGAACAGGCGGGCGGTCAGCGGATGCATGTGGATCGGGTTCAGGTCGCCCGAGACCGAGCCGTAGCGGCGCCCGAGGTCGCCGGCCAGCGTCCAGGTGGCGGTCGCCGGCAGCTCCTCGGCGCTGCGGCAGCTCGGCGCGCCGGTGCGTGGCCGTCGCCTCGGACCCGCCCCCGCGCTTGAGGTTGGTCGAGACCTCCTCCCACACGAGCTCGTCGCCGACCCGCGCCTCGGACAGCAGCGAGAACTGCTTGCCGCGCGGGTGGGCCTCGAGCGGCGTGGCCCAGACGCGTGATGTCCAGGCGCTCGGAGCGCCGGATCGGCCGGTGCTGGATGATCCGGTTGGCGATGTGCACCAGCCCGATGGCCGGGAAACGGGAAGCTCGGGTCGGTCATCAGCGAGAGCTGGAGCGGGAAGGCGAGGATGTGCGGATAGGTCGGCGGGATCGTGTCCCGCAGGTCGAAGCCGCACACTCGGTTGTATGCGCTCAGCCGGTCGGGGTCGATCGTCGACGTCGGCCAGCCTCAGCGTGAGGTCCGGGCACCTCGCCGCCGCCGCCGCCCACGAACGGCAGCCGCGAGGCGCCCGGGATCATCGCCGCGCCGGCGCGGGCGAACAGCGGCAGCATCGAGGGGGGGCTCGACAGCTCGCGCGTCGGCATCACGCCCCCACCAGGCTCTGCCCGCACACGCGGACGACGTTGCCGTTGACCCCGCCCGAGGCCGGGCTCGCGTACCAGGCGATCGTCTCGGCCACGTCGACCGGCAGCCCGCCCTGGGCGAGGCTGTTCATCCGCCGCCCCGCCTCGCGGGTGGCGATCGGCATCGCGGCGGTCATCTGGGTCTCGATGAACCCGGGCGCCACCGCGTTGATCGTCGCGCCGCGCTTGGCGCGAGCTCGGGCGCCATCGCCTGCACCATCCCGATCACGCCGGCCTTCGACGTCGGCGTAGTTGGTCTGGCCGGCGTTGCCGGCGATGCCGCTGATCGAGGAGACGCAGACGATGCGGCCGTTCTCGCGGACCGCCTCGCGGGCCGAACAGCTCCTCGTTGATCCGCTGCGGCGCGGTCAGGTTGACCCCGATCACCTGTCCCACTGCTCCTCGCTCATCCGACCGAGTGTCTTGTCGCGCGTGACGCCGGCGTTGTGGACGACCACGTCGACACCGCCGTGGTTGCTCGAGCAGCGTGCGCGGCGATCCGCTCGGGCGCGTCCTCGTCGGTGATGTCGAGCACCAGCGACGAGCCGCCGAGCTCGCCGATCGTCTCGTCGAGCTCGCGCTGCAGCGGCGGGACGTCGAGCCCGACGACGTGGGCGCCGTCGCGCGCCAGGACCTGGGCGATCGCCTCCCCGATCCCGCGCGAGGCGCCGGTGACGAGCGCGCACCTTGCCGGCCAGCGGCCGCTCCCAGTCGATCCCGTCGGCGGCCGCCGCGCTCGCCGCCGATGCGCACGACCTGCCCGGAGACGTAGGCCGACTTCGGCGAGAGGAAGAAGCGCAGCGTCGACTCGATCTGGTCCTCGGCCTCGCGCTGCCGACGTAGATCGAGCTGGGCGGTCGCGCCCCGTGCGCACCTCCTTGCCGATCGAGCGCACGAGCCCCTCGAGCGCGCGCTGGGCGATCGACTCGCGCGGGGTGCTCGCGGTCGCTCGGGCGGCGTGCCGAGCACGATCACCCGTCCCGAGCGCGCACGCGGCGGATCGTCGGGTGGAAGAACGCGTAGGCCTCGCGCAGCTGGGTCGAGTCGGCGATCCCGCTGGCGTCGAACACGAGCGCCTTGAACGTGTCCTCCTCGGGCGCCGCCTCGGGATTGAACACGCCGGCGTCGAGCCCGGCATCGGCCGCCGCGGTGCGGACCTCGTCCTCCAGCGCGGTGTGCACCTCGGCGTCGATCGGCCGCAGGACCTGCGCGACGGCGCCGGCCAGCCGGCCGCCGGGCGCCGCGCCGAGCAGCACCGGCCCGTCGACGACCGGCTGGCCGCGCTCGTAGCGCTCGAGCTTGACCGGCGCCGGCAGGCCGATCTGCTTGGAGACGATCTTGCCGATCGGGGTGTTGACGAGTTGCTGGTAGCGGTCGCTCATGCTGCCTCCATGATCGCGGTGACGCCGAGGCCGCCGGCGGCGCAGATCGAGATCAGGCCGCGGCCGGAGCCTTTCTCGTCATTGAGTGCCTTGGCCAGGCCGGCCACTATCCGGCCGCCGGTGGCGCCAAACGGGTGGCCGGCGGCCAGCGAGCCGCCGTGGACGTTCAGCTTGTCGCGGTCGATGCTCCCGAGCGGTGCGTCGAGCCCGAGCTTCTCCTGGCAGTAGACCGGGTCCTCCCAGGCCTTGAGCGTGCACAGCACCTGGGAGGCGAACGCCTCGTGGATCTCGTAGAAGTCGAAGTCCTGCAGGGTCAGGCCGTTGCGCTCGAGCAGCTTCGGCACGGCATAGGTGGGCGCCATCAGCAGGCCCTCGCGCGCGTGGACGTGGTCGACCGCGGCGGTCTGGGCGTCGACGATGTAGGCCTGGACGGGCAGGTCGTGCGCCGCCGCCCAGTCCTCGCTGGCCAGCAGCACGGCCGAGGCGCCGTCGGAGAGCGGAGTCGAGTTGCCGGCGGTCATCGTGCCGTCCTCGCCGCCGAACACCGGCCGCAGCTTGGCCAGCTTCTCGACGCTCGTGTCCGGGCGCAGGTTCTGGTCGCGCTCGAGCCCCAGGAACGGGGTGACGAGGTCGTCCAGGAAGCCCGTGTCGTAGGCGGCGGCCAGGTTGCGGTGGCTGGCCACGGTCAGCTCGTCCTGCTCCTCGCGGGTCACCCCCCACTCCTTGGCCATGATCGCGGCGTGCTCGCCCATCGACAGCCCGGTGCGCGGCTCCGCGTTGCGCGGGAGCTGCGGGACGATCTGCTGGGGGCGGAGCTTGGCCAGCGCCTTCAGGCGGGCGGCGTTGGTCTTGGCGCGGTTGACCTCGAGCAGCACCTGGCGCAGGTCCTCGTTGATCGCGATCGGCGCGTCCGAGGTGGTGTCGAAGCCGCCGGCGATGCCCGAGTCGATCTGGCCGAGCGCGATCTTGTTGGCCACCAGGATCGTCGCCTCGAGCCCGGTGCCGCAGGCCTGCTGGACGTCGTAGGCCGGCGTGTGCGGGTTCAAGCGCGTGCCGAGCACGCATTCGCGCGTGAGGTTGAAGTCGCGGCTGTGCTTGAGCACGCCGCCGGCGGCGACCTCGCCCAGCACCTCGTCCTCGAGCGAGTACTTGGAGATCAGCGCCTCGAGCGTGGCGGTCAGCATGTCCTGGTTGGAGGCCCGGGCGTAGGGCCCGTTCTGGCGGGCGAACGGGATTCGGATGCCGCCGAGCACGGCCACACGGCGGGCGTTGGCGTTCATGTCTTCGCTGCTCCTCGGATTCGTTAGCTACACACGTGTAGCTTAGTGCTGCTCGTCGCCGCCGGTCGCAGGTGTGAAGGCCCCGCCCTGGACGCGCGCGCCGGACCAGGCCGGGCGCCAGGATCCGGGCGGCCGCCGCGAGCCAGTACGGGCGCGGGGCGTAGCGCTCGGGTCTGCCGCGCAGCCCGCAGTCCACGATCGCCTCGGCGACCACCTCGGGCCGCGACACGATCCGGCGCAGCAGCGGGTGAGCGACCAGCTCGGCCTGGGGAAACCCCTCGGTCGCGATGTACCCGGGCAGCACGAGGCCGACGTGCACCCCGTGGGCCGCCTCCTCGGCGGCGAGCGAGTCGCTCCAGCCGGCGAGCGCGAACTTGGCCGCCGAGTACCCGCCCGCGTTGCCCCGCGCGACGCGGCCCGACGTGCTCGACACGTTGACGATCGGCACACCGGGCGGCCGCCCTTCGCGGCGGTCGCGCGCAGCAGCGGCAGCAGCGTCTCGGTCAGCCGGACCGGCGCCTCGAAGTTGATCCGCATGTGGCGCTCGACGTTGGCCCAGCCGGTGTCGGCGAACGCGCCGGCCCAGCGCGCGCCGGCGTTGTTGACCAGCAGGTGGAGCTCGCCGTGCACGCGCCCGACCGCCTCGAGCACCGCCTGCGGGCGCGCTCGGATCGGTCAGGTCGGCGGCCACCACGGTGGCGCCGCCGAGCTCGCCGGCGAGCTTGTCCAGGCGGTCCTGGCGGCGGGCCACCAGCACGAGCCGCGCGCCGGGCTCGCGCGCCAGCCGGCGCGCGGTGGCCTCGCCGATGCCGCTCGAGGCCCCGGTGATCACGGCGACGAATGGCGCTGAATCTGGCAAGGCGTCGGCAAGGCTACCCGGGTGGGCGGGATTCGTTCTCGATCCCGATCAGCGCGATCACGCCGCCGAGCGCGGCCAGGGCGGCGGCGATCTCCATGCCGACGCGGAATGCGTGGACCGAGGCGTCGACCAGAACGACGTGGTCCTGGCCGGCACGCCGGGACGCGTCGTGACCAGCGGCCGGGTGCGGATCTCGCTGCGGACCTGCGGGCTGAGCGGCCGGTGGGCCAGGTCGCGGTCGATGCGCGACGACGAACGCGGCCGAGACGGCGGCGCCCACCGCGGCGATCGCCAGCAGGCCGGCGATCCGGGCCACCGCGTTGTTGGTGCCGCTGGCCAGGCCCGAGTGCCCCGCCTGCACCGACCCGAGCACCGTCGCGGTCAGCGGGGCCACCGTGGCCGCCAGCCCCAGGCCGAACACGAGCACGCCGGGCAGGATCACCGTCAGATAGCTCGGGTGGGCGCCCGCCCGGGCAAACAGCAGCAAGCCGGCGCCGGCCAGCATCGGCCCGCCGGCCATGAACGGGCGCGGCCCCACCCGGTCGGCCAGGGCACCGAAGCGCCGCGAGAGCGCGAACATCAGCAGCGTGATCGGCAACAGCGACAGGCCGGCCGCGATCGGCGTGTAGCCGCCCACCTGCTGGAGGAACACCACGAGGAAGAAGGTGGCCACGCCGAGCCCGCCGTACATGCCCAGCGTGGTGAGGTTGCCGACCGCGAAGTTGCGCACGCGAACAGGTGCAGCGGCATCATCGGCTCGGGTGTGCGGCGCTCCCAGGCACGAACGCGACCAGCAGGATCAGCCCGCCGACGATCGGCACCGCCACCCGCGGATCGCCGAACCCGTAGCGCGGCTGCTCGATCAGCCCGAACACCGGCCCGCCCAGCCCGAGCACGCACAGCAGCGCGCCGATCCAGTCGACCTTCCCGCGGCTCGGGTCATCGGCCGGCAGACGCCGCAGCAGCCAGACCGTGATCGCCACCGGGATCACGTTGATGACGAAGATCCACCGCCACGAGGCGGCCTGCACGAGCGCTCCGCCGCCCAGCGGCCCGATCACGGTGGCGACCCCGGTCCAGGCCGTCCAGGTCCCGATCGCCGCCGCGCGCTCCCCGGGCCCGAAGTGATCGACGATCAAGGCCAGCGTGCTGGGGACGAGCAGCGCGCCGGCGATGCCCTGCAGCCCGCGCGCCGCGATCAGGACCGGGTTGCTCGGCGCCAGCGCGCAGGCCAACGAGCACACGCCGAAGCCGACCAGGCCGGTCGTGAACACGCGCCTGCGGCCGAGCACGTCGCCCAGCGAGCCGCCGAGCAACAGCAGCGAGGCCAGCGTGAGCAGGTAGGCCTCGACCACCCACTGCTGATCGGCGAGGCTCCCGTGCAGGCTCGCGCGGATCGCCGGCAGCGCGACATTGACCACGGTCTGGTCGAGGAACACGATCCCCGAGCCCAGGATGCTCGCGACCAGGACCGCGCGCTTGATGTCCGGTCGCGCAGCGCAGCTCAGTCTGTGCCGGAGGCGAGGGTGGCGTTCGGCTCGTAGCCCGAGAACCGCACGCTCTGGCTCGAGCGGCAGGCTGCGGTTGACGATCACGCAGTAGCTCTTCGTGTTCTGGACGTTCGGCACGCAGGCCCGGTAGATCGTGCCGGCCTGGATCGCCAGCAGGCTGACGAACTGCAGGTTGCGGCGGAACTCGTCGGGCGCGCGGTCGCCGATCCACGCCTGGGCGCGGGCGATCGCGTCCTGCACGGCGCGGTCGCGAGGCCCTGGATCGCGGAGCGGTGGATGAGCGCCGGCCGCGAGCAGGGCCGCGGTGAGCGCGAGCACGACGACGGTGCCGCCGTAGTCGCGCGCGACGACCGTCGGCAGGTCGGTCCTGCGACGCGTCGAACGCCCAGCCGAGCGGGCGCGAGAGCAGCAGGACGCCGAGCAGGTTCAGGAACAGCGCCGAGCAAGCCCGCCGCCGCCAGCGACTCGGTCATGCCCGGCCGGCGGCAGCGCGTGCCCGATCGCGGCGTCGGCGAGCGTGAGCACGATGAACGACGGCCACAGCCACGCCCCGGCGCGGCGCCAGCGCAGGCGCACGAGCCGGGCGCGCGTGTGCGACAGCCGGGCGCCGTCCATGCGTCCAAGAGTATGCCGTCGCGGGTCCTTCATGCGAGGCGTCCAATAAACTCGAGGGACCCAATCAGAGCCTGGCCCGGCGATCCCGGAGGGCTCGGTGAACCGGGTCCGGACGCGGAGATCCCGTTCCGGCCCACGGAGAAAGGGAAAACTCGACGTAGATGGCCACTCATACGGCTGAGCCGGCCGCCGGCGGGGCGGCGGCGGTCGAGCACCTGACGACTGGAGGACCGCATCTGGCTCCTGCGCGCGATGCTGCTGATGCGCGGGCTCGAGGAGCGCGCGATGACCCTGTACCGCCAGGGCAAGGTGCCCGGCTCGTTCTACGACGGCTACGGGCAGGAGGCGGTGTCGGCCGGCGCCGCGTTCGCCATGGGCCCGCAGGACCGGCTGTGCATCCTGCACCGCGACCTGGCCGCGCACCTGATCCGCGGCGTCACGCCGGCCCGGATCCTCGCCCAGTACATGGGCCGCGCCACCGGGATCACCGGCGGGCGCGACGGCAACGTCCACTTCGGCGACCGCAACGCTCGGGTGCGTCGGGATGGTCTCGATGCTGCCCGACATGATGCTCGTCGCCACCGGGATGGCGATGGCCTTCAAGCTGCGCGGCGAGCGCCGCTGCGCGCTGACCTGGTTCGGCGACGGCTCCACCTCGCGCGGGGACTTCCACGAGGCGATGAACTGGGCCGGCGTCCAGAAGCTGCCGGTGGTGTTCGTGCTGGAGAACAACCAGTACGCGTACTCCACGCCTGTGGACAAGCAGTTCGCCGTCGACCCGGTGGAGCGCGCCGCCGCCTACGGGTTCGTCGGGCGTGACCGTCGACGGCAACGACGCCGAGGCGATGTTCGACGCCACGCGGGCCGCCCGCGAGCGGGCGCTGGCCGGCGACGGGCCCACGCTGATCGAGGCGGTGACCATGCGGATGCACGGCCACGCCGCGCACGACGACATGAAGTACGTGCCCAAGGAGCAGGTCGAGGAGTGGCGCAAGCGCGACCCGATCGAGCGCCAGGAGAAGCGGCTGCGGTCGATCGGCGTCGACGTGGACGGCGCTGCGCGCCTCGTGTGAAGGCCGAGATCGATGCCGCCGCCGAGGAGGCGCTGGCCTCGCCGATGCCCGATCCGGCCGACCGCGGTCGACGGCGTGTTCTGTGAGCGGCGAGGCGGAGCCGCTGGGCGACGGCCAGGCGCCGTGGAGCGGGTTTCCGGTGAGGTCGCCTGATGCCGACGCTCACTTATCTCCAAGCGATTTCGGCCGCGCTGCGCGACGAGCTGCGGGCCGATGAGCGGGTGCTCTTGATGGGCGAGGACATCGGCGTGTTCGGTGGCGCGTTCAAGGTGACCGACGGGTTCGTCGACGAGTTCGGCCCCGACCGGGTGATGGACACGCCGCTGGCCGAGTCGGGGATCATCGGCACCGCGATCGGCGCCGCCGTCGTCGGCATGCGGCCGGTGTGCGAGATGCAGTTCTCGGACTTCATCTCGTGCGGCTTCGACCAGCTCGTCAACGTCGCCGGCAAGATGCACTACCGCCAGGGCCTGGCCGTGCCGATCACGGTGCGGCTGCCCTCGGGCGGCGGGTTCTCGGGCGGCCCGTTCCACTCCCAGAACCCCGAGGCCTGGTTCATGCACTCGCCGGGGATCAAGGTGGTGGCGCCGTCGACCGCTTCGGATGCGAAGGGGCTGTTGCACGCGGCGATCCACGACCCGAATCCGGTCTGCTTCATGGAGCACAAGCACCTGTACCGGCGGGTCAAGGGCGAGGTGCCCGACGGCGTGTTCGAGACGCCGTTTACGGCGCGCGTGGCGCAGCCGGGGTCGGACCTGGTCGTGATCGCCTACGGGGCGATGGTGCCGGTGGCTCTGGAGGCGGTGTCCGAGGGCCTCGACGGGGCGTCGGTCGAGGTGCTTGATCTGCGGTCCCTGGTGCCCCTGGACGAGGAGGCGATCCTCGACTCGGTGGAGCGCTGCTCGAAGGTGGTGATCGTCGACGAGGCGAACTCGACCTGCGCCGCCGGGGCCCAGGTGGCGGCGCTGATCGCCGAGAAGGGCTTCGAGTCGCTCGATGGCCCGGTCGTGCGGGTGGCCACGCCCGACGTCCCGATCCCGTTCTCGCCGCCGCTCGAGCAGGCCGTGCTGCCCGGGGTCGATCGCGTGAGGGAGGCGTGCCGTGAGCTCCTCGCGTACTGACGTCTTGGTCGACGTCACCATGCCCCAGATGGGCGTCTCGGTCGCCGAGGGCACCGTGGTGGCCTGGCGGGTCGAGGTCGGCGACCGGATCGAGGCCGATGCGACGATCTGCGAGATCTCCACCGACAAGATCGACACCGAGGTGCCCTCGCCCGCGTCGGGCGTGGTGGCCGAGATCGTGGTGGCCGGTGGAGGAGACGGTGACGGTGGGCACGGTGCTGGCCCGGATCGCGCGCGTCGGTGGCGCGGACGTGGCGCTCCGACCGGCCAGCAGCCGCTCGAGTGCCGATGGCGACGCCGGCGGCGTCCGCGCGCACTGAAACCCCATCCCCATCCCCCAGCCACGCGCCGGCTCGCGCTCGCCCGGAGCGGCGGCACGGGCGGCAACGGGCACCGTCGCTACTCCCCGGTCGTCCAGCGGATCGCCGCCGAGCACGGCATCGACCTCTCGCAGGTGGCGGGCACCGGGCCGGGGCGGGCGCGTGCGCAAGCAGGACGTGCTGGCGTTCGTGGAGTCGGCGCCGGCCGAGGAGCCGCCGCTGCACATCGAGAGCCCGTACCGGCCCGAGCCGGTCGCACCGCCGTCCGCCGGCGCCGCGGCGGCCGCGTCGGACTGGCGGCCTGTCCGCGGATGCGCCGGCAGATCGGCGAGCACATGAAGCGCTCGCTGGACACCGCGGCCACGTGCACGACGTGGATCGAGGTCGACATGAGCCGGGTGGAGGCGGCCCGGGCGCGGCTGGGCGTCACGGCGCTGTCGTTCGTGGCGCGGGCGTGCATCGACGCGCTGCGCGAGCACCCGGCGCTGAACGCCTGGCTCGAGGGCGAGCGCTACACCCGGCATACCGATGTGAACCTGGGGATCGCGGTGTCGCTCGGCGACGATGGGCTGATCGTCCCGGTGATCCAGCGGGCCCACGAGCTGTCGGTCGAGGGGCTGGCGGCGCGGATCAAGGACCTGGCGCGGCGGGCGCGGGCGCGGCAGCTCACGCCCGACGAGGTCCGGGGCGGGACGTTCACGATCACCAACCCCGGCCAGTACGGCTCGATCATGGCCACGCCGATCATCAACCAGCCGCAGGTGGCGATCCTCGACTTCGAGGCGGTGATCAAGCGGCCCGTGGTGGTCACCGACGCCGACGGCAACGACTCGATCGCGATCCGGCCGATGACGATCCTCGGGCTGAGCTGGGATCACCGGGCGCTCGACGGCGCGCTGTCGGCCCAGTTCCTGGCCACCGTGAAGCGGCTGCTGGAGAGCGTCGTGATGACTCCGGAGCTCTGGGTGTGCCATCTGGGCGTCGTCGATTACCGCGAGGCGCTGGCGCTGCAGGAGCGTATGCGGGCGGCGCGTCAGGAGGACGAGCTGCCCGATGTGCTGCTGACGCTTGGAGCACCCGCCGGTGTACACGCGCGGGCGGCGCTCGCGGCCCGGCGAGCTGCCGATGGGCGAGGAGTGGTACCTGGCCCAGGGGATCGACGTCGTCGAGACCGACCGCGGCGGCCTGGTCACCTACCACGGCCCCGGTCAGCTCGTCGGCTATCCGATCGTCCGGGTGGACGACGTGGTGGCGTATGTGCGGACGCTCGAGAACGCCCTGGTGCGCGGCGCTGGCCGACGAGGGCGTGGCTGGGCGCGCGGTCCCGGCCGCGCGAAGGTCACCGGTACACGGGCGTGTGGGTGCGAGGAGCGCAAGATCGCTTCGATCGGCGTGCATCTGTCCCGCGGGCGTGTCCACGCACGGGTTCGCGGTCAACGTCGAGAACGACCTGGAGCCGTTTTCGTGGATCGTGCCGTGCGGGCTCGATGGGGTTCAGATGACATCGTTGGTGCGGGAGACGGGCCGGACGCCGAGCGTGCATGAAGTGCTTCCGGCGGCGCGCCGCGTACGAGGTGGCGCGCGCGCTGGGGCGCCGGCAGCGGCTGGTTTCGCCGCGCCCGTTTGGAGACGCGGGTCCCAGTAGCTTGAGCAGCGTTCCGCGTGAGCTCGTGCGGCCGCTGCGTGAGCTGGCGCCAGGTGGTGCGGATCACCGTCCAGCCCGCCGCGATGAGCCGCTGATCGCGCCGGCGATCGGTCTCGAACGCCTGACGGGTGCCGTGCGTCTTGCGCCCGTCGGTCTCGACCACGATTCGCTGGTCGGGCCAGGCGAAGTCGGCCCGGATCGGCGGGTCGCCGTCGCCCGGGTCGATGTAGAACTGGGGTCTCGGGTCGGGCAGGCCGAGGCTCGCGCGTCAGCGCGAGGAACGCCTCCTCGAATTCGTTCTCGGTCGGGGTGCTGCCGATGTAGTGCTCGTTCGAGGACGCTTGCGGACCGCCTTGGCGCCCGGGCGGGTGGGGTTGCGGGCGAGCTGGTCGTTGATCGCGCGGACGTCGAGGGCCTCGAGGATCTCGGCCTGGTCGAAGGCCCGCTCGAGCTGGCGCTGGGTGACGACCTCGGCCGAGGTCGAGCAGGGTGCGGGCGACCGTGGTCACGGGGATGTTGTCGACGACGGTGACGTCGGCTTCGGTGAGGGTGGTCGAGCGGTGGACGGCGATGCCCTGGTGGCTGCGGCGTGGAGCGCCTCGGGACGGTCACCTCGATCCGGGTGTAGCCGTAGTCGCGCAGCTCGTGCAGGCGGGCCGCCGAGCGGTGGGAGAGGACGGCGCCCGGGCCGCAGGCGAGCACGGCCGCCATGTAGAGGCCCTCGCGCTTGAGGAGCGCCTTGGGGACGAGCGAGTAGACGCCGTGGTGGATGCGGTGCAGGCGGCCGGCGGCGACGCGCTTGCGGACGGCGCGTGCGGTCAGCCCGAGCTCGCGCAGCTGGTCGAGGCCGAACACGCCGTGCTGCGCCGCTGCGAGCGCCACCAGCCGCGCCAACGAGGCCTGGCTCGAGAAACGACGGGCCATATGTCCGTTTTCTCGCCCAGGCCTCGGGCATGGACCGCAGATGGTCCCCGAAAACGTGTGACGTGTCTGCAACGGTCGTGTTCCAATTCGACGCGGCGCTAGCCTTCAAAGCGTGGCGACGCGCGAGCACGCGACGAGGTCTCGGGCAAACCCGGGCGGGATCGCCAACGTCCTGGACGTGCTCGGGCCCGAGCGTGCAGCCGCTTCCGCTCGCGCAAGCCGCCGTGGTTCAAGGTGCCGGCGCCCGGCGGCCCCAGGTACCGCGAGCTCAAGGGCCTGATCGAGTCCGAGAACCTGCACACGGTCTGCCAGGAGGCGGCCTGCCCGAACATCGGCGAGTGCTGGCAGCGCGGCACCGCCACGTTCATGATCCTCGGGCGACACCTGCACGCGCCGGTGCGGCTTCTGCAACGTCAAGACCGGCAAGCCGACGTGGAACGACCCGCTCGAGCCGGCCCGGGTGGCGCGAAGCGTGGCCAAGATGGGCCTCACGGCACGCGGTGATCACCAGCGTCGACCGCGACGACCTCCCCGACTACGGCGCGAGCGCGTTCGTCGGCGTGATCCGGCAGATCCGCCGCCAGGCGCCGCGCTGCAAGGTCGAGGTGCTCACGCCCGACTTCCGCGGCGAGGAGATGCCGCTGGCCAAGGTGATCGCAGAACGGCCCGACGTGTTCAACCACAACGTCGAGGTCGTGCCCCGCCTGTACACCGTGGCCCGCCGCGGCTCGAGGTTCGAGCGCTCCTGCCGGGTGCTGCGCAACGCCAAGGAGATCGGCGGCGACGAGATCACCACGAAGTCCGGGCTGATGGTCGGCCTGGGCGAGAGCTTCGAGGAGATGGTCGACGCGCTCGGCACGCTGCGCGAGAACCACGTCCAGGTGCTCACCGTCGGCCAGTACCTGCGCCCCACCGAGAACCACCTGCCCGATCGTCCGCTACTGGCATCCGGACGAGTTCAAGGAGCTCGAGCAGGCGGCCTACGCGCTCGGGCTTCGAGCACGTGGCCGCCGGGCCGCTGGTGCGCAGCAGCTACCACGCCGACCAGCACGTGCCGCAGCGCGAGCCGGGCGTCGGGCCGCTGGCGGAGGTCGGCGGCGATGAACCGCGAGCGCGCTGGTGATCATCGCCGCGGCGCTCGTGATCGCGCTGGCCTCGTGCTCGCGCTGGCGCCCCGGCCGCGCTGGCCGCCGCCGGCGGCGGCTCCGCCGGCTTCGGCGGTGGCGGTGGGGTGGCGGTGGCGGCGGCGGCCGCGGCGTCGGCATCTACATCCTGATCCAGCTGCTGATCCGGATCGCGCTGCTCGGCCATGGCCTCGGGGCGCTCGTGCTGATCGGGCTGGCGCTGGTCTACATCTTCTTCACCCGCGTGGCGCCGCAGGCGCCGCGCTTCTGGTCGGCCACAGGACAACGCGGGCGCCAGGCCCGCCGGCGCGTCGCCCAGCGCCAGCGCCGGGTCGAGACGGCGGCCGCGGTGGCGGCCGAGGAGGACGAGGCGTTCGCGCCCGATGTGGTGAAGGCCAACGCCACCGCGCTGTTCAAGCAGATCCAGGCGGCCTGGGACCGCGGCGACCGCGCCGCGCTCGCCCAGCTTGTAGGCGCCGGACCTGCTGGCCGAATGGGAGCGGCGGCTCGATGACCTCGACCGCCGCGGCTGGCGCAACCGCGTCGAGGTGCTGGGCGAGCCGACGGTCGAGTACGTCGGCCTGACCCACCGCGGCGACTCAAGCGACAGACCGCGTGACGGTCCGGATCGAGGCCAAGCTGCGCGACTACGTGACCGACCGGTTCGGCAACCACATCAAGCGCGCCGGCCGCCTCAGCGAGACCGTCCGCCTCCGCGAGTTCTGGACGCTGCGCCGCAACGGCCACGGCCACTGGATCCTGGCCAGCATCGAGCAGGGCGCCGAGGGCGCGCACGTGCTCGACGAGGAGATCGTCGCCGACGCCCTGTCGGACGACCAGAGCACTCAGAGACGAGGCGCTGATCGAGGGCGCGGTCGCCGACGCGGTCCCGGAGAGCACCCAGATCGCCGAGGTCGCCGACCTCGACTTCGCAGGGCGATGCGCGGGCCGCCGCGCTCGACCTGAGCCTCGCCGACGGCCGCTTCGCCCCCGACGTGCTCGAGGTCGACCGCCCGCCGCGCCGCCGCGCGCATGGGCGGAGGCGGTGGACGGCGACGACGCGCGGCTGCGCTCGATCGCGCACGGCCAGGCGGTCCGCGAGCTCCTGCACCCCGGCGACCCGACCGGCGCGCACCCGACTGGTCGTGCGCGGGCCCGAGGTCCGCCGGATCCGGATCGTCAGCCTCGACGCCGGCGCCCAGCCGCCCGACGATGACGATCGAGGTCGAGCTCCACGGCCGGCGCTACATCGAGGACCGCGACACCACCGCGATCCTCGCCGGCAGCCAGTCGCGCGCCACCACGTTCACCGAGCGCTGGACGTTCGCGCTCGACGGCGACGCCCGCCAGCCCTGGCTGCTGGCCAGCGTCGGCGCGCCGGCCGCAGCACCGGCGTAGCACGTCCGGCAGCGGGCATAAGCTCCGCCAGCCCGTGATCCCGCTCAAGGACAACATCCCGACCGACCGGTTCCCGTTCGTCACGGTCGGCGCTGATCCTGATCAACGTCGTCGTCTACCTGCTGGCGATCCGCCACGGCGGATCGCTGATCAGCGGTCCCGACACGCAGGAGGTGCTCAAGTACGGCGCGATCCCCGTCCGCGCTGACCGCATTGCGCAAGCACTGCGGACCGGCCGACGGTGCGATCGCTCGGTGCAGTGACCAGCGCCGCGCTGCGGCCGACAGCCCCGCCGAACACGATGCCGACCTGGCAGACCGTGTTCACCGCGATGTTCATGCACGCCTCGATCCTCCACATCGGCGGCAACATGCTGTTCCTGTGGATCTTCGGCAACAACGTCGAGGACTCGATGGGGCCGGTCAAGTACGTCTTCTTCTACCTCGCTGGGCGGGATCGCGGCGCTGGCGCTCCAGGTCGCGATCGACCCGAACTCGACCGCCCCCACCCTCGGCGCCTCGGGCGCGATCGCCGCGGTGCTCGGGCGGCTACATCCTGCTCTATCCCCGCGCGCGGGTGCTCACGCTGGTGTTCATCATCCTGTTCTTCACGGTGATCGAACTGCCCGCGCTGCTCGTGCTCGGGATCTGGTTCGTCGAGCAGGCGGTGTTCGCCGCGGCCAACCTGACCAACCCGACCGGCGGAGGTGGCGGCGTGGCCTACTTCGCCCACGTCGGCGGGTTCGCGTTCGGGCTGGCTGACGATCAAGCTGCTGGCCACCCGGCGCCGGTCAGATCCCGCCGCGCTATCCGGTGTACTGACCGCACGTGCGCCTGGCCGTCTTCACCGTCGCTCTGCTGTTCATCGTGGCGCTGGCCGTGCTGACCGTGCGCGACATCCGGGTGCACGGCGCGACGCCGGTGGACGTGCTGGCGATCATCGTGCTGGTGCTGTTCACGACCGGCATCGTCGGGGCCCTGCTTCATCCTCCACGTCGATGAGCGTGCTCCAGGGAGGCCGCCGTCGCAGCCGCCGGCCGCACCGCCGCCGGCGCCCGCGCCGACCCGCCGGCGCCCGCGCGATCGCCGGCGCATCGGGCGTCTTCGCGGTCGCTGGCCGCGCGCTGGTGGCGCTGCTGGCGCTGATGGCCCCCCGGGCCCAGGGACCGGCCACCGTGGCGCTCCAGCCGCCGATCGCGACCGTCGCACGCCGAAGCCCGCCGTCCGCGCGCCGGTCCGCGGCGAGCTACGGGATCGCGCCGGCGCCGGCCGGCGGAGCAGGTGGCGGTCAAGCTCAAGCTCCCGCTGCGCAGCGGCCTGCTGTTCGACGTGCGCACCGGCCAGGTGATGTGGGCAGCAAGAACCCCGCGCAGTCGCTGCCGATCGCCAGCCTGACCAAGATGATGACCGCGCTCGCTGGTCGCCGACGCGCGCCCGTCCCGAGCGACCGGGTGCTGATCACCAGCGACGCCCTTCACTACACCGGCTCCGGGCGTCGGCCTGCTGCCCAAGGGCAAGCGGGTGCCGCTCACGGCGCTGCTCTACGGCCTGCTGCTGCCCGTCGGGCAACGACGCCGCGATCGCCCTGGCCGACCACGTGGCCGGCACGCCAGGCGCGGTTCATCGCGCTGATGAACCAGCGCGCGCATGCGACTGGGGCTGCGCTGCACGCACTTCACCACGGTCTCGGGCATCGTCGATCAGGGCAACTACTCGTGCGCCCAGGACCTCGCCCTGATCGCCCATGCCGGTGCTCGAGCAGCCGCTGCTGGCGCGCATCGTCGGCTCGCGCAGCGCGATCCTGCCGCTTCCCGATCAAGGGCGGCAAGCTCTACCTCTACAACAACAACCCGCTGCTGCTGCTGCGCTACCCGGGCGCCGACGGAGTCAAGACCGGGTTCACCGACGCCGCCGGCCAGTGCCTGGTCGCCGCCGCCCGGCGCGGGCGCAGTGGCTGGGCGTCGTGCTGCTGCACTCCGGCGACACCTCGACCGAGGCGCAGCAGCTGCTGAACGCCGGGTTCGCAAAGCTTCGCCAAAGCTGATCGCGCGCTGACACCGAGCCCGTCCCGGTGCGTGAAGGGGTCTTTCCGCTGGGTACTTCAGAGCCCAGATCCGAGCGCAACCGCGGCAAACAGAAGGAAGGCCAGATGTCCCCCGTCAGCTACCAGACGATCAAGCTCAGCAAAGGCAAGCACGCCAGCCCGGAGGACGGCGCGTGCGTGATGGAGCTCGCCTCGATGCTCGCCGGCGAGCCGTTCACCGATCATCCCGCGTCGGTCTGCCCGGTGATCGGCTCCTTCCTTCGCTCCTACAACGACTCGATCGACGAGCACCGGCGCCAGTCCCTCTACGAGTACGCCTCCAAGGTCGTGGGCAGCCGCGCCGGCCAGCGCATCCAGGAGGCCCGGGCGGAGCGGCTGGCCGAGTGGGCCGACGAGGTCCTGCGCACGCGCCGGACATGGTTCCTGCGCTCCCCGCTGCGCGCGCTGACCCGCCTGCGCAAGCCGCCGATCGACGCCGTCGGCCCTACGCGGTGCACGCCATCCCCAAGCACACCGACCAGACCCACGCCGCCGTGCTCGCGCTGGTGGACGAGCTGCTGGCGCCTCGGCGTGCGGGACGATCGCGTATCGGCCCGGGTGCTCGCGGCGCGGGCGCGCGCGCTCGACACCGCGGCCTGAGCGCCGACGCCTGGCTCGTCGCCGGCACCGGCGGCAGCCGGCCGGGCCCGGCGCGACCGGGCGTGCTTCGGCGTAGCCTCCCTCGATGGCGACGAGCACCGTCAGCTCGGATCCTCGCAGACGACCCCGAGCTGAGCGACGGCCTGACCGGCGGACGACTCGAGGACGCCGTGCGCGACTGCGTGGCCGGGACGTGCACGTGCCGTACCGGGGCCTGGTCGCCGCCGGACGACGATCGGGGACATGCAGTTCGGGATCGGGCTGCTGATCCTCGACGGTCTGATCGTCCGGCGCGTCGGGGTGGCCGGCCGGTTCGGCGCCGAGCTGCTCGGCGACGGCGATCTGATGAACCCGTTCCACCCCCACGACATGGGCACCTCGCTGCCCGGACCGGCAAGTGGCGGGTCCTGCGCGAGTCCCGCATGGCGATCCTCGACAGCGAGTTCGTGCTGCGGGCCAGCCGCTATCCCGAGGTCGTCTCCGCGCTGCTGACGCGGGCGCTTCGGCGCTCGCGCCACATCGCCACCAACATGGCGATCGTCCAGCAGCCGCGGATCGACCTGCGGCTCCACATGCTGTTCTGGGAGCTGGCCGACCGCTGGGGCATCGTCCGCCAGGACGGCGTGCACGTGCCGCTGCACCTGACTCACGCCACGCTGTCGGACCTGGTCGCGGCGCGGCGGCCCACGGTGACCAAGGCGCTCGGCGAGCTGGCCCAGCGCGGCGCGGTGATGTGGACCGGCAGCGACTGGCTGCTGCCCGGCGAGCCCCCGACGAGCTCGACGACGTCGGCTCGCTGACCATCGCCGGGCGTCACGCTAGCGCTACTTGGACGCTGCTCGGATAACTGCCGGGAGCCGGCGGTGTGCAAAGCTTCCGCCCGCTTTGGCCAACGTCGTGGGACAACGCATCCGCCGCCGCGAGGATCCTCGCTTCCTGAGGGGCGAGGGTCGCTACGTGGACGACATGCAGCTGCCGGGTGCGCTGCACCTGACGTTCGTCCGCTCCTACATGGCCCACGCCAAGATCACGGGCATCGACAAGTCGGCCGCCGAGGCGGCCGGCGCACAGGTGTTCACCGCCGCGGACACCGACCTGACGGCGGAGCCGCCGCCGCCGATGCTGGGTCGGTCCGAGCATGTTCAGGCCGTTCCTGGCCAGCGACACGGTGCGCTTCGTGGGCGACATCGTGGCCGTCGTCCTGGCCGACTCGCGCGAGGCGAGCGTCGACGCCGCCGAGCTGGTCGAGGTCGAGTACGACCCGCTGCCCGCGGTGACCGACCCGGTGGAGGCGGCCAAGGACGAGATCCTGCTGTTCCCGAGGCTCGGGTCGAACATCTGCTTCCACCGCCCGCCGGAGGACCCCGACCCGCAGCTGCTCGACGCGAAGCGAGGTGCGGGTCAAGGGCCGGCTGATCAGCCAGCGGATCTCGGCCCTGCCGATCGAGCCACGTGCCTCCGCCGCGCAGTTCGAGAGACGGGCGGCTGACCACGTGGATCTCCTCCCAGACCCCCCACCAGGACAAGGCCTTCCTCGGCGTGCATGCTCGGCCTGAGCGAGGACCAGGTGCGGGTGGTGGCGCCCGACGTGGGCGGCGGCTTCGGCGCCAAGGGCGCGCGGGTCGAGGACGTGCTGATCGGCTGGCTGGCGCGCGCCACCGGCAAGCCGGTCCGCTGGACCGAGACGCGCAGCGAGAACATGGTCGCGCTGCCGCCCGGCCGCGCGATGGTGCTCGACTTCGAGCTCGGCGCCAACCGCGAGGGCGTGATCGAGGCGCTGAAGCTCGACATCCTGGCCGACGCCGGCGCCTATCCCGGCCTCGGCGCGTTCCTGCCCAACCTGACCGCGCTGATGTCGAGCGGGGTCTACCGGATCCCCAAGATCGAGGCGAGCGATCCGAGCGGTGGTGACCAACACCACGCCGACCGGGGCCGGTGCGCGGCGCCGGCCGGCCCGAGGCCACCCAGATGCTCGAGCGCGCCATGGACCTGCTGGCCGCCGAGCTGTCGATGGACCCGGCCGAGGTCAGGCGGCGCAACTTCATCCCCAACGACGCCTTCCCGTACACCACGGCCTCGGGCGCCCACTACGACATCGGCGACTACGGCGGGGCGCTCGAGCTCGCCCTCGAGAGCGCCGGCTACGAGGAGCTGCGCCGCGAGCAGGCCAGCCGCCGCCAGAACGGACCCGCCCCGCGCCAGCTCGGGCATCGGCCTGAGCGCGTACGTCGAGGTGACCAACGGCATCTCCGAGGAGGAGTTCGGCGCGGTCGAGATCACTGCCGTCCGGCGAGGCGATCGTCCGCACCGGCTCGCTCTCGCAGGGCCAGGGCCACGAGACCACCTTCGCCCAGATCGTGGCCGAGCGGCTCGGGCTGCCGATCGAGAAGGTCACGGTGATCACGAGGGCGACACCGACGTCGTCCCCCGCGGGACCGGGACCTACGGCTCGAAGTCGACCCAGATCGGCGGAGTGGCCGCCGGCCAGGCCTCCGAGGAGGTCGTCGAGAAGGGCAAGCGGCTGGCCGCGGCCGAGCTCGAGGCCAATCCCGAGGACATGGTGCTCGACGTCGAGGAGGGCCGCTTCCATGTGACCGGGGCGCCGCAGCCGTCGCTGAGCTGGGGCGATCTGGCCTCGCGGCTGGACTCCCAGGGCCGCCTGGCCGAGCTGAGCGCCGAGGTCGACTTCAAGGCCTCCCAGCCGACGTTCCCGTTCGGCGCGCACGTGGCGGTCGTCGAGGTCGACACCGAGACCGGCGCGGTCCAGCTCAAGCGCATGGTCGCGGTCGACGACGCCGGGCGGATCATCAATCCGCTGGTGGCCGAAGGCCAGGTGCACGGCGGCGTGGTGGCCGGCATCGCCCAGGCCCTGTACGAGGAGCTGACCTACGACGCAGACGGCAACCCGCAGAACGCCAACCTGGTCACCTACTGCATTCCCGCGGCCACCGAGCTGCCGCCGATCGAGGTCGTGGGGATGGAGACGCCCACGCCGATCAACCCGCTGGGCGTGAAGGGCATCGGCGAGTCCGGCACGATCGGGGCCACGCCGGCCGTCCACAACGCGGTGATCGACGCGCTCTCGCCGTACGGGGTCCGGCACCTCGACATGCCGGTGAACGGCGAGACCGTGTGGCGCGCCGTGCAGGAACGCGCGCGCGGCGGCCGACCGTAGGCTAGCCGCGAGGCGACCGCGGTCCGCAGGGCTAGGAGCCGCCGATGAGGACGCCGATCACGACCACGATCGCGCCGGCGCCGGTGACCATGACCATCGAGTTGCGCAGCGGCACGTGCAGGAAGCGGTAGCGCACCCAGGAGATCACGAACAGCTCGATCGCCACCACCACGCCGGCCACGATCAGCGCGGTGTGGACGTCGTGGATGATGAACGGCAGCGAGTGGAACACGCCGCCGAACGCCGTGGCCCCGCCGGTGATCGCGCCGCGCACGACCGCGGACCCGCGGCCGGTCTCCTCCCCGGTGTCCGACAGCGCCTCGGAGAAGCCCATGCTGACGCCGGCGCCGAGCGCGGTGGCGATGCCGACCACGAGCGCGGTGTGCGAGCTGCGGAGATCGCCGCGGCGAAGATCGGGGCCAGCGTCGAGACCGTCCCGTCGATCATCCCGACGAGCGCCGGCTGAACGACGCGCAGCACGAACGTCCGGTCGTCGAAGCCGGTGAGGCTGGCGATCGCAGTGGGTAAGCCGGAAGGTCGAGCGGGCGAACGGCCGGTCTGGGGCCGGCCGGCGGGACCGACGGCCTCTCCTCCTCGTCGGCTGGACTCGCGACGTCCGGGCTCATCGTCCGCGGCACTATAGCAAGTGAGTTAGAATAAGGACGCCCTAATGGCAGCTATGATGTAACAACATGATCCGGCAATCTCGGACATCGACCAGCGACCTGGTCGGCAAGCTCCGCGACCGGCATCTGCGGGTCACGCCGCAGCGGATCGTGATCCACCGCGCGCTGTGTGCTCGCAATCCCAGCACATGACCGCCGAGCAGGTGCTGGCCCGCGTCTCCGACGTGCTGCCCGGCACCTCGCTGCCCACGGTCTACTCGACGCTCGAGCTGCTCGAGGGCGCTCGGGCTGGTCCGCCGCGTAGGCACCGGGCAACGGCGCCGTCGTGTTCGACTCCCGGGTCGAGCCGCATGCCCACACGGTGTGCCGGCGGTGCGGCGCGATGGCCGACCTGGAGGGCACCGCCGCGCCTGACGACGTGCTCGCCCGGGCCGGCGCCACCGGGTTCGTGCCCGACCACGCCCAGCTCGTGGTGTGGGGCCTGTGCCCGGCTTGCGGCGCGGCCTGGTGCACTCGCCGGAACTGCCGGCGGCGCTGGCCGACGCTGCGCAGCGGCCCAAAATCGTCTTGCGGTAGCGTTCCGCCACCGGCATGCGCGCGATCGTGTTCGAGCGAAACGGTGGCCCCGAGGTTCTCGAGCTGGACGAGCGGTCGGCGCCCGAGCCGAGTGACGGCGAGGTGCTGGTCGACGTCGAGGCGATCGGCATCAACTACCGCGACGTGTACGAGCGCCAGGGCGGCGGCTACGGCTCCGCGCCGCCGGCGATCATCGGCGTCGAGGGCGCCGGCAGGATCCACGACACCGGCGAGCGGGTCGCGTGGGTCGGCGTTCCCGGCAGCTACGCCGAGCAGATCGCGCGCCCGCGCGACAGGCTCGTGCCGCGTCCCGGACGGCATCTCCTCAGAGGTGGCCGCGGCGGCGCTGCTCCAGGGCATGACCGCCTACTACCTGGCCGCCGGACTCCTACCCGATCCGCCGGGGCGACTGGGTCCTGGTGCACGCGGCGGCCGGCGGGGTCGGGCTGCTCCTGACCCAGATCGCCAAGGTGCGCGGCGGCCGCGTGATCGCCACCACCTCGACCGAGGAGAAGGCGCGAGCTGGCGCGCGAGGCGGGCGCGGACGAGGTCATCGGCTACGACGGCTTCGCCGAGCGCGCCAAGGAGATCACCGGCGGCGAGGGCTGGCGGCGGTGTACGACGGCGTCGGCAAGTCCACGTTCCTGGAGGGGTTCAAGGCGCTCGCGGCCGACCGGCCGGATGATCCTGTACGGCGCCGCCAGCGGTCAGCCCGACCCGCTCGATCCTGGCTCGGCTGCGTCAGCCGGCTCGCTGTACGTCCAGCGTCCGACGCTCGCAGACCTACACCCGCACGCCGGACCTGCTGCGCGAGCGCGCGCGGGCGCTGTTCGAGCTGATCGAGGAAGGCAAGCTCAAGGTGCGGATCGGCGCCCGCTATCCGCTCGAGCAGGCCCGGCAGGCCCACGAGGACCTCGAGGCGCGCAAGACGACCGGAAAGCTCCTGCTGATCCCGTGAAGGAGCTGCAGGGCCGGGCCAGCGCCGCGCTCGACGTAGCCGCCCGAGGACTGCTTCGAGCTGCTGGCCGCGGTCGAGGGCTACCCGGACTGGTTCGACGTGGTCAGCGAGGTGGAGATGCTCGAGGCCGAGCGCAACGGCGACGCCCGGGCTTGGCGCGGGCGCAGCTGCACGTCCCGCAGAGCCCGTTCGGCCAGGATTTCGAGCTGTTCGTGGCCGTGCGCACCGAGCCGCCCGGCGACGTCACGCTGACCCGCGTGCCGGACGGCCCGTCGCGACCCGGACCGGCTCGAGCTGATCTGGCGCGTGCACGGTGCCGGCTCGACGCGGCTCGAGCTCGAGTTCGACGCCGCCGCATCGTTCGTGCCGGCGTTCCTCCCGGTGGGCGACGTCGGGCGAGGCGATCGCCCACGCGGCGATCGACGCCGCGCGGGCGGCGCTCGGCGCGATAGGCTGGACCGCCATGTGGGGGGACGCAGAGCGCGCGGCGCTTCGGGGCGTGGCCCATCTCCTGCCCGAGCGCTGGCGGCAGGTGATCGACGTGGCCGCGGCCGACGTGCCGCCGGCGCCGCGACGCAGCGGATCCCGGCGCCGAGCGATCGAGGCGGCCGCGCGCCTCGCAGCAGATCGACCACATCGTCGTGGTGATGCTGGAGAACCGCTCGTTCGACCACATGCTCGGCTACCTGTCGCTGCCGGCCGCGCTCGGCGGCCGTGAGCGCGGCGACGTCGACGGGCTGCGCGGCCCGGACGAGAACTTCAACCCGCACGCCGGACAGCGCTATCCGATCCATCACCTGAGCCGGACGGAGTTCAGCGGCGAGGCCGAGGATCCCGATCACTCCGGCGCGTCGGTCGACGAGCAGCTGGCCGAACGGCGGGCAGGGCTTCGTGGACAACTTCGCCCGGATCTCGGCGGCGCGGGCGCAGCAGCTGCACGTGCCGGTGCCCGATCCCGGGTCTGGTCATGGGCTACTACGACAGCGAGGACCTGCCGGTCTACGACCACCTCGCCGCCGAGTACTGCGTGGTCGACCGCTGGTTCAGCTCGGTGCCCGGCGCGACCTGGCCCAACCGGCTGTACGCGATGTGCGGGCAGGCGGCGCGGTCGGGCCGCGACGACGCGTCGCCGCCGATCTACGCGCTGCCCTCGTTCGTCCGCTACCTGGACGAGGCGCAGGTCGACTGGCGCTGGTACTCGTTCGACCCGGGCACGCTGCGCGCGGCCGACCCCGAGTACCGGCTGAGCCACCACGACCGCTTCGGCTACGTCGACGCGCGCAAGCTCTCGATCCGCGAGGAGGTGGTCGGGAAGCTGACCGAGAAGGGCTCGTTCCTCGACGACGTGGCGGCCGGGCAGCTGCCCGCCGTGTCGTGGATCGACCCCCGCTTCAAGGATCTGCAGCGTGCTCGGCCCCGACTCCAACGACGACCATCCGCCGTCGGACGTGATCGCCGGCCAGGACCTGATCCTGACGATCTACCACGCGCTGGCCGAACGCGCCGAGCTGGCCGCGGACGCTGCTGATCATCACCTACGACGAGCACGGCGGCTTCTACGACCACGTCGCGCCGCCCGCCGCCACCGACGATCATCCGGACTTCCAGCGGCTGGGCGTGCGGGTGCCGGCGCTGCTGGTCTCCCCGCTGGTCGCGCCCGGCTCGACGTCGACGCGCGCTGCTCGGGGCCGACTTCCACTTCGACCACACCTCGATCATGAAGACGATCTTCACCCGCTTCTGCCAGCGCGACGGGCAGATCCCGGCGATGACGGCGCGCGCCGCGGCGGCCAACCACCTGGGCCACCTGCTGGCCGACGGCGCGCCGCGGGCCGACGGTGCCCGATCACTCGGCCGCGGCGCAGACGGTCAGCGACTGGCGCGACGGCTTCACGCAGGCCCGCTTCGCCGACCCGGTCGCCGCGGTGGCCCCGCCGCGCGAGCTGACCGACTTCCAGAACGGGTTCTACGAGATGGCCCGGCTGCTCCGCCAGGCGGGGCTGCCGGGCGGGCATCCGTGAGCCCGGGGACGCGGAACCTGGCTCGGCTGGCCGAGGAGGCGTTCGAGCGGCGGGGCGACTACGACTCGCTGCTCTTCGAGGGCCGCTGGCACTGCTCGGCCGAGCTGTTCGAGCGCGCGTGTCGGCTGGCCGGCGGGCTGGCCGAGCTCGGGCATCGAGCCGGGCGAGCGCGTGGTGGTCAGCATGGCCAACTGCCCCGAGGTGACATCGCTACCAGGCGCTGTGGCGGGCCGGCGCGGTGGTCACGCCGGCCATGTTCCTGCTCGACCCCGCCCGACCTGCGCCACGTGATCGCGGACTCCGAGGCGGTCCGCGGTCATCACCACGCCCGAGTTCGTGGACAAGGTGCGCGAGGCGGTGGACGGGCTCGACTCGCGTCCGACATGTGATCTCGACCGGGGTCGGGTCCGATCGGCGCGGGCGTGCTGGCGCTGGGTGTCGCTCGGAGCGAGTCGGCGGTCCGGCGCCGATCGTCCCGCGCGCGGACGACGACCTCGCCGCGCTGCTGTACACCGGCGGCACGACCGGCCGGGCCAAGGGCGTGATGCTCTCGCACGCGAACCTGTAGCTTCACCGGCGACGCCGTGCAGCAGGCGGCCGCACGTGGACGGGGTGACCCGCCACTCTGATGACCCTCCCGCTGTCTCACTCCTACGGGATCCTGGTCACGATCGCGGGCATGCACGCGCCCGAGCGCGCCGGTCACCGTGCTGCTGCGCTGGTTCGACCCGCGCGGGTTCCTCGAGCTGATTGCCAGGAGCAGCGCCTGCAGACGAGCGCGCTCGTGCCCTCGATGATCCATCTGCTGCTGGCCCAGCCGCTCGAGGAGTTCGACCTGAGTTCGCTGGTGCTACTTCGGGTGCGGGGCGGCGCCGCTCGCGCCGCGACGTGGTGGCCGAGCTCGAGCGCCGGATCCCGTGGGTGTCACGATCCGCCAGGGCTACGGGCTGACCGAGACCGCCGCGCTGATCTCCACCAACCCGGTCGGGCGCGAGAAGCCTGGCTCGGTCGGCGTCCCGATCCCCGGGGCCGAGGTGCGGATCCTGGACGAGCAGGACCGTGCGCTTGCCCGCGGGCGAGGTGGGCGAGATCTGCGCTCGCTCGCCCGGCCGTCATGCGCGGCTACTGGCAGGCGCCGGAGGCCCGACGCGCCGAGGCGATCCGCGACGGCTGGCTGCACACCGGCGACATCGGCTACCTCGACGAGGAGGGCTACCTGTTCATCGTCGATCGCAAGAAGGACGTGATCATCCGCGGCGGCTTCAACGTGTATCCGCGCGACGTCGAGGATGCGCTGCTCGAGCATCCGTCGGTGTCGGCGCGGGCGTCGTGGGCCGGCCCGATGAGCGTCACGGCGAGGAGGTGGTCGCGTTCGTGGCGCTGAGCGAGCCCGACGCGGCGTCGGCGGCAGGAGCTGGTCGACGTGGGCGCGCGATCGGATCGGCGGCTACAAGTACCCGCGCGAGGTGCACTTCGTCGACGCGATGCCGCTGACCGCGGTGGGCAAGCTCGACCGCAAGGCGCTCCGCGCGCGCGTGCGGCTGCCGGCCGCGTGAGGTGGTGCGAGGCGACCGTGCGCCCGCTCCGAGTGCCGCTGGAGTCCGACCTCTCGCCGGCGCAGGCGGTGCTGTGGCTGCGCGGCGAGGAGCGGCCGTTCGCGCTGGTCGGCGAGTGGCTCGGAGGGCTCGCGGTGCTGGGCTCGGCGCCCGCGCGGGTGGCTTGCGCCGATGAGGATCCATTCGAGCTGGTGGCGTCGCAGCCGCCGCTGGCCGGCGGCGATGGAGGTGCCCGGGTCGTGGCGGAGGCTGGGTCGGGTGGCTCGGCTATGGCCTGGGCGGACGGATCGAGCAGCTGCCCCCGAGCCCACCGGCGCCGGTCCCGCGGCCGGAGTTCTCGCTCGCCTTCTACGACCACGTGCTCGTGCACGACGGCACGGGGTGGTTCTTCGAGGCGCTTGTGGTCCGACGAGCGCGACGCCGCTGATCCGCGAGCGCATAGAGGAGTGGCGCCAGCGGCTACGGACGATGCCGCTTTTCGCGGACGGAGCGGATGGATCCGGGCCGGCTTGCAGCCCCTTCGCGCTTGCCGGCAACGGCGCGGCCGGCCACGTGGACGCGGTGGCCGACTGCCGGCGGCGGATCGCGGCCGGCGAGCTGTACGAGGCCAACCTGTGCGTGCGGCTCGAGGCGCGCTTCGCCGGCGATCCGCTCGATCTGTTCGCGGCCGCCCTGCCGGCGGCCGAGCCGCGTTTCGGCGCGCTCCGTCGACGGCGTGGTCAGCCTGTCCCCCGAGCGGTTCCTGCGCCGGGTCGGGCGAGAGGTGTGGAGCGAGCCGATCAAGGGCACGCGTCCGCGGGTGGGGAGCGACTCGGCGCGGGCGGCTGCCTTTCGGGAGCTCGCGGGTCCGCGAAGGACGCGGCCGAGCACGTGATGATCGTCGACGTGATGCGCAATGACCTGGGCCGCGTGTGCGCCTACGGGAGCGTGCGTGCAGCAGGCGCCGCGCGTCGAGCCGCACGCCGGCGTGTGGCAGCTGGTCTCGACCGTCTCCGGCCGACTGCGTGAGGGCATCGACGACGGCGCGCTGCTGCGGGCGAGCTTCCCGCCCGCCTCGGTCACCGGCGCGCCCAAGATCCAGGCCATGAAGGTGATCGCCGCGCTCGAGGCGACCCGGCGCGAGGTGTACACGGGCGCGATCGGGATCGCCAGCCCGCTGGCCGGGCTTGACCTGAGCGTCGCGATCCGGAGCTTCGAGGTGATCGGCGAGCGGATCTGGCTCGGGGCCGGCGGGGCCGTGGTCGTTCGACTCGGACCCCGCGCGCGAGCTGGCCGAGGCGTTCGACAAGGCGGCCGGTCCGATCGCGGCGATCGGTGGCTCGCTGGTGCGCTGCGGACGCTCGCCGCGGCAGCGCGGGCTGGCGGGGCGCGGCTCGCCCGAGCGCTCGAGCACGGCGAGCGACCCGACCCGGGACACGGCGTGTTCGAGACCGTGCTGGTCGAGCACGGCCGCCCGGTCCGCCTCGAGCGCCACCTCGACCGACTCGCGGTTTCGGTGCGAACGCTCTGACGGCGATCGCGCTCGCCGCCCACGATGGCGGCCGGCGCGCAGGCCGCCGCGGCCGAGGCGGCACACCTGCCCCGGGCACGCCTGCGGGTGCTGGGCGATCCCGGCGGCGGCGTGCGGATGAGCGTCTCGGAGGAGCGCGCGCCGCGCGACGATCCCGCTGCTGCTCGTCCCGTTCGCCCTGCCCGGCGGCCTGGGCGCCCACAAGTGGCGCGATCGCCGACTGCTCGAGGCGCTGGCCGCGCTGGCCGACGGCGCAGTCCCATTGCTGGTCGACACCGACGGCTCGGTGCTCGAGGCGGCGTATGCCAACGTGTGGCTGGTCGAGGGCGAGGAGCTCATCACCCCGCCGGCCGACGGGCGGCTCCTTCCGGGGACCGAGCGCGCGGCGCTCCTGGCCGCGGATCCCCGCGCCCGCGAGGAACCGGTCGACCTGGCGCGGCTGACCCGAGCCGACGCCGTGTTCCTCACCTCGTCGATCCGCGGGCGCCACCCGGCCCGGCTTCAGGCTGGCGTGCCGCGCTACGACCCCGCCGGGATGGAGGTCTCACGATGAGCAAGGCCGTGGTGGTGCTGGGCGCCCGCAACCTGGGCGGCGCGATCATCGATCACTTCCTCGAGCGTGGGTGGAGCGCGGCCGGGGTGGCCCGCAGCGAGGACACGCTCGCCGGGGTTCGCGCCCGGGGCGCGCTGGCGGTGGAGGCGGACGCCGCCGATCCCGACTCGCTGCGCGGCGCGCTGGCGCGGGCCCGCGCGGAGCTCGGGTCGCTCGACGCGGTGATCAACGCGGTGAGCGCCGCCCGGCCGACCGGCAGCGGCCCGTTCGGCGGTGGCGAGCTCGCCCAGGCCGACCTGGAGGCGTTCCGGGGCTGGACCGTGGCGGTGGCCGAGCAGGCCTTCGTGTTCCTGTCCGAGGGGGCCGCGGCGCTGCGGGAGAGTGGCGGCGGCGCGCTCATCCAGATCACCGGCGGCTCCTCGCGGCGGGCCATGCCCGGTCGCGGCCTGTGGGCGGCCGGAGCGTTCGCCACCCGCGCGCTGGTTCAGGCCGCCGCCCAGGAGCTGCGCGCGGCGGGCATCCACGTGGCGCTGCTCGCGGTCGACGCCACGATCGAGTCTCCCAAGACCGAGGCGTTCACCGCGCGACGCCCCGCGCGAGGCGCTGGCCAACATGGGCGAGGTGGCGCGCGCCGTGTCGTTCCTGGTCGAGCAGGGGCCGCGGGCGCTCACGCACGAGCTGGTCGTGACGCCGTCCGGCGAGCGCTGGGTGCCCTAGCCGCGGGGTGCCCGCTACGCGGGCTGGCGGGCCGGGACACGGAAGCCGATCGAGAGCAGCGCGGCCAGCGCGGTCGCGGCGCAGGCCACCAGGAACGGCGCGCTGACCCCGCCCGCCCCGATGACCGCGCCGCCGAGAGCCGATCCGGCCGCCAGGCCCCCCGACCAGCGCCGCGGCCACCCAGGTGAACGCCTCGGTCTCGCTCCCGGCGCTCACCGACCGGCCGACCAGCGCGTACTGGCAGGAGAACACCGGCGCGATCGTGACGCCGGCCAGCAGGCTGCACACGCACGCCGGCGGCGATCGAGCGGGCAGCGATCAGCGGCGCTGCGCACAGCACCGCGAGCAGCAGCAGGATGCGGTAGCGGCGGCTCAGCGACGTGCGCCAGACCCGGGCGCCGTACCAGAGGCCGCCGGCCATGCTGCCGAGGCTCCACAGCGCCAGCAGCAGACCGGAGGCCGGCCGCGAGCCGGCGTGCAGGGCCAGCGAGGGCAGCCCGACCTCGATCGCGCCGAGCCCGGCGCCGGTCAGCGCCACCGGGCCGAGCAGGGCGCGCAGCTCGGGACTGGCCAGCGCCGGAGCGGCGCTCGGCCGCGCCGGCCGCGGACCGGGCTTCGGCGCCGGGCGCAGCAGCGGCGAGCGCAGGAACAGGCGCGGTGCCGCGACAGGCAGACCACGCCGAGCAGCGCCACCGCGACGGCGAGGCGAGCTGATCGCGACGAGCAGCGCCACGACCAGCGGGCCGGTGATCCATAGCACCTCCTGGACGACCGCCTCGAGCGCGTAGGCGGTCTCGCGCGTGTCCTGATCGTCGAACATCTCGCGCAGGAGGACCGCGCACGACCGGGGCGATCGGGGGCAGCAGCGCGCCGACCATGGCGGCGAGCACGACGAGCACGGCAGCCGGCGGCGTGAGCCTGCGCGGCCACGACCAGCAGCACATAGAAGACGGCCTGCCCGGCGGCCAGCGGCACCAGCACGCGGCCGCGGCCGTGGTGGTCGACCCGGCGGCCCAAGAGCGGCGCACAGCCGGCGGTGGCGAAGGCCGACGCGCCCACCGCCAGCCCGGCCACGGCGTAGGAGTGCGTGGCGCCGCGCACCAGCAGCAGCACGGCCAGCGGCGCCATGCCCTGCGGCATGCGGGCGACGAGCGCGCTGGCGAACAGGCGCGCGGCGCCGGGAAGCGACAGCACGGTCGGTACTTCGAGAGCATCGCCATCCGAGCCTATCGCGGGCCCTCGCCTCTACGATGGGCCGGCCTTGAGCCGAGAAGTGCGCAGCGATCTGGAGGTGCTAGAGCGGCTGGTTCCGGTGTCCGACCGGGACGTGGTCGACGTCGGCTGCGGTGGCGGCGCGCTCGTGCGCGCGCTGGCGGCGCGGGGCGCGCGGGTGACCGGCGTGGAGATCTCCGAGGAGCAGCTCGCGGCCGCGCGTCGCGACGACGGCGGGAGCGGCGCGCGCTACGCGGTGGGCGTGGGACAGCAGCTGCCGCTGGCCGATGGCTCGGTGGACGTCGTGGTGTTCATGCGCACGCTGCACCACGTGCCGGTCGAGGACATGGGGAGTGCGCTGCGCGAGGCGCGTCGCGTGCTGCGGCCCGACGGCGCTGGTGTATGTGGCCGAGCCGCTGGCCGAGGGCGACTTCTTCACGCTCACCAGCGTGGTCGAGGATGAGCGCGAGGTGCGCGCGGCCGCGCAGCGCGCGCTGGCGGACGCCGCGGCGGCCGGCCTGCATCGGCGGAGCACGTTCGAGTACGACGTGCGCGTGTGCCTGCCCGGTGTCGACGGCGCTGCGCGCGCGCGTGGTCAGCGTCGATCCCGCACGCGCGCCGCTGTTCGACGAGCACGCCGACGAGCTGGCCTCGCGTTCGCGCGGCTCGGGGAGCCCGGCGCGCGCGCGGGCGAGCGCTGCTTCATGGTGCCGATGCGGGCCGACGTCCTGCGAGTCGCCGATTCGGCGAGCCGGGGCCACGCTCAGCCTAGGGCGTGAGGTCGTAGGGAAACTCGCCGGTCAACGACTCGGCGCCGTCCTCGGTGACCACCAGCAGATCCTCGACCCGCGCCCCGCCGAGCGAGGAGACCACGGTACCCGGCTCCACCGCGATCACGTCGCCGGCGACCAGCGGCTCGAAGCCGCTGCGGCCGAGCATCGGGGCCTCGTGGACCTGGAGGCCGACCCCATGGCCGAGCCCGTGGTAGAAGCCCTCGCGCAAGGTCTCGCCGGCGCCTTGGTGCGCGCCGTGGGGTGGCCCGCCGCCTCGAACACGTCGCAGGCGATGCCGTACAACTCGACGCCCGGGACGCCGGGCCGGACCGCGCGCGCACGAACGCTCGTGGGCGTCGAGGACCAGCGCGTAGAGCTCGGCGATCGCGTCGCTGATCTCGCCGCGGACGAACGTGCGAGTCATGTCCGACCAGCAACTCGATTCCTCGTCCCGCGGCCACAGGTCGATCAGGATCGGCGTGTCGGCGGGCAGCGGGCCCGACCCGGGTCGTGCCCGATCGGCGCGGCGGGCCCCATGGCCCTGACGATGATGTCGGCCGGCGCCGGCGCGCCCGCGCTGCCGCACACCTCGCGGATCCGTCCGCAGCGTCTCCGAGGTCAGCCGCTCGCCGTCGTGCCACAGCTCTTCGCCGCGGATCTCGGCCCCTCGGAGCATGGCGGCCGCCTCGGCCATCGCCTCGAGCGCTGCCCGTGTGGCCCGCCGGATGCCGGCCATCTCGGCGGCCGTCTTCTGGCGCCGGCGCTCGGTGAACGGCGCATCGTCAGGCATGAGCTCGATTCCGGCGGCGCGCAGGCGGTCGGCGATGGCGAGCGGGAACTCGGGCGGCACGACGGCGCTGTGGAGGCCCAGCCGATCGGCCGCGCGCACGCACAGCTCCTGCTCGATCTCGAGCCATGAGCGGCCCGCGGCGATCAACTCGTCGCGGCCCAGCGTGTCGATCAGCAGGCGCTCCAGTCCGGGGCGGCGCGCGCGATCCGGCCCTCCTCGAGCGCGTTGGTCACCACCACCCGCCGGCCGTTCGACTCCAGGTACAGGAACGGGTCGCCGATGTCGGCCGGCACCTCGTGGCGGAGCGCCGGCGAGCTCTCGGTGTCGCCCCAGATCAGAAGGTCCACGGCTTCGAACCGTACTAACTGCTCACCGGCCCGCCCGCCCAGGCGAAGTTCGCCACGTCCGCCCGGGTACGCCGGCAGGCGGCGGATCTCCGGCACGGCGAACAGGGCGAGCGCGCCGGCCAGCAGCAGCCAGCCGGCCGTCCAAAGCGAGGCCTCGATCCCGACCAGGGCCGCGATCGGGCCCCAGATGGCCAGCCCGATCGGGTCCAGGGCCAGCGAGCCGAACCAGTCGTAGGAGCTCACGCGCGAGAGCGTCTCGGATGGGATGTGCCGCTGCAGGGTGGTCTCCCACAGGGTGTTGGAGGGCATCAGCGCGAGCCCGGCCAGGAACGTGCCTGCCCCGATGAGGGGAGCCATTGAGTCGCGGCGAGCGCGAAGCAGCGGGGCGGCGAAGCCCAGGCCGGTAACCGCGCACACGAGGGCCGGGCGCCGCGGCTGCAACCGCAGGGCCAGGATCCCGCCGACGACGGTCCCCGCGCCAAACGCCGAGATCGAGCAGCCCCCACGCCGCGCCGCCACCCAGCTGGCGGTGCGCCACCACCGGCCCCAGCACCCTCCAGGCTCCCCAGAACAGGTTCGAGACCGCGGCCCACACCACGAACGTCCACAGCCAGCGGCGCGAGCGAAACTCGGTCCAACCGCCGCGCAGATCGGTCAGGAACGAGGCGCGCGCTGGCGCGGCCGGGCACGGGGACGCGGCGCAGGCCGATGAGGAGCGCCGCGCTCGCCGCGAAGGTCAGCGCATCGATCCCGAGCGCCCAGCCCGGCCCCGCGGTGGCCACCAGCACGCCGGAGAGCAGCGGCCCGCCGAGCTCGCCGATCGAGAACGCGGTGGCGCGCAGGCCGTTCGCCTCGCCCAGCTGCTCGGGGGCGACACCTCGGGCAGCATCCCCGTGGTGGCCGGCGCGGCAAATCCGCTGCCGGCGCCGGTCACGCCGGCCAGCAGCCCGACCGCCAGCATGCTCGGCCGGCCGAGGATGAGCCACGCCGCCAGCGATCCCTGACCGGCCAGGCGCACCAGGTCGGCGGCGACCAGCACCGCGCGGCTGCGAGGTCCGGTCGGCCACGACGCCGCCGATCAGCAGACACGCGACCAGCGGAAGCGCGCGCATGGCCAGCACCGTGCCGACCTGCGTCGCCGATCCTCCGAGCTCGATCACGGCGAAGGCGAGCGCCACCGCCGACCATCCGATCGCCGAACATCGAGATCGCCTGCGCGCCGAAGAAGCGCAGGAAGTCGCGATCGCGCAGGAGGCTCACTCACGGCATGGCAGCACAAGCGTCGCGGTGCCGGGCGGCCGGCCCGGGGGAGCGAGGCTGGCGGGGCGGGGTGTCGGCCGTTTAGACCGCGACCTGCGAGCCCATCATCACCGTGCGGTCGGTGGGCAGCGAGAACTGCTCGATCGGGCTGGCCGCGTTGCGGGCCATCGTCATGAACAGCTTCTTGCGCCAGCGGCTCATCCCCGGCGCGTCGGTCGGCGTGATCGTCGATCCGCGACACGAAGTAGGAGGCGTGCTCGAGATCCAGGTTGCGCTCGAGCAGGCCCTGCTTGCGGGCCAGCGCCAGCGCCTCCGGAACGTTCTGGCGGTCGCGGTAGCCGACCCGGATCGTCACGTGGATCATCTTGAACAGCCCCTGGCCGAGCAGCTCGACCTAGAACCGGTCGCGCTGGTCGACGTGCGGGACGCTGATCGTGTTCGAGCGAGACGATCACCACCTTCTCGTGCAGGGCGTGGGTGTGCTCGACCTCGGCGCGCAGAGCCAGCGGCGTCGGTCTGCTTGCCGGGGTTGAGGAACACGCGCGGTCCCCGGCACGCGCTGGATCGGCGGGTCGGCGTCGCGCAGCCCGTCGAGGAACTCGCTCGAGCGGCCCCTCCTCTGGCCATGCGGTTGCGCGGTGACGATCTCGCGGCCCCGCCGCCAGGTGATCATCACGAACGCGATGACCAGCCCGACCGCCGAGCGACAGCCACGCGCCGTGGTCGACCTTGGCCAGGTTCGAGCTGAAGAAGGCCACCTCGACGGTCAGGAACAGCGTGCCCAGGATCGCCAGCTTCCAGCTCGCGGCGTGTGCCACAGCGAGCGCGCGACGGCCACGAACAGCACCGTGTTGAGGATGAACGTGCCGGTCACCGCGACGCCGTAGATGTCGGCCAGCTTGGCCGAGTGCCGGAAGCCAGACACCAGCGCGACGACGCCGATGCACAGCACCCAATTGATCACCGGGACGTAGATCTGTCCCTCGAGCTTGGAGGTGTGGACGATCTTCAGCCGCGGCAGGAAGCCCGAGCTGGACGGCCTGCTTGGCGACCGAGAACGAGCCGGTGATCGCCGCCTGCGAGGCGATCACCGTCGCCAGCCGTCGCCAGGATCACCATCGGGATCAGCAGCCCGCCCGGGACCAGCAGGAAGAACGGATTGCTGACCGCGCCCGGGTGGGCCAGGATCAGCGCGCCCTGGCCCGAGGTAGGAGAGCAGCACAGCCGGGCAGCACGATCAGCAACCAGGTGAAGCGGATCGGCCCGGCGCCGAAGTGGCCGCGGTCGGCGTACAGCGCCTCCGCGCCGGTGACGCACAGCACGACCCCGCCGAGCGTGAGGAACGCCGCGACCCCGTGGTCGATCATGAAGCGCACGCCCCAGATCGGCGAGAGACCCTGGAGCACGCCGGGGTGCTGGATCACCTCGCGCGCGCCGAGCACGCCGATGACCACGAAACCAGATCAGGATCACCGGGCCGAACAGCCAGCCCACGGCACCGGTGCCGAAGCGCTGGACCGCGAACAGCCCGATCAGGATGGCCAGCGCGATCGGGACGACCAGATGCGCGAGGCTCGGGGCTGGCCACGTTCAGCCCCTCGACGCGCGGACATCACCGAGATCGCCGGCGTGATCATCCCGTCGCCGAAGAACAGCCCGGCCCCGAAGATCCCGAGCGTCACCAGCACGCGCCGCGTGGGCACCTTGCGGCGCTGGATCAGCGCGGTCAGCGCCATGATCCCGCCGTCGCCGCGGTTGTGGGCGCGCATGATGAAGCCGGCGTACTTGATCGAGACCACGATCATCAGCGCCCAGAAGATCAGCGACACCACCCCGTAGACGCCGGCCGGCGTCGTGCTCGCCGCCGCGCGATGGGCGGTGAAGATCACCTGCACGGTGTAGAGCGGGCTGGTGCCGATGTCGCCGTAGACGATCCCGAGCGCCCCGAGCGCCAGCACCGCCCGGCTCGCGTGCGCGACGACGTCGCGGCGTCCTCCTCGGCGGTGCCGCGGCGGACGCGGCCGGACCCGCATCGGAGCTGGCGAGACCGGCCAGTAGCCGAGCTTGTGGGCCGCCTCGTTGAAGCTCTGACGGCGGGCCGTTCCGCTCATCTACGGCTCCAGCGCCACGGCCGCCGCCCTCAGCCGGCTGCCCAGCGCACCGGGCTCGCCCGGCTGGTAGAGCACGCCGTTGCCGTCGGTCAGCAGCAACCTGATCATGGCCACGCCCCGCGGAGCCACCGGCTCGGTCCCGCACAGCCGCCGCTCGACGCGCCGATCACCGCCTCGGCCTCGAGCAGGTCGCGGCGCCGGGACACACCGCCGCGCTTGAATCCCGGCCTCGCGCCGCGGGCGCTGCGCAGCGCACCGGTCATCCCGGCGGCGAGCTGCCGGCGGATGCGAGGGGTGGTCAGCCGGCGTGCACGCAGCGAGAGTGCATCGCTCGCCCACGGATCCTCGCCGGCCCCGAGTAGCCGGTCGAGCTCTGCGCTGCGCCAGTGGACGGCCAGCGCGAGGAGGACGGAGGGCTTACCGCGGTCGGGCTTACGACGGTCGCCCTTGCCGCGGATCCCGCCCGCGCGCCCCGGGCCGGCGGGACGCCGCGATACGCCAGTCCCCGAACGAAAGCCTGTAATCGACACTGGGTTCGATGCTCGCAGCGGCCTCGTCAAGAAGCCGGTAAGAATCGGCCGCCCCGTATAGAGATTTCGTCAAGATCGCCGCGGACAGTGGGACCGGGGCGGGTGGTGCGCCTGCTGCGAGCCAGCTAGTAGGCTCAGGGCGGTGCCCACCGAACCGCAGCCGATCACGCTGTTCGAGATCAGCAAGCGCGCGGTCGAGATCTGCGACCCGACCGACGCCGACCAGCGGCTTGACGATCTGCTGGCGCAGTTCGAGGACGCTGACGAGCCGGTGACCGCGATCCAGAACCTGGAGGAGCGCCTGGCCATCGCGGTCGAGGGGGTGGACGTAGCGGTCGAGGACCCGGCGGTGTCCATGGCCGTGGCCACGATCCTGTACCTGGCCCATCGGCGCGACGAGCTGGGCGCCGAGCCGCACAAGATCCTCCGGCTGGCCGCCCGGGCGGAGTGGAAGGGCGATCCACCCGAGGCCGTGCGCGACTGGCTGGCCGAGCGCGGCGTTGAGGTCTGAGCGGCCGCCCGGCCGCCCGCGGGGATGCGTACGATCAGGGACATGAGAACAACCGAAGCCATCGTGGATTCGATCGAGAGTCGGCTCCGCGAACTGAACCAGGAGATCGAGACGCTGACCGCCGCGCGCACGGCACTGGACGGGACCGAGGGCCGGGCAGCCACGAGCGCAGAGACCGCCGCACCGGCCCGTCAGGCCCGTCAGGCCCGCCCGGCCCGGCGCCGTGCTCGGAGCGCTAAGGCTGCGCGGGCGGTTGAGGTGGTGCCCGCCGGCCGGCTCGAGGGGCTGCTGTCCGAGAACGGTGGCCTGACCACCTCCGCGCTGGCCGAGCGAACCAACGGCGATCGCGATCAGGTGCTGACCCTGCTGCGCGAGCTCGAGGCGGCGGGCCGGATTCGCCGCAGCGGGCAGCGGCGCTCGACCCGCTGGCACGCGATCACCGACGAGGACCGGATCCGCGAGCGGGCCGCCGAGCTGGCTGCTCGGAGCCGACGGGCCAGCTGAGGGCCGCGGCACTGCTCGGCCGCGGGCCGGCTTTGCCGGTTCCCGGGGCGGGCAGGGGTGCTCGCGGTTGCGTCGAATCAGGACTGCGCCCGCCGCTCTGAGGCAGGCAGAGAACCTGTTCCGAACAACCGTGAGAGTGACATGACCGAGAAGACCACCAAGCCCGCCCGCAAGCGCATCAGCGTGCGCAAGTCGAAGACGGCCGCTCGGATGCCGAGCCACGATGAGATCTCACTGCGCGCCTACTTCATCTCTCTGGAGTCGCCGGGGGCCGATGAGCTCGGCAACTGGCTGCGCGCCGAGCACGAGCTCAAGGCCGCGTAGAGGACCTCAGCGCCCGGCCGCTGACCAGTAACCGTCGCCGGCGGCCGGCTCGAACTCGGCGCCGACGGCTTGCAGCCGTTCACGCGCGGTGTCCAGGTCGATTCCCATCAGCTCGGCCACCTCGGCCGTGGCCAGCGGATACGGCGCCCACGCGAGCACTTCCGTCGGCCGCCTTCGGTGCTGCGCGGCGCTCGAGCTCGGGCGCCGTGTTGGCCAGTGCCACCTCGTAGACCGCGAACGGCTGGAAGCCGGCCATGACCACGCGCCGAGGGCCCGACTCGAACACGGCCGAGGCGGTAGAGTACCGAAACCCGCCGTTGCTCTTTGAGAGCCGATGGGCCTGGGCCAGCGCCTCGGGGAGCGGGTCGCGGGTGGCGGCCATGTCCTCGCGCAGCGCGCCCTCGACGCCCTCGGTCGGCGAGCCAGGCATCAAGCGTGTCGGAGGCGATCCCGGCGTCGGCGGCGGCTCCGCGAAGCGTGTCCGGGTGGTCGAGCGGCTGACCGTGGGAGAACGCTCGGCACCGGAGAGCGCGCAGCAACCGGTCGGCGCGCGGCGGATCGTTCAGTCGGGCGCCAACGTACGCGCGACAGGCCTGAATCGTCGCCGCCATGCGCTCCGGCGGCTCGGTCAGCATCGGCATCCCGTACTGGGATCGCAGCCTGCGCGCATTGCCCGCCACCATCTCCCGTCTGAGTCCCCGCTCCTCGTAGGATCCGCTCTGCTCGGAGAGAACGATCATCCTCCGCGTGACGTCGAGCCCGTCTCCGTAGTGCCATGCCAGCTGGGTCTCCTGCCGTTGGGCGTTGAATCCGAACGGGCACCCGGGATCGGTGTAAATCGTGACCTGGACTCGCTCCATCTCGGTCAGGAGCCTACTGTGGGTCGATCAGGATCGCGGCCAGGAAGCTTCTCAGCGCCTGGTGGGCATCGAGTGGAAGCACGTGTGAGACGTACTGATCCGGGCGCACGAGGACGATGCACCCGCTTCGCGGTTGACCGCCGCGCAGGTCGAAGATGTCGCCGGCATCGGGGTCCGGGCAGAACATCTTCTCGTAGTCGATCAGCGCCGAACCTTCCCTTCCTCGGCAGCAGGACCGACGGCATCTGCGTCGACGGCCAGGTCGCGATGGCTCTGCTGGAAGACCGCGCGAACGTCGATCACCGAGTCGGGTGCGGCGCCGGCCGGGGTGAAGCGCTTGATCGGCGAGGCGCTCCGTCTTCGAGGAAGCGGCAGAGCGCTCGCGCCCGGGAGTCTTCGGCCGTGGGGTCGCGCGCGTCGGCGAAGATGTAGATGCGCCAGGCTCCGTCCGCCCGGTGCGCGTGCCCCAGGTGCATCGGCTTGGCATCGGCCAGCCGGACGACCGGCGCGGAGTGAAAGCGCATCCCGATCGGGAAGCCCTCGGCGAGGTGCTGGAACTCCGGCTCGCCGGTGATCATCGACGGTGCGTACCTGGTGGCGACCCCGGCGGTGAAGCGGCCCTGCGCGACGAAGTACCGCTCGAACTCCTCCGGGTCGACCGCCTCCTCGCTCGTGCCATTCGCCTTGCCGGCGCGCGCGGTGAACAGCCGGGAGAACTCGCGATCGAACGTCGATCAGCTCCTTGGCGACCGCCTGACGCTCCTCGGAGTAGGTGTGGAGCAGCTCGGACTTGGCGGTGCCCCTGAGCACCGAGGCCAGCTTCCAGCCGAGATTCCAGGTGTCGGCCATCGCCACGTTCATGCCCTGGCCGGCCTTGGCGCTGTGCGTGTGACACGCATCGCCGGCGATGAACACCCTGGGCAGGCGTCCGGGGATCTCCTGAGCCGGCACGTCGTCGAACTTGTCGCACAGTCGCTGACCGATCTCGTACACCGACCACCACCCGACATCTCGCAGCTCGATGCTGTACGGGTGCAGGATCCGGTTGGCGACCTCTGGCCAGCTTCTCCGGGGTGACCGTCGCGGTTCTCGAGCATCTCTCGGTCGCTGACCTCGTCGAGCTCGATGTAGAGCCGCACCAGGTATCCGCCCTCGCGCGGGATGATCAGGATGTTCCCCTGGTTGGCCGAGTAGATCGCGCACTTGACGCGGATGTCCGGGAAGTCGGTGACCGCCAGGACGTCCATCACGCCCCAGGACTCGTCGCTCACGTCGCCCACCAGCTCGCGGCCGATCGCGGTCCGGATGCGGCTGCGCGCGCCGTCGCAGCCGACGACGTACCTGGCGCGGATGGTCGAGGTGCTCTCCGGTCTCGCGTGCTCGTTGAGGTGCCTGCAGGGTGACTTTGACGGGATACTCCTCGGGCCCGCCGCGCGTCCACCTCGACCTCGCTCGCCTGCAGTCCGTAGAACGGGGTGAGCCGGCTGGGTGAGCGCTCCATGTGATCCCGCAGGTAGGCGAGCAGCCGCGCCTGGTTGACGATCACGTGCGGGAACTCCGACAGCCCCTCTTCGGCGTCCCGGACCCGCCCGGTCCGCTTGATCCGGCTCGGGTCGTCCGGGTCCGGGCGCCAGAAGCAGACCTCGTTGACCCAATAGCCCTCGCGCACCAGGCGATCGGCCAGACCGAACGCCTCGAACATCTCGACGGTGCGGCAGGCCACCCCGTCGGCCTGGCCCACCTCGAGCGGACCGTCCCGGCGGTCGATTATCGCCGTCCTGATCTCCGGGAAGCCGGCCAGCTGGGCGGCCAGGACCAGGCCGGCCGGGCCGCATCCCACGATCAGCACGTCGACCTCCTCGGGAAGGCCCGCCGGCCGCTTCGCGACCGAGGGATCGGGCTCCTCGACCAATGGGTCGCCGGGCTGGTAGCCGTTGAGATAGAACTGCATGGTTGAGGCCTCTAGCGATCTTCGCTGCGCTCAGAGAATGCCCTGATCGGGGGACGGCCGCACCTTGCGGGGATGGACGAGAGGTATTCAACCGCCCATCGCGCCAACGCGGCGGCCTTCCGGCGTGGCTAGGCGAGCTCCCAGGCGACGGCTCGGGTCCAGGCGCCGCCGCAGCCTTCGAGCAGCACGGGGAACGCGGTGAGAAAGCAGCGTCGCCCGAGCAGTGACTCCGGGATCCGCAGGTCCTCGATGATCACCTTGCCGGCCGAGAGCAGCGCCTCATGGCTGGGTTCTCCCTTTTCGGGGCCGCCCCAGCCGCCGATGCTGAGCGCGTCGATGCCGACCCCGCTGACCTCGCGCCCGAGCAGCGGCTCGGCGCCTTCCCCGTCGAGGTATGGCCAGCGCTTGAGGAACTCCTCGGTCGCGGCGCGACGCTGCCCCCACCCCGTGGTCAGAACCGCGATGTCGCCCGGCTCGATCTGCTCGAGCACGCCTTCCAGCTCGGCCCGCCCGATCGGCTCCGCCGGGCGGACCGCCGCACGGAGATCGAGGAACGCCGCCAGGCCGGCGAAGGCCTCGAGCGGCATCTGTTCGATGCTTGCGCCGTTGTTGTCGAAGTGGAACGGGACGTCCACATGGGTGCCCGTGTGCGTGTTGAGGTGGACGGTCTCGGCGTTGAAGCCCTCGGCCGCGCGCCGGTAGTTGTGGGTGATGACGGGCGGGTCGTATTCGGCCCAGGCCGGTCCGTCGTGTGCGATCGGCTGGCTCAGATCCCACATGCGGTCGGTTCGGATGTTCATCAGGTCGCGACCTCCTCGAGCTCCTGGCCCGGGCGGATGTGGGGCAGCCAGAAGGAGCTGGCGAGCTGAAGGACGGCGAAGCCGCCGCCGACGATCAGCATCGTGGCCGCCCCTTCGGATCCGATCAGCGCGGTCCATATTCCCGAGCCGATGATCAGCCCGCCGGTGAACATCGCACCCAGCCAGCCGATGGCCGTTCCGCGCACGCGCGTCGGGAAGCTCTCGGCCCAGTACGCATATCCGGTCCCGGACCAGGTGCCGTTGGTCACCTGGTAGACGAGCACGTAGAGCACCCAGATCGCCCAGGAAACCCGCACGAAGTAGAACGCCGACCGTGAGCACGAGGGCACAGGCCGCGCTGGCGATGAGCACGCGCTGTCGCCCGAATCGCTCGCCGAGCGCGCCGCCGAACACGTAGAAGAAGAATCCGATCCCGGAGGCGACGAGCAGCAGCGCCTCGGCCTCCCCGTTCCGAACGAGCGGTACTTGGTCAACCAGTCCACGATGTAGGTGTTGGTGGCGACGAACGCACTGGAGTAGAGGAGCCAGACGATCGAGGTGCGGATCAGCTGCCGGCGGACCCAGCCCGGCTCGGCGAACAACTGCTTGATGGTCACCTCCTCGACCTCGTCGACGTCGACGTCGTACTGCTCGAGCAGTTCCTCGCACCCGTCGCTCGTCGCCCTTCGCCTTCGCCTCCTGATCTCCTGCAGCTGCTGGTAACGCTCGCTCGGCCTCACCCATCGCCGGCCGACGATCACCATCAACAGCGGGATCACCCCGAACAGGAAGATCACGTGCCAGTCGATGCCGAGCCCGCCGTTGAAGCCGAGGAACACGGCGGCGCTGAGCAACACGCCGAGCGGCCAGCCACCCTGGACGATCGCGTACAGGAATCCTCGCCGGGCCGCGGGCACCTGTTCGTTGACCAGCGTGATCGAGATCGCCAGCTCGGAGTTGGCCAATCCCGAGGCAAGCGCGCGCACTACCACGAGCGCGGCGAAGCTGTGTACGAAGAAAGTGAGCCCGGTGAAGATCGCCGCGCCGACGAGCGCCACCTGCCACATCACCTTGCGTCCGAACCCGTCCATCCAGTACCCGACACGCGAGACTGATGAAGAACATCGCGGCGTACACCAGGAAGGCCAGCAGCCCGACCTGCGTCTGTGTCATGTGAAGGCTCGTGGAGATCGTCGGCAGGGCGACGACCAGCAGGTTGAAGTCGTAGGAGGCCAGCGCCCAGCCGGCCACCGCGATCACGATCAGGTAGATGACATAGCGACGGTCGTAATCGTCCCCGGGCTCGGTGCCCAGAAACCGGTCCAGCCTGGCGTGCTTGGTGGCCGAGGTGACAGTCACCGCAGAACCCTCATGGGTTGGGGCCTTCCCGGCACGATCGGTGGGAAACGGTCTCCGGCGGTGAGTCGTCAGTGTGCGGACGGCGGCGCTGCGGTTGCCTCGGCGATCAGCTCGGCCAGGTGGACGGCCCGGCGGCCGTTTCCCGCCAGCTGCTCGATCTGCGTACGGCAGCTGAACCCGTCGGCGAGGATCGCCGTGGCGGGATCGGCGGCGCGGACCGCAGGCAGGAGCACGCGCTCGGCGCAGGCCCGGCTGACCTCGAGGTGGCCGGGCTCGAAGCCGAAGTTGCCGGCCAGCCCACAGCAGCCGCTGTCGAGGCGCTCAGCATCGACTCCGCACGCCTCGAGCAACTTCGCGTCAGCGCTCCAGCCGAGCACCGCATGCTGGTGGCAGTGGACTTGGACGAGCGCCTTGGCCGGGGAGCGACGCGGCGGCTGCCAGCCGGGTGTGTGCTCGGTCAAGAGCTCGGCCAGCGTGACGGTCTGATCGCTCAGGCGGCTGATCGTGTCGTCCTCGGGAAGCAGCTCCGGCGCGTCGGCGCGGAACACCGCCGTGCAGCTCGGCTCGAGTCCCACCACGAGTCCTCCGGCCTCCACGTGCCGGCGCAGCTGCTCGGCGCTCCGGCGCAGCACGCGCTTGGCCATCGACAGCTGACCGGTCGAGATCCAGGTCAGCCCGCAGCACAGCGGCTGGGTGGGAACCGTTACGTTCCATCCGGCGGCCTCGAGTGTCCGGACGGCGGCCTGGCCTATCCGGGGATGCATCAGGTTGGTGAACGTGTCGGGCCACAGCAGCACGTTCCCCCGGTGGCCGGTCGCGGGCGTACGCCGTGCCGCCCACTGCTGGAGGGTCTGGGACGCGAAGCGCGGGAGCGGGCGCTGCTCGAGTCCGGCGACGCTGCGCCACCGAGCCGCCGGACGCGGGCGCGCTGGGTCAGGCGTTGGCCAGCGGAGGCGAGGCGCAGGCGCGCCGACGGCCTGGCCGGCCAGCGGCAGCCACCCCAGCGCGTAATCGTGGCGGGGACGCAGACGACCCTGCCAGTGGTGCGCGAGGAACTCGGCCTTGTAGGTGGCCATGTCGACGTTGACCGGGCAGTCGCTGCGGCAGCCCTTGCAGGCCAGGCAGAGGTCGAGCGCGTCGCGCACCGCGTCCGAGTGCCAGCCGTCCGTGATCGGGCCGTCCCCATGGCCGTCGAGCAACTCGAACAACAGCCGCGCCCGCCCGCGGGTGGAATGCTCCTCCTCCAGCGTCACCTGGTAGGAGGGGCACATCACGGTGCCCGCCGTGGTGTGCTGGCGGCACTTGCCGATCCCCACGCAGCGGTTGGCGGCTTGGGCGAATGAGCCGCCGTCGTCAGGGAACGAGAAGTGCAGCGGCCCCAGCTCCCGCGGGCTGCCAGTCGCCGCCCAGGCGAAGGTTCGCGTCCAGCGGATAGGGCAACGACGACCTTGCCGGGATTCATCCGGTTGTCGGGATCGAAGATCGCCTTCAGCTGGCTGAACGCCTCGACGATCCGCTCGCCGAACATGCGCGGGAGCAACTCGCCGCGGGTCTGGCCGTCGCCGTGCTCGCCCGAGAGCGAGCCTCCGTAGCGGGCGACCAGATCGGCCGCCTGCTGCAGGAACGCGCGGTAGTCGGCGACGCCGCGCTCGCTGTACAGGTCGAACGGGATTCGGGTGTGAACGCAGCCATGCCCGAAATGCCCGTAGAGCGCGGGCATCGCGTCGTCGGCGTATCCATGCTCCTCGTAGAGCGCATCGAGGTCACGCAGATAGTCGCCGAGCCGCTCGGGAGGTACGGCTGAGTCCTCCCAGCCCTCCCACGTGTCGCGCTCGCCCGGGACGTGGGCGGTGGCGCCGAGCCCGGCTTCGCGCGCCTGCCAGAGCAGATCCTCGCGCTCGGGGTCGTCGAGGAACTTGACCCGTCGCTCGTCGGCTCCGATCTGCTCGAGCATCCGTCGGGCGCGGGCGTCCGCCTCCTCAATCGTGTCGCCCCCGAACTGGACCATCAGCCAGCCCTTCCCCTCGGGAAGCTGCTCGATCGCGTCGGTGTGCTGGTCTTGATCTCCTGGTCGCGGACGAGCCGGCGGTCCAGTCCCTCGAGCGCGATCGGGTCATGCTCGACGATCGCCGGGACGGCGTCGGCCGCATCGGCCACTGAGGGATAACCGAGCACCACGAGCGTGCGCTCCTTGATCACTGGGACGAGCTCGAGCTCGGCGCGCAGCACGGTAACCAGCGTCGACTCGCTGCCGATAAGCAGGCCGGCGATGTCGAAGCCGTGCTCGGGAAGCAGCGAGTCGAGGTTGTATCCCGACACCCGGCGTGGGATGTCCGGGAAGCGCTGCGCGGATCTCGTCCGCGTACGCGTCGGCCAGCTCTCGAGCTGCGCGTAGATCTCCGCCTGCCGGCCACCGTGGGCGAGGATCTCCGCGTAGCGCTCGTCGTCGGTCTGCTCGCACCAGAAGCGCGTGCCGTCGTAGAGCAGGACCTCGAGCCGGGGGGTGTTGTCGACCACCTTGCCCGTCCGCTGGGCGGTCGCCCCGCACGAGTTGTTGCCGATCATCCCGCCCAGCGTGCAGTTGGGATGGGTCGCCGGCTCAGGTCCGTAGCGCAGCCCGTGGGGCGCAAGCTGGCGGTTGAGCTCGTCGAGCACGATGCCGGGCTCGACCACGCACCGCCGGCGGTCGGGATCGACCGACACCAGCCGGTGGCAGTACTTCGTCCAGTCGATCACCACGGCGGCGTTCGTGCACTGCCCGGCCAGGCTCGTCCCCCCGCCACGCGACAGTACCGGCGCGCCGTGTCGGCGGCAGACCGCGACCGCGACAACGGCGGCGTCAACCGTGCGCGGCAGCACCACGCCGATCGGCACCTGGCGAAAGTTCGAGGCGTCGGTGGAGTAAGCGCCCCGGCTGCCGGCGTCGAAGCGAACCTCGCCGTCCACCTCTGCGCGCATATCGTGCTTGAGCTGCGAGAGGTTCGTGCCGCCGCCGCTCGTGTCGGACGGCCGTGCTTCGGTCTGCACGGCTCGGCGCGTACCCGGCGGTCCGTGAGGTAAACGGGGGTTCGGTCGCGCTCGTCCGCGCCCGGACGGTGCTCGCTGCGCTGACATTCGTTCACGGGCAGACCGCGGCGCTGTCCGGGGCAGCGTCGCCAGCCCCACCGCCGCCGCCACCCGACCGGCGCAGCGAAGTTCGTCGGACTCAGCGGCCTCAACGTGCTGGCTGCTCATCGCGCCGTGGGTGCTCGTCTACGGCGCCCGGGACCCGAAGTGGAACGACGTGGTGTTCGGGGCGATCGTCGAGAACGGACCTAGTGGTTGACTCGCGCCTCGGATGCCTGGCTGTGCCTTGCCGACCGGCTGCTCGGCTCTCGCAAGCGCTCCTGGGTTCGCTGGTCTGAGGCGATCGCCGTCGCCACATCGCGGCCATAGGTCGCGCGGGCGCGCAGGAGCACGAACCCGGCGACCGCCAGCGCAACCAACATGATCAGGAAGGTGACCTCGAGTCCCTGTGCCCCGCTCGGCGCGCCGGAACCGAACGTTCCCTGGCCGAAGCTGTGCGCTCCGGTCTTGCCGAGCTCATCGGCGAGGAACCCGAACAGGACCGGCGCAGCGGCCATCGCGAGCGTGCGCACCGCGGTCAGGACGCCCTCCGCCCGGCCCCAGAGCGACCCGGGTATAACGTCCAGGATGGCCGCGTCGAGTGGCGCGCTCGGCGCCGTGAGGGCCGCGGTCGCGACGACGAACAGGGGCAGCGCGACCGCCAGCTCGGTGGCGACGATTGGAGGCACGAACAGCACCGCGGCGGCGAGGTAGCCGATGGCTCCGATCGTCACGCGCGCGCGCAGGCGCCCGCGGCCCAGCAGCCGATCCGCGAGTCGGCTGGCGAACAGGATGCCGAGGATGGCTCCCACGCCCAGCACGGCGGCTGTCGCGGTCGCAGTGGCCTGCCCGAGGTGGTAGTGGCCGCTGAAGAAGATGACACCGAACGTGCGGGCGCCCCCGAGGAAGAAGTAGCCGAGCGAGATCGCCACCATCAGGTAGATGTTCGTGCGGATCCGCAGCAGGTATTTGAGGGCGTCCAGCGTCCCGAGGTGGCGCGCGTCGGTGTCCAGCACGCGGGATCGGTGCGGCTGGATGTTTCGCTCGCGCACCAGGCGGTGGACGATCTCCTCGCCGTCGCGATCGAGCTCGGGGTGGGCGAACCGACTCGCGCCGCCGCGCGCCGGTTCCGGGAGCCCGCGCCAGAGAGCCAGGGCCAGGGCGAAGCCGGGAGCCGACAGGATCCAGAACGACCAGCGCCAGCTGAGGACGGCTGCCACCTCGCCGCTGACCAGGAACCCGAACCCGGCTCCCAGCAGTTCCCCCGCGTGGATGAAGCCGAAGATCCGGGAACGCTCGCGTACGCGGAACATGTCGCCGGTCAGCGAGGCCAGGGTCGGGCCGGACGTCGCCTGCACCGCTCCCAGGAACACGCGCGCGATGAGCAGCATCGAAAACGAACTCGACGCACCGCACACCACCATTGCCGCGCTCCAAAGTGCAATGCTTCCGGCCAGCAACGGCACCCTTTGGACCCGGTCGGTCAGCCAGCCGACCGGCAGCGTCACGATCGCCGCGGTCAGCGATACGACGGAGGCGAGCACCCCGACCTGGAGATCCCCGATGTGCAGCGAATGCTCCAGGTTCGGCGCGACCGCACCCAAGGTCCCCAGGTCGGCGCTGTCCAGGGCGAGGACGGAGGCGAGCAGCACGATCGTTTTCAGGCGCCGCCGGTCGCCCGCCGCGGTCGAGATGCGTGCCAAGGCCGCTCGCGCGGCTCGGGATGCTCGGTTGGTGATCACCTACCTCTGGGTTACCCGCCCGCGGCCCGGCGCGCCGGGGCGCGTGGCTTTCGATGGCCCGTAGGATCAGCGCGATGGCTGAGGATGGTTCGACCGCTGACCGTTGGGCACAGTGGCTCGGGCATCGCCGGTTCGCCGGTGATCGTGAGGCCAAGTCGCGGATGTTTTCCGATCTGCTCGTCCCAATCCGCGAGCAGGTCTTGGACGGCGCGGAGCCGTTAAAGGGTCAGCGCGTGCTGGACGTCGGATGCGGGGACGGGCTCATCGCCTTCGGCGCACTCGATCGGGACGCCGCGGAGGTCGTGTTCTCCGACATCTCGACCGATCTCCTGGCTGAGTGTCATCGACTCGCGGAGACACAAGGTCTGCTCGAGCGCTGCACTTTCATGCAGGCCTCCGCCGATGACCTTCATCCGATCCGCTCCGCCTCCGTCGAGGTCGTCACGACCCGCTCGGTCCTCATCTACGTCCGTGACAAGTCCGCGTGCTTCACCGAGTTCGCCCGCGTGCTCCGCCCGGGCGGCCGCCTGTCGATCTTCGAGCCGGTGAACCGGTTCGCCCAGCCGGAGTGGACCGGCTCCCGCTTCTTCGGGGCCGACATGGAGCCGGTGGCCGCGCTCACCGACAAGATCCGCGCGGTGTACGCCGCGCTCACACCGGACGACGATCCGATGCTCGACTTCGACGAGCACGACCTGGTCGCTCTCGCGGAGAGTGCAGGCTTCGAATCGATCGACCTCACCGTGAAGGCCGAGGTGCGTCCCGCGAACCCGTGCCGATGGGACGTCTTCCTCAACTCGGCCGGCAATCCAAACATTCCTACGCCGGGGGAGGCCATGGCTCAGAGCCTCACCCCAGGCGAGCGGAACGAGGTTACTGCGTATCTCCGCCCGCTGGTGGAAGGTGGACGGAGAACCCACCGGATGGCGCAAGCATTCCTTCGCTGCGCGCGCAGGTGAGTGTGCATTAACTCCCGACGTGAGTACAGACGACGGTCGGCTGCAAACGGAGGTGACATGATTCGCACGCGGCGCTCTTGCAGGTTACGACCCACCGGTCTGAACTGCACGGCCCCGAGCGCAACCGCACAGTCATCGGCACATGGGGCTGTGGCGGCGGCGAGGGCTGCTCGGCGACAACGGGAAGGCCGCCACCCCGATCCCGCTGATCAAGCTGCGCGCGGATGGCACGTCCACGGCCGCGTCGACTCCTGTTTCGCCCCACCAGCGCTCCGGCGGAACACCTCAACGTCGACCGTCACCGGGCATGTCTCACGCGCCGGCGCGGCCGCGGCGGTCGGAGACCGCGACTACGTCGAAAACCCGTACAGAGCCGCGGCGTTGCCGGCCATCACGGCACGGCTCGTAGGTTCATCCAGCTGATCGAGCAGGGCCGGCAGGCCGTCCCCGTGCTGGTGGGGGTAGTCGCTGGCGTAGGCAAGGAGCGCACCGACGTCCATCATTTCCAGCAGCTGACCCAGCGCGCCCGGATCCTGGGGCAGGTGCGCCGGGGCCGTCGTGAATCGGAAATGCTCGCCAACGTACTCGGACGGCGGCCGCTTGACCCACGGCACCTCGCGCCAGACGCCGCGCCAGTCCTTGTCGAAGCGCCACAGCAGGGGCGGCAGCCATGCGAAGCCGCACTCCGTCACGACAACCTTGAGGTCTGGAAAGCGGTTGAACACTCCCTCGCTGACGAAGCTCAGCACCTGCGCCTGGGCGATCGGCTGGTTTGCGACATAGTCCTCCAGGTAGGTGACGGTAAAGCCGCTCGGGGTGGGCGCCCTGCCGGCGCGCCCCCATGCGTGCAGCCCCACGTGCAGCGAGTGCTTGCGGGCCGCTGCGAAGATGTCGTGGTTTCGCTTGTTGCCCCAGGGCACGTCGCTGCGCACCGGCAGCAGCACCTGCACGAATCCAGGCTCACCGCCCACCCGCTCTATCTCGGCCACCGCGTCGTCGCCTGACAGGGTGGACACGACCAGGCTAGCCCGCAGGCGGTCGTCACGCGCCAGGAACTCCTCGCGCAACCAGTCGTTGATCGCGCCGGCGACGGCGGTCGCGTAGTAGGGATTGCGGTGGGTCTCGAACCCGGTCAGACAGTTGAGCACAATCGCGCTCGAATCCGTCCGGTCGAGCACGCTCTCCTTGAGCTGGTTGTAGGTCGCCGGCACGGGCGGGCCCGCCAGCTCGCGCGCGCTCGGCGAGGCTGACGTCGGCGCGTCCGGGGGATAGGCGAACGCCAGCCCGCCCAGCCGGACTCCGGCCTCGGTGATGTACTGGCGCCAGTAGTCGCTCAGGTATGGGAACAGCGCGTCGAAAGTCTCCGGAGCGACGTGAACGTCGCAGTCGATCGTTTGCATGACTTACCTCACTCCGGGACGGCGCGCTCACGCGGCAGGCCGTACAGCGCCAGCGCGTTATGGCATTGGATCGCCTCCCGCATCTCCTTAGGCATGGCGCGCGGCAGCGCCTGCGTCGGCGAGTCGAAGTCCCAGTGCGGATAGTCGGTGGCGAACAACAGCCGGTCCGCCAGTTGCGCCTGCTCGATCGCGTGCAGCAGGTGGCGTGGCTCGGCCGGCTCCTCTATCGGCTGCGTGGTGAACCACGCGTGGTCCCGGACATACTCCGACGGCCGGCGCTTGACGCGCGGCAGGTCCTCACGCATCAGCTCCCATCCGGCGTCCAGCGACCAGCACAGCGCCGCGGCCCACGCCACGCCGCACTCGGTGAGGACGACCCGCAGGTCTGGCATGGCGTCGAACATCCCGCCGCACACCATGCTGGCCAGCTGGGCCTGCATGTTGATCCCGTTGGCGACGTGATACTCCAGGTAGAACGACGGATAGCCGGCGCCACGGTGATCCATGTAGCCGCCGGTGTGGAAGACCACTGGCCGACCGTGCGCCGTGGCCGCCTCGTAGATCGGCCAGTACTTGCGGCTGCCCAGCGGCTCCATCGCGCTGGCGGGCATCATTACCGCCATGAAGCGTGCGTCGGACGCCCGACGCTCGATCTCCGCGACGCACAGATCCGGGTACTCGTGAGGCACGCAGATAGCCGAGCGGAACCGGTCGTCGAACTCCAGCCATCTCTCGAGCTGCCAATCATTTATCGCCTGGTTCCACTCGGCGGCCAGGTCGGGGTCGTCGTAGCAGTCTGCGCCGCTGAGCACCTCCAGCAGCGCGTAGTCGACGCCGAACTCGTCGAGCAACTGGGCGCGCGTCGTCTCCGGATCGCTGCCCCAGATGTGGCCCGGCTTGTTCGGCCAGGCGTCCACGCGCATGCCGGCATTGCGTGCGCGGGGGTACCAGTCGGTGACCCGGGGCGCCCGGTGGCCGTAGCGCTCCAGCCGCCTCCACGCGCCCGCGCTCATGTACTCGGTCAGCATCGGCGCGGTCAGCTGAGCGTGGACATCGCAATCGACCAGCTTCACGGCGCGACTCGCTGCCGCTGGGCCCGGCTGGGTCTTGGTTCCCGACATCCTCTCTACACCTCCAGTACGACGTAGTCATCTTCGACCCTAACCTCGAAGGTCTCTGCTGTATACGGACCGGGCACGAGCTTCACCTGCTGGTCCTCCAGCTGCGCAACGAGCGCTCCGCCCGGTTCCAGCGCCACGCCGTAGCTCTTGACGCTCGGATCCAAGGGACCCATGAACGACTGCCCGGTGGCGAGGTCGTACTCCCAACCGTGCCAGGGGCACGCGATCCGCAGAGGATTGTCGGACACCGCCGCGGCGCCCGGAACGTCGGCCACCGCGTCCCCGAGGATGTGCCCGACGCACAACGGGCCGCCCTGGTGAGGGCACCGGTTGCGCACCGCGTAGAAGCGGTCGCCGACGTGGAACACTCCGATCGACCGTCTGCCGATGTTCACGATCCGGCGCTCACCGGCCGGTAGCTCGCCGACTGGGCAGACGACGTGTCTCATATCGCGGCCATCCGATCAGCCCTCGTGCATGATCACACCACGGATGTTCTTACCGCTCAGCAGATCCTCGTAACCCCGGTTCACCTCGTCCAGCGAATAGCGGCGTGTGATCAGCTCATCCAGCTTCAGCTGGCCCTCGCGCCACAACCGCAACAGGCGGGGGACGTCGTAGAGCGGGTTGCACATCCCGAACACGTGTCCCTGGATCCGCCGCTGCCAGCCGACGATCGAGCCGTTGGCAGCGAGCGCTATCTGCGTGTCCCCGCCCCGGCCGACCGAGGTAATCGTCACCTGGCCGTCCTTGCCCACCATGTCCGTAGCGGCGCTCACCACCTCCGCGGTCAGCACTCCGATGGTCACGATGGCGTGGTCGGCCATCTGGCCCCACGTGATCTGGTCGACTAGCTGCTGCGCCCTCTCGGCGTCCTCAAACGTGTGGGTGGCGCCGAACTCCATCGCCTTCTCCCGCTTGAATGCCACTGGGTCCACGACCACGACGTTGGCCGCTCCGGCATAGCGGGCGCCCTGAATGGCGTTGGTACCCACACCGCCGGCACCGAAGATCACCACGGTGTCACCGGCCGCCACGCCGGCGGCATACACCGACGTGCCCCAGCCGGTGGGGACGCCGCAGCCGACCAGCGCCGCCACGTCCAGCGGGATGTCGTCGAGGATCTTGATGCACGAGAACTGCGAGATCACCGCCCGCTCAGAGAAGGTGCCGAGCGCGCAAAAGCCGCCAATATCGGCGCCGTCGTCGTCGTGGAAGGCGAAGCGGCCGCTGGCCAGCAGCCCGGTGAGCATCTCGGCCCCCAAGTCGCACAGGTTCTGCCGTCCGGTGGAGCAGTACCGGCAGGCGCCGCATGCCGGGATGAATGAGCAGACGACGTGGTCGCCCGGCTTTACGCGCGTGACGTCTTCGCCGATGGCCTCAACGATGCCGGCGCCCTCGTGTCCGCCCACCATCGGCAGTCGAGCCTCGCTGTGCCCCGCCCGGACGTGCTCGTCAGAGTGACAAAGGCCCGAGGCGAAAAACTTGATCAACACCTCCCCTGGACCCGGATGGTCCAGCTCCAGGGTCGTCACCTCCCACGGCTGACCTGCCTGGCGGATCATCGCGGCCCTGGTTCTCATTCCGTGTGCAGTCCTCCGGTCTCTGCCGCCTCTCGGAGCCCAGTGGCGCTCGAGGCATCCGGCGATCCCATTCTCGGTCACGCGGGGTTGAACGGTCATAGCAAACCGGTCCGGCTCACCGGAGCGTACTTGTCGCTGAGTGCCCGGATCGCCGCCTTTCTGTGCGATCCGCGACGTGTTGGTCGGCTTCGACATCAACGGGGCGTACGATGACGCCATGGCGAGGAGCTGGGCGCCGCGAACGGGCGTGGGCGCGGAGCCAGTCCGGGAGGGCGCGAGCGCACTCGCGATCTCCGACCTCGCGGTCACCTATGGCCGCGTCGCCGCCGTCCACGCTGTGAGCTTCGAGGTCGCCGAGGGCGACTGCGTCGCGCTCATCGGGCCCAATGGCAACGGCAAGAGCTCGATCGTGATGGGCATCGCGGGCCTCGTGCACCGCCGCGGCCGGGTCGAGATCTTCGGCCGCCCGGCACCCGCCGACGACGTCTCGTTCATGCCCCGCCACGGATTCACGCTCGTCCCCGAGCGCCGCCAGCTCTACCCGCAGCTGTCGGTCGCCGACAACATCGTGCTTGGCTGCTTCAGCCGCACCCGCAGCCTACGGCGCGCGCGGGCCTCTGAGGCTCACCGGCAGGCGCTCGAGCTGTTCCCCGAGCTCTCCGATCGGATGGCGCAGAAGGCAGGCACGTTATCCGGCGGCCAGCAGCAGATGGTCGCGATCGCCCGGGGTCTCGCCGCCGACCCGCGGATCCTCGCCGTCGACGAGCCATGCCTCGGGCTCGCCGAGACGGTGAGCAGGCGCGTCTACGAGGCGCTGCGGCGGATCCACGAGGCCGGGCGCACGCTGCTGATCGTCGAGGAGTCTCCGACGCGGGCGCTACAGCTTGCCACCCGGCAGATCGAGATCCGCAATGGAGTGGTGGTGCGCGGGTGAAGCTCGGCAACCTGATCATCTCCGGGATCGTCACCGGTTCGATCTACGCCGCGTTCGCCGCGTGCGTCGCACTGTGGTACCGGGTGAGCAACATCCTCAACCTCGCGGTCGGCGACTTTGCGATGATCGGCGCGCTCGGCGTCGACAATCTCGTCCGCGTCCACCACTGGAAGCTTGCACCGGCGATCGCCGCGATGCTCGCCGCCGTCGTCGTCGGCGCCTACCTGTATGACCGGATCGTGCTGCGACTAGCGCAGGACGGGCGCACCCGTCAAGAGGGGATCGTGGTCACCTTCTTCTTCACGTTTGCGCTTTCGTTCTTCATCGAGGGACTCGCGGAGCTGATGTATGGGACGGACGTGCACGCCGCACCCGCAGTCTGGAGCGGCCAGTCACTCAGCCTCGGCGGCGGCCTGCACGTCGACCGCGCGGGGGTGCTGGTCGTCGCATTCGCGGCGGTCGTCGGGATCGCGCTCGCGCTGATCCTGCGCGGCACGCTGCAGGGCAAGGCGATCGAAGCGTGTGGGGAGAACTTCTTCGGCGCCCGAATCGTCGGCATCGACAACCGCAAATACCGCCGGCTGCTGTTCATCGTCTCCGCAGTGCTCGCCTGTGTGTTCGGGATCCTCGAGTCGCCGATCACCGGTTACACCTACAACTCGGGCGCGGCGATCAGCCTCACCGGATTCATCGCAGCCGCATACGCCGGATTCCAGAAACCAGGCAAGGCGGTGCTCGCCGGCCTTGGCATCGGCATTCTGGAGGCGCTGCTCGGCGGCTACGTGTCCGCCAACTACGCCGACACGATCCTGTACGCGCTGCTCGCCGCGGCAGTCCTCATTCGGCCGAGCGCGATGGGCCTCGACGTCGTCCCCGAGTAGCCATGAGCACGACCCCTCCCACCGCCACGACGCGCAGCCGCCGCTGGAGCGGCGCCGACCGTGGTCCGCTGCTGTCGACCGCGTTCGTGTTGATCGCCGGGCTCATCATCGCCGGCGGCTCAGCCAACTCGTACTTCGGAAGCGTCGTCATCCTCGCGCTCACGTACGCGATCGTCACCGCCGGCATGGCGGTGCAGATCGGCTTCAGCCAGCAGGTCGTCTTCAGCCAGTCGGTGTTCATGGGCCTCGGCGCCTATGGCGTCGCGGTGCTCAACGCAAACGTCGGCTGGCCGAGCCTGCTCGCGCTGGTCGCGATCACGATCGCCAGCGGCGGCGTTGCCTGGGTCATCGGCAAGGCCGTCTCCCGCGCCTCCGGGCTTGCGCTCGCGGTGGCGACGCTCATGTTCCCGCTCATCGGCTTCGGCTACCTCTCCTACGCGAACTGGCTCGGCGGCTCGATCGGCTTCTCGCTCACCGGCACGCTGTGGCCGGGCGCCGCGTCCGCCACCGCCAATGGAATCCTCACCGTCGTCATCGTCGCGGTCGTCGTGTTCGCCACCACGCGTCTGGTCGCCTCGGACATCGGGCTCGAGATGTACACGCTCGGCGTGAGTGAGAACACCGCGCAGGCGATGGGGGTACGCACCTCGCGCCGGCGCCTGGAGCTGTTCATCCTCGGCTCGGTGCTGGCCACCCTTGGCGGGGCCGTCTACGCCGGGACGCAGCTGTTCGTGCCGCCGACGCTCGTGCAGGCGACCGCCGAGCTGTCGCTGCTCATCATGCTGTTCGTCGGGGGGCGGCGCAGCGTCCTGGGGGCCGTGCTCGGCGCGGTCGGGATCCAGTACTTCACCGGGATCTCGAACACGATCAGCGTCCACATCCTGCTCATCGAGGGCGCGCTCATCACGGTCGTGCTGCTCATCGAGCCGGATGGGTTCGCCGGCATCGTGAGCCGCCTGTGGCGCCGTGCCGCGCCGCGGCTGCCGTTCACCGGCCTGTCCAGGACCGACGCGGTGCTCGTGCCACCTCCGGTGTTCGGCCAGGGTGAGGAGGCGGGCATCTCCGGCGAGCTCGCGGACGCCGAGGTGACGCACACGAGCGCCTTCCGCCAGCACTTTGCGGCGCGGCGCGCCGATGAGGCCGCCGCGACCACCACGCTGCTCGAGGTACGCGGGGTGGCGAAGGAGTATGGCGGTCTGGTCGTGCTGCGCGACATCGACCTCACGCTGCCCCAGCGCGGCACCTTCGGCCTGTGCGGCCCCAACGGCGCCGGCAAGTCGACGCTGCTCGGCGTCGTCGGCGGCAGCGTCCGGCCGAGCGCGGGCACCGTTACGCTCGCCGGCGAGGACATCACCATGCTGCCCGCATCGGAGCGCTTCGGTCGTGGAGTGAGTCGCACCTTCCAGGCCGTCCACCTCATCCGCGGGCGGACCGTGCTCGACAACGTCGCCGTCGCCTGCCTGCACTCGCAGCGCTCGAGCCTGCTGCGCGGGATCGTCATCAGTCGCCTGGCGCAGGCGCGCGCGGACGCGATGGAGGCGCTCGAGTACCTCGGGCTCGGCGAGCTCGCGTACCGCGAGGTGGGGTCGCTCACGCTCGAGACTCAGCGCATGGTCGAGCTCGCTCGGGCGATGGCCTCGCGTCCGTCGCTGCTGCTGCTCGACGAGCCCGCCTCGGGACTGTCGGAGATCCAGCGCGAGCGGCTGCGCGGGGTCCTGCGCGCGATCGGCGAAGTCACGTGTGTGCTGCTTGTCGAGCACGATCTCGATCTCATCGCCGCGGTCGCCGAGCGGATCCTCGTGCTCGAGAGCGGGGCCCTCGTGTTCACCGGAACCAGCGAGGAATTCCGTTCCTCGGAGCTCGTCAACTCGCTGCTGATCGGAGCATCACCAACCACGACACTAGGAGGAGAACTTTGAGGAACGGGAGACGGACAAGCCGCGGGCGCTGCGGCGCGTTGCTGGGTCTTGTGCTCGCGACGGCGATGCTGATCGCGGCATGCGGCAGCTCGAGCAACTCGGTCGCAAGCAGCGGCCCGATTAACGTCTGTGGCGACCTCGCCCTGTCGGGCGCGTACTCGCAGCTTGGGCAGACGAACAACTGGGGCCACCAGGCCTACTTCAAGTGGGTCGACGCCCACGGCGGCCTGAAGGGCCACCAGGTCCACTACACCGTCATCGACAACCAGTCTCAGCCCGCCGAGGCGGCGCTCATCGCGCAGAAGTGCATCAAGCAGGACCACGCGCAGTTCATCGTCGGCCCCGAGTCGGGCGCCGATGCGCAGGCGGCGATGCCGATCGCGATCGCCAACAAGACGATCATGGTCACCGAGTCCTCGGGCTGGCAGACCAACGGCTACAAGGACCTCACCTCCTACGGGTTCCCCGGGTTCTACGACGTCTTCTACAACGACCAGCTCGCGTCGGTGCAGAACGTGATCGTGCCCCAGCACATGACGCGAGTCGCGGTCATCCAGAACCAGTGTGGTCCGGTCTGCACCGTCAATCAGCAGACCGTGCAGCAGCTCGCCACGAAGTACCACTTCAAGCTCGTCGCCACCCAGACGGTGCCGCTCACCGCGACGAACATCACCCCGCAGGTACTCTCGCTGCTGCAGGCCAAGCCCCAGATCATCCTGCTCGGGCTCGTGCCGGGCCCACCGTCAATTACCGCGGTCCGCGCGATCCGCGATCAGGACCCGAGCATCCCGATCAGCGAGTGCTCCGCCTGCGAGCTGCCGAGCTTCGTCTCCGCCGCCGGCGGCGCGACGAACATGCAGCACGTGTACGTGCTCGGCTCGATGCAGACCTGGCTGCAGCACGCCCAGCAGGGCAGCTCGACGCTCGACAAACAGACGGCTGCCTCGATCTCGCTCTACTTCCAAGCGATGAAGGCGGCCGGGCTCAACTCCACCAACCAGCTGGTCAACAGCCAGGTCGGCTTCGACGCCGGCCTCGAGATCGGCTGGGCGGTCACCCACTCCCCGTCGATGTCGGAGGATGCCATCTACCACACCCTCCAGCACCTGAAGACGAACACGATGGGCATCCAGTGGGATCGCACGCCGCAGAACTACGAGAACATCTCGGCGGTGGACGCGGCGATGGAGATCATCAAGCCCAACGGCCAAGCAGTGCTCTACAACCCGTCTTCGGGGGGCTGATCGCCACCTGAGCCGACCGTACCGGCCGGCCGCGCCGAGTGCGCGGTCGGCCGGCGTGGCTTGCCGAGTCACGGCTGGCCACAACGGCAAATGATTTGGGAGAGCCTGGAGCCAACGGGATTCGAATCCGTGACTCCGGCTCGCAAAGGGGTCGACGGCTCGAGTTCGACAGAGGGCTTTCGAGAAGCCCCGCCCAGGCGAGGGTTTGTCTGGCCTGAGGACAC